>NZ_CP012830.1:0-1352500 GCF_001307155.1 Pseudomonas fluorescens
ACCACTTGCGCTTCCGATCTCTCGTTAGCGGGAGGCGAATTCTACAGCGTTACTCGCTGCTGTCAACACCTCTTTTTCTCCGCTTTCGACCGAGATGATCGAACCGTTAAAAGAGCCAAACAACACCGCCCTCTTAACTCCTTCAGGCTTCGATGAACTGAAGCGTAACCGCTGCCGAAAACCGCGTAACTCTTTGTTTACCAAGGAGTTTTCCGTTTCGACTGCGCCGGAAGTGGGGCGAATTATAGACTTCCAGAATCTGCCGTCAACACTTAATTTAGTTTTTCTATCCTGACGGGTGAAAGCGGCCGATCAGGCACCGTAATCAGCCTGACCCCACTACGCTTATATAGAGACGATTCAACGAGCACCCCCGCCATGAAGATCTCCCTGAAGCTGGCCGTGTTCAGCATTGCAGCAGTTCTGGTCTATCTCGGGCTCGCCATTCTGGGACTGGGTGGCTTTGCTGCGTTTCTCTCGCATCCAGCCCTGGTGATCATTGCCCTTGCGACGCTGGTGATGGTGGGAGCTTCGTTGCTCACCGAAGCCAACTTGAACTCCGGGGTACGTGAAGACCGGGCCAACCGTTGGGTGCTACCGGTATTTGGGGTGATTGGCGTGTTGTCCGCGTTTATTCCGGCCTATACCGACCGAATGGACTTCTGGACCTTTGATGGCGAAGGCATACGCTGGGTTGGCGCAGCACTATTCATTGCGGGCGGCGCGTTGCGGATCTGGCCCGTATTCGTACTTGGCAAACGCTTCAGCGGCCTGGTCGCCATTCAACCTGGGCATACGCTGGTGACTGACGGTATCTACCGAAGGCTGCGTAATCCGAGTTATCTCGGTTTATTGATCAACGCGCTGGGTTGGGCGCTGGCCTTTCGCTCCAGTGTCGGGATCGTGCTCGTCCTCCTGCTGCTCCCTGCCCTCATTGCTCGCATAAACGCCGAAGAAGACCTGTTGCGCAGTGAGTTTGGTGCCGAGTATGACGCTTACTGTGCCAAGACCTGGCGGCTCATCCCCGGGCTCTACTGAGATCAGCGCCCGGTACTTGCACAGCCAACGCTTACCTCTACTCCGCCGAAGCACGCGCCATGCAGCGCTGATAACGCTCATCGACACGCTTGGCGAACCAGGCCGTGGTGAGCTTTCGAGTGATTTTCGGGCTTTGCAACTGGATACCCGGCAGGATTGCCCTGGGCAGCGGCTTGCCTTCAGCCGTTTCCGCCAGTTCGAACACCTTCTTATATAGCTTGCTGTCTTCAAATTCCAGGCGGTTACCCAGCTCCAGCTGGTCCCTGATCGTCGTATTGCGCATGTCCAGCCGTTTACCCAACGCGCGAACCGCCAATTCCGTCGTGCCGGGCATGATCGAGTCGTAGCGGATCAGATCACCATCCAGTGCCAAACTGCTTCCCGAAGCGTGATTGAGCGCACTCTGAAACGCGGCGTTGCGGCTGGCGTACCAACCGGCATTGAAATCGGCGAAGCGGTACAACGCTTGGTGGTAACTCACTGGGTAGCCAAGCAAATGTGTAATGCCGAAGTACATGCCGCCACGGCGACTGAACACCTCATGACGAATCGAGCTGTCTACCGGATAGGGATAGTGCTGTGCGTGCTGCTCGGCAAACGCGACACTGACCTGCATCGGGCCAGCGGTATGCACCGGATTGAAACCACTAAACAGTGTTTTGCCCATCGGCACCCGGCCGATGAAATCGTCGAATATCGCGCTGAGTTCCTTCTCGCTGCGCGCCGCATTCAAGCGCTCGCTGTAACTTTTGCCATTGGTTGAGCTGACCTGCAAGGCTCCGCGCACCAACAGATCGGGAATGTGTGCCCTGGCAGCACGTCGATCGATTTCATCCCGGGCGATCTTTCCCAGCCCCGGCACTGTCGGGTCTGTTTGAAAGGTCGACTCCTGCTCGGTTACCGCCAGCACCGAACACAGGTTCTGCGTGGTGGGCGGGATCGTTTGTGCCGCAAACGCTGCATAAATGTCGGCGGCCCAACCTTCACGGTCTGCGGTGCTGCTCGGCAACAAACGGGCAATCTGCGCTTTCACCTGTACGGGCGTCGGTTGAGCCGCTTGCCGAGCAGCCTGATTCGCGCAGCCGGCCAATAGCAGCAACGTAACTACACTCATGATCAATCGATGGGATCGCATTTTTTACATGGGTCCTTTTAAGCGCCCTGACCGCCGAGGATATCGCTTCTTGAACCATTGCATCGGAGGATGCAAGCACCTCGGTCAATCGGATCTAAACTGGATACACCCCTGTTCAGCGGGACTCTCGACCGAGGGCAACGACATGAACCGCAGCGATGTACTGATCGTTGGCGCCGGCCCCACAGGACTGGTCCTGGCGCTGTGGCTCAGCAAGCTTGGAGTCCGGGTGCGCATACTCGACAAGACCAGCGCACCCGGCACCACTTCTCGCGCCCTGGCGGTTCAGGCACGGACGCTGGAATTGTACCGCCAGCTCGACCTCAGCCAAGCCGTGGTGCAGAACGGCCACAAAGTACCGGCAGTCAATCTGTGGGTCAAAGGCGAACCAGTGGCGCGGTTACCGTTCGAGGATATCGGCAAGGACCTGACCCCTTACTCGTTTCTGGAAATGTTCCCGCAGGACCAGCACGAGCGACTGTTGATCGAACGCCTGGAGCAGTTCGGCGTGGTGGTCGAGCGCGACACCGAGCTGATCGGTTTCAGCGAACATGGCGGCAGCATTACCGCGCAGTTGCTCCTGCCCGACGGCCAGGAACATACCTGTCAGACCTGCTACCTGGCCGGTTGTGACGGTGCTCGTTCTACCGTGCGCAAGGCACTCGACATCGGCTTTCCCGGCGGCACCTACCAGCAAGTGTTTTATGTCGCCGACGTCGAAGCCTCAGGTCTGGCGCTCAATGGTGAACTGCATGTGGATCTGGATGAAGCCGACTTTCTGGCGGTTTTTCCGCTGGCCGGCGAAGGCCGTGCAAGGTTGATCGGAACAGTGCGCGATGAACGCGCGGAACAGGCTGAAACCCTCAAGTTTGAAGACGTCAGTAGCCGGGCCATCGAACACCTGAAAGTTCAGGTAAACAAGGTCAACTGGTTTTCGACCTATCGGGTCCATCACCGGGTAGCGGACACCTTCCGCTTCGGGCGCGCCTTTTTGCTCGGTGACGCTGCCCATGTGCACAGCCCCGCCGGTGGCCAGGGCATGAACACCGGTATTGGCGACGCGATCAACCTCGCCTGGAAACTCGCTGCCGTTCTCAATGGAGCAGCCAACGACAAACTGCTCGACAGTTATGAAGTCGAACGCATGGCCTTTGCCCGGCGACTGGTGGCAACCACCGACCGGGTGTTCAATTTCGTCTCCGCCGAAGGCGCAATGGCCGACGTGATACGCACCCGCATTGCACCGTTCCTGCTACCCAAAATGGTCTCATTTGAATTGGCGCGCGAGTATCTGTTTCGTACGGTGTCGCAAATCACCCTGAATTATCGCGGGATGCCTCTGAGCGAAGGCCACGCCGGCCATGTTTTTGGCGGTGATCGCCTGCCCTGGGCGCATGACAGCGAGGCCGATAACTTCGACAGCCTGACAAGCCTCAACTGGCAGGTTCACGTATACGGCGACACCAGCGAAGAAATGCTCGCCTGGTGCGCCGAGCATCACTTGGCACTGCACGTTTTCGACTGGCATCCGACCCACGAAGCCGCCGGGCTGGCGCGCAATGGCTTCTATCTATTAAGGCCCGACAGTTATGTGGCCGTCGCCGACCTGTCCGCCGACCCGAAAGTCATCGAGCGTTACTTCCGGGACCACGGGATCAAACCGTTCCTCTGGTAACAATGGAACGCCCGGCGGCTTAGATGCCGCTCAACGCCAGGTCCATCGCAAAGTAGGTGAAGATCAGGTCCGCGCCCGCCCGCTTGATCGCCCCCAGACTCTCGCGCACCACACGGTCCTCATCGATCGCACCGGCGGCGGCACCGAACTTGATCATCGCGTATTCGCCACTCACCTGATATGCCGCCAACGGCAAACGCGACGCTTCGCGGATATCACGGATGATGTCCAGATATGCACCAGCCGGCTTGACCATCAGCGCATCAGCGCCTTCCTGCTCATCGAGCAACGACTCGCGCACTGCTTCACGGCGGTTCATCGGGTTCATCTGGTAACTTTTACGATCGCCTTTGAGCGCACTGCCACCGGCTTCGCGGAACGGACCATAGAGCGCCGAGGCAAATTTGGTCGAATAGGCCATGATCGAAGTCTGGCTGAAGCCGGCTTCGTCGAGCGCCCGGCGAATCGCCTGGACCTGCCCGTCCATTGCCGCTGAAGGCGCAATCACGTCGGCCCCGGCCCGTGCAGCGGCGACAGCTTGCTTGCCGAGATTGATCAGGGTCTTGTCGTTATCGACTTCCCCCGCATGCATCACCCCACAGTGACCATGATCGGTGTACTCGCAAAAACAGGTGTCGGACATCACGATCATCTCCGGCACCGCGTCCTTGCAGATCCGTGCCATACGCGACACCAGACCGTTTTCATTCCAGGTGTCGCTGCCGCTGCCATCCAGGTGATGGGAGACCCCGAAAGTCATTACCGACTTGATGCCCGCCCGCGCATAGCGTTCGATTTCGCCTGCCAGTTTCGACTCCGGAATCCGCCGCACGCCGGGCATGCTGGTAATCGGCACGAAATCGTCGATTTCTTCTTCGACAAAGATCGGCAGCACCAGGTCATTGAGGGTGAACTCGGTTTCCTGGAACAGACTGCGCAACTGCGGATTGCGACGCAAACGACGTGGACGAGCTTCGGGGAACTGGCTGGACATGGGTTTTCCTGGCAGGAGGCCAACGGCCTGGACAAGACGAAAGTCATAAAGGAAGGGAGCTTATGCCCCTCTCCCCCGTCGACACAAACGTAAGTTGAAGAACAGTTTATTTCCGATTCGGTAACAGTTTGGCGGCGAGCAACGGTCAAGAAGCTCGCCAGCGTTACAGGTTCAAGCTGCCGTCGATACAGGTCACGACCGAGCCGCCGATCCAGATGTCAGCGCCGATCCGTTCGACCCGGATTCTCCCGGCGCGGCCCATGGTCAGGCCCTGGCTGACCACGTAAACCTCCGGCGCCAGCCCCTCGGCCAATAACCATTGGGCAACGCCGGCATTCAAGCTGCCGGTGGCCGGATCTTCGGGCATGCCGTCCCCGGATATGAACGCGCGCACCTCAAACTGGGCCTCGTCGCCATCACGTTCGGAGTGCCACGGCGCAATGACACCGATCGCCAGCCCGAGCATCTGTGAATGATCGGGTTGCAGCGCCAGCACTTGCTCACGCTCGGCGAGCATCACGGCCAACCAGCCAGCACCGTTATCAACCCATTGCGCCCGAATAATCGCACCGGCTTCCAGCCCGAGCCCAAGGCGCACCCGCTCCACCAGTGCCACATCCAGCGGGCCGGACTTGAGCAACGGTGGTGCGAGGAACGCCAGGTCGGTGCCACGGCGGCGGATTCGCACCAGGCCAACGCCACACTCCTGAATGATCTCCTCACCCTTGGGAATGCCACCGGCCTCCAGCCAGGCATGACAACTGCCCAGGGTCGGATGACCGGCAAACGGCAACTCCTGCAAGGTGGTGAAGATTCGGACTCGATAATCGGCCCGCGAATCGCCGGGCTCCAGCAAGAAGGTGGTTTCGCTGAGGTTGGTCCAGGTCGCAAACGCCGCCATGCGTTCGTCACTCAGTTCGTCAGCCCCCAAGACCACGGCCAACGGGTTGCCCTTCAGTGCAACACGGCTGAAGACGTCCACCTGTTTGAAGTCGTATCGAGGCATTGCTCTTCCTTAAGCCGGGCTAAATCATGGAGTCGTGACGCTTGCCGTCACTTGGGAATTTCCAGCCCGCGAATCACTGCCGGCCGTGCCAGGAAGCGCTCCAGCACGCGCAATACGTTCGGGAAGTTGTTGATCCCGACCAGATCCCCTGCCTCATAGAAACCGATCAGGTTGCGCACCCACGGGAACGTCGCGATATCGGCAATGGTGTAACGCTCACCCATGATCCAGTCGCGGCCTTCCAGGCGACCGTCGAGCACTTTAAGCAAACGCTTGCTCTCTTCGACGTAGCGGTCACGCGGGCGCTTGTCCTCGTAGTCCTTGCCGGCAAATCTATGGAAAAAGCCCAACTGACCAAACATCGGTCCGATGCCACCCATCTGGAACATCAACCACTGAATCGTCTCGTAACGTGCGGCCGATTCCTGCGCCAGCAGTTGCCCGCTTTTGTCGGCGAGGTAGATCAGAATCGCTCCGGACTCGAACAATGCCAGTGGCTGATCACCCGGCCCGTGGGGGTCCAGGATCGCCGGAATCTTGTTGTTGGGGTTCAGTGACAAGAATGCTGGAGAGAACTGATCATTGGTATCGAAACCCACCCGGTGCGGCTCGTAAGGCAAGCCGGTTTCTTCGAGCATGATCGAGACTTTGACACCGTTGGGTGTCGGCAACGAATAGAGCTGTATCCACTCGGGAAACTGCGCAGGCCATTTCTCAGTAATCGGGAATGCAGACAAATCGGTCATGGTGAACATCCAGTGACAGTTGAATGGCGATGATGGGGGCTGGTCGCGGCAGATGCCCGGCCTTCAAGGCGGTTAGATTATAAGCACGACGCTGATGGGGCCAGGTTAATTCAGAAACATTCTGTCGATAACCTTCCGGTCAGCCAACCCGCTCCGCAGATAAAGTAATGCGCGCCGATTCGAATCGAACCAAAGGGCGCACGTGGACTCCAAGGCTGCCCTTGCGTTAGACGAATCGACCCCACGACATGAAAAGCACTTTGAAGCCGCGAGCTTCCGGTGTGATGTTTTGTCAGCCTTAAACGAATGCGCTGAAGAATAATAACTCAATGAAAAAGCACCTGAACTTCGTTAAAACCCTGAAGCCGCGCCCCCTGGTGTTTTGTGCGGCCTTGCTCATGACCTGCGTCCTGTTCCTGGCGCTGGAAGCCAGTGAGACCCGCGCCCAACCGGCTGACGGCACCCAGACCCTGGTGTTCTTGCGCCATGCAGAAAAGCCCGCCGGAGGTCTCGGCCAGCTGAACTGCCAGGGCCTGAACCGCGCGATCAAACTGGCAGAGCTACTGCCAGAAAAGTTCGGCAAAGCCAATTACGTGTTTGCCGCCAATCCGACACGCAACGTCGAGGAAGGCGAGTTCAACAACTCCTACAGCTACCTCCGCCCCCTGCTGACCATCAGCCCCACCGCAATCAAACTCGGGCTGCCGGTGAACATCGAATTTTCGGCCAACGACATCAGCGAACTGGCCGACGAGCTACTTCACGCCAAGTACCGCAACTCGATCATCTACACGGCCTGGTCCCACGGCTATCTGCCGGAGTTGATCAACAAGGTGGCGGAAGAGGCCACCGGTGAAAAACGCGCCCTTCTCGATGACTGGCCATCCAACGATTTCGACTCGCTGTATGTGCTGACTCTGACCTGGCACAACGGCAAGGCCACCTTGCTCAGTCATCGTTACAAGCAAGAGCTGAACAACGGCCCGCAGACGTGTCCCACATAACGGGTCGGCGTGTGCCCACCGTTTCCGGGCCTCTGGACTAAACTGCACTGGAGTATGATGCCCCACTGTCCTAATTGTCCGGAGCCTCTGTATGTCCAACTCCTTAGCGGTCCCCAACCGGGGCCTGGCGCTCTGGTGGAAACCCGCCCTGTTCCTGCTGGTTGCCTGTATCGGCCTCTACTACGTCAAGTGGTCGCCCTACTACCTCAAGGCATTCGTGGCTGCCGACAGCCACAGCATCGGCGCCTCCATCCTCAACGATGAACAAACCTCACCGCTCGCCGCTGCACTGGTGTACGCCAAGGTGTACTTCCTGGCGATCTGGAAAGCGGCCGTACTGGCGGTGATCCTGGGTTCGCTGTTGCAGGTATTGATTCCGCGAGACTGGCTGCTGCGCTTGTTCGGCCGTGCCGGTTTTGCTTCGACCTTGCGCGGCGGCTTGTTCGCCTTGCCAGGCATGATGTGCACCTGCTGCGCCGCGCCCGTGGTGTCCGGCATGCGCCGTCAGAACGTCTCGGTGGGGGCGGCATTGGCATTCTGGATTGCCAACCCGGTACTCAACCCGGCAACGCTGGTGTTCATGGGCTTCGTACTCGGCTGGGGCTTTACCGCACTGCGGCTGGTGGCGGGAATTGTGCTGGTGCTGGGTGTTTCGTTGGTCGCCCAACGCATCTCGCGACCCGATTACATGCCGGAGGCGGCGCTGGAAGCAGTGGCCGAAGCGACCCGCGCAACCGACGCACAACCCTTTCTGAGTCGCTGGGCGCGGACCTTGTGGCAATTGTTCTGGACCACCATTCCGATCTATGTGCTGGCAGTCCTGGTTCTGGGCGCAGCCCGGGTCTGGCTGTTCCCGCACGTTGACGGAGCGATGGCCAACAGCTTGCTATGGCTGATACCGCTGGCCATCGTCGGCACGCTGTTCATGATTCCCACCGCCGCGGAAATCCCCATTGTGCAAACCATGATGACCCTGGGTTTGGGCACCGCACCGGCCGTGGCGCTACTCATGACCTTGCCGAGCATCAGCCTGCCGTCGCTGTTGATGCTGCGCAAGGATTTCGATACCCGGGTGCTGGTAACCGTAGCTGTGCTGACCATGCTGGTTGGCGTGATCTGCGGCCTGATCGGCGCGATGGTGCTTTAAACGGGGATTGCAGGCGCTGGTGTTAACCAGCGCTTGCGTCTCGATCTTAACGATTACCGCGCTCACGCAAATACTCAAGCACCGCAGCCTCCTCCCCCACAAACTCGATTCGGTCGCCTTTCTTCTCGCGCTGGAAGGCGTACATCGGGTCGTAATACTCGTTCAGCAAACCTTCGATCCAGCCACGGTGCAAGTCCACTGCACCGCTGCGTGCCTGCTCGGCCAACGCGGCCTCCATCAAATCGAACATGCGCTGATGACGCTCGCCACCCAGGCGTTTGCTGATGTTGTTGAGGCTTGCCAGCATACGTTCGGAGAACTGTGCAAACCCCTCGTCGCCATATACAGCGACGAATTCTGCGCAGAGATTCACCACGTAATCGCGCAGGATCCGCTCGACCCGGTCTTGCAGGCTGTCTTCGAGCCAGACCATCGGAAAACGTTGCATGCCCTGATACAGCGGCAGCGGTAAGGCACAACTGCCGACCATACGGCTTTCATCTTCGAGCACGAACTGTTCAATGCCACGGGCACGCTTTTTCAGCACGTCCACCGCCAGGCGGTTCTCGAAGTCGATGTTGCCGGGCTGACCGGTCGCACGCTTGCCGAAGCTGGAACCGCGATGATTGGCATAGCCTTCAAGGTCCAGACCATTGCTCAATTGGGTGAGGACATCCGTTTTGCCGGTGCCGGTCATGCCGCCGAGCAACACGAAATCGCACTGTTCGACGGCCTGGTCGACTGTTTCCAACAAGAAAGTCCGCATCGCCTTGTAGCCGCCACCGACCCGAGGGTAGTCGATGCCGGCCTCGTCCTTGAGCCATTGCTGGACGATCTGCGAACGTAAACCGCCGCGAAAGCAATACAGGTAACCGTCGGGATTGGCCCGGGCAAAATCAGCCCAGGCCTGAATGCGCGCCGCCTTGATCTCGCCCGAAACCAACTGATGCCCAAGCACAATGGCGGCCTGCTGACCGTGCTGTTTGTAGCAAGTGCCGACCCGCTGACGCTCGTTGTCCGTCATCAGCGGCAGGTTGATCACCCCAGGGAACGCCCCCTTGGTGAACTCGACTGGCGCGCGGACATCCATCATCGGCCGGTCGTTGAGGAAGATGTCGCGGTAATCAGTGAAATCGATAAGCATCAAATCACCTCTACCGCGTTGCTCTGTCGCTCAACCAGTTCACCGATCGGCGCCAGGTTCAGGCCCAATTCGGCAGCAACGGCAAGAAACTGCTCGTTGCCCTCGGGCGTCACGGCAACCAGCAAACCACCGCTGGTCTGCGGATCGCACAGTACGCGCTTGTGCAATTCCTGTATGCGTCCGACCTTGTTGGCGTAGCTGTCGAAATTACGCAGGGTACCGCCCGGCACGCAGCCTTGATCGAGGTAGTACTCGACACCCGGCAAACGTGGCACGCGGTCGTAATCAATACGCGCGGTCACGCCGCTGCCATCGGCCATCTCCACCAGATGCCCCAGCAACCCGAAACCGGTGACGTCGGTCATGGCGGTCACGCCGTCGAGTTTGCCGAAACGGCTACCGGGTTTGTTCAGTGTGCACATCCAGTCACGGGCCAGGCCGACGTCGCTGGCGCGCAGCTTGCCCTTCTTCTCGGCGGTGGTGAGGATGCCGATGCCCAGCGGTTTGGTGAGGTACAGCAAGCAACCGGCGGTGGCCGTGTCGTTGCGCTTCATGTGGCGCTTTTGCACCAGCCCGGTGACCGCCAGGCCGAAGATCGGCTCCGGCGCATCGATCGAGTGCCCGCCGGCCAATGGGATACCCGCCTCATCGCAGATCGAACGGCCGCCGCGAATCACTTCCCGGGCAATCTCCGGCGCCAGCACGTTGACCGGCCAGCCAAGGATCGCAATCGCCATCAACGGATCGCCGCCCATCGCGTAGATATCGCTGATGGCATTGGTGGCGGCAATGCGGCCGAAATCGAACGGATCATCGACAATCGGCATAAAGAAGTCGGTGGTCGACACCACGCCACGCTCGTCGTCGATGGCATACACCGCCGCATCGTCGCGCGATGCATTACCCACCCAGAGCTTAGGGTCGAGATTCTGCGCGCCGCTGCCGGCCAGAATCACCTCCAGCACCTGAGGTGAAATCTTGCAGCCACAACCTGCGCCGTGGCTGTATTGGGTCAGGCGAATCGGCTCGCTCATGGGGGCACCTCTGGAATTCAAGTTCAACAATTCTAACAGAGCACGGCGCAAGCGCTGGCAGAGCCTGCCCCGCTTTCGAGCAGACACGCTCGCCAAGGGAGCAAATTGCTAACCAAAACGTCAGCTAATTCACAAAATCTCCCTTTATTTCAATCGTCTGTTCCAAGTTGGTCCGCAACATGCAAACGTTTGCGTCAGTCACGTGAACGCCCGATCACTACATGAGCGCTCACGTTCGGCCAACCACTGCACGAACAGGGATTTTCAATGCACGCCACTTCCAGACGCACCGCGTCCTGCCCCACTGTTGCTGTTTCCTTGCTACTAAGCGCCGTTACGGGACTACTCAGCTGCGCTGCCCTGGCTCAAGAAAAAACCGTTGATGAATCCGCCCAAGGCGAGACGCTCAGCGCTGAAGCCAGCCCACCAAAGAAAGGCGCGTACCTGTCGGACTGGTTCAATCAGGATCTGACGCTGATCGGCAGCAAGGACATTAGCTTCGGCCCGCAACCGGCCGACGACGTTTACCTGGAATACGAGTACTTCGGGCGCAAAGGGCCATTCGAACTGTATGGCTATATTGACGCCCCGAAGATCCTCGGCATCGGCAACAGCCACGACAAAGGTGCCTGGGACCACGGTTCGCCGTTGTTCATGGAGCACGAGCCACGTATTTCCATCGACTACCTGGCCGGTCGCAGCCTGGCGGTCGGGCCGTTCAAGGAATGGTATGTCGCGTTCGACTGGATCTACGACCACGGCAGCAGCACCGCCAATCGCGCCAACACGCTTTACAGCGGCCTGGGCACCGACATCGACACCCATTCGCGGGTCAACCTGTCGGCCAACTTCTATGGGCGCTATCAGTGGGAAAACTACGGCGCCAGCAACGAGTACTCGTGGGACGGGTATCGTGCCCAGTTGAAGTACATCGTGCCCATCGACCGCTTCAGCAATGGCGCGTCACTGACTTACATTGGCTTCACCAACTTCGACTTTGGTTCGGACCTGCATAAAGACAATCCGGCACGCACGGCCAACGCCACCGTGGCCACCAACGTATTGCTCTATTCATTCACGCACCTGCGCTTCACCCTGGTCGGGCGTTATTTCCATAACGGCGGTAACTGGGAGGATGGCAGCGAGTTGAATTTCGGTGAAGGCAACTTCCGCGCTCGTTCCGATGGTTGGGGTTACTACGCAGGTGTCGGGTATCAGTTTTGAGTGACAAGCTGCTTCGCTATCAACATCTACCAAGGAGGTTCCATGCACACCGTCACACGCCTTTCTCTGTCCGCCAGCCTGGCCTGCAGCGCCCTGCTCTCTTCCAGTGTCTGGGCAGCCGAGGCCCCGATCACGCCGAAAGTCATGCTGATCAGCATGTTCGCCCCGGAAGCGCAAACCTGGATTGATCGCCTGGAGCTCAAGCAGGAGATCCGCGTGCCGGGGCTTTCTGCCGAGTATCCGAGCATTCGCTGCAATACGCAGCAGGTGTGTCTGATGGTCACCGGTATGGGTCAGACCAACGCCGCGGCATCCACGCTGGCATTGGCCCTGTCACCGAAATTCGACCTGCGCAAAAGCTATTTCCTGATTGCCGGAATCGCCGGCATCAACCCGCACCACGGCACTATCGGCACCGCCGCGTGGGCGCATTATCTGGTGGAGTTCGGCACGCAATGGGAACTGGATTCGCGGGACGCTCCCAAAGAGTGGCCGACCGGTTACATCGGCATCAACACCAAAGGTCCGAACGAAAAACCTCCGCTGGACTACAAGACCGAAGTCTTCGAACTCAACCCGAAGCTGCAAGCCAAAGCCTTCGCCCTGAGCGCGAAAGTTGTTCTGAGCGAAAGCCAGGAGTCCGCCGCGTGGCGGGTGAAATACCCCTACGCGCCGGCCAATCAACCACCGGTGGTCACTCAATGCGACACGCTGGCCGGCAATACCTGGTTTTCCGGAACACGCCTGAGCGAACGTGCCGAAGTCTGGACCCGTTTGCTGACGGACAACAAAGGCGTTTACTGCACGACTCAGCAGGAAGACAACTCGACGTATGAGGCGCTGTTGCGTGCCAGCCGTGAAGGCCTGGTGGATATCCAGCGCCTGGCGGTGGTGCGCGCTGGCTCCGACTTCGACCGTCCGTATCCGGGTTACAGCGAAGTCGACAACCTGCTCAAGTACGCCGATCAGGGTGGTTTTGTGCCGGCCCTGGAAAACCTCTTCCGCACCGGCAACCCGCTGGTGCAGGAGATTCTGAAGAACTGGTCGGCGTGGGAGAAGGGTGTGCCTGAGGCATAACCTGTGGCGAGGGAGCTTGCTCCCGCTCGACTGCGAAGCAGTCGTAATGCAGACGACGCGTTCCGACATTTGGAACGCGACTATCGTTACTAGGCCGGCTGCGCCGTCCAGCGGGAGCAAGCTCCCTCGCCACCGTCATCACCCGTCGATGGAACACCTCGAACCCGACAGCCATCACGGCAACAAAATCACCTTGTCGCCACCGCCCTGATTCACCTCGGCATAACGCTCAAGCCCCTCGGCCAGTGGCGACTCCAGCAGCCCATCCGGCAACGGCAACAACCCGTCATCGAAGAACCGGCCAAACTGCTCAAGCATCGCCGCGCAGGCTTCAACGCCGTACAGCAACGAGTTGATCCCGACCACCGAACCACCCCGGCGATACAGCGCCAGCGCGGGCAGTTGCACCTGCCCGTCGACTGGTGCGGCGATGATTGCGATGCGGCCGAAGGTGGCCAACGCCGCTACCGACGCCGGCAGCCAAAAACCGGTGGTATCGAAAATCACGTCGGCACCACCGGTGAAAATCGCATTGACCTGAGCGCCCAGCGCTTCCGGTGTTTCCAGTTGAATCGTGTTAAAGCCCTGGGCCTGCAAGGCCTTGACCTGCTCGGGACGTCGCGCTGCCGCCAACACCTCGGCACCACGAATTTTTCCCAGCGCCAGCGCCGCACTACCCACCGCGCCACCACCGATCACCAGTAAACGGGTTTGCGCGGTCACCAGGCTGCGCTCCAGCGCGTCCCACGCCGTGGTGTAGGGCACGCCAAGGCTAGCAGCCTGGGCAAAACTCAAATGCGTTGGCTTGAGGGCGACGCCCTTGGCCGGTAGCTTCACGTATTGCGCATGGGAGCCATCGGCGAAAAAACCCAACTCGCGGCCCGTGCCCCAGACTTCCTGACCGATCAGCGCCTGCGGGCCTTCAATCACCACGCCGGCGAAGTCGCGGCCGGGAATCCGTGGCAGCGTGGTGTAGGGAAAACGTCCAAGCACGTTCTTCACATCGCTGGGATTCAGGCCCGCAGCCTTGATCTGCACCAATACCTCGTTGGCACCCGGAACCGGGGTGGGTACCTCAACGTAACGCAGGGCCGCCAGATCACCGGTTTTATCGAATTGCAGTGCTTTCATGGGAATGTCCATCTGACAAATGAAGGGATTTCAGGAGATCCAGCCAGCGACCAGCTGCCGCCCCATCGGCCACAGCTGTTCACCGGCCAACATGCCCAGCAACCCCACCAATGCAATGGCCGGTGGCGCGGGCGAACGAAAATCCAGCGCGCCGTAGAGCAGGCCGACGCCAAGACCAATAGCCACTGAAATGAGGTAGTTCATGCTGAGCTCCGTGTAATCGGGGATACACAGAGTCTAGAGAATGGTCGCCAAAGCGATCGGCCAAGTACTTCAGGATTTCGGCCAAATGCCCTGCTACGGTGCTGAGCTGAAATCGCCTTCGCGGGCGAACTGCGAGGGTGGAACGCCCAGCTCGCGGCGAAACATGTCGCTGAAGCTGCTCGGCGAATAGCCCAGTTCACGGGCGATTGTGCTGACCGGCACGCCCTGGATCAGCTCGGCGACTGCAATCGCCAATTGCACCTGTCGCCGCCATTCGGCAAAGCCCATGCCCAGCCCATCCTTGAACAACCGCGCCAGGGTGCGCACGCTGGCGCCGGCATTTTCGGCATGCTGCTCGAAGGGGATATCCAGTGACGGTGCGGCCATGACTGCCTGACAGAGATTGATCAGCCGCCGCTCGGCGTTGTCCGGCATGGGAATCTTCAACAGAGAGCGTTTCGCCCGTTTCAGCTCCAGCAACGCCAGCCCCACCAGCGCCTCATAATAGTCCGTCGGCCCACTGTCGCCCTGCTCGACCAACCCGAGAATCAACTCGCGCAGCAAACCGCCGACCTCGATCACCTGAACGCTGCTATCCAACGTCGCAGCCAACGCTGGGCGCAGGTAGATATTGCGCATTTGCAGGTCCGAGACCACCCGAATCCCGTGCACCACCCCCGGTGGCAACCAGACCGCCCGTTGCGGCGGCACGACCAATGCTTCGTCGGGTGTCTCGACCCACATCACCCCGCTCATCGCATACAGCAACTGGCCCCAGACATGTTCGTGCGGCTCGATGTACAGGCCGCGCGGATAAGTGCGCGCCAATGGCTGCACCGGCACATCGGTGTCGCTGAGATCAGGCGGAGCGGCAAGGGCCATGGGCAAGAATCGTGATGTGAGGGAGAAAGTCCCATGGTAACGAGGCGCCATGACTGCCGCCAGTTGACACCCGCTCAACGTGGAGCACATACGGCTCCACGTTCAGGCAGATGTTTTCAGCCGTGAGCCCCCTTGGCGCATTGGCAGCCCGCCGAGGTGCAGGCTTCGCCATGCTCGTGATGCTTGGCGCAACCCTCGCAGCAATAGTGTTTACCGTGGCGGACGATAGAGTGCTCACCCAGTTTACAGTTGCAGTTGGGGCAGGCGCAGGTCGTTGCTTTCATCTAACTGACTCCATGTGTGTGGTGGTCCAGAGGCGGCACCAATGCCGCACCTGAAGCAATGACCGCACATTGAAAACCGGTTCCGATGACGTGACAGGCGGCCTTCGCTCATCTCTTAGGGTAGTCGATGCACTCGCAACCATGACCTGCGATTGCAATCTGCGTACCCAAGCCGGAAATGGCATGACGAAGCCGGGTATGCTGTGACAACAATGACAATTGACCAAGGACTTGGCCGTGCTGCTTTTGAAACTGTCGCTAATCCCCGGATTTCTCTTACTGATATCCCTCGCCGGCAAACGCTGGGGACCGAGCGTAGCCGGTTGGCTGTCGGGATTGCCGGTGGTGGTGGGGCCAATTCTGTTTTTTCTGGCCGTCGAACAGGGCCCGGTCTTTGTGACGCAAGCAGCCACCGCGGCGTTGTCAGCGATGTTTGCGATGATTGCGTTCTGCGTGGTTTACGCCCAGGCGGCGCAAAAATTCAACTGGCCTGCAGCGTTGTCGATCGCCCTGCTGAGCTGGGCCACGGCGGCCGTAGTGTTGTCGCTGATTCCAGCGTCGCTGGTGTTTTCGACCCTCGCGGCGATCACTGCGTTGCTCGCAGCACCTTATCTGTTCCCGCATGTTCAGCCCTTGGTTTCAGGCCCTGCGCCGAAATCCGACAAACTCTTGCTGCGCATGCTGGCCGGGGCGCTGTTGACCCTGGCGGTGACCTTGCTCGCCAGCACCGTCGGCGAACGCTGGAGTGGCTTGCTCGCGGTGTTCCCGGTACTCGGCAGTGTCATGGCGGTGTTCTCTCAACAAACCCGGGGGCCCGCATTCACCGCCGCGTTACTGCGGGCCACGGCCACCGGCATGTATTCGTTCGCGGCGTTCTGCCTGACGCTGGCTTTGGCACTGCCTCGTTGGGGGTGGAGCGCATTCGTCCTCGGCGTGGCAGTGTCCCTTGGCATGTTGCTGATCACCAAGCGGCTGGCCGCACCATCGCATGGTAATGCCCGGCAAATGCCTGAAGTGACGATCGAGCCAAGCGACCCGCAGCCACGGTAGCCAGCGAACGCCCAGCCGATTGTGCCGAGTAAGGATCCGAACCCACGCCGTGCGCGTCAAATGACCTCACGTCGCCTCTGGCACCTTGATTCAAGATCGCGCTGGAGTGATCAAGGTTGGCCGTGGGATGATCGCCGCCACTACGCGATTACCCCGGAGAGTTTGCATGTCGTTGAGTAAAAAAGCCGTTGTCCTGTTGCTGACAGCGGTCACCAGCTTCGCTGCCGTGAGCGTTTACGCTGCCAAGCAACCGGCCGCGAAAACCGCCCCCGCGCAAAAGATCTCGGCGCTGGGCGGAAAATTCGCCTTCGCACTGCCCCAGGGCTTCATCGCCAACCCACTGCCCGGTGGCGACGCCGCCAAGGGCACCGCTGGTGCAACGGGCACCATGTACACCAATCAGGCGAGCAAAACCGTCCTGATCATTGCTGAAAACACCTTGCCCAATGGCCTGAACGTCAAAGACAACGACACTGTGTTTCTCGACGAATCAGTGTCCGGTTTTGCCACTCAGCAACGCGATGCCTTGCCTGACTTCAACAAGCAAAGCGAGAAAAGCCTGACCATCAAAGGCCTGGGCCTGCGCCAGATCGACAGCACCGCCACCCAGGGCGGCGGTCTGACGCTCGACACCAGCCTGTTGGCCGGCTCCGGTACGCGCATGATGCTGATCCAGATCATCTCCCGCGCCGACGACAAGGCTGGGCATGCGGCATTGGTCAAACAGATCCTTGGTGATAAATAAGCCTTCAGGCTACTGATTGATCCGCAGCAACCAGGCATTCAGATCCTGCATTTCGGCCGCACTGATGGTATGGCCGACGCCTGGATAGGCATGAAACTCAGGCGTGAGCGCAATGCCCTGCAACAGGCTGTTGGCCTCGCTGCCATCGCTGTAGGGCAGTTTCAGGTCGGCCGTCCCGTGACCGATGAAAATCGCCAACGGCTCAAGCGCCTTGTCGGCCTTGAGCTGCGACCTTAACACTGGCAAAACCTTACCGCTCAACGCCGCAATCCCGCGTACCGTCTCGGGATGACGCAAGGCAACTTCATACGACATGATCGCGCCCTGGCTGAACCCCACCAGAAACACCTTGTCGGCCTCCGTGTGATACTTCTTCGCCGCCTGCGCCACGAAATCGACAATCAGCGCGCTGCTGCTATTCAGGTCATCGGTATCGCCGTCATAGGCACCTTCACCCTTCTTGCGAAACCACTGATAACTGTCCGCCTCCACCGCCTGCGGCGCCCGCACCGACAGATATGTGTACTGCACCGGCAACTCGTCCTTGATGTCGAACAGGTCCTCTTCGTTACTGCCCGAACCGTGGAGAAAAATCACCAACGGCTGATTGCGTGAATCAGGATTGGACTGCTCAAGGTACGGCAACGGCAAATCATCGTTGAGCGCCGCATGGGCAACGGAAGACACCATCAACATCAACACAGCAAAAAAACGGAACATGGACCTTCCTTAAAAATACGGCGAGCTCGCCCCAGAGCCTAACACCACAAGAAGCGCTCCCGAAAACCGCCTCAACCACTCAACAGGCCGAGCGTTAGCTCGCCTGCCGCTGTTGATCTTGATCCACCCGCCCCTTCGGAAGGCCGAGCGCAGGTGTTCATCAGGGGGGTGGGCGCGCAGCGCCGTACGGCGCAGCCGGACACATCGAGAGGAGGTCGTCGCGAAGCAGACCGTAGGCGATGCCCCCTGATGGACACCGGAGTGAGGGTACGCCGAGCCTAGGCGAGGTGCCGTACGCTTGGGGCGAAGACCTTTGCTTCCTTTGGGGCGTCTGCCAAAGGGAGTCGCCGTCAGGGCGAAACCCCAAGTGGCCGTTACCGCAGGAATGGATATGTACACCTGCAAGAGGTTGATCGGCTGTCAGGCCGTCATCGCGAGCAAGCTCAGCTCCCACAGTAGATCTATGTACATCTGCAAGAGATGGGTCGGCTGTCCGGCCGCCATCGCGGGTAAGCCTAGCTCCCACAGTAGATCTATGTACATCTGAGGGAGATGGGCCGGCTGTCAGGCCGTCATCGCGAGCAAGCTCGGCTCCCACAGGAGATGGGGCAGCCAAAATCGTACATCCTACAGACAGCTACGCACTCGCCCCGTCAGCCATCCAACCCCATTCCTGATAAACTCCCATCCCTCGCCTTACCCACCTAGATACCCAATGCTCCCAACATCTGCTCCAAATACGACACCAACCCTCTCCCGCCGCTTCTCCGTCGCCCCGATGATGGATTGGCCGTACTAGACGCTCCCACCTTGTAAGTAAAGGGCTATCAGGGCTCCATGATTTTCCCCGTACCACTTTCGTACCAATATCTTCCACTGCGCCCGCTTCTTTCCGCCTGCCACCTTCTCCGTAGCAAAAAATAAGCAATCTGTTTCGGCTCCAATCACCAGCACTGTCGCTGCTATGCTTTAGTTCTTTCGAAAGGAGTCGGTAACGTGGCAAGCGAGTACTCACTGGCGGATGTGCTGGAAAGGATTTATCAAAATCAACTAGCCCTGGAAGCGGCCGTGATGGAGGTGACTCTGTGGGCTGAGCGGCAAAACGCTGCTGAGGTGGGCGCGAATGTCCGGGGGACGCTTTGCACAATTGGCGAAAACGCAGGCTATATCAAGCAAGGTCTCGCTCGCCTCAAATCGCTGGACGCTGGTTAGCAGATAGTGAAATAAGCCCTTTCAGTAGGCGAAATAATAATCAAGGCAGGACTAGCACATGGATTTAGATGAGTTTTTACAGGCTCCCCGCGAAAGTCTAAATATCGAACTGAAAGCGTGGATAGATCCCTCGACACCAGAGGGAAAAGCAAAGATTGTCAAAGCAGCAATTGCTCTGAGAAACTTTGATGGCGGGTATTTTGGGATCGGAATTTCTAATGAAGGAATTCCCTTAACCTCAGAGGCTCCAGAAAATCTAGATGAGCAGTTCCATCAGGATACAATCCAGGCACTTATAACAAAGCACTCATCAGAGCCTTTTGAAGTAACAGTTCAATTCGGAAACTTTCAAGGGATTCGCTTTCCATTTATAGTCATCCCCTCTGGAGTACGCACTCCTGTTGCAGCAAAATGCCGCTTGCAAGATTTGAACTCACAAGATTTAGTAAAACAGGACACGGTGTACGTTCGAACTCTGCGAGCAAACCATACGCCTAGTACCGCTGCTGCACTTTTTAGTGATTGGCCTCAAATAATGAACGTCTGTTTTGACAATCGAGAAGCCGACATTGGAAACTTCGTCAGACGCCACCTTACAGGGCTAGATATCCCTAGCCTGCTCGCACACTTCGGCAGTCAGCCAATCGAGTCCAGAACAGCGGTTATTGATGCGTTCATGAGTAAATGCCGTCAAAGATTTCTAGATGCACCGAAAGCTGATGGTGCGCGGGATCTAGGTAACGGGCGTTTTGAAGTAGCATTTGTCATCAATAGCAAGCAAGAACGAGAAGCGGTACGAGCAGACACCAATTTCTTGTCTTCTTTTATTTACGCCAATCCTCATCATTCAGGCTGGCCTCTATGGGTAGATACCAGTAGTTTCCAACAAGAAAACGATAGACCTAGAACTCGCGCAAATGGATGGGAAGCTCTTATTGAGGACTACGTTGGAAGTTTTATCCGACCACGCTTAGATTATTGGAGAGTTGAGCCTCCAGGAAGCTTTTACCATATTCGTGTTCTGTGGGAGGACGCGATAGCCATTTCGAAAGGCGACGCACCAAACTTATTTTTTGGCATGGACGTTGCCATTATAAATGTAGCTGAAGCCATTTCTGTTGCGATTTCGTTCGCAAAATCCATGGGTTTCGAGGGTGACAAAACGAATCTAGAGTTCGCTTTTCGTTGGAGCGGGCTGGAAAATCGAAATATGACATCTTACGACACTAGACGATATATTAGCCCAGGCAAAGTTTGCGGCGACAACGAGATTACTAGCCATATAAACATCCCATTGGATCTCGCACCTTCTTCAATACCTTCACTAGTTCCAGACATAGTAGGTGAACTATTTAGCGCTTTTAATGGGGCCGCTTTTTCGAAAAACATCATCGAAGAAATCGCTAGCGAACAACTGCAAAAGAAATACTAAAAATAGAAACCCGATTCGACGGATCAATATTGATTCTAGTTGGAACAGATTCCCCAGACCACGGCATCCACGGCCCTTCTGACACAACTCGTTATCAGCTTCCCAAGCTGATAACGAGGGTTCGATTCCCTTCACCCGCTCCACTGTTTTCAAGGCCTGCAGCTCTGTTCATCCCTTACCGCATCGCCTTGGGGGCCGTATTGGGGACCGTTTGATCAGAATAGACGCAAACAGCCGCACAACCTGACCCCAACCCCCGTATAGGTGCCAATCCTAAAATCCGTGGGGTCCCGAAAAAAAAGTAATATTAGTAATATCCCATCCGAAAAACAGCTGTATCCCTTGTAGATCAAGGCTTCCAGCGTTTTGTGGAAAAGGCGATATTTAAGCGATAGGAAGGCGATAGTATTACCTTTCTTAAAAGCTATATTTCTATTCCTTAAAACCCAATGAATCCGGGGGTTTGCCGGAAATATTACTTTTCATATCGCTTCATATTACCTTCCCTTGTAATACCGAAAGCCCAGTAAAACCGGGACCTCTAGACCCATTGCCACCCCCGTATAGCTGATATCGCTCTTTTTGAAACGACCACCCTACGTCTGAGAATCGATCTCAATAAAACGACGTTTTTTCATGGAACCTGGATCGGTCGCATAAAGGGAAAGCTGATCGTCGATCTTGTTCAGTTCTGTGCAATCCATCAAACACACCACAGCCCCCGCCAGTTGTGGCCTGCAGGGAATTCAGCCTCTCCCCGTACCCAGCCAGTCCTCGCCAAAAAAGATCGTGCGCGTTTTTGAAAACCCACCGAAAACCACGGTTTTCAATTTTTCGCCCAATGAAACCGGGGGCTCCAGCTTTTCCACCTTCGTGACTGCCTGCAGCGACGCTGTGCAACCGCGCTGCATTTCACTGAAAAACCTTTCATTTTGTGCAATGGCCGATCCCCTGCAGAGGCCCACGGCCCGCCTGGGCTGCAGGTTCGTTTGCACTACATCCGGATTTGCAAAAAAAAAGGACGCAAGGCCCGTCGGCGGGAGGGGGATAAGTGAGTTTCCAGAACATTTTTCTGAGCAAAGAGAGCTTTTCGGCAGCATAGAGGCGCCCCCCTTGCGCCGAGAGGATTTGCACCTTGCCTCAGCAAGCCAGCACCTCTAAGCTACGCTTTTTAGAACTATCTTGAGTAGGGTAATCCAGTGATTGATACGATCGAAATCAGCAACTACAAATCGATCGAAAAAGTAAAACTCGAACTAGGAAGAGTTAACTTATTTATCGGAGAAAATGGTGCAGGGAAGAGCAACCTTCTTGAGGCCATCAGTTTGATGAGTGCAGCAGCATCAAACAAACTTGACAATGAATTCCTTTTGTCAAGGGGCATTCGCGTTACCGCCCCACAACTAATGCGCTCACAATTTCATAAAAATACCGACCTTCTCCCTATCAAAATAGATGTACTAATTAAAGATTTTGAACCAATCACGTTCGAAATCAATAACGACAACGGACACTACTCCAGCTGGCAATCAAATCTAAAGAAAAACGGCAAAAACGCTTCAGAATACACTTCTAAAAAGTTCGAAAATTACATTCGCGAACCGGACGCAGATCTCGACAAGATACTGCAACAAGTAACACAATTCCTAGAGCAAGCCAGAGCAATAAAATCAAAACTAGAATCAGAAAACAAAAAATCAATTCTCAATCCGTTCAAAGACACCGACAACACCATATCAAAAATTATAATTAATTATCAAAACGAATTCCGAGAGCTCCCGAAAGAGCTCGAAGATTTCGTCATTTACTCGCCTGAACAAACTGCCCTACGAACATTTGATCAGGAAGGCCAAATCGAACCTCTTGGAGTAAAAGGCGAAGGTCTTCTCAAGCTTCTTTCGGTGCTATCTGAAATAGACAATGGAAAAGCATTCAACGACATAAGTGAACGTCTAAAGGTTTTGGGATGGTTTGAGTCTTTACGCATAGCAAAAGATAGCTCGATGTCGCCCGTCGGAATGGACATAAGCGACAACTTCACTTCAGAAAGTGGAAAAGTCTTTGACCATAGAAGCGCTAACGAAGGTTTTCTTTTCCTAATTTTTTACTACGCACTTCTTTCCACAAATCTTACACCGAGCTTTTTTGCTATCGACAACATAGATACCTCCCTCAATCCAAAACTATGCGTTGAACTGATGAAGCAATTGGCAGGTCTCGCACGCAAAAACAACAAACAAGTTCTACTCACCACTCACAACCCCGCCGTTCTAGACGGTATGAATCTAGAAGATGATGATCAACGTCTATTCGTAGTCAGCCGAAACCTCACAGGTCAAACACGAATCAAACGGATCAAAAAGCCTAAAAACGTTGAATTAAAACTATCCGAGATGTTTATGAGAGGCGTACTGGGCGGTCTGCCAAAGGGATTTTAGAATGCTGAGCTTTGCGCTAATCACTGAAGGGATCACCGATCAAATTGTAATCGAACGCTTAGTATCAATAATACTTGAGTGTGAATCCGACTTTGAAGTCGAGATAAATAGACTACAACCTCTTTGCGATGAGAACGATCGCTCCAAGCAAGCCGAAAACTCATTTGGCGGCTTCGAAAATTTATTAGCCTATTGTGCCGACCCTTCCAAGATGGCAGACGCACTGGAATTCAATCAATACTTGATAATCCAGGTAGATACAGACAGATGCGAACACCCTGGCTTTGGACTTGCGCTAAATAAAGGCGGCCGCGAAGTCAGCACAGAAGAACTAATTAACGATGTAAAAAGCTCTTTGATTGAAAAAATAACTCCAGAATTCTACAACGAACACCAAAACAGAATAATCTTCGGCGTATCAGTCCACTCTACAGAGTGCTGGCTGCTACCTTTCTTCTCCAACAAGAGAGTTGATCAAGATAGAAGACTATCATGCGAAACTCATTTAAACCGAGCATTGAACCTTAGCAACACTGCGTACGCCAAAGATGGCCCAGGATACAATAAACTCTGCAAAAGCTTAAAAAAGCCAAGCGACATAAGAAGAGCTGCAAAACTAAACGAAAGTCTTAATGATTTTATTGCCACACTGGACAGCTTTCAGCCCTTTAATTTCGAGCTTTAGAAAATATCTTCACTCTACTTTCATTAAGTCACCGCACATCTAAAGATGTGATAGATTTTAGCCCCCCCGATAATAGTTGGGCAGTGCCTACCGCGATAGTGAATTCGGAAGCGTTGCTCGGTGGGGGGCTAGATGCATGCACATGTCCAGCTATTTGACCATTCATCTGCGCCACCAGATCCAATAATTCACACAGAACCTTTAGTACATTGATACTCTCGGATCCCACCCAGGTCTTGGGTGCCTGTAGGCACTGACTGATCCCTGCCACGCTAGTGCGTAGCCCCTGGATCTTCTCCCGCATGTCGCCACCTACTGTGGCGTTGTACGTATTCCCCACCACCAGGTTAAAGTCGCGGCCGGTGGCCTGGTGTAAATCATCGACCGCCGCCAGGCTCGCTGATCCGCCGGATAGCAGTTTCAGCGCGCCCAGGGCTTCAATCTTCTTGATGCCACCCACTGACTCGGTCGAATGGTCGTCCACCGTCCTGGTGTGGCTCTGGAACTGTTCGCGGTTATCCAGGGCTTCCACGTCTCGCTCGATTGCCTTGTCGGTGATTTTGCCGTCGGTCTGGCGCAGCCAGTTGCCATCGGCGTCGACGCGCTGCTGAGCGGCTTCGCTGTGCTGCCAGACCTGATCCCCTTTCGGCACCTTGGGCATGCTCAAGCCGTGAGGCAGGATCGTCTGGATATAGGGCTTGTTCGGCAGGCCGTAGGCAAAGCACACCACCACCTGAGTACCCTCCTCCGGAAAGGCATAGATGCCCATTTCCTCGCCACCGGTGGGCAGCGGCAGAGGCACGCCGGCGAGCTGGGGTAGCTGCGGATCGGCTTCACCATCCGGACCGAGTACTTCGATGTCCACGGCATAACGCGGCCGGAAGTCGTCGCAGATCCCGGCACCGCTGGGCGCATCGGCCACGGCAACGACGCGGGCAAATCTCGGCAGATGGTAACCACCGGTGAGTTCGGGGAATTGCCGCTCTACAGCGCGGCGGATTGCGTCTTCCATCGGATGGCCATCTGGTCATTGGCAAGGGCCACACTGGTGATGCGCTCGCCGTGGTTGATCGTTGCACCTGGTCGCAACCCGGGAAGGGCCGCGATCATCGCGCTCTGGTTGCCCTGGTAGCCGTCGAACAGCTCCGTGGGGATTTGCAGCGGTGCTCGAGCACCAAAGAAGCTGTCGGCCCAACTGCCGGCAAACACTTCGCCGTTGCCCAGCTGGTGCCAGGTGAAGTCGGGGATGCTGAACACCCGGGCCAGACTGTCCATCGCCTGGAAGCCGGCAGCCAGGCTGTAAAAGAACGGCGCTTTGACACTGGCGTAAGGCCGATCGGGAACACGGAAGCGCAGGCCGGTCTGTTCGCTGACCTGGGCCAACACGGCGCGCAGATCGACGTGTCGCAGGTTCAGCGGCAACGGATTGGCCAGCACGGCGGCCAGCTCGCGGCAGAACAGCAGCTGCTCGATGGCGTTGGCGGCGGTACAGCGCTCGACGTAGCCAATGAAGTGCCGTTGCAGCGTGCCGTCGTTGTAGCCGATATCCAGCGTCACCAGGCCTTTCACCGGCACCGCGGATTTGATCGTGAACGTCGCCCGCCCCGGGCTGGCGGCGTCCAGTCGAACATCCTCTTTCACCAGGGTGAACGGCGCGCCGTTGATCGCCAAGACCTTGTGCAGCTTCACTTCTGCTCACTCCCACCCAACCACTTGTCGACGCGGCCCAGCACCTTTTCAAAGCCGCTCAACGCCAGGTCGTCAGTTGTTGAATCCTTGCCATCGCCACCGACCGCACTCCCTGGCCCGCCTTGTGCGTTGACCGCATTGCCAGCGCGCCGGCCTTCGACTTTTTCCGGGTTGGACTGACGTTCGCTCAGCGTGAACTGGACCAGCCAGGCGCGCAGGGAGTCGTCCTCGCGGGCGCTGATCCCGTCGGAAAACTCGACTTGGCGCACGCCGAAGGCCTCGGCCGAGTCGTTGACGACGCGATACAAGTGCAACTGGCCGCCACCGGCGGTGGCTTCGGCGAGGCGCATCAGGTCGATCAGCTGGGACTTATCTGCAAACGGAATCATCAGCGAAATGGTCAGGGTCTTGGGCTTGAAGCCCTTGTGCGCCTTGTCGGTGTTGCTGGTCTGGCCCGACATGTCGCCGCTTTCAATGCGCAGGTTCGCCGTCACCTTGAGGTTCTTGCCCTGGACCTTGTGGCCATCAAGTAACAGCGTCATAGGCCGACCAGCTCCTGCACAAAACTCAGTGCCTCTTTCGAGCCCACCAGCATGATGCCGGCACACAGCACCCACTCATGCCCCGGGGCGTCACCGGCCAGCAGCTCGCGCCGCAACTCGCTGGTGTTGCCCGGGCCGATCAGGCGAGCCCGCATACTGGTATCAGGGTTTCCCCCAGCCAGCTGACTTTTCAGGTCGGTCAGCTGTTGATCGCGGCCCTTCTGCTGGGCGGCTTTGCGGCTCGCCAGTGCGGCAAGATCACCCAGCGGCGAGCTGTCGGCCGCGTAGCTCTCCAGCACCGCCAGTTGGCCGGCCATGGATTGCTTGGCAGCTTTGACCACCGTGCAGCGCTCCAGGGGCAACGCCTGCCAGCGCGGCAAGGGACCGGCGCCAGGGATCTCCCATTTTTCCGTTTCCAGCTTGACCAGGTGCTGGGCACGGCGTTCGGTGCGCACCAGGTCAGGGATCGGCAACAAGGCGTTGAACCGCGACAAGCTGCTGGCCAACTGTTCCAGGCGCGTACTCAGGAACAGGATCGACAACGCGTATTGCGGGCCAGCCGGTCGCCCGGTGTCGGTCACGTCCTCCAGCTTTTTCGCCAGGTGCTCCAGCAGGTTGGGCGCGGACAAAAAGCGTTGGTAGCCACTGCCCTGGCCAATGCCACTTTGGAACGGGGTCACCACCAGGCACGCCGGTGCCTGGCCCAGTTGCTCAGCCAGGGCCGCACGGCCGGCAGCGATCGCGCCTTTAGCGGCGTCACCCACCGGCCCCGGGTTGGTGCCGGCCAGGCCGTCGAGGCCGGTCAGGCGTAACGCGGTGCTGGCCAGCTCGCCGCTGGCCAGATCCTTGGCCGCCGACAGGTCGCCCATCCACTGCGTGGCTTGCTCTGGCCAGCGCATCGTCACCGGTGCCCAGGTCATGCCGATGGCGCCCAGGTGATGGTCTGCATGGCCTTGATGTCTTTTTTCTCCAGGGCTTTGGCCAGCTCCTGCTTGAGCGATTCGGCGTGCTGCAGGGCCACCTGGCGGAACTTGGCCAAGTCCTTGCCTACCTCCTGCAGCTGTTCGGCTGTGTGCGGGCGAAAGGCTTTCACCTGGTGCTCGTCGTAGCATGGATAATCCGCATCGATCTGCGCCAGAATCAGCCCGGTCAGGTTTAGTTGGTCCTCCAGCTCGCTGGCATAGCGGAACGACCAACCCAACGCTTGAGAGGAAAACCCACCCTGGATATAGCTGCTACAGTCGGCCCCGATCGCAGCCAGTTTCTTTTGGTACAACGACGCGAGAATGACCTCTACGTCGTCCACCCACTTTCCGCCCTTCCAGATCTGGTTCGGTCCTGGCTGCTTCAGGGTGTAACCGCTGGGCATCGGGCGCATGCCATCGAGCACAAGGGACTCGCCGGTGGTGATGCTGTAAACCGTGACCTTCTCGAAGTAGTCCAGCAATTGCCACTTTTTCCCATTCCAGTGCGCGACCTTGTGTTCTGGAGCATCTGGTGGGGCAACCTCTACGCAACCTGCCGGCACAAGGAATACCCCTTCTTCAATCGGGCAGGGGTCGGCCAGCACTGGACCAATGTAGAGCCCCTGCGGGCTGGCCTGGTAAACGATTTTTTCAGTCATGGTCAGTCTCAAAATTTAATGCAGTACAGAAGTGCAATGTTTTTTGGGCGGTTTTCGTGCCCACCATTTGGATCGACTGTGACAGCGTGACTGTGGTTACCGGCCCAACCCACACCAATGTTGTGCCCATGGTTCCCTGCGGAACTTACGCCAATATTGTGGCTATGCGCCCCAGCTGCTGAGCTGGTTGACCAGTGTGCGATTGTTCTTGTGTAGTCATCACCTGATGCCATGACTTCATCATTTCCCCCTGGTTGAGCATGTCCCTCTTTAACTTGGTGGGCATGGTTGCCTTGTACGTCTGACCACGCACTATGGCTGTGTTCGCCTTGTGCATCAGTCCACGCGCTGTGAATATGATCCCCTGCCGCCGCCGACCAAGCGCTGTGGTGGTGAGACAGCATCATGTGGTCTTGATGTGAGCCGAACGGGCGCCCACCGTCTATGCCTCGGCCTTCATCCCAGCCGCGTGGAAATAGGCCTCGCATATCGGGAAGGTTGAAAGTTGTGCTGCCGTCACCGCCGCCAAACGTTGTACCTACACGGGTAAACAGCTTGGCGAAGGTGGTGCGCGACACAGCGGCCCCGTTGCACCTCAACCAGCCCGAAGGAACGGCTGACATCGCGAACGAGGCCACCATGCCCACCAGCGGCTCGCCTATCATCTGATTCAGTTTGTTCAGTGCCGCAGTGGTGGCCAGGATCTCGCTGCTGTTGGTCGCTGGATCATCGCTTTTGGCGTTGGGAATCTGGCCCAGACCCACGTCGTCCTTGGTGGTGCCCCGGGCGCGCAGATTGGGATAGTCACCGGTGCGGGCTGCGAAGTGCGTCACCAGCGCGCCATTGATCGGCTCAACGGTGCGCAGATCATCGACCTGGGTACTCGAAACCACTTTGGCGATCGGCACGCAGTAGTGACGTGCACCGGCGCTGTCGATGTAGTCAGTGTGATTACCAGACTTCACTTTCCAACTGGTCACCGTGTCGCTGGCCTGACGCTCCAGGCAAACATCCAGCCAGATCGTGTCGGTGATGACGATACCTGTGACGGGGAACGGCTCAGCAAGCACCACCCGGATTCCCTCCAGGTAGGCGACGCCAGGGGTGATATAGAAACCGTCGCTCAACCACCTGAAGGACAGCCCCGAGCCAAAGAAGCAGGCGCGACCAAATACATCGCGGTTGCTCTGCCGCTCGCGCTCGTCAATGCCGGCCAGGCGCACGGTGAAGTCATGCTGCCAGGTGCTGGCGTCGATGGTGACGCCGGTCAGCTCCAGGGCGCCGTCGAACGCCACCAGGAAGTTTCGGGTGACGTTGTTGCCAATCTGCAACGGCGGGATGTTCTTGCGCTTCTGCTGCAACGGCACAGACGACACGGCGAACAGCACACCGTCTTCGTCCTCGAGGCCGACCCAGTTGAAATCCCAGTCGCCAATGTCCGACCCCAACTGCGCGCTGTACACCACCTGGTTGGGGTTCACGTAACCGGCGTTTTCTTTGGGGATGGTGTAGACCTGGACGATCTGCCCCGCCGGCGGTTTGCCGGCAGCGCGATCGATAGGCGCCACAGGGTCCAGCCCGGGCACGTTGGCAAAGATGAATTTACTGATGATCAGCGGCTTTTTCTGGCTTTGCTTCAGGGCAATCTGGCTTTCGCCGGCCAAGGTGATACTGGCGCTCACTGTTGCGCTCCTACAGGGTGGCAACCAGCGTTTGCTGGTCGTCGTTGAAGTCGATAAGGGCGATTTTCAGCGCCACGGGGGTGATGGTCACGAAGTCATAGCGCCGGCAGGTCCGGCCGTACTGCTGGATCAACACGCGCAGCAACTCGGGGTTGAGCGATAGCTGCGCGTTGCTGAACTTGAGCAGCACCACGTCCCAATCCCGATCGGGGTGGCGCTCCTCGATCTCGACGTAGCCCACGCCCAGGCGCTCGAAAATGCGCTTCATGCCGGCGGTGCTGCCGGCGTCCACGGAGTTGATAAAGGCGTACTTCACCCGCAGTCGGAACAAGGCCTCTGGCTCGCCTTTGAAGCGCGTCACGTCACGCTGCCAGGCCCACAATTCGAGGATGGTCAGGTGGCAGGTGTCCGGGTCGATTTGCAGGTATGGCCAGCGCAGCCAGCCGGCGACGGTTTCCCACCAGGACTGTGCGGCCGCGACCAGCTTTGACAGCTCGGTACCGGCGAGCCAGAACGGCAACTTGAGTTTGATCACTGGATGGCCACCGTCAGTTTCTCGATCCGGGGGATGCTCAGCCCACTGACGATGTCGTCTGCCGGCGCAATTCGCAGGGACTCGATGTCAGGAAACTGGCCGTGCAGTTCCTCAATCAACCGGCTGAAGCTGAACCGTGACTGTGGGTAAGTCAGCGTCGGTTGATAGTCCCGGGGAGTGCTTTCACGGAACGCGGCTCGCACGAACAACTCGACTTCACTTTGCAGATCGATCACCTGGGCAGGTGTTAGATTGGCCCTGGGCCAGACGTTGACCAGAAGGACCACTGGCACTTCGGGCATGACCATGGCCAGCAGATCATCGCCGTGGCCATGATTGCCCTGGTCGCGGATGTGCGCGTTGATTTGCTCCAGGTAACTGTCCGCCGGCACACCCGCATCAAACAGCACATAGGCGTTTGCACTGCCCGGTCCACGCGGTGCTCCGTGCTCGAAATACACGCCGTCCGGACGCACGCCCGGGAAGGCGGAAATCATGGCGCGATACACCGCGTCGGTGTGCCATTGGTTGACCGCCGAAAACTGGTTGCGCACACGCAGGCGCAGCTGGTCGTTGGGCTCCGGATCTGCACCAGGTGATTCCAGCCAGCCGTCCACGTTGGCGACCTGGACGATCCCGGGCACCGGCTCAGGCAAGATCGCGTAGTAACCCGGGGCCAGGTTGTAGCCACTGCCGGCGCTCTCTGCTTCCACCGGCACTTCCAGTTGCAACTGCCCCGGCTGAAAAGTGGCGGAGGCCGTTGTGGTCAACTGGTAGACGTTGCCGTTGATTGCGGCAGACTGCACCGCGATCCCCTTTTCCAGCTCCATCACGCCGTCAGGCGTAGCGCGGGTAAACAGCAACGTGCCCCGGGCCTTGGTCGCGCCCTTGCGCTCGACGTTGACCGCCCAGGCCAGCATGTCCAGCCAGGCGTCGACCGCTGTTTTCACAAAGAAATTGGGCAGGATGGTCAGGCACAGGAAATCGAGCAGCCACAGCACCGGCTTGGTGACCAGGGCGGTCATCACCCGCCAGAACGGCGAATAGCTGCTGGTGTTGGCCACCTTGGCACCTTGGGCTTCGACTTCCTTTTCCCAGGCGGCCTTCAACCCGGCCTCGGTGGTCGGGATGCCGGCGTCGGCGATCACCTGCTTAAAATTGACCTCGCTCACAGGCTTACCTCGATCAGTCCGAACTTCAGGGTTTTAGCGGTGACCAGGTACTGGCCTGGCTCCAGCTGCGAGATGTGCGCCGTACCGGGCACCAGGCGCTCGTCGGCCTCCACTAATAGTTCCAGCTGCTGGATACAGTCGCGCTGACGCAGGCGATCGCGCTCGGCCACCAACGTGACCAGCAGCCCGCTGTCGCGGATCATGTGCGCGATGTCCTGGGCGATGCAGGCGCGGTCATCGATCAGCCGCGGCTGGTGCGAAGGGTCCAGGGCCAGGTCGTTGTCGATGATCAGTAGGTCGACGTACTCGCTCATCCGCCCACCGCCATAGCGAGCATGTTTTCCATCTCCAGCGGCGACATCGTCTTGCCGGTGTGAATGTTCACGTTCTCCACATGCGTGCCCTTGTTCTGGCTGTTGCTGTTGTTCTGGATTTTGGTCAGCAAGCCGCCTGGCGGCACCGCTGTCGGGCGCGTCGGGGAAAGGCTTGGAATGGCCGAGTTGATGGTCTGCTGGGCTTTCTGCGCGGCGTTGGCCGTGTCGGCGGCACTGGTCGCCGCGTCGATCCCGGGCACCTCGGGCATGCCGCCGAAACGTGCCTCGATGTTCACGCCGGGAATACTGTTCATCAGCTCGATCAGGCCGTTAACGGCCTTGTGAAAGACGCTGACGATGCTGTCCCACGCGGCACGGGCCATACCGGACCAGCCGCCCATGGAGTTGAACCAGTCGGCCAGCTTCTGGAATTGCTCGCTGACGAACTTGAACGCCTCGCTGTTGAGCAGCGCCGTGGTCCATTCATCCCAGTAGTAAACGGCGGCCACCACGATCGCGACCAGGGCCACGATCGCGATGATGATCCACACCACCGGGTTGGCCAGCAGTGCCGCGTTGACCAGCCAGACCGCGCCCTGCCACAGCAGCATGGCCACCTTGACCAGGCCGAGCCAGGTCACCATCAGGATGATTTGCGCAATGAACACCAGTGCGACCACGGTGTGATAAAGAAACATCGCCACGCTGCGCAGGCCGGTCATGTTGAGGATCTTCCAGACCGTCACCAGCCCCAACCAGGTGATTTTTGCGATCCCCACGGTGAGGGTCAGCAAGGACATGGCGCCAACAATCCCCATGATGGTCAACGCGGTGATGCCGATCACGCGGGTGATGTTGGGGAACAGCTGCGACCAGCGCACCAGGGTTTTGCCGATGTCGACCATCTTGTTCATGAACGGCGTCAGCACCGGGATTAGCACCTGGCCAAACACCACGCGCATGACCTCGACCAGGGACGCCCATTGCTGCCAGGGATCGACCATCGCCTGGGCCATCTGCTCGGCCTTCTCCAGGCCGCGCACCTTGCCCAACTGATCGAGGCTGTCGCGCAGACGCCCGGTGTCTTTGGCAAGTGCGCCAATCACCTGGGCACCTTCACCGCCGAAGGCCTCCATCAGCTTGGCCCCGGCCGACGCGCTGGTCAGATCACCGAACTTGCCCTGGAGCTTGTCCAGGATCGACATGATCGGCAGGATCTTGCCCTGCTGGTCGGTGAACTTCATGCCGAGCTTTTCCGAGGCGGCGCCGATGTTCTCAAAGAACGCTTTGTAGCGCCCGCCGGCGTCGCCGCCTTCCATGGTGCTGCTCAGGGTGCCGATCACCGCCATCTGCTCGGCCAGGTCTACGCCGGCCGTGGTAGCGATCGCGCCGGCTTCCTTGAACGCGTCTTTCATGGCGGCGCCACTGGTGCGGAACAACTGCACCGCCAGCGCCGTCTGACCGCCGAGTTTCTCCACCCACGCACCCTTGCCCATGGCGTCGGCCTGGGACTTCTGCAGGTTGTAGAGGGTGCCGACGTATTCGCCCATGGTCGCGGCGTCGGTCTTGGTAGCCTTGGCCACCAGGTTGCTGGTGTTGGTGAACGTGGCCAACTGACTGCCGGCCAGTCCTTTAATCGCGCCATCGATCTGGTACGCCGAGGCGACAAACTCCCGGGCGTTCTCGCCGTAATTCACGGCGAACTCCAGCGACTTGCTGTTGAGCGCGGTCAACGCGTCCTCGGCCACGCCCAACGATCGAACGTCGCCCAGGGCGCGATTGACCTCCAGCGCCGGCGCCATGGATTGCTGAATCCCGACCACGGCCGCCGTCAGACCGCCCAGGCCGAGGCCTATCGTCTTGATGTGCTTTTCGCTCTGCTCGGCAAGGTCGGAAAAGCCCATTTTCACCTTGCCCAGGGGCGCGGTGACCTTGTCGGTCAGGCTCAAGATGAAAGCCAGGCTGGCGCTACGGTCTGCCACTGTCGTTACCCGTTCAGCGCAACGGCGATGCCGTTAGCTACGGACATCTCCATGCGTCTCCAGTATTCGTCCTCCAGCCACCTGGCCGTGCCCATCGCTTCAGGCGTGAGCTCGACTCCAGGCAGCCAGTGGTTCGTCAGGGCCACCAACTGGCCCAGGCCGTTTTCGGTCAGGCGCTCAGCGTGGCCGAGCGCTTTTTTACGATCACTTCAACCTTTGGCCCGTACTCCTCGAGCAGCGCGCCGGCGAGTTGCATCACCATCACCGGATTGACCAGGAGTGGTTTCAAGGTGGCTTTTTCGTCCTGCTTCACGGTGGTCATCAGCAGGTTATTACCCGGGGCGACCTTGTTGGTCTGGGTCAGGGCGTTGAAGTACTTGGTGACGTCTGGCGGGGTCAGGGTGAAAGTGAATTCCAGCTCGCCGACTTCCAGGGTGATTTCTGCGTTTTGCTCGTTCATGGGGTAGCTCTCTTGTTGAGGTTAAAAAGGGGTTGCCCAGGGACGCCGGCTATTACCGACACACCCTGAGGACGTGTTGCTGTAGGCCCAGAATCATTTGCTTGCTGAGGGCAAGCTGGTCTCTGAGGGTGAAATAATCTCGTCGAGCGTCTGCTGTGAGTTCGGCGGTTCCTGCATCAGCCAGGCGGCCGGCGCCGGAGTCGGCGGGCACTGCGACTGGACAGGTGGCTTTGATCCGCAGCCGCTTAAGGCCAGCGTCAACAGCGCGGCGCAGGCCTTGGTTTTCAGTGAGTGCATGGTTCAGATCCGTGGTTCGTTCAAGGTCGATAGAGTCACGCTCGGCGAGCATTTCGCCGCTGATTCGGGCTGCTTCGCGCAGACCTTGCACTTCCGATTGCACGCTGCGCAGATCTTCCAGCGCGTCATCGCGTTGATCCACAACACGCATGAACCAATACAAAGGCACCAGGGCAGTAATCAGCATCACAATTAGAGCGAGCCGAAACGGTGGAATAGTCATTTCAGGCACAGCTCCAGCTCGGCCAATCGGCGGTTGTGCAAGCCCTGAACAAACTGCTTATGGCCCTGAGCATCGGTAACGAAAGCCCACACTGGCGTCTTGCCGTCCGGTGCCCAGGCCAAGGCCTTGCAGCCCTCGACGATGCGGCCGGCGTTGATCAAGCCCACCGCTCGACTGGCGCAGGTACTGGGCACGCCGACGTTGTGGGAATGGCTGCTCAAGGCGTCAAAAGTGTTCTGGCCCACTTGCTGATTGGTGATGCAGTCGGCGAGCTGCAACTGTCCTTTCTGAATCACCAACTGCTCGACCTGGTCGCATCGAGCGGGAGACCAGTAGTCACCGACCACGACCGGAAACGGGCTGGTGTAACGGGTAATGCCGAGGCACACGGTCGGCAACCCTCGGGCCAGCTTGTCGGCGTAAACGACGTTCTGGCCCTGGCCTTCCCAGGTGCCCAGGAACACCACCAACGAGGTACTGCACAGCGCAATGGCACCGGCGGAGATCTTGCCGCGCAGGCTCATGGAAACCACACTCGCAGCAGTGCCGGCACTGCCATTTGCAGCACCGCGCCGACCAACGTCAGGATGGTCAACAACCGGCCCACCTTTGAGCCAATGTCGTTCACCGCCACGGTCAGCGTCTGCTGGCCGGCGTTGAGTTCCGACAGTTGGCCAGCCATGTGCTCAAACTGCTGTTCCAGCTTGGTGACGCGCGTCGGCACGGTTTCGTGCCGGTCTTCGATCTCGCCCACCCGGTGCTCGATCACCGCCATTTTTCGCTCAAGGCGTCCGAGGCGTGCGGTATCAGCGACGGGCTCGACGGGGTGTTGGGCAGTGGTCATCAGCGGTTACTCCGCTCTGAAAGGGATTCGCAGGGTGTGCAGCGGAGAATCCCGCCCAGGGCGCGGCGCAGTTCGGGGATTGGCTTTTCGCAGTCCAGGCAGTGGATGCGGCTCGGCCCCGAGGGACGCGGCCGCGCACGCTGAGCCTTGATCGCGTGTTCACGCTCCAGCTGTTCCAGCGCCGAGGCCTGTTCGAACCAATCCCCCATCAGCGCAGCCCCTCGATCTCTTTGGCGTCGAGGTACGGCACGCCGTTGATGCGGACGAAATCCGGGCTGGTGACTTCATACGGCACCTTGTGCTTGCTCTTTTCGCCGCCCTTCGGATCGATCCCCAGCAAGCTGGAAATCTTCACCTTGCAGCCGAACGCCTCGACGCGCAGTTCCTCGTCTTCACCGGCCTTGGCGAAGAACACCACGTCAAACGGTTTCAGGGATCGGAAGCTGCCAGCGGATCGAGCAGCGTCGATCAGCAAGTTAAAGTTGGTGGTGTCCAGTTCGAATTCGCCGGCAGCGGCGACATCGCCATCCACGAAGCCATCCGGCACGCCCCGGGTTTGCGCCACCGCTGAGTTGTCGGTGATATCCAGGGTGCAGTTCTCGACGTGCAGCGACAGGTCACCCAGGCTCACGTCGAAGTTCTTGCCGCCAATTTTTGCCATTGGGCGTTACTCCGCTTTGTCGTTGGAAAGATCCAGGGCGATGTTCGCCGTGAGGTCTTTCGGGCAGTTGAGGGGTTTGAGCTTGATGTAGGCCACGACCTTGGTTTTGCTCAGCCAGCTCAGCACCAGGTCTCCGTCTTTCGGCGGCTCGATGTCGCCGGGGAACACTTCACCGTTAAAGGTGGTGGTCTTGGCCATGGCACGCAGCGGCGCCATCAGTTGGTTGGTGTTGACCGCCATGCTGTTGGGGGTGCGGTTCAAGCGGCGATCGGCCACACGGCGGATCAGTAGCACACGGACCAGGCGCGCCGCCTTGTCGGTGATGCGCAGGTGTTCAACGACCTGAAAGTCACTCGCCGGGGTGTCGAGCATGTTGCCGTCGGCCCAGTACACGCCCGGGTAATCGGGATAGGTCTGCGACACGGAGTAGCGCGCCCGGTCCAGCTCACTGCGCACCACCGACGGCAGCGGGATTTTGTCGGCATCGACAGGCACCGGGCCGAGGCCCAACACGGCACCGGTGGCCACGCGCATCGGACTATCAGCAATGCTTACGGCCGCGTTGGCCAAGCGACCGGCCAACACGCCCAGGTCATTACCGTGCAGTTGCGGTACCGGCAGGACACGCGGCGCCGCCAGATCGGCTACCAGGGCTTTCTGCTCGGTGACGTACTGCGCCCAGGTCTGTTGCACGTTGATACCCGCAACGGCCGCCATGATGAATATGCGGCGCCCGTAGGTGTTGTTCAGAGCAATGGCCGCGTCGTGCATAGCCGACAGCTCATCGGCCTTGGTCACCGGCTTGGTAATCACCACGGCCTCGACCGAAAACCCCTGGTGCTGGGCTTTTTCCAGTGCTTCGGGCCAGTTGCCTTCGGCGCCGATTGGAGCGGCCACGCACGCCCAGCGCTGGCCACCGTTGAGACGGGCGGCGGTGATTTGGGTTTTCAGATCGTTGGGCGCTACGCCCAGGGCTGCGTCCAGGTCGCTGTCGGTGTTCAAGGGAACGAACTGGCCGACGTTTTTGGTCGCCGGACCGATGAAAAGGAAGTAGCGCTCAATCTCTGTAACGGCACCCTGGCCCAGATTGAGATTGTCGACGGTGACTTGACCGAGTGCCATGCAGTGCCTCGTTAGCGGGGTGAATGTAGGATTTGTTGCAACACCTGGTTAATCAGCAGGCTGGTGTCGCGGTCGGTGTTGACGCCGATGAACTGGCGTTTTGGCAACGTGATTTCCCAGCTTTGTGCGCCGCTGGATTCGCTGCGCTCGTCGTCGAGGATGCGGATCAACAGCCCCGCCTTGGCGTAGTTCACATGCTCTTGAATCCACGCCACTGATGGTCGGGTCAGGGTCTTTTTGCCTGCCTGGCGCGCACGAAAGCCCAACCGGCGCAGGCGCTTGGCTTGCTTGTCGGTGGCGGCCAGGCCGGGTGGGGTTTTGTTCCAGCGGCGCATCTGCGCGGCGGTGCGGCGCTCACTAACGCCATGGTGTTGCTGCGCCGCGACCCAGCGAGTCAGAGCGTTTTTCCAACCCAGTTCCGCTTCGTCAGCGCTGACACGGGTCACCACCATCAGCTTGGCCAGGCCGGCTTCCATCTTCTTTTTGCCCTTGCCCGAACCCTTGCGCGCCTCGAAAGGCGAACCGTCCAGGTTCTGCTGATCGCGCACACGTCGGCGGCTCATCGTCCGCACGCGCTTGGTGACGTTGTTCAGCAGCCGCCGGCGCAGCTGCGGTGGTAAAGCGAGCAGCGCCAGTTGCGCGTCCACGGCTAGGTAACCGCGTGCGTCGAGTTCGAAGGTGCTACGCCGCGCCATGGGTGGCCACCTCGCCGCGCTCCGCGACCCACAGGTCAAACGGAACAAATGCCCAGGTCTTGCCAAAGGCCTGGATCTCGCCGGCAGGGTCTTCGGCCAGGTACTGCGGTTCGACGAACTCCAAGGTGATGTCCACGTCGGCCAGGTCGTTGTCCAGCATCTCGATGGCGAACTGCGCCGCCGGCAACTCGTCCCGATCGCGGCCGGGATCGTTGGTTTCCAGCCAGCTGCCGATCAGGGCCATCAGGCGTGCGGGATGGTCGGCGAAGCGCTCTAGGACGATCGCGGCGCGGTAGCGCATGTTGCCCAGGTGCATGCCGTCGACGTCGGGTTTCCACACCAGTTCGAGGGTGACCTGCTCGGTCCAGCTGTCGAGCTGTTCCGGCAGTACCAGGCGGCGTTCGATCAGATAGCGGGTCAGCGCTTGCAGTTTGGTCATAGCAGCGCCGCCGTGATGCGGCCACGGCCTTGCAACGAGCGAACGGCCTGTTGGCTGAATGCCAGGAACGTTTCCTTGCGCTCCGGCTCCTCTTTGCCCAGGTTCTCGGCACTTTCGCGGCGGACCACCGAGGCGAACTGCGGCAGCAAACTAGCCTTGGCGCGGCAATACACGGCGCGCTTGTACGTCGCTACGTGAAATGTGCGCTCGGGCAGCACCATAGGGTCAGCAGATTTCACGTTGGTGATGCCAACGGCCTGCCATTTGCCTTTGCACTGGGTCAGGTCGCGATTGACCTCGGCCATCGCGGTGGTCAGATCAGTGACCAGCAGCTCAACCAGGTACTCCCCCGGCAGGCGGTAACCCTTCTGGAACTCAGCCAGGGAGAGGTCCGGCCAAAAGCCGTCGTTCTCTATGATCTGTTCCACAAAGGTGGTGGGTTTCCCGGAAAAGCTCATTGCTGGCCGCTCAAATAGGGCGGGGAGCCTGTTTTCAGTGGGACGGTCCATAAATGGGCGGCTCACTTCCACAGGTCCCCGCTGGGGGGGTAGTCGGTTATTGGGCGCCGTTGGTGGCGGTTTCTTGTCTTGCCAAGGCCTTGCGGCATTTCTCAATACGGGTGTCGTTACCGGCCTTTGGATACAACTCAGTGGAGCGTTCAAGATGCTCGAGCGCGGTTTTCCACTCCTCGGCCTCCATGGCCCGCATGCCGATCAACTTGTGGTACTTGCTCGGGATCTGCTCTGTCAGATCCCATTCGCCATCAACCCGGGGCAGCAAATTGGACAGATAGGGCTCCGGGCTGCGCTTGGCGTTGTACTCGGCGTAGGCCCAATCGATCACGGCATCAGCGACAAAGGTCTGGATGTCTCGGCGCTTGAAGCGCTCCGGCATCTGCTGGCCCTGCTCGATGGCAAAGTCCGCCAGTTCCAGCCCGTCTTCGAACTGCTCGGTGTCGAACAGCCAGACCATCACCTGCACCAGGACACGGTTCGGCATGACCAGGCCCGATTCCATGTAGCGCTGGATAAAATCCTGGTACTTGGGCAGCAGTTCCTCACGCTTCAGTGCCTGGCGACCGGCCAGACCCTTGATTGCGCTCAGGCGTTCCAGGTCCTGGTCCAGGGCCGCTTCCTGCAGCAGCAGATGCTTTTTGGCATTGGCAGGACTACTCAGCGCTTCACCAGGGGTGTAAGCCACTGCAACAGAGGCGAGCGCCACTGCTGCTGCGCTATCGAGGGCCAAGGTTCGGCGCTTGTGCGCCAGGGCCAGGCTCACGCCACGAGCTCCACGTTCTCGGTCAAAGCGATCTTTTCCAACTGCTCGATCACGTAACCTTCGTTGCGGCTGTTGTAGTCCTCGACGCGGGACCGTTTCGGATTGTCGACCGCCTGCTTGCGCCAGCTGGAGTCCTGGAAGTAGATCGACAGGTTGTCCCAGCTGGTGACCAACACCGCGTTGACCGGGAAGTTCGGCACACTGAACGAAGGCAGGCCGCCATAGGTCGCGATGACCTGCAGGTTTTCGATGCGCTCTTTTTCGGTCGGGGTGTCGCCCTGTTTGGTGTACAGCTTGGCCTTGTCAGCCGCCAACAGGTCCGAACCGATGATCGCCACCAGGTCGCCGTCTTCGCGCAGGATCTCGTCGACCATCTGCTTGGTGTCGTGCACCAGGGCATCGAGATTGGCATAGTCGCCACCGGCGCCGAGCTTGACCTTGCCAGCAGCGGCGCCCTCTTTGAGCACCTGCTGCGGAGCCTGTTCGCGCAACTGCTGCAGCCAACCCTTGTTGACGTCTTGCAGCTTGGGATTGGCTCCCAGATCGGTCTGGGGTGCCGCGTGAGTGCCGTGGAAGCCGATCACGATACGGTCTTGGGCGATACGCTTCTGCACAGCTGCGGAGTAGCGATCCTGGAAGTCGGGAAACTTCGCCCAGGCATCGATCTTCGCGTACGGCAGACCTACGTCGGACTGCGTGTCGCTCAGTTCGTAGGTGGTGTTTTCCAGCGCGGAAGCATCCTTGGCTTCGCGATCGGTGGTCTTGGTGTTGGTGCGGCCGGTAACTGGGCCGTTGACACCGATGAACACCTTTTCACCCTTGATCTCGCTGACCGGGACGACGTTGATACGCTCGAGGAAGTCGGCCTTGGCAGTGATCGAGTCGTTCAGTTCTTGAGCGATCGACGGTTCAACGCTGAAAGTCTTGCTGGCGCGCTCAATCCCGTAGGTTTCGGCGATCGCTTCCTGCAGCTCAGCGTACTGTTTGGCGCCCTTGGCGCTCAGTGGCTGGCCCATATCAGAGCACCCGCTTTTTGGCAGGAGTCACCGGGCCAGGGTTACGTGGCAACTGGCGACCGGTCGGGGTGTTCTGCAGCGCGGTGAACTGCTTTTGCAGCTTCGCCAGACCGGCCAGAACAGCCTTATTGCCGGAGTTTCGGCTGAGGTTCTTTTCTTCCTCAGCGGTGGCAATGATCACGTCGACAGCACTTTGCACGTCGTCGACAGGCTCCTGCTCGATCTCGGGCACTACTTCAGCGAAACCGTCGACCAGGGCCTGCAGACCAGCAGTCACGATCAACTGCTGTTCAATCAGGGCCTGAATAGCCTTGGCTGTAGCTTCATCCATTGGGGGTTTGCTCTCTGTTGGGGATTGCGGGTTTGCGGGGATTTCTTCGATGCCGAAGCGCTTGAACAACCCCGTAAACGCGGTAAGCAGCTTCTGCAGTTCGCCTTGTGGCTGGGTGTCACGCAGGGAACCCAACTCAACCGAGGAGGCGTAATACGCGGTCTTGTTGGTTTTCTTGGAAAAGTAGAGTTCCTGGGTACCCAGGCTGGCCGGCTCGTCAGTGACAGCCAGGCCGGATAGGTAGGCTTTACCGCTACCGGCGAAGTTCGGGGTGATCTCGATGCTGGTGAATAACTTCTGCCCCTGGTCATTCAGGTACAGCAGTCGATCGTTGGGTTTGAGCTGGGCTTCTAGGGCAATTTGCCCCTCTTCCAGATCGTCGCCCTCTTCCACCAGACGCACGGCATAGACGGTGCCGTGGGAGCCAGACCAGCGCTCGTGATCGCACCAGATAACCGCCGTGTATTTGGACGGTTTGTAGGTTTCAGCGATGTCGCGCAGTTCCTGGGGAAGGATCTCGCGACCATCGGCGGTAGTGCCGCTGGTGGCGACACGTTTCCAGAACGAAACAAGGGAACGGGGCATGGGCGATAACTGCGCTCAATCGGTGATTTGAGCCGCCACGATAGGGAGCCGATCCGCTCCAAACAAACGGTTCAATTGCGCGTTCCTCCTATATTCACGATATAGGTGGATCGCAGAATTTAACCCCGCGTTTCCGCTGTTTTCGCCGCATAGACTGCGGCCCATGTACTACTCGACCGAAGTTAAAGAAGCCGCCAAACGCCTGTTTCTGCGCCGCTGCAAGGCCAAGGAAATTCAGGTGCAACTCAACCTGCCCAACATCCGGATCGTCTACTACTGGATCCGCCAGGGCGGATGGGAAGACATGCTGTCGGACGAAGAACCGCTGACGGCCGTCGGCCGGCGTATCACCCTGCTACTGGACAAGGTCGGTAGCCTGTCCAAGGACGACCTAAACGAACTGGACCGGCTGACCGCCGTCCGCGAGCGGCTGTTGAAGCAAGCGGTCAAACCGGCACCGGCAACCATCGGCGACGGCGAGGGTGAACCTGCAGAACCACGCCAGCGATCGCGTGGCGAACGTTCAGGCCGTGGCGAAGGTGGCGGCAAGAAAAAGGAGAAGAAGACCAAGAACGACATCAGCGGCCTGACCGAAGTCGACTTCCTGGATAAGTTCATCTCCAAGATGTACCGCTACCAGCAGGAGCTGTTCGCCGCCAAGCAAAATCCGCTGACATCCCGGATCCGGAATATCCTCAAAAGCCGCCAAGTGGGCCTGACTTACTACTTCGCCGGCGAAGCGTTCATGGACGCCGTATTGAGCGGCGACAACCAGGTGTTCTTGTCGGCCAGCCGATCGCAGTCGGAGATCTTCCGCAGTTACATCATCCAGTTCGCCCAGCAGTGGTTCGGCATCGAGCTGACCGGCAATCCCATCACTCTGAGCAACGGCGCGGAACTGCGTTTTCTCAGCACCAACAGCAGCACCGCCCAGGGCTACCACGGGCACGTCTACGTCGATGAATACTTCTGGATCCGCGACTTCGACAAACTCAGCACCGTGGCCAGCGCCATGGGCACCCACAAAAAGTGGCGAAAAACCTACTTTTCGACGCCCAGCGCCGTGTCGCACCAGGCTTATCCGTTCTGGTCCGGCGAGGAGTTTCGCAACAGCAAGCGCGGCAAAAAGGCCGGCGGTACCTGGCCGGTGGAAGCGGCGTACACCCAGGGCGCTCTGTGTCCGGATGGTCAGTGGCGCAAGACCATCACCATTCAGGACGCGATCGATGGGGGGTGCGATCTGTTCGACCTCGAGCAGCTGCAGCTGGAGTACGACGAGGACAAGTTCCAGCAGCTGTTCTATTGCAAGTTCATCGACAGCACGCAGAGTGCGTTCGGCCTCAAAGACCTGGAGCGTTGCTACTCCGACCTGTCGTTGTGGGAGGACTACAAACCTGACGACGATCGTCCATTCGGCAACAGCCCGGTCTGGCTTGGCTACGACCCGAGCCGCACCCGTGACGATGCCACCTGTGTGGTCATCGCGCCGCCGCTGGAGCCCGGGGCGAAGTTCCGCATCCTCGAGAAGCACAGCTGGCGTGGACACTCGTTCACCTACCAGGCCGCCCAGGTCAAGAAGCTCACCGAGCGCTTCAACGTCCAGCACATCGGCATCGATGTCACCGGCGTGGGTTACGGCGTGTTCGACCTGGTGCGCGACTTCTACGCGAAAGCCACGCCGATCCACTACAGCCTGGAAGCCAAGAACGCCCTGGTGCTCAAGGCGCAGGACACGATCCAAGGTAGCCGCATCGAGTGGGATGCCGGCTGGACCGATATTGCCCAGGCGTTCCTGACCATCAAGCGCGGTACCACCAACAGTGGCCAAGTCACCTACAGCGCTTCGCGTACCGACGCCACCGGCCACGCTGACATCGCCTGGGCGGTCATGCACGCCCTGGCCAACGAACCCCTGAACACCAACAAGCGGCGACGCAGCCGCTACGTCACGAGTGGAAACAATGCCCAAGCCTCGACACAAAAAACGCCAGGTCAACCAGCAGGTACAACAGCAACAGCCCATGCGGGCATTCACCTTCGGGGAACCCGAACAGGTGTTGTCGGGGAATATCGGCGAGTACGTGGGGGTATTCCCCAGCGACGACGGCGAGATTTACAAGCCACCGGTGTCGCGCACCGGCCTGGCCAAGCTGTTGCGCGCCAACGCACACCACGGCGCCATTCCGAAGTTCAAGCGCAACCTGTTGCTGCGTGAGTTCATCCCGTCTGCGGGCTGCAGTGCTCGGACCATGGGCTGCGCGGGACTGGATTACATGGTGTTCGGCGATGCGTTCTTCTATCGGGACACCAACGCCTTCGGTCAGGTGCTGGAGCTGCAGCATCTGCCGGCCATCAACATGCGGGTGAAAGTGGACGGCGGTTTCCGGATGCTGCTGCCGGACAACAAATTCATGGACTTCGACCAGGACGAGATCGAGCACGTCATGGACTACGACGTCGAGCAGACCATTTACGGCATCCCGGATTACTTGGGCGGCCTGCAGGCGCTGTTGCTCAACGAAGCCGCGACCCTGTTCCGCCGGCGCTACTACAGCAACGGTGCCCACGCGGGTTACATCTTCTACACCAACGATCCCGATCTGACCGAGGAGGACGAAGAAAACCTGCGAGCCCAGATCAGCGCCAGCAAGGGCGTGGGTAACTTCCGCTCGATGTTCGTCAACATTCCCAACGGCAAGGAGAACGCCATTCAGATCATTCCCGTGGGGGATTTCCAAGCCAAGGACGAGCTGGAGAAGGTGAAAAACATCACCCGCAACGACGTGATTGCCGCCTGGCGCATGAACCCTGCGCTGGCCGGCATCATCCCGGAAAACAGCGCTGGCTTCGGTGATATCGAGAAGATCGATCGGGTGTACACCAGCAACGAGATCCGGCCAATCTGTCAGCTGTTTAATCAGGTCAACGAATCGCTACGTGAAGACAGGCGAATCACCTGGAGCGAGCCAGATTCGACAGTTGATTCAACCGCATCTAGTGCCTAGCAAAGAGAATACCACTACATATTGTGGCAAACTGTTGGCTATTGGCTGCCCTGGGGAGGGACACAATGCGAGTTGAATGCAAATGCGGACACAGAGGTCGAATCGCTTCACGAGAGAAGCTATCCACGGAGTTCGCGAAGCTGTACTGCCAATGCCTCGACGCAAAGTGCGGGCACACCTGGGTCGCGAACCTGACGTTTTCGCACACGTTGAGCCCATCAGCTCAGTCATTCGAAAGGATGTTGTTCGACCGTTTAAGGGAAATGCCCAGGGCAAAACAGCGGGAACTCTTCGAACAGCTTGGGACACAGGCGGTGGCGTGAAACGCAAACCGCCGGCTCAACGCCGGCGATCGGTTGCATCGAATGAGTCTTCTGAAGCTCAACGACGAAGGGAATTCAGCGCCTGGCTGTCTCTTCTGGATTGGTGGCCAGAACCTCGGAAAGCCGTCGGAGTTGAAGTTGCTCCTGTTCACTCAACCGTCGGTAAAGACCGACAAGGCGGCGTTCAAATTTGGTCAGTCCAAGCCATTCGGACTCGGTTAATCCAACGCAGGCGCGCTCGTTGTTCGTGCGATCCAACATGCTTACTACTCCATAAAGTGCATTGCTGAATCGACGTTTTGGGGGGTGGGTGATGGCTTTAGAACGGACAGATGGCGAATGCCCAACATGCATTGTTACAAGTTAATTCGATCCTTTGGCAGCATCGTCGGCCATGGCTTTGAGAAAGCGACGAATTGCTTTTTGATCATCAACCGAAATGCTCCTGAACTGATTTATCAATTCCTCTTCGGCCGCTGTAAACAGCTGACCAAATGGTGTGGAACGACGGCCAGTCAGGATGAAAGCCGCGTCAGCACCGTGTTCTTCAAGCGCGGCAACATAACGAAGGTCGAGCGAATTCGCTCCCAGCTCATAGTTCTTTTGTGTCCCCCGACTGACTCCTAGAAGCACTCCAAACTCTGTTTGATTCAGCCCTAAGCGCTCGCGCTCTTCCCTCAGGCGTTCACCTACTCGATCCGCTATGAGCATTTTTTTAGTCACCACCATTGACTTGATCATTTTTTTGACCAAGAATCACCACAGACAAACACAAGTAAACACAACCGAACAGAGTGCGCACTATGCCCGCCACCGTTACACCCGAGCAAGCCCGAGAGGCGTTGGATCGCAAAGGTATGAGTATTGCGGAGTTCAGCCGAAAGCACGGACTGAACAAAAATTTAGTCAGCGACCTGTTGAACGGTCGGATCAAAGGTCGCCGTGGGGAGGCACATCGCGCCGCCGTACTGCTCAACATCAAAGACGGCGTTATCGAACAGTAACGGCACGGACCAACAGGGAACAGTAGAAGATGAAAAGCCCCGTTCTAGAGACGCGCAAGGAAGCGATGCGCGAGATCATTCGCAGCTACCCCGATGGACGCGAAGGCGCTGCAGCTCGCTTGGGAATGAAAGTCAAAAAGTTCGACAACCACGCCTATGAAAGCGCGGGCTGCAGTCCGCTGAGTGACGCTCAGGTTCACATGCTGGAACAATCCAGCGGCACCAACCACTTTCCGAATTATGTAGCGCAGATGTACGGCGGATTGTTTGTACCGGTCGCCGACCCCGAAACGCTGGATAACGTCGAGCTGTACGCCCGATCGGTTCAGGTTTCAGCGAAGCGCGGTTGCGTTGACCAAGCGATTGCCCAAGCATTGGAAGACGGCTCGATCAACTCAGAAGAAGCCGAAATCATCCTCAACGCTCACAACCTCCACATGGCCGCACGACACGCCGAAGTGCTGGCAGCCATCGACCTGTACCGCGCCAAACCGGGGAATGGCCAATGAACAATCTGCCCGCAGTACAGGAATATCAGGACACGCTCAAAGCCGCGGCCCTCGTGTTCCTTGAGCGTCACCAGTGCGAACACCTGGGTGACGATCAGCTACTGTTCGACCGCACAGTGCAGCACCTGGTCGCGGATTACGACGTCCTGACTCAGACCGCCGAAAGGTTGGTGCATCTGGCCTGCAGCGAACTGTCAGCGGTAAGCGATCGGCAGCGGTTGGACATTGTCAGCAGCACGTCCACGCACACCGTCATCATCGATACAGCCACCGGCAACGCCTGGGCAATCCCGGTCAGCCTGATCTACGAACGCATTCTCATCGCACCGGACAACGGGCGCTTCCGCGTTACCGCTTCGTAACACCCACCCAATAAATCGCCCGTCCCACCGCCGTGGGTTTGGGTGAGCTGCGCCCGAAATTGAGGTTTGACGATGGAAAACGCCATGAACATCAACGCAAAACTGACGCCTGCCCAGGCTCAAGCGCTCTTGGCCAACCTGCGCGAGCAATACCGTCTCAGCCTCAATGACCTCTGGTACGCAGACCAATATCGCCTGATTCCCGATGGCCTTCGCCACGGTTCGATCCTTGCCAACAGCCCTGTGATGGCCGCTCAGAAACACCTAATCGGCGCCCTCACCCTCAGCCTCAAAGCAGTGAAATAACCATGAGAGACGATCTCCGCCACGACGTACTACAGCGCATCGAATCTGAGTTCGGCCTGAAGCACCGCGCGCCCACCAAATACATGCGCGGTGGCACCTGCCCCAAGTGCAACAAAAAAGAGCTGTACACCCGCTTCGACAGTCCATGGCAACTCATCTGTGGACGCCAGGAAAAGTGCGGCCATACGGTGCACGTAAAGGAGATCTACGACGACCTCTTTGAAGACTGGAGCAAGCGCGTTCCCCCCACCGAGAACGCCCCCACCGCTACCGCCCGGGCATACCTTGAGTTTGCTCGCGGCTTCGATATTTCACTTATCGGCGGCTGGTTTACACAGGATTCGTACTACGCGCCCCAACACGACGCAGGGAGTGCGACGGTTCGATTCGCCTTAGAGAAAGGCGGCTATTGGGAGCGCTTGATCGACAGGCCCTCTCGCTTCGGCAAGATGAAGGCGCGCTTCAAGCCGGGAGAGTCCTACAAAGGCGTGTGGTGGTGCCCGCCGTGCGTCGACGTGCTCGAGGCGAAAGAGATCTGGATTGTCGAGGGCATCTTTGACGCGATCGCTCTGGTGCACCACGACATTGCCGCCGTATCGGCGATGTCCTCAAACGCCTTCCCCGCCGATTCGCTGGCTGCATTGGTAAAAGCCCGCCCGGGAAACCTGCCGAAGCTGGTCTGGGCGCTTGATAACGAACCAGGTGCACACGCTTACACCAAGCGTTGGGTCCGTATGGCCCGAGAACTGGGCTTCACCTGTGAAGCAGCGCAGATCCCCCAGCGGGATAACAGAAAGGTCGACTGGAACGATCTGCACCAGCGTTGGCAATTCCTGGACGAAGGCGAAAAGCGTGATGCTCAGCTCGACAAAGACATAACCACCGCACGGCATCACGGTGCACTGCTGATCGCTGAGAACGCCACCGAGAAGGCCTTGGTGATGTTCGATTGGAAGCGCCGGAGCGAATTCCATCTGGAGTACGGCAACCGCCTGTACTGGTTCAAGCTCGACCTGGAGAAGTACAACAAAGCGATTCAGGAGCTCGAGGACAGCGACCACCACGACGACCAGCTGCTGAACAACAAACAGATGCGGTCCAAGGCCATGCAGCAGTGCGGCGCACTCCAGCGCATCGCCACCTGTAACCCAAAGGCCCTGTATTACCAGGAGAACAAGCTCACCGACGAATCCTGGTACTACTTCCGGATCACGTTCGCCCACGACGCCGCGCCAATTAAGAACACCTTCACCAGTTCGCAGATCGCCTCGTCTGCCGAGTTCAAGAAGCGCCTGCTCGGCATTGCACCTGGTGGGATGTTCACTGGCACGACCCAGCAGCTGGACGCCTTCATTGAAGAGCAAACTGACGCTCTCAAGACCGTTCAAACAATCGACTTCACTGGCTACACCCGTGAACACAGTGCCTACGTCTACGGCGACGTAGCAGTTCGCGACGGAAAAGTGTTCAAGCTGAATGAAGAAGACTTTTTCGACATGGACCGCCTGAGCATCAAGACCCTCAGCCAGTCGGTCATCCTCAACCTGAACACGGATCTGGAGAAGTTCGACACCGAATGGTTGGACATCATCTGGGAATGTTTCGGTGCCAAAGGCCTGGTCGCTCTCGCCTTTTGGTTCGGGTCACTGTTTGCCGAACAGATCCGCCAGCACCAGAAGAGCTACCCCTTCGCAGAGATCATTGGTGAGCCAGGCGCCGGTAAATCAACGCTTATCGAGTTCCTTTGGAAACTGTGCGGCCGCATCGACTATGAGGGGTTCGACCCAACCAAGGGCACCCCGGTCGCTCGAGCGCGGAACTTCGCACAGGTCGGCAATCTGCCGGTGGTGCTCATCGAGTCGGAGCGGGAAAAAACGGATGGCAGCCAGACCAAACAGTACGACTGGGATGAACTGAAAACTGCCTACAACGGCCGGAGCGTTCGCTCCACCGGCGTAAAGAACAACGGCAACGACACCCGTGAACCGCCATTTCGCGGCGCCGTGGTCATCGGCCAGAACCATGCGGTAAACGCCTCCGAGCCAATCCTACAGCGCCTGATACACATCGCCATGACCAAGGACGGCCAGACGCCGCAGACCAAGTTGTTGGTGGAAAAGCTCGAGCGCATGCCGGTCGACCGCGTGAGCGGGTTCCTGGTGAAGGCGACGATGAAGGAATGCATCGTGATGCAGACCGTCCGCGAAAAGGTGCCCTTCTACGAGCAAAAACTCTTGGCCCTGCCCGAGATCCGCACCGTTCGGATCGCGAAGAATCACGCCCAGTTGCACGCACTGGTCGACGCCCTGGAGCACGTTGTTCCACTGAAAAAGCACCAGGTGAATGCAGCCCATGCCGAGATCCAGAGCATGGCCAAGGAACGCCAGCTGGCCATCAACGCTGATCACCCAATCGTCGTCGAGTTCTGGGAGCTGTACGAGTACCTGAACAGCGCCGCCGGCGGGCTGAACCACTCCCGCAATGACGGCCTGATCGCGGTGAACCTCAACGACTTCGCCAAGGAAGCCGCAGAGAAACGGCAAAAAGTGCCGGATCTGACCGAACTCAAACGCCACCTCAAGACCAGCAAGTGCCCCAAGTTCGTGGAAACCAACAGGAACGTGTGTTCCTCCTGGGACGTTGACGCTGCCAATAAACCAAAAACCGTGCGGTGCTGGATCTTCCAGGCCGCTTGATCACCGCCACTAAACGAGAGGAGCAAAAACCATGCGTGAAGACGAGAAGCAACAACTAGAGAACCAGTTAAACATCAACACGTTCATGGACGTGATGTTCCACAAGATCGCCCCGCAGAACCTAGCGCACAACGGTAAGCGCTTCGATAACCAAACGGTCCAGTTAGTGTTTGAAGCATACCTCGAAGGGTTGAAACCGAACCCAGCGCAGGTACTCGGTCAGCAGCTTTACGCGGAAATCAAGGCGACAAGTAAGTACGCATCTCAGATTAGCTGGATGCAACTTCGAAATGGATATCCGTTCCCGGTTCGCTTTGAGGATGACCCTTCCGGTTACGTCGTAAAGGGTGGGCTCGGTGGCTGCTACCGAGTGGAAGACGTAGACCTGCTGTTCAAGTGGGACGGGGAGTTTCACCGGATTCACTGAAGCCGGCGATCGTCAGTAAACGAAGGGCGCCGAGGGGGTGCAACCCCTCGACACCAACCACCACTGAGGGCAATACCATGCAAGCACAGCACCAAAGCGGTAGCGATCCGAAGGCTAACACACTGCCGAACAATGACATCCAGTCATCAAGGCACCTGATGGCCATCCGGATCGTCGGCACCGCTCTGTTCGATTACCAGGTGCGAAAAACGCCCGATGCGCGGATCCGCCTCGAATGTCTCACCACCATGGCCCACAAACTCGGCGACATCAGCGCGAACGAGGCTGCAGTTGTGGCCCAGCTGTTGGCCAAACCAACTTCCATCGAAGGAGTAACACTATGAAAACGCTATTCGTCCTCATGGCCCAATACAACGGCCAGGTGGTTATTCCTTTGGAGCGAGTCTGCAAAGACTACTTCACCCATCTGACCACAGACATGTTCCAACGCAAGGTGGGGGCCGGACAAATAAAAATCCCCATTACGCGCATGGAGCCGAGCCAAAAGAGCGCAAAGGGGATTCACATCACGGATCTTTCCGAATACTTGGATATGCAGCGCGCTGCTGCCGTCAAAGAGAGCAATCAGTTAAACAGCGCGCCACGCAGTAGCTAATTCACTTCAGCGTCCTGGCGCCCAATTTTACGGGCGCCTGTAGGACTTTCTCGAACCATTTCCAGTTCGCGTATGCGTCACCTCGTCCGCGTAGGTGGGTGTAGCGCCGCATCGAGTTCCAATCGCGATGCCCCGACACACTCGCTACCCGGGGAATATCCCAGTCCATTTCGAAAAGCCGGCTAACGCCATCATGGCGCAAGTCATGAAAGTGCAGATCCTCGATGCCAAGTATCCGACAAGCCCTGGTCCATGAGGTGGATACAGACTCTGCGCTGTACGGAAATATCTCAGGTAGCGCCTTCGGCATGGTTTGGAGAATGGCCCAGGCTTCCGGTGGTAAATGGCACCAGACATCGTTACCGATCTTCTGGCCGGGGTTTTTCATATCGCGCACCAATACGCGTTGACCCACTTCATCTAGGTCCGCCCATTGAATCCGCGTAATTTCCTCCTGACGGCGTGTTGAGAACAACGCAAAGCCGGTCATTTTGAGCATATTGATCGACGTTGGACGACGGGCTTGGATACCCTGGAAGTGCGTGAGTAACTTATCGAGTTCATCCAATGTAGGGCGTCGATCGCGCTCACGACTTTTCATGTTGTACCCCAGCTTTTTCAACACCCGTCGGGCATCCACCATTGCGTGCGGGTCGACCTCGTAGCCCCAAGCTGGCCGAGCGATCGAAAGCACTGCACCCAAGTGCGCCAGATCATTACCAGCTGTCTGAGGCTGTACCTCCCCGCCCTCCTTGCCCATCCGCCACAGTGCATACTCCACCAACTGCTGACTGTTGATGTCCTGGTCATTCATTTTGCCCAGGTACGATTCACTGATCGCTTTGAGCGTGGCGAGCTTGGTCTTACCCAGCGGCCGGACCTTTTCCATTTCAATCAAATAGCGGTCGATCATTTCCTTTACCGTCGCGCCCTTGCGGTTTGCCCGCTCGATCGCGCCTGGCTGATCCAGTTCGGTTTCTCGCTTGCGAACCCAAGCCTGGGCGGCCTGTTTTCGGGCGAAGGTCTGGCTCTCTTGGTAAACTTGCGCACCATCGCGAAACAGGCGTATCTGTGCCGTGTAACTGGTGCTGCCGTCCGTGCGTTTCCGTGCTCTGATCGTGGCCATGGTCAACTGGTACAATTGCTAAAGGGGTTGGTACATTGTACCAACGACCCTCAGAAAACGCCCATTTACCCCCTAAAACCAGCTTTAAACACGTAGAGCAAAATGGTACAGAAATCAGCTACATACCCAGTAAACTCAAGCTCTACAGTGTCTAGACGCTTTAGCGTTGCACCCATGATGGATTGGACCGACCGCCATTGCCGTTTCTTCCTACGCCTGCTCTCCAAGCACGCTCTGCTCTACACAGAAATGGTCACCACCGGCGCGCTCCTCAATGGCGATCACGAGCGTTTCCTCCGTCACAACGAAGCCGAACACCCGCTCGCGCTGCAGTTAGGCGGTAGCGTCCCAGCCGACCTGGCCGCCTGCGCGCGCATGGCGCAGGAGCACGGTTACGACGAGGTGAACCTCAACGTCGGTTGTCCGAGTGATCGGGTGCAGAACAATATGATTGGTGCGTGCCTGATGGCGCATCCGGTGTTGGTGGCGGAGTGTGTGAAGGCGATGCGCGATGCGGTGTCGATTCCGGTGACGGTGAAGCACCGGATCGGGATCAATGGGCGGGACAGTTACGCGCAGCTGTGTGATTTCGTCGGGACGGTTCGGGATGCCGGCTGCACCAGTTTTACCGTGCATGCGCGGATTGCGATTCTGGAGGGGTTGTCGCCGAAGGAGAATCGGGACATTCCACCGTTGCGCTATGACGTGGCGGCGCAGTTGAAGACGGATTTCCCGGAACTGGAGATTATTCTCAACGGTGGAATCAAGACGCTGGAGGCCTGTCACGAGCATTTGCAGACCTTTGACGGCGTGATGCTGGGCCGTGAGGCGTATCACAATCCTTATGTGATGGCTGAGGTCGATCAACAACTGTTCGGCAGCACGGCGTCGGTGATTTCGCGGGCTGAGGCGCTGGCACAGTTGCGGCCTTATATCGCTGCGCACCTGGATGCGGGCGGTGCGATGCACCATATCACTCGGCATGTGCTGGGCTTGGGCACCGGTTTTCCGGGGGCGCGCAAGTTTCGGCAGCTGTTGTCGGTGGATATTCACAAGGCAAAAGAGCCTTTGGTGTTGCTGGATCAGGCGGCGGAGTTGTTGGAGGGGCGCTAGAACTCAAGTGCATCGATCTTGTCGCGACAAGGGGCGGACTTTCATTTCTATTCGAAGAAATCAGAGCTGCCCCTTTTTCTATGGCGCATTTTTGAAATATGGGTGACGGAAAAACTCGGCCATGATGGCAATCTGATCCTTAATCGCGCAATACTTGCGCATTATGTGACGCTGCTCTCTTATGTTACGGATGATTAAGGACGAGTTATCGCTATGCAAGGACCGCATCCGCTTATCCAGGATCTTCACACCTTTGTCGAAGCTGAACGCGACGCCAATGCGTTACAACTTCAGCAAACATGGCTACTCCCGCTGGAGCAAAAGCTGACGAAGGGCTTGACGCAAGGCTTCACTCGCCTTGAAAAAGCTGGGGAACCAACACAACTGTGGGCTTATCTCGACGAAGGTGATTCACGGTTTCGTGAAGGCGACATGCTGCGCCTGCATTTGGGCCATGCGATCAGTGAAGTACTTTGCGCAAGAATGAAGTTCGAGCGCGAAGAAGATGGCCGCTGGCTGCTGAGTGAAAAACTGGCGTCCACCATCTGGGACCAGTACCAGAGCGGTGCTTGCTATGCCGACCCCGATGGTATGGACCTGACGCACTATTACGTGAAGGCACTGGAAGATATCGCCGCAAGCATCCAGGGCGATAACCTGATTGTTCCGTTGCTGGGCGAATCGCCAGACATTACGTTCAACGAGGCCGACCTGGATCACGCTGAGAAATTTGCATTGGATGAAGGTTGTAATGAACGTCAGGCGCAGGCCGTTGGACTTGCGTTGGGAGCAGAACAAGTCGCCTGTATTCAGGGGCCTCCGGGAACTGGAAAGACCCGCGCGCTGGCGTTGATTGCGCAGCTTTTGGTGGCGCGAGGTGAGCGCGTATTCGTAACTTCCCACACACACATGGCCATCAACAATGCACTCAGCAAAATTGCCGGACGCAATGTGCCCACTGTCAAAGTTGGTGGCCGTCCCGAAGACCTCGACAAGGCGGTGGACTGGGTACAAGACCCCGCTAACTGGAAGCGTTGGCCTAAGGACGGTAGCGGTTATGTTATTGGGGCAACACCGTTTGCTACGTGCAGTCGCCTGGAAAACTACACGTTCGACACCGTAATCTTCGACGAGGCCAGCCAGATCACGCTGCCCTTGGCCTTGATGGCTATGCGCAAAGCCAAGCGGTTTATCTTTATCGGTGACCAGAAACAACTACCTCCGGTCATGTTGTCGCGATCCATTCTCTCGGATGAATCAATGTCGATTTTCGGACGATTGACCTCCCAGGATGCTGATCACACGGTCATGCTCGAAGACACTTACCGAATGAACCAATGGCTGACCGAGTGGCCAAGCAAGGCTTATTACGGCAACCGGTTACGCGCGGCTGGTAGCAATAAACTTCGACGTTTTCAAAGCTGTGACCTGAATGGTCCACTGGCACAGGTGTTCGATCCTGACGCTTGCGCAGTGTTTATTCCAACTGCTGACTCCGGCGCAAAAAACCGCAATTTCCGAGACGCCGAGCGGGTCGTGCAGTTGTGTCAGACCGCAAAGGCACAGGGCTTGTCATTACATGAAATCGGCATCGTGTCGCCCTATCGGGCCCAAGGGCGCGCAATCAGAAATCTACTGATCAAGTGCTTTGGTCGGGACGCGGCGAAGATGGTGGTGGCCGATACGGTGGAGCGTATGCAAGGACAAGAGCGTGAGCTGATCATTCTCTCTCTGGCCAGTGGAGACGAAGTGTTTATCGGCGCCGTGGCAGAGTTTTTCTTTCAGCCCGAACGCTTGAATGTCTCTATTACCCGCGCCATGACCAAACTCATCATCATCGGGCCAGAATTGGCACAGGGTATCGTTTGCAGCAGCGACACCACTCAACAGTGGGCGGAACAGTATCGCCACTTGATCAGCCAGTGTCGAAAAGTGGTATTTGAGATATGACGATATTTATCCCGGAGTGGAACCGCAGTACTGGCGCCCACGTACAGATCAAGCGCCTATTCAGGAAACTCGATGATGATTATGTAGTACGCAAATGCATCACTGACCAGCCCGAGGCTCCTGATTTTTTCCTGCAACAGGCCGAGCATCGATGGCTGGCCTTGGTGTTGTGTGAAATGCCTTTTGAGGCACTGGACCCGAGCCAGCTGTTTGGGGCCAGCCAACAACAGAATTTCATAAACCTGCTCTTGTCCCTGAACGCTATTGACGACTCAGAGCATCTCGGCGAGCAGAGCATCGGCAAACTGGTGGTGATGTGGAATTGCGATTCCGATCAGTCAAAATCGCTGTGGGCGCATTATGGCGCTCAACGCGGGATACGCCTGATGTCGAAAAAAACCTTTTTGGAAAATGGCCTCGAGGTACTGCCAAAACTGCTCACCCCGCTTAGCCACGACGCGAGCCAGAACGTGCTGGGGTATTACTTCCCGGAAGCTGAAATACCAGGCATCTGCACCACTCGCCGGCATTTTGCTCGAGACAACTCAGCAAAAACCCCACGCTTTTTTCTGGATACGCAGCAAGAGTGGGCCAGTAAACTTGATTTGGAATTACCTGAAGAACAAACGGAAACGACCAGCGACTTTTCGGTGCGTCTGGTAAACGGTGTCGCTGGCAGTGGCAAGACGCTGATTGCGGCGAATCGTGCACTGATTCTGGCGAAGCGGTTTCCAGGACAACAGGTGCTGATGCTGATTCACAATGTGCCCGTGGTTAAAGACCTCAAACATCGCCTGGAACGAGCCCATGGAAAGCTCCCCGACAACCTGACAATAGTTACTGCACTGGCATGGATACGCCAGCAGTGGGTGAATGTATTCGAGCGCACCCCTCTGATGCCAAAGAGCAAAAACAAGGTACCAGGGCTCATTAAGCATTACCGCAAGGATTACCCAGAGCTCAAGCCCAGCGATGATCAAATGTTGGACGAGTTCGACTTTATTAATGAAAACCTGATTGAAACCGAGGACAGCTACCTCGCGGTCGAGCGTGCGGGTCAGGGTTTTGCTTTACGCAAAGAAGAACGGGTTCAGGTGTGGTCCTTATTTAATCGTGTTATCAGCGGACTTGGAAAAGAGCAGCTTCGTTTGTGGAGTTCGCTGTCTCGCGATCTGTGCCTGAAAAACCAATGGGACAAACTCGACACATATCATCATATCCTGGTGGATGAAGCCCAATTCTTCGCCCCCACCTGGTTCCAATTGGTCAAGCGCACACTCGAGAAATCCGAAGGGAGCCTGTTTCTATGCGCAGACCCCAACCAGGGATTTTTGAAGAGTCGATTGAGCTGGAAACGCGTGGGTCTGGACGTAGCTGGTAAAACCAAGAAACTACGTAAGTCATATCGAACCACACAGGCTATTTTGAGGGCAGCCAATCAGGTATTGGCTGAATTCACACAGACAGACCCCGATGATTTCCTGCAACCGGACTTCGAAGGGATGGAAGCGGGTATCGCCCCGTTACTGGTGCCCTCCCCATCACCGCAAGACTCGATCGAACAAGCTTGCAATGAAATAGCCGCGCATTTGGACTCTCACGCGATTGCGTTATCCAACATGCTCGTCATTCACGGTCAAAGCATCGACAAGAAGCTGCTGATGGGTGCGTTGCAGGAGCGGTTTGGCTCAGCCAAAGTCTGGGATTTGAACGGTAAAGACGCTGCGCAGGATCTTCTCGACAATTTGCGTGTTTCCAGCGTTGACACTGCAACTGGGCTGGAAGCCAGCGTGGTGTTTCTGTTGGGGTTTGAGAGGCTGCTCAGAGATACCGTGCAAACTGAGTCGGTTTCCGTCGACGACCTTGAGCAGAACGCACGCAAACTTTATATGGCCATGACGCGTGCCGGGCAACGGTTGGTTCTGATCTCATCGACCCCTTTACCGACGCGCATTGCGCAGCTATTCGTGGTTGCCAGCGGCGAATGACTTACGCTGGCCGTCAGGTTGTTTGAACCTGTAAGCCATTTCAGCATCGTATTTAACGGATAGCGCCGGGCCTTTCAAACGCCTGTTCTCAGGTTGTTGCTGCCCAGGCCGTTGTTACGCATTTGCGCCCTTGAGTGGCTGTCAGCGCTCGGGTAATGTCAACAGACCCACAGGATAGAGCACGCTCATGACTTCCAAGCTGGAACAACTCAAACAATTCACCACCGTAGTGGCCGATACCGGCGACTTCGAGGCAATCGCTCGCGTTAAACCGGTGGATGCCACCACCAACCCTTCCCTGCTGCTGAAAGCGGCGGCCATTCCTGCATACGCCAATTTGCTGAACGCCTGTGTCAGCGACTGCAAAGGCGACGTGGGCCTGGCCAGCGACCGCTTTGGGGTCGCGGTCGGTCAAGAGATTCTGAAAGTGATTCCGGGGCGTATTTCCACTGAAGTGGATGCGCGCCTGTCGTTCGACACTGACGCCGTATTGAAACGCGCGCACCGTCTGATCGAGCTGTACGAAAAGGCCGGCATTGGCCGCGACCGCGTGCTGATCAAGATCGCGTCCACCTGGGAAGGCATCCGCGCCGCCGAGAAGCTGGAACGCGAAGGTATTCAGACCAACCTGACGCTGCTGTTCTCCTTCGCCCAGGCGGTTGCCTGTGCCGAGGCCGGGGTGTTCCTGATTTCGCCGTTCGTGGGCCGCATCTACGACTGGTACAAGAAGGCCAACGGCAACGACTACACCGGCGCCGATGATCCGGGCGTGCAGTCGGTGACGCGCATCTACAACTACTACAAGGCCAATGACTACAAGACTGTGGTCATGGGTGCGAGCTTCCGCAATCTGAATCAGATCGAGCAACTGGCCGGCTGTGATCGCCTGACCATCAGCCCGGACCTGATCGAGAAACTGGCGGCCGACAGCGGCAAACTGGAACGCAAGCTGGCGCCAGGCCACTCCGGCGAAGCGCGTCAGAGCCTGACGGAAGCGCAGTTCCGCTGGGCGTCGAATGAGGACGCCATGGCGACCGAGAAACTGGCTGAAGGTATTCGTCAGTTCGCTCGTGACCAGGAAAAACTTGAGGCGCTGCTGCAAGCCAAGCTGTGATCTGATCCAGGCAAGCGCAAAAAGGGCGAACCCTCACAGGTTCGCCCTTTTTTGTGCGCTGATTTTAGGGCTGCTTCGCAACCCAACGGGAGCAAGCTCCCTCGCCACAGGTCCAGCCTTGCCTCAGTGACGCTCCAGGGCGTTCACCAAGTCATGGAATGCTTCGCGGTTGGAGTCGTTCAGGCCCATGAGGATCTTGTGCGCTTCCAGCACCTTGATCCGCACCACTTCTTCGGACTGATCCTGGTCAGGCAGGTCGGTCAGGCATTCCGGGCACGGAATCGGCCGGTCAACGATGTTGAACACCTGCTCGAAGCCCATGGACTCCAGCAGCCGCGTGATGTCTTCGTGGGTGGTGACGACGGTCGGCAGCAGGCCGACCTTTTGCCGCGACATGATCGACAGCTTGGCCAGCAGGCCCAGGGTGGTGCTGTCGATACTGCGGGTTTCGGTCAGATCGATCACGATTGCGTTGAAATTCAACGCGCTGAAGATCCGCTCAATAGTCGCATCCAACGCCGAACACAGGGTCAGGCGAACTTCACCGACGAACTTCAGGACGAAGGTGCCGTCCTGCTCGGCGAACTGGATTCTACCGGTACTCATTAAAGATTCCTGCTCAACACCAACAGGGCGATATCATCCGGCATCTCCCCTAGCGTGGCCAATCCAAAAACCTGCCGCAAGCCATCCAGGCTGCCGCCCGCCGTTCTTACCCGTTCAGGTAAGGCAGCCTCTTTCTCTTTGAGTGTAGGTTCTGGCAAAAGGTCCAGAATGCCATCAGACATCAGCGTCAGGCTGAACGTCGGTGGCAACTCGATAACGTGGTCTTCGTAGGTGGCTTCATTGAACAAGCCCACCGGCAGGCCGCGCCCTTCGAGATAACTCACACTGTCTGGCGTGTACAACACTGGCAACGGCAGGTGTCCGCCGATGCTATAGGTCAACAAACCCGTCTCCTCGTCGATGACTCCACCGACCATCGTGACATGTTTGCCCAGCTTACAGCTGATCAGCCCTCGGTTGATATGACCAAGGACCTCTGAAGGGGTGAATTCCGGCAAGGTGCCGTTGCGCTTGGATTCGAACAGCAAGCGCGTGGTCATGAATTTCAGCAGCACGGTCACGAATGCCGATGAAGCGCCATGGCCTGAAACGTCCGCCAGATAGAAGGCTACCCGGCGCTCGTCGACCCGAAAGTAGTCAACGAAGTCGCCCGACAGGTACAGAGACGGGATAATCTGGTGCGCGAACTTGAACTCGTCGATCGTCCAGGGACTGACCGGTAGCATGTTCATCTGCACCTGACGTCCGGCGTTCTGGTCTTCCTGCAACAGGTTCAGGCTGGCTTCGAGCTCGCGGTTGGCGGTTTCGAGCTTTACCCGATAACGCTGGTTTTCCAGCAACAGGCGCGCACGATCCAGGGCCCGGCGCACGGAGTGCTCGAGTACGGCCAGATCTTCCAGCGGCTTGATCAGGTAGTCCGCGGCGCCCAGGCGCAAGGCCTCGACGGCGTCGTTCATCACACCGGCACCCGACACCACGATCACCGGCGTTTGCGGCGAAAGGTCGGTGACCTGACGAATGAGTTCAAGCCCGCCCATCTGCGGCATGCGCAGATCGCAGATCACCAGATCGGGTTGGTTTTTCTTGAAGACCTGAAGCCCCTGCTGGCCATTGCTGGCCTGAAGGACGCTGAACCCACTGTCTTCCAAATAGGCCGCGAGACTCGCGCGTACTACTTCGTCGTCATCGATTATCAGCAGCGTGGCACTGGTTTTTTGCATGTGGGCAAACGGCGCCAGAATTAGGTTGGCGTAGCTGGCAGGGCATTCGGCCCGGCACACACTACTGGATTCGCTTTCTAGCCTCTCTGTCGCACCGCTTTCGAGCATTTGCCCTACAAGCGTGTTCATCAGAGGTGCCCTTCTAAGGCGCAGACGGTACTCCCATCCGCGAGGCGTTTCAAGCTCACGCCGATGGTCATCAGGCGTCTTTACATCGCAAATCACCGGGAGTTATAAGAACAGCCAAAACCGCAACACAAAGGAAGGATCGAGCCCATGAGCCAAAGCGATCGTGACTACAGTGAAAAGCGCGACTACATCCGCATGCGGGTCGATGCGGATGTCACATTGATTCACGCTGGCGATTTGATTCCAGCCGTCTGTATCGACCTTTCCAGCAGCGGTATGCAGGTTCAGGCTGCCCGTTCGTTCCAGGTGGGCGACACGCTGAACGTACGCATCGATTCCGAGCATGCCGCGCTCAAGGGCCTGGAAGCCGAGACCGAAGTGGTCTGGGTGGTTCAACAGGACGCTGGCGGTCAGAAACTTGGGCTTACAATCCTGAAAATGAATTGAGCACGAACTCAAACAAAGAAGGCGGCCAAATGGCCGCCTTCTTGTTGTTGCGTGGGTGACGATTTAAAAATCGTCTTCCACCTTGCCGTCTTTGACCTTGAATTCGCGGTTCTGCAGGTAAGCGTTGCGAATGAAGATGTATTTGTCGCCGGTGATCAGCTTCTCGCTCGACAACAGGCTGGCACGGGTGTCGATCACGCTCATGCCAAGCGCCATATTGCGCGCCGGAATGTCGTTCATGTAGCGGTAGGGTTTGGCGTAGGTATCGACGTATATGGACGGTGCATCACGCACCGTGCTCGGCCCGAAGAACGGCAGCATCACGTAAGGACCGCTAGGCACGCCCCAGTGGCCAAGGGTCTGGCCAAAGTCTTCGTCATTGCGTTGCAGGCCCATTTTGGTGCCCACATCGAAGAACCCGGCCAGGCCGATGGTGGTGTTCATCAGCACGCGAGCCGTATCGACGCCAGCGGCGCGCGGCTTGGCCTGCAGGATGTCGTTGGCCAGGTTGCCGACGTCACCGATGTTGCGGAACATGTTGTGAATGCCGTCCGAGAGAAACGTCGGCGTAATGAACTGATAGCCCTGAGCAATCGGCTTCAAAGCGTAGGTGTCCAGTACATCGTTGAACTTGTAGATCGGACGGTTAATGCTTTCCCAAGGGTCATCTTCCGACGCCGCCTGGGCAGCGAACGGAACCAGCAACACACTGGCACACATACATAGTCGAGCTAGACGATTGCTCCAGCGCATAGCAAAAAACTCCTTGGACCGTACTGGCGCGGGCCTCAATACCCGGGCGATAAGCGCGCTAGTATAAGGTGGATAAGTATTTTTAGGCAGTCACTCGTGAACCGGTCTTGGTGTGGCCGCTTCATCCCGATGTCACTCAACTGTCACGGGGCATCCCTAATCTCCGAGATTATTTCAGGGACGTAGAAATGCCCCACGCCCAATCCCTCCCCCAGAGCATTCCCAACCCGACCGCCGTGCTCTTCGGTCTCAGCGGCTGTCTGGTGGATTTCGGCGCCCGCAGCCGTCAGAACAACAACGACACCGCTGAACGAGCGCACCTGACACCGGGCGCCCTGGAAGCGCTGAACCGTCTGCAACTTCAAGGCATTCCGTGTGCCTGGCTCGACGAGTTGCCGCACGCGCAAAGTCTCGCGCTGGCCACTTCTCTGCCGGACTGGCTCACCGCCAGCCCGCGCACGCTGAACGTGGGGCAATGGCCGTCCCCCGACGCGTGCTGGCAAGCCTTGATGGCGCTGAACATTGATCGCCTGGACGGTTGCGTGTTGGTCAGCGGCGAACCGCGCTTGCTGCAATCAGGTCTCAACGCCGGGCTCTGGACCATCGGCCTCGCGTCCTGCGGCTCGCTTTGCGGGATGACACCCAGTGAGTGGCAAGCCTTGAGTCAGCAGGAACGCGAGTTCAAGCGCGGCAAGGCGACCGTGCAACTGTTCGGCCTTGGCGTGCACTCGGTGATCGATCACCTGGGTGAACTCGACACCTGCCTGTCAGACATCGGCCTGCGCCGACACAAGGGTGAAAAGCCCTGATCGGCCGTTCTTGATCAAGATCATGCACTTCGCTCGCCAGTGGATTAATCTAAAGGCCAGATGCAGACCTTTGGCCCATCGCTGCGGTCTATGCCAGTGCCTATCGATAAAAGGAAGAACGCCATGCCTGCCCGCGAACTGCAAGAACAGCTCAACGCCCTGCGCGAGCAACTGGAGCAGAACCCGCCGCTCACGCTGGAAGAACGTGAACACCTGCAAGAACTGATGCAGAAGATTGAGGCGCAGATCAAACTCGAAACCGCGACGCAGGACAGCAGCCTGGCGGACGGCGTCAACCTTGCCGTGGAGCGTTTTGAAGTGGACCACCCGGCGCTGGCCACCGTGTTGCGCAACATCGTGCAGACCCTGGGCAACATCGGAATCTGACCCTGCGAATGCAAAAAAGCCCCGCTAGCGATAGCAGGGCTTTTTCATTTGTGCGGACAAAACACCGAACTTAAAACTACTCACATTCCTTGTAGCAGCTGGCGAAGCCTGCGTTCGGCTGCGCAGCGGCCGTAAATCCAGCGTACTCGGTATTTTTGAAAGATTACGGTGTTCAATTTCACGACTGCTTCGCAGCCGAACGCAGGCTTCGCCAGCTGCTACAGTCCGTGTCGAAGCCAAATATTGTTACTGACGCACCAGGCGATGGTTCGGCAGTTGCACTTCTTCAGTGCTGCGATACGGGTTGATATCCAGCCCGCCGCGACGCACGTAACGCGCATACACGGTCAGTTTTTCCGGTTTCAGCAAGCGTTGCAGGTCGAGGAAGATCCGTTCTACGCACTGCTCGTGGAAGTCCGAGTGCTGACGGAAGCTCACCAGATAAGCCAGCAGACTGGCGTGATCCAGCGCCGCGCCACGGTACTCGACCGCGACACTGCCCCAGTCCGGCTGGCTGGTGACCGGGCAATTGGATTTGAGCAGATGGCTGTGCACGCTTTCTTCAACGATGCGCGAATCGTCGCAACGCAGCAGTTCCGGGCGCGGATGCTCGTAGTTGCTGACGCTGATATCCAGATCATCGATGCACACGCCTGGCAGCGCTACAACGCCTTCAGCCTCGACCTCGTTCAAGCTGCGAATACGCACGCCCACCGGCTTGCCCGCGGCGGCCGACAGGTCATTCACCAGCGTGGCTTCAAGGCTTTGGGTATCGGCGAACGGTGTCTGGTTCAGCGAGTTCAGGTACAACTTGAACGATTTGGATTCGATGATGTTCGGCGAGTCCGCCGGGATACTGAATTCGCCAATGGCCACCACTGGTTTGCCCGATGGCAGCAGCCAGGACAGTTCGAAGCAGTTCCAGAAATCCACGCCCTTGTACGGCAGGGTTTCAGCCGTCAGGCCCAGCTCGGCCCATTTCGCGGTGCGCGGGATCGGGAACAGCAAGGACGGCGTGTACGTGGCGATGTATTCGCTGGATTTGCCCAGCGGCGAATGTTCGGCTGCGGGATGCATGGCGGAAACCTGACTAAAGAATCAGCGGATTCTACCAGCCTTTGCTCCCGCCTTTGAGTGCTTACTGACTGACAGTCAATTTGCCGACCATACCTGCCTGATAGTGGCCGGGAATATTGCAGGCGAACTCCAGATTGCTGGCTTTCTTGAAGGTCCAGGTCAATTCGGCGGTTTTGCCCGGTTCAATCAGCACGCTGTTCGGATCATCGTGCTTCATGCTTGCGCCGTGATCCATGCCTGGCATCGAGTTGTGATCCATGCCCGCCATCGAGCCGTGGTCCATGGGAGCGCTTTTCATCATGGTCGGGGTGAGCATGCCGCCCTGTTGCATTTTCAGCATTTCCTGTTGATGCGCAGCATGCATCGCCGCATCGCCCAGGTTGAACTCGTGCAGTAACTGGCCTTTATTGATCAGCACAAAACGCACCGTCTCACCGGCTTTGATGTCCAGCGTCTTGGGCGTGAACGACATATCGCTCATGACGATTTCGACGCTGCGCGCAGCCTTCGCCGCCGGGGCCGGCGTGCCGAAGTCGTAGGTCTGTGCCGGTGACGCCCACACGGGAAAGCTCAACGCCAACAAGCAGCCGGCAAGTACCAATCGATGACGCAAAAACATGATCACACTCCAACAAGAGAAGGTTCAGCCTGTGGGAAACTCTACTACTGCGCCACTGCCAACCAGCTGACGGCCAGATTACAACTTTGTAAGGTTGCACTGCATGACAGCCTGCCACGGTATAACGCACCTGTTCCATTGACCTCGAGCTACCCATGAAATTGCTGATCGTCGAAGACCAACCGAAAACCGGCCACTACTTGCGCCAAGGCCTGACCGAGGCCGGCTTCAACGTCGAACTGGTGGCCGACGGCAACACCGGCCAGCACCTCGCGCTGACCGGAGATTACGCCTTGCTGATTCTCGACGTGATGCTCCCCGGCCGTGACGGCTGGCAGATTCTGCAAGCGGTACGTAACGCCGGCCTGGACATCCCGGTGCTGTTTCTCACCGCCCGCGATGCCGTGGAAGATCGGGTTCATGGCCTGGAACTGGGCGCCGACGATTATCTGGTCAAGCCTTTCGCCTTTTCCGAACTGCTGGCCCGCGTGCGTAGCCTGTTACGTCGTGGCAGCGCGGCACCGCAAGAAACCAGCCTGCAACTGGCCGACTTGCGGCTGGACCTGATACGCCGCCGGGTCGAGCGCAGCGGCCAGCGCGTCGACCTGACAGCCAAGGAATTCGCCCTGCTGGAACTGCTCTTGCGCCGCCAGGGCGAAGTGCTGCCCAAATCGCTGATCGCTTCGCAGGTCTGGGACATGAATTTCGACAGTGACACCAATGTCATTGAAGTGGCGATCCGCCGCCTGCGCCTGAAGATCGACGACGACTTCCCGAACAAGTTGATTCATACCGTACGCGGCATGGGCTACGTGCTTGAAGAGCGTCCCGCCTGATGCGCCGCCTGTCCCTGAGCGGCCGTCTGGCCTTGCTGTTTGCCGCCTGTACGGCGGTGGTTTCATTGTTCGCTGGTGTGCTGTTCAGCCGCGCCAGCGAGACGCACTTCATTGAACTCGACCAGCAATTGCTCGACGGCAAGCTGATCGCCCTGCGCAGTGTCTTGGCCGGCGCCGACGACCCGCGGTTGTTCGCCGAACGAAAAGCCGGACTGCAGGATGAAATGAGTCATCAGCCGGACCTGGCATTGCGGGTGCGCGGCGCCGATGGTCACGTGTGGTTCGACAGTGCCGCGAACCTCCCCGACGACTTGCCAACCCGCTCCGGTCTTCACAGCTTGCACAGCGCCGACACGGCGTATCGGGTCTACAGCGCCGCGCTGGAGCCGAGCAAGACCGATTCCGCGCAGCTGATTCTGATGCTCGACATCACTCACCATCAGCACTTTTTGCAGCGCATGCAGCATTTGATCTGGCTGACCGTCGGCCTGTCGGCGCTAGCCACCGCGCTGCTCGGTGCGTGGGCGGCACGCAGTGGCTTGCGACCGTTGCGGCGCATGAGTGAAGTGGCCGCCGGGGTGTCCGCCAGCTCGCTGACCCAGCGCCTGCCCGAAGATCAAATGCCCGCCGAGCTCGCCAATCTGGCTCACACGTTTAACGCCATGCTCGGCCGTCTCGACGACTCGTTCCAGCGTCTGTCAGCCTTCTCCGCCGACATCGCCCACGAACTGCGCACACCGTTGTCGAACCTGCTGACCCACACTCAGGTCACCCTCACCCGCCCACGCGACCTGGAAGATTACCGCGAGGCGCTGCACAGCAACCTCGAAGAGCTGCAATGGATGGCGCAGCTGGTCAACGACATGCTGTATCTGGCCAAGGCCGATCACGGCTTGCTGACGCCAAAACGCGAACCGCTGCAACTGGCCGAGGAGGTGGATCTGTTGCTGGAGTTTTACGCACCATTGGCCGAAGACGCACGAGTCAAGCTGACCCGTCTCGGCGACGCCAGGCTCAATGGCGACCGCAGCATGTTGCGCCGCGCCCTCTCCAATCTGCTGGACAACGCGCTGCGCTTCACCCCACCAAACGGTGAGGTTCAAGTGCGGATTGTCGATGAACCAAAGGGCTTGAGCCTGAGTGTTGAAAACAGCGGCGAGGGGATTTCTGAAGAGCTGTTGCCGCGATTGTTTGACCGGTTCTACCGCGCAGACCCGGCGCGCCATGAAGGCAGTAGCGAGCATGCAGGGTTGGGGCTGGCGATCACTCAGTCGATCATCCGCGCTCATGGCGGAACGATTCGTTGCGAATCAGGCCAGGGATGGACACGGTTTTTGATGCAGTTGCCGAAGGGGGTTTGAGGCCAGCCGGAACCTGATCGTTCCCACGCGGGGGAACGATCAGTTGCGGTGCCTGGACTTACGAATAGCGCAACGCAGTCGCCGGTTCGATCTTCGCGGCGCGCCAGGCCGGGTATACCGTGGCCAGGAAGCTCATGATGAAGCCCGCCGAGCAGATCAGCAGCACGTCACCGCCCTGCAGTTCCGATGGCAAGTTGCTGACGAAGTACACGTCGGAGCTGAAGATATGCTGGCCAGTCACGCGCTCCAGCCAACCGACCATCTCACTCACGTTCAACGCCGCGATCACCCCGAGGACGCCGCCAATCAGCGTGCCGACGACACCGATCACCGTGCCCTGAACCATGAAGATCGCCATGATCTGCCGAGGTGTGGCGCCGATGGTCCGCAGGATCGCGATGTCCGCGCCTTTGTCGTTCACCACCATGATCAAGGTGGCGATAATGTTGAACGCAGCGACCGCCACGATCATCAGCAGCAACAGGCCGATCATGGTTTTTTCCATCTTCATGGCGCTGAACAGACTGCCTTGGGTGTGGGTCCAGTCATCGGCCTTGAAGTCGGCGCCCAGCCCGCCTGCAATGTCTGACGAGACCTTGGGGGCGGCGTACAGGTCTTTCACCGCCAGGCGCACGCTTTGCACCTGATTCGGTTGCCAATGCTGCATTTGCGCCGCATCGGCAACGTGGATCAGCGCCATCGAGCCGTCGAGTTCGGCACCGACCTTGAACACGCCAACCACGTTCAGCCGCTGCATGCGCGGGGTGATACCACCCGGTGCGGTGCTGACTTCCGGCACGATCAGGGTAATTTTGTCACCCACGTTCAAGCGGAAGCGACGTGCGGTGATTTCACCGACCACCACCCCGAACTCGCCCGGTTTCAAGTCGTCCAGACGTCCCTGCACGATGTGCTGGGCGACGATGGAGACTTTGCCTTCCTGTGCCGGATCAACGCCGCTGATCTGGATCGGCTGCATCGAGCCCTTGTACGACAGCATGCCTTCCATCTCGGTGAACGGCACGGCGGCCGTCACTTCAGGATTTTTCATGGCAGCGGCCGCGACAGGCTGCCAATCATCGATCGGCTTGACGCCAACGATGGTCGCGTGGGGCACCATGCCGAGGATGCGCGAGCTCATTTCGCGCTGGAAGCCGTTCATCACCGACAACACCACAATCATCGCCAGCACGCCCAGGGCGAGGCCGATCATCGAGGTCATCGAGATAAACGAAACAAAGCGATTGCGGCGCTTGGCGCGGGTATAGCGCGTGCCGATAAAGATCGATAACGGTCTGAACATTCGCTGGGGCACCGTATAAAAATAAAAGACCCGACACGCTTTTCAGTCGTGCCGGGTTTCGGCCAATCAGATGGGAGTGAGACGACCTTCCTGCAGGTGCAGGACGCGATCCATCTGGCGAGCCAGGTTCATGTCGTGGGTCACCACCAGAAACGCGGTGCGCATCGACGTGCTGAGTTCCAGCATCAAGTCCTGAATGCCCTGGGCGGTATGGGAGTCGAGGTTACCGGTCGGCTCATCGAGCATCACCAGCCCTGGCTTGTTCACCAACGCGCGGGCGATGGCCACGCGCTGACGCTCGCCACCAGACAGTTCGGCCGGTTTGTGCTCCAGACGATGGCCCAGCCCTACTCGCTCCAGCAAGGCCGTGGCGCGCTGACGGGCTTCCGGGATCGCGGTGCGGCCGATCAACAGCGGCATGCAGACGTTTTCCAGCGCGGTGAACTCGGGCAGCAAGTGGTGAAACTGGTAAACGAAGCCCAGCGAGCGGTTACGCAACAGGCCGCGGGCCTTTTCGTTGAGCGCCGACAACTCTTCACCGGCCAGCCAGACACTGCCTTTGGTCGGCGTATCAAGGCCGCCAAGCAGGTTGAGCAAGGTACTTTTACCGGAACCGGAGGTGCCGACAATCGCCACGCGCTCACCCGGATGCAGCTCCAGCTGCAAACCGGACAACACCACCACCGATTCCGGGCCTTCCTCGTAGGCTTTACCCAGGTCGCGGCAACTCAAGACTGCTTTCGTACTCATACCCAAATCACTCATAACGTAGCGCCTCCGCAGGCTGGGTGCGCGCAGCACGCCAGGCTGGATAAAGGGTGGCGAGGAAACTCAGGACCAACGCCGCGCCGCAGACCATCAACACGTCTTCAGCCATCAGTTGCGACGGCAGGTAGTCGATGAAGTACACGTCGGCGTTAAGGAATTTGTGCCCGATCAGGCCTTCGAGGGCGGAAATCGCGGCGCTGACATTCAGTGCGGCGAACATGCCGACCACGGCGCCGATCGCCGTGCCGACCACACCGATCACCGTGCCCTGGACCATGAAGATCGCCATGATCTGGCCCGGCGTGGAACCAAGGGTCCGCAGGATCGCGATATCGCCCTTCTTGTCGTTCACCACCATCACCAGCGTCGAAATGATGTTGAACGCGGCCACCGCAACGATCAGCAGCAACAACAGGCCGATCATGGCTTTTTCCATGCGGATCGCCTGATACAGGTTGCCGTGGGTGCGGGTCCAGTCACGGGCGTAGTAATGGTCTCCGTCCAGGTTTTGCGCAATGTTCCAAGCGGTGCGAGGCGCCTGGAACAAATCGTCGAACTTCAGTCGCAAGCCCTGGACCTGATCCGGCTTCCAGCGATGCAGGCGCGCCAGGTCATCCAGATTGGTCAGCCCCAGGTAGCCGTCCAGCTCACCGGCGCCGACATGGAAAATGCCGACCACGGTGAAGCGCTTCATCCGCGGGAACATCCCGGCCGGGGTCACGGTGACCTCCGGGGCGACGAAGGTCAGCTTGTCGCCGAGACCCACGCCGAGCTTGGTCGCGGCCTTGTCACCGATCACGATGCCGAAGCTGCCCGGCGACAGGTCGTCGAGTTTGCCCTGCGTCATGAAGTTGTCGATGATCGAGACTTTGCGCTCCTGATCCGGGTCGACGGCATTGAGCAGGACTTTCTGCACCTGGCCGTTGTTGGTCAGCAAACCCTGCATCTGGGTGAACGGCGCAACCGCCACCACCTGCGGGTTCTGCTGGACCTTGGCGGCCAGGCTTTGCCAGTCGCTGATGGGCTCACCGGACTCGATGGTCGCGTGGGGCACCATGCCCAGCACGCGGGTGCGCATCTCATGATCGAAGCCGTTCATCACCGACAGCACCACGATCATCACGACCACGCCGAGGGCGAGTCCGATCATCGAAGTCAGGGAAATGAACGACACAAAATGATTGCGACGCTTTGCACGGGTATAACGCGTGCCGATAAATACGAAGAGAGGTCTGAACATGTCGGGGCTTGTTCGGAGGGAAAAGGAACGTCCTTGTGGCGGGGGTCGATAACCAGCTTTACACTCAGACCACCGCCGCTACCATGGGTTCGCCATGTCGACATTAGATGAAGAAGATCGCCGCGAATACTACCGTATCGAGGACACGATCGCACTGGAAATTCGGCCCCTGTCTGCCCTCGAAGCGGCAGGTCAGGAAGTGTTGCAGGATGCTTCCCCGCTGTTCAACCTGCTCAGCGAACTGCACCTGAGCGAATTCGAGTCGCAGCACTTGCTGCGCCAGATCAGTGAGCGGGATCGAAACACCGCCAACTATCTGAAGGTCATGAACAAGCGCATCGACCTGCTGAGCCAGGTCGTGGCACACACCGTGCTCGGCAAGTTCGGTGAGCCGCAGCACGTGGTGCTGTCGGAAGGAGGCATCGAGTTCGAGCACCACCTCGCCTACCCGACCGGCAGCCATCTGGCGATCAAGCTGTTGTTGATGCCGCAAGCACTGGGCCTGCTGTTGCGGGCCAAGGTTACTCACTGTGAACCGGAAAGCTTCGGCACCTTCGAGATTGGCACCGAATTCGAAGCCCTGACCGATGCGCAACGACAGCTGCTGGCCCGCTATATCTTGCAGAAACAGGCGCATGAGCGACGCCTGGCACGCGAGCAAAACGAATCAGGCAATTAATTAAGGAAGACCCGTGACCCTAATCTACGGCCACCGCGGCGCCAAAGGCGAAGCACCGGAAAACACCCTGAGCAGTTTCCAGGAATGCCTCAAGCACGGCGTACGCCGTTGCGAACTGGACCTGCACCTGTCCATGGACGGCGAGTTGATGGTCATCCACGACCCGACGCTCAAGCGCACCACCGAGCGTCGCGGCAAGGTGGTCGAGCATACGGCGGCAGAACTGGTGACCTACGATGCGCGCAAGGGTGGTCCGGGCTGGATCAAGCCCTGCCCGATTCCACGGCTGGAAGAGCTGTTCGAAAAGTGCGATTTCGAGCACTGGCAGTTAGAGGTCAAGAGCGCGTCGCGTATGCGCGCGGCGACGACGGTGTTGGCGATCCGCGAAATGGCGCAACGCTTTGGCTTGCTGGACAAGGTCACCATCACCTCGAGTTCGCGCGAAGTGCTGAAGGCCGCAGTCGATCTGGTGCCGGATGTGTCGCGTGGGCTGGTCGCCGAATATGCCTGGCTCGATCCGCTGAAGGTCGCGCAAAGTTATGGCTGTGAGATTCTGGCGCTGAACTGGACCCTGTGTACGCCGGAACGCCTGCAGAAGGCGCAGCGACAAGGCCTGCATGTGTCGGTATGGACAGTCAACGAACCTGCGCTGATGCGCAGGCTCGCTGATTTCGGCGTTGACAGCCTGATTACAGACTTTCCCGGTTTGGCCAGCGCCACGCTCGAGAATTGCTGAAATCGGTCTCCCCGGCCGGCTCAGGCCACCGGCCGGAGCCGCTCAAAAAAGCCGGTTGAGGCCGTCGTAGGCCGCTACCCGATAGGCTTCGGCCATGGTCGGGTAGTTGAACGTGGTGTTGACGAAGTACTTCAACGTGTTCTGTTCACCCGGCTGGTTCATGATCGCCTGACCGATGTGGACGATCTCCGATGCCTGGTAACCGAAGCAATGCACTCCGAGCACTTCCAGTGTCTCGCGGTGGAACAGGATCTTCAGCATGCCTTGCGGCTCGCCGGCAATCTGCGCACGCGCCATGCCCTTGAAGAACGCCTTGCCGACTTCGTACGGCACTTTGGCCTGGGTCAGCTCTTGCTCGTTCTTGCCGATCGAGCTGATCTCCGGAATGGTGTAGATCCCGGTCGGTACGTCGTTGACGAAACGCCAGCTGTTGTTATCGACAATGCTGCCAGCAGCCGAACGCCCTTGGTCGTGGGCGGCACTGGCCAGGCTCGGCCAGCCAATTACGTCGCCTGCGCCGTAGATGTTCTGGATGCAGGTGCGATAGTTCTGGTCAACTTCGATCTGGCCACGGCTGTTGACCTTCACGCCGATGTTTTCCAGACCCAACGCATCGGTATTACCGGTACGGCCGTTGCACCAGAGCAAGGCGTCGGCCTTGATCTTCTTGCCGGACTTGAGGTGCAGGATCACCCCGTTGTCCACGCCTTCAACGCGATCGTAATCTTCGTTGTGACGCACGGTGATGTTGTTGTTGCTGAAGTGGTAGCTCAGTGCCTGGGAGATTTCCGAGTCGAGGAAGCTCAGCAGCTGACCGCGGTTGTCCACCAGTTCGACCAGCACGCCCAGACCACTGAAGATCGACGCGTATTCGCAACCAATCACGCCGGCGCCGTAAACGATGAGTTTACGCGGGGTGTGGCCGAGGCTGAGGATGGTGTCGCTATCGTAGATACGCGGGTGGTGAAAATCGATGTCGGCCGGGCGATACGGACGCGAACCGGTGGCGATGATGATGTGCTTGGCCACCAGTTTTTCGACCACGCCGTTGGCGCAGACCACTTCGATGGTTTGCTCGTCAGCGAAGCTGCCGGTGCCGAAGAACAGGTCGACCCTATTGCGCGCGTAGTAACCGGTGCGCGAGGCGACTTGTTTGGCAATGACTTTTTCGGCGCTTTTCAGTACGTCCGGAAACGAGAACCAGCGCGGCTCACCAATGGCCCGGAACATCGGGTTGGTGTTGAACTGCATGATCTGCCGGACCGAGTGACGCAAGGCCTTGGACGGGATAGTGCCAAGGTGGGTGCAGTTGCCGCCGACCTGGCGACGACTATCGACCATCGCCACTTTGCGCCCTGCTTTGGCGGCGTTCATTGCCGCGCCTTCTCCCGCCGGGCCGGAACCCAACACCACCACGTCGTAGTTGTAGACAGCCATGCGTACTCCTCAGAACAGGCCGCGGCACCCCGTTGGCACCTGCGGCTAAATCATGCCGGTCTTGCGGCATGAAGGAACAATTTGGGGTCAGTCGAGAACCCGGACACAGTCTATAGAAGCGTCAACGCCGCGCACATTAACCCTTGGTCGCGTCGTAGGCTAGTTTTGCCTGCACTACAACGCCAACCGTGAGTGTCCATCACACCGTATTTACTTGGCTTTTTCGGCACTCAGGCGGTCAAAAGCCTGACTGGTTCGCGTGACAAAGCCTGTATCGGCTCGAATCACAAAAAATGCACCGATGTCATGTTTTTCGGCGTAGTCCCAACCGCGCTCGGGGCCAAGAATCAGCAACAGCGTCGATAAGCCATCGGCCATCAGCGTCGAAGGATTAATCACCGTGACGGACGCCAGGGTATGAGTGATCGGCGCGCCGGTTCGGGCATCGAACGTGTGGGAATAGCGCCGGCCATCCTGCATGAAGTAATTGCGGTAGTCGCCTGAGGTCGAAACACCGTTGCCGTCCAGCGCGATCACCCGCTCGACAACCTGCTGGTCATCGCGCGGTTCCTCCAGTGCAATCTTCCAGGGCGACCCGTCGAGTTTCTTGCCAACGGCCTTGAGTTCGCCGGTGGCATCGGCGATGAAGCTGTCGATACCCATTTCCTGCAACTTCGCAGCGATCCTGTCGACGGCGTACCCGGCGCCAATGCTGCCGAAGTCAACCTCGACCGGCGCGTCCTTGCATAGCTGATCGCCTTCAATCCGCAGATGCGTATAACCGACGCGTTGTCGGGCCAAAGCCAAGGCTTCGGCGCTTGGGATTTTTTCATCGCGCGATTGTGGGCCGAACCCCCAAAGGTTCAGCAGCGGCTCCACCGTCAGGTCGTAGGAACCGGCGCTCGTCTCTGAGAGTTGTTCGCCCACCTTGACCAACTGCAAGACCGGCGCCGGCATTGGCTGACAGCTATTGGCCGGTAAACCATTGAATCGCTCGATGTCGGAATCACTGCGGTAGGTCGACAGCTGCCGGTCGATCTCGGCCAGAATCGACTCGACCTGTTTCTGCACCTCGACCGGCCCGGGAGTCCCCGGATGGCGGATGTATTTGACCGAATACGTGCTGCCCATGGTCGGGCCGCCAAAGCTTTCCAGGGTGTCGCTGTTACCGCAGCCTGACAAGGCGCCAACAAGCACCAAGAAAACACCCGATCGCCAGTTCAACAACGCGCACTCCTCCCCAAAGAGTTCCCCCCGACAGAACGCCAAGGCCCGCCATTATGCGATAGAACTGCGGGAGAGGGCTGGCTCATGGCTATAACGTTTAAGCAGCACGCTAACTATTGGTTGCCTACCGTTCCTCTTACACATATCGTTACAAAACTGTTCGAGGCACCGGCACAGACCAGACCCGTCAGTAAGGATGTTTCAAGACCAGGGATTTCTAATAAGACAGCCAAAGTGAGTAAGATCAAATGGCCTCGACTACGGGCAAGGGCAAAGCGATATTTCGCGTTGTCAGCGGCAACTTCCTAGAGATGTTCGACTTCATGGTCTACGGCTTCTATGCCACGGCCATCGCCAAAACCTTCTTCCCTGCCGACAGTGCTTTCGCTTCCCTGATGTTGTCACTGGCCACCTTCGGTGCCGGCTTCCTCATGCGCCCACTCGGTGCAATTTTTCTCGGCGCCTACATCGACCGTCACGGCCGTCGCAAAGGTTTGATCATCACCCTCGCGCTGATGGCTGCCGGCACCGTGTTGATTGCCTGTGTGCCGGGTTATGCGACCCTTGGTGTCGCTGCACCGCTGATCGTGCTGTTCGGCCGTTTGCTGCAAGGCTTCTCGGCCGGCGTGGAACTGGGCGGTGTGTCGGTTTACCTGGCAGAAATCTCGACACCTGGCCGTAAGGGCTTTTTCGTCAGTTGGCAGTCCGCCAGCCAACAAGCAGCGGTGGTGTTTGCCGGTTTGCTGGGTGTGGGCCTCAACCACTGGCTGAGCCCCGAGCAAATGGGTGATTGGGGCTGGCGCGTGCCGTTCCTGGTCGGCTGCATGATCGTTCCGGCGATTTTCATCATTCGTCGTTCGCTGGAAGAAACCCCTGAATTCCAGGCGCGTAAACATCGCCCAAGTCTGAGAGACATCGTCCGCTCGATCAGTCAGAACTTCGGCATCGTGCTGGCCGGCATGGCGCTGGTGGTGATGACCACCGTGTCGTTCTACCTGATCACCGCCTACACCCCGACGTTCGGTAAAGCCGAGCTGCACCTGTCGGACTTCGACGCGTTGCTGGTCACCGTGTGCATCGGCCTGTCGAACTTCTTCTGGCTGCCGGTGATGGGTGCGCTGTCCGACAAGATCGGCCGTAAACCGCTGCTGCTGGCGGCGACCATTCTGGCGATCCTGACGGCTTACCCGGCGCTGTCCTGGCTGGTCGCCAACCCGAGCTTCAGCCATCTGCTGATCGTCGAGTTGTGGTTGTCGTTCCTCTATGGCTCGTACAACGGCGCCATGGTGGTGGCCCTGACCGAAATCATGCCGATTGAAGTCCGCACCACCGGTTTCTCCCTGGCTTACAGCCTGGCGACTGCAACCTTTGGCGGCTTCACCCCGGCGGCCTGTACTTACCTGATCCACGTGCTGGACAACAAGGCCGCACCGGGTATCTGGTTGAGCGGCGCAGCGGTACTTGGCTTGATCGCAACGCTGGTGCTGTTCCGTGGCAACCGGCATGAACTGCGCACCGCGCAGGCTGCTGTGGTCGGCGGCACCCGCTAAATCGCATCGCTGGCAAGCCATGCTCCTACAGGATTTCGGTCAGATTCTGAATCTGTGACCGACACAAGACCTGTAGGGGCAAGGCTTGCCCGCGAAGAGCCGCGCCAGAACGCCACAGATTATCGGTTCGCCATTTTCACCGACTGACTCCAGCCCCCGCCCAGCGCCTTATACAAGTCCACCTGATTGATCTCCCGCGCCAGCTCCATTTGCGTCAGCTTCTGCTGCGCGTCGAATAACGAACGCTGCGCGTCCATCGTCGAAAAGTAGCTGTCCATCCCCGCCTCGAAACGCAATCGGGATTGTCGGTAGGCTGCTTGATAATCCGCCACCAGACGCTTCTGATAGTCGACCTGGGTAAGCATCTCCTGGCGGGCGTTGAGGGCATTGGCGGCTTCGCGGAAAGCGTTCTGCACCGTGGCTTCATACGCCGCCGTCTGCCCATTGAACCGCGCATGGCTGGCGTCCACCTGCGCCTTTCGCGCACCGCCGTCGATCAGGGTCAACGACCCCGCCAGAGCCACCGACCAGAACTCGGCCGGCGCACTCAACAATCGCGAAAAGTCACCGGTCAGGCCGCCTACTGCCGAGGTCAGCGAAAAGGTCGGGAAATAAGCGCTGCGGGCTGCGCCGATGTCCGCATTGGTAGCTCGCAACAAGGCTTCGGCGGCCATGATGTCGGGCCGCCGCGCAACCAGTGACGACGGCAACCCGGCGGGCACATCGGCGGTTGCCAACTGCTCACCCAGCACGCCAGTGGGCAACAACCCAACCGGCACCGGCTGCCCGACCAACACCTGCAGCGCATTCATGTTCTGCGCCACCTGCATGCGGTACGTGTTGATCTGAACCGCCGCCGTGTTGGTTTGCGCATCCGCCTGGTGAACATCGATTTGAGCACTGGAGCCCAGGTTGTAGCTCTTGCGCAACAACTCACCGTAGTGGTCCTGGGACTTGTAGGTGTTTTGTGCGAGGTCGAGCAGATTCTGATTGGCCTTGAGGCTAAGCCAGGTGCTGGCCACTTCACCGATCAACGCCAGGCGAGCCGTCTGATAGTCCGCCTCGGTCGCCTCGAAGCGTGCGCCTGCGGCGTTTCGCTGACTGCGGATGCGCCCGAACAGGTCCAACTCGTAAGACGTGAAGCCACCGCTGGCCTGAAAGGTGTTGGACGTGCTGCCTGAACTGACGCCGCCTCCCTGCGTCCTGACCTGTGACGGAAACTTGCTGCGGCCGGCGTAGGTGTTGAGTCCGATGGAGGGAAACAGCCCGGATTCGGCACCGGCGTACCCTGCCCTCGCCTCCTCGACGCCCGCCTCGAACTGACGCAGGCTGCGATTGTTCTTCAAGGACAGGTCGATCAGCTGGCGCAGTCGGTCATCGAGCACGAAGCCGTGCCAATCCTTGTCGAACGCCTGCTTGGCGCTGCAACAGTCACTGGCCGAACTGGCTGGCCATTGCTGATCGATCGGTGCCTCCGGTTTCTCGTATTTGGGTTCCAGAGAACAACCGCCGAGCAATAACAGCGACATGAAACATGAGGTGGATAAGCGTCTGTTCATGAGGCGCACCTACAAACGTTGGCCGAGCAAGGCTCGTAACGGAGTGAGAAGGAAAGCCCAAAGACCTGAGCGGGTGGTGCTGATTTGCGGCAGTGGTTGCTGACGCGAACGGAAGCTGATCGGGCGTAAACCAGGCAGTGAGCTGTAGGACGGCGCCTTGACCGGCCGCCGCGAACGCGGCGCCGTGCGCTTTTCGCCGAGCAACGAACGCCGCAACAAGGTGCCGAAAGCCAGGCCTGGCTCAGCCTTGCCGACCACGTTGATCGGCGCCTCACTGAACAGCCGCGCGATCAGCCGGCGCCGAAGCGTTTCGTCAAGGTCGATGAACTTCAAGCCCAAACGGTCCTCGCCGTGATGACGCATGACCTCGATATCCAGCCAGCCGAGCTTATTGATCCACACCTGCCCCCGCAGCCCGGGCTTGATCAATGACGCAACGGCACAGGAAATGGAGGCGCCACTCAGCGAAATATCCACCAGTTGGCCCGCCAGGGTTTTGCCGGCGAAGCGCAACCCACTGGGTTTATCGAAAGGAAAGCGCTCTTCGCCGTGCAAGCGCGGCCGGTCAACACACGCCACCAGGGTGGCCAGGTTGTAGATCAGCGCGACCACCGTCCAGCACAGGTTGAACAGCATATTGCCGTCGAACGCAGCCGCGTTGCTGATGGTGATGTAAGCGCCTATTTGCGAGAACAGTGTCAGCGCAAAAAAGAACCCGAACAACTTCCAGTGGACCGTTGTGCGTGAACGATCCAGGCCCTTTGCCGTGACCTTGAAGGGTCGCCCGAACGGCCGGACCATGGCGCTGATGATCGTCGCTGTCACCGCCAGTGAGGCGACGATTTGGGTGACCTCGGTAAAAATCGGCAAGGTACGCCGGTCAGTGACCCACGTCCCGTAGCCCCAGAATGCAATCAACGCCGGCATGCCGAAGGCCATGAAATCCGCCGGATGGGCGTAGAACCCGGCAATACCGAAATACCAATACAACACCGGCGACACCAGCATCATCAGAATGAATGGCTTGGAGAACCAGTGCATCAAGCCATGCACGAAGTGCAACCGTTCATTGAGTGAGTAGCCACGACCGCGCAAGGGGCCCTCTTTGAGCAGCGCGACCTGGATCGTCCCCAGGCACCAGCGCCCACGCTGATTGATGTACTCGGTCAACCCCTCGGCGGACAAACCGATCGACAGTCGTTCATTCAACCAGCGGGTGACGTAGCCTTTTTGCTGCAGACGGCAGCTGGTGTAGATGTCTTCGCAGACCGAACCCGTCGGAAAGCCACCCATTTCAGTGATCAGATCACGCCGCACAACAAACGAAGTGCCCACGCAAAACGCGGTATCCCAACCATCCTTGGCCGGCTGGTAGACGTCGAAGAACACTCGCTGCTCATCGACCCAGCAGCTGGATGAACCGAGGTTGTGCTGAATCGGATCGGGGTTGTAGTAGAACTGCGGCGTCTGCACCAGGCCGACCTTGGGATCGTCGAACAATCCCAGGGTGCGCATCAGGATCGGCTGCTGCGGGGCGAAGTCGGCGTCGAGCACCAGTATGTACGGCGCATTGCTGCTGGCCGCCGACAGACGCAGGCCGTTGTTCAGGTTACCGGCCTTGGCGTGGGAATTGTCGGGACGTCGGGCGTATTGCACACCGACCTCGGCGCAATAGTCGCGCAACCAGTCGCGGCGGGTATCGTCGAGCACCCAGATGGTCACGTTGGGGTAGTCGATCGCCTGGGCGGCGATGATGGTTTTTTCCAGGATATCCAGGCCTTCGTTGTAGGTGGCGATAAACACATCCACCGCCGGCACCGAGCGGCCCTGGGCACGCAAGCGTTGCTCCCCGGCATCGGCACTGGCGTGGTGATCCGAGCGACAGAGCAGGACGATGATCGAAAACAGCGTGTAACCGATCGCCAGCATTTCGAAAAACAGGAACGCGTAAGCCCAGACCGAGGCAAATCCTGCGTGTCCATCGGGCAAGGTGTCGCGAATCCGCCAGGCCACGTAATTGATCAACAACAGCGCGGTCAAGGCTCCGAAACCGGCACGTGCCATCCATTGATCACGGTGCGTCAGGCAGGTGAACAGAATCACCGCGACCACGGTCCAGAAATTGATTTGCACAAGTTGCAGCGTGTCCAGTGCCTGCATGTCAGTCAGCCTCTTGAAAACCGGTAAAGGGGTTGATGCCGGTAGCAGCGATCGCGGCCCATGCTGTAGCGCCCAAGTGAGGCAGGTGGTAATAGAAAAAGTCGTTGGTTGTTGAGTCCGGGCCGATCGCCAACCCGGTACTGATACGCGGTGCGGGTGTTGCAAACAGCCAGCCATTGCCGGCCTGTTGGGCCAGCAACACATTCCACAACGGCTGCGCCTTTTCCTTCATACCGCTCAAGCTCGCCACGGCGGCGGTTTGCGCGGTGCCTTCGGTCCATAAACCGTCCGGGTCGCGGTTGAAGCCATACCCGGCACCCGAGCGGTGCGCCTGATCGATAAACGTGAAGACACGCCGCCAGTCCGCAGGAGGATCACTCAAGGCGATCAAGGGCCAGATCTGCGCGTCCAGTCCTGAACGCTGGCGATCCGAGGTTCGACCATCCTTCCCGGTACCAATCAGAAAGCGCCCTTCCCCGGCGTCCCACTGACTCGACACGAATTGCCGGGCAATCTGCGCCTGGTGCGCCGAGCCCGGGTCGGGCGCAGCCGTGTTGAGTGCCGACCAGGCTGCCGCCAGGTCGACGTTATGTTCGGTGGACTTCCAGGTCTGCTGGATCTGCTTGGGGAAATACCCGTAGTAACCGCCGCTGAAACCCTCGGGGGCCTGTCCGTCATAAGTGTTTTTCCCGGACCACTGCAACACTTTGCGAGCGGCCTCCAGGTAAGAGGAATCACCGCTCTGGCGCAACGCCTCCAACAACGCCAACGCGGCCCAGGCCTGATTGCCGGTGGCACTGCTGACCTGATAGGCGTCCTGATTCCAGGCATTGCGCTCTACGCTCCAATAACCCGGCAGGCGCATCGACGACGAACCCACCGGGCCTGCCGCGTAGGCGTTGCGCAAGCGTCCATCCTGATATTCCGGGTCGTGGGTCGTGGCGAAGGCCAGCGCATCGGCAATCCGTCGCGCCGACTCGGCTTTACCACAGGCAAACAAGGCGATGCTGGCCAAGGCGTTGTCGTAGGTGAACGCAACCCCACGCAACGCCTGGATTGGCGCCGGCTGACCGTCCAGCGGCGGGTAACTGGCCAGCAACACCGGCCCCGCCGCTTGCGATTGCACCGCGTGATCCAGCGCTGCACACGTCATCGCCGCCAGTTGCGGCCTGGCTTGCGCTGCCAGCGCAGATCCGCCGCTGCTCATCAGCATCACCCCGATCAGGCCCGGCAGCCACGGCCATTGCACAACGTTGCGCGGACTCATCAGTGAGATACCTCGGCGCTGGCCCACAGCCCTGGATTGCAGGTCATGGCGCGCTGGCTGTCGGTGAGGTCATCGGCAAAAGTACCGACGACGTACACCGAGTTCTGCTCGGCATACGGGAAAGGAACGCTGTAGCTGTTAGGGCGAATATCCTTAGTGCTGGATAACAACTGCACGACATTGGCCTTGAGCGGTTCGTCCAGGCCATGGATTCTCACCGTCAGGACACTGTCGTGATCAATCTTGCTGGCCACGCGTTCCGGAAACACCGCGACGACATAGCTTTCTTTGCAGTTGGTGGCGCGCAGCAAAGTCGACCCGGCTTGCACCACCGTCCCTTGGGGCGCCAACAGCTCTTGAACCGTGCCGGACGAATACGCCGTGACCTCATAGCCAGCCGTCAACTTGACCCGGTTCTGTTCGGTTTCGATCAGGTGGTTGAGATTGTCGAGTTCGCGTTGATAGGTCTCGCGATTGCGGGCCTGATTTTCCAGGCTCAGTTTCAGGGTGGTCATCTGCGCGCTGAGGTCGAACATGCGCAACTGATCAGGGTCAAGGTAGACCTGCTTATTGGCAGCATTGACATCACCGTCATTGATTCGCAGCTGTGAACGGACGGATTCTGCCGCCCCCTCCAACGAGGCCAACTTGGCTTTCGAGGCGGCGACGACCGCGCCACTGACCGCCCCTTGAGTGAACAACTCGAGGTTGCGATCGAGGGTTTCCTGTGCGTCCGTCAAGCGGGCGCTGGCGGCAGTGCTCTCGGCCTTCAGCGCACGTTGTGCATAGAGCTGACGAGTATGAAACGCCGATTGATAGCGCTGACTGGTTTTCTCCAACTCGTCGTAATACTGCTGGTCGTGCTCGGCCTGGCTAGCCGATGACGATAGCTCCTGCTCCAGAGTCAAACGCCGGGTTTGCAGGGTCAACAACGTCTCCTGGTTAGCCCGCGGGTTTTCAACCACCGCAATCTTCTGGCCCTGGGTAAAAGTCGAGCCGGGCTTGACCTCAAGCGAATTCACCACCCCCTCGATGGGTGTCGTCAGCAGAATGACCGGTGCATTCAAAATTGCCCGTGTCGCCGATGTCGACACCAGCGGCATCAGCAACGTCGAGAGCAACAGCCAGATGATAAATACCAGGACACCCAAGCCCACCAGACGCGGCAACAGGGACCATGAAAAAAACCTTGAGCGTTCTTCTGCCATGTTTAATTCTCCCAATAAGCCATGAATACACGGCTATATGTCAGCACTGCGCAGCCGTCATGCCCGATTAGAACGTAACCGCAAAACACATTAAGCAGGATCAACGAAAGCGGATCATCAACTCCCCGGACAGCAATAAAGCCAGCACGGTTTATTTAGATTCAGTGTGATGTGAGCAGGAATAAGTTCCCTGTCTTTTTGGAGTATTAGTTGCCATCATGACGCACATTAAAACGCCACCATCTTTAAAACAGCACCGCCAAAGTTGTGCCAAAGTTTTGAAAGTTACCGTGAGTACTTGCCCGACAATACAGGCAATTTGCTGCCACCCAACCCCGGCCGGTGCCGGAGCTGCCAGGGGGAGACACTAATTTCAGCACCCATCGCTGTCAAGCATCGAGCCATTCAATAAAATGGCGTCAATTATTGAACACACCCTGTATTGGATCCACATAAAGCAAGTAACAACACTCCCCCACTGCAACTGCTTATTTTATTTGAGGATTTTTTTATTATTGAATTTTTATAGCGATAACCTGTCGAGATTTACAGCGTTCTGATCTGGCACATATCAAGAATAAAACGATATAACTACAACGCACTGACCGGACATAGCGGATGACGCATGAACACGTCTAATTTAATAGATGATGTCTAATGGCTCCTTATAATGAACCGCTGCACATGAAAACGCCCCGACAAGTCGGGGCGTTTTCATGTGCAGCCAGGGCTTAGCGCGGCAACGCTGGAGAGTTCACATCGGCCGCCACTCAATCCTCCGTCAGCGAAGATTAATCCAGTTCACTCAGGATCCGATGCGCCAGGCGCACCCGGGGTTCGTTGGGGTAGCTCTTGTTGGCCAGCACCACAATGCCAAACTTCTTCTCGGGGACGAAGGCCACATAAGCAGAGAACCCACCGGTCGCCCCCGTCTTGTTGATCCAGACTGCCTCCCGTGGTGCCAGGGGCGGGTTTAATGCCGTAACGACATGACTGTCGTAAATCATCTTGTCGGCGTTGCCTTCAACCAGTGCACTCAGTTGCACCGGGTAGTCGTACTGCTCCCAAATCAGGTCTTGAGTCATTGGACCTAGCTGGAAATAGCCCTTGTGCGTCTCCATCAGTGCGCGACCGAGTTTTGCTTCGACCTTCGCAACGCCCAGATTGGCCTCGACAAAGCGAATCAGGTCCGTGGAGCTGGTTTTTACCGAGTAGGCCTCGTCACCCAGCACACCCGGATTCAACCGGACCGGGACATCCTGCTTGTTGTAACCCTGAGCATAGAGCGACAGCTTGCTCGCCGGGATGTTGATGAAGCTGTTGGGCATTCCGAGTGCCGGGAAGAGTCGCTGTTCCAGCGCCACCGCGAACGGCATCTTCATGCTGATTGCGGTAATCATGCCTAGCGCCCCGATGCTGGGGTTGGCATAGGTTCGTTGAGCACCCGGCGCATACGTCGGCTGCCACGCCTTGAAGTAGTCCATCAGCTGTTGGTTGTTCTGTACCTGATCAGGCACCTGCAAGGGGAAGCCGCCTGCGGTATGGGTCGCCAGGTTGATCAGCGTCGCTTTATCGAACGGGCTACCCGCAAGCTCAGGCAGGTACTTGCCGGGGTGGTCAGTAAGAGAAAGCTGACCGTTGACCTCGGCGTAGGTCGCCAGGGTGACTGTGAAGGTTTTGCTGATGGAGCCGATTTCAAACAGCGTATCGCTCGTGACCTTCTGTTGTGTTTCCTTTGAGGCCACGCCGAAGTTGTAGAACTGCTGCTTGCCATTAGCAGTCACCGCAATGGCCAGGCCGGGAATGTTGTACTGCTGCATGACCGCTTGGGCGGCATCTTGCACGATGCTGTCGATATCCGAGCGCTGGGCATTCGCCATGGCGAGGTTGCCGAAAGAGACGGTGCTGGCCAGCAATAGCAATGCTGCGCAAGGCTTTGCGATAAAACGCATACAAGTGGTCCTCAGGTCTTTTTGATCGCGGGCAAACCTATCACTTTGATACGACGGCTCCGGAAGCGATTTATCACAAAATATTTCGCCGACTCCGTAGGCCAGCCAGGCAAGCCACACAAACAAAAACGCCCCGACAAGTCGGGGCGTTTTCAGGTGCGGCTAAGGCTTAGCGCGGGAATGCTGGCGGGTTTACACCGGCCATGTCTTCCATCACGCGAACCACCTGGCAGCTGTAACCGAATTCGTTGTCGTACCAAACGTACAGAACAACGCGGTTGTCTTGGCTGATGGTTGCTTCAGCGTCCACAACACCTGCGTGGCGCGAGCCAACGAAGTCGGTCGAAACCACTTCCTGCGAGTTGACGAAGTCGATTTGCTTATGCAGATCGGAGTGCAGCGCCATGTAGCGCAGGTACTCGTTCATCTCTTCACGGGTGGCGGCTTTCTCAAGGTTCAGGTTGAGGATTGCCATCGACACGTTCGGCGTTGGAACACGGATCGCGTTACCGGTCAGCTTGCCGGCCAGCTCAGGCAGGGCCTTGGCAGCAGCAGTGGCAGCACCGGTCTCGGTGATTACCATGTTCAGCGCGGCGCTACGACCACGGCGATCGCCTTTGTGGAAGTTGTCGATCAGGTTCTGGTCGTTGGTGTACGAGTGAACCGTTTCAACGTGACCGTTGATGATGCCGAACTTGTCGTTCACAGCCTTGAGCACCGGCACGATGGCGTTGGTGGTGCAGGAGGCGGCGGAAACGATCTTGTCGTCAGCGGTGATTTCACCGTGGTTGATGCCGTGAACGATGTTCTTCAGCTTGCCTTTGCCAGGCGCGGTCAGAACAACGCGGTCGATGCCCGGGCAAGCCAGGTGCTGGCCCAGGCCCTCGGCGTCACGCCATACACCGGTGTTGTCCACCAACAGAGCGTCTTTGATGCCGTACTGGGTGTAGTCCACTTCAGTCGGGTTCTTCGCGTAGATAACCTGGATCAGGTTACCGTTGGCGGTGATGGTGTTGTTGGCTTCGTCGATGGTGATGGTGCCGTTGAACGGACCATGAACCGAATCGCGACGCAGCAGGCTGGCGCGTTTGATCAGGTCGTTTTCAGCGCCTTTGCGCACAACGATGGCACGCAGACGCAGGCCGTCGCCACCGCCGGTTTTTTCAATCAGGATGCGCGCCAGCAGACGGCCGATACGACCGAAGCCGTACAGTACAACGTCAGTGCCTTTGCGTGCGGAAGCGTTCTGCTGGCCTACAACGTCGGCCAGTTCTTCACGGACGAACTGCTCGGCAGTGCGGCCTTTGCCTTCGGCCTTGAACTTGACCGCCAGCTTGCCCAGGTCTACCGAAGCGGCGCCGAGCTTGAGCTCGCTCATCGCTTTGAGCAGTGGGAATGTTTCGTGAACGGACAGTTCGGCGTCATCGGACTGACGATGGCGAGCAAAGCGGTGAGCTTTGAGAATCGCGATGACAGACTGGTTGATCAGGCTGCGGCCATAGATCGAGCTCACCACGTTGTTATTGCGGTAAAGCTGACCGATAAGCGGAATCATCGCTTCTGCGAGTGCTTCACGGTCGATCCATTCACCAAGACACTGGTCGGGCTTCTGAGTCACGGGAACCTTCCACATGTAGGGGCTGAAAAAAGGGGCTACATTATGCCGCCGAGTCGTCTGCGGAGCAATGCACGCCTATCGCAACATGCTTTTCCTTTCGTCGGCGGTAGTCTGCAACTGACAGCCGGCACCTTCGCCCGCTACAATTACCGACTTTGTCGCAACGCTGGAGCTCAACCTTCCGTGCCCGTCCTGCGTCTACCGCTTCTCCCTGCCGCGGCAGGTAAACAGCACTGGGGCAACCTGCCCGGTGCCGCCCTGAGCCTGGCCATTGCCGAGGCCGCCAGCGCTGCCAAGCGCTTTACCCTGCTACTGACCGCCGACAGCCAAAGTGCCGAACGGCTGGAACAGGAGCTGAGTTTCTTCGCCCCCGATTTGCCGGTGCTGCATTTCCCGGACTGGGAAACCCTGCCTTACGACCTGTTCTCGCCGCACCAGGACATTATATCCCAGCGCATCGCCAGCCTGTATCGGCTGCCCGAGCTGAGCCATGGCGTTTTGGTAGTGCCGATCACCACCGCCCTACATCGCCTGGCCCCCACCAAGTTCCTGCTCGGCAGCAGCCTGGTGCTGGACATCGGTCAGAAGCTCGACGTCGAGCAAATGCGCACGCGACTGGAAGCCAGCGGCTATCGCTGTGTCGACACGGTTTATGAACACGGCGAATTCGCGGTACGTGGCGCGCTGATCGACCTGTTCCCGATGGGCAGCAAACTGCCCTACCGCATCGACCTGTTCGATGACGAAATCGAGACCCTGCGTACCTTCGACCCAGAAAACCAGCGCTCCATCGACAAGGTCGAATCGGTCCGACTGCTGCCCGCCAAAGAATTTCCGCTGCAAAAAGAAGCCGTGACCCGCTTCAAGGCACGCTTTCGCGAGCGCTTCGATGTCGATTTCCGCCGCTGCCCGATCTTCCAGGACCTGAGCAGCGGGATTACACCGGCCGGTATCGAGTACTACCTGCCGCTGTTCTTCGATGAAACCTCGACGCTGTTCGACTACCTGCCGCAGGACACCCAGGTGTTCTCCCTGCCGGGCATCGAACAGGCGGCGGAGAATTTCTGGAACGACGTGCGCAACCGCTACGAAGAGCGCCGCGTCGATCCATCCCGGCCATTGTTGCCGCCGGCCGAGTTGTTCCTTCCGGTGGAAGACTGCTTCGCACGTCTCAAGAACTGGCCACGCGTGGTCGCCAGCCAGCAAGACGTCGAAACCGGTGTCGGCCGCGAACGTTTTCCCGCTACACCGCTGCCGAACCTGGCCATCGAAGCCAAGGCCAACCAGCCGCTGCAAGCGCTGTCGAATTTCCTTGATGGGTTTTCCGGGCGCGTGCTGTTTACCGCCGAGTCGGCCGGTCGCCGCGAAGTACTGCTGGAACTGCTGGAACGCCTGAAGCTGCGGCCGAAAACCGTCGACAGCTGGCCGGATTTCGTCGCTAGCAAAGAGCGCCTGGCGATCACCATCGCACCGCTGGACGAAGGCCTGGTGCTGGACAATCCAGCCCTGGCATTGATTGCTGAAAGTCCGTTGTTCGGTCAGCGAGTGATGCAGCGCCGTCGTCGCGAGAAACGCGCCGATGCCAATAACGATGCAGTGATCAAAAACCTCACCGAGCTGCGCGAAGGCGCGCCGGTGGTGCATATCGATCATGGCGTTGGCCGTTATCTGGGCCTCGCGACCCTGGAAATCGAAAACCAGGCCGCCGAGTTCCTGACCCTCGAATACGCCGAGGGCGCCAAGCTTTATGTGCCGGTGGCCAACCTGCATTTGATCGCTCGCTACACCGGCAGCGACGATGCACTGGCGCCGCTGCATCGCCTCGGCTCCGAGACCTGGCAAAAAGCCAAACGCAAAGCCGCTGAACAGGTGCGTGACGTCGCCGCTGAACTGCTCGACATCTATGCTCGCCGCGCGGCTCGCGAAGGTTATGCCTTTGCCGATCCGAAAGCCGATTACGCAACCTTCAGCGCCGGCTTCCCGTTCGAAGAAACCCCGGACCAGCAAACCACCATCGACGCGGTGCGTGAAGACATGCTCGCGCCGAGACCAATGGACCGACTGGTCTGCGGCGACGTCGGTTTCGGCAAGACCGAAGTGGCGATGCGTGCGGCATTCATTGCCGTGCACGGCGGCCGTCAGGTCGCGATTCTGGTGCCGACCACCCTGCTCGCCCAGCAACACTACAACAGCTTCCGCGACCGCTTCGCCGACTGGCCAGTGACCGTGGAAGTGATGAGCCGCTTCAAGTCGACCAAGGAAGTGAATGCCGCCGTTGCCGACCTCGCCGAAGGCAAGATCGACATCGTCATCGGCACGCACAAGCTGCTGCAAGACGACGTAAAGATCAAAAACCTCGGGCTGGTGATCATCGACGAAGAACACCGCTTTGGTGTGCGTCAGAAGGAACAGCTCAAGGCCCTGCGCAGCGAAGTCGACATCCTGACCCTGACCGCCACGCCGATTCCGCGCACGCTGAACATGGCAGTGTCGGGCATGCGTGATCTGTCGATCATCGCCACGCCACCAGCGCGACGTTTGTCGGTGCGCACCTTCGTCATGGAACAGAACAAGAGCACGGTCAAAGAGGCCCTGCTCCGTGAGTTGCTGCGTGGCGGCCAGGTCTATTACCTGCACAACGATGTGAAAACCATCGAGAAATGTGCCGCCGATCTCGCCGAGCTGGTGCCGGAAGCACGGATCGGCATCGGTCATGGGCAGATGCGCGAGCGCGAACTCGAACAGGTGATGAGCGACTTCTATCACAAGCGCTTCAATGTGCTGATCGCCTCGACCATCATCGAGACCGGCATTGACGTGCCGAGCGCCAACACCATCATCATCGAGCGTGCCGACAAGTTCGGCCTGGCCCAGTTGCACCAATTGCGTGGTCGCGTCGGTCGCAGCCACCACCAGGCTTACGCCTACCTGCTGACACCGCCGCGCCAACAGATCACGCCAGACGCGGAAAAACGCCTGGAAGCGATCGCCAATACCCAGGACCTCGGCGCGGGCTTCGTGCTGGCCACCAACGACCTGGAAATCCGTGGCGCCGGCGAACTGCTGGGCGACGGTCAGAGCGGGCAGATCCAGGCCGTCGGGTTCACCCTGTACATGGAAATGCTCGAACGCGCGGTTAAATCCATCCGCAAGGGCGAGCAGCCAAACCTTGATCAACCGCTGGGTGGCGGTCCGGAAATCAACCTGCGCTTGCCAGCGTTGATCCCGGAAGACTACCTGCCGGACGTCCACGCACGACTGATCCTCTACAAACGCATCGCGTCGGCAACCGACGAGGATGGCCTCAAGGACCTGCAAGTGGAGATGATCGACCGCTTCGGCCTGCTGCCGGAGCCGACCAAGAACCTGGTGCGCATGACCTTGCTGAAACTGCAGGCCGAGCAACTGGGGATCAAGAAAGTCGACGGCGGCCCGCAAGGCGGTCGTATCGAGTTCGGCGCACAAACGCCGGTCGATCCGCTGGTGCTGATCAAGCTGATCCAGGGTCAACCCAAACGCTACAAATTCGAAGGCGCCACGATGTTCAAATTCATGGTGCCAATGGAGCGCCCGGAAGAGCGCTTTAATACAGTGGAGGCGCTGTTTGAGCACCTCACTCCAAAATCTGCTTGAAGGACGCCGCATGCGCCTGTTTCGTTCATTGACCCTGTTGTTGACCCTCGTTGCCCCGACGGCGTTTGCCGACAGTTTGTATCAGGTTGAAATGATCCTGTTCCGCCAGAACGCCGTGCCGGCCATTACCAGCCGCACCGCACCGGAAGACTGGGCTGCCGGCGCACGGCCGATCAGTGCCGACAGCCTGCGCACCCCAAGCCTGAATGCCGAGGCTGAAAAACTGCGCGCCAGCGGCGATTACACGGTGTTGCTACACAAGGCCTGGCAACAGAGTCTTGGCGAGGACGCGAGAAAAATCTCGATCAGCGACGGCAAGGAGCAATTCGGCCAGTTTCCGATCGAAGGCTCGCTGAACCTGAAGCTCGGGCGCTTCACCGATGTCGACGCGAACTTCTGGGTCAACCAGTTCGATGCCTATGGCCGGGTTACCGCCAGCGAACGCCTGAAGCAGCAAAGCCACACCAAAAACGGTCAGCTCAACTACCTCGACAACGGCCACCTGGCGCTGCTGATCAAAATCACTTCGCTCACTGCACCTGCGCGTCCGCCAGTCCCTGACGTTCTCCCGGACTGATTGAAGTCCCCATGCCCCCGAACCTGAGCAAACCCTTGGCCCCCTCATGGGTCAGCCGATTCAAGGAACAAAGCCTGGAGCGTGGCCGCCGCTACGCACTGGAAAATCGCGTCAGGATCGTCGAAGCCGGCGACAGCACCATCACTGCCAGTTGCGAAGGCTCTGGCGGCAATGTTTACCGCCAGACCATTACGCTGCGCGAATCCACCAAAGGCACTCTGTTACTGGTCGATGCAACGTGCAGTTGCCCGGTGCGCGTCAACTGCAAGCATTGCGCTGCAGTGTTGCTCAAAGTCCAGGAAACCCTTGAGTACCCGGCCGCCGCCAAAGATGCCGAGCTGCTGGAAAAACTGCAGGCGGTCCTCGAAAACCGTACGCCCGCACCTTTACCACAACTGCTGGTGGACAACGTGCAACCGGTGCCGCGTCTGTGGCTGGCGAGCATCGAGTTCAGCGCCTTCGAACCGCGCAACGGCAAAATGCAGCGCTACATCCAGCACCGTGCCGCGCTGTCTTTCAATTATCTGGATGAATACGTCAGCGGGCAGAAAAATGCCGACATCCTGATCCGGCAGGAACAGCAAACGCTACGAATCAAACGCCAGCCGGACGTCGAAAAAGCCTACCGGGAACAGCTGCGAATCCTCGGATTCAGAGTGGCGACCCGCCAAAGCAAAGCCTTGCCGGAAAGCGCCGGCGAACTGTATGAGATGGTCAACGACAGCGCCTGGCTGACGTTCACTCTCAATGAGCTGCCCAAGTTACGCACCCAGGGCTGGGAGCTGCAGATTGACGAAGACTTCGGCTTTGACCTGACGGCGGTCGATGACTGGTACGCCACGGTCGAAGAGGCGCCGGAGCGCGACTGGTTTGATCTGGAGCTGGGGATTATCGTCAATGGCGAGCGCCTGAGCCTGCTGCCGATCCTGCTGAACCTGATGCGCTCGCACACCGAGATTCTCAACCCGGAACGCCTGGCCAGACGCCGCGACGATGAACTGATTCTGGTGAACATCCCGCACCGTCCGAACGCCGAATACGGCCCGTTGCAGGTCGCGCTGCCGCTCGGCCGTTTAAAGCCGGTACTGGCGACCCTCGGCGAGTTTTACCTGCAAGAGCCCGGCGAAACCCGGTTGCGCCTGAGCAGCGCCGATGCCACCCGCCTGAATCCGCTGGAAGACATGCCTCTGCTTTGGGAAGGTGGCGAGCACATCCGCACCTTCGCCCAGCGCCTGCGTGACATCAAGGATTACACGACCGAGGCACCCGAAGGGCTGAACGCCACATTACGGCCTTATCAGCTTGAGGGCTTGAGCTGGATGCAGTCGCTGCGGCAACTGGAAGTCGGCGGCATCCTTGCAGACGACATGGGCCTGGGCAAAACCCTACAGACCCTGGCGCACGTGCTGACCGAGAAAAACGCCGGCCGCCTGGACCGGCCGTGCATGGTGGTGATGCCCACCAGCCTGATTCCCAACTGGCTCGACGAAGCGGCGCACTTTGCTCCACAACTCAAAGTGCTGGCACTGTATGGCACTGGACGTAAAAAGCATTTTGAGCATTTGGCCGAATACGACCTGATCCTCACCACGTATGCGCTGCTGCCCAAGGATGTCGAACGCTTGGCAACGCAGCCATTACATGTGCTGGTGCTCGACGAAGCGCAATACATCAAGAACCCCAACAGCAAGGCCGCTCATGCGGCGCGAGAGCTCAATGCCCGCCAGCGCCTATGCCTGAGCGGCACACCACTGGAAAATCACCTGGGCGAGCTGTGGTCGCTGTTTCACTTCCTGCTGCCCGGCTGGTTGGGCGACGTGAAAAGCTTCAATCGCGATTACCGCGTACCCATCGAAAAACGCGCCAGCGATGTACGACTGCAACACCTGAACGGTCGGATCAAGCCGTTCCTGTTGCGTCGAACCAAGGAACAGGTCGCCACCGAACTCCCGCCGAAGACCGAGATCGTCCATTGGGTCGAGCTCAACGAGGCGCAGCGCGACGTTTACGAAACCATGCGCCTGGCCATGGACAAGAAAGTCCGCGACGAGATCACCCGCAAAGGCGTGGCGCGCAGTCAGATCATCATTCTTGAAGCGCTGCTCAAGCTGCGGCAGGTGTGCTGCGACCTGCGACTGGTCAATGAGGCCGCCCTGCCCACGCGCGGCAGCACCTCGGGCAAGCTCGACAGCCTGATGGAGATGCTTGAGGAACTGTTCGAAGAAGGCCGCAAGATCCTGCTGTTTTCACAGTTCACCTCGATGCTCTCGCTGATCGAAGACGAACTGGATAAACGCGGCATCGCTTACGCGCTGCTGACCGGGCAAACCCGCGATCGACGTACTCCGGTGAAAGACTTCCAGAGCGGCAAGCGTCAGATTTTCCTGATCAGCCTGAAAGCAGGCGGCGTTGGCCTGAACCTGACAGAAGCCGACACGGTGATTCACTATGATCCATGGTGGAACCCGGCAACGGAAAACCAGGCCACCGACCGCGCTTACCGGATCGGCCAGGAGAAGCCGGTGTTCGTCTACAAGATGATTGCCCGCGGCACCGTCGAAGAAAAAATCCAGCACCTGCAAAAGGAAAAGTCCGACCTCGCGGCCGGCGTACTGGATGGGCGTTCGACCGGGGACTGGAAGCTGCAGAGCGACGATATTGAAGCGTTGTTTGCGCCGTTGCCGGACAAATCGAAGATTTAGCGGTGACTGCAAGATCGCCATCGCGGGCAAGCCTTGCTCCTACGGTTTTTGAGTCGATCGCGATATTTGCGGTCAACATGGATCTGTAGGAGCAAGGCTTGCCCGCGATGGGGTCAACTCGGTGTAACGAATGCTTAACCTTTAAGCACCCGCGCCAACGTCGACTTCACTTTGCCCATCCCCTCATGCAGCGCTTGCTCGATCTCGGCCATGGTAATCACCGCCGTCGATTTGCCCGCCGCCGGGTTCACCACCAGCGCCAGACACGCGTAATCCAGCTCCAGCTCGCGAGCCAATGCCGCTTCCGGCATACCGGTCATGCCGACGATATCGCAGCCATCACGCTCCAGGCGGGCGATCTCGGCAACGGTTTCCAGCCGCGGGCCCTGGGTGCAGGCATATACACCGTGACTGCTATAGGCACAGCCTTCAGCCGCCAACGCGGCAATCAACTGCTCGCGCAATGGTTCGCTGTAGGGATAGCTGAAATCAATGTGGGTGACCTGCTCCAGGTCATCGGCAAAATAGGTGTGCTGGCGACCACTGGTGTAATCGATCAATTGATGAGGCACGCAGAAATGTCCGGTGCCCATGGCGGCATGAATCCCACCGACCGCATTGACCGCCAGAATCGCCTGCGCGCCCGCCTGCTTCAATGCCCACAGGTTGGCCCGATAATTCACCTGATGCGGCGGAAAACGGTGCGGATGGCCGTGACGAGCGAGAAATAGCACTTCACGCCCAGCGTATTCACCGACCTGGATCTCGGCCGATGGTGCGCCGTACGGCGTGTCCAGAGCCAATGACTGGCGAATGCTCAAGCCTTCGAGCTGGGTCAGGCCGGTGCCACCGATAATCGCGTAAACCGTCATTGCAAAAAGTCCTTAATCAATCAGTTGGGCATCTTTGAGCGCGCCAAGAGCGGTAAGCCAGCGCGGATCCTGCCGGTAATCGGTGCTGGCGAACGACTGGCTGCGCATCCGCGCGATGCGTGCAGACGGCTTGACCTTCAGGCGCTGAGCTGCGCTCAGCGCCAGTTCGGCGGCCGCACGGTCATTGCACACCAGGCCCATGTCGCAACCTGCAGACAGCGCCGCTTCGATCCGGCTGGCAGCGTCGCCGACAACATGAGCACCGGCCATCGACAGATCGTCACTGAAGATCACCCCGTCAAACTGTAATTCTCCGCGCAGGATGTCCTGCAGCCAGCGGCGCGAGAAGCCGGCGGGCTGCGAGTCGACCTGTGGGTAGATCACGTGAGCAGGCATCACCGCCGCCAGCTGCTTGCTCAAGCGTGCGAACGGCACGAGGTCCTTGGCGCGGATTTCCTCCAGACTGCGCTCGTCATTCGGAATCGCGACGTGCGAATCGGCCTCCGCCCAGCCATGGCCAGGGAAGTGCTTGCCGGTCGCCGCCATGCCGGCGCTGTTCATGCCGCGAATGAACGCCCCCGCCAGCAAGGCCGCACGTTCCGGATCACCTTCGAACGAACGGGTGCCGACCACGGCACTGCGCTGGTAGTCGAGGTCCAGCACCGGGGCAAAGCTCAAGTCGAGGCCGACAGCCAGCACTTCGGTCGCCATGATCCAGCCACACTGCTCGGCCAGGTATTCGGCGTTCGGGTTGTCAGCAATCGCCCGCATGGCAGGCAGACGCACGAAACCCTGACGCAGGCGCTGCACCCGACCACCCTCCTGGTCCACCGCCAACAGCAGGTCAGGACGCACCGCACGAATCGACGCACTCAACTCTCGGACCTGGCGTGGATGCTCGATATTGCGCGCAAAAATGATCAGTCCACCCACTTCGGGCTGACGCAACAGTTGGCGATCTTCGGCCGTCAGCCAGGTACCGGCGACGTCCACCATCAACGAGCCTTGCAGGCCAGCAGTCATAAAAATTCCTTGATAACGAAAAGCGCGCGCGGCGCATCTTTGAAGAGCCCGGCCCGAAGCAGACACACGACTTCGCCGCCAAGGGTAATACCCGGCGGAACGTGGTCGGTAAAAGAGAAATCGAGCGGGTCTGAAACGAGAGTCGGCATGGGCGGCTAGCTTAGCGGATGTAAGCTGCCGCGCCCACCCGTGAACTGTTAAACCTTGGCCGCGACGGGTGCCGATTTGCTGCGAGGACGCAACTGGGCCGACGCCATGGCCTCGTCGGTGACGCCGGTTTCTGCGCGCATGCCAGCAGCCAGGAACGGCACCATCAGACGCATCACCTGCTCGATCGAGGTGTTCACCCCGAAATCGGTCTCGGCAATAGCGCGCAAGGCCTTGATCCCCGACATGCTGAACGCCGCTGCGCCGAGCATGAAGTGCACGCGCCAGAACAGCTCGATAGGCGGAATACGCGGCGCGGCTTCATTGACCAGCAGCATGTAACGACGGAATACCTTGCCGTACATGTCTTCCAGGTAACGCCGCAAATGCCCCTGGCTCTGACTGAATGCCAGCCCCAACAGGCGCATGAAGATAGACAAATCGTTGCCGCTGCGTGGCTGCACCACAAGGGCTTGTTCGACGAGAATTTCCAGCAGCTCTTCAAGGCTCGGCTTGCTGTCCGGCTTGGCCTGACGGCGCTCCAGCTCACGATCGAGGCTGATGCAGAAAGGCCCGAGAAAACGCGAGAAGACTGCCTGAATCAAGGCCTTCTTCGAGCCGAAATGATAATTCACTGCCGCCAGATTGACCCCAGCCTTGCTGGTGATCAGCCGCAATGAAGTTTCGGCAAAACCTTTTTCCGCGAACAACTGCTCGGCTGCATCGAGAATGCGTTCAACGGTTTCCGACTGGGCCATGGCTACTCCGCCTGACAAACACTTGTTTGAAACATACGTTTCAGCCTGGGCATTGTCAAGCCTGCCTGTTCGTTTTGCGAACGGTCGGTCAGCTATTTAACCATACAAGTCGGGAGCTGTAGCCAGTCCTACAAGCAGCAAGCTGACGATCTGTAAACCGACCGTCCAGCGGTCAGATAAAAAAGGAGGATTGCCAAGACCACTCCACTGTATATAATCCCAGTCACTGTATAAAAAGACAGAGCGATCGACATGATAAAACTGACGCCACGCCAAGCTGAGATTCTGGCTTTTATCAAACGCTGCCTCGAAGACAACGGCTATCCGCCGACCCGTGCAGAAATCGCCCTGGAGCTTGGCTTCAAGTCGCCCAATGCTGCGGAAGAACACCTCAAGGCTCTGGCGCGCAAGGGTGCAATCGAAATGACGCCCGGCGCCTCACGCGGCATTCGCATCCCGGGCTTCGAAGCCAAGGCCGACGAGTCCACCTTGCCGATCATTGGCCGAGTTGCTGCCGGCGCCCCGATTCTCGCTCAACAACACATCGAAGAATCCTGCAACATCAATCCTTCCTTCTTCCATCCACGCGCCGACTATTTGTTGCGCGTTCACGGCATGAGCATGAAGGACGTGGGGATTTTCGACGGCGACCTGCTCGCCGTGCACACCACGCGCGAGGCCCGTAACGGCCAGATCGTGGTTGCGCGGATCGGCGACGAGGTGACCGTCAAGCGTTTCAAGCGCGACGGCAGCAAAGTCTGGCTGATTGCCGAAAACCCCGAGTTTGCCCCGATCGAAGTGAACCTGAAAGATCAGGACCTGGTGATCGAAGGCTTGAGTGTCGGCGTCATTCGCCGCTAAAGGAGGCGTTATGCAGTTCCCTCACACACCACAGCACACCCAACTTCCGCTGTTCGAAGCGTTCATGGCGCAGCCGTTGGCGCCGACTCTCAAAGACGTGGTCGAGTCACCCTGGAGCGCCGAACCCGAAGTGTTCAGTGAGCTGTCATTGCGTGGTGCGGCTGGGAGCTGCCTGAACCTTCTGGCCCCCATCCTCAGAGAGTTGAGCCAGGACAAGGGCGCTCGCTGGCTGACACTGATCGCGCCACCCGCCAGCCTGACTCAAGCCTGGCTGCGAGATGCCGGCCTGAACCGCGAACGCATTCTGTTGCTACAACCTCGGGGAACACAAAGCGCCCAGCAACTGGCGTGCGAAGCCTTGCGCCTGGGCCGCAGTCACACCGTTGTAAGCTGGCTGAACCCGTTGAGTTCCAGCGCGCGCCAACAGCTGATCAGCGCCGCCCGTACCGGGGATGCTCAAAGTCTGAATATTCGGCTGGGCTAAGTGACACTCACTGTGCACTTGAAAGGCGCAGGGCTTCTCCAGGACAGAGAAGCCAATCTGTAACATCGACGTGAAATGATGCCCTACGAAAAGCCGACGAACGGAATCAATGAAGAATCCGCGGCCCTTCTTCTTTGTCGAATTCGCCTTCAACCAAGCGTCCAGCCATCTGCACACCCACGCTCAACATCGCCTTGGCGACTTCAACGTGCTGGCCCTGCAGGAACGCTTTGGCGTCTTCAGAGAAGTTCAAAGTCACCAGAGAACCCTCGTCCTCAGCTCTGCGCAGCTCAATACGGCCGTCTGGCAGTTCGACAATTTCTAGAAAGGACGTTGGCATAAAAGTCTGTTCTCCACGAAAGGCGGGGATTATATAGCCATCAGCGCGGCTTCGCTCGGGATCTTGAGGAACGGTCATCACCCAACCTTTACGACAAACCTCCTCCCCGCGGTTGCCACTTGAGCACAATGGCTACCCTTGCGGGAGATGAGCCCGCGGGCACGCCCCTCTCAAAAATTCGGTTTGTACTCAAAGACTGCGCTAGCCTCGGAATCAGAAAATGGAATGATCGCGTTTTTTTTGTTGAGGCAGCCATTAACAAGAGAGCTAGGGAACATTTGAATCGAATTATTGAAAATCTCTACCGCACCATTAAAAAGCGTAATGGCCGCTCCGACGTTTTCTTGCTGTTCAGTGATCTCCCGCATAAAGTTACCCACCAACTCATTGGCTTTGAGCTCTGGATACGCCTCAAATGCCACGCTCAATCCAGCCAGCAATTCCCGTGTTCCTTTTTGCACCGACTGTAGAGCGTCTCCATTGGCTTCTTGCGGCAACTTGCCGATGGCCGAACGCAGCCCCGTGATCTTTTCCAGCAGAGCCCCTTCGTAGGTCTTGAAACCCGCGACCTGCAGCTCAAGCTGATCCAGCACCCTGGTTTTCTGCCGCTCATAAACCAGAACATCGGCCCAAGCGCGCTGCGCACGGTTATGCCGACCAATAATTCGGTTGTAACAGATCCAGAAGGTAATCCCGATCAAGACCGCAAAAATCAACAACAACGCCATCGTCTAATACTCCATGTTTTTTACGGTTTTCGTGGAAGGCGCGAAATTGTCGTCATGCAATTCGGCCAAGCGATGAATCCACGACAGCAGCAACTCCAGACGAGGCAAACGAATGCCTGTCTCGATAAGCCGATTAAAAGCCTGTAAATTGCTGAGGGTGTCCGATGCTTTCGCCTCAAGTACCCCAGCGTTGCCGAAACTCAGACACAATCGCCCTTGCCCCGAGAACTCCAGGTTGATATCGCCCAACTGCTCGGTGAGCTGCAGCAAGTGCAGTACCGTGGCCGGCCTGGCAAAGATGGCACAAGCCATCTGCGTTTTACCCGTCAGACGAAACGCATTATTGAATTCACTGGATGTTGTATCCAGAGCCTCCTCAAGGTCCAGCGCCCGGAACCTGTCGCCGCGCACACGCACGTTTTCCACCCACGGAAAGTCCAACACCAGGCTATGCCGTGCAAACTTGCTATCAATTATTTTGGTTTCAACCTTTGTGCCGCCGGCGCCATCTGACACCCTGGTTTCGTAACTTTCGCGATCTACATACTGAACGTGCTGGTAAGTGAAGGACAGTTCATGAGTCGCACCAAAGTGCGTGCCATGAATCGTTTTCAGAATTTGTCGACTGAAGGAGCCTCGATGAAACTCCTTGAACTCCCCAAGCAGATTCTCTAGAACACTCGCATCAGGGTTGAACTGCTCTTTCAGGTCATAGGTGAACAAGGAAGATTTATGAGCGATTTTCTTGGAAAGCACGTCAACCAAACCCGATCGGTTATCCATCACCAACCAGCTGCCAAACAAAAAACCAAGCCCGAACAATAGCAAAGGTAGAAAAAACACGGTGGCGGCGATCAGGACCAAGCCAATGTAGCGAAACAACTTCGGAGTGGCGTTATTAAACTCTAATGGCCCACCGAATGCTTCGATCTGCCTGATAACATCAAGCAGATCCGAGGTACTGGTGGCGGCGTCGACACGCGCACTCGATTGCTCGAAGAGCTGTCGCAGCTTTTTGTTATGCAATACGGAAGACATGCTTCATCCCTGAAAAAACCAACGGCACCGTCCGGTCCGGTTATGTACCTAGCACTCATTCAACCCTTCGCGAAACCGAATCGCCAAATCCTTGAGGTTCTGACGCCAGCTTTCCAGCTCTTCTCGACTCAACTCTTGAGGCGCCTCTTCTTCATCGAGGTTAACCGCCATGATCAGCGGCTGGGTCACGTCGCCCTTGGGCTTGTGCGGCACGCGTGGCGGTTGAAACAGCGCGGCATGGGCAGCCAAAAGCTTTGCCAGCCAGGTTTCAGGGTTATTCGCCAATTCGACCATCTCCGCCATTTCCGGAATAGCGATGGTCTCGAGCACTTCACGAGTCAGCAGCAATTCTGCTCGCGGTGCATTGGCCTGAGGCAAACGGTAAAAACCGGCAATCTCATGACACAAGCCCAGCAGTGCGCCGTACAAGTGAAACAACGCTGACTCACGCCCGGCCTGGATCAGCGCCAGGGAATTCATTGCCCGCCCCTCTTCCGCCCGGGCCAGCGCCTCAAGCGACAGACCGGCAAAGTAAATTTTCTGATTGGTACGGGTATAGAGCTCAAAGGCCATGACGGCAGTCTCCACAACGAAATAAGACGCGTAATGCAGGTCTGACAGTGTCATGGATCAGACAAGCCGACTGCAAGCACAAAACAAAAGGCCGCATGAAAACCCGAGGGTTCGCATGCGGCCTTTGGCGTCGCATTGCCCGATTATTTGGCTACGCGCTTGTCTTCAACCACCCACTTGCCACCGTCGTAGAATGCCTTCCAACCGGTAGGCTTGCCTTCGACTTCGGTCTGCACGTACTGCTCCTTGGTCTTGCGGCTGTAACGGATCACTGCCGGGAGACCATCCGGGTCCTTCTTCGGCGCCGCGCAGAGGAAGTGGTACTTCGGATCGATCTCATCCTTGTGCGGCACGATCTCGATCACCAGCGGAGCACGGGTCTCGCGGTTTTTCGGGAACTGGCTCGCCGCCAGGAACAGGCCGGAAGCACCGTCACGCAGAATGTAGGTGTCGTTGACCTTCTCGCACTTGAGCTCGGGCATCTTCACCGGATCCATCTTCGGCGGTGCCGCGTCACCGCTCTTCAGCAGTTTGCGGGTGTTCTTGCAGGTCGCGTTGGTGCAACCGAAGAACTTGCCGAAACGACCAGTCTTCAACTGCATTTCGCTGCCGCACTTATCGCACTCCAGGCTCGGACCTTCGTAGCCCTTGATGCGATAGCTGCCTTCTTCGATCTCGTAACCTGCACAATCCGGGTTGTTACCGCAGATGTGCAGCTTGCGCTTCTCATCCAGCAGGTAAGCATCCATCGCGGTACTGCAGATCGGGCAGCGATGCTTGCCACGCAGCACCAAAGACTCCGACTCACCCTCGTCGTCCGCAGCGATTTCATCGCCCGGTACCAGGTTGACAGTGGCTTTGCAGCGCTCTTTTGGTGGCAGGCTGTAGCCCGAGCAACCAAGGAACACACCGGTCGATGCTGTACGAATCTGCATCGGACGACCGCAGGTGAGGCACGGAATGTCGGTCATGACCGGCTGATTGGCACGCATGCCGTTTTCCGCGCTCTCGGCTACTTCGAGTTTCTTCTTGAAGTCGCCGTAGAACTCGTCCAGCACGTTTTTCCAGTCGCGCTCGCCCTGGGCGACGTCATCGAGGTTCTCTTCCATGCCCGCGGTGAAGCCGTAGTCCATCAGGTTCGAGAAGCTTTCGGACAGACGCTCGGTGACGATGTCACCCATCTTTTCCGAGTAGAAACGACGGTTGTGCAGCGCGACGTAACCGCGGTCCTGGATAGTCGAAATGATCGCCGCGTAGGTCGAAGGACGACCGATACCGCGTTTTTCCATTTCTTTAACCAGGCTCGCTTCCGAGTAACGTGCCGGCGGCTTGGTGAAGTGCTGGCTTGGATCAAGCTTGATCAGCTTCAGCACATCGCCTTGCGCCATGTCCGGCAGCACATCGTCGTCGCCAGGCTTGGCCATTTGCGGCATGACGCGGGTGTAACCGTCGAACTTCAGGATGCGGCCCTTGGCACGCAGCTCGAAGCCGCTAGCTGCGACGCTGACGGTGGTCGACAGGTATTTCGCCGGCAGCATCTGGCACGCGACGAATTGGCGCCAGATCAGCTCGTAGAGACGCTCAGCGTCACGCTCCATGCCCGACAGCTTGCTTGGATCGGTATTCACGTCAGAAGGACGAATCGCTTCGTGAGCTTCTTGCGCGCCTTCCTTGCTGCTGTAGACGTTCGGTGTTTCCGGCAGGTACTTGCTACCGAACTCACCCTCAATATAAGTACGCGCCATCGCCACGGCATCAACCGAGAGGTTGGTCGAGTCGGTACGCATGTAAGTGATGTAGCCAGCTTCGTACAGACGCTGGGCCATCATCATGGTTTTCTTCACACCGAAGCCCAGGCGGTTACTGGCAGCCTGTTGCAAGGTGGACGTGATGAACGGTGCCGACGGCTTGCTGCTGGTCGGTTTGTCTTCGCGCTTGGCGATGGTGTAGCTGGAAGCCTTGAGCTTCTCCAGCGCAGCCATGGCCTGGGCTTCGTTGAGCGGCTTGAAGGCTTCGCCGTTTTCACGGGCCACTTCAAAACGCACATTGGCGCCCTTGGCAGTGCCGAGGTCAGCGTGAACTTCCCAATACTCTTCCGGGTTGAACGCGCGAATCTCGCGCTCACGCTCCACCACCAGCTTCACGGCTACCGATTGCACACGGCCGGCAGACAGACCGCGAGCGATCTTGGCCCACAGCAGCGGCGAAACCATGTAACCCACCACGCGGTCGAGGAAGCGACGCGCCTGCTGGGCATTGACCCGATCGATGTCCAGCTCGCCCGGCTGGGAGAAAGCTTCCTGAATCGCCTTCTTGGTGATTTCGTTGAACACCACGCGCTTGTAGCGGCTGTCATCACCACCGATGGCTTCGCGCAGGTGCCAGGCAATGGCTTCCCCCTCGCGATCCAAGTCGGTTGCGAGATAGATGGTGTCAGCATCTTTGGCGAGCCGGCGCAGCTCTTCGATGACCTTTTCCTTGCCCGGGAGGATCTCGTACTTGGCTTTCCAACCATGATCGGGATCGACACCCATGCGCGAGACCAGCTGCTTGCGCGCCTTTTCTTTAGGCGACAGCGCCGGCACTTCACCAGCAGCAGCTTTGCCGCGCTTGGCAGCAGGCTCTTTGCTGGCGCTAGCCGAACCGCTGGTGGGCAGGTCTCGGATATGGCCGATACTCGACTTCACCACGTATTGGTTACCCAGATACTTGTTGATGGTCTTGGCCTTAGCCGGGGATTCCACAATGACCAGCGATTTGCCCATGGATCAGAAAATTCCTGAATTCTAGAAGTGAAAGGCGGTTGGCGCCTGACGCGGCACCGCTATATATAGTGGCAACAAGGTGAGGTCAAGCGCAGGGTTCTGCGCGCTCTCAGCTTATGGCCTTGAAAAAAGGCTTGGTTCGGCCTGCACCAAAGCAAAGCGTGGGACCTGTTCGCCGTCAACTTCGACCGACTCCAGGAACATGCTCAAGGGACGCACCCAAAAGCCGTAATCGCCATACAGGGCTTGGTAGAAGACCACTTCTTCTTCGGTCTCGGAATGCCGCGCAACACTGAATACGCGGTACTGCGGACCTTTGTAATGCTGGTAGAGCCCTGGTTGTATCGGCATGGTCTGGCCCTCACTCAAATCACTTGAAATAAAAAACAAAAAAAATCTTCAGAAAAACAAAAACCGGGGCACTTGGCCCCGGCTTCCGTCGACGAATCGCTTAAACGCGTTCGAAAACGGTGGCAATGCCCTGGCCGAGGCCAATGCACATGGTCGATACACCGAAGGTGCCGCCATTCTGCTTCATTACATTGAGCAGCGTGCCGGAGATACGTGCACCGGAGCAACCGAATGGGTGGCCCAGGGCGATCGCGCCGCCGTGCAGGTTAACCTTCTCGTTCATCTTGTCGAGCACTTTCAAATCTTTCAGCACTGGCAGGGCCTGTGCAGCGAAAGCTTCGTTGAGTTCGAAGAAGTCGATATCGGCAATACCCAGACCTGCACGCTTCAGTGCTTTCTGTGTCGCCGGTACTGGACCATAGCCCATGATCGCCGGATCCACACCTGCCACTGCCATCGAGCGGATCACCGCCATCGGCTGGATGCCCAGGTCCTGTGCACGCTGCGCCGACATCACGATCATGCACGAAGCACCATCGGTGATCTGCGACGAAGTACCGGCTGTCACGGTGCCACCCTTTGGATTGAACGCCGGCTTCAACGCCGCCAGGCTTTCCAGGGTAGTTTCCGGACGGATGGTTTCGTCGTAGTCGAACAGTTTCAGGAAACCGTTCTCGTCGTAACCCTGCATCGGGATGATTTCGTCTTTGAACTTGCCTTCCACCGTCGCTTTATGAGCGAGTTGGTGGGAGCGCACGCCGAAGGCATCTTGCTGCTCACGGGTAATGCCGTGCATTTTACCGAGCATTTCTGCGGTCAGGCCCATCATGCCCGAGGCTTTCGCCGCGTACAGCGACATGTGCGGGTTCGGATCGACACCGTGCATCATGCTCACGTGACCCATATGCTCGACGCCGCCAACCACGAACACGTCACCATTACCGGTCATGATCGCTTGCGCTGCGGTGTGCAATGCACTCATCGACGAGCCACACAGGCGGCTGACGGTCTGGCCGGCAGCCGTGTGCGGGATCTGAGTCATCAAGGACGCCATGCGGGCGATGTTCCAGCCCTGCTCCAGGGTCTGGTTCACGCAGCCCCAGATCACGTCTTCGACTTCGCTCGGGTCGACCTTGACGTTGCGTTCCAGCAATTTGCTGATCAGGTGCGCCGACATGTCTTCGGCGCGGGTGTTGCGGTGCATGCCGCCCTTGGAGCGGCCCATCGGAGTACGACCGAAGTCGACAATCACGACGTCTCTAGGATTCAAGCTCATATAATTTCACTCTCGCTCTAGTGTGGGCGCTTAACCGAAGAAGCTCTGGCCGTTTTTGGCCATCTCGCGCAGCTTCGCGGTCGGGTGGTACAGCGCGCCCAAATCAGCGTACTGGTCAGCCAGGGCAACGAACTCTGCAACACCGATTGCGTCGATGTAGCGCAGTGCACCGCCACGGAATGGAGGGAAACCAATACCGTAGACCAGACCCATGTCGGCTTCGGCAGCGGTTTCGACGATGCCGTCTTCCAGGCAACGCACGGTTTCCAGGCACAGCGGGATCATCATCCAGTTGATGATGTCTTCGTCGGTCACTTCACGCTGTTCGAAGACGATTGGCTTGAGCACTTCGAGTACCGACGGATCGGCTACTTTCTTCTGCTTGCCGCGCTTGTCGGTCTCGTAGGCGTAGAAGCCCTTGCCGTTCTTCTGGCCCAGGCGCTTGGCTTCATAGAGCACGTCAACGGCCGAACGACGGTCGTCTTTCATGCGGTCCGGGAAGCCTTCAGCCATCACGTCACGACCGTGGTGACCAGTGTCGATACCGACCACGTCCATCAGGTACGCCGGGCCCATTGGCCAGCCGAATTTTTCCATGACCTTGTCGATACGGACAAAGTCCACACCGGCGCTGACCAACTTGGCGAAACCGCCGAAGTACGGGAACAGAACGCGGTTGACCAGGAAGCCCGGGCAGTCGTTGACGACGATCGGGTTCTTGCCCATTTTCTTGGCGTAGGCAACGGTGGTGGCAATGGCCTGCTCGCTGGACTTCTCGCCACGAATGACTTCAACCAGAGGCATCATGTGCACCGGGTTGAAGAAGTGCATGCCGACGAAGTTTTCCGGACGCTTGAGGGCCTTGGCCAACAGGCTGATGGAAATGGTCGAGGTGTTCGACGCGAGGATGGTGCCCTCTTTGACCTTGTCTTCGACTTCGGCCAATACCGCTTGCTTGACGTTAGGGTTCTCGACAACCGCTTCGACCACCAGGTCGACGTGGCCGAAATCACCGTAGGACAGGGTTGGACGAATGCCGTTGAGCACTTCGGCCATTTTGGCTGCGGTCATGCGGCCTTTATCAACGCGGCCAACCAGCAGTTTCGCGGCTTCGGCCAGACCCTGCTCGATACCGTGCTCGTTGATGTCCTTCATCAGGATCGGCGTGCCTTTGGACGCCGACTGATAAGCGATACCACCGCCCATGATACCGGCGCCGAGTACGGCAGCCTGTTTCACGTCTTTGGCGATTTCGTCGTAGGCCTTGGCTTTTTTCTTCAGTTCCTGATCATTCAGGAACAGACCGATCAAGCTCTGCGCAGCAGAGGTCTTGGCCAGTTTGACGAAACCGTTGGCTTCAACTTCCAGAGCCTTGTCGCGACCGAAGTTCGCGGCTTTCTGGATCGTCTTGATCGCTTCAACCGGCGCCGGATAATTCGGGCCAGCCTGACCGGCCACAAAACCTTTGGCGGTTTCGAAAGCCATCATTTGCTCGATGGCGTTCAGCTTGAGCTTTTCCAGCTTCGGCTGACGCTTGGCCTTGTAATCGAACTCGCCGGAAATGGCGCGCTTGAGCAGTTCCAGGGCCGCTTCCTGCAGCTGCTCTGGAGCGACCACCGCATCGACTGCGCCGACTTTCAGCGCATCTTCCGGACGGTTTTCCTTACCAGCGGCAATCCACTCGATGGCGTTGTCGGCACCGATGATGCGCGGCAGGCGAACGGTACCGCCGAAGCCTGGGTAGATGCCCAGTTTGACTTCCGGCAGACCGATCTTGGCCGTGGTGGACATGACGCGGTAGTCCGCCGCCAGGCACATTTCCAGACCGCCGCCCAAAGCGATGCCGTTGATCGCGGCCACGGTTGGAACATTGAGGTCTTCGAAATCGCTGAAAATCTTGTTGGCTTCGAGGTTGCCAGCAACCAGCTCTGCATCCGGCAGCTTGAAGTTGTCGACGAATTCGGTGATGTCGGCACCGACGATGAATACGTCCTTGCCACTGCTGACGATCACACCCTTGACCGACGCATCTGCCTTGATGGCGTCTACGGCCGAACGTAGTTCGTTCAGGGTTAGACGGTTGAACTTGTTGACGGACTCACCCTTGAGGTCGAATTTCAATTCGACGATGCCACTTTCAAGAGCCTTAACCGTGATGGCTTTACCTTCGTAAATCATCAACTGATCTCCACGATATGGAAGCTGAACAGTACACGTCGGACGCTGACGTTCTGGCTCGGCATGGACGTTACCGTCGATGCTAACGCCATCCCACCAGGCACACCCGCCAACGCGATAGTCGGGATTCTGTAGGAGCCGTCTGTAATACAAACGCTCAATTCATACGCCCGTTTGATTTGGGTACGCCACCTTCACGGAATTTCCGACAATTGTCAATCGCCCAAAAGACGGGTTATCACTCGACTTTGCGGTCATATCCGTACCACGAAGACCTGCAACACGCGGATGCATGTTCAACTATTCATAGAATCAATATTTAGAAACGTCGCCCTAATTAGCTGCGCAACTCGAAATACAAGCTACGCTGGCCGGGGACGATAAACGAAAAAACAGAGGCGCTTATGGCGAACGCCAAGCGCAAGATCAACGCCACGCCTTGGGCAGCGTGACGATTCAGCGAATTACCGGCCTGCCTGGCCACTCCAGCCCGATGACGATGTCGGGCTTTTTATTGCCTGTGTGTAGGCGCTGCGTTTCAGGCTAATGCCTTCAGCACGGCATCGATCTCATTCAATACACTGGCCTCGCCCCGCTCCCCCCAATACAAGGTGATCATTTGCTTGTCGGCCTCAACCTTGTAGACGTTGGCCGGCAACTTCCGGAAATGGATCAGCAACGACTCATCCTGACAAACCTCTCGCCATTGATTGACCCACACGCCTGGCGCACTTTGCCAATAAATCCAGCACGCCGGTTTATTGCCCCGCCGCGGACGATGATATTGCGCACACGGGCTGGGCGGCGCTGGCTCTAGCCAATGCGGCCACTCCTGCGGTGCCAGCTGCATGGCCAGGCCAATACGCCGCGCCTCCATGCGCAAGGCCATCTGCCCCCCCTGTTTACGCGAAGGCCGCAGCCATGCCAGCGGGCTCAGCACCACTGCGAGGATTGACACCACTATCCAGACCGTCATATCTGTACTCCCGATTCTTGATGGGCGGATTGACCCCTGTCAGAACCAATCCGCTTGAAACCAGCCATACTTACCGTTATCGCAATCCTCAGGAGGAGCACCTCATGCCCTACCACCATATTCTGGTCGCCGTAGATCTAACCGAAGAGTGCGATCCTGTGATTCACCGTGCTCGCGAGTTATCGGTCAGCAACGGTGCCAAATTGTCCCTGGTTCATATTGTCGAACCGATGGCCATGGCCTTTGGTGGTGACGTGCCGATGGACCTGTCGCAATTGCAGCAACAGCAATTCGACCAGGCCAAGGAGCGCCTCGAGCGCCTGATCAACAAATATCCTGAACTTTCCAAAGAATACAGCCACTTGACCTATGGCCAGCCACGCCAGGAAATCCATCATATGGCCAAGGAACAGGAATGCGATCTGATCGTCGTCGGCAGTCATGGCCGCCACGGCCTCGCACTGCTGCTGGGTTCCACCGCCAATGACGTGCTGCACGGTGCACCTTGCGATGTGCTGGCGGTGCGCCTGATCAAAAGCTGAATACGTCCAAATGGAGACCCAGTGTAGGAGCCGGGCTTGCCCGCGATGGGACCATTACAGGCAATGCAAAGACCGAGGTGACGCCATCGCAGGCAAGCCAGCTCCCACATAAAATCGCATTCCATATGAAAAGCCCGGCGTTCATTACTGAACGCCGGGCTTTTTCATAACAGGATCAATCAGGCATCCAGCTCGGCCCAGCGCTCGACCAATACGTCGAGTTCCGCTTGCAGTTGCTCAAGCTGCGCGATGACCTTGGCGGTTTCGGCAGCAGGACGCTGATAGAAACCCGCATCGGCCATTTCGGCTTGCACCTTGGCGATCTGCTGTTCCTTGGCATCGATATCGCCCGGCAACGCTTCCAGCTCGCGTTGCAGCTTGTAGCTGAGCTTTTTCTTGGCCACTGGCGCTTCTTGAGCCACCACGGGTGCAGGCGCTGCGGTGACGACCGCAGAGTTCAGGTCGGCCTTGCCGGACTTGCTCTCGGTCACGCCCAGCAGGCGCGGCGAGCCACCCTGACGCAGCCAGTCCTGATAACCACCGACGTATTCACGAACCTTGCCTTCACCTTCGAAGACCAGGGTACTGGTGACCACGTTGTCGAGGAATGCCCGGTCGTGACTGACCATCAGCACGGTGCCGTTGAAGGTCAGCAAGACCTCTTCGAGCAGCTCAAGGGTTTCCACGTCGAGGTCGTTGGTCGGTTCGTCGAGTACCAGGAGGTTAGCCGGTTTGCTGAACAACTTGGCCAGCAACAGACGCGCACGCTCACCACCCGACAACGCCTTGACCGGCGTGCGGGCACGCTGCGGGCTGAACAGGAAGTCGCCGAGGTAACTCAGTACGTGACGGCTCTGACCATCGATATCGATAAAGTCGCGACCTTCGGCGACGTTGTCGATCACGGTCTTTTCCAGATCCAGCTGATGGCGCAGTTGGTCGAAATAGGCCACATCGATGCGAGTGCCCTCTTCAACCGTACCGCTGGTCGGCTGCAAACCGCTGAGCATCAACTTCAACAAAGTGGTTTTGCCGGTACCGTTGGCGCCCAGCAGACCGATACGGTCGCCGCGCTGCAGGACCATGGAGAAATCCTTGATCAGGAACGGGCCATCCGGGTGGGCAAAGCTGACGTTCTCGAGGACCATCACCTGCTTCCCGGACTTGTCAGCGGTATCCAGCTGAATATTGGCCTTGCCGGTCCGCTCACGACGCTCGCTACGCTCGACGCGCAGCGCCTTGAGGGCGCGCACTCGACCTTCGTTACGGGTGCGACGAGCCTTGATGCCCTGGCGGATCCAGACTTCTTCCTGGGCCAGCTTCTTGTCGAACAACGCGTTGGCAGTCTCTTCAGCGGCCAGCGTGGCTTCCTTGTGCACGAGGAAGCTGGCGTAGTCGCCGTTCCAGTCGATCAGGCCGCCGCGATCCAGTTCCAGGATGCGAGTTGCCAGGTTTTGCAGGAAAGAACGGTCGTGCGTAATGAACAGCACGGCGCCCTGGAAATCCTTCAACGCCTCTTCGAGCCAGGCGATGGCACCGATGTCCAGGTGGTTGGTCGGCTCGTCGAGCAGCAGCAGATCCGGTTCGGAAACCAGGGCCTGCGCCAGCAGGACGCGACGACGCCAGCCGCCGGACAATTCGGCGAGGGTTTTGTCAGCCGGCAATTGCAGCCGGCTCAGGGTGCTGTCGACCAATTGCTGCAAACGCCAGCCATCGCGAGCTTCGAGGTCGTGCTGGACGTGCATCAGTTTGTCCAGATCAGCGTCGGTGACGATGTTCTGGCTCAGGTGGTGATACTGCGCGAGCAGCTCGCCCACACCGTCCAGGCCTTCGGCAACCACGTCGAACACTGTCCGCTCGTCGGCCACCGGCAGTTCTTGCGGTAATTCGCCGATCTTGAGGCCTGGTGCGCGCCAGACGGAGCCGTCATCAGGCTTCTGATCGCCCTTGACCAGCTTCATCATGCTGGATTTGCCAGTGCCGTTGCGACCGATGATGCACACCCGCTCACCACGGGCGATCTGCCAGGACACCTTGTCCAACAACGGCATAGCGCCGAAAGCAAGGGACACATCGCTGAATTTGAGCAGGGTCATGAGCTTCTCCAAAAACCGGGCGCGCATTCTACCTGACTTGCGACGTCAGAAGGCCGGCATTTTCAATGTCGAAGCACTCTGCACAACATTTGTTGCGATCTTGTACCGACGAGCCGGCAAAGCTTTCGCCGGTTGCTGGCAAAAGGCTAAGCTATAAATAATCAGTGCTCGCATTTGCAGGCACTTGTCGTGTTTTTTCTGCCCGGATGTCTCATGCGCAGTCGCCTTTTCAGTTTTTTATCCTGTTTGCTTCTTTCTGCCGCTGCCGTTCAATCCGCCCAGGCGGTGGACTTGTCTACCCAACGCCAGTATTACGACGAAGCCAAGCGCGCCTTGGCCAAAGGCGATACAGGTCCGTATTTTCGCTACAGCCAGGAGCTGAGCGATTACCCGCTGGAGCCGTATCTGGCCTATGACGAGTTGACGGCGCGCCTGAAAACCGCGAGCAACGATGAAATCGAAAGGTTCCTCGCCGAGCACGGCGACCTGCCGCAAGCCAACTGGATGAAATTGCGCTGGTTGCGCTGGCTGGCTGAGCGGGGCGACTGGGCGACCTTCGTCAAATACTACGACCCCAAGCTCAATTTCACTGAACTGGACTGCCTCAATGCGCAATACCAGATCGGTCACAACCTCAAATCCGAAGGTTACGCCAACGCTGACAAACTCTGGCTGACCGGCAAATCCCAGCCTGAAACCTGCGACTCGTTGTTTGCGCAATGGGCCGCCGAGGGCCAACTGACCGAACAGAAACGCTGGGAACGCCTCAAACTCGCGGCTCACGCACGCAACTATGCGCTGGCCAACAGTTTGATCAACAACATGACCACCCTGGCATCGCGTGGGCGTTTATTGGTTGATGTCGCGCAAAGACCCGAAATGCTCGACCAGCCTTCGCGCTTCACCCCGGCCGATGAAGCCATGTCTGACATTGTCAGTCTTGGCCTGCGCCGCTTCGCGCGCCAGGATCCGGACCGGGCGATGGCCCTGCTCGACAGCTATGCCGTCAGCATGCATTTCTCTCGCGACGAAAAGGTCGCCATCGCCCGTGAAATCGGCCTGACCCTGGCCCGTCGTTTCGACAGCCGCGCCCTTGATGTCATGACCAAGTACGACCCGGAGCTGCGTGACAACACCGTATCCGAATGGCGCTTGCGCTTGCTGTTGCGCCTGGCGCGCTGGGACGAAGCCTATCAGTTGACCAGCCGCCTGCCACAGGATCTGGCCCTTACCAATCGCTGGCGCTACTGGAAGGCCCGCAGCCTGGAGCTGGCCCAACCACAAAACCCGGAAGCGCAAACCCTGTACAAGAGTCTGGCCCGTGAGCGCGACTTCTATGGGTTCCTTGCCGCTGACCGTTCGCAATCGCCTTACTCGCTGATCAACAAGCCACTGATGTTGAGCCCGGCGCTGATCAATAAGGTTCGCAATACACCGGGTATACGTCGGGCGCTGGAATTCCTTGCCCGGGGGCAGATCGTCGACGGGCGCCGCGAGTGGTATCACGTCAGCCGTCACTTTAGCCGTGACGAAATGGTTGCCCAGGCAAAACTGGCGTACGACCTGAAATGGTATTTCCCGGCGATCCGCACCATCAGCCAGGCGCAGTACTGGGACGATCTGGACATTCGTTTCCCGATGGCCCACCGCGATACCCTGGTACGTGAAGCCAAGGTCCGAGGCCTGCATTCGAGCTGGGTGTTTGCCATTACCCGCCAGGAAAGTGCCTTCATGGACGACGCCCGCTCCGGCGTGGGCGCCAGCGGCCTGATGCAGTTGATGCCCGGCACCGCCAAGGAAACCGCGCGCAAGTTCAGCATTCCGCTGGCCTCGCCACAGCAAGTGCTGGACCCGGACAAAAACATCCAGCTCGGCGCTGCCTACCTGAGCCAGGTCCACAGCCAGTTCAACGGCAACCGGGTCCTCGCCACCGCCGCCTACAACGCAGGCCCAGGTCGTGTTCGCCAGTGGCTGAGCGGTGCCAACCACCTGAGCTTCGATGTCTGGGTGGAAAGCATCCCGTTCGATGAAACCCGCCAGTACGTACAGAACGTGCTGTCTTACTCGGTGATCTACGGCCAGAAGCTCAATTCACCGCAACCGCTGGTGGATTGGCATGAGCGGTACTTCGACGATCAGTAGGAGCTGGCGCAGCCTGCGATCTTTTGATCCGGACTTCGGAAAGCTTTAGCATGAGGCGCTGACAAAAATGCCCGCATTGAAAGATGCGGGCATTTTTTGTGAAGGCCTACTTGGTCGGTTACTTGGTCGCTCCGTCGAAAAGATCGCCTTCTTCGGCGGCGCCTACAAACTGCAACGCCGCCAGCCGCGCATACAGCGCATTGCTGGCGAGCAGTTCCTGGTGTGTACCCACTGCTATCAGTTTTCCCTGGTCCATCACCGCGATCCGGTCGGCGTTCTTTACCGTGGCCAGGCGATGGGCGATGACCAGCGTGGTGCGGTTTTTCATCAGGCTGGGCAGTGCTTGCTGGATCAGGTGTTCACTTTGCGCATCGAGGGCACTGGTGGCTTCGTCCAGCAGCAGGATCGGTGCATCCACCAATAACGCCCGGGCGATGGCCAAGCGCTGACGCTGACCGCCGGAAAGTCCGAGACCGCCATCGCCCAGGTGCGTCTGGTAGCCATCCGGCATTTTTTCGATGAAGTCGTGGGCGTAGGCAATCTTCGCCGCTTCCTGGACCTGAGCCAGGGTCGCCGAGGGTTTGCCATAGCGGATGTTCTCTTCGATGCTGCCGAAGAACAGCGCCGGGTTTTGCGACACCAGCGCGAAACAACGGCGCAAATCCATAGGATCAAGTTGGGTCAGCGGCACGCCATCAAGCAGGATGCGGCCCGCGATCGGATCGTAAAAGCGCAGCAGCAGGTCATAAACCGTCGACTTGCCGGCCCCCGAAGGTCCGACCAGCGCGAGGGTTTCGCCGGCCTTGATGGCCAGACTCAAACCATCGATAGCGTAGCTTTCGGGCCGTGACGGGTAGGAAAAACGTAGATCTTGGAGCAGCAAATCGCCACGCACTCGATCAGGCAATGTCACTTGCCCCGAGACCGGTGGCTGGATGATGTTTTCCGAGCGCAGCAACTCGGCAATTCGTTCAGCCGCACCGGCCGCCCGCTGCAGCTCGCCAATCACTTCGCTCAAGGTGCCAAAGGCACTGCCGACGATCAGGCTGTAGAACACGAAGGCCGCCAGCTCACCCGCGGAAATGCGCCCGGCGATCACGTCCATGCCGCCGACCCAGAGCATCACCGCGACCGCCCCCAGCACCAGCATGATCACCAGGGTAATCAGCCAGGCGCGCTGGACGATACGTTTGCGTGCGGTATCGAAAGCCTCTTCCACGGTGACGGCGAAGCGCTGCTCGTCCTGCACCTGATGGTTATAGGCCTGCACGGTCTTGATCTGGCCGAGCGATTCCGACACATAGCTGCCGATGTCGGCAATGCGATCCTGACTCAAGCGCGACAGGCGGCGAACCCGGCGACCGAAGATCAGAATCGGTGCGATCACCAATGGCAGCGTCACCACCACAATGCTGGTGAGTTTCGGGTTGGTGATAAACAGCAGCACGACTCCGCCGATGACCATCAGCAAATTGCGCAGGAACAGCGACAGCGACGAGCCGATCACCGATTGCAGCAGCGTGGTATCGGCCGTCAGACGCGACTGGATCTCCGAGCTGCGGTTGTTCTCGTAGAACCCCGGGTGCAGGTAAATCAAATGATTGAACACCTGTTGACGGATATCGGCCACGCAACGCTCACCGATCCACGACACCAGGTAAAAACGCATGAAAGTGCCGATCGCAAGGCCCAACACCAGCAACATGAACACGCCGATGGACTGGTTGAGCAACTGCGGTGACTGGGTCATGAAGCCCTGGTCCACCAGCAGGCGAATGCCCTGCCCCATGGACAAGGTAATGCCGGCAGTGACGATCAGCGCCAGCAAGGCACCGAGCGCCTGCCAACGGTAAGGTGCAACAAAACGACTGGCCAGGCGAATCGCGCGGCGGTGACGGGCAGACAGCATCAGGATCATCCGAAAGCGCTAACTGAAAGAATCAACCTGGCCAAGCCTACACCGGTCGATCCGCCGCAACGCTGTAAATCACAATGAGTCAGGTTAAATATGACCGCTGACAATAGAGCCTAGATGTTATCGGTCTAAAGTCCGGCTAGAAGTCCCGGGTTATTTCTGATGGACTGGTATTGCCGCCTTGTCCCCTGTAGGGAGTTGTCACAGCTTGGTCATTTGGTGGCTCTACAGTAAATGCACAACCTGATGAGGAGACAGGCCATGTCCTTGCAAAACAGCAGCGATGACAAGATTCAAGTGATCCGCACCCGGCCAGACCAGTCTCTGGGATGCTCCATCATTGACGCTCAAGGGCGCGAAGTACCGATCACTGAAGATATGATCCAGAGTGCGTGTCGCGAACTGGAACAACGGTTGGTCAAGCCTGCCAAGCAAGATTGATACGTAGCCTTACGTCTTCCGACCCGGCTCTGAAAGCCGGGTTTTTTATTGCTTATTTTTGGGGGGCAAGCCTTGCTCCTACAGTTCGCAGTGATCTGTAGGAGCAAGGCTTGCCCGCGATGAGGTCGACTCGATCCCTAGACAGCCACGGCCCCCAGCGCCGCCACCATTTGCCGCAACGCCGGCGACTCGCCCTCAATGCGTACCTTCAGCCCGTCAATCTCACGCCGTTCAGGGTAATGCTTGCGCAGCAAGTCAAACGCCGTGCGCTGTTCGGCACCGCTGACCACCAGGCTACGACGGAAATCCGCGTCATCACGACGCGGGTCGTACACGCCACGGCAGACCATCGCCAAGGCCCAGGCCGGATCACAACTGGCGTTCAAGTGGACTTGCGCCAGCCACGGTGCCGGCAACAATTCATCAAGGGAGACCTGGGCCGGCTGCCCGAGGAACTGGCAAAACGCCTGATAGATCTGCGCAGTCCCGCGCTGCTTGCCGTCGAGGCTGTAACCGGCGATATGCGGGGTGGCGATCACACACAACTCGGCCAAGCCGATATCGACGCTCGGCTCGCCTTCCCACACGTCCAGCACCGCTTGCAGGTCTTCGCGCGCGAGCAACACTTCACGCAGCGCAGTGTTGTCCACCACCGGACCTCGGCTGGCATTGATCAGCCAGGCGCCAGGCTTGAGCTGGTTCAAGCGGCTTTGGTCAAACAGGTGCCAGGTCGAATGCTCGGCGTTGTTGCTCAACGGAGTGTGCAAACTGATAACGTCGCATTGTCCGATGATCTGCTCCAGGCTAACGAATTCGCCGCCTTCGGCCGCCTGACGCGGCGGATCGCAGACCAGCACCTTCCAGCCCAGACCTTGCAGGACCTTGACCAGCCGACCACCGACTTCACCGGCACCGACCACCCCGTAAGTGCGCTCGGCCAGCTCGACACCTTCGATTTCGGCCAGGGTCAGCAGGCTGCCCAATACGTAGTCGACCACGCCTCGGGCATTGCAACCCGGCGCGCTGGACCAGGTGATGCCGGCTTGCTGGAAGTAATCCAGATCGAGGTGATCCGTACCAATAGTGCAGGTGCCGACAAACCGCACGTTGCTGCCTTCGAGCAAATCGCGGTCGACGTTGGTCACCGAGCGCACCAGTAGCACATCGGCCTGTTCGACAGTGGCACGGTCGATGGAGCGTCCCGGTACGCGGCGTATTTCACCGAAACCTTCAAAGAACGCATCGAGCAGCGGGATATTTTCGTCGGCAACAATCAGCATGGCAGGCTCCTTTGGCGGATCGGCAGTGTAGGCGTAGATGAAGGTGATGAGCCAGCAGGCAATGCACTACTTGTGGCGAGGGAGCTTGCTCCCGCTGGACTGCGTAGCAGTCCCATTTTTAGGGCCGCTTCGCGCCCCAGCGGGAGCAAGCCCCCTCGCCACAGGGATGTCGAAACGTCCGGCAACCGATTACAAATCCCTAACACAGGATTTTTCCTGACTGCGGCGTCAACGCGTAGAATGCGCCGCCCCGCGCATCAATCCTCTCTGGACGCTTCGCCTGTGAATTCCGTAACTGACAGCCTCGCCGCTACTTCCCTCAACCGCCCGGCCCGGGTTCGCTTGGAGCTTAAAAACCTGCTTGGCCTGGCGCTGCCGATCATGATCGCGCAACTGGCAACCACCGCCATGGGTTTCGTCGATGCAGTGATGGCCGGCCGGGTCAGCCCACGGGACTTGGCTGCGGTCGCACTGGGTAATTCGATCTGGATTCCGATCTACCTGCTGATGACCGGGGTTCTGCTGGCCACCACTCCCAAGATCGCCCAACGCTTCGGCGCAAAGCAGCACGACGAGATTGCGCCTCTGGCACGCCAGGCCTTGTGGCTGGCACTCTGTGTCGGACTGACAGGCAGTGGCCTGCTGCTTAGCGCCGAGCCGATCCTGCACTGGATGAAAGTCGACCCGCAGTTGATTGAGCCGAGCATGGGCTACTTGCACGGTATCGCCTTCGGCTTTCCCGGCATTGCCTTCTACTACGTACTGCGCTGCTACAGCGATGCCATGGGTCGCACCCGTCCAAGCATGGTCATTGGCGTGGGTGGTTTATTGCTGAACATTCCAGTGAACTACGCGCTGATCTATGGCCATTTCGGCCTGCCGGCCCTCGGCGGCGTCGGTTGCGGCTGGGCCAGCGGCATCGTCATGTGGTTCATGGCGCTGAGCATGGCCGGCTGGACCCGCTGGGCGCCCTTCTATGCCCCCACGCGTGTGTTGGTGCGTTTCGATCGTCCGCAGTGGGCGGTGATCAAACGCTTGGTCGGTATCGGCCTGCCGATCGGTATCGCGGTATTTGCCGAGTCCAGCATCTTTGCAGTCATCGCCCTGCTGATCGGCAGCCTCGGATCGACCGTCGTGGCCGGGCACCAGATCGCCCTGAACATCAGCTCGCTGCTGTTCATGATTCCTTATTCCCTGGGGATGGCAGTCACCGTACGGGTGGGTCAGGCACTAGGGGCCGGGAACCCGTATCAGGCGAGCTTCGCGGCGAAGGTCGGCCTCGGCGCGGCGCTGGTGTTTGCCGCATTCTCGGCGAGCCTGATTCTGCTTCTGCGCGAACCCATCGCCTCGATTTACACCGCCGACAAGACTGTCATCCAGATCGCCTCGATGCTGATCGTCTATGCCGCGCTGTACCAGTTTTCCGATGCTATCCAAGTGATCTGCGCCGGCGCCCTGCGCGGTTATCAGGACACCCGGGCGACCATGATCCTGACGTTGTTCGCCTATTGGGGGATCGGCCTGCCGGTGGGATACGTGTTGGGGTTGACCGACTGGTTCGGCCCGGCCAGCGGCCCGAGTGGGCTGTGGGAAGGTCTGATTGCAGGCCTGAGTTGTGCGGCGCTGATGCTCTCGATCCGCCTGACGCGCAGTGCGCGCAAGCGAATCCGCATCAGTCGCGCAGCGAGTTAAGCGACGGTAAAAAGAAGGCCTGCAAACGCAGGCCTTTTTTCGGGTCCGTTAATCGGACTTCTTGCGAATCCAGTACAGATAGGTCCCGGCATCTTCCTGTTGCTCGACCAGCTCATGGCCAAGAAACACGCAGAACTTCGGGATATCGCGACGGGTCGACGGGTCGGTGGCGATCACCTTCAGCAGGCCGCCAGCTGGCAGGTCGCGCACGTGCTGGTGCAGCATCATCACCGGCTCCGGGCAATTGAGGCCGGTGGCGTCGAGGGTGCCGTCTACCGGCGTATCAATCATTTCACTCATGATTCACTCCTGAAACTGGCCGGCATTGTCGCGCAATGTCGGGTGTGTGGCGAGGGGGCTTGCCCCCGTTGGGTCGCGAAGCGGCCCAGAAACCTGCAACCACACTTATTCAAATGCACCGCGTCAGCCGATTTACGACTGCTTCGCAGCCGAGCGGGGGCAAGCCCCCTCACCACAAATGCCGACGCACACACCATGAATCAGCGGGTTTTCGGTTTCTTTACGTCATGCCGGCGCAAATGGCAGGTCACTTCTTCGCGGTCGTGGTACAGCTGTTTGCAGCCGATATCGACCCGAATGCCACGCGCCTTGAAGCCTTCTGCAATGCGCTCAAGCAAGCGCTTCACTTCGGCATAACGTTGCTTCATCGGCAGCTTCAGGTTAACCACCGCCTCGCGGCAATGCCCCTCGCCGATCCACTCTTCCAGCATCGCCGCGTTGCGCGCCGGCTTCTCGACGATGTCGCAGACCATCCAGTCCACCGGGTGCTTGGGCTTGAAAGTAAAACCGTCCGCCATCAAGTGCTGAACCAGCCCGGTGTCCATCAGGCTTTCAGCCATCGGACCGTTATCGATCGCCGTCACCAGCATGCCGCGATTGACCAGTTGCCAGGTCCAGCCGCCCGGCGCGGCGCCAAGGTCGACACCGGTCATGTCGCTGTGCAGACGCTCGTCCCACTGATCACGCGGGATAAAGTGGTGCCACGCCTCTTCCAGCTTCAAGGTCGAACGGCTCGGCGCTTCACGCGGGAACTTCAGGCGCGGAATACCCATCGGCCACATCGCCGAGTTATTCGCCTCTGCCAGGCCGACGAACACTTCACGACCGCTTTTGAAGGTCAGCAGCAAACGCGGCTTGTTGGCGTCTTCCACCAGCTTGCCGGCGCCGGTCAGCGCCTTGCGCAGCGGACCTTCGAATTTCTTGCAGAAGTTCGACAGCTCTTTGCCGTCGTTGGTATCGACCACTTCCAGCCATAGGCTGCCGCACGTCGGGAAGCTCGCCAGATGGGCGAGGATCACGCTGATGCGGTCGGTTTCCGGCAGATCGATGAAGATCCCGCGCGCCCATTGGCGCGGAAAAATCAGCTCGGCGAAACGCTGGCCGCGCATCAGGCGCTCGGCGCCATCTTCTTCGGTGCAGACAAACTCGGCGCAGGCGCTGGCGGCTTTGGCCTTGGCATAACCGGCCACGTTCAGCCGCGCGGCATGTTCGGAAATCTCGGAACAGACTTCGCCTTCGAAGCCCGGCCGGCAATGCATAAAGAGGGTGTTCATTCTTACTCCTGGGCAGATGGCGAGACATTCAACCACTGCGCGATGCCCAGACCTGCGTTGAAGCAAAGCCTGTCACGAAAACCGGCGCATGATAGCCGAGTTCGCAACGCCGGACTTGTCCATAGCGTCCGGTTATTAGCCTTAATGTCCAAACAGGGCTAGGTTAAGAACTCTGTCTGTCCCGCCAGTCCGTAGCCGTGCGGACCCAAAGGAGTCATTTCAATGCCGTCCCTCGATAGTCTGAAGACCCTTAAAACGCTGAAAATAGACGACAAGACCTACCATTATTTCAGCTTGCCGGAGGCCGCAAAGTCCTTGGGCGATCTCGACAAGCTGCCGATGTCGCTCAAAGTGCTTCTGGAAAACCTGCTGCGCTGGGAGGACGAAAAAACCGTCACCGGCGCCGACCTCAAGGCCCTCGCCGCCTGGCTCAAAGAGCGGCGCAGCGACCGGGAAATCCAGTACCGCCCCGCACGCGTGTTGATGCAGGATTTCACCGGTGTACCGGCGGTGGTCGACCTCGCGGCCATGCGCGCCGCCATGGCCAAGGCCGGTGGCGATCCGCAGCGAATCAATCCGCTGTCGCCGGTGGACCTGGTGATCGACCACTCGGTGATGGTCGACAAATTCGCCAGCAGCACGGCCTTCACCCAGAACGTTGATATCGAAATGCAGCGTAATGGCGAGCGTTACGCCTTTCTGCGCTGGGGCCAGAGCGCCTTCGACAACTTCAGCGTGGTGCCGCCGGGCACCGGCATCTGTCACCAGGTCAACCTGGAATACCTTGGCCGCACGGTGTGGACCAAGGATGAAGACGACCGCACCTATGCCTTCCCCGATACGCTGGTGGGCACCGATTCCCACACCACCATGATCAACGGCCTCGGCGTACTCGGCTGGGGCGTTGGCGGCATCGAAGCGGAAGCGGCGATGCTCGGCCAACCGGTGTCGATGCTGATCCCGGAAGTGATCGGTTTCAAACTCACCGGCAAGCTCAAGGAAGGCATCACCGCCACCGACCTGGTGCTGACCGTCACCCAGATGCTGCGCAAGAAAGGCGTGGTCGGCAAATTCGTCGAATTTTACGGTGATGGCCTCGCCGAGTTGCCGCTGGCGGATCGCGCAACCATCGCCAACATGGCCCCGGAATACGGCGCCACCTGCGGCTTTTTCCCGGTGGACGAGGTGACGCTGGAGTACCTGCGCCTGTCCGGTCGGCCCAGCGCCGTGGTCAAACTGGTCGAGGCCTACTGCAAAACCCAGGGCCTGTGGCGTCTGCCCGGCCAGGAGCCGGTGTTCACAGACAGCCTGGCGCTGGACATGAGCAGCGTCGAAGCCAGCCTCGCCGGCCCCAAACGTCCGCAGGACCGGGTGTCGCTGCCAAATGTCGCCCAGGCGTTCACTGACTTCCTCGGCCTCCAAGTCAAGCCTGCCCGCCCCACCAGCAAGGAAGAAGGCCGCCTCGAAAGCGAAGGTGGCGGTGGCGTTGCGGTCGGCAATGCCGATCTTGTGAGCGAAGCGGACTACGAGTACGAGGGCCAGACGTATCGGCTGAAAAACGGTGCCGTGGTGATTGCCGCCATCACCTCGTGCACCAACACCTCCAACCCGAGTGTGATGATGGCGGCCGGGCTGGTGGCCAAGAAAGCCGTGGAGAAAGGCCTCAAGCGCAAACCGTGGGTGAAGAGTTCTCTGGCGCCGGGCTCCAAAGTGGTTACCGACTACTACAAGGCCGCCGGCCTGACCCAATACCTCGATGAATTGGGCTTTTCACTGGTCGGCTACGGCTGCACCACCTGTATCGGTAACTCCGGGCCGTTGCTGGAACCGATTGAAAAAGCCATCCAGAGCTCCGACCTGGCCGTCGCCTCGGTACTGTCCGGCAACCGCAACTTCGAAGGTCGCGTGCACCCTCTGGTGAAAACCAACTGGCTGGCCTCCCCGCCGCTGGTCGTCGCGTATGCCTTGGCCGGCAGCGTGCGCATGGACATCAGCAGCGAGCCGCTAGGTGAAGGCAAGGATGGCAAACCGGTGTACCTGCGGGACATCTGGCCGAGCAGCAAGGAAATCGCCGACGCCGTGGCGCAGGTCGACACCGCGATGTTCCATAAGGAATACGCCGAGGTGTTTGCCGGAGACGCGCAGTGGCAAGCCATCGAAGTCCCGCAAGCGGCGACCTACGTCTGGCAGAAGGATTCCACCTACATCCAGCATCCGCCGTTCTTCGATGACATTTCCGGCCCGCTGCCGGTGATTCAGGACATCAGCGGTGCACGCATACTGGCGCTGCTCGGCGATTCAGTGACCACCGACCACATCTCCCCCGCCGGCAACATCAAGGCCGACAGCCCGGCCGGACGTTACCTGCGTGAACAAGGTGTGGAACCGCGAGACTTCAACTCTTATGGCTCACGTCGCGGCAACCATGAAGTGATGATGCGCGGCACGTTTGCCAACATCCGCATTCGCAACGAAATGCTTGGCGGCGAAGAAGGCGGCAATACGCTCTACATTCCAACCGGGGAGAAACTGGCGATCTACGATGCCGCCATGCGTTATCAAGCGGCGGGCACCCCGCTGGTGGTGATTGCGGGTCAGGAATACGGCACCGGTTCTAGCCGTGACTGGGCGGCCAAGGGTACCAACCTGTTGGGCGTCAAAGCGGTGATTGCCGAGAGCTTCGAACGGATTCACCGTTCCAACCTGGTGGGCATGGGCGTACTACCGCTGCAATTCAAGCTCGACCAGAACCGCAAGAGCCTGAACCTGACCGGCAAGGAGACACTCGACATTCAAGGGTTGACGGGCGTCGAGCTGACGCCGCGAATGAACCTGACGCTGGTGATCACCCGCGAGGATGGCAGCAGCGAGAAGGTGGAGGTGTTGTGCCGGATCGACACGTTGAACGAAGTGGAATACTTCAAGGCGGGAGGGATTCTGCATTACGTGTTGCGGCAGTTGATTGCTTCATAATGTCGCACTGACAAAAACACCGTCTTCGGACGGTGTTTTTGTTTGAGTCGCGAACGTCCCTTTAATCGCACCGCTTCCTGTGGGAGCGAGGTGACTCGCAGAATCTCAGACACAAGGATTTCACATGATTGCTCTGCCATGGCTCTATCTGGCACTCCTCTCCATCGGCTACGCACTGGCCCTGATCTACAGTCACCTCGGCTGGCTGGCGGCCATTTCCGTCGGGTTGTTAGCGTTTGCCGGCTTTGCCGTTCGCCAACCACAGATCCAGGTCGGCCGCGTCCTGGGTCACGGCCTGTTCGTTTTCCTGGCGGTAGCGCTGGCCATGCACTGGCTTCCCGGTTTCTACAACGGTCGCGGTATCGGCCCGGAACGCTTCAGCGCGGATGCCGTGCCGTTTTCCATGTACCTGAATCTGGACAAACCACTGATTGGTTTCTGGCTGTTGCTGGTGTGCCCGTGGATTGTCGGTCGCCGCTCCCTGCGTCTTTCACTGTATGCCACCGCCGCGGCACTGACCTTGAGCGCGCTGGCCGCTCTTGGTGGTGCGCTGCTGCTGGGTATGATCAGTTGGGCACCGAAGTGGCCCGATAAAGCCTGGCTCTGGGTGCTGAACAACCTGCTGCTGGTGACGCTGGTCGAGGAGGCGCTGTTTCGCGGTTACATCCAGGGCGGTTTGAGTCGCTGTCTGAAGAACCTGCGCTACGGCGAACACCTCGCCCTGCTTGGCGCCACAGTGTTGTTCGGTCTGGCGCACCTCGGCGCTGGCTGGCAATGGGTACTGCTGGCGAGCCTTGCCGGGTTCGGTTATGGGCTGGCGTACCGTTTCGGTGGGCTGGGGGCCGCCATCGCCACGCACTTTGGCTTGAATCTGCTGCACTTTGGCCTCTTTACCTACCCGATGCTGGCGGGTTGAAGATCTAGGAATGTGCGCCAGCGCTGAATATTGAAAAAATAATTTCAATTTATTCCTGGTACTGCCGACACCCTGTCAAAGCCTTGCGGATTGAAAAAGCCATGCGTAATAACCAGCCCATTACACAACGCGAACGGACCTTTCCGGCTCAGCAACGGTTGATTTCCACGACCGATGCCAAAGGCGTGATCACCTACTGCAACGATGCTTTCGTCGAAATCAGCGGGTTTTCTCGTGAAGAGCTGATCCGTGCACCGCACAACCTGGTCCGTCACCCCGACGTTCCACCTGCGGTCTTCGCGCACATGTGGGGCACACTGAAACAAGGCTTGCCATGGATGGGCATTGTCAAGAATCGCTGCAAGACCGGTGACCACTACTGGGTTAACGCCTATGTCACACCGGTATTCGACGGCAATCAGGTGGTCGGTTACGAGTCGGTGCGGGTCAAGCCCAGCGCCGAGCAGATCCGCCGCGCCGAAGCACTCTACCAACGCATCAATCAGGGCAAGTCGGCGATTCCTCAAACAGACAAGTGGCTGCCGGTGCTACAGGACTGGTTGCCGTTCATTCTGGTCAGCCAGCTGAGCTTCATGATCGGCGCCACACTCAACTCGCAGTGGGGTTTTGCGCTGGCCGCCGGCCTGTCCGTGCCGCTTGGCCTGCTGGGCTTGAGCTGGCAACAGCGAGGCCTCAAGCGCTTGCTGCGCCTGGCCGAGCAGACCACATCCGACCCGCTGATTGCGCAGATGTACACCGACAGCCGCGGCGCTCAAGCGCGCCTGGAAATGTCGATCCTCAGTCAGGAAGCGCGTCTGAAAACCTGCCTGACTCGCCTGCAAGACACCGCCGAGCACCTGAACGAGCAAGCTCGACAGTCCGACACCCTGGCGCACAAAAGCTCGACCGGCCTGGAACGTCAGCGCGTCGAGACCGAGCAAGTGGCGACCGCCGTCAACCAGATGGCCGCCACCACCCAGGAAGTCGCCAGCCACGTGCAACGCACCGCTGACGCGACCCAGGAAGCCAATCGCCTGACCGGTCGTGGCCGTGACATCGCTGGTGAAACCCGTGACGCGATCCAGCGCCTGTCGGTGGTGGTCGGCGAAACCGGCCTGACCGTGACCCAACTGGCCAAGGACAGCGACGAAATCGGCGGCGTGGTCGACGTGATCAAAGGCATTGCCGACCAGACCAACCTGCTGGCCTTGAACGCCGCCATCGAAGCGGCTCGTGCCGGTGAGATGGGCCGTGGTTTTGCGGTGGTTGCCGACGAAGTAAGGCAACTGGCGCAACGCACCAGTGAATCGACCGGGCAGATTCACACCCTGATCGCCAAGCTCCAGCAGACCGCCAGCACCGCGGTGCAAACCATGGAAGCCGGTCACCGTCAGGCTGAGGAAGGCGTGGCGCGGGTTCTGGAAGCCGATCAGGCTCTGGTGGGTATCAGCGAAGCGGTGGCCAACATCACCGACATGACCACCCAAATCGCTGCCGCGACCGAAGAGCAAAGTGCAGTAGCCGAAGAGATCAGCCGCAACATCAGCACCATTGCGCAACTGGCCGACCAGACCTCGGAACAGGCACAGAACTCGGCGTTACTGAGTGAAGAGCTGACCAAAACCGCGAATACCCAGTATTCGTTGGTAGAGCGGTTTAACCGCTGATCGTTGCTGGCAAATACAAAAACCCGGGAGGTGATGCTTCCGGGTTTTTTATTGCCAATGCAAAGACGATGTCGACTATGGCGCAGCCATCGCGGGCAAGCCTTGCTCCTACAGGTATGTATCGTGCCCAAATCATCAGGCAACCCTAAAACCTGCAGGAGCAAGGCTTACCCGCGATGAGGCCCTGACTGCCACCACAAAAACTCACAGGAGAAATGCTGCAACCTTGCTGGCCGCAGCCGCCAAATGCTGTTCATGAGTAAAGCCCGAAGCCTTCAACGGCTTCAAATCATGATCGCCAGCCACCAGCCAGAACACCTCGATACTCGACGCTAACGTATAACCCTCGACCGCCTCACGATTCCCCAACGCATCCCGCTCACCTTGCACAATCAGCGTCGGGGCTTTGAGCCCGGCCAGATGCTCGACTCGCGGCTTCTCCGGTTTGCCCACCGCGTAAAACGGATATCCCAGACACACCAGCGCATCCGCGCCCAGCTCATCGGCCAGCAAACTGGCCATGCGCCCGCCCATGGACTTGCCGCCAATGGCCAGACGCCCAGCGACATGGCGTCGCACCACGGCATACACATCACGCCAGCATTCGAGCAATTTGGGCGTCGGATTCGGTGGACGCTTGCCACCGTCGATGCGCCGTTGCGCCATGTACGGAAACTCGAAACGCAACACGTTGACGCCAAGCCCGGCAAGGCGCGCGGCGATGTCGCTCATCCAGTCACTGTCCATCGGTGCGCCGGCGCCATGGGCGAGAATCAGCGTCGCCGATGCCGGCACCGAGGCGGCGTCCCACAGCCATCCGCGATCCTGCACGCACTGCGCCCATTGATCCCCGTCAATACTGGCCTTGTGCTGTTTGTCCATGCTTGCCTCGCTTTTAATCTGCCTATAACTCCAGGCGAAGGGAGCGTCATCGCCTCGCGCGGACGCTTTCACTTCGGCTGAACCGTGGATGGGGAACCATGAACACTTCTTTAAGTACCGCCTATAACTACAAGGTGGTCCGCCAATTCGCCATTATGACGGTGGTGTGGGGCATCGTCGGCATGGGGCTCGGGGTTTTTCTCGCGGCTCAATTGGTCTGGCCTGAACTCAACTTCAATTTGCCCTGGACCAGCTTCGGCCGTTTGCGCCCGCTGCACACCAACGCGGTGATCTTCGCGTTCGGCGGCTGCGCCCTGTTCGCAGCCTCCTTCTATTCGGTGCAACGCACCTGCCAGACGCAGCTGTTCGCGCCGAAAATCGCCGCATTCTGCTTCTGGGGCTGGCAGTTGGTCATTGTCCTGGCCGCCATCAGCCTGCCGCTGGGCTACACCACTTCCAAGGAATACGCCGAGCTGGAATGGCCGATCGCCATTTTGATCGCCATCGTCTGGGTCGCCTACGGCGTCGTGTTCTTCGGCACACTGATGAAGCGCAAGACCAAGCACATCTACGTCGGCAACTGGTTCTTCGGTGCGTTCATCATCACCGTGGCCATCCTGCATATCGTCAACCACGCCTCCCTGCCGGTGAGCTGGACCAAGTCCTACTCGGCCTACGGCGGTGCGACGGATGCCATGGTGCAGTGGTGGTACGGGCACAACGCGGTAGGGTTTTTCCTCACCGCCGGTTTCCTCGGGATGATGTATTACTTCGTGCCGAAACAGGCCGAACGCCCGGTGTACTCGTATCGCCTGTCGATCGTGCACTTCTGGGCACTGATCACCCTGTACATCTGGGCCGGCCCGCACCACTTGCACTACACCGCGCTGCCGGACTGGGCGCAGTCGCTGGGCATGGTGATGTCGCTGATCCTGCTGGCACCGAGCTGGGGCGGGATGATCAACGGCATGATGACCCTCTCGGGCGCCTGGCATAAGTTACGCAGCGACCCGATCCTGCGTTTCCTCGTGGTGTCCCTGGCGTTCTACGGCATGTCGACCTTCGAAGGGCCGATGATGGCGATCAAGACGGTCAACGCCCTCTCCCACTACACCGACTGGACCATCGGCCACGTACATGCCGGCGCACTCGGCTGGGTGGCAATGATTTCGATCGGCGCGCTGTACCACATGATCCCGAAAGTCTTCGGCCGCACGCAGATGCACAGCCTCGGCCTGATCAACGCGCACTTCTGGCTCGCCACCATCGGCACCGTGCTCTACATCGCCTCGATGTGGGTCAACGGCATCGCCCAGGGCCTGATGTGGCGCGCGGTCAACGAAGACGGCACGCTGACCTACTCCTTCGTCGAAACCCTGGTGGCCAGCCACCCAGGCTACGTCGTGCGACTGGTGGGCGGCGCGATCTTCTTCAGCGGCATGCTGCTGATGGCTTACAACACCTGGCGCACCGTGCGTGCCGCACAGCCAGCCGAAGTCGCCGCCGCGGCGCAGATGGCCTGAGGAGTCCGCCATGAAACACGAAACGATTGAGAAAAACGTCGGCCTGCTGTTGCTGCTGATGGTCTTCGCGGTGAGCATCGGCGGTCTGACCCAGATCGTCCCGCTGTTCTTCCAGGACGTCACCAACAAGCCGGTCGAAGGCATGAAGCCTTACACCGCGCTGCAGCTTGAAGGTCGCGACATCTACATCCGCGAAGGTTGCGTGCAATGCCACTCGCAGATGATTCGCCCGTTCCGCGCCGAGACCGAGCGCTACGGCCACTACTCGGTAGCCGGTGAAAGCGTCTGGGATCACCCGTTCCTGTGGGGCTCCAAGCGCACCGGTCCGGACCTGGCCCGGGTCGGCGGTCGCTACTCGGAAGACTGGCACCGGGCGCACTTGTACAACCCGCGCAACGTCGTGCCGGAGTCGAAGATGCCCGCCTACCCATGGCTGGTGGCCAACGCGCTGGACAGCAGCCACACCAAAACCAAGTTGCAGGTCATGCGCACCCTCGGCGTTCCGTACACCGACGAAGACATTGCAGGCAGCGTCGAAACGCTCAAGGGCAAGACCGAAATGGATGCGCTCGTCGCCTACCTGCAAGTGCTCGGCACTGCGATCAAGAGCAAGAGGTGAGCCATGGCCATGTTCTTTGAAATAAGTAGCGGAATGATCCGCGGCCTGGGCACCGTCGTCGTCTTCATAGCCTTCGTCGGCCTGACACTGTGGGTGTTCAACGGCAAACGCAGCCCGGATTTCGCCGAAGCGCGCCTGCTGCCCTTTGCCGATGAACCGCAACCCGACGACACCACCAGCCAAGAAACAGCAACAACAAGGAGTACCCGGCCATGACCACCTTCTGGAGTACGTGGATCTGCGTACTGACCATTGGCAGCCTGATCGGCCTGACGTGGCTGCTGATCGGCACCCGCAAGGGTGAAACCAAGGGCAGCGTCGACCAGACCATGGGCCACAGCTTCGACGGCATCGAGGAGTATGACAATCCGCTGCCGCAGTGGTGGTTCATGCTGTTCGCCGGGACCCTGGTGTTTGCCGTCGGCTACCTGATCCTTTATCCGGGCCTGGGCAACTGGAAAGGCGTACTGCCCGGCTATCAGGACGGCTGGACCCAGACCAAGGAATGGGACCGGGAGATGGCCAAGGCCGACGCCAAGTTCGGGCCGATCTACGCCAAATTCTCGGCCATGCCCGTGGAAGAAGTCGCCAAGGATCCGCAAGCGCTGAAAATGGGCGGACGCCTGTTTGCCTCCAACTGCGCGGTCTGCCACGGCTCGGATGCCAAGGGCGCGTTTGGTTTCCCCAACCTCGCCGACAACATCTGGCGTTGGGGCGGCAGTGCCGAAACCATCAAGACCACGATCATGGGCGGACGCATGGCGGCCATGCCGGCCTGGGGTGACGTACTGGGTGAGACCGGGGTGAAAAATGTCGCGGCGTATGTGCGTCACGAACTCGCCGGCCTGCCGTTGCCAGCCGACAGCGGTGCTGACCTGCAAGCCGGACAGCAAACGTTCAGCACCACTTGCGTAGCCTGTCACGGTGCAAACGGCCAGGGCACGGAACTGATGGGGGCGCCAAACCTGACGCAACCGGCAGGTTTCATCTACGGCACCAGCCTGACGCAACTGCAACAGACCATTCGCCATGGTCGCCAGGGTCAGATGCCGGCGCAGCACGAACTGCTCGGCAACGACAAGGTGCAACTGCTGGCCGCGTATGTGTACAGCTTGTCTCACAGCCCGAACGCCGAGCGTTTGCAGGCTGAAAGCAAAACCGAATAAATCTTCACTGCCCAACTGCTGCATTCACCCGAATGCGGCAGTTCCCTGCTCCTTTGCGACGCATTGTCGCACCCCTCAATTGGTCTGCCTTTCGGTTCGGTGGATTCGCGTCTACGCTTGCTTCGAAGCGGACTGGCAACAGCCGGTCAAAGGTCAACCGTACACGATGCGTTCGACGAATCTGTTCGATGACAGGCCGCAAAGGCTGGTAGATACCGGCTGTCGCGCAAATTGCCGTCTGTCACCTGCCCGCCTCGTTTGAACACACCCAGTTACACCTGACCCGACCCCCTCGCCTTTTTGGTCCGCCGAGACATTTTGTCCATGGGCAATTTTGTCCCTACGCGGAGCATGGAAAGGCCGCAGAATCAGCTTTTGAAAGCATTGACGCAGGTCATGGCGCGTTGCAATGACCCCCCGCTTTCTCCATACTTGCGACCGATTTTTATCCCTAATAAAACACCTAAACCGTGGAACCTTAGAATGAGCACAGCAATCAGTCCGACTGCTTATAACTATAAGGTAGTCCGCCAGTTCGCCATCATGACGGTGGTCTGGGGGATCCTTGGCATGGGGCTCGGTGTCTTCATCGCCTCACAACTGGTCTGGCCGGAGTTGAATTTCGGCCTGCCGTGGACGACGTTTGGACGCCTACGCCCGTTGCACACCAACCTGGTGATTTTCGCCTTCGGTGGTTGTGCACTGTTTGCCACTTCCTATTACGTCGTGCAGCGAACCTGCCAAACGCGACTGATTTCCGACAGCCTCGCCGCCTTCCACTTCTGGGGTTGGCAAGCGGTGATCGTCGGCGCGATCGTTACCTTGCCGCTGGGTTACACCACCACCAAGGAATACGCGGAACTGGAATGGCCCCTGGCTATCCTGCTGGCTATCGTCTGGGTCACCTACGGCCTGGTGTTCTTCGGTACCATCGTCAAGCGCAAGACCAAGCACATCTACGTCGGCAACTGGTTCTACGGTGCCTTCATCGTCGTGACGGCGATGCTGCACATCGTCAACCACGCGTCCTTGCCGGTCAGCTTCTTCAAGTCCTACTCGGCGTACGCCGGTGCGACTGATGCCATGATCCAGTGGTGGTACGGCCACAACGCGGTAGGTTTCTTCCTGACCACCGGCTTCCTGGGGATGATGTACTACTTCGTGCCGAAACAGGCCGAGCGTCCGATCTACTCGTATCGCCTGTCGATCGTGCACTTCTGGGCACTGATCACCCTGTACATCTGGGCTGGCCCGCACCACCTGCACTACACCGCACTGCCGGACTGGGCTCAGTCGCTGGGCATGGCGATGTCGATCATCCTGCTGGCGCCAAGCTGGGGCGGCATGATCAACGGCATGATGACCCTGTCGGGCGCCTGGCATAAGCTGCGCACCGACCCGATCCTGCGCTTTTTGGTCGTGTCCCTGGCGTTCTACGGCATGTCGACCTTCGAAGGCCCGATGATGGCCATCAAGACTGTCAACTCGCTGTCTCACTACACTGACTGGACCATCGGCCACGTACACGCCGGTGCCTTGGGCTGGGTAGCGATGATTTCGATCGGTGCGCTGTACCACATGATCCCGAAAATCTTCGGTCGTGCGCAGATGCACAGCATCGGCCTGATCAACACGCACTTCTGGCTCGCGACCATCGGCACCGTGCTCTACATCGCTTCGATGTGGGTCAACGGTATCACCCAGGGCCTGATGTGGCGTGCAATCAACGATGACGGCACCCTCACCTACTCCTTCGTTGAAGCCCTGCAAGCCAGCCACCCTGGTTTCATCGTTCGCGCCCTTGGCGGTGCGTTCTTTGCCAGCGGCATGCTGTTCATGGCGTACAACGTGTTCCGCACCGTACGCGCCTCGAATCCGGAAGATGCTGAAGCCGCCGCTCAGATCGCTGTCGTTGGAGCTCACTGATGAAGCATGAAGCAGTCGAGAAGAATATTGGCCTGCTGGCCTTCTTCATGGTCATCGCCGTCAGCATCGGCGGCCTGACCCAGATCGTCCCGTTGTTTTTTCAGGACGTGACCAACAAGCCGGTTGAAGGCATGAAGCCACGCCCGGCGCTGGAACTTGAAGGCCGTGACATTTTCATCGCCAACGGTTGTGTCGGCTGCCACTCGCAGATGATCCGTCCGTTCCGTGCTGAAACCGAACGTTATGGCCACTACTCGGTAGCCGGTGAAAGCGTCTGGGACCACCCGTTCCTGTGGGGCTCCAAGCGTACCGGTCCGGACCTGGCCCGCGTTGGCGGTCGTTACTCCGATGACTGGCAGCGTGCGCACTTGTACAACCCGCGCAACGTGGTGCCAGAGTCGAAAATGCCGGCTTACCCGTTCCTCGTGGAAAACAAGCTCGACGGCAAGGACACCGCGAAGAAAATGGAAGTCTTGCGCACCCTCGGCGTTCCTTACACCGACGAAGACATCGCCGGTGCAAAAGATGCCGTGAAGGGCAAAACCGAAATGGACGCGCTGGTGGCCTATCTGCAAGGCCTGGGCACCATCATCAAAAGCAAACGGTGATTTAGATGGATATCGGGATGATTCGTGGCCTGGGCACCGTTGTCGTGATGGTTGCCTTTATCGGTCTGGCGCTGTGGGTGTTCAGCCCCAAGCGCAAATCGGAGTTTGAAGACGCGACCTTGCTGCCTTTCGCGGATGATCCCGAAGCCATCAAGCACGTCGAGCAAGCTTCTAGGAGTAACAAAGAATGACTACGTTCTGGAGTCTGTACGTCACAGTCCTCAGTCTGGGTACCATTTTCGCCCTGACCTGGCTGCTGCTGTCGACCCGCAAGGGCCAGCGCGCCGAGCAGACGGATGAGACGGTTGGCCACGCCTTCGACGGGATCGAGGAGTACGACAACCCGCTGCCGAAATGGTGGTTCATGCTGTTTGTCGGCACCATCATCTTCGCCCTCGGCTACCTGGTGCTGTACCCGGGCCTGGGCAACTGGAAAGGCCTGCTGCCGGGTTACGGCTACCTCGACAACGAGAAGCAGACCGCGTTCGCCAACGGCCAGTCCGGCTGGACCGGCGTTCACGAGTGGGAAAAGGAAATGGCCAAGTCGGATGCCAAGTTCGGTCCGATCTTCGCCAAATTCGCAGCCATGCCCATTGAAGAAGTTGCCAAGGACCCACAAGCCCTGAAGATGGGTGGCCGCCTGTTCGCCTCCAACTGCTCGGTTTGCCACGGCTCCGACGCCAAAGGCGCTTACGGCTTTCCTAACCTGACCGACGAAGACTGGCGTTGGGGCGGCGAGCCACAAACCATCAAGACCACCATCATGGGCGGCCGTCACGCGATGATGCCGGCTTGGGGTGAAGTGATCGGCGAGCAAGGCGTCAGCGACGTTGCCGCGTTCGTGCTGACCAACCTCGATGGCCGCAAGCTGCCGGAAGGTGCCAAGGCCGATCCGGTTGCCGGCCAGAAGATTTTCGCTGCCAACTGCGTGGCTTGCCACGGTCCGGAAGGTAAAGGCACCCCAGCCATGGGCGCACCTAACCTGACCCACCCGGCCGCGTTCATCTACGGTTCGAGCTTTGCTCAACTGCAGCAGACCATCCGTTACGGCCGTCAGGGCCAGATGCCTGCGCAAGAACAGCTACAAGGCAACGACAAGGTTCACCTGCTGGCCGCTTACGTCTACAGCCTGTCTCACGGTGAGAAAGCTGCTGACGCCGAGTAAGGCAAACGCGTGATCGCACTAAAAACGGCCCCGCCAGTGATCTGGCGGGGCCGTTTTCATTTCCGTCATTCATTTGCCTACTTCAAGACCGGGATGACCTGATCGAGCTTTCGGCTTGGCCAGTTACTGTTGCGAACAACGCTGACCGCCAGCGACTGCCGATCAGCGGTAAAACTGGCAATCAGATAAGTTTGTTGGGAGGCAGAGCCGCTTAGAAAGACCGGTACATCACCAAAGTACTGTGACTTGCCCCAATCAAAGTAAGTCCCTGCGCCCCAGTGATCATGCCCACCAAAGACCACCGTTACCTTGTATTTCTCGACGATATGTTTGAATCTCGAAATCTGCTCGTCGTTGCCGTCCCACTGATAAACCTTGTGCATATTCAGAATAATGATTTTGCCCTCCTCTCTCGCCCTCTTTAAATCCCGCTCCAGCCAGTCAAGCGCAGGGGTAATTTCAAACGTTGTCGGAGCAAGTGGATTGCCGGAGGTAAAACTGACGGTATAGGTCGGTTCATTATTCAATTGAACCATGTGCACATCACCGATATTTTTCGAGTAAGCGAGGCTGCCATAAAAGATCGTCCCCACGCCCGAACTTCTTGCCGCCAGATCCATGGATTCGACTTTTCCCCAGTAGCGATCCTTGAGGTCGTTGACACTGCCAGCCGCACAGCTATTCAGGAAACAGTCGTCCACGTTATTGGCATAGTCATGATTACCCAGCCCGAAATCATATAGCCCCTCCAGTTTATTCTCGAAAACCGACTTCATGTATGAACGTTCGCCACCATGACCAAAGGCTGTGATATCACCGTTAATCATCACCGGTATGCGGGATGCGCCGCCATTCAACTTCCTGAAACTTGAAATATCGGAGTACTGCAACTCTATCAGCTCTTTTGAGCGCGCCTCCTTGTTGGGATCCGGAAGATTATCATCCGTGAGATCAGTCCAGGGGTATTGCGAATCCGATACAAACACCATATGGCGCGGCGTCTCTGCCGCCGAGGCGCCATAGACCACAGGGATAACCAACGCCAGTGCAAGGCACACCAGCCACACACGCTCTTTATATAAAGTCATAGAAGTCCATTTCCATCGATAGTTAACAGCCACTCCATAGCGGCAACTGCAAAATATATCGCCCCTTGATAATTAACAAACTACCGACCTCTACAGATCAACAGCAGATATTTCCAACATCCACAGACACTCGCACACTTCAAAACACTCACTAAAAAATGTTCTATATAGTCCAGCGCAAATGAATGTCAGACAGTGGAAGGAGGAGGATGAGGGAATCGGACTCGGTACGCCCCTTGCAGGCGCGCGGTAGTAACCCTGGGCGGACGGATAGCTATACTCAACAAGTCAATTGATCTGCATCACGATTTGTTACATTTGCTACACCATCTACGAATTTCCACCAACGCGACCAAAGGTCGCACCCTTGAGCTAGAGCGACAGGCGTATCATTACGCCACTGCAACACCCTTTTTGACCGCGGTCGGCACGTACTGACCGAGGCATTTTTCCACTGCCGTGGGATGCAATGATGAGCAACCAGATTCCGGTACACGACGTCACCCCGCCTGCCAAGAACGCAAATAACAGCGTCGATCTCTACGCCTCTCGGGAAAAAATCTACACCCGCGCCTTCACCGGCCTGTTCCGCAATTTGCGGATGGCGGGCGGCACCGCGTTGTTCCTGCTATATTTCGGCACGGTCTGGCTCAATTGGGGCGGTCACCAGGCGGTCTGGTGGAACTTGCCGGAGCGCAAATTCTTCATCTTCGGTGCGACCTTCTGGCCGCAGGATTTCATCCTGCTGTCCGGCCTGTTGATCATCAGCGCCTTCGGCCTGTTCTTCATTACCGTGTATGCCGGACGCATCTGGTGCGGCTATACCTGCCCGCAAAGTGTCTGGACCTGGATTTTCATGTGGTGCGAGAAGGTCACCGAAGGCGACCGCAACCAGCGCATCAAGCTCGACAAGGCGCCAATGAGCGCCAACAAGTTCTTGCGCAAACTCAGCAAACACACGATGTGGTTGTTGATCGGTTTCGTCACCGGCATGACCTTTGTCGGCTACTTCTCACCGATTCGTGAACTGACGATCGACTTCTTCACCGGCCAGGCTGATGGCTGGTCGTATTTCTGGGTCGGCTTCTTCACCCTCGCCACTTACGGCAACGCCGGCTGGTTGCGCGAACAGGTGTGCATCTACATGTGCCCTTACGCGCGCTTCCAGAGCGTGATGTTCGACAAGGACACGCTGATCGTCTCCTACGACCCGCGCCGCGGCGAAGCCCGTGGTCCGCGCAAAAAAGGCATCGACTACAAGGCTCAGGGCCTGGGCGACTGCATCGACTGCACCATGTGCGTTCAGGTGTGCCCGACCGGCATCGACATCCGTGACGGCTTGCAGATCGAGTGCATTGGCTGTGCCGCCTGCATCGATGCCTGCGACAGCATCATGGACAAAATGGACTACCCGCGCGGGCTGATCAGCTACACCACCGAGCACAACCTGTCCGGGCAAAAAACCCATAAACTGCGTCCGCGCCTGATCGGCTACGCGCTGGTGTTGCTGGCCATGATCAGCTTGCTGATCACCGCGTTCTTCATGCGCTCGCTGGTCGGCTTCGATGTCAGCAAGGACCGTGTGCTGTACCGCGAAAACGCCGAAGGCCGGATCGAGAACGTCTATAGCCTCAAAGTCATGAACAAGGACCAGCGCGACCACACTTACGTGCTGGAAGCCTCAGGACTGCCGGATCTCAAGTTGCAAGGCAAGCGCGAGATCAAGGTGGCTGCTGGCGAAATCTTCAGCATGCCGGTCGAGCTGTCGAGTGCACCGGAACAACTGCCGTCCAGCACCAACGAGGTGAAATTCACCCTCAAGGATGCCGACGACAACAGCGTCCACGTTGAAGCCAAGAGCCGATTCATCGGCCCACAAATTCGTTGAGAGAAGTCATCATGCCCGCAGCAACTGCCACCAGCCCTTGGTACAAGCACCTCTGGCCATGGATCATCATCGGGATTCTGACCTGTTCGGTGACCCTGACCTTGTCCATGGTGACCATTGCCGTGAAAAACCCGGATAACCTGGTCAACGACAATTACTACGAGGCGGGCAAAGGCATCAACCGTTCGCTGGACCGCGAGTTGCTGGCCCAGACCCTGCTGTTGCGCGCCAACGTGCATCTGGATGAGGTGACCGGTGAAGTCGACGTACGCCTGACCGGCAACAGCACGCCAGCGACCCTCGAACTGAACCTGATCTCGCCGACCCAGCCGGATAAAGATCGCAAGATCACCCTGACCCGCAGCGCGGCCGAACCGGGTCGTTATATCGGCCAGTTGACCGACAAGATCGAAGGCCGGCGCTTCGTCGAGCTGCTGGGCAGCCAGGACGATCACGTGTGGCGCCTGTTCGAAGAAGAACAGATCGGCCACGACAAGCATTTGCTGCTCGGTGACGAACCGCTGCAAGGCGCGGAAGATCTGAAGCAGTAACACCTGTGCTCTGTGGCGAGGGAGCTTGCTCCCGCTGGGGCGCGAAGCGCCCCCGAACCCTGCAGACCGGTTCGTTCAGGCCTATCGCGGGCGCAGTTTGACGACTGCTTCACCCGAACGCGGACCGACCGACGGGAGCAAGCTCCCTCGCCACAATAGTTCTCATGGCAACAAACATGACCACTCCGCTCCCCTGCTACCACTGCGCCCTGCCCGTTCCCTCCGGCAGCCGGTTTACCGCCGTCATCCTCGGCGAAACCCGCGAACTCTGCTGTCCGGGTTGCCAGGCCGTGGCCGAGGCGATTGTCGCGGGCGGGCTGGAGCACTATTACAGCCATCGCAGCGAGGCTTCGGCCAACCCTGAAGCCTTGCCGGTGCAACTGGTGGACGAACTGGCGCTGTATGACCGCGCCGACGTGCAACAACCGTTTGTTCGCCACGACGGCGAGCTCGCTGAAACCACCTTGCTGATGGAAGGCATCAGCTGCGCGGCCTGCGGCTGGCTGATCGAGAAACATCTGCGCAGCCTGCCGGCCGTGGCCGAGGCGCGCCTGAACCTGTCCAACCATCGCCTGCACGTGCGCTGGGCCGACAGCCAGTTGCCGTTAAGCCAGCTGCTTAGCGAACTGCGTCACATCGGTTATGCCGCCCACCCCTACCAGGCCGACCGCGCCAGCGAACAACTGGCCAGCGAAAACCGCCTGGCCCTGCGCCAACTGGGCGTCGCCGGCTTGCTGTGGTTCCAGGCAATGATGGCGACCATGGCCACCTGGCCGGAATTCAATATCGACCTCAGCCCCGAGCTGCACACCATCCTGCGCTGGGTCGCTCTGTTCCTGACCACGCCGATTGTGTTCTACAGCTGCGCGCCGTTTTTCAAAGGTGCGATGCGCGACCTGCGCACCCGCCACCTGACCATGGACGTTTCCGTGTCGCTGGCCATCGGCGGCGCCTACCTCGCCGGGATCTGGACCTCAATCACTGGCGTCGGCGAGCTGTATTTCGACGCGGTCGGGATGTTTGCGCTGTTTCTATTGGCGGGCCGCTATCTGGAGCGCCGCGCCCGTGAACGCACCGCCGCCGCCACCGCGCAATTGGTGAACCTGCTGCCCGCATCGTGCCTGCGCCTGAGTGCGGACGGCCAGAGCGAGCGCATCCTGCTCAGCGAGTTGCGTCTCGGTGACCATGTTTTGGTGCACCCCGGCGCCATCCTCCCGGCCGACGGAAAAATCCTCGATGGCCAGTCGAGCATCGATGAGTCGCTGCTGACCGGTGAGTACCTGCCGCAACCCCGGACGCTCGGCGATGCGGTGACGGCCGGCACCCTGAATGTCGAGGGCGCACTGACCGTCGAAGTGCTCGCGCTGGGCCAGGACACTCGCCTCTCGGCCATTGTCCGCCTGCTCGATCGCGCCCAGGCCGAGAAGCCGCGACTGGCAGAAATTGCCGACCGCGCTGCGCAGTGGTTCTTGCTGTTGTCGCTGATTGCCGCTGCTGCCATCGGTTTGCTCTGGTGGGAGCTGGATGCATCCCGTGCCTTCTGGATCGTGCTGGCGATGCTGGTCGCGACCTGCCCCTGCGCCTTGTCACTGGCCACGCCGACCGCACTCACCGCCGCCACCGGCACCTTGCACAAACTCGGCCTGCTGCTGACCCGCGGCCACGTGCTGGAAGGCCTGAATCAAATCGATACGGTGATTTTCGACAAAACCGGCACGCTCACCGAAGGTCGCCTGGCCTTGCGTTCCATTCGAGCACTGGGCGCGCTTGACAGCGATCAGTGCCTGGGCCTCGCCGCCGCCCTCGAAAACCGCTCTGAACACCCGATCGCCCGCGCCTTTGGCCGAGCGCCGCTGGCCGCCGAAGAAGTCCTCAGCACCCCGGGATTGGGCCTGGAGGGCCTGGTTGGCGAACAACGCCTGCGCATCGGTCAGCCGGCGTTTGTCTGCGAACTCAGCGGCTGCGCTGTGCCGGCAATCCCGGATGAAGCCGGTCAATGGCTGTTGCTTGGCGACAGCCATGGTGCGCTGGCCTGGTTCGTGCTCGACGACCGCCTGCGCAACGACGCACCGGCGCTGCTCGCAGCATGTAAAGCACGCGGCTGGCGCACGTTGCTGCTGTCCGGCGACAGCTCGCCGATGGTTGCCAGTGTCGCCGCCGAGTTGGGTATCGACGAGTTCCGCGGCGGCTTGCGCCCGGATGACAAGCTGCAGGTGCTCAAGCAGTTGCACCAGCAGGGCCGCAAGGTGTTGATGCTCGGCGACGGGGTCAACGACGTGCCGGTGCTGGCCGCCGCCGACATCAGCGTGGCCATGGGCTCGGCCACCGACCTGGCGAAAACCAGCGCCGATGCGGTGCTCCTGTCCAATCGTCTCGACGCCTTGGTGCAAGCCTTCAGCCTGGCCGGGCGTACACGTCGGGTAATCATCGAGAACCTGCTGTGGGCCGGGCTGTACAATGGCTTCATGTTGCCGTTCGCCGCCCTCGGCTGGATCACTCCGGTATGGGCCGCAGTCGGCATGTCGATCAGTTCGCTGACCGTGGTACTCAATGCACTTCGCCTGACTCGCATGCCGAGCCAGCCAAGCGCCAGCGCCACGCCAGTCACCCGCCCGCTACCGGTTTGATCCGGTCAGGCATGGAGTCCAGATGCCAGCTCTTTATGTGATGATCCCGGCAGCGCTGCTGATCGTCGCCATCGCCATTTACATTTTCTTCTGGGCGGTCGACAGCGGTCAGTACGACGACCTCGACGGTCCGGCCCACAGCATCCTGTTCGACGACCAGGACCCGAGCCATCAGGCGGCAGTCGACGAAGCCAGCGGTCACTCGCCGACCGATCCGGCCAAGCCGAACGACAAGGCCCCGCCTCATGATTGAGTTGGCGCCACTGCTGGTTTCTGCGGTGATCCTTGGCCTGCTCGGCGGCGGGCATTGCCTGGGCATGTGTGGCGGGTTGATGGGCGCGCTGACCCTGGCGATTCCCAAGGAACAGCGCAGCCGGCGCTTTCGCCTGTTGCTGGCGTACAACCTCGGGCGGATTCTCAGTTACGCCACTGCCGGCCTGCTGATCGGCCTGGCGGGATGGGCGGTGGCCAACAGCCCGGCGGCGATGTTCATGCGCATCCTCGCCGGCTTGCTGCTGATCGCCATGGGCCTGTACCTGGCCGGCTGGTGGAGCGGCCTGACCCGCATCGAAAGCCTGGGACGTGGCCTGTGGCGCTACATACAACCCGTTGCCAACCGTTTGTTGCCGGTGTCGAGCCTGCCGCGTGCGTTGCTGCTCGGCGCACTCTGGGGCTGGCTGCCGTGCGGTTTGGTCTACAGCACGCTGTTGTGGTCTGCCAGCCAGGGCAATGCCATCGACAGCGCGTTGTTGATGCTCGCGTTTGGCCTTGGCACCTGGCCGGTTTTGTTGGCCACTGGCCTTGCGGCCGAACGGGTCACGGCGTTACTGCGCAAACGTAGCGTGCGCATGACCGGTGGTTTGTTGGTGATCCTGTTTGGCATCTGGACCCTGCCGGGACCGCATCAGCATTGGTTGATGGGGCATTAGATCGGCGGCACGCCGCATACCTGTAGCAGCTGCCGCAGGCGGCGTTCGGCGGCGAAGCCGTCGTAAAACCTCCACCTCGCTGTCTCAGTGAAACCGCATGCATCGTATTTGCGAGGACTACGTCCTCGAACGCCGCCTGCGGCAGCTGCTACAAAGGGCCGCACCACTTCCGGTTACCCTTGATGCAAATCAAGATGCCCCAACGTCGCACCCCCTAGACTCGCCACCACTGCCAGCCTATCCGGGGGAATGCCCGCATGCTCGACGCCATTCGTTGGGACACAGATCTGATCCGCCGTTACGACCTGGCGGGACCACGCTACACCTCGTATCCGACCGCGGTGCAATTCAACAGCCAGGTCGGTACTTTCGATCTGTTCCATGCCCTGCGCGAAAGCCGCAAGGCCCTGCGCCCACTGTCGCTGTATGTGCACGTGCCGTTCTGCGCAAACATCTGCTACTACTGCGCCTGCAACAAAGTCATCACCAAGGACCGTGGCCGCGCCCTGCCCTACCTGCAGCGCCTGGAACAGGAAATCCAGCTGATCGCCTGCCACCTGGACCCTAACCAGAAAGTCGAGCAACTGCATTTCGGTGGCGGCACTCCGACCTTTCTCAGCCACGACGAACTGCGCCAGTTGATGGCGCAACTGCGCAAGCACTTCAACCTGCTGGACGATGACTCTGGCGATTACGGCATCGAGATCGACCCACGCGAAGCCGACTGGTCAACCATGGGCCTGCTGCGCGAGTTGGGTTTCAACCGGGTCAGCATCGGCCTGCAAGACCTTGACCCGGCCGTACAGCGTGCGGTCAACCGCCTGCAGAGCCTGGAAGAAACCCGCGCAGTGATCGAGGCGGCGCGGACCCTGCAGTTTCGCTCGATCAACATCGACCTGATCTACGGCCTGCCCAAGCAAACCGCCGAGAGCTTCGCCCGCACCGTGGACGAAGTCATCAACCTGCAACCGGATCGGCTCTCGGTATTCAACTATGCACACCTGCCCGAACGTTTCATGCCACAGCGGCGAATCAACAGCAGCGACCTGCCGGCCCCCGCCGAAAAGCTGAACATGCTTCAGCGCACCATTGAGCAACTGACCGCCGCCGGTTATCGCTACATCGGCATGGACCATTTCGCCCTGCCGGATGATGAACTGGCCATCGCTCAGGAAGAGTCGACGCTACAACGCAACTTCCAGGGTTACACCACGCACGGTCATTGCGACCTGATCGGTCTTGGCGTGTCGGCCATCAGCCAGATCGGCGATTTGTACTGCCAGAACAGCAGCGACCTGAATCAGTACCAAAACACTCTGGCCAGCGCGCAACCGGGCACCAGCCGTGGTTTGCTGTGCAACCAGGACGACCGTCTGCGGCGGGCAGTGATTCAGCAATTGATCTGCACATTCAGTCTGGCATTCGCCCAGATCGAGCAGGCTTTCAACATTGATTTTCGCGGCTACTTCAGCGATCTCTGGCCGCAGTTGCAGGCCATGGCCGAGGATGGCCTGATCGAACTCGACAGCGAAAAAATCGTGGTCCTGCCGGCCGGAAGGTTACTGGTCCGTTCGGTGTGCATGGTCTTCGATGCCTACCTGGAACAACAGAATCGCCAACGTTTCTCTCGGGTAATTTAAGACACCACAGGCTGGCTTCGACGTCATTGCGTGGGTTACCCTTACGTCTTATGTGTGTTTCCCCACAAGGATCTAAGAAATGTCCGAGCCAGTTAAACTGCGCGCTCACAGCCAGGCACATTGCAAGGATTGCAGCCTGGCACCCCTCTGCCTGCCACTTTCTCTGAATCTGGAAGACATGGATGCGCTGGACGATATCGTCAAACGTGGTCGCCCGCTGAAAAAAGGCGAGTTTCTGTTCCGTCAGAGCGATCAGTTCGATTCCGTTTTTGCAGTACGCTCCGGCGCGTTGAAAACCTTCAGCCTGAGCGATGGCGGCGAAGAACAGATCACCGGCTTCCACCTGCCGAGTGAACTGGTGGGCTTGTCGGGCATGGACACCGAGAGTCACCCGGTTTCAGCCCAGGCACTGGAAACCACCTCGGTGTGCGAAATTCCTTTCGAACGTCTCGATGAACTGGCCCTGCAACTGCCACAGTTGCGCCGCCAATTGATGCGCGTGATGAGCCGCGAGATTCGTGACGATCAGCAGATGATGCTGCTGCTCTCGAAGAAAACCGCTGACGAGCGCATTGCCACGTTCCTGGTCAACCTGTCGGCGCGCTTCCGCGCACGCGGATTCTCTGCCAACCAGTTCCGCCTGAGCATGTCGCGCAACGAAATCGGTAACTACCTGGGCCTCGCCGTGGAAACAGTGTCCCGGGTGTTCACGCGCTTCCAGCAGAACGAGCTGATTGCCGCCGAAGGCAAGGAAGTGCACATCCTCGACCCGATCCAGCTGTGTGCACTGGCCGGTGGCTCGGTCGAAGGCTGACGTTGCGATTGCGGCTGAGCGAACCCGCCCGGCCGCAGTTATACTTCGCCGTTTGTAGCCTGCCAGGACACCTCGACGATGGTCATCGACTCCTTCGACATCAAATCCCTGATCCGCCCCGTGATCGATTTTCCAAAGCCGGGCGTGATCTTTCGCGACATCACCCCGCTGTTCCAGTCCCCGAAGGCCCTGCGCCTGGTGATGGACAGCTTTGCGCACCGCTATGTCGAGGCTGACTTCACGCACATCGGCGCCATGGATGCGCGCGGCTTCCTGATCGGCTCGATCCTCGCCTATCAGTTGAACAAGCCACTGGTGCTGTTTCGCAAGCAAGGCAAACTGCCGGCTGACGTACTGTCCGAGGGGTATCAGACCGAGTACGGCGAAGCTTTTCTTGAAGTTCACGCCGACAGCCTCTGCGAAGGCGACTCGGTGCTGATCTTCGATGACCTGATCGCCACTGGCGGTACGCTGATCGCTGCGGCCAACCTGATTCGGCGCATGGGCGCGCGGGTTTTCGAAGCCGCGGCAATTATCGACCTGCCGGAACTGGGCGGCTCCCAGCGCCTGGAAGACATGGGCATCCCGACGTTCTGCCTGACACAGTTTTCGCTGAACGAAAGATAAGTCGGCGTCGTCACCGACGCCCTCGCGGGCAAGCCTTGCTCCTACGAAAAGCACCGTCTCCTGTAGGGGCAAGGCTTGCCCGTGATGGGGTCGCCGCCACACCGAGCCGCTCAGACCAGATCAAAGCCCCATCTGCTTGCTGATGATCTCGTTCATCACTTCCCGCGTACCGCCGCCAATGGACAGGATCCGGCTGTCGCGGTACAGCCGCTCCACCAGGCTTTCACGCATGTAGCCCAACCCACCGAGAATCTGCACCGCGTCGCTGGTGATGCGATCGGCCGTGTCGGTGGCAACATTCTTGGCCATGGAAATCTCCTTGATCACACTCTGCCCCGCCGCCATTTTCGCTGCCTGGCGATAGGTGAACTCCCGGGAGACTTCCAGCGCCGTGGCCATCTCCGCCAAGCGATGCTTGAGCACCTGAAACTTGCCAATCGGCTTGCCGAACGCTTCGCGCTGCCGGGCCCATTTCAGGCTTTCTTCCAGCGCCAGTTGCGCAGTCATGTTGGCCATCAATGCCAACGCCAGGCGCTCGTTTTGAAAGTTACCCATGATGCAGGCAAAGCCCATGTTCTCGACGCCGATCAGGTTGCCCACCGGCACACGGCAATCATCGAAAAACAGCTCGGCGGTATCCGACGCCCACCAGCCCATTTTTTTCAGCTGACGACCGACAGTGAATCCTGGCATGCCCTTCTCGATCAGCAGCAGGCTGATGCCGCCAAATCCCGGCTCACCGGTGCGCACCGCGACGGTATAAAAATCCGCGCGAACACCGCTGGTGATAAAGGTTTTGCTGCCACTGACCCGGTAATAATCCCCGTCACGCACGGCGCGGGTTTGCAGGTTGGCCACATCGGAGCCGCCGCTGGGCTCGGTAACTGCCAGCGCGCTGATTTTTTTACCGCAAAGGACTTGCGGCACCACTCGCTCGCGCACCTCGGACCTGGCCCATTTGAGGATCGGTGGCAGGCCGATGTCCAGCGAGCCCAGCCCCGCCACCAGCCCGCCAGAACCACAGCGCATCAGTTCTTCAGTGGCGGCGATCTTGGCGAACAGATCACCTTCGTGGCTGCCACCCAGCGCTTCGGGATAGCCAATCCCGAGAATGCCCGCTGCACCGGCCTTGAGGTAAAGCTCACGAGGAAAGCCCTCGGCCTCCTCCCACTGATCGATGTCCGGAAGAATCTCGCGCTCGACGAAACGTCGTACGCTGTCACGGACCAACTGATGGCCAGGGTCGAAGTATTCCTGAAAGGCAGGCATCGGCGAGCTCCACTGAAGGTTCAGCGAACTTACCAAGCGCTTGCTTGGTTTTCAAGATGTCCGAAACTTTCATGTGGCGAGGGAGCTTGCTCCCGCTGGGTTGCGAAGCGACCCTAAATTCAGCCACCGCAAGTATTCGGATGTAACGCGATTGCCGGATTACGACCGCTTCGCGGCCGAACGGGAGCAAGCTCCCTCGCCACAGTTACAACACGATTGGCTTACGCCCCGCGAAGGAGTGGGCCAATGTCCCGCCATCCACCAGTTCAAGCTCGCCACCCAACGGCACACCATGGGCGATGCGTGAAGCAATCAGGCCTTTATTGCTGAGCAACTGGGCGATGTAGTGCGCTGTCGCTTCACCTTCAACCGTCGGGTTGGTGGCCAGGATGACTTCAGTGAACGTACCCGCCTCTTCGATCCGCGCCAGCAATTGCGGAATGCCGATGGCTTCCGGCCCCAGGCCGTCGAGTGGCGACAAATGCCCCTTGAGCACGAAGTAGCGACCGCGAAACCCGGTCTGCTCCACGGCGTAAACATCCATCGGCCCTTCGACCACGCACAGTAAGGTGTCGTCGCGGCGAGGGTCCGCGCATTGCGGGCACAGATCGTCTTCGGTCAGTGTGCGGCACAGCCGGCAATGGCCGACCCCTTCCATGGCCTGGCTCAGGGCCAGCGCCAGCCGCGAGCCGCCGCTGCGATCACGCTCGAGCAGTTGCAACGCCATACGCTGGGCGGTTTTCTGACCGACACCGGGCAAGGTGCGCAAGGCGTCGATCAGTTGGCGAATCAAAGGGCTGAAGCTCATGGGGGAAACGTCCGACATATCAACAAGACGCGGTTTATACCCGCGCCTCTGGCCAGCGTCAAATGCTCATCTGCAGCAATGATTTTGCTTTCACTGTGGCGAGGTGGCTTGCCCCCGTTCGAGCGCGAAGCGGTCGCAATCCAGACAATGCTACGCTCCTGAAAGAACACGATTGCCTGAATTACGGCTGCTTCGCAGCCGAACGGGGCGGTGCAGCGTTCCGACAAGCCCCCTCGCCACAAAAACGAACTTTGTGTCACAGAAACAAAAATGCCAGGCGCGATGCCTGGCATTTTTGTAGACCATCCGACGCGTCAGCGAATCAGAATGGCAGTTTCATGCCCGGCGGCAGTTGCATGCCTGCGGTCATGCCGGACATTTTGTCCTGGCTGTTGGCTTCGATCTTGCGGACGGCGTCGTTGACGGCGGCGGCGAACACGGCCTCCAGCATCTCCTTGTCGTCCTCGCTCAGACCTTCGACCAGGCTTGGATCGATGGTCACGCGCTTGACGTCGTGACGACCGGTCATCACCACGGTGACCATATCGCCACCGGCTTTACCGGTGACTTCGGCGTTGGCCAGCTCTTCCTGCATCTTGGCCATTTTTTCCTGCATCTGCTGCGCCTGCTTCATCAGGCCGGCCATGCCACCTTTCATCATGGGAATCACCTCAAAAGTACTTGGATCAAAACAGCGCCCGGCCCAGTGGGCCGAACACCTTCAGTTATTAGCCCTGGCTGACCAGAGCCTCGACAGGTTCAATAGTATCGTTACGGATCACCGCGCCGAACTGTTGCATCATTTGCTGGATGAACGGATCGCCGTGGATCGAGTCCTCAGCCTCGCGCTGGCGGTCGGCACGTCGACGCGAAGCCGCCTGGGCCGGGGTTTCCTGCTCAGGCTTGATCAGCTCGATGCTCACCGTCAGGGTGCGCTGGTGATATTGGTTCAGCGCATCGTTCAGCCGGCGTTGTTGTGTTGCGTTGAACAGCGCGCTGTGGGCCGGGTCCAGGTGCAGCAACCAGTGGTCGCCATCGACGGCGATCAGTGTGCAGTTGGCGGCGATGCTGCCGGTCATGCCGGAAATCGGTAATTTCGGGAACAGCTCCAGCCATTGCAATGCCAACCCTGTGGCCGGCATCGCAGCCGGTTCAGGTTCGGGGGCCGGCGCGGGTTCTGCGGCGTGCTCACTGGCCAGCTCATCGAGGTAACTATAGGCCGAATCCATGTCCGGCTCGATGTAGTCCTCGTCCAGCGGCGGCTCGTCATCCAGGTCCATTCCCGGCGTGGCGGCGTCGATATCAGCCACCGACGGCTCGGGAATCGGCGCGGCGGCCCATTCCGGCGCATCGGGTACAACGCTGTCCGGAGTCGGCGTCGGCATTGGCGTCAGGTCAGGCTGCTCGGCAGTCGTCTCCAGCACCGGCTCGACAGCCGGTTGCTGGACGATCTCAGGCTCTACCGGATCGTTCCAGGGCAAGTCGACGACTTCTTCGACAATGGCCACGGGTTCAGCCACCGCTTCGACCATCGGCGCAGGCACGACCACCGGAGCAACAGGCTCAGGTGCCGGCGCTGGTGCAACCACCTCGGCAACCGGTTGAAGCGGCGCCGCGGCAGGCGCAGCGGTAACGGGTGCGGGCGCGATTACCGGCGCAACACGCGGTGCGCCAGCCACTGAGTTTGCGGAATCAACTGTGGCCTGGCTGATCCCCACTGGCTTTAGCGGCTGCCTCGGCGCGTCTGCAGTGTCTGCCGGGCGGAACGCGAGCATTCGCAGCAAGACCATTTCGAATCCGCCGCGCGGGTCCGGCGCCAGCGGCAAATCGCGGCGACCAATCAAGCCCATCTGGTAATAGAACTGCACGTCTTCGGCTGGCAAGGCCTGAGCCAGCGCCAACACCCGGTCGCGGTCGCCATGACCGTTATCGACGCCTTCAGGCAAGGCCTGGGCAATCGCGACGCGGTGCAGCACGTTAAGAATTTCCGACAGCACGCCATTCCAGTCCGGGCCCTGCTCTGCCAGATGCCGCACCGCTTCGAGCAACGCCTTGGCGTCGCCATCGAGCAGCGCGTGCAGGACATCGTAGACCTGACCATGATCAAGCGTACCGAGCATCGCCCGCACGTCGGCCGCCATGACCTTGCCTTCACCGAAGGCGATGGCCTGGTCGGTGAGGCTCATCGCATCGCGCATCGAACCGTCGGCAGCGCGGCCCAACAGCCACAGCGCATCGTCTTCGAACGGCACATTCTCGACGCTCAGCACATGGGTCAAATGCTCGACCACGCGCTCCGGCGTCATGTTTTTCAGCGAGAATTGCAGGCACCGCGACAGAATCGTTGCGGGAAGTTTCTGCGGGTCGGTGGTCGCCAGGATGAACTTGACGTAGGGCGGCGGCTCTTCGAGGGTTTTCAACAGCGCATTGAAGGAATGGCTGGAGAGCATGTGCACTTCGTCGATCAGGTAGACCTTGAAGCGCCCACGGCTCGGCGCGTACTGCACGTTATCGAGTAGCTCACGGGTGTCCTCGACCTTGGTCCGGCTCGCGGCGTCGATCTCGATCAGGTCGACAAAGCGCCCTTCATCGATTTCGCGGCACACCGAGCACTCGCCACACGGCGTCGAAGTGATACCTGTCTCACAGTTCAGACATTTGGCAATGATCCGCGCGATGGTGGTCTTGCCCACACCGCGGGTGCCGGTAAAAAGATAGGCGTGGTGCAGCCGCTGGCTGTCCAAGGCATTGATCAGAGCCTTGAGCACATGGGTCTGGCCGACCATTTCGCGGAACGAGCGCGGACGCCATTTACGTGCAAGAACCTGATAACTCATCGAAAACCGTCGCATCTGGGAAGCGGAAGCGGGTAATGCTAGCGGAGCAAGGCCAAAATTGCATCCGGTGTGCTCGGCTAATCTGGCTAAGCTGGTATTTGGATCCGTTTTAATCGGCTCCTGCCGGTCTTTTTGCTGGAGAATTTATGCGTTCAGCCTTGGGGGCTTTGCTGTTGATCAGCGTTAGCGCTACTGGTGCGCCTGCCCCCTTGCGCTTTGCGATCACCGACAGCTGGGCAATGCCCATGGTGCAAATCGATCATGGCCGACCGACCCAGGGCATTCTGTACGACGTGATGCTCAGCCTGGCCACACAACTGGGACTGCCGGCCGAGTTTCACGTGCTGGCCCGCGCACGTGTGCAGAGCGCCATGGAGCATGGGGAAATCGACATCCGCTGCTACGCGGCGCAGTCCTGGCTACCAAATCAGTCCGCAGACTATCTCTGGAGCGTTCCGTTGTGGTTTCAACGCGACGTGCTGGTCAGCACGCAAGGCTCTCCTGCCTCGGTCATCCCTGCCAGCCTTCCTGTGCAGCCGATCGGCACCGTACTCGGTTACAGCTACCCGACCCTGCAACCACTCTTCGATAACGGCCAACTCAAGCGCGACGACGCACGCAACCAGGAACTCGTGCTGAAAAAACTGGCGGCCGGCCGTAATCACTACGCCGTCAGCAATCAATGGGCCCTGGACTGGGTCAACCTGCAACTGTTGCCCGACCGGCCATTGCGGGCAGTCGCGGTGTTGCAGGAGCAAAACGTCGGCTGCTACGTGCGTAACGACCCAAGACTGCCGGTCCAGTTGATTCTGCAAACGCTGCTCAAGATGAAAATGTCTGGGGAAGTCGACGACATCATCAGGCTCTACACCGGAACCAACGAACCGACCCTGGCCGACCAGTAAGCCTCAGACCGCCTGGTCCAGTGTCTGCCACCGGGTTGGTGCGACGAAGGCCTCGACCCAGCCCGGCACCTCGCTGGCCGGCATCGGCCGCGCAATGAAATAGCCCTGCGCTACCTCACAGCCCAGGCGCAACAGCAACTCGCCATGCTCGATGCTTTCCAGGCCCTCGGCGATCACCTCTCGCCCAAACGCCCGGGCAAGACCAATGACTGCGGTGGTCAACGCCAGATCATCGCGATCATGCAGTATGTCGCGCACAAATGACTTATCGATCTTGATGGTTTGCGTGTGCAGGCGCTTGAGGTAACTCAGCGACGAATAACCCGTGCCAAAATCCCCCAGTGAAAACCTCACGCCCAACGCCTGACAGGCCTGCAGACAGGTGCTGACGTGCTGAATATTCTCGATCGCCACCGACTCGACAATCTCCAGGTCAAGCAACTGGGGCGCGACCCAGGCGTGCCGTGCAAGCACGGTCTTGAGCCGATCAAAAAAGTCCGCCCGCTGAAAATGCCGGGCAGCGATGTTGACGCTGACCGGCCAGCGTTGACCGTTCTTTTGCCATCGCGACAACTGCGCCAGAACCTGCTCCATCACCCACTCGCCAATATCGACGATCAGGTCCGTCTCCTCGACAAACGGCAGAAACTCCCTGGGCGGCACCAGGCCATCCTGCGGGTGCTCCCAGCGCAGCAACGCTTCGAAACCAACCACCGCACCGCAGCGCATATTGACCTTGGGCTGAAAATGCAGGCGCAGCTCATCGTTGAGCAAAGCCTGACGCACCCGCGCAACCGTCTGGTGAGTGGCCTTGACCTCTTGGTCACGCACCACATCAAACAGGTGGAAACGGTTACGCCCGCTCTGCTTGGCCACGTACATTGCCTGATCGGCATGGCGCAGCAGGGTTTCCGCATCTTCGCTATCGACCGGGAACAACGTGACACCGATGCTGGCAAACACATTGATGTCCTTGCCCAGAATCGAGTACGGCGCAGAGATCGCCTCGAGCACGCGATGCAGCGCCGCGCGCAATTCCGGCATATCGCGTACAAACCGCAAGATCAGCACGAACTCGTCCCCGGCCAGCCGCGCCACCACATCCTCGCCGCGAACGATGGTGCGCAGACGCTTGGCCACCTCGACCAGCAACAAGTCGCCGCTGGCGTGACCATAGCCGTCATTGACCGCCTTGAAGCCGTCGAGGTCGAGCATGCACACCGCCAACGGCACCTTCTCGATGCGGGAATAATCCAGGGCCTGCTCGAGCAAGTCGGAGAGATACGCCCGATTGGGCAGGCCGGTCAGGACATCATGGCCGACCCGCCATTGCAGTGAGTGCAGCAACTGCCGCTTTTCACTGATATCGAAGCAAATCGACAGATACCGATGAACCCGTCCGGTCGACTCATCCAGCACCGGCACCATGGTGCTGTCGACCCAATTCAGGCTACCGTCTTTGGACCGATTGCAGATTTCGCCCTTCCAGACTTTGCCCAGGGCAACCGTGCGCCACATCGTTGTGAAGAAATCGTCAGGATGCAGACCTGAATTGAGGATGCGGTGATTGGCCCCCAACAACTCCTCGCGACTGTAGCCAGACACTGCGCAAAACAAATCGTTGACGTAAGTAATGCGCCCCGCCAGGTCTGTCTCGGAAAAAATGGCGGCTGCATCTACGGCCCTGCGGTACTTCTCATCCATGAGTCCGGCTCACTGTGGCTAGCGGTTGTACCGCTCGACCAGCGCACAACGCCCGGAAGAGATGTTTTGAAGGATGCGGCACTGCGCAGAGGGTCGCAGCGCGTGATGCTGCCAGGGCAACATCCTTGTAAAAGAGCGGGCCGGCAAATTCAGATGCACGTTAAAACTCCATGAACAGCATTTGATGGCCCCCGAACAAACGAAGATCAACTAGGCTCAGAGGCCTCGTACAGGCACGCGAAAAACACCGACTCTGGTAATATTGAAACGGCATTTCGCGTCGTCGGCGGCGTCTCTGCACACCCTGCGAGGTAACGCAATGCTGGCCGTCTCACATTGCCTGGACTTATGAAGCCAGGTCACCAAATGCCTGTACGAAACGGGGATTCTACGAAATACATCACATTTTGCAAAGCAAGGTGATGGATCATGCAGTTGTCTAATGCAAAAATCTATCATTAAGTTCTTGATTCTAAATGGGAATTGAGCGATGCAAATTTCAAGTTTGGGTCCAGCCATAAGGCGCTATCGCAAGGTGGCGGGGCTTACTCAGGCTGAACTCGGTGAAAAAACCGGTTTTGACCCCAAAACCATCAGCCGCTTCGAAACCGGCACCTATACCCCCAGCGTGGAAGCCCTGTTCATGCTTGCCGATGTGCTGGGAGTGAAGCTCAAAGCGTTTTTTGCCGATCTTGGCGACGAAGACGAACAGCGAGCGTATTTGTTCGGTGTCATACACAAAGCCACCCCGAAGGATCTGGGAAAGCTGATCGCGGCGGTAGACCAGGCCTTGTCCAAGCCTTAGAGCCAGAAACAAAAAAGAGCAGGCACGTGTATTGGATTGATACACCTGCCTGCTCTTTTGCTATCGACTACTGACAGAAACTGACAGACCGACCGTTTAGGCTTGAGCCATCAACGCCAACGACATCGGAGTCGCCATGAACGCCCAACATTACCTGCTGCTGTACGTCGACAGCCCCGCCACCAGCGCCAACTTCTATAGCCGCCTGCTCGACAAACCACCGATTGAACTACAACCGACCTTTGCACTGTTCATTCTCGATTCGGGTGTAAAACTTGGGCTGTGGTCCAGGCACACCGTGGAACCTGCAGCCGAAGCGGCGGGTGGTGGCGGCGAACTGGGATTCTCGGTGGCCGACAAAGAGACGGTCGACACGCTGTACACCGCATGGACCGCACAAGGGCTGCGCATCGCCCAAGAGCCGATTGAACTGGATTTCGGCTACACCTTCGTGGCGCTCGATCCAGACGGGCATCGGCTGCGGGTGTTTGCGCTTTCGGAATGACGGCGAGGTTGCTTCAGACGAAACGAGACATCGATCAGGAAAGATCAATGAGATAAAAATTCTGGATTTTTTGAGGATCACAAACCTTGCGAATGAAGGCTTGGCGTTAAGGTGGCGACCCCACCAGCCACACCCCGGCACACAATGTTCCCGCTGTGGCTGCTTCCTTCCGGATCTGACCAGGTTCACGGGTAATCGTTGCGGGGGGACCGATGGGGTCACCATAACGACGCTCACCTGACGGCGAGCCGCGCCATTGTACCTATCTGAGACGAAGTTACAACCGTTCGCGCAGATTAAAAAATATGAACCGGTTCAAGGACATGCGTTGGTCTTGAAAAGGTCGCGGCCTACGGCAGCTCCTACATGCATACATCGCCCCGCAGGAACTGCCGAAGGCTGCGACCTTGCCGACTTCAGGCAGTAATGCCGTGCCCGGCCAAAAACGCCACGAACGCTTCTTCGTCCAGCACCTTCAACCCCAGCTCATTGGCCTTGACCAATTTGGAGCCGGCGCCAGGCCCCGCCACTACACAGTAAGTCTTGGCCGACACCGAGCCCGCCACCTTGGCGCCGAGGCTTTCGAGCTTGTCCTTGGCGACGTCACGGCTCATCAGCTCCAGAGAGCCGGTGAGCACCCAGGTCTGGCCTGCCAGCGGCAAGCCTTCGACGACTTTTTTCTCGCTTTGCCAGTGCATGCCAAAGTCGCGCAACTGCTGTTCGGCATCCAGCGCCAACCGACGGTTCTGCTCGATGGCGAAGAATTCCCGAACGGCGTTGGCCTGCTTCTCCGGCAGCGCCTGGCGCATGTCCAGCCAGTCGGCGCTGATGATCGCTTCCAGCGAACCGAACTTGTCAGCCAACTTCTGCGCCCCGCCCGGTCCGACCGAGGGAATGTTCAGCTTGTCGATCATCCCGCCCAGCGTGGTACTGGCGGCAAACTCGGCGCCCAATTCGCCCTGATCCTGAATCTCCAGGCCATGCTTGAGCAGTTCTTCGATCACCTTCCGGTTGTGCGCGTCTTCGAAGAAGCTGTGAATCTCGTAGGCGACTTCCAGCCCGACATCCGGCAAGTACGTCAGCACTTGTGGCAATGCCTGCTGAATCCGCGCAAGCGATGCCAGCGAGCGCGCCAGGACCTTGGCCGTCTCTTCGCCGACATCCGGAATTCCGAGGGCGTAGATGAAGCGCGCCAACCCCGGTTTCTTACTGTCGGCAATCGCGCTGAGCAAGTTCTTGCTCGACAGCTCGGCGAAACCTTCCAGGTCGACGATCTGTTCGAAGCTCAAGGCGTACAAATCCGCCGGCGAACTGACCAGACCTTCATCCACCAACTGCTCGACGCTCTTCTCGCCCAGCCCCTCGATGTCCATGGCCCGGCGCGAAACGAAATGGATGATCGCCTGTTTGAGCTGGGCCCCACAGGCCAGACGCCCGACACAACGATATACCGCCCCTTCGCTGAGCGTTTCGCGACCCTTGCTGCGCTTGACCAACTGCGTGCGCTCGACATGCGAACCACAGACCGGGCAGCACTTGGGAATCTGCACGGGACGGGCATTTTCCGGGCGACGCTCGGTAACCACTTGCACCACTTGCGGGATCACGTCACCGGCGCGGCGAATGATCACCGTATCGCCGATCATCAAGCCCAGACGCGCGACTTCGTCCATGTTGTGCAATGTCGCGTTGGACACGGTCACACCCGCCACTTTCACTGGCTTCAAGCGTGCAACCGGAGTGACCGCACCGGTTCGGCCGACCTGGAACTCCACGTCGAGCAACTCGGTGAGCTCTTCCATCGCCGGAAACTTGTGGGCAATTGCCCAGCGCGGCTCGCGAGCACGAAAGCCCAGCTCACGCTGCGAGGCGAGGCTGTTGACCTTGAACACCACGCCATCGATTTCATAAGGCAGCGCATTACGGCGCTCGCCGATATCGCGGTAGTAATCCAGGCATTCACCAATACCCTTGGCCAGTTTCAACTCGTGACTGACCGGCAAGCCCCATAGCTTGAGTTGTTGCAGATTGCCGATGTGCGTGTCGGCAATCTCGGCCGAGACCTGGCCGAGACCGTAGCAGCAAAACTCCAGTGGGCGACTGGCGGTAATCTTCGAATCCAGCTGACGCAAGCTGCCTGCCGCGGCGTTGCGCGGGTTGGCGAAGGTTTTGCCGCCGGCTTCCAGTTGCGCGGCGTTCAGGCGATCGAAACCAGCCTTGGACATATACACTTCGCCGCGCACTTCCAGGGTCGACGGCCAGCCGCTGCCCTGCAGCTTGAGCGGAATGTTGCGCACCGTGCGCACGTTGACGCTGATGTCTTCACCGGTGGTGCCGTCGCCGCGAGTAGCACCACGCACCAGCATGCCGTCCTGATACAGCAAGCTGACTGCCAGGCCATCGAGCTTCGGTTCGCAGCTGTACTCCACCTCGGCGCCAGCGCCAAACAAATCGCCGGCCGGCAAATCCAGACCTTCGGTGACCCGGCGATCGAACTCGCGCATGTCGTTTTCTTCGAAGGCGTTACCGAGGCTGAGCATCGGCACTTCGTGCCGCACTTGAGTGAATGCTGCAAGCGCCGCACCGCCAACCCGCTGGGTCGGCGAGTCGACAGTGACCAGCTCGGGATTTGCCGTTTCCAACGCCTTGAGTTCATGGAACAGCCGATCGTATTCGGCGTCCGGAATGCTCGGCTCGTCGAGAACGTAGTAACGGTAATTGTGCTGATCCAGCTCAGCGCGCAGCTCTTGAATGCGTTTTTCAACGGCGGTCATGGGTGCTCTCTCATAAAGCAAAAGAGCAGCCGAGGCTGCTCAATCTTCAAAATACGATAGCGTAAAGACGCAGATTCTGTGGCGAGGGAGCTTGCTCCCACTCGGCGGCGAAGCCGTCGTAAACCAGAATGGGGCCGCTTCGCAGCCCAGCGGGAGCAAGCTCCCTCGCCACAAGAAGCTCTCTAGTCATAGAGAGCTTGACCATTCGATATCAGCGCTTCTGGGTCAGGGCGCGACGCTCGAACTCGACGATACGTTGACGGTAGTGCTCGATGGTCTGAGCGGTCAGTACGCTGCGCTGATCGTCCTTCAGTTCGCCATTGAGCTCCTGAGACAGTTTGCGGGCAGCGGCGACCATCACGTCGAAGGCCTGTTTCGGGTGGCGAGGGCCTGGCAAGCCGAGGAAGAAGCTGACAGCCGGGGTGCTGAACAGATCGATATCGTCCAGATCGAACACGCCAGGCTTGACCGCGTTGGCCATGGAGAACAGCACTTCGCCGTTGCCGGCCATGCTTTCGTGACGATGGAAGATATCCATCTCGCCAAAGCGCAGACCGCTTTCCAGGATGTTCTGCAACAGGGCCGGGCCTTTAAATCCGCCCGGGTCACGGCAGATCACGCTGATGACCAGGACTTCTTCTGCCTGCGGCTGTTCTTTATTGACTGCTGCGCTCGACGATTTGGTTTCGTCCGGGAAATCATCACGGCTGCTGAAGCTCGGGCCGCCATCCAGGTCCAGATTCAAATTCAGGTCGCCCTGGGATGGCTCGCCACCCCGCTTGCCGCGCTTGGAGCCCGATTCACGCGGCTCACGGGCAGGCATGCTCACCGACGGCAAGTCATGCTCGTCGAGTTGCGGTTCTTTATGGGTATCCAGCACGCGTGGCGGGCCCAGCAGTTCGGCACCACTGTCCTCGTCCGGCAGGTTGGACAGGCTTCGGTCCAGGCGAAACTTCAGCTTGCCCTTGCCGCCGCGCATGCGCCGCCAGCCATCAAAAAGAATACCGGCAATGACAATAATGCCGATGACGATCAGCCACTCGCGCAGACCGATTTCCATGTAATCCCGTGCCTCTATAAAAAATGCTGAAAAATAAGGGGTTTACAAGCTGTAAACCGCTTTAAAACGTGGCGCCAACTCTATGTTCTGAATGGCGTTTTGCCCACGCATACGAAAAATTGACATTAAACTAGCACGACCAAAGATAACTTTACACCGTCAGTCACAATGGCTTCAGCCATTATGTCGATTAGCCAGCATTCTCTGTGGGTAAAAATCCCTGATTCCCGCAAATATCTGGCCTACGCGCCATGACTCAGGCGTCCACCATCGCCATCGCCTCCTCGACATCCACGGCTACCAGACGCGAACAACCAGGCTCGTGCATCGTGACCCCCATCAATTGGTCGGCCATTTCCATGGCGATCTTGTTGTGGGTGATATAGATGAACTGCACCGTTTGTGACATCTCTTTCACCAATCGGGCATAGCGTCCAACGTTAGCGTCATCCAGCGGTGCGTCAACTTCGTCGAGCATGCAAAACGGCGCCGGGTTCAGCTTGAAGATCGCAAAAACCAGTGCCAATGCCGTCAGGGCTTTTTCACCGCCTGACAGTAAATGGATGGTGCTGTTCTTCTTCCCGGGCGGACGCGCCATGATCGTCACCCCTGTATCGAGTAGATCTTCGCCCGTCAGTTCCAAATAAGCGTTGCCTCCACCGAAAACTTTTGGAAAAAGAGCCTGCAATCCACCGTTAATCTGATCAAAGGTATCTTTGAAGCGATTGCGGGTTTCCTTGTCGATCTTGCGAATGACGTTTTCCAGGGTGTCGAGCGCTTCCACCAGGTCAGCGTCCTGAGCATCCAGATAACGCTTGCGCTCGGACTGCTGCTGGTACTCGTCGATAGCCGCGAGGTTGATCGCGCCCAGTCGCTGAATTCGCGCAGCAATGCGCTCGAGCTCTTCTTCAGCGTCTTTTTCGTTCGCTTCAGCCACCAGGGTGGCGAGCACCCCCTGCAGGTCATAGCCGTCTTCGAGCAATTGATCCTGCAAGGTCTTGCGGCGCACGGTCAGGGCCTGCCATTCCATGCGCTGCTGTTCAAGTTGACCACGGATCAGCTGCGATTGCTGCTCGGCCTGGCTGCGGCGTTTCTCGGCATCACGCAATTCGCGGTCGGCATCTTCCAGGGCGATCTGTGCGGTTCTGAGTTCTTCGTCGACGCTCATGCGCTTGTCGAGCAACTCTTCAAGCTTGAGCCGCAACTCTTCCAGCGGCGCTTCGCCCTCCTCCAGATTAAGGCTGAGCTGCTCGCGCTTTTCAGTCAGGCGCTCGGACTGCAATTCCAGCCGTTCCAGCGCCTGACGGGTTGAATCGTGTTGCGCCTTGAGCGAGCCCAGACGCACCGCCAATTGGTGCGCATGGTCTTTATGCTGACGGGCCTCCTGCCGCACCCGATCCAGGCGTTCGCGCAAGCTGTCGCGCTGAGCCAGCAGCAATTCGCGCTGTTCGGTGTCGATCGCCATGCTGTCGAGGGCTTCCTGCAATTGCAGGCGCGACTCGCCAATCTGTTCATGCTCCAGCGCACGCTGCTCCGCCAATTCACCGAGCTCTTCGTCGAGCCGCGTACGGCGTAATGTCAGCTGCTCGGCCTTGGCTTTACCGGCCGACAGTTGAGCTTTCAATTCGCCTTGCTGGCGCGCTTCGTCCTGCAGCAAACGGCGCAGGTGTTCGCGGCCATTCTCTTGCTGACGCTGCTGGGCGCGCAGGTTTTGCAAAGTGGTTTCCAGCGTCTCGACGGTGGCTTCACGTTCTTCGCGCTCAAGCCCCAGACGCTGGATTTCCTGCCCGCGCGCCAACATGCCGCTCTCGGCCTCACTGGCGCGGCGCACCCGCAAAAAGTGCCGCCCAACCCAGTAGCCATCACGGCTGATCAGGCTTTCGCCGACCGACAATTGACCACGCAGCGACAGCGCCTGTTCAAGACTGTCCACCGGTTTGACCTGCCCCAGCCACGGCGACAGATCGATCTGCGCCTCAACCTTGTCGAGCAGGCTGCCGGGGATCCGTACTCCATCGCTGGCCGGGCTGAGCAAGCGCAGATCGCCCTGGGCAAAACCGGACAGATCGAAGCCCGCGAAGTCATCGACCAGCACGGCTTGCAGGTCGGCACCGAGCACGGTTTCCACCGCCAGCTCCCAACCCGCTTCAACCTTCAAGCCTTCAGCCAGACGCGGACGTTCGGCCAGATGCTGTTCACGCAACCACTCGGCGGCGCCGGTACCCGGATCGAGCGCCGCTTGCTGCAACGCCTCCAGCGAGGCCAGGCGCCCGTTGAGCCGTTGCAAGTCGCCCTGCGCCTGCTGCTGATTTTGCAGGGCCAGTTGCAGTTCCTGACGCAACTGCTCAAGCCGCTCGACCTGCGCCTCTTCACTGGCTTGCAAATCTTCGAGGGTCGCTTCACTGGCGGCGAGTTGTTCACTCAGATCGAGAATCGCCGCGTCTTCCGGGGCTGCCGACAACAGGTCGCGCTCTTCGGCCAAGCGACGTTGGCGCTCGGCCAGGCGTTCCATGCTGGTTTCCAGCTGCTGGATGCGCGACTGCTGGACTTCGGCCTGACGCCGTGGCTCGGCCGAGCGCAGGTTGAAACTGTCCCACTGCTCCTGCCAGCCGTGCATGGTGGTTTCGGATTCTTCCAGCGCGGCGGCGGCCTCTTCAGCGGCGGCGCTGGTGACTTCCTGCTCAGGCGTGAGCATATCCAGCTCTTCGCCGAGAGTCGCCAACAAGGTGCGGTCATGACCCAGGTGCGACTCGGTTTCCAGGCGCGAACGCTCGGCTTCCTTGAGGTCATCCTGCAACTGACGCAAACGCTGCTGGCCGTGCTGGATGCTTTGCTCGACCCGGGCGATGTCGCCGCCGACCGAATAGAAACGTCCCTGCACCAGATTGAAGCGCTCAGACAGGTCGTGATGACCGTCGCGCAGCCGCTCGATGCTCGCATCGGCATTGCGCTGTTCAGCGACCAGGGCTTCGAAACTGATTTCCTGGTTGCCAATGATTGCTTCGCGCTGACCAACCTGTTCGTTCAATTCCTGCCAGCGTAGCGCCGACAGTTGTGCCTTGAGCTGACGCTCTTCGGCTTTGTATTCCTGATACTTCTCGGCCGCCTGGGCCTGACGATGCAAGCGTTCGAGCTGACGTTCCAGCTCATCACGCAGGTCGGTCAGGCGCGCGAGGTTTTCGTGGGTGCGACGGATGCGGTTTTCGGTCTCGCGCCGGCGCTCCTTGTACTTGGAGATCCCCGCCGCCTCTTCGATGAAGTTGCGCAGGTCTTCGGGCTTGGACTCGATCAGCTTGGAGATCATCCCCTGTTCGATGATCGAGTAGCTGCGCGGGCCCAGGCCGGTACCGAGAAAAATGTCGGTGATATCGCGGCGACGGCATTTGGTGCCGTTGAGGTAATACGTGGTCTGGCTGTCGCGGGTGACTTTGCGACGAATGGAAATCTCCGCGTAAGCCGCGTATTCACCGATCAACGTGCCGTCGGAGTTGTCGAACACCAGTTCGATGCTTGCCTGGCTCACCGGTTTGCGACTGGTAGAGCCGTTGAAGATGACGTCGGTCATCGACTCGCCGCGCAAGTTCTTGGCCGAGCTCTCGCCCATCACCCAGCGTACGGCGTCGATGATGTTCGACTTGCCGCAACCGTTGGGCCCGACCACCGCCGCCATGTTACTGGGGAAGTTCACCGTGGTCGGGTCGACGAAGGATTTGAACCCCGCCAGTTTGATGCACTTGAGCCGCACGCTCAGGCAACCGGCAAGGCAGACAGCACCAGATCGCAACTGCGCCGGGCATAAGCCGAGAGCACGACGCGAATCTCTGGCAGATCACGCGCCAGCACGGCCGCGAGCAAGCGTTCGAACAGTTCGAGGAACTCGCTCATCTCGGCCTTGCGCTGTTCCAGGGCGAGAAAATACGCACGGCTCATGGCCGGTTGCAAGTTCTCGACGGTTTCCTGCAAGTACGGGTTATTGGCGAATGGGTACGCCGCGCGCATCACGCTGAAGCTGTCTTCGACAAAGGCGCGGATGTCCTGACGCTCGTAACTGGCGCTCAGGCGCTGCTGGATGTGCAGGAACGGCGCCATGTCGGCCTGAACCTGCCAGCCACTGGCCACCGAATTACCGAGCAGGATGTACAGCTCGCTCATCAGCGTGCACAGGCTCTGCACCTTGTGTGCGGTGAGTTCGGTCACATGAGCACCACGACGCGGCAAGATGGCGATCAGGTGCCGGCGCTCGAGAATCAGCAAGGCTTCGCGAACCGAGCCGCGGCTGACATTGAGGGCCAACGTGACCTTCTGTTCCTGGATGCGCTCTCCGGGCTTGAGGTCGCCGCGAATGATGCGTTCGGCGAGGTGGTGAGCAATTTGCTCGGCGAGGCTGTCCGGCGCCTTGAACGTCATGGTTTTCCTTCAAACTCTTCGATCTGTACAAGCGGCGCAGTGTAGCGCACTTGCGGGGTGATGGCGCAGGGCCAAGCCAGCGGAATTTGGCACGATTCAAGCAAAAAGCGAGGTATCCCGAGAGGGTCAATAATGAAATAAGCCACTGTTGATCGGCAAAAGCGTATTTCCTGACCCTTAAGTCAGAAAATCATTGACCGAAAAGTCAGACCTGATAAATTCAGGTTCGTCGGTTAACAACAATAATGAGTCTGCGAGGCCTTCCGTGATCCAGTTTTTACTTAACCAGGAACTCCGTAGCGAGCACGCCCTGGACCCAAACCTGACCGTGCTCAACTATCTGCGCGAACATTTGGGCAAACCCGGCACCAAAGAAGGTTGCGCCAGCGGTGACTGTGGCGCGTGTACGGTGGTGGTCGGTGAATTGCAGACCGATGACAACGGCCGCGAACACATTCGCTATCGCAGCCTCAACTCGTGCCTGACGTTTGTTTCGTCGCTGCACGGCAAACAGCTGATCAGCGTCGAAGACCTCAAACACCAAGGCAAGCTGCACAGCGTGCAAAAAGCCATGGTCGAGTGCCATGGCTCACAGTGCGGCTTCTGCACACCGGGCTTTGTCATGTCATTGTTCGCGCTGCAGAAAAACAGCGATCACGCCGATTCCCACAAAGCTCACGAAGCCCTCGCCGGCAACCTCTGCCGCTGCACCGGCTACCGGCCGATCCTCGCCGCCGCCGAACAAGTGTGCAGCGCCAAACAGCCCGACCAGTTCGATGCTCGCGAAGCCGAAACCATCGCTCGCCTGAAAGCCATTGCTCCGACCGACACCGGTGAACTGAACAGCGGCGATAAACGCTGCCTGGTGCCACTGACCGTCGCCGATCTGGCCGACCTCTATGACGCTTATCCGCAAGCCAAACTGTTGGCCGGCGGTACCGACCTGGCGCTGGAAGTGACCCAGTTCCACCGCACGCTGCCGGTGATGATCTACGTCGGCAATGTCGCAGAAATGAAGCGCATCGAGCGCTTTGACGATCGCCTGGAAATCGGCGCCGCCACCGCCCTCTCCGACTGCTACGACGCCCTCGAGGCCGAGTACCCGGACTTCGGCGAATTGCTGCAACGTTTCGCCTCCTTGCAAATCCGCAATCAGGGCACCCTCGGCGGCAACATCGGCAACGCCTCGCCGATTGGTGACTCACCTCCGCTGCTGATCGCCCTGGGCGCACAGATTGTTTTGTGCAAAGGCGAAACCCGCCGCACGCTGGCGCTGGAAGACTATTTCATCGATTACCGGGTCACTGCGCGCCAGGAAAGCGAGTTCATCGAAAAGATCATCGTGCCGCGTGCCAGCGCGGAACAACTGTTCCGCGCCTACAAGGTCTCCAAGCGTCTGGACGATGACATTTCCGCGGTCTGCGCGGCGTTCAACCTGCGCATCGAAAACGGCGTGGTTGCCGATGCTCGCGTCGCATTCGGCGGCATGGCCGCGACACCGAAACGCGCGAAAAGCTGCGAAGCCGCGCTGCTCGGCGCGCCATGGAACAACACAACGGTGGAACGTGCCTGCGCCGCCCTTGCGCAAGACTTCACACCGCTCACGGACTTCCGTGCGAGCAAGGAATACCGCCTGCTCAGCGCGCAGAACCTGCTGCGTAAATACTTCATCGAACTGCAAACACCGCACATCGAGACTCGGGTGACCGCTTATGTCTAACCATCACAAAGTCGAGAAAACCCAAGCCGAACTGGCCGAACTGTTTGCCAAGGACCTGACCACCGGTGTCGGCCGCAGCGTCAAGCACGACAGCGCCGACAAACACGTGTCCGGTGAAGCGCAGTACATCGACGACCGGCTGGAATTTCCGAATCAGTTGCACGTTTACGCGCGACTCTCGGATCGTGCCCACGCGAAAATCATCAGCATCGACACTAAGCCCTGCTACGCCTTTGAAGGCGTGCGCATCACCATTACCCACGAGGACGTGCCGGGCCTGAAAGACATCGGTCCATTGTTGCCGGGCGACCCATTGCTGGCCATCGACGACGTACAATTCGTCGGTCAGCCGGTGCTCGCGGTGGCCGCGAAAGACCTGGAAACCGCACGCAAGGCGGCCATGGCCGCGATCATCGAATACGAAGATCTGGAGCCGGTACTCGACGTGGTCGAAGCCTTGCGCAAACGCCACTTCGTATTGGATAGCCACACTCACAAACGCGGCGACTCAGCCACTGCGCTGGCGACTGCCGAGCACCGCATCCAAGGCACACTGCACATCGGCGGCCAGGAACACTTCTATCTGGAAACCCAGATCTCTTCGGTGATGCCGACCGAAGACGGCGGCATGATCGTCTACTGCTCGACCCAGAACCCCACCGAAGTGCAGAAACTGGTGGCGGAAGTGCTCGACGTCTCGATGAACAAAATCGTCGTCGACATGCGCCGCATGGGCGGCGGCTTTGGCGGCAAGGAAACCCAGGCCGCCAGCCCCGCCTGTCTCTGCGCGGTAATTGCGCACCTGACCGGGCAGCCGACCAAAATGCGTCTGCCACGAGTCGAAGACATGCTGATGACCGGCAAACGTCACCCGTTCTACATTGAATACGATGTCGGCTTCGACGACAGCGGACGCCTGCACGGCATCCAGCTGGAACTGGCCGGTAACTGCGGGTGTTCACCGGACCTGTCGGCGTCGATCGTCGACCGGGCGATGTTCCACTCGGACAACTCGTACTACCTGGGCGACGCAACCATCAACGGTCACCGCTGCAAGACCAACACCGCGTCGAACACCGCCTATCGCGGCTTTGGCGGCCCGCAAGGAATGGTCGCCATCGAAGAAGTGATGGACGCTATCGCCCGTCATCTGGGCCTCGATCCGCTGGACGTGCGCAAGGCCAACTACTACGGCAAGACCGAGCGTAACGTCACCCATTACTACCAGACCGTCGAGCACAACATGCTCGAGGAAATCACCGCCGAGCTGGAAGAAAGCAGCCAGTACGCCGAACGCCGCGAAGCGATCCGCCGCTACAACGCTAACAGCCCGATCCTGAAAAAAGGCCTGGCGTTGACCCCGGTGAAATTCGGTATTTCCTTCACCGCCAGCTTCCTCAACCAGGCCGGTGCATTGATTCACGTCTACACCGACGGCAGCATCCACCTGAACCACGGCGGCACCGAAATGGGCCAGGGCTTGAACGTCAAAGTCGCGCAAGTCGTGGCCGAGGTGTTCCAGGTTGAAATCGACCGTGTGCAGATCACCGCGACCAACACCGACAAGGTGCCGAACACCTCGCCGACCGCCGCGTCCAGCGGTGCCGACCTGAACGGCAAGGCTGCGCAAAACGCCGCTGAAATCATCAAGCAACGCCTGGTGGAATTTGCCGCGCGCAAGTATGCGGTCAGCGAAGAAGACGTAGAGTTTCACAACGGCCATGTGCGGGTTCGCGATCAGATCCTGACCTTCGAAGAACTGATCCAGCAGGCGTATTTCGCCCAGGTGTCGCTGTCCAGCACCGGTTTCTACAAGACCCCGAAAATCTACTATGACCGTAGCCAGGCTCGCGGCCGGCCGTTCTACTACTACGCGTTTGGCGCAGCCTGCGCCGAGGTGATCGTCGACACCCTGACCGGCGAATACAAAATGCTCCGCACCGACATCCTGCATGACGTCGGCGCCTCGTTGAACCCGGCTATCGACATGGGCCAGGTCGAGGGTGGTTTCATCCAGGGCATGGGCTGGCTGACCATGGAAGAGCTGGTCTGGAATGCCAAAGGCAAACTGATGACCAACGGCCCGGCCAGCTACAAGATCCCGGCGGTCGCCGACATGCCGCTGGATTTGCGGGTCAAGCTGGTGGAAAACCGCAAGAACCCGGAAGACACGGTGTTCCATTCCAAAGCCGTGGGCGAACCGCCGTTCATGCTGGGGATTTCCGTCTGGTGCGCAATCAAGGATGCAGTGGCGAGCCTGGGCGATTACCGACATCAACCGAAAATCGACGCACCGGCCACACCGGAGCGGGTGTTGTGGGGCTGTGAGCAGATGCGCCAGTTGAAGGCGGTGAAAGCCGCGAAAGCCGAGACCGAGCTGGCTTCGCTCTAAAACCGAGGCGCGGCCTTCGCGGGCAAGCCTTGCTCCTACAAGTTTTGCGTCGATCGCATCATCGTGAACCGCCGCCATTCCGTAGGAGCAAAGCTTGCTCGCGATGAGGCCCGAACAGACAACAGAAATGTTGAGGTGAACATGTACAACTGGATCGACGCCCTCGCCGACCTGCAAAACCAGGGTGAACCCTGTGTGTTGGTGACCATCATTGAGGAGCTCGGCTCGACGCCGCGCAATGCCGGTTCGAAAATGGTCGTCAGCGCCACGCAGGCGTTCGACACCATCGGTGGCGGGCACCTGGAATACAAGGCGATGCAGGTCGCCCGGGAAATGCTTGCCAGCGGCAAACAGGACACCCATCTGGAGCGTTTCACCCTCGGCGCCAGCCTCGGTCAATGCTGCGGCGGCGTCACGGTGTTGCTGTTCGAGCCCATGGGCCAGGTACAGGCACAGATCGCCGTATTTGGTGCCGGCCACGTCGGTCGGGCGCTGGTGCCGTTGCTGGCCAGCCTGCCCTGCCGCGTGCGCTGGATCGATTCGCGGGAAGCCGAGTTCCCCGAACAGGTCCCCCACGGCGTGCGTAAAATCGTCGCCGAAGAACCGGTGGACGAAATTGACGACCTGCCCGTTGGCAGTTACTGCATCGTCATGACCCACAATCACCAGCTCGACCTGGAGCTCACCGCGGCAATCCTCAAGCGCAACGACTTTGCCTACTTCGGCCTGATCGGCTCGAAGACCAAACGGGTGAAATTCGAACACCGCCTGCGCGAGCGCGGTTTCGACAACGCCGTGCTGCAACGCATGCGCTGCCCGATGGGCCTCGGCGAGGTCAAAGGCAAGTTGCCGGTGGAAATCGCCATCTCCATCGCCGGCGAGATCATCGCCACCTATAACGCGAATTTCGGCCAGCACGGCGCGAAAGCCGAACCTATTGCCAAACTGCTGCCCGCCTCGCGCCGCAGCCACGCCTCGAACTAAAAAAGCCACGAACCGAGAACGACAATGCCTTTGACTCGCAAAGCCTACCGCGCCGCTATTCTGCACAGCATCGCCGACCCTGCCGTGGTGGGTATCGAAGCCTCCTACGAGTATTTCGAAGATGGCTTGCTGGTGACCGAAAACGGCCAGATCAGCGCCGTCGGCCCTGCCTGCGAACTGCTCGCCAGCCTGCCCGCCGACATTCAAGTCAGCCATTACCAGGATGCGCTGATCACGCCGGGCTTCATCGATACGCACATTCACCTGCCGCAAACCGGCATGGTCGGTGCTTACGGCGAACAGCTGCTGGACTGGCTGAACACCTACACCTTCCCGTGCGAAAGCCAATTCGCTGACAAGGCCCACGCCGAAGAAGTCGCCGGTATCTTCATCAAGGAACTGCTGTGCAACGGCACCACCACCGCGCTGGTGTTCGGCAGCGTGCACCCACAATCGGTGGACTCGTTCTTTGAAGCTGCCGAAAAGCTCGACCTGCGGATGATCGCCGGCAAGGTGATGATGGACCGCAATGCGCCGGACTACCTGACCGACACCGCCGAATCCAGCTACGTCGACAGCAAGGCGCTGATCGAGCGCTGGCACGGCAAGGGTCGATTGCACTACGCAGTGACGCCACGTTTCGCACCGACCAGCACCCCGGAACAACTGACCCTGGCCGGCCAGTTGCTCAGCGAATACCCCGACCTGTACATGCAGACCCACATCAGTGAAAACCTGCAGGAAGTCGAATGGGTCAAGGAACTGTTCCCCGATCGCAAGGGCTACCTGGACGTCTACGACCACTACAAATTGCTCGGCGAACGCTCGGTATTCGCGCACGGCGTGCACCTGTGCGATGACGAATGCGCACGCCTGGCCGAAACCGGTTCGGCGATAGCCTTCTGCCCGACCTCGAACTTCTTTCTCGGCAGTGGTCTGTTCAACCTGCCGATGGCCGAGAAGCACAATCTGAACGTCGGCCTGGGCACTGACATCGGTGGCGGCACCAGTTTCTCACTGCTGCAAACCCTGAACGAAGCCTACAAAGTCATGCAGCTGCAAGGCGCACGCCTGAGCCCGTTCAAATCGCTGTACCTGGCAACCCTCGGCGGTGCCCGTGCACTGCGCCTGGAAGACAAGATCGGCACCCTGCAACCGGGCACCGACGCCGACTTCCTGGTGCTGGACTACAACGCCACGCCGCTGCTCGGCTATCGCCTGAAACAGGCCAAGAGCATCGCCGAGACGCTGTTTGTGCTGATGACATTGGGGGATGACCGAACTGTTCTGCAAACTTACGCGGCAGGGAATCTAGTTCACCAGCGTTAAGCCCTTCTGAAACGAAAAATCCCCCGCAGCCATCAGGTTGCGGGGGATTTTTTTACGTCTGTCAGACCGCCATCGCGAGCAAGCTTTGCTCCTACGAGGATTGTTGCAGTCTCACGATCACATACCCGTAGGAGCAAAGCTTGCTCGCGATGGGAGCGCCGCGATCTATCAGAGTTTGGCGGTCGGCCGCCCTGGCTTCTTGGTCTGCAACAGGTGCGAGAACACCGCATGCAAATCGTCCGAGGCGCTTTCTTCGTCGAGATTGAGCTTGCTGTCGATGTGGTCCATGTGATGCATCATCAGGTTCACCGCCAGGTCGACGTCGCGGGCCTCGATGGCGTCGATCAGCTGAGTGTGTTCATCGTAGGAACAGTGCGAGCGGTTACCGCTTTCATACTGGGCGATGATCAACGAAGTCTGCGACACCAGGCTGCGCTGGAAGCTGATCAGCGGGGCGTTCTTCGCCGCCTCGGCCAGCTTCAGGTGGAACTCGCCAGACAGCCGGATACCGGCACCGCGGTCGCCACGGGAGAAGCTATCGCGCTCGTCGTTGACCATTTGCCGCAGCTCGGCAATCTGTTCGGCCGTCGCGTGTACGACTGCCAGTTCAGTGATCGCCTTCTCGACCAGACGCCGCGCCATGAATACCTGACGGGCCTCTTCGACACTCGGGCTGGCAACCACGGCACCCCGGTTGGGACGCAACAGCACCACGCCTTCGTGGGCCAGACGCGACAGCGCGCGGCGAATGATGGTGCGACTGACCCCGAAAATTTCTCCCAGCGCCTCTTCGCTCAACTTTGTACCGGGCGCCAGGCGCTGTTCGAGGATGGCCTCGAAGATATGCGCATAGACGATATCGTCCTGGGTTCCGCTGCGGCCGGCTTTGCCTGCTCGCGGTTGTTTCTTGAGGGGCTGCAACTGTTCGTTCATGGGCACTCGAGTCGGGAGAACTGCGGCGAATTGACTGTGACTGTAATACGTCACAGAGGGTCGCTGGCAAGTATTGCGTAAAAAACACAGCACATTGTACACAACCGCTGGTGGCAACACGACTGTACGGCCATATACGCCCCCGGCTGTATTGCAACGAGCTGCCACGTTTAAGTTTAGGCTTGAACACCTGGCCCGTGGCGAGGGAGCTTGCTCCCGTTGGACTGCGCAGCAGTCCTGAAACCTGCCGACTCGTTTATTCAGATGACCTCGCTAGCACATTACGACCGCTACGCGGCCGAGCGGGAGCAAGCTCCCTCGCCACACGGGTGGCAGCGGACTTTATTCGTATATCAAGAACAAGGAACACTGCGCCATGACCGACGCCACTCACGCGCAACTTCGCCCATTGGCCGACACTTCACCTTCGGCCATCGTCGCCGGTTTTATTGCCATGATGACCGGCTACACCAGCTCACTGGTGCTGATGTTCCAGGCCGGCCAGGCGGCGGGCCTGACCAGCGGGCAAATTTCATCGTGGATCTGGGCGATTTCGATTGGAATGGCCGTGTGCTCGATCAGTTTGTCCTTGCGTTATCGCACACCGATCACCATCGCCTGGTCGACGCCCGGCGCGGCGCTGCTGATCACCAGCTTATCGGGCGTGACCTACGGCGAGGCGATTGGCGCCTACATCACTTGCGCCGTGCTCGTCACTCTTTGCGGCATGACCGGCAGCTTCGAACGTCTGGTCAAACGCATTCCCGCGTCACTGGCGGCGGCGTTGCTGGCGGGGATTCTGTTCAAGATCGGTAGCGAAATTTTCGTCGCCGCCCAGCACCGCACGGGCCTGGTATTGGGGATGTTTTTCACCTACCTGGTGGTCAAGCGCCTGTCGCCGCGTTATGCGGTGCTGGCGGCGTTGCTGATCGGCACTGCATTGTCCGGCGTCATGGGCCTGCTGGATTTCAGCGGTTTTCATCTGGAAGTGGCCACCCCGGTCTGGACCACCCCGCACTTCTCCCTCGCGGCGACCATCAGCATCGGCATTCCATTGTTCGTGGTGGCCATGACCTCGCAGAACATGCCCGGCATCGCCGTGTTACGCGCAGATGGCTACAACGTGCCGGCCTCGCCGCTGATCACCACCACCGGCATCGCCTCACTGTTGCTGGCGCCATTTGGCTCCCACGGGATCAACCTGGCAGCGATCAGTGCCGCCATCTGCACCGGGCCACATGCCCATGAAGATCGCAACAAGCGTTACACCGCGGCCGTCTGGTGCGGGATTTTCTACGGGATTGCCGGGGTCTTTGGCGCAACGCTCGCAGCGCTGTTCGCCGCCTTGCCAAAAGAGCTGGTGCTGTCGATTGCCGCGCTGGCGCTATTCGGCTCAATCATCAACGGCTTAAGCATCGCTATGGCGCAAGTGAAGGAACGTGAAGCGGCATTGATCACCTTTATGGTCACTGCGTCGGGGCTGACGCTGTTTTCCATTGGCTCGGCATTTTGGGGAATTGTGGCGGGGGTGATTACGTTAATGATTCTGAATTGGCGCAATGCCCCTTAAAAGCATCGCGGGCAAGCCTTGCTCCTACAGGTTCAGAGCCGAGCCGACTATCCGCATACATCTGTAGGAGCAAGGCTTGCCCGCGATAGCGATCTGGCAGGCACACAAAATCCCGGGAATCAGCCCCAAGGCATCATTCAATAAAGGGGAAAAACGAAACGCTGTACGGGGACAGCAAACCAGCGACCCGAACGGGTCGCTGGTTCAGAACATCAGGCTACCGGATTGATCGGCTTTTCCGGGTACCAAACGTCCAGCAACGGGCTGACTTCTACGCTGGTCAGCTCGGTGCGGGCTTTCAGCCAGGCTTCAACGGCGGCGCGTTGTTCAGCGCTGACCGAGCCACGTTTTTGCAGGCAAACCAGACCGTAGTCGTCGCCGCCAACGTAGCCGAGGCCGTTAGCTTCCATGGCTTCTTTCAGAAACGCGTCGAGGAAAGCGTCAACAGCCTCATCAGCCAGATCTTCTTTGAAATCCAGGTTCAGTTCGAAACCCAGCTCTTGAAATTCATCGACGCAGAGTTTTTTGCGCAGACGCTGGGAACGGTTAGTCGCCATTGGAACAATCCTCAAAAGTAATAACGGGCGGCACTTTAGCAGTTTAAGCCGTGGTTTGCCCGATTCTCTGGCGGCTTGCGCCTACCGCCGGTAAAAAAATAGCGGATTCGGCCCTTTGGATACGGCACAAGCCGCTACTCCTTGGGGCATAATGCCGACACTTTCGCGACCACCGAGGGAATTTATTCTCATGCCCTCATCTTTTTCCCCCTCGGCAGTAGGGTTTTATTTCAGATGATCAAATCTTTGCGTCCATTGCTTCTCGCCAGCCTGCTTGTACCGCTGGCCTTCCCTGTTTCCGCTGCCCCGGTCAACACCACCCTGCCACCCAGCGTTGAAAAAGCACTCAAAGCCAGCAAGCTGCAGGACAACGCCCTATCGCTGGTGATGATTCCACTCAACGGCCCAGGCACACCGACCGTTTTCAACGCTGACGTTTCAGTCAATCCGGCCTCGACCATGAAACTGGTCACTACCTACGCCGCGCTGGAAATGCTTGGCCCGAACCACCAGTGGAAAACCGAGTTCTACACCGACGGCACCCTCAATGGCGGCATCCTGCACGGCAACCTGTACCTCAAGGGTGGCGGCGACCCAAAGCTGAACATGGAAAAACTCTGGCTGCTGATGCGTGACCTGCGAGCCAATGGCGTGCAGCAAGTTACCGGTGACCTGGTGCTGGATCGCAGCTTCTTCGTCCAGCCGCAACTTCCCGAATTCAATGACGATGGTAAAGACGAGAACAAGCCGTTCCTGGTCAAGCCCGACGCGCTGATGGTCAACCTCAAGGCCTTGCGCTTCGTAGCTCGCAACGACTCGGGCAAGGTGCTGGTGTCGGTCGAACCACCGATCGCCAGTATTCGCATCGACAACCAGGTCAAAGCGCTTAGCGGCAAACAGTGTTCCGGGGGCGTGCGCTACAACCCGGTAACCCAGGCCGACGGCAGCGTGAGCGTGACCGTTGCAGGCCAGTTGGCCGACGGCTGCAGCTCGCAGACGTACCTTTCGCTGCTCGATCATGCGACCTACACCGCCGGCGCCGTACGGGCAATCTGGCAGGAACTGGGTGGCAGCATCCAGGGCAAGGATCGTCTGGCCGCCGTACCAAAGGATGCCAAGGTACTGGCGCGGGCGTTCTCGCCGGACCTGGCGGAAATCATCCGCGATATCAACAAATACAGTAACAACACCATGGCTCAGCAGCTGTTCCTCAGCCTGGGCGCGAAATACCGCACCGACGCCGATGCTGACGATGCAAAAGCCGCACAACGCGTAGTGCGTCAATGGCTGGCGAAGAAAGGCATCACCGCGCCGCACCTGGTGATGGAGAACGGCTCGGGCCTGTCGCGTGCCGAACGGGTCAGCGCCCGTGAAATGGCGAGCATGCTGCAGGCTGCCTGGAGAAGCCCGTACTCGGCCGAGTTCGTCAGCTCGCTGCCGATCAGCGGCATGGACGGCACCATGCGCAAACGCCTCAAGACCACCGCGATGCGGGGTGAAGCACACGTCAAGACCGGCACCCTGAACACCGTGCGCGCTATCGCCGGTTACAGCCGCGACGACAATGGCAACACTTGGGCAGTGGTTGCGATCCTCAACGATCCGGCACCTTTTGGTGCGCATACGGTGCTCGATCAGGTGCTGCTGGACCTGTACCGCCAGCCGAAACTGGCAACGGCCGAGTCGGCGCTTTAACTTAAACACTGCGCAACTGTGGCGAGGGAGCTTGCTCCCGGCTCGGTTGCGCAGCAGCCGCAAAATCAACAAATCAGATACATCTGACCCAACTCGATCATCGCCTTCCGGGCCGCTTCGCGCCCCAGCGGGAGCAAGCTTCCTCGCCACACAAACCTGAACCGGTCTACACCAGTTCCATCTCAACCCGATCCCGCCCGGCCTGCTTCGCCGCATAAACCCCCGAGTCAGCGCGCAATAGCAAGGCATCAGCCCCCTCCCCGGAACGCCAACTGGCGATACCAAAGCTGGCAGTCACCGTGCCCAGGCCCTCGATAGGCGTATTGCGCAAGCTCTGCCATAGCTCGACGGCCAACGTATGGGCATGCTGCCCGTCGGTGTCCGGACACAACACCATGAACTCCTCGCCTCCCAGGCGACAGAACACATCGGTGCGCCGCAAGCGTTGGCGAATGCGCTGACAGATCGCCTGCAACACCCGATCGCCGGCCGCGTGGCCGTACACATCATTGATGCGCTTGAAGTGATCGATATCCAGCATGATCACCGCCAAGTCCCCGACACCTCGCTCGACGCGGGCCATTTCCATGGTCAACCGCTCCTGGAAATAACGTCGATTGTGAATGCCGGTCAGCGAGTCGGTCACCGACAAGGCGCGCAGCTCTTCCTCGACCCGCTTGAGGTCGGAAATATCCGAAATGTAGCCATGCCACAACACCCCGCCGCCGGGCAGCTCTTCCGGCGTTGCCTCACCGCGTACCCAACGCAGACCACGGACCGGCAACTGAACGCGGTACTCTTCGCGCCACGGGCTGAGCTTTAACGAAGAGACCCGGATCGAGGCACGCACCCGAGCGACATCCTGCGGATGGATCCGCTCGAAAATAGCCTCGGCGTTCTGTTGCAGTACGTCCGGGTCGATTTCGTAAATATCGCGAATGCCATCACTGGCATAGATCACACTGAAGAGCCCGTCTGCCGCCATCTTGAATTGATAAATGCCGCCCGGCACATGAGCGCTGAGTTTCTTGAGCAGTAAATCGCGCGCGGCCAACGCTTCATGCACGCGCTTGCGCTCGGTAATGTCGATGCAGATCGCCAGATTCCCGACCCACAGCCCCTGCTCATCAAGCACCGCGGTGGCGAGCATGTTCACCGTCAGATGGCTGCCGTCCTGGCGCACTAAAGTCCATTCACGCGCTTCATGCCCGCCCGCTTTGCCACCTTCCACCAGCATCGCCTGACAGCCCGGCACCGGCTTGCAGTAACGCTGACTGAGTTCCACCGCTCGCGCTTCCAGCTCGGCGGGCAGATGCAGGCTTTCCAGGGTCGCCTGTCCCAACACATCGACACTGCGATAGCCGAGCATATGCTCGGCACCGGCATTGAACGTTGTGATCACACCGCGCAGGTTGGTGGCAATCACCGCCACTTGGGTCGCCGCGGCCAGCACCCCGCGCAATTGACCATGAGCGCCGCTCAACTCCTGCTCTCGCAGGCGCAACTCGCGGGTACGCTGCTCGACCAGCGCCAGCGCTCGTTGCCGTTGACTGACCAGAATGTAGAGCAAGGCACTGAGCAGCACGCTCAACAGCGTCCCCATCACGATCAGGCTGGCAACCGCCGAATGAGTGGCATGTTCAAACACGCGGCTGGTACGAATATCGAGATCGTAGACATGTTCGCCCAGTCGCAACATCGAGCTGTAATGCAGCGGCTGATTCGCCACCGGGTTGGTAGATTCGTAGAGCGCTTGCGCCTGAGCGCCCTGTGCCCGATCACGAATCTGCACCACAAGGTTGTCCTGCCCGGGCAACGGAAAACCATCGACTACCAACTGACGCATGCTGATCACTGCCAGCACATAACCAAGGGGCGTAGCGTCATGAGCTGACGCTGCGGTATCGCGCAAAACCGGCTCGACCAGCAGCACGCCATGGGCATATTCAGGATCGACGCCAATCAGCAGCGTGGGCTCGGACACCGCCATCGCGTTGAGGGTGCGGGCCCTTTCCAGCGTTGCCCGACGTGTCGGTTCCGAGAGCATATCAAAACCCAGCGGCGCGGCTTTTGAGCCTAGCGCCTGGCTGTACAACACCGGCGCGTATTCATCGCGCAAGGCGGCAGGTTGCAGCTCTGCGGAAGGTGTCAGATCGCGGATGGAAAATCCTGCTTTACCTTGTTCGCGCACCCGTTGCTCAAACGCGGAACGCTCACTGCGGGCAACCAGCGGCGCCCAGGCGTAGGCCTGAGTCCTGTGTAACAGTGCTTTGGTAAAGCCGTCGAACTCTTCACGGGAAACCGACTCGGAGTTGACGAAGAATCGCCGCAGGCTATCAAGGCGCTGCTCCTGATCGTCGAAACGCTCGGTAATCCGGCTCTTGCGTTCGTTGACCAGCATTTGGAAACGCTGCGCCATCTGCTGATGCTGCGCATTGAAGCTGGCCCAGGCGAGCAGCCCCGTCAGTACGCCCCCGGCCAGCAACACCAGCAGCGCAACGAGCCAGGCCGAAACATCTTCACTGATCAAGCCCAGGATCTTGGGTCGTACGGCGTGCAACGGCATAAGCGAAACTCAAAACGCCGGCGTGCTTAGGCGTCACCTTGGCTTTGAGTGAAGTTATAGCTATTAGCCATTAGATTAGCCAGCGCAAAAACACCACAGAACCTCGAAAAATCAAGGCTCTGCGGATCCAATCAGGCCTTAGCGCGCCATGATTTTCCAGGCGCGATGGATCTTGCCGTTACGGGCAAAGTCCGGGTCGATGGTTTGTGCGGTGATCTCCTCGACGGCATAACGCGCCGTGAGGTTTTCTTCGAGCTGGAACTTGCGGAAGTTATTGGAGAAATACAGCACGCCACCCGGCGCCAGACGGGCCATGGCCAGGTCCAGCAACTGCACATGGTCACGCTGCACGTCGAAGATGCCTTCCATGCGCTTGGAGTTGGAGAAAGTCGGCGGATCGATAAAGATCATGTCGAACTCGTCACGGTTGGCTTCCAGCCAGGCCATCACGTCGCCCTGCTCCAGACGGTTCTTGTCGGAGAAACCGTTCAGCGACAGGTTGCGTCGCGCCCAATCGAGGTAAGTTTTCGACAGGTCGACGCTGGTGGTGCTGCGTGCGCCACCCTTGGCTGCATGAACACTGGCCGTCGCGGTGTAGCAATACAGGTTGAGGAAGCGCTTGCCGGCCGCCTCTTTCTGAATCCGCAGACGCATTGGACGGTGATCCAGGAACAGGCCGGTGTCGAGGTAGTCGGTCAGGTTGACCAGCAACTTCACGCCGCCTTCGTTCACCTCGGTGAACTTGCCCTGCGCGCTCTGGCGCTCGTACTGCTTGGTGCCGCTCTGACGCTCGCGACGTTTGACGACCACGCGGTTTTTGTCGATGTTCAAGGCCTGCGGAATGGCTGCCAGCGCATCGAACATCCGTGCCGAGGCTTTTTCCGGATCGATCGATTTCGGCGCCGCATATTCCTGAACGTGAACCCAGTCGTGATACAGGTCGATGGCCATGGAGTATTCCGGCATGTCGGCATCGTAGACACGGTAGCAGTCGATACCTTCACGCTTGACCCACTTGCCCAGCGCCTTGAGGTTTTTTTGCAGGCGGTTGGCAAACATCTGCCCGCCTTCGCTCAGACGTGGCTGTTCAATAACGGGAGCCGGCGCCGGTGCAGGTTTGATCGGGTTGCCGTTCTTGTTGTACTGGCGCTCTTGCGGCTCGGCCGGCGACTGATCGTAGGCCGCCTGCTCACGTTCGGCCTGACGCTGCTCCGGGGTACGACGCTCCCCTGTGACGAACTGGTCCGGCAGTACTTTGATCAACAGCAATTTGCACGGCAAGGCGCCGTTCCAGAACGAATACTGTTTGTGGCTGCGAATCCCCATGCGCTTGCCCAGGTCCGGTGCGCCGGTGAACACCGCCGCTTCCCAGTTCAGGCAGGCCTGGCGCAGACGCTCGCCGAGGTTCTGGTAGAGATAGAGCAAGCTTGCCTCGTCGCCCAGACGCTCGCCGTACGGAGGGTTGCAGATCACCAGGCCTTTCTGGTTCTGGTCCGGACGCGGCTCGAAGGTTGCGACTTCGCCCTGGTAGATCTTGATCCACTCACTCAGGCCTGCGCGCTCGACGTTATTACGCCCCGGTTGAATCAGCCTTGGGTCGGCTTCGTAACCGCGAATCCACAGCGGCGGCTTGGCCAGGCCGGCAGCGGCGCGGGCGACGGCTTCTTCGTGAAGTTTTTTCCACAGCGCCGGCACGTGACCGAGCCAGGCGGTGAAGCCCCACTGCTCGCGACGCAGGTTCGGCGCCATGTCGGCGGCGATCATCGCGGCTTCGACGAGGAATGTACCGACACCGCACATCGGGTCAGCCAGGGCGCCGCCTTCAGCCGCAATGCGCGGCCAGCCGGAGCGGATCAGAATCGCTGCCGCGAGGTTTTCCTTCAGCGGTGCCGCCCCTTGCTGCAGGCGGTAACCACGCTGGTGCAGGCTGTGGCCGGAGAGATCGAGGGACAGAATCGCTTCGCCACGGTCCAGGCGCAGGTGAATGCGCAGGTCCGGATTGAGCTTGTCGATGGACGGACGCTCACCCGATGGGGTGCGCAGCTTGTCGACGATGGCGTCCTTCACTTTCAGGGCGCCAAAGTGCGTGTTGTCGATGCCCGAGCCGTGACCGCTGAATTCGACGGCCAGGGTGCCGTCATTGAGCATGTGGTCTTGCCACTCGATATCCAGCACGCCGTGGTACAGGTCTTCGGCATCCTTCATCGGAAAACGCTTGAGCACCAGCAGCACCCGGTTAGCCAGACGCGACCACAGGCACAAGCGATAAGCCGTTTCCATGTCGGCCATGCCGCGCACAGCCGACGTGTGCTCGCGCGCTTCCTCAAGGCCAAGCCCGACGGCTTCCTCGATCAGCAGGCCTTCGAGGCCCTTGGGGCAAGTGAGGAAGAGTTCGTAACGATCCGACATGGGAGTTCCAGGGCCTTTAGCAATAAGTGAACGGGCAACGCATTGACCGCTCGGTTTTCAATCAAGCGCTTTTCTTGAAGAGCGCTCGCGTGGCACGAAAGTGTGCCGCCCCACCCTGGCCGCTCACCCAACCAACCGGTTGAATGAGCTTAGATGCCAGGGCAGATAAAAAATTCTGTGCAACAAAATGTCATAACTCGACCCTTCGTCGAATAGTACCCGAGTGCAACGGGTGGACATTTTTACTCAATCATTAGCCTCATCATCCAGTGAAAGGCTGATCATAGCGAGCTTTGGTCAATGAACACGGGAATTACATCGTGTTACTTATGGCCTTAGCATCATTATCGTTACGTCCTTATGACAAAACGATCATTCCCTCGATGTGACGCATTGGTTAGAACTCAACACAGGTTGACGCCGCAACGACGTCAACACCTTGGCTCGTGACGCCGGCAGCGAGCCACCAACGGCAGAAATTTTTCTGCCTGACCTCAATCGAGGTCGACGCGACAAATACAGTCAACAAGTGAGGGAAACACCCTATGAGAAGACTTAAGCGTGATCCGTTGGAAAGAGCATTTTTGCGCGGATATCAATATGGCGTTGGTGGAAAATCCCGTGAGCTTTGCCCCTTTACTCTACCGTCGGTACGCCAAGCCTGGATCAACGGCTGGCGAGAAGGACGCGGCGACAACTGGGACGGTATGACCGGCACTGCGGGAATCCATAGACTCAACGAACTTCACGCCGTCGGCTAAAACAGGGCACACACTCCGACACGAAAATCTGAATAGGTAACGACTTAACCACGCACGTCCTCTCCGGACGGCGGGCTTCGGCCCAGGGGCTCCTTCGAGGAGCCCTTTTTTATGCCTGCAATCAACTCAAAACCAACGATGAAATACTGTGTGGCGAGGGAGCTTGCTCCCGCTGGGCAGCGAAGCGGCCCCTATCCAGACACCGCGTTATTCCTGATGCACCGCATTTGCTGATTTTAGGGCCGCTTCGCTGCCCAGCGGGAGCAAGCTCCCTCGCCACAAAGGCCTCTCGCCACGTGGGTTGGGGTTATCTCAGGGCGGCGATGGCATCCACCGATTCGCGAATCAACGCAGGGCCTTTGTAAATGAAGCCCGAATACAGCTGCACCAGACTGGCGCCCGCAGCGATTTTCTCAGCCGCGTGCTTGCCTTCGGTAATACCGCCCACCGCGATGATCGGCAAACGCCCGGCCAACTCGGCTGCCAACACCTTGACCGTGTGAGTGCTCTTGTCGCGCACCGGAGCGCCGGACAAGCCGCCCGCCTCGTCACCGTATTCCATGCCTTCGACGCCTACGCGGCTCAGGGTGGTGTTGGTCGCAATTACCGCGTCCATCCCGGTGTCGATCAGCGCTTGTGCCACCTGAACGGTTTCTTCGTCAGTCATGTCCGGTGCAATCTTGATCGCCAGCGGTACACGCTTGCCGTGGCGTTGAGCCAGATCTTCCTGACGCTGACGCAAGGCTTCGAGCAGTTGCTTGAGCGAATCGCCAAACTGCAGGCTGCGCAGGCCCGGAGTGTTCGGCGAGCTGACGTTGACCGTCACGTAACTGGCGTGGGCGTAAACCTTGTCCAGGCAGATCAGGTAGTCGTCGACCGCACGCTCAACCGGCGTATCGAAGTTCTTGCCGATGTTGATCCCCAGCACGCCCTTGTATTTGGCCGCTGCCACACGCGCCAGCAGATGATCGACGCCGAGGTTGTTGAACCCCATGCGGTTGATGATCGCCTCGGCTTGCGGCAAGCGGAAAATCCGTGGCTTTGGATTGCCCGGTTGCGGACGCGGGGTGATGGTGCCGATTTCAACGAAGCCAAAACCCAATTGCGCAAACCCATCGATCGCTGCGCCGTTCTTGTCCAGACCGGCCGCCAGCCCCACCGGGTTTGGAAAGTCCAGGCCCATGACATTCACTGGCAACTGCGCTGGCGCCTTGCACAGCAAGCCATTGAGACCCAAACGCCCACCTGCGCCGATCAGGTCCAGGGACAGATCGTGGGAGGTTTCCGGGGAGAGTTTGAACAACAGTTGGCGGGCCAGGGTATACATGGGCGGATTTGACTCGGTTGGCGGCGAAATAAGGCGGCGATTATAGCCGTGCATCGGGGTCGCAAGCGAGGTGCGTGATGAAATCAGCCATCAGTGCAGGCCGTGTGAAAACGTAGCGAGCGAAGGCAAGACAAGGCAAAAACAGGCGAGGAAGCGGAGTTTACGGGTTGTAAATGAGCATTCCGAGCCTGTTTTTAACGCAGGATTGTCGAGTGCAGTAGTTTTCACACGGCCTGCATGGCATATGCCTTGCACTGGTACTGACATCGGCACCCATGCCAATGGCGGGATGCGTGCCAGGTAACGATTAAAAAGGACAACGGCGTCGTCACCTGGCCTGGTTTGCACTTGGGGCCTGGGTACGGCGCTTTTTTCATGCAAGGTGCTTATGTGATGACTGAACCTGAAGCAGGACCGCTGGCCTGGGTCAATGGCAGCGATGCCCCGGAAAAGACCGCGATCAACCTCGGTTTCATGGCCCTGAGCGACTGTGCATCCGTAGTGGTTGCGGCGACTCAGGGCTTCGCCCAACCCTACGGGTTGACCCTGAACCTAAAGCGCCAGTCGTCGTGGGCCAACCTGCGGGACAAACTGGTCAGCGGTGAACTGGATGCCGCCCACAGCCTCTATGGTTTGATCTATGCGGTGCATCTGGGCATTGGCGGCGTCGCCGCGACGGACATGGCCGTGCTGATGGGGCTGAACCAGAACGGCCAGAGCATCAACCTTTCCCATGGCCTGCAAGCGCTGGGCGTGACCGGTCCTGAAGCGCTGGACCGTCACGTGCACCAAAGTCGCCCAAAACTCACCTTCGCCCAGACCTTCCCCACTGGCACCCACGCCATGTGGTTGTATTACTGGCTGGCGAGCCAGGGCATCCATCCGTTGCAGGATGTCGACAGCGTCGTGGTGCCACCGCCACAAATGGTCGCGCACTTGCAGGCCGGACGGATCGACGGTTTCTGCGTCGGCGAACCCTGGAGCGCCAGTGCGGTGAAGCAGAACCTCGGCTTCACCCTGGCGACAAGCCAGACCATCTGGCCCGATCACCCGGAAAAAGTCCTCGGCTGCACCCGCGCCTTCATCGAGCAATACCCGAACACCGCACGGGCACTGGTCATGGCAGTCCTGGAGGCCAGCCGCTTCATTGAACAAAGCACGGAAAACCGCCGCAGCACCGCGCAACTGTTGAGTGCTGCCGAATACCTGGATGCACCGCTCGACTGCATCGAACCGCGCTTGCTGGGCGATTATGCCGACGGCCTGGGCAATCGCTGGCAGGACCCTCACGCGTTGCGCTTCCATGGCGGTGGCGACGTCAACCTGCCGTACCTTTCCGATGGCATGTGGTTCATGACTCAATTCCGGCGTTGGGGCTTGCTGCGCGAAGACCCGGACTATCTGCAGGTGGCGCGTCAGGTCCAGCAACTTGGTGTCTATCGCGATGCCGCCAGTGCGCTGGGCATCGCGGCCCGGGATCAGGAAATGCGCAGCAGCCAGTTGATCGACGGTAAAATATGGAATGGCTCGGACCCGGCGGCGTATGCCCGCAGCTTCAAGCTGCACGCCATGGCCGACACTCCCGCTCTTCTCGCCCGCCGCTGACAGGAGGCTGCAAATATGTTGCGTATCCTGCTGATCAACGACACCGCGAAAAAGGTCGGGCGGCTCAAGGCCGCGCTGACCGAAGCCGGGTTTGAGGTGATCGATGAGTCAGGCCTGACCGTCGACCTGCCTGCGCGCGTCGAAACGGTGCGTCCGGACGTGATCCTGATCGATACCGAGTCACCGAGCCGCGATGTGCTGGAGCAAGTGGTGCTGGTCAGCCGCGACCAGCCACGGCCCATCGTGATGTTCACCGACGAGCACGACCCGGACGTGATGCGCCAGGCGATCAAGTCCGGCGTCAGTGCCTACATCGTCGAAGGCATTCATGCCGCGCGCCTGCAACCGATCCTCGACGTGGCCATGGCACGCTTTGAAAGCGATCAGGCCTTGCGTGCCCAACTCCAGGCCCGCGACCAGCAACTGGCCGAGCGCAAGCGCATTGAACTGGCCAAGGGCTTGCTGATGAAAATGAAGGACTGCAATGAAGAACAGGCCTACACCCTGATGCGCCGCCAGGCCATGAGCCGTCAGCAGAAACTGATCCAGGTGGCCGAACAGATCATTGCCATGAGCGAGTTGCTGGGCTGAGCCGATCGTTGTGGCGAGGGAGCTTGCTCCCGCTGGGGTGCGAAACGCCCCCCAAAACCCGCCAGCGCATAGTGTCAGTTAAAGCCCGTCAGCCAGATCACGACTGATCCGCCCGAGCGCGGACCGGCCGACGGGAGCAAGCTCCCTCGCCACAATAGCTAGTTATTGGCACAGATCTCGCTAGGTAAACCACACAGGTAACCAACGGCGGTTGCCCCACCTACGACAAAGACGTCGCATACCCCTTTCGCGCAAGTGCAGCGGGTTGCGGCGTTTTTTCGTTTTGGCCCCACAGCCCGGGGCCGGTGGTGCGGCCGTTGCGGCGCGCCACCGCAAAGCTCATGACTCCCTTCGAGACTCTTCACAGCTGAGGTGCGCGATGAATTCAAGCTTCTGGAAATCCGGCCATACCCCGACACTCTTCTCGGCCTTTCTGTATTTCGACCTGAGCTTCATGGTCTGGTACCTGCTGGGTCCACTGGCAGTGCAGATCGCCGCCGACTTGCACCTGACCACCCAGCAACGCGGGCTCGTGGTGGCCACGCCGATTCTGGCCGGGGCGTTCCTGCGCTTCGTGATGGGACTGCTGGCAGATCGTCTGTCACCGAAAACCGCCGGGCTGATCGGTCAAGTGATCGTGATTTGCGCCCTGTTTGGCGCCTGGAAGCTGGGCATCCACAGCTACGAACAAGCGCTGCTGCTGGGCCTGTTCCTCGGCATGGCCGGCGCCTCGTTCGCGGTCGCCCTGCCCCTGGCCTCGCAGTGGTATCCGCCACAGCATCAAGGCAAGGCGATGGGCATCGCCGGTGCGGGCAACTCGGGCACGGTATTCGCTGCGCTGATCGCCCCGATGCTGGCGGCCTCGTTTGGCTGGAGCAACGTCTTTGGCTTTGCACTGATCCCGCTGATCCTGACGCTGATCATCTTCGCCTGGCTGGCGAAAAACGCACCTGAACGGCCGAAAGCCAAATCCATGACTGACTACTTCAAGGCCCTCGGTGACCGCGACAGCTGGTGGTTCATGTTTTTCTACAGCGTGACCTTCGGCGGCTTCATCGGCCTGGCCAGCGCCCTGCCCGGCTACTTCAACGACCAATACGGCCTGAGCCCGGTCACCGCCGGCTACTACACCGCAGCCTGCGTGTTCGGCGGCAGTTTGATGCGGCCACTCGGTGGTGCACTGGCGGATCGTTTCGGTGGCATTCGCACCTTACTGGTGATGTACACGCTGGCCGCGACCTGCATTGCTGCCGTGGGTTTCAACCTGCCCAGCTCTTACGCTGCGCTGGCACTGTTCGTCTGCACCATGCTCGGCCTTGGCGCGGGTAACGGTGCGGTGTTCCAGCTGGTGCCACAACGCTTTCGCCGCGAAATCGGCGTGATGACCGGGTTGATCGGCATGGCAGGCGGCATCGGTGGTTTCGCCCTCGCGGCAGGCATGGGTGCGATCAAGCAGAGCACTGGTAGCTATCAACTGGCCTTGTGGTTGTTCGCCAGCCTCGGTGTCCTGGCCTGGTTTGGCCTGCACGGGGTCAAGCGCCGCTGGAGAACTACATGGGGTTCGGCTGCTGTGACTGCCGCGCGGGTATGATGCGCCAATGAGCCTGCAATTGAGCTTCGCCGAGGCCAGCGCCATCGGCCCACGGGACGAAAACCAGGACGCCCTGCGCCTGGTCACGCCCGCCGCTGAACTGGCGGCGAGCAAGGGGTTTCTGTTCGCCATCGCCGACGGCGTCAGTCAATGCGCCGATGGCGGGCTCGCAGCCAGGGCAACCTTGCAGGCCCTGGCCCTCGATTACTACGCCACGCCGCAAACCTGGGCTGTGGCGCAAGCGCTGGACCGCCTGCTGCTGGCGCAGAATCGCTGGTTGCAGGCCAATGGCGGCGGCCAGCCATTGCTCACCACCGTCAGCGCGCTGGTGCTGCGCGGTCGTCGCTTCACGTTGGCGCATGTTGGCGATTGTCGGGTGTATCGCTGGCACGCCGACCAGTTGCAGCGCATCACTGAGGACCACGTCTGGGAACAACCGGGGATGCAGCATGTGCTCAAGCGCGCATTGGGACTGGATCAGCATCTGGTGCTGGACTTTCTCGATGGTGAATTGCGCGCCGGTGAGAGCTTCGTCCTGCTGAGCGATGGCGTTTGGGCGACGCTGGGCGACACCGCCATCGCGGCCATTCTGCGCGATCAACCCGACCTCGACAGCGCGGCGCAAACTCTGGTCAACGCCGCTCACCTGGCCGGCAGTCAGGACAACGCCAGCGCGCTGCTGGTACGAGTCGACGCCCTCGGCGAAACGAGCATCGGCGATACGCTGATCCAGCTGCAGCAATGGCCATTGCCACCGCCGCTCAAACCCGGTCAGGCCTTCGAGGGCTGGCACGTCGAGAAGCTGCTCGGGCAAAGTCAGCAGTCACTGATTTACCGTGTTCGTGATGGGCAGCAACAGCCCTGGCTACTGAAGACGCTTCCCTCATCGTTGAACAACGACACCACGGCCGCCCAGGCGCTGCTCTCTGAAGAGTGGTTTCTCAAGCGCGTTGCCGGTCGAAGCTTTCCGGAAGTTCACCCGGCGGCGCAACGTCAGCACCTGTATTACGTGATGCGCGAGTATCCGGGGGTGACCCTGGCCGAGCTGTTCGCGCAAAACGGCCCGTTGCCGCTGCCCCAATGGCAACAACTGGCCGAACGTTTGCTGCGGGCGGTGGGCATGCTGCATCGGCGGCAGATCTTCCATCGCGACATCAAACCGGAAAACCTGCTGCTGTCTGAGGACGGTGAGTTACGGCTGCTGGATTTCGGCCTGGCATACTGCACCGGTTTATCCGAAGACCAATCGAACGCGCTGCCGGGCACCCCGAGTTATATCGCCCCGGAAGCGTTCAACGGGAGTCCACCGACACCGCAACAGGATCTGTATGCCGTCGGCGTGACGCTTTATTACCTGGCCACCGGGCATTATCCCTACGGCGAAATCGAAGCCTTTCAACGTCCGCGCTTTGGCCTGCCAATCAACGCCAATCGTTATCGGCCGGATTTACCCGACTGGCTGGGACAAAGCCTGGAGCGTGCGGTGTGCGCCGACCCGGCGCAACGCTATGAAACGGCGGAGGAATGGTTGCTGCTGCTGGAACAAGGCGAACGGCGCAGTTTGAGTGTACGGCCCAGGCCGTTGCTGGAACGTGAACCGTTGAAGGTGTGGCGGACCCTGGCGCTGGTGTCGTTGTTGATCAATCTGGTGTTGTTGTATCTGCTGCTCCATTCCTGAGTCAAACACCCCCTTGTGGCGAGGGAGCTTGCTCCCGCGGGTCGGTCCGAGCTCGGGCGAAGCGACCCCAAACCTTCAATCGCGGTGTTTCAGGCAGACCACGGTTTCAGGTTTTACGAGTGCTGCGCACTCGAGCGGGAGCAAGCTCCCTCGCCACAGGTCTTCTCCGCGCCATGACTGGGCGGCGCGCCTTGATTTGGTGCAAAAAGCTCAAACCCGACACTACTTAACGAAGCAAAACCCAACAAAACCACGCCCTCCGCCGATTTGGCACGACCACTGCATTACCTTTTCCAACAGACATAAAGCCCGGCCTTCAACGACGAAGGGTGTGCTTCCCGAGAGAACGGGACCAGGACAAAGGCGTCCTCGCTAGGTAACTAGCGGGACGCCTTTTTTTGTTTGCGCAAAATTTGTCGAGCCAGCCTGACCGCCCTGATGAGGCAAGCCTGAGCTCCCCGGAGAACCTGATGAAAAAACTAAAACTGGTGATGATCGGCAATGGCATGGCCGGGGTTCGCACCCTGGAAGAATTGCTCAAGCTGAGCAGCGAGCTGTATGACATCACGGTCTTCGGCGCCGAGCCTCATACCAACTACAACCGCATTCTTCTCTCGCCGGTGCTGGCAGGTGAGCAGACCTTTGAAGAGATCGTGCTCAACGATCTTGATTGGTACCTGGAAAACAACATCAAACTGCTGCTCAACCGCAAGGTAGTGGAAATCGACCGGGTCAAACGCCGGGTCATCGCCGAAGACGGCAGCGAAGCCGAATACGACCGGCTGCTGATCGCTACCGGCTCGACACCGTTTATCCTGCCGATTCCGGGCAATACCCTGGAAGGCGTCATCGGTTACCGCGACATCGCCGACACTCAGGTCATGATCGACACCGCCAAGACCCACAAGCACGCGGTAGTCATCGGCGGCGGCCTGCTCGGCCTTGAAGCGGCCAATGGGCTAATGCTGCGCGGCATGCACGTGACCGTGGTGCACCTCGGCGAGTGGTTGCTGGAGCGGCAACTGGACAAAACCAGCGGCCAGTTGCTGCAAACCGCCCTGGAAGGACGCGGCTTGCACTTTCGCCTGTGCGAACAGACCCAGGCCCTGCACGACGCCGGCAATGGCCGGGTCGGCTCGGTGCAGTTCAAGAACGGCGACATCATTCCCGCTGACCTGGTGGTGATGGCTGCCGGCATTCGCCCCAATACCGAACTCGCGGAAAAATCCGGCATCCCGTGCAACCGCGGGATTCTGGTCAACGACACCCTGCAAACCTATGACCCGCGCATCTATGCGATCGGCGAATGCGCCAGTCACCGCGGCATCGCCTACGGCCTGGTAGCGCCACTGTTCGAGCAGGCCAAGGTCTGCGCCAACCACTTGGCGCAACTGGGGTTTGCCCGCTATTCGGGCTCGGTGACCTCGACCAAATTGAAAGTCACCGGCATCGATCTGTTCTCCGCTGGCGACTTCATGGGCGGCGAAGGCACCGAAACCATCACCCTCTCCGACCCGATCGGCGGGGTCTATAAAAAACTGGTGATCAAGGATGACGTGCTGGTCGGTGCCTGTCTGTACGGCGACACCGCGGATGGCGGCTGGTATTTCCGGCAGATTCGCGAGAACCACGCCATCGGCGAGATCCGCGATCACCTGATGTTCGGCGAAAACGCTCTGGGCGATGTAGGCCATCAAGGCCAGGACAAAGCCATGAGCATGGCTGATAACGCCGAAGTCTGCGGTTGCAATGGCGTCTGCAAGGGCACCATCGTCAAGGCGATTCAGGAACACGGGCTGTTCAGCGTCGACGAGGTCAAGAAACACACCAAAGCAGCCAGCTCCTGCGGCTCCTGCGCCGGACTGGTGGAACAGATCCTGATCAACACCGTCGGCGGTGCGGCGGACGTCAAACCGAAAAGCGAAAAAGCCATCTGCGGTTGCAGCGACCTCAACCACGGACAGATCCGCCAGGCGATCCGCGAAGAGCATCTGCTGACCATCGCCGGGACCATGAGCTACCTGAACTGGCGCACCCCGAATGGCTGCGCCACCTGCCGCCCGGCGCTCAACTACTACCTGATTTCCACGTGGCCAGGCGAGGCCAAGGACGATCCGCAATCACGGCTGATCAACGAACGGGCCCACGCCAACATCCAGAAAGACGGCACTTACTCTGTAGTCCCTCGGATGTGGGGCGGTGTGACCAATCCTTCGGAGCTGCGGCGCATTGCCGATGTCGCCGACAAGTACAACGTGCCCATGGTCAAGGTCACGGGCGGCCAGCGCATCGACTTGCTGGGGATCAAGAAGCAGGATCTGCCTGGCGTCTGGAAGGACCTCGACATGCCGTCCGGCCATGCCTACGGCAAATCGATCCGCACGGTGAAAACCTGCGTCGGCAGCGAGTTCTGCCGCTTCGGCACACAAAACTCCACGCAACTGGGCATCGAACTGGAGCATGACCTGTTCAACATGTGGTCGCCGCACAAGGTCAAGCTGGCGGTCTCTGGTTGCCCACGCAACTGCTCGGAAGCCGGGATCAAGGACGTCGGCATCATCGGCGTCGACTCTGGCTGGGAGATGTACATCGGCGGCAACGGCGGGATCAAAACCGAGGTCGCGGAATTCTTCGTCAAACTGAAAACCGCCGAGGAGGTGCGCGAGTACAACGGCGCTTTCCTGCAGCTGTACCGCGAAGAAGCCTTCTACCTCGAGCGCACCGTGCACTACCTGCAACGAGTCGGCATGGAGCACATCAAGAAAGCCGTGCTGGAAGACCCGGAGCGCCGCAAAGCGCTCAACGACCGGCTGCAATTCTCCCTGTCGTTCGAGCAGGACCCATGGAAAGAACGCCTTGAGCAGCCATTGCTGAAGAAGGAGTTCGATGTGATCCCCGTGAAAAACCTGGAGGTGCCGGCATGAACTGGCTGGATATCTGCGCACTCGAAGAAATCAACGCCTTGGGCTCGCGCATCGTCAGCGGCCCCAAAGGTGACATCGCGATTTTTCGCACCAGTGACGACGAGGTTTTCGCTCTCGACGACCGCTGCCCACACAAGGGTGGACCGCTGTCCCAAGGACTGATCTACGGTAAACGCGTCGCCTGCCCGTTGCACAACTGGCAGATCGACCTGGAGTCCGGTCAGGCCCTGGCGCCTGATGTCGGTTGCGCCCATCACCATCCGGCGCGGGTGGAGAACGGTCGGGTCATGCTGGCTCTGCGGGAAGCAGGCTGATGAGCCGCCAGACGACCGCCTCGACCTGCTGTTATTGCGGGGTGGGCTGCGGCGTACTGATCGAGCATGACGGCGAGCAGATCCTCGGCGTCAGCGGCGACCCGACGCACCCGGCCAACTTCGGCAAGCTGTGCAGCAAAGGCTCGACCCTGCACCTCACCGGCGACCTCGCGGCACGGGCGCTGTACCCGGAACTGCGCCTCGGCAAAGGCATGGCCCGCAGCCGTACCGATTGGGACACCGCCCTCGATCACGCCACCAGCGTTTTCGCCGACACCATCGCCGAGCACGGCCCGGACAGTGTGGCGTTCTATATCTCCGGGCAATTGCTGACGGAAGACTATTACGCCTTCAACAAGTTGGCCCGGGCGCTGGTTGGCACCAACAACATCGACAGTAATTCGCGACTCTGCATGTCGTCGGCGGTGGTCGGCTACAAGCGCAGCCTGGGCGCCGACGCCCCGCCGTGCAGCTATGAAGACCTTGAGCTGAGCGATTGCGTGATGATTGTCGGCAGCAACATGGCCTACGCCCATCCGGTGCTGTTTCGCCGACTGGAAGAAGCCAAATCCCGCCGACCACAGATGAAAGTCATCGTCATTGATCCTCGACGTACTGACACCTGTGACCTCGCCGACCTGCACCTGGCCATTCTGCCGGGCACCGATGTCGCGCTGTTCCACGGAATTTTGCACCTGCTGTTGTGGGAAGACTGGGTCGACCGTGAGTTCATCAAGGCGCACACCGAAGGCTTGGCCGAGCTGAAAAGCCTGGTACGCGATTACACCCCGCAAATGGTCGCGCAACTTTGCGGGATCAGCGTTGAACAGCTGCAGCAATGCGCCGAGTGGGTCGGCACCTCAAGCAGTTTTCTCTCGCTATGGTGCATGGGGCTGAACCAGTCCACTGCCGGCAGCGCAAAAAACAGTGCACTGATCAACCTGCACCTGGCCACCGGGCAAATCGGTCGGCCGGGCACCGGCCCCTTCTCGCTTACCGGTCAGCCGAATGCCATGGGCGGGCGCGAAACCGGCAGTTTGTCGAACTTGCTGCCTGGCCATCGCGAAGCAGCCAATGCGCAACATCGCGCCGAAGTGGCGGCTTACTGGGGTGTCGAAAAACTACCTGACACCACCGGGCTAACCGCCATTGAACTGTTCGAACAGGTCCAGAGCGGCAAGATCAAAGCATTGTGGATCGCCTGCACCAACCCTGCGCAGTCGCTGCCGGATCAGCAAACCGTGCGCGCTGCATTGCAGGCTTGCCCATTCGTGGTGCTGCAAGAAGCCTTTCGCACCACCGAAACCGCGCCGTTTGCCGACCTGCTGCTGCCGGCCGCCAGTTGGGGTGAGAAAGAAGGCACGGTGACCAACTCCGAACGGCGGATTTCCCATGTTCGCCGCGCCATCAACGCACCGGGTGAAGCGCGCCCGGACTGGGCGATCACAGTGGATTTCGCACAACGCCTGGAGCGGCGTCTGCGTCCAGGACAGCCCAGCCTGTTTGCTTTCGAACAACCGGCGCAGGTCTTCGATGAATACAAACAACTGACACGCGGACGCGATCTGGACCTCTGCGGGATCAGCCATGCGCTGCTCGATCGCCTCGGCCCGCAGCAATGGCCGTTCCCGGACGGCGCCTCGAGCGGAACGCCACGGCTTTACGCGGACGGGATTTTCCCTACCGAGAGCGGCCGTGCACAGTTTGTCGCCGATCCATATCGCGCGGCCAAAGAGCAGCGTGACGCACGCTTTCCGCTGACCCTGATCACCGGGCGCCTGCGCGATCAATGGCACGGCATGAGCCGCACCGGCACGGCTGCACAATTGTTCGGCCACGTCAGCGAAGCCCTGCTGAGCCTGCACCCTGATGAACTGCGTCGCTATCGACTGCAGACCGGCGATCTGGTCAACCTCAAAAGCCGTCGAGGCAGCGTGATCGTTGCGATCGGCAGTGATGACAGTGTGCGCCCGGGCCAGGCATTTCTGCCGATGCACTGGGGAGACCGTTTCCTCAAGGGTGGCGTCAATACGCTCACGCAGCCGGCATTCGACCCCCTGTCGAAGCAACCCGAACTCAAGCACAGCGGCGTGCGTATCGAGCCGGTAAAGCTGCCATGGCATTTGTTCGCACTGGTTGAGGGCGATGTTCAGCAGCATTTCGAGACCTTACGACCGCTCTGTGAGGACTTTTCCTACGCCAGCCTCAGCTTGACCGGCCGTGAACGCCCGGCGCTGCTGATACGCGCTGCCAGCGCCCAGGCACCCGACCCGCAGCGGCTGCATGCCATCGATCAGCAACTGGGACTCAACGATGGCCCGGTCCTGGCTTACGACGATCCACGGCGCGCCATTGGCAAACGCGTGCGCATCGAACAGGGCCGGATTACCGCCATTCGCCTGGCCGGTGAAACCCTTGCCCAACACTGGCTGCAAAACCTCTGGCTGGAAGGCCGCGCCGACGAACAACTGCGGCGCTGGCTCTTGGCACCGTTGAGCACACCACCCGGCAGTGCGGGCTCATCCGTCAGCACCACGAAAACTCTGTGCAACTGCAAGAACGTCAGCGAAAGCGCGGTGTGCGCCGGCATTCGCAGTGGCCTGGATTTGCAGGGCCTGAAACAACAACTCGGTTGCGGCACGCAATGCGGTTCCTGTGTCCCGGAAATCAAGCGTCTGTTGGCGGCCAATGTGCAGCCCATCGCAATCACCTCGTGAGGAATAGAACATGAGCGCAAAAGTCTGGTTGGTGGGCGCAGGTCCGGGTGACCCCGAATTGCTGACCCTCAAAGCTGTACGGGCGCTGAACGAAGCCGATGTAGTGCTGATCGATGACCTGGTCAACGACGCAGTGCTGGTGCATTGCCCACAGGCACGGATCATTGCGGTCGGCAAACGTGGTGGCTGTCGCTCTACTCCGCAGGCATTCATTCATCGCTTGATGCTGCGTTATGCCCGCCAAGGCAAGTGTGTGGTGCGGCTCAAGGGCGGCGATCCGTGCATTTTCGGGCGTGGCGGTGAAGAAGCGCAGTGGCTGCGCGAGCGCGAGATTGAAGTGGAGTTGGTCAATGGCATCACCGCAGGCCTGGCCGGCGCAACGCAATGCGATATTTCCCTGACCCTGCGCGGCGTTGCCCGCGGCGTAACCCTGGTCACCGCGCACACTCAGGACGACAGCGAGCTTAACTGGCGAGCCTTGGCCCAAAGCGGTACGACACTGGTGATTTACATGGGCGTAGCGAAACTGAGCTCAATTGGCGAGCAATTGCTCGCCGGTGGGATGGCGGCTGATACGCCCGTGGCGATGATTGAAAACGCTTCATTGCCTCACCAGCGCGAATGTCGGAGCAACCTGACGGCAATGCAGGAAGCCGCCCACAGCTTCCAACTGAAAAGCCCGGCGATCCTGGTGATCGGTGCGGTGGCTGCCAGTGACAATGCCAAGAGATCGCAGCCTGCAACAGCTTCTAGAGAAGAGTTTTGGAACGCTAACCTGGCGTAAGTGCCCTCAAAGGCTCGGACCGCGCTCGGACGATCTTTCAAAAAGCTAAATCGCAGACAAAGAAAAGCCCGGCCTAAGCCGGGCTTTTCCGAACTACCAGGCTAATTACTTAGCGGTAGCTTCAACCTGCGCTTCTACGCGACGGTTTGCAGCGCGGCCAGCTTCAGTGCTGTTGTCAGCAATTGGGCGGGACTTGCCATAACCAACCGAGTGAACGCGGTTAGCTTCAACGCCGTCTTTGACCAGAACTTGCTTAACAGCGTCAGCACGACGCTGGGACAGCTTCTGGTTGTAAGCGTCAGGACCGACGTTGTCGGTGTGACCTTCAACTACGGTGGTGGTGTTCGGGTACTGCTTCATGAAGTCAGCCAGGTTCTTCACGTCGCCGTAGCTGTTTGGCTTAACAACAGCCTTGTTGAAGTCGAATTTCACGTCCAGTTGAACGCGAACAACTTCAGCAACTGGAGCTTCTGCAACTGGCTCTGGAGCCGGTGCCGGAGCTACTGGAGCTGGAGCAACTTTGCCGCCAGTGCCGCCGAAGTTAACACCCAGGCCGATCAGAGCCTGGTAGTCCCAACGACCGCTGTCCAGCTTGTAGTCGGCTTCAACGCCAGCACGAGCGTACAGGTTGTCGGTCATGTACCACTTGGCGCCAGCGCCAGTGGTCAGGTAGGTGGACTTGTCACGACCAGTGTGACCGTCAGCAGCGACGTTGGTCATGCTGCCGTGGGATACACCGCCTTCAACGTAAGGACGGATAGCGTCGCCTACGGTACCGAAGTGGTACTGGGATTTCAGACCGAAGTGATCGCCTTTGATCCGCTGGTTGCCAGTATCGGTGTCCGAACGGGTGTATTCGTCTTTGCGATAGGTCGCGTTCACAGACACGTCATCGGTCAGGAAGTAGCCGATCGAGACGCCAGGAGTGCGGCCGTTCTCGTAGGAATCGACGCTGTGGTTCCAGGTTTTGCCCCAGAATGCTTCCCCTTCGACCGCGCCTTGGCCTTGTGCCAGAGCGCCGAACGAAGTAGCGGCAATAAGAGAACCAATGGCCAAGCCCAAGGTGTTTTTCAGTTTCATCCGTTAAATCCCCATCTGGTGATTGTAAAGCAGTCCCGCAAACCGGGGGACAACTCGGCGGCAAGTCTATCAGAACTTGCCTACACGTAAGAAATATTTGCGCTGAACTAAGTTTCAGCGATGCCCGCAAATTTCTCACGCAATTTGTCAAGAGCGCGTTTGTACCGCATTTTCGTTGCACTCAAACCCATGTGCATGATGTCCGCGATCTCCTGAAACTCCAACTCTGCGACAAATCGTAGCACTAGAATTTCTCGGTCAATCGGGTTCACATACACTAACCAGCGATCAAGTCCACCCTTTTCCTCAGGTTTCGGCGTCTTCTCTTCAGACGCTTCCTCAAGGGGGTCCAGACTCAAAGCATCCATCAAGCGACGCTTACGCCGTTCCTTCCGATACTGAGTGATGCATTCGTTGTACGTGATGCTGTAGAGCCACGTTTTGAACTTCGATTTACCCTCGAAGTTCTTCAGACCGTACAACACCTTCAACATCACTTCCTGACAGACATCATCTGCATCACGATCGTTCCCAAGATACCGTGCACAAACGTTAAATAATGTTCTCTGATAACGCCGCATCAGCTCTTCGTAGGCGCGCGTCACGTGAAACAGCTCCGTGTGCGAGCGCGCGACCAACTCCTCATCAGAGAGCTCGCGGGGGTCGTAGCGCATGGATAGCGATTGGGCTTTATTCAAAACAAGTCGGGCCGACAGTCAGGTCAATGTCCGCCGCAGCCCATCGTATCGGGCATTTTGCGGCGGCATACATTAGCAGGGTTTGCCGGGTTAGCGGCTACTAACATGCTGTTCCAGGAGGATCCGATTGGAAAGTGAGACTAGCTCACCCTCATCGGTCAGCAATGTAGTTTTAACCGTGCCGATCTCTTCGATCTGACCTTCGACCTCACCAACACGCACTTGTTGCCCAACCTGATACAACTCACGCACATAGATTCCAGCAAGAATCTGACCGGCGATATCCCGGCTTCCCAACCCCATGGCCAAGGCAACTGCCAGACCAACGGTAATCAAGACAATCACGATCACATGGTTCAGCAGGTCTGTTTTGACCTCAAGCTGACTGATCGCAACCGAAATACTGATGATGATCACCAGGCCCTGAGCGATACGTCCAAGGCCCGATGCGTAATCCAGCCCTACGCCTTCTGCGGCGCCGCGCACCAGCCCGTTGGCCAATTGAGCGAGCAATACGCCCACCAGCAACACCAGCGCGGCACCAAATACTTTCGGTAAATACAGTGCCAGCATGTCGAGCGTAGCCGAAACTCGCTCCAAGCCAAGGGATTCTGCAGCAGAAACCAGGAAAATCAGCAAAACGAACCAATAAACGATCTTGCCGATCAGCGTAGAAATCGGCACCCGCAGCCCTGCGCGGGACAGCAGCTTGGTCAAGCCGGTACCGCCCATCAAGCGATCCAGGCCAAGTTTTGCAAGCAATTTCGAGAGCAGGGTGTCGAGCAGCTTGGCCACGACAAACCCCAGCAGAAGCACTACCAGTGCGCCGAACAGGTTCGGAATGAAGTTCGCTACCTTGGTCCACAACGCGGTCATTGCCGTGACGAGGCTCTGAGTCCAGAGATCAAGTTCCATATTCAATCAGCCTTATCAGCAGTGCGGGCAGCAGGTTTATGACGGGAAACCGGCATGACATGGGCCGATCCGTTATTCAGGGCGATCATCAGCGCGGGCAGCCAGCGGCCCAGCAGACTGAACAGATCACCGGCACCAACCTGGCGGTTGGCGGTTTTCAGCACACGCCCCAGACAGGCATCGTCGTCACGGGTGGACGGTGATGCCTTGAGCATGTCGCGCAAGGACTGTTCAAACGGATCGTGCATACGCACCTCTCGTGATATCTGTGAAAGACGCGATCAAAATTCTTCGGGTCACATGGCTCTCCCTCATACCCAGCGCAAACGCCGGAACAACCACCACTGCCCCACCCCTACCGCCACCATCATCAGACAGGCAATCACGAAGCCATAAGGGTTTCCGGAAAAAGGAACTCCACCGACGTTTATACCGAGCAAACCGGTCAGAAAACTCATCGGCAAAAAGATCCCGGTGATGATCCCGAAGCGGTACATGATGCGATTCATGTGCACGTTCAAACGCCGGTCTTCGGTCTCCAGCACCAGTCCCACGCGCTCCCGGGTCAATTCCAGCTCTTCCAGGTAACGCGTCAGGCTGTTGTTCAATTCGTTCCAGTAGTCGCCGTCATCGTCGACAAACCATGGCAGTTTTATCCGCGTCAGCTGGCCGAAAATATCCCGCTGCGGAGCAAGGAAGCGCTTCAGTCCGGCCGCTCGCCGACGGATCTGCAAAATGGAGCCATGTTCCGGAGTATACCGTTCGTCGGCATCCAGCTTTTCTTCTTCGTCATCGACGATTTCGGAGAGATCACTGACCAGATCCTGCACTTTATGGGTGAGGTACTGAGCCATATAGAGGATCAGTTCGGAGGTGGTTTTCGGCCCCTTGCCCTCATTCAGTTGCACCAGCAACTCATCGGTGGCGCGCAACGGGCGTAAACGCAGGGAAATGACCCGCTGAGCAGAGGCGAAGATCCGCACCGACACCATGTCTTCAGGCTCGGCACCCGGGTTGAGGTTGATTCCGCGCAGAAACAGCAACAACTCGGAGTCCGGCAGCGCCAACAGGCGCGGCCGGGTGTTCTCTTCGAGGAGCAGGTCACAGCTGAACTCACTCAGACCGCTGGATTTACGCAACCAGGTCTGAGTTTGCGGGTGACTACGGTCCCAATGCAGCCAAAGGCTTTCATGAGGTTGCAGTTGCAGGTCATCCAGTTCAGTCCGGGCAAGCCAACGCGCACCACCTTTACCATCCAGCACCAGGGCATGCACCAGCCCCCACTGCGCGTTTTCTTCCTCGAACATCCTCACCCCTGGCTTGAATCGGCTGTTTATTCTGGCATCTTCAGCGGACTTGGCGAGACGATCACGCCGTTATTGTCCGCGTAAATGTATTCACCCGGACGGAAAGTCACGCCGGCGAAGGTTACCGCAATGTTCAGCTCACCGACGCCACGCCTGTCGGTTTTCATCGGGTGGCTGGCCAGCGCCTGCACGCCCAGGTCGGTTTGCGCGATAACGTCGACATCCCGGATGCAGCCGTAGATAACCAGCCCTTCCCAGCCGTTTTTCACGGCTTTCTCGGCGATCATGTCGCCCAGCAATGCGCGGCGCAGCGAACCACCGCCATCAACCACCAGCACCTTGCCATTCCCTTTGTGCTCGACCTGCTCCTTGACCAGCGAGTTGTCTTCGAAGCACTTGATGGTAACGATTTCGCCGCCAAAGGAGTCACGGCCACCAAAATTGCTGAACATCGGCTCAAGCACCTGCACCAGTTCCGGGTAGGCATCACACAGGTCGGGAGTAAGGTAATGGTTCATCGAGAAACTCCTGTAAGAGAAAGAACAGATCGTGGGCTGTCGAAAATCGCAGGGGTTACGGTATTGAACGTGTATTCGCCACGGTTAAACATCGATCCCGACGCGATCACCCTTGTAAGCCACCTTCAGCATACTCAAGCCAGGGCACTGTGCCTGTACCGGCACGCCGCTGGGCAACTGAAACTCGATACCGTGGCGCTGACAACGCAGAATATTTCCCGACAATGTCGCGCTGCCGAGCGGCGAGCCTTGGTGCGGGCAGCTGTCTATCAGCAACAACGGCTGATTATCCAGCACCAACAGCAGCAGGCTACGCCCTTCAACCTGGAACGTCCGCCGATAACCTTCATTCAGATTGATCAGACGCTCAAGTGGTACGAACATAAGGTCGACTCAACAACCGTTTGTGACCAGAACAGCTCAATGCGTCATATCTTAGCCGTTCGCTGATCGGAGTGAAACGCTCTTGTCAGAGCATTCGTACTCAGACTGCTGTCGCCAAACTCGGCTTGTCAGCCAACAACGGCGCCTGCGGATCTGTCAGCCAGCGCTGCACCAACGGCCAGACTTCGGCCTGAGCAGCTTTGCTGACAAGCATTTCAACATGCCCGAAATTATCCGAAAAACCCTGCTCGCGCCCCAGGCAGATGAACTGCTTGTGCTCGGAACCGATCTGATCGAACAGCTTGCGACACGCCCAATCCGGGTCCTGATGATCGCTGGTCGCGCTGACGCCCAGGACCGGCACCTGAACCTCCGCCAGCCCTGCCCACCAGTCTTTCTCGGCATCGCCAAAGCGTCCGAACAGGCCATACCAGCGCATGCCCTCCAGGGCCAGGCCTATCGGCTCGTCCTCCGGACCACGCTTGAGGCGAGAGCCCGAAATTTGCGCGAAACGCTTCAGGATGAACCGCCCGCTCCACTCCACCGGGGGAATTTTCAACGGCCAATAGGTGCGACTGACCTGCGTACCAAAAAATGCCGCAGAGGCCACGGCAGGCTCACCCAGGTACTGACCACCCAGCGCTGCCGCCAGGGTGATTCCGCCCAGTGAATGACCAATCCAGTGCGGAACCTGAGCGCTTTGCTCACGAACGAACGCAGCAATCGCCGGCAGATCGTAACGGGCATAGTCGGCAACGCGGTTCTTTCGATAGTTCTGGTTGCGCTGGGACAAGCCGTGACCGCGCATTTCCGGTATCCACACATCAAAGCCGGCACGCGCCAGATAGGCGCCCAGACCAAGGCCTTTGGGAGAAAACCAGAAACGCCGATTGGAAAAGCTGCCATGCAGCAAAATCACCGGAACGCCACGCACGGCGGGCTCATCGGCCATACCCAGGCGGGTAACCGCCAGTTCTACGGTGCCGTCCGGGCTGTTGCCGGGTTTCAAACGATAGACGTCCTCGCTCAGATCGCCGCGACGCTCGGCGCTGATCAAGGCGACAGGAAACAGGTTGCTGCTGCTTTGCATAATGCTCTTGCACAAAAAAGGGCGGCGTCCACCGGAGCCCGCCCTACTTGAATCTTAAAGCCCGTGTCAGCAGTGTAGCCGACCCGGGCTTCATTCACGGATCAGACTTCAGCCTGACCTTCAGCCAGGAAGAACCAGGTTTCCAGTACGGAATCGGGGTTCAACGAAACGCTTTCGATACCCTGTTCCATCAGCCACTTGGCCAGGTCTGGGTGGTCGGAAGGGCCCTGGCCGCAAATACCGATGTATTTGCCGGCCTTGTTACAGGCCTGAATCGCGTTGGACAGCAGCTTCTTGACCGCTGGATTACGCTCGTCGAACAGATGCGCGATGATCCCGGAGTCGCGGTCCAGGCCCAGAGTCAGCTGGGTCAGGTCGTTGGAGCCGATGGAGAAACCGTCGAAGAACTCGAGGAACTCTTCAGCAAGGATCGCGTTGGACGGCAGTTCGCACATCATGATGACGCGCAGACCGTTTTCGCCACGGGCCAGGCCGTTTTCGGCCAACAGCTCCACAACCTGGCTGGCTTCGCCCAGGGTACGGACGAACGGCACCATGATTTCGACGTTGGTCAGGCCCATCTCATTGCGCACGCGTTTCAGCGCACGGCATTCGAGTTCGAAGCAGTCACGGAACGACTCGCTGATGTAACGCGAAGCGCCACGGAAGCCCAGCATCGGGTTTTCCTCTTCCGGCTCGTAGAGCTTGCCGCCGATCAGGTTGGCGTATTCGTTGGACTTGAAGTCCGACAGACGCACGATGACCTTTTTCGGCCAGAACGCGGCAGCCAGGGTGCTGATGCCCTCGACCAGTTTCTCGACGTAGAAGCCGACCGGATCGTTGTATCCGGCAATGCGCTTGTCGACGCTTTCCTTGATTTCCAACGGCAGGCCGTCGTAGTTCAGCAGTGCTTTAGGGTGCACGCCGATCATGCGGTTGATGATGAACTCCAGACGGGCCAGGCCCACACCGGCGTTCGGCAACTGCGCGAAATCGAAGGCGCGATCCGGGTTACCGACGTTCATCATGATTTTGAACGGCAGTTCCGGCATGGCGTCGACGGAGTTTTTCTTGATGTCGAAGCCCAGCTCGCCTTCGAAGATGAAGCCGGTGTCGCCTTCAGCGCAGGAAACGGTCACGCCCTGGCCGTCTTTCAACAGCTCGGTGGCGTTACCGCAACCCACGACGGCCGGGATCCCCAGCTCACGCGCAATAATCGCCGCGTGGCAGGTACGGCCGCCACGATTGGTGACGATGGCGCTGGCGCGCTTCATGACCGGTTCCCAGTCCGGGTCGGTCATGTCGGAAACCAGAACGTCGCCCGGCTGGACTTTGTCCATCTCGGAAACGTCTTTGATGATGCGCACTTTACCGGCGCCGATGCGCTGGCCGATGGCGCGACCTTCCACCAGCACGGTGCCGGTTTCTTTCAGCAGGTAACGTTCCATGACGTTGGCGTGGGTACGGCTTTTCACGGTTTCAGGGCGAGCCTGAACGATGTACAGCTTGCCGTCGTCACCGTCTTTGGCCCATTCGATGTCCATCGGGCACTTGTAGTGCTTCTCGATGATCATCGCCTGCTTGGCCAGTTCACTGACTTCAGCATCGGTCAGGCAGAAACGTGCGCGCTCGGCCTTGTCGACATCGACCGTCTTGACCGAACGACCAGCCTTGGCTTCGTCGCCGTAGATCATCTTGATGGCTTTGCTGCCCAGGTTACGGCGCAGGATCGCTGGACGCCCGGCTGCCAACGTGCCTTTGTGGACGTAGAACTCATCCGGGTTCACCGCGCCTTGTACGACGGTTTCGCCCAGGCCGTAGGCGCCGGTGATAAACACAACGTCACGGAAGCCGGATTCGGTATCGAGGGTGAACATTACGCCGGCAGTACCGGTTTCCGAACGGACCATGCGCTGTACGCCGGCCGACAGGGCAACCAGTTTATGGTCGAAGCCCTGGTGCACGCGGTAGGAAATGGCACGGTCGTTGAACAGGGAAGCAAATACTTCCTTGGCAGCGCGAATGACGTTTTCGACGCCGCGGATGTTCAGGAAGGTTTCCTGCTGACCGGCGAAGGAAGCGTCCGGCAAGTCTTCGGCCGTTGCCGAAGAGCGCACGGCCACGGCCATGTCCGGGTTACCGGCCGACAGCGTGGCGAACGCGGTGCGGATTTCGGCGTTGAGCTTCTCCGGAAACTCGGCTTCCATGATCCATTGACGGATTTGCGCACCGGTTTTCGCCAGGGCGTTCACGTCGTCAACGTCCAGCGCGTCGAGGGCTGCGTGGATCTGGTCGTTCAAACCACTTAATTCGAGAAAATCACGATAAGCCTGAGCCGTCGTGGCGAAGCCACCCGGGACCGATACACCGGCACCTGCAAGATTACTGATCATCTCGCCCAGGGATGCGTTCTTGCCCCCCACATGCTCTACATCCTGGACGCCGAGCTTATCGAGGGAAACTACGTACTCTACCAAGGTGATCTCTCCACTAACTGTGTTGGAAAAGCTCAGGGCGCCGGCAGCTCATCAGGAGCATTTGCCAGCAATATGGCCTGGACCTGGAAAATAAGTGAGAATGCGGGCCAATCCAGGCCGACAAACCGCGCCTATCATATCCAAGAATCGTCACCAGCTTAAGGCCCAAGGCGCAAATGAAACGATCTGCTTTCTTTATCTCCGATGGCACGGGCATTACAGCCGAAACCCTGGGTCAAAGCCTGTTGGCGCAGTTCGAAAACATTACCTTCAGCAAAGTCATACGACCGTACATCGACAACGTGGACAAAGCGCGGGCCATGGTACAACAAATCAATATGGCCGCCGAAAAGGACGGATTTCGTCCGATCATCTTCGACACGATCGTCAACCAGGATATTCGTGAGATCCTCGCGACCTCCAATGGTTTCATGATCGACATTTTCTCGACCTTCCTCGCGCCGCTCGAGCAGGAACTGAGCGAACACTCGTCGTATTCGGTCGGCAAGTCCCACTCCATTGGCCACAACTCCAATTACATGGAGCGTATCGAGGCAGTGAACTTCGCCCTCGACAACGACGACGGCGCCCGCACCCACTATTACGACAAGGCCGACCTGATCCTGGTCGGTGTGTCACGCTGCGGCAAAACCCCGACCTGCCTGTACATGGCCATGCAATTCGGCATTCGCGCGGCCAACTACCCGCTGACCGAAGACGACATGGAGCGCCTGCAACTGCCATCGGCGTTGCGCGCCCACAAGCACAAGCTGTTTGGCCTGACCATCGATCCGGACCGTCTCACCGCGATCCGCAACGAACGCAAGCCCAATAGCCGCTACTCGAGCTACGCCCAGTGCGAGTTCGAAGTGCGTGAAGTCGAAAACCTGTTCCGCCGCGAGAACATCGCACACATCAACTCCACGCATTTTTCCGTGGAAGAGATTTCGGCGAAGATCCTGGTGGAAAAAGGCGTCGAGCGGCGCTTCAAGTAGGAGCTGCCGCGGGTTCAGCTTCAGATCACGAAGAGATCCATGAAACGGTTAACCGGCGTAGCCTCGAGTTTTGCCTGATCCTGGCACAAGGCAAAGATCTGCGCCGACCGTTGTGCAGTGAAGCGCGTCGCCAGATTGGCCTTGAACTTGTCCTCCAGCAAGGGAATGCCCTCGGCGCGGCGACGACGATGACCAATCGGGTATTCGACCACCACTTGTCCGGTGCTTGAGCCGTCCTTGAAGAACACTTGCAAGGCGTTGGCGATAGAGCGCTTGTCAGCCTCCAGGTACTCGCGGGTGTAACGCGGGTCTTCGACGATGACCATCTTCTTGCGCAACTCGTCGATGATCGGGTGCGCGGCGTGAAACTGGTCTTCGTACTGTTCAGCCACCAGAGTGCCGAAGGCCAGCGGCACGGCGGTCATGTACTGGATGCAGTGATCGCGGTCGGCGGCATTGGCCAGTTGGCCGACCTTGGAAATGATACGAATCGCCGACTCGTGAGTGGTGATAACGATCTTGTCGATTTCATCCAGACGATTGCTCACCTGCGGGTGCAGGGTCACCGCCGCTTCGCAAGCGGTTTGCGCGTGAAACTCGGCCGGGAAGCTGATCTTGAACAGCACGTTTTCCATCACGTAGGTGCCGTACTTCTGCGAGAGGCTGAACGTACGTTTATCGGCGGGCTTGAGCGCCAGGTCCTTGTTGGTGTGGCTGAACAGCACGTCGTAGAAACCCCACTGCGGCGCGGTCAACACACCCGGAATGCCCATCTCGCCACGCATGGCGATGTCCGCCAACCGCACGCCACGACTGGAGGCATCGCCCGCTGCCCAGGACTTGCGCGAACCGGCGTTCGGCGCATGACGGTAAGTGCGCAGTGCCTGACCATCGACAAACGCGTGGGACAGCGCCGCCAACAGTTGCTCGCGATTGGCACCCATCAGTTTCGCGGTCACCGCCGTCGAGGCGACTTTGACCAGCAGCACATGGTCCAGGCCAACCCGGTTGAAGGAGTTCTCCAGGGCAATCACACCCTGAATCTCGTGGGCCATGATCATCGCGTCCAGCACCGCTCGCATGGTCAGCGGCGCATCGCCATTGGCCACGCGTTTTTGCGACAGGTGGTCGGCAACCGCGAGGATCCCGCCGAGGTTATCGGACGGATGGCCCCACTCGGCAGCCAGCCAGGTGTCGTTGTAATCGAGCCAGCGGACGATACAGCCGATGTCCCACGCCGCTTTTACCGGGTCGAGACGAAAATGGGTGCCGGGAACACGTGCGCCAAAAGGCACGACTGTGCCTTCAACGATAGGACCCAAGTGTTTGGTGCATTCGGGAAAGCGCAGGGCCAACAGGCCGCAACCGAGGGTGTCCATCAGGCAATTGCGGGCGGTGTCCAGCGCCTCTTTGGACTCGATCTTGAAATTGAGAACGTAATCGGCAATGTCCTGCAGGACCTTGTCGTAGTCGGGACGAATGTTCAGGTCGACGTTGGCGCTCATGTTTGGTTTCCTCCGCAAATGGACGGACCTGCGACGCGCTCCGTAGCAGCTGGCGAAGCCTGCTGCTACGGAGACTGCGTTCACCCTGCTGTTTCAGCCCCCCCTCAGAAAGAATCGCCCGGCACGCGCACCCAGCCTTCCATCAATACTCGCGCACTGCGGCTCATGATGGCTTTGGTCACGGTCCATTCGCCATCGACCTGTTGGGCTTCGGCGCCCACGCGCAAGGTGCCGGACGGATGCCCGAAGCGCACCGCGTTGCGAGGAATACCGCCCGCGGCGAGGTTGACCAGCGTGCCGTCAATCGCTGCCGCGGTGCCAATCGCTACGGCAGCCGTGCCCATCATCGCGTGGTGCAACTTGCCCATGGACAGTGCCCGAACTAACAGGTCGACATCGCCTGCCGCCACCGGCTTGCCGCTGGAAGCGAGGTAATCGGCAGGCCGTGCGACGAACGCCACCTTGGGGGTGTGCTGACGCTTGGCGGCGTCTTCAAGATTCTGGATCAGCCCCATGCGCAGCGCGCCATACGCACGAATGGTCTCGAACATCGCCAGCGCTTTCGGGTCGCCGTTGATATCGCCCTGCAACTCGGTGCCGGTGTAGCCGATGGCTTCGGCGTTAACGAAGATGGTCGGAATGCCGGCGTTGATCATGGTCACCTTGAGCGTGCCGACACCGGGCACTTCCAGGTCATCGACCAGGTTGCCGGTCGGGAACATCGAGCCGCCTGCGCCCTCTTCCTCGGCCGCCGGGTTCATGAATTCGAGCTGCACTTCAGCGGCCGGAAAAGTCACGCCATCGAGTTCGAAATCACCGGTTTCCTGCACCGCGCCGTCAGTGATCGGCACGTGGGCAATGATGGTCTTGCCGATATTGGCCTGCCAGATGCGCACCACCGCGATACCGTTACGTGGAACGCGACTGGCCTCGACCAGACCGCTGCTGATGGCGAACGAACCGACCGCCGCCGAGAGGTTGCCGCAGTTACCGCTCCAGTCGACAAAAGGCTTGTCGATGGAGACCTGACCGAACAGGTAATCGACATCGTGATCGGCCTTGATGCTCTTGGACACGATCACCGTTTTGCTGGTGCTGGAGGTCGCCCCGCCCATACCGTCGATTTGCTTTTCATACGGGTCAGGGCTGCCGATCACTCGCAACAACAGCGCATCGCGGGACGGGCCCGGAACCTGCGCCGATTCAGGCAGGTCTTGCAGGCTGAAGAACACGCCTTTGCTGGTGCCGCCGCGCATATAGGTGGCAGGGATCTTGATCTGAGGTACGTGGACCATAATGTTCCTTATGCGCCGGAGCAGGACGTCACCGCCCTGCCCCGGCAAGTCGCGTTAGACAGCAACAGCCGATTCAAGGAAGTCCTGGGCGAAACGCTGCAACACGCCGCCGGCTTCATAGATCGAGACTTCTTCAGCCGTGTCGAGACGGCAGGTCACCGGCACCGACACCTGCTCACCGTTCTTGCGGGTAATAACCAGGGTCAGCGTGGCACGCGGCGTGCGCTCGCCGATCACATCGAAAGTTTCAGTGCCGTCGATGCCCAGCGTCTTGCGGTCGGTGCCCGGCTTGAACTCCAGCGGCAACACGCCCATGCCCACCAGGTTGGTGCGGTGGATGCGCTCGAAACCTTCGGCAGCGATGGCTTCGACACCGGCCAGACGCACACCCTTGGCCGCCCAGTCGCGGGACGAACCCTGACCGTAGTCGGCGCCGGCGATGATGATCAGCGGCTGCTTGCGCTCCATGTAGGTTTCGATAGCTTCCCACATGCGCATGACCTGGCCTTCCGGCTCGACACGCGCCAGCGAACCCTGCTTGACCTTGCCATTTTCCTGAACCATTTCGTTGAACAGTTTCGGGTTGGCGAACGTCGCGCGTTGCGCAGTCAAGTGGTCACCGCGGTGTGTCGCGTAGGAGTTGAAGTCCTCTTCCGGCAAGCCCATTTTCGCCAGGTATTCGCCAGCGGCGCTGTCGAGCATGATGGCGTTGGACGGCGACAGGTGATCGGTGGTGATGTTGTCCGGCAGCACCGCCAGCGGGCGCATGCCCTTGAGCGGACGCGCCCCGGCCAGTGCGCCTTCCCAGTACGGTGGACGACGGATGTAGGTGCTCATCTCGCGCCAGTCGTACAACGGTTTGACTTTCGGGCCGGTGTCTTCGTGGATGGCGAACATCGGGATGTAGACCTGACGGAACTGCTCCGGCTTGACCGATGCCTTGACCACTGCGTCGATCTCTTCGTCGCTCGGCCAGATGTCCTTCAGGCGGATTTCCTTGCCATCCGCCGACAGGCCCAACACGTCTTTTTCGATGTCGAAACGGATGGTCCCGGCAATCGCGTACGCCACTACGAGCGGCGGCGACGCAAGGAACGCCTGTTTGGCGTACGGGTGAATCCGGCCATCGAAGTTGCGGTTACCCGACAACACGGCAGTGGCGTACAGGTCGCGGTCGATGATCTCTTGCTGGATCACCGGGTCCAGCGCACCGGACATGCCGTTGCAGGTGGTGCAGGCGAATGCCACCACGCCGAAACCAAGCTGCTCCAGTTCAGAAGTCAGGCCGGCTTCATCGAGGTACAACGCCACGGTTTTCGAACCCGGTGCGAGGGACGATTTGACCCACGGCTTGCGGGTCAACCCGAGCTTATTGGCATTGCGTGCCAACAGGCCTGCAGCGATGACGTTGCGCGGGTTGCTGGTGTTGGTGCAACTGGTGATGGCGGCAATGATCACCGCGCCGTCCGGCATTTGGCCGGGCACATCGTCCCACTGGCCGGAGATGCCCTGGGCCGCGAGATCAGAGGTAGCGACACGGGCGTGAGGATTGCTCGGCCCCGCCATGTTGCGCACCACCGAAGACAGGTCGAAGGTCAAGCCGCGCTCGTATTGTGCGCCCTTCAGGCTATCGGCCCACAGGCCTGTGGTCTTGGCGTAATTCTCGACCAACTGCACCTGCTCGTCTTCACGGCCGGTGAGTTTCAGGTAGTCGATGGTCTGCTGGTCGATGTAGAACATCGCCGCGGTGGCGCCGTATTCCGGAGCCATGTTGGAAATGGTTGCACGGTCGCCGAGGGTCAGCGCGGAGGCGCCTTCACCGAAGAACTCCAGCCAGGCTCCAACGACTTTTTGCTTGCGCAGGAACTCAGTCAGAGCCAGCACCATGTCGGTGGCGGTGATGCCTGGTTGCAGCTTGCCGGTGAGTTCGACGCCGACACTTTCCGGCAGACGCATCCAGGAGGCACGACCGAGCATCACGCTTTCCGCCTCCAGACCGCCAACACCGATGGCGATCACGCCCAGGGCATCGACATGCGGGGTGTGACTGTCGGTGCCGACGCAGGTATCCGGGAAGGCCACGCCGTCACGCACCTGGATCACCGGCGACATTTTCTCCAGGTTGATCTGGTGCATGATGCCGTTGCCTGGCGGGATCACGTCGACGTTCTTGAAAGCCTTCTTGGTCCAGTTGATAAAGTGAAAACGGTCTTCATTACGACGGTCTTCGATGGCGCGGTTCTTTTCGAACGCTTCCGGATCGAAGCCACCGCGCTCGACGGCCAGGGAGTGGTCGACGATCAATTGCGTCGGTACCACCGGGTTCACTTGCGCGGGATCACCACCTTGCAGGGCAATGGCATCACGCAGGCCAGCGAGGTCGACCAGGGCGGTCTGCCCAAGAATGTCGTGGCAGACCACGCGGGCCGGGAACCATGGGAAATCGAGGTCGCGTTTGCGCTCGATGAACTGTTTCAGGGATTCGGTGAGCGTGGCCGGGTCGCAGCGGCGCACCAGGTTTTCCGCCAGTACGCGAGAGGTGTACGGCAGGGTGTCATAGGCGCCGGGCTGGATGGCCTCGACTGCCGCGCGGGTGTCGAAGTAATCCAGATGGCTGCCGGGCAGCGATTTGCGGAAATCTGTGTTCATCGTCAAGACTCGGTCACGGTGATTACAAAAGGTGGGGCCTGGCGCCGGATTTGAAACCCGACCTTTGTAGGAGCCGAGCTTGCTCGCGATAGCGGTGTAACGGTTGACATCAATGTTGAGTGTCAGTCCGTCATCGCGAGCAAGCTCGGCTCCTACAAGGGTTTTCGGTTCATTCAGCAAGCAGCGCCGGCACCTACCGGTCAGCGTTGTTCGATTGGCACGAACTTGCGCTGTTCGACGCCGACGTATTCGGCGCTCGGGCGGATGATTCGGTTATTGGCACGCTGTTCGAACACATGCGCCGCCCAGCCGGTCAAGCGCGAGCAGACGAAAATCGGCGTGAACAGCTTGGTTGGAATGCCCATGAAGTGGTACGCCGAGGCATGGTAGAAGTCCGCGTTGGGGAACAGTTTCTTCTGTTCCCACATGGTCTTGTCGATGGCTTCGGACACCGGGAACAACACGGTGTCGCCGACTTCGTCAGAGAGCTTTTTCGACCAGCCCTTGATCACTTCATTACGCGGATCGTTGTCTTTGTAGATCGCGTGACCAAAACCCATGATCTTGTCTTTGCGCGCAAGCATGTCGAGGGTGCCTTTGATCGCCTCTTGCGGCGACGCGAAGCGCTCGATCATTTCCATCGCCGCTTCGTTGGCGCCGCCATGCAGCGGGCCGCGCAGGGAACCGATGGCCGCGGTAACGCAGGAGAACAGGTCGGACAAGGTCGATGCGCACACGCGGGCGGTGAAGGTCGATGCGTTGAACTCGTGTTCCGCATAAAGGATCAGCGAAACGTTCATCACCTTGACGTGCAGCTCGCTCGGCTTCTTGTCGTGCAGCAGGTGCAGGAAGTGCCCGCCAATCGACTCTTCATCGGTCACGCAGTTGATGCGTTTGCCGTCATGGCTGAAGCGATACCAGTAGCACATGATCGCCGGGAACGCGGCCAGCAGCCGGTCGGTTTTGTCATGTTGCTCGGAGAAGTCATGCTCCGGCTCAAGGTTGCCGAGGAACGAGCAACCGGTGCGCATCACGTCCATCGGGTGGGCGTCGGCCGGGATGCGTTCGAGCACTTCCTTCAGGGCTTGCGGCAGGTCACGCAGCTTGCTCAGTTTGTTGATGTAGGCGGCCAGTTGCGCCTTGTTCGGCAGTTCGCCGTACAACAGCATGTACGCCACTTCTTCAAAATGCGCCTGGGCCGCCAGTTCGCGAACGTCATAGCCGCGATAGGTCAGGCCTGCGCCCTCTTGCCCTACGGTGGACAATGCGGTTTGCCCGGCCACCTGGCCACGCAGACCGGCGCCACTCAATACTTTTGCTTCGGCCATTGCTGTCTCCAATCTTGAATTTGTTAGGGAATCTGCAACATCTAAACGATGAATCGAGTATTGCCGATCAACCCTTTTTCTGGGCAAACAACGCATCGAGCTTCTGCTCGAAGGTGTGGTAATCGATGCGATCGTAAAGCTCCATGCGGGTCTGCATGGTGTCGATGACGTTCTGTTGCGTACCGTCGCGACGGATCGCGGTGTAGACGTTTTCCGCTGCTTTGTTCATCGCGCGAAAGGCCGACAGCGGGTACAGCACCAGCGACACATCGGCGGCTTTCAGCTGTTCGGTGGTGTACAGCGGCGTGGCGCCGAACTCGGTGATGTTGGCCAGGATTGGCGCTTTGACGCGGCTGGCGAACAGCTTGTACATGTCCAGTTCGGTGATAGCTTCCGGGAACACCATGTCGGCGCCGGCCTCGATGCACGCCGCGGCGCGATCCAGTGCCGACTCCAGACCTTCCACCGCCAGGGCGTCGGTGCGGGCCATGATCACGAAGCTGTCATCGGTGCGCGCATCGACTGCCGCCTTGATCCGGTCGACCATTTCCTGCTGGGAAACGATCTCTTTATTCGGGCGGTGACCGCAGCGCTTGGCGCCGACCTGGTCTTCGATGTGAATCGCTGCCGCACCGAACTTGATCATCGACTTCACGGTGCGCGCGACGTTGAATGCCGAGGAACCAAAACCGGTGTCCACGTCCACCAACAGCGGCAGGTCGCAGACATCGGTGATCCGGCGTACGTCGGTCAACACGTCATCGAGCCCGGTAATCCCCAGGTCCGGCACACCGAGAGAACCGGCAGCGACCCCGCCACCGGACAGATAAATAGCCTTGAAACCGGCGCGCTTGGCCAGCAGCGCATGGTTGGCGTTGATCGTGCCGACCACTTGCAAAGGATGCTCGCTGGCAACCGCATCGCGGAAACGCTGGCCTGGTGTGCTCTTGTTCGAACTCATGACTCACCTCGTGGAGTGGCTGTCTGATGGGCTCCGTCCTGATAGTGACGGGCGATATTGCGTTTTGAAGCGCCGATGTGACGACGCATCAACAACTCGGCCAATTCACCGTCACGGTCGGCGATGGCATCGAGAATCCGGTGGTGCTCGGCAAACGCCTGGCGCGGCCGATTGGGCGTGGCGGAAAACTGGATGCGGTACATGCGCACCAGCTGATACAGCTCGCCGCAGAGCATTTGCGTCAGCGTGCGGTTGCCGCTGCCTTGAATGATTCGGTAGTGAAAGTCGAAATCGCCTTCCTGCTGGTAATAGCCGACGCCTGCCTGAAACGCCGCATCACGCTCATGGGTTTCCAGCACCTGACGCAACTCGTCGATTTCTTCGGTGGTCATGCGCTCGGCGGCCAGACGACAGGCCATGCCTTCCAGGGACTCGCGAATTTCGTAGAGCTCAAGCAGTTCGGCGTGACTCAGCGACACCACCCTCGCCCCTACGTGCGGGACGCGGACCAGCAGGCGCTGACCTTCGAGACGATGGATCGCCTCACGCAACGGCCCACGGCTGATGCCGTAAGTGCGCGCCAGTTCAGGCTCGGAAATCTTGCTGCCCGGGGCGATCTCGCCTTTGACGATGGCCGCCTGAATGCGTCGGAAGACGTTTTCGGAAAGGGTTTCCGAATCGTCTGACGCCATCACCGGGGGATCAAGTTGATCCAGCATATTGTCGACACCTCATAAGCCAATGCGCCAAAAACTAACCAATATCGCGCAACCAGTCAAAGGAAAAAGAACTATTGTCGACAATCGTCTAATAAACGCCTTAAGTAAAACCTAAGTAAAGGACTGACCCGCGGCTGGCGCCATAAAACCACCGTGCTAGAATGCCGCCCGCATTTGTCTGTCATCTTTTTATGGCAGGCACTAGAAGGAGCTTGTGCAGCAATGCCAGTCGCCTTGAACTGAAGAACGGACGGCGCCGCGCCAGGATCTATGAGACTCAAGCCCTTCACCCTGTTGATCTGTCTACTCCTCTGCCTGCCAGGTCTCGCTATCGCGGGTGAAAAGACTGTGTACGGTCTCAACGAATACGCGCAGTTGGCAGGAATCGACCTGGAAGTCGCGGCCAAACTCGACACGGGGGCCAAAACCGCCTCCCTCAGTGCCCGTGATATCAAGCGCTTCAAACGCAATGGCGAATCGTGGGTGCGCTTTTATCTGGCCATCGACACCGCCCACTCGCACCCGATCGAGCGCCCATTGGCACGCGTCAGCAAAATCAAACGCCGCGCTGGCGACTTCGATCCCGAGGAAGGCAAGCAGTACACCGCTCGCCCGGTGATCGAGCTGGATATCTGCATGGGCACGGCGTTGCGCAGCATAGAAGTGAACCTGACCGACCGAAGTGCATTCCAATTCCCGCTCTTGATCGGTTCCGAAGCCTTGAAACGCTTTGATGCGCTGGTCGACCCGAGTCTTAAATACGCTGCTGGCAAACCCGCCTGCGCCATCGACGCTCATACCGCAGAGTAATGCCCATGCGCTCCCTTACCCTCCACCTGAAAATCCTGATCACCCTATTGGTGGTGCTGGGCCTTTCGGTCACGGCCTATCAGATTTTCGTGCTGGGCATTCCGGTGACCGAAGACGCCACCGACGACTTGTGGAACATCGACGCCAAGGTCGAGTTCGTCGCCAGTGCCAAGGACCCGGTCAAGATCCAGATGTTCGTGCCACCGCTGAGTCGCGACTACGTCAGCCTCAATGAAAGCTTTATCTCCAACAACTATGGCGTTGCGGTGAACCGCGTCGACGGCAACCGCAAGGTCACCTGGTCGGCACGCCGGGCCAAGGGCAACCAGACGCTTTACTACCGCCTGGTGCTGACCAAGCGCTACACCGGTGAAAAATCCAAAGTCAAAGGCCCGACCTTCCGCGACAGCATCGCCGTCGAAGGCCCGGAGAAAGTCGCCGCCGACGCCCTGCTCGCGCCGATTCGCCAGCACTCGGCAGACGTCGAGACCTTCATCGGCGAAGCGATCAAACGCGTCAACAATTCCAATGACGACAATGCAAAACTGCTGCTGGCCGGCGATCCGTCACCAGCGCACAAAGCGAAAATCGTCGAACTGCTGCTGTCCATCGCCCACGTACCGTTGGAAAAGGTCCACACCATCCGCCTGGTCGCCGATCAGCCGCAAACCCCGGAGCTCTGGCTGCGTAGCTTCAACGGCACTGACTGGCTGTACTTCAACCCGGAAACCGGCGAGCAAGGCCTGCCCACCGATCGCCTGCTGTGGTGGACCGGCGATGACAACCTGATCACCGTCGAGGGCGGCAAGAAGGCCAACGTCACCTTCAGCCTGAACAACAGCGAAATGAACGCCATTCGCCTGGCCAAGCTGACCGACGAAAATACCGACGCCAGCTTCCTCGATTACTCGCTGTACGGCTTGCCGCTGCAAACCCAGCAAACCTTCATGATCATGGTGATGATCCCGATCGGCGTGCTGGTTATCCTGATCCTGCGCAACCTGATCGGCTTGCAGACCCTCGGCACCTTTACCCCGGTGCTGGTTGCCCTGGCCTTTCGCGAAACCGGGTTGGGTTTCGGCATTACGCTGTTTACAGTGATCACGGCACTGGGGCTTTCGTTGCGCTCCTACCTTGAGCACCTGAAGCTGCAAATGCTCCCGAGGCTGTCGGTGGTGCTGACCTTCGTTGTGGTGCTGATTGCCGCCATCAGCCTGTTCAGCCATAAACTGGGGCTGGAGCGCGGGCTGTCGGTAGCGCTGTTCCCGATGGTGATCCTGACCATGACCATCGAACGCCTGTCGATCACCTGGGAAGAACGTGGCGCCGGGCATGCGCTGAAAGTCGCGATTGGTACGCTGTTCGCCGCCTCTCTGGGACACCTGATCATGAGCATTCCGGAACTGGTTTATTTTGTGTTCACCTTCCCGGCGATCCTGTTGATCCTGGTGGGCTTCATGCTGGCCATGGGTCGCTATCGCGGCTACCGCCTGACCGAGCTGATGCGCTTCAAAGCCTTCGTCAAGGCCGATTCGTAATGTTCGGTTTCTGGAAGACCTGGAAGGCCCTGCACGCCCAAGGCATCATGGGCATCAATCGGCGCAACGCTGACTACGTACTCAAGTACAACAAGCGCAGCCTGTACCCGATTGTCGATGACAAGATCATCACCAAGGAACGCGCAATCAAGGCCGGCATTCACGTGCCGGAAATGTACGGCGTGATCTCCACCGAGAAAGAAATCGAAAAGCTTGGCGAGATCATCGGCAACCATAGCGACTTCGTGATCAAACCGGCACAGGGTGCCGGCGGTGACGGCATCCTGGTGATCGCCGACCGCTTCGAAGGCCAGTACCGCACGGTTTCCGGAAGGATCATCAGCCATGAAGAAATCGAGCACCAGATCTCCAGCATTCTGACCGGCCTGTATTCCCTGGGCGGCCACCGCGACCGCGCACTGATCGAATACCGGGTAATTCCCGACCAGATCTTCAAAAGCATCAGTTATGAAGGCGTGCCGGACATCCGCATCATCGTGCTGATGGGCTACCCGGTGATGGCCATGCTGCGTTTGCCCACCCGGCAATCCAGCGGCAAGGCCAACCTGCACCAGGGCGCTATCGGCGTCGGTGTCGACCTGGCCACCGGCATGACCTTGCGCGGCACCTGGCTGAACAAATTCATTCTCAAACACCCGGACACCACCAACGCGGTAGATGGCGTGCAACTGCCCTACTGGGACGGTTTCATGAAACTCGCCGCCAGCTGTTATGAGCTGTGTGGCCTGGGCTACATCGGTGTCGACATGGTGTTGGACCAGGAAAAAGGTCCGCTGATTCTCGAACTCAACGCACGGCCCGGGCTGAACATTCAGATCGCCAATGATTGCGGGTTGACCACGCGCACTCATGCAGTCGAGGCACACCTGGAAGAGCTGAAAGCCAGAGGGATTACCGAAACACCGCAAGAGCGCGTGGAGTTTGTTCAGCACATGTTCGGGAATATCCCCTCGGCCGAAGGCTAAGCCTTTGTGGCGAGGGAGCTTGCTCCCGCTGGGGCGCGAAGCGGCCCTAAAACCCGACAACACAACCTTACAAGCAGAACACATGTGCCGATTTTACGACTGCTTCGCCCGAGCGCGGACCGCCCCAGCGGGAGCAAACTCCCTCGCCACAGGGTTTGTGCAGTCGCACATGATGTATCTCTTCCCGACATCCCCTCTAGGAGCAAATCCCGCAGAGGACTACAATCGCCACCCCCGCCTCGATGGCTGATCTGCCCCGCTCATGTTGACCTGCTCCGTATACCCGCTTCCCTATCGCGCCAACCCCGCCGAGTATTTCGCGGCGATTCGCCATGCCCCGGGCAGCGTACTGCTCGACAGTGGCCGACCGAGTGCCGAGCGCGGACGCTATGACGTGCTCAGCGCCTGGCCAGTGGCAACACTGGCGGTTTCGCCTGACGAAAGTGGCGGCGCATTCCTGCAACGCCTGCGCGACACGCTGGCCCGGCTCGGCAATGCAGCGATCCCTGCCCCCTACGAATTACCCTTCGCCGGTGGCTTGATCGGCTACCTCAGTTACGATTTCGGCCGTCACCTGGAGGCCCTGCCCTCCCAGGCTCACGATGACCTGCAACTGCCCGACGCGCGCTTCGGCCTGTATGACTGGGCGATGATCAGCGATCACCTGACCGGCAGCAGTCAGTTGGTGTTCCATCCCAACCTGATCGAATCCGAGCGCCAGCGCCTGATCGAACTGTTCAGCCAGCCCGCGGCTGCAGCGACCGCACCGTTCACCCTGAGCGGCGCCATGAGCCCCGACCTCAGCGCCAGCGACTATCAGCAGGCGTTCGTGCGTATCCAGCAGTACATCCAGGCCGGCGACTGCTATCAGGTCAACTTCGCACAACGCTTTCGCGCACAATGCCAAGGCGATCCGTGGACCGCGTATTGCGCGCTACGGGCAGCTTGCCCAACACCGTTCTCTGGCTTCCAGAGCCTGCCCGACGGCGGCGCGGTGCTGAGCCTGTCGCCAGAGCGTTTCGTCAAAGTCAGCGAAGGCCACGTAGAAACCCGTCCGATCAAAGGCACCCGTCCGCGCGGCCAGAACGCTGCCGAAGACGCGGCCAACGCTGCCGAACTGTTGGCCAGCCCCAAGGATCGCGCGGAAAACCTGATGATCGTCGACCTGTTGCGCAACGATCTGGGCCGCACTTGCCGCATTGGCTCGGTGCGCGTGCCCGAGTTGTTCAGCCTGGAAAGTTACCCCAACGTGCATCACCTGGTGAGCAGCGTCACTGGCGAATTGGCTGACAACAAAGACGCCCTCGACCTGATCGCCGGCAGCTTCCCCGGTGGCTCGATCACTGGCGCACCGAAAATCCGCGCCATGCAAATCATCGACGAGCTGGAACCAACCCGCCGTGGTTTGTACTGCGGTTCGTTACTGTATCTGGACGTACGCGGGGAAATGGACAGCTCGATCGCCATCCGTAGCTTGCTGGTCAAGGATGGCCAGGTCTGCTGCTGGGGCGGCGGCGGGATCGTCGCCGATTCGGACTGGCAGGCCGAATATCAGGAGTCCATCACCAAGGTGAAGGTGTTGCTCGAAACCCTGCAAGGCCTCTGATGCATGGCTGTTGTGGCGAGGGAGCTTGCTCCCGCTGGGGAGCGGAGCGCCCCCAAAACCTGACGCCGCGAATCTTCAGAAAGTTCGCGTGTACTGGTTTACGACTGCTACGCCCGAGCGCGGACCGGCCGGCGGGGGCAAGCCCCCTCGCCACAGTTCCTCGGCGTCCTTTACAGGCTCAGCTCACGGTTTGAAGCTTTGAGAAATTCCTGCTTCAACTCGGCAAAGCTGTGCACCGCCGGGAACTGCGGGAACTCGCGGATCACGTTGTCTGGTGCGTGGAACAGGATTCCGGCGTCCGCCTCGCCCAGCATGCTGGTGTCGTTGTACGAATCACCGGCGGCGATCACCCGATAGTAAAGGCTCTTGAAGGACAATACCGACTGACGCTTGGGATCTTTCTGACGCAGTTGATAGCCCGTCACCCGCCCGGTGTCATCCGTAATCAGACGATGGCAGAGCAAGGTCGGGAAGCCCAGTTGACGCATCAGCGGCTGGGAAAACTCGTAGAACGTGTCAGAAAGAATCACCACCTGGAAGCGCTCGCGCAGCCAGTTGACGAACTCGATGGCACCGTCGAGTGGCTTCAGGGTGGCGATCACTTCCTGAATATCGGACAGCTTCAGGTCGTGCTCGTCGAGGATGCGCAGGCGCTGCTGCATCAGCACGTCGTAATCGGGAATATCCCGGGTGGTTGCCTTGAGGGATTCAATCCCGGTTTTTTCGGCAAAGGCGATCCAGATCTCCGGGACCAACACACCTTCCAGATCGAGACAGGCAATTTCCACAAGACACTCCCATTTGTACTGATTATTGAGTTGAGCGAGCAAAAGGACTGCCGAACTCTAGCGAGACATACCGACCGACGCAACGCAGACGAGCGCCCCCGTTTTCTCGGGATTTTGCTACCATCGCCACCATATAGAGCGCTTAGCGCCACCGACCTGTAGGAAACCGCCCTGATGAGCCCATCGTTCGACGTCACTGAACTCGCCGCGACCTATGCCACCAAATCCGCCCAGGACATTCTCAAACTCGCCTTTGCCGAGTTCGGGGACGACCTGTGGATCTCCTTCAGCGGCGCCGAAGACGTGGTGCTGGTGGACATGGCCTGGAAAATCAACAAGAACGTCAAGGTCTTCAGCCTCGACACCGGACGCCTGCATCCGGAAACCTATCGCTTCATCGACCAGGTGCGCGAGCACTACAAGATCGAGATCGAACTGGTCTCCCCGGACCATACAAAGCTCGAACCGTTCGTCAAAGAAAAAGGCCTGTTCAGCTTCTACAAGGATGGCCATGGCGAATGCTGCGGCATCCGCAAGATCGAACCACTGCGCCGCAAGCTGTCCACCGTCAGCGCCTGGGCTACCGGCCAGCGCCGCGACCAGAGCCCGGGCACCCGTAGCCAGGTTGCCGTACTGGAAATCGACAGCGCGTTCTCGACGCCAGAGCGCACCCTGTACAAATTCAACCCGCTGGCACAAATGACCAGCGAAGAGATCTGGGGCTATATCCGCATGCTGGAGCTGCCATACAACAGCCTGCATGAACGTGGCTTCATCAGCATTGGCTGTGAACCGTGCACCCGCCCGGTGCTGCCAAACCAGCACGAACGTGAAGGTCGCTGGTGGTGGGAAGAAGCCACACAGAAAGAGTGCGGCTTGCACGCGGGCAACATCATCCAGAAAGCCTGATCCCCGCCCTGCGAAATCCCCCCTGTGGGAGCTTGCTCGCGATAGCGGTGTAACGATCAACATCAATGTTGAATGTCAGTCCGTCATCGCGGGCAAGCCTTGCTCCTACAGGTTCAGTGTCGAATACATCATTGTGGCTCGACTCGAATTCGTAGGAGCAAGGCTTGCCCGCGATGGCAGCACCTCGGTCCTGCGCCAAGCTCAAACAGCGCTGAACCGCTGCGCCAATTGCTGCTCGGCAAACTGCTCGATAATGAAATCCACGAACGCCCGCGTTTTCCCCGGCAGCAGTTTGTGTTCGGCATAGTAGATCGAGATGTTGCCATCATCGACGTACCACTCCGCAAGCACGCGCTGCAAAGTGCCGGCATTCAGGTAGCCAACCGCAAACGGCATGCTCACCAGCGCAATCCCCAAGCCTTGCGCCGCAGTGGCGCAAGCCGCTTCGGAGTCACTCATGGTCATCCGCGCCTTGAGGCTCAGCGGGCTGTGTTCCTGACGACGGCTGGTCAATTGCCAGGAACGCACGCGACCGGTCTGCGGTGAACGAATCAGAATCCCGTCGCAGTCACTTAAATCATCCGGCTCACGAATCGCCTCGCGCTGCGCCAGATAATCCCTGGATGCCACCAACACCCGGTGAGCCGGCGTCAGCTTGCGCGCCACTACCCCTGGCGGCAGTTCAAAACCGCCACCAATCGCTGCGTCGAAGCCTTGGCCGATCAAATCGACCTGGCGGTTATCAAAATGCCAATCCGGATTGATCGCCGGAAAACGCCGCAGAAACTCACCCAGCAGCGGCACGATGTACAGCCGTCCAAACACCGTGCCCATGCTGACTTTCAGCGTCCCGGCCGGACGCCCTTCAGCGCTGGCCAGATTGGCCATGGCATTTTGAATGGTGTGCAGACTGGCACTGACTTCGCCGAGAAACAACTGACCGGCTTCGGTCAACGTCAGGCTGCGCGTGCTGCGCTGAAACAGCCGAACGCCCAGGCGCGCCTCAAGTTTGGCGACACTTTTGCCTACCGCTGCGGGGGTCAGGCTCAAGCGCCGCGCGGCTTCGGCGAAGCTGCCGACCTCGGCGCTGCGCACGAAGCATTCGATACTGCTGAAGGTTTCCATGGTCGCCACTATAAACTTCTGGTTTACACAGACTATAGCAATGACCGTCTACACAGGGGGTAATCCAGTATCGATACTAGGCTCCATCAACCGAGACATTTCGCCTCGGGACTTTGGAGATAGACATGACCACTCAGAACCTCAGCGGTAAAGTAGCTCTGATCCAGGGCGGTTCCCGCGGTATCGGCGCCGCCATCGTCAAACGTCTGGCCGCTGAAGGCGCAGCGGTTGCCTTCACTTACGTCAGCTCGGCTGCCAAGGCTGAAGAATTGCAAAACAGCATCACTGCTACCGGCGGTAAAGCTTTGGCCATCAAGGCCGACAGCGCTGATGCGGCCGCCATTCGCAATGCCGTCAACAGCACCGTCGAAACCTTTGGTCGCCTCGATATTCTGGTCAACAACGCCGGTGTGCTGGCCGTCGCCCCGCTGGAAGACTTCAAACTCGAAGACTTCGACCAAACCCTGGCGATCAACGTACGCAGTGTGTTCATCGCGACTCAAGAAGCGGCCAAACACATGACCGCAGGCGGTCGCATCATCAACATCGGCAGCACCAACGCCGACCGCATGCCCTTCGCCGGTGGCGGCCCTTACGCCATGAGCAAGGCGGCGCTGGTCGGCCTGACCAAAGGCCTGTCCCGCGACCTGGGCCCACGCGGTATCACCATCAATAACGTGCAGCCTGGCCCGGTCGATACCGACATGAACCCGGCCCACGGTGAGTTCGCCGAGAGCCTGATCCCGTTGATGGCTGTTGGTCGTTATGGCACTGCCTCCGAGATCGCCAGTTTCGTTGCTTACCTGGTCGGCCCGGAGGCCGGCTACATCACTGGTGCCAGCCTGAGCATCGACGGTGGTTTTGGCGCCTGATCCAGCTTTTTTGCAGCATAAAAAAACGCCGGGCAACCTTTGATCAGGTTGCCCGGCGTTTTGTTGTCCAGTGTTTTCCCGTTACGCCTGCTCGAGTGTCGGCAAACCATAGGCATGCGGCTGGAACGCTTTCAACGTACGAAGAATGCTGTCGGCATGCGCATATTTTTCGTCAGCCATGGCCGCATCCGGCACCGCAATCGCGGTCATCCCCGCCGCTTTTGCTGCGGTGACGCCAAACGGCGAGTCCTCAAACACCAGGCAATCACGCGGTGCCACCCCCAAGCGTTGCGCAGCGATGAGGAAAATATCCGGCGCTGGCTTGGCTGCGCCGACCTCAGGGTCATCGGCGGTCACAATGGTGTCGAACAGCGCAAACCAATCGCCATGCAAGGTGGTTTTCTGTCCAAAGGACTGACTCGAAGAGCTGGTACCCACGGCAATCGGAATATTGTTCGCCTTCAAATGCTGAACCAGCTCCCGCGCGCCCGGCATCGCCAGCGCACGCGGGAAACGTTCACGCATCAACGGTTCGCGGATCAGCAGAAACTCTTCGGCGCTGATCGGCAGCTCCAGCGCCTCAACGACATAGCGCGCCAGATCGCCAGCACCGCGGCCGATGATGTTCTGCTTGATGTGCCAGTCGAAGGTTCGGCCATAGCGTTCAGCAATGATTTGCGTGACCTCGGTGTAGATACCCTCGGTATCGAGCAGCAGACCATCCATATCGAAAATCACGGCCTTGATCGGGCCGAAGTCGAGCGGTGCATTCATCGCATCTGATCCGTTATCAACACAACATTCCGGGAAGCGGCTCAGGTACGGCCAGTGCCTTGATCGACCGAAAAAAGGATCGACCAAAGGGCCCGGCAGCATAACGAGCGCGGCTCACATGCGGCAACTGTTTGCCGCCCCTCACCCTCAGATCACGGCCTAGGGTGTGTAGTGAGCGCAAGGAAAGCGCCGCACGGTCACTTATAGAAATATAAGAAAATCATTGCACGACTTATGGAAGACTTATTAAGCTCTCATGAACGAAATCTACTGGACCCGCAAAGCCGTAAAGCAACTGCTCAGGGTACACACGGAGCACCGGGTGCAAATCCGCGATGCCGTAACGCAGTTGGTGCGCATGCCCGACGCAATCAACGTCAAGGCGCTGGCCCTGCACAATTGCGGGTATCGCCTGAGAGTCGGTAACTACCGGGTTCTGTTTGACTGGGACGGCTCGGTCCAGGTGGTCAGCATTCAAGAGGTCAAAAAACGTGACGAACGCACCTACTGACATACAAATCATCAACGGCCCGGACGGTGAGCCAGCCTTTGTGGTCATCCCCTACCAGCAATATGTCGCTCAACACGGCGACACCGAGCTGATTCCTCATCAGGTGGTCAGTCGTATTGTCGACGGCGCCACCCCAATCCGCGCCTGGCGTGAACACTTGAACCTGACGCAGGAAGAAGTGGCAAAGCGAATGGGGATTTCACAACCTGCGTTCGCCCAGCAGGAGGCGGTAAACAAACCGCGCCGAGCCACTCGGGAAAAGATCGCCATGGCGTTCGGGATCAGGGCTGATCAGCTGGAGTTGTGAAGTCCGGGTCATTGCAGGCTCTGGATTCAGGTAGCGCACTAGCATGGGGTGCCAGGGGTCGAGTAACCCAAAACGAAAAAGCCCGGCAATCAGCCGGGCTTTTTCAAATCGTATCGCTGGAACCAGTGCGCTTACTTGCCCATGAGCGCGCCGCCGGCTGCGCCACCAAGGCCAGCACCAATGGCGGAACCGGTCTTGCCGCCCAGCGAGTTGCCGATGACCGAACCACCCGCTGCGCCTACACCACCGCCGATTGCTGCTTTAGCGCGATGGCCCTTTTTCGCGCCGGCAGCACTGCCTGCAGCGCCTGCAACGCCTGCACCGATCGCCGCGCCGGTGCTGCCACCAAGCTTCTGACCAACCACATTACCCAGCGCACCACCCAAGCCGCCGCCGAGCGCTGCGCTGCCATCACCGGCCATTGCGCCTTGAGCGACCAGAAGACCCAGAACCAGAGCAGGCAAAGTTAAACGCATGACATGAACCTCAAAAAGGGTACTGATTAGTAAAAAACCGGATGCTAAAAAGGGCCGTCGGTTCAGTCAAAGAACCGGCCCAACCCTCATGAGCGCGAGGGTTGGACAGTTTATACGCAAAGAGTTTTATCGCAGGCAAAAAAAAAGCCCGCTGGGGAGACGGGCTAATGGAATTGCTTTTTAACGGATGAGTTGAGCCTACGGATATGCTTGTGAAAGAAGCGTGAAAGAAACGCCCGAAAATCAATAATGTTGATACCGCGCATGACACGTCACAAGCTCCCACTAACCTCCTGCACCACGCCACACGCTCAGACACCAATCGAGTAGGAGGCGGCTTCACAACCGCCGTCCTCTCACACCACCGTACGTACGGTTCCGTATACGGCGGTTCAGGTTATGCGGCTAAGCCGGTTTATCGTATCCAGTATCGAGACCAGCCCGAGTCGATCCCACAGTTTCTTCGGCAGCGCCTGATTCATATGTGGCGCTCCCGAGTTCCACCATGGGCCTCGGCCATTGAAGGCCGATTTCCACGCCCGCGCCTCATCAAGCCCCAAGCGCATCAGGTTGCGCGCCCTCGTAGAGGGCCGCTTCCATTGACGCCAGGTGACACAACGAAGTTTGTGACGCACCCAGCCGTCCAGCTCCTCAAGTGGCCGCTTGCTTTGACTCAGCTTGAAGTAGCCAGCCCAACCACGCAGCACGGGGGTTATATGCTCAATGATGTATCTCATTGAACGGCTCCGTATCCGACGCAGCAGTTCCCTGAGTCGGTCGCGCAAGCGATGCAGGCTCATGCTCGCCACTCTCAGCTTCGGCTGTTGATGCCAGCTCATCCCATAGCCCAGATAATCACAGACCCAAGGCCGTGCCACGCGGCTCTTTTCCCGATTCAACGTCAGTTTCAGACGCTGGCTCAGGAAGCGCTCAACGCTGACCATCACTCGTTCGCCCGCACGGCGACTGCGCACATAAATGTTCGCATCGTCGGCATAGCGCACGAAGCGATGGCCCCGCCGCTCCAGCTCTCGGTCGAGTTCGTTGAGCAGAATGTTCGACAGCAACGGCGAGAGCGGGCCGCCTTGCGGCGTCCCTTCCTGCCGTCGGCTGGCGATCCCGCCCGACATCACTCCGGCCTGGAGGTAACGACGGATCAGCGTGAGTACCCGCCGGTCTTCGACATGACGCTGTACATAAGCCATCAACACATCGTGGTTGACCCGATCAAAGAGCTTCTCCAGATCGAGCTCCACGCACCAGCGGTGACCCGCCGCCACATGGGCACGGGCTGTTTCGATTGCTTGGTGGGCGCTTCTGCCCGGACGAAAGCCGTAGCTGTAGTCCGAGAACAGCGGATCGAAGATCGGCGTGAGCTGTTGCAGCAGTGCCTGTTGGATCAAGCGGTCCACGACGCCGGGAATGCCCAGCTGCCTTGTGCCGCCTTTGGGTTTGGGGATGTCGACGGCGCGTACACCTTGCGGGTGATACTCGCCGGCCAGCAACCGAGCCTTAAGGATCGGCCAATACTGTTTCACGTAGCTCGCCAAGTCGTCGACCGTCATGCCATCGGCACCCGGTGCGCCCTTGTTGCTGACCACGCGTTGATACGCACACCTAAGGTTGGCCGGTGCAAGCACCCGCGCCATCAGCGTATCCGACTCCGCGTTCGTCCACGTCACGGACGCCGCTGATACCTGTGCACTGTCAGCCGTCATCCTCGGATTCTGTCCGGGATTCGGAGTAACAGTCTTCTCTGGGAGAAATTTCTGCATTTCGGTATTCAACGAGACTCTGACGCCTACTGGCGGCATAACCTGTTCGGCCCTTGGTGGCATGGTGATTCGCCACTTACTACGGCCTCGGCTGACTTCTGCAGATCCATCCCGTCGCCTCGCGACGCTCGGTAGCACAGTGGCAAACCTGCAGATCTCCCAGGGTAATTCGCGCGACCTTCCTGCTTATGCCTGTCGGATTTACGTCACAGCGTTCCGTGCAAGTATTGGGCTTTGACGATTGAGGCCGTCTTACCCCGCTGCGCCGCCTCTATCCGCTTCCTGTTCGTCAGGCCAGCATTTTGCCTCGGGCTTCCTTCAGATTCGCAGTCGCCCGCGACACCCTTGCCTCTGGCTAACACTTCCCCTTGCCGGGTGTGTAGAGGACTTTCACCTCCAAGTCACCAGCGAGGCCACCACAGCCAAGCTGGTTGCGCTTGCGCGCAACGCGCCATGCCTGGCGCACCTCAAAAAAAACCCCGCTCAATGGCGGGGTCAGTCTAATTTTCAATTACTTGCGTACAGGCACGGAGACCTTGGGCATGAACGGCTTTGCGGTGTTTTTTGTCACCGCAGGCAGCCTGGCCTTGCCCGGTTTGGTCGGTGTTTCACCAAACCCCGCCACATAATCCGTCTGGCCACATTGCACACAATTGTTGACCGGATACTCAGCGCCATCATCTTCAATGTAAGGAATGCTCATCTATCAGTCCCTCCAGACAGATCGATACCGGCAAGCAATTGATTGCCTAAAAAGTACCGACCTCCAAGGTTTCTGAGACTAGCCGGTCATTCCCAGACCAATGATTCAAATGCGCAACACCCGACGAACGGCCAGGAAAAGCCTCTGACTTCCTCTACCTGTTTCTGACAGATAAAACGTCAATCAGCCTATTTGAGCGTCACCGCCGTTCCGGTCACAAACACCACCAGCATGCTGCCCCTGCCCGAGGGCATACTGATCTCGAAGTCCACCCCGACCACCGCATCCGCCCGAAGACTCTGCGCACGCTCCTTGAGCTCATCCGTTGCCTGGGCTCGCGCCTCCTTCAACGCCCTTTCCAACGTCTGGGAACGCCCGCCGAAGAAATCCCGCATTCCGGCGAACATATCCCGCACAACGTTGATGCCCTGCACGGATTCGGCGCTGACAATGTCCAGGTAGGCTGCGATCTGACGACCTTCGATGGATTGGGTGGTGGTTATGATCACGTGGCATTCCTTTATTGATTGAGTGTCAGCCATGCTGCTGGCTGAAGCTGGAGAGACATACATACTAAGGACTAAGTTCATCCCGCGGTTTTGATGTTGGGTGCACAGGAGGTCGTATGACGGTATTTTTGCTGCTGTACCTATGCACTGACGCCTCCCGCACTGACTGCCAGGTGATACCCGTGGAACACTGGGTACACGCTGATGCTTACAAACAATGCATGGCCGCAGCCAAAAAGCTGACGATCGATCTCACCGCCAAGAATCGAAAGAGCAATTACTTTGTCTGCGAAACTCAAGTCGGTCAGTGACCGCCAATGAAGACACCTGTTAGTGTTCTTGCATCAGGAAAAAGTCGCCAAGCCGTCTCGACGGATACACCCCATGCCCAGCAACGCCGCTTCGACAGCTTCATCCAACGGCGTATGCGGCTCGCGCCCCAGCACCTCGATCAATCGCGCATTGTCCATCTGCACTGGCGTGCGCCATAAATAACGCATTTCCAGCATTTCACGGAAGGTCACGACAAAAGGCGAAGCCAGTGTCAGCAACCACCACGGGAACGCTGTCACTCGCGGCTCCATGCCCGCGTGCCGATAAACAACACGCTGGATAGCACGGCTCATTCGGGTACCGTCGGTATCCAGATGACCAGCCATATGAAATCTTTCGAAGGCTTGGAGTGTGGTGCGCCGCTCCAGCAACTCGACCATGCTCCGCGCAACGTCAGGCAGATAGGCCCACTGGTGAGCAACGCCCTGCTCACCTGGATAACTCACTGCGTTGACGGGTCTCCCCGGCTTGATCAAGCCCATGGAAAACCAGTTGTTACCGGCTCGCGGCCCGAAAAAATCTCCGGCGCGAACGATCAACGCACGAGCCCCCTTGTCAGCAGCCTTGCGCAAGCGCTGCTCCATCTCCACCCGAATAGCGCCTTTTCGGGTAAGCGGCTGCTGTGGTGAGTCTTCATGCAATACCGGAAAAGCATCAGGGCCAAAGTTATAAACCGTACCGGGCAGCACAATGGTTGCACCCTCGACCACGGCCGCAGCGATGGTGTTGTCGAGCATCGGCAACACCAGCTCCGGCCATCGACGATAGCCCGGCGGATTGACCGCATGCACAATCACCGAGCAGCCTTTCGCGGCCTCGATAACCTCCTGCCGATTCAGCGCATCACCGCGTAACCACGTGATGTCCGCTTGTTGATCGACAGCTTTTTCGAGATGACGTGTTAGTGCGCACACCTCCCAACCGGCGTCTTTCAATTGACGCGCCACTTCCCCGCCAATCCCTCCTGTCGCTCCCAGTACCAGCACTTTATTGCCGTTCATGCCCGACACCTCAAGGTTATAGAGGGCTTGATCCTGAGCGAATGGGCGCTATAGATAAATTGCAGAAGATCAGTTGGACGCTATACATTTATGCATGGCATCGAATATTGGTTGGGAGCTCTATCGATCCTTCCTGGGCGTACTCAATGAAGGATCGCTGTCGGGCGCGGCGCGCTTGCTCGGCATCACACAGCCAACGGTCGGCCGGCACATCGCCGCGCTCGAAAAAGCGCTGGATGTCGTTTTGTTTACACGATCACAAACAGGGCTGATGCCCACCGAAGTGGCACTGACCCTGCGCGCCCACGCACAAACCATGGAAAGTACAGCGGCCTCGATTGAGCGAGCCGCCTCAAGTCAAGGCGCGGCTGTACACGGGATTGTCCGTATTTCAGCCAGCGACGTGATTGGCGTCGAAGTATTGCCACCCATCATCACCCGGCTTCGCCAACAACACCCGGCGTTAAAAGTAGAACTCGTACTGACTAACCGCGTGGTCGATCTCTTGCAGCTCGAAGCCGACATCGCCGTGCGCATGATGCGCCCCCGCCAAGAGCAGCTGGTGGCGCGTCGGATCGGTAAAATCGAACTTGGGCTACATGCGCGTGCCGAGTACTTGAACCAACATGGCATGCCGCGCGACCTCAACGAACTGGCCGGCCATTCGATCATCGGCTACGACCAGCCGAACGCCTTTATCCGCAATATCACCAAGTCCATCAAAGGCATTGACCGCCAGCTCTTCTCACTGAGCAGCGACAGCGATCTGGCGCAGCTGGCGTTGATACGCGCGGGGGCTGGTATCGGCTTCTGCCAGGTTCCGCTGGCCAAGTGTGATGCAGCATTGCAACGCGTGCTGTCGACGACGTTTTCGCTGGGACTGGACACCTGGGTCACCATGCATGAAGACTTGCGCAATAGCCCGCGATGCCGCGCGACCTTCGACGCGCTGGTTGAAGGGTTGCAGCAGTATGCAAGTCCGGATGGGCAGGATGATTGAGATAGCGCCTTAGGCATCCACTCCAGTTACAATTTGATACCTATTCACTCCTGCAGACTCACAGCCATGACTGAAGACTTCGAAGTCCCCAGCCCCCACGAAAAGCATCTGGAACACGCGACCGAACACGCCCAGGCCCGCGGGGACAGTTTCGCCAGCAAGATAGCGGTGATGACGGCGATCATGGCAACCATCGGTGCCATGCTCAGCTACCAGGCGGGCTCCACGGAAAGCGAAGCGGCCATGGACAAGAACAACGCCGCCATCAAGAAAACCGAAGCCTCCAACGAGTGGAATTACTACCAGGCGAAATCCAGCCGACAAAACCTCTCTGAACTGGCGATTCACATCCCCGGCCTCGATGCCGCGCACTACACCGCCGAAGCGCAACGCTACAAAACCGAAAAAGAAGAAGTGCGCAAGAAAGCGGAAGCCCTCGAAGCAGAAGCTCGCGAGTGGGATGAAAAATCAGAATTGGTATTGCATCAGCATCACCGTTGGGCACAGGCAATGACGGCGATTCAGATTGCCATTTCGCTGGCAGCGATCACTTTGTTGACGCGTAAGGAGTGGCTGAAACGGGTCGCGTACAGTGCCGCTGGCATTAGCGTCGTGCTGGGTTCGCTGGCCTGGTTGCATCTATGAGTTTATTGAGGGGGACGACATCAGGTCATCCCCCTTCGACCCGGCTTTTTCGCACGCAGGCAATCAATAAACAATCGTGACCAGAACAGACAGCCAAAGCAGTGGTGCGCGCATCCGGCATCATTCCAACGTCAATTCATCAGGCAGGAATTACAAACAGTCGTGCACCGACTTCATCAGAGCGCGGGATTTGGCCCACGGCGGGCCTTGATACAGCGATATGCGGCTCCCATTCTTGTACTTCACGATATCCAGCGTCTCATCGGCCGTCACAATGCTTGGCGCAGTAATCCTGTAGCCGTTTGAAATCGTAGTCTGGGTGGTTTTAGGGATCTCGCGCTGCCAGGCCGGCAGAACGCACTGCGCGTATTCCTTGGGAACCTTGGCAGTGATCTCGCTGACATTTGGCTCACCCGGCACCAAGGAGGCCGGCAAAGAGCACCCCGCCAACGCTGCAACAGCAAGCGCACCTATCAAAACTCGCATAATTGTTCTCTGCAATAAAATGTGGCAAATGTAACGTGTGGCCGGGTAGACATCCAGCGTAATTAAGGGAACGTACTGTTGCAGTATTGAGAACAAACCTATCGAAAAGGAACGCTTTCGCGCGTTTCTGAAAGTCGCTCTGCTTCTTGTCGCAAAACCCGCCACGCGTGAGCTTTCTGTTATCTGCCCTTCCCTCGCACGCCAATGTCTCAGCCTTGAGGATATTTGGCGTGCACCGCCGAACTCGACTTTACTTTTATTGATGCACCCAAGAGTTTCTTCACGACACTCACTTTCGGGAGCCCAGTCATGAACACCCGTCTATTCGCACTGGTCGTCGTGCTGTCTGCGGTGGCTGGATGCAGCTCCGAGACATCGGTCTATCGAGAGCAACCGCTGGTCGCAAAAGTAGAAATGGGCATGAGCAAGGATCAAGTCCAGCAAATCGGCGGCAAGCCTTTATCAATCAGTGATCGCACCGTCGAGCCCGGCACCTGTTTTGACTACATGCTCACGCAAGCCGGCCAAAAGCACACGTTCAATGTCAGTTTCGATGCTCGAGGCAAAGTCGACCATAAGAGTTTTATGACGTGCGCGGAATGGAGTCGCGTGCAACAAAAGGCCAGAGAACCATCCGGCAGTATGGGTGGGATGGGCGGTGGCGGTTATTAGCCTATGACAGTCCTTACCCTCACGGACTTCTATCTTCCTCTCCGACATCAGTTCAACAGTATTTCGTCGCAGAGTCGTTGACGCGCCCCTTTTTGGGGCGTGGAATATTCTGGATCTGTTGACGTTTGGTGGCGAACCGGGTTGCGATGTCCTGCATCAAATGGGCAGCGTCGCGGTCATCACAAAACATCAATAGCCCCTGATGCAACAGATGTCGGGAGGATTTCCACATGGCTAAAATAAAAGTTCTAGCTGGTGATTTTCTTCATGGAGTGGGGGCGTACGACTCCGGTGTTGTCAGTATCGAGACAGCGCTCTATCCGTGGCCAGGTATCAGTGTCCCGGTTACCGATATCAAACTCGTTAACGTCATAAACCAAACTCCGATCGCACTGACACACCGCTGTGCCGGAATGGGCTTGGCCGCTGCGATGGCTATTGCCCCCACCTGGTCCGTGACAGACACCGCCATGGCCCGGGCTGATGCAGACGTGACGTTCTGGATTGAGCTCAGGGATGGCAGGAAAATGCTCTGCCTGACAGATATCGACACCTATCGACATCTGGAAGCGGGATGCTCGCACCCCATCTCGGGAATCGACCAAGAGGAGAGGTGACAATGGCCGACGGCAGCCTGATCATCAAAGGCGAATGAGCCGGTGAAAGCCCTGCCTCTTGCCGGGAAACCGGCAAGGGGCTTTTAGAGAAGCTTGATCAACACCGCAGTGACCGCAGCCACCGTGCCGATCAGGCCAGTCGCAACGGCAACCGGATACCAGAAAGTTTCACGGGTCATCTTGCCGGCCTCGGCGTTCAGCTTGCGCTGCTCAGCCATCAGCTTGACGATTTCCACGTGAACCTTTTCCAGTTCGGCCTGTTGCATTGTCAGCTCCTGCATAACGTTCGTCCTTTCGGGTGGCGGATTGCGTCGGGTACGCTGCGCTTTGATTCATTTTCTACCCTAATGGTGTGAAATGAATACCCCCTCCGGACGTGTTTCGTGTGAAGCGCTGAACCCCATGGAAGCGCTCAAGCACCCGGCTTTTCAGCGTTGCTTCCCACACCTCCATCATTTGCCCTACAGCAATTTCGGAAGTCCCCCCGTAATGGCCTAATGAAAAAGCCCAGCGCTAGGCTGGGCTTCGGAATCGAGGACCATAGTGTTGTTGCCAATCAGTTAAGCCGTATCACGCACCGCAGCTGGCGAAGCCTGCTGCTACAGGTCAAGCATCAGCATCGTGCCCTGAGTCTCCCGACTGACCGACATTAGCCAATGGGCTGCTTTTGCCGGCCTTAACGGCACTCATGTTGTTCCACTTGGGTTAATCGCTCAACGAGCTCGTTTTGATCGTAAAAGAAGGTGAGGATTTATTTAACAAACAAAAGGGGAAGACTCGTAAGCCCTCCCCTTTCGTTCACCCCACGGTGCTATCCAAACGCACCTTCCCTGTACGCCTTGTGCCAGACCAACCCCGCAGCACTGTTGCCATACGCAAAGAGAGGCAGGCTATCGATTGAACCGCTCGACCAGTGAGTACTGAGTGGCCGCCGTTTTAGTCAGCTCGTTGCTGAGCTCTGCCGAGTGATGGGCTTGCTCTGAAGTCTGATCTGCCAGGTGCGCAATGGTGCTGATATTGCGGCTGATTTCCTCGGCAACGGCGGTTTGCTCTTCGGTAGCGGCCGCAATCTGAGTGGTCATGTCGGCGATATTGGCTACGGCTTCGCTGATACCCACCAACGCCTTGTCTGCTTCAAGTACCCACGCCACGCCCTCTTCGGCCTGACGATGACCACTTTCCATGGTCTGCACAGCGTTATTGGAGGACGCCTGGAGCTTGGTGATCAGGCCATGGATCTGTGTCGTCGACTCGGACGTGCGCTGCGCCAGCTGACGAACCTCGTCAGCCACCACGGCGAAGCCTCGACCCATATCGCCAGCACGTGCCGCTTCGATCGCGGCATTCAGGGCCAGCAGGTTCGTTTGATCGGCAATGCCCTTGATCACGTCGACGACTGTTCCGATTTCATTGCTGTCCTTGGCCAACTGCGCCACCGTTTGCCCGGTTTCACCGACCACGGCAGAAAGACGCTCGATGGCTTCTCGGGTGTCTCTGGCCACATCGCGTCCGCGCCCGGTCAGCTGGTTAGCCTCCCGGGTGGCGTCAGCAGTGCGTTGGACATGGCTAGCAACTTCCTGCGTGGTCGCCGCCATTTGATTGACCGCGGCGGACACTTGCTCGGTTTCGACACGCTGTCGATCAAGACCTTGTGAGCTATCGGACGCCAGAACGTTGGATCTTCCGGCAAGCCCGCTGAGTTGCTCTGCGGTGTCTTGAAGGCGCGTCAGGCAGGTTTTCAGGCGTGCGGTCTGACTAACAAAAGCCGTTTCCAAACGTGCTTGAGGCCCGCGCTCATCGCTGTACATCTGTGCGATGAGTTGATCGGACGTGGAAGGTTCAGCCATCCGCAACAGACGCAAAGTGCTTTGCTTTTGCCAGCGGGACGTCATCAAACCGAGTGGAGCCGAGACGCCTGCCGCGACGACAAAAGCCAGCGTGGAATCGAGGAGCATCCCTCCCAAAGTGCCCACCAGCCCCATAACCAGATACGGCAGGCAATCCTGGAGGACAGGTTGCCACTTGTCTCGAGTGGGAATGGCCGGCTTTCCCTGTCTGATGCGCTTGTAGAGGGCTTCGGCGCGGCGGATCTGGTCGGCGGTAGGTTTGACCCGGACCGACTCAAAACCAACCACTTGGCTGCCTTCAAAAATCGGCGTGACGTAAGCGTTGACCCAGTAGTGATCGCCATTCCTGGAGCGGTTCTTGACGATCCCCATCCAGGGATTGCCTTGCTTGAGAGCGCCCCACATATGGGCAAAAACCGCGGGTGGCACATCAGGATGGCGAACGATGTTTTGAGGGGCGCCAATCAGATCGGCTCGGTCGAAACCACTGATCTCGACGAAGGCGTCATTGCAGTAAGTGATGACGCCTCGGACATCGGTTGTCGAGATCAGTTTTTGTTGAGGTGCAAGCGCGATTTCACGTTGCGTAACGGGTTGGTTGTTTCTCATTCCTACTGCTCCCTGTGTCCTGTAATAGTGCCATCGGCAGGCATCAGGAAAAGGTTAGCTGGACTTTCAAAAAAACCCTTTAATAACAATGAGTTGCATTATACCAATTCGATTAAATTGGATCCAAGACAGCATGTCGCTATCTCGTTGAATACCCTGGATAAATAGCGTTTCAAACAGGCAGGAGACTTTCATGGACGACCTGAAAGTTCGCATCATCTCTAACAACGCGGAATGAGATTTCAGCCCTGCCCACCGAATATTTGCGAAGGCCATCTCTATCGATTGGGATCAGGTCAACCAACGGCGGCCGGAATGGAATGCGCGTTGGAGCAAGACGATCGAGCGGTAGGCCTCTTCGGTTAACGCCTGCAAAAAAAAAGCACAAGCAAAAGGCCCGTAGCGTGGATCGCACTCAAAAGATGAAACAAGTTCTTACTCTGAACACCCAGTGCGTGCCGCGTGGGGCGACGCATTGGAGTGGCAGTGGTCAGAGTAGGATAAGATGCCTGTAAATCAGGCTCGCCATGAGTAGCCCCGCATGACAGATAACAGTCGGAACACCACCCGCCTGATCAAGAAGTACCCGAATCGCCGTCTATATGACACGCACACCAGCAGTCATTTGACCCTTGCGGATATACGCCAATTGGTCGTCGATAAAATCCCGTTCGAGGTGGTCGACGCCAAGACCGGCGAGGATCTGACCCGAAGTATTTTGCTGCAGGTCATTCTGGAAGCCGAAAGTGGCGGTGAGCCGATATTCTCCAGTGAGATGCTCATGGGGATTATCCAGTTCTACGGTCCCTACCAGAGTGTCCTCGGCAGCTACCTGGATAAAAGCATCCAGACGGTCATCGACATCCAGTCCCAGACCGGAGCTCAGTCCTCTGAAGCCTGGAGTGAGTTCATGCACCAGCAAGCACCGGTCATGCAGGATTTGATGCGCCAGTATGTCGACCAGTCAAAAGCCCTCTACCTGAACACTCAGAACCTCTTCGGCCTGTTCGGCGGCATGCCACCAGGCAAGCCGGGTGGCGGTGGCGGGACGAAAAAAAATGGCGATGGGGAGTAAACCCATCGCCATCCGTTCAACCGCTCTAATGTGACTTACTTGCTGCCGCTTGTGGCCTTGGCACCTGGAGCGGCTTTGCCGGCTGCTGCGGTCGCTGCCTCAAAACCGCTCTGGGCAACGTCAGCAGCCTGTTTTACGGCTTTCTGTGCGCTTTCAAAAACGGTACCGGCATTCGCCAGCGACGACTTGAATGCGGCCACAACAGGCTCGGAGCCAGCCGGTGCATTCTTGCTGATCACGTCAACGAACTCTTGCACCTGCTGGGTGCCCGCCTCGACCTGACGCGAGGCCAGCTTGGTGATTTCCGAGTGAGTGCCGACAATCAACGCTTGCACTTGGCGATTGAACTCAGCCAGGCGTTCGGCTTGTACATTTGGCTGGGTGAAAGAAGCCTGGAGCTCAGCGAACCCTTGTGGATCACGGACTGCCAGCAGCTTGCGAAAGACCTCGAACTGCTCCTCGGTGGAGGCCTGCAGCGTCTTGAACTGCAATTGGCTGAGCTGTTCAACACTGGAGAAGATTTTGCCGCTGATTTGCTGCAGGAGGTCTAGGTTGGCTTTCTGAGCGTCTTGCAATTTTTCCGAGTTGAAAAAAGACATGCTTGAATCTCCTGATTCTGAAAGGCCGGCATAGGCCTGAGGACGCGATAGCGATCCTGCCGGTCATCGCGCTAGATTTAATATTGCAGCGCACAATTTTTTTTGGCAATGGTTTTTTGTGCAGTGCACAAAAGTTTTTCCACCACTGCTGATATTCGCTATAGACTCCTGACATCAAGCGGACAGCCTGAGTCTCATTCATCAATGAGCCGCAGGCCGCTGCTTCGCATGCATAACCTCAGGAGATCACCATGGGCCAGGAAGATATTATTGCATCGCAATATAAAAAACCCTTCTCTCAACGCGGCCTGTTCGAACACCTGAGTCATCTGCAGCGCCTCAATACGCTGAACATCCTTGATGCTTTGCGCCAGCGTCAGGAAAAAACCTTCGCGCCGCTGAAGCAGGGTCAACTCAGACAACCTACGCCCGCTGAATGGCAGGAATATGTCACCGACCTTGGCCAACGCTGCCTGCTGTTCTGGGACACCCTGCGCCAGCGCGGCGACAATACGCTGGCCCATGAACGCGCCGGGTATCCGCTGCTGCTCAAGTTCGATCATGAAACCCTGATCGCAGGCGCCGACCTCCCGCGCCCGGTCAACTATTCACTGCTGCGAATCCTCCTGGGTCCCGAGCAAAAAATCGACAGCAATGGCCAGCCGGTGATCATCATTGACCCACGCGGCGGCCATGGCTCGGGAATCGGTGGCTTCAAACAGGATTCGGTATTAGGCGAAAGCCTCAGAGCCGGCCACCCCACTTATTTCATCTCTTTCAGCCACTCACCACAGCCTGGGCAAACCCTGGCCGATATCGTCGAAGCCCAGGCCCGGTTCATCGAGGTCGTCAGCGCCCTTCACCCAACCAACAGCAAGCCGATCATTATCGGCAACTGCCAGGCCGGCTGGGCCTTAATGGGATTGGCGGCAACACGGCCGGAACTGCCGGGATTGATCATTATCAATGGTGCCCCCTTGTCGTACTGGGCCGGTGTCAATGGACGCAATCCGATGCGTTACACCGGTGGCCTGCTGGGTGGTGGCTGGATGGCTCGCCTGGGCAGCGACTTGGGCAATAACCGTTTCGACGGCACCTGGCTGGTCAGCAATTTCGAAAACCTGGACCCGGCCAACACCTATTGGGGCAAGTACTACCAGTTGTTCAGCCAGATCGACAGTGAGGCTGCGCGCTTTCTCGACTTCGAACGCTGGTGGGGCAGCCCGACCCTGCTCAATGGCGAAGAGATCGAGATGATTGTCGATGACCTTTTCATCGGCAACCAATTGTCCGGCGGCCTTGGCCGCAAGAGCTCCGGTATTGACCTGAAACGGATCGAAGTACCGGTGGTGGTGTTCTGCTCCTACGGCGACAACATCACCCCTCCCCAGCAAGCGTTGAACTGGATCGCCGATGTCTATCCCAGCGATCTCGCCTTGCATGATGCAGGACGTACCATCGTCTACCTGCGACACGCCAGCATCGGCCATTTGGGCATCTTTGTTTCCGGCAAGGTGGCTCGACGTGAACACCGTGGATTGCTCGGTGCGGTCGAAGCCATCAACGCACTGCCGGCAGGGCTATACGAAATGCTGATCGACGATCTGCCGGCCCCCTCAGGCAGCAGTGACGTGCAATACAGCGTGAGTTTCGAATCAAGGCGAATCGCTGATATCCATGATGACGTCGAGCCAGCCCGTGATGACGATCGCGAATTCTCTCTGGTGGAGCATGCCTCTGAAATCAACAGCGAGTTTTACGACGGGTTCATACGCCCGTGGCTGCGTCAGGTCGTCAACGAGCCCATTGCCGAACTGATACGCAGGACGCACCCCTTCCATCAGCAGCAATTACTATGGAGCAGCCTGAATCCGGCGCTGTGGTGGTTAGCCGGGGCCGCCTCCCAAGTGAGCAGCGATCGTCGTCCCGCACGCCAGGACAACCCGTTGCTGGCGTGGCAGGAGCTGTTCTCCAACCAGATACAAGACGCCCTGAATGCTTATCGCGATGTGCGTGACGCCACTCAGGAGCTGTGTTTTTACGGTATCTACGGCGCACTGGGTGCCCTCACCAGCAACAGTCCGGTGCGAAATCTCCAGGCACATGCCGACCAGCAGGACCAGGCCTTGATCGAACGCCTGCAGGATGCGCTGCCCCATGGCGGCCCCTTGGAAGCGTTAGTGCGGATTCTGTTTTTGCTGGGCCGCGACAGCGACAAGGCAGGCAAGGAAAGCATAGAGAAACTGATCCAGCAGGTGCACTTGCTGGTCCAGGACTACAGCACTGAGCCCACAGCCCTGCGCGAAGCCATCCGATTGCAGAACCTGCTGGTTTTTGCCCACCCGCAAGAAAGCTTGCGCAGCCTGCCCTTGTTGCTACCCGAGGCCAAGGAACGCCAACAGGTACTGACAGCCGTCGGGCAATTAATGCCTGAATTGCTCTCGACTGCTGGAACCGAAGGCGAATTCTGGCGTGAACTGCACACGCTGCTCGAAGTCCCCCTACCCGCTCCCGCCATCGTCGTTAAAGCCCCAAAGCGCAAAGCAACAAAAGGTCCAAAGCCTCAATGACCCGCCATAGGGATTAGCGGTGTATCCGTTCGGCGTAGGCGCTGGCGAAGCCTGCAATTCTATGGTCTCTGCGCAGACCGACAGAGTTCATGGCTCGGACCGGCACCGGCACGGCCTCGACTTTCTCGAGCGCAAACAACGACTCATCGGTTCGATACTGACCGGGGGGCATGCCGAACCAACGGGTGCATGCCTTATGGAAGCTGCTGTGATCATGAAAGCCGAGCAGATACGTCACATGCTTCATGTTGAGACGAGAATGGCGCAAATAGAAGTCGGCCAACTGCCGGCGCACATCGTTCAGGACATCCTTGAATTGCGTGCCATCCTTCTCAAGGCCTCGCTGAAGCGTTCGTTTGCTGACGTTCAGTGCCGCCGCAATCGATTCCATATCACATTGCCCTTGGCCCTGCCCCTGGCTCAAGCGCTCGATAATCAGCGCGCGAATCCTGCCAACAATAGAGCAGCCGGACAACTGGTCCAGTTGAGCCTCGGCAAAACTGTCATGGAGTACGGCGAGCGCCTCGTTGGCCATACTCAAAGGACGCAGAAGCTCCTCGCCATCGAACAGGATGCTGTCATAAGCCGCCCCGAAACGCAGCGGGCAGCCAAAAAGCCGCTGATGCTCCGACGTATCTTCAGGCTCGGGATAAGCGAACTCTACACTCAACGGCTGCGGCGACTTGCCACCCGCCAGCCAGCGGCAGAAACCCAGCAGCGAAGCCAGGCCTGCATCCGTATATTGCCGGGGTTTGACCGAGCCACGTTGCTGATGATCGAGGCTGGCCAGACGGAAATGTTGCTGCTCCTGAACAAAGAAAAGACTGAATCCGGTACTTATCAACGGGCTGAAACGAACCAGGCGTTCGAGCGCCCTCTTCAGATTCGAACTGGACATCATTGTGTAGCCCACGATCTGAAAAACGCCTGGGTGGAAGCTCCCGTAGGCTTTCAAACCGATGTTCGGATCATCCGAGGCCTGAGCAGCCAGATCCCAAAGACGATAGATAACGCTTCGCTCGCAGTATGCTCCAGGTTTATTCACGAGTTCGACGTCCAGTCCCGCGTCTTGGCACAGACCGGTAACGTCCAGTCCTTGAGCCAAAAGCGTATTCGCCAGCATGCCTGCATAACCTGAACTCATTCTATACATAGCGCCCTCAATAACCTGTGGAACCGAACATCCTGTCCGGAGCCGATATTGACCTACGCTGAACATATTTCAGCCATGTTGCACGAATATTAATTATCCGCTCCGTTTCAAGTATTGATCCCAGTATAGGTACTCCTCATTTTTTGCAAGCCGTCTAAAACGCCCGTGTGGCACCGATGGACACGAATACGTCACCTACCAACACTTCCGCACGAACCGTTGATATCGAACAATCTTCTCTCCTGCAGCACAAAAAGAAGGGAAGTAGAAATATGGAGTCGCGTAGTCGTATTGCGGTAGTAACAGGTGGTATGGGCGGCATTGGTACAGCCATCAGCCAACGTCTGTACAAGGAAGGCTTCAAGGTTATTGTCGGCTGCAGTGCCAATTCCGGCCGCAAGGATGACTGGATGGCAACACAGCTTGCAGCAGGCTATCAATTCGAATGCGTCGAAACCGACATCACCGATTGGGAATCGACCCGCAAGGCCTTTGAGATGGTGCGCGAACACTTCGGGCCGATCGACGTACTCGTCAACAATGCGGGCATCACTCGTGACGCGTCCTTCCGCAAGCTCACCCCGGAAGACTGGAACGCGGTGATCGGAACCAACCTGAACAGCTTGTTCAACACCTCCAAGCAAGTCATCGAAGGCATGCTCTCCAAGGGTTGGGGGCGGATCATCAACATCTCGTCGATCAACGGCCAGCGTGGCCAGTTCGGTCAGACCAACTATTCGGCCGCCAAGGCTGGCATCCATGGTTTCACCATGGCACTGGCCCGGGAAGTTTCCGGCAAGGGCGTGACCGTCAACACCGTCTCCCCAGGCTACATCCAGACCGACATGACTGCGGCAATCCGCAAGGACATTCTGGACGGCATGATTGCCGGCATTCCGGTGGGTCGCCTTGGCCAACCCGAAGAAATCGCCTCAATCGTGGCCTGGCTGGCCTCCGATGAGTCCGCCTACAGCACCGGTGCCGACTTCTCGGTAAACGGCGGCATGAACATGCAGTAAGCCCAACCAGGGCATGAATGCCCTGGTGTGTTCGACGAATTTTGTCTTTTCAATGAGGTCACGCATGAACGAAGTCGTAATCGTTGCCGCTACTCGTACCGCCATCGGCAGTTTCCAGGGTGCTTTGTCTGCAATTCCCGCGACCGAACTGGGTGCCGCAGTGATTCGCCGCTTGCTGGAGCAGACGGGTATCGATGCTGCTCAAATTGATGAAGTGATCCTCGGCCAGGTACTCACTGCCGGCGCTGGGCAAAACCCGGCCCGCCAGACGGCGATCAAGGCCGGCTTGCCACACACCACCCCTGCCCTGACTTTGAACAAGGTCTGCGGCTCGGGTCTCAAGGCGGTCCATCTCGCCGTCCAGGCAATCCGTTGCGGCGACGCGGAACTGGTGATCGCTGGAGGTCAGGAAAACATGAGCCTGGCTCCCTACGTTCTGCCCAAGGCACGCACGGGTCTGCGCATGGGTCATGCGCAACTGCAAGACAGCATGATCCAGGATGGCCTGTGGGATGCCTTCAACGACTACCACATGGGTATCACCGCTGAGAATCTGGCGCAAAAGTACGAGATCTCTCGTGAAGCGCAGGATACCTTCGCCGCCGCCTCGCAACAGAAGGCCGCCGCTGCCATTGAGGGCGGGCGATTCCAGAGCGAAATCACCCCGATCCTGATTCCTCAGCGTAAGGGCGAACCACTGGTCTTCGACACCGACGAACAGCCGCGTATCGACAGTACTGCGCAAGCCTTGGCCAAACTCAAACCGGCATTCCAGAAAGACGGCAGCGTGACCGCCGGCAATGCTTCGACCCTCAACGATGGCGCCGCCGTACTGTTGCTGGCCAGCGCCGCTAAAGCACAAGCGCTGGGCCTTCCGGTACTGGCACGGATCAAAGCCTATGCCAGCGCCGGTGTGGACCCGTCGATCATGGGCATCGGCCCGGTCCCGGCTACGCGTCTGACCCTGCAAAAGGCTGGCTGGAACGTCGAGGACCTGGACCTGATCGAAGCCAATGAAGCCTTCGCCGCCCAGGCGCTGGCGGTTGGCAAAGAGTTGGGTTGGGACACCAGCAAGGTCAACGTCAACGGCGGTGCGATCGCCCTTGGCCATCCGATCGGCGCGTCGGGGGCACGGATTCTGGTGTCGCTGGTGCACGAACTGATCCGTCGCGACGGCAAGAAGGGTCTGGCCACTTTGTGCATCGGTGGCGGACAAGGCGTCGGCCTGGCTATCGAGCGTTAACCAACGGCATTTGAGTAGCCAATGCGCGGAACTGGGACCTGGGACCTTGTTCCGCGCATCAGGCTGGCGTCAAACAAAACTGCCTGCATTCCTGCCGTCGCTACGCCGGAGTTCGGCAAAGCGCGGCTTTTTTCTGCCCGGCTCATCGGTATGGGCAAGGAACTTTAATGGACAACAACGCGCATACATTCAAGACCTATTGGTCAGGCCAGGTTCCGTTCATCGCATCCTTGGCAGTGCAACAATTGCGCCTATGGGTCAGTACTAATCCCTGGTTTTCCGGACATGAGCACGGCGCCTGGTTCGAGTTGCCTCGCGAAACCCTGGACAGCCTTCAAGCGGACTACCAGGCTCAATGGGGCCAACTCGGCCAACAACTGCTGACCGGCCAATCCTTCAGCTTCGATGATCGACGTTTCGCCAGCGGCAACTGGAGCGAGCCACTGTTCGGCTCCCTCGCTGCGTTTTACCTGCTCAACTCCAGCTTTCTCCTGAAACTGCTCGACAAGCTGCTGATCGACGATAAGAAACCGCGCCAACGCCTGCGCTATCTGGTGGAGCAAGCCATTGCCGCCAGTGCGCCAAGCAATTTTCTGGTCAGTAACCCTGATGCGCTCCAGCGTGCGGTTGAGACAAAAGGTGCCAGCCTGATCACCGGTCTGCAGCATCTGGCCAGCGACATGAACGAAGGCAAAATGCGCCAGTGTGATAGCGGTGCCTTCAAGGTTGGCGTCGATCTGGCCAACACTCCGGGCGAAATCGTCTTCGAGAATCACCTCTTCCAGCTCATTCAGTACTACCCGCAAAGCGAGACCCAGTACCGACATCCGGTATTCGTCGTACCGCCGTCGATCAACAAGTACTACATCCTTGATCTGCGCCCGGACAACTCGATGGTCCGCCATCTGCTGGAAAAGGGACATCCCGTATTCCTGATGTCCTGGCGCAACTTTGATGAGGAACACGCGGGCACCACCTGGGATGACCTGATTGAGCACGGGGTCATCGACGCCCTGCAAGTGACCCGTGAGATCAGTGGCGAACAGCGACTCAATTGCGTGGGTTTCTGCATCGGCGGCACCCTGTTGAGCACCGCGCTGGCCGTACTGGCTGCACGCGGTGATCGAGAGATTGCCAGCGTGAGCCTGTTGACCACGTTCCTTGACTACCTGGATACCGGTCCCATCGACATTTTCGTCGACGAAGAACTGGTGGCCTATCGAGAGCGCACCATCGGCGGCATGAATGGCCCCATCGGCCTGTTTCGTGGCGAGGACATGGGCAATACCTTCTCCCTGCTGCGCCCCAACGACTTGTGGTGGAACTACAACGTCGACAAATACCTCAAGGGTCAGAAGCCGATTCCACTTGATTTGCTGTTCTGGAATAACGACAGCACCAACCTTCCGGGCCCGATGTACTGCTGGTACCTGCGCCACACCTATCTGCAGAACGATTTGAAATCAGGTGAGCTTGAGTGCTGTGGGGTCAAACTGGATTTGCGTGCAATCGACGCTCCCGCCTACATCCTCGCCACCCATGACGATCACATCGTGCCCTGGAAAAGCGCCTACGCCAGTACCAACCTGCTCTCCGGGACCAAGCGCTTTGTACTGGGCGCTTCCGGGCATATCGCCGGTGTCATCAATCCACCCGCCAAGCAGAAGCGCCATTACTGGACCAACAATCGGGTCACGAAAAACCCGGAGACCTGGTTCAAGAATGCCGAGCAGCAACCCGGTAGCTGGTGGAACGATTGGTTCAACTGGCTGGCGGGACACTCCGGCGAGCGCCAACCCGCGGTTGCGCACACCGGGAACGAAAAATTCCCGCCTCTGGAACCGGCGCCAGGCAGTTATGTAAAGCAATGAAAGTTGGCGGCACATTATTTGTTTTGTTTGGGTACAAGGAGAGACAACCCGTGAGCACCCCGTTCCGCATCAACGAAGCACTTTTGATTGCCGGCCACGCATTCAAACCGTTTCAATGTGTCGCTTGGGCTCCGCAAGACGGTAATGGCGAATTGAGCCTGAGTGTCATCGACCAGGCCAACACGCGTATTTGTCGCAAACTGATTCCAAGCAGTGCCTATTCCGACCCGACGCAGCTGGAACGCCTGCTGGAGGAGGTGCGCACCGAGTTGAGCCAGGAGGGTTACACGCTGCAATCCTGGACAATGCCAGGTTAAGCATTCTCGCGGATCGCCAACGCTGATCCACCTGATCCCAGAGCAGTAATCCTGCACCGCTGAACGCTTCGCCTGCCCCGTATGCTTTCCCATGGAACACCCCATCGGTTATGTCTAACCTTTGGGGTGCAGTCCAAATTCAGATGGACACCATCGCCTTTGGCGTCGGGGGTCAGGAAGGCGTAAAGAATGCGGCGTGACATCTGGTTTTTGCATCAGCATTAAAACAACGAGCTGATAAACCCAATCGCGACGATCGAATAGAAGGCTGCGCAGATCATCCCGAACGATTTTCGCGTTCGAGTGAAAAACGGTTCAGCCGAATGGGCTGAAAACGCCAACGCGTAAGTACTGAAGATCAGGAACCCGAGTACGGCACAACCGGCCACCAGGACAAAACTGGCCCAGGCGGGTGCATTCGCGCTAAGCCCGACCGTGGTCACGGTGAACCAGGTCAAGGCGGCTTTTGGGTTGGTGAGGTGAATACCCAGTCCTTGTAAATAATACCCAATGTTCCTGGTCTGTTTGGTGCGAGCTCGAGCAACCGTGGTGGCATTGTGTGCCAGTGCACCGCGAATCGACTTGTAGGCCAGAAAGAACAAATAGCAGGCGCCAAGGACTTTCAGCCAGACCAGAATCTGCGTGTAGGAAAGCAGCAACGCCGATACCCCAGCCGCGGTCATTGCCCCCCAGCACAGCGAACCGGAAATGACCCCCGCCGCCAACGCCAGCCCAGGCGTACGCCCAAAGTTCAGGGAGGTATTGGCAATCGCCAGGTTACCCGGACCGGGGCTGGCGGTGCCGATGACATAGACCGCCAGCGCGGCTCCGAAGCTCGAAAGATCAAACATATGACGGTCTCTTATCAGTCGTACCAACGCGCGCAATGCACACCCTTCAAGCCACTATCGGCCTGAAGTCCCCCAGCCCAAAAAAAGCACTTATTTGAAGCAACGATGATCGGGCTCCTGGGCGCGAATTTTTTCCATCCAGGGTTTCAGTTCGGATTGCTTGTACAGCCGCTCGCCCCAGCGCTCCGGTGAAACCGGTAACGACCGCCCTTGCAGGATGTAATCGGTGAGCAGATGAATAAACTGCTGCAAGCAATACGCGCCCACATGCAAACGGAGCGAAGACGCCGTCTCGGCCGGAGCAACGTTAAAGCGCGCGACATGGATGATCTCCCCGCTGTCGACCGAAGGCGCCAGGTGATGGCAAGTCGAACCGTAGGTTTCATCGTTGTAGTAAATCGCATAGTGCTGGCTGCCCAGCCCACGGTATTTTGGCGGGGCTGGGTGCAGGTTGATCGCGCCCTTGCGGGCGTTCTTATAAATACTTTCCGGGAAGATAAAGTCGCCGCGATAGGAAATGATCCAATCGCCTTCCCAGTCATCCAGGTGATAGGGATAAGGATCGCCGGGGTCCCAGCAGAACACTTCAAGGTTGGAAAACACGGTTTTGGCGAACTCGACTCCGTGATCGCACCAGTCCATGGTGCACACCGAAAGGAGGACTTTGTCCTTGCATGGCTCAATGATCTGCATCTTCTATTCCCCATCAACGAGTAATAACGGTGAAACCGGCAAGCGCTGAACGACAGTCGCGAACGTGCTCGCGCCTGCGCAAAAAGGGCGAACCGTCATTGACCGACGGCCCTTACAACTGCACTGAAACGTTCGACCATCTCGGCGACTTCGGCCTCGCTGGAAATAAAGGGCGGCGCAAACAGCACATGATTGCCGTGAGTGCCATCGACGGTTCCACTGCCGGGATAGATCAGCAGACCGCGCTTCAAGGCTTCCTGCTTGAGGGCGGCTGCATACGCCCCGCCACCACGAAACGGCTCTTTACCCGTGCGGGTTTCGACGAATTCGAGGCCGACAAACAAACCACGGCCCCGCACATCGCCAACGGTATCAACGTCAGCCAGGCTTTCTCTGAGCCAACTGCGCAATTGTTCGCCACGGGTGCGAACCGTTGCCAACAGGTTTTCTTCAGCGATGACCTTCTGTACTTCCAAAGCAATCGCGCACGCCAGCGGATGGTTGACATGGGTTTGGCCGTTGCCCAGCACCCCGGAACCCTGGGCCATGACCGAATGTACCCGGTCGCTAACCAGCAACGCTGAAATGGGCATGTAACCGGCCGCAAGCCCTTTGCCCACGGCCACCATGTCCGGCACGATCCCGTCATCGGCATAGGCATACATCTGGCCGGTGCGGCCCATGCCCGCCATCACTTCATCGAGGATCAGCAGAACGTCGTGACGCTCGCAGACCTCCTTGATTTTGCGAAAGTAGCCAGGGACGGGAGGAACCGCCCCGTTGGTCGAGCCAACAACGGTTTCAGCGAAGAACGCGGCGACATTTTCGCTGCCCAGCGCGTTGATTTTGTCGTCCAGCTCCTGGGCCAGACGCGTGGCGTACTGCTCTTCGCTCTCGCCTACGCGCAGTTCGCGATAGGCATAACACGGCGAAACAAATTCAGCGGGCGGCAACAGCGACCCGAACACCGACTGGCGTTGGGCATTCCCGGAAATACTCAGGGTGCCCAAGGTACTGCCGTGATAGCTCTGGCGCCGCGAAATGAACGTCGACTTGGAGGGCAAGCCACGCTCACATTGATATTGGTAGGCGATTTTCATCGCCAACTCCATGACCTCCGAACCGCCCGACAGAAACTGCGCCCGCGCCAAGCCACCGGAAGCATCCACCAACTGTTCAGCCAGCTCTTCGGCGGCTGCCGTGGTGAAACTGCCGGCATGGGCCCAAGCGAGCTTTTTCGCTTCTCGCTCGAAAGCCGCCACGATACGCGGATGCGCATGCCCAAGGCTCGACACCGCTACACCACCACAGGTATCAAGGTAACGCTTGCCTGAAACATCTTCGAGCCAGACACCGGTCCCCTTGACGGCGAGGATCGGTGAGATATTCAGGTTTTTGTAAATGACCTTTGACATGGGCGTGAGTCCTTGGGCTGTTGGGGCTATTTTCCCTTTGCCGGATGATCCCATGCCGTCGGGGCCTGGTGAAAATTCCGGCCAAAACGCGATGAATGAAAGACCGAGCGGGTCAGTCCAATGGGCAGCAGTACAACGATGAACATAAGAAACGCGAGGAACCTGAGCACGAAAAAATCTCCTTATTGTTAAAGGTGAACATCAATCCAGCGGGATTTCGCTGCGCCAGTCGACTTCTTCAACGAACGCTGGCTGACCAGGACGCTCAAGCACGAAACGGCCGAGCACCAGCACGTCCATTTCCGTACGCATGAAGCAGGCATAAGCTTCTTGCGGCTTGCACACGATCGGTTCGCCACGCACGTTGAACGAAGTGTTAACCAACACTGAACAACCGGTACGCGCTTTGAAACTACGCAGCAGATAAGTGAACGGTGCGTTATTTTCTTCGGTCACGGTTTGCACCCGAGCCGATAAGTCGACGTGAGTCACCGCCGGCAACTGCGAGCGAATATTGTTGATGCTGCCCAACCCACGCGCGGGACCGCCCTCTTTGAGCGAAGTCTCGGATTTGATCGAATCGGTCACCGGCGCGACCATCAACATGTACGGGCTACTTTCACAGATATCGAAATAGGTCTTGGCGTCTTCAGCCAGGACCGCTGGCGCAAATGGCCGGAACGATTCGCGGTACTTGATCTTCAGGTTCATGGTGCGCTGCATCTCGGGGTTGCGTGCATCGCCGAGAATCGAACGTGCGCCCAAGGCCCGCGGACCAAATTCCATACGCCCCTGGAACCAGCCGACTACCGCACCGTCAGCCAGACGGCTGGCGACCTGGTCATACAGCTGGGCATCGTCGTAGCGGGTGTAGGGGTAGTTGTTTTCGCGCAGGAACGCTTCGATCTCTTCGTCGCCAAATCCTGGCCCCAGCAGGCTACCGCTCATGGCGTCAGTCTTGCTCCCGGTCAGGTGTGGGCGCCCGGTACGCTTGACCGAATAATCCATCGCCGCACCCAGCGCGCAACCGGCATCGCCGGCCGCCGGCTGGATCCAGATCGAGTCGAAACGCCCGGAACGGCTGAGCACGCCGTTGGCCACGCAATTTAACGCCACGCCTCCGGCCAGGCACAGATTACGTTTACCGGTCTGCTTGACCGCAGCGGTCGCCAACCCCAGCACCACCTCTTCCGTGACTTTTTGGACCGAAGCCGCGAGGTCGCACTCACGCTGGGAAATCGGGCTTTCCGGTTTACGGATCGGCCCACCGAACAGCTCTTCAAAGGCCTCGCCCACCATGCGCTCGCCGCGCAGGTATTCGAAGTACTTCATGTTCAGGGTGAAGGAGCCGTCAGGACGGATATTAATCAGCTCATCGCGAATCTTGTCGGCGTAGATCGGCTGACCGTAAGGCGCCAGGCCCATCAGTTTGTATTCGCCGGAATCGACCTTGAAGCCGCAGTAATAGGTCATCGCCGAATAGAACAGACCCACCGAATGCGGGTACGAAATCGAGTTCTTCAGCTCAAGCCTGGAGCCCTCGCCCTGCCAGATAGTGGTCGAGTGCCATTCGCCGATTCCGTCAATGCACAGTACCGCGGCGTTCTCGAACGGCGACGGGTAGAACGCCGCAGCGGCGTGGGAGCGATGGTGCTGGGACGCCTGGGTGCGCGGGGCTTTGCCTCGCTCCAGCTCTTCGAGTTTTTCATCGACAAACTTGAGTACGTTCCACTTCCAACGAATCCATTCCGGCATCGCATTGATGAACGTTCGCGCGCCACCGATGCCGCCACTGGCAAAGGAGGAAATGACCCGTGAGAACTTCTCCTGGGGGTCTTCGTAATAGACCACGGCCTCCAGGTCATCCAGGGTAATACCCTCGGCATCCAGGCAATACTGAATCGCCTGGGCCGGAAATGCCGCGTCGTGTCGCACGCGGGTGAAACGCTCTTCCTGGGCAGCTGCAACCGGGACGCCATCTTTCACCAAGGCGGCAGCACTGTCGTGATAGAAGGCAGAGATCCCTAATACATAAATAGCCATTTAAACGTGCATCCTCTTAGCATCATGCCAATACATGGAATCCCTTTCGCCAGACGCATCTACTGGCTTCTCGGTAACTCTTACTTTTATAAATACCTTCAAGACCACCACTCGCCGAACGGCAAGCTTTTCAATACCGGTATCAATGACGCCACCAGCACCAGGCTCATGGTGATATTGAACACCTTCAAACGCTGCGGGTGAGTCAAGAAGCGCCGCAGGTATTGCCCAAAAAACACCCAAACCATCGAACACGGCGAGCCGAACAAAAAGAACAGCAGCGCGATCAGCAAAATCTGAAAACCGTAGGCATCGACCGGCGAGGTATACGTCAGCACCGCACCCACCGCCATCACCCAGGCCTTGGGGTTGATCCACTGAAACAATGCCGCATGGGTGAAGCCCAAGGGCTTTCCAGACTTGTCGTCAAGGTCCACGGTCGGCGCGCTGGCGATCTGGTAGGCCAGGTACAACAGGTACAGCGCACCCACCACCTGCAATACATCGTGAAGCCTGGGGTACTGTTGAAAAATCGCCCCGGCCCCCACCCCGACGGCAATCAGCATCAGTGGAAAACCGATGTTGATCCCCGCCACATGGCGCATCGTGCGCCCGATGCCAAAGTTCGCTCCCGACGACATCAACATGACGTTGTTAGGCCCCGGCGTGACGCAGGTGGCGATGACAAACAAAATGATCGAGTAGTAATCCAGGGTTTGCATCGTCACCCCCTTATCAACGGTAATCTTCCAACGTCCCGCGCCGACGGATGTCGAGCGACACACAATGGAAACCACCACTCAAACTACGAGCATGGCGCATCTTCAATGGCGCCACGTCGACACCCTGTTTTCCAACGCGCGGATCAACGGAACCTGCTGGTCATTGATCACCGCCAGTGACGGGTTGACTCGATAAATGGAATCGGCCAATTGCGGCTTGGGTGCCGAGATCCAGTTGGCGCCGCTGGCGAAATAGTCCTGCACATGCTTGCGATAGGCGAAGGGTTCGAAATACCGGCTACGCAAGGCCATCGGTGCTTCGATGAGGGTCTGGCCGATCGGCAGAATGTCCTCTTGATCGGTGTGGTGCTCGCTATAGTCGAGGGCGAATAAGCCCTTATCAGGCAGTGGCACCCGCGCGCCAGTGGCGATGCCAACAACCATCTCTTCGAGGGGATCCCACTCGTTGTGCACATTGACCAGAGACATGTGTAGCTCCTTGTTGTTTTTATTAGCCGGCCACTTCCACCAATGTCTTGCGGGTGATTGGCAAATGGTGGAAGAGCTGTTGCGAAGAGGCCTGGCGTCCGGCACGCGGCAACACCCTCCCAGCGGACCCGACCCCCAACCGGCGCAACACCGAAGCCCACTTGCCCGGCATCGGTGCCAGGGATTCATATCCCACCCGCACCCGCTGCCAATGCTCGGCCAACGACTGCGCACCGCCTGCGGCAATCTTGCGCATGTAGGCGTCAATCGCATCGGCGGCCCAGGCCGAGTGCCCGGTGGAGACGTTGTCGATGGTGTTGTGCAAGTCCACGAAGGCCGTACTGAAGCCGTAATGGCGCAGGAAACGCCGCGCCAAACGGTAACTGCCGCCCACGCCAGATAATTCCATCGCCAGGTTCATACCGAGCGTCTCCGGCATAAACGTCACCGGCAATTTGCCCAGGCACAGCCAATACACCGGCAAGCGGAACGACTCCTCGTCCAGACGTGGGTCCTGGGCAAACTCACGACTGCCGGTCGGTGCCAACTCGTGCCCCATCTGACGCAAACCGTCGCGATAAATCTTTGGATGATTCAACGCGTAAACGCCGTTGCCCAGTTCATCCCAATAGGTTTGAAACAGCGCATAGCCAATAGGCGAGGACGCCAGGTCAAGGTCGGTGAAACCCTGCAACCAAGCGCCGTCGATTAACGTCAGGGGCGCCAACTGTAGGGTCGACTCGACAATTTCTTCACGGGTCGGCAGTTGTTCCGGGTCGCTTTCATCGAACTGCTCGCCGTTCTGGTCATGTTTGTCCAGCAACCAAGAGCGCAACACGTTCACGCCCCAGTACTCAGGTAGCGGACGCCCGGAAGTCTCCAGCGAACGGCTTGAGCGCTCCAGCCAACGTGTCACGTAGGCGTGGGCAAAGGCTTGGGTGGTTGGCCCGAGCGCGCGCCCCTGCAAGATAAAATAGGCCTCGCGCAGGCTTTTCGGCCAGTGACCGAGAGACGTGTGGCGGGTCTCGGTCAGGGTGCGGATAGCGCTTGCATCGGTAGGGTTGATGATCGACTGTCGAGGTAAGGGTTCGCTATGCGCTGCTTGGGGCAGCCAGTCGATCCATTTACGAATCACACTCAGGTCGGCGTCGCTGAAGATTCGGAACATACGCCCGGTCGGCGCAACCAGGCTGGTGACCAAGATACTTTTCTGTGCATCGCCGGGCACGATCAAGCGGCTGCGCGACAATACATCCAACAGCGGCAGCGGATCGGTTTGCGCATCCTTGAGCCACTCGGAAAGGCTACGTCCTTCCACCAGGTAATTCTGGTGATAAACCGCACCAACCCGAGCCAGCCGCTGGATCAGTTGCGCCATCGCATGCTGCGGTGACGAGGCTACCAGTGCCGCGTTGTAGAGCTGGGCATTCCAGCGCCGCAGCGCCGAGAACAACCAGGTGGCACCCCGGATCAGCTCGGTATGCCGGGCTTCACCTTGAGCGGCGACCTGATTGCTGATCCACTGCGCGATCGCCAGCGACGAGGTCTCGTCCAGCCCCCCGAACGGCTCGTTCAAATCCAGCCGCCGGATGTCCAACGGCAGGCTTTCAATCTGCCCCAAGACGGCCCAGCCAGGGCAAAGGCCAACCGTACGCAGCGCCCAATCAATGCCGCAAAGCACATCGCCAAACTCATCGCTGCGACGGCTGAGGGCCAGCAACAGCGCGGGCAACTCAAAGGCCTCATCGCTTAAGTCGGGTAACATCGAAAGTTCGAAAGGCGCTACCGCATAGGACTTCAGCTCCAGCTGACCAAGCAGCGCCTTGAAGTGATCGGCGCGTGAGGCCCGGGGGCGGCCCACGCCGACGTCATGAGCAAACAGCTGCATGATTTTCAGCTGTGCATTGTCTTCGAAGACCCCGGGCGCACTCATGCCTTGCAGCCAGCAACCCAGAATCGACGCCATCGGCGCCGAGTAAATAGCCAGCGCTTGGGCAAATTCCTTGGCATTTCCGTGTTGCGCAGCGGCAGCGGCCACGGCGCTATAGGCCGCGCCCTGTTCGACCCGCCAGCGGTCGATCTGTTGCGCCAGCTCCGACAAGCCAGGACTGGCTTCACCGGTAGCCGGCGCGCACGCCTGCATCAGGCTTTTGAGATACACGTCATCCAGGAAGCTTTCGGGACTGATCGCCGAGCGATACAGCTGGCGCCACACATCCCCTGCCCTTGCGTGAATTGAAACCGAGCCATCCATTGCCAACATCCTGTTCAGTGCAAGTGACGTTATTAAGCGAACGTCAGAACATCGGATAAATGGAGGAATCGGGCTTTTTCTTCTTTTTACCGAAGAGGCGTTGGATAAATTTTTTGATCGATTTCATCACAGTTTCCTTTTAGTGAGTGGCATCAAGAATGAGCTTTGAAACGAGGTCATTGCCTTTGTCGGTGAAGTGAATCCGGTCGACGAACTGCCAGTCATCCGGGCCTAGCGCTTCGGCCAGCAACGGCGTGATATCGACAAAGCCCACACCCATTTTGTGCGCCCCTTCGCGCAACTGTGCGGCATAGGCTTCACGCACACGGGTCTGCAAAATATCGCCATACATCTCAGTGAAATTTCCGGCCTGGTCCAGTTCGGCAAACAGTTGCTCCTCTTCACTGCAACCTTTTGCCCGAATCCAGCCGGCCAGCGGTTGCAAAATGAAGGTCAGCTTCGCGCCCATATCCTTGGCCAGGGCGCGCCAGATATCCAATTGTTGCAGCGTCAGGTTGGCCGCGTAGTCGATCTGTTCTCCCATCGACGGTGGAGCCGGTGGCTCTGGCTCCAGGGTCTTGCCGAACAGGTTGGTCAGGCTCCACGAGCTGTGCGTTGGCTGCTCGGGCGCGAATGCACTGAAGAACTGATGGCAATTGAAAAAGGCCCCGTGCTCGCCGCGGTACTCCTTTGGCTGGCGTGCCAAGCCGAGGTTGTTGAACCCGGAAAACAGCACGATCTCATCCACCTTTGGCAGCAGGTGGCGGTTGAGCGTGAAGAGCATCAGTTCTTGGGTTGAGTTGAAACTGCGACCGCCGAAGTTCAGCCAGCGTTGACCGCGCGGATCGTTCGCCGACAGGCGCGAAGACAAGGTGCAGCTGTCGGAACTGGCACCGATACCGAATACCGTAGAACTGCCGGCCAACAGGCGAACACTGCTGCTTTTGTCGCAATCAGCCGCCGAATACTCGACCCCCAGAGATTCAGAGTAGCGAAAGCCCACACTGTCAGTGTTGACCACCGGCGAGCGGTGGTTGGCCGGATGGAAATACATCAAATACGGTAACCAGCGGACTTCGCCGCCGTCAGTGAACTTTTGCTCGTATTCAGCCATCTGCGGAGTGAGTGTCATCCTTGCCGTCATACCGCCTTCATCCTCATCAGTAATCGCTGATCATGTGCCGGAAGCGTTCTAAGCCGCTGCCAGACGTCTGAATTTGTAGGATTTTTCCCAAAACACGGGGGTGCCGCCCTGGAATGTTGCGACTAGCGTCTCTACTGGACATTCCTGCACCCCAGAAGAACTATCATCCCAAGGTGTCTGTGTGTATTGCAGATACAGCGCCGGCTATTTTTTTTAATACAGTTGGCTTTTTTTGGCGAAAAATAATTCAAAATAAGTCAAATCTGTAGCTTCTTAAGCTACAGATGACACGCTACAGTCAAATCCATGACTCTCTATCTGAACCTCGCCGAATTCATCAGCAGCCGCATCGAGCAGGGCCTTTATGGGCCAGGCGAGCGCCTGCCCTCTGTGCGTACGCTAAGCCAGGAACACGGCGTCAGCCTGACCACCGTGCAACAGGCCTATCGCGTACTTGAATCTTCGGGGCTGGCGATACCGCGCCCCAAGTCCGGTTACTTCGTGCCGACCGACCGACACATGCCGGAACTGCCGCAGATGGGCCGCCCGACCTTGCGGCCGGTGGACATTTCCCAGTGGGACATGGTGCAGGAACTGATGCGTTTCGGACAAAGCGCCAGCGTCGTGCAGTTGGGTTGCGGCATGCCGGATGTCACCGCCCCTACCCTCAAGCCGCTGCTCACCGCCATGGCGCGCATCAACCGGCGCAGCGACAGCCAAAGCCTGAAATACAATCACATCCAAGGAGTGCCGGTCCTGCGCGAACAAATCGCCCGGCTGGCCATCGACTCCGGCTGCCGCCTGATCCCGGCCGAGATCATCGTCACCAGCGGTTGCCAGGAAGCCCTGTCAACCGCCATCCGGGCGATTTGCGTGCCGGGCGACATCATTGCCATCGCCTCGCCGAGCTACCACGGGATGATGCAAATCCTCAATGCCACCGGTTTGAAGGCCCTGGAGATTCCCACCGATCCAGTGACCGGCATCAACCTGGAAGCCCTGGAAATGGCCCTCGAACAGTGGCCGATCAAAGCCATCCAGGTGACCGCCAACTGCAACAATCCGCTGGGCTACATCATGCCCGACGACCGCAAGCGCACTCTGATCCGCCTGGCCCAACGCTTCGATGTGCCGATCATTGAAGACGACATCTATGGCGACCTGTCCCATCGTTATCCACGGCCGCGCACGCTGAAGTCCTTTGATGAAGACAACCGCGTGCTGCTCTGCAGTTCATTTTCCAAGACCCTGGCGCCTGGCCTGCGCGTCGGCTGGATTGCACCAGGGCGCTACCTGCAACAAGCGCTGTACATGAAATACATCGGCTCCGGCACCACCGCGACCCAGCCACAACTAGCCGTCGCCGAATTCATCGCCAAGGGTAACTACCTGCTGCATCTACGACGCATGCGCAAGCAATACAAACGCAACGGCGACCTGATGACCGAATGGGTCAGTCGTTACTTCCCGGCAGGCACCCGCGTCAGCCAGCCGCAGGGCGGCTTTACCTTGTGGGTCGAACTGCCGGAAGATTTCGACACCTATTCCCTCAACCGCCTGCTCGAAGCCCAAGACGTACAAGTCGCCAACGGCAACATCTTTTCGGCGGCCGGCAAATACCGCAACTGCATTCGGCTCAACTTCGCCAACGCACCTAATCGAAAAATCGAAATGGCCGTGAGCAAGGTCGGCCAGACCATCAGCCAACTGATACACCTGGATTCAGGTTTCGGGCCTCCGGCACCCAACGCTTAGCGTTAAACAGACCGCATAGCATCGAAGACGAGGCGGAATCTCCGACAAAACGGCTTTCGCAGCGGAGAGCGCGGGTCGTTGGGCAGCGAGTTTTTTGGCGGTAATGCAGGGGTGACGATCATCGAAGAGATCGAACATCTGCGGCATGGGGTCGACGTTTTTGGAGGGTCTGGTCCTTTGTGCCCGCGGGTATCCAGATCGGGTTTGGATGATCTCGAACGCTGGCTTGTCAGTACGCTCAATAGACTGAGCGAGAGGGTGGGTGGGGGAACAGAAACACACCTTCTACCAAGGTGCCTCTCAAGCTCATTAGGGTCGTTACGAAAACTCGCCGAGCGGCGATCAAGCAAGTTTCCTACAGAGCCTATGGGGAGTGGTACGACCTGCGGGACGAGGGCTGCGCGCCCTTGATGGCAACGACCGGGACACGTAGTTCGGGTTGTGTGATGTCATAGACCTGCAGTTCACACCCTTCCCCCCGATCTACGAAGACAAACTCCGCCAGATAGACCTTTTGCTTCTCGGGAATAAAGGTACTAGTGATCGGCCCACAGGCGTAATACGACGAGACGGTCGGATTGGCGGTTACCTTTTTCTCAAACTTGTTCTTCGACGGGTTGAATACATAGTCTTCGTTGTAAAGCGTCCGATAACCCGGTGCCGGAACGTGACTACTAATCGTCGATGACCCGCCCACCTGCAAAATCTGGCCGGGATCGGCCTGTATTTCCAGCTGGGGGAAATGCTTGGAGACCGCGCTGCTGAGACGACTGAACCAGCCGCCGACTTTATTGCGAAACGGTTTGACTACTGTCCCCAGATGATCGGGACGTGTATCCGGGTCGTTACCTCGGACCACTTCAAAATCTACTGGGTTGGCCGTATCGCCTGATGCCTGCATGATCACTTTGGCATGTTGATCATCTACGGTGACCTTCTTCTGCTCCAGCATGATGCCATCTGTCCAGAGTGTCGGCGCAGAGCTACGAAAGTCGGAACCGCAGCCGCACAACCCCAAAAATAGAACCGTCGTGACAACTGTCTTCACTGCGCTTCCCTGCGTTGAACTGCCGATGAGCTTCCAGGTAAGTAGCTCTTCCTGAAAGCAATAACAAAACGCCACTATTGCGCAGAACCATAACCAAAGGGAACCGCTGAAGCACGGGAATTTCACCCTCGTTTATTGGAAACTCCAAAGCCTTCTCGTCAGAGCCTGCTTTTTACGCACCGAAATAGAGCGCCAGTCCCATAGCGGTCCCATATCGCCCTTTTTCAGACGCCAAAAACCACAAACCCCCGACTTTCTCTAGGAAAATCAGGGGTTTGTGTTTGCAGAATGTGGCGGTGAAGGAGAGATTCGAACTCTCGATACAATTTCTTGTATACACACTTTCCAGGCGTGCTCCTTAAGCCACTCGGACACTTCACCGTATCTCTTCAAACATGTTCTGTCTGTCGAGGCGCGCTAATGTAGTCGAAAGCTTTTCCGATGGCAAATATTTTTTTCAGAATTTTCATGCGGTTAAGCGATTTACGAGTTCGGGCGGGTTTGGAGGCATGGCAAACCTGCCAATCTTCGGCCGGGTGAATGTTTCTATATAGAGGGCAATGCGCGGTACGTATGGCCGGCTACGCTGGGCGGGCGTGAATTGGCTGACTGGCCGGTCAGTCATGGCGCTTTACCTGGCCTACGACGGTGGGTAACGTCTGCCCCACTTCAATACAAGGAATAGCGTCATGAGTGAGTTGATTTCCTACCACCTCGAAGACGGTATCGCGACCCTGACCTTGAGCAATGGCAAGGTCAATGCCATCTCACCGGACGTGATTGCCGCGTTTAATGCTGCGCTGGATCAGGCGGTGACGGATCGCGCGGTGGTGATCATCACCGGTCAGCCAGGCATTCTGTCGGGCGGTTATGACTTGAAGGTGATGACGGCCGGCCCTAAAGAAGCCGTGAGCCTGGTGACTGCCGGTTCGACCCTCGCCCGTCGTCTGTTGTCGCACCCCTTCCCGGTGATCGTCGCGTGCCCAGGGCATGCGGTAGCCAAGGGCGCATTCATTCTGTTGTCGGCCGATTACCGGATTGGTGTCGACGGCCCGTTCAGCATTGGCCTGAACGAAGTGCAGATTGGCATGACCATGCACCACGCCGGCATCGAGCTGGCCCGTGATCGTCTGCGCAAGTCGGCGTTCCACCGCTCGGTGATCAACGCCGAGATGTTCGATCCGCAGGGCGCTGTGGATGCTGGCTTCCTCGACAAGGTCGTTTCTGCCGAAGAACTGCAAGGTGCAGCACTGGCCATGGCGCGTCAGTTGAAAAAGATCAACATGACCGCGCACAAGAACACCAAGCTCAAAGTACGCAAGGCCCTGCTGGAGACCCTGGACAACGCGATCATCCAGGATCAGGAACACTTGGTTTAATCCCGAAAGCGCTACAACGAAAAGCCCGACCGCCGAGTCGGGCTTTTTCTTGGCTGATCTGTTTACAGTCCTTCAGCCGCTCTACTCCGCATCTGACGCTATCAGTCTGAAACATGCGCTTAAACATCGCCTATCTCCTACCTCTATAGCAGCAATTGCCGAAAACAGTGCACATCCGTACACTGCGCCACCTTTTGTCCCGGCGGGCCTGTAGATGCTGTATCTGTTTCGCATGTTATTGATGGGTCTGCATTTTGCTGTAGCGGGTGTGCTCGGTGTGGTGCTTGGCCTGTGCCGACCGTTCAATCCGGATAACAGCCGTTTGTGCGCGCGTCTTTATGCCTGGCCAGCGATGTGTATTTTGCGTTTGCGGGTAAAGGCCGACGTCGATGGGCTGAAGAACAAGACGCAAAGCTGCGTGGTAATCGCCAACCATCAGTCCAACTACGATCTGTTTGTGCTGGGTAATGTGGTGCCGCACCGCACCGTGTGCATCGGCAAGAAAAGCCTGAAGTGGGTGCCGTTGTTCGGGCAGTTGTTCTGGTTGGCCGGTAATGTGCTGATCGACCGTGGCAATGCGCACAAGGCTCGGCAGTCGATGCTCACGACCACCAACACCTTGCAGCACAAGGACACCTCGATCTGGGTGTTCCCGGAAGGCACGCGCAACCTGGGTGAAGAATTGCTGCCATTCAAGAAAGGCGCGTTCCAGATGGCCATCGCTGCCGGGGTGCCAATCGTGCCGGTGTGCGTCAGCAGCTACATCAATCATATGCGCCTGAACCGCTGGCGCAGTGGCAAGATCCTGATCCGCTCGTTGCCGGCGATTCCTACTGCCGGCTTGAGCATGGACGACATGCCGATGCTGATCGCCCAGTGCCGTGAACAGATGCGCGAGTGCATTGAATCGATGGATCGACAGCTGCAAGCAGCCTGAATGAAGCCCGCCTCGTGCGGGCTTCTTTTTGCCGGCGAACTTCGCTGATTTTGCTGACTCTCAAGCTTAAGAGCAGGATAATCTGGTCATTGCCTGTCATTGCCTGTCATTGCCATTTGCCAAGAAGAAGTGAATAAGAATTATGGGTAGAGTCGTTGCGGCTGCGGTCTACAGTGCCGGTAAGAGAGTCACCGATATCACCCTTGATGAGGGCGCCGCCTGGGCTGCAAAACCAGGCCACTTTGTATGGATCGGCCTCGAAGAGCCGAACGCCCAGGAGCTGGCCAACCTGCAACGCCAGTTCGGCCTGCACGAACTGGCGATTGAAGACGCCCTGGATAAACACAGCCGATCGAAGCTGGAAACCTTTGGCGATGCGCTGTTTATCGTCACGTACTCGCCGGTGCGCCATGAGGGCAAACTGGAGTTCATCGAAACCCACATCTTTGCCGGCAAGGGTTACATCATCACCTGCCGTAACGGTCACTCGGCGTCCTACGCGCATGTGCGCCAACGCTGTGAGGCGCGTCCGCTGTTGCTTGAGCACGGCGAAGATTTCGTGCTCTACGCCCTGCTCGATTTCGTCATCGCAAACTATCAGCCAGTGGGCGAAGCGATCCATAGCGAGATCGATGAGCTGGAGCGCAACGTGCTGTGCAGCACGCTCAACGAAAAGGACATTCAGAACCTTCATGGTTTGCGACGCGACGTGTTGCGCCTGCGCCGTTATGCGGCGCCGATGGTGGAGATCAGCGAAGAGCTGCAGAAACTGAACTTCCCGTTCATCGACAAGAACATGCGCCCGTACTTTCGTGATGTGCAGATCCACGTCACGCGACAGATGGAAGACCTGACGACGTTACGTGATATTGCCAGCCAGACCATCGAGATTGGCGTATTGCTGGAAGCGGCCCGTCAAAGCGTGGTGCAGCGCAAGTTTGCGGCCTGGGCGGCGATTCTGGCGTTCCCGACGGCGGTGGCCGGGATCTACGGGATGAACTTTCAGAACATGCCGGAGCTGAGCTGGCACTACGGCTATTTTGTGGTGATGGGGTTTATGACCGTGGGATGTTTCGCGTTGTGGGCGAGCTTCAAGCGGTCGGGGTGGTTATAACGGCAGGATGCATGGCGAGCGCTTCGCGCTCGATCGCGGGCAAGCCACGCTCCCACAGGTACACCTAAATCCTGTGGGAGTGTGGCTTGCCCGCGATGCTTTCAGGATTTAAACCGATTTGGTTTCGGGTTTGTGGGCCACAAACCGCATCATCCATTCGGCAACGGTGGTGCCGTGGTGCTCATTTGCCAGGCTTTCAATGCCTTTTTGATAGACCTGTTCGCCAAGGTGTTGCTGGCGAATTTCCAGCAACGCCCGCGAGTAATCGTGAATGAACTCCGGGTGGCCCTGGAAGCACAGCACCTGGTCATTGATGTGATACGCGGCGTACGGGCAAAAATCGCTGGAAGCGATCACCGTGGCGTTTTCCGGTAGCGCGGTGACCTGATCCTGGTGACTGATCAGCAGGGTCAGTTCTTCCTTCACCGGGCTCATCCACGGCGCTTTGGCGGCCAGTTTGTACTTGTGGGTGCCGACCCCCCAACCCTGGGTCGCACGCTCGCTTTTGCCACCCAGCAGCAGCGCCAGCAATTGATGGCCGAAGCACACGCCCAGCAGCTTGTCGCCGCGCTGATAGCGCGACAACAGGTAAGTCTTGAGAGTTTGAATCCACGGGTCGGTGCCGAACGAGTCAGCCTTGCTGCCGGTCACCAGGTAGGCATCGAAACTCAGGTCATCGCTTGGGTATTCGCCCTGCATGACGTTGTAGACAGTGAATTCGGCAGCGATGGGTTGCTGCGAAAACAGACGCTGGAACATCTGCCCGTAACCCTGATATTGATCGACCAACTCTGGACGCAGGATGTCGGTTTCCAGAATGCAGATGCGTAACGACATAAAAAATACCTGACACGATAGAGGCGATAGTGCACACCCAGAGCCTGCCTTGAAACGCGGGGTCAGGCAAGCCCGGTGCGCACCGCCAATCCGTCAGAGCGACTCCCTCAGAACAACGCGCCCTTCGCGGCTTTTTCCAGCAACAAAGCCGGCGGTGTGAACCGTTCGCCGTACTGCTCGGCCAGGTATTGGGCACGGGCGACAAAATCCTTCACGCCGTATTGGTTGATGAACTGCAACGCCCCGCCCGTCCAGGCGGCGAAACCAATGCCGAAAATCGAACCGATGTTGGCATCGGCCGTCGACAGCAGCACGCCCTCCTCTACACAGCGCACGGTTTCGATGGCTTGCACAAACAGCAAGCGATCACGTACATCCTGTGGCGATATCTGTCCGTCAGCTTTCTCGAAACGCGTTTTCAGCTCTGGCCACAAATGTTTCTGTCCACCGGCCGGGTATTCATAGAAACCGCCACCCGCGGCTTTACCGGGACGCTGGCATTCGTTGAGCAGCAGATCGATCACCGCAAACGCCGGGTGCGCGGGCAGCGGTTTGCCTTCGGCTTGCAGGTCCTTGGCGGCTTGCTGACGGATATGGCTCATCAGGCTCAGGGAAACTTCGTCGGAGATCGCCAGCGGACCTATCGGCATTCCAGCCTTTCGCGCCTCGGTTTCGATCATCGGCGCCGAGATGCCTTCACCGAGCATGGCGATACCTTCATTGGTAAACGTGCCGAACACTCGCGAGGTGAAGAAGCCACGGCTGTCGTTGACCACGATTGGGGTTTTCTTGATTTGCAGGACGAAATCAAAACCACGGGCCAGGGTTTCATCGCTGGTATTGACACCTTTGATGATTTCCACCAGCGGCATTTTGTCGACCGGGCTGAAGAAGTGCAGGCCGATGAATTTCGACTGATCCGGCACGGCGGTCGCCAGACCACTGATTGGCAAGGTCGAGGTATTGGAAGCAATGACCGCATCTGCCCCGACGACTTTTTGTGCGGCGGACGAGACCCTGGCTTTCAGCTCGCGGTCTTCGAACACGGCTTCGATGATCAGATCACAGCCCGCCAGATCGGCGCCCTGCTCGCTGGTCTTGATCCGCGCCAGGGTGGCGTCACGCTGCGCTGCGCTTAGCTGGCCACGGGCGACTTTTTTGTCCAGCAGTGCTGCCGAATGAGCCTTGCCTTTCTCGGCTGCCGCCAGGTTGATGTCCTTGAGCACCACGTCGATACCGGCCACGGCACTGACGTAGGCAATCCCGGCGCCCATCATGCCCGCGCCGAGCACTCCGAGTTTTTTCGTCGCGTGCGGCGCAAAACCCGCAGGACGCGAGCCGCCAGCGTTGATCTCGTTGAGCTGGAACCAGAAGGTGCCGATCATGTTCTTCGCCACCTGGCCGGTGGTCAGCTCGGTGAAGTAGCGGGTTTCGATCAACTGCGCCGTGTCGAAATCGACCTGAGCGCCCTCAACCGCAGCGCAGAGGATCTTCTCCGGCGCCGGCAGGCAACCCTGGGTTTTGCTGCGCAAAATCGACGGCGCGATGGCCAGCATCTGCGCGACTTTCGGGCTCGACGGTGTGCCGCCGGGAATCTGGTAACCGCTCATATCCCAAGGCTGCTTGACCGTCGGGTTGGTAGCAATCCAGGCGCGTGCCTTGGCCAGCAGTTCATCTCGATCCGCCGCCAGCTCATCAACCAAACCCGCTTGCAGGGCTTGTTGCGACCGGACTTTCTTGCCTTCGAGCAGATACGGCAGCGCCTTCTCCAGCCCCAGCAGGCGCACCATGCGCACCACCCCACCGCCGCCCGGCAACAGCCCCAACGTGACTTCCGGCAAACCGATCTGCACCGACGGATTGTCCAGTGCAACGCGGTGATGGCAGGCCAGACAGATTTCCCAACCGCCACCCAGCGCCGCGCCATTGATTGCCGCGACCACCGGTTTGCCGAGCGTTTCCAGTGTCCGCAGCTGAGCCTTGAGCAGCAGCACCATGTCGTAGAAGGCTTTGGCTTGAGACTTGCCGACCTTGATCAGCTCGTTGAGATCGCCACCGGCAAAGAAGGTTTTTTTTGCGGAGGTGATGATCACTCCGGTAATCGAGTCCTTGTCGGCCACCAGCCGCGCAACGCAATCAGCCATCGCCTCGCGGTACACCGCGTTCATGGTATTGGCGCTCTGGCCCGGCATGTCGATGGTCAGGACGACAATCTGGTCCTGACCTTTTTCGTAACGAATGGCATCAGTCATAAAGGTGCTTCCTTGAAGTCGGGGCTCAGAGGCGTTCGATGATGGTGGCAATGCCCATGCCGCCACCGACACAGAGGGTCGCCAGGCCGTAGCGCAACTGCCGCACTTCCAGTTCATCGAGCAAGGTGCCGAGGATCGCGCAACCGGTGGCGCCCAGCGGGTGGCCCATGGCGATAGAGCCGCCGTTGACGTTGACCTTGGCCGGATCGATGGCCATGTCCTTGATGAACTTGAGCACCACCGAGGCGAACGCTTCGTTGACCTCGAACAGATCGATGTCCTCGACCCGCAGCCCGGCCCTGGCCAAGGCCTTGCGAGTGGCCGGCGCCGGACCGGTGAGCATGATGGTCGGATCGGTGCTGGTGACCGCCGTGGCGACGATTCGCGCCCGTGGCTGCAAGCCCAGTGCCCGACCTTTGGCCTCAGAGCCGATCAACATCAGCGCCGCGCCGTCGACGATCCCCGAGCTGTTGCCGGGCGTGTGAACGTGATTGATTCGCTCCACATGGCTGTAGACCCGCAACGCGGTAGCGTCGAAGCCCATTTGCCCGAGCATCTCGAAGCTCGGCTTGAGCTTGCCCAAACCTTCCAGCGTCGACTCGGCGCGAATGAACTCATCATGATCCAGCAGGATGATGCCGTTCTGATCCTGCACCGGCACCAGGGACTTTTTGAACGAGCCGTCCGCCCGCGCCCGCGCAGCCTTCTGTTGAGAGTGCAGCGCGTAAGTATCGACGTCTTGACGGCTGAAGCCCTCAATCGTGGCGATCAAGTCGGCGCCCACGCCTTGCGGGGTGAAATGGCTGTGCAGGTTGGTCTGCGGATCCAGCGCCCAGGCACCACCGTCGCTGCCCATCGGCACCCGCGACATGGACTCGACGCCGCCGACCACCACCAGGTCCTCAAAGCCGGAGCGGACTTTCATCGCCCCAAGATTCACCGCTTCCAGCCCGGATGCGCAGAAGCGGTTGATTTGCACACCCGCGACGCTAACGTCCCAGTCGGCCACCAGCGCCGCGGTTTTGGCGATATCGGCGCCCTGATCGCCAATCGGCGTGACACAGCCAATCACGATGTCATCAACCTCGCGGGTGTCGAGTTGCGTCCGCTGTTGCAGCGCACCGAGCAAGCCTGCCAGCAGATTCACCGGTTTGACGCTGTGCAAGGCGCCGTCAGCCTTGCCACGGCCACGGGGCGTACGTAACGCGTCGAAAATCAAAGCTTGGGTCATGACGTCCTCGTACCGCTGGGCAGGTGAACAATTAGCGAGTTCTCACCTTAGGCTCAGCAGCGGCGGATTCAATGACCGAAGCGCTCATCGGCCTTGACGGTCACGCTCAGACGAACGGTAGTCAGCTATCGGATTAATCGATGCAGGTCACGGAACGGTCTAGCAAAAGGCCGGTAAAGCAGCTGGCAGTATGCCTCATAGCTTTTTAGAAGCAGTTTGCTCTTAGTTGATACTAAATGGATCTAAAGCACAGCCTGCGGGGCCCCTAAGGTAAACCTTACGAAGTTGTCGTCGGGTTTTGCCGAGGCGCTCGTGAGAAAGGAATTACAGCGCTTTGCCGTCATGGAGAAATGCAGGCAAGCATTCGACGCTCAGGAAATAACAAAAAAAGGCAAACAGCCATGTTCAAACATTCGAAAGTGCGTCAAGCCGGGCTCATTTTGTTCGCCACTACGCTGCTACTGATTTTGCCGAACCTTACCAAGGTGATCGGATAATCAAGCGTGGTTGTTGACGACGCCTCACTAAAAAACTGACTCGCTCGCTTTCCGGGCCTGCATGTGTGTGCCAACCTTTACGGCATACCTTCGACAGGATGGCGATCACTTGAAAGCTCTACTTTTGCTTGGGGCCTTGCTGCTCTGCACGCCCTCGTATGCCGCACAGCTGGTGCTCGACCTGGGTACCGGCAGCCGAACCTGGAAAACCGAGGAGCTGCTCAAGCATCCTCAGGTTCAGACGATTCAGATCACCGACGATGTTTCCTACAAAAGGAACATGAGTTATCGCGCGGTGCCGCTGGCGGTATTGTTGACTGGCATCAAGGCTGACGACCACTTGCAAGCCGTGGCCCTGGACGGTTTTGCTGCCGAACTGGCTGCCGCACCGTTGCTCAACACGGTGGGTGCACAGGCGTGGCTGGCCATTGAAGACCCGGCCACCCCTTGGCCAGCGCTGGCGGAAGGCAAACCCAGTGCCGGACCTTTTTATCTGGTGTGGACCAACCCTCAGGCTGGCCATATCAGCCCTGAGCAATGGCCATTTCAGGTCGCCAGTATCAAACGCCTGGCGGCGGTCGGCGTACGCTTCCCCGCCCTGCTTCCAGACCCGGCGCTCGCCGCCAATGACCCGGTGAATACGGGCTATGCGTTGTTCCAGAAAAACTGCCTGGCGTGTCACCGCCTGAATGGCGCTGGGGACGCGCAGTTTGGTCCGGACCTGAACATTCCTTTCAGCCCTACCGAGTACTTTGGCGCTGAATTCCTCAAGCGCTATATCCGCGACCCGCAAAGCTTGCGCCAATGGCCACAGGCAAAAATGCCGGGGTTCTCGACACAGGTATTGTCGGATGAGGAACTGACGTTGCTGGTGGGGTATTTGAAGCATATGGCCGGGCGTAAGCAGCAGCCCTGATGGTTTGAGAGGTGCGGCGCCTGAGCGGGCCTCTTCGCGAGCAGGCTCGCGATGAGGGATCCCAAATTACTGCTGTTGCACGGAGATCACCGGCGTCGGCGCGACGAACACCTTGGCGTGCATCTGGTCCCCGCCACCGCCACGACGCATGCCACGTACCGGGCAGGCATCGAGATAGTCGAGGCCTACAGCCAGCTTCAGGTGACGCTCGGGCTTGGCCAGTTCATTGGTGACATCGAAGCTGTACCACGCGTCGTCGAGCCAGGCTTCTGCCCAGGCGTGACTGGCCAGGTGTTCGCTGTTTTCGCTGTACAGATAACCCGACACATACCGCGCTGGAATCCCCAGGCTACGCGTACAGGCAAGAAACGCATGGGCGTGATCCTGACAGACCCCGGCGCGCCCGGCGAACGCTTGAGCGGCGCTGGTGTCGACTTCGGTGGAGCCCGGCGTGTAGGTCATGTGCTGGTTGAGGCCATGCATCAAGTCGATCAACGCTGTGCGATCGCGCCGTTGGTGACATTGCTTCTCGGCGAATGCGCGTAACGCTTCATCCGCCTCGGTCAGTCGAGTGAAACGCAAGAACGGCAGCGCTGACTGGCTCTCATGCTCGGCCTCACGCAACTCATCAATGTCCACCAGCCCTCGTGCGCCGATGATGATCGCCTCATGCGGCTCGTCCATCGTCAGCACATGCAGGATGTTGCCAAACGGATCGAGTTGCGCACGCACTGGCCGTGGCAGGTCGAGCCGCCAGTTCAGTACGTGCTGACGCTCGCTGTCGTGAGGCGTCAATCGCAAATACTGGATACTTGCCCGCACCTGATCTTCATAGTGATAGGTGGTCTCGTGGCTAATGGAAAGTCTCATGCAGCCTCCAGATAGGAACTGTGTATGGCGTTGCCCAACTGGCGCACCAGCGGGATGAACTCGGTCAGCCAGGCGTGCAGGCCTTCGGCGAGGATTTCGTTGATGCCGGTGTATCGCAGCCGCGCATCCACTTCTGCTGCCAGACGTTGCGCTGGACGGCCATTGGTCCCCGGCAGGCTGGCGAGGATCTGGTCGATTTCCTCAGTGCAGGCACGCAGCGAACGCGGTACGTCGGCACGTAGCAGCAACAGCTCAGCGATGTGCCTCGCGCCAGGCGCGTCGCGGTAGATCTCGGTATACGCCTCGAACGACGACAAGGCCCGCAGCAACGCACTCCACTGGTAATACGCGTAGGCCGTACCATCGCTGACCGCCTCGGCCTGATCGCCGGCCATTTCGTAGCGGGCATCGAGCAGGCGCAGCGTGTTGTCGGCCCTTTCAATGAAGGTCCCCAGGCGAATGAAGCGAAAGGCATCGTTGCGCATGATGGTGCCGTAGCACGCGCCCCGGAACAGGTGGGAACGTTCTTTGATCCACTCGCAGAAACGGCTCATGCCATAGCGACTGAGGCCCTGTTCGGCGATACCGCGAATCTCCAGCCAGGTTGCGTTGATGTTTTCCCACATGTCGGCAGTAATCCGCCCACGCACTGCGTGAGCACTGGCCCGCGCGGCGCCGAGACAACTGTAGATACTGGCCGGGTTCGCCGCATCCAGGGCGAAGAAGTGCAGCAAACGCTCGGCATGCAATTGACCGTGGCGCTCAAGGTAATCGTCCAGCGTGCCGGTGATCAGCAAGGGCATCGCCAATTCGTGCAGACCATCGCCGCGCCCATCCTGCGGCATCAATGACAGCGAATAACTGATGTCGAGCATCCGTGCGAGGTTTTCCGCCCGTTCCAGGTAACGCGACATCCAATACAAATCCGAGGCGGTTCTACTTAACATGGCAGGTTTCCTTCAATCCTCGACCACCCAGGTGTCCTTGGTTCCGCCACCCTGGGACGAATTGACCACCAGGGATCCTTCGCGCAGGGCTACACGGGTAAGGCCACCGGGTACGACCCGGGTTTCGCGGCCAGACAGGACAAACGGACGCAAGTCGATGTGCCGCGGCGCGATGCCGTTTTCGACAAACGTCGGGCAGGTCGACAGGGACAACGTCGGTTGGGCGATATACGCGTGGGGCTTGGCCTTGATGCGTGCGCGGAACGCTTCGATTTCGGCGGCGGTGGCCGCGGGCCCGACCAGCATTCCGTAACCACCGGAACCCTGGGTTTCCTTGACCACCAGCTCAGGCAGGTTCGCCAGCACGTGAGAAAGTTCTGACGGGTTGCGACACTGCCAAGTCGGCACGTTCTTCAGGATCGGTTCTTCGTCCAGGTAGAAACGAATCATCTCGGTCACGAACGGATAAACCGACTTGTCGTCCGCGACACCGGTGCCGATGGCATTTGCCAGCACCACATTGCCGGAGCGATAGGACGACAACAGTCCTGGAACGCCGAGCATCGAATCCGGATTGAACGCCAACGGATCGAGGAAAGCATCGTCGAGGCGACGGTAGATCACGTCGACGGCTTTCGGCCCGTCGGTGGTGCGCATGAACACCTTGTCGTCGCGCACGAACAGGTCCGCGCCTTCCACCAGCTCCACGCCCATCTCCCGCGCCAAAAACGCGTGCTCGAAAAACGCACTGTTGAAGCGCCCGGGAGTCAGCACCACGACACTTGGATTGTCCAGTGGGCTGGAGCTTTTCAGCGTGTCGAGCAACAGGTTCGGGTAATGATCGATGGGCGCGATGCGCTGGGCGGCGAACAACTCGGGGAAGAGCCGCATCATCATCTTGCGGTCTTCGAGCATGTAGCTGACGCCACTGGGCGTGCGCAAATTGTCTTCGAGCACGTAGTACGTGCCGTCGCCATCGCGCACCAGATCGACGCCAGAGATGTGCGAATAGATATCGCGGTGCAGATCCAGCCCTTGCATGGCGAGCTGGTATTGCTCGTTGGCCAGCACTTGTTCGGCCGGGATGATGCCGGCCTTGATGATGCGCTGCTCGTGATACAGGTCGGCGAGGAACATGTTCAATGCCTTGACCCGCTGAATACAGCCGCGCTCAACGATCCGCCATTCGCTGACGGGGATGCTGCGGGGAATGGTGTCGAAGGGAATCAGGCGCTCTGTCCCCTGCTCATCACCATAGAGCGTGAAGGTTATCCCGGCACGATGAAATAACAGATCGGCCTCGCGTCGCCGTTGTGCCAAAAGCTCGTCAGGCGTTTCAGCTAACCAACGGGCGAACTCCCGATAGTGCGGGCGGACCAGGCCGCCAGCGTCGTACATTTCATCAAAATAGGTGCGGATCATGCCGTACTCCTTGTCACCCGGACACCTGGACTTCGCAAGGCCCGTGCCAGTGGCATAAACGCTTTACTATCAATCGGTTGGCTAATCACCGAAGACACGCCGCACCAATCCTGTGCAGTAAATGCCCCAACCCGTTCGTCCCCCGCTTCATTGCGAAGCAATGCTCATGGTCAATACCCGCCTAGCCAGAGTTGATTTCACGGCCTGTGTGCGGTTGCGATCCTTTGACTTCTCAATGTCCGAAAACGAAAACGGCCAACCCTGAGGTCAGCCGTTGCTGAGTGTTGTCGCTGTTCATAGTGTTATGCGAGTAGCCCTCGTACCTCCTGCTTGACGCCCCATCCTTCGATAATCCCCCCCAAAGGCTCGACCACCGCCTCAAAGTCCTGTTCAAAGTCACCGATGCCGCCATAAGTGGCGTACATCACCTTGCTCAACTCCAAATGCCAGGCACCGTCATCACGCACGCTGACCTGCGCATTCAAGGACTCACCGCGAAAATGCCCTGCCGCCCTGCGTGCCCGCTCCTCATCCGGAAAAATGGCGTAGAACTCGATGGGATGGAACCGTGAAAAATCAAAACCGCCTTCTTTCATGCGGCGCAGCACACTGCTGCTGATGTCTTCTTGATAGGCTGTGCTCATGAAACGTCCTCCTCAAACTGATGGATAGACTTTCCGTACTCCCTGCGCCCGCAACCGAATGGTGAGGGCGATACGGCAATCAAATTGCCGCCGGGAAACAAGCATGTAGCTGACAAGACCAGACCTTAGCGATCCATTCGCTGATCTCGTTTGCAGAGTAGCCCCAAGTCAGAGTTGCTGCCAAGGCCTGTTTGCGAGTCGCATCAAGTGGTTATGCAATTGGAGTGATACTGAGAATTTCAATGCTGTTCTGATCTTTCAGGCTTTTGACCGTCGGGTCCTCGGTTCGCCCCTCCAGATCATTGAGATCGAGCTCGGCCGGAACAGGGAGGAGTTTTGAGCGAATCAATTGCGCGGCCCGCTCCATCGTGGGTTTTTGTTCGCAATCGAATTGCTCCACGGTCTGCACGCCGTGATCATCTACGAAGGTGACTTCCCACTTTTGCATCGGTGCCTCCTTGGTAAAACCCACAGATGGGCTTACAACATCTCGACCCCGAATACCGGAAAATCGTTCCTCCTGAATCCATCGGTTTGATATGAAAAAGGCCGCCGGTTGGCAGCCTCTTTGCGAAAAGCACGGCATTACTTCTCGGCGCGTGCTTTCAGGGCTTTCAAGGTATTGAAGGGTGCGTCGACCACAAACTTGTTGGCCAGCCAGGACGGCACGCTACCACCTGGTTCGGTGTGAACCTGATAGGTCACTTCGACCTGGTCCGTGCCTTTTGGAACAAGTTTCCAGAAACCCTGGACCTGGGTGACACGAACAAAGCCTTTTTCTTCAGGCAGGTAGGTCGGTACGCCTTCAAGCTTACGCGTCAGGCTGCCATCGGCGCCTTCGACAGTAGTCACGTGCAATACCGAGTCACGCGCAGTCACCGGCCATGGGGTGCTGAACTGCGTGTAGGTCCAGCTTTGATCGCCTTCGTGCTTGAGCAACTTCTGCACCTTGCACTCATGAATCCAGGCACACGCGCCAGGCACGTCTTCCTGAAGCGCACGCAACTTGGCCACGGAGGTCTTCATTACGGTCACACCGCGGTAGGCCTTGTACTGAGACCCGGCGACTTCACTCAGGGAAACCTTGATTCCGTCCTCATCCTTGGCAGTTTTCCAGTCTTCGGCCTGGGCTGTCGTGGCCAACAGAACGGTCAAGCCACACAACACAGCGATACGATGCAGCGAACCCATAGTCTTATTCCTTATTGTTGAAGTTCCGTTCGTTGAACACACTACGCCGCGGTCATTTGCTCCCACCAACCGATCAACTTGATGGCCTCTTCCCGGCTGTTGCCACACACCTCGACATCCGCTTGAAACGCACCACAGACCGCCGGCCGTTCAGGCTCGCCGAAAATACGGCACAGATTATCGACAGACAGTTGCACACAACGTTCTCCCGCCGCTTTGCCGTTTGGCATGCCGGGGATGGGTGTGCTGATGGAAGGGGCAATGCAACAGGCGCCACAGCCTTCACGGCAGTTCATGACGACACGCTCCTCGCGACGGGTAATGTGTTGGATAACGTGGACTAGAGTACCCGCTAAAACAGCCGTTTGAAATTGGCCAGATAGAGGTTTTTCGCTCAAACACGCGTGACTAACCAGTCTCCGACCAAGCGTCAGGTGCGCGGGTCACAGAGCAATGTGCGATTTTACTGCTTAAACTGGAATTCCAGTGCCGCACCGTCGACCTCTCGGTGCTCTTCCTTGCGCATTTGCAACTGCATTTCGTTACTGAGCAGGCGACCGTTAAGCTGGAACGGGCTGTCAGCCTTGGTTTTTTCACCAAACATGGGCGGCAGCAAAGGGGCATGTTTGACTAGCGGAACAGCGCCAACAGGTTGTAACTGCTTAACCATGTCCGGCGGCAGGCTCAAATCCAGCTTGGCCGGAGGCAAGTACGTGGTTCTGACCACCTCGCTCGCGGATTTTGATTTTGAAGCAATGGGTGGGCGTTTCTTTTGTGACTTCGGCTTCTTTACTGCTTCGGCCTTTTTGGCTGGTATGTGTTTTTTTGTCGGCACAACGGGCTTTGCCTTCACCTCAGAAATGCTGATACCCCCTTTATCCGGGGCGGCCGCAGCCATTGCGCTACCCGGCATGAAGACACTCAAGAGGCACGCCAACACCAAACCAGCAGGAAAAATCGCTTTCATGAACACTACAGCGCTAACGGCAGAGGGCCATATGCTCGCTTGTTGTAAGGCTCCTGACAAGCTCGCATAGCAATCCAGCCCCTGGTGCACATCAAAAACCGCCAGCCGTCTCCTGACAAAGCTGAGTGGCCAGCATCCCGAGTGTCATCAGCGCCCGCTCGGCCTCACGATTCCACGGCGTGCCGCAGTTCAAGCGAATGCAGTGATTGAATTGTTCGGTGTTACTGAAAATCAGCCCCGGCGCGATACTGATGCCCTGCTGCAACGCACGGACATGCAGTTCCTGCGTATTGACCCGCCCCGGCAGGCTGACCCATAGAATGAAGCCACCCGTGGGCCGGGTTATCTGAGTTCCCTCAGGGAAATACTGCTGTACCGCCAACTGGAAGGCGCTGAGGTTCTTGCGGTATTCCTGGCGAATGTAGCGCAAATGACGATCGTAGCCGCCGTTCTCCAGATAGGCTGCGATCCCCATCTGCGTCACGCTGCACGCCGAATGGGTGCTGAAGGTCTGCAGCCGCTGGATTTCCTGCTGGTACTTGCCGGCAATCATCCAGCCGATGCGCACACCGGGTGACAGGGTCTTGGAGAAACTTGAGCAATAGATGACCCGATCCAGCCGGTCATAGGCTTTCAGCGATTTGGTGCGGCCTTGCTCGAACATCAGTTCGCCGTAAATATCGTCTTCGACCACTTGGATATCGAAGTCCGAAGCCAGACGCAGCAGCTGTTTTTGCCGCTCTTCCGGCATGGTGCCACCCAGCGGGTTGCTCAGGCGCGTGGTCAGCACCAACGCCTTGATCGACCACTGGTTGGCGGCCAGTTGCAAGGCTTCCAGGCTCATGCCCGTCGCCGGGTCACTGGGGATCTCGATGACTTTCAAACCCAACAAATCGGCAAGCTGCAACAAGCCGTAGTAGGTCGGCGACTCAGCCGCGATCAGATCGCCGGGGCGCGTCAGGACGCGCAACGACATTTGCAGCGCATCGACGCAACCATGGGTGATGACCACTTCCGATGGGTCGACCACTACACCGGCATCACGCATACGGATCGCCACCTGGCGACGCAACGGTTCAAAACCCGGACTGAACATGTAACTGAACGCCCGCGGGCTGTGAAACCGCGTGACCTTGGCCAATTGCTGGTGCAGTGCCCGTACCGGTAGATAGTCGACACTGGGCACCGCAGCGCCTAGCGGGAACACCCCTTCGCGACGCGACTCGACCAACACTTGCTGAATGATACTGCTGCGCGTGACCAGGCCGGGACGTTCGACACGCGCGATATCCGGCGTCGGCGCGGTCAGTGCCGGGGTCTGGTGGACGTAGTAACCCGACTGCGGGCGTGCGCGAATCAGCCCCTGATCTTCGAGGTTGGCATATGCCTGAAGCACCGTCGCGTGGCTGACATTGAGCTGCGAGCTCATTTTGCGCACAGAAGGTACGCGCTCGCCGGGCTGATAGACACCACGCCGGATATCCTCAGCCAATTGCTGAGCGATTCGTTGATAGAGCAAGAGATTGGTCATGACGCAGCACTCGATTTCACGGGCATTTTATTCTTGTGTGAAACATTACCGGAACAGTTTAGAAGTGTACTGGGACAGTTGCCACAATAGTCGACCGTACAGTGCAGTGACAGCAAAAACTGTACTGCTTTTATGGATATGGCGCGATCCAATTCGCAGGCAAAAAAAACCCGGCACCGCTGAGGGGGCCGGGTTTTCCAGTAACGCTGACCTTAGCGGGCAGCGCCGAGCTGGCCTTTTTCGTCGGAGAACACAATTTCGACCCGGCGGTTCTGCGCACGCCCCCGCTCGGAAGCGTTGGCCTCTACCGGGTATTCATCGCCGTAGCCTTCGACTTGAATGCGCTTATCTTCGATCCCCAGATCTATCAGCATGTCCGCCACCGACTGGGCGCGATCGCGAGACAGCTTCAGGTTGTCCTGCTTGCCGCCGGTGTTGTCGGCATAACCTTCGATACGCACCACGCGCTTGGGGTTGAGCTGCAGAAACTGGACAATTTTCAATACGGTGCGATTTGCCGAGTTTTTCAGCTCAGCTTCACCGGTGTCGAACAGCACATCTCCCAGGGTCATGACCAGACCGCGATCAGTCTGGGTCGTAGCCAGGTTGATGATTTGCTCTTCCAGCCATTTACCCTGTTGTTGCACGCTGAGCAGTTTGTTCTCGCGCAACGCCAACTGCAGGCGCTGACGCTCCAGCTCAAGCTTGGCCCCACGTTCGTCATTCAGCGCTTGCTCGGTGTGCTGACGGGCAATTTCGCTGTAACGCTGACTCAGGTAAGCGTAATGCTTAACATCCGGGCCGCTGCCCCAGTAGGTCGACAGGCGATCAGCCCTGGCAAGCGACTCACCCGCCCGAATCACGTCCTTGGGCGCGATGCGCAGCACATTCGAATCTTCCTTGACCTTCTGAAAGTCAGCGCTGGCTTGTTGCAATGCCGCCGCACTGTGTTGACCTGCGCAGCCGGCAAGCCCTGCGCAACCCACCAGCAGCAATCCGCCCAGAATGGTGTTTTTCAGGCTCATTGGGCATCTCCCAGTTGCTTGCGCAGGCGAGTAATGCGGGTGTTGAGCACGTTCAGCTTTTCCTGACTTTTCACTGTCAGAACCTTGGCCTCGGCCAGACGCGCGTCCAGTTCTGCCTGTTCGGCCTGCATCCGCGCATCCTTGAAGGCTTGAGTGGTCATGTCGGCCTTAGCCTGAGCAAACTTGCCTTCAGCGAGTTTCAGCTCTGGCACGTCTTCAGTCGTTGCCCCGACAGCGGCGGCCTGTTCCAGGGCCCGTTCGGTCAAACGCAATTGTTCATTCGGCGCCGGATCGGCAGCACAACCCGCCAGGGCCATAACGGCCAGGGCAGCGAAAAGAGGTCGAAGAGTCACTAAAAATCCCTACTGTTTTGGGGTGCTGACGGGTTGCTGCAAGTGTGCTTTCCAGCGCTCCAGATTGCGCTGCAGCACGGCCTCCGTCAGGCCGGACGCGGGCAATTCTGTCATCTTTTTCGACAGCTGTCCGCGTAACCATGGATCGTTGCAGGCAGAGTTGCGGGAAATGGCAAGGAACAGCCCCGGTCGGTCGATCGGTTGCGGATACGCTTGCACATCGTTGGCCATGCCCAATGTCTGCGCCATGGCTATCCCGGTATAACGCCCGGCGAGCACATAGTCCGCGTCACCCAGCAGCAACTTCTGAAAAGCCTGTGTCAGGTTCGGCAGACTCATCAAGGTCAATTGCTCTTGTGCGTAGGCCTCGAACGGTTGTGTCAAACGAGCCTTTGCCGAGACTGCGCCAACATGCCCACGCAAATCCTGCGCCTCGTTGTAGACCCATGCCGAGCCCTTGCGGGTCCAGACCAGGTAGTCGTTTTCCAGCAATGGCGGCTGGATGTAGTCCAGTGATTCGAGTTGATTGTCCATCAGAGGCGCGTCGGCCAGCATGTCGATACGCCCGCTACGCACTTCATCCAACGCTTGAGATCGATTGCCGGCGTACAGCAACTCGACCTTGATTCCCAACTCCCCCGCCATCTGCTGCAACAAGTCGGCGCTGGTACCGATCAAGTGCGTCGGGTCTTTCGGGTCTTGCCACAGATACGGTGGTGCATCCGGACTGCCGGTCACCACCAGACGCTCGCATTTGCCCGCAGCGACTGACAGCAAGGGCAAAGCCGACAGGCTCAGCAGCACCCACAAGCCGCTCCAGCGACGCAAATCCATGGCGAATTTCCCCACCCTCAAATCGCAGACAATAAAAAACCCGGCCAAAAGGCCGGGCTCTTTATAAGTCAAGCCGCTGGATTAGACCAGCTTCTCAAACTCGGGGATGGCTTCGAACAAGTCCGCTACCAGGCCGTAATCGGCCACCTGGAAGATCGGCGCTTCTTCGTCCTTGTTGATCGCAACGATCACTTTGGAATCTTTCATGCCGGCCAGGTGCTGGATCGCGCCGGAGATACCGACGGCGATGTACAGCTGTGGCGCAACGATCTTGCCGGTCTGACCGACCTGCATGTCGTTGGGCACGAAACCTGCGTCGACCGCGGCGCGGGAAGCGCCAACAGCAGCGCCCAGCTTGTCGGCCAGGGCGTACAGGTGCTTGAAGTTGTCGCCGTTCTGCATGCCGCGACCGCCGGAAACGACGATCTTGGCAGCGGTCAGTTCCGGACGATCGGACTTGGCCAGTTCTTCGCCAACGAAGCTGGAAGTGCCAGCGTCGTGAGCAGCCGCAACTGCTTCAACGGCAGCCGAACCACCTTCGGCGGCAACCGGATCGAAACCGGTAGCACGCACGGTGATGACTTTTACCGCAGCGTTGGACTGAACGGTCGCGATGGCGTTGCCGGCATAGATTGGGCGCTTGAAGGTGTCAGCGCTTTCAACCGAGATGATCTCGGAGATCTGGTCAACGTCCAGCTGAGCGGCAACGCGCGGCAGGATGTTTTTACCGTTGGAGGTGGCAGCAGCCAGGATGTGGCTGTAGCCCTTGCCCAACTCTGCTACCAGCGGTGCAACGTTTTCTGGCAGTTGGTGTGCGTAGGCAGCGTTATCGGCGACCAGCACTTTGGCCACGCCAGCGATTTTCGCGGCAGCTTCAGCTACAGCGCCAACGCCCTGACCGGCAACCAGAACGTGGATGTCACCACCGATTTTGGCGGCAGCCGCCACGGTGTTCAGCGTGGCCGGGGCCACTACTTTGTTGTCGTGTTCGGCGATTACCAAGATAGTCATGATCAGATTACCTTCGCTTCGTTTTTCAGTTTCTCGACCAGTTCAGCCACCGACTTGACCTTGATGCCTGCGCTGCGTGCAGCCGGCGCTTCGACTTTCAGGGTTTTGTTGGTAGAGGCGGTGGAAACGCCCAAAGCGTCAGGAGTCAGCACTTCAAGCGGCTTCTTCTTGGCTTTCATGATGTTTGGCAGGGTCGCATAGCGCGGCTCGTTCAAACGCAGGTCGGTGGTGACGATGGCCGGCAGTTTCAGCGAAACCGTCTGTGCACCGCCGTCGATTTCGCGGGTCACGGCAACTTTGTCGCCAGTGACTTCGACTTTCGAAGCGAAAGTGCCCTGACCGTAACCGCTCAGTGCCGCGAGCATCTGGCCAGTCTGGTTGTTGTCGCTGTCGATGGCTTGTTTGCCAAGGATCACCAACGAAGGCTGTTCCTTGTCGACAACAGCCTTGAGCAGCTTGGCAACGGCCAGCGAAGTCAGGTCTTCGGCGGATTCGACGAGGATGGCGCGGTCGGCACCCAGAGCCAGCGCGGTGCGCAGTTGCTCTTGAGCGGTGGACGGGCCGATGGAGACGACGACGATTTCAGTCGCAACACCTTTCTCTTTCAGGCGTACGGCTTCTTCCACTGCGATTTCGCAGAAAGGGTTCATCGACATCTTGACGTTAGCGAGATCGACGCCGGAGTTGTCCGCTTTGACGCGAACCTTGACGTTATAGTCGACCACTCGTTTGACAGCTACAAGAACCTTCATGGATTCCTCGTTACTCTCCGGTGAAAAGAAAGTCGCCTAGGCGAACCTGGCGGTTGATGCTCATCGGGCACAAGGGCACCTCTAAAAACGCCGGCATTTGTACTGGGTGACCCAGCTCACGAAGCGTAATGACCGTTCGTCAGTGGTGACTAACGAGTCATTCTTTGTCGCGACGTGTAAACTTCGCGCCAAACCTGTGCTGCGCGTCACCTTGTACCGCCTTCGCCCTGTCTTTAGAGGTGCTCTTGAAACCAACAGTCAGCCTACGGCGAGCGCAAAACCGCCCGTATCTTGACCGGAACACCTATTCCGGTCAATACGCCAAAATGGCCAGTCATAAGCCGCGCTTCTTTGATTTCTCTGGGCTGGAGCAAATTCAAACAAACGTTTGTATTGGACGCTAAGAGTGGTGTAGATATAATGCGCCGCCTAGAGAGAAAGGTGGCTCATCGATTGTCCTCTCCCAGCGTTGTGCAGGGATTCATGGATGCGACACCAAACCTCCAATTAGAAAAAAACTGTTGAGCCTTGAGTAGGAGATAACCTGTGGAACGCGAATACATGGAATTCGACGTGGTCATCGTCGGTGCCGGCCCCGCTGGTCTTTCCGCCGCCTGCCGATTGAAGCAGAAGGCCGCCGAAGCCGGTAAGGAAATTAGCGTCTGCGTGGTCGAAAAAGGCTCCGAAGTCGGCGCTCACATTCTGTCTGGTGCGGTGTTCGAACCTCGGGCGCTGAACGAACTGTTCCCGGACTGGAAAGAACTCGGCGCACCGCTGAACACTCCGGTCACTCGCGATGACATTTTCGTTCTGAAAAACGCCGATGGCGCAATCAAGATTCCAGACCTCTTTGTGCCCAAGACCATGCACAACGAAGGCAACTACATCATCTCCCTGGGCAACCTGTGCCGCTGGCTGGCTCAGCAGGCCGAGAACCTGGGCGTAGAGATCTACCCGGGCTTCGCCGCTCAGGAAGCACTGTTCGACGAAAACGGCGTGGTTCGCGGGATCATCACCGGCGACCTTGGCGTTGACCGTGAAGGTAATCCGAAAGAAGGCCTGTACACCCCAGGCATGGAGTTGCGTGGCAAGTACACGCTGTTCGCCGAAGGCTGCCGTGGCCACATCGGCAAGCAACTGATCAAGCGCTTCAACCTCGACACCGATGCCGACGCCCAGCACTACGGCATTGGCCTGAAAGAAATCTGGGAAATCGATCCGGCCAACCATCAGCCAGGCCTGGTGGTGCACACCGCCGGTTGGCCGCTGGACATCATGGGCACCGAAAACACCGGCGGCTCGTTCCTCTATCACCTGGAAAACAACCAGGTTGTAGTCGGCCTTATCGTCGACCTGTCCTACAGCAACACTTACCTGTCGCCGTTCGACGAGTTCCAGCGCCTCAAGCATCACCCGGTGCTCAAGCAGTACCTGGAAGGCGGCAAGCGCATCAGCTACGGTGCGCGCGCGATCTGCAAAGGTGGCCTGAACTCGCTGCCGAAGATGGTCTTCAAGGGCGGCGCACTGATCGGTTGCGACCTCGGCACCCTGAACTTCGCCAAGATCAAAGGCAGCCACACCGCCATGAAGTCCGGCATGCTCGCCGCTGACGCCGTGGCCGACGCCCTCTTCGCAGGTTCCGAAGGCGCTGATGAACTGAACAGCTACGTTGAATCGTTCAAAGCCAGCTGGCTTTACGAAGAACTGTTCGCCAGCCGCAACTTCGGCCCGGCGATCCACAAGTACGGCGCTATCGTCGGCGGTGGTTTCAACTGGCTCGACCAGAACATCTTCGGCGGCAAACTGCCGTTCACCTTGCACGACACCAAGCCGGACTACGCCTGCCTCAAGCTCGCGGCCGACAGCAAGAAGATCGACTACCCGAAACCGGACGGCAAACTCAGCTTCGACAAGCTCAGCTCGGTGTTCATCTCCGGTACCAACCACGAAGAAGAACAACCTTGCCACTTGAAGCTGGCCGACGCGAGCATCCCGATCAGCAAGAACCTGCCGCTGTACGATGAGCCCGCTCAACGCTACTGCCCGGCTGGCGTGTATGAAGTGATCACCAAGGAAGACGGCGAGAAGCGCTTCCAGATCAACGCCCAGAACTGCGTGCACTGCAAGACCTGCGACATCAAGGACCCTGCGCAGAACATCACCTGGGTAACGCCGGAAGGCTCTGGCGGCCCGACTTACCCGAACATGTAAGTCAAATTGCCAAACATCAAGGCTCCCGAAATGGGGGCCTTTTTGTTGCCCGGAGAAAACGACACCGCCCTCTGTAACTGCGACTGAAATCTAAGCCACCCGTTCGTCCCCCGGATTACGCTCGAAGTAGCGCTTATACTCGCGACTGAACTGCGACGTGCTCTGATAACCCACCCGATGCGCAACCTGCGCCACCCCCAGCCCTTCCGACAGCAACAACTGCTGCGCCTTGAGCAATCGCAAGCGCTTCAAATACTGCACTGGCGACAACAAGGTGCTGCGCTTGAAATGCTCATGAAAGGTCGACGTACTCATGTTCGCGCAACTGGCCAACGTCTCGACGTTCAGCGGCTCGGTGAAGTGCGCATGCAAATGACTCAAGGACGCCGCAATCCGGGCAAATTGTCCCTGTTGCTCGACCAACGCCCGCAGCACATCAGCCTGCGGACCGCGCAACGCCACGAACAACAACTCACGCAACCGCGCCGGCCCCATGACCTGACATTCCAGCGGATCGTGCAGGCAGTGCAACAAGCGCTCGACACAGCCACGCATGCCGTCATCGAGTACCGCCGAGGTCATGGATTCGGGTGTTTGCGCAGGCGTATTGCGCCCATGCACCAACCCCATGGCCAACACCAGTTCGCCCAAAAGCGCGCGGTCGATGGCAATCGAAACCCCGAGCAATGGCGCATCAGCCATGGCAAAGGTTTCGCATTCGAACGGCACCGGCAGTGCCTGAATCAGGTAATGCCCGGCACCGTATTCCAGCGTACGCGCGCCCAGATAGGCGACTTTGCTGCCTTGGGCAATGATCATCAGGCTCGGCTCATAGATCTGCGGGCCACGCGCCACATCGCAACTGGCTCTGAGTACGTGCACGCCGGGCAAGCGTGTCGGCACGAAACCATCACGGGTCGCCAACGGCTGAATCAGCCCAACCAGCGCGGCATTGGCATCGAGATGACGAGTTAACAACATGGCAAAAACTTCGCGAAAAAAGGGATGAAAGCATCATCGCAGGTCTGAGCGCCAATGCGACCGCTCCACCGAAGATGCCGGAGGAATAGGCATAAGACGCGGAGGAATCGTCATGGCCGGTGAGGCGGACGGCGCGGAAAATCCCCCACCTCACCCGTCACTGCTTTTGCGAGGTTCACCATGTACACCGCCATCGGTTACGCCGCCCAGTCGGCCACCACTCCCCTCGCCCCGATGACCTTCGAACGTCGCAGCCCGCGTGCCGACGACGTAGCGATCGAGATTCTCTACTGCGGCGTCTGCCACTCCGACATCCACCAGGCCCGCAACGAATGGGGCATCGCTGTTTACCCATTGATGCCCGGCCACGAAATTGTCGGCAAAGTCACCGCCATCGGCACCAATGTCACCGCCCATAAGGTGGGTGATCTGGTCGGCGTCGGCTGCATGGTCGACTCGTGCCGCCACTGCGAAGCCTGCCATGCCGACCTCGAGCAATATTGCCTCGAAGGTCCGACCCTGACCTACGCGACCCCGGACCGGGTCGACGGCAGCAACACCATGGGCGGTTACTCGGATAGCATCGTGGTCAGCGAGCACTTCGTCGTACGTATCCCCGAGAAACTCGACCCGGCCAGCGCCGCACCGATCCTCTGTGCGGGAATCACCACCTACTCGCCGCTCAAACACTATGGCGTGAAAGCCGGCGACAAAGTCGGGATTCTCGGCATGGGCGGCCTCGGTCACATGGGCATCAAGTTTGCCAAAGCCATGGGCGCTGAAGTGACGTTGTTCACCCGTTCGGCGAGCAAGGCCGAAGAAGGTCGCCGCCAGGGTGCGGACCACGTGATCGTCTCCACCGACGCTGAACAGATGAAGGCCGCTGCAGGACAGTTCAACTTTTTGCTCGACACCATTCCGGTGCAGCACGATCTCAACCCGTACCTCGATACGCTGCGCTTCGACGGCGTGCACATCCTGGTCGGCCTGATCGAGCCGATTGACCCGCCCGTCCACGCCGCCAAACTGGTGCTGGGTCGTCGGGTGCTGGCCGGTTCGTTGATCGGGGGTATTGCAGAAACCCAGGAAGTGCTGGATTTCTGCGCCGAGCACAACATCACCTGCGACATCGAAATGCTCGACATCCGCCAGATCAACGAGGCTTACAGCCGCATGATCGCCGGTGACGTGAAGTACCGCTTCGTCATCGACATGGCAACCTTGAAAGTCTGAGTCAGGCCCTGTCGCTTAGCGGAGCAAACCACCGGGCTGTGAGCTCTTCGACCCAAGACTCTCGCCCGGTTTTTTTCATTTGGGCCTGCCAATCCACCTTGGGTCAGGGCCCCTCACCAGGGACATAGACCTTTATTGTTTCAGGCTCATCGGCCCCCACTTGATGGGTGTAGCCCAAGGAGTCGGTCACACCCTCCTCCTTGCGCCCATCCATGCGCACAATAATGTAGGGAGCGTCCGGTTTCGCCAAGCCGGTTTCCTGATCAACAATGCGGTACTTGTCGTTATAGGGCGCAAAAGAACTTAACAGCCCACTGTAAGGCAAACTGCTGCATACACCGCCATGGACAATGGTCTCACCGCCATACCAAACCCATTCGTTGATACAAACAGGCTCAAACAACAACCAGGAAAACGGACGATCTTCTGGCGGCAGAATCACATAGGCGGGTGAAAGGATTTGTTTATCCACCTCGGCAATGATGCGTGACGTCGGGATATACATGATCGTTGAATAGTACGGCTTGAAAAACCACGCAACACTCACGGTTTTACAGGGAATGTACTCCTGGGATTTCAGCAACGGGAGCAGTACTTCCTTCCTGATTTCACGTTGAGCGCGGTGATGATCGCTATCCTCGGTAAATCTGACCGAGGTCCAGAACTCGTAGCGACGATCACCCTCAACAAGATGGGCATCCTCCAGAAAACCTTGCATCGACAAGGTCATAGTGTGATTGTTTGAAAAGTTCCTATCACCGTCCAGTGAGCACGTAATCCACGCATTGACACCATCGTTGATACCGTTGGACTTGTAGATGTTCGCCACGTCCCGATCGGACCTGAAACGTAACTCATACTGACCATAGCCTTGGTGTTTGATCGAGGTAAACTCAACCCGCGCATCCGGTACGTGTAACTGCATGCACGACGAACACAAAACAACCATCAACACCCATAGCATCCGTACCATTTTCATTCCCAAGATAACGCTCCATTCCCCAAAAACCTGCTCAACCCACCGCACGTCTGATCAGACGTTAGCGGCTTATAACCTGGCCCCTAGCTCTGCCGACAGCCGAGCCGTGACTCCTTTGATCAAGGGAATAAGCTCGGCCATTTTCTCCAGCGGCATGTACGGAACCGTGCTGGCGATGCTGATGCCCGCGACGATCCGCCGACTGGCGTCGCGAACCGGTGCCGCCACACAGCGGATCGACGGTTCGTTGTCTTCCAGGTCGAAGGCATAACCACCCGTCACATATTCCAGCATGCGCTGCTGAAACTGCTCCCAGGATTGCTCCGGGTGCTGCGGCCAGAACTGGCTCTTCCCACCCGCCGGCAAGCTGATCTGATACAACCGCTGCCACTCTTGCTGCGAGTCATCGAGCATCAGCGCCTTGCCGATCCCGGTGCGCGCCAGTGGCATGCGATGACCGACTCGCGAGCGCATTTCCGGGCCAATGCGCCCCGGAATCTTGTGCAAGTACAACACCTCGTCGCCTTCACGGATCGCCAGATGGATGGTGTCGCCGGTCAACGCCGACAACTCGTCCAGATAGGGCCCGGCAAGGGTCACCAGCGGCAGCTCTTCGCGGGCCTGAAAACCCAACTCGATCAACTTGGGCCCGAGCAGGTAACCCACTTGCGGCACCACGCGCAGGTATCGCTCGTCCACCAGGCAACTGGCCAAGCGGTGCGTGGTGCTGCGGGTAGTGCCTATCAGCCGGGCGATTTCCTTGAGATCACGAGCACCGCCAGCCACGGCATGCACCACAGCCAAACCGCGCAGCAACGTTTGCGTGCCGGTTGGCGCGGCATTTTTCGAGAGCTCTTCCTGCATAGTCCAGCCTTACCGTTAAGCGAGTGAACGGGCGGCATTATGGTTGCCCCCGTGCCGTCACTACAACTCGAAGTGCAGCGCGTTCCAGGCTGCGACATACACCCCGGCCCGAATGGCCACTTCCGCAGGCGTGAGGCCTGGCTTGAACAACCCGGAACCCAGGCCAAAGCCTTTGACCCCTGCCTCGACAAACGCCTGCATGTTGTCAGGAGTAATCCCGCCCACTGGCACCAGCATGGTCCCGGCCGGTAATACTGCGAGCCAGGCCTTCACTACCGCCGGTCCCATCTGCTCGGCCGGGAACATCTTCAGCACATCCGCGCCTTCTGCGAGTGCTGCGAACGCTTCGGTCGGTGTCGCCACACCCGGCGCCAGATACAAGCCGGCCGCCTTTGCCGCACGCAAGACCTCGGCATCGCTGTGCGGCATGACAATCACCTGTCCACCGGCGGCTTTCACCTGCGCGACCTGCTCCGGGGTCAGCACCGTACCCGCGCCGATCAGGCAATCGGCGGGTAAGGTGCTGCGCAGAATGCGGATGCTTTCATAGGGTTCAGGAGAATTGAGCGGCACTTCGATAACCCGAAAACCGGACTGGTACAGAACCTCGCCGATGGCCGCCGCCTCTTGTGGGCGCAGGCCCCGAAGGATCGCGATCAGTCCGTTTGTTGCCAGTGCTTGCTTGAGCATGTCAGACCTCTAGTCGGGTTGAACGGGAGCGGTTTTGCCGATCAGCCCGGCTGCGACCGCCAGTTGCCACAAACCGCGTTCGGTGGCTTGTTCGGCCAAGGCCACATGAGGAAAACCGCAGATAGCGAGCGCACGCTGATAGCGGGTGCAGAGTTGGGTATTGCCGATCAGAACGATCGAAGCAAGCTTTGCGCTGTGGTGGCGATGCACCGTTGCCAGCGCCGCCAGTTCATGGCCGATCAACAGACCAGACAGATAGTCAGGCTGCTGCTCGGCGCTGAGTTCACCGGTCAAGCCGAGACTGCGAGAACTGAACAGCGTCGACAATGGGCCGATCTCACCATCCGCCGACGACGCCACCTGCACGCCGCGATCAAAGGCTGCGCAGTCGAAGGCTGCGCCGCGCTGTTGCGTGCGCCCGAGAATGCTGTGTTCGCTCAGCACAGCGAACAGTTCGCCAGTCATGAACGTGTCGAAATGAGTGATGCAGCCTTCGACCACTTCGACCCATTTCGAATGGCTGCCCGGCAGGCCGATCAACAGATTGTCCCCTGCCCCGGCAGGCAGGTTTTGCAGCACGCCAAGGACCTGGGTTTCCTCGCCGCGCATCACATTCGGCAGCCGCGAACGCTGGATGACACCGGGCACGATATGCACATCGACGCCGCGCAAGCTGCGGACGGTTTGCAGGGAAGTGCCGAGGTTGGCGACATTCGCCGGAGTATCGCAGTAAGCCGCTTCACGCCAGCCCTGAGCACTGCCGACCATGCCGCAGGCAATCGCCGGAAGACCGGGCTGTGCATCGAGCCAATCACCGCAGGCCTCGTCGAATGCCAGTTCAAAACCGTCGGCACACAAGTGGCCGGCGATCACCCGCGGCGCTTTCGGCAACTGCATGATCCCTGACGCCAGTGACCGCTGATCGAGGACGCCAGCATTCGGGCCGAGCCTGTACGCACGAAGGGACGTCGTCCCCCAATCGAGCGCGATCAATTGCGCCAGCATCGCTTCACCTGTTTTGTTTTTGGCAGTGAGTGAGCTGGACTATAAACCTTGCGGAAGAAAAATCTCAATATGTAAATTTAATTCCCACATATTGGGATGCAGTAAAAACCATTCTTGATCTTTCGCTCCGAACCCGATGCTTTCTGAGCAAAATTTCACCGCAGCAGATTCACCCATACCAAGCCGATCGGTATCCCCCTCACCTGATCCATTGATGCTCAAATTCGAACCGTTCGTCCTGACGTAGGGACGGTGCGCCCCTTTCACTTGCCAGTCTGACTGAAAGAACCAACACCTTTATTTCTTGTTAATTGCTTTCAATAAGTCTGCCGTAGGAACATGCATAACTGTTGAGAAGTAGGTCTTGTAGCGGGTGGTATGGACTCGAAACACGCAAGAAATATAATCTCGCTTGAGCAACAACGGTTTCAAGGTATCTCCTTCGAGATAGCTCTCTCTGCCCTTACCCTCTTCAGAGTCAGTGAAAATCATATTTGCCCTGTAGCTGCTCTGCTCTTTATCTTTAACCAACTCAACTAACCCAAAGCCTGAGAGCTTAATGTGATGCGCCTGCGCAAAGTCGAGATCATCATCCAGCGAACAAACAAGCCCTTCGCCAATTCGAGACTTAAACAATTCAAGAACAGGTTCACTCGAATGAAAATAAATCTGATAAATACCCGTATTACGAAGTTCCTCGACGCTTAAGTACTCCAGCGTCGCGACAGACCTTCCATGATCAAGCGAGCAAGAAGAGCACGCCAGGATCAAGCCCCACAAGCTCAACTTCCGCACCGAAAAATGGCTCACCGACCAAGCACCCCCAACAGATCAGAGGTAGGTACAGGCATTGGATTCGAAAAATAGGTTTTATATTTAGTCGTATGAACCCTGAAACTGCAAACGATGAACTCCCGTGTTTTCAAGACCTCACCCAACGCTTCACCTGTGAGAAGATTTTCTTCCCCCTCCGACTCTCCAGTCTCTCGAAACATCACTCTTGAGACGTAATGCCCACCAACAGGGTCTTTCACATACTCCACCGCCCCTCTTCCTGAACGCTTGATGTAATGCCCAATGGAAAAATCAACATCATCCTCCAGCGCGCACACCAACCCCTCACCGATTGCAGACTCAAACAGCCCTAAAAGGTCTGTATCCGCTGTAAAGCCAATCTGATAAGCCACGCTGCCAGGAGTATGTTCAACACCCGAATAATTTAACGTCGCTATTGCTCTTCCATGATTAAAAGAACACGAAGCACACAATGAGACGAATATATAAAAAACAAACTTGCGCACCGTTACTTCTCCCTGAAATAGCTCAATATCGACCCTGCGCACCACTAACTCGGCATCCAGACGCGACACTAACGCGCGAATGGCTTTGCTGCCAGCGCAGCTGACGGTGCAAAGAATTTCTACAGACTGCTGAAGGATGACGTCAGTGGAACCAAGGTTTTTCACCAGTCCATACAGACGCATTGACGCCCAAAATCCGCTCATCACCGTTCGCTCGCTGATGCGGCGAAGGCCTCACGGGGGACGGGGAAAAAAACAGTGCCAAAGGCATTGCAGGTGTCGTCCGTGAGCGCGCAAAGGGTGAACAGAATGCCGGACTAAAACGGCCTCCACAACTTATTCGCGAAGACCTTCAAACAGGTCCTCGCGACAAATCATCTGCCCTCGGCAAACCCCCGCAACACCTCCCCATCCATGCGGTAACGCACCCACTCTTCCTGCGGCTGGGCGCCGAGGGATTTGTAGAAGTCGATGGCCGGGGTGTTCCATTCCAGCACGCTCCATTCAAAGCGGCCGCAGTCGTTGGCGCAGGCGATTTTTGCGAGGTGGCGCAGCAGTTGTTTGCCGGCGCCGCCACCGCGTTGCTCGGGGGTGATGTAGAGGTCTTCGAGGTACAGGCAGTTGCTGCCGAGCCAGGTCGAGTAGCTGAAGAAAAACACCGCGAAGCCAATCGGCAAGCCGTCGCGCAGACAGATCAGACCATGGGCGGTAGCGCCTTCGCTGAACAGGCTGCGCTCGATGTCGGCGACACTGGCGATGACTTCATGCCGGGCGCGTTCGTAGTCAGCGAGCTCGGTGATGAACGCGAGTATTTGTGGCGCATCACTGGGGGTGGCCGGGCGGATTTCGATCGACATGGACGTGCCTTGTGAACAGTTGAAACCGCCATACTATGTCGGCAATCAGCGCTCGTCACATGTCACTTCAAAACTTAATCTACGGGCGTCGCCACAAAAGGATTGTTATGAGCCTCGTTGCCTTCGCGCCACTGCAAAACCTCGCCTCAACCTTGCTGCCCCACGCGCTGGAGCCGTCCGAGGATGGCGCCCACGATCTGTCGCACTTGCAACGGGTGTGGCGCAACGCTCAGCAGATTCAAACCGAGGAAGGTGGAGACCTTGAGGTACTGCTGGCAGCGGTGTTACTGCACGACTGCGTGGCGGTGGAAAAAAATTCACCCTTGCGCTCTCAGGCCTCGCGACTGGCCGCGGAAAAAGCCTCGGCAATCCTCAGCCAGTTGAATTGGCCCAAGCACAAAAGCGCAGCAGTCGCTCACGCCATCGAGGCCCATAGTTTTTCGGCGAGCATCACGCCGACGACCCTGGAAGCGCAAATCCTCCAGGACGCCGACCGCCTCGACTCCCTTGGCATGCTCGGTGTTGCCCGCACGTTTTACATCGCCGGGCGCATGGGCAGCACGCTGTATGATCCGCAGGATCCCACGGCGATATCCCGCGAGTACGACGACAAACGCTTTTGCCTCGACCACTTCCAGACCAAGCTGTTGCACCTCGCCAATGGCTTCCAGACACCAACCGGCAAGCATTTGGCTCAGTTGCGTCATGAACGCCTGAAGCGTTTCATGGACGAATTCATCGAAGAAATCGGCTGACCATCCAGCACGACCTGGAGTCATTGCTCCACCCGGAGCAATTTGTACCATCGTGCTTTGTAAACTACGGTTAGCCGCGACAGATCAAGCAGTCAATAGCATCTGTTCCACTTGAATCCGCTATCGACAGGTATAAGCATGAACATGGATGCGTCTACGCAATACCCGATTGTTTTGGTTCACGGCCTTTTCGGTTTCGATACGATTGCCGGTTATCCCTACTTCTTCGATATCAAGGAAGCCCTGGAACACGCTGGCGCTCGGGTGTTTACGGTCAATATTCCAGCCGTCAACGGCAATGAAGAACGCGGTGAAAAACTGCTCGAACAGGTCAACCGCATTTTGCAGGAAACAGGCGCCGCCAAGGTCAATCTGATCGGCCATAGCCAAGGTCCCCTGGCCGCACGCTACGTAGCAGCGCTGCACCCGGAAAAGGTCGCGTCGGTCACCTCTGTCAGTTGCCCCAACCACGGCTCCGAGATTGCCGACCAATTGCATAAGGCGCTGACACCGGGAGAGTTGCCCGAAGCGTTCGTACTGGCCTTGTTCAGCGCAGTCGGCACGTTCATTTCGCTGATCAGCGGCCACCCGCAAAACCCTCAGGACCCTCAAGCAGCTTTCGAATCGCTGACCAGCGCAGGGTTGGCTGAATTCAATCGCAAGTATCCGCAAGGGGTGCCGAAAGTCTGGGGCGGTGAAGGCAACGAAATTGAAAACGGCGTGTATTACTACTCCTGGAGCGGGATCCTGCAGAACTTCCAAACCCCGCAAATACTCGATCCAACCCACATCAACTGCATTGTGCTGTCAAAGTTATTTTATAAAGAGAAACTCGCCAATGACGGACTGGTCGGACGATACAGCTCACACCTGGGGAAAGTGATTCGCTCGGATTACCCCATGGACCATTTTGACGCCGTCAATCAAATGGCCGGGATCACCAGCTGGAACGTGAGCCCGGTCAGTCTCTATCTGGAACATGCTGCCAGGCTCAAGAGCAAAGGCTTGTAAGCCCATCGGCCATGGCCCGGTTTAAACACTGGGCCGTTTTCCAGGTTACGGCTCAAGGCCGATAGGGAAAAACTCGCCGCCACTCCAGACACCCAACCAGCGTTGCCCGTCGATTTCGCGGGTCACGGCCAGTTCGACCAGTTGATAAAACACGTTGCGATGGATCAGCGCTTCAAGGTTGGTGCGTACATGCACGTAAGGCGCAGGCTCCTGGGTCACTGGATCGATCACGACCCGCAACGGATGCTCGGCACCCGCCTCGGCCTGCTCATCAACATTGGTGGTGAAGCGCAACAACTGGGCTTCGCCCTCGCCTTCGACCTCCAGCGTTACAGCAATGAAAGGCGCGTCATCGACCTTGATCCCGACTTTCTCGACCGGAGTAATCAGGAAGTAATCATCGCCGTCGCGGCGAATGATGGTGGAGAACAGCTTGACCATCGGCTTGCGCCCGATCGGCGTGCCCAGGTAATACCAGGTGCCGTCGCGGGCGATGCGCATGTCGATATCGCCGCAGAAGTCGGGGTTCCACAAATGGACCGGTGGCAAGCCTTTGGACTTGGGGATTTGCCCCAACAGATCATTAGCTTTTTGCGGACCATTCATGCTGCTCTCCTGGTGAGTTACCGATCGCTCATGCCCAGCAGGCTACGAGCGTATTGCGCAAGCGGCTGAGCGATCAAGTCTTCTGGCTTGTTGTCGTGGAACGTCAGTAAACCGCCACGACTCTTGATTCGTGCAGTATCGATCAAATACTGGGTGCTGGTCTCGATCAGCATGATCTGAATCACTCCACTGTCGATCCCCAGGCGATCCACGGCACCCTGATCGAGCAATTCATCCGAGTTGCCGATACGGTCGTCGGCCTTGGCAAATCGGGTGTAGAGCAGGTAATGCGCGCCAGCTGCACGCGCCTCGCCCATGGCGGTGTCGAGACCTTCGGGGGCGCGGGCACGGCGAACCATCGGGAAATATTCGATGAAGCCGTTGAAGGCTTCTTCAGCGACCACGTTCGGCCGCGGATAGGCACTGCCCGGCGGCACAAAAGCACCTTGGGCAATGTAGATAAACGAGTCCGGCTGAATGCGCAGATTATTCACGCGATGGCTGTCGCTGTGATCAAGCAGACCAGAGTCGCTCATGTGGTAGCGAACCCCTTCGCCCATGTCGCTGACATTCATGCAGCCGCCAAGCGCCAAAAAGGCCAGCAGCAAAACCAGGCTACGCATCCTATCCTCCAGAGGCCGGTGACGGAAAACCGGCGAATGTCGGCAGGATGCAGCTTCCGCGCCAGTCCTTGAGGACTTGAACATTTCCAGATTGAGAATGAGCACCTGTGGCGAGGGAGCTTGCTCCCGCTCGGCGGCGCAGCCGTCGTAAAACAGGTAAATGCGGTATGCCCGACAGGTCGCGGGGATATGTTTTCAGGGCCGCTTCGCGACCCAGCGGGAGCAAGCTCCCTCGCCACAGAGATTTATCAGCCGCCGATAATCTTCATGATTGTTGCGCCACCAGAGAATGCCACTTCCTGCTTGTCGCCCAGAGCTTTCACCAGCAGACGCTGGAGCGCCGGCAATGCTTGATGACGGGGTTTGTCCAGCAAGTCACCGACATAGTGGCGGTTACTCGACGACAGGCAGCCATGCAGCCAGCCAGTGGAGGACAGCCGCAAGCGTGAGCACGTGCGGCAGAACGGCACGCTTTCATTGGCGATCACGCCGAAATAGCCGCGCCCCGGAATTTCGTAACGCACGGCTGTTGCATCCACCGGCGCGTCGGCCTGCAGGTACTCATAACGCTCGCCGATCAGGCCCAGCAACTGCTTGAGGCTGACAAACTGCTGCAGGAATGCGTTCGAATCGCTGGCCAGATGGCCCATGCGCATCAGCTCGATGAAGCGCAATTCATAACCGCGCTCCAGGCAATAATCGAGCAACGGCATCACTTGATCGAGGTTCTGCCCGCGCAACGGCACCATGTTGACCTTGATCTTGATGCCCGCTGCGCGAGCCTGGTCCATGCCGTTGAGCACCGTCGCCAGATCGCCACCGCGCGCAATGCTGCGGAACGCATCGGCGTCCAGGGTATCGAGGGAAACGTTGATCCGCCGAATGCCGGCGTCCACCAGCAAGGGCAGCTTTTTCGCCAGCAACTGACCGTTGGTGGTCAGGCTGATGTCGGCAAGGCCCATCTCCCCGACAGCCGTCATGAAGGTTTCCAGCTTCGGGCTCACCAGCGGCTCGCCACCGGTGATGCGCAAGCGCTCGATGCCCGCGGCTTCGATCAGATAGGCAACGCCGCGCGCCATGGCCTCGGCCGACAGTTCATCCTGCGCAGCCACCAGTCGCTTGCCATTGGGCACGCAATAGGTACAGGCGTAGTTGCAGGCGGAGGTCAGACTGACCCGCAAATTGCGGAACTGCCTGCCTTGTCGGTCAACGATCATGGATCACTCCGGCGAAAGTAGATTCGGAAACGCTAAAACTTGACTCACAAATCAAGTTTTAGCAATACCTAAGCCTGAGTATATTCCTGGGGCACTGCGCCATACAGAGAAAACATGGCGCAATAAGGCATCTGAATGGTTCAGCTGCTCGGCGTGTCGGTATCGCGCTTGCGCTTGTTGCCCATGCGCACGCCGATGTCCATCAGGAACTGGAAGAAACCTTCCTGATCTTCCAGCACGTTGCTCCAGAACGGCGAGTGATACAGCGCAACAGCGCCGTGCACCAGCGCCCAGGAAGCGCAGTAGTGGAAGTACGGCGGCACGTCTTCAAGCTTGCCTTCGCTGATGCGGCCCTTGATCAACAAGGTCAGGCGTTCGAAGTTGGAGGCGCGAATCTTGTGCAACTCCTCGACCATCTCCGGCACCTGATTGCCCTTGACCACCTTCTCTTCCAGGCGATCGAACAACCGGTAACGTTGCGGATCGCGCATGCGGAATTCGAAATAGGCCCGGGACAGGGCTTCCTTATCCTTATCGACATCGGCAGAGTGCAGCAGCTCGTTCAGGTCACGCTCGTAATCGAGCATCAGGCGCAGATAGATCTCCGCCTTGGACTTGAAGTGCTTGTAGATGGTGCCTTTGCCGATACCCACGGCATCAGCGATCATCTCGACGGTGACACTGTCTTCACCTTGTTCGAGGAACAGCTTGAGCGCGGTGTCGAGAATTTCTTGCTCGCGGCGACGAAACTCACGGACCTTACGAGGTTCTTTATGCATAAGAAAAGGTCTGTAGGGGTCAAAATACGAAGCCGCGTATTATGCCTAACTTGCGCCAAATTGCACGGATCATCCGACCATGACTATGTTTCTTGATGAATTTGTACAGGCTCCAGGCCTGCGTTATTTGAATCATGCAGCCGTTGCACCCTGGCCAAATCGCGCCGCCATGGCGGTGACACGCTTCGCTCAAGAGAACGTTTTACTGGGCGCACGGGACTATTCGGACTGGATGGACCTGGAACAACGCCTGCGTGAACGGCTGATGCGCCTGCTTAATGCACCGTCGACGGATGATGTGGCGCTGGTCAAAAATACTTCTGAAGCATTGTCTTTTGTCGCCTTCGGACTGCCATGGCAAATCGGCGACCAGATCGTCATCAGCGATGAAGAATTCCCTTCCAATCGCATTGTCTGGGAAGCATTGGCGGCACAAGGCGTGGAAGTGGTGCAGGCCAGTCTCACCGGCGATGACCCGGAAGGCGCCCTGTTGGCAGCCTGCGGACCGCGCACCCGGTTGATGTCGGTGAGCGCGGTGCAATTCGCCAGCGGTCTGCGCCTCGACTTGCAACGCCTGGGTGCCGGCTGCAAACAACAGAACGTGCTGTTTTGCATCGACGCCATCCAGCAGCTGGGCGCCCTGCCCTTCGACGTCCAGAGCTATCAATGCGACTTCGCCATGGCCGACGGCCACAAATGGCTGCTCGGGCCAGAAGGCCTGGGGGTGTTCTATGTACGTAGCGAATTGCGTGAACAGCTGAAACTGCACGAGTTCGGCTGGCACATGCTCGAACACATGGGCGATTACACTCGCTCCGGATGGGAACCGGCCAAGAGTGCACGACGCTTTGAATGCGGCAGCCCGAACATGCTCGGGGCGATGGCGCTGGAAGCCAGCCTGTCGTTATTGGAAGAAGTCGGCATGGAGCACGTCGCCGCACTGATCGCCGAGCGCGTGAAATGGCTGCAGGACGGCCTGAGCGCAATTCCCGGCGTCGTACTGCATAGCCCGCTGAATCCAGCCCGGCGCGGGGGGATTCTTTCGTTCAGTATCGATGGCATCGATATTCAGACCGTTTATGAGGCCCTGAAAGCCGAACAGGTGGTCTGTATCCCACGCGGCCCAGGCATTCGCTTTTCACCGCACTTCTACACCGAAAAGCGCGTAATTGACGAAACTGTCGCCATTGTCGCGTCGATCGCCAAGCAGTGAGAACCCAAGCGAAGCGCCTGTATTCCAAATCTGTTTAAGAAACAGCAGGGGCAAACTGGACTCGGCGCAATAGTGATCAATACTTGAACTGTCGGCGTGACATCTCCCCCAAGTGTTGCGCCGATGAAGGTACCAAAGGACCGCGTACCTTTGTTTTACTCCTAATGGTCTTAACCCGGATTCACCCCCCAGAACCCGGGTTTTTTTTGCCTGCGATTTGAGCCAGCGGCTCAACCTGTCAAATCGACTTGACGTGCGCCAACGGAAACAGCCGCTTGAAGTTCTCCGTAGTTTGCTCGGCAAAGCGTTCGTAGGATTCGCCGCGCAACATGGCCAGAAACTCCGCCACATCCCGCACGTACTGCGGAAGGTTCGGCTTGCCGCGATGAGGGATCGGTGCCAGGTACGGCGAATCGGTTTCCACCAGCAGACGGTCCGCCGGTACTTGCCGGGCCACATCGCGCAAGGCGTCCGCATTACGGAACGTCACGATCCCCGACAACGAAATATAAAAACCCAGATCCAGTGCGGCCTTGGCCATGTCCCAATCTTCGGTGAAGCAATGCAACACCCCCGCCTGCGGCAACGCTGCCTCACGCAATAACGCCAGCGTATCGGCGCGGGCGCCACGGGTGTGGACAATCACCGGTTTGCCGGTCTGCTGGGCCGCTTGCAGGTGCAAACGGAAGGACTCCTGCTGCAACTCGGCCGCTTCCGGCTCGTAGTGGTAATCCAGACCGGTTTCACCGATTGCCACCACCCGCGGGTGATTGAGTTCCTGCAGCAGCCAGTCCAGCGCCGGCGCGGCGCCCGGCTGAACATCCAGTGGATGCACGCCCACCGAACAATCGACATCGTCGTAACGCTCGGCGAGGGCCTTGACGTCCTTGGCGTTGTCGACACTGACGCCGATACACAGAAAGTGCCCTACCCCGCGCTGACGAGCAGCGGCAAGTGCAGCATCCAGCGAGCCGTCGTGTGCGGCGAGGTCGAGACGGTCAAGGTGACAATGGGAATCTACGAGCATAAAAGACGGCAACTACATCGTATGAGTGGGACGGTCGGACTTCAGGGCTCCGACCAGGTAGGTTTCGATTCGGCTTCGAGCGGTGTCATCGCCTTCATTGAACTGCACGCCGACACCGGCAGCGCGATTCCCCTGAGCCCCTTTGGGGGTAATCCAGGTCACGGTACCGGCCACCGGAATTTTTTCCGGTTCATCCATCAAGTGCAGCAGCATGAATACCTCGTCGCCCAACTTGTAGCTTTTGTTGGTCGGGATAAACAGACCGCCGTTCTTGATGAACGGCATGTAGGCCGCATAAAGCACGGATTTGTCCTTGATGGTCAGGGACAGGATGCCGTTACGCGGGCCCAGGCTGACAAGTTCATTCATGCTGACCTCCATGGCTGATGATCAGAGTCTAGGCGCAGACGCTCACTTCGGGCCAGGCAAGGACACCCATTGCACCAACAGCGCTTCCAGCAGCAACGCTGGATTGAGGTTGGCCTTGCTCATCACTTTCTGCCGCTGGGCGAGAATCCAGTCCTGAATATTCAAGACTTTTTCCTGGGCGGTTTTCTGCGCCAGGTACTGAATCACTTTGCGCATGTCCGCCAGGCCGAGCCCGGCTTCGTCCTGAGTCAGCTGATAACGCAGAATCAGGCTCGACCAGTCGCAGAACCAGTCGAACAGCTGCAACATCGGAATGGATTTCCACTCTTCGGCCAGCTGCGTTGGCGACTGTTGCTGCTTGAGCAACTTCTTCACGCCCTCGACGACCAGCGCACGCTGCTCACGCACACCCTGCCCTTGCAGCTTGACCGCCGCCAGCGGCGAACCCGCGGCCAGGGTCAACAGTTCGACACGCTCTTCTTCCGTGCAATCGGGCAAGGCCTTGGCCAGCCATTGCAGGCTCATGGCTTCGCTTGGCAACGGACAGGCCTGTTGCACGCAGCGACTCTTGATGGTCGGCAGCAGACGGCTGGTCTGGTGGCTGACCAGCAGCAATACGGTATCGCCCGAGGGTTCTTCGAGGCTTTTCAACAAGGCGTTGGCGGCGTTGATGTTCATCGACTCGGTGGGCTCGATCAGCACGACTTTGCGCCCGCCCATCTGCGCGGTCTGGACCACGAAGCTGACCAGATCACGCACCTGATCGACCTTGATTGCCTTGTCGGCTTCTTCAGGTTCCAGGATGTAGTTATCGGGGTGGCTACCGGCCTTGAGCAACAGGCAGGATTTGCACTCGCCGCAGGCGCCTTCCGCGGTTGGACGCTGGCAGAGCAAACTGGCCATCAGCCGCTCGGCCAGCGCACGCTTGCCGATCCCGGCCGGGCCATGCAGCAAATAGGCGTGGGCGTGCTGGGCGCGACCGGCCAGTTGCTGCCAAAGGCTGTCTTGCCACGGATAGGCTTCAGCCACGGGCCCGCTCCAACAGACGCGGCAGCAAGGCATCCAGCGACTGCTGAACCTGCGCCAACGGTTGCGAGGCATCCACCAGCAGGTAACGCGCCGGATCAGCCTCGGCACGCTTCAAGAACGCGCTGCGCACCGCTTCGAAAAACACTCGCCCCTCAAGCTCGAACCGGTCCAGCCGACCGCGAGCGCTGGCACGCGCCATGCCGATTTCAATCGGCAAGTCGAACACCAGCGTCAGGTCCGGGCGCAGATCGCCTTGAACGAAGGTTTCCAGGGTCGCGATACGCTCAAGCGACAATCCGCGACCACCGCCCTGATAGGCGTAAGTCGAATCGGTAAAGCGGTCGCACAAGACCACCGCGCCTCGCGCCAGCGCCGGACGAATGACCTCGGACAGATGCTGCGCGCGCGCCGCGAACACCAGCAACAGCTCGGTATCGGGATTCATGACCTCATCGACCGGAGCCAGCAGCACGTCGCGGATTCGCTCGGCCAGCGGTGTGCCACCAGGCTCGCGAGTCAACACGACTTCGATACCCTCGGCGCGCAGACGCTCGGCCAGGTATTCACGATTGGTGCTCTTGCCCGCGCCTTCCGGGCCTTCCAGGGTAATAAACAAGCCAGTCACGGGCAGTCCTTAGTCAGAGTCATTGCGAGCTTTGCGGCTCATCGGCACTCGGTGCCGGAGTAGCAGCTGGAGCCGGAGCCGGTTGCGATGACGGCAGTTGCGGTGCCGCCTCTGGTGCCGTGTCAGGCGACGCTGAAGGAGTCGCTGTCTGCGCATCAGGCGCTACGGCCCCGTTGGCCGGCGCCGGGCTGGAACGGTAATCGGCACGCCGTTTGATCTGGAACTCGCGCACAGCACTGTTGTGGGCATCCAGGTCGTCGGAGAAAACATGACTGCCGTCACCGCGTGCCACGAAATATAAACTGGTGCCGGACACCGGATTCAGCGCCGCATGAATCGCTTCACGACCGACCATGGCAATCGGCGTCGGCGGCAACCCAGCGATCATATAAGTATTGTAGGGCGTCGGTTCTTTCAGGTGGGCGCGGGTCAATTTGCCGTTGTAGCGATCACCCAGGCCATAGATCACGGTCGGATCGGTTTGCAGCAACATGCCGATCTGCATGCGCCGCACGAACACTCCGGCAATCTGCCCTCGCTCTTGCGGCACACCGGTTTCCTTCTCGACCAGCGAGGCCATGATCAGCGCCTGATAGGGTTCGGTATAGGGTGCGTCAGGGGAGCGCTTGTTCCACTCTTTTGCGAGGACGTCATCGAGGCGCTCGTACGCTTTTTCCAGCAGCTCGGCATCGGTCATGCCCCGCACAAAACGATAGGTGTCCGGGAAAAACCGACCCTCCGGAAACACTCCGGCGTGACCGAGCTTGTCCATCACATCGCTGTCGCTCAGTCCCGCAAGGGTTTGTTGGAGTTTGTCATTTTTTGCCAGCGCCGCACGGACCTGATGGAAGTTCCAGCCCTCGACCAGCGTCAGGCTGTACTGAACCACTTCACCGCGCTGCCAAAGACCGATCAAGCCCTGTGCATTCATCCCCGGGAGCATGCGGTATTCACCGCTGTGCAGCGGCTGCGCAGCAAGGTTCAAGCGCCAGTACAGGCGCAGCCAAAAGGCGTCCTGAAGCACGCCATCGGTTTCGAGGCGATTGAAGGTCCCGGACGGTGTCGCGCCGTTCGGTACATCCAGTAACTCTTCCTGAGTAATCTTGAGTGGCTGCTCCAGCGCCGAGTTGATCTTCCAGGCCGAAGCGCCCAGCAGTAGCCCTGCCAGAACCAGTCCGGTTTCCAGCAGCAGCAAGAATTTACGTCTCACGAATCAAGCATCCAGTAGCGCGCGGGCAATGCCTTGCAGTTTACGGGTGAGCGGCCCAACCGGCCAGCTCAGTGCAACATAAGCGCGTACCGGCCAGATGCCGTACACGCTGTTGCAGACGAAAACTTCATCAGCCTGTTGCAGCTGATCAAGACTGATGTCAGTGACATGCATGACAATCCCCAGCCTTTCGGCCTGGGACAAGAGTTCGGCGCGCATCACTCCGGCGACGCCACAACGACTCAGATCAGCCGTCAACAACGCGCCATCACGCACCAGGAACAGATTACTGAAAACACCCTCGATCACCCGTCCCTGAAGATCCAGCATCAAGCCTTCGGCGTGCTCGCCGTCCTGCCATTCGGAACGGGCAATGACTTGTTCGAGACGATTGAGGTGCTTGAGGCCGGCCAGTAGCGGCTGCTCGGAAAGTCGGGTAGCGCAGGGAAACAGCCGAATACCTTGCTGCGCGTGCACGGCAGGATAAGCCGCAGGAGGATTGCCTAGAAGAATACGCCGCGGCGACACCGATGGATCGGCTGCGTAACCGCGCTGGCTATCGCCACGGGTCAGCATCAGCTTGAGCACACCTTCGCCAAGGGCGGCGGCGTAGGTCAGCAGCTCGCTGCGAATCAATGCATGATCCGCGTTAATCGCCAAGCGCGAGCAGCCATCGGCCAGACGACTCAAATGTCGATCCAGCAACAATGGCTGCCCACCCTTGACGGCGATGGTCTCGAACAGACCATCGCCGTACGCCAGGCCGCGGTCTTTAAGCGACAGTGCGTCAGCCGGCTGACCGTCGACCCAGCTTTCCATCATTCAGCGAACCGACGGAACACCAGCGAGCCATTGGTACCGCCAAAACCGAACGAGTTGGAGAGCACCACATCGATCTTCGTATCACGCGCCGCGTGTGGCACGAAGTCGAGGTCGCAACCTTCATCCGGTTCATCGAGGTTGATGGTCGGTGGCGCCACCTGGCCGTTGATTGCCAGCACACTGAAAATCGCTTCAACCGCGCCCGCCGCACCCAGCAGGTGACCGGTCATGGACTTGGTCGAGCTGACCGCCAGCTTGTAGGCGTGATCGCCAAACACCGACTTGATCGCGCAGACTTCGGCGAGGTCGCCGGCCGAGGTCGACGTACCATGGGCGTTGATGTACTGGACCTGGTCGACGTTCAGCTTGGCGTCACGCAGTGCATTGACAATGCAACGTGCAGCGCCTGCGCCATCGGCCGGCGGCGAGGTCATGTGGTACGCATCGCCACTCATGCCAAAGCCGATCAGCTCGGCGTAAATGGTCGCACCACGCGCCTTGGCGTGCTCCAGCTCTTCAAGCACCAACGCACCGGCGCCGTCGGACAACACGAAGCCATCACGGCCCTTGTCCCATGGACGGCTGGCGCGGGTCGGCTCGTCATTGCGGGTCGACAACGCACGAGCAGCACCAAAGCCACCCATGCCAAGACCGCACGCGGCCATCTCGGCACCACCAGCAATCATCACGTCGGCTTCGCCGTAGGCAATGTTGCGCGCCGCCATACCGATACAGTGCGTACCGGTGGTACAGGCTGTCGAAATGGCGTAGTTAGGCCCCTGCGTACCCAGATGGATGGACAGGAAACCGGAAATCATATTGATGATCGAGCCCGGCACGAAAAACGGAGAAATCCGCCGTGGCCCCGAATCATGCAGCGTGCGGCTGGTTTCTTCGATATTGGTCAGACCACCAATACCCGAGCCCATGGCCACGCCGATACGTTCACGATTGGCGTCGGTGACCTCCAGGCCAGCGTTACGCACTGCCTGAAACCCTGCTGCCAGACCGTATTGAATGAACAGGTCGAGTTTGCGAGCTTCCTTGACCGACAGGTATTCCTCGACATTGAAGCCCTTTACCGAGCCGCCAAAATGGGTGGAATAGGCAGAAAGGTCGGTGTGTTCGATCAGACCAATGCCACTGCGGCCAGCCAGAATACCCTGCCAGCTGCTCGGCACATCCGTGCCCAGTGGCGACAACATACCCATACCGGTGACTACGACGCGTCTACGCGACACAGCACTCTCCTTTTTTCAAATGACGACTTTGCATCAGGCCTAAAGGAAAAAACCGCACGCCGTGATGGCAGTGCGGTTTTTCCATGACAGCTAACAACGGCTACAAACTATTACGCCTGATGGCTAGTAACGTAGTCGATGGCAGCTTGTACAGTAGTGATCTTCTCAGCTTCTTCGTCAGGAATTTCGGTCTCGAATTCCTCTTCCAGAGCCATCACCAGCTCAACGGTGTCAAGGGAGTCGGCACCCAGGTCTTCAACGAAGGAAGCAGTGTTCACAACTTCTTCTTCTTTAACGCCCAGTTGCTCAGCAACGATTTTCTTGACGCGCTCTTCGATGGTGCTCATACCTTGTTTTCACTCCTAATGGACAAATTCAGGCAGCTGGCCAGTGGGTAAGTGTATAGAAAGGCTTTTCAGTTTTTCAACTGAAAGCTTCACTCCTCAAACCCTGACGACCATCTGCCTATAAATAGATTGCAGCTTTATAACGGATTTTAGACAGCTCGTATGACATTTTTTTGAAGCAATCCGTCACATTTGAATTACATGTACATCCCGCCGTTCACCGGGATTGTAGCCCCAGTAACGTAAGCCGCACCGTCCGACGCAAGAAAAGCGACCACGGACGCGATCTCTTGAGCTTGCCCCAGACGGCCCAGCGGAATTTGCGCCTGCAAGGCTTCACGCTGCGCTTCTGGCAGTTCGCGGGTCATATCGGTATCGATGAACCCAGGGGCCACCGAGTTGACCGTAATCGAGCGCGAACCTACTTCACGCGCCAGAGCGCGGCTGAAACCTTCCAGACCTGCCTTGGCGGCTGCATAGTTTACTTGGCCTGCGTTGCCCATGGCACCCACAACCGAACCAATACTGATAATTCGTCCCCAACGCGCCTTGGTCATGCCACGCAAAACACCCTTGGACAGGCGAAACAGACTGTTCAGGTTGGTGTCGATAACGTCATGCCACTCGTCATCTTTCATGCGCATCATCAGGTTATCGCGGGTGATACCGGCATTATTCACCAGAATCGCCGGCGCACCGAATTGCTCCTGAATGCTCGCCAGTACGGCCGCTACGGACTCGTCGCTGGTGACATTGAGCTCAAGGCCAGTGCCTTGAATGCCGTTTTCTTTCAGGGTTGCCGCGATGCGCTCAGCGCCCGAAGCAGAAGTCGCAGTACCCACCACGATAGCGCCCTGACGACCCAGTTCCAGTGCGATAGCCTGGCCAATACCACGGCTCGCGCCGGTAACCAGTGCAACTTTACCTTGCAGACTCATGCAGGCTTCTCCTAAGTTCAGGCCAACGCTGCACGAGCAGCAGCGAAAGCATCCGGGGTGTTCAGGTTAGAGGTCGACACGCCTTCGGCGCAGCGCTTGTTCAGGCCAGCCAGGACTTTGCCCGGACCGCATTCAACCAGTTGAGTAGCGCCTTTGGCGGCCAGCGCCTGGACCGACTCAACCCAGCGAACCGGCTTGTAAAGCTGCTCGAGCAGATCGCGCGTAAGCGTTTCCAGATCCGGCGCCACATCAGCGCTGACGTTCTGCACCAACGGGATTTGCGGAGCCTGCCAGTTGATCGCAGCGATCGACTCGGCAAAGCGCTCGGCAGCCGGGCGCATCAGCTCACAGTGCGACGGTACGCTGACCGGCAGCGGCATGGCGCGCTTGGCACCACGCGCCTTGCAGCCTTCAATGGCGCGTTCGACAGCCGCCTTGGCACCGGCGATTACCACCTGGCCTGGCGAGTTGAAGTTGACCGCGCTGACGACTTCGCCTTGCGCCGCTTCGGCACAGGCAGCCAGCACATCAGCGTCGTCCAGACCGAGAATGGCAGCCATACCGCCCTGACCGGCCGGCACCGCTTCTTGCATCAACTGACCGCGACGCTCTACCAACTTCACGGCGTCACCCAGACTCAGGCTACCGGCCGCGACCAGCGCGCTGTACTCACCCAGGCTATGACCGGCAACGTAAGCCGGACGTGCGCCGCCCTCAGCCAGCCACAGACGCCACAAGGCAATCGAAGCGGTGAGAATCGCCGGTTGGGTTTTGTCGGTTTGATTGAGCTGCTCTTCCGGCCCTTGCTGGGTCAGTGCCCACAGGTCGTAACCCAGGGCATCGGAAGCTTCTTTGAAAGTTTCGAGGATCAACGGATGTTGCGCGCCCAACTCGGCCAGCATGCCGAGGGACTGCGAACCCTGTCCTGGAAAGACGAATGCGAGGGAAGCAGACATGTAACAAGCCCCTAATGATCTTGTCGTCGGAGAATTGACGTCCTGTACTGCTGGACGCAAGAAACTGACAGTTGGATGGCTAATTGAACTGAGCGGTCACATTTAAGCATTGTCGAGCGAAAATGCCTAAAGCAACAAATCCTCGAGGCGACCGTGAAGCCGCTGCGGGAGGTTCTCCTGAATCTCGATCAAGGCGCGCTGAATGGCACTCTGGAAGCCCTGTACACCGGCCGAACCGTGACTTTTAACGACGATCCCCTGCAAACCGAGGAAGCTTGCGCCATTATGTCGCGCAGGCGCCAGATCAGCCTGTAAACGCTTCATCAGCGGCAACGCCAGAGCCCCGACCATTCTCGATGCCAGGTTTTGCTTGAACAACGCCTCGATCCGCCCGGCGATCATGGTCGCCAGCCCTTCGCTGGATTTGAGCAGGATATTGCCGACAAAACCGTCGCAAACCACCACGTCAGCCTCGCCACGGTACAAGCCATCACCTTCGACGAAGCCGATGTAATTCAGCCCGCGAGCGTTTTGCAGCAGCGTCGCCGCCAGCTTGACCTGTTGATTGCCCTTGATGTCTTCCGTGCCGATGTTCAGCAATGCGACCTTCGGCCGAGCAATGCCCAAGGTTTCAGCCGCCACCGAGCCCATCACCGCGAACTGGAACAGGTGCTCGGCACTGCAATCGACATTCGCCCCCAGATCGAGCAACTGGCAATAACCGCGCTGCGTCGGGATCGCCGCCACCATGGCCGGTCTATCGATACCCGGCAAGGTCTTGAGCACATAACGCGACAACGCCATCAGCGCACCGGTATTGCCGGCACTGACACAAGCCTGAACCTTGCCATCACGCAACAACTCAAGCGCAACCCGCATCGAGGAGTCCGGTTTGCCACGCAGGGCCTGGGAAGGCTTCTCGTCCATGCCAATCACGTCGCTGGCCGGCACAATCGTCAGGCGCGCGCGATCCACAGCCGACTGGCTGGCGATCAATTCTTCTAAAAGGGAGGGTTGACCGACGAGGGTCAGGTGCAACGAGGGCGTAGCAGACAGACAAGCAAGGCTGGCCTGAACAATGCTGCGGGGACCGAAGTCCCCGCCCATTGCGTCAATCGCGATGACTTGAGCGGACAAGGATTACTCGTCAGCGCCCTTGTCGATCACTTTACGGCCACGGTATACGCCTTCTGGCGATACGTGGTGACGCAGGTGAACTTCACCAGTGGTCTTTTCTACGGACAGGGTGCTTGCCTCGAGAGCATCGTGCGAACGACGCATGTCACGGGCGGAGCGGGATTTTTTGTTCTGCTGAACAGCCATAATTGATTAACTCCTAAACGTTTGGGTCACGCTTTAACTGCGCCAATACACTGAACGGGTTGGACCGCGTTACCTCGTCCTCGCTCGGTTCGGGCTCATCGAGACCCGCCGGCTGCTGGCATTCTTCCGGATGATGAGCAGGCACAATGGGCAAGGCGAGCAGAAGCTCCTCCTCGATCAGTGACTGCAGATCCAAAGGATCTTCGCCCAGTTCCAGCACGTCATAACCTTTCGGCAACGACTGGGTATTCGCACCCTCCTTCACCACAGCATAACTGCATTCGCTGTGAATCGGCAGGGTGACCAGCTCAAGACAACGCTGGCAAACCATTTTGACTTCGGTGTCGATAAAACTGTGGATAACCACAGATTTACGTTCATCTCGTTCAAAAACGAATTTAGCCTGCACCGTACCGACAGTGTCGGAAAGCGGGTCGCAGAGTCTCTCCAAATCGGCCAGCAGCATTTCACCTTGAAGGGTGGTGCCACGATCAGCCAATTTGCGCGGGTCAACGTGAGGTGGAATCGGGTCATTCAACATAGGCGCAGCATTATAGGGATGCCCCCAGCCATGTCAAAGGAAATTCAGTCCTGTCCGTCACTTGGAAGCCCCGCTAGAATTTGCGACTGACTTTTGGAGAGCCGTATGCTGCCTTTATTACTTGCTTCAAGCTCGGTCTATCGCCGCGAATTACTGACCCGCTTGCAACTGCCATTTACCTGCAGCTCACCGGATATCGACGAAAGCCATCAACCGGAAGAGCCAGCCATCGAACTGGTAAAACGCCTGGCCCGCGAAAAAGCCCAGGCGCTGGCCGGCAGTCATCCCGCCCATTTGATTATCGGCTCGGACCAGGTCGCGGTGCTCGACGGACGGATTATTGGCAAACCCCATACGTTCGAGAGGGCTCGCGATCAATTATTGGCCGCCAGCGGTGCCAGCGTGACCTTCCTGACCGGCCTGGCGGTGCTCAACAGCCAGACCGGCCATTGCCAGCTCGACTGCATCCCCTTCACCGTACACATGCGCACACTGGATCAGGCACGCATTGAACGCTACCTACGCGCCGAACAGCCCTACGACTGCGCTGGCAGCTTCAAGGCCGAAGGATTGGGTGTGAGCCTGTTTCAAAGCACCGAAGGCCCCGACGCCACCAGCCTGGTCGGCCTGCCACTGATTCGCCTGGTGGACATGCTGCTGGCTGAAGGCGTGCAGATTCCCTGAGGCTGCGACCTTTTGCTCAAAAAAAACCGGCCTCGCAGGCCGGTTTTTTTTATATTGCGCGACGATCAGCGCAATGCCGGCCCATGAAAGCCCATCCACATCGCCAACTGCTCAGCCACGCTGGCGCCGAGTTTTTTCGAGAAGCGGTCGAACGCCGACTCTTGAATCGTGAAGTCGACCAGCTCTTTCTCGCCGATTACGTCACGCGCCACCGAACTGGCACTGCCCAAACCATCGATCAAGCCCAATGGCAGCGCCTGCTCGCCCGACCAGACCAGCCCGGAGAACAACTCCGGATGCTCTTTGTCTTTCAAGCGGTCGCCGCGACCCTTTTTGACACTGGCGATAAACTGCTGGTGAGTGGTATCCAGCACACCCTGCCAGAACTTGATCTCATCCGGCTTTTCCGGCTGGAACGGATCGAGGAACGACTTATGCTCGCCGGACGTATAGGTCCGACGCTCGACACCAAGTTTTTCCATGGTCCCGACAAACCCGTAACCGGCCGCCGTCACGCCAATCGAACCCACCAGGCTCGCCTTGTCGGCGTAGATCTGGTCCGCCGCGCTGGCGATGTAGTACGCCCCCGAAGCCCCCAGATCGGAAATCACTGCATACACCTTGATCGCCGGATGCAGGGCACGCAGACGACCAATCTCATCGTAGACATAACCCGACTGCACCGGACTGCCGCCCGGACTGTTGATTCGCAGCACGACGCCCTTGACCTTCGGATCTTCGAACGCGGCGCGCAAACCGCCAACGATGTTGTCGGCACTGGCCGATTCCTTATCGGCAATCACCCCGGTCACTTCGATCAACGCGGTGTAGCTCGACCCGCGAGTCGCGCTTTTTTCAATATCCATCAGCGGCGTGAAGAGGACCAACGCGATGAGCAGATAAACAAAGGTCAGCAGCTTGAAAAAAATCCCCCAACGCCGCGAGCGACGCTGCTCCTGCACTCCCGCAAGCAGGGTTTTCTCAAGCAGCTTCCAGCTCTTGTCTTCGCCATCTTCGGCACTGGCCTTGGCTGGCGCCTTCCATTCGTCGGTCATTCCATCCACCCCAACAAAAACCTAATTGGCCCGCTGACCCAGCCAGGCGTGCAATTGCGAAAAATGATCAATGGCCAGGCGCGGTTCGAACACGCGCAAGGCTTCCATCGATTGAGCACCATAGCTGACGGCAACCGAATCCATCCCGGCGTTGCGCGCCATCTGCAGATCGAACGACGAATCCCCCACCATCAACGCCTGCTCAGGGCGGACGTCGCAATGGGCCAGAATCTGTTCGAGCATCAGCGGATGCGGCTTGCTGGCGGTTTCGTCGGCGGCGCGAGTGATATCGAAATAATCCTCCCAACCGTGGGATTTCAACACCCGATCCAGCCCGCGACGCGCTTTTCCGGTAGCCACCGCCAGGTGATAACCCTCGGCACGAAACGCCTCAAGCGACTCGACAACACCGTCAAACAACGGCGAAGGCACGGCCTCCGAGGCGATGTAGTGATCCGCATAGTGCTGACGGAATGCCACCAGCTCGTCATCGCCAATTTCCGGATACAGCGTGCGAATTGCTTCGGGCAGCCCCAGGCCGATGATGCCTTTGACAGCAAGATCATCACGTAACTGAAAACCGGATCGCTGCGACGCCACATGCATCGCCTCGACAATCCGACCAATGGAGTCGGCCAACGTGCCGTCCCAATCGAAAATCAGCAACTTGTAATCAGGGTGCACTCAGGCGCTCCACGGTCTTGGCCCACATTTCATCCACCGGCGCCTGAAGCTTGAGCTCGCCGCCATCAGGCAGCGACACAGTCAGCATGTAGGCATGGAGAAACAGGCGCTTGCCGCCCAGATCGCGAATCTCTTTGCTGAAGTCGTCATCGCCGTACTTGGTGTCGCCAGCGATGCAGTGCCCGGCGTGCAAGGTGTGGACGCGAATCTGGTGAGTCCGGCCGGTGATCGGTTTGGCTTCGATCAGGGTGGCAAAGTCGCCAAAGCGACGCAGGACCTTGAACACGGTCACGGACTCCTTGCCCTCCTCCTCGTCGACCTCGACCATGCGCTCGCCGGAGCGCAGATTGCTCTTGCCCAGCGGCGCACGGACTTGCTTGATCGAGGCAGCCCAGTTACCGCGGACCAGCGCCATATAGCGCTTATCGACACCATCGCCGCGCAATGCCGTGTGCAAGTGACGCAGCATGCTGCGTTTTTTGGCGATCATCAGCAGGCCGGAGGTGTCACGATCGAGACGGTGAACCAACTCAAGCTCCTTGCAATCCGGACGCAACTGACGAAAGGCTTCGATCACGCCGTAATTCAAGCCGCTGCCGCCGTGAACAGCGATGCCGCAAGGCTTGTTGATCACGATCAGCGCCTTGTCTTCGAAGACAATCGAGGCTTCGAGTCGCTGCAACAACCCTTGCGCCAATGGCACAGGCTCGTCGCGTTCCGGCACACGCACCGGCGGCACGCGCACGATGTCGCCCGCCTGCAGCTTGTATTCGGGCTTGATCCGACCTTTGTTCACACGCACTTCGCCTTTACGCAAAATGCGGTAAATCAAGGTCTTGGGCACGCCTTTGAGCCGAGCAAGAAGGAAGTTATCAATACGTTGGCCGGCATATTCCGGCGAGACCTCCAGCAGTTGTACGCTTGGGGTCGAGGGGGCAGTAGTCGTCATGCCGCGAATGATAACAATTTTTTATGGAATTGAAGCACTTAATCATTGCTGCTATAGTCGCGAACGCCGCCAAAAGCGGCCTGGACAGAGGACAAACGGCAAATTGCCGGCCCTGACCAACGCAATTCATCAGGACGCGAGGCCGTCCTACGGGGCTTTCGCAACGATTGGAAGGTTTGTGATTGTAACAAGCGCAGGTGACATGAGGCCTGAAGCGAGCGCAGCAACAGAGTAACCACTCGTCTGATGCGCCGATATTTACGGCCAGTTCACAAAGTGCAGTCAGTCCCGAACCAGCCCTTGAGCGAGTGCTTCGGAAACAACGCCTGTTACAAGCTGAGTACCAGCAAAACAGCTGTCACCCAGTCTTGTGTAGCCATGAGCGTGAACTCCCCATTGGAGAACACGGTAAATGCCAACCCGCTGCGGATTCTGCGCGCGGCAGCACCCGAATTATCAGGGATACGTGTAGGGTGGAGATGCACAACCGTCGGACTGTGTAGCACTAGGCTTATATTTAGACGCTTCATCTCGTCCACAGTCGCCGGTTGATTCCTCCTCCTGACTGAGTGCTTAAGTAGCCACAGCAAGCAGGACGCGTACGTCGCGACTCCGGCCCAATTGGTCGAACCTCGCTAGACACTGGAGTGGCCAACCACTCCTGACGCACCTGACACCGACCGTGAGAAGTCGTGTGTGCCGAACGCCGTTTCCGGCAGCCCGGAAACCGACGGTACTACATGAAAAGAATGCTGATTAACGCAACTCAACCCGAAGAGTTGCGTGTTGCACTGGTAGATGGCCAGCGCCTCTACGACCTGGACATCGAGTCCGGTGCACGCGAGCAGAAGAAGGCCAACATCTATAAAGGCCGGATTACTCGCATCGAACCAAGCCTTGAGGCTGCCTTTGTCGATTTCGGCTCTGAGCGCCACGGCTTCCTGCCCCTCAAAGAAATCTCCCGCGAATACTTCAAGAAAGCCCCTGAAGGCCGCGTCAACATCAAGGACGTCCTGAGCGAAGGCCAGGAAGTCATCGTTCAGGTCGAAAAAGAAGAACGTGGCAACAAGGGCGCCGCCCTCACCACCTTCATCAGCCTGGCCGGTCGTTACTTGGTATTGATGCCGAACAACCCGCGTGCCGGCGGTATCTCCCGTCGCATCGAAGGTGAAGAGCGCAACGAACTGCGTGAAGCCCTGAACGGCCTGGTTGCCCCGGCTGACATGGGTCTGATCGTGCGCACTGCCGGCCTTGGCCGCAGCAGCGAAGAAATGCAGTGGGACCTCGATTACCTGCTGCAACTGTGGACCGCCATCAAAGAAGCCTCGCTGGATCGTTCCGCGCCATTCCTGATCTACCAGGAAAGCAACGTGATCATCCGTGCGATCCGCGACTATCTGCGCCAGGATATCGGCGAAGTGCTGATCGACAGCGTTGAAGCCCAGGACGAAGCCCTGACCTTCATCCGCCAGGTGATGCCGCAGTACGCCAGCAAGATCAAACTGTACGAAGACAGCGTTCCGCTGTTCAACCGCTTCCAGATCGAAAGCCAGATCGAGACCGCATTCCAGCGCGTCGTTGAACTGCCTTCCGGCGGCTCCATCGTTATCGATCCGACCGAAGCCCTGGTGTCCATCGACATCAACTCGGCGCGCGCCACCAAAGGCAGCGACATCGAAGAAACCGCCCTGCAGACCAACCTTGAAGCCGCCGAAGAAATCGCCCGTCAGTTGCGCCTGCGCGACATCGGCGGCCTGATCGTCATCGACTTCATCGACATGACCCCTGCCAAGAACCAGCGCGCTGTGGAAGAGAAAGTCCGCGAATGCCTGGAAGCCGACCGCGCTCGCGTGCAAGTCGGTCGCATCTCGCGCTTCGGCCTGCTGGAAATGTCCCGTCAGCGCCTGCGCCCATCGCTGGGCGAAAGCAGCGGCATCGTCTGCCCTCGCTGCAACGGCACCGGCATCATCCGTGACGTTGAATCGCTGTCGCTGGCGATCCTGCGCCTGATCGAAGAAGAAGCCCTGAAAGACCGCACTGCCGAAGTTCGCGCACAAGTGCCGATCCCGGTCGCTGCGTTCCTGCTGAACGAAAAACGCAACTCGATCACCAAGATCGAACTGCGCACCCGTGCCCGCATCGTCATCCTGCCGAACGATCACCTCGAAACGCCGCACTTCGAAGTTCAGCGTCTGCGCGATGACAGCCCGGAAGCCCACATCAACCAGTCCAGCTACGAAATCGCTGCTGCCGCTGCTGAAGTGGAAGAAGTTCAACCGGCCGCCGCCACCCGCACCCTGGTTCGCCAGGAAGCCGCCGTAAAAACCGCTCCGGCCCGCGCCAACGCTCCGGTTCCGACCGAAGTCGTTGCTGCCCCGGTTGCCGCTCCGGTCGCAGCGCCAGAGCCAAGCCTGTTCAAAGGCCTGGTGAAATCGCTGGTGAGCCTGTTCGCCACCAAGGAAGAGCCTGCTGCTCCGGTTGTGGTTGAAAAACCAGCCGCCGAGCGTCCGGCACGCAACGAAGAGCGTCGTAACGGTCGTCAGCAGAGCCGCAACCGTAACGGTCGCCGCGATGAAGAACGCAAGCCACGCGAAGAGCGCGCCCCTCGTGAAGAACGCGCACCGCGCGAGCCTCGTGAAGAGCGTCAACCACGCGAAGCCCGTGAAGAGACTCCAGCAGTCGCTCGCGAAGAACGCGCACCGCGTCCACCGCGTGAAGAGCGCGCACCACGCGCCCCTCGTGAAGACCGCAAACCACGTGGCGAGCGTGAAGAGCGCCCGGTTCGTGAACTGCGTGAACCTCTGGATGCCGCGCCAGCCGCTGCCGCCGCTGTAACGGCTGCTGCTGAAGAGCGTCCGGCTCGTCAGCCACGTGAAGAGCGCGCTCCACGCCCACCGCGTGAAGAACGTCAACCACGTGCCGAACAAGCCGCTGCCGCCGTTGCTGAAGAAGAGCTGCCAACCAGCGAAGAGCAACTGCAGGAAGATGGCCAGGACAACGCCGAAGGCGATCGTCCACGCCGCCGCTCCCGTGGCCAGCGTCGTCGCAGCAACCGTCGCGAGCGTCAACGCGATGCCAACGGCAACGTGATCGAAGGCTCGGAAGAGTCCGAAACCAGCGAAGAGCCAACAGGCGCTGAACTGGCTGCCGGCCTGGCCGTTACCGCCGCTGTTGCCAGCACTGTGATCAGCGCTCCTGCTGAAGCCCAGGCTCATCAGCAAGCTGAACGCGCTACCGCCGTGACTCAAGATGCTGCTCAGGAAGTGGCTCAGGTTGAAGCGCCAGTCGTGGAAGCCACTACCCCGGTCGAAGTGCCAGTCGCTCCTGCCGTCGAAGTAGCTCCAGCTCGTGAAGCACAGCCTGAAGTTCACGCTGCTGTAGAACCAGCTGTAGTTGCCGAACAGCCAGTAGTCGCTGCCGAGCCTGTGGCTGAAGCCCCGGTTGCTGAAAAGGCGCCTGAAGTTCGCGAAGAGCAAACTGCGTTCAACTGGGTTGCAGAAACTGCAGCTGTCGAAGCTCCAGCGCCAGTCGCTGAAGCCCCGGCTGTTGTTGCCGAGCCTGCTCCGGTGGTTGAAGCTCCGGTTGTCACCGAAGTGGCTGCACCGGTTGTCGAAGCCGCCCCGGTCAGTGCCCTGACGCCAAGTGGCCGCGCGCCAAACGACCCACGTGAAGTGCGTCGCCGCAAGCGTGAAGAGGAGCGCCTGCAGAAGGAAGCCGAACTGGCTGCCGCTGCTGCACCGGTTGCTGCTGTCGAGCCTGCTCCGGTTGTTGCTGAAGTCGTCGAGGCAGCCCCTGCCCCGGCCGCTGAAGTCACTGCCGAGCCTGCCACCCCAACCATCGACGAAAACCTGCGTTCCGTCGAAGAAGTGGTAGAGCACAAACCTGAGGCCCTGGAAAAAGAGCACGAGCCTAAACCCCTCGCCTGATTCCATCAGCCACTAAAAAGCCCCGCCTGGTAACCCAGGCGGGGCTTTTTTATGCCTGCGGTGAAGCAGGCCTACCGCGTTATCGTTCATCGCGGGCAAGCCTTGCCCCTACAGTTTTATGTCGACCTGTGATGATGCGAAGGACACATGACTTGTAGGAGCAAGGCTTACCCTCGATGGCAATCTGTCAGACGACACCTACTGAAAGATCAACGCTTCAGGCACATCCACATCCCACAACACGCCCGGATCCTCTACCGCCACCTCTGCCACTTTCGCCGAGGCAAACAGCGGCTTGGCCCCGCGGTCGCCGGACAACGCCATCAGCGCGGCACCCAACGAACGCCCAAATCCTACCGGATGCCCAAATTCGCCACCCTGCACGGGCACGCTAATCGTATCGACCGCTATCCCCTCAACAATCCGCTCAATACTCGACGGCAAGATAAACGGCATATCGCCCAACACCACGAGCCAGCCATCCAGCGCCGGGCACGCAGCGACCGCCGCCGCAATGCTGTCGCCCATGCCCGCCGATGCCAGCAACAGCACCTGGCAACCATAAGCCCGGGCCAGCAGTGCAACCTCTGGACGATCCGGCGTCGTCACCAACAACCGGGTGTCCATGCCCATCGGCAGATTGCGCAGCACCTGCTCGATCACCGGTCGCACAATGCCGTCGCGCCCTTCGCACATCGCCAGCAACTTGTCCTGGTCGGCACCCGCCACGTGTCGATAACGACTGCCCTGCCCCGCCGCAAGAATGATCGCGCCCAGCTTCAGACTCTGCTCGACGCTACGCATCAGGCTTTGCTCTGCTGCCAGCCTTGCAACTGGTAGCGCACTGGCAAGCTGCGAATACGCTTGCCGGTGGCAGCGAAGATCGCATTGCACAGCGCCGGAGCGATGGGCGGCACGCCCGGTTCACCGACACCGCCCAGCGGCACATTGCCCGCTGGCGTGACCAAATGCACCGCCACCTCTTTCGGCGCCAGGGACATGCGCGCCACTTCGTACATATGGAAGTTGTCCTGCTGGACCTTGCCGTCCTTGAAGCTGATTTCACCCAGCACCGCGTTACCCAGGCCCATCACGCAGGCGCCTTCGAACTGCGAGCGAATCCGCTCCGGGTTGATCTGCGGACCGCAATCGACCGCGATGTCGGCCTTATGCACGATCAGCGTACCGTCGTCCTTGACTTCAACCTCGATGACCGCCGCCACATAGGTGACGAAGCTGTAATGCACCGCCAGGCCCAAACCACGGCCCTTGGGCAATTTACGCCCCCAGCCGGCACCCTTGGCCGCCGTTTCCAGAACGCCACGCAGGCGCGCCGTATCGATGGGATAACGCTCAGGGGATTCGCCATAGTTCCACTCTTCGCTCAGGGTTCGCGGATCGATCTGACGGTCCGGCCCCAAGAGTTTGATCTGGTACTTCAGCGGGTCTTGTCCGGCCTTGTGTGCCAACTCGTCGACAAAGCTCTGAATCGCGAAACCGTGAGGAATGTTCGACACCGAGCGATACCAACCGACCCGGGTATGCGCCGCCGCATCAGGGTTTTCCAAACGCACATTGGGAATCGCATAGGCCATGTTGGTAAAGCCCATGCCCAACTCGAAGGCCGCTTCGTGATTCATGCCTGGCGCGAACAACGCAGTGATGCTTGGCGCCACGGTGCGGTGCAACCAGCCGGACGGCATACCGTCCTTGTTCAGGCTGGCCTTGAGGTACTCCGCCGAGACGGTATGGAAGTACGAACAGTGGATGTCGTCTTCACGGGTCCATTGCACGCGCACAGCCTTGCCGGGAAACTCCTTGGCCAGAATCGCTGCTTCCAGAATGAAATCCGGCTTGGACTTGCGACCGAAACCACCGCCCAACAAGGTGACGTTGACCGTGACCTTGTCGAATGGGATACCCAAGCGTTCGGCGATGCGCTCGCGGGTCACTTGCGGGGCCTGACTCGGCGCCCAGGCTTCGCAATGGCCATCCTTGAAGCGCGCAACGGCAACCATCGGCTCCATTGGCGACTGTGCCAGATGCGGCAAGTAGTAGGCCGCCTCCAGACTGCTGTCGGCGCTGTTCATGGCCTCTTCGATATTGCCGGTGCTGCGCACCACTTTGCCCGGTTTCAGAGCTGCGGCTTCCAGCTCCTTGCGATAGACAATCGAGTCGTAACCGGCATTGGCACCGTCATCCCACTCGATCTTCAACGCCTCACGACCCTTGATCGCCGCCCAGGTATTGCTGGCAATCACCGCCACCCCGCCCAACGGCTGGAATTCCGAGGGCAATGGGCGACTTTCAATCTGGATGACCTTGACCACGCCCGGGACCTTCAGCGCCGCGCTGGCATCGAAGGACTTGACCTTGCCGCCATAAACCGCCGGCCGCGCCACGGTGGCGAAGAGCATGCCGTCAAAGTGCACGTCGGCACCGTAGACCGCACGACCATTGACGATGTCCGCACCATCGATAGCCTTAGTCCCTTCCTTACCGATATAACGGAATTCCGACGACTGCTTGAGCCGCAGGCTTTCACGAGCCGGCACGGCCAGCGCCCCCGCAGCAACGGCGAGCGCACCGTAGCCGAGTTCACGCCCGGTGGGCTGGTGGATAACTTTGTGCAATTGCGCGCGGCATTCGCCAACCGGGACTTTCCACTGATCGGCCGCCGCTTGTTCCAGCATGGTTCGCGCAGCAGCACCGCAACGGCGCATCGGCTCGTACCAATGGCGCATGCTGCGCGAACCGTCGGTATCCTGGTTGCCGAAGCGCACCTCATCTCCCGGCGCCTGCCGGACTTTGACCATTGCCCAATCGGCGTCCAGTTCATCGGCGACCACCATGCTCAAGCTGGTGCGCACACCCTGGCCCATTTCCGAACGGTTGCAGACCACCGTCACGCTGCCGTCGGCGGCAATGCTCACGTAGACCTTGGGATCATCGATCCAGCCGTTGGGCATACCGGCGGCACCGAACTTCTTCTCTTCGGCGAACGCGTCCTGCCAGCCCCAACTGGCGGCGAGCACCAGCGCACCCGTCGCACTCACGCCTTTGAGAAAACCACGACGACTGAGATTACTCAGGGCGAAATCATTCGGCAGCTGGCTCATGCCTTGCGCTCCTGCAGATGAGTGGAGGCCTGGCGGATCGCGGTCTTGATGCGGTTGTACGTGCCGCAGCGGCAGATATTGCCGACCATCGCCTGTTCGATCTGTTCATCGCTGGGATTGGGGTTGGTCTTGAGCAATGCAGTGGCCGACATGATCTGCCCGCCCTGGCAAAAGCCGCACTGGGCGACTGCCGTGTCGAGCCAGGCTTGCTGGACGACCTGGCCAACCGGATCGCTGTGCAAGTTGTCGATGGTGCTGACGTCCTGCCCGATCACCGAACCGATAGGCGTGATGCAACTGCGCGCGGGTGCGCCGTCGATATGAATCGTGCAAGCGCCACACAGGCCCATGCCGCAACCGAATTTGGTGCCGCTGTAACCGGCCACATCGCGGATTGCCCAGAGCAGCGGCATGTCCTCGGTGACGTCGAGTTGATGATCTTGACCATTGAGCTTCAGGGTAATCATGGGCACGCCCGCATATAGGTAGAGTTATGGAGCAAATGATTGCATCGTTAGCAGGCTAAGTTAACTCAGCATTAACAAAAAAGCCCTGCAACCAAGGAAGGTGTGCAGGGCTCTGGATTCAGCGATCAAGCGTAGCTCAATACTGATTCGGCTCCATCTCCAGCTCGACATGGAAGCGCTCGGCGATGTCTCTCTGGATCCGCTGTGCCAGGTTAAGCAACTCAAGCCCGGTGGCCGTGCCGTAGTTGACCAGCACCAGCGACTGCAAGCGATGCACGCCGGCGTCGCCGTCACGGAAGCCTTTCCAGCCCGCCTGCTCGATCAACCAGCCTGCCGCCAGTTTCACCCGGCCATCCGCTTGTGGATAACCAACCAGGCCCGGATGCTCAAGGCGAATTTGTGCCGCCAACGCTGCCGACACCAGCGGGTTCTTGAAAAAGCTGCCGGCATTACCGAGCACCGCCGGGTCAGGGAGCTTCTCATTGCGAATGCTGCAAATCGCCTGGCTGACATCGGTCGCGGTGGGATGATCGATGCCTTGCTCGGTCAGGCGCTGACGAACCGGGCCGTATTCCAGATGCAAATGCTCGACGCGGTTCAGGGCAAAACGTACTCGCAGGATCAACCAGCGACCGACTTGCTGCTTGAACAGGCTGTCACGGTAGGCAAAGTTGCACTCGGCCAGCGTGAAATCGCGCAGCTCGCCGGTCTGGCGGTCCAGCGCGGTCAGACCGGCGAACACATCCTTGATCTCGACCCCGTAGGCCCCGATGTTCTGCATCGGCGCAGCACCGACGGTGCCAGGGATCAGGCTGAGATTCTCAAGGCCTGACAGGCCCTGCGCCAGTGTCCATTGCACAAACGGGTGCCAGCTTTCACCGGCCTCGGCTTCGATCACCACCTGACTGCCGTCGTCGCTCAACACCCGAATACCACGGGTGGCCATGCGCAGCACCAGCGCGGCAATGTCTGCGGTCAACAACAGATTGCTGCCACCGCCAATCACCAGCAGCGGCACAGCGTGCGCCGCCGAATACGCCAGCGCCTCGCGCACATCGGCATCACTGTGGGCTTCGGCGAACCATTGCGCGCGCACGTCCACGCCAAAGCTGTTGTACGGCTTCAGCGAAACCTGCGATTGCAGGTGCAAAGTCATAAGCGTCCCTTCAATTCAATCACCAGCAAATCGCTGGCGCGCTCGATCAGGTCCAGCACCTGCTCGAAGCCTTGATCGCCGTCGTAATAAGGATCCGGCACTTCATCCACGCTCGACTCATAGCGACGCAGGAACAAATCCAGCTCCGCCCTGCCCTTGGCCGGTTGCAACGCCTTGAGGTTGCGCAGGTTGCTGTGGTCCATGGCGAGGATCAGGTCATAGCTGGAAAAGTCGGCGCGCGTGACCTGTTGGGCACGTTGCGCGGACAGGTCATAACCACGGCGCAACGCGGCGGCCTGGCTGCGTTTGTCCGGCGCCTTGCCGATATGCCAGTCGCCGGTGCCCGCAGAAGCCACTTCGACCTGATCGGCCAGACCCGCTTCACGCAGTTTGTGTCGCAGCACACCTTCGGCCGTGGGTGAACGGCAGATGTTGCCCAAGCAGACGAACAGAACCCGCATCAGGCCTCCAGCAGGCGACGAACGCGCTCGAGGTCTTCAGCCGTGTCGACACCCGGTGGCGGCGCAATCAGTGCATCGGCAACGTGAATCCGCACACCGTGCCAGAGCGCACGCAGCTGCTCCAGAGACTCGGTGTTTTCCAGCCAGCACGGGCCCCAACTGACGAAGTCATGCAGGAAACCAGCGCGATAGGCATAGATGCCAATGTGCCGACGGTAAGGAACGCCAGCCGGCAATTGCTCGCGGCTCTTGGCGAAGTCGTCACGCGCCCACGGCAAGGTGGCGCGGCTGAACGTCAGCGCCAGGCCATTCAGATCGCTGACGACCTTGACCACGTTGGGGTTGAACAGGGTTTCAACGTCTTCGATCGGCTCGGCGAGGGTCGCCATGCGCGCTTCGGCATGGGCCGCCAGATTGGCCGCAACCTGATCGATCACACTCGGCGGAATCAACGGCTCGTCGCCCTGCACGTTGACCACGATAGCGTCCGACGCCAGGCCCAGTTGGGCAGCGACTTCAGCCAGACGATCGGTGCCGGAGTTGTGGTCCTCGCGAGTCATCACCACTTCAGCGCCAAAGGCCTTGCAGGCCTCGACTATGCGCACATCGTCCGTGGCGACCACCACCCGCTGCGCACTGCTTTTGCTCGCCTGTTCCCAAACGTGCTGGATCATCGGCTTGCCGGCAATCATTTGCAGAGGCTTGCCCGGCAGACGGGTGGAAGCAAAACGCGACGGAATCACAACGGTGAAGGCAGTGCTCATTTATCCAGACGCTCTTCTGCCGTCAGGGTGCGCGCTTCGCTTTCGAGCATCACCGGAATGCCATCACGAATCGGATAGGCCAGACCGGCGCCTTTACTGATCAGCTCGGTTTTATCGGCGCTGAGCTTGAGCGGACCTTTGCAGATCGGGCAAGCGAGGATGTCGAGCAATTTGGTGTCCATGAGCATTCCCTGGATAAAAGCGTTTTAAGGTAAAAGCCGCGCGGGCAACAGCCGCATCAACTGCGTGTCGAACCAGGCCACGAAGGCCGGCGATGGCGCAGCATCGACCGTCAGATACCACCAGTCAGCGGCCGCGAAGGTTCGGCATTTCACCGCATCCTTCTCGGTCATCACCAACGGTAGCGACGGTGTGAAATTCAAGGCCGCCGCGCTGTATTCGGCGTGGTCGGCAAAAGCATGTGGAACAGGCTGCCAGTGTAGCGTTTCAAGGGTGTTGAAGAAACGTTGCGGATTACCGATTCCGGCCACCGCGTGCAAGGCCTGGCCAGCGGGGAAATGCTCAAGCGAGCGCCGTTCGCCCGTCAGCAGGTTGACCAGCGCGGTCGGTCGCAGCTGGAAGGCAAAGCCGTCGTCGCGATCTGCCGTGGCACCGTTGTAGAGCAGCGCATCGACGCTTTGCAGGCGTTCGACCGGCTCACGCAGAGGACCGGCCGGCAGGCAGCGCTTATTGCCCAGTCCGCGTGCGGCATCGATCAACACCAGCTCAAGATCGCGTGCCATACGGTAATGCTGCATGCCATCGTCAGACAGAATCAGATCCAGCGGCTCAGCGGCCAGCAGCGCCTGCACGGCGCGACTGCGATCGGGATCAATCATCAATGGCACGCCGGTGCGCTGGACGATCAACAGCGGTTCGTCGCCCGCGATAGCCGCGCTCTGCCCGGCGTCGACCCGCCAGGGCAATTGCGCTGGTTTGGCGCCATAACCGCGACTGACCACGCCCACCCGCAGGCCACTGCGCTGGCAGTGTTCGATCATCCACAGGATCAACGGCGTCTTGCCGGTACCGCCGACGGTAATGTTGCCGACCACGATCAGCGGCACCGGTGGCTGGTAGATCTCGCCCTGGCCGGCCAGAAACCGTTCGCGCTTGGCCGTGACCACGCGCCGGTACAGCCACTCCAGTGGCTGCAACAGTTTCAGCGCCGGATGACCGGCGTACCAGGCGGCGAGCAAACGATCGGACATGGCCATCAGGGTGCCGGCGCCGCCTCAACGGTGGTCATGCGCAAGTGGGTGAAACCCAGCTTGCCCGCGGCATCCATCGCCGTGACGACGGCCTGATGCTGGGTTTTGCCATCGGCGCTGATCGACAGCGGCGAGTTGGTGTCGCCATTCGACGCCGTCTTCAAGGCGTCGATCAGGCTGGCCAGATCGTTCTTCGGCAACAACTGGTTGTTGACCGAAAACACGCCGTCGGCGCTGATGGCGATGTCCAGTTGCTTGGCCTGCTGGTCTTCGGCAGGCGACCCGCTGACGGCTTCCGGCAGGTCGACGCGCAGCTGGGTTTCCCGGGTAAAGGTGGTGGTCACGACGAAGAACAGCAGCAGGACAAACACCACGTCGATCAGCGACACGAGGTTGATGTCCACGTTCTCCCGTTGCTTACGGCGGAATTTCACGCTTTGCCCTCAGCCAGATCGACGTCACGGTCGCCCTGCACCACTTCAACCAGCTTGATGGCTTCCTGCTCCATGCCCACGACGAGTTCATCAATGCGCCGTTGCAGGAACCGGTGGAAGAACACCGACGGGATACCGACGATCAGGCCCGAAGCCGTGGTGATCAAGGCTTTGGAAATACCGCCGGCCAGCACCGCTGCGTTGGTGGTCATGCCGGTGCTCATGAACGAACTGAAGATATCGATCATGCCCAACACCGTGCCGAGCAGGCCGAGCAACGGCGCCATGGCGGCGATGGTGCCCAGCGCGTTGATGTAGCGTTCCAGCTCGTGGATCACCCGGGCGGCGGCCTCTTCGATGCACTCTTTCATGATCTCGCGACCATGCTTGGAGTTGGCCAGGCCCGCGGCGAGGATCTCGCCCAACGGTGAGTTGGCGCGCAGCTCCTTGAGTTTTTCCTTGTTGAGTTGCTTGTCCTTGATCCAGACCCAGACCTGCCCGAGCAAATGCTCCGGGGTCACACGGCTGGCGCGCAAGGTCCAGAGACGCTCGGCAACGATCGCCATTGCCGCGATGGAACTCAGAATGATCGGCAGCATCATCCAGCCGCCGGATTTGACCAATTCCCACACAGTGACAGTCCCCTCGAAAAAGTCCGCCACTTTAACATACAGACTCGACAGAGAGACCCGACACGCCACAGACCGTGTGTCGCATGGCGCGCCGCGCTGATGACCGGTGGTTATTGGCTGACCAACGGCGGTGCACGCCAGAAACGTGGTTGCTGGCGCAGTGACTCGGGCGCCTCGAACGCCCCCAGACGCAAACGCAAGGCGCCCTGCTCGGCGCTGTCATAAACCTGCATACCCAGCTTGCGATAACGCGCCAGCACTTGCGGATGCGGATGACCGAACGAATTGTCGTGCCCACGAGAAATCAACACAGCCTTGGGTGCCAACGCGGTGAGAAAGGCCATCGACGATGAGCTGCGACTGCCGTGATGCGGCGCTTGTAGCCAGTCGGTCGCGACCGCCAGCGGACTTTCCAGCAACGCCTGCTCGGCCCAGGCGTCGATGTCGCCAGTCAACAACAGACGCTCGCCGTTGGCTTCGATCTGCAGGACGCAGGACTTCTGGTTGCTCTCACTCGCCCCGGACCATTGCCAGAGCGTAAAACCCACACCGTCCCACTCCCAGCGCTGACCGCTCTCGCAGGCCTGCGCGTACAACTCGGCCGGCAGGGCTTCGGGATCACCGCTGAGCACCTGCGCCACCGGCAATCCGCGTGCGACCGAGCGCGCGCCACCGGCGTGATCGGCATCGGCATGACTGATCAACATCACCTCCAGCTTGCGCACACCGAGCTTGCGCAACGACGGCAACACCACCCGCTCGCCCAGATCAAAATCACCGAAACGCGGACCGGCGTCATAGAGCAACGCGTGATGACGCGTGCGGACCACGATGGCCAGCCCCTGGCCGACGTCCAGTTGCCAGATTTCAGCCATGCCGTCAGGTACGGATCTGAGTGGCGGGAATACCATCAACAGCAACATCGGCCAGCCCAACAAACGCATGGGCAGGCCTTTGGGCAGCAATAGTAGAAAAGCGCCAAACGCACTTATCCCCCAGACCCAGAGCGGAATCATCGGTGCAACCCATGCCGGAATCCGCCCGGCCACCAATGCGAGACCGTTGAACAGCACGTCGAGCAATCCGCCGGCCAGCCACAACAGCCCTTCGCCGACATAAGGCAGCGGCAACAACAATGTCCCCAGCAAAGCCGGAGGCAACACCACCAGGCTGATCCACGGCACGGCCAGCAGATTGGTCAACGGGCCACTGAGACTGATGGGCAAACCGAGTATCAGCAGCAACGGACACAAGCCAATCGCGATCAGCCATTGCGCCCGCGTCCAGGTTTGCCACCAGCGCCAGGCGCCCAGGCGGCCGCCGAAGGTAAAAATCAGCACCGCCACCGCTGCAAATGACAACCAGAACCCCGCCTGCAAACTGGCCAACGGCTCAAGCAACAACACCGTATTCAACGCCAGCAGCAAAGGCCACCAGGCACCCAGATGACGAAACCGCAGGCGCCATAACAGCACCAGACCGATCATCACGCAGGCTCGGCGCACCGGCACCTCGAAACCGGCGAGCAACCCATAGCCGAGCGCCGCCGCGAATGCCATGCCGCAGGCCCACGGCAACCAAGGCAATCTCTGCGGCCACAATCCATAACGCGCCAATCCGGCAATCAGCAGATAAACCATTCCGGCCAGCAAACCGATGTGCTGCCCGGAGATCACCAGCAAATGCACGGTGCCGGTGTCTTGCAACACGCGCCAGTCTTCGCTGCTCAATCCAGAGCCGTCGCCCAGCACCAGCGCCGCCAACGCCCCCTCTCGCCCTTGTGCATCGACCGCCAGCAAACGCTGGCGAACAGCATCACGCCAGGCCCCTTGTGCAGGCCGGAGCAACTGCCCGTCCTTGACGCTTCCCGTCGCGCCGATGCGTTGTGCCAACAGCCAAGCGTCGTAATCAAAGCCCTGCGGATTGAGCAGGCCTGTGGGGCGCTTCAATTTCACCGCCAGTCGCCAGCGCTCGCCGCTGTTGACCGTCGGACCGTCGTACCAGGCCAATCGCATTAAACCCGGCAAGCGTGTGCGCCGCGATTCGCTATCGGCCAACTCGAAACGCACCACGCCTTGCGCGTGCTGCGGCAAGCCGACGACTCGTCCTTCGACCCAGCGGGTTTGCCCGTCGAGGTCCGGCGCCAAACGATCCGCCAAGGCCCAGTGCGCACTGGCACACGCCCAGCTGAAACCGAACAGAAAAAACGCCAGTGGGTACGTGCGAAATGGCAACAGCATCAATGCCAGTACGGGCAGCAACAGCAGTAACCAGACCGGTGGCAACACCGGTAAAAAACGCAAGGCCAACAGACCCAACGCGAGCGCCAACATCCCTGTGCGCATTAGCCTGTCCTTGAGAGTCCCCTCTCTTGGATTAGCCGAGTTACCACAGTCCGCATTTATTAATTGTCACAAAGTCTGAACGGGAGCTCCGTAGAATCCGGGCATACTTGCCGCTTGACCGACCGAGAAGCCTTATGCCCCGGCGCTTATTCAAACGTTACATGCCAGACCCGACCAGCATCCGGGAACACAAATCCTTACGCTTTCTCGGCACGCTGCTGCACGACCCGAACCTCTGGCACCTCAATCGGCATTCGGTTGCGCGCGCCATGGCCATTGGCGTGTTCGCCGCATTTCTACCGATTCCGTTGCAAATGCTGGTGGCGGCAATGCTCGCCATTTGGCTGCGCGGCAATATTCCGATCGCCGTGAGTCTGGTCTGGCTGACCAACCCGATCACCATGCCCGTGGTGTTTTACTGCACCTATCAGACCGGCGCCTGGCTGATGGATGTCCCCGCCCGCAGCCTGCCGGATGAGCTGACCTGGGAATGGATCAGCGGTGAGCTGTCGACTCTTTGGCAACCGTTTCTACTGGGCTCGGTGGTGACTGGCCTGGTGCTCGGCGCGTTGGCCTACTGCCTGACCATGATCTACTGGCGCTGGTGGGTCGGTCGGCAATGGACGCGGCGCAGGCAGAGTCGGATGTAGAACGCAATAACGGCACCTTTGAGGTGCCGTTATTGATTCCGTTACGCGCGTTTATATTTGCCGACTCAGCCTCCGTCGGAGGCTACAGCACCTTGCGTAGCGACCTACACCTACGCCAGAATCCGCCGGCTTGTGCGCCTTGGTCGTGGCCTCTATTGTTTCCGTGCCGCTGACAATTCAGCGGTCGGGTTTAGCAGCTCGGACCAAGGCACGCCAGTACCGCCTCTCGATCAGCCAGCACTTTTCTAGCGCTAGTTGTTCTGCATTATGGCGGCTGTGCGTGGGGCACTTCGGTGCGCCGGGATACTCCTTGGTCCGGTCTGCTAACCCGCGTACAGCTGCCACCCATCGTTTAGCAGCGACAGGTAGCGGCTTCACTTCCAAGGATATTTACCATGTTCAAACCAACTCCAAATCCGCCCGAAACCGACCCCGTTTCCCCCTACGCCTCTCTCGATTCAAAAGAGCTCCACGCCGCCGCGCACCGTGCGCTCGACCATTACCTCGTGCTGCCCGAGACCAAGCAATTGTTAGCCGACCGACGCCCTGGCTGCATTTTCGTCATCGCCCCCGACATCGACAGTGAAACCCTGCTGGCCCACGCCTGCGAGACCCTCGCCTCGGTCAATGTCATGGCCAGCGATCTGGCGTTTGAACTTGAAGGCCCCAAACGCAATACCGCGCTGGCGATTCAGCAGATGATTTCTCTGGCCGAGTTGGCGGTGAATCGGGCGCTGGATCACCTCGATCCACCGGACTCACCGCAGTAGCACGCCAACACGCTGATCGTTCCCGCGTGGGAACGATCAATAAAAAAAGGCCTCCACCCGGGAGCAACGCTGTTCACTTAAGGAAGTCTGGAGGCCTGAGAAGTATCTGTGGCGAGGGAGCTTGCTCCCGCTGGACTGCGCAGCAGGCCCAATTCAGGGCCGCTTCGCGCCCCAGCGGGAGCAAGCTCCCTCGCCACAACTGCGGATGTGCCTGAAACATCGGCTTAAGTGAACAGCATTATCCACTTGGGAGGCCGTTTTTTGTGTAGTACCCATCTTTTGCAGTGCTGACAATCACGCCTTCGCGAGCAAGCTCGCTCCCACAAGGATCGAGTTTGCCGCAGGTTAGGTGCGCATCCCGCGTCCGCTGACCAGCAACCGCGCGCAACCGATGTACAGCACTACGGTTGCTACCAGCATGAAGGTAATGGCGATGCTGATCTTGATGTCCGAAACACCGAGGATGCCGTAACGGAAAGCGTTGACCATGTGCAGCACCGGGTTGGCCAGCGACACGGTCTGCCAGAACGGTGGCAGCAGGCTGATCGAATAAAACACCCCGCCCAGGTAGGTCAACGGCGTCAGCACGAACGTCGGGATAATCGAAATGTCATCGAAGTTGCGTGCAAACACCGCGTTGATGAAACCCAGTAGCGAAAAGATCGTTGCCGTCAGCAGCACCACCAGCAGGGTAATCCCCAAATGGTGCACTTGCAGGTGAGTGAAGAACAGCGAAAGCAGCGTCACGATCACCCCCACCGCCAGGCCACGCAGCACTCCGCCCACGGTGTAGCCGATCAGAATGGTGTGCGGCGAAACCGGTGAAACCATCAGTTCTTCGATGGAGCGTTGGAATTTGCTGCCGAAAAAGCTTGAGACCACGTTGCCGTAGGCGTTGGTGATCACCGACATCATGATCAAGCCCGGCACGATGTATTCCATATAGGTGAAGCCACCCATATCACCGATTTGCCGGCCAATCAGATTACCGAAGATCACAAAGTACAGAACCATGGTGATGGCTGGCGGCAGCAGGGTCTGCGGCCAGATCCGGGTAAAACGCCGGACCTCTCGATAAACAATGGTATTGAGCGCAACGAGGTTGGGTTTCAGTTCGGAACTCATACGGCCACCTTCGCCAGATTTTTCTCCACCAGAGACACGAACAACTCCTCAAGGCGATTGGTTTTGTTGCGCAGGCTCAGCACTTCGATGTTCTGCATGGCCAACTGACCGAACAACGCGGTAATACCGACGGCCTTGTCGACCTGGACTTCCAGGGTGTGGCTGTCGACCAGGCGAGTCGGATAGCCGATCAACTGCGGCGCCACCGTCATGTCGTTCTTCAGGTCCAGCAGGAACGTCTCGACATGCAGCTGGCTGAGCAGGTTACGCATGCTGGTGTTTTCGACGATGGTGCCGTGGTCGATGATGCCGATGTTGCGGCACAGCTGCTCAGCCTCTTCCAGGTAATGCGTGGTGAGGATGATGGTGATGCCTTTCTGGTTCAGCTCGGTGAGGAAAGTCCACATCGAGCGACGCAGTTCGATGTCCACGCCGGCAGTCGGTTCGTCGAGGATCAGCAGGCGCGGTTCATGCACCAGCGCACGCGCAATCATCAGTCGACGCTTCATGCCGCCCGACAGTGAGCGTGACGGCACATCGCGCTTGTCCCACAGGCCGAGCTGAGTCAGGTATTGCTCAGCGCGTTCCTTGGCGATTTTGGGCGGGATACCGTAGTAACCGGCCTGGGTCACGACTATGTCGAAGGTCTTTTCAAACTGGTTAAAGTTGAATTCCTGCGGCACCACGCCGATGCAGCGCTTGAGCCCCGCCGGGTCGCGGTCCAGGTCGTGGCCAAAGATATTCACCGTTCCGCTGGTCTTGTTCACCAGGGTCGAGAGAATGCCGATGGTCGTGGATTTGCCGGCGCCGTTGGGGCCGAGCAAGGCGAAAAAGTCACCTTCGGCGACATCCAGATCGATACCACTCAAGGCCTGGAAACCGTTGCCGTAGGTTTTGGTTAGCTGCCGGATGGACAGAGCAGAACTCATATCGGATTTACGCACCAAGAAGGAAAGTCAGGAATAAATAAGAGCGGGCGGCGACCCATGCAACCGCGGCGCATGAACGCAATGGTGCTTGGCGACGCCGCACAAGTACAGTCAAGTGTGTTGATAGTCAGTATTAAGTCAACGCGGTCATGACAGCTTTTTGATAAGCCGGACGTTGCTTCAGTCGCGCATACCAGGCTTGCAGATGAGGCATTGGCGCTCGCTCGATGGGCATCTCGAACCAGGCATAGATAAAGCTGCCCAACGGAATATCGCCCGCGCCGATCTCGTCGCCGGACAAATACGGCTTCTGCGCCAATGCCTGGTCGACCATCGACAGCAATTGCTCACAGGTTTTCTGCGCCGCGTTGATCGCCACCCAATCCTGCTGATCGGCCGGGGTGCGCAATACGCCCCAGAACACCTGGCGGAAAGGTTCGGCAAACGACGAAGTGGTCCAGTCCATCCACTTTTCCGCGCTCGCCCGGGCCTGCACATCGGCCGGGAACCAGTTCGAACCCGCTGCGTGACGGGCAGCCAGGTAACGCACGATGGCGTTGGATTCCCACAGCACAAAACCGTCGTCTTCAATCACCGGAATGCGGCCATTGGGGTTCATCGCGCGATATTCCGGTGTGTCGACCACACCAAAAGCCCCGCCCGCATCCTGCGTTTCGTAGGTCAGCCCAAGTTCTTCGGCGCACCACAGTGCCTTTCTGACATTCGACGAATTTTTCCGACCCCAGATCTTCAGCATGACCGCTCCTCGATGGATGAATGCCGGGGCAGTCTACGCCCCGGATCAGCCGCGACTCAAATCGCTCTGCATGTCGCCCAACAGGGCTGGCGACTGCTCACCGAACAAATGCGGGTAGAGTTTTTCCAGGTACTCGAAGAAGAATGCTTCGGGCACGTCGGCGAACTGGCCATGGTCGACCAGGTACTCCATCGACTGCAGCCCCTGGCGATTGAACGGGTGGAAGATGCTGTCATTGATCCCGTCGAACTCCAGCGCCGGCACATCGAACAGCTCACAGAGCTTTTGGTTGAACGCCGGTGTGGCCTTGACCCAGCGCCCCTGCAAATACAACTCGGTGTAACCGTGCATGGCGAACACGTCACTCTTGAGCAACTCGATCAAGCGCGGGGTCGACAGGTGATTGCGCACATCTGCGAGACCAATCCGCGCGGCGATCCCGCAGTGCCGCGCGCAACCGGCCAGCAAAGTGGCTTTGGGCACGCAGTAGCTTTCACCGGTGGCCAGTGCATAACTGCCGCGCAAGGTCGCGGGATCACGGCTGAAGGTGTAGGGGTTGTAGCGCACCGCTTCACGCACGGCGTAATACAGGCTCACCGCCTGCTCGACCGGGTCACGGCTGTTGCCGCGGTGCCGTTCAGCGAACTCCACCACCGCTGGGTGGTCACTATCGATGAAGCGGCCGGGGCTCAGGTACTCGTGCATGAGAACAATCTCCTGGAGAAGCCCTGAGTCTATCGGCAGACCCAGCACAGAGATAACGACGTTTCGGCCAAATACGAGAGCTTGTCGCACGCTCAGCGGAGCTTTTTTACAGCGTCCGCCAGCGCTATCACTCACGAAATTCACCGCTGTTTCCCACGATTTCAAACACATCGCTCTGACCACCCTGTTTTGCAGATGCCGTCTAAGCTCTGAAGGTGGTTTTGACCCTGGCTTCACGGAGGATTGAATATGCTGTTGTTGTGGATACTGGTTCTGGTGGTCGGGATTGCCTGGCTGGCTCACCGCCGCATCGCGCCCCTGCCCGCCCTGGGTATCGTGGCGGTCTATCTGCTGGCGATGGGAATCTTCAGCCACGCTCGAGGCTGGCTGCTGCTGATTTTCTGGATCGTGCTGGCTGTCGTCGCGGCGCCCCTGCTGCTGCCCGACCTGCGACGCAAATATTTCAGTGCTCCATTGTTCAACTGGTTCCAGAAAACCCTGCCGCCAATGTCGCAAACCGAACGCGACGCCATCGATGCCGGCACCGTCTGGTGGGATGGCGAGCTGTTCAGCGGGCGTCCGGACTGGAACAAACTGCTGTCCTATCCCAAAGCGCAGTTGAGCGAAGAAGAACAGGCGTTCATCGATGGCCCGACCGAAGAGCTCTGCGCCATGGTCAGCGACTGGCAGATCGGCCAGGCGATGGACCTGCCGGCCGAGGCTTGGGCGCACATCAAGCAGAATGGCTTTTTTGCCCTGATCATCCCCAAGGAGTTCGGCGGCAAGGGGTTTTCCGCCTACGCCCACTCGCAAGTGGCGATGAAACTGGCCACCCGCAGCGGCGACCTGGCATCGACCGTGATGGTGCCCAACTCCCTCGGCCCGGCCGAACTGTTGCTGCATTACGGCACCGATGAACAACGCAACCATTACCTGCCCCGCCTGGCGCGTGGCGACGACATCCCGTGTTTCGCGTTGACCGGCCCGCTGGCCGGCTCCGATGCGGGCGCTATGCCCGACACCGGGGTAATCTGCAAAGGTGAATGGGAAGGTCAGGAAGTCCTGGGGCTGCGGCTGAACTGGGAAAAACGCTACATCACCCTGGGCCCGGTCGCCACCCTGCTCGGTCTGGCGTTCAAGGCCTATGACCCGGATCATCTGCTGGGTGACGAGGAAGACCTTGGCATCAGCCTCGCGTTGATCCCGACCGATACCGCTGGTGTGGACATCGGTCGACGCCACCTGCCCCTCGGCGCCGCCTTCATGAACGGCCCGAACTCCGGCAAGGATGTATTCGTGCCGTTGGACTTCCTCATCGGCGGCCAGGAGATGCTCGGCAAAGGCTGGATGATGCTGATGAATTGCCTGTCGGTCGGGCGTTCTATTTCGCTGCCGGCAGTCGGCACCGGGGCGGCCAAGTTCACCAGCCTGGTGACCGGCCAATACGCTCAGGTTCGCGAGCAATTCAACGTGCCGCTGTCGGCCTTCGAAGGGATTCAAGAAGCGCTGGCACGTATCGGCGGCAACGCCTGGATGATGGACGCCGCGCGGATGCTCACCGCCAACGCGGTGGATCTCGGCGAGAAACCTTCAGTGCTCTCGGCGATTCTCAAGTATCACCTCACCGAACGCGGTCGCGAATGCATCAGCCACGCCATGGACGTACATGGCGGCAAGGCGATCATCATGGGCCCCAACAACTACCTCGGGCGCAGCTGGCAAGGCGCGCCGATCTTCATCACGGTGGAAGGCGCGAACATCCTTTCGCGCAACCTGATGATCTTTGGTCAAGGCGCGATCCGTTGCCATCCGTTCGTGCTCAAGGAAATGGCCCTCGCCGGCCGTGAAGACAAGGACCAGGCACTGAAGGAGTTCGACGGCCTGCTGCTCAAGCACATCGGTTTCGCCGTGAGCAACGCCGCCAGCACGTTGGTACTGAACCTCGGCTTCGGGCATTTCGAACAGGTACCTGGAGACAAACTCAGCCAGGGCTACTTCCGCGCCCTCAACCGTCAGGCCGCGGCATTTGCCCTGCTCGCTGACCTGAGCATGATGCTGCTGGGCGGTGAACTGAAACGTCGCGAGCGTCTGTCGGCCCGACTCGGCGATGTGCTGAGCAACTTGTACCTGGCCTCCGCCGCCCTCAAGCGTTACCACGACCTCGATTCCCCCGAACACATGGCGCCGCTGTTTACCTGGGCCATGGAAGAGAGTCTCGGCCAGTCGGAACGGGCGCTGGATGAACTGCTGAGCAACTTCCCGAGCAAGGTCCTGGGTTGCCTGATGCGAGTCATCGTGTTCCCGTTCGGTCGCCGTCACAAAGGGCCGTCGGACAAACTCGGCGCCGAAGTGGCAGCGGTCATTGGCCGTGCCAAAGGCGATCCGACGCTCGAAGAGTTGCTGGGGGGATGTTACCGGCCACAATCAGTCGATGACCCGGTTGGTGCCCTGCAACATGCCTGCAACTTGCTGAGCGCCGCCCAACCGCTGCAGAAAAAAATGCACTTTGCGCTCAAGAGCGGGCAGTTCAAACCGGGTGCCGGGGAGCACGTCATCGACGCCGCCCTGGAGGCCGGCGTGCTGCAAGCCGCAGAAGCACATACCCTGCATGAGGCCGAAGCGGCGCGGCGCAAAGTGATCGACGTCGATGACTTTTCCAAGGAGCAACTTGAACTGGCGCAGGGCAAGACCCGCTAACGCGGTGGCTCATCCGGCGGGTCAATGATGAAAAGCGGGCGCTGGAGCTATATACTCCGGCGCCCGTTTTGCTTTTGATCTAGAGGACTCCCGTTATGCTCGACCAAATTCTCGTCCAGCTCGACCTCCTGCGCAGTATCCTGGTCGCTGTCGGTGAAGCCGAGCAGGTTCCAGACGAAAGTCATGCCTTGTTCCTGGAACGCTTCGACGAACTGCGTGCGTCGCTGCCAATCGATCCGATCGAAAGCCAATACCTGGGCCAGGACATTATTTGTCAGGTCATCACCCGTTATCCGCAAATTGCCCACCTGGTCCCCCGCGACCTGTTGTGGTATTTCGCCGGCGACTGCCTGCATTACATGCCCGACGATGAAATCGCCCTGTATCAGGCACTGGAAGAACGTCGTTACGAAGCCGAACAGAACGACGAACCGTTCGACTGGAATCAGGAAAAACAACTGCTGGCCCTGTCGAACCAGGACAGCAAGCACTGATCCCGGATCAGAAATACAAAAGGCCCGCATGGTTAAACATGCGGGCCTTTTTTTGTGGCATTGCCGAATGACTCGGTGGCTTGCTCGCGAAAGGGCCTTCAGAGTAATCCATAGCTCTCCGGCAACTCATACGCCGCCGCGACCTTGCCCGGACCACTCAATTTTCCCGGTTTGCCCAGCGTCGGCTCTTTCTCCAGACACTCCACCAGGTAATCGATAAACACTCGAAGTTTGGGCGGCAAATAGCGCGTCGGCGAATGCAGCAGCCAGGCACCGCCATGATAGGACGCCAGAAAGGTCCAGTCCGGCAGGACTTGCACAATCAACCCTTGTTCAAGCGCATGACGCGCCGTGAAGTACGGCAAGCTGCCAATGCCGATATGCTGCAGAACTGCCTCCAGCCGCACGCCAGTGTGATTAGCGGCGTACCGGCCACGGACACCGACGGTCACTGCTTTGGTACCTTTCTTGAACTTCCAGCGTGCATCGCCAGGCGTTTCGCCCAGATAGATACAGCTGTGATTGAGCAAGTCATGGGGATGAGTCGGGGTTCCGTGTTCAGCCAGGTATTGCGGGGTCGCGCAGAGTAAATGATCGATGGTCAATAATTGCCGGCCGACCAGGCCGACCGGTGGGCGATCCGTAATGCGGATCGCCAGGTCGACATGATCGTCGATCAAATCGACCTGACGATCCTCAAGCAGCAGCTCTACATCGACTTTGGGATAACGACGCAGAAATTCCTGCATATGCGGATGGATCACGAATCGCCCCACCGCCTTCGGTACGCTGACCCGCACCAGCCCTTCAGCTTCATGGGTGAACTGGCCACTGATCTCCATCACTGACCGAGCGGCGCTGACCATTTCCTGACAGCGCTTGAACACCTCTTCGCCACCGTCGTTCAAACGCAACTTGCGTGTGGTCCGCTGCAACAACCGCGTGGCCAGCGCCTTCTCCAGGCGCGAGATGCTGCGACTCACTGCCGAAGGCGACGAGCCCAGCTGTCGAGCAGCTTCCGAGAAGCTACCGGTCTCGACAACCTTGACGAAAATCGCCATTTCACCCAGCAACGGCAGCGGTAGATTTATGCTCACAGCGCAACAGTCCTTTGATGTTTGAACGGATTATCACGCAATTCCAGCCTTCATATAATAAAAATAGAAACTTTAATAAGGGCATGGAATATGACGTATCGCCTCTTTTTCCATAGCGATGATCTCAGCGCCAATGTGGAAGTCCTGGATTGCACGCCCTCCGAGAACGAGTTCGCCGTGGTGCTGCGCGCTACCCTGTTTCATCCCCAGGGCGGTGGCCAGCCGTGTGATACCGGCTGGATCGGCGAAAGCCAGGTCACGCGGGTCGTGCAAGAGCAGGATCGTATCGTGCACTACGTCGACCGACCGGTAGGCCCGGGCATGACCTCAATCAGGGTCGACGAACAACGCCGTCAACTTAATACCCGCCTGCATTCGGCCGGCCATTTGATCGGGCACTTCCTCGAAACCAAGGGCTGGACACCAATCAAGGCCCATCATTGGCCGGGCGAAGGCAAGGTCACCTTCACACCCGGTGAAACGTCCCAGGAACTGGAAGCCGAAACGATCCAGCAAGCCCTCGCCCAGTGGATCGCCACCGATCTGCCACGCCTGACTACGCTGCGCGAAGGTTCGCGTGAAATCGGCTTCGGTGAACTGCCCGCCTACGGCTGCGGCGGTACCCATGTAAGGCGCCTGCAGGAATTAGGCACAGTCACTATCGCAGCCCTTTCGCAGAAGAAGGGCACGCTTTCGGTCCGCTACGAGGTGGGCTGAAACATTCGGCGATGCTGCGCCCACTGCACGACATCGCCTGATGCCAGGCGCCTGCACTCGCAGGCCCAATGACTTTCTATGGATGGACCTGACACATGAAAAAAACCACCTCGCACTCTCCAGAATCCCCAGATGCTCCACCAACCGACACCGTCGATCTGTCCACGTGTTCCAAAAGCACTCCACGCCTTGTCAGCGCCCGTCCACGTAATCCAGACCGCCCCACCCCAATCAGCCACATCTTCACCATCGTCCCGAATATCGACACCGAATCTCTGCTCTGTCATGCCAGTGAAACCCTCGCCTCCCTGAACGTCATGACCACCGACCTTGCCGGGGAACTGGAAGGCTCGCGCCGCAACGTAGCGTTGGCCATTCAGCAACTGGCGGTGCTGGGCGAGTTGTTGATCAATCGAGCGCTAGACAATCTGGACTTACCCGAAGGCATGCTTGAAGTTCCATTAATCAAATAACGCTAAATGAGGGATGGTCCTGACCCTCTTCGACGGGCGCTTGATTCTGTCGATGTGAATCGTGCCTGCTCAGAGGCGTCCCCCCCTGTAGGAGCAAGGCTTGCCCGCGATGAACGATAATGCGGTTTATCTGGTGGACCGCATTGTGCCCATCGCGGGCAAGCCTTGCTCCTACAAGGGCCGGGGGCGTTACTTGAGGTTGCCGCTGAGGAACTGCTTCAGGCGTTCGCTCTTCGGATTGCCCAGCACGTCTTCAGGCGCGCCCTCTTCCTCTACCCGCCCCTGATGCAGGAACAGCACCTGATTCGAGACTTTGCGGGCAAAGCTCATTTCGTGGGTCACCATGATCATGGTCCGACCTTCTTCGGCCAGGCCCTGGATCACTTTGAGCACTTCGCCCACCAGTTCCGGGTCCAGCGCCGAAGTCGGTTCGTCGAACAGCATGACTTCCGGCTCCATCGCCAGTGCGCGGGCAATCGCTACCCGCTGCTGCTGACCGCCGGACAGGAACGCCGGGTACTGATCCGCCACGCGGGCCGGCAGGCCGACCTTGTCCAGATAACGCCGGGCGCGATCTTCGGCGTCCTTCTTGCTGACTCCCAGCACCCGGCGCGGGGCCATGGTGATGTTTTCCAGCACGGTCATGTGGCCCCACAGGTTGAAGTGCTGGAACACCATCGCCAGACGGGTGCGCAGTCGTTGCAGCTCGGCATCGTCGGCCACGTGCATGCCATGGTGATCCTTGACCATCCGGATCTGCTTGCCGTCCAGGCTCATCGCGCCGTCGTTGGGCGTTTCGAGAAAGTTGATGCAGCGCAGAAAGGTGCTTTTGCCCGAGCCGCTGGCGCCGATCAGGCTGATCACGTCACCGGTTTTGGCTTTCAGGGAAACGCCCTTGAGCACTTCGTGGCTACCGTAGCTCTTGTGTAGTTCTTCAACAGTCAATTTGTACATGTGCGCAAGCATCCTCTAAGGGAAAATGGGTCGCCGCTGCGTAGACGTCGCAAGCGGCGACAAAGCCCGTGGCCCGATGAGTGGCCGTACAGAGCGCTAAGTCCTAGTGAGCCGGGCCCAGAAAAGCCAGCCAGCGACGTTCGGCAATGCGGAACAGTCCGACCAGCGCAAAGGTCACCAGAAGGTAGATCAGCGCGGTAATGCCGAACGACTGAAAGGTCAGGAAGGTCGCCGAGTTGGCATCCCGCGCCACTTTCAAAATGTCCGGGACGGTGGCGGTGAAGGCCACGGTGGTCGAGTGCAGCATCAGGATCACTTCGTTGCTGTAGTACGGCAACGAGCGACGCAGGGCCGACGGCATGATCACGTAGGCATACAACTTCCAACCCGTCAGACCGTAGGCTTTGGCGGCTTCGACTTCACCGTGGTTCATGCTGCGAATCGCCCCGGCGAAAATCTCCGTGGTGTAGGCGCAGGTGTTCAGGGCAAAGGCTAAGATGGTGCAGTTCATCGCATCGCGAAAGAACGCGTCGAGCAGCGGCTGCGCACGGACCGCGGCCAGGCTGTAGATCCCGGTGTAGCAAATCAGCAGCTGGATATACAGCGGCGTGCCGCGAAACAGGTAGGTGTAGAACTGCACCGGCCAGCGTACGTAAAGTTTGTTGGAAACCCGGGCAATCGACAGTGGAACCGACACCAGGAAACCGATGAAGATCGAGGCGCTGAGCAGCCACAGCGTCATGGCCAGGCCGGTGATGTGGTAACCGTCGCTATAGAGGAACGGTTTCCAGTAGTCCTGCAGTAATTCGATCATCGTACAGCCTCCCGGGAACCTGCCGCGTAATGCCGTTCGAGCCAGCGCAGGACATAGTTCGATGCGCTGGTGATCACCAGATAGATCAGCGCCGCCAACACCAGAAAAAAGAACAGTTGATAGGAGCTTTTACCGGCGTCCTGAGCAGCCTTGACCAGGTCCGCCAGGCCGATGATCGACACCAGTGCGGTGGCCTTGAGGATCACCATCCAGTTATTGCCGATGCCCGGCAGGGCGAAGCGCATCATTTGCGGGAACACCACGAAGCGAAAGCGCTGGGCACGGCTCAAGCCATAGGCCGTGGCGGCTTCCATCTGTCCGCGGGGCACAGCGAGGATCGCGCCGCGAAAGGTCTCGGTGAAGTACGCGCCGTAGATGAAACCCAGGGTGATGATCCCGGCGGCGAATGGATTGATCTCGATGTATTCCCAGCCCAGCGCCTCGGTGAAACTGGTCAACCAGGTTTGCAGGCTGTAGAAAATCAGCAGCATCAGCACCAGGTCCGGCACCCCGCGAATCAGCGTGGTGTAGAGCTGGGCCGGAATTCGCAACAGTTTGACGCTGGAGAGTTTGGCACTGGCGCCGATCAGGCCGAGCAGAACGCTCAACAACAGCGACAGTATCGATAGCTTGACGGTCATCCAGGAGCCTTCCAGCAACAGAGGGCCGAACCCCTTCAAGCTGAATCCGGAGAGCCCGAGTGTCTGCAAAAGTGCTTCGAACATAATTCAGGAACCTATCGCGATAAAAAAGCGCCCGTCCCGAGGACGGGCACCGGGGCCTTACTTGCCGCTGTAGAGACTCAAATCACCGAAGTGTTTCTTCTGGATCGAGTCGTAGGTGCCGTCATCGTGGATCGCCTTGATGCCTTTATCGAGAAGGGCCTTGAGCTCGGTGTTGCCTTTGGCGATACCCACCGCTGTTTTAGCGGGCAACAACTCGCTGTCGATCGGCTGGCTGACCTCGTAATCAGCCCCTTGCGGAGACTTCAAAAAGCTCAGCTTGGCTTGCAGCATGTCCTGGATCGTGGCGTCGAGGCGACCGGACATCAAGTCCGCGTAAACCTGGTCCTGGTTGGCGTAGGCCTTGGTTTCTACCCCGGCTTTGTCCAGTACGGCCTTGGCGTAGGCTTCCTGGATGGTGCCTTGCTCGTAGCCGACTTTTTTACCCTTGAGCGAGGCTACGTCAGAAACGCTGGAGCCTTTCTTGTAGACCAGAGCGGTCGGGCCGGAGAACAGCTCGCTGGAGAAGTCGATGACTTTCTCACGGGCCGGAGTCACGGTCATGGAAGAGATTACGCCGTCGAATTTGTTGGCCTTGAGGCCTGGAATCGTGCCGTCGAAATCGCTCTCGACCCATTTGCACTTGACCTTCAGCTCGGCGCAGATCGCGTTGCCCAGATCGATGTCGAAGCCCACCAGGCTGCCGTCGGCCGCTTTGGACTCGAACGGAGCGTAGGAAGGATCAACGCCAAAACGCAGCTCTTTGTACTCTTTGGCCGTGGCTACGCCTGCGGCCATGCACAGTGTCAAAGCAGAAAGGGTCAGCAATGTTCTTTTCATTATTATCAATTCCTAAAACCACTACGGGCGCTTGTGGCGCATGGGTGCTGCTACTGGAATGCGTGTGACGCTGTAAACCTGAACCTCAAGTACGTGCTTTAAAGCCATCTTGTGCGTCAGCACCTTCGGGTACCTCTTACGCACACACACTTACTTGTACATACAAGCATATGCAATCAACCAGCCAACTCGCTGAACGGCCGCTGAAGAAAACTTTTTAAGCAACAGGAAGGCGTCTGGAACGGGCCTTTGGCAATGATCAAAAAAATCTTGAGGGTGGCCGAGCCGCTTTTGTGAATGTTACCGGAGCCACGTTTTTGCGTCGTATTGGTGCACCCGGTAACAATTTGAAAGGGCACATTGCGTGTGGAAATACCCCGTCATGGGGCCAACTCGCGGGTGAGAGCACAACTCGAAAAACAGCAACGCGCCCACATTCGCACAGAAGTTTTTCTTCTAAACAATGGCGCTTTGCCTCGGTTGAACTACCTTCAAGCAAAGAGCAAATCATACGGTTTCGAGTTGTCCACGTTTTGTTCAGTGATCAGATAGCGAATTGGCAAAAGGAGATACCTCACTATGATCCTGGCTGGCGTTTTTCTGCTTTGTGGCCTGATTGCCAGTTGTTTTTTGGGGGAACCACGTCGGCTGACAGCCCTGTTTATAGCCACTGTTGCTGTCGAGCCCGTGCATATCGCTCCGGTCGGTAGCCTGTGCGAACCAAACAAGGTTGGCAAAAAACCTCGAGTGTCCCGAGCCCAGGTATCTGGATCACTAACGACAGTTTTAGCGCAGGTAGCTCGCAGGTCAGTCAGACCCGTGTATTGCACCTGCTCGCGCGCAGCACCCAGCAATATTGCCAGGACCACTAATGGTTAGTGGTCTGGTGAAGTGGAGGGCCGGCCCGGGCGCCTTGAAGCGATCCAGGGTAACCAGGTTAGCCCGCAGATGGCCTATTCAGCGAGGATGCACTTAATGAGCTATCGTACCGTGCCCGCTTTCAAACGAATTATCCATGGCCTGTTGTGGATGGGCCTTGGTGTGGATGCGGCTCAGGCCGCGGCGAACAATTGCTCGCAACTGGCCAGTCTGCCCGCCGTGTTCGAGGTCGGCCAAGGGCTTCAGGATGAGTTGCGCATGCCAGTCCCGATCAAGCAACTGGCAGTGGGCGACCCGAAGGTTGCCGACGTGCAAACCAGCAGTAGCAACTCCTTCATCCTCACGGGTGTAGCTCCCGGCGCCACCAGCCTGATGGTCTGGACCGCCTGCTCGCCCACGCCGCGCCAAAGCATGGTGTTCGTCAAAGGCAGGGCTACCGCAGCGCTGACCAGCGTGTCGACGGTGCCTTCTGCAGACCCGCTGTTGCCGAGCCAGGTGCAGACCGATATTCGCTTCGTCGAAGTCAGCCGCACCAAGTTGAAAGAGGCCAGCACGTCGATCTTCGGCAAGAGCGGCAATTTTCTGTTCGGCTCGCCGGGCTCTGTACCCGGGGTGACCGTAACCCCCGGCCACATTGGTAATCTGGCGCCAAACATCCCGCTCAATAACGACACGTTCAATATCGGCTTTGGCGGCGGCAATGTGCTGGGGATGATCAATGCGCTGGAAGGCAGTGGCTTTGCCTATACCCTGGCGCGGCCGAGCCTTGTAGCACTCAGCGGACAAAGTGCGAGCTTCCTGGCCGGTGGTGAAGTGCCGATCCCGGTGCCCAGCTCAGGCAGCGACAACATCTCCATCGAGTACAAGGAATTCGGTGTCCGCCTGACCCTGACCCCGACCATCATCGACAAAGGACGCATTGCCCTGAAGGTGGCACCCGAGGTCAGCGAGCTGGACTTCACCAAGGCCATACAGATCGCCGGCACCGTGGTCCCGGCATTTACCGTGCGCCGTACCGATACCAGCATTTCCCTGGCCGATGGCGAAAGCTTCGTCATCAGCGGCCTGATCAGCACCAGCAACAGCTCCCAGGTGAACAAGTTTCCAGGACTGGGCGATATCCCGATTCTCGGCGCGTTCTTTCGCAATAACAGCATCAACCGTGAAGAGCGCGAGCTGCTGATGATCGTCACCCCGCACCTGGTTCAACCGTTGGCAGTCAACGCAAAACTGCCGTCATTGCCAGGTGAGCAACTGCGCAATTACGACCCGAACTTCTACCGTATGTACTTCCTCGACAACGGTGACTTCGACAGCCGCATGGGGCTCTCGCAATGAGCCTGGTTCAAGGTGTTGTAACCAGAGGACACTCAATGAAAGCGGTCATAGCAATAGCGGCGACGGTGATGCTCGCAGGGTGTGCCACCAATGGCCTGTCTTCGCGACCGAGTAGTTGCTCGAGCCCAAGCTCCGATCAGCAGTTGTCGCTGAACCTGGCCGACGACATGACCAACGATAGCCGTTTGTACGCCAGCTTGGCGAATCTGGAAGGGCTGCCTGATGACCTGCCGCAGGTTCGCCTGCGCAAGGCTCGAGTACTGCGCCTGCTGGGCCGTAACGAGGCCGAACCGTTGTACAAGAGTCTGCTCGGTACATGCCTGGCCGCTGAAGGCGAGCACGGTCTGGGCCAGTTGGCCGTGGCCAGAAATGATAATGCGGCCGCGGTCGATCACCTGGAACGTGCGATGAGGATGGCCCCTACCGACGACAAAATCCGCAATGACCTGGGGGTCGTCTACCTCAACCAGCGTCGGCCCAATGAGGCACGCTTTCAGTTTATGACCGCCATGGAACTCAAGCCGTCGGACTCGCTGGCGGCACTCAATTTGGTGACGCTGCTGATCTATCAGGACAACTGGAAGCAGGCTGCCGAACTCGCAAACCGCGCCAGCCTGAGCCCCAAGCAAGTCTCGGATGCTCAAGCTCGCGCGGAAAGACTCAAGGCCCCGGCCAAAAAAGTGGTGGCTACCGAGGGTAAAGGCATGACAGAGGTAGTCAATGCCTCAGCCAATGCGATCAAGTAGACAAGACGAGGAGTCGCAAATGAATACCAAGAGGCTGTTGATAGTGTGCATGGCTTGCCTGTCCACGACCGCCTGGGCTATTGAGCCTGGGCCCTCTTCGGTGCCGCAACAAGGCACGGAACAATGGATGCAACTACAGATTCGCGGCGTCGTGGCGTCCCCTCGACTGCAGAGCGTTTCGGCCACCGAACGTGACCTTTCCATGCAACGCTGGCTGGATAGCTTCACCCACCCGATTCCTGAACATTTTGACCAGAAGGCAGCGGGTAGCATGAGCAACGGCGGCAAATGAGCCACGTCAGTGGGCGATCAGCCTCTGGCGTAGTCCAGCGTTACCTGGCAAGAACGTCGGGGCCAAGAACGTGCGTGGTTAAACGAATAAAAGGATAAAAGTGGATCAGGCGCCGGGCCTGATCCACTTTGTATTTGCTCCACCCTCTGCTCCGACAGGAGCCGCCATCCTGCTTGGCAGCCCCCCTCGCTTATCTCACCCGAACGCTTTGAGCACCCCGATCAACGCCGGTCCAATAGCGACCAGGAAGAAGCTCGGCCACAGACAGAAGATCAGTGGGAATATCAGCTTGGTACCAATCTTCGCCCCCATCTCCTCGGCTGCCTGCGTACGCCGGTCGCGAAACTCATCGGCATAGATGCGCAGGGTATCGGCCACGCTCGTACCGAAGCGGATACTCTGCCCCAACAGGCTGACCAACCCTTGCACGTCTTCCAGTCCAGTGCGCACGGCCAGTTGCTTGAGCGCCTCGGTACTGGTGATGCCGGCACGGATTTGCGCATTGACCAACGCCAGTTCCTCCGCCAGTTCGACCTGACTGACCGCCATCTCGTCAGCCACCCGCTCGATGGTCGTAGGCAAGGCCAGCCCCGATTCCACGCAGACCACCATCAGATCCAGGGCATCCGGAAACGCGACACGCAGCCGGGTCTGACGCAGCTGTTTGCGCTTGCCGACATACATTGCTGGCAACAGCCAACCGACAGCAGCCGCCATGAGCACCAGCAGCAGGCCCAGGGTCAGAGAAATACCGGGAATCAGCGGCAACACCAGCAGCGAAATGCCAACCAATATCAGCGGCAACAACAAGCGCACCGCCCAGTACATCTGCACTGCTGAAGACGAGCGGTACCCCGCGTGCATCAACAACAGCTGGGTTTCGGACGCCTTAGCCGTTTCGGTAGAGCCAAAACGCTGGCCGACCCGCTCCAGCAACAGTTGCAGATTACCCGGCGCGTCTGGCCCCCCTGCACTCCCGTAATGCCCCCGCTTGATCAGCGCAAGGCGACGTTGCATCGGGTCCTGAAGCCCCAACACCAGCAATACCACGGTGGCGACAGCGAGCACCGTACTCACCCCTATCGCACTGACGAACAACAGGCGCGCCAGCGCCTCATTACCCGTCACCCGACTCAACAACCCGAGCAAATAGTCCATGACCTGCACCTCCACGTAGCGAATACCGCTTAAACCTGAATCCGGATGATTTTGCGGATCCAGACAATCCCGACCAGCATCGCGCAGAAAGCCCCGATGATCAGCTTGTGGCCGAGTGGATCATTGGTCAGCACAGGCAGGTAGCTCGGGGATGTGATCAGGATCACCGCCGCCAGCACGAAAGGAATGGCCACCAGCACCCAGGCCGACATCCGCCCTTCGGCCGATAGAGTCTTGACCTTGCGTTGAAAGCGGAAGCGCCCCCGGATCAAGCGACTTAAACGCTCCAGTACCTCGGTCAGATTGCCGCCGGTCTCGCGATGGATGAGGATCGACGTCACCAGCATCATCACCGTCATGCTCGGCATGCGCTCCAACAGGCCGAGCATGGCCCGGCGCACATCATTGCCATAGTTGATATCGGCGAAGGTCAGACCAAACTCATGCGCCACTGGCCCCTTGTGCTCTTCGGCGACCAGACGCAGGGTTTCGTTGAACGGATGCCCGGCGCGCAACGCCCGGCACATGGCATCCAGCGCATCCGGCAAACCCTCCTCAAACTCGGCAAAGCGTTTGTTGCGGTCACGGAGGATTTTCAGCAGCGGCAGCCAAGCCACCGCAAAGGCCACCGCCAACGCCATCCACCAGAGTGACGAGAGCAAGAAGACCAGGGCTCCTGCACCAACTCCCATGGCGATCCCGAGGAACAGCACCCGATAAGCCCGATATTCGTGTCCGGACTGCTCGATCAGTTGTGTCAGGCTCGCCATAAATGGAAGTTGCTCAAGCAAGGCCTCCAGTGGCGACAAGCGTGTCAGGTACTTTTGCCGCAGTACCGTCTGCATATTGGGCAGATTGTTGGCTTTTTCCAGCACATGCAGGCGGCCGCGAATGCGCTTGCGCATCTTGCCCGCCTCACCGAACACCGGCACCACCACGCCCTGGGAAAGAAGGAAGACGGCGATAAACACCATGCCGAGAAAGACCAGAATGAATTCACCGGATATATGGTTCATGACTGCCGTGCCTCCATCCATTCAGGCCTGAACAAGTTCAGTGGCAACTCGATGCCACGTTTGGCCAACACGTCGCGAAAGGCCGGGATCATGCCGCTGGGCCGATAATCGCCGAGCACTTCACCCTGTTCGCCCATGCCACTGCGTGCAAACGAGAAAATCTCGGTCATGGTGATGATCTCGCCTTCCATGCCGTTGATTTCCTGCACACTGACCAGGCGCCGCTTGCCGTCCTCCTGACGTTCCAGCTGGATCACCACATCAATGGCCGAAGCAATTTGCTGACGCATGGCCTTGATCGGGAAAGTCGCACCGGTCATCGACACCATGTTCTCGATTCGCCCCAATGCATCGCGCGCGGTATTGGCGTGGATCGTGGTCAACGAACCGTCGTGGCCGGTGTTCATCGCCGTTAGCATGTCCAGCGCTTCAGCGCCACGGACTTCGCCGATCACAATGCGGTCGGGGCGCATCCGCAAACTGTTGCGCACCAATTCGCGCTGGCTCACCTCTCCACGCCCCTCGATGTTCGAAGGACGGGTTTCCAGACGCACCACATGCGGCTGCTGCAGTTGCAGTTCGGCCGAGTCTTCAATGGTGACGATTCGTTCATTTTGCGGAATGAAACTGGACAGCACATTGAGCATGGTGGTCTTGCCGCTGCCGGTACCGCCGGAGATCAATACGTTCAAGCGTCCACGAACAATCGCCTTGAGCAGCAAAGCAATGGCCGGGGTCAAGGTACCGACCTGGATCAGGCTATCGGTATTGAGCAGGTCCACCGCAAAACGGCGGATCGACACGCTCGGCCCGTCGATGGCCAGCGGTGGAATAATCGCGTTGACCCGTGAACCGTCCTTGAGCCGGGCGTCCACCAACGGTGAGGACTCATCGATGCGCCGCCCCAGACTGGAAACGATGCGGTCGATGATGTTCAGCAAATGCTGATCGTCACGAAAGCGCACATCGGTCCTCTGCAGCTTGCCAAAGCGTTCGACATACACCGAGGCAGAGCCGTTGACCAGAATGTCAGACACGGTGTGATCCGCCAGTAACGGCTCCAGCGGGCCAAGGCCCAGCACCTCATCGGTGATCTGCTTGATGATCAACTGACGGCTGACCGAACTCACGGGAGCTGAATGCTCATCCAGCAAGCGCTGGCAAATCTCGCGAATCTGCCGCGTGGCCTCGGCCTGCTCAAGGGAATCGAGCAAGGACAGGTCCATGACCTTGAGCAACTGCTGGTAGATTTTTTCCCGCCACTCAGCTTCCACCGGGGTGACCTGGCTTCGGGTTTCGTAAATAACGTCCGGAACCGAACGTTCCCACGCCATCAACTCCTCTGCCGGGTCCAGCAAGTCGTCACCCGGTTGCCCAAGCGACGATGCGGCGGGTTTACCGGACTGTTTGCGCAAGCGGTTACGAAAGTCGCTGATCATGGGTTATCCCCCGAAAAAACGGTTGAAGGCACGTTTGAACAAGCCTTTGTTCCCGGTCATCTGCTTACCGACCAACGCCTCGGACATCTGCCGTACGGCGACGCTGATCGGAGCCCGCGGTGCTTGCACCCCCAACGGCACACCAGAGTTCTGACTCTGGCTGACCAGGTTGAAGTCGTTGGGTAATTTCAACAGGTTCGCGCAGCGTAGCGCCTCGCCGATATCCTTGAGGCTGATCGCTGCCGACTTGTCATAGCGGTTGACCACCACCTGCAATTGATCCCCGCGCACGCCCAGGTCTTCGCGAAGAATCCGCGTCAGCGAGCTGGCATCCCGAAGATGGCTGACACTCTGCTGCACCACGACGTACACCCGGTCTGCCTGCTCCAGCACGGAGCCTGTGAGGTGGTCGATTTGCCGTGGCAGATCGACCACCACCCAGTCATAACTGGCGCGGGCCAACTGCAACAGGGCATCGAGTTGCTCGGGCTGGGCATCCTGCGGCAGACACAACTCACCGGCCCGCCCACCCAGCACATGCAAGGTCGGGCTGAAGTGGCTGCAAAAACCGCGTAGCGCAACGCTGTCCATGTCTTCGACCTGCTGCAACACCTCCAGATGGCTGTGCGACTGCGCCACATCGAGGTAATGCGTCACGCTGCCAAATTGCAGGTCCATGTCCAAAAGCAGGGTATTGCCGCCCTTGACGCTAAGCTGGTGAGCCAGGTTGCAGGCCAGCAAGGTACTGCCGGAGCCGCCCTTGGCACCCATCACGGCAATCAGCTTCCCTTCTGCCCCACTGTTGACCCGGACCTCTGTGACCAGACGACTCAAGGCTGAAACCAGTTCTGTCTCGGCTATCGGTTCCGGCAGGACATCACGGGCGCCGGCCTGCATCGCCAGGCGCATGGCGTCCTGCTCGTTCAACAGGCCACACACCAGCAGCGGCGGACGCTCATGGGCCGGATGCTGTAACAGTGCCGCCAGCTCCTCACGCCACAGATGGCTGACACGCACCAATAACAGATCGGGCATCCGCTCCAGACCATAGAGCGGGTCGACATGCCCATTACTCACCAGGCGCGTGCTCACCTCCAGGCTCGGCATCCGCTGGCAAACGCTTTGCAGATCACGCAGTGCCGTAGCATCACGGCTGCTGATCAGCAATCGCAGCCCGGGCTTGCCGGTCGTCGCGGTGCTTAACGATGTTTCCTTTATATTCAGCATGGGGTGACCTCCCCTGACTCGGAATGATGCCCAAGGCTTTCGCGTGGCAAGGTTGCCCTGAAGGTAGGCAACGTAATGGGCACGCCAAACCCGGGGATAAACAGATTGAATACGTAGCTTTGCAGGCTCACCCGGACATAACGGATGGCACGGAACCCGGTGGCGCTGACGGTGTCGGTGGGGTTGCTCACCAGCGCACCGTTCGCGTCCAGGTAAGTCAGCGTCAGGTTGCCAGTGCCCAGATTGGTGATCAGCTGGCTGGTGCCGGTGTTGCCCGCGGGATTAAAGATCGCCCGCTGCAACACAACCGGATCGCTGATGTTGCACACCGCCGCCAAACGCGCACCGCGCCGCGCGGATTCATCGAGGGCATTGACCGTGAAGTACAGGCGGCCCATTTCCAGCACGCCGAACAACAGGACGAACACCAGCAAGCCGATGAAGGCGAACTCCACCACATAGACGCCGCGCATGTGTTTGCGATTCATCACAGAACCCTCATGACAGTCGTGGCGACCAGCGGAATGCTCAGTGCAATCGAGTTTGCAAAAAGCCCGGTAATCGACCCGGTACAGGTGCTTGCACCAATCACCGGGCAGAAGGTATAGGTGATGGTGACCTGCACATGGTCGGTGCCCACGGCGGAGACCGCGACGTTACCGGTCGTCAACCCTGACACCACAGGCGTCCCGGTGTTGGCAGGCACGCCATAGACCGCGACGTTTTTCGTCTGGGTCTGCAGCGTGCTGCTTAGAGCGACAGTCCCGAGCGTCGAGTTCCACGCCTGGCTGGCGACGTAACGGCCGGCATCACGACTGGCCTGTAACAGGGTGTTGTACTGAAAGAGCATGCGGCCAAACTCGCCGAGGGCCAGCAACAGCAGCAGCATCAACGGCAGGACGATGGTGAATTCCACCAATGCCATGCCTTGCTGGCCCTGCGGTTGTTTCAACGCGTGAAGTCTCATGACGCCTCCTACGAGTCAGTGCTCGGAGTGCCGCTGCCATTGATATAGGTTTTGTAGAGCTGAATGATCCGTGGACCGGCATCACCTGAAGGATTGGGGCCGGGCACGTTGTCGCCTGTACACTCCTGCACGAACTGCCCGAAGATCTGCGCTACAGTCCCACCGACGCCGGCCGGCTGCACCACGAAATAGCAGCCAAAACCCAGGACTGGAATCGAAGTGGCGCCATTGTTTTTCCCGCTGCAGTCGCCAATCACGATTTTCAGCATCCGTCGCTCAAAGACCCCACCGCTCTGGCAGCCACTGCCCGAGCCGGCAACACACCCGGCGGAACTCGCCAGCCAGTCGTTGTAGTCCAGGAGCGCCGTACCGCCGGCGGAAAGATTGCCATTGTTCGATGTGACGGGCTGGCCCTGGTACTCCGCCCGTGGCGGCGTGCTTGAGCTGTTCCAGGTGATCTGCGGCGAGTTGTAGCTAACGATCAGGTCTGGCGGATAATCCGCGGCTCTGAGCCCTCCACTGTACTGGCCGAAACGGGTGTTCAAACCTTGGGACACCGGGCCGACCTGGTTGCCCGGTTGGGTCGTGACATTTTGCCCGACGCTGCGGCACACCGAGCCGCCTCCGGCCAGATCCTGCCTGATCGTGCTGCCACCCGAACCAAAATCGAGCAGTTGAAAGTTGCCTGGGCCAATCGGGGACGTATTTCCGGCGCCCGATTTCAAATCCTGCAAATCGCCAAAGTGGTAGCCCCAGAACACCCCGGCGCTCGGGTTGTATTGAGTCGGATCCCCACAGATCATCAATGGTGCGAGATCACAGGGGCTGGTGGGGCTGGGGCCGGCAGTGGCCATCGCCGCCACCGCCTTGTTGCCCAGGCCGGCAGTGCCCAACGACTGGACGAAACTCCAGAAAAACCCGGTCAGGCGATAGCTCGGCACCGTCACCCGAACGTAAGTGGCATCCGCCGGCCCTGGGTAGGAGAACGGTCCGTAAACGTTGTTGGCCAGTTCCACCACCGCGAAAGTGCCCGTGCTGCTGGCGATGGCCGTTGCCAGCTCGGTGTTGCCGGTGGCATTCGCATTGAGCGTCAGCGTATTCAGTGCGGCAGTGCGCGTTGTACTGGCAATACTGGTACCGCCGGTGACCTGACTCAGGGTTTTTGCGCCACTCAGGGCGGCGGCGTCCACCGCATTTTGCAGGCGGGTCTTGTTCAGCAGCATGTGGCTGCCATCCAGCGCCAATGCCGCCATCATGGTAATCGCCGCCAACGCGATCACCATCAGTACGGTCACCGATCCCCGCTGGCGCCTTGGCGTTACCGGAAACGGCCGTTGAATTCGAGAATTCATGATCAAGCCCTCATTTGCCAATACGGACCCGAATCGGCTCCGCCACTACCTTGCTACCCATTGCGCCTTGTCAGCGCACATTGACGACATGGGATTCGATGCCACGAATAACGGTGACAGCCCCGCCGTTACCGCTGCTACGGTGTACCACGCGTCTTGGCGCCGTTTCGGTGGCCATGGCAATGGTCTGCGTAACAGGCGCAGCGGGTGCTACAGGTGCGGGGGTTGGTTTTTTCGTGAGGTTCAGCGGGTTGCGCAGGGCCAGTTGCAACTTCCCTTCGGTCTGCGCGGTGACCAGGGCTTCCGCCTCGGTAGTGGTCATTTCCAGTGTCACGGCACGCACCACCACTGGCTGCGTCTTGTCGGTGCCTGCGGTCTGATCCACCGCCAACACACGCAAGTTTTCGAGGATGGTCCGCGACACGGCGTTGTTGTTGCTGCCGTTGGTTTGCTTGGTTGCCAGCACATCGACCCGGTTACCCGGCAACAGGAACCCGCCGACCCCGACCACATCATCCACCCGTACCGAAATGGCGCGTTTGTCGGGAGCAATCAAAGAGGCCAGGGTGCTGCCACCCAAGTGTTCACTGAGGCGCGCACCCCGCACGATGTCGCCGCGCAGGATGTCGAACGTGGCGATCTTGCCCACCGCCTTGTCGCTGGAATCGAAGGCATCGTCCGGGATCGTATCCATGGGCATGCGCACAGTCGTGACCTGCTGGGCCTCGACCATCTGCCCGAATGGAATCTCGACCGTGGCGACTACCACGCTTCGAAGGTGATCATCCGGGCTGGCATTGAGCCGCGCGCTTAGCCAGGAATTGGCCATCCATGCGGCGCCGAGGCCCATGACCAACGAAATACCAATCAGCGTTGCAGTACGAGAGCTCATGTCTGTATCTCCTACTCAGAGGAAGTCAAGCTGGACAAAGTAGTTGTGCCAGGCCCATTCCAGTTCCTGCGGCGACAGTGGCCCGGACCCGCCCAGGTAACGCTGACGATCCAGCGCCATGTTCAGGAGATCGCGGGGGTGGCAAGGCACCAGGGGCGTGCCTTCAATGGCGTAAAGTTTCTGCAGTACAAAGCGCATCAGCAGCGGGTCATGACGAATACCCAGACGCTCGGACTCCTGCTGCCAGATCCGTTCGTACTCGTCGGGCTTCAGGTAACCGAATTGCAGCTTGTAGCCAATCCGGCGAAGGAAGGCCTCATCGGCCAACTCCAGGGGATTGAGGTTGGTGGAGAACACCAGAATCAGATCGAACGGCAGCTCGCAATGCCGCCCGCCGCCCAGGTTGAGGAAGTCGCGCTTCTCTTCCATCGGGACGATCCAGCGATTCAGCAGCTCGGCGGGCGGCATGCGCTGGCGCCCCATGTCGTCGATGATGAACAGGCCATTGCTGGCCTTGAGCTGCAAGGCGGCCTGGTACTGACGGGTAAAGGGGTCATACCGGATGTCCAGCTGTTCCATGCTCAACTCACCGCCGGTAATGACGATCGGGCGTTTGCAGCACAGCAGCCGACGGTCGATCCCTTCGTTGAGCATCAAATTGTTCTGTGGACTGCCATCATCCAGCCGCTGGTGTACCTGCGGGTCATAGATCTCGATTACCGACTCGTTGATCGCTATGGCATGGGGCACCCAGATGGCCTCGGCGAACAGGCGAATCAGCCGACTGCTGACATAGGTCTTGCCAGTCCCGGCGGGGCCATAAATCATGATCGCGCGCCCGGAGTTCAGCGCCACGCCCAGCTGATCGAGCATCCCTTCCGTGAGCACCACGCCGTTAAGCGCCGTGCGCATATCGTGCGCACCGATGCGTCCATGGTGAATGGTCTGAAGCTTGAGCAGGGAACGGTAGGCACTCACCGGGAACGGTGCCGCGCCGATATAGCCGCTACGTGACAGGGCATCGCGGGCCGCACTGCGTCCACGGTCAGTCAGGCCATAGCGCAGCGAGCCACCTGCCATTTGCGCGCCCATCTGCCCAAGCACTTCGACACGACCATCCTTGCGCAGAAACGCCAGGACCTCCTCCATTACAGCGCCGGTCAGTGCCAGGCGCTCTACCAGCCGCGGCATATCCAGCACACCGGCGTCGTACAAATGCTTGCACACCAACTCGCCGAGGAAACTGTCCGTCAACCCCGTCTCGCTGATAGTGCACGGTTGGGGAGCCAGACGCTGCACCGCTTCTCGCTCATTGTGGCAGGCATCACTTTCGAGAATGACGTGCATGGCTAACCTCCCAACCCACTGGCAAAGAGTTGCCAGTAAACGGCGTTTAAAGTACCGAGCAAAATGGCAACCGAATAAGGGAAAGGCTTGCCGGCCACCTCGTCTGAAGTCGGCGCCAGATAAGACTGCGCCTTCAAAATCAGCCAATAGCGCCCCAGGGTCTGTAACAACTGACCGCGAACCAGCACTATCAGGAAACCGCACACGCCACCGGCGATCAGGCTGAAAAAGGCAGCCCACAACGCGTAATGAAACGGTAGGAAACTGCCGACCATGGCCATCAACTTGACGTCACCGGCGGCCATGCCACCCAAGGCGTACATGGGCAGAAACAGTGCAAAACAGATCAGGATGCCCAACAGGCCGTCTCCCAATCCGCTGACTCCCCCCGAGTACGTCTGAGCGACCAATCCCAAGGCAAGTCCCAACAGAATCAGCAAATTGGGAATACGGTGGCGAAGCAGATCGCTCACCACCGCCACGCCCAGAAGTCCTATCAGTAAAACAGTCGATACCATCAGTTCCGTGGACATGGCGTGCCTCCCTACTGGGAATTATTGTTATGGGCACGCAGTGCCACCATTAACCGCAGTGCACAGCGCTGTGATTTTGGCATTCACTTGGCCGCCAAGAGTCACGAACGCTGCGGCGACAGCCACCGTAATCAACCCGCCCGCCACCGCGTATTCCACAATGGTCAGGCCATCCTCATCTTTGACGAATTTCAGTACCGAAATTTTGATTGTTTGCAGTGTCATTTTGCTCACCTCACTCCAGCTGCCATACCGCTCAGAACGTACATTGGTAGAAACAGCGCGATGTCCATTAAAGAAGATGCCCGGTAGCCCTAATCAGCAAAATTGAGGCAACCAATTGCTCCATGGACATCGCCGCGTTCCCCCACCGGGAATCATCGTTATGGGCAAGCAGTACCGCCGTTAACCGCGGTGCACAGCGCCTTGATTTGGGTATTCACATGGGTTCCAAGGGTAAGGAACGCTGCGGCGACAGCCACCGTAATCAGCCCACCGGCCACTGCGTATTCCACAATGGTCAGACCGTCTTCATCTTTGGCGAACTTCAGTACCGAAGCCTTGATAGTTTGCAGAGTCATTTTGCCCACCTCACTCGAATGTTGTTCTTCCGGGGAGCAGCACTTTTTGCACTGCTTGTAGCTACCTTAGTCAGGGCATCCCCAAGGGGGTTAGGAGGATTTTGCGCATCGCTAGGACTTTTTTGCGGGCACGGCCAACGAGTGGGTAGTGGGTGTCTGCAGAAGGAAAAGAAGGGAAAGAAAAGGCTCTAAACAAGGAACGGCGGGCAAAGGCCATTGCCCATGATTCACAAGCGACGAACGGTTGATCGCAAATCCGCCGCCAACGCGCCAATAAATAACCACCCGACACTGACTGACAAGCAAACCATAGAGCGCATAGAACTAAATTCGGGTTTTCTTATCAGGATTTAGTCTGCAAAGCGATATCACATTGACAATACTACTCAGCGGATAGAGGCACGAAGAACCTCAGAAGCCAGAGCTAAACACATGACGTCAAACGTGATCAGGAAACCATCACTACTCTGGTTCGATCGGACCCACGATCGGTCCACCCCGGAACTCATGGCGCAGTTCGAGCACGCCTGCGACTGCAAACTGGCGAAAGGCTCCACATTTTCCAGCGGGATGCAGGCCGACATGATCTGCATCCATTTTGATCGCCCCGACACACCCGGCCTGAGGATGCTGCTGGAGATCAAACGCACCGCACCGGCCATTCCGATCACCATGTTCACCGTGCAGCACTCCGAAGAGCTGGCCGTATGGGCGATGCGTTCCTGTGTCTGGGAATACATGGTGCTGCCCCTTTCCGCCGCCGAAAAGAATCGCTACCTGACGGCTGTCATTCAGTTGCACGAGCTACGCCGCAATGTTCGCGACCAACGCAAGACGATGCAGATCGACCACTCCCCGACCCTTCCGGGCAGTATCCGGATGACGCCGGAACACCAAAAACACCAGGCGTTGAGCAATGTGCTGCTGTACATCGATCAGCACTTTCGGGACAACATCGATCAGCGGGATGTGGCCAAACGCTGCGGCATGACCACCTTTCGCTTCAGCCGCCTGTTCAAGGAAGCCTACGGACTCGGCTTCATGGATTACATCCTGAACAAACGCATGAGTTTTGCGAAGGAATTGCTCGGTAACAGCCAGATGCCTATCACCAGCATCGGCTATGAAGCCGGTTTCAAGGACCCCTCCTACTTCGCTCGTGCCTTCAAGCATTTCGCCAACTGCACACCCAGCGAATATCGCTTGGCGCACCAGCAGCTTAGAGCGTCGGTGGTTGCAGAGCTGGATGAAACAACCGCTGAAGTGCTGGATAACCTGATCCATAGCCTGGGAGGCTGAGATATTTTTATAACGCGCACACAAAAACGCCGCTCAGTGAGCGGCGTTTTTGTTAAATATGGAGCGGGAAACGAGACTCGAACTCGCGACCCCGACCTTGGCAAGGTCGTGCTCTACCAACTGAGCTATTCCCGCAATGGCGTCCCCTAGGGGACTCGAACCCCTGTTACCGCCGTGAAAGGGCGGTGTCCTAGGCCACTAGACGAAGGGGACACGCTACCCGGAACACATGGTGTGTGTTTCGGTGTCCAGACCCGCATCCGAAGACTTGGTTCTGGTTTCACTCAGCCCTGCCCGAAAGCAAAGCCGTTTAAAATTGGAGCGGGAAACGAGACTCGAACTCGCGACCCCGACCTTGGCAAGGTCGTGCTCTACCAACTGAGCTATTCCCGCATTGGCGTCCCCTAGGGGACTCGAACCCCTGTTACCGCCGTGAAAGGGCGGTGTCCTAGGCCACTAGACGAAGGGGACACACGTACAACATTCACTCCCTACCGCGTTTCGCTGTGTGCTTTCCGCTGTAAGTGGCGCGCATTCTATGGATGGATTGAGGGGTCGTCAACCCCCAACTATAAATTTATTTAAATCAATGACTTCGCCCCCCTTTAAGGGGCAATTCCGGGTTTTCGTCCGACCGGGGTTTGACGCCTATATTCTGTCACTCGCCAAGGCGCTATAGTCCTCTCCAGCAGATGATGGCAATGTGCACCCACCCACACATTGCCTATATAGACAGCGCAAAGGCTCGATCCAACTCGTCGCGCCACCCTATGCGCCCCCAGGCTTAGCCACTACACTCGCACGCAAACCCTATAAAGAGGTCTTCACGGTGACACCACTCATGATCACCCTGCTAGTAATAGTCGGGATCGCAATATTGATCGCCATTGGCTACATGAACCATGTGGTGGAAAACAATAAACTGGAAAAGGCCCGCACCAAGGTCGAACTCAATGATCGATTGCGCCGCTGTGGCGAAATCACCGAGACCTTCCCTGGCCAGCTGATGACTCCGGCGCTCAAGCTGCTGCTGACGCGACTGGAACTCAACGTCTGCCAACGCCTGCTCAATCTGGATAAAACCAATTCGACGGCCAAAGCCCGCATCGAGGAACTGCGTGCACTGGTCGCACGAGGTGAATCGATTCCGGTCAACAACCCACCGGCACCGATCCAGACTGAAGCCAAGGCCAAGGACGTACGCTTTTTGCTTGAAGCCTTGCATGGCCAGATCACTCGCGCAGCACAGGACGGTTTCCTGCCAACCAACGAAGCCAAGCGCTGGATTCGTGAAGTTCGCCACATCCTGGTATTGCTGCACATCGAGTTCTTCAACAACCTCGGTCAACATGCACTGCAGCAGGAACAACCCGGGCAAGCCCGCCTGGCGTTCGAACGTGGCGTGCAGTACTTGCGTAAACAGCAAGACCCGCAGGTTTACAGCGAGCAGTTGCAGTACCTGGAAAAACTGTTGGCGCGTGCCAACTCCATGGTGCTGACCAACATTGCACCGGTGGAAGGCGAAGTTAACGAGTTGACCGAAGGCCTCAAGGACGTGGAAGCCGACGCAGACTGGAAGAAGAAAGCTATCTACGACTGATAGTGGTAACACCCGTGGCGAGGGAGCTTGCTCCCGCTGGGTCGCGAAGCGACCCTCCCCCTTCGCTTAGTTCAGTCAGACCGCAAGTACCGCTGTACAACTGCTGCACCCGAGCACGGACCGTGCTGACGGGAGCACAAGCTCCCTCGCCACACACGCTTACAACCTGAAATGCCCCACCATCCCCTTCAGCTCAACCCCCAATTGCGCCAGTTCGATACTCGACGTGGCATTGCCTTGCATGGCCACCGAGGATTGATCGGCACTGGCACGGATGCTGGTCACGCTGCGATTGATCTCTTCGGCAACCGAACTCTGTTGTTCGGCCGCTGCAGCGATCTGCTGGTTCATCTGCTGAATCAGCGAGACCGCCGCAGCGATACTGCCCAGCGCACTCTCGGTCTGTAGCGCATCACTGACGGCGAGCTTGACCAACTCACCGCTGCTCTGTATTTGCTGCACCGACGCCTGCGCAGCTGAACGCAAGGCACTCACCAGACGTTCGATTTCTTCTGTGGATTGCTGGGTACGCTTGGCCAGGGCCCGGACTTCATCGGCAACCACGGCAAAGCCCCTGCCCTGCTCACCCGCTCGCGCTGCCTCGATGGCCGCATTGAGTGCCAGCAGGTTGGTCTGCTCGGCAACGCTCTTGATCACGCTGAGGACAGTGCCAATGTTCTGGATTTCCGCACTGAGGCTTTCGATGCTGGAGCTGGCCGACGTCGCCGAGTCAGCCAGTTGCTCGATGCGCTGCATACTCTGACGCACGACCTGCTGACCGGTTTCGACCTTGCCGTCTGCCGTCTGCGCTGCCAGTGCAGCTTCCTCGGCATTGCGCGCAACGTCATGCACGGTCGCGGTCATCTGATTCATCGCGGTGGCAACTTGCTCGGTCTCTTCTTTCTGGCTGCTGACTTCCAGGTTGGTCTGCTCGGTCACCGCCGAGAGCGATTGCGCGGAATTCGCAAGCTGCTCGATACCCGCCTGCAAGCCGCTGACAATGCTGCTCAACCCCGCGCCCATTTGCTGCATGGCCTGCATCAACTGGCCGATTTCATCACGTCGCGTCACCTGCACGGTCGCGCTCAGATCGCCCGCCGCAATTTTCTGGGCGACGAGAATCACACTGCGCAGTGGCGCAACGATCAAGCGAGTAATCACCCACGCGGCGATCAGCCCGACCAGCAACGCAAGCGCCGAGGACGCAATGATCAACACCGAATTCTTCTTCAGTTCTGCCTGCATCGACTGGTCCTCGGCCGCGTAAGCCTGGTCGACCCGCTGCACCACTTCGGCGGCGCGCTCATGCAACTGCTGATAGACCTTTTTCTCCTGACTCAGCAGTCCCGTGTACTCGGCAAGTTTTTCGCTGAAACTGGCGATATGCCCGGCCACTTCGTTGAGCACTGTCTGGTAGCCCGCATCCTTGACCGCGCTCTTCAATGCCTCAACCTGGGTCAATGCCTGGTCGGCCTGTTCAATCTTGCCTTGCTCGGCACTTTCATCACTGGCCTTGCGGCTTTGATCCAGGCGCACTCGCGCCTCATTCATGGCCTGCAACATCAGCCTCGATACCTGACTGACCTGATTGGCCTGCTCGATAAACTCAGCGCCCTCCTTGCCTTGCGTATCCTTGAGCGCATAAGCACCATCGTCGGCAAGGCCAGCCTGCAGCACATCAAGGTTATTGGCCACGCTGGACACCGACCAACTGGCCATTTCCAGCGCCAGTTCCTTGGACTGGGTCAGTTCGACGAATTCATCGAAGGCTTTGCGGTAAGCCCCCAGCGACTGCTCGACATCATTCATCACCGGAACGTTAGCTGCCGACTGAGCCTTGAGTTGCGTTGCGAGGGCGACCAACGCGTCAACACCCTTGTGCAAGGCATCGACGGTTTTCGGATCACTATGCAAGGCGTATTCCTGCTCAAGCAAACGCACCTTGAGCAGGCCACTGTTGAGCGACGACATCTGCTTGAGCCCGTCGAAGCGCTGGCTGATGGTTTGCAAGGACCAGACGCCGATAGCGGCCACCACGGCCGTCAACATCAGGACCAGAATAAAACCGACACCCAGTTTTTTTGCCATACCGAGGTTGGCAAAACGTCCTTGCACGGCCGAAATCATTGCTCGTAACCCCCTTCCCATACTCAATGGCAACACGACCATTTTCTGTTGTTGCAGATTCGCAATGGGGTGCACCCAAGCACAAGCCTTTGGCGCCGCGATAATGGCAAAAAGCTACGCGTGAGTCGTTTTCAGAACGGTCGAAGTCGATCCGGTAAGGCGCACGCCTGAAAAAACGCCTGCGCCCGAGGATCGCTGGCATAAGCCACATTGATACGCAGCCAATCGATAGTCTCGCCACTGGGGCTGAAGGCCGTCCTGGAGGACAGCACGATACCGAATGAGTGAGCCAGCGTGCGCACCCATGCCGATTCGTGCTCTCGTGGTCGGGCCCAAATGTACAACCCGCCCGCAGGCTTGCCGAACACCTCCCAGCCGGCGTCTTCAAGCACCAGCAATGTCGCCGCCATATCCCGCTTCAATCGCTGACGCTGGCGCTGTACCAGTTTGCGATAGGCGCCATTGGCCAACAGACTGCTCAGCACCGACTCGCAAAACCGCGAAGCTCCCAGGCTGGTAATCATCTTCATGTCTGCCAGGCGCGCAATGATTGCAGCGCTGGCCACGACATAACCGACCCGCAGCGAACTGCTGAGGGTTTTCGAAAAGCTGCCGACATAGACCACGCTCTGACCCGCGTCCATTGCCGCCAGGCGGGTGCCGGCACTGCCCTGGAAGTCAGCGTAGACGTCATCCTCGACGATGATTAACTCATGACGCTTGGCCAATTGCAGAATCCGTTGCGCAACGGCGGGTGCCAGGCTACTGCCGGTCGGATTGTGGAACAGGCTATTGATGAACAACGCACGGGGATTGTTCGCGCTCAACAAGGCCTCAAGCACTTCAATGTCCGGGCCGCGAGAGGTCCTTGGTACTTCCAGCAACCTGACACCATGCAACTTGAGCAGCTTGAACAGATTCGAATACCCCGGACTTTCGACCACCACGCAATCACCCGGCTTGAGCAGCGTCCGTACGATCAGATCAAGCCCGTGAGTAGCTCCCGTAGTGGTGAGAACCTGGTTCTCATCGACGGTAATACTCATCTGTTGCAAGCGTTTGAGGATCTGTTGGCGCAAGACCGGCAACCCGTATGAAGGGCTGTAGTTAAACAGTCCGGCCATGTCGGTACGCGAAACCTGGCGAATGGCATAACTGAGATCGTCGCTCTCGCGCCAGCTTTCGGGCAGACCACCACGCCCCAGCGGCAACATGCCCAACGGGTCGTCGGCCAACCCGACACTGTTTGCGTCAGCAGCCGTGGGGCCCGATGGGTCAGCGCAACGATGTGTGGCATCCAAAGGCCCGGCAACGAAAAACCCCGAGCCATGACGCGATGCCAGCACGCCTTGGGCGACCATGCGCTCATACGCCTCGATGACACTGGACTGACTGAGCAGGTTTTCCCGGGCCAGTTGTCGAATGGACGGCAAACGCGTTCCGGGCTCAATGGCACTTTGGCGAATCCAGCCAGCGAGGGCATCAACAATTTGCTGCACGACGGGCACCAACGCCTGCCGATCGATTCTCAATTCCATGAGAGACCCACTCCAACTGTTTTTCTGGGGCCAGTTAAGCACAGGCGCTCGCATGAAGATGTGCGACAACGCCGCTAAAACACCCTCCTCTAACCCCTTGAAACACAATGTCCGGCGCGACGTCGCAGGCAAACCCTCAGAACGCCGTCACCCCGCCATCCACCGCCAGCGAGTGCCCGGTGGTGAACGCCGCCCCATCGCTGCACAGATACAACACCGCACTGGCAATTTCCTCGACCTTGCCGATACGTCCCACCGGGTGCATGGCGGCGGCAAAATCGGCTTTCTTCGGATCGGCTTCATAGGCACGACGGAACATGTCGGTGTCGATAACCGCCGGACAGACTGCATTCACGCGAATTTTCTTCTTCGCGTATTCGATGGCTGCCGATTTGGTCAGGCCGATGACCGCGTGCTTGGATGCCGCATAGATACTCATCTTCGGCGCGGCGCCAAGCCCGGCCACCGAAGCGGTATTGACGATCGCGCCGCCACCTTGCGCCAGCATCAGCGGCAGTTGGTACTTCATGCACAACCAGACGCCCTTGACGTTGACGCCCATGATCGCGTCGAACTCATCGAGCGTGCCTTCGGCGAGCTTGCCCTTTTCGATTTCGATCCCGGCATTGTTGAAGGCGTAGTCGAGGCGACCATAAGTGCTCACCGCCTTCGCCATCAGATTCTGAACATCGCTTTCCTGGGTCACGTTGCACTGCACGAAAACCGCTTCGCCACCGGCAGCCCGAATCAGCTCGGCGGTACCTTCGCCGCCAGCCACATCAAGGTCCGCGACCACCACTTTCAATCCCTCGGCAGCAAACGCCTGGGCGGTTGCGCGGCCAATACCGGCGGCAGCCCCTGTCACCAACGCAACCTGGCCGGAAAACGTCATGCTCATTGTTAGGTCCTCGAAAGATGTGGGTGATCTCGTTCTCGCAGTCTAAGCACCCTGCCCCGTCACGCGGCAGCACTATCAGAGGGCCGGTTGATTGCTTATGAGTTGCGGTGATGAAGATCCCCGCCCGACTATCACTCCTTTGGATCGGACTGTATTCGCTGCGTCAGCAAACCTTGCGACAACCGCCATGAGGGTCTATCAATCAGACTTCATTCAACCTTGAGTGCCCGCCATGACTGCCCAGATCAACCGTCAATTCCTGCTCGCCAAACGCCCGGTGGGAGCTGCGACCCGCGAGACCTTCACCTATCAACAAGTCCCTGTCGGCGAGCCGGCGGCGGGCCAGATCCTGGTCAAGAACGAGTACCTGTCGCTGGACCCGGCCATGCGTGGCTGGATGAACGAAGGCAAGTCCTACATCCCGCCTGTGGGCATCGGCGAAGTCATGCGCGCCCTCGGCGTGGGCAAGGTGATTGCCTCGAACAACCCGGGCTTTGCCGTGGGCGATTACGTCAACGGTGCGCTGGGCGTGCAGGATTACTTCCTTGGGGAGCCTCGAGGTTTCTATAAGGTCGATCCGAAACTGGCGCCATTGCCGCGTTATTTGTCAGCACTGGGCATGACCGGCATGACCGCTTACTTCGCGCTGCTCGACGTCGGCGCGCCGAAGGCCGGGGAGACCGTGGTGCTGTCGGGTGCAGCCGGCGCGGTGGGCAGCATTGCCGGGCAGATTGCCAAGATCAAAGGCTGCCGCGTGGTGGGTATCGCCGGCGGCGCGGACAAGTGCAGGTTCCTGATTGACGAACTGGGCTTCGACGGCGCCATCGACTACAAGCACGAAGACGTGGTTGCCGGCCTCAAGCGCGAATGCCCGAAAGGCGTAGACGTGTATTTCGATAACGTCGGCGGGGATATTCTCGACGCCGTGCTCAGCCGCCTGAACATGAAGGCCCGCGTGGTGATCTGCGGCGCCATCAGCCAGTACAACAACAAGGAAGCGGTCAAAGGCCCGGCCAATTATCTATCGCTGCTGGTCAACCGTGCGCGGATGGAGGGCTTTGTGGTGATGGATTACGCCGCGCAGTTCGCTGCTGCGGGACAGGAAATGGCCGGGTGGATGGCCAAGGGGCAGCTCAAGAGCAAGGAAGACATCGTCGAAGGGCTGGAGACATTCCCGGAAACGCTGATGAAGCTGTTCAGCGGTGAGAATTTTGGGAAGCTGGTGTTGAAGGTGTAGCCCAAAAGCATCGCGGGCAAGCCTTGCTCCTACAGGTCATCTGTCGGTCGCATCATCCGCGCACGACATCCATAGATGTAGGAGCAAGGCTTGCCCGCGATTGGTTTTACCGGGCTGCGCTTAAGCCAGTTCGGCCACGACGTCGGCCAAGGCCTTGGCCGGGTCGGCTGCCTGACTGATCGGACGGCCGATCACCAGATAGTCGGAACCGGCATCCAGGGCCTGGCGCGGTGTCAGGATGCGACGCTGATCGTCCTGGGCGCTGCCCGCCGGACGGATCCCCGGCGTCACCAGTTGCAGCGACGGATGCGCCGCTTTCAACGCCGAGGCCTCGAGCGCCGAGCACACCAGGCCATCCATCCCGGCTTTTTCTGCTAGTGCCGCCAGACGCAATACTTGCTCCTGTGGCTCGATGTCCAGGCCAATCCCGGCCAGATCCTCACGCTCCATGCTGGTCAGCACGGTCACGCCGATCAACAGTGGTTTAGGACCGCTGCGCTGGTCGAGCACCTCGCGACAGGCCGCCATCATGCGCAGGCCGCCGGAACAATGCACGTTGACCATCCACACGCCCATTTCCGCAGCCGCCTTGACGGCCATCGCGGTGGTGTTCGGAATGTCATGGAATTTAAGGTCGAGAAACACCTCGAAGCCCTTGTCACGCAAGGTCCCGACGATTTCCGAAGCGCAGCTGGTGAACAGTTCCTTACCGACTTTGACCCGGCACAGTTTCGGGTCCAACTGGTCGGCCAGCTTCAGTGCGGCGTCACGGGTAGGGAAATCCAGGGCGACGATGATAGGAGTCTGGCAGGCGGACATGAGTGGGCTCTCAGGCAAGTCGAAATCGGCGCGCATTGTAGCGGAACGCGAGCCCGTCCGGGACCCGATGATCGGTAAATCATCTTCAACAGTGCCGGTTGGTGGATGATAAGCCCTGCACGCCTGGCAATTGTGTCGAAACAGATACACTCACGACACGCCCTCAACACCGCCCAAGGCTACCCTCGCCAACCGCAAGACTTCCTACAGCACTTCCCGCCTCACGGCCGGACGCCTTATGCTGAAGCCACAACCTCGCAGCCCATCTTTTGTGGTTGGCAGCCTCTCTGGCAGATGAACGTACGCATGCAAAATAGCCCTGCTCCTCTGAACGATGATCAAAAAGCCCCCGCAGCCGGCGAAGACAAACGCTGGAACACCCGCGCGCTGATCGTTGACGACGACGTTCCAATCCGCGAACTGCTGATCGACTACCTGGCCCGTTTCAACATCCTCGCCAGCGGCGTTACCGACGGCGCCGCCATGCGTCTGGCTCTGCAAGCGGAGCATTACGACGTGGTGGTGCTGGACCTGATGCTGCCCGGCGAAGACGGTCTGTCGCTGTGCCGCTGGTTGCGCGCCGAATCGGACATCCCGATCCTGATGCTCACCGCCCGCTGCGAACCCACCGACCGCATCATCGGCCTGGAACTGGGGGCCGACGATTACATGGCCAAGCCGTTCGAGCCACGAGAGCTGGTCGCACGGATTCAAACCATCCTGCGCCGCGTACGCGATGACCGTACCGAACAACGCGCCAACATTCGCTTCGACAACTGGCGCCTCAATAGCGTGCTGCGTCAGTTGATCTCCGTCGATGGCCTGGTGGTGCCGCTGTCGAACGCCGAATTCCGCTTGCTCTGGGTATTCATCGAACGCCCGCGACGGGTGCTCAGCCGTGAGCAATTACTGGATGCCGCCCGTGGACGCTCGATCGAAGCGTTCGATCGCAGTATCGATCTGCTGGTCTCGCGCCTGCGACAAAAGCTCGGTGACGACCCCAAATCGCCTCAGTTGATCAAAACCGTTCGCGGCGAAGGTTACCTGTTCGACGCCCGAGACATCGGCTGATGCGTGCGCGCTTCGATACGCTGTTCGGCCGCCTGTTTGGCGTGCTGTTGCTGGCGATTATCCTGGCGCACCTTCTGGCGTTCTTCTGGTTTCACCATTACGGCCATCCCCCGCCCCCTCCACCGCCGGAGTTTTCCGCCGGGTTCAATGGGCAGCCGCCACCGCCCTTCAAACACAGGCCACCGCGACCCTGGTTTGGCGGGCCGATCGTACCGCTGACCTTTCAGCTTATCTCGTTGGTGATTGCCGCCTGGTACGGCGCAAAGCTGCTCTCCCGGCCGATTCAACGCCTGAGCGCGGCCGCCGAAAGCCTCAGCGAAAACCTCGACAGTCCACCGCTTGATGAGTCCGGCCCCCGAGAGTCACGGCAGGCGGCGCATACTTTCAACCTGATGCAGAAGCGTATCCGTGAGCAGGTGCAGCAGCGCTCGCGGATGCTCGGCGCCGTTTCCCATGACCTGCGTACGCCACTGTCGCGGCTCAAGTTGCGCCTGGAGCAGATCGACGACATCAAGCTGCAAGGGCAGATGCGGCAGGACCTCGACGACATGATTCGCATGCTCGATGCGACCCTCAGCTACCTGCACGAACAACGTACCAGCGAAGCCCTGCAGTGGATGGACGTGCAGGCGCTGATCGAATCACTCTGCGAAAACGCCCAGGATCAAGGCGCTGACGTGCAGGCCAGTGGGCACTGCGCACCGTTGCAGGTTCAACCGATGGCCCTGCGGTCGTGCATCAACAACTTGCTGGACAATGCCTTGCGGTACGCCGGCCAGGCTCTGATCACCCTTGAAGACAGCCGTGAACAGTTGATCATTCGAGTGATCGACCATGGCCCGGGGATCAACGCCGACAAACGCGAAGCCGTGTTCGAGCCGTTCTTTCGCCTGGAAGGTTCACGCAATCGCAACTCTGGCGGCATTGGACTGGGCATGACCATCGCCCGCGAAGCTGCTCAACGGCTGGGCGGAGCATTAAGCCTGGAAGAAACCCCGGGCGGCGGCCTGACTGCCGTGGTCTGCCTGCCACGGGTCTGAACAGACTCTGTGTGCTGATTCGTACAAATTCCACATACCCACGACAACTGCTCCCTCGAGGTTGCATGGGCCGGTGCCTTCACCGGTTTTATCCATCCAGGGAGTGAGCCCATGATCGGCAGCGTCAGCAGTAACTCCAGCTATACCAGCGCCACCAGTGCGGCCTATACCGCCCGACTCCAGCAGCGTCAGAAAGAGTTGTTTGCCAAGCTCGACACGAATGGTGATGGCAGCATCAGCACCAGCGAACTGAGTAGCGCCCTGGCCGCAACCTCGTCCACCAGCAGCACCGACAATGGTGCGGCCCTGCTGAAGATGCTCGACACGGACAACAGCGGCGGCGTCAGCAGCGACGAATTGAAAGCGGCGCTGCAAACGGGCAGCAGCCAGAACAGCGGCACCATCGATCAAGGCGCAGTAGCCGAGGCGCTGAGCAAATTGATCGTCAGCATGAACCAGCAGTACTCGCAGGCCAATACCCTGAACTCAAGCAAAAACCTGAGCGCCGCGGCCTGAGGCTATTGAACTCATAACCTGTGGCGAGGGAGCTTGCTCCCGCTGGACTGCGTAGCAGTCCCATTTTTAGGGCCGCTTCGCGCCCCAGCGGGAGCAAGCTCCCTCGCCACAGGTTCAGTATTCGGCTTAACTGATCGGCATTAGGGCAAGCCCCCTCACCACAATTGATCAACGCTTTTCTTCAACCCGCCCCTGACTGTTGCTCCAGTCAATCAACAGGCTGTACGCCACGGCCAACAAGGTCGGACCGATGAACAAGCCGATAAAGCCAAAGGCGATCAACCCGCCAAACACCCCAAGCAGCACGATCACCAACGGCAAGTTGCCGCCACGGCTGATCAGGTAGGGCTTGAGCACGTTATCGACGCCGCTGATGATAAACGTGCCCCAAATGCCGAGGAACACCGCCATACCGTACTCGCCCTTCCAGGCCAGCCAGGCAGTCGCCGGAATCCACACCAACGGCGGGCCCATGGGGATCAGGCTGAGCAGGAAGGTGACGATACTCAGCACCAGTGCGCCCGGAATACCGGCAATCAGGAAGCCGATCAGCGCCAGGATCGCCTGGGCGGCTGCAGTGCCGATGACCCCGTTGACCACCCGCTGCACTGTTCCGGCGACCAGCTCGATGTAATAACCGGCACGCTCGCCGATCAGCCGTTCCAGCAGACGGTGAGCAAACATCGCCAACCGTGGGCCGTCGCGATAGAAAAAGAACACGAAAACGATGCTCAAGGTCAGCTCGAGAATCCCTCCGCCGATCTGCGCACTGCGCGCCAGCAACCAGTTGCCGACTTGTCCCAGATAGGGTTTGACCGCCAACAACAACGCCGCGCCTTGCTGATCAAGGCTGTTCCAGAGCCCAACCAGCCGCTCGCCAACCAGCGGAATCCCGGCCAGCCACACCGGGGCCGCCGGCAAGCCGTCAACCTGAACGTCCTTGATGAACACCGTGGCGTCGCGCACATGATCGGCCAGGTTAAAACCGAGCCACACCAATGGCACCGCCACCAGCACCATCCAGCCCAGCGTCAGCAACGCCGCCGCGAGAGATTCGTGACCATTGAGCCAGCGAGTCAGCAAGCGCATCAGCGGCCAACTGGCGAACGCCAGCACCGCGCCCCAGAACAGCGCCGACCAAAAGGGCGCCATCACCCAGAAGCTGGCACCGAACAACACCAGGAGCAGGATCTGCACCAACAGGCGATCGTTATTGATCATGAAAAATCTCGAGCAAGGTCAATCAACAAAGAGTAGGCGAACGGCCAATGGCACGTTCGCCGAGGGAAAAACTATCGCAGGAACTCGATGTGCAGGCCAGTTGCCGGCACGTTGCCCAGTTCCATCCGCGCCGCACGCACGCCTTGCCCGACCAGCGCCTGACGCCAGGCTTCGGCGTTGGCTCCGGAAACACTGACGCGCAAAGTCGTATCGAGGTTCAAGCCGCGCGACAGCAACGTCAGCCAAATCGGTTGCGGCTCCCCCGTCAGCCGCGGCAGGTCCAGCACGCCGGTGTCCTTGAGCTGACGTAACAGGGTCGCCGAGGTCGGCAACAACTCGCCCAATGGCGTGCTGGCGTCGAACTGCTCGACATGCAGATAGGCTTTTCGATTGCCGCGAGTGATGCTGTAAAGCGCCAACAGCGAGTTGTCCTGCGGTGCCGCAAGTCGCAACAGCAGATAAGCCTGTTGATCGTCGGCGCCATAGAGCTTGGCGTTGCCGAACACTTGATTGGCCCACAGGCTGCTTTCGCCGCAATCGCGGGCCTGGCACCAGAACAACAGTTCGGCGCCCTGTTTCTGCAAGGCTTCGCGAGCGAGGGTGAAGGCCTCGGTGGACGAATGCTCGGGCGGCAACTCGTAGGTCACCGAGGTCACTTTTCCACGGGCACTGACCTGGCCATCGAAACGCAATTGGCCGCTGATTTTGCGGATCGAGCCCATGGGATAGATCCGTTCAAGCTCGGCAGTTGGGCGAAAGTCAACGATCTGCGCATCGGCCAGACGCGGCACCAGCGGCAAATCGTGACTTCCCGGTACATCGGCGGCAAACACCAGCGAACTGAAACACCCCAGCCCCAACAAACAGATCAAGCGCATGCTGTTCAACCTTGAAGGTACTCTCATCGGATCAGCATGGCCTGAGCGCCTTTGACGACATTCGCGTCGTCATTACGCGGCGGAATTTGCAAGCCACGCTGCACCGCCGGGCGAGCTTCCATCGCCGCCATCCAGCGTTGCAAGGCGGGTAAACCGTCTACCGAAACGCCAGACCACTCATGACCACGGACCCACGGATAAGTGGCGATGTCGGCAATGCTGTAGTCATCGGCCAGGTACTCGACAGTTTCCAGGCGCGTGTTCAGCACTTCATACAAACGCCGGGTTTCATGCTGATAGCGGTCGATGGCGCCCTGAAGCTTTTCCGGGAAATAACGGAAAAACACGTTGGCCTGCCCCTGCATCGGGCCAATCCCGCCCATCTGGAACATCAGCCACTGGATCACCACCGAACGTCCTTTCGGGTCTTTGGGCAGCAGTTTTCCGCTCAGTTCAGCCAGGTAGATGAGAATCGCGCCGGATTCGAACACGGCGAAATCACCGTTGTCCCGATCGACAATCGCCGGAATCCGGCCATTGGGATTGATCTTGAGAAACGCTGGAGCCTTTTGTTCCTTTTTGTCGAAACTCAAGACATGCACCGTATAGGGCATGCCGAGTTCCTCGAGCACGATAGAGACCTTGTGGCCATTCGGGGTCGCAGCGGTGTAGAGATCTATCATGGTTGTCTCCCATTTCAACCCGCCCAGCCTCGACAGTTGCCCGCTGCAAGTCAAGGAACGGCGAAGAACCGATTGAAACAGTCTGCAACAAGGGCGGCGCCGGGCTCGTCATTCAGGTGCAAATGATGGCCGCCAGGCAGCTGTTCACGGCTAAAGGGTAGACGCTCCAGCAATTCCTGATGTTTGGCGAGCATGCCGTCAGCAGCGACCACCAGTTGCGCAGGACAACTGATTCGCTGAACGAAGGACATCGCCTGTTCATCGGTCAGGCGCAGTGGCGATGCCAGCGTCAGGCGACTGTCAGTGCGCCAGGTGTAGCCGCCCGGCACCGGCATCAAACCCCGCTGAGCGAGTAATTCGGCAGCTTCCCGACTGACCGCGACCAGGCCTTTCATACGGGCCTCGATGGCGCGATCCAGGGTGTGGTAGACCGGTTTGCGCTTTTCTTGCAGATCCAGCTGCGCTTGCAGGGCCATGCCCATGCGTTCGGCGGCGTTATCGTGAGCGGCAGTGGGCGGAATCACCCCGTCGATCAGCGCCAGGTGCGTCACACGCTCGGGCAAGGCACCGGCGAGCACCACCGAAACGATTGCACCCAAGGAATGGCCGAGCAGCGCAAACCGCTTCCAGCCCAACTGCTCGGCGACTTGCAACACGTCGTGAGCGTAATCCCACAGCGCATAACCGGCGCCCAATGGCCGATGCCCGGAATGCCCGTGGCCGGCCATGTCCAGCGCGACAATGCGCAGCCCTTCAAGCTTCGGCGCCAGGCGTGCAAAGCTGTTGGCGTTGTCGAGCCAACCGTGCAAGGCAATCACCGGCAGACCGTCTTCCGGGCCGAACAGGTGCGCGGCCAATTCGATGTGCGGCAGGCTCAGGCGGACTTCTTCGACGCTGCTCATGCGCAACTCCGCTCGTTGCGCCCTTCCCACCGGCTGAACAGGTTTTTCAGCAACGTCGCAGTGTCTTGCGGGCGCTCAAGGGGAAACATGTGGCCACCGGGCATGGTCAGCGACTCACCTTGCGGCATACGGCCGACGAAGCTGGCGTGATGGCGCATGACCACCCGGCTCTGCCGGCCACGAACCACCGCCAGCGGTACTTTCAACTGGCGAGGACGACCTGGACTGGTGTGCGGAACGCCACGGTAGATGCTGATCTCGGTGGCCGGATCAAAGCGCAAACGCAGGCGATCACCAACCTGGTGCAGGCCGTGTTGCAAGTACGCATCGAGGCAGTCCGGATCGAAACCGCGGAACAGGGTTTTACCGGCGAAATAGCTGCGCGCCGATTCCAGGTCGGCGAACTCCTCGCGACGCCCCAATGTGCGGCCTGCCGGGGTCAAGCGGTCGATAAAGCCAAAACGCTTGGCGGCGCGGATAACCCATTGATCGGGGCGGGTCAGCACCGGTGAATCCAGCATCACCACGCCACGATACAGCTCTGGGCAACGCAAGGCCGCGTGCAGGTGCAAGACGCCACCAAAGGAATGGCCAACGCCCCACACCGGCTCGGGTTGCTGTTTCAGATGATGGATCAGCTCGTCCACCAGATTGTGCCAGTTATCGTCGGCCGGGAACCGCGGGTCATGGGCGTGCTGTTGCAGATGCGCGACCTGATATTCCGGCGCCAGCGCGGCGAACAACTTGCCGTAGGTGCCTGAAGGAAAGCCATTGGCATGGGCGAAAAAGATCTGCTGCGACATAACGGCGCGTCCATAAACGAAATCAGGTGTTGATTGTCCGTAAGACGCAAGCCCACAGCAATGACCGTAACTGCCAGGAATGATGACAGTCAGGCCAAGGCTATGGGCAATTCAGCCCCGTGCGAGCTGTTGTGGCGAGGGAGCTTGCTCCCGCTGGGGTGCGCAGCGGCCCCAAAACCTTTGCTCGCATATCGACAGACACTCCGCGTCAATCAGGTTTACGACGGCTGCGCCGCCGAGCGGGAGCAAGCTCCCTCGCCACAGTAAACCCTCTCATCACCGAGTCTTACTCGCTCAAAAATCAACGAGCCGGTGGTGTTTCACCCAGCGGCACTACTGCCATGGTCAACCGCGACACACAGCTGGCCTTGCCTTCATCGCTGCTCAAGCGAATATCCCAGACGTGTGTGGTGCGGCCGATGTGGATCGGTTTGGCCACCGCCGTTACCCGACCGCTGCGCAAGCCGCGCAAGTGGTTGGCGTTGATTTCCAGGCCCACGCAATAGAATTTGCTGGCGTCGATGCACAGGAAGCTGGCCGCGGAACCGACGGTTTCGGCCAGTACCACCGAGGCGCCGCCATGCAGCAAACCGTAGGGCTGGTGGGTGCGATGGTCGATGACCATGCTGGCGGTCAGCGACTCGTCATCAAACGCCTCGAAGCGTATATCCAGCACTTCGCCGATGGTGTTTTTCTGAATCGAGTTCAGCTGTTCAATGTTGGGAGCGGTACGCCACAGAGTCATCACTGCATCCTTCGTTGGTTTTATTTCAGGTCAATCCTGCCACAGCACGGCTTCGCTGCGCGCACTCCATTCTTCAAACCGTGCGCCATACACGGCCTCGATCACGTTGCGCTTGATCTTCAGTGTCGGCGTGAGAAAGCCGTTTTCCACCGCCCAGCTGTCCTTGACCACCACCAGTTGGCGCAGGCGTTCGTGTTTATCAAGGGCGCCATTAACCTCGTCGAGCAAGCTTTCCAGGCTCGACTGCAAGGCATTGCGCGCCACGCTGGCGGCGTCCTGCAAACCCACAGCCGAGAGCACGCACAACCCAAGTGGCGCACTCAGGCCATCACCGACCACACACACCTGTTCGATACGTGAATGTACCGCCAGACGGTTTTCGATCGGCGCCGGTGCGACGTATTTGCCCTTGCTGGTCTTGAAGATTTCCTTGAGCCGCCCGGTCAGGCGCAAGTTGCCTTCGGCGTCTTGCTCGCCCTTGTCACCGGTGCGCAGAAAGCCGTCCTTGGTGATCGTCTCGGCGGTTTTCTGCGGCTCCTTGAAATAGCCGAGCATGGTCGCACCACTGCGCACCAGCACCTCGCCCGAATCCTCGATCCGCACCTCCACCTCCGGGCACGGCTTGCCAATCCAGCCAGGCTTGTTCTGGCCCGGCAGGCAAATATGCGAATAGCCGCAATTTTCGGTCATGCCGTAGACCTCAAGCACCTCCAGCCCAAGGCGCTGGTACCAGTGCAGCAAGGCTTGCGGCACTGGCGCGGCGCCCGACAAGGCTATGCGCAAGGCATCCAGCCCCAGACCTGCAAGCACCTTGTGCCCGACCCGCTTACCGATGATCGGCAAGCCAAGGAGGAAATCCAGGCGTTTTGCCGGAATTTTGCTGTACACACCCATCTGGAATTTGCTCCAGATGCGCGGCACGCCGAACAGCGCCGTGGGCCGCGCACGCTGCAAATCGCTGAGAAACGTGTCGAGGCTTTCAGCAAAAAATACCGTTTGCCCGGTATAGATCGACGCCAGCTCGACAAACATCCGCTCGGCGACGTGGCACAGCGGCAGGTACGACAGCAACCGGTCCGACTCATTGAGGCCAAACAACTGCGTGCCGTGAGTCGTGGCGAAGCCCAGGTTGCCGAAGCTGTGCATCACGCCTTTGGGCAAGCCGGTAGTGCCGGAGGTGTAGATGATCGTCGCCAACTGGTCGGCGTCGGGCGTTGGGTCGTCCTGTATCGGTGAGCTGCGTTGCAGGTCGGCCCAACTGAAATCGAAGCCACCCGCGGGACACAACGGCAGGCTGATGGTCGGCAGATCGGCGCTGACGCCTCTGGACATGCCCGGCCAATCATCCAGCTTGCCGATGAACGCCAGCGCGGCTTCGGAATGTTCGAGCACCTGGGCTACCGAATCGGCAGTGAGGTTGGGGTACAACGGAACGGAGACATGCCCGGCCATCCAGATCGCTAGGTCGGCAATGATCCAGTGCGCACAGTTTTTCGAGATCAGCGCAATGTGGCTGCCTTGAGGCAGCTCCCGGGCGCGTAGCCAGTGAGCGGCGCACCGCGCCTGATGGCCGACGTCGGCCCAGGTCAGCGTCTCGACCTGACCACCGCCCATCGGCTGTACCAGAAAGCGCTGGCGGGGATGGCGAGCTTCACGCTCGTAGAACACTTGCAGCGGCAAACGAAAAGCGGCGGACATGCGATGCGCTCCTTTTTGTTCGATGTGGCGGCAAGCGTAGTCCAACCAAGCAGTTGCTTGGTTGGCTATTTCATACAAAAAATCAAGAGAACAACACGGTCGCTCTGTGGCGAGGGAGCTTGCTCCCGCTGGGTCGCGCAGCGCCCCTAAAACCGGCACCTCGGTTTGTCAGGTTGATTGACGACTGCTTCGCCCGAGCGCGGACCGGCCGGCGGGAGCAAGCTCCCTCGCCACATCAAGCATTATCACCACATTGATTGTGGGCTAGGGGTTCTTGACGCTATTGAGCGTCATGCCCCCGGCCAACGGCAAATCAGCTTCAAGCTCGGCCAGGCTGGCCGTGCTCATCGGCTGCGGCGCACGCAAATGACCGTGCTGCAAGTAGCCGATCAAGCTCCCCACCAGCGGGTTATGGCTGACCAGCAGGACGTTATCCTCCGTGTCGAGCCGATCGACGACGGTCAACGGATTGCTGTCTGGCGCCAGCCAGGTCTCGGTGCGGATCTCCGGCTCAAAACCCAGCACCTCACGCACCAGTTGCGCAGTCTGCTGCGCCCGCATGTACGGGCTGGCGATGATCGCCTGAATCGGCTGACCGATCAGTTGCGCGGCACTGCGCAGCACTTCTTCGCGGCCATGTGCAGTCAGCTCCCGTTCAGCATCGCTCCGGGCGTGAGACTCGGCTTCACCGTGGCGCAACACCCAGAGCTTCATAGCTTTGGCTCCTCATCACGGGCCGGATGCGGCGCTGGCGGTACAGCGTGCGGGGCCTCGCCTTCCGGTGCACGCGGTGTCGGCCAATCGGCGAATGGCCAAGGTTTCTGGTCGCTGTGAAAACTGCCGAAGCGGCCGATCTGCGCCAGGAACTGGCTGAGGCTGTCACCGAAGTTCATCAGGCCGGCGTTCGGTGCACCGTAGATCAACCGATAGATGAGCTGCACCAGCACCACGGCGCCGAGGATCAATTGCGCGACTTGCCAGACCAGCACATACACCAGCATCCACAGCACGCGCAGCAGGATGGATTCGTACTTGGCTGCTACTTTTGGATCGTTCATGTCTCGCTCCCTGCCTCTGTAAATTGAGTACTCAGTTGAAACCGCTGGTGGAGATGAAATCGACATCGGTTTTCGGCTCGCCGCGCATCAACAGCTCAATCACCTGATTGAGCGTGCGTCCTTCAAACAGGATCGCATGCAACCCGGCGACCAACGGCATGTAAACCCCGACTTCCTGGGCCTTGGCCTTGAGCACCTTCAGCGTGTTGACGCCCTCGGCGACTTCACCAAGGCTGGTCACCGCCTCTTCCAGGCTCATGCCCTGGCCAAGGGCAAAACCAACCTGATAGTTGCGGCTTTTCGGTGACGAACAGGTGACGATCAAATCGCCCACCCCGGCCAGCCCCAGGAACGTCATCGGGTTGGCCCCCTGATTCACCGCAAAGCGGGTCATTTCCGCCAATGCCCGGGTGATCAGCATGCTCTTGGTGTTTTCGCCCATGCCCAACGCCACCGCCATGCCGGCGATGATCGCGTAGACGTTTTTCAGTGCCCCGCCCAGTTCCACACCATAACGGTCGGCACTGGCGTACACGCGAAAGGTCCGACCGTGCAATGCAGCCTGGACCCGCTGGCAGAGTTCTTCGTCTTCACTGGCGACCACTGTGGCGGTCAGCGCGTGTTCGGCCACTTCACGGGCCAGGTTCGGCCCGGACAACACGCCGATGCGCGCTTGCGGAGCGATTTCCTGAAGGATTTCGCTCATCAGCTTGAAGGTGTGGGCCTCGATGCCTTTGGTCAGGCTCACCAGCAACTTGCCGCTCAGACGCTCGGCATAGGGTGCGAGCACCGAACGCAGGGCGTTCGAAGGCAGTGCGACGAAACACAGGTCGCACTCATTGAGGGTAGCAAGCAAGTCGGTGACCGGCTCCACCGCGGGGTGAACCTTGATGCCCTTGAGGTAGCGTGGATTCTCGCGGTTGACCCGAATGGCCTCGGCCTGTTCAGGGTCGCGCATCCACTGCCGGACCTGATGACCGTTCTCGGCCAACAAATTAGCCACGGCGGTACCAAAACTTCCGCCTCCCAGGACCGCAATCGGGCGCTGTTCAGTCATATGCAATCCGTTAATCCATACCAGTGGCGATAGCCGCATTATACGGGGCGGTCCAGCGTCGGCCAGCCCCTCTATCAATTAGCGGCACTTGTAGGAAGCAGACCTCCAAAACCTGGGAAAATGCCGGTAACGTGACTGGAAAACTCGAACAGCTCGGTTAACATGCGCGGCAATCAACTGCGATCAAGGCTGTACCGTGTCTGCTGGCCCTCCTCACCTTCGCTCCTCGCTGGTTCTGGCGCTGATGCTCTGCGACCCGCTGTTGGCCGATGACCTGTTTCTCGACAACACCGCACTGCCCCAGGTATTGACCGCCACCCGACTCAAACAGTCGGCGGCCGCCGTGCCCGGGAGCATGACGGTAATCGACAGCGAACTGATCAAGGCCAGCGGCGCCCGCGACATCAGCGAATTACTGCGGCTGGTGCCGGGGATGATGGTCGGTAACGTCAGCGGCAACCAGGCCGCAGTGAACTATCACGGCACCAACGCCAGCGAAGCGCGACGCATGCAAGTGTTGATCGACGGCCGTTCGGTGTACCGCGCAGGTCTGGCGACCGTGGACTGGAGTGACATTCCGGTAGCCATGGAAGACATCGAGCGCATCGAGGTGTTCCGTGGCCCGAACACTGTCAGCTATGGCGCCAACGCGCTGATGGCGGTGGTCAACATCATCACCCGCGCACCGGCCAACAGCCACGGCACGCGGCTGAAAGTCGCTCGCGGTGAACGTGGGATCAACGACTGGTACGCCAGCCAGGGCAGCGGTTGGGAGACCGGCGACCTGCGCTTGTCGCTGTCCGGCCAGGAAGATGACGGTTTCGACTCGAACCGCCTGGGAGCGGACTACCGCGACAGTCGCCGCTTGAACCGCGTCAACCTGGCCGTCAGCCAGACGCTCAATGAGCAGCAAAGCATCGATTGGCAACTGAATGCCAAAGACGGCACCAACCAGCGGCCTTATACCTACCGCCCGGTGTTTTCCGGGATTACCTCGGCGGGCGACAACTCTGACGTGATTGCCAAGGATTACGCCGGTTCGTTGCGCTGGAACCTGGAGCTCAACCCGGATCACAGCCTTTACGTCCAGGGTTCGGCGCAGCACTGGGATCGCCAACAGGTCTGGCGCGCCTGCGACGCCGAAGTGTCGTTCAGTCCGCAGCTCACCCAACTCTGGCAGCTCGACCCCAACTATGCCGAGCGCCTGGCGCGGCACATGGAAAGCTATACCGGCACTGGTGCACCGCACGGCACGCCGACCGAGCAGGCACTGGCCAACCAAGTGCTCGATCAATGGAAAGGTGGCGCCAACCGCACGGTCTGCGGTGACATCGACCAGAGTGCCCGCGAGTCGCGCTACGACCTGGAATTGCAGGACACCCTGAGCCTGTCCGACAGTCTGCGACTGGTCAGCGGCATGAACTATCGATACGACCGGGCCGACTCCGAAACGTACTTCAATGGCACTCTCGACGACTCTATCTGGCGGTTGTTCGGCCAACTGGAGTGGCGTGCCAGCGAGCACTGGCTGTTGCAAGGCGGTGCGATGTACGAAAAAACCGAATTGGTCGGCGACTCGCTAACCCCACGCGTGGCAATCAATTACCTGATCAACCCGCGCCACGGCCTGCGCGCGGTGTATTCGGAGGCCATCCGCTCGCCCGACATGTTCGAGAACAACGTCAACTGGAGCTATCAGGTGACCAACCTCAGCCCCGGTGCCTACGGTCAGTCCAGTGCCCGTTACTTCGTCAAGACCCGAGGTCCCGGCAACCTCGCTCAAGAACACATGCGTTCGCGGGAACTGGGGTATAACGGCTTCTTCGCTGACCTTGGGCTGAACGTCGACGTGAAACTGTTCTACGACGAAATCACCGACATGATCAGCGAGCCGCTGCGCAACAATCAGTACATTGCCAGCAACAGCAATGCCTCGCGCTTCAGCGGCTCTGAAACCCAGCTTGACTGGCGTGTCAGCACCGCCGACCGGCTGCGCCTGACCTACGCCTATGTCGATGCCACGGCCAGTAACCCTCTGGACGAACAATTCAGCGCACGCAACAGCGGCTCCGCCGGTTGGCTACGCGATTGGGGCAACGGCTGGAACAGTGCACTGTTCTACTATGGCGACGACGCACTGAATGGCTACCGCTTCGAACGTATCGACACGCGCATCGCCAAACGTATTGCGCTGGGCAAGGCCAATCTCGAACTGGCCGGTATCCTGCAACAACGCCTCGACAGCCAGCCGACCACCTTCGTCGACAACAACTACGACTCGCGCCATGCGCTCTACTTCAGCGCCGAGTTAGAGTTCTGACATGGCCCTCAACCAGACACGTACCCGCTCCCCCCGAAGCCGCCGGCCTTGGGTTTGGGGACTGTTGCTTGTCTGCCTGGGCAGTTTGCCCGTGCGTGCTGCCGACGTGTTGCTGACCGGCGCCGAGGACAGTCCTGGCGTGCAGGCCTTTACCCGCGCCCTGGCCGAGCAGCGCCCCGAAGACACGGTGCGCTTCGCACGCCTTGCCGACCTCCCCGCGCCGTCCCGGCTACCCGCCGCGACCCGACTGATCCTGCTTGACCTGCCGAGCCTCGACTGGCGCCTGCAAGACAGCGAAGGGCCGGCGACGCTGGTGCTGCGCATCAGCCGCCTTCAAGCCCATCAGCGCCTGGGTAATGCCCTGCCCCTGCACCTGAGCCTGCTATGGAGTGATCCACCGCCAGGCCGCCAACTTCACCTGATCCAGGCCCTGTTGCCGCAAGTCCGACGGGTCGGCGTGCTGTACGGGATGAACAGCGAATTCCTGCTCAAGGAACTGCACCACGCCGCGCACCGGCTGGGGCTGGAGATCGTCGCCGAGCGTTGGGACAACACCAATGACAGCCGGCCTCTGCAAACCCTGTTGAAGAACAGCGACGTACTGTTGGGGCTCGACGACCCTGACCTGTACAACCCCAAAACCGCCAAGAATCTGCTGCTCAGCAGCTATGCCCGACAGCTTGCGTTGATCGGCCCCAACGCCGGGTTCGTCAAGGCCGGCAGCCTGGCCAGCACCTACAGCGATCAAGGCGATTGGCTGGCCGTTCTGGATAACGTGCTTGACCGTCCACCGGCCAGCTGGCCGCGCACCCTCTATCCGCAGCGCTTCAAGGTATTAAGTAACCCGCAAGTCGCTCGTTCCTTAGGCATCGAACAAATTGACCCCACGGCTGTTGCAACACAGTTGGCCGAAGGAGAAAACCGCCCATGAACCTGCGTCGCCATTGGGGCATCAATACCCGCACCCAGATCATCAGCCTCGGCCCGGCGCTGCTGCTGACGTTGCTGCTGATCGGCTTCTTTACCGTCGTGCGAATTCAGGATTTACGCCAGGAGCTCAACCACACCGGCCAACTGATCGCCAATCAACTGGCCCCGGCCACCGAATACGGGGTGATCTCCGGCAACAATGAGGTGCTCGAAAGCCTGATGAAAGCCTCGCTGACAACGCCGCACGTGCGTTTTCTCGAGGTGCAGGACAACGCCAACAAGGTCTTGGTGCACGTCGAGCAGCCTTCGGAAAACCGCCAACGCTCGCAACAGATCGAAGTGTTTCAAGCACCGGTGCGCTTGCAACGAATCAGGCTCAGCGACGATTTCCTGCAGGGGCCACCACCGGCAATCGGTCCTTCCGAAGACTATCTGGGGCGTGTCGTCGTCGGCATGTCCAACGATGCCTTCAGTCAGCGGCAACAGGAGATCCTGCTCAAGGCCGCGATCCTCGCACTGTTTGCCCTGCTCTTTACCTTCCTGCTGGCGCGGCGCCTGGCCGCCAGCCTGTCGGAGCCCATCAGCGCCATGGGCAATGCGGTGAAAGCGATTCAGCAAGGCGACTACAAAAAGCCGCTGCCGATCGTCGACGATTCAGAACTGGGCGACCTGTCGCGCCACATCAACAACCTCGCCGATGGCCTTGAGCTCGCCAGCCGCGAGCAGCATCAGGCCATGGCGCAACTGATCCAGACCCGCGAAGAAGCGGAAAAGGCCAACAGCGCCAAGTCCGACTTTCTGGCGATGATGAGCCATGAATTGCGCACACCGATGAATGGTGTGCTGGGCATGCTGCAACTGCTCGAAACCACCAACATGACCGAGGAGCAGATCGAGTACGCCGCGCTGGCGTCGGAGTCTACCGAGCACTTGCTCAAGGTCATCAACGACATTCTCGACTTCTCGCGCATCGAACGCTCGGCCCTGGAGCTGGAGCACATCCCGTTCAACCTCGCCGAGCTGATCAACAGCTGCGCCCAGGCTTTCCAGCACAGCGCGATGCAACGCGGCCTGAGCCTGGAGCTGCAGATTCCGGACGACATGCAAGCCTTGCAGGTACAGGGCGACCCGACGCGGATCCGGCAGATCCTGGTCAACCTGATCGGCAATGCCTTGAAGTTCACCGAGAAAGGCCGGGTAACGATCGAGCCGCAGTGGCAATCGCTGGACCACGAACTGCTGTGGTTCACCTGCACCGTGCGCGATAGCGGGATTGGCATTTCGGCCGAAAGCCTGGAGTTGATGTTCAACGCCTTCCAGCAGGCTGACAGCTCGATCTCCCGACGTTACGGCGGCACCGGCCTGGGCCTGCCGATTGCGCGCACGCTGGCCGAGCGGATGGGCGGCACACTGCGTGCCCAGAGCGAGGAAAGCCGAGGCTCGGTATTCACCCTGGAAATTCCGCTGGCGCGGTCCAGGCAGACACCACCGGCCCTGGCACCGCGCACGCCTGCCGGCAACGACCACGGCGAGGGGCGCAATGTGCTGCTGGTAGAAGACAATCCGGTGAATCGGACCGTCATCGAAGCTATGCTGCGCAGTCTGGGCTTTACTGTCAGCGTCGCCACCGATGGAGCGCAGGCGGTACGCAGTGCCGAGAGCCTGATTTTCGAGGCGATTCTGATGGATTGCCGGCTACCGGTTATCGATGGTTACGAAGCCACCCGACAGATCCGTCAATTGCCCGGCTGCACGGACCTGCCCATTATCGCCCTGACCGCCAACGCGCTGCAGGGTGACCGCGAGGCCTGCCTGTCGGCGGGGATGAACGATTATCTGGCCAAACCTTTCAAACGCGCTGATCTGCAGCAAATTCTGCAACGTTGGGTACGGTAGTGGGGAGTGATCCTCCATCTGCGACTGGCGTGAAAGGCGAAAGTGCGGCAGTCTTAGGCACCTTGACAGCTCGGAATCGGGCTTGAAAAATAATTTCAGTGCACAAGTGTACATTCATGTCCCTTGTGCTGTGACTTTCACCACAACGCAATAGTCTATGAGTAGGCTGCCGGTTCGAAGCATGAACGCTTCGATCGGCCGGGAAGATTTGCCCCACCTGCCGCATGGGACTATTGAGGAGCTCGCATGACCAAACAAAACGCCTTTACCCGGGAAGACCTGCTGCGCTGCAGTCGCGGTGAGCTGTTCGGCCCTGGTAACGCGCAACTGCCCGCCCCGAACATGCTGATGGTGGATCGCATCACTCATATCAGCGAAGAGGGTGGCAAGTACGGCAAAGGTGAATTGGTCGCCGAGCTGGATATCACTCCGGACCTGTGGTTCTTCGCCTGCCACTTCGAAGGTGACCCGGTGATGCCAGGCTGCCTGGGCCTCGATGCCATGTGGCAGTTGGTCGGTTTCTTCCTCGGCTGGCAAGGCCTGCCGGGCCGCGGCCGCGCCCTGGGTTCGGGCGAAGTGAAATTCTTTGGCCAGGTTCTGCCGACCGCTAAAAAAGTCACTTACAACATTCAGATCAAACGCGTCCTGAAGGGCAAGCTGAACCTGGCCATCGCCGATGGTTCGGTCAGCGTCGACGGCCGCGAGATCTACACCGCCGAAGGCCTTCGGGTCGGCGTATTCACATCCACTGACAACTTCTAAGGGTTATCCGCATGCGCCGCGTCGTTATCACTGGTCTGGGCATCGTTTCGTGCCTGGGCAATGACAAAGAGACCGTCTCCGCTAACCTGCGTGCAAGCCGCCCTGGCATCCGGTTCAACCCGGAATATGCCGAAATGGGTCTGCGTAGCCAGGTTTCCGGCTCCATTGACCTGCCACTCGAAGAGTTGATCGATCGCAAGATCTATCGCTTCGTCGGCCACGCGGCGGCTTACGCCTACCTGGCCATGAAAGACGCCATTGCTGACTCCGGCCTGACCGAAGAGCAGGTTTCCAACCCGCGCACCGGCCTGATCGCCGGTTCCGGTGGCGCATCGACCCTGAACCAGATGGAAGCGCTGGATATCCTGCGCGAAAAAGGCGTCAAGCGCGTCGGCCCATACCGCGTAACGCGGACCATGAGCAGCACGGTTTCCGCTTGCCTGGCCACTCCATTCAAGATCAAGGGCCTGAACTACTCCATCGCTTCTGCCTGCGCCACCAGTGCTCACTGCATCGGCAACGCCATGGAACAGATCCAGATGGGCAAGCAGGACGTCGTGTTCGCCGGCGGCGGTGAAGAAGAGCATTGGAGCCAATCGTTCCTGTTCGACGCCATGGGCGCACTGTCCAGCCAGTACAACGAGACACCGGAAAAAGCTTCCCGTGCCTACGACGCCAAGCGTGACGGTTTTGTCATCGCCGGCGGTGGCGGCATGGTCGTGGTCGAAGAGCTGGAACACGCTCTGGCCCGCGGCGCGAAGATCTACGCGGAAATCGTCGGCTACGGCGCGACTTCCGACGGCTACGACATGGTCGCTCCAAGCGGCGAAGGCGCCATCCGCTGCATGCAGATGGCCATGTCCACCGTCGACACGCCGATCGACTACCTGAACACCCACGGCACTTCGACTCCGGTCGGCGACGTCGCGGAAATGAAAGGCGTGCGTGAAGTCTTCGGCGACAAGGCTCCAGCCATCAGCTCCACCAAGAGCCTGTCAGGTCACTCCCTGGGCGCCGCCGGCGTTCACGAAGCGATCTACTGCATGCTGATGATGGAAGGCAACTTCATGGCAGGTTCTGCCAACATCGAAGAACTGGATCCTGAAGTGGCTGATATGCCAATCCTGACCAAGACTCGCGAAGACGCCACCATCAACACCGTGATGAGCAACAGCTTCGGCTTCGGCGGCACCAACGCCACTCTGGTCCTGAAGCGCTGGCAGGGCAAATAACGCCCCGCTGCTTCGCTGCACATGAAAACGCCCCGACTGGTTCGGGGCGTTTTTTATTGGGCGTTTACAAAGGTAGACCAGGTCGACTTCATCGCGGGCAAGCTTTGCTCCTACGGTTCGTGTGATCTGTAGGAGCGGGGGGGGCGCCCAGCCCTTGCCCGCGATTGCGCCGCCATGATTTCAATCTGAGTGGAACACCTGAATCGCTGGATGCTCTATAACTGCAAGGTCTATTTCTGACGCACACTCTTTCTTACTGCCCATGAGGTTTGTCATGACCATTACCGTCAATACCGAATCCAGCGAAGGTTTTCGTCACAGCATCCAGATCGACGACCATCAACTCTTCGCCGATGTGCCCAAAGCCTCCGGCGGCGAAGGTTCCGCACCAGAGCCCCACGATTACTTCGACGCAGCGCTGGGCGCCTGCAAGGCACTGACCCTCAAGCTCTACGCACAGAAGAAGGAAATCCCGCTGACCGGCGTCACGGTCGAGGTCAAGCGCGACAACAGCCAGGAGCAGAAAGGCAAATACGCCCTGCATGTCAAACTGACCCTCAAAGGCGTACTCACCGACGCCCAGCGTGAAGAGTTGCATCGTGTGGCCGACCGCTGCCCGGTGCACAAGCTGATGACCACCAGCGAAGTGACCATCGAGACTCACCTGTCTGAAGGCGCCTTCAGCCAATAGCGGCAAACACAGGCTGTGCGGGTTATGCTCAGCGGCATCACTCGTACAGCCTGGAATGCACCATGAACAGCCCGCTCGTGATCCGCCCACGCACCGAAGATGTCGAAGGCCAACCGATCCTGCGCCCGCTGCCGTCGGCCCAATGCCGAAGCGTCGGGCCTTTCGTGTTTTTCGATCACATGCTTGAAACCCGCTACCCGGCCGGCAAGGGCATGAACATCCGCCAGCATCCGCACATTGGCCTGTCCACCCTCACCTACCTGTTCGAAGGCGAGCTCCAGCACAAGGACAGCCTGGGCTCTGACCAGATCGTGAAACCGGGCGACGTCAGCTGGATGACCGCAGGCAGTGCGATTGCTCACGTCGAGCGCACTCCAAAAGCCCTGTGGGATACCGACTTCAAGATGCACGGCCTGCAAATCTGGCTGGCCTCCCCCAAAGCGCACGAACAAGGTCCTGGCCATTACAGCCATCACCCGGCCGCCAGCCTGCCGGTCAGCGATAACCTCGGGGTGAAGATCAGGATGATTGCCGGCAAAGGCTTTTGCCTGGAGTCACCGGTGCCGGTGCTTTCCCCTACGCTGTACGCAGAGCTTGAGCTGAAAACGGCGACGACCTTGCTGATCCCTACCGAGCATGAAGAACGCGCCCTTTACGTGCTGGACGGTGAAGCCCAACTCAATGGCGAGCCGATTGAACCGCACTCGCTAATAGTGCTGCCTGCCGGGGAAGAAATGGACCTGTTCGCCGAAAGCGATTGCCACGTCATGCTGTTTGGCGGCGCACCCATGGACGGGCCGCGCCGGATCAACTGGAACTTCGTCGCCAGCGATCCCGCGGTGATCGATGAGGCCCGCCGACGCTGGGCGGCCGGTGATTGGCCAACCGTACCGGGCGAGAGTGAGCGGATCGAGTTGCCTACAAAACCAGCTCCACCGACACCTCTGTAACTGATCGTTCCCACATTCAAGAGCGGACGCGGAGCGTCCATTGAGGCATTCCCACGCGGGGCGTGGGAACGATCACTGGGGCGTCAGCCGTTGAACACTTCATCCAGCAAGTTGTGCATCGACACAAAGGCCCGCTTGGCGGTCTTGGCGTCGTACATCATCGTGCCCGGCACATTGGCGTGCGGATCGGTAAAGGAATGCACCGCGCCGCCGTAGCTGAGCAATTGCCAATCCACGCCTGCAGCATTCATTTCAGCTTCGAAGGCCGGCAGTTGCTCTTTCGCCACCAATGGATCGGATGCACCGTGCAACACCAGCACCGAGCCCTTGATGTTTTTCGCATCGGCAGGATTCGGCGTATCCAGCGTACCGTGGAACGACACGGCAGCCTTGAGCGGCGCGCCGGTACGGGCCAGCTCCAGAGCACAGCAACCGCCGAAGCAGAAACCGAACGCTGCCAGTTTCGACGTATCGACCGCTGCTTCACCCTGGCTCTGCAACGCAGCGAATGCCGCCTGCATGCGCTTGCGCAACAACGCACGATCATTCTTCAGCGGCATCATCGCCGCGCCCGCCTCGTCGCCATTCTGTGGGCGAATCGACTGCCCATACAGGTCAGCAATCAACACTACATAACCTTTGGCTGCGACCTCCTGGGCAATCTTCTCGGCCCCGGCGCTGACACCCATCCAGTTCGGCGCCATCAGCAAGCCCGGACGTGGGCCTGTGTGGCCGGCGTCGAACGCCAGACGACCTTCGTAAGACTGCCCCTCAATCTGATAGACCACGGAACGCACAGTAACTTGGCTCATGACTCACTCCCGTAAAGAAACGCCAGAATGAAAAAACCCGCCGAAGCGGGTTTTTCTACAACTCAGTTAAACCGACAGTTCAACCAGCAGCTTGTTCAGACGGCGCACATAAGCGGCCGGGTCTTTCAAGCTGTCGCCGGCAGCCAGGGCTGCCTGATCGAAGAGGATGTGCGACAGGTCGCCAAAACGCTCTTCGCTCTGCTCACCGTCGAGTTTTTCGATCAGCGGGTGAGCCGGGTTGAATTCGAAGATCGGCTTGGAATCCGGAACCTTCTGACCGCTGGCTTCGAGGATCTGACGCATTTGCAGGCCAAGGTCCTGCTCACCGATCGCCAGAATCGCCGGAGAATCGGTCAGACGGTGGGAAACCCGCACTTCGCTGACGGTTTCACCCAGCGCAGTCTTGATCCGCTCAACCAGGCCTTCCTTGCTCTTGGCGACTTCTTCTGCGGCTTTCTTGTCCTCTGCCGAGTCCAGGTTGCCCAGGTCCAGGTCACCGCGCGCCACGTCGACAAAGCTCTTGCCGTCGAAATCGCTGAGGTAGCTCATCAGCCACTCGTCGATACGGTCGGTCAGCAGCAGCACTTCGATGCCTTTCTTGCGGAAGACTTCCAGGTGCGGGCTGTTCTTGACCTGTGCATAAGTTTCACCGGTCAGGTAGTAGATCTTGTCCTGACCTTCCTTGGCGCGAGCCAGGTATTCGGTCAGCGAGACCACTTGCTCACCCTCTTCACCCTGGGTGGAGGCGAAGCGCAGCAGGCCAGCGATTTTCTCTTTGTTGGCGAAGTCTTCAGCCGGGCCTTCTTTCATGACCTGACCGAAGTTTTTCCAGAAGCCCTTGTATTGCTCAGGCTCGTTCTTCGCCAGTTTTTCCAGCATGTCCAGAACGCGCTTGGTCAGCGCCGACTTCATCGAATCGATGATCGGGTCTTTCTGCAGAATTTCCCGCGAGACGTTCAGCGACAGGTCGTTAGAGTCGACCACACCTTTGATGAAACGCAGGTACAGCGGCAGGAACGATTCAGCCTGGTCCATGACGAACACGCGCTGCACGTACAGCTTCAGGCCGCGTGGTGCTTCACGCTGATACAGGTCGAACGGAGCACGGGCCGGCACGTAAAGCAGCGAGTTGTACTCCAGCTTGCCTTCGACCTTGTTGTGGCTCCAGCTCAGCGGGTTCTCGAAATCGTGAGCGATGTGTTTGTAGAACTCCTGGTATTCCTCGTCTTTGACTTCGGTACGCGGACGGGTCCAAAGAGCACTGGCGCGGTTGACGGTTTCCCATTCAACGGCTGGTTTCTCTTCGCCTTCGGCGGCTGCCACTTCTTTCGGCAGCTCGATCGGCAAAGCGATGTGATCGGAGTACTTCTTGATGATGTTGCGCAGACGCCAGCCATCGGCGAACTCGTCTTCAGCGGACTTCAGATGCAGGACGATGCGAGTACCACGGTCTTCCTTGTCGATGGTGGCGACGTCGAATTCGCCTTCGCCCTTGGACGACCAGTGCACGCCTTCGCTGGCAGCGAGACCGGCACGGCGGCTGTATACGTCAACTTTATCGGCAACAATGAATGCCGAGTAGAAACCCACGCCGAACTGACCGATCAGGTGCGAGTCTTTCTTCTGATCGCCGGACAGGTGTTTCATGAAATCGGCAGTGCCGGATTTGGCGATGGTACCCAGGTGGGTCACGACATCGTCACGGCTCATGCCGATACCGTTGTCTTCGAGAGTGACGGTTTTCGCGTCCTTGTCGAAGCTCACGCGGATTTTCAGTTCGGCGCCACCTTCCAGCCACTCAGGCTTGGACAGGGCTTCGAAACGTAATTTGTCGACAGCGTCGGAGGCGTTGGAGATCAGTTCGCGAAGGAAAATTTCCTTGTTGGAATACAGCGAATGGATCATCAGGTGCAGCAGTTGCTTCACCTCGGTCTGGAAGCCCAGGGTTTCCTTTTGAGTTTCCACGCTCATGGTCATCAAACTCCGATTGGATGGCAGTGGCCGCACCCTGAAGGGGTGACGGCGGGATGTCATCAGAGTTGGGGGCTATGCCGAGGATTTCAAGGGCTTGGCGTTTCTTCAATCTTGAAATGCGCACGCGCCGTGGCAATCGGCTCGGTTTGAGTGCTCTGCCACGCGGTTATCGCAACGTTGGCGACCCGCCGCCCCTGACGGCACACCTGGCATTTGGCGTAGGTGTCACGAAACTGCCCGGCACGCAGATAATCGAGGGAGAAGTCGATGATCTTCGGCACACCGGGGGAACCGGTGAAAATCAGCAAATGCAGGGCCGCCGCCAGCTCCATGAACCCGGCTATCACCCCGCCATGAATCGCGGGCAGCAAAGGGTTGCCAATATTGTCCTTGTTCGCCGGCAAACGAAAAAGCAGTTCGTCACCCAATCGCGAGCACTCGACGCCGATCAGCTTGGCGTAGGGAATCATCTGCAGCAGCGAGGCGTAATCGCCACGCTCGTGGGCCTGCTGCAATTGCTCTTTGAAATTATCAGTCATTTCGTCCCACCACTGATGACGCCACCAAAACCTTTGGTGCCTTTGACACCTTTGCCCATGCGCATGAAGGTCCCGACCACGTGGGCGATCGGCTTTTGCGGATCATCCTGGTAAGCAAACCCGCGCGTGAAGATCACGTCAGTCGTCACCCGGTAGCACTGGGCAAAACCATGCACCTCTTTATGCGGCTCGGCCGGATGCATGTAGTCGATACGCAGATCCAGGGTCGGGCAAATCTCGAACTCCGGCAAAACACAGAGCGTTGCCATGCCGCACGCGGTGTCCATCAGCGAGGTAATGGCACCGCCATGAATCACACCGGTTTGCGGATTACCGACGATCTGCGGGCTGTACGGCAACGTGACCGTCAGCCCGTCATTACTTGCGCTGTGCACACGTAACCCGAGCACCTGGCAATGCCTCAGCGCCGATAAAAACCGCGTCGCTCGCTCGAAAACGGGGTTGTCGATCATTCGATAAAGGCTCTTTTTAGTGGTGTTGCATAGCAGCATAGGGACTAAGAAAAAGTTCCCTCCTAGATAAATCTTATATATCTGTAGGAAACATGGAACTTAACCCATGGCGGTGCGTTCGAAAGGGCAAGTAGATACTTTCCACCAGGAGAAACACCCCATGCGTAAGACTTTAGCTATTGCCTTGATGTTGACCGCTTCCCTCGGCATCGCTGCCTGCGGTAAAAAAACCGAGGACAAAGCTCAAGAAGCCACCCAACCTGCTGCACAAGTCCAGCAAAAAATGAGTGAAGCTCAGGATAAAGTGAGCGACGCTGCGAAAGAAGCCGCCGATGCTGCCAAAGCTCAGGTAGATTCGACCAAAGCAGCTACTGAAGAAGCCGCTCCTAAAACCAACTAATCGGTTTTAGTGCAGCAATAATAAAGCCCGCCAAGTGCGGGCTTTATTGTGTTTGTCACTAAAATGTTAGAGCAACACCGTGCGCAGGGTCGGACTAAGCATCAGCAAAAACGAACAGACCAGGCCGACAAACCACACCAGACTTCGTTGCCAGGCCAAGTCTGCCCAGTAGCACAACAAGTAGATCACCCGTGCAATCACGAAGATGACTGCCAGAACGTCAACCAGCCACCCCGCCGTTTGTGTGGTGTGCGCCATCAACACCCCGACCGCAAACAACAGGAAAGCCTCGAAACTGTTCTGATGCGCGGACAGCGCGCGAGCGCCAAAGCCTGTGAGCTGTGCTTGCTGCACACGTGGCAGATGATTGTTGTAACCACCCTGCTCTTTCATGGCCTTGGCCACCGGTATGCGGGCGACGTAAATCAGCACAGCACTGATAAACACGCACCAGAACGGAATACTCATCAGGCCACCTCTTTGATCGCCTCAGGCAATGGCGCCTCTGTAGGGGTATAGACCATTACGTCGAGCACGTCGGAGTGAAACTCCCGGCGATACAACACCAGCACCACACCCGCGCTCATCAACATGAACAGCCACGGGCTGACGAACCAGGCGAGCATGGTCATGCCGAAGTAATAGGAGCGCAGACCGAAGTTGAACTGGTTTGCCGCCATCGAGATCACCCGCGCGGCGCGCGAAGCGAAGGCCTTGCGTTCCGGCTCGGACACATGGCGCTCACCGATCATCGGCGCCGAGCCGATCAGGATCGCCGCGAAGTTGTATTGGCGCATGCACCAACTGAAGGTGAAGAAGGCGTAGACGAACACCAGCGCCAGGCACAGCAGCTTGATCTCCGACATGCCCTGGGAAGCCTGTTGAACCATCGGAATGTCCGCCAGTAACGACAGCGCCCGCTCGGAAGAGCCCAGCACCGTGAGAATACCGGCGAGGATGATCAAGGTGCTCGAGGCGAAGAACGAGGCGTTACGCTCCAGGTTGCCCACCACACTGGCATCAGCGATGCGGTTGTCGCGCAGCAGCATGCGGCGCATCCAGTCTTCGCGGTAAAGGTGCAGCACACTGGCCAGGCACGCGGTATCGCGGCCCTTCCAGATAGCGTAACGGGTGTAACCGCCCCAGCAGATAACAAACCAGAGCGCGGCAAGAATATGGATCAGATTGGTGTGGATGAACGACATGCGTATCCCTGTTAGGCGTTGACAAGGTTGAAACCTGTAGGAGCAAGGCTTGCCCGCGATGGCAGTGTGTCAGTCGACAACTCCGTCGGATGTTATGTCCTCATCGCGGGCAAGCCTTGCTCCTACAGGTAGTGCTTCGACGTTAGCGCAAAGAAAAAGACACCGCCGCTCGCCCATAAAAAATGCCCCGTATCGATTGATACGGGGCATTTCTGTTGTTGCTCAAGGCCTGCTTGTGACGGGCCCTTGAAACGTTAAGCCAAAGCTTCGCTGCGCTTGCCCAGCAAACGGTCGCAGGCAAATGCAACCACCAGGGTAAAGACGCATGGCACCAGCCATGCCAGACCTTGTTCGGCCAGCGGCAAGTGTGCCAATTGAGTCGGCATCCAGTCCGCCAGGCCCGCGCCCTTGAGCGCGTCGATCATGCCGAACAGGAACGACACCAGCATCACCGGGCCAACGATGCGACCTTGCTCCAGCCAGAAATCCTTGCAGAAGCTCAGCGCCACCAAGACGATGCAAGGCGGGTAAATCGCGGTCAGTACCGGGATCGAGAACGCGATCAGCTTGGTCAGGCCCAGGTTAGACACCAGCAGCGAGAACGCTGCCAGGATGATCACCAGTGTCTTGTAGGACAGTGGCAACACACGACTGAAGTATTCGGCGCAAGCACAGGTCAGGCCGACCGCCGTCACCAGGCAGGCCAGAGAGATCAGCACTGCGAGGAAACCGCTGCCGAGGGATCCAAAGGTGTGTTGCACATAAGCGTGCAATACCGCTGCGCCGTTGGTAGCACCGACAGCCACTTCATGGCTGCCCGACCCCAGGCGGAACAGACTCACGTACACCAGCGCCAGACCGACACCGGCAATCAACCCGGCGATGATCGCGTAACGCGTGATCAGGGCTGGAGACTCGACGCCGCGAGAACGAATGGCGTTGACGATCACGATGCCGAACACCAGTGCGCCGAGGGTATCCATGGTCAGGTAACCATTGATGAAACCCTGGGAGAACGGTGCCGCAACGTACTCAGGTGTGGCGGTGCCGATGTCACCCGCCGGCAAGGCGAACGCGGCAATACCGAGTACGGCCAGTGCGATGATCTTCAGTGGCGCGAGGAAACGGCCCACGGTGTCCAGCAGACGGCCCGGGTACAGCGAGATGAAGAACACCAGCAGGAAGTAAACCGAGCTATAGAGCAGCAGCGCCAGCGGGCTTTCGCCGGTCAGCGGCGCCAGGCCCACTTCGAAGGACACGGTCGCGGTCCGCGGGGTGGCGAACAGCGGACCCACCGCGAGGTAGCACGCGGCGGCCAGCACACCACCGGCGATTTTGCCGATCGGGCTGCTCAAAGAGTCCATGGCACCACCGACCTTGGCCAGCGCGACAACGGTGATCACCGGCAGACCGACGGCGGTGATCAGAAAGCCCAGCGCCGCCATCCAGACATTAGGCCCGGACTGCAAACCGACGATAGGCGGGAAGATGATGTTGCCAGCCCCGACGAACAGGGCAAACGTCATGAAGCCGAGTGCCAGGATGTCCTGGCCTTTCAACACTTTCATTAAGGAAATACCACACTACTGAATCGGAATTTAGAGAGGGATTTCCCTTATGGGTGAGGGAAATGCTGTCGGTCCGTATAGGACTGACCCGTTTAGCGCGCAGCGTCCTTGTGGGCAGCAAACGCAAAATGGCGGCTAGCGTAACTAATTTGTCTGACAAACGCACTATTACAGGGCGAACTATCCGATGCGCGACATATCCATGTCGTGTTTTTGCATCTAAATCTCCGTTTGCCGTCAAGACGCCATCGCGGGCCTGTCTGGCAACACATACCCCCGGAAACGACAAAGGCCACCCGAAGGTGGCCTTTGTTTGGTGGAGCGTCAGCTAAGCGCGAGGCTTACTTGACAGCCCAGCCAGTCAGCTCGGCCAGGGCCTTGCCGATGTCTGCCAGCGAACGCACGGTTTTAACGCCTGCGTCTTGCAGAGCAGCGAATTTCTCGTCTGCAGTGCCTTTGCCGCCAGAGATGATTGCGCCAGCATGGCCCATGCGCTTGCCCGGAGGAGCAGTCACACCAGCGATGTAGGAAACAACCGGCTTGGTCACGTGTGCCTTGATGTAGGCAGCCGCTTCTTCTTCAGCCGAACCGCCGATCTCACCGATCATGACGATCGCTTCGGTCTTCGGGTCTTCCTGGAACAGCTTCAGGATGTCGATGAAGTTCGAACCCGGGATCGGGTCACCGCCGATGCCGACGCAAGTCGACTGACCGAAACCGGCGTCAGTAGTCTGCTTCACAGCTTCGTAGGTCAGGGTGCCGGAACGCGAAACGATACCGACCTTGCCTGGCAAGTGAATGTGACCTGGCATGATGCCGATCTTGCATTCGCCTGGAGTGATCACGCCTGGGCAGTTAGGGCCGATCAGAATCACGCCCAGCTCGTCGCACTTGACCTTGGCATCCAGCATGTCCAGGGTAGGAATGCCTTCAGTGATGCAAACGATCAGCTTGATGCCGCCGAATGCTGCTTCCAGGATCGAGTCCTTGCAGAAAGGAGCTGGAACGTAGATCACGCTGGCGGTGGCGCCAGTGGCTGCTACAGCGTCTTTCACAGTGTTGAACACTGGCAGACCCAGGTGCTCGGTGCCGCCTTTGCCTGGAGTTACGCCGCCAACCATCTTGGTGCCGTACTCGATGGCTTGCTGGGTGTGGAAACTACCTTGCGAACCGGTAATACCCTGGCAGATAACTTTGGTGTCTTTATTGATCAGGACGCTCATTATTTGCCCTCCGCAGCTTTAACGACTTGTTGAGCAGCGTCGGTCAGGCTGGTAGCAGCGATGATGTTCAAACCGCTTTCTGCCAGTACTTTAGCGCCCAGCTCAGCGTTGTTGCCTTCAAGGCGAACAACAACCGGGATTTTCACGCCGACTTCTTTCACAGCGCCAATGATGCCTTCGGCAATCATGTCGCAGCGAACGATGCCGCCGAAGATGTTGACCAATACTGCAGCGACGTTAGTGTCGGACAGGATGATCTTGAACGCTTCGGTAACGCGTTCTTTGGTAGCACCGCCGCCCACGTCGAGGAAGTTGGCTGGTTTGCCGCCATGCAGGTTGACGATGTCCATGGTACCCATGGCCAGGCCAGCACCGTTGACCATGCAACCGATGTTGCCTTCCAGGGCTACGTAGTTCAGTTCGAACTTGGCAGCGTGCGCTTCGCGCGGATCGTCTTGCGACGGATCGTGGAAAGTCTTCAGCTTAGGCTGACGGTACATGGCGTTGGCGTCGATGTTGATCTTCGCGTCCAGGCAGTGCAGATCGCCGTCAGCCTTGATCACCAGCGGGTTCACTTCCAGCAGAGCCAGGTCGTGATCCTTGAACAGCTTGGCCAGACCTACGAAGATCTTGGCGAACTGAGCAACTTGCTTGCCTTCCAGACCCAGCTGGAATGCCAGCTCGCGACCCTGGAATGGCTGAGCGCCAACCAGTGGATCGATAGTGGCCTTGAGGATTTTCTCAGGGGTGTCGTGAGCGATTTTCTCGATGTCCACGCCACCTTCGGTGGAAGCCATGAACACGATGCGACGGCTCGAACGGTCAACGACAGCGCCCAGGTACAGCTCTTTAGCGATATCAGTGCACGATTCAACCAGGATCTTGGTGACTGGCTGACCATTGGCATCAGTCTGGTAAGTCACCAGACGCTTGCCCAACCACTGTTGAGCGAATGCTTTAGCGTCTTCTTTGCTGCGAACCAGCTTGACGCCGCCCGCTTTACCGCGACCACCGGCGTGAACCTGGGCTTTGACAACCCACTCGCTGCCGCCGATTTTGTCGCAAGCTTCTGCTGCTGCTTCCGGGGTGTCTACCGCGTAACCGGTCGATACTGGCAGGCCGTACTCAGCGAACAGCTGCTTACCCTGATACTCGTGAAGATTCATGCTTATTACCGTCTTCGTTAGGTACTGCGCATTCGGTGCTGCACTCATTCAAGTGCCGCACCACCTGTGACTGCTGCTTGCGTAGCCTTTCCGGATACCCGGTACAGCTACGCAAGGCTGCGTCCAGCGGATATTCCGCGGTGAGTCTTGCAGGCAAGGCTCACGACGGGCCATTCCGCCGTGGTTTCTTATTGTCTTAACGCTTCTTGCGGTTGGCGATGTGGATGGCGCCGCCATTCACTGCCAGAGCTGCTTCGTGCAAGGCTTCGGACAGGGTCGGATGGGAGAAAACCATCATGCCCAGGTCTTCGGCGCTAGTGCCGAATTCCATGCCGATTGCACCCTGCTGTACCAGTTCTGCTGCGCTCGGGCCAATCACGTGGACGCCCAATACGCGGTCAGTCTTGGCATCGGCGATAACTTTGACGAAACCACCGGTATCGTTGGCTGCCATGGCACGGCCAGAAGCTGCAAACGGGAAAGTGCCGACGTTAACTTCAACGCCTTCAGCTTTCAAGGCCTGCTCGGTTTTACCGACCCATGCAATTTCCGGGTGAGTATAAATAACCGAAGGGATCAGGTCATAGTTCATCTGGGCTTTGTGGCCCTTGATGCGCTCGACAACCATGATGCCCTCTTCCGAGGCCTTGTGTGCCAGCATCATGCCGCGAACCACGTCACCAATGGCGTAAACGCCCGGTACGGTGGTGGCGCAGTGATCGTCAACGTGCACGAAACCGCGCTCGTCGAGGGTCACGCCGCAATCGGCGGACAGCAGATCAGTGGTCACTGGACGGCGACCAACGGCTACGATCAGCTTGTCGAAAGTGATGTTCTGTTCGCCGTTGGCATCGGTGTAGTTCACAACGACTTCGTTGCCGTTCACTTTGGAACCGGTAACGCGAGCACCCAGCTTGATGTCCAGACCCTGTTTGGTCAGGGTTTTCAGCGCTTCCTTGGAAACAGCAGCGTCAGCCGCCATCAGGAAGGTGTCCAGCGCTTCAAGAACGGTAACTTCTGCGCCCAGACGGGACCAGACCGAACCCAACTCCAGACCAATCACGCCAGCGCCGATTACGCCCAGACGCTTAGGTACGGACTGGAATTCCAGAGCGCCGGTCGAATCAACGATCACGTTCTGGTCAACCGGAGCCGGTGGAATGTCGATCGGACGCGAACCTGGAGCCAGGATCACGTTCTCGGCTTCGATGATTTCGACGCTGCCGTCAGGCTTGGTCAGCTCGACTTTCTTGCCGGCCAGCAGTTTGCCGTGGCCTTGCAGGGAGGTCACGCCATTGGCTTTGAACAGGGTGGCAACGCCAGAGGTCAGGCCTTTGACGATGTTGGCCTTGCGGCCGACCATTGCTGGCACGTCCATGGTCACGCCAGCGTGGTTGATGCCGTGGATCGCGAAGCCGTCTTGAGCTTCGTGAAACTTCCAGGAGCTGTCCAGCAGCGCCTTGGACGGAATGCAGCCGACGTTCAGGCAAGTACCGCCGAGGGCCAGTTTGCCCTCTTTGTCGGTGTATTTCTCGATGCAGGCAGTCGAAAGGCCAAGTTGCGCAGCTTTAATGGCAGCTACGTAGCCGCCAGGGCCCGCACCAATCACTACCACGTCGAATTTCTGAGTCATGTGTCATTCCTTCTCGAATCAAACCGGACGATCCCGTTCAGGGGACCGTCGTGGGACGAAGCTGGTCATTACAGATGGGCCGCTCATCGCTGAGCGGCCCGTGCAACGGAATCAGATATCCAGCAGCAGACGAGCCGGGTCTTCCAGCAGGTTCTTGATGGTAACCAGGAAGGTCACAGCTTCTTTGCCGTCGATCAAACGGTGATCGTAGGACAGAGCCAGGTACATCATCGGACGAATAACAACCTGACCGTTGATCGCCATCGGACGCTGCAGAATGTTGTGCATGCCCAGGATAGCCGCTTGTGGCGGGTTGACGATCGGGGTCGACATCATCGAGCCGAATGTACCACCGTTGGTGATGGTGAACGTGCCACCAGTCATTTCGTCGATGGTCAGCTTGCCGTCGCGAGCCTTCTTGCCGAAGTTGGCAATGCCGCCTTCGATTTCAGCCAGGCTCATCAGTTCGGCGTTACGCAGAACCGGCACCACCAGGCCACGGTCGCTGGACACGGCAACGCCGACGTCAGCATAGCCGTGGTACACGATGTCGCCACCGTCGATGGAAGCGTTGACAGCCGGGAAGCGTTTCAGCGCCTCGGTAGCCGCTTTCACGAAGAACGACATGAAGCCCAGGCGCACGCCATTGTGGGACTTCTCGAACAGGTCCTTGTACTTCGAACGCAGGGCCATGACTTCAGTCATGTCGACTTCGTTGAAAGTAGTCAGCATCGCCATGTTCGACTGGGCTTCAACCAGGCGCTTGGCCACGGTTGCACGCACGCGGGTCATCGGTACGCGCTTCTCGGTGCGGTCGCCAGCGGCGAACACAGGAGCAGCGGCAGCCGGGGCGGCAGCCTTGGCAGGTGCGGCAGCCGGAGCAGCGGCCTTGGCAGCAACTGCAGCAACCACGTCTTCCTTGGTCACACGACCGCCTTTGCCAGTACCGGCAACGGAAGCGATGTTGATGCCGTTTTCTTCAGCCAGCTTGCGAGCAGCCGGTGCAGCAACAGGATCATCTTCGCCAACAACGGACAAAGCAGCAGCCTGTGCAGGTGCAGCAGCGGCAGCCGGAGCGGCGGCAACAGCACCGCCCTCCCCGATGGAGCCCAGGACTTCGTCGGACAGAACGGTGTCGCCTTCGTTCTTAACGATAGCGCCCAGTACGCCATCAGCGGTAGCCAACACTTCCAGTACGACTTTATCGGTTTCGATGTCGACGATCAGTTCGTCGCGCTTGACCGCGTCGCCCGGTTTTTTGTGCCAGGTGGCAACGGTGCCATCGGCAACCGATTCCGGGAAAGTGGGGGCTTTGATCTCGATAGCCATTGTCTGTGGTTCCTTAAATTCGGTTTCAGGTGCGCGAAGGCGTTAAACAGTAAAGGCGTCTTGCAGCAGTTTTTCCTGCTGCTCGGCGTGCATCGATGCATAACCACATGCAGGTGCAGCAGAAGCGTCACGGCCCGCGTACTCGAGTACGAGAGACTTGTTGTGACCGCCAACGATGCGGCGCATGTGATGCTGGCTGCAGTACCAGGCACCCTGGTTCATCGGCTCTTCCTGACACCAAACGACGTGTTTGAGGTTGGAATAAGGAGCCAGGACTTCAATCAAGTCGTCCTCAGGGAATGGGTACAGCTGCTCAAGACGCACGATGGCGATGTCGTCACGACCTTCGGCACGGCGTTTTTCCAGCAGGTCGTAGTAGACCTTGCCGCTACACAGCACGAGACGAGTGACCTTTTTCGGATCATGCGCATCGATTTCCGGAATAACGGTCTGGAACGAACCTTCGGCCAGATCTTCCAGGGTCGAGATGGCCAGCTTGTGACGCAACAGCGACTTCGGAGTCAGCACTACCAATGGTTTGCGCAGAGGACGAATCACCTGGCGACGCAGCAAGTGGTAGATCTGGGCCGGCGTAGTCGGCATGCACACCTGAATGTTGTGCTCGGCGCACAGCTGCAGGTAACGCTCCAGACGAGCCGAAGAGTGCTCCGGACCCTGACCTTCATAACCGTGTGGCAGCAACATGGTCAGACCGCACAGACGGCCCCACTTGTGCTCACCGCTGGTGATGAACTGGTCGATAACCACTTGGGCACCGTTGGCGAAGTCGCCGAACTGGGCTTCCCAGATCACCAGCGCGTCAGGCGTGGTGGTGGAGTAGCCGTATTCGAACGCCAGTACGGCTTCTTCGGACAGGAACGAATCGTACAGGTCGAAACGTGGCTGGCCTTCGTACAGGTGTTGCAACGGGATGTAGGTGCCCGCGTCTTTCTGGTTGTGCAATACCGCATGACGGTGCGAGAACGTACCGCGGCCGATGTCCTGGCCGGTCATGCGAATCGGGTGACCTTCGAACGCCAGGGTCGCGTACGCCATGGTTTCGGCGTAACCCCAGTTGATCGGCAGGCCGCCGGCTTGCATTTTCTGACGGTCTTCGTAGATCTTCGCAACCTGGCGCTGAACCACGAAACCTTCCGGGATTTCCAGCAGTTTGGCGGACAGCTCTTGCAGGGTCTTCAGATCGAACGTGGTGTCGTGACGCGCAGTCCAGGCGTGGCCCAGGTACGGACGCCAGTCGACGAACAGCTCTTTGTTCGGCTCCTTGACCAGGCTTTTCACTACGTGCAGACCGTTGTCCAGCGCGTTGCGGTATTCGTCGACTTTCGTCTGAACACGCGCAGCGTCAAGCACACCACTCTGGGTCAGGCGATCGGCATACAGCTCACGCGTGGTGCGCTGCTTGGTGATCTGCTGATACATCAGAGGCTGGGTGCCGCTTGGCTCGTCCGCTTCGTTGTGGCCGCGACGACGGTAGCAGACCAGGTCGATCACCACGTCACGCTTGAACTGCATGCGGTAGTCGATGGCCAGCTGGGTCACGAACAATACGGCTTCCGGATCATCACCATTCACATGGAGGATCGGCGCCTGGATCATTTTCGCAACGTCGGTGGCGTACTCGGTGGAGCGCGAGTCTTCCGGGTTGCTGATGGTGAAACCAACCTGGTTGTTGATCACGATGTGAACCGTACCGCCAGTCCGGAAGCCGCGAGTCTGCGACATCTGGAAGGTTTCCATGACCACGCCCTGACCAGCGAATGCCGCGTCACCGTGGATGGAAATCGGCAGGACTTTCTCACCGGTCGGATCGTTGCGACGATCCTGACGGGCACGGACCGAACCCTCGACCACTGGCGAAACGATTTCCAGGTGGGACGGGTTGAAGGCCATGGCCAGGTGGACTTCGCCGCCTGCGGTCATCACGTTGGAGGAGAAGCCCTGGTGGTATTTAACGTCACCGGAACCCAGCTCGACCTTCTTCTTGCCTTCGAACTCGTCGAACAGCTCGCGCGGGTTCTTGCCGAAGGTGTTGACCAGCACGTTCAGACGGCCACGGTGGGCCATGCCGATAACGATTTCCTTGGTGCCGTAGGAACCGGAGCGCTGGATCAGCTCGTCCAGCATCGGAATCAGGCTTTCGCCGCCTTCCAGGCCGAAACGCTTGGTGCCCGGGTATTTGGTACCCAGGTATTTTTCCAGACCTTCACCTGCAGTGACGCGCTCAAGCAGATGGCTCTTGATGTCGGCCGAATACACCGGACGACCACGCACGCCTTCCAGACGCTGCTGGAACCACTGGCGCTGCTCGGAATCGACGATGTGAGTAAATTCAGCGCCGATGGTGCGGCAATATGTCTGCTGCAACGCTTCGTGAATTTCGCGTAGGCTCGCTTCCTCTTTGCCGATGAACAGGTCGCCGGCACGGAAGGTCGTATCAAGATCGGCATTGGTCAAGCCGTAATGATTGATCGACAGGTCTGCAGGTGCAGGACGCTGCCACAGCCCCAGCGGGTCAAGCTGGGCTGCCTGGTGGCCACGCATACGGTAGGCCTGGATCAGTCGCAGCACTTCAACTTGCTTCTTCTCGTGCTCACTGCTCACGCTGCCGGCGGAAACCGGTTGGGCGCGGCGCTGGTTCTTTGCCAGCAGCACGAAATGATCGCGAATCGTCGAGTGCGATACATCGGTGGCAGCGTTGCCGTCAGCGGGCAACGTCTGAAATTTGGTGCGCCATTCTTCTGGCACAGCGTTAGGGTCGTGCAGGTAGAGCTCATAAAGCTCTTCCACATAGGCAGCGTTACCACCTGAAAGATAGCCGCTGTTCCACATGCGCTGCATCACGCTTTCTTGCATGCTTGGTCACCCTCGGTTAGGGGAACACCATCGGCGAAGACACCGAGCAAGCTTGCAGAAGTCCGAGTGCAGCGACCAAAACAAGCCACTTAGGATCACGCTGATAGTCCGGGTACCAGCCCGGATGCCCCTGCTTGTCTCATTTCTTCAAAATAAGAGCCGCAGCCTTGTGGGCTGCCACTCTGGTTATAGCCAAGACGCGGGTTGAAGCCCGCGCCTTAGCCTCTACGGGTACAGCAGTTCTACGGGTACAACAGCTGAATCACACGCCGCTTTGCAGCAGCATGTTACGTATGTGACCGATGGCCTTAGTCGGGTTCAGGCCTTTCGGACATACGTTGACGCAGTTCATGATCCCGCGGCAGCGGAATACGCTGAACGGGTCATCCAGCGAAGCCAGACGCTCGGAAGTCTTGGTGTCACGGCTGTCTGCCAGGAAGCGGTAGGCTTGCAGCAGAGCAGCTGGACCCAGGAACTTGTCCGGGTTCCACCAGAAGGACGGGCAAGAGGTCGAGCAGCAAGCGCACAGGATGCACTCGTACAGACCGTCGAGCTTTTCACGCTCTTCAGGAGTCTGCAGACGCTCGATGGCCGGAGCCGGCGTGTCGTTCTGCAGGAAAGGCTTAACCTTTTCGTATTGCTTGTAGAAGATGCTCATATCGACGACCAGGTCACGGATAACCGGCAAACCTGGCAGAGGACGAACGATCAACTTGTTACCTTTGACGACGGCAGACAGCGGCGTGACGCAGGCCAGACCGTTTTTGCCGTTGATGTTCATGCCGTCGGAACCGCAAACACCTTCACGGCAAGAGCGACGATAGGAGAAACCCTCGTCCTGCTCTTTGATCAGGGCCAGCACGTCCAGCACCATCAGGTCTTTACCACCGGTGTCGACCTTGAATTCCTGCATGAACGGCGCGGCGTCCTGATCAGGGTTGTAGCGATAAACACTGACTTGCAACATGGCGGCCACCCTTAATAAGTCCGAATCTTAGGTTCAAAAGTCGGAACAGTCTTCGGCGAGAAGTTCACGGCACGCTTGGTAACGCGCTTGTCACCCGGGAAGTACAGGGTGTGGCACAGCCAGTTTTCGTCGTCGCGATCTTCGTAGTCTTCACGGGCGTGAGCGCCGCGGGACTCTTTGCGGATCTCTGCAGCAATGGCAGTAGCTTCGGCCACTTCCAGCAGGTTTTGCAGTTCCAGCGCTTCGATACGAGCAGTGTTGAACGCCTGGCTCTTATCGTTGATCTTGACGTTGGCGATACGGCCACGCAGATCAGCCAGCTGAGCAATACCCTTCTGCATGTATTCGCCGGTACGGAATACACCGAAGTAGTTCTGCATGCAGCTTTGCAGCTCTTTACGCAGGGTAGCGACGTCTTCGCCTTCGGTACGCGAGTTCAGGCCATCGAGACGCGCCAGGGCTGCGTCGATGTCGGACTGACGAGGGCGAGCGTAGTCGACGCCTTCTTTCAGGGTCTGCTCCAGGAACAGGCCGGCCGCACGGCCGAATACCACCAGGTCGAGCAGCGAGTTGCCGCCCAGACGGTTGGCACCGTGAACCGATACGCACGCCACTTCGCCTACCGCGAACAGGCCAGGAATGATCTGGTCCTTGCCGTCGGCGTCCTGAGTGATTGCCTGGCCATGAATGTTGGTGGCAACGCCGCCCATCATATAGTGGCAGGTTGGAACAACCGGGATCGGCGCTACGGCTGGATCGACGTGAGCGAAGGTCTTGGACAGTTCCATGATGCCTGGCAGACGGCTGTGCAGAACTTCTTCACCGAGGTGATCGAGTTTCAGCATCACGTGGTCGCCATCCGGACCGCAACCGTTGCCGGCGATGATTTCTTTAACCATCGAGCGAGCAACCACGTCACGACCGGCAAGGTCTTTGGCGTTCGGAGCATAACGCTCCATGAAACGCTCGCCGTGCTTGTTGATCAGGTAACCGCCTTCACCGCGGCAACCTTCGGTAACCAGTACACCGGCGCCGGCAATGCCGGTCGGGTGGAACTGCCACATTTCGATGTCTTGTACCGGCACGCCAGCACGCAGAGCCATGCCGACGCCGTCACCGGTGTTGATCAGGGCGTTGGTGGTGGACGAGTAGATACGACCTGCACCGCCAGTCGCCAGAACGGTGGCGTTAGCGCGGACGTAGGAGGTTTCGCCGGTTTCGATGCAGATGACGATCATGCCGACAAAGGCACCGTCTTCGTTCTTCACCAGGTCGACGCCGTAGTATTCGTTGAGGAATACGGTGCCGGCCTTCAGGTTGGCCTGGTACAGGGTGTGCAGCAGAGCGTGACCGGTACGGTCGGCAGCAGCGCAGGTACGGGCAGCCTGGCCACCTTTACCGAAGTCTTTCGACTGACCGCCGAACGGACGCTGATAGATGCGACCCTGTTCGGTACGGGAGAACGGCAAGCCCATGTGCTCGAGCTCGAAGACCGCTTCCGGGCCTACGGAACACATGTATTCGATAGCGTCCTGGTCACCGATGTAGTCGGAACCCTTGACGGTATCGTACATGTGCCAGCGCCAGTCATCGTTCGGATCAGCGGAGGCGATGGCGCAGGTGATGCCACCCTGTGCGGATACGGTGTGCGAACGAGTCGGGAAAACCTTGGTGACTACGGCAGTCTTGTGACCACCTTGTGCCAGCTGCAGCGCAGCGCGCATGCCGGCACCGCCGCCGCCAATGATGATGGCGTCGAACGAAAGCGTATTTACTGAGTTAGACATGAATCAGATACCCCAGAGAATCTGCACACCCCAGACGAAGTAAGCGAACATCGCAACGCCGCATACTGCCTGGAAAAGGAAACGTACTGCAGTCGCGGACTTGCCCAGCGCCATCGGCGTCAGGTAGTCGGTCGCGATGGTCCACATGCCGACCCAGGCGTGAGCGCCAAGGGCAACCAGGGCCAACAGACTGAAGATGCGCATCCAGTTGTTTGCGAACAGCAAGTGCCATTGGGCGTAGCCAAGGCCAGGGTGCGCAACAAGGTATCCGATCAGGAAAATGAAATAAGCCGCGAGAACGACCGCAGACACACGCTGTGCCATCCAGTCATAGAGGCCCGAACGCGATAGGTTCGTAACGCTGGTTACCATATCCAAACTCCCGCCAGAACGATCAACACCACGGAAATGGCGATGATAATTTTCGAGCCCAGCTTGCCGCCTTCCAGCGTCTCACCGATGCCCATGTCCATGATCAGATGGCGTACACCGGCCACCATGTGATACAGCAAGGCGGACAGAAGGCCCCATGCTACGAACTTGGCCAGCGGACTGGTCAAGCATGCCTTCACCTCGGCAAAACCTTCCTCGGAACCCAGGGATTTGCTCAATGCATACAGCATGATGCCAAGGCCCAGGAAGAGGATGATGCCGGAAACACGGTGAAGAAACGACGTAACGCCGGTGATGGGGAGTTTGATGGTCCTTAGGTCTAGGTTTACAGGTCGTTGGCTTTTCACGGCTTTTTTTTCACACTGAAGAGCCCCTAACAATCAGGGCAAAGTTGTTGGGGAGTGCACTGGTCAGGTAACCACCACCCAGGGATGCGACCCCCAATAAAGCAGGCCCAAAAGCCCCTGGCGGTCGGTGGCCGAGTATAGACAGTTAGGCTACTAATGACAACGCGTTCACCTTCCCCTAATAGCTCATTGCGCAAGCGGGATAAAAGGCGTAAACGGCAGGTAATTTCGAGGAAAAAGTCCGGTTAAAGCCTTCTGGAGCAAGACTTTAGGCAAATTGACATTCGAATTTATCTCACTATAGTGGTGCGGGCCCTGCGTGGGGGGTCTGTCTGATGATTTCAAGCATAAATAGGAGGCCACATGGCTGACAAAAAAGCGCAGTTGATCATCGAGGGCGCAGCCCCCGTCGAGCTGCCCATTTTAACCGGCACCGTTGGTCCCGATGTAATCGACGTTCGGGGCCTGACGGCCACGGGCCGTTTCACTTTTGACCCGGGTTTCATGTCGACCGCCTCTTGCGAATCGAAGATTACCTATATCGACGGCGACAACGGCATTTTGTTGCACCGCGGCTACCCGATCGAGCAACTCGCCGAGAAGTCGGACTATCTGGAAACCTGCTACCTGCTGCTCAACGGCGAATTGCCGACTGCAGAACAGAAGGCCCAGTTCGTCAGCACCGTCAAGAACCACACCATGGTTCATGAGCAACTGAAGACCTTCTTCAACGGCTTCCGTCGCGACGCCCACCCGATGGCCGTCATGTGCGGTGTAGTCGGCGCCCTTTCGGCGTTCTACCACGACTCCCTGGACATCAATAACCCGCAGCATCGCGAAATCTCCGCGATCCGCCTGGTTGCCAAGATGCCAACCCTCGCAGCGATGGTTTACAAGTACTCCATGGGTCAACCCATGATGTACCCGCGCAACGACCTGTCGTATGCGGAAAACTTCCTGCACATGATGTTCAACACCCCGTGCGAGATCAAACCGATCAGCCCGGTACTCGCCAAGGCCATGGACCGGATCTTCATCCTCCACGCCGACCACGAGCAGAACGCATCGACCTCCACCGTACGCCTGGCCGGCTCGTCGGGTGCCAACCCGTTCGCCTGTATCGCTGCCGGTATCGCTGCACTTTGGGGCCCGGCTCACGGCGGCGCCAACGAAGCCGTGCTGACCATGCTCGACGAAATTGGCGATGTCTCGAACATCGACAAGTTCATCGCCAAGGCCAAGGACAAGAACGATCCGTTCAAACTGATGGGCTTCGGTCACCGGGTTTACAAAAACCGCGACCCACGCGCTACCGTCATGAAAAAGACCTGCGACGAAGTGCTCAAGGAACTGGGTATCCAGAACGATCCGCAACTCGAACTGGCCATGCGCCTGGAAGAGATCGCCCTGACCGACCCGTACTTCATCGAACGCTCGCTGTACCCGAACGTCGACTTCTACTCGGGGATCATCCTCAAGGCGATCGGCATTCCAACCAGTATGTTCACCGTGATCTTCGCCCTGGCGCGGACCGTTGGCTGGATCTCCCACTGGAAAGAAATGCTCTCCAGCCCGTACAAGATTGGCCGCCCGCGCCAGCTGTACACCGGCTACGAGTCGCGTGACATCACCCGGCTTGAAGACCGCAAGTAAGACCTGTCTTGCGATAACGTCTTAGCTGCACCGAAAACGGCCTCTGCCTCTGATAAAAGAGCAGAGGCCGTTTTTGTTTACCCCGGATCACCCCACCGCCCCCTGTAAACCCGCCATACACGATGCCCCCCGAAGAACCGACGCGCCTGATTTGCGACTGCTGCGCAGCCGAACGCAGCCTCGCAGGCTCGGCAGCTGCTACGGAGAGCGTACTTCTCATAAAAAATGCCCCGATCTCTCGACCGGGGCATTTCTGTTTAACGCTGCTTATATAGAGACGCTTATACAACCCTGTACGTTAGTGCGACACCGCCCCGCTCGCCCCCAATCCGGTCTGCGAACGGACGAATTGCGGGAAGAACAGCGCCCGCTCATTGTCAGCCGCTGCGGACTTGTCGGTGATCGAGAAGAACCAGATACCGACAAAGGCAATGGCCATCGAGAACAGCGCCGGGTACTCATACGGGAAGATCGCCTTCTCGTGCCCCATGATCTGCACCCAAATGGTCGGGCCCAGCACCATCAGGCCCACCGCACTGACCAGCCCCATCCAGCCGCCGACCATCGCACCGCGCGTAGTCAGTTTCTTCCAGTACATGGAAAGCAGCAGTACCGGGAAGTTGCAGCTGGCAGCGATCGAGAATGCCAGGCCCACCATGAACGCGATGTTCTGGCTTTCGAACAGGATGCCCAGAACAATCGCCAACACGCCCAAGGCGATGGTGGTGATCTTCGAAACCCGGATCTCATCCTTCTCGTTGGCCTTGCCCTTCTTGATCACACTGGCGTACAGGTCGTGAGACACCGCCGTGGCCCCGGCCAGGGTCAGTCCGGCAACCACCGCCAGAATGGTGGCGAAGGCTACTGCCGAGATGAAGCCGAGGAAGATACTGCCGCCCACCGCATTGGCCAGGTGCACCGCCGCCATGTTGTTGCCGCCCAACAGCGCGCCCGTAGCGTCCTTGAAGGCCGGATTGGTGCTGACCAGCAGGATTGCGCCGAAACCGATGATGAACGTCAGGATGTAGAAGTAACCGATGAAGCCGGTGGCATACAGCACGCTTTTGCGCGCTTCTTTAGCGTCACTCACGGTGAAGAAGCGCATCAGGATGTGCGGCAGGCCAGCGGTACCGAACATCAATGCCAGGCCAAGGGAGAATGCCGAGATCGGGTCTTTCACCAGACCGCCCGGACTCATGATCGCTTCACCTTTAGGGTGAACCTTGATCGCCTCGGAGAACAGCGTATTGAAGTCGAAGTGAACATGCTTCATCACCATCAGCGCCATGAACGACGCACCGGACAACAACAGCACAGCCTTGATGATCTGCACCCAAGTGGTCGCCAGCATGCCGCCGAACAACACATAGAGGCACATCAGGATCCCCACCAGAATCACCGCAACATGGTAATCCAGGCCAAACAGCAGCTGGATCAGCTTGCCGGCACCGACCATTTGCGCGATCAGGTAGAACGCCACCACCACCAGCGAACCACAGGCGGACAAGGTGCGAATCTGGGTTTGCCCAAGGCGGTAGGACGCCACGTCGGCAAAGGTGTACTTACCCAGGTTACGCAGACGCTCGGCGATCAAAAACAGAATGATCGGCCAGCCCACCAGGAAGCCGATCGAGTAGATCAGGCCATCGTAGCCAGACGCAAACACCAGTGCGGAAATCCCCAGGAAGGACGCCGCCGACATGTAGTCACCGGCAATCGCCAGGCCGTTCTGCAAACCGGTGATCCTGCCACCCGCCGCGTAGTAGTCAGCCGCCGACTTATTGCGCTTGGAGGCCCAGTAGGTGATGCACAGCGTTGCGCCGACGAACACTACGAACATCAGGATCGCCGAGACGTTGAGCGGTTGTTTATGCACTTCGCCAGTAAGCGCTTCGGCCGCCCAAACGGCCGGTGCGAAGGCTGCAATGCCTAAAGCTGCCAATAGACGCCGGATCATTGCTGAGCCTCCTTGAGAATCGCATTGTTCAGGTCGTCGAATTCGCCATTGGCGCGTCGTACGTAGATGGCCGTCAGGACGAAGGCCGACACAATCAGCCCTACACCAATCGGTATGCCCCAGGTAATCGATGACTCAGGGCTGATCTTCGCCCCCAGTAGATGCGGCCCGTAAGCAATCAGAAGAATGAATCCTGCGTACAGCCCAAGCATGATCGCCGAGAGAATCCAGGCGAACCGCTCTCGTTTGCGAACCAGCTCCTTGAAGCGCGGGCTGTTTTGAATCGAGAGGTAAATGCTGTCGTTCATTGTTTTTATCCTCGCAGCACAGATTTTAGTTGGAACGTATCCACTCTATGCGGCTGCAGAACAGGTTCCAGACGACCTTAGTATTAGAACGACATGACCATTTCGCCAATTTTCAGTCGATAAAAAGCGCCCCTCCCCAACAAAAATACAAAAGCCACCTACATCACTGTAGGAGCACGGCTTGCCGGCGATGACGTCCTTAAGACCGCATCGCGAGCAAGCTCGGCTCCTACAGTGATATCAGGTGGCCCTGGAACGTGCTGATCAGACGTGTCAGATCAAATTACTTGGTCCACTCGGCGACGCGCGCCGGGTGTTTGGTCACCCACTCCTTGGCTGCCACTTCAGGTTTGGCACCATCCTGGATGGCCAGCATGACTTCGCCGATTTCGTCTTTCGACGCCCACTGGAAGTTCTTCAGGAACTTCGCAACTTCCGGCGCTTTGGTTGCCAGCTCTTTGCTACCGATGCTGTTTACGGTTTCAGCTGCGCCATAAACGCCTTTTGGGTCTTCCAGGAAGCGCAGTTTCCACTTGGCGAACATCCAGTGAGGTACCCAACCGGTGACCGCGATGGATTCGTTTTTCTTCTCGGCACGGGTCAGCTCGGCAATCATGCCGGCGCCGGAACTGGCCTTGAGGGTGTAGTTGCTCAGACCGTAGTCCTTGATCGCCTGATCGGTCTTGAGCATCACGCCTGAACCGGCGTCAATGCCGACGATACGACCTTTGAAGCTCTCGTCGGTTTTAAGATCCTCAATGGTCTTGGCCTTGACGTACTCCGGCACGATCAGACCGATTTTCGCATCCTTGAAGTTCGGGCCGTAATCGACGACCTGATCCTTGTTCTTCGCCCAGTATTCGCCATGGGTCACTGGCAGCCAGGCCGACAGCATTGCATCGAGTTTACCGGTGGCTACACCCTGCCACATGATCCCGGTGGCCACGGCTTGCAGTTTCACGTCGTAGCCGAGCTTTTGCTTGATCACTTCTGCAGCCACGTTGGTGGTGGCGACGCTGTCCGACCAGCCATCGACATAACCGATCGTCACTGCCTTGCTTTCGGCGCTGGCCACAGTAGAACTGATCGCCAGCACCAAAGCCGCACCTGCGCCCAAGAGTAGTCGCATCTTCATCGTTACTTCCCCGAAAGTGCTGCGCCCGACGGATGCCGAGCAGCGTCAATGTATTGTTATGGTGCCCAGCGCCCCCATCACGCCTCACCGCAAATCCGTTCGAACATCAGCGGAGTACTGACGAGTCGATAATCAACCTCGCGCCTGCGGCGACCTGCTCTGCCTGCGACCTCAAGGCATCGAGAAACGACATCAGAACGCCAGTAATCGCGCCCTGCAAAAATGCCCCTGCGAATCCCGCCTGAACTTTGCATGTCAAAACCATGCAGGTCACCAAGCACGGGACAAATGCAGGTAAGATGCGCGGCTTTGTTCCCAGACGGCCTGACCATGCCCGCCACCTCGCGCTTCCCCTTCTTCGCTTATCTATTTGCCTGCCTGCTTGGCCTGTTTGCCCTTGGTGGTTACTGGTACGGGCTCGGTCAACCGGTGCTGCTGCCGGACGTGGCCAGCGCCACGCACAAATTGCAGTGCGCCTCGTACACACCGTTCGACAAGGACCAATCGCCATTCGATCAGCCGTTCAAACTGCGCCCTGAACGCATGGACGCCGACCTCGCGTTGCTGGCAACCCGCTTCGAGTGCATTCGCACCTATTCGATGACCGGTCTCGAAGCGCTGCCAGACCTGGCGCGCAAGCATGGCCTGAAGCTGATGATCGGCGCCTGGGTCAACAGCAACCCGGTGGACACTGCCAAGGAAGTCGAACTGCTGATCGCCGAGGCCAACGCCAACCCGGACGTGGTCAGCTCAGTGATCGTAGGCAACGAAACCCTGCTGCGCAAGGAAGTCACCGGCGCGCAATTGGCCAAGCTGATCAACCACGTCAAGAGCCACGTCAAACAGCCAGTGACCTACGCCGACGTCTGGGAGTTCTGGCTCAAGCATCCTGAAGTCGCCCCGGCGGTGGACTTCCTGACCATCCATTTGCTGCCGTACTGGGAAGATGATCCGTCCAACATCGACGCCGCCCTGCAGCACGTTGCCGAGGTTCGGCAGATCTTCGGCAGCCGCTTCGCGCCCAAGGACGTGCTGATTGGCGAAACCGGCTGGCCGAGCGAAGGTCGCCAGCGGGAAACCGCAGTACCGAGCCGAGTCAATGAAGCCAAGTTCATTCGTGGTTTTGTGGCGATGGCCGAGCAGCAAGGCTGGCACTACAACCTGATCGAAGCCTTTGACCAACCGTGGAAACGCGCCAGTGAAGGAGCGGTCGGCGGTTACTGGGGGCTGTTCGACGCAAACCGCCAGGACAAGGGCGTACTGGCAGGCCCCGTCACCAACCTGCCGTTCTGGCCGCAATGGCTGGCCGTCGGCGGCCTGATCTTCGTCGGTACGCTGATGCTTGGCGGCCGCGTACGCAGTACTCGCGCAGCGTTGGTGTTGCCACTGCTCGGTGCGGTCGCTGCATGCTCCATTGGCACCTGGGGTGAGCTGGCTCGCGCTACCAGCCGCTTTGCCGATGAGTGGATCTGGGCTGCGTTACTGACCGGCCTGAACTTTTTGGTGCTGGCTCATGCGGCGTTGTTCCTCAGCGCCAGAACCGGTTGGCGTGAACGCGCCTTCAATGCACTGGAACGTCGCGCTGGCTGGCTGCTCGCTGCCGCCGGATTCGCTGGCGCGGTGATGATGCTGGGGCTGGTGTTCGAACCGCGCTATCGCAGCTTCCCGAGCGCCGCCCTGCTGCTGCCAGCGCTGGTCTATCTGATTCGCCCGGTCAGCGCACCGCGCCGGGAAATTGCACTGCTGACTTTCATCATCGGCGCCAGCATCGCCCCGCAGCTGTACCGCGAAGGCCTGTTCAACCAGCAAGCCTGGGGCTGGGCGCTGGTTTGCCTGCTGATGATTGCCGCGCTGTGGCGCAGCTTGCGGGTTCGCAATACCTGATAAATCGCATTGAATATCGGCGGTCTTTTGTGGCGAGGGGGCTTGCCCCCGCTGGACTACGGAGTAGTCCCGAGTCCAGCCGGTTCACTACAAGCCTTTTACGGCTGCTTCGCAGCCGAACGGGGCGGTGCGGCGTTCCGTCAAGCCCCCTCGCCACGAGCCCGCACCAACCGCAACCCTGCGATCACCACGGCAAATACCGCAATGCCGGTGTTATACAGCGCCAATGCCGGAAATCCGAACACCAGTGCCAACACCGCCAGCCACCAGCCAGCCCGGCCCGGCACCACAAAGCCCAGCACCGCTGCCGCCAATGCAGCCCCGCCCATCACCTTGAAGTGAATCATCAAGCCGAGGGTCGAGCGCGCCTGGCATTCCCAACGGCTCGCCTCATCAACGCAGAGACCCACCCACTGGGCATCCTCCATCAGGACATAACGCAGGCCATAACTGGCGGCCAGCCACAGCGGCAAGGCGATAAGCAAAATAATGACGGGCAGACGGCGAGACATGAAGCACTCCGATAAACGAAAACGGCGCCCAGCTTAATCGCCCGCCAGCCGTAAGCAAGCGAGACCCGTAGAAATCTGTTCAGACAATCGCTGCAAAGTGTATCGTTCAGCCGCTATTGATCCGAATTCAGCCTCTTTGGTGCCGCCGCATGGCACTTTGGCGCAGCAGCGGTGGTCATAGCCTGCGAACATCATCAGGTACCTTCCTCTAAGGGAATTAGTCATGCTCCGTTCCTTGCGCTTTGCTGCCTTGATAAGCGGCGTTATTTTGAGTGCGTCCGCACTGGCGGCAGACATCGACGCCGTCAGTTATGGCTACCCCTTGACCAACCCGTTCGAGGCGACCATCGCCACGACCCCGCCGGAGTTGCGTCCCGAGTTGCCGTCCGATGACGCGATCCATCAATCCGACTACACCCTGAAGCTGCGCCCGGAACGCGAGTTCGACCTGCCGGACAATTTCTGGCCAGTGAAAAAGCTCACCTATCGCATGGCCACACAGGATCACGCCGCACCGCTGATTTTCCTGATTGCCGGCACCGGCGCGCGCTTTGACAGCAGCATTAACGAATACCTGAAAAAGCTCTACTACAAGGCCGGTTATCACGTCGTGCAACTGTCCTCACCGACCAGTTTCGACTTCATGAGCGCCGCTTCCCGCTTTGCCACCCCGGGCGTGTCCAAGGAAGACGCCGAGGACATGTACCGCGTGATGCAAGCGGTGCGTGCACAAAACCCGAAGCTGCCAATCACCGACTACTACCTCACCGGCTACAGCCTGGGTGGACTGGATGCGGCGTTTGTCAGCAAGCTGGATGAAACCCGACGCAGCTTCAACTTCAAGAAAGTCTTGCTGCTCAATCCTCCAGTCAACCTCTACACCTCTGTCACCAACCTCGACAAGCTTGTACAAACGGAAGTCAAGGGCATCAACAACAGCACCACGTTCTATGAACTGATGCTCAACAAGCTGACGCGCTACTTCCAGCAAAAAGGCTACATCGACCTCAACGACGCGCTGGTCTACGACTTCCAGCAATCGAAACAGCACCTGAGCAACGAACAGATGGCCATGCTGATCGGCACCTCGTTCCGTTTTTCGGCCGCCGACATCACCTTCACCTCGGACCTGATCAACCGACGCGGCCTGATCACCCCGCCCAAGTTTCCGATCACCGAAGGCACCAGCCTCACGCCATTCCTCAAGCGTGCACTGCAATGTGATTTCAACTGCTACCTCACCGAGCAGGTGATCCCGATGTGGCGCGCCCGGACCGACGGCGGCAGCATCTTGCAGTTGATTGACCAGGTCAGCCTCTACGCACTCAAGGACTACCTGCACGACAGCCCGAAAATTGCCGTGATGCACAATGCCGACGATGTAATCCTCGGCCCGGGCGACCTCGGTTTCTTGCGTAAAACCTTCGGCGATCGCCTGACGGTTTACCCTCACGGCGGCCATTGCGGCAACCTCAACTACCGCGTCAACGCCGACGCCATGCTGGAGTTCTTCCGTGGCTAAACACCTCCTTCTGCTAGCTGCACTGCTTGGCGCAGTCGGCTATGCCCATGCCGACAACAGCAAGGCCAACTCCACGACTGTGGTTGATCAGGACGGCTTCACCGAGCCGATGACCAAACTCAAGTTCAACCCGGGACTGGACCAGCGTGAGTTCGAACGCTCGACCCTGAATGCGCTGAGTGTCTATGACCCGCTGGAGTCGTGGAACCGTCGGGTCTACCACTTCAACTACCGCTTCGACCAATGGGTGTTTCTGCCGGTGGTCGACGGTTATCGCTACGTCACCCCAAGCTTCCTGCGCACTGGCGTCAGCAACTTTTTCAACAACCTGGGTGACGTACCCAATCTGGTGAACAGCCTGCTGCAGTTCAAGGGCCAGCGCTCACTGGACATCACCGGGCGATTGCTGCTCAACACGACCCTCGGCATCGGCGGCCTGTGGGACCCGGCCACTGCCATGGGCCTGCCGCGCCAGGTCGAAGACTTCGGCCAGACGCTGGGCTTCTACGGGGTTCCGGGCGGCGCTTACTTCGTACTGCCAATCCTCGGCCCCTCGAACCTGCGTGATACCGCAGGCCTTGCGGTCGACTATACGGCGGAGTCGGCCATCAACTACCTGAACGTCTCGAAAGTCAGCGCAAACCACCCGGAAATCTGGGTCCTGCGCAGCATCGACAAGCGCTATCAGACCAACTTCCGCTACGGCCAGCTGAACTCGCCGTTCGAGTACGAGAAAGTGCGTTACGTGTACACCGAAGCACGCAAGCTGCAGATTGCCGAGTAAGGCATTCAGCGGGTAACAAAAAAGGCCATTCGATATGAATCGAATGGCCTTTTTTATTTAGCTTTGCATACATCGCAAAGATCGCAGCCTGCGATCTTTTCAGCCTTTTACAGCCCGCCAAACTTTGCTGACGACCATCACACCCGCCAACACCACCGCACCGGCAATAATCCCCGCCACTGCGTTGAGCAACGTCGGCACGATAAACCCGGCACCGCCCGCCACCGCGCCGGCACTTTCGATCCAGTGATGCACCACCGGCACACCGTGGGTCAGGATCCCGCCGCCGACCAAAAACATCGCCGCGGTGCCGATCACCGAGAGGCTTTTCATCATGTACGGCGCGGTGCGCAGGATCGCGCCACCGATGCTTTTGGCCAATTGCCCAGGCTTGCGGGTCAGCCACAGGCCAAGGTCGTCGAGCTTGACGATACCCGCCACCAGGCCATAGACGCCGATGGTCATGACGATAGCGATGCCTGAAACCACGATCACTTGCTGCATCAGCGTTGCACCGGCGACGGTGCCGAGGGTGATGGCGATGATTTCAGCCGAAAGGATAAAGTCGGTGCGCACCGCGCCTTTGATCTTGTCCTGCTCGTATGCCACCAGATCTGTCGCCGGATCAGCGACGGCTTCGACCAATTGCGCATGTTCCGCCTGATCTTCAGCCTTGCTGTGCAAAAACGAGTGGGCAAGCTTTTCGAAGCCTTCGAAACACAAGTAGGCCCCACCGACCATCAACAAGGGTGTGACCAGCCAAGGAACGAATGCACTGATGGCCAACGCCGACGGCACCAGGATCAGCTTGTTGCGAAACGAGCCCTTGGCCACGGCCCAGACCACCGGAATTTCCCGCTCGGCGCGGACACCGGATACCTGCTGGGCGTTGAGCGCCAAGTCGTCGCCGAGCACGCCGGCGGTTTTCTTCGCGGCCATCTTGGTCATCAGCGCGACATCGTCGAGTACGGCGGCGATATCGTCGATCAACACCAGCAAACTGCTTCCTGCCATGGGTCAGGCTTCCTTGGTATATAAATGTTGCGCAGCATAGCGTGCCGCGGTGCCCAAGTGCATTCTTGAGCGCTGCGCGAGGCCGGTGCTACCATGCGCAACCGCCAGTATCGGCAAGGAATCACCTGGTTTATGAGCACTATCCGCGAGCGCAATAAAGAACTGATCCTGCGTGCCGCCAGTGAAGAGTTTGCCGACAAAGGCTTCGCTGCGACCAAAACCAGTGACATCGCGGCCAAGGCGGGGTTACCCAAGCCCAACGTCTATTACTACTTCAAATCCAAGGAAAACCTCTACCGCGAGGTCCTGGAAAGCATCATCGAGCCGATTCTCCAGGCCTCGACGCCGTTCAACGCGGATGGCGTGCCGAGCGAAGTGCTCAGCGGCTACATTCGCTCGAAGATTCGCATCTCCCGCGACCTGCCGTTTGCGTCCAAGGTGTTTGCCAGCGAGATCATGCACGGTGCGCCGCACCTGAGCGCCGACCTGGTCGAACAGCTCAACGCCCAGGCCAAGCACAACATCGACTGCATCCAGACCTGGATCGATCGCGGCCAGATCGCCCCGATCGAGCCCAACCACCTGATGTTCAGCATCTGGGCCGCGACCCAGACCTACGCCGACTTCGACTGGCAGATCTCCGCCGTCACCGGCAAGGCCAAACTGGATGAAAGCGACTACGAAGCCGCGGCGCAAACCATCATTCGGTTGGTGCTCAAGGGCTGTGAGCCGGACTGATTAAGAGATCGCAGCCTTCGGCGGCTCCAACGCGTTCGGCAGGGAGCTGGCGAAGCCTGCGATCTGTTGGTCTCAGGCTTCAGTGCCCATCATCCAACGCAACGCCAGCGGTAGTGATGTTCTCCAGTCCTCCGGGAAGAAGTGTCCCCCGTCATGGGTGGTGGACTTGACCTCGTTTCCTTCACTAAACAGTTTGCGGAAATCGGCACTCATCTGCTGATTACCCGGCCCTTCCATTTTCCCGTTGATTACGTAAACCTTTTTCCCACGAGCCTTGCTCACCGTAGGCGTCGGCTGATTACCGCCGGGTGACAACAGCAACGCTCCGGCATAATCCTCAGGATGTTGTGCCAACAATGCGCCGGCATGCTGAGAGCCCTGAGAGAACCCCATCAAATAAACACGCTTGCGGTCGATGCATTGTTGCGCGGCCAGTTCTTTCAGGCCGTTCTGTACCGCTTTATGTGTTCCCTCGAAACCTGGACCGATCCAGCGAAAGCTGTCGACAGCGTTGATCATTTCCGTGCCGTTGATCCCCAACACAATTGCCCCGGTGTCGGCGAGCGGCTGATAACTCTCATCCACCTCACCGTTGACGCCGTAACCATGCAGCCATACCAACACGGGACGACAAGCCGCCGGAACGGGGATAGTTGCAGGAGGACTCAACACTGAAATCGCGCCAACCTTGCCTTTGGCGATCTTTGCGTAACGCTGCTGAGCATTGGCCAACACGCTCTTGAAGGTCGACGTCTGACGCAGATCGGCAAAGTCTTCGTCACCCGCCAGCTGCGGACCGAACCACAGGCCTCGGTCATCGGCCACCTTCAAAAAGCGCTCCGCCAGCTTGTCATCCCCGCGTCGGGCAAATAGCGCCGCCACTTGATAAGGCGCCAGTATTTGCTTGTGGTCTTCACGGGTGGCAGCCAGGTAAACGGCGATAGCCTGCAGGGTATCCGTGGATTCGAGTTTATCGGCTCTAACCATTAATTCGTCAGCGTCTTCGCTGTTGAGCAACGCGCTGACAACCGGACTTAGCGCCTGAAAAGCAATGTCATCGGCATCCAGAGTTTCGGCGTGCGCAGAAGAAATGCCTAGAGCCAGAATCGCAGACAGGGTAATACCAAAAAGCGTTTTCACGCGGGATCTTCCTTGATACAGAACGAGAGGGGGCGACAGTCTATAGACGTCACCCTCTCTCGTCACCGCTATCCCTTAACAGACGATATCGGCTTACTCCAGATCAAGCACTGACTCCCGCATCCGCCCGCAACCCCTGTTCCTCGATGGCGTTGATCGCGCATTGCTCGTCGATGTCCGAGGTGTCGCCGCTGATGCCGATGGCCCCCAGCACAACCCCGTCCTGATCACGAATCAGCACCCCGCCCGGCGCGGGCACGACGCTGCCCTGCCCCAGGCTGTTCAACGCAGCGATAAACGCCGGGCGCTGTTGCGCGTCCAGTGCCAATAGCCGCGAGCCTTTACCCAGCGCGATCGCGCCCCAGGCTTTGCCGATGGCGATCTGTGGACGAAGCAGGCTCGCGCCGTCTTCGCGTTGCAGGCTCAACAAATGCCCGCCCGCATCGAGTACTGCAATGGTCAGCGGTGCCGCGGCGATCTTGCGCCCCGCAACGATAGCCCGATTGGTCAGGCTGACTGCGACTTTCAAGGTTAAAGCGCTCATGGGTGCCGTCCTTATCTTGTTATGGGAAAGCCTTTGGGGTTCTTTTGCTCCGAAGCCCGACGCGACAAATAGAACACAATGAATTATTTTTTTGTATACAATAATTCTCGAAATACGGCTCATGCGACGAAACGCCACAGTATTTATGGCCCTCCAACGAATGAAACAGCCGCTTGAGAAAATGGATTGACCTGCGCCGTCCGCCGTGAATACACTCTGCGCAAAGCCACTTGTATACAATTACAAAACGTAAAGAGGCACAAAACCATGAGCAAAATGAGAGCAATCGAAGCCGCCGTTCTGGTGATGCGCCGTGAAGGGGTTGATACCGCTTTTGGCATTCCGGGCGCTGCAATCAACCCGCTGTACTCCGCCCTGCAAAAGGTCGGCGGCATCGATCACGTCCTCGCTCGCCACGTTGAAGGCGCCTCGCACATGGCCGAGGGTTACACCCGCACCAAGGCTGGCAACATCGGCGTGTGCATCGGCACCTCCGGCCCTGCCGGTACCGACATGGTCACCGGGCTTTACAGCGCCTCGGCCGACTCGATCCCGATTCTTTGCATCACCGGGCAAGCACCCCGTGCCCGTATGCACAAGGAAGACTTCCAGGCCGTCGATATCACCAGCATCGTCAAGCCGGTGACCAAATGGGCGACCACCGTTCTGGAGCCGGGCCAGGTGCCTTACGCGTTCCAGAAAGCCTTCTATGAAATGCGCTCCGGCCGTCCGGGCCCGGTACTGATCGACCTGCCGTTCGACGTGCAGATGGCTGAAATCGAATTCGACATCGACACCTACGAACCACTGCCATTGGCCAAGCCCGCGGCAACCCGCAAGCAAGTCGAGAAAGCCCTGGCCATGCTCGATCAGGCTGAACGTCCATTGCTGGTAGCCGGCGGCGGCATCATCAACGCCGATGCCAGCGACCTGTTGGTGGAATTCGCCGAGCTGACCGGTATTCCGGTGATCCCGACCCTGATGGGCTGGGGCACGATCCCGGACGATCACCCGCTGATGGTCGGTATGGTTGGCCTGCAGACTTCGCACCGTTACGGCAACGCGACGATGCTCAAGTCCGACGTGGTGCTGGGTGTGGGTAACCGTTGGGCCAACCGTCACACCGGTTCGGTCGACGTCTACACCGAAGGCCGCAAATTCATCCACGTCGACATCGAGCCGACCCAGATCGGCCGCGTATTCACCCCGGACCAGGGCATCGTTTCCGACGCCGGCCTGGCGTTGAAAATGTTCATCGAAGTCGCCCGCGAGTGGAAAGTCGCCGGCAAACTGAAGGATCGCAGCGCCTGGTTGCAAGACTGCCAGCAACGCAAGGCCAGCCTGCACCGCAAGACTCACTTCGACAACGTGCCGGTCAAACCGCAGCGCGTGTACGAAGAGATGAACCAGGTGTTCGGCAAAGACACCTGCTACGTCAGCACCATCGGTCTGTCGCAGATTGCCGGCGCGCAGTTCCTGCACGTCTACAAACCGCGTCACTGGATCAACTGCGGTCAGGCCGGCCCTCTGGGCTGGACCATTCCGGCAGCGCTGGGCGTGGTCAAGGCCGATCCGAGCCGTAAGGTCGTGGCACTCTCGGGCGACTATGACTTCCAGTTCATGATCGAAGAACTGGCGGTGGGCGCGCAGTTCAAACTGCCGTACATCCACGTTGTGGTGAACAACTCATACCTGGGTCTGATCCGTCAGGCGCAGCGCGGTTTCGACATGGACTACTGTGTGCAATTGTCCTTCGACAACCTCAACGCACCGGAGCTCAATGGTTACGGGGTGGACCACGTAGCGGTTGCCGAAGGTTTGGGTTGCAAGGCGTTGCGCGTGTTCGAGCCGGCGGGCATCGCCCCTGCCCTGCGCAAGGCCGAGGAGCTGATCGAGGAGTTCAAGGTTCCGGTGATCGTCGAGATCATCCTGGAGCGCGTGACCAACATTTCCATGGGCACCGAGATCAACGCCGTCAACGAATTCGAGGACCTGGCGCTGGTCGGCAGCGACGCACCGACAGCGATTTCGTTGCTGGATTAAGAATGACTTGTCACCTGTAGCAGCTGCCGAGGCACGAGGCTGCGTTGGGCTGCGAAGCGGCCCCCGACGGCGGTCCTGCGGACACGCAACGCAGCCTCGTGCCTCGGCAGCTGCTACAGGCACATATTTTTTACAGGAGACCACCATGCCGCGTTTCGCAGCCAACCTGTCCATGCTGTTTACCGAGCAGGATTTTCTTGCCCGCTTTGAAGCGGCCGCCAAAGCCGGCTTCAGTGGTGTCGAATACCTGTTCCCTTACGATTTCAGCTCCGCCGACATCAAGGCTCAACTGGATGCCAACGGTCTGACCCAAGTGCTGTTCAACCTGCCGGCCGGTGACTGGGCCAAGGGTGAACGCGGGATCGCCTGCCACCCGGATCGCGTGGAAGAGTTCCGCGCCGGCGTCGATCTGGCGATCGCTTATGCACAGGTTCTGGGCAACACCCAAGTCAACTGCCTGGCCGGTATCCGCCCACAAGGCGTCGACGACGCCACCGTGGAAAAGACCTTTGTCGCCAACCTCAAATATGCCGCCGACAAGCTGCAAGCGGTGGGCATCAAACTGGTAATGGAAGCAATCAATACCCGCGACATCCCGGGCTTCTACTTGAACAACACCGCCCAGGCGCTGTCGATTCGCGAACAAGTGGGCAGCGCCAACCTGTTCCTGCAATACGACATCTACCACATGCAAATCATGGAGGGTGACCTGGCCCGCACCATGGCCACGCACCTGGAAGAGATCAACCACATTCAACTGGCCGACAACCCGGGCCGCAACGAGCCGGGCACCGGTGAAATCAACTACCGCTTCCTGTTCGAACACCTGGACCGCATCGGCTACCAGGGCTGGATCGGCTGTGAATACAAGCCGCTGACCACCACTGAAGCGGGTCTTGGCTGGTTGAAAACCCATAACGCAATCTGATCGAAGACCGCGTCATCGTTCATCGCGGGCAAGCCTTGCTCCTACAGGAGTCAGGTTTACCTGTAGGTGGAATTGCGAACAGAGCTATAAAAACAAGAGGATTTTCTCATGGCTAAAATCGGATTTATCGGCACCGGCATCATGGGCCACCCAATGGCGTTGAACCTGCAGAAAGCCGGTCACAGCCTGTTCCTGTCGGCGCACCACGACGCTGCTCCGGCTGACCTGCTTGCCGCTGGCGCGGTCGCCCTGGCGAGCCCGAAAGAAGTCGCTCAGGAAGCCGAATTCATCATCATCATGGTGCCGGATACCCCACAAGTCGACGACGTGCTGTTCCGTGCCGATGGCGTCGCCGCCGGTGTTGGCAAAGGCAAAGTGGTCATCGACATGAGCTCGATCTCGCCGACCGCGACCAAAGCCTTCGCGGCGAAGATCAACGAGAAAGGCGCGCAATACCTTGACGCTCCGGTGTCCGGTGGTGAAGTCGGTGCCAAGGCTGCGACCCTGAGCATCATGGTCGGTGGCGACAGCGATGCGTTCGAACGCGCGCTGCCGCTGTTCCAGAGCATGGGCAAGAACATCACCCTGGTCGGCGGCAATGGCGACGGTCAAACCGCCAAAGTGGCGAACCAGATCATCGTGGCGCTGAACATCCAGGCCGTGGCCGAAGCCTTGCTGTTCGCCTCCAAGAACGGTGCCGATCCTGCCAAGGTCCGTGAAGCGCTGATGGGCGGTTTCGCCTCCTCGAAGATCCTTGAAGTACATGGAGAGCGCATGATCAAAGGCACCTTCGATCCAGGCTTCCGCATCAGCCTGCATCAGAAGGACCTCAACCTGGCGTTGGCCGGTGCGCGCGAATTGGGCATCAACCTGCCCAACACCGCGGGCACCCAGCAAGTGTTCAGCACCTGCGCGGCCCTCGGTGGTAGCAACTGGGACCACTCGGCGCTGATCAAAGGACTGGAACACATGGCGAACTTCTCGATTCGCGATAAGTAAGCCCTGCTACAGAGGGTTAGCTTGACCCTCTGTAGGAGCAAGGCTTGCCCGCGATCGAATCGCCTCGGTGCAGCTGAAACACCGTGGTGTCTGGATCGCGGGCAAGCCTTGCTCCTACAGGGGCTATGCAAGTCTCGATATCCCCAATAACAAGAATTCCGGGAGCCCGCCATGTCGGTCGATCCGCAACAATTCCTGCGCGAGCTGTTTGCCACAGCCATCGACGCGGCCCATCCGCAGCAGGTCCTCGAAGCCCATCTACCGAAAGATCGCAGCGGTCGGGTGATCGTCATTGGTGCCGGCAAAGCCGCCGCGGCCATGGCCCAAGTGGTCGAGCGCTGCTGGCAGGGCGAAGTGTCTGGCCTGGTGGTCACCCGCTACGGTCACGGCGCCCCTTGCGAAAAAATCGAAGTGGTCGAAGCCGCCCACCCAGTGCCTGATGCGGCCGGTCTGGCGGTAGCCAAACGGGTGCTGGAACTGGTCAGTAACCTGAGCGCAGACGACCGGGTGATCTTCCTGCTCTCGGGTGGCGGTTCGGCCCTGCTCGCCCTGCCCGCAGCCGGTATCACTCTGGCCGACAAACAGGCGATCAACAAAGCCCTGCTCAAATCCGGCGCAACCATCGGCGAGATGAACTGCGTGCGCAAGCACCTCTCGGCGATCAAGGGCGGCCGCCTCGGTAAAGCCTGCTGGCCAGCCACTGTTTATACCTACGCGATTTCCGATGTCCCGGGCGACCTCGCCACGGTGATTGCTTCCGGCCCGACCGTGGCCGATCCGAGCACCTCGGCTGAAGCCCTGGCGATCCTCAAGCGCTACGCCATCGAGGTTCCGGCGTCGGTACGCAGCTGGTTGCAAAGTCCCGAATCGGAGACGGTAAAACCGGGTGACCCGAGCCTTGCCCGCAACCATTTCCAGTTGATCGCCCGACCACAGCAATCCCTGGAAGCGGCAGCGGTGAAAGCCCGCCAGGCCGGTTTCAGCCCGTTGATCCTCGGCGATCTGGAAGGCGAATCCCGCGAAGTGGCGAAAGTCCATGCCGGGATCGCGCGCCAGGTGGTACTGCACGCTCAGCCGTTGGCGGCGCCCTGCGTGATTCTCTCTGGCGGCGAAACCACCGTCACCGTGCGCGGCAATGGTCGAGGCGGACGCAACGCCGAGTTCCTGCTCAGCCTGACCGACAGCCTCAAAGGTCTGCCCGGCGTCTACGCGCTGGCCGGTGATACCGATGGCATCGACGGCTCCGAAGATAACGCCGGCGCAATCATGACCCCGGACAGCTACGCCCGCGCCACGGCTCTCGGTTTGAGCGCCAGCGACGAGTTGGACAACAACAATGGCTATGGCTATTTCGCAGCGCTCGACGGGCTGATCGTCACCGAGCCGACGCGCACCAACGTCAACGACTTCCGCGCCATCCTGATCCTCGAGAGCCCTGAACATGACGCCTGATAAGAAGGTCAAAATCCTCGCCACCCTTGGCCCCGCCACTGACGGGATCGATGACATCCGCGAGCTGGTGCAAGCCGGGGTGAATATCTTTCGCCTGAACTTCAGCCACGGCGATCACGCCGACCACGCCCAGCGCTACCAGTGGATCCGCGAAGTCGAGCGCCAACTCAATTACCCGCTGGGCATTCTGATGGACCTGCAAGGCCCGAAGCTGCGGGTCGGCCAGTTTGCCGAGGGCAAGGTGCAACTGGTACGCGGTCAGGCCCTGCGCCTGGACCTCGACGCCACGCCGGGTGACGAGCGGCGGGTCAGCCTGCCGCACCCGGAAATCATCGCCGCGCTGGAACCCGGCATGGACCTGTTGCTGGACGACGGCAAACTGCGTTTACGGGTGGTGACCAAGTACGCCGATGCCATCGACACCACGGTGCTCAATGGCGGCGAGCTGTCGGACCGCAAAGGCGTCAACGTGCCGCAAGCGGTGCTCGACCTCAGCCCGCTGACGGCCAAGGATCGTCGCGACCTGAGTTTCGGTCTGGAATTAGGTGTCGATTGGGTCGCGCTGTCATTTGTGCAGCGTCCTGAAGACATTCGTGAGGCACGCGCACTGATCGGCAACAAAGCCTTTTTGATGGCGAAAATCGAAAAACCGTCGGCCGTTGAACAACTGCGCGAAATCGCTGAGCTGAGCGACGCGATCATGGTTGCCCGTGGCGACCTCGGTGTGGAAGTGCCGGCCGAGAGCGTGCCGCAGATCCAGAAAGACATCATCAGCACCTGCCGCCAGCTCGGCAAACCGGTGGTGGTGGCGACCCAGATGCTTGAGTCGATGCGCTTCTCCCCGGCGCCGACACGGGCCGAGGTAACCGACGTCGCCAACGCGGTAGCTGAAGGGGCTGACGCGGTGATGCTCTCGGCGGAAACCGCTTCTGGCGATTACCCGCTCGAAGCGGTGCAGATGATGAGCAAGATCATCCGTCAGGTCGAAAGCGGTCCGGATTACCAGGCGCAACTGGATGTCAGCCGACCAAAAGCCGAAGCCACGACTTCGGACGCCATCAGCTGTGCGATCCGCCGGATCAGCAACATCCTTCCAGTAGCGGTGCTGGTGAACTACAGCGAGTCCGGCAGTTCGAGTTTGCGTGCGGCGCGGGAGCGGCCAGCAGTGCCGATTCTCAACCTGACGCCGAACCTGCAAACCGCGCGGCGCTTGAGCGTGGCGTGGGGCGTGCACTCGGTGGTCAACGATCGTTTGCGGCAGGTCGACGAGGTGTGCTCCACCGCCCTGGAAATCGCCCAGGCGCAAGGCATGGCCAAGCGTGGTGATACGTTGTTGATCACTGCGGGTGTGCCTTTCGGTCAGCCGGGATCAACGAACTCGTTGCGTATAGAGACGTTGATTTAGCGAACTGCCCTTGTGGCGAGGGAGCTTGCTCCCGCTCGACTGCGCAGCAGTCGTGATACGTAATCCCGATTCCTCCTATAAAAAACGGGATACGTTTTGGGGCCGCTCCGCGCCCCAGCGGGAGCAAGCTCCCTCGCCACGGGCTTGATGCAACTCCTTGGTGCTTCCTCTGCCCTTAGACCCCAACATGCCTGCCAACCACTTCAACACCCACTGCCCCGACTGGGCCACTGCCCTGCTCAACGGTTTCAGTCAGATTTTCCTCCAGCGCCATCCGCTGTGCGGCCTGCTGTGCCTGTTGGCCATCCTGTTTAGCGCTCCGACGTTGCTCGGCGGCGCCCTCTTGGGTGGCGTGGCCGGCTTGCTCACTGCGCAACGTCGCGGCTACGCCAAGGCTGATCGCCAAGCCGGACTCTTCAGCTACAACGGCGTCTTGCTCGGCCTCTTGCTGAGCCTGCAGTTCAGTTGGTCGGCCATGCTGCCGCCACTGATTCTCGCCAGCGGTGGACTGAGTGCGATCGTCACCCAGCAATGGCTCAAGCGCGCACGCGACCAGCATTTTCTACCCGCCTACACCGCACCTTTCGTGGGGCTGGGCTGGATACTGCTGAGCGTTGCTGCCCCGGCTCACTCGATACCTGCGCCGCGTCCAGAACTCGATGCCCTGGGCCTGCTCGGCGCCGAGTTCAAAGGCTTGGGCCAAGTCATCTTCCTCGACCATCCTTTGGCAGGCGTGCTGATCGTCGTCGGGCTGCTGCTTGCCAACCGCCGTGCCGCGCTCTGGGCACTGCTGGGTTCCGCCGCGGGTCTGCTCTGCGCCGTGTGGCTGAACCAAACGCCCGACGCATTGCTCGGCCTGTATGGCTACAACCCGGCGCTGGCCGCCCTCGCCTTCAGCCAGCAACGCCGCCAACCCTGGCTGCCGCTGCTGGGTATTGCACTGGCGATCCTCCTCACACCAGCGTTTGCTGCCGTGGGGTTGGCGACCTTGACCGCGCCGTTCATTCTCGCCTGCTGGTTGCTGCGCTCGGGTATTCGCCTGCTGCGCCACGCAACTACAGACAGTGCGCCTTGCCAAACCTCGGAGAATCAACCTAGGCTGCGCTGATTTATGGCCAAGGCGATTTGAATGGACAGCAACGACACGTGGCGTAAGCGCCTGTACGTGATGATTTTCCATACCGACACGGTGGCCGGGCGGCGCTTCGATAAAACGCTGCTGCTGATCATCCTTGCCAGTCTGGTGGTGGTGATCCTCGACAGCATCGATGACGTTCACCAGAACTTCGCCAACACCCTGGCGTACTTCGAGTGGGGCTTTACCCTGATCTTCCTGGTCGAGTACATGCTGCGCTTGTACTGCTCGCCCAGGCCGCTGCGTTACGCCTTCAGTTTTTACGGGCTGGTGGATTTGCTGGCGATTGTTCCCGGCATCCTTGCGCTGTATTACAGCGATGCGCAGTACCTGCTGATCATCCGAATCATCCGTATGCTGCGGATCTTTCGCGTGCTCAAACTGCTCCCCTACCTGAAGCAGGCCCATTACCTGCTCGACGCCCTGCGCGGCAGCAAACAGAAAATCATCGTATTCCTGCTCAGCGTCTGCACGCTGGTAACGGTGTTCGGCACACTGATGTATGTGGTCGAAGGCCCGGAGCATGGCTTTACCAGCATCCCCAAAGGGATCTATTGGGCGATCGTCACCCTGACCACCGTCGGCTACGGCGACATCGTGCCCAAGACCGCTTTGGGGCAGGTCATCTCGGCGATGGTGATGGTCACCGGTTACTCGATCATCGCCGTCCCCACCGGGATTTTTACCGCCGAACTGGCCAACGCCATGCGCGGCGAACAGCAGCAACATGACTGCCCGGTGTGCCGCAAAAACCAGCACGAACACAGCGCGGCATTTTGCTCACGCTGCGGTAATGCACTGTTCAAGAAAATAGAATAAGCAAAGTACTTTTTAATCTTTAAAGGGATATGTAGCCCCGGCTATAGTCGACGGCAAATTGCCTTCATCTCGAACAAAAGGAATGTGCAGTGAAAAAGATCTTTGGCGCCTCACTTCTGGCCGCTGGCCTGACCCTCGCGAGCGTGGCCCAGGCCGCACCGACCCTGCTCAACGTGTCCTATGACGTGATGCGCGATTTCTACAAGGACTACAACACCGCCTTCCAGAAACACTGGCAAGCCGAGCACAACGAAAACATCACCCTGCAGATGTCCTTCGGCGGCTCCAGCAAACAGGCCCGATCAGTGATCGATGGCCTGCCGGCTGACGTCATCACCATGAACATGGCCACCGACATCAACGCGTTGGTCGACAACGGCAAACTGGTCCCGGACAACTGGGTAACTCGCCTGCCGGACCACAGTGCGCCGTTCACTTCCGCCACCGTGTTTATCGTGCGCAAGGGCAACCCGAAAGCCCTGAAAGACTGGCCGGACCTGCTCAAGGATGGCGTGCAGGTTATCGTGCCCAACCCGAAAACCTCGGGCAACGGCCGCTACACCTATTTGTCGGCCTGGGGCTACGTGCTGAAAAACGGCGGTGACGAGAACAAGGCCAAGGCCTTCGTCGGCAAGCTGTTCAAACAAGCCCCGGTACTCGACACCGGTGGCCGCGCAGCCACCACCACCTTCATGACCAATCAGATCGGCGACGTGCTGGTGACCTTCGAGAACGAAGCGGAAATGATCGCCCGCGAGTTCGGTCGCGACCAGTTCGAAGTCATCTACCCAAGCGTCTCTGCCGAAGCCGAGCCGCCGGTAAGCGTGGTCGACAAAGTTGTCGACAAGAAAGGCACCCGCGCTGCCGCCGAGGAATACCTGAAGTACCTGTGGTCCCCGGAAGGCCAGGAAATCGCCGCCGCCAACTACCTGCGTCCGCGTGACCCGGCCGTTTTGGCCAAGCACACCGACCGCTTCCCGAAAGTCGACTTCCTGTCGGTAGAAAAAACCTTCGGTGACTGGCGCACCGTGCAGAAAACCCACTTCAACGATGGTGGGGTTTTCGACCAGATTTACAGCGGGCAATAAGCGCGGGATCAGCAATGAAAAAGGCGACCTCAGTAGTCGCCTTTTTCATACCCGCCGGTATCTCACATCGGCGGTGCCACGCCATCCTTGCCAGCCGAAATTGATTGCGCCGTCAGGGTGCCATCGGCGCTTTGAGTGGCGAACAACACGACCTTGACCCCGACTTTGAGCAGGCTGCGATCAGCCGGTGTCAGGTTGACGATCGGCACGTCTTCCGGCACCAGGATGGTCTGCTGGCCACCCTTGTAATTGACGGTCAGGATTCGGCCATTGTTGACCACCAGATCGCCGACGATGCCATTGGTCATGCTGCTGCCCTTGACCAGATCGAACGGACGGTGGCCGTCGCCGGTGCCAGCCATTTCAGGTGGGAACACATGCACTTCCAGTGCCTTGAGCGTGCCATCGTCTTGCGGTATTGCCGCTGAGCCAATGTAGCTGCCGGGCTTGATGTCTTCGATGTTGGCCGGGGTTACGGCGCGAACCTGGGTGTCCTTGGTCAACTGGATGATCACGTTCTCGCCCGTGTTGGCATGCACCTTCAAGACCTCTTCGGATACCCCGGTGATTTCACCGCGCACGCCGATACGCATACCCGGTGCCTCCTCGGCCAGAGCAGCCGTGGCGATCAGCACGCTGCCCAGGGAAATCACACCGATGTTGCGTATCAGGCGACCAAACATCGTTTTCATGGGACCGGTTTCCACTGATGAGACGTTGAAAATGACTGATACCAAAGGGCCTAACCGCCCACACAAATCATAGGCGTTACGGTGCAAGATGAAAGTTTTGCGGGCAACGTCCTCTTGACCGTCTCGCAACGCTCTCTAACAGCCACTGCAAGACGCAATTAGGCACACCAACGAAAAAGGCCGGTCAATGACCGGCCTCTGGCGCTAGCGCTACGAATCAGTTCACCTCAAGCTTGTCGCGATTCTTGTCCAGAATCGCCTTGCCGATGCCCTTGACCTCCAACAACTCATCCACCGATGCAAACGGTCCATTACTCTCACGATATGCAACAATCGCCTTGGCCTTGGCCTCACCTACTCCGGCGAGTTCCCGCTGCAGTGTCGTTGCATCCGCCGTATTGAGATCGACTTTTGCAGCCTCCCCGGACGGTGCGACCTGTACGGTCAATGGCGCGGTTACAGCCTCCGTGTTTGTCGCTGGCGCAGCGATAGCGGCAATAGAGGCGCTGGTCAGCAGGGCAAAAACCAGAGAGTAGAAATAGCCTGTACGCATAAGTGACGCTCCATGACATCGATAGGAAAGAAGCAGCTTTTCCGAAGCTGCCTCCCAAACCTAGGTCATGCTGTGAGCCTGTCAAAAATGTATCAGTTACAGAGTGTGTAACAATCAGGGTTCGAGACGGCGTTGCTGGTAGATCCAGTCGACGATTTCACCATCGGGGGTGTAGCCACTGACGGTTTCGCGTAACAACTGACGAACCCGTGAGTAGTCATCCCGCTCGACAGCGCCGAGCAGCTCGGTCAGCCGCGTCTTGAGCACGTCCCAAGGCAGATGGTCTTCATTGGCACTCATGATCATTGGGTGCTGAGTCGCTGCGACGTTATCGCCGATCAGTAACTCTTCATAGAGCTTTTCACCCGGGCGCAAACCGGTGAACTCAATGGCAATGTCACCTTGCAGGTTCTTCTCCGAGCGAATGCTCAAACCAGACAGATGGATCATCTTTTCAGCCAGCTCGACAATTTTCACCGGCTCACCCATGTCCAGCACAAACACATCGCCGCCCTGCCCCATGGAACCGGCCTGGATCACCAGTTGCGCCGCCTCGGGAATGGTCATGAAGTAGCGCGTGATCTTCGGGTGAGTCACCGTCAACGGCCCACCCGACTTGATCTGACTATGGAACAACGGGATCACCGAACCGGAAGAGCCCAGCACATTACCAAAGCGCACCATCGTGAACCGGGTCTTGTTGACACGCGATACATTGGCCTTGTCGCCCAGCAATACCGGCGCAATCTCACGACTAAGCGCCTGCAGTGTCATTTCGGCCAAGCGCTTGGTGCTACCCATCACATTGGTCGGACGCACGGCTTTGTCGGTGGAGATCAGCACAAAGTTGGCGACACCTGATTGCAAAGCGGCTTGTGCGGTATTGAGCGTACCCATCACATTGTTCAACACGCCTTCGGCGATATTGTGCTCAACCATCGGCACATGCTTATAGGCCGCTGCGTGGTAAACCGTTTCCACTTTCCAGGTTTTCATTACGTCCAGAAGCTTGTCCTGATGCCGGACAGAACCGAGGATAGGCAGCAGGCGAACAGACAGGGATTCACGACTGGCTCGTTTCTCCAACTCGGAAAGAATGCTGTAAAGATTGAACTCGCTGTGTTCAAACAGGATTAGCGTCGTAGGACCAAGAGAAAAAATCTGCCGGCAAAGCTCCGCACCGATAGAGCCGCCCGCACCGGTCACCATGACCGTTTTGCGCTTGATACAACGCTCCAGCAAATCAGGCTGAGCCGGTACCGAGTCACGCCCCAGCAAGTCGGCAATGTCGACCTCCTGGATGTCCTCGACCTTCACCCGCCCACTGGCCAGGTCAGTGAAATTCGGAACGCTACGGATGTGAAGCGGAAAGCCTTCCAGGAGATTCAGAATTTCCCTACGTCGTGCTCGCGTGGATGACGGCAGCGCCAGAAGAATTTCCTGCGCGCCGGTGACATCGATCATCTGCTGAATATGCTTGGGCTTGTAGACCTGCAGGCCTGAAATAGAGCGATCCGCGATACTCGCGTCGTCATCGATGAAGGCCACAGGACGCATTACCCGCCCCATGCGAAGCGCCGCGACGAGCTGGTTGCCAGCGACACCCGCGCCGTAGATGGCGACCTTGGTCAAACCATCGTCACGATTGGTGAACGGCACGTGCTGAGCGGCGGTAAACCAGTCGCCCATGAAATATTGACGCATGCACAGGCGTAAGCCGCCGATGATGACCAGGCTGAGCCACCAGTAGTTGAAGATGATGGAGCGCGGAACCACGACCTGGTGGTTGCTGTACCAATAGACAATAACTGCCAGGATCAGTGACGAGAGGCTTACGGCCTTGACGATGGCTATGAGGGCGTCATTGCCGAAGTAGCGCATGACCGCACGGTACATGCCGAAGCGGATGAACAGGGGGATGGCGATAACAGGGGCGCAGGCGAAGAGCCAGAGATGTATTTTTAAGGGGGTGGCCATCTCATCAATGCCTAGCCGCACAATAAATGCCAACCAGAGCGCAACCCAAACCAGCACCATGTCAGTGATGACCTGAATGAGTCTTTTTTTACGTCTGGGTAATCCCAGTAAAAACGCTCTAACTTTATCCATAAGCCCCTCAAACACTAGAACTCCTCCCTCGTTTCGCCCCATTCCCTGACGCCCAAGACATAAATTCAGGAGTATCGATGAGTCCTTTAAGGAGGACTTTCCAGTTCTCCTGCGCGAAACCACCATGCCAACACCAGCAATGGACTATAGGCCAGCAGCAATCCAATAGCCCCGTCCAAACTATAGAGAGCAACGCAAAGGGCAATCGGCAGCAGCCAACACAGATTGATCAACCCGACCGCGAGTGTCACCGGAAGGTGCTTGCCAAACTGACGCGAAGCAAACTGATACGCGTGGCTACGATGGGCCTCATAGATTCTGTCTCCCCGCATCAGTCGACGGAACAAGGTGAAAGTCGCGTCAACGATAAACACCCCAAACAGGATGAGCCACCCCCAAAGCAGTTGCGCTGAAATCCAGCCAGCCTGGAGGGACAGGACCCCAAGTATTATGCCGAGAAAACCGCTACCGGCATCGCCCATGAAAATCTTGGCAGGAGGAATATTCCAACATAGAAAACCTGCGACCGAAGCGCAAAGAAGCAAAGGAGCCCAGATCAAGCCGTTTTGCCCTGACATCCCGTACATCAGGCAGGCTCCAATGCAGGCACAAACAGCTTCCACGCCTGCAATACCATCAATTCCATCCATGAAGTTGTAGAGGTTTAACATCCAGACCAAATATACCACGGCCAATGCTGAGCCCACCCAACCCGTATCAAACACAATCCCCAGTACATTAATCGCAGGCAAGCCCCCCAACCAGAAGATGGCCCAGGAAGCCGCAATAAAATGCCCCAGCAGACGCCATCTTGCGGCTATGTGCCCATGATCATCCATGAATCCAATAATCGCGATGAGCCCTCCCGCCCCGGCACACGCAGCGAAAACAGCAGGGGAAATCAGCCCAAAAAACAACAATGGGCCAAGTGCCATCAGAAAGGTCAATACGATAGCCACACCACCGCCCCGCGGAGTCGGCAGTACGTGCGAGCTACGTGCGTTCGGAATGTCCACCAGACTACGGGAGAGCGCGTACCGACGCATTGCTCTCGTAAGAAAAAAGGAAATCCCTACAGCCAGGAGAGCAAACCAACCATAACTCACGACTTTGTAGACTCTAAAAAATGCTGTACGGTCTTGGCCAGAGACTGTTCAAGGCTCATGGGAGGTGTCCAGTCCAAGAGTTGCTTGTTTTTACTAATATCCACCTGCAAAGAATCGAAAAGGCGCTGGAAAAGTGCTTGCTTCCCTAACGATACGGCTAAAACCCTCATTATCCAGACAGGCAAAGGAATGAGACAGGCAGGATGGTGCAAGGCATCGCTGGTCTTGCGTAACAATTCGGTAGTGGATACATCCTGGCCATCACTGACCAGAAACGTCTGATTAGCCGCTGCTGGATGATTGAGGCACGTAATGATCAGATCGATAAGATTATCCAGCGCTACCAAACTGCGACGATTGTGAATCGCGCCAAAAGGTAGCGGCACTCCCTTGGAGAGCCAGTTCATCATGCTCAGAAAGTTAGCCTTTACTCCAGGACCATAAATCAACACCGGGCGAATTATGACAACCTCCATGGACGAGTTGGACGCCAACTCCTTCAGCCCCTGCTCCGCTTCCATCTTGGTTATCCCATAGGGGTCGACAGGCGCAGGAACATCATCTGCGCAATACGCTGTACCGGTGCCGGTACGCTCACCGTTGACCTTAATGGAACTTATGAAGATAAAACGCTTGACGCCCGCAGCGACTGATTGCCTGGCGAGGCTCAGAGTGCCGTCAACATTTACTTTGCGAAACTCGGTCAACGGATCAGCGCTGGTTTCTTTCATGATATGTACTCGAGCTGCAGCGTGGACTACCTTGTCGACACCCGAGAGTGCCTGCCTCCAATCGGTATCAGCAGCCAGGTCATCAATCTGCAGAACCCGAGCAACGGGCGAGAACTGAGCGTGGGTATTTCTGACAGGTAGGACGAGAGCACAGCTATCCATTGTGGCTAATTGCCTTACTAAGGCAGCCCCAAGAAAACCGGTCCCTCCTGTTACAAGAATCGTCTCAGCGCTCATTTCAATAACTCTGACAAAAAACAAAGCCGCACACGATGCAGGCCAAAACAACTGCCACTCAGATTTCTCATACCCTAATCATTCACTGGCCGCTCATTGACACGACATATGCCCTGATCAGTAACGGGGTGGCACATCGACAACGACATCAATCTACGCCGGAGTGAAAATTTTCGCAGAGGAAAACCGAGCACTCCAAGAGTTTTTCTGCCGGAATATCTCTATCTCGCTCAGGGAAAATCTGAACGCAAGAGCAGCCTCAACCGTGCGGATCAAACTAGACTGGTCATCCGTCCGATGAACAGTAAATACGCCTGGTTGACGGGCATGAAGGCGCATTTCGCCGAAATCTGACGTAATGACGGGCAAGCCAAGCGCGCAGTACTCGTAATATTTGATGGGGTCAACCGACTCGGTCAACGCTGTGATCTTGAACGGGATCAAACCGACGTCAAATGTAAGCATGGCCGCGATGGCCTGCGCATGTGAACACTGCGGCAGAACTTCGACATTGGGGGGCAACCTGAACGGAGCTGGAGTATAGACAGGACCGATCAAGCGGACGGTTACTTCAGCGCATTCCGCCAAGCGCTTGATCATCTCCCAATCGAACCATTTCCCGATAGTACCCACGTACCCCAGAATCCTGGTTCCCGAACGATGAACCTGTTGCCCGACAGGCGGAAGAACCTCGACCGCACAAGCATTCTCGCATAGCCGAATATCAGCCCCCGGCTGCATTTGCTGCGCTCTGCGCATAAGGAGAGTGGATGAAACCAGCACATGGTCTACAGAGCTGACTACTGCGCGCTCCTTGCTCTGCATCGAACGCTTGGAAAGTCCGCTGTAGAATGCCGGAAAATCATCCATCGAATCGTAAACACTCTTGGTGAAGTTCCCTCCCCTCAAGAGTTGCAAAGCCAATGCCGATGGTTTGCCAATCACCAGACTGGTAGGCCCGGCGCTCGCGAAAGCATTGATGTCCTCTACCATCGCGCGCCGCAGGTAGCAGTTTACGACGTTCAAACCTGAAATCGGCTCGATTGGCAGCGCCTTGACCGCCAAACACTTCAACCATGGTTCCGACCTGCTCAGGTGGCGACTAGGACCCGGCCGGAAAGCAAAATCTCCCAACCCTGGCAACCGGGTCGGGTAAGGATCAACCCAAAGCACGTCTCCCCCGGAGATTGTGTGGAACCACTCCACAAATTTATGAGGACGCTGGGAAAAGCTGTCCCACGGGACCGGGGATAGGTAAATCATGCGTTTCAACAAAAGTGCTCCCGTAAAACCTGAATGATCCGCGAAGATGCTTTTCCATCTCCGTAAGGAGAAACACCAATAGCCATCTTCTTGTACTCATCAGGATTATCGAGGAGCTTTTCAGCCTCCCGAACAATTACCTCAACATCGGTACCCACCAGCCGTGAACAACCAGCGGATATCGCCTCAGGGCGCTCCGAGCTTTCACGCATTACCAACACCGGTTTTCCTAGTGCAGGCGCCTCCTCCTGAACACCACCTGAGTCACTAATAATAAAATAGGCCCGTTTCATCGCCATCACGAACTCTTTGTAACCTAACGGGTTCACAAGATGGAGATTGGCAACATCACCCAACAGATTATAAGCGACATTACGAATATTCGGGTTGGGGTGGACAGGAAAGAGCACTTCCACATCAGGATTATTAACAGCAATCGTCTTGATAGCAGTGCAGATATCAATGAATGGCTGTCCAAAATTTTCCCTGCGATGCGCAGTTACCAGAATCATTCGTTTGCAGAGGTCCAACGAAACTGAAAGCGGTATTTCTTTTGCAGCTGTGTAGTGCAATGCATCGATAACGGTATTACCCGTTATGAACACCTTATGAGCAGGTGTGCGCTCCGCAAGTAAATTCTCAGCGGCGCTCGACGTGGGAGCAAAGTGCCAATGAGCCAACAAGCCGGTCATCACGCGATTGGCCTCCTCAGGAAATGGGCTATTGATATCGCGAGTTCTAAGCCCTGCTTCAATATGGCCAAATGGAATGCCCGCATAAAAACTTGCCAGAGAGGCGGTCAAGACAGTCGTCGTATCTCCCTGAGCCAGCACCGCATCAGGCTTTTCAGCCAACAGCACCTTATCAATCGCAAGGAGCAACTTTCCCGTCAAAGCGCTCAACGACTGGTTGGGCTGCATTATGTTCAAGTCAAAATCAGGAACGATCGAGAAATCCGCTAACGTCTGATCAAGCATATCCCGATGCTGAGCCGTAGCCAGAACCCTGACTTCCACCCACTCCTGCTCCTTCAGACCAAGAATGAGAGGCGCCATTTTTATGGCTTCTGGTCTTGTACCGATAATGCACAGAATTTTTTTTCGAGGGTGGCTCAACATAGAAACGACCGCATGATATTAATTGGAAGCCTTGAGAAAGGTCATCTTTAGGGTAATTGGCCCAAGATGACCTCGACGGCTTATGACAGGTGCTTCAACCCCAACCCAGTCCTGATCATACGGAGTAATCGACGAAAAATTCTGGTTGATGCTTCCACTTTTCCTTGAAGTAAGTCGAGTTTCGCAGGAAAAGCATTTTGTACTTATCACTTCCGCTATCAGCCCCAGTCGTCTGATGGGGTTGATGACGAATCCCCGACAAATCACGGAATGAAACTTCCATTCCCAGCGCCCGAATCTGGAAGCACAGATCCGTATCTTCAAAGCAGGTCGGGTCGTAATACGTATCGAAGCCTTCGATTGCATCGAATACAGAGCGACGCATAAAGAAACCACTAGTACCCAGGAAGCCAATATCCGAGCGATAGCCATCGCGTATGGCAGCAGGATTCATTGCTCGGTTCGGGCAGTAATCGGCAATCATCCCTCCAAGGTCAGTACGAGTTGCGTCAAACCAACCCGCATTCCAACCGATTACCCCAACATTGGCGCGAGTCTCAAGAATTGATAAGGCTTCTGCAAAACCAGATGCCCCCGTGAACCACTGATCGCTGTCGAAAAAGGCAATATACTTGCCACTGGAATGGGTAACTCCCAGATTACGACCGGATGAACAACCGTTCTCCGGATTTCTTACCAGTTTGACACCGCGAAACTGTTGCTCAACGATTTCTGCACCGCCATCAGAGCTGGCGTTATCGACAACAATAACTTCTTTGACATAAGGGCCGCAGTGTATCAGCAGGGTTTCAAGGCAGCGTGCAATAATACCCGCGTTGTTATGGATAAGAATGACCACACTGACGTCGTTGCGAGGAAGCGCTGGCACCAGCGCTTCCAGACGGGCAAGCCAGGAATTTTCCGATACAAACAAATCGTTCTTTAGAACGACAGGGAAGCGTTCGTTCAAGTCTCCCAGGGCCTCGGCATCCGGTAGATGGAGGAAATTATTTAACTGAGGAATGTCGATTGCCTGGGAGCTGATTACCGGTTTATTCAGAAAGGCTCCAGCGTATACACCTTGAGGTATACCGGCGTTACCCACCGCAGACTTCAAAAACGGTGAAAGCAAGAAATCACTATGGGCAATGATCGCATTAGCGATATTTAGGCACTCTTTAGGGAGAACCACTACGTTGCCTGGTAATTTTTCAGAGCGATTGAACAGCCCCAATAGATAGAACGTCACCTGCGGATTCAGGCCCGCGATGCGCTCAACATAAAGCCAGTCAACGCTTGCCTCTTCCCCGGCCGCGAAGATGATGGCCTTGACACCGCAGTCCCCTTGATACTGCTGCGGGATCTGATAGTTTTGATAAATATCAAAGTAGGTATGGCTGGCGGCGGTAGCGACGCAAAGCACAGGTACGTTGTTAAACGCGCCCAGATAACCGGCTGCTTTCGTGGAGTTCACGCAAAACGCGCTGATCTTGCTGGCCAGCATCTCGAACAAAGGTGTGGAGACGACCCGAGGGTCGGTCAAGCAAGCAGACGTATCCAAGTAAGACTTCAGTCCGCGACTTTGAGCATACTGCAGGTATGGCAGCACTGCCGGATCCAGCAAAAAGTTCAAGAGTACCGAATGCTCAGAAAGCAGCGAAAACAGCTTAGTAACTGACAGATCGCTCAAGGTCATTTGCAACAAACCAGCTGGGCGCTGTGGCGCCAAGCCGCTCAGCACATCCTTTTGATCCTTGGTCACGTAGATCACCCGATGCCCGGCAGATAAGGCAGCCCTTGCCAACTGCGCAGCACGGTGATGTTCACCCAGCGACTCGAATGCACGTGAGGCAAAAATGACGACTTCTTCCGCACGCAGCTTCGCAGCACCTTCAAAAATTGCACGATCAAGGTCAACCTGAATCATGGAATCCGAAGGTGCGATGGCCGGCAATGGCATCTGTTGCGCCAACAGCAACTGCCGACGTCTTTTCAACGCCGAAAGCAATGCACGAGGGCCACCATTTTGCAACAAATAAGTCGCGCGCTGAAATTTCCGAGTTAAGTTTCGCATGCTGCCTGACATTATCATTCCTGTGTTTTGCTTTACACTTTCGACTGTTTGTAGCTGCGTCGTCCGGGCATCCAACTCTTGTTGCAGGCTGACGGTGGTGGCCTTCAACGTGAGAAATTGCTGTTTAATTTGAGACAGTTCATGATCGAGATCATAGGTCTCTTGAGTTTGTAGTGGCACCGCAGCAAGCACTGCATTGCGTTGTAGTTGCTCTTGATGCAGCCTTTCAAACTCAACAGCCTGCTGCTTGTTCGCCTGAACTTCCTTATCTAACTCTGCGTTCTGCTGCTGTAACTCCTGAAATCGCAAGTCGCTTTCGGCGAGCTGAAGCTCCTTTTCCTGAATCTGCATGTCGCGGTACTTCAACAACTCGTGCGCGTGGTCTAACTTTACGTTCTGCTGCTGTAACTCCTGAAACCGCAGATCGCTTTCGCTGAGCTGAAGCTCCTTCTCCTGGATCTGCATGTCGCGGTATCTCAACAACTCGTGCGCGCGCGTACTCACACGCTGGATAGCACGCTTCTGCCAGATAAGATCCTGTAACCAGACTGACATCCAGTCCAGATTCTGGCTGGACCATCGGCGGCGCGTCTCGCCGTTGTCGCGAACCTGCTCTAACGCGCCGACTAACATAGCCTGGTGCGCTAATGCCGAATTTTGCAATTCTTGCAATACCTTTGCATCAATACGCCAGCCCGCTTCAAGGTTCCCAAGCTTGGCAATTATGAGTTCGTAGGCACTCAGAGGGCACTTCAGATTGAGTCTCAAATCCTCTGGGACGTGCGCCATATTGTGTGCTTGGGTCATTTTGTCATCGTACTCAAGGAAAGCACAGGGCTTACCAAGGGCGAGCGACAGAATACTGCCATGCAAGCGCATCGACAGCACCGCATCACACCCATTCATTGCATGCACCGCATCTGCGACAGCAACGTAATCAACAATCTCACTTTCGATACGCGCATCCAAGCCGGTCGACAGCTGCTCAAGGAATGACCTGTCAGAGCCTGCACGGCTTTCATCCAGAGCGTTCTGAAAAGCAAACCAGACACAACTCCAACCGGTGGGTAAGTGGCTATTAAGGGCTGCCACCAACTTATCTTCCCAGTCCCGATCTGCATGCCACTCACGAATGATCAGAGCAAGCTTTTTCCTGTCGCCAGGCGCACGAATAGCCACCTGCCGGTCCTGGCCCGCACTTATAACCTCCCCGGCTGCAAACCAACCCGGATCCGCAGCTACCAGAAGTTCGCGAGTGACACCAATCCTGCGTAGAAGCTCTTTGCTGTGTTCATCTCTGACCGAGACGAAATCCGCAAGAGTGAAAACATCTCTGACGATTTCCTGAGCGTCATGACTGGCTAAAGGCCCGACGCCATGGGCAAGGATCAGGGTTTTCACCCCAAACTGGCGAGCTAGATAGAAAGGACGCGCGTACTGCGCAATATCGAGCGCCGTAGCATCATATAACGCACTGATGTGAAACGGATGGTGATCCTGAAAGATCCCCCCCCCGCCCATCATGAACAAGTCACAGTCGGACAGCGCCGCGGCAATCTCACCCAAGTTATGGAAGTCAACCGTTGCAGCCCCATAAACTTGGGCCGTATGCTCGGGATTGAGACTAATGATCGTCAACTCGCCACCAGCATCTGCAACCCAGGCTGCAACGGCCCCCAGGAGCAACTCATCGCCGATATTGCTGGCCCCGTACCATCCGCTGACTACGACCTTCGGTTTGTCAGTCATTACTTATCCTCGATGACTAAACTGATGAGAGCGAAACGGCCGGGCACGGGGCCAACCAGCCTGAACCACTACGCTCCTGCGGCAAGACATCAATATGCCCAGCATAAGGAAGCCGCGAATGTCGGCGATACTCGCCCGTTTCGGTACTTCCGGCACCAATTGCCAAAACATAGCGATTACCTGAGAAGGTCGCTTTGCAAACCCAGGTAAGTTGATGATACCCCACCTCAAGTCGACCTAACGGAACTTCCATACTCTGTGTAGTTGCACTCCAGAGCACGATATCATCGACGCTCTTGATCTGCATGCCAAAACAAGGCAACTCGATAGATGCGCCGACCTTCAGATTCACCCTCACCAAAAAAGTATCGCCATAAGAGAAAGTACTGCGCTGCTGCCCCAACGAATCAAGTATATCTACTCCGGCAATGGCTATTTTCTCCTCCGTCCCGCCCGGCACTTCTACAAATGCTGTGGACTCGAGATCCTGAAGCGCTATCGCGTCGTCCTGCGTTCTCTCAGCAAGAGCAATACCACCCTCTTCTTCGACCAAATCGTTGGCGTAGTGCTTCACTACATCACGGCAAACACCATCCTCTACCAGAACTCCCCGCTTGAGGTAAATAGCTCGATCGCAGTATTCAATCAGGGTATTAGTCGAGTGAGTTACCAATAGAATGGTTGTACCTTTCTTCTGTAACTCCCGAATTCGCGTCAAGCACTTGGTCTGAAAAGCTGTGTCTCCCACTGCCAAAGCCTCATCGACGACAAGAATATCCGGAGAGGTATGGATAGCAGTCGCAAATGCCAAGCGCACGAACATACCTGAAGAATATGTTTTTACCGGCTGTTCAATGAATTCCCCGATGTCTGCGAAAGCTGCGATATCAGCGAACCGATTACGCATTTCCTCTTGAGAAATACCGGCAATACTTCCAGAAAGGAAAACATTGTCACGCCCGGAAAACTCGGGATTGAAGCCAGCACCAAGCTCAAGCAAAGCAGCAATTCGGCCGTTGATGTCAACTCGCCCCCCCGTAGGGGTCAACGTACCGCAAATCATTTGCAAAAGGGTGGATTTTCCGCAGCCGTTACGACCAATAATCCCGATAGTCTCGCCCCGGCGCAACTGAAAGGAAACGTCGTGCAACGCCCAGAACTCATGCATAAAACTACTTGGCCGAAGCCCAACAGCACGTTGCAATCGAGGAACAACAAACTGCATGAAACGGTGCGACGGCTTATCGTAGATATGAAAGCACTTCGACAACCCGGCCACGTCGATGAGGATATCGTTAGAGGACATCACTAAATCCTTTCCGCGTCTTGTTGAAGAACCACAGGCCAGCACCACAAGTAAAAATGCCAACTAAGCTGAGGATAAGAAGGGCTTGAGAATCAGGCTGCAAACCGTAAATCAGCACTCGCCTGGATTGCTCGATAACCAATGTCAAAGGGTTGGCCATCATATAAGGGCGAAAGCGCTCGGGAATTGATTCGACTGAATAAAACACGGGCGAAAGAAACATCATTACCGCCGTGATCATTCCGACGAGCTGGGCGATATCTCTAAAGAACACCCCCAGCGCCGACACAAACCAGGACAATCCCACTAAAAATAAAATAAACGGAATCAGAAGCAATGGAAGATATACCAACGTCCACTGCAAATCTCCGGTCAGAACCAACTGCAAAGCGATCAGCACAATCAGGCCAGTAAAGAAGTGGAAAAGCGCCGCTCCGATTATCGTCCAAGGCAGGATTTCGAGAGGAAAAATGACCTTTTTAACGTAGTTACTGTTTGCCACAATCAGCGTCGCTGATTTACCCAGACACTCCGCGAACAGACCATGAATCAACATTCCGACGAAAAGCAGAATGGTGTAGTCCTGACTCTCAGTGGCTACACCTCCCCATCGCGCCTTGAAGACTGTACCGAAAACAAAGCTGTATACCATCAGCATGGCCAGCGGGTTGATAAACGACCAGACTATTCCTAGGAACGAGCCGCTATAACGAAGACTGACTTCTCGCCGAACGAGCTGCCAGATAAGTTCACGGCTCTTGATGAAGCTTCGAGCACCGAATGCAAGAGTTCTAATCATGGGCGTTTTTTAATCTCAATTCGGGTGCTGGCTCAAACAGAGGCCAGCAGTTTATGATAAATCCGGTCTTTTTCATGGATGCAGCTCTGCAAGTTGTACTTCTCATTAAGAAGTTGCTTGCAAGCACTTGAAAGCTGGGAACGCCGCACTGGGTCGACCGCAAGTTGAAGAATGGCATCAGCGAACGCCTGAGCATCATCGCGAACTACTATATCGAGCCCGTCAGTCGCACCCAGCCCCTCGCACCCTTTGCTGGTGCTAAGAACAGGAATGCCGTTACTCATTGCCTCGAGGATCTTCACACGCACCCCACCACCCGACAACAGAGGAACGAATAGCAGATGCGCGCTATCGAGCATATCTTCCAGGGAGTCCACAAAACCGTGCACAAATATATTCTGACCATCATCAACAGCCTTCAACTCATCCGGAGGAGCAGCACCCAGAAAGTGCAGACGAATATTCAAGACAGCAAGTTTATCGCTGATTAGCGGCAGAATACTTCTGACGAACCAAAGTACGCCCTCAGCGTTCGGGTGCCACCAGAAGCCGCCCATCCAAAGCAAATTGATGTGTTGCTCAGGTTTATCCGCATAGTCGATGCCTTTCACAGGAAGACAAAGAGGGATATAGCTTTTTTCCACCACATCGCTGACGCGAGCCATGTCACTCATGGAAATGAAAGTCATCGCCTCAAACTTCCACTTATTTTCCACTTCGACCTGATGAGCATTATGTCGACTGGCTCGAGCCACATACTCGACTGCAGCCTTTCTCCAACCTGTCAAATGCTGCGGAATCCAAAATGGAAAAATATCGGATTCGATATTATGACTGACCAACAGCGCAGGCACTTCCGGCATAAATTTTTTGAAAAAAGCCAGATGACTTGAGTGAATCTCCATCGCTTGAATGTTGTATTTTTTCACGATCTTACGCGCATTTCTTACAGCGTTATAGCTGTAATAACTAGCATCCATAAACGGTAAACCGTGATAGAGGTGCACCAGACTATGAGCAATCCGACCAACTTCTCCCTTCTGTGAAGGCATCAGTGCCCGCGGCTCTATATGCACACTGCGGAAATAGCGATCATAGAGACCCTGATATCGCTTGATATGCGCAATTTCATCCGAGCCACCGATTGTATACAAGTGCAGGTCGTACTTATCGGCGAGCGGTATCAGCGTATTGGTAATGTAGATAGGCGCACCAGAGTTGGCTGGCAAAGGTGGGGAAAGTGTGAAAATCAGAAGACTTTTCTTAACTGGATTTAGCATGGGACTCATCGAAGATATCTGTGTCGAAGAAAGGAGCAAAATCAGTAACATAGGTCAGATCACGGTTACGCTGACCAATCACTCGGGCCGGCACTCCCCCCACCACCGCGTAGTCAGGCACTGAACGGGTTACCACAGCCCCAGCAGCGACAACCGCCCCTTCACCTACTGTTACTCCAGGCAAAATCATCGCCCTGGCGCCGATCCAGGCATGGTCCTGAACAACAACTGGCGCGCCAATCGCGGAAAAGCCCGGGTCATTATGATCATGATGCAAACTCAATAGGCATGCCTGGAACGACACATTCACATTGTTCCCAATATGCACGCCAGCTCTGCCATCCAGATATATATCGCGATTAATTACGCAATTATTGCCAATTGCAACCTGGCAGCGACTGTGGTAGCCCGTAAGAAAAATCCTCATGCTCAGATGGGTATCATTCCCAATTGACAACCCCATTATCCGCCGATAATAGGCTTTTCGCACTGATTCGATCGGCATCTTCGCGATAACATTATTGGCGATAAAATACTTTGCCGCTGCCAGCACATAGTAGGTGCTGGACTTCAGTAGTGCCTGCTTGAGCCTGACCTTCAACTTACCTACCATTTCCTTTCCCAAAGTGAAGCGCCCGTAAACGCTTTGTGTATTCAGCCTCTTCCATCAGAACCTACGAAGCAAGAAGCCTGAAATGCTAGCTGCCCGCCTGAAATGGGCACGCAGTGTAATCCAATATCAGTACAAGCGGTATTGGATTCCCTCCACAAGCGGCATTGGCCTTACAACCGATTTATTAGAGCTGCCGCAATCAAAACCACGTTCTCGGCAGCAGATTGCCGATAGATGCCTGCACGCTTAAAGCAAACCAGCCTCATTGGCAGAGCAGAGCTTCGAGCCATATGAAACATATCAACGCGCTCCAGGTGTTTGCCTGTCAGCTCCTGCCGAAAGTGCTCCAGAGCAGCCAAATTAGCCGTACTCCAAGCGCGAAAGGTTCCATCAAACATTTTTTTAAGCCGCAGTAAGCGCTCACTCAAACGTCGGTTAGAACCCATTAAATTATTATCATGCTGCCTGTAATCAACTTGCGGAGTCGGATCATAGTAAACTTTTCCGCCACTACCGCTCACCAGCAAATAAGCCCACCAATCATGCGAAACAATCGATAAAGCTACGGGCGTCCGACTAAGCAATTTTCTGGCCGAGGCGTTAAGCACCATGGTGTTACCTCCTGCAATGCTTTGAACCAGAGCGTTCTCAAAGCAAGGTTGACCGGAAAAAAGCGCTGAATACCCCATCTCAACACCACTCTCATCAACAAGGCGAGTGCGCGAGCAGTAGAGCGCCGGCACGAGCCCCCCTTCTTCCAAACAGCGCACCGCACTGGAAATCTTCTCCTTAGCCCAGATATCGTCCTGATCACAAAACGCAAAATAGCTTGCCTGTATCCCTTCACGCCGAACTAAGGACATGAAATTCGCCGCAAAACCTCGACCTGGGCCACGATAAATGCTCAAGCGAGAAGCGCCCAGAGATTCACGATAACGCTCGAGAATCTCCAAAGTGCCATCGCTGGATCCGTCGTCCGAAGCATGAATCTCCCAGTTTTGATACTCCTGAGAGATCAGCGACTCCAGCTGAGCCGCCAGGTATTTTTCACCATTGTAAGTTGACAACAAAATAGCGACACGTCCAACAACCTGGTTATCGTCACCACTATCAGCAATAGATAAGAAATCAGGCATTGGATAGACAACCGAAAAACTCAATTAAAACCACATAGTTGAGCCAGCTAATACCCTTACCCAACTCGCAACTAACGCTATTGAATTCAACCACGAGCTCAAAACTTAGTAGTGGCTACGCCATCTACTCGCCCATAGTTATCCTCAAAACGAACAATATCATCTTCACCAAGATAATCCCCGCTCTGCACCTCGATCATTACAAGGTCGATTACGCCCGGATTCTGTAGGCGATGCTTATGACCCGCACGAATAAACGTTGACTCATTGGTGTTAAGCATCAACTCCTGTTGGTCGTTGATAACAACAGCCATGCCACTTACAACAATCCAATGTTCACTACGGTGATGATGCATTTGCAGCGACAACGATGCCTTTGGCTTCACGACGATACGCTTGATCTTGAAGCGCTCGCCGTTCTCCAGCGTCGTGTAAGTACCCCACGGGCGATGCACCGTCCGATGAAGCAAGTGTACCGTATGGCTATTGGCCTTGAGCTGGCCAACAATGTGTTTCACATCTTGCGCATGGTCTTTATGCGCGATCATCACGGCATCTGGCGTGTCGATTACCAGCAGATCCTCGACGCCAACCAGCGCAGTGAGTCGACCTTCACTGTTTACATAGTTGTTGCGGGAACCATGAGATAACACTTCACCTTCGAAACGGTTGCCGTCAGCATCGGGGGCTGTCAGCTCAGCAACAGCATTCCACGAGCCGATATCACTCCAGCCGATATCACAGGGAATGGTCGCAACCTTGGCAGAACGCTCCATCAACGCATAATCGATGGAGATATCCGGGACCTCTGCAAACGCCTCGGCATCGAGGGCGAGGCAACGGTACTTGTCAGACGAAGTAACGCGAGACTGCTCAATGGTCCTGGCAACCGCTTCGACTACGTCTGGAGCATGCTCACGCAGTTCTTCGAGAACGGTGCCGACCCGGAAGCAGAACATTCCGGAGTTCCAGTAGTAGTTGCCGGCACCTACGTAACCTTGAGCGGTTTCAAGGTCAGGCTTCTCGACGAAACGAGCAACTTTCAAGCCGCCGTTCAGCGGAGCATTCTTTTGCGCCTCGATGTAGCCAAATCCGGTTTCGGGGTAGGTCGGCTGGATGCCAAAAGTGACCAGCCAGCCTTCGGCGGCTAACGTAACGGCATTTGCTACTGCGGCGGCAAAGGCCTTTTCATCCTTGATCAGATGGTCGGCAGCCAGCACCAGCATATGGACGTTGGAGCCATGGGTGGCCTCCAACTGCAGCGCAGCCGCCGCAACAGCCGCAGCCGTATTACGCCCGAAAGGCTCAAGAATAAAGCCTTGAGAGTGCTTGGCAGTATTGACAGCGCCGTATTCGTCTTCAGTCTTGAACAAAAGCTCACGATTAGTCACCGTAAGCACTTCTACAACACCCTCCAGTTGCGAAGCTCGCAGGAAGGTTTTCTGGATTAGATTCTGGCCACCTGGCAAATCCATGAACGGCTTGGGGTGGGCCTCTCGAGAAACAGGCCACAACCGGCTACCCACACCACCAGACAAAATTACGGGAATCAGTTCCATACTCAACGTCCTTAATCCTCACTCTCTGAAAGGTTAACTACAGAAAACGGAGCTCGTTTATATTCTGGTCGCCTTGCACCTCTTTCAGATGCAAAGTCGAGGGGTTGAATTCTTGCGAAACCATCAAGCAGTCCGCTTGTGCTACGGCCGTTCAGCCGTTAATGGCCATTACATTTGACCCGAGCTGTAGAGGCCCGCTCGGCCAGAAATGCATACCCGCCCATTCTACAGCTAACACCATTTTTTACGAACAACTCACAACCCCGAATCTGAAACTCGATCCAGGGCCAATCGGAGACCTGGCCAGGCGTCGGCAAACCCGTCCCAAACCTAACGATAAGGCCCGAAACCACAGATTTTTAGCGAGTGAATAACCTTCGAACATCGCACTCACCAAAGCCACGTCCTGCACTCCACGGAGCTATCAGATCGACCTCAAAATGCTGGCGGAACGGAACACGCCAAATCCGAGAAGCCGGCGTAAAACCTCGATCAATCAGCTCATGCATCCAGCAGCTTTGGCAAATACTGAGCATAAACGACGCTTTTCAGTCGCTCAGTCTGAACATCGAGCTCAACCGGTGGTGATCCGACCAAATTATAAGCAATCCCGTCCACCCAAGCGAACTTCGGCCCCAAGAACTGCTCAACGGTATGGATCCTTATCGATTGCATTCACGGCAACCACGGTCAACGCCTCACCGCACCTACGCGCAAAGTCGATAACATGGCAAACATAGCCGCACCAGAAGATTTCACCATCCACGACCAGGTGATAACCACTGCCAAAAACCGGATGTTCGACGCCCCAAAAACGCACTCATTATGATATCAATCATGAGAGCAGCGCCAGTTACGCATACCAATCTGATCAGCAATCACACTCAAAGTTTCCTGATCTTTGCCCAAGCACAGCATCGTCTTGGCGAAATTATTACCGTGAGCCTCACAGATCCAACCCGTACGAAAAATCAGGTATTTGCAGCCGGAGTAGGTTTCGTCTGAATCCATCAAGCCAGATGTTTACGCCTCGCTTTGCCGACGCGCCCGACAAGCCACCCAAGACAAGGGCCAAGCAACATTCCGAGCAGCAGTGCAATGACCGCGACCACCGAGACCGGCAACTGTGGCCCTGCCCACCCCAGGAACAACAATGAGACTGACTGCTGATTCTCCAGCACGAATGCCAAAACTGCCAAAACCAGCAACAACACAAAGACTCCGAGGAGTACGCGTTTGAGATTACGCATGAATCGCTCTCTGAATGACGACTGTCAAAGCCCCTCCTCCTCATCCTCATTCACCCGATCCCGGAGCTCTTTGCCCGGTTTGAAATGAGGAACGAATTTACCGTCGAGGCTGACGGATTGGCCGGTCTTTGGATTACGACCGACGCGCGGTGCACGATAGTGTAAAGAGAAGCTGCCAAAGCCACGGATTTCGATTCGATCACCGGTAGCCAGGCACTGGGACATTTGCTCAAGCATGGTCTTGATGGCCAGCTCCACATCCTTGGATGAGAGTAGCCCTTGATGGGTGACAATTCGTTCGATCAACTCCGACTTCGTCATATTTTTCCCTTCTTTTTCAAGCAGCTAGATCAGCGCTTCAAAGGTTTTAGCATGCTCGAAGGGTTTTGAACAGCCTATATATTGACTTACCTGTATTCCCTGACAGACACCGCAAAGTTCGCCTCCCGGAGACCGACACCCCACCCTTCCTCACCACAGAAGCAAACCGAACCGTCACCTGCAAACCACCAACATGACGCGAGTGAGGTATCCGGCCGGGTTCCACCCGAATAGATAATCCTCTTCCTCTTCTTTAGCATCACTGGACCTGCCAATGACCTTGTACCCCTCCACCCCACATTCTCTTGCAGCGCGCTTGTAACACTTATCCCAACCTGATCCGAGCCCCGAACAATCGATCTCGATACCACTCACGCCACGCACCACGTGAGTCTTGGCACTTGTCGTACACCCCACCAAGACCAAGACTGCCAATGCAACAATGAGCTTGTTCATTCCCTTCCTTAATGCCAGGAGTCACACCCGACGAATGCTCGGTTCAAGCTAAAGCCTAGCTCCAGATAGGCAATTGATACACCCAAACAACAGACCACCTTATTCCCGCATTGTTTCCCCAGCACCCCGACAACCTCAAATTTCAGGCACAAAAAAGGGCGACCGAAGTCGCCCTTTTTCTATGGTCTGACAGAACTCAGTTCTGTTTTTCCATTTGTGCACGCAGCAGAGCACCAAGAGTGGTGTCAACTGGAGCATCCGAAGCAGCTGGCTTGTCGCGCAGGCTCTGGATTGCTTCCTTCTCGTCTTCAACGTCTTTCGACTTGATCGAGAGCTGGATTACACGGCTCTTGCGGTCAACGCTGATGATCTTGGCTTCAACTTCTTCGCCTTCTTTCAGAACGTTGCGCGCATCTTCGATGCGGTCACGGCTGATTTCGGAGGCTTTCAGAGTAGCTTCGATATCGGTAGCCAAAGTGATGATGGCGCCTTTAGCGTCAACTTCTTTCACGATGCCTTTAACGATTGCGCCTTTGTCGTTCTCTTGAACGTACTCGGAGAACGGATCGCTTTCCAGTTGCTTGATACCCAGGGAGATACGCTCGCGCTCTGGGTCAACCGACAGGATAACGGTGTCCAGCTCATCGCCCTTCTTGAAGCGACGTACGGCTTCTTCGCCCACTTCGTTCCAGGAAATGTCGGACAGGTGAACCAGGCCGTCGATGCCGCCGTCCAGACCAATGAAGATACCGAAATCGGTGATCGACTTGATGGTGCCGGAGATTTTATCGCCCTTGTTGAACTGGCCAGAGAAATCTTCCCATGGGTTAGATTTGCACTGCTTGATGCCCAGGGAGATACGACGACGCTCTTCGTCGATGTCCAGAACCATAACTTCCACTTCGTCGCCGACTTGTACGACTTTCGAAGGGTGGATGTTCTTGTTGGTCCAGTCCATTTCGGAAACGTGTACCAGGCCTTCAACACCTTCTTCCAGCTCAGCGAAGCAGCCGTAGTCGGTCAGGTTGGTTACACGTGCGGTAACGCGAGTGCTTTCTGGGTAACGGGCTTTGATAGCAACCCATGGATCTTCGCCCAGCTGCTTCAGGCCCAAGGAAACACGATTGCGCTCGCGATCGTACTTCAGAACCTTGACATCGATCTCGTCGCCAACGTTGACGATTTCGGAAGGATGCTTGATACGCTTCCAAGCCATGTCGGTAATGTGCAGCAGGCCATCGACGCCACCCAGATCGACGAATGCGCCGTAATCGGTGAGGTTTTTGACGATACCTTTGACTTGTTGACCTTCCTGCAGGGATTCCAGCAGAGCTTCACGCTCAGCGGAGTTCTCGGCTTCGAGGACGCTACGACGGGAAACGACAACGTTGTTGCGTTTCTGGTCGAGTTTGATGACCTTGAATTCCAGCTCTTTGCCTTCCAGGTGCGTGGTGTCGCGCACTGGACGGACGTCAACCAGAGAACCAGGCAGGAACGCACGGATGCCGTTAACGTCGACAGTGAAGCCGCCTTTAACCTTACCGTTGATAACGCCCTTGACCACTTCTTCGGCTGCGAAGGCTGCTTCCAGAACGATCCAGCATTCAGCGCGCTTGGCTTTTTCACGGGACAGCTTGGTTTCACCAAAGCCGTCTTCAACCGAATCCAGCGCAACGTGAACTTCGTCACCGACGTTGATATTCAGTTCGCCAGCGTCGTTGTAGAACTGCTCAAGCGGGATGAGTGCTTCAGACTTCAGGCCAGCGTGAACGGTTACCCAGCGAGCTTGGTAATCGATATCAACGATAACACCGGTGATGATGGAGCCTGCCTGAAGGTTCAGGGTTTTTAGGCTTTCTTCAAAGAGTTCCGCAAAGCTTTCGCTCATTTTAATTCCTGTTGATAAGGGCGAAGAATACGCCCATCTGCCACATCCCAGACAATGTGGGTTACGTTTATATAAAAGAAACGCCGCAAGACTATGACTGGTCCCCTGCGGTGCTTCTTGGTCACCCGGCGATATCGCGAATGGCGATCTCGCTCATGATGCGTTCCAGCACCTGCTCGATGGACAACTCCGTGGAATCCAGCTGTATGGCGTCGACCGCCGGCTTGAGCGGGGCTACCGCTCGCTGGGTGTCGCGCTCATCGCGCACACGGATCTCATCTAGCAGACTCGACAGACTAACACCCTCGACTTTGCCCTTCAACTGCAAATAACGTCGGCGCGCCCGTTCCTCGGCGCTGGCGGTCAGAAAAATCTTCAGCGGCGCGTCGGGAAATACAACGGTGCCCATGTCGCGGCCATCAGCCACCAACCCCGGCGCCTCCTGAAATGCCCGCTGGCGCTGCAGCAAGGCGTCACGCACGGCAGGAAGTGCCGCCACTTGCGAGGCCCATGCTCCAACCTGCTCGTTGCGCAAATCGTCAGTGACATCATCACCTTCAAGGATGATGCGCTGCGGATGACCTTCGGTCGCCCCGATGAACTGCACATCGAGATGAGCGGCCAACAGCTTCAGCGACTCTTCGTTGGTCAGGTCGACACCATGATTGCGCGCAGCGAATGCCAGCAAACGGTACAACGCACCGGAATCCAGCAAGCACCAACCCAAGCGCTTGGCGAGAATCCCGGCAATGGTGCCCTTGCCCGAGCCGCTCGGTCCGTCGATGGTGATTACCGGAGCGTGGCTGGTCACGACTGAGCCTCTTGAGCAACACGAATACCGACTTGCGCGCACAACGCGAGGAAGTTCGGGAAGGAGGTCGCAACGTTGGCGCAATCATGGATACGGATCGGTGCATTGGCACGCAACGATGCAACGCTGAACGCCATGGCAATCCGGTGATCGCCGTGACCATGCACTTCGCCGCCGCCAATCTGGCTGCCGTCGATGATGATGCCGTCCGGCGTTGGCTCGCACTTGACGCCCAGCGCCAGCAAACCATCCGCCATCACCTGGATACGATCCGATTCCTTGACCCGCAACTCTTCCGCGCCGCGCAAAATAGTCCGACCTTCGGCACAGGCCGCCGCCACGAACAGTACCGGGAACTCGTCGATGGCCAGCGGAACCAGCGCTTCAGGAATTTCGATACCCTTAAGCTTAGCTGCCCGCACGCGTAAATCAGCCACTGGCTCACCACCGACTTCACGCTGGTTTTCCAAAGTGATATCGGCGCCCATCAGACGCAGGATGTCGATCACACCGGTACGGGTCGGGTTGATCCCCACGTGCTCGAGCACCAACTCCGAACCCTCGGCAATCGACGCCGCGACCAGGAAGAATGCCGACGAGGAGATATCGCCCGGCACTTCAATGTGCGTCGCGCTCAGCTTGTGGCCGGATTCGACCGACGCGGTGGCGCCGTTGACGGTAACCGGGTAGCCGAAGCCACGCAGCATACGCTCGGTATGGTCACGGGTCGGAGCAGGTTCGGTGACGGTGGTCTTGCCCTCGGCGTACAGACCCGCCAACAGCAGGCAGGATTTAACCTGGGCGCTGGCCATCGGCATGGTGTAGGTCAGGCCCTTGAGCTTGTTGCCGCCACGAATGGTCATCGGCGGACGACCTTCTGCCGCCGTCTCGATCACCGCACCCATTTCGCGCAGCGGGTTGGCCACACGATTCATCGGACGCTTGGACAGCGACGCATCGCCCGTCAAGGTGCTGTCGAAGTCCTGCGCAGCCAGCAAGCCGGACAACAGACGCATCGACGTACCCGAGTTGCCCAGATAGATCGGGCCGGGAGCCGGTTTCAAGCCATGCAGGCCGACACCGTGGATGGTCACGCGACCATGGTGCGGACCTTCGATCACGACACCCATGTCACGGAAGGCCTGCAAGGTCGCCAGGGCATCTTCACCCTCGAGGAAACCTTCGACTTCGGTAACGCCTTCAGCGAGGGAGCCGAGCATGATCGAACGGTGGGAAATTGATTTGTCGCCCGGTACACGAATCCGCCCACTCAGGCGGCCACCAGGATTTGCCAGGAAAATCAGATCGTTGGAGTTCATAGCGTCCACATAGGCCCGGCGGGCCAGGATTTTACTGAAATGCTCGCGGGCAACCCGGGCGCGCGTAAAGACGCCCAACAGTTGGTGCCCGTCCCCTGCATCGACCGCGTCGCGCAAGGCGTCGAGATCGCTGCGAAATGTATCGAGTGTGCGCAGGACAGCTTCGCGATTGGCGAGGAAGATGTCGTGCCACATGACCGGGTCACTGCCGGCGATTCTCGTGAAATCGCGGAAACCGCCGGCAGCGTAACGGAAGATTTCCAGATTTTCACTGCGTTTAGCCAACGAATCGACCAATCCGAACGCCAACAGGTGCGGCAAATGACTGGTCGCCGCCAGCACTTCGTCGTGACGCTCAACCTGCATGTGCTCGACATCGGCACCCAATTCACGCCAGAGCCGGTCGACAACTGCCAGTGCAGCCGGATCGGTTTGTTCAAGCGGTGTCAGAATCACTTTGTGTCGACGGAACAGCTGAGCATTGGAAGCCTCGACTCCGCTCTGCTCGGAACCGGCGATCGGATGCCCTGGAACGAAGCGTGCCGGCATGCCACCGAAGGCTTCGGTCGCTGCGCGCACCACATTGCCTTTGGCACTGCCGACATCGGTCAGAATCGCCGCCCCCAGGTCCATGCCAGCCAACAGCACCAGCAGTTTCTCCATCGCCAGGATCGGCACCGCCAGCTGAATCACATCGGCACCGCAGCACGCGGTAGCGAGGTCGTCTTCACAACGGTCCACCACGCCCAGCTCGACCGCCAGTTTTCGCGATTGCGGATCGAGGTCAACACCCACCACTTCGCGGCACAACCCGCTTTCACGCAGGCCCTTGGCGAACGAACCACCGATCAGCCCGAGACCGATCACCACCAGGCGACCGATCATAGGCACAGCAGGTTGCACGGCGATGACATCAACCACGGGCCAGAACCTTGGCCAGCGCCTCGAGGAAGCGACTGTTTTCAGCCGGCAGACCGATGGTGATGCGCAAGTGGTTCGGCATGCCGTAATTGGCCACCGGACGCACGATCACACCTTCATGCAGCAAACCCTGGAAAACCGGCGCCGCAACGCGCCCCAGATCGACACAGATGAAGTTGCCCTTGGAAGGAATCCAGCTCAGCCCCAACTCACGAAAACCTGCTTCGAGCTGCTGCATGCCGGACTCGTTCAGACGACGGCTTTCAGCCAGGTATTCATCGTCCTGCAACGCTGCGCAGGCTGCTGCCAGGGCCAGGCTGTTGACGTTGAATGGCTGACGCACACGATTCAACACATCGGCGACCACTGCGGTCGACAAGCCATAACCCACACGCAGCGCAGCCAGACCGTAGGCCTTGGAGAAGGTCCGGGAAACCAGCAGGTTCGGGTACGCCGCGAGGAAATCCAGACCATCCGGCAGGTCGCTGCCTTCGGCGTATTCGATGTACGCCTCATCCAGCACCACCAGCACGCGCTCAGGCACGTCCTGCAGAAACTCGTCCAGCGCCTCGGCGTCGAACCAGGTTCCGGTCGGGTTGTTCGGGTTGGCGATGAACACCACGCGAGTGTTGCTGTCGATGGCTTCAAGCATCGCCGACAGGTCATGACCCCAGTCCTTGGCTGGAATCACTCGCGCCTCGGCACCCACCGCCTGAGTGACGATCGGGTAGACGGCAAACGCGTGCTCACTGAAGACCGCATTCAGACCTGGCGCCAGATAGGCACGCGCGACCAGCTCCAGAATGTCGTTGGAGCCGTTGCCCAACGTCACTTGATTGAGCTCGACCCGGCACTGCTCAGCCAGCAGGGTTTTCAGCGCAAACCCGTTGCCGTCTGGATAGCGAGTCAGCTCAGCCAGTTCTTCGCGAATCGCCGCCAGCGCCTTGGGACTGGCACCCAGCGGGTTTTCGTTGCTCGCCAGCTTGACGATTTTTGCCGGATCGATGTCCAGCTCGCGGGCCAGTTCGTCCACGGGTTTGCCCGGAACGTAAGGCGAAAGTTGTTGCACGCCCGGCTGTGCCAGAGCGAGGAAGTCGCCACTCATTATCAACGCCTTTAGAGAACTGCTTTCGGGTAGGAACCCAACACTTTAAGTGCTACCGCTTCCTGACTGATTTTCTCCAGCACCGCTTTTATCAGCGGGTCGCGGTGGTGGCCGACGAAATCGATGAAGAACACGTAGGTCCACTTGCCGCTGCGCGATGGACGGGTTTCGATTCGCGTCAGGTCGATGCCATTGTCATGGAACGGCACCAGCAACTCGTGAAGCGCGCCAGGTTTGTTGCTCATCGAGACGATGATCGACGTTTTGTCATCGCCGGTCGGTGGCACTTCCTGGCTGCCGATCATCAGGAATCGCGTGGAGTTGTCCGGGCGATCCTCGATTTTTTCGGCCAGACGGGTCAAACCGTACAAGCCTGCCGCCATGTCGCCGGCAATCGCCGCCGAGTTCCACTCACCCTTGACCCGCTTGGCCGCTTCGGCGTTGCTCGATACCGCCACGCGTTCGACGTTCGGGTAATGAGCGTCCAGCCACTTGCGGCACTGCGCCAGGGACTGGGCATGGGAATAAATGCGGCTGATGCTGTCGGTCTTGGTGTTTTCACCCACCAGCAAGTGGTGGTGAATGCGCAGCTCGACTTCGCCACAGATAACCATGTCGTGTTCGAGGAAGCTGTCGAGAGTGTGGTTGACCGCACCCTCCGTGGAGTTTTCCACAGGCACCACGCCAAAGTTCACCGCACCGGCAGCCACTTCACGGAACACTTCGTCGATCGCCGCCATTGGCTTGCTGATCACCGCATGACCAAAGTGCTTCATCGCCGCCGCTTGAGTGAAGGTTCCTTCAGGCCCGAGGTAGGCCACTTTCAGCGGCTGTTCGAGCGCCAGGCACGAGGACATGATTTCACGGAACAACCGCGCCATCTCTTCGTTGCCCAGCGGCCCCTGATTGCGCTCCATTACGCGCTTGAGCACCTGAGCCTCACGCTCAGGACGATAGAACACCGGCACTTCGCCTTCGGCCAGCGTAGCCATCTTTACTCGCGCGACTTCCTGGGCGCAGCGTGCACGCTCACTGATCAGCTCGAGGATTTTTTCGTCCAGAGCATCAATGCGCAGGCGCAGTGCCTTGAGTTCTTGCTCAGACATTAGCCGTGTTCCTTCTCGAACTCTGCCATGTACGCCACCAGCGCGTTGACTGCGTTGATGTCGACGGCGTTGTAGATAGAGGCACGCATGCCGCCTACCGAACGGTGACCCTTGAGGTTCAGCAGTCCGCGTGCTTCAGCACCGACCAGGAACGGCTTGTCGAGGCGATCGTCAGCCAGACGGAACGGCACGTTCATCCACGAGCGGTCAGTCTTGTTGATCGGGTTGCTGTACAAGCCGCTGGCATCAATGAAGTTGTACAGCGTGCGCTGCTTGACTTCATTGAGCTTGCCAATGGCCTCAACACCACCCTGCTCTTTCAGCCATTCGAACACAAGACCGGACAAGTACCAGGCCAGTGTTGGCGGGGTGTTGTACATCGAGCCGTTGTCGGCCGCGACCTTGTAGTCGAGCATGGTCGGGCAGAACGAACGGGCACGACCCAGCAGGTCTTCACGCACGATGTTGACGACGATGCCGCTCGGGCCGATGTTTTTCTGGGCACCGGCGTAGATTATGCCGAAACGCGAGATATCCACAGGGCGCGAGAGAATGTCCGAAGACATGTCTGCAACCAGCGGAACATCACCGGTTTCCGGGATCCACTGGAATTCCAGACCACCGATGGTTTCGTTCGGCGCGTAGTGCACGTAGGCCGCGTCTTGCGACAGCTTCCATTCGTTCTGGCCGGGAATTGCGAAATAGTCGTAAGGCTTGGCGGTCGCGGCGACGTTGACGTGGCCGTAGCGCTGCGCTTCTTCAATGGCTTTCTGCGACCAGATACCGGTGTCGATATAGTCGGCCTTGCCGTTTTCCGGCAACAGGTTCAGAGGAATCTGAGCAAATTGCTGGCTGGCGCCGCCTTGCAGAAACAGCACTTTATAGTTCGAGGGGATATTCAGCAGATCACGCAGATCCTGCTCGGCCTTGGTCGCAATGGACACGAACTCATCGCTGCGATGGCTCATTTCCATGACCGAGAGACCCTTGCCATGCCAGTCGAGCAATTCCGACTGGGCACGCAACAGGACAGCTTCAGGCAGCGCAGCAGGACCTGCGCAGAAGTTATAGGCTCGTTTGCTCACATCCACTCTCGCTATGCATTCACGGTAGCGGACAGAGCAAACACTCTGCCCTGCTACGATTTGGTTAGTCTTGCGACTCTTCTTCGTCAGTTGCTTCAGCCTGCTGGCTTTCGACAGTATCGTCCGGCTCGGTGCCGGCATCGAGCACCACACCTTCGAGCCCGGCACCCTCTTCGCCTTCCAGCTCTTCGCCTTCGACTTCCGATGGCTCCTGAACCCGCTCCAGACCGACCAGTGTTTCATCGCTGGCCAGTTTGATCAGGGTCACGCCCTGGGTGTTACGACCCAGACTGGATACTTCGTCAACACGAGTACGCACCAGGGTGCCCTGGTCGGAAATCAGCATGATTTCCTCGCCGTCGAGCACCTGGACTGCACCGACCAAACGGCCGTTACGCTCGTTACTGACCATGGCGATAACGCCCTGACCGCCACGCTTGTACTCAGGGAACTCGGTGATGGCGGTACGCTTGCCGAAACCACGCGCCGAAGCGGTGAGGATCTGGCTGCCTTCTTCCGGGATCAGCATGGAAATCAGCTTCTGGCCTTCCGGCAGACGCATGCCGCGGACACCGCGAGCGGTACGGCCCATGGCGCGAACGTCGGACTCTTTGAAGCGGGTAACCTTGCCGCCGTCGGAGAACAGCATGACTTCACGCTCGCCATCGGTGATGGCAGCACTGATCAACACGTCGCCTTCGTCCAGCTCCAGCGCGATCAAGCCAACGCTGCGCTGACGGCTGAAGGATTCCAGCGGGGTCTTCTTCACGGTGCCGTTGGCGGTAGCCATGAAGATGTAGTGACCTTCGGTGTATTCCTCGACCGGCAGCATGGTGGTGATGTATTCACCGTCGTCCAGCGGCAGCAGGTTGACCAGCGGACGACCGCGGGCAGCGCGGGACGCCTCAGGAATTTCGTAGGTTTTCAGCCAGTAAACCTTGCCCTTGCTGGAGAACAGCAGCAGCGTGGTATGGCTGTTGGCGACCAGCAGGTGAGCGATGTAGTCCTCATCCTTGACGCCGGTAGCCGATTTGCCTTTACCGCCACGACGCTGGGCCTGGTACGCAGCCAAAGGCTGGGTCTTGGCGTAGCCACCGTGGGAAATGGTCACGACGCGCTCTTCTTCCGGGATCATGTCACCCAGGGTCAGGTCCAGACGCGCATCGAGAATTTCGGTGCGACGCACATCGCCGTACTCGGCACGAATCACTTCCAGCTCTTCGCGGATCACTTCCATCAGGCGCGTGGCGCTGTTGAGGATGCGGATCAGCTCGCCGATCTGGTTGAGGATCTCTTGATACTCGGCCAGCAGTTTTTCGTGTTCCAGGCCGGTCAGACGGTGCAGACGCAGTTCCAGAATGGCTTGCGCCTGTTCCGGCGACAGGAAGTACTTGCCTTCGCGCAGACCGTATTGCGGGTCCAGGGTCTCTGGACGGCAAGAGTCAGCACCGGCACGCTCAACCATCGCAACCACCGCGGAGGACTCCCACGGCGTGCTGATCAGCGCTTCCTTGGCTTCCGACGGCGTTGGCGAAGCCTTGATCAGGGCGATGACCGGGTCGATATTCGACAGCGCAACTGCCTGACCTTCGAGGATGTGACCACGCTCACGGGCCTTACGCAGTTCGAACACGGTACGGCGGGTCACCACTTCGCGACGGTGACGGACGAAGGCTTCCAGCAGGTCCTTGAGGTTCAGGATCCGCGGACGGCCGTCGATCAGCGCAACGATGTTGATACCGAACACCGCTTGCAGCTGGGTCTGGGCGTAGAGGTTGTTGAGGATAACCTCAGGCACTTCGCCACGACGCAGCTCGATCACCACGCGCATACCGTCTTTATCGGACTCGTCGCGCAGTTCGGTGATGCCTTCCAGCTTCTTCTCTTTGACCAGCTCGGCGATCTTCTCGATCAGACGTGCCTTGTTCAACTGGTAAGGCAGTTCGGTGATGACGATCTGCTGACGACCACCAACCTTGTCGATGTCTTCGATGATCGAACGGGCACGCATGTAAATGCGCCCGCGACCGGTACGGTAGGCTTCGATGATACCGGCGCGACCATTGATGATCGCGGCGGTCGGGAAGTCCGGACCTGGGATGTATTGCATCAGCTCATCGATGGTCAACTCGGGGTTGTCGATGAGTGCCAGGCAACCGTCGATGACTTCACCGAGGTTGTGCGGCGGAATGTTGGTCGCCATGCCCACGGCGATACCGCTGGAACCGTTGACCAGCAGGTTGGGAATGCGGGTCGGCATGACCGCCGGGATCATTTCGGTGCCGTCGTAGTTCGGCACCCAGTCCACGGTTTCTTTATGCAGGTCAGCCAGCAGCTCGTGCGCCAGCTTGGTCATGCGCACTTCGGTGTATCGCATCGCAGCGGCGTTGTCGCCGTCGACCGAACCGAAGTTGCCTTGACCGTCTACCAGCAGGTAACGCAGCGAGAATGGCTGCGCCATACGAACGATGGTGTCGTACACCGCGGTATCACCGTGCGGGTGATACTTACCGATCACGTCACCGACAACACGGGCAGATTTCTTGTACGGCTTGTTGAAGTCGTTACCCAGCTCGCTCATCGCGAACAGCACACGCCGATGCACGGGCTTCAAGCCATCGCGCGCATCAGGCAGTGCCCGACCGACAATTACGCTCATCGCGTAGTCGAGGTAGGACTGTTTCAGCTCGTCTTCGATATTGACCGGGAGGATTTCTTTGGCCAGTTCGCCCATGAGAAGCCTGATTCCTTTTTCTGGTGAAACTTCGTCACATCCATATGGGACGAACGAAGCTCGCCGCTGCAGGCTGAGTGCCAGCACCGACTTACGACAAATCAACGAGTTATGCCATGGATCTGCGCAGTAAAGGCAGCCACATCGGACTACCTTGGAAACCGCCGGATGTTATCACAAGAGCCGCCACGCACCTATCCCCCAGATGCGCATGGAGCATAGTTAGTTGACCGGTGACAGGCGTAAAGGCGACGAGAGAGGCTTAGAGCCGTGACAACCCTCGATTCACAAGCAAAATATGGGTGCCAGGAACGGCAGACCGAGTCATCGTTCATCGCCGGCAAGCCTTGCTCCTACAGAGCAAGGCTTGCCGGCGATGGCAATATTTCAGGCGCCCCGGATCGTCAGTGCAAGCGTTTGCGGCACATCAGTTGCGCCATCTTCGCGGTATCCGGGCGCTCGACGATGCCTTTTTCGGTAACGATGACGTCGATCAGATCAGCCGGCGTGACATCGAACACCGGATTGAATGCATCGACATCAGCCCCCACCCGCTTGCCACCGATGTCCAGCAACTCGCTGCCATCACGCTCTTCGATCGGGATGTCGTCGCCACTGGCCAGGTTCATGTCGATGGTCGAACTCGGCGCCACCACCATGAAACGCACGCCGTGGTGCATGGCATTGACCGCCAACTGGTAAGTGCCGATCTTGTTCGCCACGTCACCGTTGGCGGTAATTCGGTCAGCGCCGACGATCACCCAGGTCACGCCCTTGGTTTTCATGATGTGCGCAGCGGCCGAGTCGGCGTTCAGGGTGACCGGAATGCCTTCGTTGGCCAGTTCCCAGGCGGTCAAGCGCGAGCCTTGCAGCCAAGGCCGGGTTTCGTCGGCATAAACCCGCTCGATCATGCCCTCCAGGAACGCGCCACGAATCACCCCGAGCGCAGTACCGAAACCGCCAGTCGCCAACGCCCCCGTATTACAGTGGGTCAAGACAGCCTGGGCATTGCCCTGATGCTTGCGGATCAGGTCGACACCCAATTGCGCCATGGTCAGGTTGGCTTCGCGATCACTTTCATGGATTGCCAAAGCCTCTGCCTCAAGCACTTCCAATGGATTGGGGTGATCCTTGAGCCGCTCCAGGCGTTCGCGCATGCGACCCAGCGCCCAGAACAGGTTGACGGCGGTCGGCCGTGAATCCGCGAGCAGGGCAAAGTCTTCTTCCAGCGCCACCTGCCAGTCACCACCCGCAGCAAACCGCGCGCGCGCCGCCAGCACCACGCCGTAGGCTGCGCTGATGCCGATTGCCGGAGCACCACGCACCACCATCGAGCGAATAGCCTCAGCCACACCCGCTGCGCTGGTATAGGCAATCCAGGTTTCCTCGAATGGCAGAATGCGCTGATCCAGCAGGTACAGGGCGCCGTCCCGCCAATCGATGGCCTTCACCTTCTCCGCAGCCAACAGTCGATCGCGCATCCCTCACCCCGCACTCATGAACAAAAGCCGCCGATTATAGCGATCCCCCCGCGAAGACGCTCGGGTATACTTCGCCATCCTACATAAAAGCACTGGACCGAACCCTCGATGCCGAATCCTGCCGCTGCGCTCGACTTACTCTTGCTGCCAACCTGGTTAGTACCTGTCGAACCTGCTGGCGTAGTCCTCAAGGAGCACGGCCTGGGCATCCGTGACGGGCGTATTGCCTTCATCGGCCCGCGCAGCGAAGCCTTGAAGCTCAAGGCCAGCGAGGTCCGTGAACTGCCGGGCATGCTGCTCAGCCCGGGCCTGATCAACGCCCACGGACATGCGGCGATGACATTGTTCCGTGGCCTGGCCGATGATTTGCCGCTGATGACCTGGCTTGAGCAGCACATCTGGCCAGCCGAGACCAAATGGGTCGATGAGGCCTTCGTCCGCGACGGCACCGACCTGGCCATTGCCGAGCAGATCAAGGGCGGCATCACCTGCTTCTCGGACATGTATTTTTTCCCGAAAGTTGCCAGCGAACGCGTGCACAACAGCGGTATTCGCGCACAAATCGCCATCCCGATCCTCGATTTCCCGATTCCCGGCGCCTGCGATGCGGATGAGGCTATCCGTCAGGGCGTCGAGCTATTCGGCGATCTCAAGCATCACCCGCGCATCAAAATCACCTTCGGCCCTCATGCACCCTACACCGTCGGTGACGAAAACCTCGAAAAAATCCGGGTAATCGCCGAGGAGCTGGACGCAGCGATTCACATGCACGTCCACGAAACAGCCTTCGAAGTCCAGCAATCGGTCGAACAGCGCGGCGAGCGGCCATTGGCCCGCCTCGGTCGCCTGGGCTTGCTCGGACCGCGCTTCCAGGCCGTTCACATGACGCAAATCAGCGAAGAAGACCTGGCGTTACTGGTAGAAAGTAACACCAGTGTGATTCATTGCCCGGAATCGAACCTGAAACTGGCCAGCGGCTTTTGCCCAGTGGAGCGCTTGTGGCAGGCTGGAGTCAATGTGGCGGTCGGCACCGATGGCGCGGCCAGCAACAATGACCTCGACCTGCTGGGCGAAACCCGCACCGCCGCCCTGCTGGCCAAAGCCGTTGCCGGCTCGGCCTCCGCCCTGGACGCTCATCGCGCCTTGCGCATGGCGACCCTCAACGGGGCCCGTGCGCTGGGGCTGGAAGCCGAAGTGGGCTCGCTGGAAGTTGGCAAGGCCGCGGACATGGTGGCCTTCGACCTGTCTGGCCTGGCCCAGCAACCGGTTTATGAGCCGGTGTCGCAGCTTATCTACGCCACCGGCCGGGACTGTGTGAAACACCTTTGGGTCGCCGGCAAGCAATTGCTCGACGACCGGCGCCTGACACGCCTCGACGAACAACAGCTATGCGCCACGGCCACCGCCTGGGGCCTGCGCATCAGCGGACACGCCGAATAGAACGACCCCTTGAATCGAACTTCAAGGCTGACAGCAGAATTTTTTAGATTTAGAGGATTACCCATGAGCAACGTCGACCACGCTGAAATCGCCAAATTCGAAGCCCTGGCCCATCGCTGGTGGGACCGTGAAAGCGAGTTCAAGCCGCTGCACGACATCAACCCGCTGCGGGTCAACTGGATTGACGAGCGCGTTAAACTGGCCGGCAAGAAGGTCCTGGACGTCGGTTGCGGCGGCGGTATCCTCAGCGAATCCATGGCACAACGCGGCGCTACCGTGATGGGCATCGACATGGGCGAAGCGCCGTTGGCGGTCGCGCAATTGCATCAACTGGAATCCGGCGTCAGCGTCGAGTACCGGCAAATCACCGCCGAAGCCCTGGCGGAAGAAATGCCCGAGCAATTCGATGTCGTCACCTGCCTGGAAATGCTCGAGCACGTACCCGATCCATCGTCGGTCATTCGTGCCTGCTTCCGCATGGTAAAACCGGGTGGCCAGGTGTTCTTCTCGACCATCAACCGTAATCCGAAGGCTTACCTGTTCGCTATCGTCGGCGCCGAATACATCATGAAACTGCTGCCGCGCGGCACGCATGATTTCAAGAAATTCATCCGTCCTTCCGAACTCGGTTCCTGGAGCCGCCAGGCCGGCCTGAGCGTCAAGGACATCATTGGCCTGACGTACAACCCGCTGACCAAGCACTACAAGCTGGCCGCCGACGTTGACGTCAACTATATGATCCAGACGCTGCGCGAGGAGTAAGCCGATGGCAATCAGAGCAGTTCTTTTTGACATGGACGGCACCCTGCTCGACACCGCGCCGGACTTCATTGCCATCTGCCAAAGCATGCTGGCAGACCGCGGGTTGGCACCGATCCCGGACAAACACATCCGCGACGAGATCTCTGGCGGGGCCAAAGCCATGGTGGCGGTAACCTTCTCGATGGACCCGGAATCACCGGGTTTCGAGGCATTGCGACTGGAGTTTCTGGAGCGTTATCTCAAGGGTTGCGCGGTTCACAGCAAACTCTTCGATGGCATGGCTGAACTGTTGGCCGACATCGAGAAATCCAATCTGATCTGGGGCGTGGTGACTAACAAACCGCTGCGCTTCGCTGAGCTGATCATGCAACAACTGGGACTGGCCGAACGCTCGGCGTTGCTCATTTGCCCAGACCACGTGACCAACAGCAAGCCGCACCCGGAGCCGTTGATACTCGCCTGCAAAATGCTCGACCTGGACCCGGCCAGCGTGCTGTTCGTGGGTGATGACCTGCGCGATATCGAGTCGGGCCGCGATGCCGGCACCCGGACCGCTGCGGTGACCTTTGGCTACATTCACCCTGATGACAATCCACGAAACTGGGGCGCGGATGTGGTGGTGGACCACCCTTCGGAGTTGCGCAAGGTGCTCGATAGCGCACTGTGTAGCTGCTGATCTAACTGGCTGCCGGAGGCATTTGTGGCGAGGGGGCTTGCCCCCGTTCGGCTGCGAAGCAGTCGTAAATCAGCCAGTTCGGTGAAGCTGACAAACCGAGCTTGGGGTCGCTTCGCAACCCAGCGGGGGCAAGCCCCCTCGCCACAGTCTGTTTTCTGCTTTGTAGAGGTTTTTTATGTTTGATTATTCCGCCCGCCCTGAACTGCTCAAAGATCGGGTCATCCTGGTCACTGGCGCCGGTCGTGGCATCGGCGCTGCCGCGGCAAAAACCTATGCCGCTCACGGCGCGACCGTACTGCTGCTGGGCAAGACCGAGGCCAATCTGACCCAGGTTTACGACGAAATCGAAGCGGCCGGTTATCCACAGCCTGCAGTGATTCCGTTCAACCTGGAAACCGCCCTGCCGCATCAATACGACGAACTGGCGGCCATGATCGAAACCGAGTTCGGTCACCTTGATGGCTTGTTGCACAACGCCTCGATCATTGGCCCGCGCACGCCACTGGAGCAACTCTCCGGCGAAAACTTCATGCGCGTGATGCACGTCAACGTCAACGCCATGTTCATGCTGACCAGCACCCTGCTGCCACTGCTCAAGCTGTCTCAGGACGCCTCGGTAATCTTCACCTCCAGCAGCGTCGGCCGCAAAGGTCGTGCGTACTGGGGCGCTTATGGCGTGTCGAAATTCGCCACCGAAGGCCTGATGCAAACCCTGGCCGACGAAGTCGACAACGTCGCGCCGGTTCGCTCAAACAGCATCAACCCAGGCGCAACCCGCACCAGCATGCGCGCTCAAGCGTACCCGGGCGAAAACCCGGCCAACAACCCGACGCCTGAAGAGATCATGCCGGTTTACCTGTACCTGATGGGGCCGGACAGCACTGGCATCAACGGTCAGGCGTTCAACGCTCAGTAAGGCCCTCGCCGCACCCCGCTGCCGCGACGGCATACTGTCGCGGCACGCGTCTCCCCTCCTTCAAGCGTCTGTTTGAAGTCAATCAAATGCCGCCGAATCAGCCACCAGTCACCGACACACAAGCCAACAAGCTGATTTAAAACGAATTTTATTCGTCTGAACCGAATGGCATGACTTTCGCTCTAATCCTGTTGAAACACGCAGCGTGTTAGCGATCGGGCAGCGCCATGTCGAGCTTACGTTTGCTCGACAAAGCAGACTAAAATCTAGCCACATGTCCTACGGGACTGATGGACCAGTATGACGCGCAGCCCAAAGCCGCTCTCACCCAGCCTGTAAGACAGCACTCCTGCTTAGGGGCTCACGCCATATGAAATCTCCAACCCAGACCAACGCAATTGACTTCGATAGCGCCAAAATGCAGCGGCTGGGCTTTGGCCAGTTGCCAGCCCTTTTGGAGCGTCCTGCCAGCCTCGGTCAATTGCGCCAGCAGCTGGGCCTGCAACTGCAAACCAGCCTTGAGCCGCAGCGCATTCTGGGACTGTTTTTCCGCGAAATTCAGCGCCTTGTGCCACTGGACGCCTTGAACTATCAACACAAAACCAGCGACCTGCGCCTGGAGTTCGGTCAGCGCGGACATCACTCGGTGAGCTATAGCCTGAGCCACGAAGGCACACACCTGGGCGATCTGGTGTTCCGTCGCAATCAGCGCTTCAGCGAAAAGGATCAGGGTAACCTCGAATCCCTGCTATCCAGCTTGCTCTTCCCGATGCGCAATGCCCTGCTCTATCGAGCGGCCACTCAAAGTGCACTGCGCGACCCACTGACCGGCACCGGCAATCGCATTGCCATGGATCAGACCCTGCAACGGGAGATCGACATGGCCCGGCGACACTTGCAGCCGCTGTCGTTGTTGATGCTCGATATCGATCACTTCAAACAGATCAATGACAACTACGGTCACAGCGCCGGCGATGACGTGTTGAAGGCTGTCGCAACCTTGATCAAAGACCAGTTGCGCAACGTAGACATGGTCTTTCGCTTCGGCGGAGAAGAGTTTCTGATTCTGCTGTCCAACACCAGCCGCGATGCCGCTGCAATGATAGGCGAACGCCTGCGCTATGCCGCACAAGCCGGGGAGTATTCGGCGGATGGGACGCTGATCGGCTTAACGGTCAGCCTCGGATGCTCGACGCTGCTGCCGGGTGAGTCCGCAGACAGCTTGTTGCGACGCGCCGACAGTGCGCTGTATGTGGCCAAGCGCGAGGGGCGCAACCGGTTGGCGATGGCGGGTTGAAGCTTGAACTCAAGCGCTCCGGAAAAGATCGCAGCCTGCGGCAGCTCCTACAGACTGCGGTCTGTCATGACACCCCGCCGAATATAGGAACTGCCACCTGGCTGTGATTGTTTAGCTTTCGGCCAGCGCCATCCGCTCCCGGGCTACCGGAACCCTTTCGGAGTGTTCCAGTTGCATGCAGCGTTCCAGGAACAGGTACATGTAGTCGTAGCTCTTGCAGATCGCCTGACGCAGTTCAGCTTGCAGGGATCTGGTGGGGTTCAGGCCCGCCAGCGTGCAGATGATTTCCAGGGCTTCCCATGGATGGGCATCATCGTATTGAGCGTGCATTTTCAGCCACTTCATCGCGCGCTTGCGGTCGTCCTCAGGGAACGCTGCCGCATAGACTCCACTGGAACACACCAGCGCCGACCACTCCCCGGTCGCCCCTTCAATGGCATAGTTGGTTGCCGCAATGGCAACAATCAGCGAATCCGCCGAGCTGGTATGCCAGCACCAATGACTCAACGCATGAAGCTCAGGTGCAACCTGCTGCGCCTGCAAATCATCGAGGCTGACGCCATGCGCGCGACTCCAGTGCACCCAATAGTCGGCATGATTGAGCTCAACCCGAATGTTGCGCATCAGCCAGCGACGCGCCATGTCCTCGCCGGGATGGCGGGCAAAGCGGGTCTTCGTCAGGTTTTGCGCCATGTACAACGCGAACTGTTCAACGACCGGCCAGCCACCAATCAGGTACTGACGCATGGTCCTTGCACTGAGTTTGTTGTCACGCATCCGCTGATACAGTTCATGTTCGACAACCCGACGCTTGCTCTCGCTGCAATCCCGGATCAGTTGCTGAGCCCAGGCGGGGTAACTTGCGGCTTCCATAAGCGGGCCGGACCTGTTGAATGTATCGATCACTGTCGCACTCCTTTTGATTGTGATGGTACGGATCAGCAAGAGATTTCAACGGAACGTGCCAGGCGCCCTGAATAACAGAGGCTGCGGTCTGGCGGGCCGACATTGCAGGCTGTCACAGGTAAACAATTGCGGGCGTTCAATGATATACCCTTGAGCATAATCCACCCCGATCTCCAGCAATGCCTGCTCGATCTGGGGTGTTTCAACAAACTCGGCAATGGTGCGCTTACCCATGACATGACCGATGTGATTGATCACTTCGACCATTGCACGGTTAATCGGGTCGTCCAGCATATCCTTTACGAAACTCCCGTCGATCTTCAAGAAGTCTACAGGTAAATGTTTTAGATAGGCGAATGAGGACATACCGGCACAAAAGTCATCCAGCGAAAAATGACATCCCAACCCTTTGAGCTCATTGATAAATCTGATTGCGCTGCCCAAATTGGAAATCGCGCTGGTTTCAGTGATTTCAAAACAAATCATTTCAGGCGGGATGGCATAGGCAGTGAATTTTTCACGCAGAAAGTGCAGAAAAGCCTCATCACCGATGGTAGTGCCTGACAGATTGATCGCACACATGGCCAACGGCCCTTTGCGCTCTTGGGCGATGCCCTGCGCAATGATCCTGAAAACATTCTCGACCACCCAACGATCCAGGGACGTCATCAGTCCATAACGCTCGGCGGCAGGAATGAAGCTGTCCGGCAGAATCATCCGCCCGGCTTCGTCGTGCAGACGCAGCAGGATTTCGATATGCCCGCCGCCCCGTTCGATATGCCCCAGCGCAGCGATTTCCTGTGAATACAGACAGAAGCGGTTCTCTTCCAGCGCCATGTGTAGGCGTTGCACCCAGGCCATCTCGCCAAAACGCAGGGACAACTCGGAGTCGTCGGCATGATAGACCTGCACCCGATTGCGGCCCTTCTCCTTCGCCATGTAGCAGGCCATGTCTGCAGCACGCAATGAAGCCTCAAGGGTGGCCGGAGCTTGAATGATGTGCACCAGACCGATGCTGACGGTGGTCACGAATGGCCGGCCTTTCCAGACAAAGTGCAGGTTTTGTACCGTCTGGCGCAGGCCCTCGGCGATTTTTTCCGAGGCTTGCGGCGAGCAGTTTTCCAGCAGAATGCCGAACTCGTCACCGCCCAATCGGGCCAAGGTGTCACCTTCGCGCAAACCCGATTGCAACAGTGCGCAGATATGCCGCAGCAGCTCATCACCCGCAGCATGCCCGCAAGTGTCGTTGACCAGTTTGAATTGATCCAGATCGAGGAACATCAAGGCATGTCGGGCTGGCTGGCGCGTCAGGCTGTGCAACGCCTGCTCCAGGCGATATTCGAATTCGCGGCGGTTGGCCAGCCCGGTCAACGCGTCGTGGGTGGCCTGCCAGGAAAGATTGGCAATGTACTGCCGCTCCTGGGTCATGTCATGCAGCACCAGTACCGTGCCACTGACTTTACCGGCATTGCGAATCGGCGAACCTACCAGCGTGACTGAAACCGTGCTGCCATCCAGCCTCTGGATCAGTTTGGAGTGTTCACTGCCGCCGCTGAGCTGACCGCTGAGAATATGCTCGATCAGCGTGAAGCCATCCGCCTGGGCATTGTCATCCAGCAGATTGAACAAGGCTGCCAGTGGTAGCCCGATTGCCTGCTCAGCCTTCCAGTGGGTCAACTCCTCGGCTGCCGGGTTCATGTAAGCAATGGCACCTTCAACGTCGGTGGTGATCACGCCATCGCCAATGGACTGCAAGGTGATTTGCGCGCGTTCCTTTTCCAGCTGCAAGGCATTGGCAAACGCGTGGCGCTGAGCCAGTAGCTTATGGGTGCGCAAGAGTGCCAGGGCAATCAACCCCAACGCCGTGGCCAGGTTAGTGAACAGCAACAACCGCAGAATCAGCCGCGAGCCCTCGCCCAATGCGTCACTGAATGCTTTGGCGGCGGGGGTCACCGCTTCGTTGATGGCAAATATCCGGGCTTTCCAGCGCTGAATGTCGGCGTCGCTCGCCTGGTTGCCGACAATGCGCTGATGCATTTCAAGGGCGACGTTATCGAGCTGCATCAGGTAGGCATCGCCCACGGTCCAGCGATCGATAGCGGTTTCCAGGTAACTGAAATGCCGGAAGTTCAGGTACAGCCAAATCAGGCTTGAAACGTCATCGGGATGGTTACCGCCGTTGAGGATACCCCGCCTCGCGGCCTCAAGATCAGGCGGTTGATGATCCAGCGCGACCCGCAGTTCATGCCCGCCCTGGGGGACTGAAATAGCCTTCTGATACTTGAGGAAAATCGACTCGTCGCGACTGTCAGCGTAGAGATTGAGGTAATAGATAGCGTCTTTCTGACCCTTGGACCACAGGCTTTCTCCGGCAACATAGCCGCGAACCGCCGACAAAACGTACAGGCTGACGCCGCCCAACAGGGCCTGAAACAATACGACGGCGATAAATGGCCAGACGATGCCCAACAACCGTGGCGTTCCGAGAGTCCGCTTTTGCTTCATGAGGTCCCTTGCATAAGCGCTGCCTGATGAACACCCTAGAGAATTCCGCTCCTAGCAGCACAGACTAGGCTAATTTTCGATTTTTCGAAGGCGTCAGGCTTCGATCAAGCTCGATTTAGGGGCAATGTAACAATCAAAGGGTCCACAAGGCCGATTCCCAAAAAGGATGGCTGATCAATAAGTACAGAAATCCGGGCAAAACTCAAGACTGCTAATGCTGCTGCAAATGCCCATACAACTTGGCATACAGGCCACCTTCAGCAATCAGTTGCTGATGGTCGCCGTCTTCGGCAATCTGCCCGCCATCGAATACCAGCACACGATCTGCCTGTTTCACCGCCGACAACCGGTGAGCAATGATCAGTGTCGTGCGACCGCTGAGAAACCGCGCGAGCGCCTGATGGAGGTTGTATTCGGTGGCGGCGTCCAGCGCCGAAGTCGCCTCATCGAGGACCACGACCTTGGGTTCGGCCAGCACCATGCGCGCAATCGCCAGGCGCTGACGCTGCCCGCCGGACAAGCGCACACCGGAACGGCCAACGACACTATCCAGACCTTGCGGCAGCGCCTTGACCGTTGCCTCGAGCTGGGCGATTTCCAGTGCCTGCCAACAGGCTTCGTCACTGCGTTCGCGGCCCATGGCGAGGTTGGCCCGTATGGTGTCGTTGAACAGTGCCGGGTGCTGCAACACCACGGCGACATTCTCGCGCACCGTTTCCAGGCCGATGTCCTGTTGAGTGACGCCACCAAAACGGATGCTGCCCGACTGTGGCGTATAGAGCCCCAGCAGCAACTGCACCAGCGTGCTTTTACCGCCACCACTGGCGCCGACGATGGCGACTTTTTCACCGGGTGCGATGGACAGGTTCATCTGATCCAGCACCAGCTCACCGCCATAGCCGAAACTCAAGCCCTGGACCTCGATGCCCACCGTCTCGCGCCCTTTGAACGGGTCGACGCCACCTGGGTATTGCGGCTCGTCGGCACGCGATAACAGCTCGTTGATTCGCGTCAGTGCACCGCCGGCCGCGTAATAGGCGTATTGCAAATTCAGCAACTGCTCGACCGGCCCGATCATGAACCAGAGGTAGCTGAACACCGCCAGCATCTGGCCGATGGACAGGTCGGAGAACAGCACCGTGAGCATCGCGGCGGCGCGGAAGATATCGATACCGAACTGGAACAGCAAACCGCTGGCACGGCTCGATGCGTCGCTTTTCCACTGTGAGTTGACGGCATAGTTGCGCACTTCCTGCGCCCGCAAGCCGAGACGTCCCAGGAAAAACCCCTGACGATTGCCAGCGCGGATTTCCTGAATTGCATCCAGGGTTTCGGTCAGCGCCTGGGTGAACCGGGAAGTGCTGTCGTTCTCAAGTTTCTTCAGGTGTTTGACCCGCTTACCCAACTGCACGGTGGCGTAGATCACCAGCGGGTTGAACAACAGGATCAGCAGCGCCAGCTTCCAGTGCATCCACACCAGAATCCCCGCCGTGCCGACCAGCGTGAGCATCGCCACCAGAAAGCGGCTAAGGGTTTCGCCGACGAATTTGTCGACCGTGTCCAGGTCCGTGACCAGGTGCGTGGTCACCGTGCCGCTGCCCAGGCTTTCGTATTCGCCAAGGGAAATACGCTTGAGTCGCTCGATCAGCCGTACGCGGATACGGTAAACGATGTCCTTGGCCAGACTTGCAAACAGACGCGCCTGCAAGACGTTGAACATCAATGCGCCGCAACGCAGGGTCAACGTCACCAGCAACATCAGACCGATGTAACCGGCAGCACGTTGCCAGCCGGTGGGCAGCGCGTGATTCATCACTTTCAGTGCGGCGTCGCCATGCCCCAGCAGCACTTCGTCCACCAGCAATGGCAACAGTAAAGGGATTGGCACACTGCACAGGGTTGCCAATACGGCGACGCCGTTGGCGATCCACAAGGATTTTTTATGCTGAAGTGCCAGTCGACGGATTTCTGCCCAACTCAGCCGATCGACCCGCTTGGGTTGCGGTGCATCATCGGGTTGCTCATACACAGGCTGCGCGCTCCAGCCAACGGCCGAGCAACGGGGCCAGTTCGCTGAGCGGTTGATAACCATTGGTCAACAGCGCCAATTGACCGTTGCGCTCGGCGAGCAAGGTCGGGAAGCCGGCGATGCCCAGATCCTGAACCCAGGTGAAGTCTGCCGCCGTCGCCGCGTGCTGATCGGCACGGTCGAATGCTGCCGCGAACTCGATACGCGGCAAGCCGGCTTGTTCGGCCAACTCCACCAACACGCTGGCGCGGGTGACGTCACGACCCTCGGTATAAAAAGCCTGCTGGATGAGTTTGAGCAGTTTCCAGGCGCAATCCGGTGCCAGGCTGCGCGCCGTCACCAGCGCACGGCAGGCAGGTTCGGTGTCGTAGACAAAACCGTCGGGCAGCGCGCCTTCGAACTTGAACGGCTGGCCGGTGGCTTCGGCGACCGCCTGCCAGTGTTCGAGAATGTAGCGCCGCGTAGTGGGTTCCAGCGCTGCACCACTGCCGGTGCGCAAACCGCCAACCACCAGATGCACATCAATGCCCGCAGCCTGCGCCTGCTTGACCAGGGCCTCGGCCACCGGAGCGAAGCCCCAGCACCAGGAGCACATCGGATCCATTACATAGAGCAGGCGCGCGGACATGGTTCAGGCCTCGGTGTTGGATTGCTTGTAGTTGTAACCGATCGGGTGCGGCTGATTACGGGCCTTGGCCAGTTCGATCTGTTTCTGCCGGTCGATCGCACTGCGACGGGTCTTCTCACTCAGCTTATCCCAGCAATGCGGGCAGCTGATGCCAGCGACATAGTGCTCGGATGCACGGTCTTCCACACTCACTGGCGTACGACAGGCATGACATTGATCGTAGTCGCCTTCGCTCAGGTCGTGGCGAACGGTGACGCGGTTATCGAACACAAAGCAGTCACCCTGCCATTTGGTTTCTTCCTGCGGCACCTCTTCGAGGTACTTGAGGATTCCGCCCTTGAGGTGGAAGACTTCATCGAAGCCCTGGCTGAGCATGTAGCTCGAAGCCTTTTCACAGCGAATGCCGCCGGTGCAGAACATCGCGACTTTCTTGTGCTTGGCCGGGTCGAAGTTGGCTTTGATGTAGTCGGGAAATTCGCGAAAACTGGTGGTCTTCGGATCGATCGCGCCTTCGAAGGTGCCGATCGACACTTCGTAGTCGTTGCGGGTATCGATCAGCAGCACTTCAGGGTCGCTGATCAACGCGTTCCAATTCTGCGGATCAACGTAGGTGCCGACCTTCTTGTTCGGGTCAACGCCTTCAACACCCAGGGTGACGATCTCTTTCTTGAGTTTGACCTTGGTGCGGTAGAACGGCTGCTCGTCGCAGTACGACTCTTTGTGATCGATGTCGTCCATGCGCGGATCGTTCTTGAGCCAGGCCATCAGCCCGTCGATGCCTTCGCGGCTACCGGAAACCGTGCCGTTGATGCCTTCTTCGGCAATCAGCAAGGTGCCTTTGATGCCGTTGTCGACCATTGCCTGCAACAGTGGCTCGCGCAAGGCGACGTAATCTTCAAGGGTGACGAACTTATACAGTGCCGCCACGACAATCTGTTGTGTCATGGGTGATTCTCCAGGTGGCTACCCGCGCAAGGGGTGAACCGGATGCGAAAAAAAACGCGCCGGCTAAGCGGCGCGTTGCGGATTCTAACAAAAACACTGTGGTTTTAGGACTGTGGTGTTTCACCTGTGGCGAGGGAGCTTGCTCCCGCTGGACCGCGAAGCGGTCGTAATCCGGCAATCGCGTTCCATCTGAATACTCGCGGCGGTTGATATTAGGGTCGCTTCGCAACCCAGCGGGAGCAAGCTCCCTCGCCACAACAGCCATCAGAATCAGTGCTTGCTGCCGCCAGCACAGGTCGGCGAGGCAGGTGCCGCGCCGGTCTTTGCCCATTCCTCAGGCGTATAGGTATGCAGCGCCAACGCATGGAATTCACCCATCAGGTCACCCAACGTGGCGTAGACCTTCTGGTGACGCTTGACGCTGTTGAGCCCGGTAAATTGCTCGCTGACCACCACGGCCTTGAAGTGGGTTTGCAGCCCTCGGCTGTGCATATGACTTTCGTCCAGCACCTCCAGATGTGCAGGTTGCAACGCGTTCAGTGCCGATTCAATACGTTGTTGCATGGTCATTGCGGGGCTCCGCTCAAGGCTTTTTCTTGGCGGGAGCAGCGGCGTCTTTCGGCGTCAGCTCGGCAGTCATGTCAGCCAGCAGCTTGTTGACCACAGGCACCGCGCTTTCCAGTTTGGCTTGAGTCATCTGGGCCGATTGCTGAGTCAGCTGAGGCATTTTTTCCAGGACTTTCTTGCCCAGTGGCGACTGGTAGAACGCAACCAGGTCCTTGAGCTCGGATTCGCTGAAGTTGGTGGTGTAGAGCTTGACCATGTCCGGCTTCAGTTTGTTCCAGCCAATGGCTTGGTCCAGAGCGGCGTTGGCCTTGGCCTGGTAGGTTTCCAGCAAGGCTTTTTTCGATTCCGGCGCTTTGGTTTGTTCAAAGCGCTGGGCGAACATTTGCTGCACTTGCATGTACACCGGTGTGCCCAGTTTGTCAGCATGCGCCAGGGTCAGGAAAGCTTCGGCACTGGCGTTGTGGCTGGCGGTATCGGCGAAAACCTGGCCGCTGGCACAGACCAGAGCAACCGCGGTACAGATGGCACGAAGACGAGTCATCGAGTTTCCTTTTCTAGCAGGCGAGGTAAAACCCCAAGGGGGGCCATTCTGCGCCTAAAAAACTCATGCGCTCAACCCCTCCCCCTTGCCAGGCCTGATTTTCAGGACCGAACGGTTAAAAAAACGACTGATGGAACCCTAAGCGTCATTCACGACCTAAACTTCGCTATCAGACCTACAGGAATGTAACCGATGAGCCGTATCGAAACCGACAGCCTTGGCCCAGTGGAAGTCCCGGATGAAGCCTACTGGGGCGCTCAGACGCAGCGCTCGCTGATTAACTTTGCCATTGGCAATGAACGCATGCCGCTGGCCGTACTGCACGCCTTGGCCCTGATCAAGAAAGCCGCGGCACGGGTCAATAGTCGCAATGGCGATCTGCCGGCCGACATCGCCCGGCTGATCGAGCAGGCCGCCGACGAAGTGCTCGACGGCCAGCATGACGACCAGTTTCCGCTGGTGGTCTGGCAGACCGGCAGTGGCACCCAAAGCAACATGAACGTCAACGAAGTGATCGCCGGCCGCGCCAACGAACTGGCCGGCAACCCTCGTGGCGGCAAGGCTCCGGTGCACCCCAACGACCACGTCAATCGCTCGCAAAGCTCCAACGACAGCTTCCCCACCGCCATGCATATCGCCACGGTGCAGGCCGTACAACAGCAGCTGTTGCCGGCCATCGCTGAACTCTCCGCCGGGCTGGCCGAGCAGGCCGCACGGCACATGAAACTGGTGAAGACCGGTCGCACGCACATGATGGATGCCACGCCGATCACCTTCGGCCAGGAGCTTTCAGCGTTCATCGCCCAGCTCGATTACGCCGAACGTGCGATCCGCAGCGCCTTGCCGGCCGTCTGCGAGTTGGCTCAGGGCGGTACTGCGGTGGGGACCGGCCTCAACTCGCCGCATGGCTTTGGCGAAGCGATTGCCTCCGAGTTGGCCGCGCTCTCCGGCCTGCCGTTTATCACCGCGCCGAACAAGTTTGCCGCACTGGCCGGGCACGAACCGTTGACCACCTTGTCTGGCGCGCTGAAAACCCTCGCCGTGACCCTGATGAAAATCGCCAACGACTTGCGCTTGCTGGGCTCCGGACCACGAGCGGGTTTCGCCGAGGTCAAGCTGCCCGCCAACGAGCCCGGCAGTTCGATCATGCCTGGCAAGGTCAACCCGACTCAGTGCGAAGCATTGTCGATGCTCGCCTGCCAGGTACTGGGCAACGACGTGGCGATTGGCTTCGCCGCCAGCCAGGGCCACCTGCAGTTGAACGTGTTCAAGCCGGTGATCATTCACAACCTGCTGCAATCGATCCGCTTGCTCGGTGATGGCTGCAGTAACTTCCAGCAGCATTGCATTGCAGGCCTTGAGCCGGATGCCGAGCAAATGGCCGCTCACCTGGAACGTGGCTTGATGCTGGTGACGGCGCTGAACCCGCACATCGGCTACGACAAATCCGCCGAGATTGCCAAGAAAGCCTATGCCGAAGGGCTGACCCTGCGCGAGGCGGCGTTGCAGCTCGGTTATCTGACGGATGAGCAGTTTGATGCCTGGGTGCGGCCGGAGAACATGCTGGAGGCCGGGAAGCAGGGTTGAATCAGTCAGTTATCTAGCGTCTGACGGTCAGTCATCGCGAGCAAGCTCTGCTCCTACAGAAGAGAAGCTCGCATCTCCTCTGCAGGCGTAAAGCTTGCTCGCGATGAACGATAACGCGGTTACCGGCTGACCGCGGCCCGCATCCGTCGGGCCTTGAGCCCGGCGATCAGCGATGGCCCCAACGCGACCAGTGCCGACCCCAGCACCACCAGCACTGCACCGCCATACGCCAGACTGTTGATCTGTTCGGCCTGTACATACTCGGGCCACAACCAGGCGGCCAGCGCCACGGCCGCGAAGGTCACCAACGGTGTGATGGCGAGCGTCGCACTGACCCTCGACGCCTCCCAATGGGCCAGCGCTTCGGCAAAAGCGCCGTAAGCGATCAGCGTGTTCAGACAGCACCCAAGCAGCAACCAGCCTTGCAGCGGGCTCAGTTGCAAAGCTTCCAATGGATGTACCCACGGGGTCAGCAACAAGGCGCAAAACAGGTAGATCACCATCATCACCTGTAACGAATTCCACGCCGTCAGCAATTGTTTCTGGCCCAGCGCATAGAAGGTCCAGACGGTTGACGCCGCCAGTACCAGCAACACGCCTGCGGTGTAATCACTCAACGATGTCAGCAACTCGCTGAGCCGCTGATTGAAAAACAACCCGAACCCCAACAACAGCACCAGCAGGCCAATCCCCTGCCCCACGCTGAAACGTTCCTTGAACACAAACAGGCTGGCGATCAGCAACAGGATCGGCCCCATCTGCACGACCAGTTGCGCAGTACCCGGGCTCAACAGGTTCAGGCCCATCAGGTACAACACGTAATTGCCCACCAGCCCGAGTACCGCCATCAGCACCAGCCAGCCACCTTTAGGCCCAAGCGCCCGTCGGCTCGGCAGACGCTTGGTCGCCGCCAGATAAAGGAACAGCAAGCTGCCGGATACGATCAGCCGAAACCAGGTCACCGTGACCGGGTCCATCACCAGCAATACCTGCTTGAGTTTGATCGGCAGGATTCCCCACAAAAACGCGGTCAGCAAGGCGAGGAACAGACCATAAACCCAGCGACCGGACGAAATGTGCATGGAAACCCCAAAAGGCTGACGGCGAGAAAAGCCATTCTAGGCTGCCGGCGAGGCATCACACACGGACAGTTGGCGACAAGCCGTAAATGAGACTGTATCGGTCGCACCGAGAAGTTGACGTTTACCGTTGATCAGTTAACCAGGCGTGCCCACGACATTGCCCCTGCCAGCTCCCGGCCGACCGCGACAATCATTCACCCCGCGTATGCAAACCCATCGGGCTACTTCTTGTCCTTCTTCAGCTTCTTCTGGTCCTTGTCGGATTTCTCGAAGGCCTCTTCCAGCGCACGGTTGAGGGTGCGCAGTACTTTGACCCGGGCCCAGCGCTTGTCGTTGGCTTCCACCAGGGTCCAGGGTGAAACCTCGGTGCTGGTGCGGTCGACCATATCGCCGACAGCCGTCCGGTAGTCGTCCCACTTCTCGCGGTTGCGCCAGTCGTCTTCGGTGATCTTGAAGCGTTTGAAGGGAATGGCTTCGCGCTCCTGGAAACGCTCCAGCTGGGTCTGTTTGTCGATGGCCAGCCAGAACTTCACGACGATCACCCCGGAGGCGCTGATCTGCTCTTCGAAGTCGTTGATTTCGCCATAGGCGCGCAGCCAGTCGGCCTGGCTGCAAAAGCCCTCGACGCGTTCCACCAGCACCCGGCCATACCAGGAACGGTCGAAGACAGTAAATTTTCCGCGCGCCGGGATCTGGCGCCAGAAACGCCACAAATACGGCTGGGCGCGCTCGTCCTCGGTCGGCGCGGCAATCGGCACGATGCTGTACTGGCGCGGGTCGAGTGCGGCGGCCACACGACGAATCGCCCCGCCCTTGCCCGCGGCGTCATTACCCTCGAATACCGCGATCAGTGCGTGTCGGCGCATCCGTTTGTCACGCATCAGGCCGGATAACCGTGCCTGTTCGGTAATCAGTTGCTCCTCGTAATCGTCCTTTTCCAGCCGCTGGCTCATGTCCAGACTACCGAGCAAACTCAAGTGATCGACACTGGCCGACAGCGGCGCAGCGCTGACTTTGTCCGGGTTGATCTTGGGGCGCTTGAGGGCATTTTGCAGACCGTCGAGCAGGATCTTGCCCACGGTCAGACTGCGGTAATGGGCATCCACACCTTCGATCACATGCCAGGGTGCGTAGTCGCGGCTGGTGCGGCGAATCACCCGCTCACCATACTGCACGAACTTGTCGTAGGTTTTCGATTGCTGCCAGTCCAGCGGGCTGATGCGCCAGCTGTGCAACGGGTCGTCCTGCAAGGACTTGAGGCGCGCTTTCATTTGTTGCTTGGACAGGTGAAACCAGAATTTGAAGATCACTGCGCCTTCATCGCAGAGCATTTTCTCCAGGCGTTCGGTCTGGTTGATCGCCTGGTCCAGCACCGCATCCTTGAACAGACCATGGACCCGCCCTTGCAGCATCTGGCTGTACCAGTTGCCGAAAAACACCCCCATTCGCCCCTTGGCCGGGAGCATTCGCCAATAGCGCCAGGCCGGTGGTCGCGCCAGCTCTTCATCGGTTTGCTGATCGAAGGTGCGGACCTCAATCAGTCGCGGGTCCATCCACTCATTGAGCAACTTGACCGTCTCGCCCTTGCCTGCACCTTCAATCCCGTTGATCAGCACGATCACCGGAAATCGCGCCTGCTGCTGGAGGTCGAACTGGGCTTCAAGCAAAGCCTCACGCAACGCCGGCACTTCAGCATCGTAGGTTTCTTTATCAATCACATGACCGATTTCAGCAGATTCGAACATGAGCGACTCCCTTCCAAGATTGTCCAAGACTAGCGGATTGAGCAGGTGCTTAGCAGAGAAATTCCCTGTGGCGAGGGCGCTTGCTCCCGCCGGCGGGTCCGCGCTCGGGCGAAGCAGTCGCGAATCAGGATGACGCGTTCTGTCCGATAAACCGCGCGCGCCGGTTTTGGGTCGGCTTCGCCGTCCAGCGGGAGCAAGCTCCCTCGCCACAAAAAACGAACCCGACCGGGACTTTCGTTGAGCCAGCATCCCCGAACGTTGCCATGGATCAATCGCTTGTGTCGCGATCGGCTAGAATGGCCACCTAGCCTCGCTTGAGCCGACCATGAACCCTGAAACACTGCCGAACCCCGTACCGCATGCCCAGCTCGACTGGGACGACCAAGGTCGCCCGCGCTCGCGGGTGTTTGACGACGTGTATTTCTCCGACCAGTCGGGCCTTGATGAAACCCGTTACGTGTTCATCGAGCAAAACCGCCTGAGCGAACGTTTTGCCGAACTGCCGGCCGGAGAAAGGTTGGTGATTGGCGAGACCGGTTTCGGTACCGGGCTGAATTTTCTCTGCGCCTGGCAATTGTTCGAGCAACAGGCTGTGGCTGGTGCACGGCTGCATTTCATCAGCGTCGAAAAGTACCCGCTGAGCCCGGCAGATATGCAACGGGCCCTGACACTCTGGCCCGACCTCAAACCGTTTGCCGATCAGTTGTTGGCGCAGTACGTCGCCATCCACCAGGGCTTTCAGCGACTGGTGCTGGACAATGGCCGCGTAACCCTGACGCTGTTGATCGGTGACGTGCTGGAACAACTGCCACAGCTGGACGCGCAGATCGACGCGTGGTTTCTCGACGGCTTCGCTCCAGCGAAAAACCCCGACATGTGGACCGCTGAACTGTTTGCCGAATTGGCGCGTCTGTCGGCACCCGGTTCGACCATCAGCACCTTCACCAGCACCGGCTGGGTGCGCCGCCTGCTCAATGCGGCGGGTTTCAAAATGCGCCGCACACCGGGCATCGGCCACAAATGGGAAATCCTGCGGGGTGAGTTCGTCGGCTGGCCGCAGGAAACATCGGCCCCGGCAACCGTCAAACCCTGGTTTGCTCGCCCGAATCAACTGAGCGGCGAACGTCGTGCACTGGTGATCGGCGCCGGACTGGCCGGTTGCGCCAGCGCCGCCAGCCTCGCCGCGCGCGGTTGGCAGGTCAGCCTACTGGAACGGCATGCCGACCTGGCCCAAGAAGCCTCCGGCAACCCGCAAGGCGTGCTGTACCTGAAACTCTCGGCCCACGGCACCGCACTTTCGCAATTGATCGTCAGCGGTTTCGGGCACACCCGGCGCTTGCTTGAACACTTGCAACGTGGCGTCGATTGGGACGATTGCGGCGTGCTGCAACTGGCATTCAATGCCAAGGAAGCCGAGCGTCAGGCGCAACTGGCGGCGGCCTTCCCCGCCGATCTGTTGCACCTGCTGGACCAGCCGCACGCGCAGGCCCAGGCCGGAATCGAACTGGCCCATGGCGGGCTGTTCTATCCAGAGGGTGGTTGGGTTCATCTGCCGGCCCTGTGCCAATGGCAAGCATCGCCCCCCAATGTCCAACTGCTGACGCACCGCGATGTACTGGAACTGCGCAAGGTCGATGATCAGTGGCAAGCCTGGGACGGCGAGACCCTGCTCGCCAGCGCGCCCGTGGTGGTACTGGCCGGCGCGGCGGAAATCAAACGCTTCGCACACAGTGCCGAGCTGCCGCTCAAACGCATTCGCGGGCAAATCACCCGCTTGGCGCAAACCGCTGAGAGCCGGTGTCTGGCGACGGTGGTCTGCGCTGAAGGTTACGTCGCACCCGCACGCTTGGGTGAACACACCCTGGGTGCCAGCTTCGATTTCAAGAGCGACGACCTGACTCCGACGACTGCCGAACACCTTGGCAACCTGGAGCTGCTCGAGGAAATATCCAGCGACCTGGTCACTCGTCTGCACGCCAGACAGCTGGACCCGGAACAGCTACAAGGTCGCGCCGCGTTCCGCTGCACCAGCCCCGACTACCTGCCGATCGTCGGCCCATTGGCTGACAGCCAGGCGTTCGCCCAGGCCTACACCGCACTGAGCAAAGACGCTCGGCAGGTGCCAGACATCGCGTGTCCATGGCTCGACGGGTTGTACATCAACAGCGGGCACGGTTCACGCGGATTGATCACCGCACCGCTGTCCGGCGAATTGCTGGCGGCGTGGCTGGACAACGAACCGTTGCCCCTGCCGCGAAGCGTCGCCGAGGCCTGTCATCCGAATCGGTTTGCCTTGCGCAAGCTGATTCGCGGTTCGTGATGATGGGATCAAGGCGGACAGACTGGTCCTGCGGCGTGAAGCGCCGTAGGATCGCCGAATTGATGATCCGAGGTGCCTATGCTGATTCCCCACGACCAACTTGAAGTCGACACCCTGACCCGCCTGATCGAAGACTTCGTCACCCGTGACGGTACCGACAATGGCGACGAAACCCCGCTGGAAACCCGCGTGTTGCGGGTGCGCCATGCGTTGAGCAAAGGTCAGGCGCTGATCGTGTTCGATCCTGAAAGCCAGCAATGCCAACTGATGCTCAAGCACGATGTGCCCAAGCACCTGTTTGATTGAGCACCCGTTTGGCCGGGCAGCTATTTGATCGAGTACTTCAGCCGCGTTTGCCGTGTACCTGTTTGGCCTGAATGCGCTCGTAGACTTCGGCACGATGCACATTGATGTTTTGCGGGGCTTCAATACCGAAGCGGACATTGCCTCCGTTCACGGCGAGGATACGCACAGAGATGTTGTCGCCAATGGAGATCATTTCGCCCACAACGCGGCTGAGTACGAGCATGGCTCTAGTCCTTGAGATTACCGGGCCTTGAAGATGACCGGCTGAAGCCGGGTCTACAATGCAACAGCGGCAAAACAGTCCCCCCCTACACGGCAAAACGACTCCTCTTACAGACTTCCCTTTCACGGCAACATCAATGACTCAAGGTGTCGTGAAGCGTGGGCCAAACAGAATGATGCTCGCGCCTAGTACGCACAGTGCAACGCCCAGCCAGTCCGAGCCCAACGGTCGAATCCGCTCGACCACGCCGAGCCAGCCGATGGACGCAACAATGTAAATGCCGCCGTAGGCTGCATAAGCACGGCCCGCGTAGGTCGATTCGACTTTGGTCAGCACAAGGGCGAACAGCGTCAGGCTGAGCAGCGCCGGCACGACCCACCAGATGCTTTTGCCCTGCCGCAACCACATCCAGAAAGCGAAACAGCCGGCGATTTCGAACAGCGCCGCAAGGAAAAACCACAGGTAATTGAGCATGCACACATCTCGTCAGGGCGGCCAGAAGCGGCAACCCTAACGACGCAGCCCGCTACTCGCAAGCTCAGCTGGCGCTTTGCCTGGCCTTGGCGCGCATCTTGTCGGCCATCACGGTCATCTCGTTGTAGAGCAACTGCGGATTCTTCTGTTTGAGTGCCCAGGCCATACGGCCCTGCTCATGGGGCAGGATCATGAACTCACCTGCGGCAACATGCTGGTAGATGTAGTCAGCGATATCGCTGGCGGTAATCGGCGAGCTTTCCAGCAACTTGCCGACCTGGGCTTTCATGGCCGGGGTCGGGCCACGGAAGGAGTCCAGCAGGTTGGTCTGGAAGAACGACGGGCAGACCACATGCACAGTGATTTCCTGCTGTGCCAGTTCAATCAGCAGGCTCTCGGACAGCGCCACGACACCGGCCTTGGCCACGTTGTAGTTGCTCATGGCAGGCCCCTGCATCAACGCAGCCATCGAGGCGATGTTGATGATCTTGCCTTTACTCTTTTCCAGCAGCGGCAGGAACGCCTTGCAGCCTTTGACCACGCCCATCAGGTTAATCGCAATCTGCCAATCCCAGTCTTCCAGCGACAGCTCACTGAAGAAACCGCCCGAGGCCACGCCGGCGTTGTTGACGATCACATCGATGCCGCCCAGCTTCTCTTCACAGGCTTGGGCGAAGGCGGTCAGCTGGCTGTAGTCGCGCACATCGCAACGCTGAATGAAACCGTCACCACCCGTCTCACGGACCTGTTTCAGGGTTTCTTTCAAGCCTGGCTCGCTGACATCGGACAAGGCCAACTGCCAGCCTTCTCGAGCCCAGCGCAGAGCGATTTCGCGACCCAGGCCGGACCCGGCACCAGTGATCATCATGCGATTTTGCATAGGGAGTTGCCTTGATGTTCCGGGGGAAGATGCTCGCAGTGTAGCGAAGGATTTTCCTACACCCATGACCATCAGATTGCTGAATACCCCAGGCAAACCGTAGCGGTTGCATGGCACGGAAACGCGCCGAGCCGACCGGGTTGTCGGCAAGGTTCAACCGCCCGCCGACAGATTCGGCAGACGAAAAAAAAGGCCCTCGCGGGCCTCTTTTTTATTGACGGTTTACTTGGTCTGCATGCTTTCAGTCACGCCGGCGGTGTTATCCAGCAAGCTCTTGGTCGCGGTTTGCAGGAACGCTTCCAGCTTGAGCTTCAGCTCAGCGGTACGCGGTGCATTCGGGATGATTTCGGCATGCGGGTTGGCACCCAGCTGGTACTGGTACATCTTCGGATCCATTTCCTTTTCCTTCGGCAGAATCAGGATCTGGTCAGCCGTGACGATGGCCGTGGTCTGTTCAGTACCCGATGGCTTGATCACGCCGAAACCGGTGTCGCCTTGCGGTAGGTTGAGCAGGTCTCGTCCCCAGCACTGTTGACGCACTTCGCCACCGAGGCGGCCCATGATGGTCGGCACGATGTCGATCTGAGTGCCCACTGTGTGGTCACGCTGACCGAATTTTTCCTGGATGCCCGGTGCAATCATCAGCATCGGCACGTTGAAGCGGCCCAGGTCCATTTCGGTGATTTGACGCTCGTTGCCGAAACCATGGTCGCCCACGATGACAAACAGGGTTTCCTTGAAGTACGGCTCTTTACGGGCCTTTTCAAAGAACTGCCCCAACGCCCAGTCGGCGTAACGCATGGCCGTCAAATGCTCGTTCAGGCTGCCACGATCAGTGACTTTTTCGACCGGCAATGGCGTCGGCAAGGCATAGGGAGTGTGGTTGGACAGGGTTTGCAGCAGCGCGTAGAACGGCTTGCCTTCGCGCGCCTTGAGTTCCTGCAGGCCACGGTCGAACATGTCCTGGTCGGACACGCCCCACGTCGGGTCGGAGAACACCGGGTTGACGTAGTCGTTACGCCCGATGAAGTTGGTCATGCCCTGGTTGCTGAAGAAGCCCGACTGGTTGTCCCAGGCAAAATCACCGTTGTAGACGTACACATCGTCGTAGTTACGGGCGCTGAGCAACTGTGGCAGGCCGGACAGCATGTGGCTGCCTTCCGGGGTCTGCATCAGGTATTCGAAACCTGGCAGGTTCGGGAAGCAGGCCATGGTGGCGAACATACCCTGGTGGGTATGAGTGCCGTTGGAGAAGAAGCGGTCGAACAACAGGCCTTCTTTCGACAGTTTATCGAGGTTGGGCGTGATGTTGCCCGGCGCGCCCAAGGCACCGACCGAGTGACCGGCCATGCTTTCCATCAGGATCACAACGACGTTCTTGATCGGCAGCGTCTTGTCGGCCGGTGGCGTGTAATCGCGGCGTACCGCAGCGATACCGGCATCAACCAGCTTATCGTCCGGCATCACCAGCATATCGCGGACAATTTTCTGGGCCACGGACTGTTCCATCGTCGGCTTCCAGATGTTGTCGCGCTCTTCGGACATGCGGCTCTTTGCAGCAGCAACCAATTGCAACGTGCCGTTCAGGCCCAACTGGTTGGCGAAGTTCGACTCGGTGGTGTAAACGTCACCCCAACGCAGCGGCGGACCTTGACGCAACGTGCCACGGGCAGCCACGACGCAGATCAACAGGCAAACCACGAATACCGCGATGCGCGCGTACCACGGGGCTACCTGACGGGTGCTGATGGCGCCACCGCTGAACGGGCCGCGTGGGCGGGTTGCACGGTCGGCGCCCTTGAACGCCAGGCTCAGCAACCAGGTGCCAACGGCCCAGGCCAACAGATAACGGACGACCGGGAAGCCATACCAGAGCATGCTCATGACGGTTTTCGGGTCTTCCTTCACATACTGGAAGACCAGGCCGTTGAGGCGCTGGTGGAACTCACGGTAGAAGTCCATTTCCATCAGGCCGAGGAACAGCGCGATGCTCGAGGCGATGGTCAGCCAGCACCGGAACAGACCACGGGCAGCCATCGCCCGGACACTGAACAGGGACAGCAATAGTGGAATGCTGAGGTAGACCACCAGGCGCAGGTCAAAACGCAAGCCATTGGCGAACGCTTCGAGGAAGGTCGAGGCGGGTGTGTCGAGGATCATCTCCCGGTTGTACACCAGCAGCGCAACGCGCAGCAGGGAGAGCATTGCCATCATGACCACGGCACAGAGCAGTGTGTACGCCAGATGCGATTTGACGGTCGGTTGCAGCAAGCGATTCGAAGCTCGCGGCTGACTAAGGGCGTCCGGGTTAGCCATGTCGTTTATAGGACTCATTGGAAGTTGAAGTTTCAAAGATGTTGCGGCGCCCTGCCCTCCGTTGCGATTACTTGCAGGAAGTGGCCGGGAGCGTGCGCGATGCGCAAATGTTGCACGATCACTCGCGGCATTACCATTCATTACTGGCAAACACCCCCCCAAAGCCTGGCTTCCAGGGCTCTGGAACAAGAGTCACAGGGGGTTGAGCGTTAAATCGGCGTGGGTGAATTGTCTTGGAGTGTTTGTGAAAATTTCGTGCAACGTATATCTGGAAACACAAAAAGGGCCTCTCGGCCCTTTTCGGTCAGCCCGGCTTAATCATTACTCGGCTTGTTCACCGCTTGCAGCACGTACTGCGGAAGAGCGAATGCGCCAATATGGATTTCCGGATTGTAGTAGCGGGTGATGATGCCGCTGCCGGCAAAACGCTGACTCAGGGTTTCGCGCGACAGCTTGCGGTACGCCGTGTTGGTCGCGCCCCAGGCAAACGTCATGGCACCGCCGATATAGGTTGGCACCGCAGCCTGATAGAAGTGCCAGTCCGGGAACAGACTGCGCAAGCGCCCGGCGGTGGTTTTCACTTCTTCGATCTGCATGAACGGCGTGCCGTTCTGGGTCACCAGAATACCGCCTTCATTCAGGCAGCGGCGGCAGGCCTGGTAGAAGTTCTCCGAGAACAGCACTTCACCCGGACCGATCGGGTCGGTGGAGTCAGAGATGATCACGTCGAATTTTTCCTGGGTGGTGGCGACAAAACGCATGCCATCGTCGATCACCAGGTTCAGGCGTGGATCATCGAACGCACCTTTGGAGTGATTCGGCAGGAATTCCTTGCACATGTCGACCACGGTGCCGTCGATTTCGACCATGGTGATGTGTTCGACACTGCGGTGCTTGGCCACTTCACGCAGCATGCCGCCGTCGCCACCGCCGATGATCAATACGCGCTTGGCGGAGCCGTGAGCCAAGATCGGCACGTGAGTGAGCATCTCGTGGTAGATGAACTCGTCGGCTTCGGTGGTCTGGATCACACCGTCGAGCGCCATGACCCGGCCCATGCGCGGGTTCTCGAAAATCACCAGGTGCTGGTGCTCGGTGCGCACTTCGTGCAGCAGTTTTTCCATGCGAAAACGCTGGCCGTAGCCTTCGTAGAGGGTTTCCAGGTACTCGCAGGTGTTGGTGGTGCTCATGGGAAGTCCCCCGGTGAATGCTGGTGGCAACGGACGGTCACCCGCCCATGACGGACAATCGCAGGCGCCGGGCTGGCGATTGTCCACGGAAAGGCGCGCATTCTACGTCGCCGAACATGACAGGTCGAACCTCACGTTACGGCTGGCCATACTTCGGCGTAGGAGCAAGGCTTGCCCGCGATGCAGACTCCGCGTTTTTTCAGCCAAACCGCGTTATCGTTCATCGCGGGCAAGCCTTGTTCCTACAGGGTCATGGTGTGGGGGTTAGAACCGTACGTTGCCCCGAGGGCCCGCAATTGCCCAAATAACCAGGCCCAGCACCGGAAGCAGGAGAATCAGCAGCACCCAGATGATTTTCATCCCGGTTTCTGCACCGCTTTTAAGCACGTTGATGATCGCCCAGATATCCAGCGCGAGGATGATCAGGCCAACCAGGCCATTGAAGGTGGAACCCATGGTGTCGCTCCCAGGAGAAGAATTTCCCCCTTAGGATAGTCGGGCCTGACAAGGGCTCCGATTTATTACGGTTGGCGCCGTAATGGCCTTAAACGTGGATCGCCACTTTCAGCGCTTCCAGCGACGGTGCCGCGGCAATCCCGATGTGCGCACACAACTCCAGCACCCGCGGGACATCGTTGCCATAGACCAGCACGACCTGAATCTCGTCATCGAGCAGCTGGCTGAAGTTCATCAGCGTGTAGCCGCCGTTTTCCGGGTTCATGCTGCCCATCTGGATCTGGATGCGGTTGAGTGCAGTCAACGCTTCGGTCTTGGCCAGTTGCTTGGGCTTGATGTTGAACGCCACACCCGGGCCGAAAGACGCAACGATCTGCTCAAACAGGTCCATGTAGGTGTCGGCCTGGAACAGCACGGTTTCCGGCAGGCTGCCGACTACCACCCATTCACCCAGCGGGATCGGGAAAGTGTCGTCGTAGTTGATGTCCGGGTTGGCCGCCAGAAACGCCTCGGGATCGGCATAGGCCTGGGCGGCTTCATCGGCGATCTGCACAATTTCCGCCTCGCTCATGCAGCCGGAGCTGATTTTGCTGATGAGTTCGATGAGTGCGGCTTTCATGGGCGGATCCTGTAGCGAGGGAAATTTGAGGGCGCGAAGGATAGCGCATTCGCGAATGGATACCGAGCCCGAGGTCAAGCGCGAACCTGTGGCGAGGGAGCTTGCTCCCGCCGGCCGGTCCGCGCTCGGGCGAAGCAGTCGTAATCAGAAACACTCGGAGTATCAGATACAACCGGGGTTCAGGATTCAGGGCCGCTTCGCGCCCCAGCGGGAGCAAGCTCCCTCGCCACAGGGTTCGGGATCAGCCAAGCAGCTTCTGCAACTGCGCCGTGGTGTCTGCCGCGCCCATGGTCCTGGCCGCGTCCAGGGCGTTGATGCCGTTGGCGTCCTTGGCCTTGGGATCAGCACCTTTGCTGATCAGGTAGTCGACGATTGCGCTGCGATTGAACATCGCGGCCATCATCAACGCGGTGCGGCCGTCAAAGGACGAACCTTCAACCTCGGCGCCACCTTCAACCAGGGCGGTCACCACGGCCAGATCGCCTTTGAACGCCGCGCCGGCAATCGGGCTTTGGCCATTTTCGTTGCGAATCTCTGGATCGGCCTTGTGCTCAAGCAGCACTTTCACTGCATCGACGTGGCCGTGATAGGCGGCCAACATCAGCAAGGTGTCGCCCTTGTGGTTACGCAGGTTCGGCGGCAGGCCTTTGCTCAGCAGTGCGGCGAGCATCGCCGCGTCACCATCACGTGCCTTGTTGAACACCTGCTCGGCAAACTCCGCGGCTTCTTCCGGGGTCATCTGGCGGGATTTGTCTGTCATTGGGGACTCCACATTCGGTCAATCGCAAAGCCGCTAGTTTCCTTAAGCGGCCTGACACCTGTCACTCCTTTTTTCTCTCGTCCGGCCATAGCCAGAATCAATAACGGAACTTGCCAGCGTGGATATCCGCCAGTACCTGTTCGGTGACCTGCACATAAGTGTCCGAGCCCGGCAGCCAGGCGTAGATTGGATCTTCGCCGGTTTTGCGCGGATCGAAGGCTTCATCCTTGAGGCGGGTCTTCTGGTACTTGAAGGTCCCGGTGGTCTCCATTTTCACTTTCACCCGCAAAAACAACGGCACCGCATAGGCCGGCAGGTGTTGGCGGGCGAAGCTCAGCAACTCGCTGAAGTCCAGGGTCGCCAGCGACTCAGCCGGGGTAATCGCAGCCATGCCGGCGCGGCCGTTGGTGTTGTTGATCTCGACGCCATAGGCCACCGCCTCGGCGATGTGGGAGTGTTTCAAGAGGATGTTCTCGACCTCGGTGGTCGACACGTTCTCGCCCTTCCAGCGGTAGGTATCGCCGAGGCGGTCGACAAACTGTGCATGACCAAAACCGATGCTGCGCAGCAAGTCACCCGTATTGAAGTAGCGATCGCCCTTCTCGAAGACATCGTGGAGCACAACTTTTTCGGTCTTCTGCGGGTCGGTGTAGCCGTCCAACGGCGCCTTGTCATCAATCTTTGCCAGCAACAGGCCTTGCCGTCCTTTACCGACTTTCTGCATGAAACCCTTGCTGTTGCGGATTGGCGTGCAGCTGTCGTGGGTGTACTCGACCAACGCCCAGGACATCAGTGAGAAGCCGATGGTGTTGTCGAAGTTGAGGATGTTGCTGAAACCGATATTGCCGTCGCTGGCGGCGTACAACTCGCAAATGTGATTGACCCCGAAGCGCCGCTTGAACTCGCTCCAGACGCCGGGGCGCAGCCCGTTGCCGATCATCTTCAGCACCGCGTTATCACAGTCGGCGGTGCTCGGCGGCTGATCGATCAGGTAACGGCACAACTCGCCGACGTAGCCGATGGTGGTCGCCTGGTATTTGCGCGCGTCGTTCCAGAACTGACTGGCGCTGAACTTGCGCCGAATGGCAAAGCCCGACGCCCCGCAAATCGCCGAGCCCCAGCACACGCACAACCCCGTGGCGTGGTACAGCGGCAAGGTGCAATAGATGACATCGTCGGGGGTCATATCCAACGCGATCAACCCGAAACTGGCGGAGGTCTTCATCCAGCGGCCATGCTTGAACACTCCGGCCTTGGGCAACCCGGTCGTACCGGAGGTGTAGATATAGAAGCAAGGGTCGTTGAGGTATACCTGCTGACTGCTGAGCGGGTTGTCGCGCGGGTAATCGGCGCTGAGGCACATCAGGTTGATGAAGCCTGCGGGCACCGAACCGGGATCACGGGACGTGTCCTGGTCGGCCACCCACCAGGTTCTCGCGGTATCGATTGCAACCTGCTCGCGGATCGCCGAATAAACCCCGACCAACTCCTCGCCCACCACGATTGCCGCCGGAGCCACCAGATTCACGCTGTGCACCAGCGCCTGTCGGGTTTGCGAGGTATTGAGCATCGCGCTGATCGCGCCAACCTTGGCCACCGCCAACACTGTGACCAGCAGTTCCGGGCGGTTTTCGATGAAGACCCCGACCACATCACCTTTGCCAATGCCCTGGGCAATCAGGTAGTGAGCAATGCGGTTGGCCCACTGATTGACCTGTGCATAACTGAGTTTGACCTCACCTTGCAGCAGCGCCGGACCATCGGGATTACGCTGTGTCGCTTGCTCGAAGCTCCAACCGAGGCCGCAGGGTTGATCCAGCTGTTTGACATTGGCGACTTTCAGCCCCTTGACCACCCGTGGCAGGGCCTTGGCAATGGACGGCAACTTACGGAGCATCATGCCCCAGGTGATCATGTCGTTTGACGCGAGACTCATGGTTGCTCCCGTTCGGCCCTTGATGCCAGGCCTGTTTTGTTATTGTCGGGTGAACATTTGGTCGCAGATATTGAGGCAACTTCATCCCCGGATCAGAGAAGGCAGATAACCTCTGGTTAGAGATAAAAACAAACGTGGAAGAGTCGATTCAAGCCAAAAAGTACGCCCGCGCTTGTGTCGCTGTACACGCGGTTTTTGAAATGTTTTGTATCCGGGTCGATACTGCGGCAAACACGCAAAATGCAGGATGCACGATGGCCATTCATGCAAAATGCACGATGCCAAAAAATTACGAACTTTCTATGCTATTGATTTATAACGGTTTTTATAAAATCTCATAATGGCACAATCAGTGCACCTATCACTCCATGCTTGCCATTCAAGTGCAAACGGAGCTGATCGACATGAGCCTGATCCAGGAAAAATTTTCGTCCCTGTTCTCCAACTTCGACGTCACCACGCAAGCTCGCCCTGACGGCGGTATTCTGCTGACGCTCAATAGCAGCGATGGCCGAGTGTTCAAACGCTCGATTTCCTACGCTCAATTGCACGCCGGCGATCAACTGTCCTGGGTCATCAGTGCCATTCGCCGTGACTTGGCCGAACAGGCCAGCGAACTGCCGCAGATTTCGATGCTGCAAAGCCAGCAGCGTTTCGCCTTGCCGACCTATCACTCGAGATAAGCACCAACCATTCACACCTTTCAGGTCGTGCAAGCCTTGCGCTGCACGGCCTGAGTGCGTTTTGAGCTCAGCTCAACAAGCCACGATTAACCGCCTCGCCGACTGCTTGAGCACGGTTGGTGACTTCGAGCTTGGAGTAGATGTTGCTCAGGTGAAACTTCACCGTCGCCTCGGAAATGTCCCGAATCACACTGATTTCCCACACCGTTTTGCCGGCCTTGGCCCAATACAGAATCTCCAGTTCCTTTTCGCTCAGCGGTTTGCCTGCCGGATCCGGACGCTGTCGCTTTGGTGTTTTCATCCTTAGTCCTCTCACCAGGAGTCCGCACCATTGCCAAGCGCGAAAAGTGCCTGGGTAAGCGAACAAACTTAAGGGCCGAAGAGTTACACAGGGACAAGATTAAACAAGTAAGGAAAACCACAAACAGGCATGGCCGACTTATCAACAGGCAACTTCCTACACGTCCTACAGACGTGCGTTGGCCGTGATGTTAGTTCGTGATGGAAAGTCGGCTGACTGCGTGAGTTGCAGTCAGCCGTAGCCACTCAGAACGTGGCGGGATCGATCTGCGAAAAGCTGCTGACGTTCAGATGCCCGGCGAGCTCACCGCCTTCGCGTACCAGTCCGCAGGTGGCCATGCCGGCTTCACGGGCGGCATCCAGTTCTTGAACGATATCGGAGAGAAACAGGATCTGCGCAGACTCGCAGCCAATGGCTTGAGTAATGCGCTGATAGGACTGCGCCTCACGCTTGGGTCCCGAGGTGGTGTCGAAGTAGCCACTGAACAGCGGCGTCAAATCACCGGCCTCGGAGCAACCGAAGATCAGCTTCTGGGCCTGGATCGAACCGGACGAGTAAACAAACAATTGATAACCGGCCTGATGCCAGCGTTTCAGCGCCTCGACCGCGTCCGGGTAAACATGCCCCTTCAACTGCCCGGCCTGATAACCCTGCTCCCAGACCATCCCTTGCAACGCCTTGAGTGGCGTGGCCTTGCGGTCTTCGGCAATCCAGCCCAGCAGGATTTCGATCACCCGCTCGACGTCAGCGCCAGGTTCGGCGCTGTCCTGGCGAACGGCGTCGATCTGCCGGGCTACGTCGGCCCGTTGCGCCTGCTGACGGACAAAGTCCGGCAAATGTTTGGCGGCGTAGGGAAACAGCACCTCGAACACAAAACTCACCGCGCTGGTGGTGCCTTCGATGTCGGTGAGAATGGCTTTGATCGTCATGCCATCAGTCCTCGAGACGCGGGAAGCGGCTGGCGATGTCGTCGCCGGTGAAGTTGGCCACCCAGCCTTCGGGGTTGTTGAACAGCCGAATCGCCACGAAGTGCGGGTGCTCGCCCATGTCAAACCAGTGTGCAGTACCGGCGGGCACCGAAATCAGGTCGTTTTTCTCGCAGAGCACGGCGTACACGTAGTCGTCGATGTGCAAAGTAAACAGGCCACGGCCCGCGACGAAAAATCGTACTTCGTCTTCGCCATGACGATGTTCTTCCAGAAACTTGGCACGCAATTCGGCTTTTTGCGGGTGATCGCTGTTAAGGCTGACCACGTCGACGGTGATGTAACCACGCTCGGTCATCAATTGATCGATCTGCACCTGATAAGCGGCAATCACTTCTTCCTGGCTGGCGCCCGGCTGGATCTTCGCCGCGGCTTGCCAACGGTCGAAGCGCACACCTTTTTCGGCCAGGGTCGAGGCGATATCGTCGAAGTGGGTCAGGACCTTGTTCGGCAGGTCCGGGCTTGAAACGTGGTAAACGGACAGGCTGCTCATGCTGGCAATTCCTCGTTAGCGGCGCTGCCGTCCGGCTTTTACAGACCGGTCAGGCAACGCGTTTCATCAGGCGGTTGGCGACTTCAGGTAGAAGTAGGCCTTAACGGTTAATCAACGCGCGCATTTTCAGCTCGCATTCAAACAGGAACTCAAACGCTTCGATCTGCCGCAACGCATCGCTCATCTTCGGGCCCCAGGTGTAGAGGCCATGACCGCGAATCAGGTAACCGACACAGTCGGGATGGTCGTCGAGCCATGGCTGGACTTTGGACGCCAGGCGCTCGATGTCCTGATCATTGTCGAAGATCGGCACCCGCACCTTGGACTCATGAGTCGAGATCCCACTAAAGGCTTTTTGCAGTTCGTAGTCTTCAAACGTAATGACCGGACTCTGCAGCAGTCGCGACAACACCGTGGCATTGACCGAATGGGTGTGCAGCACCGCACCGATGTCGGCACGCCAATTATATAACTGGGTGTGCAGCAGGGTTTCGGCAGACGGCTTCTTGCCCGGTTCCAGGCTGTTGCCCGACATATCCGTGGCCAGCACGTCATCCATCCCCAACTGCCCTTTGTGTTTACCGGAAACGGTCAACAGGGCTTCAGTGGCCGCCAGTCGCGTCGAATAGTTGCTGCTGGTGGCGGGCGACCAGCCTCGGCCATACAAAAAACGCCCGGCGTCGATGATTTGCTGGGCGAGCTGTTCACGGGTAAGGCTCATGGCCTGTCCTCTTGCATACGTGTGGCAATGATAACGGCTGCAGCGAACGCTGCGAGGCTGGCAATACTAAAGGTCAATGTAGCGCCCAGGGCATTCCAGCTGTAACCGGAATACAACGCGCCCAACGCTCCGCCGGTGCCGGCCAGTGCCGCGTACAACGCCTGGCCCTGCCCTTGCTGGCGTGCACCGAAGCTACGTTGCACGAAATGGATGGCCGCGGCGTGAAAACTGCCGAAGGTCGCCGCGTGCAGAATCTGCGCAAACAGCAGCACCCACAGGAATTCGGCGAACGAGCCGAGCAGCAGCCAGCGTAACGCCGCCAGCAGGAAACTCGCCATCAACACCCGGCGTACCGAGAAGCGCCCAAGGATCTTGCTCATGAACAAAAACATCAGGACTTCGGCGACCACTCCCAACGCCCAGAGCATACCGATCACGCCGCGGCTGTAACCGAGGTGTTCAAGGTGCAGGGTCAGAAAAGTGTAATACGGCCCATGGCTCATCTGCATCAGTGCCACGCAGCCATAAAATGCCAACACGCCGGGGCTGCGCAGTTGCTTGAGAAAGCCCTCGCCCGCCAGCCGATTGCCTTGCGCCGGCTGGGCGTTCGGCACCCAGAGGCTGCTGATGATTATCCCGCCCATGATCACCACCAGCGTCACCGGGTAGATGTCCAGGCTCAACCATTCAAACAGCCGCCCCAACGCAACCACGGTGATGATGAAACCGATCGATCCCCACAAGCGGATCTGGCTGTAGCGCGAAGTCTGGCCCTGCAAATGCGCGAGGGTGATGACCTCGAACTGCGGCAATACCGCGTGCCAGAAGAATGCATGCAGCGCCATGACCATCGCCAGCCAGGCGTAGCTTTTGCTGACGAAGATCAGCGAAAAGGTCAGCAGCGTACAGATCGCGCCGAAGCGCACGATGGCCAGGCGCCGGCCGGTGTAGTCACCGAGCCAGCCCCAGATATTCGGTGCGACGCAGCGCATCAGCATCGGAATCGCCACCAGTTCGCCAATGCGCGCACTGGAAAACCCCAGGTGATCGAAGTACAGCGCCAGGAACGGTGCGGTCGAACCGAGCAAGGCGAAATAGAACAGATAGAAGCTGGACAACCGCCAGTAGGGAAGCGCCGCCACGGCCGTCAGACCGCGGCGACGTCAGGGCATGGCTTCACAGCTGGCCCAGCACCGGAGTGCTGACGCGCACGTCGGCGTTTTGCCCGCGATTGCGCAGCAGGTGGTCCATCAACACGATGGCCATCATCGCTTCGGCAATCGGCGTAGCGCGGATGCCGACGCACGGGTCATGACGGCCCTTGGTAACGACGTCCACCGGGTTGCCGTGGATATCGATCGAACGGCCCGGCGTGGTGATGCTCGACGTTGGCTTGAGTGCCAGGTGCGCAACGATCGGTTGTCCCGAAGAGATGCCGCCCAGAATCCCGCCCGCGTTGTTGCTGAGGAAACCTTCCGGGGTCATTTCGTCACGGTGTTCGGTGCCGCGTTGGGCGACACTGGCGAAACCGGCACCGATTTCCACGCCTTTCACCGCGTTGATGCTCATCAGCGCATGGGCCAGTTCGGCGTCGAGACGGTCGAAGATCGGTTCGCCGAGCCCAGGCTTCACGCCTTCGGCGACCACGGTGATCTTCGCGCCGACCGAATCCTGGTCGCGGCGCAATTGATCCATGTAGGCCTCAAGCTCTGGCACTTTGTCCGGGTCGGGGCTGAAGAAGGCGTTTTGCTCGACCGAGTCCCAGGTCTTGAACGGGATTTCGATAGGCCCGAGCTGGCTCATGTAGCCGCGAATGACGATGCCCTGGGTCGCCAGGTATTTTTTCGCAATCGCCCCCGCAGCCACACGCATGGCGGTTTCCCGCGCCGAGCTGCGACCACCGCCACGGTAATCGCGCTCGCCATATTTGTGGTGATAGGTGTAGTCAGCGTGGGCCGGGCGGAACAGGTCCTTGATCGCCGAGTAGTCCTTGGACTTCTGGTCGGTATTGCGGATCAGCAGGCCAATCGCGCAACCGGTGGTGCGGCCCTCGAACACGCCAGAGAGGATTTCGACTTCGTCGGCTTCCTGACGCTGGGTGGTGTGGCGGCTGGTGCCGGGCTTGCGGCGGTCCAGATCACGCTGCAAGTCTTCCAGGGACAGCTCAAGGCCCGGCGGGCAGCCGTCGACAATGGCGACCAACGCCGGACCATGGCTTTCGCCCGCGGTGGTGACAGTGAACAGCTTGCCGTAGGTATTGCCGGACATGCAGGGCGCTCCGTGAATTCGCTGAGTGACTCAACCTGAAAATGTAATGTCGGCGAGTATACGCAGGCTATCCAACTAGTTCATCCTCGAACCTTATCGGTGCCTGCAAGTCCAACCGACACCTTCTGAATGATGGCGTGATGATGCTGCGAGTTATTGCCTTGAGCCTTACCCTGTTTACTGGCCTGCTTTCCAATGCAGCCCAGGCCTCTGTTGTACTGCAACGGCCAATCAGTCTGGATACCGGCAGCGGTGAGCTTTTCGGCTCGATGTTGCTGCCAAAGTCCGACAGCCCGGTGCCGGTTGTGCTGATCATTTCCGGCTCGGGCCCAACTGATCGTAACGGCAATAACCCGGAAGGCGGCAACAACGACAGCCTCAAGCGCCTGGCCTGGGTGTTGGCCAAACACAACATCGCCAGCGTGCGTTACGACAAGCGCGGCGTGGCGGCCAGCCTCGCAGCGACCCCGGATGAACGCAATCTGACCCTTGAGGCCTACGTTGCCGATGCCGTGGCCTGGGGCCAGAAACTCAAGTCCGACCCGCGTATGGGGCCATTGATTCTGCTCGGGCACAGTGAAGGTGCACTGGTGGCCACACTCGCCGCTCCGCAAGTCGATGCCGCCGCAGTGATCTCCGTGTCCGGTAGCGCCCGTCCGGTAGATCAGGTCTTGCGTCAACAATTGAGCAATCGAATGCCTCCCGATCTGCTGCTGCGCAGCAATGAGCTGCTGGACAGCCTCAAGGCCGGACATGTCGATGAACATGTTCCGACGCCGCTGCAGGTGATCTTCCGTCCCAGCGTGCAACCGTACTTGATCAGCCTGTTTCGCCAGGACCCGGCAGCGGCTTTCGCCAAGTTGAAAATGCCGGCGCTGATCATCCAGGGCAGCAACGACATGCAGGTCGGTGTCGGTGACGCACAGATGCTCAAAGCGGCGAAACCGGATGCCCAACTGGCGCTGATCGAAGGCATGAACCACGTGATGCGTATCGTGCCCAATGACATCAAACGGCAATTGGCCTCCTACAAAGACCCGCAACTGCCCCTCGCTGTCGAACTCGGCTCGAGCATCCTGAGCTTTATTGACGGACTTCGCGCCAGTTAAGCCGGTATTACCCTCCAGTCCTGGAAAAAACGGCCGATAAGCCTGTGTGTCGGTAGCCCATTGGCTGCCGCCAAGCAGGGCTTGGACAGGATCTCGCCGTTATGACTGATACCCAGAATTCACCCGACACTGCGCCGCAAACCACCGCCACTGAAGTGGTCGACCTGCCGTGGTCGGACGTCCAGGCCGAGCACCACAAGATGCTTCGCCTGGCGCCGCTGAAAACCGATCGAGCGACCGGTGGGCGGCCATTGCGCTTTGTCGAGTTCGGTTATGCCGAGCGCAACAGCAAAGAACGCAGCCTGCTGCGCATGAGCATTTCACTGCCCGGTCAACGGGTGCGCAAAGAACAGAACCACCTGGACGTCTGGGTCGATCATGAGAACCGTCGCGTGCACTTCGGTCCCGACAGCGGTCTGCAGATTGAACCGCTGAACCGTGGCATTGGCCGTTTTCTGGCCGCTCAAGGCATTACGTGGGCGAAGAAAAAGTGGTCGAGCTACACCGTCGACGGTGCAGACCTGAACAACAAGGACGCCCTCAACGAAGACACCCGCCTGCGCCGCGACCACTTCCTGCGAGTGCATGGCTTTGACGTGGTCTACGCCGATGCCCAGCATTTGAAGGGCAGCGTCAAAGAGGTAAAGGTCGGCGATCTGCTCGGCGACTGGAACTCCGAAAAACTGCAATTCGTGGAAATCCTCGAAGCCGCGCAGATGCTGCAGCAAGCCGAGCAGAATCTGGCGGAGCAGGAAGTCAAACTGCAAAAGCAGGAAGAGAAAGTCAGCCAATACAAACGTGAGGACACCGGACTACGCTTCACCATCAGCTGTCTGGTGGCGTTTTCGGTGTTCCAGGCGGGACTGCTGATCTGGATTGCTACGCACCGCTAAAAACCCGAGTTTGCTGTGGTTCTTGTGGCAAGGGAGTTTGCTGAGGCTCTTGTGGCGAGGGAGCTTGCTCCCGCTCGAGCGCGAAGCGCTCGCAATCCTGTTACCTCATCGTTGAGATAACAAGGTCGGGGGCTGCTGCGCAGCCCAGCGGGAGCAAGCTCCCTCGCCACGTTCACCACATTAAACCCTGGCAGCGAACAACGCCTGATGCTGGCGGCATTGCTCGGCGCTGAGCATGAACACACCGTGACCGCCGCGCTCGAATTCCAGCCAGGCGAAATCGACTTCCGGGTACAACGCCTCGACGTGCACCTGGCTGTTGCCGACTTCAACGATCAGCAAGCCCTTCTCGGTCAGGTGATCCGCCGCTTCGGCGAGCATGCGCCGCACCAGGTTCAAACCATCGTCACCACAGGCCAGACCCAGTTCGGGTTCGTGCTGGTATTCATCCGGCATGTCGGCAAAATCTTCGGCGTCAACGTAAGGCGGGTTGGACACGATCAAATCGAAACGCTGCCCTGGCAAACCGTCGAAGCCATCGCCCTGAACGGTGTACACGCGCTCATCGACGCCATGGCGCTCGATGTTCTGATTGGCCACTTCCAGCGCTTCGAAGGACAGGTCCGCCAACACCACTTCAGCGTTCTGGAACTCGTAGGCGCAGGCAATGCCGATGCAACCGGAACCGGTGCACAGGTCAAGAATCCGTGCAGGTTCGCTGCCCAGCCACGGCTCAAAACGTTTTTCGATCAGCTCGCCAATCGGTGAGCGCGGAATCAATACACGCTCGTCAACGATGAACGACATCCCGCAGAACCAGGCCTCGCCCAACAGGTAAGCCGTCGGGATGCGCTCCTCGATTCGACGCTTGAGCAAGCGCTGCAGGTTGACCAGTTCGTCGTCTTCAAGACGGCAGTCCAGATAGCTATCGGCGATTTCCCACGGCAGGTGCAACGCCCCCAACACCAGTTGACGGGCTTCGTCCCAGGCGTTGTCGGTCCCATGGCCGAAAAACAGATCCTCCCCATGAAAACGGCTGACAGCCCAACGAATGTGGTCGCGCAAGGTGCGCAGGCGGGAAGTGATCACGGGGGCAAACTCCTGAAAAAACGACTGGCGATTCTAACAGCCTAAACCCGCCCCGACGACGCAAGAAAATCACCTGACGGATGTAGGATTGATCCTGATTTTCAGCTTTTGATTGAACATCTGCTCAGCTCTTGACAGGCTGCAGGCCAGCAACGACGGTGCCTACGATGGTAGCGATTCACAGAAGCGCTCAGCCAGAGGACAATGTCGCAAAAGCCCCACTCGAAGGAGCCCCAGAATGTCCGTTCCAAAAACGATGTTTCAACTCAGCGGTCGTGGTTACGCGCCGGCCAATCTGGCCCATGCGACGCTGGTGATCATCGATGCCCAGAAAGAATACTTGAGCGGCCCCCTGGCCCTTTCCGGCATGGACGCCGCCGTCGACAATATCAAGCAACTGCTCGCGGCTGCCCGCAAGGCGGGTCGGCCGATCGTCCATGTACGCCACCTCGGCACCGTCGGTGGCCTGTTCGACCCACAAGGCGAACGCGGTGCATTCATCCCGGGCCTTGAGCCACTGGCTGACGAAACTGTCATCGGTAAATTGCTGCCCAGTGCGTTCCACGGCACCCCGTTGGAAAAACGCCTGCAAGACCTCGGCTCGCTGGACCTGATCGTCTGCGGTTTCATGAGTCACTCCAGCGTCAGTACCACCGTGCGCGCCGCCAAGAACCTGGGCTTTCGCTGCACCCTGGTCGAAGACGCCTGTGCCACCCGGGACCTGCCTTTCAAAGGTGGCGTCCTCAGCGCCGAACATGTCCAGCAGACTGAAATGGCGATCATGGCCGACAACTTCGCGACCCTCGCCCAGACTCAGGAACTGATCTGATCAAGCGCTTGATGAGCGGCCAACGCAGCCGCTCATCCGCAAAAACCGCTCATTCCCCGCAATTGCCTTAGCCTCAGGAACCACCCGGTCAACTCCCGGTCGAAGGGCCGATACCCATTGAGGAAGGTCGGAATGAAGAAATCCGATGGTTTTGACGCTCGCCGCTTGCGGCCCAAAGGCCCGCGCAACTGGCGTTATCGCTTTGGTGCGGCATTTTCCGCGCTGCTGGCAACCCTCGGCGTGTTGCTGGCGCTGGCCGGTGCCGCCAGCCTGTTGGGCCACCCGCCGGCTCTTGGCGAGTTGAACACCAGCCGGGCCGGCGCCGCGGTGGTCCTGGCGCTTGGCCTGTTGCTGCTGTATGTCGGTGTCGCGTTGTGGCGTCGCTGCCGTCGCCGGATGCGCCAACCGCGTGAGCTGAACCTGGCTCCGCATTTGATGAAAAAACATGACTGAGTGGCGCGCGTTGCGTTTTGACGCGCCCGATTCACCTCGACTTGGGTAAACTGGCCGCCCTTCGCGGAGGCTGACATGCAAGACGACGATTTTTCCCTGTTCAAAAGCGCGATCCAAGGCGTCAAGCCGATCAAGCACGATCGCGCCGAAACCGGCAAACCCAAGGCTGACCGCGCGCACATCGCCAAGCTGCGCCAGGCCGCCACCGTGCGCACCGATGCCACCACTGTTGACGGTCTGTCCGATCAGTTCGTGATCGATGTCGGTCCGGAAGACGAGTTGATGTGGGCGCGTGACGGTGTGCAGGAAAGCCAGATGCGCAAGTTGAAGGTCGGGCAGATCCCGTTCGAAGGCAGCCTCGACCTGCACGGCATGACCGTCGAAAAAGCCCGCGAGACGCTGTGGGCTTTTCTCGCCGAAGCAACAAAATTCGAAATCCGCTGCGTGCGCGTGACCCATGGCAAGGCTGTACGCCTGGACGGCAAGCGGCCGATGATCAAAAGTCACGTCAACACGTGGCTGCGCCAGCATCCGCAGGTGCTTGGCTTCACCTCGTGCCAGCCAAAACATGGCGGCGCCGGAGCAGTTTACGTGATGCTGAAACGGACCATGATGGAAGGTCGTGACGAGTAAAGCTGATGCGCTACGCTTGCAGCGCCGTGTCCGCCACCGTACCCTTGTCCTTTGCGTAAAATCCCACAGGTAGTTTCATGTCCCTGGAACAGAATTACACGGCGATCCTCGGCCAGCTTGGCGAAGACGCCACCCGCGAAGGTCTGCTCGACACGCCGAAGCGTGCCGCCAAAGCCATGCAGTACCTTTGCCGCGGTTATGAGCAGACGCTCGAAGAAGTCACCAACGGTGCCTTGTTCAGCTCCGACAACAGCGAAATGGTGCTGGTCAAGAACATCGAGCTCTACTCGTTGTGCGAACACCACTTGCTGCCATTCATCGGCAAGGCCCACGTGGCCTATATCCCGAGTGGCAAGGTGCTGGGCCTGTCGAAAGTCGCGCGGATCGTCGATATGTACGCCCGCCGCCTGCAGATCCAGGAAAACCTCAGCCGGCAGATCGCCGAGGCGGTCCAGCAAGTGACTGGCGCCCTGGGCGTGGCGGTGGTGATCGAAGCCCAGCACATGTGCATGATGATGCGTGGTGTAGAGAAACAGAACTCGTCGATGATCACCTCGGTGATGCTTGGTGAGTTCCGCGAAAACGCGGCGACCCGCAGCGAGTTTCTCAGCCTGATCAAGTAATCCGCTGTACGAAGAAAACCGGCATTCATCGCCGGTTTTTTTTCGCCTGTGAAAAATCAGGTAAGCTGCGCGCCTTTCTTCATTCGCCCGTGAGGCTTATACCGTGTTAGTAAAAGCGCTTCGTATCGGCCTCGGCCAGCTGATCATTTTCATCGACTTCCTCACCCGCCCGAGCAAAAAGAAGCGCCCTGCCGTTGCTCAGGCCCAGGTCGAAAACGCAGCGAAAGGCCTGACGCTGTATCAGTTCCACGCCTGCCCGTTCTGTGTGAAAACCCGCCGCACCCTGCGCCGCCTGAATGTGCCGGTGGCTTTGCGTGATGCGAAGAACAACGAACAGGATCGCCAAACCCTGCTTGAGCAAGGCGGCAAGATCAAGGTGCCGTGCCTGCGTATCGAAGAGAATGGCCAGACTACCTGGATGTATGAATCCAAGGTGATCATTGATTATCTGGACAAGCGCTTCGCGACAGCCTGATGGTTTTGTGGTGTTTTTGAGGGCGCTATCGCGGGCAAGCCTTGCTCCTACAAAGGCAGCGGTGATCACAACATTTGCGGACGCCCCTCATCCGTAGGAGCAAGGCTTGCCCGCGATGAGGCCCGCACAGATACCGTAAAACTCAGAAAAAATAAACCGGCTCATTCGCCGGTTTATTGGTTTTTAACCTTCCCTCACGCAGCCTGAGCAGCCTGTGCCTGACGCACTACTCCAGCCAATCGTTTAAGCCCTTCGTCCAGCCGCGCCGGATCGATGTGGCTAAAGTTCAGCCGCAGATGCCCCGGATTGTTGTCCGGCTCAGAGAAGAACGGCTCCCCCGGCATAAAGGCCACGTCCTGCGCCAACGCCTCGTTCAGCAAGGTCCGGGTGTCCAATGGCTGCTTCAGGGTCAACCAGAAAAACAGCCCGCCTTGCGGTACATTCCACTCGGCCAGATCGCAGAAATGGGTTTCCAGTGCCAACTGGAAGGCGTCACGCCGAACCCGGTAGAAGTCCCGCAGCTCACTCAGGTGATCGCGAAACTTCTCGCTGCCAATCCATTGCAACGCCTGCCATTGGCCAACACGGTTGGTGTGCAAGTCAGCCGATTGCTTGAGTCGCAGCAGGTGCGGGAACAGGTCCGGGCTGGCGATCAAATAGCCGACGCGCAAGCCTGGCAGCAAGGTCTTGGACACGGTGCCGGTGTAGATCCAGCTGGCCTTCTTCAAGCGACTGACGATGGGCGTCGCGCTGCCGCCATCAAAGGTCAGTTCACGGTAGGGTTCGTCTTCGATCAGGGTCACGCCAAACTCATCGAGCAACGCTGCCACTGCATCGCGCTTGGCTTCGCTGTAGCGCACTGCCGAGGGGTTCTGGAACGTCGGGATCAGGTAGATGAACGCCGGGTGATGTTTTTCCAGGCGCGCGCGCAGCTCATTCAGGTTCGGGCCGTCAGCCTCCAGCGGCACGGTCAGACAGTCAGCGCCGAACAGCTGGAAGATTTGCAGCGCCGCCAGATAGGTCGGCGCTTCGAGCATGATCTCGGTGCCTTTGTCGATGTACAGCTTGGCCGCCAGATCCAGGGTTTGCTGGGAGCCGCTGACCACCAACACCTGACTCGCCTCACACGGTACGCCCAAGGCCCGGGCCTCAGCCGCCAGCGCTTCGCGTAATGCCGGTTCGCCTTCGCTCATGCCGTATTGGCCCATCGCCAATGGCATGTCAGCCCACTCGACCTTCGGCAGCATGGCTTCGGCAGGCAGGCCACCGGCAAACGACATCACTTCCGGGCGCTGAGCCGCGGCAAGGATTTCACGAATCAAAGAACTTTTAAGGCGCGAGACACGTTCGGAAAAAGCCATGGGGGTCACCGGTAGCGAAAGCCAAGGAAATTAAGTCAAACTACTTGACCGAAATTACGACAGTGCGAGCAGATACGTCAATATGCTTGACCTTAAAAACCAAAGCACCCAGCAAGCCGCCATGGAAGCGTTCTTCTTCGGCTACCAGGCCTTCACTGCCAAAGCCGACGAAATGCTCGAGCGGCGCGGTTTGAGCCGCGTGCATCAGCGCATCGTGTTTTTCATCGCCCGCTACCCGGCCCTGAGCGTCAAGGAACTGCTCGCGCTACTCGGTGTGAGCAAGCAGGCGCTGAACATTCCGCTGCGTCAGTTGGTGGAAATGCACTTGGTGGACAGCGTGGCGTCAGCGACCGACAAGCGTAAACGCCTGCTGGAACTGACCGTCGACGGCGCGCGGTTCGAGGAGTCGCTGCGACGTGAGCAAGTGAAATTGCTTGAGCGAGTGTTTGCCGAGGCTGGCGAGGCGGCGGTAGATGGCTGGTTAGCGGTGAACAAAGCGCTGGGCGAAAACCAGCAGAAAATCTAGCGCGGCTACGCTTCGGAATTTGAGTTGCGGACACGTCAGTCATCGCGGGCAAGCCTTGCTCCTACGGATCTTGAGTCGTGTTCGATATTTTCAAACGACATCGATCCGTAGGAGCAAGGCTTGCCCGCGATGGCGTCCTTCCTGGCGATATATCCCTATTGCCAATCTTTTCGTCTACAGAATCAAAAACATTATTTGCTTTATTTGTATACAAAAGCATAATCCGTTTCGTGCGAGTTCCTGACCAAGCGGTCAACAAATTCGCAAGTACCTCAAAGAGCCGCTGCCCACCTCATGTGTCCGGCTCTGGAAATAACAATAAAACTCTTGAGGAGTACTCGCTGTGGAAAGCCGCAAATCCGAAGCCTCGACGCTGGAACTCTCGCCGCCGTTACGCACTGGCTGGCTGGAGCGCATTTTTAAACTCAGCTTGCATGGCACCACGGTGAAGACCGAGTTGATCGCAGGTATTACCACCTTCATCACCATGGCCTACATCATCTTCGTCAACCCCAACATCATGGCGGACGCCGGGATCGACCACGGCGCGGCCTTCGTCGCAACCTGCATCGCCGCTGCACTTGGTTGCCTGTTGATGGGTCTGTACGCCAACTGGCCTGTCGGCCTCGCACCAGGCATGGGCTTGAACGCCTTTTTTACCTACACCGTGGTCGGCACCATGGGCTACCACTGGGAAGCTGCGCTGGGCGCGGTGTTCATTTCCGGTGTGTTGTTCATGTTCCTGACGCTGTCGCGCGTGCGGGAATGGCTGCTCAACAGTATTCCGGTGAGCTTGCGCTTCGCCATGGGCGCAGGCGTTGGCTTGTTCCTCGGGATCATCGGCCTGAAAACCGCCGGCATCATCGTCGCCAGCCCGGCCACATTGATCAAGCTGGGTAATCTGCGTGAGCCTGGCCCGCTGTTGGCCGCCGTCTGCTTCCTGATGATTGCGGTACTCAGTTACCACCGCGTGTTCGGTGCAATCCTGATCAGCATCATCGCCGTGACTCTCGCCGGTTGGGGTCTGGGCCTGGTGCACTACAGCGGCATCATGTCGACCCCGCCCAGCCTGGCACCGACCTGGATGGCCATGGACATCGCCGGCGTGTTCAACATCAGCATGATCAGCGTGGTGCTGGCGTTCCTCTTCGTGCACATGTTCGACACCGCCGGAACCCTGATGGGCGTTGCGCAACGGGCAGGCCTGGTCGGCGAAGACGGGAAGATCGAAAACCTCTCCCGAGCATTGAAAGCCGACAGTGCGTCGAGCGTGTTCGGGGCGATGGTCGGAGTGCCGCCGGTCACCAGCTACGTGGAAAGTGCTGCCGGTGTAGCCGCCGGCGGTCGTACCGGTCTTACCGCAGTGACCGTAGGTGTGCTATTTATTGCCGCGATGTTCTTCGCGCCGCTGGCTGGCATGATCCCCGCTTACGCCACCGCCGGTGCGCTGATCTACGTGGCCATGCTGATGATGAGCGGCCTGGAGCACATCAAGTGGAGCGAAGCCACCGACAGCATTCCGGCGATCGTCACGGCCATCATGATGCCGCTGACCTTCTCGGTTGCAGACGGTATCGCGCTGGGCTTTATCACCTACGTGGTGCTCAAGGCCGGTACGGGTAAACACAAGGAAATTTCCATCAGTCTTTGGGTGCTCTGCGCGATCTTTATCGCCAAGTTCATTTTCTTGTAAGCGGTACGCGTTTCAAACCAGCCTCACCCCGTCGGGTGGGGCTTTTGCACATAGGGAGGAAAGTGATGAGTCTGGAAACCTGGCTGCTGTTCAGCGGCGCTGCACTGGTGGTGATCCTGATCCCGGGGCCACTGTCGTTGCTGATGATCAGCAACAGTCTGAATTATGGTCTGCGGCGTTCTTACCCGGCGTTTCTCGGCGGCGTATTTGCCTCGATCTGCCTGCTGAGCGCATCGGCATTGGGTCTGGGCGCCCTGCTGCTGGCTTCGGAGCAACTCTTCAGTGCGCTGAAGATTGTCGGCGCGCTGTACCTGTTCTACCTCGCCTGGCAAAGCTGGCAGCAATCGCGCCAGCCATCGGTCGGCGCCGAAGTGCCCCAGACCGCGCCGACACCGCGCTTTCGTGCACTGTTCGGGCGCGCGTTCGTGCTGGGTGCCAGCAACCCGAAAGACATTCTGTTCTTCGCCGCCTTCCTGCCACAGTTCTTGAGCGCACAGCAGCCCTTTCTGCCGCAGTTGCTGATCATGATCGCCACCTGGACCGTGCTGGATCTGTGCTGCAAGGTGGCCTACGGCCTCGGTGCGCATGGTGCGGCGCGGTATCTGCGCAGCGGCAAGGGCCAGAGCTGGTTCAACCGGATCAGTGCCGGGCTGTTCAGTGGCGCGGGTGCTGCCTCCCTGTTGAGCCGCTAAAAGCATCGCGGGCAAGCCTTGCTCCTACAGGTCCTGAGTCGCTCTCAATGCATGCGAACGACATAAATCCGTAGGAGCGGGGGGACGCCTAGTTCTTGCCCGCGATGGCGTCATCAGACACACCACATTTCTCAAGACGAAAAAAAGCCCGCAGTGTGAGCGGGCGAAAGACCAAAGAAGCTATATGCGCAGTCGCTTCTGAGAAGATAGCTGGGGGAAAGTCCTAGCTTCCTCTGTAGGTCGAATAGCTGTAGGGCGAAATCAACAATGGCACATGGTAGTGATCCTGCTCTGCCGAGATGCCGAAGCGCAGCACCACCACATCCAGAAAGGCCGGCTCCGGTAGCTGTACACCACGTGCGCGGTAGTAATCGCCGGCATGAAACTGCAACTGATAGACCCCGGAACAGTAGTCATCGCCTTGCAACAAGGGCGCGTCGCAACGGCCGTCGCTGTTGGTCAGTGCACTGGCGACCAATTCCAGCTGCGAACCCTCAACGCGGTACAACTCGACCTTGATCGAGCTGCCCGGGCAACCATGTGCTGCGTCCAAAACGTGTGTAGTCAAACGTCCCATTGATTCTGCGCGCCCGCCTGCGTTTGCAGCAGTCAGGCCTCGCGCCTCCCGGAGTCAGTTAAAAAGGAGACCGCACCTTTTCGGAGCACGAAAAGCGGCGGCGAGCGACTGATTAAGACACTTTTTAAAAAAATTGTACACAATAAAAACGACATTTTTACCACGGCACTCGCCATCCATGGTTTCTCGGCGAATCTGACGCTGAACCATAAGATCAGAGGACCTTCCATCCATTAGCTGACCACTCAGGCAGGTTTCTTGCAGCCCCCTGAAAAGATGACAGCTGATGAAAAATGCAAAAAATCAGGCTTACAAAGTGAATATAAAGTTGTATACAATCAGCCCATCGCTGTGACGCCAGCCTGTCACCCCACCATCAGGCCGCCACACCACCCTTATCGCGAATAAGTAACCCCGAATAAGAAGGAAGACTGCAGTGAGCGCTGACTACCCACGCGACCTGATCGGTTACGGCAGTAACCCTCCCCACCCACACTGGCCGGGCAATGCCCGCATTGCCTTGTCCTTCGTGCTCAATTACGAGGAAGGCGGCGAGCGCAACATCCTGCACGGCGATAAAGAGTCGGAAGCCTTCCTCTCGGAAATGGTCTCGGCGCAGCCGTTGCAAGGCGAGCGCAACATGAGCATGGAGTCGCTGTACGAGTATGGCAGCCGTGCCGGCGTCTGGCGGATCCTCAAGCTGTTCAAGGAATTCGACATTCCACTGACCATCTTCGCCGTGGCCATGGCCGCCCAGCGCCACCCGGACGTGATCCGCGCCATGGTTCAAGCCGGCCACGAGATTTGCAGCCATGGCTATCGCTGGATCGACTACCAGTACATGGACGAAGCACAAGAACGCGAGCACATGCTCGAAGCGATCCACATCCTCACCGAAATCAGCGGCGAGCGCCCACTGGGCTGGTACACCGGCCGCACCGGGCCGAACACCCGTCGGCTGGTGATGGAAGAAGGCGGCTTCCTGTACGACTGCGATACCTACGACGACGACCTGCCGTACTGGGAACCGAACAACCCGACCGGCAAGCCGCACCTGGTGATTCCGTACACCCTGGACACCAATGACATGCGCTTCACCCAGGTTCAGGGTTTCAACAAGGGCGACGATTTCTACCAATACCTCAAGGACGCGTTCGACGTGCTTTACGCCGAAGGTGCCGAATCGCCAAAAATGCTCTCCATCGGTTTGCACTGCCGCCTGATCGGTCGCCCTGCCCGCCTGGCCGCACTCAAGCGGTTTATCGAATACGCAAAAAGCCATGAGCAGGTCTGGTTCAGCCGCCGGGTCGATATCGCCCGCCACTGGCACGAAACCCACCCGTACCCAGAGGCTTCGAAATGACTGCTTTCCAAACCCTGAAGCCATCGACCCTGAGCCGAGACGCCTTTGTCAACGCCTTCGCCGACATCTACGAACATTCGCCATGGGTCGCCGAAAAAGCCTTCGACCTGGGCCAGGACGCGGCAATCGACGAGATTGAAACCCTGCACCAGCGCATGAGCGATATCCTGCTCTGTGCCGATCACGCCAGCCAGCTGGCCTTGATCAACGCTCACCCGGACCTGGCCGGTAAAGCCGCCGTCCAGGGCCAGCTTACCGCAGCCAGCACTGAAGAACAGTCTGGCGCGGGTATTCACCAATGCACGAGCGAAGAGTTCCAGCGCTTCACCGAGTTGAACGACGCCTACAAAGCCAAGTTCAAGTTTCCCTTCATCATGGCGGTAAAAGGCAGCAACCGGCATCAGATCCTCGCGGCGTTCGAAACGCGCATCCACAACTCGGCAGACACCGAATTCAAATGCGCGCTGGCGGAGATCAACAAGATCGCCCTGTTCCGATTACTGACTCTTTAGCGAACTTGGCCCTAGCGTGAGTGAACGTGAAAAACGCCCGGGGCCCTGCAAGCATCCCAAGCCACTTTAATTAAAGGCAGACAAGAAGAATGAAAGCTTACGCCGTACCTTTCGAGAAGTTCGTCAACCTGGCCGACGCCCGCCTGGGCACCAAAATCATCTCGGTCACCGATGACTGGTTCGCTGATGCCAACCGCCTGTTCCAGCCGACCCCGGCGGTGTGGAAAGAAGGTGTGTTCGATGACAACGGCAAGTGGATGGATGGCTGGGAATCGCGCCGCAAGCGCTTCGAAGGCTACGACAGCGCGGTGATCCGTCTCGGCGTTCCGGGCTCGATCAAGGGCGTGGACATCGACACTTCATTCTTCACTGGCAACTACCCGCCATCGGCCTCCCTGGAAGCGTGCTTCCTGGCCTCGGGCGAGCCGGACGAAAACACCCAGTGGACTGAAGTGTTGTCGGCCGTCGAGCTGCAAGGCAACAGCCACCACTACCACGAAATCAACAACGGCCAGGCCTTCAGCCACCTGCGTTTCAACATTTACCCGGACGGCGGTGTCGCCCGTCTGCGCGTGTACGGCATTCCGTACCGCGACTGGTCGGCGGTTGGCGACAACGAACAAATTGACCTGGCCGCAGCCCTGAACGGCGGTCGCGCCCTGGCCTGCTCCGATGAACACTTCGGGCGCATGAGCAACATCCTCAACCCGGGTCGCGGCATCAATATGGGCGATGGCTGGGAAACCGCTCGGCGCCGTACCCCGGGCAATGACTGGGTGATCGTCGCGCTGGGCCATGCCGGTGAAGTCGAGAAAGTCATCGTCGACACCCTGCACTTCAAGGGCAACTACCCGGACACCTGCTCGATCCAGGGCGCGTTCGTCAAGGGTGGCACCGACAGCCAGATCGAAACCCAGTCGCTGTTCTGGCGCGAATTGCTGCCAGCGCAGAAACTGGAAATGCACGCCGAACACACCTTCGCCGAGCAGATCAAGGCCCTGGGGCCGATCACCCACATCCGCCTGAACGTGTTCCCGGACGGTGGCGTGAGCCGCTTGCGTGTATTGGGCAAGGTCGCGAAGTAATGCTGAGACTGTAGGAGCACAGCTTGCTGGCGATGGCGTCAGTAAGGGCGCCATCGCCGGCAAGCCGTGCTCCTACAAAAGCAAAGCAACAAACATCATGAACACATAGAAGAAGACCAGCATGCGCACATTGACGATTGAACCGCTGACCAAAGAAGCCTTCGCCCCTTTCGGTGACGTGATCGAAACCGATGGCAGCGATCACTTCATGATCAACAACGGTTCGACCATGCGCTTTCACAAACTGGCGACGGTGGAAACCGCCACGCCAGAAGACAAGGCGATCATCAGCATCTTCCGCGCCGACGCGCAGGACATGCCGCTGACCGTCTGCATGCTGGAGCGCCATCCGCTGGGCAGCCAGGCTTTCATTCCGCTGCTCGGCAACCCCTTTCTGATCGTGGTCGCGCCACTTGGCGATGAACCTGTATCAGGCTTGGTCCGCGCCTTCGTCACCAACGGCAGGCAGGGCATTAATTACCATCGCGGCGTTTGGCACCACCCGGTGCTGACGATCGAAAAGCGGGATGACTTCCTGGTGGTTGATCGCAGTGGCACAGGCAATAACTGCGATGAGCATTTTTTCAAAGAGGATGAGCGTTTGATCCTCGCCCCCCACCAATAAGAGAAGGTCTGATCACTCGACAACAAGAGTGACAGGCGAGAGGTAAAGACTGTGGAAGCACATCTGTTGGAATGGCTGAACCTGAGCGTGCGCTGGGTTCACATGATCACTGGCGTGGCCTGGATCGGCGCGTCGTTCTACTTTGTCTGGCTGGAAAACAATCTCAATCGGGTCAACCCGAAAAACGGCCTGGCGGGCGATCTCTGGGCAATTCACGGTGGCGGGATCTACCACCTGGAGAAATACAAACTGGCCCCACCGACCATGCCGGACAACCTGCACTGGTTCAAATGGGAAGCCTACTTCACCTGGATGTCGGGGATCGCGCTGCTGTGCGTGGTGTTCTACTCCAACCCGACGCTGTACCTGCTGGCACCGGGCAGCAGCCTGAGCGGACCGGAAGGCGTGGCCATCGGTCTTGGCTCATTGTTCATCGGCTGGTTCATCTACTCGTTCCTGTGCGACTCGGCCCTGGGTAAACGCCCTGCCCTGCTCGGGTTCATTCTGTTCGCGCTGATCATTGGCGCCGCTTACGGCTTCAGCAAAGTGTTCAGCGGTCGCGGTGCGTACCTGCACGTTGGCGCTATCATCGGCACCATCATGGTCGGTAACGTGTTCCGCATCATCATGCCGGCCCAACGAGCACTGGTGGCGGCCATCGCCGAGAACCGCACGCCGGATCCGGCGCTGCCAGCCAAGGGTTTGCTGCGTTCACGGCACAACAACTACTTCACCTTGCCGGTGCTGTTCATCATGATCAGCAACCACTTCCCGAGCACTTACGGCAGCCAGTACAACTGGTTGATCCTGGCCGGGATCGCGGTACTCGCGGTGTTGGTGCGTCACTATTTCAACACCCGCCACGAAAGCCACAAGTTCGCCTGGACCCTGCCCGTCGCGGCAGTGGGCATGATCTGCCTGGCCTACGTCACCGGCCCTGCGCCGATGAACACCCCGGAAGTGGCCAAGGCACCGGCGAAGATCGAGTACCAGCCGCTGCCCGAAACCGCACTCGGCGGTGGTGCCAAACCCGCTGAAGCAGCGCCTGCCGCTCCGGCCGCCGCTGCTGCACCCGCGCAAGCTTCGACGGCAAGCGGTCCGGACTTCAGCAAGGTACACAGCGTGATTCAGGAACGTTGTGCGGTCTGCCATTCGGCCAAACCGACCAGCCCGCTGTTCAGCGCGGCACCGGCTGGCGTGATGTTCGATACCCCGCAACAGATCCAGCAATTGGCCCCGCGGATCCAGGCCCAGGCTGTCGCCAGCCAGATCATGCCGTTGGGCAACATCACGCAGATGACCCAGCAGGAACGCGACCTGATCGGCGCCTGGATCAATCAGGGAGCCCGGACCAATTAAGCAATACAAAAGCCTGTGACAAGCGGGCTTTTGTGGCGAGGGAGCTTGCTCCCGCTGGACTGCGCAGCAGTCCCCTTTCTTCCTGGAGAAAAGCGGGGCCGCTTTGCGACCCAGCGGGAGCAAGCTCCCTCGCCACAGGTTTACCTGATGCACAAAATCACAAGAATAAAAAAGATCCGAGGTGTTGCATGTCCGTGTCATCCGAAGCACGCATCCCCGACGCACCCGCGATTCAACGACTGCCGCTGTTGCAACTGATTCTGGTCGGTCTGCAACACGTTCTGCTGATGTACGGCGGCGCCATCGCGGTGCCGCTGATCATCGGACAGGCCGCAGGCCTGAGTCGTGAAGAAATCGCCTTCCTGATCAACGCCGACCTGCTGGTCGCCGGCATCGCAACCGTCGTGCAATCACTGGGCATCGGCCCCATGGGCATTCGCATGCCGGTGATGATGGGCGCCAGTTTCGCGGCGGTCGGCAGCATGGTAGCAATGGCCGGCATGCCTGGCATCGGCCTGCAAGGGATCTTCGGCGCGACCATCGCCGCCGGGTTCTTCGGCATGCTCATCGCGCCATTCATGTCCAAGGTGGTGCGGTTCTTCCCGCCGCTGGTGACCGGCACGGTCATCACCTCGATCGGTTTGTCGCTGTTCCCCGTGGCCGTGAACTGGGCGGGTGGCGGCAACGCTGCCGCGCAATTCGGCTCCCCCGTCTACCTGACCATCGCCGCGCTGGTACTGGGCACCATCTTGCTGATCCACCGCTTCATGCGCGGTTTCTGGGTGAACATTTCGGTGCTGATCGGCATGGGCCTGGGCTACATCCTCTGCGGCCTGATCGGCATGGTCGACCTCAGCGGCATGGCGCAGGCGCCGTGGGTGCAAATCGTCACCCCGCTGCATTTCGGCATGCCGCAATTCCATCTCGCACCGATCCTTTCAATGTGCCTGGTGGTGGTGATCATCTTCGTCGAGTCCACCGGAATGTTCCTCGCCCTGGGAAAGATTACCGGCCAGGAAGTCTGCCCACGGATGCTCCGCCGCGGCTTGCTGTGTGATGCGGGTGCATCGTTCTTCGCCGGGTTCTTCAACACGTTCACCCATTCCTCGTTTGCCCAGAATATCGGCCTGGTGCAAATGACCGGCGTGCGCTGCCGTTCAGTGACCATCGTTGCCGGTGGTTTGCTGGTGGTGCTGAGCCTGCTGCCCAAAGCGGCCTTCCTGGTGGCATCGATTCCACCGGCGGTACTTGGCGGCGCGGCGATTGCGATGTTCGGCATGGTCGCGGCTACCGGGATCAAGATTCTCCAGGAAGCCGACATCGCCGACCGTCGCAACCAACTGTTGGTGGCGGTGAGTACCGGCATGGGGCTGATCCCGGTGGTTCGTCCGGAATTCTTCGCTCACTTGCCATTGTGGATGAGCCCGATCACCCACAGCGGCATTGCCATGGCGACCCTCAGCGCCCTCTCGTTGAACCTGCTGTTCAACATACTCGGCGGCGCAGAACGAGCCGCCAACAACGAGTGCCACGCTCATCAGCACTGACGAATAAGCGGACGGTCCGCCCGTCCTTCCATCGTTATCCAGCTTCACCCGTGACACGAAATACCCGCATGACAGACCGGCCGGCGATACGTCCGGTCGCCGTCAGCGGCTGCCTGCGCCTTAACAATAAAAACAATCGAGGAGCAACACGATGACAGACTTGATAGCGGCGCTCCATTGCGGGGCGCTTGAGCCATGGCGCGGGAGCCAGTATTCTCCGCGGCCGCCTGAATCGGCTCTAAAAAAAAGCCCGGATTTAATTCCTGACCAGACAGCCAATTTATCCCGGCTCTGGACGGTCACACGGCACACTCCAATAAAAACCGAATGGACGCTTGATCGACTGTTTTCGAACAGCCGAATGGGCGTTCTTTTGCTTTTGAAAAGCCTTGGCTCAGCGCTTGCCGGAACGCTGAAACCGACCGGCTGGATAACGTTTTACGGCAACGAAAAACAGGCGCCACAGCAGAGCGCCGATTCAAAAAAAAAAAGTGGAACCACTTACTTTGGGAGCAACCGAATGAACCGTACGTGCACTAGCCTGATGCTCGCTGGATCCTTGCTGGCGGGGGGCCAGGCAATGGCCGGCGACCTGCTGCAGTGGCAGAACAACAGCCTGACTTATCTTTATGGCAAAGACTTCAAAGTCAACCCGAGCATCCAGCAAACCGTGACCTTCGAGCACGCCGATGCCTGGAAATACGGGGACAACTTCCTGTTCATCGACAAGATTTTCTACAACGGCAAACCTGACGCCTACCTCGGCAATAACACGTACTACGGTGAGTTCAGCCCGCGCCTGTCGTTCGGCAAGATCTTCGACCAGAAACTCGAATTCGGCCCGATCAAGGACGTCCTGCTGGCCATGACCTACGAAACCGGTGAAGGCGACGTCAACTCCTACCTGATCGGCCCGGGTTTCGACCTGGCCATTCCCGGTTTCGATTACTTCCAGCTGAACTTCTACAATCGCCACACCGACGACAAACGCCCGGGTAACAACATCTGGCAGATCACTCCGGTGTGGTCCTACACCATCCCGGTGGGCAGCTCCAGCGTGCTGATCGACGGGTTCATGGACTGGGTGGTCGACAACGACAAGAACAGCCAAGGCACCTACCACGCCAACCTGCACTTCAACCCGCAGATCAAGTACGACCTGGGCAAAGCCTTGCACTGGGGCGAGAAGCAGCTGTACGTCGGTATCGAGTACGACTACTGGAAGAACAAGTACGCCATCGAAGACACGAAGGACTTCACCACCAATCAAAGTGCCACGAGCCTGCTGGTGAAGTACCACTTCTGATCCAGGGTTGAAAGATCGCAGGCTTCGCCAGCTCCTACATAAGCGCATCGAGTGTAGGGGCCGGCGCCGGCTGCGGTCTTTTGCTTTGCCGCCAACACATCGAACAACCCGATTAAACCTCCGCAAAATTCGCAACCATTGATCAGTCTGTCTGGCATAGCATGGCGCCATTCCACTCTGATCGAGGAGTTGCACCGATGACTCAATTTCGCAAAGTGCTTAGCCTGCATACCGGCCAACCTGCGTCCGACGGCGCCGGGGTCAAGCTGACCCGGGTATTTGGTGGCGCAGGCGTCGAACGCTTCGACCCGTTCCTGATGCTCGACGAGTTCGGCTCGGAAAATCCCGACGACTACATTGCCGGCTTCCCACCCCACCCGCACCGTGGCTTCGAAACCGTGACCTACATGCTCGAAGGGCGCATGCGTCATGAGGACCATCTGGGTAACGTCGGTTTGCTGGAAGGCGGTGGCGTGCAATGGATGACCGCCGCCAAGGGCATCATCCACAGCGAGATGCCGGAGCAGGAAGAAGGTGTGATGCGCGGCTTCCAGCTGTGGCTGAACCTGCCAGGCAAGCACAAGCTCGATCCGGCCAGCTATCGGGACATTCAGCCGGCAGACATTCCACGGCTGAAAACTGCGCAAGGCGTCGAGGTGGTAGTGATCGCCGGTCTATTCGACGACGGCACCGTCAAGCAAACGGGCGCGGTGCAACGGCCAGACACCGAACCGTATTACTTTGATTTCCATCTGCCGGCTGGCACTGGCATCACACCGAAACTGCCGGATGGGCATCGGGCACTGCTTTATGTGTATGACGGCAGTGTGGAGTTGCCGGGACAAACCCAGAGTATCGGCGTCAGCAAACTGGTCCGTTTGTCGGATGAAGGCGAGTTGCAACTGAGCAGCGAGTCCGGAGCCCGAGTGCTGTTGATTGCCGGTAAACCACTGGGCGAGCCGATCGTGCAGTACGGACCGTTCGTGATGAATACCCGGGAGGAGATCGAACAGGCGTTGCGTGATTTTCGCGATGATCGATTGACTGCCTGAGTTTTGCATCTGCAAGGACGCCATCGCGAGCAAGCTTTGCTCCTACGGATCTGGGGTGTGACATAGATTTGTAGGAGCAAGGCTTGCCCGCGATAGCCGCGCCGCCGATCTCAAGCCGGGATTGCAGGCTCTTCCAACCCCAGGAATCGGCACAACTCTTCGCGCTTGGCCAAGGCATCGCGGCGGCCAAGCTCGATCAACTCGCTGCAATACCCCGCCTCGAACAGCAGATAACTCAGCACCCCGGCACCGCTGGTCCTGGTCGCACCCGGCCCGCGCAAGAACAGTCGCAACGCGGCTGGCAGCTCTTGTCGATGCCGTGCGGCGATTTCATCGATCGGCTGACTCGGAGCAATCACCAACACGTCCACCGGTGCCACGCCGAGGCTGCGGGCCGCGGTACTTGCCGGTAACAAGTGACTGAACTCGTTCAAGCGTTGCAACAGCTCGATGTCGCTCTCCAGGCTGTCAATGAACGTACTGTTGAGCAGGTGCCCACCAATCTGCGCCAACGAGGGTTGCTGACCGGTGTAGGTGCGCTGCAACGGATTATCAGGGTCAACGCCGCGCGGGTTGCCACTGACGCCCACCACCAGCACCCTGCTCGCCCCCAGGTGCAGGGCCGGGCTGATCGGCGCCGACTGACGCACCGCGCCGTCTCCGAAGTACTCGCTGCCGATCTTCACGGGTGCAAACAACAACGGGATCGCCGAACTGGCAAGCAAATGGTCGACCGTCAATTGAGTCGGTACGCCGATACGCCGATGGCGCAGCCAGGCATCGATGCTCCGGCCACCCTGATAGAAGGTCACGGCTTGCCCGGACTCATACCCGAACGCGGTAACGGCGACTGCGTGCAATTGTTTTTGTGCAATGGCTTCACTGATACCGGACAGCTGCAGCTTGTCGTTCAACAAATTGCGCAACGGTGAGCTGTTGACCAGCGCCACTGGCACTTTTGCGCCAATCCCCAACAGACTGTGACTGACAAACCGAGTCGCCTGGCTGATGACTCCTGGCCAATCGCTACGTAACACCAGGTCACTGCGAAAGCCCTGCCAGAACGCGGTCAACCGCTGGATGGCCGCGGTAAAGTCCGTCGCCCCGCTGGCCAGGCTGACCGCATTGATCGCCCCGGCCGAAGTGCCGACGATCACCGGGAACGGATTGGCGGAACCTGCCGGCAGCAGCTCGGCTATCGCTGCCAGCACCCCGACCTGATACGCCGCCCGAGCCCCGCCGCCGGAAAGAATCAAACCTGTAACCGGCTCACCTGAACTCATCGCAACACTCCATGGTGCTTGGGGCTTTCAATCTAGTCTGACGAAATGGATTCAACCGCGCTTGGCATACAATTTCGGCTCGCCGGGCGGACGGCTCTTGAAGCGTCGATGGGTCCAGAGGTATTGCTCAGGACAATTGCGCACGCAACCTTCGACCCACTGGTTGATCCGGATGCAATCGACCTCGTCGCTTTCACCCGGAAAGTCGTTCAGCGGCGCATGGATCACCAGGCGGTAGCCACTGCCGTCGGCCAGGCGTTCCTGGGTGAACGGCACCACCAGCGCCTTGCCCAGCTTGGCAAACTTGCTGGTGGCGGGAACGGTTGCCGCCATGATGCCGAACAACGGCACGAAGATACTTTGCTTGGCGCCGTAGTCCTGATCCGGTGCGTACCAGATGGCCCGGCCAGCGCGCAGCAACTTGAGCATGCCGCGTACGTCATCGCGCTCGACCGCCAGCGAGTCGAGGTTATGCCGCTCGCGACCGCGCCGCTGAATGAAATCGAACAGCGGGTTTTTATGTTCGCGGTACATGCCGTCGATGGTGTGCTGCTGGCCGAGCAACGCCGCGCCGATTTCCAGCGTAGTGAAGTGCAACGCCATCAGGATCACACCCTTGCCGTCGCGTTGAGCCTGTTTGAGGTGCTCCAGCCCTTCGACCTGGGCCAGGCGTGCCAGGCGCGCGCGGGACCACCACCAGCTCATGGCCATCTCGAAGAAGGCAATGCCGGTCGAGGCGAAGTTTTCCTTGAGCAGACGCTTGCGCTCGGCAGGTGTTTTTTCCGGGAAACACAGTTCAAGGTTACGTTTGGCGATGCGCCGACGATCGGTGGCAACCCGATACATCCCGCTACCCAGCAGGCGACCAATACGCAGCAGCAGCGGATACGGCAGCTGTACGATCAGCCACAACAGCCCTAGACCGCACCATAGCAGCCAAAAACGCGGATGAAAAAATGCAGCTCGAAATTGCGGGCGATCCATTAACGATTCCGGACAGACAACAAGGCCGCGCATTCTACATCGGTTCGACCCGGCTTGCGGCTTACGGGCGTTCTCGTTATAAGTCTCGGCACTTTTAGTGACAAGCCGTTTTATGCCGACCATGAGCCAAACCGAACCGCTAGACCAAGATCCCGTGTTCCAGTTGAAGGGCAGCATGCTCGCCATTACGGTGCTGGAACTGGCCCGCAATGACCTCGAAAGCCTCGACCGACAACTGGCTGCGAAGGTCGCCCTGGCGCCTAATTTTTTCAGCAATGCGCCGCTGGTGCTGGCCCTGGACAAACTCCCGGCCACTGAAGGCGCGGTCGACCTGCCTGCGCTGATGCGTGTTTGCCGACACCATGGCTTGCGCACGCTGGCCATCCGCGCCAGTCGCATCGAAGACATCGCCGCCGCCATTGCCGTCGACCTGCCGGTGCTGCCGCCGTCTGGCGCGCGCGAACGAGCACTTGACCCGCACGAAGGCGAAGTCAGGAAAAAACCGGAAAAACCGCCGGAGCCGACCATCAAACCGACCCGAATAATCACTTCGCCAGTACGCGGCGGCCAGCAGATTTATGCCCAAGGTGGCGATTTGGTAGTGGTTTCCTCGGTCAGCCCGGGGGCGGAACTTCTCGCCGATGGCAACATCCATGTATACGGACCGATGCGCGGTCGTGCGCTGGCCGGTGTGAAGGGTGACTCCAAGGCACGGATTTTCTGTCAGCAATTGAGCGCTGAACTACTCTCTATCGCCGGTCATTACAAGGTTTCCGAAGATCTGCGCCGCGATCCGCTGTGGGGCGCCGGTGTACAAGTCAGCCTGTCGGGTGACGTGTTGAACATCATTCGGCTTTAACGGATACTGCCGCATTTTCCAAGCATCTCTAAAACGTAGCGAAAACGGCTCAAACGAAGTAGGAAAAAGGCGCAAGGCAGCGTTTACCCGAGGTAAACCCCGCCCAACACCGGATTCCAGCCAAGGCTGTCCGACTGCAGTAGTTTTCAGGAGATGTTTTTCAGGGGCTAAAAGTCCTTTTTCCTTAGGGGTGAAACACCTTGGCCAAGATTCTCGTGGTTACATCCGGCAAGGGTGGTGTGGGTAAGACCACCACCAGCGCCGCTATCGGTACCGGCCTCGCTCTGCGCGGTCACAAAACAGTTATCGTCGACTTCGACGTCGGCCTGCGTAACCTCGACCTGATCATGGGTTGCGAGCGTCGCGTGGTGTACGACTTCGTCAACGTGGTCAACGGCGAAGCCAACCTGCAGCAAGCCCTGATCAAAGACAAGCGCCTGGAAAACCTCTACGTGCTGGCCGCCAGTCAGACCCGCGACAAAGACGCGCTGACCGTAGAAGGCGTGGAAAAAGTGCTCATGGCACTTAAAGAAGACTTCGAGTTCGTGGTCTGCGATTCTCCGGCGGGTATCGAGAAAGGCGCCCACCTGGCCATGTATTTCGCTGACGAAGCGATTGTCGTGACCAACCCGGAAGTCTCCTCGGTTCGTGACTCGGACCGCATGCTTGGCCTGCTGGCCAGCAAGTCGCGTCGCGCCGAGAACGGCGAAGACCCGATCAAGGAACACCTGTTGCTGACCCGCTACAACCCAGAGCGCGTAAGCAACGGCGAAATGCTCGGCGTCGAAGACGTCAAAGAGATTCTGGCGGTCACCCTGCTGGGTGTGATTCCGGAATCGCAAGCCGTACTCAAGGCTTCCAACCAAGGCGTGCCAGTGATTCTCGACGACCAAAGCGACGCCGGTCAGGCGTACAGCGATGCCGTCGATCGTCTGCTGGGCAAAACCGTGCAACACCGGTTCCTTGACGTTGAGAAGAAGGGATTCTTCGAGCGCCTGTTTGGAGGTAGATAATGAATCTTTTTGACTTCTTTCGTGCCAACAAAAAAGTAAGCACCGCGTCGGTAGCGAAAGAGCGTCTACAGATCATCGTGGCGCATGAACGCGGCCAACGCAGTACCCCAGATTACCTGCCGGCCTTGCAGAAGGAACTGGTCGAGGTGATCCGCAAGTACGTCAATATCGGGTCCGATGACGTGCACGTCGCACTGGAAAACCAGGGCAGCTGCTCGATTCTGGAACTCAATATCACCCTGCCTGATCGCTGAGTCGATCCGGCTGGAGCCACGGCGGCTCAGGTCCTTTCCAGCAACGGAGAGGACCTGAGCCGCCGTTGGCGTTTGTTACGAGGCTGTTTTAATGCCGCTGTCGAATATCCGCATCATCCATCAGGACGCCGCCGTACTGGTGGTGGACAAGCCTACCCTGCTGCTCTCCGTGCCCGGTCGCGCCGATGACAACAAGGACTGCCTGATCACCCGCCTGCAAGAAAACGGCTACCCGGAAGCGCGCATCGTCCATCGACTGGACTGGGAAACCTCCGGGATCATCCTGCTGGCCCGCGACCCCGATACCCATCGCGAACTGTCTCGACAGTTTCACGACCGCGAAACCGAAAAAGCCTACACCGCACTGTGCTGGGGCCAACCGGAACTGGACAGCGGCAGCATTGATTTGCCGTTGCGCTACGACCCGCCGACCAAACCCCGCCACGTGGTGGACCATGAATTCGGCAAACATGCGCTGACCTTCTGGCGCGTGCTGGAACGTTGCGGCGACTGGTGCCGGGTGGAACTGACGCCGATTACCGGCCGCTCGCATCAGTTGCGCGTGCACATGCTCTCCATCGGCCATCCGTTGTTGGGTGACGGGCTTTACGCTCACCCGCAAGCCCTGGCTGCCTGGCCACGCCTGTGCCTGCACGCCAGCATGCTCAGCTTCACCCACCCGCAAAGTGGCGAACGCTTGCGCTTCGAGTGCCCGGCACCGTTTTAACGGTTACTACGACCCTTGTGGCGAGGAAGCTTGCTCCCGCCGGCCGGTCCGCGCTCGGGCGAAGCAGTCGTAACTCTGGCAAAAAGCGCTCCGCCTGACGGAACGCGGCAACTGGTTTTGGGGCAGCTCGCTGCCCAGCGGGAGCAAGCTCCCTCGCCACAGGCTCCGCACCTGACGCACTTTATTCGATCAATACGTTAAACTCGCGGCACTGCTGTCTGGAGCTACTTATGCGCGAAGAGTTGAACCAAGGCCTGATCGACTTCCTCAAGGCCTCCCCTACCCCATTCCATGCCACCGCCAGCCTTGTTCAGCGTCTGGAAGCGGCGGGTTATCAGCGCCTTGACGAGCGCGAGCCCTGGGCCACCGAAGCCAATGGTCGCTACTACGTCACGCGCAACGACTCCTCGATCGTTGCCATCAAGATGGGCCGCAATTCCCCACTGTACGATGGCATCCGCCTGGTCGGCGCTCACACCGACAGCCCATGCCTGCGGGTCAAGCCACAACCTGAATTGCAGCGTCAGGGTTTCTGGCAGTTGGGCGTCGAAGTCTATGGCGGCGCATTGCTCGCCCCCTGGTTTGACCGTGACCTGTCGCTGGCCGGTCGCGTGACCTTTCGCCGCGACGGCAAGGTCGAAAGCCAACTGATCGACTTCAAGACACCGATCGCCACCATTCCCAACCTGGCCATTCACCTCAACCGTGAAGCCAACATGGGCTGGGCGATCAACGCACAGACCGAACTGCCGCCGATCCTCGCGCAATTTGCCGGTGACGAGCGCGTGGACTTCCGCGCCGTACTCACCGATCAATTGGCCCGGGAACACGGTCTGAACGCCGACGTGGTGCTCGATTACGAGCTGAGCTTTTACGACACCCAAAGTGCTGCCGTCATCGGCCTGCATGGCGACTTCATTGCCGGTGCGCGCCTGGACAACCTGCTGTCGTGCTACGCCGGCCTGCAAGCCTTGCTGACAGCTGAAACCGATGAAACCTGCGTGCTGGTGTGCAACGACCACGAAGAAGTCGGCTCCTGCTCGGCATGCGGTGCCGACGGCCCGATGCTCGAACAAACCCTGCGTCGTCTGCTGCCTGAGGGTGACGAGTTCGTCCGCACCATTCAGAAATCGCTGCTGGTCTCGGCCGACAACGCCCACGGCGTACACCCCAACTACGCCGACAAACACGACGCCAATCACGGCCCGAAACTCAATGCCGGCCCGGTAATCAAGGTCAACAGCAACCAGCGCTACGCCACCAATAGCGAAACCGCAGGGTTCTTCCGTCATCTGTGCATGGCCGAAGAAGTTCCGGTGCAAAGCTTCGTGGTGCGCAGCGACATGGGCTGTGGTTCGACCATCGGCCCGATCACCGCCAGCCATTTGGGCGTACGCACCGTGGACATCGGCCTGCCGACGTTTGCCATGCACTCGATCCGTGAGCTGTGCGGCAGCCATGACCTGGCGCACCTGGTCAAAGTGCTGAGCGCTTTCTACGCCAGTCGCGAGTTGCCGTAACGCAATCCCTGTGGCGAGGGAGCTTGCTCCCTCGCCACTGTCATTACGCGATGCTGCTGAACCATTTCTGACACGCATCAACCCACGTCGCACAAAAGCCACCTAGACTTACATCACCTTCCCCGACAAGGCTGTCGTCATGATCTCGATGTCTGTGTTCAACTCCATGCTCATTCCGATTCTCTCGGGAATGATCCTGCTGGCCATTGGCTTCAACTTTCGTGACAAGAACGCCGGGGTGCTCTCGATGTGGATCGGCATGCTGCTGATCCTCGCCACCGTGATTTACAAAATCCTCGCCAAGCTGAACGAATAAAAGCACTGACTGCGCTCGCATTGGTTTTGCCCCGCTCGTACACTCGGTCGACCTGTACCCGTTGAGGTTGACCGCCTAGTGTTCGCTCGTCTTTTTGCCCTGCCGTCTACGTTGTTCATCTGCCTGTTGATGCTGCTTCCCGTGGCGCCTGCTCAGGCCGTCGGCCTGCCGAGCCTGCTCAACGGTTCACCAAAAGCCCAACCCGAAGCAACCGCACCGCTGGGGCAATCGCTGGACGAAGTGATCAAATCACTGGAAAACGATCAGCAACGAGCCAGGTTGCTGGCCGACCTGAAGAAACTGCGCGACGTCAGCAAAAAAGCCCAGACACCGACCGAAGATGGCGTACTCGGTTTGATCGGCGGCACCCTGGCCAACCTCGAAAAACAGTTTTCCGGCGCCGACAGCCCGCTCACTCGCTGGTCCGATGAGTTCGAACTGGCCAAGGACGAACTGAGCGCACTGATGCTGCCAGCCAGTGAATGGCTGCCGATGCTCTTTGCCTTCGCCCTGATCCTGATGCTCTGGAGCCTGCTCGCCGCTGCGCTGATCTGGCTCGGTCATCGCGTTCGAACGCGCTTCGGCCTGACCGAAGAACTGCCGCAACACCCCAAGACCTGGGACATGCTGCGCTTTGCCCTGCGTAAACTCGGCCCCTGGCTGATCGCGCTGCTGATTACTGTCTACATGAGCTACGCCTTGCCCTCATCGCTGGGTAAATACCTGGCCATGGTGCTGGCTTATGCACTGGTGGTCGGTACCTGCTTCTCGGCGATCTGCGTGATCGCGTTCTCCGTGCTCGACGGCCCGCACCGCCATCGCGCCCTGTACATACTGCGGCACCAGGCCTTTCGCCCCCTGTGGCTGATTGGCAGTTTTGCAGCCTTCGGCGAAGCCTTGAACGACCCACGGCTGGTCACCAGCCTCGGCATTCACCTGGCGCACATCACCGCGACCATCGCCAATGTGCTGGCAGCGATATTCACCGGCCTGTTCATCCTGCGTTTCCGTCGGCCCATCGCCCACCTGATCCGCAACCAGCCGCTGTCGCGGCGACTGACCCGCCGTGCACTGAGCGACACGATCGAGATTCTTGGGACCTTCTGGTTCTTGCCTGCACTGGTGCTGGTGGGAATCTCGCTGTTCGCCACCTTCGTCTCCGCCGGCGACACCAGCACCGCGCTGCGCCAATCACTGATCTGCACCGTGCTGCTGGTGTTGTGCATGGTCATCAACGGCCTGGTCCGCCGCCACGCGCTCAAGCCACAACGCGGGGCAAAGCGTCATGCGCTGTATTCGGAGCGCCTGAAGAACTTCTTCTATACCCTCGCGCATCTGGCGGTGTGGCTGGTGTTCATCGAACTCGGCTTGCGGGTCTGGGGCATGTCGCTGATCCGCTTCACCGAAGGTGAGGGCCATGAAGTCAGCGTCAAACTGTTCAGCCTGGGTGGTACGCTGATTTTCGCGTGGCTGATCTGGATCCTCAGCGACACCGCCGTGCACCACGCCCTCACCCGCTCGCGCAAAGGCCAGGCCAATGCGCGGGCGCAAACGATGATGCCGCTGATTCGCAACGTGCTGTTCGTGGCGATCTTCATCATCGGGATGATCGTCGCACTGGCCAACATGGGCATGAACGTCACACCGCTGCTGGCAGGTGCCGGCGTGATCGGCCTGGCCATCGGTTTTGGCGCGCAGTCGCTGGTTGCCGACCTGATCACCGGGCTGTTCATCATCATCGAAGACTCGCTGGCCATCGACGACTACGTGGACGTCGGCGGCCACCTGGGCACCGTCGAAGGCCTGACCATCCGCACCGTGCGCCTGCGCGACATCGACGGCATCGTGCACACCATCCCGTTCAGTGAAATCAAAAGCATCAAGAACTACTCACGGGAATTCGGCTACGCGATCTTCCGCGTGGCAGTGCCGTACAACATGGAAATCGATGACGCGATCAAATTGATGCGCGACGTCGGCCAAAAAATGCGCACCGACCCGATACAACGCCGCAACATCTGGTCGCCGCTGGAAATCCAGGGCGTCGAGAGTTTCGAGTCCGGCAGCGCAATTCTGCGCGCACGGTTCAAGACCGCACCGATCAAACAGTGGGAAGTCTCAAGAGCGTTCAACCTGTCACTCAAACGCCATCTGGATGAAGCAGGACTGGATTTGGCGACACCGCGCATGAGCATTCAAGTAGTAACCGCGGCCGGCGGGCTGGAGAAGGAATAACGCAAAAAGCAGACGCGCAGCCTCCAGGGCTGCATTCCTTTGCTGCACGTGGCAACGATCTAAAGCCGTTCGCGCTCTTACCACTCAGGCCGGCCGGCAGGCCGCCGTGCTTTGCTTTTGATCTACCGCCCCTTCGGGAGGCCGAGTGGAGGTGTTCATCAGGGGGTTGGCGCGCAGTGCCGTACGGCGCAGCCGGACACATCGAGAGGAGGTCGTCGCGCAGCAGACCGTAGGCGATGCCCCCTGATGGACACCGGAGTGAGGGAACGCCGAGCCTAGGCGAGGTGCCGTACGCTTGGGGCGAAGACCTTTGCTTCCTTTGGGGCGTCTGCCAAAGGGAGTCGCCGTCAGGGCGAAACCGCAAGCGGCCGTTACCGCAGGAATGGATATGTACACCTGCAAGAGGTTGGTCTGCTGTCAGGCCGTCATCGCGAGCAAGCTCAGCTCCCACAGTAGATCTATGTACATCTGCAAGAGATCGGTCGGCTGTCAGGCCGTCATCGCGGGCAAGCCCAGCTCCCACAGTAGATCTATGTACATCTGCAAGAGATCGGTCGGCTGTCAGGCCGCCATCGCGGGCAAGCCCAGCTCCCACAGTAGATCTATGTACATCTGCGGGAGATTGGTCGGCTGTCAGGCCGTCATCGCGAGCAAGCTCGGCTCCTACAAGAGCAGGAGCAGGAACGGGAGCAGTTTCAGACCACATCCACCCCGACATGAATCGCATCATGCCGCCAAAACTCCAGATCACAATCGATCAACCGCCCATGCTGATCATAATTGACCCGCGCAATCCGCAACCCCGGACTGCCCACGGACACCCGAAGCGCAGCCGCCGCATCCACCGACAACGCCGTCGGCACAATCTCGAAGCGCACCCGCCCATAGTGCAAATCATAATGCCGCGCATACAACTCGGTAATCGACTGATTGAGATCAAACGCCAGAATCCCCGGAAAAAACTGCGGATTCAGATAGTGCTCAACATACAAAACCAACCGCCCATCGATACGCCGCGAACGGCAGATCTGAATCACACTCGACAACGCCGGCAGCTGCAACCAGGCACACACCGCCGCTGACGCCGGCTGCAACCGCGCCGAAATCACCTCGGTCGACGGTACCCGCCCCTGCGCACTGACCATCGCGTGAAAGTGGCTGCGTTGCATCAGGTTGTACGCCAGACGCGGTGGCGAAACGAACCAGCCGCGCCGCTCCTCGCGATAAATCTGCCCCTGCGCCTCCAACTGCAACAACGCCTCACGCACAGTGATCCGCGTGGTCCCGAACAACTCACTGAGCTTGCGCTCGGCCGGCAGCTTGCTCGCGGGCGCCAGCAGACCGTGGTCGATCTGCTCCTGGAGCACCTGACCGATGGCTGTCACCGCTTTCGTTGCCTCTTCACGCATCAACGTTACCTATCTGGACTAGACCAGCACTGTTTCAGAGCAGGACTGCGCCAAAAAGCGCGTCCTGAAACGTATTGCAAGCCTAGGCAATACATATGACTGATCGATGACAAAGCCGCCGAACGGCTGATCCAGACCTGTGCAAATAAGCGGCCAAGTCCTTGCAAACCGGCCTTCCGGCCATGGTCTACGCTTACTTCGCAGCCCTCACTACCGAGCGAAAAGAATGCGAGCGCGCCTGATACCGACATCAAAGTGTCATCCAGCTCACCTAAATTGGCTCAGGTATTGCTGACCTAGACCAACAAACCGCAAACGCAGCGTTGAATACGCCCAAAGGAGCTTCGGATGAAACAGCTTTTCCTGGCATCACTGTTAGGCTCGACCATTGCCATGTGCACCGCAGCCATGGCGGCTGATACCGATTTAAAAGCCTTGGAAGCCGCTGCGAAAGCGGAAGGCGCCGTCAACAGCGTCGGCATGCCCGATGACTGGGCCAACTGGAAAGGTACCTGGGAAGACCTGGCCAAGAACTACGGCCTCAAGCACATCGACACCGACATGAGCTCGGCCCAGGAAGTCGCCAAGTTCGCCGCCGAAAAAGACAACGCCAGTGCTGACATCGGCGACGTCGGCGCCGCCTTCGGCCCGATCGCAGTCAAGCAAGGCGTGGTTCAACCGTACAAGCCAAGCACCTGGGCGCAAGTTCCGGACTGGGCCAAGGACAAGGACGGTAACTGGGCACTGGCCTACACCGGCACCATCGCGTTTATCGTCAACAAGAAGCTGCTCCACGGCTCCGAAGCCCCAACAAAGTGGGCTGACCTGAAGACCGGTAAATACAAGGTCTCCATCGGTGACGTGAGCACCGCTGCACAAGCCGCCAACGGTGTATTGGCCGCCGCCATCGCCAACGGTGGTGATGAGAAGAATATTCAACCAGCACTGCTGATGTTCGCCGAGATCGCCAAGCAAGGTCGCCTGTCGCTGGCCAACCCGACCATTTCCACCATGGAAAAGGGTGAAGTCGAAGTCGGTGTGGTCTGGGACTTCAATGGCCTGAGCTATAAAGCCAAGATGGTCAACCCGGATGACTACGTCGTGCTGATCCCGTCCGATGGTTCGGTGAAGTCCGGTTACACCACCATCATCAACAAATACGCCAAGCACCCGAACGCCGCAAAACTGGCCCGCGAGTACATCTTCAGCGATGCCGGCCAAATCAATCTGGCGCGCGGTAACGCCCGTCCGATTCGTGCTGAAACGGGCCTGAAACTGCCTGCTGATGTCGCGAAAAACCTGATCCCGGCCGCGCAGTACGAAGCCGCCAAGCCCAAGCCGATCACCGACGCCGATGCCTGGGAAAAAACCTCCAAGGCCCTGCCGCAGAAGTGGCAGGAAGAAGTCATCATCAATATGCAGTAATGCTGCATCCGTAGGAGCAAAGCTTGCTCGCGATGCAGGCACCGCGATCTGTCTAACGAGCGCGGCGATACCATCGCGGGCAAGCCTTGCTCCTACAGGTTTTGACGCTACCACCTGATTTTGGAGTTTCCTCCCCCATGAAGCACAACGTCATCCTTGTCGTGCTCGACGGCCTCAATTACGAGGTTGCCCGCCACGCCATGGGACATCTTCAGGCTTATGTCGGCGCAGGACGCGCAGCCCTCTACAAACTCGAATGCGAACTGCCGTCCCTGTCGCGCCCGCTCTATGAATGCATCCTCACCGGCGTCACACCGATCGACAGCGGTATCGTCCACAACAACGTGTCACGCCTGTCCAACCAGCGCAGCGTGTTCCACTACGCCACCGCCGCCGGGCTCAGCACCGCCGCTGCGGCCTACCACTGGGTCAGCGAACTGTATAACCGTTCGCCATTTGTGGCGGCCCGCGACCGCCACACCGACAACATTGAACTGCCAATCCAGCATGCGCATTTCTACTGGTCCGATCACTACCCCGATTCGCACCTGTTCGCCGACGCCGAGAACCTGCGTCTGCGTCATGCGCCGAACTTTCTGCTGGTTCACCCCATGAACATCGACGACGCCGGACACAAGCACGGCCTCGACACTGCGCAATACCGCAACAGTGCCCGCTCGGCCGACATCATTCTCGCCGACTACCTAAAAGGCTGGCTCGACGCTGGCTATCAGGTGCTGGTGACCGCCGACCACGGCATGAACAACGACCGCTCCCACAACGGCCTGCTGGCCGAAGAACGTGAAGTACCGCTGTTCGTTATCGGCGATGCCTTCAGCTTCAATCCCCATGCAGCCCCGAAACAAACCGAACTGTGTGGCACTGTCTGCGAGTTGCTGGGTGTTGCCCACGACAAGCCTGTGTGCCGGGAGCTGCTCAAGTGAATTCAATCACCCGTGGCAAATGGCTGGCGGCGTTGTGCCTGGTGCCCTTCGCCATTTTCTTTATCGTGTTCCAGATCGCCCCGCTGTGCTGGGTGCTGATCAACAGCGTGCAATCGGAAGAGTTCGGTTGGGGCCTGGCCAACTTCAACAAGATCTTCAGCTCGAAGTTCTACATGCAGGCGATCCAGTACAGCCTCGAGATCAGCTTCTGGTCCAGCGTGTTCGGCATCGTCATCGCAATCCTCGGCAGTTACTCGCTGCGCCGGGTCGATTCGAAGCTGCGCAACTTCGTCAACGCCTTCGCCAACATGACCAGCAACTTCGCCGGCGTCCCGCTGGCCTTTGCGTTCATCATTCTGCTGGGGTTCAACGGCAGTTTCACCATCATGCTCAAACAGGCCGGGATTATTCAAGACTTCAACCTGTACTCGAAAACCGGGTTGATCATCCTCTACACCTACTTCCAGATTCCCCTCGGCGTGTTGCTGCTGTACCCGGCATTCGACGCCCTGCGTGAAGACTGGCGCGAATCGGCATCCCTGCTCGGTGCCAGCGGCTGGCAGTTCTGGCGGCACATCGGCTTGCCAGTACTGACCCCGGCCTTGCTCGGCACCTTCGTGATCCTGTTGGCCAACGCCCTCGGCGCCTACGCCACCGTCTACGCCCTGACCACCGGCAACTTCAACGTGCTGCCGATCCGCATCGCGGCGATGGTTTCGGGCGATATTTCCCTGGACCCGAACATGGCCAGTGCCCTGGCCGTTGTGCTGGTGACGTTGATGACCCTGGTGACCGTGGTCCATCAGTTGCTGTTGAAGAGGAGCTACCATGTCTCGCGCTGAACTGGGCCCCGTCGGTGTCTATCACCGGGTCGTGGTTTATCTGCTGTTCGCCATTCTGTTGCTGCCGCTGGCCGGGACCCTGATCTACTCGATCGCCAGCAGTTGGTCGGCCACCGTTCTGCCCAGCGGCTTTACCTTCAAATGGTATATCCAACTGTGGAGCGACCCGCGTTTTCTCAACGCCTTTGGCCAGTCACTGCTGGTCTGCGTGGGCGCGCTGATTCTGTCGGTGGTGCTGATCCTGCCGCTGCTGTTCGTGGTGCATTACCACTTCCCGAAACTCGATGCGCTGATGAACATCCTGATCCTCCTGCCGTTCGCGGTGCCGCCCGTGGTGTCTTCGGTGGGGCTGTTGCAGCTCTACGGTTCGGGCCCGTTCGCGATGGTCGGCACACCGTGGATTCTGGTCGGTTGCTACTTCACCGTGGCGCTGCCGTTCATGTACCGGGCGATCACCAACAACCTGCAGGCGATCAACCTGCGCGACCTGATGGACTCCGCCCAGCTGCTCGGTGCCAGCACCTGGCAAGCGGCGTTCCTGGTGGTATTGCCGAATCTGCGCAAGGGCTTGATGGTCGCGTTGCTGCTGTCATTCTCATTCCTTTTCGGTGAGTTCGTGTTCGCCAACATCCTCGTCGGCACGCGCTACGAAACCCTGCAGGTCTACCTCAATAACATGCGTAACAGCAGCGGTCACTTCACCAGCGCGCTGGTGATTTCCTACTTTTTCTTTGTGCTGGTTCTGACCTGGGCTGCCAATATCTTGAACAAGGACAAAAGCCAATGAGCTATGTCAGCGTCCAACACCTGCAAAAAAGCTACTCGCAAACGGGCTCCGCCGGCACTCCGGTGTTCAGCGACATCAACTGCGAAATCCAGAAAGGCGAGTTCGTCACCCTGCTCGGCCCGTCCGGTTGCGGCAAATCGACCCTGCTGCGCTGCATCGCCGGGCTGACCGCGGTGGATGGTGGCAAGATCCTGCTCGACGGCCATGACCTGGTGCCGCTGAGCCCGCAGAAACGCGGAATCGGCATGGTGTTCCAGAGCTACGCGCTGTTCCCCAACATGACCGTGGAGCAGAACGTCGCCTTCGGTTTGCGCATGCAGAAGGTCAACGCCGACGACAGCCGCAAGCGGGTGCTCCAAGTGCTGCAATTGGTGGAACTGACCGATTTTGCCAGCCGCTATCCGCATCAACTGTCGGGCGGCCAATGCCAGCGCGTGGCCCTCGCCCGCTCGCTGGTCACCCGACCACGCCTGCTGCTGCTCGATGAGCCGCTGTCGGCACTCGATGCACGAATCCGCAAGCACCTGCGTGAGCAGATCCGGCAGATTCAGCGCGAGCTGGGGCTGACCACGATTTTCGTGACGCACGATCAGGAAGAAGCCCTGACCATGTCCGACCGGATCTTCCTGATGAACCAAGGCAAGATCGTCCAGAGCGGCGATGCTGAAACGCTCTACACCGCACCGGTCGATGTGTTTGCCGCTGGCTTCATCGGCAACTACAACCTGCTCGATGCCGCCAGCGCCAGCAAGCTGCTGCAACGTCCGATCAATGGCCGCATCGCGATTCGCCCGGAAGCCATCGAACTGAGCCGTAATGGCGAGCCGGATGCGCTGATCCGTAGCCACAGCCTGCTGGGCAACGTGATCCGCTATCGGGTCGAGGCTCGCGGCGTTGAACTGGTGGTGGACGTGCTGAACCGTTCGGCGGCTGACCTGCATGCCGATGGTCAACGGCTGGCACTTTCCATCGATCCGACAGCCCTGTGTGAGGTAGCCTGATGTTTTCGCTGTGCACACTGTTAAAGAGAGAGCAGCACTGATGGCTTTGGCAATTTTTGATCTGGACGAAACCCTGATCCACGGCGACTGCGCCTCGCTGTGGAGCGAGCAGATGGCCCGCCTCGGCTGGGTCGACGGCGAATCCTTCCTGCGTCGCGACAAGGAATTGATGGACGCCTATGGCAGGGGCCACCTGGCCATGGAGGATTACATGACCTTCAGCCTGGAGCCGATGGCCGGACGCACCCCGGAAGAAATCGAGCACCTTGTGGCCCCATGGGTCGAAGATTTCATCGAACCGATCATTTTCAGCGACGCCTGCAAAGCCATCGCCGAGCACCGCAAGGCCGGCGACCGGATTCTGGTGATCTCCGCTTCGGGCACACATCTGGTCAAACCCATCGCCGAACGCCTGGGTATCGACGAGATCCTCGCTATAGAGCTGGAAGTGACTCACGGGGTCTACAGCGGCAACACGGTTGGCACCCTGACCTATCGCGAAGGCAAGATCACTCGCTTGCTGGAGTGGCTGGACGCCGAAGAGGAGAACCTTGAAGGCGCAAGTTTCTATTCCGACTCACGCAACGATTTGCCGTTGCTGATCAAAGTCGACCATCCGCATGTGGTCAACCCGGATCCGGTACTGCTCGAACATGCCGAAAAGGCCGGTTGGCCGATCCACATCTGGAAGTGACCTTGATCGTTCCCACTGCGTGGGAACGATCTCTCAGTAGTCAAATCAGGCTTTCGTCGATCACCAGCACCAACTTGCCCGACACCCGGTTGGTCGCAAGCTCGGCGAACGCCGCTTCAGCGTCCTTGATCGGGAAGGTCCTGGCCAATTGCGGGCTCAGGCGCCCTTCGGCGAACAGCGGCCAGACATGCTGGCTCAGGTCACTCAACAGATCGGCCTTGAACTGCTCGTCACGGCTACGCAAGGTCGAACCCAGCAGCTGAATCCGTTTGGCCAGCACCTGCGCCAGATCCAGCGGCGCTTCACGGCCGCCCATCAAGCCGATCAACAGCCAACGACCGTCGAGCGCCAGTAACTTCAGGTTCAGCGCGGCATAGTTGGCGCCGACCGGGTCGAGGATCACATCGAACGGCCCCAAGTCACGCAAACCATCCAGCCCATCAGTGCGCACCACCCCGCCTTGCGCACCCAGCGCCTCGCAGTAGGCCAGCCGGTCCGCCGAACCGACGCTGACCCAGCACGGGTTGCCGAACGCCTTGCATAGCTGAATGGCAGCTGAACCAACTCCACTTGCCCCGGCGTGCAGGAGAACTTTCTCACCCGGTTTGAGCGCAGCCAACTGGAACAAATTCAGCCAGGCGGTGCTGTAGACCTCGGGCAACGCTGCCGCTTCGACCAGCGACAAGCCTTCGGGCGCGGGCAATACGTGACGGCCATCGACCACCACTTCTTCGGCCATCCCACCGCCCGCCAGCAGTGCGCAGACACGGTCTCCGACCTGCCAGGACGACCCTGCGCCGACCTCGCTGATCACACCTGAACATTCAAGGCCCAGCACCTGACTGGCGCCCGGTGGTGGCGGATAGAGCCCTGCCTTCTGTAACAAATCGGCTCGATTGAGACCCGCTGCCGCCACTCGAATGCGAACTTGTCCTACGTCACACGTCGGACTGGGCGCTTCAACCCACTCCACTCGACCTTCAACGCCTTGCAATGCTTTCACAGTGCCTCCATAGTGAGTCTGGACTGAGCCCGATGCTGTAGCGCCGGGTTTTTTGCATTATGCGACCGGCCCAGGGTCGTACGAAAATTCGCCGAGTGGCGATCAGGCAGTTTTAACCCAGCCTGATCGATACGCGAGCAGTTTGCGTAGAGCCTTGTGGAACCGGCGACTTTAAAGACGGCCTAATATGCGTTATCAATTGCCCCCGCGTCGAATCAGCATGAAGCATTTGTTCCCCAGCACCGCACTTGCGCTTTTCATTGGCCTGGGCAGCTTGTCGCTGTCGCCCACTACGTTCGCAGCCAATAGCTGGGACAACCTTCAGCCCGATCGTGACGAGGTGATTGCCAGCCTTAACGTCGTCGAGTTGCTCAAGCGCCACCATTACAGCAAGCCGCCGCTCGATAACGCACGTTCCGCGATCATCTACGACAGCTACCTGAAGCTGCTGGATCCGTCGCGCAGTTATTTCATGGCCAGCGACATCGCCGAATTCGACAAATGGAAAAACCAGTTTGACGAGTTCCTCAAAAGCGGTGACCTGAACGCCGGGTTCACGATTTACAAGCGCTATCTGGACCGCGTCAAGGCGCGTCTGGACTTTGCCTTGGTCGAGCTGAACAAAGGCGTCGACAAGATGGACTTCACCACCAGGGAAACCTTGCTGGTCGATCGCAAGGACGCCCCGTGGCTCAAGACCACTGCCGAGCTCGACGACCTGTGGCGCAAACGCGTCAAGGACGAAGTGCTGCGGATGAAGATCGCCGGCAAAGACCCCAAACAGATTCAGGAAACCCTGACCAAGCGCTACAAGAATCAGCTGTCGCGCCTGGACCAGACCCGTCCGGAAGACATCTTCCAGGCGTACATCAACAACTTCGCCATGTCCTACGACCCGCACACCAACTATCTGTCACCGGATAACGCGGAGAACTTCGACATCAACATGAGCCTGTCGCTGGAAGGCATCGGCGCCGTGTTGCAGAGCGATAACGACCAGGTGAAAGTAGTGCGCCTGGTGCCGGCAGGCCCGGCGGACAAGACCAAGCAGGTTGCACCGGCCGACAAGATCATCGGCGTTGCCCAAGGCAGCAAAGAAATGGTCGACGTCGTCGGTTGGCGCCTGGACGAAGTGGTCAAGCTGATCCGTGGACCGAAAGGCACTGTGGTGCGCCTGGAAGTGATCCCGGCCAGCAATGCGCCAAACGACCAGACCACCAAGATCGTCTCGATCACCCGCGAAGCGGTGAAGCTTGAAGATCAGGCGGTGAAGAAGTCGGTCCTCAACCTCAAGCAGGACGGCAAGGACTACAAGCTCGGCGTCATCGAGATCCCGGCCTTCTACCTGGACTTCAAGGCGTTCCGCGCCGGTGATCCGGATTACAAGAGCACCACCCGCGACGTCAAGAAGCTGCTGACCGAACTGCAAAAAGACAAGGTCGACGGTGTGGTCATCGACTTGCGCAACAACGGCGGCGGTTCCTTGCAAGAAGCCACCGAGCTGACCAGTCTGTTCATCGACAAAGGTCCGACCGTGCTGGTACGTAACGCCGACGGCCGGGTCGATGTACTGGAAGACGAAAGCCCGGGCGCCTTCTACAAAGGCCCGATGGCGTTGCTGGTCAACCGTCTGTCTGCTTCGGCTTCGGAGATTTTTGCCGGCGCCATGCAGGACTACCACCGTGCGCTGATCATCGGCGGCCAGACCTTCGGCAAAGGCACCGTGCAAACCATCCAGCCGCTGAACCATGGCGAGCTGAAACTGACACTGGCCAAGTTCTACCGGGTTTCCGGACAGAGCACCCAGCATCAGGGCGTGCTGCCGGATGTCGACTTCCCGTCGATCATCGACACCAAGGAAATCGGCGAGAGCGCCCTGCCGGAATCCATGCCGTGGGACACCATTCGCCCGGCCATCAAGCCGGCAGTCGACCCGTTCAAACCGTACCTGGCACAGCTCAAGTCCGAGCATGATGCCCGTTCGGCCAAGGACGCGGAGTTTGTGTTCATTCGCGACAAGCTGGCACTGGCCCAGAAGCTGATGGCGGAAAAAACCGTCAGCCTCAATGAAGCCGAACGTCGCGCGCAACACGCCGATATCGAAGCCAAGCAGCTGGTGATGGAAAACATCCGCCGCAAGGCCAAGGGCGAAGATCCGCTCAAGGAACTGAAGAAAGAAGACGAAGACGCCATCGCGGCCGAACCAGATAAGACCAAACCGGAAGACGATGCCTACCTGAGCGAAACCGGGCGGATCCTGCTGGATTACTTGAAGTTGAACACCGCGGTCGCCAGCAACAAAAAGTGATGGCAATTTAATGCTGACGATCCCCGGATCGTCATCAAACAGTCATCATTCTGTCGTGAAATAAAGGACTGGGCCCGCTCTCTGAAAAAGAGCGGGCCCGGTCCTTTTTTTATCGCCAGAGATCGCCATGACCACGACCGAACAGCTGAGTGCCTTGAGTTCAATACTGGCTCAAAGTGGTTTGCACAGTCTGTTCCAGCCGATCGTTTCACTGTCCGAACGACGCATCCTCGGCTATGAAGCCCTCAGTCGCGGGCCCTCCAACAACCCTCTGCATTCGCCCATCGCGTTATTCGCCGTGGCCCGCCAGGTAGGCCGTCTCAGCGAACTGGAAATGGCCTGCCGACACAGCGCCTGCCGCCGCTTCAATGAACAGCAGTTACCGGGCAAGCTCTTTCTCAATGTCTCTCCCGAATCGTTGCTCGAAGCCGGCCATCAACCGGGTAGAACCTTGCAAATGCTCCAGGACTTCGGCATTCCGCCAAGCCAGGTGGTGATCGAGCTGACCGAGCAAACCCCGACCGACGACTTTCAGTTGCTGCAAAATGCATTGCATCACTACCGTGCCATGGGTTTTTCGATTGCACTGGATGACCTGGGCGCCGGGTATTCGAGCCTGCGGCTCTGGTCGGAACTGCGTCCGGACTATGTGAAGATTGACCGGCATTTTATCGATGGCATTCATCAGGACGCGCTCAAGCGCGAATTCGTCGGCTCGATCCTGCAGATCGCCAAAGCTTCGCGGGCACAGGTCATTGCCGAAGGTATCGAACTGCCGGAAGAACTCGCGGTGTTGACCGAGATGGGGGTCGACCTGGTGCAGGGCTATCTGTTGTGCCGTCCGCAGGAGCACCCGCCACGGGACGCCCGGACGATGATGCCCAAGCACGACAGCAGCGCCGTGGCGCTCAACGATGAAGGCAGCGACCTCAGCGCCCTGCTCAACGAACATCCGGCTGTACACCGCGATACCCCTACCGCTGACGTGCTGGAAGCCTTCCGTCGTCAGGCCAATCTGAACTCGCTGGCAGTGCTCGACGAACTCGGTCAGCCCTGTGGCATCGTCCACCGTCATTCGCTGTCCGATGCGCTGCTCAAGCCGTTTGCCACCGATCTGTTCGCGCGTAAGCCGATCAGCCGGCTAATGAGCGATGACTTCCTCGCCGTTGAGCTCAGCCAGTCGCTGCAACAGGTCAGCCGGCTGATCACCAGCCGCGCCCGACAGCGCATCGAAGAGGATTTCATCATCACCCTCAACGCCGGCTATCTGGGCCTGGGTCGGGTGATCGATGTGCTCAAACTGATTACCGAGTTGAAAATCCAACAGGCCCGCTACGCCAACCCGCTGACCCTGTTGCCGGGCAACGTGCCGATCCAGCAGTGCCTGAGCCGGCTGCTACAACAGAGCCGCGAGTCGGTGATCTGCTACGTCGACATCGACAGTTTCAAGCCTTTCAACGATATCTACGGCTACGGCCGCGGCGACGAAGTCCTGCTGTGCCTGGCGCAATGCCTGAACGACCGCGTCGACCCCAGCCGCGATTTCGTCGGCCATATCGGCGGCGATGATTTCCTGCTGGTCCTCGGTCCAGAAGACTGGCGCAAGCGCCTGAACCAGCTGCTCGAGGACTTCCACAGCCAATGCCGACGCTTCTACCGCAGCGAACACCTGGAAGCCGGCTGCTTCATCGCGCCTAATCGTCAGGGCGTCCGCCAGGAATTTGCGCTGCTGTCGCTGTCGATTGGCGTGGTGCATCTACACCCAGAGGCCTGTGGACAACTCGACGCCAGCCAACTCGCGGAAATGGCCTCACAGGCCAAGCATCATGCGAAGAATGTTCAGGGGGGGAGTATTTATGTGATTGATAGCTTGGAGGTGGAGCCTCAACTGCATAGTTTGTAGGAATTGAGTTTTAAGATTTTGCTCTGGCCTCCCCATTCCTTCTCACCTCAGAAAGCCACATCAATTCGATCTACTTTTATCCTTACAAACTGCTCATTGAAAGATGGGTATTCGTAGTGAATATCCTGATCCGAAAAATCAACAAAAGACCTGAAAATCCCCCCATCTAAATATCCATAAAGGACACACGAAAATCCATCATCAACCCTTTCAACCATAACATCTGTTTCTTGGGCTAAAGCGATAAAATCGCTGTCGGGAATTACCATATCCAGCTCAACCTCGTAACTCCCCCCTAGCACAATATTTCGAGGGCAATAGCTCGCAAAGCACTTAACAACGGTACCGTTAACGAGCAGCACAACTTCCTCCTCGACTATCCCGCCGATCGAGATTACGAGTGCAAGGTCTACATTACTCATTCGAGGGCCTCACCACTTTATCTTGAGCGTCACCGTTGATTGTTCTCCAAAAATCTTTTCCGCTTTTTGTATGCAAAGTCGTAATTTCTTGATTCTTGTTGGTTCCGACAAAAGCGAATTTTGCATCACCTCTGCGATTATTACCCATTAGCAGTAAGTAACCTGCTCGAATCTCACCCTGATATTTGTATTCAACTCGTGTTCCTTGATTCACAACATCTCGTGTTATAAGCAAATACTCCTCTTTGCTCGTCGCGCCGAACTCCGAACCGTGTTTTTCGTAATGCCCTTCAAGTTTTTCCTCACTTCCAAAATCCTGAGGTCGCGACTTCGGTTCTGGAGCCTTAGCTTCTCCCTCATCAACCCCCGCCTTCGCCGCCGGATTCTCCGCCTCCCCCGGCTTCTTGCACTTACCTGCCTCCGGGCAGTCATTCAACCCCAACGGATCAACCCACCCCGTCGGATTCGGGGTGTACTGATACCCGTTTAACCCACCCGCCAGCTTGCTCGGATCCGGCGTCAGGTAGCGGCCAATGTCCGGATTGTAGTAGCGATGCCGGTTGTAGTGCAGGCCTGATTCAGCATCGAAATATTGCCCCTGAAAGCGCAACGGCTGCTCGAGCTGTTCTTCACCGAAGTGCCTCAGGCTGGCGAGTTTTCCGTAAGCCTTGTAGGTCGCCGACCAGACGATCTCGCCGCTGTAATCCGTCAGTTCCTGCGGGGTACCGAGGTGGTCGAGTTGGTAGTAGAACGGGCAGGCCTTGCGCGGACCGAAGCCGTCGAGCATGGCCAGGGGGCGGAAGCTGCCGGGTTCGTAGACGTAGCTGCGGTAGTGTTCTTTGCCGCGTTCGGCGACGAGGTTGTCGCCTTGCCAGAAGAACTCGGTGGTGTGGCCATCGACGGTTTTGGCGATGCGCCGACCGAAGGCGTCATAGCGGTAGCTGGCAGTTTTGCCATCCGGCAGCGTGATGCCGATCAACCGGTGCTGGCAGTCGTAGCGGTATTCGGTGACGAGTTTCTGCCCGGTGCCGCGGCGCTCAAAGATCAGGTTGCCAAAGGCGTCGTAGTCGTAATGGCGGTCGCCTTGCAGCAGCAGGCGGTTGCCTTTGATCGTCGCCAGGCCCGGGCGATCGTGCATCTGCAGGTTGCCGGCAGGGTCATGGGCAAAGCTTTCCTGCTGTGGATCGCGAGAGTGGCGGACGCGAACCAGGCGGTTCAGCGGATCGTAGTGATAGTTGCGCTGGCCGTGACGACTGTCGGCAATGAAGTCGAGGTTGCCGTTGGCGCTGTAGGCGTAATCGCGACGATGGCATGGCTGCTCAGCATGAGAAACCGCGTGGGCGTGCAATCGACCCTGCTCATCGTAGTGATACCGACTGAGCAGTTGGCCCTGCTGGCGTTGCCGCTCGCGTCCCGCGTCAAAGACGTGCGTGGTCAGCCGCGTGCCGTTGAGGTCGATAGCGCTGAGCGCGCCGCCCTTGGCATGGTGGTAGTCGAGGGTGCTGTTGTCCGGCAGGCGCAGGTGATCGAGTTGACCGCAAGCGTTGTAGCGATAACGCAAGGTGCCCCAACCCTGATGCTCAGTGATCAGTCGGTCTTGCTGGTCGTACTCGAACTCCAACGGGTGGTCGCGACCGTCATCGATGCTGACCAGACGACCAAGGCTGTCGTAGCGATAGTCGACCTTCTGGCCATCGGGCAAGGTCTTGACCAGCAAGCGCCCCGCCGCATCGCGCTGGTAAGCGGTGATCAGCGTTGAGCCGTCATCGCCAAATTCGGTTTTCTCCAGCAGATGGCCGTTGAGGTCATAGCGGTACGCGGTGCGCCGACCATCAAAACCGGTTTCTTGCTCGATCAGTCCGTTGGCGCCGTACGCCAACTGATACTTTTCGCCCACCTCGTTTTCGATTTCGCTGAGCAACAACCGCGCGTTGTCGTAGCGATAGTGCAACTGGCTGCCGTCGGCATTGATGCGACGGCTGACCAGATGCAGGTCATCAGCGTATTCGTAGCGCGTGACCTGGCCCGACTCATCGCGTTCGGCGATGAGTTTTCCGTAGGCGTTGTAGCTGAAGGCGCGGGTGACACCTCCAGGCAAAGTGGTCTGGATCAGCCGGCCGAGAACGTCCCATTGATACTGGGTGACCGCACCCTGTGCATCCTGACGACGGCTTTGCCGGCCCAATGCGTCGTAAGCGAAATACCGCCGGCCACCGTCCGGCAGTTGCTCTTCGGTCAGTTGCCCGAGGCTGTTCCAGACAAGGAGGTGACAACTGTTATCCGGATAGCGGATCGACAGCAGTCGCCCTCGATCATCGTACTGGTAATGGGTGACATGCCCATCAGGGTCGATTTGCTCAGTGATATCACCCTGGATGTTTCGCTGGTACTTACAACGCGCCTTGCCCCGACGCATCACCCGAACGAAACCGTTGTGATACTCGTAGTAAGTCGGTTCGTCTTCTGGCGGAATGACCGCCAGCAACCGCCCGGCGTCGTCATAAGTGTATTGGGTGACACCGCCGAGAGGATCTTTCTCGGCCACCAACTGACCGTTATCGTCGTAAGCATTGAGGTGTTCGGCCCCGCCCGCCTCGACCTTGCGCACCAGCCGCGCCTGCTGGTCGTGGACGTAAACCTCTTCGCTGCCATCGGCGTTGTGCAGCGTGACGCTGCCGTTATCGTCCCAGGCATAACGGGCGTCCATCTGCGCAAAACTCGCCCAGTGCCGCACGCATCGGGCGGCTTTGCCTTCGCGCTCCCATTCCCAGAAAAAACTCGCGCCGCCAGCCAGTTGCCGCTGGAGAATCACCGCCTGATTGTCGTAGTCGTAACGCTCGCTTTCGCCTGCGGCGTTGATGGCTTCGATCAGCCGATGGCAGTCGTCATAGCGATAGGCGACCAGCGTTTGCTCGGTCTGCCAGGCTTCATCGGCACTCGCAGCCGCGCGATAGACTTGATAGTCGACGGCGATCAGATGTCGCCGGTCGTAACACAACAGCAAGGCGCGACCGGCGCCGTTGTCCAGACGTTTGATCCGCGCCTGGCGATCGCGGGTGATACGCAGGCGGTTGTTGTAAGGGTCGCTGATGGCCGTGAGGTTACCGTCACGAAAATGGTAGAACCGTGTCGCCTCACCGGCCTGAGCGAGGATCAGTTCATCGACGTCGTCACCCAGATAAATCGCTGCACGGGACAAACTGTTGTGGATCGCCGGACGCTCGACGCTCGGTCTCGGAAATCGTGTGCGGCGGTTTTCGTGGTCGATCCAGATGACGTTGTCGCCGTCGATTTCCAGGCGATGCGCCAACGAGTGGCTCCAGCCAAAGCCCAATCCGCTATCGATTTCGACTGCGCTGGTGCGGTACAACCGGGTGAAGGCGAACGGCAGCACACCATCGAGCTCGCCATCGGTGAGGGTCAGCAGTTCTTCGCCAGTGACCATCGACACCGGGCAGTTGTGGGTGGCGGTTTTATCTGCCGAATCGGCGCTGTCGCCGTTGGGGTTTTTCGCCTGATCCGGGGCGTTGTCGTGATGCTCCTGCTTGCTCAGGCTGGTCTTGGGCCCAGACTTGTCGCGGGCGATGGCCGCAGGGTTTTTCACGTAAAGGATCGGCGCTTCACCGGGGGTAATCTTCAGCGGCCCTCGGGGTGTTGGCGCCAGCGACGCCTTCCGGGCACTCACCATCAGCGGCTTGAGCGCATCGGCATGACTGCTGAAACGCTGATTGCTCGACACTTGCGCCAGTCGGATGCTCAAGGCTGCCAACCACTGTCGAGCACGCGGCGACTTGATCTTCCCCAGCACTTTGGCGCCCACACCGGCCCCAACGCCCATCGGTCCGGTCACGCAAGCCAGGAGCAATCCAACCAACACGCCTGTACGTATTTCGGCCATTACTTCGGCTTCGTACTGCGGCGGTAGCATCCGCAACCAACTGGTGACGGCCGTCAGATAGATGAACAGCAACGGTTCATCGCTGAGCACCAGCAAACCATTGGCAATCGCTTCTGTGGAAGCGTTGAGCAGGGTTTCGAGCTCGGCCTGGGTCAGGTACTCAAGGAGCTTTTCACTGTTGGCTTGCAGGTCGGCCAGCAGTTGATAGAGCTGCTGAACATCGTCCCAGAGGTCGAGCAAGGCGCTTTCAACACCCCGTTGATCAGCCTGCTGCAACGCGTTGTAGCGCTCGATAAAACCGCTTTGCGAAAAGCTCGCCCACAACGGTTGAAACTCGTTCGTCCACTCGCTTTGCAGCCAGTCCTCAAGCTCGGTAATGGTGGTTTGATAAGAGGCGTAGAGTGCCTTGACGTGGTCTTGAGTGACGTTGGGGTAAAAGGTGATTCGGTGCCGCTGGCCACGCCAGCATTCGGGGACTTCGAGAATGCCGCCAAGGCCGATAACTGCGTGGACCGGCTCGCCGACCACCTCATCCCCTCCCGGCCCATCGATCAATGCTTCGAGCATCACCGGGGTATTGCCGATCGGCACAAAACGCGCCGCCTCGAACATGTGCACCAGGGTCAACGATCCGCCGGCCGGACAGGACGCAACGGTGGCGCTGATCGGAGTGGTCGAGTTTTTCGGTGCACTGAGGCTGACGTCGTTGCCAACCCTGAACACCTGCTCGACATCCAGCGCTGCGCCCGTCCAGAAACTTTCGGCCCAGGAATCGTAGTCACTGAGGCAGTGCCGAAAGTCGTTGAAGACGGCTTGAATGTCCGGGCTTTTCGGGTTCAGCGCAGCAATGACCAGATGGCCAATGGCAGTGTTCAAGGCCTGCAGTTTTTTTGGATCGAGCATTCTCAATCTTCGCGCGGTCACTGTGGGACGCGAGACTGTGCGGGGATTGCGCGGGGAATGAAGTCAGGACAAACGGAGGATGATGTAGGGTATTTCGTTAAAGCGAAGGGGATGGCTCAATCAAGCAGAACGGGCACTGCTTGATCGGCGAATACTTTACAAACACCTGTAGGAAAGTGGCTCACCCGCGATCGCAGGCAAACCGGATCAGCCGGTGCGAGAGTGGCCGTCAAGCATCACGTGACGCCAGTTCCTTGAGCTTGATCTCGGCCAGCGGATGTCCGGCTTTGGCCGCCATCTGCCACCAACGCGCCGCCTCGGCAGCGTCAGGGGCCTTGCTCGGTGTTCCGGCAAGGCTGATCACGCCAACCTGATAGGCTGCTTTAGCGTCCCCCGCCAATGCGGCAAGGCGCAACAAACGTACGCCTTCTTCACGGGCGCCGAGACCTTGGCCACGGAACGTCAGGATGTGGCCATAGAAGCTTTGCGCACCAACATCACCAAGGTTCGCCATGCGCGCGAACTGGCCTTCAAGCCAGCTCCAGCCGCGTGGCTGGCGGACAAACCATGACCAATGAAACAGCCTGCGTGCCAGCCAGTAACTGGCACGGGCCTTGAGTCGCCAGAGCATTCAGGCCTCCGCAGATTCGGGGTATTCGTACTCAAACACCCGTACCACTTCCGACGCATGCCAGGACGCGGCAGCCACGCCATCGGAAGGCCCGGAGAAACGCCCCAGTCGCTCGACGCATTCGAAGAACCCGGTGCGCGGCAGACGGCTAGCGCCCTGGCTGATGACCAGTGAGCTGCGCAGCGGCTGCTCGGCCCGTGCATCCAGAGCTGCCAGGTGCTCAAGCGCGGCAGTCAGGGTTTGCATGGCCGGGCTTGGCAACTGCAAACGCTCAAGCAAAGCGCGATAAGTCAAAAGATGACGCTGGCGACGGGCCTGATCCAGCTCGCCGATTAAACCGTCCCAATGCTGACGACTGATGCGTACGCTCACGATTCATCCCTCCATCCCGGCACCGTCAATTCCCAGGCCAGGCTGCGGCGAATCGCTGCGTCAGGTTGACGCTCGCCACTTTCAATCAAGGCCAGGTAAGACGGGCTGATGCCTACCGTGCGGGCCAGCGCCTCAATGGCGATGCCCTTCCCTTCGCGCAAACTGCGTAGTTGATCCAGACCTGGAAGAACCTGGTCTGCTGTGGCCGCGTGACGGACTGTCGCTTCACGCGGTGGTTGTTCAGTGACGCCTGCTGCTTTCAATAACGCTTGATACTGAGCCCACGTTAGAACCGCATATTCGGGTTCGCCATCACGTGCAATTATCTGAATATCCATGACTACCCCGTAGGACAACAACACTTAGCGAGTCAGCACTTTTCCTTAGAAGTGTAATCCTAACAGCCGATAAGGTCGCGAGGGGCGATCAATCTGTGGATGAACCTGATTCAACTCAGGTTTTTTTCGGGCCTTGCAGTTGTAATTGCTCCGGCGTATCAGGCAAGCGCTCCACGACTGCAAGCTTTTCTGGACTCTGACGGTCGCGCCAGGCACGGAAAGCGTTCAGTTCGTCATCGAGGGTTTTCAAGACCCAGGCCAGCACGGCGATGTCATCGAGCATGCCAAATACCGGGATAAAATCCGGGATCGCGTCGAGCGGGCTGAGGAAGTACATCAGCCCCGCCACCACTATCAGCATCGATTTGCGACTGATGTCCCGATACTCACCGCGCCAGTACGCCAGGCACAATGCCTGCAGCAATCTCAGGTCATCTTTAAGCTTGCCCAAACGGTTACCCTGGCTCGCCCCTTTTCTGGCTACGGCAAACAATAGGGCCGGTAATCGCCCACGACTGAGCAACCTTCCCGCCAAGGGTAAAAATCGAGCGAAGTTCCAAGGTGCTTTCATCATCTCTCCCGCTGAAATGTTATCCACACAAATTGTGGATAACCTTGTGAACAGAGCCGCTTTTCACGCCTGAAGGCCACGTCCTACAAGGGCTAAGCTCAGATCGGGCGTTTTTTACTCACATAAAAAAACCCAATATTTCATTGACTTGGCAACCTACAGCGTTTAGCTGCGGCACCCTCAATGCTGTGACTCCACTCCACCGCGTCCGTTCGCTTGAATTGTCGACCACCGAACGCCAGATGCAACAACGCCCCGCATGAACGGGGCGTTGTTTTTATATCAGACGCTGATTACTTGGCAGCGTCTTGTTTTGCCGGATCTTTGATCGCCAGCAGTTCCAGGTCGAATACCAGCACCGAGTTGGCCGGGATTGCCGGGCTAGGGCTTTGTGCACCGTAGGCCAGATCGCTAGGGATGTACAGTTTGTACTTCTCGCCGACGTGCATCAGTTGCAGACCTTCAACCCAACCCGGGATCACGCCGCTAACCGGCAGATCAATCGGGCTGCCGCGCTCGACGGAGCTGTCGAATACGGTGCCGTTGGTCAGCTTGCCAGTGTAGTGGACAGTCACCACGTCAGTCGGCTTAGGCTGTGGGCCATCGGCTTTCTTGACCACTTCGTACTGCAGACCCGAAGCCGTGGTAACGACACCCGGCTTCTTCGCGTTGTCTTCGAGGAATTTCTTGCCGGCAGCTGCCGACTCTTCGCTCATCTTGGCCAGACGCTCTTCAGCGCGCTTTTGCAGCGCAGCGAAAGCTTCGACCAGTTCGTCATCCTTCAGTTTCTGTTCTTTCTTGCCAACGGCATCTTCGATGCCTTGGGCTACCGCTTTGGAGTCCAGGTCATCCATGCCTTCCTGAGCCAGGCTCTTGCCCATGTTCAGGCCAATACCGTAGGAAGCTTTTTGCGCCGGGGTTTTCAGCTCGACGCTGGTCTGCGAGTCACAACCCGCAAGTACCAGGCTAACCAGGGCCACCGCCGCCGCCAACCGATGCTGTTTCATGCTATTTCCTTGTTCATGCGCCTAAAGGGCAATCGAATAAAGCCGCGAGCTTATCAGGCCGCCACGACCAATGGCTACCGGCATGAGAGCAGGAAAGCTCCGATAAGTTCAGGTCTTTTAATGCATTTTGCGAGCGCTGGTCATGAAGCTTCTGTCAGCTTCTTCTCAGCGCAATAAACGCCGGTTCCTACAGCGCCTGGCGTAATGGCCACTTGCCTCGCACCTGGAGCTAAGGCATAACAAGACTATAAATCAACAAGGATGTTTAACTTGCGCCTCTTGATCCGCGTGCTGTTGCTGATAATCGCCCTGCTGGCAGTCGCTCTGGCGGTGGTCCTGTATTACGTCGCCAACCCTAAGCTACCGGCCTATACGCCAGTCGAGCAGGTGAACTACCTCGAGCAATGGGACGCCGCCGACCGCCAGACCTACTACTTCACTCCACAGGGCACACAGGTCAAAGGCCTGCGCTACAACTGGTTCACAGCACTTGAACTGCCATTCTCGGAGCAACGCTTTGCCACGCCCGAATACCTGGCGCGTTTTGGTTTTTTGGTAGATCCGGCCCAAAAAGCCACACCCAACAACCCCGGCAACCTGCCCGTCGGTTTCGCCCGCCATCAGAATTCAGACAGTAAAGAAGAGTTTCTGGATGTTACCTGCGCTGCCTGCCACACCGGCGAGCTGCGCTTTAAAGGCCAGGCGGTACGCATCGACGGCGGCTCGGCACAGCACGTATTGCCTTCCAGTGTCCCCACTCTGCGCGGCGGCAGTTTCGGTCAGGCATTGGTCGCAAGCCTCGCCTCGACCTACTACAACCCCTGGAAATTCGAACGCTTCGCACGCAACGTGCTGGGTCAGGACTATGACGCCCAACACTCACAACTGCGCCAGGACTTCAAAACGTCGCTGGATATCTTCTTGCGCGCAGCCTGGAATGACACCCACCGCGGCCTTTATCCCACCGAAGAAGGCCCCGGCCGTACCGACGCTTTCGGCCGTATTGCCAACGCCAGTTTCGGCGACGCTATTTCGCCGAATAACTACCGAGTGGCCAATGCCCCGGTGGACTATCCGCAGTTGTGGGATATCTGGAGCTTCGACTGGGTGCAATGGAACGGCTCAGCCCAGCAACCCATGGCGCGCAACATCGGCGAAGCCCTGGGCGTCGGCGCGACGCTGAACTTCTTCGATGCCGCCGGCCAGCCGCTCAAGGGCGATGATCGCTACCCTTCCAGCGTGCGAGTACGCGACCTGCAACTGATCGAAGAAACCCTGAAGCGACTCAAACCTCCGGCCTGGCCCGAAGCATTGCTCGGTAGCATCGACAAACCACTGGCCGCCAAGGGCCGCACGCTGTTCACAGAAAACTGCGCCGGTTGCCATGTACCGAACGTGACAGTGACCAATGGTCGGCCTGAGCAGAAATTGAAAATGTTGCCGGTGGACGTCATTGGTACCGACCCGGGGGCCGCCAACAACATCGCCGACCACCGTTTTGACCTGAGCCCGCTCAAATGGGACGTGGCCGAACTGGCGAAACTGGACGTCAAACTGCACCCGACACCTACCGGGCCACTGGACCTGAGCAAACTCTCGGTTGCCAAAGGTCTGGCCTACGTGACTGCCTTCGTCGAGAACCGCGCTTACCGTGACGCCAACGTCACACCTCAAGAGCGCCCCGACATGGATGGATACGGCCTGCCGATTGGCGTTCGTGAACTACGTGCCTACAAGGCACGACCGCTGGCGGGCGTCTGGGCGACGCCGCCGTTTCTGCATAACGGTTCAGTACCGAACATCTACCAACTGCTCTCGCCGCAGGATGAGCGTGCAGCCACCTTCTATAGAGGCACGTTCGAATACGACCCACAGCACCTGGGTTATCGCACTGAAGCCTTCAGCAACGGTTTTGAGTTCGACACGCGAATCACCGGCAACCACAACAGCGGTCACGAATTTCGTCCCGGCGAACGAGGCAACGGGGTCATCGGCCGACTGCTGCAACCCCAAGAGCGCTGGGCGCTGGTGGAATACCTGAAGGTGCTCGGCGGGCCTTTGGAGTCGCAACTACCATGACCATCACCGCAGCAAAAAGGATTCGTGCATGTTGATCACACTTTGGCTGCGCATCGGCGTATTGCTCGGCAAGACCCTGCTGCTCCTTTTGGGGCTAGGTTTGCTGGGCTGGGCGGTGGCGACAGCCTGGTTCGCCTGGCATCACAGCGGCCCGGTCTCTGCCAAAGAACAGATTCCGGCGGGTGAAGCGGCAATGACGCGGGACATCATCCAGACTGCCGTGCGCATCGTCGACCAGCACCGCGAAAACACTCGTTTCCTGCGCGATGCCCACGCCAAGGCGCATGGCTGCGTAAAGGCCGAGGTTCAAGTGCTGACCGACCTCACGCCTGAACTGCGTCAAGGTGTCTTTAGCGAGGCCGGCAAGACCTGGCAAGCCATCTTGCGACTGTCCAACGGTAACGCCTATCCGCAATTCGATAGCGTTCGCGATGCCCGCGGCATGGCGATCAAATTGCTTGATGTACCCGGAACACAGCTACTCAAGGATCAGCAGAACCGTAGTGAGCAGGACTTCGTGATGTTCAACCATCCGAACTTCTTCGTCAGCAATGTCGCCGAGTACCGTCAAAACGTCGCAGCCCAAGCTGATGGCAAGCAAGTCATGGCGTTCTTTCCGAGTTGGGATCCGCGCAGCTGGCAGGTTCGTCACCTGTTCATTGCCTTGGCGACCCTGGCGCCAGCTCCGGCCAGTCCGACCCAGAGCACTTATTTTTCCGTCTCGCCGTATAAATTCGGTACGGCCAATGCCAAGTTCCGCGTTGCGCCAGACCCTGGCAGCTGCCCCGACTATACCCTCCCTGCGCAAAATCAAGCGCTGCCAAACTTTTTGCGCAGTGCGCTGAATCAACAGCTGTCGACGGACCGGGTAGCCGCGTGTTTTGTCTTGCAGATCCAGCGCCAGGACCCAACCAGGTATATGCCGATCGAGGACACCAGCATCGAATGGCGTGAAAGCGATGCGCCGTTCGAAACCGTGGCGCGGATCCGGATCCCCGCTCAGGACTTCGACACGCCAGCACTGAACCTGCAATGCGATAACCAGTCCTTCAACCCCTGGTTTGGCCTGGAAGCTCACCGCCCTATCGGCGGTATCAATCGGCTACGTAAAGCGGTGTACGAAGCGGTCAGTGATTACCGGCACGCGCGCAATGCCGAGCAGTAGTAACCCATAAACGAAAAAAGCGACCAAGGGTCGCTTTTTTATCGGGGACCATGACTTGATAAAACCCCAGACAGCAAAAAGCCCGCATTAAGCGGGCTTTCTGTGGTGACCTGGCGTTCAGTGTTCCAGGTTACCGAATATGGCGCAGCGGACGGGACTCGAACCCGCGACCCCCGGCGTGACAGGCCGGTATTCTAACCGACTGAACTACCGCTGCGCGTAGCGTTGAAAGTAAGTGGTGGGTGATGACGGGATCGAACCGCCGACATTCTGCTTGTAAGGCAGACGCTCTCCCAGCTGAGCTAATCACCCTTTACCTTCGTTGCGGGGCGCATTGTGCCACAAAAATTCATAACGTGCTGATTTAATTAAGAAAAATATTAAAAAAGCTGAATTTCAATGAAACAGTACACATCGCATGGAACTCTTACAGCAAAAAGCCCGCGTTAGCGGGCTTTCCGTGGTGACCTGGCGTTCAGCGTTCCAGATTACCGAATATGGCGCAGCGGACGGGACTCGAACCCGCGACCCCCGGCGTGACAGGCCGGTATTCTAACCGACTGAACTACCGCTGCGCGTAACACTGAATGCGAATGGTGGGTGATGACGGGATCGAACCGCCGACATTCTGCTTGTAAGGCAGACGCTCTCCCAGCTGAGCTAATCACCCTTCACGTTCGGTGTGGCGCGCATTCTACGGAGCAGCCCAACCTCTGGCAAGCACTTTTTAAAATAATTTTTTCAGGCCTTCCAAAGGCTTAGCTGAGGGTTGGCCTATGACGCTGCGCGGAGAATAATGCCCCCCTTTGTATAAAGGAGAGACTCACCCCATGTGGTTCAAAAACCTGCTTATCTATCGCCTGACCCAAGATCTGCCTTTTGATGCTGAGGCGTTGGAAACTGCACTGGCCACCAAACTGGCGCGTCCATGTGCAAGCCAGGAGTTGACCACCTACGGTTTCGTCGCGCCGTTTGGCAAAGGCGAAGATGCACCCCTGGTACATGTCAGCGGAGACTTCCTGCTGATCGCCGCACGCAAGGAAGAACGCATTCTGCCAGGCAGCGTCGTGCGCGACGCGGTCAAGGAAAAGGTCGAAGAGATCGAAGCCGAGCAAATGCGCAAGGTCTATAAGAAGGAGCGTGATCAGATCAAGGATGAAATCATCCAGGCGTTCCTGCCGCGCGCCTTTATCCGTCGCTCGTCGACCTTTGCTGCCATTGCACCGAAACAGGGGCTGATCCTGGTCAACTCCGCCAGCCCGAAACGCGCCGAAGACCTGCTTTCCACGCTGCGCGAAGTGATCGGCACGCTGCCGGTACGTCCGCTGACTGTAAAAATGTCCCCGACCGCGACCATGACTGAGTGGGTCACCACCCAGAAAGCCGCTGACGGCTTCTTCGTACTGGATGAGTGCGAACTGCGCGATACCCACGAAGACGGCGGCATCGTCCGTTGCAAGCGTCAGGACCTGACCAGCGAAGAAATCCAGTTGCACCTGAGCACCGGTAAAGTGGTCACTCAGCTGTCCCTGGCCTGGCAAGACAAACTGTCGTTCGTCCTCGACGACAAGATGGTGGTCAAGCGCCTGAAGTTTGAAGATCTGCTGCAGGATCAGGCAGAACAGGACGGTGGTGATGAAGCCCTCGGCCAACTCGACGCCAGCTTCATGCTGATGATGATGACTTTCGGCGAATTCCTCCCAGCGCTGGTTGAGGCGTTGGGCGGCGAAGAGACTCCGCAAGGGATCTAATCGCGCTAATGGGCGCCGGCCGAATTGGCGGCGCCTATAAAGAAAAGATCGCAGCCTGCGGCAGTTCCTACAGTAATGTGCGTTCATCTGTAGGCGCTGCCGCAGGCTGCGATCTTTTTACAGACGATATAGGAAGGAACAGGTCATGCGTGCACTGGCAGCACTGAGCCGCTTTGTCGGCAACACTTTCGCTTACTGGGTCTTGATCTTCGCCGTAGTGGCCTTCCTGCAACCGGCGTGGTTCATCGGCCTGAAAGGTGCGATCGTGCCGTTGCTGGGGCTGGTGATGTTCGGCATGGGCCTGACCCTCAAACTTGAAGATTTCGCTGAAGTGGCCCGTCATCCGTGGCGCGTGGCACTGGGCGTGGTCGCACATTTCGTGATCATGCCCGGCGTGGCATGGTTGCTCTGCCAGGCGTTTCACCTGCCACCGGAAATCGCTGTCGGGGTGATTCTGGTCGGTTGCTGCCCAAGCGGCACCTCGTCGAACGTGATGACCTGGCTGGCCCGCGGTGACCTGGCGCTGTCGGTAGCGATTGCCGCCGTCACCACCCTGCTCGCTCCGGTGCTGACGCCCGCTCTGATCTGGTTATTGGCCTCGGCCTGGTTGCCGGTATCGTTCATGGAACTGTTCTGGTCGATCCTGCAAGTGGTGTTGCTACCGATCGTGCTCGGCGTGGTTGCCCAACGCCTGCTGGAAGATCGGGTGCGCCACGCGGTAGAGGTGCTGCCGCTGGTTTCAGTGGTGAGCATCGTGATCATCGTCGCCGCCGTTGTCGCGGCGAGTCAGGCAAAGATTGCCGAGTCCGGCCTGCTGATCATGGCCGTGGTGATGCTGCATAACAGCTTTGGCTTCCTGCTGGGCTACTTCACCGGACGCGTGTTCAAACTGCCGCTGGCGCAACGCAAATCCCTGGCCCTGGAAGTCGGCATGCAGAACTCCGGTCTGGGCGCGGCGCTGGCCAGTGCCCACTTCTCGCCACTGGCGGCGGTACCGAGCGCGCTGTTCAGCGTTTGGCACAACATTTCCGGGGCGTTGCTCTCGACGTATTTCCGTCGGATGAGCGAGAAACAGGACCGCGAACTGGCCGCCCGACAAGCAACCGAGTGACCCGGTAACTTGATCCCCGGATTATTAGTGGGCACTATAGTGCGCATCGCGAGGACGACCTCGCGGCTCGATCGAGTTACTAATCTGGGGACGACCCCGTCAATCGATGGAGGTCTTCATGCCTTGGATCATTCTGTTTTTCGCAGGTTTGTTTGAAGTCGGCTGGGCCGTTGGCCTGAAATATACCGACGGCTTCAGCCGCCCTCTTCCCACCGTCCTGACCGTCGGCGCCATGGTAATCAGCCTGGGTCTGCTGGGCCTGGCCATGAAGGATCTGCCGTTGGGCACGGCCTACGCCATCTGGACTGGCGTCGGCGCCGTGGGCACGGTTATCGCCGGGATCATCCTGTTTGGTGAATCCATGGCGCTGTTCCGCCTGGCCAGCGTCGCGCTGATCATCGCCGGGTTGGTCGGGCTCAAAGTCAGCGCCCAGGCCTAGATCGCCATCGCGGGCAAGCCTTGCTCCTACAGATATCTCGTACCTCTGTAGGAGCAAGGCTTGCCCGCGATAAGGCCAGCCAAAACACCCACTATCTAACGGTGCCACGCAATTCGCCGACCAGCGCTTGCAACTGCGCAGGCTGCGCGACTTCAACCGCCACCGCCGGCCCGGCCACCAGGGTCACCCGTGACCAGAGACGGTGGAACAAGCCCTTGTTCGGATCGCGGCTGAAAAAGCTGCCCCACAACCCTTGCAAGGCCAAAGGAATCACTGGCACCGGTGTCTCTTCCAGTATCCGCGTCAGCCCGCCCTTGAACTCATTGATCTCACCATCGACGGTCAGCTTGCCTTCCGGGAAGATGCACACCAGCTCACCATCCTTCAGGTACTGGGCGATTCGCTTGAAGGCCTTTTCGTAAATCTGACTGTCCTCCTGGCGCCCGGCAATCGGAATGGTCCCCGCCGTACGGAAGATGAAGTTCAGCACTGGCAAGTTATAGATCTTGTAATACATCACAAAGCGAATCGGCCGACGCACTGCGCCACCAATCAGCAACGCATCGACGAACGACACGTGGTTGCAGACCAGCAACGCCGCGCCCTCATCGGGAATCAGCTCAAGGTTGCGATGCTGCACGCGGTACATGGAATGGCTGAGCAGCCAGATCATGAAGCGCATGCTGAATTCGGGAACGATACTGAAGATGTAGACGTTTACACCGATGTTCAGCAGCGATACCACCAGGAACAGCTGGGGAATCGACAGCTTGACGATGCTCAGCAGCACAATCGAGACAATCGCCGAAACCACCATGAACAGTGCATTGAGGATGTTGTTGGCCGCGATCACCCGCGCCCGCTCGTTTTCGGCAGTGCGCGACTGAATCAACGCGTACAGCGGCACGATGTAGAAACCGCCGAAAATCCCCAGCCCGAGAATATCGAACAGCACCCACCACGTCTGACCGAAGCCAAGCACTTCGATCCAGCCATGACCTTGAAGGCTTTGGGGGATGCCCCCGGAGCTCCACCACAGCAGCAAGCCAAACACTGTCAGCCCAAAGGAGCCAAACGGCACCAGACCGATCTCGACTTTGCGTCCGGAGAGTTTCTCGCAGAGCATCGAACCCAGCGCGATACCGACCGAGAACACCGTCAGGATCAGCGTCACCACCGTCTCGTCACCGTGCATCCACTCTTTGGCGTAGGCCGGGATTTGCGTCAGGTAAATCGCCCCGACAAACCAGAACCACGAGTTGCCGACGATCGAACGCGACACCGCAGGCGTTTGCCCCAGCCCCAGACGCAGAGTCGCCCAGGACTGGCTGAAGATATTCCAGTTCAACCGTAGCTCAGGGGTCGACGCCGCAGCGCGCGGAATGCCGCGACTGGCCAGATAGCCCAGCACCGCGACACCGATGATCGCCGTGGAGACGATCGGTGCGTAATGACTGGACGACATCATGATCCCGGCGCCGATGGTCCCGGCCAGAATCGCCAGGAAGGTGCCCATTTCCACCAGACCGTTACCGCCCACCAGCTCTTCTTCATGCAAGGCCTGCGGCAGGATCGAGTACTTCACCGGACCGAACAGCGCCGAGTGGGTGCCCATGGCGAACAGCGCCACCAGCATCAGCGACAGGTGATCGAACAGGAACCCGACTGCGCCGACCGCCATGATCGCGATTTCACCGAGCTTGATCAGACGAATCAGCGCGTCCTTGGCGAACTTTTCCCCGAACTGCCCGGCCAGCGCCGAGAACAGAAAGAACGGCAGGATGAACAGCAGCGCACACAGGTTGACCCAGATCGAACGGTCACCCTCGATGGTCAGCTTGTACAAAATCGCGAGGATCAACGATTGCTTGAAGATGTTGTCGTTGAACGCCCCGAGGGACTGCGTAACAAAAAACGGCAGAAACCGCCGCTTGCGAAGCAAGGTGAACTGCGAAGGGTGGCTCATCTTCCATGTCCCTGTGTGGCTTGGATGCTCTTATTGGAATGTCGTACCGCGATCCAGGCCACAACCTTACCTAAACTTTGCGAATTATTTCGCTAATCCGGCAATGCACGGTGAAACAAACAACTCACCGCGCCAGGCGCCTTGAACGGTGCGCTTGGAAACGATCAGCCACATGATCGCCAACGCAACCACCAAGACACTGCCAAAGAAGCTGAAAAAAGTCAGGTTCAAGGTGCTTGCCAGCTTCAGCGTGGCCAGCGAGTAAACGCCCAGCGGGAAGGTAAAACCCCACCAGCCGAGGTTGAAGGGAATCCCACCACGCAGGTAACGCAAGGTGATCAGTACCGCTATCAACATCCACCACAAGCCGAAGCCCCATAATGTAATCCCGGCGACCAGGCCCAGCCCGGCGGCAATTTCACCGATTCCCGGCAAGCCGTTGGCGGCGAAAATCGCCGGTGCATCGCTGCCCAGCAACAACATGCCCAACGCCCCGGTGCCGATCGGCCCCAGCGCCAGCCAGCTCGACGCGGCCATGTTTTCGTGCGGCAGTTTGTGCAGGGCCATACGCAGTAGCAGGATGGTCAGGATGCTGAACGCCACCGGCAGCGAGAACGCCCACAGCACGTAACTGGTCACCAGCACCACCAATTGCGAGTGGGCGTCTGCCAGATGCGGCGCAAGCAAACCACCGCTGGCCGCCGCGACTTCCGCAGCCACCACCGGCAGCAGCCAGACAGCGGTCATCTGGTCGATGCTGTGTTCCTGGCGGGTGAACATCATGTACGGGATCAACACGCCGCAGGCCAGCGACATGGCGACATCCAGCCACCACAACACCTCGGCCAGGTGCACAACGCCCTCCCCCCAGCGCGGCAGACCGAACAGCAGGAAGCCATTGATGATGGTCGCCAGGCCCATGGGAATGGTGCCGAAAAACATCGAAACCGTGGAGTGGCCGAAAATCCGTCGCGCTTCATCGAAGAAAAACGCCCAGCGCGCGGCATACAACCCACTGAACAGCAGGAACAGGAAAATATTGAACATCCACAGGCCTTCGGCGAAGGCATGCAGGCCAGGGAAAGACACCGGCAATTGGGCGAGCGCCAGGGCCAGGACCCCAGTGCCCATGGTCGCGGCGAACCAGTTCGGGGTGAACTGCCGAATCGCTTCGCGAGGGTGCTGTAAATGGCTCAAAGGCCGGTTAGCGGTTTTGTTGCTGTTGGGGCATTGCATCGTGAACTCCTGTCCTCGGGTGAGGTAGAGCTCATGGTAGAACTGAATCGAATATCTATATAACGGGTAATTTCTCTAACTGTTATCTGTTTTACAGATATACACGTTAAACGCTGCCTTCCGCTTCAACCACCAATACCCGAGCCGCGCCTTGTGGATGAGCAACATGCTCAGTGCCAACCGCTGCATAGAAGATGTCACCAACCTCCAACAGCGCAGCCTGCTCGACGCCGTTCTCCCGATAACGCATCTGCACCTGACCATCGAGCACCACGAACACTTCCTGGCCGTTGTTGACGTGCCATTTGTAGGGCTGATCGGTCCAGTGCAAACGGGTGGTGATGCCGTTCATGTTGGCGATATCCAGCGCCGCCCAGGCGCGATCACCGGTGAAGGACTTGCTGCGGATGATCTTCATGAGGGTTCAATCCTTCGAATAGGAACAGAGCGGTTACGATCAGAGCCAAGACTAACGCATGAGCCCGAAGACGTCTTGACCATGCTAGGCCTCGCAAAGTCTGGCCGGCCGCTGACGCATCAACCCCAGCAACGCCCCCAACGACAGCACGATCAATACCGCGCCATAGCCATCGGTGGTGGCGACCAGGCCGAAGGTCCGGGTCAGGTTGCCTGCCAACAGCGACGGCAGGCAGAACGCCAGGTAACTCAGCACGTAGAACGCCGACATCAACCCCGCGCGCTCATGGGGCAAGGCCAGCGGTACCACGCTGCGCAAGGCACCGAGAAAACCGGCACCAAAACCACTGCCGGCCACCAGAGTGGCGAAGAAAAACAGCGGCAGGCTGGCGCTGTGTACGGCGGTCAGAATCAGCGCGATGCCAATCGCCAACAAGCTCGCGCCCACGCGCAGGACTTTGTCTGCCGGGCGATTGCGCAACGTGAAGATCATCAACGCGCCACTAACCGTCAACACAGCTACCAAGCCGCCGCCGATCAGATTCGAGGTCGAACCGGTCGCCGTACGAACCAGCGATGGCGCCAGTGACAGGAAGAAGCCGCCCACCGCCCAGACCGCCACATTCACCGGCAGCGCCAGCCACAGCGCCCGTCGGGCCTGTGGCGGCACATGTAGGGTCGGGCGTAGCGACGCCCAGGCGCCGGCTAGCCGAGTGACACTTTCCGGCAGACGCCAGACGTACAGCGCTTGCAGCGTGAAAAACCCGAACAGAATCCAGTAGGCCAACTGCAACGGTTGCGGCGCGTACTCCGCCAGCAATCCACTGCCCAATGCGCCAAACGCCATGCCCAGAAGCGGCGCAACGCTATTCACCAGCGGACCTTGCTGCCGGTCAGTATCGAGCAACGCCGCACCGAGTACGCTGGTGGCCATGCCGGTGGCAAACCCCTGAAGCACCCGCGCAGCGATCAGCCAAGCCACACTGTCGGCATTGATAAACAGCAACATCGCCAGCATATCCAGCAGCAACGCAGCGAAAATTACCGGCTTGCGTCCCAGATGGTCCGACAACGAGCCGACCGTCAGCAGCGCCGCCAGCAAGCTCAAGGCATACACCCCGAAAATCAGCGTCAGGGTCGCCGGAGAGAACTGCAGCACCTCCTGGTACAGGTGATAAAGCGGCGTTGGTGCACTGGAAGCGGCGAGAAAACTCAGTAAGGTGATCGCCAGGAACACCAGACTGGAACGGTTTGAGACTGAACTGGACATGAGCACACTCCGCAAAAGCTAATTTTTTGCTTTTGCGGAGTGTGCTACCGACTTCGGCTTAAAGCAAATTCTTTGTGTTAAGGTTCGACGCATGGCTATTAAAGAAGGTTTACGCCCGGGCGGTCGTAGTGCTCGGGTGCAGGAGTCGATTCATTCGGCAGTCCGCGAACTCCTCCAAGAGCAGGAGCGTTCAAGCGTGACCGTGCCGCAAATCGCTGCCCGTGCAGGCGTTACGCCGTCGACGATCTACCGACGTTGGGGCGACTTGTCGGCACTCTTGGCCGACGTCGCGCTGGTACGCATGCGCCCTGACAGTGAACCGGCCAACACCGGCAGCCTGCGTAGCGACCTGCGCGCCTGGGCCGAGCAGTATCTGGACGAAATGAGTTCGGAGCCCGGCCGCAACATGATGCGCGACGTGCAATCGAGCGCCACGCCGGGGTATTGCGTGAGCATTCTCAGTAGCCAGTTGCAAACGATACTGGACCGCTATCCGAATGAGCCGAAGCCCGGTGTCGACCGACTGATCAACATGGTGGTGGCACCGACAGTGTTCCGCATTCTGTTCGCGTCAGCGGCGCTTGAGGTTGAAGAGTTGCATCGGTTGATCGATATCGCGCTGGCCCCGTAGCTGCCGCGTAAACACGCTACGTATCCACCCTGCGACACCCCGCCGCGCCACGACCTTGGTCGACACTGACGAACCGAAGTGGTCGTGCGAAACTGTCAGACCGGGTTTGCGTCCCGGGTGTCTTTATGCCTGGAGTTACCATGTCGCTGTCCAGCGGGCTGATTGCCGCCGTCGCCCTGGCCTATATGGCCGTCATGTTCGCCATCGCCTTTTACGGTGACCGGCGCAGCACACCGCTGCCGCCGCGTATGCGTGCCTGGGTGTACAGCCTGTCGCTGGCGGTCTACTGCACCAGCTGGACGTTCTTTGGTGCCGTCGGTCAGGCCGCCGAACAACTCTGGTCGTTTTTGCCGATTTATCTGGGGCCGATCCTGCTGCTGGTGTTCGCGCCGTGGGTCCTGCAAAAAATGGTGATGATCAGCAAACAGGAAAACATCACCTCGATTGCCGACTTCATCGCCGCCCGCTATGGCAAGTCGCAATCGCTGGCGGTGGTGGTGGCGCTGATCTGTCTGGTGGGCGTATTGCCCTACATCGCCTTGCAGCTCAAAGGCATCGTCCTGGGGGTCAACCTGTTGATCGGTGCAGGCCCGGATGCCATGGGCACCCGAGCCCTGGACACAGCGCTGATTGTGTCGCTGGTTCTGGCGCTGTTCACCATCGTCTTCGGCACCCGCAACCTCGATGCCACGGAGCACCACCGTGGCATGGTGCTGGCGATCGCCTTCGAAGCACTGGTCAAGCTGCTCGCCTTCCTCGCCGTCGGCGCCTTCGTCACATATGGTTTGTACGATGGCTTCAACGACCTGTTCGATCAGGCCATGCTCGCACCACGCCTGGAGGAATACTGGAAAGAAACCGTGAATTGGCCATCGATGGTGGTGCAGACCGGCGTGGCGATGATGGCGATCATCTGCCTGCCCCGACAGTTCCATGTGACCGTGGTGGAGAACATCGAACCGCAGGATTTGCGCCTGGCGAAATGGGTATTCCCGGCTTATCTGGGATTGGCCGCACTGTTCGTGGTACCGATCGCGCTGGCCGGGCAAATGATGCTGCCAAGCTCGGTACTGCCCGACTCCTTCGTGATCAGCCTGCCACTGGCCCAGGCCCATCCGGCACTGGCGCTGCTGGCGTTTATCGGAGGTGCATCGGCCGCCACCGGCATGGTAATCGTTGCCAGCGTGGCGCTGTCGACCATGGTCTCCAACGACATGTTGCTGCCATGGCTGCTGCGCCGGAAAAATGCCGAACGGCCGTTCGAGGTGTTCCGCTACTGGATGCTCTCGGTGCGTCGGGTGAGCATCGTGGCGATTCTGCTGCTGGCCTATGTTTCCTATCGCCTGCTCGGTTCGACCGCCAGCCTGGCCACCATCGGGCAGATCGCATTTGCCGCCGTGACCCAACTGGCGCCAGCGATGCTCGGCGCGCTGTACTGGAAACAGGCCAACCGCCGCGGGGTATTCGCCGGTCTCGCCGCCGGGACTTTTCTCTGGTTCTACACGTTGATTCTGCCGATCGCCGCCAACAGCCTGGGCTGGTCGCTGCACAGTTTCCCAGGGCTGGGCTGGTTGCACGGCAATCCGCTGAACCTGCCGATTTCCCCACTGACTCAAGGCGTGGTGTTGTCGCTGGCCGGTAACTTCACCTTGTTCGCCTGGGTGTCGGTGTTGTCGCGCACACGGGTCTCGGAACACTGGCAGGCCGGGCGCTTCATTGGCCAGGAGATCAGCACACGGCCGAGCGCGCGCTCGATGCTGGCGGTGCAAATCGACGATCTGCTGCAACTCGCGGCACGTTTTGTCGGCGAAGAACGGGCACGCCAGAGCTTCATCCGCTTCGCCTACCGCCAAGGCAAAGGTTTCAACCCGAATCAGAATGCCGACGGTGAATGGATTGCCCACACCGAACGCTTGCTCGCCGGTGTACTCGGGGCGTCATCGACCCGCGCCGTCGTAAAAGCCGCTATTGAAGGTCGGGAAATGCAACTCGAGGACGTGGTACGAATCGCCGACGAAGCCTCGGAAGTGCTGCAATTCAACCGCGCCTTGCTGCAAGGCGCGATCGAGAACATTACCCAAGGCATCAGCGTGGTCGACCAGTCGCTGAAGCTGGTGGCCTGGAATCGTCGATACCTTGAACTGTTCAACTACCCGGATGGCCTGATCAGCGTCGGCCGACCGATTGCCGACATCATTCGCTATAACGCCGAACGCGGCCTGTGTGGCCCCGGCGAGGCGGAAGTCCACGTTGCCCGGCGCCTGCACTGGATGCGCCAGGGGCGCGCCCATACCTCGGAGCGCTTGTTCCCCAACGGTCGGGTGATCGAACTGATCGGCAATCCAATGCCGGGCGGCGGGTTTGTCATGAGTTTCACCGACATCACCGCGTTTCGCGAAGCCGAGCAAGCGCTGACCGAGGCCAACGAGGGACTGGAGCGACGCGTCGCCGAGCGCACCCATGAACTGTCGCAGTTGAACATCGCGCTGACCGAAGCCAAAGGTACCGCCGAGGCGGCCAACCAGTCGAAAACCCGTTTCCTTGCAGCCGTCAGCCACGACCTGATGCAGCCATTGAACGCCGCACGGCTGTTCTCGGCCGCCCTCTCCCACCAGAACGACGATCTCTCCTGCGAGACCCGGCAACTGGTGCAGCATCTGGACAGTTCGCTACGCTCGGCCGAGGACTTGATCAGTGACCTGCTCGACATCTCGCGCCTGGAAAACGGCAAGATCAACCCGGATCGCAAGCCATTTGCGCTGAATGATTTGTTCGACACCCTCGGCGCCGAATTCAAGGCGCTGGCGCAGGAGCAAGGGCTGAAATTTCGCCTGCGCGGCAGCCGCCTACGGGTCGACAGCGATATCAAATTGCTGCGGCGGATTCTGCAAAACTTCCTGACCAACGCCTTCCGCTACGCCAAAGGCCCCGTGCTGCTGGGCGTGCGACACAAGGGCGATCAGCTGTGCCTGGAGGTCTGGGACCGTGGCCCGGGGATTCCCGAAGACAAACGCCAGGTTATCTTCGAGGAGTTCAAGCGCCTCGACAGCCACCAGACCCGCGCCGAAAAAGGTCTGGGCCTGGGTCTGGCGATTGCCGACGGCCTGTGCCGGGTGCTGGGTCATCAACTGCAAGTCCGCTCCTGGCCAGGCAAAGGCAGTGTGTTCAGCGTCAGCGTGCCTCTGGCCCATGCTCAAACCAGTGCGCCCGGTACACCTGCCAAACTCAATGGCCGGCTGCCAACAGGCGCGCAGGTGCTGTGTATCGATAACGAAGACAGCATTCTGATCGGCATGAACAGCCTGCTCTCGCGCTGGGGTTGCCAGGTGTATACCGCGCGCAATCGCGATGAGTGCGTCGCCCTGCTCAGCGATGGCATGCGCCCGCAACTGGCGTTGGTGGATTACCACCTCGACCATGGCGAAACCGGTACCGAACTCATGGCCTGGCTACGCTCCCAACTCGGCGAGCCGGTACCTGGCGTGGTGATCAGTGCTGACGGGCGACCGGAGATGGTCGCCCAAGTGCATGCAGCAGGCCTGGAATACCTGCCGAAACCGGTGAAGCCGGCGGCGTTGCGAGCGTTGTTGAGTCGGCATTTGCCGTTGTGATGAAGACAGTCTTTTAATTTATTCCGGCAACTCGGCCAACCCATCGACATCGGTCATCGCCCGCTCCAGCAGATCGGCCGGCAAGCTCTTGCTGGCCCGTGCGCCGAGCAATTTGAGCTGCTCGCTGCGACTGACCAGATTGCCGCGGCCTTCCGTCAGTTTGTTACGTGCGGCGCTGTAGGCTTTATCCAATTGCTGCAAGCGATTGCCAACCTCGTCCAGATCCTGAATAAACAGCACGAACTTGTCGTACAGCCAGCCCGCGCGCTCGGCGATTTCCCGGGCGTTCTGACTCTGGCGCTCCTGCTTCCACAGGCTGTCGATGACCCGCAACGTCGCCAGCAAGGTGGTCGGGCTGACGATAACGATATGGCGATCGAACGCTTCCTGAAACAGATTTGGTTCAGCCTGCAATGCCGCGGAAAAAGCCGCCTCGATGGGCACGAAAAGTAATACGAAATCCAGGCTGTGCAGACCGTCCAGGCGCTTATAGTCCTTATCGGACAAGCCCTTGACGTGATTACGCAACGACAGCACATGCTGCTTCAGCGCCGCTTGGCCAATCGCGTCGTCGTCAGCCGCCACGTATTGCTGATAGGCCGTCAGGCTGACCTTCGAGTCGACCACCACCTGCTTGTCGCCCGGCAGATAAATCAGCACGTCGGGCTGGAAGCGCTCGCCATCCGGGCCTTTGAGGCTGACTTGAGTCTGGTACTCACGGCCCTTCTCCAGGCCTGCGTGTTCCAGCACTCGCTCGAGAATCAACTCGCCCCAGTTGCCTTGGGTTTTCTGCCCCTTGAGTGCTCGCGTGAGGTTGGTCGCCTCGTCGCTCAAACGCAGGTTCAGTTGTTGCAGGCGCTCCAGTTCCTTGGCCAGCGAAAAGCGCTCGCGAGCTTCAGCCTGATAACTTTCCTCGACGCGTTTTTCGAAGGATTGAATGCGCTCTTTCAGTGGGTCGAGCAATTGGCCCAAACGCTGCTGGCTGGTTTCGGCAAAGCGCTGCTCACGCTCATCGAAGATTTTCCCGGCGAGCTCGGCGAACTGCGCCCGCAGCTCATCCCGCGAGCCTTGCAGGTCGCTCAGGCGTTGTTGATGGCTTTCTTGCTGCTCACGCAACTCGGCATTTAACGAGGCGGCCTGCGCGTCCAGCCGCCGCAACTCGGCCTCTTTACTGCTGCGCTCGAGGTTCCAGGCATGGGCCGCGTCACGGGCGTTGTCACGCTCGATCTGTAATAGCTCGACTTCACGGCGCACGGCAGCCAGATCGGCTTGCTTGGCCGCATTGGCCTGACTCAGGTCGCTGATTTCATCACGGCAGGCATCGAGTTGCGCATTAAGCCCGTCCTGCGCCAGTTGTGCAGTACCCAAGCGCTCTTCAAGCAGCGACAGCTCGGACTGCGCGGTGCTCAGGCGCCGCTGTAGCTGCCACGCCAGCATCAATAACGGTAGCGCAGCACCCGCCAGACCGAGCAACACACTGGTCACGTCCATAGCCATGACGACTCCTGCCGATGAATTAAAGCGCGAAGGTTAACCAAGCCGTCGGGGCTTGGACAGCTCAGTCTTCGATCTGACCGAGTTCCTGCCGGGCACGCCGGTCGCCGGCACGCGCGGCCTGACGCAGCAGGTCCTGGCCAATGCGCCGATCCCGGGCATTGCCGCATTCGCGGCACATCAATTGCCCCAGACGACTTTGCGCAACCACCACCCCTTCACGGGCTGGCGCCTTGAGCAAACGCCCGGCGAAATGTTTGATGTTGGGGTTATCGCCCAGGCGTGGGCTGTCGAGCAACCATTCGGCGACTCGAATCGAAAAGCGCTTGGGTGGGGTGACACCTGAGGTGATGGAGGTAACGGAGGTTGGTACTGAGCGAAACTTCATAAAGCACTGCGGGACAAATCGGAAGGCGCGCCACTCTACTCTTTTTTTCGTACGGGTAAAGTCGAAAAAAGCCTGCACGCCCGTCCTAGAGCAAGCGCTTGGGACAATCCACAGAAGCTGTGGATAACTCAGTGGACAACCCACCCTGAACTCGCCAGAAGCCCTGTGGAATGGGGCTCGCAGTCAAACTGACGATTTTTTCACCAGTAAAAAAAAGCGATGTTTTTCATTGACTTAAATTTCCATTACAGGCACCCACTGCGCTTGAAGGTGAAATGACAACCGGGTGACAGCCCACGCAACTAATGTGCACAAGTCCCTTCGAGGTGGTTATATCACCGCCCTTTTTTCGTGCGTTTTGCAGTCAATCAGTCGCAACGAGCCTCACTGTACCTGCGTTTCAAGCGAGGTGATGGCTCATGCCACTGGACGCCCGGTGACCCAATTGTGTGCTTTACTGTTGCCGCGACGTTTTACCCCCGACGGCAGATGCTCCAGGCACGGCAATTCCCCGCCAGAGAGCAGAGCGATTTAAGCATCAGTAAAAGTTTTTTGCCTAACACACTTCCTTTCTCGAATTCAATCCGTTACTATCCGCGGCGTTAGTACCAAGCTGAAAGTCAATTCTGGTCGAACAACTCCTGCGGTATACCTTCCCTAAAGAGAAGCCTCTACCGACATCACGGGACCGACCACCTCGATGGTTTCCAGGTAATGCTTGCGACAACACTGCCTTTGAATTGAAAGCAAAGGGTGTTGCGAAGCTCACTTACTCTGACCGAACCAACCTGCAAATTGATCAGGATCTTCACCCCGGGCCCAGAACCTTTGCCCTTGATGTGTTGCCTGCCCTCCTAAGTACCTACCTGCCGGCCCAAGCGCGCAAAAATCATAGCGCTTCAACTGGCTGCTTTGTTCCAGTCGGGTTCTTCGTTCGATCAATGGTGATCGTCGTTACTGGAACGTTTTAACGTTGCACGGTTCTTATCCGTGTCATTTGTAGGAACACCCAATAACCATGTCTACTCAAATCCACACTCAGGATGCCATCCGCACCCTAACCAACGCTTTTGCTCCAATGAACTGCCTGATCATGGCTGCTCGCAAAGGCTGCTTCAGCTTCACCCTGGTCAATGAACACGGTATCGCTCGTCACAGCGAACGCCTGTACCCCGATCAATACTCCAGCGCCGAGCCGCTGCAGGCAGTGATCGAGCGTACCCGTCAGGCACTGGTTGCCTGAAACACCAGAAAAGCTGAAAACATCAAAAGCCCTGCTTAAAAAGCAGGGCTTTTTATTGCCTGATATTTCTCCACACGCTGTATCGGCTTAAGTACCAAGCGATATAACGGTTATAACTCGGCACCGGAAATATTTTAAAAACAGGCCTTTACGGCACGAATATGACACTACACTTCAACTCAAGCGGCTTGATCCGCTTCCGGCGATCCTGAGTCGATCCACCGCTGCCAAGCCCCACCCGTCAGGAATCGCCGCCCACTTCACGTTTCGAGGGCTTTATGGGTATCGCCGCCAGCGAACTGTGCCGTTATGTGATCCGTCCGACGCTGATTTACCTCGGACGCCACAGCACGATTGCCGAATCCCTGCTACTGGGTGTTGCAGCCAGTCAGTCCGCTCTTGGTTCCGCCCTGCATGACCGCCGCGGGCATGGCCTGTACCGGATTGCCGAACCTCGTCACCAGGCGCTTTGGGATCACTATCTGGCGCTGGACCCGGAACGCGCCAGCCTGGTTCGCGGCCTCGCCAGCCAACATGCATTTCTCAGCGGTCCGCACCTCGAACTGACCGTCAACCTGCGTTACGCCACCGCCATCGCCTGGCTATTAATAGAAGAACAGAATACCCCGCTCCCCGAAGCCGATGACCTGCTGGGCATGGCCCGAATCTGGCGCCAGACCTTCCAGCCACAAGGTCGTCTGCGTGACTTCACCTGCGCCTGGCAAACCTGTGTATCACCGCTGAATCAGATCGCCTGTTAACCGGGCAATTTGCAAGATCGCGCATATAGACGCGATTTTGGTCTGATTGTCCTACAAAAGCGCTCTATCTCAAGCCATACAGCCTATAGCGCTGAAACGAAAATGTTGGTAATTTTCGCCCCGGTGATCACCAGGAGTTCTAATAATGAAAAAAGTAATGCTCAAAACCACCCTTAGCCTTGCCGTTGCCTTGGCATCCACCCAGATCTTTGCAAGTGGCTTTGCCCTCAACGAACAAAGCATCAGTGGGATGGGGACTGGTTTTGCGGGACGCTCTTCGTCCGCCGAGGATGCAAGTACTGTATTTGGCAACCCTGCCGGCATGTCGCGGATCAAGCGCCAGGAAGTCACTGGCGGGCTGGCAGCTATCGACGCTTCGAGCGATATCAAAGACGCCCACGGCGCCCATCCGGGTACCAACAAGGGCGACATGGTGCCATTCACAGCCGTTCCGATGGGCTATTACGTCAAACCGATCGATGATCACTGGGCATTTGGCCTCGGTGTCTATGCACCTTTTGGTCTGATTACCAACTATGAAAGTGGCTTCCAGGGCGGCGGCTTCGGCAGCAAGAGCGAAGTCAAGGTTGTGACCTTCCAACCTACCGTCAGCTATGCCTTCAACGACAGAGTATCGATCGGCTTCGGCCCGACCATTAACCGTATTGGCGGCACTCTCGAGTCGGATGTACCTCTTTTTGGCGATACCCACGTCAAGATCAAAGGCGACGATACCGCTCTGGGCTATAACTTCGGTGTTCTGGTACAAGCCACCGACACGACTCGCCTCGGCCTGACCTATCACTCGAAAGTGAATTACAAGCTCGAAGGTCATACCGATATCACCGCAGGCGCCAACGCTCCTTCCGCCTTCCTGCAAAGCAATCGATACGACGCTTCGCTGAAAATCGAAACGCCTGAATCGGTCGACTTCTCCGTGACGCAACAACTGACAGATGCGTGGACCCTGTATGCGGGTTCCACCTGGACCCGCTGGAGCCGCCTGAAAAACATCACCGTCAATAACGAAGGCGTCACTGCGGCACAGGGCGGTGTATTGTCCCCAGCCTTGTTCGGCACCATTACGGAAGAGCAGAACTGGCACAATACCTGGGCCTACGCCATCGGTACTTCCTACAAGCTGAACAAGCAGTGGGTATTGCGTACCGGCCTGACCTTTGACCAATCGCCGACCAACAATACTGACCGTTCACCACGCATTCCTACCGGTGACCGCACTATCTTCAGCCTTGGCGCTGGCTACAACGTCACCGATGATCTGACCATCGACGTCGCCTACTCCTACCTCAAGGAAGAAGCTGTCACAGTGAATCACTCCAACGCAGTCGACAGTTACAGCGCCAAATATGAAAACAGCTCCAATGGTTTTGGTGTCGGCGCGACCTACCGCTTCTGATTCACGGCGAGCCTGAACAGCTCACCCGCTGACTTGAAAAAGCCCCGCTCTCTTGCACAGAGGCGGGGCTTTTTAGTGGGCGTGACTCAGCAAGCCCCCATACCGAGCTGCATCAGTGCGAGCCCTCCCCGATGCCAGCCCCACCAGGCCAGCGCCAACAACAGCGCGCCAGCACTGGCAGCAGCGAACCAGGCTGCGATCCTGTTCATGCCGCACTCACCTGAGCTTGCAAGCGTGCCACGGGACGCTCGCGTACAGGCCAGTTCAAGACTGCCGCCAACAGACTGAGGAGAATCGCCACCTGCCAGATCAAGTCATAGTTGCCTGTTCGGTCATAAACCACCCCACCCAGCCAGCCGCCAAGGAACGAGCCCAACTGGTGAAAGAGGAAAACGATACCACCGAGCATAGAGAGGTTTCGTACACCAAATAGCGTCGCTACCGTGCCGTTGGTCAAAGGCACTGTCGACAACCAGAGAAACCCCATGGCCATACCGAACAGATAAGCACTGGCCTGCGTCACGGGAGCCCAGATGAACAAACTGATCACCACCGCACGCAACAGGTAGAGCCCCGTCAACAGACGCGGTTTGGACATGCGCCCGCCGAGCCAGCCAGCGGTGTAAGTACCGAAGATATTGAACAGGCCAATCAACGCCAGCACCGTGGTACCGACGCTGGCAGGCAGATGCTGGTCGACCAGATAGGCCGGCAAATGCACGCCGATAAACACCACCTGGAAACCACAGACAAAAAAGCCGAACGCCAACAGCCAGAAGCCCGAGTGCGAACACGCCTCGCGCAGGGCCTCGGACAGGGTTTGCTCATGACCGAGCACAGGCAGCGGTTTGTCCTTGAGCATGCTGACCAGTGGCACAATCAATGCCACCAGCATTCCCAGCACCAGCAGCGCGGTTGACCAACCGAGCCAGCCGATCAACCCCAGCGTGCCCGGTAACATGGCGAACTGGCCGAAGGAACCGGCAGCACTGGCGATCCCCATGCCCATGCTGCGTTTCTCCGGCGGCAAGGCACGCCCCACCACGCCAAGAATCACCGAGAACGAGGTGCCGGACAGACCAAGACCGATCAACAAGCCAGCGCTCAACGACAGCGACAAGGCCGAATCGGACAAGCCCATGAACACCAAACCCACGGCGTACAGAACACCACCGACCAGCACCACTTTCGCCGCGCCGAAACGATCCGCCAAGGCCCCGGTGAATGGCTGCGCCAGCCCCCAGATCAGGTTCTGCAGGGCGATGGCAAAGGCGAACACTTCCCGCCCCCAGCCGAACTGCGCGCTCATCGGCGGCAAAAACAGCCCGAAGCCATGCCTCACGCCAAGCGACAGTGCAAGAATCAGTGCGCTTCCAAGTAGAACCCAACCGCTGGCACGCCACATCGATGTCATTCTTATTCTCCGGTAACGGGTATATACCCGCTTAAGTTCGCTCAAATTCGGGCTTACGCTTGGAAAGGCCCGCCGCCTCAGGCGAGCTCATCCAGCAAGGCCAGCAGGGTTGCGCGTTTCTCTGCGCCCAGACGATCAATCAGCCGCTGCTGCGCCGCTTCCCAGGCCGGCAAGGCCGCCGCCAGGCGTTCACGCCCGGTTTCGGTCAGTTGCACGATGCGATTGCGCTGGTCTTCACCCTCGACCAGCATCACCAACCCCTCCCCCTCGAGCACCCGCAGATTACGCCCCAGCGTACTGCGATCCAGGCCCATGGCTTCCGCCAAGGTGGAAATGCTCGGTTGATCGAGGCGCTGCAAATTGCACAGCAAGGAATACTGCGCAACGTTGATTCCGAAGCCGTCGAGGGCGCCGTCGTAATGCCTGCTGACGCCACGGGCGGCGCGACGCAGGTTGGTGCATAAACATTGAGAGGCTAGCATGGTGCGTGTATATACCCGCGATAAAGTTAAAGCAAGTTCGATTATCAAACAGCCGTTAGGCCGTGCACGTTGACGGTGACTCTCAGGCCAGTGCCAACCCCACCAGCACCGCCGTTTCCAGCAACTCCAGCAACGCCCCGGCCGTATCGCCGGTGGTCCCGCCCAGACGCCGCAACATCACCTGGCGCAACCAGAAGAACATCAGAGCCGCCAGCACCAGTGCAACAACACCGCTCCAGCCGCCGATCAGCACGCACGCCAGCACGCTGAGCAACAACACCTGCTGACCGGTCTTGCGCGGCAGATGATCGGCCAGCGCCTGTCCCAGGCCGCCGGCGCGCACATACGGCGTGTTCAGGAACACCCCCAGCAACGCACCGCGACCGATCAATGGTGCAAGGATCAGCCCGGCCATAGAGTGCTGTTCAATCAACGCCAGTAACGCCGTGAACTTGAGCAACAGCACCAACACCAGCGTCACTACCGCGATCGGCCCACTGCGCGGGTCCTTCATGATGCTCAAGGTGCGCTCGCGATCGCCAAAACCACCGAGCCAGGCGTCAGCGCTGTCAGCCAGACCGTCGAGGTGCAAACCACCGCTGAGCATCACCCAGACACTCAACAGCAACGCCGCATGCAACAACGCCGGCGTACCGAGCAACAGCCCATTCAGCGCCCACAACAGCCCGCCAAACAGCAGCCCCACCAATGGATAAAACAGCAACGAGCGCCCAAGCTCCTGAGGCGTCGGCATGCCTGGCAGACGAATCGGCAAGCTGCTGAGAAACTGCAAGGCGATCCAGAACGGCAACATGTTCACCCCTCTTCCCTGAGCACGGCATCAGCCTCGACGCGCAACGAAAACAGCGCGCCATGACCGACTTCAACGTTGAGCAATTGCTCGCGCGGTAATCCGCGTGCGCGGGCCAGCAACAGGCGCATGACCCCACCGTGACTGATCAGCAACACCCGCTCGCCGGCATAGGCCTGATGCAAGCGCTCGACGGCCGCCAGCACCCGCGCGGAAAACGCAGTCACCGGTTCACCTTCCGGCGGCGTGAACCCGTAGGGATCGGCCCAAAACCTGCCTAACGCTTCGGCGTCGGTTTCCATCAACGCTGCCGCGCTCTGCCCTTCCCAGGCGCCGAAGTGCAGCTCTTGCAGATCCTTGTCCAGCACCACCGGCAAACCCAACCGCTCGGCCAACTCTTCGGCAAAACGTGCGCAACGTTGCAGCGGCGAGCAGACCAGGCGATCCCATGGGCCTTGATCAATCACCGCCGCGCGCATCTGCTCCCAACCTTTGGCGGTCAGCGCGTCATCCAGGCTGCCGCGTAAACCGCCACCGAGTTCGGTTTCACCGTGACGCAGCAGATCCAGACGCAACGTCATGCCGGGCGATCGGCCACAGCCGCTTCAGCGAAGGTCGCCATTTGCCCGTGCAGGTCGCAGGCCAGACGCAGCAATGGCACTGCCACTGCGGCACCGCTGCCCTCACCCAGACGCAGGCCGAGATCCAGCAAAGGTTCAGCGTTCAGTGTTTCCAATACATGCCGATGGCCCGGTTCAGCCCCACGATGACCAAACAGCAACCACTCGCGGCATGCCGGATTCAGGCGCACCGCGACCAATGCTGCCACGCTGCAAATAAAGCCATCGACCAGCACCGCCAAACCTTCTTGAGCGCAGGCCAGATAAGCGCCGACCAACGCAGCGATTTCAAAACCGCCGAGGTTGAACAATGTCTGCAACACGTTGCCACGCTGAGCAGCATGCAATGCCAGCGCGCGTTCAATCACCTGGGCTTTATGGCTGACACCCGCCGCGCTCAAACCGGTGCCTGGCCCAGTCAGATGAGCCACCGGGCAATCGAGCAATGCACAGGCCACAGCGCTGGCGGCGGTGGTATTGCCGATGCCCATCTCGCCACCAATAAACAGCTCGGAGCCTTCAGCAATCGCCCGCAGCACGCTGTCACGGCCGGCCTGTAAAGCTTGCTCGCCCTGGATTTGCGTCATCGCCGGACCGTGCACGAAGTTCGCAGTGCCTGGACCGATGTGCAGATGACGCACGCCCAGCAAACTCAACGAAGGCGTGACAGTGCCGAGGTCGACCACTTCCAGCCGCGCCTCAAGCTGCCGCGCCAATACGCTGATCGCCGCGCCACCGCTGACGAAGTTGTGCAGCATCTGCCCGGTGACTTCCTGCGGGAACGCCGAAACACCTTCGGCGACCACGCCGTGGTCACCGGCAAAAATCGCAATCCACAGCTGATTCAGGCTTGGCTTGACCCGGCCCTGCAACCCGGCCAGTTGCACCGCCACTGACTCCAGCTGCCCGAGGGAGCCCGCCGGTTTGGTCAGTTGCTGCTGTCGGGCCGCCGCTTGCTCATGCGTTTGCGCATTGATCGGCTTGCACGGGTTCAACCACCAGGAATGAGTCATAACGCAGTACCTTTCAAAGTCAGGGGCAGGCCGGCGACGGTCAACACGACACGCTGACAGCGCTCAGCCAGGGCTTGATGCAACCAACCCGCTTCATCGACATAGCGGCGAGTCAATTCGCCCAGCGGTACGACACCCAGACCGGTCTCGTTGCTGACAAAAACAATTTCTCCCGGCAGTGATGCCAGACACTCCAGCAGGGCTTCACGCTCATGAGCCAAACGCTCGGGATCTTCAAGCATCAGCAGATTGGTCAGCCACAAGGTCAGGCAATCCACCAATAAACAACGCTCGGCACTGGCGTTTTCGCGTAGCACCCGGGCCAGTTCCAGCGGCTCTTCAATCAGCGCCCATTCAGGCGGGCGGCGCTCGCGATGATGGGCCACGCGGGCATTCATTTCGCCATCCAGCGGCTGGCTGGTGGCAATGTACGTCACCGCCAGAGCGCTTTCGCTGGCGAGCTTTTCAGCCAGACGGCTTTTACCGGAGCGGGCGCCGCCGAGGATCAGTTGCAACATGATTGAAATCCCTTAGAGCCCACAAAGTTCGCGTAAATAGCCCGTATCAAGATGCTTTTCCACCAAATCCGCCAACCGCTCGATATCGCGCTCGCGCAAGGCGTGGTAATCGACTTCCTGTACGTCCTGCAAACCGGCCCAGCGCAACAGCGCGCTGCATGCCGCCGGGGACTCGAACAGGCCGTGCAAATACGTGCCGAGCACCTGTCCGTCAGCACTTCGGGCTCCATCGTTGCGACCGTCATCCAGCAACACCGCCGCCTGCTCCAAAGCACTACCGGTGGTAACCCCGGCGTGAATTTCATAACCGCTGACTTCAGCGTTTTCCAACGCCAGATGTCCGCGCACATTGCGCAGCTGCTTCTCTTCTTCGAGCACGGTTTCGAAAGCCAGCAAACCAAGACCAGTACTGGAGCCCGCCGCGCCTTCCAACCCCAGCGGGTCGTGCACGTGCTCGCCGAGCATTTGCAGGCCACCACATATGCCGAGCAACTTGCCGCCGTACCGCAAATGGCGGGTAATGGCAGCGTCCCAACCGTTGGCGCGCAAGTAGTGCAGGTCGCTGCGCACGCTCTTCGAGCCCGGCAGGATGATCAGGTCGGCAGGCGGAATCGGCTGACCTGGCCCGATGAATTGCAGATCGACCTGCGGATGCAGACGCAGTGGATCGAAGTCGGTGTGGTTGCTGATTCGCGGTAACACCGGCACCACCACGTTGAGCACCTGCTCGGCCTTATCGGCCTGGCGCTGATCGATGCCGTCTTCGGCTTCCAGATGCAAATCCATGACATACGGCAGCACGCCGATCACCGGTTTGCCGGTGCGTTCTTCCAGCCAGTCGAGGCCTGGCTGCAGCAAGGCGATATCGCCGCGAAAACGGTTGATGATGAAGCCTTTGACCCGCGCCTGCTCAGTGGCTGACAGCAACTCCAGTGTGCCCACCAAATGCGCAAATACCCCGCCGCGATTGATGTCGGCGATCAGCACCACCGGACAATCCACCGCTTCGGCGAACCCCATGTTGGCAATGTCGCCAGCGCGCAAATTGATTTCGGCGGGTGAACCGGCGCCTTCGACCATCACCACCGGATAGGCTGCACTCAAGCGTTGGTGAGAAGCGAGCACCGCTTGCATGGCGATGGCTTTGTAGTCGTGGTAGGCGACTGCGTTCATGGTGGTCACGGCACGCCCGTGAATGATCACTTGCGCGCCGGTATCGCTATTGGGCTTGAGCAGCACCGGGTTCATGTCGGTGTGTGGCTCAAGGTTGGCCGCTTGGGCCTGCACGGCTTGAGCGCGGCCGATTTCGCCGCCGTCGGCGGTTACCGCACTGTTGAGCGCCATGTTCTGCGGCTTGAACGGCACCACGCGAACACCCTGGCGCGTCAGCCAACGGCACAACGCGGTTACCAGGGTACTTTTGCCGGCGTCCGAGGTGGTGCCCTGCACCATCAACGTGGTCATGAGGTTTCCTCGGTGTAGGCTTCAAAAGCGTGCTCGAGGCGCTGCCAATCGGCGTCATCGGCCGGCAAGCCGAACCGCAGGCTGCTGTTGTGGGTGAACAGGCGCAGCAAGATGCCGCGCCGGGCCATGAATTCGTGCAGATGCTCTGCGTGATCGGTGACCAGCCATTGAAACAACGCACAACCACCGTGCGGCTTGAAGCCATGGCGCTCGAGGACTTCAGCCAGACGCTGGCTCGCTTCTTCACTGCGCAGACGCTGGCGAGCATGACCTTGGGTGTCACGCAAACAGACCTGACCCAATACCCGGGTCGGCCCGCTGACCGCCCAAGGACCGACCTGCTCGGCGAGCAGTTTGAGCAACTTGCGCTCAGCCAGCACAAAACCCAATCGCACCCCGGCCAGGCCGAAAAACTTGCCGAACGAACGCAAGACGATCAAACCGACCTGATCGGCATAAGACGACAGACTCAGCTGCGGGGTGTTGTCCATGAACGCTTCGTCAACCACCAGCCAGCCGCCGCGCTGCGCCAGCCTTGCATGCCAGTCGAGCAGGCGTTCCGGGGTCAGGCTCAGACCGGTGGGATTGTTCGGGTTAACCACCACCAGCACGTCGAGGCTATCGAGGAAAAAGTCGACTTCCTGCTCCAGCACTTCACGCACGACGTAGCCGTTGCGACGCCAGGCTTCGGCATGCTCGGCATAACAGGGCGAGAGCACGCCGACTTTGCCGGCGCGACGCAGGCGTGGCAGCAACTGGATCGCCGCCTGGGAGCCCGCGACCGGCAGCACCTGCGAGGCGCCATAGTACTCGCGTGCAGCCTGCTCCAGGCCGTCATCGGTTTCCGGCAAGCGTGCCCAGGCCCGTAACGGGATGTCCGGGATTGCCCACGGCCAAGGTGCCAGACCGCTGGACAAGTCGAGCCAATCGGCTTCGGCGATGCCGTACCGCAACGCCGCCTTGCGCAAGCGGCCACCGTGCTCAAGCATAAATCTCGGCTCCCACACAGAGGATCAGCAACCAAAGCCATACCCCACGCTGAACCAGCTGCCAGCCGCGATCGATGGAGTTGGCGTCTGCCGGCACACCTTCGCCCAGCTGTGGACGCTGATGCAGTTCACCGTGATAGATCGCCGCCCCGCCCAACTCGACGCCCAGAGCGCCCGCGCCAGCGGCCATCACCGGCCCGGCGTTCGGGCTGTCCCAGGTCGGCCCCTGCGTGCGCCAGCATTTGAGCGCCAAACGGGTTTTACCCAGCAGTGCGTAGGTCAAAGCCACCAGGCGCGCCGGAATATAGTTGAGCACATCGTCGATTTTCGCCGCCGCCCAGCCGAAGCGTTCAAAGCGCTCGTTGCGATAACCCCACATGGCGTCCAGGGTATTGCTCAGTCGATAGAGCACAACGCCCGGCGCACCCGCGACGACAAACCAGAACAGCGCGGCGAATACCGCGTCGCTGCCATTTTCCAGAACCGATTCGGTGGCGGCACGGGCCACTTCGGTCGAGTCCAGCTCACTGGTCTGACGACTGACCAGATAGCCGACACGCTTGCGTGCTTCATCCAGGTCGTCGCTGCGCAGGGCCTGAGCCACCGGCTCGACATGCTCACTGAGGCTGCGCAGACCGAGGGCGCAATACAACGCGAGAATCTCGACGATCCAGCCTAAATAAGGCAGCCAGGACAATGCAGTGATCAACAGGGTCAGCGGCAGTACGGCAATTACCCAGGCCGTAACGCCGTGACTGCGCCAGCCACGGCCGGCGGAGTTGAAACGTTGCTCGATACGATCGGCAAAACGGCCGAACGCCACCAGCGGATGCCAGCGCTTGGGTTCGCCCAGCAGCGCATCCAGCGCTACGCCGGCGACACTCAGCAACGCCACACTCATTGACTCACTCCCCAAAAATTCTCGTACAACAGTTCACTTAGCGGACGCGCCTGCGCCCAGCCTTCAAGGACTAACATCGGCGCCGGGTAAAATTCCTTGACCGGTCCCAGGCACAACACCGCCAGCGGCTTGGCCCCCGGCGGCAGTCCGAGCAGATCCGCCAAGGCTTGCGGTTCGAACAACGAGACCCAGCCCATGCCCAGACCTTCGGCACGGGACGCCAGCCAAAGATTCTGGATCGCGCAGGACAACGACGCCATGTCCATTTCAGGCAAAGTCCGACGGCCAAAGATATGCCGCTCGCGATCATCCATCAGCGCGGCAACCAGCACTTCGGCGCAATCGTTGATGCCTTCGACTTTCAGCTTCATGAAGTCGTCGGAGCGTTCGCCCAGCGCCTCGGCGGTGCGTACCCGCTCCTCTTCCACCAGTTGCTGGATCCTGCCGCGTAACGCTCGGTCGCTGATGCGGATGAACCGCCAGGGCTGCATCAAACCGACACTTGGCGCCCGATGCGCCGCTTCGAGCAACCGCCGAAGCAGCTCGGGCTCGACGCTGCCACCACTGAAGTGACGCATGTCGCGACGCTCGGCAATCGCGCGATACACCGCTTCGCGTTCGGCCTCGGAAAATGCGTTGTCGGTCATGGCCGCTTCGCGGGCGAGCCCGCCTCTACAAGATTCAGGTCTGGCGCAAACAGCGCGGCGATCGCGGATGGATTGGACGGGAAATAAAAATGCACATAAGACGCCGTCATCCGCCCCTCACGGTAAACCGCCTCGGCACCGCGCCCGCCATTAGGGCTCAGGCCGCGAGCGATCGGCTCAAGCTCGGTGCTGGTCAATGAATGATGGTAGGTGTGGCCACGCAACGCGCCTTCAGGTAACTCGACCGCTTGCAGGGCCAACGCAGCCAGACGCTTTTGCATCACTGCATCACCGGCCAGCAGCCCCAGCAACTCAGCGCGCGTGCCATCGACATCGGTCAGTGAGTCGAGCAGATACAACATGCCGCCACATTCGGCCAGCAACGGCCTGCCAGCGGCGTGGTGTGCGCGAATGGCATCGAGCATTGTGCGGTTTTCAGCCAACGCCACGTGGTGCAATTCCGGATAACCACCGGGCAGATACAGGCTGTCCGCTTCAGGCAGTTCACGGTCATGGATCGGCGAGAAGAATCGCAACTCGGCGCCCATCGCCCGCAACAAGTCGAGGCTTGCGCCATACGTGAAGGCAAACGCTTCATCGCGAGCCACCGCGATTCGCACACCGGCCAACAATGGCTCGGCGGTAATCACGTCAGGCGCAGCGAACTCGACGGCAGGCGGCAATGTCACTTCGCAGCTGCTGGCCAACGCCTCGGCCGCAGCGTCGAGGCGCAGATCGAGGTCATTCAATTCACTGGCCTGGACCAGCCCCAAGTGACGGCTAGGCAATTCGATTCCGGTTTCCCGGGACAAGGCGCCGTACCAGCGCAAGCCTTCAGTGAGGCTGCCTTCGAGCAATTGCGCGTGACGCAAGGTGCCGACGCGGTTGGCCAAGACACCAGCAAACGGCAAGTCCGGCTGATAACGTGCGAGCCCCAACGCCAGCGCGCCGAAGGTCTGAGCCATGGCGGTGCCATCGATCACGCCCAGCACCGGCACACCGAAATGCCGCGCCAGATCGGCGCTGGACGGCGTGCCATCGAACAACCCCATCACGCCTTCGATCAAAATCAGATCAGCCTCAGCGGCGGCTTCCCACAACAGCCGGCGACTTTCCTGCTCGCCGACCATCCACATGTCCAATTGATAGACGGGGGCACCGCTGGCGCGCTCGAGAATCATCGGGTCGAGAAAGTCCGGGCCGCATTTGAACACCCGGACCTTGCGCCCCTGATTGCGATGCAAACGGGCCAGCGCCGCGGTGACAGTGGTCTTGCCCTGACCGGAAGCCGGCGCGGCAATCAGTACCGCCGGGCAAAAACGCGGCTCACTCACAGCTCAACGCCTTTCTGCGCTTTGATCCCGGCCTGGAAAGCATGCTTGATCATGCCCATTTCGGTAACGGTATCGGCCAGTTCGATCATTTCCGGCTTGGCACCACGACCGGTGACTACCACGTGCTGCATCGGCGGACGCGCCTGCAAGTCGCTGAGCACCTGATCAAGGTCCAGATAACCGTGCTTGAGGGCGATATTCAGTTCATCGAGCACCACCAGACCAATGGCCGGGTCACGCAGCAATTCGCGGGAGACGTCCCATGCGGCCTCGGCGGCGGCGATATCGCGCTGGCGATCCTGGGTTTCCCAGGTGAAACCTTCGCCCATCACGTGGAAGCGCACTTGTTCCGGGAACCGGCGGAAGAACAGCTCCTCGCCGGTACTGCTGCGCCCCTTGATGAACTGCACCACGCCGCACTGCATGCCGTGGCCCATCGCCCGGGCGAGCATGCCGAACGCAGAACTGCTTTTGCCCTTGCCGTTGCCGGACAGGACCAGCAGCAAGCCGCATTCATTCGGCGAGTTGGCAATGCGCTCATCGATCACGGCTTTCTTGCGCAGCATGCGTGCCAGATGGCGTTCGTCACGATCGGGGGAATCAGTCATGGGGGAGCTCTCCGTTGAGGCTGGATAACGGCGGGCAGGCATAGAAATAGACGGCAAGAAGCCTGGCATCGCCCACCGTGATGCCGCTGGATGGATCAGGCCGGTCTCCGGGCTCATGAGCGGCTGACGCCTGACTGCGCGCCTTCCCATATCGACCTTCGACACAGTGGCTCAAAGCGCAGCTTTTACTCATTTACCGTTGCGGGGGCAGCGCCGGGATCGTCGCCCGCTCTGTCAAAGAACGCGCCCTCACCGGCTTCCCTGTTTCACTCGGTCGACCACAGGGTCACAGAGCACCTGAAACAAGTCGCGAAGGTTAGAGGGTTGGGGGTGGAGCGTCAATTAAAGCCGGGGGCTCATCAATGGATAGAAACCGATCCCGATCAATAAACTGGCGCCAATCTTGTGCCACACTGAAAGCAGTGATATCAAAGAGCCACAACCTTACATTACAAGAACAAAGAGGGGGCAACATGCAAGGCATGATCATCAGTAACCCGAAGCTGGAATTCCTGCGCCCGGTACTGGAACGCTGGTTCGAGTGCATCGACCGTTACAACGCGGTACGCGGCGATAACGAAAGCCCTTACTGGTTTGACGAACGCGCCAACCTGAGCCTGCTTTCGGCGGCGGCGTGGATGGCAGAAATGGTCACCCTTGAACAGACTCCGACAAAAAAGCAGATCGAGGAAGGCGAGCGTAATGGCCGCGCCGACCTGTTTATCGCCAGTGGAGAAGAACGCGCCTACCTTCAAGCCACGCAACGCTGGCCGCGAGTCAACAACCTGAATCTGACCCAGGCCTTGCTCGATGTCGTGAGCGATGCGAAAAAAATCAGCTACGCCAGCGACCTGAAGCTCGGCTGCCTGTTCGTCGCCCCACAAAAAGCCCAGCACAGCCCTACGCCGGAAGAACTCCAGGACATGGTCGACGATCTGCAAAAGGAACACACCTGCGCAGTGGCCTGGTACTTTCCCTACGCCTATCGCAAATTGCACAACGAAGCCGGCAACTACCATCCAGGCATCGCGGTATTGCTCAAAGAGGCCCGCGGCTGACGGGTTGAACCTTACACCGATCCGGGGCTAGCGCTTGCGGCACAAGGTCAGACCATCACCCAACGGCAACAACGACAGATCGACACGCGAGTCATCCTTCAAGGCACGATTAAGCGCCTGGATGGCTCGGGTGTCTTCGCTCGCAGGGTTTTCCTCCAGTACTCGTCCACTCCACAGCGTGTTGTCGAATACCGCCAGCCCACCACTTCGCAGCAGCCGCAAAGCGCTTTCCAGATAAGCCGGATAGTTGGCCTTGTCGGCATCGATGAAGATCAGATCGAAGCAACCGCCCTGTCCTTGCTGCTCAAGTTGAGCCAGGGTTTGCAACGCGGGGGCCAAACGCAAATCGATGCGCCCGGCGAGCCCAGCCTCTTGCCAGTAACGGCGCGCAGTGGCGTTGTAGTCTCCGGGAATGTCACAGCAGATCAACGAACCGTCATCCGGCAAGGCGGCCGCCATGCACAAGGCGCTGTAACCGGTGAAGGTACCGACTTCAAGCAAGCGCCTGGCGCCCGTCAGCTTGACCAGCAAGGCGAGGAACTGACCTTGCTCGGGCGCCACCTGCCAGCGCGCCATGGGCAGTGCCTGGGTTTCGTCACGCAAGCGGCGTTGCAGCGGCGTTTCGCGCAGGGAAACGTCGAGCAGGTAGTTATAAAGGGAATCGTCAAGATTGAGTGTGCGAGCGGTCATCACAACCTCTGCGAACTAGAAATTGTGCGCCAGATGCTCAGGCTCGATAACACGCTTGGCGCTCAGGTAGGCTCTCTGCCAATAGGCCTTGGACAAACTGTCGAGCTTCACCGTACCACCCGTGGCGGGCGCATGCACGAAGCGACCTTCACCGACGTAGATCCCGGCGTGACTGACTTGCGAGCCGCCATTGGTGGCGAAGAAGATCAGGTCACCGGTTTGTAGAGCCTCCAGGCCAACGTTCGGCGCCTGCATGCCGATCATCTCGCGAGTTGAACGTGGCAGGGAAATACCCGCTGCATCGCGGTAGACGTAACCGATCAGGCCGCTGCAATCGAAACCTGAATCCGGTGTATTGCCACCCCAACGATAAGGCGTGCCGACCAGACCCAGCGCGCGAATCAGCACGTCTTCAGCGGCAGGCGAGAACGATTGGGCGGGAGCGAAAACCGGGGCGCGAACGACTTTGACAGGCGGCGGAGTGCGGCTGGCGCAGGCGCTGAGCAGCGCTGCGAAGAAGATGAGTACAAGGCGGGCCGACATCGTCATATACAGAACATCCTGATCTGGCTGCGGCTTTCTCTGCCGAGAGGCTGAAAACAAAACCGCGTAAGCAGGGCTTACGCGGTTAGTTAGTCAACAATAGATCAGGATTCTAGCGGCTACGCGCCAAACTTCAAGTAAGACTTTAAGTTAGCCTTACAAAAAGTCCGTTTACTTGCGTGCCGTGACTGTCGTTGGTGCCATGGCGAGTGCTCGCTTGGCCTCAATGAAGGTCTTGCTCCAGTAGCTGTCGCCCAGATTATCGACCCGAACACCACCGCTGCGGCGGCTGCTGGAATGGATGAACTGGTCATCACCCAGGTAGATCCCGGCGTGACTGACGCGACCGCGACGACCATTGGTGGCGAAGAACAGCAAGTCGCCAGGCTTCAGGTTGTTGCGCGAAACCAATGGGGCATTCACGTTGATCATTTCGCGAGTGGAGCGCGGCAGGTTCATGCCAGCCTCTTCACGAAACAGATAACCGATGAAACCGCTGCAATCGAAACCGGCTTCAGAGGTGCCGCCCATGCGGTAACGGGTACCGACCAGGGACAGGCCACGCTCAAGGATGCTGTCGGCCAGAACCGGAAGCTGGTAAGGCTTGCTGCTGGCAAAGTCGGCCAGTTCTTTTTCGGTAGCCAGTTCTTCCTGATAAATAACGGAAGACTGGGCAGTCGCTGAATTTTTAATCTGCTGATCGTTTTGTTGTTGCGAGACCGGGGAATGAACCGCGCAACCAAAAAGCAGGGTGACAAGTGCGAGAGGCACGAGGGGTGCGAAGCGATTTAGCATGGGCACGACCGTGGCTGAAGTTTTAAAGATGGCGAGACTATGCCTTCTATCGTCCTCATTTGCAAATTCAATCGATCCAAATGTGACTTATCGGTTTCTCGTTAACATCTAAGCGCTTAAGCCCATTTTAAATCTGCGCGCGCCGCGAATACCCTTCCGGAAGCGGGTTTCCTGACGCCTGAAAGATGCCGAAACGCGCTACAGGCCGCGGATTTACCAGCCCAGGGTTTCTTTGAGAAAGGGGATCGTCAGCTTGCGCTGAGCCTGCAAGGAGGCCTGATCGAGGCGTTCAAGGAGCTCGAACAACGCGCTCATGCTGCGTGTACCGCGCGTCAAAATAAAATGCCCGACTTCGTCGGTCAGGTGCAGGCCGCGACGTGACGCGCGCAATTGCAGCGCACGCAACTTGTCTTCATCGGACAGTGGCCGCATCTGAAAAATCAGTGCCAGGGTCAAGCGGGATTTGAGGTCAGCCAGTTTTACCGGCAACTCGCGTGGTGAGGTTGACGCAGCGATCAGCAGGCGCCGACCACTGTCTCGCAGGCGATTGAACAGATGGAACAACGCCTCTTCCCAGTCAGCCCGCCCTGCGACTGCCTGCAAGTCATCCAGGCAGACCAGCTCGTACTGTTCAAGGTTGTCGAGGATTTCGATACCGCGATCCAGCAACTCGGCCAACGGCAGGTACACCGCCGGCTCCCCCAACTGCTCGAAGCGCAAGCACGCGGCTTGCAGCAAGTGCGTACGCCCTACGCCGTCCTTGCCCCAGAGATAGATCAGGCTTTCGGTCCACCCGGCGTCGGCTTCGCACAGCCGCTCGACATAGCCGAGTGCAGCGGCATTGGCGCCAGGGTAGTAGTTGATAAAGGTAGCGTCATCACGCAGACGCACACCTAGGGGCAGCTGAATCGGTTTCATGCTGACTGAACAGTTCAAACGAACCGTTAGTGGCCTCTGTGTAAAGTTTGCAAAGTTTATACCCGTGACGCCAGCCGCACAATGCAGCAGACCATAAGCAAAATCAAAGGTTTGCGTTAACTTGCGGGGATCACCGGGGTTTGTTTGACGGCGTATGTGACAGCCGGGAGAGTTTTACAGGCTCGCCCGGCAATGCACCGGGCGTCCTTGAGCACTTGATCGACAGGGCTGATCAATCCGAATCGTCCACACCGCTATACATGCCAGAATCTTTATATAAATCATGCAGATGGCGAACAAGCACCATGATCACCGCCGCCACTGGCAACGCCAGCAGGATCCCGGTGAAACCGAACAGTTCTCCGCCCGCCAGAATCGCAAAGATCACCGCCACCGGGTGCAGGCCAATCCGGTCCCCCACCAACAACGGGGTCAGCACCATGCCTTCCAGCGCCTGACCGACCATGAACACCGCGACAATCCCGATCATCGGATACAGATCGCCACCAAACTGAAACAACCCGGCGATCAACGCCGCGCCGATCCCGATCACAAAGCCCATGTACGGCACGATTGCTGCCAGACCGGCAATCAGACCGATCAACAGCCCCAACTCCAGTCCGACCAGCATCAGGCCCGCCGCGTAGATCACACCCAACGCCAGCATCACCAGCAACTGCCCACGAACAAATGCGCCGAGCACCTCGTGACACTCACCCGCCAGCGAGACTACACGCTCTTCACGATCACGCGGCAACAGGCTGCGGATCTTCGCCATCATCAGGTCCCAGTCGCGCAACAGGTAAAAACTCACCACCGGGATCAACACCAGATTGGCCAGCCAACCGATCAATGCCAAACCCGATGCGGTGGCCTGGCTCAGCACGATCCCGACGATGTCAGTGGCCTGCCCCATGTGCTCGGTGATCGCGGCCTTGACCTTGTCGAACTTCCAGAACCCATTCGCCAACCCTAATTTCGACTGCGCCCAGGGCATCGCCGTGTGCTGCAACCAATCAAGCATTTGTGGCGCCAGCTCATACAAGCGAAACAGCTGTTTGGCCAGCATTGGCACCAACACCAGCAACAACGTCATGACGACCAGGGTGAACAGCGCAAATACCGCGACCACACCCCAGGTTCGCGACAGGCCAAATTTCTCCAGGCGATCCACCAGCGGGTCGAACAGATAGGCCAGTAACAGCGCCACCAGGAACGGTGTAAGGATCGGATGCAACAGGTACACAAATGCGCACAGCAGGGCTATCCCACCAAGCCACACCCAACGCCGTGTATCGGCCATGAATCACTCCAGCTTCTATATAAGGAAAGAAAAATCTACCAACGGAAACTCAACTGCGCTTTGGGCGCGGGTGCCGGGGCGACCGCGGGTGCCACACCGATGACCGCAGGCTGAACCGGTGCAGGCGCAACGCCCGCCGGCACTTCTTGCAACTTCGCCAGACTCAACTGCGCTCGCAGCTGATCGGCACTGCCGTTGACGCGATACACGATCCGGTCGCCATCGACACTTTGCAGGTGCGCACCAAACGGTTCCAGCAAGCGCCCCAACACCGCGTAACGCTCCAGGTTCATGCCTTGCACCTCAAGCACCTGCTCGGTGGACGCTCCCGGCCTGGCAACGAAACGCGGTGCCAGGCGCTGACTCACCGCCAGCAGAACCGCATCGGCCACGGCCGCACTGTCGGCCCCTTGCACGCTGCCTTGCTCGCGTTGGTCACCCAGCCATAAATGCCACTTGGCCTGCCACTGACCACCCTCTTCCCGCGCATGCACCGCCAACAGAGCGTCCGCGCCGTAACGTTCAGAGATGCCATGCAGCGGCGCCGGATCATTGCCTTCCAGATGCGGCGCGGTGGCGACGATCTGCTCGTTCAGGTCACCCAGCGGCAGGCGCAACGGCAGCCCCCGATGCTGTGCAGCACGCCGCAGCGGCGCGGCACTGGCCTGACCGTCGCCCACCAGGCTTGAGCCTTCGGTCGAATCGTTCAGCCACCAGCCGAGAATCGACGGCCGATTGGCACCCCACAAGGCCAGGCCTGCCTGACGCAGCGCCCGATCGGTGCTGACCGGATCGAAATCGACTTGCAGGCTTTCCGGCGGTCCGGCGTCGTAGCCATATCGGCTGATGATCTGCTGCGGGTCCTTGCGAATCGCCGCCAGCCCGGGGCTCTGTGTTGCCTTGGCATCACCGGTCAGACGCAGCACCAGGGTATCCAGCGCACGCTGGGTGGCCTGATCGCGCTCCTCCGGGGTCTGACTGCTGACCGGCTCGCGCACTTGATAGAGACCGTTAACGGTTTGGGCATGACTCGCCAGGCTGACCAACGACAAACAGCCCACAAACAGTAATTTACACAAACGCATGGAGGATTCCCGACGACAAAAAGCGGCTGGAACAGACCGCATGAACAGACTTGAGCAAGGCTGTGACCGCCGGCCTGCGCAAAACATTCACGCAATCGATGGAAGTTTTCACTCTGTCATAACGATAGCCGGTTAACGGCTATACCTTATACAGCCACGAGCGAGGTCACCAGCACGGGCATTTTCGGTTTTTTTAACACGATATGCCTCTGCCCGTCGGCCCGAGGATGGCCGCTGCCCCTCAAGCCTGATAAAATCGCGCGCCTTCGTAGACCGGCAACGGCTGGGTACTCTGAAATACTTGCGCGGCAATCGTGCCAGACGTATTTCAGCGCACTCGCCGAACTCGGTCGTTACCCCTGAATCCCCCCTAAAGGCCTGGATCATGAGCAAGCAACCCTCCCTGAGCTACAAGGACGCCGGTGTAGACATCGACGCCGGTGAAGCATTGGTCGAACGCATCAAGAGCGTCGCCAAGCGCACTGCGCGCCCGGAAGTCATGGGCGGCCTGGGCGGTTTCGGCGCCCTCTGCGAAATCCCGGCTGGCTACAAGCAGCCCGTGCTGGTATCCGGCACCGACGGCGTCGGCACCAAGCTGCGCCTGGCTCTGAACCTGAACAAGCACGACAGCATCGGCATCGACCTGGTTGCCATGTGCGTCAACGACCTGGTGGTCTGCGGTGCCGAACCGCTGTTCTTCCTCGACTACTACGCCACCGGCAAACTGAACGTCGACACCGCCGCTCAAGTCGTCACCGGCATCGGTGCTGGCTGCGAACTGTCCGGCTGCTCGCTGGTGGGCGGTGAAACCGCTGAAATGCCTGGCATGTACGAAGGCGAAGACTACGATCTGGCCGGCTTCTGCGTGGGCGTGGTCGAGAAGTCGGAAATCATCGACGGTTCGAAAGTTGCCGCTGGCGATGCCCTGCTCGCCCTGCCGTCTTCCGGCCCACACTCCAACGGCTACTCGCTGATCCGCAAGATCATCGAAGTGTCGGGTGCAGACATCGAAAACATCCAGCTCGACGGCAAGCCGCTGACCGACCTGCTGATGGCGCCAACCCGTATCTACGTCAAGCCGCTGCTCAAGCTGATCAAAGACACCGGCGCAGTCAAGGCCATGGCCCACATCACCGGTGGCGGCCTGCTCGACAACATCCCGCGCGTCCTGCCAAAAGGCGCCCAGGCGGTGGTTGACGTAGCGAGCTGGACCCGTCCGGCCGTGTTTGACTGGCTGCAAGAGAAAGGCAACGTCGACGAAACCGAAATGCACCGCGTGCTGAACTGCGGCGTCGGCATGGTGATCTGTGTGGCCCAGGAACACGTTGAAACCGCCCTGAACGTACTGCGTGAAGCCGGCGAGCAGCCTTGGGTCATCGGTCAGATCGCTACCGCTGCCAAAGGTGCGGCTCAGGTTGAACTGAAGAACCTCAAGGCGCATTGATGCAAGAGCAGATGTCCGCCACCTGTGATGTTGTGGTGCTGTTGTCCGGCTCCGGCAGTAACTTGCAGGCCTTGATCGACGACGCGCAGAACGCGGACACCCCTGTGCGCATTCGCGCGGTGATCTCAAACCGCGCTGATGCCTACGGCCTTCAGCGCGCCAGGGACGCGGGCATCGACACCCGCACCCTGGATCACAAGGCTTTCGAAGGTCGCGAGGCTTTCGATGCCGCCTTGATCGAATTGATCGACGCCTTCCAACCCAAACTTGTGGTGCTGGCAGGATTCATGCGCATTCTCAGCGCTGATTTCGTCCGTCACTATCAGGGTCGCCTGCTCAATATCCATCCATCGCTGCTACCCAAATACAAAGGGTTACACACTCATCAGCGAGCGCTGGAAGCCGGCGACACCGAACATGGCTGCAGCGTGCACTTCGTCACCGAGGAACTCGATGGCGGACCACTGGTCGTACAGGCAGTAATACCGGTAGAGTTGCACGATACGCCGCAAAGTCTGGCGCAACGGGTTCACGCCCGCGAACACCAGATTTACCCGATGGCCGTACGCTGGTTTGCCGAGGGCCGACTGAGCCTTGGCGAACAGGGTGCTTTACTGGATGGTCAGTTACTCGCGGCCAGCGGTCACTTGATTCGAAACTAGGAGATTTTATGCGTCGCGCCCTGCTCTTCGCTTGTGCTCTGCTCGCCCTGCCCCTTGCGCAGGCGGCAGACCTTCAACCGTTCTCCGCCAGCTACACCGCCGACTGGAAGCAACTCCCGATGAGCGGTTCGGCCGAACGCAGCCTGTCGAAAAATGATAACGGCTCCTGGACCTTGAATTTCAAGGCCTCCATGCTGGTCGCCAGCCTGACCGAAGAAAGCACCCTGAAGCTGGACAAGGACGCCTTGCTGCCCCAGTCATATCGCTTCGAACGCGGCGGCCTGGGTAAAGCCAAGAAGGTCAATCTTGACTTCGACTGGACCACCAAGATGGTCACCGGCACTGATCGCGGCGATCCGGTCAAGGTACCGCTCAACACCGGTATGCTGGACAAGTCCACCTACCAACTGGCGCTGCAGCGCGATGTAGCCGCCGGCAAAAAAAGCATGAGCTACCAAGTGGTCGAAGGTGAAGACACCGACACCTATGACTTCCGCGTGATTGGCCAGGAAAAAGTCCAGACCAAAGCGGGCTCGGTCGATGCGATCAAGGTCGAACGTGTTCGCGACCCGACACAGAACAAACGCATCACCGAAATGTGGTTCGCCAAGGACTGGGGCTACATCCTGGTAGCCCTGCGCCAGGTCGAGACCGACGGCAAGGAGTACAACATCATGCTCCTCGACGGTACGGTTGACGGCAAGGCTGTCAAAGGCAGCTAAGCAAGCAGCTCGAAATGAAGAAGCCTCGCGATTGCGAGGCTTTTTTTCGCCTGTCGTTTTGTGTCCAAGCCCTTGGAAACATGAAACTTCTGTCATGAAACCCGACGCCCTGCGACCGAATGTCACGGCCTGCAAGGGCTGCGGGATTTTTTCAATTTCTGCAAAAGATCGTTACCGACCGCAGGCATTTACTTAGCAAGCTAACAAAATATATAACAAAGGCCTGCACACGCCTTGCTGCAGAACCATTGAGATTGGAGCCAGCAGATGACTGTAAAAGTAACTGAACGCGACGATTCACATAAATCCCACGAAGGCGTAGCCGCCGGCATCCGGATCTGGGACGTCTATCAACAAGACATGCTGGTGGGGATGTTCCACTCCGAGAGCGATGCCCACAGCTACAAGGCCGAACTGGAAAATCTGGAACAGCAACGAGACGCCCGTTCCGTGTAATGACCGCATTGAAAACCACAAACCCCGCCAATGAGCGCAATGCTGTTCACTTAAGCCGATGTTTCAGGCACAACCGCAGTTGTGGCGAGGGAGCTTGCTCCCGCTGGGGCGCGAAGCGGCCCTGAATTGGGCCTGCTACGCAGTCCAGCGGGAGCAAGCTCCCTCGCCACAGATACTTCTCAGGCCTCCAGACTTCCTTAAGTGAACAGCATTACGCCAATGAGCGGGGTTTGTCGTTGTTGCAACCTTTAAAGGCTTACCACATCAGATCGTCAGGGATCTGATAGGCCGCGTACGGATCGTCTTCGGCGCTGACTTCTTCTGTCTTCACATTCAGTTGCACGATACGTTGTGGATCGCGCTCCTGGATCTTCAGAGCCGCTTCACGCGGGATCACTTCGTAACCGCCGGCGTGATGCACGATCGCCAGGGAACCGCTGCTGAGCTTGTTGCGCATCAGGGTGTTGACGCAGATGCGCTTGACCTTCTTGTCGTCCACGAAGTTGTAGTAGTCCTCGGTGGTCAACTTCGGCAAGCGCGAGACTTCGATCAATTGCTTGACCTGTGCGGCACGGGCCTTCTGCTCGGCCTTTTCCTGCTGCTGGCGATTGAGTTCCTGGTCGCGCTTGACCTTCTCGGCCATGGCCTCCTGGGCCGCGCGTTGCTGGGAATCATCGAGTTCGATCTGACCTTTGTGGGCCAGACGTTGCTGCTTCTGTTTTTCTTTGCCGACCTGCTTGGCCTGCTTTTGGTTGACCAGCCCTGCTTTGAGCAACTGGTCGCGAAGGGAAAGGCTCATGGTGCTTACTCACTTAGGCAACAGCTCAGCCGCAGCTGGGCAAATTCTTTTCCTGACGTTTGGCTTCGCCCCACAAGGCGTCCAACTCTTCGAGGGTGCAATCTTCTATGGGACGGCGGGTGTCGCGCAATGCCTGTTCGATAAATCGGAAGCGTCTTTCAAACTTGCTGTTGGCGCCACGCAATGCGCTTTCGGGATCGACCTTGAGGTGACGCGCCAGGTTGACCACTGAAAACAGCAGATCGCCGACTTCGTCACTGATCGCTGTCGCGTCGTTATCCGCCATGGCTTCGAGCACTTCATCAAGCTCTTCGCGGACTTTATCCAGCACCGGCAACGCGTCCGGCCAGTCGAAACCCACCTGCCCCGCACGCTTTTGCAGCTTGGCCGAACGGGACAACGCCGGCAGCGCCGCTGGCACATCGTCGAGCAAGGACAATTGTTCAGGGGCCTGGGACTTCTCGGCCCGCTCCTCGGCCTTGATCTCCTCCCAGCGCTGCTTGACCTGCTCCTCACTGAGGCGCGGGATATCCAGTGGTGCGTATAGATCGCCTGTCGGAAATACGTGGGGATGACGACGAATCAGTTTGCGGGTGATGCTGTCGACCACGCCGTCGAACTCGAAACGCCCTTCTTCCCGCGCCAGTTGGCTGTAATACACCACCTGGAACAGCAGATCGCCCAGCTCACCCTGCAAATGATCGAAGTCGCCACGCTCGATGGCATCAGCCACCTCGTAGGCTTCTTCCAGGGTATGCGGGACGATGGTCTGGTACGTTTGCTTGATATCCCACGGACAGCCGAACTGCGGATCCCGCAGGCGGTTCATCAGGTGTAGCAAGTCTTGAAGTGAATACATCTATCAATCTCTTCACACTGTAGGAGCAAAGCTAGCTCGTGATGGCGGCACGCATGACACACCGCTATCGCGAGCACGCTCAGCTCCTGCAAGGTCGGCGCCGTGCCAGGCAAATCGCTTTCGCGAGCCCGCCCCCACATTGATCACCGTCACGGGGTGCGGTTGCGCCGGGTTTCGATGATGTTCGGCAATTGGGAAATACGCCCCAACAACCGCCCCAATGCGTCCAGCCCCGGAATCTCGATGGTCAGGGACATCAACGCGGTGTTGTCCTCTTTGTTCGAGCGAGTGTTGACCGCCAGCACGTTGATCCGCTCGTTGAGCAGCACTTGCGACACGTCACGCAGCAGACCGGAACGGTCGTAGGCACGAATGATGATGTCCACCGGATAGGTCAACACCGGCACCGGGCCCCAGCTGACCTGGATGATCCGCTCAGGCTCGCGCCCGGCCAGCTGCAGCACCGAGGCGCAGTCCTGGCGGTGAATGCTGACGCCACGACCCTGAGTGATGTAGCCGACGATCGCATCGCCCGGCAACGGCTGGCAGCAGCCGGCCATTTGGGTCATCAGGTTGCCGACGCCCTGGATCTGGATGTCGCCGCGCTTGCCCGGCTTGTAGCCAGTGGCTTTGCGCGGAATCAGTTCCAGCTGTTCGTTGCCGCGTTCCGGCTCGACCAGTTGCTGCGCCAGGTTGACCAGTTGCGCCAGGCGCAAATCGCCGGCACCTAACGCGGCAAACATGTCCTCGGCGGTTTTCATGTTGGCCTTGTCGGCCAGCTTTTCGAAATCCACCTGCGGCAGACCGAGGCGATTGAGTTCGCGCTCGAACAGGGTTTTACCGGCCGCGACGTTCTGGTCACGCGCCTGCAACTTGAACCAGTGAACGATTTTTGCCCGCGCTCGCGAGGTGGTGATGTAACCCAGGTTCGGGTTCAGCCAGTCGCGGCTCGGCGTGCCGTGCTTGCTGGTGATGATCTCGACCTGCTCACCGGTCTGCAGGCTGTAGTTGAGCGGAACGATCCGCCCGTTGATCTTCGCACCCCGGCAGTTGTGACCGATTTCGGTGTGTACGCGGTAGGCGAAGTCCAGCGGTGTGGCGCCTTTTGGCAAGTCGATCGCATGACCGTCGGGGGTGAAGATGTACACCCGATCCGGCTCGATATCGACCCGCAGCTGTTCCGCCAGACCACCGATATCGCCCAGCTCTTCGTGCCACTCGAGCACCTGACGCAGCCAGGAGATTTTCTCTTCGTAGTGATTGGAGCCGGATTTGACGTCGGTGCCCTTGTAGCGCCAGTGCGCGCAAACGCCCAGCTCGGCCTCTTCGTGCATCGCGTGGGTGCGGATCTGTACTTCCAGCACCTTGCCTTCAGGACCGATGACCGCAGTGTGCAGCGAGCGGTAGCCGTTCTCTTTCGGGTTGGCGATGTAGTCGTCGAACTCTTTCGGGATGTGCCGCCACAAGGTGTGGACGATGCCCAGCGCGGTGTAGCAGTCGCGCATTTCCGGCACCAGCACGCGCACCGCACGCACGTCGTAGATCTGGCTGAATTCCAGACCCTTGCGCTGCATTTTGCGCCAGATCGAATAGATGTGTTTGGCCCGGCCGCTGATGTCGGCATCGACGCCGGTGGCCTGCAATTCGGCCTGCAACTGGTTCATCACATCACTGATGAACCGCTCGCGATCAAGGCGCCGCTCATGCAGCAACTTGGCGATCTGCTTGTATTGGTCAGGCTCCAGGTAACGGAAGGACAAGTCCTCCAGCTCCCATTTGATATGACCGATGCCAAGACGGTGAGCCAGCGGCGCATAGATGTCGAAGACTTCCCGGGCGACCCGGTTGCGCTTTTCGTCATCGGCGGTTTTCACCGCTCGGATCGCGCAGGTGCGCTCGGCCAGTTTGATCAGCGCGACGCGGACGTCGTCGACCATGGCCACGAGCATCTTGCGCAGGTTTTCCACCTGGCCCTGAGAGCCCAGCACCAACGATTGGCGCGGGCTCAGGCTAGCGCTGATCGCTGCCATGCGCTGCACGCCATCGATCAGTTTGGCGACCACCGGACCAAAGCGCTGGCTGACGGCCGGCAGCTGGATATGGCCTTCGCGTACGCCACGGTAAAGAATTGCCGCGACCAGCGAATCCTGATCGAGCTTGAGGTCGGCGAGGATCTCTGCGATCTCAAGGCCCGTACGAAAACTCGACGTGCCTTCGGCCCAGAGATTCTTCGCCGCTTTGTCTTGCTGTTCGGCCTGACGAGCGAACTCGCAGGCTTCTTTCAAGGCTTCGCGATCCAGTGCCGGATCGACACTGACCGCATGATCGAGCCAAGCCTCGAGATTGATACTGCCGTCGGTATTGATCGGCTGGTGTGCTCTCACCTGTACCATCTTGCTTACCTTCCCTACGACGCAGATTCAATGCGTCAAATCGCTGACCTTCGTTGCTCATGCGCCCTTGCCGGGCTGAACGGCTGATGCATGAGCGGTCTGGTCGGACCAGACGAGCCATCCTAGCTCGCTTCAAATAACGCCATGGCCTCGACATGTGCCGTCTGAGGAAACATATCGAGGATCCCGGCACGTTTTAACCGGTAGCCCTGCTTGATCAGTTCGACCGTGTCGCGGGCCAAAGTTGCCGGGTTGCACGACACATAAACCAAGCGCTTGGCACCCAGTGATGCGAGTGTGCGCACCACCTCGAAAGCACCGTCGCGCGGTGGGTCCAAGAGTACCGCAGAAAAGCCCTCGCTGGCCCATTTGGCATCAGCCAAAGGCTGGGATAAATCGGCCTGAAAAAACTTCGCGTTATGCAGATTGTTGCTAGCGGCATTCGCAGCGGCGCGCTCGACCATGGCCTGCACACCTTCCACCGCTACCACTTCACGGACTTTCTGCGCCAGCGGCAAGGCAAAGTTACCCAAGCCACAGAACAGATCGAGCACGCGTTCGTCAGCGGCAGGCTTCAGCCATTCCAGCGCCTGGGCGACCATCGCTTCATTGACCCCGGCATTCACCTGAATGAAGTCACCCGGGCGATACGCCAGTTCAAGATCCCATTGCTCAAGTCGGTAACCCAACGCCTGATCGGCATCGACCGGTTGCGGCTCGCCTTCGCCATGCAGCCACAATTGGGCGTCATGGAATGCGCAGAATTCCTTGAGAATGCTCAGGTCGTTTTCAGACAGTGGCGCCATGTGCCGCAACAACAAGGCCAGGGATGAACCGGCGAACAATTCCACATGACCCAACGCTTGAGGCTTGCTCAAACGCCTGAGCATTTCCGGCAAGCCACTCATGATCGGCTGCAAGGGCTGTACCAGCACCGGGCAATCGTTGATACCGACGATATCCTGGCTGCCGGCGGCACGAAAACCGACTTCGAGTTTTTTCGTCTTCACGTTCCAACGCACCGCCACCCGGGCGCGACGTCGGTAGGCGAACTCAGGACCGCTCAAGGGCTCCGCCCACTGCTCGGGTTCGACACCCGCTACCCGCGACAACTGCTCGGCGAGCATGCGCTGTTTCAGGGCGAGTTGTTCGCTGTGGGGCAGATGCTGCACGCTGCAACCACCGCAGCGCCCGGCATGGGCGCACGGTGCCGGACGACGCAATTGATTGGCGACGAAAACGCGCTCGGTGCGTGCCTCGACAACTTTGCCGTGGGCACCCAGGACGCGCGCCTCGACTTCTTCACCAGCCAAAGCACCGATGACGAACCAGGTACGACCTTCGAAAAACGCGATACCGCGACCGTCATTGGCCAGACGCTCGATGCTCAAGCGCTGCTTTTTGCCGGTCGGGACTTGCGGGGCCTTGCTGCCGCCAGTGGGTTGGAAGCGCAGGCCTCTCTCTTGCTTGGCCATCAGTTGGGTGCGTCGAAAATGCCGGTCGACAAGTAACGGTCGCCACGGTCACAAATGATCGCGACCATCACCGCATTTTCGACTTCTTTGGACAGGCGCAGCATCGCGGCTACAGCACCACCCGAGGACACGCCACAGAAGATCCCTTCTTCGCGCGCCAGACGACGGGTCACGTCTTCGGCTTCGCTTTGGGCCATGTCGACGATCCGGTCAACCCGATCGGCTTGATAGATCTTCGGCAGGTATTCCTGCGGCCAGCGACGGATACCCGGAATCGCCGAGCCTTCCATCGGTTGCAGGCCGACGATCTGCACCGCCGGATTCTGTTCTTTCAGGTAACGCGAGACACCCATGATGGTGCCCGTGGTGCCCATGGAACTGATGAAATGAGTAATGGTGCCCTGGGTCTGGCGCCAGATTTCCGGGCCGGTACCGGTGTAATGCGCCTCGGGGTTGTCGCCGTTGGCGAACTGGTCGAGCACCTTGCCGCGACCCTCAGCCTGCATCCGCTCGGCGAGGTCGCGAGCACCTTCCATGCCCTCTTCCTGGCTGACCAGAATCAGCTCCGCGCCATAAGCGGTCATCGCAGCCTTGCGTTCAGCGCTGGAGTTGTCAGGCATGATCAGGATCATCTTGTAACCCTTGATCGCCGCGGCCATGGCCAGGGCAATCCCGGTGTTGCCGGAGGTCGCCTCGATCAGCGTATCGCCAGCATGGATCTGCCCACGCAACTCGGCACGGGTAATCATCGACAGCGCCGGACGGTCCTTGACCGAACCCGCCGGGTTATTACCCTCGAGCTTGAGCAGCAGGGTGTTGCTGGTGGCGCCGGGCAGGCGCTGCAAACGAACCAGCGGAGTGTTGCCGACGCAATCGGCGATGGTTGGGTACTGCAAGGTCATGGCGTATTCGCAATCCAGACTGCGGGGGCGACCATCATACCGGCAAACGTGCGCAGGCCATATCACGCAAAGTGTGGTGCTTATGGCTAATGGGAATAAGCGCTGGTTTTGACTCAGATCGTTACCACGCTCTGCGTGGGAATGCAGCCCGTGGCGCTCTGCGCCACATGCGCCCAGATGCGGGATGCAGAGCGTCCCTAGAGGCATTCATTAATGAGCCAACAACCGCATATTCAGCCGCAACCCCTGCCCCGTGTTCTCCGCCCACAAGCGCCCGCCCTGACGCTGCACCGCGTTGCGCGCGATGCTTAGGCCCAAGCCAAAGCCGCCATTGCCGGGGCGTGAGCCGTCGAGTCGGGTGAACGGGTCGAACATACGCTCGAGATCGTCTTCGGCGACACCGCCGCCCTGATCTTCGAGCCACAGCAGCCAGTAATTGCCGTCGCGCTGCCCATCGAGGCGCACGCTGCCACCGACCGGAGAATAGCGGATGGCGTTGCGCAGGATGTTTTCCAGTGCCTGGGCCAAGGTATTCAGGTGGCCGCGAACCCAGCACGAAGCCGCCACCGCGCAGTGCAGTTGCCCGGCGGGCCAAGCGCTTTCATAACAGGCGTTTTCCGTGAGCATTTCCCACAGCGCCTGTATCTGGATCGCCTCATCCGGTAATGCCGAGCACTCCGTGTCGAGCCAGGCCAGTTGCAGAGTGTCCTCTATCAGCCGTTGCATGCCATCGACTTCGCGACCAATGCGCTCGCGTAGTTGCAGCAGGTCCTCTTCACTTTCGCTGGCCACCCGCAGACGGCTCAACGGTGTGCGCAGTTCATGAGACAAGTCGCGTAGCAGTTGCTGCTGCACAGCCACGGGGCTTTGCCGGCGTTCGGACATTTGATCGAAAGCGCGGACCTGTTCATCCCGGTTGTTCAAAGGCGTCACCCGGTCAGACCCTCTCATCAACGGCACTCATTACATAGCCCTTGCCCCACACGGTGCGCACTTCGCGTTCGCCGTAGCCGATGGTCTTGAGTTTTCGGCGAATCTGGCTGATGTGCATGTCCAGGCTGCGGTCGTGGGGCGCGTAGCCGCGCTGCAACACCTGCTGATAAAGGAAGGCCTTGCCGAGCACTTCATCGCCATTGCGGTTCAGGGTTTCCAGCAGCCGGTATTCGCTGCGAGTCAGCCCGGCCCACTGCTCAGCATAATGAACATCACACTGTTCATCATCGAAACGCAGGTTGTGAACGTCGCCGTTGAACGCTGGCGACGTATGTCGCCGGTCCAGGGCCACCCGCCGCAGGATAGCTTCGATGCGTACCCGCAACTCGGCCATGCTGAAAGGCTTGGGCAGGTAGTCATCGGCCCCCAGACGAAAACCGCTGATGCGATCCGCTTCGGCGCCCAGTGCCGACATCAGCAGCACCGGGGTGGAATCGCGAGTCCGCAGGTCGGTCAATACCGCCAGGCCATCCATGCCTGGCAGCACAATATCCATCAGCACGATATCGAAGGTCTGCTCGCGAGCAATCGCCAACCCGTCCTCGCCGTTCTGGCACCAGGTCACCTGAAAACCACAGCGCCCCAGATGTTCATGAACATGTGCCCCCACTACAAGGTCGTCTTCAATCGCCAGGACACGCGGGGGGACAACGGATACGGGAGTCATTAGCTTCTGCTAGTCATTCTCAATCACTGATTATTCTAGATTGCCCGGCAGTGAGCAACCCGTGACTCTCGTCGCGGCTCCCGGTAACGTTCAAACCGTCACAAAGCTCTGGATAATTTGCCGGGATTGCCTGCCAGCAAATCGCTACACTGCGCGGGTAGCGCGTGCCGGATGCACGCACGGTCATCTATAAACAGCGTGATAGCAGGAGAGTGACGTGCTGAAGAAACTGGGGATCAAAGGTCGCGTATTGTTGTTGACCTTGTTGCCGACCAGCCTGATGGCCTTGGTTCTGGGCGGCTACTTCACCTGGATGCAACAGTCCGACCTGCAAACCCAACTTCTGCAACGCGGCGAAATGATCGCCGAACAGCTCGCCCCTCTGGTCGCCCCGGCCATGGGCCACAAAAATGACGACTTGCTGGAGCGCATCGCGACCCAGTCACTGGAGCAACCGGACGTGCGCGCCGTGTCGTTCCTGGCGCCGGACCGCACGCAACTGGCGCACGCCGGGCCGCTGATGCTCAACCAGCCGCCCACCGGCGAAAGCGCGCATATGCTGCAACGCACCGGCAACGACGCCACCCGTTACCTGCTGCCGGTGTTTGGCAGGCATCGCAACCTGGCCGGCGAGCTGATCCCCGATGAATCCGATCGCTTGCTGGGCTGGGTCGAGCTGGAACTCTCCCACAACGGCATGTTGCTGCGCGGTTATCGCAGCCTGTTCGCCAGCGTGCTGTTGATCGCCGCAGGTCTGGTCGGCACCGCGCTGCTGGCATTGCGTATGGGTCGCACCATCAATACACCGCTGAACCTGATCAAGCAGGCCGTGGCACAACTCAAGGAGGGTCATCTCGAAACCCGCCTGCCCCCGCTTGGCAGCCAGGAGCTGGATGAACTGGCCTCGGGTATCAACCGCATGGCCAGTACCCTGCAAAACGCCCAGGAAGAACTGCAGCACAGCATCGATCAGGCCACCGAAGACGTCCGGCAGAACCTCGAAACCATCGAGATCCAGAACATCGAGCTGGATCTGGCGCGCAAGGAAGCCCTGGAAGCGAGCCGGATCAAGTCCGAGTTCCTCGCCAACATGAGCCACGAGATTCGTACGCCGCTCAACGGCATCCTCGGTTTCACCCACTTGCTGCAAAAAAGCGAACTGACGCCGCGTCAGCTCGACTACCTGGGCACGATCGAAAAGTCCGCCGACAGCCTGCTGGGAATCATCAACGAGATTCTCGACTTCTCGAAAATCGAGGCCGGCAAATTGGTACTCGACAGTATTCCGTTCAACCTGCGCGATCTGCTCCAGGACACCCTGACCATCCTCGCCCCGGCCGCCCACGCCAAACAGCTCGAACTGGTCAGCCTGGTGTACCGCGACACCCCGCTGTCGCTGGTCGGTGACCCGCTGCGGCTCAAGCAGATCCTTACCAACCTTGTGAGTAACGCGATCAAGTTCACCCGCGAAGGCACCATCGTCGCCCGCGCCATGCTTGAAGAAGAACACGAAGACAGCGTGCAACTGCGCATCAGCATTCAGGACACTGGTATCGGCCTGTCGAATCAGGACGTACGCGCGTTGTTTCAGGCCTTCAGCCAGGCCGACAATTCATTGTCGCGGCAACCGGGCGGCACCGGTCTGGGGCTGGTGATTTCCAAGCGTCTGATCGAGCAGATGGGCGGCGAGATTGGGGTCGACAGCACGCCGGGCGAAGGCTCGGAATTCTGGGTCAGCCTGAGCCTGCCAAAAACCCGCGACGATGCCGAAGACCTGCCAGGACCACCGTTGCTCGGACGCCGCGTTGCGGTGCTGGAAAACCACGAACTGGCACGCCAGGCCTTGCAGCATCAACTGGAAGACTGTGGCCTTGAAGTGACCCCGTTCAACACCCTCGAAAGCCTGACCAATGGCGTCACCGGCGCACACCAGACCGAGCAGGCGATCGACCTTGCCGTGCTCGGCATCACCTCCAACGACATGCCGCCGGAGCGGCTGAATCAGCATATCTGGGACCTCGAGCACCTGGGTTGCAAAGTGCTGGTGCTGTGCCCGACCACCGAACAGACGCTGTTCCATCTCTCGGTGCCCAACCCTCACAGCCAATTGCAGGCCAAACCGGCCTGCACCCGCAAGTTGCGACGTGCGCTGTCGGATCTGGTCAACCCGCGTCAGTTACGCAATGAACCGGGCGAACCAATTTCCAGCCGCGCGCCCAAAGTACTCTGCGTCGACGATAACCCGGCCAACCTGCTGCTGGTACAGACGCTGCTCGAAGACATGGGTGCCAAGGTACTGGCAGTCGAAAGCGGTTACGCAGCGGTCAAGGCCGTGCAGACCGAAGCCTTCGATCTGGTGCTGATGGACGTGCAGATGCCAGGTATGGATGGACGCCAAAGCACCGAGGCGATTCGCCAATGGGAAAGCGAACGGCATTGCACACCACTGCCGATTGTCGCCCTCACCGCACACGCGATGGCCAACGAAAAACGCGCCTTGCTGCAAAGCGGCATGGACGATTACCTGACCAAACCGATCAGCGAACGCCAGCTGGCGCAGGTGGTGTTGAAGTGGACCGGGCTGGCCCTGCGTAACCACGGTCCGGAGCGGGCCGACGTTTATGGCAACAACAGCGACCTGCTGGTACTCGATCCCGATGAAGGCCTGCGCCTGGCGGCCGGCAAAGCCGATCTGGCGGCCGACATGCTGGCGATGTTGCTGGCCTCACTGGAAGCCGATCGCGAGGCGATTCGCGTCGCCCGTGAAAGCAATGACCAGAATGCCCTGATCGAACGGGTCCACCGCCTGCACGGGGCGACACGCTATTGCGGCGTTCCGCAGTTGCGTGCGGCCTGTCAGCGCAGTGAAACCCTGCTCAAGCAACAAGACCCCAAAGCGGTCGTGGCGCTGGAAGAGCTTGAGCGGGCGATCAACCGCCTGGCCTCGCAAGCGCGTATCGGCGCTTGACCCAGCGCAATGGCGCGGCGGGTGTTGAGGGGTAAACTCAGCGCACTCGAGCACAAGGATGACGCCATGCGTACGATTCTCTTCAGCAGCCAGACATACGACCGCGAGAGTTTTCTCGCAGCCAAAGTGCCCGCAGGTATCGAGTTGCACTTCCAGCCTGCGCGCCTGAGTCTGGATACGGCGGCGCTGGCCGAGCGGCATGAAGTGGTCTGCGCCTTTATCAATGACGACCTGAGTGCGCCGGTACTTGAACGACTGGCCGCAGGCGGTACGCGCCTGATAGCCCTGCGCTCGGCCGGTTACAACCACGTTGACCTGGCGTGCGCGAAACGCCTGGGTTTGAGCATCGTCCGCGTGCCGGCCTACTCGCCCCACGCCGTGGCCGAGCACGCGGTGGCGTTGATCCTGGCCCTGAACCGACGCCTTTACCGCGCCTACAACCGGACCCGCGAAGGCGATTTCAGCCTGCACGGGCTGACCGGATTCGACCTGTTCGGCAAGACCGTCGGCGTGGTCGGCACCGGCCAGATCGGCGCCGTCTTCGCGAAAATCATGACCGGGTTTGGCTGCAAGCTGCTGGCTTACGACCCCTTCCCCAATCCGCAAGTCCAGGCGCTCGGTGTCCGTTACCTGCCGTTACCTGAGCTGTTGGCCGAAGCGCAGATCATCAGCCTGCACTGCCCGCTGACCGCCGATAGCAAACACCTGATCAACAGCCAGTCGCTGGCACATCTGCAGCCCGGCGCCATGCTGATCAACACCGGGCGTGGCGGACTGGTGGACACACCCGCGCTGATCGACGCACTGAAAAGCGGTCAATTGGGGTATCTGGGGCTGGACGTCTATGAAGAAGAAGCCCAACTGTTCTTCGAGGACCGCTCCGACCGGCCGCTGCAAGACGACGTGTTGGCGCGGCTATTGACCTTCCCTAACGTGATCATCACCGCACACCAGGCGTTCCTGACCCACGAAGCATTGGCCGCAATTGCCATGACCACCTTGCAGAACATCACCGATTGGGCCGCTGGCACACCTCACAATCAGGTCGAAAGCTGATTTGGTCTGATCGAAGGTCGCAACCATGGGCCATGCCCGGTTCTTTCGCGTGCTAGCATACCGCGCATATTTGGAGGACCCATGGTCGAACACGATTTCCGCTACAGCCTGATGAACCCGCAACACACCCTGACCGAATGCCGCGCGCTGACACCGGGGCGTTATCAAGTCACCGGCAACGGCGGCTCGATACGCGCCGATGACGTGTTGTTGGTCACCCTCAAAGGCAGCAAGGACTTGTCCATGCGCCTGACCGTTGAAAACGTTCGTCACCTGCTCAAACCCATGGGCCAGTGGGTTGCCGTGGCCAGTGGTCCGGTGTTTGGTGAACTGGCGATCCACAACTGGCAAGTGAACTGCGACAGCTGCGCCAAAGAACTGAAATTCGAGTTCGCGGTCGACGCCAAGCTGGGCAACAAGGCCGAAAAACCGGCTGCCACCGCACGGATTGCCGAACTGGGCTGGACCACCGCCAGCGAGAAGCACCTGTGCCCGAAATGCCAGGAGCCCGTGTAATGAAACACCTCGTTCTGGCCGCCATGGCAGGTGCCAGCCTGCTGGGTTGCGCCGCTGAGCCGGTGCAACTGCAGCAGGATCGCAGCTATGTGCTGGAGTGGATCGGCGAACGCCCGCTGATCGACTACAGCCACCTGACCATCACCCTGGGTGAAGACGGTCGCGCTTATGGCAATGGTGGCTGCAACCACTGGTTCGCGCCCTACACGCTGGACGGCGACAAACTGAGCTTCGGCAAAGTCGGCAGCACCCGCAAAATGTGCGCACCGGCCTTGATGGAACAGGAAAAACGCTTCCTGCAAGCGCTGGAAACCGTACAGCGCTGGGACATCTCGCCAATCGAGCAAATGCGCTTCTGGCCCGCCGAAGGCAAGCCGCTACGCTGGTGGCTTGAAGAAGGCTAAACCCCTCGATTGCTCCTGTGGCGAGGGGGCTTGTCGGAACGCCGCACCGCCCCGTTGGGCTGCGAAGCAGCCCTGAAACCTGCTATTTCATTTCGTCAGGCACGCCGCATTACTCGATTCTACGACTGCTTTGCCCGAGCGCGGACCGGCCGGCGGGAGCAAGCTCCCTCGCCGCAGGTGGGTGCTCGGCCCGTCGTCAATTCGTCGCCTGCAACACCTTGAGCTTCGCCATCACCCCCGCCGCCGTCTGCTCTCCCATCAACTGCTCACGCACCTTGCCCTTGTCATCGATGATGTAAGTCACCGGCAGCGCCTCGCTGCGTGGCAATTCGAAGCGGTCGGCCGGATCCTGGGCCAGCACGGTGAACGTGATCCCGAGCTTTTCACTGGCGCTCTTGAGTTCTTCGCCCTGCACATTGTCGAAATTGACCCCGAACACACTGATCTTCTGACCTTTGAGCTGTTCAGCCAACACGTTCAATTGCGGAATTTCGGTACGGCACGGGCTACACCACTCGGCCCAGTAATTAAGCACAAACCATCGGCCATCCAACCGCTCGGACGCTACTTTCTGTCCCAACTGATCGGTGCCGTAGTCATAGCCGCAGCCGCCAAGCAGCAAGGTTGCGAAGAGGGTCAATGCTGCTGTCAGTCGCCTTGTCATGGGATCATCCTTACTCAAAAAAACAGGTTCTGCTGCGACCCATCGCCTCCCAAGGTTCAGGACTGCTCGCTGCACAGGTAGAATAGCCGCCACCTTACGCAAGATGCGAACCGCACATGACCGATCTGACGCTTTATCACAACCCGCGCTGCTCGAAATCCCGCGGTGCGCTGGAACTGCTGGAAGCCCGTGGCCTGACTCCAACCGTGGTCCGCTACCTGGAAACCCCGCTGAACGCCGCGCAGCTGCAAAGCTTGCTGGGCAAACTCGGCATCAGCGCCCGCCAATTGCTGCGCACCGGCGAAGACGAATTCAAAGCCCTGAACCTGGCCGACAGCAGCCTGAGCGAAGCGCAATTGATCGCCGCCATCGCCGAACATCCAAAACTCATGGAACGACCGATTCTCGAAGTCGGTGACAAAGCCGTCATCGGCCGTCCGATAGAGAACCTGCTGGAGATTCTGCCGTGAGTACGCCGTACATTCTGGTTCTGTATTACAGCCGCAGCGGCTCGACCAATGAAATGGCCCGACAGATTGCCCGTGGCGTTGAACAGGCCGGGATGGAAGCGCGCCTGCGCACGGTGCCGGCGATCTCCAGCGAATGCGAGGCGGTGTCGCCGGACATTCCCTACGAGGGCGCGCTGTACGCCAGCCTCGACGACCTGAAAAACTGTGCGGGCCTGGCCCTTGGCAGCCCGACCCGCTTCGGCAACATGGCAGCGCCGCTGAAGTACTTCCTCGACGGCACCAGCAACCTGTGGCTGACCGGCGCACTGGTGGGCAAACCGGCCGGGGTCTTCACCTCGACGGCCAGCCTGCACGGCGGCCAGGAAACCACCTTGCTGTCGATGATGTTGCCATTGCTGCACCACGGCATGCTGATCACCGGCCTGCCCTACAGCGAATCGGCATTGCTCGAGACCCGCGGTGGCGGCACGCCTTACGGCGCCAGCCATCACGCCGGTGCTGACGGCAAAAGCGGCTTGAACGAGCATGAAGTCGCCTTGTGCCGGGCCTTGGGTCTGCGCTTGGCGAAAACCGCCCTGAAACTGGAGCGCTAACGTGGCCAAAAAGCCGAAGGTTCTGCCCTCCATCGATTGGCTCGAACCGCGAGTTCGGGCGATGCGCGTCATCAGCCTGCTGTGCTACTTCGGCCTGGCGGGATTACTCTGCGCCTATTACCTGCTGATCGCCGACCTGCATGGTGCACGGCCGTGGGTCATCCTGCTGATTGAACTGGTGCCCTTGTTGGTGCTGGCACCAGGCATGCTCAGCGGCAGCGCGCGCGGGCATTCATGGATGTGTTTTGTGGTGAACCTGTATTTCATCAAGGGCGCGACCGCCGCGTTCGACCCGAATCGACAGGTGTTTGGTCTGCTGGAAATGGCCGCGAGCCTGGCAGTGTTCTGCTCGGCACTGCTGTATGTGCGCTGGCGGTTCCAGTTGAACCGTAAGCTGGCTGGCGAAGGCGAGATCTCCGTCGCCTGACAGGACGCCATCGCGGGCAAGAGCTAGGCGCCCCCCCTGCTCCTACGGTTTTGTGTCGTACCCACTAAAACCGTAGGAGCAAAGCTTGCTCGCGATGAAGGCGACACGGCCTCAATGATTGACGGTGTAAGCCAACATCATCGATATCTGACACATCGGCCGGCCGCTCTCGGCGTGCCATTGGTTGAAGGCGTTCTGCACCGTCGCCAGATCGCGCAGGCTGGTCGGCACCTTGTCGATGATCTGTTGCGCATTCAACGCCGCGACCACGTCATAGCTCGGCACGAAGGTGTCCTTGCCGATCATCCGCAAAAACCGTGGTGCCGATAACCCGCCCAATTGATGCCCGTGTTTGGCCAGGTACTTCCACAGGCCAACGATGTCGGTCACCGGCCATTCGGCGATCAACTCGCCGAAGCTGCCCTTCTCTTTCGCCACGTCCAGGATGAACTGCGCATTGCGCGGCACGCTCTTGAGCTTGCCCAGGTGGCGGATGATCCGTGCGTCCTGCATCAGTCGCTCAAGGTGCTCGGCGCCCATCAGCACGACCTTTTCTGGATCGAACCCGAAGAACACTTCTTCGAATGCCGGCCACTTGGCGTCCACCAGGCTGTGCTTGAGGCCTGCGCGAAAGACCCGCAATGCCAAGGTCGACAGGTAGCGATCATCGCTGATCTGGCGCAGTTGTGCCGGGGTCTTGGGTACGGGCAGATGGGCTTCCAGTTCGGCTGCCGAACCAAAACGGTTCAGACAGTATTCGTGCAGCCACTTGTAATCGCGCATGCCCTCTCCTGAGCAATGAAATAAAAACGGCGCCCGCGAGCGCCGTTAAGTCAGAACGGTCCAGCAATCAGAGATTCACCACGTTCACAAAACGCGACGCAGCGGTTTCGTCGATACGCAGGTTGGTGAAGTCGAACAGGTTACGGTCCGCCAACTGCGACGGAATGACGTTCTGCAAACCGCGGAAAATGCTTTCGGTGCGGCCCGGCGTCTTGCGTTCCCACTCCTGAAGCATTTCCTTGACCACCTGACGCTGCAGGTTTTCCTGGGAGCCGCAGAGGTTGCACGGGATGATCGGGAACTGCTTGAAGTCCGAGTAAGCCTGAATGTCTTTCTCGTTACAGTAGGCCAGCGGGCGGATCACTACGTTACGGCCGTCGTCGGCACGCAACTTCGGCGGCATGGCCTTGAGCGAGCCGTTGTAGAACATGTTCAGGAAAAACGTCTCGACGATGTCGTCGCGGTGATGACCGAGGGCCATTTTGGTCGCGCCGATTTCGTCGGCGAAGGTGTAGAGCGTGCCGCGACGCAGGCGCGAGCACAACGAGCAAGTGGTCTTGCCTTCTGGCACCAGTTCCTTGACCACCGAGTAGGTGTCCTTTTCGACGATGTGGTATTCCACACCCAGCTCTTTCAGATAAGCCGGCAGCACATGCTCAGGGAAACCCGGCTGCTTCTGGTCCATGTTCACCGCGACGATCTCGAACTTGATCGGCGCCACCTTCTGCAGGTGCATCAGCACGTCGAGCATGGTGTAGCTGTCTTTGCCGCCGGACAGGCAGACCATGACCTTGTCGCCGTCTTCGATCATGTTGTAATCGGCGACGGCTTCACCGGCCTGTCGACGTAGACGTTTCTGCAGTTTGTTCTGGTTGACCGAAAGAGTGCCCATGGCGCTTGAAATCCGCGAGGTGTGACGAAAGGCCGACATTTTACGCAAAAACCCTTCGGGGGCGAAGAGCCTGGAGTCCGCGCTTTGTCTGACTTGAGCATACCCCTGTGGCGAGGGAGCTTGCTCCCGTTCGACTGCGCAGCAGTCGTAAAACCTGCTGCTACGGTTGCGCTGAAAAAACGAAGTGTCTGTATTGGGGCCGCTTCGCGCCCCAGCGGGAGCAAGCTCCCTCGCCACAGGGGCGATACCCAGATCGAGCAGCAATTAACCCCGGCTTTTACAGCGCGATTTGCTCTAAAGCCCCCCCACCTGTGACAGCCAGTACTTTCTATACTGCGTCATAAGGTCGCGCGCATTTCAGACCTCTACTTACTTGGCCGCTGGCCCGTAGGCGCTCCGCTGGGGGGCGATAGCAATCACGAAGGAGTGACTGACTATGATCCATCACGTCGTGGGGCTTTTCACCCACCCTGATCAAGAATGGAAAGAAATCCGTGGCGACCAAGAGGAAAGTATCAGCCACATGTACCTCACCCACACGCTGATTCTGGCGGCAATACCGGCTATTTCGGCGTTTATCGGTACCACCAAGGTCGGCTGGGTCATCGGTAGCCGCGCGCCGGTCATGCTGACCCAGGAAAGCGCACTCTGGATGACCATCATGTCGTACCTGGCGATGCTCGGCGGGGTTGCGGTGATGGGCGCGTTCATTCACTGGATGGCTCGCACCTATGACGCCAGCCCGAGCCTGGCGCGCTGTGTCGCGTTTGCCACCTACACTGCCACGCCACTGTTCATCGGCGGTCTGGCGGCGCTGTATCCGCACATGTGGCTGGGCATGGTCGTTGGCACTGCAGCCATCTGCTACACCGTGTACCTGCTGTACGTGGGGCTACCGACCTTCATGAACATTCCGTCGGACGAAGGTTTTCTGTTCTCAAGTTCAGTGCTTGCCGTAGGGTTGGTGGTGCTGGTGGCGATCATGGCATTCACCGTGATTGTCTGGGGCCTGGGCGTTGGCCCGGTCTATACCAACTAGAATCGGTAACTTAAACGGGCAAATGAAGCGGGCGAAGGACGCTGCCTATATAACAAACAGGGATCTGCCAACACAGGCCGCCGCAAGGCGGCCTTCTCTATTGCGCGACGACCATTCGGCGCCTGGGCGATTCGCAATGAGCACGGTTTGCAGCATACTCGACGCCTCTGGAGATCCGCCAAGAATGCCTCAGCAACTCAATTCCCGCGTCGAAGAGTGTTTCCAACAAGCCGAATCTTTTTTCAAGCGACCTTTCAAACGCCCGGTGGTCAGCCTCAAGTTGCGCGGCCAGAAGGCCGGCGTAGCGCACCTGCATGAAAACCTGCTGCGCTTCAATCCGCAGCTGTACCGGGAAAACGCCGAAGACTTCCTCAAACAGACCGTGGCTCACGAAGTCGCGCACCTGATCGCCCATCAACTGTTCGGCGACCGCATACAGCCGCATGGCGAAGAATGGCAATTGATCATGCGCGGGGTGTACGAACTGCCGCCCAACCGCTGCCACACCTACGCCATCAAACGCCGCAGCGTGACCCGCTACATCTACCGCTGCCCCTGCGCCAACAGCGATTTCCCGTTCTCGGCCCAGCGCCATAGCCTGGTGCGTCAAGGACGACGGTATTTGTGCCGGCGTTGCCGGCAGACGCTGGTGTTTACCGGTGAGTCGCGGGTCGAGTAGCGGGATGTGTGGCGTCCATACCGACACCATCGCGAGCAAGCTCGCTCCCACATTGGATTTGCGTCGCTCACAAATCCCCTGTGGGAGCGAGCCTGCTCGCGATGGCTCCCTGACCGGCGCTAAATAACCACCCTGGCGCGCCGCAACGCTTCAATCCGCTCAGCGCTATACCCCAACTCACCCAACACCTGATCGGTATGCTCACCCAACGCCGCGCCGATATGTCGTGGCTCCGGCAAGCCCTCTGAAAATTTCAACGGACAAGCCATCTGCGCCTGCGCGGTGCCGTCTCCGCGTGGTACCTGGGTGACCAGATCCCGAGCCTTCAACTGCGGGTGCTCGACCGCCTCAGCCAGGCTCAGCACCGGCTCAACGCAAGCATCGAGCCCGGCAAACAGCGTGCAGAGTTCGGCAAAGTCATGTTTTTCGAATTCGATCTGAAACGCCAGCTTGAGCGCCTTTTGCTGCTCGGGGACAGGCGACAAACCCAGTACCGCCAGTTCCGGCTGACCCAGCGCCGTGCACAGCTGCTGCATGAAGTCCGGTTCCAGGCTGCCGACAGACATCCAGCGACCATCGCGAGTGCGGTAATAGTCGTAGAAGCTGCCGCCATTGAGCATCTGATCTTCACGCCCCGGTGTGACGCCACAAGCCAGATACCCCGCGCCGGCCATGGCGTTCAGGCTGAATGCGCAATCGGTCATGCTCACGTCCAGGTGTTGCCCCTGGCCACTGTGCTCACGGGCAATCACCGCCGCCAGCAGGCCGATCACCCCATGCAGCGAACCACCGGCAATGTCCGCGACCTGAACGCCCAACGGCAACGGCCCGCTATCCTCGTGCCCCGTATAGCTGGACACGCCGGCCAGTGACAGATAGTTGATGTCGTGACCGGCGCGGTCCTTGTAGGGGCCCGTCTGGCCGTAGCCGGTGATCGAGACGTAAATCAGCCGCGGATTGATCGCCTTCAGGGCCTCATACCCCAGCCCCAGGCGCTCCATCACTCCCGGGCGAAACTGCTCGAGGAGGATGTCATGGTCCTGCAGCAGTTGCTTGACCACTTCCAGCGCTGCCGGCTGCTTGAGGTCCAGCGCCAGGCTGCGCTTGTTGCGATTGAGGTAGGCGTGGCTGGCAGAAGTACCCTGATCGTGGGGTGGCAGAACCCGCACCAGATCCATCCGGGTCGGCGATTCGATCCGCAGCACCTCGGCCCCCATGTCCGCCAGCAACAGCGAGGCGAACGGCCCCGGCAACAGCGTCGAAAAATCCAGAACCTTGAGTGATGCCAGTGGGCCTTGCATGGTCATTCTCCGTCAGCGATACCTAAAGCCTAGGCAGCCGATGACCTGGCAGCAATCACCTTAACCATCAGCCGGACTGACCTTTGCGCTCAAACCTGCGGCAATAAAAAACCCGCCGAAGCGGGTTTTTCATCAACTCGAAGAATTACTTCACCGAAGTCGGGGCTGGGCTTTCAGCCACATGCGCATCGTCTTCGCCATGCGTATTGGTGATTGCGCGACCACCGGAAGCCAGTTCCTCATGCATCTGGTCGACATCCAGCTCTTTGACCCACTTGGCCACGACCAGGGTGGCAACCGCGTTCCCCACCAGGTTGGTCAGGGCGCGGGCTTCGGACATGAAGCGGTCGATACCCAGGATCAGTGCCAGACCGGCAACCGGCAGGTGACCGACCGCCGACAGGGTGGCGGCCAGCACGATGAAGCCGCTACCGGTCACACCGGCGGCGCCTTTGGAGGACAGCAGCAGCACAACCAGCAAGGTGATCTGGTGAGTGATGTCCATGTGGGTGTCGGTCGCCTGAGCGATGAACACCGCAGCCATGGTCAGGTAGATGGCAGTCCCGTCGAGGTTGAACGAGTAACCGGTCGGGATCACCAGACCCACGACGGATTTCTTCGCACCCAGACGCTCCATCTTGATCAGCATGCGTGGCAGTACCGATTCCGAAGAGGAAGTACCCAGCACGATCAGCAGCTCTTCACGGATGTAGCGAATCACTTTCAGCACGCTGAAACCGTGAGCGCGCGCGATGCCGCCGAGCACGACCAGAATGAACACCACGCACGTGATGTAGAAGCACGCCATCAACTGACCCAGTTGCACCAGCGAGCCAACGCCGTAGGCACCGATGGTGAAAGCCATGGCGCCCAGGGCACCGATTGGCGCGAGCTTCATGATCATGTTGATGATGTTGAACATCACGTGGGCGAAGCGATCGATGAAGTCCAGGATTGGCTTGCCGTAGGCACCCAGGCGATGCAGGGCGAAACCGAAGATCACCGAGAACATCAGCACTTGCAGGATATCGCCGTTGGCGAACGCACCGACGATGGTGGCCGGTATGATGTTCAGGAGGAAGCCAACGACGCTTTGATCCGCACCGGCAGCGACATAAGCAGCCACTTTGGAAGCATCCAGGGTGCTGACATCGATGTGCATGCCATTACCTGGCTGCACGATGTTGACCACCACCAGACCCACCAGCAGCGCGATGGTCGAAACGATTTCGAAGTACAACAGCGCGTAACCGCCGGTCTTGCCCACCGATTTCATGTTCTGCATGCCCGCGATACCGCTGACCACGGTGCAGAAGATGATCGGTGCGATGACCATTTTGATCAGTTTGATGAACCCGTCACCCAGTGGCTTCAGTGCCACGGCGGTTTGCGGGTAGTAGTGACCGAGCGCGATGCCGATAGCGATGGCAATGATCACCTGGAAATACAGGGATTTGTACAGTGGCTGACGAGTCGTCATTACAAAGTTCCTCAAGAGCACCGCGCTGCAATCAATCATCTGACGCAGACGACACCTAAAGTGCGAACCCTCCTGCACCGGAGGGATTTGTTTTGTCGAGCTGCGCGCTGGCAGACCTCTCACCCTTATCGCAAAGCCCGTGCCACCTTGCCAAAATCGTCCAAAAGCCTTTTGCCATCAGGGTTGCCGGGGTTCCTTCATCCCTTGACCACCCGACCGGGGTGGCGGATTTCCGCCCACCAACCGGCTCTCGTCCTACAATTTGGCGGATATCCGCCTTGTCCCGCCACCAGGCCGTGGCTAAGATCCGCCACTCAATGGACGGATCAGACCCCAATGCGCGAACGTACCATCGCCAGTCATTTTGCTCGTGCGGCCCTCGGTGGCGCGCGCCGACGCGGCTATGACTATTCGGGTCTGTTGCAACAGCTGGGGATCAGCGTCGAATTGCTCGACGAACCTCGCGCCAGGATCGCGCCCGAACAGTTCACCAGCCTGCTGCAAGGGCTCTGGCAAGCGCTGGATGACGAATACCTGGGCTTTGCCCGCGGCCCAAGCAAACGTGGCACCTTCGCCATGATGTGCCATGCCTTGATTCACTGCCGCACGCTCGAGAAAGCACTCAGTCGCGGCTTATTATTTTATAGCCTATTCCCCGACGCTCCGCGCCTGACCCTGACCCGCGAAGGTGAAATGGTGCGTTTGAGCCTGGATGATTCTCAGCTGTGGGACCCGGATCACTTTTTCAGCGAATGTCAGCTGGTGATCTGGCATCGACTGGGCAGTTGGCTGATCGGTCAGCGCATTCGCCTGGAACAGGCCTGTTTCAGCTACCCGAAACCCGAGCACGCTGCCGAGTACGACCTGTTGTTCCCCTGCCCGATGGTGTTTTCGGCCGAGCAAAGCAGCCTGTTGTTCCACAGCCGTTACCTGCAGATGCCGTTGTTGCAGGACGAACGTACCCTCAAGCATTTCCTCGAACGCTCGCCCGCCGATCTGCTATCGCGCCCGGATGACGGCGATAGCCTCAGCAGCCAGTTACGCCGCCTGCTCAGCCGCGACAGTGCGCGCTGGCCAGACCTGGAAGCGGTTGCCGCACACCTGCACATCAGCCCGCAGACCTTGCGTCGGCACTTGCGTGAAGAGGGTTCGAGTTTTCAGGAATTGAAAGACCAACTGCGCCGCGACATCGCGATTTATCACCTCAGCCGTGCCGACCTGTCGTTGCAACAGATTGCCGAACAGCTGGGATTCTCCGAGCCGTCGGCGTTTCACCGGGCGTTCAAGAAGTGGACCGGGTTGACGCCTGGCGCTTATCGCGCACAAGAGAATTAAGATCAAAAGATCGCAGCCACACCGCCATTTTCACACCACCGGAAAATGAATCCGGAATGCCGCGCCGCCCAAAGCTGAATCCCCCAGGGTCAACTGTGCGCCGTAGCTCTCGATGATGTCCTTGACCACCGCAAGGCCGATGCCCTGCCCCGGGTGCTGGCGGTCCAGCCGTTCGCCGCGCTGAAGAATCCGCGCACGTTGATCCGGCGGTACGCCCGGGCCGTCATCTTCGATGCACAGCTCCACACCATTCATGGTTTGCCGCAGGCTCACGCGCACTTCGCCCAGGCACAGGCGATAGGCGTTTTCCAGCAGGTTACCGAGCATTTCCAGCAAGGCGCCCTGCTCGATCGGCACGTAGCACGGGTTCGGCAGGTCGAACGAGGTCCGTACCTGCTTGTCGCGATAGACCTTGTCCAGAGTGTCGCAAAGGCTTTGCAGTACCGGCCGCAACCGCACCTGGTGACGCACCAGACCGCTTTTACGCAAGCTCGCGCGCTGCAACTGATAGCTGATCTGTTGGCTCATGCGCTCGATCTGCGATTGCAGCACCCACGCCTGCTCCCGATCTTCCGGCCGCTGGGCCATGTCTTCACTGACCCCTTGCAACACCGCCAACGGGGTTTTCAGGCTGTGGGCCAGATCATCCAGAGAGTCGCGGTAGCGACTGCGCTGCTCACGCTCGCTGCGCAGCAAACGGTTCAGCGAGCCGGTCAGGCGCAACAATTCGCGGGGGTGTTCTTCGCTGAGGCTTTCAAGGGCACCGTTCTCGATCTGGTCGAGTTCCTGGCTCAAGCGTTTCAAGGCCTGCAAACCCCAGGTCAGGCCGATCCACAGCAGCGACAGCAACACCAGCAACGCAGCGCCAAACCCCAGGTAGAGATTTTCCCGCAGGCCGTCGAGCGTCTGCTCGTACTCACGCACCGGCTGCAGCGCGACGATACTGAACGCTGCGCTTTTACCGCCGAGCAACTTGACCTCGACGTCATAAACGAAGAATTCCTGGCCGTTGGCCTCACGAATCCGCGCGAATTGATCGCCGTGTCCGTCGTAACGCGGTCGGTAACTGATGTCCTCATCATGAGTCGCCCGCGAGCGCCAGACCAGATGACCGTCGCGATCATAGATGTAGCCCAACAGACGACTGTCGGTGAGGTTGAGGAGCTCATCCGGCAACTGCGTGGGCATCACCAATCGGTTGTTTTCAACCCGCGCAGCAGATATCAGTGTGGTGACATCCGAGGCCAGGCGCTGCTTGATCGAATCTTGCAGCGCCAGGCTGAACGCGCCCTGCATGGCCGGCAACAAGGCCAGCATGAACAGCACCGCCAGTGTCGTGGCGGCCAGCATCAGGCGCAGGCGCAGCGATCGAATCACCGGCAGCGCTCGTTGAACAGGTAGCCCAGGCCACGCACGGTATCGATCGGCTTGAAGCCGGTCGGCCCTTCCAGCTTGCGCCGCAGACGACCGACCAGCACTTCGATCACGTTTGGATCACGCTCGTCGTCGTCCGGATAGAGCTGTTCCATCAAACGGTCCTTGGCGACCACCTGCTGGTGATGACGCATCAGGTATTCGAGGATCCGGTACTCGTAGGCGGTCAATGCCAACGGCTGCTCGTCGAGGGTCGCCTGCTTGCGATTGAGGTCCAACACCAGCGGCCCGGCAATGATGGTTGACTGGGTAAAACCGCTGGAGCGGCGCAGCAAGGCGTTCAGGCGCGCGTCCAGCTCTTCGAACTGGAACGGCTTGACCACGTAATCGTCGGCACCGGCGGCCAGGCCTTCGACCTTGTCCTGCCAGTTGCCGCGCGCGGTCAGGATCAGGATCGGAAAGGTCTTGCCTTGCGCACGCAGTTGGCGAATCAGGTCCAGCCCGCCCATGCCCGGCAAACCGAGGTCGATCACCGCCAGGTCATGGTTGAATTGCCCGGTCTGGTACAAGGCCTCTTCGGCATTGGCCACGGACTCGACCACGTGGCCATTGTCGGTCAGGCGGGTTTGCAGGTGATGACGCAACAGCGCTTCGTCTTCGACGACCAGCAGTTTCATAACGCTCTCCCAGGCAAAATCAACATCTCCACAGGTACCTCGCACCTCGATTGCTAATACGCCAGTAACGGTAACCTGATTCAACCAAGGTGTTTGGCAAAACCTGCTGCATCATCCCGGACAACCCTGACGAAGTAACCGATACCACAGTTGTGACTGTAGGTTAACCACAACCCGCTGAACTCGGACTGAACAGGATCGACTAGGCTGTCTGGACGTCTTTTAAAGGAGCATCAACCATGCGCGTATTGATCGCACTCGTTTTATTCGCCCTGAGCAGCCTCAGCCAAGCGGCAATCAAGACTCAGGAGATTCCTTACAAGAGTGCCGACGGGACTGAAATGATCGGCTATTACGCCTACGACGACAGCATTCAGGGGGCTCGCCCGGGCGTGGTGGTGGTCCATGAGTTCTGGGGGCTCAACGACTACGCCAAGCGCCGGGCCCGCGACCTCGCCGGGCTGGGCTACAGCGCGCTGGCGATCGATATGTATGGCAAAGGCAAAAACACCGAGCACCCGAATGACGCCATGGCATTCATGAATGAAGCGCTGAAAAACAGCGCAACGGCCAGTGCACGCTTCAATGCCGGGCTTGATCTGCTGAAAAAACAACCGCAGACCGACCCGAAAAAACTCGCGGCGATCGGTTACTGCTTCGGCGGCGGGATTGTCCTCGATGCCGCCCGCCAAGGGTCTCCGCTGGCGGGTGTGGTGAGTTTCCACGGCGTATTGGCGACCAACACCCCGGCGACGCCTGGCAGCGTCAAGGCCAAGCTACTGGTAGAGCACGGTGCTCTGGACAGCATGATCACCGCGGATCAAGTGGCAGCGTTCAAAACCGAAATGGACAAGGCTGGCGCCGACTATAAGTTCGTCAGCCTGAAAGGTGCCAAGCATGGTTTCAGCAATCCGGACGCTGATCGCCTGAGCCACGGCGATCACGGCGGCCCGGACATCGGCTACAACAAAGCCGCCGATGAAAGCTCGTGGGCGGACATGAAGGCCTTCTTCAAAAAAATCTTTGGCTAATCGCTGACTGCACCCACCTTGTGGCGAGGGAGCTTGCTCCCGCTGGGTCGCAAAGCGGCCCCCAAAACCTGCACATGCATTCACTCGAATGTACCAAGTACGCAGGGTTTGCGATGGCTACGCCATCGAGCGGGAGCAAGCTCCCTCGCCACAACAGCGCTGCGCGCCAGATGATTACTACGCGGCCACTACCCAGCGCCAGGTCAACCCGGCAAAATGCCGGGATGAACCCGCTCCCCGCTCTCCCCGCCTGCTGCAAACCGCTCGACGCCCACTGGCCGTTGCCTGATGCGCTGCCCGATACGGTGTTGCTCAGCACTCGTTTCGATCCGTCATTGCTGGTCTTCGACGACTTCCGGCGCAGCATCATCGAAGCGCCCCCCAGCATCCAGCGCTCGGTCGCCAAACGTCAGGCCGAGTTTCTCGCCGGGCGGGTGTGCGCCCGGGCCGCCTTGCAGCAACTGGAGGGTCTGGACTGCATTCCGGCGATTGGCGAGGACCGCGCGCCCGTGTGGCCGGCGCATATCTGCGGCTCGATCACCCACAGCACCGGCCGGGCCGCCGCTATTGTTGCGCGCAAGACGCATTGGCGCAGCTTGGGCATGGACCTGGAGAACCTGCTGAACGCCGAACGCGCCGAGCGTCTGGCCGCCGAGATCCTGACCCCGCCCGAGCTCGAACGCATGGCTGCGGGCCGTCAAGATCTGCTGGCGTTGTGGGTGACCCTGACCTTCTCGGTCAAGGAAAGCCTGTTCAAGGCGCTCTACCCTATCGTGCAGAAGCGCTTCTATTTCGAACATGCCGAAGTGCTGGAATGGGCCGACAGCGGGCATGTGCGCCTGCGCTTGTTGACCGACCTCTCCAGCGAATGGCATTACGGCACAGAACTGGATGCGCAATTTGGCGTGCACGATGGGCATTTGTTGAGCCTGGTCAGTATCAAGGCCTGAAGAACTTCAGTGCCTGTTCGACCGTCATCGCGGGCAAGCCTTGCTCCTACAGGTGTTGAGTCAATTGCGACCAACGCGAATCCGCAGCAGCAAAGCTTGCTCGCGATGAGGCCCTTACAGACGGTAAAGATCTCAGGGCTTCTCCTGATTCCTGGGCCAGCTCAGGCTGAAACACGCGCCACCCAGGCTTTTACTCTTGCTGATCAACGCCCGACCGCCATGCCAATGAACGATCCGGCGTACGATTGAAAGCCCCAGGCCGTGCCCGCCGGACGCTCGGGTGCGGCTGTCATCCAGACGTAAAAATGGCGTGAAGATCTTTTCCCAGGCACTTTCCGGTACGCCCGGCCCATCGTCTTCGACATCGACGCGACAACGCTGCTGCCCCACCTGATAACTGATCGACACCTGGGACTGGGCATGACGCATCGCGTTGCTCACAAGATTCTGCAACGCCCGGTGCAGGTAGCGCGGCTCAGCCTCGACCCAGGCGCCATCGCAATCGGCAGCCGACAGGCACAGGCCGCGATGCACCGTCACATCGGCGCGCAATGGCGCCAGTTCACCAATCACCTGATTGACCAAGGCATCGAGGTCGACGCGCTGGAAGTTCAGCGCTGGCGAACCCTGCTCCAACCGCGCATACGTGAGCATCTCGTCCACCAGGCCATCGAGATCCTGGATATCGTGATCCATGCCCTCAAGGTATTTCTCCCGCGCTTGTGGCGTGCTCGCCGTGCTGATCATCTCCAGTCCAAAACGCAACCGCGCAACAGGTGTGCGCAGCTCATGGGACACCGCGCGCACCAGCTCACGCTGAATCGCCAACAGTTGCTGAAGGTGCTCGGCCATGCCGTTGAACGCCGCCGCCAATCGCCCCACCGAATCCGCACCGCGTGCCGGCACGCGGGTTTCCAGGCTGCCTTTGGCGATCCGTGTGGCGGCCGACTCCAGACCTCGCAAGCGGCGCTCCAACTGGCGCACCAGCAAATAGACGATCAACCCGATCAGGCTCAGGCCCAATGCAGCGATCAGTACCAGCCACTCCGGCGGGTACGGGTTCATCTGGTACAGCGGGCCGATTTCCAGCACCCAGGGCGTACCGACCATCCCGGCAAACACCCGGATCGAATCGCCGCCCTTGCCCAGCGCCATCACCGTGTCGCCTTCAGAGACCCGACGGCTCTGGTCCTCGTCCATGTCGGCCTGATCGACCGTAATCAGTTGCAGCTCGAAGCCAAAGCCCTTGTCCTTCTTCAACGCCTCAAGACGCTTGGGCTGCTCGGCCACCGGGTAACGCACCAATTCATCGGCCAACAGGTAAATGGTCGCCCGCGCCAGTTGCTCGCTGATCTGTTGCACTTCTCCCGTCAGCACCAGCTGCTCTTTATCGCTGACCAAACGGTAGACTTTTGCCGCGTGCGGGCCGGTCTGCTCCACCAATGCCTGGCCGTGCAGCACCCGCGTGCGCTGGCTCAAGTCGAGGTCGGTCTGGGCGAACGTCTGCAAGCTCAAGGGAATGCCCAGCAAACGCTCCCACACCAGCAACGCTCGATGACGCTCGGTTTCGTTCATCGGTTGCAGATTGTCGGCCATCAAGGAAAACGTGCCGTGGGCCAGGCGTTCACGGTATTGCTCGCTGCGCACCTGGTTGAGCAGGTGCAAGGCCAGTACACCAAGCACCGCCACCAGAATCAGCGCGGCGCACATGCCGCCATAAATGCGCAGGAAGATCGAGTTCACAAGGGTTGATCTACACAGGCTTCAGGAACGAACAGATACCCCTTGCTGCGAATGGTCTTGATCAGTCGCGGATGGTCCGGGTCATCGCCGATCTTCGGCCGGATCCGCGAAATGCGCACATCGATCGAGCGATCCTGGCCGTCGTAGCCAATGCCTCGCAGCGCCGTGAAAATTTCCTCGCGGGACAGAATCCGCCCGGCGTTGGCCACCAGCAACCAGAGCAGATCGAACTCGGCACTGGTCAACTCGATGCCAGTGTCCTGCAGCCACGCCTCACGCAGCGCGTTGTCGACGACCAGCGGGCCGAACTGCAAGCGACGGAGTTTTTCCGGTGCCGCAGGCTCGGGTGCTTCACTGCGTCGCAGCAAGGCCTGGACACGCGCCAGCAACAAACGCGGGCGCACCGGTTTGCACACGTAGTCATCGGCGCCCATGTCCAGGCCCTGGATCTGGTCCATGTCGTCAGTGCGCGCCGTGAGCATCAGGATTGGTCCGTCGTAGTGATCACGAACCTTGCGGCAAATCGTCAGGCCGTCTTCGCCGGGGAGCATCAGGTCAAGGATCACCAGGTCCGGTTGCTCGGCGATAATCCGCGCCGCCGCCAGCGCTCCATTGCCTTCGAGGGTGACCCGCAGACCGTGGCTTTCGAGATACTCACGAGTCAACTCAGCCAGGCGCTGGTCATCCTCGACAATCAATACCTGCCAGGCTTCTTGCTCCACGGGTGACCTCTTTGCCGAACGCTATTAAGGAAGGCTCCACTCGTCTTTTTGTAATGATTGGAGTGGATAAGTCTGCGTATGCAGTGACCGATTGTAGCAACGCCTTACCTTGAGAACACAAGCTGGCAAATGCTCTCGGTAACTGCGTTTTTTTGTGATAGGGTTCGCGCCCTCAAAAATACGCCCAAGGCTATTTTTCAGGGCAAATTTCCATGACAAACGGTCCACCCCAGCAGGGTTGCGGCCTACACGCCGATTGACAGTTTCATACACATTTTACGCACAGCTTTATCCACAGGTAGTACATTGCAATCACCCCCCAAAACGCATTATCTTGTAGCTCGCGCTAAAAAAAACCCTACATGTAGGGGTTTACGCAAAAAACCAAACACAAATCAGACACCAAATTCAAGCGCTTTTATTGCCTCTGTCTGGTTGAACCAAACGTATTTTCAGAAGCCCAAACCGCACCTGCGGATGGCGACTGTTTTTTAGCCGCCAACGGCGAAAACGGTACGGGTGTTGCAGTCAATTACTGTCACCCAAACGGAATTCGGTTTTCGGCCCCAGGCTTGAGACCAAAGACTTCGGCAAGGAAGCGGCGCTCAACAGCCCCTTCCTGACTGTCCCGAAGTTGTTATGCCCGGCGCTTGCCGGTTGTAGTGCTTCAGGACGGAACGGTGGGCGCCTTCATGGTGCCCAAACAAACATAGAGAACGTGGAGACACCCATGCAAACCGACACAACTCGCGAGAACCCGCAGGGCACCGCGCCGATGGCCACTGATTCGAATTCGGATCTGTCCGCCACCGCGCCAGGCCAACTGCGCGTGATCAAGCGTAACGGCACTGTCGTTCCTTACACCGATGACAAAATCACCGTCGCCATCACCAAAGCGTTTCTCGCAGTTGAGGGCGGCACTGCTGCTGCCTCGTCGCGAATCCACGACACCGTTGCCCGCCTGACCGAACAAGTCACCGCGACCTTCAAGCGTCGCATGCCATCGGGCGGCACCATCCACATCGAAGAAATCCAGGACCAGGTCGAACTGGCCCTGATGCGTGCCGGCGAGCAGAAAGTCGCTCGTGACTACGTGATCTACCGTGACGCCCGCTCCAAAGAGCGCGCAGTACGCGCGCCTGCCGAGGAAGCGGTTCAAGCTCACCCGTCGATCCGCATCACCCGTGCCGACGGCACGTTTGCCCCTCTGGACATGGGCCGCCTGAACACCATCGTCACCGAGGCCTGCGAAGGTCTGGAAGAAGTCGACGGCGACCTGATCCAGCGCGAAACCCTGAAGAACCTCTACGACGGCGTGGCCCTGACCGACGTCAACACCGCGCTGGTGATGACCGCCCGTACGCTGGTCGAGCGTGAGCCGAACTACTCGTTCGTGACCGCGCGCCTGCTGATGGACACCCTGCGTGCCGAAGGCCTGAGCTTCCTGGAAGTTGCTGAAAGCGCAACTCACCACGAAATGGTCGACCTGTACGCCAAGGCCCTGCCTGCCTACATCGCCAAGGGTATCGAATTCGAATTGCTGAACCCGGTCCTGGCGACCTTCGACCTGGAAAAACTCGGCAAGGCGATCAACCACGAGCGCGACCAGCAGTTCACCTACCTGGGCCTGCAAACCCTGTACGACCGTTACTTCATCCACAAGGATGGCGTGCGTTTCGAACTGCCGCAGATTTTCTTCATGCGCGTGGCCATGGGCCTGGCGATCGAAGAGAAGAACAAGGAAGACCGTGCGATCGAGTTCTACAACCTGTTGTCGTCCTTCGACTACATGTCCTCGACCCCGACCCTGTTCAACGCCGGCACCCTGCGTCCTCAGCTGTCGAGCTGCTACCTGACCACCGTGCCGGATGACCTGTCGGGCATCTACCACGCGATCCACGACAACGCCATGCTGTCGAAATTCGCTGGCGGCCTGGGCAACGACTGGACCCCGGTTCGCGCATTGGGCTCGTACATCAAGGGCACCAACGGCAAATCCCAGGGCGTTGTTCCGTTCCTGAAAGTAGTGAACGACACCGCTGTCGCCGTCAACCAGGGTGGCAAGCGCAAAGGCGCTGTCTGCGCTTACCTGGAAACCTGGCACATGGACATCGAGGAGTTCATCGAACTCCGCAAGAACACTGGTGATGACCGTCGTCGTACCCACGACATGAACACTGCCAACTGGATCCCTGACCTGTTCATGAAGCGCGTCTTCGATGACGGCAAATGGACCCTGTTCTCGCCGTCCGAAGTTCCGGACCTGCACGACCTGACCGGCAAGGCCTTCGAAGAACGCTACGAGTACTACGAAGCCCTGACCGAGTACCCAGGCAAGGTCAAGCTGTTCAAGACCATCCAGGCCAAAGACCTGTGGCGCAAAATGCTCTCCATGCTGTTTGAAACCGGCCACCCATGGCTGACGTTCAAAGACCCATGCAACCTGCGCAGCCCACAGCAGCACGTTGGCGTGGTTCACAGCTCGAACCTGTGCACCGAGATCACCTTGAACACCAACAAGGACGAGATCGCCGTTTGCAACCTGGGCTCGATCAACCTGCCGAACCACATCGTCAACGGCAAGCTGGACACCGCCAAGCTGGAACGTACCGTGAACACCGCCGTTCGCATGCTCGATAACGTTATCGACATCAACTACTACTCGGTGCCACAAGCGAAGAACTCCAACTTCAAGCACCGTCCGGTCGGCCTGGGCATCATGGGCTTCCAGGACGCTTTGTACCTGCAGCACATCCCTTACGGTTCCGACGCGGCTGTCGAGTTCGCCGACAAGTCGATGGAAGCGGTCAGCTACTACGCGATCCAGGCTTCCTGCGACCTGGCTGACGAGCGTGGCGCTTACGAGACGTTCCAGGGTTCGCTGTGGTCCAAAGGCATCCTGCCGCTGGATTCGCAACAGATCCTGATCGATCAGCGTGGCCAGAAGTACATCGACGTTGACCTGAACGAAACCCTGGACTGGGCGCCGGTGCGTGCTCGCGTACAGAAAGGTATTCGTAACTCCAACATCATGGCCATCGCACCGACCGCGACCATCGCCAACATCACTGGCGTCTCGCAGTCGATCGAACCGACCTACCAGAACCTCTATGTGAAATCGAACCTGTCGGGCGAATTCACCGTGATCAACCCGTACCTGGTTCGCGACCTCAAGGCTCGCGGTCTGTGGGACTCGGTCATGATCAACGACCTGAAGTACTACGACGGTTCCGTGCAGCAGATCGAACGCATCCCGCAAGAACTCAAAGAGCTCTACGCGACTGCCTTCGAAGTCGACACCAAGTGGATCGTTGACGCGGCCAGCCGTCGTCAGAAGTGGATCGACCAGGCTCAGTCGCTGAACCTGTACATCGCCGGCGCATCGGGCAAGAAGCTCGACGTGACCTACCGCATGGCTTGGTACCGTGGCCTGAAAACCACTTACTACCTCCGTGCCCTGGCCGCGACCAGCACCGAGAAGTCGACCATCAACACCGGCAAGCTGAACGCTGTTTCCAGCGGCGGCAACCACGGTGACGACTCGGTCCTGGCAGCTCCAGCCGGTCCTGCTCCAGTACCGAAGGCGTGCGCCATCGACGAGCCGGATTGCGAAGCCTGCCAATAAGCTGAGCCGGTAAGCGCCACAAGGTGCTTACCTGAAACCCCCGATCAGTCTTCTGGACTGGTCGGGGGTTTTCTTTTGCGTAGGAGCTGGGGGGCGCCTACAGGTTTGCCTCAGGCACAAAAAAGCCCCTCTTGCGAGGGGCTCCTTGTGTAGCGCTATCAACCAACCAGCATCAGGTCATCTGAATGATGGTCTGCATGATGGTGCTCTGGGTGGAGATGGTCTTGGCGTTCGCCTGGTAGTTGCTCTGCGCCTTGATCAGGTTGACCAGTTCGTTGGTCAGGTTGACGTTGGACTCTTCCAGGGAGTTGGACTGAATCGAACCCAGGGACCCGGTTTCCGGAGCATCGTAGCCAGGGATACCCGAGGCGAACGTTTCTTTCCAGCTGGTGCCACCCACAGCTTGCAGGCCTTGTTCGTTGGTGAAGCTGGCCAGTGCAACCTGGCCGATGGCCTTGCTCTGGTTGTTGCTGAAGTTGGCGAACAGGGTGCCGGTGCCGTCGATGGTCAGGTTGGTGATCTGGCCGGTAGCATAACCATCCTGAGCCGGGATAGAGCGGGCAGAGTCGGCATTGAACTGCGTGGTGTTGGTCATCGAAATGACCATGCCGCTAGCGCTTGGTGCCGCGCCGTTGGCCGCCCACACACCGTTGGTGACCTTACCCGGCACCCAGTTGGCCAACGTCACGGTGTTGGCTGCGTTAGGGGCCGCAGGCGTCGCCGGTGGTGTCGCCACCGAGACCAGTTTGCCGGCGGTATCAAACGTGATGGTCGTAGCAATCGGGGCGGTGACTTTCGGGTCGCTGCCGGTGGCATCCGGGTTGCGACCGTCTACCAGGGTGTAGGTCTTCCACGTGTTGGCGCCGGTCTTCACCATGTATTGATCCATGACGTGCGAGTTGCCCTGGCTGTCATAGATCGGCGTACTGAACGATTTGGTGTAGGTGGCGAGGGTGTTTGGATTGAATGGAGTACCGGTGGCCACCGTGTCGTCAATCACCGGAGCCGTCGAATCCAGGTTGATCGTCGAGGACACGGTCGACGTCGGTTTTGGCGCCAGATTCGAAGTGTCGATCTTAAGATCAGTCAACACGCCGTTGATGACCTTGCCATTGGCGTCCACACCGTAACCCTGCAAACGGGCAGTTTGATTGGTATTGGTGATGAAGCCATCCTTGTCGACCTTGAACGTACCGGCACGGGTGTAGGTCGTCGAACCGTTATTGCTCAGGGTGAAGAAACCCGAGCCATTGATACCCATGTCCAGCACGTTGCCGGTGTTGTTGATATCACCCTGGGTGAACTGCTGGGATACGTTGGCCAGACTTACGCCGCTGCCGACGACTTTACTACCACTACCCAGCTTGGTTGCCGAGTAGACATCGGCGAACTCGGCGCGCGAGGATTTGAAACCGGCGGTCGCAACGTTGGCGATGTTGTTACCGGTCACGTCCAGTTGTTTGTTGGCTGCATAGAGACCGCTAAGGCCGATATTGAAAGACATATTCCACTCCTTTATGCCGCGTTAGCCGGCTCTATAGACCAATGGTTTGAACTTTGGACAGGGCGATAGGGCCCAGACCTGCAAGATTGAGCATCAACTCGCCGCCGGTTTGGCTCAGCGTCACGCTGTTGACCGTTGCTGGCAGGTAGGTGGCCAGATCGGTCGCCGTGCCGTTGATCGGCGCATTGGCCTTGACGGTATAAGTGCCCGCAGCGACTGCGGCGCCGCTATTGTCGTTACCGTCCCAAGTGAAGCTGGCGCTGCCTGCAGGCTGAGTGCCCAGGTTAAGGGTTCTCACAACCTTTCCGCTGGCATCGCTGATAGTCACCGTTCCATCGGCGATGGACGATGTCAGGTTCACCGTACCGGTCAGGCCCTTGCTCGGGTCGCTGATCTGGGCGGTGCTGGTTTGCGCAATCACCGAACGACCCACCAGAGAAGAAGCCTGCAAGGCCTGGGAAGAGCTGAAATTACTGGCCATGGAACTCACAGTCGTATTGAGGGAAGTGATCCCTTCAAGACTGCTGAACTGCGCCAGTTGAGCCACGAATGCGCCGTTGTCCTGCGGCGAAAGCGGGTTCTGGTTCTTCAACTGCGTCACCAGCAACTGCAGGAACGCGTCCTTGCCCAGTGCCTTGCCGCCAGTCGCGCTACTGGTTGCTGCGGAAAGGCCATTCGCGGCCTTACCGGTGCTCTTGACCGAGGAGTTCGCCAGCAGGTCGGTCATGCTCAGGCCGCCGGTGGAATCGGTAACGCTCATAAAAATCGCCCCTTATCACTGACCGAGGGTCAGGACCTTCTGCATCATGGTTTTGGCGGTGTTCATCATTTCCGCGTTGGTCTGGAACGAACGACTGGCAGAAATCATGTCGGCCATTTCCTCCACCACGTTGACGTTGGGGTAATACACGTAACCCTTGGCGTCAGCCGCCGGATGGTTCGGCTCGTAGCGCGCTTCGAGGTTGCTTTGATCTTCGACTACGCCGAGTACCTGCACGCCCTGGCCTGCGGCATCCTGATTCTGGAACAGCGAATTGCTGCCACCGGACTGACCGCCCTGGAACATGGTGGCAAACACCGGGTGACGGGCACGGTAGGTCTGATCGATGCTCGAAGAGACGGTCTCGGCGTTGGCGATGTTACTGGCGACGGTGTTCAAGCGAGTGGTTTGAGCACTCATGCCGCTACCGGCAATGTTGAATACACTGGACAGAGACATGGATTACTCCCCGCGCAGGGCTGATACCAGCCCTTTGAATTTGCTGTTGAGCAGCGTGAAGCTGGCCTGGAAGTTGACCGCGTTTTGCGCGTAGTTCGACTGTTCCAGTTGGGCATCCACGGTGTTTTGGTCAATCGACGGTTGCATCGGCGTGCGATACAGCAGCGACTCCTCACCACTGCTCATACCCTGGGCTTCGATATGACGGCTATTGGTCATGTTCAAAGCAAAGGTGCCGTTCTTGTTCTTGTCGTTCTGGGCGGCCAGCACCGACGAGAAGTCCAGATCCCGAGCCTTGTAGTTCGGGGTATCGGCGTTGGCAATGTTGTTGGCCAGGACTTCGGCACGCTGAGCGCGGAAGCCCAGGGCTTGTTCGTGGATACCGAGCGCTTTATCGAAGCTGATGCTCATGTCGGAAACCTTTGGGTGACCTGATTTTTCGTAACAGGGTTATAGCAAGCCCCGTGCCAGCTTCTAAAACCCCATAAACCGGGGCTTTGCGAGCGGCGGCAAAGCGGCAATGCCAGAAAAGCGGCAACGGATTTCCGGCGCCTGCCGCTTTTCTGCCGCCTGCCCTCCCAAAGTTCCTACAAAGAAGACAAAAAAAACGGGAGCCCCTGAGGACTCCCGTTATTTTTTTCAGTACCGACGACTGGCCAATCACTTCGCCTGATAGATGATCCCCGGGCTGCACTGAACCATCTGATAATGATCCGGCAAACCGTTCAACGCTTCGGAAGCCCCCAGGAACAGATAACCGCCCGGCTTCAGCGTGCTGTGAATCCGCAGCAGAATGTCTTTCTTCACTTCGGCAGAGAAGTAGATCAATACGTTGCGGCAGAACACGATGTCGAACTTGCCGAGACTGGCGTAGCTGTCCAGCAGGTTGAACGAGCGGAACTCCACCCGACTCTTGATCGGTGCCTTGATCGCCCAACGCCCCGGCCCTTTCGGATCGAAGTAGCGTTGCAGGCGCTCCGGCGAAAGACCTCGACCGATCGCCAGGCTGTCGTACTCACCAGTCTTGCAGTTGGTCAACATGGTCCCGGACAGGTCGGTGGCAACGATCTGCACCCCCATCTTCAACTGCCCCATATTGACCCGCTCGAACTCGTCGATCGACATCGACAGCGAATACGGTTCCTGCCCGGACGAGCACGCCGCCGACCAGATCCGCAGGCGCTGCCCGGGACTGGCCTTGATGGACTCAGGCAGCACTTTGTTCTTCAAGACTTCAAACGGATAGGTGTCACGAAACCAGAGGGTTTCGTTCGTCGTCATCGCGTCCACCACCATCTCGCGCAAACCACTGCGCGGTTGGGTCTGCATCCGCTGCACCAACTCACCCAAGGACTTGATGCCTTGCTGTTCCATCAGTTTGTTGAGACGGCTCGACACCAGATACTGCTTGTTCTCACCGAGCAAAATGCCACAGGCTTTTTCCAGGAAGACCCGGAACTGTTCGAAATCCAAATTACCCGTAGACAATGATGCCGCCTCTTAAATCGTATTGACCGCCAGGAGCGAAGGCCACTAGCTGATATCTGCTGCTTTGATCCGGTCGACTACCCGGGATGCCAGGTCATCAGGACGGAATTTGGCAAGGAAGTCATCGGCACCGACTTTCTTCACCATCGCCTGATTGAATACACCTGACAACGAAGTATGCAGGATGATATGGAGCTTTTGCATGCGAGGGTCACTGCGGATCTCGCTCGTAAGGGTGTAGCCGTCCATTTCGGGCATTTCGATGTCGGAAATCATCATCAGAAACTCTTCTTCCGGCTTCTTGCCCTCATCGACCAGTTTGCGCAGGTAATCCAGCGCTTGCCGGCCGTCGTTCAACGCAACGACTTCAACCCCCACCGTTTGCAGGCAACGCGAGACCTGCTTGCGCGCCACCGACGAGTCATCGACCGTGAGCACTCGCAACGAAATCGCCTTGTGCTGGGTCTCGGCATCGATCACGCCCACCGAAATCACATCCGACGTCGGTGCAACTTCCGCCAGGACCTTTTCCACGTCGATGATTTCGACCAACTGATTGTCGACTCGAGTCACTGCGGTCAGGTAATGATCGCGACCCGTGCCCTTGGGCGGCGGATGGATTTCTTCCCAATTCATGTTGACGATCCGCTCGACCGACCTCACCAAAAAACCCTGGGTCTTGGTGTTGTACTCCGTGATGATCACGAAGGGATTGCTTTGATCCTGCAACCCGCCTGAGCCGGTCGCCATTGCCAGATCCAGAATCGGAATGGTTGCCCCACGAATATTCGCCACACCGCACACGACAGGACTGGACTTGGGCATCAGGGTCAGTTTGGGGCATTGCAGCACCTCCCGAACCTTGAACACGTTGATCCCGTAAAGCTGCTGGCCGTCGAGACGGAACAACAACAGCTCCAGGCGATTCTGCCCTACCAGTTGCGTGCGCTGGTTAACCGAATCCATTACACCAGCCATGCCCAGACTCCTACACCAACGCTAAGTGTGTTGCGACGCACATTCATCACTAAACGGCACGGCGCTTGCTTTTTAACTGCCATGAACACAAAAACGACATTTTCCCGACGCCTGACATCAATGTGCCGTAAATTCCTCGGCGCCCTGTCAGCCGTATGCCTGTTGAACGTTGGCAGCCCTGCCTTTGCTGACCCGGTTACCTTGCCTGATCTACTTATCGGCGTCACTCAGGGCTTTCTTGAATTCACCGTAGAAGACTATCTGGCCACCAGCCAAACCGCAGGGCGCTACGAAATCGAAGTCAACAAGCTCGACCCGCGCATGCACATGCCGGCGTGCGACAGGGAATTGACAGCGACATTGGAGAGCCCCGCTATACCTCTGGGCCGGGTTACGGTGAAAGTCCGTTGCGATGGCGTCTCCCCCTGGACAGTCTTCGTACCCGCTCAAGTCCGCCTGTTTCGCGAGGTCGTCACGACCACCCGCCCCCTCAAACGAGCCGGAATCATCGACCCTTCGGATGTCATGTTGCGTGAGCGCGATATCAGCCTGATCAATCAGGGATATCTGACAAACGTCGATCAAGCCATCGGACAAAAACTTGTCCGACCAATGGTCAGCGATCAAGTGATTACGCTTGTTCATCTGGAGCAGGCAGAAGTCGTGCGCAAGGGTGATCAGGTGGTCATCACCGCCCGCAGCGGCACGCTCAGCGTGCGGATGCCGGGTGAGGCGCTGTCCAATGGCGGCCTTAACGAACAGATCAGAGTCAAAAACCTCAACTCCCAACGGGTCATCAAGGCGCAAGTCATGGCCCCGGGGCAGGTGGAAGTCTCCATGTAGATAACTGGCGCACAACCGTCCTGTTCCCTAAACTGTGCCTCACGCAGGGCAAATACCGACGCGCCCGGGCTCATCGACTATTGAGCCTAAAGTTTTCCCGGGCATGGCCGAAAACATGGCAAGCGTCCAAATTCCCAGAGGTTTTTTTATCATGGTCATCGATTTCAGCCGTTTAAACAGCTCCCCCACGCTCGCAAGCAGCACGCGGGCCAGCGTCAGCAAGGACACCGGCGATGCCGGCAAATCCGCGCCGCTGAGCACCTCGACCGAACAGGTCGGTGCCACCCAAAGCGGGGAATCGGTACACCTCAGCAATGAGGCTCAACAGTTGCAGAAGATCACTGACAAGCTGCACGATCAGCCTGCCGTCGACAACGCCCGCGTGGCCGAGTTGAAAGCAGCGATTGCCGATGGCAGCTATAAGGTCGACAGCAACCGTGTAGCCAGCAAACTGCTTAATTTCGAAGCCCAGCGCTAGCCAAAGGCCTGCGCCAGGCTTTTGGACGCTTAAAACCCAAGGCCAGCCATGCACGACACTCATTTACTGCAACTGATCACCGATGACCTCGCTCCAGCGCAACAGTTGCTGGAGCTGCTGAAGACCGAATCCCTCGCCCTGCACGGCCGTGACATGCCGCTGCTCGAAGAGATTCTGGCGCAGAAACAGGGGTTGATCATTCTGCTGGAACAGCATGGCCGCAAACGCAGCGAACTTCTCGCGAGCCTGAATCTGCCTGCCAACCGCGCAGGCCTGGAGCAGTTCGCCGCCCACTCAAGTATCGGCGATCAGTTGCTGACCCAAAGCGACGCCCTGACCCAACTGCTTGCAGATTGCCAAACCGCCAACGAGCTCAACGGCCGCTCGATCCAGGTGCAACAAGCCACCACCGCCAATCAGTTGAAAATCCTCAACGGTGGCGAGTCTCCGACCCTTTATGACGCTCGCGGATCAACCGCAATGCTGGTGAAACCCCGCGCGCTCAGTCAGGCTTGAACTCATAAATAAGCGTGCTCTATCAAGGCACGAAACATGCTGGCAGAATGCTAGCTCTTGCGTGTGATCGTATTCTGTCTGGAGATTGATAAACCGTGTTCAACGCCTCAAGCGCGGAAGATGCTCCGCAGCCACCCAAGGTGCTCAGCACCCCGCTGGAAATCACCGGCAACCTGCGGATGCTGCAAGAGAGCCATGATCCCCTGATCATCACGTTCCATGAACGCAGCCAGCGATTTCAGAGCTACCTGATCGATATCGATCGCGACAGCAACATGATCGCCCTGGACGAAATGATCCCCCGCGATGGTGAGCGCTTCCTGCTTGCCGGCGAAGCTTTTCGGGTTGAAGGCTTTCATGAAGGCGTACGTATTGCTTGGGAAAGCAACGGCACACTGACCATCGACGAGTCCAACGGTGGCCGCTGCTACCGTGGCACGCTGCCCGATGAAGTGGTTTACCACCAGCGTCGCAATGCGTTTCGCGCAGCCTTGAAACTGGCACAACTGGTAAACATCGAACTCGGTGGCGAAAAGCTCAAGACGCCTGTCAGCGGTAAACTGCTGGATATCTCGGCGACGGGTTGCAAGCTGCGCTTTGATGGCGACATCACCAGCGGACTTCAATTGGGTCAGGTCTATGAACGCTTCATCGCCGCCCTGCCCTTCGGCAGCATGACCGCACCGGTCGAGCTGCGTTATCTGCATCACGAAGAGAAAATCGACACCACTTTCGCCGGCGTACGCTTTCACAACATGAGCGGGCTGGTGCAGCGTCAGGTCGAGCGCTTCGTCTATCAGTTGCAACGCGAAGCGCGCCGCTTCGACAAAGACGACATCTGATCCAGACGCTTGAAAAAACGGGCAGTCCCTTGCGGTGACTGCCCGTTTTTTTTGCCCTAAGGCCTGGCCTCGGTAAAGCTTTTCGGGCGCTCCGCCCCCGGATCATCAGTCTGTTCATCAGCGCTGTCGGTGTCCTGAGCTTCGGACTTTGCATCCTGCTCAGGATCCGGATCAGGGCTCGCGCCATTTTGCATCTGGTCATGCACGACCTGCTCATCGACCCGCGGGTCGAGAGCTGCCACCAGTGGCGAACTCGACATGCTGTCCGGCATCGCCACGTGATGCAGCGGCGCGTCTTCCACCTGATGCAGATTGGTCACCGCTTTCGGCCGGATGCGCCATACCAGCACTACTGCGAAGAAACTGAAGAACGCGTACAACATCTGACTGCCGAACAACTTCATCAGCACACCCGCCACCAGCGGACCGATGCTCGCCCCCACACCGTAGGTCACCAGCAACATGGCGGTCAGCGATACCCGCCGATCACCCTCGACGTGGTCGTTGGAAAACGCCACCGCCAACGGGTACAGACAGAACTGCACCAGCGAGCAGGCGAAGCCAGCGATAAACAGCACCTCAAGCGGCACCTGCGGCATGATCGCCAACGGCAACGCCGCCAGCGCCAGGCAAAAGGCAAAACTGCGAATCAGTACGGCCCGATCATAACGATCCGACAACCAGCCCAACGGCCACTGCACCAGCAACCCGGCAAAAATGCAGCTACCCATGAACAGACCGACCTGCTCAGTGGAAAGCCCTTGCTGGGACGCGTACAACGGCGCCAGACCATAGAACGAACCGACGATCAGGCCAGCGCCGAGCACCGTACTGAGAGACTGCGGAACCCGCTTCATGAAAAAGCGCGGCTCCATCGGCGCCGGGTGCAAGGGCGCCGGGTGAATCCGCCGCGTCAGCGCGACCGGCACCAGGCACAGCGCAAAACACAACGCCACCAGCATCAGCAATTCCAGCCCCAGGGACGGGTGCATGACCAGAATCAACTGGCCCAGCACCAGCCCCAGGTACGAAGCGATCATGTAGCCGCTGAACACCAGCCCGCGCTGCTTGGCTTCGGCCTGCTCGTTCAGCCAGCTCTCGATGACCATGTATTGGCACATCATGCCCAGACCAACGACCATCCGCAGCACCAGCCAGGCCGGTAGCCAATCGATCAGACCGTGCCCCAGCACCGCCGCACCGACGATCCCGGCACAGGCCGAGTAGGCCCGGATATGACCGACCCGTGCGATCAACCGGTGACCGATTTTTCCGCCCAGCACCAGGCCGAAATAGTTGGCCGCCATCAGCGCCCCGACCCACAGACTGTCGACATGGTCCGCTGCCAGGCGCAGGCCCAGGTACGTACTGAGGAGGCCCGAGCCGATCAACATCATCAGCGAGGCGAAATAAAGCGCTCGAAAGGATTTCAGGATTTGGCGCATCGGCGTTCCGAGCGGCTCCTTGCAGTGAGTACCGGGCTACCGACAACGATAGCCCGACAGCGACGAATCGGTTAGGCCTGGGCGGCCAAAACACGCCGCTCCCAGGGAGTGATTTCATCAAGAAAACTGCTCAACTCCATGGTCTTCGAAGCGATGTAGCCTTCGATGAACTCCTTGCCAAACAGTTCCTTCGCCAATTGGCTACGTGTCAGACGCTCAAGAGCAGCATGCAAGGTACACGGCAACGACAAACTGTCCGGCACTTCAAACTGGCCTTGAATGGCCGGCGTCGGCTCCAGTTCGTTTTCAATGCCATACAACCCGGCCGCCAGACTGGCGGCAATCGCCAGATACGGATTGGCATCGGCGCCCGGTAGACGGTTCTCGACCCGACGCGCTTCTGGCGAGCTGGCTGGAATCCGCAAACCCGCCGCCCGATTGTCATAAGACCAACAGGCATTATTCGGCGATGCGTAAGGATGGCACAGACGCTGGTAAGAGTTCACGTTCGGCGCAAACAACGCCGTGAAATCTGCCATCCCTGCCTGCTGGCCACCGATGAAATGACGGAAGATTGCAGTCGGCTGTCCAGCGTCATCGCTGAACACATTTCGGTCCGTACCCGCCTCGACGATGCTCTGGTGAATGTGCATCGAACTGCCCGGCGTATGCGCCAGTGGCTTGGCCATGCAGACCACGGTCAGGTGGTGCTTGAGCGCGACTTCCTTGAGTAGATGCTTGAACAGGAATGTCTGGTCGGCCAGCAGCAGCGGATCACCGTGCAGAAGATTGATTTCGAACTGGCTGACGCCCATCTCGTGCATGAAGGTATCGCGCGGCAAACCCAGGGCTGCCATGCATTCGTAGACTTCATTGAAGAACGGGCGCAAACCGTTGTTGGAGCTGACACTGAATGCCGAATGACCTTCCTCGCGACGTCCGTCCAGTCCAACCGGCGGCTGGAAAGGCTGGGTCGGGTCGGTGTTCGGTGCAAAAACAAAGAACTCCATCTCGGTTGCCACCACGGGCGCCAAACCGCGAGCAGCATAACGGGCGATCACCGCTTTCAACTGACCGCGAGTCGAGAGACGCGAGCTTTCCCCGCTCAACTCATTGGCATCGCAAATGGCCAACGCGCGGGGCTGCTTGCTCCAGGGCAAACGGTGAATCTGTTTCGGATCGGCATTGAGCGCTAGGTCGCCGTCGTCACTGCCGTAAAATCGTGCCGGCGGATAACCGCCCATGATGCATTGCAGCAGCACGCCACGCGCCATTTGCAAACGCCGTCCCTCAAGGAATCCTTCTGCGGTCATGACCTTGCCACGCGGCACGCCATTGAGATCCGGGGTGACGCATTCAATCTCATCAATGCCCGTCAATCGTTGTGCGAGTGAACGCTGGCCATCGGTCGTCATGACTCTATCCTTGAAGTTGTGCAAGCCGCGAACGGCGACATGTACAAAATAGGCACCAGCTGTTCGGAATATCAAGCACCGGGACATAAAAATGTCCTACAAAAATGCTGCGTGCCGTGGCGGATATCAGGGCAGGTAGAGATTGAACAACCCGCCTCCCAACGGGCCGCCATTACGGATTTCAGTGCGCCCGTGCACGCCGCTGCGCTGGTGCAGTTGTGCAATACGCGCAGCGAAGTACAGACCCAGGCCGGTGCTGCCACTGGCCGGATTGATACCCTGTACGTAATCCGCCTGACGCTCGATCATCTGGTCCGGGAAACCCTCGCCGTCGTCATTGATCGACAACAGCAACTGCCCGGTTTCCTCACCGATGCTGATCAATAGCGAATGCCGGGCATGACGAATGGCATTGTTGATCGCATTGGCCAGTACCGTTCCAATCAGCTCCCGGTCGAAGAATCCGAGAGGGCTCAAGGGATCGATCTCATAAGTCACGACAATGCCGCGACTCTTGAACACGTCCTGATGAGCCGCCAACTGCGCTTCGATGAAATCGTCCAGTTCGTGATAGTCCGGACGCAACGGCAACTGGTTGACGCCGAGCTTGTAGAGCCCCAGCAACTGCACCAGCATGCCGTTCAGATGAGCGAACTCATAGTCGATCACGCCCTGCTCGGCAGTGTGCTGCTGAGCCGCAGGCAAGCGCGCAAGCCACTGTCCGTGGGCCTGCATCAGCAACGCCAGGGAGTTCTTCATGTCGTGTACGGTGGAGGCGATCACCGTGGAAAAGTCGAGCCCCTCGTCAACATCATTCATTCGCCAAACGCCTTGCTTCGCAGCTTCTGATAACGCGGATAACGCGCATCGCTCTCGGGCATCATGCCCACCATTTTCAGGCACGTACGGCACTCTTCCAGCAGCGCTGAATCGAGGCTGGCATCAGCCCCGTGCAACAGCGATTGCGCCATATTGAGGGCAATACTGATGTTCTTCGGCTGCAACAACAGCGCACCGCGAAAAAGCTCCCGCGCCTCGGGCAACGCGCCCGCCTTGTAACTGCGCACGCCCTGGCGGTTGAGATCTGCCGCCGCGTTGCCGGAGTTGAGAATCGCCGGGTCGTCGGTCTGCTGGGCAATGCCTTGCATCACCACCGGGTCGTCGCCGTAAATCTCGGCGCAGTTTTTCAACATCGAATTACCGGCGTCAGTCTGCCCCAGCATCTTCAACTGCTTGGCGACCAGCAACGCCGCTTCGGCGCTCATGAACTGCTCCATGCCATCGAGACGGGCCAGTGCTTGCTCCGTCAGCTTCTCAGCGGTTTCGGCATCGTTGAGCAGCAGACTGGTGGCTTTCATCAAGCGCGCCCGGATCTGCAGCCCCGGATCGTTGATGTTTTCCTTGGCGACGGCACTCAGGGTCTGGTTGATCTCCAGTCGAGTGCGGGTATCCAGGCCTTTTTCACTGCCTTTACTGATGAGCGCATGAGCCAGGCCAAGATTGCTTTCTGGGTCCTTGAAACGTGACTGCGCCCCCTGGGAGACCGCTTGACGATAGGCTTTCGCCGCACCTTCGAAGTCTTCGTTGGTCATCGCCAACTTGCCCAACAACGATTGCCTGCGCACCGCCAATGGCGACAGGCGAACGGCCTCTTCCAGCACATTCTGCGCAGCCTTGGTGTCGCCTTCAGCGACCAGCACATCGGCCAGTCCGTCATACAACGCCGGCATCATCGGGAAAGCCTTTAGCGCCTTTTCGTAGACGGCTTTTGCCTGAGCGATCTGGCCACGCTTGAACATCAATCGCCCCAGACCGACATAGGCCCAAGGCAATGGACGATCCGCCAGAATGCTGTTGTACAAGCGCTCCAACGCCTCATTCTGATTCATGTCGCGCAACGCATCGGCACGGTAGCGCAGGCACAGCGGCGAATAGCGCGGGTCCTGCTTGCACAGCTCGATACAGGCATTCAGGACTTCAACCGGCTTACCCCGATCCAGCGCCTGCAGAATCGGTTTGAGCAACGTCTTGCGCTGCTCCAGTCGCTCCAGCCGCTGGGCCAGGCCAGCGCGGTTGAAAGGCTTGGTCAGATACGCATCCGGCTCATGCTCGAGCGCACTAAGCACCATCGCCTGACTGCTCTCGGCGGTGACCATCAGAAACACGCTTTCATGGCTGATCAGCTTCTCGACCATCAGGTCTTCAAGCACCTGCTGACCGTTCTTCTTGCCATCGCCAAGGTGATAATCCTGCAAGATGAAGTCGTAGCGCTTCTGCGCACACATGCGCAGCGCCACCTCACCCGTGTCGGCAGTGTCGACATCCTTGACACCCAGCTCACGCAACATCGACCTGACCGAACTACGGAAATCCGAGAAATCATCGACGATCAAAAAGCTCTTTTGGTGGTACGCCAGCATCGAAGATTCCAGGCAATTAAGAAGATGAACCCAAAGACAAATGCAGGGACCAGCTCAACTTCGCCGCCCATAGGGGCGTTGCGCAGGACAACGGCCCATCGGGTTATCGGCCAGTTGTGGCGTTCCCTTATAGGTGTTGGCAAACAATTGTGGGTTTAGTCGGAGCGTTGCAAATAAGCCGTGGAAAAGTCTCAAAAAAGCCCCACCAGGTGATTCTGAACGGGGCTGTTTCGATATCGTTTTAGTAATGCAGATAGTCCACAGTGGCTCAATGCGCGATGGTCAGCTTGCCGAAATGCCGCCCACAACCTACCAAGAGCCTCCCCAGGAATTCCGAATAAGGCCGGTGAACTCTTTGAGTGTCGCGCTTGCCTTTAATGGGCAAAGTAGTTGTGGCAAGAGAACACCGCATGTCGCGCACGAGGGAGCCGTCAGGTAGTCGGTGTAATTCGGGTTACTCCCTGCGGGGTCGTACAGCACCTCCGACATTGTCCAAGGCCGGGGTAGCGAGAGACGAATAGCATAATGAACAAGCTTGGGTGCGGCGCATCGACCAGCAATGGGTGCATTCTGCACAGTGCATGAGCGAATGAAGCTCGCCGCCAGAGGGAGACCGCCAAATGACCTGCTGCCGTCATCCGGGATGTTTCCCGCTATCACCAGTGCTGGAAGGAAGCGCTTGTGATGGCCTGTGAGAGCTCCTCGGAAGGCGTTGTAGCCTGGTGTTCCATCAGCCGGCGAACAGGCGGCAACCCATTGCCCATCGTTTGAGCGAAGGACTCCGAGCATCATAGTTGGCCCGCCGATGATACAGTCGACGATCGTTCGCGCTACCTCGTAGACCTGTTGCGTCTCGTAAATGGGATGCTTTCCGCCACACGATCCGCAGGGCACATCATCTCCATAGGCCTGCCCAGTATAAGTGTCGCCCGCATCACTACCGGCGAGGCTGCGATGCACCCTCACGCCTTTCTTTCCTTGATGAATCATCGCGAACCGTCCATGCGCAACGCTAGTGGATATCGGTAAGTGTAGTGATCCAATGCAATCCAGAGTCACCCTGCAAAAGCGTAGCCCTCACAGGGCGCGGGGGCGACCATCTCGTTACACAGTCGAGTCGACCAGCAGTTCACGCAAAGACGAAGCACCGCTGGCAGCCGCAGTACCGTGTCGATGTTGCAGGAAGACGGCGAGCAATTCGGACGGTTCAGGGGCTTAGCCTGACGCAGGAGCAGGAGTCAGTCAGCAAACAACCAGGCTCACAAACCTGCAAACAAGCGATGCTCGAGCAACCCGACACTCCGATATATTGCGGGAGTTTGTTGTACCGGCCCCAATCACGGCTGGTGTGGCGCCAGCCCGCGCCGAGAAAAAACTTAACGTCGTGTCCGGGATTAGTTGACCACTACAGATCTCAAATCTGCCCCTTCTGGATTTCAAATCCGAAAGTGGGGATGGTCCAAAACTGGGTCATCGTCGGTGTGCTCAAATCTGAGCACATCAGGTGCTGGGACGTGAAGCAGGCAAAAAGCAATCGCTGCTATCGGCCCTTAGCTCGTTACAGGTAATTCACGATGAACGTTACTTCGGTGTTCGCGGTGCCGGCTTCCAGTTTGCTGCCGGCCAGGCGGTAGTAAGCGGCGGACAGCGGTATGTTGAAGCTTGTGCCTGTGGTGTTGAACCCGTCGAACGGGTAGGTAGTGTCCAGCGCGATAGGTTGTCCTGCCTCGTTCATCAGTTGCAGACCGATGCCTTTGGCCGTCGAGCCGGCGCTCAGTGCGACGATGCCCTTTTGCGCGTCGATGACCTGGGTGGTGGCCTTAAGTGAATAGGTCACCTTTTTGATACCGCGCTGGCATTGGTTCAAGGCGAGGTTGAATTTGATCGTCCGAGGGGTATCGCCGCTCTTGTTGAATTCGTCCAGGCGATAGTCGTCGCCCATTTGAACCGACACTGCCGGGGTCTGGCAGGAGGCCGTATTTAGGATAATGGGATTGATCAGATAAAATTTGTTAAACACTGCGCTACCGGCTTGGTATTGGCCCAGATAGCCAGCGGGAACACTGTTTTCCGATGCCAATTCACTCGACTTGATGATTTCAAGTCGGTAATTAGTGGCGGGCACACTCCAGTTTCCGTTAGAAAGGTCCATGCGCGCCGCCTCTAGGTACCCTATGTCGTCGCCTATTCGGAATGAGAGCCCAGTTTTACCCAAAGGAAAGGTACTGCCGCTGGTCACGCTACCCCCCAGTGCCGGGTTCAGGACAAAGCCATAGAGTGTCGGGGCGCCACAATTGAACCGCTGATACTCCGCGCTAATGATCTCCTGGTAAATAACAGTGCCGATGGGTGCATCCTGAGGGACTGTCAGGCCTTCCGTCAGTTTGCTCCCGTAGTTCATGGTGATGGTCTTGTAGCCGCTGTAGAAGTGGCAGTCCGCAGGTGCTTCCGATGAAAATACAATCGCCATTACGGCAGCGACGCTCAGCAGAGGGCGCAGTCGGCTCTGCATTCTTGAAAGTTTCATATTGATATCGATACAGAATAGCGGGGCGATCATCTTATGGGATCTCTAAAGGCCGTGCACATAAGACACTTCTTAAAACGTCGAACGCTGCAATCCTAATCCCCTCAAATCTGAGTGCATTACCGCGCGCTTAACTACTTTGCATCCAGGCAATATACCCACCGATACCTCCTAAGGCAGACCAAGTGATCTACCATTGAATGGAGTAGCAGATGAATATCGCGAAAATAGGGAAATCGGCGAAACATTTCGCCTATCTCGTGCTTCGAATTGGCCGACTCCGCAAAAGTGTGGAGTCGTCCTCCACTCATAACGTTAACCCACCGTTATCTAACGTTAGCCAGGCCTGACAGCAGGCTGGAGCAGGTGGTAAATGTGACGATGGCTCACATTTGAGCCATCCGGAGCAAAGTGGGATTTCCTCACTTTGCCCTAACTACCTACCCGGAAACAGGGAATCTAAGTGCGTCACAACGGCGGCTTGTGATACGGGAAAATCCCGCATCTACCGGGTGCCGTTCGGAATAACACCCTCCCAGTTGCATCCCGGCTGGTTTTACGAGCAGATCGTAAAACCCCTTTGGCGAAAGGGCGAACTACCTAGGATTTCTCTGTGGTTCGAAAATCCCACCGATCAGGGGTACTTCCCCAGCGGGGGATCATCCAGATTCGGCTGCATCAGCCTGGCCGAGATCACACGAATATCCGTGGCATCTTTTCCGCGACACGTTTTCAGAATTCGCGAAACGTGTCGCGATACCTGCCCTACCGAAATGGGAGGTCAGGTCGTTGTCCGGAAATCGGACTTCAAGCCAATTCCCACCAACGGTGGATATTCCTCAAATTGAGGATTAGCCCCTGCTCGCTCCTGCATCGGATTCATCCCCCACTGGGGGTTGGATGGATTTGAGATCCGACCAACTTCCTCAGGTTGAAGGTGGACGACTGAACCGAAAACTCGGCCCTGTATCACTTTGCCTACCTCTGACTTACTGCAACAAAAACGCCCTCCTCGATCCGCTGCAAACCAACTATTTCAGTCCCATTTAATCCGGTTACGTGTAGCACTTTATGTGCACCCTAACTGATACAGGCACCAATCATGTTCATCCGCGCATACCTCCGAGCATCGACCGAAGAGCAGGACGCCAGCCGCGCCCGGAAATCGCTCGAGCAGTTCGCCAGCGATCACAACAAGGTCATTGCAAGTGTGTACCTGGAGAATGCCAGCGGCGCGACCGCAGACCGGCCTGAGCTGCTGCGTCTGCTCAAAGATGCGCGTAAGGGTGATGTGTTGCTGGTGGAGTCGATAGACCGCCTCTCACGCCTTCCTGTGGAGGACTGGCAGAAGCTCAAGGCTGCGATTGACTCCAAGGGGCTGCGAATCGTCGCGCTCGACCTGCCAACGAGCCACCAGGGGATGCAGGACACCAAAGGCGACGAGTTCACCGGGCGGATGCTGGGAGCGATCAACTCAATGTTGGTGGAAATGATGGCCGCCATCGCCCGCAAGGATTACGAGCAGCGCCGTGAGCGCCAGGCGCAGGGCATCGAGAAGGCCAAGGCCGCCGGAAAGTACCAGGGCCGGCCGGTGGACGCCGATCTGCACAAGCGCGTGACTGAGTTGCTCGCTGCGGGCCTGGGCATCCGAGCGACGGCACGGCACGCAAGCTGCTCGACCACTACCGTCCTTAGGATCAGGGATCAGATCGCCTTAGTCTAAAAAGCAAAATTGGACGATCACAAATAAATGCTTTTGGCTTTGCCTTGGCGTGCGACAGAAAATACACATATTCTCAAAGCCGCACTCGGCAAGTGCTGTCGAGCCATCTTCCCCAACCTTGCGGAAAAAAGAATGGAAGCAAACTGGGTTTTCGGAATCGGTACGATCGTTGCCACGTTGCTTGGGCCGATCCTAGCGGTTCAAGCACAGAAGTATCTTGAGCGCGTGAATGAGTCCAGAAACCAAAAAAACTGGATATTTAGCACGTTGATGGCAACTCGAGCCGCAAGGCTCTCACCCGATCATGTTCGAGCGTTGAATATGATTGATCTTGCGTTCAACGGAGGCCGCTCAAACCGCCGGAAGGCCTCAGAAACAGACGTTTTGGATACCTGGCGTGACTACCTGGAGCACCTTACGTCGACGGTAAACGAGGACAACGCGGAAAGGTGGGTCGAGAAGCAGCAAGAGCTTTTGATTTTAATGTTGAGTGCAATGGCCACGGATCTAAATCTTCGGTATGACCGGGTCCTTCTACGAAACGGAGCCTACATTCCAAAGGGCCATACAGATCTTGAACTCGACCAGCAAAAGCTAAGGCACTATGCAATTGAAGTCCTGTCCGGGCAGCAACCGATTAGCATGAACGTGACCGGTTTCCCTTTTAGTGAGGAAATGACAAATTCCCAGCTAAAGTTGCAGGAAGGTCTCTTTGATGTTCTTGCTGGGCAAGGTCACCTGAAAATTCGAATAGAGCCCGGAAGCACAGCGGAGACTGACGAGAAGGCTCCCGCCTAACTTGTTGTCAGCTCGTCGGCCGGCAAAGGTTGATCAATTGTCGTTAACTAAAAAGCCCCATCAGATTGATTCTGAGTGGGGCTTATTTTTGGCCTGCTGCTGCCACCCTGCTGTCACGGAGAAATGAAGCTGTCAGGAGAATGGCTTGAAAGGCCTGAATTATATGGTGTCCCAGGGCAGGTTCGAACTGCCAACCTTCCCCTTAGGAGGGGGATGCTCTATCCAATTGAGCTACTGAGACACATGCCGGCCGCAAGGACATGCGGCGCGATGGACGGCGTGCATGTTAACGGGCAGGCCCGGTTTTGTCATGTCGTCTGTAAGGCTTATTAAGTGTAGGCAAACGCCAGCTTCGATCACGGGCTTAGATTCGATCGGCTTTTGCGCTGATACCCTCTTGCACCAATAGAGCCAGCAAATTGTCGACGGCAGTGGAAAGCTCGCCAGAATTGTCCAACCGAAAGATCCCTTCCGGATCTTCCTGAGCGGCGTCCATTAAAAACAGGGCATTGCGCTCAAGTCGGGCTTCGATTTCCTCAGCGCTCTCGCGCCCTCGCCGCTCAAGACGTTTGCGCAGGGCATCGGTTTTTACCGTCAGCACTATGGGCAACAACGACGGATAACGTGCCATGGCTTCAGACAAATGCCCTCTTGAGCCGTTGATCAGTACATGGCGACCGTCACTTAACCAGCTATCGATCTCTGCCGGAATGCCGTAATCCAGCCCATTGGCCCGCCAGCACAGTGCAAAACCGCCTTCGTGCCTCATTTGAGCGAATTGCTCCCTGGAAACACTCAAAGCGTCTTCGCCGACCGATTCAGCCGACCGGGTAATCACCCTGCGCACCACAACGCAATCAAGGCCAAGCAAAGAGTCGCGGGCCGCATCGATCAGGCTGTCTTTGCCGGAGCCGGACGGCCCCATCAAATAAATAAGTCTGCCGTGCATCCCTATATCACCTCCATTGCGTGCTCGCCCTAGTAAATCGGCCATTTGCCACTATTCTGTATCTTGTAAGGAACGAAGATCGTTTCCGCATAGCATGCACGCTCAGGGGCGCCCAAGCACGCACCTGTCGGGCAAAGAGGACGCGGTCAGATGTACGGGCCCGGTAAGTGTTTTCAAACCAGTCCGCATTTCTGATAATTGGTGCTGGCATAACGCCTGCTTCCAGTTCAATATTTGTCACAGAATTGACGCCAATGATCTGGCAATTTTGAGGCATGATGCGGGCCTCATATCAATTCAGGTTGAACATTTGGCGACGAGGCTTGTCCTACATGACATCCTGCGGCCAATTCCGAGAACCGCTCCCCTGAACTAACCGGTTAAATATATGCGCCCATTGAAACAGGCAATTTATTCCAGCCGTACGGCTGACAAGTTCGTCGTACGTCTGCCAGACGGGATGCGTGAACGCATTGCCGAGGTGGCTCGCAATCATCACCGCAGCATGAATTCCGAGATCATCGCCCGTCTTGAGCAGAGTCTTATTCAGGAAGGCGCGCTGGGCGAAGAATTGAGCATGCGCCTGGACAGCCCCGAGCTGTCATTGCACGAACGCGAACTGCTTCAACGTTTCCGTCAACTCTCCCACCGCCAGCAAAACGCACTGGTTTCGCTGATTGCCCACGACGCTGAAATGGCCGCAGACGCCTCCTGATTGCATCCCGTAAGCTCTAGCCAGCCATGTGCTGGCTTTTTTTTGCCTGAAATTCAGCCAATCACCTACTCAACGGCAAGCTCAGTTGCCATCGACATAACGCTAATAGATTGAAAAATGAAGGTGCGCGGCCTGCTGGTTTGAGCAAGACCGCACACTAGAAACTCAGAGCAGGAAGATTGTCGCCAGCCCGAGGAAGATGAAGAAGCCACCGCTGTCGGTCATGGCCGTAATCATGACACTCGCGCCCATCGCCGGGTCGCGCCCAAAGCGCGCCAGGGTCATCGGAATCAAAACCCCCATCAACGCCGCCAGCAACAGGTTCAAGGTCATGGCCGCAGTCATCACCACGCCCAGCGACCAACTGCCGTACAGCATGTAAGACACCACGCCGATTACCCCACCCCAGACCAGGCCATTGATCAAACCAACCGCCAGCTCCTTGCGCATGAGACGCGAGGTATTACCGGTACTGACCTGATCAAGCGCCATCGCACGAACGATCATGGTAATCGTCTGGTTGCCGGAGTTACCGCCAATACCGGCAACGATCGGCATCAACGCTGCCAGAGCCACCAGCTTCTCGATAGAACCTTCGAACAAACCGATTACCCGCGATGCAACAAATGCGGTAATCAGGTTGATCGCCAGCCAGGCCCAGCGGTTGCGCAAGGATTTCCAGACTGACGCGAAAATATCTTCCTCTTCACGCAGACCCGCCATGTTGAGAACTTCGCTTTCGCTCTCTTCACGAATCAGGTCGACCATCTCGTCGATGGTCAGACGACCAATGAGTTTGTCGTTCTTGTCGACCACCGGGGCCGAAATCAAGTCGTAACGTTCAAAAGCCTGTGCGGCATCGTAGGCGTCTTCATCCGGGTGAAAACTCACCGGATCGCTGGCCATGACTTCCGAAACCTGCTTGTCTGGATCGTTGACCAGCAGTCGCTTGATTGGCAGCACACCCTTGAGCACGCCATCGTAGTCAACCACGAACAGCTTGTCGGTATGGCCTGGCAGCTCTTTGAGGCGACGCAAGTAACGCAGAACCACTTCAAGACTGACATCCTCGCGGATCGTCACCATCTCGAAGTCCATCAATGCACCGACCTGTTCCTCGTCATAGGACAACGCGGAGCGAACGCGCTCACGCTGTTGGCTATCAAGGGTTTCCATCAGCTCGTGGACGACGTCTCGCGGCAGCTCGGGGGCCAGGTCAGCAAGTTCGTCGGCGTCCATCTCCTTGGCCGCCGCCAGGAGCTCGTGATCGTCCATGTCGGCGATCAGGGTTTCACGAACCGAGTCGGATACTTCAAGCAGAATGTCGCCGTCGCGCTCGGCCTTGACCAACTGCCAGACAGTCAGACGCTCGGCAAGCGGCAAGGCTTCAAGAATGTAGGCAACGTCGGCGGAGTGCAGATCATCGAGCTTGCGTTGCAACTCGACGAGGTTTTGCCGGTGGACCAGGTTCTCGACCAGGTCGTGATGATGACCTTCCTGGCGATGAGTCAGGTCTTCGACCACTCGCTGGCGATGCAGCAGCTCAACGACTTGAGCAAGGCGGTCTTGCAGGCTTTCTTGCGTTTTCTTTACTTCAACTTCGGTCATAGGCGAACTCCACTCCCAGCAGCGGGGCACGCCGGAAGGATCAATCAGTCAATTCATGATTGGTAAAACGGGGTACTGAGCAACTACTGGGTAAGTCCATGGAGGTATTCCACAAGCCCCGGCGGGGCTGACGGGCGCAATCATACACCGCATGAGGGTTTTAAACGTTAAAAAAACCAGCCTGAAACAAGCGCTTGCGAGATAAACCCGAGCGCTGTCCGCGTCCCTGAAACTGCGACGACTCATCCTGAAAAGAAAACACACCCCCACTGAGAAATGTACTGACTACCCTTGATCGTGACCGTCATGGAGGACGCCCAATGCCCAGGAAAACACTCACAGCCCTGTTGATCACCCTGCTTTGCCCGCCTCTACTGGCCACTGCAATGACTGTGCATCGATGTGAAGACGCTGAGGGCCGCATCACTTACACGACGCTGAGCTGCCCTCCTGGAGAGGCACTGTCGCGACAGAACATTTACAACCCAAGCGTTTTCAAATTCGAGGCAATACTCCCCGGCGCCAACCACCAGGAAACATCAGGAATTAAAAGCACACCGAGAGATCCGGTCGTTATCGGCCAAATGAATGACAAATGCGCAAACGTGCTCAGCGCCAAGGAGCGTCGCGAAGCGATCATCAATCAGCGGATCGTTCCCGGCATGAGCCAGCAGGACGTTGAAAGTGCGCTAGGTAAACCTGACAAGGTCAGCATTCGAAACGCGACGACGAATTATCGCTACGACAGCAAGAAAGGTCGAAGCGCGCAAATCGTGTTCGATGAGAAGGGATGCGTAAAAGGCAAATCCCAGACAGCAAAAAGCCCGCGTTAGACGCAGGCTTTTTGGTGTTTGGTGCACTCGACAGGATTCGAACCTGTGACCGCTCGGTTCGTAGCCGAGTACTCTATCCAGCTGAGCTACGAGTGCAATTTGTGTTTTTAGACCAGATCACAACTGGTTGAAGCCAGGTTACTTGCATTACTGCAAAAAACCCTTAAATGGTGCACTCGACAGGATTCGAACCTGTGACCGCTCGGTTCGTAGCCGAGTACTCTATCCAGCTGAGCTACGAGTGCATTTGTTGCCGCGCATTATAGGCCGTTAAATCTTTTTGTAAAGCACTTTTTCTAGTAATTTCAACAACTTACCGAAGAAGCCAGATTACAACGTACTAAATAAATAATGGCGGAGAACGGGGGATTCGAACCCCCGACACCCTTTTGAGGTGTACTCCCTTAGCAGGGGAGCGCCTTCGGCCACTCGGCCAGCTCTCCGCAACACGGGGCGTATCTTAACCAACCTTTTCCCCGTTTGCAAACATAAAAAACGATAAAAATTAATGGCTTGGTTCGTCGTCCTTCTCTTTCTTGATCCGCAGGTAGATTTCCTCACGGTGAACAGCCACCTCTTTAGGCGCGTTAACGCCAATACGCACTTGATTTCCTTTGACGCCGAGCACGGTCACAGTGATTTCGCCATCACCAATAATCAGGCTTTCTGCGCACCGACGAGTCAGAATCAGCATACCTTTCTCCTCACGCATTTCATTTCAGGGACAACAGTCTGCAAAAAAAAGGCGTTCGACCTACAACCGGAACGATCGTAGCCCTACACGCCTAAGTATTGACCAGCACGAGCAAAAGAACAGATTTCAGTCGCGCCACTCAAAAAACAAAGGGCGCGGTCAGACCGCGCCCTTAGCGGAGCATCACTCGCCCTGGCGGGCCGGTGCGTCCAGTTCGAAAGCTGTGTGCAGAGCGCGCACAGCCAATTCCAGGTACTTCTCTTCGATCACTACGGAAACCTTGATTTCCGAAGTCGAGATCATCTGGATGTTGATGGTTTCTTTAGCCAGAGCCTCGAACATGCGGCTGGCAACGCCTGCGTGAGAACGCATGCCAACGCCGACGATCGACACCTTGGCGATCTTGGTGTCGCCAACGACTTCACGGGCACCGATCTCGCGAGCGGTGTTCTCCAGCACGGTCTGCGCCGCCTGGTAGTCGTTGCGGTGCACAGTGAAGGTGAAGTCGGTGGTGTTATCGTGCGCAACGTTCTGCACGATCATGTCGACTTCGATGTTCGCGGCGCTGATCGGGCCGAGAATCTTGAAGGCCACGCCCGGGGTGTCTGGCACGCCACGGATGGTCAGCTTGGCTTCATCGCGGTTAAAAGCGATGCCGGAAATGATCGGCTGTTCCATGGATTCCTCTTCATCAATAGTAATGAGGGTACCCGGACCCTCCTTGAAGCTGTGCAGTACGCGCAGCGGAACGTTGTACTTACCGGCGAATTCGACCGCGCGGATCTGCAACACCTTGGAGCCGAGGCTGGCCATTTCCAGCATCTCTTCAAAGGTGATCTTGTCCAGGCGCTGAGCCACGGACACCACGCGCGGGTCGGTGGTGTAGACGCCGTCGACATCCGTGTAGATCTGGCATTCATCAGCCTTCAGGGCCGCTGCCAGCGCCACGCCGGTGGTGTCGGAACCGCCACGACCAAGGGTGGTGATGTTGCCGTGCTCGTCGACGCCCTGGAAACCGGCAACGACAACCACGCGACCGGCCTTCAGGTCACCGCGAATCTTCTGGTCATCAATCTGCAAGATACGCGCTTTATTGTGCGCGCTATCCGTCAGAATCCGTACCTGGTTGCCGGTGTACGACACCGCCGGTACGCCGCGCTTGATCAGCGCCATGGCCAGCAGTGCAATCGTCACCTGCTCACCGGTGGAGACGATGACATCCAGCTCACGCGGAACCGGTTGATCGCCGCCACTGATTTGCTTGGCCAGATCGATCAGACGGTTGGTCTCGCCGCTCATTGCAGACAGCACGACCACCAGGTCATCGCCGGCCTCGCGGAATTTCTTAACCTTGTCGGCGACCTGCTCGATTCTCTCGACAGTGCCGACTGAGGTGCCTCCAAATTTCTGTACGATCAAAGCCATTTCAAAGCCGCCTCAGCCCATGAAGGGCGCCCATTAATCACTCAAACAGCTGCGAAGCCCGCCACTAGACGACGGGCTCGGCACGCAGCCTTAAATACCCTGCTCTACAAACGGCACGGTCAGGGCCAATGCAGCATCCAGTGCGCCAGCGTCGGTACCGCCGCCTTGCGCCATGTCTGGACGACCACCGCCCTTCCCGCCCACTGCTGCAGCGGCTTGCTTCATCAAATCACCGGCTTTGAGTTGGCCAGTCAGGTCCTTGGTTACACCCGCAACCAGCACGACCTTTTCCTCATGGACACTGCCGAGCAGGATCACTGCGCGGCCGAGTTTGTTCTTCAGTTGATCGACCAGCGCCAGCAGCGCCTTGCCGTCCTGACCGTCGAGACGCACGGCCAGGACTTTCACGCCTTTGACGTCCTGGGCAGAAGCCGACAGGTCGTCGCCCGCCGCACTGGCGGCCTTGGCTTGCAACTGCTCGAGTTGCTTTTCCAGCAGACGGTTGCGCTCAAGCACAGCCGACAGCTTGTCGATCAGGTTGTCGCGGCTGCCCTTGACCAGGTTGGCCGCTTCCTTGAGTTGCTCTTCCGCAGCGTTCAGGTAAGCCAGTGCCGCAGCGCCTGTCACCGCTTCGATACGACGCACGCCAGAAGCCACGCCGCCTTCGCTGATGATTTTCAGCAGGCCGATGTCGCCGGTACGATTGGCATGGATACCACCGCACAGCTCGACGGAGAAGTCGCCCATGCTCAGTACGCGCACGCTGTCGCCGTACTTCTCGCCGAACAGCGCCATGGCGCCTTTCTGCTTGGCGGTGTCGATATCGGTTTCTTCGGTTTCAACTTCGGAGTTCTTGCGAATTTCGGCGTTGACGATTTCTTCCAGCGCTTTCAGCTGTTCAGGCTTGATCGCTTCAAAGTGGCTGAAGTCAAAGCGTAGACGCTGACTGTCGACCAGGGAGCCTTTTTGCTGAACGTGCTCGCCCAGCACCTGACGCAATGCCGCGTGCAGCAAGTGCGTGGCGGAGTGGTTCAGCGAAGTGGCGTGACGCACCTCGGCATCCACCTGGGCCTGAACCGGCGAGCCAATGGTCAGGCTGCCCGAATCCAGCACACCGTGGTGCAGGAATGCACCGCCAGTCTTGGTGGTGTCGCGCACGTCGAAACGCGCAGCGCCTGCCTGCAGGTAACCGCAGTCACCGATCTGACCGCCGGATTCCGCATAGAACGGCGTCTGATCGAGAACGACCACGCCCTCTTCGCCTTCGCTCAATACGTCGACCGATTGCCCGTCTTTATACAGAGCAACGATTTTTGCCGAACCGCTGTGAGCGGTGTAACCGGTGAACTCGGTGGCCACATCAACCTTGACCAGGCTGTTGTAGTCCATACCGAAGGAACTGGCCGAACGGGCACGGACGCGCTGGGCTTCCATTTCGCGCTCGAAGCCCTCTTCGTCGATGGTCAGGTTGCGCTCACGCGCGATGTCGCCGGTCAGGTCCATCGGGAAACCGTAGGTGTCATACAGCTTGAACACCACGTCGCCTGGCACCACGTTGCCTTTGAGTTCGGCCAGATCCTGCTCGAGGATCTTCAGGCCCTGCTCCAGGGTTTTGGCGAACTGCTCTTCTTCGGCTTTCAGCACGCGCTCGATGTGCGCCTGCTGGGATTTCAGCTCAGGGAAGGCTTCGCCCATCTCGGCAACCAGTGCGCCGACGATCTGATAGAAGAAACTGCCCTTGGCGCCCAGCTTGTTGCCGTGACGGCAAGCGCGACGAATGATCCGGCGCAGCACGTAGCCACGACCTTCGTTGGACGGCAGCACGCCGTCGGCGATCAGGAAACCGCAGGAACGAATGTGGTCAGCCACAACTTTCAGCGAAGCCTGGTTGTCGTTGGTGCAACCGATGGCCTTGGCCGAAGCGCTCAGCAGACTCTGGAACAGGTCGATTTCATAGTTCGAGTGAACGTGCTGCAGCACGGCACTGATCCGCTCCAGGCCCATGCCGGTATCCACCGACGGTGCTGGCAACGGGTGCAACACGCCATCGGCGGTGCGGTTGAACTGCATGAAGACGTTGTTCCAGATTTCGATGTAACGGTCGCCGTCTTCCTCTGGCGAACCCGGTGGGCCACCCCAGATGTCGGCACCGTGATCGTAGAAAATCTCGGTGCAAGGACCGCACGGGCCGGTATCGCCCATGGTCCAGAAGTTGTCGGAGGCGTACGGTGCGCCTTTGTTGTCGCCGATGCGAACCATGCGCTCGGCCGGAACCCCGACTTCCTTGGTCCAGATGTCGTAGGCCTCGTCATCGCTGGCGTAGACCGTGACCCAGAGCTTTTCCTTCGGCAGGTTCAGCCACTTGTCGGAGGTCAGGAAGGTCCAGGCGTAGGTGATCGCATCACGCTTGAAGTAGTCACCGAAGCTGAAGTTACCCAGCATTTCGAAGAAGGTGTGGTGACGAGCGGTATAACCGACGTTTTCCAGGTCGTTGTGCTTGCCACCGGCGCGAACGCACTTCTGGCTGCTGACGGCGCGGGTATAGGCGCGCTTTTCCTGGCCCAGAAAGCAGTCCTTGAACTGGTTCATCCCCGCGTTAGTGAACAGCAGGGTTGGGTCGTTGCCCGGAATCAAAGAGCTGGAGGCTACACGGGTGTGGCCTTGCTCTTCGAAGAAGCGAAGGAAGGCTTCACGGATTTCTGCGCTTTTCATTAGGTTCTTCCACGGAGGCTGCGGCCAAAGGCCTGTGCGAATCGTCAACAGACGAAGCGACGGCAAAGGGCCGCATTATATCGGCGTTAGTGTGCAGGTACAGTGTGTTTGTACGATACAGGCAGTCAATTGGACGGCTAACACCTTCAGTTTTGAGAAAACTCGACGAAAGTCGCGATTACCTGCTCGATCTGCGCCCGGTTGACGTCCATGTGAGTGACCATGCGCAAACGTGAGGCGGCGCTGAGTTTGATCCCGCGCTCACCGGCAAACGCCTTGAGCGCCTCGCACTTATCACCCATCCGCACGTAAACCATGTTGGTCTGTACAGGTTCGACTGTATACCCCGCCGCGCTCAGACCTTCAGCCAGAAACTGCGCGTTGGAGTGGTCGTCCGCCAGGCGTTGCACGTTGTGATCCAGTGCATACAAGCCGGCCGCCGCAAGAATGCCGGCCTGACGCATGCCACCACCGACCATCTTGCGCAGGCGCCGGGCCTTGCCGATCAACTCGGCCGAACCACAGAGCACCGAACCGATCGGCGCGCCGAGGCCTTTGGACAGGCACACCGACACCGAATCGAAGTGCCGGGTGATTTCCAGTGCATCGACGCCCAGCTTGACCGCTGCGTTGTACAACCGCGCGCCATCCAGGTGCAGCGACAGACCGTGTTCATGGGTAAAGCGGCGAGCCCGCGCCAGATATTCCAGCGGCAATACCTTGCCTTGCATGGTGTTTTCCAGCGCCAGCAGCCGGGTCCGGGCGAAGTGAAAATCGTCCGGCTTGATCGCCGCAGCCACCTGAGCCAGGTCCAGCGAACCATCGGCTTGAACTTCCAGCGGTTGCGGCTGGATCGAGCCCAACACCGCGGCCCCGCCACCTTCGTACTTATACGTGTGCGCCTGCTGGCCGACGATGTACTCGTCACCGCGCTCACAGTGGGCCATCAGCCCCAGCAGGTTGCTCATGGTGCCCGTCGGCACGAACAGCGCCGCTGCAAAGCCCAGGCGCCTGGCCAGTTCGGCCTCAAGCTGATTGACCGTCGGATCTTCGCCGTAGACGTCATCCCCGGTGACCGCATTGGCCATCGCGTCGAGCATCCCTGCGGTCGGTTGGGTGACGGTGTCGCTACGAAGATCGATAACGCTCATGAATCAGGCCTCGGAATAGGACGCTAACGTCGCTGCTGATAAGGGAAATCTCTTTCGAAGGGGATTACTGCGGCCAACGCCGCGATTAATCAAGGCCCGGACCGGAAAAGCCGGCTCAAGCCAACGGAAAAACCGATGTATATCATCAGAAAGCAGCCATGCGCAGCCCACAAATATGTGTTAAAAACTCTCCGCCGCCAGAAAATCTGGCAGCAAAACGTTCTCAGGGCGGGGTGCAACTCCCCACCGGCGGTAATTGCGCGCAATGCGCATAGCCCGCGAGCGCTTGGTGTCACTGATGCTTCGGCAGCAGGTGACGGCAAGGTCAGCAGACCCGGTGTGATCCCGGGACCGACGGTCATAGTCCGGATGAAGAGAGAACGGGATTGGCACCAAAGGGCCGTCCGTGGGCAACGCGCATACTCTGCACGGCTGACCTGCACGTACCCTTAAATCCCATTCGATTCATAACGCCCTGTTTTTCACACAAACAGGAGTCAGAACAGATGCAACCCACCGCAATCGATAGCAAAAGCAAAAACCATCAGGGCGAGCGCGTAGCGTTTATCCAGGCGTGCTGGCACAAGGAAATCGTTGATCAGAGCCGTAAGGGCTTCGTCAGCGAGATGATCGCCCAGGGTTATCAGGAATCGGATATCGACTTTTTTGAAGTCGGCGGCGCCTTTGAAATTCCACTGCACGCCAAGCTGCTGGCCAAATCCGGCCGTTACGCGGGCATCGTCGCTGCAGGTTTAGTGGTTGACGGCGGCATCTACCGTCACGAGTTCGTTGCCCAGTCGGTGATCAGCGGCCTGATGCAGGTTCAGCTGGAAACTGAAGTGCCGGTGTTCTCGGTCGTGCTGACCCCGCACCACTTCCATGCCGGCGAAGAGCACCAGAAGTTCTTCTTCGAGCACTTCGTGCACAAGGGCCAGGAAGCGGCAAAGACCTGCGCCGACACGCTGCACAAGATGCGTGCCTTGCGTCGTAGCGAGCACCGCGCAGTAGCCGTCTAAAACGCAGCATCGCCCTTGTAGGAGTAAGGCTTGCCCGCGATGCAGGCGCCGCGGTCTATCGACCAGACCGCGTTATCGTTCATCGCGGGCAAGCCTTGCTCCTACAGGGGCATCAGCGGCTATCAGGCCAGGTTTTCGGCAGTGGTCGGCACAATCAGAATGCCGGCGCGCAGGCCGTTCTTGACCTTCGGGTTCGGGAAGATGATTCGCGCACCCTCCTCCTCGACGATCCAGCGGGTCTGGGCGATGTCTTCGGCCAGCAGATAACCCTTTTTCAACTCCGAGAAGTTCTCGATGTCCGCCGGCAGGTTCAAGTGGAAGCTGTCGCTGTGCTTGATGATTTCCCGCGCCACGCTGAACAGCTGCAAGCCATCCAGGCTCTCTTCTGCAGACTCCGGTTCGGTGCCTTCGATGATCTGCTTCAAAAGGGTTTCAAGGCGCGAGACGTTGACCCCGTCGTTCTGCCCGAACGGCCGGGCCTTGCCCAACTCAAGGGTGAAAGACTCGGCATCGAGCTTGTCGTAGGTGTACGAACTGAAAACGATGGACGGTTTGTTCTGCAACAGCACCGCCTCCATGCCGGCAGCGCGCAGGCGAGCCAGTTCATGACGGGAATGCTGACGACCTTCTTTCCAGGGATACAGCGCGAACTGCTCGATCTTCGAGCCACGGATCGCGGTGTGCAGATCGTAGTGCAACCGGGCGCGGTCGGGCAGATTGAAGAAACTCGCTGCCAGACGCTCCAGCTCACAGGCTCGCAGTGCTTCAGAGCCACTGCTGAGTTCGTGACGGCCGTTGAACAGCCGATTGACGTCCTGCTCGATAAAACGCTCGCCGCGACGCATGGCGTCAGGGTTGCCGAACAGGAACAGAATACGTGCGCGCGGCTTCAACTCTCCGCGGGCGATGTCATGCAACAGGCGATCGAGTAACTCGATCGGCGCTGTTTCGTTACCGTGGATGCCGGCCGACAACAGCAAGTCCAGGCCATTGTCACGAGCCTCGGGAGGCCGGACTTCCAGCGCCCCTTCGCTCAGCCAGCGCATCCGCACGCCTTCGACAGTCAGTTGAGTCTTCTCCGCCGGTTCACGACCGGCGAGGGTCAGTTCAAGCAGTTTGCCGAGGGCGAGCATAGAGCGAATTCCTTAGTGATCGTGTTTGCAATCCGGGCCGTGCACGTGGTCTTCGTCACCGATTTCAGCCGGTTCCATTTCCAGTTGCAGACTTACCAGATTAGTCGCCAATGGGCGCAGCAGCAGGTTGGCGTATTCAGCGTCGCCTTCTTCGACGTCAACGCCGATCAGCAGCTGGCCACGGCCGTCGTGCTGGATCCACAACTCTTTGCCCTGCCACATTACCGCAACGCGGGTGCAAGAGGTTTCCAGCTGAGTGCCGTCGGTGTCTTCAAGAATCAGCTGCAGGGTATCGCTCATTTTTACGTTCTCATCGGGAGATAAAGCAACGCGTCCGACTCTTCATGAGCAGGACGCGGGCTTTCAATTGATCTGGAATGGATAAACCGCGCCCAGTTTAAGGATTTGCGTCAGTTCATCCAGTGCCGTCCGGCACTCAAGCAACAATTGTGGGTCCGCCAGATCACTTTCGGTCATGCGGTCACGGTAGTGCTTGTCGACCCATTGGGTCAGCGTGCCATACAACGGCGGGGTCATGATAACCCCTGGATTGACCGCCGCCAGCTCGGTTTCATTCAGTGCGACACGTAACCGCAGGCAAGCCGGGCCACCGCCGTTCTGCATGCTTTGCTTGAGATCGAAGACTTTCACTTCGCGAATCAGGCCGCCAGAGCTGGTCAGCTCTTGCAGGTACTGCCAGACGCGTGGATTGTTCTGGCACTCTTGCGGCACGATCAGCAGCATCGAACCGTCAGCGCGGGACAGCAGTTGGCTGTTGAACAGGTAAGAACGCACGGCGTCTTCGACCGACACCTGGGAACGTGGAACACAGATCGCCTTGAACTGACCGCCGCGCTTGGCAAGCTTGGCCGACAGTTCAGCCAGCATCTGCTCGGTGTCGAGGAATGCGTCCTCGTGATAGAACAGCGCTTCACCGTTACCCACCGCGATCACGTCGTTGTGGAACACGCCCTGGTCGATCACCGAAGGATTCTGCTGGGCGAACACCACACCGTCTTCGCTCAAGCCATGCAGACGGGCAACCGCTTGCGACGCTTCGAGGGTCTGACGCGCCGGGTACTTCTGCGGTGCCGGGTAGCGGGTATCGAACGCGCTGCGACCGAACACGAAGAACTCGACACCGGCTTCGCCGTATTCACGGCAGAAGCGTGTGTGGTTGGCTGCGCCTTCATCACCGAACTGCGCCACGGCAGGCAACGCTGCGTGGTGGGCGAAGTGTTTCTGGTCGGCGAACATGGCTCCCAGCACGCGGCTGGTGGTCGGGTGCTCGATGCTGCGGTGGTATTTGCAGTTGAGGTTGGCGGCGGTGAAATGCACGCGACCGTCGGCGGTATCAGCGCTCGGGCTGACGGTGGCGGCGTTGGCCACCCACATGCTCGACGCCGAGCAGCTGGCAACCAGCAACGGCATCGCCTGTTTGGCCGCCTGCTCGATTACTTGAGCGTCGGTGCCGCTGAAACCCAGGCTGCGCAGCGCGCCGACATCCGGACGCTCTTGCGGCGCGAGAACGCCTTGCTGAAAGCCCATTTCCATCAGCGCTTTCATTTTCGCCAGGCCTTGCAGCGCTGCTTCCTTCGGATTGGAAGACTGCTGGCTGTTGCTCTGGGACGCGACGTTGCCGTAGGACAGACCGCCGTAGTTATGGGTCGGCCCCACTAGACCGTCAAAATTGACTTCATAGGATTTCATCAGCGAGGCTCCACGAGAATCTGTTGTTATAAATTCGGTTTGACCGCTTCGCGGTCATCGCAGGCAAGCCTTGCTCCTACATGGATTACATCGAACCTGTAGGAGCATAGCTTGCTCGCGAAAGCGGCTTACATCCGCACGCCAGGCGTCAGGGCGGCCGGCAAGGTCAGGCTTGGGGTTTCCAGCGAGGCCACCGGGTACGCGCAGTAATCCGCGGCGTAATAGGCACTGGCGCGATGGTTGCCCGAGGCACCCACACCGCCGAACGGTGCGCTGCTCGCGGCGCCGGTCAGCTGCTTGTTCCAGTTGACGATACCGGCGCGGCTTTCCAGCCAGAACTGCTGATAACGCGCTTCGGAATCCGACAGCAAACCTGCCGCCAGACCGTATTGGGTGTTGTTGGCTTCCGCGATCGCCGCCTCGAAATCAGCGTAACGGATCACTTGCAGCAACGGGCCGAACAGCTCTTCGTCAGGACGATCGGTAACCGCGCTCACGTCGAGAATGCCCGGGGTCAGCAACGCGGCGTTGGCCTGTGGCTGGGTCATTTTCAGTAGCGGCACGGCGCCATTGGCGAGCAAGTGTTCTTGCGCATCCATCAGTGCCTTGGCAGCGGCCAGGGAAACCACCGAGCCCATGAACGGTGCCGGTTGCTGATCAAATGCGCCGACGTCAATGGTCGCGCTGACCGCCACCAGACGCGCCAGCAGCGTGTCGCCCCAGGCGCCTTGCGGTACCAGCAAGCGACGGGCGCAGGTGCAACGCTGACCCGCAGAAATGAACGCCGACTGAATAATGGTGTACACCGCAGCGTCAAGGTCAGCGACCTGATCGACCACCAGCGGGTTGTTGCCGCCCATCTCCAGCGCGAGGATCTTGTCCGGGCGACCGGAGAACTGCGCATGCAAGTGGTTGCCGGTACGGCTGGAGCCGGTGAAGAACAGACCGTCGATACCCGGATTGGCCGCCAGGGCGATCCCGGTTTCACGCGCGCCTTGTAGCAGGTTCAGCACGCCAGCAGGCAGGCCGGCTTCGATCCAGCACTTGACCGTCAGCTCGGCGACTTTCGGGGTCAGCTCGCTTGGCTTGAACAGCACACTGTTACCGGCCAGCAGCGCCGGAACAATGTGACCGTTCGGCAAATGCCCAGGGAAGTTGTAAGGACCAAACACCGCCACCACGCCGTGAGGCTTGTGGCGCAGCACGGCAGTGGCGTCGCCCAGCGGGCCGCTCTTTTCGCCGGTACGCTCGCGGTAGCTCTGCACCGAAATAGCAATCTTGTTGACCATGCTGGTCACTTCAGTCGCGGCTTCCCACAGCGGCTTACCGGTTTCTTCACCGATGCAGTGAGCCAGTTCGTCAGCGTGTTTTTTCAAGCTGGCGGCAAAGGTTTCCAGCACACCGATGCGATCTTCCAGGGAACGTTTGGCCCAGGCCGGGAAGGCCTGCCGTGCGGCTTGCACGGCGCTTTCGACCTGAGCAGCGCTGGCGCCCTGCCCCGACCACAGCACTTGCTGGGTGACCGGGTTCAGCGATTCGAACATGTCACCCTGGCCCGCCAGCCATTCACCGGCGATGTATAGCGAATTCATTATTTCGACTCCCGAGCAGCAGACAACGGCACGGCACGTACTTGATCGCCGGCATTGAGTTGAAGACGTTTGGCGGTCAACGGGTCGACCACCAGGGTACCGGCGGCAAAGCGTGCGGGAGCGGCAGTGATCCGGCAGTCTTCGCGTTTGCGGTTGTGAATCAAAAATGGTGTGGCGTCATCACCCGGAGTGCCGATGGCCAGTACCAGCGCCTGGCTGTCGCGGACCGCGCGGATCTTGCCGGTTTCGCATTCAACGGCGGGACCTGCGTCGAAGATGTCGACGTAACCCTGGTAGCTGAAGCCTTCGCTCTTGAGCATCGCCAGCGCCGGCTCGGTGTCAGGGTGAACCTTGCCGATCACATTGCGCGCGTCTTCAGAGAGGAAGCAGGTGTACAACGGGAATTTCGGCATCAGCTCGGCGATGAACGCCTTGTTGCCCACGCCCGTCAGGTAATCGGCCTGGCTGAATTCCATTTTAAAGAAGTGCCGCCCCAGGCTTTCCCAGAACGGCGAGCGGCCGGCTTCATCGGACACACCGCGCATTTCGGCGATGATCTTGTTGCCGAACAGCTGCGGGAATTCGGCGATGAACAGCATCCGCGCCTTGGCCAACATGCGGCCATTGAGGCCGGAACGGTAATCGGCGTGCAGGAACAACGAGCACAACTCGGAATTACCGGTCAGGTCGTTGGCCAGGAACAGCGTCGGGATTTCCCGGTAGATGTTCAGCTCTTGCGACGCGCTGACGGTCAGACCGACCCGAAAGTTGTACCAAGGCTCACGCAGGCCGACAGCGCCGGCAATCGCGGAAATTCCCACAACGCGACCGTTATCGTCTTCGAGCACGAACAGGTAGTCCGCGTCGCCGCGCCCCGCTTCGCCGCGAAAGGTCTTTTCAGCCCAGCCAACCCGATGAGCCAGACGCTCTTCGTTGGCCGGCAAGGTGGTCAGGCCGGTGCCGGTGCTGCGGGCCAGGTCGATCAGCGCGGGTAAATCGCTGCTGCGTACGGGACGAACGATCATGCTATCTCCTCAAACGGGTCGCTCAGGCCACCCGTAAAACTCTCTGCTCTTAAGCCTGAAATCGGCCCTTAAACTGCCACCAGGCGCACGCTGGCACCTTCACCGACACCCAAGGCCTCGGCGGCTTCAAGATCCAGGGTTACCGGTTTGCCCGGCGCATAATCCAGCTCAAGCAATACCGCGCGGTAATCCTGCAACTGAGCATTGGCCACCAGGTACTGACGACCGGCACCTTTGACCGGCTCACCGATTTTCACCGGCACCACACGGCTCTGGGCGATCGAACGGATCCCCGAGACACGTGCGTGCAGGGTCGGGCCGCCGTCGAAAATGTCGATGTAGTGATCGGTCTCGAAGCCTTCGCGCATCAGGATGTCGAAGGTGATCTGCGCCCGTGGGTGCACCTGGCCCATCGCCTCTTGGGCGGCGTCCGGCAGCAGCGGCACGTAGATCGGGTAATGCGGCATCAGTTCAGCGAGAAAGGTCCGGCTCTTGAGCCCGCACAGACGCTCGGCTTCAGCGTAGTTGAGGTCGAAGAAGTTGCGACCGATGGCATCCCAGAACGGCGAATCGCCATTTTCGTCGCTGTAGCCGACGATCTCGGTGACCACCGAATCCGCGAAACGCTCCGGATGGCTGGCGACGAACAGCAGGCGACCGCGAGAGTTGAGTTCCGACCAAGGCGAACCGACCAGCTCCGGCAGCACGTAGAAACTGGTCAGTAGGCTGTTGCCGGTCAGGTCGTGGCACTGGGAGAGCACATGAATCTTGTTATGAATCTTCAGCTCGCGAGAGGCGTGCACGAAGGTTTCATTACGGAAGCTGTAGAACGGCTCCGAATAGCCGGCCGACGCGACGATGGCCGAGCAGCCCACCAGTTTGCCGGTGGCGGTGTCTTCGAGGACGAAGAAATAGCTTTCTTCACCGTTGAAGCTGACCTCGGCAGCGAACGACGCTTCGCTTGCGGCGATCTTGTCGCTCAAGCGTTCGACATCATCCGGCAAGGAGGTGACACCAATCGGGCTGTCCGCAGCCAGACGCTGTACCTCGCCCAGATCAGCCATTTGCGCGGGGCGCATCACCAGCATGGTGTCACTCCTTACTTAACATCAGGTCGACGAAATGCGCCGACTCGGGGAAAAAAATGCCGGGCAGGCCCGGCACAGGAAAATAGTCTCGACACCTGCCCCTAAGAATAGGCGCCGAGCGGTACCGCAGCCTGAATCAGGCTTGAGTCAGTTTGGCCACGGCGCGTTCGAAGCGCTCCAGGCCCTCTTCGATGTCCGCGTCTTCAACCACCAGGCTTGGCGCGAAGCGAATCACGTCCGGGCCGGCTTGCAGAATCATCAAACCTTCACGTTCAGCCGCGTTGAACACGTCCTTGGCCTTGCCTTTCCAGGCCTCGCTCAAGACGCAACCGAGCAACAGGCCCAGGCCACGCACTTGAGTGAACAGGCCGTACTTGGCGCCGATCTGCTCCAGGCGAGTCTTGAACAGGTCGTGCTTGGCTTTGACGCCATTCAGCACTTCAGGGGTGTTGACCACGTCGATCACCGCTTCAGCGACGGCGCACGCCAGCGGGTTGCCGCCGTAAGTGGTGCCGTGAGTGCCGACGACCAGGTGTTTGGCCAGGTCTTCGGTGGTCAGCATCGCCGCGATCGGGAAACCGCCGCCCAGGCTCTTGGCGCTGGTCAGGATGTCCGGCGTCACGCCGTAATGCTGGTAGGCAAACAGCTCGCCGCTGCGGCCCATACCGGTTTGTACTTCGTCAAAAATCAGCAGTGCGTTGTGCTGGGTGCACAGCTCGCGGGCGCCTTGCAGGTACGCAAGGTCAGCCGGCAATACGCCGCCCTCGCCCTGGATCGGCTCCAGCACTACCGCGCAGGTCTTGTCGGAAATGGCCGCTTTGAGCGCGTCCAGATCGTTGAACTTGACGTGAGTGATGCCGGTGATTTTCGGACCGAAACCGTCGGAGTACTTCGACTGGCCACCGACGTTCACGGTGAACAGGGTGCGACCGTGGAAGCTGTTGAGCGCGGCGATGATTTCGTATTTCTCTGAACCGAAACGATCGTGGGCAACACGACGGGCCAGCTTGAAGGCGGCCTCGTTGGCTTCGGCGCCAGAGTTGCAGAAGAACACACGATCGGCAAAAGTCGCGTCGATCAGCTTATGGGCCAGGCGCAAGGCCGGCTCATTGGTGAACACGTTGGACACGTGCCACAACTTGTTCGCTTGCTCGGTCAAGGCACCGACCAGTGCCGGGTGGGCGTGACCCAATACGTTAACCGCAATCCCGCCGGCGAAGTCGATCAGCTCGCGGCCAGACTGGTCCCAAACGCGGGAACCGGCGCCACGTACCGGAATGAAAGCGGCTGGCGCGTAGTTGGGAACCATTACCTGGTCAAAATCGGCGCGTTGTACCGCAGCGTGCTCAACGGACATCGGAGTCTCCTGATGAGAAACACCCGCCTGAAACTGGCGAGCGATGAGGGGGATTGTAAGGACAGTTTTCAGCCCGGCCTTGCCGCCAAGCGACAACTTCTTATAGCGCAAACACAGGTTTGACCCGGGTTTACGGCAATGCGACAAATAGCGTCGCAAAGGCGCAGTTTAAACTGCCGGAGTACGTTATAGGCAGGCTTGTCCAGCCGGACGGTAATTATGTACTGCACGGAGCACATCGCCGTTTGTTTTCCTTGTGTCTACTTCAAACGCCAAGGAATCGGCCCATGACTCAACACGACGACGAGCTTGCCGCTCATCCGGACAGCCACTACCAACACCTTTCCACACTCCTCCCGACCTGGGTCTTACAAGCGTCGCCCGAGACGCGCAACGCGCTGAAAAACGCCAGGCTCGAAACGCCTCACCGGTATCGCAACGCGACCCGCCTGCAACTGCAGACACTGAACGCACTCAACACCGACCACTGGTCCCATCGAAACCCGCTGGAGCAGATGCTGAGCAAACTGCAAAACGCTCGCGCCTTCGCCGAACCGCTGCTGAGCGAAGCGTTGAAAACCCGCTTCGGCCTGGAGCTGGACGTCAAGAGCACCTTCCTGCGCCTGTACATCCCCCAGACCATCCCCTGGCTCCCGGTCAAATCCGGTGCCGCGCGCACCTGGACAGTGTCATTGCTCGACGCTGCCCTGCACAATTTCCAGGCATCGGAGACTGAGGTGGACGCCTATGAGCCGGCCTCGGCCTTCATCACCGAACCCTCCGCCACGGGACAGTTCGACACGCTGCCAGCGATCAAGCAGCACATCTCCATCGCCGGGTTTACCCGGCTGTGCCGAGAACTGGATATCGGCGGCCAGTACAGCGCCTACCTAAACGACAACCTGGGCGTGACCAATCCACTGGTCGACGCCGTTTTAAAGCCAAGCGTCAGGAACGCGCAGCACGCCGCACTCAAGTCGGCACTGCACCAGGGACTGCTTCGACAGAATATTGAAAACGCTACCTGCGACGCGATTCTCGGCTTCCTGGAGGGACGCCCGGGCATGAAGCTGGACGGCGAGCCGTTGCACTGCCATGATCTGACGATGATGTCTTCGGCGTTGACCGGCATTGTCATTTTCGCCCCCAATCTTGAACGCTCGCGCCAGGCAACGCGGATCGTGGTCTATCTCCCGGAAGACCCCGAACATCCCGTCAAACAGTATCCCGACACGCTGGCGTTCATGACGGAGCTGACCCGCAAGCTGCGCTCACCCGACTACCAGCGCTTTTTCAGCCAGTTCGTCGACCATCAGGAGAGGGGGCATTTTTTCGCCGACCTTAACCGCCGCCTCAGCGTCGTGACCTGGCACCAGCATCAGCACGGCGACCCGCTGCCCAGCTGGCGAGAGACGCCCATCGACAAACCCAACTTGCGATTTTCACTGAACCCGATCAACGCCGACCTATGGGCTCACCTCTATCAGCGGCAACTGAACAAGATCCTCAACGACGCACGCACCATTGCCGTCTCCACCGCCAGCGCCGACCAAAACGCACGATGGGCGCTGTGGGACGCCTTCAGCAAAGTCGCCTCAACGATCCTTGAAGTGGCCGCGTTCGTCGCCCTGCCCTTTGTTCCATTCCTCGGCGAACTGACACTGGCCTACATGGCCTACCAACTGCTCGACGAGGCTTTTGAAGGCATCGTCGACTGGGCCGAAGACCTGCAACAAGAGGCGTTCGAGCACCTGATGGGCGTCGTCGAATCGCTCGTTCAACTGGGGACATTCGCGGTGGGTGGCGTCATTGCCGTTGGAGAGATCAAACCCCTGCTGCCCCGCGACACACTGGCGCTGTTCGACCGACTCATCCCCGCCAAGGCTGCCGACGGCAAAACACGCTACTGGAAGCCGGACCTGACACCTTACGAGTACTCCGTAAACTTGCCGACCGAGGCCAAACCCGATCACCTCGGCCTGTATCAACACCAGGGCCAGACCCTTCTGCCCCTTGAAGACAAGCTCTATGCCGTGCGCTTGAATAGCGAGACCGGCCAGTTTGCACTTCAGCATCCGAGTCGCGCCGACGCTTATCAGCCGCCCCTGCGGCATAACAACCATGGCGCCTGGCAAACCGGACTCGAACAACCGCTGCGCTGGGACCGGGAAACCGTCATGCGTCGCCTCGGCCATAGCGTCGAGTCGTTCAGCAGCGCCGAGCGCGAACAGATCCTGCGGATCAGCGGCTTTCACGACAACGTATTGCGCGAAACGCACGTCGAAAACTATCGCCCGCCGTCGTTGCTGACCGACACCATCAAGCGCTTCAAGATCGAGCGGGACATTCAGGCCTTGATCGAGCAGACCAGCAACGACCAACCCGAGCATTATCAGGCCCTGAACCAGCGCAAATCGCTGTTCGAATCTCGCTACCGCGAACTTGAAAAAACCGATGATCAGCAGGTTCAGCTACTGCTCGGTACAGTTCAGAACTTACCGACCGACATCGCGCAAGAACTGCTGAGCAATGCAACAGGCACCGAGCTGATGAGCCTGCACAATGGTCGAGTGCCGCAGCGACTCAAGGACGTGGCGCTAAAAGCCATGGAAGCCGTGCGTGTCGCCAGAGCCTATGAAGGTTTTTATCTTGAAGACATGGAGTCGGCAGATACCCACCGACTGGCTTTGCATAGTCTCGAATCATTGCCCGGCTGGCCCGAGCGCCTGCGCATCGAGGTGAGGGATTATTCGCACGACGGCACCTTGCGCGACAGCATTGGCCAGGCCGACGCGCCGATCCTCAGAACGCTGGTGCTTGCTGATGACTTCACCTACCAGGTGCACGAGAACAAAAAACCATCCGGCGACTTTTATCACGCCATCCTTCTGGCGTTGCCGGATGCAGATCGCACGGCATTGGGCTTCACCCTCGAAGACGGTGAGGCCCTCAAACAGCGCATCGCCGAACACGCTGCGGACCAACCGACGTTACGCACCCTGCTCGCAAAACACCCTCATCGAAAACCGTTCTACGACCCGACAACCATGCGCCTGCCAGGTGGCACGCAGGGTTACAGTCGCAACAACCGCACGACGCCGACCCTCAACGACAGGGTTCGCGAGGTTTACCCCAGCCTTTCAGCGGAAGAACTCGAGCCCATGGTCCTGGCACTACAGCGTCATCCCGACGGCGCTCGCGTAGAGCTCTCACGCCTGGCCAACGAGCTCGAACAACTGCATCGGGACCTGGGAATCTGGGTAACCGATACGCCCACCGTCCACCCCGAAATCAGGGTTGCGCTCAGCGATCTGGAGCAACAGGTCGCGCAACACAATCGCCGCTTACTGGCCCAGGAAATCCAGCGTAGCTGGCGCCGACAATCCGATCGGGACTTTGACGCCCCGGATGGCACCGGCCGGTATGTGCTCAGGTTCGCAGAACCAATACTCGGTGATCTGCCGACACTGACTGCCGATTTCAGTCATGTGTCACTGCTGTCTCTGGAAGGCAGTCGTGCGGCACATGGCGTCCACGGATTTCTGCAGAACTTCAAAGGTCTGCACCGTCTCGATTTGCGCCGTTTCTCCCTGACCACCCTCCCCGACGCCATTACCCGAATGCCCAACCTCGACGCGCTGGTGCTCAGTGATTGTGGCATCCAGCTCGACGCTGTCACCTGGTCGAAACTGTCTTCATTGAACAAACTGGTCATGCTGGATCTGTTCAACAATCCGCTCAGTGCGGTGCCCAGCGTCGAATCGATGCCCGAACTCGTTCACCTTGACCTGAGCCATACCGGCCTGACCGACATTCCCGCCGGCATCATGCACCACCCCAAGCTCGACACCGCCAGACTTTCCGGCAACAGCATCAGCGAACTGCCTCGCGAATTATTCGACAGTCCGGCGTACCAAAAACACAGCGTGTTTCTTACGCATAACCCACTCTCCGAGAATGCGCGACAACGGATCAAGCGCCACTACGTCGACTCCCTCTTTGACCTGGGGGTCTCTGCCCCTGAGGCGGATATCGAACGAGTCAGGGCGCTGTACCCGAACCTGGAGGTCGAGCAGGCGAGCGACTTTGTGTACGAGTTGCCCGGCACACTGAAAGACGGTCGACTTGAACTGGCAAGCCTGGAAGCAGAGCTCAGTCGGCTCAGCACTGACTTGTCTGCCTGGACGGCCGATCTGCCGGCCCGACACCCGCTGACCGGTGAACCTTTCGATGCACAGCAACAACTCATCGAGCACTCGAGTCGCGACGAGTTCAAGCAATTGCTGGAACAGTGCTGGCGACATGAAACCGATCTGGATGATTTTAATGAGGCGCTTGAGCCCACGTTTGAACTCATCATCCCCCTCCTCATCAATGGAGAGCTGCCGACCCTGAGCGCCGACTTCAGCCATGTGACGTCACTGGAGATACTGAGCGCCGATGGCATAACCCGCATCGGAGGTTTTCTGGAGTCCTTTCCCAAGCTCAAAAGTCTCAGGCTTCGCGACTGCAACCTGGGCAACATTCCCGATGCCGTGTTCAAGATGGGGCAACTGCGGTCGTTGTCGTTTCCGGAATGCCGCATCAGTCTGTCAGCGAAATCGGTAAGCGCGCTGGCGGGCATGGAACAGCTCGATTATCTCGACCTGGCCCGCAATCCTCTGGGGCGAACGCCTGACCTCAGCCAGATGACAGGGCTGGCGACCGTGCTGCTGAATGAAACCGGCATCACCGAAATTCCGCACGGCCTGCTGCAAATGACAGAGCTGGACTGGGCCGACCTCAGTGACAACGCCATCACCGAAGTTCCCAGCGATGTATTGGAACTGCCGGTGGAGCTCGCTGAAAACATCACGCTTAGAGGCAATCGGTTTTCCGAGGAGAGCCTGTTACGGCTAATCGGTTTCTTCGAACGGACGGGCACCGACTTCGGCGTACAAGAGGTGATCGATCGAGGTGAAATGGAGATTTCGTCCACCGACGGCACCGAGATCGACGAGTAAAGCAGCCTTCAGCTCAGGGCGTGGCGTGCCTGATCACCCACGCTCCGACGGCACCGAAGACAATTCGAACGGGCTGCTGCTGCGCCGCTGGTTACGATCTTCCCGCGGCGTGGCGCCGAAGAAGTTGCGGTAGGCGCTGGAGAAATGCGGCCCCGAAGAGAAGCCACACGACAGGCCGATCTGGATGATCGACTTGCTGGTTTGCATCAACATCTGCCGGGCCTTGTTCAGGCGCAATTCCAGGTAGTACTGGCTCGGCACGCGGTTGAGGTACTGCTTGAAAATCCGCTCCAACTGCCGACGGGACACGCACACATGCTGGGCGATTTCGTCGGTGGTCAGCGGTTCTTCGATGTTGGCCTCCATCAGCAACACGGCTTGCGTGAGCTTCGGATGGCTGGAGCCAAGGCGATTCTGCAACGGAATGCGCTGACGCTCACCACCTTCACGAATGCGCTCGACCACCAGCTCTTCGGACACCGCACCGGCCAGTTCAGCGCCGTGGTCACGGGCCAGCACCGCCAGCAACAGATCGAGCACCGACATCCCGCCGCACGCCGTCAGGCGATCGCGATCCCAGTCGAACAGATGGCTGGTAGCGATGACCTTGGGGAAACGCTCGGCGAAATCATCCTGCCAGCGCCAGTGCACCGCCGCACGATAGCCATCGAGCAAACCGAGCTGGGCCAACGGATAAACACCGGCCGACAGACCGCCAATCACACAACCGGCACGCACCAATTGCTTGAGCGCGCTGCTGAGCGCTGGCGCCAACGTCGTCGGTGGCTCATCGGCCAGCAGGAACAGCTTCTGGAAGTTTTCCAGCTTGCCGGTCCACGCCTCACCCGGCAATTGCCAGGCCCCTTCGGCAGGCGTTTCGGCCTGCAGGAACGAGAGTTCGTAAACAACCTCCGGATGCACGCGCTGAGCAACACGCAAGGCCTCCTCGGCCAGCGCCAGCGTCAAGGCTTTAGTGCTGGGCCAAATCAGGAAACCAATTCGATGGGCAGTCATGGCGGGCAGTCCGAAACGAAAACAGTGTTAAAGCCAAAGGCGGCTGCAACCAAATTAGACCATCTGGCGCGCGGTGCGCAGCATGACCTAATTTGGTGCGTAACGGGAGCGATTACTTCAGGCTACCCGAGAGGAATTGTTGCAGACGTTCGGACTGTGGATTGACCAGCACTTCACGCGGGTTACCGCTTTCTTCAACCACGCCTTTGTGCAGGAACACCAACTGGTTCGACACTTCACGGGCAAAGCCCATTTCGTGCGTCACCACGACCATGGTCCGACCTTCCTGGGCCAGCGCCTGCATCACTTTCAACACGTCGCCCACCAGCTCCGGGTCGAGTGCCGAGGTCGGTTCGTCGAACAGCATCACCTCAGGTTCCATCGCCAACGCACGGGCAATCGCCACACGCTGCTGCTCACCGCCGGACATATGGCCAGGGTAGGCATCTTTACGATGGGACACGCCGACCTTGGCCAGATACAGCTCGGCCTTTTCACGGGCTTCGGCCTTGGACATGCCGAGGACGTGAACCGGCGCTTCCATGATGTTTTCCATCGCGGTCATGTGCGACCACAGATTGAAATGCTGGAACACCATCGACAGCCGCGAACGCATGCGTTGCAGTTGTTTCGGGTCGGCGGCTTTCAGCGCGCCGTCCTTGTTCGCCACCAGTTTCAGCTCTTCGTTGTTGAGCAGAATCTTGCCGGCGTGTGGTTGCTCAAGCAGGTTGATGCAACGCAGGAAAGTACTTTTGCCGGAGCCACTGGAACCGATGATGCTGATCACATCGCCGGCCGCCGCTTTCAGGGACACGCCCTTGAGCACTTCGTGACTGCCATAGCGTTTATGCAGGTCTTGGACTTCAAGTTTGTACATGCTGTCGGTTCTCACAAAAACAGTCAGTCAGTGGTTTCAGTGCTTGCGCGGGGCGAGGTAGCCCAGCCAGCGGTGCTCGGCCATCTTGAACAGGCGCACCAGAATGAACGTCATGCACAGGTAGAACACGCCTGCGGTGATGTAGGCTTCGAACGGCAAGTAGTACTGAGCGTTCACGGTACGCGCGGCACCAGTGATATCGATCAAGGTCACGATGGACGCCAGACTGGTGGTCTGCAGCATCATGATCACTTCGTTGCTGTACTGCGGCAGCGCCCGGCGCAGGGCCGACGGCAGCAGGATGCGCTTGTACATCTTGAAGCGCGACATGCCCATGGCCTTGGCCGCTTCGATCTCACCGTTCGGCGTAGCGCGCAGGCTGCCGGCGATGATTTCAGCGGTGTAGGCGCTGGTGTTGATCGCGAAGGCCAGGCACGCACAGAACGTCGCGCTGGACAGCCACGGCCAGAGGAAGCTTTCACGTACCGCTTCGAACTGCGCCAGACCGTAGTAGATCAAGAACAGCTGCACCAGCATCGGCGTGCCGCGGATCACGTAGGTGTAGAGCCAAGCCGACATGTTGACGATCGGCTGCTTGGAAACCCGCATCAAGCCCAGCGGCAAGGCGGCCAGCAAACCGAACAGCAGCGACAGCGCGAGCAGTTTGAGGGTGGTGACCAGGCCGCCGAAGTACAGCGGCAAGGCCTCCCAAATGACGTTGTAGTCGAAGATCATAGATCAGCCGCCCTTACGCCTACCGAGTAGCGCTTCTCAAGGTGACGCAATGCCAGCAACGAGACACTGGTGATCACCAGGTACATCGCGGCCACTGCGAGGAAGAAGGTGAAAGGCTCGCGGGTGGCATCTGCCGCCTGCTTGGCCTTGAACATCATGTCTTGCAGACCGACCACCGAAATCAGCGCAGTCGCCTTGGTCAACACCAGCCAGTTATTGGTAAAGCCCGGAATCGCCAGGCGAATCATCTGTGGCACCAATACCCGGAAAAACACCTGAAAACTGCTCATGCCGTATGCCGCACCGGCTTCTGCCTGGCCTTTGGGGATCGCCATGAAGGCCCCACGGAAGGTTTCCGACAGGTACGCACCGAAGATGAAACCCAGGGTGCCGATACCGGCGACCAACGGGTTCAGGTCGATGTAGTCGTCATAGCCGAGCAATGGCGCAACACGGTTGAGCAAGTCCTGACCGCCGTAGAAAATCAGCAGGATCAGCACCAGATCGGGAATCCCGCGGATCACCGTGGAATACAGATCGCCCAGCCTGGCCAGCCAGCGTATCGGCGACAGGCGCAATGCGACCCCGATCAGACCCAGAACAATGGCCAAGGCCATGGACGACAAGGCGAGCTGAAGCGTCAGCCATGCGCCATCGAGGATGACAGCCCCGTAGCCTTTCAACATGATTCAGGTCCTCGAAAGTTGGGATGAAAAAATGGCGCAAACCTCAGAGATCCTGTTGCTTGCGCCATTTCGGACTGACAGCTGCGACTATTTACTTACCGTAAATATCGAAGTTGAAGTACTTGTCCTGGATTTGCTTGTACTTGCCATTCGCACGAATGGCGACGATGGCGGCGTTGATCTTGTCCAGCTCAGCCTTGTCGCCTTTACGCACGGCAATACCAATGCCGTCGCCGAAGTATTTCTCGTCGGTGAAGGCCGGGCCGACAAACGCGAAGCCCTTGCCCGAGTCGGTTTTCAGGAAGCCGTCATCCAGCAGGGTGGCGTCGGCCACGGTGCCATCGAGGCGACCGGCAGCCACGTCCAGGTAGATTTCGTTCTGCGAGCCGTACGGCTTGATTTCAGCACCCAGCGGCTTCAGGACTTCTTCGGCGAAACGGTTGTGAATCGAACCGCGTTGCACGCCGATTTTCTTGCCCTTGAGCTCGGCCAGGTTGTCGCTGACCTGCGTTCCGGCCTTCATGACCAGACGTGCCGGGGTGTTGTAGTACTTGTTGGTGAAGTCCACGGACTTCTTGCGGTCGTCAGTGATCGACATGGACGACAGGATCGCGTCGATCTTGCGCACTTTGAGTGCCGGGATCAGACCGTCGAACTCTTGCTCGACCCAAACGCACTTGACCTTCATCTCTTCGCACAGGGCGTTGCCGATGTCGTAGTCGAAACCGACGATGCTGCCGTCCGGTGCTTTGGATGCGAACGGAGGGTAAGCCGCCTCGATACCAATTTTCAGAGGCTTTTCATCGGCGAACGTCGGCAGGGACAGCACGGACAGTGCCAGGGCGCCAAGAAGCACGAGTTTCTTCATCTTAGGACTCCATCGGTATAGGGCGAAAACGGCAGAGTGAGCGACAGCCCAATATGCGAATGGGTGGAAATTGAAAGCGGCGCTACGTCGTAGGATTGTTGCGTTGAGTTCAGCCCTGATTTCAACGCAGGCAACGGCGAGCGAGTGATCGGCATTCTAACGACAGGCCCGAAGCCGATATTTCTTCAATGCGACAACAAATTACAGAAGCACTGAGAAACCCGACCAAGCACATTGACAGCCCTGCAAATTCATGCAAGAGCAAAAGACAGTGAACCGATCTATGTTGCAAATTGCGGGCCTATTATTCGCAAACCCTTCTAATCCGGCAAGCGCAGCGTTGTGTCTTATTTTTTAGGTGGTCTAGAGAGGCCCTGGAATGGGGCTTGGCGTTTCCCAATGCCTCGAAAGCGGGCGTGCGGTTACACATTTAGTTACTTGAAGGGTGGCGGGTAACAGTGGGAAGACTCCTACGAAAGAAGCCGATAAATATTGGTTGCTGATTACACCGTTGTTGATGTGGTGCCCGACAGACCGCCATCGCGGGCAAGCCTTGCTCCTACAGGCTTGAGTCGATCAAAAAGTTGCGAACGACACCAATTTGCAGGCGCAAGGCTTGCCCGCGAAGAGGCCCGCACAGCCACCGACGATCCCAATCCGATCACCACAAAAAAGCCCCGCCAGGCTCAACACCGGGCGGGGCTTTCGATGACTCAAGAACGGCTGTTACGCGACGTTCATGGTCTTGTGCGTATCAATCAAATGCTGCACCACACCCGGATCGGCCAGGGTGGAGATATCACCCAGCCCGTCGTATTCACCCGTGGCGATCTTGCGCAGGATGCGGCGCATGATTTTCCCCGAGCGGGTTTTCGGCAGGCCTGGCGCCCACTGGATGACATCCGGCGAGGCAATCGGACCGATCTCTTTGCGCACCCAGTTTTTCAGCTCCAGGCGCAGCGCTTCGCTCGGCTCTTCGCCACCGTTGAGGGTGACGTAGACATAAATGCCCTGCCCTTTGATGTCATGCGGCACACCGACCACCGCCGCCTCGGCGACTTTCGGGTGAGCGACCATCGCGCTTTCAATCTCGGCCGTGCCCATGCGGTGCCCGGAAACGTTGAGCACGTCATCCACGCGCCCAGTGATCCACCAGTAGCCATCGGCATCGCGGCGCGCGCCGTCACCGGTGAAGTACATGCCACGGAAGGTCTTGAAGTAGGTATCGACGAAACGATCGTGATCGCCATACAGCGTACGCGCCTGACCTGGCCACGAATCGAGAATCACCAGGTTACCCTCGGCAACGCCCTCGATGATGTTGCCAAGGTTGTCGACCAACGCCGGCACCACCCCGAAGAACGGCCGCGCCGCAGAACCCGGCTTGAGCCCGTGAGCGCCCGGCAGCGGGCTCATCAAGGTTGCGCCAGTTTCGGTCTGCCACCAGGTATCGACGATCGGGCAACGAGATTGGCCGACGTTCTTGTAGTACCACTCCCACGCTTCCGGGTTGATCGGCTCACCGACCGAACCCAGCAGACGCAAGCTGCTGCCATCAGCACCTTCAACAGCCGCGGTGCCCTGCGCCATCATGGCGCGGATTGCGGTCGGTGCGGTGTAGAGGATGTTGACCTTGTGCTTGTCGATGATCTTCGCCACCCGGGTAATGTCCGGGTAGTTCGGCACACCTTCGAACAGCAAGGTGGTGGCGCCGTTGGCCAGCGGGCCATAGACAATATAGGTGTGGCCGGTGACCCAGCCGACGTCGGCGGTACACCAGTAGATTTCGCCCGGACGGTAGTCGAACACGCGCTCGTGGGTCAGCGCGGCGTACAACAGATAACCGCCGGTGGTGTGCTGCACGCCCTTCGGCTTGCCGGTGGAGCCCGAGGTATAAAGGATGAACAGCGCTTCTTCGGCGCCCATCTCTTTCGGCGCACACACGGTGCCCGCGACTTTCATCAGGTCTTCGTACCAGATATCGCGATGCTGGTTCCACTTGATGTTGCCACCGGTGCGTTTGCACACGATGACCTTCTGAATGCTGCTGGTTTCCGGGTTGGTCAGCGCGTCATCGACGTTGGCCTTGAGCGAGATCTTTTTGCCGGCACGCAGGCCTTCGTCAGCGGTGATCACCACTTTCGATTTGCAGTCGATGATCCGACCGGCCAGGGCTTCCGGCGAGAAGCCGCCGAACACCACCGAGTGAATCGCGCCGATCCGGGTACAGGCCAACATGGCGACCACGGCTTCGGGAATCATCGGCATATAGATAGTCACCACGTCGCCGCGATGCACATCCTGGCCGCGCAAGGCGTTGGCAAACTTGCAAACTTGTTCGTGCAACTCGCGGTAGGTGATGTTGCGGCTCTCGGCCGGGTCATCGCCCTCCCAGATGATCGCGATCTGATCGCCACGCTCGGCGAGATGGCGGTCGAGGCAGTTGTAGGAAACGTTCAGGGTGCCATCGGCGAACCACTTGATATCGACATGGTGATCGTCGAAGGACGTCTGCTTCACCGTGGTGAAAGGCTTGATCCAGTCGAGGCGCTTGGCTTGCTCGCGCCAGAAACCGTCCGGGTTGACGACCGACTGCTGGTACATGGCCTTGTAGGTCGCCTCGTCAGTCAGCGTGTTGGCCGCAACCTCGGGACGAACGGGATACAGAGAAGCCGCACTCATCTTTCTTACCTCGGTGGAATAGTTGTTTTTGTATGGCCCTGTTGTAGCCCGGGGCGGGCCTATAGAACCATTCGACGATGGTAGTAACAAGCCCCTACTAAACGTCGTGCTTACCGAGCGAACCGCTCAGACACCGCGGTTTCATTGGCTTTCAGCCATTTCGAGAAAGCCGGCCCTGAAGCATACGAGGTCGTTTTTAAGGGATTGTTACAGGATATGCCAAAAGTCTTTATCAAAAGCACACCTATATGCGTGCAACTCGGGCGCCTAAAATCAGCCTCGCCAACACGGCAAACGTGATTAACCCAGTTGCAGCCCCCACGAAGGCAGTTAATCCAACACTTAGTTATCAAGTTCCACACGCAACCCCAAAAAGGTTGCGTGACCCCACTCGACCTTAGAAAGGTAAAATTGAAATGAAAGCTTTATTGGTTCTGGCCCTCAGCAGTCTGTGCGCAACCGCCATGGCAGACGAGATCCCGACTGATGTTGCCAGCAACACCGTACCGGTAGAGGAATACACTTATTCGACTCACCTGGACATCGCCAAAGTTATCTCCATGAGCGAAGTACCCAGCGTTTGCGAAGTTGTACCGGCCCGCATGGAATATGAAGACTCGAAAGGTCAACGGCATATTCTGCGCTACAGCGTAATGGGTAACGGCTGCTCTAACGGCTGATCATCAACGCTGAGGTTTGGCTTGCTGCCGAACCCGACATCACCGCCCGACCTTCGTCGGGCGTCGTTGTGTCTGGGGATACAGAAATCCGAACCAAAACACTACATGTAGTGTAAAAAGCTGTTTTTGGTTGTTTTTTGAACAGATCATCCGATCAACAAATGCCACCCGAAACTGCACACAATCGCCCCTCGAAAAACACCCCATCTCCCCTGCAAGTCCCATCCCATCGGGCTTGCGGCGTTTTGACAGCAAACACCGACGTCATCAGCGCTGCCGAGTCGCCAAAAAACGCTAAAAAAAATCTTCATCGGCCAAAGCCCTGTAAACCCTTGCTCCGCCTTGATTACGCGCCCTGCCGAGGGTTCTCTGAGCCACTTCGTCGCACCACAAGCGTGAAAAAACACCTATAATGCGCCCGTAAATCGGGCCTGCAACATCCCCTTACAGGAGGATGCAGGACGCTGAGGCCACCGCAGGAGCTGACGACGTTATCTCCGCCCTTAGCGACTTCAGGACACCCGTACACATTTCTGTTTTTTGCCTGCGTACTGCTGCAACAAACGATTCCTTTTAGAGACAACGCGGCCAGCGGGCCGTGTGAAAAACCGACCATCAGTGTTTTCACACGGGCGACTGGCCCTCACGCAGGAGACGACACGTCATGCTGAGCTGGGACGAATTCGACAAAGAAGACGGCGAAGTTGTCGCCAAAGGCGCCAATGCTGGCCACGCTACTGAAGCCAACATGGACCGCCTCGACAGCGCCGGTGGTGCCGCAGCCCTTGAAGCTCGCGCCGTAACCGCCACCGACTCGGCTGCGATCGTTCGCGCCAAGGCCGCCCTCGACAAACTCGACGTCGCCGAAGGCCTGGCCGAACTCGAAGGCGCTTCTGCCCGCGTAGCGGTCGACGAAAAGCGCATGATCAACTGCCGCGCCGACCTCAACCAACTTGTCCCGTTCAAATACGACTGGGCCTGGCAGAAGTACCTGGACGGCTGCGCAAACCACTGGATGCCGCAAGAAGTCAACATGACCGCCGACATCGCCCTCTGGAAAAACCCGGAAGGCCTGACCGACGACGAGCGCCGCATCGTGATGCGCAACCTCGGCTTCTTCTCCACCGCCGACTCCCTGGTTGCCAACAACCTGGTACTGGCCGTGTACCGCCTGATCACCAACCCGGAATGCCGCCAGTACATCCTGCGCCAGGCGTTCGAAGAGGCGATCCACACCCACGCCTACCAGTACTGCATCGAATCGTTGGCCATGGATGAAGGCGAGATCTTCAACATGTACCACGAGATCCCATCGGTCGCGAAAAAAGCCACCTGGGGCCTGAAATACACCCGTTCGATCTCCGATCCGAAGTTCGAAACCGGCACCGTCGAAACCGACAAAGAACTGCTGCGCAACCTGATCGCCTACTACTGCGTTCTGGAAGGCATCTTCTTCTACTGCGGCTTCACCCAGATCCTCTCCATGGGCCGCCGCAACAAAATGACCGGCGTCGCCGAGCAGTTCCAGTACATCCTGCGCGACGAATCCATGCACCTGAACTTCGGCATCGACGTGATCAACCAGATCAAAATCGAAAACCCACACCTGTGGGATGCTGAAATGAAGGAAGAAGCTTCGCAGATGATTCTGCAGGGCACTCAGCTGGAGATCGAATACGCTCGTGACACCATGCCTCGCGGCGTGCTGGGCATGAACGCGGCGATGATGGAGGACTACCTGAAGTTCATCGCTAACCGTCGTTTGTCGCAGATTGGTTTGAAAGAAGAGTATCCAGGGACGACTAACCCGTTCCCTTGGATGAGCGAGATCATGGACTTGAAGAAAGAGAAGAATTTCTTTGAGACAAGAGTGATTGAGTATCAGACTGGTGGGGCGTTGAGCTGGGATTGATTTCTGGCGCTTGCCGCGATTTGCCGTTGCGTATCTAAACCGGTAGATCGAAAAACCAAAAAGCCCTGATTTGATCAGGGCTTTTTATTGCCTGCAGAAAACACTTAATTCCTACACAAAGTAGGGAGCATGCCGCATGGATGCTCAGCGATAGCACTTCTAAACTCCATGACAGGTGCCTAAGAAACACCCAACGTAGAAAGCAAGCCCATCACACAGACTTGAAAATGATAGCCCCTGGGTGCTCGTCATTTGATATCGGTGGAAGGCCTAGCTCGTTGGGATTTCTTAAGCCCGCTCTACGTTGGGTTCTGGCCCTGCCCAATTCATACGTAGAGGTCACGGAATATGACGACTCGAGTCTTACCCCATGTTTTTCCCTCGTTAACAGATGACGTAGCGGAGCCCATCACCTCCACCCTCTTCACCCGCCACAACATCCACCTCCATGCCCTGCTCTTGGAAAACCAAACCTGGTTTTACGCACGCGATATTGGGCGGTTGATGGGCAAATACCTGGACGAACGCATGTCCCGAAAGCTCGATGCGGATCAACGGCGAATGCTGCTTGTGCAAGCCCATGGCACTGCAGAAGAGCGGTTGATGCTCAGTGAGTCCGGTGTGTATGCGTTGCTGGTCTATCACTATTGCCCGGAGTACCGTTCGCTACGCGAATGGCTGACCCATCAGGTGGTGCCGACGTTAAGGGATGCGCGGCCGTTGCGGGCGGTGGAGCGGCCGACGTTAAGCGTGTTGGATTGGCCGCAGATGCAGTTGAGTCTGTTGCATTGGCAGGATGAACCGTGGATTCGGTTGCGGGATATGCCTTGCATCCTACTGACTCAGCAGCAAACGTCTTGGTGGCGGAAGGCTTCGCGGGTGTTCAAAGTTTTTTAGTCGACCATCGACGTGATGCTTGTGGGATTTCCTTAGTCAATTTGAGAGTTACTTCGGATCATGCCGTAGGAAATTTCGTAGACGCCGTAATGGCCACTCAGTATTGTCCGAGGGTTTTCAACCCTCGGCGATTGTATGGACACTGGAAAGAAACAACCTGGTTGGACTGACGAGGAGCTAACAGCCTCGGTCGATGCCTACCTTAAAATTCTCGCACTCGAAGATGATGGGCAAACCATCAACAAATCGCTCGAACACCAAATTTTGCAGAACGGTGCACTGATCAACCGCAGTACCAAAGCCGTTGATTATCGGCTGCAGAACATATCGTTTTTGTTTGTTGAGCTTGGCCTGAAACCTACTAATTGCTACCCATCCAAGCCAAATATCGGCTCAGGGATTGCCGCACGCGTTGAAAAGATTCTTGCTTCAAAAGGCTTAATCAACCTCGATGACTATTTGCCTACAGCTGACGAAGAGACCCTGAACCGTCGTACTGCAAAGCTTCGAGAACAAAACCTCATAGGCGAGCCAGAAGGCATTGAGAAGCCAAAAAAGATGGTGAGCACTACCACCTCGTATGCGCGCTCCCCTCGGATAAAAGCGTGGATTTTGGATAACGCAAAAGGCATTTGTGAAGGCTGCGACCAGCCAGGGCCATTCGTACAGACAGACGGAACTCGCTTTCTTGAAGTCCACCATGTAAAGCATTTGGCCAATCGAGGATCGGATCGTCGGAGTAATGCCGTTGCTCTTTGCCCTAATTGCCATAAGCGTTGCCACCACTCCGCCGAGAAGGATGACTTCACCTCGATGCTGTACGACAAAGTGAATCGGTTAAAGCGGGAGGACTGATCCAAGTAACTGGGCTAAACACTATCCGTGGCGAGGGAGCTTGCTCCCGTTCGACTACGTAGTAGTCGCCAACCGAATAACGCGCTATGCCTGACGCACCGCGTTTTCCTGTTTTAGGGTCGCTGCGCGCCCCAGCGGGAGCAAGCTCCCTCGCCACAAATCGGTGCTTAGGTTGGTAACTGAGTTGAATGGAACTCCGCCCAGTCAGGCTTCCATAGGTTTAGTGCAGTGATGAAAACAGTGAGTGCAGTCCGCGAAGCAGCCCTGAATCCAAATATCGCGGACGTTCAGGTAGAACGCATTTGCAGGTTTTGCGGCTGCTACGCAGCCGAACGGGGGCAAGCCCCCTCGCCACAGTAGTGCTCACCAGATTCAGCGTCACTTTCCAAGCCCACTAATCTTCCACGGGCACACCGCTTCCCTCACCCCGCTCGGCCCGACGATCTCTGGTGTCTGCCCCAGCGACCTCGCGCTCAGCACTTTGCCCACCTGCTCTATCAACTTATCAAACCCCAACGTCACATTTTCCTGCTGCAGTTTGCGCAGTTGCTCGACCACGGCGTAGGTGAAGGCGCCGTAGCTGGTGGAGCCCACCTCATACTCGTTGGCTTTTTCGTTTTCTCGGGCGGCGTAGAGCATCAGCGGCATGTAGGGGCCGTGGTGGCCGTAGAGTTTGCCTTGGCGTTGCAGTTGGGCTTTTTTCTCGGGGCGTAGGCCGGTGGCGGCGCCTTGGGTGCTGCGGGTGCGGGTGAGTGCGCGGGAGGTGTGGTCGTGTTCGCTGAAGTCGCGGCCGTCGCTGTCGGCGGCGTATACCCGGCGGTCCCAGTCGCCGGCGTAGGGGTCCCAGCGCAGCATGCGGTGTCGGATGTCGCTGGGTGGGGTGATGCCGCGTACACGGCCGTTGCCGCGGGTCATGCCGCCGGCGTAGCAGCAGTCGAACATGACGGTCAGTTTGGCGCCGTGGCCGTTCGGGTCGAATGGCAGGTGGCTGTAGAACTGGCGGAACAGTTTGTCGGTGAAGTGGGTGTTTTCGTCGTCCCAGTCGAAGTCGTAGAGCACAAGGGTTTCGTCCATGCGGTCGGCTTCGCCGCTGCTGCTGTAGGCCGGCAGTTGGGTGCCGTGGCCGGAATAGAACAGCACGCGTTCATCGCCGGCGCGGGCGCCTTCTACCAGCCATTCGAGGCGCTCGACGAAGTTCGCCCGCGTCGCTCGGGCGTCGTGCAGCAAACGGATGTCGCCGGCGTCGTAGCCGCTTTCCTGGAGCATGCGGCTGATCAGGTAGGTGTCGTTGATGCAGCCGTCGAGGCGTGCGCCCGGTTCGGGGTAATCGTTGATGCCGACCACCAGGGCGCGGCGTTTGCGTTGGCCGCTGCGGGACAGGAATGCCGGCACTTCCAGAGCGCTTGCCGCCACCACATCGCGAGCCAGTTGTGGCCAGAGGCCGGTCTGGCTGGTGGCGGACGACAAGTAGGCTTGCGCTGCGTGATTAAGGTCGAGCAGGTCATCACGCAGCGGCACGCTGAACTCGGTTTGCAGGTCGACCCGCGCCGAGTCTGGCGAGGTGATCGGCCGGGTCAGCAAACCGTCGTTGGGGTTGTAGAGGTGGAACCAGCGACGAATGCCTCGGCCGTTTTCACTCAGGCGCATGACCCGCCCGCCCCAGACTTCGCGCATCACCAATGGCAGCGCGATGGGCGAGCCGAAGCTGACGAATACCCGGCCATCGACGAGTTTCAGCGCCGAACCTTTCTTGGCCACCGAACGGCGCAAGGCGTCGTAACCGATCAGGCTGCCCAGCCCTTGGGCGAAGATGATCTGCGGGTTGAACGCGTCGATTTTTTCCAGCAGATGTTGGGTCAGTGCGGTGCGCAATTCGGCGTCTTCGATCCACTGCACGATGGCGCCGACGGTGGTGCGCAGCATCTGATTGACCGGCAGGCCCCAACTGCCGAAATCCTCGTCGGCCTTGCCCCTGGCGTCGTCCCGCAACATGGCCAGGCCGCGGGTGATCTGGGCGAAGTCCGGTCCTTCCTTGAGTTGATCATCGAAGGGCAGAAAGTCGATGTCCTGGTCGTCGATAACGCGACCGTTCTGCGCCAGTTGGCTACGGATCAGCGTGCGCCATTGTTCCTGCCAGTTCGCGTCGGTACTGCCCTGCCCATTGGCGGGCGGCGTGAATCCCACACCCGGCAGGCACAGGACTCGCAGTTGCGCGGGCACAACAGCCGGCGCCGCCCCTGCTTGCAAGGTTTTGACGGCGGGCGCACCAACGGCAGCCACCGTTTGACCGTGGGCGGTGGCCATCAAATCCTGCAGGCGCCGCAGTTTCGCTTCCAGGCTGTCGGCACTGGGCGCGGCGGACGTGAGGGCAGCCTGGCCGGGCTCAGCCAGTGCACGGGTGCGGCTGTCGAGGAAACTGCTGACGCCTTGAGCGCTGTTTTTCCAGATCTGCTCCGGATCCAGGCCGTCGAGGTAACCGGTGGCGCTGTCCACCACCTGCCGGCTTTGGGTCGCCAGTTGGGACTCGATCAAGGGCAGCCCGGCGCGGCTTGGCACGGCGGTGGCTGCCAGTTTCGGCGCAGGTGCAGTGCTTGCGGCTGTGCGCCAGATCGGCGCGTTGCCGAAGTGCTGGGCCACGACCACCCTTGCACCCAGGGCGCTGCGCGGCAGTTGGAAATGATCGCAAAGAAAGGCCAGCAAACTGGTGTGATCGTAATGTTGCGCCTGGAGGTTGTCAGTCCACGGAATCAGACCCGGATTGAGCCAAGGTGAAGCGAGGATCGCCGGTACGCGGATGCCCAGCCGAGTGAAGGGATTGGGCCAGTCAACATCAACCGTCGACCCCGTCGCCACGCAAGTCGGCGGCACCACATGATCATGGAAGCCGCCATGCTCGTCGTACAGCAGCACGAACAGGGTCTTGTTCCAGACATTGGTGTTGGCCGACAAGGCATTGAACACCTCACCGACAAACTGATCGCCAAAGCGCAGGTCTTCCGGTGGATGATGCGACACGTTGGGCCCGAGCTTGCCATTGAGCAGGCCATAGCTCGGCTCGATCCAGGACAGTTCGGGAAGCTTGTTACCAGCGACATCCGACTTGAAGTCGTCGATGCTCATGTGTTGCAAACCACCTTTGACCAGCGCCGCCAGCGGGATGGCACCGTCGGAGTAAATTCGCACATCGTGGCCTTTGTCGCGCAGCAGCGAAAAAATGCTGTCGCCGCCAAACTGTGCAATCAGGCTTTTGATCCCGGCCAGCACGGTGCCCGTGGAGGGCATCAGCAAGTGGCCGTTGCAACTGCCGAGCATGGCGAAAAAACGGTTCGGCCAGGTCGGGCCCGGCACCGAGGCAAACCAGCGGTCGCACACGGTGAAATTGCGCGCCAGCCCCTGGATTGCCGGCAGTGGATCGGCGGCGGGCGTGGAGCCAAACGGGATGTAGTTCATCGCCCGCTGGGCCATGGATTGCGAGTAAGTTTTGTACACTTTCAGATCGTTGCGCGCCTTGTCGTAGGCGTCCTGCGCAAAGCCATCGAGCTTGGGTGCAGTCAGGCTGGTCTTGAGTGATACATCCAGTTGCTTCACCACATCGACGAACTCGTGACCGAGGTCGAAACCTTCGCTGTCCTTGGCCGGTAGCGCCGGTGGCGAAGGCGCGGGCGGCGCCCACAGGGCGAAGTAGCCCGCTGTTTCCGCCGTTTGAGTGATCACCGCCATGTTGCCACTGGCGTCCGTCAGCGGGTTGGTGCTGGGCGCTTTAGGGTTGATGCCGTCGCACGCAGGGTTGATGCTGGTGTAATCCCCCAGCAGATGATCGAACGAGCGGTTTTCCATCATCAGCACAACGACGTGCTTGATCTCGTCGGGCCATTTGTTCGCCATGCTGCTCTCCCTGAGTTGATGTGCCCGATCGCGCTCAGGGCTTGGGCTGTGGGACCGTTTTGCTGCCCGTCAGGCGAATCATCTGGCTCAACATCTTGAACCAGAAATCACCGCCCAACGAGGCAGCCAACGCCGCCGTCATGACCCCAAGCAACCAATAGCCGAACCAGGCGATTTTGTTTGTCTGATCGTGGTGTAAAAACGCCGGTGGGTTGTTCCAGCCGATAGCGCCCTGAGGCAGCGCCTGCAAACTGCTCAATGCCGAATCGAACTGACACTGGGCCTTGTCGTCCCGATTCGCGCAGGCTTGATCGAGTGCTGCGGATGCGCTGTTCGTCACCAGATTGTTGGCCATCTGCATGCCTGCTGCGTGCAACGTGTCATTGCGCACCATGCCTTGCATGAGGTCGAACGCGTTGACGTTGAGCACCAGGCAAATCACCAAAGAGCAAACCAACGAGACGACTTTGGCATTACGCCGCATCCAGCCTTCGGCGCGGTCCATCACCGCATTGATCCAGTGCTCCAGCCGGGTCTTGAACGCGCATAGCAGCTCCTGGGCCGTGGTGACTTTGGCCTGGGCCGCCGCAAGCATCGTCGACAGTGCACGGCGCAAGTGCTCGGACGGGACCTGCGCAATGCCCTTGGTCAGGGCTGCATTAAGTTCGTCGAGGGGAATATCGAGGGTCGTGGTGTCGTCTTTGTGCAGCAGCAGCGTGATCACCACCTGCGCCAGCATCGCCGGATCCAGATAACTGGGGCGATTGCCGGGTGGCGCCATGGACTGGATCATCGGGTGATCGAGCACCTGCAGGAAGAACGCCAGGTCGCTGTCGCTCAGCCCCTTCAATTTGCCGGTGAACAACAGCTTCAGGGCGTTATAAAGGTACTTCGCCCGGACCTTCTGGAAGAACGATTGAATGATTTCAGTGAGGGTGGTGACGAAAATACCCAGCAGCGTGAACAGCGCCAACATCCCGAGAATCGCGTCCAGAACGACCGACCCAAACATCCTTACCTCCTTGTAGATGCAACAGATAGTCAGCCCGCAACGGCGCCTCAGTCTGAGGCATGGAGCCCTACGCTCCATCTGACAACGCTAGTCAGGCTATGGGGTCTTGTCCAATTGCAGAGGGCGTTGATGCGACAAACGTGAATCAACAGGTGCGCCATCACGCGCCACCCGCTATTAATACGCCACCTACCTCTCAAGGACCCGAGCGCGCATGAAATTCGACACCGCCTACTGCATCAGCCTCGACGACAAGCTGTCGATCTATGACGTGCGCGATCTGAACTTCGACGAGACCATGGACTTCGACTCGGCCAAGGAGCGCTTTCAGTGCCCCAACGACGACTGTCGCACGGCGTTCGACGAGGCGAATGGGCTGGGGACGTTCAACGCGAAAAACGTCAATTACATCCGCACGCCGCACTTCAAGAACCTGCCCGGCACCCGGCATATCGAGGGCTGCCCTTATGTCAGCCTCAGAGCACCGGCGTCAGAAGGTGCAGAAACGGACGACGGGCCAGAGGAGCACTTTCCGTCAGAACTGCTGCTGACCCGGCGTCAGTATGTGCGTAAGCCATCCACCTCAACGCCGGATGTCGATGCGCCTCGGGAACAGCCACAACCGTCTGCCACGACCAGCACTACCGAGCACCCGACTCGCGAGTCGGCACCGGACAAGACCAGCGTCTTCGCCCACCCGGTGGAGTGCTTCGTGTCGAATTTCGATAACAAGGACCTGCTCAAACGCATGCCGCTGAAGATTGGCGAGCACACTGCGTCCTACAGCGCATTCTTCAAGAAAATCGAATACCTGCAGGACAACAAGGGGCTGATTTACTGGGGCAAGATCAAGGCGATCAAGGACTACAACACCAGCTTCCGCATCGATTTCGAGAAGAAGGTCTGGCTCGACAAGAAGCCCTACTCGGTGAACGTCTACCTGAGCAAAAAACTGATCGAAAACTACCGCAAGCGCAAAGCCTTCCTGGAGGAAATAAAGGGTGCCATCGGCAGTGAGCGGGAGCTTTATTGCTTCTTCTATGGTGTGACCCCGGAGTTGAAGCAGGTGCCGAGCAAGAAAAACCCCGAGCAGACGTTCGGGGTGTTCAGTGGTGATATCGAGAATCTGGATCACTTCATTATTCGCGAGGTGCCGGGGTTGGAGGCGACGTAGAACCAATCAAAAAATTGAGTTTGATCCGGGTCGAAAACAACTGTACAAAAACACAGTACTCATTGAATAACCCATTTCGAACCCGGAGAAAACCATGGCCTCTCTTGCGATGAAAATCACCCTGGAACGTATCGCCCTTTTCCAATTCACCCCCGCACACAGCGCACAAGCCCGTGCGATGCTGGGCTGGTCGCTGGAGGAGTTTTCCAGGGAATCCGGGGTTACCGTTGAAGCTATCCGCCGGTTTGAAGCGGGCGGTGAAGTGCTCGACGTCACCCGTCTGGCCCTCGCCTACCGGTTTGAAGCCGAAGGCCTGGTGTTCTTCCCAGGCTTTGCACCGGGCCGAGGCATGAGCGTCAGAGGCTCTACGCCAGACCCGGTGGGACGGGCGGATTACGCGATGATTGAGTGATATCCAGAAAAATATATCAAGGATCTAGACATGATTGAGATCGAAGGAAGCATCGGAAATATTTATGACGACCTAGAAAGTCGAGACACCATCGAAATGCACCTTAAAGCCCAGCTCGCGGCAAAAATCGGCGAAATCATAAAGGCCCGTCACCTGACCCAAGTTCAGGCCACCGAGATCCTGGGGTTATCACAACCCAAACTTTCCGAAATGCTTCGCGGAAAATTTCGGGGCATCAGTGAAGCCAAGATGATGGAGTGTCTCTCACGGCTTGGACGCGATGTACAGATCATCGTCAAACCAGTGCCGAGATCGAGACGCGAAGGTCGGATTGAAGTGGTTTTCTCCTGATAGGGGTTCCCTTCCCCCCAACACTGGCAGAGTCTGCTGTACCAGCATCTGCGCAGAACAATCCGTGGAATAGGCGTACGTCCCTAGCTATTAACGATCAACTGAACGGTCGTCTCTTCAACCTCCAGCCACCAGGCCTCCCCACGCTGCGGTTGGCCAAGGCTGAACGCTTCGCCCATTTGTGGCGTGGTGATCGAGACACTGCGTTCCCAGGCCAAAGCCAAGATGCGGTCGAAGGGTTCATGCCAGGCGTGCATTGACAGGTCGAAGGTGCCGTTGTGAATCGGTAGCAGCCAACGGCCCTTGAGGTCGATGTGGGCTTGCAGGGTTTCTTCTGGTTGCATGTGAATGTGCGGCCAGTCGACGTTGTACGCGCCGGTTTCCATCAGGGTCAGATCAAAGGGGCCGAACTGTTCGCCGATCGCTTTGAAACCGTCGAAGTAACCGGTATCGCCACTGAAGAAAATCCGTTTGCCGCCATCGATCATCACCCACGAGGCCCAGAGCGTGCTGTTGCCATCGAACAGCCCGCGACCGGAAAAGTGCTGCGAAGGCGTGGCAATGAAATGAATGCCCTCGATCTGAGTGCCTTCCCACCAATCCAGTTGACGCACTTTGCTCGCATCGACGCCCCATTTGATCAGCGTCTCACCCACACCCAACGGCGCGAGAAAGTGTCTGGTTTTGTCCGCCAGCTTGAGAATCGACTGACGATCGAGGTGATCGTAATGGTCATGGGACAGAATCACCGCTTCGATCGGTGGCAACGCCTCGAGGCTGATCGGTGGTTGATGGAAGCGCTTGGGGCCGGCCCACTGCACCGGTGATGCGCGCTCAGCGAAGACCGGGTCGGTCAGCCAGAACTTGTCGCGCAGTTTCAGCAGCACGGTGGAATGCCCCAGGCGGAATACGCTGTGGTTCGGTGCGTCGAGAAGCTGTTCGAGAGTCAGCGCTTGAACCGGAATAACACCGGTCGGTCGCGTGTTACTCGGCTTGTGGAAAATCATGTTCCAGAAAATTCGCAGGGTCTTGCGAAAGCCTTGCCCCGGTACGGCCGCATGGTTTTGGTATTGCCCCTGCTCTTGCCGGGACGTTTTCAGTTCAGTGGCGCTATCCGCCTGGTAAGAGAAAGTGGCCATGTTTAAGTGACTCCAGAAAAACCGACGAAGTGCGGCGTTTCTTTTTCGGACGATAAATGGCCAATGCACGCACGCGTCAGCCGCAAACTCTATTTTTCAACCGTTCAACTACACTGCACAGTGTAGTTTCAAGATTGCAACAAAGCCGTGAGCAAGTAAACTGCCGAGTGTAATTCTCCCTTTTTTCTACCGACGCGTATTTATGACAGCTCCGCAGCGCCTCACCGACCGTAAACGCGAAGCCATTGTTCAGGCGGCGATTGCCGAATTCCGTGCCAACGGTTTCGACATCACCAGCATGGACAAGATCGCCGCCACCGCGGGCGTGTCGAAGCGCACGGTGTACAACCACTTCCCCAGCAAAGAAGAGCTGTGGACTGAAATCCTGCAACGATTGTGGACCAACGTCACCGCTCAGCAGGACAACTGTTATCGCACAGACCTGCCGCTTCGCGAGCAGTTGGGCCAACTGCTGCACTGCAAATTGCAGTTGCTGGGGGACACCAATTTCCTTGATCTGGCACGAGTTGCCATCGCCGCCACCATCCATTCGCCAGAACGGGTCCAGGACATGGTGGAGCGCATTGGCGAACGTGAAGAAGGGCTGACCACCTGGATTCGCGCGGCTCAGGCTGACGGTCGGCTCAAGCCTGTAGACCCGGCCTTTGCTGCCCAGCAGGTGCAGGGAATGCTCAAGGCATTTGCCTTCTGGCCGCAGATCTCCCTGAACTGTCCACCACTGTCACCCGAGATGCAGACAACGGTTGTAGAGTCGACGCTGGACATGTTTCTGGCCTGCTATCAACGGCAGGCATGAAGGGCACGCAAAAGGACACATGGAACAAATGACACTATTCACGTGTTTATCCGCTGGACCGAAGCGCTGAATAAAACACTACAAAGTGTTTCAAAGCGAGTCGGGCGCTGGAAGCTGTGGGGGTTATAGTGAGCCTCAGTCCCATGGCATTGCAGAGAGCATCATGAATTCAGCCAAGCCCGAAGAAAAAGATCCCGCCGCCCCCATCGATCACTTGCGCTTCCACCGGCCGCACGCTCATCTGGCATCGACGTTCGGCAATGACACTTTCGCATTGAAGGCCGAAGCCTTTGCACGCTTCTTCGGCACCCCGACCTTCCTCGGCGCGCAAACCCTCATCGTCGTGGTCTGGATTGCCCTGAACGTCACGGGGTTAACGACCTTCGACGTCTACCCGTTCATCCTCCTCAACCTCGCGTTCAGTCTGCAAGCGGCCTATGCCGCGCCGTTGATTCTGCTGGCGCAAACCCGTCAGGCCGCTCGCGACAAAGCCCAGTCCGAAGCCGACGCGCTACACCGCGAGACGTTGGCGATTGCCAACAGCGAACGGCAAGCGCAAGCCGCGAAGACCTCCGCACAGTTACTGACGTTGCTTGAGCAAAACACCCGACTGACCAAGATGACCAAAGAGCTGACCGAACGCATCGAGAACCTGACATCGGAGATGCATCAACACATTTTGAAAGATCAGCAACGCTCCTGATCGGGCAATTGCACCCAGCGTGATAACTCGTCGAACAGCGTCACCACCGAGCGCAATGCTCGACAGTCCGGGCGAGTCAGCAACCACAGACTGGTGTCGTAACCGAGCAGGGGTTCGCTCAAAGGGCGCAGCCCCTGCGCGGGGTCGATCAGAAAGTCCGGCAACGCGGCGACCCCAAGCCCGGCGCGTACCAACTCGGTGACCGAGTGCATGCTGTTACAGCGATAGCTCGGCAACACACCGGGAAATTGCTGACGACGCCAGATCACGGTTGGATGGTCGGGCAGAAAGTCATCCGGAGCGATCCAGCTCAACCGTGTCAGATCACTCGGCTCGACCGATTTCAGATACGCCGCACTCGCGCACACCCGATACGACACAGCGCCCAATCGCCGCCCAACCAGATGCTCCGGAGGTGAGCGGGTCAGCCGCAAGGCGATATCGGCATCGCGGCGGCTGAGGTTGGCGAAATCGTTGGAGGTGCTCAGTTCCAGGGTCAGCGCCGGGTACGCCGGCATGAATTGCGTCAGTGCCGGCAACAGTAACGCGTGCAACACCGAATCGGTGCAGGTCAGGCGCACGGTGCCGCTGATCACGTCACCGCCCTGCTCCACGCCAATACGCGCCGCTTCCAGCGCCTGCTCGGCGCGTTCGGCCTGCTCGGAGAGTGTTCGGGCCAGGGCGGTCGGCAAATAACCTGCGCGACTTTTCTCGAACAGCGCTTGGCCCAACGCTGCTTCCAGGCGCCTGACCGCACGAAACACCGTCGAAACGTCGACCTTCAATAGCGCCGCCGCCCGTGCCAGAGAGCCGCCGCGCACCAACGCAAGAATCAAGGCGAGGTCCGGGTAATCCAACTGATAGTGCGTTGCTGCATTGAACACTTGGCTAAACGCCTCTATTGATTGCGTGAACGCCACTCTATAGTCGGCTCCAGCAATCAACAAGTCTTGGGAGACACCATGCAAGAGAGCCCTCAACTGCGTATTGCACTGATCGGTGACTACGACCCACAGGTCACTGCCCATCAGGCAATTCCCCTGGCGCTGAACCTGGCCGCACAACACGCTGACGTCGATGTGCACATTGAGTGGCTGGCCACTGACCACATTGACGCAAACACCCCGCTGGCTGACTTCGACGGCTTCTGGTGCGTGCCTGCCAGCCCTTACCGCAACATGGACGGTGCGCTATTGGCGATCCGCTTTGCACGAGAACAACAGCGGCCGTTCCTCGGCACTTGCGGTGGTTTTCAACACGCGGTGCTTGAATACGCACGCAACGTTCTGGGATGGACCGATGCCGAGCATGGTGAAACTTCGCCAGACGCCGCGCGCGCCGTGCTCACGCCGCTCACCTGCTCGCTGGTGGAGATCGTCGACAGCATCCGGTTGGTTAAAGGCTCGCTGATTGCCAACGCCTACGAGTCCACAGAGATTCATGAAGGCTATCACTGCCGCTACGGCGTCAATCCAGCGTTCGAAGAGCAATTGCTGACACACAACCTGAGAGCCACCGGCCACGATTCGGCGGGTGATCTACGGGCCGTGGAGCTCAGCAATCATCCATTCTTCGTTGCGACCTTGTTTCAACCAGAACGCGCAGCGCTAACCGGCACCCGTCCACCCTTGGTCGATGCCTTTATCCAGGCCTGCGCAAGGAACGTCAGATGATCGCCAACACGCCTTCGGCGCCCTACTACGCGGTAATTTTCACTTCACTGCGCATCGCCACCGACCAGGGTTACGAGCAAGCAGCACAGCGCATGGTCGAACTCGCCCGCGACCAACCAGGGTTTCTCGGGGTGGAGTCGGCCCGGGGTGAGGACGGGCTCGGCATCACCGTTTCCTACTGGTCCAGCGAAGAAGCGATTCTCGCCTGGAAACAACACGCCGAGCACAGTGCAACCCGCGAACGCGGACGCTCGACCTGGTATGAAGCGTTTCACACGCGGGTCTGCAAGGTCGAACGCGCTTATGCCTTCGAGCGTCAGCCGGCCTGAACCAGACTGCGCAGCGCGCTGATCTCCGGTAAATCCTCGCGCCGCATATAAACCCGCAGCGGTTCGGTGATGTTGATCCGGTCGTCGATGTTCTGTTCCAGCAGCAAGCGGATCAACTCGCGCTTGAGGGTCATGGCTTGACCGTCCTCAGGCGCCCAGACGAACTCGCTGGCGGGGATGATCGCGTCGTCTGCGACGTCCATGCCAAAGGCGTCTTCGCTGAAGCGGACGATGTATCGGGCGGTCTTGCGATTGAAACCGACGAAGCCGTTGAGCTGGTCGGCGGCCTGGCAGATAAGTTCGGACGTGATGCGCATGGTAAACCTCACGGATGCGTCCCGAAGGACGGCTGAACGATGGTTTACACGCAGAGGGCGGGATAACGGATGTTTCGGGATTTCCCTCTGGAGGGGAAATTGCCGAGGTGGATCGTACTGCAAAGGACTGCACAAAAGCGCGGAAAAAATGCCCCTCACACACGTTAATGTCGGTTTGGCGATAGCGCATCCGGCGCTCAATTGTTAAAAGATAGGTCTTTGAAATCGCTTCTTACGAAAGGACCTCGACAATGCCTGTTACCTACACCAAAAGCGCCCTGTTGCTGAGTCTGATGCTCGGCCTTGGCCAGGCACAGGCGACCAGCCAGCAGAGCCCGACCGCTCTGGCCACCGCCAGCGGGATCCCGCACCCGGCAGTGATCGCCCACCGTGGCGCCTCTTTCGATGCACCGGAATCCACTGCCGCCTCCTACAAACTGGCGCGCGACCTGGGCGCCGATTACCTGGAAATGGACCTGCAACGCAGCAAGGACGGCGTGCTGTTCGCCTTGCATGACAACAACCTGCAACGCACCACCGACGTTGCCACCAAGTTTCCTGAACGCAAGGACAGCCCGGCCAACGCGTTCACCATCGCCGAACTTAAAACCCTGGATGCCGGCAGCTGGTTCAACACCGCTCACCCGGATCGCGCACGCGCCAGTTACGCCGGCCTGAAAATCCTGACCCTCGACGAAATCATCGATATCGCCGAAGGCAACCCGCTGCACAAGCCAGGGCTTTACATCGAAACCAAAGAGCCAAAGCAGTTTCCCGGCATCGAGCGCGACCTCAAGGACAAGCTTCAAGACCGTGGCTGGTTGAGCCCGGCGGGTTCCAAACTGGCTAAAAGTGAACTGAGCGTCGGCCAGGGTAAAGGCAAAGTGATCCTGCAAACCTTCGAGAAGAGCAGCCTTGAACTGCTGCAAAAAGAAATGCCGCAAGTGCCGAAAATTCTCCTGCTGTGGGTGGGCGAAGGCAGCATCGAGCCCAAGTCGAAAGTGACCTTCGCCGAATCCGGCGACAAGGATAAAGCCACCTACTACGCCAAACAGGAACCCAAGGACAAAGCCGAATTCGAGCAATGGGTCGACTACGCCAAGTCTCAGGGCGCCATTGGCACGGGCCCTTCGGCAGCGCTGACCAACGGCGGCGATCAAAGCTATTCGGACCTGGTGCAACCATGGATGAACCAGTACACCCACGACAAAGGCATGTTGGTGCACGTCTACACCATCGACGATGCGGTGGATTACAAGAAGGTCATGGACGCCGGTGTCGATGGCATCTTCACCAACCGCGCCAGCGAACTGCTCAAGTACTACAAGCGCCCGGCAGCAGGCAGCGTTGCGCAGTTGCTTGAGGTCAATGGTTACTAGTATTGATCGTTCCCACGCTCCTGCGTGGGAACGATCTGATTGGGCTCAAGTGAATTTAAGGATGAATTAAGTTGCGCTGGCTAACCTGACGCCACTTAAACAGTTCACCCAAGGAATGCCCCATGAAGACGTTGACTGCCCTGTTCACCGCCGCTGCCCTGACCCTGACTGCCGGTTTCGCCTTGGCCGATGTGCGCCCGGACCTGATCCCTGGTCTGCTCAAGGACGGCACCGTGATGGACATGCAGAAACTCAATCAGGCCGCGCTGACCGAGCACCCTGGCGCGGCTGTCGCGAACATCACCGACACCGAGCTGGAGCACAATGCCAAATCCGGTGCTTACGAGTACAAGGTCGAAATCCGCGACGCGAAGAATGTCGAGTGGGACGTGAAGCTGGACGCAAAAACCGGCAGAGTGCTGAGTAATACTCAAGACAAGTAGATCAAACAGAAGAAGCCGTACAGCCGTGAGGTTGTGCGGCTTTTTTGCGTGTTGAACATGAGAGGGATGGCCAAGTCTACCGTTGCGACGCAAGGACTACTTCAGTTTCTTCTTCAGGGATGACCTTAAGCAATAGTACAAGTGAGTCAGAGGGGATCCCGGTCTGATCGTTGATGATGGTGTATTTGACCGTGGCATCACCCGGAATAACATAAGCTTTCTCAATAAAAAAGCTGATGCCGTTTTGCTCTTCAACTTTAGTGACCGTGTGAATAAATACACGCTTGTCATTCAAGTACACCAGCAGAATGTCTTCCGCATGATAGCCCTGGTCACCCTCCACTTGAGCGCACAGACCTGCTCCGGCAGACGGCACTGTGACTTGCCCATCGTAACCGGGCTCCGGTGTCATGCTTTCAATTTGCAATTTGCTAAGACTCAAAGACATGGGATCGCTCCTGACAGGAAAAGTAGCGCAGGCTGCGCTGACCGTTCCATACAATCCTCAGCCCCCCCCCCCCGTCTACTGTCAGAACTAACAGGTAGGCGGTAAATCAAGGCCTTCTCTGCCCCTGAATCCGACCGGCGGCACCCGCCTCATGGGACAGGAACATCAAAGGCCCATCCAACCCGGCCGAATCATCGACGTGCAACACCCACACTTGAGATCAATCGTGTACCGACACGGTTAGCGTGCCGATACACATTTCAGTTGGCTAGGCGCCGAGACGCGCCGTCACCGCGCTCAATTGCCCCGACAACCCGTGCAGGTTGTTGCTCGCCGCTTCAGTGCGCTGCACGTTGTCCAGGTTGGTACTGGCGATGCTGGTGATCTCGGTCAGGTTGCGCGAAATGTCTTCGGCCACCGAGGTCTGTTCTTCAGCAGCGGTGGCGATCTGGCGGTTCATGTCGCGAATCGCCTCCACCGATGCAGTAATGCGCTCAAGCATAGCCCCGGCCTGAGTGACCTGCTCGACGCTTTCTTCGCTGCGCGACTGGCCACTTTCAATGGCCTGCGCCGCGTCTACCGCACCGGTCTGCACGCTCTGGATGATCTGGTTGATTTCGATGATCGACGCCGCCGTGCGCTGGGCCAGGCTGCGTACTTCATCGGCCACCACAGCAAACCCGCGTCCGGCTTCTCCGGCCCGAGCGGCTTCGATAGCGGCGTTCAATGCCAGCAAGTTGGTTTGCTCGGCGATGCCGCGAATCACTTCCAGCACCTTGCCGATACGCCCGCTATCGGTTTCCAGTTGGCGGATGACCGTCGCGGTGTTGGCGATTTCGCCGCGCATCTGAGTGATGGTGTGAATCGTGCCTTGCATGACCTTCTCGCCCTGTTGTGCCGACTGATCGGCATCATCGGCGGCCCGTGCCGCGTCGGCCGCATGACGAGCGACTTCCTGGGCAGTGGCGGACATTTCGTTCATTGCCGTGGCGACTTGATCCGTGCGATTGAACTGTTCGTTGGTGCCATGGGCCATCAAGGTCGCAATCGAGTTCAGCTCACCGCTGGCGCTGTCCAGATCCGAGGCGCTGCGCTGCAAGCGACTGAAGGTCTCGGCAAGGAAATCGCGCAGCGTGTTGGCAGCCACCGCCAGCTTGCCCAGCTCATCCTGACGATCACTCGCCACCCGCTCGGCAAACCGGCCCTGGCTCAAGTGCGCGACGTATTCGATCAACTTGCGGATCGGTTCCACCAGATTGCGGTTGACCAGCCACAGGCTGAGCAAGCCAATCAACAGGCCCGAAGCCAGCATCACCAGGATACCCAGCAACACCGTGCGATCGGCGCTGGCGCTGATCAACGTCGACTGCTCCCGGCCCTGTTTACGCAACTCGTTGACCAGTTCGCTCATCTGCTCGCTAGTGGCGCGGTCCACACCTTTGACCGCGTTATCACCTGCCGAAGGATCACCACCGGCTGCCAGATAAGCCTCTCGACCTTTTTGATACGCGCCGCCAAGCACCCGGTGCGCATCACGCAGGCTTTCAAGGCGGGTTTTAAGTGAGGCGTCGATGCCCGGTTGGCGGGTCAATTCACCGAGGATGTTCTGTACGTCGCCCTGACGGTCCTCGAATTGCTTCCAGTATTTGTCCAGCTCAGCCGGTTGCTTGCCGCGCAACAGGACGTTTTTCCATTCCTGAACCTGAGCCTTGAATTGCAGGTTGGCTTCGTCAATCAGTTGCGAGGTACGTAACGGGCCTTCGATGAGGTTGCGGTAGTTCTGCACCCCGCTGGAGAGTAAGTGAAAACAGGCCAGGGCAATCAGCAACATCGCGATCAGACTGCCGCTCAGCAGTGCCAGGATTTGCGCTCGCAGGGATTTTTGCAAAAACATCGAGTGATACTCATGACAGGGATAAGACTCGCATCGGTAGGGCATGCGAGATGTCCGGACCTCCCTGTCGACAACATGCGGGCCGGACACCAAAGTGCCTGAGCCAACTTAGGCGTCATCGGCGTGTGCCGCGTTTTCTTGAAGCCAATCCGACCACTGGTAAAGGCTCTATTACGCGAGCCACCAAACCGTCACAAAACTGTCAAACCGCGTTGCCATGATGCCGCTCATGTGAGCCTGTGAAACGTACGACAGGCGCCTCCCTTCAGCGAGACTCCATGAACCACAGCATCGATCAACGCCATCGCGATTCTGACCTGTTCGGCCTGCTCTACGGTTTCAGCTTTCGTCCCGGCGAACGCGGTCGCGAGATCGATTCGGCCAAGGCGCTGCAGCTGCTGCAACAACCGGGCGCCGAGGACGAGTTCCTCTGGCTGCACCTGAACCTCGCCCACGCTGCGTGCGAGCGCTGGATGAAAGCGCACCTGGAGTTGCCGGAAGAGTTTTTCGAAGCCTTGCATGAAGGCTCGCGCTCGACGCGCATCGAGCACGTCGATTCAGCGCTGCTGGCAGTGGTCAACGACGTGGTGTTCAACCTCAGCAGCATGGTCTCGTCAGACGTCTCGACCCTTTGGGTCTGCGCCCGCAGTCGGTTGATCATCAGCGCACGCCTGCAACCCCTGCACTCGGTGGACAAGCTGCGCTCCTCGGTCAAGGCCGGCGAATGCTTTCGTTCGCCACTGGAACTGCTCGTGCATTTGCTCCGCGACCAGGGCGAAGTGCTGACGCAGATCGTGCGCAAGACCAGCCAGAGTGTCGACCAGATCGAGGACGAGTTGCTGTCATCGCGACTGTCCACCAACCGTGCCGAACTGGGCGCCAATCGTCGAGTGCTGGTGCGTTTGCAACGGCTGCTGGCACTGGAGCCGGGCTCGCTGCTGCGCCTGCTCAACCGCCCGCCGCAATGGTTGCAAAAGGACGACGTCAAGGAGCTGCGCAAATCCACCGAGGAGTTCGCGCTGATCATCAACGACCTCACGGCGCTCGGCGAACGGATCAAGCTGTTGCAGGAAGAGATCGCCGCCAACCTCAACGAGCAAAGCAACCGAACGCTGTTCACCCTGACCGTGGTCACGGTGTTGGCGCTGCCAATCAACATCATTGCCGGTTTCTTCGGCATGAACGTCGGCGGGATTCCCCTTGCCGGCGACCCGGAAGGATTCTGGATTCTGGTGGCACTGGTCGCGACGTTCACGGTGCTGGCCGGGCGTTGGGCGTTTCGCAAGCGGGCGGATTACTAAAACCACTCGTATACCGTAGGAGCAAGGCTTGCCCGCGATTGATGCGCCGCGGTCTGACAGGATGACCGCGTCATCGTTCATCGCGGGCAAGCCTTGCTCCTACAAGTACGGGGGGCCGCGGATCGGCGCAACGGCTAAAAACCCAAACACTGATCCAAAGCAGTCTCGCTGTAACATTCGGCAACGATCATGACCGGCACTCCTCCCTGACACAGGATTGTCCGGCCATGGCTACGCCGTCCTTGACCGCCGCCTCCAACGCCCCCGCCAGCAGTGCCGGCCCGCAACTCGATAAAAAACCCGGCGTACTTACCGCCGTGGTGTTTTTCGCGGTGCTGGCCATGGGGCTGCTGTTCACCGCCTACAGCCTGATGCACGACATGCATGACCTCGGCACCACGGTGACCACCTGGACGCCGTTTCTGCTACTGGGTGTGGCGCTGTTGATTGCCTTGGGTTTTGAGTTCGTCAACGGCTTCCACGACACCGCCAACGCCGTGGCAACGGTGATTTACACCCATTCGCTACCGCCGCATTTCGCGGTGGTCTGGTCGGGGATCTTCAACTTTCTCGGGGTGCTGCTGTCCAGCGGCGCCGTAGCCTTCGGCATCATCGCCTTGCTGCCGGTGGAGCTGATTCTGCAAGTCGGTTCAACCGCCGGTTTCTCGATGATCTTCGCCCTGCTGATCGCGGCAATCCTGTGGAACCTCGGCACGTGGTGGCTGGGCTTGCCGGCCTCGTCATCCCACACCTTGATCGGCTCGATCATCGGCGTCGGCGTCGCCAATGCGCTGATGCACGGACGCGACGGCACCAGCGGTGTCGACTGGGCGCAAGCCACCAAGGTCGGTTACGCGTTGCTGCTGTCACCACTGATCGGCTTCGCATTTGCCGCGCTGTTGCTGCTGGCGTTGCGCATCTTCGTCAAACATCGCGCGCTGTACAAAGCCCCCAAAGGCAACACTCCACCACCGTGGTGGATTCGCGGGATGTTGATCCTGACCTGCACCGGCGTGTCCTTCGCCCACGGCTCCAACGATGGCCAAAAAGGCATGGGCCTGATCATGCTGATTCTGGTCGGCACCCTGCCGATGGCCTATGCGCTGAACCGCACCATGCCGGCCGACCAGGCGTTGCAATTCGCCGCCGTCGCCGAAGTGACCCAGCAAGCGTTGGTCAGAAGTGCTCCGTTACCGGCCCCGGCCGACCCGCGCCCCGTGCTGTCCGAATACGTGCGCAGCAAGGAAGCGACACCGCAACTGATCCCTGCCCTCGCCGCCCTGGCGGGCAACATCGGCAACGAAGTGAAAGGTTATGGCTCGCTCGCCAAAGTCCCGGCGCAAGCCATGGGCAACGTGCGTAACGACATGTACCTGACCAGCGAAACCATTCGCCTGATGGACAAGAACAAGGTCGGCGACTTCGATGCCGACACCACAGGCAAACTGCAATTGTTCAAACAGCAGATCGACAACGCCACGCGCTTCATTCCGCTCTGGGTGAAAATCGCCGTGGCGATTGCCCTGGGTCTGGGCACCATGGTCGGCTGGAAACGCATTGTGGTCACGGTCGGTGAAAAGATCGGCAAGACCCACATGACCTACGCCCAGGGCGCCTCGGCAGAAACCGTGGCGATGCTGACCATTGGCGCGGCGGACATGTTCGGCCTGCCGGTATCGACCACTCACGTGCTGTCCAGCGGCGTGGCCGGGACCATGGTGGCCAACGGCGGCGGCTTGCAGATGAAGACCATCCGCAACCTGCTGATGGCCTGGGTGCTGACCTTGCCGGCGGCGATTCTGCTGTCCGGTAGTCTGTACTGGTTGTTCACCCAACTGTTCTGAACCCGACAACACGTAAAAAACTCCCGAACCGGGCAATCGGTTCGGGAGTTTTTTTATAAGAGCCATTAGCGGCACGCTCACTCGACAGGCATTTCTCAACCGTTCGATCGTTAGCTTCGACACCTTCGAAGGCTTCCAGAGCATCAACAAGGACGAAGACCCGGCCGACGTCAACGAGACCATGCTCTCCGACACCGACCAGTCGCTGATCCAGGACATGATCGACGCCAACGACCTGCTGCGTCCGGTCAACCGCATCCCGCGTTGCGAACTGGTCAAGGGCGATATCTGCAAGACCGCGCCGGAGTGGGTCAAGCCCCGTCCGGACCTGGTCGTGGCGATGCTGATCCTCGACACCGACCTGTATGAGTCGACCAAAGTCGCGCTGGAAACCTTCCTGCCGTACATGCCAAAAGGCGCCATCGTGGTATTGGATGAAGTTGCCTACCGCAACTTACCGGGCGAAACCAAAGCCCTGCGCGAAGTGTTCGACCTGAACAAGATCGAACTCAAGCGCCTGCCGTTCGACTCCTGCGTGGATTACTTCCACATCTGACGCATGACCTCGTAGGAGCAAGCTCGGCTCCTACAAGTCAGTGGGTTGCCTGGATCACCTGCCCCAGCCAGTCCATGAATGCCCGCACGCGTAATGGCAAATGCCGTTGCCGGGCATAGAGCAGCGAAACCCCCATCGACGGTGCGTTGAACTGCGGCAAGACCGCCACCAGTTCACCGCTGAGCAGGTACGACTGCATCCCCATCAGCGGCGCCTGGATCAACCCGAAACCACCCAGACACGCAGACTCGTAAGCGTCGGTATTATTGACCGTCACACTGCCGCTCATCGGCATTCGATGCAGCGTGCCCTCCTCCTCGTACACAAAACCCTCCGAGCGCGCCCCCAGTACGCCGACGTAATGAACCAGCCGATGCTGCGCCAGGTCTTCGAGCCGCTGCGGCACACCATAGCGCTGCAGATAGGCAGGGCTGGCGCAGTTGACCATGGCAAAGTCGCACAGGTGACGAGCGACCACCGTTTGATCCGGTTGCGCGCCGACCCGCAGCACGCAATCAAACCCTTCGCCGAGCAAATCGACCCGGCGGTCGGTGCTGCTGATTTCCAGTTCCAGATGAGGGTGCCGAGCCATGAACTCCGGCAGGCGCGGCATCACCACCCGACGGGCCAGAATGTTCGGCATATCGATGCGAATCCGCCCGGTCAGCGAGGCTTCGTCCTGGCGAAACAGCCCTTCGATTTCATCCATGTGCGACAGCAAATCCTTGCTCCGCTCGTACAAGACCAGCCCGTCCTGAGTTGCCTGAACCTTGCGCGTGGTGCGTTGCAGCAGGCGTGTACCAAGCAGGGCTTCCAGGGCCTGGACGTGTTCGGAAACAGTAGAACGGGGCAAGCCGAGGCTTTCGCCCGCGAGGGTGAAACTCGACATCTCGCTGACCCGGACGAAGGTGCGCAACAGTTCCAGCTTGTTCATGGGGGGGCACTCTTTATTGTTCGGTTATTCCGACCAGTGATTCCGATTAAAGCCTGTTTATCACCACAAGGCGGATAAATAAACTTTCTCCCATCATCACTCACTGCTCTGGAGAACGTCCCATGAACCGCAAAATCGCATTGATCACCGGCGCCAGCCGTGGCCTCGGCAAAAGCACCGCCCTGCACCTGGTGACTCAGGGCATCGACATTATCGGCACCTACAACAGCCGCGCCGATGAAGCCCAGGCGCTGGTCACACAGATCGAAAGCCTTGGAGGTCGTGCCGCCATGCTGCAACTCGACGTCGGCCGGAGTGAAGGTTTCGGCGCGTTCGCCGCAGAGGTCGGGAAGGTCCTGAAAAACCACTTCGATCGCCAGCACTTCGACTTTCTGATCAACAACGCCGGGGTCGGCGTGCACGCGAACTTTGCCGACACCACCGTCGAGCAATTCGATCTGCTGATGAACATTCACCTGAAGGGGCCGTTTTTCCTGACCCAGAACCTGCTGCCACTGCTGAATGACGGTGGCCGGATCATCAATATTTCCAGCGGTCTGACCCGCTTCAGCCTGCCGGGATACGGGGCTTATGCAGCAATGAAAGGGGCGATGGAAGTGCTGACGCGCTACCAGGCCAAGGAGCTTGGCGCGCGCAACATTGCGGTGAATATCCTGGCACCGGGCGCCATCGAAACCGACTTCGGCGGCGGTGCGGTGCGCGATAACGCGGACATCAATCAACTGGTGGCCAGCAATACGGCGCTGGGTCGCACCGGCCAACCTGACGACATTGGCGCCGCCATTGCGCTGCTGCTGACACCGGGCAGTCAGTGGATCAATGGGCAGCGGGTCGAAGCGTCGGGCGGGATGTTTTTGTAATCAGGATCAAAAGATCGTCCGAGCGCGGCTCGGACGATCCTGGCTTTTATCCCTCGCAAGACTCGCGCATTACCAGTCGCTCACGCACCACGTCATACGCCCAGTGGTAGAGGTAGGTGTACGGCAGGAAAAACAGCAACACGCCGATGTCCAGAATCAACGCCTGCAACAGGCTGACGTTCAGCCACCAGGCAATCAGCGGCACGCTGACCGCCACCAGCCCCCCTTCGAACAGCAAAGCGTGCACGACTCGGGTAGCGGCGCTGTGGGTAAGCGCCAGATGCTTGAGCAGACGGTCGAACAAACCGTTGAACAACACGTTCCAGGCCAAGGCGATCAGACCGATGGCAATGGTCACGGCGCCCATCTCGAGCATCGGCTTGTCCATCAGCCACGCCAGCAATGGTGTACACAGCATGACCGCCAGCAGCTCGAAGCCAATGGCCTGAAAAACACGTTCGGTAAAGGATTTGTTGGTGCTCATCATCAAGCTCCCTGGGTGAATGTGGTTGCCATCATCTACCACCACACCGATACTTCATAACTAGTAACCATCGATCAAGGCGATAGTTCATGGCCTCACATGAAGTGCTGCTGGCGTTTGTCCAGGCAGCGACCCAAGGCTCGTTTTCTGCGGCGGCGCGAAAACTCGGCAAGAGCCAGTCGACCATCAGCGCGGCGGTTGCCAGCCTGGAAATCGACCTGAACGTGACACTCTTCGATCGCAGCAGCCGCAAGCCCAGACTGACCTCGGCCGGGCATGTCATGCTGCAACGCGCCGAAGACATTCTGGCCGCCACCAGCCGCCTGGAAATGACCGCCGCGCAACTGTCCCAAGGCGTTGAGGCGAAGCTGACGGTGGCGATTTCCGACACCTACCAGTCCGATCGTTTTGAAGCCGCGTTGAGTGACTTCGAGCAGCGCTACCCGGACCTGGAACTCGAATGCCTGATAGCCGAGTGCGACGATTTGATCGCCCTGGTGCAACGCGGGCGCGCGCATATCGCCTTCGCCGAAATGCAGTCCGACTACCCGGCCGACCTGAACAGTGCGACGGTCGACGAGCGCACGGAAATTGCCTTGTTCGTGTCGACCGAACATCCGCTGGCGGCGCTGCAAAAAGTCGATAAGGAAACGTTGCAGCAGCACCGTGAATTGCGCCTGGCAACCATCATCAATCCCTACGAAACCCGTGCCCAAGGCCGAGTCTGGTCGGCGCCCAGTTACCTGATGCTGCTGGAAATGGCCCAAGGCGGTTTTGGTTGGGCGCCCTTGCCGCGCTGGTTGGTCGAGCGCTTTGGCGCGGGCTCGTTGCAGGAACTCAAGGTCCGCGGCTGGCCGAAACCGGTGGCGGTTGATGCCCTTTGGTCACGCCTGCATCCGCCAGGGCCGGCAGGGAGCTGGTTGTTGGCGAAGATGCTGGAGTGAAACAGGGCGCATCTCGCATCTCGCATCCGTATCCGTATCCGTAGCAGCTGCCGATGCGGGATACGAATACGGATGCGGGATCGGATACAGATACGGATGAGGTATGCGGTGCGGCCATCATTTGAGCTCACTCAACCGCCGCTCGATAAACCGTCGCTCCGGCGCTTGCCGAGTCAATTCAAGGGCGCGCAAATAAGCCGCCCTTGCCTCTTCAACACGTCCCAGTTGCCGACAGAACTCGGCGCGCGCCGAATGGGCCAGGTGATAGTCAAGCAGCTCGCCTCGCTGCAGAATCCCTTCGACCAGCGTCAACCCCGCCAGCGGCCCATCGCGCCGGGACAGCGCCGCCGCGCGATTGAGTTCAATCACCGGCGAAGGCTGCACTCGCAGCAACACGTCATACAGCCCGACAATCTGCGGCCAGTCGGTTTGCTCGGCCGTTGCGGCTTCGGCATGCACCGCCGAGATCGCGGCTTGCAGGCAATAAGGTCCAAAGCCACGCGTGCTCAACGCGCGCTCGATCAAGGCACAGCCTTCGGCAATCATCTGGGTATTCCACAGCGAACGATCCTGCTCATCAAGCACGATCAACTCACCCGACGCCGAGGTTCTGGCCGGGCGTCGCGATTCATTGAGCAGCATCAGCGCCAACAGCCCCATCACTTCTGCTTCCGGCAACAGCTCCATCAGCAAGCGGCCAAGCCGGATTGCTTCGCGAGTCAGGTCTTCACGGGTCAGCTCACTGCCGACCGACGTCGAATACCCTTCGTTGAATACCAGGTAAATCACCCGCAATACGCTGTCGAGGCGATCGGGCAATTCGGCCATGGAAGGCACTTGATAGGGAATTTTCGCGTCTCGGATTTTGCTTTTGGCACGCACGATGCGCTGGGCAATGGTGGACGGTGCAACGAGAAACGCCCGGGCGATTTCCTCAGTGGTCAGGTCGCAGACTTCGCGCAGCGTCAACGGCACCTGCGCATCCGCCGCGAGGGCCGGGTGGCAGCAGGTGAAGATCAGCCGCAAGCGATCGTCTTCCACATCCTCAGCACTCCAGTCGGTCTCTTCGAGCTCTTCCAGCTGTGCCACCAACGCTGCTTGGGAGGCGGCAAATCGTGCCCGGCGACGCAAACCGTCAATGGCCTTGAAACGCCCGGTCGACACCAGCCAGGCGCGTGGATTATCGGGCACGCCATCGCGCTGCCAGCGTTCGACTGCGACAAAGAAGGCTTCATGCAAAGCCTCTTCGGCAAGATCGAAATCCCCCAGCAAGCGAATCAACGTGGCAAGGATGCGCCGCGATTCGTTGCGATAAACCGCCTCGACCAGCGCCTTGACCGACTCGCCCGGCATCAGTTTGCCATGCCTGTAATCACCCTAGGTTCAACTCACGGACGGGGCGCACTTCAACGCTGCCGACCCGGGCGGCAGGGATATTACCGGCGACCTGAATGGCCTCGTTCAGGTCCTTCGCATCGATCAGGTAGAAACCGGCCAGTTGCTCCTTGGTTTCGGCGAACGGGCCATCGGTGATCGACAGCTTGCCGCCGCGCATACGCACCGTGGTGGCGGTCTGAACGGATTCCAGCGCCTCGGCGGCGAGCATCCGGCCGCTGCCCTGAACCGACTCGGCGTAGGCTATGCACTCGGCGTCGTGGGGGCTGTCGGGCGAGCTGTGCAGGAGCTGTTCGTCGCTGTAGACCAGGCATAGGTATTTCATAAGACTCTCCGTCATCAGGCTGATCAACTATGGCTGCAGATTGAGCATTTGGCGAAAATCCCGACGATCAGGGTGGCCGCTTGAACAGCGTCTGAACATCAGTGGGCTTTTGTGTGAGGACACCCCTAGTCGTCTGGCAACACACCAAATCGACCGCTCAAATAAAATAAATGTCGAAGAGACAAACTGGCTAAAATCCGCAGTTCACCTTTGTCGGACCACGGACACCGCCAGTGACGACCCAACTCGTTCCCTACGAACAGCTGACACCCGCTCAATGCCAGCAACTGGAAGCCATTGAGATCCCTGACCGGCAGAAGCAATTCTCCGGCGATATCGACATGGCCCTGCACACCTTGTTGTCAGCACCGCGTGACGGCATCAAGGGCTTTGCCCTGCTCGTCGATGAGATTCCGGTAGCGTTCCTGCTGCTCAAGCGTCCACCGTTCCTGCCGCACTGGGCCCATGAAGACACCGCGACCCTGCACGCGCTACAGGTCGATCACCGCCACCAGGGCAAGGGTTATGGCAGCGCACTCCTGCAGGCCCTGCCACTCGCTGCGCGCCAGGCCTGGCCAGAAATCAAGGGGCTGGAGCTGTCGGTGGATGCACACAACGAATCGGCGCTCGGGCTCTACCTCAAGCAAGGCTGGGTCGACAGCGGCAACGCCTACAAAGGCCGGATCGGCTATGAGCGGCGCATGGCCCTGGCGTTCTGAACACCCGATAACCTTTCATGGATGAAGTGCACAATGCTGACCACTATCGAACAACTTGAAGCGATTTACGGCCGCCCTCACGACCGCGCCGTGCGCAAGGAAATCCCCTTTCTCAACCTCGATTACCAGGCGATGGTGCGCGCCTCGCCACTGGTCATCCTGAGCTCGGTCGGCCCCGATGGCATGGACGGTTCACCGCGTGGCGATACACCGGGTTTTGTGCGGATCATCGATGAACGAACCCTGGCGATTCCCGACCGTCCGGGTAATAACCGCATCGACACCTTGCGCAATATCGTCCTCGATTCGCGGATCTCGTTGCTGTTCATCATTCCGGGGATTGGCGAGACATTGCGGGTCAATGGACGCGCACGGATCAGCGCCGAGCCTGCTCTGCTGGAAAGCTTTGCGGTGAACGGCAAAGCGGCGCGCACAGTGATTCTGGTGGAGGTCGAAGCCGCCTATTTCCACTGTTCCAAAGCTATCGTCCGCTCGGATTTGTGGAACCCGGAAAAGTACCTGGAGCGCTCGGCCCTGCCCACCGCAGGCGCCTTTCACAAGCGCCTGAATGACGGCCAGTTCGATGCCGAGGCGTATGATCGAGAAGCCCCTGTCAGGCTGCACGACAGCCTTTATTAAGAATCGCCATCTCCAACGTCGAGGCACAAAACCTGTAGGAGCCTGGCTTGCCAGCGATGGCGTCCGAGAGACCGCCATCGCCGGCAAGCCGTGCTCCTACAGGGGATATGAGGCGTTGGCAGAACGGGCGCTCGGCGCAAAATCTGTAGTGGACGTTACAGATCCAGCGCCATTTCATGCCAGGCCATGCCGCCGTGGTCGGATGCGGATACGTTGAGGTAGGCGAAACCAAACCCGGCATACAGCGGTATGTGCCGTTCCTTGCACATCAGGTTAATGCGGATTTTGCCCAAATCACGCATGCGGACAATGAACTCGCTCATCAAGCGCTTCGCCAATCCCAGTCCTTGAAAGTCCGGGTGTACCACCACCGACATGATCACCACCTGCGGGCCATCCGGGTCATGGCCGATCATCTCCTTGAAGGCCTCATCCGCCATTTCTACCTGATACGCCGCCCCCGAATTGATAAACCCGGCGACGACACCGTCGACCTCGGCCACGATAAAACCTTGCGGCCAGGTGGCGATGCGCGTGGCTATTTTCTCGCGCGTGGCCGCTTCATCACCTTCATACGCTTCGATTTCGATGGCGAAACAGCGATCCAGATCAGCCGGCGTGACCTGGCGAATGACAGTCGTGGTTGAGTTCATGGCGTGGTCCGGTCAGCGAAAAAGAGGGAGCGAATCATAAATTAATAAGGTCTGCATATCGATCATCGGCACGCCCGTAAAGCCTTCGTATAGCGGCTTTCTTTCGCGCAAGGTTCGGGCTATTGCTTGTCCCTGTCTTTCGCCATGAAGAGGGAAACTCACCATGACTAGCGTTCAGGTCGGTCTTCTTATGCTGTTCACTATCAGTGCTTTTGGCTTTATCACGCTGGCGATCGATGTGTTGCGAGCGCGGCGAATCAGCAAAGATAAATAGTGCAGATGCCGAGTGGCGGCGGCGCTTGAGTGCGCCGCCTCTCAACCCGTTCAGGCCGTTTTGAGCGGGACCCAGATTTCCAGCACACCGGTATTGAGCTTCGGGTTGAAGTCGTCACTGTAACGCTCGAACTCCGGGGCATCGGCGGCCTCGTAACCCGACGTTGGCAACCAGGTTTTCCAGATGTACTGAAAGGTTTGCGGCAGGGTGTCCAGCGCACCTTCGTGCTTGAACACCGCATAGTGCTGAGGCTGTATTTCGATCCAGCGGTAGAGTTCTGGCAGGTCATCGAGCTTGCTGATTTCGACACCGGCGATGTACTCAAATCCACCTTTACCGTCCGGGTTGCAGCAGACGCCGTAGGTTACCTCCCCAATCTGCCCAGGAACGTTACCGATGTGCGGTACGAATTTCTCCCAGAGCTTGGGAATGCCTTCGGTGGTGTCCGCGCTAAACCGCCCACCAAGTCCTGCGATCAGCAGAAAATGCCCCGCTTCGAAGCGCGGCTCAGCGACTGCGCCCTTTTTTGGATCATCCATGAATCAACTCCTGCAACTGAAGGTGGGTTCGGCTGCAAGTATAGAAGCCAAACCGGATTCCCCCAGTCAAAGGCCCGGAAGTTCTGCAACAGCCGCCGGAAGGATAAACTCCTGATAGCCAGAAACGATCACGTAGACCGCGAAATAACAGAAGATCGCAGCAGATGCGAGGTAAGAGTAGCGCAGCAGCTTGTCACCCAAGAGTTTGCCGCCCTGGGTCGCCGCCAGGCACAGGGCAACGCACCACAGCAGCCCGGCGCAAAAGAACCCTGCCAGAAACAGCGCGGCATTGCTCAGGCTACCGCCCCCGGAACGGGCAATCAGCGTACCGCCGACGGCAGCGAACCAGAGAATCGCGCTAGGTGACGACATTGCCAGAAAAATCCCACGGAAAAACTCCCGCCGATGGGAACCGGCACTGACCTCACCGGCCTCTGCCAATATGGCGCTGTGATAAATCGCCGAGTGAATCATCTTCGCCGCGAAGTACAGCAGCAATGCCGAACCACCGACCCACAGCACCCAGCGCACTGCCGAGTACTGCAACAGCACCGTCATGCCGGCCAGCGCCAGCACCGCGTATACCAGGTCGCCGACACAGGTGCCGAGCCCCAACGCAAAACCCTGAAAATACCCGCGCTGCATGGCCAGTGTGATCATCGCAATGTTGGCCACGCCGATGTCCAGGCACAAAGAAAGGCTCAGTAAAAAGCCGCTGGAAAACTCCATTTTTCATCTCGTTTAAAAGTGGTAGTTGAGTAAAAGCCAACTTCTGCAAAAAGCGTGCGCGCACTGATTGAGAGCGAAAACTTGCGCATGCGATCAACCGTGTAGTGAAAAATAGTTGGACCTCGCCACTAGACAATTGGCCACCAGCGCCCTTATCTTCCGCCACAGGCCACCGCAGTGGCCAGCGTCGCTCGGACGGTTCCGGGCGCTTACGTTACTCGAGGCAACAATGGCCGAACAAGGTTCGCCGCGCCGCTTTGCGCGCATAGATCGACTCCCCCCTTACGTATTCAATATCACTGCCGAGCTGAAGATGGCCGCCCGTCGTCGTGGCGAAGACATCATCGACTTGAGCATGGGCAACCCTGACGGCCCGACTCCACCGCACATCGTCGAAAAACTGGTGACCGTTGCCCAGCGCGAAGACACCCACGGCTACTCCACCTCCAAGGGTATTCCGCGTCTGCGCCGGGCGATTTCCAATTGGTACAAGGATCGCTACCAAGTTGATATCGACCCGGAAAGCGAAGCCATTGTCACCATCGGCTCGAAGGAAGGCCTCGCGCACTTGATGCTCGCCACCCTCGACCAGGGCGACACGGTGTTGGTGCCGAACCCGAGCTACCCGATCCACATCTACGGCGCAGTGATTGCCGGCGCACAAGTGCGCTCGGTGCCGCTGATCCCCGGCGTGGACTTTTTCGCCGAGCTGGAACGGGCCATTCGCGGCTCGATTCCGAAGCCGAAGATGATGATTCTCGGCTTCCCGTCCAACCCGACCGCGCAGTGCGTCGAACTGGATTTCTTCGAGCGGGTGATCGCCCTCGCCAAGCAGTACGACGTGCTGGTGGTGCATGACCTGGCCTACGCCGACATTGTCTACGACGGCTGGAAAGCCCCGTCGATCATGCAGGTGCCGGGCGCCAAGGACATCGCGGTGGAGTTTTTCACCCTGTCCAAGAGCTACAACATGGCCGGCTGGCGGATCGGTTTCATGGTCGGCAACCCGGAACTGGTCAACGCCCTGGCGCGGATCAAGAGCTACCACGACTACGGCACTTTCACCCCGCTGCAAGTGGCCGCCATCGCCGCGTTGGAAGGTGATCAACAGTGCGTCAAAGACATCGCCGAACAATACCGGCAACGTCGTAACGTGCTGGTCAAAGGCCTGCATGAATTGGGCTGGATGGTCGAAAACCCGAAAGCCTCGATGTACGTCTGGGCCAAGATCCCTGAAGCCTACGCGCACCTGGGTTCGCTGGAGTTCGCCAAGAAACTGCTGGCCGAAGCCAAGGTCTGTGTCTCGCCGGGCGTGGGCTTTGGTGAATACGGCGATGATCATGTGCGTTTCGCACTGATCGAAAACCAGGACCGGATTCGTCAGGCGGTTCGCGGGATTCGCGGGATGTTCCGGGCGGATGCAGCGGCGGGTTGATCCCTGCGTTTAAGCCAGTAGAACGAAGAATGCCCCTGTGAGTATATTGCGCTCACAGGGGCATTTTCGTATCTGGAAGTTGATCGCTAGCGTTATGGCTGTAACGTAGTCGCGCCTTTGTAGTAGAAAGGTGCCATGTCGATAACTTGAGTTTTCACCGTACGACCCACCCCTTCACAAGCAGCATTGTTCAACATGCCGTTGTCATGGTCCCCCATCCAGCTGAACAGACCTCCCAGATTCCATTTAGCCACGTACTCGCCTTTGGCCTTGACGGTACGGGGTGTATCCAGGGACATGAACACTTGGGTCGTTCGGTTGTAGAGAAAGTCTGCATCTGCCTTTTCGTCGGTGTACAGAGTAAAGCCATTCATCGGCTGCTTCGTTTCCAGATCCAGATAATGCTTCATCGCGCCCGGCCATTCGGTAATGCCCGGTTCAAAACAGCCTGGCGTCGAGTTAGGGACATCCTCGGTTCCCGGGCGTTGGGTGTATGTTCCCAGCAGCGGTGACACGCTCGTCAGCACCGCTTGCTGAGCATTTCGACTGTATCCAGCGTAGCCGATAAAAATTATTTTCGACGGCACGCCCAACCCCAGCAGGTACTGCACCGCTGAGTGCACGGAGTTCTCGGTAATATCAGCGGGATCGCCGCGATACAGGTTGCAATGGTGCTGGATTTTAGGTGCCCAGGGCGTGCCGAAGAAGTCATAACACATGAGGTTGATGCCTCCAAGACCCGCTTGGATCAGCAACGGAATATTGGATTTGGCTAACTTGACCGGGTCGGCAATTGCCGCGATGCTGATTTTTACACTGCCTTTCCCGATGGCAGTCAGTTTGGTTTTAAGCGCCTGAATAAACACCGCAAAGTAAGCCGGATCGTCATCATCGAAGTCATTAGCTTTCCATTCATCCCCCACTTGCGGCTCATTCCCGGATACCGATGGGTACTCCCAGTCGATATCGATTTCGTTGAACATCGGCCATAGCGTAAAGATCGCGACAAGGGAGTCGATGCAACGTGCAGTTTTTTCGGGGTCACGCGCAATGTGATAAAAGGCATGACTCATTGACCAACCGCCAAGGCTCAAGGAAAGCTTCAGGTCTGGATTAGCCGTTTGAAGTTTAAGCAGCGCACCCAATACGCCTTGCGCTTTGGCGGGATCATAGAGGTCTGCATAGTCGTTACTTTTCCACCCGTTGAATCCGCAATTGATATAGGCGGCAACATCGTTCCAGGGATCGATAAACATCGCGAGCGCAAGAGCGATAAGCTCTGCAGCATCCAGCTCTTCTCGCGTCGGATTTTCCGGATCTAGCGCAGGAGAGAGGCCCCAATTGATCACGGCCTTATTGATCACATCTCGATTGACCCCTTTGTCCCCCACAATCGCAGCAAACCCAACAACGATTTTATCGAAGGTTCCGGTCTTGCCTAGAAGCCGCATGATGTCGGTTCCACGCCCTCCCTTTGCAAGTGCTGGCGTTGGCTCAGGAGCAGGTTTAATGCCATAACGTGGATCGCCGATACCCCAGTCGCTGTAATAGCAAAAACACCTGTAGTCATTGTCTTCATACTGATTGAAGACATTCTTGGCCATCCGACCGGGGGTATAGGACAGCTGATCATCTCGTGTGGCGGGATCAAAGTTATTGAGCGCATAGGTTAGTTCCGCAGCCCCTCCCCCCCACACTTCACCGTTAACCAGGGTGCCGGGGTCCGTATCATAAACAAGTTGGCTCACCCTGACTTTTCGGTTTGCCTGCGATGCACCTGGTTGTTTGGTGGTCATGATGTTTTCTCCCCCACACGTGTAAATGAGTCAAAAGTTCATGAGCAACTTTTACGCGCGGCACAACACAGCGCCTACCTGTCAAAGTTGACAGTGCCGACGAGTGGTATTCAGGGATTGAGGATCGCAAAGAAGAAAGCCGCGACAAGGATTGAATATCCTCTCGCGGCTCAGATGACTCTGTAAGTCCGGCACCTGCACAACGTGCAGGCACCGCAATAAATCAAACCACCAGCGACAACAACAAAATAAAGCCCAGTGCAACGACGGACAGGATGGTTTCCATCGCGGTCCAGGTCTTGAAGGTTTCGGCCACGGTCATGTTGAAGTACTGCTTGACCAGCCAAAAACCGGCGTCGTTGACGTGCGACAGGATCAACGATCCTGCGCCGGTGGCCAGCACCAGCAACTCGCGGTTCACGCCCGGAATCATCCCCACCACCGGCACCACAATGCCTGCACCGGTAATGGTCGCCACGGTCGCGGAACCGGTCGCCACGCGGATCACCGCCGCGACCAGCCAGGCCAGCAGGATCGGCGAAATCTGCGCGCTCACCGCCATGTGGCCGATCACATCGCCCACACCACTGGTCACCAGCATCTGCTTGAAGCCACCGCCGGCACCGATGATCAGAATGATCGCCGCGGTCGGCGCCAGGCTGGCGTCGAGCAGTTTGAGGATCTGTTTGGAACCGATGCCCTGACGATGCCCGAAGGTGTACAGCGACAGCAGCAGCGCCAGCAGCAACGCCGAGATCGGGTGACCAATCATGTCCATCCAGGTGCGGAAGAAATGCCCGTCCGGCAGTGCGATGTCGGCAAAGGTTTTCAGCAGCATCAGGAACACCGGCAACAGCACGGTGATCAGCGTGATGCTGAAGCTCGGCAAGGTGCTGGAGTGCGGCTCGCGAGCCAGTTGATCCACCAGTTCCTGGTTAGGATGGCCGGGGATGTACTTGGCGATGAACGTGCCGTAGATCGGACCGGCAATGATCGCGGTCGGCAGGGCAACGATCAGACCGTAGAGAATGGTTTTACCGATGTCCGCACCGAACACCCCGATGGCCAGCAATGGCCCCGGATGCGGCGGAACCAGACCGTGCACGGCGGACAGACCGGCCAGCAACGGGATACCGATCTTGATGATTGAAACGCCGGTGCGCCGGGCAACGATGAACACCAGCGGGATCAGCAGTACAAAGCCGATTTCGAAGAACAACGGGATACCGACCAGGAAGGCCGCAAACATCATGGCCCATTGCACGCGCTCTTTGCCGAACGCGCGAATCAGGGTCTGGGCGATCTGATCCGCCCCACCCGACTCGGCCATCATTTTGCCAAGCATGGTGCCCAACGCAAGGATGATCCCGACAAACCCGAGTACCCCACCAAAACCGTCCTGGAACGCCTTGATGATGGTGCCAATCGGCATGCCCGAGGTCAGCCCGAGAAAAGCCGCAGCGATGATTAATGCAATGAAAGGATGAAGCTTGAACTTGGTGATCAGGACGATTAATCCAATCACGGTGATCACTGCATCAAGCAGCAAAAACGACTCGTGGGACATGCCAAACATGGGGGGTATCTCCTGTTTGTTGTTGTTATTGAAGCGGGTTATTCAGAAGCCGTCAGGACAGCGCTATCTCTTGCAGCAACACTCAGCCGGCGAGTTTCAAACCATGACTGAGCCACCAGGCGTGAGCCTGCCGGGCGAGTTCATCGACGTTGTGCTTCGAGGCATCGAGCGCCAGGGTCAGTGGCTCGCCAACGGGGGATTCAAGGGTCGCGAACTGGCTGGCGATCAAGGTCGACGGCATGAAATGCCCCGGACGATGAGCCACGCGGTCGGCGGCGACTTCAGGGGTCAACTCGAGGAACACAAAACCCAGGCCCGGCAAGGCGCTGCGCAAGCGTTCACGGTAACTGTGTTTGAGCGCCGAGCAGGTCAACACCGGGCGTGCGCCCGAGGCATCGACTCGACGCAACTCCTCGCACAGGCTGTCGAGCCAGCCGGCACGATCGTCGTCGTTGAGGGGAATACCCGCGCTCATCTTTTCGATATTGGCGGCAGGGTGAAAGGTATCGCCTTCAATGCCGGTTGCACCGCTCAGCTGGCACAGGGCCTCGCTAACGCTGGACTTGCCGCAGCCGGCCACGCCCATGATGACCAGGGCGGTGATGGGTTGACTCATGTAACACCTCAGCGCGCAGACAGCGCTACCTTTGCTACGTGAAACTCTAGTGCAAAAGCAGGCATTGCCGACGCCTTCTTGTCATTTTTATGGGTTGCAGCACGTTCTTTCCCAACGCCAAACAACAGGGATCAGGCAATCCCTGCTCAAGCATTTGCAGCCGCATCGAGACAGCGCTACCTTAGTGCCTTGAATTTTGTTTGGCAAGCTGCCCGATGACCTCCACTAAAAACGATAAAAATACTCGCACCACCGGCCGCCCTACCCTCAATGAAGTCGCCCGTCTGGCGGGTGTGAGTCCGATCACCGCGTCCAGGGCCTTGCGCGGCATCAGCACCGTCGCCACCGAGCTGGTGGAAAAGGTCCAGCAGGCCGCGCTCGAACTGAACTACGTGGTCAACCCCGCTGCCCGCGCCCTGGCTTCGGCCCAGAGCCATTCGGTGGTGGTGCTGGTGCCGTCGCTGTCGAACCTGCTGTTCATCGAAACCCTTGAAGCCATCCATCAGGTGCTGCGTCCCAAAGGCTTCGAAGTGCTGATCGGCAACTATCACTATTCCCGTGATGAAGAAGAAAACCTGCTGCGCAACTACATGGCCTATCAGCCAAGAGGGCTGCTGCTGACCGGTTTCGATCGCACCGAAAGTGCCCGCCGGATGATCGAAACCAGCAATATCCCCTGCGTCTACATGATGGACCTGGACCCGGGCGCCGGCCTGAACTGCGTCGGCTTCTCGCAATTGAGTGCCGGCGAAACCGCCGCACAACACTTGATCTCCCGCGGGCGGCGACACCTGGCCTACATTGGCGCACAGCTCGACCAACGCACCTTGCTGCGCGGCGAAGGCTTCCGGCGCGCCTTGCAGCAAGCCGGCCTGTACGACCCGGACCTTGAGTTGCTGACACCGCGTCCCTCTTCGGTGGGCCTTGGTGGCGAATTATTCCTGCAGCTGATGGCCAGCCATCCGCAGGTTGACGCGATTTTCTTCGGCAACGACGACCTGGCCCATGGAGCCCTGCTCGAAGCCATGCGTCACGGGATCAAGATCCCCGAACAAGTCGCCGTCCTCGGCTTCAACGACCTGCCGGCCTCGGCGCACATGGTGCCGCGCCTGAGCAGCATCAGCACCCCGCGTGAAGCCATCGGCCGGCGCGCCGCCGAACACATGCTGACCTTGATGGCCGGCAACTCGGTGGCCAATCCAGTGGTCGATATGGGGTTTGAATTAAAGGTTCGCGAGAGTACCTGAGCCCGACAGCTCTACGTGCAAATGTGAGCGTTGCCCTTGACCCCGCTGCGTCGAGGGCAGCCGGCCAAACGTTGAAACATCATTATCCGGCACACCCGCGATCCACGCTTGATGCCGGCGATCAAAAACTGCCTTGCCGCCCATCCAAAGGAGACGGTCCGGCGCTTGTGATGAATGCAGGGCACGCCAACCTCGATGAAGTGTGGGTAATGACCACCGACCTCACTATCGAGTATTTAAGATCGCCCAATGCAGGGGGGGCTGATAGATTCCAGACGCTCGCCTCCTCCCCAGAAAGAGACAGACATGAACGGACTCAAGGTACTGCTGACCGGCGCCTGCGGCAGAATTGGCAAAACTTTTTTCGAAGCTTCGAAAGACCGCTACACCTTCACCCTCACCGACCGGGTCGAGCCCGGCTTCACGGTCAACGCGCCACATCGGTTTTTCTGCCTCGACCTGAGTGACGCGGCAGCCGTCAGTGCCGCGCTCGAAGGCATCGACGTCATCGTGCACCTGGCCGGCATTCCTCACGCCACGGCATCGTTCGACGAGTTGTTACCCAACAACATCCTGGCCACCACGTATCTGTTTGAGGCCTCGGTGGCGGCCGGTTGCAAGCGGTTGGTGTTCGCCAGCAGTGCGCAAACCATCGAAGGTTACCCGGTGGACCGGCAGATCACACCGGGCATGCCCGTCATGCCGGCCAATCTTTACGGTGTCAGCAAATGTTATGGCGAAGCCCTGTGTGCTTTCTATTCGGCCAAGCGTGGTCTGTCGACTATCGCGCTGCGCATTGGCGCATTCGAGTTCCCGGATCGTCATGAACTGACCAATGCCCGGGACCTGAGTGCATGGCTCAGCCCCCGCGACGCGGTGCAGTTACTCCAGCGCTCGGTGGAGGTTGAAGGTGTGCAGTACCTGATCGGCCACGGGATTTCCAATAATCGCTTCAAGCGTCTGGACCTGAGCGAAACCACGCGGGTGCTTGGCTATGAACCAGTAGATGATGCATTCCAGCTGTTTGACATCCCCATCGCGCCCCTCTGAGTACCTCGCCCGACAATGAGCGAAATGCCTCGCGCAAACCGCTCTCGGACCTTCCCGCCAACAGCATCGGATGCGTCCCACAGATTTGTCGGAAACGCTTGCCATCGATTTTTTTGCGCGTGCCGTAGCCTGTTTGGAGCTGCTTTAACCGCCCCAAGGAGTCTTATGTCATGCACACGGACCCGCAAAAACAGCAAGGGTTACTCTCACGCTGGAGCGAAGCCCTGGCGACCGAGGCGTTCACGTCTCGCCGGATAAGCCTCGGCCATCTGGCCGATACACTCGAGTTCAGCACCCGCGCAAGCTTTCAGCGCTTATTGCAGGCGCTGCTGCGCGAAGGCCTGCTGAATCCAAAAAGCCTGAAAGCCGAAGGCTCGGTGCATTGGCTTACGCTGCTCGATGGTGCCCGGTTGTGTTTCGAAGGGCTTATCCCGGCGCGGATGAACAGTTGGGACCTACAGGGCGACATCACACTGCATCGCTCTGAATGCCCAGCACAAAAACTGCTGTTTCCTTCACAGTTGCTAAACCTGCTCTGCACACAACTTGAGCCTTTACCGTCACCCGAAGTCCTCGTTCGCCTATGCGAGGAGCTCGATGACAGCTTCTGCAACGCCACCTTGTGCCAGGCCTTTCACCACGGCTGGAGCCGGCAACTGCGTGAACAGTTCAAGCTCGCCGATGACGATAATCTGCTGACCTGGCTCAAGAGCAACACCGCCCACCCGAACCCGACATCGGTGCTTGAACAGTGGGGCACGCTGGGTCATCCCTGGCACCCGAACTACAAGACCAAGCTTGGCTTGGGCACCACGGAGGTCATTGCTCTATCACCGGAATTCGAAGCCTGCGTGCCAGTCGTCCTGTGCGCCTTGCACCGGCAATGGGCTCACGTCGAATCGTTGATCGGACCTGAGCATTACCGCGACTGGTGGCAAGGGCATTTCCCGCTCGCGGCCGGACAATTGATCCAGCACCTTCTAACCCAAGGTCTCGACCCGGATGACTATCTGCCCCTCCCCGTCCATCCGTGGCAAGCCGCAGAGGAACTACCGCGCTCGTTTGCTCGCGAAATTGCCGACCGCGTGCTGGTCGTGACCACCATCATTGCGTTCAACGGTCAGCCGACCATGTCGTTTCGCACCCTGGCGCCCACTGCAAACAGCTGCTCACCGATGGTCAAGCTTCCGGTGGCGCTACGACTGACCAGCGTGCAGCGCACCCTTTCGCCACGCTCTGCGCGGATGGGGCCAAGGGTTAGCGGATTGTTGCTGCGAATACTCAAGCAGGAGCCGCAGATTCGAGCCGTGTTGAACATCGTGCCGGAACGTATCGGCGTGCATTACTCGCCGCAACCGGCAGATGATCAACGCTCCCGGCACCTGGCGGTGCTTTACCGGGATAACCCGTCAAGCGTGTTGCAGCCGGGCGAGATGGCCGTTCCCGTTGGCAGCCTGTTCGCCCTGGATGAACACGGACAACCGTTACTGCGCCAGTGGGTCCGGTTGGCCCAAGGAGGCGACGGCAGACCGGAACTGTTGCGTTTTTGCCGTGACTATCTATCGATCGCTGTTCCCGGATTGCTCGGTCTGTACCTGATCTACGGGGTCGCCTTTGAGGCGCACCAGCAGAACAGCTTCATGGTCATGAGTGCCGAGGGACAGTTAAGCCGACTGCTGGTACGTGACTTCGGCGACATTCGGATTCACCGCCAGACTTTGCACCGGCAAGGCCTAGACCTTCAGTTGCATGACCCGCAGATGACGCTGTATGACAATGCGGACTTCGTGCGCGACAAACTCTTGCACACCACCTTCATGTGCCATCTCGGTGAACTGGTTCTGCTCTGCGCCCGGCATTGGAAGATGCCGGAAGATGCACTTTGGAATGAGTTGGCCATTCAGGTCAGCGACTGCTTTGACCACCTGCGCGAACGGGTCGAGCCTCAACGCTGGGCAATCGAGCGTCTGGCTTTGCTGAAACAGGACTGGCCGGCCAAATCGTTCATGCGTATGCGCTTGCTCGACAGTGCGCTCGATATCGTCGGTCGTCTGAACAACCCGCTTCGCGTGCACTCTTAAATAGTCGCTGGAACGACAAAAAGGATTCTCGATCAAGTAATGACACTTGATCGAAATCCTTTTAGTTGCATGACGTTTTAACCAAGTTGCAATGTCGAGTTGAATTGACTGATGGCGTCCACCACATGCCGTGAACCCTGTTGAATTTCCAGGATCACCTCGCCCGCTTCATTGGCCAGCTCCACGCCAAGTCCAGTACGACTCAAACTTGATTGCATGCTCGACACTGCACTCAAGGACAAGTCGTGGTTCTTGCGCACTACTTCCACAATTTCCACGGTTGCGTGGCTGGTTCGTGCCGCCAGGCTACGCACCTCGTCGGCAACCACCGCAAATCCTCGCCCATGTTCGCCGGCCCGCGCAGCCTCGATTGCGGCGTTGAGTGCCAGCAGATTGGTCTGATCGGCGATACCGCGAATGGTCTGAACAATGGTGCCGATGATGTCGGACTGTTTGCTCACCGCATCGATGCTGAGGGCCGCTTCGTTGAGATCCCTGGAGATCTCTTCGATGATCTGCACGGTTTGCTGCACCACCTGCGAACCTTTCTGGGCGCACGCGTCGTTTTGCACCGAGGTTGAATGGGCCGACTCGGCGGCAGTCTGCAACGTGGTCATTTGCCGGGTGATGTCGCTGGCGAACTTGACCACTTTGTACAAGCGGCCCTTGGTGTCGAAGATCGGGTTGTACGAAGCTTCGAGATAGACCATGCGACCGTGTTTGTCGACCCGTTCAAACCGACGCGAATGGAATTCACCTCGGTTGAGCGAAGCCCAGAATGCCTTGTAGGCCGCCGACTCGCTCTCCGAGCGATGACAGAACAGGCTGTGGTGCTGACCCACTACTTCGTTAAGTGAATAGTGCATGGTCTGCAAGAAGTTATCGTTGGCAGTAATCACCCTGCCATCGGGGGAGAATTCGATCACCGCCATGGCACGGCCCAAGGCATTCACTACGCTCTGGTTTTCATGCTCTTTATTGATTCGGGCCGTGATGTCCGAGGCCACCTTGATCACGCTTCGTACGTGCCGGTCAGTCCCGATCACCGGCATATAACTGGCCTCAAGCCAGACTTCCTTGCCACTCTTGTTCATGCGCAAGAAGGTGCCACTGTTTGATTCGCCACGACCCAATTCACGCCAGAAGCGCTGGTAATCTTCGCTTTTGGCGTAATCCTCTTCACAAAAAATCCGGTGATGCTTGCCGCGCAACTCCTCGATGGAATAGCCGACGGCCTTACAAAAGTTTTCGTTGGCCTCGAGGATCACACCGGTGGGGTCAAACTCGATCATTGCCATGCAGCGGCTGATTGCCGCCAACTTGGCATTGGCCTCAGTCAATGCGCAGCTAAATCGCTCTATCTCAAGCAAGTCAGACTTGTGGTGTCGATTGAACATGGTGGTATCACCTTCAGCGCTGTCTTTTGATGAACGGAAGTTCCTAGTCTTTCACTGGACTTACGACGACTTTCCACAGAACAGGCAAACGCATCCTCAGACGAAGGATAAGAGTCAGGTGATCAATGATGATTAATCGGAGTGTCCATAACGCAACGCTCTTATCAAGCCATCCTTTTCTTGACGCCCCGTGCAGGGGCCAACCCAACATTCACAAGTAATTCCCTCTAAGAAACACTCCTTTTCACCGCAGTGCCTTAAGTGGCGCACTCTTATCGATCATTCAATTTACAGCCGGCCGCAAAACACTGACTCAAGCACAATCGGGCTGAGGCATCGAGACTTTCACGCTTTATAAATTGACCGGCATCAGTAGCTACGAGTGAGCATAGACAGCAACGCCACGGATGCAAGGCCATCAATAGGCCATCTTTTTATCGATGGTCAGAGCGCCGCAGTCTGGAGCATCGCCAGCAGCGCCTGCACCGCCGCAGAGGGTTCCCTCAACGGTGTCGCGACCAACGCAAACTCTCGATGAACAGGCACCGCCAACGGCAGCACGCGCAACCCCTTGCGATTGGCTGGCAAGGTCATTTCCGGAACCAGTGTCACCCCGACGTTTTCCCGAACCAGCGCGAACGCACTGCCCCACTCTCGAACTTCAACCCGGACATCCAGTAGCGCAAGACCTGCATCCGCTGCCAGGCTGCGGGCATTGACGCTGCATCCACCAGTGGCCAGCACGAATGGCTGCCCGACCAACGTCTCCAACCTCAATCCGTGCTCGTGGTTTCCTCGAGCCAATGGGTGCGCCATCGGCAGCACCGCAACCCAGGTATCTCGCCCCAACATTCCGGCATTGCGTTCAGGTGGAGGATTGAGCACCACGCCCAGATCAACCAGGCCAGCGCCGAGTAACGCTTCGACTTCGTTGTCGCTGACCTCCAGCGCCACCACCTGAATACCGGGATAAAGTTGCTTGAACTGGCGCAACAGCGGCGGCAGAAACGTTGCAAGCACCATCGGAAAACTGGCCAGGCGAATCGTGCCACGCTGAATATCCCGCGCCGCGTCGGCAGTAGCCCGGATGGTCTCAAGGGCCTGAAGCATCACCCGCGCCTGTTCGATCACGTGCACTCCGACCGCGGTCGGCAAGGTCTGACGGTTTTCCCGGACAAACAGTTGAATACCGAGCACGTCCTCAAGCAAGGCCAGCGCCTGACTGGCCCCCGACTGAGTCATGCCGACACGCTCGGCAGCGCGAGTAATGTTGCCCGTGTCGGCGATAGCCACCAGCATCCGCCAATGCATCAGGTTCATCATGGCAGTAGCTATCCTTATGGCTGATGTCTGAAAGATTAATTTTACGACATGCGCGGGCGACTATGACACTGATCAAAATCCTCACCTGGAACCCTGATCATGAAGTTGTATTTTTCGCCTCAAGCCTGCTCCCTTGCACCGCACATTGTTCTGCGTGAACTGCAGTTGCCATTCGAGCTGGTCCGCGTCGACAACCGAACGAAGAAGACCGGCGACGGTGCCAACTTTCTTGCGATCAATCCGAAAGGCTATGTCGCGGCGCTGCAACTGGATAACGGCGATGTGCTGACCGAGGGACCGGCAATCCTGCAATACCTGGCGGATCTTCGCCCGCTTGCCGGCCTTGCACCGACATGCGGATCCTGGGAAAGAGTGCGTTTGCAGGAGGTCCTGAACTTCATTTCGAGTGAGATTCACGGCGGCCTGGGACTGCTGTTCAACGTGCAGTTTCCTGATCAGGTGAAAGCGCTCTTCAAGGAGAAACTGTTCAAGCGGTTTGCCGTGCTGACCCAGACACTGGAACAACAGGATTATCTGCTGGGCGAACGCTTCAGCATCGCTGATGCCTATCTGTTCAGCGTACTGCGGTGGACTTCCTTGTTTGATATCGACCTGAAGCAATGGCCGTCGATGGAGCGTTTTCAGGTACGGATTGGCTCACGGCCTGCGGTAAGCGAGGCGCTGGCGGCGGAAGTGGCGCACGACTGAAGATTGATTACCGGTGAATGACGTAGCTGGAAATGAACGCGGAGCCCGATTGCCGGGCTCCGTCAAAGCGGGCTCAGTGCCCGAACACACCGACCTTTTTGGCCTTCTTGTCAGCGCGTTTTTCAACGGCTGTCTTGGTCGGTTTCTTTTTCGCCGCTTTCTTCGAATCCATGCCTTTGCTCATGATGCACGCTCCACCAACTGGGAATATGAGATCAGGTATACACCTATCTCGCAGCGTTGGTTCTTTTATAATAGGCGCATTTTTCGCAGTGACCCTCTCGCACATGCCCAATACCCAGTACACCCAGCTTGCCGAGCCACTGTGGCCTTTGCTGAACAAGTTTTACCGCAGTCACCAGTCATCGATGAAAGCGGTTCGCGACGCTCAACTGTGGGTAGGCAAGCGCGACGAGATCATCGCCGGGCTCTGTTTGCGGCCGATGGCGGAGGGGTTTTGGCTGACGGGGTTATTTGTCGACCCGGCCCTTCGGGGACAAGGTATTGCGGGGGCGTTGATGGCCCAGGCGCTGGTGCAGATCAAGGCGCCGGTATGGCTGTTCTGCCACCCGGACTTGCGCAGTTTTTATGAGTGCAATGGCTTCACTGCGGACCCGTTGTTGCCCTATGCACTAGCCGAGCGCCTGGCTCGCTATAAACGCAACAAGCCGATGATCGCCATGGGCCTGGAGCCGGGCAGGTAAACAGCGATCTTTTAGCGCCTTTAGTCATCAGCCGTCGGGTCGAGATCCGGGAACATCACCTCGGTAAACCCAAACTTGCGAAAGTCGGTGATCCGCGACGGGTACAACCGGCCGATCAGGTGATCGCATTCGTGCTGCACCACTCGGGCGTGAAACCCCGAGGCGATTCGCACAACCGGCTCGCCCTTGGGATCGAAGCCTTCATAACGAATGTGCTGATAACGCTCAACCGCCCCCCGCAGCCCCGGCACTGACAGGCAACCTTCGAAGCCCTCTTCCAGCGTCGGATCAAGTGGCGTAATCAACGGGTTGATCAAGATCGTCTGCGGTACGGCATCAGCGTCCGGGTAACGTTCACTGTGCTCGAAGCCGAAGATCACCAGTTGCAGGTCGACGCCGATCTGCGGGGCAGCCAGGCCAACGCCACCGACACTTTCCATGGTCTGGAACATGTCATCGATCAACTGCCACAGTTCCGGGCTGTCGAACATTTCGGCCGGTACCGGCGGAGCGATACGCAGCAGGCGCTCATCGCCCATTTTCAGAATTTCACGGATCATCGTCAGGCTTCGTCAGTGGTCGGGTTGAGCGAGTGGTCCCGGCCCAGTCCCGAAACGTGTTGTTTTTCGTCGTGTTCACCGAAGCCCTTGGCGCCAGGATGCTTGCCTTCGGTCGACATGTGATCGATCACCGCATTCATTTCCGCGCCGAGCAACAGCACCGCAGCGGAAATATAGAAGTACAACAACAGCACAATGATCGCGCCGATACTGCCATACATGGCATTGTAGTTGGCGAAGGTTTTGACGTAGTAACCAAAACCCAGCGAAGCGATGATCCACACCACCACTGCCAGAACCGAGCCCGGTGTGATGAAGCGAAACCGCTGTTTCACATCAGGCATCACGTAGTACATCAAGGCGACCGCGACCATCAGCAATATGACGATCACCGGCCAGCGCAGTATCGTCCACAGCGTGACGATGAACTCTTCCATGCCGATCTGTGACGCAATCCATTCCATCACTTGCGGGCCGAGCACCATCAAGGCGGCAGCGACCAGCAGCATGCCGGCGATACCCACGGTGTAGAAGACCGACAGCGGAAAGCGCTTCCAGATCGGCCGGCCTTCGACCACATCGTAGGCTGCGTTCATCGCGCTCATCATCAGCCGCACACCCGCCGAGGCGGTCCACAGGGCGATGACGATACCCACCGAGAGCAATCCACCCTTGGATTGCTGGAGCTGGTCAATCACCGGGTTCACTTGTTCCAGCGCTTGCGGCGGCAATACCAGCTCTGTCTGAAGGCGCAGCCAGGAAAAGAAATCCGGCAGGTGCAGGAAACCGATCAGGGCAATCAGGAACAGAATGAAGGGAAACAGCGAGAACAGCATCTGATAGGCCAGCGCCGAGGCATACGTCGACATCTCGTCATTAATAAACTCGGTGACGGTGCGCATCATCACGCGGTGCAAGGGCAAGCCTTTCAACTCGGGGAACATCATAGCGTCTCCTTTCGCCGCAAAAAGGTTGAAGTCGGGGGCGACTCAGGGGGCCGTTTTCTACATCAAAGTAACCTACTTGGCGACTTTGGAACAATTTCGGGGGGGATTCATAACAATAAGCCACAGAAAAACGGCCATCCTCGGATGGCCGTCACACTGCACTAAAACAGGTTATCGGGTCAGATTTTATCGATGGTTTTCTTGATCGCGTCTTTAGCCTTGCCGAGCGCTTGCTGGGCTTCGCCTTTCTTCTCCTGAAGCTTGCCTTCGGCTCGCAACTTGGGATTGTCGGTGGCTTTACCCACACCTTGCTTGACGTTGCCGACCGCTTCGTTGGCCAGGCCTTTAACTTTATCGCCAGTGCTGCTCATGGTATTTCTCCTGTGAACACTCAAAGGTCAGTGACTACGTAGAGGTTGACCGAAGGGTGTTGCACAGAGTTTCATTTATTTTCACCCGGTCATTTCAACCGCACATGCAGGTTGGGCTTTATGTTTGCAGGCTTTGCCCCGAGAATGCGCAACGTATTCAGGCCGTGGCGCTGAAGATCCAATCCCGTAGGAACGTTATGAAACTCGATAAAAAGCAGGCCATTGCCCGCAGAAACCAGGAACTCGGCGGTGCAGTGCTTGGCGTCAACAACTGCCATTTCACCGAATTGAACCGCAACCGCAATATCTGGTGGTTTGATATCCCGGTTGCGCGCCTGGCCATTGGTCAGTACGAATGGGTTCACCTGCTGATGTACACGCCGGCCACCGACGAACTGCTGCACCTGAAAGTGCCGACGGTGTTCCTGCGCGAGAAGCTCGAAGGCCTGGTGGTGCGCAATGAAGGCAAGCGCAAGGCGGCCCTGAGCCTGGAACTGAGCGCTGACAAGGACTCGTACCTTCAGGACATGCGCCCGGCCGGTACCAACGTCAACTTCGCGCAGTTCCGCCTCTAACAGCAAAAGATCTGAAGAAACAAAAAGCCCCGCAAATGCGGCAATGCTGTTCACTTAAGGAAGTCTGGAGGCCTGAGAAGTATCTGTGGCGAGGGGGCTTGCTCCCGCTGGACTGCGTAGCAGGCCCAATTCAGGGTCGCTTCGCGCCCCAACGGGGGCAAGCCCCCTCGCCACAAAAAACGATCCAGGTATCTGAAAAAAAGCCCCGCATCTGCGGGGCTTTTGTTTTAGGCGCTGACCTTCTTCAAGCCGAGTTTCTTCAGCTCTTCGTCGCGCAGTTCGCGACGCAGGATCTTGCCGACGTTGGTGGTCGGCAGCGCATCGCGGAACTCGATGGCTCTCGGCACTTTGTAGCCGGTGACGTTGGCACGCATGTGCGTCATCACCTGCTCTTTGGTCAGGGTTACCCCCGGTTTGGCGACGATGAAAATCTTGATCGCCTCGCCCGACTTCTCGTCCGGTACACCAATGGCTGCGCATTGCAGTACGCCCGGCAAGGTGGCCAGTACGTCTTCGAGCTCGTTCGGATAGACGTTGAAACCGGAGACCAGAATCATGTCTTTCTTGCGATCGACAATGCGCATGTAGCCGTCTGGCTGGATCAGCGCGATGTCACCGGTCTTCAACCAGCCTTCGCTGTCGAGGATTTCATCGGTGGCTTCCTGGCGCTGCCAGTAGCCTTTCATCACTTGCGGACCTTTCACGCACAGTTCGCCGATTTCGCCCAACGGCTGTTCAACGCCGGCGTCATCGATGACTTTGCACAGGGTCGACGGAACCGGAATACCGATCGTGCCTATCTGAATGTTCTGGTTTGGATTGACGGTGGCCACCGGGCTGGTTTCGGTCATGCCGTAACCTTCGCAGATGGCGCAACCGGTGACGGCTTTCCAACGCTCGGCAGCGGCCAGTTGCAGGGCCATGCCACCGGACAGGGTGATTTTCAGGCCTGAAAAATCCAGCTTGCGGAACGCTTCGTTGTTACACAGCGCCACGAACAAGGTGTTCAGGCCGACGAAACCGCTGAACTTCCACTTCGACAGTTCCTTGACCATCGCCGGCAGGTCGCGCGGATTGCTGATCAGGATGTTGTGGTTGCCAATCAGCATCATCGCCATGCAATGAAAGGTGAAGGCATAGATGTGGTACAGCGGCAGCGGCGTGATGAGGATTTCGCAACCTTCATTCAGGTTGGAACCCATCAGCGCCCGGCACTGCATCATGTTCGCCACCAGGTTGCGGTGGGTCAGCATTGCACCCTTGGCCACGCCGGTGGTGCCGCCGGTGTATTGCAGCACGGCAACGTCGCTGCTGGCCGGGTTGGCTTCGGTTACGGGCTGGCCATGGCCTTTGCTCAACACGTCATTGAACTTGACGGCCTTGGGCAGGTGATAGGCCGGAACCATCTTCTTCACGTACTTGATGACGCTGTTGATCAGCAAGCGCTTGAGCGGTGGCAGCAGGTCGGCCACTTCGGTGACGATGACGTGCTTGACGCCTGTCTTGGGCACCACGGCCTCGGCCAGGTGCGCCATGTTCGCCAGGCACACCAGCGCTTTGGCGCCGGAGTCGTTGAATTGGTGTTCCATTTCCCGCGCGGTGTACAGCGGGTTGGTGTTGACCACGATCAAGCCAGCGCGGATGGCACCGAATACGGCGATCGGGTATTGCAACAGGTTTGGCAGTTGTACGGCAATTCGATCACCCGGCTGCAAATCGGTATGCTGTTGCAGGTAAGCAGCAAAAGCACCGGACAATTCATACAGCTCACCGTAGGTGAGTGTCTTGCCGAGGTTACTAAAGGCCGGTTTGTTGGCGAAGCGTTGGCAGGATTGCTTTAACACTGCCTGAATATTCGGATACTCGTCTGGATTGATCTCGGCAGCAATTCCAGCTGGGTACTTATCCTTCCAAAAGTCTTCGATCATGGAAGCCCACTCCTCAGCAACGCGAATTCTTCACCGCATTTTGCGATTATTATTGGTGTCTTTTTGTTGGTGAATCTGGCCTTTACCTAGGCCGAGAAGTCACAAAGCGCGCCGAGAGTAGCAGCTTTGCCAAGGCCCTACTAGAGCCAAAAGAAGCCCCTACAGTCACTTTAATGACTCAAGACCTGTAAATGGTCTGTTTTAGAGCAAAAAATCTATACTCCCTTGAAACGCCCTGAAATTGGCGTTTACCCCCGCTGAAAAGCATCGCGGGCAAGCCTTGTTCCTACGGATTTGTGTCGTGCCACAATTGGCTGATCGACACTAAACCTGTAGGAGCAAAGCTTGCCCGCGATCGCACGAAGCGCGGCCTCTAACGATTACGCGATATCGCGCAGCTCCCGTCGCAGGATCTTGCCCACTGGCGTCATCGGCAGCGACTCGCGCAGCACGATGTGCTTGGGCACCTTGTAGGCGGTGAAGTTTTCCTTGCAGTAGGCCTTCAGCTCTTCAAGGCTGATCCCCGCTTCACGCGCTACCACGAAGAGCTTCACCGCTTCCCCGGAACGTTCGTCCGGCACACCGATCACCGCGCAGTTGGCGACTTTCGGGTGCGCCATGACCACATCCTCGATTTCGTTCGGGTAAACGTTGAAACCCGAAACGATGATCATGTCTTTCTTGCGATCGACAATCCGTACGAATCCGTCCGGGTCGATCACCGCGATGTCGCCGGACTTGAACCAGCCGTCGGCATCCAGCACTTCGGCGGTGGCTTCGGGTTTCTGCCAGTAGCCTTTCATGATTTGCGGGCCCTTGATGCACAGCTCGCCGCGCTCGCCCAGGGGCTGTTCGACACCGTCATCATTGATGACTTTCAACGTGGTACCCGGCACCGGCAGGCCGACCGTGCCAATACGCGACTTGTCGCCATACGGATTGGTGCAGGCCACTGGCGAGGTTTCGGTCAAGCCGTAGCCTTCGGTGATCCGGCAACCGGTTATCTGCTCCCAGCGTTCGGCGGTGGCCTTGACCAGTGCGGTGCCGCCGGAGTTGGTGAGTTTGAGGCTCGAGAAGTCCAGGGTCTTGAAGTTCGGATGATCCATCAACGCGACGAACAGCGTGTTGAGCCCCAGCAGCGCCGAGAACCGCCAGTTTTTCAGCTCCTTGATGAAACCGGCGATGTCCCGTGGATTGGTGATCAACACGTTGTGGTTGCCGGTCACCATCATGCACATGCAGTTCGCTGTGAAGGCATAGATGTGGTACAGCGGCAGCGGCGCGATCATCACTTCCTGACCTTCACGCAGCAGCGGTTTGCCATCGCTGCCGAACTGGCCAAGACAGGCGCGGGCCTGCTGCATGTTGGCGACCAGATTGCCGTGGGTCAGCATCGCACCCTTGGCCAGCCCGGTAGTGCCGCCGGTGTATTGCAGCACGGCGACATCATCGAGGCTGACGTTCTGCGGCTTGATGCTTTGACCTCGGCCCAGGCGCAGCGCGCTCTTGAAGGAAATCGCCTGCGGCAGGTCGTAGGTCGGGACCATCTTCTTGACCTTGTCGACCACGGTGTTGATCAGCCAGCCCTTGGCGGTCGGCATCAGGTCGCCCATCTTCGCTTCGATCAGGTACTGAATCTCGGTGTCGGGCAGTACTTCCTGGACCTTCTGCCCGAACATGTTCAGGTACACCAGCGCCCGGGCACCGGAGTCCTTGAACTGGTGACGCATCTCACGCGCGGTGTACAGCGGGTTGGTGTTGACCACAATCAGCCCGGCTCGCAACGCGCCGAACACGGCAATCGGGTAATGCAGGACATTGGGCATCTGCACCGCGATGCGATCACCGGGCAACAGGTCGGTCTGTGTTTGCAGGTAGCCAGCGAACGCCGCGCTATAGCGCTCAAGCTCGGCATAGGTGAGCGTCACACCCATGTTGCTGAACGCCGGACGGTCAGCGAATTTCTTGCAGGAACGCTCGAACACCTCGATCACCGACTTGTAGGCACCCGGTTCGATATCATTGGGTACGCCGGCCGGGCGTTTGTCATTCCAGAAATCAGGTTGCATTGTACTTGTCCTCTTTACCTGAGCGAATCCGGGCCGCTCTCTGTGACGCTGAAAAGCGGGGCTTCTGGGACCTAGGGTCTGTTGACGCTTGGTGACGACCGCGACGGCGACCCATTTGGCGCAGGGCAAGGCGCGAGGAACGCGATTTGGTCGTTCCAAATAAGTTCCGAGCAACGCCGCCCTGCGCCAAATGGGTCCCGTCCCTTCGGGTTGCGCGCCAACGTGCGCGAGGCTGCGTTGCAGGATTTGCCAAGGGAACAACCATTAGCGGCATCCCGCGCCTTGCCTCGCACACGCTGGCATCGCAACGCGGTTCGCCACCAAGCGTCAACAGACCCTAGCAGCTATGGTGATTCAGGCAAATATACGCACCAGCTTCATTGACAGTGTGAATCTTGCTGCTGAGGGACACCCACATCGCACGTCCTGCGGTTGATGAGCTATACAATGCAACGACGCCGCACCTAAACAAAACCGTGCAAAGGAATCGCCATGATCCACGACACTTTCTGGTTGACCGCGAGCGATCACAGTCGACTTTTCGTCAACCAGTGGTTGCCTGAAGGCCCGCTGAAGGCGGTGATTCTGCTGTCCCACGGTATGGCTGAACACAGCGGTCGTTATGCGCGGCTGGCGCAGGTTTTATGTGCCGAGGGTTACGGCGTCTATGCGCTGGACCAGCGCGGTCATGGCAAAACCGCCGAATACGGCCTGCTCGGGCATTTCGCCGATCAGGACGGCTGGTGCAAAGTGGTCGGTGATCTGGCCAGCCTCAATCAGCACATCGGTCAGCACCATCCGGGCGTACCGATCGTACTGCTCGGTCACAGCATGGGCAGTTACATCGCCCAGGCGTACCTGCTGCACCACAGCGCCAGCCTGCACGCTGCCGTGCTCAGTGGCTCGAACTTCCAGCCCGTCGCGCTTTACCGAGTAGCGCGCCTGATTGCGCGTTTCGAACGCTGGCGCCAGGGGCCTACCGGTCGCAGTGCACTGATCGAGTGGTTGTCGTTCGGTTCATTCAACAAGCCCTTCAAGCCTCATCGCACTCGATTCGACTGGCTCAGCCGCGACCCGGACGAAGTCGACAAGTACGTCCACGACCCGCTCTGCGGCTACCGTTGCACCAACCAGCTGTGGATCGACCTGCTCGGCGGCTTGCAGCAAATCAGCAAAGCGTCCAATCTCGCGGAGATCGATCCGGGCCTGCCGTTGCTGGTGATCGGTGGTGAATGTGATCCAGTGAGCGAAGGCAAACGTCTCAAGGCTCTGGCCGACGCACTGCGCGGCGCCGGCAACCAGTGCATGCAACTGAATATCTACCCGCAAGCCCGGCACGAACTGTTCAACGAGAGCAACCGCGATGAAGTGACCGCGGACCTGCTCAAATGGCTGGCTGAGGCATTGAGCCATCGCCGGCCACCCCGAACCGAATAATGTTTGGTTATTACACTTAACTCGTCACAGGATTCAAGACACATGACCCAGGTTACCAATACCCCGTACGAAGCCCTCGAAGTCGGCCAGACCGCCAGCTACAGCAAGACCGTCGAGGAGCGCGACATTCAGCTGTTCGCAGCGATGTCCGGAGACCACAACCCGGTGCACCTGGACCCCGAGTTTGCGGCAGCGAGCATGTTCAAGGAGCGCATCGCCCACGGCATGTTCAGCGGTGCGCTGATCAGCGCCGCCGTCGCCTGCGAGCTGCCTGGGCCGGGGACTATCTATATCGGTCAGCAAATGAGCTTTCAGAAGCCGGTAAAAATCGGCGACACCCTGACCGTACGCCTGGAAATCCTCGAAAAACTGCCGAAGTTCCGCGTGCGCATCGCCACTCGGGTATTCAACCAGCGCGATGAACTGGTCGTCGACGGCGAGGCCGAAATCCTCGCACCGCGCAAGCAACAGACCGTGACCTTGCCGACACTGCCCGCGATCAGCATTGGCTGATCCTCATATATGATCGCTCCCACGCTCGCGTGGGAACGATCCTCTGATCCAGGCGTTTTTAACCGACTTACGACCGGGCACGAGCCTGATAACACAAGGCTTTGACCTGATCGTGGTTGCGTTGCGCCCCGTGATACTGACGTTCGACCAGATCACGAATCCCCAGCAGATTGTCTTCGTTGATCTTCTCGAGCGCTGCTTTGTAAGCCTTCAGGGCATGGTCCTCGCCACGCTTGGCTTCGTTGAGCACCACTTCTTCGCTCTTTCCAGTGACCAATGATTTGACGCCGACCCAACGACGATGCCTATCACCGCCGACATGGGTTCTGGTCTCGGGATCGCCACCCATCGAACGCACGGTACGTTGAAGTTCGGCAGCGGCGGTGGCGCACTCGGCAGCGCGTTTGACAAACAGCGCCTTCAGTTCAGGATGCTTGATGTCCTGGGCACAGGTCTTGAAACCCTCCTGACCGTCCTTGCTGATCTCGATCAGGTCGTTCAGGACTGAAATCACTTCTCTATTGATGTCAGTCATTCTTCAATTCCTCGCAGACCAAGAGGGATACCTAAAACACTGCATCTCGTGTGCCAGCCCTCGAGTTGAAGTTTTTACGATAAATTTCAATACATTAACTTTTAAGCAAACATCTGCACCCGAGTTATTTGCATGATCTGTCAATTGGCCTGCATGCAGAATGCCTGTATTTTCCAGATTGTTTGAATCAAGACGAGCGATCGATGAATCCCGAAAAGCTTGAACTGCTGGTCACCCGCGAAATGCCCTTTGGCAAATACAAGGGGCGCATCATTGCCGACCTGCCCGGCCAATACCTGAACTGGTTCGCCCGCGAGGGTTTCCCCCACGGTGAACTGGGTGGCTTGCTGGCCCTGATGCAAGAAATAGATCACAACGGCCTGTCCGACTTGCTCGACCCGCTGCGCGCCAAACATGGCAAACCCAAGCCACGCCACTGAACCACTGAACGAGTCGCCCCCATGCCCGAAAACACCCGCCGTGCCCTTGATGAAGCTTTTTGGCAGACGTTCGCCGACCGCTACGAAGTCCAGCCAGGCCCGATCAATCTGGAGAATGGTTACTTCGGCCGCATGTCGCGTACCGTGGTCGAGGAGTACCAGCGCAACATCGAGCTCATCAACCGCAGCAACTCGGTGCATGTGCGCCAGCACTTCGAAAAAATCGAAAGCCTGAAAATACGCGGGCAACTGGCCGGGCTCTTGCAGGTGCCCGCCGAAGCGGTAGCCCTGACACGCAACGCCTCGGACGCACTGCAATCGCTGATTCGCAACTACAACGGCTTGCAACCGGGCGATCAGGTGCTGCTGTGCGATCTGGAATACGACACGGTCAAAAGTGCGATGCGCTGGCTGGCACGCTATCGCGGCGTCGAAGTGATCGAGATCGAGCATGCTCATCCCGCCAGCTTCGAGACGTTGGTGGCGAGCTACCGCGAGGCGTTCGTGCGTTATCCGCGGCTCAAGCTGATGGCACTGACCCACGTCACCCATCGCACCGGCCTGGTGATGCCGGTCAAGGCGATTGCCGCTGCGGCCAAAGAGCACGGAATCGACGTGATCCTCGACGGCGCCCACGCCCTCGGTCAGATCGAATTCAACCTTGATGACCTGGGCATCTCTTTTGCCGGCTACAACCTGCACAAATGGATCGGCGCACCGTTGACCCTGGGGTTCATCTACATCGCACCACAACGTCTGGCCGATATCGATCCGGACATGGACGAGTTTCACTTCCCGCCCACCGACATCCGCTCGCGCACGCCTTACAGCACGCCAAACATTCCGGCGTTACTGACCTTGCCGCTGGTGTTCGAAGAACATCGCTCCATCGGTGGCGCAGCCGCCAAGGGTGCACGGCTTAACTACCTGCGCAATCTGTGGGTCAAGGCTGTTCGCGATGTGCAGGGCATTGAAGTCATGACCCCGGATGATCCGCGCCTGTATTGCGGCATCACCTCGATGCGCTTCACCCGGCATGCCGACCAGCAAGCGATGGTCGAGCGCCTGCTCAATGACTACAACCTGTTCACCGTGACCCGCAACGGTTCGGCGTGCGGCAGCTGTATTCGCATTACACCGGGCCTGACCAACACCTCTCAGGAAATGCAGCTGCTGGCTCAGGCCCTGATCGAGCTGAGTTGAGGTGATGAACACCGAGGCTGGTGTTCACACGGTATAGATGTCGAAGTCTTCGGGTTTGATCTGCGCAGACATCGCACGCTTGTCGATCCCGATGGTCAACTGCCCGAAATAACCGTCTTCCCAGGAATCACGGGCAATGGTGTGGATTTTCAGGATCGAGTCTTCCCCATGCATTTGGGTAAAAAGCTCATCCTGATCGTTGCGCAACGGTGAGACGCCTCGCCCGGTATAGTCTTTGGCGCCCAGTACCGAACGCGATGTCACCTCGGGAAGGTACAGTTGACCGACCCAGGCAACATGCCGCGCCTCCAGGTGATTGCTGCCGGTTACGATTCGAACGGCAACGTGGATGTGCACGCTGCGCCCCGCATAAAACCCCGGATAAATCGTGGTAAACCTGACGGCGCCTTTGCGATCGGTGAATTGCCCACCGCGCAAATAAGTGTCGTCATCGGTACGTGGAACCGAGCCGATATCGCCGACATCGACCTCTTTATCCGGATTGATCTTGCTCCAGCCTGAATAGGCCCCTCGCGCATTGCATTGCCAGATATCCACCAGGGCATCCGTCACCGGTTCGCAGGTGCTGACGTCGACAAGGCTCAGTTTGAGCAGCAAGGGAATGCCACTGGCGCCTTCACTGATGTTCCTTCGGATCAACCTGGGGTTCCTGAAGTACGGGCCGGCAATCTGCTCGGGAGCCAATAAACAGACCGGCCCGGTTGCCTTGGTTGTTGCGTGTTCTTCCATGAGTCGCTTCCTCCATAAGTTGCTCGAAGGATAAACAGATCTGCGGGGTGGGTTGCGGTAACTATGTATGCCGCTATAGGCGTTCCAACTCCCCGTAGCAGCTGTCGAGCCCGCGAGGCAGCGTTAGAGGCGGACCGCGTTCGGGCGAAGTCCTCGCAAATCCTGCGAATGCGGTTTGCCTGGAAGAATCCGCTGCCTGATTTTACGACTGCTGCGCAGCCGAACGCAGCCTCGCAGGCTCGACAGCTGCTACAGGGCCGCCGCTTTTCCACAGGCAAAAAAAAACGGCGCACTGACCAAGTGCGCCGTAAAGCCGTAGAACACAACTACAACGATTCTGCGTAAAAAACAGCCGGTAAAACCAATCAGTCCAGCAGGGCCAGCGCCTCGGCGGTGCACTCCTGGATACGTGCCCAGTCGCCGTTCTTGATCCACTCCGGATCAAGCATCCAGCTACCGCCAACGCACATCACGTTTTTCAGTGCCATGTAACTCTTGATGTTGGCAGGGCCAACACCGCCAGTCGGGCAGAAACGCACTTCGCCGAACGGGCCGCCAAGGGCCTTGATCGCCGCCACGCCACCGCTGACTTCCGCCGGGAACAGCTTGAAGCGGCGATAGCCCAGGGCGTAGCCCTCCATGATCCCGGAGGCGTTGCTGATGCCTGGCAACAGCGGAATCGGGCTGGCAACGCTGGCTTCCAGCAGGTCGCGGGTAATACCCGGAGTAACAATGAACTGCGAACCGGCAGCTTCAGCGGCAGCCAGCATGTTGCGATCGAGCACGGTGCCGGCACCGGTGACCAGCTCTGGACGCTGCTCACGCAATACCTGGATGGCCTTGAGGCCGAACTGCGAACGCAGGGTGACTTCCAGGGCCGTCAATCCACCTGCGGCAAGGGCATCGGCCAGTGGCAGAATGTCTTGTTCGCGGGCAATGGTGATCACCGGCAGAATCCGCGCCTTGACGCAGAGACTGTCGATCAGGGCAACTTTGTCCGCCATGGAAACGGTCGGTTGAGTGTTTGTCATAGCGGCTGATCCTTGGTTCATGGGCACCAGTAAATCTCTAACGTGGGTTGCAGAAACGCGCGAATCGGCATTGCGGCGACATCGTCACCGGCCAGTGCGGCACTCAGGGTGGTCAACTTGGACTGACCGGAAATCGATAGTACGGTGAACTGTGCCGAGGCCAGCAGCGCACGACTCATGGTCAGGCGCTGATGCGGCACGGTCGGCGCCAGCATCGGCCAGCATCGGCGCGTGCCGTCGGCTCGCAAGGCTTCGACCAGGTTCGGGCTGTTGGGGAACAGCGAGGCCGTGTGGCCGTCGTCGCCCATCCCCAACACCAGCACGTCGATTGCCGGCAACTCGGCGAGCAAGCGATCGGCCTGCTCGGCAGCCTGTTCAAGGTTGGCGGTGGCGCTGTAGAGGCTGAGGAACTTCGCCTTGGCCGCCGGGCCCTGCAACAAGTAACGCTTGAGCAGACCGGCATTGCTGTCGGCGTGCTCTACCGGTACCCAGCGCTCGTCGGCCAGGGTCACCACGACCTTGGACCAGTCCAGCGTCTGCTTGGCCAGATGCTGGAAAAACGCCACCGGGCTGCGTCCGCCGGAGACCACCAGCGTCGCGGCGCCTCGGGCATCGATAGCGTCGCTGAGTTGCTTGGCCACCTTCAGTGCCAGGCCTTCGGCCAGCAACACCGGGCTGCGAAACTCATGAGCGCTGACGCCCTTAGGCAGTTTGAATTCAGATATCGCCATACCACGACCTCCCGTCCCGCGTGATCAGTGCAATGGAACTCATCGGTCCCCAGGAGCCCGCCGCGTACGGCTTGGGCGCATCACCGGACTTCTTCCACCCGGCAATCAGCTGGTCACACCACTTCCACGCGGCTTCGATTTCATCTTTACGGACAAACAGGTTCTGATTGCCGCGCATCACTTCCAGCAACAACCGTTCGTAGGCATCGGGAATCCGCGCGCTGCGATAGGTATCGGAAAAATTCAGCTGCAACGGACCGCTGCGCAGCTGCATGCCCTTGTCCAGGCCCTGTTCTTTGGTCATCACGCGCAAGGAAATACCTTCGTCCGGTTGCAGACGGATGATCAGCTTGTTGCTGATCTGCAAGCGCTGCTCGGGAGCGAAGATGTAGTGCGACGGTTCCTTGAAGTGGATGACGATCTGCGACAGTTTCTGCGGCATGCGTTTACCGGTACGCAGGTAAAACGGCACGCCCGCCCAACGCCAGTTGCGGATGTCGGCACGCAGGGCGACGAAGGTTTCGGTGTCGCTCTGGGTGTTGGAGTTCTCCTCCTCCAGGTAACCCGGCACCGACTTGCCTTCGCTGTGACCGGCTATGTACTGGCCGCGCACCACCTGGGTGGTCAGGCCTTCCGGACTGATCGGCGCCAGCGCCTTGAGCACTTTGACTTTCTCGTCACGGATGCTGTCGGCCGAAAGATCCGCTGGCGGGTCCATGGCGATCAGGCACAGCAACTGCAACAGGTGGTTCTGAATCATGTCGCGCAGTTGGCCGGCCTTGTCGAAGTAGCCCCAACGGCCCTCGATCCCGACTTTCTCGGCGACGGTGATTTCCACGTGGGAAATGTAGTTCTGGTTCCACTGGGTTTCGAACAGGCTGTTGGCGAAACGCAGGGCGATCAGGTTCTGGACCGTCTCTTTGCCCAGGTAGTGGTCGATACGGTAAGTGCGGTTTTCCGGGAAGTACCGCGCCACTGCGTCGTTGACCTTGCGCGACGACTCGAGGTCCGAACCGATTGGCTTTTCCAGCACCACACGGGTGTTTTCGGCCAGGCCGACCTTCGCCAGGTTCTCGCAAATCGCGCCGTACACCGCAGCGGGCGTCGCGAAGTAGGCAATCATCCGCTGCGTCGAACCGGCCAGCTCAGCCAAGGCGACGTAGTCGTCAGGCTGGAGGAAGTCGACATGCAGGTACGTCAGGCGTGCCAGGAAGCGCTCGACCACCGCTTCGTCGAGTTCCTTGGCATCAACGTAATGGCGCAGTTCACGGGCAATAAATGCCAGATGCTCTTGCTCGCTGCCTGGTTCACGGGCCAGCGCGATAATGCGCGTGTCCTCGTGCAGCAGGCCAGCGCCATCCAGTTGGTACAAAGCAGGAAACAGCTTGCGAAGGGCCAGATCGCCCAAGGCGCCGAACAAGGCAAAGGTGCACGGTTCAACCGTAATCGAAGGCATGATGTTTGTTCTTTTATCAAGTTAAGCTACAAATACCTTTTTTTAAGGCATCGCTCAAGGAAAAATGTAGTAATAACCACAACATTTTTCCAAAATATAGATTCCGAGTGGTGGTCGGTCGGGGCCATCAGTAGGATAGGCCACCATTATGGGCCGCTTCACAGGCCCAATCTGCATAGCCGACCTAAGGAACATAAATGGACCGCGTGCGAAATTTACTGGAACAAATCCAGAATCGCCTTGCAGACCTGAACAAGGCCGAACGCAAGGTCGCCGAAGTGATCCTGCTCAACCCGCAGCAGGCCACTCGCTTCAGTATTGCCGCCCTCGCCCAGGCCGCCTCGGTCAGCGAGCCGACGGTCAACCGTTTCTGCCGTTCGTTCGGTGTCAGCGGCTACCCGGAACTCAAACTGCAACTGGCCCAAAGCCTGGCCAGCGGCGCGGCCTATGTCAGCCGCGCCGTGGAAGCCGACGACAACCCTGAAGCCTACACCCAGAAAATCTTTGGCAGCGCCATCGCCTCACTGGACAGCGCCTGCCAGGCACTGGACCCGAACCTGATCAGCCGCGCCGTGGATTTGTTGATCCAGGCCCGGCAGATCCACTTCTTCGGCCTCGGTGCGTCAGCCCCGGTGGCGCTGGATGCGCAGCACAAGTTCTTCCGCTTCAACCTGGCGGTCACCGCCCATGCCGACGTGCTGATGCAGCGGATGATTGCCTCGGTGGCCCACACCGGCGAACTGTTCGTGATCATCTCCTACACCGGGCGTACCCGCGAACTGGTCGAGGTGGCGCGCATTGCCCGTGAGAACGGTGCCTCGGTGCTGGGTCTGACGGCCGAGGGTTCGCCGCTGGCCAAGGCCAGCACCTTGAGCCTGAACATCCCGCTGCCGGAAGACACCGACATCTACATGCCGATGACGTCGCGAATCATCCAGCTGACCGTGCTCGACGTGCTCGCCACCGGCATGACCCTGCGCCGCGGCGTCGACTTCCAGCCGCACCTGCGCAAGATCAAGGAAAGCCTCAACGCCAGCCGGTATCCGATCGGGGATGAGTTCAGCTGACGTCTGTCCAAGCCGAGTGCCCACTTGTGGCGAGGGGGCTTGCCCCCTCGCCACAGGGTTTGTGTGCCACCTCTACCCTCCCATCCGCGCCTGCAAACTCAAATGCGCCCGCTCCCCCGGTGCCAGGCTCAGGCTATCGGTGCCTCCGCAGGCTGCCTCTACGCAGACAAACTCCGAGACCTCATTCCAGCTCACTCCCAACAGCGGCCGTGACCCGGGGTGCCAGACCACGGTGTCAGCGCTGTCGCCGGTATCGATGCACAACTGGCGCTGCCAGGCGTGGTCCTTGAGCTGTAACTCGCCCTCGTGCTGGAACACCCGCTGACAGCCACCTTCAACCCGCAACTCGCCCTTTTGCTCGCAGAACTCGCGCTTGAGCTGGTCATAACCTTGCGCGCCATCGAGTCCAGACAGCGCTATCTCAGCAACGTCGCCAATACGCCAATAGGCGTGCAATGCATGGCTCAACTGGCACGGCAGACTGTCCTGATGCTCAGTGCTCAGGCGTAAATCCATACGCTCGCCCAAGTGCGCATGCAGGTCCACCTGCCAGTCACACAACTGCAATTGCCAATGCAGGCGCACGCCGTCGTCATCGGTGCTGCTGTCGATCAGTTTCCAGTCGATCAGCCGCGCCCAACCATGGGACGGCCAGGCATTTTCGCTGGGATGACGGCCAAACCACGGCCAGCACACCGGTACGCCACCGCGAATCGCGCCGACCTGCGGCCACTTCGCCGCGCACCAGAGCCAGGGCTTCTGGCCCGTGGGCTGGAAATGCAGCAACTGCGCGCCCTGACGACTGAACACCGCCTGACACAGCGGATGGTCGATCACCAGCACCTCACGCTGCTGATAGCGCTCCCAGGCAAACACCGGGCGCTCGCGCAGGGATTTGAAGAAGCGTTGTAGCGGATGCTCAAGCATGTGCCGCGGTCCTGAAAATCATGGATGTACTCATCACCATTGTCACAACAGCGCTTTTTTGTGGCGAGGGAGCTTGCTCCCGCTGGGCTGCGAAGCGGCCCCAAAACCAGTCATCGCGCTGCTTCAGCTAAACCACATTTAGCGGATTTACGACTGCTGCGCCCAAGCGCGGACCGGCCGGCGGGAGCAAGCTCCCTCACCACAGAAAACCGTCGTGTGCGGCGCCCCAAAAAAAAGCGGACAGCCTTGGCCGTCCGCAAAAATGCGCACATGGAGAGGAGCTTATCGCAGCTGCGTTAGAACACCGACTGAATTTTCAAACCGGCGACCAGCGCGTTGTCGACTTCATCAACACCGCCTGGGTGAGTGATGTATTGCAGGTTAGGACGCACCGTCAGCCAGTTGGTAACGTGGAAACCGTAGTTGATCTCGTAGTTGTACTCGGTGGAACGCAGTGGCGAGAACAGCGGATTGTCGTAGTCGCTGACACCATTGGCGGCGTTGACCAACTCGGCATTTTTCTTCACGTCATCGTTGACATGGATACGGGCAAAACCGATCCCGACGTCATCTTTTGGACGTGCGTCGAATGGGCCCTTGTACACAAACATCAGCGACTGGTAGTTGTCGACGACGTTAGTGTCCTTGTCGTGGAACGTCGCGTTGGCCGCGACGTTCAGACCGCGAGAAGCATCACCGTTGTGGGTGGTGAGTTGTTGTTGCGCCACAAACCAGTAGCCATGCTTGCTGTCGTGGCTGCGGAAGGCCTTGCCTGTGGTCGCTGCATCATCGCCATTGTCGTCTTTACGGACGTCATTGGCGTCGGCAGTGCTCTTGTAGTAACCGACACGGTATTCGCCCGGCAGGTTGTTGACCTTCGGCGACCAGACCAGTTCGACCGGCAAGACGGTGCCTTTGGTACCACTGCCGCTGAGCTTGAAGCCGTTACCGTGTTCCAGTTGCGATGGGTTCTGGTTGTATGCGCCGATCTGCGCATAGAACTCAGGCGTGATGTTGTACTTCACGCGAACCGCCGCCTGCATGACCGGCCAGTTGTACCAGATACCGGTCGCCCAGTTACCCGCCTGGGAACCGCAGAACGCCAGGTTCTGGAACTCGCAAGGGAAGGTGTTGAAGTCTTCGCCTTCGCCGAAGTAACCGGCTTTGACGTCCAGTTTGCCGTCGAGGAACTGGTGCTGGACCCACAATTGGGTCAGACGGACCATATGGCCACGACCGTAGACTTCCTGGGAGGAACTCAAGGTGCCGGCACGCGGGTCGCCGACACGGTCATTGGAAATGTTCTGACCGTTACGGTTGGTGAGCTGGATCTTGGCCTGGGTGTTGTCCCAGCCCCACAGCTTTTGCAGGTCCAGCGCCACGCCCAGGCCAAACTGGTCGGCGTAACGTGCGGTCTTGTCGTGGTTGTAGCCGCCGTGAAGGTTGGCGCCCACTTCTCCGACGTAATCCGCCTTGATGTCGATACCTTGGTCGATCAGCTTGGTCCGCTCGCCCCCCCAGTCACCTGTCATCCACTTGGAGTCGGCGCTGAATGCATCAGCTGCGTGTACGTTACCGGCCATGGTCAGCACCGCAACAGCCGACAATTGGCAGATAAGCAGAGCGTTGTTCTTCTTTTTCATCCCTACATCCTCGTCTTTATTGTTATTAACTGTTTTTATCTAACGCGGTTTACAGCGGTTGCGACGGATGTCCCCATCCGCCGCGAATCCCCCACAACTTGATCTTCAGCGCCCTTTGAACTGAGCGACGTTGTCGCTGTGAGTCCCGGTTTTCGCTTGACCGGCCGTCCCCAGGCGTTCGCCCGTCTTGGCATCGAACAGCAGCACTTTCGATGGGTCGAATTGCAAGGTCAGGGTCTCGCCCACGGCCGGCGCAACATCCGGCGCCAGACGGCAGCAGACTTTGGTTTCGTTCAAATTGACGAACACCAACGTATCGGGACCGGTCGGCTCGGTAACCTGGACTTCGGCGCGAATGGTCGGCAAACCATTGGCCTCGCCGTTCGCCAAGACAATTTGCTCCGGGCGCATGCCGAGGATCACTTCGCGGTCCTCAAGACCGGCGTCCTGCATGCCCAGCGGCAGCTCGCAACGCGCCTGGCCGCTGTCGAGCAACGCCAACAGACGGCCGTCCTTGCGCTGCAAACGCAGTGGGATGAAGTTCATTGGGGGCGAGCCGATGAAGCTGGCAACGAAGAGGTTGGCCGGATCGTTGTAGATCTGCTTCGGCGTGCCGAACTGCTGGATGATCCCGTCCTTCATCACCGCCACTTTGTCGCCCAGAGTCATGGCTTCGATCTGGTCGTGAGTCACGTAGACCGTGGTGGTTTTCAGGCGCTGGTGCATCAGTTTCATTTCGGTGCGCATCTCGACCCGCAGCTTGGCGTCGAGGTTGGACAACGGTTCGTCGAACAGATAAATCTTCGGCCGCCGCGCCAGCGCACGGCCCATGGCCACGCGCTGTTGCTGACCACCAGAGAGCTGGCCGGGCTTGCGGCTGAGCAGGTGTTCGATTTGCAGCAGCTTGGCGACCCGCGCCACTTCTTCGTCGATTTCAGCCGCCGGCATTTTGCGGATCTTCAGGCCGAAGGCGATGTTGTCGCGCACGCTCATGGTCGGGTACAGCGCGTAGGACTGGAACACCATGGCGATGTCGCGATCCTTGGGGCTCATGCCGCTGATGTCAGCGTCATCCACCAGAATCGCCCCGCCACTGATGTTTTCCAGGCCGGCGATGCAGTTCATCAAGGTCGACTTGCCGCAACCGGACGGGCCGACGAGGATCAGGAATTCACCGTCATCGATCTTCAGTTCGATGTTTTTCAGGGTGTCCGGCAAGCCGCTGCCGTAGGTTTTGTTGACGTTGCGTAATTCGAGAGTTGCCATGTTCTACCCCTTGACCGCGCCGGACGTCAGCCCACGCAGGAAATACTTGCCAGCGAATATGTAGACCAGCAGTGTCGGCAGCCCGGCGATCATCGCCGCCGCCATATCAACGTTGTATTCCTTGACCCCGGTGCTGGTGTTGACCAGGTTGTTCAGGGCCACGGTGATTGGCTGGGCATCGCCACTGGCGAAGACCACACCGAACAGGAAGTCATTCCAGATCTGGGTGAACTGCCAGATCAGGCAGACCATCACGATCGGAATCGACATCGGCAGCAGGATCTTCCCGAAGATCGTGAAGAAGCCCGCACCATCCAGCCGCGCCGCCTTGACCAGCGCATCCGGAATGCTCACGTAGTAGTTACGGAAGAACAGCGTGGTGAACGCCAGCCCGTAGACGATGTGCACCAGCACCAGCCCTGTGGTGGTGTTGGCCAGGCCGAGTTTGCCGACGGTGAACGAGGCTGGCAGCAGCACGGTCTGGAATGGCAGGAAGCAGCCGAACAACAGCAGGCCGAAGAACAACTGCGAACCACGGAAGCGCCACATCGACAGCACGTAGCCGTTCATTGCACCGATGAAGGTCGAGATCAGCACCGCCGGCACGGTAATTTTCACCGAGTTCCAGAAGTAGCCGCCTACCACGTCCCAAGCCTTGATCCAGCCAATGCCATCAATCACTTGCGGCCAGCTCAAGAGGTTGCCGGTGCGGATGTCTTCCGGGGATTTGAAGCTGGTCAGCAACATCACCACCAGCGGAATCAGGTACACCGCAGCGGCCAGCAACAAGGTCGCGTAGATCGCAATGCGGCTAAAGCTCAAGGCTGGTTTGCCAAGTTGATTACTCATGGCGTTTGCCTCGCAGTTCGGAGTACAGGTACGGCACCAGAATCGCCAGGATCGCGCCGAGCATCATCATCGCGCTCGCCGAACCGATGCCCATCTGGCCACGGCTGAAGGTGAAGGAATACATGAACATCGCCGGCAAGTCGGAGGAATAACCCGGACCGCCCGCGGTCATCGCCGCCACCAGGTCGAAGCTCTTGATCGCGATGTGCGCGAGGATCATGAAGGCACTGAAAAACACCGGACGCAGGCTTGGCAGGACGATCTTCAAATAGATGGTCGGCAGGCTCGCACCGTCGACTTGAGCGGCACGGATGATCGACTGATCGACACCGCGCAGGCCGGCCAAAAACATCGCCATCACAAACCCGGAGGCTTGCCATACGGCAGCGATCACCAGGCAGTAAACCACGCGATCCTGATCCACCAGCCAGTCCAGCCGAAAGCCTTCCCAGCCCCAGTCACGCAGCATCTTGTCCAGGCCCAGGCCTGGGTTGAGCAGCCATTTCCAGGCAGTACCGGTGACGATCATCGACAGCGCCATCGGGTACAGGTAGATGGTGCGGATGAAGCCTTCCTTGCGAATGCGCTGATCGAGCAGCACCGCCAGAAACACCCCGAGCACCAGGCTGATACCGATGAACATGCCGCCGAAGACCGCGAGGTTCTTGCTCGCGACCCACCAGCGGTCGTTCTCCATCAACCGGACGTATTGCTGCAGGCCGACCCACTTGTAGCTCGGCATGAAGCTGGAGTTGGTGAAGGACAAAACGAATGTCCAGATGATGTAACCGTAAAAGCCAACCAGGACGATCAGCATGCTCGGCGCCAAAACCAGTTTGGGAAGCCAGCGCTGCAGTGCGTCGAACGGTGAGGCTTTGCTGAAAACCGCCACAGAGCTCATCGGGATAATCCAGTTGAAGAAGTGAAATCCGGACCGAGCGCCCCCACTACACGAGCCATGGCCCGTGCAGGGAGACGAAGATCTGGGGTTGGCCGCAGGTCGGGCCCGCGGCGGTCCTGGTGTTACTGGGCGGCTTTGATGGCCGATGCCAGTTGGGCGCTGGCCTTGGCCGGGTCAGCGCTCTTGTCGTTCATGAAGTTTGTCACCACATCGAAGATCGCGCCTTGCACAGCCAGGGAAGTGGCCATGTTGTGCGCCATGCTCGGTTGCAGGCCGCCGGTCTTCTCGTCAGCCAGGAAGTCTTTGGCCGACGCCTGGGCGCAGGAGTCGAAGCCCGCCGCGCTCATGTCATTGAGCATGTCGGTGCGCACCGGGATCGAACCTTTGTTGATGCTGAAGACCTTCTGGAAGTCTTTACCCAGCGCGACCTTGGCCAGGTCTTGCTGAGCGGCGATATCGCCGGTGCGATCAGCCTTGAGCTTGAACACCGCCAGAGAGTCGATGTTGTAGGTGAAGGCTTTTTCAGTGCCAGGGAACGGCACGCACTGATAGTCCTTGCCCGCTACCTTGTGGGCGGCGGTCCATTCGCTCTTGGCCCAGTCACCCATCATCTGCATACCGGCCTTGCCGTTGATCACGTCGGCGGCAGCGATGTTCCAGTCACGGCCCGCGCGGTTGGGGTCCATGTAGCCGGTGAGTTTTTTCAGCTCGGTGAAGGACTTGACCATTTCCGGGCCGGACAGGGTTTTCTGGTCCAGATCGACCAGGGCTTTCTTGTAGCCCTCAGGGCCCATGACCGAGAGCACCACGTCTTCAAACACGGTGCTGTCCTGCCAAGGCTGACCACCGTGGGCCAGGGCAATGAAGCCCGCAGCTTTCAGTTTGTCGCCAGCGGCATAGAACTCTTCGAGGGTGGTCGGGGCTTTGTCGATACCGGCTTTCTTGAAGACCGCCGGGTTGATCCACAGCCAGTTGACGCGGTGAATGTTCACCGGAACGGCGACGTAATCGCCTTCGTATTTGACGGTATCGGAGACTTTCTTCGAGAGCAGGCCATCCCAGTTTTCAGCTTTGGAAACGCCTTTCAGCGCATCGGTGCTGAGCAGGCCAGTGCTGCCCCACTCCTGGATATCCGGACCTTTGATTTGCGCAACGCCTGGCGGATTACCCGCTACGGCGCGGCTTTTGAGTACGGTCATGGCCGTAGCGCCACCACCGCCGGCGACTGCACCGTCCTTCCAGGTGAAGCCGTCTTTTTCGACTTGAGCCTTGAGGACATCGACCGCTGCTTTTTCACCACCCGAAGTCCACCAGTGCACGACTTCCACGGAACCTTTGGAATCGGCGGCAAGGGCGCTGAGAGGAAATGCAGTCAGGGGAAACAGCGTGGCAAGAGAAACGACAGTGGCGAGGCGAGAAATCGCATTCATCTAGCAGTACCTTTCTTGTTGTTATGCATGCAAGTCTGGTGCTTGCGCTGCAAATGAGTTTAAACAGCGTAGATCGCTTGGCAGGTAACGAAGCGACGGCAAAATGTCACCGCATGGTTACATAAGTACCGAGACAGAGCCTTGAGCCAATGCACTGGCCATGCTCGGCGCCAGTGGCAAGCGTGGAATCAACACCGCTTGCCAGGCGTGATAAAGATCTGGTTTGCCACCCCAGATCTCGGTGCTCGGACGATTTTGCGGGTCGAGCTCGTGGTGCCAGCTGCCGTGAATCCGGTCGATCAGACAGCGGTCACTGAACTCCCAGAAACGCCGGTACCAGGTTTCGTATTGCGCCTCACCGGTGCGTTTGAGCAAGACACTGGCAGCGGCACTGGCTTCGCAATGAACCCAGTGCAAACGCTGGCGCACGACCGGGCGATTGTCCCAGTCGAGGGTGTAGACAATGCCTGGCGCGCCATCGACGTCCCATCCGTGAAGGCAGTTGTTGGCGAAGAGTTGTTGCGCGTCGCTCAGCAGCCAACCGGGGGTTAACATCCCGGCCTGCCCGCGTGCAGCCTCCAGGTGCAACAGCAGTCGTGACCATTCGAAACCATGGCCCGGCGTGGTGCCGTACGGTCGGAAGTGGTCAGCCGGATTGGCCTGGTTGTAGTCGCGCAACGGTTGCCAATCGCGATCAAAATGCTCGACCACCAAATGGTCGTTGGACGCTGCGTGCCGGTGAATCACCCGTTCGACAATCCGCAGGGCGCGGTTCAGCCAACGGCTGTCCTGCGTGACATCGGCCAGCGCGAGAAAGGCTTCGGTGGCGTGCATGTTGCTGTTGGCACCGCGATAGGGTTCCTCTTCGCTCCAGTCGCGATTAAAGGATTCGCGCATCGCGCCCTCCTCTTCGCTCCAGAAATGCTGCTCGATAATCGCGATGGCATCGTTGAGCAACGCCTCTGCACCGGGCCTTTGGGCAATCACCGCAGAACTCGCCGCGAGTGCCACGAAAGCATGCAGATAAGCGGCCTTGCCGGTATCGCCATCACGGTGATCGGGCGCCGCAAACCAGCCACCGAACTCGGCGTCACGCAGCAGGCCATTGAGGGCATTGATGCCGTGATCCACCAGCTCGGCAAACCCCGGCAAGCCTTGGATGTGGGCCATGGCGAAGCTGTGGGTCATGCGGGCGGTGTTCATGGTGTGGGCCTGGGCGTCGGCCGGTAATTGGCCGTGTTCGTCCAGGTTACCGAAGCCTTCGGGCAGCTTCGATGCCTTGGCGAAAGCCAGCAGGCGCAAGCCTTCGTCGGCCAGCCATTGCTGATGGGCAGGTGCGTTCAGCCAACTGCTGAAAGCAGGAGGGGCAGTGTTCATGGGGTGCCTTTTTTTTTGTTATGACTGGGAAGAGTCTAAACAACGGGCGGTGGCGAGCAGGTAACGAAGGGGGCCGGGTATGTCACTGACTTGTGACATTGATCGTTCCCACGCAGAGTGGGAACGATCATCAATCTCTGGGTAGCTGCAACGTTACCCGCAGTCCGCCCTCGCGCAAATTCTGCAGGCTGACTTCTCCACCATGGCTATGGGCGATATTGCGCGCAATGCCCAGCCCCAACCCGTAACCCTGCTGCTGTCCGGCCAGACGAAAATGCGGCTCGAACACTTGCTCCAGTCGCTGCTCAGGCACGCCCGGGCCTTCGTCGTCGACGTGCAAGATAAACGCGCTGTCATCATCATCGATGTGCAGATGGGCGTTCTGCCCGTACTTGAGGGCGTTGTCGATCAGGTTCCCAATGCAGCGCTTGAGCGCCAGCGGCTTGCCGGGATACGGCGCCAGCGCCCGGCCTTGCTGGGTTACGCGACCATTGCCGTTGGGCGCCAGGTAAGGCTCGACCAGGCAATCGAGTACATGATTGAGGTCCACCGGCTCGATGTTTTCGTGAATGTCGGTGTCCTTGACGCATTGCAGTGCGCCTTTGACCAGCAGCTCCAGCTCATCCAGATCACGCCCGAACTTGGCTTGCAGCCGCTCGTCTTCCAGCAACTCGACCCGCAGGCGCAGACGTGTGATGGGGGTGCGCAAGTCATGGGAAATCGCACTGAACAACTGGCTGCGCTCCGTCAGGTAGCGGCTGATGCGCTCGCGCATGGCGTTAAATGCCCGGCCGACTTCGACCACTTCACTGCCGCCGCCCTCGGCCACCGGCTCCACTTCGGCGCCCAGCGACATGTCCCGCGCCGCCCGTGCCAGACGCTTGAGCGGCCGGCTCTGCCAGTGCACCAACAGGCCAATAAACAACAACAGAAAACCGCTGGTGAGCACGATAAACCAGACCTGCTGCGACGGCAGGCCCTGCTCTTCCAGACTGGTATAGGGCTCGGGCAACAGCGAAGCGATGTACAGCCATTCGCCTTGGGCCAGTTTGATTTGGGTAACCAGCACTGGTGGATTGACTGGCTCCAGGGTCAGCGCGTAATGCGCCCAGGAACGCGGCAATTCATCGAGTTTCAAACCGCCATTGAAGATCCGCAGATCGTCCGGGCTGACGAATTGCACCGAGATATTGGTGTCCGCGCCCAGCGATTCGCGCAACACGTCATCCACTGCCGCCAGCACCGCTTCTTTGCGCGGGGTCGGCGGCAACAGCTGCATTTCCAGCGGTTTGTCGTTGAGCGTCACCACGAAACGAGTACCGCCCATGCTGCGCAACTGGTCGAGAACCAGCGGCCGGTACGCCACCGGCAAGGAACGAAAGTAACTGACGCTGGCGGTCATCGAATGGGCCAGGCTGCGGGCCGCGGTGACCAGTCCTTCCAGCTGCGTGGCACGCAATTGCGAAACCCAGATCACGCTCGACAGCGTCTGTGCAAACAGCACCGCCAGCAGGGTCAGCAGCAACATCCGCCCAAGCAGCGAACGCGGCACCGGCACCCGCCGTATCAGGCGAGTGAAGAACTCAGTGGCCATTGCTGGCGACTACATTGGCGGCCAGTTGATAACCGCTGCCGCGCACGGTGCGGATCAGGCGAGGAGGTTTTTCGGTATCACGCAAACGCTGGCGCAAACGGCTGACGGCCATGTCAACGATGCGATCGAGCGGCATCAGGTCGCGGCCACGGGTGGCATTGCCGATGGTGTCGCGGTCGAGGATTTCCTGCGGGTGATCGAGGAAGAGTTTCAGCAGCGCGAAATCGGCGCCGGAGAGAATCACCTCTTCGCCATCGGTGTGGAACAGCCGGTGGCTGACCATGTCCAGCCGCCATTCATCGAAGGCCAACACCTCTCCGCCAGAGCGCTCCTGACCGAACTGGGCACGTCGTAGCAAGGCTTTGATTCGCGCCTGCAATTCACGGGGGCTGAAGGGTTTGCCAAGGTAATCGTCGGCGCCGAGTTCCAGGCCAATGACCCGGTCGGCCTCGTCGGAACTGGCGGTGAGCATGATGATCGGCACCTGGGCCTGGCGCGGGTGCTGGCGAATCCAGCGGCACAGGCTGAAGCCGTCTTCGTCTGGCAACATCACATCAAGGATCACCAGATCACTCGGCGCCTCGTTCAGCGCCTGGCGAAAGCCGGCGCCGTCGGGCGTGGTCCGCACCTGAAACCCTGCGCGGCTGAGGTAGGTGTCCAGCAACTCGCGTATCTCTTGATCGTCATCGACCAACAAAATCGACTTGTTGACTGAGCTCACGGGGCGGCATCCTTGTTGTTAGTGTTGGGGCGGATTATGCCTGATCAAAAATGCATCGCGAACGAGCTTTTGTGGCGAGGGAGCTTGCTCCCGCTGGAGTGCGAAGCGCTCCTGAACCCGGCGAACGCGGATTATCCGAGAACCGCGGTGTCAGGTTTTGCGACTGCTTCGCAGCCGAACGGGGGCAAGCCCCCTCGCCACAGGTATCAAGCCTGTTCCAGTGCCACTCCCGCGCCGGTCAAACCGGAATACGGTGCGGTCACCAGCCAGACCGGAATGCCCTTGAAGTACTCACTCATGCAGCCCTTGTCAGCGAAGCAGCGGGCAAAACCGCTCTTGAGAAAGAAATCGGCAAACCGTGGAATCACCCCGCCGACGATGTAGACACCGCCACGCCCACCGACGGTCAGCACGTTGTTGCCGGCCACCCGACCGAGCCAGCAGCAGAACTGCTCAAGCACTTCCACGGCAATCGGGTCGCCTGCAAGGCCGGCGGCAGTGATGGCTTCCGGAGTATCGAGCACAGGTTCATGCCCGTCGACAGCACAGATCGCCCGGTAGACGCGCGGCAAACCGCCGCCGCTCAGCGCTGTTTCGGCACTGACGTGACCGATCTCGTTGTAGATGTGCTGCCACAGTTGGGTTTCTCGCGGACTGCTCAGTGGCAGGTCGACATGTCCACCCTCCCCTGGCAATGCGGCCCAACGGCCTTCACCAAGATCCAGCAAGGTGCCGACCCCAAGGCCAGTACCGGGACCGATCACCACGGCCGGGCGCAACGGCTCCGGCGTGCCTTCGCAGACCACCCGGAACTCGCCTGGTTGCAGGCGCGTCATGCCCAGCGCCATGGCCGAAAAATCGTTGACCAGCAATAGCCGGTCGACCTGCAAGGTCTGGCAAAAGGCCTTGCGGCTCAGCCGCCAGTGGTTGTTGGTAAAACGAAACTCGTCACCGCTGACCGGGCCGGCTACCGACAAGCACACCGCGCCTATCGAACCGGGCGCCAGGCCGAGGCCGCTCAGGTAGACGCCGATGGCGTCTTCCGGGCAGGCATAGTCGGCCGTCGCCAGCACCTGGATCGACTCCAGTTGCTGGTCTTTCCACAACGCAAAACGCGCATTGGTTCCACCAATGTCACCGACCAGCGCTAGTTTCACTTAAGGGTCTCCAGGGCAGAGGTAAAGGCGCTGGCGCCCTGCTCTGCCGAGCTGAAGGCCATGCGCATGAAGCCAAACAACTCGCGACCGCAACCAATGCCGTTGTCCAGCAGGCCTTTGGCCGGTGTGCGAGCGGCAAATTCATCGGCGTCCACCAACAGCTGCAAGGTGCCTTTGACGCCATCGACGCGGATGATATCGCCCTCTTGCACGCGAGCCAAAGCACCACCGACAAAGGCTTCCGGGCTGACGTGAATCGCCGCCGGGATTTTCCCCGACGCGCCGGACATCCGCCCGTCAGTCACCAGCGCAACCTTGAAGCCGCGGTCCTGCAACACGCCAAGGAACGGCGTCATCTTGTGCAGTTCCGGCATGCCGTTGGAGCGCGGGCCCTGGAAGCGCATCACCGCGACAAAGTCCTTCTCCAACAGGCCGGCCTTGAACGCATCGGCCAGGTCCTGCTGATCCTGGAAGACCATCGCCGGTGCTTCGACCACTTGATGTTCCGGTGCCACGGCCGAGACTTTCATCACCCCGCGACCGAGGTTGCCTTCCATCACCCGCAGGCCGCCTTCTGGCGAGAACGCACGGGCGACCGGACGCAGGATGTTTTCATCGAGGCTTTCGATCGGACCTTCGCGCCAGACCAGCTCACCGTTTTCCAGGAACGGTTCCTGGGTGTAGCGGCTCAAGCCATGGCCGGCCACGGTGTTGACGTCTTCGTGAAGCAGGCCGGCTTCCAGCAGTTCGCGGATCAGGAACGACATGCCGCCCGCGGCCTGGAAGTGGTTGATGTCGGCCTTGCCGTTCGGGTAGACGTGGCTCAGGGTCGGCACCACCTCGGAGAGGTCGGCCATGTCCTGCCAGGTCAGTTGAATACCGGCCGCCATGGCGATGGCCGGCATGTGCAGGGTGTGGTTGGTCGAGCCGCCCGTAGCGTGCAGCGCAACAATCGAGTTGACCAGCGAACGCTCGTCGACAATTTCGCCGATCGGCATGAAGTTGCCGCTTTGCTTGGTCAGGCGGGTGATCTGGTGCGCAGCTTCACGGGTCAGGGCATCACGCAACGGGGTGTTCGGGTTGACGAAGGACGCGCCCGGCAAGTGCAGGCCCATGACTTCCATCAGCAACTGGTTGGTGTTGGCGGTGCCGTAGAAGGTACAGGTGCCAGGGCTGTGGTAGGACTTCATTTCCGACTCCAGCAGCTCTTCGCGGCTGGCCTTGCCTTCAGCGTAGCGCTGGCGCACGTCGGCTTTTTCCTTGTTGGAAATGCCCGACACCATCGGCCCACCCGGAACGAAAATCGTCGGCAGATGACCGAAACGCAGCGCGCCCATCATCAGGCCCGGCACGATCTTGTCGCAGATGCCGAGCATCATTGCCGCGTCGAACATGTTGTGCGACAGCGCGACAGCGGTCGACATCGCGATCACTTCACGACTGGCAATGCCCAGTTCCATGCCCGGCTCGCCCTGGGTCACGCCGTCACACATGGCCGGTACGCCGCCGGCGAACTGGCCGACCGAACCGATCTCGCGCAATGCGTGTTTGATTTGTTCCGGGTAGTGCTCGTACGGCTGATGCGCCGAGAGCATGTCGTTATATGACGAAACAATCGCCACGTTGGCGGCGTTCATCATCCGCAGGCTTTGCTTGTCTTCGGTGCCACATCCGGCCACGCCGTGGGCGAAGTTGGCGCATTGCAGCTTGCCGCGCATCGGGCCATCGCTGGCGGCGCCGCGAATCAGTGCAAGGTAGGCCTCACGGGTAGCGCGGCTACGGGTGACAAGCCGTTCAGTGACCTCAAGTACGCGGGGATGCATGTGTAGAACTCCAGGCTAACGGATGTGGCGACCTGTTCGTGTCTATGCTGATCAAGAGGCATCGACGCGTGACGCGCTGACGGTTTTCTTGACCACTCGGACCAGTTGATTCAGGTCACTCGTTGTAGATAAAACAAAATATTGCCACTAAAAAGGCTTGTTTTCTATTTTTTTGCGAATAATCTTGTAATTCCAACAACAAATATGACGAAGGCGCTTTTCATATGACTCTACGAATTGCAATCAATGGTTTTGGCCGCATTGGCCGCAATGTCCTTCGCGCACTGTATACCCAAGGCTACCGTCAGGATTTACAGATCGTCGCCATCAACGATTTGGGCGATAGCTCGATGAACGCCCACCTGCTCAAGTACGACACCGTGCACGGCACCTTCGATGCCGATGTGCAGCACGATCAGGAAAGCCTGACCGTCAACGGCGACCGGATTTCGGTCAGCGCCATTCGCAACCCGGCCGAATTGCCGTGGGCTGCTGAAAAGGTCGACGTCGTGTTCGAATGCACCGGCCTGTTCACCGACCGTGCCAAAGCCGCCGCCCATATTAGCGCCGGCGCGCGCAAAGTGATTATCTCGGCCCCGGCCAAAGGCGCCGACGCCACCGTGGTGTACGGGGTCAACCACGACATCCTGCGCCAATCGCACCAGATCATTTCCAATGCGTCGTGCACCACCAACTGCCTGGCCCCGGTGGCTCAGGTGTTGCACCGCGAGCTGGGCATCGAGAGCGGTCTGATGACCACCATCCACGCCTACACCAATGACCAGCATCTTACCGATGTCTACCACGTCGACCCGTACCGTGCGCGTTCGGCCACCCAGAACATGATCCCGAGCAAGACCGGCGCCGCCGAAGCGGTGGGCCTGGTGCTGCCGGAACTGGCTGGCAAACTGACCGGCATGTCGGTGCGCGTGCCGGTGATCAACGTGTCGCTGGTGGACCTGACCGTGCAGCTCAAGCGCGAAGCCAGCGCTGGCGAGGTCAACGCATTGCTCAAAGAAGCCAGCCAGCACTCGAAGATCCTTGGTTACAACACCCTGCCGCTGGTTTCCAGCGACTTCAACCATAATCCGCTGTCGTCGATTTTCGATGCCAACCACACCAAGTCCAGCGGCAAGCTGCTCAAGGTGCTGGCCTGGTACGACAACGAATGGGGTTTCTCCAACCGCATGCTCGATAACTGCCTCGCCCTGTGCAACGCCGAATAAGGCCGATTGTCCGTGGAGCAGCCGATGATCGGTATCAGCTTTACCCAAAAAACCATGGCGGCGCGCAAACGCATCGCCCTGGTTGCCCATGACCACTGCAAAGTGTTCTTGCTGGACTGGGCCGAGCGGCAGAAGGACAAGCTCGCCCAACACGAGCTTGTGGCCACCGGCACCACCGGGATGCTGTTGAGCAAGCGCCTGGACCTGCCCGTTGAAAGCATGATCAGCGGCCCGCTGGGTGGCGACCAACAACTGGGTGCGCGAATCGCCGAGCAGCGGGTCGACATGCTGGTGTTCTTCTGGGACCCGTTCGAGCCGCAACCTCACGATCCGGACATCAAGGCATTGCTGCGGGTCGCCGCAGTCTGGAACATTCCAGTGGCCTGCAATGAATGCAGCGCCGACTACCTGCTCAGCAGCCCGCTGATGGATCAGCCGCACGCGTACCGGATCCCCGATTACCCGGCGTACCTGCAAGGCCGCAAATAATTCTCACCGGTAGCGCTTGACCTTTCAAGCAGATGATAAGCATTATCATTCGCTTGAAATGGATCAGGTCCTACTGTGAGTCAATCGCGCTTCAACCATGTCTTCCTCGCGCAGCGAGTCTCGCTGCTGCGGACCCTGGAGCGGATGGTCAACAACCACAGCACTGCCGAGGACCTCTTGCAGGAAACTTACCTGCGAGTGACCCGCGCGTTAAGTGAGCGGGCCATCGATCACCTCGAACCTTTCGTGTTTCAAACTGCCCGCAACCTGGCGCTGGACCATTTGCGCGCACGGCGCATTCAGTCCCGAACGATGCTCGAAGACGTTCCGCTGGATGTCGTGCAAAACATCGCCGCGCCGCTCAGCAGTGCCGAAGACGCCGCCCATGCCGAACAGTTGCTCGAACGCTTGAACATCAGCCTCAGCCAACTCACCCCGCGCCAACAGCAGATCTTCATCCTCAGCCGCCTGCATGGGCACAGCTATCTGGAGATCGCCGAACAGCTCAGCGTGTCCTTGAGCACCGTGCAAAAAGACCTGAAGCTGATCATGGCGATCTGCGTCGGTGTCGCTGATCGCCTCAACGAGCACTGAGTCTGCCAGCCATTATTTTGCACAACGACGTCATGACTCAGGCTTTGCTACCCTTAGCCGTCGTTTGCACTCCCCTTATCAAAAACCAGCCGCGCGCAGACGCAGCCGAGGAACACCCGTGACGGACAGCCCACCTTCCCACCCGCCACTCCCGGCGCGGGACTCAGCCAGCACCAGCGCCATGGACCAGGCGCTGGACTGGCTGATCGTGCTGGACAGTCCGAGCGAGCAACAAAGCCGCGAATTCCACGACTGGCTTGCCGCCGACCCGCGCAACGCCGAAGCATTCGCCAAGGCCCAGGCGATCTGGGACGGGCCGCAGGTCGCGCAAGCCGCGCTGGGTTTGAGCACGACCAAACGCAAGGTCTCAAAACTTGAGCGCCTGCGCCCGCACTGGAAACCGCTGGCCATGGCGGCAGTGTTGATCCTCGGGCTGTTCAGCTTCAGCAACCTGCCAATGCGGATTCAGGCGGATCATCTGACTGTGGTCGGCGAGCGTCAGCGCCTGCAACTGGAGGACGGTTCAAAAGTCCTGCTCAATACCAATTCGGCGTTCTCCAGCACCATCAACGACCAGCAGCGCATTGCCCGCCTGTATCAGGGCGAGGCCTATTTCGAGGTGGCGGCCAATCGCGGCCTGCCACTGGAAATCGACGCCGGCCCGGTCACGGCCAGCGTGCGCGACACCACGTTCGCCGTGCGTTACCTGGACGGCATTGCGCAGGTTCGCGTGCAACGCGGCGACGTCGACTTGCGCACCACCCACAGCAACGCCCGCGTGCGCCTGAGCGCGGGCGAAAGCATTCGTATCGGCCCTAATGGCTTCGATCAACCGGCCAGACTCGACCCGGCGACCGATCTGGCCTGGGTCCAGGGCCGACTGGTGTTTGAAAACTGCCCATTGAGCCAAGTGCTGGCCGAGCTGCGCCGCTACTACCCAGGCTGGATCATCAACACCAATGAACAGTTGGCCAACGTCGCGGTGACCGGTAATTACCGTCTCGACCAACCGCTGGACGTGGTGCGCTCGCTGGCCCACATCACCTCGGCCAGGCTCGAGGAATTTCCGGCACTGGTGATCCTGAACTAAATGAGAATTATTTTTACTCGATAGCGCTTCATCGTTCGTCTCGTTATAGCCAATGCAATTGATTCGCATCTCTGATGTGAGTCTGCACCTATAAGATTCGTGCGACACGGAGCGCTATCGATGTCCTCTCGCCTTACCCGCCGGTCCTCTTCACCTTCCTGCGTGCTGTCCCTGCTGACTGCCGCCATTCTGTTGGCCGGCACGGCACAGGTCTCGGCCGCCACCGTCGAACAACCGAGCCGTAACATGGGCGACTACTCGTTCGCGATTGCCCAGCAGCCATTGGTGTCGGCACTCAATGCCTTTACCGCCGTAACCGGTTGGCAGGTCGGCTTGCCGGCCGAACTGGCTGAAGGCGTCGCCTCGCCGGGCGTACACGGCTCGCTGCCCCCGGACAAAGCCCTCGATCGCCTGTTGGTGGGGACCAACCTCCGCTATCGCAAGTTGGGCAATCACAACATCGTGCTGGAAAAACGCAATGTCGACGGCACCCTCGCCCTGCAACAAATGACCATCAGCGCCACCCGTCAGGAGCAGAGTGTCGACAGCGTACCGAGCACCGTCACCGTGCACACTCGCGAAGAGCTGGACCACGACAACGTCAACACCATCAAGGAACTGGTGCGCTACGAACCGGGTGTTTCGGTCGGCGGCACCGGCACCCGTGGCGGCATCAGCGGCTACAATATTCGCGGTATCGACGGTGACCGGGTCCTGACCCAGGTCGATGGCGTCGAAGTGCCCAACGGTTTCTTCAACGGTCCGTACGCCAAGACCCAGCGCAACTACGTCGACCCGGAAATCATCAAACGCGTGGAAATCCTCCGCGGCCCGGCGTCGGTGCTCTACGGCAGCAACGCCATCGGCGGCGCGGTCAGCTACTTCACCCTCGACCCGAACGACATCATCAAGCCCGGCAAAGACGTCGGCGCCCGCCTGAAAACCGGCTACAACTCTGCCGACGACAGCTGGCTCAAATCCGCCAGCGTCGCCGGGCGCGCCGAGCAGTTCGACGGCTTGCTGCACTTCAGTCAGCGTGACGGTCACGAAACCGAATCCTTCGGCAGCAACAACGGCACGGGTCTCAATCGCACCGCCGCCAACCCGGAAGACGTCCGCACCACCAACGTGCTGGCCAAAGCCGGCTGGAATTATGCCGATGACGCGCGCCTGGGCCTGACCTACGAGAAGTACAAGGACGACCGCGACACCGACCAGCGAAGCGCCGTCGGTGGCCCGTTCAACAATGGCCAGCCAATGGGCATGTACCGCTCGCGCACCGGCAACGACACCATCACCCGCGAACGCTTCGGCCTGGAAAACAGCTTCGCCCTCGACTCCTTGCTGGTCGATCACCTCAAGTGGAGCCTGAACTACCAGATCGCCAAGACCGATCAGAGCACCCTGGAAAACTACTTCCCGTTCAGCCGCAATGTGATGCGCAGCCGCGAAACCCTCTATGAAGAAAAGCAGTGGGTATTCGACGCACAGCTCGATAAGGCCTTCAACATCGGTGAAACCGACCATTTGCTGACGTACGGCACCACCATCAAGCAAGAGAAAGTCAGCGGTTCGCGCAGCGGCAGCGGAACCTGCCTGGCCGTTGGCCGTGGTTGCACAGCGATCGGCGCGACCAGTCCTAGCGATGTGCTAAAGAAGTCCAGCGACTTCCCGGACCCGACCATCAACACCTACAGCCTGTTCGCCCAGGATCAGATCCGCTGGAACAAATGGACCTTCCTGCCGGGCCTGCGCTACGACTACACCCGGCTCAAGCCGCATATCACCCAGGAATTCCTCAACACCGTGGCCGCCGACGGCAAAGGCTCAGTTAGCGACGAGAACAAAACCTGGCATCGCGTATCGCCCAAGTTCGGCCTGACCTACGCCCTGACCGACAACTACACTTGGTACGGTCAGTACGCCGAAGGTTTCCGCACCCCGACCGCCAAGGCGCTGTATGGCCGTTTCGAAAACACCACCACCGGCTACCGCGTGGAGCCGAACCCGAATCTGGGGCCGGAAAAAAGCCAGAGCTACGAGACCGGCCTGCGTGGCAACTTCGAGTCCGGTCACTTCGATGTGGCGGTGTTCTATAACAAGTACCGCGACTTCATCAACGAAGACGCCGTCACCCCGGGCTACAACGAGCTGACGTTCCAGAGCAACAACATCAAACGCGCAACCATCAAGGGCGTTGAGCTCAAAGGCCGTCTGAACCTCGACACCTTCGGCGCACCGCAAGGCCTCTACACCCGGGGTTCGGTGGCTTATGCCCATGGTCGCAACAACGACACCGGCGAACCGCTCAACGCGGTCAACCCGCTGACCGGCGTGTTCGGCCTGGGTTACGACCAGGACAACTACGGTGCCTTGCTCAGTTGGACCCTGGTGCAGAAGAAAAACCTCGTCGACAGCAGCAGCTTCAAGTCGCCGGATGGCGTCAGCAGCCAGTTCAAGACGCCGGGCTATGGCGTGGTCGACCTGAGCGGTTTCTACAAAGTGACCGACGACGTCACCGTCAGCGCTGGCGTGTACAACCTGGCCGACAAGAAATACTGGCAGTGGGACAACGTGCGCGGTTACGACAGCGTCGGTGAAGCCGCCGTGATCAGCCCGGCCAACCTTGATCGCCTGACCGAGCCGGGCCGCAACTTCGCGATCAACCTGATCTGGGACATCTGACTGATGGAGCCTTGCTGCGCTTTTGGACGAAAGCGCAGTGAGGATTTTTTACGCTGCCGCGTCGTCTGGTTCGTCCAGTTACAACGCGCCTTTCATTCTCAAGGACCTCTTCATGACCGCTGCCCATACCTCTGAACGCCCGAGCCTGCGCTCGCAACGCCTGAACCAGATCACTAATGAGCCACACAGCAAGCTCGACGCGCTGGTGAAAGCCCATGCACCGTTCGAATCCCAAGCCAACTTCGCCCGCTTCGTGGTTGCCCAGTACCTGTTCCAGTCAGAACTGGTGTCGCTGTACAACGATGCCGAGCTGATCGCCATCGTCCCGGACCTGCCGCAGCGTTGCCGTGCCGACGCCGCCAAGGCTGACCTGGCTGACCTGGAAACCGACGTCCCGGCCCCGGTGGCCGGTGCCGTGAAAAACCCGGGCAAGGCCGAAGCCCTGGGCTGGATCTTCGTCTCCGAAGGGTCGAAACTCGGTGCCGCGTTCCTGATCAAGCGTGCCGTTAGCCTGGGTTTGAGCGAAACCTTTGGTGCCCGTCACCTGGGAGAACCTGCCGGTGGCCGCGCCGAAGGCTGGAAACGCTTCGTCAAAACCCTCGACGGTCTTGAGTTCAGTGCCGAAGAAGAAGCCGCAGTCGAGAAAGGCGCCATCGACGCCTTCAACCGCTTCACCGTGCTGCTGGAACAGGCTTACGCCACAACCCCTGAATTGGCCTGATTCAATCTTCCAGGCTCAACTGGCCTTGCTTTCTGTAGGAGCGGGGGGGCGCCTACAGATTGTGATCTTTTGTTCTATTATCGGTGCTCTCTTCCGGAGGGCCTTCGATGACTGATTTCCTGACGTCCATTCAAGCCGCGCTCGGCTTGCCCGCTACTGCGATCACCTTTACCTCCAAAGGCGCCCTGCCCTCGGTGTTTGCCGTGACGGACCTCGCCAGCGCCAGCATCGCGGCTGCCGGCCAGGCCGCCTGCGAATTGCTCCGGCAACAGACCGGTCGGTTACCGGCCCTTGAAGTCGACCGTCGTCTCGCCTCCTTCTGGTTTGCCACATCGATCCGCCCGATCGGCTGGAACGTGCCACCGCTGTGGGACTCCATCGCAGGGGACTACGCGACCCAGGACGGCTGGATTCGCCTGCACACCAATGCCCCCCATCACCGCAGCGCCGCCGAGCAGGTGCTGGGACACTGCTTTGATCGTAGCGCGATGGCCGCCAAGGTCGCTCAATGGAGCAAAAGAGATCTGGAACACGCGATAGTCGAGGCTGGTGGTTGCGCCGCTGAAATGCGCTCATGGCCACAATGGCAGTCACACCCTCAAGGGTTGGCGGTCAACGCCGAGCCACTGATTGATTTTTCCGCCGGCAACAGCGAACGCTCGAAAGCCTGGCAAGGTTCGGTCGCACAACCGCTGGCGGGCATCAAGGTGCTGGACCTGACCCGCGTCCTCGCCGGGCCCGTTGCCAGCCGCTTCCTTGCGGGACTGGGTGCCGATGTGCTGCGCATTGATCCACCGCAGTGGAACGAACCGGGTGTGATTCCGGAAGTCACCCTGGGTAAACGCTGCGCCCGCCTCGACCTGCACAACAGCGTCGATCGCGGGGTATTCGAAAGCTTGCTCAAGGACGCCGACATCCTGCTCCACGGTTACCGCGCCAATGCCCTCGAACACCTCGGCTACGGCACCGCCGAACGGCAGGAACTCGCCCCCGGCCTGATCGACGTTTGCCTCAATGCGTACGGCTGGAGCGGCCCTTGGCAAAACCGTCGTGGTTTCGACAGCCTGGTGCAAATGAGCAGCGGCATCGCCGAGGCCGGGATGGGGTGGAAGCAGGCGGACAAACCGACACCCTTGCCGGTTCAGGCGCTGGACCACGCCACCGGTTACCTGATGGCGGCCAGTGCGATCAAGTTGTTGGCCGAGCAATTAAATAGCGGACGCAGTGGCTCGGCACGATTGTCTCTGGCGCGCACGGCAAAGTTGCTGGTTGAACAGGGTCCGGGAACGGATGAGGCCTTGCGGCCTGAAGATGACAACGATCAGGGAATGGTGATCGAACAGACACCCTGGGGCCCGGCGCATCGGTTGCATGTACCGCTGAAAATAACCGGCACGCCGTTGCAGTGGGCCATTCCGGCCGGGGAATTGGGGTCACATCGGGCGCGATGGTGAGCCCCCATGATCGTTCCCACCGGAACGTGGGAACGATCAATCGATGCGAACCAACGACGTCCACAGCAGCTGCGCCGCATACGCCCGACATGGTCGCCAAGCCTCGGCACGGGCCAACAACTCGCGCGGCGTCACCGGCCCGCCTTCCAGCGCCGCCAGCGCGTTGATCAATCCCACATCGCCTGACGGAAACGCATCCATCTCGCGCATCTGTCGCAACGCGATGTACTGCGCCGTCCAGTCGCCAATCCCCCACAATGCCAGCAATCGCGCAATACCGTCGTCCCGACCCGGTTCAAACAACAAGGGATCGTCAAGCAATGCCTGCGCCACGCCAGACAGCGTCCGCCCACGGCTTTTCGGCATTCCCAACGTTGCCAGATCCGCTGTCGCCAACACCGCCGCTTGCGGAAACACATGAGTCAATCCTGACAGCGGCGCAGACAACGGTTCGCCATACTGCGCCACCAACTTACCCGCCAGCTTGATCGCGGCGCCGACCGTGATCTGCTGGCCCAGCACTGCACGTATCGCCAGCTCCAGACCATCCCAGGTCCCCGGCACACGTAAACCAGGACGCTCGGCAATCAACCTTGCCATCAACGGATCAACCGCCAGTTGCTGGTGGATAAGCGGCAAGTCCACGTCCAGATCGAACATCCGCCGCAACCGCGTAATGATCTCGGGCACGACTGACGCATCGGGGAAGCACAGCCTTACCTCCAGCGCATTATCAGCCGCTGGCGTAATCGAAAACGTGCCGTGCACACCGTTCAGGCTGATGCTGCGCGAGTACACACCATCGACCACCGACTCCATCCCGGCAATCGCCCGCGCCGACAAAAAGCCGAGCATCGCCGGCCAGTCATAAGGCGGCTGATAGTCAAGCAACAGCTTCACCACAACAGCCCGCCGAGTCGAAGCGTTTGCGCCGGTTGCGACATCCTTACCTCTCATCTCGAGTCGACTGTTTGTCATGTTTTGAAACCATAACAAGTGTTCAATTCATTAAATAGGCAACGTGATATGACGCTAATAAAATAACGGCAAAAAACAATGCTTATTCAGAATGCTCTCATCTATGCCATGAAGGCACTTTGCCGGTTTTGTGGGGCATTCCAGATACATAAATTCTGTACTGAAAACAGATGTGCAAAATTTTCGCATTCTGGAAAAACAACTAGCTTCAAGGCTCGCAGCGATTAGCAGCCATCCCCGGTTAATTTATAGAAAGCCCTCTGGAACAGGCTTCTTGTGGCACACACGCTCTATTCAGGAAGTATTCACACATCAGTCATTAACAATGGAATGTGGCCATCAACTGATCCAGATCAGCTGTCCTGTCAGCGAGCGGATTTAGAGTGTGGCTCTCTCTTCTCCGGCAATGGAGTCATGCATGTCTGAATCTTCCGGAAAACTACGACTCGGCGCCTTAGTCGCCCTGGTAGTAGGTTCCATGATTGGGGGCGGGATATTCTCTTTACCGCAAAACATGGCCGCCAGTGCCGATGTCGGCGCAGTGCTGATTGGTTGGGTCATTACCGCCGTGGGCATGTTGACCCTGGCGTTCGTCTTCCAGACCCTCGCCAACCGCAAGCCTGACCTCGATGGCGGTGTCTACGCCTACGCCAAGGCCGGTTTCGGCGACTACATGGGTTTCTCGTCCGCCTGGGGTTACTGGATCAGCGCCTGGCTGGGTAACGTGGGGTACTTCGTACTCCTGTTCAGTACCCTCGGCTACTTCTTCCCGCTATTTGGGGAGGGAAATACGCCTGCGGCGGTGATCGGCGCTTCGCTGCTGTTGTGGGCCGTGCACTTTCTGGTGCTGCGCGGGATCAAGGAAGCGGCGTTCATCAACCTGGTGACCACCGTCGCCAAAGTCGTGCCACTGGTGCTGTTCGTCTTGATCGCGATCTTCGCCTTCAAACTCGACATCTTTACCGCCGACATCTGGGGCCTGAAAAACCCGGACCTGGGCAGCGTAATGAACCAGGTGCGCAACATGATGCTGGTCACCGTCTGGGTGTTCATCGGCATCGAAGGCGCGAGCATCTTTTCGGCCCGGGCGGAAAAACGTTCGGACGTCGGTAAAGCCACCGTCATTGGCTTCATCACCGTGCTGTTGTTCCTGATGCTGGTGAACGTGCTGTCACTGGGCATCATGACTCAACCGGCGTTGGCCAAACTGCAAAACCCGTCGATGGCTGCCGTACTCGAGCACGTCGTCGGTCACTGGGGCGCGGTACTGATCAGTGTCGGCCTGGTCATCTCGTTGCTCGGTGCATTGCTGTCGTGGGTGCTGCTGTGTGCGGAGATCATGTTCGCCGCCGCCAAAGACCACACCATGCCGGAGTTCCTGCGTAAGGAAAACTCCAAACAGGTACCGGTCAATGCCTTGTGGCTGACCAACGCGATGGTGCAGATTTTCCTGGTCATCACCCTGTTCTCGGCCAGTACTTACCTGTCGCTGATCTACCTCGCCACTTCGATGATTCTGGTGCCTTACCTGTGGTCGGCGGCCTACGCCCTGCTGCTGGCGGTGCGCGGCGAGAGCTACGAAAACGCCCTGGCCGAACGCAAGAAAGACCTGGTCATCGGCGCCATCGCGCTGATCTATGCGATCTGGCTGCTGTATGCAGGCGGCATCAAATACCTGCTGCTGTCCGCCCTGCTCTATGCCCCCGGCGCAATCCTGTTCGCCAAGGCCAAGCGCGAGTTGGGCAAAGCGGTTTTCACCAACGTCGAGAAGCTGATTTTCACCGCGGTAGTCATTGGCGCCCTGGTGGCGGCCTATGGACTCTACGACGGCTTCCTGACCCTGTAGCACCTGAACCATTCGACTGTTTTGTTATCTGGAGGATCTGAAATGACCACGGAAAAAGTGAAGTACGGCGTACATTCCGAAGCCGGCAAACTGCGCAAAGTCATGGTGTGCTCCCCCGGTCTGGCTCACCAGCGGCTGACCCCGAACAACTGCGACGAACTGCTTTTCGACGATGTGCTGTGGGTAGCCCAGGCCAAGCGTGACCATTTCGACTTCGTCACCAAAATGCGCGAGCGCGATATCGACGTGCTGGAAATGCACAACCTGCTGACCGACATCGTCGCCAACCCAGAAGCGCTGGGCTGGATTCTGCAACGCAAGATCACCGCCAACTCGGTGGGTGTCGGCCTGGTCCACGAAGTCGACGCCTGGTTGCGCAGCCTTGAGCCGCGCAAGATCGCCGAATTCCTGATTGGCGGCGTGTCGGCCGATGACCTGCCCAACAGCTTCGGTGGCAAGACCATCGAAATGTTCCGCGACTTCCTCGGCCACTCCAGCTTCATTCTGCCGCCGCTGCCGAACACCCAATTCACCCGCGACACCACCTGCTGGATCTATGGCGGCGTCACGCTGAACCCGATGCACTGGCCGGCGCGCCGTCAGGAAACCCTGCTGGCCAGCGCCATCTACAAATTCCATCCGGAGTTCACCAACGCCGACTTCCAGGTCTGGTACGGCGACCCGGATCAGGAGCACGGCAACGCCACGCTGGAAGGCGGCGATGTGATGCCCATCGGTAACGGCGTGGTGTTGATCGGCATGGGCGAACGCACGTCCCGTCAGGCCATCGGTCAACTGGCGCTGAACCTGTTCAAGCACAAAGCGGTCGAGCGGGTAATCGTTGCCGGCCTGCCGAAATCCCGCGCGGCGATGCACCTGGACACGGTGTTCAGCTTCTGCGACCGCGACCTGGTGACGATCTTCCCGGAAGTGGTCAGCCAGATTGTGGCCTTCACCCTGCGCCCTGACGAAAGCAAACCGGGCGGTATCGATATCCGCCGCGAAGAAACCAGCTTCCTCGACACCGTGGCCGCCGCGCTCAACCTCAAGGCCCTGCGCGTCGTCGAAACCGGCGGCAACAGCTTCGCCGCCGAACGCGAACAGTGGGACGACGGCAACAACGTGGTGGCCTTGGAACCTGGCGTGGTAATCGGCTACGACCGCAATACCTACACCAACACCTTGCTGCGCAAGGCCGGGGTCGAGGTCATCACCATCAGCGCCAGCGAACTCGGCCGTGGCCGTGGCGGCGGCCACTGCATGACCTGCCCGATCATCCGCGACCCGATCGACTATTAACCTTCAAACCAGGGCCAGCGCTTATAAAGCGCCGGCCTTGGGGATAACCGAAATCCAAGGAGATCCACATCATGGCTTTCAACATGCGTAATCGCAGCCTGCTCTCGCTGATGCACCACACCAATCGCGAGTTGCACTACCTGCTGGACCTGTCCCGCGATCTGAAACGTGCCAAGTACACCGGCACCGAACAGCCGCACCTCAAAGGTAAGAATATCGCGCTGATCTTTGAAAAAACCTCGACCCGCACCCGTTGCGCCTTCGAAGTCGCGGCCCATGACCAAGGAGCTCACGTCACCTACATCGACCCGGTGTCGTCGCAGATCGGCCACAAGGAAAGCATGAAAGACACCGCCCGCGTTCTCGGACGGATGTTCGATGCCATCGAGTACCGCGGCTTCGAACAGGAAATCGTCGAAGAGCTGGCCACGTTCGCTGGCGTGCCGGTGTTCAACGGCCTGACCGCCGAGTTCCATCCAACGCAAATGATCGCCGACACCCTGACCATGCGCGAGCACAGCGACAAGCCGCTGCATGACATCAGCTACGCCTACCTTGGTGATGCGCGCTACAACATGGGCAATTCGCTGCTGATGATCGGCGCCAAACTCGGCATGGACGTACGCATCGGCGCACCGAAAGCGCTGTGGCCCCATCAGGACTTCATCGATCAGTGCAAAGCCTTCGCAGAAGAAAGCGGCGCACGCATTACCATCACCGAAGACCCTGCCGAAGCGGTCAAGGGTGTGGACTTCATTCATACCGACATCTGGGTGTCGATGGGTGAGCCGGTCGAAGCGTGGGACGAGCGCATCGAACAACTGCTGCCGTACCAGGTCAACGCTAAAATGATGAAAGCCTCGGGCAATCCCCGGGTGAAATTCATGCATTGCCTGCCGGCGTTCCACAACAGCGAAACCAAGGTCGGCAAGGACATTGCGGCGCGCTATCCGCACCTGGCCAACGGCGTTGAGGTAACTGAAGAAGTATTCGAATCGCCCGCCAACATCGCCTTCGAGCAAGCGGAAAACCGCATGCACACCATCAAGGCGATCCTGGTCTCGGCGCTGGCGGATATCTAACAGGCTGACGCTTCCTTTTTGTGGAAGCAGTTTTTGTGGCGAGGGAGCTTGCTCCCGCCGGCCGGTCCGCGCTCGGGCGCAGCAGTCGTAAAGGCTTCAATCGTGTCGCACCAGTTGCGCCGTATTCTGCCTGATTGCGACCGCTGCGCTCGAGCGCGAGCAAGCTCGCTCGCCACAAAAGCAGCTCCTACGGGATCACCGAATTTCAGAAGGATTGCATTATGCGTATCGTCATTGCACTGGGCGGTAACGCCCTGCTCCGCCGTGGTGAGCCCATGACCGCGGACAATCAACGCGGCAATATCCGGGTTGCCACGGAACAGATCGCCAAGATCCATCCCGGCAATCAACTGGTGATCGCCCACGGCAATGGCCCGCAAATCGGTCTGCTGTCGTTGCAAGCGGCCGCCTACACCTCTGTCAGCCCTTATCCGCTGGACGTGCTGGGTGCTGAAACCGATGGGATGATCGGCTACATCATCGAACAGGAACTGGGCAATCTGCTGGACTTCGAAGTGCCCTTCGCGACCCTGCTGACCCAAGTCGAAGTCGACCCCAATGACCCGGCGTTCCAACACCCGAGCAAGCCCATCGGCCCGGTCTATTCCAAGGCCGAAGCAGAAAAACTCGCCGCCGAAAAAGGCTGGGCCATTGCCCCGGACGGCGACAAATTCCGCCGCGTGGTGGCCAGCCCGAAACCCAAGCGCATCTTCGAAATCCGCCCGGTCAAGTGGCTGCTGGAAAAAGGCAGCATCGTGATCTGCGCAGGCGGTGGCGGCATTCCGACGATGTACGACGAGCACCGCAAGCTCAAGGGCGTGGAAGCGGTGATCGACAAAGACCTGTGCTCGGCGCTGCTGGCCGAACAACTGGAAAGTGACTTGCTGGTGATCGCCACCGACGTCAACGCCGCGTTTATCGACTTTGGCAAGCCGACCCAGAAAGCCATCGCCCGGGCCCACCCGGACGACATCGAAAAACTCGATTTTGCCGCCGGCTCCATGGGGCCGAAGGTCCAGGCTGCCTGCGAGTTCGCCCGCAACACTGGCAAAGTCGCGGTGATCGGTTCACTCTCGGACATCGAAGCGATCGTCCAGGGTAGGGCCGGCACCCGAATCAGCACGGCTGAACCTGGTATCACTTACCTGTAAAACCAACCGGGCAGGACTTGAACCTGCCCCGTTTCAACGCCTTTGAAGGAGATGTCCATGGCCATATTTGAGCCCGGTCACTTGCACATCGAGCGCCATGCACTGAACAAGGACGACTTCAGCTACAACCTGTGCATCGACTATGCGATCGCCACCGACCCCAAGGAAGGTATAGGCATGCTTTTCACGGTGCATGGTTCGGTCGAGGGCAAGGACCTGAAGGAAGACTTCTTCCTGGCCAAAGACCAGGCCTTCGACTTTGCTCGACACGCCACGCGCATCGCACAGAAATACGGCATGCCCAAGACTGCCAACATCAGCTCGTTGCACAAGTACTACGACGAAATGTTCGAAGACGTACGCAAGCAGCTCGATGTGAAATCCGGAGATCCGGTGAAGCCTGAACACCTGTAATAACCCATAACCTGTGGGAGCAAAGCTTGCTCGCGATGCAGGCACCGTGGTGTAACTGATACACCGCGTTATCGTTCATCGCGAGCAAGCTTTGCTCCTACAATTTGATTACGAATTTCACCTGACACCCCGCTCCAAGGCATACTTGCCACCCTCCGCACTCCAGAACACTGAACCGTCCCATGCGTATCCACGTCAGCTTCATCGACCGCGTCGGCATCACCCAGGAAGTCCTGGCCTTGCTCGGTGGGCGCAATCTCAACCTGGATGCGGTGGAAATGGTGCCGCCGAACGTTTACATCGATGCGCCGACCCTTAGCCCGCAAGTGCTCGAAGAACTGAGCGATGCGCTGTTCAATGTGCGCGGCGTGCAAGCGGTGACGGTGGTCGACATTCTTCCCGGACAACGTCGGCACCTGCAACTCGACGCGTTGCTGGCGGCGATGACCGACCCGGTGCTGGCCCTCGATAGCGCGGGCAACGTGTTGCTGGCCAACCCGGCACTGATCGCCTTGTACGGCCGTGAACCGGCCGGGGAAAGCGTCGCCGAGTTGTTCAGCGATCCGGCGCTGCTCGACACGCTGCTGGAAAACGGCTTCCGCCTGCCGTTGCGCGAGATCACCGTCAACGGCCAGACCTTGCTGCTGGACGCCACGCCCATCACCGATGCCGGGGCCCTGCTGACCTTGTATCAACCCAATCGCATCGGTGAGCAACTCTCAGCGTTGCACCACGATCACGCCGAAGGTTTCGATGCGTTGCTCGGCGAGTCCCCGGCGATCCGCACCCTAAAGGCCCGCGCGCAACGGGTGGCGGCGCTCGATGCGCCGCTGCTGATCCAGGGTGAAACCGGCACCGGCAAAGAGCTGGTGGCCCGCGCCTGCCATGCCATCAGCACCCGACACAGCGCGCCGTTTCTGGCGTTGAACTGCGCGGCACTCCCGGAGAACCTCGCCGAAAGCGAGCTGTTCGGCTACGCCCCCGGCGCCTTCACCGGCGCTCAGCGTGGCGGCAAGCCAGGCCTGATGGAACTGGCCAACCAGGGCACGGTGTTCCTCGACGAGATCGGCGAAATGTCGCCGTACTTGCAGGCCAAACTGTTGCGTTTCCTCAACGATGGCAGCTTCCGTCGGGTCGGTGGCGATCGCGAGGTCAAGGTCAATGTGCGAATCCTCAGCGCCACCCACCGCAACCTGGAAAAAATGGTCAGCGAAGGCGCGTTCCGTGAAGACCTGTTCTACCGCCTCAACGTGCTCAACGTCGAAGTCCCGCCGCTGCGTGAGCGCGGTCAGGACATCCTGCTGCTAGCGCGCTATTTCATGCAGCAGGCCTGCGCACAGATCCAGCGCCCGGTCTGTCGTCTGGCGCCCGGCACTTACCCGGCCCTGCTCGGCAACCGCTGGCCAGGCAATGTGCGGCAATTGCAGAACGTGATCTTCCGCGCCGCGGCCATTTGTGAAAGCAGCCTGGTGGACATCGGCGACCTGGACATCGCCGGCACCTCGGTGGCCCGCGAAAGCGACGTGGATGTCGACAGCCTTGAGCAGGCCGTGGAAGCGTTCGAGAAAACCCTGCTGGAAAAGCTCTACGTCAACTACCCCTCGACCCGCCAACTGGCCAGCCGCCTGCAAACCTCCCACACCGCCATCGCCCATCGATTGCGCAAGTACGGGATTCCCGGCAAGCCCTGACCCCCGATAATCGCCCCGTGGCGAGGGAGCTTGCTCCCGCCGGCCGGTCCGCGCTCGGGCGAAGCAGTCGTAAACCAGCAAACACGAAGTATCTGCGGCAACTCAATTGCAAGTTTTAGGGCCGCTTCGCGCCCCAGCGGGAGCAAGCTCCCTCGCCACAATCGACCGCAAGGCACCCATTCTTCACGCCAAAAGCGACCTCCACCTGTACTGAATGCGCTACAGCGGAACGATTTCGCTACACACTCGATTAAACTGCGCTACGCAAGGCTTTGATCCCCATAGGCTTTTTTACACGCCTCAATCTGTAGCGATTTCGCTACAGTCGTGTTTTTCACCCCGCCCGCAATAATCATCAACCTATTGATTTATAACGAATAAAAAACGTTGGCCGCGTTCTTGCTACGTTCTTGTCAAGTCACTGAACATTCAGCTCTGCCCTGCACGAGCATTCAATCGCGTCCACCAGACGAATCTGGCCCCCTAGGAGTTTCCATGAGCGAGTTGCGTTTTACTGAAGATCACGAATGGCTGCGCACCGAAGCTGACGGCAGCGTTACGGTCGGCATCACCGCCTTCGCACAGAACGCCTTGGGCGACGTGGTTTTCGTACAACTGCCTGAGCTGCAGTCCTACGAACAAGGCGCTGAAGCGGCCACCGTGGAATCGGTAAAAGCCGCCAGCGGCGTGTACATGCCACTGGACGGTGACGTGCTGGAAGTGAACCCGGCGCTGGACAGCAGCCCTGAACTGGTCAACGAAGATCCGCTGGGCGAAGGCTGGTTCTTCCGCTTCAAGCCTACCGACGCCTCGGCTGTCGCCAAACTGCTGGATCAAAACGCTTACGACCGTCTGATCAAAGCCAACGCCGAAGCCTGAGGAGCCGCCATGACTCAAGTAAATCTAAGCACCGCCAACGAATTCATCGCACGCCACATCGGCCCGCGCGCAGGCGATGAGCAAGCCATGCTCAACAGCCTCGGCTTTGACTCGCTGGAAGCCCTGAGCGCCAGCGTCATCCCCGACAGCATCAAAGGCACCAGCGTTCTCGGACTGGAAGACGGCTTGAGCGAAGCCGAGGCCCTGGCCTCGATCAAAGCCATTGCCGCCAAGAACCAACTGTTCAAGACCTACATCGGCCAGGGCTACTACAACTGCCATACGCCGTCGCCGATCCTGCGCAACCTGCTGGAAAACCCGGCCTGGTACACCGCCTACACCCCGTACCAGCCGGAAATTTCCCAGGGCCGCCTGGAAGCGCTGCTGAACTTCCAGACCCTGATCAGCGACCTGACCGGCCTGCCGATCGCCAACGCGTCCCTGCTCGACGAAGCCACCGCCGCTGCCGAAGCCATGACCTTCTGCAAACGCCTGAGCAAGAACAAGGGCAGCCACGCCTTCTTCGCCTCGATCCACAGCCACCCGCAAACCCTCGACGTGCTGCGCACCCGTGCCGAGCCGTTGGGCATTGACGTGGTGGTCGGCGACGAACGTGAACTGACGGATGTCAGCGCGTTCTTCGGCGCGCTGCTGCAATACCCGGCGAGCAACGGCGACCTGTTCGACTACCGCGAACTGACCGAACGCTTCCACGCGGTTAATGCGCTGGTCGCAGTCGCTGCTGACCTGCTGGCCCTGACCGTGCTGACCCCGCCGGGCGAGTTCGGCGCCGACGTGGCCATCGGCAGTGCGCAACGCTTCGGCGTGCCGCTGGGCTTCGGTGGCCCGCACGCGGCTTACTTCTCCACCAAGGATGCGTTCAAGCGCGACATGCCAGGCCGTCTGGTCGGCGTCTCGGTGGACCGTTTCGGCAAGCCGGCCCTGCGCCTGGCCATGCAGACCCGCGAGCAACATATCCGCCGCGAGAAAGCCACCAGCAACATCTGCACCGCCCAAGTGCTATTGGCCAACATCGCCAGCATGTACGCCGTGTATCACGGCCCTAAAGGCTTGAAGCAGATCGCCAACCGCATTCATCACCTGACCGCGATCCTCGCCAAAGGCTTGAGCGCACTGGGTCTGAACGTTGAGCAAGCAAACTTCTTCGACACCCTGACCCTGGCCACTGGCGCCAACACCGCTGCCCTGCACGACAAGGCCCGCGCCCAGCGCATCAACCTGCGTGTCATCGATGGCGAGCGCCTGGGTCTGTCCCTCGACGAAACCACCACCCAGGCCGACATCGAGACCCTGTGGAGCGTGCTGGCTGACGGCAAAGCCCTGCCGGACTTCGCCGCGCTGGCCGCCTCGGTACAAAGCCGCATCCCGGCTGAACTGGTGCGTCAATCGCCGATCCTCAGCCACCCGGTGTTCAACCGCTATCACTCGGAAACCGAGCTGATGCGCTACCTGCGCAAGCTCGCCGACAAGGACCTGGCGCTGGATCGCACCATGATCCCGCTGGGTTCGTGCACCATGAAACTCAACGCCGCCAGCGAAATGATCCCGGTGACCTGGGCCGAATTCGGCGCCCTGCACCCGTTCGCTCCGCCTGCGCAAAGCGCCGGTTACCAGCAACTGACCGATGAACTGGAAGCGATGCTCTGCGCCGCCACCGGTTACGACGCGATTTCGCTGCAACCGAACGCCGGTTCCCAAGGTGAATACGCCGGCTTGCTGGCAATCCGTGCCTACCACCAGAGCCGTGGCGAAGAACGCCGCGACATCTGCCTGATCCCGTCGTCGGCCCACGGCACCAACCCGGCCACTGCCAACATGGCCGGTATGCGCGTGGTCGTGACCGCGTGCGATGCTCGCGGCAACGTCGACATCGAAGACCTGCGCGCCAAAGCCATCGAACACCGCGAGCACCTCGCCGCGCTGATGATCACTTACCCGTCGACCCACGGCGTGTTCGAAGAAGGCATCCGCGAAATCTGCGGGATCATTCATGACAATGGCGGCCAGGTGTACATCGACGGCGCCAACATGAACGCCATGGTCGGTCTCTGCGCACCGGGCAAGTTCGGCGGCGACGTCTCGCACCTGAACCTGCACAAAACCTTCTGTATCCCGCACGGCGGTGGCGGCCCGGGTGTTGGCCCGATTGGCGTGAAATCGCACCTGACGCCGTTCCTGCCGGGACACGCGGCCATGGAACGCAAGGAAGGCGCGGTCTGCGCAGCACCGTTCGGCAGCGCGAGCATTCTGCCGATCACCTGGATGTACATCCGCATGATGGGCGGCGCAGGCCTCAAGCGGGCTTCGCAACTGGCAATCCTCAACGCCAACTACATTTCCCGTCGCCTCGAAGAACACTACCCAGTGCTCTACACCGGCAGCAACGGTCTGGTCGCCCACGAATGCATCCTTGACCTGCGCCCGTTGAAAGACAGCAGCGGCATCAGCGTCGATGACGTCGCCAAGCGCCTGATCGATTTCGGCTTCCACGCCCCGACCATGTCGTTCCCGGTGGCCGGCACGTTGATGATCGAGCCGACCGAAAGCGAATCCAAAGAAGAGCTGGACCGCTTCTGCGACGCGATGATCTGCATCCGCGAAGAAATCCGCGCAGTGGAAAACGGCACCCTGGACAAGGACGACAACCCGCTGAAAAACGCCCCGCACACGGCTGCGGAAATCGTTGGCGAGTGGACGCACCCGTACAGCCGTGAGCAAGCGGTGTATCCAGTGGCTTCGTTGATCGAAGGCAAATACTGGCCACCGGTCGGTCGGGTCGACAACGTGTTCGGCGACCGCAACCTGATTTGCGCTTGCCCGTCGATCGAAAGCTACGCTTGATCTATGCAGGGGGGCGGATTCACCCGCCCCCCTCCGTAGGGACACACCTCCCCCCTGTAGGAGCAAGGCTTGCCCGCGATAGCCGTTACAGGGTCCACCTGATTGACCTCATCATCGTTCATCGCGGGCAAGCCTTGCTCCTACAGGTTCGCGCTACGCCTATAACAAGAAACCGGAGAACAACCATGTCGTTAAGCGTGTTCGACCTGTTCAAGATTGGCATCGGCCCCTCCAGCTCCCACACCGTTGGCCCGATGCGCGCCGCTGCGCGCTTCGTCGAAGGCCTGCGTCGTGAAAACCTGTTGGCAGCCACCACCTGCGTCAAAGTCGAGCTCTACGGCTCGCTCGGCGCCACTGGCAAAGGCCACGGCAGCGACAAGGCCGTGTTGCTGGGTCTGGAAGGTGAACACCCGGACACCGTGAACACCGAGAACATCGCCGCTCGCCTGAATGAGATTCGCAGCAGCGGTCGCTTGAACCTGCTCGGTGAGCACGTCATTGAATTCAACGAAAAACTCCATCTGGCGATGATTCGCAAGCCATTGGCCTATCACCCCAACGGCATGATCTTTCGCGCCTTCGATGCAGCCGGCATCCAGATCCGCAGCCGCGAGTATTACTCGGTCGGTGGCGGTTTTGTGGTCGACGAAGACGCTGCCGGCGCCGACCGCATCGTCGAGGATACGACACCCCTGACCTTCCCGTTCAAAAGCGCCAAGGACCTGCTCGGCCATTGCGCCACTTACGGGTTGTCCATCAGCCAGGTGATGCTGACCAACGAAAGCGCCTGGCGCCCGGAAGCGGAAACCCGCGCCGGCCTGCTGAAAATCTGGCAAGTGATGCAGGACTGCGTGGCCGCGGGTTGCCGTAACGAAGGGATTCTGCCCGGGGGCTTGAAAGTCAAACGCCGCGCCGCCGCCCTTCATCGACAACTGTGCAAGAACCCGGAATCGTCGCTGCGCGATCCGTTGTCGGTGCTCGACTGGGTCAACCTGTATGCGCTGGCGGTCAACGAAGAAAACGCCAACGGCGGGCGCGTGGTCACGGCGCCCACCAACGGTGCAGCCGGGATCGTCCCCGCGGTATTGCATTACTACATGCGCTTCATCCCCGGCGCCAACGAAGACGGTGTGGTGCGATTCCTGCTCACCGCCGCCGCCATCGGCATTCTGTACAAGGAAAACGCTTCGATCTCCGGCGCCGAAGTCGGTTGCCAGGGCGAAGTCGGCGTGGCCTGCTCAATGGCTGCCGGCGCGCTCTGCGAAGTGCTCGGCGGCACGGTGCAGCAAGTGGAAAACGCCGCCGAAATTGGCATGGAACACAACCTCGGCCTGACCTGCGACCCGATTGGCGGACTGGTGCAAGTGCCGTGCATCGAGCGCAACGCCATGGGCTCGGTCAAAGCCATCAATGCGGTGCGCATGGCCCTGCGCGGCGACGGTCAACACTTCGTCTCCCTCGACAAGGTCATCCGCACCATGCGCCAGACCGGCGCCGACATGAAAAGCAAATACAAGGAAACCGCCCGTGGCGGTTTGGCGGTCAACATTATCGAGTGCTGATGCGAACGCATCTGCATCAGTGCAATTTTCAGGAGCTGCATATGTCCACCGAACAACTGTTGAAAACCCCTCTGCACGCGCTGCACATCGAACTCGGTGCGCGCATGGTGCCATTCGCCGGCTACGACATGCCGGTCCAGTACCCACTGGGCGTGATGAAAGAACACCAGCACACCCGTGATCAGGCCGGGTTGTTCGATGTCTCGCACATGGGCCAGATCCGCCTGACCGGTGCCAACGCCGCCAAGGCCCTGGAAACCCTGGTGCCGGTGGACATCATCGACCTGCCGGTGGGCATGCAGCGCTATGCGATGTTCACCAACCAGAACGGTGGCATCCTCGACGACCTGATGGTCGCCAACCTCGGGAACGACGAGTTGTTCCTGGTGGTCAACGCCGCCTGCAAGGACCAGGACCTGGCACACCTGCGCCAGCACATCGGCGATCAATGCAGCATCGAGCCATTGTTCGAAGAACGCGCCCTGCTCGCCCTGCAAGGCCCGGCCGCGGTGACCGTGCTCGCGCGCCTGGCCCCTGAAGTGGCGAAGATGACGTTCATGCAGTTCACCCGCGTGACCTTGCTCGGCGTCGACTGCTTTGTCAGCCGTTCGGGCTACACCGGTGAAGACGGTTTCGAAATCTCCGTGCCTGCCGCCGATGCCGAAGCCCTCGCTCGGGCCTTGCTGGCCGAGCCGGAAGTCGCGGCCATCGGCCTCGGCGCCCGTGACTCGCTGCGCCTGGAAGCCGGCCTGTGCCTCTATGGCCACGACATGAACACCGACACCACACCGATCGAAGCCAGCCTGCTCTGGGCCATCTCTAAGCCACGGCGTGCCGACGGGGCGCGTGCCGGAGGATTCCCGGGCGCCGAGACCGTATTCGCCCAGCAACAAAACGGTGTCAGCCGTAAACGCGTCGGCCTGCTGCCTCAGGAACGCACGCCAGTGCGCGAAGGTGCGGAAATCGTCAACGAAGCAGGCGAAATCATCGGCAGCGTGTGCAGCGGCGGCTTCGGACCGACCTTGGGCGGTCCTTTGGCCATGGGTTACCTCGACAGTGCTTACATCGCACTCGATACCCAGGTTTGGGCGATTGTACGTGGGAAAAAGGTGCCTTTGCTTGTAAGCAAAATGCCATTTGTTCCACAACGCTACTATCGTGGTTGATTGACTGTTCCTATAAGTAACGCGGTTGCGTAACAGTGCACTAATCTGTAACGCAACCGCCATAAAACAGTGCATACCTGGATCAGGCACTTCGATTGTGAACTTGACTTATATCAATCGAAAACAATTGAACAACACTATCGAATAAGCCGCACTATCCATCCTGTGAAACAGTCATCAAGCCAAGCAATACGCGGCTTCCACGGGGCTTGTTTTTTCTCCCGTAGTTGGCGTAGAGTTTGTTCACTGTGTTTGCATGGGTCGCTTGGAATCGTGACCTGGGCAGTAGCCTACAAGTTAGCTACATCCCGTTCGACGCCTCTTACTCTCCTGCAACCAGCTCCAGTACTCTTTCATGAGAAAGAGGCTGTCATCAATTTTTGCGTCAAAGGAAATAAGAAATGTCCCAACGTCAGAGCGGCACCGTCAAGTGGTTTAACGACGAGAAAGGTTTTGGTTTTATCACTCCAGAAAGCGGTCCGGATCTGTTCGTGCATTTCCGCGCCATTCAAGGTAGCGGCTTCAAGAGCCTGAAAGAAGGCCAGAAAGTCACTTTCATCGCTGTGCAGGGCCAGAAAGGCATGCAAGCTGACGAAGTACAAGCAGAAGGCTGATCTTCTGTAACGAAAAAGCCCCTGATGCTGACATCAGGGGCTTTTTTGTGCGCGCAATTCCGTAAAATGGCTTCTTTTTCAGCCGAGAGCCACCCCATGTCGAAACACCTGCTAAGCCCTCAGGGTGAATTCCCCATCGCCGGCCTGGGCCGTCGCCTGGCAGCGATGTTCTACGACTTCTTGCTGTGCACTGCCCTGCTGATCGTTACGGGCGGTATCTACAAGATGGTGCAGATGGCAATCATCGGCGAAGAGCAGATGCGCGCCCTGACCGAAGCCGGCGCGCTGGATGGCGATCCGTTGTTCTCGACCATTTTGCTGTTCGTGCTGTTTGGCTTCTTTGCCAAATTCTGGACCTGGTCCGGTCAAACCCTCGGCATGCAGGTCTGGTGCATCCGCGTGCAGAACGCCGATGGCTCGGCGATCAGCCTGTGGCAGGCGCTGTTGCGCTTTGTGGTGTCGATCGCATCCTTGCTGTGCGCAGGCCAGGGGTTCTTCTGGGTACTCTTCGACAAACAGCAGCGCAGCTGGCACGACATGTACTCCAACAGCCAGTTGGTGCGGATCCCGAAGAAGAAAAAATAACCCGCCGAAACGCCAAACCCTGTGGCGAGGGAGCTTGCTCCCGCTGGGGCGCGAAGCGCCCCTAAAACTGCCAACTCGATTTGCCGGTTAAAAGTGCATGCAGGACGTTACGACGGCTACGCCGCCGAGCGGGAGCAAGCTCCCTCGCCACAGATGATCAGGCGTTACCCGCCAGCTTCATCCGCGCTGCCGCGGTGAAGTCGAGCATGCGCTTGAGCGGGCGAATCGCCTGAGGGATCAGCGCCGGCTCGACAAATATCTCGCCCAGTTGGTACGGATCCCGAAGAAGAAAAAATAACTCCCCTAAACGTCAAACCCTGTGGCGAGGGAGCTTGCTCCCGCTGGGGCGCGAAGCGCCCCTAAAACTGCCAACTCGATTTGCCGGTTAAAAGTGCATGCAGGACTTTACGACGGCTACGCCGCCGAGCGGGAGCAAGCTCCCTCGCCACAGATGATCAGGCGTTACCCGCCAGCTTCATCCGCGCTGCCGCGGTGAAGTCGAGCATGCGCTTGAGCGGGCGAATCGCCTGAGGGATCAGCGCCGGCTCGACAAAGATCTCACCCAGTTGGTACAGATCCCGAAGAAGCAAAAATAACCCGCCGAAACGCCAAACCCTGTGGCGAGGGAGCTTGCTCCCGCTGGGGCGCGAAGCGCCCCTAAAACTGCCAACTCGATTTGCCGGTTAAAAGTGCATGCAGGACGTTACGACGGCTACGCCGCCGAGCGGGAGCAAGCTCCCTCGCCACAGATGATCAGGCATTACCCGCCAGCTTCATCCGCGCTGCCGCGGTGAAGTCGAGCATGCGCTTGAGCGGGCGAATCGCCTGAGGGATCAGCGCCGGCTCGACAAATATCTCGCCCAGTTGGTACGGATCCCGAAGAAGAAAAAATAACTCCCCTAAACGTCAAACCCTGTGGCGAGGGAGCTTGCTCCCGCTGGGGCGCGAAGCGCCCCTAAAACTGCCAACTCGATTTGCCGGTTAAAAGTGCATGCAGGACTTTACGACGGCTACGCCGCCGAGCGGGAGCAAGCTCCCTCGCCACAGATGATCAGGCGTTACCCGCCAGCTTCATCCGCGCTGCCGCGGTGAAGTCGAGCATGCGCTTGAGCGGGCGAATCGCCTGAGGGATCAGCGCCGGCTCGACAAAGATCTCACCCAGTTGGTACGGATCCCGAAGAAGAAAAAATAACCCGCCGAAACGCCAAACCCTGTGGCGAGGGAGCTTGCTCCCGCTGGGGCGCGAAGCGCCCCTAAAACTGCCAACTCGATTTGCCGGTTAAAAGTGCATGCAGGACGTTACGACGGCTACGCCGCCGAGCGGGAGCAAGCTCCCTCGCCACAGATGATCAGGCGTTACCCGCCAGCTTCATCCGCGCTGCCGCGGTGAAGTCGAGCATGCGCTTGAGCGGGCGAATCGCCTGAGGGATCAGCGCCGGCTCGACAAATATCTCGCCTGAGCCCTCACGCAGGCACTGAAGCGTGCGCTCAAGGGTGTTCATCGCCATCCACGGGCAATGTGCGCAACTGCGGCAGGCCGCGCCGTTGCCGGCGGTAGGCGCCTCGATGAAGACCTTGTCCGGGCACAGCTGCTGCATCTTGTAGAAGATGCCACGGTCGGTCGCCACGATCAGGGTCTTGTTCGGCAGGCTTTGCGCAGCGGCAATCAGCTGGCTGGTGGAGCCTACCGCGTCGGCCAATTCGATCACCGCTGTCGGCGACTCCGGGTGCACCAGAATCGCGGCGTCCGGATACAGGGCCTTCATGTCTTCCAGCTGCTTGGCCTTGAACTCTTCGTGAACGATGCAGGCACCATCCCAGAGCAGCATGTCGGCGCCGGTCTTGCGCTGAATGTAGGTGCCCAGGTGTTTGTCCGGGCCCCAGATGATCGTTTCGCCGTTATCCATCAGGCTCTCGACAATCTCCAGCGCGCAGCTGGAGGTCACCACCCAGTCTGCCCGCGCCTTCACCGCTGCCGAGGTGTTGGCATATACCACCACCGTACGCTCCGGGTGCTGATCGCAAAACGCCGAGAACTCGTCGACCGGGCAACCCAGGTCCAGCGAGCAGGTCGCCTCCAGGGTCGGCATCAGTACGCGTTTTTCAGGGTTGAGGATTTTTGCGGTCTCACCCATGAACTTCACACCGGCAACCACCACGGTCTTGGCCGGGTGAGCGTTGCCGAAGCGGGCCATTTCCAGGGAGTCGGAAACGCAGCCACCGGTTTCTTCGGCCAGGGCCTGAATGATCGGATCGCAATAGAAGTGGGCAACCAGCACCGCGTCCTGAGCCTTGAGCTCGGCGGCGATGGCGGCGCGGTAATGGGCTTGTTCTTCGGCGCTCAGCGGTTTGGGCTGTTTGGCGTCGAGGTGGGCTTGTACCAGAAGGCGTTCTGAAATTTGCGTCATGATCGCAAGACCTACGGGCGCTTTCGCGCGAAAGTCGAGTATACACCCGGCTCCGGACCACAGAAGGTACCGCCGGGAGAGTGAGTATTCATCAGGCATGGACAGCATTGAAGCTGCGCAAGGCTACAGAATATCCCCGAGATGCAAAAGATCATTCTGACCTGCGTCACGCGGTGCAACACCCTGATTGAGCCAGGCTCAAATCGCAGGCAAAAAAAAACCCGGAAATCCTCACTTACGTGGGCCTTCCAGATTTTTTAAAATGGTGGGTCGTGTGGGATTCGAACCTACGACCAATTGGTTAAAAGCCAACTGCTCTACCAACTGAGCTAACGACCCGCTGTGTGGTGGCGCGTATAATACTGATTTTTAAGGACTATTCAACACCTAATTTGAAATAAATCAAAAATAAACGGTTGGGTCGCTGATTCCGGCCGCCAGGAAGCCTTCCGCACGCAGACGGCAGCTGTCGCATTTGCCACATGCACGGCCGTTATCGTCCGCCTGATAGCAGGAAACCGTCAGTGCATAGTCGACGCCAAGCTTCACGCCTGCCTGGACAATTTGCGCCTTGCTGAGGTTTTGCAGCGGTGCCTGGATACGGAAACCGTTCCCCTCTACCCCGGCCTTGGTCGCCAGATTGGCCATGCGCTCGAAGGCTTCGATGAACTCGGGACGGCAATCCGGGTAACCGGAATAGTCCACCGCATTCACGCCAATGAAAATGTCGCGCGCGCCGAGCACTTCGGCCCAGCCCAATGCCAGAGACAGGAACACGGTATTGCGGGCCGGCACGTAAGTGATCGGGATACCTTCGCTCGGCGCCTCAGGCACATCGATGGAGCTGTCGGTCAATGCCGAGCCACCAATGCCGTTCAGGTTCAGGCCAATCACTTTATGTTCGATGACGCCCAGATCACGCGCTACACGCTCAGCGGCGTGCAACTCGGCGCGGTGGCGCTGACCATAGTCGAAACTCATGGTGTAGCAGCTGTAGCCGTCAGCACGGGCCATCGCCACGACCGTTGCCGAGTCCAGACCGCCAGACAGCAGGATGACCGCACGTTTTTCAGTAGTGTTCAGTTGCTCAGTCATTTCAGCGCCCCGGCTCGTCGTTCCAAAGATATTTATGCAGCTGCAATTGCAGGCGCACCGGCAGGTTGTCCGCGACAATCCAGTCAGCCAGCTCGCGCGCGCTCAAGTCATGGTGACTTGGCGAGAACAGGACTTCGCCAGCACGCTGGTCGAGACCGTACTGAATCAGCTTGGAGACCGCCCAGTCGTAGTCTTCGCGAGAGCAGATCACGAACTTGACCTGATCGTTGGCCGTCAGCAGGGCGATGTTCTCGTAGAGATTGCGGTGCGCTTCTTTCGACCCGGGTGTTTTCAGGTCAAGCACCCGGCTGACTCGTGGATCGACCGCTGAAATATCCAGGGCGCCACTGGTTTCCAGCGACACCTGGTAACCGGCGTCACATAACTGCTTGAGCAAAGGAATGGCGTTAGGTTGTGCCAACGGCTCACCGCCGGTGACACAGACGTAGCGCGGACGAAAGCCGGCCACTTGCTCGAGGATATCCTCGAGCGGGCGAACGGTGCCGCCAGTGAAGGCATAGGCGCTGTCGCAGTATTGGCAACGCAATGGACAACCGGTCAGGCGCACAAATACAGTGGGCAGCCCGGCAGTCCGCGTTTCACCCTGCAACGAGTAAAAAACTTCGGTAATTCTCAATGTGTCTTGCATAGTCGCCACGGGCGTAACAGCTAAACAGGCTGTCCGCCTCCGTCAGGCACTTAAAGGAACCCCGCCAACGCGCAGATCCCCAAAAGCGGTGTTTCATAAAAAAGGGGGGTGAATTCTAACGAAAAAACCCGCGGCAAGCGCGGGTTTCTTGTAAACAGGTCAAACAGCCTTACATGCGCTGCAGATCGCGTTGGGCCAACTGAGCGGCGGAAGTACCCGGGTATTGGGAAACCACCTGCTGCAGAATGCCTTTGACCTTGTCGGTATGACCCAGGCGGCGCTCTACATCAGCGAGCTTGTACAGCGAGTCAGGCACTTTGGCGTGCTTGGGGTACAGCTGCGAAACTTTGGCAAAAGCCTGACCCGCGCCTTGCAGGTCGCCCTTGGCCAGGTTCACTTCGCCCAACCAGTATTGGGCATTGCCCGCATACTGACTGTTCGGGTATTTGCGCAGGAATGCCGCAAACGCCTGGCTGGCCTTGTCGAAATCCTTGGCTTTGATCAGGTCGAAGGCCGCATCGTAATAGAGCTTTTCCTTCGCCGGATCACCCGGTTCGCTGCTGGCCGCAGGGGCTTGAGTGGCAGCACTCGCACCAGCAGCTGCACCGGCGGCATTATTCATATCGCCACCGGCTGGAGAATTTTGAGGAGCCGCAGCGGGTGCACCGCCGGTTCCAATACGCCGATCAAGATCCTGGTATCGCTCCAGGTTTTCCTGCTTCATGCGCGCTACATCATTTTGCAGAACTTCGATCGCACCTTGTTGGCGCGCGATTTGTTCCTGCATTTGTTGCAGTTGGTTGAACAGCACGCCCTGTGCCGAGGCAGGGGCCGTAACCCCTCCCCCGGCATAGGCGCCGTTCGTACCGTAACCCGCAGGCGGATAACTGCTCCCGCTATTGTTATAACCGGAGTTGTCATCGACCACAGGAACCGCAGCCCACACCGCAAGCGGTGCGAGACTGAGAGCCAGAACAGTTACAGCACGACGGCACGTTCGCATGACGAATTACTTACGCAGTTCGACGCGACGGTTTTGAGCCCAGGACTGCTCGTCGTGGCCAGTAGCAACTGGACGCTCTTTACCGTAGGAAACCAGCTCCAGCTGAGCTGGGGAAACACCTTGCAGTACCAGGTAGCGTTGAACGGCTTTCGCACGACGCTCGCCCAGTGCCATGTTGTACTCACGAGTACCACGTTCGTCGGTGTTGCCTTCCAGAACAACGCGAGCGCCGTTTCCTTTCAGGTCTTTGGCGTGAACGTCCAGAGCGCGCATGGCTTCTGGCTTCAGGTCCGAACTGTCGTATTCGAAGTAGAAGGTGGTGATTGCGCGCAGAGCAGCTTCTTCGCTCAGGGAGCCGTCAACTGCACCAGTGTTAGCGCCGTAACCAGCGTTTGGATCTACAGCGCCTGCACCGGCGTTGTCGCCGCCTTTGGACGAGCAACCTACAGCTACAGCCATGGCCAGGGCCAGCGCAGCAAACTTACCAAACTTCAGCATTTCCATCGTGAAACTCCTAATGAACCCCAATGTGTTAAGTAAAACGTGTAGCGCCGCGTCAGTTCAGGTAAGGGGACCAGGAAGGTTCTCTGACTTCGCCTTGAGCGGTAGGAAGCGGGAGCCTTACGCGTCCATTGATGGACACGAGCATCAAGACTCCCCGGCCCTGCTGGGCGGTGGCGTAGATTACCATGGTGCCGTTGGGCGCAACAGTGGCTGACTCATCTAGGTTGGTGTCTGTCAGGATCTTTACACTACCGCGCTGCAAATCCTGAGCCGCCACCCGGAAATTGGTGAAGCCATCCTGACGGTGAATCATGACAAGCGTCTTTTCGTCAGCCGACAGTTTCGGGTTGGCGTTGTAGTTACCGATAAAGGTCACACGCTCCGCACCACCACCATTGACGTTGGTCTTGTAGATCTGCGGCTTGCCGCCACGGTCGGAGGTGAAGTAGATGGTCGAACCATCCTTGCCCCAGAACGGTTCGGTGTTGATGCCAGGACCAGCCGTCACGCGATTGATCTGACGCGACCCCAGGTTCATCACGTAGATGTCCGGGTTGCCGTCCTTGGACAGCACAAACGCCAGGCGAGTACCGTCCGGAGACCAGGCTGGCGCGCCGTTGAGGCCTTCGAAGTTGGTGATCTGCTCGCGGCGACCGGTGTCGATGTTCTGCATGAAGATGCGCGGACGCTTCTGCTCGAACGACACATAGGCGATGCGCTTGCCATCCGGAGCGAAACGCGGCGACAGGATCGGCTCACGCGATTGCAGCAGGGTCACGGCACGAGCACCGTCGTAGTCCGAACGCTGCAGGGTGTAGCGCGTGTTGTTCACCGAAAAGCGCTCGGCCGTTACATATAGCAGGCGTGTGGAGAACGCGCCCTTGATGCCGGTCAGCTTTTCGAACGACTGGTCGGAGATGTAGTGCGCCATGTCGCGCAGTTGATCGACGCCACCCGACACGCTACCGGTCAGCACTTGCTGCTCGGTCGCGACGTTGAACAGTGCGTATTGCACCTGCAGGCGACCGCCCGCCGGAACGATGCTGCCGACCATGATGTACTGGGCGCCCAGGGCCTTCCAGTCACGGTAGATGACTTCGCTGGCCGAAGTTGGCTGGCTGATCATGTTCTGCTTTGGAATCGGCGAGTAGTAACCCGAGTTGCGCAGGTCGTTACCGATGATTTCCGCCATGTCGTCCGGCAGGACGCTACCGCCCTGCCAGCCAAATGGAACAACCGCAATCGGTGTTGCCCGGTCACTGCCGCTGGTGACCAGAATGTTCTTTTCATCTGCTGCCGCTATCCCTGCCATGCAGCAAATAACGACAAGCATTCCTCGAAGAAGGTTTCTCACAAGGCTAGATCCTCAGGTGTGAATGTCATCTTGAATGAACGATAGGGAGCGAAATCGCTCGGCTTCATTCCCTGCATTTCTGTCAAACGTCCAATATTCTTGACCGCCGCTACAGCCGAAGCGTCAAACGGACCATCGCCACTGGACTTGGCCACGCTGACCGAAGTCACCGTACCATCGGGCAACATGCCGATTTGCAGCACAACCGTCATGCCTTTGCGTGCCGAAGGAGGACGAGCCCAACCTTCCGCTGCCCGAGCACGAATCAGATCATCGAAACTGCCCGCGGTTTCATCGCCCTGCTCATCGGCCAAGGCTTGCTGACGCTGCGGCGTGTCGGAAAGCAAATCAGCCAGGGCCTGAGCCTTTTTCTCTTCGGCAGATTTACGCGCCGCTTCCTGCGATTTTTTCTTCGCAGCATCGGCAGCAGCTTTCTTCTTCGCTTCCTCGGCGACTTTCTTCTTCGCCTCGTTTGCTTCAGCTACCTTCTTGGCGTCTTCCGCGGCTTTCTTCTTCGCGTCTTCGACTATCTTTTTCTTCGCTTCTTCAGCGGCCTCTTTCTTGGCCTCTTCTTCAGCGGCTTTCTTGGCTTCTTCTTCAGCTTTCTTCTTGGCTATATCAGCCAATTGTTTCTGTTCGGCCTTTTTGGCTTCGGCGGTCTTCTTCGCTTCATCGGCTTTCTTGGCTTCATCAGCCTTTTTCGCCTCTTCCGCTTTCTTCGACTCGTCGGCCTTCTTGGCTTCCTCGGCTTTTTGAGCCGCCGCTTCTTTCTTTTGTTCCGCAGCCTTCACCGCTTCCTGCTCGACCTTCTTCTGTTCCATCTGTTCGACTTCGGTCTGGCGCGCAGCGGATTTCTGCGCTTCACCCGCAATCTTCTGATTGGTCTGGGTGGTCGCCCGACTTTTCGATTTCAGTTGGTACAGGGTCGCCTGGACGATCGGCTTGGCCGGCGGCAATTCCGGTGTCATGGAAAAACTGACGAACAGCATGCCAAACACCAGCACGTGCAGGCCGATCGCCCAGACACTAGGCCAGAAGTAGCTTTCCGAGGCTGTCGGCTCTCGCTGTTGCTGCATCAGGGCGCCTCGGTAATCAAGCCAACATTACCGACCCCGGCTTTCTGCAACCCACCCATGGCGCCCATGACGGAGCCGTAATCGACGCTCTTGTCGCCACGAATGAAGACCTGGGTGTGCTTGCCGTTTTCATTACCGGCGCTGATGATCTTGGTCACGGCGCTGGTCATCTGCGGCAGGGTCATGGCCCTGTCCTGCTGCTTATCGGTGTCGACTTCGCTGCCAAGGTTCCAGTAATAGGTCTTGTCAGCCTTGATCGAAATGGTCAGGACCTGGGTGTTGTTGTCTTGCGGCAAGGCTTCGCTGGAAACCTTGGGCAGATCAACTTTCACGCCCTGATTGAGCATCGGTGCGGTCACCATGAAGATAACCAGCAGTACCAGCATCACGTCGATGTAAGGCACCACGTTCATCTCGGCAACCGGCTTGCGCTTTTTGCGAGCTCGAGCGATTAAAGCCATTGGGAATTACCTGCTTATTCTTCGCTGGTGTGCACTTTGCGGTGCAGGATCGCCTGGAACTCGTCGGCGAAGGTGTAGTAACGGCTAAGCAAGGTTTCGCTGCGGGCAGAGAAACGGTTGTAAGCGATAACGGCCGGGATCGCCGCGAACAGGCCGATGGCCGTTGCAACCAGTGCCTCGGCAATACCTGGAGCCACGGTGGCCAGGGTTGCTTGCTGGGCAGTTGCCAGTCCACGGAAGGAGTTCATGATGCCCCATACTGTACCGAACAGGCCGATGTACGGGCTGACGGAACCGACGGTCGCAAGGAACGGCAGGCTCTGCTCGAGCTTTTCTTCTTCGCGGGAAATGGCCACGCGCATGGCGCGCGCCACACCTTCCATGACCGCTTCCGGATCAACGCCTGGCTGCTGACGCAGACGGGAGAACTCCTTGAAACCTGCACGGAAGATCTGCTCTACGCCGGAATCCGGGTCAGGGTTGCTGCCGGCCTGACGGTAGAGTTTGGACAGGTCGATGCCGGACCAGAAGCGCTCCTCAAAGCTCTCCAGGGCACGTCGACCGGCGCGCAGCAAATTGCTGCGCTGAAAGATCATGATCCACGAGGTCACCGATGCGGCTACCAGGATCAGCATTACCAACTGCACCACAACGCTGGCATTGCTGACCAGGCTCCACATGGAGGAATGGTCGACGACGTTAGCTTCCACGCTTTATCTCCTGCTCTGAGTGTGTACCCGCGCCGCTCACGTCGGCAAAGGCCGCACGTAGAGCTTCGGGAATGGCCCGGGGTTTCAAACTATGGGTGCGCACACAGGCCACCAAAAACTGCCCTTCGCAGAGCAGTGCATTATCCGCGGCTCGCCTGACCTGCTGTTTAAAGCGCAGGCTGACGCGGTTCAATTCGATTACTTCTGCACTTACCAGAAGCTCGTCGTCCAGTCGCGCCGGCGCGTGATAGCGCGCTTCGCTGGAATGCACGACAAACAACAGGTCCTCACCAGCAAGCTGCGATTGGGCAAAGCCCAGCTCCCGTAGCCGCTCGGTTCGAGCCCGCTCCATAAACTTAAGGTAATTAACGTAATACACGATGCCGCCGGCATCGGTGTCCTCGTAATAAACGCGACAACGATGTGCGAACGACTCAAGCCCGTTTTGCGCGCGCATACTCTAGTGGTTACTCCTCAGGTTGCCAATCCGGCCAGGCAACTGTTTTTTCATTCTCGAACGACTTTCGTGCGAAAGATCGGCAATCGCAGCCCCCTAGGACCGCACAAAGCCGAAATAAATCGGCACGCAGAGGTCGTCATTCGTCTACTGCATCAAGAAACTCGTCTGGCACGGGCATTTCACCTAACCGTGACGGGATATTCAAACCGAAATGCAAGTACGCATGCCGGGTTACGACCCGACCACGCGGGGTCCGCATGATATAGCCCTGCTGAATCAGATAGGGTTCCAGCACATCCTCGATGGTGTGCCGCTCTTCGCTGATCGCCGCCGCGAGACTGTCCACCCCGACCGGGCCGCCATCGAACTTCTCGATCATGGTCAGCAGCAGACGCCGGTCCTGGTGATCGAAGCCACGCTCATCGACGTCCAGCAGGTTCAGCGCCAGATCGGCAATCGGTTTAGTGATATGCCCCTTCGCCCGGACTTCGGCAAAATCGCGCACCCGGCGCAACAAGCGGTTGGCGATACGCGGCGTACCACGGGCCCGACGGGCGATTTCAAAGGCGCCCTCCGGGTCCAGCGGCAAGCCGAGGATGTTCGCCGAACGGCTGACGATGGTCGCCAGATCCGCCGTGCTATAGAACTCCAGGCGCTGAACGATGCCGAAGCGGTCACGCAACGGGTTGGTCAGCATCCCGGCACGGGTGGTGGCGCCGACCAGGGTGAACGGTGGCAGGTCGAGCTTGATCGAACGCGCCGCCGGCCCTTCACCGATCATGATGTCGAGCTGGAAGTCTTCCATGGCCGGGTACAGCACTTCTTCGACAATCGGCGACAGCCGATGGATCTCGTCAATGAACAGCACATCATGCGGTTCGAGGTTGGTCAGCAACGCCGCGAGGTCACCCGGACGCTCGAGGACCGGCCCCGAGGTGCTTTTGATCGACACGCCCATTTCCTGGGCAATGATGTTGGCCAAGGTGGTTTTACCCAGCCCCGGCGGACCGAAGATCAACGTGTGATCGAGGGATTCGTTGCGCCCACGGGCAGCCTGGATGAACAACTCCATCTGCTCGCGAACGGTCGGCTGGCCGATGTATTCGGCCAGGCTGACGGGACGAATCGCCCGGTCCTGGACTTCTTCGCGGTCACGGGGGCCACCCGTGGCGGCGATCAGACGATCAGCTTCAATCACTTAAATCATTCCCTTCAGGGCGCGACGAATCAGGTCTTCACTGCTCAAGCCTTTCTCCTTGATGGCAGAAATCGCCTTGCTGGCCTCCTGCGGCTTGTAGCCCAGGGAAATCAACGCACTCACCGCGTCATTTTCGGCGGTGGCCACGGGTATTGGCGCATCCGGCTGATTCGGCACCAGGGCGAACATGCTTGGCACGGTCTCCCAGGCCTTGAAACGATCCTTGAGTTCCACCAGCAAACGCTCGGCGGTCTTCTTGCCGACGCCCGGCACCTTGGTCAACGCCGATGTGTCCTGTGCCTGCACGCAGCGCACCAGCTCATCGACTTCAAGGCTCGACATCAAGGCCAGCGCCAACTTGGGGCCCACGCCATTGAGGCGGATCAGTTCACGGAAAAAATCGCGCTCACGCTTGCCAATGAAGCCGTAGAGCAGTTGGGCGTCTTCACGCACAACCAAATGGGTGTGCAAGGTGATCGGCTCTCCGACCGACGGCAGTCGATAAAGCGTGGTCATCGGCACTTCCAGCTCATAGCCCAGACCATTTACATCCAGAATCAGGTGCGGCGGCTGCTTCTCAGCCAAGGTGCCGCGCAAACGTCCAATCACGTTTCAAATCCTTAAGCGTTGGCCAGATCTGGCTGACGAGTACCAAAGTGAGCGTGGCGGCCGGCAAAACAGGCGCAAAACGCTCAACGGATAAAATGAGTGGGCTGATGCTATCAGATCAGAGGCGAAGGCGACCGCCACGACTGCGAGCCGTCCCCAGACCATGGGGTAACAGGCTGGAACGGGTGTGAGCATGACAAATGGCGATTGCCAGGGCATCCGAGGCATCGATTTGCGGTTTGCTGGTCAGTTTCAGCATGTGCATGACCATCATCTGCACCTGCTCTTTATTCGCCGCGCCCGTCCCGGTCACCGCCTGCTTGACCTGGGTTGCGGTGTATTCGGCAATTTCCAGGTTTTCTTCGGCGCCGGCAACGATGGCCGCGCCACGAGCCTGGCCCAGCTTCAGGGCCGAGTCGGCGTTACGGGCCATAAAGACCTTTTCGATCCCCATGGTGACCGGGCCGTAGGTCTGGATGACTTCACGCACACCGCGATAAACAATTTGCAGCCGTTCATGCAACTCGCCGCTGCCGGTACGAATGCAACCCGAGGCGACATACACGCAGCCACGGCCGGTATCACGTACAACGCCGTAACCGGTAATGCGCGAACCGGGGTCGATACCAAGAATTAAAGTCATAACGCCTGCGGGTTTAGAGAGTGAGGCCAGCACAGAGCAGGCTGTGCCGAGTGCACATTTTGCGGCCCTGCCGAAAACCCTGTGGGAGCCGGGCTTGCCCGCGATAGCGGTAGAACATTCAACATCAATGTCGAGCCTGCCGACGTCATCGCGGGCATCGGAACGCCGCCCGGCCCGCTCCCACACCAGATCTGCGTCGCCCATCAGCCCAGCTGCGCGGCCACCGACTCTGGAATATCCGCATTGGAATAAACGTTCTGCACGTCATCCAGGTCTTCGAGCATGTCGATCAGCTTGAGGATCTTCTCGGCGCCTTCCAGGTCCAGCTCGGCACTGGTGGTCGGCAGCATGACGATTTCCGCGTCATGACCTTTGAAGCCAGCAGCTTCCAGAGCATTACGAACCGAGTAGAAGCCGGCGAACGAAGTGAACACATCAATCGAGCCGTCTTCGTGGGTGACCACGTCATCGGCGTCAGCTTCCATGGCCGCTTCCATCAGCGCGTCTTCGTCGACGCCCGGTGCGAAGGAAATCTGCCCCTTGCGCTCGAACAGGTAGGCCACCGAGCCGTCGGTCCCCAGGTTGCCGCCACACTTGCTGAAAGCGTGACGAACAGCCGCTGCGGTGCGGTTGCGGTTGTCAGTCATGCACTCGACCATTACCGCTACGCCGCCCGGACCGTAACCTTCGTAGCTCAGCTCGACCATGTCGTCGGTGTCGGCAGCGCCAGCACCACGAGCCACCGCGCGATCGATGATGTCACGGCTCATGTTCGCGCCAAGGGCTTTATCCAGCGCCAGACGCAAACGCGGGTTGGAGCCCGGATCACCGCCGCCCTGACGGGCCGCGACAGTCAGTTCACGAATCCACTTGGTGAAAATCTTGCCCTTCTTGGCATCCTGACGTTCTTTGCGGTGCTTGATGTTCGCCCACTTGGAATGACCCGCCATAACTCGCTCCGAATTCTCTTTAAAACAATTCTCTATAAAACAATGCCCGCACGCCCATGAAGGCGAGCGGGCAACACAATCTGGATCTGACACCCTGGCGCATCGCTTGATGTGCCAGGGTGCTCGGTCTTACTCAGCCTTAGGCTGTTCGCGCAGGCGAATGTGCAGCTCGCGCAGCGCCTTGGCGTCGACCAGGCCAGGAGCCTGAGTCATGACGCAGGCAGCGCTCTGGGTTTTCGGGAAGGCAATCACTTCACGGATCGACTGGGCGCCGGTCATCAGCATCACCAGACGGTCGAGACCGAAAGCCAGACCACCGTGCGGCGGCGCGCCGTATTTCAGGGCGTCGAGCAGGAAGCCGAATTTCTCTTCCTGTTCCGCTTCGCTGATACCCAGCAGACGGAAGACCGACTGCTGCATTTCCTTGCGGTGGATACGGATCGAACCGCCACCCAGCTCGGTGCCGTTCAATACCATGTCGTAGGCACGGGACAGAGCGGTCGCCGGGTTGGCTTCGAGCTCTTCTGGCGTGCACTTCGGTGCGGTGAACGGGTGGTGCAAGGCGGTGAAGCTGCCGTCGTCGTTCTCTTCGAACATCGGGAAGTCGACAACCCACATCGGTGCCCACTCGCAGGTCAGCAGGTTCAGGTCGTGACCGACCTTGATCCGCAGTGCGCCCAGCGCTTCGCTGACGATCTTGGCCTTGTCGGCACCGAAGAACACGATGTCGCCATCAACCGCGCCAACGCGATCAAGGATCACATTGAGGTTGGCTTCAGGGATATTTTTGACAATAGGCGATTGCAGCCCTTCAACGCCCTTCGCGCGCTCGTTGACCTTGATGTACGCCAGGCCCTTGGCACCGTAGATGCCGACGAACTTGGTGTAGTCGTCGATCTTGCTGCGCGGCATGCTCGCCCCGCCTGGAACGCGCAGAGCGGCGATACGGCTTTTCGGGTCGTTGGCCGGGCCACTGAAGACCTTGAAATCGACTTCCTTGAGCTGGTCGGCAACGTCAACCAGTTCCAGCGGGTTACGCAGGTCCGGCTTGTCGGAACCGTAACGACGCATGGCCTCGTCCCAGGTCATGTGCGGGAATTCACCGAATTCCAGACCCAGCACTTCCTTGAACAGGTTGCGGATCATGCCTTCGGTCAGGCCCATGATCTCGGCTTCGTTGAGGAAGCTGGTCTCGATGTCGATCTGGGTGAATTCCGGCTGACGGTCGGCACGCAGGTCTTCGTCGCGGAAGCATTTGGCGATCTGGTAGTAACGATCGAAGCCGGCAACCATCAGCAGTTGCTTGAACAGCTGCGGCGATTGCGGCAAGGCGAAGAAGCTGCCAGCGTGAGTACGGCTCGGCACCAGATAGTCACGCGCGCCCTCTGGGGTGGCACGAGTCAGGATCGGCGTCTCGACGTCGAGGAAGCCATTCTCGTCCAGGTAGCGACGGATGCTGGTGGTCATGCGCGAACGCAGACGCAGCTTCTCGAGCATTTCCGGACGACGCAGGTCGATAAAGCGATAACGCAGGCGGGTTTCTTCGCCAACGTCGGAGAATTCGTTGAGCGGGAACGGCGGGGTTTCCGCTTCGTTCAATACTTCCAGCTCGTAGCCCAGCACTTCGATCATGCCCGAAGCCATGTTGGCATTACCGGCACCGGCTGGACGCAGGCGCACCTTACCGGTGATCTTGACCACGTATTCGCTGCGCACACGGTCGGCGGCGGCGAAGGTTTCGGCGCGATCCGGATCGAACACCACCTGGGCCAGACCTTCACGATCACGGATATCGAGGAAGATCACCCCGCCGTGGTCACGACGACGGTGGACCCATCCGCAAAGGGTAACTTCCTGACCTTCCAGGCTTTCGTTCAGTTGGCCGCAATAATGGCTGCGCATCATGGTAGTGGTTTCACTTCTCGTAATTCGAAATTCGTTTGGAGGCCTTGCCGCACCACCGCACTTCAATAAGGTGCCTGATGATGCAAGAGCTCACGCGTGTCGTTCAACTTAGTCAGCTTTGTCGCCGCCGGCCAGATTCTTCTTCGAACCGGTTTTGAAATCGGTCTCGTACCAGCCGGTGCCGCTGAGGCGGAAGCCTGGCATGGACAGCATCTTTTTCAATTCGGGTGCCTGGCAGGCAGGGCAGTCGACCAACGGTGCTGCGCTGATCTTCTGAATGGCTTCCAACTGATGACCACAGGAAGCACATTGATAGTCGTACATCGGCATGGGGTTGTCTCGGCAATCAGATTATCACCGCGCAAACGTCGGGTTTCGCGGCAAAGGGCGGGATTATATCCATTAAATCGAGCCTGTGCAGCCGTAACGCTGCACAGGCACATGCGCATTCGGGTGACACCTGGCCACACGAGCCGTCCCCATCACCGAGCGGCACGTCATTCAACGCTACAGGCGTCCTCATTCAAACTGTGTACAACGCACACCACCCGGACCAACCCGCTGAAATTTTTCACCCCGCCATGACGCAGGTGAACCTCTCTATCAACGTAGGAAAGCAAAGCGCTCACCGAGCAACAGTTGATTTTCGCCATCCTGGCCAAAATGTCCCAATAGACCTGCTCAAGGCGCAAACAGGTGGCAAATCCATTCAAACGCACTGATCGGGACAATGGGCGCGCCAACCCCATGTCAAACTCCCGAACAAAAGGATCTCTCTTCCCCTCCTGCTTTCCATCTTGAAACCGAGCGACTTCGATTGTCCCTTGCCCTATTCCTCGACTCATACTGCTGACACTCCTTTGTCATACTTGCTTTCAACAAGAGCAACCCTCTGTTTCCTTATAGAAACGCAGGCGGATAGTTATATCCAGATGACTTTATGACCATCAACGTAGGACAAGCCAACAACCGTAGGGAGACCATTAACACGGTCCTACATCTGCCTATAAAGCGGAATTTCAGCGCGGGAAAAGTCAAAACCACCGAGCGAATAAAGCCGAAAAAGGCTCGGACATCGCCCTATCAGAGAAGCATCTCAGGCCACGGACAGGAGAAACACTGACGGCGCCGGGCACCCTCTGGCACTCGCGCACCTCTTTCCCCTCTATAGAAGAAAACACCCTGAATCCGCGAACTCAAAGCGTTTTCTCTGCCCGCAGCAGGCCAAAAAACCGATCGAGCTCTCTAGAACAAGCCTTCAGGCAACACCTGCGACCAGTACGCGCAAACCACCATCCGCCTCCGCCGCCGTGCCCCCTGCACTTGATTTGAGAAGGCCTGGGCTTTGCTGTTAAATAGAGGCGTGTCGCTGCCTCTATTTTCCTGGGTGCAGCGCATAGGCTGATACCGGGTACGTGTCCAGCGCCTCCCATTGTTCAGAAGCGAACCGTGCTCAATCAGCTCTTCCTTGTGATCCGTCTTAACGTGAGTCAATCAAAATGTTGAAAATCGTCCACCTGCTAACGGGCGCAGCGGCTTTGCTGCTGTCCTTCATCCCTAGCTTGCGAACCGAAGCCGCACCTTACCTGCAACAACCTGACGCGCTGTATCTGGCGTTCTTCGGCTTGCTCAACCTGACCCTCGCGCCGGTTATTCCTTACTGGAACAAAGGTCCACGTCACCAACTGCAAAATCTGGTCAGTGCCTTGCTGGTGCTTGCCGTTGTTGTGCAAACCCTGACCCTCCTCGCACCGATGCCGGTCATTGGTGGTCAGCCCGCAGTCCTGCTTAGCCTCATCGTCGCCCTGATCGCCGTACTTCTGCACCTGGCCATCAGCTTTTATAAATCCTCTCCTGCTGCCGCTACGCAAAATTACGACATGACCAATCGTGATACCGGCACCGTCAAATGGTTCAACACCTCCAAAGGCTTCGGCTTCATTTCTCGCGATTCCGGAGACGATATTTTTGTGCACTTCCGTGCAATCCGTGGTGAAGGTCACCGCGTCCTGGTCGAAGGCCAGCGCGTGGAGTTTTCTGTCATGAACCGTGACAAGGGCCTGCAAGCTGAAGACGTGATCGCCGCGTTGCCGCGTCGCTGATGTAAGTTCCACGCCCACACTAAAAAACCGCGATGCAGCCTGGCTGCATCGCGGTTTTTTATCGACTGCCGATGTGTCGCCCCGGCCGGCACTCAGTAATGCGGTGGTGGAGCCTCTTCTTCGAAGGACTCGAACTGCCCGGCCGCTTCTTCCTGGCGCTTGAGCAACGCTTCCATTTGCAACTGCAAGCGCTCGACCACCCGCTGCTGTGTCACCAGCACATCATTCATCGCTTCAATCGTGTCATCCTGAAACGCCAGACGACTTTCCAGTTCGGTAATGCGCTCTTCCAGGCTCATGGTTCAGCCCTCCAGAAACGTGAAGTCATCGGTCAAGACCAAACGCAGCCGTTCGCGAATTACTGCCACTTCTTCGGCACTGTAAGGCTTGGCCGGGTGTTTGCCCCAAACCGGGGCTGGCCAGGCGGCATCATTGCGCTTACGCACAATGACATGCATGTGTAGCTGACTGACAACATTCCCCAGGGTCGCGATATTCAACTTGTCGGCGTCGAACGAATCCTTGAGCGTTTCGGCCAACTCGGTTGTTTCCCGCCACAACTGCTGCTGGTCGGCGACATCCAGTTGAAACAACTCGCTGATATCCTCACGACGCGGCACCAGGATAAACCAGGGGTAATTCGAATCATTGGACAGCAACAACCGACTTAGTGGGAAATCCCCAATCGGCAGGGTGTCTTGTTCAAGTCGTGGATCTAAGGCGAACACCGCGCGCACTCCCGCACTTTGCATGAGACTCAGTTTAGCGCCCAGCCCGAAGGCTAATCGCCCGTATATAACAGCAGCATACCCGCGAACGCCGCACGGATCACTGCGAAAAAACAGGGTACACAGCCCCCGAGCCGGATGACCCGATACAAACGCTCAACGCACGAACGCCCCGGTACTGAACATTTTCATTCTCGATGCACCACCTCAGCACCAGACCTCGGCGCTTCGTCAAAAAATCAACGACCTATCAGTGGATGTAGATCTGCATTCGAGGTCTTCGCTGTACGAATTTCGTACAGTCTTGAAAATTTTTTGCACCAAATCTGCACACTGCGTCTACGCTGAAAACGTCGAGCATCCGCCGTCTACTCACCCGCGAGGGTGGAGCAGTAACATTTGTGTGCTAATACTCATGCTCTTTGATGGTGCAACACTAGAAGAACCGCGGCGTCAAGCTCAAACAGATCAGCCCTGAAAGCCCCGGTTTTATGCGGCTTTAGTCATTAAGGCAGGTTTTTTTGAAAAAACCGGCAACAAAAAGCCGATTTGTGCACGCTTGTTGCATTCATACACACATCGCCTGTAAGGCATCCGCTGGAAGTCGGAACCTAAAGGCTCATAACAATAGCGGCATGGCTGCCCAGGGAGCTTCAAGTGCAAGACAGGGATTTCTTTTTCTGATACTGAAGCCTTGGAAAACAACGCTGAAGTTGTCAGTCCGAAGGCAAAAAATTTGTGAAATTACGACCTCTACAGCGCATTTTGCGACAGGGCCGTAAAGAAGCTGAAAGGTTAGATACGCAAGTATCGCCAACATTGTCGGCGTGATATAAGTTTGCGCCGACACAAAAAGAAAGAGCCGCCCAGATAATAAATCAGGTGGGACGGCAGTACTCTTCTAAAACCAAAGGAGCAAATCACGATGCGCGTGATGAAGTGGAGCATGATCGCCCTGGCTGTTACTGCAGCTACCGGCGCCCAAGTCGCTATGGCCGACCCGTTTGTAACCGACCAGGCTGACGCAAAAGGTTTCGTTGAAGGCGCCTCCGCTGGCGTGGTACTGAAGAACTACTACTTCAACCGTAACAACAAAAATGGCGCTCAAGACCAGAAAGACTGGACTCAGGGCGTACTGGGCAAGTTCAACTCTGGCTATACCCAGGGTACGGTTGGTGTGGGCGTTGAAGCCTACGGCGATGCCGCCTTTAAACTGGACGGTACTGACGCGCAGTCGGGTACGGGCAACATGAGCCGCACCACCCTCCGCGACGCAAACGGCAACGTTATTGGCCACGACGTCAATAGCCAAATGGGTAAAGCGGGTGCAGCACTGAAGGTTCGCATCTCCAAAACCGAGCTGAAAGTGGGTGACTTCACACCTTCCACCGCCCCGGTATTCGCTGTTGGCGGCTCCCGCATGTTCCAACAAACCGCTAGCGGTTTCCAACTGCAGAGCAGCGAGATTAAAAACCTCGATCTCGAGGCCGGTCACTTCACCGGTGGTAGCAGCCAGGACCAAACCCGTCACAATGGCGAGCTTTGGACCCAGTACGCTGGCACCAAGGTCGAAGCTGCTGATTACTTGGGTGGTAAATACGGCATCAATGACAACCTGAGCGTTTCGCTCTACGGTGCCAAGTTCCAGGACACCTGGACCCAGTACTACGGCAACGCGAACTACACCATTCCGTTGGCGACTGACCAGTCCCTGAACTTCGACTTCAACCTGTATCAGACCAACGATACCGGTGCAGCGAAAGCAGGCAAAATCGACAACACCACCTACTCGCTGGCAGCGGCCTACTCCTTCCTGAAGGCGCACACCGTTACTCTGGCGTTCCAGCAAGTTCACGGTGATACACCATTCGACTACATCGGTGTAGGCGATAACAACCGCGGTGGCGACTCGATCTTCCTGGCCAACTCGATTCAGTACTCTGACTTCAACGGCCCTGAAGAAAAATCCATCCAGGTACGTTATGACCTGAAAATGGCTGAGTACGGCGTACCAGGCCTGAGCTTCATGGCTCGTTATGCTCACGGTCAAGGCATCGACGGCACCAAGATGGCTGCTGACAGCCCTTACCGCCTCTACGGCTACGGCGAAGACGGTCGTCACAACGAGACCAACCTGGAAGCCAAATACGTTGTCCAGAGTGGTCCTCTCAAAGACCTGTCCTTCCGTGCTCGCCAAGCTTGGCACAGAGGCAACAACGACCAGGCCGAAGGCAATATCGACGAGTTCCGCCTGATCACCGAGTACCCAATCAACATCCTGTAATCGCTACGACTACAGTTGTTCGGTTGATATAAAAAAGGCCCATCAGTGATGGGCCTTTTTTTTATGACTGCTTGATGACAACATGAAATTAGCTACCAATAAATAGCCTGCTAATAATAAGCCCGCACTCTATTCCGCTTTCAGAACAACAAAACAGCAGACTGTAAAAACACTCAAGGGGCTTATCGTCCCTTGAGTTCGCTACCGATACTTGACCAACAGGCCAAGTAATAATCCGCTACTTGTTACGCCGTTTCCTGAACCATACGAATCATTCGTTGCGGGTACGGGATATCAATACCTGCCGCCTTCAGACGATCACGGGCGTGTTCATTGAACATGAACATCACATCCCAGTAGTCCGCCGTTTTCACCCAGACGCGCAGGGAAACCGTAATCGAGCTATCGCCCAGGGTCGACACTACCGCTACCGGCGCAGGATCAGCCAACACGCGCTCATCCTTGGCCAACTCCAACAGCACCTCACGCGCCTTCTGCAAATCGGCGTCGTAATTCACAGCGATGTCAAACACCACTTTACGGGTCTGTTGACGGTTGTGGTTGGTGATGATGCCGTTCGACAGATTACCGTTAGGCACGATGACGGTTTTGTTGTCACCGGTGCGCAGCAGGGTATGGAAGATCTGAATGCTGTCGACGGTGCCGGTAATGCCCTGTGCTTCGATCACATCACCGATACGGAACGGACGGAACAACAGAATCAACACGCCGCCAGCGAAGTTCGCCAGACTGCCTTGCAACGCCAGACCGATCGCCAGACCGGCAGCACCAATGGCGGCCACGAACGAGGTGGTCTCAACACCGATCATCGACGCGACGCTGACCATCAGCAGCACTTTGAGGATGATGTTCGCCAGGCTGCTCATAAACCCCTGCAACGCCAGATCGGCGTTGCGCAGGGCCAGCAGCTTGCCAACCTTGTGGGTCAGCTTGTTGATCAGCCACCAGCCAATGGCCAGGGTAATGGCCGCCAGCAGCACACGGCTGCCGTATTCCATGATCATCGGGATCCAGGCCTGGGAAGCCTTGACCAGGTTGTCCACTTCAGCATTTATGTCCATCTATCTCTCCTGATTCCCGGCTACCCGGCACGTAAAAACTGCACGGCAGAAAGACCGAGCCAAGGATGATGGCTCAATCGTTTCTGCCGTTACATGGGCCTCGGACGTCATTAACGCCCGGAGGTTCCCTGAAGACTGATCAGTCGCGGAAGTTGTTGAACTGCAGCGGCATGCCAAATTCCTTGGCGCGCAGTGCCGCAATGGCTTCCTGCAGGTCATCACGCTTCTTGCCGGTGATCCGTACCTGCTCGCCCTGGATGGCGGCCTGGACCTTGAGCTTGGCGTCTTTGACGTGAGCAACGATCTTCTTCGCCAGCTCCTTGTCGATGCCTTCCTTGAGCACAGCATCCTGCTTCATCAGCTTGCCGGAAGCATAGGCGTCTTTTACCTCAAGGCACTGCACATCGATCTTGCGCTTGACCAGTGCCAGCTTGAGGATCTCGATCATCGCTTCCAGCTGGAAGTCGGCCTCGGCAGTCAGATTGACAGTCAGGTCCTTTTCCTTGAACTCGAAGCTGCCCTTGCCTTTCAAATCATAACGACGGTCGAGTTCCTTGACGGCGTTCTCGACCGCGTTGGTGAGTTCGTGTTTGTCCAGTTCGGATACCACGTCGAACGACGGCATGTAATCTCTCCAATAAAAAAGGGCGCGCTCAATAGCGATGGAACACGCCTGGCTTGCGGTTAAAATCCGCGCTGATTATAACGGGTCTTTACCTTCCTACGCTGCGAGCCTCACATGCGCCTGCCAATCCGAGCAAAAAACTGATGTCGACCACCTGGCACGTCCTTGGCGCCGGCAGCCTGGGCACCCTGTGGGCCACGCGCCTGGCACGGGCTGGCCTGCCGGTGAAACTGATTCTGCGCGACACGGCGCGCTTGCAGGCCTATCAGGCCGCTGGCGGGCTGACCTTGGTCGAACAGGGCGAAGCGCGGCAGTATGCGATCCCCGGCGAAACTGTCGACAGCGCGGGCCCGATAGACCGCTTGCTGGTGGCCTGCAAAGCCTACGACGCCGAAAGTGCAGTCGCGCAACTGGCAGCGCGTCTTGCACCCAACGCAGAGCTGATTCTGTTGCAGAACGGCCTCGGCAGTCAGGACGCCGTCGCCGCACGTGTCCCGCAGGCGCGCTGCATCTTTGCCTCAAGCACCGAAGGCGCGTTTCGCGATGACGACTGGCGCGTGGTGTTTGCCGGTCATGGGTACACCTGGCTCGGCGATGCCAGCCACCCTACCCCGCCGATCTGGCTGGATGACCTGAGCGCCGCCGGCATCCCGCACGAATGGAGCACAGACATCCTGACCCGCCTGTGGCGCAAACTCGCGCTCAATTGCGCAATCAACCCCCTGACCGTGCTGCATGACTGCCGTAACGGCGGTTTGCAACAGCATCATTGCGAGGTCGCCACTCTCTGTGCCGAGCTGAGCGAGCTGCTGGAGCGTTGCGGTCAACCTGCCGCCGCACACAACCTGCAGCAGGAAGTCGAGCGGGTGATTCAAGCGACTGCGGCCAACTACTCGTCGATGTACCAGGACGTTGCCAGTCAACGCCGAACCGAGATCAGCTATCTGCTGGGGCATGCCTGCACTGCTGCGTCGAGACACCAACTGGTGCTGCCGCACCTCAATCAATTGCAGCAGCGGCTGATTACGCACCTGCACGCACGCGGATTGCCCAGCGACTGAGCAACGGCTACGCTGCCTTCCTGTTCCTTTTTAGCGACGACCCCGATGCCATTGCGCCAGCGCCTTGAAAACCTGCCGGTCGGCCAGAAACTGCTGGCCGCCCTGTTGGTGCTGTTGACCACCGTGTTGCTGGTGGCCAACCTGACCTTTATCAGCGCCGCCTATTGGATCTCTCAGGAAAGCATGGCCCCGCAGGCCTTGCAGACCATCGGCCGGCTGGTGGCTAACCCGTCCATCGCCGACCAGGCGCTCAACTCTCCCGAAGAAGCCCAACGGCTGCTCAACGAACTCAACAGCTATTCACCGCTGCGAGCCGCAGCGCTGTATGACGGCAAAGGCCTGCGCCTGGCGCAGGTGCAGCACGGCGACAAACTCAAGCTGCCCGAGCACTATCGAAATATCGAAGCCTGGCAGGCCTCCGAGTTTCGCAGCAATCAGCTGATCACCCTGTTGCGCCCGGGCGAGGCGCCGGGTCATCTGCTGCTGGTGGCCAGCAGCGAATTGCCGATGGCGTTCTACACCGGCACCCTGACCGCCAGCCTCGGGATTCTGATTTTCAGCGTGCTGCTGTGGCTGGTGATTGCCCGGCAGATCAAACGCCTGATCACTCGGCCGATTCATGAACTCGAAGAATTGTCCCGACAGGTGACTCGCGAAGAAAACTACGCCTTGCGTGCGTCACGCGGCAACCACGACGAAATCGGCAGCCTTGCCGAAGCCTTCAACACCATGCTCTCGCGCATCGAAGCCCGTGAACAGCAACTCAAGCGCGCGCGGGACGACTCCCAGGCCGCCTACGACCAGGCCCAGGGCCTGGCCGAAGAAACCCGTCATACCAACCGTAAACTGGAACTGGAAGTCCAGGTGCGGAGCAAGATCGAGAAGAAACTCACCGGTTTTCAGAACTACCTCAACAGCATCATCGACTCGATGCCTTCGGCACTGATTGCCCTTGATGAACAGCTCTATGTGACCCAATGGAACCAGGAAGCCAGCGCGCTTTCCGGTACTCGCCTGGACGAAGCGCTGAACCAGCCGATCTTCCTCGCCTTCGAACCGCTGAAACCGTTCCTGCCGCAACTCAGGGAAACCGTCGAGCAGCACAGCGTGGTCAAGATCGAGCGCGTTACGTGGGTCAAGGACGATGAGCCCAAGCATTACGCGCTGACCTTCTATCCGTTGATGGGCGGTGCCGGACGCGGCGTGGTAATCCGCATCGACGACATTACCCAGCGCCTGTCCCTCGAAGAAATGATGGTGCAGTCGGAGAAGATGCTCTCGGTCGGCGGCCTCGCCGCCGGCATGGCCCACGAAATCAACAACCCCTTGGGAGCGATCCTGCACAACGTGCAGAACATTCGTCGGCGCTTGTCGGCCGACCTGCCGAAGAACATCGAAACCGCCGAACAGATCGGCATCGAACTGGACAGCGTCAATCGCTACCTGCAAAACCGCGAAGTACCGCAACTGCTCGACGGCATTCAACAGGCCGGCGCCCGAGCCGCAAAGATCGTCACCCACATGCTTAGTTTCAGTCGTCGCAGCAACCGCCAAATGGCTCCGTGCGACCTGCCGGCACTGATCGATCAAGCCGTGGAGATCGCCAGCAACGACTTCGACCTGGCCATCGGCTTCGACTTCAAGGGCCAAGCCATCATTCGTCAGTTCGACCCGCAACTGGGGCCAGTCCCCGGCACTGCCAACGAGCTCGAACAAGTGCTGCTCAACCTGCTGAAAAACGCTGCTCAGGCGATTCACCAGCGTGAAAACGCCACAGAGCCGGGACGCATCATTCTGCGCACCCGACTGAACCCGCCGTGGGCGGAAATCCAGGTCGAGGACAACGGCGTGGGCATGAGCGAGAACGTGCGCAAACGCACCTTCGAACCGTTCTTCACCACCAAGGAAATCGGCCAGGGCACCGGCCTCGGACTGTCGGTGTCGTATTTCATCATCACCAACAACCACAAGGGTCAGATGGAAGTGCAATCGACCCTCGGCCAAGGCACGTGCTTCACCTTGCGCCTGCCATTGGCGGGCACTACTCCGCTCGCCTCTCACGAACTCAAACAACTGGAGCGCTAAGCATGGGTTTTCGCTTGTCGAAGATTTACACCCGCACCGGCGACAAAGGTGAAACCGGGCTTGGCGATGGTCGCCGCGTACCGAAGGACCATCCACGGGTCGAAGCCATCGGCGAAGTCGATACGCTGAACAGCCAGCTCGGGTTGCTGTTGGCTGGCTTGGCCGAGCAACGCCACGCTCATCCTGGCCTGGCCGAGGTGATTGAGGTGCTTGAACCGTGTCAGCACCGGTTGTTCGATTTGGGGGGTGAACTGGCTATGCCGGTGTATCAGGCCTTGAATGCCGCAGAAGTCGAACGCCTGGAAGCGGCGATCGATGTCTGGAACGAGGAGCTGGGACCGCTGGAGAACTTCATTCTGCCCGGCGGTTCAGCCTTGATTGCCCAAGCCCACGTCTGCCGCAGCCTGGCACGCAGCGCCGAGCGACGTTGTCAGCATCTGAACGCGCTGGAGCCATTGGCCGGGGTTGGCCTGGCGTACATCAATCGCTTGTCGGACCTGTTGTTTGTGGCGGCTCGGCTGATTGCCAAGCGCCAGGGGATTGCCGAGATTTTGTGGCAAGCGGCGGCGAAGCCTGAGGCTTAACCAAGCAGAATTCCATCGCCTGTGAGGCCGCCATCGCGAGCAAGCTTTACTCCTACGGATTGATGTCGTTCACTAGTCTTGTGAACAACTCTGCCCTGTAGGAGCAAGGCTTGCCCGCGATGAGGCCCTCAGAATCACCGCCAATCAATCAGGCCAAAACGCCCGAATCCCCGCCACGCCCTGTGCACCCGCTTCCCAGGCTTTTTGCCGTTCGGCAGGCCCCACACCACCCAGTAGAAACACCGGTTTGCTGAACCCTGCAATCAACTGCGAGGCCTGCTCCCAGCCGAGTGGTGATGCATCCGGATGAGTCTGGGTTGGCTGAACCGGTGACAGGGTGACGAAGTCCACGCCCATCTGTTCCGCCAGGCTCAGCTCTTCAGCGTTGTGGCAGGACGCCGCCAACCAGCGCGAGGCTGGCACCGGACGCCCGGCACTGGCGTATTTGCGCAGTTGCGCTGCGGTGATGTGCCAACCGGCGGCCGGGAAATCTCCCAACCACTCGAACGGCCCCTTGAGCATCAGTTGCGCCTTACCGGCACACAAACCCACGGCATCCACCGCCAGATCGCGGTATTGCGGGTCGTAGCCATTCGGCGCGCGCAACTGGATCAGCTTGATCCCGCCGGCGATGGCTTTCTGAATACCGCGCAGCAGGGCTGGCGTTTCCAGGCCTTCCGGGGTAATCAGGTAGTCGCCTGGCAGACGCGCAGCCGCCACGATCGGCTGGTTGGCGGCCGGGAACTCGTAGTCGCGCAGTTCACGCGCCGTCACCCATGCCAGAGGCTGGCCTTCGGCGCCATGCGGTTCGCCGGTAAACGCCGAGACCTCCCAGACATCCAGCAACACTTGCTTGTCCGGATAGTCATGCTGAACTTTGATCAATGGCCGAGCGGCACTGACCACGATGCCCAACTCTTCCTGCAGCTCGCGCGACAGCGCGGCTTGCACCGCTTCGCCGTCCTCGACCTTGCCGCCGGGAAACTCCCACAGGCCGCCTTGATGCTGGGTATCGGCGCGGCGAGCGATGAGGATCTTGCCGCTGGCATCACGGATAACAGCCGCTGCTACATGAACTCGTTTCACCGCACTATTTCCTCTAGACCGGCTTTCTGCCAGGCCTTGAAGGCTGGCCATTGGTAAATCGCTTCAACATAGGCCGCATCTACCGCCGGTAGCGCGACTTGATAAGTACGCAAGCGCACAGCTATGGGTGCGAAGAAGGCATCTGCCAGGCTTACGCGACCAAACAGGAACGGGCCGGGTTCGGTTGCGACCGCGCGGCATTCAGCCCACAACGCCAGCATCCGCTCGATCTCCACCTGCACTTCGGGCGGCATTGGCGACAACGGCGCACCGTGGCTCAGGTCAAACGGCATGTTGCTACGCATGGCGAAAAAGCCGCTGTGCATTTGTGCGCACGCCGAACGGGCCTGGGCGCGGGCGGCGATATCCTTCGGCCAGAGGTTGGCGTTCGGGAAACGCTCGACCAGGTACTCGGCGATGGCCAACGAGTCGGCAATGGTCCCGTGTTCGGTTTTCAGCAACGGGACTTTGGCGGTCGGTGAATGCTTGAGCAGGCGTTCACGGGTGTCCGGCTGGTTCAGCTTGATCAGTTCTTCGGTGTAGGTCGCGCCGGCCAGTTCCAGCGCCAAAGCGCCGCGCAAGGACCAGGAGGAATACAGTTTGTCGCCGATGATCAGGTGGTAGCTCATGTTCAGGCGCCTTTTGATGAGGGACAAGCGGGAGGCCTGCGGCCTCCATCGCGGGCAAGCCTTGCTCCTACAGAAGCATGACTTGCCCACCATGAATTACGTGCGGTATTCGGCGTTGATCTTCACGTATTCGTGGGACAGGTCGGTGGTCCAGATGGTTTCGCTGCAATCGCCGCGACCCAGTTCGATACGAATGGTGATTTCTTCGCGCTGCATTACAGCCGAGCCCTGGGCTTCGGTGTAAGTCGCGGCACGGGCACCGCGGCTGGCGATGCAGACTTCACCGAGGAACACGTCGATCTTGCTCACGTCCAGGTTCGGCACACCGGCACGGCCAACGGCTGCCAGGATACGACCCCAGTTGGGATCGGAGGCAAACAACGCGGTCTTGATCAATGGTGAATGCGCCACGGTGTAACCAACGTCCAGGCACTCCTGGTGATTGCCGCCGCCGTTGACTTCAACGGTGACGAACTTGGTCGCACCTTCGCCGTCGCGAACGATGGCCTGGGCGACGTCCATGCACACTTCAAACACCGCCTGCTTCAGCGCCGCGAACAGTGGACCGCTGGCGGAGGTGATTTCCGGCAGCGCGGCTTTACCGGTGGCGATCAGCATGCAGCAGTCGTTGGTCGAGGTGTCGCCATCGATGGTGATGCGGTTGAACGACTTGTTGGCGCCGTCCAGCAGCAGGTTCTGCAACACCTCGCGGGAAACTTTGGCGTCGGTGGCGATGTAACCGAGCATGGTCGCCATGTTCGGGCGAATCATCCCGGCGCCTTTGCTGATACCGGTGACGGTGATGGTCACGCCTTCATGCTGGAACTGCCGGCTCGCACCCTTCGGCAGGGTATCGGTGGTCATGATCCCGGTAGCTGCAGCTTCCCAGTTGTTCTCCGACAAGTCGTCGAGGGCAGCTTGCAGCGCGCCTTCGATCTTCTCGACCGGCAGCGGCTCACCGATCACGCCAGTGGAGTACGGCAGCACGAGGCTGGCGTCGACGCCGGTCAATTCAGCCAGCTTGGCGCAGGTGCGCTCGGCGGCAGCCAAACCAGGCTCACCGGTACCGGCGTTGGCATTGCCGGTGTTGGTCAACAAATAACGTACCGGGCCCTGCACACGTTGCTTGGCCAGAATCACTGGCGCAGCGCAAAAAGCATTCAACGTGAACACACCGGCCACCGTGGAACCTTCGGCGCAGCGCATGACCACGACATCTTTGCGCCCGGGGCGCTTGATGCCGGCCGAAGCGATACCGAGTTCAAAACCGGCAACCGGGTGCAACGTTGGCAAAGGACCAAGACCAACAGCCATGAAAGCGCTCCTCTTAATGTAATGTCTGCACCGTCGTCGCCCTGTTCTTTTTAACCTGGCATCGGTGTTTTAAATGGTAAAACGCCGCGACGGCTGATGCCGGTCGCGGCGCGGGTATTTCAATGTCTGGCAGAAATCTTAGTTGATCTGACCGTGACAGTGTTTGAACTTCTTGCCCGAACCGCAGTAGCACAGCTCATTGCGGCCCAGCTTCTGCTCGTTGCGCACCGGAGCGGCAGCGAGCGCCACATCGACCTCTTCACCCAACAATTCCGGTTGCTCGAGGCCTGGGGCTTCGTCGTGCTGGAATTGCATGCGTGCGGCCAATGCCTCGGCTTCCTGACGCAGGCGCGCTTCTTCTTCGGCCGGATCTTCGCGGCGAACCTGAACGTGCGACAGCACACGAATCGAGTCGCGCTTGATCGAGTCCAGCAGTTCGGAGAACAGCGTGAACGACTCGCGCTTGTATTCCTGCTTCGGGTTCTTCTGCGCATAGCCACGCAAGTGGATGCCGTGACGCAAGTGGTCCATGGTCGACAGGTGGTCTTTCCACAGGTCGTCCAGAACGCGCAGCACGATTTGCTTCTCGAAGGTGCGCAGCGCTTCGGCGCTCGCCTGCTCTTCTTTCTCGTTGTACGCCGCCAGCAGCTCGTGCATCAGCTTCTCGCGCAGGGTTTCTTCGTACAGGTGATCGTCTTCGTCGAGCCATTGCTGGATCGGCAGTGTCACGCCGAAGTCGCTTTGCAGGGCAGCTTCCAGACCGGCAACGTCCCACTGCTCTGGCAACGATTGCGGCGGAATGTGTGCGCTGACCGTTGCGTTGAGCACGTCCTGACGGAAGTCGGCAATGGTTTCGCCGATGTTGTCCGCGGCCAGCAACGTGTTACGCATGTGATAGATCACTTTACGCTGTTCGTTGTTGACGTCGTCGAACTCGAGCAGTTGCTTGCGAATGTCGAAGTTACGGCCTTCAACCTTGCGCTGAGCCTTTTCGATAGCGTTGGTCACCATGCGGTGCTCGATCGCTTCGCCAGGCTGCATGCCCAGGGCCTTCATGAAGTTCTTCACCCGGTCAGAGGCAAAGATGCGCATCAGGCTGTCTTCCAGCGACAGGTAGAAACGGCTGGAACCGGCGTCACCCTGACGACCGGCACGACCACGCAGCTGGTTGTCGATACGGCGCGATTCGTGACGCTCGGAGGCGATCACCTGCAAACCGCCCGACTCGAGCACTTGCTGGTGACGCTTCTGCCAGTCGGCCTTGATCTGGGCGATCTGCTCAGGCGTCGGATCCTCAAGGGAGGCGACTTCCACTTCCCAGTTACCGCCCAACAGGATGTCGGTACCACGACCGGCCATGTTGGTGGCGATGGTCAGTGCACCCGGACGACCGGCCTGAGCGATGATTTCAGCTTCTTTTTCGTGGAACTTGGCGTTCAGAACCTTGTGTTCGATGCCTTCCTTCACGAGCAGGCTGGACATGTGCTCGGACGTTTCGATGGTCGCGGTGCCCACCAGTACTGGCCGGCCCTGAGCCATGCTTTCCTTGATGTCGGCAACGATGGCCGCGTACTTCTCGTCCGCGGTGAGGAACACCAGGTCGTTGTAGTCCTTACGTGCCAGCGGTTTGTTCGGTGGAATGACCATCACCGCCAGACCGTAGATCTGGTGGAATTCGAACGCTTCGGTGTCCGCCGTACCGGTCATGCCGGACAGCTTGCTGTAAAGACGGAAGTAGTTCTGGAACGTGGTCGACGCCAAGGTCTGGCTTTCGGCCTGGATGTTCAGGTTTTCCTTCGCTTCGATGGCCTGGTGCAGGCCTTCGGACAGACGACGACCCGGCATGGTACGACCGGTGTGTTCGTCGACCAGTACGACCTGACCGTCCTGGACGATGTATTCGACGTTGCGATGGAACAGTTTGTGCGCACGCAGACCGGCATAAACGTGGGTCAGCAGGCCCAGGTTGTGCGCCGAGTACAGGCTCTCGCCTTCAGCCAGCAGGCCGATACCGGTCAGCACTTCTTCGATGTACTGGTGACCGGCTTCGTTGAGCTCGACCTGACGGGTCTTCTCGTCGACGGTGTAGTGACCGGCCTGGGTCACTTCGCCTTCGACTTCCTCGACGTGCAGCTTCAACTGCGGGATCAGCTTGTTGACCTCGATGTACAGCTTGGAGCTGTCCTCGGCCTGACCGGAAATGATCAGCGGAGTACGGGCTTCGTCGATGAGGATCGAGTCGACTTCGTCGATCACGGCAAAATTGAGTTCACGCTGGAATTTTTCTTCCATGCTGAACGCCATGTTGTCGCGCAGGTAGTCGAAACCGAATTCGTTGTTGGTGCCGTAGGTAATGTCGGCGGCATAGGCCGCACGCTTCTCTTCCGGCGGCTGGAACGGCGTCACCACGCCGACGCTCAGGCCGAGGAATTCGTAGAGCGGACGCATCCAGTTGGCGTCACGACGAGCCAGGTAGTCGTTCACGGTAACAACGTGCACGCCCTTGCCGGACAGCGCATTCAGGTAAACCGCCAGTGTCGCCACCAGGGTCTTGCCTTCACCGGTACGCATTTCGGCAATCATGCCTTCGTGCAAGGTCATGCCGCCAATCAACTGAACGTCGAAGTGGCGCATACCCATAACCCGCTTGCCGGCTTCACGGGCAACCGCAAAGGCTTCAGGCAGCAGTTTGTCGAGGCTTTCACCTTTGGCGATGCGGGCCTTGAACTCATCAGTCTTGGCGCGCAGCTGATCGTCCGAAAGGGCCACCATTTGCTCTTCGAAGGCATTGACGATCTGTACCGTCTTGAGCATGCGTTTGACTTCACGCTCGTTCTTGCTTCCAAAAAGTTTCTTTAACAAAGGCGCAAACATATCGGCAGGATCTTCCACACAAAGGGATGGAGGGCGGCCCCGTGAGTCGCCCGTGCAGCCCTCATGGCCGCATGCGAACGAGCATTCTACCCGGAAACGATGGTGAGGAAAGTGGCGTTGTTCCACGATGCATGCACAGCGCTGTTACGGGGCTCACTTAAAATAAGGGCATTTTGCTGAACTTCAAGCCATTCACGCCAGAAGTTACTCGTTGATTTAATGAGTAAAGCGCTCACAAAGCAATGGCTCAGGCGCATCAAGTGCTTTCTGCTACCATGGCGGCTCTGTTACTTCAGGTGTCTGATCATGGCATTTCGCCCTCTTACGGCCAGAGCACCCGCCGTTCTGCTTCGCGAAGCCAAACCGTTAAAAGCCATTTTCGGCCACGCACAACGCCTGGGTCATTTACAGCGTTTGCTGGAAAGCCAGCTGCAGCCGGCCGCCCGTGAACATTGTCATGTGGCGTCGTGGCGCGAGGGCAGCCTGTTGCTGATCGTCACCGACGGTCATTGGGCAACCCGTCTGCGCTATCAGCAGAAGCGTCTGCAACGGCAATTACAGATGTTCGACGAGTTCGCCAGCCTGACTCGAATCCTGTTCAAGGTACAACCACCGACCGTGCAACAAGGCGCCGTCGGCCACACCATGGACCTGTCGAGCGATGCGGCGGCGACCATTCAGGCCACCGCCGACGGCATCAGCGATCCGAAATTGCGCGCAGCGCTGGAACGCCTGGCGGCACACGCCAAACCCAAACAGTAAACCGTAGGAGCAAGGCTTGCCCGCGATGAACGATGACGCGGTGTATCAGTTACACCGAGGCGTCCCGATCGCGGGCAAGCCTTGCTCCTACAAGAGCTATCGGCGCTTGCTGCCGCCGAGCAACGAGCCCATCAAACCGCGGACCAGTTGTCGCACCAACTGATTGGCCGCCTGTCGCGTCGACGATTTCAAGCCCCTAAGTTTTAGTCCTGCGCAGCCGATAGATACAAGCAAGAGACCAGACAGAGAATCAGGTCCGATAATTCCCGAAGGACAGACGGAAATATCAGCTTATGTGCGACAGCGCCTGGTTTGCGCGCTTTTCAAAGCAACACGCCCCAACAATAAGACATTAGCGGACACCCCAAGCCATGAACAAAAACCTGCGCTTCAGCCACAAAATCCTGCTTGCAGCCGCGCTCATCGTCATTGCCGCCTTCGCTTCGTTCACGCTGTACAACGACTATTTACAGCGCAACGCGATTCGCCAGGACCTGGACAATTACCTGCATGAGATGGGCGATGTCACGTCCTCCAATATCCAGTCCTGGCTCGCCGGGCGGATTCTCATGGTGGAAAACCTGGCCCAGAACATCGCCCTCAACCCCGAACAAGGCAACGTTTCCAACCTGCTTGAGCAGAATGCCCTGGCGTCGACCTTCATGGCCCGGTACCTGGGCGATGCCAGCGGTACGTTCATCAACCGCCCCGATTCCAAGATGCCGGACGGCTACGACCCACGCGTTCGTCCCTGGTACAAAGGCGCGGTAAACAGCAATGGCTCGACGCTCACTGAACCGTATATCGATGCGGCGACCGGCCAGACCATCATCTCCATCGCCACCGCCTCGAAAAAAGCCGGGCAAAGCGTGGGAGTGGTCGGCGGTGACCTGAGCCTGCAAACCCTGATCGACACCCTGACCGCGCGTGACTTTGGCGGCATGGGCTACGCCTTCCTGGTCAGCGCCGACGGCAAGATCCTGGTTCACCCGGATAAAACCATGGTGATGAAGTCCCTCAGCGAGGCTTACCCGACGAACACCCCGCGTATCGGTGGCGGCATCAGTGAAGTCGAGGTCAACGGCAAAACCCGTATCGTCACCTTCACCCCGATCAAAGGCCTGCCATCGGTCAACTGGTACGTCGGTCTGTCGGTGGACAAAGACAAAGCCTTCTCGATGCTCAGCAGCTTCCGCACCTCGGCGATCATTGCGACGATCATTGCCGTGGCAATCATCATCGCCTTGCTCGGGATGCTGATCCGTATCCTGATCCAGCCGCTGCACGTCATGACCCGCGCGATGCAGGACATTGCCGACGGTGAAGGCGACCTGACCCGCCGCCTGACCATCCAGAGCCAGGACGAGTTCGGCATCCTCGGCAGCGCGTTCAACCGCTTCGTCGAGCGGATCCACGGTTCGATCCGCGAAGTGTCGTCGGCGACCGAGCACGTCAACGAAGTCGCTCTGCGCGTGGTCAGCGCGTCGAACTCGTCGATGCTCAACTCCGACGAACAATCGAGCCGGACCAACAGTGTGGCGGCCGCGATCAATCAGCTGGGCGCTGCAGCTCAGGAAATCGCCCGTAACGCGGCGCAAGCCTCGCACCAGGCCAGCGATGCGCGCAGCCTGGCCGAAGACGGCCAGCAAGTGGTCGACCGCAGCATTGCGGCGATGAATCAGCTGTCGAGCATGCTCAGCGCCTCCAGCACCAACATCGAGTCGCTGAACAGCAAGACCGTGAACATCGGGCAGATTCTCGAAGTGATCACCAGCATCTCCCAACAAACCAACCTGCTGGCCCTCAACGCGGCGATTGAAGCGGCGCGGGCCGGTGAGGCTGGGCGGGGTTTTGCGGTGGTCGCCGATGAAGTGCGTAACCTGGCGCACCGCACCCAGGAATCGGCACAGCAAGTGCAGACCATGATCGAGGAGCTGCAAATCGGCGCCCGCGAGTCGGTCAGCACCATGAGCGACAGCCAGCGTCACAGCCAGGACAGCGTCGAGATCGCCAACCTCGCCGGTGAGCGCCTGAACAGCGTGACCTTGCGCATCGGCGAGATCGACGGCATGAACCAGTCGGTAGCCACCGCCACCGAAGAGCAAACCGCCGTGGTCGAGTCGATCAACGTCGACATCAATGAAATCAACACGCTGAACCAGGAAGGCGTGGAAAACCTGCAATCGACGTTGCGCGCCTGTTCCGACCTGGAGCAGCAAGCGGCGCGATTGAAGCAGTTGGTCGGTAGTTTCAGAATCTGACGCACCCTTGAAGGCCCCATCACGAGCAGCCGGGCGACGTTCCGTCTGCTCGCGATAGCGGCCTGTCAGCCACCACAACACCTCACTGACACCCCGCCACACATCCCCATCCGAACATCTATTCTTCATAAGGGTCATCCCTAAGGAGAACAATGGATAGAACGGAGGGTTATCGTGCATATCGCTGACATCACCATGTTCTACGCACCGGCCAGCGGTGGCGTGCGGACTTATCTGGATGCCAAGCACCGCCGCCTGGGCCGTAAGCCGGGGATTCGTCACAGCTTGCTGGTCCCGGGAGCACGGCGGAGCGAGCAGGACGGTGTCTACACGGTGCCCGCCCCGGCTCTGCCCTTCGGCAAAGGCTATCGCTTCCCGCTGCGACTGACGCCCTGGCGTAATGCCCTGCACGACCTGCAACCGAACCTGATAGAAGTCGGTGATCCTTACCTGACAGCCTGGGCAGCGCTGGATGCGCGGCGCGAACTGGACGTTCCGGTGATTGGTTTCTATCACTCCGACTTGCCGCTTTTGGCGAGCAACCGTGTGGGCAACTGGGTCACGCCGAATGTCGAAGCGTATATCCGCAAGCTGTACGGCAACTTTGACCGGGTGCTGACGCCGAGCCAGATCATGGCCGACAAGCTCATGGGGCTTGGGGTCAAAAACGTTTACGTCCAACCCTTGGGCGTGGACCTGCAAACCTTCAATCCAGACGCTCGTGACCCGGATCTGCGGGCGAAGCTGAAGATCGCCGAAGACACTCGACTGCTGATATTCGCCGGGCGAGGTTCCAAGGAGAAAAACATTCCCGTCCTGCTCAATTGCATGAAGCGTCTGGGAAACCGTTATCACCTGCTGCTGGTCGGCACCTCGGTGTCGGCACAGGTACCGGATAACGTCACGCTGGTCGATGAGTTCTGCCCTGCACCACAGGTGGCCCAGCTGATGGCCAGCGCCGATGCCTTGCTGCATGCAGGCGATCAGGAAACCTTTGGCCTGGTCGTTCTCGAAGCCATGGCCTGTGGCATTCCAGTGGTCGCGGTGGCTGCGGGTGCCTTCAACGAAATCATCAATGAGCACTGCGGCATACTCTGCGCCCCCAATAATCCAGTGGCGATGGCCAACGCTGTGCGCGAACTGTTTGCACAACATAACGATCTCGGTCGATACGCCCGCCGCCATGTCGAACAGCATTACGCCTGGGATTCAGTGGTCAACAGCCTGCTGGGTCACTATTACGCAGTCCTCGGTGCCCCTTTGCCGCGGCTGAGCATTCGCTGATGCCATGAACACGCCAAGCCTGCTTCTGGTGCTGCATGACGTCACCCCGCAAAGCTGGGCCGACTATCAGCCGTTTGTCGAAGCGGTGGACGCGCTCGGCGAGGTGCCGATGACCTGGCTGGTCGTCCCCGACTTTCACAAACACCACCACCTCGATAGCCATCCGGATTTTCGGAGCGTGCTGACCCACCGCATCGAGCGCGGTGACGAACTGGCACTGCACGGTTACTACCATTGCGATGACAGCCCGCTAACGGCGCGTCCCGGTGACTGGTTCATGCGCCGGGTCTACACCCATGAAGGCGAGTTCTACAGTCTTTCGCAACAGGCTGCGCGGGCCCGCCTGCTCGCCGGGATCGAATTGTTCAGCCGTTACCACTGGCCACTGGAGGGTTTTGTTGCACCGGCCTGGCTGATGAGCGAAGGCACGCGTCAAGCCCTGCGCCAGTTACCGCTGAGCTACACCAGTGATCCGCAGCACCTGTATCGCCTGCCGGATTTCTCCCGGGTCAACGCCCCAGGTCTGGTCTGGAGCGCGCGCAGTGCCTGGCGTCGTGGCGTATCGAAAATTGTCAGCGCTCAACGCGAACTGCGCTGGCAGCACGCCCCGGTGATTCGCCTGGGCGTACACCCGGTGGACCTGCGCCATGAGTTCTCCCGCACTTACTGGCTGCAGACCCTCGAACGCTTGCTCAATAACGGCCGAGTGCCAATGACCAAGGCTCGGTGGCTGCGCACGCAAAGCGCTCAGGTCAGTAGCGCCGCATGAGTCGCGTCCTGTGGCTGGTCGCCGCCCTGCTCTGCGCGGTGCTGATCCCGCTATTGCTCGGTGCCAATGAACTATGGCCACGACTGCAGCACTTCCCGCCGACATTGTTGCTGGCGATGCCGGGCATGATCCTGCTCTGCTGGTTCACCAACTCAATACGCTTGCGCTTGTTGCTGGGTGAACAGCGCAGCCGGATAGGCCGCCTGAAATGCCTTGGGGTGGTGATGTCCACCGAGTTCGCGATTTGCGCGACCCCGGGCGGCGGCGGTGGACCGCTGACACTGATGGCCCTGCTGGCCCGCAATGGTGTGCGCCCGGCCCATGGCAGTGCGGTGTTCGCCATGGATCAGTTGAGCGATTTGCTGTTCTTTCTCTGCGCGCTGATCGCCATCGTGGTGTATGCACTGTTTCAGCACCTGAGCCAGAACCTCGAGTGGATGCTGACGCTCAGCGCCATTTCGATGGTCGGCGGCCTGTTCAGTTGCGGGGTGGTGGCACGCTACCATCGCCTACTGATTCGCCTCAGCGGTCGCGTGCTCAAGCACTTCAAGCTTAACGCTGCCACCCGGCGCCGTTGGGCACGCAAGCTGCTGCACTTTCTTGCGGCCTTCACGGAAACACTCAAGTTGCCTGCACACACACTGATCAGCGTATTTGCGCTGACCTGCGTGCACTGGTTACTGCGCTATAGCGTGTTGTATCTGGCTTTGCGGGGGCTGGGCACGGATCTTCAATGGGCCTGGAGCTTTTTGATCCAGATGCTCTCACTCAGCGCCGGGCAGTTCAGCCTGTTGCCGGGCGGTGCCGGCGCGGCGGAACTGACGTCGGCAGCGCTGTTGGCGCCCATGGTAGGGAAATCGACGGCGGCGGCCGCAATTCTGATCTGGCGAGCAGTGACCTATTACTTCTACTTGCTGGCCGGCGCACCGGTGTTCCTGGTGATGGCCGGTAAACCACTGCTGAACAAACTGATGAAGATCAAACAGGCTTAGGGGGAGCACCCGTCAGTTAAGCCAGTACGCAATCCGTAGCAGCTGTCGAGCCGCGAGGCGGCGTTCGGCTGCGCAGCGGCCGTAAATCCTGACGCCACGGTTAACCTGAAAAAACATGGTGCCTGATTTTACGACTGCTGCGCCCGAACGCGGACCGAGCCGAACGCAGGCTTCGCCAGCTGCTACAGGTTATGTGTTGTGCTCGGAATCTTTTCAGGGCTCGCAGTTTCATCGTCAGCGACTGGCTTCAACTGCTCCCACAATTGCGCGGCACCGGGAAACTCCGTGCCGTCTTCAGGGCTCAGCTCATCCGGGTCGTACCGACTCAGACAGCCCTCGCCCAATGTCGCGGGGGCTTTGGATGTTGCCTTATCCAGTGGATCAGCCATCTCCCCTACCTCACTCCGAAAAAAAGGGCCTGAAGCGATTGAACGCTCAGGCCCTGTTTTTTTCAATCAGCACTCAGCAATCAGAACACTACGGTTTTATTGCCATGCACCAGCACGCGGTCTTCCAGGTGATAGCGCAGGCCGCGGGCCAGCACCATCTTCTCGACGTCACGGCCGAAACGCACCATGTCTTCAATACTGTCGCTGTGGCTGACACGCACCACGTCCTGCTCGATGATCGGACCGGCGTCCAGCTCTTCGGTCACGTAGTGGCAGGTCGCGCCAATCAGCTTCACGCCACGCATCGACGCCTGGTGGTACGGCTTGGCACCGACGAACGATGGCAGGAAGCTGTGGTGAATGTTGATCACCTTGTGGGCGTACTCGGTGCACAGTTCCGGCGGCAGGATTTGCATGTAACGCGCCAGCACCACCACATCGGCGTCGTGCTGTTTGACCAGGCGCGAAACGTCGGCAAAGGCCGGCTCTTTGTTCTGCGGGTCCACCGGCACATGGTAATAAGGAATGCCATGCCACTCGACCATGCTGCGCAGGTCGTCATGGTTGGAAATCACGCAGGAAATTTCGCAGTCCAGCTCGTCGCTGTGCCAGCGGTGCAGCAAGTCGGCCAGGCAGTGGGATTCGCGGCTGGCCATCAATACCACGCGTTTTTTCTGCGCGGTATCGGTGATGCGCCAGTCCATCGAAAACTCTTCGGCGATCGGTGCAAAGGCCTCACGAAACGCCTCAAGGCCGAACGGCAGCGAATCGGCACGAATTTCGTGACGCATGAAGAACCAGCCACTGAGCGTGTCCGAGTGATGGCTCGCTTCAGTGATCCAGCCATTGTGTGACGCCAGAAAGTTGCTGACTTTAGCAACGATACCGACGCGGTCCGGGCAAGCAATCACTAGCCGAAAAGTGCGCATGGGGGGGAAACTCCAGAACTTCGCAAAGGCCGCCATTCTAGCGATTGCGCAGCAAAACTGCAGTAACCCTGATGCCTTGCCCTGTAGAGTGCGGCCTCGCCCTACCGATTGGCGGCCTCTGAACGCTCGACAATATTCTATTGGCGAAATACGCAAGCGGGCTTTTGTGAGTATCTGTGATGAAACCCTGACAAGTTTTAACAGCGGCGTGAGGCTTTTTTCGCTGAACACTCTAATTAAATTAAATAAAAGCCGGCTTAAATGTTTACTTGATGAAACACCCTGACTATTATTGCGCCACTGTACCCTGTCATCCAGCGCCCAACATAAGGTAGTCCTCATGTCCTTGATCAACGAATACCGTGCCACCGAAGAAGCTATCAAAGAGCTGCAAGCCCGTTTGAAGAACCTGTCCCAAGACGACAAACTGCAAACCGAGCTGGAATTCGAAGGCAAACTGCGTACCCTGATGGGCGAATACTCCAAGTCCCTGCGCGACATCATCGCCCTGCTGGATCCAGAGTCCAAAGTTAAAGCACCACGCGGTGCTGTAAAAACTACCGGCACCAAGCGCGCTCGCAAGGTTAAACAATACAAGAACCCGCACAACGGCGAAGTCATCGAAACCAAAGGTGGCAACCACAAGACGCTGAAAGAGTGGAAAGCCAAGTGGGGCGGTGACGTGGTTGAAGGCTGGGCTACCCTGCTTGGCTAAGCCGCAACCCGCTTCGCAGGTTCATTTGCGAGCACCCAAAAACGCCAGCGTCCGCTGGCGTTTTTTTATGCCCCGCCTTCAGGTATTTGTACAGCTTGTTTCAAAGATCCAAACGCTTGCGTAATGAGTCGACATACTCGCGCCATTCGTCCAGTACCTGTTGCTGAATCGCTGTAGCACTAAGCGAGCATTGCGCCATTGCCTCATTAAACCCCTGCAAGGTATTGGGCGCTCCCCATCCGGCGTCTGACAAACGTTGCTGACAGAATAATTTCCAGCGTTCGTGCTCCTCGCGACTCAAGGTCTCGGGAAAGTTACGCGCACGATAACGAAATAATAATTCCGGCAAACGTTCATCATCGAACGGCCATTGCTCTTGCGCTAATTGCATCGGGTCCGCATTTCGGACTTGTTCGCATAAACGCCGGTCCCGATCGCCAATGAAGCCGTCGTATAACTGTTGTTCAGGGTCCTCGATTGGCGTGAAATCCTCGCGGGCATAAATGGCCAGAACTTTATCTCGCCATACTTCCTGTGCGTCACTTAGACGCAGTGCGCGCGCTTCATACTGCGCCATGTCCAGTTGCAATCGTTGCTGGTCTTCGGCGCGCAACACCGACAACGGTGCCACCACCGGGCAACGGTTGATGTGAATCAGTTTGAGCGGCACCGGTAATTCGCCTTCGGCCAGATCCTCGCGGCGGGTGTACAAACGCTGACGCAAGGTCTCGGTGTCCTGGTCGAGTAGCCCCTGCGGATCGAGATGCAGGTCGCAGACAATCAGTGCGTTGCGATTGCGCGGGTGCCAGGCCAACGGCAAGACCACCCCGACATAGCTGCGGGCTGCCGAGAAACGCCCAGAGATATGCACCATCGGTTGCAACAGGCGGATCTGATCCATGACCTTCTGCTTGCTGCGCAGCTTGAACAGCCAGTCGTAGAGTTTTGGCTGCTTGTCGCGGATCAACCGCGCCAGGGCAATCGTCGCGCGCACATCGGACAACGCATCGTGAGCCTGGCCATGGTCGAGGCCATTGGCGGCAGTCAGGCGTTCGAGTTTCAACGTGACGCGACCGTCTTCTTCAGGCCAGACAATACCGTGCGGGCGCAACGCGTACGCCGCGCGCACCACATCGATCAGATCCCAGCGACTGTTGCCGCCCTGCCACTCCCGCGCATACGGATCAAAGAAATTCCGGTACAGGCTGTAACGGGTCATTTCATCATCGAAGCGCAAGGTGTTGTAACCGGCACCACAGGTTCCGGGGGCCGCGAGTTGCGCATGTACCCGGGTCATGAAGTCGGCTTCACTCAGGCCTTGCTCGGCCAGGCGGCCGGGGGTGATGCCGGTAATCACGCACGCCGCCGGGTGAGGCAGGATGTCGTCGCTCGGCTGGCAGTAGAGATTGACCGGATCGTCGATCTCGTTGAGGTCAAGGTCGGTGCGAATCCCGGCCATTTGCAGCGGACGGTCGCAGCGCGGTGAGATGCCGGTGGTTTCGTAGTCGTACCAGAAGATGGAGGTCACGGGGCGTTCCTGAACTTGAGACGGGCAAAGTCTAGGCGCTCAAGCGCGGCGCCGACCAGCAATCTTGCTATTCAAGCATTTCTGGTTGATACCTTGTCATACATAGTTATGTCGTTAGCGCTGCGAAGGCTGCTAGCATCGAATCGTTATTGAATCCCAACCATCAGGTTGATCATGCGCAAGACTTCAGCACCGCCAAGGAAAGCAACGCTGCCCCCGCCACTGGACACGCGGCATCAGGTTGAAACGCCGGAAGGCATCGATCTGCCGCTGCGACCTGCCGGGTTGATGCCCCGTGTACTGGCGTTTGCCATCGACCTGGGGGTGCGCGGGCTGGTGCTGGGCTTGCTGTTTATTGTCCTGGCCTTGCTGGGGAGCGTCGGCATCGGGTTGGGCTCGGTGCTGCTGTTTCTGGTCAGTTGGTGGTACATGGTGCTGTTCGAAGTCCTCAACCAGGGCCGCTCGCCCGGTAAACAGCTGATGGGGCTGCGTGTCGTACATGACGATGGAACGCCCGTTGGCTGGCCAGCCTCACTGATCCGCAACCTGTTGCGGTTCGTCGACATGCTGCCGTTCGGCTACAGCCTCGGCGCTATCAGTTGCCTGCAACATCCGACCTTCAAACGACTGGGCGATATTGCAGCCGGCACACTGGTGATCTACCGCGAACAGGCGGTCACCCGACCACAGATTCCGCAAGCCCTGGCACTGCACCCGCCCTTTGCGCTGAACCTCAATGAGCAACGCGCGGTGCTGGGTTTCGCCGAGCGTCAGACGGAGCTCTCCAGTGAACGGGTCAATGAGCTGGCGGCCATCCTCGCCGAGCCGCTCCATGTCTCACCGCCCCACGCAGTCGCCAAACTCAATGGCATTGCCCGCAGTTTGCTGGGGCCGGCATGAAGCAGAGCCTTTTCGAAAATCGCCATCGAGCCGAATGGGATCAATTTTCCCAGCGGCTCGATCTGCTTGAACGCGGCAAAGCCAATGCCCTCGATGGCACCTCGTTCCCCAAAGATTACCGACGGCTGTGCCAGCACCTCGCGCTGGCACAGGAGCGCGGCTACAGCAGCTACCTGATCGACCCCTTGCAACAGCTGGTACTGCGCGGGCACCAACAGCTTTATCGGCATCGCGGTCGGGTCGGCGCCCATCTGCTGGCCTTTGTCCTCGCCGGCTTTCCTCGACTGGTCCGTGAGCAATGGCCTTTCGTGCTGGTCTCAAGCCTGTTGTTTTTCGGCTCGCTGGTGGGCATCGGTGTGCTGGTGTACCTGTACCCCGAGTTGGTTTATAGCCTGGTCCCGGCCGGACAGGTGTCCGAGATGCAAAGCATGTACGACCCGGCAGCCGGTCACTTGGGGCGCTTGGGTGAACGCGCCGCCAGCGACGACTGGGTCATGTTCGGTTACTACATCATGCACAACATCGGCATCGCCTTTCAGACCTATGCCAGCGGATTGCTGTTTGGCCTGGGCAGCGCGTTTTTCCTGTTCTTCAACGGTTTGATGATCGGTGCGGTTGCCGGTCACCTGACGCACATCGGCTACGGGGAAAACTTCTGGTCATTCGTCGTCGGCCATGGTGCCTTCGAACTCAGCGCCATCGCCCTGGCCGGTGCGGCCGGCCTGCAACTGGGCTGGGCGCTGATCGCCCCCGGCCGCTTGCCACGCGGTGAAGCGTTGCGCCGTGCGGCTCATAAAAGTGTCTTGATGATCTGCGGCGTCATGCTGTTTCTACTGCTTGCTGCGTTTATCGAGGCCTATTGGTCATCCCGCGCCGGACTTGCACCGCCGATCAAATACCTGGTGGGCGCCGCCCTCTGGGTGGTGATGGCGATTTACCTAATATTTGCCGGACGTACACGCCATGCGCCTGAGTGACGCCAGCGTGGTCATCCGCCCTCGCACCACTTGGGAAGCCATGGACCTCGGCGTTCTGCTGAACCAGCAACATCGCCGCCTGCTGATGACCAGTTGGGCCATCGTCACGCTGCCGGTGTTTGCCCTGCTGAGCCTGTTGCTGTGGGACTCGCCCTCAATGGCCGTGCTGCTGTTCTGGTGGTTGAAACCGGCGTTCGAACGATTGCCGCTGTACATCCTCTCGAGCGCCCTGTTCGGCGAAACCCCGACCTTGAGACAGGCGCTGCGCCAATGGCCGCGACTGCTCAAACCGCAGTTGCTGGCCAGCCTGACCTGGCGGCGCTTTGGCCTGAGTCGCAGCTTCATCATGCCGGTCGTGCAACTTGAAGAACTCAACGGTCTGGCACGCCAGCAGCGCCTGGCCGTGCTGCAACAACGCGATCGCGGCGCAGCACGCTGGCTGACGCTGATTGGCGCGCATCTGGAAGCCGCCCTGTGGATCGGCCTGATGGTGCTGTTCTATTTTTTGCTGCCAGCGCAAATCGAACTGAACTGGGACTGGCAAACGCTGATCGCTACCCCTGAACAGGACTGGCTCTGGCTGGACCACCTGATCAATGCGCTTTACGCGCTGATCCTGATCATCTGGGAACCGATCTATGTCGCCTGCGGTTTCAGCTTGTACCTGAACCGTCGTACCCGGCTCGAAGCCTGGGATATCGAACTGGTGTTTCGCCGCCTGCGCCAGCGCCTGAGCAGCGTCGCCGCCTGCCTGCTGATGCTCGGGCTACTGTGGTTGCCCGCCACGCAGCCACTCTGGGCCGCCGAACCCGCCAACGCCCCCGACAGCCCGCGCCTGCTCCAGCAACCGCTGACCAGCCAGGCCGCCAGCAACAGCATCAAGGCCATACTCGACACGCCACCGTTCAAGAATCCGCAGACCGTCACCCACTATCGCTTTGGTAAAGAAACGCCCGATCAACCTGCCGACACGCAAACACCGGGTTGGCTCAAAGCGTTTTTCGCACTGCTCGACAGCCAGCGCTTCGCCGGTCTGGCGCAGGTCATCGAGGTGCTGCTGTGGGCGAGTGTCATCGGCGCCATCGCGTTGCTGATCTGGCGTTACCGCGACTGGCTACGGACCTTTGTCAGCCGCCATCAAAAACTGCGCCAAACGCCCGCACACCCGGCGCCGGCCCAATTATTCGGCCTTGATCTCGATCGGGAAACCCTGCCGGACGATATCGCCGCCAGCGTCGAAAACCTCTGGTCGACCCAGCCCCGCGAAGCCCTCGGCTTGCTCTATCGGGCCTTGCTCAGCCGTTTGCTGCACGACTTCAACCTCCCGCTGAAAAGCGCCGACACCGAGGGCCAGGTGCTGGAACGGGTCCAACAGCTACAAGAACCGGCTCTGCATACCTTCAGCAGCACGTTGACAGTCCACTGGCAGAACATGGCCTATGGGCATCGCTTGCCACCGGCACACCTGCAACAGGAACTGTGTGACGGCTGGCGGGCGTTGTTCGGCCCGGGAGCTTCGCGTTGAATCGGCGCCTGATCCCTGGCCTGCTGATTGCCGGGCTGCTCGCTGCATTGGCTGTTTATCTGTACCAGCAGGCAACGCCCTATCAGGAAGTCATCGACCACGGCCCTTCCCCTGAAGCCCGAGCCAATCCGTATCTGGCAGCCGAACACTTTTTGCGCCAACAAGGGCTGACCGTGACTCACGCCAACAGCCTCGACATCCTGCCGTATCTGGAACCGCATCAACAGAGCCTGTTACTGCTCGGTGATCGCGCCAACATGACCCCGCGCCAGGCCGATCAGCTGCTGAACTGGACCCGTGCCGGTGGACGTCTGCTGTTTGTGGCCGAAGCCCTGTGGAATGAAAAAACCGGCAAGAGCGGCGACCTGCTGCTCGACCGGGTGCAACTGCATCAATCCATGAGCAAGGATCTTGGCAACCCACCACCCGATGCCAAAGCAGACCCTTACCCGAACCTGACCAAACTCTATCTCGAAGACGAAGACGCTCCGGCCTACGCCAGTTTCGATCCGCAGTTCCATCTCGAAGACCCGAAAGACCTCGCGCAGTCCTGGGCCAACAGCGCGCTGGCCACCCACATGATGCAACTCGGTTACGGCCTGGGTTCCATCACGGTAGTCACTGACGCCGAATTGTGGAAAACCCCGAACATCGGCCGATACGACAATGCCTGGCTGCTTTGGTATCTGTATTCAGACACGGGCGTGACCCTGCTCTACACGATTGATCACGAGAACCTGCTGACCTTGCTGCTGCGTTATTTCCCGCAGGCACTGGTGGCGCTCGTCGCGTTGATCGGCCTGTGGATCTGGCATGTCGGGTTACGTCAGGGCCCCGCGCAGGCACCGGCACCCAAAGCCCGTCGGCAACTTCAGGAGCATTTGCGTGCCAGTGCAGACTTCATGCTGCGGCGCAACGGTCAGCACAGCCTGCTGCTGGCTCTGCAACACGATGTGCTGCGCCGCGCCCGACACCGTCACCCAGGCTTCGAACAACTCGGCGTTGCCGAACAATGGCAGGTGCTCGCGCGCCTGACCGGCCAACCGACCCGCGCCATCAGCCAGGCACTCAGCCCACGGCCCGAACAGCGGCTCTCCAGCGCTGAGTTCAGCCGTCAGGTCGCCCACCTGCAAACCCTCAGGAATGCCTTATGAATGACTCCACCGAACCTGCCGGCCTGACCCATGCCGCCCAACAACGCCAGCGCGCCAGCCAACTGGCGCAAGCCGTGCGCCTTGAATTGCAGAAGGCCGTCATCGGCCAGGACACGGTGATTGACGATGTGCTTACCGCGCTGATTGCCGGTGGCCATGTGCTGCTCGAAGGTGTTCCGGGGCTAGGCAAAACCTTGCTGGTGCGTGCCCTGGCCCGCTGTTTCGGTGGCGAGTTTGCGCGCATTCAATTCACCCCGGACCTGATGCCCAGCGATGTCACCGGGCATGCGGTGTACGACCTGCAAACCGAGCAGTTCAAACTGCGCAAAGGCCCGCTGTTCACCAACCTGCTGCTGGCCGACGAAATCAACCGCGCACCGGCGAAAACCCAGGCTGCGCTGCTCGAAGCCATGCAGGAACGCCAGGTCACCCTTGAAGGCCGCGCCCTGCCCATCGCACAACCGTTCATGGTGCTGGCGACGCAAAACCCCATCGAACAGGAAGGTACTTATCCGCTGCCCGAAGCGGAGCTCGACCGTTTTATGCTCAAGGTGCGCATGGACTACCCGGATGCTGCTCAGGAGCTGAACATGGTCCGTCAGGTCAGCCGCTCGACACGCGCCGACATGCTCGATGTACAACCGCTGCGCACCGTCCTGCAAGCCAAGGATGTACTGGCCTTGCAGCGAATCGCCAGCGACCTGCCACTGGATGAACAGGTGCTGGACTATGCCGTGCGCCTGGCGCGCACCACCCGCAACTGGCCCGGTCTGACCCTCGGTGCCGGCCCACGGGCAACGATTGCCCTGGTGCGGGTCGCACGGGCACGGGCGCTGCTGCGCGGTGGCGAGTTCGTGATTCCGGATGACATCAAAGGCTGCGCGCTGGCCGTGTTACGCCATCGCGTGCGCATCGCCCCGGAACTGGACATCGAAGGTCTGGAGGTCGACCAGGTGCTCAGGCAACTGCTCGATCAGGTTCCGGCGCCAAGGATATGAGTATTGCTATTTTGCTGACACCCCCCCCTGTGGCGAGGGAGCTTGCTCCCGCTCGAGCGCGAAGCGCTCGCAATCAAGCTAATACGCAATACCTGAAAAAAACCGCGGCAGGTTTCAGGACTGCTGCGCAGCCCAGCGGGAGCAAGCTCCCTCGCCACAATTCGTATGCCTTTCAAGCAGGTGGGTGACCCTATGACCAGGAGCCCCACACCATGAAACCCACTCGCCTCTTGCTGATCTGGCTGGCCGCCCTGCTAGGCCTGAGCATCGTGCTCGGTACATTAAGGGCGCTGGGTTTCAGCGTTGCACCGAGCCTGCTGTCGATCAACTGGGGCTTGCTGCTGGCGCTTCTGTTGCTGGCGCTGCTCGATGCCGTCCGGCTGATGCGCCTGCCGTCACCCGGCGTGCACCGTCAGATGCCCGGTAGCCTCGCGCTCGGGCGCTGGAGTGACGTCCATGTGGAGATTACGCACGACTATTCTCAGCCACTGAACGTGCAACTGTTCGACCATGTCCCCGACGGCCTGAGCTTCGAACACCTGCCACAATCGGTCGAACTGCAACCCGGCCAGCACAGCCTGATCAGTTATCGCCTGCGCCCTCTGCGGCGTGGCCATTTCAGCTTCGGGCGCTGCGAAATCAACCTGCCCAGCCCCTTCGGTTTATGGTCCGCCCGGCGCTATCTGAACGTCACCGACAGCACCCGCGTCTACCCGGATTTCGCCCGTCTGTACGGTGCGCAATTGCTGGCCGTCGACAACTGGCTGAGCCAGCTCGGTGTGCGCCAGCGGCAACGTCGCGGGTTGGGTCTGGAGTTTCATCAACTGCGTGAGTTTCGCGAAGGCGACAGCCTGCGCCAGATCGACTGGAAAGCCACCGCCCGCCAACGCACACCGATTGCCCGTGAGTACCAGGACGAGCGCGACCAGCAGATCATCTTCCTGCTCGACTGCGGCCGCCAAATGCGCAGCCTGGACGGTGAACTGGCGCATTTCGACCATGCGCTCAATGCCTGCCTGCTGCTCAGCTACGTGGCGTTACGTCAGGGCGATGCCGTGGGTCTTTGCACCTTCGCGGGCGATCAACCACGCTACCTCGCCCCGGTCAAAGGTACTGGCCAACTCAATGTGTTGCTCAACACCGTCTACGACCTGGACAGCAGCCAACGCCCGGCCGACTACCAGGCCGCCGCCAGCCAATTGCTGGCCCGTCAAAAACGTCGGGCGCTGGTGGTGCTGATCACCAACCTGCGTGATGAAGACGATGACGAATTGCTCAGCACGGTCAAACGCATCGGCCGCCAACATCGAGTGTTGGTGGCGAGTTTGCGCGAAGGAATACTCGATCAGTTGCGGCAGTCCCCCGTGCAAACCCTGGATGAAGCCCTGGCTTACTGCGGCACGGTGGATTATTTGAATGCCCGGACCGAACTCCATGAACGGTTGAGCGCTCATGGAGTGCCGGTGCTGGATGTGCGGCCCAGTGAACTGGGCTCGGAGTTGGTGACGCGGTATTTGAGCTGGAAAAAAGCCGGAGTGCTCTAAAAATCTCACCACAATCACATCACCGGCCTGAGGCTACAAATCCTTGCGCCGCAGCCTACACATCCGCCAGAATCCGCCGGCTTGTGCACCTTGTTCGCCACGGCTAACGTGAGTCCTATCGCTGCCCATCAGCGATCGGGTTTAGTCGCTCGGAGGTTACACGTAGGTGCACTGCGCTCCAGATGGTCAGGTATTCCCTATCCCTGAACGTTATGGTGGCTGTGCGCAGGGCGCCCTCGGGCGCGCCGGTTTTTCGTGTTTCCTCCCGGTCGACTAACCTGCGTTCAGCCGCCACCCCTCGTTTAGTCGCGAGTCGGTGGCAGTCCCACTCAAGGAAACAACAGAATGTTCAAAGCCACTCCGAATCCCCCCGAATACGACAACGTTTCCCCCTACGACTCCCCCGACTCGAAAAAGCTCCACGCCGCCGCGCACAAAGCGCTGGACCACTACCTCAAACCCGGCACCGGCAACCCACGTGACTATGAACGGCGCTCACTGAAGTTCTTCGCCGTGCTCCCCGACATCAACAACGAAGCCTTGATGGCCTACACCTACGAGACGTTCTGCTCGGTGAGCACATTGATCCTCGACCTGTCCGACGACCTGGAAGACAAGCACCGCAACCTGGCGCTGGCGATCCATCAATTGACCGAGCACGGGTTGTTGGTGGTGGAGAAGGCGCTGGACAACGAGCACCCGATCCAGCCGATCGAATACGGGCTTCAGCTGTAACGCGCGTCTGTAGGAGGGGGAGTTAAACCGAAGCCGGCACCGGATAAAAACTGAAGTACTGGTGCAAGGCGCTCACCAGTTGCCCGTATTCAGGCGGTGCACGTTGCACCTCGAAACCGGCGTCGTAATGCTGAGGAGTGGCGTCTTCATGGCACCACAAGCAAATGGCGCGCAGGTCGATGACCTGCAACAGCCCCTCGCTGGCGGGAATTTTCAGGCGCAGGTCAAACGCTGCGCCAACCATCATCGGCAACAGGCTGATAAGCATCAGGCCGTCTTCGGAAACATTGCCGAGAAAACCGATGGGTTTGTCGGTGACGCTGTTGAACACCCTCAGAAAACACGGCAGTTGATGCCGCTCGATCCGGCGGTCAGTGAACAGGCTGTTTATCACGATTAAGCCCCTTGAGCAGGGTCGTACTCATACTTCGGAACGTACCTGCCAGACAGGAGCGCTCTCCCCGATCCCGGTGCGAACGTCATTGTTGTGCATTCGCCTCACCGCCGCCGATCACAGGGATTAACGTGATTTAGGTTGAACATTCTAAAACGCGCTAATCGAAGATTAGCTCAAGGCTGGCACGTACACCGCCAAAAGATCGGGCCGCGTTCGGACGATCTTTTGGGGTTAAAACTTACAAAGGCGCGGGAATGGCTTTGGCGCTGCTGCGCGGTGGATACCAACCCAGCGACTGCAAGGTTTCCAGCCGCGCGCGGGCACGGTACGCGTACTCGTTGTCCGGGTACTGGGCGATGATGAACTGGTAAGTCTGGGCCGCATCGACATAGAGCTTCTGACGTTCCAGGCACTGGCCGCGCAGCATCGACACTTCCGGCTGTATATAGCGCCGCGCCCGGCTGTTGCGATCGACCTGGGACAATTCGAGCATCGCGTCCTCGCAATTGCCTCGGTCATAAGCGCGGTAGGCGTTGTTCAAATGATGGTCCATCGACCAACGGGTGCAACCCGTAGCACTGAGGGCAAGGGCGGCAATGAGCACGAATCGCATGGGGGTTCTCCTGTCTTGTGCTCTGTATCGACCCGTTGGTGAAAATCTTCAATCACCGGATCAAGCGAAAAAAGCCCACTGAGCCGCCAAGGCTCAGTGGGCTTTTGAATACAGGAAAATGTGCCGGTCAGTCGACCTTGAATGTTCGAACCGATGACCAAGGCGAAACGACACCGTTAAGCATCTGCTGTGCCTGAATCTTATGCACACCTTGGGGCAGGTCTTCACCAAAAGTACCCGCCCAACGACCGTCCGCCGCAGCCGCGACGACTTTCAAAAACCAATGGTTGTGGTCGCCTGCCTTGGCAATAGTAACGACGGCGCCTGCCTTAGCGGTTCCCGATACCTTGACCTTGTTTTGCTCTGTTGCGCCCTCTGCCGGTTGCACGATTACCGGAATAATCAGCACCTGGGTGTCCGTGGTCATGTTGTCATCTCCTTGACTCGTCACCTTTTGACGAGCCTCCAGAGCATTCAACCCCGCCCCCTAATGCCTGCCTACCTGCTAAAACCAACAGCGCCGACAAACGGCAGGTGCTTATCAATGGACGGATCCGAAAATTTTCAGGAATGTTCGTTTAAAGAAACAAATGAAAAGTAGTGCAAACGAACAATGACTACAGCATCGGACCATAGTAGCCTCACCCAGCGCTTGAACTCAGGAGTCTTTGCATGTCCGTCCGTCGTACCAAAATCGTCGCTACCCTTGGCCCGGCCAGTAACTCGCCGGAAGTTCTCGAACAGCTGATTCTGGCTGGCCTGGACGTCGCCCGCTTGAACTTCTCCCACGGCACCCCCGACGAGCACAAGGCTCGCGCCAAGCTGGTGCGTGACCTCGCTGCCAAGCACGGGCGCTTCGTTGCCCTGCTGGGTGACCTGCAAGGCCCGAAAATCCGTATCGCCAAATTCGCCAACAAGAAGATCGAGCTGAAGATCGGTGATCAATTCACCTTCTCCACCAGCCATCCGTTGACCGAAGGCAACCAGCAAGTGGTCGGCATCGACTACCCGGACCTGGTGAAAGACTGCGGCGTGGGCGACGAGCTGCTGCTCGACGACGGCCGCGTGGTGATGCGCGTTGATACCGCCACCGCCACCGAACTGCATTGCACCGTGACCATCGGCGGCCCGCTGTCGGACCACAAAGGCATCAACCGTCGCGGTGGCGGCCTGACGGCTCCGGCCCTGACTGAAAAAGACAAGGCCGACATCAAGCTCGCCGCCGAAATGGAAGTCGACTACCTCGCCGTGTCCTTCCCGCGCGATGCCGCCGACATGGAATACGCCCGCCAACTGCGCGACGAAGCCGGCGGTACTGCCTGGCTGGTGGCGAAGATCGAGCGCGCTGAAGCCGTGGCCGATGACGAAACCCTCGATGGCCTGATCAAAGCCTCGGACGCCGTGATGGTCGCCCGTGGTGACCTGGGCGTGGAAATCGGCGACGCCGAGCTGGTGGGTATTCAGAAGAAGATCATCCTGCACGCACGCCGCCACAATAAAGCGGTGATCGTCGCGACCCAGATGATGGAGTCGATGATCCTGAACCCGATGCCGACCCGCGCTGAAGTGTCCGACGTAGCCAACGCCGTACTCGACTACACCGACGCCGTGATGCTCTCGGCAGAAAGCGCCGCCGGCCAATACCCGCTCGAAGCGGTCCAGGCCATGGCACGGATTTGCATCGGCGCTGAAAAGCACCCGACCAGCAAAACCTCCAGCCACCGCATCGGTAAAGTGTTCGAAAGCTGCGACCAGAGCATTGCCCTGGCCGCCATGTACACCGCCAACCACTTCCCGGGCGTGAAGGCGATCATCGCCTTGACCGAAAGTGGCTACACGCCGTTGATCATGTCGCGCATTCGTTCTTCGGTGCCGATCTACGCGTTCTCCCCGCACCGCGAAACCCAGGCCCGCGCCGCCATGTTCCGTGGCGTCTACACTGTACCGTTCGACCCGGCATCGTTGCCGCCCGAGCAAGTCAGCCAGGCTGCGATCGACGAGTTGCTCAAACTCGGTGTGGTCGAGAAAGGCGACTGGGTCATCCTGACCAAGGGCGACAGCTACCACACCATCGGTGGCACCAACGGCATGAAGATCCTGCACGTTGGCGACAAGATGGTCTGAGTAAAAGAGCGCTGAAACGCAAAGCCCCGCCATGTGAATGGCGGGGCTTTTTGGTTTTTGACCCTAGACATGCGTCGCCCGGTCTGCCGCCATCGCGAGCAAGCTCGCGATGGCGTCGGCCCAATCAACAAAGATTCAGGCTCTGTTGATAAACCCCGACAACGCCGCAATCGCTTCCGGCGAGCGCAGCCGTTGGACAAACAGGTTGCCCTCCTCCTCGATCGCTTTGCGCAGCTGTTCGCGGTCCGGGGCTTTCATCAACTGCTTGCTGATGCGCACGGCTTCGGGCGCCAGTGTTTCGAAGCGCAATGCCATCTCGCGCGCCTTGGCCAGTGCAGCCTCACCGGTGGGCAACGCTTGGGTCGCGATGCCCCAGGCGGCGGCTTGTTCACCATTGAAACCTTCGCCCAGCAGCAACAGTTCGGCGGCTTTGGCCTGCCCGAGCAAGCGCGGCAGGATCAGGCTGGAACCGAACTCCGGGCACAGCCCGAGGTTGACGAACGGCATGCGCAACTTCGCATCCGCGCTGATGTACACCAGGTCGCAATGCAGTAGCAAGGTGGTGCCAATGCCCACCGCAGCGCCGGCCACGGCCGCGATCACCGGTTTGCGGCATTCCAGCAGGTTGCGCATGAACTGGAACACCGGGCTGGTGAGGTCGCTCGGCGGTTCTTCAAGGAAATCAGCAATGTCGTTGCCCGCGGTAAAGCATTCACGGGTGCCGGTGATCAGTATGGCGTTGATCTCGGGGTCGGCGTCGGCCTGTAGCAAGGCGTCCGCCAACTGGCTGTACATCGCGCGGGTCAGGGCGTTTTTCTTGTCCGGGCGGTTGAGGCGCAAGGTCAGCAGCCCGCGCTCACGTTCCAGCAGGATGGCGTTCGTCATGGTGAATCTCGTGAAAGTGATTTCGCGTTCAACCCCGCGGCACGAAAACATCGGCCAGCAGTTGATTGCGCGGCAGCCCTGCCAGGTACAGGCGTCGGGCAAAGGCGTCGACGCTGTCGGGGTGCCCGCAGAGTAAAGCCAGGGTTTGCCGGGAAACAAGGCGCAATTGCGCCAAAGCCACGGTCAGCTCAGCCGCCGTCAACAGCTCGACGCTAAGGTTGGGACGCTGTGCCGCCAGCGCCGCCAAGGGTTTGGCCAGGTAATGCTCGCTGGCATCATGGGCCAGGTGAATTACCCGGATGGGGCCTTGATGATCCTGGCGCAACGCCTCGCGCAACACACCGAACAATGGCGCCAATCCGGTGCCGGTCGCCAGCAGCCACAACGGCTGGGTTTGCCAGTCGGGGTCATAATGCAGCGCACCGCCGCGCAACTCGCCCAGGCGAATCGGGTCGCCGATTTTCAGCAAGCGTGCCGCATCGCTGAATTCGCCCGGCAAGCGGCAGTCGAGGTGAAACTCCAGAAAACGATCTTCCTGCGGCAGGCTGGCCAGCGAATACGGCCGCGCCACATTACCGGCCCACAACACCAGATGCTGCCCGGCCTGATAGCGCAAGGGCCGCTCGGGCTGCAAACGCAGGCGCAACACGCTGGGGCTCAACCAATCGGCAGCCTCAACGGTGGCCGGCAAACCGTCGCGCAGCGGATCGAATACCGCTACGTGCAGGTCATCGACGACCTCGCACTGACAGGCCAGCCGCCAACCTTGCTCACGTTGCTCGGCACTCAGCGCATCGGGACGTCGGTCGCTCACCTCGCCTTTGAGGCAATGCACCATGCACGCATGGCAACTGCCGGCGCGGCAGCTGTAGGGCACGTGCATCCCCTTCTGGTTAAGCGCGTCGAGCAGGTTGCTGCCCGCTGCCACCGACCACTGAAGTTCGCCCACCCTTAGATCAGGCATCGGCGTTTTCCCAGGCGGCGGCGCAGCGATTGCGACCGTCACGCTTGGCGCGATACAGCGCCTGATCGGCACGCTGCAAGGCGCCATCCAGATCGTCGCCCGACTCAAGCAAGGTCATGCCGGCGGACAGGCTCAGGTCCTGCACCGGCAGACCGACCAGTTCGACCTCGGTAAAGGCAATGCGCAGCCGCTCGCAGCAAGAGGTCAGGCGCTCGGGATCACAATCGGGTAGCAACAACACAAACTCCTCACCGCCATAACGCGCCAGTACATCGTCTTCACGCAGGCAGGCGGTGGCGACACCGGCGAACGCCTGCAACACCTGATCGCCGGCCGCATGGCCATACTTGTCGTTGATGCGTTTGAAATAGTCGAGGTCAATCAGTGCCAGACCATGCACCGTACCCTCTTCCATGCTGCGCAGTTCGCGCGTGGTCAGGCGTAGAAAATGCCGGCGGTTGAACAACCCCGTGAGTTCGTCGGTGGCAACCAGGTCTTCGAGTTGGCGCATCATCCCGCGCAAGGTGTCTTGATGCGCTTGCAAGGCAAAGCGCCGCTTGCGCATGCGTTGGCGTGAGGTCTGAACGTAGCCGGCATATAGCGTCAGCCAGACCAGCACGATAAACAACACGCAGACTTGCAGCGCCGCCAGCGCCGGGTCGACCGGTTCGAGGTGATAACCTTCCCAGAGGTTAAGGCCCGCAAAGCTGAAAAAGACCAAGGCCGCACATCGGATGAACGCTTGGCGCGGCAGATGGAAAAGTCCGAATAACAGAATCAACAGGTAAAACACCAGGAAGGCGCCACGGGCCGAGTCCAGATGAGCGATCAACCAGGTCTGCCAGCCAAGCCCCAGGAGCACCTGAACTTCAGTCAGGCCAGGGTCGGCAAAACGCAGATTGCGCCCAGTGAAAAACAGCGCGAACAACACCGTCTGGCTGAGTATCACCAGCACTGTACCGATTACCGCGCTGCGCACCGACCCTTGATAGTGACCACTGAGAATCGCCAGCCACAGCAGCAATAACACCAGCGCATAGGTGCCCGTCGCCAGAATAAAGCGCTTGAGCAACAGACTCTGGAGAGCGTTATGGGTCAATCGTTGGCTCACCGTGCGAAGGGGGGACTGATAACAGTGTCCTACCCTGAAATGCCAGATGCCACTTTAGTGTTGCACCTCAAGAATGACCATTCAATTTTGAGGTGATAGGCACGCACGATGCAATGCAGGCCAGGCAAACCTTTGTGGCGAGGGAGCTTGCTCCCGCTCGGCTGCGAAGCGGCCGCAAATCCAGCCAGCCAGGTGTGCCTGAGACATCGAGGTGAGAAGCTTTAGGCCTGCTTCGCAGTCCAGCGGGAGCAAGCTCCCTCGCCACAAAGGTTTGCCAACAGATGGGCATGCTTGACCCTATGCGACTTTGGTTTGACTGCCGGCGGGTGTGCCCGGCTTCGAGGCGCGTTATACTGCCGCGCCTTTTTAGCGTCGCGCCAGCAACCCCGGCGTGCCTTGAAAGGTGCTTGCAGCCGACCGATGCACCCCAACTGCAAGCACCTTATTGAATGTTCCCGTCTTTTAGAGGAGCGCGACTCATGACCGTGATCAAGCAAGACGACCTGATTCAGAGCGTTGCTGACGCCCTGCAGTTCATTTCCTACTACCACCCCGTGGATTTCATCCAGGCGATGCACGAGGCCTACCTGCGTGAAGAGTCGCCGGCAGCCCGCGATTCGATGGCGCAGATTCTGATCAACTCGCGCATGTGCGCTACCGGCCACCGTCCGATTTGCCAGGACACCGGTATCGTCACCGTGTTCGTACGCGTAGGTATGGACGTGCGCTGGGATGGCGCGACCATGAGCCTGGACGACATGATCAACGAAGGCGTGCGTCGCGCCTACAACCTGCCGGAAAACGTCCTGCGTGCTTCGATCCTCGCCGACCCGGCGGGCGCTCGTAAAAACACCAAGGACAACACCCCGGCGGTGATCCACTACTCGATCGTTCCGGGTAACACCGTGGAAGTCGACGTGGCAGCCAAGGGCGGCGGTTCCGAGAACAAGTCGAAAATGGCCATGCTCAACCCGTCCGACTCGATCGTTGACTGGGTGCTGAAAACCGTTCCGGAAATGGGCGCTGGCTGGTGCCCACCGGGCATGCTCGGCATCGGCATCGGCGGCACCGCCGAGAAAGCCGCGGTCATGGCCAAGGAAGTGTTGATGGAATCCATCGACATCCACGAGCTGAAAAAACGCGGCCCGTCCAACCGTATCGAAGAGATGCGCCTGGAGTTGTTCGAGAAGGTCAACCAACTGGGCATCGGCGCCCAGGGCCTGGGTGGCCTGACCACCGTGCTCGACGTGAAGATCATGGATTACCCGACCCACGCCGCCTCGTTGCCGGTGTGCATGATCCCCAACTGCGCCGCCACCCGTCACGCGCACTTCGTGCTCGACGGTTCCGGCCCGGCGTCGCTGGAAGCGCCACCGTTGGACGCCTACCCGGAAATCGTCTGGGAAGCCGGCCCGTCGGCCCGCCGCGTCAATCTCGACACCCTGACACCTGAAGAAGTGCAGAGCTGGAAGCCAGGCGAAACCGTCCTGCTGAACGGTAAGATGCTCACCGGTCGCGACGCTGCGCACAAGCGCATGGTCGAGATGCTGAACAAGGGTGAAACCCTGCCGGTGGACCTCAAGGGTCGCTTCATCTACTACGTCGGCCCGGTCGATCCGGTACGCGAAGAAGTGGTCGGCCCAGCTGGCCCGACTACCGCGACGCGGATGGACAAGTTCACCCGCCAGATCCTCGAGCAAACCGGCCTGCTGGGCATGATCGGCAAATCCGAACGCGGCCCGACCGCGATCGAAGCGATCAAGGACCACAAGGCTGTTTACTTGATGGCAGTCGGCGGCGCGGCTTACCTGGTAGCGCAAGCGATCAAAAAATCCCGCGTGGTGGCGTTCGCCGAACTGGGCATGGAAGCGATCTACGAGTTCGACGTCAAAGACATGCCGGTGACCGTTGCGGTCGACAGCAAGGGCGAGTCGGTGCACATCACCGGCCCAGCCATCTGGCAGAAGAAAATCAGTGAAAGCCTGGCAGTAGAAGTGCAATAAGCCTTTAACCGCTGGAAAAGAAAGCCGCCCTGTTTGCAAAAACAGCGCGGCTTTTTTTATTCTCCATAACGACTCGCCAACGGTGCCTTTGGTCAAGCCCTCCTGCACCACTGCATGCTATGGTGCGCGCCCGTATTGCTGACTGTTTCTTACGCCATGCTTGCGATCTCTCGTCCATTACGCCTGACGCTGTATACCCTGCTGATCCTTGCTGGCGCTGCGTTGGCCGCCGGCCTTGCCATGCGCCACGCTGAACGCCAGGCCCAGGTGGACGATGCCGCCCGCGCCAATCAGCAACTGGCGCTGTACGCCAATTCCCTGCACACCTTGATCGAACGTTACCGCACCCTGCCCGCGGTGCTGGCGCTAGACCCGGAACTGCGCGCCGCACTCGATGGCCCGGTGAGTGCTGATCAACAGGACGCACTGAACCGTAAACTGGAGAAGATCAACGGCGCGGCCCAGTCGTCCACCCTGGAACTGCTGGATCACACGGGCCTGGCCGTGGCCGCCAGCAATTGGCGCTTGCCCAGCAGTTACGTCGGCCACAACTACGGCTTCCGCCCTTATTTCAGCCAGACCCGCATCCAGGGTGCCGGACGCTTTTACGCGGTGGGCGTGACCAGTGGAATTCCCGGGTATTTTCTGTCCAGTGCGGTGACGGGCGATAACGGCGAGTTTCTCGGCGCCATGGTGGTGAAACTCGAGTTTCCGGAGCTGGAACGCGAATGGCGCCAAGGCAGCGACACGCTGCTGGTCAGCGATGCACGGGGCATAGTGTTTATCGCCAACCAGCCGGGGTGGCGCTATCGGTTGCTGGGCACGCTATCGGACACCGACCGCGCCGAGCTCAAAACCACTCGCCAATACGACAAGCAGCCGCTGACCCCGCTTGACCATCAACCGATTCGACGCTTTGACCAGAACAGTTATCTGGCCCGCGTCGACGGCCCCGACGGCACAGCGGATTACCTCTGGGAATCGCTGCCCTTGAGCACCGAAGGCTGGACCTTGCACCTGCTGCGTCGCCCGCAGGTGGCCTTCGAAGATGTGCGTAACGCCGGGTTGGCCGCTGCCGGACTCTGGCTGGCACTGGTGTTTTTGCTGCTGTTTCTCAGCCAGCGTTGGCGCTTGGCCAGGTTGCGCCAGCGCAGCCGCGAAGAGCTTGAACGCTTGGTCGAAGAGCGCACCCGCGAGCTGCGCACCGCTCAGGACGGCCTGGTGCAATCGGCCAAACTCGCGGCGCTGGGGCAAATGTCGGCGGCCCTGGCCCATGAAATCAACCAGCCACTCACCGCCCAGCGCACGCAGCTGGCGACCTTGCGCCTGCTGCTCGATCATGGCCGGGTCGACGACGCGTATAAAGCGCTGAGGCCGGTGGATGAGATGCTGACACGCATGGCCGCCCTCACCGGTCATCTCAAGACGTTCGCGCGCAAAAGCCCCAGCGGTTTGCGCGAGCGTCTGGACCTGGCGGCGGTGGTCGATCAATCCTTGCAGTTACTTGACGCTCGACTGCGCGATGAACAGATCGACCGGGTTTTGCACATGAGTCGCCCGGCCTGGGTTCGCGGCGATGCGATTCGCCTGGAACAGGTGCTGATCAATCTGCTGCGCAACGCCCTCGATGCGATGCGTGACAAACCACTCAAGCGTCTGGAAATCCGCCTTGAAGCCGATGAACAGCTATGGCGCCTGACCGTCGCCGACAGCGGTGGCGGTATTGCGCCGCAGGATCTGCCGAAGGTCTTCGATCCATTCTTCACCACCAAACCGGTGGGTGATGGCCTGGGCCTCGGGCTGGCGGTATCGTTCGCCATCGTGCATGAACTCGGCGGTCGCCTGAGCGCCGACAATCACGGCGACGGTGCCGTCTTCACCCTCACCTTGCCCATCGATCTGGAGACGCACATTCAATGTTGAACTCGGTGATCGTGGTCGACGATGAGAGCAGTATTCGTGATGCCGTCGAACAGTGGCTGAGCCTCTCGGGGTTCGAGGTCAAACTGTTCAGCCGCGCCGATGAATGCCTGGCGCAACTGCCGGCAAATTTTCCCGGGGTGATCCTCAGCGATGTGCGGATGCCCGGCATGACCGGCCTGGAACTGCTGGCCCGGCTGCAACAGCGGGACGCCGATTTGCCGGTGATCCTGCTGACCGGCCACGGCGATGTGCCGATGGCGGTTGAAGCCATGCGCGATGGCGCCTACGACTTCCTCGAAAAACCCTTCAGCCCGGAAACCTTGCTCAGCAGCCTGCGCCGGGCGCTCGACAAACGTCGACTGGTGCTGGAAAACCGTGCCCTGCACGAACAGGCCGACAACCGCAGCAAACTCGACGCCAGCCTGCTCGGCGTCTCCCGTGGTTTGCAGACCCTGCGTCGGCAAGTGCTGGACCTCGCGGCGCTGCCGGTGAACGTGCTGATTCGCGGCGAAACCGGCAGCGGCAAAGAGCTGGTCGCCCGTTGCCTGCATGATTTCGGCCCGCGTGCCGACAAACAGTTCGTGGCGCTGAACTGTGCGGCGATCCCCGAGCAACTGTTCGAAGCCGAGTTATTCGGTCATGAAAGCGGCGCCTTCACCGGCGCTCAGGGCAAACGTATCGGCAAGCTGGAATACGCCGATGGCGGCACCTTGTTCCTCGATGAAATCGAAAGCATGCCGCTGGCTCAGCAGGTCAAATTGCTGCGCGTGTTGCAGGAGCAAAAGCTCGAACGACTGGGCTCCAACCAGAGCATTCACGTAGACCTGCGGATCATTGCCGCAACCAAACCCGACCTGCTGGATGAAGCCCGCGCCGGGCGTTTCCGCGAAGACCTGGCGTATCGACTGAACGTTGCGGAGTTGCGCCTGCCGCCGTTGCGCGAACGACGTGAAGACATTCCGTTGTTGTTCGAACACTTCGCTCACGCTGCGGCGCAGCGGCTGGGACGCAGCTTTCCGCCTCTGAGCGGCCCGCAGTTGAGTCGGTTGCTGAGCCACGACTGGCCGGGCAATGTGCGCGAACTGGCGAACGTCGCCGAGCGTCAGGTGCTGGGCCTGGGCGAGCCGGAACCGGTCGGCATCGAACCCGGCCAGTCCCTCGCCGCCCAGCAGGAAGCCTTCGAAGCCCACTGCCTGCGCGCCGCACTGACCCGGCACAAGGGCGATATCAAAGCCGTGCTGGAAGAACTGCAACTGCCGCGTCGCACCTTCAATGAAAAGATGCAGCGGCATGGGCTGAGCCGAGAGATGTTCCTGTAATCAATCATTCCCACGCAGAGCGTGGGAATGATCATGCGTAGGCGGTTTTTTGCTCATCACCCTATTCACCATAAGCGGATTTCCGCTCACTCATTCCCGTAACCCCCTCTAAACCGGCCCTCTCCCCCTTGGCACAGCTCCTGCTATAGCCCTCGCAGGCTGCGTTTACGCGCGCTCCACAAAAACAATTAAATGAAGGATCCGTCATGGATAACTCACAAACCCTGCCTCTTGGGTCGGCCGCTGTGCCTGCCAAAGAAAAGACCACGGCCAGCCGCATCAAATCGATCTTCAGCGGTTCTGTCGGCAACATGGTCGAGTGGTACGACTGGTATGTCTACGCCGCCTTCTCGCTGTACTTCGCCAAAGCCTTTTTCCCCAAAGGCGACACCACCGCCCAACTGCTGAACACCGCTGCGATTTTCGCCGTGGGCTTTCTGATGCGTCCGATCGGCGGCTGGCTGATGGGCCTGTATGCCGACCGCGCCGGGCGTAAAGCCGCGTTGATGGCGTCGGTGTACCTGATGTGCTTCGGCTCGCTGATCATCGCCTTGAGCCCGGGTTATGAAACCATCGGCGTCGGCGCACCGATTCTGTTGGTGTTCGCCCGTTTGCTGCAGGGCCTGTCGGTCGGTGGCGAGTACGGCACCTCGGCCACCTATTTGAGCGAGATGGCGACCAAGGAACGTCGCGGCTTCTTCTCGAGCTTCCAGTACGTCACGCTGATCTCCGGCCAGCTCATCGCCCTGGGCGTGCTGATCGTGCTGCAGCAAACCCTGACCACCGAACAACTGTACGATTGGGGCTGGCGCATTCCGTTTGCCATCGGTGCACTGTGTGCCATCGTCGCGTTGTACCTGCGTCGCGGGATGGAAGAAACCGAGTCGTTCGCCAAGAAAGAAAAGTCCAAAGAAAGCGCAATGCGCACCCTGCTGCGTCATCCCAAGGAACTGATGACCGTGGTCGGCCTGACCATGGGCGGCACCCTGGCCTTCTACACCTACACCACCTACATGCAGAAATACCTGGTGAACACGGTCGGCATGAGCATCTCCGACTCCACCACCATTTCGGCGGCCACGCTGTTCCTGTTCATGTGCCTGCAACCGATCATCGGCGGCCTCTCGGATAAAGTCGGGCGGCGGCCGATCCTGATTGCCTTCGGCATTCTCGGCACCCTGTTCACCGTGCCGATCCTCACCACCCTGCACACCATCCAGACCTGGTGGGGCGCGTTCTTCCTGATCATGGCGGCGTTGATCATCGTCAGCGGCTACACCTCGATCAACGCGGTGGTCAAAGCCGAGCTGTTCCCCACCGAAATCCGCGCGCTGGGCGTCGGCCTGCCGTATGCGCTGACCGTGTCGATCTTCGGCGGTACCGCTGAATACATCGCCCTGTGGTTCAAGAGCATTGGCATGGAAACCGGTTACTACTGGTATGTTACCGCCTGCATCGCGGTGTCGTTGCTGGTGTACGTAACCATGAAGGACACCCGCAAACACTCGCGGATCGAGACTGACTGACCGGCAAAAATCCCACAAAGGTGCAAGGCCTTTGTGGGAGCCAGGCTTGCCCGCGATAGCGATCTGGCAGGCGGCCTGTTGAGTGATCGTTCTCACGCTCCTGCCTGAGAACGATCATCACAGGACGCTTAAGACAACTCGGCAGCCCTACGACTCGCGTACTTGTTCTGCACACCACCAATCCCCCCGCCAACCCGCGACGAACCGATAACGATCCGTTAATGCCCTGCTGACACTCTCGTTCTGTCGCCGCTTGAATCCATATCGACATCTCGTACGTATACACAATGCAGGCCTCGAAGCAGTGGTCTGGAACATTCTGCAACGACCTTAATATCTACTTAATCGATTGTTTTTAGCATTTATTTGCGCTTTTTAATCAGTTTTATATGCGTAGTATGAGCTCCATACCCAACGCACAACACGCAAACACACCTGGAGTACACATCATGAAAACCAAACTGATCTTCGCCCTGACCCTCTCCGTACTGGCCGCCAACACCTTCGCTGCCGACGGTTATGACCGCACCGGTTCAGGCGCTTTCACCGCTGAACGTTCGGCCGCTGTCGCGGCTGATGGTTACGATCACACAGGCTCGGCGTCTTTCGCCGCTGATGGCTTCGATCGCACTGGCTCGGCCAAAGTCGCGTCTGATGGTTTTGATCACACCGGTACCGCTGACGCTATCGCCGCCGACGGTTTTGATCGCACCGGTACTGCCGCCGCTATCAGCTAAACCTTGGGCAGACTTCACAGCCCGGCTTCGGCCGGGCTTAGTTGTTTCTGGGACAGTGAAAACCCGGCGCTGCGAGAGTGGCACTCACCCTCAATGACTTGCACTATGGCAACCTTCACCTTTACGTCTGCACAAGAGCCCGCCATGTCTGATGATATTCACTACTACGAACCTGCCCTGGGCCATGGCCTGCCCCACGACCCATTCAACGCCATCGTCGGCCCGCGGCCTATCGGCTGGATTTCCTCGCAGGATGCCGAAGGTCGACTGAACCTGGCGCCGTACAGTTTTTTCAACGCGTTCAACTACATTCCGCCGATCATCGGGTTCTCAAGCGTCGGCCGTAAAGACAGCCTGAACAACATCGAGCAGACCGGCGAATTCGCCTGGAACCTGGCCACCCGACCGTTGGCCGAGCAGATGAACCAGAGCTGCGCGACGGTCCCGGCCGACGTCAACGAATTCGAACTGGCCGGGCTGACGCCGGCAGCCTCGAAAATCATTCAGGTGCCGCGCGTCGCCGAAAGCCCGGTGTCCTTTGAGTGCAAGGTCACGCAGATCATTCAGTTGCAACGTGCGGATAAAGAAGTGGTGCCGAGCTGGCTGATTCTTGGCGAAGTGGTCGCCGTGCATATCGCCAAGTGGCTGCTCAAGGATGGGGTGTACGACACCGCCGCGGCAGAACCGATTCTGCGCGGCGGTGGGCCGGCGGATTATTTCCAGCTGGGGCCTGAGGCCTTGTTCAAGATGTTCCGCCCGGGGGCCACCAAGGCATAGGTCAAATCGTTACCAGACCAGTTCGCCGTCTTCAGCGACGTCGGTCAACTGCTCAAGCTTCTGCTCGGCAGCCTGATCGGCTTCGAAGGCGGTCTTGAATTTCTGTTCATCGAGGATTTTGTGAAAGCGCGGGGCGCCTGAGCCACCCAGGGCTTTGACGGCGATGGCGGCGCTGTAGCCTCCTTCACCCGGTACTACGGCGGAAACAGCTTCGAACTGTGCAAACTCTTTACGTGCCATGTCGCGGATCCTGGCCAATGGAAAGTCGGCCATTCTAAACCGTCAGCTGGCCAACTGCTGTAGTGAGGCACTGTTCAACTGCGGATATTCGCCGTGTGCCTGAGCCGCCGAGACTTCGCTGAAGGTGTGAAAATCCAGGCTATTGACCACCAACTCTTGTACCAACTCGGCAAAGATCTGCATGGCCGGGGTGCCGAAATAGGCGGTCATGGCCTGCTGGTCGACCCAAAAACCGGACACCAGCCACAGTTCGGGATCGCACAACGAATGCTGCAAGGCAAAGTGCAGGCAACCGCTGGCCTGACGCGACGGTTCGATCAGGCTGCTCAAACGCGCGCCCAACTCCATCGAGCGGCCTGCGCGGGCACGGACAAAAGCCATATGGCTGACGGGGATCTGCGTGGACATGTTCGACTCTCCCTGATGTAGACGATCGGCAGCCTGAGAGAAGCTGCGACAGGGACAGAGATTAAGCGACAGGCGCTAGGCCCGTTAGTCGATTCCTGCCGGCTTATTGCACAATCCTGCACCCGCAGCTGACTGCCGCCAAACCAACGCCAGGTCAGCTGCGCAAATGTGACAAAGGGGTTTCAAGCAAGTTTTCCCATGTTCTGTTCACGTTCTCTATGCTGAATCCGACCACACAGCAGGATCAGGCAAGTTTTGCGCAGGATTTGCCTACCCCCCGGACTTGCACAAATTTAAGCTGTGCTCATCCCATCTCCTTGCCGAGGATGTTTTGCATGCCATCTCTGGATTCCACTCACGCCCCGCTGGATGCCAACATGGAAAAACAGCGTGTGGAGCTCTCGGCAATCATTCGTCGCAATACCTGCGAGGATGGCAGCTACGCGACCGCCATCGGCTCGTTGTTTTTGTCGCGTCACAGCCAGTCCCACGACTTTGCCCCGGTGCTCGCGCAACCGGCGCTGTGCATCATGGCCCAGGGGCGCAAGGAAGTTCGGCTGGCCGACGACGTCTTCAACTACGACCCGCTCAACTATCTGGTGGTCTCGGTCTCGATGCCGCTCAGCGGACGGGTGGTCGATGTCTCGCCAGATAAGCCGATCCTGGCCTTGCGCCTGGATATCGACCCGGCGGAAATCACCGCATTGATTGCCGACGCCGGGCCCATCGGCGTGCCCACCCGCCCTGCCGGGCGCGGCCTGTATGTCGAACAACTGGATCAACCGATGCTCGATGCCGTGCTGCGCCTGGCGCGCTTGCTCGACACCCCGAAAGACATCGCGATGCTCGCGCCGCTGATTCGTCGGGAAATTCTCTATCGCTTGTTGCGCAGCCCCCAAGGCCATCGGCTGTATGAGATTGCCGTCGCCAACAGCCAGAGCCATCGCATCGGCCAGGCGATCAAATGGCTCAACGGTAACTACGAGCAGCCGTTGCGCATTGATGAGTTGGCCAAGGAAGTGAACCTGAGTGTGTCGACCCTGCACCATCGCTTCAAGGCGATGACGGCCATGAGCCCACTGCAGTATCAGAAGCAACTGCGCCTGCAAGAGGCGCGGCGCTTGATGCTCGCCGAAGGCATCGATGCCTCGGCGGCAGGTTACCGCGTGGGCTATGAAAGCCCCTCGCAGTTCAGCCGCGAGTACAGCCGGCTGTTTGGCGCGCCGCCGTTGCGGGATTTGGCGCGGTTGCGGATGTCTGTCTAACCCCCCAAACCCGTAGGAGCAAAGCTTGCTCGCGATGAACGATGACGCGGTCAGCGAGTGAGACCGCGGCGCCTGCATCGCGAGCAAGCTTTGCTCCTACGGGTTGAGCGGTGTGGATTTGTGGATGCGTGGCGGGTCAGGCGGCGAGTACGCGGCAGGCTTCGGATGGAATGGTCACCGACACCGGGTTGCCGATGCTCAGGCCGATGCCCTGGCATGGCGTGCTCAAGGCTGTCAGCGTCACCCCGGAACACTCGACCGTGGTTTCGATGGTCGCGCCGATATCGCGCACGAACGTCACCCTGCCCAGCAAGCGATTACCGGCGGTTGCCTGTGGGTGCGACAGCTGGAGGTCTTCCGGACGCACCAGCATCTTGACCTTTTCACCGACCACGATGCTGCTGCAAATCGGCACCTGAAGTGCATCGCCACCGGGCAAACCGACTTTACCGTCACCCAATGCGGTGGCCGGAAAAATGTTCCCCGAACCAATAAAGTCGGCGACGAACTCGTTGGCCGGATGCCGGTAGATCTCGATCGGCGTGCCGACCTGCTGCACCCGATTCTGCCCCAGCACCACCACGATATCGGCCATGGTCATGGCTTCGCGCTGGTCGTGGGTGACCATGATGGTGGTGATGTTCAAGCGTTGCTGAAGCTGACGAATCTCCACTTGCATCGATTCGCGCAGCTTGGCATCGAGGGCCGACAGCGGTTCGTCGAGCAGGAGGATTTTCGGGTGCGAGGCAATCGCCCGGGCAATCGCCACGCGCTGACGCTGACCACCGGAGAGCTTCGCAACCGGGCGATCAATCATTTCTTGCAGCTGAATCAGTTCCAGCAACTCCACCACCCGCGCCTGCTGATCGACCTTGCTCACGCCACGCAGTTTCAGCGGATAGGCGATGTTCTCGCCGACCGTCATGTGCGGGAACAGCGCCAGCGACTGAAACACCATGCCGAAGTTGCGCAGGTGTGCCGGTGTGTTGCCGATGTCTTCATCGTCCAGACGAATCTCGCCGCCGGAAAGGGTTTCCAGGCCGGCGATCATTCGCAGCAAGGTGGTTTTGCCACAGCCCGAAGGGCCAAGAAAACATACCAGCTTGCCCTCAGGCAGATGCAGGTTGACGTCCTTGACCGCACACGCCGTGCCGTAACGTTTCTCGACGTTTTCCAGAATCAGACCAGTCATATTAATTACCTCCAGAAATCAGAACGAGACGCCACCTTCACCAACCAGCTTCTCCAACGCCCAGATCAGGACGAAGTCGATCAGCACGATCAGCACGGCAAACGAGAATACGGTTGGGTCCAGCGACGACACGGTGCGGCTGAACATCCAGATAGGCACGGTCATGACATCGATGGTGTAGAGGAAGTAAGTCACGGTGAATTCGTTGAACGAGACAATGAACGCCAGCAGCATCCCGGCCAGGATCCCCGACTTCATCAACGGCACGACCACATCGACAATTGCCCGTGTCGGCGAAGCGCCGAGCATCTGTGCGGCTTCTTCGACTTCGCTGCCGATGGACAGCATCGCCGCCGTGCAGTTTTTCACCACAAACGGCAAGGCCAGGATCACGTGGGCAATCACTAGTCGCGACACCGTCATCTGGAACGGCAGGCTGTCGAACACCAGCAACAACGCCAGGCCCAGTACCACCATCGGGAACACCAACGGCAGCGACATCAATTGCAGTGCCATGGCTTTGCCACGAAACTCCAGGCGGGTCAGTGCATAAGCTGCCGGCACCGCAACGAGGGTGGCGAAGATCATGGCCATGAACGAGACCATCAGGCTGGTGCTCATGGCTTTGCCCAGGCTCAGCACATCGCTGGCGTCCGGGGACACGAAGGTGTGCCAGGCAGCCTTGTACCATTGCAGGCTGTAACTGCTGGGCGGGAAGTCGAGGTTCGAAGAACCACTGAACGACATGACAATCATGGTCAGGATCGGCAACACCGCCAGAAACAGGATGACGCCTGAAAGGATCCCGGCAAATTTTCCGGTATCGCCTGGCAACAGCGACAGGCGCTTCTTGCTCAACGTGCTCATTGCGAAGCCTCCAGCATGCGCCGACGACGGCCAGTGATGTATTCGGACAAGGTCATGATGGCCAGCGTGGTGACGATCAGCACCACACCGGCAGCGGAAGCGGCAGGCCAGTTCATCAGCGGCGCGATCTGGTCATGCACCATCACCGCGAGCATCGGCACACGCCGACCACCGAGCAGCAAGGGCACCACAAAGCTGCTGGCGTTGTAGGCGAATACCAGGGTCGCGCCGGTGATGATTCCCGGCATGCTCATCGGCAGCACCACCTGGAAAAACACCTTCAAGCGGCTCGCGCCCAAGGTCGCCGCGGCTTCCTCGTAAGTGCGGGCAACGCCGCGCATGGCGCTGGCAATCGGCAGCACGGCCAACGGGAAAGCGGTTTGTACCAGGCCCATCAATACGCCGTTCTGGTTGTAGAGCAGCATGATCGGACGCTTGATCAGGCCCAGGCCCATCAGCGCCTGATTGAGCATCCCGCCAGGTCCCAGAATCACCAGCCAGCCGTAGCTTTGCAGCAACAGGTTGACCAGCAACGGCAACAGCACGGCGGCCAGAAACACTCGGCGCAGCAACGGCGAGGTCAGGCGCGACATGGTGTACGCCACCGGGATCGCCAGCAGTACGGCGATCACCGCGCTGATCAATGCCAGGCGCAAGGTCAGCAGCAGGGACTTGAGGTAATAGGGTTCCAGCAGCTGGGCATAACTGGCGAGGCTGAAACCGCTCCATTCCGCGCCTTTGGTGCCCACGCTCATGCGCAACACCAGCAGGCTGGCGGCAATCAGCACACCGAGAAACAGCATCGATGGCGAAAGAAATAACCAGGCGCGCGCCGTCGGCGAAACGCCGAAGCTCGGGCGTACGGCAACGGGGCTGACCGTTTGGGTCAGAGGTTGGTGTTCCATAGCAATGGTCTCGTCAATGGAAGATCAAGTGCAAGGCGAGTGCTGCGCACTCGATCGCTGGCAAGCCCCGCTCCTACAGGTATTGCGCTGCTCCAGTAGGAGCAAGGCTTGCCCGCGATGAGGTTCGAAGAACCTCCCTGCGATTCAGATCAGGAAGAGAAGATTTCCGTGTAGCGACGAATCCATTGGTCATGCACAGTCGCCAGGAAGGCGTTGTCGTGCATGATCGCCTTCTCGGCAATCTGCTCCGGCGTCAGGATGTACGGGCTCTTGCGCGCTTCGGCAGAGATGATTGCCTTGGCGTTGACCGGGCCGTTATAGATGTCTTCGGCCATCTTGCCCTGCACCAGCGGATCGAGTGAGTGGTTGATGAAGGCATAGGCCAGGTCGGTATCGCCCGGACGGTTCTTCGGCATGACCGACTGCATCAGGTCGGTGTAGAAACCTTCCTTCATGCCAAAGGTTGCACTCAGACCGTAGTTCGGATCGCGGATCTGTTTCGGGAAGAATGCAGGAGCGTACAACCCACCCATGTCCAGGGAGCCGGTGCGGAACAGTTCGGCGATCTGGTTCGGGTTCTCACCCAGGGTCACCACGCGGCTCTTGAGCTCGGCGAGTTTTTTGAAGCCGGGTTCGATGTTGTGCTCGTCACCACCGGCCAGTTTGGCGGCGATGATGATCAGGTCCATGGCCTCGGTCCAGTTCGGCGGCGGCAGGAAGATGTTCGGCGCCAGATCCGCGTCCCACAGGGCCGCATAGCTGTCCGGGGCTTCTTTCTGAGTGCGGCTGCTGTAGACGAGGCTGTTGCACCAGAGCAGGTAACCGATGCCGTGACCGTTGGCCCCGGTGCGGTATTTCTCCGGTACGTCGATCAGGTTGGGAATGCGGTTCAGGTCCGGCTTTTCCAGCAACCCGGCAGCGGCCAGACCTTCAGCGCCGACGCCAGCCAGGGTGATGACGTCGTATTGCGGGCGATCACCACCGGCCTTCAGTTTGGCGACCATTTCCGAAGTACTGCCGGTACGGTCCGCGATGACCTTGGCGCCGGTCTTGGCTTCAAAGGTCGCGGCGATGTTGCGCAGCGCCGCAAGCCCGGTGTCATCGGACCAGGTCAACAGCCGCAGGGTCTTGCCCTGAAAACGTGTGTCACTGGCGTTGGCGCGGATGAACGGCATGCTCATGGCGGCCGCCGCAACCGATGCAACGCCTACGGTCTTGATGAATTGTCTTCTGTTCAGATCATGATCGCCCATGAAGGACTCCCTTTATTGTTGTAGGTATGAGTTAGGAGCATCCCTTGCGCCCGCGCTCTTCGATCCGCTGCCAGCCCCGTGTTACAAGGGCTGTAGCGAGGTCTGCGGGTTCATCCTGAGGTCACGCAAAACGCGCAACAATCGAAAAAAAATCATTGGTGCCATGTCCCTGGCGCATGCCTCGTTACGAGGCATGCGTGGGCTGTTTTCGTGCTGTCAGACGGCCCGAATCACGTGCTTTATTTCTTGAAACGCCTGCAAGCCCCACGGCCCCAACTCGCGGCCGATGCTGCTCTGCTTGTAGCCGCCCCAGGCGGTCTGCGGGAAGATCACCTGCGGCGCGTTGATCCACACCAGCCCCGCCTGCAAGGCGTTGGCGACCCGTTCGGCGGTCAGCGGATCAGCGCTGACCACGCTGGCCACCAGACCGAACTGGCTGTCGTTGGCCAGCTCGATTGCCTCCTGCTCCGTGGCAAAACTGCGGACACAGAGCACCGGGCCAAAAATCTCTTCACACCACAACGCACTGTCGAGGGGCACTTCAGTGAAAATGGTCGGCCGCAAAAAATAGCCATGCGGCAGATCGGCAGGCCGGTCACCGCCACAGACCAACCGCGCACCCGCGCTCAAGCCGCGATCAATGTGGCCCAGCACGCGCTGGTATTGCGCCTGATTGACCAGCGCACCCATTTCAACCTCGGGGTCAAACGGGTCAGCCACGCGAATCGCATTGGCACGCGCCGTCAGGCGCAGCAGGAATTCGTCCGCCAGTTCATCGGCGACCAACACCCGGCTGGTGGCCGAACACATCTGCCCGGCGTTGAAGAAACCACCACCACTGGCCAGCTCCACGGCCAGCTCGAGATCGGCATCCGCCAGCACCAACAGCGAGGATTTGCCACCCAGTTCCAGGCTCACGCCCTTGACGGTTTCCGCCGCACGCTGCATGACCTGAACGCCGACCGCGTTGCTGCCGGTGAAGGAAATTTTTGCCACCCGCGGATCGGCCGACAGCGGCGCACCGACCGCCAGCCCGGTACCGCAGACCAGGTTGAACACACCGTCGGGCAAGCCGCTCTCGGCGATGATCGCCGCCAGTTCCAGCTCCGGCAGCGGCGTGACTTCCGAAGGCTTGAGCACCACGCAGCAACCCGCCGCCAAGGCTGGCGCGAGCTTCCAGGCAGTGGTGACCATCGGGAAGTTCCACGGCACGATCAACCCGACCACACCGCACGCTTCACGGCGCACGCGGGCGGCGAAGTCTTCGCTCGGCAGTTCCACAACGCGGTCCTGGCCGGCGTCCAGCGCTTCAGCGAGACCTGCGTAATACTCGAACGTGGCGATCACGTCATCGACATCGATGCCCGCTTCGAACTGTGGTTTGCCGTTGTTGCTCGACTGCAAATACATCAAGCGCTCGCGGCGTGCCTGCACTCCATTGGCGATCTTGCGCAACACCGCGCCACGCTCGGCACCGGTGGTTTTCGACCACTGCACAAACGCCGCACTGGCCGCTGTGACCGCCTGATCAACTGCGCGCTGATCGCCTCCCTTGACGGTGGTCAACAGCGCTTCGGTCGCCGGATTGAGGACCCGCAAGTGCTCGTCGCCAGCCGACCATTGGCCATCGATATACAAACCGTCCTGGATGATTGGAAAGCTCATGCCGACACCGCCTTCATCCACTGGGCCTGATCGATTTCGATCAGGGTCGGGCCCTGGCGATCAGTGGCTGCACGCAGTGCCGCGCGCAGTTCTTCAACGCCGCTGACGGCGTGTGCCGCACAACCCAGGCCTTTGGCCACGGCGATGAAATCCGGGGTGTAGATGTCGACGCCAACCGGTTCGATGTCGCGGTTGACCATGTATTTCTTGATCTCTTCGTAGCCCTGGTTATTCCACAGCAGGACGATGACCGGGGTGCGTGCTTCCACCGCGCTGGCCAGTTCCGGCAAGGTGAATTGCAGGCCGCCGTCGCCGATCAGGCACACCACCGGTGGACGACTGTTGCGTTCCTGACCACCGCCGAGCCACGCGCCAATGGCCGCCGGCAAGGCATAGCCGAGGGTGCCGTAACCGGTCGACGAGTTGAACCAGCGACGCGGGCGTTCCGGGTTGAACGTCAGGTTGCCGGTGTACACCGGTTGGGTCGAGTCGCCGACGAATACCGCTTCCGGCAACTCATCCTGCACGGTCTGCAGGAACAGCGTCTGCGCGCGGGTTGGCGCGTCCCAGATGGTTTCAAGCTCGGCACGCAAGCTGGCGGCGCGAGCCTGGCCCCAATCGCTGCAACGCTCGGCCAGCGAATGTTTGGCCACGCCGTCGAGCAAGGCCTGGGCCGCGCTTTGTGCATCGGAGACCAGCGCCACCTTCGGCGGATAGTTGCGCACGGTCTGGTCCGAATCGATGTCGACCCGCAGCAAGGTGCCCGGAATTTCAAAGCCGCCGGCAAAGGTCACGTCGTAATCGGTCTCGGCCAGCTCAGTGCCGATGGCCAGCACCACATCGGCGTCAGCCACCAGTGCGCGGGTGGCCACCAGCGTTTGGGTCGAACCGATCAGCAACGGGTGAGCCGACGGCAGCATGCCTTTGGCATTGATGGTCAGCGCTACCGGTGCATCGAGTAATTCGGCGAGCCGGGTCAGCTCGGCCGCTGCATCGATCGAACCGCCACCGGCGAGGATCAACGGGCGTTTGGCGTTGGCCAGCAGTTCGCTCATCTGCGCGACGGCGGACGGCGCTGCACCGGCGCGAGTGATGTTCACCGGTTGGCTGGCGAGCAAGGCATCGGCGTCTTCGACCAGCACATCGAGCGGAATTTCGATGTGCACCGGACGCGGACGGCCGGCCTGGAACAAGGCGAAGGCTCGGGCCAGCACACCCGGCAGTTCGGCAGCGGACATCAGCGTATGGGAGAACGCCGCAACGCCGGCCACCAGTGCGCTCTGGTTCGGCAGTTCGTGCAGCTTGCCGCGTCCGCCGCCCAACTGGTTGCGCGATTGCACGCTGGAGATCACCAGCATCGGGATCGAATCGGCGTAGGCCTGGCCCATCGCTGTGGTGATGTTGGTCATGCCGGGGCCGGTGATGATGAAGCACACACCCGGTTTGCCGCTGGTGCGGGCATAACCGTCAGCCATGAAGCCGGCACCCTGCTCGTGACGCGGAGTAACGTGGTTGATGCTCGAACGGGCCAGCCCGCGATACAGCTCAACGGTATGCACGCCGGGAATGCCGAACACCTGCTCGACCCCGTAACCTTCGAGTAACTTGACCAATACTTCGCCGCACGTCGCCATATCTTTACCCTTCTTGTTCGTTGAGACGCTGGCCCCGCGCGGCATTGGATGGCGCGCCGCGGTGCTCAGTCATGGCGTTATTGGAACGGTCAGCGGGTAGCCGCAACAATCGATAAAAAGTCATACTCGCCATGTCCTCACCTCATGCCTTGGCGTTCTATGAAACGACTTCCCCCCCTTCCCGCGTTGCACACGTTCCTGATCACGGCCCAGTGCTGCAATTTCACCCGGGCAGCCGAGCAACTGCACATCACCCAGGGCGCGGTGAGCCGGCAGATCGCCGGGCTGGAAGAACATTTGGGCTACACGCTGTTTCATCGCCAGGCACGCGGTTTGAGCCTGACGGCCGAGGGGCTCGAGTGGCTGCCACGGATCCAGCAGGTGTTCGGCTTGATTGATGAGGCGGTGGAGCAGGTGGGCGCGCACCGCGAAACCTTGCAGCTCAAGGCCCCGACCTGCGTCATGCGCTGGCTGCTGCCGCGTTTGCTGCAATGGCAAAAAGAACGCCCGGACGTGCCGGTGGAGTTGACCACCACGGTGCAACATGGCGTGGATTTTCATCGCGAGCAGTTCGACGCTGCGGTCATGTACGGCGCGCCGCCCGACAGTTCGCTGGCCTCACTGCATCTGTTTGACGAGCAACTGACGCCGGTCTGTTCGCAGCCACTGCTTGACGGCCCGGTGCCGCTGCACAGCCCGTCAGACCTGAGTCAACATTTGCTGCTGCACCCAACGCGCGATCAGCGGGACTGGAAGGCCTGGCTGAAAGCGGCGGACGTCAACCTCAACACACTCGGCAAGGGTCAGCATTTCGAAACCCTAGACCTGGCGATGTCCGTGGCGTCTCAAGGAACGGGAGTGGCGATTGGGGATTGGTCGTTGATCGGCGATGACCTGAGTGCCGGACGGCTGGTCATGCCTTTTGATTTGAAGGTGAAAACGGGGCTGGGGTATTACCTGGTGTTCCCGCAGAAACCCGGACCGTCGCCGCAGTTGCGTGAACTGATGGAATGGCTGGTGGTGCAGGCGCAGGCGCGCTGAATCTGCCCTCAAACGCTTCCCCCTGTAGCAGCTGGCTGCGCCAGCTGCTACAGGGAGCGCGTGGTTTACTGTGGATCAGTAGCCCACGGTAAACCGCTGACGGCTATGCGCTGGCTTCTCGACTTCATCGAGCATCGCAATCGCGTAGTCGGCGAAGGTGATCCAGCTCTTGCCTTCGGCGCTCACCAGCAGATGGTCCTTGCCCACACGGAAGGTGCCGGTACGCTCGCCTTCGACGAACAGCGCCGACGGTGAAAGGAAGGTCCAGCCCAGATCCTTTTCCTGGCGCAAGGTGTCGAGGTAGACGCCACCGGCAGTCGCCTCGGCCTTGTACTCTTCAGGGAAGTTCGGGGATTCGATGACTTTGCTGCCATCCGGCACCAACAGGGAACCGGCACCACCGACCACCAGTAGACGTTTCACGCCAGCCTTTTTGACCGGCTCGATAATCGCGCTGGCCGGGATCGTCGAAAAGTGTGCCGCGCTGATCACCACATCAGCACCTGCGACCGCCGCTTGCAGCGCTGCGCTATCGGCAACGTCGACATTTTTGCTGACAACACCGGCACGCGGGCTGATTTTCGAGGTGTCGCGGGCAATGGCGGTGACGCTGTGACCGCGACGCAGGGCTTCTTCCAGCAGTTGGCTACCGGCACGACCGGTGGCGCCAATGATTGCGATCTTGCTCATGAACAGTGCTCCAGTTGATTAGGTTGACCTGTGGCGATAGGGTTTGTGTGGTGAGGGGGCTTGCCCCCGTTGGCTTGCGAAGCGAGCCCGAAACCAGTGAACAAAATCTGTCAGGTAGAACGCGTTCACAGGTTTTACAACTGCTTCGCAGCCGAACGGGGCGGTGCGGCGTTCCGACAAGCCCCCTCGCCACAAAAGCCCCTTGCCACAGTTGTTACTTCAGCGATTTACCACTTCATCTCGCCTTTGGCGACTTTGGCGCTCAGCTCAAGCGAGCTTTCTTCGCCGAGGTTCGGGTAACGCTTTTTCATCGCGGCGATCAGCTCGGCCGAATCTTTGGCCTTGGCAGTTTCAGCGTCGAACGCCTTGATGTAGTCGGCGGTGAAGTGCACAGCGGCCAGCGAACGTGCGCTGTCACCCAGGTAATGACCTGGAACGATGGTGTTCGGTTTCAGGCTGTCGATGGTCTTCAGCGTAGTCAACCAATCGGCATGGGACTGCGCGCTTTGAGTATCGGCCATCCACACGTGGATGTTTTCCGCGACGACCACACCACCGACCGCGGCTTTGATCGACGGGATCCAGACAAAGCTCCGGTCCGGTTGCTTGCCGTCCAGGCCAATGATGTCGAGCTGCTTGCCTTCCAGGGTCAGGCTATGGCCCTTGAGCACACCCGGCACGATGGTTTTTGTCGGTGCATCGGCACCCAGTTTCGGTCCCCAGAACGCTACTTTGCCTTCAACGGTGGCCTTGATGTGGTCAACCGTCGGCTGCGAAGCGAGCACTTTGGCTTTTGGGAACGCAGCGGTGATCGTGTCCAGGCCGAAGTAGTAATCCGGGTCACCATGGCTGATGTAGATGGTGGTCAGTTGCTTGCCACTGGCGCGGATTTTTTCCACCACCTGCTCGGCCTGGGATTTGCCGAATTGCGCGTCCACCAGAATCGCTTCTTTCTCGCCGCTGACCAGTACCGAGGTCACCGGGAAAATCGCAGCGGCGCCCGGGTTGTAGACGTCCAGAGTCAGTGCCGGGGTGGCGGCTGCCGCATGAGCGGCAAAACCCAGGGTGGCGGTGGCGAGTAAAAGACGCTTGAAAGAAGTGAAGCCGATCATGGTGCTGCTCCGTTGTGCATAAGCCGTGTTTGGCGATGGGACAGAGCTTAGTTGCCTGACTCGCTACAAAAAATGCGATGCTTGAACATAGTTTGTTTCTGAAAGCGGGCAAATCATGGATCGTCTCCAAGCAATGCGGGTGTTCGTCACCGTCGTCGACCTCGGCAGCCAGTCAGCCGCGGCCGATCACCTGGACCTGTCGCGCCCGGTGGTGTCGCGCTATCTGGCCGAACTGGAGGACTGGGTCGGGGCGCGCTTGATGCACCGCACCACGCGCAAACTCAGCCTGACCGCCGCCGGCACCGAGATCCTGCCGCGTTGCCGGCAGATGCTCGATCTGTCGAGCGACATGCAGGCCGCCGTCAGCGAGCCGGACGATGCGCCACGCGGCTTGCTGCGGATCAGCGTCAGCACCTCGTTCGGCCAGGCACAACTGGCGGACGCCATGGCGGCATACGTCAAACGCTTTCCCGGGGTCAGCATCGACCTGCAAATGCTCGACCGCACGGTGAACCTGGTGGACGAGCGCATAGACCTCGCGATCCGCACCAGCAACGACCTGGACCCGAACCTGATTGCCCGAAAGCTGACCGTCTGCCGTTCGGTGATCTGCGCCTCCCCCGCCTACCTGCGCGAACACCCGACACCGCAACGGGTCGAGGACTTGAGCCAGCACAATTGCCTGACCCACTCTTACTTCGGCAAGAGCCTCTGGCATTTCGAACAGGACGGCGAGCAGGTTTCGGTGCCGGTGCAGGGCAACATCAGCGCCAACGAAGCCAGCACGCTGTTGCGCGCAGCAATGGCCGGTGCCGGCGTGGCGATGCTGCCCAGCTACCAGGCCGGCGTGCATATCCACAGCGGCGAACTGGTGCGCCTGCTGCCACACGCCGAACCACGGCAGATGAACATGTACGCGGTGTACGCCTCACGCAAACACATGCCCGCAGCGCTGCGCAGCATGCTGGATTTTCTGGTGTCGAGGTTTCCCGAAGAACCTGCGTGGGATGTGGGGCTTTAAAGGCAGAACACCTACCTTGTGGTGAGGGGGTTTATGGCAACTCACCACCGCTGACCTATGCTGATATCAGTACCCCTTAAAAAATATGGGGTATCGGTTCAGAGGTCAGCGCCATGAGCGTTAAAACCAGAAGGTATCTCGCGATCTTTATCACCTGCACCGCCGCGCTGGCGTTGTATGGCACCGCCGCCTACCGCGTTGAACAGGCCCGGCAGCTGCCACGTGAGTACGCCAGCTGCAACTTTGAACGGTGCATTCCACACACCGCGACCCTGAACCTCAAGTAACGAGGGCGCTTAGCCCTCGCTATCCTGATCAGCCTTCAAGCGATCCCGAAACGCCTTCGGTGAGATCCCCACGCGGCGTCGAAACAGCCGGGTGAAATTGGTCGGGTCGGAGAACCCCAGCACATCCGACATCTCGTAGATGGTCATGCTGGTGTAGGTCAGCAATCGCTTGGCCTCCAGCAACTGGCGCTCGTGCATGATCTGCAATGCCGGTTGTCCCGCCAGCTCACGGCAGGTGCCGTTGAGGTGGGACACGGAAATCCCCAGCCGGTGTGCCAGATCCTCGACCTTCACGTGCTGGCGATAATTCTCTTCCACCAGTTGAATAAACCCGTTGAGGTATTCGCGTGCACGCTGTGGTCGCTGACTGGCGGCGCGGCGCTGGATCACCTGGCGGCTGACCCACACCATGATCACGCTGACCAGCGAATGCATGAGCATTTCGCGTGCTGGCTGGTGCCCGACGTATTCATTCTGCAAGGCTGTAAACAGGCTGTTGAGGTAGTCCGCATCGCTTCCTGCCGCGTAACTCTCCGCCACTGCCAGGGCATTCACCGAACTGCCCAACTGCGCTTGAAGATGAGCCACCAGCGGCGCGGCCAGTGTCACCACAAATCCCTCTACATCTTCGGAAAAACGAAAGCCGTGCACCGACAGCGGTGGCAGGATCTGGATCGCGGCTTCGCTCAGTTGCGTGCGCTGCCCCTCGATCTCCAGCTCCGCCTGACCTTTGTACACAAACAGTAACTGACATAAATCGGCATGCCGATGGGGTTTGATTTCCCATTGATGTTCACGGCTGCGTTTGGAAATGGTTTCGCAATGCAACAAGTCAGGGGTCGGCCAGTCCAGGCTCTCGCCATAGAGTTTGAATACGGGAATCGAAGGAAGGGCAGGCTTGTTCATCACTTCAGTCCAGGCCTCAGCGTAACGGGCGGTAATCGCCCCGATTGGCGAAATGTACAGGTTTCAGCGCAGTTTTCACCTTCAATTGACCGACTCACAAGCGAAAAATGCAAGCACTCGATTCATAAAAACCATTCACCGACTTTGTCCGCGTGAAGCTTGCGAGCCCTAACAATAATGAAAACCCTCAAAACCCAAGTCGCGATTATCGGTGCCGGCCCCTCTGGCCTGCTGCTCGGCCAGTTGCTGCACAACGCCGGCATTGCCACGGTCATTGTCGAACGCCAGACACCCGACTATGTACTGGGGCGAATCCGCGCCGGGGTCCTGGAGCAAGGCATGGTCGAGCTGTTGCGCCAGGCCGGCGTCAGCCAGCGCATGGACGCTGAAGGTCTGGTGCATGGCGGCTTCCAGCTGGCCCTCGATGGACGCCAGGTGCACATCGATCTACACGCGTTGACCGGCGGCAAAACCGTGATGATCTACGGCCAGACCGAAGTCACCCGCGACCTCATGGCCGCCCGTCAGTCGGCGGGGGCATCGACCCTCTACGAGGCCAGCAACGTGATGCCTCACGGGATGAAATCCGCCGAGCCGTTCCTGACCTTTGAAAAGGACGGTGAAACCTGGCGCCTGGACTGCGACTACATTGCCGGTTGCGACGGCTTTCATGGTGTCGCACGGCAATCGATTCCCGCCGACACGCTGAACATATTCGAACGGGTCTACCCGTTCGGCTGGCTCGGTATACTCGCCGACACCCCGCCGGTCCACGATGAACTGGTGTACGCCCGACATGCTCGCGGCTTCGCGTTGTGCAGCATGCGGTCGACCACACGTACCCGCTATTACGTTCAGGTGCCCGCTGACGAAAAGGTCGAGGACTGGTCCGATCAGCGCTTTTGGGAAGAGCTGAAATCGCGCCTGCCGCAGGCGCTTGCCGACACGCTGGTCACCGGTCCGTCGATTGAAAAAAGCATCGCGCCGCTACGCAGTTTTGTGGTCGAGCCCATGCAGTACGGGCGGATGTTCCTGGTCGGCGACGCGGCCCATATCGTCCCACCCACCGGCGCCAAAGGCCTGAACCTGGCCGCCAGCGACGTCAGCACCTTGTTCAACATTCTGCTCAAGGTCTACCGAGACGGCCGCACCGAGCTGCTGGAGAAGTACTCGGAAATCTGCCTGCGGAGAGTCTGGAAGGCCGAACGGTTTTCCTGGTGGATGACCTCGATGCTGCACACGTTCGAAGGCAGCGATGCCTTCAGCCAGCGCATCAGCGAGTCGGAGCTCGAGTACTTCGTCGACTCCGAAGCCGGTCGAAAAACCATTGCAGAAAATTACGTCGGGCTTCCGTATGAGGCTATCGAATAGCCTGCTATCGACTTACACTGGCGAGCATCCCCGCTCGCCTTGCCTCTTGCGGGTTAATCACCGCCCGCAGGTTTGACCCGTGACCAATCTGAACCAGCCTGACTCCACCAAACCGGCCATCCGCAGCGTGTTGGTCTCCCTGATGCTGGCGATCTTTCTCGGGGCGCTGGATCAAACCATCGTCGCCGTCTCGATGCCGGCCATTTCAGCCCAGTTCAAGGATTTCAGCCTGTTGGCCTGGGTCATCGCAGGCTACATGGTGGCGATGACCGTGGCAGTGCCGATCTACGGCAAGCTCGGCGACCTTTACGGCCGTCGGCGGCTGATGCTGTTCGGCATGGGATTATTCACGCTGGCCTCGGTGTTTTGCGGCATGGCCCAGAGCATGGAGCAGCTGGTCCTCGCCAGGATTTTTCAGGGCATCGGTGCCGGCGGAATGATTTCGGTCAGCCAGGCGATCATCGGCGACATCGTGCCGCCCCGCGAACGCGGGCGTTATCAGGGTTACTTCAGCAGCATGTACGCGGTGGCCAGCGTGGCCGGGCCGGTGCTCGGCGGTTACATGACCGAGTACCTGTCGTGGCGCTGGGTGTTTCTGATCAACCTGCCGCTGGGCCTCGGCGCCTGGCTGGTGGCCAACCGCACACTGGTGGGTTTGCCGGTGCCGCAGCGCAAGCCGGTCATCGATTATTTGGGCACGTTGCTGATGATCATCGGCCTGACCGCGTTGCTGCTGGGCATCACTCAGGTTGGCCAAGGGCATTCGTGGCGCAGCAGCGAAGTGCTCGGGTTGCTGGCGTGTGCGGTGCTGACCCTGACGCTGTTCGTCTGGCATGAGCGGCGGGCGCGCGAGCCGTTGCTGCCGATGCACCTGTTCGCCAACCGCAATGCACTCCTCTGCTGGTGCACGATTTTCTTCACCAGTTTCCAGGCGATTTCGCTGATTGTGCTGATGCCGCTGCGTTTCCAGAGTGTCACCGGGGCCGGAGCCGACAGCGCGGCGCTGCACTTGTTGCCGTTGGCGATGGGGTTGCCGATGGGCGCCTACTTCGCCGGTCGCCGGACCTCGGTGACCGGTCGTTACAAACCGATGATCCTGACAGGCGCCCTGCTCACCCCGATCGCGATTCTCGGCATGGCGTTCAGCCCGCCGCAAGCGATGCTCATCAGCAGCGCCTTCATGTTGCTCAGTGGCATTGCCACCGGCATGCAGTTCCCGACCTCATTGGTCGGCACGCAAAACTCGGTGGAGCAACGCGACATCGGCGTCGCCACCAGCACCACCAACCTGTTTCGCTCACTTGGTGGCGCGGTCGGCGTGGCATTGATGTCGGCCTTGTTGCTGGCGCTGTTGCAGGATTCGAGTTTCGCCCATTTGACCGGCTCGTCGCTGATCGCCGAAGGCAGTTCCGGAAACGTTTTGCTCGATGGCCTGAACGCCGCACCGGGCGAGACTCAAAACGCCTTGCGCGCCGAGCTGCTGCTGACCTTCCAGCATTTGCTGATGGTCAGCGCAGCGGTGTCGTTGCTGGGGCTGGCGGCAGCGATTGCGATGCCGAACAAGGTGTTGCGCGGGCGGGAAGACAAGGTTCGATAGAGAGACCGAGTCGCCTGCATCGCGGGCAAGCCTTGCTCCTACAAGAGCAGTGCATTACCTGTAGGAGCAAGGCTTGCCCGCGATGGCGTCATCACAAATACCACATCATCAAGAGCTGTAATCCCCCCGCAGCCACAGGTGTTCAACGCCTATACATCAAGGTCGAGCGTTGAGCTGCTGCTGCAGGTTCTGGATCTGGCTCTGCAAGGTGGTGATGTTGCGTGTGACCTGGCCACGGAAGGCGTCGAACTCGGCGACATTCGCATTGCTGCCTTGAGCCGCGGCCGGGCGGCTGTCCTGCTGGCTTTTGATCACTACCAATTCTTGCTCCAGGCGCTCGATCGCCGCACTCGGGTTGCCTTGTTTCTTCAAGGCGGCGATTTCGGCACTCAGGCTTTTCAGCTGGGCATCGAACTTGCTGGTGTCGCTCGGGGTATTTTTCAGGGTCGTCACGTCAGCGCTCAGGGCTTTCAGATCGGTTTGCAATTGAGCGTTGACGGCATGTTGCTCAACGCTTTGCGCAGCGATCTGTGCCAGCCGCTTGTCCAGGTCCGACGCCTGGCCGACTACGCCTTGCTGCTGTTGGTTCTGCTCCACCAGCTTGGTTTCAAGTTGCTTGATTTTCAGTTTCAGCGCTTCGCTGTCGCTGGTGACGTTCGACTGACTGGCGACCACTTTGCCGGAAATATCCTGCAAGCGCCCGGCGGCCTCCTCGCTGATGCGGGCAAAACTTTCCTGGGTCGCGACCAGTTGCTGCTCCATCAGCGAGATCTGCTGAAAACTCCACCAGGCAAGGCCGGCAAAAGCGAACAGCAACGCCCCGACCAAGGCCCACAACGGGCCGGTGCTCGGGACTTTTACTTTGCCCCTGCTCGCGTTTCGCGCATGTACGCTGGTGTGTTCACGGGCAGCGGCGGCGGTTGGAAAATCGTCGGCATCGTGAGGGTCGGCACGCAGGCTCGGTACATCGTCGAAGTCGTCGTTGGCATCGTTACGCATGGACATGAGGCAACCTTTCTGAACCACAGTGATGGCTAAATGCGACGAGTATAAACCCTGAACTCGCCGCATTGATCGACCGTGATCAGTTGGCTCGGTTCAGAGTTTATTTTGCGCCCGGGTCCTGGGCCTTCCACCAGCCGCAAAACTCATCGAGCGCCGTCCACAGACTGACCTTGGGATCGTAGTCCAGATAATGCCTGGCGCGGCTGATATCGAGGGTGAAGTTTTTGTTCATCACTTGCATGCCCAAACGTGACAGGGTCGGTTCCGGACGCCCCGGCCAGAGTGCGCAAAAGCCCTCGTTCAGCGCCGCAATGCTGTAGGCCAAACCGTAGGAGCGATGACGAGTCACCTGCGGGACGTCCATCTGGCGCATTACATAATTGACCACATCCCACAGCGGCACCGGCGCGCCGTTGCTGATGTTGTAGGCCTTGCCAAGCGCCGATCCCGTCGCCAGCAAACAGCTGAGCATGGCTTCGTTGAGGTTCTGCATGCTGGTGAAATCGACCTTGTTCAGGCCGTTGCCGATGATTGCCAAACGCCCTTTGCGCTGCATGTTCAACAGACGCGGGAAAATGCTCATGTCACCGGCTCCAGTGACAAAGCGCGGGCGCAGGGCCAGTACTTCAAGACCAAACTCCTGAGCACCGAAGACTTTTTGCTCGGCCAGGTATTTGGTCGCTGCATAAGGATGCTTGAAGCGCTTGGGTACCTGTTCTTCGGTCAGCCCCAGGTGGTCACGGCCATCGAAGTAGATCGAGGGTGACGACAAGTGCACCAGCCGCCGGACGTTCTGTTTCAGGCAGGCTTCGACCACGTTTTCGGTGACCAGCACGTTACCCTGATGGAAGTCCTGATAGCGCCCCCAAAGCCCCACCGCACCCGCGCAATGCACCACGGCTTCGACGTCTGCGCACAGCTCGCGAACCAGTTCCGGGTCACTCAAATCGCCCTGGACAAACTCCGCGCCCCGCCGTACCAGATGTTCGACGCCTTCGGCCCGGCGGCCGTTGACCCGCACGTCCAGGCCCTGCTCCAGGGCGAAACGCGCAAAGCGCCCGCCAATGAAGCCGCTTGCGCCGGTGACCAGAATTTTCATGACTTGCTCCGATGTGTTTCGTTTTTCATGCGTGTCGCATTACCGATTTCGTCTGCTCTTGACGCTGCCCGTCAGTCCAACGGCACCAGCCACTGCCTGGATAAACGTACCAGATGCTCGGTGAGTAACCCCAGCAACTGGCCACCATTGCGCCAATGATGCCAGTACAACGGCACATCAATCGGTTTATCTGGCAACAACTCCACCAGCACACCGCGCTCAAGCTGTTCACGCACCTGCAACTCCGGCACCAGTCCCCAGCCCAGACCGGCTTCAGTCAGACGGATAAAACCTTCGGATGACGGGCACAAATGATGTTCGAAACCACCCTCCACGCCCAATGACGCCAGGTAACGGTGCTGCAAAAAGTCATCCGGGCCAAACACCAGCGCCGGCGTGCGCGCCAACTGATCGGCCCTGACCCCTTGGGGAAAATGCCGGGCAATAAACGCCGGGCTGGCCAGCGCGCGGTAACGCATGGCGCCCAGCAACACGCTGCGAGCGCCAGCCACCGGGCGCTCACTGGCACACACGCACGCCGCCACTTCACCGGCGCGCATGCGTTTGAGGCCAACGGTCTGGTCTTCCACCACCAGGTCGAGCAATAGATGTTGCTCGGCGCAAAAGTCACTCACCGCCTCGGCCCACCACGTGGCCAGGCTGTCGGCGTTGAGGGCGATGCGCAGGCGTTCCGGCAAGCCTTCTTCGTCCAGCGCCGGCACCAGGCTTTGCAGGTCGCGCTCCAGCAAACGCACCTGCTGCACATGGTTGAGCAGACGCCGGCCAATCTCGGTCGGTGCCGGTGGCGTGGCCCGCACCAGCACCGGCTGGCCGATGCGCGCTTCGAGCAACTTGATGCGCTGGGAGATCGCCGATTGCGACAACCCCAACACCTGAGCGGCGCGCTCGAACCCGGCCTGCTCAACCACCGCAGCAAGGGCGGACAGCAATTTATAGTCGAACATCAGTTTTCCTAATGAGCGATCAGCAATATTGGTTTTTCTTATACAACCTGGAGCAGGAGAATGACCAGCAAGAACTCTTGAACAAGGATCAGCGACATGGCTGGCGAAACCTCATTGAACACCCTGCTGCGCAGCATGAGCCCGCAGCTCAACGACGGCGAATACGTGTTCTGTACGATTCGCGACGGTCACCTGCCGAAGGGCTGCGAAATCATCGGCAGTTTCCGCGAACAGGAAGGCCTGACGGTGATTCTTGAGCGCTCGCAAGCCGAAAAGGCCGGGTTGAGTTTCGACTATCTGGCGGCGTGGATCACCCTCAACGTGCATTCGGCCCTCGAAGCCGTTGGCCTGACCGCCGCCTTCGCCACAGCCCTCGGCCAGGCCGGGATCAGCTGCAACGTGATTGCCGGCTATTACCACGACCATTTGTTTGTCGGCCAGGCCGACGCCAAGCGCGCGATGTCGGTACTGCGGCAGCTCGCGGCCAACGCGGAGTAAACCTTATGTGGCAAAGTTATGTGAACGGCCTGTTGGTCGCTGCGGGACTGATCATGGCGATCGGTACGCAAAATGCGTTCGTGCTGGCGCAAAGCCTGCGCCGCGAACATCACCTGCCGGTGGCGGCGCTCTGCGTGACCTGCGATGCGTTGCTGGTGGCCGCCGGAGTGTTCGGGCTGGCGACGATCCTCGCGCAAAATCCACTGTTGCTGGCGATCGCCCGTTGGGGTGGCGCAGCCTTCCTGCTGTGGTACGGCAGCCTGGCCCTGCGTCGCGCCTGTTCCAGGCAAAGCCTGCAACAGGGTGAAAACCAGACCGTGCGTTCATTGCGCGCGGTATTGCTCAGTGCACTGGCGGTGACGCTGCTCAACCCTCATGTGTATCTGGACACGGTGTTGCTGATCGGTTCGCTCGGGGCCCAACAAACCGTGCCGAGCGCTTATGTAGTGGGCGCGGCCAGCGCATCATTGCTGTGGTTTTTCACCCTGGCGCTGGGTGCCGCGTGGCTGGCGCCGTGGCTGGCACGCCCGAGCACCTGGCGGATTCTCGACCTGCTGGTGGCGGTGATGATGTTTGCCGTGGCCTTTCAACTGATCAGCGCCGCCTGAATATTACAAACGGCTCTGGAACCTCTATTCCACACAGTTGCTGCGTGGTTAAGCCGCACCCCCGGTGCTATGATCCGACACCTGCGCCGCAAAGAGTACAAACTCCCGGCGCTTGTCTGGCCGCCCGTGATCGGCCTTGCGCTCACCGCAACTGACCTGATTAGGAGAATCACCATGGCTTTCGAATTGCCGCCACTGCCTTACGCACACGATGCACTGCAGCCGCACATTTCCAAGGAAACGCTGGAATATCACCACGACAAGCACCACAACACCTACGTCGTGAACCTGAACAACCTGGTGCCAGGCACCGAGTTCGAAGGCAAGACCCTGGAACAAATCGTCAAGACTTCTTCGGGTGGCATCTTCAACAACGCCGCTCAGGTCTGGAACCACACTTTCTACTGGAACTGCATGGCGCCAAACGCTGGCGGTCAACCAACCGGCGCACTGGCTGACGCAATCAACGCGGCTTTCGGTTCGTTCGACAAGTTCAAAGAAGAATTCACCAAGACTTCGATCGGCACCTTCGGTTCCGGTTGGGGCTGGCTGGTGAAAAAAGCTGACGGTTCCCTGGCCCTGGCCAGCACCATCGGCGCCGGCAACCCGCTGACCAGCGGCGACACCCCGCTGCTGACCTGCGACGTCTGGGAACACGCTTACTACATCGACTACCGCAACCTGCGTCCGAAGTACGTTGAAGCGTTCTGGAATCTGGTTAACTGGAAGTTCGTGGCTGAGCAGTTCGAAGGCAAAACCTTCACCGCTTAAGTCTGCTTGCAGTCAAAAAAACCCGGCATTGCCGGGTTTTTTTATGGTTGAACATCGGCTATTGGTGCTGGGAGGCCTCAAAACCACGCTGCTCAATCACCCCAAACACATCGGCAACATCCTGGATCATGATCCGGGCGATGTTGGTGACGGTGTTGATGTCGTTCTCGGCGTAGTCCGGCAGGCTGGTGCAAGCCATGAGGTTGAGGTACTTGAGGACGGCATTAAGGCGTTCGCTGACGCAGTTGTGGAGATCGCGTAGCGGCGCATCACTGTCGATGAGCAGGACGGGGTAATCGGTGGCGAATTGGGCCATGGGGGTGAAGCGGCGTGACGGGTTGTTCATCGTCATAAGTAAATCTTCCTCGAATCTAAAAGAAGAGCTACCGCCGTTCGCTGCGAAACGAATGGGGTGGTAGCTATGTGCGGGTTCGCAGACCAGGGATACGAGGAACCCGGCAGACCCGAAGATCTCCCACACACAGCCACCATAAAACGGACTTCGGGCGTTGAGACGACCGTCGTTACTTTTTAGGGTGCTAGGTTACTACACGTATCGTAAGGGCTGCGAAACCCCGTAGCCGATTGACATTGGCCACGGGAGAACTTTAGGCGTCGACTTTAGTGACTGCAACTGCGGTGTAGGACGGTTGCGCGGTCATTGTGGCGAGGGAGCTTGCTCCCGTTCGGCGGCGAAGCCGGCGTAAACCGGCTACTCGATGTGACTGGAGGAATGAACGCGCAGGTTTTTTGGCTGCTTCCCCCCCCGATGAGAACAAGCTCTCTCGCCACACCGGGAGCAGTCCTACAAGTATTAGGGACATGCAAAAATCAAAAAATCGCAGCTTTCGCAGCGCCTATTTTTGAAAACAAACCTGTCCTTGCGCGTCCCTTGCAGATACCTGCCGGTGGCGTGCTCACGCCGCATCCCTGGCCCGCGTGGCCAGTTCAGACTCGCGTTTGGCGATGGCGGCTTCCAGTTCCGGGGAGCGTTTTACCCACTGTTCCGGGGGTAATGGTTTTGACCATTCGATGATGTCGGGATAGGGCAGGTCGGGGGGCGGATTCAGTTTCCAGCGTTCAAGGACATCTATCAGTAGTGTGTTGAAAATGAAAAGCCCGCAAAACCCTTCCCACAGGGCGGTTACGAACCAGCCTCTCAATTTCGCGGCTTTGATCAGATCGTCCAGGTAAGTAGCCCATATTCCTTTTGATCTGTCGAAACGTGCGGTTTGATCCTCAACAGCCTGCGGACCAATCTCCATGTAACTGCGCATACACTCCCACAACGCCATCGCCGTGGTGCCGCCGCCACAGTTGAAACCCAGTGAAAAGTGCTTGTTATCTTCCTTGGCATGCGGGTCTGGGTTTTCGAAACCGATGATCAATAAACCCATCGTGGCTTTACCGGACTGACTGACCGACGACTGCTGGGTGGCGGCGGCCGTCACGCTTTCCCACGGCACGATCCAATACTCGCCATTGTCGCGCGGTACGCAGACTTCTCGGCGTTGTCGATTGAAGCGCACGGGTAGGGGCACATCGCGGAGTAGCCCTTGGATTAAAAACAGTATTGGGATGCTCATAATCACTGCACCAAGAATTAACACACCTTGGCTAAAATCAGAGTTGAGATTACGAGTGAAGAAAGACATGGCTAGGACCACCATTACTCCCGGCCACATCACCATTACCGCCGAACCTATGCTGTAGTTCCCAATATCCAAAAACACGTCGTTCTTGCGCCAAATGATGTTGAGTGCATCACAGGGTTTTCTACCCGTAGGAATCGGCAACGGCGCCAAGTAGTCATTGCGCGAAAACATCCGTTTTTTCGTGGTGCCTGCCGGTGGCGTGCTCATTGTTTGTCCTTGGGTTGCAGGTAAATCGCGCCGGGATGGTCCTCGCCGAGCGGGTATTTCGGCACACGATCCAATTGCGGCGTAGGGTCGGCCCGCAGCTCTATCACGCCAGTGGTGTCATTCAGGGTAAAAGCGAGTCCTAGTTCGCCGCCGATAAAAGTGCGGGCGCCGAGCATTGCGATCAATGGCGTGCGATACCGCAACCTTAGTGAAACTGTGCTGGGTGTCGTGCCCAATATATTGCGCAGATCTTTAAAGGGGCCACTCAAGCGTAGGCCCTGACCTGCGTTGTGCGGTATCCACTGACAGGTACTGCTGGGCAAGTAACCTTGAGTATTCATCGTCAAGCCAACGCTCGCTCTGCCTGTGCGGCCAGTTCAGCCTCGCGTTTGGCGATGGCGGCTTCCAGTTCCGGGGAGCGTTTGGCCCACTGTTCCGGGGGTAATGGTTTTGACCATTCGATGATGTCGGGATAGGGCAAATCAGGGGGAGGATTCAGTTTCCAGCGTTCAAGGACATCTATCAGTAGTGTGTTGAAAATGAAAAGCCCGCAAAACCCTTCCCACAGGGCGGTTACGAACCAGCCTCTCAATTTCGCGGCATTGATCAGATCGTCCAGGTAAGTAGCCCATATTCCTTTTGATCTGTCGAAACGTGCGGTTTGATCCTCAACAGCCTGCGGACCAATCTCCATGTAACTGCGCATGCACTCCCACAACGCCATCGCCGTGCCGCCGCCGCCACAGTTGAATCCTAGTGAAAAATGCTTGTTATCTTCCTTGGCCTGCGGGTCTGGGTTTTCGAAACCAATGATCAGTAAGCCCATCGTCGCTCTCCCCGCCTGACTGACCGACGACTGCTGGGTGGCGGCGGCCGTCACGCTTTCCCATGGGACGATCCAATACTCGCCATTGTCGCGCGGTACGCAGACTTCTCGGCGTTGTCGATTGAAGCGCACAGGTAAGGGAACTTCGCGGAAGAGGCCTTGGATCAGAAACAGTGCTGGGATGCCTGTGATGATTGAGCCTGCTATCAATATGTCTTGGCTAAAATCGCCTGAGGCGATGTTGCGTGTGAGATAAGCTATGGCTAAAAATAGCATCACCACTGGCCACAACACCATCACCGCCGAACCAATGCTATAGCTGCCAATGTCGAGAAAGGCCTCGTTCTTGCGCCAGATCGTGTTGAGCACGTCCTGCGGCTTTTCTCCCGTAGGAATCGGCAACGGCGCCAGGTAGTCATTGCGCGAAAAGATCCGTTTTTTCGTGGTGCCTGCCGGTGGCGTGCTCATTGTTTGTCCTTGGGTTGCAGGTAAATCGCGCCGGGGTGGTCCTCGCCGAGTGGGTAACTCGACACTCGATCGAGTTGCGGCGTCGGGTCGGCCCGCAGCTCTATCACACCAGTGGTGTCATTCAGGGTAAAAGCGAGTCCCAGTTCGCCGCCGATAAAAGTGCGAGCGCCGAGCATTGCGATCAATGGTGTGCGATAACGCAACCGTAGGGAAACCGTGCTGGGTGTCGTGCCCAATATGTTGCGCAGCTCTTTAAAGGGGCCACTCAAGCGTAGGCCCTGACCTTCTTTGTGCGGTATCCACTGACAGATGCTGCTGGATAACCAATGAGGCGTCATGTCTCGCCAGGGGCGCGGTGTTTTGTAGTGATGGATCGGGCTGTTTTTGATCAGGTCGCGGGAGGCCTGGGTATCAACGGGGTCACCGACCATGCTCAGTTCCAGATAGACACTGTCCGGCTCGGCTCCCGGTAAATCGATGGTCAGGGCATTGATGGAGCTGACGAAAGCGAGGCCTGAAGGGCCATTACCCGCAGTCGTCTCCGAGCTACTTTGCATGCTGACCCGAGGCGAATAAAGGATGCGGTACAGCCGGTCGAGTTCGTCTTGTTGGGCTTTGGGCGCGATAGGTTCCAGATCGATAGCTCGGGCTTTAGACCAGCAGCAGAAATTCAGGAAGTTTTGCAGCGGCGTCCGCTCAAAGAACCAAGCAGTCAGGTACAGCAATCCCAGTGCGGCGATGATCCAGTTCAACGGGCCCATATACAGCGTGTAACGCAAGATGGCGACTTCGACTTCAACTAAACCTGCCAAGGCTCTGCCGGTTTGGGCCATCCCCAACAATGCCTGAGCACCAAAAGCACCGACCTGCCCTGCGACCACGGTCTGCCGCATCTCCAGCCACGGATCGACTCGGTTTTGGGCACTCTCCAGTTGTACTTGTAGAGACTTGAACTCCGCAATCGCTGCGGCGGTGGACAATCCACCAATCACCCCACCAAACAGCGTAAGCGTCGGAGCCGCAGATGAGCGAATAAAGAACCGATCCTTCCCCAACCCATTCCGCACCTGGTTATCAACCACCGCCACCAACGCTGCGGCCGCATATAGCGTGGCAGAGGCCGTATCGTATTGACGCCGACTGTCCATCCCCTCCAACACCCCGGCCTGACTCAAATAGTTATGCGCATTCAGCACGTTCAACAACAACGCCGCCAACGGCACCACTCCACCGCTGTCGGTCACAAAAAGCGATCTGACAATCCGTTCCACACGCCCCATGCCTATGGCCTTCGCTGTGGCACTCACCCATTGACGAAGCCCTTCGGCCTGTTGCCCCAACAACGTCCACACCTGCCGGCCAGCCTCGGTCACGAACTGCAAACGCGTGTCGCTGCCCAGTCGGGCGGCGATGAGGATGCCCATCCATGAGCCGCTGAAGGTGCCGTCACCCTTGAGCAACAACAGCGCCGCCGCCAGCCGGTTGACCAGCACGCTCCATTGGCTGCCGGCGTCTCGGGCCATGGCCGCGATGTCGTTCAGAACCGCTGCGCTCAAAGGTGCCAATGCCTGATGGGTGGCGCTGATGTTGTCGGAGGCCAGTGCCGCCATCAGCTCGCCCAGGCGAGAAATGTCGTTAACCGCCGCCTCGATCGAGGGCGTCCAGGCGTTGAACAGTTGTTTCAGGGCGCCGCCATCGGCGGCCCGCACGTAATCGGCGAATTGTTCGGCGCCCTGGGCACGGATGCATTGGGCCGTCAGGCAACCGCTGGCCAGTTCGGTCAGCCAGTGGCGCGTCTCCAGGTCGTGGTAATCGACAAACCAGGTACCGCTGCGGGAGCGTGTCAGGTACACGCCTCGGTCGGCAAATAACGTGGTGTGACGCTGTTCGATGTGCTGATAGTGCGTCGCGGCGGTTTCGGCGAACCAGCGGTTCATGGCGTGCAGATCGATGTACTCACCGACCTTGGCACTGAAGATCTGGTTATCGATATTGGCCTGTTTTTCAGCGCGGTATTCGCGCACCAGGTATTCCACTTCGGCGTACAAGTCCGCCGGAATAAACGCCCGCACCGGGGCCACGATGTGAGTGATGCGCGCATCACGGGCGGCGACTTCGGCCTGGCTGGGCTGGCCGCCGTGCTGCCGGGCCTGGGTTTCAGCCCGGAGTGCTTCATCGAGCTGACGCTGAGTATCGAGCATGACCTGGCCCTGCTCGGGCGTGAGGTTGATGTCGCGCCCCTTGTAGCGGTAGCTGATGGACCCGGCCAATTCGGCGCCGTCTTCACTGATCAGGCTGCGCACAAAGCCGCCGATGCTCAGGCGCAGGTGGTTATCTGCGAGCCATTGCTCGTGATCCGCCTCTAGCCACTCCTGCTCGTGATTGATGTCACGCAGCACGCCCAGGTCGTCGTCCAGGCAGGCGAACACGGGAAACAACGCCCCGGCCTTCGCCTTGGCGGTGTCCAGCCAATCCTGGGTGCCCTGAGCATCCCAGCGTTCGGCGCTCCACTCGCCCGGCACCTGATCACTGGCCTCAGGATGTCGGGCGATGACCTTCTCGCGCTCACGTGCCCGATGCATGGCGTCGGTGTAGGCCTTGATGTTGGCCAGGGTCGGGTCTTTCATCAGGGTTGCGCCCAGCGCGTCGGTGTCCTCAGCGCCCTGTTGCTGGTCAGCCTTCATCGACCGCGCATAGGTACTCGGAATGAGTTCGGCCATGACCTGAACGGCTTTTTCCAGTGGCGGACAATGCTCGGCTTGCAGTTCGTTGGCCACGGTGCGCAAGGCCAACGGGCGCATGTGCGCGCTGCGTTGGGCGCTGCTGTCGCTCAGCGATTGGCAATGTTCCGGGCCCAGTGGGAACTCGCTGTAGAGCATCCAGGCATCGTGGACTTTTTTCAGGGCCAGCCCCGTCAGGGTGGCGTCGAGCACCTGAGTGGCATCGGCCTCCAGCGTCTGTTCCTTGAGCAAACCATTCGGCGAGACGGCAAAACGCTTGAGGGGGCCTGTGTCCTGCCACAGATAAACAAACCCGGCGCGCAGACGACGCGCCGCCATGGGACGACTTTGCGTGCTCACACTGGGAACGCAGCAGGGGTGCTCGGCTTTTTCCTCAGCCAGGGCATAGCGCACGGGCACCACGAATAGCTCGGACTGGCTGGCCGGACAAGGTGCCATCGTAGTGTTGATATCGACGTGAGGCTGAGCCTTGGCGGCCCGTTCGGCCTGAGCGGCGCGGTCGACCATCGCCAGTTTTTGGGCGCTCATACGCAGCCTTCCTTGTCGGTGAGCTGTTGACGCGTCAGTTCGGCATTCAGGTTTTCCAGCCGTTGCCTGGGCGATACGCCGGGCTCGACCAATATCTGTCGGTAAGCCGCGTGAGCCGGCGCATCGGGAAAGTCAGTGCCCAGCACTGCGTGGAAGCGAGCCCAAAGCAGGACTTCATCGATGGCGCTGTAACCGTGACGTCCGGCAGTGTGCTGGCACTGCGACGCCCACTGTTGCAGTGCAAAGGCGTCCAGCCCTTGCAGGTATTCGGCAAAGTACTGTTGGCTATGTTCGATCAACCGTTGAGCGAGCTGCTGCCGTTGGGCGGTGCCCAAGTGCTCCAGTTGCTCCGCAGGCAGGTATAACCAAGGCTCTTGCGCATACTGTGCAGCGGGCTGATCCGGATTTTCCTGATGGATATCCAATTCCGGAAGCCGGATCAAGCGCACCGGTCCCATCAGCCGATCACGCTCATGGGGAGGCAAACCCGTCAGCCACAACGCTGTGATGCGAGGGTCGTAATAACGAAATAAAACCGTGACATCCCCTTCGACACGAGCGTGAATCAGACTGCGTAAATGCTCAAGCACAACCGCTTCTTGCGCCTCTGACTCCAGCCAGATGCCACACATCGCGCTCCACTCCCGATAAAAGGTGTAAGCCAGCGGACTATTGGGGGAAACAGGCACCAACACCGGCCCGACTTCCTCCAATAGGCCAAAAGCGGTGGTCTGGTAAAGCGATTGGAACGCTGTGCTCTCGAGCTCGAACAAACGCTCAGGCAGGCGTTCAATCTGGGCGCGATCCAGCAGCAGGTAAGCCTGACTCATGCCGATGTCTCCGCCAGTTTTTGACACACGGCACAGATCGGTGCGGCCTGCTGCGCCGCCTCAGTCAATGCCTGTTTTTGCACGGCCAGTGATGGCGTAATCAAAGCCTGTGGCGCCACGGGGAGCAATGAACGAGCAGGCTCCGGAGCTATCCCGGCCATCGGCGCGCCACCTTCAACAATGGCCACGCTGCTGAAAATCCCGCTGGCATTGATCACGATGTGGTGACCACCCGCCTTGAGCGTCAGGCTCATGCCGGCATCGATCACCACGTTGGTGGCGGTAACGCGAGCCTGTTGACCCGCCTTAATCACCAGCGTGCCTTCTGCCGTCGTGCTGCTGTTGCCGGTGATAGTGATGAGTTCATCACCACCGATCACCGTGTTACGCACGCCTTGGGTGGTGTGCAGTTCGTCGCCCTTGATCAGACTGGTGCTGTTTTTGTGCACCTGTTCGAAGCGGTTGTTGCTGATCAGACAGTGGCTGTCGTTGAGGATCAGTTGCTCGATGTCGCGTTGGGCACGCAGGTAGATTTTTTCCTGCCCCGCACGGTCTTCAATCGACAATTCGCTGTAGCCGCCACTACTGCGCGGCGAGCTTTGGCTGCGCAGAACCGTTCTGGTCTTGTTCTTGGGCAATTGATGAGCGACGGACGTGACCTTGTTGACCACGCAACCGGTGATCAACGGTTGATCCGGATCGCCTTCCTGAAAGGTCACGACCACTTCCATGCCGACGCGCGGGATGGTCACTGCCCCAAAACCCTCGCCGGCCCAACTGGATGCAACCCGTAACCAGCAACTGCTCTTTTCGCTGTTGAGTTCGGCCCTGCACCAAGGAAACTCAACTTTGACGCGACCGTACTCATCGCAAAAAATCTCCTCTCCGGGCGGTCCTGTGACACGAGCGGTCTGGCAGACCAGCACGGGTTTGCGGGGAGGCAGCGGTGGACGGTAGAGCACGTACGACGCAATTGCGCTGAAGCGGTTGCGGTAGCCTTGGGTAAAACCGCTTTCGGGTGTGGCGTCGCTGGTGATCGCTTCCTCCAGTGATTGAGGTTGTCGCCCAACGTGCTGAACGCTGACCAGCAGCCATAAATCGTTGCACGTTTTGCGCGGATGCTCGGTCAGGTCGAAGAAGTGACCGCTGCGCAAGGTCGGCTGATCGCTATTGCCCTCGGCCAGTTGATAATCGGTACGGTGCCGTTCCAGCGCCTGGCGGGCGAGCTGTTTGCCGCGTTCTTCAGTGTCCATCCGCACCGGGTAGCGATAGTCCTCAAGCTCTGGGCTGAACTCGGCCGTGAAGCGGCTTTCCAGCAGCAAGCTCGGGCGTATCAGGTCATAGTCACGGCGTGTGACTGTGCTGGTGCGAGTACTGAAACGCAGAGAGAACTGGTTAACGACCGGATGCTCCGCCACCATGCCGGCGTCTTGTTGATAAGGGGTTTCGCCCAGCTTTGGGAAAAAGACCTGATCGTCCGTGAATACCAGCACATGGCCGTCAGGCGAATGCTGGTGATGCCACGCGATACCATCTTCGGCACACAGGCGCTGAATGAACTCAAAATCACTTTCCCCATATTGGGTGCAGTATTTGCGGACGGGACTGGTGCTGACATGAAAGATGAAGGCATCGGCCTGAACGCCGTGGCCTTTGAACACCTTCGCAATGATCTGCGGCACCGTCAGGTTCTGGAAAATCCGCTGATCGTGACTGAACTGCAAGTAATGCAGCGTCGGTACGAGGGTCAGGCGATAACGGGTCAGGCGCCTACCGGTTTCACCGACGAACACCTCTTCGATATGGCCATGAAGGCCTTCGCCGTTATGACCGAATTGAAGGAATGCGGGTTGGGCGAGCAGGCTCTCCAGATCGAAATCAGGGTTTTCGCTGACCAGTTCAACCTGGATCGCGTACAAGGCGCTGATGGCCTCAGTGCCGTCGAAGGCCAGCACCTTGAAATCGTTGCGAACAGCGGGAATCTGCAGCGCGAAGTGCACCGTATTGGCCGAATCGAACATACGCTTATCCCTAAGCAAAGAGGAAATGAAGCGCGATGTCCAAACCGTCCATGGTTTGTGCACGCGAAAATTGGCGGGCACGTTAACAATGGGGAAATTGGATTGATGTAGGAGCGTTCCTCGAATACAGCCAGACTGTTCTGCCCTTCAAGATGTTGCGTTAACAAATTGAAGCAGGCGGCCGGCACCCTGAGCCCTGGCGACTTGCAGGACCTGAAGCGTTATCTCGAAAACAAACGTTCCCTTGCCCCTGCGCCACAGCCGTCTACCATCAACCAGACACAAATATTCGCCCCTCCCCCTCAAGTTGCAGGAGGTGCCTACCGAAACACTACTAATGGGCTCTAATTGCCAATACCCCGGGCAATGCGGCCAAGCCAGCAGACAAAATCTACACGGCTTGATTGTCCCTTTGACTGCCATCATCGGATTGCCAATACTCATGGCAACTTGACGTTACCCGCACGGAACAAGGAAAAACCCTTTGAAGCTGGAACTCAAAAACAGCTTGTCGGTGAAGTTGCTCCGGGTCGTGCTCCTGTCGGCATTGATCGTCGGTGTGGTGTTGAGCTGCGCGCAGATTGTTTTCGATGCTTATAAAACGCGCCAGGCCGTGGCCAATGATGCCCAGCGCATCCTCGACATGTTCCGCGATCCCTCGACCCAGGCGGTGTACAGCCTCGATCGGGAAATGGGTATGCAGGTTATCGAAGGCCTGTTCCAGGACGACGCCGTGCGCATGGCCTCCATCGGCCATCCCAATGAAGCCATGCTTGCGGAAAAAACCCGTGACTTGCAGCATTCTCACAGCCGTTGGCTGACCGACCTTATTCTGGGCCAGGAACGCACGTTCACCACGCAACTGGTGGGGCGCGGCCCCTATAGCGAGTATTACGGCGACCTCAGCATCACCCTCGACACCGCCACCTACGGTCAGGGCTTTATTGTCAGCTCGGTGATCATCTTCATCTCCGGCGTATTGCGGGCCATGGCCATGAGCCTGGTGCTGTATCTGGTCTATCACTGGCTGCTGACCAAACCGTTGTCGCGGATTATCGAACACCTGACCAACGTCAATCCCGACCGTCCCAGCGAACACAAGATTCCGCAACTCAAGGGCCACGAAAAGAACGAACTGGGGATCTGGATCAACACCGCCAACCAGTTGCTTGAGTCCATCGAACGTAATACCCACCTGCGCCACGAAGCCGAAAACAGCCTGTTGCGCATGGCGCAATACGATTTCCTCACCGGCCTGCCGAATCGCCAGCAATTGCAGCAGCAACTGGACAAGATTCTGGTAGACGCCGGTCGCCTGCAACGCCGGGTCGCCGTGCTGTGTGTGGGCCTGGATGATTTCAAAGGGATCAACGAGCAGTTCAGCTACCAGACCGGCGACCAATTGCTGCTGGCCCTGGCCGACCGTCTGCGAGCCCACAGTGGTCGTCTCGGCGCGCTCGCCCGCCTGGGGGGCGATCAGTTCGCGCTGGTTCAGGCCGATATCGAGCAACCCTACGAAGCCGCCGAGCTGGCACAAAGCATCCTCGATGACCTGGAAGCGGCGTTCGCCCTCGATCATCAGGAAATCCGCCTGCGCGCAACCATCGGCATCACCCTGTTCCCGGAAGATGGCGACAGCACCGAGAAGCTGTTGCAGAAAGCCGAACAGACCATGACCCTGGCCAAGACCCGTTCGCGCAATCGCTATCAGTTCTATATCGCCAGCGTCGACAGCGAAATGCGCCGTCGCCGCGAACTGGAAAAAGACCTGCGCGATGCCCTCACCCGCAATCAGTTCTATCTGGTTTATCAACCGCAGATCAGTTACCGCGATCAGCGGGTGGTCGGTGTCGAGGCGCTGATTCGCTGGCAACACCCGGAACATGGGCTGGTGCCGCCGGATCTGTTCATTCCGCTGGCCGAGCAGAACGGCACGATCATCGCCATCGGCGAATGGGTGCTGGACCAGGCCTGCCGACAACTGCGTGAATGGCACGACCAGGGGTTCAGCGACCTGCGCATGGCGGTCAACCTGTCCACTGTGCAACTGCACCACGCCGAGTTGCCGCGGGTCATCAACAACCTGATGCAAATGTATCGCCTGCCGCCGCGCAGCCTCGAGCTGGAAGTCACCGAGACCGGCTTGATGGAAGACATCAGCACCGCCGCACAACACCTGCTCAGCCTGCGCCGTTCGGGGGCCTTGATCGCTATCGACGACTTCGGGACCGGCTACTCATCGCTGAGTTATTTGAAAAGCCTGCCGCTGGACAAGATCAAGATCGACAAGAGCTTCGTTCAGGACCTGCTCGACGACGATGACGATGCAACTATCGTTCGCGCGATCATCCAGCTCGGCAAAAGCCTTGGCATGCAGGTGATCGCCGAGGGCGTGGAAACGGTCGAACAAGAGGCTTACATCATCTCCGAAGGCTGCCACGAAGGTCAGGGCTATTTCTACAGCAAACCGCTGCCTGCGCGAGAGCTGGCCGCTTATCTGAAACAGGCCCAACGCAGTAATGCGTTGATCTTGTGATGCTCACACCCGCCCCGTAGCAGCTGCCGAAGGCTGCGTTCGGCTCGGTCCGCGCTCGGGCGCAGCAGTCGTAAACCCTGACGCCGCGATTAGCCTGACACAACGCATTGCCTGATTTCACGACTGCTGCGCAGCCGAACGCCGGCTGCGCCAGCTGCTACAGGTGATGTGCAGGTGATTGCAGGTCATGTGCAGGCGCTACTGCCCTCCTAAACAAGACATATTTCCATCCGCGGCCCTTTACACATAATGCGAAAGATTTGCATTATGTCGCAGTTTTGCGCACCCCCGCGCCTGTCCATTATTTACCGAAGCAGGATGTTCGCCATGATTCGTATGCCTCTGGCTACCGCCAGTTTGCTGGCCATCGCTATTTCCCTCGCCGGTTGCGGCGAAGGTAAAGACAAGGCTGCTGCTCCTCAAGCGCCTACTCCGGCCACCAGCACTTCGGCACCTGCTGCGCCTGCCGCTACCGGAAAAGTCGATGAAGCCGCTGGCAAAGCCGTTGTCGCGCACTACGCCGACATGGTTTTTGCGGTCTTCAGCGATGCCGAATCCACTGCGAAAACCCTGCAAACGGCCATCGACGCCTTCCTCGCCAAGCCGAATGCCGAGACCCTGAAAGCCGCTCGCGCAGCCTGGGTCGCTGCACGCGTGCCTTACCTGCAGAGTGAAGTATTCCGCTTCGGCAACACCATCATTGACGATTGGGAAGGTCAGGTTAACGCCTGGCCGCTCGACGAAGGCCTGATCGACTACGTCGACAAGAGCTACGAGCACGCATTGGGTAACCCGGGGGCCAACGCCAACATCATCGCCAACCCGATCATCCAGGTGGGTGAAGACAAGATCGACGTGACCGACATCACGCCGGAAAAACTCGCCAGCCTGAACGAACTGGGCGGTTCCGAAGCGAACGTCGCGACGGGTTACCACGCCATCGAATTCCTGCTCTGGGGCCAGGACCTGAACGGCACCGGCCCTGGTGCCGGCAACCGTCCGGCGTCGGACTACCTGGAAGGCGCCGGGGCTACCGGTGGCCACAACGATCGTCGTCGCGCTTACCTGAAAGCCGTGACCCAGTTGCTGGTCAGCGACCTGGAAGAAATGGTCGGCAACTGGAAGCCGAACGTGCCCGACAACTACCGCGCCGAGCTGGAAGCAGAACCGGCTGAAAGCGGTTTGCGCAAAATGCTCTTCGGCATGGGTAGCCTCTCGCTGGGCGAACTGGCGGGCGAGCGCATGAAAGTTTCCCTGGAAGCCAACTCCCCGGAAGACGAACAGGACTGCTTCAGCGACAACACCCACAACTCGCACTTCTACGATGCCAAAGGCATTCGTAACGTGTACCTGGGCGAATACACCCGCACCGACGGCACCAAAATGACCGGCGCCAGCCTGTCGTCGCTGGTGGCCAAAGCCGACCCGGCTGCCGATGCTGCGCTCAAGGCTGACCTGGCCACCACCGAGGCCAAAATCCAGGTCATGGTTGATCACGCCAACAAGGGTGAGCACTACGACCAGTTGATCGCTGCCGGTAATACCGCGGGCAACCAGATCGTGCGTGACGCCATTGCGGCACTGGTCAAGCAGACCAGTGCAATCGAACTGGCTGCCGGCAAACTGGGCATCAGCGACCTGAACCCGGACAACGCCGATCACGATTTCTGATTAACGCTGACCGACCAATAAGGCGACCTTCGGGTCGCCTTTTTTATACCTGCTGCTTGCCCTGTAGGAGCAAGGCTTGCCCGCGATGAACGATAACGCGGTCAATCCGATGCACCGAGGCGCCTGCATCGCGAGCAAGCTTTGCTCCTACAAATGGGAGCAAACGATAATTCCTCTTATTCAAACTCCGTGGCCCTGTTAGACTTTGCGCCCTTGTTTGGCTCGTCTTTCAGGATTGCCGATGCCCTCGCTGCCTCTTCGCTTGTCTGCACTGCTTCTGGCCCTGGGCCTGAGTGCCTGCGATGACGCCCCGCGTTTTACCAAGGCCGAACCCGGTGAAGCCCGCTCCGGTGGCGCAGCGACCGTCAGAAAGACCGACCAGAATGCGTTCTCCCTGCCTTCAGCCAACCTCTCGCCGACCCGTCGGCTGGACTTCAGCGTCGGCAACAGTTTTTTCCGCAGTCCTTGGGTGATCGCCCCCTCGACCACCACCGCCCGCGATGGTCTCGGTCCGCTGTTCAACACCAACGCCTGCCAGAACTGCCATATCAAGGACGGTCGCGGTCATCCGCCGACGGCCGATTCCAATAATGCCGTGTCGATGCTGGTGCGTCTGTCGATCCCCAACGAGCCGGCCTATGCCAAGCTCATCGAGCACATGGGCGTGGTGCCTGAGCCGGTCTACGGCGGGCAACTCCAGGACATGGCCGTGCCCGGCGTCGCCCCCGAAGGCAAGGTTCGAGTCGACTATGATCCGCTCCCGGTGCGCTTTACCGACGGCACTGAAATCGAACTGCGTAAACCCAGGCTGCTGATCACCCAACTGGGCTACGGCCCGATGCATCCCGACACGCTTTTTTCCGCTCGGGTCGCCCCGCCGATGATTGGCCTCGGACTGCTCGAAGCCATCTCCGACGCAGATATCCTGGCCAACGCCGACGCCCAGGCTAAAGCCAAAAACGGCATCGCCGGACGTCCGAATCGGGTGTGGGATGACGCGCAGCAAAAGACCGTTTTGGGGCGCTTTGGCTGGAAAGCCGGGCAACCGAATCTCAATCAGCAAAACGTTCACGCGTTTTCCGGTGATATGGGCCTTACGACCAGTCTGAGACCGTTCGATGATTGCACCCCGGCCCAGACCGACTGCCTGCAGGCGCCTAACGGCAATGGCCCGGATGGCGAGCCGGAAGTCAGCGACAACATCTTGCGCCTGGTGCTGTTCTATAGCCGTAACCTCGCCGTCCCGGCCCGCCGTGACGTCAACGGAGCGCAAGTCCTGGCCGGTAAAAACCTGTTCTATCAGGCCGGTTGCCAATCGTGCCACACGCCGAAATTCACCACCGCCGCGAATGCCGCAGAACCTGAACTGGCCAATCAAGTGATTCGCCCCTACAGCGATCTGCTGTTGCATGACATGGGCGAAGGCCTGGCCGATAACCGTAGCGAATTCCAGGCCTCAGGCCGCGACTGGCGCACCCCGCCGTTGTGGGGCATTGGCCTGACGCAAGCGGTCAGTGGCCACACGCAGTTTCTGCATGACGGCCGCGCTCGCAACCTGCTCGAAGCCGTGCTCTGGCACGGCGGTGAAGCACGCGCGGCGCAGCAGCAGGTTTTAGCGTTCAATGCCGAGCAGCGCGCTGCGTTGCTGGCCTTTTTGAATTCTCTTTGACGCATTTCCCATACGCTTTTGCCCATAAAAAGGGAGCCCGACATGTTCCGCCCCAAGCTGTTGTTCACCAGCCTTGCCGCACTCGTCCTGGGTGCCTGCTCGCCTCAGGACCCTCAAGCCGTCACCTCGGCAGCCATCGCCAAGCAAGTGATCCTGCCGACCTACAGTCGCTGGGTTGAAGCCGACCGCCAATTGGCCGCCAGTGCGCTGGCCTACTGCGAAGGCAAGGCAGACCTTGCAACAGCTCGCGCCGATTTCCTCCATGCACAAAAGGCCTGGGCACAATTGCAACCGCTGCTGGTTGGCCCACTGGCCGAAGGCAATCGCTCCTGGCAGGTGCAGTTCTGGCCGGACAAGAAAAACCTGGTCGGCCGTCAGGTCGAGCAACTGGTCACCGCGCAACCGCAGATCGATGCCGCTGCGCTGGCCAAATCCAGCGTCGTCGTGCAGGGCCTCTCGGCCTATGAGTACATTCTGTTCGACGAAAAAACCAACGTGGCCGACGCCGCGCAAAAAGCCCGTTACTGCCCACTGCTGACGGCCATCGGCGAACGTCAGAAACAGCTGGCCGAAGAGATCCTCGCGAGCTGGAACAGCACCGACGGCATGCTGGCCCAGATGAGCAAATTCCCGAACCAGCGTTACGCCGACTCTCACGAAGCCATCGCCGATCTGCTCCGCGCTCAAGTGACGGCACTGGATACCCTGAAGAAAAAACTCGGCACGCCGATGGGGCGCCAGACCAAGGGCATTCCACAGCCGTTCCAGGCCGATGCATGGCGCAGTCATTCGTCGCTGCAAAGCATGCAATCGAGCCTGGCTGCCGCCCGGACGGTCTGGGTCGGTGTCGACAACAAGGGCCTGCGTGGCCTGTTGCCGGCCGAGCAAAAGCCGCTGGCGGACAAGATCGATGCCGCCTACGCCGCGTCGTTGAAACTGTTTGAAAGCAGCCAGCGCTCGCTGACCGAAATGCTCACCGACGATGCCGGTCGCCAGCAACTCAACGACCTTTACGACAGCCTCAACGTCGTCCATCGCCTGCACGAAGGTGAACTGGCCAAGGCACTGGGCATCCAACTCGGCTTCAACGCCAACGACGGTGACTGATGAGGGGTAGCGCCATGCTGCGACGTCAGGCTCTGACATTAGGCAGTTTGTTGCTGGGCGCCGTGACGCTGGGCGGCTGGAAGCTGTTCAAGCAAAAGGACCACGGTCCTTTGCTGCTTTCGGCGCGCGACGACAGCGACGGCAAACATTACGCCGTCGGCTATCGGCTGGATGGCACTCGAGTGTTCGCCACCGAAGTCGGCCAACGCTGCCACGACATCATCAACCACCCAGCTCTGCCAATGGCCCTGTTCGTCGCGCGGCGGCCGGGCACCGAGAGTTATCTGGTCGATCTGCGTGACGGTGCGCTGCTGCAAACCGTGGTGTCGCAACCGAACCGGCACTTCTACGGTCACGCGGTTATTCATAAAAGCGGCGACTGGCTCTACGCCACCGAAAACGACACCAGCGACCCGGGTCGCGGCCTGCTCGGGGTGTACCGTTTCGAGGGTCAGCGATTGATTCACAGCGGTGAGATTTCCACCCACGGCATCGGCCCGCATCAAGTGTCATGGATGCCCGACGGTGAAACCCTGGTGGTGGCCAACGGCGGGATTCGTACCGAAGCCGAGAGCCGGGTCGAGATGAACCTCGACGCCATGCAACCCAGCCTAGTGCTGATGCAGCGCGATGGCACCCTGCTGAGCAAGGAAACCCTGGCCCAGCAGATGAACAGCGTGCGTCACATGGGGATCGCCAGCGACGGCACCATCGTCACCGGCCAGCAGTTCATGGGCGCCGCCCATGAATCATCCGAGCTGTTGGCGATCAAGCGTCCCGGCCAGCCCTTCGTCGCGTTCCCGGTCGCCGAGCACCAGTTGCAGGCCATGGGGCACTACACCGCAAGCGTCGCGGTGCACAGTGACTTGCGGCTGGTGGCGCTCACCGCACCGCGCGGCAACCGTTTTTTCATCTGGGACCTGGACAGCGGCGAAGTGCGCCTCGATGCACCGCTGCCCGACTGCGCCGGTGTCGGGGCAGTGGCCGATGGCTTTGTCGTGACCTCGGGGCAAGGGCGTTGCCGTTTCTATGATTGTCGCCAGACACCGCTGCTGGCCAAGCCCCTCGAACTCCCCGCAGGGCTTTGGGATAACCACCTGCATCTGGTTTGAAACCTGCGCTGCCAAATTGATCGTTCCCACTCTCAATCTGGCCGATACCCCCTGTAGCAGCTGGCGCAGCCTGCGTTCGGCTCGGTCCGCGCTCGGGCGCAGCAGTCGTAAAATCATGCGCCGCGGTGTGTCAGGCTCAACCGTGGCGGCAGGATTTACGACCGCTTCGCGCTCGAACGCAGGCTGCGCCAGCTGCTACGGATCGCGTCAGGTACAGCTCACCGGCAAGTATCTGGAATCACCCGCATACACGGAGTAATGTCTGGTCTGTCTCGCCTGATTTTTTCCAAGGAAGTGGAATATGCTGCGTCGCCGCATGCTGATCATGTTGGGTGTCGTGCTGTTGATCATCCTGATGCTGGGAGGCTACAAGGCCTTCTCCATCTACAAGATGATCCAGACCTTCGCTGTGCCAAGACCACCGGTGAGTGTTGCCGTGGCCACGGCCACCGAACGGCCCTGGCAATCGCGCTTGCCCACGGTCGGCACACTCAAGGCGCTGCAAGGGGTCAACCTGAGCCTGGAGATTGCCGGTACGGTCAAGGACGTGCAGTTCGAATCCGGGCAGAAGGTCAAGGCCGGCCAACCGCTCGTGCAACTCGACAGCGCCGTTGAAAGCGCCCTGCTGGAAACCGCCCAGGCCGACCTGGGCCTGGCGCAACTCGATTACGGCCGCGGCAGCCAACTGGTCGGCAGTCAGGCGATCTCCAAGGGCGAGTTCGACCGGCTCACCGCGGTGCTCGCCAAGAACAAGGCCACCGTCAATCAGCTCAAGGCTGCGCTGGCGAAGAAACACATCGTTGCGCCCTTCAGCGGCACCATCGGCATTCGTCAGGTGGACGTCGGCGACTTCCTGCCCAGCGGCACGGTCATCGCCACCCTGCAGAACTTGAGTAGCCTTTACGTCGACTTCTTCGTGCCGGAACAAATGGTGCCGAAAATCGCCCTCGGCCAGGCGGTTCAAGTCACGGTCCCGGCCTACCCGACACAGAACTTCCCCGGTGCCATCAGCGCGATCAACCCCAAGGTCGAAAGCAGCACCCGCAACGTGCAGGTACGTGCCACTCTCGCCAACCCGGACGGCACATTGCTGCCGGGCATGTTCGCCAGCCTGCAGGTCATGTTGCCGGACCCGCAACCCAGAATCGTCGTACCGGAAGGCGCGATCACCTACACCCTCTATGGCAACTCTCTCTACGTGGTCGCCCAGAAGAAGGACGCGAACGGCAACGTCGAGAAAGACGACCAGGGCCAGCCGATCCTGATCGCCGAACGGCGCTTCATCGAAACCGGCGAGCGTCGCGAAGGCCTGGTGACGATCAACAAAGGCTTGCAGAACGGCGAGCAAGTGGTCAGTGCCGGCCAGATCAAACTCGACAACGGCACGCACATTGTCGTCAGCCCCGACAAGAACCTGCCAGCCGTGCCAACCAGCCAACCGCGCACGAACTGATCAAGGAATTCCCATGGCTTTTACCGATCCGTTCATTCGCCGCCCGGTGCTCGCCACCGTGGTCAGCCTGCTGATTGTGCTGTTGGGTTTCCAGGCCTGGAGCAAACTGCCGCTGCGCCAATATCCGCAAATGGAGAACGCGCTGATCACGGTGACCACGGCCTACCCCGGCGCCAACGCCGAAACCATTCAGGGCTACATCACCCAACCCTTGCAGCAAAGCTTGGCCAGTGCCGAAGGCATCGACTACATGACGTCGGTCAGCCGCCAGAACTTTTCGGTGATTTCAATCTATGCACGCATCGGCTCCAACAGCGACCGGTTGTTCACCGAGCTGCTGGCCAAAGCCAACGAGGTCAAGAACAAGCTGCCCAAAGATGCTGAAGACCCGGTACTGAGCAAGGAGGCCGCAGGTGCTTCGGCGCTGATGTACATGAGTTTTTACAGCAAGGAATTGAGCAACCCGCAGATCACCGACTACCTGTCGCGGGTGATCCAGCCCAAGCTCGCCACCCTTCCCGGCATGGCTGAAGCCGCCATTCTTGGCAATCAGGTGTTTGCCATGCGCCTTTGGCTAGACCCGGTAAAACTCGCCGGTTTCGGCTTGAGCGCCAGTGATGTCGGTAACGCAGTGCGCCAGTACAACTTTCTGTCCGCTGCCGGTGAAGTCAAAGGTGAGTACGTCGTCACCAGCATCAATGCCAACACCGAATTGAAGAGCGCCGAAGCCTTCGCCGCCATTCCGCTGAAAATCGACGGCGACAGCCGGGTACTGCTCAGCGACGTGGCGCGCGTGGAAATGGGCGCCGAGAACTACAACTCCGTCAGCTCCTTTGGCGGTACGCCGTCGGTGTACATCGGGATCAAGGCCACACCAGCTGCCAACCCGCTGGACGTGATCAAGGAAGTGCGCAAGCTCATGCCGGAGCTGGAATCCCAGTTGCCCCCCACTCTCAAGGCTGAAATCGCCTACGACGCCACGTTGTTCATTCAGGCCTCGATCAACGAAGTGGTGAAAACCCTCTTCGAAGCCGTGCTGATCGTGATTGTCGTGGTGTTCCTGTTCCTTGGCGCGCTGCGTTCGGTATTGATCCCGGTGGTGACCATTCCGCTGTCGATGATCGGCGTGATGTTCTTCATGCAACTGATGGGCTACTCGATCAACCTGCTGACGTTGCTGGCGATGGTGCTGGCCATCGGCCTGGTGGTGGACGACGCCATCGTCGTGGTCGAAAACATTCACCGACACATAGAAGAAGGTAAAACACCGCTGAGCGCTGCCCTCGAAGGCGCCCGGGAAATCGCCATGCCGGTGGTCTCGATGACCATCACCCTGGCGGCGGTCTATGCGCCCATCGGTTTTCTGACGGGCCTGACCGGTGCTCTGTTCAAGGAGTTCGCGCTGACCCTGGCCGGCGCCGTGGTGATTTCCGGGATCGTTGCCCTGACTCTGTCGCCGATGATGTGCGCACTGCTCTTGCGTCACGATGAAAACCCGTCCGGCTTGGCCCATCGCCTCGATCTGATTTTCGAAGGGCTCAAGCGTCGTTATCAAAGTGTCCTGCACGGCACGCTCAATACCCGGCCGGTGGTGCTGGTGTTCGCCGTGATCGTGCTGTGCCTGATCCCGGTACTGCTCAAGTTCACCAAGTCGGAATTGGCACCGGATGAAGACCAGGGCGTCATTTTCATGATGGCCAACGCCCCGCAAACGGCCAACCTGGATTACCTGAATACCTACACCGACGAATTCCTCGCGATATTCAAGGTGTTTCCCGAGTACTACTCGTCCTTCCAGATCAACGGATTCAACGGCGTGCAGTCAGGCATTGGCGGTTTCCTGCTCAAACCCTGGAATGAGCGCAAACGAACCCAGATGCAGATTCTGCCTGAGGTGCAGCAAAAGCTTTCGAGCATCGCCGGCCTGCAAATCTTCGGCTTCAACCTGCCCTCTCTTCCGGGCACGGGTGAAGGCTTGCCGTTCCAGTTTGTGATCAACACCGCCAATGACTACGAGCCATTGCTGGAGCTGGTCAATCGGGTGAAGAAGCGTGCCCTGGAGTCCGGCAAGTTCGCGTTCCTCGACATCGACCTGGCCTTCGACAAGCCCGAAGTGGTGGTGGATATCGACCGCGCCAAGGCCGCTCAAATGGGCGTCTCGATGGAGGATCTGGGCGTGACACTGTCGACGTTGCTGGCAGAAGCCGAGATCAACCGCTTCACCATCGAGGGGCGCAGTTACAAGGTCATCGCCCAGGTCGAACGGCCTTACCGGGACAATCCCGAGTGGCTGAGCAGCTACTACGTTAAAAACACCAAGGGTGAACTGTTGCCCCTGTCGACCTTGATCAACATCAGTGACCGCGCACGACCGCGACAGCTGAATCAGTTCCAGCAACTCAACTCAGCGATTCTTTCCGGCGTTTCGACGGTCAGCATGGGTGAGGCAATCGATACCGTGCGCCAGATCGCCAAGGAGGAAGCACCACCGGGTTATGCTTTCGATTACGGCGGCGCCTCGCGGCAGTTCGTTCAGGAAGGCAGCGCCTTGTGGGTGACCTTTGCCTTGGCACTGGCGATCATTTTCCTGGTGCTGGCGGCGCAGTTCGAAAGTTTCCGCGATCCATTGGTGATTCTGGTGACCGTCCCACTGTCGATTTGCGGTGCACTGATCCCGTTGTTCCTGGGCTGGTCGAGCATGAACATCTACACCCAGGTCGGGCTGGTGACCTTGATCGGACTGATCAGCAAACACGGGATCCTGATCGTCCAGTTCGCCAACCAGTTGCGCAGGGACAAGGGCCTGACGCCCCGCGAAGCCGTGGAGCAAGCGGCAGCCATTCGCCTGCGTCCGGTATTGATGACCACGGCCGCCATGGTCTTCGGCATGGTGCCGTTGATCATCGCCACTGGCGCGGGAGCCGTCAGCCGCTACGATATTGGGATGGTGATCGCCACGGGCATGTCGATCGGGACACTGTTCACGCTGTTCGTGCTGCCCTGCATCTACACGCTGCTGGCCAAGCCCGACAAAGCGTAAATACGGACTCCGCGCAGGAGATTATGCGTTACGGCGGTTGAGCCATCTCAAAAGCAAAAAGCCTCGCGCATGCGAGGCCTTTGATGTGGGCCGAGAGGTTTCAACTCTGGTGTTTCATTCCCTGAGTCATGCCAAGCATGAACAAGAACAACTCATCATTTTCGGAGTGGGTCACTGTGGATGACTTCGTAGTCCGTGGTAGCGGACAATGCACGCCGCCATTCTTTGCACTGAGAACTTGCGTACGTGGCTGCTCCAGGCCGACCACCGCCAATGAAACAACTGCCAAGGCTCCTGCCAAAAATAGCCCCCTAGCAATTTCTAGTTTCATCGCTACAAACCTTTGATAGAGCTGCCAAACGCCTTCTTATAAAAATAGATGAGCTTCGCCCAATCCGCCGAGCCCCACGACGAGTGGCGGCGCAGCTGTTTCATGTCATGCGAAGCCGCTTGCTGGCGAGTCAGGCGCTGACGGCACTTCTCCAGATCGAGTAACGCCACTTCGGCCCTGGCGGCGTCACCTTCACCGGTCACGCGCACAAAAACATGCTTGATATACAAGCAGCTATGCTGCCAGCGCCCCTTGTGCATCCGCGCCAGGTTCTCGGCCAGATCTTGCAGCACCCGCTCATGCAACGCCTCACCATGGCGCTCGCGCCCACCGCTGGCATACCAGTCTTCAATCTCGACAAAGCCGTCCAGTGCGGCAGTCACCAACAACGCTCGCCACTGATGCACCGGATCACGCTGGGCGCCACAGAACACCAGCTCAGGCACTCGAACATTCAGCGAACGGAGGCCGTTCAGCGCATCAAGCTCACGTAACACCGTCGGACGACCAAACGGGTGCAACCAGCTACGGTAAATATGCCCTGTCTGGCGCTTGGCATAGAGCAGCCGGTCATGGGGGGCACGAATCCGCTGTACGCCACTTTCCCCGCCTCTCCGCACGTTGGGCTCTTCCACCCATTCACCGCGCTGATTCCAGAAATAATTGAAGCGGTCTGCAGGAGCGACTTCCATTTCCGATGCCTGTTCAACTGCCATCCTTCTACCTCTTTCGTAATATATAAACGCGCCGCATGCCATAGAGCGGGATACAGTCCAAATGTTCCTGAACCCGAAAATCCGCCTGCTTGAACTCCGCTTCTACGGTGGTCGCGACCGTGGCATCAAGCGTCCGGCTTGCCCAGCTCGACATAAAAGCGGCAGCCGTTGGGCTCCATGGTGCTGAGACTGACGCTCCAGCCCTGGTTTTCACAAATTCTCTGCACCAGCGACAGGCCCAGCCCAAGCCCGTCCCCACGCTTCTCGCCACCGCGTACAAACGGCTCGAACATCGCTTCACGCTTCTCTTCGGGAATACCGACACCGCTGTCTTCGACCAGAAAACCGCAGGGCAGAATGGTCAAGCGAATAAACCCGCTGTCGGTGTAGTGCAAGGCATTACGCAACAGGTTGCCCATGACCGCGTGCAGGAATGTCGCGTTATAGCGCGTATCCGTCGGGTTGCCGGGTTCATAAAACAGCGTGAGACCCTTGTCTTCGATCGGCTCGCGCCACAGGCCGAGCAAGTCCTCGGCCACCTGCCCCAGGGTCTGTTGCGGCGACATGCTGGCATCTTCGCGCTGGGCGCGGGCGAGCATCAGGAAGGTCTGGACCAGTTCGCGCATCTCTTCACAGGCACGAGCGATCCGCTCGACCTGGTTGCGACTGCGCTGATCGAGGTCCGGGTTCTCCAGCAACAGCTCACAGGAGCTGGCCAATACCATCAACGGGGTGCGCAGTTCGTGACTGACGTCGCTGGTGAACAGCCGTTCGCGACTCAGCGCCTGGCGCAATCGGCCCAGCGTGGCGTCGAAAGCGACGGCCAGCTCACCGACTTCATCGGCGGCATAGTCCGGCGCCAGGGGCGGTGCCAGGCCGAGCAGTTGATCGCGGTGACGCACCTGGCGCGCCAGCCGGACCACCGGCGCCATGACCTTGCGCGCGAGCACCCAGCCGAGGAACACCGCCAATGCCAGACTTAATACAAACCCCACCAGTACCACGGCAAACAGCACTCGCTCGCGCTCTTCGAAATCGCTTTGATCCTGCAGCAGGACGTAACGTCGGCCGTCAACGATCTCGACGAGCGCGTGGTATGACAGTTGCTCGCGAAATACTTCATGAAAGCCCGCATTCAGATGCCGCAGGTCCCTGGGCAAGTCAAAGTCGCCAGGGCCGCCACTGAAGTAGAACAACTGATCGGGCTCGGGACGATGACTCCAGTCGGCCATACTGTCCATCAACAGCAACCGCTGTAAATCGCCACCCAGGCCTGCTGAAATCAGCTTTTCTTCGACCAGATGCACGGTCGCCACGATGCCTATGGCGAATGCCCCCGCCACCAACGCACTCATCAAGGCAAAGGCAATAATGATCCGCTGAGCAAGGCTCTGCTTAAACTCCATCACGCCCCTCGGCCAAGCGATAGCCGACGCCGTGCACGGTTTGCAGCAAGGGTTTGGCGAACGGTTTGTCGATCACCTGACGCAACTGATGGACGTGACTGCGCAGGCTGTCGCTGTCCGGACAGTCGTCACCCCAAAGGGCTTCTTCGAGTATTTCGCGACGCAAGACGTGCGGGCTTTTCTGCATCAACACCGCCAGCAGCTTGAGGCCTACCGGGTTGAGTTTCAGCAGGCGACCTTCGCGGGTCACTTCCAGCGTGTCGAGGTCGTAGCTCAGATCGCCAACCTGCAGGGCTCGGCGACCGCCACCCTGGGTACGGCGCATGACCGCCTCGATGCGCGCCGCCAGTTCAGACAGGGCAAACGGTTTGACCAGGTAATCATCGGCACCGGACTTGAAGCCCTGCAGCCGGTCATCCAGTTGGTCACGGGCGGTCAGCATGATCACCGGGGTATCGCGCCGGGCATCTTCACGCAGGCGTTTGCACAGGGTGTAACCATCGATACCGGGCAGCATGATGTCGAGCACGATCAGGTCGTAATGCTCGGTGGCCGCCAGGTGCAGGCCTGACAAGCCGTCCTGCGCGCAATCCACGGTATAGCCTTTAAGCCCCAGGTAATCGGCCAGATTGGCGAGGATGTCGCGGTTGTCTTCAACCAATAGAATTCGCATGGGCACTTGCTCCGTACACAGTTACGGCCGTCTTGGACCGCGCAGCTTAAGGCCAAGAGTGGCTCAGGGATAGATCTGTTGATCCAAACCCTGTCAGGGACGCAGAGCGTCCCGGGCTGCATTCCCACGCAGAGCGTGGGAACGATCATCTTCACAGAAAATAAAAAACCCCGCTGGCTTACGCCAGCGGGGTTTTTTCGTACAGGGTAAGGCTGGCTTACATCATGCCGCCCATGCCGCCCATACCGCCCATGTCTGGCATGCCGCCGCCAGCTGGTGCGTCTTCCTTGATCTCGGCGATCATGGCTTCGGTGGTGATCATCAGGCTGGCAATCGACGAAGCCGCTTGCAGAGCCGAACGAGTCACTTTAGCCGGGTCCAGGATACCCATTTCGATCATGTCGCCGTATTCGCCGGTAGCAGCGTTGTAACCATAGTTACCCTTGCCCTGCTTGACCTTGTCGACTACAACGCTTGGCTCGTCGCCGGAGTTGGCAACGATCTGGCGCAGTGGCGCTTCAACAGCGCGACGCAGCAACTGGATGCCGACGTTCTGGTCATCGTTGTCGCCTTTCAGCTCGGAGATCGCTTGCAGAGCGCGAACCAGTGCCACGCCACCGCCAGGTACCACGCCTTCTTCAACGGCTGCACGGGTAGCGTGCAGGGCGTCTTCAACGCGGGCTTTCTTCTCTTTCATTTCAACTTCGGAACCCGCGCCAACCTTGATCACTGCAACGCCGCCGGACAGCTTGGCCAGACGCTCTTGCAGTTTTTCACGGTCGTAGTCGGACGAAGTGTCAGCCACTTGTTGACGGATCTGCACAACGCGAGCCTGGATGTCAGCCTCAACGCCAGCACCGTCGATGATGGTGGTGTTTTCTTTGGACAGGATCACGCGCTTGGCATTACCCAGGTGTTCCAGGGTGGTGCTTTCCAGGCTCAGGCCGATCTCTTCGGAGATAACGGTACCGCCAGTCAGAACAGCGATGTCCTGCAGCATGGCCTTGCGACGGTCGCCGAAGCCCGGGGCTTTGACGGCAGCCACTTTAACGATGCCGCGCATGTTGTTCACAACCAGAGTCGCCAGGGCTTCGCCTTCAACGTCTTCGGCAACGATCAGCAGAGGACGGCCGGCTTTGGCAACGGCTTCCAGTACTGGCAGCATTTCGCGGATGTTCGAGATCTTTTTGTCGACCAGCAGGATCAGCGGACCGTCCAGTTCGGCGGTCATGGTCTCTGGCTTGTTGACGAAGTACGGGGACAGGTAGCCACGGTCGAACTGCATGCCTTCTACAACCGACAGTTCGTTTTCCAGGCCCGAGCCTTCTTCAACGGTGATCACGCCTTCTTTACCGACTTTTTCCATGGCTTCGGCAATGATGTCGCCGATGGAGCTGTCGGAGTTGGCCGAGATGGTGCCGACCTGAGCGATTGCCTTGGTGTCAGCGCATGGCTTGGACAGGGCTTTGAGCTCTTTGACGATAGCGATGGTCGCTTTGTCGATACCGCGTTTCAGGTCCATCGGGTTCATGCCGGCAGCGACGGCTTTCAGGCCTTCGTTGACGATCGACTGAGCCAGAACGGTCGCGGTGGTGGTGCCGTCGCCTGCGTCATCGTTGGCACGGGAGGCAACGTCTTTGACCAGCTGCGCGCCCATGTTTTCGAAACGGTCTTTCAGTTCGATTTCTTTGGCTACGGAAACGCCGTCCTTGGTGATGGTCGGAGCGCCGAAGCTCTTCTCGATGATCACGTTACGGCCTTTAGGGCCCAGGGTCGCTTTTACTGCGTCAGCCAGGACGTTGACACCGGCGAGCATTTTCTTACGGGCGGAATCGCCGAATTTAACTTCTTTAGCAGCCATGATCGATATTCCTTAAATACTTTTGTAGTAGCGGGAAATTGAGCGCAAATCAGCCTTCGATAACAGCGAGAATCTCGTTCTCAGCCATTACCAGCAGGTCTTCACCGTCGACTTTCACAGTGTTGCTGCCGGAGTACGGGCCGAAAACAACCTTGTCACCCACTTTCACGGCCAGCGCACGCACTTCACCGTTGTCCAGCACGCGGCCGGTACCTACAGCGAGGACTTCACCGCTGTTGGCTTTTTCGGCAGCCGAACCTGGCAGAACGATACCGCCAGCGGTTTTCTTTTCTTCTTCGCTGCGACGGATGACGACGCGGTCATGCAGAGGACGAAGCTTCATTGTCGATCTCTCCTAATTGTGGTTTTCAGCGGCCGGTGTAATCCCGGCGGGTTAAATTCCGGCGTTGCCGGTTGCGGCTCGTCAAGCGAACCGCGGAAGTCTGTCTGGTGATCTTCACCAGAAACCTTGCGGTGACCGTTACATAAGGGCGCATAAGCTTATTACAAGGGCTGGGCAGTGAAATTTTTTACGGCACCGACCACAGAAACGAACACGGCACCTGAAGGTGCCGTGCCAATGAAACAGTTATTTGGAGTCGCGGTGCTCGAACTCGCCCTCGATCACGTTCGGTTCACGGCCCAACGGTTGACGCGGAGCCGGGCCGCCACGCGGTTGCAGATCATCGGCAAAGGCACGCTGACGAATTGCCTGCTCCTCGGCGCGCTTGCGCATCGCGTTGGCCAGCAACCGACGGGTGATCGGCAAGATCATGATCAGACCGATCACGCTGCTGACGAAACCTGGCAGGATCAACAGACCGCCGCCCAAGGCGAGCATCAGGCCTTCAAGCATGGTCTGCGCAGGCAACTCGCCGCGGTTCAGGCTTTCACGAGCACGCAATGCGGTAGCCAGGCCGGCGATGCGCAGCACGAACACGCCGAACATCGAGCCGAGAATAATCAGCAGCAGTGCCGGGAAAAACCCGATGGCCGCGCTGACCTTGACGAATACGAACAGCTCCAACACCGGGAACAGCAGAAAGAGCAACAAAAAAGGGCGCATCAAATGGTTCCTCAACGCAAGAATGCCTTGCAAGTAGAACGTAGATGACGTCGCCGTTTCGTGATTTCAAGCGTCGGCTGTCGCATTTTTCGGCCATTGCTCGGCGTGAGCCAATAAAACCAAGGCTTCGCGTACTTGTGTCGGCGTATTACACACTTCCGGGAACGGTAACCAGTACAGCCCCTGGCCAATGCGCAGGTGCATGCCTTCGGCGTCGATGCCCGCCAACTGAGCGGGTGCGGTTTTCGGCAGGCCGGCCAGCTCGACGTAATGGGCGATGGCCTTGGCGTGGTCGGCGTTCATGTGTTCGATCATGCTCGCTTCGGCCTTGCCGGCGAATGGGTTGGCCAGGGTCAATTGGTCGACCCAGTGAATCGCACCGAAACCGCCGATGTAACGATGCCGTATCGGTTTGAGTACCCAGAAGTCGAAATCATGCGCCTTGTGATAATTCTGCGAATCCGGGAAATAGCGGTAATAACGCTCGGCGGCGGCATCGATGGCGGCCTGATCCTGAATTTTTTCCGCTTCGGCCAGGTAGGTCAGGCGACCAACGGCCTGTACGTCTTCAGCCTCGCGCTCACCCACCAGCAATGAGCATTTGGGGTCTTTTTGCAGATTGTGGGTGTGCTGGGCGATCCGGCTGATCAGGATCAGCGGCCGGCCCTGCTCGTCCAGGCAATAAGGAACCACTGAGCCGAACGGGAAACCGGGCATTGCCTTGGAGTGCGTCGAGAGCACTCCGCGGTATTCCTTGAGCAACAATTCTCGGGCATGCTTGGCAGCTTCAACGCTCAATTTATGACTCCTTATATAGAATCCGTCAAAAAAACGGACAGGCTCCTGGGACAAAGTTCCAGCAACGCCATCGGGGCAGTTCTCATGTGCAGCCAGGCCACATCAGGCGCAGATCGAGAGGCTCTCTAAAAGGAAACCACTCTGACCTGCCATTTGGGGCATGCGAATGAAACTCACTGACAAAGTAATCATTATCACCGGCGGTTGCCAGGGTTTAGGCCGTTCGATGGCCGAGTATTTCGCCGCCAAGGGCGCAAAACTGGCACTGGTCGATCTCAACCAGGAAAAGCTAGACCAGGCCGTCGCCGCCTGCAAAGCCGCCGGCGTCGAAGCTCGCGCTTATCTGTGCAACGTCGCCAATGAAGAACAGGTGACGCACATGGTCGCCCAGGTTGCCGAAGACTTCGGCGCGATCCACGGCCTGATCAACAACGCCGGGATTCTGCGCGATGGCCTGCTGATCAAGGTCAAGGATGGCGAAATGACCAAAATGAGCCTGGCCCAGTGGCAGGCCGTGATCGACGTCAACCTGACCGGCGTGTTCCTCTGCACCCGTGAAGTGGCGGCGAAAATGATCGAGCTGAAGACCGGCGGCGCGATCGTCAACATCTCCTCGATTTCCCGCGCCGGCAACGTCGGCCAGACCAACTACTCCGCCGCCAAGGCCGGGGTTGCTGCGGCCACCGTGACCTGGGCCAAGGAACTCGCGCGCCATGGCATTCGCGTGGCCGGTATTGCGCCGGGCTTCATCGAGACCGAAATGACCCTGAGCATGAAGCCTGAAGCCCTGGAGAAAATGACCTCCGGGATTCCGCTCAAACGCATGGGCAAGCCCGAAGAGATCGCCCATTCGGCGGCGTACATCTTCGAGAACGACTACTACACCGGCCGGATCCTGGAAATGGATGGCGGTTTGCGGATTTAAAGTTCAGCACAAAACCCTGTGGCGAGGGGGCTTGTCGGAACGCCGCACCGCCCCGTTCGGCTGCGAAGCAGTCGTAAACCGGTTGACGCGTTTTTACAGGGAGAGAACGCCGACCAGTATTGGGGTGGCTTCGCCACCCAACGGGGGCAAGCCCCCTCGCCACAAAAGCAGGTCCTCCATTTACCCAATCAATCGTCACTGACGGTGATATTCGGCATCGCTGGCGTGGCGGCTTCCTGCAAGACAATCCGCGCACCGACGTGACGGGCCAGTTCCTGGTAGACCATGGCGATCTGGCTGTCCGGTTCGGCGATCACCGTTGGCTTACCGCCGTCAGCCTGCTCGCGGATCAACATCGACAACGGCAGCGATGCCAGCAGTTCGACGCCATATTGACTGGCCAGCTTCTCGCCGCCGCCTTCACCGAACAGGTGCTCGGCATGACCGCAGTTGGAGCAGATGTGCACGGCCATGTTTTCCACCACGCCTAGCACTGGAATGTTGACCTTGCGGAACATCTCCACGCCTTTGCGGGCGTCCAGCAATGCCAGATCCTGCGGCGTGGTGACGATCACCGCCCCCGCCACCGGGACTTTTTGTGCCAGGGTCAACTGAATGTCACCGGTACCCGGCGGCATGTCGATCACCAGATAATCCAGATCGCTCCAGGCGGTCTGTGTCACCAGTTGCAGCAAGGCGCCGGAGACCATCGGGCCACGCCAGACCATCGGCGTGTTGTCGTCGGTCAAAAACGCCATGGACATGACTTCAACGCCATGCGACTCGATCGGCACGAACCACTTCTGGTCCTTGATCTTCGGTCGGGTGCCTTCCGGGATGCCGAACATGATGCCCTGGCTCGGGCCGTAGATATCGGCATCGAGGATCCCGACCTTGGCGCCTTCACGGGCCAGCGCCAACGCGAGGTTGGCGGCGGTGGTGGATTTGCCCACGCCGCCCTTGCCGGACGCCACGGCGACCACGTTCTTGACGTTGGCCAGGCCTGGAATCTGCGCCTGCGCCTTGTGCGCGGCAATCACGGTGCTGATCTCGACTTTGGCCGAGGTCACGCCCTCCAGGCCCTCGATAGCCATTTGCAGCATCTGCGCCCAGCCACTCTTGAACAGGCCGGCGGCGTAGCCCAGTTCCAGCTGAACGCTGACGCGGTCACCCTGGATGTCGATGCTGCGCAGGCAACCGGCGCTGAGCGGATCCTGGTTCAGGTAAGGGTCGGTGTACTGACGAAGGACGGCTTCCACCGCTGCGCGATTGACGGCGCTCATGGGCAACTCCGATAACAAGGCTGGAAAATCAGACGGGTATCCTACGCCGGACACTCATTTGTGGCGAGGGAGCTTGCTCCCGCTCGGGTGCGCAGCAGCCGTAATTTTATTGACGCGGCGATGCTGTCCGCTCGGCGTCGCCTTATAAGGGGCGGCTTCGCCACCCAGCGGGAGCAAGCTCCCTCGCCACAGGTATTCGCAGCCGATGTATCCGGAAACAGGCCTGAAGGGTGAAAAATATGCGCCGGCGCTTTATAGTGGCCGACCTCCGTTTCATCAAGTAGCCGAGCCCCATGTCCGAGCCACGCAAGATCCTCGTCACCAGCGCCCTGCCCTATGCCAATGGTTCAATCCACCTTGGCCATATGCTTGAGTACATCCAGACCGATATGTGGGTGCGCTTCCAGAAGCATCGCGGCAATCAATGCACGTATGTCTGCGCGGACGACGCCCACGGTTCGGCCATCATGCTGCGCGCAGAAAAAGAAGGCATCACCCCGGAACAACTGATCGCCAACGTCCAGGCTGAACACAGCGCCGACTTTGCCGAGTTCCTGGTGGACTTCGACAACTTCCACTCCACTCACGCTGAAGAAAACCGTGAGCTGTCGAGCCAGATCTACCTGAAGCTGCGTGACGCCGGGCACATCGCCACGCGCTCGATCACCCAGTATTTCGACCCGGAAAAGAAAATGTTCCTGGCCGACCGCTTCATCAAGGGCACCTGCCCGAAGTGCGGCACTGAAGACCAGTACGGCGACAACTGCGAAAAGTGCGGTGCCACTTACGCGCCGACCGACCTGAAAGATCCGAAGTCGGCGATCTCGGGCGCCACGCCGGTGCTCAAGGATTCCCAACACTTCTTCTTCAAGCTGCCGGACTTCCAGCAGATGCTGCAGGAATGGACCCGCAGCGGCACCCTGCAAGACGCGGTCGCGAACAAGATCGCCGAATGGCTGGATGTCGGCCTGCAACAGTGGGACATCTCCCGCGATGCGCCGTACTTCGGTTTCGAAATCCCGGACGAGCCAGGCAAATACTTCTATGTCTGGCTGGACGCGCCGATCGGCTACATGGCGAGCTTCAAGAACCTCTGCGCACGTCGTCCTGAACTGGATTTCGACGCGTACTGGGCCAAGGACTCTACCGCCGAGCTGTACCACTTCATCGGCAAGGACATCGTCAATTTCCACGCGCTGTTCTGGCCAGCCATGCTCGAAGGCGCGGGCTACCGCAAGCCGACCGGTATCAACGTACACGGCTACCTGACCGTCAATGGCCAGAAAATGTCCAAATCCCGCGGCACCTTCATCAAGGCCCGGACCTACCTGGACCACCTGTCGCCGGAATACCTGCGTTACTACTACGCCTCCAAGCTCGGCCGTGGTGTCGACGACCTGGACCTGAACCTCGAAGACTTCGTACAGAAGGTCAACTCCGACCTGGTCGGCAAAGTCGTCAACATCGCCAGCCGCTGCGCCGGCTTCATTCACAAAGGCAACGCTGGCGTGCTGGTGGCCGGTAATGCCGCGCCAGAACTGACCGACGCGTTCCTGGCCGCCGCGCCAAGCATCGCCGAGGCTTACGAGGCTCGCGACTTCGCCCGTGCAATGCGTGAAATCATGGGCCTGGCCGACCGCGCCAACGCCTGGATCGCCGACAAGGCGCCATGGTCGCTGAACAAGCAGGAAGGCAAGCAAGACGAAGTCCAGGCGATCTGCGCCCTGGGCGTCAACCTGTTCCGCCAACTGGTGATCTTCCTCAAGCCTGTGCTGCCGTTGCTCGCCGCCGACGCCGAGGCGTTCCTCAACGTCGCACCGCTGACCTGGAACGATCACGCGACCCTGCTCAGCAACCATCAACTGAACGAGTTCAAACCGCTGATGACCCGTATCGACCCAGTCAAGGTGCAAGCCATGACCGACGCTTCGAAAGAAGACCTGGCCGCCAGCCAGACCGACACCGGTGATGCCGCCCCACAAGGGAATGGCGAACTGGCCAAGGATCCGCTGTCGCCAGAGATCGAGTTCGATACCTTTGCCGCAGTTGACCTGCGGGTGGCGCTGATCCTCAAGGCCGAAGCCGTGGAAGGCGCGGACAAGCTGCTGCGCCTGACCCTGGATATCGGTGACGAGCAACGCAACGTGTTCTCCGGCATCAAGAGCGCATATCCAGACCCGGCCAAGCTTGAAGGTCGTCTGACGATGATGATCGCCAACCTCAAGCCACGCAAAATGCGTTTCGGGATCTCCGAAGGCATGGTCATGGCGGCAGGCCCTGGCGGCGAAGAAATCTACCTGTTGAGCCCGGACAGCGGCGCCAAGCCGGGTCAGCGCATCAAGTAAGTTGCCTGACTGAACCGATCCCACCGTCGCGTTGACTCGCGGCGGTGGGATTTTCATATCTGCTTGCCGGATAATGCCTAATCTTTATGCACAGGCCCGTTCGCTCAACCCGGCACGCCCATGACCGACATTCTGCTCACGCTCATCAGCACTGCCCTGATCAATAACTTCATCGTGCACTGGCCGCTGGGTGTCGATCCGTTGATGCAATCGACGCGTGAGCCTGCCATCGAACGTCGTCAGGTTCATGCCCTGGGCATTGCAACCACCTGCCTGATGTTGCTCAGCGGCGTTCCGGGTTACGCGGCCTATCACTGGTTGCTGATACCGCTTGGGCTGACGTCCTTGTACCTGTTTGTGTTTTTGCCCTTGAGCGTACTGCTGATTACCCCGCTGCTGAATCTGCTGACGCGTGCCCTGCCGCAGTTACCGTTCAACGGCTTGTGGCCGTTGTTGCTGGGCAACGCTGGCGTGCTGGGGCTGAGCCTGTTCGGCATGCAGAGTGACAAAGGCTTTGGCTATCACGTAGCGCTATGTCTTGGCGCCGGGCTGGGTTTCTGGCTGGTGCTGAGTCTGTTCAGCGACCTGCGCCAGCGCATTCTCAATAACGATGTGCCCCTGCCCTTTCGTGGCCTGCCGATCGACCTGATCAGCGCCGGACTGGTCGCAGTGGCATTTCTCGGCTTCAGCGGACTGATCAAAACATGAGTCTGATTCAACGTATCGACGCACTCCTGCCGCAGACCCAATGCGGCAAATGCGGCCACCCCGGATGCAAGCCCTACGCTGAAGGCATTGCCAATGGCGAGGCAATCAACAAGTGCCCGCCGGGCGGCAACGAGACCATTTCAGCGTTGGCCGAACTGCTGAAAATCCCGGTGTTGGAACTGGACACCAGCCGTGGCTCGGCACCGGCGCAAATTGCATTTATCCGTGAAGCCGAATGCATCGGCTGCACCAAGTGCATCCAGGCCTGCCCGATAGACGCGATTGTCGGCGCGGCAAAACTGATGCACACGGTGCTGATCGACGAATGCACCGGCTGCGATCTGTGCGTAGCACCCTGCCCGGTGGATTGCATCGAAATGCATCCTTTACCCTCGACCCAGGTGCTGCCGATTATCGGTGGTCTGGCGTTCACGCCCGAAGAACTGCAAGCACGCAACGCCAAACGCGATCACGCAAGGCAGCGCTTCGAACAGCGCAATGCACGCCTGCGTCGTGAGGAAGAGCAAAAGCACGCCGAACGACTGGCCCGCGCGCAAAAAGCCGCTCAACACAGCGATGCCAGCAATACCCCGCTGCAGGACGCCATTGCCCGGGTTCAGGCCCAAAAAGCCGCAGCCGCCGATGCCGCGCTGAAAAAGGCCAAGATCGATGTGGCGATGAGCCGCGCGCAACTGAACAAATCGCTGAAAGCTTTTGGGCATCCTCCGACCTTCGAACAGCAGTCGCAGCTGATCATTTTGCAGCAGCAATTCGAAGCCGCCGAGCAAGCTCTGACGCAGCTCGAAAGCACAGTCCCCTCAGCACCTGTGCAACCGACGGCGCCGGCCAACGATGCCGAACTCAAACGCGCGAAAATCCAGCTGGCGATGCGTCGCGCCGAGCTGAAAAAAGCCCAGGCCAGCGAAGCACCGGCCGAGCAACTGGAAGCGCTCAGCGCGGCCCTCGCTCAAGCGGAGCAGGCGCTGCACGCTGCCGAGGGAGCCAGCGAAAAACCGGCACCCGACCTGGTACGCGTCGAAAAACGTCCCATCGACGCTCAACTGCGGCAACTGAAAACCGAGCTGGCTTATGCCCGCGCCGATGTCAGCAAGCTCGAGCGGGGCCCTGATACACCGGCGGAGCTCCTGGCCAAGGCCCGCGAACGGCTCTGCGAAGCCGAGCGCCAGGTAAACGCCTATGTCGCCCCTTGAACCGGTCGATGATCGCCTGCAACAGGCGATGAAGCGGGTGTTACTGGCCACCGTGCCGGGCATGCTGGTGTTGTTCTGGTTATCTGGCTGGGGTGTTCTGATCAATCTGCTGCTGGCCTGCGGCAGCGCGTTAGCCGTTGAAGCGCTGGTGTTGCGGTTGCGCAAGTACCCGCTCAAGCCTGCGCTAAGCGACGGCAGCGCGTTGGTCAGCGCCACCTTGCTGGCACTGGCGTTACCACCTTACTGTCCATGGTGGTTGACGGTCAGCGCTGCGGCATTCGCGATGTTTTTCGGCAAGCACCTTTATGGTGGCGTTGGCAAAAACCCGTTCAATCCGGCCATGCTCGGTTTTGCGCTGGTACTGGTGTGTTTCCCGCGACAGATGACCCACTGGCCGACGTCCCACGGGATGAATCTGCTCGCCGGCCTGCAACAGATTTTCGGTTTCAATTTCAGCGGTGCCGAGCAGCCCGACGCCTGGGTGACGGCCACGGCGCTGGATAGCCTGCGAATCAACAAAAGCCTGACCATGGACGAACTCTTCGCCGGCAACCCGGCGTTTGGCCACATGGGTGGTAAAGGTATCGAATGGGTGAATCTGGCTTTCCTCGCCGGCGGCGCGTTCCTGTTACAGCAGCGGGTGTTCAGCTGGCATGCGCCGGTCGGCATGCTCGGCAGTCTGTTCGTCATCAGCCTGTTGTGCTGGAACGGCTCAGGTTCGGACTCCCACGGCTCCCCGCTCTTTCACTTGCTGACGGGTGCGAGCATGCTCGGGGCATTCTTTATCGTGACCGAACCGGTATCGGGAGCGAAAAGTCCAAAAGCCCGCCTGATGTTCGGCGCGGGCGTCGGCCTGCTGACCTACCTGATTCGAACCTGGGGCGGCTATCCCGACGGGGTGGCCTTTGCGGTGCTGCTGATGAATCTCTGCGTACCGGCCCTGGAACGCCTCGCTGCTGCACAACCAGAGCCTCGTACACCATGAAGCGGAATTTCAGTGTGCTGATGCTGGTGGTCGTGGCCGGATTGGGCGCAGGCGCTACATTTTTCCTGCAACACGCCACCGCGCCGCAGATATCGGCTGAACAGCGCTTGATCGAAAGCCGCAAGCTGTTCGACATGCTGCCAGTCGGCAGCTACGACAATCAGCCTTTGGACCAGCCACTCGCGTTCAAGGATATCGCGCTGAGCAACAGCACCTTACTGGGCGGTTACCTGGCCACAGCAGGCGGAAAACCCAGTGCAGTGATATTACGCAGCCAGGTGACGGGTTACGAAAATGCGATCGAACTGCTGATCGTGATCGACATCAACGGCAAGTTGCTGGGAGTCAAAACCCTCAAGCAATCGGAAACACCAGGGCTGGGCGGGAGAATCGCCGACCAGCCCAATCCCTGGCTTCAGGGCTTTTTCGGCAAGTCGCGCAACGACCCTGGTGACAGTGGCTGGGCGCTGAAAAAAGATCAGGGGCAATTCGACCAGTTGATCGGCGCAACCGTCACTTCCAGGGCGGTGATCAGCGCGATCCATGATGCGTTACGCTATTTCGACGAGCATCAGCCACAACTGATCGGGAGCGGACAATGAACCAGTCCTCGATGCTGCAGAACTCACTGATATTGACCCCGTTGATCGGCGCCAGTGACTCCTTGGTAAAAGCCTTGGGTCTGTCGCTGTTATCGCTGCTGGTCATTGGTGTTTACGGCCTGAAGATGAGTGTATTGCGGCCGCGAATCGTCCCGTCCATGCAGTTGATCACCTGCATTGCACTCGCCGCCACATTGACCAGCCTGGCAACATTGGCATTACAGGCCTGGGCCTTTGAACTGCATCAGCAACTGGGAATGTATGCCGGACTGATTGCCCTGCAGTGCATTGTGCTGGAGTACAGCGGCTTTTTTACCCAGGCAAGCATGATCGACCGGACTCGCCTGTCCAGCCTGTTTTTTGGGCTGATGGTTGTACTGGGCGTGTTGCGAGAAGCCCTTGGCAATGGGTCATTCGCCAGCCATGTGTCCTGGTTGAGCGGAATTATTGATTCCAGCGGGCAAGGCTGGCTGTTTGCCGCTGATGGCGGCATACGACTGGCCATCCTCGCCCCCGGCGGATTTATCCTGCTGGGACTGCTCATAGCCGCCAAACAAGCCTGGCCTGGCGCCTCGACCTCACACTGACCGCCTTCAAGGAACTGCTCTGCCCATGAATGCTGCAAAACGCCTGGAAATTTTCCGTCGGCTTCACGAAGACAATCCGGAACCGAAAACCGAACTGGCCTACTCGTCGCCCTTCGAATTGCTGATCGCCGTGATCCTTTCCGCGCAGTCCACGGACGTAGGCGTCAATAAGGCCACCGCCAAGCTGTTTCCGGTGGCCAATACTCCGGCAGCGATGTATGCGCTGGGTGTAGAAGGATTGTCCGAGTACATCAAGACCATAGGCCTGTACAACAGCAAGGCAAAAAACGTCATAGAAACCTGCCGAATGCTGGTAGAGCTTCATGGCGGTGAAGTACCGCAAACCCGCGAGGAGCTGGAAGCGCTGCCCGGGGTCGGTAGAAAGACCGCGAACGTGGTGCTCAATACGGCTTTTCGTCAGCTGACCATGGCCGTCGACACGCACATTTTCCGGGTCAGCAACCGCACAGGGTTAGCGCCAGGCAAGAATGTCGTCGAGGTGGAAAAAAAACTGATGAAGTTTGTTCCCAAGGAGTATCTGCTCGACTCCCATCACTGGCTGATCCTCCACGGACGCTACGTTTGCCTGGCTCGCAAGCCCCGTTGTGGCAGCTGCCGTATCGAAGACCTGTGCGAATACAAGCAAAAGACCTCCGACGATTGAGGTTCTATTAGATTTATTGATTTACCGATTGAAAAAATCTTTTTTACCCGCCGGGAGAATGTCGATATAAGAAGCGCCAATGGCATTCTTAGCCTGGAGTTAACCTTATGAGCACTGGCAAAGAACAACTGGACACAGAAGACGACTTCATCTCTGTTGAGGCCGATGATGCCGAGCCTGTGGTAGAGGTAGCAAAGACCAACCTGAGCAAACGTCGCACCATCGATAATCTCCTGGAGGAGCGCCGCTTGCAAAAGCAACTGGCCGATTACGACTTTGACCTTTAACACCTGAAAGCCTCCCGAAATGGAGGCTTTTCAGCACTCCCTCAACCGCTGGGCAATGCTCTCTGATTCATCAATGAGTCCGGCGCGGCGGAGACATCAGGGCAAGCCATCCGGCGACTCAAAATCCGATCAGACTCCGCTTACCTTCAGACGCTTTCCATGCACAAAGCACTACTCGCCCGGAGAGATTCAAACCAGACCATTACGCTGCGCAAGCTCGATAAGGTCTACCAGCGAGCGGGCATTTAGCTTCAATAGCAGACGCGTTTTGTAAGTACTCACGGTTTTGTTGCTGAGGAACATTCCATCGGCAATTTCCTTGTTGGTCTTTCCTCGGGCCAACTGTTGTAAAACCATCATCTCCCTTCCTGACAGACGATCCACCATGTCGGCTTCACTCGCGTTCCCCAAACTTGAGCGAACCGAGTGCAACGCCTGATTCGGAAAGTAGCTATACCCTGACAATACAGCCTTGATTGCACTGAGCAACTCGGTGAGGTCCTGCTGTTTGCAGACATACCCGGCTGCCCCTGCCTGCATGCAACGCATTGAAAAGTGACCGGGGGCCTGCGACGTCAAGACCAGCACTTTCAAAGGCATGGTGGTCGAGGTCAAGCGCGCAATAACTTCCAGGCCATCCAGTTTCGGAATACCGATATCCAGTATCACGATATCCGGCATCTGTTCACGGGCAAGTTGCAAGGCATCGACACCATTGTCCGTTTCGGCAATGACCTCGTAGCCATGACGCTCCATTAGCATACGTACAGCAAGACGAATGACGGGGTGATCATCCACGATCAGCACTTTATTCATGGGCAAGTCCAATTTCGCTGTTCGAATTTTTAGAGCCCGCACAATAGCGTAGTCGTTTCGACCTTGGGATGCTGCCCACCCCAACCACCTACACCGAGAGACAATCCCTACAAACAACAGGGATTCCCCCTACAGGATTTCATAAAAAACAATGTCGCTTAAAGTTTATTCGAGGCATCCCCCTCTCTGGTCACCGGTATTTTTTCTGTGGACATCTAAGAAACCAGCTGACAATACACACTCTATCCCGGTCATTAATTAAACATGCGTCTATTATCAAAAAACAACCCGCTTTCACCCGCTTACATGAATCACGTTAAAACAAGGCTATTGATCCGTTAAAAATAGTGATAAAACTGCAAAGCCGACCGTCCCACAAACCCTTTACAAAAACCAATAAATCAATACCGAACCACCACAACCACTTAACATTTTCACCCACAAGGAATTCACTATAGATCACTATTCAACGAGTAATCAAAATGACAAAAACTCAAAAAAAAATATCCAACCCGATGACCATCATTGCAATATTCGCGACGCTCTCCGAAACGTCGGCAGCCGTATCGCTGCCTTTTCTTGACAACGAGGAGCGCCAGACGTACATCTGGTTTCTGATCAGCTTCCCCTTTTACCTGCTCTTTTTATTTTTTATCACACTCAACTTTAACTACAAATCACTGTATGCACCTTCTGACTTTCAAAAGAGCAAACAGTTTGTAAAAGTCATCGACGATGCTGCTCGACCAGAAAAAAACAGAAACACCGCTCTTAACGACCCCGCTGAAGAGGAGAATCAACCCAACTCAATCAAAGGACATAAACCCGACTATCTGCTTCAGAGCACGCCCGCTCCACCCGCCTATATAACCTTCATCACGAACCTTACAACCCAACAGCCAGTGTCTTTACCGGCGTCGATACATGGCATGCAGATCATTGATGCACGATGGATTCGCAAAAAGAAAGATGTCGGCAGTTTGATGAACGCGCTCTATTCAAGGAAACACCATGACCGTGAAGTGATCGTCTTCCTGACAAGCGGTGAGTCGGAACATTTGATTAACGAAAGAGCACTCAAAAAATCAGGTGCAAGATTCCTGAAGCCCAAAGAGTCTTTTTACATGAGTTATAACTTGAGTACTTTGGCAGTGACCGTCGTCAGCCAGCACTGACACAGACACAGACAGAACAGAAGGGGGGTACAGACAATCCAGGAAGTTAACAACCAGGACCTGGTGACGCAGATTCAGGAGACAAACCACACACGAATGCTTCGATCACATTGTGGCCCCGTTACAAACGGGGCCACAATCGTTGATCATGCCAACAACATCAGAACAGCTTGCGGCCTTTGTTTGCGGCAATGCGCATACGCAGAGCGTTCAGCTTGATGAAGCCGGCTGCATCAGCCTGGTTGTAAGCGCCGCCATCTTCTTCGAAGGTAGCAATGTTGGCGTCGAACAACGATTCGTCAGACTTGCGACCGGTGACGATCACGTTGCCTTTGTACAGCTTCAGGCGAACCACACCGTTCACATGCGCCTGGGAAGCATCGATCATCTGTTGCAGCATCAGACGCTCAGGGCTCCACCAGTAACCGGTGTAGATCAGGCTGGCATATTTAGGCATCAGCTCGTCTTTGAGGTGAGCCACTTCGCGGTCCAGAGTGATCGACTCGATCGCCCGGTGAGCACGCAGCATGATGGTGCCGCCTGGGGTTTCGTAGCAACCACGGGACTTCATGCCGACGTAACGGTTCTCGACGATGTCCAGACGGCCGATGCCGTGCTCGCCACCGATACGGTTCAGGGTCGCCAGCACCGTAGCCGGAGTCATTTCGACGCCGTCCAGTGCAACGATGTCGCCGTTGCGGTAAGTCAGTTCCAGGTACTGCGGCTTGTCGGGAGCGTTCTCCGGGGAGACGGTCCAGCGCCACATATCTTCTTCGTGCTCGGTCCAGGTATCTTCCAGCACGCCGCCTTCATAGGAAATGTGCAGCAGGTTGGCATCCATCGAGTACGGAGATTTTTTCTTGCCGTGACGTTCGATCGGGATCGCGTGCTTCGCCGCATAATCCATCAGCTTCTCGCGGGACAGCAGGTCCCACTCGCGCCAAGGGGCGATCACTTTCACGCCAGGCTTGAGTGCATAGGCACCCAGTTCAAAACGAACCTGGTCGTTGCCCTTGCCGGTCGCGCCATGGGAAATGGCGTCAGCGCCGGTTTCGTTGGCGATTTCGATCAGGCGTTTGGCGATCAACGGACGAGCGATGGAAGTACCCAGCAGGTACTCGCCTTCGTAAACGGTGTTGGCACGGAACATCGGGAAAACGAAATCACGCACGAATTCTTCGCGCAGATCGTCGATGTAGATTTCTTTTACGCCCATGGCTTGTGCCTTGGCGCGGGCCGGCTCGACCTCTTCACCCTGACCCAGGTCAGCGGTAAAGGTCACCACTTCACAGTTATAAGTATCCTGCAGCCACTTGAGGATCACCGAAGTGTCCAGGCCGCCGGAATACGCCAGAACGACCTTGTTTACGTCCGCCATGCCATCACTCCACGGGGTTCTACGGAAAGCCGAGAAGTCTACCGCTGCGAGCGGATAAATTACAGAGGCGCGACAGCTTATGATGACGAAGCGACAGATTATGTCGAGCGGGCGACGATTTCAGCCGGTTCAGGAGGTCGTCGCGGCACTGCTTGCCGAGCTGACTTGCGGAGCCGGTTTATCGGTGGGTGCAACGCGCTCAAGATGAACGTTGACCCGGCGATTCCTGGCCCGATTGGCGGTGTTGGTGTTAGGGGCCAACGGATAGCGTTCGCCGTGAAAACGCATCGTGATCTGTGATTCCTGAATGCCATTGGCCTTGAAGAAGTCCATCACCGCCAACGCCCTGCGCCGGGACAGATCACGGTTGGTCAGGCGATTGCCACTGTTATCGGAATGGCCGTCGAGTTCGATGTGATTGACCGTCGGGTCGGCCTTCATGAAGTTCAGCATGACCTGCAGCTTGGCCTTGGCCTGCGCGTCCAGATCGATACCACCGCCCGGAAAACCAACCTCAGCCTGCTTAACCTGCTCGTAATTCATCGGCAGCAACTTGGCGACACACGCCTGATAATCGGCGTAGGCCTTGCTGAAGCTGACCGGTAACAAACGGACTTCCGACACACCGCCATCGCGCGAATAATGGCGAATCAGCGGACTGCGACCGTCCATCAAACCGCCGATAAGGCGTCCGGCCTGGAGCTGCGAGCTGTTGAACAGCACATCACCGCTGCCGACCTTGACCGCCCCCAGATTGATATCGCCGCGCCCCGGCTGCCAAGGCGCAGCGGCGGCCAGCAACGTCGCCGAGCCGCCGCTGATCATCGGGTTGTAGGCCTTCAGACGAAAGGTGGCCTGCTCGCCTGCGCGCCGCACGAACTCGCCCGAACCGAAATCGGTAATCGGCTGGCTCAGGCGACATTCGAACTTGTCGCCTTCGACCGTCCACTCGATGCTCTCCAGACGCGTCTGGAAAGTGAGCGCCATCGCAGGAAGGCTGGCAAACACGCTGAGCAAGGCTAAATAACGCTGGCGCACGGGAGGCTCCACTGGCTTCTACAACAAAAAGACCGATACACATAATTACGGCATACCTTTGTCATATCGGAAGCTTGCTGCAAAACTTGATAGCGAGTGCCTGGATGAGTCTTTTCCGGTAGCATTCCCTTGAGTTTGACCCGCCTGGAATCCCCAATGTCCGACCGCCTGACCCTGCTGCGTCCCGACGACTGGCATATTCATCTTCGCGATGGTGCTGTGTTGCCCAATACTGTCGCGGATGTCGCGCGCACCTTTGGTCGCGCGATCATCATGCCTAACCTGGTGCCACCGGTGCGTAACGCCGCTGAAGCCGACGCCTATCGCCAGCGCATTCTCGCTGCGCGCCCGGCCGGCAGCCGTTTCGAACCGCTGATGGTGCTCTACCTGACCGACCGGACTACACCCGATGAAATTCGCGAGGCCAAGGCCAGCGGTTTCGTTCACGCCGCCAAGCTGTATCCGGCTGGCGCGACCACCAACTCGGACTCCGGTGTTACCAGCATCGACAAGATCTTCCCCGCGATCGAGGCCATGGCCGAGGTCGGGATGCCCTTGTTGATTCACGGTGAAATCACCCGCGGCGACGTCGATGTCTTCGACCGCGAAAAAATCTTCATCGACGAGCACATGCGTCGGGTCGTGGAGCGTTTCCCAACGCTCAAAGTGGTGTTCGAACACATCACCACCAGCGATGCCGTGCAGTTCGTCAACGAGGCTTCGGCCAACGTTGGCGCAACCATCACCGCTCACCACCTGCTGTATAACCGCAACCACATGCTGGTGGGCGGGATTCGTCCGCACTTCTATTGCTTGCCGATTCTCAAGCGCAATACGCATCAGGTCGCCCTGCTTGACGCCGCTACCAGCGGCAGCGAGAAGTTCTTCCTGGGCACGGACTCGGCTCCGCACGCCCAACACGCCAAAGAAGCCGCGTGTGGCTGTGCCGGTTGCTACACCGCTTATGCCGCGATCGAGATGTACGCCGAAGCCTTTGAACAGCGTAATGCGCTGGACAAGCTCGAAGCCTTCGCCAGCCTCAACGGCCCGCGCTTCTACGGCCTGCCGGCGAACACCGACCGCATTACCCTGGTCCGCGAAGAATGGACTGCCCCAACCAGCCTGCCGTTCGGCGAGCTGACTGTCATCCCGCTGCGCGCCGGTGAAAAACTGCGCTGGCGCCTGCTGGAGGAACACGCGTGAGTGAAGACCATTTCGACGACGAACAGGAAAGTTCAGGCGGAGGTGGTTCACGTCACCCGATGGCAGCCAGGTTCCGTGGATACTTGCCCGTTGTCGTCGACGTTGAAACCGGTGGTTTCAACTGTGCCACTGACGCCTTGCTGGAAATTGCCGCCACGACCATCAGCATGGACGAAAAAGGTTTTGTGTACCCCGATCACACCTATTTCTTCCGTGTAGAACCGTTCGAAGGCGCCAACATCGAAGCCGCGGCGCTGGAGTTCACCGGGATCAAGCTCGATCACCCACTGCGCATGGCCGTGAGTGAAGAAGCGGCACTGACCGACATCTTCCGTGGCATACGCAAGGCGCTGAAAGCCAACGGCTGCAAACGGGCGATCCTGGTCGGCCATAACAGCAGCTTTGACCTGGGCTTCCTCAATGCCGCCGTTGCGCGCCTGGACATGAAGCGCAATCCGTTTCACCCGTTCTCCAGCTTCGACACCGCGACACTGGCCGGTCTGGCGTATGGTCAAACGGTCCTGGCCAAGGCGTGCCAGGCTGCCGATATCGACTTCGACGGTCGCGAGGCCCACTCGGCTCGCTACGACACCGAGAAGACTGCCGAGCTGTTCTGCGGCATCGTCAATCGCTGGAAACAAATGGGCGGCTGGGAAGATTTCAACGACTGATTCAGTCGCAGGATTTATCCCGCCCATAAAAAAACCGGCCTCAGCGGCCGGTTTTTTTATGCCTGACGCGTGGCTTACAGCTTGCCAGCGTTCTCGGTCAGGTAAGCCGCAACGCCTTCTGGCGAAGCAGTCATGCCCTTGTCGCCTTTTTTCCAGTTGGCCGGGCAAACTTCGCCGTGCTCTTCGTGGAATTGCAGGGCGTCGACCAGGCGAATCAGCTCTTCCATGTTACGGCCCAGTGGCAGGTCGTTGACGATCTGCGAGCGAACAACACCCTTGTCGTCGATCAGGAATGCGCCACGGAAAGCCACGCCGCCTTCGGACTCAACGTCGTAGGCCTTGGCAATGTCGTGCTTCATGTCAGCAGCCATGATGTACTGAACCTGACCGATGCCGCCGGCATTGATCGGGGTGTTGCGCCATGCGTTGTGAGTGAAGTGCGAGTCGATCGAAACAGCGATCACTTCAACGTTGCGTGCCTTGAAGTCAGCCATGCGGTGGTCCAGAGCGATCAGCTCGGACGGGCAGACGAAGGTGAAGTCCAGTGGGTAGAAGAACACCAGGCCGTATTTGCCTTTGATGGCCGAGGACAGGGTGAAGCTGTCAACGATTTCGCCATTGCCGAGTACGGCCGGTACGGTGAAGTCAGGGGCTTGTTTGCCTACGAGTACGCTCATTGGATATCTCCTGGTGTGGTGGCGTGAAGAACGGCATCGAACCAGTCTGTCGCCAATAAACGACAGGTTCATGACTCGAGTGCCCTTCGCAAAGACCGCACATCATACACCGCGTTTTTCGCCTGTCCTTAGCGCTTTTTACAACGACATCAAAAACCTCGGCGCAGGCTTGATGACACTGTCCCGGGCGCATTATGCCGTTCGTCAGGCTGTCGCTGTTCTGGCGCAAAGCGTGCCGAAACCACTTTGACAATCATTCTCGTTAACATTAAGATCCATCGCAACCGAGCCATAACCCACGACGGTTCTCAATTTATGTATGTCTGCCTTTGCACTGGTGTCACCGACGGAAAAATCCGCGATGCGATCTATGAAGGTTGCTGCAGCTACCGCGAGGTACGCCAAGCTACCGGCGTTGCCGGCCAATGTGGAAAATGCGCCTGCCTTGCCAAACAAGTGGTGCGCGAAACCCTGGCCGAGTTGCAATTAAGCCAGGCGGCGATCCCCTACCCTGTAGAATTTTCGGCAGCGTAAATAGAACATTTGAAAGAACCGGACTTAGCGTCCGGTTTTTTTATGCCTGTAATTCAATCGCTTAGCGCTAGGATGCGGAACACAAACATTCTTATTCCGATTAATTTTCATATAGTATTCAATAACTTAGGTTTGACACTAACAACTGCCCGGCTCAAACTTCGCCGCTTAATAGGGTAATTAAAGGGCAGGACCCCACATGAAAGGCGACATCACGGTTATCCAGCACCTCAACAAGATTCTTGGCAATGAGCTGGTCGCAATCAATCAGTATTTCCTGCATGCGCGCATGTATGAAGATTGGGGCCTGAACAAGCTCGGCAAGCACGAGTACCACGAATCCATCGACGAGATGAAACACGCGGACAAGCTGATCAAGCGCATCCTGTTCCTCGAAGGCCTGCCAAACGTCCAGGACCTGGGCAAGCTGCACATCGGCGAGCACACCAAGGAAATGCTTGAGTGCGACCTGAGCATCGAGCGTACCGGCCATGCCGACCTCAAAGTGGCTATCGCTCATTGCGAAACCGTCGGGGACTTCGGCAGCCGTGAACTGCTCGAAGATATTCTCGAATCCGAAGAAGAACATATCGACTGGCTGGAAACTCAACTGAGCCTGATCGATAAAGTCGGTCTTGAGAACTATCTGCAATCGCAGATGGGCGACGAATAACTTCTACAGCGCTAATCTCGACTCAATAAAAAGCCCCGCCCTCTTACGAGAGGCGGGGCTTTTTATTACCAGCAGGAGCGGCCGGACGGCCGCTGCTGCCTATAAATCAGGCTTCGGTCTTGCCAGCAGCAGCTTTGGCCGCAGCGTCTTTGATCAGGGCCTGCAACGAACCGTCAGCGGCCATTTCAGTCATGATGTCGCTACCACCGACCAGCTCACCAGCAACCCACAATTGCGGGAAGGTTGGCCAGTTGGCGTACTTTGGCAGGTTGGCACGGATTTCCGGGTTCTGCAGGATGTCCACGTAAGCGAACTTCTCACCACAGCCCATGACGGCCTGAGCGGCTTTCGCGGAGAAGCCACACTGTGGGGCATTCGGCGAGCCTTTCATGTAAAGCAGAATGGTGTTGTTAGCAATCTGCTCTTTAATAGTTTCGATGATATCCATGAAGCACCTCGGCTGAACTTTCCGACTCAGTTGTCGGCACGGTGACGCATTGTAACGGAAAGCCGAGCGCCATGCTCGGTCTCCCCGACAGACACTTACGCTGCCGCGACGGTCACCGGTACACCATTAAGCGCCGCGTTTCCTGACAACTCATCGAGCTGGCGCTCATCGGTCAGGTCATTGGCGCTGGAGCCTGGTTGGCCCATGGCAATGGTCATCTGCACGCCCGGCCGGGCATGGCCCCAACCGTGCGGCAGGCTGACCACGCCTTTCATCATCTCGACACTGCTCAGTACTTCGACTTCGATCACCCCGACCCGTGAACTGACCCGTACCCGCTGCCCATCGCTGAGCCCGCGACTGGAAAGATCGTCCGGGTGCATCAGCAACTGATGACGCGGTTTGCCTTTCACCAGACGGTGGTAGTTATGCATCCACGAGTTATTGCTGCGCACATGGCGGCGGCCGATCATCAATAGCTCATCGGCAACCGGTGCCTGCAATGCGGCAAACCGCGCAAGATCAGCCAGGATCGCCGGTGGCGCCGCCTGCACGCGCTGGTTGGCGGTTTTCAGACGTGGCGCCAGGTTTGCCTGAAGAGCGCCCAGATCGACCCCGTGAGGATGATCGAACAAGGTCACCACCGACAGTTTGTGCGGCGATGCATCACCAAAGCGCCCGGCTCGCAAACCGAGGTCGATCATCTTCGCCGGGGGCATCGTCGGCTTCAGCTCTTTGCCGGTTTTCGCCGCAAAGGCCTGGGCCAGGCCGACGAAAATCTCCCAATCGTGCAGCGCACCGTCGGGCTTGGGCAGGATTGCCCGGTTGAAACGGCTGACGTTGCGCACCGCGAACATATTGAACGTGGTGTCGTAGTGATCGTTTTCCAGCGCCGAGGTCGACGGCAGAATCAAGTCGGCATAACGCGTGGTCTCGTTGATATACAGGTCGATGCTGAGCATGAATTCCAGCCCGTCCAGCGCCTGCTCCAGTTGTCGACCATTGGGTGTAGACAACACCGGGTTACCGGCCACGGTAATCAACGCCCGCACCTGCCCTTCACCTTCAGTGAGCATCTCTTCGGCCAGAGCCGACACCGGCAACTCACCGGCGTATTCCGGACGGCCAGACACGCGGCTTTGCCAGCGATTGAAATGCCCGCCCGAGGTCGACGCCACCAGGTCAACCGCAGGCTCGGTGCACAGCGCGCCGCCGACCCGATCCAGGTTGCCGGTAACCAGATTTAGCAGTTGCACCAGCCAATGACACAAGGTGCCGAACGCCTGGGTCGAAACGCCCATACGGCCATAACACACGGCAGTTTTCGCGCTGGCGAAGTCTCGCGCCAACTGACGAATCTGCTCGGCCGGCACGGCGCACAGCGGGCTCATGGCCTCGGCACTAAAGGATGCGACGGCCTGACGAACCTCCTCCAGCCCGTCTACCGGCAAATGACTGTCGCGGCTCAAGCCTTCGGCGAACACGGTATTGAGCAACCCGAATAACAGCGCCGCATCACCGCCTGGACGGACAAATATATGTTGATCGGCAATCGCTGCCGTTTCGCTGCGACGCGGATCGACCACCACCACTTTGCCGCCCCGGGCCCGAATCGCCTTCAAGCGCTTTTCGACATCCGGCACGGTCATGATGCTGCCGTTGGAGGCCAGCGGATTGCCGCCCAGGATCAGCATGAAATCGGTGTGATCGATGTCAGGAATCGGCAACAGCAAACCATGGCCGTACATCAAATGGCTGGTGAGATGCTGAGGTAACTGATCGACCGAGGTTGCAGAGAAACGGTTGCGGGTTTTCAGCAAGCCAAGGAAGTAATTGCTGTGGGTCATCAACCCATAGTTGTGCACGCTGGGATTGCCCTGATAAACCGCGACGGCGTTCTGGCCATGGCGCTCCTGAATCGCCGACAGGCGTTCGGCCACCAGTGCAAATGCCTCGTCCCAGGCGATCGCTTGCCACTCGCTGCCGACCCGCAGCATCGGCTGTCGCAGGCGGTCGGGATCGTTCTGGATATCTTGCAGCGCCACGGCCTTGGGGCAGATATGACCGCGACTGAAGCTGTCCTGCGGATCACCCTTGATCGAGGTGATTTGCACGCCAGCGTCTTCGGTTGCAGTGGTTTCGATGGTCAAGCCGCAAATGGCTTCACACAGGTGGCAGGCACGGTGATGAAGAGTCTTGGTCATGGCCATTCTCTGTTTTATTCGAGACAACCGGCATCCGGTTGCGGGAACAAAACTATGGGCTGTGACCGAGCGCTGCGCCAGCGACGTTCGTCTTGTGAATCGAGGCCCATCAGGCCCGCCGATATTAGCCTTGGGGAAGCCTGGAGGGCGCTTGAAGCTGGATTTCCTGGATGGTTTCGATCTGTTCCTGGGCAATGTGCACGCCCGTGAGTTCGCCAATCAGGCGCCAGTGCTCGTCGAGCCCGGCGCTGACGGTGGCCATGCGGTCGATCATCCGTCGACCTGCAGCCTTGGTCACCTCATCCTCGCTGCGCATCAACTCAAAGGACATTGAGGTCATGGAAGCGGTCAGGTGAGTCAGGGTGCGTGCCGTGAGGCCCAGCAGCTCTAACAATTGCTGTTCTTTCGATTCCATTCCATAGGCTTCCTCTGTCACTCGTGACTTAGTTATAACCCAGCACTTTGCATTAGCAAATGTTTCAAGCGGAGGCAGGCTGGATCCTGCCTGCAACTACCCTGTCCGACAGGTCAGAAACCGACCGAGACCGTACTTTGCCCGCCCCGCTTGATTGCCAAGGCGCGCGAGGGCAGTGTACAAAGGGGTTGCTACTGTCAGGAAACAGGCTTCAAAAGCGCTACTGCGGTTATCCCGCAGGCTCTCTTAAATCCCCTAAAAACCGTAGCCCTATTGGTAAGACGCGACATTTAATTATAAGATCGCGCCTTCCCCTATTTCGTCGCCTCGTGCGGCTTACGCCGCAGGTCTCGCCCGTTTTTCAGTTAAACAAGGCTTTGAGTATCTGCGGTCTGTTGCAAAAAGGTAGTCAATGATGAGCGCAAGGCACTTTCTCTCCCTGATGGATTGCACGCCCGAAGAGCTGGTCAGCGTGATCCGTCGAGGCATTGAGCTCAAAGACCTGCGTAACCGCGGCGTACTGTTCGAGCCGTTGAAAAATCGCGTACTCGGGATGATCTTCGAGAAATCCTCGACGCGCACCCGGCTGTCGTTTGAAGCCGGCATGATCCAGCTGGGCGGCCAGGCGATTTTCCTGTCACCCCGTGACACCCAACTGGGTCGCGGCGAACCGATCGGCGACTGCGCCATCGTCATGTCGCGCATGCTCGACGCGGTGATGATCCGTACCTTCGCCCACAGCACCCTGACCGAATTCGCCGCCAACTCGCGCGTGCCCGTCATCAACGGCCTGTCCGATGACCTGCACCCGTGCCAGTTGCTGGCCGACATGCAGACCTTTCTTGAGCATCGCGGCTCGATCCAGGGCAAGACCGTGGCCTGGATCGGCGACGGCAACAACATGTGCAACAGCTATATAGAAGCCGCCATCCAGTTCGACTTCCAGTTGCGCATCGCCTGCCCTGAAGGCTATGAGCCAAACCCTGAGTTCGTGGCCAAGGCCGGTGATCGGGTGACTATCGTCCGCGATCCTCGGGAAGCGGTACGCGGCGCTCATCTGGTCAGCACCGACGTCTGGACCTCCATGGGCCAGGAAGAGGAAACCGCCAAGCGCCTCAAGCTGTTCGCACCGTTCCAGGTTAATCGTGCCCTGCTCGATCTGGCCGCCGCGGATGTATTGTTCATGCACTGCCTGCCCGCGCACCGAGGTGAAGAAATCAGCCTCGATCTGCTCGACGACCCGCGTTCGGTTGCCTGGGATCAGGCCGAGAACCGTCTGCATGCGCAAAAAGCCCTGCTCGAGTTTCTCGTTCCGCCTTCATATCACCACGCATGAGTCATTCATTACTGCTGAACCTGCGTAATCTGGCCTGCGGCTATCAAGACCAGCGGGTCGTCCAGAACCTCAACCTGCACCTCAATGCCGGTGACATCGGTTGCCTGCTCGGCTCGTCCGGCTGCGGCAAGACCACCACTCTGCGGGCGATTGCAGGCTTTGAACCGATTCACGAAGGGGAAATCCAGCTGGCCGGTGAAACCATCTCCAGCGCCGGTTTCACCCTCGCGCCGGAAAAACGCCGAATCGGCATGGTGTTCCAGGACTATGCGCTGTTCCCGCACCTGAGCGTGGCCGAGAACATCGCCTTTGGCATTCGCAAGCATCCACAGAAGGATCGGGTCACCGAAGAGATGCTTGAACTGGTCAACCTGAAGCACCTCGGCAAGCGCTTCCCGCACGAGCTTTCCGGCGGCCAGCAACAGCGCGTGGCACTGGCCCGGGCGTTGGCACCGGAGCCGCAACTGCTGTTGCTCGACGAACCGTTCTCCAACCTCGATGGCGAATTACGCCGCAAGCTCAGCCATGAAGTCCGGGACATCCTCAAGGCTCGCGGCACCAGTGCGATTCTGGTGACTCACGACCAGGAAGAAGCCTTTGCCGTCAGCGATCAGGTTGGCGTGTTCAAGGAGGGTCGACTGGAGCAGTGGGACACGCCTTACAACCTCTACCACGAACCGCAAACACCGTTTGTGGCGAGTTTTATCGGTCAGGGTTATTTCATTCGCGGTCAGTTGCAGACCCCGGAATCAGTGCAGACCGAACTGGGTGTGCTGCGCGGTAATCGCGCGTACACCTGGCCTGCCGGTGGCGCCGTGGATGTGTTGCTGCGCCCCGACGATATCGTTTGCGCGCCCGACAGCCCTCTGAAGGCACGGATCGTTGGCAAGACCTTTCTGGGTGCATCGACGTTGTATCGCCTGCAGTTGCCGACCGGCAGCCAACTGGAATCGATCTTCCCGAGCCATGCCGATCACCTGGTCGGCGCCGATGTCGGCATTCGCGTGGCCGCCGAACACCTGGTGCTGTTCCAGGCCTCAGGCAGCACGGCAGCGCAGATTCCGGCGGTAGAGTCCGGGGTTCGTCGGTACAGCGCTGCGCATTGAACAATACGGACTAATGTGGAAGCGGCTTTTGTGGGAGCTGGCTTTTGTGGGAGCCGGGCTTGCCCGCGATGCAGGCGACTCGGTTTAGTGCCGAAACGAGTTGACGCCATCGCAGGCAAGCCAGCTCCCACAAAAGCCGGCTCCCGCACTCACACACTGATTGATGAGTTAACCCACCATCAGCATACCGCTGGCCACCAGCGTCGCGTGTCCCCCGATCTTCACCCGACCCCCTTCCAGGCGGCAAAACAACGCCCCGCCCCGCGCCGAACACTGATACGCCGTCAGGCTCGATTTATCCAAACGCTGCGCCCAGTACGGAATCAGACTGCAATGAGTCGAGCCGGTGACCGGGTCTTCGTTGATACCGATGGCCGGTGCGAAGTACCGCGAGACGAAATCATGCCGCGAACCCGGCGCAGTCACGATCGCGCCGGGCCAAGGCAGCTTCGCCAGCGCGGCCATGTCCGGCTGGCAATCGAGCACCGCCTGCTCCGACTCCAGCACCACGAACAATTCGTTGGAACCCAGCACATCAATTGCCTGCACGCCCAGCGCCCGCTGCACATCGAGGGTCACGCCGACTTCGCGCAGTTCAATCGCCGGAAAGTCCAGCCACAGCCGCTCGCCTTCCCGACGCACACTCAAGGGGCCGGACTTACTGATGAAGTCCAGGCGCTCGACCGGTTCTTTATAGACCTCGAACAACACATAAGCACTGGCCAGCGTCGCATGGCCGCACAACGGTACTTCGGTGGTCGGCGTGAACCAGCGGATACGCCAGCCTTGCGCCTCACGCACCACAAACGCAGTTTCGGCAAGGTTGTGTTCAGCGGCTATTTTTTGCATCAGCTCATCAGCGAGCCAGGCGTCGAGCCGATAGACCATTGCCGGATTGCCACTGAACGGTTGGTCACTGAACGCGTCGACCTGATGAAACGCTAGCTGCATGAGTGTTCTCCTTCTTGTTAGGGCCTGTACGAAAACTCGCCGAACGGCGATCAGGCAAGGCAAAAACAGGCGAGGAAGCGGAGTTTAGGCCCCTAAATGAGCATTCCGAGCCTGTTTTTAACGCAGCCTGGTCGACGTGCAGGCAGTTTTCGTACAGGGCCTAGGCGAAGGCGAGCATGCAACGGCCATTACCCGGCTACCAGAGACAGAACCTGCCGATTTTCACCATACAGCGCGGTGGTCAGGCCCGGCCGATATCGGCGAATTTGGCTTGGGTGTGCTCGGCCAGCACCGTCGCTGCCAACTCGACCTCAAGGCCACGCCGGCCAGCGCTGACGTAAATACTCGCGAAAGGCTGCGCACTGTTATCGATGAACGTGCGCAAACGCTTCTTCTGCCCTAACGGGCTGATGCCCCCCAGCAAGTAACCGGTGGCCCGTTGCGCGGCGGCGGGATCAGCCATTTCGACTTTCTTCACCCCGGCGGCATGCGCCAGCGCTTTTAAGTCCAGACTTCCGACGACCGGTACGACGGCCACCAGCAACTCCCCCTTCTCACTCGCGGCCAACAGCGTCTTGAACACTTGCGCCGGATCCAGCCCGAGCTTTTCCGCTGCCTCCAGACCGTAGGACGCAGCCTTCGGATCATGTTCATAACTGTGCACGCGATGTTCGGCACGAACTTTTTTCAACAGATCCAATGCGGGGGTCATGGCAGCTCCAAGCCTGGCGATAGCAGAAAAATACTGCGCTGGATTCTAGGCCATCACCGAGCAAAAGGCTCTATTACCGGCCCCTACCCGCTCAGGAATAAGCAAACGCAGGACAAAATCCAGCCATCTCCCGAGCCCATCCAAATGATCATTCAGCTGACCAATAGTTTAAATATGACCGATGGTTCACTTTCGACCTTTGACATCAGCATTTCTTGTCTATATTTTTTCGAATCTGAATAATACATAAACGTTTCTGCGTAGTACCCGGCAGTAGGCCGAGACCAGGATGGGGATCCTGCCTCGGTGAAAATCGCGCCCTGACCATTTCGAGAAGAGCGCCCAACAACAACAAAAACGAGGTTTTCAATGACAACTGCATCGCAACAACCATCGCTCTCGAGCCAATGCATGGCCGAGTTCCTGGGTACTGCCTTATTGATTTTTTTTGGTACTGGCTGTGTTGCCGCGCTCAAAGTCGCGGGTGCCAGCTTTGGACTTTGGGAAATCAGCATCATCTGGGGGATCGGCGTCAGCATGGCGATCTACCTGACCGCAGGTGTTTCCGGCGCTCACCTGAACCCGGCCGTCAGCATCGCACTGTGCATATTCGCTGATTTCGAGAAGCGTAAACTGCCGCTCTACATCTTCTCCCAGGTCGCTGGTGCCTTCTGCGCAGCGTTGTTGGTTTACACGCTTTACAGCAACCTGTTCTTCGATTTCGAACAAACTCACCAGATGGTTCGTGGCACACAAGCCAGCCTCGAACTGGCCTCGGTGTTCTCCACGTTCCCGAACCCTGCCCTGTCGACAGCCCAGGCGTTTCTGGTAGAGGTGATCATCACCGCGATCCTGATGGGCGTGATCATGTCCCTGACCGACGACAACAATGGCCTGCCTAAAGGCCCGTTGGCGCCACTGTTGATCGGCTTGCTGATCGCCGTTATTGGTAGCTCGATGGGCCCGCTGACCGGTTTTGCGATGAACCCCGCGCGAGACTTCGGTCCTAAGCTGATGACTTTCTTCGCTGGCTGGGGTGAAATTTCCTTCACTGGCGGCCGTGATATTCCGTACTTCCTGATTCCGATTTTTGCACCGATCCTGGGTGCCTGCCTCGGCGCTGCGGCCTATCGCGGGCTGATTGCCCGCCATCTACCGATCGCCATACCTGCTACAAAGGATGCAGAACCCGCCATTGACGGCAAAGCACGAATCTCCTGAAAGCGGCGGCGCGCGATCCTGCCCACCATTGATCACGCGCCCCAACCCACTCCTTTATTTCGTCCAAGGCAATCGACATGACCGACATTCAGAATAAGAACTACATCATTGCCCTCGATCAGGGTACGACCAGCTCCCGGGCGATCATTTTCGACCGTGACGCCAACGTGGTCTGCACTGCGCAACGTGAATTCGCCCAGCATTACCCGCAGGCCGGCTGGGTCGAACACGACCCGATGGAAATCTTCGCGACCCAAAGCGCCGTGATGGTTGAAGCCCTGGCGCAAGCCGGCCTGCATCACGATCAGGTAGCGGCCATCGGCATCACCAACCAGCGTGAAACCACTGTGGTCTGGGACAAGACCACTGGCCGGCCGATCTACAACGCAATCGTCTGGCAGTGCCGCCGCAGCACCGAAATCTGCCAGCAACTCAAGCGCGACGGCTTTGAGCAGTACATCAGCGAAACCACTGGCCTGGTCACCGACCCGTACTTCTCCGGCACCAAACTCAAATGGATCCTCGACAACGTCGAAGGCAGCCGCGAACGCGCACGCAAAGGCGAGCTGCTGTTCGGCACCGTCGACAGCTGGCTGATCTGGAAATTTACCGGCGGCAAGACCCACGTCACCGACTACACCAACGCCTCGCGCACCATGCTCTTCAACATCCACACCCTGGAGTGGGACGCGAAGATGCTCGAAGTGCTGGACATCCCGCGCGAGATGCTCCCGGAGGTCAAGTCGTCATCGGAAATCTATGGCCACACCAAGAGCGGCATCGCCATCGGCGGTATTGCCGGTGACCAACAGGCCGCGCTATTCGGCCAGATGTGCGTTGAACCGGGCCAGGCGAAAAACACCTACGGCACCGGCTGCTTCCTGCTGATGAACACCGGCGACAAAGCGGTTAAATCCCGGCACGGCATGCTCACCACCATCGCCTGCGGCCCACGCGGCGAAGTGGCCTACGCACTGGAAGGCGCGGTGTTCAACGGCGGCTCCACCGTTCAGTGGCTGCGCGACGAGCTGAAGATCATCAACGACGCTCACGACACCGAATACTTCGCCAACAAGGTCAAGGACAGCAACGGCGTGTACCTGGTACCCGCCTTCACCGGCCTCGGCGCTCCGTACTGGGACCCGTATGCCCGTGGCGCACTGTTCGGCCTGACTCGCGGCGTACGCGTCGATCACATCATTCGTGCAGCACTGGAGTCGATTGCCTACCAGACCCGCGACGTACTCGACGCCATGCAACACGACTCCGGCGAACGACTCAAGGCTCTGCGCGTAGACGGCGGTGCGGTCGCCAACAACTTCCTGATGCAATTCCAGGCGGACATCCTCGGCACCAAGGTCGAGCGCCCGCAAATGCGTGAAACCACTGCACTGGGCGCCGCCTACCTGGCCGGCCTGGCCTGCGGCTTCTGGGGCAGCCTGGACGAACTGCGCGGCAAGGCAGTGATCGAGCGCGAGTTCGACCCGCAACTGGACGAAACGGCGAAGGAAAAACTCTACGCCGGCTGGAAAAAAGCCGTCAGCCGCACCCGCGACTGGGAACCGCACGAAGGCGCTGAATAAGCCAAGTAGCGGATTCGTATCGGTATGTAACTGGTAGGGAGGTGATTCGTACGGCATCATGGGCAAATTTTGCACGGCAGCCCAAAGGAAGCCCTATGAATCTGCCTCCCCGTCAGCAGCAAATCCTCGAACTGGTCCGCGAACGCGGCTACGTCAGCATCGAGGAAATGGCTCAGCTATTTGTTGTTACACCGCAAACCATCCGCCGCGATATCAATCAATTGGCGGAAGTGAATCTGTTGCGCCGCTATCACGGCGGCGCCGCTTACGATTCAAGTGTCGAAAACACCGCCTACGCCATGCGTGCCGATCAGATGCGCGATGAGAAACAACGCATCGCCGAAGCCATCGCCGCACAAATCCCCGATCACGCCTCGCTGTTCATCAATATCGGTACCACCACCGAATCCATTGCCCGGGCGCTGCTCAATCACAGCCATCTCAAGGTGATCACCAATAACCTGCACGTCGCCTCGATCCTCAGCGCCAAGGATGACTTCGAAGTCCTGCTGGCCGGTGGCAACGTGCGCCGTGATGGCGGCGTAGTCGGTCAGGCCTGCGTCGACTTCATCAACCAGTTCAAGGTCGACTTTGCGCTGGTCGGCATCAGTGGTATCGATGAAGACGGCAGCCTGCTCGACTTTGACTACCAGGAAGTACGGGTCTCCCAGGCGATCATCGCCAACGCCCGGCAAGTCCTGCTGGCAGCAGACTCCAGCAAGTTCGGCCGCAACGCCATGGTCCGCCTGGGACCGATCAGCCTGATCGACTGCCTGGTGACCGACCACGCGCCGGTTCCGGCATTGGCGCAACTGCTGAGCCAGCACAAGATTCGGCTGGAAGTCGTTTAACCACCTATCTCAAGAGCAAGCTCCCCCGTGGCGAGGGAGCTTTCTCCCGCCGGCCGGTCCGTGCTCGGGCGCAGCAGCCGTAAATTGCTTGATGCAATGCGCCTGACAAATTGCAGATTCAGGCTTTAGGGCCGCTGTGCGCCCCAGCGGGAGCAAGCTCCCTCGCCACAAAAGCGACGCACGCCCTCTAAATGTTCGAAAATTTTCCTTTCCCCTCTCTTCGATCAGAATTTTCAATCGAAGCCGACTGGTTGCGCCTGGATTTATGCGCTACTATTTTCGCAAATGAACATTAATGTTCGAATTCAAATATAGAAAGTACCCCGAGGCCAGCCGATGCCCACTTCAACCTTACCTATGCCCCCTCTTGCCGAGGTCTACGATATCGCCGTCATTGGTGGTGGGATAAACGGTGTGGGGATTGCAGCGGATGCCGCCGGTCGCGGTCTTTCGGTGTTCCTTTGCGAAAAGGACGATCTGGCCAGTCATACCTCGTCCGCCAGCAGCAAGCTGATCCACGGCGGCCTGCGCTACCTCGAACACTACGAATTCCGCCTCGTGCGCGAGGCCTTGGCCGAGCGTGAAGTGCTGTTGGCCAAGGCCCCGCACATCGTCAAGCCAATGCGCTTCGTGTTGCCACACCGTCCGCACCTGCGCCCGGCGTGGATGATCCGTGCAGGCCTGTTCCTTTATGACCATCTTGGCAAGCGGGAAAAACTCGCCGGCTCCAAAAGCCTGAAGTTCGGGGCCGACAGTGCGCTGAAAAGCGAAATCACCAAAGGCTTCGAATACTCCGATTGCTGGGTCGACGACGCCCGTCTGGTGGTGCTCAATGCCATGGCTGCCCGCGAAAAAGGCGCCCACGTGCACACCCAGACCCGCTGTGTCAGCGCCCGTCGCAGCAAAGGCCTGTGGGAGTTGAACCTGGAACGCACCGATGGCCGCCTGTTCTCGATCCGCGCCAAAGCACTGGTGAATGCCGCCGGTCCATGGGTCGCCAAGTTCATTCGTGATGACCTGAAGATGGAATCGCCTTACGGCATCCGCCTGATTCAGGGCAGCCACCTGATCGTGCCGAAGCTGTACGAAGGCGAACACGCGCATATCCTGCAGAACGAAGACCAACGCATCGTGTTCACCATTCCATACCTCAATCAATTCACCCTGATTGGTACCACGGACCGTGAGTACACCGGCGATCCAGCGAAAGTCACCATCACCGAAGGCGAGACCGATTACCTGCTGAAAGTGGTCAACGCGCACTTCAAGAAACAAATCAGCCGCAGCGACATCCTGCACACCTATTCCGGCGTTCGTCCGCTGTGCAACGACGAATCCGACAATCCTTCGGCCGTGACCCGCGATTACACCCTGGCGCTGTCTGGCAGCGCAGAAGAAGCACCGCTGCTGTCGGTGTTCGGTGGCAAACTGACCACCTACCGCAAACTGGCCGAGTCGGCCATGGCGCAGCTGGCACCGTACTTCAAGGGCATGAAGCCGAGCTGGACCGCGCAAGCGACCCTGCCGGGCGGCGAAGACATGACCACGCCACAGGCCTTGAGCGCGTTGATTCGCGACAAGTTCGACTGGTTGCCGACGGAAATCGCCCGACGCTGGGCCACCACCTATGGCAGCCGTACCTGGCGCCTGCTTGAAGGTGTACAGAGCCTGAAGGACATGGGCGAACACCTCGGTGGCGGTCTCTACACCCGCGAAGTCGATTACCTGTGCAGCGAAGAATGGGCCACCAGCGCTCACGACATTCTCTGGCGTCGCAGCAAACTGGGTTTGTTCACCACCCAGGCAGAGCAAGAGAACGTCCAGCTGTACCTGAACAAGCTCGAGCAGAACCGCAGCAAGATCGAAGCGGCCTGATCGGTAATCCGGCTCAACCAAAGCCCCTGAATCTCACGATTCAGGGGCTTTTGTTTAGAAGATCTTTCGACGCCATTACAAAATGTTCGAGTAATCCGCTTCGATCCGATCCAGGCTCAGGTGATTGAGGAAGTTGGAGAAACACATCCAGGCCGACAAGGCGTTCATGTCACGGAACTGGTCCGGCAGGTACTTGGGTGGTTCCACCAGGCCCTCATCCACCAACTGACGCAGGGTGCGCATGTCTTCCAGGGTGGTCTTGCCGCAAAACAGCAAAGGGATCTGCTCAAGCTTGCCTTTACGCACGGCCAACTGAATGTAGTTGTAAACCATGATAAAGCCCTTGAGGTAGGACAAGTCCTTGGTGAATGGCAGACCAGTGGGTATCGAACCACGGAAAACCCGGCTGGCATTGCTATAGCTTTCAGCCATCTCGAAGCCTTGAGCGCGGAAGAACTCGAAGATCTGCAAGAAGTCCGCGCCCTCCTCGGCCATGTGAATCGCCCGGGTACGGTTGGTCAGTTTGCGCAAGCGACTCGGATAGGACGCAAAGGTGATGATTTCCATCAGGATCGCCAACCCCTCCTGGGTCACGGTCGACGACGGTGGACCTTTGGAAAGGAAAGTGCAGATCGGCTGATTCAGACCGTTAAGCGTGGTGCCGACATGCACCAGCCCTTCATGGACTTCCAGGGCGCGCACGTCACGTTCGTTGAACATCGCGTCAGCGCGGATCTTGATGTAGTCGGCACCAGCCGCCGCATCCGCGACAATACCGTCGGACTCGAACACCCGAATGGTTTCCTCGGCTTCGCCAAAGACCTTGTTCAAACGGGTTTGCAGCAAGTGCACGGCTTCCTTGGCGGTGAGGATCTTCGGTTCGTCCTTGAGGTCGCCCCGGCCATCGATGTTGTTCAGGTAGTCGGACATCATCAGGCCAAGGTCGGCCAGGGTCGGGTCACCGGCGTGGAATGCATCGGACGCCGCGCCGTAAAGCTCCTGGGAGATCAACCCGAAATCTTCGGTGCCACGCGCTTCGAGCATCCGCACCACCATGCGGTATTCCTTGCACATGCGACGCATGATCTGCCCGACCGGGTTGAACTGGCCGAGCTGACGGGTGATGTCGCGCTCGATGTTCTGGAATTCCAGCTTCACTTTGCTGGAGTCAAAGGACAGTGGCCGGTTGAGGTAGTAGTCGCGATCCACCGCCGGCATTTCCTTGCCTTTGGCCTTGAGGAAACCCTTGCGGATGTTGTCGTCCCACTTGACCGCATCGAGTACCCGAATCGGCGTCTGCGCCAGCACTATGCGATCGGACAACGTGCGTATCGTCTGCTGGTATTCGTCCACCCGGTGCTCCTGTTGATAACCGTTGCGTATTGCGTGTTTTGATCAGGCCGACGCCAGCACCAGGTGCATATATCGCGTCAGAATGCCGAGCATCTCTTGTTCGGCCTCGGGCTCTGCGTCATTGAGCAGGCCCTGATATTCCATCCGGCCGATAATCGCCGTCAACACTTTGGCATCCTGCTGCGGCTCTCGCGAACCCAATACCTGGAAAAGCTGGCAAGTGCCCTGCAAGAGAATTTGCTGATGCGAGCGCACCAGCAGCGCCAGGCGCGGGTTGAGCAACGCTTCCTGGCGGAAGGCCTGCTCGGCCATCAGGTGCTCGCGGCGGTTGATCAATTGCCGGTGAACATAGTCCGCCATCAGCCGTGCGATATCGTCAGCCAACTGTGAGCGGCACTCGGGGCTGCCGTCGCCGCTGATGACCATCTCGCGCAACAAGCCTTCGTTATTGGCCCACAACCTGGCCATGTAGGCGGCGCTACGTTCAACGTATTGAGCGAAGGTATCGGTGAGCAGGTCATCGATATCCTTGAAATAGTAAGTGGTCGCCGACAACGGCACACCCGCTTCGGCGGCCACGGCACGGTGACGTACCGCACGAACACCGTCGCGTACGACGATGCGCATCGCTGCATCGAGAATTTCCTGTCGACGCTGCTCGCTTCCCTGTCGGCTGGCTTTGCGTCCCTGATACTGAACGCTTTCAGCAACCGCAGTGGCGATGCCAGCTGCTCCTTCTTGAGCCAATGCACGATTCACGACAGATATTCCTCTCTAACGTCAAAAGTAACCAATTGATACGTTTGTACCAGACAGGCAATAAAAAGCCGCCTGTTATAGGCGGCTTTTTAATTGAAACATTTACGCTTGCGGCCGCATGTGCGGGAACAGGATCACATCGCGAATCGACGGTGAGTTGGTCAGCAGCATCACCAGTCGGTCAATACCGATACCTTCACCGGCGGTCGGCGGCATGCCGTACTCCAGCGCGCGTACGAAGTCAGCATCGTAGTGCATGGCTTCGTCGTCACCGGCGTCCTTGTCGGCCACCTGAGCCATGAAGCGCTCGGCCTGGTCTTCCGCGTCGTTCAACTCGGAGTAGGCGTTGGCGATTTCGCGGCCACCGATGAACAGCTCGAAACGGTCGGTGACGTTCGGGTTCTCGTCGTTGCGGCGGGCCAGCGGCGACACTTCGAACGGGTACTGGGTGATGAAGTGCGGCTGCTCCAGCTTGTGCTCGACCAGCTCTTCGAAAATCATTACCTGCAGCTTGCCCAGACCTTCGAAGCCCAGCACTTTGGCGCCGGCCTTCTTGGCGATGGTGCGAGCCTTGTCGATGTCAGTCAGGTCGTCAGCGGTCAGCTCGGGGTTGTACTTGAGGATCGAGTCGAACACCGAGAGACGCACGAACGGCTCGCCGAAGTGGAACACCTTCTCGCCGTACGGCACGTCGGTGCTGCCCAGAACCAACTGCGCCAGTTCACGGAACAGTTCTTCGGTCAGGTCCATGTTGTCTTCGTAGTCGGCGTGGGCCTGGTAGAACTCCAACATGGTGAATTCAGGATTGTGACGAGTCGAAACACCTTCGTTACGGAAGTTGCGGTTGATCTCGAACACTTTCTCGAAACCACCTACCACCAGACGCTTGAGGTACAGCTCCGGCGCGATACGCAAGAACATCTGCATATCCAGCGCATTGTGGTGAGTCTCGAACGGCTTGGCCGCCGCACCGCCAGGGATGGTTTGCAGCATCGGCGTTTCGACTTCCAGGAAGTCGCGCTTCATCAGGAAGCTGCGAATGTGCGCAATCACTTGCGAACGCACGCGGAAGGTCTGACGCACGTCTTCGTTGACGATCAGGTCAACGTAACGCTGGCGATAGCGCTGTTCGGTGTCGGACAGGCCGTGGTGCTTGTCCGGCAACGGGCGCAGGGATTTGGTCAGCAGACGTACGTTGGTCATTTCAACGTACAGGTCGCCCTTGCCGGAACGGGCCAGGGTGCCTTCGGCGGCGATGATGTCGCCCAGGTCCCAGGTTTTAACGGCGGCCAGGGTTTCTTCTGACAGGGTTTTACGGTTGACGTAAACCTGAATGCGCCCGGACATGTCCTGGATCACCATGAACGAGCCACGGTTGAGCATGAGACGACCGGCAACCTTGACCGGGATCGCAGCCTCTGCCAGCTCTTCCTTAGTCTTGTCCGCGTACTGCTTCTGCAAGTCTTCGCAGTAGGCGTCGCGGCGGAAGTCATTCGGGAAGGCCTGGCCCTTGGCGCGCTCGGCAGCAAGCTTTTCCTTGCGCAGGGCGATCAGGGAGTTTTCTTCCTGTTGCAGGGCTTGCGGATCGAGTTCTAGGTCGCTCATGTCTTTAAAAATTCCATCACAGGTTCGTTGCCCCCAGCCTTCGGCTGGGGATCGCGGGCAAGCCTCGCTCCTACAGGGTCGTTGAATCAGTGACCACTGCAGTGCATTCGTTACAAGCCTTGTTTCAGGCTCGCCACCAGATATTCGTCGATGTCGCCGTCGAGCACCTTGTCGCAGTCGCTGCGTTCGACGTTAGTACGCAAATCCTTGATTCGCGACTGGTCGAGCACATACGAGCGAATCTGGTGACCCCAGCCGATGTCCGACTTGGTGTCTTCCAGGGCTTGGGAAGCAGCGTTGCGTTTCTGCACTTCCTGCTCGTACAAGCGCGCCCGCAACATTTTCATCGCGGTGTCTTTGTTGGCGTGCTGGGAACGTTCGTTCTGGCAGCTGACCACGGTGTTGGTCGGTACGTGGGTGATACGTACGGCCGAGTCGGTGGTGTTTACGTGCTGACCACCGGCGCCCGAGGAACGGTAGGTGTCGATGCGCAGGTCCGACGGGTTGATGTCGATTTCGATGTTGTCATCGATTTCCGGCGACACGAACACGGCCGAGAACGAGGTATGGCGACGGTTACCGGAGTCGTACGGGCTCTTGCGCACCAGACGGTGTACGCCGATCTCGGTCCGCAGCCAGCCAAAGGCGTATTCACCCTTGATGTGCACGGTTGCGCCCTTGATCCCGGCGACTTCACCGGCGGAGAGCTCCATGATGGTCGCGTCGAAACCGCGTTTGTCCGCCCAGCGCAGGTACATGCGCAGCAGGATGTTGGCCCAGTCCTGGGCCTCGGTACCGCCGGAGCCGGCCTGGATATCCAGGTAGGCGTTGTTGGCGTCCATCTCACCGCTGAACATGCGACGGAATTCGAGTTTTTCCAGGGCCTCGCGCAGACGCTCGACTTCGGCAGCGACGTCATCGACGGCAGCCTGGTCTTCTTCCTCTGCGGACATCAGCAGCAGGTCTTTGGCGTCGGCAAGGCCGCTGTGCATCTGGTCGAGGGTTTCGACGATCTGCGCCAGCAGGGACCGCTCGCGGCCCAGTTCCTGAGCGTACGACGGGTTGTTCCAGACATTCGGATCTTCAAGCTCGCGATTGACTTCGGTCAGACGCTCATGCTTTTGATCGTAGTCAAAGATACCCCCGAATAGTTTCGGAGCGCTCGGACAGGTCCTTGATACTGTTAAGGATCGGGTTGATTTCCATGGCGGGCAGCACTCGTTGGCGAACTTTTGAAAGCCGGCGAGTATAACGTAATCACGCTGTCACGGCAGCCCGCCTGGCGGCTTTAACGGCGAATGAACGTGCGGGTTCATTCGATGCCGACCTGATTGCGTCCATTGTTCTTCGCCAGGTACAACCCCTTGTCCGCCGCCGAGATCAATTGACGGTAATCACTGCCCGGCTGCGGGGTGATGGTCGAGAGGCCGATGCTGATGGTCAGGCTCGCACCTTCGGCCGGTACAACATGCGGGATGTTCATTCCGGCCACGGTCTGCCGGAGTTTTTCCGCGACCAGGCGTGCCCCGCCCGGCGAGGTATTGGGCAATACCAGGACGAACTCTTCACCGCCATAACGCGCCGGCAGATCGGAAGGCCGGCTGCTGGCATCGCGGATCGCCGTGGCGACTTTGCGCAGGGCTTCGTCGCCTTCCAGATGGCCGAAGCTGTCGTTGTACAACTTGAAATAGTCGACATCGATCATCAACAGCGACAGTTGCGCCTGGTCACGCATGGCCCGACGCCATTCCAACTCAAGGTATTCGTCGAAATGGCGACGGTTAGACAGCCCGGTCAGGCCGTCGGAGTTCATCAGGCGTTGCAGCACCAGGTTGGTGTCGAGCAACTGTTGTTGACTGACCCGCAGCGCCCGATAGGCCGCATCGCGCTGGATCAGGGTCATGTAGGAGCGCGAGTGATAACGAATGCGCGCGACCAGTTCGATGTTGTCCGGCAGCTTGACCAGGTAATCGTTGGCCCCCGCAGCAAACGCCGCGCTCTTGATCAGCGGGTCTTCCTTGGTCGACAGCACAATGATCGGAATGTCCTTGGTCGCCGGGTGGTTGCGGTATTCGCGCACCAGCGACAGGCCGTCCAGACCGGGCATGACCAGGTCCTGCAGGATCACCGTCGGCTTGATGCGAATCGCCTGGGCGATGGCCTGATGCGGATCGGCGCAGAAATGGAAGTCGATGTTCTCTTCGTTCGCCAGCCCGCGGCGCACGGCTTCGCCGATCATCGCCTGGTCGTCGACCAGCAGCACCATCGCGGCGTTCTCATCGGTTTTAAAGGCGTCGAGCTGTAAATCATCCATGTGCGGGCACCTGAATAAGGCAAGTACAGCTGCAATGATGAGTCATTTTGCAAAGATCTCCAGCAATCGTGGCGCTATCTTGTCCAACGGGTGAATTTCTACAGCGGCGTCGATGGCGGCGGCCGCTTTCGGCATGCCATATACCGCACTGCTGCGCTGATCCTGAGCAATGGTCAAGTAGCCTTGCTGGCGCATCGATTTAAGTCCCTGGGCGCCATCGCGCCCCATGCCGGTCAGCAGCACACCGACTGCATCTCCGTTCCAATAAGTGGCCACGCTTTCAAAAAAAACGTCGATCGAGGGTCGATAGATCTCGTTGACCGGCTCGGCGGTGTAGGCCAGCGTACCGTTCTTCAATAAACGAATGTGGTGATTGGTGCCCGCCAGCAACACCGTCCCGCTTTGCGGCGGCTCGCCTTCCTGAGCCAGGCGCACGTCCAGACCGCTGGCGCTGCCGAGCCATTCAGCCATGCCGGCCGCGAACACCTGGTCAACGTGCTGGACCAGCACGATGGCCGGCGCAAAATCGCGCGGCAGGGCCTTGAGCAAGACTTCCAGCGCCGCCGGCCCGCCAGCAGAAGAACCGATGGCCACCAGGCTCTGGCGTTGCCCGAGAACACGAGGAAGGGCCGGCGCCGATTGCACACGGTTACCGCGCTCGCCGATCAGCCAGCCGATATTCATGATCTTGCGCAGCAGCGGCGCTGCGGCTTCTTTCGGATCGCCCGCGCCGAGGGCCGGGGTATCGACCACATCCAGCGCGCCGTGGCCCATGGCCTCGAACACCCGATGGACATTCTGCTGTCGGTCCACCGTGACGATAACAATAGCGCACGGGGTCTCGGCCATGATCCGGCGTGTTGCTTCGACGCCATCCATGACCGGCATGATCAGGTCCATCAGGATCAGGTCCGGGGTGAACTCGGCGCAACGTTGCACCGCCTCGGCGCCATTACGGGCGACCCAGACCACCTCGTGCGCCGGCTCGAAGGCCAAGGCTCGACGCAGGGCCTCCACGGCCATGGGCATATCGTTGACGATAGCGATCTTCATGCTCGCGCTCCTCCTATGAGCTCAACCACTGCATCGAGCAGTGCATCGTCATGAAAGCTGGCCTTGGCTAGATAGTAGTCGGCTCCAGCATCCAGCCCACGACGACGGTCTTCTTCACGATCCTTGTAGGACACCACCATCACCGGCAGCGATTGCAGCCGATTGTCACGGCGCAACAATGAAACCAGCTCGATCCCGTCCATGCGCGGCATATCAATGTCGGTAATCAGCAGGTCGAAATCCTCGGCACGCAGCGCGTTCCAGCCGTCCATGCCGTCAACCGCAACGGCCACGTCATAACCCCGATTGAGCAACAGCTTGCGTTGCAACTCACGCACCGTCAGTGAGTCATCGACCACCAGAATACGTTTGCGTGCAGCGACGGCAGCCTGTTGGCTGTGTCGGGCGATCCGTTCCAGGCGACCGGTATTGAGCAGTTTGTCCACCGAGCGGAGCAGGTCTTCGACGTCGACGATCAACACCACCGACCCGTCATCGAGCAAGGCCCCGGCAGAAATGTCCTGAACCTTGCCCAGCCGCTCATCCAGCGGCAGTACCACCAACGTGCGCTCGCCGATAAAACGCTCGACGGCCACACCGTACACCGTGTCGCGGTCACGGATGACCACGACTTTAAGGGTCGCCGGGCTGTTCTGACTCGCCGGGCGGTTGAGCAACTGGCTGGCCGCAACGAGGCCAACGTGTCGACCTTCGTGCCAGAAGTGCTGACGACCTTCCACCTGGACGATGTCGTCCGACGCCAAATCGCACATGCGCTCGATGTGCGCCAGTGGAAAGGCATACGCCTCCTCGCCCACTTCCACCACCAGACTGCGCACCACCGACAACGTCAACGGCACCTCAAGCTGGAAACGACTGCCCTCGCCGGCCTTCTGTTCCAGCACCACAGCGCCGCGTAACTGGCGGACCATGTGCTGAACCGCATCCAGGCCTACGCCACGCCCGGACACCTCGGTAACTTTGTCGCGCAGGCTGAAGCCCGGCAGGAAGAGGAACGTCAGCAGCTCTTCTTCGCTCAACTGCGCCGCGGTCTCGGCCGGCGACAATTGACGTTCGACGATACTGGCGCGCACTTGTTCCAGGTCCACGCCATGGCCATCGTCGCTCAATTCCAGCAACAGCAGCCCGGCCTGGTTGGACGCGCGCAAGCGAATCAGCCCTTCGGCAGGCTTGCCGGCCAGCAGGCGTTGCTCGGGTGTTTCGATGCCGTGATCTACCGCATTGCGCAACAAATGGGTCAGCGGCGCTTCGAGCTTCTCCAGCACGTCGCGATCGACCTGGGTCTTTTCACCCTCGATTTCCAGCCGCACCTGCTTGCCCAGACTACGTCCCAGATCGCGAACCATTCGCGCCTGCCCGGTCAGCACATCGGCAAACGGCCGCATGCGACAGGCCAGCGCCGTGTCATACAGCACCTGAGCGCGCTGACTCGCCTGCCAGGCAAACTCATCAAGCTCAGCGGTTTTCTCAGCCAGCAACTGCTGCGATTCGGCCAACAGCCGCCGCGCATCGCCGAGCGCCTCCAGGGCTTCAAGGCCCAGGTCATGCCCCTTGAGGTGCACGTTGAGGTTTTCCAGGGCGCGCAGACTGTTGCTCTGCGTGCGTTTGAGACGCTGCATTGTTGCCAGGTAAGGCTTGAGACGCAGGGTTTCCACCAGCGACTTGCTCGACAGATCGAGCAGACTGTTCAAGCGCTCGGCAGTCACCCGCAACACCCGCTCGCCACCTTCGGTGACGCGCTTGGCTTTACGCGACGCCTCGACCGAGGCCGCCAGCGACGACTCGAGTTCCGACACCAGGTCCGGCGGCTCGACGTGCGGTGCCGGTGGCTCGGGCGGCAATGAGGGCTGTGCCACAGCAGGTGCTGCAACCGCCGCCAATGGATCGAGCAAACGCCCCATCAGCGCCACGTAGGCTTCGATATCGCCCGGCCCCACGTTGGCACTGCCTGGCGTGGCGATGCGCATCAGCAAGTCCGTGCCTTGCAGCAGCGCATCAATGTGTTCGGGGCGCAGAAAAAGTCGACCCTCCTGCGCGCTGACCAGGCAATCTTCCATCACATGAGAAACGCTGACTCCGGCATCCACACCGACGATCCGCGCCGCGCCCTTGAGCGAATGCGCGGCGCGCATGCAAGCTTCCAGCTGATCGGCCTGGGTCGGGTCACGCTCCAGCGCCAGCAACCCGGCGCTGAGCACCTGGGTCTGGGCCTCGGCTTCAAGACTGAAGAGTTCCAGCAATGACGCGTCGCGCATTTGATCGGGGGTCATGTCAGGCTCCGGGTCACGGCGGACAACACCTGTTCTTCATCCAGCCAGCGCAGGCTGCGACCTCTGAATTGCAGGACGCCACGGGTGTACTTGGCACTGGCCTGCTCACCTGAGCGGGACGCGGCGTCGAGAATCCGCTCATCAATGGCATGAATCCCGTCCACCTCATCCACCGGCACCACCACCGGGCCGCCGTGAGCAGCAATGATCAACATGCGCGGCATGATCCGCACGCCAGAGGCAACACCGGCGGTCGCTTCCAGCCCGAGCAATTCCACCAGCGACAGGCACGCCACCAGCGCGCCACGCACATTCGCCACCCCCAGCAGCGCCCGCGAACGCTGATGCGGCAGCGAATGAATCGCCTGCATCGGCGCCACTTCCACCAGGCTGCGGGTGGCCAGGGCGAGCCATTCTTCGCCGAGGCGGAACATCAACAGCGAGCGCGTGACCACGTCCGTTTCAACGGCAGTGGACACTTGCGCGCGGTCGTCCTGCTGCAAGGCATAGCGATCCAGCAAACGTGTCGCCGCCGCGGAATACACCGCGCAATTGCGACAGTGAATGTGTTCGACCAGCAGCGGGCAGGACTTGTCGCCGTGGATACCGATACGGTTCCAGCAGTCGTCGATAGCCTGGGCATCTGCATGGGTCACGTTCAGCGAAACAGTACCGGTCATCGTTTACGCTCACTGTCAGCGGTGCGCTCATTACGAGCAGCGCGTTGCTGCAATCGACGGGCACCGGACGCATCCCCCTGGGACGCCAGTAACACCGACAGGTGCATCAGTGCTTCGGGATGCTGCGGTTGCAAATACAGCGCCTTGCGATAAAAACCCTGGGCTTCCAGCACGTTGCCGGCGACATCACTGAGCAGCCCCAGCCAGTAAAACACCTGCGCCACCGGCTCATGGTGGCGCAGGTATTCCTCACAGGCGGCCTGCGCTTCGAGGCTTTTACCTTCGTTGGCGAGGGTTGCAATGCTTGCCAGCAGCGCGGCCGCATCGGTATTCGGTGCTTTCTCAAGGCTCGCACGCGGCGCCGGTGCAACAGCGGCAAACGGTCGGCTGCGCACTGGCGGTGGTGAAACGCTGCGCAGCGGCAAACTCACCGGCAACGGCGGTGCACTAAACACGGAGGGCGGCGCGGGTTCAGGCTCGCTGTGACGGCTGAAAGCGAAGGATTGTGGGATACCGATCGAACGCATCCCCAGATGCCCCAGCAAACTGCCTTCGGCCGGGCCGATAAACAGCACGCCCTCTATATGAGTCAGGCGCTTGAGCACCTGGAGAACCTGTTGCTGGGTAGGCTGATCGAAATAGATCAGCAGGTTGCGACAAAACACAAAGTCATAGGCTGGCTCATTGGCCAGCAAGGTCGGGTCCAGCAGGTTGCCCACCTGCAAACGCACCTGTTCGCGCACCCGCTCGCTGACGCGATAGCCGTCGTCTTCGGTGCTGAAGTAGCGCTCGCGGAAATCGGTTTGCTGCCCACGAAAGGAGTTCTTGCCGTACAGCGCACGCTTGGCTCGCTCGACCGACAGCGGACTGACGTCCACCCCGTCGACCTTGAACTGGTGCGGCGCAAGCCCACCATCGAATAACGCCATGGCAATCGAATACGGTTCTTCGCCAGTCGAGCACGGCAGGCTGAGAATCCGCAACGCACGCATACCCTTGATCTCGGCCAGGCGCTTGAGCGCCAGCCTGGCCAGCGTGGCAAAGGATTCCGGGTAACGGAAAAACCAGGTTTCCGGGACGATCACGCCTTCGATCAATGCCTGTTGCTCGTCTGCCGAGCCTCGCAGTCGCAGCCAGTACTCATCGGCCGTTTCCACCTGCTGCGCGGTCATGCGCTGGCGCACGGCCCGCTCGATGATCGCTGGGCCGACGGAGTTCACGTCCAGACCGATACGTTCTTTGAGGAAGTCGAAAAAGCGCTGGTCGCAGCTCATAGGCGCTCCTCAAGCATCGCCAGGTCCAGCGGCGGCGACGGGAACAGCAGCGCCCGCACCTGGGCATCCAGCAAGTCTGCGACACGCACCCATTGCAGCAGGCCTTGGGCGTCTTCACGCACCGGCCCCAAATACGGCGCCTGACGGTTATCCAGGCCATAGGGCTGGAAGTCCGCCGGGTTGCAACGCAGGGTGTCGGTGGCCTGCTCGAGAATCAGCCCGAGCAATTGCCGGGGCGTGGTGTCATCCGGCTGATAATGCACCAGCACCAATCGAGTGCTGGTGCGCGCCTGGGCCGGCTGACCGAACGCCAGCTCGCCGACATCGATTACCGGCACCACCGCGCCGCGATAGGCAAACACCCCCGCGACCCATGAAGGCGTCCCGGCAATCGGTTTGAGCGGCAGGCGCGGCAGCACTTCGGCCACTTCAATGGCTTGCAATGCATAACGCTCGTCACCGATACGAAACACCAGAAACAATGACTGCCTGGGCGCCATGCCTGCGCCGCGTTTCGCCACGAGTTCGCTCATCAGACTTTAAATCGCGAGACGCCGCCGCGCAGCCCCACGGCCACCTGGCTCAGCTCGTCGATGGCGGAACTGGCCTGACGCAAGGACTCGACCGTCTGGCTGCTGGCATCGCCCAACTGCACCAGCGCGTGGTTGATCTGCTCAGCCCCTGTAGCCTGGGCCTGCATGCCTTCGTTGACCATCAACACCCGCGGCGCCAGCGCCTGAACCTGATGGATGATTTGCGACAGCTGTTCGCCGACCTGCTGCACTTCGGACATGCCACGGCGGACTTCTTCAGAGAATTTGTCCATGCCCATGACGCCGGCCGACACCGCCGACTGGATCTCGCGAACCATCTGCTCGATGTCGTAGGTGGCGACGGCGGTCTGGTCTGCCAGACGTCGAACTTCGGTGGCGACCACGGCAAAACCGCGACCGTATTCACCGGCCTTTTCCGCTTCGATGGCGGCGTTCAGCGACAGCAGGTTGGTCTGGTCCGCGACCTTGACGATGGTCACCACCACCTGATTGATGTTGCCGGCCTTCTCGTTGAGGATCGCCAGTTTGGCATTGACCAAGTCGGCCGCGCCCATCACCGAGTGCATGGTCTCTTCCATCCGCGCCAGCCCCTGTTGACCGGAACCGGCCAGCACCGAGGCCTGATCGGCGGCGGTGGAGACTTCGGTCATGGTCCGCACCAGGTCCCGCGAGGTGGCGGCGATTTCACGCGAGGTGGCGCCGATTTCGGTGGTAGTGGCCGCCGTTTCAGTGGCGGTCGCCTGCTGCTGTTTGGAGGTGGCGGCGATTTCGGTCACCGAGGTGGTGACCTGTACCGAGGAACGCTGCGCCTGGGACACCAGCGAGGTCAGCTCGGTCATCATGTCGTTGAAGCCGGTTTCCACCGCGCCGAATTCGTCTTTGCGATCGAGGTTCAAACGGCTGCTGAGATCGCCGGTGCGCATGATGTCGAGGATCTGCACGATGCGATTCATCGGCGCCATGATCGCGCGCATCAACAGCAGGCCACAGAGGCCGGCGGCGATGACCGCCACCAGCAAAGACACGCCCATGCTGGCTTTTGCCGCAGTAACTGCTTGGCGGATGGCCTCGGTAGCGTTAGCGGATTGATCACGATTGCTATCAATCACAGCATTCAACTGCTTGCGGCCATCGACCCACGCGGGCGTCAACTCCTGCTCCAGCGCCAGACGAGCCTGTTCGTATTGTTTTTGCTGATACAGCCCGACGACTTTAGCCAACGCTTGGTTGTACGTTTGATAACGAGCCTCGAACGCTTCGAACCCGGCCCGATCCTCGGTGGTGAAGATCGTTTTCCGATAGTTGCCCATCTCGTCTTTCAGGTGCGCCTCGGCGCCCTTGTACAGCTCCAGGTCAGCGGCACTCATGTCGCGATGTTCCGAGAGGCCAACGATCCGTTGGGTCAAGACGTAAGTGTCGACCCAGGCGCCACGAATCATCGAGCTGTAATACAGCCCCGGAACGGCATCCGACTGGACCGTTTCCTCGCTGGATTCAATCTTCAGCAGACTCGAGAACGAGACCATGACCATCAGCAGCATGATGGCGATAATTACCGCAAAGCTCGCCAAAATGCGTTGGCGCAACGTCCAGTTCTTCACAGTCAGTCCTCGGGGCCGTTCAAATGGAGGGGAGTATAGCCGAGGGCTCGCTGCGTTTTATAAGCGGTGCATCTCAAGTAGCAACGAAACACCTGTGGCGAGGGAGCTTGCTCCCGCTGGAGCGCGTAGCGCTCCCAATATTGGCAATGACAATTCTTCAGATGGATCTCATTCGCCGGTTTTGGGGCTGCTACGCAGCCCAGCGGGAGCAAGCTCCCTCGCCACACCGTGGTGCTGCTAAGTCTCTGGCTGATCGAAGTTATCCAGCGCCCGATTCACCGCCAACTCGGCCAGGGAAATCATCTGCTGAATCGCCAGCGCGGTATTGCGTTTGGGGCCTTCAAGCTCAAACGCCAGATCGCTGGCCATGACATTCACCGAGGCGAGGGTTTCGCAGGCGTGGGCCAGCAGGGTTTCGCTGTCGACGTCGGGGGCAATGACGAAAATGCAGCCGGGACGGCGGTCGGCTAGCAACGTCTTGGTTTCCGGCAGCACCAGGTAATGATCGAGCGCACGGTGCGCGGCGGCGTGGAGTTCTTTTGAGTCGAGGGACGCGTAGGGGGAAACCGGGTCGGTTTCGGGTGGATTTGGGGTGGCTTTGAACATTGGCTTAGCTCTCTTTGAGTGAGGCTGCAACCTGTTCGCGACTAAACGAATGGGTGGCGGCTATACGCAGGTTAGTCGACCGACGAGCTAAGAAATCGGCGCGCCCGAGGGCGCCCTGCGCACAGCCACCATCAAGTGCAGGGATGGGATACCTGACTGATCAGCACTGATGCGACTTAGCTACGGCAGGCGACTAAACCCGATCACTGATGGGCAGTGACACGGGAACAATAGAGGCGACGACCAAGACGCACAAGCCGGCGGATTCTGGCGCAGGTGTAGGCAGCGACGCAAGGCAACGTAGCCTCCGACCGAGGCTTTGGGGAAAGAATAAACAGATCAGAAATTGCGCACGGGTTTGTGGCGAGCGGAGCGTGCCCTCCGTTGGGCTGCGTAACGGTCCAAAAAGATCTTTTCACTTCAAAACCACATCATGCCGCACGGCGGACGACCAGAGGCTTACCGAGAGGTAGGCCTTTTTTGTGCAAAAAATCACCTGATGAAACGTATCAGCTAGCAACAAAAAACCCATAAATTCAAAAAAATGGAATTTTTACTTGATCTTGAAAATTCACTGACTTACAGTGAAATCACTGTATGGATATACAGTCACTAACGAAGATTCATTTAAATATATTCATGGATGAGGTACTCCCTATGAAAAGCAACACTGAAAAACTTGGTCAGCTTCCCCACCAGCCCAGCTTGTGGACCCGCGCCGACGCGCTAAAAGTTCACGCCGATGATCCGACCACTACCCAGCCTCTGGTCAGTGCGGATTTCCCGGTATTGAGCAACGAGGTGTTCATCTGGGACACCATGCCGCTGCGCGATATCGACGGTAACGTGGCTTCTGTCGACGGCTGGTCGGTCATTTTCACCTTGACGGCAGATCGTCACCCGAATGATCCGGAGTACATCGACGAGAACGGTAATTACGACATCATCCGAGACTGGAACGATCGTCATGGTCGGGCAAAGATGTACTACTGGTTTTCCCGCACCGGTAAAGACTGGCAGTTTGGTGGTCGCGTGATGGCGCAAGGTGTGTCTCCAACCACGCGTGAATGGGCTGGCTCCCCGATTCTGCTGAACGACCAGGGCGACGTGGATTTGTATTACACCGCCGTCACGCCGGGCGCCACGATCGTCAAGGTGCGTGGCCGCGTGGTCACTACCGAGCATGGCGTCGAGATGGTGGGCTTCAAAAAGGTTACGTCGCTGTTCGAGGCTGACGGCGAGATCTATCAGACCGAAACGCAGAATCCGTACTGGGGCTTCCGTGATCCATGGCCGTTCCGCGATCCGAAAGACGGCAAGTTGTACATGCTGTTTGAGGGCAACGTGGCCGGTGAGCGTGGTTCGCACAAGGTCGGCGAAGCTGAAATCGGCGACGTACCGCCGGGCTATGAAGATGTCGGTAACTCGCGCTTCCAAACCGCCTGTGTCGGTATCGCCGTAGCAAATGACGAAGATGGCGACGACTGGGAAATGTTGCCGCCACTGCTGACTGCAGTAGGCGTCAATGACCAGACCGAACGTCCACACTTCCTGTTTCAGGACGGCAAATACTATTTGTTCACCATCAGCCATAAATTCACTTATGCCGACGGTGTGACCGGTCCGGACGGGGTGTACGGTTTCGTCGCGGATTCGCTCTTCGGCCCTTACGTGCCACTGAACGGTTCCGGTCTGGTGCTGGGCAACCCCTCTTCCCAGCCATTTCAAACCTATTCACATTACGTGATGCCTAATGGCCTGGTGACTTCGTTCATCGACACCGTACCCACAAAGGAAAGCGACACCGGAATGCAGTACCGGGTCGGCGGCACTGAAGCGCCGACAGTGGGCATCAAGGTGAAAGGGCAGCAGACTTTCGTGGTGGCCGAATATGACTATGGTTACATTCCCCCGATGATTGATGTAACGCTGAAATAGTATCGAAGCAATATAGGGCCTTCAGGCACCGGGTTTGAATTCGATAACAAACACGTTGTGGATATGATCGAGATATCCGCGCCTGACTCACTGCGACTTGATCGGGAGCCGCATTGAACAATGCGTAACATCGACCCTTCGGAACTGGCTGCATGGATGCAGCCAGTAACGGGGCTCTCCCCTCCCCCTATCCCCTATCCCCAACCAAGCCCCTGCCTGGGCATCGATTAAAAAGATATACACTCTGGCAAATCTATAAAAACCGCCCACCGGGTAATTCCCCATGATGACCTTGCGTCAGATCCGTCACTTCATCGCCGTGGCCGAGACCGGCTCGATCTCGTCTGCCGCACAAGCGGTGTACATTTCCCAGTCCACCTTGACCCTGGCGATCCAGCAGCTTGAGCAAGAAATTGGCGTCAGCCTGTTCAATCGCCACGCCAAGGGCATGACCCTCACCCACCAGGGCCATCAGTTCCTGCGTCAGGCGCACTTGATCCTGGCCACGGTCGACAACGCCAAACGCAGCCTTCAGCAAAGTACCGATCAGGTCGCCGGCCAGTTGACCATCGGCGTAACCAGCCTGGTCGCTGGTTACTACCTCGCCGATTTGCTCACCCGTTTTCAACGCGCCTACCCCAACGTCGACATTCGCGTAACGGAAGACGAGCGGCCCTACATCGAGCATTTGCTGGTCAGCGGCGAAATCGATGTCGGGGTGCTGATCCTCTCCAACCTTGAGGATCGCCATGCGCTGCAAACCGAGGTACTCACGCATTCACCGCACCGCCTGTGGCTGCCGGCCCAGCACCCGTTGCTGGAGCACGACAGCATCAACCTCGCCGATGTCGCCCGTGAGCCGTTGATTCAATTGAACGTCGATGAAATGGACCGCAACGCCCAGCGCATGTGGTCGGCAGCCTCTTTGCAACCGCGCATCACCTTGCGCACGGCCTCCACCGAGGCCGTTCGAAGCCTGGTGGCGGCCGGCCTTGGCGTGTCGATTCAACCCGACATGACCTACCGCCCCTGGTCGCTGGAAGGCGACATCATCGAAGCGCGAGCGATCGCCGACCTCAGCCAGACCCTCGACGTCGGCCTGGCCTGGCGTCGTGGCACCGCCCGCCCGGCGTTGGTCGATCCGTTCCTGACCGTCGCCCGCGAGCAGCCTCACGGCGGGCGCAAGTCATCTATTTAATCGAACGCTGCATTCAGTATTTAGTATTTGTCGCCCACAAGCCCGACCACTAGTCTCTGTGCATCTAAATAAGACGGTCGGGCCTCCAGTCACAGGGAGCACCATGGCCACACAAGAAAAGAGAACCCGAAAAATGGCTGGCGCACAAACCCCGTTGTTCACGGCATTGCTGATCGATGGTGAATTAATCGCAGGCCAGGGCTTTGTCGAGCCGATCCTCAACCCGGCCACCGGTGAAGTGCTGACGCACATCGCCGAAGCCAGCACCGAACAAGTCGAAGCCGCCATCCTCGCCGCCCACCGCGCCTTCGCCGGTTGGTCGCGCACCACCCCGCAACAGCGCTCGAACATCCTGCTGGACATCGCCAACGCGGTGGAAAAACACGCCGACCTCCTCGCCCGTCTCGAATCGCTGAACTGCGGCAAGCCATTGCACCTGGCCCGTCAGGACGATTTGAGCGCGACGGTCGACGTGTTTCGCTTCTTTGCCGGCGCCGTGCGCTGCCAGACCGGACAGCTCAGCGGTGAATATTTGCCGGGTTACACCAGCATGGTGCGCCGCGATCCGATAGGTGTCGTAGCGTCCATCGCGCCGTGGAACTACCCGATCATGATGGCCGCGTGGAAAATCGCCCCGGCCCTGGCCGCCGGCAACACGCTGGTGTTCAAGCCGTCCGAACACACGCCGCTGTCGATCCTCGCCCTCGCACCGGCGCTGGCCGAGATTCTCCCGCGCGGGGTGATCAACATTATTTGCGGCGGCGGTGAAGGTGTCGGTAGCCATTTGGTCAGCCACCCGAAAGTGCGCATGGTCTCGCTGACCGGCGACATTGTCACCGGACAGAAAATCCTCCAGGCCGCCGCCAAAACCCTGAAACGTACACACCTCGAACTCGGTGGCAAAGCCCCGGTGATCGTCTGCAACGACGCGGATATTCAAGCGGTGATCGAAGGCGTGCGCACTTATGGCTACTACAACGCCGGGCAAGACTGCACCGCCGCCTGCCGGATTTATGCACAGGCCGGGATTCACGACAAATTGGTGGCCGAACTCGGCGCTGCGGTCAGCAGCCTGCGCTTCGCCGGTAAACGTGACGCCGACAACGAGCTCGGCCCGCTGATCAGCACTCGCCAGCGCGACCGTGTGGCCAGTTTTGTCGAACGCGCCCTCGGCCAGCCGCACATCGAGCGGGTGACCGGCGCGGCAGTGCATTCCGGCGCCGGTTTCTACTACCAGCCGACTCTGCTGGCCGGCTGCAAACAGAGTGATGAAATCGTCCAGCGCGAAGTGTTCGGGCCGGTGGTCACCGTGACCCGCTTCGATGAATTGGAACAGGCAGTGGACTGGGCCAACGACTCGGAATATGGCCTGGCGTCATCGGTCTGGACCCAGAACCTGGACAAGGCGATGCAGGTGGCAGCGCGGTTGCAGTACGGCTGCACCTGGATCAACAGCCATTTCATGCTGGTCAGCGAAATGCCCCACGGCGGCTTGAAGCGCTCGGGTTACGGCAAAGACTTATCCAGCGACTCGCTCCAGGACTACAGCGTGGTGCGGCACATCATGGCGCGTCACGGCAGCGATCTGAAATAACCGCACTACGCTAACAACGAGCCGAAAAGGCCAGCTCTGCCACGTTCAAACACTGCCCCGACGATAATTAAAGAAGAGGGAAACCCCATGTTCGTGCACAAGACCGCACTGTTCAGTGCAATCACCCCCTTACTGCTGGCCAGTGCCAGTATTCAGGCCGCCGAACCGCTGAAAGCCGTTGGCGCGGGCGAAGGCCAACTGGATATCGTCGCCTGGCCGGGCTACATCGAACGTGGCGAGAGCGATAAGGCCTACGATTGGGTCAGCGGTTTCGAGAAGGAAACCGGTTGCAAGGTCAGCGTCAAAACCGCCGCCACCTCTGATGAAATGGTCAGCCTGATGGCCAAGGGCGGTTACGACCTGGTGACCGCGTCCGGCGATGCTTCGTTGCGCTTGATCGGCGGCAAACGTGTGCAACCGATCAATACGGCATTGATCCCGAACTGGAAAAACATCGACCCGCGCCTCAAGGACGGGCCTTGGTACGTGGTCAACCAACAGGTTTACGGCACGCCTTATCAATGGGGCCCGAACGTGCTGATGTACAACACCAACGTGTTCAAGACCGCGCCTACAAGCTGGAGCGTGGTGTTCGATCCGCAAAACCTGCCGGACGGAAAGGCCAACAAGGGTCGGGTGCAAGCTTATGACGGCCCGATCTACATCGCCGACGCCGCGCTGTACCTGAAATCGACCAAGCCGGAACTGGGTATCAAGAACCCTTACGAACTGACCGAAACCCAGTACAAGGCTGTGCTCGACCTGCTGCGCGCCCAGCAACCGCTGGTGCACCGCTACTGGCATGACGCGACCGTGCAGATGAGCGATTTCAAGAACGAAGGCGTCGCGGCCTCCAGCACCTGGGGTTACATGGTCAACGGCCTGCAAGCCGATAAGCAGCCCGTAGCCTCGACCATTCCGAAAGAAGGCGTTACCGGGTGGGCCGATACCACCATGTTGCACGCCGATGCCAAGCACCCGAACTGCGCCTACAAGTGGATGGACTGGTCGCTGCAACCCAAAGTCCAGGGTGACGTAGCCGCGTGGTTCGGCTCGCTACCAGCCGTGCCGGCGGCTTGCACGGGAAGCGAATTGCTGGGCGCCGAAGGCTGCAAAAACAACGGTTTCGACCAGTTCGACAAGATCGCCTTCTGGAAAACCCCACAGGCTGAAGGTGGCAAGTTCGTACCGTATAGCCGCTGGACCCAGGACTACATCGCGATCATGGGCGGTAGATAACACACCGATCCCCTGTGGCGAGGGAGCTTGCTCCCGCTCGGCTGCGCAGCAGTCGTAAAACCTGCGACTGCGATCTGTCAGTTAGAACGCGTTGGCGAAATTGCGACCGCTTCGCGCTCGAGCGGGAGCAAGCTCCCTCGCCACAAAAGCTCACTAGCACATCGATCACGACTCAGCTTTTTCAGAAGTCCAGGCAGGGCCGCTGCGACGGCTTTGGCCTTTTTGGAGCACCGCACCATGACGCTTGCAGTCCAGTTCACCAACGTCTCCCGTCAGTTCGGCGAAGTGAAAGCCGTCGACCGGGTTTCCATCGAAATCCAGGACGGCGAGTTCTTTTCCATGCTCGGCCCTTCCGGCTCGGGCAAAACCACCTGCTTGCGGCTGATCGCCGGTTTCGAACAACCAAGCGCCGGCTCGATCCGCATTCACGGCGCTGAAGCTGCCGGTTTGCCGCCCTATCAACGTGACGTGAACACCGTGTTTCAGGATTACGCGCTGTTCCCGCATATGAACGTTCGCGACAACGTTGCTTACGGTTTGAAAGTCAAAGGCGTCGGCAAGGCCGAGCGTCTCAAGCGCGCCGAAGAAGCCCTCGACATGGTCGCCCTCGGCGGTTACGGCGAGCGTAAACCGGTGCAACTTTCCGGAGGCCAGCGCCAGCGCGTGGCCCTGGCCCGAGCGCTGGTCAATCGCCCGCGAGTGCTGCTGCTCGATGAACCGTTGGGCGCACTCGATCTGAAACTGCGCGAACAAATGCAGGGGGAATTGAAGAAGCTCCAGCGCCAACTCGGCATCACCTTCATCTTCGTCACCCACGACCAGACCGAAGCGCTGTCGATGTCCGACCGCGTGGCAGTGTTCAACAAGGGCCGCATCGAGCAGGTCGACACACCGCGCAACCTGTACATGAAACCAAACACCACCTTCGTCGCTGAATTCGTCGGCACCTCCAACGTGATTCGCGGCGAGCTGGCCCGACAGTTGAGCGGCCATCCGCAGCCGTTCTCGATCCGTCCGGAACACGTGCGTTTTGCCGAAGGCCCAAAGGCCAGCCATGAGATCGAAGTCAGCGGCCTGCTGCACGACATCCAGTACCAGGGCAGCGCCACGCGTTACGAGATGAAGCTTGAAAACGGTCAGACCCTGAGCATCAGCCACGCCAACAACCAGTGGCTGGACGTCAGTGTCCAACATCAAACCGGGCAACGCATCAGTGCTCGCTGGGCCCGCGAGGCCATGGTCCCGTTGCACGACGCCGTTGCGAGCGGGGTCTGAAATGAACAGTGCGACCTTGACCCAAACCCCGGTCGGCAGCTCGCCGCTGCACAGGTTTTCCAACCTGCTGTATCGCCGGCCCAACCTGTACCTCGCAATGCTGCTGGTGCCGCCGCTGATCTGGTTCGGCGCGATCTATCTGGGCTCGCTGCTGACGCTGCTGTGGCAGGGTTTCTACACCTTCGACGACTTCACCATGACGGTCACGCCCGAGCTGACCCTGGCGAACTTCGCAGCGCTGTTCACCCCCTCGAACTTCGACATCATCCTGCGCACCCTGAGCATGGCGATCGTGGTCTCGATTGCCAGCGCCATCGTCGCGTTTCCGATTGCCTACTACATGGCGCGTTACACCATCGGCAACACCAAAGCATTTTTCTACATCGCGGTGATGATGCCGATGTGGGCCAGTTACATCGTCAAGGCGTACGCCTGGACCCTGCTGCTGGCCAAGGGTGGCGTGGCGCAGTGGTTCGTTCAGCACCTGGGGCTGGAGCCGGTGTTGCAGTTCGTGCTGGGGATTCCCGGCGTGGGCGGCAGCACCCTGTCGACCTCCCATCTGGGCCGGTTCATGGTGTTCGTCTACATCTGGCTGCCGTTCATGATCCTGCCGATCCAGGCGTCGCTGGAACGCCTGCCGCCATCGCTGCTGCAAGCCTCCGCCGACCTAGGCGCCAAGCCGCACCAGACCTTCATGCAGGTGATTCTGCCACTGTCGATTCCGGGTATCGCGGCTGGTTCGATCTTCACCTTTTCGCTGACCCTCGGTGACTTCATCGTGCCGCAGCTGATCGGACCGCCGGGCTACTTCGTCGGCAGCATGGTCTACGCCCAGCAAGGCGCCATCGGCAACATGCCAATGGCCGCGGCCTTCACCTTGGTGCCGATCGTACTGATCGCCATCTACCTGTCCATCGTCAAACGTCTGGGGGCCTTCGATGCGCTCTGATGCCAAAAAACGTGAGCCCGGGATTCGGGGAGAGCAAGCCTCTCTCGGCCTGCGCATTGCTGCCTGGGGCGGGTTGGTGTTCCTGCACTTCCCGATCCTGATCATCTTCCTGTACGCCTTCAACACTGAAGACGCGGCATTCAGCTTTCCGCCCCAGGGCTTCACCCTGAAGTGGTTCAGCGTGGCGTTCGCGCGGCCCGATGTGCTGGGCGCGATCAAGCTTTCGGCGCAAATCGCTGCGATTGCGACGTTGATTGCGATGGTCCTCGGCACCCTCGCGTCGGCGGCGTTGTACCGCCGGGAGTTCTTCGGCAAGCAGGGCATCTCGCTGATGCTGATCCTGCCGATTGCGTTGCCGGGGATCATCACCGGTATTGCGCTGCTGGCGACGTTCAAGACGCTGGGCATCGAGCCGGGGATGTTCACCATCATCGTCGGCCACGCAACCTTCTGCGTGGTGATCGTCTACAACAACGTCATCGCCCGCCTGCGCCGTACCTCGTACAGCTTGATCGAAGCGTCGATGGATCTCGGCGCCGACGGTTGGCAGACCTTCCGCTACATCGTCCTGCCGAACCTTGGCTCGGCATTACTGGCTGGTGGCATGTTGGCGTTCGCGCTGTCGTTCGACGAAATCATCGTTACCACGTTCACCGCTGGCCACGAACGCACCTTGCCGTTGTGGCTGCTCAACCAGCTCAGCCGCCCACGCGACGTACCGGTGACCAACGTGGTGGCGATGCTGGTGATGCTCGTGACCATGCTGCCGATCCTTGGCGCCTATTACCTGACTCGCGGCGGCGAAAGCGTCGCGGGCAGCGGCGGTAAATAACTGACAACGACTACTCACTGTGGAACCTGGTTTTTTTGTGGGAGCGAGCCTGCTCGCGATGACTGACTGACATTCAACAGAGATGTCGACTGTAAAACCGCTATCGCGAGCAGGCTCGCTCCCACAAGGACCGGTTCCAGCAAGAAAACAAGAACTGCTTCGATGAGGACATCGCTATGCAAACCAAACTCTTGATCAACGGCCAGCTTGTCACCGGCGAAGGCCCCGCCCAAGCGGTATTCAACCCGGCGCTGGGTCGGGTACTGGTAGAAATCAACGAAGCCAGCGAAGCCCAGGTCGATGCCGCGGTGCGGGCTGCCGATGCCGCCTTCGAAGGCTGGTCGCAGACTCCACCAAAAGACCGCTCGCTGCTGTTGCTCAAACTCGCCGACGTCATCCAGGCCCACGGCGAGGAACTGGCCAAGCTGGAATCGGACAACTGCGGCAAGCCCTACAGCGCCGCGTTGAACGACGAGATCCCGGCGATTGCCGATGTATTCCGTTTCTTCGCCGGCGCCAGTCGCTGCATGAGCGGTTCGGCCGGTGGTGAATACCTGCCGGGCCACACCTCGATGATCCGCCGCGACCCGGTCGGCGTGATCGCCTCCATCGCACCGTGGAACTATCCGCTGATGATGGTCGCCTGGAAAATCGCCCCGGCGCTGGCAGCCGGTAATACCGTGGTGCTCAAGCCGTCGGAGCAAACCCCGCTGACTGCGCTGCGTCTGGCAGAACTAGCGTCGGAGATTTTCCCGGCGGGCGTACTCAACCTGGTCTTCGGTCGTGGGCCTACAGTCGGTAGCCCGTTGGTCACCCACCCGAAAGTTCGCATGGTCTCGCTGACCGGCTCCATCGCCACCGGTTCGAACATCATTTCCAGCACCGCCGACAGCGTCAAACGCATGCACATGGAACTGGGCGGTAAAGCCCCGGTGATCATCTTCGACGACGCCGACATCGACGCCGCCGTTGAAGGTATTCGCACCTTTGGTTTCTACAATGCGGGCCAGGATTGCACCGCCGCTTGCCGCATCTACGCCCAGGCCGGCATCTACGAAAAATTCGTCGAGAAGCTTGGCGCAGCCGTCAGCAGCATCAAGTACGGCCTGCAGGATGACCCGTCCACCGAGTTGGGCCCGCTGATTACCGCCCAACATCGAGACCGTGTAGCCGGTTTCGTCGAGCGCGCCATCGCGCAACCGCACATCCGCCTGATCACTGGCGGCAAAGCAGTGGAAGGCAACGGTTTCTTCTTCGAACCAACGGTGTTGGCCGACGCCCGGCAGGACGACGAGATCGTCCGCCGCGAGGTGTTCGGGCCGGTGGTGTCGGTGACCTCATTCGCCGATGAAACACAAGTGCTGGCGTGGGCCAACGATTCGGACTACGGCCTGGCGTCGTCGGTCTGGACGTCCGATGTCGGCCGCGCTCACCGCCTCGCCGCCCGTTTGCAGTACGGCTGCACCTGGGTGAATACGCACTTCATGCTGGTCAGCGAAATGCCCCACGGCGGTCAGAAACTGTCCGGCTATGGCAAGGACATGTCCATGTACGGACTGGAGGACTACACCACCGTGCGACATGTGATGTTCAAGCACTAACGCAGACCTTGTAGCAGCTGCCGAAGGCTGCGTTCGAGCGCGCAGCGGTCGCAAAAAGGTCCACAGTGATCCTCCTGAACGATCGGGGTGTTCAACATACGACCGCTTCGCGGCCGAACGCAGCCTTCGGCAGCTGCTACAGAAAAACGCTTCACGGTAATTCAGACCACAACAATAACCACCGATCCGGGTTGAGCCATCATGGCCCAGCCACGGTATCGGACATCCGAAATCTGCCGATTTTCCGGAGCATCAACGCCATGACTGCACTACCTGAACTCCCTGCAATAACCGCCGACAGCGATGCCGAGCAGTTACGCAAGCTGGGCTACACCTCGAACTTCAATCGCAGCATGAGCCTATGGGAAAACTTCGCCCTGGGCTTCACCTACCTCTCCCCTGTCGTAGGGGTTTATACCCTGTTCGGCTTGTGCCTCGCCGCCGGTGGCCCGCCGATGTTCTGGGCGTATTTGCTGGTCGGTTGCGGCCAACTGCTGGTCTGCCTGATTTTCGGTGAAGTGGTGTCGCAGTTCCCGATTTCCGGTGGCGTCTACCCGTGGGCTCGCCGTTTGGTCGGCAAACGCTGGGCGTGGATGGTCGGCTGGATCTACTCCATTGCCCTGTGCGTCACCATCGCGGCCGTTGCGGTCGGTGCCGGTCCTTACCTGGCGGCGATGATGGGCTTTGAACCGAGCAACAACACCAACATCGTCATCGCCCTGGTGCTGACGCTGTTCGCCACCCTGGTGAACCTCAGCGGCACCAAAGTGCTGGCGCGCATCGCCATGTTCGGCTTTCTCTGCGAACTGGTCGGTGCGGTGGTCGTCGGCGTGTACCTGTTGGTCTTCGAACGCCATCAGCCACTCAGCGTGCTGTTCAACACCTTTGATATCCGTGTCGACGGTTCCTACCTGCCGGCGTTCCTGACCGCCTCCCTGGCCGGGATGTTTCTGTACTACGGCTTCGAGGCCTGCGGTGACGTGGCCGAAGAAACCCCGAACCCGAGCAAGCAGATTCCGGTGGCGATGCGCATGACCATCTACATCGGCGGCATCGCGGCGATGTTCGCCTGCCTGGCGCTGATTCTTGCGGTGCCGGACATGCAAGCGGTGATCAACGGCACCGACAAGGACCCGGTAACCACCATCCTCAATAACGCCTTCGGTCCGGTCGGTTCGAAAGTGGTGATGGGCGTGGTGATGATTTCCTTCATCTCCTGCGTCATCAGCCTGCAAGCCGCGGCCAGTCGTCTGCTGTATTCCTACGCTCGTGACGAAATGGTCATTGGCAGTGCACTGCTGAAAAAGATTTCACCGACGACTCAGGTTCCGGTTGCCGCACTGTTTGTGTCTGGCGTCCTGCCAGCGCTGATCATCGCCCTCGGTTTTGTCCTGCAAGACGCCGTCGCCACCATCGTCAGCTTTGCGGCCATCGGCATCTATCTGGCGTTCCAGATGATCGTGCTCGCCGCCCTCTACGCCCGCGCTCGCGGCTGGAAACCCAGCGGCAAATTCACCCTGGGCGCCTGGGGCCTGCCGGTGAACATCGGCGCGCTGGTCTATGGCGTGGGCGCCATCATCAACATGGCCTGGCCACGTACCCCGGATGCCGCGTGGTACATCAACTACGCCATGGTCTTGAGCACTGCCATCGTGATTGGCCTGGGGCTGCTCTATATATGGCTCGGTAAACCGTATGACCACGGCACCGCCCCTGCGGGTGATGCCTGGAAAGTCAGTCGGTATTGACTGACAACTACTAGAGGGAGCAAGCATTCGGCAACACATCGCTCACTCTCTCCAGCACCTGCCCCGCTAAGATTTCCTGACACCGAGCGCACAACGGTGATTGACTGAAATCTTGGCAGGGCCTAGGGTGTTTACGTCGTTTACAATGTATACACCTTCACAGGAGAGCCGCGATGGCCTCGCCCGTTTTGTCCTTTCGAGTCGAAGAGAATCTTGCCCAGCAACTGGATCAGCTTGCAGCAGCGACCGATCGTGACCGTCAGTACCACCTCAAGCGCGCACTGGTGCGTTATGTAGAAGCCGAATCCTGGCACCTGCAAGCAATCAGCGAAGGTATTGCCGATGCCGATGCTGGAAAACTGACCGATCTGGACGCCGTGAAGGCTAAGTGGGCAAATCGTGCCGAGAGTCGCACTGACCGAGAAAGCTGAGAGTGACCTGGACGCCATTCATGAACACTATTGCGGGCTGATTGGCACATCCGCTACCAACGATGTGGTGACAAGCATCCTCAACACCTTTGGCCAACTTGAACTGTTCCCCGGCTCCGGGCGTCCTTCACTGGTACCGGATATACGTGAATTTGTTCTGAATCAGCTTCCATTTGTTGCACCTTATCGCCTGGTACTCGGCCAAGTGCAGATCCTGCGAATATTGCATGAACGAACCGAGCGTAATCAGGAGTGGTGACACTCAATGCAATCGGAGCTGGTGCACAAGACAAACAGCCCCCCCATAAGCGGATATGGGAGGTGCCGTCAACCCGCCTCAAAACCGCGAAACACGGTGCATCGCATCCGCCAGATAGCGCATTGCAATCCGGTCATTCTCCGATAACGCTCGATACTGCTCGACGAGTTTCGCCTCCTCTGAATTCAGCCGGCGAGACCTTCGCGAGAGGCTCAAGCCTGAGAAAATCCCTAAAAACCCGATGAAGCTTTGCGCTTTTTCCATGGACGATATCCCTCTGCACGTGAACTGAAACTTCAGATACCTCATCGCCCTGCTCCTTCTTCAGCAGCGACCGGCACCTGCCAGACAGCTGCTGAACGTTCACCGGCCTCAAGGGCAAAGGCCGGTCATGAGCCTAAGAATAGGGACAAAAAAACGTTTGCGAGCTGTTTTTAGAGTAATTAGTCAAATAAATGAAAACGCTTATTTGAAACACCAAGTCGGTTTGAACGACAGCTGAATATCCTCGGAGGGCCAGCTCATACAATTGCACGTCTGGCGTTGCAAGTAACACGCAGCCCTGGCACGGCCTGTGGGAATTTTCCAGGAAACGCACACTAATCATTTTCGAGTTATTTCGAACGCTTTATCTTATTGGGCATCTGTTTAGAATCCGACGCGTTTGGCCGAAGGCTTGTCCGAACCACACATTTTGATCCGTATCGCAGCCAGGAACGCCGCGGGATCGTCCACCACAGGTTGTCCTATGCACCGCAGGAATTTGCTCAAAGCCTCCATGGCCATCGCTGCCTACACCGGCCTTTCGGCCACTGGATTGCTGGCCGCACGGGCCTGGGCCGGGACGGCCGACGGCGAGGCCCAGACCTTCGACTTCGAGGCGTTGCAGGCACAAGCCAAGCAACTGGCCAGCAGTGGTTATGCCGACACCAAGCAGGTGTTGCCGCCGACGCTGGCGAACATGACGCCGCAGCAGTTCAACGCGATTCAGTACGACGCCAGACATTCGCTGTGGAATGACTTGAACGGGCAACTCGACGTGCAGTTCTTCCACGTCGGCATGGGCTTCAAGCAACCGGTGCGCATGTACAGCGTCGACCCCAAGACCCGTCAAGCGCGGGAGGTGCATTTCCACCCGTCCCTGTTCAATTACCAGAACAGCGGCGTCGATACCGCGCAGCTCAAGGGCGACCTGGGCTTTGCCGGGTTCAAGCTGTTCAAGGCCCCGGAGCTGGATAAACATGACGTGGTGTCGTTCCTCGGCGCCAGCTACTTCCGTGCGGTGGATAACACCGGCCAGTACGGTTTGTCGGCCCGTGGCCTGGCGATCGACACCTACGCGAAGAAGCGCGAAGAATTTCCGGACTTCACCAAGTTCTGGTTCGAAACCCCGGACAAGGACAGCACCCGTTTCGTGGTCTATGCCCTGCTCGACTCACCGAGTGCCACCGGTGCCTACCGCTTTGACATCGACTGCCAGGCCAATCAGGTGGTGATGGCCATTGATGCACACGTCAACGCGCGCACGGCCATTGAGCAACTCGGTATCGCGCCGATGACCAGCATGTTCAGTTGCGGCACTCACGAGCGGCGCATGTGCGACACCCTTCACCCGCAGATCCACGACTCGGATCGGCTGGCGATGTGGCGTGGTAATGGCGAATGGATCTGCCGCCCGCTGAATAACCCGGCGACCCTGCAATTCAACGCCTTCGCCGACACGGACCCGAAAGGCTTTGGACTGGTGCAGACCGACCATGAGTTCGACAGCTATCAGGACACCGTCGATTGGTACAGCAAGCGCCCGAGCCTGTGGGTCGAGCCGACCACCGCCTGGGGCGAAGGCTCTGTCGACCTGTTGGAAATCCCGACCACAGGCGAAACCCTGGACAACATCGTGGCCTTCTGGACCCCGAAAAAACCGGTGGCCGCAGGCGACTCGCTGAGCTACGGCTACAAGCTCTACTGGAGCGCCCTGCCGCCGGTGGGCACGCCGTTGGCACGGGTCAATGCCACGCGTTCGGGCATGGGCGGTTTCGTCGAAGGCTGGGCCCCCGGCGAGCACTATCCGAAAGTCTGGGCGCGGCGTTTTGCGGTCGACTTCACCGGCGGCGGACTGGATCGCTTGCCTGAAGGCACCGGCATCGAACCGGTGGTCACGGCGTCGAGCGGTCAGGTCAAGGATTTCAATGTGCTGGCGCTGGATGACATCAAAGGCTATCGAATCACCTTTGACTGGGTCCCGACCGATGACAGCGTGGCGCCGGTGGAACTGCGCTTGTTCATCCGCACCCATGACCGGACGTTGAGCGAAACCTGGCTGTACCAGTATTTCCCGCCAGCACCGGACAAGCGCAAGTACCCGGATTGGGCGGCGTCATAAGATAAGTGGCGTCTGGACGGGCCCCATCGCGGGCAAGCCTTGCTCCTACGGAATCTACCTCGTCGACCCCGCTCCCCCGTAGGAGCTGAGCTTGCTCGCGATGAGGCCAGTAAAGCCGATAAAAATTTCCGCCAGACAAGCAAGCCCCGGCCAAACAACCGGGGCTTTTGGTTTTTGCAGCTTCACTCAGTCCCGCAAATCCGACTCATGAATCGGCTGATCGCGGCTCGTCGCCCGTTGATACTGCGCCGGCCAGATGGCCTTGCGTCCGCCCAGGTCATCGTCGGCGTGCAGTGGCCAATAGGGATCGCGCAACAGTTCGCGAGCCAGCAGGATGATGTCGGCCTGACAGGTGCGCAGAATGTGTTCGGCTTGCGCAGGTTCGGTAATCAATCCGACGGTGCCGGTGGCAATCCCTGACTCCTTGCGCACACGCTCGGCAAACCGCGTCTGATAACCCGGCCCGGTCGGGATCTCCGCATTCGCCGCAGTGCCGCCTGATGACACGTCGATCAGATCGACCCCCAACGCTTTCAAGCGCCGCGCCAACTCTACGGTTTCATCCGGGTTCCAGCCATCTTCGACCCAATCGGTGGCCGATACCCGAACGAACAAGGGCAACTCTTCAGGCCAGACCGCGCGTACCGCCTCGGTCACTTCCAGCACCAGACGAATGCGGTTTTCGAAAGACCCGCCGTACTGATCACGGCGCTGATTGCTCAACGGCGACAGAAATTGATGCAGCAGATAGCCATGAGCCGCGTGCACTTCAACCACTTTGAAGCCTGCGGTCAGTGCACGCTTGGCCGACTCGACGAACGCCTGAATCACCTCGGCGATCTGCGCCTCGGTCAGTGGTGTGGGGGGCGTGTGTTGAGGGTCGAAGGCAATCGGCGAGGGGCCGACCGGGGTCCAGCCGCCATCCGCCGGTTTGACACTGCCATGTTTGCCCAGCCACGGCCGGTGGGTGCTGGCCTTGCGTCCGGCGTGGGCCAGTTGAATACCGGCAACGGCGCCTTGGGCGGTGATAAAGCGGGTGATGCGTTGCAGTGGTTCGATCTGTTCATCGTTCCACAGGCCCAGGTCCTGAGCGGTGATCCGACCCTCGGCGGTGACTGCCGTGGCTTCGGTAAATATCAGGCCGGCCCCACCCACGGCACGGCTACCGAGGTGGACCAGGTGCCAGTCATTGGCCAGTCCATCGACGCTGGAGTATTGGCACATCGGCGACACCGCGATGCGGTTGAGCAGGGTCAATTGGCGAAGGGTATACGGTTCAAGCAGCAGACTCATGGGGCACCTCTCAAATCAGTGGGCAGGCTCCAGGGTTCTGTTTGAATAGTCGACGAGTGACAGGAAAGGATGCGGCACCCGCCCCCGCGGGTAAAAAATGGACAAAACGTCACAAGGCCAATCAAGCAGTGATTAGAGCCTAGTCGACATCGGGGGATGAGGGAGGGTTCAGAAACGAAACGCTCCAATTAGTAGAAGCCAGCACGGAACCTGTGGCGAGGGAGCTTGCTCCCGTCGGCCGGTCCGCGTTCGGGCGCAGCAGTCGTAAAACCATTCACCGACATGCGTCAGACAAAATGCATTTAGGGCCGCTCCGCGCCCCAGCGGGAGCAAGCTCCCTCGCCACAAAGGCCCCATTGAAATTTCTGCTGGAACCGGGCTCAGCGCGGTTCGATGTGGGCAATCATTAGCTGGACGGTTTCCTGGCCACGGAACTCGTTGACGTCGAGCTTGTAGGCCAGTTCGACCCAGCGAATGGTCGGGTTCGGCCAGACGTCGCGGTCGATGCCAAACGCAATACCGTCGAGCTTCACCGAACCACATTCGCTTTTCAGCACTACCTTGAGGTGGCGTTCACCGACCACTCGCTGCTCGACCAACTGGAACACCCCGTGAAACAGCGGCTCCGGGAAGTGTTGGCCCCAAGGACCGGCATGGCGCAAGGCGCGGGCCAGTTCCAGGTGAAACTCTTCGACTGCCAGGGTGCCATCCGACAGCAAACGCCCGGTCAGGTCCTCTTCACGCATTTGCCGGCGAACTTCAGCGTCGAAAGCTTCGGCGAACAATGGAAAGTTCGCTTCCGGTAACGTCAGGCCCGCCGCCATGGCGTGACCACCGTACTTGCTGATCAGCGTCGGATGTTGCGCCGCCACCACACTCAAGGCGTCACGAATGTGAAAGCCCTGCACGGAACGTCCCGAGCCCTTGAGCATGCCGTCGCCTGCATCGGCAAAGGCAATAGTCGGACGGAAATAGCGCTCTTTCATACGCGAAGCAAGGATTCCGATGACACCCTGGTGCCACTCGGCATCGAACAGGCACAAGCCGAACGGCATCGACTCCAGCGGCAAGTCCTTGAGCTGGGCCAACGCTTCGCGCTGCATGCCCTGCTCGATGGATTTGCGGTCCTGATTCATCCCATCGAGTTGCGCGGCCATTTCACGGGCCAGTGCCACGTCTTCGGTCAGCAGGCACTCGATGCCCAGGCTCATGTCGTCCAGACGCCCCGCCGCGTTCAGGCGCGGGCCGAGGATGAACCCCAGATCGGTCGAGGTGATACGCGAGTGATCACGCTTGGCCACTTCGAGAATCGCCTTGATGCCCGGCCGAGCCCGGCCGGCGCGAATCCGCTCCAGGCCCTGATGCACCAGGATCCGGTTGTTGGCATCCAGTGGCACCACGTCGGCGACGCTGCCCAGCGCCACCAGATCCAGCAATTCGCCGATGTTCGGCTGCGGCCTGCTCTCGTACCAGCCCAGGCTGCGCAAGCGTGCACGCAACGCCATCAGCACATAAAAAATCACCCCGACCCCGGCCAGCGCCTTGCTTGGGAACTCACAACCGGGCTGGTTCGGATTGACGATGGCATCGGCCAACGGCAGCTCGTCACCGGGCAAGTGGTGATCGGTGACCAGGACCTTGAGCCCGGCCTGTTTCGCCGCCGCCACGCCCTCGACGCTGGAAATGCCGTTGTCCACGGTGATCAGCAACTGCGGCTCGCGCTGCAACGCCACCGCGACGATTTCCGGGGTCAGGCCGTAGCCGTACTCGAAGCGGTTGGGCACCAGATAATCGACGTGGGCCGCGCCCAGCAGACGCAGTCCCAACAGGCCAACGGTACTCGCAGTGGCGCCATCGGCATCGAAGTCGCCAACGATCAGAATCCGCTGACGCTGCTCCAGTGCCACCACCAGCAAGTCCACCGCCGCCTCGATACCCTTGAGCTGTTGATACGGGATCAAGCGCGCCAGGCTCTTGTCCAGTTCCGCCTCAGACTGCACGCCCCGCGCCGCGTATAAACGGGTTAGCAGGGGTGGAATATCACCGAGGAATGGCAGGGTGTCAGGCAATAGGCGAGGTTCGATGCGCATGAGGTGACAGGTGCTTCTCTTGAATACGTAGGATAAAACCGGATGATGCGATCCTGCAGCGAAAAATCAGCCGCGCTCGCCGGCCAACCATTGCAGCTGGACTTCGTGTTGACCACGGTCGTCGGTGACGAAGATCGTCCCTTCGCTGATCATCACGTCCCACTTGATAACGCGGGGCATGTCCTTGGCCAGGGTTTCCAGAACTTCCTGAGGCACCGCGGCAATGTTGACGTTTTTCAGGTTTTTGACTGCTGGCACCACTTTGCCTTCCCAAACGCGCAGGCTGCCGTAAGCCAACAGGCTGGTGCGTTCGGTACGACGCGAGCACCAGGTCAGGCGATCGGCATCTGGCTGGCCGACTTCGATCCAGTGCAGAACGCGGTCATCCAGGCTCTTTTCCCACAGGGCCGGCTCGTCCACTTCCGACAGACCACGACCAAAAGACAGCTGCTCGTTGTACCAGAGGGCGTAGGCCAACAGCCGCACAGTCATGCGCTCTTCGGTTTCCGAAGGGTGGCGGGCGATGGTTTGCTTGACGCTCTCGTACACGCTGCGGTCGAGGTCGGTAAGGTTCAGTTCAAACTTGTAGGTCGTGGACGGCTGGGCCATGAACGGGCTTCTTGATACGAGGAAAGGCGGCAAGTCTAACCGATGCCGGGGTCAATCAACGAATCATGACGGCCATCAAGCGTGGGCGATGAGCTCCGGCCTATGATAAAACGATCTACTCGCTCAGCCTTTGTCCTACAGGATTGACCATGCCGCTCACCGCCAAACCCCTTGCCGGCCTGAAAATCATCGAACTCGGCACTTTGATCGCCGGCCCTTTCGCCTCGCGTATTTGTGCCGAGTTCGGCGCCGAAGTGATCAAGATCGAATCTCCGGACGGCGGCGACCCGTTGCGCAAGTGGCGCAAACTCTACGAGGGCACTTCGCTGTGGTGGTTCGTCCAGGCGCGCAACAAGAAGTCCCTGACGCTAAACCTCAAGCACCCCGACGGCCTGGCAATCCTCAAGCAGTTGCTCGGCGAAGCCGACATCCTGATCGAAAACTTCCGCCCCGGCGTGCTGGAAAAACTCGGCCTCGGCTGGGAGGTGCTGCATGCGCTGAACCCAAAACTGGTGATGGTCCGTCTGTCCGGCTTTGGCCAAACCGGGCCGATGAAGGATCAACCGGGCTTCGGCGCAGTGGGCGAGTCCATGGGCGGCTTGCGTTATATCACCGGGTTCGAAGATCGACCGCCGGTGCGTACCGGAATCTCCATCGGTGATTCGATTGCCGCGCTCTGGGGCGTGATCGGCGCGCTGATGGCCTTGCGTCACCGTGAGGTCAACGGTGGTCAGGGGCAAGTGGTGGACGTGGCGTTGTACGAAGCGATCTTCGCCATGATGGAAAGCATGGTCCCGGAATTCGATGTATTCGGGTTTATCCGCGAGCGCACCGGCAACATCATGCCCGGCATCACGCCCTCCTCCATCCACACCAGCGCCGACGGCAAGCACGTGCAGATTGGCGCCAATGGCGATGCGATCTTCAAGCGCTTCATGCAGACCATTGGCCGCGACGACCTGGCCAACGATCCAGCGCTTGCCAGCAACGATGGCCGCGATAGCCGTCGCGATGAACTGTATGGGGTCATTGATCGCTGGGTCAGTTCGTTGCCGCTGGATGCGGTGATCGAGCAGTTGAACCAGGCCGAAGTGCCGGCCAGCCGGATCTTCAGCGCCGAAGACATGTTCAGCGACCCGCAATTTCTTGCCCGGGAAATGTTCCTGCAAGCCAAGCTGCCCGATGGAAAAGACTTCAAGATGCCGGGCATCGTGCCGAAACTCTCGGAAACACCGGGCGCTTGCGAATGGGTTGGCGCGCAGCTCGGTGAACATAACGTGCAGGTGTTGAGCGAGCTTGGCTATGACGTGGAACAGATCGCGCAACTGCGTGCAGATGGGGCAATCTAAACTGCAAGGGTTGTCAGCCATTCGCAGATGCGCGGCGCAGTACCTGCGTGTGCTGGGTTTCGGCACAACGCTAGCGTGCCTGCTGGCAATCCCCTCGGCCGCTCAAGCCAAGGACACGTTGATCTGGTTGCTGCGCGATCTGCCGCCGCTGACGATTGTCGAAGGGCCGCAAAAAAACCAGGGCGTGATCGACCGGTATTTACCGCAATTGATCGCCAGCATGCCCGAGTACCAACACACAACCTTTCAGGTCAACCGCGCGCGCGGCATGCAAATGCTCCTGGAACCCAGCTTCACCTGCGACCCTTCGCTGCTCTGGAGCGCGGAACGGGCAAAACGGATCGTCTACTCCATCGCGGCCTATCGAGTCCCTGGCAACGGCATTGTGATACGCCATGCGGACCGCGAAGCGCTTGCGCCCTTCATCATCGGCAACAGCATTGATCTGGAGCGATTGCTGGCGCATCAGGACAAGAAACTGGGAGTGGTCGCCGAACGCAGTTACGGCCAGGTCGTTGACCGCCTGCTGCAACAGGCACCGAGCAACAGCCTGGCAGCCCATTACGGTAACGATGCTCTTGGCAGTCTGCTGCAAATGCAGCGCCTGGGTCGTTTGACCGCCCTGCTGGGGTACTGGTCGGAAATTCGTTATCAGGCGCAACAGCAAGGAATCTCGCCCGATGAACTGGAGTTTTTCCCGATTCGCGGCACGGACAAGTACCAGTCGACTCATATTGCTTGCTCGGATACCGAGCAGGGCCGTCAGGCCATCGCTCACATCAACAAAATATTGCGCGGATCGGGGCAGACCAGGCTGGTCGAGTTTTACGCCCAATGGCTCGACCCGAAAATGCGCAGCGAGTACCTGGAAGATGCCAAGAGGTTTTTCCAGAATGAGACACCCTGACCAAACGCCAGGCAAAAGAAACCCCGAGAAGTGGGGAGACGACTCGGGGTTAAACGTGGCCTACAAAGACCCGCCCAACAAGCGACAAGCACCGGAGCACAATGCTCGCTCTTGTTGATACAGGGTCTGACTAACCTGATTGCGCGAAGGTTCCCGCAAAAAACAAATCAGCTTCTGCCAGCCAGACGTTTGTCTTGCGCAACATTGCGCAGAGCCGCAATCACGCTGGGTTCCAGCCGTCCCTCGGCGATCAAAACGTCGCGGTGCAATCCGTCGACAACATCCGTCAGCAACCGTTTATCCGTGAACTGCGCCTGATTGAACTCACGCTCAACCACGATAGCGCCAGCGGTACTCTTCAATGTCACCAGGCATTCGCCATGGGTACCTGACGGGGTCAGTGTTACCTGATACGGGCTCAATGCCTCACCCAGCAATAGGCTGATACTTTCCATCTCGATCACCATTCAATAGTCCGAAAACAAAGTGCCAAGGGCGTGATAAATGACCACTGGCCCGAGAAGAAAGTTCTGAACTCGACTGACGGTATGTCGCTTTTACCCTGAGTCTTCAGAGCATGCATGGGAAAGATGACAAGAAAAAAACAGCAGGTTAACAGCGTCAGCCAGGCACATAACGCTACCGACCATGGGTATCGGTCCAACCGCCCACGACACCTCGCAGCAAACCTTCGGCGCTATAGAACGGCACCGTCCACTGATAAATATCCCTTACACCACTGTTGAACGTCAGTTGGCGCTCGGTAAACCGGTTTTTCCGACTGCTGAGTTGATCCATGATTTCCGCGTGCAGAAGCTCGGCCGTCGAGGCAGGCAAAACGTCGACCTCTGTCAGGCGTTTTCCCTGCATCTGGTCGAAGCGGGTCGACAAATGCTCTTCATAGCTCTTGTTGCACATGATCAACCGCCCCTCCAGATCCCGTACAAACACCGGATCGGGCATGGCATCCATCAAGGCATGCTGGAACGCCAATTGATCACCAAGCCCTTGCTCGGCTTTCAGTCGCTGCTTGATCTGCATGCTCAGCCGCTGGTTCCACAGCAGTGAAATCAGCCCGAACAGACTCGCGAAAAATACTCCCCAGCAACCCCACTGATAAAACCGCTGCCACAGCGAGGGTGGCTGACTGGGCACTACGCCGCTGAGCCACTTGGAACGAATGGCTCGCAACTCTGCCGGAGGAAAAGCCTCGAGCGCCTTGTTGAGAATGCTCAACAGCTGTGGCTGCCCTTTGCGCAGGGCGAGATGGTCGGCCTCCCACATACCTTCGATACTGGGGCCGATCGCCAGCCGGCCTGCAGGGTACAGGTGGGCGCCCGTTTCATTTTCAATGGTGACGTCGGCTTCGCCGCTTTCGACCAGGGCGCGTGCCTCGGCGTAGGTTTTCACCGAGCGCAGCTCGATCTGTGGATAGTCACGGCGGATGCCGGCCTCCAGCGCATGCCTGGCCGGTAGCGCCAGAACCTTGCCCGAAAGGTCCTCTAACGAATCGACCGAAGCAGCTCCGGCCCGCCCGACGAACACCCAGCCAGCCCCGCCAAAGGCATGGCTGAAATCCAGAAAGCCTTTGCGTTCATCGTTCACCGACAGTGTCGTGTTCATGTCTGCCTTGCCACTTTCCAGCAGTCCGAGCAGGTGTTCGGTCGAGAACGACTCTTCATGAACAAACTCCAGCCCGGTCATCCGCGAAAGACGCTGGAGAATGTCGTTGTTCAGGCCGCTCCATTGACCGTGCTCATCCTTGAACAAGTACAACGGGAACTGCACCGACGCGACGATCACTCGCCGGTGCTCGACAATCCATTTGAGCTCGTGAGCCTCAAGCTTGAGACCGTCATGACTGTCGGCAGACCTTACGTCCAAAGCACCGAGTTGAGCCGCCAATACACAATGCCCAAGCCCCATGGCACTCAATAAAAACACCCAGCACAAAGCCGGCTTCAATCCATTAAAAAACCACATGCCCACTTCCTTCACGTCCACTCACCCATCCTTGAGGGGCGAAACGATGACAAGTGTGCCATGCAGAAATGAGAAAGCCCGTCAGGAGACGGGCTTCAAAATGTGACAGGTAAATCCTGTCAGAGTGGCTTACCGCGGTTGCCATGCTGACTGACAAAGGCCTGCACGGCTTTCAGGTCGTTTGGCAAAACTGTGCAGCGCTCATCTCGCTCAAACAAATCAGAAAGATGGGCAGGCAGTTCAAGCGCTTTTCCTACGCCGGCTTTTTCGACGGCTTCAGGGAATTTGACCGGATGGGCCGTTCCCAGAATCACCATCGGAATATCCAGGCTACGACGGCACTCACGCGCAGCCTTGACGCCGATGGCGGTATGCGGATCAAGCAGCTCACCGGTTTGTTCGAAGACTTCAGCGATGGTCTCGCAGGTTTGCGCGTCATCCACGGCCAGCGAGTCGAACAGTTTGCGCGCTTCGGTCCAGCGCTCTTGCTCGACGCTGAAACCGCCACCTTGCTTGAAGGTGTCCATCAGGCCGGCAATCGCCGCACCATTGCGACCGTGCAGGTCGAACAGCAGGCGCTCGAAGTTCGACGAGACCATGATGTCCATCGATGGCGACAGTGTCGCGTGCAGGGTTTCCTTGACGTACTGGTTGCCGCTCATGAAGCGGTGCAGGATGTCGTTGCGGTTGGTGGCGACGATCAACTGATTGATCGGCAGGCCCATGTTGCGTGCCAGGTAACCGGCGAAGATGTCGCCGAAGTTGCCGGTTGGCACCGAGAACGACACCGAGCGCGCCGGGCCGCCCAACTGCAGGGCTGCGTGGAAGTAGTAGACGATCTGGGCCATGATCCGCGCCCAGTTGATCGAGTTCACCGCCACCAGGCGCGTGCCTTTGAGGAAGCTCTGGTCGGCGAAGCTCGCCTTGACCATTTCCTGGCAGTCATCGAAGTTGCCTTCGATGGCGATGTTGTGGATGTTCTCGCCGAAGATCGTGGTCATCTGCCGACGCTGCACTTCGGACACGCGGTTGTGCGGGTGCAGGATGAAGATGTCGACGTTTTCGCAGTGCTTGCAGCCTTCGATGGCGGCCGAACCGGTATCGCCCGAAGTGGCGCCGACAATCACTACGCGCTCACCGCGTTTTTCCAGCACGTAGTCGAGCAGACGACCGAGCAATTGCAGGGCGAAGTCCTTGAACGCCAGGGTCGGGCCGTGAAACAGCTCCAGCACCCATTCGTTGCTGTTCAGCTGACGCAACGGTGCCACGGCGCTGTGAGAGAACACGCCGTACGTTTCTTCGAGGATTTTCTTGAAGTCGGCATCCGGGATGCTGCCGCTAACAAACGGGCGCATCACCCGGAAAGCCAGCTCGTGATACGGCAGGCCGGCCCAGGAAGCAATTTCCTCCTGGGTGAAACGTGGCAGGTTTTCCGGCACGTACAGGCCGCCGTCACTGGCCAGACCGGCCAGCAGCACGTCTTCGAAATTCAGGGCCGGTGCCTGGCCGCGGGTACTGATATAACGCATGACTGGCTCCACTATTCAGAGTTCGCAAACCCGGACTCGCGCACGAGCCCGGTGAACAATAACGACTTAGTTCAGGTGCTCGACGCGGATCCGCACCACCGGACCGACCACGTCCGCCAGGGCCTCCAGGGCGGCGATCGCATCGTTCATGCGCTGTTCCTGCACACGGTGGGTCAGCAGGATCATTGGCACCAGGCCGTCGTGTTCTTCGACTTCCTTTTGCATGATCGATTCGATGTTGATGCCACGCTGCGACAGAATGCTCGCGACCTGAGCCAGCACGCCCGGATGATCCTTGGCCTGGATGCGCAGGTAGTAGGCGCTTTCGCAGGCTTCGATCGGCAGGATCGGGTGGGCCGACAGCGAATCCGGCTGGAAAGCCAGGTGCGGTACGCGGTTTTCCGGGTCGCTGGTCATGGCGCGAACCACATCCACCAGGTCGGCGATGACCGACGAAGCGGTCGGTTCCATACCGGCGCCCGCCCCGTAGAACAGGGTCGAACCGGCAGCGTCGCCGTTGACCATCACCGCGTTCATCACGCCGTTGACGTTGGCGATCAGGCGATCGGCCGGGATCAGCGTCGGGTGCACACGCAGTTCGATGCCGGCAGCGGTGCTACGCGCCACGCCCAGGTGCTTGATGCGATAGCCCAGCGCTTCGGCGTAGTTCACGTCAGCGGTGGTCAGCTTGGTGATGCCTTCGGTGTAGGCCTTGTCGAATTGCAGCGGGATACCGAACGCGATGGACGCCAGGATCGTCAGCTTGTGTGCCGCATCGATGCCTTCAACGTCGAACGTCGGATCGGCTTCTGCGTAACCCAGCGCTTGCGCCTCGGCGAGCACATCTTCGAAAGTCCGGCCCTTCTCACGCATTTCGGTGAGGATGAAGTTGCCGGTGCCGTTGATGATCCCGGCGACCCAGTTGATGCGGTTGGCCGACAGGCCTTCACGAATCGCCTTGATCACCGGAATGCCGCCGGCTACCGCTGCCTCGAACGCCACGATCACGCCTTTCTCGCGGGCCTTGGCGAAAATTTCATTACCGTGAACGGCGATCAGTGCCTTGTTCGCGGTGACCACATGCTTGCCATTCTCGATGGCTTTGAGTACCAGCTCGCGGGCAACGGTATAGCCGCCCATCAGCTCTATAACGATGTCGATCTCAGGGTTCGTGGCCACTTCGAAGACATCGTTGGTAATCGCAATACCGGTCGTCTGGAACTGAGGCTTTGGCGTGCGCATGGCAATTTGTGCCACTTCGATTCCACGCCCGGCACGACGAGCAATTTCCTCGGCGTTGCGCTGAAGTACGTTGAAGGTACCGCCACCGACGGTCCCTAACCCACAGATGCCTACTTTGACCGGTTTCACTGTGAACTCCCCATAAAACGGCCGACTCAAGGTCGGCCGTGGAAAACAGCCGCACAGCGTGCGGCTCTCTATTAATGGAGCGTCGACTGCTGCCGCCGCTCCATGATCGTCAAAGGCTTACCGTGACGACGCAGGATTATTTCGCACTCAGCGCCAGTTTGGCGACTTGTGGTGCTGGCTGGTAGCCCGGAATCACTTGGCCATCGGCCAAAACGATAGCCGGTGTACCGTTCACTCCGATCGACTGGCCCAGGGCGAACTGCTTGGAAACCGGGTTGGCGCACTTGGCAGCCTTGATTTCCTTGCCATCGACCATTTTGTCCATCGCCGCTTTTTTGTCAGCAGAGCACCACACGGCTTGCAGTTGCTCATCACCCGGCGAGCCGAGGCCCTGGCGCGGGAAAGCAACATAACGCACTTCGATGCCCATTTTGTTCAATGCAGGCACTTCGGCGTGCAATTTGTGGCAGTACGGGCAGGTGGTGTCGGTGAATACGGTGATGTGGGTCTTGGTTTCGCCAATCGCCGGGTAAACCACGGTTTCAGCAACCGGAATGCCGTTGATCAGTTTGGAGATCCCCAGACGCTCGGCCTTCTCGGTCAGGTTGACCGGTTTGCCGTCCTTGAGCTGGAACACATAGCCCTGAACGATGTACTGGCCGTCGGCGCTCGCGTACAGCACGCGGCTACCCTTGAGTTTGACTTCATAGAGACCGGCCAGCGGACTGGCACTAATGGACTCGATCGGGGTGTCGAGCTGGAGGGTTTCCAGGCTTTTACGGATGGCTTTATCAGCCGCATCATCGGCGATGGCAAAGGTGCTGACCAACGCAATGGCTGCGGCGGCGAAAATCTGGGTCAGACGCATGAGAACTCCTGAAGGCGGGCAAATGGGTCGGCTAGAACGCCGGTACTGAAACACCGGGTCATAACCGCCCATCGTGCAAACCAGCAAAGCCTATCACATAAGGCCCGCGTGGCCGAATGCGCCTGACGCAAGTCACTATGCGAAACCTGACTGACGACCATTGTGGCGAGGGGGCTTGCCCCCGTCGGCCGGTCCGCGCTCGGGCGCAGCAGTCGTAAACCGGTTGCTGCGGCTTACCGGAATAACTGCGGTGACCGACCTTGGGGCCGCTTCGCACCCCAGCGGGAGCAAGCTCCCTCGCCACAGAATCAAGCTCGCCACCGGTGTTCTGCTAGCCGCGTGGGTGGTGTTTGGCGTGCAGGTCTTGCAAACGGGCACGCGCAACGTGGGTGTAGATCTGGGTGGTCGAGAGGTCGCTATGGCCAAGCAACATCTGCACCACCCGCAAATCGGCGCCGTGGTTGAGCAGATGTGTGGCGAAGGCGTGGCGCAAGGTGTGCGGCGACAGGGACTTGCCGATCCCGGCGACTTTGGCCTGATGCTTGATGCGATGCCAGAAGGTCTGGCGGGTCATCTGCTCGCCACGCAGGCTCGGAAACAGCACATCGCTGGGCCGTCCGCCCAACAACTCGCTACGCCCGTCACGCAGGTAGCGCTCGACCCAGACAATCGCCTCCTCGCCCATCGGCACCAGTCGCTCCTTGCTGCCCTTGCCCATGACGCGAAGTACGCCCTGGCGCAGATTGATCTGCTCCAGCGTCAGGCTGATCAGCTCGGTAACCCGCAAGCCGCAGGCATACAGCACTTCCAGCATGGCTCGATCGCGTTGGCCGATCGCTTCGCTCAGGTCCGGTGCGGCGAGCAAGGCTTCCACATCCGCTTCCGACAACGACTTGGGCAATGGCCGGCCGAGTTGCGGCATGTCGACGCGCAATGTCGGGTCGACAGCAATCAGCTTTTCACGCAGCAAATAGCGATAGAACCCACGCACACCCGAAAGAAACCGCGCAGTAGACCGGGGCTTGTAGTTTTGCTCGAGGCGCCAGGACAGATGATCGAGGATCAGCTCGCGCCCGGCATTGAGCAGTTCCAGGCCCTTCTCCTGCAACCAGCCGTTGAACAGGGCCAGGTCGCTGCGATAGGCGTCACGGGTGTTATCGGACAGGCCCTTCTCCAACCACAGGGCGTCGAGAAACTGGTCTATCAGTGGGTGATCAATGGCAGGCATAAAGGCTCAAGCAAGACAGATAACAACGAACAGTCTTTCATAGCACGACCGCTCGCGAAACCACTGCGCTTTCAGGGAGAGGAATAAATCACGGGCAACAAAAAAGCAGCCCGTAGGCTGCTTTTTTCTGCATCGGAAGCTGGACTTAAACCAGTTTTTCCTTGATGCGAGCTGCTTTACCCGACAGGTCACGCAGGTAGTACAGCTTGGCTTTACGTACGTCACCGCGACGCTTGACAGCCATGCTGTCGATTTGCGGGCTGTAGGTCTGGAAAGTACGCTCTACGCCAACACCGTTGGAGATTTTACGAACAGTGAAAGCACTGTTCACACCACGGTTACGCTTGGCGATTACTACGCCTTCGAACGCTTGCAGACGCGAACGGTCGCCTTCCTTCACTTTCACCTGAACGACAATGGTGTCGCCCGGGGCAAAGGTAGGGATCTCTTTGGTCATCTGCTCTGCTTCGAGTGCAAGGATGATTTTGTTAGTCATGCTGTGCTCCTAAGGTAAATCGTCGGATCTACCATCGATACGTTGTTAACTATCGTCCCGCTCGCGGATGTATTCCTCGAGCAGCTTCTTCTCTTCTCCAGAAAGCGAGCGGCTTTCCAGAAGATCGGCGCGTCGTTCAAAGGTCCTACCAAGGGACTGCTGTAAACGCCAACGCCGGATATGCGCGTGATTGCCACTCAGCAACACGTCGGGAACACGCTGATCCGCATACACCTCAGGTCGGGTGTAGTGCGGGCAATCCAGCAAACCATCCGTAAAGGAATCTTCCTCGGCGGAGTCCGCATGCCCTAAAGCTCCAGGCAGCAGTCGTGTAACCGCATCGATCAGGACCATCGCCGGCAGCTCGCCGCCAGACAGTACATAGTCGCCAATCGACCACTCTTCATCGACATGAGCGTCAATAAAACGCTCGTCAATGCCTTCATAGCGGCCGGCAATCAGGATTAATGCTTCCTCATTCGCCAACTCGCGTACCGCCGACTGAGTCAGTTGACGGCCTTGGGGCGACAGGTAAATTACCTTCGCCGCCTCCCCGGCTGCTGCCTTGGCCTGAACCAGAGCATCTTCCAGGGGCTTGATCTTCATCACCATGCCCGGACCACCGCCAAATGGGCGATCATCCACAGTGTGATGTCGATCCGTTGTGTAGTCTCGCGGATTCCAACAGGTCAGCTGCAAGAGCCCCTGTTTCACCGCACGACTGGTGATGCCGTAGTCGCTGATGGCGGAAAACATCTCGGGAAACAAACTGATCACTTCGACGCGCAAGTTAGCCACGCTTAGAAGTCCGCGTCCCAATCCACCTTCATCTCGCCTGCTGCGAGGTCGACGGCCAACACGCATTGCTCCGTATAGGGCAACAGGCGTTCGCGATCATCCAGGCTGCCAGCGCAAGGCTTGACCACCATGACATCGTTCGAGCCAGTCTCCAGCAGGTGATCGATCTTCCCGAGCAATTGCCCGAGGTGGTCGATGACCTTCAGACCTTCCAGCTGGTACCAGTAGTACTCGCCGTCGGTCAGATCAGGAAACAGGTTACGCGGCACGCAGATTTCAAAACCGGCCAGAAGACGAGCTTCTTCACGGTCATCGAGACCTTTGAGCTTTGTGACCAGAAACTTGCCGCCTTGTACGCGGCCGCTGACCAGCTCTACCTGCCGTACATCGCCTTCACGCTTGAGCGTCCAGGTTTTGTAGTCCAACAGGTTTCCAATCGGATCAGTAAAGGAAAAGACCTTCACTTCGCCGCGAACGCCATGAATAGAATAAATCTTGCCGATAACGATCAAATCATCAGCGATTGCTGGCGTCGCGTTCATATCGCTCAGGCCGCAGCCTTAGAAGCGTCCTTCAGCAACTGAGCAACGCGCTCAGAAGGTTGTGCACCAACGCTCAGCCAGTAGGCTACGCGCTCTTGGTTCACGGACAGGCGGACTTCTTGACCACGAGCGATCGGGTTGAAGAAACCAACTTGTTCTTTGTGCGAACCGTCGCGTGGGTTGCGGCTGTCGGTCACGGTCAAGTGGTAGAACGGGCGCTTTTTGGAGCCGCCAAGGGCAAGACGGATTGTTAGCATGTGAACATAGTTCCTGTAGTCGGTGCTGCAAATCTAAATGCACAGCGGGCATAGGTGCCCGAAAGGCCGCATATTCTAAGGAATATCCGGACTTTTGCAAATGTCTTTTTCCGGCACCTGTCAGTGTGCCATCCAGATTTGCTATAGAGCCGTTGCGAACAACGGCGAGTCAGCTCCCGCCAATGCGGGCTTGCTGTGGGTCCCACGTCCGTGTGGGGCCGCGCCGACATGAATGCCGACGCGAATTCTTTACATTTTCGGCATGCCGCCGCCGGGCAACATACCGCCCATGCCGCGCATCATTTTCGCCATTCCGCCTTTGGCGGAGAACTTCTTCATCATCTTCTGCATCTGCTTGTGCTGCTTGATCAAGCGCCCGATGTCCTGCACCTGGGTGCCGGAACCCATGGCGATCCGACGCTTGCGCGAACCGCTGATCAGCTCAGGGTCGCGGCGCTCGGCCGGGGTCATGGAGTTGATGATGGCTTCCATCTGCTTGAATTGCTTCTCTGCCGCACCCTGGGCATTGCCCATTTGCGCCAGATTCACTCCGCCGATGTTCGGCAGTTTGTCCATGAGCCCCCCGAGGCCGCCCATGTTCTTCATCTGTTGCAGCTGATCGCGGAAGTCTTCGAGGTCGAAGCCTTTGCCCTTTTTCAGCTTTTTGGCCAGTTTGTCGGCCTTGTCTTTGTCGAGGGTTGCTTCGGCCTGCTCGATCAGGCTGAGCACGTCGCCCATGCCGAGGATACGCGACGCAATACGCTCTGGATGGAACGGTTCGAGGGCTTCGGTCTTCTCGCCCATACCGATGAACTTGATCGGCTTGCCGGTGATCGCACGCACCGACAGCGCGGCACCGCCACGGGCGTCACCGTCGACCTTGGTCAGGATCACACCGGTCAGCGGCAGCGCGTCGCCAAAGGCCTTGGCCGTGATGGCGGCGTCCTGGCCGGTCATGGCGTCGACCACGAACAGCGTTTCGACCGGTTTGATCGCCGCGTGCAGGGCCTTGATCTCGCCCATCATCTCTTCGTCGATGTGCAGGCGACCGGCGGTATCGACGATGACCACGTCGATGAATTTCAGTCTGGCTTCTTTAATAGCCGCTTCGGCGATGTCGACCGGCTTCTGGCTCAGGTCGGACGGGAAGAACGTCACGCCGATGTCGTTGGCCAGGGTTTCCAGCTGCTTGATCGCGGCCGGGCGGTAAACGTCCGCCGACACCACCATGACCGACTTCTTCTTGCGCTCTTTAAGGAAGCGCGCCAGTTTGCCAGCGGTGGTGGTTTTACCGGCACCTTGCAGACCGGCCATCAAAATGACGGCAGGCGGCACGGCGCTCAGGTTCAAATCTTCGTTGGCCGCGCCCATCAGGCTTTCGAGTTCGGCCTGGACGATCTTCACGAAGGCCTGGCCCGGCGTCAGGCTGCGCGACACCTCGGTGCCGACAGCGCGCTCCTTGACCGAGTTGACGAAGTCTTTGACCACCGGCAAGGCGACGTCGGCTTCGAGCAACGCCATACGCACTTCGCGCAGGGTGTCTTTGATATTGTCCTCGGTCAGCTTGGCCTTGCCGGTAACATGGCGCAGCGTCTGCGAGAGACGGTCGGTTAAGTTTTCAAACATGCGCGATCCTTTCAGGCCCTATGGAGACCGAGGTAATGGCGGCCCAGACCGTGAAAAACATGTGCTCGGCGAGCCTGCGGCGTGGGCAGGTCGCGGATTATAGCGAAGACTGCGTCTGGCGCACACCCGCCGTCTGGTTGAGTGGTCTTTCGTGTCATGTCGGTTGTATGCCAAACTCAGCCTCTTTCGGGCTTGCCTAACAGGATTTATGCTCCCTTTGTCACCCAGTTTGCTCAGCACCCTCGCCGCCGCCTGCTTATACGCCGCTGCGACTCTCTATCAAGGCACTCGTCTGGCCCAAGGCGCCAAGGCGAACAAACGCCTGCTGGTCTCGCTCGGCATCCTTGCCGTGCTGGCCCACAGCGCGAGCCTCCTGACCCACCTGATGATGCCGACTGGCCTGGGCCTGGACTTTTTCAGTGCCGCCAGCCTGATCGCCGCGGCCGTTATCGCGCTGACACTGCTGGCCTGCTCACGGATCCCGGTGGAAAACCTGCTGGTGTTGTTGTTCCCGCTGGGGATGACCACGGTGCTGCTGGCGCAGTTCGCGCCTTCGGGCACGGTGCAGGTGATCGACGAAGAACCGGGGATTCTGGCGCATATCCTGCTGTCGATCCTCGCCTACGGCATGTTCACCATCGCGGTGTTCCAGGCCTTGCTGCTGTTGGTCCAGGACCACCAGCTCAAGCACAAGCACCCGTCCGGGCTGATCAAGAACTTCCCGCCGCTGCAAACCATGGAGAGCCTGCTGTTCGGCTTCCTCTGGGCTGGCTGGACCCTGCTGTCGCTGTCGCTGATCTCCGGCTGGCTGTTCGTCGAAAACCTGTTCGCCCAGCATCTGGTGCACAAAACCCTGCTGGCATGCCTGGCCTGGATCGTGTTCAGCGTGTTGCTGTGGGGCCGCAATCGTCTTGGCTGGCGCGGCCACAAGGCCATTCGCTGGACCCTCGCCGGTTTCTGCCTGCTGATGCTGGCCTATTTCGGCAGCAAGCTGGTCCGCGAATTCATCCTGCACATCTGACGGGCGCTCGTTATGGATAACCTGCCCATAGGGCCGCTGCTCGCCGTGCTAGCCCTGCTGATTTTGTGGTCAGGGCTGTTCACTGCCATCGAAGCCGCACAGCAACATCTATTGACCCAGCGGACCGCCTCGCGCTCTGGCGACAAGCCGGTGGCGAAACTCAACTTCCCGCTCAACAGCCTGATCTTCTGCAATACCCTGTGCCGCGCACTGGTGGTAGTCATCAGCACGCTGCTGGCGATTTTCGGCTGGGCTGAAAAAGGCCCATGGCTCGCCTGCCTGAGCGCCACTGCTGCGTTACTGGTATTTGCCGATTACCTGCCACGCACCCTCGCCAGCCGTTATCCGGACACCATTCTGGCGCTGGGCAACACCCTGCTCGGCGTGCCGCTGAAAATAATTTACCCGGCCGCCTGGCTGCTCGGCGGCATCAGCCAATTGCTGCTCAAGCCGTTCGCACGCAAGATCAAGGTCGTCCAGCAAAGCGAAGACGAACCACCGGCTCCGCAGAACGACGGCACCGACCACGAACACCCGGCCTGCCGTCCACACGCGCTGTCGGGCATTCATGCGCTGGATAACATCACCGTCAACGACATCCTGGTGCCGCGCAGCGAAGTCGACGGGATCAACCTGGACGACTCGATCGAGGAAATCATCGAACAGCTGCGCGCCAACAAGCGCACGCGCCTGCCGGTGTTTCACAGCGATATCAACCAGGTCGAAGCGGTACTCAATACCCGACAGATCCGCCATTTGCTGCCCGACGCGAGCCTGACCAAAGAAGCCTTGCTGGCGGCGTGCCACGAACCTTACTTCGTCCCGGAAAGCACCCCGCTGCAACTGCAATTGCTGAACTTTCACAAGCAGCAGCGCCGCTTGGGCATGGTGGTCGACGAATACGGTGAAGTAGAAGGCATCGTCACCCTGGAAGACATTCTCGAAGAAATCGTCGGTGAATTCGAAAGCCAGCACAGCCTCGACAACCCGCACATTCACCCGCAGGCCGACGGCCGATTGGTGATCGAGGGCGCGGCCTCGATTCGTGAGCTGAACAAGAGTCTTGGCTGGCACCTGCCGAGCGACGGCCCGAAAACCCTCAACGGGCTGGTCACCGAAGCGCTGGAAACCATTCCCGACAGCGCGGTGTGCCTGAAAATCGGGCGTTATCGCCTGGAAATCCTCGAAACCGAAGACAACCGTGTCAGCCGGGTATTGATCTGGCACGTAGCCGCTGGCGAGGCCACAAGCCTGCGTTCGGCAGCGAAACCGCTGTAAAACCCACATCCCTGGGTGTTCGACCATAATAATTCGCTCCACCGGAGCACATGACTGTCAGGGATTACCGCATGACTACCAGCACCACCTACAGCGACGCCGTGCCTGCCCAACCGACGAACTCCACCACGCGGGTCGCAACGGCCAGTTTCATTGGCACCGCCATCGAGTTCTACGACTTCTACGTCTACGCCACCGCCGCCGCACTGGTGATCGGCCCGGTGTTCTTTCCGCAGACCTCTGGCACCGCCCAGATGCTTTCGGCCTTCCTGACCTTCGGTATCGCGTTCCTGGCCCGCCCTTTAGGCTCGGCGCTGTTCGGCCACTTCGGCGACCGTATCGGGCGCAAATCCACCCTGGTCGCTTCCTTGTTGCTGATGGGCGTGTGCACCACGCTGATCGGCGTGCTGCCGGGTTACGAGAGCATTGGCGCCTGGGCACCGATCCTGCTTTGCGTATTGCGCTTCGGCCAAGGCCTTGGACTGGGCGGTGAATGGGGCGGTGCAGCATTGCTCGCCACCGAAAACGCACCAAAGGGCAAACGCGCCTGGTTCGGCATGTTCCCGCAACTCGGCCCGTCTATCGGTTTTCTTGCGGCGAACGGGCTGTTCCTGACCCTGGCGATGACCCTGAACGACGAGCAGTTTCGCTCCTGGGGCTGGCGGATTCCGTTCCTGCTCAGCGCCGTGCTGGTGATGGTCGGCCTGTACGTGCGCCTGAAACTGCATGAAACACCGGTCTTCGCCAACGCGATGGCGCGTCAGGAACGGGTGAAGATCCCGCTGGTCGAGCTGTTCAGCCAATACTGGGCGCCGATGCTGTTGGGTGCGGCGGCGATGGTCGTCTGCTACGCGCTGTTTTACATCTCGACGGTGTTTTCCCTGAGTTACGGTGTTTCGACCCTGGGTTACAGCCGCGAAACCTTTCTCGGCCTGCTGTGCTTCGCCGTGCTGTTCATGGCTGCAGCCACACCACTGTCGGCCTGGGCCAGTGACCGTTTCGGGCGCAAACCGGTGCTGATCATCGGTGGCGTGCTGGCGATTCTCTCGGGCTTCACCATGGAACCGCTGCTGACCCACGGCACGACCTGGGGCGTGGCGCTGTTCCTGTGCATCGAGCTGTTTCTGATGGGCGTGACGTTCGCCCCGATGGGCGCGTTGCTGCCAGAGCTGTTCCCCACCCGCGTGCGTTATACCGGCGCGTCGGCGGCCTACAACCTGGGCGGCATTGTTGGCGCTTCGGCAGCACCGTTCTTCGCACAGAAGCTGGTGGCAATGGGCGGCTTGAGTTGGGTTGGCGGGTATGTGTCAGCGGCAGCGGTGATCAGCTTGATCGCGGTGCTGTGCCTGAAAGAGACGCGACATAACGACCTGAATCAGGTTGCCTGATAGATCGTCATCGCGGGCAAGCCTTGCTCCTACGGATACATGTCGAACACACCATTGTGCATTGACCCATTCCTGTAGGAGCAAGGCTTGCCCGCGATGCTTTTAGAGCTCTACAACGACGGCTTGCGAGGCACGGGTCGCTTTGGCGCGGGCGGCCTCGATCGACTCGTCACGCGCCAGGGCAACGCCCATGCGGCGCTGACCGTTGACTTCCGGCTTGCCAAACAGGCGCAGCGCCGTATCCGGCTCGGCCAGTGCGGCACCCAGGTTGGCGAAAGCGGTCTGAGTCGACTGCCCTTCCACCAGAATCACTGCCGACGCCGATGGGCCGAACTGACGGATCAACGGGATCGGCAAGCCGAGAATCGCCCGTGCATGCAAGGCGAACTGCGACAGGTCCTGAGAAATCAGGGTCACCAGACCGGTGTCGTGCGGGCGCGGAGAAACTTCGCTGAACCACACCTGATCACCCTTGATGAACAGCTCAACGCCAAACAGACCACGGCCACCCAGGGCTTCGGTCACGGCTTTGGCCACGCGCTCGGATTCTGCCAGCGCAATCGGGCTCATTGCTTGCGGCTGCCAGGATTCCTGATAGTCGCCCTTCTCCTGACGATGGCCGACCGGTGCACAGAACGTGGTGCCGCCGATGTGGCGAACGGTGAGCAAGGTGATTTCGTAGTCGAAGTCGATAAAACCTTCGATGATCACCCGACCTTTACCGGCACGACCGCCTTCCTGCGCGTAATCCCAGGCTTTCTGCACGTCATCGACGCTACGCAGCAGGCTCTGGCCTTTGCCCGAGGAGCTCATGACCGGCTTGACCACACACGGGAAGCCCAGATCGTCGACCGCCTTGCGGTAGTCTTCGAAGGTATCGGCGAAGTGGTACGGCGAGGTCGGCAGGTCCAGCTCTTCAGCGGCCAGACGACGGATGCCTTCACGGTTCATGGTCAACTGCGCGGCGCGAGCGGTCGGGATCACGGTGAAGCCTTCGGCTTCCAGCTCAACCAGCGTGGCGGTGGCGATGGCTTCGATTTCCGGCACGATAAAGTGCGGCTTCTCGGCTTCGATCACGGCACGCAGGGCCGCGCCGTCGAGCATGTTGATCACGTGGCTGCGATGCGCCACCTGCATCGCCGGCGCGTTGGCGTAACGATCCACGGCAATCACTTCAACGCCCAGGCGTTGCAGTTCGATCACCACTTCCTTGCCCAACTCACCACAGCCACACATCAATACGCGGGTCGCGGTTGGCGACAATGGAGTTCCGATACGGGTCATCTCAGGTCCTCAAAGGAGCGGATCATCGAGGGATGCGGCGCCAGGCGCGCATCCCTTAGGGAGAAAGCGCGGCATTTTACATGAACCTGAGGGTTTGGCTCAGCTTGCCAGCGCGTTCTTGCGCAAACGCCAGGCCATGGCCAGCCAGACGATGGTCACGCCGGCGAATTTCGAGCCCAGGGCGGTGAGGATCACGCCCGGCGTCAGGGCATCGATCATGCCGAAGAAGATGAAGGTATCCAGCGGAATGCTCAGCGCCGAACTTATCCACAGACGGTCGTGCAACGGACGCTTGGTAATGCTGAAGACCAGCCAGTCAATGCACTCCGAAACGGCGAAGGCAATGGCGCTGGCCAGGGCGATGGAGGGGTCGGAGGTGAGGTAGGACAACACCAGCGCCGCCAGCATCGCGACGAGCGCGCCGTGACCGAAACGGGTTTGCACCATGTCGCGCAGCACAAATACCAGGCCACTCCAGGCTGACCAGATGATGTCCAGGTGCGGGGCGGTGGAAAAGGCGTAGTTGATCAGCACGACACTGCTGATGTAAGCAATCAGGAAGAACATGGCGCGCTGGGATACCTGTCAATTTTGTGCACAGGGTACTTCATCTTCGATGCATGGATAACCTGTGGCGAGGGAGCTTGCTCCCGCTCAGGAAGCGAAGCGGCCCTGAAATCAGAGCATGCGGTGTGTGAGATAGAGTTCATCAGTTGGTTTGGGGCCGCTTCGCAGCCCAACGGGAGCAAGCTCCCTCGCCACAAATGCCCACAAGGCTCGCTAGGTCCGCCAGGTTCAGGTACTGGACTTGGAAGGCAACATCCAAAGCACCCCGCTCGACTTCGCTCGCTCATGACACAACCCCAGCACCTTGCGGCGTTCGTCGTTGTCCATACGACTCCAGCGGGTGATCTCCTCCACCGTGCGTTGGCAGCCGGTGCAGATATCGTCCTCGTCCAGTGCGCAAATGTTCACGCACGGTGAGCGTACGGGTCTTTCGTTGTCGTTCATTGTTCCTGCTCGACCAGATCGCGGGCATAGCGCTGCGAGTTATGCACATAGTGCGCGGCGCTGGCTTCGAGCATTTTCTTCTGCGGCTCGGTCAGTTCACGTACTACTTTGCCCGGCGAGCCCATGACCAGCGAACCGTCAGGAATTTCCTTGCCTTCGCCGATCAGCGAGTTGGCGCCGATGATGCAGTTCTTGCCGATTTTCGCGCCGTTGAGGATCACCGCGTTGATGCCGATCAGGCTGTAATCGCCCACCGTGCAGCCGTGCAGCATGGCGTTGTGGCCAATGGTTACTCCGGTGCCGATGGTCAGCGGGTAGCCCATGTCGGTGTGCATCACCGTGCCATCCTGCACATTACTGTTCTTGCCGATCAGGATCAGCTCGTTGTCGCCGCGCAACACGGCGTTGAACCAGACGTTGGCGCCCTCTTCCAGTTTGACCTTGCCCACCAGCACGGCGTTAGGTGCGACCCAGCTCTGCGGGTGAGTTTCGACGCGGGCGTCGCCCAGGCGGTATTTCATCTTATTGTCCTCAAGGCCAGGCAGGCTCACTTGCAAAGCAGGCTTCACGCCATACGCGCGACGGTTTCAGATATTGATAAAGTTTTTCGGTGGTTGATGCAGGCTGATCTGCGCGTCATAGAGCAGGTTGATCAGCTCGACGATCATGATTGCGGTCAGGCCCCAGATTTTGTATTCGCCGAAACGGTAGCTCGGCACATACCAGCTGCGGCCCTGATAATCGATGCGGTGCGTGTGTTCACGCGGGTCCTTGCGGAAGAACTCCAGCGGTACGCTGAACACTGCGGCAATTTCAGCATCGTTGGCCCGGTACTCGACGAAGTCCGGAATCACCCCGACGTAAGGCGTGACCTTGATCCCGTGCAGGGAGATCAACGGACTCAACGGGCCGATGACTTCCACCAGACCGGGTGGCAGGCCGATTTCTTCTTCGGCTTCGCGCAATGCGGTGAAAATCAGGTCCGGGTCTTCCGGATCGCGTCGCCCGCCGGGGAAGGCCACTTCACCGCCGTGGGTCGAGAGCCCGCTGGCACGCAGGGTCAGAACCAGCTCCGGTTCATCACTGCGGGTGATAGGCACCAAGACCGCGGCCTCCGGAAAACGCAGGTCGGTTTCCAGCGTACGCGGCGTGTGGTTGCTTACCCGATGCAGTAGCTCGTCCAGCATGAGTGCTCTCGATTTGTTAGCTACCTTGCATCATGCACCAAACACATCGACCGCCCAACCCCCCGAACCATGGCATGTCGCTAAACGACAACTTGCCGACAGACACCACCGCACGCCAAGATAGGCGTAGCATTTTCGGAAGCCCAGCATGAAATTCTGCAGCCAGTGCGGTAACCCGGTCACCCAACGCATTCCTGAAGGCGACTCGCGCCTGCGGTACGTCTGCGACCAGTGCCAGACCATTCATTATCAGAACCCGAATATTGTCGCCGGCTGCCTGCCAATCTGGGGTACTCAGGTGTTGTTATGCCGGCGCGCCATCGAGCCGCGCCGCGGTTATTGGACCTTGCCGGCCGGTTTCATGGAAAACGGTGAAACCATCGAACAGGCAGCCATTCGCGAAACCGCCGAAGAAGCGTGTGCACGGGTGCGCAACCTGAACATCTATACGCTGATCGATGTGCCGCACATCAGCCAGGTGCACGTATTCTTTCGTGCTGAACTGACGGACCTGGACTTTGCCGCGGGCGAAGAAAGCCTGGAAGTGAGGCTTTTCGATGAAGCCGACATCCCGTGGTCGGAGCTGGCTTTCCGCACGGTCGGCCGTACCCTAGAATGCTTCTTCGCTGACCGCCGGGTAGAACATTTTCCTGTGCGTTCCGAATCAATTCCTCCGCTTGCTCAGCCTGCGATCATTTAAACTATAAAAATACGCCGTACTCTCAGGGATATCGTTTTAATGCGCTGGTTGCTTGCCGCTTTCTGCCTGTCGTTTGTCATGGTTTCCCACGCTGCCACCACGGAGACCCTGGACGGCAAAATCATTGAAAAAGTGTTGGTGCTCAAATCTGCCCATCAGTTGCAGTTGATCAATGATGGCAAGCCACTGCGGACCTATCGCATCTCGCTGGGCAAAAACCCCAAGGGCCCGAAACTGATGGAGGGTGATCGACGTACTCCAGAAGGTTTGTATTGGCTGGACTGGCGCAAGGTCAGCGACCGCTTCAACCTGGCCATGCACATTTCCTACCCGAACATCAGCGATTCCGTCCGCTCGCGCCGCGAAGGTGTGCAGCCCGGTGGCATGATCATGATCCATGGCACCCCGGACACTGAAGAAAACCCTGAAGAGCTGTTCCACACCCTGGACTGGACCGACGGCTGCATTGGCATGCGCAACGTCGACATGCGCGAAGTATGGGGTCTGGTCAAAGACGGTACGATGATCGAAATCCGCCCATAACCCCCCAATACCTGTGGCGAGGGAGCTTGCTCCCGCTGGGCTGCGAAGCGGCCCCAAACCCTGCAAACCGGTTTTGCCTGATAAATCTCGACAACCGACATCAGGACCGCTTCGCGCTCCAGCGGGAGCAAGCTCCCTCGCCACAAGGGCCGTTGTGCCTGAAAGATTGAAAATATATTAAAAAAATTGTCACCGTCACCAGCCCCTCGCGTGAATACCACTTCACACCACGGGCACTGACGCAGACTGCGATTTCTACTGCCACACCCCCCTCCCCTAATACCACTTAAAACCCAATACCGCCGCGCCCTCCAGCGCAGCGCTTATTCGCTCGTCCCGAGTGGACCACTGGCGTTGACATGGTATTTAAGTGGTATTAGTTTTGCGCCATGACCGGGGCAACAACACTCCACTCTCCCCATCGGACCTACACCCATGAACCACATCCTGGCCCTGCGCCCTGACGACACCCAGCCAACGCCGTTGTACCTGCAACTGGCGCGCAACCTGGAAGCGGCGATTCATGCCGGCCAGTGGAAAGCCGAGCAGGCATTGCCGTCGGAACGCAACCTCAGCGAAATGCTGAACATCTCCCGCGTGACCGCCCGCAAGGCGCTGGAAGTGCTGCTCGAACAAGGCTTGATCCGTCGCAGCCAAGGCTCCGGCACCTTCATCACTCCGCGCCTCGAGCAACCGCTGTCCCGGCTGTCCGGCTTCAGCGAAATGCTCCGCCTCAAAGGTTTCGTGCCGAGTTCGCAATGGCTGGAGCGCGAAATCACCCAGCCGACTCACGAAGAACTGATCCGCCTTGCGCTCTCGCCCTACGACAAGGTCGCGCGCCTCAAGCGACTGCGTAAAGCCGACGACACCGTGATGGCCATCGAGATGAGCACCCTGCCCGCCTCGATCATTGCCCAGCCGCAAGCGGTCGGTGATTCGCTTTACGAATACCTCGATGGCATCGGAAAACCGGTGGTGCGCGCCCTGCAACACATTCAGGCGATCAACGCCTCGGACGAATTCGCCGCGCTGGTCGGCATCGCCCCCGGCACCGCCATGCTGCTGATGACCCGGGTCGGTTACCTCGAAGACAACACCCCGATCGAAGTCACCGACACCTATTGCCGCAACGACTACTACGACTTTGTCGCAGAGCTGCGTCGCTGAGCCCTGTGTCATTGAAGCCGGAGAACCACTGATGTCCGAAGACAACATCCTCACCGCCCAAGGCTGGATCCGCGGCCGCTTGATCCATGAACACGGCAAGATCGTGCGCATCGAAGGTCAGCCGTGCGACCCGGCGGACAACGACCTGCCTTACCTGCTGCCGGGTTTCATCGACCTGCACGTCCACGGCGGTGGCGGCAAGGACATCATGGAAGGCACCCCGGCCTTCGACACCATCACCAAAACCCACGTGCGTTTCGGCACCACCTCGCTGCTGGCCACCACCATGACCGCGCCACCGGAAGAAATTTCCCGGGTGCTGGCCGAGGTCGGCGAATTCTGCGAACAGCGCCCGAAAGGCTGCGCCCGGGTACTCGGCGTGCACCTCGAAGGACCGTACATCAACCCTGGAAAACTCGGTGCACAACCGAACTTTGCCCACACCGCGCTGATGGCCGAAGTCGAAGCCTACCTGGCGCTGGCGCCGATCCGGGTGATCACCATTGCCCCGGAAATCGCCGGTCACGACAAACTGATTCGTGCCCTCAGCGACCGCGGCATTCGCATGCAGATCGGCCACACCCTGGGCAGCTACGAAGAAGGCGTCGCGGCGCTGGAGGCCGGCGCCAGCAGTTTCACCCACCTTTATAACGCCATGAGCCCGCTGCATCACCGCGAACCGGGAATCGTCGGCGCGGCACTGGCCCACGCCAAATACGCGGAACTGATTCCCGACCTGCTGCACGTGCATCCCGGCGCCATCCGCGTGGCCCTACGCTCGATCCCGTGCCTGTATTGCGTCACCGATTCCACCGCCGCTGCCGGCATGCCGGACGGCGAATACAAGCTCGGCAGCCACACCGTGACCAAATGCCTGGGCGGCGTGCGCCTGCCCGACGGCACGCTGGCTGGCAGCACCCTGACCATGGATCAGGCGCTGCGCAACCTGGTGAAGATCGGCCTGCCACTGGCCGAGGCCTCGCAACGGCTGTCGCAATTCCCTGCCGATTATCTCGGCATCCAGGAGCGCGGCCGCCTGCAACCCGGTGCCTGGGCTGACTGCGTGCGCCTGGACCGCTCACTCACACTGACCGCCGTAATGGTCGAAGGAGAAGACATTGACTTCAAAAATGCTTGAAGAGGCGCTGTCCTCGTACAAAGCGGTCGACGCTCAGTTGCAGCAACTGGATCCGCTGATGATCGAGATCGCCGGGCGCCTGAACCGTCAGCCGCCGCAAGTGGCGATGACGGTCGCCCGTGGCAGCTCCGATCACGCCGCCAGCTACTTTGCCTACCTGACCATGCAGCACGTGGGTATTCCGGTGGCATCGCTGCCGATGTCGGTGGTGACCATGCAGCAAGCGCCGCTGAAGGTCAGCGGTCAGGCGGTATTCGCGTTCTCGCAGTCCGGGCAAAGTCCGGATCTGGTCAACAGCCTGCGTCTGCTGCGCAAACGGGGCGCCCTGAGCATTTCGATGGTCAATGCCGAGAACTCGCCACTGGAGGCCGCCTGTGAATTCAGCCTGCCGCTGTGCGCCGGTACCGAAAGCAGCGTCGCCGCGACCAAAAGTTTCATCGCCACCCTCAGCGCCAGCGCGCGGCTGATCGCCTACTGGAAACAGGATCCCGAATTGCTGCAAGCCGGCCTCGCGCTGCCAGAAGGATTGCGCGACGCCGCCACGCAGGACTGGAGCCTGGCGGTCGACGTACTGCGTGACTGCCAACGCTTGATGGTGATTGGTCGCGGCGCAGGGTTTGCCATCGCCCAGGAAGCAGCACTGAAACTCAAGGAAACCTCGGCGATCCAGGCCGAAGCCTTCAGCAGCGCCGAAGTCAAACACGGCCCCATGGCACTCATCGACGATAACTACCCCTTGCTGGTGTTCGCCCCTCGCGGCGCCGAACAGGCCGGTCTGCTGAGCCTCGCCGCCGAGATGCGTCAACGCGGTGCCCGCGTATTGCTGGCCGCCCCGGATGACGTCAGCGAACGCGACCTGACGCTGAGCCGCGCCGAACACCCGGCGCTGGACCCGATTCTCGCCATCCAGAGCTTCTACGTCATGGCGGCCGGCCTCGCGGTTGCCCGTGGCATGGACCCGGACCAGCCGCGTCACTTGAGCAAAGTGACCCGCACCCACTAACACGCCCGAATCGAGTACCGCGCCATGCATAACAACAATAAAGACTTGACCCTCAGCGCCCCGCTCAGCGGACCGGTGCTCACGCTTGCCAAGGTTCCGGACCCGGTGTTCGCCAGCGGCGCCATGGGCGACGGGATTGCCATCGACCCGCTGAACAACACCCTGCACGCACCGTGTGCCGGGGTGGTGGTGCATGTCGCCCGCACCGGCCATGCCGTGACCCTGCGCGCCGACAATGGCGCCGAACTGCTGCTGCACCTGGGCCTGGACACCGTCGAGCTGCAAGGCGAAGGGTTCTCGATGCTGGTCAAGGAAGGCACCCGCGTCAGCAATGGCCAGGCACTGCTGCGCTTTGATCTGGACCAGGTCGCGCAAGGCTGTAAAAGCCTGGTCAGCCTGTTGGTCCTGACCAACAGCGAAGACTTCCAGGTGCTGCCGATCACCCTCAAATCGGTCAAGGTCGGCGAGCCGTTGCTGCACATCGTGCCAAGAACCACCCACAGCGCACAGGTCGAGGCGGACAGCTCAGGTGCTGAGGTTCACGGGCACATTCGCATCATCCATCGCGGCGGTCTGCATGCCCGACCAGCGGCGCTGATCCGCCAGACCGCGCACCTGTTCAACAGCAAATCGCAGCTGCATTTCGCCGGTAAATCGGCGTCGTGCGACAGCCTGATCGGGCTGATGGGCCTGGGGATTGGCGAGCAGGACGAGGTTCAAGTCAGTTGCAAGGGCGCGGACGCCAAGGCGGCGCTGCAAGCCTTGTTGAACGCCTTGTCCACGGCGGTCAACGACGACAGCCACGCGGCCGCACCGACACCGATTGCCCAGCGTACCCGTACCGCCGAAGCCGGCGTGCTCAATGGTGTCTGTGCAGCGCCGGGCCTGGTCGGCGGCCCGCTGTTCCAACTGGCGGCCATCCCTCTACCGGAAGACACCGGCAAGCATAACGCCGAAGAACAACTGCAAGCCCTCGACCGTGCACTGGAACAGGTTCGCAGCGAAATCCGCGAAACGCTGTCCCACGCCAAAAAGCACAAACACACCGAAGAGGAACAGATTTTCGCCGCCCACCTGGCGCTGCTCGAAGACCCGGCGCTGCTTGAAGCGGCCATCCAGTCGATCGATCAGGGCAGCGCCGCCACCCACGCCTGGAGCCAGTCAATCGAGGCGCAATGCGAGGTATTGCAACAGCTCGGCAACCCACTGCTGGCCGAACGCGCCAACGACCTGCGCGACCTCAGGCAACGGGTACTGCGCGCCTTGCTCGGTCAGGACTGGCACTACGACGTACCGGCCGGCGCTATCGTCGCCGCGCATGAGCTAACCCCTTCCGATTTGCTGCAACTGAGCCAGCAAGGCGTCGCCGGACTCTGCATGGCCGAAGGTGGCGCGACCTCCCATGTAGCGATTCTTGCCCGTGGCAAAGGCCTGCCGTGCCTGGTTGCCCTCAGCGCCTCACTGCTCCAGCAACCGCAAGGCCAGTCGGTGGTGCTGGACGCCGACGGCGGACGCCTGGAGCTGACGCCGGACAGCCAACGCCTGGAGCAAGTCGCCCAGGCCCAGCGTGAACATCTGCAACGCCGCGAACGCCAACAAGCGCAAGCCCACACCCCGGCACACACCCGTGATGGTCTGCGGATCGAAGTCGCGGCCAACGTGGCCTCCAGCAATGAAGCGGCTGATGCGTTGAAAGGCGGCGCCGATGGCGTTGGCCTGCTGCGCACCGAGTTTCTGTTCGTCGATCGCCAGACCGCGCCGGATGAACAGGAACAGCGCCAGGCCTATCAAGCGGTGCTGGATGCCATGGGCGACAAGTCGGTGATCATCCGCACCATCGACGTCGGCGGCGACAAACAACTCGACTACCTGCCGCTGCCGGCCGAAGCCAACCCGGTGCTCGGCCTGCGCGGCATCCGCATGGCCCAGGTACGCCCGGAACTGCTCGACCAACAATTGCGTGCGCTGCTGCAAGTCAGCCCGTTGCAGCGCTGCCGGATTTTGCTGCCGATGGTCACCGAGGTCGACGAATTGCTGTACATCCGCCAACGCCTCGATGCCTTGTGCGCCGAGCTTGCGCTCACGCAGCGTCTTGAACTGGGGGTGATGATCGAAGTCCCGGCCGCGGCGCTGCTCGCCGAGCAATTGGCGGAACACGCAGACTTCCTGTCCATTGGCACCAACGACCTGTCCCAATACACCCTGGCCATGGACCGCGACCACGCCGGTCTCGCCGCACGGGTCGATGCCCTGCACCCGGCGCTGCTGCGGCTAATCGCCCAGACCTGCATCGGTGCCGCCAAGCATCAGCGTTGGGTCGGCGTTTGCGGTGCACTGGCATCCGATCCGCTGGCGACCCCGGTGTTGATTGGCCTGGGTATCAGCGAGCTGTCCGTCAGCCCGCCGCAAGTCGGTGAAATCAAGGAACGCGTCCGCCAACTGGACGCCGCCGACTGCCGACGCTTCAGCGCCACCCTGCTCAACCTGAGCAGCGCCACGGCGGTGCGTCACGCCTGTCATCAACATTGGCCTCTGAGCTAAAAACAACAAGAACACAGGGAGATACGCCATGTACCAACTCTTCATCGAAGGCTTGCAGCGCCTCGGACGGGCGCTGATGCTGCCCATCGCGATCCTGCCGATTGCCGGCCTGTTGCTGCGTCTGGGCGACACCGACCTTTTGAACATCGCGATCATCCACGACGCCGGGCAAGTGATCTTCGCCAACCTGGCGCTGATCTTCGCCATCGGCATCGCAGTCGGGTTCGCCCGGGACAACAACGGCACCGCCGGGCTGGCCGGGGCGATTGGTTACCTGGTGATGGTCTCCACACTGAAAGTGCTGGATGCGAGCATCAACATGGGCATGCTCGCCGGGATCATCAGCGGCTTGATGGCCGGCGCGCTGTACAACCGCTTCAAGGACATCAAGCTGCCGGAATACCTGGCGTTCTTCGGCGGCCGACGCTTCGTGCCGATTGCCACCGGGTTCAGCGCCGTTGGCCTGGGCGTGATCTTCGGTTTGATCTGGCCACCGATCCAGCACGGCATCAACAGCTTCGGCCAACTGCTGCTGGAAAGTGGCAGCATCGGTGCCTTCGTCTTCGGCGTGTTCAACCGCTTGCTGATCGTCACCGGCCTGCACCACATCCTCAACAACATGGCGTGGTTCATCTTCGGCAGCTTCACCGACCCGACCACCGGCGCCATCGTCACCGGCGACCTGGCACGCTATTTTGCCGGCGACCCGAAGGGCGGCCAGTTCATGACCGGGATGTTCCCGATGATGATCTTCGGTCTGCCCGCCGCCTGCCTGGCGATGTACCGCAACGCCCTGCCGGAACGCCGCAAAGTCATGGGCGGGATCTTCCTGTCGATGGCCCTGACCTCGTTCCTGACCGGCGTCACCGAGCCGATCGAATTCGCCTTCATGTTCCTCGCACCGCTGCTGTATCTATTGCACGTGCTGCTGACCGGCATGGCGATGGCCATCACCAACGCGCTGAACATCCATTTGGGCTTCACCTTCTCCGGCGGCGCCATCGACATGGCACTGGGCTGGGGCAAGTCCACCAACGGCTGGCTGGTGTTCCCGGTAGGCCTGGCGTACGCGGTGATCTACTACGTGGTGTTCGACTTCTGTATCCGTCGCTTCAACCTGAAAACCCCGGGGCGTGAAGGTGTCGTCGTCGGTGAAAAGGTGGTGCTGAGCGAAAATCAACGCGCCGGAGCCTACATTCAAGCCTTGGGCGGTGCTGAAAACCTGATCACCGTCGGCGCTTGCACCACGCGCTTGCGCCTGGAAATGGTCGACCGCAACAAAGCCTCCGACAGCGAATTGAAAGCCCTCGGCGCCATGGCCGTGGTTCGCCCCGGCAAAGGCGGCAGCTTGCAGGTAGTGGTCGGGCCGCTGGCGGACAGCATCGCCGATGAAATTCGCCAGGCGATGCCGACTGCTGGTTCAGCTCTGGTAGCCGCTGTAGTGGTGACCGAAGAAGCGCCGAAAGCAGCACCCGTGGAGACACCAGAAGCGCAGAAATGGCTTAACGCCGTGGGTGGCAGCGACAACGTGCTGCAACTGGATTGCGTGGCCATGACCCGGATTCGCCTGCAACTGGCGGACGGTAAAGCGCTGTCGGAATGTCAGCTGAAGGACTTGGGTTGCCAGGGTGTCAGCGCGTTGGACGGTGGCGTGTGGCACCTGTTGATTGGCGACAAGGCGTTGAGTTTGAGTGAGGCGCTGGAGGGGTTGGTGAATCGGAGTGAGGTCAGCGCCAAAGTCTGAAAATCGACACAACTCCTGTGGCGAGGGGGCTTGCCCCCGTCGGCCGGTCCGCGTTCGGGCGCAGCAGTCGTAAACAGGCTGATGCGTTCTCCCCGATAAACGCGGGCGCCGATTTTGGGACCGCTTCGCGCTCCAACGGGGGCAAGCCCCCTCGCCACAAAGTACATCCGAACCTCGACGTTCCCCGCCCAACAAAAATCCGCTGACTGTTTTCGGTTCAGCGGTTTTTTTTGTTTCGCCTTACTTAGGCGCAATCACAGAAAAAGACCAGATAGCAGACTCTTGGTTATCGCTTTTAGCCTTGATGACATGTGCGCCCACCTGCAATTTGGTGAGTTGGGCAACCCAACGGCCAGTGTTGTCCGCAAAGAGTGTGAGATGCAGACTATTGTTGTCATACACCTCCACTTTCTTGCCGGGCTCAGACATACCTTTCACTATTACCTCGTTTCCATTCGTGGTGCCGCCGTTCGAGATTGGATTCCCCTTTGGATCGATAACCGTAGTGATGACGGGTGCGGCTTTGACTGCTGAAGTCATGATGATGCTCCTTGTGGATGACTCGGATTGAAGAGTTATCAAACCCGAGCCATCCATGTGTGACTACTGTCATAGTTGACAGGTAGGCACGCTCTTCAGACCAATGGCAGAGCCTGACTTTTCCCGAATACAAAAAACCGCTGATTGTTTCCGGTTCAGTGGTTTTTTCATTTTCTGGCGTACTACGGACCTACTCCTTCACGTAAAACTGGTCCGACTCCGACGGGTTGTAGTCATCCAGCGCCTTGTCCACCAATAACAGGGCGCCATCGACCATCCGGCAAATCGCCAGCGCCACGCTGCGTCGCGAACCTTCGATCTCGAATGCCAGGTCGGCGGCCATCACCTTGACCGAGGCCAGATCTTCCGAGGCATTGGCCAACAGGCTTTCGAGGCCCACGTCGGGTGAAACGCTGAACAAGCGGTCTGAGCGCAAGTCGCTGAAGCGCAGTTTGGCGAGGGTGGGTTTCAGGTAGTGATCGAGGGCGCGGTGCGCGGCGTCGTGGAGCTTTTTTGAATCGAGGGATTCGTAGGGGGAGACGTCGTCGTGTTCTGGGGGGTTGGGAGTTTCTTTGATCATGGTGGAGCTCCTAACAATAGTTGGAGCTACCAGCATCACTTGCAGATGATGGGTGGCAGCTGTATGCGGGTCTGCAAGACCGAGTTGTTAGGCCCTCGGCAGACCCGAAGGTCTCCCGCACACAGCCACCATAAATCGATGGACACTGAAAAAGCGTCACGATTATAGGTGCGCATGTAAGCGCCTAACAAACTATCGGCGGGCTTGCAGTCCCGGTCGCTGAATTGGCAGCGACGATCAAAGGCTAGAGGCCGTGCTTCCGAGGGGCAACCTTAAAGACTTGTCAGAGATTTCTGCGCTGCCCGTGATGCTGTCGTCGAATTCGACTCGACTCCTACAGGCATTACACAAGTGCCATCCCCACGCGCAGCATCTAACCACTCAGGCCGGCTGTCAGGCCGCCGTGCTCTTGCTGTTGATCTTGATCCACCCGCCCCTTCGGGAGGCCGAGTGGAGGTGTTCATCAGGGGGTGGGCGCGCAGCGCCGTACGGCGCAGCCGGACACATCGAGAGGAGGTCGTCGCGAAGCAGACCGTAGGCGATGCCCCCTGATGGACACCGGAGCGAGGGAACGCCGAGCCTAAGCGAGGTGCCGTACGCTTGGGGCGAAGACCTTTGCTTCCTTTGGGGCGTCTGCCAAAGGGAGTCGCTGTAAGAGCGAAACCGTAAGTGGCCGTTACCGCAGGAATGGATATGTACACCTGCAAGAGATTGGTCGGCTGTCAGGCCGCCTTCGCAGGCAAGCCAGCTCCCACAGTTTTGATTGGTGTACATCTGCGGGAGATGGGTCGGCTGTCAGGCCGCCATCGCGAGCAAGCTCGGCTCGCACAGTGGAACGAGTGCATTCATGGAATCCCGGGCAATAAAAAACCCGCTGAAATCACTTCAGCGGGTTTCTTGTTAAAGCGCAGGAAGATCAGAAATCCTCCAACCGCCACACCTCGTAAGCCGGCGTCTCATAGGGATGACTCTGCTTCAGAGCCGCCACCACAACACCAATCAACTCATCGCTGACCACCAGCTCAACCTTCCATTCCTCAACCTGCTCGACCAGCCCCGCCTGACCAATAAACGGCTGACTACCGTCCAAAGGCCGAAACTGACCCAACCCAAGCACCTGCCACGAACAGTGATCATAAGCACCGATCCGCCCACCACCGGCAGCGAACACAGCACCCTTGACCACCTCAACATGGCTCTGAGGAACAAAAAAACTGAGCTTGTACACAGCGCTTAGTTCACCCACACACGAGCATTACGGAACATACGCATCCACGGCGCATCTTCGTTCCACTCTTCCGAGCGCCACGAGTTCTGCACGGCGCGGAACACCCGCTCCGGGTGCGGCATCATGATCGTCACGCGACCGTCACGGCTGGTCAAACCGGTGATCCCGCGCGGCGAGCCGTTCGGGTTGGCCGGATAGCGCTCGGTAACCTTGCCGTGGTTGTCGACGAAACGCATCGCCACGCAACCCGACAGATCGGCTTGCAGCAACGCTTCTTCGCTGGCGAACTCGGCATGACCTTCACCGTGAGCGATGGCGATCGGCATACGCGAACCAGCCATGCCCTGCAGGAAGATCGAGTTCGATTCCTGAACCTGAACCATCGCCACACGCGCTTCGAACTGCTCGGAACGGTTGCGTACGAAGTGCGGCCAGAACTCGCTGCCCGGGATCAGCTCGTGCAGGTTGGACATCATCTGGCAACCGTTGCACACGCCGAGGGTGAAGCTGTCGGTACGTTCGAAGAAGCCCTGGAACGCGTCGCGAGCACGGCTGTTGAACAGCGCCGACTTCGCCCAGCCTTCACCGGCACCCAGTACGTCACCGTAGGAGAAACCACCGCACGCCACCAGACCTTTGAACTCGTTCAGGTCGACACGGCCCGCGAGGATGTCGCTCATGTGCACGTCGATCGCGTTGAAACCGGCGCGGTCGAACGCTGCGGCCATTTCCACCTGACCGTTGACGCCCTGCTCACGCAGTACGGCAACCTGTGGGCGAATGCCTTTCTTGATGTAAGGCGCGGCAACGTCCTGGTTCACGTCGTAGCTCAGCTTGACGCTCAGGCCCGGGTTGTCTTCTTCCAGCAGCACGTCGAACTCTTGTTCGGCGCAGTCGGCGTTGTCACGCAGACGCTGGATTTGATAGCTGGTTTCAGCCCACTGACGTTGCAGCAGACGACGCTGGCCTTCGAACACGGTGTCGCCGTTGAAAGTGATGCTGATCTCGCCGTTGTTCATCGGCTGGCCGATCACCGACACACAGTCGCCCAGACCTGCGGCGCTGAATTGAGCAAGGATGTCCGGCGTCGAGTCCTGACGAACCTGGATGACAGCACCCAGTTCTTCGTTGAACAGGATCGCGGCGATGTCGGCAGAAGTTTCTGCCAGACCGTCGAGGTTCAGGCTCAGACCGCAGTGGCCGGCAAAGGCCATTTCCACCACGCTGGTCAGCAGACCACCGTCGGAACGGTCGTGGTAAGCCAGCAGGTGACCGTCGGCATTGAGGCCCTGGATCACTGCGAAGAAGGCTTTCAGGTCTTCGGCGTCATCAACGTCCGGTGCCTGCTTGCCGAGCTTGCCGTGAACCTGCGCCAGGATCGAGGCGCCCATGCGGTTCTGGCCACGACCCAAATCGATCAGGATCAGGTCGGTGGTGCCCTTGTCCATGCGCAGTTGCGGGGTCAGGGTCTGACGGATGTCAGTCACTGGCGCGAAACCGGTCACGATCAGGGACATTGGCGAAGTCACCGTCTTGTCGACGCCTTCGTCATTCCAGCGCGTGGCCATGGACATCGAGTCCTTGCCCACCGGAATGGTAATGCCCAGCTCCGGGCACAGTTCCATGCCGACCGCTTTGACGGTGTCGTACAGACGCGCGTCTTCGCCCGGGTGACCGGCAGCCGACATCCAGTTCGCCGACAGTTTGATGTCGGAGATCTTGCCGATGCGCGAAGCAGCGATGTTGGTCAGGGTTTCGCCGATGGCCATGCGGCCCGACGCCGGAGCGTCCAGCAGTGCCAGCGGAGTGCGCTCGCCCATGGCCATGGCTTCACCGGTGTAGACGTCGAAGCTGGTAGCGGTGACGGCAACGTCAGCCACTGGAACCTGCCACGGGCCAACCATCTGATCACGGGCCACAAGGCCGGTGATGGTGCGGTCGCCGATGGTGATCAGGAAGCTTTTGCTGGCCACGGCCGGGTGATGCAGAACGCGCTCGACGCAGTCAGCAATGGCCAGGGTCGATGGATCGAAATCGTCGCCCAGTTCGGTTTCGCGAACAGCCGAACGGTGCATGCGCGGGGCTTTGCCCAGCAGCACTTCGAGTGGCATATCCACCGGGCTGTTGCCGAAGTGGCTGTCGGTGACAGTCAATTGCGGCTCGGCAGTCGCTTCGCCGACAACGGCAAACGGGCAACGCTCACGTTCGCAGATTGCCTTGAAGCGTTCGAAGTCGGCCGGGCCAACCGCCAGGACGTAGCGTTCCTGGGATTCGTTGCTCCAGATTTCGTGCGGGGCCATGCCCGGCTCGTCATTTGGAATGTTGCGCAGTTCGAAACGGCCACCACGGTCGCCATCGTTCACCAGTTCCGGGAAGGCGTTGGACAGACCGCCTGCGCCGACGTCGTGGATAAAGCTGATCGGGTTGCGCTCGCCTAACTGCCAGCAACGGTCGATGACTTCCTGGCAACGACGCTCCATCTCAGGGTTTTCACGCTGTACCGAAGCAAAGTCCAGGTCGGCCGAGCTGGTGCCGGTAGCCATGGAGGAAGCCGCGCCGCCGCCCAGACCGATCAGCATCGCCGGGCCGCCCAGCACGATCAGCTTGGAGCCCACGAGGATTTCGCCTTTCTTGACGTGTTCCTCACGGATGTTGCCCATGCCGCCGGCCAACATGATCGGCTTGTGGTAACCGCGCACTTCATCGCCACGCGGGGTGGTGATGGATTGTTCGAAGGTACGGAAATAACCGGTCAGCGCCGGACGGCCGAATTCGTTGTTGAATGCAGCGCCGCCCAATGGGCCTTCGATCATGATGTCCAGCGCGGTAACGATGCGCTCAGGCTTGCCGTACGGCACTTCCCATGGCTGTTCGAAGCCCGGGATTTGCAAGTTGGACACGGTGAAACCGGTCAGGCCAGCCTTTGGCTTGGCGCCGCGACCGGTCGCGCCTTCGTCGCGGATCTCGCCACCGGAACCGGTGGATGCGCCCGGGAACGGGGCAATCGCGGTCGGGTGGTTGTGCGTCTCGACTTTCATCAGGATGTGCACCGGTTCCTGCACCGCGCCGTACTGGCGGGTCTCAGGGTCCGGGAAGAAACGCCCGGCGACAGAGCCGACGATCACCGAAGCGTTGTCCTTGTAAGCCGACAGAACGCCTTCGCTGTGCATCACGTAGGTGTTCTTGATCATGCCGAACAGGCTTTTTTCCTGGCTCTCGCCGTCGATGTCCCAACTGGCGTTGAAGATCTTGTGACGGCAGTGCTCGGAGTTCGCCTGGGCGAACATCATCAGTTCGATGTCGTGCGGGTTGCGCTTCAAGCCAATAAAGGCGTTGACCAGGTAGTCGATCTCGTCTTCCGCCAGGGCCAGGCCCAGCTCGACGTTAGCGGTTTCCAGTGCGGCGCGACCGCCACCCAGAACGTCGATCGCCGTCAACGGCTTCGGTTCGGAGTGACTGAACAGGCCAGCCGCCTGTTCGAGGTTTTCCAGTACGATCTGGGTCATGCGGTCGTGCAGACCGTCGGCAATCAGCTGTGCTTGTGCGTCGGTGAATTCACCGGTCACGTAGAAAGCGATACCGCGCTCCAGGCGCTGGATTTTCGCCAGGCCACAGTTGCGGGCGATATCGCTGGCCTTGCTCGACCAGGGCGAGATGGTGCCGAAACGCGGCAACACCAGGAACAGACGGCCGGTCGGCTCTTGTACCGGAACACTAGGACCGTACTTCAGAAGGCGCGCTAGCACCTGCTGTTCGTCGCCGGTCAGGACGCCGGTGACTTCGGCGAAGTGAGCGAATTCAGCATATAAGCCACTGACAGCCGGGACCTTCTGGCTCAGTTGCTCAAGGAGTTTGCTGTGGCGAAAGGCAGAAAGGGCAGGAGCGCCGCGCAGGATCAACATCTTCGGGACAGCCTCGGAAGGGGGTGTGCTTTGAGGCCGTGCATTCTAGCCTAAACCGCCCGCGACAGCACCCGAAACGCTACACCCGGTATTGTCCGAACGTCGGCCCGGGGCTCAAAGCCTGTAACCCATGCGCATCAAGGGGCACGCCGGGGGTTATTTTTGTTGTCACAATCAGGCCCGAGCGCCTGTTCTTGCGGGCTTTTGCCGATTTTTGAACGCTCTAGCAGACAAGCCCTTTACTGTCGAGATATGGCGGTCGTGGTCCTTTGCGTATACTGCGCAGATGTTTTCCCCAACGGCTTTGCGTCCGCGATTCGCCAAATGGCTCATCGCAACCGGACTCTTCCTGATGCTCAGTGGCTGTGTTGATAAACCCAACACACTGGAGCGCGTAAAGGAGGATGGCGTGCTGCGTGTGGTTACCCGCAACAGCCCCGCTACCTACTTTCAGGATCGCAACGGTGAAACCGGCTTCGAATACGAGCTGGTGAAGCGCTTCGCCGACGATCTGGGCGTGAAACTCAAGATCGAAACCGCAGACAACCTCGACGACCTGTACGGTCAGTTAGGCAAACCTGGCGGCCCGGTGCTGGCTGCCGCCGGTCTGGTCGGCAGCGACAAACGCAAACAGCAAGTGCGGTTTTCCCACTCGTATCTGGAAGTCACCCCACAGATCATCTACCGCAACGGTCAGTCTCGGCCGACCTCGGCAGCCGATCTGGTCGGCAAGACAATCATGGTGCTCAAGGGCAGCACCCACGCCGACCAACTGGCCGCGCTGAAAAAGAAATATCCCGGCATTGAATACGAAGAATCCGACGCGGTTGAGGTCGTTGACCTGCTGCGCATGGTTGATGAAGGTCAGATCGACCTGACACTGGTCGACTCCAACGAAGTCGCGATGAACCAGGTGTACTTCACTAATGCGCGAGTCGCCTTCGACCTGGGCGACGCCAGCAACCAGAGCTGGGCGGTGGCCGCCGGTGACGACAACAGCCTGCTCAACGAGATCAACGACTTCCTCGACAAGGCGCAGAAAAATGGCACCCTGCAACGGCTGAAAGACCGCTATTACGGGCATGTCGATGTACTCGGCTACATGGGCGCCTACACCTTCGCCGAGCACTTGCAGCAACGACTGCCCAAGTACGAGAAGCACTTCAAGGCCTCGGCCAAGGAAGAGAAAGTCGACTGGCGACTGCTCGCCGCAATCGGATATCAGGAATCGCTGTGGCAACCGGCGGTCACCTCGAAAACCGGCGTTCGCGGCCTGATGATGCTGACCCAGAACACCGCGCAGGCCATGGGCGTGTCCAATCGCCTGGACGCCAAGCAAAGCATCATGGGCGGCGCGAAGTACCTGGCTTACACGAAGGATCAACTCGACGACTCGATCCAGGAGCCGGATCGCACATGGTTTGCGCTGGCGGCCTACAACGTCGGCAGCGGTCACCTGGATGACGCGCGCAAACTCGCAGCCAAGGAAGGACTGAATCCGGACAAGTGGCTGGACGTGAAAAAGATCCTGCCGCGCCTGTCGCAGAAACAGTGGTACAGCAAAACCCGCTATGGCTACGCCCGGGGCGGTGAGCCGGTGCATTTTGTGGCGAACATCCGGCGTTACTACGACATTCTGACGTGGGTCACGCAGCCGCAGCTTGAGGGCGATCAGGTCACCCAAGGCAACCTGCATGTGCCGGGCATCGACAAAACCAAACCGCCCGAAGAAAACCCACCGCTCTAGGCACCCCCCTCCCCGCCCCTGTAGGAGCAAGGCTTGCCCGCGATAGCATCGCCGCGGTCCGCCAGAATCACCGCGGCGATGCTATCGCGGGCAAGCCTTGCTCCTACGGATATGGGGTTGAACGTCAGGCTTTTGCTGCGGCGAGGATCAGCGCTTTCATCTCTGAAACAGCCGACTTGAACCCGACGAACAGCGCATGCGCCACCAGCGCGTGGCCGATGTTCAGTTCGTTGATGCCTTTGATCGCCGCAACTGCTTCGACGTTGTGGTAGTGCAGACCGTGGCCGGCGTTGACGATCAGGCCTTGCGTCAGGCCAAACGCCACGCCATCCGCCACACGCTTCAGCTCTTCAGCCACCGCAGTCGGCGTCTCGGCGTCCGCATAACGGCCGGTGTGCAATTCGATGGCCGGTGCGCCAACACGTTTCGAGGCTTCGATCTGGCGCTCGTCGGCATCAATGAACAGTGACACTTCGCAGCCGATTTTCGCCAGACGATCCACCGCCGCCTTGATCCGCGCTTCCTGCCCTGCCACATCCAGACCGCCTTCGGTGGTCAGTTCCTGACGGGTTTCCGGGACCAGGCAAATGTGCGCCGGACGAATGCGTTCAGCGAACGCCATCATTTCCTCGGTGACGCCCATCTCGAAGTTCATGCGGGTTTGCAGCACGTCCTTGAGCAACAACACGTCGCGCTCTTGAATGTGCCGGCGGTCTTCACGCAGATGCACGGTGATGCCATCAGCGCCCGCCTCTTCCGCGTCCAGCGCTGCTTTCACAGGGTCAGGGTAACGCGTACCCCGGGCCTGACGCAGGGTGGCAACGTGGTCGATGTTCACGCCAAGAAGAATGCGATTGCTGGTGGTCACGGAAGCGCTCCAGAAGAAGAGAAAGTTCGGTGCACAGCATACGGGTTGATCAGGGCTTGCGAAACAATTCGCGACTGACCAGTGGGCGACCGCCCAGGTGAACGGCCAACGCCTGACGCATCAAGCGCTTGGCGGCGGACAAGGCACCCGGCGCGCTCCAGTCGGCGTCGGCCATGGCCAACAGCTCGGTACCGTTGAACAGACCAGGCTGCAGCAGGTAAACCCGCTCCAGACCTGCATCGACCTGCAAGCGATACAGGCCGTCGGGCGCGATAGGTTCGCCGTGGATATCCGCGTTCAGCGCAAAGCCGTAGCCCAGGTCATCGAGCAGCCGCCATTCGAATGAGCGCAACAAAGGCTCCAGCGGGCGCCCTTCGGCAAGGGCCAGCAAGGTCGCGGCGTAATGATCGAATACCGCAGGGTGAGGATCTTCGGACGGCAGCAGGCGGATCAGCAGTTCGTTGAGGTAGAGACCGCTGAACAGCGCCTCACCATTGAGCCAGGTCGAGACACCGGCGCTTTCCATGCGACCGACGTTCTTCAGTTCGCCCCGACCACGGAACTCGACTTCCAGCGGCACGAATGGCCGCGCCAGCGTTCCGGCCTTGCCCCGCGCGCTGCGCAACACCGCCCGCAGCCGACCTTGCGGCGTGAGGAAATCCACCAACGCGCTATTTTCGCGGTAGGCACGACTATGGAGCACGTAGGCGGGTTGGCCGGTTGGCGCGGTGGTCGACATCAGAGTCCAAATCTCAGAGGAGATCAACTGTGGCGAGGGAGCTTGCTCCCGCTGGGCTGCGAAGCAGCCCCGACATCAAGCAGCCGCGGAGAGTCAGGCACACCGGGGCAAATGGTTTTGGGGCCGCTTTGCGACCCAGCGGGAGCAAGCTCCCTCGCCACAAAGGCCAGCACAAGGCCTTGAACCTTGTGCCGATCCTGATTACAGGTCGCCGTAACCCAGCGAACGCAGGGCGCGTTCGTCGTCGGACCAGCCGCCTTTCACTTTCACCCAAAGGTTGAGCATGATCTTGGAGTCGAACAGCAGCTCCATGTCCTTGCGCGCTTCGGTGCCGATGCGTTTGATCCGCTCGCCCTTGTCGCCAATGATGATTTTCTTCTGACCGTCACGTTCGACGAGGATCAACGCATGGATGTGCAGGGTTTTCCCCTGCTGCTTGAACTCTTCGATTTCCACGGTGATCTGGTATGGCAGCTCGGCGCCCATCTGGCGCATGATTTTCTCGCGCACCAGTTCGGCGGCGAGGAAACGGCTGCTGCGGTCGGTGATCTGGTCTTCCGGGAAGAAGTGATCGTTTTCCGGCAGGTGACCGGCGATCACCCGCTCCAGCGCATCGAGGTTGTGCCCGTGCTGCGCCGAAATCGGAATGATCTGCGCGTTCGGCAGCTGTTCCTGCAACCAGCTCAGGTGCGGCATCAGCTCGGCTTTGTCTTCGATGCGGTCGGTCTTGTTCAGCGCCACGATCAACGGGCCCGTCACGTACTGAACGCGCTCGAGCACCATCTGGTCTTCTTCGGTCCACTTGGTGCGATCAACCACGAAGATCACCACGTCGACGTCTTTCAACGCGGCCGAAGCGGTCTTGTTCATGTAGCGGTTGAGGGCTTTCTCGCCACCTTTGTGCATGCCGGGGGTGTCGACGTAGATCGCCTGCACATCACCTTCGGTCTTGATACCGAGCATGTTGTGACGGGTGGTTTGCGGTTTGCGCGAGGTGATCGCCAGCTTCTGACCCAGGATGTGGTTCAGCAGCGTGGATTTGCCCACGTTCGGACGGCCGACGATGGCGACATAGCCACAGCGAGTTGCAGTTGAATCAGTCATGGCCATTCTCCACGCCCAGGGCAATCAGTGCTGCGGCGGCCGCTACCTGTTCGGCAATACGACGACTCACACCCTGACCTCGGCTTTTTTCGTTCAGTAAGGTGATTTCGCATTCGACGAAGAACGTCCGGCAATGCGGCTCACCCTGGATATCCACCACTTCGTAACGCGGCAGTTCACAGGCACGCGACTGCAAGAACTCTTGCAGGCGAGTCTTTGGATCTTTGTTGGTGTCGACCAGCGTCAGGCTGTCGAACTCGGACGTCAGCCAGGCCAGCACGCGTTCGCGCGCCATGTCCATGCCGGCATCCAGGTAGATCGCACCGATCAGCGCTTCGAGGGCATCGGCGAGGATCGATTCACGGCGGAACCCGCCGCTCTTCAACTCACCGGACCCCAGGCGCAGGTACTCGCCAAGATCGAAACCACGCGCCAATACGGCCAGCGTCTCACCTTTGACCAGGCGTGCGCGCAAACGCGACAGCTGGCCTTCGCGAGCCAGCGGAAAGCGGTCGAACAGCGCTTCACCGGCAACGAAGTTGAGAATGGCATCACCGAGGAATTCCAGGCGTTCGTTGTTGCGCCCGGCAAAGCTGCGATGTGTCAGGGCCAGGACCATCAGTTCCTGGTCCTTGAAGGTATAACCGAGCTGACGCTCGAGACGGCTTAAAGAGACGCTCACGGTTTACCCACGCTGAGTTCGTGGTCGACGTCCATCACAGCAACGCTGCTAGGCTCTTGGACAATTAACGCTGTGTTCAAAAATTACATCCTGAATATCGTTGGCTTCATGCATCTGCGGTGACCTTCTGCAGGCTCCAGAAATGCATTCGGCGCTGTGTTCAACAGCGCCGTGGGTGATTACTTGATCAGGCCAACCCGCGAGAAATTCGGCAGGTGACTGAGTTTGGGTTCCGGCCAGCTCATCCAGACGGCGAAGGCCTTGCCGACGATATTCTTGTCGGGAACCATGCCCAGCAGATCCTTGGGAATAGTTGGATCATCCCAGTAGCGACTGTCGTTGGAGTTGTCGCGGTTGTCGCCCATCATGAAGTAGTGCCCGGCAGGCACGGTCCATTGATGGTCCGGGGTTGCGCGGTAGCGGCTCATTTCCTTGCGGATCAGGTGCTCGGCGACGCCGAGTTTTTCCTTGTAGAGCTCGGCACTGCCCAGCGTACCCGGCTCGGAGCCAACCAGCTGCTCTGCGATCGACTCACCGTTGACGAACAGGCGCTTGTCGGCGGTGTAACGAATCTGATCGCCCGGCAGGCCCACTACACGCTTGATGTAGTTGACGTTCGGGTCGCTTGGGTAGCGGAACACCATCACATCGCCACGCTGCGGATCACCCACCTGGATGACTTTCGTATCGAGCACCGGCAAGCGGATCCCGTAAGAAAACTTGTTCACCAGAATGAAGTCGCCAACGTCCAGGGTCGGCTTCATCGAACCAGACGGAATCTGGAACGGTTCCACCAGGAACGAACGCAAGACCAGCACGATGAACAGCACCGGAAAGAACGACTTGCCGTATTCAACCAGCATCGGTTCTTTGTTCAGTTTCTCGACCACCATCATGTCAGGCTCAGTGACGCTACCCTGATAAGAGGTAATGGCGGCACGCCGACGCGGCGCCAGAAAGATCAGGTCGAGCAACCCCAACAGACCGCAAACGAAAACGGCGATGACCAGCAACAGCGGGAAATTTAGTGACATAGGACCTAACTATCCAACCTGAGCACAGCGAGGAAGGCTTCTTGTGGAATTTCCACGTTGCCGACCTGCTTCATGCGTTTTTTACCGGCCTTCTGCTTTTCCAACAGCTTGCGCTTACGGCTAACGTCACCACCGTAGCATTTGGCCAATACGTTCTTTCTGAGTGCCTTGACGGTTGTCCGCGCCACAATCTGTCCGCCAATGGCGGCCTGGATTGCCACGTCGAACATCTGCCGCGGAATCAGTTCTTTCATCTTCTCGGTCAACGCACGACCTTTGTAGTGCGCGTTGTCACGGTGCACGATCAACGCCAGGGCGTCGACTTTTTCACCGTTGATCAATACATCCAGCTTCACCAGATTAGCTGATTGATAACGATCGAAATGGTAATCCAGCGAAGCATAGCCGCGACTCGTGGATTTCAGGCGATCGAAGAAGTCCAGGACCACTTCGTTCATCGGCAAATCGTAGGTCACCTGGACCTGGCTACCGAGGAACAGCATATCGTGTTGAATGCCACGCTTCTCGATGCACAGGGTAATGACGTTGCCCAGGTGCTCCTGCGGCACAAGAATATTTGCCCGAACGATTGGCTCGCGCATGTCTTCAATAGACGACAGGTCCGGTAGCTTGGACGGGTTGTCGACGTAAATCGTTTCACCGGTTTTCAGCAACAGCTCGAAAATAACCGTCGGCGCCGTGGTGATCAGGTCCAGGTCGTACTCGCGCTCCAGGCGCTCCTGGATGATCTCCATGTGCAGCATGCCGAGGAACCCGCAACGGAAGCCGAAGCCCAGGGCGTCGGAGCTTTCCGGGGTGTATTGCAGCGACGAGTCGTTCAGCGTGAGCTTTTGCAGCGCTTCGCGGAAGTCTTCGAAGTCGTCGGAGCTGACCGGGAACAGACCGGCATACACCTGCGGCTGAATGCGTTTGAAACCTGGCAGCACGTCGACGTCCGGCGTCGAGCTCAAGGTCAGGGTGTCACCTACCGGCGCACCGTGAATGTCCTTGATGCCGGCGATGATGAAGCCTACTTCACCGGCTTTCAGATCAACGGTGGCGGTGTGCTTCGGATTGAACACACCGACGCTGTCGACCAGGTGGATCTTGCCGGTGGACTTCACCAGAATCTTGTCGCCCTTTTTCACGCGGCCGTGGCGCACGCGAACCAGGGAAACAACGCCCAGGTAGTTGTCGAACCAGGAGTCGATGATCAACGCTTGCAGCGGATCTTCGATGTTGCCGGTCGGCGCAGGAATGGTGTGTACCAGACGCTCGAGCACTTCATCGACACCCAGGCCGGTCTTGGCACTGCACTCGACCGCATCGGTGGCATCGATGCCGATGATTTTTTCGATTTCTTCTTTTACGCGGTCCGGATCAGCCTGTGGCAGGTCGATCTTGTTCAGGACCGGCATCACTTCCAGGCCCTGCTCGATTGCCGTGTAGCAGTTGGCAACCGATTGCGCCTCGACACCCTGACCGGCATCGACCACCAACAAGGCACCTTCACAGGCCGCCAGCGACCGGCTGACTTCGTAGGTGAAGTCAACGTGGCCGGGGGTGTCAATGAAGTTCAGTTGGTACTTGATACCATCACGGGCGGTGTAATACAGGGTAACGCTGTGAGCCTTGATGGTGATCCCGCGTTCACGCTCAAGGTCCATGGAGTCCAGTACCTGGGCTTCCATTTCACGCTCGGCCAGGCCGCCGCACATCTGGATGAAGCGATCGGCCAGAGTCGACTTGCCATGGTCAATGTGGGCGATGATGGAGAAATTGCGGATATGACTCAAATCACTCACGGATCAACACTCAAAAAGGCTGCAGGCATAGCCCGCCGAAAAATAGCCGGGAATTGTACCTGATACACGACGCAAGCGTCACGTTCACAGGTCAACGGTATTGGATACAAAAACGCCCCGCTCTTGCGAACGGGGCGTTTGACTGTCAACCGAAGCAGGAAATACCCGCGATCAACCGGCTCGGCGCAGCATCCAGAGACCGGCCACTCCACAGATACCGGCCGGAACCAGCACCGCGAACAATGGCGAGAAGCCGAAGACCAGGCTTGAAGGCCCGAGCAAATCCTGAGCGATACGGAAGGTAAAGCCGACCAGTACCCCTGTAAACACACGCTGGCCCAGGGTCACCGAGCGCAGCGGGCCGAAGATAAAGGAAATCGCCATCAACACCAGGGCAACAGTGACCAGTGGCTGCAACACCTTGACCCAAAACGCCAGCCAGTAACGGCCATTGTTCAGGCCCTGATCCGCCAGATAGTGGATGTAACCCCACAAACCGCTGATCGACAACGATTCCGGCGCCATGATCACGGTGTTCAGCAGTTGCGGGCTCAACGGGACTTCCCAGCGTTCTTGCGGGGCCGTGACCACTTCGGTACTGCCGTCATGGAACACCGTGGTGGTGACGTCGTTCAGCTGCCAATGATCAGTTTCGAACTGCGCACGCTTGGAGAAGCTCGAGGTCAGCATGTGACGCTCGCGGTCAAAACGATAGCGAGTCACACCGTACAGAATGCCGTCCGGCTGCACCGAGTTGATGTGAATGAACTCATCACCCTGGCGGTGCCACATACCGTGCTTGGCGCTCTGCGCATCACCAATGCCCTGAGCCAGTGAGCGATTGGCCTGGGCCACGTTTTCCGCAGCGGGCGCAACGTACTCGCCGACCAGTACGCCTGCCAGCATCAACACCAGCATCGGCTTCATCACCGCCCAGACGATCCGGCCGATGGACACGCCAGCGGCGCGCATGATGGTCAATTCACTGCTGCTGGCCAGGCTGCCCAGGCCGATCAGGCAACCGATCAGTGCCGCCATCGGCAGCATGTCATAGACCCGACGTGGCGCTGTCAGCGCCACGTAGCTCAATACGTCGGTGAGGGTGTAGGTATCCGTGACATCACTCATCTCGTCGATGAAGGCAAACAAGGTCGCCAGGCCAAGAATGATCCCCAGTACCGCCAGGATCGCCATGAAAACACTGCCACCAATGTAGCGATCGAGCTTAACCACGGGTCACCTCCAGCGCACTGCGGCGACTCGCCATTTTCAAGCGCAACGGCTCCCAATAGAGCAGTCCCAGGCCAATGGCCAGGAATATTGCGTGAACCCACCACAGACCCAGTGCCGGGGGGATCTTGCCTTTCTCCAGAGCACCGCGTGCGGCGATCAGGATCGTCAGATAAGCCATATAGAGAAGAATCGCCGGCAGCAACTTGAGGAAACGTCCCTGGCGCGGATTGACCCGCGACAGCGGCACCGCCATCAACGTCACGATAAACACCAGCAACGGCAGCGACACACGCCACTCGAGCTCGGCGCGTGCACGAATATCCGGATTGTCCAGCAGGGTGCGGGTCGGCATCGCATCGCGATCGGTCACCTCGTCGCTGACATCCGGCTTGGGCAGCAGCACGCCATAGGTGTCGTACTTGATGGCCCGATAGTCGGCCAGCCCCGGCTGACCGTCGTAACGGTAGCCATTGTCGAGAATCAGGTAGCGGTTGCCGTCTTCCTTGATTTCCTGACGACCCTTCTCGGCCACCAGTACGGAAATACCGCGATCCTTCTGATCGGCGGAAAGACGCTTTTCCGAGATGAAGACGCCGCCCAGATTGATCCGGTCATCGGACAGCTGCTCGGTGTAGGTCACCCGCGAACCATCGCGCAGCGCCTGAAAACGGCCCGGCACCAGCGTGTCGAACTCGGTCATGGCATCCTGCTTGTTCAGCAGCAACTGGAACTGATTGGCGCCTTGCGGTGCCAGGCTCAGGCTCAGCCAGGCCACGATCACGGCAACCAGCGCAGCCGGAAACAGGGTCATGCCCAACAGACGCTGCTGGCTCATGCCGGTCGCGGAGAGCACGGTCATTTCACTTTCAAGGTACAGGCGACCGTAGGCCAGCAGGATCCCGAGAAACAGCCCCAAAGGCAGAATCAGTTGCAGGAAACCCGGCAGACGAAAGCCCATGATCAGGAACAGCGAGCCTGGGTCCAGGGCGCCCGAGGCGGCCTGGGCCAGGAACTTGATGAAGCGCCCACTCATGATGATGACCAGCAGCACAGCGCTGACGGCGCTCAAGGTCAACAGGACTTCGCGGGACAGATAACGGAAGACAATCAAACCAGACACTCCAGGGTTGTCAGGCTAAGGCGGCCAAACAAGCAAACATATCGGGCGACCCACAGGGCTGAGCCGCCGAAAAAGATGGCGCATTATCCTGTGATTGAACGCGCCTGTCACTGCGCACGCTCAAGCAGCCGCGCAATGGTGTAAAGATCACCTGCGCGAGGGTTGTCAGGCGCACGGAGCGAGGTTCAAACTGCGGCCTTTGTCGCTGGCCTGCACCAGCGTCTTTCTATAGATAGGCAAACGTGTGCGCGCATCGCGTAACACGCTGCACTTTGACCATTTATTCAGGGACCCGGACATGGAACTGGTTGTAAAAAGCGTTAGCCCAGAAACGTTGAAAACCGCCACTCTGGTGGTCGCCGTCGGCGAAGACCGCAAACTCGGCACGGTCGCCAAACAGCTCGACGAGCTCTGCGGTGGCGCGATCAGCGCAGTCCTCAAACGCGGCGATCTGGCCGGCAAAGTGGGTCAGAGCCTGTTGCTGCACAGCCTGCCAAACCTCAAGGCCGAACGCGTGTTGCTGGTTGGCGTGGGTAAAGACGCCGAACTGGGCGACCGTCCATTCCGCAAAATCATCGCCGGCGTACTGAACTCCCTCAAAGGCCTGGGTGGCAGCGAAGCCGCTCTGGCGCTGGACGAAGTCGCGGTCAAAGGGCGTGACAGCTACGGCAAGACCCGCCTGCTGGCCGAAACCCTGGTCGACGGCGAATACACCTTCGAACAGTTCAAGAGCCAGAAGGCTGATCCGCGCGCCCTGAAGAAAATCACCCTGCTGACCATCAAGGCCGCACAGGCTGAAGTCGAGCGCGCCGTGACTCACGCCACTGCAATCGCCAACGGCATGTCCTTCACCCGTGACCTGGGCAACCTGCCACCGAATATCTGCCATCCAAGCTTCCTCGCCGAACAGGCCAAGAGCCTGGGCAAGGCCAACAAGGGCCTGAAGGTCGAGATCCTCGATGAGAAGAAGATCAAGGAACTGGGCATGGGCGCGTTCTACGCCGTGGGCCAGGGTAGCGATCAACCGCCACGCCTGATCGTCATGCAATACCACGGCGCCAAAAAATCCGAGAAGCCTTACGTGCTGGTCGGCAAGGGCATCACCTTCGACACCGGCGGCATAAGCCTCAAGCCGGGCGCCGGCATGGATGAAATGAAGTACGACATGGGCGGCTCGGCCAGCGTCTTCGGCACCTTGCACGCAGTGCTCGAATTGAAACTGCCGATCAACCTGGTGTGCATCCTGGCCTGCGCCGAGAACATGCCAAGCGGCGGCGCGACCCGTCCTGGCGACATCGTCACTACCATGAGCGGCCAGACCGTGGAAATCCTCAACACCGACGCCGAAGGCCGCCTGGTGCTGTGCGACGCCCTGACCTACGCCGAACGCTTCAAGCCACAGGCGGTGATCGACATCGCGACCCTGACCGGCGCCTGCGTCGTCGCCCTCGGCGCCCACACCTCAGGCCTGCTGGGCAACAACGACGAACTGATCGGCCAGCTGCTGAGCGCGGGCCAACAGGCTGACGACCGCGCCTGGCAACTGCCGCTGTTCGATGAGTACCAGGAACAGCTGGACAGCCCGTTCGCCGACATCGCCAACATCGGCGGCCCGAAAGCCGGCACCATCACGGCGGCCTGCTTCCTGTCGCGCTTCACCAAGAACCTGAAGTGGGCGCACCTGGACATCGCCGGCACGGCCTGGACCAGTGGCGGCAAGGACAAGGGCGCCACTGGCCGTCCGGTTCCATTGCTGACCCAATACCTGCTGGACCGCGCCAAAGCCTGAAACTGAAGATCCTGAACGGCGTCATCCGCGGATGACGCCGCGCAGGCATCAGGAACCGCAATGACCAAAGTCGACTTTTATATCCTGCCCAGCGCCGATCCTTCGGCGCGGCTGGATTTTGCCTGCAAGCTCACCGAAAAAGCCTGGCGCATGGGCCACCGCATCTACCTGCATTGCAGCGATGCCGCCCAACGCGACGATCTCGATGCACGCCTGTGGGCGTTCAAAGGCGAAAGCTTCGTGCCTCACGGCCCCGCCGAAAACGAACCGGACGGTTTAGTGGTGCTTGGTCTGGGAGACGATCCAGGACAACACCAGGACTTGCTGGTCAATCTTGACCTCAAAGTCCCGTCTTTTGCCCAGCGCTTTGCCCGTGTGGCCGAAGTGGTGGTTGAAGACCCGGCTATTCGTCAGGCCGCGCGGGAGAGTTTCCGTTTCTACCGCGAACAGGGCTATCCTCTGCAAGATCACCGTTTACAGCGACTCTGAGCACATGATGGACACGTCAAACCAGCTGCAAAAGTCCGCACACCTGCTGGACGACCTCGAGTCGATCCGCCAGTTGCTCGGCGATGACAACCTGCAACCACCGCTGCTGACCGACACCGTCGAGCAAGTCAGTGATGAAGGCCAGATTCCGATGTTGTTCGATCAGGTCGGCGGCAAACCGCAGGCTGAAATCATCGAACCACCTGCCCCACCACCGACACCCGCGCCTGCACCTGTCGCGGCTCCGACTCCGACCTCATCTGTCCAGCAAGGCGCCGATGTCATGCTGCACCTGAACGACGAACTGCGCGCCGCCGCGCAATTGATCATGCAAGACGTGATCGACGACTTCGCCCCGCACATCGAAACCGAGATCAAGCGTCGGCTTGATGCGCGGATGGAGCGGTTGCTCAGCCAGTACGAATCCTGAAACTGCTGCGCGACCATCGCGGGCAAGCCTTACTCCTACAGGTTCCTACTGCCCGTAGGAGCAAGGCTTGCCCGCGATGGCGTCATCATTGCCGATAAAAATCTCACCTCATTGCACAATTTTCAGGCACCCGCCATCACCTCGCTCTACGCGCACGGGAACATCCCCGCTATACTTCCCGGCTTTTCCTGAATAAATGCCAATAGGGTCCCGCCGCGCATGGATAAGACCTACCAGCCGCACGCCATTGAAACTTCCTGGTACAACACCTGGGAGTCAGAGAATTACTTCGCCCCGCAAGGCGCGGGCGAGTCCTACACCATCATGATCCCGCCGCCGAACGTCACCGGCAGCCTGCACATGGGCCATGGCTTCAACAACGCGATCATGGACGCCCTGATCCGTTTCCGCCGCATGCAGGGTCGCAACACCCTGTGGCAGCCGGGCACCGACCACGCCGGTATCGCCACGCAAATGCTGGTGGAGCGTCAACTCGAAGCCAAGGGTCAGAATCGCCACGATCTGGGCCGTGAAAAATTCCTCGAGAAAGTCTGGGAGTGGAAGGATGAGTCCGGCGGCAACATCAGCCGTCAAATCCGCCGCCTCGGCTCGTCTGTCGACTGGAGCCGCGAGCGCTTCACCATGGACGACGGCCTCTCGGAAGCGGTCAAGGAAGCCTTCGTGCGCCTGCACGAAGACGGTCTGATCTACCGCGGCAAGCGTCTGGTCAACTGGGACACCAAGCTGCACACGGCGATTTCCGACCTCGAAGTGGAAAACCACGACGAAAAAGGTTTCCTGTGGAACCTGAAGTACCCGCTGGCCGACGGCGCCAAGACCGCTGAAGGCAACGATTACCTGATCGTCGCGACCACTCGCCCGGAAACCATGCTCGGCGACGCCGCCGTGGCGGTTAACCCGAACGATGAACGCTACAAAGCCCTGATCGGCAAGTATGTCGTGTTGCCACTGGTTGGCCGCCGCATCCCGATCATCGCTGACGATTACTGCGACCCCGAGTTCGGCACCGGCTGCGTGAAAATCACCCCGGCCCACGATTTCAACGACTATGAAGTCGGCAAGCGCCACAACCTGCCGCTGCTGAACATCTTCGACAAGAACGCCGAGGTGCTGCCAGCAGCCCAGGTCTTCAACCTCGATGGCAGCGTCAACGAAGCGATCGACGGCACACTGCCCGCCGAATACGCCGGTCTCAACCGTTTCCAGGCCCGCAAGGAAATCGTTGCCGCATTCGAAGCCGCCGGCCTGCTGGTCAGCGTCGACGATCACGCGCTGAAAGTACCGAAAGGCGACCGCTCCGGCACCATCATCGAGCCGTGGCTGACCGACCAATGGTACGTTTCCACCAAACCGCTGGCCGAGCCTGCGATTGCTGCCGTTGAAGACGGCCGCATCCAGTTCGTGCCCAAGCAGTACGAAAACATGTACTTCTCGTGGATGCGCGACATCCAGGACTGGTGCATCAGCCGTCAGCTGTGGTGGGGCCACCGGATTCCGGCCTGGTATGACGAGTCGGGCAAAGTCTACGTCGGTCGCGACGAAGCCGAAGTGCGTGCCAAGCACAACCTCGGCCCGGACGTTGCGCTGCAACAGGACAACGACGTGCTCGACACCTGGTTCAGCTCGGGCCTGTGGACGTTCTCCACCCTCGGCTGGCCGCAGCAAACTGAATTCCTGAAGAAGTTCCACTCCACCGACGTGCTGGTGACCGGCTTCGACATCATTTTCTTCTGGGTTGCCCGGATGATCATGCTCACCATGCATTTGGTGAAAAACGAAGACGGCACGCCTCAGGTTCCGTTCAAGACTGTGTATGTGCATGGTCTGGTGCGTGATGGCCAAGGCCAGAAAATGTCCAAGTCCAAGGGCAATGTCCTGGACCCGCTGGACATCATCGACGGTATCGAGCTTGAAGCACTGGTAGAGAAACGCACCTCGGGCCTGATGCAGCCAAAACTGGCGAAGAAGATCGAGAAGCAGACCCGCGAAGAGTTCGCCGACGGTATCGCCAGCTACGGCACCGACGCCCTGCGCTTCACGTTCTGCTCGCTGGCCTCGACCGGCCGCGACATCAAGTTCGACATGGGCCGCGTCGAAGGCTATCGCAACTTCTGCAACAAAATCTGGAACGCTGCGCGCTACGTGCTGGACAAGGGCGAAGACTGCGGCCAGAACGGCGAGGCCTACGAACTGTCGCTGGCGGATCGCTGGATCATTTCGCAGCTGCAACGCACCGAAGCCGAAGTGACCCGCCAACTCGACCAGTTCCGTTTCGACCTGGCGGCGCAAGCCTTGTACGAGTTCATCTGGAACCAGTATTGCGACTGGTACCTGGAACTCTCCAAGCCGGTGCTGTGGGACGAAAACGCAGCCGTAGAGCGTCAACGCGGCACCCGCCGCACGCTGGTTCGCGTGCTGGAAGTCGCCTTGCGTCTGGCCCACCCGTTCATGCCGTTCATCACCGAAGAAATCTGGCAGCGCATTGCGCCGCTGGCCGGTGTTCAAGGCAAGACGATCATGCTGCAGCCTTGGCCAGTGGCCGTTGAGGCACGCATCGATCAGGCCGCCGAAGACGACATCGAATGGCTCAAGGGCCTGATGCTTGGCACGCGTAACATTCGTGGCGAGATGAACATCGGCCCGGGCAAACCACTGCCGTTGTTCCTGAAGAACGTCAATACCGAAGACCAGCGTCGTCTCACCGAGAACGAAGTCCTGCTGAAGAAGCTGGCCAAGCTCGAGTCGATCACTGTATTGGCTGCAGGCGAAGAAGCACCACTGTCTGCCACCGCGCTGGTGGGAGAGATGGAAGTGCTGGTGCCGATGGCCGGTCTGATCGACAAAAACGCCGAACTGGCGCGCCTGGACAAGGAAATCCAGCGCCTGCAAGGAGAAGTGCAGCGGGTCGGCGGCAAGCTGTCCAACGCTGGCTTCGTTGACAAGGCCCCGGCCGACGTCATCGAGAAAGAACGCGCCAAACTGGCCGAAGCCGAACAGGCTCTGGGCAGACTGGCCGAGCAGCATGCGCGAATTGCCAGTTTGTAACGGTAAATCGCACTGAAAAAGGGAGACCCGAGTGGTCTCCCTTTTTTATTTTCATTGTCCCAAAACACCGAAACTCCGCTTTCTTGTGGGAGCAAGGTTTGCCCGCGATGAACGATAACGTGGTGCATCTGTTACACCGCATCGTGATTCTCGCGGGTAAGCCTTGCTCCTACGGGATCCCCGCGCGACCATCGTCTGTGGGACAATGCCCGTCACTTTTAGCCATACCCGAATCGACCTCGCCCATGAACGCCCCCCGCACACCAAGACCTGCGCGCCAAAAGCCAAAACCCGCGACCCCGGCCAAAGCCGTCGAGCCGCGTGAGAAGGCCAGCTTGCATCCACGCAACCGCCATCAGGGCCGTTACGACTTCCCGGCGCTGATCAAGACCACGCCTGAGCTGGCGAAGTTCGTGATCATCAATCCCTACGGCAAAGAGAGCATCGACTTCGCCAGCCCGGATGCAGTGCGGGTGTTCAACCGGGCGCTGCTCAAGTCGTTCTACGGCATTGCCCATTGGGACATCCCGGCCGATTACCTGTGCCCACCGGTTCCGGGCCGTGCCGACTACGTGCACTTCCTGGCTGACTTGCTGGCCAGTGTCAACGACGGCGAAATCCCTCGGGGCGCGCCGGTCAAGGTGCTCGATATCGGCATGGGCGCCAACTGCGTCTATCCGTTGATCGGCTACAGCGACTACCGCTGGCACTTCCTCGGCTCGGAAATCGACCCGACCGCCGTTGCCGCCGCCAAAGCCATCGTGCAGTCCAACGGGTTGAACAAAGCCATCCAGTTGCGCCAGCAAAGCAATCCCAAGCACATTTTGCTGGGTCTGCTCGAACCCGGCGAACGCTTTGACCTGACCATGTGCAACCCGCCGTTCCACGCCTCGATGGACGAGGCTACCAAGGGCAGCGAGCGTAAATGGCGCGCACTGGGCCGCGCCGACCCGAAGCGCAAGCTGCCGGTGCTGAACTTTGGTGGCCAATCGGCCGAACTGTGGTGTGAAGGCGGCGAAGCACGGTTTGTGACGCAACTGATTGCCGAGAGCGCGCACTTTCAGCACAAAGTGCTGTGGTTCAGCACCCTTGTCTCGAAAGCCTCAAACCTGCCTGCCATCCAGACCGCACTGAAAAAGGCCGGCGTACTGGAGAGCCAGGTCGTGGAAATGTCTCAGGGGCAGAAGCAAAGCCGTTTTGTCGCCTGGACCTTCCAGACTAAATCCGAGCAGCAAGTCTGGCGCGAACGCTGGGTTCGCAAGAGCTGAGTAACTGACCAACGCAGATCAACTGCGGGGAGGGCCGGGCGACGTTCGCTTGCTCGCTCCCACATTGGCTTGCAGCATTTGCTGAATAGCGGATACAAAAAAACCGTGCCCGGGTTGTCCCGGCGCACGGTTTTTTTTACTGCGGTCTTACTTGTTAACAGCGTCAGTCAGGCCTTTAGCCACGACCAGCTTGATAACTTTCTTGGCAGCGATTTCGATGGCAGCGCCAGTCGAAGGGTTGCGGCCGGTACGGGCAGGACGCTCGGTCACTTTCAGCTTGCCGATACCTGGCAGAGTGATTTCGCCGCCGTTTTCCAGTTGATCAGCAACGATTTGGCCCAGTTGGTCCAGAGCGTTACGCGCGGTGGTTTTTGGCGCGTCGATAGCTTCAGCGATATCGGCGATCAGTTGGTCTTTAGTAAGAGCCATGTGGTGTTCCTTCCCTATCAAATTCATATGGATTGCAGAGTGCAGTGTCAGCCATCGAGCCCGATCTTCTGGATCTGGCACCCTCGGCTACAACACCGACGGGTCGGGGTTATAGATGCCGAAATCAGGGTTTGGTTCGACCTGACAAATGCTGAATGCACGCTTAACGCAGTGACTTCGCGTAAGACCGGGCAAAACTAGCACAGAGACGGGGAAATATCCGCCTCTACCTACCCATTTGGTCAGCTTTATTGCTCTAAATCCGGAAAAAAGCGCATAAGCCCGGTCAGACACGCCTCGAACACCCTTCAAGCACCGCCAAAACCAGCAGGTGCGGTACACTGGGCACTTTTTTGGGGGAGCACGCCCTCCTCTCTTCAATCAGCCGAGAAGCCCATGCCGATCCGTCATTGCATCGTCCACCTGATCGACAAAAAACCCGACGGCACTCCTGCAGTTCTCCACGCCCGCGACTCCGAACTTGCTGAGTCCACGGCCATCGAGAATATGCTCGCCGACCTCAACGAAAGCTATAACGCCAAACAAGGCAAGGCCTGGGGTTTGTTCCATGCCGAGTCCGGCGCGCACCCGTTCAGCGGCTGGCTGAAGGAATACCTCGACGGCGGCAAGGACTTCACGGCGTTCAGCCGCGTTGCAGTGGAACACCTGCAAAAGTTGATGGAAGAATCCAACCTGTCGACCGGCGGCCACGTGCTGTTTGCGCACTATCAGCAAGGCATGACCGACTACCTGGCTATCGCACTGCTGCACCACAGCGAAGGCGTGGCGGTGACTGACCAGCTCGACGTGACGCCGTCCCGCCACCTGGATCTTGGCCAGTTGCACCTGGCAGCGCGAATCAACGTGTCCGAGTGGCAGAACAACAAGCAGTCCAAGCAGTACATTTCGTTCATCAAGGGCAAGAACGGCAAGAAGGTTTCGGAGTATTTCCGCGACTTCATCGGCTGCCAGGAAGGCGTCGACGGTCCGGGCGAAACCCGCACCCTGCTCAAGGCGTTCAGTGACTTCGTCGAAAGCGAAGACCTGCCGGAAGAGTCCGCCCGCGAGAAGACCAAGACCCTGGTCGACTACGCCAGCAGCCAGGCAAAACTCGGCGAACCGATGGGCCTCGAAGAGTTGTCTGAGCTGATCGACGAAGAACGCCCGAAAGCGTTCTACGATCACATCCGCAACAAGGATTACGGCCTGTCGCCAGAGATCCCGGCAGACAAACGCACCCTGAATCAGTTCCGCCGCTTCACCGGCCGCGCCGAAGGCCTGTCCATCAGCTTTGAAGCGCACCTGCTGGGCTCGAAGATCGAATACGACGAAGAAGCCGGCACGCTGATCATCAAGGGCCTGCCGACCCAACTGACCGATCAGCTGAAGCGCCGCAACTGATGCTGAACGGCGTACTGAAGAAATTCCTGCTGATCCTGCTGGTGGTTGTGGCCTACCAGAACTGGGGCAAGATCGAGCGGGTGTTCAATCCTTCGCAAGTGGTGTCCGAGCAGACCCAGGCCAATGCCAGGGTCGTGCTCTACGCCACCGACTGGTGCGGTTACTGCAAACTGACCCGGCGCTTTCTCGACCAGAAAGGCATTCCTTACCGCGAGTTCGACATCGAGAAAGATGCCGAAGCACGCAAGACTTATGAAGCGCTGGGTGGACGCGGAATACCGATGCTGGACGTGAACGGCACATTGATCCGCGGTTATGAGCCTGAGGCGATCCTCACTGCCCTGAAATAGACTGTGGCGAGGGAGCTTGCTCCCGCTCGAGTGCGCAGCGCTCGCAAACAGGTAAACCGGTTCTGTCAGGCAAAACGCGAATACCATTTCTATGACTGCTTCGCCCGAACGCGGACCGGCCGACGGGAGCAAGCTCCCTCGCCACAAATGCCCGTGCCCGGGTCAGCGTGCCTCGATGCGAAAGCCAAACCGCGGGAAGTGCACATGCACCAGCCCGCCCCGCTCATCTTCGCGGCGCAGGATCAGTTCTTCGCGCCCTGCAAACAGCAACTCACCTACGACCGGATCAACGCCATAGTCAGTCGCCGCAATGACTACTTGCTGGCCGGCCTTGAAGCCGTTGGGTTCATCGAACTGCTCATCCGGCAAAGCCGCTGGTGTTGAATGACGCGAAACCTCCAGCGCCTCTTCAGAGGTCATTTCGCTGAATGCACCATGCCCGAAGCCCATGACCCGAACCAGCCATGCCGACACCGCCGGATAAACATCGACCAACGGTGCCGTCACCGGTGTGTCCTTGAGGAACCACAACGGGTGAGCCATGGCGAAGTCGGCAATCGAAGGTTCACCAAACAGGTAATCACCATCCTCGCGCTGCAATTGCTGCTCAAGCCGCGCCATGATCGTCGGCCATTGATGCCTGGCCTGCTCGGCCGACAACCGCGTAGCGCTGCCACCGCTGAACAACCCGGCACGGTCAGCGACAAATGCCTTGATCGCTTCTGGAGACAACTTGGCAAAACGCACCGCCACCGATTCTGGCTGGAACACCAGGCTCACCGCATGCTGAAACACCACCGAATCAGCCCAGGCGGCAAAGCTCGCAGTGATCATCTCCCGACCTTCCGGGAACAATGCAGGCGAAGCCTTTTCCTGTTCCAGACGGCGGGCAATCAACGCTGTGTCGCAGTAGATATCGGCGCCAATCTGCAACACTGGGGTCTTGCGGTAACCACCGGTCAGTGCGGTCAAATCGGGTTTTGGCATCATTCGCGGGATCATCACGGAACGCCAGGACAAGCCTTTGAAACCGAGCAACAGTCGGTTTTTTTCTGCAAAGGGGGAAGTTGGGTAATGGTGAAGAATCAACTCTGGCATGCTGGGCCCGCCGCTGGTGTTAGATGTCAGCAGCTTAGCGCGCAATCGAATAGCGGCCTACCCATCTGCCTGATGGGCACTTATCAGTCAGATTGATAAACCCGCAGAGGCGCTCGCCACCAGACATTCCTTGGCGCTTTTCTTGAGTTTTTTGATCAGGCGTTCCTGACGCAGTGCTTCGCTTTTATCGCGGCAGGCTTCGGTGTACACCAATGCAACAGCCGGGCTTGAGAGGAAGAAACGCGCACCTTTACCGCTTTGATGAGTGGCAAAACGCCGGACAGGGTCGTCACTGATCCCGCAGTACAGCGAACCGTTGGCCGCACGAACCAGATAGACGAACCAGGGTTTGCTCTGCGCGGGTGGGGTTGCAGGGTCGCTGACGGAGACTTCGCTCAAGGTGTTCACGTGACGATCAAGGCTTGTAGGAAACAAGCCGCGATCTTATCAGCGACTGGCCTGGAACGCCTTCAAGCCTTTCAAGGCCTGCGCGCGCACAGCGTTGCCCACCAATGGTGTCCAGCCCAGCAACAGACCTTTGAAACCCAATGCCTGACGCGACCAGCGCCACAGATCGAAATGGTCGTGGTGCTCGCAGATCTTGCCGTCACGGAAAACAAATCGCGCCTGAATGTCGTTGACCACCGTGTTGCCGGTCTGGCTGAACAGGTAGGTCGCCACCCAATGCGCACCGCCCGTACGCTCATCGGCGCGGACGTTATCGAAGGTCAGGGAAAAGTCTTTGGCGCGAGTCGTGAGCATGCGCCACATGTCGCCGGCATCGCGCCCACGCAGTTCGCCGAACGCCGGATCACTGAACACCACGTCGTCGGTGTAGCAGGCGCTCATGGCCTCGGCATCCAGCCGCTGGAAAGCTTGATAGAACTGGGTGATCAAGGCGCGGTTGGCATCACTCATGGGCAGGCTCCCTGCATTGGCAAAAACGGCTTCGAAAGATCCCTGCACGATAATCTGCCAATGCAGGGAAAACTACCGACATTCGCATCAGGAATATCGGCACTGCGCAGGCTTCAAACGCGTTCGCTTTCGACCTGTACGTACAGCGAACGCCCGGCACCGAGACCGGCGATGATCGCGCCGAGGCCAATAACCCCGAAGATCCAGCCCAGCGCGGTCCAGCCGCCGGTCCAGTCATGTACCAAACCGACCGCAAAAGGTCCCATTGAGGCCAACGTATAGCCGAACCCCTGGGCCATGCTCGACAGGTTGGCCGCCACATGGGCATCGCGCGAACGCAGCACGATCAGGGTCAGCGCCAGGCTGAACGTACCGCCCTGCCCCAGTCCGAGCAGAATCGCCCAGCCCCACAGGCCTTCGATCGGCGCATAGAGGCAGCCGAACAGACCGCCGAGGGTCAGGAGCATGACGACGACGATCGCCAGTCGCTGATCCTTGCCGCGCGTCGCCAGCCATGGCGCGGCCAATGAGCTGGCCAACTGGATGATCACCGAACCGGACAGCACCAGTCCGGCCTGGGTCGGTGTCAGGCCGCGGCCGATCAGGATCGACGGCAACCAACCGAAGACGATGTAGGCCAGCGAGGATTGCAGGCCCATGTAAAGGGTCACTTGCCAGGCCAGCGGATCACGCAGCAAACCGCGCACCCGATACGCCACATTGTGCGCGCCGTGTTTCTGGCCAACTTGCGGCAACCAGAACATCGCCGCGACCAGCGCCGGGATCACCCAGAAGCCCAGGCCCAGCGCCCAGCTTTCGTCGAAATGCTGGCTCAAAGGCACCGTCGCACCGGCCGCCATGGCCGCGCCAAGGCACAGGGCCATGGTGTAAACGCCGGTCATGGTGCCCGCGTGTTTGGCAAAATCACGCTTGACGATGCCCGGCAGCAGCACACCGATTACGCCAATGCTCGCGCCGGCCAGAATGCTGCCGGCAAACAGCCCGACTTCACCGAACGAACTGCGCAGAATGATCCCGCCAGCCAGCGCCAGCAAAATCCCCAGCACCACTCGCTCAGCGCCAAAGCGCCGCGCCAACAGCGGTGCCAGCGGCGCGAACAGCCCAAGGCAAAGCACCGGCAAGGTGGTCAGCAAACCGGCCTGGGCCGCCGACAGCCCGAGACTTTTCGACACATCGCTGAGCAGCGGCGCCATGCTCGACAGCGCCGGGCGCAGGTTCAGCGCCACCAGAATCAGCCCCAGCAGCAACAACCACGGACGACGTAAAACCGGATGGCTTTGCTGGACCTGTTCGTCATCGGCCTCGGCATCGATCAACAGCTCTTCGAGCTCAGCCGTGCGTTTGAGTTGGGTCGTGCTGCTGGTATTCGCCTGCTGGCTGGACATGAGGTTCTCGGTTTCAAGGTTCATTGATCAACTGCCTGGAAATGGCTTTGGCCCGTTCCGGATCGCGCTGCTCGACGGCATCGAGCAGTTCGATATGCAGATCGAACACCTCCTGACGTCTGGGAGTGATGTTGAGGGTCTGGCGCAGTTGCGCGCCGATGATGCTGGAGAAAAAGCGATACAACTCGCTAAGCGTCGGGTTATGCGCGGCGTCCACCAAACGCCGGTGGAACACCAGGTCGCAGGCAATGTAGCTATCGAGATCGCCGTGGTAGTGACTGCCGCTGACACCCAGGGCTTCACGCAGTGCGATGAGGTCTTCATCGGTACGACGCAACGCCGCCAGACCGATGGCCTCGACCTCGAGGATGTGTCGGGTTTCCCGGGCCTGTTCGTGGGAGCAGCGGGACAAGGCTTTCATCGTGTCGAGCGGGTCGACAACCGCCCGCAGGTAACTGCCGTCGCCCTGCCGGATCTCGATCAAGCCGGAAAACGCCAACACCCGCATGGCTTCGCGCACGGTGTTGCGGCTGATACCCAGCTCGGTCGCCAGCTCAGGTTCAGTGGGCAGGCGCTGGCCGACTGACCAGGTGCCGTTGTTGATGCGCAGGCGCAACTGTTCTAGGGCCTGATCGACCAGAGAACGCTTAACCAGTGGGGATGTGTCTGTCATTGAATTCACCCTTTCATCCAATCATAGGATGAATTTTCTGACATGTTAGTCAGCTTCGTCCGAGAGGACAACGGGCTAGGGTTACAAAGCTGGAAATGGAGCGGGATTGTCGATTGCCAGAATTACCCTTTAAGGGCGATTAGTATCTCAAGGTGCAAGGTCTCTTATGGAAAAGAACACCCCCCTGTGGCGAGGGAGCTTGCTCCCGCTGGGGTGCAAAGCGCCCCCCCCCCAAAACTACCGCCACACCTCATCAGGCATATCCTTGCCACAAAGAACACGACTGCTTCGCAGTCGAGCGGGAGCAAGCTCCCTCGCCACACGTTTCATGGAGATTTACCTCAAGGTGACCTGCCGCCCGGACGGAGGTCCGCCGGTAATCTCGGTTTCCTGATCGAAAAAAACAAACCCGGCACGAGGCCGGGTTTATTTTTGCGAGTCAGCCCGGCATCAATGCAGGATCTGGCTCAGGAACAGCTTGGTGCGTTCGTTCTGCGGGTTGTCGAAGAAGTCGTTCGGCGCAGCCTGTTCGACGATTTCGCCCTTGTCCATGAAGATCACGCGGTTGGCCACGGTCCGCGCGAAGCCCATTTCGTGGGTCACGCAAAGCATGGTCATGCCGTCTTCGGCCAAACCAATCATGGTGTCCAGAACCTCTTTCACCATCTCTGGGTCGAGTGCCGAAGTCGGTTCGTCGAACAGCATGATTTTCGGCTTCATGCACAGCGCACGGGCAATCGCCACACGCTGTTGCTGACCACCGGACAATTGCCCCGGATACTTGTGCGCCTGCTCTGGAATGCGTACGCGTTCCAGGTAATGCATGGCAATTTCTTCCGCCTTGCGCTTGGGCATCTTGCGCACCCACATCGGTGCCAGCGTGCAGTTCTGCAGGATGGTCAGGTGCGGGAACAGGTTGAAGTGCTGGAACACCATGCCGACTTCGCGACGAATCGCTTCGATCTGTTTCAGGTCGTTGGTCAGCTCTACACCATCGACCACGATGCGGCCCTGCTGGTGCTCTTCCAGACGGTTGAGACAGCGAATGGTGGTCGACTTGCCCGAACCGGACGGCCCGCACAGAACGATACGCTCGCCTTGCTTGACGTTCAGGTTGATGTCTTTCAATACGTGGAACTGGCCGTACCACTTGTTCACGCCCTGCATCTGAATAATGCCTTCAGGGCTCACAGGCTGTTTGATCGCTTCACTCATCACAAAACTCCTAACGCTTGTGGCCTGTGTCCAGCTTGCGTTCCAAATGCATGGAATAGCGGGACATACCAAAACAGAAAATCCAGAACACCAGGGCCGCGAATACATAGCCTTCAGTGGCCATGCCCAGCCATTTCGGGTCGGCGGCGGCTTGCTTGACGCTGTTGAGCAAGTCGAACAGGCCGATGATGATCACCAGGCTCGTGTCCTTGAACAGCGCAATGAAGGTGTTGACGATGCCCGGAATCACCAGCTTCAGGGCTTGTGGCAGAATCACCAGGCCCATGCTGCGCCAGTAACCGAGACCCATCGCGGCTGCGGCTTCGTACTGACCTTTGGGAATCGCTTGCAGACCACCGCGCACCACTTCGGCCACGTAGGCCGACTGGAACAGGATCACCCCGATCAAGGCCCGCAGCAACTTGTCGAAGTTCATGCCTTCTGGCAGGAACAACGGCAGCATCACCGAGGACATGAACAGCACCGTGATCAACGGCACGCCGCGCCAGAACTCGATGAAGGTCACGCAGACCACGCGAATCGCCGGCAAGTTCGAGCGACGCCCCAGCGCCAGCATGATCCCCAGCGGCAACGCACCGACAATACCGACCGTGGCGATCACCAGGGTCAGCATCAGGCCGCCCCATTGACTGGTTGCAACGTTGGTCAGGCCAAGAATGTCACCGTGCAGCAGGATGTAGGCAACGATCGGATAGAGCACCAGAAAGCTCAGCCCGTACACCGCTTTACGCGGGAAGCGCGAGATGAACAACGGAGCCACGCCAATGACCGCCAACCACACGGTCAGGTCGACACGCCAGCGCAGTTCGGGCGGGTAATACCCGTACATGAACTGGCCAAAACGCTGCTGAATGAACACCCAGCAAGCGCCTTCCTTGGTGCAGTCGGCGCGCGTGGTGCCCACCCAGTTGGCATCCAGAATCGCCCAGTGCAGGATCGGCGGCACTACCAGATAAATCAGGTAGAACGCGAACAGCGTGAGCAGCGTGTTGATCCAACTGGAAAACATGTGCTCGCGCATCCACGCCAAGATACCGATTCTGGTGCCTGGCGGTGGCATGTCAGGTTTGAAAATATGAGTCGTCATGCGCTTTTCCTCACCGCTCGATCAGCGCAATGCGCTTGTTGTACCAGTTCATCAGCAGGGAAATGCTGATACTGATCGCCAGGTACACGCTCATGGTGATGGCGATGACTTCGATCGCTTGCCCGGTCTGGTTCAGCACCGTGCCGGCAAACAGCGAAACCATTTCCGGGTAACCGATACCGGCGGCCAGCGAGGAGTTCTTCGCCAGGTTCAGGTATTGGCTGGTCAGCGGCGGAATGATCACCCGCAGGGCTTGCGGGATGATGACCTTGCGCAGGGTTGGGCCGTTGCGCAGCCCCAGCGAACGTGCCGCTTCGGTCTGACCGTGGCTGACCGAGTTGATCCCGGAACGCACGATCTCGGCGATGAACGCCGCGGTGTACACCGTCAGGGCCAGGGTCAGGGCCAGCAGTTCCGGAATCAGCACCCAGCCGCCGACAAAGTTGAAGCCTTGCAGCTTCGGCATTTCCCAATGCAGTGGCACACCGAAGATCAGCGCGCACAAGGCTGGAATCAGCAGAAACAGTGCCAGGCCGACCCAGAACTTGTGGAACGGCACGCCGGTCGCTTCAAAACGCTTGTTGGCCCAACGGCACATCAGCACGATGGCGACGATCGCCACCACGATGCTGATCACAAACGCCCAGAACCCGTTGGCCATCTGCGCGGCCGGCATGTTCAGGCCGCGGCTGCTGACAAAGAAGGTGTCGGCGAAGTTATGGCTATTGCGTGGCCCTGGCATGGTCAGGAACACCGCAAAGTACCAGAACAGGATTTGCAGCAGCGGCGGAATGTTACGGAAAGTCTCAACGTAAACTGTTGCCAGCTTGTTGATGATCCAGTTCTTCGACAGCCGTGCCACGCCAACGATGAACCCCAGAATCGTCGCCAGGATCACGCCGATAAAGGTCACCAGCAAGGTGTTGAGCAAGCCGATGACAAACACCCGGGCATAGCTGTCCGATTCGGTGTAGTCAATCAGGTGTTGCGCGATACCGAACCCGGCGCTGCGCTCCAGAAAGCTGAAACCGGAGGTAATGCCCCGGTGTTGCAAGTTGGTTTGAGTGTTGTTGAACAGGTACCAACCCATCGAGATCACCGCGACAATCGTGATGATCTGAAACAGCCACGCACGCACTCGCGGATCGCTGAGGCTGAGCCTCTGCTTTGGTGCGCCGATTGAATTTTGCATGAAGTGCCCCAGAAATAATGGAACAGAACATCACCCGGTGGTTGGCCCACCGGGTGATAGAACCATCAGCGCACTGGTGGTGCGTATTGAATGCCGCCGTTGGTCCACAGCGCATTCAGGCCACGGTCGATTTCCAGCGGAGTGCTCTTGCCGAGGTTTTTCTCGAAGACTTCGCCGTAGTTACCGACCTGCTTGACGATTTTCACCACCCAGTCTTTCGGCAGCTTCAGATCTTTACCGTACTCACCGTCAGTGCCCAGCAGACGGGCAACGTCCGGGTTCTTGGTCGACTTGGCTTCAGCCTCGACGTTTTTCGAGGTGATACCGGCCTCTTCGGCGTTGAGCATGGCGTAGCCAACCCAACGAACAATCGCCAGCCACTCATCGTCGCCGTTACGTACGACTGGACCCAGAGGCTCTTTGGAGATGGTTTCCGGCAGAACTACGTAATCTTTAGGCGAAGCCAGTTTGCTGCGCTGTGCATACAACTGGGACTTGTCGGAGGTCAGCACGTCGCAACGACCGGATTCCAGCGACTTGGCGCTTTCATCGGAGGTGTCGAAAGTAATCGGGGTGTACTTCAGGCCGTTGGCACGGAAGTAGTCGGACACGTTCAGCTCGGTGGTGGTACCGGCTTGAATACAGATGGTCGCACCATCCAGTTCCTTGGCACTTTTCACGCCCAGCTTGCTGTTGGCCAGGAAGCCTACGCCGTCGTAATAAGTAATGAAGCCAGGAAACTTCAGGCCCATGCCCGCGTCACGGGAACTGGTCATGGTGGAGTTACGCGACAGCATGTCGATTTCGCCGGATTGAAGCGCGGTGAAACGCTCCTTGGCATTCAACTGGCTGAATTTCACCTTGGTCGCGTCGCCGAATACGGCAGCGGCAACGGCGCGGCAGTAATCAGCATCGATACCGACGATCTTGCCGGTGGAGTCCGGAACCGAAAAACCTGGCAAACCGTCGCTCACGCCACATTGCACAAAGCCTTTCTTCTGCACCGCATCCAGGGTTGCACCCGCCTGAGCGAACCCACTGACACCGAGTACTGCGGCCGCAGTCACGACTGCCAGGGTGGATTTCAACATCTTCATTCAAACCTCCAGTTTTGCTCTTGTTGTGTCGGAGCTTGAGTCCTGCCGCACCCTTATGAGGCGCTGTTAACCCGTGTTGGCATTTCTTTGGGTCAAGCGGCGTAAGACCTTAGCTATGAGTCTAGTAGGAGAAAATCCACATAATGGAAAACTCACTTCTCACCAATCGGCCGAACGGGCTGTAGCCCTTTTACGTTCGCGAAGCCCGTAGCGGCCACTGGCGAACATCCATCACCGGATTCTTGCTATCCCACAGCCGACAGTGACTGATAGTGTTACCGCCGTGGCTGAGAGCAATCACTTCGTCTTCCCCATAGCAAGGCCCGTACCATAGTTGTGGCTTAAGCGTTTCAGCCATGGATCAATAGAAAAACTTATAGAATCACGACATTTTATTAACCAACAAACCAGTCGCGCCCTATCTTCTCGCACTGCCCGGGAGTACGCGCACCACAATGGAGCAACCATGACCGAGCCCTTGATTCTTCAGCCCAACAAGCCTGTCGATGCCTGCGTTATATGGCTGCACGGCCTGGGCGCCGACCGCTATGACTTCCTGCCGGTGGCCGAAGCCCTGCAGGAAAGCCTGTTGACCACCCGCTTCGTCCTGCCCCAGGCGCCGACCCGCGCAGTGACCATCAACGGTGGTTACGAGATGCCGAGCTGGTACGACATCAAGGCCATGAGCCCCGCCCGGAGCATCAATCATGAAGAGCTGGAGGTGTCGGCCCAAACCGTCATAACGCTGATCGAAGAGCAGCGAGCCAGCGGAATAGACGCCTCGCGGATATTTCTTGCAGGGTTTTCCCAAGGCGGCGCCGTCGTGCTGCACAGCGCTTTCCTGAAATGGCAGGGACCGCTGGGTGGCGTACTTGCCCTCTCTACCTATGCGCCGACATTCAGCGATGAACTGGAGCTTTCAGCCAGCCAACAGCGGATCCCGGTGCTGTGCCTGCATGGCCAATACGACGATGTCGTGCAGAACTCCATGGGACGCAGTGCGTACGAGCATTTGAAGACCCGTGGTGTCACCGCGACATGGCAGGAATACCCAATGGGTCACGAAGTGTTACCCGAAGAAATTCGTGATATTGGCGTCTGGCTCGCGGATCGCTTGCGCTAATACAGAAACTTCCTGTAGCTGTATGAGCAACACACTACGCCGCGCCGGTTTCTTGCATTACACTGGCCGGCGTACATTCCTTAACCAATTGATGAGATGACCGTGCTCAAAGCACTCAAGAAAATGTTCGGTAAAAGCGAGGCTGAGCAGCTCGCGCCCAGCTCCAGCGCACCTTCCCACACACCCAGCAGCCGCACCGACGGTCATCAGCCTGGCCGGACCGCAGCTGTCGCGGCACCGAAACATACGCCCGCGAACACACCGGCCGCCGAGTCTGTTGCGGAAAAACCGCGCAGCGAAACGCCAAAACCTGCGCAACCGCGCCGCGAACGTGCGCCGAAACCGCCCGTAGTCGCCTGGAAACTCGAAGATTTCGTCGTAGAGCCCCAGGAAGGCAAAACCCGCTTCCATGATTTCAAGTTGGCCCCGGAACTGATGCACGCCATCCAGGACCTGGGTTTCCCGTACTGCACACCGATCCAGGCGCAAGTATTGGGTTTTACCCTGGCCGGCAAAGACGCCATCGGTCGCGCCCAGACCGGCACCGGTAAAACCGCCGCATTCCTGATCTCGATCATCACCCAGCTGCTGCAAACCCCGCCGCCAAAAGAGCGCTACATGGGTGAGCCACGGGCGCTGATCATTGCTCCGACCCGTGAACTGGTGGTGCAGATCGCCAAGGACGCGGCCGACCTGACCAAGTACACCGGTCTCAACGTCATGACCTTCGTTGGCGGCATGGACTTCGACAAGCAACTCAAGCACCTCGAAGCCCGCCACTGCGACATCCTCGTCGCGACCCCGGGCCGCCTGCTGGACTTCAACCAGCGCGGCGACGTGCACCTGGACATGGTCGAAGTGATGGTGCTCGACGAAGCCGACCGGATGCTCGACATGGGTTTCATCCCACAAGTGCGTCAGATCATTCGCCAGACCCCACCGAAAAGCGAACGTCAGACCCTGCTGTTCTCCGCCACCTTCACCGAAGACGTGATGAACCTGGCCAAGCAATGGACCACCGACCCGTCCATCGTTGAGATCGAATCCGAGAACGTTGCCAGCGAAAACGTCGAACAGCACATCTACGCCGTTGCCGGCGCCGATAAATACAAGCTGCTCTACAACCTGATCACCGACAACGGCTGGGAACGGGTGATGGTCTTCGCCAACCGCAAGGATGAAGTGCGGCGCATCGAAGAACGCCTGGTGCGTGACGGCGTCAACGCGGCCCAACTGTCGGGGGACGTTCCGCAGCACAAGCGCATCAAGACCCTGGAAGGATTCCGCGAAGGCAAGATCCGCGTGCTGGTGGCCACCGATGTTGCCGGTCGCGGGATTCACATCGACGGTATCAGCCACGTGATCAACTTCACCCTGCCGGAAGTGCCAGACGATTACGTACACCGCATCGGTCGTACCGGTCGTGCTGGCGCCGAGGGCGTGTCCATCAGCTTTGCCGGTGAAGACGACTCCTACCAGCTACCGTCCATCGAGGCGTTGCTGGGTCGCAAGATCAGTTGTGAAACCCCGCCGACTCATCTGTTGCGAGCGGTTGAACGCAAACGCCCTTAAACTCGCGTCGCAACGACAAAGCGCAGCCGGAAACGGACTGCGCTTTTTTTGCGCCTGGATATTGCCAAACGGAACAATAAGTCCAGAATGGACAAATTAGTTTATTTGCGAATCCACGGAGCATCCGCATGCCCAGCACACCTTATGTGATCGCCAAACCCCAGGCCCGCGAACTGCTTGAGCAAGTCGACGTGCCGAAGATCCTGCGCAAGCTGTTCCGCGATCTGGCCGCGGGTCAGGCCGTGCAACCGGCCCAGCAATGGGTGGAGTTTCCGCAAGGCGCCGGTGACTTCATCAACTACCTCGGGGTATTGGCCGAAGACGGTGTATACGGCGTGAAAACCTCGCCCTACATCGTGCGCCAGGACGGTCCCCTGGTGACCGCCTGGACGCTGCTGATGTCGATGCACACCGGCCAGCCGTTGCTGCTCTGCGATGCTGGTGAACTGACCACCGCGCGCACCGCCGCGACCACTGCTGTCGCCATTGATGCACTCGCCCCGCCGAACGCCAAGCATCTGGCAATCATCGGCAGCGGCCCGGTCGCCCAGGCTCACCTGCATTACGCGAGGAGCGTGCGGGAATGGCAAAGCATCAGCCTCTATTCGCCGAACCTGGCGAACCGGGATCCGCACTTGCTCGCACAACTGACGGCCATCGACTCACGCTTGAAGGTGTTCGATAGCCGCGAAGTCGCGATCCAGGACGCCGATGTGATCATGCTCTGCACCTCCTCTGCCGGTCCCGTCATCGACCCACGGACCCTGAGCAAACCGACACTGATTACCTCCATCAGTACTAACGCGGTGCGCGCCCACGAGGTGCCGCCTGCAACACTCAGCGAGATGCAGGTCTATTGCGACTATCGCCTGACCACTCCGGATTCCGCCGGCGAAATGCTGATTGCCAGTGAACAGCATGGCTGGGACAAAAGTGCGATTGCGGGCGACCTGGCCGAACTGCTGAGCGAACAGACGCCACGTCCGGCTTATGATCGCCATGTATTCTTCCGTTCCATCGGTCTGGGCCTGGAAGACATCGCCCTGGCCAATGCCCTTTATCATCTACAAAAACAACCGGCCTAAATCCGCAGGAGCAGGGGGGGCGCCTAGCCCTTGCCCGCGATGCAGACGCCGCGGTTTGTCATAAACCTGCGGCGATGCTATCGCGGGCAAGCCTTGCTCCTACATCCCCCCACAGGAGACGTTTATGACCCAGGCAGACTTCATCATCATCGGCGGTGGTATCGCCGGTGCTTCCAGCGGTTTTTGGCTGTCACGACACGGTCGGGTAATCGTGCTCGAACGCGAATCCCACCCGGCCTATCACTCCACCGGGCGTTCGGCCGCTTTGTACACCGCCGCTTACGGTACGCCGCAAGTGCGCGCACTGACCCAGGCCAGCCGGGACTTCTTCGATGCGCCGCCTGCCGGTTTTTGCGAACACCCGCTGCTGACCCCGCGTGGAGAGATGACGGTCGACTTCACTGGCGACCCGAACGAGTTGAACAATCAGTACCTGAGCGCCAAGGCGACCGTGCCGCAGATGCAACTGCTCAGCGCCGACGAAGCTTGTGCCCGCATGCCGATCCTGCGTCGCGAGAAGGTTCACGGAGCGATCTACGACCCAACCGCCACGGACATCGACACCGATGCCCTGCATCAAGGCTACCTGCGCGGCATCCGCCGCAACCAAGGCGAAGTGCATACCGACAGCGAAGTCCTGAGCCTGACGCGCGATGCCGACAACCTCTGGCACGTGAAAACCGCCGAGCAGACCTTTAGCGCACCGATCATCATCAATGCGGCCGGCGCCTGGGCCGACCAACTCGGTGAGATGGCCGGCGCCAAACCTCTGGGCCTGGTCCCCAAACGTCGTGCAGCCTTCATCTTCGCCGGCCCCGAAGGTGTGGATATCCACGACTGGCCGATGCTGGTCAGCCTCGACGAATCGTTCTACATGAAGCCCGATGCCGGAATGTTCCTCGGTTCGCCAGCCAATGCCGACCCGGTCGAGCCGCATGACGTGCAGCCCGAAGAGCTGGACATCGCCATGGGCATTTACCAGATCGAAGAAGCCACCACCCTGACCATCCGTCGACCAACCCGCACCTGGGCGGGTTTACGCAGTTTTGTCGGCGACGGTGATCTGATCAGCGGCTTCGATCCGCATGTACCGGGGCTGTTCTGGGTCGCTGCGCAGGGCGGTTACGGCATTCAAACCTCGCCCGCCATGGGCCAGGCCAGTGCCGCGCTGGTTCGTGGCGAAGCCTTGCCGGAACAACTCAGCCGCTTCGGCCTCAGCGCCGCGATGCTCTCCCCTTCCCGCCTTGGCTGAACCTGCCTGCGGGGTGACGTCTGCCCCCGATTACGGCAAACTCCCAGCGCCCTTTTTCTACAGGGCGCTGATTGCCTGGAGCAACACCCATGACCCCACCTCTTCAAGATCCCGCACTGGATAACTACCGGGCGATCGCCGACGCCATTGCCACGCTGTTTTTCCCCCACGCCGAGGTGGTGCTGCACGACCTGCGCACGCAGAAAATCGACTACATCGCCAACAACCTGTCCAAGCGTGAAGTCGGTGACGATGCCGCACTGGAAGACATGCTCAGCGAAGAAGTCAGCGAGCGGAATATCGGACCGTACGAAAAGCTCAATTGGGATGGGCAAAAGATCCGCAGCCTCAGCAGCGTGCTGCGCGACAGCGAAGGGCGTCCGATTGCCGTGCTGTGCATCAACCTGAATATCTCGCTGTTTGAAAACGCCAAGGCGGCGTTGGATCTGTTTCTCTCACCGAGTAAATTGATCCCGCAACCTGACGCGCTGTTTCGCGACGACTGGCAGGAGCGCATCAACACCTTCCTGCATAACTGGCTGCGAGAGCGACAATTGGGTCTGAATATGCTGACTCGCGAGCACAAACGCGAGCTGGTGTTGGCGTTGCACGCCGAAGGCGCCTTCAAAGGCAAAAGCGCCTCCAACTATGTAGCCAACGTGCTGAACATGGGACGGGCGACGGTGTACAAACATTTGAAAGAATTGAAAGTCTAAAACCTTAAAAGGTTGAAATTAGCCGTGTGGCGAGGGAGCTTGCTCCCGTGGGCCGGTCCGCGTTCGGGCGAAGCGGCCCTGAATTCAGGCAGTGCGCTCTGTCAGGTACAAAGCGCTTGCCAGGTTCACGACTGCTTTGCAGCCGAGCGGGAGCAAGCTCCCTCGCCACAGATCAATCAATCGCCGTAGATATCCGACTTGAAGTACTTGGCTTCAATCTTCTGGTATTCGCCATTGGCGCGAATCCCATCGATGGCATTGTTCAGTTGGCTAACCAATTCGGTGTTGCCCTTGCGCACCGCAATCCCGGCGCCCTCACCCACATATTTCGGGTCCTTGAGCTCCGGCCCGACAAAGGCGTAGCCCTTGCCGCGCGGCATCGACAGGAAGTCGCTCAGCGGAATGGTATCGGCGAAAATGGCATCCAGACGCCCGGCGGCCAGGTCCATGTAGATCTCTTCATTGTTGCTGTAGCGCGCCACCTTGATGCCCTTGGGCTCGAAGACTTCCGTGGCGTAACGGTCGGTGGTGGTTGCCCGTTGCACACCAATGGTCTTGCCCTTGAGGCTTGCGTACTGGTCATCAACCACCGCACCGTCTTTCATCACCAGCCGCGATGAGGTGAAGTAGTACTTGTGGGTGAAGTCCACCGACTTTTTACGGTCTTCGTTAATGGTCATGGACGACAGCGCAGCGTCGATTTTCTTCACCTTGAGCGAAGGAATCAAACCATCGAACTCGCCCTCGACCCACTCGCACTTGACCTTCATCTGGGCGCACAACGCGTTGCCGATGTCGTAGTCGAAACCGGTGATTTTTCCATCCGAAGTCTTGGAGGCAAACGGCGGATACGCCGCTTCGATACCAATGCGCAGGGTTTTCTCGGCGGCAAACAGACTGCTGCACGCCAACAGGCTCAGGGCCAGGCCACCGATCAGGGGGAGCTTCTTCATGTTCGTTTTCTCGCGGGTTGTTGTTGGTTTGGCAAGACAGAAGAAAGTGAAACGGGAAACGCCTTTTTTTGTACTTATAATTCCATACTGGACTTTTATGTATTTTCCGTCAATCGGGCGTGCGCAGTTCTTTGCGCCCTTGGTCGGGCGGTGAATCAGAGAGAGTTTGGGCGCGTCTGTTGGCCTCATCGCGGGCAAGCCTTGCTCCTACGGTTTTATGTCGTTCGCGAATACGCGGTCGACTCAACACCTGTAGGAGCGGGGGGACGCCTAGTTCTTGCCCGCGATGACGTACTCAAGAGCGCTGAGGGACTACTTCTTCCAGCGATCAGCCGCCGCGTGATCACTGTCGCGCCCTTCCACCCAGCGCGGGCCGTCGTTGGTGGTTTCTTTTTTCCAGAACGGTGCTCGGGTTTTCAGGTAGTCCATAACAAAGGCGCAGGCGTCGAATGCCGCCTGGCGATGGGCACTCGCCGCGCCGACGAAAACGATCGGTTCGCCCGGCTCCAATGCGCCGATGCGGTGCAGCACTTCCAGTTTGAGCAGCGGCCAGCGTTGCTCGGCCTCGACGGCAATCTTGCCGAGGGCCTTTTCGGTCATGCCCGGGTAGTGTTCAAGAAACATCCCGGCCACATCGAGCCCGTCGTTGAAGTCGCGGACATAACCGACAAAACTCACCACCGCACCGACGCCGACATTCGCCGCGTGCATCGCATTGACTTCAGCGCCAGGGTCGAACGCCGTGGACTGCACGCGAATCGCCATGGATCAGCCTCCGGTAACGGTGGGGAAAAACGCCACTTCATCACCATCGACGAGCGGTTCGTCGAGCTGGCACAAGTCTTCATTACGCGCGCACATCAGGTTCTGCTCGCTCAGCACCTCGGCGCCCTCGCGTTGCACCAACAGCAAGCGCACATCGTCGACCGAAGCGAAATCACCTTCGACGCTCAACGAATCAACACCCAGCGCCTCGCGGTAACGGGCAAAAAACTTCACTGTCAGCTTCATTGATCGGCCACCTGATAATGCCCGCTCTTGCCGCCGAGCTTCTCCAGCAGGCGCACGGTTTCGATGACCATGCCACGGTCCACGGCCTTGCACATGTCGTAGATCGTCAATGCTGCGACACTGGCTGCGGTCAGTGCTTCCATTTCAACCCCGGTCTGCCCGGACAGTTTGCAGCGGGCGACGATGCGCACCGCATCGAGGCCTTCGGCACTGAGCTCGACCTTGACGCTGGTGAGCATCAACGGATGGCACAGCGGGATCAAATCGGAGGTTTTCTTCGCCGCCTGAATGCCAGCGATGCGCGCCACGGCAAACACGTCACCTTTGGGGTGACCACCGCTGACAATCATTTGCAGGGTTTCAGGGAGCATACGCACAAGCGCTTCGGCCGTGGCTTCACGGAACGTCACGGCTTTTTCGGTGACGTCGACCATATTGGCGCGACCTTGGGAATCGAGATGAGTCAGCACAGCCTTACTCCTGATCAGGAGCCCCGATTGTAAACCCGTGGGTCAATTTTTCGCGAGTTTGATTGTTGAATCGATACGCCCCTGTAGGAGGGGATGGTCGTCGGGCATAAAAAACCAGGCGGCTTTGGGGCCGCCCGGTTCTGGTGGGACATTTACAAATGCGATTCGGCGTATTCGGCCAGAATCGAACGTGGCACCCCTTGCAGGGTGATGTGCACCCCGTTGGGGAAGTCCTTGAAGCGTTCAGTCAGGTAAGTCAGCCCGGAGCTGGTCGCGGACAGGTAAGGGGTGTCGATCTGCGCCAGGTTGCCCAGGCACACCACTTTGGAACCGGCGCCGGCACGGGTGATGATGGTTTTCATCTGGTGCGGCGTGAGGTTCTGGCATTCGTCGATCAGGATCAGGCTTTGCTGGAAGCTGCGGCCCCGGATGTAGTTGAGGGATTTGAACTGCAACGGCACTTTGCTGAGGATGTAGTCGACGCTGCCATGGGTACTTTCGTCATCCATGTGCAAGGCTTCGAGGTTGTCGGTGATGGCGCCCAGCCAAGGCTCCATTTTTTCTGCTTCGGTGCCCGGCAGGAAACCGATCTCCTGGTCCAGCCCCTGCACGCTACGGGTGGCGATGATGCGCCGGTAGCGTTTGCTGACCATGGTCTGCTCGATTGCCGCAGCCAGCGCCAGGATGGTTTTACCCGAACCCGCAGCACCCGACAGGTTGACCAGGTGAATGTCCGGGTCGAGCAAGGCGTACAGCGCCAGGCTCTGATAGATGTCGCGTGGTTTCAGGCCCCAGGCTTCCTGGTGCAACAGGGGTTCCTGATGCAGGTCGAGGATCAGCAGCTTGTCGACCTGGATTTCCTTGATCCAGCCGACAAAGCCCTGTTCGTCGATGATGAACTCGTTGATATGCACGGCCGGCAGGTTGTCGATCAGTTGCACCTGGTGCCAGGTGCGGCCATGGTCCTGACGGGTTTCGACCTTGCTCACACGGTCCCAGAACGAGCCCGTCATGTTGTGATACCCGTTGGGCAGCAACGACACGTCGTCAACCAACTGGTCAGTGCTGTAGTCCTCGGCCGCAATCCCGCAGGCCCGGGCCTTGAGGCGCATGTTGATGTCTTTGGTCACCAGCACCACGCGCAGTTCCTTGTCCCGCGCGTGCAGGTCGATCAACTGGTTGATGATGATGTTGTCGTTCAAGTGTTCGGGCAGAACGATGTTCGGCTCGGTACGCTTGCTCATCAGAATCGACAGCAAACCCTTGGGCCCGCTTTTTCCGCGCTGGATCGGTACACCCTGTTCAACGTCTTCGGGAGAGGCGTCGCCCAGTGTGTTGTCGATCAGCCGAATGGCCTGACGACATTCGGCCGCAACGCTGTGATGGCCGCTCTTGAGCTTGTCCAGCTCTTCAAGGACGGTCATCGGGATGGCAACGTGGTGTTCTTCGAAGTTCAGGAGCGCGTTTGGATCGTGGATCAATACGTTGGTATCGAGTACATAAAGGATTGGCAGGTTGGAGGGGCTACGTCCGTGATCATCCATACTCGGTCACCTTTGTGGGAGCCAGTCGACGCAATACCATGACAGTGCTGCGCCTCGAAGTGGCCACCGAATTCACCTGCCGTACTGAAATGAACTGCACGACTCAAGTGAACTGCACACACGGGGTCTTGGAAGACGCCACCTGTGTTGCAGGTTTCGGCGGTCTGTCTTCGTAATACTCCAAAACCCATGACAGAAAAAAGCACTTTGACGCTTTTTTGAAGTTTATTTTTCAGAGTGACGAAAAGCCCTTGGCGCGCCGCGCCGGCACCGTTAAAGTCGGAAGTCCGTCTGTATCTAAATCCCTTCTGAAATTCCCCCTGCCCCACTGTTTACTGGGTTCCGCGTTTCAGCGAAAAGCCTCCTGACAATCTTCCCAGCCGATCCCGCTTTGCGCGGTGTGCATCAGCAGCCAGGGCATTGCCGTTTTCACCACGTCCTGTTTGGCGTTGAAATTGATCACCCCGTGGCGCCACAGCAGCATCAATGTCAGCACCCGCTGTGCGCTCTGCTCAGCCGTGAGCTGCCGACTGCCGTCCGCAGGATCGATGTCCCACAGCGCAACCTGCACCCCCTGAGCCTTGAAGAAACCCTGCGCATCGGCGCGACGCTGGCCGTTCGGCGGGCGGAACAACGGCACGAAGTTTTCTGGCAGTTTGCTCTTCACCAGTTCGACGCTGCGAGTCACTGAGTACTGCCAATCCTGCCAATGGCTGTGGGAGCGAAATTCCCAGCCCTGCACCCCGATGCATTGCTTTGAGTACAACGTTTGCAGCTCGGCCACCGAATGCTGTGCCAAGCGGTTCTGGATATCGCTGCCCAGTACAAAAAAGGTCCCGCTCAGGTTCGCCTTGCGCAGGTACTCGGCCAGCCACGCTGTGTTGTCCGGCGCAAGGTTGGCGGCGCTATCGAAACTCAGCACAAACAGCCGATCGTTGAGTTCATCGCCGTTACGCTCGTAGTCGCCAAACAGTTCGACTTCGCTACTGGTCTGCGGAAACAGCGCGGCCTTGCGCAATTGTTCGTCCAGATAGCGCTCGTGAAAATGCCGGCTCGGCTCGGCCCAGCGGGCGTAATAGGAGTCTTCGCCGAGTTCGAACTTGGCGGCCTGCTCGCGCAGGGTGTCCATGTCTTCGACCAGAAAACAGAAGGACGCATCCTGATCGCAGCTCTGCTGGGCAAAGTTATAGTTGGCAAGCAAACGCTTCCACATACGCGCGCGCAGCGTGTTGATCGACTCGAGGTTGATCATGCGCAACCCCAGGCGCTGCTTTAAAGCAGCTTCATCCAGCGCTTCACTGGCGAGCAAGGCCCGGGCGAAGGTGAGGATTTCCGCACGTGAAGCGACATCGAACAGGGTCGGGCTGCCCAGTTGCTCCGGCCAGGTGCTGCGGTCCAGCGTGGCAGGGTCGTTGGGCGCGGCATAGGCACTCACGCTGAACAACCAGGCACAAAACAGTAAAGCGATACGCAAAGGGATGTCTCCATAACAAAACCCGCGCGGCACTATAGCTGATCTTGCGACCCTCCCTGCTGCGCCTGCGTACCCAATGTGGCGAGGGAGCTTGCTCCCGCTCGATCGCGAAGCGGTCGCAAAGCCAGCGACCACGATTTGCCTGACATGATGAAGTTGCAAACTTCAGGGCCGCTTCGCAGCCCAACGGGAGCAAGCTCCCTCGCCACAAAGGACTCGACACCACCGATCAGCTATCACTTCCATAGCTGGAGTCAACCGGGACAACCCCCTAGAATCCCCGCACGATTAAAGGAGACGACTTCATGCTGATGGTGATTTCCCCCGCCAAGACCCTCGATTACGAAACACCGCCGGCCACCCAGCGTTTCACTCAACCGCAATACCTGGACCATTCCCAGGAGCTGATCCTGCAATTGCGCGAGCTGAGCCCGGCACAGATCAGCGAGTTGATGCACGTTTCCGACAAGATCGGCGGCCTCAACGCTGCACGCTTCGGCAGCTGGACCCCGGCGTTTACGCCAGCCAATGCCAAGCAGGCGCTGCTGGCGTTCAAGGGTGACGTGTACACCGGCATGAATGCCCAGACCTTCAGCGAAGCCGATTTCGACTACGCCCAGCAACACTTGCGCATGCTCTCGGGCCTCTACGGCCTGCTGCGCCCGCTGGACCTGATGCAACCGTATCGGCTGGAGATGGGCACCAAACTGGCCAATGCCCGCGGCAAGGACCTGTATGCCTTCTGGGGCACGCAAATCAGCGAATGGCTGAACGAAGCCCTGGCCGAGCAAGGCGATGACGTGCTGCTCAACCTCGCCTCCAACGAGTACTTCTCGGCGGTCAAACGCAGCGCCTTGAACGCCCGGATCATCAACACCGAGTTCAAGGACCTGAAGAACGGCCAGTACAAGATCATCAGCTTCTACGCGAAGAAAGCCCGCGGGATGATGAGCCGTTTCGTGATCCAGGAACGCATCAACGACCCGGCTGCGCTCAAGCAATTTGACGTGCAGGGTTACCGTTACAGCGCCGAACAGTCGAAACCCGACAACCTGGTTTTCCTGCGCGACCACGCCCCCGAATAAAGCATCACGATGGCGCACGACATTGATCAATGTGCGTGCGCCGAAACGTGGTTTCCCCCTCCATCTCCCTCGCCCAATTCGTCATTTTTTTGGCGCCAAAAACACATCAATTCCATTTATGAAATTTCTTTCACTCGACAAGCGTGAATTTTTTCAGTAGTGGCACGCATTTTTTTCAAGCGTAGTGGCAAAAAACTATTCACGTTAATTAACTCCCCATTAATAAAGGTCGAAACGGCAAGTGCTATCAATATGAGAGCAGTGCCATCTTTTGCAATATTTCAGAAAATTTCAAAAATCGGGATAAGCCGCCATGAACTATCTGAAAATACACCGCTCATACCACCGGTAACGATTATCTCCGAGCGTGTACGAGATAACTTACACAGCGTGCAGGCCCTATCGCCAAGTTGTCATATTCAACTTTGCTTTCAGGCCACTTATTTGCAATAACAGGAGATAACGCACCATTACTATCCCCTACAAGGCCAAGGCTGCCCCCCCTGTAAACGTGCTCACCTGAGCATCTGAGTGCTTGATATTGCTGGCTTTATGCCAACTTTCAAGTACCACCAGCCTTTTGCACCACGGTATTCAAAAGAAATGCCGGCTGCAGTTCAGGGCACGCCTTCACTATCAGGCCAAGTTTCGCACACCTTGAGTGCACTTATTTAGACACTCGGAATTGAGTATGCCTGCACACGGTATTGTGGCGCCTGCCGTCCACACTTCCGAGTGCACTTCGACCGCTGAACACTATTAACTTCGCGCCTTTAATGGCGTGATCAATACAGAGGTAATTGCGATGCGCATCAGCATATTTGGTTTGGGTTACGTCGGCGCAGTCTGTGCCGGTTGCCTGTCTGCACGAGGCCACGACGTGGTTGGCGTGGACATTTCCAAAGACAAGATCGACCTGATCAATGCCGGTAAATCTCCGATCGTTGAACCGGGTCTGGGCGAGCTGCTGACCCAGGGCATTCATACCGGTCGTCTGCGCGGCACCACCAACTTCGCAGAAGCCATCCGTGACACCGACCTGTCGATGATCTGCGTCGGTACACCGAGCAAGAAGAACGGCGATCTGGAACTCAACTACATCGAATCGGTGTGCCGCGAGATCGGCTTTGTCCTGCGTGACAAAACCACCCGCCACACCATCGTGGTCCGCAGCACCGTGTTGCCGGGCACCGTGAAAAACGTGGTGATTCCGATTCTCGAAGACTGCTCGGGCAAAAAGGCCGGCGTCGATTTCGGCGTTGCCGTGAACCCTGAGTTCCTGCGTGAAAGCACCGCGATCAAGGACTACGACCTGCCACCGATGACGGTCATCGGTGAGTTCGACAAGGCCAGCGGTGACGTTCTGCAATCGCTGTACGAAGAGCTCGACGCGCCGATCATCCGCAAGGACATCGAAGTCGCCGAGATGATCAAGTACACCTGCAACGTCTGGCATGCCACCAAAGTGACCTTCGCCAACGAGATCGGCAACATCGCCAAAGCGGTCGGCGTCGATGGTCGCGAAGTGATGGAAGTGGTCTGCCAGGACAAGACCCTCAACCTGTCCCAGTACTACATGCGCCCGGGCTTCGCATTTGGTGGCTCGTGCCTGCCGAAGGACGTGCGCGCCCTGACCTACCGCGCAAGCTCCCTGGACATCGAAGCGCCGCTGCTCAACTCGCTGATGCGCAGTAACGAATCCCAGGTGCAGAACGCCTTTGACATCGTTTCCAGCCACGACAAACGCAAAGTCGCCCTGCTCGGCCTGAGCTTCAAGGCCGGCACCGATGACCTGCGCGAAAGCCCGCTGGTGGAGCTGGCGGAAATGCTGATCGGCAAGGGTTACGACCTGAGCATCTACGACAGCAACGTCGAATACGCCCGCGTCCACGGTGCGAACAAGGATTACATCGAGTCGAAGATTCCTCACGTCTCGTCCTTGCTCAACTCGGACTTCGACTCGGTGATCGACAACTCCGACGTGATCATCCTCGGCAACCGCGACGAGAAGTTCCGCGCCCTGGCCGAGACCGCGCCGCACGGCAAGCAAGTGGTCGACCTGGTCGGCTTCATGTCCAAAGCCACCAGCGTCAGTGGCCGCACCGAAGGTATCTGCTGGTAACCGCCGTTCCCCGTAGGCGCTGGTTCTGCCAGCGCCTACGACTGCTCATCGCCGAAACACAATGGATGCAGATTATGCACAGGCTAAAGCACCGCCTACTTCAGGCTGCCGGTTGGCTGTTTTACCTCAGTTTATTGATGGGCATCGCCATGGCGCTGCCTGTGAGCACTTTCGACTCGCAGTCCAAGGACTTCATTTTCCTGATTGGCGCCGTTGGTATCTGGCGCTATTCGATGGGTGCCACGCACTTTCTGCGCGGCATGCTGTTTCTCTACGTGGTCTACCCGCACCTGCGGCGCAAAGTGCGCAAGCTCGGCAAGACGGCAGACCCGTCCCACGTGTTTTTGATGGTCACCAGTTTTCGTATCGACGCGCTGACCACCGCCCAGGTCTACAGCTCGGTGATTCGCGAAGCGATCGAGTGCGAGCTTCCGACCACCGTGGTCTGCTCGATCGTGGAAATGTCCGATGAGCTGTTGGTGAAAAGCCTCTGGGCCAAAATGAACCCGCCGGACCGGGTCAAGCTCGACTTCGTGCGCATCCCCGGCACCGGCAAACGCGATGGCCTGGCCTTCGGTTTCCGCGCCATCTCGCGCCACCTGCCGGACGACCGCGCGGTCGTGGCGGTGATCGATGGCGACACCGTGCTTGCCGAAGGCGTAGTACGTAAAACCGTGCCGTGGTTCCAGCTGTTCGGCAATGTCGGCGGCCTGACCACCAACGAGTTTTGCGAAGTGCGCGGCGGCTACATCATGAGCGAATGGCACAAGCTGCGCTTCGCCCAGCGTCACATCAACATGTGCTCGATGGCCCTGTCCAAGCGCGTGCTGACCATGACCGGGCGCATGTCGGTATTTCGCGCCAGCGTGGTCACCGACCCGGACTTCATCGCCGACGTCGAAAGCGACTCGCTGCAACACTGGCGCCTGGGCCGTTTCAAGTTTCTCACCGGCGACGACAAGTCCAGCTGGTTCAGCCTGATGCGCCTGGGTTACGACACCTTCTACGTGCCCGACGCGGCGATCAACACCGTTGAACACCCGCCGGAAAAGAGCTTCATCAAGGCCAGCCGCAAGCTGATGTTCCGCTGGTACGGCAACAATCTGCGGCAGAACTCCCGGGCACTGGGCCTGGGGATGAAACGCCTGGGCCTGTTCACCTCGGTGGTGCTGTTCGACCAACGCGTGTCGATGTGGACCTCGCTGCTGGGCCTGACCGTGGCACTGATCGCCAGCTTCAAATACGGCACTGCGTTCATCCTCGTGTACCTGCTGTGGATCGGCATCACCCGCCTGATCCTGACCCTGTTGCTCTCCTGCTCGGGACACAAGATCGGCCCGGCCTACCCGGCGATTCTTTATTACAACCAGATCGTTGGCGCGCTGGTGAAGATCTACGTGTTCTTCCGCCTCGACCAACAGTCCTGGACCCGTCAGGACACCAAATTGACCCGTGATCTGGCCAGCTTTCAACGTTGGTTCAACACCTGGTCGTCTCGGACCATGACCTTCTCCGCCGGCAGCATCTTCGTCGCCGTGCTGCTGTTGATGGTCTGACCTGCCTTGCCTGAATTAACGAGGAAATACCCCCTATGAATACCGCCGCGAACATCAACGTAGTGCATGAATCCGAAGCCCAACGCCAACACGCCCGAGTGAAAATCCCGGCCAAGTTGCGCTTCTTCGGACCCGACCGCACGCCTGTGGACGCACGCCTCATCGACCTGTCCGCCGGTGGCCTGAGCTTCAATGCCGGCCAAGTACTGCTCAAGGTCGGGGATGTGCACAAGGGCCGACTGCAATTCTTGATCGACAACCTCGGCCTGGCCATGGACGTCGAGATACAGATTCGCTCGTTCGACCGCCAGACCGGTCGCACCGGTTGCCAGTTCCAGAATCTCGAACCGCAGGACATCTCGACCCTGCGCCACCTGATCACGTCGCACCTGTCCGGTGACATCGTGACCATGGGCGATGTGCTGGCGACCCTGCAACGCGACAACTTCACCAAGGCGCGCAAGCTCAAGGACGGTGGCCACGGCATGAGCGCTTTCGGGCGCTTGCGGGCAGTGACCTTCAGCCTGGGGATTTTCGTCGTCGGCCTCGCAGCGTTCGGCTTCGTTTTCAAATCGGTGTACGGCATGTACTTCGTCAGCCACGCCCAGGCCGGTCTGGTCAGTGTTTCCGGCATGAACGTCACCATGCCTCGCGACGGCACCGTACAAAGCCTGATCAAGACCGATGGCGTTGCGGCCAAGGGCGCGCCACTGGCGACGTTCAGTACCAGCATGCTCGACGTGCTCAAGGGTCATCTGGACGAAAACCAGTTGCAGCCGGCCAAGGTTGAAGAGCTGTTCGGCAAGCAGATGACCGGCACCCTCACCTCGCCGTGCGATTGCACCGTGGCCCAACAAATGGTCGCCGACGGTCAGTACGCCAGCAAAGGCGACGTGATCTTCAAACTGGTGCCGCAGGGCAGCCAGGCCAGTGTCGAAGCACGCTTCTCCTATCGCCAGTTCGCTGACGTGCGTCCGGGTACGAAAGTGAGCTTCCAGATCGCCGGCGAAGACGCTACGCGTACCGGCACCATCGTCAGCAGCACCAGCCTGAAAAGCGAAGACCTGTCGTCCGACATCCGCGTGCAGATCAAGCCTGACGCACCGCTGGACAGCACCTTCGCCGGTCGCCCGGCAGAAGTCAGCAGCAACCGCGGCCCTTCCTTGAACTGGCTGATCGACAAAGCCATGGCCGCGGGTCTTTAAGCGGAGGACATGCCTGTGACCACTCCACCTATCCTCAGAACACCGCGCTCCCACATGGGAACACTGTGCGCAGTCGCCCTTGCGGTGAGCCTGGCCGGTTGCGCCGGCCTGCCCGACCAGCGTCTGGCCAATGAAGCCCTGAAGCGCGGCGACACTGCGCTTGCGCAGCAGAACTACAAACAACTGGCCGACCTGGGTTACAGCGAAGCACAGGTCGGGCTGGCCGATATCCAGGTGGAAAGCCGCGACCCGGCGCAGATCAAAGCCGCCGAAGCCACCTACCGTGCTGCCGCCGATACCTCGCCGCGAGCACAAGCGCGCCTGGGCCGTCTGCTGGTGGCCAAACCGGGATCGACCGAAGCCGAGCAACACGAGGCCGAAGGCCTGCTGAAGAAAGCCTTTGCCAATGGCGAAGGCAACACCCTGATCCCATTGGCCATGCTGTACCTGCAATATCCCCACAGCTTCCCGAACATCAACGCCCAGCAGCAGATCAACCAATGGCGCGCCGCCCGCTATCCGGAAGCCGGTCTGGCGCAAGTGCTGCTGTATCGCACGCAAGGCACTTACGACCAGCACCTGGATGACGTCGAACGCATCTGCAAAGCGTCGCTGAACACCACCGACATCTGCTACGTCGAGCTGGCCACGGTCTATCAGAAACGTGCCCAACCGGAACAACAGGCGCAACTGCTCAAGCAACTGCAGGCCGGTTACAGCCTTGGCAAAGTTTCCGCCCAACGCATGGACAGCGTGGCCCGCGTGCTCGGCGATGCCAGCCTTGGCAAACCGGACGAAAAAACCGCGCAAGCCATGCTCGAGCAAATCGCCCCCGGCTACCCGGCGTCCTGGGTCAGCCTGGCGCAGTTGCTCTACGACTTCCCCGAACTGGGTGACGTCGCCAAGATGATGGAATACCTCGAAAACGGCCGAGCCGCCGATCAGCCGCGCGCCGAACTGTTGCTGGGCAAACTCTACTACGAAGGCAAGTGGGTGCCGGCCGACGCCAAGGTCGCCGAAGCACATTTCCAGAAAGCCGTGGGCAAGGAAGTCGCCGCCGATTACTACCTCGGCCAGATCTACCGCCGTGGCTACCTGGGCAAGGTCTATTCGCAAAAAGCCCTGGACCACTTGCTGACCGCTGCGCGCAACGGCCAGAACAGTGCCGACTTCGCCATCGCCCAGTTGTTTTCCCAAGGCAAGGGCACCAAGCCCAACCCGCTCAACGCCTATGTCTTCAGCCAGTTGGCCAAGACACAAAACACCCCGCAAGCCACTGAGCTGGCGCAAACACTCGAAACCCAATTGCCGCCTGCACAGCTGGCCGAGGCCCAACGTCTGTTGAAACAGGAACAGGCCACACGTGGCGCCTCGAGCCATAGCACGTTGCAAGTCGAGGCCCTGCAAGAAAAAGACGGCGAGGAATCCCTATGAAGCTCAATCCATTCGTTCAAGCCGGAATCGGCCTGACCTTCGCCCTGTTGTGGTCCTGCCCGACATTGGCCGCGATGACTGACACCAAGAACTACGGCCTGGAAGTGAAAGTCACCGGCCAGTCCGAAGACGACAGCGACCTTGGCACCAAGCCCGGCGGCGACGTCAACGGCGTTGCCCTGGACCTGCGTCCATGGGTCTACGGTGAAAGCGGCAACTGGAGCGCCTACGCGATGGGCCAGGCGGTGACTGCGACCGACATCATCGAAACCGACACCTTGCAGTCCGATACGCAAGGCGCCCAGAGCAGCGGCAACAACGGCCGCCAGAGCAAGAAAAATTACCTGGCAATGCGTGAGTTCTGGATCGGTTACAGCGGCCTGACGCCCTACCCCGGCGAGCAGCTGAAACTCGGTCGCCAACGCCTGCGCAACGACGACGGCCAATGGCGCGACACCAACATCGAAGCGCTGAACTGGACCTTCGACACCACCCTGTTGCGGGCTAACGTCGGTGTCGCCGAACGCTTCAGCGAGTACCGCACCGACCTCACCGAACTGGCGCCCAAGGACAAGGATCGCCTGCACGTGTTCGGCGATATCGCAACCCAATGGACGCCTGGTCAATGGGTCGGGCTGCGTGCCCATCACACCCATGATGACGGCAAGCTCGACTTCCCGACACCCGGCGAAGCCCCTGACTCGCTCGCCAAGAAACAAAACGGCGACCTGAGCTGGCTCGGCGTGGAAGCCAACAGCGACGCCTACAACTGGCGTAACACCAACACGGTCAACTACTGGGCCAGCCTCACCGGCATGAGCGGCAACCGTGACACCGTCAATCCGTTGAACGCCGATGGCAGCCGCCCGATCGATGCCTCGAAAAACGGCGACGTCAGCGGCTGGGCCACCGACCTCGGCGTGCGTCTGCGCCTCGATCCGCAATGGCAAGTCGGCGCGGCCTACGCCCGTGCCAGCGCCGATTACGAGCAAAACGGTTTACAGAGTAACCGCTCGAACTACACCGGTACGCGCTCGCGGGTTCACCGTTTTGGCGAGGCCTTCCGTAGCGACATGAACAACATGCAGAGCGCCACGCTGTTCGGCTCCTGGATGCTGCAGGACGATTACGACGCCAGCCTGGTCTACCACAAGTTCTGGCGCGTCGACGGCAACAAGCCGGTCGGCAACAACGGCATCAACGCCGTGGAAAACAACTACGACGACGTCACCGGCGCGCTGCTGTCCAGCACCTCGTTGCCGCTGGTGGATGGCAAGACCGACCTCGGCCAGGAAGTGGATCTGGTGGTCACCAAGTACTTCAAGCAAGGCCTGCTGCCGGCCGGCCTGAGTCAGTCGATCGATGAGCCCTCGGCGCTGGTGCGCTTTCGTGGCGGTGTGTTCAAGCCGGGCGATGCCTACGGCAAACAGGTCGACTCGTACATGCACCGCGCGTTCATCGACGTGATCTGGCGCTTCTGATGCGAGCCGCCAAGGGAGTGCCCCAGATGAACCACCCAGCGCTCAAAGGCTCGCTCAGCCTGTTGGCCGCCGCGATGCTGCTGGCGAGCTCAGCGGTATTCGCCAACGTCGAGCCGGTAGCACCGGTGCCAAAAGGGCCGCAAGCGACTGTGGCCAAAGGACTGCAACAGGCCAAGACCTACACCGTCAGCAGCGCGCCGACCGAATCGCTGGAACTGGCCGCACCGAAGCTACCTGACCTGTCCGGCTACACCGCGCAAGCCGTCGCGGCGAAGATCGTGCGCAGCAAGGCCGGCAAAGTCAGCACGCGTCGGATGATGCAGGAAGACGCCTTGAAGGACTTCATCGGCGGCGATAACAAGATGGCTGAATGGGTAGTGCGTCAACATGGCATTCCTCAGGCGATCTTCATCGACGACGGTTACATCAACCTCAAGGACCTGGCTCAGAAGCTGCCCAAGCAGTACTTCAGCGAGACCTCGCCCGGCGTGTTCCTCGCCAGGTTGCCGATCGTGGTCGGGCAAAAAGGCATCCTCGAAATCGACCAACAGACCCAGGAGTTGCGTCTGTCCGAAGAGGCCGGTTCGTTCATGATCAACGACGGCCAGCTGTTTGTGCGTGACAGCAAAATCACCGGCTGGCGCGAGAAGGACAACGGCCCGGCGACCTTCCGTTCGCCCAAGGACTTCCGTCCGTTCCTGCTGTCCTGGGGCGGCACGCAGACCTACATCGTCAACAGCAAGCTGGCCAGTTTCGGTTACTCCAACAGCAAGTCCTACGGGGTGAGTATTTCCCAGTACACGCCGAACATGGCCAAGGTACTCAAGCGCCCGGAACCGACTGGCTGGATCATCGGCTCCGAGTTCTCGGACATGTGGTACGGCTTCTACTGCTATGAAACCCGCGACTTCGTGGTCAAGGGCAACACCTACCGCGACAACATCGTCTACGGCATCGACCCCCACGACCGTTCCCACGGGCTGATCATCGCCGACAACACGGTGCATGGAACGAAGAAGAAGCACGGCATCATCATTTCCCGCGAAGTGAACGACAGCTTCATCTTCAACAACCGCAGTTACGACAACCACCTCTCGGGGCTGGTGATCGACCGTAACAGCGTCAACAACCTGATCGCCTACAACGAGATCTACCGCAACCACACCGACGGCATCACCCTCTACGAGAGTGCCGACAACCTGTTGTGGGGCAACAAGGTGATCAGCAACCAGCGCCACGGCATCCGGATTCGTAACAGCGTGAACATTCGCCTCTACGAAAACGTCGCCATGAACAACGGCCTGACCGGGGTCTACGGGCACATCAAGGACCTCACCGACACCGACCGCGACATCAAGCTCGACCCGTTCGATGCCGAGGTCTCGCTGATCGTCGTCGGCGGCGAACTGGCGGCCAATGGCAGCGGACCGCTGTCCATCGACTCGCCATTGAGCGTCGAGCTGTACCGGGTGTCGATGCTCGCCCCGACCAAATCCAGCGGCATCAGCTTCTCGGGAATCCTTGGCGAACGCCAGGACGAAATCCTCGACCTGCTGGTGCGCCAACAGAAAGCCGTGCTGATCGACCCCGTCGAACGCCAGACCGAAATGCGCGACTGAGGATGACTTTCATGAAACCCCATTTGATCAAACTGTTCAGCCTCGCCGGCCTGACTGCCGCGATGTCTGCCGCAAGCTTTACGGCGAGTGCAGACGACGCCAAGACACCGAACTTCAGCGCCGAACCCTGCTGCAACCTATGCCCGCAAGCGCACGACGCGAAGAACTACACCACGCGTTATCAGCAAAACTTCACCACCCTGGTGCAAGCGCAAGGCGACTGGTTGTTCCGCACCCAGGAAGACCTGCGCACCGAATTCAACACCACGCCCGAAGGCTATCGCCGGCTCAAGCAACTGCACGACGCCTTCAAGAGCAAAGGTGTTGAACTGGTGGTGGTGTATCAGCCGACCCGTGGTCTGGTGAACCGCAATAAGCTCAACCCGCAAGAAAAAGCCGCGTTCGATTACGACAAGGCGCTGAAAAACTACCAGGGCATGCTCGGGCGTTTTGCCGAGATGGGCTATGTGGTGCCTGACCTGTCGCCACTGACTAACGAATCGCTGCCAGACACCCTGCCCGCCCACGATTTCTACTTCCGTGGCGACCAGCACTGGACGCCTTACGGTGCCCAGCGCACGGCGAAAATCGTCGCCGAGAAGGTCAAGCAGCTCCCGGCCTTCGCCGGCATTCCCAAGCGCGAATTCGAGACCAAGCGGTCCGGGCGCATGGGCAAGACCGGCACCCTGCACAACATGGCCGGGCAGCTCTGCGGTACCAGTTACGCGATCCAGTACATGGACCAGTTCACCACCGAGCCTAAGGGTGAAGCAGCAGACGGCGACCTGTTCGGTGATTCCGGCAACCCGGAAATTACCCTGGTCGGCACCAGCCACAGCGGCAAGAACTACAACTTCGCCGGGTTCCTCGAAGAGGCCATTGGCGCCGACATTCTCAACGTCGCTTTCCCCGGCGGTGGTCTGGAAGGTTCGATGCTGCAGTACCTGGGCAGTGAAGACTTCCAGAAGAAGCCGCCGAAAATCCTCATCTGGGAATTTTCGCCGCTCTATCGCCTCGACCAGCAAACCATCTACCGACAGATGATGGCGCTGCTCGATAACGGCTGCGAAGGCAAAGAGGCACGGATGTCCGGCAGCGCCACGCTCAAGCCGGGCAAAAACGAGTTGATGGTCAACAGCAAGAACATCGACCTGCGCAACAGCGACCATCAGGTCGACATCCGTTTCGCCGATCCATCGGTGAAAACCCTGCAAGCCACTCTCTGGTACATGAACGGTCGCCACGAAGACATCAAGATCGACAAACCCCACACCGCAGATACCGACGGGCGTTTCGCCTTTGAATTGCGCACCGATGAAGACTGGGCCACGCAGAACCTGTTGGCGGTCGAAATCCAGGGCCCGGAAGCGGGTGCTGCGCCACAAAAAGTCGAAGCGAAAATCTGCAAACGCAACGTGTTCCCAGGCGCCGAGCAACGTACCGCTCAGGTCGGGCAATGAGGTCTGTTATGCGAAATCAGAAACTGAAAACCCTGCTTGCACCTACGCTCTTGAGCCTGGCGATGTTCGCCGGGGCGACCCACGCCGCCACGCCACTGCGTCCGCCGCAGGGCTATTTTGCGCCTGTGGATAAATTCAAGAACGGCGACAGCAGCGAAGGCTGCGATGCGATGCCGACGCCGTACACCGGCGCCCTGCAATTTCGCAGCAAATACGAAGGCTCCGACAAGGCACGTTCGACCCTCAACGTCGCGTCGGAAAAAGCCTTCCGCGACACCACCGCCGACATCACCACACTCGAACGCGGCACCAGCAAACGGGTGATGCAGTTTATGCGCGACGGTCGCCCGGAACAGCTGGAATGCACGCTCAACTGGCTTACCGCCTGGGCCAAGGCCGATGCGTTGATGTCCAGGGACTTCAACCACACCGGCAAGTCGATGCGCAAATGGGCGCTGGGCAGCATGGCTTCGGCCTACATCCGCCTGAAGTTCTCCGACTCTCATCCGCTGGCAACGCATCAGCAGGAAGCCCAAGTGATCGAGGCGTGGTTCAGCAAGATGGCCGATCAGGTGGTCAGCGACTGGGACAACCTGCCGCTCGAACAAACCAACAACCACTCGTACTGGGCCGCCTGGTCGGTGATGGCAACGTCGGTCGCGACCAACCGCCACGACCTGTTCGACTGGGCCGTGAAGGAATACAAGGTCGGCGCCAATCAGGTCGACGCCCAGGGTTTCCTGCCCAACGAACTCAAGCGTCAGCAACGGGCCCTGGCCTATCACAACTACGCCCTGCCACCGCTGGCGATGATCGCCAGTTTCGCTCAGGCCAACGGTGTGGACTTGCGCCAGGAAAACAACGGCGCACTGAAACGCCTCGGTGACCGGGTGCTCGCCGGGGTGAAAGACCCGCAAACGTTCGAGCAGAAGAACGGCAAGGAACAGGACATGACCGACCTGAAGGTCGACTCGAAATTCGCCTGGCTCGAACCCTTCTGCACGCTCTACACCTGCCCGGCGGACGTGCTTGAACGCAAGCATGCGATGCAGCCGTTCAAGAGCTTTCGACTGGGTGGGGATTTGACCAAGGTCTACGACCCAAGCCATGAAAAGGGCAACAAAGGTTCATAAGCCGAGACGCAAAACCCGTAGGAGCAAGGCTTGCCCGCGATGAACGATGACGCGGTCCATCTGCTACACCGCGTTGCGGCCATCGCGGGCAAGCCTTGCTCCTACGGGGGGCGTGACGGGATCGAATGCAATACAACCTTCCGGTTTTTCACGGGGGGTTTGGGGGGGCCGTTGGCCCTTGACTGTTGGTTACACAAGGAGAGATCAGGATGGTGTTTTCATCCAATGTGTTCCTGTTTTTGTTCTTGCCGATCTTTCTCGGCTTGTACTACTTGAGCGGGCAACGCTATCGCAACCTGCTGCTACTGATCGCCAGCTATGTGTTTTATGCCTGGTGGCGCGTGGACTTCCTGGCACTGTTCGCCGGCGTCACGCTGTGGAACTACTGGATCGGCCTGAAAGTCGGGGCGGCCGGCGTACGGAGCAAACCGGCGCAGCGCTGGCTGTTGCTCGGCGTGGCGGTGGACCTGTGCATCCTCGGCTATTTCAAGTACGCCAACTTCGGGGTCGACAGCATCAACGCGATCATGAGCTCCATGGGCCTGTCGCCGTTCATCCTGACCCACGTGCTGTTGCCGATCGGAATCTCGTTCTACATCTTCGAGTCCATCAGCTACATCATCGACGTCTACCGCGGCGATACCCCGGCGACCCGCAACCTGATCGACTTCGCGGCGTTCGTGGCGATCTTCCCGCACCTGATCGCCGGCCCGGTGTTGCGCTTTCGCGACCTGGCCGATCAGTTCAACAACCGCACTCACACCCTCGACAAATTCTCCGAGGGCGCGACGCGGTTCATGCAGGGTTTCATCAAGAAGGTGTTCATCGCCGACACCCTGGCGGTGGTCGCCGACCATTGCTTCGCCCTGCAAAACCCGACCACGGGCGATGCCTGGCTCGGTGCCCTCGCCTACACCGCGCAGCTGTATTTCGACTTCTCCGGCTACAGCGACATGGCCATCGGCCTGGGCCTGATGATGGGTTTTCGCTTCATGGAAAACTTCAAGCAGCCGTACATCAGCCAGTCGATCACCGAGTTCTGGCGCCGCTGGCATATCAGCCTGTCGACCTGGCTGCGCGACTACCTCTACATCACCTTGGGCGGTAACCGCAAAGGCACACTGATCACCTACCGCAACCTGTTCCTGACCATGCTGCTCGGTGGTCTGTGGCACGGCGCGAACATCACCTACATCGTCTGGGGTGCGTGGCACGGCATGTGGCTGGCGATTGAAAAAGCCATCGGCCTGAACACCTCGCCCCGCAGTTTCAACCCGATCCGCTGGGCGCTGACCTTTCTGCTGGTGGTAATGGGCTGGGTGATTTTCCGTGCGGAAAACCTGCACGTTGCCGCTCGCATGTACGGTGCAATGTTCAGCTTCAGCGAGTGGTCGCTGTCGGAACTCAACCGCGCCAGCCTCACCGGCCTGCAAGTCGCGACCCTGGCAGTGGCGTACGCCACGCTGGCGTTCTTCGGCCTGCGCGATTTCTACAGCAATCGGCCAGCGGTCAAGAGCAAGCCTGTCGAAGCTGACGGTCCAGCCACTGCGCAACCAGGTCTGATCAAAGCCGTCCAGGGCGACAACCCCGGCAGCCTCCATACACCGGGTTACAGCGTGGGCGTTGATGCCCAAGTGCAACCGGCCTACTGGGTCGCGGACTGGCCGCGTTATGCCATGCGTGCGCTGGTGCTGCTGCTGTTCATCGCGTCAATCCTGAAACTCTCGGCGCAAAGCTTCTCGCCGTTCCTTTACTTCCAGTTCTGAGGGATCTGACCATGACCCGCTCATTACGCCTGTTCTACATCGCCCTGTTCCTCGTGACTCTAATGGTCCTGGGCCTGTGGTCAATGCGCAGCTTCTTTGGTTTCAGCACCAACGCCGATGCAACCGTGCTCAACGGCCGCTGGAGCAAAGCCGTGGAGACTCACTACGACGACCATTTCCCGATCAAACGCCTGGGCACCAACCTCTGGGCGGCACTGGATTTCAAACTGTTCAACGAAGGTCGTCCGGGCGTAGTGCTCGGTCGCGATCAGTGGTTGTACAGCGATGAAGAATTCAACCCGGTGGTCAATGAAGAGCTGAACCTGCAAGGCAACTACGCGCTGGTCGAAGGCGTGCGCCAAACCCTGAAAGCCAAAGGCGTGCAACTGGTGATGGCGATTGTCCCGGCCAAGACTCGCCTGTACCCGGAACACCTGGGTGAAGTGAAACCGGCGCGCATCCATGCCGACCTCTACAAGGATTTTCACGCCCGTGTCGCCGCCGACAAAATTCTCGCCCCCGACCTGCTCGGTCCGCTGCAGAAAGCCAAGCAGAATGGCCAGCAAGTGTTCCTGCGCACCGACACGCACTGGACGCCAGAGGGCGCGCAAATCGCCGCCGAACAACTGGCCAAAACCATCGCCGACAAAACTCCGCTCAGTGGCCAGCCGCAGCGCTTTGTCACCGAGCCGGCAGAGCAAGTCAGCCACAAGGGCGACCTGAGACTGTTCCTGCCGCTGGACCCGCTGTTCGAAAACCTGATGCCGGCGCCAGAGCCCCTGCAAAAGCGCAACACCCACGCGGTTGAGAACCAGCCAGCCGGTGACGACGCGCTGTTCGCCAACAACGAAGTACCGGTAGCGCTGATCGGCACCAGCTACAGCGCCAACCCGAACTGGAACTTCGTCGGCGCGCTCAAGCAAGCGCTGCACAGCGACGTGGTCAATTACGCCGAAGACGGCCATGGCCCGATCCTGCCGATGCTCAGCTACCTGAACAGCGACGCCTTCAAGAACAGCCCGCCACAGGTGCTGATCTGGGAGTTTCCTGAACGCTATCTGCCTGTGAACAACGAAATCGGCGACGCCGACCCGCAGTGGGTCGCAGAGCTCAAGCAAGCCGGTGCTCGCCAGCAAAACCTAGCAATTAACCGCAAATCCGAGACGCCCGACCGGGCGCAAAACTGAAAGAGGTAACTCCTATGACTTTCACTACAACTCCTCGTCGTCTCGCCAAGACCTTTGTCCTCGTAGCAGGTATGGGTCTGCTGTCCCAGGCCTTCGCCGGTGGCGACGCGGCACTCTACGGCCCAGTCGCGCCGAAAGGTTCGACCTTTGTGCGGATCTACAACGCCAGTAATGCCGAAGTCAGCGCCAGTGTCGGCAGCACCGCTATCAGCGATGTCGCGCCACTGGGCAGCAGTGACTTCAGCTTCATGCCCGGTGGCGACTACAGCGCCAAGGTCGGTAGCCAAAGCCTGCCGCTGAAACTTGCCGCCGACCACTATTACACCCTGGTCAACAACGCCAGCGGCCAGCCGCTACTGATCGAAGAACCACCGTTCAAGAACAAGCAGAAATCCCTGGTCCGCGTGCAGAACCTCAGCGACAAGGCACTGACCCTCAAGACTGCCGACGGCAAGACCGAAGTGGTCCAGGCCGTCGCTGCCAAGAGCCGTGGCGAGCGTGAAATCAACCCGGTGAAAGTCAGCCTGGCGCTGTTCGATGGCGACAAGAAAGTCAGCGACGTGAAGCCGGTCGCCCTGGAGCGCGGTGAAGCGGCAGTGCTCTACGTCACCGGCAACGGCAGCAGCCTGTCGCCAGTCTGGGTAAAACGCCCGGTCTCGACGCGTTAATGAATTTGCCCGGAATGCCTGCCGATCATCCTAGGTATCGAGTCAAGTGAAGTACTTGTGGCGAGCGGGCTTGCCCGCGCTGGAGCGCGCAGCGGTCCCAAATCTGGCGATCGCGGTGTGCCAGATCGAACGCGCGCAGCGGTTTTACGACTGCTATGCAGCCGAGCGCGGGCAAGCCCGCTCGCCACAGTCTTTGGACCGACCGGCATTGTGGTCACCCCAAAAAGGTGACCGACACGAAATAAGAACAAGAGTGAAACGACAAAACCTCGTCGCTCTAATCCATTACGATTTTGAAGGAGTAACACCATGATTCCAGTGATCTTGTCAGGTGGTAGCGGCTCACGTCTTTGGCCGCTTTCGCGCAAACAGTTCCCCAAGCAATTTCTCGCCCTGACCGGGGAACAAACGCTGTTCCAGCAAACCCTCGAACGCCTGGTGTTCGAAGGCATGGACAGCCCCATCGTGGTCTGCAACAAGGACCACCGCTTCATCGTCAACGAGCAGTTGAGCAACCGCAAACTGGAAGCCCAGCGCATCCTCATGGAACCCTTCGGCCGTAACACCGCACCTGCGGTGGCCATGACCGCGATGATGCTGGTCAATGAAGGTCGTGACGAACTGATGCTGGTGTTGCCGGCCGACCACGTACTGGAAGACCAGAAAGCCCTGCAACGCGCCTTGGCCCTGGCTACTGTAGCCGCCGAGCGCGGCGAAATGGTGCTGTTCGGCGTACCGGCAACCAAACCGGAAACCGGTTACGGCTATATCAAGTCCGCCAACGATGCGTTGCTGCCCGAAGGCGTCAGCCGGGTCTCGCACTTCGTCGAAAAACCCGACGTGAAACGCGCCACCGAGTTCGTCGAAGCCGGCGGTTATTTCTGGAACAGCGGCATGTTCCTGTTCCGCGCAAGCCGCTTCCTCGAAGAGCTGAAAAAACACGACCCGGACATCTACGACACCTGCCTGCTGACCCTGGAACGTAGCGAACAGGACGCCGACACCATCACCTTCGACGAAGCCACCTTCGCCTGCTGCCCGGACAACTCCATCGACTACGCGGTCATGGAAAAAACCCGACGCGCCTGCGTAGTGCCGCTGTCCGCTGGCTGGAGCGATGTCGGTTGCTGGTCGTCGCTGTGGGACGTGCATGAAAAAGACGCCAACGGCAACGTCACTAAAGGCGACGTGGTGATCCAGGACAGCCGCAACTGCATGATCCACGGCAACGGCAAACTGGTGTCGGTGATTGGCCTTGAGAACATCGTGGTGGTCGAAACCAAGGACGCCATGATGATCGCCCACAAGGACAAGGTCCAAGGCGTCAAGCAGATGGTCAACACCCTCAACGAACAGGGTCGCAGCGAAACCCAGAACCACTGCGAGGTCTACCGTCCGTGGGGTTCCTACGATTCGGTGGACATGGGCGGGCGTTTCCAGGTCAAGCACATCTCGGTCAAGCCGGGCGCCTGCCTGTCATTGCAGATGCACCACCACCGCGCCGAACACTGGATCGTGGTCAGCGGCACCGCCGAAGTGACCTGCGACGAAAACGTGTTCCTGCTCTGTGAAAACCAGTCGACCTACATCCCGATCGCCTCGGTCCATCGCCTGCGCAACCCGGGCAAGATCCCGCTGGAAATCATCGAAGTGCAATCGGGCAGCTATCTGGGCGAAGACGATATCGAGCGCTTTGAAGATATCTACGGTCGCTCTACCCCGATTGAACGTGGTGTGTCGGTGAAAACCATCGCCCAGTGATTGATCGGTAAAACAAGTAGCCTCCGTCCAGCCGACTGCGCGCCCTATCCGCAGTGGGTTGGGTGGGGGCTTTTTCCAAAATATTGATTACCTCTTCCCCAATGGCAACTTTCAATTGGACGAGGAAGCGCCGCCCAACGTACTTTTTGGCTTGTAGCGACTCCACCCTGTCCGATCTGTCCGCCAAGGTGCATCCACAAGTTTGTTATTTTGATAAAACAGTACTTTATCTACCAATTTCTCGCGATTGCGAAAAAGATAACGCAACTCTGACGAGGTTGCAGATCGCCGGGTCTTCATCACAACTTGATCCATGTCCAAATCGTCAAGCGTGAAATGAATAACATCCGTGCGCCCTGAGCTCAGTATTGTTGACAAGCCTGCTTTACTGGCTCGACTAATTAATTTATGACCAAATTTATCATCAGCATCAACATACTTTTCAAACGTCTTACGTACAGAGTAGTGACCATTCGCAAGCTCGGCCGCGTAACTTTCTGAAAATTGTCTGTTTGCACTGGTCGATCTCCATCCGCCATACCTTGCCTTTATATTCGCGTAATATTGCTCTTCCATCCTGAAGACCAGCGTGGCAATCGAGCTATATTGCCCCGCCCAAAACTGCTTACTACTATCAACTTTCGCCCCTGCCTGAGAATATAAGCCCATGAGCCTGGTCGCGCCCCGAATAGAGCTATAACTATCACGTTTAGAATTCAGTCCTTCTTCCAGTTTCGCAATTTCATTCCCTTCAAGATACTTCGCCAAATAATCACCGCGTTTGCTCAACACTGCCCACCAGCTCAAGTACCCCTTATCCAGAACATTTGCCAAGCCAAAAATCAGGTCACCCTGCTCAGGCTTAAATAAATCTTTGAAGTTACTTTGCCTACCATCGACATCTTTGAGGTTGACTGGATTGTTTCGAACTATGCGATAGAGATTCAGGCCGTCAACTGCTCCCGCCGGATCCGGATTCAACCACCGCTGCCACCAAGATATGTAATACCGAAACCCATAATAATAAAGCCCCGTCGCATCCCGCTCTTTCCCCGAATAGCGCACCGTTTTATAACTCTCCCCTCGTCCGGCACACCACGCGGTCGTACCAAACGGGTGATAACGCTCCTGGCTGATCACTTCACCCGCGCCGTCGAGCTCCAGGGTGCAGGAGCCCAGGTAATCATTCAGGCTGTAACGGTATTGATCGTTGGCGCTGTCCTTGGGTAGCGCTGGTTCCCAGTGCAACACCCGCACGCTGCTGCGCCCGGCCTGGACGCTGATCACCTGCAGCACTTCGCCGGTACCGCTGTGGCTGCGGAGTTCCAGACCCAGCAGATAACGGACTTCAACGATCAGCGTCCGGGCATGGGTGTGCGTCGAGCGCACTTTGCGCACGCGCATGCCGTCGGAGCCGTAGACATAGCATTCGCTATCGTCGTCTCCGAGATCGCGCTCTACCGGTCGCACTTCGCGCAACTGGTTGCGCAGGTCCCAACTCAACGACTGCCCCGGTTGCAGGTTGAGCAAATTGCCGTTGCCGTCGAAACCGTGGCGAAAGTCCTCCTCGCCCGGTTCCACACCTTCGAGCACCGGTAAACAACGGTTGCTGTGCGCTGCAGCGACCAGGCGATGGCCGTGGTTCTGCGGGCCGACGTGGGTCAGTTCCAACAAGTTGTTGCCGGCGTCGTAGCGATAGGTCTGGCGGTAATGGCCCACCGCGGCGGGATCGTCAAAGGTCGAAAACTGCGGACCGCGGTTGGCAGCCCCCGCCTCCCAGCCGGTGGCTGCGATCAACTGATAAAGGCTGTCGTAGTCATACCAACTGATCGGCTCAATGCACTGGTTGGCGAAAAAGCGAATCGGCAGCGCCGCATCTTCGATGCTCAGCACATTGCCCGCCGGGTCGTAGGCATAGCGCAGGTCTTGCAGCGTGGCGTTACCGCGTATGGCCTGAAGCCGGATCAAACGACCGTCTTCACGGTCGTAATCGAGCGTGGTGAGCACGCCATTGCCGGCGAATTCCCGCTCGGTCTGGCCGTGGGCGTTGTACTGGATGGCGCTGACCAGGGGGGTTGGCGCGCTGTCTTTCGCCAGTTGCAAGCGAACTTCGCGCAACTGGCCGGCGACGGTCTGGCTGAAAAACTGCCGGTTGCCTTTGGCATCGGTCTGTTCGAACGCCTCGCCCAACGCATTGAAGCGCGAGCGGGTGGTCGCACCCGCCACCGATTCCAGCAGCTTCTCACGATCTGCCACAAGCTCGGGCCAGTCAGGGGGCTCCAGCTCTCGCAGAAAATCCCGCGTCTGCTCCAGCAGCCCGCCGCTCACGCCAAACTCCGCGAACAACAACCGACCCGCCGGATCATCGTGACGAATCAGTTGCCCGCACTGGTTGTATGCGGCGGCTGTCGGATCAGCGCCGCCATAGCCGTAACGTTCCGAACACAACGGCTCATCCTCAACCGCCTGTTCAAACACCGTCAGCGGGCGCAACTGATCGTCATACTCTGTCCAGCGCTGGCTTCCGCAACCATCCCAACCCTGCACCGGTTGATCTGCCTCACCAAACAAACTGACCCGCAGTCCGACATCGACGCTGATCGTGCACAGCACCTTGCCGGACAGGGAATAAATCGTGATCAGGTTGGCGGGGGCTGAAGCATCCGACACCAATCGCGGATCCCGCAGCTCAATCGCTCGCCCGGCAGGGTCATAAGTGGTGTGGTTGATGCGCGCTTCGACGGGTTCTGCGAGGGTACTGCGGCAGTAGCCGACTGAACGCAGCGTCAAACCACTCTGGCCGGTAACAACCAGCGTCGGGGTGTGGCTGTGTACGGTGAGCGCCTGAACCGGCATGGCTATCGTCATCCTTGGGCTTTACGACAGCTAATGCTGAAAAACTGCGTTTGGCTACTGTCAGAAATTACAGGTTGGATCAACGGCACTGATCGATGACTGAACAAGAAGCCCTCTTCCAGCCGACTGTGGCCCCTATCGGGACGAGTCCATTTCGCCTACCGATACCTTCTCCGCGCGTTGCAGCCTGACTCTATCCATCGCTTCTTGAGTCAGTTGTTTGAGCAACGCATTTCTGTTCTCAACAATAGCGTTGAAGTCTCTGTCAAAGTCCTCGGTTTTCATCTCCTGGCCGGTAAACACTTCACCATCGGTTTTATCGAGTTGCGCGGTGAGAACTTTCAACGTTTCCTTCAACGTGTGCCTTTCTTCAAACGGTAAATTCCTGACGTGCACCCATCGCTTTTGCACTGTCTGCAATTCGATGAGCCAATTGATTTGACGTCCAAAGTCTTTAAATAAGCGTCGATTCGCGCCTGTGATATGTCGCACCCAAAAGTCCTGGTCGATGATCGAGTCCCTCAGCAAATCACCTTGCTCGAGTGCTAATACTCTCTCATAGGCCGATTCGATCATGGCAGGCGTGACACTCGCTATCTCCCGGAAATTCATACCCCGCGATTGCCATGGCAAGTCCAGCCGATCCGCCAAGTCTGTCATGTACGCCAGATGTACTTCCACTTCATCAATGGTTCCGGTTACGTTGCCTTCACCATCTTCGGTTCTGAAAGTCTCGCCGTTGGCTTCTCGCTCGCGGACAGTGCTACGGGCAATTTTGCTCAAATCATTGAGCCGGGATTTGCCTTTCGCTATTTCCAGCAGCTCGGCCTCGACCAGATCTTTATTGGCCAGGGCATAGGCTTCATGGATCAGCACTTCGACACCCATACTATTGAACAGCTGTGCCCCGGCATCGACACACGTGGTGGGAGCCGTAGCCATTTCAAAGAGTTTCTCTCGCAGTGGGGTGTCGTCGACGGCAGCATCCAGCATTCGCCAAACCTTTTGGGTGAGGTCTTTCTTGAAGGTCGAGGTGTAATCGACAGATTCAGTCAGTTTGCGGATTTCATTGAAAAAAGGCTCGGAGCCAAGCTCATCTTCCAGCGCGTCCCAGTTTTTTTGTTTCTGCGCTCTTTGCTCGGAGGGCAAGTCGTCGAGCCAATAATGGCTATCGAGCTCTCCACGGGACGGATAAGAACGCGACGGATCCAAACCGACAGACTCGATATAGGCTTCAATGTGCTGAATATTTTCCGCTGAAAGCTGATCACGGCTGAGTAATGTACGTGCCAGAATCTCTGCTCGCGGGGAGCCTGGAGCCACCTCGGGTATTGTCGAGAGTCGATTGTTTTGAAGATCGAGATAGAAATTACGCGGGCGGGGTTGGCCAAAGACTCCGACGGGCCAGGTCTCGATGCCGGTATTTCCCAAATACAGTCCTTGCAGACGGGGCATACGGCTGACATCGGGAACGTGCCCAAGTGGGTTGTTCATGAGTGCCAGTCGCTCCAGATGGATCAACTCTCTTAGTTGCGCCACCGCCTGTGGGGTCAACGCGATCTGGTTATTGCTCAGCGCCAACCCTCTAAGGTGGGGCATATCAAAGATTGCCGGCGGGATGGTAGTCAGGTGGTTGTTGCGCAGAAGGAGGCTTCGGAGCGCGGGGAATTTTTTCAGGAAGTGTGCTTCCGAGGCACTGAACCCGGTATTGGATAAATCAAGCAAAGCGACATGACTGAAGTCCGCCTTCAGTTCGGGCAGGCTCCTCAGGATTGTATTCAAGGGTAGATCCTGCAGAACAAGGTGATGACCGAGCCAGTTGCCCTCATCGTCAGCAAGTACGTCTGTTGCCCTCTGCCAACAAAGCTTGAGGGCTCGGGCAAACGTCTGCCTACCGGTGCTTTCATTGCGAGCTTCGACAGTCCCTGTCCGAGCCTCGGTGGACGATTGCAGCCAGGCGCTCAAGTCGTTGATCAACTCTTCAAACTCAAGCTCCAATCTGTTCAAGGTTTGGTGCGCTTGCTCTTGAGTACCTGACGACCGAGCAAAGGCTGTGATTTCATCAGTAGAAAAAGTGGGGTAAAGCTGCTGGACCCTGTCTTCCAGCGACTGCGTTGCTCCCCGGGTAGGTTGACGAATTCTGCTGTATCCGGGACCTTGAAGCAGCCGCATCGTTTCCCGCTCGGATGTCTTGCGCAGGGGAGGCTCTGCGAGAACGGCCCTGAGTTCGCTGCGGGGCAACGGTTTGAGTGTCAGGGTCTGGCGCAATGTTTGTCCCTGGCCGATGTTGTAACCCAGGGCATTGCGCTCGGTGTCAGGGAGTGCGCGCAGAATCGATTCGAAGAGGTCGCTGGCGCCATTCAGGTGGTGGCCTTGCGCGTCGCGAGCCTCGTACCGGCCATCCGCTCTCCAGATTAATACTTTGTGTTCGGGGGCGTTGGGGGCACCAATACTGCTGCGCAATGCTCCGTTGAATGAGTGTTCACGGATATCGATTCGCACATTCCCTGACCAGCCCGGTTGAAGCCTGAGGGTATTGAAGACCATCGTTTCGGTGTCCGCAGAAGCGAGTTCACTCAGATACAACCCTTCATAGACACGAGAAATACGCGTTTCAAACTGGAGCTCTCGCAACACTTGCTTCAAGCGTAATGGCACCTTTGCTTTGGCGGTCATCTGTTGCAGCTCCGTGGTGCTGGCACAGCTCAGGACTTTCTGTGCGGTGCTAGTCGCAAGATCCGGGAAGTCGTTCTGCAGCAACTGCACCCGGGCGTCGTTAGAGCGTTGTTGGTTGTCATACAGCCTCTTGAATCTTTCCTGGAGTCCCTCTTCTAGCGGTTCCCGTGGAGTGTTCGCCAGTTCCTTATTCGCCTCGTTATAGAATTTAAAGCGCTGAATCGTATCGTTCAGCAGGTCCGCTGGGGACTCCAGGTCGACATGCAGTCTGCGCAGTGCTCCTTCATCGATGCCGCTCACGAGCCGGATATGTTCAAGTTCGGCATCAGTGAACTCGTCTACAGTGTGGCCGAGGCGACGCATCAGGATCGTTCCTTGCCATGTACGCGGCTGTTCAGCTTCATGAACCCAGGCTCCCTTGTCATTGTGCTTGAGCCGTGGTCGGTAAGCCTCGGGTCTGGAGGAATGGAGGATGCGGAACTGGTTGGTGTCAGGGTCTTTTGTCACGCCATAGTGTTTGCCGCCGAGTCGCAAAACATCCTGGCCCTCATGCCCATGCACCCCCTGCTCGTTCGGTTGCGAGCCTTTGGGCAGCGGCACCTTGTGTTCGTAGGGTGCGAGATCCGGTTTCCAGAGGCGAGTACCGCCGTCGGTTTTCTGGATGACTATCAGACTGTCGACGAAGGCTGAGGGTTTGACCGACAGGGCCGTGCTCACGAATTGCCCGCCCGCCGCCAACACCCCCAGTTGTACAACACTCTCGACCACCCCCATGAGGTGCTCGAACGCCTCGGTTGTCTCACCCTCTGCCCAATCGATAATCCCTTCGAAGGTCTGGTCGAGCAGTTGATAAGCCGTATAGGCCAGCATCAGTTCGCCCAGAAATGGCACAAAAGGGATAGCAACAAAGGCTGCGATGTTGAGGATTGTCGACGCCACGCTCAGCAATCTGTCGAGGCGGTCCCAACGGGTTTTCCGGTCTTCATCGTCAGTGGGGACAGCAATGACCCGTGCGTCATTGAGGATCTTGTTGAGTTTCTCCTGGAAGAGAAACGCCCAGAGTTCGTCCCGGATGACGGTGGTGTCCAGTCGCAGGTGGGGCCGCTCGACCGATGTTTCTCGCCAGGTCGGTCGAGGGTCCAGAGATGCGGGTGGATGCCACATGATCCGGGTGAGCTGATCGTTGAGTTTGCTGAAGAAATCCCCTCGCTGTTCGTGGGCCACGAAGCGGCTGAAAAATTGTTGATAGATCGGCGAGCGCATTTGACGGGTCAGTTCGAGCAGGAAGGCACCTGAATCGGGGTATTCCTTGACAGGATGTTCAGGGTCGTCGGGAACATAGGCGATCACTCTGTGGGCCCCTTGACGATGTGCAAGCATCGGAACGATGAGCACAATTCCGGTTAACGGGGTGTCCAGCATCGTTAACGTATGAGGCAGCAGAGTTTGCCCCTCAAGGACCAGCCCCTTGTGGCCATCGATTAGACCGATCAACTGGCGATGGGCTTTTGCGGTGATGTCTTTTTCCAGCAAGGCCAGGTGCGCAGCGGCGTTGAACGCGGCTTTTTGGCTATCGATGACGTTTAACTGCAATACAGCCTTGGCGAGACCGTCGCCGGGCAACAAGAACGATTCGAGATGTTTTTTGTACTGAGCGCCGATGTCCAGTGTTCGACACAGTGCGATGAATTCGTGGACCTTGATCCTGTGGCACAGGGGCAGGATATCGAATTGTCCTGAGGGAGAAGGCTCGGTAATAAAGCACGAGTCAGGCTCATACGCTTGCGGTTGGGTTTCAAAGGCTTCGAAGTTATGCAACGCCGCCGCAAGTAAAGAGACGGTTCTGGTCCGGGCGGCGCCGGTCTTGATGGGAAACCAGGGGATAGTCGAAGGGATGTAAAGCCGCAAGTAGGTTTTCTTGACATCCAGTTCGAGCCCATAGTGATTTTTTAATGCGGTTTTTAATAAGGGTTCGGCGAAGCTGTTGATGTCCTGAAGTGTCTCAAACATCCGGTCCAGTTTATTTTGGGACTTCCAGCTCTCTTCAACAGCTTTCTTTAATGAGCTGCGCTGAGTGAAGGGGGCTGCCTTGTATTCGTCAGCGATGATGAATTGGCTGTTATTTAAGGAGTCGCGTTTCTCCATTGAGGCGCTGGAAAGCCATTCTGGAATAGAGCTTATAATGAGACCAAGGTGAGTGTTTTTGTTGTTGATTGTATGAGAAAACATATGGGGGGTTGCGAGATGAATGTAGGCGTCTGACATTGGAGAGGCATCATTTATGTATGGATGCCTTACGCTATACACCTCCCGAAAATAAAGGCGGTAACTATATACCGCCTTAGATGGAGAAGTGTTCGCAAGTAATATGTCGACCAGTGCCTACTCGATGCGGGACAGTACGCTTGATAGCATCAGGATATGGACGCAACGGGGACTCGGTATACCCCGCCGTTTTTTTTGTTTTCAGGAGAAACCGCTTTTACTCTTGATTCTCGCGTCTATGTCTCTGTGTCGACTAACACGTTGGGGGTTATATACCCCATCTATCTTATACATAACAAGTCGCCAATCACCCCGACCACCCCCCGTGTCGTCATACCCCTTTAAATCGATTGTGTACACCTTTTGCATTCCAAAAATCGGATCCTTTACTTCGCCTTTATATTTATGGTAGCTATAGGAGCTGATATCTTCTCGCGCCAACCATTCGTCAATGACATTGTGCACTTTTGTCTTTTGCTCTTTTGTTAGTGCCATGTAGTTATTGGTTTCTTTGAACCCCTCAACGTCGACGGTGTAGGGGACGGCAATAGGTGCCTGAGCCTGGGCTTGGCCCGGATCAACTGGAGCGGCTATATTTGCTGTCTTTTGCCTGGAGAGGAAGCGTGGAGCGAATACTTCAAATCCGAAAGATTGCGGCACGGTCGTCGCCCTTCTTGGTACCTCGGGCTGTGCATTTGCCGCTTGTAACATGACGGAGTTGATAGAACCACTCTTTATTTGGCTACTGAGACTAGATGAATTTGATCCTTTAAGAATCTTGGCGTGATCAGGGTTTTTGGGGGCGTACGCATGCTTTGACCCATCAGAAAATCCTTTGATATCGGTCAAGCTAGGGTCGGACACTAAACCCTTGTTATAATTAAAATTTCGAACTTTCTGACGTTCCGCCTCCGATAGATTAAATGTTTGTTGTAACAGGCTACTTGGAGACAGAGGCGGCGCTGATTGTGCCTGGTTATTCCTGCGCGAGAAATAAAACCCGAGAGCTCCAATCAGTACCGCCCCAACCACAGCTGCCCCGGCTATCAACTCGGGAATTTCCGCACTCAACCCCCGCCTATCGACTTTGCCAATGGGATTGTTTTGCACCATCCCATAAAGATTTAACCCATCAACCGTCCCCGCCGGATCCGGATTAACCCACCGCCCCAACCACGGCGCGTAATACCGGAATCCATAGTAATAGAGCCCACAGGCATCCTGTTCCTTGCCCGAATAGCGAATGGTCTTGTAATCGGCATCAACCTGCGAACGAGCGGCCCACCACGCGGTACCTCCATAGGGGTAATAGCCCTCATGACTGATGACTGCCGCGTCTTTATCCACTTCCAGGCTGCTGGAACCCAGGTGATCGTCGAGGCTGTAACGCAGTTGATCGATGTCGATATCGTCCGGTTGACCCTTGACCCACTGCAGGCAACGTACGCTGCCACGGGCCAGTGGCACGCAGATGACCTGGAGTTCTTCACCGTCGTCGGTGGTGCGGACTTCCAGGCCGGGAAGGTAGTGGACGATACGTTGGTGGGTAACGGCGTGTGCCAGTTGGGTACTGAATTTGACGACCCGTTCACCCGCAGCACTGTAGCGATAGCACTCGCCATCATTGGCGGCTGACGAGCGGCGAACGGTGGTCAGGCTTTGCAACTGATTGCGCGCATCCCAGGTCATCGATTGGGCACCGGGAACCAGGTGTTGCAGGTTGCCGTTTTTGTCGAACTGACGCTTGAAGTCCGGCTCGTCTTCGCCTTCGTCCCATGGCAAAGCGCGATTACTGTGCGAATCAACACGCAGTGTACGGGTGAATGGATTCTTGTCGCTCTCATGACGCAATCCGGTTCGGTTCCCCCCCGCGTCGTACTCGTAATGCTCGGTGTAGTTGAGCAACCGATTGGGGTCGATGGGGCTGGGGATGATCAGCTTCGGCAAGCCCGGGTTCTGGCCGGCATCCACCGTTTCACGGCCCTTGGCACATATGAGCTGGTCGAGGCTGTCGTAGGTGTAGGTGGTTTCTGGTGCCACGCGCTGGTTGGCAAAATAGCTGACGGGTTGGGTATGGTCCACAAGTCGGACAATGTTGCCGACAGCGTCGTACTCATAACTCAACTCCTGTAAGCGCTCGCGCTTTGATGTCACGGCGGTCAAGCGCTCCAGCCGGCCGGTCGACGCCTCGTAAATAGCCGTACTGATGACGTCGTTGCCGGCGATCTGGGTCAGCAGTTGGCCTTCTGCGTTGTACTCGGTCGCTTTAAGTAACGGTTGCAGTGCCTGCCCCTTGAGGGTCAGGCCAATGCGTTGCAATTGCCCCGCGCGGTCAACGCTGAAGTGTTGTTGATGACCACCGGCATCGGTCTGCACGAGTACTTCGCCCAACGGACTGTAGCGGCTTTCGGTGGTGTCCCCCTCGCCGAGTTGCAACAAGCGGTCGCTATCAGACTCCGCGGCGGGCCAGTCAGCAAACTGGTCTGCCTGATCCGGCAGAAAACGTCGGGTCTGGCGGATCAGCCCGCCGCTCAGAGACTGCTGCTTGAACCACACGGTACCGGCCGAATCGTCATGGCGGATCACCTGCCCGCATTGATTTCGCTCGGCGAATTCGGTCGTATTGTCGGCATAGATCAGGCGTTCGATGGTTCGTAAGTCCGAGTCCTGGATTTGCTCATGGATCGCGGTCGGTCGCAGTTGTCCGTCATACTCGTTCTGCCAATGGCTGCCCCGGCCGTCCCAGCACTCCAACACCTGTCCGGCCTCGCCCGATAACCCAAGACGCCACCCGGCATCGATACTGTCAGTGAACAACGTCGCGCTGGACAGGCTGTAAATCGTGCTCAGGTTTGGCCGGGCGATCGGTGCCAGGAACCGCGGATCGCGCTGCGCCACTAACCGCCCGGCGACGTCATGCTGCTGGACAGTAGCCCGCGTTTCGGGAATGAGTTCGCTGATATCCCGTCGATAGTACGCCACCTGACGCACCGACAAACCACGGCTGTCAATGATCGCCAGGCGCGGGGTATGTGAGTGAATGCAGGGGTTCAATGGAGCGTCCTGGTCGTTCGTCTTTGTGCGGGCGGCGGTTCAAACAGATCGTTCTCATCAAAGGCCACGGTGCACCAGATCCAGTACCAGATCTCCCGGCGCAACGGTTGTAATTGCGCCGGGTTGCCTTGCAGCATTTTCTTCGCCAGTACGGTCTCGGTCGGTCGGCCTGCCGCGTCGTAGGACTGCTGATCGTGATAGGCGTGCTTGCGCATCGATTGATCATTGATGTAGCGCGGTTTGTCGGCAAAGTACGGCCGATAAATCCGTACCTTTTCGCCCTTGTTGTTGTACTCGACCGGCTCACTGACCCGCCAACGGCGCGGCACCTCGGCTTCTTCCGGTGTACCGTCGTCCTTTAGGATCAGCTCGCCCTTTGCATCGACCAGCCACGACTTGCCCGGTTCGACCTCCACCTTGGTTTGCAACGGCCGACCGAAACCGTCCAGGCACCCGATGCTCACCCTCACTTGCATCTCTGCATCACCGGGGTAGCGGTCGGCCAGCAGGGTGACGGCGTACACCGGCTCACGGTGTGCCGCATCGATCTCGTTCTTCAGGATCTGCTCGTTCGCGTCAGGGCTTTCCAGACCTTGAAGATGCTGTCGAGCCCTTTCGCAGATATGTCCGCTGGGCAGAATAAAACCTTCGGTTCTGGCCCAGGCCAGCCATTCAGCGGGCGGTGACGGTTCGCGGGAGACACGCCCCATCCAGCAGAAGGTGTCCCAGAAACCGGCACTGGCGAAATTGCCGATGGCGGCTTTCGGCTCGGCAATGGCGATAGCAGGGTCGCGGTCTGAAGGTGCCACATAGGTCTCCAGAGGATCGAAGCCTACGGCTTTTCCCAGTTCTGTGCCGTGGAAACTGGTCACCATCGGCTCGCCGAATGCACTGTAACGCGCCTCCTGGATATTGCGGTTGGCATCCTCGATAGCCGCTGGCAGGAATGAGCGGTAGTCAATGTCAAGGCTGCGGGTGGTACAACCGTCCGGCAATGTGACGGCGGTGATCACACACCAGTAGTTGTCGTAGGTCATCCGGGTAATGCCGTGGCTTTGCGTCTCCCGGTACTCCTTGACGTTATAAAAACCATCCAGCCCATGGTAGGTCGGGAAGCCCCGGTGCACGGACCACAAATAACTTTTCGCGTCCTCCGGGTCCGGAACCGATTCCTTTTTCACCGCGGGCAAGAACAGTTCCATGATGTGGTAACCGACCTCGGGCGATTCGAGTTTTTCCTTCAAGTTGAAGGGCATGTTGCCCTGCTCATCCTTGAGTTTGTCGTAAGCGCTCAGGGCGACTCCATCAAGTTCCGCCGTTTCCACGTAGGCCGGTAATCCTTCGAAGGTCGCTTTGCCCGGCGTCAGGGGTTGACAACTGACCGGGTCCATGTAGTGCTGCATCGACAAACTGGTCAGCACCGAATGTTTCGCCCAGTTGCCATCGTCCTCGCTCTTATCGAGGAAGCTTTTATAGTTGATCTCCTCGGCGCTCAGCTCTGATTTTTCCAGCACCAGGGCATTGCTGCGCTGCTGATAAGCCAGGCCCAGGCGCCAGGCCTCAGGGTTCGGCTGGTCGTTACCCATATGGTGGATGGGCTTCGCTTTGACCTGTGTCAGGTACCAGCGTTGCTGAGCGGGGTCATGGGCGTCCCTCCAGTAGCGTATTTCATGTTCATCGCTGAAAGGCGGTGAGTCTCCGGGAGTTTTGCGGCGAGCGTAATGAACGGCCCAGCCATGAAGGAGACTGCCGTACTCGTCCCACTCCAGATTGATCGTGTGCTGGCACAACGGGTCCTCGGCGATGTGCGGCTCATACTGGTAACTGATCGATTCCAGCTCCATGGGCTGGAGTACCGCGTAAGGCTGATGCTCGCCTTTGGGGCGTAATACCCGCACCAGTGCGCGGTTCTCCTGAACAACGTAAGGCACGGCGCTGTCCCTGCCGTGGTCATCCGCGTAAACCTCCGAGCGCACGACCCTGCCGCTCAGGCAGCGGGCTATTTCTCGGGCAGTGTCTTCGTCCGGCTGGTCGAGTGGCTGCGCCGCGCGGTCGTTGAAGTGGTAGTTCTGCAGCAGGGTGGATTCGAGGGGAACGGCCCGCAGATCGCGAATGTAATAACCCTCCCTCGACGCGTCGATGGACTCGCCCGTGTGGAACCAGGTCATGCTGCGGATAGGCGCAGTGAAGCCCGCAGTTGCCCGTTCAGCCTGGGTAGCTTCGGCGTCGGTCTGCTCCAGCAGGCGAAAGCCGCGGAATTCTCGTTCGACGCAGTCGTAATAACCGCCTCGGTACGTGAAGCTCTGGGTCAGCCGATTACCGGTGATGTCATCGATCTGGGTTTGCTGGCTCACCAGGTGCATGGCGAATGGCAGATGGGCCACAGGGTTTTCCACCCCTGCCTGTTGCTGATCCCGCTTCTCATCCAGCCATTCCTGGGCCGAGCTGCGGTAGGTCACGCGGCTGCTGGCGCCCATGTTGTTGCAAGTTCCGTTAATCAGGTAGGGCTTGGCCTTGACGAAATCGTAGCGCCAATGCCGTGGCTCCATGTGCGGCACCGTCAGGATCAGGCTGGAGCAACCCAGCCCCTGCAGGTCGGCGGTGCTGACCTGGCAGAGTGAGTCGTAACGCACACCGTCTGGCCAGGGCAGTTTTTCATCCGGTATCAGTTGATAACCGTTACCGGCATGGTTCATGAACACCAGAAAGTGATCACTCTCCAGATAGATCAAGTCGACCGCCCCCGAGCCGTCGAGATCGGCCAGCAACACCTGGGAGGCATTGAACTCGGCGTAATCGAACGGCAAGGCACACAACACAAAGCCTTTGCCGAAACGCCCGTGGCCCAGGTTCGGCCAACACTTGACCTCGTTGTGACGGATGCGTACCAGGTGCGGCTTTCCACTGCCGAGTACATCGGCGAAGAGCACCAATTCGGTCGGGGTGTTGCTCAGCAGTGGCAGGTCATCGTCATCCCCTCCCACCGTTTTATCCGGGTGTGGCATGTCGATGCCGTCGGCGAACCCTGCCTCACGACGGTTGGCATAGAGGCGCACGCTGCGAGTACCAATCAGCGCCATGTCGCTCAGGCCATCGCCCACCAGGTCGGCCATGTGCGCCATGGGGTGGAAAAATTCGCTGGGGAAGGCCTCGAAGGGCACGAAGTTCGACCAGTTTCGGTCCGGGTCGAGGGTGAAGAAACCGCACATCCCAGGCATGGCTACCACCCAATCCAGCTTGCCGTCACCGGTCAGGTCCATGAGGGACTGGTGGATCGGCTTGCTGCTGTCAGCGTGCGGAATGAGCGGCAACAGTTTCCAGTCACCGTAGCACACGTCGTCACCGCAGGTTTTAGCGCGCAACGGCTCGCTGTAGTACCAGACATTGTCATAGCGACACAGCACTCCCGACATGCCTTCGCCGTACAGATCCACCAGTTGGTAATGCAGCCCGTCGTTTAGCCCGGGCATGTCCGGAAACCGGGTGTAGCCCTGGCGTTGCGGGTCAAGTTCGAAAGCGTTGTAGCTGAACTCCATCGGCGGTCGGCTTTCTACCTGCCCCAGGCTGTCATAGGCCTGGATGTGAGCGGCCGTCAGGTGGTTGTAGCCCAACGGACTGGGCCGGTGTTCCAGTAACAGGCGCTGGACCAGCACCGGTTTATCCCCCAGCTCCTTGACGAAGTGATGGAACATCAACACCTGCCGGCACAGGCGCCGGGTGCCCAGTTCGAAACCGTAGGCGTAGTTCCAGAACGTGTCCCTGCGCTCGGGCCATGGCTGCTGTTCGTCGAAGGTCGGCATCTGTTCGAGATCGGTGCTGCGTTCGCCATAATCGAACACCAGGTGAAAGTGCCAGTGCTGGGCTTTCCAGCTGCCGGTGTCCCAGGCATACAGATGGGGATTAGCCTTTTCATTGCCGTAGTACACGTGCTTGAGGTAGCGCTGGGCACGGTAGTCGCGCAACTGCGGCGGTGCCGGAGCGTCCTCTTCCGCCTTGTACTCGTAGACGATATGTTCACCCCGGGTGTCGAGGCTTTCCTCGATCATCCAGACACCGACATGCGTTGGCTCATTCGGGTCGGCCCGGCGCGAATCGTTGGTTTTGCCATAGATATGCAAGCTGCCATCGGCGCCGTGGATCAGCCAGAACCCTGCGGGGTCTTTGGTGGTGGACCAGTGCTCGATCAGGTCGAACCCGCCTTCGACCCTGGGCCAGTGACGCACGACGAAATGGTTGTCGGCGAATTCTGTACCATCGTACGCCTTGACCTCTCGGGAAATGACCTTGCCGTCGTCATACCGCTCGGGCATCCATACATCGCCGCCGGGGCCGACCACCTGGTCGTTACCGTCGTAGGTCGGCACACCCTTGGTGGTGCGCAGGGTGATGGCATTGACCGTCATCCGCCAACCAATCCCGAACGGACTGTTGCCCACATCGCTGCTGTAGCCCAGCCCCAGCGCCGGGGCAAAACCGCGCCCGAGGGAAATCGGCAAGGGTAACTCCAGCGACGCCGCCCCACTGGTGCCCACTGCGCCCAAGCCCTTGCCGATGCTTTGGATCGCACCGCCGCCTTTGGGGAGGGAGGGAGGGGTGATTTCGACCTTACCTTGATTGTCCATGGCCATCGTGGGGTCCACCGTGACAGATGCTTAGCGCGGGCAGAATGCCCGGATGGACTCAACTTATCAGGTGAGGGGGCCATCTGCGACCTGTCAAACCTGACAGGTCGCAGAGATTTTCCTAGATTGAGCTCGTTCGAAATACGGCGTTTTAATCGCCATTTTTTCTGGTAAAAAAACTGCCTGCAGCTGCCAGCAGACCGTAGAAGTCTGACTTGCCAACAATGACGCCTGTGAAATCGCTATCGTCGGCAATAGGTCTTGTAAGTGTAGGCCGGGGCGCAAGGTGGTGTAGTCAGTGGCTGACAACAGCAAATCATCGGAGGAAGGGAGATACCGTTCGTCGCGACTGTTAGTTATTACAGGCAGGAAATCCGTGACGGGGACAGTATCAATAGCACGGTGAGTTTTTGACGGTGACGCGTACAGGAGTTGGAAGACATGTCAGAAGAAAAGCTTGATGTAGCTGCTACCCCCCCTCCGAATATGGAGTCTCCCTTTAAGGATATGGCATACGACTCGCCGTTGTGGGTTGTTGGGAGAAGCGAGTTTGGAGCTAGCTCGCCAGGTGTTATCTCCCTTGCGCTGCTGACTTACCAGCCCTTTTCGGAATATGAATACGCTGAGAGCGCAGAGGCTAAACAAGGATCGGGGGGCGATTACGTCCATAACAAACCTTTGCCGCCGGGGCCTTGTTCGCTGGTTATTCAGTACCATAAACGGACTTCATCCCCCCCAAAAGACGAAGATTCGGTTAAATACAATACGGGTATGTTTTACATACGGACCGCCCCCGAGTAATCCCCCCCTTCTGATATCGAGTGCTTATCAAAAAGCAAAGCAACTTTTTGGTGACAGTCCGTGCCCATTTCCCGGGACTGGAAGCACCGGCTTTGAAGTTGCCTGGGGTTTACCGGTGGTGTGCATTTTGTCGCGATCAATATGGCCATCCGCCAACCATCGCCCCTCCCATGTGCTCGGGAATCTGCAAAGGCGCAAACTACCGTTCGTCGGAACTGTCAGTTTTTACAGGTAGGTGCCTGTCCACCTTGAGCGTAGAAAAAGCACCACAGAGCAAACACAGACTCACGCTCTCCCATTCGTGTCGCTCAGGGGACATACCCTGGCTTACTGGAGATCTACGATGAGCAGGGATTTCACCGACTCCTCCCTCAAGAAGCTTTTCGAGCTGACTCCTGGCGCTCATGACCTGGCGACCCAGACCCGCTGCGACCACTTCATTGCAGAGGGAGGCTCGGTGTTCGAGCTTCTGAAGATGGGGCGTCAAGGTGTAGTAGAGACGTTCGGGCTGCACAGCTGTGATGCGCAAGTGCTGCTGGACAAAGCCATGAGTCTGGCGGTGTATACCGCTCGCGAATTTCGCGAGCAGCGTCTGGTGAGTTCGGTGCCGCCCAATCCGCTGCATCGTACCGGTATCAGCTCGCTGGTGGAGACGCCCACCTTTGGGGATTTATTCAAGCCTAAGTGGGGGAATGCCAGCCCTTCAGAAAGTCCGGACTCGAGCATTTCCCCGGCAGCGTATTTTTTGAGGCTGGTTCTGCTGGCGCGGGATCTTGAACAACGCGAAAAAGGCGGTGCCGGGCTCATTACCTTTGAAACCCGGCGACCGGATCTGACTCGGCTCGTCATTGACACGGCCAGCATGTTTCAGATCAAACCGACCGTTGTCCTGGTGAACGAGGTGCTGGAAAGCATCATCAAAACCTTCATCGGTCCTGCGGTATTGAAGGATCAAGTGGTCGATGACCTATTGCTGGTAACGCGTTTTCCGCATCAGTCCATGCCGTTCGAGTGGTATGCAGAGCAATGGAAGCAGGTACTGGAGGAAATCAAGCTGTCTCTGGGCGAGGTAGTGCGCACCATCGACGGAACGGCTCCCTACTTCAAACAACCAGGCGCTCGGGGTGATCTGTCGGATATTGCACTTCATCAATCGTGCAACATCGGGCCTCAAGGTCAGCGGTTGTTGACCGAGAATTTTCTCCCCGCCGACGCCGACAATGACCAACTTACAAAGTTCTACAAAGACAACTTTGGCTCCACCGAGACGCATATGAAGGACTCGGTGCATTTCTGCGCCCAGACCTCGATAGATGCGAAGACGTTGACCTCGTTGTTGTCGATTGAAGACAACATACCAACACGCTCCAACAATGTGAACTCAGCGGTCGTACCGGCGGCGTCACCCGAAGTGTTTGGTTCGGTATTCATCAATAACGGTGACAGCACGCCGATGGACCTCACGCCTCCGGTCGAGGGCAGCACGCGCCAATTCAAAGACTCCAGCCTCAACCGTTTTGAGCGGATGAACCGTATTCTGCGTCTGAGCCGTTGGCTGAAACTGCCTCCAGACCAGTGCGATCGGCTGCTCCATGCCGCATTCAATGCAGAGCTACGGGGTGAAATCGCTGACCCTGAGACCCGAAAACGCGAGTTGGCAAACAAGCCTTTCAGGATCACCAACAATACCCTCCGTGCCATCGGTCTGTTTCAGGAGTTTCGTCTGCGGTTCAAATGCTCCGCCAAGCAATTTTCCGCCCTGATTGACGAAATCTCCCCTTATGGACGAGGGAAGGAGCCTTCACAGTTCGACGAGATCTTCAACGCTCAGGCCCTATTCGACACGCCCCTGACAATCGACGGCAGTTGCTTTGCGATCGAAGCGCAAACGCGAGCCGACAAGCGCATCGTCGATCAGATTTGCATCAGCCTGGGGATCAACCAGGAGACCTGGAGTTACCTCGCGCGCTTCGTGGCCAAGAGCTACAACCTGACGGACGAACTGCAATGCAGTCTGCCGATACTCTCGTCCTTCTATCGCCTGGTACTGCTGGCCTCTTTTCTGCGCATTAGCGCCATCGAGTTGGCGGCCTTGTTGGAGACCTTGAGCGAGCGGCACGGGAGCGAGTTGCTTCAAAGGATGCTCGGTGAGTCCCGCCTGCTGGTCAGCGGCACCGGCGGCGTTGGTGATGTGTTGAGCGTGATGCATGCCGCGCAATCCTGCGTCCAGTGGGCACAGGACAACGACTTGAGTGTGGGTTGGCTGGTGCAGCGTGTGGCTCCAGTGATTGCCCCCCCCATGGCCACCGAAGCGGAGGTCGCGTTACTGCAAGAAATCCACAAGCGACTGCAGCCGGTACGGTTCTCTGAAGAGACACTTCGGGCGGCAGGTGTACCACAGAGCAATGATGCCAATTCTGAGGGCTGGTTGTGGTTGCTTAAAGACCTGGTTGACCGCGACGGTCTCATTCTGGAGCTTACCAGTAACGAGGAGGTGGCACGTGCAGAAATTCAAGCAGCCGTAGCACTGGCGCAGCTATCGAAAGCGGAGGCTGAACGGGTCCGCCCGGTGATTCTGGCGCTGCTGCTGCAAGCCAGGGACGCTCAACATGCGGTGGTCCAGGAAAGTCTGTCGGTGTACTTGAGTCTTTCGCAGGACCTTGTACTGCCGTTACTCAAATGGGTCAACAGGGGGGGGGCCTACCTGCTACTCATGGAGACAGCCCGGGCGCTGGACGCAGTCACCTCGGGTACGGAAAAAGTCAATGTCGGCGATGATGTGCTGAGCCTGCTGGCACACCTGGTACGGCGTGCGGAAGTCATTCAAAAACTGGCGTTGAGTTCAGCGATGCTGGTGATCCTGACCACCGGGGAAAACTGGAAGTGGTTCGGCTTCAAGCATCCGGAAGAACTCACCCTCAGTACGCTGTATTACCTGACGCTGTTTCAGCGGATGGTGACCCACACCGGGCAACCTGCCGAAAAGCTCCTGCAGTATTTGGAGCTGGTCAATGGGCTTCCAAAAGTCCTGGAGCCTGAAGATCTGCGCCTGATCCGTGATTCTGCGGCAACCCAGCTGGCCGACGTCATGAAGTGGAGCGTCAGAGAAGTGCTCGAATGTATCCTTTATCTGAGCCCGTCAACGCCGGTGATCCGCGATCTGTCCACCCTGGATACGCTGCTGCGCATTCGAGGGCTGGCGATCAGCAGTAAACTGGATGCGAAGGCCATCATCGGGTTGGGCTCACTCACTCCAGACAGCGACAAACATGCCTGCCGCAGCGCGGCAGAACACGTTATGGAGTGTTTCTCAGGGTCAACCGTGCAGGGTCAGTCTCAGGCCATTGGCGAAGTCGGCCAGAGCGTGACTCACGAAATCAGGTGCATCAACGACACCCTGATTGCCAATGTGAGCAATGAATCTGCCCTGATCGAATTGACGCTACGCGATCTCACCAACCGGCCCTTGCCGAACATCACGGTGACCTGGACCTGTGACCGCCCCGGGTTAGAGGAGGAAGCTTCAAAAACCGATGATGAGGGACGTGCAGTGGTTCGCTTCAAACCGCAGAAGGGGCCATGGATGGGTGCAGTGCAAGTCAAAGGCACCTATGGCTTGGCTCAAGTGGTTTACGCACCGAAGATCCTGATTGATTGCGATGAGTCCACACTGGGCTTCAGCGCTGACAGCACTCTAGACCCGGAAGTTGACGAAACATTCCTGGCGGGCGGCGAGGCGTTTTTCGAAGTGTTTGTAAAACTTGTAGACACGCACCACAACCCAGGGGTGGGCCGTACCGTGACATTTTCCGGGCGGGTTGTCGATGCTGATCCCAAGGCGTCGCGCACTGACGAACAAGGTATTGCCAGAACCAGAGTCAGAAGTATCGAGCCCGTGGAGAAAGCGAGCCTGGAGGCCAGTTACAGCACCAAGGATTCGCTGGTCATCAACAACATCACCTTTGTCGACCAACCTTCTATCAAACTCCTGAAGGTAGTGTCGATGGCCGTCGCCGGACAACCGCTGGTGCTTGAATGTCATGTGGTCGGCCTTGGCAAGCAACCGTCGCCCAAAGTGGAGGTCAAGTTTTATTCCGGGTCTGACCCCAATCCGATCAAAACAGTCGTGACTGATGACGATGGCATGGCGCAACTCACCGTAGAAGCGCCGAAAACAGGAAAAGAGATATACATCGCCAAGGTCACGATGCACGAGCAGCGCCTTGAAATCGATGTCGCCAGTGCGGCGGTGATTTATGGCGAGTCTGCCGAGTATGTGTATCCAGTTGCGAATTCGGGTACATCCACCCTGTTGTGGGTCGCAGTCAGGGAGCGGGCTGATAACCAGGCCAGGACGATCGCCAACTGTCCGATCTGGTGGAGCGTCTCCGGTGGTGAGAACAAGGAGGCGCCAGACCCCGTCTGCTATCCAACCAATGCATTAGGGCGCTCTACCTTTCCCTTCGAGGCCGTAAAAGAAGGGGACTATGTGGTAACTGCAGTCCGTAAAGGCACCCCTGAAGATAAGCGCACGTTCGCCCTTAAAGTTGTCCCGGCAATTGAGTGGACGTTCAGGTTGACCGAACCCGCAACGACTGCTGTTGTCAGCCGGGTGTCCGCCAAAGAGCCACTGGCGTTTGTCAGAGGCCATACCTATACGCTCGAGATCGATTTGCCTGAGCCGGTTGACCTTAATGACGCCCGGGCGATGCTGGCCTGGACTGGAGAATTCTCGGCCAAGGGGCTGGGGATGATCTTCAACCCGCCAACCGGTGCCTACGTCGAGATCGGCGCCTACAAAACCCTCCGTTGGAATATTGACTGCAAGGACCTGCGCAACGGCACTTTCGACTTGACGTTCTACTGCAATCGACTCAATCAGCGACTGGTGTTGCCTGCTCGTCTGGATGCGCCAGAACCGATACTGCTGGATCCCGCCACTGGCGATAGCGTGGAAGTCCAACCGTTGCTCACCGGCACCGGCAGCCCGTCGGCCCAGATCTATGTGTTCGAAGGTCGGGGGGGAGCGCTGTTGGCCCGGACCAGTGTCGGTGACGATGGCAAGTGGTCGGTAAGGATTGCCGAACCTCTGTCGGCGGGACAGCATGTGTTCTCGGTCAAGCAGCGGCATATCGACACGACCGAGGCATGGGCGCCGGACGTCTGGGTCAATGTGGACACGAACTATGTTGCACCGCCTCAGGTCTTGAGCCCTCTGCCAGACGCAAAAGTCAGGCCTGAGCCCTGGTTTGAAGGATTGGGTTTACCCGGTGCAACAGTTCGAGTGGCAAATGCATTGAACGGCAACATTGTTTATGGCAGTGGGCTCGTCGGCAAGGACGGTCGTTGGCGAGTTCAGCTTAATAAACTGCAAACCGCAGGCGAGTACTCGACTATCAGTGGGTGTTTTGTGAATGACGATTATTCGAATCCCAAATGGTCGCAAGCGCAAATGGTCGAGATTGTAATTCGAGAATGACGGTTTTTCGCGGGTATTCCCCACGTACTGCCTTTGCGTAACCCGCATTGGTGGCTCGGCATAACAAACGGGTAATCGAGTGTAAACAAACTTGATGCGGCAGTTTATCGCCAGAGCATGACTCGACGGCCGACAACAGAACAGGAGCAAAACAATGGACACGTCCATTATTGGTACATTGGAAGAACGTCGTTGCATGGCCCTGGCAGACTTCTATTTGGGGCAAATAGCGCCGAAAGAAGATGAGGCTCGCCCCGACGAATCCAAGTTGAAGCTCACTTCACTCGATGACCTGTATCAATACCTGTTGCTGGACACCCAGATTGGCCAACAACTGGAAACATCACGACTGGCAGAAGCCATTGCTTGCCTGCAACAGTATATCGGCGCTATTTACAGTGGCCTGGCATCAGCGTTATTGCAACATCAGTGACTGGGCCGGTTATCAGATGCTTCAAGATTATCCGGAAAACTATATCTGCCCGACATTACGTCTGAAAAAATCCGATTCGTTCAAGGAACTGGAAAATAGCCTGGGGCATGCCAGCCTCAGCGATGCGGCTGTACAAATGGCCCTGTTCGAACATTTGAAGCAATTTGAAGAGGTGTGCAACCTCAAATTGATATCGGCCTATATCGACAGTATCGAAGGCACTGCAAGCGAGAAAGGTAAGAACTTCAAGAATGCCGATTACTACTTTATTGGTCAGCAAAATGTTCAACCCTTTGGTTATTTCTGGCGCAAGGCGCATGTCGAGGTAACCGCTGGCTGCACGTTCCTTAACCCGGCGGCCTGGACCGAGTGGAAACCCATCGGTATCCCTGCCTGTGCGATTGTACTGGCGATGCGGCCAGTGTTTTTTGCCGGGCGTTTGATGGTCGTTCAGGTGGAGGGGGAACAAGCCCCGCCCCTCAAGGAAAAAGACAACGACGGTAACGAAATCATTACAGAGGGCACCTGGCAAATCGAGGCCAAGCTCTCCTACTTGCCGGTGAATGGGATCTGGTCGACACCCTTGAGTCTTGGGAAAAAAAAGACGTTTGCCAAGGCGTCTGTGGAATCCGCTCGTTTGGTGGTGGTGACCCATGCCGGCAACGAAAAAGGTGTCGATGACATTATGCAGATGTGTTTTACCACGACGGATTTGCCGCCGGAGCAAGCAGTAACGGTAGAGGACGAGAAAGAACACGGATGGATTTTCGCAGCGCGCAATGCGTTATTCGAGACTCAGACACCGAACATCGCAAGCCTGAAGGTATTGGCCAATGGGCGCTTTGCCAATCAAGATAGTTTGCAGCATAAGCTCTTGCTCAGTGAGTCTGCCGTGTTGACTCAAGTGCGTGTACCGCCGAAGAGCGTTGCGGCAGTTGATGACAGTCGGGACGGCATACTGAGTAAATTTCTCTCATTGAATATCAACTTCAGTAGTCGGCAACGTGTGGTCGAAGGCGCGCTTGAGAACGTTAACGTATTACAAGTGCAAGGGGTCTGTGATCTGACTCGGCCCGAGTTCGACCTGAAGGATATTGCCTTTGTCGTTAAAGAGGAGGTGGCAAGCTTTATCACGTTTTTTGAAATATCCAGGGTCGGTACCAAAGGGATCAAGTTGACCTGTTTCCACCAGTCAACTTCGGGATTTGACTTTTCGCTATGTTTAGAAGATGTAAACGGTAAGCCCGTTGCAATAGGGACATTCAAAAGGACAGACTTCGTATTAGCGAACGACTGGGTGTCGGTGAAAAAAGATATAGTGCTTTCCCCTCAGCAACTGGAATTGTTGTGGTTATGCAAGCCGCTTGAAATAAAAGGCGGTGCCGGCTTTTCAGTCTTGATTGGCACTCAGTCCGTGCCATTGAGTAGCAGCGACAACAAACTCTCAATGTTGAAAAAACCGGAGACCGTTGCGTTAGCCCTGAAAATCATGGATGGGGACACTGTTGCTCCGGGTGTTTGGCAGCAAACAAGCGAGTTGAACGGCTGGTTTCAAACCCCATGGATCGAGTATCGCTGGACAGGTAATCCTGTCGGTAAAAAACTGAGTGTCGTGTGGGGCGAGGACGCCGATGGCCGTTATGGTCGTGACCGCGATGACATCGAGATCAAGCAAGTGCCCAACGCCAGCAGCGTACCGCTGCTCAGCAACCAGGACTCTGGCGCACAGTTCCTGGATATGCGGCCACTGAATCTCCAGGCGTTGAAATGGATCCGCCTCAACTCCCTGTTTGGCCCGGAACTGGTGGCCAAAGCGGCCATCTCCATCGACGAAGTCTTGTCCCTGGCTACTCAAAACACCCCGGAACCTGAGCCTCTGGGCGCTGGTGCAGCTACAGCGCCCATCGATTTCAACGGCGCCCACGGCACCTTTTACTGGGAGTTGTTCTTCCACTTGCCGTTCCTGGTTGCCCATCGTCTGTGCGAAGAGCGCAACTACCATGAGTCGCAGCGCTGGTACCAATACATTTTCAACCCGCACATCCGAACGGCACGGCCGGAAGAAGAGGATCCGAGTGAACGCTACTGGCTTTGCCGCCCGTTGCTGGAGGTCGGCAACATCTGCTTTGAAGCCAAGGGGCTGGTGGACCCCGACGCCATTGCCTTTTCGAAGCGGATTCACTATCGAAAAGCCATTTTTATGGGTTATGTACGCTGCATCATTGCCCATGCTGATTCGCTTTATCGGCGGTTGACCCGCGACAGCCTGGTGGCGGCAAAACTGCAATATGTGCGCGCCCTGTCGCTGATGGGCACGGCACCCACTGGCGAATCCATGAGCCACTGGAAACCCATGTCGGCATTCGACATTCTCGAGCCTGAGCCTGAGCCTGAGCCTGAGCCTGAGCCTGAGCCCGAGACCCGTGCCACTGCTTTGGAGGCGTTCGCACGCTCGCTTGACGTCGACGTCGCGAACCTGCCGGCGCGGGTCGAGGGTACGCCAGACTTCAAGCTATTGGCCCTGGAAAATGTCCTGCGCCCCTTTATCAATGATCAACTGCTGGACGTCTGGAAATACATCGACGAATGCCTGTGGAACATGCGGCATAACCTGACCATCGATGGCAAACCGATGATGCTGGCGCTGTATGCCCCAGCGACCAATCCGTTCGATCTGTTGCGAGCCCAGGCGGGTGGTTCTTCTGGCGCATCACGCAATGCGGGTGGCTGGCGGAACATTCCGCACTATCGTTTCCGCACCCTGCTGGCTACCGCGCAAAACGCGGCGCAGATACTTATCAGCTTTGGCCGGGAAGTGCGTCAGTTGATGGAGGCGCGTGATCGTGGGCAACTGGAGGAGCTCCAGCAAAGCCATGTCCTTGCACTGGGAGGGCATGCCAAGACCATTCAGGAGGAGACGATCAAGCAACTGGAGGCCTCGCTGGAAGGGCTAAAACAAAGTAAGAAGATGATTCAAGAGCGGGTTAAACATTATGAAAATCTCAATAAGAACCCGTTACTGCTGCCAGAAATAGCTGGGGATGTTTTCGCGTTAACCGGCAAGTTACTGGGTGCTGCGGCAATGATCCCTCACGCAGTTGGGAGTGCTATCAACGCAACCATTAAGGAGCAACTGCTCCCCGGGCAAATTGGCCCGTTTCCCGCCGCGCTCGCAGGTACTGTAGGCGGGGAACGCGGGGCGCCCGTGAATGCCGTCGGTACTGCGCTGTCGATACTCGGTGGTGTCGCATATGCAACTGGTGAAGGCTTCCAGCGAGCCGCCTTTTACCACCGTCGAGGTCAAGAATGGAGCTTCGCCGAAGCCCAGGCCAACAGCGAACTCTCGGTGGTCGCGGAGCAGCTCACCGCCCATCAACACACCCTCGAAGCCGCCAAAGCCAGCCTGGCGCAGACCCAAAAAGCCAACGTACAGGCCCAGGAGCTCTATTCGTTCTACAAAACCCGGGCCACCAACGTCGAACTCTACCGCTGGTTGCTGAGCCAGATGGCCACGCTGTACTTCCAGACGTATGACGCCGTGGTGGGGTTGTGCCTGAGCGCCGAGGCCAGTTGGCAGTATGAGATGGGCGATTTCGACACGCAGGTGATTCGCCCCAACGTCTGGATGGACAACCACCATGGCCTGTGCGCAGGTGAGTCAATACTGCTTGACCTGCTGCGCCTGGAACGCATGTTCCTTGAGCGTAACGAGCGTCGGCTGGAGCTGACCAAGACCATCTCGCTGCGCAACCTGTTCGAGCAACAGCAAATACACTGGGCTGAGGTGATAAAGGAACTCCTCCAGACGGGCAAACTCGATTTCGAGTTCTCTCAGCAGCTGTTCGACAGCGATTACCCCGGTCATTACTGCCGGCAGATCGTCACCGTCGAGCTGTCCCTGCCGGTGACAGTGGGCCCCCATCAGGATGTACGCGCGACGCTGACGCAAACCGGTAGCACCACGGTGCTCAAAGCCAACATCGATTCGCTCGATTACCTGTACGGCGAGCAGGACCAGATGCCGCGATCCGGTATTTTGCTCAACCTGCGCAGCCACCAGGCAGTGGCCATCAGCCGCAGCCAGGTGGATGCCGGCTTGCACCAGCTGACATTCGGTGATGAGCGTTATCTGCCCTTTGAAGGGACAGGGGCTGGTTCAAGATGGCGGCTTCACTTTCCACGGGCCGCCAAGTCGACTGAACAAAAAAAACTGATCAAAAGCCTGACGGACATCATCGTGCACGTGCGTTATCTGGCGAAGTCCGGGGGTACGGCGTACACCGACGCAGTTCTGGATAAGTTGGGAGACTCATAGTAGAGCGTGGCGGAGTTGCGAAATAAGCATTCAACAACCCTGAATCAATCGAGGTAAAAACATCATGAACGAAGACGAAATCCCGGGGCGTAATTTTATTAAAGCTGGCAGATTCCCCTCAGCCTGGAAGGATAGCTGGACACATGCCGGTGGCTTCGCGCGTACTCTTGCCGATCCTGACTACGGTTATTACTTGCTTATGAATGACAAAGCGGTAGTTACCCAGATATTCCAGACAGCGGATTTCACAGCGGCCCAACTGGAAAAAGCGTGGTATGGGCTGAGTTTTCAGTATGAAAACTACGGCGACGGTTCAAACTCCAAAGTGATAATAATTACCGGCGATGGGATCGAGCAGCCGATTGATCTCAGCGGCAAAATCCCCGACAAACCCATGGCGGACTGGAACTATTTTCCGCCTTATCCGCTCACTAATATCATTGCAGACTACGAAATCATCACGATTGAACTGCACGGCTCTGACTTAAAGGAATCGAGTGGTTTACGCATGACCGACGTCAATATTCAACTGCATCTTGAGCCTTTGAAGTTGAGTCGTCTTCAGGTCGATGAAGTCCCCTATGAAGTTTAACCAATAACAGATTGTTCCCTGTTGAGTTCTCTTTTTTGCAGCTGGAGAGATACACCATGGCACTTGATCGCGAATCCAAAGCTACGTTCATTCCTTCAGTATATCTTTGCCACGGTGGAGTTCATGACTTCTCCATTACGGCGGAAAAAGACAGCCCCTGGACCAATCATGGCGTCAGCCTTAATGGTGAGTCCGGTAAACCTCTGACACTGACTGCTGAGCCAAAAATCGGCACAGATCAACCGTTTGAAGAGTCAGGAGCACGTTGGAAGATCAACTGCCCAGCCAAAGGCGCTGATACACCAGTGGAAACATTTCAGCTATGGGTCCAGACCGAGTACACCTCACCCGCGTATAAAATCCCTGTGTCACTGGGGCATCACCGGGTCGTTATTGAGGTCGTGCTTAGCCCGATTCGGCTCTCGGTGGTGGGGCAAGAGGTAAAGGCGATCATTCAGGTTGAGTCGTATTACACCCAGGAGGCATTGGGCGACGTCAAGGTTAAGTGGCGTGTAGGCAATACGGTTGTCGATGAGGTGGTAACCACGGCCAATGGCCAGAGTTCATTCACTTTCACTCCCGAGACGGTCGGAGAACACACCATCACTGCCGAGGTAGAAAGCCTCTACTACGGCCCCGATGTTCCCGTTGAACAGTCATTTGACTTCGAGGTGTTGGAGAACAGCCCCTGGGAGCAAGCCACGCTGTCCATGAATGGGACTCCGGTTGATCTGAGCAAGCAGGATCTTGTTATTTTTCGCGGACAGGAGAATGACCTGACACTCGAGTTTGCGCAGCTGACAGATTATGGGTTCACTTTACAGCTGGTCGAGTCTGACGCAGGGCTGAATGTAGAGGCGAATCCGCCATTCGAACTTGAACAGCCCATGCCGCCGACCGGGCAGTTATGGACCCTCACGCCAGGAAAGGACAAAAGCGGCTTTTGCAAGCTACGCATCAGCAGTCCAGCGGTGAGTGTTGATTGGGAAATAGTGTGCCGAGTGTTTTCGACCGACCTGGGCGATGAGGCAGAGATCGAGATTGGCGGCATGGTCGTTCCGGTCGGGGGCAACACGTTCATCCGTGGCCAAGGCCAGACCGTTACGCTGAAGCCTAAACTCGGTAGTCCGCTGACCGGGCATCCGGTGACGCTGACCTGCGTGATCAAAAGTGGTCTGGACGTAGCCAATGTGGTAAGTGCGCCGGCATTGGGCAGTGAGCAAAAAGTTCACAGCTGGGTCGTGACCGGGTCGACCAAGAGCGGCACCTTCCAGTTAACTCTGACCGGCAAGGACATGACCACGCCGATCACCGTTGCGGTCAGCAAGTTGCTGTCGACCAACCTGGCCGATGAGGTCGGCGTCCTGATAGATGGCAAGGATGTTCCGTCTACTGGTATCGACTTTTCCCCAGCGACCCCCTACGTTGTTACGCTCAAACCCAAACCCAACAGCCCTTTGACGGACCATTCCGTAATACTTAAGCGCTCGATCATCACGGGGCTAGAACCTGAAGACTTGAAGTGTGAGCCGCCTTTCGACCGGGAGCAAACGGAGTACAGATGGACCATGACCGGTTTGCCCGCAGACGGCACGTTCCAACTAGAGCTGGTGGGCAATGATATGACCCAGGCCTTGCTTGTGCCGGTTTGCAGGTTGTCCACTGACAACAGAACGGACGTTTTTACTGTTTATCTCGATGGCACTTATCTGGGAGTTGTCCAGCGAATAGTTCTGCCCCGAAATGTCCCGTGTAGCTTTCGTCTCAGCAGAAGCCACGAATTTACTACTGCACAAACTGCCATGATGCGCTGGGGCACACCTCCCACTGGAACGGGGGTAAAAATTGATCCAGATATGGGGAGCCACCAGATAATAATGACCGGTGGGTATTTTAAATGGGATATGACGCTCCCTGAAATCGGCGTATTTTCGGCAAGGGTCTATATTTGGAAAGGGACACTTATTGCCCCATCCTTAATTGCATCTACACTCTTCACCCTAGTAGTGCAGTAATAACAAAACCTCAATTACCCCCCTTGTCAAATCCTCTATTTATCTTTCAGGATTGGTTCAAGGAGTTCCCGACCGCATAAAACATAAAGGGAACTGATTTATTTAATTTTGTTGAATTCTCTTTTGCAATTGGAGACAAACACGATGGCACTTGATCGCGAATCCAAAACCACGTCCATTCCCCTAGTATATCTTTGCCACGGCGGAGATCATAAAATCTCCATTACGGCGGAAAAAGACAGCCCCTGGATTAATTATGGGGTCAGCCTTAATGGTCAACCGGGCACGACGCTGCCACTGTCGGCCATGCCAGAGATTGGTAAGTTTCAGAAATTTGAAGAGAGCGGCGCTGTCTGGACAATCAACTGCCCAGCCAAAGGTGCTGATGCACCAGTGGAAACATTTCAGCTATGGGTCCAGACCGAGTTCACCTCACCCGCGTATAAAATCCCTGTGTCACTGGGGCATCACCGGGTCGTTATTCAGGTCGTGCTTAGCCCGATTCGGCTCTCGGTGGTGGGGCAAGAGGTAAAGGCGATCATTCAGGTTGAGTCGTATTACACCCAGAAGGCATTGGGCGACGTCAAGGTTAAGTGGCGTGTAGGCAATACGGTTGTCGATGAGGTGGTAACCACGGCCAATGGCCAGAGTTCATTCACTTTCACTCCCGAGACGGTCGGAGAACACACCATCACTGCCGAGGTAGAAAGCCTCTACTATGGCCCCGATGTTCCCGTTGAACAGTCATTTGACTTCGAGGTGTTGGAGAACAGCCCCTGGGAGCAAGCCACGCTGTCCATGAATGGGACTCCGGTCGATCTGAGCAAGCAGGATCTTGTTATTTTTCGCGGACAGCAAAATGACCTGACACTCGAGTTTGCGCAGCTGACAGGTTATGGGTTCACTTTACAGCTGGTCGAGTCTGACGCAGGGCTGAATGTAGAGGCGAATCCGCCATTCGAACTTGAACAGCCCATGCCGCCGACCGGGCAGTTATGGACCCTCACGCCAGGAAAGGACAAAAGCGGCTTTTGCAAGCTACGCATCAGCAGTCCAGCGGTGAGTGTTGATTGGGAAATAGTGTGCCGAGTGTTTTCGACCGACCTGGGCGATGAGGCAGAGATCGAGATTGGCGGCATGGTCGTTCCGGTCGGGGGCAACACGTTCATCCGTGGCCAAGGCCAGACCGTTACGCTGAAGCCTAAACTCGGTAGTCCGCTGACCGGGCATCCGGTGACGCTGACCTGCGTGATCAAAAGTGGTCTGGACGTAGCCAATGTGGTGAGTGCGCCGGCATTGGGCAGTGAGCAAAAAGTTCACAGCTGGGTCGTGACCGGGTCGACCAAGAGCGGCACCTTCCAGTTAATTGCGGCCGGCCAGGGCATGACCACACCGATCACCGTAGCGCTCAGCACGCTGCTGTCGACCGACCTGGGCGATGAGGCAGAGATCGAGATTGGCGGCATGGTCGTTCCGGTCGGGGGCAACACGTTCTTCCGTGGCCAAGGCCAGACCGTTACGCTGAAGCCTAAACTCGGTAGTCCGCTGACCGGGCATCCGGTGACGCTGACCTGCGTGATCAAAAGTGGTCTGGACGTAGCCAATGTGGTGAGTGCGCCGGCATTGGGCAGTGAGCAAAAAGTTCACAGCTGGGTCGTGACCGGGTCGACCAAGAGCGGCACCTTCCAGTTAATTGCGGCCGGCCTGGGCATGACCACACCGATCACCGTAGCGCTCAGCACGCTGCTGTCGACCGACCTGGGCGATGAGGCAGAGATCGAGATTGGCGGCATGGTCGTTCCGGTCGGGGGCAACACGTTCTTCCGTGGCCAAGGCCAGACCGTTACGCTGAAGCCTAAACTCGGTAGTCCGCTGACCGGGCATCCGGTGACGCTGACCTGCGTGATCAAAAGTGGTCTGGACGTAGCCAATGTGGTAAGTGCGCCGGCATTGGGCAGTGAGCAAAAAGTTCACAGCTGGGTCGTGACCGGGTCGACCAAGAGCGGCACCTTCCAGTTAATTGCGGCCGGCCTGGGCATGACCACGCCTATCACCGTGGCGCTCAGCAAGCTGCTGTCGACCAACCTGGCGGACGAGGCGACGGTTTTATTGGACGGCGTTACACTGCCGCAAAACGGGGCAGATTTCATTGGAGGCCAAACAAAAGTACTCACCCTTAGTTACAAGAACGCAGATGTGTTAGTTGGCGTTACTTTGGCCCTTGACTGGGTTCCTGGCTCTGGCCTTATACGTGGTGACCTTTCAAGCCAACCACCCCTTCGCCAACTTTCCACGCGACACGAATGGAACATCAGGGGGACTGCGTCGAAGGCGGGTACTTTTACATTGAAGCTGTTCAGCGAAGGAGAGAAAGGGGTACTACTAACGCCGAATAACAGGTTAATCAAACAAAAGTTCGTATTCAAAGTAACCAATTGGCCTTTACCTCCAGAGTGGCTCTCAAAGCGTTATTCGGAAACCTGCCATATTTATGGAACGCTGGAGGCAATAGGCAATAACTCCATAAGGAATGTGCCTCTCGTGCTTCATGTCCCTGGAATCGATTCAGCTTATACGGTAAGCAATTCATTTGGTGCTTTCGATTTCAATTTATTCAGTGCCAAGCCAGTTGGCCTGCATGAAATTCTTTTGCGAGAGAACATAGACGGCAGTTCTACACAGCAAAAATTATTGCTGAAAGTTGAATAATAACTGGCACCGACCAGCAAGAAATGGAGCATTTCATCAGGTTAACGGCTAACCCTTATAGCAACCCGCGGGGTTAGTCTCTTGCTTGCAGATCTTTAGTCTTTAAATCAAGATAAAACCCACCATCCACATTTAACGAACCCAAGAGAAAAGGACCACTGATAGAATGGCACTTACTTAGCAGCTAACCAGTTGAGCTAAAAGCAAAAAATGAAGAAGAGCTGGTCTTGGTCTACGGTGATAGTTGCGAACGCACACCGATGAACCAAGGACACAGCCCCAATGAATCGTAGACGTCAAATTCTCCAGCATCAACAGCAACGTTTTCACCGACATGCTTCGAACTGTGATGCCTATGCTTTTTTCAATCTTCTCACTGCTCCCGAGCTGTTACAGCGCGTCGAATCTGCACTGCCAGAATATCGGGAGCGTCTGTTTCCGCCGACTGAAACGCTGTCTATGTTTCTGGCTCAAGCGATGAGTGCCGACCGCTCCTGCCAGAACGCCGTCAACGACTTGTCCATCAAACGGTCTTGTGGCGGCATGAAGCCCAATAGCACTCGCACGGGCGCCTACTGTAAGGCCAGAAAGCGACTGCCTGTGAAGATGGTTTCCACATTGGTCAGGCACACCGGTGTTTCGATTAGTGATAAAGCACCATCGTCGTGGCGCTGGATGGGGCGGCCTGTACGCCTTGTGGACGGTACGACGGTCAGCATGCCCGACACCGCGGCCAATCAGGGGGCCTATCCGCAGTCTCGCGGTCAGAAAGTCGGTCTTGGTTTTCCGCTGTGTCGAGTGGTTGGCATCGTTTGCCTCTCCAGCGGCGCCGTTTTAGATGCCGCCCTTGGGCGTTTCCGAGGCAAGGGTGGCGATGAACAGACGCTGCTCAGATCAATGCTCGACACGTTGAAAGCAGGCGACATTTTGTTGGGCGATGCTTACTACGCTACTTATTTCCTGCTGTGCGAGTTGCAACGTAGAGGTGTCGATGGCGTGTTCGAACAATATGGCGCTCGACGGCGCAGCACGGACTTTCGCCTGGGTCAAAGTCTCGGTTCGGAAGATCATCTGATCGAGTTGAAGAAGCCCGAAAGAAGGCCGCCCTGGATGAGTCAGGCGCATTACGAACAGGCGCCTGAAAGGCTGACAGTGCGAGAGCTTAAGGCAGGCGGAAAGACGTTGGTGACCACGTTGCATTGCCCGAGGCAGACACCCAAAACAGCCCTAAAATCGCTGTACAAGGGGCGATGGCATGTCGAGTTAGATTTACGCAATCTCAAAGCTACGCTGGGACTTGGAAAGTTAAGCTGCAAAACCCCAGGCATGGCAGTCAAGGAGTTATGGGTCTATCTGTTGGCACACAATCTGATCCGAATGCTCATGGCACAATCGGCTTTATTAGCTGACTGCTTACCTCGCGAGCTGAGTTTCAAACACAGCCTTCAGTTATGGCTGGCCCTGCGACAATACGGCCGCCTTGAAGAAGAGGATGGCCTGTCAAATTTATTGACGCTGATCGCTCAAAGGCGCGTTGAAAACCGACCCGGTCGTATCGAGCCGCGAGCCATAAAACGAAGACCTCAAGCCTACCCCTTGCTGACCCAATCACGTCGATCAGCAAGGGCAGATGTTAGGAAAAACGGGCACGCTAAACATGTTAAGTAAGTGCCATTCGACCACTGATATATATAATTATCATGCCGATTGCTCCCCCCACGCCCAACCAATTGAGCAGGAGGCTTTTTAGTTATCGCAAATAAGCAACCAGATAGCGCACTCAGGCTTCTGGCCCACAACGGCGGGATAGCGTAGCTGGATGGAGATTGGCAACTCTTTTCCCGGCTCCAATACGTACTTGTCATCACCGGGAGTGACCAGCATCAGTGATGCCTTCGCTACCGTCGTGTATCACCTCAGCCCAAAGTTCACTGTGAATTTTTGTGCCCAACGGCAAATCGGCAAATCGGCAAATCGGCAAACGACAGTTTCCAATTTGAAACGGCATGACGGGTTGCTTTCAGCACAATGTCGTAACTGTAAATCCAGCTGTGGCTTTCAATATCCAGCCATTTCGTCTCGAACTCAAAGATGAACTCACCAAACCACCCATCGCCAATCCCATCTACGCTTAGGTAGCATGACCCTCCCCTGCCCGAGGTTTCGCGTCATGTTCATCGGCGTCCTGCTCGTCATCACCTGGCTGATCCTCTTGCTACGCTATCCGGCCAAAGCCTTGCCGGTCTCTTTGGCGGCGGCGATCGGGCTGGGGTTGGTCGCGACCTGGGTGATATGGCTGGACAACCGCGAGATCAAGCAACTGGCGCGGCTGGAGTTGCGCATCAGCTACGCACCGGAACACTGCCCGGCGGATCGTCCGCTGGAACTGAAGCTGAACAACGGCAACGACGTGCCGCTGACCGAGTTGCGCTGGCGGATCGCCGCCTATGCGCCGGGCGATACGGTCAACCTGGCCGACAATCAATACGCCGCGCCGCGCTACCGTGGCCCCGGCGAATTACAGGCCGGCGCCACGTGGGAAGACTGCTTGCCGATGCCGCCGCTGCGTCCGGGCTATCGCCCGCAAACCCTGGAGTTTCGCGCCGAGCATTTGCAAGGTAGTTTCTCTGACTGATCCTTTTCTCCACCCTTCTACTTGCACAAGGACCGCGCCATGCCCGTCGCATTAATCACCGGTTGTTCCAGCGGCATTGGCCGCGCCCTGGCTGATGCCTTCAAAAACGCCGGGTTCGAGGTCCTGGCCACCGCGCGCAAGGCTGAAGATGTGGCGATACTCGCCGCAGCCGGGTTCACCGCCGTGCAACTGGACGTCAATGACGGGCCGGCACTCGAACAATTGAGTGAGCGGATCAACCAGCAACACGGCGGCCTTGACGTACTGATCAACAACGCCGGTTACGGCGCCATGGGGCCACTGCTCGACGGCGGTGTCGCGGCGATGCAACGGCAGTTCGAAACCAATGTGTTTGCCGTGGTCGGTGTCACCCGCGCGCTGTTTCCCGTGCTGCGTCGCGCCAAGGGATTAGTGGTGAATATCGGCAGCGTCTCCGGCGTTTTGGTCACACCATTCGCCGGTGCCTATTGCGCCTCGAAAGCCGCGGTGCATGCCTTGAGCGATGCGCTGCGCATGGAACTGGCACCCTTCGGCATCCGGGTGATGGAAGTCCAGCCCGGCGCCATCGCCTCCAGTTTTGCCAGGAATGCAGGCGTTGAAGCCGAACAACTGATCAGCGAACAATCGCCCTGGTGGCCGCTGCGCGAGGGAATTCGTGCCCGGGCCAAGGCTTCTCAGAACAACCCGACCCCGGCGAGCACATTTGCCAACGATCTGCTCAAGGCTGTGCAGCACAGCAAACCGCCGCACTTGTTGCGTCTGGGTAATGGCAGTCGAGCGTTGCCGCTAATGGCCGCGTTACTGCCCAGAGGTCTGCTCGATATCATCCTGAAGAAGAAGTTTGCGCTCAATAACACGCTCTAACATCCGCCCTCGCGCTGCGGACATCGCTCCGCAGCCAACCGCAATAAACCTCAACTAACCAATCAAACAACAGACATAAACAAACACATTAAACCAGCAACTAAATATAGCAATAGCATCTACCGATCTATAACTTGCTCACTCATGAGGCCTGCCTATCAGCCCCCATGAAAAACCACATCTAAAAAACAATTAATCCGTTCTTCATATCGGACACTGAAACTCACACAAGGTAAATACCATGGACGCTATTACCCATAACCAGATTACTTTTTTCATCCCGGGAGACCGTGATCCGCATTTCGGTCTCGAAGGCGTTATCACTCTGTTTGAACTCAAGCACGCACTTGACACCGACCGGCATGTGAAAGGTTTCACTGTGTTGGCAGACGACAAGATTCTGGTGAGTGCATGGCTGGCCCGCGACCTGAAAGGGATCTATGGGCTGGCACGCTTCAATCCTGATGGCAGCGTCGACACCTCGTTTGCCGACATGGGCCTGGCGCAAGGCAACTTTGCCGATGGATACGACTCGACAGGCGGCCAGCTCGCCGTTCAGGACGACGGCCACATCATCATGCTGGGCTGGTCCCGCGAAGTAGACGTTTACAGCCCGAAACGCCTGGTCATTGCTCGCTTCGATATCAATGGCCTGGTTGACCGCAGCTTTGGTGAACAGGGCTGCGTGGTCATTGAAAACAGCGCCCTCGGGGAGTTGGTTGACGACTCCAGCACCCTGCAATTGCTGGCCGACGGAACAATCCTCGTCAGCGCAACCTACTTGAAGGGGGATACCTCTAGCGGTCTGGTGTTGCGAGTCGACACTCGCGGCAATCTGGATAAAAGCTTCAATAAAACCGGACAACTCGAGATCAATCATCAGGCGTTCAGCAGTCTGTCAGTCACTGCCATCCGGGTGCAGGCCGATAACACTATTCTGGTCGCGGGTAGTGCTCGACGTTCACCGTCTGAAACACAAGGCTATGTCGCTCGTTATTCTCACACGGGTGAACTTGATACGAACTTTGGCGGCACTCAAACACCCGGTTTCTCCCTGGTGAACATTCCGAATGGTACGGTTATCTTTCACGAACTAATCGACACCGCCGCCGGCAACGTCGTGGGTATTGGCCAGGCAAGTTCCGGCCAAAGAAACTGGGGCCTGCTTGTGGGCTTCGACACGACCGGCAACCCATTCCCCGAGTTCAATCAGGGTCGCCCGGTATTGACTTCGTTCAATGCCGACCATGGGAACGAGTGGGTGTGTGCGACCCGGCAGGCGGATGGCAGCATCATCACCGCTGGCGGTTCCAGTCGCTTGTATATCGCGCGCTATCTGGCCAACGGCTCCGTTGACCGAAGCTTCGGTCAAAACGGTTGCATCCAGGAAGACACTCAACTGGTGACCACACCAGCGCTTCTACAAACACAAGCAACCGGCCGTATTCTGCTGGCGGGTAACACCTTGGGCTTAGGTGGCGCACTCGGCCATGTTTACGGCTATCAGGGCTGATTCTCCCTACCCTGCCAAGCGCCCCTGACCACACAGCTTGTTAGAGCTGTGTGGTCAGCCTTTAACCTTCATGAAATCAATAAACGCCTGCACCTTCAGTGGCCCTTGCGCTATTCCCCTTGTCAGCCATCCTGCGTCTGGACACCACCAAGCTGCTGACGCACATTACCCCTCACTCACCCAAGGAGAAAAACCGCATGACGGACTATCGCGAATACTTCAACGAAGTGACCCAGACCCTTGTCGACATCGAGCAATGGTTTTCCGGCAGCGCCGACAAAGGCCTACTGACGCAGTTGCTGGCGCGTTTCTCGCCGCAGTTTTCGATGATCGTGCCCGGCGGCAATGTGCTGGATTATCCAGGTTTGAGCGAGCTGTTCGATAAACTCGGCGGCGCTCGCCCGGGCTTGAAAATCAGCCTGAGCGAATGGAGCGGGATTGACCAACACGCAGGCGGCGCCACCGTCAGCTACCGCGAGGTGCAATCCGATGCGAGCGGCGTGCTGAATGATCGGCGTGCGACGGCGGTGATTGAAAAACTGCCGTCAGGTGCGTTGCTGTGGCGGCATTTGCATGAGACGTATTGTCAGGGCTGAATGAGATCGCTCCCACTGAAGAGTGGGAGCGATCAAAAGGACGTTTATCTCGCGTAGGTTTTTGAAGGACAATGGCCCGCGCGTCTGAGGACGGTTCCGACACGTTTTGACGGTTGCGTTGGGTGATGGGGGACGGATAGCCTTTTCGGGTCGCTGCCCATTCAGCGATCGGGTGTGGTAGCCCGGATATCTCATAGGAGTGACTTAACCTATTGGAGCATCACCATGTCTAAAGCTACCCCCAATCCCACTGAAACCGACAGCACCTCCCCCTACGCCTCCCTCGATTCAAAAGAACTCCACGCCGCCGCGCACCGTGCGCTCGACCATTACCTGGTGCTGCCCGAGACCAAGCAATTGTTGGCCGACCGACGTCCCGGTTGCATTTTCGTCATCGCCCCCGATGTCGACTCTGAAACCCTACTGGCCCACGCCTGCGAGACGCTCGCGTCGGTGAACGTCATGGCCAGCGATCTGGCGTTTGAGCTTGAAGGTCCCAAGCGCAATACCGCACTGGCGATTCAGCAGATGATTTCACTGGCCGAGTTGGCGGTGAATCGGGCACTGGATCACCTCGATCCACCTGAACCGGCGTAGCAACTGTGTTCACCACACCGACTCGCGGCATCTGATCTGACAGATCGCTAACAGATAAGGCGTCTGCGATCTTTTGACTTTAATCTTATCAATCCCCCAAAAAGCCGAGCCATGATCATGGCCCGGCCCGGCCTCATCACATCCTGCCCTGTCAGAGCGGGTAGGCAACCAGATTAGGGACGTTCTGGAATGACGGGTTCTGACCCGACGCAACCGGGTAAAGCAGTTGAACGGAAACAGGCAGGTCTATGCCCGGCTCCAGCACATACTTGCCCCCCTTAGGCGTGCGCAACTCGATAATCCCTTCTGTACCGTCATGGCTCATGTCGAGCCAGGGATTGGCGTAAATTTTCGTGCCCAGTGGTAATCCTGCGCTCGAAACTTTCCACTGCGCAATCGAGTGTCTGGTGGCTCTTAGAATAAAGTCATAACTGTATATCCACCCCTTAGTGGCCTGATCCTGCCATGCCCCTTTAAACGTCTGGCGCACCTGAATTTCTTGTTCTTCAATATACTTCGCCAAAACACCACAATAGAAATGCTCCATATGGGTCGGCTGGTAATAACGAATGGAGCACAACTCGGCAACGGATGAAGGCCGCAACTCTTTTTCGGAGATTAACGTTACTGTGCGACCAGGGTTCCACCCCTGAGTTTGCGTATCGGTAATGGTGATCATGCTGGAGTTAAAACTGGGTCTAAAAATCATCTGCGCACCGTTGACAGGCATCGAAACGTGCAGAAAGGTCACGTCCTCGTTTACCCGGAACTCCAGACGTGATCCGACAGGAGGGGGGGCGCCATCCGTTTCAAGGGTAAATCCGAGTGTTACCGGCACGCTTTTTTTAATACCATTGATACCGTTATCCATTCTGATATCTATCAGCTTTGTCATTTTAAAATCCTTTTTAAAAATACTGCCACACTAAAAAATAGAGCCGGTTAAGTACCAGCCCTTAAATATAAATCAATATAAGCCACCTACAACAGTGACGACCCGCAAACTAACACACAACAAAATATTCAAAAACCCAAACTAACTTCCCATTACAATTAACACCAAAAAAACAACAACTCACCCGCTGCAAAGTTACTCGACGTCATCTTGCTTGACCACCACCGTACAAGTAATTCCCGCCGCCAACAGCACCCCGTCCGGCACTTCATCGATGTGAATCCGCACCGGCACCCGTTGTGCCAAACGCACCCAGTTAAAGGTCGGATTCACGTCGGCGATCAGCTCGCGGCTTTCCGGGTTATCGCGGTCGTAGATGCCGCGCGATATGCTTTCGACATGGCCCTTGAGCACTTCGCCGCTCATCAATTGCATGTCGGCCTGATCGCCGACTTTCACATGCGGCAGTTTGGTTTCTTCGAAGAAGCCGTAGACCCAGAACGAGTTCATATCGACCACGGCCATTTTCGCTTCGCCGATGCGCGCGTAGTCGCCGCGATGGACGTTGAGGTTGGTGACATAACCGTCCACCGCCGCCAGCACTTTGGTGCGCTTGAGGTTCAACTCTGCGGCCTCAAGCTGTGCCTGGGCCTGTTGGTAATCGGCCAGCGCCGAGTCGGCAATGTTGCTGGCGTCGTCGCGGTTTTCCTTGGAGATCACCAGGTTGTCGAGGTCGGCGCGACGGTGCGCGTTGACCTTGCGCATCTCCCACGTGGCTTTGCGCGAAGCGACCAGCGATTGCGCCTGTTTCACCGCGATCTGGTAGTGCTCGGGATCGATCTGCATCAGCAGGTCGCCCTTTTTCACCAACTGGTTGTCACGTACCGGCACGTCGACCACTTCGCCGGTGACGTCGGCGGCGACATTGATGATGTCGGCGCGCACCCGGCCATCACGGGTCCACGGGGTGTCCATGTAATGCACCCAGAGGGTCCGGCCGATCCACAGCGCGAGGGCCAGTACCAACAAGGTCGCGAGCAGGCTGAAGAGTTTTTTCATCGAATCGGTCTCAAGAGTAAACAGTCAGCGCAAGAGCGCCGAACAAACAGGTGAAGAGGCTCAGGCGCAGCAGCGCCGGGTGCCAGAAGAAGCGGTACAGATCAAACCCGGACAAAAACCGGTCGAGTGCCCAGGCCATTGCCGCAGCGATGAAAAACATCAGGGTCATGGTCGGCATGTACACGCCGTGGAAGGCGATTTCACGAGGCATGGTCAGGTCCTTGCGGGGCAGCGAGCGCTGCCAGCGGCGATTGCGGGTCGAGCAACGAGGTGCGGATGAAATGCAGGTAGCTCTTCACCCGGCGCAAGGCCGAGGTGTCGAAGTGCGGGGCGAAGGGTTCGTCGGTGGCCTGGACGCGGCTGATGGCGTGGTCGACCGCCACCAGGCTGCGCTCCAGATTGCTCTGGTTCGGTTGCAGAAACAGCCGAACCAGCGAGCGACCCATGACCCTGATCGCCTGACGCCATGGCTGGGTTTCGGCATAGGCCGGGTGCACCGGCAAGATCGCCTGTTCCTTGCGCAACTCGATGATCGCGTGACCGACTTCCAGCACCACGAACATCCAGCGCAGCAGATCGCGTTGCACCTTAGGCTGTCCGGTGGCCAATCCATAAGCCTGGTGCACCAGATCGCGGGTGCTGCTTTCAAAACCCGACGCCAGCCCCTTGAGTTTGCCGCTGATGGCGAACACCACTTGCCCGCGCAAGTCCTGCTCCAGACGCCACCACAACCAGCGACTGTTGGGCGGCAGGATGATCGCCCCGGCCGCCGCGCACACCAGCATGCCCATGATCATCGCGATGTAGTCGTTGATGAAGGTGTACGGGTTGTAGACCGTCAGGTTGTCCGGCACTGAACCGGTGCTGAAAAAGATCAGCAAACCCAGGCCAACACCGGCGTACTGCGGCCGTGAGGTGAGGAACGAACCGAGCACGATCACCGGCGCCAGCATCACGCACAACAGTGGGAAACCGTCGATCCACGGGAAGATGAAAAACATCTCGACGAAGCCGATCAGCGCCCCGAGCAACGTCCCGCAGGCCATCTGGAACGCCATGCGCTTGGGGTTTGGCGTGGCCGCCGAGAGACCGACCGTGGCAGCAGCGATCAAGGTCATGGTCGCGCCGCTCGGCCACGCGGTGGCGACCCAGTAACTGCCCAGCACAATCAGAATGAACGACGCCCGAATGCCTGCCGCGGTCGACGCCAGCCAGTTGGTTTTCGGGGTGTAGGGCTCATCCCATTGCTCGCGTTCGTGGCGGTGCTCGGCCAGCGAGGCGTGGGTCTGTGCATAACTGTGCACTTCGTCGACGAAGCGGTAGAGCAACTCGTAGGCGGTGTGAAAATCCAGTTGCTCGGCGTCGCTCGGTTCGCTCTGCTGAAAGCTCGCCCGCAAGCTGCGCACCCGCGCCGGCAGCCCTTCTTTATAGGCGGCCAATTGCGCTGCCAGACGCGCTGCGTCGGCATGCGTCAGCGCACGACCCGAGAAGCCATCGAGCACTTCGGCGAGGTCCTGCAACCCGGGTTTGATCGCCGCCACTACCTGTTCGGTGCCGCTGCTGCGCAAGCGTTCGAGCAATTGGTGCAAGGCGTTGAACCGGGTGGTGATGCCCATGAATTCGCTGTTCAAGCGACTGAGCCGACCATTGCGCCGACGCATGTGCGGGTCTTCGAACACGGTGACGCTGCGCAAGCCTTCCAGGCCCACGGCTTCGGCGATAAAGCGCACGTTGCCGGCTTCGAACGCCTCGCGTTGGCTGCGCCCGCGCAAGCCATCGGTGACGAACAGCGCAAACACTCCGAAGCGCTGATACAAGGCGTTGCGCATCGCCGCGCTGGCGGTTTGCGGGAGAATCGCGGCGCTGACCAGGGTCGAGCAGAGAATCCCCAGGGAGATTTCCAGCACCCGCCAGACTGCCGCCATGAACGCGCCGTCCGGGTGCGCCAGCGCCGGCAAGCCGACCATCGCCGCCGTATAACCGGCGAGCACAAAACCATAGGCGCGGAAGTTGCGATAACGCGCGGCACCGGCCGTGCAGATGCCGACCCAGATCGCCAGCGAACCGAGGAACAGTTCGGTGTTCTGGGCGAACAAGGCAATCAGCGCGACCATCACCGCCGAGCCAGCCAGCGTACCGAGGAAGCGATAGAAGCTCTTGGCGAACACCTGACCGCTCTGCGGCTGCATGACGATGAACACGGTGATCATCGCGGTGCGCGGTTGCGGCAGTTCCAGGCGCATGGCCAGCCAGAGGGTCAGGAACGCGGCGGTCAGCACCTTGAAGATGTAGACCCAAGTCACGCCGTCACTGCGTGCCCAGTCGAAAAAACCCCGGCGCCATTCAAGGGAATACAGCCAGCGCAGCGGTGCAGGCAAGGGAGTCATGGTGTCCTGTTCAGTGGTCGAGGGCAGAGAGAATGGCTGGGGTTTTCGGCGCCTGGACTTTGCCGTCTAGCGGCACGTCGTTACCGGCGCCGAGCCCGCCACCAAGGGCAGTGACCAGTTCGGCATGGGCGCTCAAACGCGCGGCCTGAACCTGTTGTTGCACTTGCTGCTGCTTGAACAGCAGGCTTTGGGCATTCAGCACGTTGAGGTAATCAGTGAGCCCGCGCTGATAGGCGATCATCGCGATGTCGTAGGTTTTCTGCGCCGCCGCCACCGACTCCTCGGCGAAGGCTTGCTGTTTGTCCATGGACTCGCGGCGGATCAACTGATCGGAGATGCTTTTGAGCGCATCGACCAGGGTCTGGTTGTACTTGGCCACGGCGATGTCATAGCCGGCCGAAGCTTCGCCCAACTCCGAGCGCAAGCGCCCACCGTCGAAGATCGGCAGGGAGATCGCCGGCCCGACGTTGTAGTTGAGCTTCTTGCCGGTCAGAAACTCCAGCGCCCCGCCACCGGTGGCCATGTAACCAAGGCTGCCGACCAGATCGACGTTGGGGTAGAAGCCAGCGTGCGCCACCTCGATCCCGCGCGCCTGGGCCGCGACTTGCCAGCGACTGGCAACCACGTCCGGGCGTTGGCCGAGCAATTGCGCAGGCAATGCCGAGGGTAGTTTCAGTGCGGTACCAAGGGACAGCGTCGGACGCTGCAACTGTGCGCCCTCCCCTGGACCTTTGCCTGCCAATGCCGCAAGTTGATTGCGGCTCAGGGCGATTTCTTCGTCCAGTGCATCCAGTTGTCGATGGGTTTCCGGCAACGGGGTTTGTGCCTGGCTGACTTCGAAATGGGTACCGATGCCGCCATCCAGGCGCTTTTGTGCAAGCTCCAGAATCTGCTGTTGCTGCTTGAGGGTCGCGGCCACGATGTCCCGCTGCGCGTAATGCAGCGACAGCTGGATGTAGGCGCGGACCACGTTGTTCTGCAATTCGAGCTGAGCCATGCGCGCTTCGGCGGCGCTCATGTGGGCCATGTCGACGGCGCGTTCGGTGGCATTGCTTTCGCGGCCCCAAAGGTCGAGGGCGTAGCTGAAACCGAGAGCGGCGTTGTTGTCCCAAGTGGTGGTGTTGGCCAGCTCGCCCGGACCGTAAAACTGATCGGTGGGCCAGTTATGGCGCTTGAGGGTGGATTGGCCATTGACCTGCAACGACTCGGCCGATTCGGCAACACCGGCCATGGACTTGGCCTGACGCACACGAGCAGCGGCCATGGCCATGCTCGGACTGCCTTGCACGGCGAGGTCGATCCAGTGATTGAGTTGCGGGTCGCCATAGGCCTGCCACCACTGCGCGGTGGGCCAGTGAGCATCCTTGGCGGCGCTTTGAATGGCCTCGTCGGTGGCCAATGTATTGGCGTCGAATGCCTTGCCCTGTGGCGCAATACCTCCGGTTCCGATGCAGCCGCTGATTGCTAACGATAAAACCCAAACACTGAGAGTCTTCAGCTCTCTGCTGATGCGACGCGGCACTGCTGCAAATTCCTGAGGTGGGGAGGACGTCCCGTAAGAGATGGGCGCAATTCTAGGGGTGGGCTTGAGCAGCGATAAGCCGGGAATCCTGTGAATCTTTGTTACCGTTCACGAGATAATCCCTTGGTCGGGGTCACAGCACTCCGTAACTTCGTGTCACAATTTGTCATCGCACCCGAGAGCACCCCATGGACACTTTGCAAAACATGCGCGCCTTCAGCTGTGTCGCCGAAGCCGGCAGCTTCACTGCCGCTGCCGTGCAGCTCGATACCACGACAGCGAACGTCTCGCGCGCGGTCTCCAACCTGGAAGCCCACCTGCAAACCCGTTTACTCAACCGCACCACCCGCCGCATCGCCCTGACCGAGGCCGGTAAACGTTATTTGCTGCGCTGCGGGCAGATCCTCGCCTATGTCGAGGAGGCCGAAGCCGAGGCCAGCGACGCCCATGCACGCCCGGCCGGGCAGCTCAAGGTGCACACCATGACCGGGATCGGTCAGCACTTCGTGATCGATGCAATCGCCCGCTATCGCAAGTCCCACCCGGACGTGACCTTCGACCTGACCATGGCCAACCGCGTACCGGATTTGCTGGACGAGGGCTACGACGTATCGATCGTGCTGGCCAGCGAACTGCCGGACTCGGGTTTCGTTTCGCAACGGCTGGGCATCACCTACAGCATCGTTTGCGCGTCGCCTGCTTATGTAAAAGCCAACGGCTGCGCGCAGAAGCCCAGCGACCTGCTGAATCACGCCTGCCTGCGCCTGGTCAGCCCGGTGATTCCGCTGGAGAAATGGCTGTTCGACGGCCCGGAAGGCCAGGAAATGGTCACCATCAACAGCTCACCGTTTCTGGTGAACTCCGCCGACGCGATGAAAACCGCAATCATCAGCGGCATGGGCGTTGGTGTGCTGCCGGTCTACGCCGCCATCGAAGGCTTGCGCAACGGTAGTCTGGTGCGGGTCATGCCCAACTACCGCTCGCAAGAGCTGAACCTGTACGCCATCTACCCGTCGCGCCAGTACCTGGATGCGAAGATCAAGACCTGGGTCGAGTACCTGCGGGGCTCGCTGCCGGAGATCCTCGCGGCGCATCAGGCGGAATTGGCGGCGTATGAGTTGAGCGGGAGTCTGGGCGGGGCACGGTTGGCCAATTGATCCTAAGGATTGACCCGATCCAGTGTGGCGAGGGAGCTTGCTCCCGCTCGAGTGCGCAGCGCTCGCAATCGCGTCAATAAGCTAATTCAGGTAAGTCGAGATTGAAAGGCTGACGACTGCTGCGCAGCCGAGCGGGAGCAAGCTCCCTCGCCACAGGGTTTGTGTTCGCCCACAGCCTGCGGCTCTCGCATGGCGGCGTATGAGTTGAGCGGGGTCTGGGTGGGGCTCGGGTGGCGAATTGATCCTAAGGATTGACCCGATCCAGTGTGGCGAGGGAGCTTGCTCCCGCTCGAGTGCGCAGTGCTCGCAATCGCGTCAATAAGCTAATTCAGGTAAGTCAAGATTGAGAGGCTGACGACTGCTGCGCAGCCGAGCGGGAGCAAGCTCCCTCGCCACAGGGTTTGTGTTCGCCCACAGCCTGCGGCTCTCGCATGGTGGCGTATGAGTTGAGCAGGAGTCTGGGCGGGGCACGGTTGGCCAATTGATCCTAAGGATTGACCCGATCCAGTGTGGCGAGGGAGCTTGCTCCCGCTCGAGTGCGCAGCGCTCGCAATCGCGTCAATGAGCTAATTCAGGTAAGTCGAGATTGAAAGGCTGACGGCTGCTGCGCAGCCGAGCGGGAGCAAGCTCCCTCGCCACAGGGTTTGTGTTCGCCCACAGCCTACGGCTCTCGCAAAAACCCGTCAGAGAATGTTAGCGTGCTTGGCATTCTCCTCCGCCTGTCGAGCCTTCCTGCGATGAAAAAGACTGTACTTGCCTTTAGCCGTGTATCGCCCGAAATGGTCGAGTCCTTGCGACACGACTTCGAGGTGATCGTGCCCACCCCCAAGCTGGGTGACATCAATGCCCAGTTCAATGAAGCCCTGCCCCACGCACACGGCTTGATCGGCGTCGGTCGCAAGCTTGGTCGGGCCCAATTGGAGAACGCCAGCAAACTCGAAGTGGTGTCCAGTGTCTCGGTCGGCTACGACAACTACGACCTGGCCTACTTCAACGAACGCGGGATCATGCTCACCAACACCCCGGACGTGCTGACCGAAAGCACCGCCGACCTGGCCTTTGCCTTGCTGATGAGCAGCGCCCGACGTGTCGCCGAGCTGGACGCCTGGACCAAGGCCGGGCAATGGCAGGCCACGGTCGGCGCGCCGCTGTTTGGTTGCGATGTACATGGCAAGACCCTGGGCATCGTCGGCATGGGCAACATTGGCGCGGCCATCGCCAGACGCGGTCGTCTGGGCTTCAACATGCCGATTCTGTACAGCGGCAACAGCCGCAAGCCCCAGCTTGAACAGGAACTCGGCGCACAGTTTCGCAGCCTTGATCAGTTACTGGCCGAAGCCGATTTCGTCTGCCTGGTGGTGCCGCTCAGCGACAAGACCCGGCACCTGATCAGCCATCGCGAACTGGCACTGATGAAGCCGAGCGCGATTCTGGTGAATATTTCCCGTGGCCCCGTGGTCGATGAACCAGCGCTGATCGAGGCCTTGCAGAACAACCGGATCCGCGGGGCGGGTCTGGATGTCTACGAGAAGGAACCCCTGGCCGAGTCGCCGCTGTTCCAGCTGAAGAACGCCGTGACCTTGCCGCACATCGGTTCGGCCACCCACGAAACCCGCGAAGCCATGGCCCACCGCGCCTTGGCCAACTTGCGCAGCGCGCTGTTGGGCAAGCGGCCGCAGGATCTGGTGAATCCGCAGGTGTGGAAGGGTTGATAGAAACAGGGCGCGTTCCAGCTGAACGCGCCCTGCCCCCCCCGTTATGACAACGCATCATGTCATTCGATGACATCGAAGTACTTGAAATTGGACGGTGTCGTTTCATTCACGAAGTACAGTGCAAATGCCGTTTGGCCAATCAATCGATTGATCGTGTCTTCAGGCACCAGCGCCACGATTTTCTTCTCTTCGCTCAGCGTAAATCGGTCTTCATAATCGACAATTCCAGGGGTGGCGCTCCCCAGATAAAACAGGACTGTGTCACCGGGCATGAATTCGTCATAAACAAGATCGACCCAAAGCCCATCCTTCGAAACACGCGCATGACTCAACTTGCCATCAGCATCCAGCAACTGGATAAATGGCGCCGACGGCAAAGCCGCGTTCAAATAATGCTGATCATTTAAAGACTTACGAATATTCGCGATGATTGCAAGTTGATCTTTATTCATGGGAGCTCCACCTGAGAAATTGTCTAGACGCCTTCCTGAACCCGGACCACGCTAAACAGAACGCACTCAGGCGTCTACTGTCACATCTGACAGTAGACAAACCTGAAATAAAAGTTACCACCCGACCGCTCTAAGTACGCCAGGACACAACTTGCAATTCAGTCCTCTGCCCGCCATTTATTTCGCGTTATAAACTCCTGCCCCAACTGCCTGCACATTGCAGGACCCGGAGATGGAGAGTACGCACCATGATAAATTTCACCACTGCCTGCCTGATCAGGCGCAGTAAGTTGGCCCTGGTTTTAATGGCGGGAGGGTTTGGCCTGCTTGTTGTAATCAGCAATGTAACTGACTACACCTCCAACTACGAATTCGTTGGACATATTCTCAGCATGGATACGACCCGGCCCAACGACGCCCTACGCTATCGCGCCATCACCTCCCCCATGCTGCACCATAGAATCTACTGGATGATGATCACCCTGGAGACAACCTACACCGCCTGTTGTTTATTGGGGGCCTATCAGCTTTACACAAAACTCAATGCGCCACGTAAAGAGTTCCACGAGGCAAAGAAATACGGAATTGTCGGCTTGATGATCGGCATTTTCTTGTATTACTTCTGCATACAGGTTATCGCCAATGAATGGTTCGACATGGACACTTCCGCAGAATGGAATGCCATGGCATGGACCCGAAGCATTATCGGTTACATGATGACCGCACTTATTTATCTGTCACTGAAAACCGACAATTAACCAACGCCGTACGGATCCCCCCGATAAGGCAAAGTGTAACTTGATCGATCACGCCAACTTGCCACTGCCCACCGTCACTCGCGTCTTGGGTTTGCGAAACACCAACACGTTACCCAACATAACCAGTACCAACCCGGCCAAAGCCGGCGTGGTCCATTGATAGCCTTCGGCGAAGGCCGACACGTTCAAAGCCACTACCGGGAACAGCACCGTGCAATACGCCGCACGTTCAGGGCCCATGCGTCCGACCAGGGTCAGGTACGCGGTGAAACCAATCACCGAGCCCGGAATCACCAGGTACAACAACGAGCCGATGTAACGAGTATTCCATTCAATGTCGAAGGGAATACCTTTGACCAGGCAGTACATCGACAGCATCGCGGCGCCATAGGCCATGCCCCAGGCGTTGGTGGTCAGTGGCTTGAGGCCGGCTTTCTGTTGCAGGCTCGAGAGCATGTTGCCGGCCGAGAAACACAGTGTGCCCAGCAGCGCCAGAGCCAGGCCAAGCAAGGTTTGCGGGCTGGCGGTATGGCCGACCAGTTCCGGCCAGAACAACAAGCCCAGCCCAATCAACCCCAGCGCGCCGCCCATCAACACATTGCGGGCCACTTTCTGACCGAAGAACACCCGCGCATTCAGCGCATTCCACAGCGTGGCAGTGGAGAACACCACGGCGACCAGACCGCTGGGAATCCACTGGCTGGCGGTGAGGAAGCACATGAAATTGATGCAGAACAGGCACAGCCCCTGGGCCAGGCAGATCAAGTGTCCACGCCGGTTCATCACTTGCAGGCGTCGGCTGAGCAGTAACATCACGAACAGCACCAGCGATGCCAGGCCGAAGCGATAAACGATCGACACCGGAATCGCCACCCCCCCCAGTTGCAGTTTCAGGGCGATCCAGGTGGTGCCCCAGATCAGCACCGTGAGCAGGTATAGCGAGAGGTTCATGTCGGCAACTCCTGAAGATGGCCTTCAGTCTGTTCTCGAGGCAGGCCGTGCGCTTGCATAAACTTGCGCTTTTGTCAGGCGACGGGCTGGCAGCGTCGAGGCGACGGAGTAGGATGCAAGGCGTTGGAGAGAGCCGATCATGCCCGCACTGGAAACCCTGCAAGTCTTTCAAGCCCTCAACCGCTCGCCGAATGCTCGCCTTGAGCACAGCGCCGAGCTCGGTGACGGCATGGCTGCAGCCCTGTGGAGCAATCATCACGACGCCCAGGACTATGAAGCGCCCGGTCATCACACCCTCTCCTGCTACATCGCCGGTGGCACCGGGACCTTTCGCCGCGAGCAGCCCGGCACCAAGGGCGGCCCGGACAAACTCTGCATCTTGCCCGCCGAACACCAGTCGGCCTGGGTGATCAACGGTGGAATCCGCCTGGCTCACCTGTACTTCAGCCCCGAGCAATTTGCCCTCGGCTGCGTCACCCTGCTCGACCGTGAACCGCGTGAACTGCAATTGCAGGAAAGCACCTTTCTCGAAGACCCGGTGCAAGCCCGGCGTTTCCGTCAGTTGATTGAATTGAACTGGGACGAGCCCGGCGAACGCCTGCTGACAAGCAGCCTCGCACACGAAATGCTCAGCCACACGTTGCTCAGCCAAGTCGGCCTGCGACAGGGTTTGCGCCTAAAGGGTGGGCTGGCGGCGCACCAGCGTCGACAGCTGATCGAGTACATCGACCAGCAATTGGCCGAGCCGATCAGCCTTGGTCAGTTGGCCGGTTTGTGCGCGTTGTCGGAGTACCACTTCGCGCGGATGTTTCGCGAAAGCTTCGGCCTGCCGCCGCATCAATACCTGTTGGCCCGCCGCCTGGCTCACGCCCGGCATTTGCTGCGCAACAGCTCACAGCCGCTTGGGGAGATTGCCCTCGCCTGCGGCTTTGCCAGCGCCAGTCATTTCACCAATCGCTTTCGCCAGGCCATGAAGGGCACGCCCGGCGAATACCGCCAGGCGTTTTTGCGTTAACACGGCCCCGATGCAATGCTCCTACGGAGCCAGGGTGGTGACCGAAAAGGTGTTGGCGTGAAACAGCGGATCCGGCTTGGGCTCAGCCTTGCTCGGCACAGGCTGGGTGAAGTCCATCGCTGGCAGGTAAACCTTTTTACTGAGTGGATCGAAGGCCATGTTGTAGGCCATCGGCAAGGTGCTGACGCTGGCCTGCGCCTGGTAATGATCGGCATCGAGTTGCTTGACGATGCTCAGGTTGGCATCGACTCCGCTGGGGATCAGCAACTGCCGGTTGTCCGCGTCATAGGCCAGCGCGTTGACGTCACGGGTGATCGGCAGACGGGCCTTCAGCGCACCGCTCTGAAGATCGGCGACGACCAGTTGCGGCTTTTCGCCCCGGCAGGCAATGAACAAACGTCCGCGCTCGGCATCCTGCGCCAGCGCACTGGGTCGCGCGCAGCCTTCGAATTGCCAGGTGTCGAGGACTTCAAAACTGCTCGCCGAGAAACGAGCGACCTTGCCCTCATCACGCATCGGCAGGAAGAAACTGCCGTCGCCCTTGACCAGCAACGGGTCGATTTTCTTCACGTCCAGTTCATGCGCGGCGCTGATGCGCTCTTGCTTCGGATCGAACACGAACAAGGTCGAACGATCGGCGCGCCGACCGCTGACGATGATCACCTGACCCGTGCGCGGTTCATACACCGCGCTGTTGAGGTTGCTCTGGGCCACCGGGATGCGCTTGAGCAGTTTGAGTGTGGACAACTCGACCACGCCCAGGCTGCCGTCGGTGTTGAGCACAAACACCCGGTTCAATGTCGGCACGAACACCACGCCGTTGGCGCCCGCTGAGCCGTCGATGGTTTTCAGCAGACGTTGCTGCTCGACATCGAACACGCTCAGGCCGTTTTCCCGGCGGGCCAGAAACAGATAAGGCCGGGTCGGGTCGAGGGCGACAAAACCCCAGCTGTCTCCCGAGCCGGGCAAGCTCACCTGCTGCTCGCGATGGTAAACCCGGGCATCCGGTGCCGGCGTGGCAGACGCCGCACCGCTAAATGCCAGCGCCAAAACAGCAATCTTCAAAGCTTTCATCAGAACTCCAACGTGCTGGACAGCGAGATCTGGCGCGAATCGCCCATCGACACAAAGAACCGGTTGACGGCCGAGGTGTAGTAGGTGCGGTCGAAGAGGTTTTTCACGTTGAGCTGGAACTTGACCTTCTGCCCGTCGAGTTTGGTGTCGTAGGTGGCGAACGCATCGGCCACGGTATAGCTCGGCAGGTCGAAGTCGTTCACCGCGTTACCGGCCCGCTCGCCGACATACCGGGCGCCTGCGCCGACCCGCAACTGGTCGCCACCGACGATGGTGCCGAAGTCATAGACTGCCGACAGCGAGCCGGTGTTTTTCGCCACGTTTTGCAGTCGTTTGCCTTTGTAGGTCGGGTCTTCGGTGACCTCCGCGTCGGTGTAGGCGTAGCTGCCGATCATGCTCCAGCGGTCGCTCAACTGACCGGTCAGGTCCACTTCCAGGCCACGGGAACGCACTTCACCGGCCGCACTGTAGGTGGTGACCAACGGGTTCTCGGAGTTAGACACCAGCACGTTGCGTTTCTTGATGTCGAACAGCGCAATATTGCCGGTCACGCGACCCGGCATGTCGAGCTTGGCCCCCAGTTCCCAGGACTTGGCTTCTTCCGGTGCAATGCTGCCATCGAGCACGATCGAGCTGCCGCTCAACGGCGCAATGGTCGAGTTCGGTTTGAAGGATTCGGTGTAGCTGCCGTAGAACGACAACTCGTCGGTATAGCGATACACCAGGCCGGCACGCGGCACCCATTTCTGACCGTTGCTGTCGGTGTTGGCCTTGAACGGACGGCCCTTGCCGGCGTACTGGTCGTACTCCTGGAAGCGTCCGCCAGCCACCAGAATCCACTGGTCGTTCAGGTGGATCGAGTCCTGCAGGAACACCGAATCGCTGCGCAGCAGATCGGTCTGATTGCTGTCCGCTGCGCTGACCGTGGTGCCTGCCACTTCACGACCGTAGACCGGGTCCAGATAGCTGAAGGACGGGAACAGGCTCTTCTGCCGGATCAGGTCGGCGCGGTAGATCTTGCGGTATTCGTCATCCACACCGAACACCAGATCGTGTTGCATGCCGGCCACATCGACCTTGCCTTCAAGGCTGGCGGTGGTGAAGCGATCGGTGGTCAGGGCGCCTTGGGTGCCGTCCATACTGCGGGTCAGCGTGCCTTTTTTCGGGTCGATGGCGGTGATGCGAACCTGGCTGGCGTCGTAGGTTTCGCGGTTCCAGCTGTAGCCGAAGTGGGCTTTCCAGTTGTCATTGAGCTCGTGGTCGGCTTCGAAATGGTACAGGTCCGAACGGCCTTCCATATTGTTGAACGGCTCGTCGAGACGCCGGCCACGCGGGATGTCCAACGGATGATTGGTGCGCGGGTCAATGGCCGTGCCACGGTCGAACGGTGCAAGAAACTCGCGGTGCTCGTAGGCAAACAACAGCTTGGTGCTCTCGCCGAACCAGGCCAGGGACGGCGCGATCAACGTCTCGCGATGCGTGCCGAAATTGCGCCAGTAGTCTTCATCTTCGTGGTCCAGCACCATTCGGTAGGCCAGACCGGAGTCGCCCAGTGGCCCGGTGCTGTCGAGGCTGCCACCGCTGCCGTTCTTGCCGTTGCCATAGCTCGAGCCGCGCAGGGTCAAGGCGTTGTATTGCGTCAGTTCGGGCTTCTTGCTGACCATGTTCACCACGCCACCGGGGTCCTGGATGCCGTAGAGCAACGAGGCCGGTCCCTTCAAGACTTCAACCCGATCCACCGAGGCGTTCAGGCCACGGCCCTGCACCAGCGGCATGCCATCGCGCATGATCGAGCCGTTGCGGTTGTCACCGAACCCGCGAGTCATCACCGAATCCTGAGTACTCCCCAGCGTGTTGCCTTGGGTAATGCCGCTGACATTGGCCAGCGCATCGTCCAGATTGCGCGGCACTTGGTCACGCAGCACCTGGGCCGGGACCACGTTGATGGTCTGGGGGATTTCCTGGAGCGAGGCCGATGAACGTGCCACTGAGGTGGTGGACGGCGGCTGATAGCTCATCGGTTGCTCAACCGCCGAGGTGATGGTGGTTGCACCGAGATTCAGCGCGCCTTCGGTGGGCTGTGGTTCAAGGGCCAGCGTGTGGGCGTCGGTCTGACGAAAGGTGAAACCGGATTTGCTCAGCAAGCGTTGCATGGCTTGCTCGGCGCTCATCTCGCCCTTGATGGCCGGTGCACTGAGACCGTAGGGCGCTTCATCGGTGTAAACCACGCTGATGCCGGTGACCCGGCTGAAGTCGCTCAACGCCTGGGGCAAGGGTTTGCTGGCAATGTTGAAGCTGAACAGCGCGCGGTGTTGCTCACTGGACTGCGCAGCGCACGCCACGCTCAACGGCAACAAGGCCAACACCGAAACGGCTAGCGCAGAAGCACCAAACCACTGTTTAACCGAACCGCCTGCCGCCGATTTTGCCCTGGACTTCATTGCTCGTGACCTGTGTGTAGAAATGCTGCGGATGCGAATGAATCGCACTTTCACCACTACACGAATGTCACTCGGGTTTACCTCACATGAAAATTGAAAATAGTTTCAAAGCCCCTTACACAACCAGACATGCCGCGCTATTTCACCTTCACGATGCGCCCTGCACTCTTCGCAGAACCAACGGGTTTGCCTTGTTGATCCATGCGGTGCAAGTAATTGATCAGGCTATCCAGGTCCGTCACTTCCAAATCGCTACGGTTGATGCCCTGTTTGAAAAGACTGAAGCGATCGCCACCGTCGGCCAGAAAGCCGTTCACCACCAGTCGATAGTTGCGCTCAGGCTGCACTGGCTTACCGTTGAGACGAACACTGCCTGGAATCACCCGACTGTCCAGCGGGCGCGTGGAATCCCAGCGATAGCTGAAGCCCCTGGAAACCTGCAGCGCATCAAAACTGCCTCCGGCCTTCCATTGCTGATTGAGCAATTGTTCGAGTTGCCGACCGTTCAGGTCGAAGGCGATCAGGGTGTTGTTAAACGGCTGCACCGTCGCCACCTGCCCATAATTCAGGCGTTTGAGACCAGGCTCCAGGGCCAGGTCGCCACGAATGCCACCGTTGTTCATGAAAGCGATTTGCGCACCATGTGTGGCGCCTGCCGCCAATTGAGCATCGGCGATCAAGTCTCCCAACGGCGTCTCCCCCGCCGCATTGGCACGTCGAGTGATCGGTGAAGCCGCGATAGCGCCGACCGGTTTGAGCAGCACGTTATTGCTGCGTACTTCAACTTCCCGCTGCAAGGCAAGCATCTGTGGATCGGCTGGATACTGCGTCGGATCGGCCAACAGATTAGTTGCGTGAATACCCGTGACCCGATGCTGACCAGGAGTCACATCGAGCGTCAGGCGGGTCATCAGATGCCCATACGAACTGCCCTGAGTCACCAGCAGAGGACCGACCTTGCACAGATAACCTTGATGGGAATGCCCGGAGATCAACACATCGACCGCCGGATCGAGTCGCTTGGCCACATCAACGATATCGCCTCTCAGTTGGCTGCAGTCCTGTTTGTCGTAGGGTTCGGGGGTTGAGCCGCCCTGGTGCACCACCGCGACAATCGCATTGACGCCCTGGCGGTTGAGTTCCGGGATCAGCCGATTGATCGACTCGGCTTCGTCCTCGGTACGCAAACCCTGCAGGCCCTTGGCGCTGACCACGGAGGCAACATCGCGCAGCACCGCGCCGACAAAGGCGATTTTCTGGCCTTTGACCTCTTCGATACGGTACGGCGGCAACAGGGTTTTGCCGGTATCGGTGTCGATCAGGTTCGCCGCCAGGTACGGGAAACCGCTGCCGGGATAGCGGGCGCGAAACTGACAGGCCTTGGTCGGACGAGTCGATTTGCAGCCACCATTGAGCTGGCGCAGGAACTCTGCCTTGCCGTTGTCCAGCTCATGATTGCCGATGGCGCTGAGTTTCATGTCCATGGACCGCAGCGCTTCGAGCGTCGGTTCGTCGGCCCACATCGCCGACAGCGGTGGACTGCCACCCACCAGGTCACCGGCACCGATGAACAACAGCTGTGGATCGTCCTTGCGCAGTTGCGTCAGCATCCCGCCGAGGGTCGCAATGCCCCCGGCCTTGAGCATGCGCACACCGTCAGCGGCCGCGCTGTCACGAACCGAATACGGGTTGGCCTGCAAGTAACCGTGCAGGTCGTTGAGCGCCACGATGTTCACGGCAACCGGTTGGGCTGGTGGCTGAACATGGGCGCAACCGCCCAGCGCGGCGATAGCCAGGGCGACGGCACTGAGCAGCCTTGGCAGGGAATGATGTGTCATGGGGTCATCCTTGTTCGCTAATCGAAATCCGCAGGAGATCAGGCCGATTGCAGTTGGCCGTGTATCGCTTGCGGCACTTCAACCTGTTTTAGCGTAGTCCCCATCCCTGCACGCAGCAGGAGGATTTTCAGGTGGTCGGTAATACGCTCGACCCGGTCCTGGAAGTGGTTGTGGAAAATCATGCTGCCCAACGCGACGGCGATCCCAAGCGCCGTGGCGTACAGCGCAGTCCCAATGCCTTTGGAGACTTCACCGGGGTCCGAAACGCCGGTCTCGGCCAATGCCTTGAAGGTGTCGATGATCCCCAGAATCGTCCCCAGCAACCCCAGCAATGGCGCTGCGGTAACCACGGTTTCGAGCAACCACAAACCGTGCATCAGCTTGCTGCGGGTAGAAATGTAGATCGACTCACTGAGGTCTTCCAGATCCTTGTGCGTCGCCAGCCCTTGTTTGTGCGCAAACAGCGTTTCAAGCATTTCCAGTGGCAGGCTGTTGCGCTGGCACAACGCGGCGGGAAGGTCCTCGACAGCGTGCATGGTCGGGTTTAGCACTGCTTCGAGTTTTTTCGCCTGCCGCAGGCTGAAGCTGAAGTAAATTCCGCGTTCGACGGCGATGAAAGCGGCAATCGCAGCCGCGCCGTACAGGGTGTAGAAGGTAATGTCGTGCAGCAGATTCATGTCCATCGGTAAACCCTCGGGTCAGAACGAATTCAGCGAAATCAGAAAGCCGCTTCCAGCGAAACCACGGCCGTGCGTTCTTCGCCGACGTTGTAGTACGCGGTACTTGGGGCCAGGCCATTGGTGGGTTGCGAGTTGAACGACACGGTGCGCACCGAGGCCAGGTATTCCTTGTCGAATACGTTGAGCATCGAGAAGCGCAGGGTCGCCTTCTTGAACACCTTCTTATCGACTGGCAGGTACACGCCGGCATTGAGGTCGACCACAGTGCGCCCGGCGATCTTCTCGTCGTTGGTCAAATCGCCGTAGTAACTGCCCACGTACTTGCCCGCGACGTTGCCGTAGAAGCGGTTGTCGTCATAACCCAGGCTGAGGTTGAGCATGTTTTGCGGCACGTTGGTCAGCTGCTTGCCGGAGGTTGGCAGCAACACGCCCTTGTTCTTGAAGTCGTCCTGCTGCTCGGAACGGGTGTAGGTGTACGAGGCGTAATAGTTAAAGTTGTGCGGCAGTAAACCACTCCACTCCAGCTCCAGGCCTTTGTTGGTCACCTCACCGACGTTGGCCACGACAAAGTCGCCATTGAGGTCGGTAGTCGACAGCTGCCGATCCTTGAAGGTGATGTAGAACAGGCTCGCACTGAGCGCCATGGCCTCTTCGCTGTAACGCCAACCCAACTCCTGGTTCCAGCTCAACTCGGGTTTCAGGCTGATGGAGTCGCCCTTGTTGTACAGCACGTAATTGGGTGGGGTGCGCATGTTGCGGGTGACGTTATAGAACGTCTGGTTGCGCGCATCGATCTGGTACTTGGCGCTGAAGCTGGGCAGGAACTCGTGGTAGCGGGCGTCCTTCTTTTCCGGCTTGTCGGTCAGGCTGCCAAGGTTGTCGCCTTCACGCTCGACGTACTGATACGCCAGTGCACCGGTCAACGTCAGGTCCGGCGTGGCGAGCCAGGTGTCCTGAATCCACAGTTTTTGTGCCGGGGTCACGGTGTATTGATGGCGGCCCTGAACGGTCTTGCCGTTTCGGTCGACCAATTGATTGGACGCACCGTAGTCGCCCCATATATCCACCGGACTGCCACCGGGATCGATCGCGATATACGGCTGGGTCTGGCGTTGGCGAGCGCGTTCGTACCAGTAGCCAACGTCCAGGCTGTGCTCATCGTTGATGTCCCATTTGAGTTTGCTGGTCATGCCGGGGCGCCAGGTCTCGGTCCAGGACGGTCGGTAGTAGGTATTGGCACCCAGCCCTGTGAGGTCAAAGTTACCGGCCTTGTCCGAGGTGCTGGAGAGTGCCGTGGAGGTCTGGCTGCTGTAGCTGCCGCCGCTGGACCAGACGTAATACGGGTTGAATGTCAGGCTCAGGTCATCGCGCAGTTGAAAGCGCTGAGTGACCGAAGACGTCACGCTTTCAAAGGGATTGCGATTGAGCTTGAAGGACTGCAACACCTGGCCGGCCTTGTTGTATACGGTGTTTTCGGCGTAATCCAGTCGTCGCCCCTGGTTCTCGAACTGGGCTTTGCTCAGGGTGTTGTAGTTGTAGTTTTCCTGCCGGTTGTATTTGACGATGGCGTTGGTCGAGTTGCCATTGCCGTCCTCGAACAAGGTGTTCCATTCCACCTTGTCAGCCAGCAATGAGCCCTTGCCCCGCCATTTGTCGCCCTCTGTATGCGACGCCGAAACCCAGGTCTTGAAGCCGCCCAGATCACCGGTGTTGATCCGCGCGAAGGTCTTGTGCAGGTTGTTTGAACCCAGGGCCTGTTTGACGAAGACGCCGGGATCTTTCTCCGGGCGAATCGTCACCAGACCGATATTACCGCCACTGGAGCCGATGTGCGGACCGTCAGCCTCGGCGGAGCCCTGAGTGACAAACACTTCGGCGAGGTTTTCCGGATCGCCAAGCAGGTTCGGGTAAATGTTGTAGTCACCCGAATCATTGATCGGGAATCCGTCGGAAGAAAGACCGACCTGATCGGAGTTCATCCCGCGCATAGTGAAACTGGTGCCGCTCAGTCCGGTGGCATCGGTGCTGGAAACGTTGATCCCCGGTGTGTACTTGAGCTTGTCCAGGGCGTTGGCCGTGGGCGCCATTTCGTCCATGGCTTCTTTGGTCACGGTGGAGCGCGATTTGGCACTTTCTTCCTTGATCATATGGCCGTTGCCCAGGGTTTGTTTGCCGGTCACATTCACCGCGCCGACATCTACCGAGTCATCAGCCAGTACCTGCGGCGCAAAGCCGCCCAGGCCCGATGCTAATAGCAGGGCATAGAGTTTATTGATCTTCACGGGTAATCCCTTACATACATCTATCTGTTAGTGGATGGCGGGTTATTCCAGGTTGAAACTATTCAAGGTTGTAACTAAAGGTCGCGGTAAACCGCTGTTTGTCTTTGCCGGAAAACGCATCAGAGGGAAATGGCGAGACTTTCTCCACCCGACGCAAACTGGTTTGCGCCGCCCGATTGAGCAACATGTTCGGTGCCTTGCTTTCGATACCACTGTTCAACACGTTGCCGGCGCGATCGACTTCCAGCCAGATCACCACATCGCCATGCGGGCGTTGCAGTGACGCTTCGCGGCTGCTGGGGTATTGCTTGTGCTTTTCCAGTTCGTTGCGCAGCGCGGTGGTGTACACACTTTCCAGCGCTGCATTGCTCGGCTCCGCGGCCGCTGTTGCAACGGTTGTGGCGGGTTTTGGCGCGGCGGTCGTGATCACCGGAGCCGGTACCGGCGCAGTGCTTTTCGCTATGGCTGCGGTGGCGGCAGGCGCTGGTGCTTGCTTGACCACTACCGGTTTTGGCGCTGGCGGCCGGGGTTTCACCACAGGCTTTGGTTTAGGCGGTTCGATGACCACCGGCTCCACTACTTCGGGCTCGACCAGCGGTGTCTCGGGTTCCGGGGGTGGAGGCTCGGGCGTGGGTTCGACGGCGGCCAGCAACTCGGCCGCATCCATCAGCGCGATTTCTACCGTGCTGTCGTCATACACCGGTTTGATCTGCAAACTCTGCAACTGGCTGGTGTAGATCACGATAACCACCAGGCAAGCCGGCAGCAGGCACGCGATCCATTGGCGAGCTTTATAAAGACTGAACATGGCGTCAGGTCTTGCGCGTAGCAATAGAAACGGAGGAGAAGCCATTGCCCTTGAGCAAATCCATCACCGACACCAGGCGTTTGACTTCAACGCCCTGATCGCTGTTGATGATAATGACCAACTTCTCGGCGCCGTTATTCAGCACTTTAAGTTGCGCTAGCAAGGTACTTTCGTTGATGTCCTGACCGTCGAGTTGCAAGCGCTCGTCGAGGCCAAGAGTAATGATGGCTTTGTTTTGTGGCTTGAGTTGTTGTGCCTGACTGGCGACCGGCAACTGGGTCTTGATGCCCACGGCCGGAATCACGTTCAGGCTGATCAATACGAAGAACACCAACAGAAACATCATCACGTCGATCATCGGAATGATCTCGATGTGAGCTTTTTTCTTGTGGGTAACATCCCAACTGCGCATCGCACCTCTCCCTGTTATTCAATCATCTGAACGATGAATGTGCCCTCCGGCGGTTCCTGACCATTTGCTCAGGAATGCGAAGATCATCCTCGGGAGTTGTATCGTTTTGGTTACAGAAAGGGACTATTGAGATGACCATTGGATGACGCATCGTGAGGGCTCGATATCGCCCTCACCCTCAGCGCAGAATAATCACCCGTCCCAACAGGCTGTGCTGCTCGAACCCCAACACCCCTTGCAGGGAATCGAGCACCGCTTGCGGGTCTTTGCTCGGAAAGCTGCCACTGATCCGTCGCGCGGCCAGGTCGTCGTTGAGCACCACGATCCGCCCCGGGTAATAGCGGTCGAGGTCTTTCACCACATCGGCCAAGGGTGACTTGTAGTAATTGAGCCAGCCCTGACGCCAGGCCAGTTGCGCTTCACTGTCGACGGCGTGGAGTTTTGCTGCGCTGCCAGCGCCATAAGCCACTTGCTGGCCGGCCGTCAGCACCTGCTGCTCGGCGCCCTTGGTCGGCGTCACACCGACGCGTCCAGAAAGTACCGTCACCTGCACGCCCGCCGGTTGCAAGCGCACTTCGAACTGCGTGCCGAGCACCCGCGCCTCGCCTTTTTCGGCATCGACCACAAAGGGCTCGCCGGTATGGCTCACGTTGAAAAAGGCTGCACCGCGGCGCAGCCGAACATGCCGCTCACCGTGGCTGAAATCCACGGCAATGGCGCTGTCGGCATCGAGGATGACTCGGGATTGATCGGCCAAGGTCACGTTGCGCACTTCACCCGGTGCCGAGACGTAGTCCGCCGTTAAATCATCGAACCAACGCGAGGGCTGCCAGCCGGCGCCTATCGAAACCATCAGCAGCAAGCAGGCGGCCATGGCCAAACCGCCAGACCAGCGCCGCACGCCGGAACGTCTGGAGCGCTGCATCGCATTGAGATAACCCTGCAGGGCAAAGGCGTCTTCGTCGGCCAGGGTACGAGCCGGTGCTTCGCTCATTTCCCAGACCACTTGCGCCCGGGCGTAGGCTTCGGCATGCGCCGGATCGGCCTGCAACCAGCGACCGAACGTGGCGTGATCGCCGCTGCTCGGCTGATCCTGCAACAGGCTCAGCCAGGCCAGCGCGACCTGCTCCTGAGCCGGCGTCGGAGTGACATTGACGGTGTGATTCACGGGGCTGTCCCTGGCGTGCGTGATTCAGGTTCTCGCAGACTGGCCTTGCAGGCTTCGAGGGCGCGCATCATATGTTTTTCCACGGCACTTTGGGAAAGCCCCATGGCCTTGGCGATTTCGGCGTACTTGCGCCCGTGGATGCGGTTGAGCAGAAAAATCTGCCGGGTACGTTCGGGCAAACCGCGCAACGCCGCCTCGACATGACGCAGGTCATTGCCAGCTTCCAGCGCCGCTTGCGGCTCGACGCTGAGGTTGTGCTGTTGCTCCGGCAGCCAGCCTTCGTTGAGTCGCACCCGCGCACCTTCGCTGCGTAGATGGTCGATAGCAATGTTGCCGGCGCAGCGCAACAGGTACGTGCTGAGTTCTTCGACTTGCACCAATGGTCGACGCCAGAAACGTAGAAACAGGTCCTGCACCAGATCGGCAGCCGTCGCCCGACAGCCCACGCGCCGACTGACCAACGCTTCCATTTGCGGCCGCTGGGACAAGAATACCCTCAGAAAATACGCGCGACTGTCCGGGCTGTCGGAGCCGTCGATGTTCTGGGATTCGGGTGGAGTATTGATCATCAAAGGCCGACTCAACGTGGTCCATGCCCTACGCAGGGTCAACGGTGCGCCAATATTAATGATAAATATTCTCATGTGCAAAAGACTCTGATCAGAGCCCGCTACTCAGTCGGTCTGAGCTGATTGGCGAATGCAGTGATTTGCGACACGGGAACCAGGCTGCTCCCGTGTGATGGGTGACAACAAGGGTCGATACGCGGGGTCAGGAACAGGCGGTTTTCAACGCGGGGGGATCCAGCTGGTCACGAAACGCCAGGTAGTGCTTGAGCACCTGGATCGGCGCCTCGATTTGCGGGTAATGACCAATTCCGTGTAGCAATACCGTGTCCGGATTGGGGATCAACTGGCGGTAGCGTTCGACCATGTGGGCGCCGGACACCGGGTCGACTTCGCCATCGATCACCCGCATCGCAACGGTGCCCGCTTGCATGGCCTTGACCCACCTGTCCCGCTGTATGCGGCGTTGCGGGATATAGTTGATCAGCTTGTGCATGATCCGCGTGCCACGGTTGTTGTCGATCAGGCTCCAGAAATCATCCAGCTCGCTTTCACTTGGACGGGTCCGGGGACCAAAGATCTGCCGGAAACTCTTGACCAGCCCATCCCGACTGAACGCCCGTCCGATCATCCAGCCCAACGGACTGAGCAACAGTTTTTGCATCAACACCGGCTGATGGGTTTCGGGAAACAGGCCACCGTTGAGGAACACACAACTGCCAATCTCGACACGCGCCTCATTATGTCGGGCCAACAACTCCTGAGCCACGCTGTCACCGTAATCATGCGCCAGCAGGTGCACAGGCTGCCGGACACCCAGATAGTCCAGCAGTGCCTGCTGCAAATCGGCCTGCTCCAACAGGCAATATTCATGGTCCAGTGGCTTGGCCGAGTCACCAAAACCGAGCATGTCGCAGGCGATCACCCGATACCGCTGGGTCAAGGGTTGCCAAAGGTAATGCCAGTCCCAACTGGCGGTGGGGAATCCATGGATCAGCAACAAGGGCTCACCTTGCCCGGCCACCCAATAGCGAATGGTCTGGCCACGGAACACAAAGCTCTGTCCGCGTTTGCGCCAGACGCACAGAGGGATCTCGGAGAGTGGCATTAGAGTCTGAAACCCGGAGCTTGTTGATCGAGTTTACGCAGCAGCGCCGGCCAGGCCAGCGCGCCGCCCATCCCTTGAGCACTTTTGGTCACGCCGGCAATCATCGCCTTGGCGCCTGCAAGGATCTGCGGTTCGATGGCAATCAGTTCAGCCCCGCCGTTCTGCGCCAGCACCTGGATCTCGCAAGCACGCTGGAAGGTGAACATCATCAAGAAGGTATCGGCAATGCTGCTGCCACAGGTCAGTAGCCCGTGGTTGTGCAACATCAGAAAACTGTTTTCACCGAGGTCGGCTTGCAGGCGCGCCTTTTCGTCGTGGTTGAGTGCGACACCTTCATAGGCGTGATACGCCAGGCTGGAGAGCACAAACAGTGATTGCTGGCTGATGGGCAATACGCCCTGCTTCTGCGCGGAAACCGCCACACCGGCCGCCGTGTGGGTATGCAGCACGCACACCACGTCGTGACGCACTTCATGCACGGCGCTGTGAATGGTGTATCCGGCGGGATTGATTTCGTAGGGGCTGTCCATCAGCTTGTTGCCGGCCTGATCGACTTTCACCAGGCTCGACGCGGTCATTTCGTGAAACATCATTCCGAACGGATTGATCAAAAAATCTTCAGTCCCCGGCACTTTGGCGGAGATGTGGGTAAAGATCAGATCGTCCCACCCCTGCAGCGCCACCAGCCGATAGCAGGCCGCCAGATCGACACGGGTTTGCCACTCGGCGGCGCTAACCCGGTCTTGCACATCGGATGTCGATTGAACGGGGGTTACGCTCACGGCAAGGACCTCTGGTTCTTATTATTAATTTCGTAGGGGTAAATGCAGTCTAGTCAGCTGTCGGGGTTCGTGTAGTTGCATTCGCAGCCAGCTTACTGACCCAACGAGTCAGCAAGCCTTCGGCCGCTAAAAGACGTGAGCGATGTCACAACACCCGGATCATTAGCGGCGTCGCAAACAGGTGCATGTGTGCGGTCAGCCGCGTAGCGCGCTGATCAGTTCCGCCAACCAAGGTTCGGCGTCAGTTTCCGGGGTCACGCTTTCGCTGGCGTCCAGGCGCAGCATGGGCAGCACTTCGCGCACGCCCAATTCACCGAGCAGCTCACGCATTTGTTCACCGCCACCACAGAAAGTATCGCCGTAGCTGGCATCCCCCAGGCCAATCACCGCTCCCGGCAAACCGCGCCAGGCAGCGGGCAGTTGATCGCGAATCATCGAATACAGCGGTTGCAGGTTGTCCGGCAACTCGCCCATACCCGTGGTCGAGGTTACGACCAGGAAGGCTTCGGGAGCGAACGCCTGGACATCGGCCAGGGTTGCACGCGGGTTGTGCCAGGTTTCAAAACCTGCAGCCTTGAGAAGGTTGGCCGCATGCCGGGCGACTTCTTCAGCCGTGCCGTACACCGAGCCGGAAAGAATGGCGACTTTCATCAATCTGATCCTGAAGCAGAGTAAAAGACCCGGATATTAACAGCTGAGGCAAAAAAGCTGCGATTGCCTCGCAATTAGGTCTGGTGGCCAGTGGACAGTCCACAGCCATGTCATAGAATGCATCTCGTCATTCGATGCAGAAAGGATTCTCTGATGATCAATGCCCAACTGATGCAATTGGCAATCAACGCTTCGAACGATGGAATCGTCATCGCGGAAAGGGAAGGCGAAGACAACATCCTGATCTACGTTAACCCCGCCTTCGAAAAACTGACCGGCTATAGCGCTGAAGAAATCCTGTATCAGGACTGTCGCTTTCTCCAGTCCGGGGACCGCGACCAGGCTGCACTCAGCCTGATCCGTGAAACGTTGAAGGTTGGAAAATCCTGCCGGGAAATACTGCACAACTATCGCAAGGACGGCACACACTTCTGGAATGAGCTGTCGCTTTCAACCGTCTACAACGAAAATGACAAGCAGACTTACTTTATCGGCGTGCAGAAAGACGTCACCCTTCAGGTCAAGACGCAACAACGGGTTAACCAACTGGAAGCCCAACTAGCCGAAGTTCAAGCGGAACTACAGGCACTCAAAGCGACAAACGGTCAAAACCAGCTGTCGAATTAATGGTCATTAACTACAATCACCAGTGACTTTGTAATTACTTCTTTCGAGCGAACCATGCATCGCGATACCCTCCTGACTCAGGATGAACTGGATTTCATCCAGACCATGCAGCACAACCCGCAGCTCAATGTTCGCGATGCGACGTCGAGCCTGCTGGTGAATGGGGGCTCGCAAATCCGCGATTTATTGACACGCCTGGCGGCCAACGAGCAGGTCACCATCCAGGCACACTTCGAAAATCAGCAAATGACCTTTCCTCTGCACCTGGTGGAGGATGAGTTTCATGCGCTGCATTTGCGCCTGGGCGTACCGAGCATCTACGAGGACGGACCGATGGTTCGCCCCTGGCGCCTGGCGCTTGAAGAACCCGTAGCCCTGGAGAACGCCAAAGGCCAACCCGGCACGCTATGGGTGCACGAAGTGTCGTTCAAGGGAGTCTTGCTGGAGGTACGCAACCGTACCAAGCCACCGAAAAGTTTCGCACTGTGGTTCAGCCCTTCAGGCTACGAACGCATTGCATTGCGCGGGGCTTTCGAGCGAGAAACCGAACAGGGCTATTACGCCTATCGGCTCAACCAAAGCGACAAGGATGAAACCGAACGCCTGCGTCAGTACATTCTCCAGCAGCATCGCCTGACACATCCCGCGCTGCACATCTGAGCCTCAGGTATCGAGCGTTCCCGCGAGGAACTGCTGCAAACGTTGCTGCATCAGTCCCCCTTCACTTCCAATACAGCCAATCGACGATCCGACCAGGCTCTCCTGTGCCAGATCCGCCGAATCACCAGCGAGCATCAGACGGCAATCCAGGCCCATCGCCAAGCGATTCAGACGACGGATAAAGTCAGGTGTAGGCGATTGATTGGAGAACAGCACCAGCGCGTGCGGCTTGATCTTTTCACAGACCAGAGTCAGTTCATCAAAGGGCTGCCCCAGTGCCAACAGCCTGATTCCCACCTGCACACTGCCCATATACAAAGCCGCCAAGAGCAACTCAAGCTTGCGGCACTGCCCATCAATAGCAGAAACGACTACCCGCAACGGCTGCGTCCCCCGCAACAAAAATAAACGCTGAAGAACCCTGGTACGTAGAAACCCGTCCAGCATCACCCACTCGCTGGTTTCTCCGAACAGATCGTGTTGCTGGAGTAACTGTATCCACAGCGGCATCAAAATGTGCTGGAACACCACGGTCAGGGAATACGTGGAAAATACCTGCCCATAAATCCGGCCCAATTCCACATCGTCGAAATGATTGAGCGCCGCTTTGATCTGTGTTTGCCATTGAACATAGTCAGCCTGAACTGACTCGTCCGCAATGATACTGGGCGATGCTTGGACTTCGCTGATCTTCGCCAGAATCCTGCCCACCTTGCTGACTGCCACACCCCGTCCGATCCAGCCAAGAATGCTCTGAACCCGTTCAATATCGGTCATGGAGTACAGCCGATGCCCACTTTCGGTGCGTGCTGGTTGAATCAAACCATAGCGCCGCTCCCAGGCACGCAAGGTCACCGGATTGACGCCCGTCAGGCGTGACACTTCACGAATAGGGAACAGCTGCTCCTGCTTTATCAAGAGCGGAGGCGGGTGAGGCATAGCCGTAATAGCCATTACTAGGACGTCCGTGTCAGATTGGATCCCATTTAGCCCTGATCGGTCTTCTACATTCAAGAGGGGCTTATTCGACCAACATCTTTGGAGTATCGAGTGAAATCGGGAATAATCCTTGCTTGCTTTTAAACGCAGCCCTTTACCCCGGTGCTGCGTTTTGTACGCCTCCTACCCGGAACCGCGTGCTTGTCCTACGGAGATACACAATGTCTACCTCACCCGTCACCCTGATGGTTGCACGTCGCGTTGCCAACGGGCGTTATCAGGACCTGATCGCCTGGTTGCGCGAAGGCGAACAACTGGCCACTGATTTTCCTGGTTATCTCGGCTCTGGCGTGCTTGCACCGCCGCCCGGCGATGACGAATTCCAGATTATTTTCCGCTTCGCCGATGAGCAAACCCTGCATGCGTGGGAGCATTCCGTCTCGCGCACGGCGTGGCTGGCACGTGGCAGCGAGTTGTTTGCCCACCCTTCCGAGCATCGGGTCAGCGGCATCGACGGTTGGTTCGGTGCAGTCGGGCAACGTCCACCTCGCTGGAAACAGGCCGTGGCGATCTGGCTGGCATTTTTCCCGGTCTCGCTACTGTTCAACTTTGTACTCGGCCCGCTGCTGGGCGACATAAGCCTGCTGCCCCGAGTGTTCGTCAGCACCCTGGCCCTGACGCCTTTGATGGTCTACTTCTTCATCCCGCTGTCGACCCACCTGCTGGCCGGCTGGTTGAACAACACACAGGGGCGGCCATTGCCCACGGCACCGTCCACCCAGAATCGCTAGCCCTCCTGTAGGAGCAAGGCTTGCCCGCGATAAACGATAACTCGTTGTAACAGATAGACCAGGTCGCCTTCATCGCGGGTAAGCCTTGCTCCTACAGGGGTAGCGCTTGACGTAGGTATGCAGCACTCGTCGCTGGTATAGTTTTGCCATACCCGCGATGCGAGCCATCCATGACCTCTTCCTCAGCTCCGATCCTCATTACCGGCGCCAGCCAACGTGTCGGCCTGCACTGCGCGCAGCGGCTGCTGGAAGAAGGTCACCGCGTGATCATCAGCTACCGCAGCGAACGCCCGGGCGTGCAAACACTGCGCGACCTAGGCGCGATTACACTGTTTGCCGACTTCTCCAGCGAGGCCGGAATCCTGGCGTTTATCACGCAACTCAAAGCCCATACCCAGAGCTTGCGGGCGATTGTGCATAACGCTTCTGCCTGGCTGGCCGAAACCCCTGACACCGAAGTGGCTGCGTTCACCCAGATGTTCAGCGTGCACATGCTTGCGCCCTATCTGATCAACCTGCATTGTGCCGACTTGCTGGAGCGCTCCAGCCCCGCCGACATCGTGCATATCAGCGACGATGTCACGCGCAAGGGCAGCAGCAAGCACATTGCCTACTGCGCCACCAAAGCCGGGCTCGACAGCCTGACCTTGTCCTTCGCGGCGAAATTCGCCCCGAAAATCAAGGTCAACGGTATCGCGCCAGCCCTGCTACTGTTTAACCCCGACGACGACGCGGCGTACCGCGCCAAGGCCCTGGCCAAGTCTGCGCTGGGTATCGAACCCGGCAGCGAGGTTGTCTACCAGAGCCTGCGCTACTTGCTGGACAACCCTTATGTCACCGGCACGACCCTGACCGTCAACGGCGGACGGCACGTCAAATAGGCCGCCCCCCGCGAGGATGTTCCATGACCCTATCGCTGCCCCAGAATTATCGTGAAATCTTAATAGGCTTGGGCGAAGACCCTGAACGCGAAGGTTTGCTGGACACTCCGGCCCGAGCGGCCAAGGCCATGCAGTACCTGTGTCATGGTTACGAGCAGAGCGTCGACGAGATCGTCAATGGCGCGCTGTTCGCCTCTGACAACGATGAAATGGTGATCGTCGACGACATCGAGCTCTACTCGCTCTGCGAACATCACCTGCTGCCCTTCATCGGCAAGGCCCATGTGGCTTATATTCCTACCGGCAAGGTGTTGGGCCTGTCGAAGATCGCGCGAATCGTCGACATGTTCGCCCGGCGCTTGCAGATCCAGGAAAACCTCACCCGGGAAATCGCCGAGGCGGTGCAGCGCGTCACCCAGGCCGCCGGTGTTGCGGTAGTGATCGAAGCCCAGCACATGTGCATGATGATGCGCGGCGTCGAGAAACAGAATTCGACCATGAACACCTCGGTGATGCTCGGCGCCTTCCGCGAGTCGAGCAACACCCGTCAGGAGTTCCTGCAATTGATTGGACGGAGCAAGTAGCAATGCCACAACTTCAACCAGGAATGGCCCGCATTCGGGTCAAGGACCTGTGTCTACGGACCTTCATCGGAATCAATGAGGACGAAATCCTCAACAAGCAGGATGTGCTGATCAACCTGACCATCCTCTATGCCGCGCAAGACGCCGTGCGCGACAACGATATCGATCATGCGCTCAATTACCGCACCATTACCAAGGCGATCATCGCCCATGTGGAAGGCAACCGGTTCGCCCTGCTCGAACGCCTGACCCAGGAGATACTCGATCTGATCATGGCCAACCAAAGCGTGCTTTACGCCGAAGTCGAAGTCGACAAACCCCACGCCCTGCGTTTCGCCGAGTCGGTATCGATTACCCTCGCCGCGAGTCGCTGACCGTGCCTGGCGCATAAACCGCCAGGCTTTTATTATCCGCGCCACGATTTGATAGCACCGAGCCCATCATGACCGAACAACAACGCCTGGAACTTGAAGCTGCTGCCTTCCGCCGACTGGTCGCGCACCTGGACAGTCGCAAGGATGTGCAGAACATCGACCTGATGAACCTTTCGGGTTTCTGCCGCAACTGCCTGTCCAAGTGGTACAAGGCCGCCGCCGACGAACGCCAGATCGAGGTCAGCCTCGATGACGCCCGCGAAGTGGTTTACGGCATGCCGTACGCCGAGTGGAAAGCCCAATACCAGCAAGAAGCCAGCGCCGACCAGCAAGCGGCGTTCGCCAAAGGAAAAACCCATGATTAGGCACTTGCCAGTCGTTGGTAACAGGTTAGCTTTACAAACAAGGAGTTAAACAGCTTCAGACGCTATGGCTTAAGCCTCTGACTCTGACTCTATTCGATAAGGATTTTCGATTCATCAGAGTCGGGCTGGCTGATGGAGCTTGTTTGGGCTACCGAAGATCTGGTGATTGCCGGGCGTCCGTATAGCGGCTTTCCGATCCTGCTTTGGGACACGATGGAAAGTGGTGTTCCTTCGCTACCTTCTGCACGGGGTCATAGGGTCAATGAAGTCCTGGCCAAGTACTGGCCGTGCTCTGTAAGACTTCTTCAGCTTCCTCCAGGCGCATGACATCGATTGGCGCGACGTTGACCGTGGCGAGGCCAAGAGCATTTGATCAACGAACTGATCAACGGCTATCTCGGCCACATGGCTGACCAAGGGGGGCTACTACCTCCCGGAGACGCATCCATGACTGTACAAAGTCCGTGCTTCAGGCGCTCGGCCGGCGTGGTCTGACTATCCTGATCATCACTGGTGACGCAGCCACCTTCCCACGCAGCCCTTTCCCGAACAGCAACCGAAAGACAACGGGCGAAACACCGCTATCGAAAGCCCAGCGCCAATCGTTCGCGGATGCGTTTCAACACTCTGGCTGGCAAGAGGCCCCTGACACCAACCCTTGGTCGCAGGTATAGTGATTTTATAACGCTCATTCACCGAGCAGAGATACCGTCGTCCTCTTGGGTGCCGAATTCATGGATCGAACCGAACTGGCACCAGCCACCGACTGGGTCGTGCGAAACGCTCAACCAGGGCGAGTTGAGCGAATCGAAGCCTGGTTCGGCGGTCATGGCTACGATCCGCACCGCCACGATACCTACTCCATTGGTCGAACACTCTCGGGCGTGCAGAGTTTTCACTACAAGGGCGCACTGCGCCACGGTTTGCCGGGAAACACGCTAATACTGCACCCGGATGAACTGCATGACGGCATGGCGGGAACAGAGGCGGGTTTCCGCTATCGTATGGCCTATGTTGATCCGGCCCTGATTCAGCAAGTACTGGGTGGTGAACCATTGCCATACATTGTCGGCGGGCTGTCGAACGACCCTCGCCTGTATCAGGCCAGTGAATCTTTTGTGCAGGCAATGGATCATCCTCTCGACGCGCTGGAAGAACAGGACGCACTGTTTGATCTGGCAACTGCATTACGGGCGGTCGCAGGTAAACCGCGCGGGCGCAAGCGCCTGGATTACCGGGCTACCGAGCGGGCAAGGGAATTCATCATGGCTCATCTTCACCTGAGCATTACCCTGGAGATGCTTGAGCACATTAGCGGGCGCGAACGCTGGAGCCTCTCCCGAGACTTCAGGGTCTTGTATGGCACCAGTCCTTACCGGTTCGTGACCTTGCGTCGTCTGGATCAATTCCGCGCATTGATCCTGGATGGATTCACGCTGGTGGATGCCGCTCTTGCGGCCGGCTTCCATGACCAGAGCCATATGACACGGCACTTCACTCGTTGTTATGGCGTCCCCCCATCGTCTTGGCTAGAACGCATCCGAGCACACCGTCAACTTGCAGGATCGTACAAGAATGCCTCAGCGCTCCTTCGCTAGGCTGACGACTCCCGTTTGATAGAGGATCCGTCATGCACCACGCCCATAACGAACCGAACTTGCAAGCCATTAACCTCGCGCACAAAGCCTCGCTCATAGATCAGCAATGGAGCCCGCGGGTCGTCGCCGAAATGAACGACTACCAGTTCAAGGTCGTGCGCATCGAAGGCGAGTTCATTTGGCATTCCCACCCTGAGACCGACGAGGCATTTCTCGTGATCGAGGGAAAGCTGCGTATCGACCTACCCCATGGCTGCGTATACGTAGGTCCAGGCGAGTTGTATGTCGTGCCACGAGGAGTGGAGCACAGAACAGCCGCAGAAGGTGAGGCAAGACTGATGATGATCGAACCTCGTGGGATACTGAATACGGGCCATGAAGGTGGAGAGCGCACGGCCAACAACGACATTTGGATCTAAATAGCTGGCGCCGTCTCGCCTGGGTTTGACGGCGCTCGCCTTTCACAGAAGATCTTTGCCAGTCTTGTGCAGCGAATGGCGATTTTCAGCCCCGGCTGCGTAAAAACGTTTTTGGGTAACCGCAGTGGATGATCCAGGGCCAGTTAAAAACTGTTACCTATGTGCTTGAACCGTTTTGTTACCTATGTGGGTCAGTCATACCGCTGCGATTTTTTTCAGTCCTTCGGTTGTTGCCGTAACACCAGCGCTGCCAACCCACACAGGGTCAGGGCAATACAGGACACATAAAACGCATCGCTGTACGCCATCAGGTACGCCTCACGGCGCACGGTGTGAATCAGGCCCTCGATCACTTGTTGTTGAGCGGGCAAAAGCTGGTTGAATACGAACGCCTCGCTGTCCGCCATGCCAATGCGCAGGCGCTCCTGAAGGGAAGGGGAAAATAAGGTGATGGACTCTCCTACCCGCTCGGAATGAAAGCGTTCGCGCAGAGCGACGACCTGCGTCAGCCCTGCAGTGCCTACGGCACCGCCGAGGTTGCGCAACATGGAGAACAATGCAGAAGCGGAGCCTGCTTCACTTTTGGCCAACCCGGAAACCGCCAGTACCGAGAGAGCCACCATGATCAGGGGCTGTCCGATGCCCCGCACCACGGTGGAAGGAATGATCACGTTGGCCGCGCTGTCGACGTTCAGGTGCGCACCGAGATAGCAACCCAAGGCCATGATGAAAAACCCGCAGGCGACCATGACTTTAGGGTTCAGCCACTTCATCAGGCGCGGCATGAACGGCGCCAGCACCAGTTGCACCATGCCGTAGGCAATCAGACTGATGCCAATTTCTCTGGCGTTATACCCCTGCAGTTGGGAAAGGTAGTTGGGGACCAGGAACACGAGGCCGAAGGTAGCTCCGCCGAAAATGAACATTGCCGCGCTGGCCACCCCGAAGTTGTAGCTTTTGAGCAAGCGCAGGTTGATAAAGGAACGGCTGCCGTACAGCTGTGACAGTACGAAGTACAACAGTGCCACGCCGGCTATCACCGACATCCAGACAATAAAGTCAGAGCCGAACCAATCCTTGCGGCCGCCTTCTTCAAGGACAATCTGCAATCCGCCCAAGCCGACGATCATGGCGGTAATACCGCCCCAGTCGCCGCGCTTGAGCAAGCTCAATTGCATGGGTTTCGCGTCGATTGACCACGCCACCGCCAGCAGCAAAAGAATGCCCGGAGCCAGCTGTAGATAGAAGATCCAGCGCCAGGAATAGGCGTCGGTCAGCCAGCCGCCGATGGACGGCCCGGCCGCCTGGGCAACGCTGTTGGACAGGGCGAACAACGCCATGCCCATCGCAATCCTGCTGGGCGGCAGCTCGGTGATGATCAACTGAAATGACAAGGGAATCAGCACCGCGCCGGCAGCCCCCTGAATCACCCGAATAATAATCATCACCTCAAGGTTCGGTGCCCAGGAACAGGCAATGGATGCCACTAGAAATACACATGAGCCCACAAGCATCACGCGACGCAGGGAGAATACCTGCACCAGCCAGGCGGTCAGCGGGATCATCACGATTTCTGCGACCAGGTAAGCAGTGGAAATCCAGGACCCCTCCTCGAAGGTCGCCCCCAATGAGCCTTCGATTTCCGGCAGCGCCGCGCTCGTCACATGGACGTTCATGCCTGCCATGAAACAACCGAACAGCCCTCCGATCACCGCAACCCATGCGCGAAAGGAAACCGCTTTCTCTTCGGCGTCAGTCATGCGAATCGCCCTGCCCGGCTGGGTGGGTGTCGACGGTCGTGATCACGGACATGCCCGGCAGAATGGGGCCGCCGTCATCGTGCTGATCAATCACAATCTTCACGGGAAAACGCTGCACGATCTTGGTGAAGTTACCGGTGGCGTTGTCCGAGGGCAGCAAGGCAAACATCGCACCCGAACCCGGCGAGAAACTGACTACGTGGCCCTTGAGCTTGCGCCCCGAATAGCTGTCGACACTGATATCAACCGCTTGTCCGGCGCGCATGTCGCGCAGCTGGGTTTCCTTGTAGTTGGCCACCACGTAGGCCTGCTGCGTTGGCACCACCGCCAGCAGCGGCAACCCCGGCGCCACATATTGGCGAGTACGCACCTTGCGCTGCCCCACGACACCGTCGATCGGCGAGCGGATCAACGTATCCTCCAAAGCGTTAGTCGCCAGGCTCAACTGAGCCTGAGCCTGGCTGCGCCGGGCGATCTTTTGCTTGAGTGAGGCTTCAGCCATTTGACGCCGGGTAATGGCGACATTCAACCGAGTATCTTGCTGACGCTGCATCGCCTGGGAAATGTCCACCGCGGCATTGGCCTGGGCGTAGCTGGCGGCTGCACTTTCCAAACGCTGGGCACTGGCGGCGTGTTCGCGGACCAAGCCTTCGTAGCGTTGCTCATCGAGGCTCGCGCGACGCCGCTCGGCATGCGCGCTGCGCAGGCGAGCGTCAGCTTGGGTAAGGCCGGCCTTCTGCTGGGCGATCAGGCTGTCGGTGACTTGCAGGTTGGCCTGCTGCGCTGCCACCGATGCTTCAGTTTCAGCCAATTCGGCGCGCGCCTGTTCCAGCCGCGCCAGATAGTCTCTATCCTCGATGCGCACAAGCACATCCCCGCGCTTGACGGGCTGATCATCCTCCACCAGCACTTGAGCCACGTATCCGGAAATCCGGGGGCTGATGGGAATCCAATCAGCACGCACATACGCATCATCGGTCTGCTCCAGGTAACGGCCGACTGTCATCCAATACATGCCGAACGCCACCGCCCCGACCAACACCGCGCCACCTCCCAGCAGGATCAGAGTTCTTTTGCGACGCTGCTTACGCTCATGCATGAGCTGCTGGATCACACTCTCATGCTCATGCTGGAAAGCGGTTTTATCATCAACGGCGATATTCATGGCTGGGTACCGGAAAAGGTGAGGGGAGCGTGAGAAGGCGCATCGACCGGGATATCAGAGGAAGACGACTGCCAACCGCCGCCGAGGGCGCTAAATAGAGCGATCTGGCGCTGCAGCAAACGGCCATCTGCATCGGCGCGCGTGGCCTGCAAGCGAATCAGCTCGCGCTCACTGTCCAGCACGTCAAGGAAGTCGATAGACCCGGCGTTGTAATTGAGCTGGGCCAACTTGTAGGCCTGGCGACTGCTGTCCAGCGCCTGACTCAAGGCTGCGTGGCGCTGCCGCTCTCCGTCATACAAAGCCAAGGCCTGACGCACTTCCTTGAGGGCCTTGAGCACACTGGCCTCGAATTGCGCCACGTCGACCTGCTCGAGTGCCCGGGCCTGGTTGACCCGTGCGCGATTGACTCGCCAGTTGGGAAACTGCCAGGAAATCAGCGGACCGATACCAAACATCACCGCGCTGCTGTCTCCCAGCTCATGGGGTGTGTGGCTGGATGAGGACACCGAAGCGCCAAAGGTCACCTTCGGGTACAGATCGGCCTGAACAATATCCACCTGCAGCGAAGCCGCTTGCAGCACTCGCTCGGCCTGGCGAATATCAGGGCGACGCGCCAGCAGTTGCCAGCCATCCCCCACGGGAAGCGCAGCATTGAGCTTCGGCACCACTTCACAGGTCGCCGCGCCAGAGTCCTGCTCCAGATCGGCCACACCGGTCAACATCGCCAGTTCGTACAGCGCTGCTTGCCGACGCGCCTCCAGCATTGGCAGAAGGGCCAGGGTTTCCCCCTGCAACGCCTGCATCCGAACATATTCAAAATCAGTCACCACACCGGCCTGACGCTGACGGTCAATCAACGCCAGACTTTGACCAACCACTTCCAGTGAATGGCGCTCGACCTTGGCCCGTGCGCCCAAGACACAAGCATTCACATAGGCCCGGGTGGTTTGCGCCACGATCGTGATGCGCAACAAGTCTTCAGCATCCTGTGCGGCAGCGGCCTGAACCTGAGCTCGCTCGATGGCGTGCTGAACCTGGCCCCAGATATCAACTTGATACGCCAATTCGAAGCCGGGATTGAACGCCCATTGAGACGGGGCGTGGCTGTCGGTGGCCTTGGCGAGTGTCTGGTCATCGGTAGTTTTGCCATAGGCGGCTCCCAGTGACGCTTGAGTGGACGGCCAGCGCTCGGCATCGGCCTGCATGATCCCGGCCAGCATCGATTGAACGTGGGCCTGGGCGGCCGCCAGATCTCGGTTGTGCTCCAGCGCCTGCTGCACCAGCGCATCGAGTTTCGGATCGTTGTACAACTGCCACCAACGTTCGGGCAACGCCTGGGCTGAAACGCCTTGGGGCAGGTGGCTCAGGGCATTGATGCGCTCCGGGTGCGGCTGCGCCGGCTGATGAGTCGTCCATGCGGCACAGCCAGCCAAGACAATAGAGGCCATGCCCACAAGCGAAAGACGGCCGTGCCACGCGGTAAAAAAGGGCGAACGCATCGCAGAAATCCAGAGTTCTGAGTAGGGATGCAGGTTATGAGAGCGCAGGTCTGCGCTTCTCCCGAGTTCCAGACAACTGTCGTTTCGATTGAGACAACATGCCCTTCGCGACCGCCTTGAGAGCTCCCGAGCCGCAGGCAAGCGCAAGCATGGCCCACATAAAGTGAGCCATGCTCTGTAAGGATTGCTGACTACAGGAGGAAGCTACGCCGAACGGCAGTGGCTCGGAGTGAAGCCCATGGTGCGCTTGAACATGGCGGCGAATGCGCTGGGGCTTTGGTAACCATGTTCCAGTGCCACATCCAGAATCGACACGCCAGAAGCCAACCGCTGCAGGCAGAGAAGCAACCGGGTGCGCTTGCGCCACTCCCCATAGCTCATGCCCAGTTCTTTCTGGAACAGGCGAGCCAGGGTGCGAGAGCTCATGTTGAGCTGTTCAGCCCAACTCTCCAGCTTCGAGTCCTGAGATGGATTATCGATGAAGCCGGCGCACAGCAACTTGAGCCGAGGCTCGGTAGGGATCGGTACATGAGCCAGCACCTTCTGTGCCCTGTCGAGCTCCGAGAAGATCAGCTCGACAATCTGTGCATGGCGCGCCAAAGCACCTTTATCGTCGGACTGATCGCCAGCCGCTACGATCAGCTCACGCAGCAGCGGCGAAACCTTGATGACTTGACACTCTTGCGTCAGAACGTCGTGGGCGCCAGGCGTAATCAGCAAGGTGCGCATGCGTACCTCGCCAGTCATGCGAATCTCGTGCTCCATACCCGAGGGTACCCACAGCGCATGACCGGAAGGCACCACCCAAGTCGTCCCGGAGACCGAGACCAGCATCACGCCACTGATGGCGTACACCAACTGCCCTTCGGCATGCCGATGCGAAGCCACTATGTCCCCATGACCGTAGTTACCGGCGAGCGTCGCCAGGGCTGTACGCGCAGTCATGTCAGCAAGGCACTGCAACGTTCATTACGCTGAGCAGCCCAAGGTGCGACGCACGATTGACAGCGCTTGCGTTCGGCATTCATTGGCTCAATCAAGGCCTGATTGCCGTCGCGCATATCGACGCTGCACCACGTAGGCGCAACTGACTGGACGTTGCCGGGCCATGCGCGGTCTGGCAGGTCTACCGTGGTGAAATGTCGATATTTGCTGGAAGGGTCCTTGAGCATCATAGCGCTTCTCCTTTTTAGAACAGTCCGTCTGACGGCAGGCTCGGCACCTGCCGCCATCGATCACTGGATCAAATACTAAACGAACATGGTTTGACACAAATTGTGTTCTCACACTCAGAACATCAAAAAAATCACAATTTTCACTAAAAATATTAAATTCATGAGTTCTTTATGCTTGAGCATGGCAAAAAAGCACAATTTGAATTCTGAAAGGAGGGAGTTCAGCTACATTGCCAGATCGCTGCAGTCCAATGACCGCGAAGCTCTTGTGGTCAAGTGGAGTGCAGTTCCGCACCTTGTGTTTGTGACACTCAGGACTCGTGCCTACGCAAACGTCACGGGTGTCTATACGGAGCAATCAGCAGCCAGATGCGAAATACTCCTGAAGCTCCATACACTCTCTCGCCATAACTCAGCAGGTGCTCGGACGATAGCAAAGGACCGCGTCTGCAAGCTTGCATGTGGTTCGAAATGAGCTCAAAGAAAGTAAAAAAAGTTACTATCTGCAACTACCTGAATACACTCGTAAATATCGCATATAACAGTTAAGAAGGATCCGTAAGCGATGACCGATCTGAACACCCTGCGCGCCAGCCTCAAGAGCGGTGAACACGCCTTCGCCGATACCCTGGCGTTCATCGCCGCTGGCTATGATTACCAGCCTCAAGCCTTCAACAATGGTGGCGTGGAAAACGCCGCCGGACAGAACGAAGGCTCGTGCAAGACCCTCGGCCTGGCGCTGCTGGAAGGCTTGAGCGATGAAGAAGCGCTGCTGGCGTTTGGTGAGCATTACCGCTCGGTGGTTGCTACGCCGGATGGCAGCGACCATGGCAACATCCGCGCGTTGATTGCGCAGGGTTTGGCTGGGGTGAAGTTCACAGCGCAGCCACTGACCCGTCGCTGATTTCCAGATTGGATGCAACACCCTGTGGGAGCTTGCTCGCGATGGCTGCGTCACATTCAAAACTGATGTCGACTGATACATCGCTATCGCGAGCAAGCTCGGCTCCCACAAAAGCAGTGGGTACAAAAAAACCGGCCGAGGCCGGTTTTTTCATTTCAACGATTTCAGAACTTGGCGTTCTGCAGGTCGTCCAGGTAACGCTCTGCGTCCAGGGCCGCCATGCAACCAGCGCCGGCCGAGGTGATCGCCTGACGGTAAACGTGATCAGCCACGTCGCCGGCAGCAAAGATGCCTTCGAGGCTAGTCGCCGTTGCGTTGCCTTCACGACCGCCCTGCACCACCAGATAACCGTCTTTCAAGGTCAGTTGGCCTTCGAACAGCGAAGTGTTCGGCGTGTGGCCGATGGCGATGAACACGCCGTCGACTTTCAGCTCGTCGAAGCTGCCGTCGTTGTTCTTCAAACGAGCGCCGGTCACGCCCATGTTGTCGCCCAGCACTTCGTCCAGAGTCGAGTTCAGCTTGAGGACAATCTTGCCTTCGGCAACTCGTGCATGCAGCTTGTCGATCAGGATTTTCTCGGCGCGGAAGGTTTCGCGACGGTGAATCAGGGTCACTTTGCTGGCGATGTTGGCCAGGTACAGCGCCTCTTCGACAGCAGTGTTACCGCCGCCGACCACGGCCACTTCACGGTTGCGGTAGAAGAAACCATCGCAGGTTGCGCAGGCCGACACGCCTTTGCCCATGAAGGTTTCTTCCGACGGCAGGCCCAGGTAACGTGCGCTGGCACCGGTCGCGATGATCAGTGCGTCGCAGGTGTAAGTGGCGCTGTCGCCCGTCAGGGTGTACGGCTTGGAGGCGAAGTCGACAGCGTTGATGTGGTCGAAAACGATTTCGGTCTCGAAGCGCTCGGCGTGTTCTTTCATCCGGTCCATCAGTGCCGGGCCGGTCAGGCCGTGCACGTCGCCCGGCCAATTGTCGACTTCGGTGGTGGTGGTCAGTTGACCGCCAGCCTGCATGCCTGTGATCAGCAACGGCTTGAGGTTGGCGCGGGCAGCATAGACCGCAGCGCTGTAACCGGCTGGGCCGGAACCAAGAATAATCACTCGCGAATGACGTACATCAGACATGACTCACTCCTATCGACCGGCCGGTATTACCTGGCGCGGAACGCCGGATGACCGGCTGGAATTAAAAAAGGACTGTGCAAGCACTTGGGGAAGCGCCGTAGTTGGACAGCCCTGAAAAATAGTGGGTGCAGCGTATCGAGGAGGCGAAGATTAAGGAAATACGGAATAACAATCCAGCTCATAGGCGGTCTCTATCCCCTGGAGGCTGATTTAAAGACGCCTTTGTTACAGTTAATGTCGATGTCATTACCGCGCTTTCGCCTGTGTGGCAAAGCCGGTAAGGTCGGCGCGTTTTCCCATTGCTCGGAGCCCACTATGCCCGCCCCCGTTCTGTCCGGCCCGCAATACCTGCGCGAAGGCCTGAAGCTGGTCTTGAGTCCCGGCCTGCGTTTGTTCGTGTTGTTGCCGCTGGTCATCAACCTGGTGCTGTTCGTCGGATTGATTTATTTCGCCGGCCATCAGTTCAGCCTGTGGGTCGACACCCTGATGCCTTCACTGCCGAGCTGGCTGAGTTTTCTCAGCTATGTACTTTGGCCGTTGTTCGTCGTTCTGGTGGCGCTGATGGTGTTTTTCACCTTCACCATGCTCGCCAACGTGATCGCCGCGCCCTTCAACGGTTTTCTCGCGGAGAAAGTCGAAGTGGTGGTGCGTGGCACTGATGACTTCCCGACCTTCAGTTGGAGCGAACTGATCGCGATGATCCCGCGCACGTTCGCCCGGGAAATGCGCAAACTCGGCTACTTCCTGCCCAGGGCCCTCGCGTTGCTGATCCTTTCATTCATCCCGGTGGTCAACCTGGTCGCTGCCCCACTATGGCTGGCGTTTGGCGTATGGATGATGGCAATCCAGTACATCGACTACCCGGCGGATAACCACAAACTCGGCTGGAACGAGATGCTCGCCTGGCTGCGCCAGAAACGCTGGCAGAGCATGAGTTTTGGCGGGATCGTCTATCTGGCGCTGCTGATCCCGCTGGTCAACATCCTGATGATGCCGGCGGCCGTGGCTGGCGCGACGTTGTTTTGGGTGCGTGAGCGTGGGGACCATGCACTGAAGAAAAACTCCGCCTGAGCAAGAACCGCTGCCGCAGCCGAGCCGCGGACGGTTGCGTAACGGGCGACGCAGCACTTAAAAAGAAGCCCACGCAATGATCTTGCGTGGGCTTTTGTTTGAGCAGGTTCTGCTCGATGCCATTGATCGGTGGCCGGCGACTTGCCTGTCATCATCTGCAGCAAGAGCCCGATGACGGATCAAGTACGAACTGGAAATCGCCGCTCAAAACGACCGTATTTATTTCACATAGAGGGTAAAAACTGGAGAGTCTTTCCCGGCAGGGACTTCGTGAACGCGAATGTAATGGTCTCCCTTGCCAAAGATCATGGACACGGTAGCTTGGCCCGCTCCATTCACAGGGAAGGGACCGTTCGAGACCGTAGCGCTAGCAATCCTGCCCTGTTTTCCAGCTGTAATCCCCACGGTCACTGTCACACGGCCATCCGTGATGATGTCGCCATCGTAGACAGGGGCTCCTCCATTGGTGTAGGTCATCTTGATGATTTGCGGAATCACATCGCTTGCTTGCACTGTAACGGTCCGGGTCGCTGATTCCGGCCCGCCGACACCCTGCTCTACGGCTTTGAACGCATACGTTTTTAGAGACAGTACCTGCGTCTTGAACTCCCACGTGGTAGACCCCGTCATCGTGGCTACGCCCAGCTTGCTCGCGCCTTCGTACATGTCGACTTGATTACCGGCAGCTACCGTGCCGTTGAGCGTCAACGGTGTTTTGTTGGTCGTGACGGTATCGCCAATCGTCGTGCCTGCGACGTCCTTCACTCCATCAATCGTCGGTTTCACCACCGCCGTCACGGTAACGGTCCGGGTCGCTGATTCCGGCCCGCCGACACCTTGCTCTACGGCTTTGAACACATACGTTTTTAGAGACAGTACCTGCGTCTTGAACTCCCACGTGGTAGACCCCGTCATCGTGGCTACGCCCAGCTTGCTGGCGCCGTCGTACATGTCGACTTGATTACCGGCAGCTACCGTGCCGTTGAGCGTCAACGGTGTTTTGTTGGTCGTGACGGTATCGCCAATCGTCGTGCCTGCGGCGTCCTTCACTCCATCAATCGTCGGTTTCACCACCGCCGTCACGGTAACGGTCCGGGTCGCTGATTCCGGCCCGCCGACACCCTGCTCTACGGCTTTGAACGCATACGTTTTTAGAGACAGTACCTGCGTCTTGAACTCCCACGTGGTAGACCCCGTCATCGTGGCTACGCCCAGCTTGCTCGCGCCGTCGTACATGTCGACTTGATTACCGGCAGCTACCGTGCCGTTGAGCGTCAACGGTGTTTTGTTGGTCGTGACGGTATCGCCAATCGTTGTGCCTGCGACGTCCTTCACTCCATCAATCGTCGGTTTCACCACCGCCGTCACGGTAACGGTCCGGGTCGCTGATTCCGGCCCGCCGACACCTTGCTCTACGGCTTTGAACACATACGTTTTTAGAGACAGTACCTGCGTCTTGAACTCCCACGTGGTAGACCCCGTCATCGTGGCTACGCCCAGCTTGCTGGCGCCGTCGTACATGTCGACTTGATTACCGGCAGCTACCGTGCCGTTGAGCGTCAACGGTGTTTTGTTGGTCGTGACGGTATCGCCAATCGTTGTGCCTGCGACGTCCTTCACTTCGTCAATCGTCGGTTTCACCAACTCGACTACGGTAAAACTCCAGACACCCGAATCCACCCCAGGCCTCACCTCGACCCTGATCGGATGCTCTGATTGACTCAAGTCGATCAGCTCGCACAGCCAGACACCGTCCTTTCCAGTCGTGACGCTGTCGATGTGCTGCTCGCCATCAAAAACTTTCAATTCCTGGTAAGGCAACGCTGTGCCTTCAAGTTTTACCCTGGTATCCCTGGTCTTACTACCGTGGGGGACAGGCTTGCCGTTGGAGTCTGTCACCTTCTCGATCGTGGGTTTGCTGGCCTGCACCGCCACCGTAAAACTCCGCGGTGCGGACTCTGCCGGCCGATCATCGCCATAGCGCCCCACGGCTTTCAAAACATGTTCTCTATTGCTGAACGACTTCCTCAGCTCCCAGATACCACCGTAAACCCTGAGCAAAGCCACTGAAGTCTTGCCATCAAAGATCTCGACTTCGTAACCATCCTCTGCCTTGCCTTCTACCTTCAGGTCACCATCTAGCGTTGTTTCGCCCTCGCCCACAGGCTCGCCCTTGCTGTCTTTCACTGTATCGATGGTGGGTGCCTGCAACTCTTCCACCCGGAATTCCCAGCCATCAGACGTCAGCCCCTTGGGCCCCTCGACGAAAATCTCGTAGTCTTTCTCTTTTAAGCGTTCGAGCCTGTGCTCCCAATCGCCCTGTTCATCGGCCGTGGGGTTACCCACAATCAATTCTCCATCAAAAATGTCGAGAAGCTGATTGGGCTCGGCGCGGCCTTTGAGTTTGACTGTGGTGTACTTGGTCGTACCGGGGTTGGATATCTCGACACCTTTGAGATCGGTCACCGTGGTGATCTCAGGCTTTGCTACCTCGACATTTTTAACGGTATAGACCCGCTCCTCGAAATCGAACGCCTGGGTCTCATCGTCCACCTGATTCAGTGCGACCTTGACGAAGACCTTCAACAGCGAGCCATTAAGTAACGCCTTGAAATAATCATAAGGCACCTTCACCTTGCGATAACCTTGTGTGAGCCAGTCCTCATCCACCGGCTCCGATTCCATCACGGGATACAGGTAATCACCACCGGCGTTCTTGCCCTTCAGGTAAACCCAGCACCGTTGATTTTTGGCCCGCAGCGGCCAGTCTCCAAGACGTACCGTGCACTCGGCAGTGTTACTGGTCAGGTCCAGTTCTGGGCCATGACCGTTGTCCTGAGCCTCGATGATCCGGGCGGCTTTCAACTCATTTCGGGGCAGGGGGAGCACGTTGAGAATCAGCGGATCAGAGGTTTTATCGATCTCGCCTTCACGCAGGATGGTGTAGGTCACCAGCATTTTTTTGCCCAGAATAAACGCAACGACCTCATTATCGAGATTCAGAAGCCTGGGGTTTCTCGGCCCTAGAAGCACCGTCCGGCTCTTGGACTTTCCACCTTCCGGGGTGCCGGGCTCACCAGTCATTTCGACATAGATCATGTCATCGGGCAGCAGTTTATCTGTAGGTATCAGCGCTCCGAACGTGCGGATGGTGCCGAATGAGTCCAGATCATCGTCACCCACCGTCGGATCGACGTTAAACTTGTCGAGATCCGGGACAGGGGCGTGTGTTTGGGATGCAGTAACTTGAGCGGTCATGAGCAATCTCCATTTCGCAAGAGTCGCCGCAACGTGAGCGGCAGCGTTGACGCCATCTAACATCTGGCTTCAAGGCGCTGACCACTGTCAGAAATAACAGGTAGGCCGCGGTTTCCGACCAGCGGCGAGGAGCGCTTGATAGTCAGATATGAATGGGCTGGCGAAAGCAGCTCCAAGTGATTGCACGCAGAGGCGTGTTCCGGATTTTGTGTAAACGAGCACGTTAAAATGCAGCTTCGCCACTGCACAATGATGCAGACGAAGGGTAACGGCAGACCATCAATCTGCCGTGTTGTGCGCAATGAACCAGTGCTACGTCCTGACGTGAAACTCAATCACGCCGCCGGTGTCAGACGTTTCACCCGCAACCTCTTGTCTCACCATAATGTGCTTTATGCCAATGCCGACATCGAAGATACGCTCGTAATACCAAGTGCTACTGCCCGGCTGTCTCGTGGCGACGCCCAGTTCACTATTGTCATGACTCAGCACTCGAACCGATAACGCCTCCGTCCAACAGGTTCCGCTGATCCGAATCAGCCCTGGTTTGAAGACCTGTCCATCCGCCGGAATCGTAATCAGCGGTGCACAGCGTCCCACGGTGACTCGGAACTCATGCTGCTCACTTGGCAAAGAACGCACCCCCGCCACGAATTGCACGACCTTGAAATGCTTGTCGCCTGCATCCCATTTGCGACTATAAAACCAACGCGTGCCTATGACAGTGGCATTGGCCAACTTGCTATTGTCGTAGTTCCACACTTCAACCCTGGCGTCCTGCGAACAAATCCCCTCAAGAAATACACGGCCGACAATGTGTTTGCTTTTGTTTAAAGGCGCAGTAATCGTCGGCGGGGCGGGGGTAGAGGCGACCGTACCCTCTGCGGCACTGGAGAGGCTGGTTGCTGATTTGTCAGACTTCGGTTTTTTAGGTGCTTTTTCTGGGGCAGTCATGATCGCGATGCTCCTGGTACCCGGCACAATTGCCTGCGGCTTCTGGGGCACTTCTATCTCCGACACACGCGTAAAGCTACCTGTAAAAACTGACAGTCCAGACGAACGGCTATCAGCACAAGCAATGCTGATAACCCCCATAGCGATATTTACCCCGACCTAGTATTTCTTACAGTAGCCAGCCTCGAGCATCAGGTATCCAATGAGTCACGAGGGCTCACCCACGTCCAGACCCTCAAGCATTCAGGGATGAGTCACGACCTCAGCATATGGAGATCCGGTTCAATGACAACGTCCATCCAAAGCTCCATCGCCGCCAGCATAGTGGCGTCCAACAATCCCGCTAACGGATATCAAAACCCGCGCTTTCCCTGGTTCGACATGAGTCCAGCCGCGCTGCACGCTCACCCTGAAGCCGGTTTTGTCTACCTCATCAGCGAAAAGACGCGCATCCTCATTGACGATGAGAGCCTGCGTCCTTTGGCGACACGGTTGGCATTCGGCTTCGCCCTCGCCGCCGCGCTCGTGCAACCGCCTGCCATTATGCTTGCGTCAGGGAATAGCCCTGCGTCGGGTGATGTAAAGCTGACACTGTCCGACCCGGATACCGCTGGTGTTCCAATTCCGGTCAACGGCGCACCCGAGACCTACCGAATCGATATCACCAACACCGTCCATGTCACCGCGAAAACCCTGGAAGCCATGGCCCTGGCACTGACGACCCTGCATAAAGCGGTACTCGTTTCGACCAGTCTTGAACCTGGGGTTGTCATTGATGCACCTGCTTATGCGGAGCGCTCGGTGCTAATCGATGTGGGCCGCAAGTATTACAGTCCTGAATGGATGATAGACCTGCTGCATGAGATGGCCTGGAACCAGCTCAACACCCTGTATTTACACCTCACCGACGATCAGGGGGTACGGGTCGTATTCCCTTCCGCCCAGGACACCGCCAGCCCCGATGCCTGGAGCGCAAAGGACCTCAAGAAAATCCTCGATGCAGCAGCCACCCTTCACATTGAGGTCATCCCCGGGATGGAATGGCCTGGGCATATGCAGTGGATTCTGCAAAACAGGCCGGAGTTTCAGCTTAAGCTCTCGAACAACACGATCGTGCCAAAAGCGCTCGATTTCAGCATCCCGGCCGCTCGCGAATTTCTCATGGCGCTTGTCAGCGACCTTCTCGATATGTTTCCGGATTGCACCCGTTACAACTTGGAGGCCGACGAGTACTTCCTCAGTCCGATCTTTCCGACCAACACGCCACAACTGGCTCGGTACGCGCGGGAAGATTCCGGGCCGTCCAACGCAGACTCACGGGATGGTGTAAGGAAATTCGTCAACGAAGTCGCGAGCTTTGTGCAGCAAAAAGGCAAGGTTGCGCGAATGTGGAACGATGCAGTCGTTGAAAAAGATCAAAAGATTTCTGTGGATAAAAACGTTGCAATCAAGTGCTGGAGTATCTGGGGCAGCAAGCGCAACGAGAAGAATGTGCAAGCGTTGATCGATGACGGCTACCGCGTGATAAATGCCCACGGTGACTTTTATTTTGTCATTAGGCCAGGCTGGGAAAACCTTTTTGATCCCCTGCACTCACCCCACGGTATTTATGATCACTGGCGCCCCAACATGTTCATGGACGATGCGGGGTCTGGGCATACCGTCATAGATCCAGCCCATCCCGCCGTGCTGGGGGGAGGCATACAGATATGGGCCGACGAAGCCGCGCACATGACACCTGAAAAGATCTGGTCGCATCTGAGACAGTGGATGTTGCCACTGGGGCAGCGCGCATGGGGGTCACCGAATGCCGCCCCAGACTATAAATCCCTGTCACTGATCGCCCGTTCGGTTCGCTATGCCCCACCACGCCCTTGATACCTCGGTGGCCAGCTAGAGACTCAGCGCAGCCGTACGAGCTCATCGTCATAAATCCATCATCGCGCTGACACAATGGCGACATGGCCTCAGTCGACACTGAGGCCATGACGACAGCTCTGCATATCACTCTGATCACCGAAACCTTCCCTCCGGAAATCAATGGCGTGGCCAATACCCTTGGCCGCCTGTGCGAAGGTCTGCGCGCACGCGGACACCTGGTAGAACTGGTGCGACCGCGCCAGGGCAGCGATCAGACCCGCCTCAGCGACGATGAACTACTGCTCTGCCGCGGCTGGCCGCTGCCGGGTTATCCGGGGCTGCAATGGGGCCAGTCGTCGATGCACAAGTTGCTCAGGCGCTGGCAGCGTCATCGCCCGGACGTGCTCTACATCGCTACCGAAGGACCACTGGGGTTGTCGGCCTTGCGCGCGGCGCGGCGGCTGGGTATTTCAGTGGTGAGCGGGTTTCACACCAACTTCCAGCAGTACTCCAACCAGTACGGCCTGGGACTGTTGACCCGGTTACTGACGCATTACCTGCGCTGGTTCCATAACCGCACCAAGTTGACCCTGGTGCCCAGCGCCAGCCAGCGAATGGAGCTGGAACGTCGGCAGTTCGAGCGCCTGGCGCTGCTGTCCCGTGGCGTCGACAGTCAACTGTTCCACCCGGCTAAACGCCTGGGTTCGCTGCGTGAAAGCTGGGGGCTGGAGAACGACGACATCGCGTTGATTCACGTCGGCCGGCTCGCTCAGGAAAAAAACCTCGGTCTGCTCAAACGTTGCTACCAGGCTTTGCAGTCGTCTTATCCACAACGACGAATAAAGCTGATCGTGATCGGTGATGGTCCGCAACGTGCGCTGCTGGAAAAGGCACAGCCCGACGCGATCTTCTGTGGCTCGCAGCGCGCAGAAGCCTTGGCGTGTCACTACGCGTCCGGGGATCTGTTTCTGTTTCCGAGCCTGACCGAAACCTTCGGCAATGTGGTGCTGGAAGCACTGGCCTCCGGATTGGGCGTGGTGGCTTACGATCAGGCGGCCGCAGCTCAACACATTCGCCATGGTTACAACGGCGTGTTGGCGATGCCGGGGGACGAAGAGGCATTTTGCGATGCCGCCCGTTGGTTGTTGGAAGAGGCAGAAACCTTGCGCTGCATACGACTCAACGCGCGTCAGCACGCCAGTCGGCAGGGCTGGGGGGCAATCGTCGAGCAATTTGAAGGACAGTTGCGCGGGGCTTGCGAGATGCAAATCGGGGCACAGCCCTTGATGGCCATGCCCCATTCGATCAAACCAGCGTCATCAACGCCTCACGACTGAACGGCAGGATGTCCTGCTCGCGACCTTCGCGGACTTTCTGCGCCCAGTCCGGGTCGACCAGCAAGGCGCGTCCCACGGCCACCAGGTCGAACTCTTGGTTGTTCAAACGTTCCAGCAGGTTCTCCAGGCTGGCCGGTTGCGCGACTTTGTCGGTGTTGACCATAAACTGCAGGAACTCACCGTCCAGCCCCACACTGCCCACGGTGATCGTCGGCTTGCCCGTCAGTTTGCGGGTCCAGCCTGCCAGGTTCAGTTCGGAGCCGTCGAACTCCGGCTCCCAGAAACGCCGCGTAGAACAGTGGAAGATATCCACGCCGGCATCGGACAGTGGCTGGAGAAATTCGCCCAACGCCTCCGGAGTTTGCACCAGACGTGCGGTGTAGTCCTGCTGCTTCCACTGCGAGTAACGGAAGATGATCGGGTAGCCCGGACCAACCGCCGCACGCACGGCCTGGATCAGCTCAATGGCAAAGCGCGAACGATTGGCCAGGCTGCCACCGTATTCGTCGGTGCGCTGGTTGCTGCCTTCCCAGAAGAACTGGTCGACCAGATAGCCGTGGGCGCCGTGGATCTCCACACCGTCCATGCCAATGCTCTGCGCGTCTTTTGCGGCCTGGGCGAAGGCCGCGATCACGTCCTGAATGTCTAGTTGGGTCATGCCGTGAACCACGACCTGACCGTCCTTGAGTTTTTCCGATGGCCCGTAGCCCGGCACGCTCGCATCCGGCTCGGTGCCGATGCGCCGTACGCTGCCGACGTGCCACAACTGCGGAACGATCTTGCCGCCTTCGGCGTGGACCGCATCAACGACTTTTTTCCAGCCGGCCAACGCCGCTTCGCCGTAAAAGTGCGGGACGTTCGGGTAACCGTTGGAAGCCTTGTGGCCAACCGTTGTGCCCTCGGTGATGATCAGGCCTACACCCGCCGCAGCACGGCGGCGGTAGTACTCGATGACTTTCGAATTCGGTACGCCGCCCGGGGAAAACGAACGGGTCATCGGCGCCATGACCACACGGGTCGGCAGCTTCAGGGCACCGAGGCTGAACGGTTTGAACAAGGCTTTGACGGGCATGGGACGCTCCACGTGAAAATAACTTTATGACGGCGATAATATGGAGACTTGCCAGCCTTGAATAGCACTATTGATTTAGGTGATTAAGGTTCAAAAGACAGGGAGGGGTCTGTAGGAGCACGGCTTGCCGGCGATGGCGTTCTTGAGATCACTATCGCCGGCAAGCCGTGCTCCTGCGGGAGACAGATTCAGACCAGGGCTTTTTCGATCGCCTGGACGATCGTCGGATCATCCGGTGCAGTACGTGGCGAGAAACGCGCCAGCACGCGACCATCTTTACCGAGGAGGAATTTCTCGAAGTTCCAGGTGATGTCACCCGGGAATTCCGCGCCCTCGCCCGCCAACAACCGGTACAGCTGATGACGGTCGTGACCGTTGACTTCCAGCTTGCTGGACAGCGGGAAGGTCACGCCGTAGTTGAGGCTGCAGAACTCTTTGATCTCGCTTTCAGTGCCTGGCTCTTGCCCGGCAAACTGGTTGCACGGCAAACCCAACACACTGAAACCTTTGCCCTTGTATTGCTGGTAGAGGTTTTCCAGAGCAGCGTACTGTGGGGTCAAACCACACTTGGAGGCGACGTTGACCACCAGCACGACGTGCCCTTTGAAGGGCGCCAGAGGTAACTCCTGGCCATCCAAAGCTTTCAATGTAAGGTCGTGAAAAGCACTCATGACGAACTCCAAATTTCCCGTGTTCTTCTCGAAACAGCCTCTTGGCGATGTCGCCAAGGACAGCCGCGGACTAAAAAGGCGCCCCTCGGGCGCCTCTCCAGTTCTCGAAGCTTAGCGCAGAAAATCAGTGGTGATGGCCACCTTCGCCATGGACGTGACCATGAGCGATTTCTTCCTGGCTGGCATCACGGATGTCGATGATCTTGACCTTGAAGTTCAGACGCTGACCGGCCAACGGGTGGTTGCCGTCAACGGTCACGTCGTCGCCGTCCAGATCACGGATGGTGACGATTTGCATCTGGCCGTCTGGCGCGGAAGCGTGGAACTGCATACCCACTTCCAGTTCGTCGACGCCTTCGAACATGCTGCGGCTCAGGGTGCTGACCAGTTCGGCAGCGTATTCACCGTAGGCATCTTCAGGTTCTACGGCGACGTTGAGTTCGTCACCGACTGCTTTACCTTCCAGGGCTTTTTCCAGGCCCGGGATGATGTTACCTGCGCCTTGCAGGTACACCAGCGGTGCGCCGCCGGCGGAGCTGTCGATGACCTCACCAGCGTCGTTGGTCAGGGTATAGTCGATGGAGACAGCCTTATTGGCGGCGATCAGCATGGGGCGAGACCTTTTGCATAAGAATATAGAAAGACCCAGTTTAGCGAAGCAAACGCCCGAAAGCGAACAGAACCCGGACGGACGGGTCGCTTCGGCAGGGTCGACGATCCAGGGCTTCCATCAGGACGAGGACGGACACTGGGTTGTAGAGCTTTCCTGCGGCCATACCCAGCATCTGCGCCACCAGCCACCCTGGCAATCACGAACCTGGGTTCTGGACCCTGCCAAGCGTATTGAAAAAATAGGCCAACCCTTTGATTGCGGTTGGTGCGCTCAGGGCTCGGTTAGCGATAACCTTGACGTCTGAAATATCGGTAGAAGGCCAGTCATAGGCGTTCACCCTTGCCATGCACCTCCAGAGAATCCGCATGCAAACTTTTTTTATCGCGCCCACCGATTTTGGTGTGGGTCTGACCTCCATCAGCCTCGGGCTGGTACGTACCCTTGAGCGAGCCGGGTTGAAAGTCGGCTTCTTCAAACCGATTGCCCAGCCGCACCCTGGCGACACCGGCCCTGAACGTTCCACCGAACTGGTGGCCCGCACCCACGGCCTGAAGCCGCCGCAACCGCTGGGCCTGGCTCACGTCGAGCGGATGCTCGGCGACGGTCAGCTGGATGAGTTGCTGGAAGAAATCATCACCCTGTACCAGCAAGCCGCCATCGGCAAAGACGTGCTGGTCGTCGAAGGCATGGTCCCGACCCGCAGCGCCAGCTACGCCGCGCGGGTCAACCTGCACCTGGCGAAAAGCCTGGATGCCGAGGTGATTCTGGTCTCGGCACCGGAAAACGAAGTGCTCACCGAATTGTCTGGCCGGGTCGAGTTGCAAGCGCAATTGTTTGGCGGTCCAAAAGACCCGAAAGTGCTCGGCGTGATTCTCAACAAGGTCAAAACCGATGAAAGCATGGAGGCTTTCGCCGCGCGCCTGAAGGAACACTCGCCCTTGCTGCGCAGCGGCGACTTCCGGCTGCTTGGCTGCATTCCGTTCCAGCCGGAACTGAACGCCCCGCGCACCCGTGACGTCGCGGACTTGATGGGCGCTCAGGTGCTCAATGCCGGCGACTATGAAACCCGCCGCATGAGCAAGATCATCATTTGCGCCCGCACCATGCGCAACACGGTCGAACTGCTCAAGCCCGGCGTGCTGGTGGTAACCCCCGGCGATCGCGACGACATCATCCTCGCCGTCAGCCTCGCCGCGATCAACGGCGTGCCGCTGGCCGGGCTGCTGCTGACCAGCGGCACCCTGCCCGACCCACGGATCATGGACCTCTGCCGAGGCGCCTTGCAGGCCGGTCTGCCGGTGTTGTCGGTGAGCACTGGCTCCTACGAAACCGCCAACCAGTTGAACGGTTTGAACAAGGAAATCCCGATCGACGACCGCGAGCGTGCGGAGATCATCACCGATTTCGTCGCCAGCCACCTCGACGCCAACTGGCTACACCAGCGCTGCGGCACGCCGCGTGAAATGCGCCTGTCGCCAGCGGTGTTCCGCTATCAACTGATCCAGCGCGCCCAGGCTGCCAACAAGCGCATCGTCCTGCCAGAAGGCAGCGAACCTTTGACGGTACAGGCGGCAGCGATCTGCCAGGCCCGCGGGATTGCTCGCTGCGTGTTGCTGGCCAAACCCGAAGACGTGCAAGCAGTCGCGCGCGCCCAGGGTATCGAGTTGCCTGAGGGCCTGGAGATTCTCGACCCGGACCTGATCCGTCAGCGGTATGTCGAGCCGATGGTCGCGTTGCGCAAGACCAAAAGCCTCAACGCGCCAATGGCCGAGCAACAGCTGGAAGACACCGTGGTGATCGGCACCATGATGCTCGCACTGGATGAAGTCGACGGACTGGTGTCCGGGGTCATCCACTCCACCGCCAATACCATTCGCCCGGCATTGCAACTGATCAAGACCGCACCCGGCTGCACGTTGGTGTCGTCGGTGTTTTTCATGCTGTTCCCGGAAGAAGTGCTGGTCTACGGCGACTGCATCATGAACCCGCACCCGAGCGCCAGTGAACTGGCCGAGATCGCCCTGCAAAGTGCCGACTCTGCCGCCGCCTTCGGGATCACGCCACGAGTGGCGATGCTCAGCTACTCCAGCGGTGAATCGGCCAGCGGCGAAGAAGTCGAGAAAGTCCGCGAAGCCACTTTGCTCGCCCACGAAGCGCAGAACGCGCTGCTGATCGACGGGCCGTTGCAGTACGACGCCGCGGCCAACGAAAACGTGGCCCGGCAACTGGCGCCGAACAGTCAGGTAGCCGGTCGGGCAACCGTGTTCATTTTCCCCGACCTGAACACCGGCAACACCACCCACAAAGCCGTGCAACGCAGCGCCGACTGCGTCAGCCTCGGACCGATGCTGCAAGGCCTGCGCAAACCGGTAAATGACTTGCCGCGCGGTGCTCAGGTCGACGACATCGTCTACACCATTGCCCTGACTGCGATTCAAGCCGCCAACCGACCCATGGATGTTTAAATGCTGGATTCTCTACCTGCACCCTTGCGAGGCGTGATCGCCTCGCTGTTGTTGGCGCTGAACACGATCGTCTGCTGCACACCGCTGTTTGTCGTGGCAATCTTCAAATTGTTACTGCCCTTCCCGACCGCACAGCGCTTCACCGATTGGCTGATGAGCCACATCCATGAAGCCTGGATCAGCAACAACAAGGCCTGGATGGATTTGCTCGGGCACACGCGCTGGACGCTCAGCGGGCTCGAAGGGCTGGACTATCAGCACTCGTACCTGATCACCAGCAACCACCAGAGCTGGGTCGACATCATGGTGTTGCAGTACGTGCTCAATCGCCGGATTCGCCCGCTGAAGTTCTTCCTCAAGCAAGAGCTGATCTGGGTGCCGGTGATCGGCTTGGCCTGGTGGGCGCTGGGCTTCCCGTTCATGAAGCGTTACTCCAAGGCCTATCTGGAAAAGCACCCGGAGAAGAAAGGCAAAGACCTGGAAACCACTCGCAAGACCTGCGACAAGTTCCGCAATAATCCGGTGGGGATTTTCAACTTCGTCGAAGGCACGCGCTTCACCGAAGGCAAGCATGCGCAACAACAATCGCCGTTGCGTTACCTGCTCAAGCCCAAGGCGGGCGGTATCGCGTTTGTGCTGGACGCCATGGGTGAGCAACTGGAAGCCATCGTCAACGTGACCATTCACTACCCGGCCGGGCGCCCCGGTTATTGGGACCTGCTGTGTGGCAACGTGAAAGACGTGGTGGTGCACTTTCAGGAACTGAAGATCCCGCCGCAGTTCATCGGCAAGAACTACGACCAGGATGGCGTGTACCGCCTGGAGTTCCAGGGCTGGATCAACCAGTTGTGGCAAGACAAGGATGCACTGCTTGAGCAGATGCATCGCGAGTATCCCGGAAAACGCTGACCTCCTGTGGCGAGGGAGCTTGCTCCCGCTCGGTCGCGCAGCGGCCGCAAAACCAGCCGACGCACTCTTACAGAAAGAATGCGTTCGCTGATTTCAGGACCGCCTCGCGCTCCAGCGGGAGCAAGCTCCCTCGCCACAAAAGCGGATCAACAAAAAGCCCGCAACCGATCACTCGGTTGCGGGCTTTTTAGTGCGCGTGAAGCTTAAATCGCGCCGCGTTTACGCAGCAGGTCCAGCACTTGCTTGACGCTTTCTTCCAGCGACAGCGTCTGGGTGTCGACCACAAGGTCGGCGTCCAGCGGCACGTCATACGGGAAGGAATCGCCCGGGATGTTGTCGCCACCGGCAGCATACAACCCTTGCGGATCGCGTGCGGCGCAGACCATCGGCGACGCCTGCACGTAAACGGTCAGCAAGCGGTCATCGCCAATCAGCGCCTTGGCCTGTGCACGGCCTTCGGCGTCCGGTGCGACAAACGCCGCCAGGGTCAGCAAACCGGCTTCGTTGAACTGACGTGCGACGTGAGCCGCACGACGCCAGTTCTCGGTACGCCCGGCGCGATCCTGTGGCAGGCCTTTGTTCAGGTCGTGACGCAGGTTCTGCCCATCGAGCACAAACACCGCACGGCCCATGTCGAACAGCTTGCGTTCAACTGCATAGGCCAAAGTGCTTTTGCCCGCGCCCGAGAGGCCGCTGAACAGCACGGTAGCCGGTTGCTGGCCGAAGCGCTGGGCACGCTCTTCGGTGGCTACATGGGCCAATTTTCCATGATGCGTGGAGCTGCCATGCGCCAAAGGCTGGGCGACGATCATGCCGGCGCCGACGGTGCCGTTAGTCAAGCGGTCGATGATGATGAACGAACCGGTGGTGCGGTTGCTTTCATAACCGTCGAGGGCAATCGGCGCGTCGAGGCTGATCTTGACCTTACCGATCTCGTTCAGCTGCAAGGCACTGGCCGGGCCTTCTTCCAGAGTGTTCACGTCGACCTTGTTGACGATGCTGGCGATCGAGCCCGGCACGTAACTGGTGGCGCGCTTGATGTCGTATTTCTTGCCCGGCAGCATCGGCTCTTCAGCCATCCACACCAGCATCGCTTCGAAGCTGTCGGTGACCGGCGGCACGTTGTCGGCATGCACCAGCAAGTCGCCACGGGAGATGTCGATTTCGTCTTCCATGGTCAGCGTTACGGCCTGACCCGGACCTGCGTGTTCCAGCTCACCTTCGAAGGTGACGATGGATTTCACGCGGCTGCTTTTGCCCGACGGCAGCACCACGACTTCGTCGCCCTTCTTGACGATGCCGCTGGCCAGGGTGCCGGCGAAACCGCGGAAGTTCAGGTTCGGCCGGTTGACGTATTGCACCGGGAAACGCAGATCGGTGAAGTTACGGTCGCCCGCGACTTCCACGGTTTCAAGGATCTCCATCAGCGACTGGCCGGTGTACCACGGCGAGCGCTCGGATTTGTTCACCACGTTATCGCCCTTCAGCGCCGACATCGGCACGAAGTGCATGCTGGTAGGCTTCATTTTCAAGCCTTCAGCGAACTTCAGGTAATCGGCCTTGATCGATTCGAACACGCCCTGATCGAAGTCCTTGAGGTCCATCTTGTTGATGGCGACGACGATGTGCTTGATGCCCAGCAACGAGGCAATGAAGCTGTGGCGACGGGTCTGGGTTTGCACGCCGTAACGGGCGTCGACCAGGATGATCGCCAGGTCACAGGTGGATGCACCGGTGGCCATGTTGCGGGTGTACTGCTCATGGCCAGGGGTGTCGGCAATGATAAATTTGCGCTTGGCGGTGGAGAAATAGCGGTACGCAACATCGATGGTGATGCCTTGTTCGCGCTCGGCCTGCAGGCCGTCGACCAGCAACGCCAGGTCGATGTCGTCACCGGTGGTGCCGACTTTTTTCGAGTCGCGGGTAATGGCTTCCAGATGATCCTCGTAGATCATCTTGGAGTCGTGCAGCAGACGCCCGATCAGGGTGCTCTTGCCGTCGTCGACGTTACCGCAAGTCAGAAAGCGCAGCAGCTCTTTACGTTCGTGCTGGCCCAGGTAGGCGAGGATGTCCTCGCTGATCAAATCAGATTGATGCGACATGACAGCCCCTTAGAAATAACCTTGACGTTTTTTGTCTTCCATCGAGCCGGCGCCATCGTGATCGATGACTCGGCCCTGGCGCTCGGAAGTTCGCGTCAGGAGCATTTCCTGAATGATGTCCGTGAGGCTTTCGGCCTCGGACTCCACCGCGCCCGTCAACGGGTAGCAGCCAAGGGTACGGAAACGCACTTTCTTTTTGACGATGCGGGCTTTGTCTTCGTCGCTCAGGTGCTCGAGGATGCGCTCGTCGTCGATCATGATCAGCGTGCCGTTCTTCTCGATGACCTCGCGCTCGGCGGCGAAGTACAGCGGGACGATCGGGATGCCTTCAAGGTAGATGTACTGCCAGATGTCCAGCTCGGTCCAGTTCGACAGCGGGAATACGCGGATCGATTCGCCTTTGTTGACCTTGCCGTTGTAGACGTTCCACAGCTCCGGGCGCTGGTTTTTCGGATCCCAGCGGTGCTTGCTGTCGCGGAACGAGTACACGCGCTCTTTGGCGCGGGATTTCTCTTCATCGCGGCGCGCACCACCGAAGGCTGCGTCGAAGCCGTACTTGTCCAAAGCCTGTTTCAGGCCTTCGGTCTTCATGATGTCGGTGTGCTTGGCACTGCCGTGGGTGAAGGGGTTGATCCCTTGAGCCACGCCTTCCGGGTTGACGTAGGTGATCAGGTCAAGGCCCAGCTCTGCGACCATCTTGTCGCGGAAGCTGTACATCTCCTGAAATTTCCATTGGGTGTCGACGTGCATCACCGGAAACGGCAGCTTGCCCGGGAAGAACGCCTTGCGTGCCAGATGCAGCATCACGGCGGAGTCTTTACCGATGGAGTACAGCATCACCGGGTTGTCGAACTCGGCGGCCACCTCGCGGATGATGTGGATGCTTTCCGCCTCCAGCTGTTTCAGATGCGTCAGTTTGTCGACCATGGCTACTCACGAAAGCTTTCTTATGAACGGCCAGCGGGCCGTGTTCGAGCGGCGAATGCTAGCACAGCGACCTCTTCTAATCAGGACGCCGACTAGATCGAAAGAGCATATGAATATACCTGCTCGTTCGGGCGCCGCAGGCCCGCTCCCATCGTTGATTTTCGGTTATCAAATCGGATTCGGGCAATCGATGAAAATGTGTTCAAGGGCAAACCGTCGAGCCAGATAATCCCCCAGCGCCTGTACGCCGAAGCGTTCGGTGGCGTGATGACCGGCGGCGATGAAGCTGATGTCGTTCTCTCGGGCGCTGTGGAAGGTTTGTTCGGACGCTTCACCGCTCAGGTACAGGTCGACACCGGCCTGCACCGCCTGATCGATATAGCCCTGGCCACCGCCCGTGCACCAGCCGACGCGCCGGACCATTTTGCTGCCCTCGATCAGCAACGGCTCGCGGCCCATGACCTCTTGCACATGACGGGCAAAGTCGCGCGCGGTCATAGGTTCGGCCAACGAGCCGACCAACCCGACCACTTTGAGGTTTTCCGGGTCCAGCGGGCCTTCGACGGTAATGTCCAGTTGGCGAGCCAATTGCACGTTGTTGCCCACTTCCGGGTGCAAATCCAGCGGCAAGTGATAAGCCAGGAGGCTGATATCGTGCTTGAGCAGGGTTTTGAGCCTACGCTGCTTCATACCGGTGATGCAGGGGTTTTCACCTTTCCAGAAGTAGCCGTGGTGTACCAGCACCAGATCGGCCTTGGCTTCGACCGCTGCATCGAGCAACGCCTGGCTGGCCGTGACACCGCTGACGATACGCGTGACCTGCGGCCGACCTTCGACTTGCAAGCCATTGGGGCAATAGTCGGCAATCCGCGAACTGGCAAGGTAACGATCCGCTTCTTCTACCAGGGTGCTCAGGGCGACGGCCATAAAAGACTCCTAAATATCCCGTTCAGAGGCGCGCGCGGCCTCGTATAATGCGCGACATTATGGGCCACAGGCGGCCCTCCGTAACCTCCCAGGATTTGTTCAATGTTCAAGGGTCTGCGTTTTTTTGGCTGGCCGCTGCTGGCCGGCGTGCTTATCGCGTTGTTGATCATCCAGCGTTACCCGCAATGGGTCGGACTGCCAAGTCTGGATGTGAACCTGCAACAAGCCCCACAAACCACTCAGACCCAACAGGGGCCGGTGTCTTACGCCGATGCCGTGGTCATTGCCGCACCGGCAGTGGTCAACCTCTACACCACCAAAGTGGTCAACAAAACCAGCCATCCGCTGTTTGAAGACCCGCAGTTCCGGCGGTTCTTCGGCGACAACGCGCCCAAGCAGAAGCGCATGGAGTCGAGCCTCGGTTCCGGGGTGATCATGAGCCCTGAAGGTTATTTGCTGACCAATAACCACGTGACCACCGGCGCCGACCAGATCGTCGTCGCGCTCAAGGATGGTCGTGAAACCCTGGCTCGCGTGATCGGCAGCGACCCGGAAACCGACCTCGCGGTACTGAAAATCGATTTGAAGAACCTGCCGTCGATCACCGTCGGCCGCTCGGAAAACATCCGCGTCGGCGATGTCGCGCTGGCCATCGGCAACCCGTTTGGCGTCGGCCAGACCGTGACCATGGGCATCATCAGCGCCACCGGGCGCAACCAATTGGGCCTGAACAACTACGAAGACTTCATCCAGACCGACGCCGCGATCAACCCGGGCAACTCCGGCGGTGCGCTGGTAGACGCCAACGGCAACCTCACCGGGATCAACACCGCGATTTTCTCCAAGTCCGGCGGCTCACAAGGCATTGGTTTCGCGATTCCGATCAAGCTGGCGATGGAAGTGATGAAGTCGATCATCGAACACGGCCAGGTGATTCGCGGCTGGTTGGGGATTGAAGTGCAGCCATTGAGCCAGGAACTGGCGGAATCGTATGGCTTGTCCGGGCGTCCGGGGATTGTCGTCGCGGGGATTTTCCGCGACGGCCCGGCACAAAAAGCCGGCCTGCAATTGGGCGATGTGATCCTCAGCATTGACGGCGAACCGGCCGGCGATGGCCGCCGTTCGATGAACCAGGTGGCGCGGATCAAGCCGACTGACAAGGTCACCGTTCAGGTCATGCGCAACGGTAAGGAGCTCAAGCTGACTGCGGAAATCGGCTTGCGTCCGCCACCCGCCCCGGTCAAAGAAGAAGAGTAAGCCCATAGGAGTTGCCGGAGGCTGTGATCTTTTAACGCCTTCGGCAACACCCAATACCTCTGCTGATGCAGACGAGCCCTAAAAGCATACATTCTCATTAGGCATGTTATATTGTTTCAATATCGCTATTGGAACGCTCTCATGCCGTCTCGTAAATTTGCTCCTCTGGCAGGCCTGGCCCTGGGCCTGCTCGGGGATCCGGTGTTCGCCGAAGACCCACAACCGCTTGAACTGGACACCATCAGTGTCACCTCTGATTACGAGTCTGCCACCGGCCCGGTGAACGGCTATCGCGCCACGCGATCATCCAGCGCGACCAAAACCGACACGGCAATCCGCGATATCCCGCAATCCATCAGCGTGATTCCTGCCAGCGTGCTCAAGGACCTGGGCAGCCACAATGTCGAGCGCGCTCTGGAGTTTGCCGGTGGCGTATCGAAACAGAACAACTTCGGCGGCCTGACGCTGTATGAGTACAGCGTGCGTGGCTTCACCACCTCGGAGTTCTACAAGGACGGCTTCAGCGCGAACCGCGGTTACCCAAGCACCCCGGACGCCGCGAACGTCGAGCGCATCGAAGTGCTCAAGGGCCCCGCCGCCAGTCTTTACGGGCGCGGCGACCCTGGCGGTACAGTGAACATCGTCACCAAAAAACCGCAGCCCGAAGCCTTCAGCACCTTGCAGACCAGCGCCGGCAGTTGGGATCGTTACCGTACCGCGCTGGACGTCAACACCCCGCTCGACCCGCAAGGCAATGTGTTGTCACGGGTCAATCTGGCGGTCGAGGACAACCACAGCTTTCGTGATCACGTCGACAGCCAGCGAGTGTTCGTTGCGCCGTCGCTCAGTTGGCAACTCAACCCGGACACCAGCCTGCTGCTGGAAAGCGAGATTGTCCGGCACAGCTCGACCTTCGACCGCGGCATCGTCACGCCGAACAACAGCTGGAGCGGTGTCTCGCGCTCGACCTTCCTCGGTGAACCTGACGACGGCAACATCGACAACCACAACAATCTGTTGCAGGCGACCCTCGAACACCACCTCAACGACGCCTGGAAACTGCGCCTGGCCAGCCATTACAAAGAAGGTAAACTCTGGGGCTTTGCCTCGGAAGCCCGCCCGTTGAACGCCGATCAACACACGGTCAACCGCCGTTACCGTGAGCGCGACAACCGTTGGCACGACAGCATCACCCAGCTCGAACTGCGCGGTTTGTTCGACATCGGCAGCTGGCAACACGAACTGCTGATTGGCAGCGAGTACGAAAACTTCCGCAAGAACGAGCGGGTCACCACTATCGCTGGCGGCCCTTACGCGATCGATATCTACGACCCGGTTTACGGTCAGCCCAAACCCGATGGCAAGCGCTCGGGCCCGGACTTTTTCGAGCAGGTCGAAAGTCAGGCACTGAACCTTCAGGACCAGATCGTGTTCACCGACCGCCTGCGCGGCATGCTCGGGGCACGCTTGGAACACTTCGAGCAAACCATCGACGATCACACGCTGAACAACCGCAGCCGACAGAACCACGACGCTCTGACCCAACGCGCCGGCCTGCTCTATCAACTGACGCCACAGCATGGACTGTTCGCCAACGCCTCGACCTCGTTCAAACCCAACAACGGCCTGGATGCCACAGGCAAATCCTTCGATCCGGAAGAAGGCGTTGGCTACGAGATCGGGATCAAGAGCGAGCTGTTCGATGAGCGCCTGAGCAGCACCCTCGCCGCCTTTCATATCGAAAAAGAAAACGTCCTCGCCCTCGACCCCGCCACCGATAGCAACCGCGCCATGGGCAAGGCCCGCAGCCAGGGTTTCGATCTGCAAGTGAGCGGGCAACTCACTGACGCTGTGCGAGTGATTGGTGCGTTTGCGTACATCGACGCCGAGGTTACCCAAGGCGACAAAGCCATTGCGACCGGCAGCCGGATTCTCGGCGTGGCCAGGCACAGCGGCAGTTTGCTGGGCGTTTATGAATTTCAGGAAGGTCTGCTGCGTGGCTCGGATGTCGGCGCGGCCTACACCTATGTCGGCGATCGATCGGGCGAAGCCGGCAGCGACTTCGAACTGCCGGCCTACCACACCGTCGACCTGTTGGCCCATTACAAGGCCAGTGAAAACGTCACGTTGGGGCTGAACCTGAACAACCTTTTCGACGAGAAATACTTCGAGCGCTCCTACAGCAACTACTGGGTCAACCCCGGCGAGCCGCGCAATTTCACCGTCAGCCTGACACTCAACCTGTAAAAGGAAGTCACCATGCCACACCTCAAACCCGTAGCGCTCAGCCTGCTGCTCGGCCTGATGTTTACCGGCCAGGTCTCGGCCCATGGCCTGTGGACCGAACAACGTCGCGGCAACATCGAAGTCATCTACGGCCACGGCGCCGAAGACAATGCCTTCAAGGCGCAGAAAATCAGCGGCGCCTGGGCCTACGACATCGGCGGCAAGATGATCCCGGTTACCGTAGAACGCCTGGCCGATCACGCGCGCCTGCAACCGCTCAAATCGCCAGCGGTGCTGGCCGTGGCGCTGGACAATGGCATGTGGTCGCAGACCGCCGACAAAAAGTGGATCAATCAGGGGCGCAGCAAAGTGCCGGGCGCCATCGAGTCGACCCAGACGTTCAAGTACAGCCTGGCGATTTATCAGCCAGGAGCGAAGCTACCTGCACTTGATCAGATCAAACTGCTGATTTTGCCGGAAGTTGATCCGCTGACCGTCGGCCCGGGCAAATCATTGCCGGTGCGGGTGCTGCTTGATGGCAAACCGGCGGCGGGGATCAAGTTGATTGGCGACTATCGCAATGCGCCGAACACCTTGAGTACGGAAACCGATGCTGAAGGCCGGGCGCAGGTGCTGGTGCGCAATGAAGGATTGAATGTGATTGCCGCGCAGGTGGAAATCCCGTTGAAGGACAATCCCGATGTGGCGTCGCGAGGGGTGTTCAGTTCGTTGACGTTCCTCGGTGAACCGCATCACGAGTAAGACTTGCACATCCTTGTGGCGAGGGAGCTTGCTCCCGCTGGGTCGCGAAGCGGCCCTTAAATCAGCTACTGCGTTCTGAACGACAGGTCGCAGGTGCTGGATTTACGACTGCTTCGCAGTCGAGCGGGAGCAAGCTCCCTCGCCACAGGATCAGCTGCAGCTTCAGAGATCGCCGAGGCCGTCGATCAACGCCTGGTTCTGCTCTGGTGTACCGATGGTGATACGCAGGAACTGGGCAATCCGTTCCTGCTTGAAGTGCCGGACGATCACGCCTTGCTCGCGCAACTTCGCTGCCAGGCCTGCCGCATCATGCTGCGGGTGACGGGCGAAGATGAAGTTCGCCGCCGACGGCAACACCTCAAAGCCCTTCTCCTGCATTTGCTTGACCACCCACTCGCGACTCTCGATCACCAGCTGGCAGGTCTTGTCGAAGTATGCACGATCGGCAAACGCCGCTGCCGCACCGACAATCGCCAGGCGATCCAGGGGATAGGAGTTGAAGCTGTTCTTGATCCGCTCCAGCGCCTCGATCAGGTCCGGATGCCCCACCGCCAGGCCCACGCGCAAACCGGCCAGCGAACGCGACTTGGAGAGGGTCTGAGTCACCAGCAGGTTCGGGTAACGGTCGACCAGGCTGATTGCGGTTTCACCGCCGAAATCGACATAGGCTTCGTCGACCACCACCACCGAATCAGGGCTGGCCTTGAGAATTTTCTCGACGGCGTCCAGCGCCAACAGGCAACCGGTCGGGGCGTTCGGGTTGGGGAAAATGATCCCGCCGTTCGGCTTGGCATAATCCGCAACACGAATCTGGAACTGCTCGTCCAGCGGCACCGCGTCGAATGGAATGCCGTACAAGCCGCAATACACCGGATAAAAGCTGTAGCTGATGTCCGGGAACAGCAGCGGTTTATCGTGTTGCAGCAAACCGTGAAAGATGTGCGCCAGGACTTCATCGGAACCATTGCCGAGGAACACCTGATTGCCCTGTACATCGTAATACTCAGCCACTGCCTGCTTGAGCAGGTCGCTGTTGGGGTCCGGGTACAGACGCAGGTTGTCATTCAGTTCGGTTTGCATCGCCGCCAGTGCTTTAGGCGATGGGCCGTAAGGGTTTTCGTTGGTGTTGAGCTTGACCAGCTTCGCCAGTTTCGGCTGCTCGCCCGGTACGTATGGCACCAGATCCTTGACGAATGGACTCCAGAATTTGCTCATGCTCAGTTCCCCTGCTTGTCGTCAACGATGCGGTATTCGGCGCTGCGGGCGTGAGCGGTCAGCGACTCGCCACGGGCCAGCACGGAAGCGGTCTTGCCCAGTTCGGAGGCACCCTGCTCGGAGCAGAAGATAATCGACGAACGTTTCTGGAAGTCATACACGCCCAGCGGCGAGGAGAAACGCGCGGTGCCGGAAGTCGGCAGCACGTGATTGGGACCGGCGCAGTAATCGCCCAAAGCCTCGGACGTATGGCGGCCCATGAAGATTGCGCCGGCGTGGCGGATCTGCGGCAACCAGGCTTGCGGATCGGCCACCGACAGTTCCAGGTGTTCCGGCGCAATGCGGTTGGCCACGTCGATGGCTTGCTGCATGTCGCGAACCTGAATCAGCGCACCACGGCCATTGATCGAGGTGTTGATGATTTCGGCGCGCTCCATGGTCGGCAGCAGTTTGGCGATGCTTGCCGCCACCTGGTCGAGGAACCCGGCGTCGGGGCTGACCAGAATCGCCTGGGCGTCTTCGTCGTGCTCGGCCTGGGAGAACAGGTCCATGGCGATCCAGTCCGGATCGGTCTGGCCGTCGCACACCACAAGGATTTCCGAAGGGCCGGCAATCATGTCGATACCGACCTGGCCGAACACGTGGCGCTTGGCGGTGGCGACATAGATGTTGCCCGGGCCGACGACCTTGTCGACCTTCGGCACGCTTTCGGTGCCATAGGCCAGCGCGGCAACCGCTTGCGCGCCACCGATGGTGAACACCCGGTCGACGCCCGCGATGCACGCCGCCGCCAGCACCAGCTCGTTGACTTCACCGCGTGGCGTCGGTACGACCATGACCACCTCGGTCACACCGGCCACCTTGGCCGGAATCGCATTCATCAACACCGAAGACGGGTAAGACGCCTTGCCGCCCGGGACGTACAGACCGGCGCGATCCAGCGGCGTGACTTTCTGGCCCAGCACCGTGCCGTCGGCTTCGGTGTAGCTCCAGGAGTCCTGCTTCTGTTTTTCGTGGTAGCTGCGCACCCGCGCCGCGGCTTTTTCCAGCGCTTCGCGCTGAGGCACGGTGATCCGGGTCAGTGCCAGTTCCAGGCGCTCGCGCGGCAGGATCAGGTCGGCCATCGACGCCACTTGCAGACCGTCGAACTTCTGGGTGAATTCAACCAGCGCCGCGTCGCCGCGTTCACGCACAGCCTTGATGATGTCCAGCACCCGCTGATTGACCGAGTCGTCAGACACACTTTCCCAGCTCAGCAGATGATCCAGATGATGCGCGAAATCCGGGTCAGCAGCGTTGAGTCGGCGAATTGCAGTCGGTGCGGTCATAGCGAGAGCCTCATAGGTTGGCAAAAACTCAGGCGCCCGAAGCTACCGTTCGATCCGCTTGGGCACCTGAGAATTCTGGCTATGAGGCGGATAGACGGGCGCGACTCAACGTCGCGCAGGTGAATCAGCCGCGGTGTCGAGACTCCACTGCCTTGCGCAGGGTGTCGATCAACGCCTGGATACGGGCGTGCTGCATTTTCATCGAAGCTTTGTTGACGATCAGCCGGGAGCTGATGGCAGCAATGAAATCCTGTGGCTCCAGGCCGTTGGCCCGCAGCGTGTTGCCGGTATCGACCACGTCGATGATCTTGTCCGCCAGACCGATCAGCGGTGCCAACTCCATCGAGCCATATAGCTTGATGATGTCGACCTGACGACCCTGCTCTGCGTAATAACGCTTGGCAACGTTGACGAACTTGGTGGCGATGCGCAGACGGCCCTTGGGCTCGACCGCGCCGACTTTGCCCGCGGTCATCAGCTTGCACTGGGCAATTTGCAGGTCCAGTGGCTCGTACAGGCCCTGGCCGCCGTATTCCATCAGCACATCTTTACCGGCGACGCCCAGGTCAGCGGCACCATGCTCGACGTAGGTCGGCACATCGGTGGCGCGCACGATCAGCAAGCGCACATCGGCCTGGGTCGTGGGGATGATCAGCTTGCGGCTCTTGTCCGGATTCTCGGTCGGCACGATGCCCGCTTCAGCCAGAAGCGGCAGGGTGTCGTCAAGGATGCGGCCCTTGGACAGTGCGATGGTCAACATGGGAAACGTCAGTCCTTATCAAGGTACTCATGCCCGGTCGCAAATGGCGCCGGACACACATCGAGCCGTAACGGGCTCGATCTTAACAAATCAACGGGCACGTCCCTGCGCCCATGAAGCAGAAACTAGCCCGGTACGCGGCGGATTTTCGCGCCGAGCATCTGCAGTTTCTCTTCGATGCACTCGTAACCACGGTCGATGTGGTAGATGCGATCGATCAGCGTGTCGCCTTCGGCGATCAGCGCCGAAATCACCAGGCTGGCCGAAGCCCGCAGGTCGGTGGCCATGACTGGCGCGCCCTTGAGCTTTTCGATGCCGGTGACGATCGCGGTATTACCTTCGACCTGGATGTGAGCGCCCATGCGGTGCAGCTCGTAAACGTGCATGAAGCGGTTTTCGAAGATCGTCTCGATCACAGCGCCCGTGCCTTCGGCAATCGCGTTGAGGGAGATGAACTGCGCTTGCATGTCGGTCGGGAACGCCGGGTACGGAGCGGTTCGCACGTTGACGGCTTTCGGCCGCTTGCCGTGCATGTTCAGCTCGATCCAGTCTTCGCCGGTAGTGATTTCGGCACCCGCTTCCTTGAGTTTTTCCAGAACGGCTTCAAGGATGGTCGGATCGGTGTCCTTGACCTTCACACGGCCGCCAGTCACGGCAGCAGCCACCAGGTAAGTACCGGTTTCGATACGGTCCGGCATCACTTTGTAAGTGGTCGTGTGCAGACGTTCGACGCCGTCGATGGTGATGGTGTCGGTGCCAGCACCGGAAACCTTCGCGCCCATGGCGTTCAGGAAGTTCGCCAGGTCGACGACTTCAGGCTCACGAGCGGCGTTAGCCAGAACGCTGCGGCCCTTGGCCAGGGCGGCTGCCATCATGATGTTCTCGGTACCGGTCACACTGACGGTATCGAAGAAGAAATGTGCACCGCGCAGGCCGCCTTCTGGCGCCTTGGCCTTGATGTAGCCGCCTTCCACGTCAATGACTGCACCCATGGCTTCAAGGCCACGGATGTGCAGGTCGACCGGACGCGAACCGATGGCGCATCCGCCAGGCAGTGCGACTTCAGCTTCACCGAAACGCGCAACCATCGGGCCCAGAACCAGAATCGACGCACGCATGGTTTTAACCAGTTCGTACGGAGCGATCAGGGTCTTGATGGTCCGCGGGTCGATTTCGACGCTGAGTTTCTCGTCGATCACCGGCTCAATGCCCATGCGACCGAACAGCTCGATCATGGTGGTGATGTCGTGCAGGTGCGGCAGGTTGGCGACGGTAACCGGGCCATCGCACAGCAGCGTTGCCGCCAGAATCGGCAGGGCAGAGTTCTTTGCCCCGGAAATGCGGATTTCGCCATCAAGACGAACACCGCCGGTAATAATCAGTTTATCCATAAGAATCTCGACGCCCTTGGGCTCAGGTGCGCTCGGCCCAGGCCGCGCTGCTGAAAAATTTCATAGTGACCGCATGGATGCTGCCATCGGTGATCCATGGGTTCAAATGGGCATAGATCTGCTGCTGACGCTTGACCGGGCTCAATGCCGCCAGTTCATCGCTAATCACGTTCAGCTGAAAGTTGCAGCCTTCGCCCTCAACTTCTACCTGTACTGATAAAAGAGTTTCGGACAGCTTTCCTTCAAGAAAGCTCTTCACTTCGTTGGCCTGCATGCTCAACCTCAATCGGCGCCCTGTGCGCGCGGGTCGGACATCATACAAAAAAGCCCCGCGCCTGCGAACCCCGCATAGCAGGACTCTGACGGGGGGCTTCTTTATAGATGATAGTTAGGGGTGTGCCAACAGCTCGGTCAATTCGCTGACCTGAGCGATTTCACGCATGTCGTCAGGCAAGGCACGGATGCTCAGCGCCTTGCCCGCCGCTTGCGCGTCACGCATGAAACACAGCAACAACGACAAACCGACGCTGCTGGACTTTTGCACACCCGAGCAATCAACTACCAGGGCTGACGCCGTGCTCGACTTGATCAAGGCCTGGCCCTGCTTGCGCAGGGCCGGCCCGGTACGGTAATCGAGTACGCCGCTGAGCATCAGCTCACCGGCCTCGCCCATGCTGACAGCCGACTCACTCATTGGGCGGGCTTCTTCTGAGTCGTTTCTGCGTCGGTCTTTTCCTTGGCTTTGGCGACTTCACCGGCCCAACCATTGATGGTCGCGTCCAGGTTATTGCCATTGCGCTGCATCGCGTCGCTGAACTGATCACGGAACAGCTTGCCAATGTTGATGCCGTTGATGATCACGTTACGCAGCTTCCACTCGCCATTGATCTTTTCGAGTGTGTAGGACACAGGATAGATCGCGCCGTTGCTGCCTTTGACCGTCATGCCAACGCTGGTACGGTCTCCCGATTCATCCTTGGCCGCATCAACGGTAATGCCCTGATTGTTGTACTCAAGCAAAGCATTGCCATAGAACTGGAAGAGCCCGCGCTTGAAGTTATCTTCAAAGGTTTTCATTTGCGCAGGTGTGGCATTGCGCGAGTACTTGACCGTCATGATGCTCTTGGAGATGCCCTCGGCATCCACCACGGGCCCGACGATGGTGTTCAAGGCATCGTAGAAACCGTTCGGATCCTGCTTGTACTTCGCTTTATTGGCCGACAGATCGGCGAGCAACCGATTGGTGGTGTCCTGCACGATATCGTGCGCGGACTGCGCAGCCACGGCGTTACCCATGAACGGCAAGACCGCCAGTAATACCAACAGGCCACGTCGCAAGGTTGAGATCATGAAAAAACTCCTTATTTGGCGTCTTTGCTAACGGTATTGAGCAGGAATTTACCGATCAGGTCTTCGAGCACCAGCGACGACTGCGTGTCATGGATGGTCCCGCCATCCTTGAGCAGGGCCTGTTCCCCGCCCACGCTGATACCGATGTATTTCTCACCCAACAGGCCAGCGGTGAGGATAGATGCAGTGGAGTCGGTCGGCAGATTATCTACCCGCTTTTCCAGCTGCATGGTCACTCGTCCGGTGAAGCTGTCGCGATCCAGATCGATTGCCGTGACCTTGCCGATGGTCACACCGGCCATGGTCACTTTTGATCTGACCGTCAAACCGGCGATATTGTCGAAGTACGCATAAAGTTTATAGCTGTCGGTGCTCGAAACAGGGGACAGTCCACTGACCCGCAGGGCAAGCAACACTAAAGCCAGGATGCCAGCCAGCAAGAAAAGGCCGACACCGATTTCCAGGGTGCGGTTTTGCATCAGAAATCTCCAAACATCAAGGCAGTCAAAATAAAGTCCAGGCCGAGGATGGCCAATGAGGCATACACCACGGTTTTGGTGGTGGCACGACTGATCCCTTCCGAAGTGGGCTCACAGTCATAGCCTTGAAATACGGCGATCCAGGTCACGACAAAGGCAAAGACAATGCTTTTAATGATGCCATTGAATACGTCACCGTCGAACGTCACGCTGTTTTGCATGTTCGACCAGTAGGAACCTTCATACACACCCAACCAGTCGACAGCCACCCAGGAACCGCCCCAGATACCGACCACGCTGAAAATCATCGCCAGCACTGGTAGGGAAATGAAGCCGGCCCACAGACGGGGGGCAATGATGTACTTGAGCGGGTCGACGCCAATCATTTCCAGACTGGACAACTGCTCGGTGGACTTCATGTTGCCGATCTCGGCGGTCAACGCAGAACCGGCACGCCCGGCGAACAGCAATGCGGTCACCACCGGCCCCAGCTCACGCAACAGCGTCAGCGCAACCATCTGCCCGACCGCCTGCTCCGAACCGTAGCTGGACAAAATGTTGAAGCCCTGTAGCGCCAGCACCATGCCGATGAATATCCCGGAGACCACGATGATCACCAGGGACATCACGCCGACCGAGTGCAACTGCTTGACCAGCAAGCCAAATCCGCCGCTGACGCCACCACGCCCCAGCAGGGCGTGAAACAGGAACAGTGATGAACGACCGAGCACCGCGACGCTGTCGATGCCGGCCTGGCCGAATCGACGAACTCTCTCTATTAGTGAAATCTTGCGCATCAGCGCTTCCCCAGAAGATCTGCGCGGTAATCCGTCGCTGGAAAGTGGAACGGTACCGGCCCGTCTGGATCACCCTTCATGAATTGGTGAATCCGCGGATTATCGGAATTCATCAGCTCATCGGGAGTCCCCTGCCCCAACACCTGCCCATCACCTACAACATACAGGTAGTCGGCAATACTCGCGGTTTCGGCCAGATCATGGGAAACCACGATGCTGGTGATGCCCAAGGCGTCGTTAAGCAGACGGATCAGGCGCACCAGAACGCCCATGGCGATTGGGTCCTGACCGACAAAAGGCTCGTCGTACATCAGAATTTGCGGATCGAGGGCAATCGCCCGTGCCAGCGCAACACGGCGCTTCATGCCGCCGGACAACTCATCGGGCATCAGGTCGATAGCACCGCGCAACCCCACCGCCTGCAATTTGAGCAGGACGATGTCTCGGATCATTTCATCCGGAAGTTTGGTATGAACACGCAGCGGAAAGGCAATGTTTTCGAAAACATCGAGGTCCGTGAACAGCGCGCCGCTCTGAAACAGCACGCCCATATGCTTGCGCGCATCGAACAGGTCGCTACGAGACAGCGTGGGCAAATTTTGCCCGTTGACCCACACTTCGCCACTTGAAGGGCGCAACTGTGCGCCCATCAGGCGCAGCAGCGTGGTTTTTCCGCAACCGGAAGGTCCCATGATGCCGGTGACCTTACCGCGCGGAATGCGAATATCGACATTATTGAAAATGCTGCGCGCGCCGCGCTTGAAGGACACTCCCTTCAGCTCGACCGCGTAGGCGTTATCGGCACTCATCTAAACTCCTTGCGATGCAAGCCTCTCACTCGGACGCCGGGCTCCCTGCCGAGAGCACACAACATCCTGGGCAGGCCGAACTGGCGACGAACTATATCACCGCTAATGCAAAGCGCCCAAGGCCGAAGCCCGCGGTGTTCAGCATCAAGACAGGCAAATAGACACAAGTTTCAGCGTTTGCGGGGGGCGCCTGAATAAAGCACGACGAACTAACGTGAGGGATTTGCTCATTACCGCTATAATCGCCGCCTTTTCTCAGGCTATACGATTTCTGACATGAGCCAATCCAGCGACCTGATTCAATCAGCACAACGCACCATCCGCCTCGAGCTTGAAGCCGTAGAAGGCTTGCTGGCCCACATCGACGCAGATTTCGTACGCGCTTGCGAGATGATTCTGGCCAGCAAAGGCCGCGTGGTCGTGGTCGGCATGGGCAAATCCGGGCACATCGGCAACAAGATTGCCGCCACCCTCGCCAGCACCGGCACCACGGCTTTTTTCGTACACCCGGCTGAAGCCAGTCACGGCGACATGGGCATGATCACTCGCGATGACATCATCCTCGCGCTGTCGAACTCCGGCTCCACCAATGAAATCGTCACGCTGCTGCCGCTGATCAAGCGTCTGGGCATCAAGCTGATCAGCCTGACCGGCAATCCTGATTCGCCGCTGGCCAAGGCTGCCGAGGTGAACCTCAATGTTCATGTCGAGCACGAAGCGTGCCCGCTGAACCTGGCACCGACCTCCTCCACCACGGCAGCGCTGGTAATGGGTGATGCACTGGCCGTCGCCTTGCTGGAAGCCCGCGGCTTCACTGCCGAAGATTTCGCGTTCTCACACCCGGGCGGCGCTCTGGGTCGCCGTTTGTTGCTGAAAGTCGAAAACGTCATGCATGCCGGCCAGGAGCTGCCGCAAGTAGTCCGCGGCACACCGCTCAAAGACGCGCTGATGGAAATGACCCGCAAGGGCCTGGGCATGACCGTGGTACTGGAAGCTGACGGCAAACTCGCCGGCATTTTCACCGACGGCGACCTGCGTCGCACACTGGACCGGACCATTGACATCCATCAAGCCACCATTGACGACGTCATGACGCCTCATGGCAAGACTGCGCGCGCCGAAATGCTCGCCGCCGAAGCCCTGAAAATCATGGAAGACCACAAAATCAACGCACTGGTGGTGGTCGACAACGAGGACCGTCCAGTGGGCGCCTTGAACATGCACGACTTGCTGCGCGCGGGAGTAATGTAATGAGCACCGACCTGCTGCAACGCGGCAAAAACATCAAGCTCGCGGTCTTCGACGTCGATGGCGTGCTGACCGACGGCCGCCTGTACTTTCTCGAAGACGGCAGCGAATTCAAGACCTTCAACACGCTCGACGGCCAGGGCATCAAAATGCTGATGGCCTCCGGCGTGACGACCGCCATCATCAGCGGACGCAAGACCCCGGTGGTCGAGCGACGCGCCAAAAACCTTGGTATTCCTCACCTGTATCAGGGCCGCGAGGACAAACTGGTAGTGCTCGACGAGCTTCTGGCGCAACTGGGCCTAAGCTATGAACAGGTTGCCTACCTGGGCGACGACCTGCCGGATCTGCCGGTGATTCGCCGTGTTGGCCTGGGCATGGCAGTGGCCAACGCCGCCAGCTTCGTCCGCGAAAACGCTCACGGCATCACTCAGGCCCGTGGCGGCGAAGGTGCCGCTCGCGAGTTCTGTGAGCTGATCCTGCGTGCCCAGGGCAACCTTGAAGCGGCTAATGCCGCGTACCTGTGAGCCACTTATGCTGAGCAAGAAAATTCGCAACATAGTGTTTTTCGGGGTCATTGCCGCGTTGCTCGCGGCCGTTGGCTACTGGAACATCAGCCCGGAACGCTTTCTCGACAAGCCGGTAGCGCACGTCGACGAGAGCCAGATCGACTACTACGCCATCAACGCCCATAGCGTGCAGTACCTGCCCGATGGCAAATTGCAGTATGACCTGACGTCCGACAAGGTCGAGCACGTCAAAGCGACCGACATCACCCTGCTGACCAACCCCGACCTGAACATGTATCGGGGCACCGCGTACCCCTGGCACGTCCAGAGCAAGCGTGGCGAGGTCAACTCAGGCGGCACTGAAGTTGAATTGATCGACTCGGTACGTATCGCACGCACGGACGAGCAGAACCGCCCGATGCTGATTACCAGTAGTCGTATGACGGTATTCCCGCAACAGCAATATGCGCAGACCCAGCAAGCCGTTAGAATCGACGGCGCTGGTGGTGTATCGACTGGTAACGGAATGAAAGCGTATTTGAAAGACAGCAGGATACACCTGCTATCGAACGTAAGAGGACAGTATGAGGCTCGTTAAAACTCTCCCTATTTTGCTCAGTCTGGGCGCAGCACTGGGAAGCGTGAGCGCCTGGGCTCTGCCGAACGATAGCCAGCAACCCATTCGCATTCAGGCTGACGATGCTCAGCTGGACGACAAGAATGGCGTGGCCACCTACAAAGGTGACGTGATCATTACCCAGGGCTCGATGATCATCAAAGGCAACACCGTGACCATCACCCGCACCAAGGCCGGCGACATCGATGTCGTGACCTCGGTGGGCAACCTGGCGTATTTCGAGCAGTTGCAAAAGCCGACCGACACGAAACCCGTCCAGGGCTACGGGGTGACTATCCAGTACCATGCCGCGCAAAACCGCATCGTACTGATCGACCGCGCCAAGGTGATCAACGAAGGCAACACCACCGAAGGCGAGAAAATCGTCTACGACACCGTTAAGCAGGTTGCTAACGCAGGCCGCGCTACCGGTGCCTCGGTCACCGCGCCGCGCCCACGGGTCGATATGGTGATCCAGCCGAAAAAGAAAACCGACGAGCAGAAGGCCCAGTAATGGCAACTCTGAAAGCCCAGCATCTGGCCAAGAGCTACAAGAGCCGCCAGGTCGTGCGTGACGTCAGCCTGTCGATCGACAGCGGCCAGATCGTCGGCCTGCTTGGCCCGAACGGTGCCGGCAAGACGACCTGCTTCTACATGATCGTGGGCCTGGTCCAGGCCGATCAGGGTCGCGTACTGATCGACGACCTGGACGTCAGCCACCAGCCAATGCACGGTCGTGCACGAGCGGGTATCGGCTATCTGCCACAAGAAGCGTCGATCTTCCGCAAACTCTCGGTCGCCGACAACATCATGGCCATCCTCGAGACCCGCAAGGAACTCGACAAGGCCGGTCGTCGCAAAGAGCTGGAAAGCCTGTTGCAGGAATTCCACATCAACCATATCCGCGACAACCTCGGCATGAGCCTTTCCGGTGGCGAACGTCGCCGTGTGGAAATCGCTCGCGCCCTGGCCACGGCACCGAAATTCATCCTGCTCGACGAACCTTTCGCCGGCGTGGACCCGATTTCGGTGGGCGACATCAAGCAGATCATTCATCACCTCAAGGCCAAGGGTATCGGCGTGCTGATCACGGACCACAACGTTCGTGAAACCCTGGACATCTGCGAAACCGCCTACATCGTCAACGACGGTCAATTGATCGCCGAAGGCGACGCCGAAACCATCCTGGCCAACGACCTGGTCAAGGAAGTGTATCTGGGCCATGAGTTCCGCCTGTAAGCACTGAGGTGTCTGGTCAGTCGCCGGAGCGCTTGCCCCAATAAAACTATACGTATTTATTGTTACAGCGCTCTAGGCAAACACTTCAGTTTCAGGCATATAATTTGCTTATGTTTGGCGCTCCGGCGCCCTGTAGTGGATGGCGCATGTGCGCCGGCGAATAAGGTGTTAAGCCCCTGCCATGAAACCATCGCTAGTCTTGAGAATGGGCCAGCAGCTGACGATGACACCGCAGCTGCAACAGGCCATCCGCCTGCTCCAATTGTCGACCCTGGACCTGCAACAGGAAATCCAGGAGGCACTGGAGTCCAATCCAATGCTCGAACGCCAGGAAGAAGGCGACGACTTCGATAACGCCGACCCGATGGCGGACAATATCGAGCAGAAACCCAACACCGACATCCAGGAACCCTCCTACCAGGAAACCGCGCCGACGGTAGACAACCTCGAGGAAGGCGACTGGAATGAGCGCATCCCTAACGAACTGCCGGTCGACACCGCCTGGGAAGACGTTTACCAGACCAGCGCCAGCAGCCTGCCGAGCAACGATGACGACGAATGGGACTTCACCACTCGCACTTCCGCCGGCGAAAGCCTGCAGAGTCATCTGCTCTGGCAATTGAACCTGGCGCCGATGTCCGACACCGATCGACTGATCGCGGTGACCCTGATCGATTGCATCAACAATCAGGGCTACCTGGACGAAACCCTCGAGGAAATCCTCGAAGCCTTCGATCCGGAACTGGACATCGAGCTCGACGAGATCGAAGCCGTCCTGCATCGCATCCAGCAATTCGAGCCGGCCGGTATCGGCGCACGCAACCTCAGCGAATGCCTGTTGCTGCAACTGCGCCAATTGCCTGCCAATACCCCTTGGCTGGCCGAGGCCAAGCGCCTCGTCATCGATTACATCGACCTGCTGGGCAGCCGCGACTACAGCCAACTGATGCGCCGCATGAAGCTCAAGGAAGATGAGCTACGCCAGGTCATCGAACTGGTGCAAAGCCTGAATCCGCGTCCAGGCTCGCAAATCGAGTCCAGCGAAGCCGAGTACGTCGTTCCCGACGTCATCGTGCGCAAAGACAACGAGCGCTGGCTGGTGGAGCTGAACCAGGAGTCGGTTCCGCGCCTGCGCGTCAACCCGCAATACGCCGGCTTCGTCCGTCGCGCCGACACCAGCGCCGACAATACCTTCATGCGCAATCAGTTGCAGGAAGCGCGCTGGTTCATCAAGAGCCTGCAAAGCCGCAACGAAACCCTGATGAAAGTCGCTACCCAGATCGTCGAGCACCAGCGCGGCTTCCTTGAGTACGGCGATGAGGCCATGAAGCCTTTGGTCCTGCATGACATCGCTGAAGCGGTCGGCATGCACGAGTCGACGATTTCACGGGTGACCACGCAAAAATTCATGCATACCCCACGCGGTATTTATGAACTGAAATACTTTTTCTCCAGCCATGTCAGCACCTCTGAAGGCGGCGAATGCTCGTCCACAGCGATCCGCGCAATCATCAAAAAACTGGTTGCAGCGGAAAATCAGAAAAAGCCGTTGAGTGACAGCAAGATCGCTGGTTTACTGGAGGCACAAGGCATTCAGGTGGCCCGCCGCACCGTCGCCAAGTACCGCGAGTCCCTGGGGATCGCGCCTTCGAGCGAACGCAAGCGGTTGATGTGACGGGCTACGCCATAGCGTTCCAGGGTGTGTTCGAAAGCTTTTCGGACACGCTCTAGTGGCAGGCAAGCCAGCCTGCCGCCTTATGCACTGGCAACGAAGGAGAAGCTGTATGCAAGTCAACATCAGTGGACACCAACTGGAAGTGACCGAACCCCTGCGCATCTACATCGGCGAAAAGCTCGACCGATTAGAAAGGCATTTCGACAAGATCACCAATGTGCAGGTCACGTTGACCGTCGAGAAGCTGCTGCAGAAAATCGAAGCCACGCTGCATATCCCCGGTGGAGAAGTGGTCGCCAACGCTGAGCATAACGACATGTATGCCGCGATCGACGCCCTGACCGACAAGCTGGATAAACAACTCAAAAAGCATAAGGAAAAGACCCAGAGCCTCCTCCAGGGCGCGACCGGTCGTTAACACTCCCAACCCATGATCCGACTTGAAAACATCCTGACCCCCGGCCGTTCTTTGGTGAACGTGCCGGGCGGCAGTAAAAAGAAAGCCCTCGAACAAATTGCCAACCTGATCGCCCGCGAAGTGCCGGGTCTGGCCATGCAGGATGTCTTCGAGAGTCTGGTCGCCCGTGAAAAACTCGGCTCCACCGGTTTTGGCAACGGCATCGCCATCCCCCACTGCCGCCTCAAAGGTTGCGAGTCACCCATCAGTGCCTTGATGCACCTGGACGCTCCTATAGATTTCGACGCCATCGACGGCGCTCCGGTCGACCTGCTATTCGTTCTGCTGGTCCCGCAAGCCGCTACCGATGCGCACCTGGAACTGCTGCGCCAGATCGCCAGCATGCTCGATCGTAAAGAAGTCCGTGATCGCCTGCGCAGCGCAAAAAGTAATGAAGCCCTGTATCAGGTTGTCCTCGACGAGCAGAACGGTCACTAATCATGCGCTTGATCATCGTCAGCGGCCGTTCTGGCTCAGGTAAAAGTACCGCCCTCGATGTACTGGAGGACAACGGTTACTACTGCATCGACAACCTGCCGGCCGGCCTGTTACCGGAACTGGCCGAGCGCGCACTGATTCACACCGAACTGGCGCAACCGCTGGTTGCGGTTTCCATCGATGCGCGCAACCTGCCGAGCCACCTGTCACGCTTCCCGGAACTCCTGGAAGAAGTGCGCAGCCGGCACATTCAATGCGATGTGCTGTACCTGGACGCCGACGAAGAAACCTTGCTCAAGCGTTTCTCGGAAACCCGTCGCCGCCACCCGCTGAGCAGCGCCAACCGCTCGCTGGCCGAAGCCATCGATGACGAAACCAATCTGCTGGGGCCGATTGCCGACCTGGCGGACCTCAAGGTCAACACCACCAATCTGAACCTGTATCAGTTGCGCGATACCATCAAGTTGCGCCTCTTGAACCAGCCAGAGCCGGGCACTGCGTTTCTGGTGGAATCCTTCGGCTTCAAGCGGGGCATGCCGGTGGATGCCGATCTGGTGTTCGACGTACGTTGCTTGCCGAACCCATACTGGAAGCCGGAACTGCGCGGTCAGTCCGGGCTGGACCAGCCGGTTGCCGAGTACCTGGCAGCTCAACCGGATGTCGAAGAGATGTTCCAGGACATCTCCACTTACCTGCTCAAATGGCTACCGCGCTTTGCCGCCAGTAACCGCGCTTACGTCACCATCGCCATTGGCTGCACCGGCGGGCATCATCGCTCCGTCTACCTGACCGAACGCCTGGGTCAGGTCCTGCAACAATCCCTGAAGAACGTCCAGGTTCGCCACCGCGACCTTAGCTAAAGGATTCACACCGCGATGCCTGCTCTGGAAATTGAAATCATCAACAAACTGGGTCTGCATGCCCGTGCTTCCGCCAAATTCGTTGGCGTCGCGGGTCAGTTTCCCTGCCAGATCAGAGCCGGACGCACCCCGCAATCCATGGTCGACGGCAAAAGCATCATGGCCATGATGATGCTCGCGGCTGGCAAAGGCACCAAGATCCACCTGAGCACTGAAGGTGAGCAGGAGCAGGAAGCGATGGACGCATTGGTGGCGCTGATCAACAACTACTTCGACGAAGGCGAGTAAACACGAGCGGGCTTATGTGGCGAGGGAGCTTGCTCCCGCTCGATCGCGAAGCGGTCGTAATCCAACAATCGCATTCCACCTGAATACTCGCGGCAGCTGGCTTTAGGGCCGCTCCGCACCCCAACGGGAGCAAGCCCCCTCACCACAGGTTTTGCTTCAGGCAATAAAAAAGCGCGCCACCCATTGGGTGGCGCGCTTTTTTTGTATCGCGGTAGCGCTTAGCTGCCCGCTACCGTCATCCGCTCGATCAACACTGAACCGGTGCGAATGTTGCTGCGCAGTTCCAGGTCATTACCCACGGCAATGATCTGCTTGAACATATCGCGCATGTTGCCGGCAATAGTCACTTCCTGGACCGCGAACTGGATTTCACCGTTCTCGACCCAGAAACCCGCCGCGCCGCGAGAGTAGTCACCGGTGACCATGTTCAAACCCTGTCCCATCAATTCAGTCACCAGCAAGCCACGCCCCATGCGCCGTAACAACGCCGCCTGGTCCTCATCGCCATGGGTAACGAACAGATTGTGCACGCCACCGGCGTTGGCGGTGCTTGGCATGCCAAGTTTGCGTCCGGAATACGTACCGAGCACATAAGACACCAACTCACCCTTCTCGACGAACGGTTTGGCGTACGTCGCCAGACCATCGCCATCGAATGCCGAACTGCCCAAGGCGCGCATCAGATGCGGACGCTCATCGATAGTCAGCCATTCAGGGAACAGTTTCTGGCCCAGTGCACCTTCGAGGAACGACGACTTTCGGTACAGATTGCCGCCCGAAATTGCGCCGAGGAAACTGCCGAACAAACCACCCGCCAGTTCCGCGGAAAACAGCACCGGCACTTCGCAGGTCGGTACCGGGCGTGCGCCCAAGCGGCTGGCTGCACGCTGCGCCGCACGTTGACCGATGCTCAGCGGATCGGCCAGCAGATTGCCCTGGCGATTGACGTCATACCAATAGTCGCGCTGCATCTGGCCGTCAGCTTCGGCGATCATCACGCAGCTCAGGCTGTGACGCGTCGACGCATAACCACCGATAAAGCCATGGCTGTTGCCATAGACGCGGCAGCCCTGGTGAGTGCTCAAGGTGGTGCCATCGGCGTTCTTGATCCGGCTGTCGGTGGCGAATGCCGCCGCTTCACAGGCCAGCGCCCGCTCGATCGCTTGCTCAGGGGTGATGTCCCATTCATGGAACAGGTCGAAGTCCGGCAAGTCCTTGGCCATCAGCGCGGCGTCGGCCAGGCCCGAGTGTTCGTCTTCGGAGGTGTGCTTGGCGATAGCCAAGGCCGCGGCGACGGTTTCGCGAATGGCCTCGGGGCCACTGGCCGAGGTGCTGGCCGAGCCTTTGCGCTGGCCAACATACAAGGTAATGCCAAAACCCTGGTCACGGTTGAACTCAACGGTTTCAACCTCCCGCTGACGCACCGTGGTCGACAGGCCTTGCTCCAGAGACACAGCCACTTCGCAGGCGCTGGCGCCCTGGCGCCTGGCTTCGGCGATGATCTGCTCGACTTGCTCTTGCAGTGCCGGCAACGCTTGTGGGCCGACGCTTTCAACTGCACTCATGCTGTTCTCCACTCAAATTCTGCTTTCGGTTAAGGTCATCGAGCGACCGGGCCGGACAAGCGGCCCCCGACTGGTTATCATGGCGGCGTTTCTTTGCGGACTGCCACCATGGTTGATTCTTACGACGACTCCCTCGACGGGGGAGAAAAAAGCAAATCCCAGGTCAAACGCGAGCTGCATGCTCTGGTTGACCTTGGCGAGCGCCTTACAACACTCAAGCCTGACTTGCTGGCAAAACTGCCGTTGACCGACGCTTTGCGCCGGGCCCTGGCCGATGCGCCCAAGCACACCGCGAATATCGCGCGTAAACGGCACCTGCAGTTCATCGGCAAGCTGATGCGCGATCAGGACACCAGCGCCATTTTGGTGCTGCTTGACCAACTCGATGCCTCCACTCGCCAGTACAACGAACGTTTCCACGGTCTGGAACGCTGGCGCGATCGCTTGATCGCTGGCGACGATGCCGTACTGGAAAAGTTCGTCGTCGACTACCCGGACGCGGATCGCCAGCAACTGCGCTCCATGATCCGTCAGGCCCAGCACGAGCTCGCCCAAAGCAAGCCTCCTGCCTCCAGCCGAAAAATCTTCAAGTACATCCGTGAGCTGGACGAGACTCAACGCGGTTTGCGTTAGTCTTCGACCGGGGTGTTCGGCCATGCCGCGCACCCCAGGCTCCATCCCTTACGCGCCCGTGCCACCCACGGTAATCGCGTCAATTTTCAAGGTTGGCTGGCCGACACCCACCGGCACCGACTGACCATCCTTGCCGCACGTCCCTACCCCGCTGTCCAGCGCCAGATCGTTACCGACCATCGACACCCGGCTCATGGCTTCCGGACCGTTACCGATCAATGTTGCGCCTTTGACCGGCGCAGTAATCTTGCCGTCCTCGATCAGGTACGCCTCGCTGGTGGAGAACACGAACTTGCCGCTGGTGATGTCGACCTGACCACCGCCCAGGTTGGCGCAGTAGATGCCCTTCTTCACCGAAGCGATGATTTCTGCCGGATCGCTTTCGCCACCCAGCATGTACGTGTTGGTCATACGCGGCATTGGCAGGTGCGCATAAGACTCGCGACGACCGTTACCCGTGCGCGCCAAGCCCATCAGGCGAGCATTGAGTTTGTCCTGCATGTAGCCCTTGAGCACGCCGTTTTCGATCAGCGTGGTGCACTCGGTCGGGGTGCCTTCGTCATCGATACTCAGCGATCCACGGCGACCGGCCAGTGTGCCGTCATCGACGATGGTGCAGAGTTTGGAGGCAACCATTTCACCCATGCGGCCGCTGTAGGCCGAACTGCCTTTGCGGTTGAAGTCACCTTCCAGACCATGACCGACCGCTTCGTGCAGCAACACGCCGGACCAGCCCGACCCCAGAACCACCGGCAAGGTACCGGCCGGCGCCGGAATGGCTTCGAGATTCACCAGCGCCTGGCGCAATGCCTCACGGGCATAACTCATGGCACGGTCTTCAGCGAGGAAATAGCGGTAATCGGTACGCCCGCCGCCGCCATGACCACCGCGTTCGCGACGACCGTTCTGCTCGACGATCACACTGACATTGAAGCGCACCAGCGGTCGTATATCCGCCGCCAGACCACCGTCGGTGGAGGCCACCAGAATCCGCTCCCAGACCCCGGCCATACTCACGGTGACTTGCTGGATACGCGGATCGAGCGCGCGAGTGGCCACGTCGATACGCTTGAGCAGCTCGACTTTCTCGGCGCGGGTCATCACTTCCAACGGGTTATCAGGGCCGTACAAACGGGCAACGTCCTGGGTACTGAACGCCTGAACCGTACCGTTTTGCCCGGCACGGGAGATCGAACGCGCAGCACGGGCAGCCAGACCCAGGGCTTCCAGGGTGATCGCATTGCTGTAGGCAAAACCGGTTTTTTCACCCGATTGCGCACGCACGCCGACACCCTGATCGAGGTTGAAGCTGCCTTCCTTGACGATACCGTCTTCAAGCGCCCAGGACTCGGAGATCTGTCCTTGGAAATACAGGTCGGCCGCATCGATGCCCGGGCCGGCCAGGTCACCCAACACGCTTTGCAGGTTCTCGATCGTCACGCCGCCAGGCGCTAACAGATGTTCACTGACTGAGGACAACAACTCGCTCATAGGTTTACGCCTTAATTCCACGTTCTGAAGCAGGTCGCTGTGCGCCCTGCGAGAAAAAGCGCCGGTGACTGGACACCGGCATCCGCGCCCGGATGGACGCCTGTTCGCTGCTATCGCGTTCGGCCAGCAGCACGGCCTCGCCTTGATCCTGTTCCGCCAGCACGCGCCCCCACGGGTCAACAATCGCTGCATGGCCAAAGGTTTCACGCGGTCCCGGATGAGTTCCACCCTGGGCAGCGGCCAATACGTAACACTGGGTTTCGATGGCCCGCGCGCGAATCAACACATCCCAATGGGCCGCGCCCGTCACTGCCGTAAACGCTGACGGTGCAGTAATCAGTTCTGCCCCGGCGGCGCGCAATTCGCTGTACAGCTCCGGAAAGCGCAAGTCGTAGCAAACCGTCAGGCCAACCCGACCGACCGGCGTATCGGCAACCACCACCTTACTGCCATGAGCATAGTCATCGGATTCACGGTAGCGTCCGCGATTGTCCGCCACATCGACATCGAACAAGTGCAGCTTGTCGTAGCGCGCCACCGTGTCACCGTGCTCATCGATCAGTAACGAGCAGGCATTGGACTTCGCCAGCGGTTGATCCACCGGCGGCAACGGCAAGGTGCCGGCCACTATCCATAACTTGAGGTCGCGAGCGGTCTGTTTCAACCAGGGCAGGATCGGGCCTTCGCCCAAGGCTTCGGCGCGACCGATGTCGGCGATGTCGCGACGGCCCATGGCCGCAAAGTTTTCCGGCAACACCGCCAGTCGCGCACCACCCGCTGCAGCTTGCTCGAGCAGATGCCGAGCCTGGATCAGGTTGGCCGGCACATCGCTCTGGCTGACCATTTGAATCACCGCAAGAGACATGGTGCACTCCGTATCAGGTATGCGGCCATGCTACTCCATAGGACGAACCGTGGCTTTTCAAAAAAGACCTCAAAAAGGTTTGTCGTAAGAGATTTTCGGCTCTTTCCACGGGCCTTTAATGGTGTATTTGACGCTGGCAAAGCGCGCTACGCGATCACCGATCAATTTGTCGATCAGAAACAGTGCACCGCCTACCGCAGGCGCACCGACGATCAGCGCAGCAATCGGCAGGTTGTTGGTCAATGGCAAGGTCACCAACAGGTTCGCATCGACCCTGTCACCCACCAGGTCCAGCGTACCGTTGAGTTCCAGGTTACTCGACGGGCCAGTCATGATGATCGGCTCCCGAGTGACGTAAACACCGTTGCTGGCCACCAGCAGGCCCTTGACCCGGTCATAACTCAGGCCTTTACCGAACAGGTCGGAGAAGTCCAGGCGCAAGCGACGGCCGATCGAGTTGAAGTTGAGCAGGCCAAACACCCGCAACGCCTGCGCGCCACCTTCGACTTCGACGAACTGACCTTTGCGCAGCGTCGCATCCAGGCTACCGGAGTAACGCTTGGGTCCGACCCAGGCCGGCGAGCCAGGCCAACGGCCGTCGATGTCCATATGGAACTCTTCGCTGGTCACTGTCGGTGCGAACCCCCAGCCCTTGAGCACGTCACCGAGGTTCTTGCCCTCAATGCGTCCCTTGTACCAACTGCTGGTGGATCCCGGCACACCTTCCCAGCCACCTGCGCCCTGCAACTGTATGCCTTTGAGGCCCAGATTCATGCTGTTGAAGGCAATGCCCTTGACGATCGGGCGGACCTTCAACGACCAGGCACCTACCAGGTCCGGGCCCTGAAACAACTGGTCAATACTGATATCCAGTGCAGGAATTTTCGTTGGGTCGACCGACGCCAGCGGGTCCGGTGCATTCTCGTCGGCCTGCACTTTCGGATCAGGCGCCGGCAAACGCACATATTGCAGGTTGATCGCAATCGGCGCGGACTTGGCATCGGGAATCCCGACAGTGCCTTTGGCCTGCTGGCTATCGAGTTGCAATGCCCAGGCTGTCGGTTTGCGATCCAGTTGCAGGCGGGCCTGATCCAGCGTGGTACCAAACCCCGTGAGCTTGTCGACCTTGAAGTCTGCGCCACTGAGCAATTGCTTGGCGTTGCCACCCGGATCCTGCCCGGCGTACCGATCAATCAGGGCTTTCCACGGTTCGACATCCAGCTCCGACAGCACGCCCCGTATACGCAGGCCTTTATCGCCCGGCAACAGTGCGTTGCCGTTACCCAGGAACAACTCGCCACGGCCATCGGCAAAATTGCCGCTGGGCGCTGCGTAAGTGAAGTCCGCCAGATCACCATAGTCGAGCCAGTAACGCCGTTCCGGCCCTTGCAGGGTCATGCGGAACACCGTGTCGCGGCCTTGCGCGGCGGGCATGCCGAACGGTGCCGGCAAGTCGACGACTACGCCCTTGAGGCTGGAACTGACCATCAATCGGCTGTCGGGGCCGTCGAGGTTGAGCTGCAACTGATAAGGGATCGTCCCGGAAACCGGCAACGGCTGAGTGACATTCAGCCAATCGGTGAGTTTTTTCACCGCCACCTGGCCGCTGGCAGTGACCCGGGTGTTGAACTTGCCAGGGCTGCCATCGGCATAGATCTGTGCACTGATCGGTCGTTCAAAGGCCTGTGCCGTAATGTTCTGGCCACTGAGCCCCTTGGCACTGTCAAAACGGAAATCACCTTTGAGCTGCGTCAGCTCCAGCACAGGATCAGTCAATTTCAGACGCGACTTGGCGGTTTTGAAGTCGACCACAATCTTCGGCTCTTCGCCCTTGGCCAAGGGGATATCCAGTTTCAGGTTGCCCTGCAATTCACCCTCGCCCTGCCAACCGGCGAAGGTCGAACCGGTACCGATCGGTGCGTCCTGAAGAATCTTCAGGCCATCGCCCAGACCACCGTCGAAAGTGCCATCGAGGAACAGGTGCGGGTTCTGCCCGGCAGGCGCATGGGGGATGTTGACGTAAATATCGTGAACCTGAGTGTCGAGCAACTGGCCCTTGCTGGCCAGAATGCGCACCCCACTGTCCTCGATGAACACATCGCCGCTGACCTTGCCGACATGCGGCCAACCCGGCTGGAAGGCCAGCTCGGCGTCGTGCACTTTGAAAAACAGGCTGATGCTGCGCGCCGCGGCGACCGCATCGTGGTTCAGCGAACCCTGATACTGGAAGAAACCTTCATCCACCGCGCCTTTGAGAATCGCCGTGCGCAACCATTCATCCAGCGCGGGGCTCAAGACCGTGGGCAAGTACTTGGCGGTGTAGCGTCCATCACCTTCCAGCAGACCGACCCGCAGGTCCATGTAGTCTTCCTGGGTGTGATCGAAATGCAGGCGAATCAGGAAATCGCCGGCAATCTTGCCCTCTTCGCCCAGCACCTTCAGGTACGGCGCAATCAGGGTGAAACCTTGTTGATCGAGTTTCCAGGTCAGCCGGGCATTCGCCTGGATGTACTGCCATGGCTTGGCAAAGATCGGGTCCAGGTGCAGGGAAAAATCCTTGCTGTCCATGCGCAGCTCACCCTTGCCGAGGTCACCGCTGATACTCCCGGAAACGTTACGCGCCGCCGGAGCACCGTGATAAGCATCAAACCCGACACGCTCCAGATTGGCGGCAAAACTGAATTTGCTGTCATCGGTCGCCTCGGGCCGGACATCGATCAGCACGTTGCGCAACGCACCGGTGACCTTCAGCCGCTCGACCACCGTGGCAAAGTCCTTGGGCAGTGGTCCCAGGGCATTCAGTAACGGAGTGATCGGGGTGAGGTCGAAGCGGTCGGCTTGCAGGTGCCAGAGCTCGGAGGTCGTTTCAGTGGTCGCGGTCTGCTGAAGTTGCAGACGGGTTTCCCAGCGGATGTCCTCCAGGGTCATGGCCAGGGAATCGAACGACACCTGGAAACCTTCGGTATTGCGCTGGAAATACCCGTTGAGCGCCAGATTGTTGATCTGGATCGACTTGCGTTCGGCGTAGGCACCGTTGAGTTGCGGTGCATTGAGACGAATCGCAGCACGCTGCAGGGCTCCCTTGCTCCAGTTAACCCAAAGCTCGCCACCGGCCTTGATCTCGGAAAAATTCCATTTCCCGGTCAGGCTCTCAGGCAACCATTTCGACCAATCACTCTGCGGCAAGCTCAGGTAGGCATCGATTTCAGACTCTTTCCACTGACTGGCTTGAGTCCGGCTGCTCAGGCTCATGGCCAGCGGCTGGCCGTCAGGCAAGGTCAACCGGGCATCGAGGCGCTGCTGGCTGATACCGGTTTTAAGATTCAGGCCGACATAGGTCAGGGTCAGCGGCACGTGGTCGATCGGCAGCAAGGTGATCTGGCTGTCGAGCACCGACAATTGCTCCACCATCTGCATGCGGTTGAGCAGTTGCTCGGGGTCCAGCGGCTGATTCTCCTGCACCGGCAAGCCTTCGAGCGCCCATTGCCCCTGCGGGCCCTGCTTGAGGCTGATCTTCAGGCCGTTGAGTTCCAGGTGTCCGATCCGCACCGCACGCGCCAGCAAGCTGGCCCAGACATTCGGCACCACCCGCACCTGATCCAGGTGCAAGGCATTGGCACCCTCGCCGACCACCACGTCATGTGCCAGCAAAATTGGCGCCATGCCACTCCAGCGGCCTTCCAGGCGGCCGATGTGCAACGGCATGCCCAGCGCTTCTCGAGCCTTGGCTTCGACATCCGCGCGATACTCGGCCACCAACGGAATGAACTCACGACCGAGGCTGCTGTAAAGCGCCGCCAGCACCAGCAATAATGCGCAAAGCCCCAGCCCCCAGCGGGTCAATGTGGTCAAGATGCGGATCAGACGATCCATGTCAGTTGGCTCCCATGGCGAAATCGTGCAGCAAGCTGAGGCCGGCCGTTAGTAATGAAACACAGCGGATCAGAGCAGCACCACGTCGTATTGTTCCTGGGAGTACATGGTTTCTACCTGAAAACGAATGGTTCGCCCGATAAAACCTTCAAGTTCCGCGACATTACCCGACTCTTCGTCAAGCAACCGATCAACCACTTTCTGGTTAGCCAGTACACGATAGCCTTCAGCCTGATAGGCGCGAGCTTCACGCAGGATCTCCCGGAAGATTTCATAACACACGGTTTCCGGGGTCTTGAGCTTGCCACGGCCCTGGCAACTGCTGCACGGTTCGCAGAGCACTTGCTCAAGACTTTCGCGCGTACGCTTGCGCGTCATCTGCACCAGGCCCAACTCGGTGATGCCGATGATGTTGGTCTTGGCGTGATCGCGCTCCAGCTGTTTCTCAAGCGTACGCAGCACCTGGCGCTGATGTTCCTCATCTTCCATGTCGATGAAGTCGATGATGATGATCCCGCCCAGATTGCGCAGGCGCAGTTGCCGGGCAATCGCGGTGGCCGCTTCCAGATTGGTTTTGAAGATGGTTTCTTCAAGATTGCGGTGCCCGACGAAAGCGCCGGTGTTCACATCGATGGTGCTCATGGCTTCTGCCGGGTCGACCACCAGATAGCCGCCGGACTTGAGCGGCACTTTGCGCTCAAGGGCCTTTTGAATTTCATCCTCGACACCATACAGATCGAAAATCGGTCGCTCGCCCGGGTAATGCTCCAGGCGGTCGGCGATCTCCGGCATCAGCTCGGCAACGAACTGCGTGGTTTTCTGGAAGGTTTCCCGCGAGTCGATACGAATTTTCTCGATCTTCGGGCTGACCAGATCGCGCAAGGTCCGCAGGGCCAGGCCGAGGTCTTCGTAGATTACGTTCGGCGCGCTGACTGTCTTGATCTGCGTGCCAATTTGATCCCAGAGGCGGCGCAGGTAGCGAATGTCCATCAGGATCTCATCCGCACCGGCGCCTTCAGCCGCGGTGCGCAGAATAAAACCGCCGGCCTCCTTGATGCCTTCCTTCGCGACACAATCGGTGACCACTTGCTTGAGGCGCTCGCGCTCGGTTTCATCCTCGATTTTCAGCGAAATACCGACATGAGCCGTGCGCGGCATGTACACCAGATAGCGCGAGGGAATCGACAATTGGGTCGTCAGGCGCGCGCCCTTGGAGCCGATCGGATCCTTGGTGACCTGCACCACCAGGCTCTGGCCTTCATGCACCAGCGCGCTGATGCTTTCCACCGCCGGGCCTTCACGCAGGGAGATTTCCGAGGCGTGGATAAAGGCTGCCCGGTCCAGACCGATATCGACGAATGCCGCCTGCATGCCTGGCAGAACGCGAACGACCTTACCTTTATAAATGTTGCCGACAATCCCGCGACGCTGGGTGCGCTCGACATGAACCTCTTGCAGGACACCGTTTTCGACCACCGCCACGCGCGACTCCATCGGCGTGATGTTGATCAGAATCTCTTCACTCATGGCAGGGTCTCGTTCAGGCATATTCACGATTATGGCCGCATCAAATCAGTACGGCGCTTGGCGCGCGACAAGGTTTTGCCAACAGGGTATGCCGAAATGGCCGAGCAGTTCCGCGGTTTCGCACAGCGGCAGGCCAACCACGGCGGAATAACTGCCGTTGAGTGCCGCGACAAACACTGCACCAAGGCCCTGAATGCCATAGCCGCCAGCCTTGTCCTGTGGCTCGCCGCTGGCCCAGTAGGCCGCTGCCTCTTTATGACTGATGAAGCGAAAACGCACCAGGCTGCGCACCACGCGTGATTCGCAATACTGGCCATCAAGCACGGCGATGGCGGTCAGCACCTCATGTTCACGCCCCGACAGGTTCATCAACATACTCAGCCCTTCGGCCTCGTCGAGCGGTTTGCCAAGTATCTGCCCATCGAGCACCACAGCCGTATCGGCACCCAACACACAAACGGGCGCACCCGGCTGGTTGAGCGCCAACAACGCATGACCGGCCTGGGCCTTGGCGCGCGCCAGACGCTCGACATAGGCCGCCGGGGACTCGTTAGTCAGAGGGGTTTCATCGATGTCCGCGCTGATGGCGGTGAACGGCACGCCGATCTGCGTGAGCAGTTCACGCCGACGCGGCGAGCCTGAGGCGAGGAATAGCGGATTCATCAAGACATCTCCCTGTCGAGGTGCGGGCTAATGCCTGACCGAATTAATTGATTTTGTAGCGGCGGCTTAACCCACGCAATCCAAAACTGACCCAGGGCCAGAGCAAGGCGCTGATCAGTGCAGGCAAAAGCACGGCCAGCGTCTGACGGTTACCGGTCAAGGCGCTGAGCCACAATTGCAGCAGTTGTGCGAGTCCCAGGATCACCAGGATCACCAGGCTTTGCTGCCACATCGGAAACATCCGCAAACGCGGTCGCAGCGTCAGGATCAAAAAGGTGATCAGGGTCAGAATCAGTGCGTTGTGTCCCAGCAAGGTGCCGAACAGCACGTCTTGCGCCATGCCCAGACACCAGGCCGTGAGCATCCCGACTTTCTGCGGCACTTCCAATGCCCAATACGCCAACGGTAGCGCGAGGAACATCGGACGCAAAATCTCGACGTGCGGGAACGGTACGATACTGAGCAACAAGCCGATGACAAACGTCAGCCAGATCATCCAGCCATTACGGGAGCGGGTACTGGCCATTATTCTCTACCCTGAGTGGTGGCTTCAGGCGCCGCGGCAGGCGGTTTGGCCGCCGCCGGCTTGGCGACCGCTGCCGGTTTGACTGCTGCGGAATGCGCAGCAGGCTTGGCCGGGGTCGAAGGTTTGCTCGCAGGCTTGGCCGCCGCGGGTGTTGCGGTTGCTGGAGCAACTGCAGTGGCGGCTGGCGCCGGGGCAACTGCGGCAGCAGGTTTTGGCACGGTGGCTGGCACAAATGCAGCACCGCCAGGATGCTGATCTGCGTCCTGGGCCTGAGCAGCTTCGTTGGCACGCTCTTCCGGGGTGCGGCTATCGCTGAACACCAGCAACATGTAACGACTGCGGTTGAGCGCTGCGGTCGGTACCGCACGCACGATGGCGAACGGCTGGCCGGAATCGTGGATCACTTCCTTGACAGTCGCCACCGGGTAACCGGCCGGGAAACGCTGGCCAAGACCGGAACTCACCAGCAAGTCGCCTTCTTTAATGTCAGCCGTGTCCGCCACGTGACGCAATTCCAGGCGTTCCGGGTTGCCGGTGCCGCTGGCAATCGCCCGCAAACCGTTACGGTTCACTTGCACGGGAATACTGTGGGTGGTGTCAGTCAGCAACAACACCCGCGAGGTGTAAGGCATCAGCTCGACCACCTGCCCCATCAGCCCACGGGCATCGAGCACCGGTTGGCCGAGCACCACGCCGTCGCGCTCACCCTTGTTGATGATGATGCGATGAGTGAAGGGGTTGGGATCGACGCCGATCAACTCGGCCACTTCGACCTTCTCGTTGACCAGTGCCGACGAATTGAGCAACTCGCGCAGCCGAACGTTCTGCTCGGTCAAGGCCGCAAGCTTTTGCATGCGCCCCTGCAGCAGCAGGTTTTCAGTCTTGAGCTTTTCGTTTTCGGCGACCAGTTCGGTACGGCTGCCAAATTGACTGCTCACACCCTGCCACAACCGCTCCGGCAGGTCGGTGATCCAATAGGCGTCCATCAAGACCAGCGACATCTGACTGCGCGCAGGCTTGAGCACTTCAAAGCGGGCATCGACCACCATCAGCGCGACCGATAGCACGGCCAGCACCAGAAAGCGCACGCCCATTGAGGGGCCTTTGGCGAAAAGCGGTTTAATAAGCCGCTCCTCCCAGGCAAATGTTCTCTTTACTCATACGCCATCAAACCGGCCTGGATGCAGACTGACAGAAGATAAACGCCAACAGGCAGCACTGCAAAGTGCTGCCTGCGCGCGAAACAGCATAGAAGCCTCCGGCGAAATTATTCGCTGGAGAGCAGGTCCATGGTGTGTTTATCCATCATTTCCAATGCACGGCCACCGCCGCGAGCAACGCAGGTCAGCGGGTCTTCGGCGACGATTACCGGCAGACCGGTTTCCTGGGCCAGCAACTTGTCGAGGTCACGCAGCAAGGCGCCACCACCGGTCAGTACCAGGCCACGCTCGGCGATATCCGACGCCAGTTCCGGCGGCGATTGCTCCAGTGCGCTTTTCACGGCCTGAACGATGGTTGCCAGGGACTCTTGCAGAGCTTCCAGCACTTCATTGGAGTTCAGGGTGAATGCGCGTGGAACGCCTTCAGCCAGGTTACGGCCGCGAACGTCGACTTCGCGAACTTCACCGCCCGGGTAGGCCGTGCCGATTTCCTGTTTGATGCGCTCGGCGGTGGACTCGCCGATCAGGCTGCCGTAGTTGCGACGCACGTAAGTGATGATCGCTTCGTCGAAGCGGTCGCCGCCAACCCGTACGGATTCGGCGTAAACCACACCGTTCAGGGAGATCAGTGCGATTTCAGTGGTACCACCACCGATATCGACGACCATCGAACCGCGCGCTTCTTCAACCGGCAGGCCGGCACCGATCGCAGCAGCCATTGGCTCTTCGATCAGGAACACTTCACGAGCACCGGCACCCAGCGCCGATTCACGGATGGCACGACGCTCGACCTGAGTGGATTTGCATGGAACGCAGATCAGCACACGAGGGCTAGGTTGCAAAAAGCTGTTTTCGTGAACCTTGTTGATAAAATACTGCAGCATCTTTTCGCAGACGCTGAAGTCGGCAATAACGCCGTCCTTCATCGGACGAATGGCAGCAATGTTGCCCGGTGTACGGCCGAGCATGCGCTTGGCCTCGGTGCCGACAGCAACGACACTTTTCTGATTACCGTGGGTCCGAATGGCCACAACCGATGGTTCATTCAGGACGATACCGCGCTCGCGCACGTAAATAAGGGTGTTGGCAGTGCCCAGGTCAATGGAAAGATCGCTGGAAAACATGCCACGCAGTTTCTTGAACATGGGAAAGGGACCCTAGGCAACGCGTGGGTAAAAAAGTGCGGCAAACTCTAACAACGACAGGGATTTTGGGCAAGGCGCCAATATGTTAAATTGGCCGCTTTTCTGTGCACCAACCCCCACAATCGCGGCCTTATGACCGTAGAAATGCGGTAGTGTTCCGACAATCTAACACACGGACAGCGTCCGTTCTGTTTTCCACTGGAGAATCCCATGGCGCTTGAACGCTCCGACGTGGAAAAAATCGCTCATCTGGCCTGCCTTGGCCTTAATGATGCCGATCTTCCACACATCACTTCGGCCCTGAACAGCATTCTCGGGCTGGTCGACGAAATGCAGGCTGTCAATACCGACGGTATCGAGCCTCTGGCCCACCCGCTGGAAGCCAGTCAGCGCCTGCGCGCAGACGTCGTGACCGAGTCCAATCACCGCGAGGCCTATCAGTCCATCGCACCAGCGGTCGAAAACGGCCTGTATCTGGTTCCGAAAGTCATCGACTAAAGGGAAAGAGCCTGCAATGCATCAATTGACTCTGGCCGAGATCGCCCGCGGACTCGCCGATAAAAAGTTTTCTTCCGAAGAGCTGACCAAAGTGCTGCTGGCGCGTATCGCCCAGCTCGACCCTCAGCTCAACAGCTTCATCAGCCTCACCGAAGACCTCGCACTCTCGCAGGCGAAAGCCGCGGACGTACGCCGGGCCAATGGTGAGAGCGGCGCCCTGCTCGGTGCGCCGATCGCTCATAAAGACCTGTTCTGCACCCAGGGCATCCGCACCAGCTGCGGCTCGAAGATGCTCGACAACTTCAAGGCGCCGTATGACGCCACCGTGGTCGCCAAGCTGGCCGCTGCCGGGGCCGTGACCCTGGGCAAGACCAACATGGACGAATTCGCCATGGGTTCGGCCAACGAGTCGAGCTACTACGGCGCGGTGAAAAACCCGTGGAACCTGGAGCACGTACCCGGCGGTTCGTCCGGCGGTTCGGCGGCGGCCGTTGCCGCTCGCCTGTTGCCAGCCGCAACGGCCACCGACACCGGCGGTTCTATCCGACAGCCGGCCGCCTTCACCAACCTCACCGGTCTGAAACCGACGTACGGTCGTGTTTCACGCTGGGGCATGATCGCTTACGCGTCCAGCCTCGATCAGGGTGGCCCATTGGCGCGCACCGCTGAAGACTGCGCGATCCTGCTGCAAGGGATGGCCGGTTTCGACCCGAAAGACTCCACCAGCATCGACGAACCCGTGCCGGATTACAGCGCTGGCCTCAACGGTTCGCTGCAAGGCCTGCGTATCGGCGTGCCGAAGGAATACTTCAGCGCAGGTCTCGACCCGCGTATCGCCGAGTTGATCCACAACAGCGTCAAGGAGCTGGAAAAGCTCGGCGCGGTGGTCAAGGAAATCAGCCTGCCGAACATGCAGCACGCAATTCCTGCGTACTACGTGATCGCCCCGGCCGAAGCCTCCTCCAACCTGTCGCGTTTCGACGGCGTGCGTTTCGGCTATCGCTGCGAAAACCCGAAAGACCTGACCGACCTGTACAAGCGTTCGCGCGGCGAAGGTTTCGGCCCGGAAGTGCAGCGTCGGATCATGGTCGGTGCCTACGCGCTGTCGGCCGGTTACTACGATGCCTACTACCTGAAGGCGCAAAAAATCCGCCGCCTGGTGAAAAACGATTTCATGGCAGCTTTTAATGAAGTCGACATCATCCTCGGCCCAACCACGCCGAACCCGGCCTGGAAACTCGGCGCCAAGAACAGCGACCCGGTCGCTGCGTACCTGGAAGACGTCTACACCATCACCGCCAACCTCGCGGGCCTGCCGGGCCTGTCGATGCCAGCCGGTTTCGTCGATGGTCTGCCGGTTGGCGTGCAATTGCTCGCCCCGTATTTCCAGGAAGGCCGTCTGTTGAACGTCGCCCACCAGTATCAGCTCAACACTGACTGGCACACCCGCACCCCGACAGGCTTCTGAGGAGAAACACATGCAATGGGAAGTCGTGATCGGGCTGGAGATTCATACCCAGCTCGCCACCCAATCGAAGATATTCTCCGGTAGCGCCACCACGTTTGGCTCTGAGCCCAATACCCAGGCCAGCCTGGTAGACCTGGGCATGCCCGGCGTACTGCCGGTGCTGAACCAGGAAGCGGTGCGCATGGCGGTGATGTTCGGCCTGGCGATTGACGCCGAAATCGGCCAGCACAACGTGTTCGCCCGCAAGAACTACTTCTATCCGGACCTGCCGAAGGGCTACCAGATCAGCCAGATGGAATTGCCGATCGTCGGCAAGGGCCACCTGGACATCCCGCTGGAAGACGGCACGGTCAAACGCGTCGGCATCACCCGCGCGCACCTGGAAGAAGACGCCGGTAAAAGCCTGCATGAAGAATTCAACGGCGCCACCGGCATCGACCTGAACCGTGCCGGCACGCCGTTGCTGGAGATCGTTTCCGAGCCGGACATGCGCAGCGCCAAGGAAGCCGTGGCCTACGTCAAGGCGATCCACGCGCTGGTGCGTTATCTGGGCATCTGCGACGGCAACATGGCCGAAGGTTCGCTGCGTTGCGACTGTAACGTGTCGATCCGTCCAAAAGGCCAGGTCGAGTTCGGTACCCGTTGCGAGATCAAGAACGTCAACTCGTTCCGTTTCATCGAGAAGGCGATCAACACCGAAGTGCGTCGCCAGATCGAACTGATCGAAGACGGCGGCAAGGTGATCCAGCAGACGCGCCTGTACGACCCGAACAAAGACGAAACCCGCGCCATGCGCAGCAAAGAGGAAGCCAACGACTACCGTTACTTCCCCGATCCGGACCTGTTGCCGGTGGTCATCGAGGACTCGTTCCTCAATGACATCCGCGCCACCCTGCCGGAACTGCCACCGCAAAAACGCGAGCGCTTCCAGGAGCAGTTCGGCCTGTCGGTCTACGATGCCAGCGTATTGGCCTCGAGCCGCGAGCAAGCGGACTACTTCGAAAAAGTCGTGAGTATCGCCGGTGACGCCAAACTGGCAGCCAACTGGGTCATGGTCGAACTGGGCAGCCTGCTGAACAAGCAAGGCCTGGAAATCGACGAAGCACCGGTCTCGGCCGAGCAGTTGGGCGGGATGCTGTTGCGCATCAAGGACAACACCATCTCCGGCAAAATCGCCAAGACCGTGTTCGAAGCCATGGCCAACGGCGAAGGCAGCGCCGACGAGATCATCGACAAGCGCGGCTTGAAGCAGGTCACCGACAGCGGCGCAATCTCGGCCGTACTCGATGAAATGCTCGCAGCCAATGCCGAACAGGTTGAACAGTACCGCGCGGCAGACGAAGCCAAACGCGGCAAGATGTTCGGCTTCTTCGTCGGCCAGGCGATGAAAGCCTCCAAAGGCAAAGCCAACCCGCAACAGGTCAACGAACTGCTGAAAAGCAAGCTCGAGGGCTGACCGGAATGGAGCCAGCTCTGACTACTGGCTCAATTCCCTGTGGGAGCGGGCTTGTTGTGGCGAGGGGGCTTGCCCCCGTTGGACTGCACAGCAGTCCCAAAACTTGGTGGCACGGTTTATCAGATACAACCGGAATCCAGGTTTTGGGGCTGCTTCGCAACCCAGCGCGGGCAAGCCCGCTCGCCACAACAGGCTCGCTCCCACATTTATTTGGGGAGCTCTTTCAATGAAACGTCTACTTGGCGCGTGCGCCCTGCTCTCTCTGCTGGCCGGTTGCGCCAGCACGGATGTCATCGATCCACACGGCTACGACAAGACCGGCGTGGCCTCGTACTACGGCGCCAAACACCAGGGTAAACGCACCGCCAGTGGCGAGCGTTTCAACGCCAATTCCCTGACCGCTGCCCATCGCCAATTACCCTTTGGTACCCGGGTGAAGGTCACCAACCTCAATAACGATAAATCCTGTGTCGTGCGGATCAACGATCGCGGGCCACACACCCGTGGGCGCCTGATCGATCTGTCTCGTGAAGCGGCCCAGCGGTTGGGCATGATGGGCAGTGGCACCGCGCGGGTTCGCGTGCAATCCCTCGACAACTGACAGACGGAGCCCAGGCCATTTTCGGACTTGCCGATTTACCACTGCTCAGCGTGCTGCAACTGTTCGGTGGCCTGGTCCTGCTGATCGCCGGCGCCGAGTTACTGGTCCGCGCCGCCGTGCGCCTGGCCGCACGCTTGAAGGTGCGACCGCTGATCATCGGCCTGAGCGTCGTAGCCCTGGGCAGCAGCGCGCCGCAAATGGCGATCAGCCTGCAAGCGACACTGATGCAAAACACCGACATCGCCGTCGGTAGCGTGATTGGCAGCAACATTTTCAACATCCTGGTCACCCTCGGACTCTCGGCGCTGATCATCCCGTTGCGGGTCTCCCGGCAATTGGTGCGCCTGGATATCCCGGTGATGATCGGCGCCAGCCTGCTGGTGTTCGCTCTTGCCTGGAATGAACGACTGACACCGCTCGACGGCACGATTCTGTTAGCTGCGCTGGTGCTGTACCTCGGGTTGTTGCTGCATCAGTCACGGCACTCGGTGCGCCCGCACACCACTCCGGCGGACAGCAACAACGCATCCGGCGCGCCGTGGTTGAGCAGCCTGTTGCTGATGCTCACGGGGCTGGCGTTGCTGGTGTTTGCCGGGCATCTGTTGCTCAGCGCAGCGGTTGAGGTGGCGACCGACCTCGGCCTGTCAGAACGCATTATCGGTTTGACCATCATTGCCGTCAGCACGTCGCTGCCGGAACTGGCCACCTCGCTGATCGCCGCCCTGCGTGGTCAGCGCGACATCGCCGTGGGCAACGTGATCGGCAGCAATCTGTTCAACCTGCTGGGCGTGCTGGGCGTCACCGCCCTGGTCGCGCCGACGCCGCTGTCGGTATCGCCCAACGCACTGGACTTCGACTTGCCGGTGCTGCTGGCGGTCAGCGTGCTGTGTTTGCCGATGTTCTATTCAGGCTACCGAATCACCCGCGCCGAAGGCCTGCTGTTTCTGGCCTTGTACCTGGCGTATGGACTGCATGTCGTGTCGTTTACCACGGGCATGCCACTGGCCGGCAAGCTTGAACACCTGATGCTGTTTTTCGTCCTGCCGGCGCTGGTGGCGTTTTTACTGTTTACGTCACTGCGCGCCTGGCACCGCCAACACCACAAGAGGGAATCGCCATGACCGACAAACCCGGCTCCAGCCAACCGACCGGCATTGAAGTACGGCGCCAGGTCATGGGCGACGCCTTCGTCGACCGTTCCATGGGCAATGCCACCGAGCTGACCCGACCGTTTCAGGAGTTCGTCAACGAACACGCCTGGGGCGCGGTGTGGAACCGCGGTGGTCTGGAATTGAAGACCCGCAGCCTGATCACCCTCGCGGCCCTGACCTCGCTCAAGTGCCCGCAAGAACTCAAAGGCCACGTGCGTGGCGCGCTGAACAACGGCTGCACGGTCGACGAGATCCGCGAAACGCTGATGCACTGCGCGGTCTACGCCGGCGTGCCAGCAGCGATGGAAGCGTTTCGGGCAGCGCAGGAAGTGATCGACAGTTACCAGAAGTCTGAGTAACAGGCTGGACGAATCCATTGTGGCGAGGGGGCTTGCCCCCGTTGGTCTGCGTAGCAGGCCCATCATGTGCAAATGGGCTCTGTCAGGAAAGTCACTGTCGCCGATTTTACGACCGCTACGCGGCCGAACGGGGCGGTGCGGCGTTCCGACAAGCCCCCTCGCCACAAGTTCCGGTTTGGCACAGAAGCGGCTAAATCCACCCGCCCCATTGCAACACAAAGATCCCGAGGTTGGTGGTGACCGCCGCCATCAACGTGGTGATGACGATGATCGCCGCCGCCAGTTCATGGTTGCCATTGGCCGCCCGGGCCATGACAAAACTGGCGGCGGCCGTCGGACTGCCGAAGTACAGGAACAAAATCCCCAACTCGGGACCACGAAAACCCCAGAGCCAGGCCCCCAGCGTGGCCAAAATCGGCAAGCCGATCATCTTTACCAGACTTGAACTCAACGCCAGGTCACCACTCTTGCGCAACGCCGCCAGCGACAGCGTGCCGCCAATGCAGATCAACGCCAGCGGCAAGGTCATCTGCGCCAGGTAGTTGCCGGACGTCTCCAGCCAGCCGGGTAAGCCGATCTTGAAATAGGCGAACGGCGCGGCGGATATCACACTGATGATCAACGGATTGCTGAGCACGCTTTTGCAGATGCTCCAGGGATCGGACTTGATCACCGGGCTGTACACCGCCAGCACGATGGTCGACAGCGTGTTGTAAAACAGGATCACCAGCGCGGCAAGAATCGCCCCGAGGGAAATTCCGTAGTCGCCGTACATGCTCGCCGCCAGCGCCAGGCCGATGACCCCGTTATTGCCGCGAAACGCACCCTGGGTGTAGATCCCGCGATCCTCGCGCGGGCAACGCCAGATCGCCCAGCCCCAGGCAATGGCGAAACACGCCAGGGTCGCCAGGACGAAATAGATCAGCAGCGCCGGCTTCAAGGCCGCGTGCAGGTCGGCGTGCACAATCCCGAGAAACAGCAGTGCCGGCATGGTGACGTTGAACACCAATGCCGAGGCGGTGTGGATAAAGTCGTCGTTGATCCAGTTGATGCGCTTGAGCAGAACGCCCAAAAACAACATGGCAAAGACTGGCGCGGTGATGGTCAGCGTTTCGAGAAAGATTGCCAGCATGCCGGGTGAACCTTGAGGGGCGTCGTTAGGGGGCTAATGATAAGCCACTGAAGACGCTGGCGTCTGGTAGACCGCCATCGCGGGCAAGCCTTGCTCCTACAATATTTTTGCCGGGCACAAAACGACGCTACAAAACTTGTAGGAGCAAGGCTTGCCCGCGATTGAGGTGACTCGGTCTCAGGTGATGGGCGCCGGGTTGAACAAGGTAATGTCGTTGTGCAGTTTGTGCTGCTCCGCCCAGGTCTGCTTCCTGCCACTGGCCACGTCCAGATAGAAGTGGAACAACTCCCAGCCCAATTCCTCGATGGATGCGCGCCCCGTGGCAATCCGCCCCGCATCAATGTCGATCAGATCCGGCCAACGCTGGGCCAGCTCGGTTCGGGTCGAGACCTTGACCACCGGCGCCATCGCCAGGCCATAAGGCGTGCCGCGCCCAGTGGTGAACACGTGCAGGTTCATCCCGGCCGCCAGTTGCAAAGTGCCGCAGACAAAATCACTGGCCGGCGTCGCACAAAAAATCAGCCCTTTGCGCTTGAACCGTTCGCCCGGGCCGAGCACGCCGTTGATCGCGCTGTTGCCGGATTTGACGATCGAGCCCAGGGATTTCTCGACAATGTTCGACAACCCGCCCTTCTTGTTACCCGGCGTGGTGTTGGCACTGCGATCCGCTTCGCCCTTGGCCAGGTAACGGTCGTACCAGTCCATTTCGCGCACCAGTTCCTGGGCGACTTGCTTGGTTTCTGCCCGCGAAGTCAGCAGGTAGATCGCGTCGCGCACTTCAGTGACTTCGGAAAACATCACCGTCGCCCCGGCCCTTAGCAACAAGTCCGAGGCATAACCCAGCGCCGGGTTGGCGGTGATCCCGGAAAACGCATCACTGCCACCGCACTGCATGCCGAGGATCAACTCGGACGCCGGTACGGTTTCGCGGCGACGCAGGTCGAGTTTCCTCAGACGGACTTCGGCCAACGCCATGATCTGTTCGATCATCTCGCCGAAACCGTGACTGGAGTCCTGCAAGCGATACAACCACGGCTCGCTGAGGTCCACCGAGCTGTCGTTCTCGTGCATCACCTGCCCGGCCTGCAATTTCTCGCAGCCCAGACTGATCACCAACGCTTCGCCGCCCAGGTTCGGGTTGCGCGCCAGATTGCGCACGGTGCGAATCGGGATGTAGGCGTCGGTGGCGGTAATCGCCACGCCGCAGCCGTAACTGTGGGTCAATGCGATCACGTCATCGACGTGCGGGTACTTGGGCAGCAACTCGTCCTTGATGCGCTTGACCGCATGGTCGAGCACCCCGGTGACGCATTGCACGGTAGTGGTGATCCCGAGAATGTTGCGCGTACCGACGGTGCCGTCAGCATTGCGATAACCCTCGAAGGTGAAGCCTTCCAGTGGCGCTTGAGCGGCCGGCACCTCGGTGGACAGCGGCAGGCTGTCCAGCGGCGGTGCGGTGGGCATGCGCAGTTGATCTTCCTTGACCCAACTGCCACGCGGGATCGACTGCAAGGCGTAACCGATGGTCTGGCCGTAACGGATCACCTGGCCGCCTTCGGGGATATCCTCCAGCGTTACTTTGTGGCTCTGCGGCACGAACTCCACGGTCACCAAGCCGTCCGGGAATTCAGTGCCGGCCGGTACGCCCTGGTCATTGACCACGATCACCACGTTGTCGCGCTCGTGCAGCCGGATGTAGCGCGGCGAGTCGGAATGTTCAATCAACTGCATGACGCCGCTCCTCAGGAATGCGCTTGAGACAATTTGTTAGTCAGTTGGGAGTCATTGGCGGGTGGCTCTTTGAGTACCACGCGCTTGATCGGGCCGACGATCACCAGATAGCTGAACACCGCGACCAGCGCGTTGCAGCCGACAAACACCAGCGCCCATTTGAAGGAGCCGGTGGTACTGATGATGTAGCCAATCACGATCGGTGTAGTGATCGACGCGATATTGCCGAACATGTTGAACAGCCCGCCACTCAAGCCCGCGATCTGTTTTGGCGAGGTATCGGAAACCACCGCCCAACCCAATGCGCCCACACCTTTGCCGAAGAAGGCCAGGGCCATGAAGCCCACGACGATCCATTCAATGTTCACGTAGTTGCAGGCCACAATGCTGGTCGACAGCAACAGCCCACCGATGATCGGCGCCTTGCGGGCGAAGGTCAGCGAGTGGCCCTTGCGCAGCAGATAGTCGGAAATGAGTCCGCCCAGCACCCCACCGATAAACCCGCAGATCGCCGGCAGTGAGGCAATGAAACCGGCTTTGAGAATGGTCATGCCGCGTTCCTGCACCAGGTACACCGGGAACCAGGTCAGGAAGAAATAAGTGATGCCGTTGATGCAGTACTGGCCCAGGTACACGCCAAGCATCATGCGGTTGCTCAGCAGTTGGCGCACGTAATCCCACTTCGGCCCGTCGCTGCGCTTGCCCCGGTCCTGATCCATGTCGACCAGGCCGCCGTTGTCGGCGATGTGTTTGAACTCGGAGTCATTGATCATCGGGTGCTGGCGCGGGCTGTGGATAATTTTCAACCAGATCAGCGAGAACACGATGCCGATCCCGCCCATCACCATAAACACGTGCTGCCAGCCAAAGCTGTAGACGATCCAGCCCATCAGCGGCGCGAAGATCACCGTGGCGAAGTATTGCGCGGAGTTGAAGATCGCCGAGGCGGTCCCGCGTTCGGCGGTTGGAAACCAGGCCGCAACGATGCGTGCATTACCGGGGAAGGATGGCGCTTCGGCCAGGCCCACCAGAAAGCGCAACACGAACAGCGCGACGATGGCGGTGGAGACACCGAACTCACCGACATAGCCTTGCAGCACGGTGAACAGCGACCAGGTGAAGATGCTCAGCGCATAGACTTTTTTCGAGCCGAAGCGATCGAGCAGCCAGCCGCCGGGGATCTGACCGGCGACGTAGGCCCAACCGAATGCGGAGAAAATATAGCCGAGGGTGACGGCGTCGATGCCCAGGTCTTTTTGCAGGCTGGAGCCGGCAATGGCGATGGTGGCACGGTCGGCGTAGTTGATCGTGGTCACCAGAAACAGCATGAGCAGGATTAAATAGCGGACGTGGGTCGGCTTGGTCGCTTGCATGTAGATGTACTCCCACTAATTATTTTTTTTGCGGGTAATCGTTTTGTTTTTTGCTTTCTGTGGGAGCGAGCAAGCTCGCTTCCACAGAGAGCGGTGTTGCGTGTTACGAACCGATATAGGAAGTCTTCACCACGGTGTAGAACTCCTGCGCGTAGCGACCTTGCTCCCGCGATCCATAGGATGAACCTTTTCGGCCACCAAAAGGCACGTGGTAATCCACGCCGGCAGTCGGCAGATTGACCATCACCATCCCGGCCTGGGAGTGGCGCTTGAAGTGGTTGGCGTACTTCAGCGAGGTGGTGGCGATACCCGCCGACAAACCGAACTCGGTGTCATTGGCCATCGCCAGCGCCGCGTCGTAATCGGCCACCCGAACGATGTTCGCCACCGGGCCGAAGATCTCTTCGCGGCTGATACGCATGGCCGCTTCGCTGTCGGCAAACAGCGTTGGCGCCAGGTAATAGCCTTCGGTGTCACAGGTCACCAGGCCACCACCGCTGACCAGTCGCGCACCTTCGGACTGGCCGATGTCGATGTACTTCAAGTCCTGTTCCAGTTGTGCCTGGGAAACCACCGGGCCGATATCGGTGCCGCTCTTCAAGGCATGCCCGACCTTGATCGACTTCATCCGCTCAGCCATGGCCTCGACAAATTTGTCGTGAATCCCGGCGGTGACGATCAAGCGGCTCGAGGCCGTGCAACGCTGGCCAGTGGAATAAAACGCGCTCTGCACCGACAGTTCGACAGCTTGCTTGAGGTCGGCATCGTCGAGAATGATCTGCGGGTTCTTGCCGCCCATTTCCAACTGCACCTTGGCCTGACGCGACACACAGTTGACCGCGATCTGCCGGCCTACGCCCACCGAGCCGGTGAAGCTGATGCCATCGACTTTCGGGCTGTTGACCATGGCGTCGCCGATCACTCGACCGCTGCCCATCACCAGGTTGAACACCCCGGCCGGGAAACCTGCCCGGGAAATGATTTCAGCCAGCGCCCAGGCGCAACCGGGCACCAGTTCTGCCGGCTTGAGCACCACGCAGTTGCCGTAGGCCAAGGCCGGGGCGATTTTCCACGCCGGGATCGCAATCGGGAAGTTCCACGGCGTGATCAAACCCACCACGCCAAGGGCTTCGCGGGTGACTTCGACGTTGACGCCAGGACGCACCGACGGCAGGTAATCGCCGGACAAGCGCAGGCACTCACCCGCAAAGAACTTGAAGATGTTGCCGGCACGAGACACCTCGCCGATGGCCTCTGGCAAGGTCTTGCCCTCCTCCCGCGCCAGCAAGGTGCCGAGTTCTTCGCGACGCGCGAGGATTTCGCTGCCGACTTTATCCAGCGCATCGCTACGGGCCTGAATGCCTGAGGTCGACCAGGCCGGGAAAGCAGCACGAGCCGCGTCGATGGCGGCGTTCACCTGAGCCAGGTCCGCCTTGGCGTATTCGCCAATGACATCGGACAACTCGGACGGGTTGATATTGATCGAGTACTCGGCACCCGCGACCCATTGGCCGCCAATGAAGTTGTCGAATCGTTTTACGTCTGCCACAGCGCTTTCCCCTTAACAGAAGTTCTTACACAAAAAGCCGCCGATTGCTCAGCGGCCCTGGTTGATTCAGCGGGTTATTGCGCGCCTTGCTTGTCCATCAACGCCGCGAGCATTTCGAACTCTTCTGGCGTCAGGTCAGTCAGCGGGGTACGTACGGGACCGGCATCGTAGCCGGCGATTTTCGCGCCCGCCTTGACGATGCTCACCGCGTAACCGGCCTTGCGGTTACGGATGTCCAGGTAAGGCAGGAAGAAGTCATCGATCAGTTTGCCGACGGTAGCGTGATCGTCGCGGGCGATGGCGTGGTAGAAATCCATCGCCATTTTCGGCAGGAAGTTGAACACCGCCGAGGAATAGACCGGAACGCCCAGCGCCTTATAAGCCGCGGCATAGACTTCGGCTGTCGGCAGACCACCCAGGTAGCTGAAGCGATCACCGAGACGGCGACGGATCGACACCATCAACTCGATATCACCCAGACCATCCTTGTAGCCGATCAGGTTCGGGCAGCGTTCAGCCAGGCGTTCCAGCAGCGGCGCGGTCAGGCGGCAGACGTTACGGTTGTAGACGATTACACCGATCTTGACCGATTTGCACACGGCTTCAACGTGAGCGGCAACGCCGTCCTGACTGGCTTCAGTCAAGTAGTGCGGCAGCAGCAGCAAGCCTTTGGCGCCCAGGCGCTCGGCTTCTTGAGCGTATTCGATGGCCTGACGGGTCGAACCACCGACACCGGCCAGAATCGGCACGCTGCTGGCGCAGGTGTCTACAGCCGTCTTGATCACTTCAGAATATTCGCTGGCCGCCAGGGAGAAGAACTCACCGGTGCCGCCTGCGGCGAACAAGGCCGAAGCGCCGTATGGGGCCAGCCATTCGAGACGTTTGATATAGCCCGCGCGATGGAAATCGCCCTGAGCATTGAAATCGGTAACCGGGAAGGACAGCAAACCGGAGGAGAGGATGGACTTCAGTTCTTGTGGATTCATTATTCGAACACCCTGGACGCACGTTGTGATGAGAAAACCTGCTCAGCTCTCGCCGAAGTTGTAAGTCATCGTACAACTTAAAATACGACCGTCAACTGCATTTCATCGCCAGATGGAAAATCCGGGTAAGAAAAAGCACTTCCTTGACGTAGGAGATTTTGCAGCTATGCTCGACAACAACTGTATATACATACAGCTATTAGAGACGCAACCTACGACATATCAAGGAGCTAGAAATGTCAGGTCTACACACCCAATCGCAGGAAAACCTCAATCATGACGACCGGATCATTGCCGATCTGGATCAGCTGTTCAGCGAACGTGGCATTGCCATTTCCGATGACGGCGATCACCTGATACTGCTGACTCACAGTCAACACAGCCCCAAACATCACACACCGGGTCTGGCTGGAAAATCGCTGAACACCGAGCCAGCACCGCGCTTCGAAGGCGGCGAACACACCGCCATCGGCGATGCCACCCTGCTGCGCTTCGTCAAGGACGCACCGGCCATTGCGGCCTGGCAAGTGCCATTGCACCTGCCCAATGGCCTGGCACTGAGCTACGGCCAAATCGTTTCGCTAGGCGGTGATTTCTACGGCATTCCCGACCAGCCAATCTGCGATGGCGCGACCCCGGTTGATCGCATCCAGCGTTTTACTGCCGCGTTCAACTCACTGGCCGTACTGCCGGCGTCACGAGCAGAAGCCGGGTTGATTCTCGGCGTGATGCAGAAGGAAATCGCTGCCGCCAATCAGGCGATCAGGGACGGCAAACAACCCCACGAGGCCTACGACGCACTCGGTGATACGTTGTCCGAAGAGTGGAACAAAATCACCGGCGGCGGCAGTTTCGTCTCAGCACTGTTCCCCTTGGGGCGCTATCTGAAACTGGCGGCGAACAACGCCGATCACTTCGGTGAATGGGCGTTGCTGGCGTACATCGCCGGGCACACCGCCGCCCTGCAACAGGCTGTTCTGGCCCACAACAGTGGCGATGAAAAGCAGTTGGAACTGGCCTACGCAATGAACGCATTTGCCGACCATTACCTGACCGACCTGTTCTCTGCCGGCCATCTGCGAATCCCGCGCAAACAACTGGCAGCAGCGGTTACGCCGAGTGACCTGGGTTCGCTGATCACCCGTTTCATGCACGACGAAGACAGCAAATACGGCCTCAACGTGAACAACGCCAACGGTGATCAGTGGCATGCCTACGGCGACAAACGCTACTTCGACTCGGTCGACAGCGCCAACCGCAAACAGGTCAAACTCGCGGTCCAGCGCTCGGCCGACGAAGTCTTCGATACGTTCCTCAGCGGTTCACTGCCCGCGCCGTCCAGCTACGTTGCGCTGAAGTATCTGCCTGACCTCAACTCCGTGAAAAAACCGGCGGGCAACTTCTCCGGATTATTTGTTCTGGATGGCAACAAGGTGCTGCGTCGCAGCGACGTCAACAACCTCAACGACAGCAGCAAGATCGACAACTGGTGGGGCTGGAGCACTTACTTGCTGCTCAAGGACTACACACCGAACAAACCGGCCGGCTACCTGGAATCCCCAGCCACAGCGCCGACGATCCGGGCTGACGGCTGGCAGAGCCAAACGCCCGGCGAACCCAACTGGTTGCCAGGCAATGCCGTGCGTTACGCCTTCAGCTACACCAACGGCTTGAATGAGTCCTACATCGGCCCTTGGTCGAATTACGCGGAGTTGAGCGAACGCTTTCAGCCAACGCTGAACGTGCCGGGCAACGGCGCCTCACGCAACATTTTCCGCCAGTTTCGCGGCGGCTCACCCGAGCTGATCGGCTCGATCGACGCGCACACCAGCACCTTCATTGACCGTAACGCCTGATAAGGAAATCACCGATGACTATCAACCTGACACTCGAACTGGCCTCGGGCCAATCCCTCAACGGCGCACCGCTGGAACTGCTGGCCAATGGCGTGCCGGTTGCCCGGGCGACTGTGGATGACAAGGGCCACGTGGCGTTTGATGCCAAGCCCGGAGCCGGGACACTGGCGGTGAGGGTGGATCGTTCGATCCTCAAGACTGGCTGAAGTTATAGCGAGATGGCTGCCGGCCCTTTCGCAAGCAAGCGAACGTCGCCCGGCCCTTCCCATATTTGATCGTTGTCATACACAGCATCTGAGTACGACTTCAATCCAGTGTGAGAAGGGCCGGGCGACGTTCGTTTGCTCGTGAATGCAGTCTGCCGGACGACACCCTTCTTGCAGCTGGACCTCTGAAGACCGACCACTCGTCGAACCTGTAATTTCTGACAGTAGGCGGACTTGAGCGGCTGTGACCTAAATAGCTCGGGAGTTAACAGAACGGCTCCTTCAGCGCAGCGTTCAAAGCGGCGCTTATCAAACGGTTTGAAACATCATTAAAGGGATTTTGATCATGACTGCACAGCAGAAGGTTCTGCCCGCTCCCACCCTTGAAGAAGCGGTCGACGATATTCTTTACGTCCACAAACTAAAAGACGCAGCCCATGGCGTGGTTCCGCCGAACACCGGCATGAAGGTAGGCGCAATAGTCGTGTTTAAGGTTCAGCCATCTCATGGCAATGCATGGAGTAGTGAGCGGCACGTCGTAACTGATCCAAGCAAGCCCATCACTTTCGCAATTCCGAAGCACGTGTTTGAAAAGAACCTGTTCCCCGACGCCACGGCAATACTTCATTACAGCGTCAAAGACCAGTCTGGCAATGTGGTCGTATCTTCAGTCTTGACCATCAAAGTCGAAGAATAACCAGTCCCGCCTCAGCGCTGCGCTTCTGCCTCTTCATGGGCATGGCGCAGTCGTTCGCGGCTGTTGGTCAGGTGCAGGCGCATGGCCGCTCGGGCCGCGTCCGAATCCTGGCGGGCGATGGCGTCGTAGATTTCTTCGTGCTCACGCGCCAGGCGATTCATGTAGTGCTGCTGGTCATCGTGGGCCAGCCGCGCAGAATTGAGCCGGGTACGCGGAATGATGCTGGTGCCCAGGTGGGTCATGATGTCGGTGAAGTAGCGGTTGCCGGTGGCCAGGGCAATCTGCAAATGGAACTGGAAGTCCGATGCCACCGCATCGCCGGCGTGGGCCGCGCTTTCGTTGAGGGCATCCAGAGCTGCGCGCATCAAGGCCAACTGTTCGGGGCTGCGGCGTTGCGCGGCCAAACCTGCGGACTCCACTTCCAGGCTGATGCGCAACTCCAGGATCGCCAGCACATCGCGCAAGGTCACCACGGTCGCCGGATCGATGCGAAAGCCGCTTGGGCTCGGCGTGTCGAGCACAAACGTGCCGATGCCATGACGGGTTTCAACCTGCCCCGCCGCCTGCAAACGCGATATCGCTTCACGCACCACGGTGCGGCTGACGCCATGTGCTTCCATGATCGCCGACTCGGTGGGCAACTTGTCGCCACGCTTGAGCATGCCGTCGCGAATCTGCTCGGACAGCACCGTAACCAATTCCTGCGCGAGGCTGCGGCGCTTGCGCGGAAGACGGGGGGCGTCGATCGGGTTTTCCATGGTGAACATCAGTCTCAGGCAAACGGTGGTGAACGCATCATAGCGCAGCGCAGTTGTACGATCACTGCCGGTGAACTTCGCCCCGTAGGAGCAAGCGAGACAGTGTTTACGCGGTAACGGTCTGCTCCAGCAGATGCCCGCTGTCGATCCGCACATGCCGTGGATGGAAACGTTTCAGGCTGCTGCGATGGCCGACGCTGACGATGCTCAGGCCTGGCAAGTGATCGATCAGTGCCTGATACAGCGACGCTTCATCCTCTTCGTCCATCGCCGAAGTCGCTTCATCCATGTACAGCCATTGCGGCGCGTAGAGCAGCGCTCGGGCAAACGCCAGACGTTGCTGCTCACCCGGTGAGAGCATTCGCTGCCAGTGATTGGCTTCGTCGAGACGGGAAACCAGATGCGGCAAACGGCAGGTTTCCAGCACACGCGCGTAGTGCTCGTGCGTGTAGGTGTCGCCGGCCTGTGGATAACTCAGGGCGTCACGCAGGCTGCCAATCGGCAGATACGGCTTTTGCGGGAGGAACAGATAACGCGCAGCCGGCAGTCGGATGTTGCCGTGCCCCGCAGGCCAAAGGTGTCCCATCGCCCGCAGCAAGGTGGATTTGCCACTGCCGGAACGACCGCTGAGCATGACGCGCTCGCCCGCCTCTACCGTCATGTCGGCATTAGTCAGCAAGTGACGACCGTCGGCCAGGTCCAGACCCAGGTTGTGGATCTTCAGCTCCGAGCCCTGATTCTGCACGTCGATGGCCGGCTGGCGCTCTTCGTTTTCGCTCATGGCCTGACGGAAACTCAGCAAACGGTCGCAGGTGGCGCGCCACGAGGCGAGGTCCTGGTACGCACTGATGAACCAGCTGAAACTCTCCTGCACGTTGCCGAAGGCCGAACTGATTTGCATCAGTTCACCGAGTTCGATCTTGCCGGCAAAGTAGCGCGGCGCAGCGACCATGAAGGGGAAGATAATCGCGATCTGGCCGTAACCGGAGGTAAAGAAGGTCAGGCGCTTGGACACTTTCATGATGTCCCAGAAGTTGTGCCAGACCCTGCCAAACCGTGTGCTCAAGCGCTGATGTTCGTTCGGTTCGCCGTTGTACAGGGCGATACTCTCGGCGTTTTCACGCACCCGGACCATGGAAAAACGCAGGTCGGCTTCGAAGCGTTGTTGTTGGTTATTCAGACCGATCAAGCGGCGACCGATCAAATGCGTCAGCCAGCTGCCAACCGTCGCATAGACCAGCACGCACCAGAACATGTAGCCGGGAATGGTAAAGCCAAACACCTCGATACTGCCCGACACCCCCCACAGGATGATCGAGAACGACACCAGGTTGACGATATTGCGGATCAGGCCCAGCCCCAAAGCCAGGGTGTTGGACGTGAAGTTGTTAAGGTCTTCGGAAATCCGCTGGTCCGGGTTATCGGTGTAACCGCCCTGCTCCAGCTGGTAGTAATTCTTGTCGCCGAGCCAACGGGCGAAGTGCTTCTCGGTGAGCCAGGCCCGCCAGCGAATGGTCAGCATCTGGGTCAGGTAGAGCCGGTACACCGCACCGACAATCGCCACCGCGGCAATCGCGCTGAAATACAGGATCAGATGCCAGAACGCCGCTTCGTCCTTCTTTTGCAGGGCGTTGTAGAAGTCCTTGTACCAGGTGTTGAACCACACCGAGATCCCCACGCTGATCAGCGATAGCACGATCACCGCAACCAGCAGTGCCCAGGCCGTACCCTTCTCTTCACTGCGCCAGTACGGCGTGATCATCTGCCAGACACGGCGAAAAAACTGCCCGCGCACACTGTCGTTGACCGCGGAATATTCAGCGTTCTGATTCATGGTTCAGACTCGATAAAGAAAAGAACAGGCACAAGCCGATCATAGATGATCGGCTCGGGTTGTCGCGAGGCCTGGCGATAACCGTTCAGCGCCGGTTCAGCGACGAACGGGACGCTTCTGCAGTTTGCGCTGCAGGGTGCGCCGGTGCATGCCCAGGGCGCGGGCAGTGGCGGAGATGTTGCCTTCATGCTCGGTCAGCACGCGCTGGATGTGCTCCCATTGCAGGCGGTCCACCGACATCGGGTTTTCCGGCACCAGGGTATCAAGGTCGGCGTGTTCTGAGAGCAAAGCGGCCAGCACGTCATCGGCGTCGGCCGGTTTGCACAGGTAGTTGCAGGCACCGCGTTTGATCGCCTCGACGGCAGTAGCAATGCTCGAGTAACCGGTGAGGATCACCACGCGCATTTCCGGGTCGAGTTCGAGCAGCTTGGGCAGCAGCACCAGGCCCGAATCGCCGTCCATTTTCAGGTCCAGCGCGGCAAAATCAGGCAGATCGGCCTGAGCGATGGTCAGGCCTTCTTCGGCAGAGCCTGCGGTGCTGACCCGAAAGCCACGGCGGCTCATGGCGCGGGCCATGACACGGGTGAATGTTGCGTCGTCGTCTACCAGCAACAAATGCGGCAGCTCTTCGCCTTCGACTTGGATCTCGTCACTCATGTTCGTCTCCTCGGGCGACACGGGGCAGGCGCAGCTCGGTGAGCGTACCGCCTTCCTCATGACTGTAGAGTTTCACTGAGCCGCCAGCGCGTGTCACGCTGGCCTTGCTCAAAAACAGGCCCAGGCCGAAACCTTTGCCCTTGGTGGTAAAAAACGGTTTGCCGATCTGTTCGGCAATCGCCAGCGGCACACCGGCGCCATGGTCGCGAATACTGATGGTCAGCTCGACGGAATCCCAGTTCAGCGTCACTTCCAGCCCTTCGGGGCAGGCATCGGCGGCGTTGTTCAGTAAGTTCAGCAAGGCTTGGGTCAAGTCTGGCGGCGGCGCCAGACGCGGCTCATCGCCAAGTCCCAGGCGCCGCAAGCGGTAGGTCGCTTCGGGACGCATCAGGTGCCAGCGGTTAAGCGCTTCATCGAGCCAGACGCTGACGCCCTGCACCTCCACCGCCAGCCGACGATTGGCTTCGGCGGCGCGAACCAGCTGTTGCAAAGTCTCCTTGCACAGCTTCACCTGATCCTGAAGCACCCTCAAGTCATCTTGCAGCAACGGGTCGTGATGATCCTGCTGCATTTCCTTGAGCAGCACGCTCATGGTCGCCAGCGGCGTACCCAGTTCGTGAGCGGCGCCAGCGGCCTGAGTCGCCACGGCCAGCAATTGTTGATCGCGCAGACCTTCTTCCCGACGAATCGCCCGCAGTTCTTCCTGGCGGCGCAACTCTTCGGCCATCCGCGCAGCAAAGAAGGTAATCACCGCAGCGGCCAAGGCAAAACTCAGCCACATGCCGTAGATCTGCATCTTTTCCCGGTACATCGGGAATGTTTCCAGCGGGTAAAACTGCGCCAGTAACAAGGTGTACATCGCCAGCGCGATGCCCGAGAGAATCACCGAATAACGCCACGGCAGCGTGACGGCAGCGATGGTCAGCGGCACCAGGTAATAGGAAACGAACGGGTTGGTCGAACCACCGGAGAAATACAGCAGCGCACTGTGGATAAACAGGTCGCAGGCCAGTTGCACGGCGTATTCGAGCTCGGTGACCGGCCACGAAGTGCGCAAGCGGATCGCGGTAAAGGCACACAACAGCATCGAGCAAACGAGGGTCGCCGCCAGTTGAAACCACGGCAGCGGCAACAGGTTGAACCAGTAGGCGAGCCCCACCGAACCGGCCTGAGCGGCCAGCACCAGGGTGCGGATGAACGTCAGTCGCCAGAGGTTCTGGCGAGTCGCGGAAAGCAGTTGTACGGGGGCGAGCATGAGCTCTCCTGATGAGCGCTCCAGGCGGATCGCGTCGAGTATAACCAAGCGAGGGCCCCGACAGGCAAAAGTGCGGCAAAGCGCCACAGGACATTGAAGATCCATTGTGGTGAGGGGGCTTGCCCCCGATGGACTGCGAAGCAGGCCCAAAACCTGTCGACTGGGTATATCTGGAGAACCGCGTACACAGGATTACGACTGCTTCGCAGCCGAGCGGGAGCAAGCTCCCTCGCCACAAAAGCTCTTCTGCCAAGGGGAACGGTAGGCGGTCAGATCTGTATAGAAGTTGTAATCGGGTGAACCCGACAATAAAAGCTACAGTCTGATGGTTTCACGCAGGCTCGGACCATAACCCCTGCGCATCATCCAAGGAGCTTTCATGAACACATTGCGCCGCAGCGCCGCCCTTCTCGCCCTCAGTGTCGGCACCGTTGCCAGCCTGCCGGCATTGGCCGCCGACGAACTTCACTACAACCAGATTTCCCTGCGCGCCGAAGTCAGTCAGGAAGTGGCCCGCGACCTGATGATCGTGACCCTCTACACCGAAGAACAAAACACCGACCCGGCGAAACTCGCCGCCGACGTCAGTACCACCATGAACAAGGCGCTGGCCCAGGCCAAACAGGTCAAGGACATCACCCTGCGTCAGGGCAGCCGTCACAGCTACCCGATCTACGACACCAAGGGCCAGAAGATCACTGGCTGGCGTGAACGTGCCGAACTGCGCCTGGAAAGCTCGAACTTCGCGGCGCTGTCCACGCTCACCGGCGAACTGCTGACCGACCTGAAAATGGGCGGCATGGACTTCGCCATCGCCACCCCGACCCGCAAGGCCAGCGAAGATGCGCTGCTCAAGGAAGCCGTCACCGCCTTCAAGGCCCGCGCCCAACTGGCCACTGATGCACTGGGCGGCAAGGGTTACAAAATCGTCAACCTGAACCTCAACAGCAACGGTTATCCACAGCCTTACCTGCGTGCGCCAATGATGATGAAAGCCGCGGGCATGGACTCGGCACCGGTGACCCCGGATGTCGAAGCCGGCACCAGCCAGGTCAACATGACCGCCGATGGCTCGATTGAAGTGTTGATGCCTTGAAGTTGAGGTGGGTCAGCCAGCCTTCCGCTGACTGACCCACTGTGCCCTACTTGACCTGGTACTCCGCTGGCTCCGGCACATCGAAATCATCCAGCGCCCTGTCCACCAGCAACTGCACGCCATCCACCAGCCGACAAATCGCCAGCGCCACATGGCGCCGCGAACCTTCGATCTCGAACGCCAGGTCGGCGGCCATGACTTTCACCGACGCCAGGTCTTCCGAGGCGTTGGCCAACAGGCTTTCAGTGCCCACATCAGGGGCGACACTGAATAACCGGTCGGAACGCAAATCGCTGAAGCGCAGTTTGGCGAGCGTCGGTTTCAGGTAGTGATCCAGTGCCCGGTGGGCAGCATCGTGGAGCTTTTTGGAATCAAGGGATTCGTACGGGGAAACGTCGTCGGGTGCGGGGGGATCGGGGATTAACTTGTCCATGCAGATGCTCCTTACTCGCAAATTGGAGCCATCTTTTGCCATTTCCACACGGCAAATAGGTGGCGGCTATACGTGGGGTGGAAAACGGGACAGTAGGACCCCGGTCAGACCGAAGTCTGCCCACGCACAGCCGCCATGACGCTCTTCTTGCCGACGAGAGAATACATCGGCAACGATTGCGGTGGTGAGGCTATACGCCTACTGAGATTCCAGGTTTCCACACCTGATCGCTGATTTTGCAGCGACAACCAAAGGTTAGGCGCAGCCCCAAACCCAACGCAACCGCCACAACTCGTCGGAACAATCGCCCTCATGCCTTCGGCTGACAGCGCTTTTTGTAGGAGTCGCTGGTGTTGTAAACGTTAATGTCGGCATGCCAACGAATCGGATCATCCCTACATCCGTCACCGAATCTCCCGGCATCATTTCCTGAGTCCACTCGCCACAGTCGCCCGTTTCCACGGAACGGGACACGGGCGTGACCAAACTCATCCCCAAAAGCCAACTCGCCGGCCGGCGCGGCCAGCGCGGCCAGGTGCTCGACAGCAGCCAGGCGGCCTACGACCTGCGCCAGGCCCTGAGTTCTCCAGACAATCTGCAAGGCTTCGACGACCTGCTGAGCTCCGTCGGCGCCCATCGCTCCAACTACATGCAGACCGCCCATCAGAAAAAACTCATCGACGCCGTCAGCAGCGGCGACTGGGTGATGGTGGCACCACGCGTCGCCCCCGATAACGGCGGCGCCTCGTGGAATGCGTACAAGCCTAAATCCGAACCGCCACCGGCGCAGCATCTGGTCGAAGAACACGCCTTCACTCTGCCCCAACCGGTCGAATCAGGGTTTCACGTCATCCAGCGGCCGATGAGTCTCGAAACACTGGAACGCTCACTGTACGAAAACCCGCCCAGCGATGCCTTGCGCAAAGTGTTCCGCTCGCTCAACCGGCATCTCGGCGAACAGGTGAAGCCCGGGCAGATGGTGATCTTCAGCGATCCTCGGCATTACATGTGTCGCCGGGAGGAGGCGCAATTGATGATCGCTGCAAATAAGGTCAACGAAGCGCTCAAGGATCTTAGCGATGAAGAAGCTTCGTTCATGGTTGAGCATCATGAGGTGATTGAGCCGTTTCTTGAGGTGTCGGCGGGGTCGTTGGGTGTGGCTTCTTTCATGATCGGGCAACATCTGGAAACGCTGAAAATCACACTGAAACACTTCGAGGAGCTGCATCAACAGCACTACCGCCAATACGGTCACCTGCACTCACCAGAGTTCTTTGCCCAACGCAAACGCCTGATGGCAAAGCTGGATGCCAGTCTGGGACCTTTGGTGCGCAAGGGCATCGGAATTCCAGATCATCCCAAGCTCAAACGTGCGCTGGGGCTGTCGTCTCGTAGAACGATTCACCATTGGAATAAGGCAGGAGCGCCGGCGCAGTTGCCGGGTTATGCCACGAACATTGAAGGAGTAGCACGGGCCGCGAGGTTCATGCAGGCAGGAGGATATGTCGGCATCGGCTTAGCGACAGGGGCCTCAGCTATGCGAATCAATGAAGTCTGTCGCACCGGAACCAACGAAGAGTGCCGGAAGGTGAAACTCATAGAAGGAGGAAAGTTGGCCGGCAACGTTGGAGGCTCAGCCATCGCGGGTGCTTATGCCGCACCTGTCACAATGGAGTATTGTGCGGGTTTGGCGCTGAAAACTCGCGGAATTGGAGGCGTAATATGCGTCTTGGTTTTAAGTGGCGCGACAGCATCTGTTGGAGGAAATCTAGGCTCGAAAGCCCTGGAATCCGCCGGTGAAATCATTTACGAAGCTACAACGCCATGAATGAAACGAAGTTGCTTTACGCGGCTGTTGCTGTTGTCTTGTTCACGCTGATTTTTATCAACTTGGCCGTCATGGCGTACGTGAGCCTTTTCAAACTCGACGAAATTGAGTCTCACCTCACGCACTGTTATCTCGTTCAAAGCAACCGCCGGGATATGGGCAATGGCTTATACGGCCGCAGGTACAGACTCAGCCAAATCACTGCAATACTTCGCGGGCGCGCTTCTGTGTTGCTAATAAACAACCCGCAGGCGCTTGAAGACATCAGGCGCTTTCCCCCGCATCTACGACGCTGGGTCATTATTCCGTTTCGAATGGCGGCTTTTTCTTTCGGCGGTGTACTTGTTCTAGGGGTATTGAGCGAATGCCTATAGAAGCCGAATCGTCGTATGGGTCCCGCACCGGTCACTCCGGATGTCGAAGCCGGCACCAGCCAGGTCAACATGACCGCCGATGGCTCGATTGAAGTGTTGATGCCTTGAAGTTGAGGTGGGTCAGCCAGCCTTCCGCTGACTGACCCACTGCGCCCTACTTGACCTGGTACTCCGCTGGCTCCGGCACATCGAAATCATCCAGTGCCCTGTCCACCAGCAACTGCACCCCATCCACCAGCCGACAAATCGCCAACGCCACATGGCGCCGCGAACCTTCGATCTCGAACGCCAGGTCGGCGGCCATGACCTTCACCGACGCCAGGTCTTCCGAGGCATTGGCCAACAGGCTTTCAGTGCCCACATCAGGGGCGACACTGAATAACCGGTCGGAACGCAAATCGCTGAAGCGCAGTTTGGCGAGCGTCGGTTTCAGGTAGTGATCCAGCGCCCGGTGGGCAGCATCGTGGAGCTTTTTGGAATCAAGGGATTCGTACGGGGAAACGTCGTCGGGTGCGGGGGGATCGGGGATTAACTTGTCCATGTGAATACTCCACTCATTTTGGGAGCCATCTCTTGCCGATCTCACTCGGCGAAGGGGTGGCAGCTGTGTGCGGTGTGAGATTACCGGGAGTAGAACCGGCCAGACCGAAGCCTGCCCGCACACAGTCGCCATAAAGCATTGCGAACAGCGGATAAGCTGGCGGCAATTATGGTGGTACTGGCACTCGATTCATACTCTTTGCCGGGATCTCACTCCCGTTCGCTGAGTTTTCAGCGACAGCCAAAGGTTAGGCGCAGCCCCAAACCCAACGCAACCGCCACAACTCGTCGGAACATTCGTCCTCATGCCCTCGGCTGACAGCGCTTTTTGTAGGAGCGAACTCTGTTGTTACCGTAAATGTCGGTAACGAATGGGTGGCGGCTCCGTTTGACAGAGGCCTGTGTATGCCCAAACAGAGGGGTCCCCCTAACAAACTGATATTTCCGCGCTCCCCGTCAACAACGCTACTCTCCAGAAAAAGCCGCCGCCAAACCCTCGGGGACTCCATGGATAGAACCACCGTCAAACCGCTTCTGCTTGCCCTCACCCTCGCCACCATCGCCCCATTCGCCCAGGCCGCGACGACCCTGGTCTACTGCTCCGAAGCCAGTCCTGCCGGGTTCGACCCGAGCCAGTACACCAGCGGCACGGATTTCGATGCCTCGGCCGAAACAGTCTTCAACCGTCTCACCCAGTTCAAACGCGGTGGCACCGAAGTCGAGCCGGGGTTGGCAACGAGTTGGGAGGTCTCCAAAGACGGCCTGACCTACACTTTCCACCTGCGTGACGGGGTGAAGTTTCATACCACCGACTACTTCACGCCGAGCCGCGATTTCAATGCGAACGATGTGCTGTTCACCTTCCAGCGCTTGCTCGACCCTGAAAACCCGTTTCGCAAGGCCTACCCCACCGAGTCGCCGTACTTCACCGACATGGACCTGAACACCACGATCAAAAGTGTCGATAAGCTCGATGAGCATACGGTGCGCTTCAGCCTGAACAACATCGACGCCGCGTTTGTGCAGAACCTGGCGATGAGCTTCGCCTCGATCCAGTCCGCCGAGTACGCCGACAAGTTGCTCAAAGAAGGCAAAGCCGCCGACCTCAACCAGAAGCCGGTCGGCACCGGGCCCTTTGTGTTCAAGCGTTATCAGAAGGACTCGCAGATCCGCTACAGCGCCAACCGCGCCTACTGGAAACCCGAGGATGTGAAACTCGACAACCTGATTTTCTCGATCACCCCGGATGCCGCCGTGCGCCTGCAAAAGCTCAAGACCGGCGAGTGCCAGGTCAGCGGTTATCCGCGACCGGCCGACATCGAGGTGATGGAGCAGGACCCGAATCTGCGGGTGCTCAAGCAAGCCGGTTTCAACCTTGGCTTCTTGGCCTACAACGTATCCCACCCGCCACTGGACCAGCTCAAGGTTCGCCAGGCGCTGGACATGGCCATCGATAAGCCGGCGATCATCAAGGCCGTCTATCAAAGCGCCGGGCAACTGGCGCAGAACGCCCTGCCGCCAGCGCAATGGTCGTATGACCCGACCATCAAGGACGCACCCTACGACCCGACCAAGGCAAAGGCGCTACTAAAAGAAGCAGGGGTTGCCCCCGGTACCACCATCAATTTGTGGGCAATGACCGTGCAGCGGGCGTCCAACCCGAACGCGCGAATGTCGGCACAGATGATCCAGCAGGACTGGGCCAAGGTCGGCATCACGGCCAACATTGTCAGCTATGAATGGGGCGAGTACATCAAGCGCGCCAAGAACGGCGAGCACGACGCGATGATCTACGGCTGGACCGGCGACAACGGTGACCCGGACAACTGGCTCGGCGTGCTCTACAGCTGCGCCGCCGTAAAAGGTAGCAACTACGCCAAGTGGTGCGACCCGGCGTACGACAAGCTGGTTCAGCAGGCCAAGGTCTCCACTGACCGTGACGAGCGGGTCAAGCTCTATCAACAGGCACAAAAAATCCTTAAGCAACAAGTGCCTATCACACCGATCGCCAACTCGACGGTTTTTCAACCTCTGCGCAAGGAAGTTTCCGACTTCAAGATCAGCCCGTTCGGCCTCACACCCTTTTATGGCGTGGGTATAAATAAGTAACACCACGCTCCGGCCGGGTGCGCCAGGCGCCCTGGCCGCACCTCAATGGTGCGTCGTTTGCACCGAGAAATACGACCGCAAACGGTCAAATGCGTCAACTTTTATACATATGCGACATTTAGGTACGTTCGTGCCACTGTTTAAGGCTTGTAGCTCCCCGGCATCTTGCATTGGGTATGGGCCCTGCATAAGTATCGGCAGGTCGACTCACGAGGTCGTCCTCTAATTCCAAAAATGACAACAAATCATGAGGCCACCATGCTTAAACACGCGGTCATTCCGTTTTTAGTCGGCGCAAGCTTATTAGCTAGCGCACCTTTCGCCCAAGCGGCGACTAACCTGGTGTTTTGCTCCGAAGGGAGCCCGGCCGGTTTTGATCCTGGTCAGTACACCACCGGAACCGACTTCGACGCCTCAGCAGAAACCATGTTCAACCGTTTGAGCCAGTTCGAACGTGGCGGCACCGCCGTTGTTCCTGGCCTGGCCACCAGCTGGGACATTTCCCCCGATGGCCTGACTTACACCTTCCATCTGCGCGATGGGGTGAAGTTCCACACCACGCCGTATTTCACGCCGACCCGTAACTTCAACGCCGACGACGTGCTGTTCACCTTCAATCGTATGATTAACAAGGATGACCCGTTCCGTAAGGCGTACCCGACCGAATTCCCGTACTTCACCGACATGGGGATGGACACCAACATCACCAAGATCGATAAAGTCGACGATCACACCGTCAAGTTCACCCTCAAGGAAGTTGATGCCGCGTTCATCCAGAACATGGCCATGAGCTTCGCTTCGATCCAGTCCGCCGAGTACGCTGCCCAGCTGCTCAAGGAAGGCAAAGCCGCCGACATCAACCAGAAGCCGGTCGGCACTGGTCCGTTCGTGTTCAAGAGCTACCAGAAAGACTCCAACATCCGCTACACCGGGAACAAGGACTACTGGAAGCCTGACGACGTCAAGATCGACAACCTGATCTTCGCCATCACCACCGACCCGTCGGTACGTATTCAGAAGCTGAAAAAGAACGAGTGCCAGATCACCCTGTTCCCACGCCCGGCTGACCTGAAGGCGCTGAAAGAAGACAAGACCCTGAAGGTGCCTGACCAGGCTGGTTTCAACCTGGGTTACATCGCCTACAACGTGATGGACAAGATCAAGGGCAGCGATCAGCCGAACCCGATGGCTCAACTGAAAGTGCGTCAGGCACTGGACATGGCCGTCAACAAACAGCAGATCATCGACTCGGTTTACCAGGGTGCGGGTCAACTGGCGGTCAACGCCATGCCGCCAACCCAGTGGTCCTACGACACCACCATCAAGGATGCGCCATACAACCCTGAGAAAGCCAAACAGCTGCTCAAGGAAGCCGGCATCAAGGAAGGCACCGAGATCAACCTGTGGGCGATGCCGGTGCAACGTCCTTACAACCCGAACGCCAAGCTGATGGCTGAAATGCTGCAGTCCGACTGGGCCAAGATCGGTATCAAGGCCAAGATCGTGACCTATGAGTGGGGCGAGTACATCAAGCGCTCCAAAGGCGGCGAAAACGGCGCGATGCTGATTGGCTGGAGCGGCGACAACGGTGACCCGGACAACTGGCTGAACGTGCTGTTCGGCTGCGATTCGCTGCAGGGCAACAACTTCTCCAAATGGTGTGACAAGAAGTTTGACGGCATCGTGAAAGAAGCCAAGCGCACCACCGATCAGGCCAAGCGCACCGAACTGTACAAACAGGCGCAACACGTCCTCAAAGACGCCGTTCCAATGACACCTATCGCTCACTCGACGGTGTTCCAACCCATGCGCGACAACGTGCAGGACTTCAAGATCAGCCCGTTTGGCTTGAACTCCTTCTACGGAGTCAGCGTCAGCAAATAAGGTTTTGCAACGGTGACGTCCCTGACGTCGCCGTTGCCTTATCTGCCAAGACAGCTGGAATTCGCCTACTTCCCAAACCACTGCGGACCACTGCAGCGGGCTTAGGACGTGTCGCCTTTTCCTACCTGTTTTTCAGGCCTTACGCATTTACCGCCTGACCTTCGACTCATACCGTCGGGGTACGGCCGTTTTTTCGCTACGGCTGGCAACTGCTGACCCCATGGCTTTGGATCAGTGATGTCTGCACGTCCCAGGACGGGACGACGACTCACTGTTTAACACCTAAAAAGAGAGGGAGCGTTATGCGCCATACCTTGGTTTTATCCGCATTACTGGGCACCGGTCTGTTGGCCGCCACGTCAATCAGCCAGGCCGCCAATAACAGCCTGGTGTTTTGCTCTGAAGGCAGCCCGGCGGGCTTCGACACCGCGCAGTACACCACTGCGACCGACAATGACGCCGCCGAACCGTTGTACAACCGGCTGGCCGAGTTCGAAAAAGGCTCCACCAATGTTGTACCGGGCCTGGCCACACGTTGGGATATTTCCGAGGATGGTCTCAAGTACACGTTCCACCTGCGCGAAGGGGTGAAATTTCACACCACCCAGTACTTCACACCGAGCCGCGACTTCAACGCCGACGATGTGTTGTTCACCTTTAATCGCATGCTCGATACCGAGCATCCATTCCGCAAGGCTTACCCGACCGAGTTTCCGTACTTCAACGGGATGAGTCTGAACAAGAACATCGCCAAGGTCGAGAAGACCGGGCCGTTGACCGTGGTCATGACCCTGAACTCGGTAGACGCCGCGTTCATTCAGAACATCGCCATGAGTTTCGCCGCGATTCTTTCCGCCGAATACGCCGACCAGTTGCTCGCGTCCGGCAAGCCGAGCGACATCAACCAGAAGCCGGTCGGCACCGGGCCGTTCGTGTTCAAGAGCTACCAGAAAGACTCCAACATACGTTACACCGGCAACAAGCAGTACTGGGACCCGAGCCGGGTCAAGCTCGACCAGCTGATTTTCGCCATCAACACCGATGCGTCGGTGCGCGTGCAGAAGCTCAGGAAAAACGAGTGCCAGATCACCCTGCACCCACGTCCGGCCGATGTCGACGCGCTGAAAAACGACCCCAAGCTGCAACTGATCGAGAAGCCCGGTTTCAACCTTGGCTACATCGCCTACAACGTGCAGCACAAACCCTTCGACCAGCTCGAAGTACGCCAGGCATTGGACATGGCGGTGAACAAGCAGGGGATTCTCAAGGCGGTGTACCAGGGCGCCGGCCAACTGGCGGTCAACGCCATGCCACCGACCCAGTGGTCCTACGACGAAACCATCAAAGACGCCGCCTACAACCCGGAAAAAGCCAAGGAATTGCTCAAGGCTGCCGGGGTCAAGGAAGGCACCGAGATCACACTCTGGGCCATGCCGGTACAGCGTCCGTACAACCCGAACGCCAAGCTGATGGCTGAGATGCTGCAGTCGGACTGGGCGAAAATCGGCCTGAAAGTAAAGATCGTCAGCTACGAATGGGGCGAGTACATCAAGCGCACCAAGAATGGCGAACACGACATCAGCCTGATCGGCTGGACCGGCGACAACGGGGACCCGGACAACTGGCTGGGCACCCTGTACAGCTGCGACGCGATTGGCGGCAACAACTACTCCATGTGGTGTGACCCGCAATACGACAAGCTGATCAAGCAAGCCAAGATTGTCACCGACCGTGAGCAACGCACGGTGCTCTACAAACAGGCTCAGCAATTGCTCAAGCAGCAAGTGCCGATCACGCCTGTCGCCCACTCGACGGTCAACCAGCCGTTGAGCGCCAAAGTCGAAGGATTCAAGGTCAGCCCCTTCGGCCGTAACGTCTTCTCGGGTGTCAGCATCGACCAATAACTGATTAGCCAAAAACCTGAGGGCGATTTTCGCCCTCACGCAAAGGTGTTGCCTGAATTCGGCGAACACGCCAAATGCAAACGTTTGCGATACGTGAATGAGTTCAAAACCAAATAGCCGGATCACCAAAAAAGACCGGCATTAAAAAAAGAAAGAAAGGAGCTTCACCCATGAAACTGAGCAGCACCGCGATATTGGCCTTGGCCATCAGCAGCGTCACGGCTACCGCCTACGCTGAACCTGCAAGCCAGGATTTCGTTCCAACCGGCCTGAGCACCACCAATGCCCAGGCTGATACCAAGGGTTTTATCGAAGGTCAGAGCCTGTCGGGATCCACCCGCAACTGGTACGCAAACGAATTGAAGCGTCGTGATGACCGCTTCAAATACCAAAAAGATGGCGTACTCACCACGACTCCACGTCGTACAAACTGGGTTCAAGGCACGATTCTCAATTACACCTCGGGCTTTACCCAAGGCACGGTCGGTATCAGTACCGAGATCGCGGCGTATAACGCGATTGCTCTGGATCGCAGCCGTCACGACGTTGCCGCTGGCAGCGGTGGCGCAAGTGCAAACAACCGCACCCTGAGTGACAACAATGGCGATCCGGTAGATCAGTGGAGCAAGCTCGGCCTGGCGAACGTCAAGGCACGTATTTCCAACACCACCCTGACCGCCGGCCGTCAGAACTTCAGCACCCCGATTGTCGATGTCATCGGAAACCGTCCACTGCCTTCAAGCTTTGAAGGTGTGTCGATCCACAGCGAAGAGTTCAATAACCTGTCGTTCGATCTCGGCACGTTCGACCGCGTATCGCCACGGACCGAACAAAGCCTGTCGAAATTCCGCTCCGAATATAACAACAACAACGCCGAAACCGATCACGTGAATACCGCGGGTCTGAACTATCAGCCGTTCAAAAGCCTGAAGACCAGCCTGTACGTCGCGAATGTCGAAGACTTCTGGAATCAGTACTACTTCGGCGCCACCCACGAACTGGGCGATAGCTCGGTGCTGGGCCTGACCACCGGCCTGAACTACTACAAGACCCTCGACACCGGCAAAAAGGAAATGGGGAAAATCGACAACGATGCCTACTCCCTGTCGTTCGGCCTGACCCACCAGGCCCACAGCCTGACATTCTCCTGGCAGCAAATTGTCGGTGACGAGTACTTCGACTACCTGCACGAAACCAACGGCATCTACCTGGCCAACTCCCTGCTGTCGGACTTCAACGGTCCGAACGAGAAATCCTTCCAGATCGCCTACGGCCTGAACATGGCTGAATACGGCGTGCCCGGTTTGAAGTTCAACATCTACCAGGCTCGCGGCTGGGGCATCGACGGTACGCACTACACCGGGACTGCCTATGACGTGAAAAACCTGGATGGCGAACACCACTATGAATACGGCATCGGTACTTCCTACGCCGTACAAAGTGGCCCGCTTAAAGCCACCACCGTTCGCGCGACCTACACCACTCACCGTGCAAGCGCGAACCAGGGCGACGGCAACATCAACGAGTTCCGTCTCGTGACCACCATCCCGTTCAACATTCTGTAAAAGCGCTGCCAAACGGTTGACTCACGATGAGTCGGCCGTCTGGTTTTTTCCTGTTCAACCGATTGCAGAGGGCTCTTGATGAAAATGCTACCCCTACGTGCGGCCATCGCCGCCGCGCTGCTGAGTGTCGCTATTGGCGCCTCGGCCAAACCCTTGGTGGTCTGTACCGAAGCCAGCCCGGAAGGCTTCGATATGGTCCAGTACACGACTGCAGTCACAGCCGATGCGGTGGCCGAAACCATCTTCAACCGTCTGGCGGACTTCAAGCCCGGCACCACTGAAGTGATTCCGGCACTGGCCGACTCCTGGGACATCAGCGAGGACGGTCTGACCTACACGTTCCACTTGCGCAAAGGCGTCAAGTTCCACACCACCGAATACTTCAAGCCGACCCGCGACATGAATGCCGACGACGTGGTCTGGAGTTTCCAGCGTCAGCTGGACCCGAACCACCCGTGGCACACCAAGTCGAGCGTGGGCTTCCCGTACTTTGAAAGCATGGGCTTCAAAGAGCTGCTCAAAAGTGTCGAGAAGGTCGACGACAATACGGTCAAATTCACCCTGACCCGCCGTGAAGCGCCGTTCCTGGCGGACATCGCCATGGCCTTCTCCTCGATCTACTCCGCCGAGTACGCCGACCAGTTGCTCAAGGCCGGCAAGACCGGCGACCTGAACAACAAGCCCGTCGGTACCGGCCCGTTCATCTTCCAGCGTTACGCCAAGGATGCTCAGGTTCGCTTCAAGGCCAACCCGGAGTACTTCCGTGGCAAGCCACCGGCTGACGCGCTGATTCTGGCCATCGCCACCGACAACAACGTTCGCCTGCAAAAGCTCAAGGCCAACGAGTGCCAGATCGCCCTCTATCCGAAACCGGATGATATCCAGAGCATCAAGGCTGACCAGAACCTGAAGGTCGATGAAATAGCGGCCATGACCACCAGCTACACCGCTCTGAACACCACACGCAAATACATGAGCGATGCACGGGTTCGCCATGCAATCAATATCGCTTTCGACAAGGAGGCCTACACTGATGCCTTGTACGGTAAAGGCAACGCAGTGGTCGGCACCGGCCCGTATCCGCCGACCCTGCTAGGCTTCAACGACACATTGACGAACCCTCCACGTGACCTCGACAAGGCGCGTGCACTGCTCAAGGAAGCCGGTGTGCCGGAAGGTACGGTGTTCACCCTGTTCACGCGCAACGGCGGCGGACCGACCAATCCGAACCCGATGCTCGGTGCACAAATGATGCAGTCGGACCTGGCCAGGATCGGTATAAAGGTCGATATCCGCGTGATGGAGTGGGGCGAGATGCTCAAACGCGCCAAGAACGGGGAACACGACATGGTCTCGGCTGGCTGGGCAGGAGATAACGGAGATCCGGACAACTTCCTGACTCCGAACCTGAGTTGCGAGGCTGCAAAAAACGGCGAGAACTACGCCCGCTGGTGCAACAGAACGTTCCAGGACCTGATCGACAAGGCTCGCGCCGGCACCGACTCTGGGGAACGGAAAAAACTCTATGAACAGTCCCAGACAGTTTTCGACAAGGAGCAGCCATGGATTCCAATGGCTTACCCGAAAATATTTACCGCCATGCGTAAAAACGTCGAGGGCTTCCACCAGAGCCCCCTGACCACAAACAACTTCGCTACTACCGAAGTGAAGTAGATAAGAAAACGCCCGGCAACGTTGACCCCAACGCTGCCGGGAACGCCTAACCGGCTGATGAGGTACACCACAAGATGTTTAGTTTTATTGCCCGCCGATTGGGATTATTGATCCCCACGTTCTTCGGCATCACCTTGCTGACTTTCGCGTTGATTCGCATGATTCCCGGCGACCCCGTGGAAGTCATGATGGGCGAACGTCGGGTCGATCCCGAAATGCATGCTCAGGCAATGGAACGCCTTGGTCTGAACAAACCGCTGTATGCCCAGTATCTGGACTACATCGGCAAACTGGCCCACGGCGACCTGGGTGAATCCCTGCGGACCCGTGAAAGCGTATGGACTGAATTCACCTCGCTGTTCCCCGCCACCCTGGAACTGTCCATGGCAGCCCTGCTGTTCGCCGGCGTTCTCGGCCTGCTGGCCGGGGTGATCGCGGCGCTGAAGCGAGGGTCCCTGTTCGACCATGGGGTGATGGGCATCTCCCTTGCCGGGTATTCGATGCCGATTTTCTGGTGGGGCCTGATTCTCATCATGTTCTTCTCCGTATCCCTGGGCCTGACCCCGGTGTCCGGGCGGATCGACCTGCTGTATGACATCGAGCCAAGAACCGGCTTCATGCTCATCGACACCCTGCTGGCCAATGACACCGGCGCGTTCTTCGACGCCCTGCACCACCTGATTCTTCCGGCCATCGTGCTCGGCACCATCCCGCTGGCGGTGATCGCCCGGATGACCCGTTCCTCGATGCTCGAAGTCCTGCGTGAAGACTACATCCGCACCGCCCGGGCCAAAGGCCTGTCGCCGTCGCGCGTAGTGTTCGTTCACGGCCTGCGCAACGCCTTGATCCCGGTACTGACCGTGGTCGGCCTACAGGTCGGCACATTGCTGGCCGGTGCGGTCCTGACCGAAACCATCTTCTCGTGGCCCGGTATCGGCAAATGGCTGATCGAAGCCATTGGCGCCCGGGACTACCCCGTGGTGCAAAACGGAATTCTGTTAATCGCCTGCCTGGTGATTCTGGTCAACTTTGTAGTGGATATTCTTTATGGCTTCGCAAACCCACGCATCCGTCACCAGCGCTGAGACCCTACGTATGAGTACTCCAACTACCGCCGTAGCAGTCGACCAAAGCCTGCTTTATCCGTCGCCGTACAAAGAGTTCTGGCAAGCGTTCTCCAAGAACAAGGGCGCCGTCGCCGGCCTGTTGTTCATGCTGCTGGTTATTTTTTGCGCGATTTTCGCCCCATGGGTTGCTCCGCATAACCCGAGCGAGCAGTTCCGCGACTTCCTGCTGACCCCGCCGGCCTGGCTGGCAAATGGGCAGATGCAATTCCTGCTCGGTACCGATGAGCTGGGACGCGACCTGCTGTCGCGCCTGATCCATGGTTCGCGCCTGTCCTTGCTGATCGGCCTGTCGTCGGTGGTCATGTCGCTGATTCCGGGGATCCTGCTGGGTCTGTTCGCCGGGTTCTTCCCGCGCCTGCTGGGCCCGACCATCATGCGCCTGATGGACATCATGCTGGCCCTGCCGTCCTTGCTGCTGGCTGTGGCGATCGTCGCTATCCTCGGCCCTGGCCTGATCAACACCGTGATCGCCATCGCCGTGGTGTCCCTGCCGGCCTACGTTCGTCTGACCCGCGCTGCGGTCATGGGCGAACTGAACCGCGACTACGTGACCGCCGCGCGCCTGGCCGGTGCCGGTCTGCCGCGCCTGATGTTCATCACCGTGCTGCCCAACTGCATGGCGCCGCTGATCGTTCAGGCGACCCTGAGCTTCTCCTCGGCGATTCTCGATGCCGCAGCACTGGGCTTCCTCGGCCTTGGCGTACAACCGCCAACCCCTGAGTGGGGCACCATGCTGGCTTCGGCTCGCGACTACATCGAACGCGCCTGGTGGGTCGTCAGCCTGCCTGGCTTGACCATTTTGCTCAGCGTGCTGGCAATCAACCTGATGGGCGACGGCCTGCGCGACGCGCTGGACCCGAAACTCAAGAACGCCGCCTGAGGAGATTCAAATGTCACTGTTGGAAATCAAGAATCTCAACGTTCGCTTCGGCGACAAGAACGCCGTTCCGGTGGTCGACGGTCTCGACATTTCCGTGGACAAGGGCGAAGTCCTGGCCATCGTTGGCGAGTCGGGGTCCGGTAAATCCGTGACCATGATGGCGCTGATGGGCCTGATCGAACACCCGGGGATCGTCACCGCTGACGCCCTGAATTTCGACGGCAAGAACATGCTCAAGCTCAGCAATCGTCAGCGTCGGCAAATCGTTGGCAAAGACCTGGCCATGGTCTTCCAGGACCCGATGACCGCGCTGAACCCGAGCTACACCGTCGGCTTTCAGATCGAAGAAGTACTGCGCCTGCACCTGAAAATGTCCAGCAAGGATGCCCGCAAGCGCGCCATCGAGCTGCTGGAAAAAGTCGAAATCCCGGGCGCCGCGAGCCGTATGGATGCCTACCCGCACCAACTGTCCGGCGGTATGAGCCAACGTGTGGCGATTGCCATGGCGATTGCCGGCGAGCCGAAACTGCTGATCGCCGACGAACCGACCACCGCACTGGACGTGACGATTCAGGCGCAGATCATGGACCTGCTGCTGGCGCTGCAAAAAGAGCAGAACATGGGCCTGGTGCTGATCACTCACGACCTCGCCGTGGTAGCCGAAACCGCCCAGCGCGTATGCGTGATGTATGCCGGCCAAGCGGTAGAAGTCGGTCAGGTGCCGCAGTTGTTCGACATCCCTGCGCACCCGTACAGCGAAGCGCTGCTCAAGGCTATTCCCGAGCACAGCCTGGGTTCCTCGCGCCTGTCCACCCTGCCGGGCATTGTTCCCGGTCGCTATGACCGTCCGCAAGGCTGCCTGCTGTCGCCGCGCTGCCCGTACGTGCAGGACAGCTGCCGTCAACAACGTCCAGGCCTGGACCCGAAAAGCAACAGCCTCGCCCGCTGCTTCTATCCTTTGAATCAGGAGGTGGCGTAATGGCCGTCGTTCTCACCGCCCGTGACCTGACCCGTCACTACGAAGTCTCCCGCGGCCTGTTCAAAGGCACCGCGCTGGTACGCGCACTCAATGGTGTGTCGTTCGAACTCGAAGCCGGCAAAACCCTCGCCGTGGTTGGCGAATCCGGCTGCGGCAAGTCGACCCTGGCCCGCGCCCTGACGCTGATCGAAGAGCCGTCTTCGGGCTCGTTGAAAATCGCCGGGCAGGAAGTCACCGGCGCCAACAAGGCCGAACGTAAACAGCTGCGCAAAGACGTGCAGATGGTCTTTCAGAGCCCTTACGCGTCGTTGAACCCACGGCAGAAAATCGGCGATCAGCTTGCAGAGCCATTATTGATCAACACCAAGCTTTCCGCGGCCGAACGCCGTGAAAAAGTCCAGGCGATGATGAAGCAGGTCGGCTTGCGTCCTGAGCACTACCAGCGTTATCCGCACATGTTCTCGGGCGGCCAGCGCCAACGGATCGCCCTGGCGCGCGCCATGATGCTGCAACCCAAAGTGCTGGTCGCGGACGAACCGACCTCGGCGCTGGACGTGTCGATTCAGGCCCAGGTGCTGAACCTGTTCATGGACCTGCAGCAAGAGTTCAACACCGCCTATGTATTCATCTCCCACAACCTGGCGGTGGTGCGTCACGTCGCCGACCAGGTGCTGGTGATGTACCTCGGCCGGCCGGTGGAAATGGGCCCGAAAGAAGACATCTACACCCGTCCTCTGCACCCGTACACCCAGGCCCTGCTGTCGGCCACGCCGACGATCCATCCAGATCCGACCAAGCCGAAAATCAAGATCGTCGGCGAACTGCCGAACCCGCTGAACCCGCCGTCCGGCTGTGCGTTCCACAAGCGCTGCCCGTACGCCACCGAACTGTGCAGCAAAGAAGAGCCGGCCCTGCGCCAGCTCGACAGCCGCCAGGTGGCCTGCCATTACGCCGAGCAATTCGTCGTCTAGGCCGGGCATGAAAAAGCGCCCTCTCGGGGCGCTTTTTGAAACGCGTTGACCAACCCTCCTCCTGTCGGACTGCGCATCAGTCCGACAGGAGGAGGGTTCTTTTGTCTGAATCCTTAAGCCTTAACCCTGGGTATCGTCTTCGGAATCGTCGGAGGATGGGTCCTCATCGCCTTTAGTGTCACTTTGACTCTGATCACCGGTGGCAACCACCAAGCCACTGCCCTGCACACTTTTTGCTGCCCAAAAACCCTGGTCCTGCACCGCGCCGCTGCTCGCCCACGCTGCCGAAGTGCCCACCGACAGCAGCACCAGCACTTTGATCAGTAAAACCATGCGTTGAAAAATGCTCATAGCTGATTCCATCCTTTCGTAGGTGAATCACGAGTAGCTACGGATCGTATGTCCAACGAGCGTAGCGCTGTCTGAAATCTAGTCTGGATAGATCGGATTGACCAGATAGGACACTAACGATGGTCGCCAATTGCCGTTTGCCAAAAGACAGGTTTGGAATAATGGCTAGGTCGAATCGCTATTTAATTGCCACTGGGCACTGGTGGCGACTTGCCCAATAAAAAGCCCCGCAGCTTACGCAACGGGGCTTGGGATACAACCAATCAGCCTGTAGGAACTAAGCTTGCTCGCGATGGCAAATTCGAAATCGCCATCGCCGGCAAGCCGTGCTTCTACAAATTAATGATGCTCACGCGTCGCACGGAATTTCACGTCCGGCCAGCGCTCTTCCATCAGCGCCAGGTTGACTCGGGTCGGGGCCAGGTAAGTCAGGTGGCCGCCGCCGTCGAGGGCGAGGTTTTCCACAGCCTTGACGCTGAACTCTTCGAGCTTCTTCTTATCGCTGCAATCGATCCAGCGCGCGGACCACACGGTGACCGGCTCGTAGGCGCATTCGACCTTGTATTCCTCTTTCAGGCGGCTGGCGACCACATCGAACTGCAGCACACCGACGGCGCCAAGGATGATGTCGTTGCTGCGTTCCGGGAAGAACACCTGGGTCGCGCCCTCTTCGGCCAGCTGCTGCAAGCCCTGGCGAAGTTGCTTGGATTTCAGCGGATCCTTCAGGCGTACGCGACGGAACAGTTCCGGGGCGAAGTGCGGGATACCGGTGAAGCCCAGGGCTTCGCCTTCGGTGAAGGTGTCGCCGATCTGGATGGTGCCGTGGTTGTGCAGACCGATAATGTCGCCGGCAAACGCTTCTTCCAGCTGCTCACGCTCGGAGGAGAAGAAGGTCAGCGCGTCGCCGATCCGGACGTCCTTGCCGGTGCGCACATGGCGCATCTTCATGCCTTTTTCGTACTTGCCGGAGCAGATACGCATGAAGGCAATGCGGTCGCGGTGTTTAGGGTCCATGTTCGCCTGGATCTTGAACACGAAGCCGCTGAACTTCTCTTCTACCGGTTCCACGGTACGCTCGTTGGCGACACGAGCCAGCGGCTTCGGTGCCCAGTCGACCACGGCGTCGAGCACGTGATCGACCCCGAAGTTGCCCAACGCGGTACCGAAGAACACCGGGGTCAGTTGGCCGTCCAGGAATTCCTGTTGATTGAATTCGTGGCAGGCGCCTTGCACCAGTTCCAGCTGTTCGATGAAGCGCTCGTACTCGTCACCCAAATGCGCGCGGGCTTCATCGGAGTCGAGCTTCTCGATGATTTTCACATCGGTCCGCTCGTGGCCGTGGCCTGCGGTGTAGACGATGATGTAGTCGTCGGCGAGGTGATAGACGCCTTTGAAATCGCGGTAGCAACCGATCGGCCAGGTGATCGGCGCAGCCTTGATCTTCAGGACGGCTTCGATTTCGTCGAGCAGTTCGATCGGGTCACGAATGTCGCGGTCGAGTTTGTTGATGAAGCTGACGATCGGCGTGTCACGCAGACGGCAAACGTCCATCAGGGCGATGGTCCGTGGCTCTACACCCTTACCGCCGTCGAGGACCATCAATGCCGAGTCGACCGCCGTCAGGGTGCGGTAGGTGTCTTCGGAGAAGTCTTCGTGGCCCGGAGTGTCGAGCAGGTTGATCATGTGATCGCGATACGGGAACTGCATGACCGACGTGGTAATGGAAATACCACGCTGCTTTTCCATTTCCATCCAGTCGGAGGTGGCATGGCGGTCGGACTTGCGAGACTTCACCGTGCCGGCAACCGCAATCGCCTTGCCCATCAGCAAGAGCTTCTCGGTGATGGTGGTCTTACCCGCATCGGGGTGGGAAATAATGGCGAAAGTGCGGCGTTTCGCGACTTCGGCGGCCTGTTTGGTCATGGGAAATCGCCTGGCAGGTGATTCAAAAAAGGGCGGCGAGTATAGCTCAAAACGACATCTACGGACCACCATTCGCCCTGTAGCAGCTGCCGAGCTTGCGAGGCTGCGTTCGGCGGCGAAGCGGCCGTAAATCAAACAATGCGGTCTTTCAGGTATACCGTGTGTAACGGCTTTACGACGGCTTCGCCGCCGAACGCAGCCTCGCAGGCTCGGCAGTTGCTACGGAGTGAGAGGCGACCGGGGTGGCCAAATACTGTCTAACGTGGGAACCTTTTAAACCGTGGAGCCGTCCACTCCCCTGTTACGACCTGTCGCCAGGGGCTGAAATATCAGCAAGTCAGCCTGACGAGGCTGCGCTTATGGCTCGATCTCATGCCGCTTTGCCGGCATTGACGAGCTGCTTTTCGCGAACAGTGTCTTCGGCAGCCAAGTATGGCGTTGCCACACGAAGCGCTGTTCGCCGACTGAAATAAAGGAGTCCGCCTGTGGCTATTCGCTATGGCAAAGGGCTGATAGGAGGAGCGGTTGTCGTCGCCCTTCTGGCCCTGCTGATCCACTGGATCGGCATCAACACGATCGACCTGTACCGCGACGATTTGTTGTTTTACCTGCAAGCTCATCTGATTCTCGTCCTCGTTTCCATGCTGGCCGCCCTCGTTGTGGGCATCCCCGCCGGTATCCTCCTCAGCCGCCCGACCATGGTCGGACGCGCCGAACGCTTCATGCAGCTCTTCAACATCGGCAACACTGTCCCGCCTCTCGCCGTACTGGCCATCGCCCTGGGAATACTCGGGATCGGCAGCGGCCCCGCGATCTTCGCGCTGTTCCTCGCGTCCCTGTTACCCATCGTGCGCAACACCTACGAAGGCCTGAAAAACGTTCAGGGCTCACTCAAGGAAGCGGCCATCGGCATCGGCATGACCCCACGCCAAGTGCTCTGGCGGGTCGAACTGCCGAACGCGATGCCGATCATTATCGGCGGCGTGCGCGTCGCACTGGCGATCAACGTCGGCACTGCGCCGCTGGCGTTCCTGATCGGCGCCAACAGCCTGGGCAGCCTGATTTTCCCCGGCATTGCCTTGAACAACCAGCCGCAATTGATTCTCGGCGCAGCCTGCACCGCCCTGCTGGCGTTACTGCTCGACGGTCTGGTGACACTGGCCAGCCGACTTTGGCTGGAACGCGGTTTACCCCAGTCCTGAATCCGGCTGAGCGAAGGAATAATCATGAAGACATTTAGCTTATTACTAGGCTGCGTCCTGCTGTGCGCAGGATTTGCCCACGCCGCCGACAAACCGTTGATCCGCATCGGCGCCCGGGTGTTCACCGAACAAACCCTGCTCGCGGAAATCACCTCGCAATACCTGCGGACCAAGGGTTATGAGGTCCAGGTGACCGGCGGCCTGGGCAGCAGCCTGGCCCGCAGCGCCCATGAAAACGGCCAGCTCGACCTGATGTGGGAATACACCGGCGTGTCGCTGGTGGCTTACAACCATGTCACCGAGAAGCTCGACAGCGAACAGTCCTACGCGCGAGTCAAAGAACTCGACGCGAGAAAGGGTCTGGTCTGGCTCACCCCGTCGAAATTCAGCAACACCTACGCCCTCGCGTTGCCGAAGAACGTGGCTGACGAATACCCGCAGATCAACCGCATCAGCGACTTGAACAACGTGCTCGACGCTGAGGCAAAGGCCAACCACCTGGTGGCTCTGGACACCGAGTTCGCCAACCGTTCCGACGGCCTCAAAGGCATGGTCAAGCTCTATGACATGAACCTGACCCGCAACAATATCCGGCAGATGGACGCCGGGCTGGTCTACACCGCGCTGCGCAATGGCCAGGTGTTTGCCGGTCTGGTCTACACCACTGACGGTCGCTTGAACGCTTTCAAATTGAAACTGCTGGAAGACGACAAGCATTACTTCCCGGACTACACCGCTGCGCCGGTTGTGCGTCAGGTGTACCTCGATGCCCATCCGCAACTGGCGGAACAACTCAAACCACTGGCCGAACTGTTCGACGACCAAACCATGCGTCAGCTCAATGCGCGGGTCGATGTCGATCATGAAAGTCCTTCCGCCGTGGCCGCAGATTTCTTGCGCCAGCACCCATTGAACTAAGGAGGAAAGGCCATGGAATTTCTCAACGCTTTTTCCCACCTGGACTGGCCACTCGTCCTACACCTGACCTGGCAACACATCACCCTGGTCGGCATCGCCGTGACCCTGGCGATTGTGGTCGGCGTGCCGCTGGGCATTCTGATGACGCGCTTCCCGACGCTGGCCGGTCCCTTGCAAGCCAGCGCCACGGTGCTGTTGACCATCCCGTCGATTGCGCTGTTCGGTCTACTGCTGCCGTTCTACTCGAAATTCGGCCAAGGCCTGGGACCGATGCCAGCCATCACCGCGGTATTTCTGTATTCCCTGCTGCCAATCATGCGTAACACCTACCTGGCACTGACCGGCGTCGAACCCGGCATTCGCGAAGCAGCCCGGGGCATCGGCATGACCTTCGGCCAACGCCTGCGCATGGTCGAGTTACCAATTGCGGTGCCGGTGATCCTCGCCGGCGTACGCACCGCCGTGGTCATGAACATTGGCGTGATGACCATCGCCGCCACCATCGGCGCCGGTGGTCTGGGCGTACTGATCCTCGCTGCCATCAGCCGCAGCGATATGTCGATGCTGATCGTCGGTGCGGTGTTGGTCAGTCTTCTGGCGATCTTCGCCGACCTGCTTCTGCAATGGCTGCAACGTTCGCTGACTCCAAAAGGATTACTCAAATGATCGAACTTCAAAACCTCAGCAAAACTTTCCAAAGCAACGGTAAAGATGTGAAAGCCGTGGACTCGGTAAGCCTGATCGTCAACGAAGGCGAGATTTGCGTGTTCCTCGGCCCGTCGGGTTGCGGCAAAAGCACCACGTTGAAAATGATCAACCGCTTGATCAAGCCGACCTCGGGCAAAATCCTGATCAACGGCGAAGACACCACCGATCTCGACGCCGTTACCTTACGCCGCAACATCGGTTATGTGATCCAGCAGATCGGCCTGTTCCCGAACATGACCATCGAGGAAAACATCACCATCGTGCCGCGCCTGCTCGGTTGGGACAAACAGCAATGCCACGATCGCGCCCGCGAATTGATGAACATGATCAAGCTCGAACCCAAGCAGTACTTGAGCCGCTACCCGCGTGAGCTGTCCGGTGGCCAGCAACAGCGGATCGGCGTGATCCGCGCCCTCGCCGCCGACGCCCCGTTGCTATTGATGGACGAACCGTTCGGCGCGGTCGACCCGATCAACCGCGAGATGATCCAGAACGAGTTTTTCGAGATGCAGCGGGCGCTGGGCAAGACCGTAATCATGGTCAGCCACGACATCGACGAAGCGATCAAGCTCGGCGACAAGATCGCGATCTTCCGTGGCGGCAAGCTGATTCAGGTCGATCACCCGGACACCCTGCTCGCGCACCCGGCGGATGACTTTGTCAGCAACTTCGTCGGCCAGGACAGCACGCTCAAGCGCCTGCTGCTGGTCAAGGCCGAGGACGCGGCGGACAACGCGCCGTCAGTCAGCCCGGAAACGCCGGTGGCCGAAGCGCTGGAACTGATGGACGAACTCGACCGCCGCTACGTGGTGGTCACCTGCGCCGACAACAAGGCCCTGGGCTACGTGCGCCGCCGCGATCTGCACCGTCAGGCCGGCACCTGCGTGCAATACCTGCGCGAGTTCAACGCCACGGCAGCCTACGACGAGCACCTGCGAATCCTCTTGTCGCGCATGTACGAGTTCAACCGCTCGTGGCTGCCGGTGATGGACGCCGAGCGGGTGTTCCTCGGTGAAGTGACGCAGGAGTCGATTGCCGAGTACCTGAGTTCCGGGCGCTCGCGGGGTGGCAAGACCAGCATTGTTTCGCCTGCAGAGACTGCGCTGGCCTGATTCGTTCCGACTGATCGTTCCCACGCGGAGTGGGAACGATCATTTACACCCCAAATATCCCTCCAACGGGAACATCACACTGTCATCAGGGTCGGTTACACAAGTGACTGACGAGGACCGCACGACGGATGCGTGCAAAAACGCGACATTTTTTGTTGATCTCAAGGCCTTCACGCCCTAAAGTTCGCGCCGAACGTCCATGCTGGAAACGATCCATCCGGCTCAAGTACTGACGACGAGACAGCAAGGCCAAGGGAATCTGCATTTCCCATGGCCTTTTTGCTTTCGGCGACATGCCTTGGGAAGTAGGCGAACCAAAGTGGGGATACGGAGGACGTTCATTTGCACCCATTTATTTACGCTGTTTGCCAGTAGGAGCTCCCAAGTATGTCGATTCAGGTCGAAGACTATTTCGCGCGCGAAACCTTTCAGAAAATGAAGGCCTTCGCGGACAAACAAGAAACCCCGTTCGTGGTGATCGACACTGCGATGATCGCCCAGGCCTATGACGACCTGCGTGCCGGTTTCGAATTTGCCAAGGTTTACTACGCGGTCAAGGCCAACCCGGCCGTCGAAATCATCGACCTGCTGAAAGAGAAAGGTTCGAGCTTCGACATCGCCTCGATCTACGAGCTGGACAAAGTGCTGGGCCGCGGCGTAACCCCGGACCGCATCAGCTACGGCAACACCATCAAGAAATCCAAGGACATTCGCTACTTCTACGAGAAGGGCGTGCGTCTGTATGCCACCGACTCCGAAGCCGACCTGCGCAACATCGCCAAGGCTGCACCGGGTTCGAAAGTCTATGTGCGGATCCTGACCGAAGGCTCGACCACCGCCGACTGGCCTTTGTCGCGCAAATTCGGCTGCCAGACCGACATGGCCATGGACCTGCTGATCCTCGCTCGCGACCTGGGCCTGGTGCCTTACGGCATCTCCTTCCACGTCGGCTCGCAGCAGCGTGACATCAGCGTCTGGGATGCGGCGATCGCCAAGGTCAAAGTGATCTTCGAACGTCTGAAAGAAGAAGACGGCATTAACCTCAAACTGATCAACATGGGCGGCGGCTTCCCGGCCAACTACATCACCCGCACCAACAGCCTGGAAACCTACGCCGAAGAAATCATCCGTTTCCTCAAGGAAGACTTCGGTGACGATCTGCCGGAAATCATCCTTGAGCCAGGCCGTTCGTTGATCGCCAACGCCGGTATCCTGGTCAGCGAAGTGGTGTTGGTCGCGCGTAAATCCCGCACCGCCGTCGAGCGTTGGGTATACACCGACGTGGGCAAGTTCTCCGGCCTGATCGAAACCATGGACGAAGCCATCAAGTTCCCGATCTGGACCGAGAAGAAAGGCGAGATGGAAGAAGTGGTCATCGCTGGCCCGACCTGCGACAGCGCCGACATCATGTACGAAAACTACAAGTACGGCCTGCCACTGAACCTGGCCATCGGTGACCGCCTGTACTGGCTGTCCACCGGCGCGTACACCACCAGTTACAGCGCGGTTGAGTTCAATGGTTTCCCGCCGTTGAAATCGTTCTACGTCTAAACGCAGCGGTTAAGGCTGTAGGAGCACGGCTTGCCGGCGATAGCGATCTCAGGAACGCCTTCGCCGGCAAGCCGTGCTCCTACAGGACCTGCGCCAGGCCAGCGGCCCGTCGCTGATAATCCGTGGCCAACGCCCGGATTTGTGGATCGCTCGCACTCAACAGCGCCGCGCCTGCCACTTTCAAGAACTTCAAATTCCCACCCGCCAATGCCTCGTGCAGCCAGCTCAGCGCAGCCTTGATCTGCCCTTGGTTGGCCAGCACTGCCGCATAACTGAACTGCCCCCGAAAGTCCCCGCCCTCTGCCGAACGTCGATACCAATCCACTGCGGCCAGAGGATCCGCCGGGCAGAATCGCCCCTCTTCCAGATAGCGCCCCAGCAGGTTCATCGACTTGGCGTGGCCCAGCCCGGCGGCTCGGCGATAAAGATTCAGGGCTTGCGACTGATCCTCGACCACACCACGCCCGGTGGCCAGCAGGTTGGCGTAGTTGTACATCGCCCAGTCCAGTCCGGCTTCGGCGGCGAAGCGATAATGCCCCGCAGCGACTGTAGCGTCGGCATTACAGCCCCAACCATGTTCATGACAACGCCCGAGCATGTTGCGCGCCATCAGATGCCCGCCGTTGGCGGCGATCTTGAACCAGCGCAAGGCCAGCGCCTGGTCCTTGGCGATGCCCTGCCCTTCGAGCAGGATTTGACCGAGCAACGCCTGGGCGTCGAGGATCCCGGCCTTCGCGGCGATCAGGATTGCCTGCGCGGCACGGGCCGGGCTTTCGGCGAGCATCACGCTGAGTTGATCGCCATCGAGGACTTCCTCGCGGCGCAGTCGATAGCTCACGGTTACACCTCGACCCAGCGGCGCAGCAGGTTGTGATAGGTGCCGGTCAGGCGAATCAGCGATGGGTGATCCGGCATGTCCCGGGTCAGTTGCTGGATCGCCTCGTCCATCTCGAACAGCAAGGCGCGCTGGCTGTCTTCGCGAACCAGGCTTTGGGTCCAGAAGAATGAGGCATAGCGTGTGCCGCGAGTCACCGCGTTGACCTTGTGCAGGCTGGTGCCCGGATAGAGCACCAGGTCGCCGGCCGGCAACTTCACTCGCTGGGTGCCAAAGGTGTCCTGGATTTCCAACTCGCCACCGTCGTACTCGTCCGGATCGCTGAAGAACAACGTCGACGACAGGTCGGTGCGAACGCGCTCGATGCTGCCCTTGGGCTGACGCACGGCGTTGTCGATATGAAAGTCGAAGCTGCCCCCCGCCGTATAGCAGTTCAGCAGTGGTGGAAAAACTTTGTGCGGTAACGCTGCTGACATGAATCGCGGATGTTTCCACAACCGTTCAAGCATCGCCGCGCCAATTTCCTGCGCCAGCGGGTGACCTTCCGGCAGTTGCAGGTTGTGCTTGGCCTTGGCCGACTGAAAGCCAGCGGTGATCTTGCCGTCCGCCCAGTCAGCCTGCTCCAGCGCCTCGCGAATGCGCTGCACCTCTTCGCGGGAGAACAAGCCGGGAATATGCAGCAGCATGGGGTGTTACCTGAGGGTAAAGGAATGCCAATGGTATTGATTCTTATTGGCAATGTAAAATCGCTCTGACGGATGAGTCCGCAAAACCCGTAAGGGAAAACTGTAAAGAATGTAAATTCAGCGCAAATAGTAATATATCTCAATTGATACAAATACGTATTTACCCTATATTCCGCCGCCTCAAACCCTGGGGAGGGGAATTCACAATGTCACGCCAACTACCACAATCACCGGTCAGCTCACCGCGTCTACTCGCCTCTGCAATTGGCGTGGCGATCACTGCCAGCTCTGCAGCGCACATGGCTTACGCGGCAGAAAAGACCGACGATAAAGCGCCGCGCAATGCGATTGCCCTGGATGCCACCAGTGTCACCGGTGAGGCCCAGGACTCCACCTCCTACCAGGTCGAAAAAGCCTCTTCGCCCAAGTACACCGCGCCGCTGATTGATACCCCGCGTTCGGTGACCGTGATTCCACAGCAGGTTCTCAAGGACACTGGCGCCCTCAACATGCAGGATGCACTGCGCACGGTCCCGGGCATCACGTTCGGTGCTGGTGAAGGCGGCAACCCGCAGGGTGACCGTCCATTTATTCGTGGTTTCGACGCTCAGGGCGACACCTACCTCGATGGCGTACGTGACACCGGCTCCCAGAGCCGTGAAATCTTCGCCGTTGAGTCGATTGAAGTCAGCAAAGGCCCGAACTCCGCAATTGGCGGTCGTGGCGCAGCCGGTGGCAGCATCAACCTGGTGAGCAAAAAGGCGCACCTGGGCGACTCGTTCAATGGCGGTTTCACCTGGGGCTCGGACCAGACCCAGCGCTACACCCTGGACAGCAACTACCAGTTCAGCGATACCGCCGCTGGCCGCCTGAACCTGTTGAGCCACGAAAGCAACGTCGCTGGTCGTGACAAGGTCGACTACGACCGTTGGGGCATCGCGCCGTCGCTGGCCTTCGGCCTGGGCACCGACACCCGCGTCAACCTCGACTACTACCATCTGCAAAGCAACGACCTGCCGGACTCAGGTATTCCGTACACCGTACCGGCTTCGGGCAAGACCGCCGATCGCACCAAGAGCAACCCGGACAAACCTTACGCGGGCGGTGACAGCAGCAACTTCTATGGCTTGACCGACCGCGACTTCCGCAAGACCCGTACTGACACTGCGACCTTCGCCATCGAGCACGACCTGAGCGATGCGCTGACCATCAAGAACACTCTGCGCCACGGCACCAGCATGCAGGATTACATCCTGACCCAGCCGGACGACAGCAAGGGCAACGTGAACAACGGCAGCGTCTGGCGTCGTGCCAACACCCGTGTCAGCAACGTAGCGACCACCACCAACCAGACCGATCTGTTTGGCAACTTCTACATCGCCGGCTTCAAGAACAGCTTCTCCACCGGTGTCGAGTTCACCCGTGAAGAAGGCGAAAAATCCTCGTACAACGTGAACACCGATACCACTCCAGGCTCGGGTCCAGCGGACAAACCAAGCAGCAACTGCACGCCATCGATGATCGGCGCGTCCAGCGGCTACAACTGCACCTCGCTGGCCAACCCGAACCCGAACGATCCGTGGAACGGTGCGATTTCGCGCAACTACGCGGGCACCGACACCACCGCCAACACACGTGCCCTGTACGTCTTCGACACGCTGGAACTGTCGCCGCAATGGCTGGTGAACATGGGCCTGCGCTACGACCACTTCGACACTAAGTACAAGACCTTCACCGCGGCAGGTGCCACCACGGCCAAAGGCGCTGACACCAGCGAGTTCGTCACCGGTCAGTTGGGTGTCGTTTACAAACCGGCTGAAAACGGCAGCATCTACGCCTCTTACGCGACCTCCGCCACACCACCGGGTAATACCCTGGGCGAAGGCATGGACGGCAACCCGCTGTCGGGCACCAAGGATCGCAACGGCAATCTGCTGAGCAGCGACATGGAGCCGGAAACCACCAAGAACTACGAAGTCGGCACCAAGTGGGACCTGCTCAATGATCGTCTGTCGTTGACCGCCGCCCTGTTCCGTACCGAGAAAGAGAACGCTCGTGTTCAGGTTGATACCACTTCCTACGCAAACGCCGGCAAAACCCGCGTTCAAGGGATCGAGCTGTCGGCCAACGGCAAGATTACCGACAAATGGCAGGTCTTCGCCGGCTACGCCTACATGGACAGCGAGCAAGTCGATGGCGGCCCGCTGAACCACGCCACCGATGGCAATCAATTGCCTAACACCCCGAAAAACAGCGCCAGCCTGTGGTCGACTTACAACGTCACGCCGAAGCTGACCTTGGGCGGCGGCGCGTTCTATGTCGATGACGTATTCGGCAGCGTGGCCAACACCACCATGGTCAACTCCTACGTTCGTTATGACGCGATGGCCAGCTACAAGTTGACCAAAAACGTCGACCTGCAACTGAACCTGCAGAACCTGACCGACGTGACCTACTACGACAAAGCCTTCGCCACCCACTTCGCCAATCAGGCGCCGGGCCGTACGGCATTGCTGAGCACCAACTTCCACTTCTGATAAAGAACGATGTCGCCAAGCCCCGCCCATCACGATGAGCGGGGCTTTTGCATGTAAAAAAGAATGTTTCTCGACAACTCACGGCATAATGCGCGCCGTGACGTTTCTTATTGAACAAACAGTTTTAGACGAACAAGGCGGACGACGTGTTGAAGAAAACCCTGTTCCAGCTGCACTGGTTCTTCGGCATCAGTGCGGGTCTGGTGCTGGCCTTGATGGGCATTACCGGTGCGGCGGTGTCGTTTCAGGATGAGATCCTGCGGGCACTGAACCCACAGGTCCTGCAGGTCGAGAAGCAGGTGGCCGGCGTACTGCCGCCGGCAGATCTGGTGGCCAAGGTCGAGGCTGCCGAGGGCAAGAAAGTCGCGATGCTTTGGGTCGAAACCGAGAGCGGCTTTGCGGCGCGCGTGTTCTTCACCCCGCCGCCGGGCGAGCGCCGTGGCCAGATGCGCTACGTCGACCCGTACACCGGCGACTACATGGGCGATGCCGTCGGCCAGGACTTTTTTGGCCTGATGCTGCAACTGCACCGTTTCCTGGCGATGGGCGACACCGGCCGGCAAATCACCGGTGCCTGCACACTGATTCTGATTTTCTTCTGCCTGTCCGGGCTCTACCTGCGCTGGCCGCGTCAGGTGGCGAGCTGGCGTGCCTGGCTGACCCTCGATTGGGCGAAAAAAGGTCGCAGCTTCAACTGGGACCTGCACTCGGTCGCGGGCACCTGGTGCTTGCTGGTTTATTTGCTGGCAGCGCTGACCGGGCTGTCCTGGTCCTATGAGTGGTACAACAAGGGCCTGAGCAAACTGCTGTCGGACGCACCGCAAAACGAACGCGTCAGACAAGGGCGTGGTGCACCGCCACCGGCCGGCCCCCTGCCGACCGCCGATTACAACGCGATCTGGAGCAGCATCTACAGCGCCGCGGGGCCGGGCCTGAGCGCCTATAACGTGCGCATGCCACCGGTGGCCGGACAACCGGCGACTGTGTTCTATCTGTTGAAAAACTCACCCCATGACCGGGCGCTGAACCAGATCACGCTCGACCCGGCCACCGGTGTTATCAGCCGTCATGATCGCTACGGCGACAAGAGCTTCAAGGCGCAACTGTTGACCAGCATTTACGCGCTGCACGTCGGCAGTTACTTCGGCCTCGTCGGGCGAATTGTGCTGACACTGGCCTCGCTGACCATGCCGCTGTTCTTCATCACCGGCTGGTTGCTGTACCTGGACCGTCGACGCAAGCAACGCCAGATCAAAAACGCCCGCAAAGAGCTGATGCACACCACCAGCGATGTACCGGCATGGCTGATCGGCTTCGCCAGCCAGAGCGGTTTTGCCGAACAGTTGGCCTGGCAGACCGCCAGCCAATTGCAGGCTGCCGGGTTGCCGGTAAAGGTCCAACCGCTGGCGGCTGTCAGCGAGCAGGACCTGCGCGAGTCGAGCAATGCGCTGTTCGTGGTCAGTACCTTTGGTGACGGCGAAGCACCGGACAGCGCTCGTGGTTTCGAGCGCAAGGTGCTGGGTCGGGCGCTGAGCCTTTCGAGCCTGAACTACGCCGTGCTTGGCCTCGGTGATCGGCAGTATCAACACTTCTGCGGCTTTGCCAAACGCTTGCACAGCTGGCTTTCGGAACACGGTGGCACCACGTTGTTTGCCCCGGTGGAAGTCGACAGCGGCGACCCGTACGCCCTGCGCCATTGGCAGCAGCAACTCGGTCAACTGACCGGGCAGCCACCGGTCGATACCTGGAAAGCCCCGAGCTACAACAACTGGACCTTGAGCAAGCGCGAACTGCTCAACCCCGACAGCAGCGGCGCCGACGTTTACCTGCTGGGCCTGACGGCGCCCGACACCAGCAGTTGGCTGGCCGGCGACCTGGTTGAAGTGCTACCGCGCAATTGCCGGGGCGCGATTGAACAGTTCCTTGAAGGGCTGGGCATCGCCGGCAACAGTCGGGTGCAAATCAATGGCGTGCAGGAAACCCTGGAACACGCCTTGGCCAGCCGTCAATTACCCGAAAATCGCGTGCATCTGGTCGGCTTGCACGCTCAGGCGCTGGTCGACGCGCTGGTGCCATTGGCCATGCGCGAATACTCGATCGCCTCGATTGCCGCCGACGGCGTGCTCGAACTGCTGGTGCGTCAGGAATGTCATGCAGATGGACGTCTGGGCATCGGCTCCGGCTGGCTGACCGAATACGCGCCATTGGGTTCTGCCATCAGCCTGCGGGTACGGCGCAACAGCGGTTTTCATCTACCGGCAACGCCCGTACCGATGATTCTGCTGGGCAACGGCACCGGACTGGCTGGCCTGCGCAGCTTGCTCAAGGCACGAATTGCCGATGGCCAGACACGCAACTGGCTGCTGTTTGGCGAACGCAACCGCGAGCATGACTTCCTCTGTCGCGATGAGCTCGAGGGATGGTTGATCGAAAGCGATCTGGAGCGGCTGGACCTGGCATTTTCACGGGATCAGGCCGAGAAGATCTACGTTCAGGATCGCCTGCGCCAACGTGCCGTCGAGCTGAAAAAGTGGCTGGCGGACGGTGCATCGATCTACATCTGCGGCAGCCTGCAAGGGATGGCGACAGGCGTGGATCAAGTACTCAACGAAGTGCTCGGTGTTGATGAAGTCGAGCGGCTGATCGAGCAGGGCCGCTACCGCCGCGACGTCTACTGACAACAATCTCTGTAGGAGCCGAGCTTGCTCGCGATCGCGATCTCAAGGCCACCATCGCCGGCAAGCCGTGCTCCTACAGAATGCTTGTTTTCAAACCGGCTGCAATTTCTGCTCAAACACCGCCACGCCATCCAGGTCGCGCAGGATGACGCTCATTTCGGCGGTCTGGCCATCGATATTCACCTCGCCGAAAAACTGAAACCCGGCAAACGGTGAGGTGTTCTGCGCCGGTGGGGCTTTCTCGAACACCACTTCGGGGCCGAAGGTTTTATCCAGCGGATTGGGGCCGAAGCTGCCGGCATTCAAGGGACCTGCGACGAACTCCCAGAACGGTTCGAAGTCCTGAAACGCTGCACGATCCGGGTGGTAATGGTGAGCGGCGCAGTAATGCACATCGGCCGTCAGCCAGACGTAATTGCGCACCTGCTGCGCCCGCAAGAAACCCAACAACTCAGCGATCTCCAGCTCGCGGCCCTGGGCCGGGCCCGGGTCACCGTTGGCCACGGCTTCCCAGCGCGGCACGCCGGGGCTGACTTCGCCATCAGGCACGCCAAGACCAATCGGCATGTCGGCGGCGATGACTTTCCACTGCGCGCCGGAGTTTTTCAGTTCACGCTTGAGCCACTCCAGTTGCTCGCGTCCGAGGAAGGCTTTTTCGCCGCCGAGGTTGTCGTCGTTGGCCCCGCGATAGCTGCGCATGTCCAGCACGAACACATCCAGCAGCGGCCCGTAACCGAGCTTGCGATAGATCCGTCCGCCGTTGTCGGCGGCCTGCAAGCGCATCGGCGCGTATTCGAGCCAGGCTTGCCGCGCACGGCCGACCAGGCTGTGGATATCCTTGCTTTGGTAGCGCTCGTCGAGCTGTTTGCCCGGCGACCAGTTGTTCACCACTTCGTGGTCGTCCCACTGCCAGATCTGCGGCACCTCGGCATTAAAACGGCGGATGTTTTCGTCCATCAGGTTGTAGCGGTAGTTGCCGCGATATTCGTCGAGGGTTTCCGCGACTTTGCTCTTGGCTTCGCTGGTGATGTTGCGCCACACCCGACCGTTTTCGGTGGTCAGTTGCGCCGGCACCGGGCCGTCGGCGTAGATGGTGTCGCCGCTGTGGATAAAGAAGTCCGGCAGGCGCAAGCGCATCGCTTCGTAGATGCGCATGCCACCGATATCCGGGTTGATCCCGAAGCCCTGGCCGACGGTGTCGCCGCTCCAGACAAAACGGATGTCGCGACGGGTCTGCGGCACGCTGCGCAGGTGACCGAACCACGGTTCGCTGGCCACGCCGCTTTGGGCGTCTTCGAAGTACACGCGATAGAAGATCGCCTGATCGGCGGGCAGCCCGGTCAGCTCGACCCGGGCCGTGAAGTCGGTGCGGGCATCAGCCAACGGTGAGACGAAACGCCGAGGATTGCTGAACAGGCTGCGAGTGTCCCATTCCACGACCATCCGCGCCGGGCGGTCGCTGCGGCTCCAGATCATCGCCCGGTCGCCCAGCAGATCACCGGATTGCACGCCATCGGTGAGCTGTGGGCGATCCTTGACCGAGGCGATCACCGCCGGAGCCAGGCCAGGTAACAACAAACCGGCACCGACAGCCTGCATCACTCGACGGCGTCCCAAGTCGAATTCGCTCATGGAGTTCTCCCTAAAAGGAAAACTTAAACATGGCTACATGAATGCGCTGTGACACTCACCACCGAGTCCTCAAACGCCACGCCCCCCCGTAGCAGCTGGCGCAGCCTGCGTTCGGCTGCGAAGCAGTCGTGAAACCTGCGCCTGCGGTGAACCTGAAACTCCGCGTTACCTGATTCTACGACTGCTTCGCCCGAACGCGGACCGAGCCGAACGCAGGCTGCGCCAGCTGCTACGGATCGTGTGAGGCGCCCAGACCGGCATCAGGCGTTGGCCGGTTCCAATGCCAACTCGGCGACTTCGGGGCGTTTGACCGCGGCGTAAACCACCGCCGTCAACAGGCTCCCGGCAACAATCGCCAGCAGGTACAGCAGCGCATGGTTGATCGCATTCGGGATCAGCATCACGAACAGTCCACCGTGCGGCGCCATCAGCTTGCAGCCGAAATACATCGACAGTGCACCGGCCAGTGCACCACCGGCGATGCTTGCCGGGATCACCCGCAATGGGTCCTTGGCAGCGAACGGAATCGCCCCTTCGGAGATAAAGCACAGCCCCAGCACCAAGGCGGCTTTACCGGCTTCGCGCTCGGTCTGGGCAAACTTGCGCCGGGCGATGAACGTGGCGATGCCCAGGCCAATCGGCGGCACCATGCCAGCGGCCATGGTCGCGGCCATCGGCGCATAACTTTGCGACGCCAGCAGCCCCACCGAGAACGCATAAGCGGCCTTGTTGATCGGCCCGCCGAGGTCGACGCACATCATGCCGCCGAGCAATACCCCCAGCAGAATCGCATTGGTGGTGCCCATGCTGTCGAGGAAATGCGTCAGGCTTTCCAGCAGTCCGGCGACCGGTTTACCGACCACATAGATCATCACCAGGCCGGTGAACAGACTCGCCAGCAACGGGATGATCAGAATCGGTTTCAGCGCTTCCAGACTTTGCGGCAGACGCGCATAACGGTTGATCGCCTGCGCCGCGTAGCCGGCAATGAATCCGGCAATGATCCCGCCGATAAAACCGGCGCCCAGGGTACTCGCCAACAGGCCACCAATCATCCCTGGCGCCAGGCCAGGACGGTCAGCAATCGAATAGGCGATGTAACCCGCCAGCAACGGCACCATCAACTTGAACGCGGTATCGCCACCGATCTGCATCAGTGCCGCCGCCAGCGTGCCCGGCTCCTTGAACGCGGTGATGCCGAAGACAAACGACAGCGCGATCATCAAGCCCCCGGCCACCACCATCGGCAACATGAACGAGACGCCCGTCAGCAGGTGTTTGTAGACCCCGGTTTTCTCTTTCTTGGCCGGGCCTTGGACGCCGCTCGATGCGGTTTCTTGCTTGCCTTCGGCCAGTGCTTTGTTGAGTGTGGCCTCGGCCTGTTTCAGGGCGATGCCAGTGCCGCAGCGGTATATTTTCTTGCCGGCGAAACGCTCGGTGGCGACTTCGATGTCCGCCGCCAACAGCACCACGTCAGCATCAGCAATAGCTTGCGCGCTCAATGGATTACGGGCGCCGACCGAGCCCTGGGTTTCCACCTGCAAGTCATAACCCAGACGCTTGGCCGCCTGCTGCAAGGCTTCGGCCGCCATAAAGGTATGGGCGACACCGGTCGGGCACGCAGTGACCGCCACCAGACGCGGCGCGGTTTTGCTGACAGTTGCGGGTTCAACGACAGCTTGCGGGGCGACATAGATTTGGGCTTCTTCAGCACCACGGCGCAGCACTGCATCGACGTCTTGCAGGGCTTGGGACGGCGTGCTCTGGAACACCCGCTTGCCGACAAACCGCGACATATCCACAGTCCCGGTGCTGACCAGCAACACCCACTCGGCGTCTTCCAGGGTCGCGGCGGACAGTTGGCGCTCCGGGTGTGCGGCGTCATGCACTTCAACACTAGTGCTCCAGCCCTGACGCTGCGCGGCGGCATCGAGCAAACGCGCGCACAGCACACTGGTAACCATGCCATTCGGGCAGGCAGTAACAATGGCTAACTTCATGACCAACCCTCTTATTGTTCTGTCAGGAGGCGCACGCGCACCTCCTGTTCGAGCTGCGCCAGTTGCGCGGCGTCACCGATACCAAAACCGATCTGCGTAACGGCCATGGCGGCAATCGCCGTGGCGGTGCGCAAGGTTTGTTCTGGCGTATCGGCACTGAGCAAACCGTGGAGCATGCCCGCGAGCAATGAATCGCCGGCGCCCACCGTACTGACAACACTGACCCTGGGTGGTGTGGCGTGCATCGCCGAGCCGACACTGAACCAGTTAACGCCCTCGGCACCGTGGGAAATCACCACGTGTTCGATGCCATGAGCGTGCAAACGACTCGCCGCTTCGGCTTGTGCAGCCACCGAAATCGCCTCGCAGTCCAGCGCCTCGGACAGCTCTTCGGTGTTCGGTTTGATCAGCCACGGTCCCGCCGACAGCCCTGCGCGCAAGGCTTCGCCGCTGGTGTCGAGGGCGACTTTCAAACCCCGCGACTTGAGGCGCAACAGCAACCCGTGCAACCACTGTGCGCTGACGCCACGCGGCAAACTGCCGGCGACCACTACGGCGTCATGACCCAAGGTGATCTGATCCAGACGATCGAGCAACGCCTGCTGCGCAGCCGCACTGACCACCGGCCCTGGACCGTTGATGTCAGTGATGCGTCCGTCCGCTTCCGCCAGTTTGATGTTGCTGCGAGTCTCGCCGGGAACGCGGATGAAGGCGTCGACAAACCCGCGTTTGGCGAACAGCGCTTCGAACGCCTGAAGATTGTCCTCACCGAGAAAACCGCTGACCGTCAGCTGATGCCCGAGGTCTGCCAGCACCTGTGCCACATTGATGCCCTTGCCGGCGGCGTGGGTGTGCATGGCGTCGCTGCGATTGACCTGACCAGGTTCCAGATGCGGCAACTGAACGGTGAGGTCCAGCGCCGGGTTGAGGGTCAGGGTTAGGATTTTGGCCATTACAGAGCCTCCACTAATGCGCGCACTTCATTCGCGCTGCCCACGGCCAGAGCCAGTTGGGCCAGATGTTTTACCTGCGCAAGACTCAGCTCACGAACCCGTGCCTTGACCTCGCCGATGCTGCGCGCCGAAACGCTCAACTCATCCACCCCCAGGCCGACCAACACCGGTACCGCCAGCGGGTCTGCCGCCAGTTCGCCGCACACGCCAACCCATTTGCCATGAGCATGGGCGGCGCGCACCGTGATGTCGATCAGTTGCAACACCGCCGGGTGCAAGCCATCGGCCTGGGCCGACAGGGTCGGATGACCGCGATCGATGGCCAGGGTGTATTGGGTCAGGTCATTGGTCCCGACGCTGAAAAAATCGACTTCCTTGGCCAGAACCGGCGCCAGCAAAGCCGCCGAAGGCACTTCGATCATGATCCCCAGTTGCAGGTCGGCCACCGGGATTTCCAGACGCAGGCGCTCGGTCATATCTCGCGCCTGACGCCATTCATCGACGCTGCCGACCATCGGGAACATGATCCGCAACGGTCGGTTGTCAGCGGCGCGCAGCAAGGCACGCAACTGCGCTTCCATGATCTGCGGACGTTGCAAGGTCAGGCGAATGCCACGCACGCCGAGGAACGGGTTTTCCTCCTTGGCAATCGGCCAATACGGCAACGGCTTGTCACCTCCAACGTCCAGGGTCCGCACCACCAGCGGCCGCCCGGCCAGGCCATCGAGCACCCGACGGTATTCGACTTCTTGAGTGGCTTCGTCCGGCGCTTGCTGGTGGGCCATAAAAATCAGTTCGGTGCGCAGCAGACCAATCCCTTCAGCACCCTGCTCCACCGCGCTGACCACGCCTGCGCTTTCGCCAATGTTGGCGAACACTTCGACCGCATGGCCGTCAGTGGTCAGCGCCGGTTGGTGACGCTGGGCCGCGGCCGCTTGCAGGCGTTGTTCGCGGTTGTCACGTTCTTCGGCGGCACGCTGCAACGTCGCCGCATCGGCGTCGACATGCAGCCGACCGCGCTGACCATCGAGCAGCAATGGCGTGCCCGAAGCCAGCCGCAACACCGCCGCGCCAGCACCAACCAGCGCCGGAATGCCCAAGGCCCGAGCGACAATCGCGCTGTGGGCGGTGGCACCACCGCGTGCGGTAAGAATGCCGGCCACCCGCGTTGGATCAAGGCGCGCGACATCCGATGGACCCACTTCATCCATTACCAGGATGTACGGCTGATCCGGTTCGCTCGGGGTTTCGATGCCGCACAGTTGCGCGAGCACCCGTCGACCGATATCGCGCAAGTCCGCTGCTCGCTCGGCGAGCAAGGCATCCTGCAAGGATTCCTGTTGTCTGGCTGCCGCGTCGATCACCGCCATCCACGCCGCTTCAGCGCTTTCGCCTTGCTTGAGGCGAGTGTCGACTTCGTCGGTCAGTTCCGGGTCGTCGAGCATTTCCTGGTGGGTGATGAAAATCTCTCGGATGGCCTTGGCCTTGCTGCGCTGGATCAACCCTTCGATGTCGCGACGGACATCGGCCAGGGATGTTTTCAGACGCTCGCGCTCGATCGCCGTGGACTCGCCCCGCAACGGGTAATCGATCGCTTGCAGCACCTGAATATGTGCAGGACCAATGGCAATCCCTGGTGCAGCAGCGACGGCCTGAATCACGCAACCGGAGGCTGGAGCAACCACGACGTCAGTAATTTCGTCGATGACCTCGCTCTGTGCACTCACCGTCGGCAACGGTTCGATGTCTTCGCCCAGGCCTTCTTCAATAGCCCTCAGCAGCGCCGGCAACGCATCGGCGGCGATGCTCGGCTCGGCAATCAACTCCAACACCTGGCCGCGACGAGCACCGAGGCTGAGCAGTTTGCTCAAGCTCTTCACCGACACCGCGCTGTCCTGACCGTCGACAATGCGGATGCGGATCTCGCCTTCAAAACTTTTCGCCAACTGCGCAAGGATCTTCGCCGGCCGCGCGTGCAAGCCATGGGCGTTGGCCAAGGCAATACGAGCGCTCGGCCAATCGGCCGGCAATTCACCGCCGAGCACTTCCAGCACCGCACGCCGGCTGGTGGCGCGACCGAGCTCGTGACCACGACCTTCAATCAGCAAGGCGCAAAGACGTTCGAGCAAGGCCTGATGCGCCTCGCCAAGGCTGGCCAGACAGAACAGCCCGCTCAGTGGCTGGCCGAGGTAACGAATCGGTTTGTCCGGGGTGACGAAGGCCAGGCCGGGGCGCTTGACCGTTTGTTCGCTGTGCAGCCACCACAGGCCATCACCCAACGGCAGCGCTTCGACCTGCTGCAATACCGCCGAAAAACCATTGCTCACGCAGTCGGCCTGACGCAACAACCGTGCGCCACGCCAGACCAGCTCTTCGAAGTCGTCGGCGGAGACGCCCAGGCCGATCATTTGTGCATCCAGCGCCAGTTCTTGCGGTGCACCTTGCAGCAGTTTCAGCAAGGCTTCGGCGCTGCTGGCGCGGCGCAAGGCCTGGCCCAGATCGGTTTCACCGAGGGCGCGGGTCAGCAATTGCAGCAGGCGCAAATGCTCGTCGGATTTGGCCGCGATACCAATCGCCAGGTAGACGATGTGGCCGTCGCCCCAATCCACCCCTTCGGGGAACTGCAGCAAACGCACGCCGGTGGTGTGCACCAGATCGCGGGTATCGGGGGTTCCGTGGGGGATCGCAATACCTTGGCCGAGAAAGGTCGAACCCTGGGCTTCACGCGCCTGCAAGCCGCTGAGGTAACCCTCGGCCACCAGGCCATCGTTAACCAGCGTGTCGGCCAGCAAATGCAATGCGGCGGCTTTATCCACAGCCGACTGGCCCATGGATATCTGCTCTATGGTGAGCTCGAGCATGCTTTCTCCTTTTTGGCGCGGGGTCGCGCCAGGTATTGTTTTGATTGAATCAGTTTAGGCTTTATTCAGAGCACTCTTTTTCAGAGCATCCTTTGTCGGTTTCGCGGCAGAACCGGCAAAAAGAGCCAATAGCGCAGAAAATACGCTTGCTGAAACGTTTAATCTAGATGAGTCTGCACGTTACTCGATAATCTCCCAACCTTGAAGTCCAACTTGTCGGATGCGTTGCGACATTAGTCGCCTGCCGTAATCGGGTAGGATTGGACAAAATGTCGGGGCAAGCTCGAAAAAACAAGGAAATCCCGGGTTGAAACTCAGTGATATTGCCCAGTTGGCCGGTGTGTCTGTCACCACCGCCAGCTATGTCATCAATGGCAAGGCCGAACAGCAGCGCATCAGCAACGCCACCGTCGAGCGCGTGCGCGCGGTGGTCGAGCAACATGGCTTTACGCCTAATCCTCAAGCGGCCGGGTTGCGCAGTCGGCACACCCGCACCCTGGGTTTCATTCTGCCGGACCTGGAAAACCCCAGTTACGCGCGGATCGCCAAGCTCCTCGAACAGGGTGCCCGGGCGCGTGGCTATCAGTTGCTGATTGCCAGCTCCGACGATGCACCGGACAGCGAGCGCCAGTTGCTCAAGCTGTTTCGCGCACGGCGTTGCGATGCATTGATTGTCGCCAGCTGCCTGCCGGCCGGTGATGACAGCTATCGCCAGTTGCAGGCCAAGGGCTTGCCGATCATTGCCATTGACCGGGTCATGGAGCCTGAGCATTTTTGCTCGGTGATCAGCGATGATCGCGAAGCCAGCCTGAACCTCACCCGCAGCCTGTTGCAGCCAGAGCCCAAGCAGATTGCGCTGATCGGTGCGCGGCCCGAGCTGAGCATCAGCCAGGAGCGTGCGGCCGGCTTCAAGCAGGCTTTAGTCGACTTCAAGGGTGACGTCCTGATCGAACACGGCGAGGCATTCAGCCGCGACTGCGGCCGACAGCTGATGGAAGAATTACTGCAACGCCTTGGCCACTTGCCCGATGCGCTGGTGACGACGTCCTACGTGCTGCTTCAAGGCGTGTTCGATGCTTTGCATGACTTCCCGTTGAAAACCCGCCCGTTGCGCCTCGGCACGTTTGGCGACACACAGCTGCTGGACTTCCTGCCGCTGCCGGTCAACGCCATGGCCCAGCAGCATCAACTGATCGCCGACAAAGCGCTGCAACTGGCGGTCGCGGCGATTGAAGAAGCCCATTACCAACCCGGTGTGCAAGCCATCGCGCGGACCTTCAAACAGCGTATTCGCCAGGACTGAAACGTGGAGCTGATCGACAGCCACACTCATCTGGACTTCCCGGACTTCGACCCGGACCGTCAGGCGCTGCTGGCTCAATGCCGCGCCTTGGGTGTGAAGCGGATGGTGGTGCTGGGGGTTTATCAGCGCAATTGGCAGCGGGTCTGGGACCTGGTGCAAAGCGATCCTGACCTGCATGCCGCGTTTGGCCTGCATCCGGTCTATGTCGATGAGCATCGTCCCGCTGACCTGACCGAGTTGGCGGACTGGCTGACGCGTCTGGCCGGCCATCGGCAACTGTGCGCCGTGGGCGAAATTGGCCTGGATTACTTTCTTGAGGAACTGGACCGCGAACGTCAGCAAGCGCTGTTTGAAGCACAGCTGCAACTGGCGGCAGACTTCCAGTTGCCGGCGCTGCTGCATGTGCGGCGCAGCCATGCGGCGGTGATTGCGACCTTGAAACGCTTCAGGCTCAAACGCGCCGGCATCATCCACGCCTTTGCCGGCAGCCAGGAAGAGGCCCGCGAATACCTCAAGCTCGGTTTCAAACTGGGATTGGGCGGCGCGGCAACCTGGCCACAAGCCTTGCGCATGCACAAAGTAATCGCCGGTTTGCCGCTGGAATCGGTCGTGCTGGAAACCGATTCACCGGACATGGCGCCCGCCATGTACCCCGGACAACGCAACAGCCCTGCTCACCTGCCGGCGATTTGCGCGGCACTGGCGCAGATCATGGCCATCAGCCCCGAGCAACTGGCCGCTGCCAGCACCGCCAACGCCTGCGAGCTGTTCAACTGGTAATAACTGACAGCACAAAACACCTGTGGGAGCGAGCCTGCTCGCGAAAGCGGTTAGTCAGTCACATCGATGTTGGATGTGACAACGCCTTCGCGAGCAGACGGAACGCCGCCCGGCTGCTCCCACATTTATTCGTGGTGAGACTTCAAACCCGAAACGCGCTGATCAAGTGCTTCAACTGCACCACTTGGGCCGACAGTGCACGGCTGGCATGCTCGGTCTGGTGCGCACCTTCGGCGGTGCGCTCGCCGGCCCGGTTGATCTCGACAATGTTCTGGTCGATATCATGGGCCACCGCGGTTTGCTGTTCGACTGCCGCGGCAATTTGCTGGTTCTGATCGACGATCATACCCACCGCCCCCAGGATGTTTTCCAGGGCTTGCTGGACCTTCTCCGACTGACCAACCGTGCCGCTGGCCATCTGGTGACTGACGCCCATGGCCTTCACGGCGGCGCCAACGCCACCGTGCAGCCTGGTAATCATCTGCTCGATTTCTTCGGTCGATTGCTGGGTCCGTTTGGCCAGGGTGCGGACCTCATCGGCCACCACCGCAAAGCCTCGTCCCTGCTCACCTGCACGGGCAGCCTCAATGGCCGCGTTGAGTGCCAACAGGTTGGTCTGCTCGGCGATGCTCTTGATCACTTCCAGCACGCGACTGATGGACTGGCTGTCGCTGGCCAGTTGATTGATCACCCGCACTGACGAGTCGATCTCGCTGGCCAGTTGCGCAATGCTGCCTTGTTGCGACTCGACCAAGCTGCGACCGCTAATGGTTTCATCGTTGACGCTGTGGGCACTGCTGACGGCAGCCGCCGCACTGCGTGCAACTTCCTGAGCGGTGGCCGACATCTGGTTCATCGCCGTGGCGACTTGTTCGATCTGCGTACGCTGACCGGCCACCGCCTGATTGCTCCGGGCCGATACCGTTTCCACCTGACTCGCCTGACGCTCCACTTCGTTGACGGTCTTGCCGACCAACTCGATCAGGTCATGGATCTTCGCCACGGTGCCATTGAAGACGTTGCCCAATTCACCCAACTCATCACGGCTGTGAGCGGTAAACGTGATGGTCATGTCACCGGCCGCCACCTTGTCCATCACTCCGCCGAGACGCTTGAGGGTGGTGCGGGTGGAGGCATAGAAGCCGCCGTAGAGATAAAAAATCAGCACGAACACCACCGACAGTGCCACCGTCTGCAACACCATGTGCGTGCGGTTCTGTTCCAGGCGTTGCTGCAATTGAACGCCAAGAAACTTAAGCGTCGCGTCATTCAATTGATAGGTCTTGTCCATCAGCCCGGTGACCTGATCGTAAAAACCCTGCCAGGGTTTATCGAGGGTATCGGCCACCACCACTTGCTCTTCAAACAGCTCGCTGGCCTGCTTGAGCGTGGCTTTGCTGGCATTGGCCGAGGGTTCCAGCACCTCACGCGCCGCTTTGCCGGCCGCCAGTGCGTCCTGCAACTTCAAGGTGTATTCGGCCTGAAGCTTGTCGATCTGCGCCAGCAACTCATCGAATCGGGTGCTCGAAGCGGAGTTGAGAAACCCCTGCCCCAGCGAGTAGGCCCCCATCGCCCGGCCTTCGCCGAGGGTTTGCGTCACACGCGGGGTAACGTTGGTGATCAGCTCACTCAATTGGCGTAGATCACTCTGGTTGTCACGACTCAGGCCGGCCTGGCTGGCGATGATCTGGCTGAAAATCTGTGCGTTGCCGAGCAGTTTGCCGATCAGCGCACTTTTGCTTTGCACAGACGTCTCCGCTTGTTGAGCCTTGAACGCTGCAATCATTTCATCGCGCTTGCCATCAAAAACGCTGACCTGCTCAGGATCGATGGTCGTCGCGGTCAGGCTTTGCAGGCGTGTTAGCACGCTCTGCTCAAGGGCGCTGATTTTCGATTCGGTATCGCCCGCCTTGCCAGACTGGCCGAGGGTAGCGTTGATCTGTACCAGGTTGTTCAGGGTTTCCAGATCCCGCCGCAGCGTCAGCCCACCGCCCAACAGATCGAGGCTTTGCAACTCGACCTGGGTGCCCTGGAACTCGCGATACGAATCCCGAACCAGATAGAAATTGGTCACCAGCATGGGGAAGAAAAACAGCACGCTGATCAGGCTGAACTTCATGCCGAAGCTCAGGCGATTCATCAGCGCAACGGCGGGATAGAGCAAACTCTTCACGGACGTCCCCCTTTCATTTCTTATTTTTTTGGGCAGGCACGCAGATGCAGCAGATAGCCACTATGGCGCGCTGCTTCTGTATAGCTCAAATCGAAAGGGGGTTTTGTAACTTAAGGTTAACGACTCGAACGCGATCACTCAGGCCGGAAGAAAAACCTGTGGCGAGGGGGCTTGCCCCCGCTGGGGTGCAAAGCGCCCCTAAAATCGAAGTACGCGGTTCGTCAGGAGAAGTGAGTCAACCGGTTTTACGACTGCTCTGCAGCCGAACGGGGGCAAGCCCCCTCGCCACAAAAGCGTTCGCCACACAGCTGGATCAGGGCAGCACGGTCCAAATGGCAAACCCGGCATACCAGACCACCGCCGCTCGCAGCAGCAGTTCCCAGATCTGATCCAGGTTTTGAACCCCTTCAGGCCCCGCCACTGGTGCCGGAATCTCACCCGCTACCACGCCGACGTTCTCGATCAACTGCGCGGCGCTGATATTCCAGTTCAACAATTCATGGAGCATCACCCGGCTGACCGCGACGAAGTTACCGACCAAAGCAAAACTCGCTGCCAGCAAGCGCACCGGCAGCCAGTCAAAGGCATGTCGCAATTGTGCGGCGCGCTCGACCACCGCCGGGTTCTTGCCGTGCTCGGCCGCCAGGGCCAGCAAGCGATAACTCAGGGCCGCCACCGGACCGAGCAGGAAGTACCAGAAAATCACCGCAAAAAAACTCTGATAAGCCTGCCACAGCAAATGGGCTTGAACCTTCTGCAGCAATTGCTCGCCGCTGTCGGCGCAAATATCCAGGTCACGTTTGGCGACAAGCGCCGCCGCTTGCAGGTCTTCCCGGCGCCAGGCATCACGAAACGGTCCCAGGCCGCCGAGCAAATCACCACGGCCCAGGCTGTAAATCACCACCAGCAAGTGCACCGGCAGGGCCAACAAGCCATAGGCCACCGGCTCCAGTACCAGCAGCAAAAAGCCGAGTAACGCCACAGGGAAGAGCACCAGCAATGCCAGCACCAGCCAGGGCCGATTCGCAAGCTTCGGGCTGGCTTCATACTTGGCCAGCTCCCGCAGCCATCCACTGTCGCGCTGAACTTGATGACGCAAGGCCGAGAACTTCTCGATCCAGACCGCCAGCAGTAACACCAGAAAACTCATTGTGCTTCCCCTTTTTCCAGAGCCCCGCGATAGCGTGCCCAGTCGAACGCCGGTCCCGGATCAGTCTTGCGTCCGGGGGCGATATCGCTATGCCCCTGGATACGTGAATGGGTGATGGCTGTAAACGTAGACTGCAATTGGCGGGTCAGGGCAATCAGCGCGTGATATTGAGCCTCGGTGAACGGCAGATCGTCAGTGCCTTCAAGCTCGATGCCAAGGGAGAAATCGTTACACCCTTCACGCCCCTCGAACCGGGACACGCCTGCGTGCCACGCCCGATCAAGACAAGAGACAAACTGTGTGATCGCGCCGTCACGCTCGATCAGAAAATGCGCAGACACGCGCAAGTCGGCAATCCCTTCAAAGTAGGGGTGCTCGGTGACATCCAGGCGGTTCTGAAAAAATTCCTGCACCTTGCCCGTCGCGAACTGCGCCGGAGGCAGGCTGATATTGTGGATTACCAGCAAGGAGATTTCGCCCGTGGGGCGCGCATTGAAGTTGGGTGACGGGCAATGGCGCACGCCTTCAAACCAACCGCTCGCGGGGTCCAACTGCATACAGGCTCCTTCAATGACGGCTCTGACGGGCTCCAGTATGCCGTGATCACCCCTCAGGTTGCGATCACTTGCCGCAATTGAGGGGCGGCGAGAATGAATTCGAGGAGCATCGCGATCAGATTGATCACATCCTCGTCCGCTACCCCGACCACCCGAGAGTTGCCACTTTTGACGCTGACCCGGGTCAGCAACTGTTCAAGCTGATTGCGCAGGTCAAAATCATCCTGGGCGCCAGGGGCCGGCACGTATTGCTGCAAGTGCGAGAGCAGGCGCAGCAGATCGCGGGTCGAGATGGGCTGGCTCTGGGCGCTGGCTTCGAGGGTCGGCGCAACATTGTCGCGCACGGGGTACAGCAACGCCTGCAAGGTGGCGAAGACTTCTTGCACGCTTTTATCGTCGTGCGTGCTGTTGGATCTGACGCCCGACTCGCTGGACTCCGCATGAACACTGGCCGCCGCCCGGCCCGTGACACGACGTGCGGGGGCGGTCTTGAGTTCAGGCAGAACGCCAGTGGCGATCAGCAATTGGTTGGCTTGCGCATAGAGCTGATCGGCATCGCTGAGCACATAGCGTTCGAACAATTTGAGGATGATCAGCTTGACCTTGATCTCCACCCCCAGATTGCGTCCGGCCTGCAAAAAATACTCGCAGAGCATCGCCGGCCCCATGGGATTGCGCGAATCATCCAGGGGCTTGCCCAGCAGAGAGCTCAGGCGCGCGGTCAGCTGTCCAAGGGCAAAGCCGTCCCGGTTGAGCGCCTTGGCGACCATGGCTTCAAGCGCCGCTTGCCGCTCAGGCTGGTCATAGGGGAGTTCGATCGAAGGGTCTGGATTCATCGCCAACGGCAAGGCGGCGTGAGTCGGGTCGTACTGGATGAGGCCGGCAAAGGCCTCGAAGAAAAGCTCGTGAAAGCCGCGCTCGATGTTTTTGCGCTTGAGGCGCAAATCGCGCATGGCTTCAAAGAAGATGTTCTGCTCGACATTGGTCTGTGCCCGGTCAGCCATTTCGAACAAGGTGTCGTCGGCATTATCAAACATCTCCTGCAAACCAAGCCTGAGTTGTTGCGCAGCCTTGTCGCGAACCTGAAGCAGAATCACCGGCAGGCGGGCGAGCGGCGATGGATTCGCCTGACCGGTAGCGGCCTTGTGCAAAGGCACTACATTCCCGTCGTTGTGCATCCAAGCCTCCTGCAAAGGGGGGATTCCTCCATTCAATGTGAAGCGACAAACGCACACGGCCGGCTCACAACGCAATCGTGATGCACCGCGCTGCATTTCAAGTGTCGGGAAGCCAAAGAAACGTCAAGGCCATGACGTCAAACGCAAGGCGCGATTATCTGCAAAAGACCTCCCGAGTGCCAGCAGACTCTGCATCGGCCCATGAAACAGCGCCCGATCACAGATCGGCATGCAGGGGTAATGCGGGCGAGTCGACCAAGTACAGGTTTTAGAACCTGCTGAAAGTGCTGGGCGTCTTGGGTTCGCTTGCAGCATGGCCCTATAATCGAGCCACTTTGTTTGTGGAGCCCGTTATGCCGAATCTACGCCTCGCCGATTTGACCGCCGAAATCGAAGCCAACGTGCGCCGTGCGTTGCTTGAAGACATCGGCAGCGGCGACATCACCGCACAATTGATCCCGGCCGAACGCCTGGCCAAAGCCACGATCATTACCCGTGATGCGGCCGTCATCAGCGGCACCGCTTGGGTCGACGCGGTGTTCCGGCAACTGGACCCGCGCGTTGCGGTGCACTGGCAAGTGCGCGACGGTGAGCGCGTGAACCCCAATCAGGCGTTGTTTCACCTCGAAGGCCCCGCCCGTTCGCTGCTGACCGGCGAGCGTAGTGCGCTGAATTTTCTGCAACTGCTTTCCGGTGTCGCCACTCGTGCGCAATACCTGGCCGACTTCGTTGCCGATACTCAGGTGAAACTGCTGGATACCCGCAAAACCCTGCCTGGGTTGCGATTGGCGCAAAAGTACGCCGTGACCTGCGGCAGCTGTCACAACCACCGCATCGGCCTGTACGACGCTTTTCTGATCAAGGAAAACCATATCGCTGCCTGCGGCGGCATCCCTCAAGCCATCGCCGCCGCGCACAAGATCGCGCCGGGCAAACCGGTGGAGATTGAAGTGGAAAGCCTGGAGGAGCTCAAGGAGGCCCTGGCGGCGGGCGCCGACATCATCATGCTCGATGAGCTGAGCCTGGACGACATGCGCGAAGCCGTGCGGCTGAATGCCGGCAAGGCGAAACTCGAGGCCAGCGGTGGCGTCACCGAAAGCACCTTGCGGCCAATCGCCGAGACGGGCGTGGATTACATCTCGATTGGCGCGATGACCAAGGATGTGAAGGCTGTAGACCTGTCGATGCGCTTGAGTCTCTGACAAAAAGAAACGCCAGCCTCATGAGGCTGGCGTTGCTTTCAAACCACCAGATTGTTCATCTCGCAGTATTCTTCCCACTCGACGCCCAGCACCTCGGCTGCTTCCTTGTGCAACGCAAGGCGCGTCGCCTCGTATTCTTCCGGCGTTGAGGTGTACTTGAGCGTCAGCTCCCAAGGCTGCAAGCCCTGCGCTTCTGCCTCGTCCTCGAACGCCCACTGAATCTGATCTTTCTGATCGTCGGCGCTCAGGTTCTTGATCTCTTCCATCAGTTCCGGCGCATCAAGCATGTACTTCTTGAGGGCCTCTTCGTGTCTTTGTTCTTGAGTCATTTCGTTCACGGTCATGGCGTTCTCGCTGATCATGGGAATGGAAGATGGATCTGGATCATCAAGGATCTCTCTGACGCAGAAAACCGTTTGAAGCCCGGTTTATCTGGCCTTCAGAACCATTCGGGATCATCTGAAAACTGCTGGGCGATGCTCATGCAGGCACCGAATATAGGACGTTTGGCCCGCGAATTACACGGCTCTTTACATCTATTCCACAAAAAGTTTCACGCAGGGTGCGTCGAGAGCCTCGGGAACATAATTTCAAATCCAAAGTCATAGCGATGTGCCATATCGGTACTTCACAAGGAACCTCAGTGATGCGCAGTTTTTCGAAGCTTTCCTCTGTTCTGTCCGCCAGCGCAATGACCGCCCTGCTGGGTGTCCTGACTTTGCCAGGCACCGCAATGGCCAGCATTGAGCTGAGCAACAGCGGTCCGTCTTACGATGACAAACTCTCCGCCATCCACTATGAATACGGCAAGGACGTTCTGGTCAAAAGTGATTTCCGCATCGACGAACTGAAAAAGATGCAGGAAACCATCAACAACCAGACGCGCCAGATCGAAGAACTCAAGCGCAGCAGCGGTTCCAGCTCAAGCTCCAGCAGCAAGGAGATCGACGACCTCAAGAGCAAGGTCAAAGAGCAGGAACGTGATCTGGATAAGCTCGGTCGGCAGGTGGAAGACCTCAAGCGCAACAGCGGCTCCAGCTCCAGCTCGAACAGCAGCGAGATCTCGAACCTGAAACGGACCATCAGCGATCAGGATCGTGCGATGGATCAGCTCAAACGTACCGTCGAGGAGCTGAGTAGAAAGGTGAAATAACAGGGGGAAGTGGTGCCCGAGACAGGAATCGAACCTGCGACCTTCGCGTTACGAGTGCGCTGCTCTACCGGCTGAGCTACACGGGCGGTGGGCTAAAGCTAGCACTGAGTTTGGGGTCGGGCAACCTGGACAAGCGCCTCATTTTTCACGGATTTGCTCTGAGCCTCTGTAGCAGCTGGCTTCGCCAGCTGCTACAAGGGCGCATTTACTGCACACAGCAAAACGCCCCGAACCAGTCGGGGCGTTTGCTTGTTCAGCGCTTAAGCTGCGGGGTAATTAAACGCCCGAAGCCTTGGCTGCTGCTACGTCTTTGATGGACAGCTTGATACGGCCGCGGTTGTCCACGTCCAGTACCAGTACTTCCACTTCCTGGCCTTCTTTCAGGATGTCGGTCACTTTCTCAACGCGAGCGTCGCTCAGCATGGAGATGTGAACCAGACCGTCCTTGCCCGGCAGGATGTTGACGAATGCGCCGAAGTCGACGATGCGCTCAACTTTACCGACGTAGATCTTGCCGATTTCAGCTTCAGCGGTGATGCCCAGAACGCGCTGACGAGCGGCTTCAGCGGCTTCCTTGGTTTCGCCGAAGATCTTGATCGAGCCGTCGTCTTCGATATCGATCGAAGCCTTGGTCTCTTCACAGATCGCACGAATGGTCGCGCCGCCTTTACCGATAACATCACGGATTTTGTCGGTGTCGATTTTCATCGCGATCATGGTCGGAGCATTTTCCGACAGCTCGGTACGCGACTGGGCAATGATCTGGTTCATCTGGCCGAGGATGTTCAGGCGCGCTTCCAGGGCTTGGCCCAGAGCGATTTCCATGATTTCTTCGGTGATGCCTTTGATCTTGATGTCCATCTGCAGCGCGGTAACACCTTTGGAGGTACCGGCTACTTTGAAGTCCATGTCGCCCAGGTGGTCTTCGTCACCCAGGATGTCGGTCAGGACGGCGAACTTCTCGCCTTCTTTAACCAGGCCCATGGCGATACCGGCAACCGGCGCCTTCATTGGCACACCAGCATCCATCAGTGCCAGGGAAGCACCGCAAACCGACGCCATCGAGCTGGAACCGTTGGATTCGGTGATTTCCGATACCACACGGATGGTGTACGGGAACACGTCGGCAGCAGGCAGCATGGCCTGAACCGAACGACGGGCCAGACGGCCGTGACCGATTTCACGACGACCAGCGCCACCCATGCGACCACACTCGCCCACCGAGAACGGAGGGAAGTTGTAGTGCAGCATGAACGGGTCTTTTTTCTCGCCTTCCAGGGTGTCCAGCAGTTGTGCGTCACGGGCGGTGCCTAGTGTCGCAACGACCAGAGCCTGGGTTTCGCCACGGGTGAACAATGCCGAACCGTGGGTCTTCGGCAGAACGCCAACTTCGATGTTCAGCGGACGTACGGTGCGGGTGTCGCGGCCGTCGATACGCGGCTTGCCGTTAACGATGTTTTCGCGAACGGTACGGTATTCGATTTCACCGAAAGCTGCTTTGACTTCGCTGGACGAAGGCTGGCCTTCTTCACCGGACAGCTTGGCAACAACCTGGTCTTTCAGTTCGCCCAGGCGAGCGTAACGGTCGGCCTTGACGGTGATGGTGTAAGCCTGGGAAATCGCGTCGCCGAACTCGGCACGGATAGCGCCCAGCAGTGCGGTGGCTTCAGGCTGAGGAGCCCAGGTCCAGGTTGGCTTGGCAGCTTCGGCAGCCAGTTCTTTAACAGCGTTGATCACAACCTGGAACTCGTCGTGAGCAAACAGTACTGCGCCCAGCATCTGGTCTTCGGTCAGCTCTTTGGCTTCCGATTCAACCATCAATACCGCTTCCGAAGTACCGGCAACGACCATGTCCAGGCTCGATGCTTTCAGTTGTTCGTAAGTCGGGTTCAGCAGGTAGCCAGTGCTTTCGTGGAACGCAACGCGGGCAGCGCCGATCGGGCCATCGAAAGGAATGCCGGAGATCGCCAGCGCAGCCGAGGTACCGATCATCGCAGCGATGTCCGGATCGGTCTTCTTGCTGGTGGAAACGACGGTGCAGACAACCTGCACTTCGTTCATGAAGCCTTCCGAGAACAGCGGACGGATCGGACGGTCGATCAGTCGGGAAGTCAGGGTTTCTTTCTCGGAAGGACGGCCTTCGCGCTTGAAGAAACCGCCAGGGATCTTACCGGCAGCGTAGGTTTTTTCCTGGTAGTGAACAGACAGGGGGAAGAAGCCCTTGCCTGGATCGGCTTGCTTGGCACCGACTACGGTCACCAATACGCTGACGTCGTCGTCAACGGTGACCAATACTGCGCCGGAGGCCTGACGGGCGATACGGCCAGTCTCGAGGGTAACGGTCGACTGACCGAACTGGAATTTTTTGATTACCGGGTTCACGGTGTCCTACCTTCTTTGTGGCTCTTGGGGGAACTGGTTTTCTTGCGAAATTCTTGGGCAATGCCGGGAATCGGCCCGACTTTGATTGTCCAGATAAAACTGTTGTCCAGATAAAACTTGAGGCTGGGAGCCTGCCATGCGCCGGCGGGAAACCCGCTGACGCACGACAGACAACCAACCTCTAGCGCAATCGCTTATTAGCGACGCAGACCCAGGCGAGCGATCAGAGCGCTGTAACGGCTCACGTCCTTGCCTTTCAGGTAGTCCAGCAGCTTGCGACGCTGGTTTACCATGCGGATCAGACCACGACGGGAGTGGTGATCTTTACCGTTGGCCTTGAAGTGACCTTGCAGTTTGTTGATGTTGTGGGTCAGCAGTGCAACTTGCACTTCTGGCGAACCAGTGTCACCAACAGCTTGCTGGTAGTCAGCTACGATTTGAGCTTTTTCTTGAACGTCGAGAGCCATGAGGCAATCCTTTTATCAGGAAACTGTTTCAAAGAAACAGCTTCAACAGGCCAGGGACAAATCCCTGTATCTAAAAATGAGTAGTGACCGTGCCTGTTAACAGCCACCCTCGTTCGGTCATTCTGACCGAATCAGTCGACGTGGCGCGATGCGCCCATCTTCGCTCACTTCACCGATACCGATGAAGCGACCATTGTGATCCTGTACGCGTACCATACCGAACTTCGGTGCATCCGGGGCGCGTACCGGCTGGCCGTTTAGCCAGTAGAACGAGCTGTGCTCCGAGAACTGCAACAGTGGCCAATCCAGCAAGCCGCTGTCCGATGGCATCAGGAAGCGATCAACCGCTTCGTTGCCGCCTTCGGCATGTACTGCTTCCAACTCTTCCAGCGTGACCGTCTGGGCCAGGCTGAACGGACCGGCCTGGGTACGTCGCAACTGCGCAACGTAAGCGCCACAACCGAGTGCTTCACCAATATCCTCCACGAGGGTGCGGATATAGGTGCCTTTACTGCAATCTACGGCGAAGCGCGCAGTATCACCTTCAAAGGCCAGCAATTCCAAGCGCGCAATAGTAACAGAACGCGGTTCGCGCTCCACCACTTCACCTGCACGCGCCAACTTGTACAGCGGCTGACCGTCACGCTTGAGGGCTGAGTACATCGGCGGTATCTGACTGATTTGCCCACGAAATTTCGGCAAAACCGCTTCGATATCGGCGCGACAAACGGTCACCGGGCGCTCCTGCAAAACCTCACCTTCAGCGTCTGCCGTGGTGGTGGTCTTGCCCAATTGCGCCAGGGTTTCATAGCCCTTGTCGGAGTCGAGCAGGTATTGCGAGAACTTGGTCGCCTCACCGAAGCACAGCGGCAACACGCCGGTGGCCAACGGATCAAGACTGCCAGTGTGCCCGGCCTTCTCGGCATTGAGCAGCCAGCGAACCTTCTGCAAGGCCGCGTTGGAGGTGAACCCCAGCGGCTTGTCGAGCAGGATGATACCGCTGACGTTACGACGGATACGTTTGACCTGAGCCACCGATTACTCCTTGGTGTCTACGGGTTCTGCCGCAACCGGGTGCTGATTGTCTTCAGCCACGGCGCGTTCGATCAATGCCGACAGATGAGCGCCACGCACGACGCTTTCGTCGTAGTGGAAGTGCAGCTGAGGAACGCTGCGCAGCTTCATCTCGCGAGCCAACTGCATGCGCAGGAAACCGGCGGCCGAGTTCAACACCTTGATGCTTTGAGCGATATCGTCTGCGCTGTCCTGCCCCATCACGGTGATGAAAATCTTGGCGTGACCGACGTCACGGCTGACTTCAACAGCGGTAATGGTGACCAGGCCGACGCGCGGGTCTTTGACTTCACGACGGATCAGCTGTGCCAGCTCACGCTGCATCTGATCGCCGATACGTTGGGTACGGCTGTATTCTTTTGCCATGTCTTGTTACCTGTTACTGCCTCACGGTGAAACCCGTGTGGTCTGAAAGCGGCAAACGCCCGGCCTGACAGAAGCCAGACCGGGCGTTGCGTTTAGAGTCCGGGTGATGCGCCGTGCATTTGCATGCGGCTGCCCATCACGGCTCTTGAAGTGCGCGAGTTAGAGGCTGCGAGCAACCTGAACCTTCTCGAAGACTTCGATCTTGTCACCGACTTTGACGTCGTTGTAGCTCTTCACGCCGATACCGCATTCCATGCCGGCACGTACTTCGGAAGCGTCATCCTTGAAGCGGCGCAGGGATTCCAGCTCGCCTTCGAAGATAACGATGTCTTCACGCAGTACACGGATTGGACGGTTACGGTGCACAACACCTTCGATAACCATGCAACCGGCGATCGCGCCGAACTTCGGCGAACGGAACACGTCGCGGACTTCAGCGATACCCAGGATGTTCTCCCGAACGTCGCTGCCAAGCATACCGGTCAGGGCTTTCTTGACGTCTTCGATGATGTCGTAGATCACGTTGTAGTAACGCATATCCAGACCTTCCTGCTCGACGATCTTGCGAGCGCCAGCATCGGCACGCACGTTGAAGCCGAACAGTACAGCGTTGGAGGCCAGTGCCAGGTTGGCGTCGCTCTCGGTGATACCACCGACACCGCCACCGACTACACGCACTTGCACTTCGTCGTTACCCAGGCCGTTCAAGGCGCCGTTCAACGCTTCCAGCGAACCACGGACGTCGGATTTGAGGACGATGTTAAGCGTCTTCTTCTCTTCCTGGCCCATGTTCTCGAAGATGTTTTCCAGCTTGCCTGCGTGAGCACGAGCCAGTTTGACTTCACGGAACTTGCCTTGACGGAACAGAGCCACTTCACGGGCTTTCTTCTCGTCGGCAACCACGCTCATCTCGTCGCCAGCGTCCGGGGTACCGTCCAGGCCGAGAATCTCGACAGGGATGGAAGGACCGGCTTCCTTGATTGGCTTGCCGTTCTCGTCGAGCATGGCGCGAACGCGGCCATAGTTCGAACCGACCAACACCATGTCGCCTTGGCGCAGGGTGCCGTCCTGAACCAGAACGGTTGCAACCGGGCCACGACCTTTGTCGAGACGCGATTCAACCACGACACCACGGCCAGGAGCCGAAGGAGTCGCTTTCAGTTCGAGAACTTCAGCTTGCAGCAGAACAGCTTCGAGCAACTCGTCTACACCGGTACCGACTTTCGCCGAAACCGATACGAACGGAGTGTCGCCGCCCCACTCTTCCGAGGTCACGCCGTGAACCGACAGTTCACTACGGATGCGATCGAGATCGGCGCCCGGCTTGTCGATTTTGTTCACTGCAACAACCAGTGGAACACCAGCAGCCTTGGCGTGCTGTACGGCTTCAATGGTCTGCGGCATCACGCCGTCGTCCGCTGCTACCACCAGGATCACGATGTCGGTCGCCTTGGCACCACGAGCACGCATAGCGGTAAACGCGGCGTGACCCGGGGTATCGAGGAAGGTGACCATGCCGCGTTCGGTTTCAACGTGGTACGCACCGATGTGCTGGGTGATACCACCGGCTTCGCCAGCCGCTACCTTGGCACGACGGATATAGTCGAGCAGCGAGGTCTTACCATGGTCAACGTGGCCCATTACGGTCACGACTGGCGCACGGGAGAAGGCCTCACCTTCAAACTTCAGGGACTCGGCCAGGGAATCTTCCAGGGCGGTGTCGCTGACCAGGGTCACTTTGTGGCCCAGCTCTTCAGCAACCAATTGAGCAGTTTCCTGGTCAAGTACCTGGTTGATGGTCGCTGGAGTACCCAGTTTGAACATGAACTTGATGATTTCAGCAGCCTTGACCGACATCTGCTGAGCGAGATCGCCAACAGTGATGGTTTCGCCGATCTTCACTTCGCGCACGACAGGGCCGGTTGGGCTCTGGAAACCGTGGGCGTTGCGTTTCTTCAGCTTGGCCTTGCCGCGACCACCACGACGGAAGCCATCGCTTTCTTCGTCGGTAGTCCGTGGAGCAACGCGTGGAGCAGGCGCCTTTTCCTTGACCGAAGCGCGATGTGGAGCGTTTTTGCGCTCACCATCACCCGCGCCACGACGATTGTTATCGTCGGCGCGTGGTTTGTCCGGACGACGCTGTTCGTCGCGTTTGCGAGTGTCAGCCGCTGGCGCTGCTGCTACAACCGGTGCTTCACGCACTGGCTCGGCAACTGCGACAGGTGCTGCAACAGCTTCAGTAGAAGCAGATTGCACAGCAGCAGGCTGGCGACGCGCTTCTTCTTCGGCGCGACGCTTGGCTTCTTCTTCAGCCTTCTGACGTGCAGCATTTTCTACTGCGCGACGCTCTTCCAGCTCGCGTTTGCGCTCGGCTTCGATTTCTTCCGGGCTGCGCTGTACGAAGACTTTCTTCTTGCGTACTTCAACGCTGATGCTTTTGCTGCCAGCAACACGCAGGGTGCTGGTGGTTTTACGCTGCAACGTGATTTTGCGCGGTTCTTCCACTTTCGCCTTGTGGCTGCTTTTCAAGTGAGTCAGCAAAGATTGCTTCTCACTGTCGGTCACATGTTCCTCGGCGGCGGTGTGCGGCAGACCTGCCTCACGCATCTGCTGCAGCAGGCGCTCTACCGGTGTTTTGACCTCATCGGCCAGTTGTTTCACCGTGACTTGCGTCATGCACTTCTCTCCTCAGGCCGCGCCTATTACTCGAACCAATGGGCTCGGGCGGCCATGATCAACTTGCCGGCACGATCATCGTCAATGCCGTCGATGTCGAGCAGGTCGTCAATAGACTGCTCGGCCAGGTCTTCGCGGGTAATTACGCCGCGCACCGCCAGTTCCATCGCCAAATCCTTGTCCATACCCTCAAGCGAGAGCAGGTCTTCGGCCGGATGGGCGTCTGCCAGCTTTTCCTCAGTAGCGATGGCTTTAGTCAACAAACGATCCTTGGCCCGAGCGCGAAGCTCGTTGACGGTGTCTTCGTCAAAGCCATCGATGTTGAGCATTTCTTCCAACGGTACGTAGGCAATCTCTTCCAGGCTGGTAAAGCCCTCATCAACCAGCACCTGTGCCAGATCTTCGTCGACTTCCAGCTCGTCGATGAAGTTGCGCAGGATGTCGCCGGTTTCTGCTTGCTGTTTAGCCTGGATGTCCGATTCGGTCATCACGTTCAGGGTCCAGCCAGTCAACTGGCTAGCCAGACGCACGTTCTGACCACCGCGACCGATGGCCTGAGCCAGATTGTCTGCGCCAACGGCGATGTCCATTGCATGGGCATCTTCGTCAACGATAATTGCCGCAACCTCAGCCGGGGACATGGCGTTGATCACGAACTGCGCCGGGTTGTCGTCCCACAGGACGATATCCACACGCTCACCGCCCAATTCGCCCGATACCGCCTGGACGCGCGAACCGCGCATACCAATGCAAGCACCTTGCGGATCAATGCGTTTGTCTTTGGAGCGGACCGCGATCTTGGCGCGCGAACCCGGGTCACGGGACGCAGCCATTACTTCGATCAGGCCTTCAGCGATTTCCGGCACTTCGATGCGGAACAACTCGATCAGCATTTCTGGCGCTGTACGCGACAGAATCAGCTGCGGGCCGCGGTTCTCGGTGCGGATTTCCTTGAGCAGTGCACGCAGGCGCACGCCCACCCGGAAAGTTTCGCGAGAAATGATGTCTTCACGAGCCAGCAGCGCTTCAGCGTTGTTACCCAGATCAACGATCACGTTGTCGCGGGTTACTTTCTTCACGGTGCCGGAGATGATTTCTCCCAGACGCTCGCGGTAGGCATCAACGACTTGAGCGCGCTCGGCTTCGCGAACTTTCTGCACGATAACCTGCTTGGCAGTCTGCGCAGCAATGCGGCCGAATTCGATGGACTCGATTTTTTCTTCGACTACATCACCGACCTTCGCGCCAGGATGCGTTTCCTGAACCTTGCTCGGCCAGGTTTCAACAGCCGGATCATCCAGGTCTGCTTCTTCGACTACCGTCCAGCGACGGAAAGTTTCATAAGCACCGGTGTGGCGATTGATTTCCACACGCAGATCAACTTCGTCTTCAAAACGCTTTTTGGTAGCGGTGGCCAGAGCCAGCTCCAGCGCTTCAAAAATTACGTTTGCCGGTACGCCCTTTTCATTGGATACCGACTCAACAACCAGCAGTACTTCTTTGCTCATCGTACGCCTCGCCTTTCGCAAGCCATTGGATCCGCGGGATCCGCGTCTCAGTCAAAACTGGGAATAATGTTGGCCTTGTCGATCATATCGATCGGCAACAGGAACTCATGGTCTTCAACCTGCACCACGACGTCCTGCTCTTCTACACCGCGCAGAAGGCCCTGAAAGTTGCGTCGACCTTCGAAAGGCGAGCGCAGCTTGATCTTCACTTGGTCACCGGCAAACTTTGCAAACTGTTCAAGCGTGAACAGCGGGCGTTCCATGCCAGGCGAGGAAACTTCAAGGGTGTATTCAACGGAGATCGGATCTTCAACATCCAGCACACCGCTGATCTGACGGCTGACGATGGCACAATCGTCCACCAGCACACCGCCTTCTTTATCGATATAAACGCGCAACAGTGAGTGGCGACCTTGAGCCGAAAACTCAATACCCCAGCATTCATAGCCAAGGGCCACGACCACCGGGGCCAACAAGGCCTGCAACTGTTCTAGCTTGCTCGACACCTGAACCCCCTCGTGCATGTAAATGCATGCTATGCAAAATAAAAAAATGGGCGAAACGCCCATCCCTGAAACGCCGTTGAACAGCGGCGTTATAAAGTTTCCAGCTAACAAAAAGCCCCTGAAAAGGGGCTCCTGAAACTGGTTGCGGGGGCCGGATTTGAACCGACGACCTTCGGGTTATGAGCCCGACGAGCTACCAGACTGCTCCACCCCGCGACAAAGCTGGGGCGGAAGTATACGACCGATCCCTAACAGGGTCAATGTAACCTTCCACCTACAAGAAAGCCCGCAACAGCGGGCTCTCCTGATAATTGGTACCGAGAAGGGGACTCGAACCCCTACACCCTATGGGCACAACCACCTCAAGGTTGCGTGTCTACCAATTCCACCACCTCGGCAATACTACGTTTGAAACCCTTCTTACTTTTGCTCTTGAGCTGGAGGCACGTCAGTCGCATTGGTTGCCGACTTTTGCTCTTGAAGCACCGGAACATCATCAGAAGCCGGTTTTTGCTTTGGAACTTCCAACACTGCTGGGTTTGGCAAACCTACTTGAGTCAGCTGGTGAGCTTTCTCTTTAGCAAAGTAACCTAACCCTAAGCTGGTTATGAAGAAACCTGCGGCAAGTATAGCAGTAAACTTACTAAGAAAGGTAGAGGAACCTTGGCTTCCGAACACAGTATTTGAAGCACCTGCTCCGAAAGACGCGCCAGCGTCCGCACCTTTACCCTGCTGCAGCAATACGAGAGCAACTACGCCCAGTGCACCCAGCAGATGAAAAACGACTACGACTGTTTCCAGCATTTTTTCAGTTTCCCGCGGCGCGACAAATCGCACCGAACTCATCTGCATTCAGGGAAGCTCCACCAATGAGCCCCCCATCGATATCCGGCATGCCGAACAGTTCGACCGCATTGGCCGCCTTCACGCTGCCGCCGTATAGAAGCCGCACACCTTGTGCGACCTCAGAATTCTCTGCCGCCAACTGCGCACGAATGGCTGCATGCACATCCTGCGCCTGTTGCGGCGAAGCAGTCAGCCCGGTGCCAATGGCCCAGACCGGCTCGTAAGCGATTACTGCTTTTGCAAATACACCAACACCCAGCTCGTCGATGATGCTGCCCAGCTGATGCCCGACAACCTCAAGCGTTTTTCCGGCCTCACGCTGCTCAAGGGTTTCCCCTATACACAACACCGGAATCAAGCCACATGCCTGCGCCGCTGCAAACTTGCGAATCAGCGTCTCATCACGCTCGCCGATGATCTGGCGACGCTCTGAGTGCCCAATGAGCACCAGGGAACAACCTGAATCCACCAACTGACTCGGCGCAATCTCACCGGTCAATGCACCTTGCATGGCTTCCACCGCAGAATTCTGCGCGCCGACCGAAATCGACGTACCTTCCAAGCCATCAATCACTTGATTGATATACAAGCAAGGCGGGAATACCGCGACCTCAACACCGCTCGGCAAGGCCAGATGACGAAGGCCGTTTATCAGCTCAGCGACGCTGGCGCGGGTACCGTGCATCTTCCAGTTACCAGCTACCATAGGGCGACGCATGCTGTACCTCGTCGGTCAAAGTGGGCGCAGATGTTACCCAACCACATCATTACTGGCAAGCCGAAATCAGGCAGAAACTTCAGCAACCAGTTTTGCCAGCTCCTCGGCGTAACCGCGAACCAGTGTTTCGTCCTCACCTTCGACCATGACCCGCACCAGCGGCTCTGTGCCAGACTTGCGCAACAACACGCGACCACGCCCAGCCATAGCCTTGGTGACGCGCTCGCTGACTTCTTTGACAGTCGCATGCTCGACCGGATTTTCGCCGCCGCCGAAACGCACATTGATCAATACCTGAGGACACTTGCGCAGTGCCTGACGCGATTGCGCAAGACCTTCGGAACGGCGCTTCAGAGACATCAGCACCTGCAACGCAGCGATAATCGCGTCACCCGTGGTGGTATGACTGAAGCACACGACGTGACCGGAGTTTTCACCACCCACCAGCCAGTTACGCTCAAGCAGTTCGGCGATTACATAACGGTCACCGACGTTGGCCCGCACAAAAGGAATCCCCAGATCCGCCAGGGCCAGTTCCAGCCCCAGATTACTCATCAAGGTTCCAACAACACCACCCTGCAACTTGCCACGCTCATGCAAGTCACGCGCGATGATGAACAACAATTCGTCGCCATCGACGATCGCTCCAGTGTGATCGACCATCAATACCCGGTCGCCATCACCATCGAAGGCAATGCCCAGATCTGCGTGCTCAGCCAATACAACTGCCTGCAATTGCCCCATATGGGTGGAGCCGCAATTGTGATTGATGTTCAGACCGTCAGGCTGCGCAGAAAGCACCGTCACCTGCGCACCCAACTCACGAAAAACACTCGGAGCCACCTTATAGGTAGCACCGTGTGCGCAATCGATCACGATTTTCAAACCCGAAAAATTGGTGCCGGTTGGCACACTGCTTTTGCAGAACTCGATATAACGACCTGAGGCATCGTTGATTCGCGAAACCTTGCCGATCTTGCTCGACTCAACCACGGTCATCGGCATATCGAGCAATTCTTCGATCATCAGCTCAACATCATCCGGCAGTTTCGTGCCTTGCCCAGAGAAGAACTTGATGCCGTTATCATCATGAGGATTGTGCGAAGCGCTGATTACAATACCGGCCTCAGCATTGAAGGTACGCGTCAAATAGGCGATAGCCGGAGTAGGCATCGGCCCCAGCAGCATGACATCAGCCCCGGCAGAGGTAAGCCCGGCCTCAAGCGCCGATTCGAACATATAACCAGAGATTCGAGTGTCCTTGCCGACAAGAACCTTGCAAGCACCCTTACTGCGAAAGGCCATGCCGGCAGCCCAACCAAGCTTGAGCATGAACTCAGGGGTAATCGGATATTCGCCGACCCGACCACGAATGCCGTCGGTGCCAAAATACTTCTTAGTCATAAGTGCTCCATCATTCTTATTCGGCTGACTCAACTGCTGCGATCATCCGCACCACATCGACTGTTTCGGCCACGTCATGCACCCGCAAGATGCGCGCCCCCTTGACGACAGCCAACGCCGCGAGAGCCAGGCCGCCATGCAGCCGCTCTCCCACCGGGCGATTCAATGCCTGCCCGATCATGCTCTTTCGCGAAACCCCGACCAACAGGGGCCGTCCCAAGGCATGCAGGGCTTCCATATGCTTGAACAGACTCAAATTGTGCTGCAAGTTTTTCGCGAACCCGAAACCCGGATCAAGAATGATCCGTTCGGCCGGAATACCGACCGCAGCACACGACGCCATACGCTCGGCAAGAAACTCACCAACCTCTCTCGTCACGTCATCATAATGCGGGTTGTCCTGCATATCTCCCGGCTCACCGAGCATATGCATCAGGCACACCGGCAATCCGGTGGCTGCTGCCGCATCCAGCGCTCCGTCTCGACGCAGCGAACGCACGTCGTTGATCAGACCTGCTCCCAGGCGTGCAGTTTCACGCATGACCGCAGGTGTCGAGGTATCGACCGAGATAATAACGTCCAGTTCGCGATGAATACGCTCGACGATCGGCGCCACGCGCTCCAGCTCCTCAAGCGGCGAGACCGCCCGTGCACCAGGCCGGGTCGACTCGCCACCTACATCAATGAGGGTCGCACCAGCAGCCGCCATCGCCTCAGCGTGTCGCAGAGCAGCATCGAGCTGACTGAAGCGACCACCGTCGGAGAAAGAATCGGGAGTGACATTGAGGATGCCCATGACATGCGCATGAGCCAAATCAAGAACCCGGTTACCGCAAGGCAACCGGGTTGAGGACTGTACAAGAGTCATTTCAAACCTTAGACGTCAGCGGCCGGGCCACCGATGGGAGTTTCCGGACGCTCTTCCTGTACGACAGGAGGAGTACCGGTACCACCCGACCAGTCACGAGGCTCACGCGGCGTGCGGCCAGCCATGATGTCATCGATCTGTTCGGCATCAATGGTTTCGTACTTCATCAGCGCATCGGCCATGGCATCGAGCTTGTCGCGGTTATCCGTCAAGATCTGCTTGGCCGTGCCGTAGCACTGGTCAATGATGCTGCGCACTTCCGAGTCGATCAGCTTGGCAGTCTCGCCCGAGAAGCTGGCGTGCTGACCACCGCCGCCGCGACCGAGGAACACTTCACCCTCTTCTTCGGCATACATCAAAGGACCGAGTTTTTCCGACAGCCCCCACTTGGTGACCATGTTTCGTGCAATCTGGCTGGCACGCATGATGTCATTCGATGCACCCGTGGTCACGCCATCGAAGCCCAAGGTCATCTCCTCAGCAATACGGCCACCGTACAGCGAGCAGATCTGGCTGATCAACGCACGCTTGGACAGACTGTAGCGATCCTCTTCCGGCAGGAACATCGTCACACCCAACGCTCGGCCGCGCGGGATGATCGAGACCTTGTAGACCGGATCATGCTCGGGAACCACACGACCAACGATCGCGTGTCCCGCTTCGTGATAGGCAGTGTTCTGCTTTTCTTTTTCGGACATGACCATGGACTTGCGCTCAGCGCCCATCATGATCTTGTCTTTCGCCAGCTCGAACTCTTTCATCTCGACAACGCGCTTGCCGGTGCGGGCAGCAAATAGCGAAGCCTCGTTCACCAGGTTGGCCAGGTCGGCACCGGAAAAACCAGGCGTACCACGTGCGATAACCGCCGGAGCAACATCATCACCCATCGGCACTTTGCGCATGTGGACTTTCAGGATTTGCTCACGACCACGAATATCCGGCAGCCCTACGACAACCTGACGGTCGAAACGGCCCGGACGCAGCAGCGCAGGGTCAAGTACGTCAGGACGGTTGGTTGCGGCGATGACGATGATGCCGTCATTCATTTCGAAACCGTCCATCTCTACCAGCAACTGGTTGAGAGTCTGTTCACGCTCGTCGTGACCACCACCCATGCCCGCACCACGATGGCGACCGACAGCGTCGATTTCATCGATGAAGATAATGCACGGAGCGTGTTTTTTCGCCTGCTCGAACATATCGCGAACACGGCTGGCACCCACACCAACGAACATTTCGACGAAGTCGGAACCGGAGATGGTGAAAAACGGCACCTTGGCTTCACCGGCAATGGCTTTGGCCAACAGGGTTTTACCGGTACCCGGTGGACCCACCATCAGCACACCGCGAGGAATACGCCCCCCCAGACGCTGGAACTTGCCCGGATCACGCAGGAACTCGACCAACTCACCCACTTCTTCCTTGGCTTCGTCGCAACCGGCAACGTCTGCCAGGGTAGTTTTCACCTGATCTTCGGAGAGCAGGCGCGCCTTGCTCTTGCCGAAGCTCATCGGTCCACCCTTGCCGCCGGCACCGCCCTGCATCTGCCGCATGAAGAACATGAAGACGGCGATGATCACCAGGATCGGGAAGCTGGCAACCAGGAGCTGAGTCCAGATGCTTTGCTGTTCAGGCTGCTTGCCTTCAACGACTACGTGGTTATCCACCAGGTCGCCGATCAGACCGTTGTCCTGAATGGCCGGACGAATGGTCTTGAAGCTGTCGCCATCATTGCGCTTGCCAGTAATGACATAGCCGTCCACGGCTACGCGCTCGACCTTGCCATCCTTGACCTGCTGGATGAAGTCGGAATAGTTGAGGGTCTGTGGCTCGTTAGGGCTGGAGAAGTTGTTCATCACCGTCACGAGGACAGCCGCGATGATCAACCACAGGATCAGATTCTTTGCCATATCGTTCAATTAACTACCCTCTGAAGCAAGCTCCGCTACTGGCGCGCGCTTCGCATGATATTCACCGGCCTAACTTACTACATTACCTACGGCTCTGGCAGGCGCCGTCTGTAACCCTTTGTGAAACAATGACTACACAATATTCGTTATACCGGCTCTGTAAAGCGATACAAAAAAACCTATCGCCCCCTTAGAAACGCTCAACGCTCTCGGAACCTTCAACACCGCGGAAACCGCGTCCCAGCAAGTACTGCTCGCGAGACCTGTCACGCGAAGACAAAGGCTTGCGCATCTGTACCTTGTCAAACAGCTTGCGGATTTCCTTGTGGTATTCATCGAAGCCTTCACCCTGGAAGACCTTGATCAAAAAATCACCACCTGGCCGTAAAACCCGACCGGCGAGATCCAGTGCCAACTCGCAGAGGAACATCGCCCGTGGCATATCTACAGCTGCCAATCCACTCATATTGGGGGCCATATCGGAAATCACAAGGTCTACCTGCGTATTTCCGACCGCCTCGAGGATCTGAGCCAGCACCGCATCTTCGGTAAAGTCGCCCTGAATGAAGGTCACATCGGGGATGCTGTCCATTTCCAGGATGTCGGAGGCGATCAAACGACCCTGACCACCAATCAGACGACTGGTCACTTGCGACCAGCCACCCGGCGCTGCACCGAGATCGATTACGGTCATGCCCGGACGGATCAGGCGATCCTTTTCCTGGATCTCCAGCAATTTGTAGCTGGCACGCGAACGATACCCGTCTTTTTGCGCCATTTTGACGTACGGGTCGTTGAAATGCTCTTTCAGCCAGTTAAGGCTAGTCTTGGAACGGGCCACGGGCCACCTCAAAAAAATAAACGAGTCGCGATTAACTGGGCGGTCCCGGACTCGCTCGGGTAAACTGGCCGCCGCTTTTTACAAGATCAGACGCAGGGGTCAGATTATGCCGCTCACTCAAGAGCAGAAGAAACAGTACAAGTCCATTGGCCACCATCTGAAACCAGTTTTGACTGTGGCTGACAACGGTTTGACTGAAGGTGTTTTAGCCGAACTGGAACGCGCATTGGGCGATCACGAGCTGATCAAGATCAAGCTCAGCATCCTCGATCGCGAATCGCGCCTGGCAGCCATTGCAGAACTGTGCAAGGCCGGCAAAGCGGATCTGGTGCAAGTCATCGGCAAGATGGCGCTGATTTACCGCAAGAACTTCAGCGTCAACAAGCAGTTGTCGAACGTTCATCGCTTCAAGTGATGATACGGGTCAAGGGTGTGCTTCGCGCACCCTGCCACCCCATCCAGGTACCGGCTGTAAAACCAGCAGCAACCCGGAAAAACCCAGCACAAGATAGCTGAACAACAACCAGTGCTGCGCCTGCGGCCAGTCGATTCGCACGACGAAGTACATCGCACTCGCGTATAACGCCATCAACAGCAGTTGCCCGCGAATATCGCGCCATAGACTGACAAGGCCCTTGGCCTGAACCAGCACCAAAACCTGAAAAACCACGCACGCCGCTGAAAACCCGACCAGCAGCGCACTCAGCATGCTTGAAATTTCTTCGATCAGCAGCGGTGCCAGGCCAATACGGCTCAGCACCGGCAGCAGACCGATGTGCAACAACCACAAGCCACCAACCCATAACATCTGAGTCAGTTGCCAAAGCATGGCGCCCGCACGAAGCAGGCGCTTGCCTTCAGATATGGCGGACTTCGACAATCTCGTACTCGATAACGCCGCTAGGCGTTTTGACCGCCACCACATCACCCTCTTCCTTGGCAATCAAGGCGCGAGCAAGTGGCGAACTGACGGAGATCTTGCCGAGCTTGAAGTCAGCCTCATCCTCGCCCACGATGTGGTAAGTGACACTTTCATCCGTTTCGACGTTGGCGATTTCAACGGTGGTGCCGAAAATCACTTTGCCAGTGTGAGGAATGCTCGTGACATCGATGATGACCGCATTCTGCATGCGGCCTTCGATATCACGGATCCGCGCCTCGACCATACCCTGCTGCTCGCGAGCAGCGTGGTATTCGGCGTTTTCCTTCAAGTCACCCAACTCGCGAGCCGTACCGATGTCCTGGCTGAGCTTCGGGCGGACGACCTTGGTCAGGTGAGCGTGTTCTTCTTCGAGGGCTTTCGCCCCCTTAACGGTCATTGGGTATTTGATCATGCCTTCAATCCTGCGTGTAGATCCTGCAAGCGGCGCACAGTCTTCTCGGGACCGAACTTCAGCGCTTCACAGATAGCTTCGCCAGCAGCGATGGTGGTAGTGCAGTAGATCTTGTGCTGCAAAGCATTACGACGAATGGAGTATGAATCAGCGATCGACTGACGACCTTCGGTGGTGTTGATGATCAGCGTGACTTCGTCATTCTTGATCATGTCGACCACGTGCGGACGACCTTCGGTCACCTTGTTCACACGGCGCACTTTCAGGCCTGCAGCTTCGATCAGCTTGGCAGTACCGGCAGTGGCGACCACTTCGAAGCCCAAGTTGATCAGATCACGGGCTACGCCTGCAACCAGTGGCTTATCATCATCACGCACGCTGATGAAGGCAGTACCGCCGGTCGGCAGCACTTCGCTGGCACCCATCTGGGCTTTGGCAAAGGCTTCGCCGAAGGTATCGCCCACACCCATCACTTCACCGGTGGACTTCATTTCCGGGCCAAGGATCGGGTCAACGCCAGGGAACTTGGCGAATGGGAACACCGCCTCTTTCACGCTGTAGAAGTTAGGAATGATTTCTTTGGTGAAACCAATTTCCTTCAGGGTTTTACCGGCCATCACGCGAGCCGCGATCATTGCCAGGGAAACACCGATGCACTTGGACACGAACGGTACGGTACGGGAAGCGCGCGGGTTGACTTCGATGACGTAGATGTCTTCGCCTTGCAGCGCCAACTGAACGTTCATCAGGCCGACCACGCCCAGCTCCAGGGCCATTTTCTTGACCTGCTCACGCATCTCGTCCTGGATATGCAAAGGCAGCGAGTACGGCGGCAGCGAGCACGCGGAGTCACCGGAGTGAACACCTGCCTGTTCGATGTGCTGCATGATCGCGCCGATCACCACGTCGGTGCCGTCGCAAACCGCATCCACATCCATTTCGATGGCGCAGTTGAGGAAGTGGTCCAGCAGCACAGGGCTGTCGTTGGACACTTGAACCGCTTCACGCAGGTAGCGCTTGAGCTCTTCTTCTTCGTAGACGATTTCCATCGCACGACCGCCCAGTACGTAGGACGGACGCACAACCAGCGGGTAGCCGATCTTCGCGGCAGCACGAATGGCTTCGTCTTCGCTGCGCACGGTGGCGTTTGGCGGCTGACGCAGGTTCAGGCGCTGGACCATCTGCTGGAAGCGCTCACGGTCTTCGGCGCGGTCGATTGCGTCAGGGCTGGTGCCGATGATCGGCACGCCAGCAGCTTCCAGGGCACGAGCCAGTTTTAGCGGAGTCTGGCCGCCGTACTGGACGATCACGCCTTTTGGCTTCTCGACGCGAACAATTTCCAGCACGTCTTCCAGGGTCACCGGCTCGAAGTACAGGCGATCGGAGGTGTCGTAGTCGGTGGATACAGTTTCCGGGTTGCAGTTGACCATGATGGTCTCGTACCCGTCATCGCGCAGGGCCAGTGCCGCGTGTACGCAGCAGTAGTCGAACTCGATGCCTTGACCGATACGGTTAGGACCGCCGCCCAGGATCATGATCTTGTCGCGACCCGATGGCGCGGCTTCGCACTCTTCTTCGTACGTCGAGTAGAGGTAAGCGGTGTCGGTGGCGAACTCGGCGGCGCAAGTGTCGACGCGCTTGTAGACCGGGAACACTTCAAGCTTGTGGCGATGGGCACGCAGGCTCTTCTCGGTCACACCCAGCAACTTGGCCAGGCGTTGATCGGAGAAACCCTTGCGCTTGAGGCGGAACATCATGTCGCGGTCGATGCTGGTCAGACCCAGGGTCTTGACCTTCTCTTCGTCCTTGATCAGATCTTCCATCTGCACCAGGAACCAAGGATCGATCATGGTCATGCCGAAGATATCTTCAACGCTCATGCCGGCGCGCATTGCGTCAGCCACGTACCAGATACGCTCGGCGCCCGGCACGGTCAGCTCGCGCTTGAGCACGCTCATGCTTTCCGGATTGCTCAGGTCGAGCTTCTCGTCCAGACCGCACACACCGACTTCCAGACCGCGCAGGGCTTTCTGCAGGGATTCCTGGAAGGTCCGACCGATAGCCATGACTTCGCCAACCGACTTCATTTGAGTGGTCAGGCGGGCGTCGGCTTTCGGGAATTTCTCGAAAGCGAAGCGTGGCAGCTTGGTCACGACGTAGTCGATGGACGGCTCGAAAGACGCTGGGGTTTTACCGCCAGTGATGTCGTTCGACAGTTCATCCAGGGTGTAACCCACAGCCAGCTTGGCCGCGACCTTGGCAATCGGGAAACCGGTTGCTTTCGAAGCCAGCGCCGAGGACCGGGATACCCGCGGGTTCATCTCGATGACCACCATGCGGCCAGTGTTCGGGCAGATGCCGAACTGGACGTTGGAGCCACCGGTTTCCACGCCGATCTCGCGCAGTACCGCCAGGGAGGCGTTACGCAGGATCTGGTATTCCTTGTCGGTCAGGGTCTGTGCCGGAGCCACGGTGATCGAGTCACCGGTGTGCACGCCCATCGGGTCGAAGTTTTCGATCGAGCAGACGATGATGCAGTTGTCCTTTTTATCGCGGACAACCTCCATTTCGTACTCTTTCCAGCCGATCAGCGATTCGTCGATCAGCAGCTCTTTGGTCGGCGACAAGTCCAGACCGCGGGCGCAGATTTCTTCGAACTCTTCGCGGTTGTAAGCGATACCGCCACCGGTGCCGCCCATGGTGAAGGACGGGCGGATGATGCACGGGAAGCCGAGCTTCTCGAGGACCGCGTTGGCCTCTTCCATGCTGTGGGCGATGCCGGAACGCGGGCAAGCCAGGCCGATGGATTTCATCGCCTTGTCGAAACGCGAACGGTCTTCAGCCTTGTCGATGGTGTCAGCGTTGGCGCCGATCATCTCTACGCCGAACTTTTCCAGAATGCCTTCGCGCTCCAGGTCCAGGGCGCAGTTCAGAGCGGTCTGGCCGCCCATGGTCGGCAGCAGCGCGTCCGGGCGCTCTTTCTCGATGATCTTGGCAACGGTCTGCCACTTGATCGGTTCGATGTAGGTGGCGTCGGCCATGGCCGGGTCGGTCATGATGGTGGCCGGGTTGGAGTTCACCAGGATGACGCGGTAACCCTCTTCGCGCAGGGCTTTGCAAGCCTGGGCGCCGGAGTAGTCGAATTCGCAAGCCTGGCCGATCACGATCGGGCCAGCGCCGAGAATCAGGATGCTTTTAATGTCTGTACGTTTTGGCATGGGTAGTCACTCAAATCCGCAGGTCCGACGGCAATCCCCTAGGAGAAGCCGTCTTGATCAATCTCTGAAGCCCTTCAGGGACCGCCGGGTTACCGGGGCCACCCTCAGGGACTTCTCGCTACATGCTCAAGCCCGGCGATTAACGTCGCTTGGCCATCTCGTTGATGAAGCGATCGAACAGCGGCGCCACATCGTTCGGACCAGGGCTGGCTTCAGGGTGACCCTGGAAGCTGAACGCGCTCTTGTCGGTACGCTCGATGCCTTGCAGGGTGCCGTCGAACAGCGATTTGTGGATCGCCCGAACGTTGCCTGGCAGAGTCGCTTCGTCTACCGCAAAACCGTGGTTCTGGCTGGTGATCATGACGACACCGGAATCCAGATCCTGAACCGGGTGGTTGGCGCCGTGGTGACCGTGGCCCATTTTCAGGGTCTTGGCGCCAGAGGCCAGGGCCAACAGTTGGTGGCCGAGGCAGATGCCGAACACCGGGATCTCGGTTTCAAGGATGTCCTTGATCGCCTGGATCGCGTAGTCGCATGGCTCAGGGTCGCCCGGGCCGTTGGACAGGAATACACCGTCCGGCTTCAGAGCCAGAACGTCAGCAGCCGGCGTTTGAGCTGGCACCACGGTCACGCGGCAACCGCGCTCGACCAGCATGCGCAGGATGTTGACCTTGACGCCGTAGTCGTAGGCAACCACGTGGTACGGCAGATCGGAAGCGTCGAGGGTCGCGTGGCTGTCGGTTTTCAGATCCCAGACAGTCGAGCGCCATTCGTACTGCTTCTTGGTGCTGACGACTTTCGCCAGATCCATGCCCTTCAGGCCCGGGAAGCCGCGCGCTGCTGCAATCGCAGCTTCGTCGGAGATGTTGTCGCCAGCCATGATGCAGCCGTTCTGCGCGCCTTTTTCACGCAGGATGCGTGTCAGGCGGCGGGTGTCGATACCGGCGATTGCCACAACGTTGTTGGCTTTCAGGTAGTCGGACAGGGACATCGTGTTACGCCAGTTGCTCGCAACCAGTGGCAGGTCACGAATAACCAGACCTGCAGACCATACGCGGTCGGACTCGGCGTCTTCCGGCGTGGTGCCGGTGTTGCCGATGTGCGGGTAAGTCAGGGTAACGATCTGTTGGGCGTAGGAAGGATCGGTAAGGATTTCCTGATAGCCGGTCATGGCAGTGTTAAACACCACCTCACCAACGGTTTGACCGTCGGCTCCAATGGCTTCGCCGCGAAAAATGCTGCCATCAGCAAGGGCGAGTATGGCTGGCTTAGTCAAGAAGACCTCCCGTAAATAAAGCCTGAAAGGGCGATCGCAGGTTGCAAAAAAGCGGAGTGACGTATGGACACGTCACCCCGCTTCTTCACTGAATTATTCTGCGCGCTTTTAGTGGACACACTAAAGCTGTAGCTTACAGAAAAAGGCTTTTTTGGTCTACCGCCAATGAGCCTAAAAGGCCGGGGAATGCGACAGGACGTCGCTTGGCGGGATAAATCGGGCTCAAACGCTGTGTTTGAACCCGATTCCGGCTGCATCTTAACGCAGGTCGAGCACGTCTTGCATGTCGTAAAGACCCGGCTCACGACCATCCAGCCACAACGCGGCACGCACCGCGCCCTTGGCGAAGGTCATGCGACTGGACGCTTTATGGGTGATTTCCAGGCGCTCGCCCTCGCAGGCGAACAGCACCGTATGATCGCCGACCACATCACCGCCGCGAACCGTGGCGAAACCGATGGTTTCGCGCTCGCGCACACCGGTGTGGCCTTCGCGCCCATAGACCGCAACCTTCTGCAGATCACGATCCAGTGCGCTGGCGATCACCTCGCCCATGCGCAAAGCCGTGCCTGAAGGCGCATCGATCTTGTTTCGATGATGGGCTTCGATGATTTCGATATCAGCATCATCACCCAACACACGAGCCGCCATATCGAGCAGCTTCAGCGACAGGTTCACGCCAACACTGAAATTGGCGGCGAAGACAATTGGAATGTCCTTGCCTGCCTCGGCCAGCAACTGCTTTTGCGCAGCATCCAGCCCCGTAGTGCCGATGACCATGGCCTTGCCCACCTTGCGGCAGAACGCCAGGTTCTTCAGCATGACCTCCGGTAGCGTGAAGTCGATCAACACATCGAACTCAGCCGCCACCATTTCCAGGTTACCGGACAGCGGCACACCGATCCGCCCCAGCGCGGCCAGCTCACCGGCATCCACGCCGATCAGCGTGCTGCCAGGGCGCACGATTGCCGCCGTCAGACCAGTGAGTGGTGCGCGTTGCTGCACCGCTTCGATCAGGATCTTGCCCATGCGCCCGGCAGCGCCCATCACAGCTATACGTCGCATGCCCGACTCCTTACAGATCGCCGAAGAAGCGCTTCACGCCTTCGAACCAACCGGTGGTTTTCGGCGAATGGCTGTTGTCGTCCGCCAGGGAACTGCGGAACTCTTCCAGCAGTTCGCGCTGACGACGCCCCAGATTGACTGGAGTCTCGACCACCACACTGCACATCAGGTCGCCCGCGCCACCGCCACGAACCGGTGCCACGCCCTTGCCACGCACCCGGAACTGCTTGCCGGTCTGCGTGCCTTCAGGAATCTTCAGCCTGACCCGACCATCAAGGGTCGGAATCTCCAGCTCGCCGCCCAGCGCTGCATCGACGAAGCTGATCGGCACTTCGCAAAACAGATGCTTGCCGTCACGCTGGAAGATCGCGTGCTCGCGAACGTTGATCACCACGTACAGGTCGCCAGTCGGCCCACCTTGAGTCCCCGCCTCGCCTTCGCCAGACAGACGAATACGGTCGCCGGTATCAACGCCAGCCGGCACTTTCACCGACAGGGTCTTGTACTCTTCGACACGACCTTCGCCATTGCAGGAGTTGCATGGATCGGAAATGATCTTGCCCTGGCCATGGCAACGCGGGCAGGTTTGCTGCACCGAGAAGAAGCCTTGCTGCATGCGCACCTGACCGATACCGCCGCAGGTTGGGCACGTGACCGGCGCAGAACCTTTCTTGGCACCCGACCCGTCGCACGGCTTGCAGTTGACCAGTGTTGGAACACGGATATTCACGGTTGTGCCGCGCACCGCTTCTTCCAGGTTCAGCTCCAGGGTGTAGCGCAGATCGCTACCGCGCTGAGCACCGCCACGGGAACCGCCGCGACCACCACCGAAGAAGTCACTGAACACATCACCGAAGATATCGGAGAAGTTCTGACCACCAAAACCAGCACCGCCGCCACCCATGCTTGGGTCGACACCGGCATGACCGTACTGGTCGTACGCCGCGCGCTTGCTGGAATCGGACAGTACTTCGTAGGCCTCGTTGGCCTCCTTGAATTTTTCTTCCGACGCTTTGTCGTCAGGATTACGGTCCGGGTGGTGCTTCATTGCCAAGCGACGGTAGGCCTTTTTCAGGTCCGTTTCGCTCGTGCCACGCTCAACACCCAACACTTCGTAATAGTCACGCTTTGCCATAAGTCTTTGCACTCTTAAGGACGTTCGGCAAACCCCTCCTGAGCTTCGCCAAACTCGTTGAGCCCCAATACAGGCCCGGACCCAACTCACGTCAATTCAACGATCCTGGTCTTTGATTCGATGCGATACCTGTGGATCGGAAAGCAGGAGCATCCCCGTCCGCACCGCCAGCATCCGAACGCTGTCGCATGCTGTAAAAATTCGTCTACTCCAGACACGCCAACGCGGGAGCAAGCTCCCGCGCGGCGACATCCTACCAGTCACCGCACAAAGGCAGTCAACCGGCCGACCAACAACTTACTTGTGTTCTTTGACTTCTTCGAACTCAGCGTCGACAACGTCGTCAGCCTTCTCAGCTTTTTCAGCGTGCGGTGCCGCACCGTCAGCTGGCTGAGCCTGTTCGGCGTACATCTTCTGCGCCACTGGAGCGGAGACTTTCGACAGCTCTTCAACCTTGGCTTCGATAGCCGCCTTGTCGTCGCCTTTAACAGCGGCTTCCAGGGCAACCACGGCAGCTTCGATTGCGGTCTTCTCTTCAGCAGTCACTTTATCGCCAGCGTCAGCGACCATTTTGCGCGTCGAGTGAACCAACGCGTCGCCCTGGTTACGGGCAGTGGCCAGCTCTTCGAACTTGCGGTCTTCGTCAGCGTTGGTTTCAGCATCGCGAATCATCTGCTGAATTTCTTCCTCGGACAGACCGGAGTTGGCCTTGATCACGATCGACTGAGTCTTGCCGGTGGCCTTGTCTTTGGCGCCTACGTGCAGGATGCCGTTGGCGTCGATGTCGAAGGTCACTTCAATTTGTGGCACGCCACGTGGTGCTGGTGGAATCTCGGCCAAGTCGAACTTGCCCAGGGACTTGTTCTGGGCAGCTTGCTTGCGCTCACCTTGCAGCACGTGAATGGTCACTGCACCCTGGTTGTCATCGGCAGTCGAGAACACTTGCGATTTCTTGGTAGGAATCGTGGTGTTTTTCTCGATCAGCGCAGTCATCACGCCACCCATGGTTTCGATACCCAGAGTCAGCGGGCTGACGTCGAGCAGCAGGACGTCTTTCACGTCACCGGCCAATACTGCACCCTGGATAGCAGCACCCATGGCAACGGCTTCGTCCGGGTTAACGTCTTTACGGGCTTCTTTACCGAAGAACTCGGTCACCAGTTTCTGAACCAGTGGCATACGGGTCTGACCGCCGACCAGGATCACGTCGTTGATCGCGCCAACGTCGATACCCGAGTCTTTCAGGGCAATGCGGCAAGGCTCGATGGTGCGTTGAACCAGGTCTTCAACCAGCGCTTCCAGCTTGGCGCGGGAGATTTTCACGTTCAAGTGCTTAGGACCGGTCGCATCTGCAGTGATGTACGGCAGGTTAACGTCGGTCTGCAGGCTCGAAGACAGCTCGATCTTGGCTTTCTCAGCGGCTTCTTTCAGGCGCTGCATGGCCAGCGGATCACCTTTGAGGTTCATGCCGCTTTCTTTCTTGAATTCGTCAACGAGGTAGTCGATCAGACGAATGTCGAAGTCTTCACCACCCAGGAAGGTGTCACCGTTGGTGGCCAACACTTCGAACTGGTGCTCGCCATCAACTTCGGCGATCTCGATTACGGAGACGTCGAAAGTACCGCCACCCAGGTCATAAACGATCACGGTGTGATCGCCCTTGGCCTTGTCCATACCGTAGGCCAGAGCGGCTGCGGTTGGTTCGTTGATGATGCGTTTTACGTCCAGGCCAGCAATACGGCCGGCGTCTTTGGTCGCCTGACGCTGACTGTCGTTGAAGTAGGCCGGAACGGTGATAACCGCTTCAGTCACAGTCTCGCCGAGGTAGTCTTCGGCGGTTTTCTTCATCTTCTTCAGGATTTCAGCCGAGATCTGTGGCGGCGACATTTTCTGGCCGTTCACTTCAACCCAAGCGTCGCCATTGTCAGCCTTGGCGATTTTGTAAGGGACCATCTTGATGTCTTTCTGTACGACTTCTTCGTCGAACTTACGACCGATCAGACGCTTCACCGCATACAGGGTGTTGTGCGGATTGGTCACAGCCTGACGCTTGGCCGACTGACCCACCAGGATCTCGCCATCGTTGGCATAAGCGATGATCGACGGCGTAGTACGCGCGCCTTCAGCGTTTTCGATAACTTTGGCTACGCCGTTTTCCAGCACGGAGACGCAGGAGTTGGTAGTCCCCAGGTCGATACCGATAATTTTGCCCATGTTCACTCTCCCGAAACTTTGGATTTGGTTGCCGCAGCAGTGGTGGCTAACTGCGGTAGCACTTAAACGCTTGACATCTAAATGGGGGCCTTACGGCGAATTTCAAGCCTGCTCGTCAATCGAAGGCGAAACCGGCGCCGGAGCCTTGCTGACCACGACCATGGCCGGGCGCAGCAGGCGACCGTTGAGCATGTAACCCTTCTGGAACACCTTGAGCACGCTGTTGGGCTCGACGTCTGCACTTTCCTGCATGGCCATCGCCTGATGATGTGCAGCGTTGAACGGCTCACCTTCAGGATCGATCGCTTCCAGCTGATAACGCTTCAGGGTGTCCTGGAACATTTTCAGGGTCAGCTGGATGCCTTCACGCATAGGGCGGATGCTTTCGTCGTCCGGGTTGGACAGCTCAAGACCACGCTCCAGGCTGTCGACTATCGGCAGCAAGTCGTTGGCGAACTTCTCTAACGCGAATTTGTGAGCTTTTTCTACATCCTGCTCAGCGCGACGGCGGACGTTCTGCAGATCGGCAGCAACACGCAAAGACTGATCCTGCGCGCCAGCCAGTTGCTCTTCGAGCACTTGTACACGAGCCGCCAGGTCTTCACCCGATGCTTCGGGAGCCTGATTGGCGTCTGGATTTTGCGTATCCAGCGTCTGTTCGTCAGCCATAGATTTCTCCTTTCAAAATCGTGCGCGAACTCGACTCGCGCTTCTGCCCCGGTATATGGGGTCGCAAATTCCAGGTTCAAGGGCTGCCGGAACTCTGAACGCTATTACCCTTACAAAACGACTGATTTAATATCCCGGTGGTTTTAAAAAAATCCATTTTCCAAGCAAATCGAGCTAAACACGGGCATTGTCAGCCAGAAACAAAACACTGTATAAATAACCAGACCTAAAGCCTGGGAGCGGCCTCTATGCTGGTGCACCTGTCCGTACATAACTACGCAATCGTTGAACATCTCGATCTGGAACTTGATCGCGGGATGAGCGTGATCACAGGGGAAACCGGTGCAGGCAAGTCGATCATGCTCGACGCCCTGGGCCTGACCCTGGGCGATCGCGCCGACAGCGGCGTGGTTCGCCCAGGCGCCGAGAAGGCCGACATCCTGGCCACATTCGACCTGGCCGATATTCCGGAAGCCAGTACCTGGCTGGCCGAGCGCGACCTCGATACCGACGGCCCATGCATCCTGCGCAGGGTGATTACCGCCGAGGGTCGCTCGCGTGGCTACATCAATGGCAGCCCCTGCCCGCTGGGCGACCTTAAAGCCCTTGGCGAACTGCTGATCGATATCCACAGCCAGCATGAACACCAATCGTTGCTGAAAACCGACACGCACCGTCGGCTGCTCGACGAATATGCCGGCGCCACGGACCTCGCCCGCCAGGTGCAACTGGCCGCCCAGCGCTGGCGCCAGACTCGCCAGGAGCTGGAGCGCCTCTCCAACTCCGGCGACGAGCAGCGCGCTCGCCACCAATTGCTCAGCTACCAACTCGAAGAGCTGGAAAACCTCGGCCTCGGCGAGAGCGAGCTGGAGCAACTGGAGCAGGAACACAAAAACCTGACCAACGCCGAAACCTTGCTGGGGATTTGCCGACAAGTGGTCGAGCAGTGCAGCGAAAGCGATTCCGGCAATGTACTGAACGCCCTGACAGCCAGCCTCAATCGCCTGTCGAGCGTGAGCAACTCGGTCGGCGCCCTCGGCGAAGCAACCAATCTGCTGACCAGCGCGCAGATTCAGGTGGAAGAAGCTGTCGGCGAACTGAACCGTTTTCTCGACCATTTCGATGCCGATCCGGCACGCCTCCAGCAACTCGAAGAACGCCTGGATTCGATCTACACCCTGGCGCGCAAACACCGGATTCAACCCACCGAAGTCGCGGAGCTTCAGCAACGACTGCTGGACGAAATCGAAACACTGAATGCCAACGACGAGTCCATCGAACGACTGAGCGAAGAGCTGGGTGCATTCGCCCGGCATTACCAGGAAAAAGCCCGGGAGCTGAGCGATCTGCGTCATCAGGCTTCGACCAGCCTGGCCAATGCCGTCGAACAGGAAATTCAACGCCTGGGCATGCCCGGCGGCCGCTTCACCATTGAGCTACGCCCAAACACCAGCACTGAACTGCTGCCCAACGGCCTCGAGCAGGTGGAACTGCTGGTCAGCGCCAACCCAGGGCAACCGCTCAAGGCACTGGCCAAAGTCGCATCGGGGGGTGAGTTGTCACGAATCAGTCTGGCCATCCAGGTGATCACCGCACAAACCTCGCGAGTGCCAACACTGGTGTTCGACGAAGTGGACGTCGGGATTGGCGGCCCGACAGCGGAAATTGTCGGCCAGCTCTTGCGCCGCCTCGGAGAGCGCGGACAGGTGCTGACCGTCACGCACTTGCCGCAAGTAGCCTCCCAGGGCCATCAGCATCTATTTGTCCACAAGGTGCGCGGTGACGATGCCACGCACACCGCCGTGTCCAAGCTGAGTAAAAACGAGCGTATTGAAGAAGTGGCGCGAATGCTGGGAGGGATCGACCTGACCAAGGAGTCCCTGGCCCACGCAAAGAAAATGGTCGTGACGGCAAAAATCTGAAGTCACCAGACAGCACGAAGGCGACCCTTGGGTCGCCTTCGTTCGTATCGCGGACCAGAAATCCGCGCGACATGCTTACTTTTTCTTGCGTACGTACAGCACCAGGTTGTGATCCACCAACTCGAAGCCGTGCTTCTCGACGATTGCCTTCTGAAGCTTTTCGATTTCTTCCTCGAAGAACTCGATCACTTCACCGTTCTCCACGTTAACCATATGGTCGTGGTGACCGCCGTCCGCCAGTTCGAAGACCGCGTGACCGCCGTCGAAATTGTGACGGACCACCAGACCAGCCGCTTCGAATTGGGTCAGTACACGGTAAACCGTGGCCAGACCGACATCCTCGCCAGCTTCCATCAGCGCCTTGTAAACATCTTCAGCACTCATGTGACGTTGCTCGGCGGAATCGAGCATTTGCAGAATTTTGACCCGTGGCAGGGTCACTTTAAGGCCGGCTTTGCGTAGTTCGCTATTTTCAACCATGGTCAGCTTTCTCGCGATGCTGCTTCGCAGCTACTCTTAATGCGGGTATGATCGGCGTTTACGTTGTCCCAGCCAAGATAGTGGAAGTCGCCCACCGATGCAAAACACCAAGCTCTTGCTAACCAGTTTCACCTTTGTGGGACTGCTCGCACTCGCCGGTTGTTCATTCCCCGGGGTTTACAAAATCGACATCCAGCAGGGCAATGTCGTCACGCAGGACATGATAGACCAGTTACGCCCGGGAATGACCCGTCGGCAAGTACGGTTTATCATGGGCAACCCTCTGCTGACCGACACGTTCCATGCCGATCGCTGGGATTACTTGTATAGCCTGCAGCCAGGCGGCGGTGAACGCCAACAGGAACGCATCAGCGTTATCTTCAACCCTAACGACCAGCTTGTCAGCCTGTCGGGTGATTTCATGCCTGGCGTGAGCCGTGACGAAGCGATTCTCGGCAAGAACAGCGGCACCACCGTAACCGCCCCTGCTGAAAACGCCGAGAAGCCAAAGCCAGAGAAACCGGTAAAACCAGGTTCGCTGCTGGACCAGATCCAGAAGGACGTCGACAAGGTCGAAACCGTTCCGGTCCCGACGCCAACACCGTTGGACACATCGCCGCAATAAATTGCGACACAACAAAAAGCCCGGCATGCCGGGCTTTTTGTTGCCTGTCATTTGGGAAATCTACTGATCCCGGGCCTTGGCCTGCGCCGCAGCCTTGGCCGCACGTAATCGGCGCACCTCTTTTGGATCCGCCAGCAACGCTCGATAAATCTCGATGCGGTCACCCGCCTGAACCTGACGATTCTCAGGGTCGGCAATCACCTTGCCGAAAATCCCCACGGGGCACGTCGCCAGGTCCAGTTCGGGGAATTGCTCGGCGATGCCTGATTCAGCCAATGCCGCTCGCAGTGTAGTGCCTACAGGCACCGCCACCTTGAGCAACATCTGCCGATCGACGGCGGCATACACCACCTCGACGTCAATCACCGGCTTAACCATGCAACTGCTTGGCGCGCTGACAGAACGCGTCCACCAACGTGTTAGCCGCCTGATTGAACAACGGTCCCAGGGTCGCCCGAACAATCGGCCCGGCATAATCGAACGACAGGTCCAGGCTGATCTTGCAGGCTTTCTCGCCCAATGCCTTGAACACCCAAACACCATGCAACTGATTGAACGGCCCCTCTTCGAGATGCATCTCGATCGAAGACCCGGCCACCAGCGTATTGCGCGTCACAAAGTGCTGGCTTAACCCGCCCTTGGCAACGCCTACGCTTGCACGCATGTGCACGGCAGAGCTCTCCAGCACTTCAGCCTCGGAACACCAAGGCAAAAATTCCGGATAGCGCGCCACGTCATTGACCAGGTCATACAGCGCTTGTGCCGGATACGGCAACAGGGCCGAACGTTGAATATGTGTCGTCATGTCAGCGTCACTTCCACAGCTGGGCGGCAAACACTACAAGAATGCCGATTGGCGCCACATAGCGCATCAAGAACAATGTCAGAGCAAACAATGCCGGGCTGCGCATCGACAGTTCGTCGCGCACCGCTTCACGGCCCATCACCCAACCTGCAAACACCACAAAGCACAAACCACCGAGCGGCAACATGATCCGCGAGGTGAAGAAATCGATCACACCAAAGAAATCCAGACCATTTTGCGCCCCCCACTGGTAGAGGTGAAACGCACCGCCATCATTCACGAAAAACTTAGCCTGCTTCCAGATATTGAAGGAAAACACCGTTCCCAAGCCAACAAACCAGCAACTGAATGCCAGCCAGAACGTCACCCAGCCACGACGGATGTTGGTCCGCTCAACCAGGTAGGCCACCATCGGCTCCAGCAAGGAAATCGCCGAACTCCAGGCCGCAATCGCCACCAGCACGAAAAACACCACCCCCATCAACTGGCCGAATGCGACGTTACCAAAGGCAAACGGCAGGCTGACAAACATCAATCCTGGCCCTTCGCTTGGGTTCAAACCGGCAGCAAACACAATCGGAAACAACGCCAGGCCGGCCAGCAACGAAACAAAGGTATCCAGTAACGCAACGCCGACGATGGTCCCGGAAATCGACGAATGCTTAGGCATATAAGCACCGTAGATCATGATCGAGCCCACACCGACGCTCAGGGAAAAAAACGCATGCCCCATGGCCGGCAGCAAGCCGTCCAGCAACTTGTCCGGGTTGAAGTCGAACATGAAATGCACGCCTTCCATGAAGTGCCCGGTGGTCAGGCTGTAGCCCAACAGAATCACCAGCATCACGAACAGCAACGGCATCATGATCCGCAAGCTGCGCTCAAGCCCCGCGACGACGCCTCTGGCGATAACGAATGCCGACAGCAACATGAAGAGGGTATGCCACAGCGTCAGACGCCAAGGGTCGGCGATCACCCCGCCAAAATAGGCGCCGACCTGATCGGCCGTCACGCCCTGGAAATCACCGCGCCCCATATCAATGATGTAATCCAGCGACCAGCCGCCCACCACACTATAGAAAGACAGGATCAGCAGCGCCGTGATCATCCCGGCAAACGCGCCCCAAGACCATTTCGCCGAATGCCCGGCTTCAAGTGCCAGAACCTTCAAGGCATTTGCCGGACTTTGCCGGGCACGACGACCGATCAGGGTTTCGGCCAGCATCACCGGCACGCCGATCAGCGCAATACACGCCAGAAACACCAACACAAACGCGCCGCCGCCATAGACGCCGACCATGTAGGGAAACTTCCAGATACTACCCAGCCCCACGGCTGAACCGGTCGCAGCGAGTATGAAAACCCAACGGCTAGCCCAACTACCGTGGACTGAAACCTTGTCTGACGACATCCTGAACACGCCCAACCGATCAAAAAAGAGGGCGCATTGTCCGGGATTCACTCAATGCGCTCAAGCACGCAGGTTCACCGTAGCCGACTCGCGCGCAACTCCCTATAATGCCGCCCCTATGGCTAAACAGAAGAAACACCCCGAAGGGACCATCGCGCAGAATAAAAAGGCGCGACACGATTACTTCATCGAACATCGATTCGAGGCTGGCATGGTCCTGGCCGGCTGGGAAGTAAAGAGTCTGCGTGCAGGCAAGGCACAACTGGTCGACAGTTATGTGCTGCTCAAGGATGGCGAGGCGTGGCTGCTCGGCAGTCATATCACTCCGCTGACCACCGCCAGCACCCACGTCATCGCCGACCCGACGCGCACGCGCAAGCTGCTGCTCAACCAGCGCGAGCTGGAGAAGCTGTTTGCCGCCGTGCAACAGAAGGGTTACGCCTGCGTCTGCCTGTCGCTGTACTGGAGCAAGCACTTGATCAAGTGCGAGATCGCTCTGGGCAAGGGCAAGAAGGAATACGACAAGCGTGATACCGAGCGCGAACGCGATGCCGGTCGCGAGTTGCAGCGCGCGGTGCGGAACAAGGGCAAGGAAGATTAATCTTCCAGCCTGAACGCGACCACTGTGGCGAGGGAGCTTGCTCCCGCAGGCCGGCCCGCGCTCGGGCGAAGCAGTCGTAAACCGGTAAACATATTCCGTCTGCGCGATTGTAATGACTGGCTTGAGGGCCGCTTCGCATCCCAGCGGGAGCAAGCTCCCTCGCCACACAAAATCCACTCACACAGCTACATCCCCTTGCGCCGCTCCGCCCGGGCCATGCGCTGCATTTCCTGACGCACTTCTTCGAGCACTTCCTGCACATACAAAATGTGTCGACTGGAAATTTCTCGCGCCTGCTCTGCACGCCCTTCGATAATCGCCTGATACAACTCCCGGTGCTGACTGATCAGCATGTCGCGGGTTTCGACGCCCTGCTTGTACATGCCACCGATGTTGGTCACCACGTTGCGCTTGAGCAGATCGAATAGCCCGCGAATAGTGTGTAACAGCACCGCGTTGTGACTGGCTTCGGCAATGGCCAGGTGAAAGTTCGCATCCGCCGCCCCCTCTTCCGCACGACTCACCTGATCATGCCGCGAGTAGCAATCCTGCAACTCTTCGAATGCCGCAGTCAGTCGTTCACGATCAACATCCGTCGCCCGCAATGCAGCGTAATAGGCGCATGAAGCTTCCAGCGTATGGCGAAACTCCAGCAGATCACGCTGGGCTTCGGGGTTGCTTTCCAGCAGATGCAGCAGCGGATCACTGAAGGTTGAACCGAGTGATTCAACCACATAGTTGCCGCCGCCCTGGCGACTGACCAGCAGCCCCTTGGCCGCCAGTTTCTGGATCGCCTCACGCAATGAAGGGCGCGATACACCGAACTGCTCAGCCAGAGCGCGCTCCGCCGGCAATCGCTCACCGGACTTCAGCGTGCCCTCCAGGATCATCCCTTCGAGCCGCTCGACAATATCGTCAGACAAACGGCGCTGACGAATCTGATCAAACCCCATAACTCATTCTCCACGATCCCGACGGCTCGCCGGGCTCTCTATTCTGGCCTATTGGCGTCGTGCCAGCACCTACCAGACGGCGTTTGATCGAACAGATCAGATGACCTCTGCACCGCTCATTCGACAAAAGTTTCAGGGCGACAAATTGACACACCACACCCAAGGCTTTTACCCTAGCCAACAGCGATTGTAAATTGGTATTACCAATTAACCAAGAACGCTGACCAGTGCCTGACCAACAACAATTAGGGGCCACCCCATATGCAAACCTGGCAACAGCTCTACAGCCCGCTCGGCAGCCTCGGCTTGTCCGCACTCGCGGCCGTTATCCCCATCGTATTTTTCTTCCTCGCTTTGGCCGTGTTTCGCCTCAAAGGACACGTCGCCGGGAGCATCACCCTGGCGCTGTCGATTCTGGTGGCGATCTTTGCCTTCCAGATGCCTGTCGACATGGCCTTCGCTGCTGCCGGCTATGGATTTGCCTACGGACTGTGGCCGATTGCCTGGATCATCGTGGCCGCGGTGTTCCTCTATAAACTGACGGTCAAGAGCGGACAGTTCGAAGTGATCCGTAGCTCAGTGCTGTCGATTACCGACGACCAACGCCTGCAAGTGCTGCTGATCGGCTTTTGCTTCGGCGCGTTCCTGGAAGGTGCCGCCGGATTCGGCGCGCCGGTAGCGATTACCGCCGCGCTGCTGGTAGGACTGGGATTCAACCCGCTGTACGCCGCCGGCCTGTGCCTGATTGCCAACACTGCGCCGGTAGCCTTCGGCGCACTGGGGATTCCGATCATCGTGGCCGGGCAAGTAACCGGTATCGACGCGTTCAAGATCGGCGCCATGGCCGGTCGCCAACTGCCACTGCTGTCAGTGTTCGTGCCGTTCTGGCTGGTGTTCATGATGGACGGGCTGCGCGGCGTCAAAGAGACCTGGCCGGCAGCGTTGGTGGCGGGCTTGAGCTTTGCCGTGACCCAGTTCTTCACCTCGAACTTCATTGGCCCGGAGCTGCCCGACATCACCTCGGCACTGGTCAGCCTGGTTTCCCTGACCCTGTTCCTCAAGGTCTGGCAGCCCAAGCGCTCGTTCGCCGAAGCGACCGCCAGCGTCGGTGCCGCAACCGTGAGAAGCGCCGGCGGCTTCGGTCAACCGCGTACGACCCAGCCTTCGCCGTACAGCTTCGGCGAGATCTTCAAGGCCTGGTCGCCGTTCCTGATCCTCACCGCGCTGGTGACCATTTGGACCCTCAAGCCCTTCAAGGCAATGTTCGCCGCCGGCGGTTCGATGTACAGCTGGGTGTTCAACTTCGCCATCCCGCACCTGGACCAACTGGTGATCAAGACGGCCCCGATCGTAGCCGCCCCGACTGCGATTCCTGCAGTGTTCAAACTTGATCCGATTTCGGCGACCGGCACGGCGATTTTCTTCTCCGCACTGATCTCGATGCTGATCCTGAAGATCAACTTCAAAATTGGTCTTACCACTTTGAAAGAAACCTTCTTTGAACTGCGCTGGCCTATTTTGTCGATCGGCATGGTGCTGGCCTTCGCCTTCGTCACCAACTATTCGGGCATGTCATCGACCATGGCGCTGGTACTGGCAGCCACCGGCGCGGCCTTCCCGTTCTTCTCGCCATTCCTTGGCTGGCTGGGCGTGTTCCTGACCGGTTCGGACACCTCGTCCAACGCGCTGTTCAGCTCGCTGCAAGCAACCACCGCACACCAGATCGGCGTTAACGACGTGCTGCTGGTGGCAGCGAACACCAGTGGTGGCGTGACCGGCAAGATGATCTCGCCACAATCGATCGCCGTGGCCTGCGCCGCGACCGGCCTGGTGGGCAAGGAATCCGACCTGTTCCGCTTCACCCTCAAGCACAGCCTATTCTTTGCCACTATCGTCGGCCTGATCACACTGGCCCAGGCCTACTGGTTTACCGGCATGCTGGTGCACTAAGACTACGAGCAACACAGAAAGAACCGACGCCGGACTTTAACTCCGGCGTCAGCGACTCACCACCCGGTCTGCAAGGCTGCTGAAAGCTTCCCGCTTTATAGTCAGCAGCCTCAGCGGACGGATAACCGGGCCCACCCGGAGACACGCCTGATGAGCGAGCTTTTTTACAACGCTGTGCCGAACGCGACCCGTGTCGCCCCGCCACTGCCTGAACCGCGCCAGTACCCCAGCGAGAAACCGCAGCGGGTCTACCTGTTCGGCACGTGTGTGGTCGACCTGTTTTATCCCGAAGCCGGGATGGACGCGATTCACTTGCTCGAACGCGAAGGCATTCGCGTGGAGTACCCGCAAGGGCAAAGCTGCTGCGGACAACCGGCCTACACCTCGGGTTACACCGAACAGGCCCGGACCGTAGCGCGTTCGCAACTGGCGCTGTTTGCCGGGGATTATCCGGTGGTGGTGCCTTCAGGCTCCTGCGCGGGCATGCTGCGTGAACATTACGCCGACTTGTTCAAGGACGAGCCGGACACCTTGAAACAGGTCCAGGCCCTTGCAGCGCGGACCTATGAGCTGGCCGAGTTTCTGCTGTTCGTCTGCAAGGTGCAGCTCAAGGACAGCGGCAAGCCGGTCAAAGTGGCGTTGCACACCTCGTGCTCGGCACGGCGGGAGATGAACACCCACTTGCATGGTCGCGAGTTGTTGTCGCAGCTGAGCAACGTGAAGCGGGTCGACCACGATCACGAAAGTGAATGCTGTGGCTTTGGTGGGACATTCAGCGTCCGAATGCCAGACATTTCCGGTGCAATGGTCGCTGACAAGACCAAAGCCCTGAAGGAATCCGGCGCACACACGGTACTGAGTGCCGACTGCGGCTGTTTGATGAACATCAACGGCTCGCTGGAAAAACAGAACGAAGCGTTACGCGGCCAACATCTGGCCAGCTTCCTCTGGCAGCGTACCGGAGGTGCGAAATGAGCACTTCCACGCTGATTCCAACGGTGGCGGTTGAAGAAGATTTTCGCACCCGGGCTCACGAGGCGTTGGGTGACAAGCAACTGCGAAACAACTTTCGCAGTGCAATGGATTCACTGATGGCAAAGCGGGCAGCGTCCTTCAGCGATGCCTTCGAGCGAGAACACTTACGCGCACTGGGCAATGCTATTCGTGCCCGCGCGTTATCCAAGTTGCCCGACCTGCTCGAGCAACTGGAACAGAACCTGACCCGCAACGGTGTGACAGTGCACTGGGCGGAAACGGTGGACGAGGCCAATGGCATCGTCTTGTCGATCATCCGTGCTCACGAGGCGCGGCAAGTGATCAAGGGCAAATCGATGGTCAGCGAAGAGATGGAGATGAACCATGTCCTCGCTGAACAAGGCGTTGAATGCCTTGAGTCGGACATGGGCGAGTTCATCGTCCAGCTCGACCACGAGAAGCCTTCACACATTATTATGCCGGCGATCCACAAGAATGCCGGTCAGGTCGCGTCCTTGTTCCACGACAAACTTGGCGTGGAATACACCAAGGACGTTGACCAACTCATTCAGATCGGTCGCAAGGTCTTGCGGCAGAAATTCTTCGAAGCGGACATCGGCGTCTCCGGCGTCAACTTCGCCGTGGCCGAAACCGGCACCCTGCTGCTGGTGGAAAACGAAGGCAACGGCCGCATGTCGACCACCGTGCCGCCGGTACACATCGCCGTTACCGGGATCGAGAAAGTCGTCGAAAACCTGCGCGACGTTGTACCGCTGCTCTCCTTGCTGACACGCTCGGCCCTCGGTCAGCCAATCACCACTTACGTCAACATGATCTCCGGCCCGCGCAAGGCACATGAACTCGACGGCCCGCAAGAAGTGCACCTGGTTTTGCTCGACAACGGTCGCAGCCAGGCGTTTGCCGACAGCGAACTGCGCCAGACGCTGAACTGCATTCGCTGCGGCGCCTGCATGAACCATTGCCCGGTTTACACACGCATCGGTGGCCACGCTTATGGCGAAGTTTATCCGGGGCCGATCGGCAAGATCATCACCCCGCACCTGGTTGGCCTGGCGAAAGTCCCGGACCATCCGAGTGCCTCGTCTCTGTGCGGCGCCTGCGGTGAAGTCTGCCCGGTAAAAATTCCGATCCCGGCACTGCTGCGCCGCCTACGCGAAGAAAACGTCAAAGCCCCAGACAGCCCTCATCAAGTGATGCGCGGCCAAGGCAGCAAGTACTCGCGCAAAGAGCGCTTCATCTGGAACGCCTGGGCCAAGCTCAACAGCTCGCCGACGCTGTATCGGCTGTTCGGCTTTTTCGCCACTCGCCTGCGCGCCCTCACGCCAAACAACATTGGCCCGTGGACACAAAACCACAGTGCGCCGAAACCTGCCGCTCGCTCACTGCACGACATGGCCCGCGAGCATCTGGCCAAACAGGGAGATCGCTGATGAGCGCCAAGCAAAACATCCTCGCCAAACTGCGCAACAGCCTGACCGGCACTACGCCAGTGCCTGACAATTTCGACGAAGCACTGGTGACCGAGCCTTACACCTACACCCCGGAACAACGCATCCCGCAACTGCGCAAACTGATGGAAGCGGTGCACACTGAAATACACCTGACCAGCGAGCGAGGCTGGCCCGAGTTGCTCGCGCAATTGCTGCGCGACCGACAGTTGCCGAGCCTGCTGATCGCACCGACTACACCGCACGGTCAACGTGTCACGCAGCACTGGGCGAACAATCCCGAGCTGCCCACACTCAAGGCTTACGACCGTCCGGTGGAAGAGTGGAAGGCGGAACTGTTCAACGACACCCCTGCCAGCCTGACTACCACCCTCGGAGCGATCGCCGCCACCGGCAGCTTGATCATCTGGCCGACCCGCGAAGAACCACGGCTGATGAGCCTGGTGCCGCCGGTGCATTTCACCCTGCTCAAGGCCAGTGAAATTCGCGACAACTTTTATCAGGTGCAACAAGAGTACGAGTGGGCCCAAGGCATGCCGACTAACGCCTTGCTGGTATCCGGCCCGTCGAAAACCGCCGACATCGAGCAAGTCCTGGCTTACGGCGCCCACGGCCCGAAAGACCTGGTGGTGCTGATCCTGGAGGACCAATGAGTCTACCGGCGGCTTTCCTGCGTGATGCGCAGCAACTGATTCCACAAGACCGACGTTTCGACGACCCGCTCTCGACCCTGGCCTTCGGCACCGACGCGAGTTTCTATCGGCTGATCCCGAAGCTGGTGATTCGTGTCGAGTCTGAAGATGAAGTGGTTGCACTGCTCAAACTGGCCCAGCGTGACCGGGTGCCGGTGACCTTCCGCGCCGCTGGCACCAGCCTCTCTGGCCAGGCCATCAGCGACTCGGTGCTGATCGTCCTTGGCGACAACTGGAACGGTCGCGAGATCCGCAGTCAGGGCACACAAATCCGTCTGCAACCGGGCGTGATCGGCGCACAGGCGAACGCTTGGCTGGCACCGTTTGGGCGCAAGATCGGCCCCGATCCGGCGTCAATCAATGCCTGTAAAATCGGCGGCATCGTCGCCAACAACGCCAGCGGCATGTGCTGCGGCACTGCGCAAAATACCTACCACACGCTGGCCGGCATTCGCCTGGTACTGGCCGATGGCAGCCGGCTCGACACCGAGGACGCTACCAGTGTCGCGGCTTTTCGCAACAGTCATTCCGAGTTGCTGGAACGTCTGGCGACACTCGGCCGCGAGACCCGCGCCAATAGCGAATTGGCCGCAAGGATTCGCCACAAATACCGTCTGAAAAATACCACCGGCCTGTCGCTCAATGCCCTGGTGGATTTCGACGAGCCTGTGGATATCTTGAGCCACTTGCTGGTGGGCTCCGAAGGCACGCTGGGGTTTATCAGCGCAGTGACCTACGACACGGTGATCGAACATCCGAACAAAGCCTCGGCGCTGATCGTCTTTCCGGATGTCGAAACCTGCTGCAACGCCGTAACGGTGCTGAAAACCCAACCGGTCTCGGCCGTGGAATTGCTCGACCGTCGCAGCCTGCGCTCGGTGCAGGACAAACCCGGAATGCCGGCCTTCGTCCAGCAACTGTCGGCCAACGCCTGCGCCTTGCTGATCGAATCCCGCGCTGCATCAACTGCGTTGTTGCACGAACAGCTGGCGCAGATCATGAATTCACTGGCCGCGTTCCCGGTGGAGAAACAGGTCGACTTCACGCAAGACCCGGCAGAAAACGCCAAGCTGTGGGCGATCCGCAAAGACACCTTCCCCGCTGTCGGTGCGGTGCGCAAAACCGGCACCACGGTGATCATCGAAGACGTAACCTTCCCGGTGGAACAACTGGCGGCTGGTGTGAACCGTTTGATCGAGCTGTTCGACAAACATCACTACGACGAAGCAATCCTTTTCGGCCATGCGCTGGAAGGCAATCTGCATTTCGTCTTCACCCAAGGCTTCAACAGCCCGGAAGAAGTCGCACGCTACCAGGCGTTCATGGACGACGTGGCGCAATTGGTCGCCGTCGAGTTTGGCGGCTCGCTGAAAGCCGAACACGGCACCGGACGCAACATGGCGCCCTTCGTCGAACTGGAATGGGGTAGCGATGCCTATCAGTTGATGTGGCAGCTCAAGCGCCTGCTCGACCCGAACGGGATTCTTAACCCGGACGTGGTGCTCAGCGAAGATCCGCAGATCCACCTCAAGCACCTGAAACCGCTGCCGGCCGCCGACGAGATTGTGGATAAATGCACCGAATGCGGCTTCTGCGAACCGGTCTGCCCGTCAAAAGGCCTGACCTTGAGCCCGCGCCAGCGCATCGTGATCTGGCGTGACATTCAGGCGAAAAAACGCTCTGGAGTCGACACCTCGGCGCTGGAAGAGGCTTATCAATATCAAGGCCTCGACACCTGCGCCGCCACCGGCCTCTGTGCACAACGCTGCCCGGTGGGAATCAACACCGGCGAACTGGTGAAAAAACTCCGTAGCCACACGGCAACCCGAACGAAAACCGCCAACTGGCTCGAAGGAAATTTCGCCACCGCGCTGCAAGGTGCGCGCTTCACGCTGCACGTGGCCAACAGTGCGCGGATGCTGCTGGGTGCGCCGCGGCTGACGAAGATTTCTGCTGCGCTGACCAAGCTGTCGAAAGGGCAAATCCCGCAGTGGACCAACGCCATGCCGCAACCGGAACGAGCGATTCGCTTCAGCCCGACAGTGACCGACGAGCGTCCGCGCGTGGTCTATCTGGCGGCGTGCGTGTCTCGGGTGATGGGTCCGGCGGCGGGAGACAAGGAGCAAATGTCACTCTACGACAAGACCCGTGGCCTGCTGGAAAAGGCTGGCTACCAGGTAGTTTCGCCGGACAATCAGGACAACCTCTGCTGCGGCCAGCCATTCGCCTCCAAGGGTTATGCCGAACAAGCCGAGCACAAACGCCAGGAACTGATCGGCGCGCTGCTGCACGCCAGCCGCGGCGGGCTCGACCCGATCTATTGCGACACCAGCCCCTGCACCTTGCGCCTGGTGCAAGACCTCGGCGATGTGCGCCTGGACCTGTACGACCCGGTGCGCTTCATTCGCACGCATTTGATCGACCGACTGGACTTCACGCCCCAGGAAGCGCCGATTGCGGTGCACGTGACCTGCAGCACTCAGCACCTCGGCGAGAGCCAGGCGTTGATCGATCTGGCGCGACGTTGCAGTAAGAACGTGGTGATTCCGGAAGGCATTCACTGCTGCGGGTTTGCCGGCGACAAGGGCTTCACCACGCCCGAGCTGAACGCTCACTCACTGCGCACATTGAAAGACGCCGTGCAGCATTGCAGCGAAGGCATCTCCACCAGTCGTACCTGTGAAATCGGCCTGAGCCAGCATGGCGGGATCGACTACCACGGGCTGGTTTACCTGGTAGACCGGGTGACCCAAGCCAAAACGGTCTGAAATCGACGCTATCCAGCAAGGGGCGCTCAGCCCCTTTGCTGTACTCTCCTGCCGACGAAAACAACGCTATTTTTCTCGCACCACAAGAACCCTTGTGCGCCGCCACAGTCTATCTGTTAAGCCCAAGCCACTTGCTTCCCGACGCTGTTCAAGGAGAAACCCCATGAAGCGATCCGCCCTGGCCGGACTGCTTATCTGCGCGACACTGACAACCGCCCACGCCTTTGCCTCAAACGAGAGCGATATGTGCGCAAGGAATCTTCAAACACTCACCAGCGAACTGGCCAATGCGACCAAGCTCGATGCCGCCACACAAAGCGACGCCACGAGCAAACTCCAGCAAGCCAAATCCGCCTATGACGCGAAAAACGACCGGGAATGCGTAGCCCTGACGCAGCAAGCGCTGCAGTCCGTCCAAAGCCACAAGAACAGCCAGTAATCCGCCTCTGATACGCAAGCGTGGACAGAAGGTCGACTCGCCCCACGCATTGGCGTACACTGTGTTCACCTGCTGGTTACACACAGCAGGTTCGGGGCCGTTTAGGATTCGACGCCGGTTGCGAAACTTTAGGTGCATGCCGAGTTGGTAACAGAACTCGTAAATCCACTGTTGCAACTTCCTATAGTTGCCAATGACGAAACCTACGGGGAATACGCTCTCGCTGCGTAAGCAGCCTTAGCCCTTCCCTCCTGGTACCTTCGGGTCCAGCAATCATCAGGGGATGTCTGTAAACCCAAAGTGATTGTCATATAGAACAGAATCGCCGTGCAGTACGTTGTGGACGAAGCGGCTAAAACTTACACAACTCGCCCAAAGCACCCTGCCCGTCGGGTCGCTGAGGGTTAACTTAATAGACACGGCTACGCATGTAGTACCGACAGCGGAGTACTGGCGGACGGGGGTTCAAATCCCCCCGGCTCCACCAAACGAAGCATCAACAAAGCCCGCCTAGTGCGGGCTTTGTTGCATCTGGGGTTTGGGGCTTGGGGCTTGGGGCTTGTTGCGCAAGCACTCTTTGTTGAAAGCCGGCCCGGAACGCGGCATTACGTTGTTTTCCAATCCGTGCCAGCAGCTCAACCTCGCGATACTCAACCCGGATCAGGCCATGCTTGAAAACGACTTTCAGCTTGCCAGCCTCCACCTTGATATCCTCCGCGACCCGAATGTGAGCAGGTACGGCTACGCCTCGACTCGCAAGCCACCGCATTTGAAACCATCAACGCCGTGCTCTTCGCGATGCTAGACCCAGTCAGCAAAAAAATGATCGTTGCCTGCAACTTCACTGGCATCACTCGCGGTGCTGTCCAAGCCTATTTCCTTGGCTACGTCCTAGCCGAACTCCATCGGGGGCACCCGTCAAAAATAAATTTCCCCCCTTTTCCACAGCTTTTATCTAATACTCGCGGCCGCCCTTAGCATCAGTGCCTTGTTGGTTGCCAAACGAAAGTTGAAGTTGTTGTAACTCAACCCATCTGACCGAACACCTCACCAAAACCAATAAGGCAGAAACTTTGGTGTCGGCTCATGGGCCAACTCCAAGTTGTAAGTAATAGAATTAAAGAAAAACATATCCAATATAAGGAAAGCGATAGCACCAAAAGAAAAAATCACAAACTCACGATGTGGATGCGCGCAGAAACTCGACTCCATCCAGGGCCGAACTGCAACAAGGGAAATCAACCCCACTAACGCACCGAAATAGTTTGGCCGAAGAGGTGTCACAGCATAAAAACCATATGTAAATACAAGCAGCAACAGTCCCAGCCCAATAACTGGCAAGTTCAAGCAAAAGCCCAACAGCTTATCTCTGGCGCTTGCAAATAGTTGGCTGCGATCTACAAAAATGTAGGCAGCCAACAAGGAAATGGCGGGGGTAATTGAAAGTACATAACGCGCCTTTTTAGAGCTTGGAATCGTGAACAGCACGACTACCACAAGGAGCCAGCCCGTGAGATACAAGAGCATGTTCGTGGTCGGATGAGCTGAACGCTCAAAAAAGTACTTACCCGTCTTGATGATGACGCTCAAAGCAATAAAAGCGGTTACGCCATAGGTCAGCAAGCCTGCAGAGAAATAGAAGTAATAACGGGGCGCGTGATCACTGCCAAACCGCCCCAACCCCTGCATGATCAAGACCTCTTGTAGAAAGGCGTCACCACCTTGTACGTAGGCAGCCCATGCCAGCACTGCAATACCTGTGGCCAGGACGAGGCCCGCGAACAAGGAGAACACCACCAGCATGCGCCACTGCCGGCTTAACAGATAATAGGAGGCAACTACACTGGCAGGGCCGATCAGGCCAATAGGGCCACGAAATGCAAAGCCCAGCGCAAGCCCCGCGAGTACCAGTAGCAACCGAAAACGTTGTTTATGCACCTCTCCCGAATAGGCCAGGTAGAAGCACATCACGGTAAAAAGTGCAGGGTATACATCCAGCGCCAAGGAGTTTACGCCGTCCAAGAATGACCAAGTGAACAGAGCAAACACAACACCATAGGCACCCCATTTTTTTTCATGCAGCGCACCCAGCTTGTAAATAAACACCAGCATCAAGGCGGCGGCAACACAAAAAGGGAAACCCATCGAAAGGATGGATACACGGCCAAACGGCAAGGAAACCAGATACACGAGGAGCGTGTTGAGCACCGTATAATCAGGGTATGGCTGCAGATCATCAGCGATTGGAAACAGCGTAATCCCATGCTGCAACATATACTGGGCAAAGTCGACAAAGCGCGTGGTGTAATTGAGCACGGCAGGCTTATATTGCAGAATAGCCAATATAACAAATGCCATTATGAAAATAAATGAGCATGGCTTATTTACAGCCACTTCCTTTAACCGTTTCATGTGACCCTACCGCCCCTGAAAACGCGCAGGCTACCATGTTGTTTTTGGGTCATCCAGATTGCAAAAGTAAAGAGTTGTTAAAAGCAGTACAGCCTATTTATTCAAACTATCCAGATGCGTGCGCTTTCTGAATGCGAGCTGAACAGCACTTAAAAAAAGTGTACACACTCCATTACAGGCCTTGTTTTTTTACAGATAAACTCTAACAACGTGAAGACTCAGGGTGTTTAAAAAGTTGGTTTTAACTGACTCCGACAACCTCATGACTCCGGCATCACTACCATCACTTCAGCAACTGCCCCCTCCTCGCCTTCCGCCAGATAGATATGACCAATTGAGCTATTGAAATAGGTTGTTTCGCGGCAACCGATGCCGAGGGATTCGCCGGTCTCGAACTGAATCCGCACGCGCCCCGACAGGACCCCGGCCCACCAAACAAAGCATCAACAAAGCCCGCCTAGTGCGGGCTTTGTTGCATCTGGGGTTCTAGCTTGTTGCGCAAGCAACTCTGCCAGAAACGCGGCATGACGTTGTTTCCCATTCCGGGCCTGCGGATCAACCTCGCGATACTCAACCTGGATCAGGCCCAGCTTGAAAACGACTTTCAGCTTGCCAGCCTTCCCCACCTCCCCCCTTGATATCCTCCGCATCCCGAATGCGAGCAAGTAAGGCTACGCCTCGACTCATAAACCACTGCATTTGAAATTGGTTACGCCACGCTCTTCGCGATGCCAGACCTGGTCAGCAAAAGAAATGATCGATTCCCGCAACTCCACCAGCGTCATTCGCGGCGCTGTCCAAACCTGTTTCCTGGCTACGTCCTAACTGAACTCCATCGGGGACACACTTCGTTTTCTTCTTCAGCGCCTTTTTTATATGCAGGTCAATGCAACGAACATCTAAAGATCGCGTAACCGAATTGTCATATTCGAAGCCCTTAATGCGTTTCAAAATATTGCAGCGATTCAAATGCTTGGCATCAGCGCTGCAAAACTGCCGATGCATGGGTAACGGATTGCCTTGGATGAACAAGTCCGTCGGCAGGGTGAATTACCCTGTGAACGAGATCCATGATGATCAAGAAACTAGCCGTATCCCTCGTTGGCGCTTTGCTGGGAGGCGCGATGTTGCCTGCCCATGCGGACTTCATCGACGACAGCCATGCCGACTTGACCCTGCTCAACCGCTACCTCAATCAACAAGGCCGTGACGTGGTGGGCAGCACCGCCAAGGCCAAGAGTTACCGCGACTGGGGACAGGGTTTTCAGTTCAATTTCCGCTCCGGTTATACCGACGGTGCTGTGGGTTTCGGCCTGGATCTTGAGGCCTTTTACGGCCTCAAGCTCGACTCTGGTGGTGACCTGAATAACAAGGATCACCAGAGTCGTTATCCCGGCAGCATGTTCCCGCTGGATGATGGGAAATCCGCTAATGACTTTAGTGTCTTGAGCCCGACCTTCAAGATGCGCTTCCTCAAGGATGAGTTGCGCGTTGGTATGCTCAGCCAAAATAACCCGATGCTGGCCAACACCGATGGGCGTCTGTACCACCAGACCAACACCGGCGTGCAACTGGTGTCGAAAGACCTGTCCGACTTCACCTTCACGGCTGGCGACATCGTCCGGACGAAAATTCGCAATGAAAGCAACGACAGTGACATGACCACTGGCGGCGGTGCGAAACTCAGCGACCGCTTCCTCTATGGCGGTGCTGACTATACAGGCCTTGCCGACACCACCTTAAGCCTGTGGTACTCCAAACTTCAGGACTACTACCAACAAGCCTTCATCGGCGCCAAGCACACCAGCGCGCTGCCGGTCGGTAGCCTCCTCAGTGATTTCCGCGCCTACCGCAGCCTGGGCGTAGGCGGCAACGCGAATGGCGACAGCGACTTTGCCACCGCGGGTTCTTACGGTGACGGCTTGACCAAGGGGCGTATTAACCAGTCCACTATCAGTTTGATGGAAAGCTACAGCCTGGCGGGCCACACCATTGGCTTGGGGGCCCAGAAAAACACCGGTGACAGTGACTTCCCTTACCTGGACTCCGGGCTTAACAGTGGCGATGCCCGACAAGGTCCTGGCGCCGGCGCTGATACACCGGCACTGACCAACCTGCAACTGAACAAATTCCAGCATGCTGGCGAAGAAACCTGGATGGCTCAGTACAAATACGACTTCGGTCAGTTGGGCATCAAAGGCCTTGGCTTTCTGGCCACCTACGCGCACGGCGATAAGATCAAAGTAACTAAAGGCGGCGACAGCGAATGGGAGCGCGACTTGGCGCTGAGCTACCAGGTGCCTGATGGTAAGTTGAAGGGACTGGGCGTGACCTGGAAAAACGCCCAGGCCAACCCTAGCCTGACGGGCCAGACCAAGCAGGATGAAAACCGGCTCTACGTGAGTTATGTCGTACCGCTTTGGTAAGCACCGATAGTGCAAAAAAGCCCGCAAATGCGGGCTTTTTTATACGTGCGCCAGGCATGGCGCGTTGCGCGTAAGCGCCCTCGCCGAGAGCGGTTAGGGGGAAACGTTATGTAAAGGACGCAAAGAATGTGGAGGCCCTTCAACCTTCAATGCCTCGCCCACTGCCGACCTTGCACTGACCCTCTGGAAATAGGCCTGCAAATTGTCCCATGCCGATAGATCGATTTCTAATCGCTTGGCCCACGTTAGCATTGTGAACAGATAGGCGTCAGGGGCGCAAAACCCGTCCCCCATCAGGTAGTCCCTCTCGCGCAGCTCATGATCGACATACGCTAGTCGTGGCGAAACCAGGCGCCGCGTCGCGCTCTGCCCTTCGATCGTCTTCGCCAGAAAGTTTGCACTGACCCCGCCATGCCGCTCGGGCGTGATGAAGTTCTTGTGTACCTCGGTCGAAATGAAGCCAAGCCATTCCAGTGCGCGATAGCGCTCAAAGCGCCCCTGCGCCGGGAGAAGATTGCGCTCCGAGTGCTGATCCGAGATGTACTGCAGAATGACGGCACACTCGGTCAGGATCGCCCCATCGTCTGTTTTCAGGGTCGGCACGTACGACTTCGGATTGATCAGGTCGTAATCTCCGCCGGACCACTGCTTACTCATCAGATCAACTTTCTCAAGCGAAAAGGAGGCGCCTGCTTCACGCAGGAGAATATGAGGAGCAAGGGAACTGGCCCCAGCCGCGTAGAACAAAATCATGATTGTCTTCCCGTATTTGCTCACAGGGCGGTAAGCCTGATGATGCATGCAGGGACTATAGGGTTACGGGAAAAACCGGAAAACGCGTGCTGGCGCAACTCAAGTGTGCGAAATTGCACTCATGATGAATTGGCAAGATCTGCACCATTTTGTTGTCGTTGCTCGCCTCGGCTCATTCACTGCCGCGGGGAAAGAGTTACGCGTCGATCACGCAACAGTGGGCCGACGTATTACGGCCCTTGAGACATCTCTCGGGATGAAACTGGTGGAGCGTCTGCCACGCTCATCGCGACTCACGGAGGACGGCTTGGCGCTGGCCGCGATTGCCATGCCGATGGAAGCCATCACCGATGCGATAGGCCGTCATGCACGTGGTACGGCTCCTTTGTCAGGGACCGTGAGACTGAGTGCTCTCCCCATTCTGGCGAGTGCATTGATAGCACCGAGTCTCGCCCGCTTGCGCTCGCACTATCCGGCCCTCAAGGTCATTCTCAGCGCGGCCTCAGGTGTTGCTTCACTTGAAAAGGGGGAGTCGGACGTCGCCATCGGGTTCGTACGACCTGAAACAGCCGGTCGCATTGTTCGCAAGGTAGGCTCAATGAAGCTCGGCCTCTATGCCAGCCCAGCGTATGCGTTGAGGCCCTCACCGACCTGGACATTCATTGGCTTTGAGGAGGCGCTCCATCAAATTCCCCAACAGCGCTGGATACAACGCTTCGCAGATGGGCGCCCCTTCGTGCTTCAAAGTAGCGATGTCGCAACGCAGCTAGCTGCCGCACGAGCAGGCATCGGCGTGGCGATACTTCCCTGTTTTCTCGCTGATCGAGATACGGCGCTGGTCAAGATTGAGCTTGATGACGAACCGACAGCGCGGGATATCTGGATGTCTGTTCATGCTGACGTACGGCGCTCCCCCGCTGTACGCGTCACCATGGATCATCTGATTGATCTACTGGGCCATGAACTGGGGTAGGTGCTGGGGCTTGGCTAACTCGGATTCGTAGCGGCACGTTTTCGTCAGGTGCGATTGTGTCGAGACACCTGACCTACCGAAATGGGAGCCCGGAAACGGTGCTCTGTCTTTCATCGCGCTCGTTCAAACATCGCCAGCTCCCCCGCTCCTATTCACCAGCCTGTGCAATCCGCACCCGCTCGCGCCCCTTCATCAACCCCACTGCAAGCGCCGACAGGATCAACGCAATAGAAATCCCTTCGTTGAAATCAACCCGATGCCCGAGCATCAGCATCGAGCCGGCGACGCCAAATACCGGTATCAGTAAAGACAGCGGTGCCACCCTCGAAACCGGGTACTCTCGCAGCAGTAGATTCCAGCCCCAATAACAGAAATGTGTCGCCGCGTAGACTTGAAACAACAGCGAGAACACTGACACCCATTCAAGGTGTGCGACCAGGGAGGTAAACGGAGCGGAACCGTGCGCCAGCCAGGTGAGCGCCAGTAAGGGGATCGGCGGGAACAGGCTGGCCCATACCACAAAGGCAAACATTTCCCGGACCTTTGACTGTTTGATGATGATGTTGCCGACACTCCAGCTAAATGCACTCACCAGCAACAAGCCATAACCCACTGTCGTTGCCTGGCCCGGGCTGCTGAAAATAATGCTGATCAAACCCAGCGCTGCAAGCCCCACCCCAAGAGTCTGTCCAAGGCTCAATTGCTCGCGAAACAGCAACACCCCCCAACCCAAGGTAAAAAATGCACTGAACTGAATCAACAGGGCTGCGGTCCCTGGTGGCACACCCAGTTCGATGCCCAGGTTGATCAACGCCCACATCGCGACCCCGAAAATCAATCCATAGGCGGCCAACCACCCCATGGCGATCGACGGCCGCCGGACAAAAAACACCCACGGCAACGCCGCCAGCGTAAAGCGAAGAGCCGTCAGCAGCAGTGGATCAATAGCCGCCAGACCCAGTTTGGTGATGGGAAAGTTCAGACCCCAGACAGCCGTCACCAACACGGCCAGGATCAGGTGTTTTTTCTGCATGAAGTTCTATTTCCAGTATGCCGGGCCAGTGGCTGTATGCCCCAACCGCGACGCCACTATGCGCAACAGGGGCAATGGCTCGCTTGCACTATCAGGTCATAAATCATTAAATTCGGGCCATGCGCGAAACTGAAATAGATCCCTACGAAAACACTCCCCGCGATGCAGTGGTCACGGCCAATAACTATCTGGATGGCCAGCACTTTGCTCTGCATACGCACCGACGTGGCCAGTTTGCCTACGCCGCCTGTGGCGTCATCACGGTATTCACTCGCCAGGGCAACTGGGTCGTCCCCCCACAAAGAGCTATCTGGGTACCGGCGGGCGTCCCCCATGAGATGAGCATGAGCGGACCGGTGACCATGCTTAATACCTACATCCGTAACCGCGCCGCCGCTCGACTCGGTCTGCCTGCGCACTGCCAGGTATTCGGCGTCTCGGCATTGCTCAAACAACTGCTGATCCGGGCCATGGACGTTCCGGCACTGTATGCCAAGGAAGATCTGGACGGACATTTGATGACCTTGCTGCTCCACGAAATAGCCGGCATGTCGCCCTTATCGCTCAATGCACCGCTGCCAAGCGAACCACGGCTGGTGCACGTCTGTCGAACGCTGCTGGAGCAACCGTCGCTGGAAACCGGAATTGATGATATGACTCGGCAGGTCGGGATGAGCCGCCGCACATTTACCCGGCTGTTTCGCCAACAAACCGGTATCAGCTTTGTCGAATGGCGTCAGCAGGCATGTCTGTTGGCGGCCGTGGTGCGTTTGGGTAACGGAGAGGCAATTACGCGGGTGGCAACTGATCTGGGCTATAGCAGCCCGAGTGCCTTCACCAGTGTTTTCCGTCGAGTACTGGGCGAAGTACCCAGTCGGTATTTCCCGAAAAAAATGCTTTGAACTTTCCCCGGCAGTCTCAAAATCCCCACAGACCTATCAATAAACATTACCATTTACGACGTAACAGCCGAAAACGATGGAAACTCGAATGCGCAGGTCTGCTGTATTTCTTTTGGTATCCATGCTGACAGCGTGCGGGACTGGGCTGCCCGTCGAGAAAACGAAAGCAGTGGAGAACGTAGCCTCCGCAAATGGGCACGCCCCACTGAACATGGATGGTTATACCGCCAGCAAACTGGATGCCCTGCTCAAAGAACGCTCAGCGATCAATCCCGAAGACATAGGGCAGATGAACAATCTGATTTCACGGGAGTTTTTGGGACGGCCCTATTCCGCGAACAGGTTGCAGGGCTCTGCTACCACGCCGGAAGCATTGGTCGTCGACTTCAGGGGCCTGGACTGTTTCACCTATCTGGATTACGTCGAAGCGCTGAGAAAGTCCAACAATGAAGCGGACTTCTTCAAAAACCTCATTCAGACGCGTTATGTGAACGGCAATCTCGATTACCTGCATCGCCGGCACTTCTTCACCGACTGGTCACAGGCCGAGCAAAAACTGGCCGACGACGTCACCGCGCAAATCAGCCCTCATGCGGTAACCGTGGTTAAGCGCCTCAATCGAAAAGCCGATGGCAGCGCTTACTTGCCGGGCGTGCCCATGACCGAGCGCACGATTACCTATATCCCCAGCGCGTTTGTTAACGACCATGTGATCAGCCGTTTGCAGACTGGCGATTACGTTGGCATCTACACCCAACTCGCCGGCCTCGACGTTACCCATACCGGGTTCTTTATCAACAAGGACGAAGGGCCCGTGCTGCGTAATGCCTCTTCGAAGAAAAAGAACCGGGAAGTCGTAGACTCTCCCTTCAAGGACTACATCGCGAAGACCCCGGGGATCGTGGTGTTACGAGCGCGGCAATCTGTGCCTGAGGTTCAATGAGTTCTGGTTCGCCCGTGTTGTGCGAACCCTCTACGCGCTCAAACAGCAACAAAGCCCATCTTGTGCGCAATGCTGTTCACTTAAGGAAGTCTGGAGGCCTGAGAAGTATCTGTGGCGAGGGAGCAAGCTCCCTCGCCACAACTGCGGTTGTGCCTGAAACATCGGCTTAAGTGAACAGCATTGCGTCTTGTGCGGGCTTTGTTGCATCTGGGGCTTTGTCTTTCACTTACCTGTTCAAGGCGTGGGCGCCAATGCCAGATCGGCTCGCCCAACATTCGGTTTCTCGGCGGGACTTGCGCAGGCGACAAAATCCTCCTTGCGCAGTAGCACCAGTGCGATCAGCGATACCACACCCGTGCCGATGTAAAAGTACCAGGGCGAGGTAATGTCGCCGGTTACCTTGATAAGCCAGGTAGAAATCAGCGGTGCGCTACCGCCAAATACCGCCACCGGAATGTTGTACGCCACCGCGATGCCGGTGGAGCGGATTCGCGTGGGCAACAACTCGCTCATCAACGCGTAAGTCGACGAGGCATACAGGCCGAACAAAATCGCCACCGTCATCAACGGATAGATAAACGAAGCCGGCGTCGCCGTGGGTGCCGATTTGAACAGCCAGTACATCGCCAAAGTGGCCAGGGTGCCGACCACCAGCAAAAACGGTTTGCGCCCGTATTTATCGGTGAACGCGCCGCCGAACGGCATGACCACTGCGGCCGAGAGGCTGGCGACGAAGACGTAGAGCAAGGTCGTGCCGCTGTCGAACTTGAGGATGCTCGACATGTAGGTCGAGGCGAAGGTCAGCACCAGATAGAAGATCGAGCTGTGCAGGGTAATGATGAAGAACACCAGGGCAATCGCCCGTTTCCACTGCCAGACTTCTCGCAGAGGAGCTTTGGAGGTTTCCCCTGCGCGCTGCAGCGCGAGGAACTCAGGACTGTCTTCGAGCTTCAGGCGGATGTACATCGAGATCAGGCCCAGCGGCGCCGCTATCAGGAACGGAATGCGCCAGCCCCAGGCTTGCATCAGGTCAGCGCCCATCACCCAGGTCATGCCGTTGGCCACCGCACCGCCCAGCAACAGGCCGAGCACCGCTGTCACCATCAACCAGCACGTCGCAAATCCGCGTCGCCCGGGCCCAGCGTACTCGGAGATGAAGCTGGTGATGGTGCCGATCTCGCCACCGGCCGAGAAGCCTTGCACACAGCGGATCAGCACCAGAAGAATCGGTGCTGCGATACCCAGCGTGGCATAGGTCGGCAACAGCCCGAGCAGAACGGTAGAGCCGGCCATCATCACCAGCACCGTGATCAGGGTTTTGCGCCGACCGATCTTGTCCGCCAGCGGACCGAAGAACAGCCCCCCCAGCGGACGGATGAAAAAGCTCAAGGCAAAAGCCGCAAAACTGGCGAGCAGGCTGCTGGTCGGGTCGTCGGAGACGAAGAACGCCTTGCCGATATAGACGGCGAGAAAACCATAAACGCCGTAGTCGTACCACTCGATCAGGTGGCCGGACGTTGCACCGATAAACGCCCGACGCCGTTGCCGGGCCGGGTTTTTCTGTTGAATGCCCACGAGAGGGACTCCTGTCTGATTTCTATCCATGGAAAACACAACTCAAGGAACTGCAGTGCCGCTCGCGGCCTCCTTCAACCAGAGGCGCAAGTCGGTCTTGAGAATCTTGCCGTAACTGTTCTTGGGCAGCTCTGTGCGAAACACATACTTCTTTGGCTTTTTGAACGACGCCATGCGTTCGATGAACCAGGCATTGAGCAAAGACTCGTCGAGCACCCCGGCACTGCGGGGGACGACAAACGCTACCACCGATTCCCCCCACTGCACATCCGGCTCGCCGACCACGCAGACTTCAAATACTTCAGGGTGTTGCGCCAGCACTTCCTCGACTTCCCGCGGGTACACGTTGCAGCCCCCGGAAATGATCACATCCTTGGAGCGATCGGTCAGCGTCAGATATCCCGCGCAATCAAGAAAACCGATGTCGCCAGTCAATAGCCAGCCATCCACCAAGGTCTGGCGAGTCGCGGGCTCATTGCGCCAGTAGCCCTGCATGACGGTGGGTCCGCGCACGGCAATTTCCCCCGACTGGCCGGCTGGCAACGGCCGGTGCTCTGGGTTCAGGATCCTGATCTCCACGCACGAATGTGCCCGCCCCACGGAAGCGGCCAGCAAGGCCCAGTCGGGACGGTTGCGATCGGCAATCAGTTCTCGCGACAAGGCGCTGATCGTCATCGGGCTCTCGCCCTGACCGTAGATCTGCACCAGCCGTGCACCAAAGGTCTCGACCGCGTCTTGCAGATCCGCCAGGTACATCGGCGCGCCACCGTAGACGATGGTTTTGATCCCGTCGCCGCCATAGCCTTGGCGACGGGCCTGCTCAACCATGCGCTTGACCATGGTCGGTGCGGCGAACAGGGTGATATTGCGCAGCCCGCTCGCCAACTCGAACAGCTCGTCGGCCTTGAAGCCACGGGATTCGGGGACCACATGGCGAGCACCGCAACGCACATGGATAAAGTTGTAGAGACCGGCGCCATGGGACATTGGGGCCGCGTAGACCACCGCGTCATCCGGGCTGACCGGATCAACGTCGAGCGGATAACACAGCGACATGGCCGTCAGGTTGCCATGAGAGAGCATCACCCCTTTGGATCGCCCGGTGGTGCCGGAGGTGTAGAACAGCCAGGCAAGGTGATCGGCATCACGAGAACGGGGATCTTCCAACGTCGTTACATCGACCGAAGCGCACGCCAGACTGGCCGCTGCATTCAGCTCTCGACAGTCCTGCGGCAACGCCTCGGGCAAGAACACCTCGCCGCCATCGGTTAAAATCAGCCGGGCTTGCGCATTGTCGACGATCCAGCTGGCTTCAACAGGGTGCAGCTTGCAGTTGATCGGCACCACCACCGCGCCCACCCACCAGACGGCATAAAGCAGTTCGAGGTATTCGCAGCTGTTCTTCATGAACAGCGCCACACGGTCGCCGGGCGCAATACCGTGCTCGTTTATAAGTTGCGCTGCACGGCTACGGACACGGACGGCAAACGTGGCGTAGTCGGCGACTTGCCGCTGCCCCTCGAACAACGCTGGACGCTCTGGCCAGCGTCGGCCGGCGTCGTTCAACCAGTTAGCAATATTCATGTTCAAGCCCTGCGTGCCTGAAGCACCGAAGCATAGTTGGCGACCGCCATGCCGCCCATGTTGAACAACAGACCGAACTCGGGATTCGGCACAGCCAGACCGATCGGCTCGCCGGTCAACTGCCGAAAGGCCATTGCGTGCATCGACACTCCCGTGGCGCCCACCGGATGCCCCTTGGCCTTGAGCCCGCCCGACAGGTTCACCGGCAGACGTCCACCCGCCCGCACGATACCGTCATCCAGCGCCCGATGGCCCTCGCCTTTGGGCGTCAGGCCCATGGCTTCGTAGATCAGCAATTCGGCGATGGTGAAGCAGTCATGGACCTCGGCAAAGCTCAGGTCGGCCAAGGTGATATTGGCCCCGCGCAGAGCCGAATGGATCGCGCGCTGCGGGCCTTCAAACGCGAGAATGTCGCGCTGGGCAATCGGCAGGAAATCGTTGACCTGCGTCGCCGATCGAATCAGTACGTCACGACGAAACCGCCAGGCGCGCTTGGACGAGGCCAGCACAATGGCCGCAGCCCCGTCGCTGATCAGCGAGCAATCGGTCAGGCGCAACGACTCCGCCACATATGGATTGCTCTTGGACACATTGTTGCAGTGTTCGAAATCCATCACCCGGTGCATCTGCGCCAAGGGGTTGGCCATGGCATTGGAGTGGTTCTTGGTGGCGATCGCGGCCATCGATGCCATCGGGCACTGGTAGCGGTCCCGGTACTGTTGCGCGGCCAGGCCGAACAACTGCGGAAAACTGAGCCCGGCCTCTTCGACATCGTTTTGATAACCGGCTCCGGCCAAGGCCTTGGTGACATCGGCCGTGGAGTTGGAGGTCATCTTCTCGGCGCCCACGACCAACACCAGTTCAGCTGAGCCTGAGCGGATCGCGTTGATCCCCGCATGAATCGCCGCCGAACCCGAGGCGCAGGCGTTTTCGCAACGAGTCGCGGGCTTGAAGCGCAAGCCTGGGTCGGCTTGCAGCATCAACGAGGCGGGAAAACCATCCGCAACCATGCCCGAGTTGAAATGCCCGAGGAACATCGCGTCGATGGCTGATGCGTCGATGGCGGCGTCTTCCAGGGCTTCGCGGGTGACCTGAACGATCAGGTCTTCCAATGTGGAACTGTCCAGACGGCCAAATCGAGAGTGCGCGGCAGCGACGATGGATACGGAATCATGGGGCATGGTGATTTTCTTCTGTGCTTGGATCAGGCATTCCCTACAATGACCTACCGCCCGGATCGCTCGCTAGTTCGTACAACTACGTACATGAATAAGTAAGCGCTCTGATACAAAGCGTCGTCAGTACCGGATTTAATCGAGGCAGGATGCCCAATGACCGTCTTCGCACATCAACTGAAAGACCTTGAGCGCCTGGCATTCAAGGTGTCGCCCGCCCCGCAACTCATCACCGGCAACCGCGTGATGCTCGACTGCAACGAGGCATTTCTGGAACTGTTCGGCTACCAGCGCGAAGAGCTTCTGGGTCATCTGACCCTGCTGATCTATCCCTCCCAGGCGGACTACAAAGCCATCGGCAATCGCAGCCAGACCTGGTTGCGCAACAGCCAGAGCGGCTCCTATTCCGACGAACGCTTCATGCAACACAAAAGCGGCGAAGTGTTCTGGGCCAGGTCGCACGGTTATAGCTTGACCCCCGACGATCCGTTCAAACTGATGGTCTGGCACTTCGAACGCATGGACCGGCCGCACCACGCCACGGTCAATCTCACACCCCGCGAACGCGAAATCTCGATGCACATCGTCAATGGCCTGACCTGCAAGGAAGTGGCCAAAAAACTGGCAATTTCCCACAGAACCGTGGAAGTCCACCGCGCCCGCCTGATGAAAAAACTGCAGGCCAAGAACAGTGCTGAGCTGGTGTCGAAGATTATTTTTGTGAGTTGATGGGCAGGTCTTCGCCTGTTCCACCACCTGATCGGGGTCTGTTTCCGATTTCCTGCATCCAGCTAGAATCAGCTCTTTGGAGCAATGTTCGGAGCCTTACATGGAATGGCGAGAAGTGGATGCACGTGATATCGATCTGATTTGCCGGCATCGGGAGAAAATGTTTAGAGAAGCGGGAAGTGATAACGACACGCTTCGACGCATGGCCGAACCCTTCCGGGCGTGGTTGTTACCGCGCTTGATTGATGGGTCGTACTTTGGATTTGTGTTGCTCGATGGGGGCGTGCCGATAGCGGGTATTGGCCTGATGTCTATCGATTGGCCGCCTCACCCGCTGCATCCAACCCAGGACAAACGCGGGTATGTGCTCAACGTGTACACGGAAAAAGACTACCGCCGTCGTGGTTTGGCTCGACAGATGATGGCGCTAGCAGAAAGCGCATTCCAGAAACGAAATATCGGCTACGCGATATTGCACGCAACAACGACAGGCAGACCTCTCTATAGGGACCTGGGCTGGACACAGACCAGCGAAATGGCCAAGTCGATTGATGAGGCGGTTCCGTTGTAGGCATTAGGCATCATTCGCGGCGCTTTCCAAGCTTGCTTCCTCGGCTACGTACCCTCGCCGAATCCCATCAGGGGCAAGGTCTGATGCATGAGGTGCTTGAGACTGGCATTGACTATAGATCATGGCAAATCACATGCCTAAGAATGCATGCAGCGCTAGAGTGCTGGAGAGGTTGGGGTCGAGCGTGAGAGGTTTGCTAAAGCGTATCTGAACATCACCAAGCGTTGGCAGGCTCATGTGTTGACGGTGTTGGTGAAGTGGGTGCTAGTGAGGGTATGGTGGGTTAGCTGAGAGGGATGCGCCGAAAATAAATCCCCTCTTCCCTGACAGGGAAGATACGCAGGTTCAGTACAAGTTGGTTGCGAGTGGAGTGGGCCATATCCTTTGTGGAGGAACTGAAACAAACCGTTTACCTAGACCTGGACGTTGAGCCCCAAGCCAGACAACCTTGATATTTCCCCCCGGCTCTCTGACTCCCTTCCTAATCAATCCAGATATCGCGTTTAGCTGAAAAATCGAGCTCGATTCAAGATCCTCGCAATCAGAGCTTGATCACTCGTAGCCCTTTTATTCTGTTGCATCCCTACGCTCTGCGGGAACGCAAGTATTTTGCCCGAAGCTACAGACAGGTTAGGTTCAGAAGCCGCAGCGAGATGAATTGCACTTTTCAGGTCGCTTGCGCCCGAGGGCTGCTCATCGCGAGCTTCAAAAGGAAAAGAAAGCTGGTCATCATTTTTCACAGCTATTCTCCTTGCTTGCCATTGGTCGAAAAAATCGGGACAGCCCCGTCGTTCAAGCCGCGGGAGTCTAATGCATTCACAGCTAATGCCTCAAGGGTCGGAATGGCTTCCAAGGTTATAGCTGTGACAGGCGAAGCTTGCCTGACCTGCATCTGCCCTTGTGAGTTTTTCCGACCGCCGGGGTGGGCCGAAAAGAATTTCAAAAATCTTGAGGGTGCCACTCCATCGAAGGGCATCAGTCTCACCTTGTCTATGTCTCCCTCGCGTTCCGTAATTGAGTCGGCATGAAGTTTGGTTGCAAGGCTTTTCCTATAGGGTTCAAGAAAGTAAACCTCGCGCACGCCTGCTGCGACTAAGTGCCTAGCACATGAGTGGCAGGGATACGTAGTAACAAAAAGTTTGCCTCCGCGAATTTTGCCCCCATTTGACTCGCCCGCACTTAGTAATGCATGCATCTCAGCATGAACTGCACGCGAAAACTCGATCAAGCTTTTTAGTTGGGAATCGTGCCTAACAAGATTAAACACTCTTTCTCGCAACTCAGGATCAATCAACTCTTTCGCCAATAGCTTATCCACCAATGCGTTGGCTATTAAAGTTTTCTCCTCGTCATTGAAGCACTTTCCACCATCCATATTCCAACAACGCCTATCTTTGTCAGGTGAAGAATTCTGATCCGCAGTACCATACAAGCCACCAAATGCTCGAGGCACATCATTCCAGCCAGTAGATATAACCTCACCATCCCCACTTGTAATAGCAGCACCGACTTGGCGAGATAAACAGGCGGAATTTCTCGCAGCAGAAAATGCGGCGTACATAGCGCGTTCATTAACCGTTGGAGTTACTATTTTTGCGCCCAGTAGCAAATCAAGAAAACGGCGAACACGCGCTTGTCGATGAGTATCGGTTGTAGAGTCCACTCTCAAAAAGAAATCCGACTGGGGAAACGTGTCTTCCACTCGCTGACCATGCGAAACCTCTTCGCCAGAATCTCTATCGATAAGCTTGTGAATTTCGTCACCAGGACCTTTTCTTCGCTCTAATCGCTCTATTCGAAGTTCGATGGGAGAGTAGACACCGACTACCTGTAGCATATCTCCATAAACAGAGCGCAAAAGACGCAACTCATCTACATGTTTTATGGAGTCAATTACATGACAGCATCGTCTGGTAGCTCTGGGTAACAATATATCCGCATCGGGCACATCACTATCAAAAAGACCTTTTTGATACACCTCGTTAGCAATCTGTACTCTCTCGCGTGATAAAGTTATTTTCTTTATTGCTAAACGAGCAAGAACTGCGTTGCCATATCGTTCTCTAAGGGAGTTTCCAGCCTCAATAAGATTAACTATAGACTTCTCTTCTCGGAGATTAGACCTCTCTCGAATCTCATCACTCAGCGTGAGAATCACAACCTCATCATAACCGTAGTCCGTACCCTCTAAAAGTTCCTTAAAGGTCTTGGCAACTTCATGCAAAGGTGTCCCCATAGGACCACAAAGTGCAATTACAATCTCCGCAGTCAGCGACCTATCAATCGCGGCCTGATCGTCGAACTCCCCGCTCCGGGCCCGAGCACCTGGGGCTGGAAAAGATGCAACTTTTGGATTGGCCATAAGCAGCTCCATTATTTTTCATGAAGGTATAGCACATTGATGCCGCAGCTGAGGATGAGGGACACCTACATGCGAACAACTGTAATAAGGTAGCTTGCTGTTAAAGCTTTGGAGGTGGGGCCCGAAGCTTTCTAGCCCCCCTCACTTCGCCCCCAAAAAGCACGCAAAAAAACCAGAACTGCTGGGTAGGCTTAACCATTCACCGCACCCGGCACTGAGCTGTTGGAGAAACTTTGGGCCATCTCTTTCCTCACCGTCAACCGACACCATTTGTAGGAATTGGCCCTCGATGATCGTAGCTCGATTAATGGAGGGCCAATTGCAGAATGCGGTACTTGCCACATCCCTGATTCGCTAGCTACGTTACGGAAGAGAGGGAGTTGATTTGTTTTTGAGAACCCGACTCAAATCAAAATAAATCAGCCCCTTTCCGCTTTAACACTTCTTCGCCTGATCTTTCGCCTGCGCCCACACACGCTCTTCCTGCTCGCGCAGCTCCGGTGTGAACTCGGCGCCGAAATCTTCCGCCTCGAACACCTGGCGAATTTCTATTTCGGCCTCTGTGCCCGGCATCGGGTTTGGGCAGCGTTTGACCCAGTCGATGGCTTCCTGCTTCGACTTCACCTGCCACAGCCAATAGCCGGCGATCAGCTCCTTGGTTTCGGCGAACGGGCCGTCGATCACCGTGCGTTTCTCGCCAGAGAAGCGCACGCGGGAGCCTTTGCTGCTGGGGTGCAGGCCTTCGCCGCCGAGGAGGATGCCAGCCTTGACCAGCTCTTCGTTGTAGTTGCCCATCGCGGTCAACAATTCCTGGGTAGGCATCACGCCGGCTTCGGAATCCTTGCTGGCTTTTATAATGATCATGAATCGCATCGTCGTCTCTCCGTTGGATGTGAACTACTCACTACCTTGTCGAACGGTAGCGTCCCAAATCGACAGCCCTTCATTTTTTATTGCCACGTCGCCAAAGAGTCCTAGGAAATTTCCCGCGAACTGCGGCGTCGTTGATGAACTGGAAAGCCTCTCGCCGTGAAGATACCTTTGAATCGTCGCTGCAAATGAGCGACCGGTTGTGACAGGCCGTAAAAGTGTAGGCCTCTCGAGACTACCGGAGTTCCACCATGAAAAAGATCCCCCTCAATCTCCCCGAGAAAACCACGACTCCTGTAAGCAATCTCTTCACCCTCCTCCCCGACATCGACACCGAAACCCTGCTGATCCACACCAGCGAAACCCTCGCCTCGCTCAACGTCATGACCAGCGACCTGGCCTTCCAGCTCGAAGACTCGCGTCGTAACGTGGCGTTGGCGATTCAGCAGTTGATCGTGCTGGGCGAACTGCTGGTGAACCGGGCGCTGGAGCACTTCGACACACCGGATGCAGCGCACGAACCTCAACCCGCCGCTCACCACTGAGTCGTCACGTTATGCTCATGAATGGAGGTTCTGCCATGGCTCGATACATGCCCAGCACCGGCATCGACTGCACCGTCGCATCCCTGTTGATCGACACCGAGACACCACTCGACGTGCTGCATGAAACAGCCGCCTACCGCATCCGCACCACGACCCAGTTGCTGGAGATCGTCGCCACCGGCGAGGGAATTCACAGTGAACTGGCGCGCGCGTTGGTGGTTTCACTGCGCGATGGTTGTGATTTGCTGGACGTTGTTGGGCGACGATTGCAGGCGCAGGTTTTGTTGTCGTAAAAGTAAATGGGCGGCCTCATCAAGGTCGCCCATTTCAGTTGGAGCAGTAGAATGCTGCCGGTTAGCACGCCTCAGACCCGCCATCACATCTTGAAACCCTGCGCACCATCACTTCCATTCAACACGCGTTCAGTCGTCACATACAACTCACGTATATGCCCCACCAAAAACGTCCAGAACGCCGGTTCATTAACGGTTTTCATCACCAATTCACCCGGCAGGAACCGGCTCATTTCCTTGCGAAACTCGGCGACGAGTTTCGGATCAACATCCAGCGCCGCTGAACGCTCCTTGAACAATCTCAAGAACTCGTCCTGCTCGCAATGATGATCAGCGAGTTTTTTTGCAACCAGATCCAGCTGCGGCGTTACGCCTTGCTGACGCAACCAGACCATGTCCCACAGATCGCGGTTCTTGATTCGATTGGGGCGCAGGGCAAACGCAACGATCATGTCGGCATAGATTTCTTCACGTGTTTCAGCCTGTAAGATCAGACCGCTGGTGCCCATGTCGACCCCATACGGATTGAGCAGCAGCATCGGTTGTGGCTGGTAACTCGGGATGGCGCAAACGTCGATGTTGATGCGCTGGGCAGGCAAATCCTTGCGTCCGGGTCGGGTCTGGACTTTCAGTTTCCAGGTGTCGACATTACCTTCCTCGCGAACCGGTTCACCGACTTCGACTTCAAGACCATATTTGGCCTTCAGGGTATCAACCAGTACCTGAGCAAGTTGGGTCAGGCTTTCACGATTGAAGTCAGCCCCACCGGTGAAGTCGAGATCTTCGCTCAAACGATTCGAGCCATAGCAGGCGCGCAGGCAAGTACCGCCGATAAAGGTCAGTTTTACGAGCATGCCAGCGGAGCTCAGCGCCAGCATGATGTCGTGGTGCAGCAGTTCCTTTTCTACAACAACTCGCAACGGTGCAAGATTTTGCTGGTTTTTAAGCGCTTCATCGACCAGCTCATCAAACAAACTCATTGGCGGCACTCCAATCGATCAGGTCCATGTTCCGTTTCGCAACTTTCATGTCACGTAATGCCTGTTGCGGTGTTGCTCGCCATAGCCGGCATCGCGCATCGTAATGAATCTGACCCACCAGATCCTGGGGTTGCTGACGGGTATGTACAAACTCGATGGTGCCCCAGCGTCCACATGAAATAATGCTGCTGCGCCCGGATGACATCAGCGAGATCCAGTTGATGGGGATCTGTGAGATGACCCCGCAATCGCTCAATGCTGTTTCCAGGCTGATGTAGTTGAATTGCGTGGCGCGCAATCTGGCAGCCGCATGAAACAGCACCAGACCACTGATGGGTTTAGCCGCCTCAAACAGGTAAAGCCCTCTGCACACCCGCGCCAGATGGCCTTGCGAGACAGCACGGCTCAACAAGGTTTTATAGGCACCTTTGGAGATATCCGGCACAAGAACCCTGAGGTCGTCCGGAGTAAAAAGATAGCGCTCTTCACTGGCCAGACTGCTCAGTTTTCGGATGAGGCGCCCCATGGGCTGCATCGATGTTGTGTAGGATTGCATGCCGCATGACTCTACGGAAGGTTTCACTTAATGTAACTTACCGTAGAGCCAACCCACAAGCATTGGGCACCGCCTCAAAACAACCGATAAGGTAAATGCATTCGTTTCACGGATGCCCGAGCAATATGAAGGTCTGAAAGAAGGCCCTATGCAGTGCTAAAAGGCTGTTCATCGATACCAAGCCAACCGCTGGCTTTCAGGAGGATTCCTGCTAGCTTTCAAGCGAGTCCTACACTTCGCCCAGCGGCGCCTTTCCTGTCTGCGCCAGTCTTTCAGCCCATCTCGAAAGGGACCTCATGACCACCCTCAAAGACCGTCTGAAGCAGGGCAAGGATGCGCGCAAGCAGTGCTCGCGCAATGCTCAGGCGCTGCTCGGCAAGACTGATCGCGACCCACTCCCCTTGATCAAGGCCTCCAGTGCAGGGCGAATCCGTTCGCTGAACGAGTTGCGCTTCGGGCGCATGCTGGTTTCGCCTTTCGCCTTCTATCGTGGCAACGCTCTGCTCCATGCCCACGACCTGTCCGGGACGCCGGACATGGGCCTGCATTCAACCATTTGCGGCGACTGTCACCTGATGAACTTCGGTGGTTTTGGCACGCCGGAACGCAACCTGCTGTTCAGCGTCAACGACTTCGATGAAGCTCACCCAGGTCCATGGGAGTGGGACCTGAAACGGCTGGTGACAAGCTTCCTGGTCGCCATTCGCGACCTGCGCCACGTTGCGTCAGTGGAGGAAGACATCTGTCGCCGCGTGGTCTCAGCCTATCAAGAGAGCATGGCCGAATGCGCCGAACAGAGTGCCCTGGAAATCTGGTACGACGCCCTCGGTTACAACGAATTGCTCAAACAGGAACCCTCCACCAGCACGCTCGAGCATGTGAAAAACGCCATTAACAAAGCCGAGCATCGCACCCACGCGGAACTGCTGCCCAAGATATGTGAGCGCGATAAACACGGCCGCTTGCTGATCCGTGATGATCTGCCACATATCTTCCATCTGCACAAAGACTCCACGCTACTGGACGCCAATGATGACTGGATGCGCGTGGACGATTGGCGACCACCGTACGACAGCCTCATGCACGATTACCGAGCCACGCTGATGGGCGATCGTCGTGATTTGCTGGCGCGCTTCCAGGTCCAGGACCTGGCGTTCAAAGTCGTTGGGGTGGGCAGCGTCGGGACACGCTGCCTGGTTGCTCTGCTGACCGACGACCAGGAGCGACCGCTGTTTTTGCAGCTCAAGGAAGCACGCCGTTCGGTGATTGCCGATTACGTCAAAGCCAAATCGCGGATACGCCATGACGGCCAGCGCGTGGTTGAAGGCCAGCGCCTGATGCAGTCGGCCAGCGATCTGTTTCTCGGTTGGACCACCAGCCCCAACGGCCAGCACTTCTATGTGCGCCAGCTACGGGACATGAAAATATCGGCGGAGCTGGAAACCTTCGATGCCGAAACGTTTTCCGCGTATGGCCACATCTGTGGCAAAGCCCTGGCTCGAGCCCATGCCAAAGCCAGCGGACAAGCTGCACAAATCAGCGGTTACATTGGCAAGAGCGAGGTTATGGCCAATGCCCTGTTCAAGTACGCCAAGGCCTATTCCGACCAGAACGAGCGCGACTTCGAACGCTTTCAACGAGCCTGCCGCAAAGGCAAACTACAGGCCCGTTCGGAAACTGATTTTGCCGCTGATCATCTGCCTTAGGTGCGCACCTCAATCAATGCAAAGAGTGACCGACCCGGTTCTACTGAGCTATAAACCGGCCGGCCTTGCCCATGATGTTTCCAATTCACATTTTGTTAAGAAGTGGCCTCGTATACTTACGAGTCCTGTTTTACTCTCGGCCCTCATCCTTCGGTAGCCTGATGCCTATGTCACGCCCTGCCCCACTCCTGTTGCTACTTACCTGCCTGCTGTTCTTCTTCGCCCTTGGCAATCACCAGTTACAAGGTTCCACCGAACCCCGCGTTGCCGGGATTGCGATGGAAATGCACCTGGATAACGACTGGGTGACTCCGCGCCTGTTCGGTCAGCCCTTTCTGGAAAAACCACCGCTGAGCCTTTGGCTCGATGCCGGAGCGATCCGTGCGTTTGGTGGCACGCCATTGGCCGTGCGCCTGGCCTCGGCCTTCGCCGGGTTGTTCAGCGTGATGCTGCTGTACACCATGCTGCGCCGATTTGGCCGTCCAACGACCATCGCCTGGGTTGCCGGGATCATGCTGGCGACCATGGCCAGTTACTGGGGCAACGTTCGCGGTGTTGGCGAAGATGCACTGCTGAGCCTGGGCGTAACCCTGGCGCTGCTGTCGTTCTATCAGGCTCATCGTCAACATGCCGAACAGCGCGCAGCCTTGGGTAGCTGGCTGCTCTTCGCTGTCGGCATCGCCATCGCCACGTTGAGCAAAGGTGTGCTGGGTCTGGCAATGCCGGGGGTGGTGATCTTCGCCTACCTGCTGGCCGAAAGCCTGATCGACAAACGCTTCAGCCTGCCGCGCTGGATGGGGCCGGCACTGGCGACCCTGCTCGGGCTGATCCCTTTGGTGATCTGGCTGTTCATGCTCTATCAGCGCGGTGGCTCGCAGGCACTGGCCGAAGTGCTCCTGACCAACAGCGTCGGGCGCTTCAACGGCTCGTTCGTTGAAGCCGGCCACTACGAGCCGTTCTATTACTACCTGGCCAAACTGCCGGAAGCCTTCCTGCCGTGGAACATCCTGGTGTACCTGGGATTGTGGCATTTCCGTAAGAGCCTGGTGAACAATCGCTACCTGCTGTTTTTTACGCTGTGGCTGCTCGCCCAGTTCTTCATGCTGACCCTCGCGTCGAGCAAGCGCACGGTGTACCTGATGTCGCTGACGCCGGCCGCCGCCGTACTGGCCGCAGAATATGCGACAGTGCTATACGAGCGCTTGCGCAAGCACACCGAAGCATCAACTTTGCTCGGCAAAATCGCCCGCAATCGTCGCGGTATCGCAATCGGCATCATCAGCGTGCTGTTCGTCAGTTATCTGGCCGCGGCCCAATGGATCGTCCCGCGTGCTGACCGCAAACTGTCGTTCCTGCCATTGACCGAGCAGATTCAGACCATGCAGGCCAACGGACAAGAAGTTGCGCTGTATCAGGCGAACGAACGGACTGCTGGGGCAACGGTGTTCTACACCCACACCCTGCTCAAGGACTTGCAGACCGAAGCCGAGCTGACGGCATTTCTCGCCGCCTCTCCCACGCATGTGGCGCTGATTGCCGCCGAGACTGAGCCCAAGGCCCCGTTGAAGGTACTGAAGAAAATGCTGGTGGGGCGTCAGGATTACTATTTCGTCGCACAGTAAAACGGCCAGCAAAAAAAAACGGCACCTGATACAGGTGCCGTTTTTTATTGCCTGGCAAAAGTAGCCTGGGAGGATCAACCCGCCGGGCTATTTGATATCGACTGATTGCCAGTCAGAGGCTTCGATCAGCCCCAGCAGTTTCGGCTGGGTTTGCGCGGTATCCAGCGTAAAAAACAGCGACGCGCCATACCCAGGGGTCGATGCTGGCAACTTCAGTTCTTTTTCCAGATCCGCCATGCACTCGCTGTGGGTGACCAGCACCAGGTTACGGCCGGCGACCTTGTGCGCCAGCACGTCACGCAGCATCGTGCCTTTGCAGTTGAAGAGCCAATCCTGGGCACTGCCGAGCGTATTGAACATATAGCGCGACGTTTGCGTGGTCCGCGTCAACGGACTGTTGTAGATGTCGGCGTTAGTCAGGCCCAGGTGTGCGAATTGCGAACCTATCCCGACAGCCACCGCACGCGCGCGTTCGGTAATGCCATCGGCACTGTCCAGGCAAGGGGCAGTGGAGTGGTCGCATCGCTCAACGTGACGGATCAGCACAATCGTATCGCCCTTGGCCCAACTGGCCGCCAGGGCCTTGTCCCCGGCAATGTTGCCGTGGGCCAGGTCCGCCGGACCGACTGGGCGCAGCAGCCAGAATGCCAACGCGATAACAAAGAGTGATGCCAGTAGTGCAAGGGCAATGTATTTAGCGCGAGTGAGCCCACCCCGGTTCAGTGAACGCTTGATACCCGCAAAACCCAATCTTGACTCCACCTTCACACTGCCTCGGACACACGAATACCCAATTGTACGGGCAACATTAAAAGTCGATGCGTAAGTACCCAGTGAAATGAATGTGAAAAAATGCTCAACCGACAAGCATGCCCCGTATTTTCTTGTTACGAAAAACGTTTCAGCTATCGCGCCTGCCGCCGATACGCCCTCTACGAATACATTCTGCTGGCCTCCAAAAACAATAATCTTCCAGCCAACTGACGATAAGCAGCACAACGTTCCTGGAGGAATTTTTGATGAATAGCTGGTTCGCCAACATCAGCGTCAACCTGAAGCTGAGCCTGGGTTTCGGCCTGGTGCTGGCCCTTACGTGCATTCTCGCCCTGACCGGCTGGACCAGCCTGGGTGGATTGATCGACCGCAGCAACTGGATGAGCGATATCACTCAGCTCAATGCGGGCCTGACCAAACTGCGGGTTACCCGTTTGCAGTACATGCTGGCCGCCGGCGACGAAACGGTGGCGCAGACCGTGCAAACCGCCCTCGACGGCTTCAAGGCCCAGCAGCAAAAACTGCTGTCGAGCCTCAAGAGCCCGGAAAACCTCAAGCTGCTCAATGAACAGGGCACAGTCATCGATGCCTACCAGCAATCGCTGAACAAAATGCGCAGCGCCTATCGGACCGTGAGCAGTGTGCGTCAGACCATGGGTGAGAATGCCGAAAGCGCCAACACGCTGATCAATGACATCGACACCCGTGTGCGCCAGATGCCCTTGAGCGATCAACGCTTCGAACAACTCCTGGCCATCACCGAAGCCAAGGAACAGTTTCAGCTCGCCCGCTACGAGGTTCGCGGTTACATCGCTGACAGCAATCCGGCCACCGAGCAAAAAGCCTTCGCCCAGATGGACGCGGCCATTGCCAGCCTGAAAACACTCAACACGCATTTCGCCGACAGCCAGCAAGATGCGTTGCGCCAATTGCAAAGCGCCTTGCTCAACTACCGCAACGCATTGCAGGCCTACAAAGCGGCCAACAATGACGCGGTGGTGGCTCGCCAGGAAATGACTGTCCAGGGCAATGACATCGTTACGCGCAGTGACGCGCTGTATCAGATCCAGCTGGATCGCCGTGACGCCGAAAGCACTCAGGCGCGCACCCTGCAACTGATCAGTACAGTGCTGGCATTGCTGGTTGGCGTTCTCGCGGCCGTGATCATCACCCGACAGATCACTCGCCCACTGCGCGAAACCCTGGCGGTGGTCGAACGCATCGCCGGCGGCGACCTGACCCATGATGTCCACGTCACCCGTCGTGACGAACTTGGCGTATTGCAGCAAGGCATCGCACGGATGGGCGTCACCCTGCGCGAACTGATCAGCGGTATCCGCGACGGCGTCACCCAAATCGCCAGCGCTGCGGAAGAGCTGTCGGCGGTGACTGAAGAAACCAGTGCCGGGGTCAACAGCCAGAAGATCGAAACCGATCAGGTTGCCACCGCCATGCACGAAATGACCGCCACCGTGCAGGAAGTCGCGCGCAACGCCGAAGAAGCGTCGCAAGCGGCAGCAGCGGCTGACGGTGAAGCCCGCGAAGGCGATAAAGTGGTCAACGAAGCGATCGCTCAGATCGAACGCCTGGCCAGTGAAGTGGTGCGTTCCACCGAAGCCATGACCGTGTTGCAACAGGAAAGCGACAAGATCGGCAGCGTCATGGACGTGATCAAGGCAGTGGCCGAACAGACCAACCTGCTGGCGCTCAATGCTGCCATTGAAGCGGCACGCGCCGGTGAAGCCGGCCGTGGTTTCGCCGTGGTTGCTGACGAAGTGCGTGGCCTGGCCCAACGCACGCAGAAATCCACCGAAGAAATCGAAGGCCTGGTCGCCGGCCTGCAGAACGGCACCCAGCAAGTCGCCGCGGTGATGAACAACAGCCGCAGCCTCACCGACAGCAGCGTCGAGCTGACCCGCAAGGCCGGTGTATCACTGGAAAACATCACCCGCACGGTGTCGAACATCCAGTCGATGAACCAGCAGATCGCCGCCGCTGCCGAGCAGCAAAGCGCGGTGGCCGAAGAGATCAGCCGCAGCATCATCAACGTGCGCGACGTCTCCGAGCAAACGGCCGCCGCCAGCGATGAAACTGCCGCGTCCAGCGTTGAATTGGCACGGCTGGGTAATCAGTTGCAGATGATGGTCAGCCACTTCCGCGTCTGACCTGCCAACCTTCAATACTCTCGGCCCGTAACGCGCCCATTCAGCCCCTTTCCTGCAACTGGTATGGGGGCTGAATACCGGCGTTCTCTCGACGATAAATCCGAACAACGGATTGCTTTTTCGTACAGCCCAATCCCCAGCCAACCTACCGCGATTCCAGACTGACTCCTGTACGTTTTCTTCTGCCCAAGAACATTCCGTTCGAACAGGAGAATGACAACACATGGACGTAAGCAACGGCTCGCTGTTACACAGGTTGATTGACTCCCCAGGCAACGAAGACGAGACAAAAGCAGACTTCAAGACAGCCATGCAGCGCATGGGCTTTGAGTCGGTGTTCGACATTGTGCGCATGACCAAAGAGGAGTTCACCCTTGAACTCGCCAGGCATACCGACGCAAACGCCGAGCAGGCGTATGGCAACGCGCTGAGCTATGCCCGACAGATCAGCCGTCTGTATCAGGAGCATCAGCTGTCATCCGGCGATGCCAGTCGACGTGTTCGGCGCAGTGTTGGTACCGAGTCGACGTCAGGGCCCGCCACCTATCAAGCATTGTTCAACGAGAATTGGGAGCAGTTTTGCAAGGACGGTGATATCGCTGCAATCGACTCGCCAGTGGCCTATCTGCGAGCGCTGTATCTGTTTGCCGGACAACTGGAAAAATCGTCCACACACCCCGACAAGATCACCCTGGAGAAGAGGCGTCCGGACCTCAAAAACCTGACGCTGGATCACCAGAGTGCCTTCGCAGCAAAGCCGATGCTGAGCATCGTCAATGACACCTTGAGCAGTCATGTCCAGGAACACCTGAAAAAAACCAACAACACGAAGTCCGTTCACGAAGTATTGGCCTGCGAGCGCTACCCGCTCTCTCTGCCCTATGACCTTCATCATCACCAGTGCTTGCTTGGGTTGGGTGCAGATAAACCGGCGCTGGGCGAGTTGAATTATCAGGTCAGTCTGAAACTGCCTTTTTTGCTCGACGAGTCTGAATACGGAAGCATTTCCAAGCCCTCTTCCGAGGCTCAGAGACTGATGTCCGGCCTGAGCCCGGAGCAGCAGAAGATACTGATCGAGCCACTCGACCCCGATATAGAGGTGAAGGCTTACGGTACTAAAGTCTCCGATCCAAGGCTTAGCGTCGAGCGCTTCAAGGAGCTTACCGGGCTGACGATGGAGCAGATTGATCAGTTGCTGGCGCAGGGTAAACACCGTCCGAAAGCCTCAACCAACAGCCCGGGGGCCGGTCGTCATTTTTATGGCTGCGAGTACATCAACACGGCGTCAGCTCGCGACAAGATAATGGTGGTAGCGACGAGCCCCGCGACGTTCAATATCCTCCCCGTAATTTGTTTTGACGTCCTGTTGCGTATGGTCCGGCTGCAGCGCTGGACCGGTATCCCCGCGGCCGAACTGGACACACTGATCGTCAACGCCATGCACTCGGACGGCACGACATCACTGCCCGGCCTGAAATCACTGTGGCTCAATCCAAACACCCTCCGTGTCCTGGGGGTGTATCGATACCTGAATCAGCGTTACGGCATCGCGCCCGAGGAGTTTGCTTCGCTACTGCACGACATGCCGACATCCGCTTGCGGTGATCGTGCTCCGTTGTTCGATCAAGTGTTCAACCGCACTCAATTGCTCCCGAATCCTCTGCTGCAAAACGCGGGACAGGACATTGATATCAAAGCCCCCAAATCGCAACCGAGCCTCAACTATCTCGGCGCGGGGTTGGGGCTGACCGTCACGCAAGACTCGCTGTTACTGCTCGCGGCACAGACCAAAGAACACCTTTCTTCGCTTAAACACGACTTACCCACGGTGTCTTCACTTTACCGCCAGGCCCGCATCGCACAGATGTTTGGCTTGTCGCCTGTCGAATGCACAGAAATGGCGCGAACGCTGGGAGGGGAAGCGTTCTGCGAGCTGTTGGCTAAAGGTAAATTGAGCGACCCCTATAATCATTCAAGCGACATACTTGACGTATTGATGGCCATGGAATGGGCGGTTGACTGGCTCAAGCAAAACAACCGTGATGTGCTGCAATGGTGTCGCTTGTTCAGTTCAACGAAGGACGACTTACCGTTCCCCCCTGAGCTGGAGAGACGGCTGGAGACATTTCGAGCTGACACCACCCCTTCTGCTGACCATCAACAGCGCCTGGTGGAAACGCTGCTGCATGACATTGCCGACTTATCCGCCGAATACGTCCCCAGCGTGATGGCGATGGGCGACACCTCCACTATGGCAGTCGTCACGGAGATCAAAAATTTCTCGCCAGGAAAAATACCCCAATCGTTGGCGAAGGTCCTTCGCGCTGCCGGAGCCTGCAAGGGGCTGCACCTGAACAGCAGCACGCTACAGCAATTGATGAGTAATCCTGCGTGGCTCGCCTCGAACAGCCCAGGAACCCTGACACCTCAAACGCTGTACTTGCTCGAACGCTTCAGTCATTGCGCCCGCCATCAGCCGCAGTCAGAAGAAAACCTTTTGCATTACTTGCGTTTGGCGAATGAGGCCCCGGCGAAAGACTCCAACGGCCTGCTGGCCAACCTCCTGAACTGGAGCATCGAAGAGGTCAGTTGCCTGACCGCGCTATTAGGGCAAAACCGCGCCAGGACAATGGAGGAAGTGGATTGGATCATGCGCTGCCAAACGTGCTGCAAGCGCACAGGACTGTCGGCAAGCCTCCTGCTCAACGCTACGGCCCTGACAGCCGACAGCTCAACATCCGACTGGAAAACCGTGGGTGAAGCCGTGCTCGCTGCCCGTCATTGACCCGTACACCTCTATTCAAGGATCGAATATGACCGTTGCCATTAAAAAGCAGCTTGATGAACGCCTGCGCGATGCATTGTTGGCGCTGTATCTGAACAAAGTCGTGCCCGTCGACGCCACGGCAAAAAACCTCAAGCTCAAGACCGCCCAGGATCTCTACGAATACTGGTTACTCGATGTGCTGGTCAGCCAGGATGTGCCCACCACCCCCGTGGCCTGTGCCATTGCCAGCCTGCAGCACTACATCAATCGCATTCTGATGAACATGGAGCCCGGTTATGACTCGGCAACCGATGCTCCCGAGCATGTGCAGACATGGCGCAATGAGATGCACCAGTACCCAACCTGGGCCGCCCATCAAAAGCTGCAGTACTTCCCCGCGATTTATCTGGACCCCGGCCTGAGAAACAACAAGAGCGATAACTTCCAGCAACTGGAAAACGACCTCAGCCAAAACCGGATTCAACCCGATGCCGTTCAGACTGCCGTGCTGGCCTACCTGACCCGGTTCGAAGAAGTCGCCAACCTGAACATCCTCAATGGCTATATCGAGGGTGCAGATTTCGCCAACAGCACTTATTACTTCATCGCCAAATCCCGTAGCGAGAACACCTATTTCTGGCGTTCGCTGAACATGGCGCAACGCCCAGCCCAGACTGATCAACCCGACCCGTTCGCCTGGTCGGACTGGGAAAAAGCCGATGTGCCCATTCCGGATGACGCCATCGAGCATTCGATTCGCCCGGTCTGGTTCAACAATCGCCTGTTTGTCGTCTGGGCCGAATGCATTCATCAGGATCCTGCCGCCCACTCCAGCGAAAGCCAAACGACCAAGAACAATCCCCTGTTTCGGCTAAGCCTCAGCTACCGTAAACACGATGGCAGCTGGAGCACCGCGCGAACCTGCCTGCAGGGTTACGGCGACGATGTAACACTGCAAGACAAGGACTTGAGTTCAATCAAGTCGCTGACAGGTACTGTCGCCGTCCATCACCAGGAGAACTCGCAGGATTGTCTGATTATTGCCCTATACGTTAACCCGCAAGATGCCAAGGCCGACAACAGCTTTATCTTTCTGAAAACAGCCAGCGTCGACAAATACCTCACGCACAGCCCAGGAGTATTCATTCCTAAAGAAGACACAGCAAAAAACCGACGGCATCTGCATTACACACTTACGCAAGATCTCTGCGTGCTTTCCAACACGCACTCACTTCAACCAAAAATCTCTGCACAAGCAAGATCCAATGCACGCACAGCATTATTAAAGACTTCAATACCCATTGATTTAAAAGATAAAAATGTAGCGCCCATTGAAAAGCCCGACGAATTTACCGCCAACATAGTCTATGACCCAACCAAACCAACGCTTACCATGAGTCTTAAATTAAAGGAGGCACATTCCCTCAAAAGTGGCGATTCAATTAAATACGTTATATTACGGCCACTATCCGTTAGAGACTCCCAACGCGAACGTACCTCTTCGTCCAAGACCCTGCCTCACCTAGATAAAGAGTTTACAGCCACATTCGACACCGACCAAATCAAGACAGAAGGTGAACCTTTTTATTACGGATATTGCATTACTAACGACGCGGTAAAAAAAACAGAAATTTACTATCTTGCTGCCATCAGACTCAGGATTCGCAACGATTTCCGCACTCCCACAATTAAACGTTCGGGCACGGTGCAGTTTCTCGACTTCTCGGAATCGACGATTTCGCACAGCGACGAAGGACTTCCCGGTCGTCAGCCAATCAGACTCAACACCGCATTCGCCGCAGAGTTGATCCAACGTACCGAAAACAGTCTGGACAAACTGTTCAGTACGGAAACACAACGTCTGCCAGAGCCAAAAATTGCAGACACCGATTCCGGAACAACCATGGATTTCCACGGCCCTTACGGTCGTTACTTCACAGAACTGTTCCTGTACCTGCCGTGGCTGATCGCCCATCGGTTGAACACAGAACACCAATACGACGAGGCCGAACGCTGGATTCGCTATGCCTTCGATCCAGGCCGTAAGCAGTCCGGTTACTGGAATGCGGTCCCTCTGACCGGCCCCGATGTCCCCTCATATTCCAGCCAGGCACCTCACGATCCGCACCAGATCGCCCTTAGCCATCCTGTGCATTTTCGCAAGACGCTGTACTTCCTGTACCTCGACATTCTGATCAACCGAGGCGATGCCGCGTACCGCGAACTGACACCCGATAGCCTCGGCGAGGCAAAGCGCTGGTATGTGCGGGCATTGGATCTGTTGGGGCCACGCCCGGTTGTTCAACAAGTCGATCAGTGGTCGGCTATCAGCCTGCAAGCGTTGAGCAAGGCACCCAGTAAAAGCCTGCGCACATTCGAAGATTCACTGATCCGTTCAACCCTGCAATTACGCGAAGGCAGTCCGCAGAAATCTTTACCTGCTATCGATACCCAGCATCTGCGTTTGCCGTTCAACCCGGAACTGCTCAAGCGCTGGGACATCGCCGAGAGTCGTTTGTACAACCTGCGGCATAACCTCGACATCGTCGGCAAGCCCTTGCATTTGCCGTTATTCGCGGCGCCATTGGACCCTCGCGCCTTGCTCAGCGCCAATGCATTGAGCGCTTCAAGCGGCGGAGCTTCGAATCTGCCGAGCACACAAATCCCGCACTATCGCTTCACGGTCATGCACAGTCAGGCCCTGAGTGCAGTGGAAAGTGTCAACCAGTTCGGCGCCACGCTGCTGTCGCTGATCGAGCGTAAAGAACAAACCCGGTTGCAGGAATTGCAGCAACAGCACGCCTGGGACCTGGCGAAAATGTCCGTCGACCTGCAAACCCAGGCGCTGCGCATCGACCGGCAAAACCGCCAGGCCCTGCTGGCCAGCAAAGCGATCGTCCGGGGCCGAATCAGCCACTATCAGCAGCTGCTGGAGAAGGATGTCACTCAAGAAGAAGCTGCCGCCAGCCAACTGTATTTGAGCAGCGGCGCATCCGAACTGGCGGCATCAGCCTCCCAGGTCGTCGCGGGCGGCATGATGATGGTCCCCAATATTTTTGGTTTCAGTAATGGTGGTAGCCGCTGGGAAGGCGGGATGCATGCCGCCACTGCGCTCGCACAAGGCTCCGCCATAGCGACTCGCACCGCGGCCAGCCATCTCGACCGTACGGCGCAATTCAGTCGTCGGCGGGAGGAGTGGACCCTGACCCGTGATCAGGCACAACTCGAACTGGACCAGATCGACGCACAACTCGCGCACTTCACCGAGCAGGAAACCGCCACACGCCTGCAATTACGCCAGGCTGAAACAGCACTGAGCCAGACCAAGGCCAGCTACGACTTCCTCAGCAAACGCTTTACCAAAGCGCAGCTCTACCAATGGCTCAACAGCCAGTTTGCCACGCTGTACTACCAGGCCTACGACGCGACACTAGCCTTGTGCCTGGCCGCCGAAGCCTGCTGGCAATACGAGCGCGCCGACTTCAGCACGCGCTTTGTTCAACCCGGGACCTGGAACACAACTTACCGTGGGCTTGGAGCAGGTGAGCAGTTGAAGCTGAGCCTGCTGAAAATGCAGGCCGAATATTTGCAGCGTAACGAGCGAGAACTGGAGATTCGTAAAACCGTGTCGCTGCGTCAGATCAAAGACCAGGACAGCTCCAGCTCAATCAACAAAGAATGGAAGGACCTTCAAATCGATCTGAAGGATGGTATCTGTGATTTCGAACTGACCCACGCCATGTTCGAAGACGATTACAAAGACCAGAAGCATTACCTACGACGCATCAAGACCCTCAGCGTCTCCTTGCCAGTCCTCCTCGGCCCCTATGAAAACATCCGGGCAACGCTGACCCAGACCGCAAGCAAAGTGTTCATGTCTCCAGGTGACCAAGGACAGCTCATGGAAAACAAGCGAGCCAGCCAGCAAATCGCCCTTTCCACCGGAGTCGACGACAACGGCCTGTTCACCCTGAACTTCAACGATGAACGCTACCTGCCCTTCGAATACACCGGCGCCATCTCCACATGGCGCCTGACCTTTCCCAATCCCGAAGCGCAGAAAGCCATGCTGGACTCACTGACCGACATCATCGTGCACGTGAGCTACACGGCCAGATCGGGAGGTGCGTAATGAACGAACAAAACGCATTGCCTGTCATCGCGCCGTCACTGCCCAAAGGTGGCGGCGCGATTCAAAGCATTGGCAAAGGCTGGGGAGCCGTCGGCGCCCACGGCGCGGCCTCTTATGAGCTTGCCTTGCCGATTTCGCCGGGTCGCGGCTTTGCTCCCTCCTTGTCTCTGAGCTATGGCAGCTCGGTGGGTAACAGTGTGTTTGGCATCGGTTGGGGGATGTCATTACCCACCGTCGGGCGACGCACCAGCAAAGGTGTGCCGGCCTATACCGAGGATGACGAGATTGTCGGCCCCAGTGGAGTTGTCTGGTTGCCCGAGCGCGATCTACAAGGCGTCATCACCTCAACCCGCATCGACCATTACAACGACCTGGAACTGGGCGAAACCTATACCGTCACGCGCCACTTCCCGAGAATCGAAAGCAGCTTCGACCGTATTGAATATTGGTCCTCACAGAGCGACAAAGCGGGTTTCTGGCTGGTGCACGGTGCTGATGGCAGCCTTCATGTGTTCGGAAAAAAACCTGCATCGCGTCGTGCCGATCCGCAGAATTCGCAGCGTGTCGGCGAATGGCTGCTGGAGGAGAGCCTGAACGCACATGGCGAGCACATCCTTTACCAGTACAAGGCAGATGGCGCCAAGGCCCAGCGCTATTTGAGCCGTGTGAGCTATGGCAATTTCAAGGCCGATGCGCACCTTTACTTATGGAAAGCCGATCGCCTGAGGCTTGTGCAATGGCACTTCGAACTGGTGTTCGACTACGGCGAACGGAGCACGGCGTACGAACAGAAACCGGAATATGACGGCCAACAGTGGCAACCCCGTAGCGACGGGTTTTCCAGCTTCGCCTACGGCTTTGAATTACGTACGGAGCGCCTGTGCCGCCAGGTGCTGATGTTTCACCGCTTTCCCGATGAATTGGGTACCGACCCCGTTCTGGTCCGACGCCTGCTGCTCGATTACCGTCAAACGTCTCTGGGCTATCAACACCTGACAGCGGCCCATGAACAGGCGTTCGGCAACGCGACAACAGCCGATAGCCGTCCTCCCGTTGAGTTCAGCTACAGTCAGTTCAAGCTCCCGGCCGACGCCCACAACTGGCAGCAGTTTCAGGACATGCCCGGTCTCAACGACGGTCAGCGTTACCAACTGGTAGACCTGTACGGTGAAGGGCTGCCGGGGGTACTTCATTCCAGTGAAAATGCCTGGTATTACCGCGAGCCCATACGCGCCAAAGCCAAAAGCAATAAAGTGACTTACGATCAGTGGCGCGCCCTGCCGACGATCCCGACCGCCGATACTGCCAAACCTGTGCGCCAATCACTGAGCGACCTCACAGGCGATGGTCGACTGAACTGGGTCATTGCTCAGCCAGGATTGAGTGGGGTTTTCTCCCTGGGCCCCGATCGAAACTGGTCGAATTTTGCCTCGCTCGACGCGTTCCCTACGGAGTTTTTTCATCCACAAGGACAGTTGGCCGATCTGATGGGCGAAGGGCTAAGCGACTTGACGCTGATAGGCCCGCGCAGCGTTCGGCTGTATGCCAATCAACGAGAAAAGGGCTTTGCTGCTGCCCGCGAAGTGCCTCGGGAAGAGGACGAAGACGCCCTTCCCGTGCTCACGTCTTCGCCCACCGAGCTGGTGGCTTTCAGCGATATCCTGGGCAGTGGCCAACCGCACTTGGTCCGTGTTCGCCACAATGAAGTGAAGTGCTGGCCAAACCTGGGACATGGACGTTTCGGTAAAGGCTTCGTGCTGGGCTCGCCGAAACTTGACTACGAGACATTCGACGCTTCACGTATTCGCCTGGCAGATCTGGACGGTTCGGGCGCCGCCGATCTGATCTACCTGCATGCGGACCATGCGCAGATATTCATGAACCACTGCGGCAATGCTTTCGACCTGTCAGTTGCCCTGCCCTGGCCGCAAGGTGTGCGCTACGATCGTTTCTGCCAGGTGAGCATCGCTGACCTGCAAGGGCTCGGTTGTTCCAGCCTGATACTCAGCGTGCCGCACATGACAGTGCAGCATTGGCGCTACGACTTCGTCAGTGAAAAACCGTATTTGCTTACTGGCACCAATAACAACATGGGCGCCGCCGGCAGCATCCGCTACCGAAGTTCGGCGCAGGAATGGCTGGATGAAAAAGCAGAGAGAATCAAAGCCGGCAAGCCCCGCAGCTGTCATCTGCCCTTTGCCCTGCATCTGGTTTCGAGCCAGACCCAACTCGACGAGATTACCGGCAATCAACTGACCCAGAGCTTTTCCTATCGCCAAGGCTATTACGACGGTATCGAACGGGAATTTCGCGGTTTCGGCCTGTTGCTGCAAACCGACAGTGAAGCCAATCCCGGTGATGCCGACTCGCAAGGTTTTACGACACCGAGCCTGAAAAAGAGCTGGTACCACACCGGACAAGCAGTGGACTTGCCCCGAACCGGTTATCACAGCGCTGACAAAGCAGCGGTGGCACTGGGCAAGGCACTGCTTTGCCAATACCAGCCCGAGATCGGGGGCGACACACTCGTTACCCCTGATACTGCGACAACCCTAGAAATGGCGCGCGCCCTGAGTGGTCATTTACTGCGCAGCGAGATCCTCGGAATCGATACACGCCTGAAAACCAGAACGCTTTATTCGGTTCAGGAAAACCGCTATCAGGTCCGTCTGCTACAAGTGCCAGACAGTAGCCAGCGCTACGCCCGGATGTTGCCGCTGCCACTGGAGTCCATCAGTTACCAGTACGAGGGTATTGCCGATGATCCGCAATGCCAGCACATCTTCAATCTGCAGCACGACAGGTTCGGCGCACTGATCCACAACGTAAGCGTCCACTACGCCCGACGTAAAACCGACAGTGATACCCCGCCGTTCAGCGATGCCGACCAACAGCAATGGTGGCGCGATGCTCATGATCCGGCGCAACAGCTCTACTACCTGAACGAAACCCGCACCGAGTTCATTCATCTGGATTCACCCCAGGGATGGCGGTTGGGTCTGCCTTATCGCCAGCGTACCCATGCGTTGAAACGACCCAAGGCGCATGCATCTGGAGGGCTGGCCACAAAGGACATGACTTACGAAAAGCTCATCGAACTCATCAAGGGAACCGACTGGACGACCCAGAGCATCCTGACGGGCCTGTCCGTGCAACGCTACAAGAACACTTCTACCGCAGAAACCTTGCCAGACGGCACCGCTCACTTCGAAGCCCTGGCCGACCATCTGGAAACCGCCGAGCTGGACGATACAGCCCTGAAAGCCTTTGATGTGTTGTCGCAAGCAACTCGCCCCAAGGGAAAACTGCTTGAACGAAGTGGCTATCACCGCATGACCGATTTTCTCCCGGCGTCCACGTCCCTCAAAAAGCTCTGGTCAGTCAAAAGCGGTTTCTCGACCTACGCCACACTGGAGGGCTTTTACAAAGTAAAAACCCTCCAGCCGAGCACAAGCCAGGGCGTGACCGAGATCAGCCACGACAAGTACGGCTGCCTCATCACCGCGTTCAAACTGCCCGATGGCTGCATCACCCAGGCCGCCTACGATTACCGCTCGCTTGCACCCCGACGCATCACCGATCCGAACGGGAACATTCAAGAAGGCCTCTACGACAGTTTTGGCCAGATACTGGCCAGCAGCTTTTATCGCAGCGAGGGTGACAAGCTCACAGGTTTCAAACCTGTTGCCCAATACAGACGTCCGGTATTCACCCGTCCGAGCGAGGCGATCACCAACAAAGAAGACGCTCTGAAAGACGCCGCCATTGCCATCTATTACGCACCCTTTAGCTGGATGGGGCGCGCCTCGGACACCGCTCTGAAGGACACCGACTGGCTGACCCGTTGCGTAGCCAACGGCGACTTACTGCCGAGCGGACATATCTGTGCCTCGATTCGGCGTCGTCTGGCGGACCTTGAGACACTCTCGGCCGATGAAGCGAAACTGAAAGCCGAACTCGACATCTCGGCTCGCGAGCCGGTGCACATTGTTGCACTGACCGCCGATCGTTATCCCGATGACGACCAAAGGCAAATCCGAATCGCCGTGACCTGCAGTGACGGCTTTGGCCGGACACTGCAACAAAAGCTCAAGGTCGAGTCAGGAACAGCCTACGTCGTCAGCAACACAGGAGAGCTGACGCTCAACGGAAAAATACCGCAGCAACAGATCGCCGCGCAGCGCTGGCGCGTCAGTGAACGTGTCGAATACAACAACAAGGGATTGGCGATCCGAACTTACCGTCCTTACTTCGCCGATCAGCACCGCTACATCAACGATGTGTCCTTTCGGAAGTTCGGCCACTGCGATTTGCAGTTTTACGATGCATTGGGGCGACCGACTCACACACGACTCGCCAAACAAGGTGATCTTTCCTGTCTGCGGCGGCAAACCCGTCATCCCTGGTACACCGTGGATGAAGACGAGAACGACACACTCGAAGAGGCCATGCCCAAACCACTCCCGACAACCGGAGGTGAGGCATGAACGTACGCCTTCACCGCAAGACACCCACGATCAACGCCATCGACAGCCGTGGCCTGCCTGTGCGGCACATCGCTTACTGGCGCGGCAGCGCAGACGACAGCCCTCAAGCACGTATTACCCGCCAGGACCACGACACTGCCGGACACCTGGTTGCGCAGTGGGACCCACGACTGTTTGGCAAAATGCCAAAGGCCAATCTGACCACCGTCTACAGCCTGTCCGGCAAGGAGTTGTTGGTCGACAGTGTCGATGCCGGGTGGCGCCTGAGTCTGCCTGGTGACGCCGGACAGACACTGCGCAGCTGGGATCAGCGTGGCAGCCACTGGCAAACGAGCTACGACAATCAGCTCCGGCCGACCGAAATCCAGGAGCAAGCAGCAGGCCAGGATCTGCGCGTGATAGAACGCTTCAGCTATGGCGATAATTCGTCAGCCGCTGCGGCGAGCAACCTGTGTGGTGCACTGACCCGTCACGATGACAGCGCCGGTACCCTGCTCATCCATGAATATGCACTCTGCGCCAAACCTGCTGGTCAGACACGGCGCTTCCTCATCGATCCCCGGCAGCCGCATTGGCCAACAGACGAGAAGGACCGCAATGTACTGCTTGAAAAGGGCGAGGGTCACAAAACGATCTGGCGCTACGACGCGCAGGGAGAAATGATCCAGCAAATCGATGCCGGTCAGCACCAACAACGTTTCTCGTTTGATGTTGCGGGTCAACTCAAGTCCGTGAGCCTGAAAATAAAAGACGCCGTGATCGAAAATAACATCGTGAAGGATCTGCTCTACAACGCGTTTGGCCAAGTGGAATCCCAGACTGCCGGTAACGGGGTTACCAGTCGCGCCCTGTTCGATCCGGCCAGCGGCCGCTTGACCTCACTCGGCGCGTCCGTGTCTGGCAGCCCCCTGCAGGACTTGCACTACACCTATGACGCAGTGGGCAATGTGACGCAGATCGAGGACAAGACCCAGCCAGTGCAATTTGGCAGCAACCAGCGAGTCGAAGCCATCAGCACCTACACCTACGACAGCCTTTACCAACTGACCAGCGCGACAGGCCGTGAAGCGGAAGGCCCCAACAACCACCCCCACCTTCCGATCTCCAGCAGAGCACCGATCGACGCCCGGCAGTTGTTCAACTTTACCGAGCTTTATACGTACGACACCGGGGGCAACCTGACCGAACTGCGCCATGTTCGCGATCGTAATAACTACACCCGGACCCTGAACATTGCCGCCGCAAACAATCGCCTCCAGTCCTGGAACAAGGGCGACTCAACTCCTGACATTGCAGCAAACTTCGATGCCAACGGTAACCTGCACGCGCTGCAACCGGGCCAGGCGCTGGAATGGAACACCCGCAATCAACTCGCCAGTGTCATGCTGATCCAACGTGAAGACGGGCACGATGACATTGAGCGCTACAGCTACGACAGCAGCGGTCAACGTGTACGCAAGATTCAAACTACCCATGCAGCGTCGGTGACTCACACCCGAGAAGTTCGCTATCTGCCGGGCCTCGAAATCCGCACCCGCACTCACGAGCGACTGGAAGTCATCACCCTGCAGGCGGGTCGCTGTAGCGTTCGCTACCTGCACTGGACCCAAGGCCGACCGGCCGATATCGCGGCCAATCAAATACGCTACAGCCTTGATGACCATCTGAGGTCCAGCTCGCTGGAGCTTGACGACCAGGCGTCGCTGATCAGTCAGGAAAGTTATTTGCCTTATGGCGGTACGGCGTGGACGGCGTCCCGTTCGGCTGTGGAGGCCGATTACAAAACGATTCGATATTCCGGCAAGGAGCGTGATGCCAGTGGACTGTATTACTACGGGCACCGGTATTACGCGCCATGGTTACAGCGTTGGATCAGTCCTGATCCGGCGGGAGCGGTTGACGGGTTGAATCTGTATTGCATGGTGGGGAACAACCCGGTGAGATTTGTCGATCACAAGGGCCTGATGCGAGACGAAGACCTCAGAGAATTCGAGGATTGGGGCAGAGCCCGCTCACAGGAAATCATGGATACCGCTAACGGTGACTTTACCTATCGCTTGATGCCGGATGACTACGATAAAAGCTCTGATCAATTTTTAGACAAGAGATTGCTGAGGCAGGAATTTCTTGCTCACTCGTATGGATACATCAAAACGAGCGAAATTGGGCTCAGCGACTTTTTTAATATCCCAAAGCCTCAAGGCAGTATGAGGGGATATGCAGGGGTAGATATGCGTTACTCAGGCAACGCCACGAACGCCGGGCACTACTTGCAATTCGGAACCTACAGGATCAGTAACACGGCTGACTATGTGACCGATGTGTCCAACCGGTACGCCGCAGCGGGCAATGACATGTTCCACAATTTAACAATCGATGAAGACGTATTAAGAGATGCGCCTACGATCAGCAGGCTGTCCAGTAACGCCCATGAACTGCAACAACCTACGCGAGACTGGATCGCAACTCATATCGATAGAATGGCGGGGATCATGCCGATACTCGCCGGTGGCCCCGGGACCCATGCAGAAGTCCGACTGGTGAACTCAATTGTTGCGCTCTATCCGGATAGAGCGGAAAGGATACTTGCCGACACCACTGTATTCACAGACACATTATCTCGGGGGGCTAACCCTCAGCCATTCCCTGCCTGCATTAACTGCAGCGGGATCATTCCGGAAGGGGTCAATATCCCGACCGGACGCAATCCCCCCGACTATGCGGGATACAACGCACGTGTCCAGCAAATAAACCAGGTACAACGCACGCGTCCGGGAGGTAGTCGGAATAGAAGATGACAGGTCTGTCTTGACTGACCCGCCACCCCATACAGTTATCCGCTCAAACACAAATCGCATGGGTAAACACCAACCGATTCCCGAACGGATCGCTGACGGTCATGTCCTGGCTCCCCCAGGGCATGGCCTGAATCTGTGGATGAGCAAAGGTGATCAATCCAGCGCTCAGGCCTCCCACGGATTGATCACCTCAACCCCGGGAAACTCAAAGTCCCGAACATTGCGAGTAGCAATCGAGGCACCGTGAGTTCGGCAAATGGCGGCAATCTGCGCATCGGCCATCGACGCCGCTCGGCCGTTGGCTTCGCAGCCCGCCACCAGCGTCGCGTACTCGACAGCGGCATGAGCATCAAAAGGCAATATTCTTCCGGCAAAGTCCTCTTCGAACATCGCCATCGCATGCGCTTCAAGTTTCTGTTTACGCTTACCGAATGGCAGCCGGGCAATGCCATGGAGAATTTCTGCGACGGTAACCGCGCTGATTGCCAGATCCATCGCCGGTTGTGCGTCAACCCAGGCCAACACGTGTATATCGGGCTCAGCCCGCATGAACTCTGAAAGAACATTGGTATCGAGCACTATCATTCGGAGAAATCCACCGCTGTCGCTTTCTCCTGGCGCGAAGGCAAATCGAGTTCAACCCCACCGTTTGCGCTAAACCGGCTGCGGATCCGGCTACCAAGCCCTCCTGCCCGGTCAACAGTGGCCAATGCTCTTCCCAGAATCAAACGGGCTTCTTCTTCCATCGAATGCCCATTGTGGGCAGCGGCTATTCGCAGTTGTTCTTTAATCTGGTCGTCAAGGTTTCGAATCGTGATGCTGGCCATGATGCCTCCTGCAATCAATGAAATCATTGATTGAGACTAGCACACCCCCCGCTTGTACAACTCAGTAGACCGCCCAGCGGTCTCAAACACAAATCGCATTGGTAAACACCAACCGATTCCCGAACGGATCGCTGATGGTCATGTCCTGGCTCCCCCAGGGCATGGCCTGAATCTGTGGATGAGCGAAGCGGTATTCCTTGGCCAGCAATTGCTGCTGGAACACTTCCAGCTCATCGGTCTCGATGCGTAGCGCCGAACCCGGCGTTGCGTCGCCGTGGTGCTCGGACAGATGCAGCACGCATTCACCTCGCGACACCTGCAGGTAGAGCGGGAAGTTCGCCTCGAAACGGTGCTGCCAGTCGAGCGTGAAACCGAGGAAGTCGACGTAGAACTCCAGCGCCTTGGCTTCATCGAAGATCCGCAGGATCGGGGTGGTTTTACCGAAGCTCATTGCGCTACTCCCAAACTGAAAGGCCCCACTCTAAGTGGGTTGCATGACAGCGCTTCGGCTTGGGGAAGGCATTCTTTAATTGCACAGTGCCATCACTGTGATCAACCCCACAGATCACTGTTACCTGAAGCCTGAACCGAGAGTTCCTTCACGCGCCAAAAACCGCCCTTCCCGACGTCCATTCGGCTGACCATCGATATAGCTGCGCACCCCATTGACCCACACACCGTCGATGCCTTTGGCCGAACGTTGCGGGTCGTTGAAATCCGCCACATCACGCACGCGCAACGGGTCGAACAGCACCAGATCCGCCCAATGCCCTTCGCGGATTTCACCGCGCTGTTTCAGGCCGAAACGCGCCGCCGAGAGCCCGGTCATTTTGTGCACCGCCGTGTGCAGCGGGAACAATCCGAGATCCCGACTGAAGTGCCCCAGTACCCGTGGAAATGCGCCCCACAACCGTGGATGCGGGAACGGGTCTTCCGGCAAACCGTCGGAACCGATCATCGATAACGGGTGGGCCAGAATGCGCCGCACATCCGCCTCATCCATGCCGTAATAGACTGCCCCGGCCGGTTGCAGGCGACGGGCCGCATCCAGCAACGGCACGCCCCACTCGGCGGCGATGTCCATCAGGTCGCGGCCGCCCACGTCAGGGTGTGGTGTCGACCAGGTGATGGTGATGCGAAACGCGTCCGTCACCTGTTTGAGATCCAGGGTCGAGGAGCTCGCCGCATACGGATAACAATCGCAGCCCACCGGATGGGTTTTCGCGGCGTGCTCAAGGGACGCCAACAGTTGCGGGCTGCGCCCCCAGTTGCCGGCGCCAGCGCATTTGAGATGGGAAATGATCAGCGGACTTTTCGCGTGGCGAGCAATCTGGAATGCCTCGTCCATGGCCTCCAGCACCGGTTCGAATTCGCTGCGCAAATGGGTGGTGTAGACCGCGCCGAAAGCTGTCAGCTCTTCAGTCAGTTGCATGACTTCGTCGGTAGATGCCGAGAAGGCGCTGGCGTAGGCCAACCCTGTGGACAAGCCCAGCGCACCGGCTTCCAGGCTCTCGCGCAATTGCTCGCGCATTGCGGCAATTTCGCTCGACGTTGCAGTGCGAAACAGGTCATCGAGGTGGTTGCTGCGCAGTGCCGTGTGGCCGACCAATGCGGCCACGTTCAACGTCGGGTTGGCCGCTTCGACCGCCGCACGGTAATCACTGAAACACGGATAAACAAAGGCTGCGGACGTACCGAGCAGATTCATCGGGTCCGGCGGATCGCCGCGCAAACTCACCGGCGAGGCGCTGATCCCGCAATTGCCAACAATCACCGTGGTCACGCCCTGGCTGAGCTTGGGCAGCATCTGCGGGTGGCGGATCACCACTGTGTCGTCGTGGGTATGTACGTCAATGAAGCCTGGCGCGAGCACCCGTCCGGCCGCGTCGATTTCCTCATCGGCGCTGGCCTCCTGCAAATTACCGATGCACGCGATCCGTCCGTTCACAATCGCCACGTCGGCGAGATAACCCGGCGTGTTGCTGCCGTCGATGATCAGGGCGTTGCGGATCAGCGTGTGGTACTGCATGTCAGTCTCCCAGCGGCAGATGATCATCGCCGCCACGGTAGTCGTCGAGGGCGAGCTTGATCCGCCGCAGACGTTCTTGATTGTCTTCAGGATTTGCCAGTGCCAGCTCGGTGGCAAGCACGTCGATGGCCAGCAGCATGCCGTAGCGCGCCGCCGTCGGTTTGTAGATGAACGAGGTTTCGGCGCTTTGCAGCGGCAGCAGCACATCGGCCAATTGTGCCAACGGCGAGTCGGCCAGGGTGATCGCCAGAATGCGTGTGCCGTAGCTGCTCGCCAACTCGACAGCCTCCAGCAGTTCCGGGGTGATGCCGGTCAGCGAACAGGCAATCAGCGCATGCTCCGCGCCCAGTGAAGCGGCGGTCACGCGCATCATCACCGGGTCATGACAGGCGGCAATCGGGTAGCCGAGGCGCACCAGCCGCACTTGCAGCTCATCGCTACAGAGTGTCGAGCAACCGCCCATGCCGAATGCGTGAATCATCCGCGCCTTGCCCAGCAATTTCACTGCGTCGGCGAAACGCGACTCATCGAACGCCGACAAATGTTGACGCAGTGTCGACTCGATATCGCCGACGATCTGCCGATAAAACGCCGACTGCTCCGGCGTCCCCGCCGGGTCGAGAAAACGACTGCCGACCCCGCTGGCCTGAGCCAGTTGCAGGCGCAGATCGCGCAGGTCTCGGCAACCGACGCTGCGGGCAAAACGCGAGAGTGTCGCGCTGCTGACCTCGGCTCGCAGCGCCAGCTCGTCGAGGCTCGCTGACGCGGCAAACCCTACGTCGTCGAGCATCAACCGGGCAATCCGCCCTTCACCGGCGCTGAAGGAATCCTGACGTGCGCGAATCTGATAGAGGATGTCCATTTACCGCACCTGCTGTTCAAAGCACATAGGAAAGACCAAGGGTCAGGCCGAACGCGACCAGCGAGATCAAAGTCTCGAGCACCGTCCAGGTCTTGAAGGTCTGGGTCACGGTCATATTGAAGTACTCCTTGACCAACCAGAAGCCACCGTCGTTGACGTGAGAAAAGATAACCGAGCCCGCACCTGTCGCCAGCACCAGCAACTCCGGATGGGGATATCCCAGACCAATGGCCACCGGCGCGACAACGCCGGATGCGGTGGTCATGGCCACGGTTGCAGAACCGGTGGCGATGCGCATCAAGGCCGCGAACAGCCAGCCCATCAACAACGGCGACAAGTGAAACTCATGGGCCAGGCCGACGATCTGGTCAGTCACCCCGGCGTCCACCAGAATCCGGTTCAAGCCACCGCCGGCGCCCACCAGCAAGGTAATGCTGGCGGTGGGTGCCAGGCACTCATTGGTGAATTTGAGGATCGATTCGCGGTTGAAACCCTGGGCCAGACCGAGGGTCCAGAAGCTCAGCAATGTCGCCAGCAACAGGGCGATCACCGAGTTACCGATGAACAACAGGAATTGGTTGAAACCGCTGCCCGGCGTGGAGATCAGATTGGCCCAACCGCCAATCAGCATCAGCACCACCGGCAGCAGAATTGTCGCCATGGTGATGCCGAAACCCGGCAAGCGGTCCCGTGGTTCGCGCTCGATGAACTGTCGTTCCAACGGGTTTTCCGCAGGCAACTGGATGCGCGGCACGATGAATTTGGCGTACAGAGGACCGGCAATGATCGCCGTCGGGATGCCGATCAGAATCGCGTAGAGCAACGTCTGCCCCACCGAGGCCTGATAGGCCTGCACCGCGAGCATCGCCGCCGGATGCGGCGGCACCAGCGCGTGCACCACCGAGAGCCCGGCAACCATCGGCAAACCGACCATCAGAATCGACACGCCTACCCGCCGCGCCACGGTAAAGGCAATCGGCACCAGCAACACAAAACCGACTTCGAAGAACAGCGGCAGGCCCACCAGAAAGGCGATGCAGACCATCGCCCAATGCGCGTTTTTCTCGCCGAAACGCTCGATCAGCGTACGCGCCATCTGCTCGGCACCACCGGACTCGGCCATCATCTTGCCGAGCATCGTGCCCAGCGCCACCACCAGCGCAATGTGCCCCAGGGTTTTGCCGACGCCCGCTTCATACGCGCCCACCACCCCTGACGGCGGCATTCCGGCGAGCAGCGCCAGACCAATGGAAACCAGGGTAATGACAATGAACGGATTGAGTCGGTAACGGGCGATCAGAACGATCAGCGCAATGATGGCGATAGCGGCATAAACCAGCAGCCAATAGCCGAAGGACGGTGCCATGCGGTACTCCTCGAAAAGGGTCACGTCGATGTGTTGTGAAACCCATAAATCATTTCGAGGAGCCGCTTTCAAACCTGATGAAAGTAATTTTCGTGAAGAGACAAGAAATGTCGCTCACAGACATGCCATGTCGTGATTAATGAAAATGCGCGGTGAGTATTTTCATGGGGCAGAACGAGAACACCGACGGCTGCTGGTGATGGCAAGGATCAGCCTTCAAACACCTCGTTCGCGTAACTCGCCAGCTTGCCCTGGATGAAGTCCAGGAAGCATTGAATCCGCAACGCCAGTTGCGAGTTGCGGTAGTACACCGCATTGATCGGCTGGCGATAGCCACTGTTGGCCTGCGCCAGCAGCAATTTCAGCCGTCCGGCCTTGATGTCATTGATGGTCATGAAATGCGACAGGCACACAATGCCCTGCCCCTCCAGCGCCAGCTGACGCAGGGTTTCACCGCTGGAGGCGCTGAGGCTCGGCTGAATCTGCCAGCGGTCGCCGTGCACATGACGCAGCGGCCAATGATTGAGGCTTTCGGTCTGGGTGAAACCCAGCAGCGAGTGGCCGGCCAATTCGGCAACCGTGGTCGGCGTGCCGTGTTTTTCCAGGTACGCGGGGCTGGCGAGGATGTGCAGCGGGCTGCCCCCCAGCGAACGCGCATGCAGGGTCGAATCCGCCAACGCTCCGATGCGGATCGCAATGTCGGTGCTTTGCTCCAGCAGGTCGATGATCAGGTCGTTGCTGTTGAGTTCCAGCTGGATGTCCGGGTACAGACGGCGAAACTCATCGATGTAGGGCACGATGGCATGCAGCATGAACGGCGACGCCGCGTTGATCCGCAGCCGTCCGGAAGGTGTCTTGTGACGCGAGGACAGACGCTCTTCGAGCTCGTCCATCTGGTCGAGAATCAGCTTGGCCTGTTCGAAGAAGTACTTGCCCTCCTCGGTCAGGTCCATGCGCCGCGTGGTGCGGTTGATCAACGTGGTGTCGAGCTTGGCCTCCAGACGCGACAGCGTGCGGCTGACCGCCGAAGGCGTTTGCCCGACCTGTTCGGCCGCCGCAGAAATCGAACCGCACTCGATCACGCAGACGAAAATCTGCAACTCATCGGATCTGGCTTTCACGTATGTCCTTCCTATCGAATGCGCCTTGTGGCGGGAGTCAGGCATTCCTTGTGGCGAGGGGGCTCGCCCCCGTTCGGCTGCGCAGCAGTCGTAAACTCACTGCCCGCACTTAGTCTGAAAATACACGGTGACTGATGTCAGGACCGCTTCGCGCTCCAACGGGGCGGTGCGGCGTTCCGACAAGCCCCCTCGCCACAAGTAAAAACGTGCCACTGCTCAGGTGTTCGATAGTAGCCGGATGCGAGACATAACGCAGGTTACGCCGGCAAGTTGAACACTTGCTTGAGGTGCTGTTCGTAGCGCGCGACGTCGGCTTCAATGTTCGGCCGCTTCATCACGTCGACACACAGGAAGGTCGGCAGGCCACTCATGCCGAGGAAGGTGTTGGCCTTGTGGAACGGGAAGTACACCGCATCCACGCCCTTGGCTTCGAAGAAGTCGCTCGGGTCGTCGAACGCTTGCTGCGGTGCGTTCCAGGTCAGCGACAGCATGTACTGCTTGCCCTGCACCAGGCCGCCACTGCCGTATTTCTGCGAAGCATCGGAGCGGGTCCGGCCGTCGCTGGCGTAGAGGCTGCCGTGGCCTTCGGTGAAGACTTCGTCGATGTACTTTTTCACGATCCATGGCGCGCCCATCCACCAGCCCGGCATCTGGTAAATGATCACGTCGGCCCAGAGGAACTTGGCGACTTCTTCAGCGACGTCGTAGCCCTCGTCGATGTGGGTCACTTTCACGTCGACACCGCCGCGATCCAGCACGCTCAAGGCAGCTTCGTGCAGGGTAGCGTTGTAGCGACCATCGGAGTGGGCGAATTTCTTGCCACCGTTGAGCAATAGAACTTTTTTCATGGGAAGCCTCATCAGGGTCCGATGCGCCGCGCTGTGGATAAGTCGCGGGATCGAAAAGTTTTAAATTTGATGGCGGCAGAGTATCGATGACCCTTCCCATGAATAAGCCCGAAGCCGGCAAAATACATTTGACCGAAACGCACGAATCACCAGCTGATTGTTGCCATAGAATTTTCTCAACCCTGACTTGAGGAATTCTGCATGAGCGAGCAACACGGTTTCATCCTGCACGCCAAAACCCGCCCCGAAAAAGCCGACGCCTTCGAGGCCCTGTTCCGCGCTTACGTCGAACCCAGTCGCGCCGAACCTGGCTGCATCGAGTACCACATGCTGCGCGACCAGCAAGACCCGACGCTGTTTATCTTCTACGAGATCTGGCAATCCCGGGCCCATCTGGACGTGCACTCGAACCTGCCGCACATGCAGCAGTTTTTCGAGAACCGCATGGATTACCTGGAACGCGATTTCGATATCCGCCGCATCGACATGCTCAGTCCATCATCGGCTAGCCGCTGATCAGCAGATGGCCGCCGAGTATTCCAAGGCCGACGAAGAACACCCGCTTGAACAACACGGCGCTGATCCGCTCTCGCAACCATTGCCCCAGCAGCATGCCGAGCAGCGCCGGGATCAGGGCGAGCAGTGAAGCACTCAATTCGCCGTCGCCGAGCGCCCCGCGCCACATCAAGCCGGCAGCGAGTGCCAGGGTCGACACGGTGAACGCCAGGCCCAACGCCTGCACCAGTTGATCCTTGTTCAACCCCAGCGCTTGCAGATACGGCACCGTCGGAATCACAAAGACGCCGGTGGCCGAGGTGATGATGCCAGTCAGCGCACCACTGAGCGGGCCGAGCCAGCCTTCGGTTTTACTACTGACCCGCAAGGTGGGCAGAAACAATCCGCTCAAGGCATAGAGCAATAGCGCCGCCCCAAGTCCTCGCACCACCCACTCCCCGCTTCCAATCCCCACCCACAACGTACCCGCACCGGTACCGACAAATATCGCCAGCAGCATGGGCCACAGCCGTTTGATCAACGGACGCAAATGCCCACCGAACGCCAGTTGCCAGACGTTAGTCAGCGTCGCCGGAATGATCAGCAATGCCGCAGCCTGTGCCGGAGCCATAGCCAGACCAAGCAAGCCCATGGCAACGGTCGGCAGCCCAAGGCCGATCACGCCTTTGATCATCCCGGCCATCAGAAAGGTGACAATCACCAATAAAGACAAGGCCAGACCGAGGTTTTGATAGAACGCGAGAGGAGTATTCATGGCGTTATCCTGGGCCTTTCGAAGGGCCCTGAAAATCTGCCATATACTGAGCCTGCCTCTTGTTTTAACAGAGCCTTGGAAACGCCCATGCACTTCGACCTGATCGACCTCAAGCTCTACCTGAAGATCCTCGACGCCGGCAACATCACCGCTGGCGCAACCAGCAGCCACCTGTCACTGGCGGCGGCAAGTGCGCGAATCCGTGCGATGGAAGCTTCGCTGGGTACAGCATTTTTCGAGCGTGGGCGTCGCGGCATCAGCCCTACCCCGGCCGGCAAGGCACTGGCGCAACATGCCCGGGTATTGCTGCGACAGGCCGAACGCATGCAACAGGATCTGGCGGAATACGCCAAAGGCGTCAAAGGTCAGGTGCGGTTGTTGTGCAACACCACCGCGATCACTGAATACCTGCCCGAGTTGCTGGCGGACTTTCTGCGAGAGCACCCCAACCTCGACATCGACCTGCAAGAACTGCCGAGCCTGCGCATCACCCATGCCTTACGTCAGGGCGCGGCGGACCTTGGTATCGTTTCCGATGCGGTGGACACCCATGACCTCGACACCCGAGCATTCCGCGATGATCCGCTGGTGCTGATCATGCCGAGCGATCATCCATTGGCTGAAGGGGAAGCACCGAACTTCAGCCAGACCTTGTCTCACGATTACGTCGGGCTCAGTGCCAACAGCGCGTTGGCGATCTATCTGGAAGAACAGGCGCTGCATGCCGGACTGCGCATGCAGATCCGCATTCGCGCCGAGGGTTTTGACGGGGTTATTCGCATGGTCGCCCATGGCGCCGGGCTGGCGATTGTGCCGCTGGCGGCGGTCGAACGCTGGGCCCGTGGGCAAGCATTCAAACATCTCGCGCTGAACGAGCCATGGGCCCAGCGAAAACTACTGCTGTGCGCACGCTCGTTCGACGCCCTGCCCCGTTACGCCAAAGCCCTGCTTGAGGCGTTATCCGAAACCGCTGACACAAACTTGTAGGAGCAAGGCTTGCCCGCGATGGCGATTTTGCGGTCGCCATCGCGGGCAAGCCTTGCTCCTACGGGGCCGGGGCGTTGTCCAGTGTGCCGGCCAATGCCCTGGTTTTTCTGAAGAACACCCCGTAGACCAAAGACAGGATCAACAGGAACGGGACTCCAAATACCAAGGTCATTTTGAACGCCTCGGTGAAGTAGGTGGTGATCATCACCGCGCCCATCAGCACCAGCCCCAACAGCGTGGTGTAAGGGAACAGGCGCATGCGGAACGACAGCTTCCGCTCGCCGTGACGCTGGTGATAGCGACGGAAACAGTAGTGCGTGAGGAAGATCATGAACCAGGTGAAGATCGCGCCGAACATGGAAATCGCCATCATCAAGGTGAAGGAGCTTTCCGGGTACATCACGTTCAACAGCGTCGCCAGCGCAATGCCCGAGCTCGACAGCAGCAAGGCGTTGAGCGGGATGCCGCTCTTGCTCAACGCGCCCATCGCCTTGGGGGCGTAACCGCCACGGGACAGGCTGAACATCATCCGCGTGGTGATGTAGAGCTGACTGTTCATCGCCGACAACGCGGCAATCAGAATCACGAAATTCATCACCCCGGTGGCGCCGGGAATGCCGATGGTTTGCATGACCGTGACGAACGGGCTCTGCGCATGACCCGCCTGAACCCACGGCACAATCGCCAGCATCAGGGCCAGGGTCAGCAGGTAAAACACCACCAGCCGCACGATGGTCGCGCGAAAGGCTTTCTTCACCGCCCGCTCCGGATCCTCGGCTTCACCGGCTGCCACCGCGATCATTTCCACGCTCAGGTAGCTGAATATCGACACGATCACCGCCACCCACATCCCTTGCAAACCATTGGGGAAAAACCCGCCGTGGCTGGTGTAGTGATGCACGCCGTACTCCGGGTTGCCCGAGCCGAACACCACATACACCGCGAGAATGATGAAACCGACAATCGCGCCGATCTTGATGGTCGAGAACCAATACTCAAAGGTGCCGAAGGTCTTCACGCTGATGGCGTTGAGCACGATCAGAATGCTTGAGAACGAGACGATCCAGATCCACTCAGGCACGTTGGCGAACCAGTACTTCATGTACATCGCCACCGCCGTCACTTCCGTGCCGACCGCCAACACAATCGCCGCCCAATAGGCGTAGCGCACCAGAAACCCGGCCAGCGGGCTGATATAGAACTCGGCATACGCGCCGAACGAACCCGAGGTCGAATGGGCCACGGTCATTTCCGCCAGACAGCCCATCAACAGCAGCGTGATGACCGCGCCAATCGCATAGCTGAGCAGCACGCTCGGCCCGGCATAGCCGATGGCATAGGCGCTGCCCATGAACAGGCCGGTGCCTATCGCACCGCCGATGGCGATCATGCTCATCTGTCCCGAGGTGAGCTGGCGCCTGAGGCCGTGCTCACGGTTGGAGATGGTTTCAAAACCGAGGGTGTCGGTCATTTCTCTGTCCTCTGAATATTGTGTTTTTTTAGAGAGCACATCGTTTGGATAAACCGGGTCACACGGTCGAACTAAACCCTGTGGCGAGGGAGCTTGCTCCCGCTGGGCTGCGTAGCGGCCCAAAAATCTTCGCAGTGAGTATCGATTTTGTGAGTGCTGCGCACTCAAGCGGGAGCAAGCTCCCTCGCCACGGACAGTGCTGGGATCAGGTGACGCTGTGGCGTACCTGGAACTGCGCTTGCGACCAGGTTTGCTGATCGAGAATCTCGCCAAGAATCTGCACCGCATCAAAGACCTCGGTGAAGCTGGTGTACAGCGGGGTGAAACCGAAGCGCATGATCCGCGGCTCGCGGTAATCACCGATCACACCTTGGGCGATCAAGGCCTGTATCACCGCGTAGCCTTGCGGGTGTTCGAAGCTGACATGGCTGCCACGCCTGGCGTGTTCGCGCGGGGTGATAAGTTTCAAATCGTGAGCGGCGCAGCGCTGCTCCACCAGCTGGATAAACAGGTCAGTCAGCGCCAGGGATTTGCGGCGCAGGCTGGGCATGTCGGTCTGGGCGAAAATCTCCAGGCCGCACTCGACCATGGCCAATGAGGTGATCGGTTGAGTGCCGCACAAGTAGCGAGCGATACCGCTGCTCGGCTCGTAGCCTGAGGCCATGTCGAACTGTCGGGAGTGACCGAACCAGCCGGACAACGGCTGCGTGACCAGATCGCACAGCTGCGGCGCAACCCAGACAAACGCTTGCGAGCCGGGGCCGCCATTGAGGTACTTGTAGGTGCAACCGATGGCGTAGTCCGCGCCCGCCTGACGCAAATCGACCGGAACCGCACCGGCGGAATGCGCCAGGTCCCAGATCGCCAGCGCGCCGCATTCGTGGATCAACGCCGTCACGGCCTGCATGTCGTGCATGTAGCCGGTTTTGTAGTTGACGTGGGTGAGCATGACCACTGCGGTGTCCTGGTCAATCGCCTGCGCCAGTTCTTCCGGGCTGTCGACCAGACGCAAGCTATAGCCCTGCTGGAGCAAATCCATCAGCCCTTCGGCGATGTACAAATCGGTCGGAAAGTTACTCGACTCACTGACAATCACCCGCCGCGTCGGTGCCCGCATCGCCTGCACACGCAAGGCCGCACCGAGGACTTTGAACAGGTTGATCGAGGTGGTGTCGGTGACCACCACTTCGCCCTCACCGGCACCAATCAGCCCGGCCAGGCGATTGCCCAGACGTTCCGGCAGGTCGCGCCATCCCGCGCTGTTCCAGCTGCGGATCAAGCCATTGCCCCACTCCTCGGCGATGACCGCCTGAGCACGCTCAAGCGCCGCAACCGGACGCGCGCCAAGGGAGTTGCCGTCGAGGTAAATCACGCCTTCGGGAAGCGCAAACTGGTGACGCAAATGAGCCAAAGGGTCTTGCGCATCAAGCGCCAGGCAATCGTTTCTTGTGATCATGGTCGGTCCTGTTCTCTAGATGACATGCCGCCGTGTTTTCAGCATTTTTGCGCCGGCACAATGAGCAAATAATGAACGAAGCCTTGGAGAATTTTCGTGCAAAGTGGATGGTCATATAGTAGTTGTCTCGAAGATAATTCGAATCCAACTCCAAAAATCGCGGATTTATTCAAACCATGACCCTCGACTCGACAGACCTGCGAATCCTGCATTACTTGCAGCAGGACGGGCGTATCAGCAATCAGGAATTGGCGGAGAAAGTTGCGCTGTCGCCGTCGGCCTGCCTGCGGCGTTTGCGGCTGCTGGAAAGCGAGGGAATCATCACCGGCTATCGCGCGGTGCTGAACGCCGAACGGCTGGGCATCGAGCTGGAAGCCATCGTCCATGTGTCGTTGCGACAGGACGTCGAGGACTGGCACGAGACCTTTATCAAGAAGGTGCAAGAGTGGCCGGAAGTCGCCACCGCGTACGTGATTACCGGCGCCAGCAACTATGTGCTGCGGGTTCAGGCGCGCAACCTGAAACACTTCTCGGATTTCATCGTCAACAAGCTCAATCGCACCGCGGGTGTCACCGATATTCGCTCGGAAATCGTCCTGCAGAAAATCAAGGAACGCGACGATCTACTGGATCTGGTCGCCCGCAAATAAGCCTTATTGACTGCCTCTGCGTCAAAGCCCGCGCATGCGCCGGGCCTCGTTGCGCTGCAAGGTGGCGCTCGGGGCTTCGTCGAACAACTTGCGGTACTCGGCGGAAAAACGCCCCATGTGGGTGAACCCCCAGCCCATGGCAATCTCCGAGATATTGCGCGCCAGCCCCTGTTCAAGAATGTCCTGGCGCACCGCATTCAAGCGGTATTTTTTCAGATAAGCCATCGGCGACAGGGCGAAGTACTTCCTGAAGGCCTCGAACAACTTGAACCGCGAAACCCCGGCCGCCGCTTCGATGTCTTCCAGGTGCACGGCTTCGCGAGCGTTGTCGTGAATGTACTGTTTGGCCCTGATCAGGTAATGCGGCAACTTCACACCCAACACGTCCCGCAGCTCATCGGAGTAATTGTTCGGCTGGGCGAGGATCAGGCCTTTGATCAACGAGCTTTCGATGTCCCGCGTGAAGACGACCTGCTCAAACAGTGCGCTGCTGCGCTCGAGTTCGCCGATGAAATACCGCGCCATGCGCCACCACGAGGCCGACGCACCGTCCACCGCATCCATCACTGATTCAAAGCGCAGCGGCGCATCCAGCGGGCGCTGCAACATCTCTTCAAGGGATTCGCTCATGGCCGCCCGAGTGATCACCACCTGGACCTTGCGGCAGTCACCGGAGATCGCCAGCATCTGGTTTTCATTCGGGGAGATGATCACGCCCTGATCGCGATTGGATTTGAGCAGCGTGCCGTTCTTGCTCAGCTCCTGCTCACCGACCAAAGGCAGGCTGAGGCTGTAGCTGCTGAAATGCTCGGCGTCTTCGATATCGACGGTCACGTCAGTGCCGTATTCGATAGTGCCCAGGGTCGTGGCCATCGACTTGAACACATTGGCCGTGTGATGAAAACGGATACGTTCGGGCGTCGCGGTTTCGAGACGGTGCGGCCCGCAGATCCCTGACATCCAGGTCCGCGCGCCCTCAAGGTCATAGTGATCGATACGAATATCGCGAAACTGCGGATCGGCTTTGCTACTCATCACGGCGCACCCACGGCAATATTTTTCTCGCACGCTCTGACGGCGCACCTCTGACTTGAGCCGAGCAAGTTCCAGACCACTGAACGCCTGCGCCAACCCAGCGGATAGCAATCATCGACTAAGTGGATAACGCGGCAGTTCCGGAGCCGGGGCTCACCCTCGAACAACGCTCAAGGCTGCCCAAGACAGTACCTCAATGCTGCAAACAGGGGCGGCCGTTCATCGAATGGTGCAGGGTCTTGAGTATTAGCTGCCCACCTTGATACACGCGGGTGTTACCCGCAAAGATCGCAGTGAGAGGCACTTGCTCCCGCCGACCGGTCCGCGCTCGGGCGCAGCAGTCGTAAAACCTTCGGATGCGTCCTATCTGAAAAATTGCAATTGCCGACTTTAGGGCTGCTTCGCAACCCAGCGGGAGCAAGCTCCCTCGCCACAGGGGCAGTGCAGCCAGCGGCCGCCGAACTTTGTGGACTGCCTTCGTCGACAAACCGGATAGACCCCTGCCCGCCCCACTCTCTCTAATGGGCGCACCGATTGACCTGAATAAAAAAGGTGCACACCCATGAGTGGCGAAAAAAACGTCGAGCAGTGGAAAGCGTTCATTGAAGGCTGCCTGGACTTCCGTCCGGCAGAAGGCGTATTCCGCATCGCTCGGGATATCTTTACCGAGCCGCAACTGTTCGATCTGGAGATGGAGCTGATCTTCGAGAAGAACTGGATCTACGCCTGTCACGAAAGCGAGCTGGCCAACAACCACGACTTCATCACGATGCGCGCCGGTCGCCAGCCGATGATCATCACCCGTGACGGTGACGGCCAACTCAACGCGCTGATCAACGCTTGCCAGCATCGCGGCACCACATTGACCCGCGTCGGCAAAGGCAACCAATCGACGTTTACCTGCCCGTTCCACGCCTGGTGCTACAAAAGCGACGGACGCCTGGTCAAGGTCAAGGCCCCCGGCGAATACCCGGAAGGCTTCGACAAAGCCACACGCGGGCTGAAAAAGGCCCGCATCCAGAGCTACAAGGGCTTCGTCTTCATCAGCCTGGACGTTCACGGCGATAACAGCCTCGAAGACTTCCTCGGCGATGCCAAAGTGTTCTTCGACATGATGGTCGCCCAATCGCCCACCGGTGAGCTGGAAGTGCTGCCCGGCAAGTCGGCCTACACCTACGACGGCAACTGGAAACTTCAGAACGAGAACGGTCTGGACGGCTATCACGTCAGCACGGTCCACTATAACTACGTGGCCACGGTGCAACACCGCCAGCAGGTCGACAGCAAGAATGGCACCCGCGCCAGTGGCACGCTCGACTACAGCAAGCTGGGGGCCGGCGATGCCAATACCGACGACGGCTGGTTCGCCTTCAACAACGGTCACAGCGTGCTGTTCAGTGACATGCCCAACCCGACGGTGCGTTCCGGCTACGCGACGATCATGCCGCGCCTGATCGAGGAACACGGCCAGGAAAAAGCCGAATGGATGATGCATCGGCTGCGCAACCTGAACATCTACCCCAGCCTGTTTTTCCTCGATCAAATCAGCTCGCAGCTACGGATCATCCGTCCGGTGGCCTGGAACAAGACCGAGATCATCAGCCAGTGCCTGGGTGTGAAAAACGAGTCGGACGCGGATCGGGAAAACCGGATTCGCCAGTTCGAAGATTTCTTCAACGTGTCCGGACTCGGCACCCCGGATGACCTGGTGGAGTTTCGCGAAGCCCAGCGCGGTTTCCAGGCACGACTGGAACGCTGGAGCGATATCTCGCGCGGCAGCCACCAGTGGGCAACCGGCGCCACGCCCAACAGCGAGGCGATCGGCATTGCACCGGCCATGACCGGCACCGAATTCACCCACGAAGGGCTTTACGTCAACCAGCACAGCAACTGGCAGAAGTTCTTGCTCGACGGCCTGGACGCGAAATCCCTGAAGCTACGTGAGGTGTGAATATGAATCCGCAATTGCAGTATCAGATCGAGCAGTTTTTCTACCGTAAATCCGAACTCTGCGACGCCAAGGACTGGGACGCCTACATCCAGCTCTTCGACGAGCAGAGTGAGTTTCACCTGCCGCAATGGGACTCCGAACACGTCTATACCCGTGACCCCAAGCGCGAAATGTCGTTGATCTACTACGCCAATCGCTCGGGCCTGGAAGACCGTGTATTCCGCCTGCACACCGGCAAGGCTGCCTCGGCCACGCCGATGCCGCGCACCCTGCACCTGATCAACAACGTGCGGATCAGCGAACTCGAAGCCGGTGAGCTGGAGGTGCGGCTGAACTGGCACACCTTGTTTTATCGCCTGGCCACCTCCGAGCAGTTCTACGGGGACGCGACCTATCGCCTCAAGCCTCACGCAGACAGCTGGCTGATTACCCGCAAACACGTGTTGCTGCTCAACGACACCATCAACTCGGTGCTCGATTTCTACCACCTCTGAAGCTATGGAGACCGGGGCATGAACCACAAGGTCGCGTTCAGTTTTGCCGACGGCAAAACACTGTTTTTTCCCGTGCAGGCCAACGAAATATTGCTCGATGCCGCCCTGCGCAACGGCATCAATATTCCGCTGGATTGCCGCGAGGGTGTCTGCGGAACCTGTCAGGGCCGCTGCGAATCCGGTGACTACAGCCAGGATTATGTGGATGAGGAAGCCCTTTCCAGCCTCGACCTGCAACAACGCAAAATGCTGACTTGTCAGACCCGAGTGAAGTCCGACGCCGCGTTTTATTTCGACTTTGCTTCCAGCCTGTGCAATGCCGCGGGGCCTGAACAGCTCAGCGGTACGGTCACGCATGTGCGTCAGGTCTCGACCAGCACCGCGATCCTCCATCTGGATTTGGGGGCGGCCACCCAGCCACTGGATTTCCTGCCGGGGCAATATGCGCGCCTGTTGATTCCAGGGACCATGAGCAAGCGCTCCTACTCCTTCGCCAACCGCCCAAGTAGCAGCAATCAGCTGCAATTTCTGATTCGCCTGTTACCCGACGGGGTGATGAGCAATTACATTCGTGAGCGCTGCCAGGTCGGCGATGAAATCGCTCTGGAGGCACCGTTGGGCGCGTTTTATCTTCGCCACATCGCCCGGCCGCTGATTCTGGTGGCCGGCGGCACCGGACTGTCCGCGCTGCTGGGGATGCTCGACGAAATCGTCGCGCGCGGTTGCGAGCAGCCTGTGCATTTGTACTACGGTGTACGGGACGCGGCCGATCTGTGCGAAGGCGAACGGTTCAGTGCCTATGCTCACCGCATTCCAGGGTTTCGCTACACGCCGGTGGTCAGCGACCCGTCACCGGGCTGGGAGGGAAAACGCGGCTACATCGCCGAGCATTTCGATGCCTGCGAACTGCGCGATGCCGCAGTCGACATGTACGTCTGCGGGCCACCGCCGATGGTCGAGTCGATCAAGCGCTGGTTGCAGGATCAAACCCTCGAAAACGTGCAGCTGTATTACGAAAAGTTCACTGATAGTAACGTTTGAGGCTCACAAACGCGTGCCAATTGAATAAGCTGTCGACCTGCAACAAAGCCTGACCATAACAACTAGAAGGTATCCAGATGGCGGATGAACAACTGCAACAGGGCGTACTGAAGCGGGGGCTGAAAAACAGGCATATTCAGCTGATTGCGCTGGGCGGCGCGATTGGTACAGGGCTGTTTCTCGGCTCCGCCGGCGTGCTCAAATCGGCAGGCCCGTCGATGATCCTCGGCTATGCCATTGCCGGTTTCATCGCCTTTCTGATCATGCGCCAACTGGGAGAGATGATTGTCGAGGAGCCGGTCGCCGGCTCCTTCAGCCATTTCGCACACAACTACTGGGGTAGTTTTGCCGGCTTCCTGTCCGGCTGGAACTACTGGGTGCTGTATGTGCTGGTGGGCATGGCCGAGCTGACCGCCGTTGGCAAATACGTGCAGTTCTGGTGGCCCGAGGTCCCCACCTGGGTCAGCGCGGCGGTGTTCTTCGTACTGGTCAACCTGATCAACACGATGAACGTCAAAGTCTTCGGTGAAATGGAGTTCTGGTTCGCCATCATCAAGGTCGTTGCGATCATCGGCATGATCGCCCTCGGCTGTTACATGCTGGTCAGCGGCACCGGCGGCCCGCAGGCCTCGGTGAGCAACCTGTGGAGCCACGGCGGTTTCTTCCCCAACGGCACCAACGGTTTGCTGATGGCGATGGCGTTCATCATGTTCTCCTTTGGCGGCCTGGAACTGGTCGGCATTACCGCCGCTGAAGCCAGCGAGCCGAGGAAAGTCATTCCCAAGGCGATCAACCAGGTGGTTTACCGCGTATTGATCTTCTACGTTGGCGCACTCACCGTGCTGCTGTCGCTGTACCCATGGGATCAACTGCTTCAGACACTGGGCGCTTCCGGCGATGCCTACAGCGGCAGTCCGTTTGTGCAGATTTTCGCCTTGATCGGCAGCAACACCGCAGCGCAAATCCTCAATTTCGTGGTGTTGACCGCGGCGCTCTCGGTCTACAACAGCGGCGTCTACTGCAACAGCCGCATGCTCTACGGCCTGGCAGAACAAGGCGACGCACCGAAGTCGCTGATGAAGCTGAACAAACAGGGCGTACCGTTACGGGCGCTGGGTATCTCGGCGCTGATCACTATGTTGTGCGTGGTAGTCAACTACGTCGCCCCGAATGAAGCGCTTGAGTTGCTGTTCGCGCTGGTGGTCGCTTCGTTGATGATCAACTGGGCGATGATCAGCCTGACGCACCTGAAGTTTCGCAAAGCCATGGGCCAACGCGGCATCGTTCCGGGCTTCAAGGCGTTCTGGTCGCCGTACACCAATTACCTGTGCCTGGCGTTCATGGCCATGATCATCTATGTGATGTTGTTGATTCCCGGGGTGCGTGCGTCGGTCTACGCGATCCCGGTCTGGGTGCTGATCCTGTTCGTGTTCTACCGGATTCGGGTTGCACGGACTCGCGCGTTGTCGGTCGCTTAATAGCCTTCAGCCAGTCGACAAAAAGCCCCGGCATTCGATAAATGCCGGGGCTTTTTTGTATCTCGGGTCAGAGGGTCGAACGCACGCGCCACAACTCCGGGAACAGAACGGTATCGAGCATCTTGCGCAGATAACCCACACCTTCAGTGCCGCCGGTACCCGGTTGGAAGCCGATGATCCGCTCAACCGTGGTGACATGGCGGAAGCGCCATTGACGGAACGAGTCTTCAAGGTCGATCAGTTTCTCCGCCAACTGGTACAGATCCCAATACCGCGAAGGGTCGGTGTAGACCACACGCCAGGCGGCTTCGACCGAGGCGTCATAAGCGGTCGGGCTGGCCGGATCGCGCTCGAAGCGCTGCGGATCAATCGCCAACCCGGCACTGACCATCAACCGAATCGACTCGTCATACAGCGACGGCGTGGCAATCGCCTTTTCCAGCTCCGCCAACAGTTCCGGCCGGTGGGCATGCGGACGCAACAGCGTTGCACTCTTGTTGCCGAGGATGAATTCGATCTCGCGGTACTGGAACGACTGGAAGCCCGATGACTGGCCCAGAAACGGCCGGATCGCGTGGTATTCGGTCGGAGTCATAGTCGCCAACACCGTCCAGGCATGCACCAGTTGATCGAAGATCCGCGAGACCCGCGCCAGCATCTTGAACGCCGGCGGCAACTCGCCCAGCCTGACATGCTCACGAGCCGCCTTGAGCTCGTGCAGCATCAGCTTCATCCACAGCTCGGACGTCTGATGCTGGATGATGAACAGCATCTCGTTATGGTCCGGCGACAAGGGGTGCTGGGCACTGAGAATCTTCCCCAGGTCCAGGTAATCGCCGTAGCTCATGGAGTCGGAAAAATTCAGCTCGGCGTTATGCCATTCTTCTGGCGGGTTTGAAGGTGACTGATCTGAAGAATAGGGACATTGGCTCATTGAGCAGGCTCCTCAAGTGGCGGTTTGTTCAGTGGACGCAAAATAGCCCTGACCGGACTGGCGTCCAGGTTGGCAAACCGCAGCGGCAGCGCAATCAGTTCATAGTCGCCTTCCGGCACGTCATCGAGCACGATGCCTTCGAGAATCGCCATGCCATGGCGGGCCACTGCGTTGTGCGAATCCATGGTCTTGGACTGTTGAGGGTCCAGCGACGGTGTATCGATACCGATCAGCCGCACGCCAAGGCTCGACAGCAGGTCGACAGTTTCCTTGGCCACAGCGGTGAAGTCAGGATCCCAGGCCGTCAACGGCGCCTGTTGATAAGTGCGCAGCAAGACGCGCTCGGGCAGATCGGCAAGGCGCCCCTCCAGTTGCTCCGGCTGAACCAACCGACCGCTGTCCAGACAATGCAAGACGCGACACGGACCGATGTAGACATCCAGCGATACATCGCCGATGGCCGCGCCGTCAGCGCTGTAATGCAGTGGCGCATCGACATGGGCGCCAGTGTGGGGAGACAGGGTGATGCGACCGACATTCACCGGGCACTCGGGGCCGAAGGTCCAGACGCGCTCTTCCTGAAACGGCGTATCACCCGGCCACGTCGGTGTTGCGGTGCTCAAGGGCGGGCTGATATCCCACCACGACATTGTTTTTTTCATTGCATAGCTCTCGGCAACTCTCGCGTGAATGATACGAGTGATGCCTGTGAAGATTCTTGCGAAATCCGTCGGGAACGCCCAAATGTTTCGCACTTAATGCCAAGAATTTGAAGTTTAGCGGATGGAAATTTCAATGCGCGAATCGGACTCCCGGATGTCCGCTTGAGCGGGTTTGCTCAATAGCGCGTTTCTGGACAGCTGAGTGTCGAGCACAGACAACTGACTCCGTGTCGGGCGCTATAGGGTGCGACTTCAGTCCTGCCTAACGCTCGGAGTCAGCATGTCCAAACCCATTACCGTTCTTCGCGATACCCATCCACTGCCGGTGCTTGATGCCTGCAAATGGGAGAAACTCGAAGGTGACCCGCACACCGTCAACCTCAACGCCTACACCAGCGAAGACGGCAGCAAGATCATGGGCACCTGGATCTGCACACCGGGCAAGTGGTACGTGGAGTATGTGAAGTGGGAATACTGCCACTTCCAGGAAGGCTACTGCGTGATCACCCCGGACGGCATGGAACCGATCCATCTGCGCGCGGGCGATATTTTCGTCATTGAGCCGGGCATGAAAGGTACGTGGGAAGTGGTCGAGACCGTACGCAAGTACTTCGTTTTCGCCTGATTCTGCAATAAAAAACCGAGAGCCCACCCGACGTGGGCTCTCGGAAAGTATCGACGGATTACGCCATATTTATGGCGAGCGCGGCGTTTGTGGCGAGGGAGCTTGCTCCCGCTGGTTCGCGAAGCGGACCCATGAGGCCAATGCGACTTGTCAGATACGCCGCGTGTTCAGGATTGACGACTGCTTCGCAGCCGAGCGGGGCGTTGCGGCGTTCCGACAAGCTCCCTCGCCACAGTCCCGCCCCCCCTATCAGGGTTTGCGATAGCTGTTGATGATTGCCGAGAAATCCTTGCCGCCTTCGCCACGCTGACTCATCGCCTGATACAGCTGCTGAGCCACCGCGCCGAGCATCACCGGTTGATGCGCCTGACGTGCAGCTTCAGTCGCCAGCCCCAGGTCCTTGAGCATCAATTCGGCACCAAAACCACCGGTATAACCACGCGACGCCGGTGCTGTTTCGACGATACCCGGCCACGGGTTGTACATCTCCGAACTCCAGCAACGACCGGTCGAACTGTTGATGATCCCCGCCAGCACCTGAGTGTCGATGCCCAGCGCATCACCAAGGGCCATCGCTTCGCTGACGCCGACCATGGAAATAGCCAACAACAGATTGTTGCAGATCTTGGCGATTTGCCCGGTGCCGACTTCACCGCAATGCACAATGTTGCGGCCCATCTGCGCCAGTACCGGTTGCAGGGTGGCGAACAATTCCGGCGTGGCGCCGACCATGAAGGTCAGCGTCCCGGCCGCAGCGCCACCGGTGCCGCCGGAAACCGGCGCATCCGCCATGGCCACACCTTGCTTGGCCGCCGCCGCGGCGACATCGCGGGCGGTCTGCGGGTCGATGGTGCTGCAATCCACGGCGGGAACGCCCTTGGCGATCCCGGCCAGCACGCCATCTTCACCCAGCCAGACGCTACGCACGTGGACAGCGGCCGGCAGCATGGTAATCACCAGTTCTGCGCCTTGGGCTGCCTCACGCGCCGTGGCGCTGATAGTGCCGCCCAGTTGCGCCAGTTCTGCGAGTACGGCTTTGTTCAGGTCGACCAGGTTCAGCGAATGGCCAGCCTTGATCAGGTTGCGCGCCATCGGCGCGCCCATGTTGCCGAGACCGATAAAAGCGATTTTCATGTCCGGCTCCTTAACGCAAATTGATGGTTGTGTTCACACCGTCATTGACGCTGTCATCGTCGAACCAGCGACTGGTGACGGTCTTGGTTTGAGTGTAGAACTGCACCACTTGCTTGCCATACGGACCGAGGTCGCCAAGCTTGGAACCGCGCGAGCCGGTGAAGCTGAAGAACGGAACCGGCACCGGGATCGGGATGTTGATGCCAACCTGACCGACGTCGATTTCGTTCTGAAATTTACGCGCCGCGGCGCCGCTCTGGGTGAACAGGCCGGTGCCGTTACCGAACGGGTTGGCGTTGACCAGCGCAATAGCCTGATCGAGGGTGTCGACTTCCAGCACCACCAGCACCGGACCGAAGATTTCCTGAGTGTAGATCTGCATGTCGGTGGTCACCCCGGAGAACAGGGTCGGGCCGACAAAGTTGCCTTTTTCGTACCCGGGGACGGTGATATCACGACCATCGAGCTCCAGTTTTGCGCCTTCCTTGATGCCGCTTTCGATCAGATCAAGAATCCGCGCCTTGGCCCGTTTCGAAATCACCGGACCAACGTCAGTGCCCGGCTCGCTGCCGGCATTCACTTTGAGTTTTTGCGCCAATGCCTTGAGGTCTGGCAGCCACTGCTTGGCCGCGCCCACCAGCACCACCACCGAGGTGGCCATGCAACGTTGACCGGCAGCGCCGAAACCGGCACCGACCAGCGCATTGAGAGCTTGCTCACGATTGGCATCGGGCAGTACCACCGCGTGGTTCTTGGCGCCCATCATCGATTGCACGCGTTTGCCGTGTTTGCCGGCCAGGTCGTAGACGTGAGTACCGACTGCCGTCGAACCGACGAACGATACGGCCTTGATGTCTTTGTGGGTGCAGAGCGCGTCCACCACATCCTTGCCGCCGTGAACCACGTTGAGCACGCCGGCTGGAATGCCCGCCTCGATGGCCAGTTCCACCAGCAGCATGGTCGACATCGGGTCCTGTTCGGACGGTTTGAGCACAAAGGTGTTGCCGCAGGCGATAGCCATCGGGAACATCCACAGCGGGATCATCGCCGGGAAGTTGAACGGCGTGATACCGGCGCAGACACCGATCGGTTGGCGCAGGGTGTAGGTATCAACACCGCCCGCGACGTTTTCAGCGAATTCGCCCATTTGCAGGCTGCCGATGGAGCACGCATGCTCGACCACTTCCAGGCCACGGAAAATATCGCCTTCAGCGTCGGCAATGGTTTTGCCCTGCTCGGCGCTGAGGACCACGGCGATGCGCTTGGAGTGCTCGCGAATCAATGCCTGAAGCTTGAGCATGATGCGCATCCGCGCGCCAATCGGTGTCAGCTTCCAGGTCTGGAAGGCACGATGAGCGGCGCTGATCGCGGCGTCGACTTCCGCAGGCGTAGCGAACGGTACTTTAGCCAGCACTTGCTGGGTTGCCGGATTGACGATGTCGTGCCATTCGGTGGTCTGGGACTCGACCCATTGGCCGTCGATCAACAGCTTGACCTTTTGCACAGTGGTTTCTGGCGTGAGCGATGCGTTCATGACGGTCTCCTGGACTTGTTGTTATGCAGGGAGCCAAGGCGAGAAAAGTCGCCTTGTGATGAGGCGTGTGTCGCGAATTGGTTGTCGGACTGTTTTTGGAGTATAGATGTGCAAACTTCTAATAAGAACGCACATAAAATCCGGTCCAACATGCAAAAAAACATCACATCGTTAGGCTCGTTGAACTGGGACGACCTGAAGTTTTTCCTCGAGGTCGCCCGTACCCGCAAGGCCAGCAGCGCCGCCAAACGCCTGGCCGTGGATTACACCACCGTGTCACGGCGGATCAGTTCGCTGGAAGGTGCATTGGGGACATTGTTGTTCGAAAAATCACGGACCAATGGCTTTGTATTGACCGCCGAAGGCCAGCGTTTGCTGGGTTATGCCGAATCCATAGAAAGCACACTGCACATGGCGTGCGAGCAGGTGTCCGGCTCGGGCGTGGCGTTATCCGGCCATGTGCGGATGGGCTGCACCGAGGGTTTCGGGAGTTTTTTCATCACCCCGCAGCTCAGCCACTTCGTCGATGCCTATCCGGCGATTTCGGTGGATATCCTGCCGCTGCCGCACTTCATCAGCTTGTCCAAGCGCGAGGCAGATATTGTCATCGCCCTGGAACGCCCGGAACACGGCCCTTACGTCTGCTGCAAACTCTGCGACTACCGTTTGCAGCTGTACGCGACCCAGGATTACCTCGACCAACACCCGCCCATCCGCCGCCCGGCAGATTTGGGCAAGCATCAGTTCATCAGTTATGTCGACGATCTGGCATTCAGCTCGGAGCTGCTGTACCTGGCCAATGTACTGCCCGGCGCCAGCGCCAACCTGCGCAGCACCAGCGTGATTGCGCAATTCGTGGCCGCGCAGCAAGGCCGCTCGCTGGCGATTCTGCCGTGCTTCCTGGCGGCCCAGGATCCACGACTGCTGCCGGTGCTGCCGGAGGAAATCAACATCACCCGGCAATTCTGGATGTACTGCCGCGAGGACCTGCGCAAGCTCAAGCGGATTACTTTGCTCTGGGACTACATCCGCGCCGTGACCGAGCAGAATCAGGCACTATTGATGGGTGAAACCCGAACGATGCACTTCGCCGACTGACAGCCCTTCAAGGAATCAGGTAGCGGCGTCGTAACGAGGTCAGCAGGCCTTTGCCAAGGTTTTGTGACAGGGATTGGTACGCAACTTGTGACATCGAAGGGCATTGGCAGGTGCCTTTGGGGGTATGGGACTCGTTCACGCAAGCTGCAAATGTCGCTCCCTTCACCTAACGTCCAGATGATAATCTCACGCCTCAATGTGCGGTTTATACTGGCACGATCAGCATGCTTCAAATGCCCGCCGGGTGCATTTTCAGTACTCCTGGGGCAGTAAAACAAGGACGTAAACACATGAGCAGGGAGATCATCCTGATGCGCCATGGGCAGCCGAATCTGGCCGTGACCAACAAGGTTTCAGCGCTTGATATGAAACGCTGGATCGAGCAATACAATCTATCCGAAATCATCAACCAGCCCGCCCCAGAGGCGAGTGTGCAACTGGCCGCTACCGCCCAAGTGATTGTATCGAGCAGTGCGCCTCGGGCTCTGACATCCGTTCGGGCGTTGGGCCTTCAGCCCACCCTGGTAGACGCGATTTTCTGCGAGGCGCAGCTGCCCCATGGCCGCTGGACACTGCCGCGTCTTTCACCGTTTACATGGGCATTTATCCTTCGAGTCTCATGGTTATGCGGCTTCTCAGGGACGGTCGAGTCTTTCCGTCAGGCCAAGATTCGGGCCAACGAGGCCGCTCAACAACTTCGATCCCTTGCGAGCGCAGGCCCGGTCCTGTTGCTCGGTCATGGAGTCATGAATCGAATGATCGCCAAGCAGTTGGAGGCTGCCGGATGGACTCGCCAGAAACGCAATGGCAACCGTTACTGGAGCGCAATGGTCTATCGAATGAATCAGAGTTAAGGCACGTCGATAGAAACCGGGACACACCCGGCTTATGACATGCAAATGCATCCGTGAAGTGACTGAGCAGAATCAAGCGCTATTGATGGGGGAAACCCGCACGAAGCACTTTGCCGACTAGTCCGCGATCACCACAATCGATACCCGGCGATTCTCGGTGCGTCCGGCGGTGGTGGTGTTGGATGCCACCGGCTCGGCGCTGCCAAGGCCGCGCAGTCGAATGTTCTCCTCGCGCAGGCCAACGCTGGTCAGCACCGCGCCGACACTCTTGGCGCGGCGAAGGGAAAGTTGCTCGTTATAGGCCTCTTTACCCGACCCGTCGGTGTGACCATCGACCCGCACGCGCTCAATGCCGGCACCGTGCAATGCCTTACCGATTCGCTCAACGATTTCGGTGCTTTGCGGGTTCAAGTGATCAACGTCGCTGCCAAACAACACCTTGCCCGACAAACCGAAGGCCCAGCCCTCCTCGGTCAATTCGAAACCCTGCTGTTTAAGCACCACGATCTGCGCCGGACTGAGGCCTTTTTGCGGCGCGGTCTGGCAACCGCTCACTGCCAGCACGGCCATGAGCAAGGTAAAGGTAAAGGTAAAGAATCGCAGGGAACGCTGGGTCAGTGAAAACAAGGCTGTTAACTCCTGGTTTGAACATTGGCGACAAGGTGCTCCGACCCTGCCGTGTATTGCCCGCCTCGGGCGAGGCGTTTGGCTTGATACATTGCCGCATCGGCGGCATCGAGCAGGGTACCGGGTGTGGCGCCATGATCAGGATAAATCGCAATGCCAACGCTGAGTGAGGTCAACACCTGGGTATCGCCTGGCAACTGAACCGGCAGCTCCATGCTGGCGATGATCTTTTCGGCAATTCGTTCGGCGTCTTCGGTTTTGTGCAACGGCGTCAACAGCACAGCAAACTCGTCACCGCCCAAGCGGGCGACCAGATCCTCTTCACGCAATTGCGCCCGGACTCGGGTTGCCACGGCAACCAGCACGGCATCGCCAGCAGCATGGCCGAAGTTGTCATTGATACCCTTGAACCGATCGCTATCGAGAAACAGCACGGCAACCCGTTCATCGTGTTTGTTGGCATTACGTAACGCGCGAATCAGTCGACCTTCGAAAAACGCCCGATTCGGCAAACCGGTGAGGCTGTCATGACTGGCCTGGTGGGCCAGCGTTTCGTTTTCGCTTTGCAGGTGGGTTTGCCAGGACTCCAGCTCATCAAGCAAGGCATTGAAGTCGTTGCCCAGACTGTCGAGTTCGGCAATGCGTGCTGGCGGCACACGACGATCGAGGACCCGCTCCTGGCGCGCGGCGTGAGCGACCTCGGCCAGGCTGCGCAGTGGGCCGGTAATCCCCCGTAGCTGACGGCGTGCCAGATACAACGCGACCCAGGCGCTAACCGCCGTACACAAGACAATCCCGGCCAGACCGCTGAGCAAAAAGCGCATCAGACTGCCGCCATGCCCGGTCAGCAGGATGCTGCCGATTTCCTGACCTTGATGGAGGATCGGTATGTTGATCGGCTTTTCCAGAAGCGATCGAGCGATCTGCATTTCCAATTCGGAAACCAGACCGGTTTCCGGTCGCTGCCAACGAGCGAGCAGCTGGCCCTTTTCATCGAACACCTGGGCATCGGCCACTTCTTCTGTGGACGCGATCAGCGCCAGCGCTTCGGTCGCCGCCGCACTGTCGTTGAACACCACTGCAGCTTCCACCGTGTAATTGATCGAACGGGCAATCAGCTGCAGGTTGTGATCGGCATACACCCGCAAGGCCAGTACCCCGAGCAAGGTCAGGGACAGACTGGCCATGGCCACGCCAACCAGCGCAACGATCAGGTGTCCACGGCCAATGACCGATTGCAAAGTTGGGCGGTTGCCGGACCTGAACAGGTTCATGGGGCCGCCGCTTTACGGCGAGAGAGTTGCAAGACGCTGGGGTGAATGCGCACACCACTGCGGGCTACCGAGTCGAGGTTGACCTCAAACGAGACTTGATGGTCACTGACCCGCAGGCAGAACAGGCTGCCTACCGTGCATTGATCGCCCCCCTCGCTGATACTCAGCACCGGATGGCCTGTCAAAGAAGCGAAGAGCGTGCTGCGCTCTTCATTGGTCAGTTTACCGATGTAGATTGCGTCACACTCACTGGCGATCGCCGGGTAATTGGCCAACAGTCGCCGAACGACCACCGGACGCCCCGTGGCTTGAGTGGTGCCTTTGACTAAATCGTCGGTGTACTCGGTGGGACCGACCACGCACAAACGCAATTGCGCTGGCTCCACCGGCCAGCGAGCGTAGCTGAGGATTCCCAACACCACTTGAGTGACCGACATGGCGCGCTGATCAGCCATGCTCGGTGGCGCCTGCAACTCAGCGAATACAGGAAGGCTCAACAAACAGAAAAGGCCGGCCAGCAGCAGCTGCTTCCAGCCAGCAATGCGTTCTGTCGTCCAGACAGCCAGCTTCATGCGGGAATTCTCGTTGATCGTCATGGATGATGCCGCAACGATAGCATATCCGGTGAAATGCTCACGAAAGCAGCGAGTATTGATAGGCGCCTATTTGTTTATAAAATCCTGAAGTAACAATTTGGGGTTTCCTATTTTTCTCTGTTTCACCCCATGTCTACCATCGGCACCAACGTGACCTGTAACCGCACTGCGGTCCTAATAACAATAAAAGCTGACAGCGACGTAAGTGAGAGCGGATCCACCGAGATCCGACTCATGAACACCTTTTGCTACTGCCATAACAGCTCGATTCGGTCATGCACCGGCGTCGAGCCTTGAGTAGTTGAAGGCGTCGTGGAGGTTCACCGATGAAACTGGAAATATTTCGTACCCTCTGGGGCTATAGCGCGAGCAAGGCCCAGGCGCTCGACGAGTTGCTGGAAGCCGGCTTCGATGGCATGGAAGCTCGCCTGCCGTTGGACGTCCGCGAACGAACCGAGTTCGGCGCCTTTCTAAAAGCCAATGAACTGGCTTACATCAGCACCGTGTTTACCGCTTATGACGTGCTGCCGGAACAATCCGCGTCGCCCACCGAACACCTTCTTGATCTGGACAAAAAACTCGCTTGGGCTGCCGAGCTCAATCCACGCTTCGTCAATGTGCTGGCCGGCAATGACCGTTGGCCGCTGTCGCAGCAGGTGGAGTTCTTCGGCCAGGCCATGGCGCTTGCACGCAAGCACGGGCAATTCTGCAGCTTCGAAACCCACCGCTCACGGTCACTGTTCAACCCTTGGCTGACGCTTGAACTGATCCGGCAGCTACCCGACCTGCGGTTCACCAGCGATATCAGCCATTGGGTCGTGACGTGCGAGCGACTGTTGAATGATCCGGCGGATGACCTGAGTGCCTTCGTCGAGCGCGTACACCATATCCAGGCCCGGGTCGGTTATGACCAAGGCCCGCAGGTTCCCCATCCCGCCGCCCCGGAATACGCCCGGGAACTGGCCTTCCATCAACAGCACTGGGAAGCCATCTGGCACTCCCAGCAGGCTCGCGGCTATCAGGTCAGCACCCTGACGCCTGAGTTCGGTGCCGACGGCTATTTGCACCACTTGCCCTTCACCAATGTGCCGGTCGCCGACCTGTGGTCGCTGAATATCTGGATGGCCAACACAGAGCGCGAACACTTCGATCGCTTCAATCACTCAACCCTCGCGTGAGGTGCTTGCAACATGTCCGAGCAGATCAATAACACTACGCCCCAAGCGAACTTCAAGAGCATTCCGGTGGTGGATATCGCCGGTCTGTTCAGCATCGAACGGGAACATCGGCTGGTCGTCGCAGAGCAGCTCGGGGTGGCTGCCAGTGACGTCGGCTTTCTCTATATCACCAGCCATGGCATCGATCCGCAGTTAATCACCAACTTGCGCCAGGCAGCCAAGGACTATTTCGATCAGTCCCTGGAAACCAAGATGCAGCACTACATCGGCACCTCGAAGACTCACAAGGGCTTTGTCCCGGAAGGTGAAGAGGTTTATGCCAAGGGCAAACCGGATCATAAGGAAGCCTTCGACATCGGCTTCGAAGTCCCGGAAAACGATCCGCTGGTGCTGGCTAACACGCCGCTGCTCGGGCCGAATGAATGGCCGTCACTGCCAGGTTTCAAGGAAGCCGTGCAGGCCTACTACGCCGCGATCTTCGCCCTCGGTCGACGGCTGTTCGGGGGCTTCGCCCTGGCATTGGGCCTGGAGGAGGACTATTTCGACAGCATGGTCACCCGGCCGCCCTCGAAGCTGCGGCTGATCCACTACCCGTTCGACGGCACGGCTCAGGATGCGCCCGGGATTGGTGCACATACCGACTACGAGTGCTTCACCATTTTGCTGGCAGACAAACCCGGGCTGGAGGTGATGAACAATCTTGGCCAGTGGATCGACGCACCGCCTATTCCAGGGGCGTTCGTGGTGAACATCGGCGACATGCTCGAAGTCATGACCGCAGGTGCATTCGTTGCGACAGCTCACCGTGTCCGCAGTGTCAGCGAAGAGCGCTACTCCTTCCCGCTGTTCTATGCCTGCGACTTCCATACCCAGATCAAACCCCTGCCGGGCTTCGCCAAGACCGGGCAAGAGTATGAGCAGATCGCCATTGGTGAACACATGTACGGCCAGGCGCTGCAGACTTACCAATACCTGCGCAAGCGGGTGGAAAACGGAGAAATAACGTTGCCGGAGAAGGCGCGTAAGCCTTCGAGCTTCGGGCACCTGAAAAATCAGACGCAACCGTCCTGATCATTGCTGTCGGCCACTACTTTCTAATCGGAGTCACCGAAAATGCTTTACAAAAACAACCGTGCTGCCCGTTTGTCCCTGCTCGCCGCCAGCCTGTTTTGTGCAACTGCCAGCATGGCTTCCGCCGCCACACCGGGTCAGTTGAAAATCGGCATGGAAATCACCTATCCGCCGTTCGAATCCTATGACAGCCAGAAGAATATCGTCGGCTCCGATCCGGAACTGGCTCAAGCCCTGGCCAAGCAGATGCAAGCCAAGGCGGAGTTCGTCGATACCAAGTTCCCCAATCTGATTTCCGGCCTGAACTCCGGGCACTACGACGCGATCATCTCCGGCATGTACATCACGCCAGAGCGTCAGACTCAAGCGATGACCATAGGCTACGCGGTGACGGGCGCGGCAATCATGGCACCGAAAGACAGCGGTCTGAATGCGCAAACCCCGGAGGACCTCTGCGGCCTGAAAGTCGGGCTGGAACAAGGCACCACCTGGGTCGCTCAATTGAAGAAACTCTCGACCGACTATTGCGTGCCGAACAACAAGGGCGCCATCACTGTCAGCGAGTTCCCGTCGGCACCGGAAGTGACCCAGGCCCTGCTGTCGAAAAATATCCAGGCCCAAATGGAAATCGCCGGCGCAGCGAAGATGATCGCCGAACACACCAACGGTCGTGTGGTGGTCACCTCCCAGCATCTGGTCTATCCGCAAACCCTCGGCATCTTCGTCAAGAAAGGCAACGAGGAGACCTATCAGGCGCTGCTCAAGGCGTTTGATGGTGCGAAAAAAAGCGGTGACTACGCAGCTATCCTGAAGAAGTACAACCTGGAAGAAGCGTCCAACTAAGGCGACGCCCCTTCGCGGGCCAGCACGCGCCTACAAAAGTACCGCTCCCAGCGCGGGAGCGGCTTACCCGCGAAGATTTCAATGCGGTTCGAGGTACTTATGCAATTCGATTGGACGTACTTTTTCTCCCTGTTCGCTGACTCCGCCTTCTGGCAAGCCTGCGTCACCGTAATCGAACTCAGTGCCCTGGCCTGGTTCATCGGCATGCTTCTTGGTTTTCTACTGGCCTCGGCCAAACTGTCGACTTCGGTCTGGCTCAGACTTCCGGCGACCGCTTATATCTGGTTCTTCCGCAGCATTCCGCTGCTGGTGCTGGTGGTCTTCGTCTACAACCTGCCGCAGTTATTCCCGATGACCGGCTCGGTCCTGTCCAACCCCTTCTACTCCGGGTTGTTCGCGCTGGTGATCACCGAAGCGGCGTATATGGCAGAGATCCATCGCGGTGGCCTGATATCGGTCGCCAAGGGTCAGAAAGAGGCCGGGCGCGCGCTGGGTATCGGCTTCCTGGGCTTGCAGCGTTTGATCGTGATTCCTCAGGCTTTTCGCATTTCCCTGCCGACCTTGATCAACGAATACATCACGGTGGTGAAACTGACGTCGCTGATCTCGGTGATTTCCCTGACCGAACTGCTGACCGTCGGCCAGCGCCTGTACGCGCAGAACTTCCTGGTCATGGAAACCCTCGGCGCAGTAGCGGTGTATTACGTGTTTATCGTCAGCGTGTTCGGCTGGTTTTTGCAGCGACTGGAACACCATCTGGATCTGAACCAACGCAAGCCGCAAACCCTAGACGAAACCGCCGTAAGCCGACTCAAGGCCCAATCCCAACCGCTGACCAGCACTGCCGGCCTCCCAGTCAATCGCGGTGCGGTACCAGTCCTACAGCTGGAGAAGATCCACAAGCGCTATGGCAATCACGAAGTGCTCAAGGGCATCGACCTGACTGTCGGCAGTGGTCAGGTGATTTCAATCATCGGCCCGTCAGGCTCAGGTAAAACGTCGTTGATTCGCACCATCAATGGACTGGAAAGTATTGATCAAGGCGAGATCATGCTATTTGGCGAAAGCTTCATCGGTTCCAACGACACCCCCAACAGCGCGAAGGTTCGTAGTGGCGTGCGGCATATCGGGATGGTATTCCAGAACTTCAACCTGTTTCCCCATCGCTGCATTCTCGACAACATCACTCTGGCGCCGCGCTTTCACGGCAGCGCAAAACCCTTGAGTGAACAACGCGCCTATGCGTTGTTGGACAAGGTCGGACTGCTGGCTCACGCGCACAAGTATCCGCATCAGCTTTCCGGCGGTCAGCAACAACGGGTAGCGATTGCCCGGGCATTGGCCATGGAGCCGAAGATCATGCTGTTCGACGAACCGACTTCGGCCCTCGATCCGGAACTGGTGGGCGATGTATTGAATGTGATCCGCGATTTGGCCAAAGAAGGCATGACCATGCTGATCGTGACCCACGAGATGGACTTCGCGATGTCGATTTCCGATCGGGTGATTTTCATGGAAAACGGGAATGTTCAGCTGGATGCCAGCCCGTATGCCATACGCAACAAGCAGACCGGCGAACGTGTTCGACGCTTCATGGGCCTGACCGCCCAGACCGAAATGCTGCTGGCAGCGGAGTAGACCTCGGAGCGGGCCGGGTCTTGGTGGCGATAGGTCAAGTCCTCTCGCCACCACACTGCACCTGCTCACCCCAATTCCAGCATCAACCCGCTCAAGCGCTTGACCTTGCGTCGTACGGCTTCTTCAAAAATCCCGGTACGTGGTTCGATCAGGCTGAACCAGTTCTTGGCGCGAGTGATTCCGGTGTAGATCAGCTCTTTGGTCAGCACCGGGTTCAGCGCATCGGGCAGGATCAACGCCGTGTGGGCGAATTCGGAGCCTTGGGATTTGTGCACGGTCATGGCGTAGACGGTTTCCACGTCATTGAGTCGGCTGGGCAAAACAAACCTCACACCTCCCTGACCATCGTTACGCGCAAAAGCGACACGTAGCACCTGGCGTCCGCCCTCCTGGCCATCGCGCTCAGGCAATTTCAGGGCGATACCGATGTCGCCGTTCATCAAGCCCAGGCCATAATCGTTGCGCGTCATCAGTACCGGACGCCCTTCGTACCATTGCTGGTCACTGTCGATCAGCCGCGCCTTGAGCAACGCGCCGGTAATCCGCTGATTCAGCCCCTCGACACCCCACGGTCCCTTGCGCACGGCACACAGCAACTGGAACGCATCAAAGGCTTGCAAGACATTGCGTGCCCACTCGATCCAGCAAGGATCGTCGGGAAGTGAGTTGATGGACGGACGCTGGTTGCGCAAGAGACTCAGGTAATGCCGATAACCCTGCGGACCTTCGCCATGGCCTTCGAGCAATAGACGCTCCAGCGCCCTGTCCTGCTCGCCCTTGAGGGGCAGCGAAAAAAGATCGGCATGACTGCGGGCAGCCAGCAGCTTGCGGGCCTCATCGGCCTGCTGCTGATTGACCCAGCGCGCCAGTTGACCAATGCCGCTGCCTTCGCCAAAGCGCCGCGAATGACGCAGCATCACGACCTGCTGGGCCAGCGGGTGAGTGGCGTCGATGTCTTCCTGCAAACCGCTGGAACCAAGATTTTCACCACTGACGGCCTCCAGCCAGTCGCGGGTCTGCGGGCTGTACCAACCGGCCTCGGCATCGCGGCACAGATCACCGAGAACGGCGCCGGCCTCCACCGACGCCAACTGATCCTTGTCACCGAGCAAGACCAACCGGGCATGCGTCGGCAACGCATCAAGCAGATTGGCCATCATCTCCAGGTCGATCATCGAGGCTTCGTCGACCACCAGCACATCCAGCGGCAGGCGATTGCCGGCGTGATGGCGGAAATGCCGGGTTCCCGGCCGGCTGCCAAGCAGACGGTGGACCGTGGTCACGTCAGAGGGGATTTTGTCCCTGACGCTCTCGGCAACTTGCAGTGTGCGAACTTGCTGGCTGATGGACTCTGTCAGCCGCGCGGCGGCCTTGCCCGTGGGGGCGGCAAGTCGAATCCGCAGTGGCTTGCCCGCCTCCACGGCTGGCGCCTGGAGCAGGGCCAGCAAACGCACAACCGTGGTGGTTTTACCGGTTCCAGGCCCGCCCGTAACGATGCTGAATGCACCACGGGTGGCCAGGGCACAGGCGAGTTTCTGCCAATCGATCTGCGCACTGGAACTGGCCTGGCCAAACAGGCCACTCAGGCGTTCGGACAGGTCATCGGGTGTTGGTTCATGGACGATAAGTCGTTGGCGCAGCGCACTGTCGATGCGCCGTTCGTACGTCCAGTAACGGCGTAAATACAGTCGCTTGCCAGACAATACCAATGGGCGCTGCTGTGATTCATCACGCTCATCGACGGCCAGCGCCACAAGACTGCTGGATGCCAGGACCTTGCACCAGTGAGCGCCCTCCAATGCTTCAAGCAATTGCGATGGCAACAACAGGGTGCCGGTCTGCAGATCGCCCTCCGGCGGCAGGGATAGCGCGAAGTCCGGCTCCTTGAGCGTTTCGAACAGATCGAGGCACACATGCCCGTGCCCCAGTTGATGACTGGTCAAGGCTGCTGCCAGCAACACCAGTGGATCGCCATCGGGCGCCAGTTCGTGGAGGAAAGCAACAAAGGCTTTGTCCAGTGCCCGAAGCCAGCCACGCTCGACCCAGCGCTCGAGTAACAGCAACAGGTCATCGGCGCGACTCAGCGGTGTCAGTTGCGCAAGGCTCTCGGCCGTCAACGGTGTGGGTAACAAATCGGCAAAGGAACGGCTCATAGCAATATACCCTGCTCCCAGGCCGGTTCAGGCTTGGGTTCTGGTTTTCCCTGGAACAGCCGGTCCAGTCGTTCGATCAATTCCCGTGGCGGACGAGTGAAATACACGCCTTGGCCAGGTGCCCGGGTGCCGCGCAGGAACAGGTACAAGGCGCCGCCCATGTGCCGGTCATAGTCGTAATCGGCGAGTCGCGCCTTGAGCTGGCGATGCAGCGCCAGTAGATACAACACGTACTGCAGGTCATAGCGATGATCGAGCATCGACTGTTCCATTGCCTGCTCGGTATAGGCCGAATCGTCAGCACCGAGCCAGTTGGACTTGTAATCCGCAACGTAGTAACGCCCGGCGTGCTCGAACGTCAGGTCGATAAAGCCTTTGAACATGCCATTCAGCAGGACGGGCTCGGCAACGACACGAGAAGCGCCGGCATGGGTGTATTGGCGCACCAGTTCGTCGAGCTTCAACACATCGACTTTATGGCTGGCAAACCAGAATTCCATTTCGACCCGGTACTCGGTCAGTTGCTCGAACACCACGGGTGGTTGTTCGGTACCAATACGTAACGGCGCTTGCAACAAATGCTGCAGCCAGTCGCTCAGGGTGTTGATCCAGCCTTCCCAGCCGCGGCGGTTGCAGCGGCGTGCAATGGCGTTTTCGATGGATTTCGGGTCTGCGGCGAAACCTTCGTCACCCGCCCACTCCAATAATCCATGGAGAAAAGTCCCGGGATTCGGCCCGCGCGGGAAGCGGTGGATATCACCACCGCTCGCAAGCACTTCGCGTGGCGCATCGGGATCAAGTCGCTCGTCATCGAAAAGCTTTTGCGCTTGAGGGCTTTCCGGCGCTTCGTCGCTGCCAGCGCTCAGACTATCGCCAATGCGCAACGCACTGTAGGAGGCGATCCACCAGTTCTCGGCCGCCTTGCGCTTCGGTATCAGCGGTGCGAGCAACGTTGCCTCATTGCGTGGCGGGAGAAAACGTTCGGTTGTGGCTTCAGGCATCTCGCCATAGCTCAAAGCGCTGCAGTTTTGCTGCAAGTCTTCCAGCCAACGCTTCAGCGCCGTCGACTCGACCAGCTTTTCGCCGCCACCCAGCAGATAGCCCAATGCCGACAGGTGCAGCACCGAGCTGTTGTTATTGCCGCGCTTGAGGTCGGTGACTCCCAGCCAGCAAGCATGCTGGGCTCGGGTCAAGGCCACATAGAGCAGGCGCAAATCTTCAGCCAAGCGCTCATCGTCCGCCAGGGCAATCAACTCGGGGGTTGGGCTCAACGTTATCTGGGCTTGCCCGTTCGCGTCGTGGTAGTGCATCGGCAATCGACTGCCGTCCACCGGTTTTGCCGAACAAATGAACGGCAGAAAAACCAGCGGATACTCAAGGCCTTTGGATTTGTGGATGGTCACTACCTTGACCAGTTGCTCATCGCTTTCCAGACGCAGAATCTGCTCTTCGCCGGCCTGCCCGGACAACGCCAGATGCTCGGACAAATGACGAATCAGGGCTTGCTCGCCATCGAGCTCGGCGGCGGCTTGCTGCAACAGCTCCGAGAGGTGCAGCAGGTTGGTCAGTATCCGCTCGCCATCGCTTCGGGCAATCAAGGCCTGAGGCAGTTCGAAATCATGCAGCAACCGGCGCAGCATTGGCAGGATGCCCTGACTGCGCCAGATCACCCGATACTCACGAAACTGCATGACACGCTTCTCCCAGGCCAGCTCATCCTGGTTCAAACGCTCCAATTCTGTCAGCGACAGGTTCAAGGTGATGCTGGCCAGCGCTGCACGCAGTGGTCGCTCGACATCCGGCTCGGCGCAGGCCTTTAGCCAACTCAACAGGTCGTGAGCCTCCTGGGCCGCGAACACCGAGTCCTTGTCCGATAGATAAACACTGCGCACACCTCGCACGGACAATTCGTTGCGTACCGCCTGGGCCTCTTTACCATCGCGTACCAGAATCGCGATATCTGCCGGTAGCAACCCCTGTAGATCCTCTGCCCCCCGGACAAAACCCGCACGCCCCTGCTGGCCGCCATTGAGCAATGCAGTGATTTCACTGGCGCACGCTGCAGCCAGTTGCTGTCGGTACACAACACCGGACAACGGTTGCTCGCTGGACAGTTGCCAGATATTCAGCGCCGGTACGGCCTGACCGTTGATCTGCAAAGACTCTTTGCGGCCTTGCGATTCGACCGGCAGAAATGGAACCGGGTTTTCGCCGTTTTTCTCACGAAACAGAAACGCACCACGCCCCTGCTCACGGGCTTCTGCACGCTGGAACACATGGTTCACCGCATCGACCATCCCGTGACTGGAGCGGAAGTTGGTGCCCAGGGTATGCAAGCGACCACTCGTTGCCTGACGCGCGCGCAGGTAGGTATAGATATCGGCGCCACGGAAGGCATAGATCGCCTGTTTAGGGTCGCCGATCAGAAACAGCCCACATTCGGGGTTGTTGTCTTCAATACGATAGATACTTTCGAAGATCCAGTACTGGACCGGGTCGGTGTCCTGGAATTCGTCGATCAACGCGACGGGAAACTGCTCGCGGATCAACGTCGCCAGACGCTCCCCTCCTTCGGCTCGCAATGCAGCATCGAGCCTGAGCAGCATGTCGTCAAAACCCATTTCAGCACGACGACGCTTCTCTTCTTCAAAACGCGCCCCCACCCACTGTGCGGCATGTTTCAGGACTGCGGCATCCGGAGTCGGCAATGCATCGAGACTGGCTTTCAGGCCGGACATGGCGTCCAGGCCGGGGTGGCTTGGTGCCTGACCTTTCCAGGCCTCAGCCATGCCATCGGGTGTCAGACGATTGAAGCCGGTGCCAATATCCAGTTGTTCAAGGCCGTCATCCTCGGCCCAAGTACAGATTTTCTCGAACCAGGGCTCGAAGTAACGCGCTTGCATCTTGCGTCCGTCGACAGACTTGCTGGCGACGCCTTGCAGACAGATCTCTCGCAACTCCTGCGCCCATTGTCGCCAAGGCGCCTTGAGCTCCAGCAACGCATCACGTCGAGCTTGCAGGCACTCCGTGATCAGCTCGGCAGGTTCTTTTCCTTCAGCGCTATCACGCTCACTGGCGAACAACCCGCGCACTCGTGACAGCAAGGCGGCCGGGCCGCCCCAATGGCTGCGAACCCAGTTCAGCGCATCACCTTGCATCGGGTAGCAAAACAGTCGCCAGTAATCGCGCAGAACTTCACCGAGCAGATTGCTGTGATCAACTTCGAGGGTTTGAGTGAACAGACTGCCACTGTCGAACGCATGCTCACGCAGCATCCGTTGGCACCAACTGTGAATCGTCGAAACTGCTGCCTCATCCATCCACTGCGCGGCGATGTCCAAACGGTTCGCACAGCCGGACCACTGTTCGGGACTGAACTGCCCACGCAACTCGGCAATCAGGCTGTCAGGTGCTGGTGTTTCGTCGCGGAAAAACCGCGCTGCCTCGGCAAGACGTGTACGGATCCGCTCACGCAGCTCCTTGGTCGCGGCATCAGTAAAGGTCACCACGAGGATTTGCGGTGGCAGGAGTTCACGACCAAAACCGGCAGACTCGTCACCGTGCCCAAGCACCAACCGCAAGTAGAGCGCGGAAATGGTGAACGTCTTGCCGGTGCCGGCACTGGCTTCGATCAGTTGACTACCGCGAAGCGGGAAGGCTAATGCCAGAGGGACCTTCGCTGTCATGAGTGCGACTCCTCACTGGTCAATGAGCGCCAAGGGGCTTCGAGCAGCGGACGGTAGAGCGCGTCACACCAATCGACAAAGGTTTCGTCGGCAATCAGGGCGTTGTAATCGGCAAACTGGCGAGCCAGTGCAGGGCTTTCGCGGCGCTCGCCATCGGTGGTCTGACCGTCGCCCTCATAGGCCTTGCGAGCGGCAGCCTCGGCTTTGAGCGGATCAGTCTGGCCCAGCCAGGCGAAAGCCGTTTTTACCGCTACGGGCAATGGCTGGCGCATACCTGATTGCCAGGCCTGTAACAGATTGCCCAGGGTTTTCAGCGCGGCATCTTGCTCGATAGGGGCAAGCAGCAAGGTATCGTCACTGGCCACCAACCCCGTAGTCATCGACAAGCCGCTCGCGCAAGCCACCAGGTGATTAACCCAAGGACGAGTCAAACGATGCCACTTGCGGGTCTTGATCGAACCAATGCTGTTGGGGATCGTAGTGACAGCCAGCAACCCGCCATCGCTGCGTTGATGGAGACCGCTGAGCCAGCCTTCCAGGCTCACTCCCTGCAATTGGAGCGTCACCGGCAAAGCACTGTTTTGCGGTGTTGGCCACAATGCGAGCAACTGTTGATAACGTTGCAGCAGATCCGGTAGCGGCTCGATCAACTCACGTTGCAAGCACTCACCGAAACCGGCCATCGGCAGCAAGCCGCTGTCCTGCAACCTTTTGGCCTGTGCATGCAGAGCCTGTTCAGGTTGATCGGGGCTAGCCAGCGCAGCTTCAAGCAAGCTGTCGCTCAGACTGTAGCGTTGCAACGCATCGAGCACAAAGGGCTCTTCATCCGCCAAGGGCGCTTCAGCCGCTTCGAAAAACACCTTGAGACGCTGACTGAAAAAATGCCGCACGGGGTTGCGCAGAAAATCCTGTAGTTGACCAAGACTCAGCGGCTCTTCCTGAACATAGGCATCAAGCACCTCCAAGGCTGGAACGCAGTCATGCTGCTCATGCAACAGCTGCCATTCCCGGGCATAGCTGAACAGTTGATCGCCTTCATGGAAATAACGGGCACTGAAGGGTTGTAACGGATGCTCCTGGGTCATCGCATCGAGGAGTTCTTTACTGCCGTCGGTGTTTTTCCAGCCGTTAGCCAGATGGTCACGCAGCTGACCGATCAATACCGATGCGGGGCGCTCGCTATTGTCACGAATACTGCGCCCGACCCAACTGATGTAAAGCTGGTCCCGCGCCGAGAGCAAGGCTTCGAGCAATAGATAGCGATCATCCTCTCGCCGAGACCGATCACCGGGGCGGTAATCGCTGCCCATCAGATCGAAATCCAGTGGCGGTTGTGCACGCGGATAATCACCATCGTTCATACCCAGCAGGCAAACGAGCTTGAACGGGATTGCCCGCATCGGCATCAACGTACAGAAGTTTACTGCGCCGGCCAGGAAGCGCTGAGACAAACGCCCCTGATCGAGACCGGCCAACCAGGCTTCACGGACCACCGTCAGTGGCAATTCGTCCTGCAAACCAACCGATTCGCAAGTCTCCAGCCAGGTTTCGCGGAGTAACTCGAGTTGGGCCAGCAGATAGTCGTCATGCTCATTGCTGGCCAGGAAAAATAGCTGCATCAATGCTTGCAGACGCACACCCCATTGATCGGGCGATGCCGGTTGCGTGAGTTCCGCGTGAGCGATCTGCAAAGCATCGAGTAAAGCTACCAATGGGCCGATCAGTGCCGCATCCAGTCCGCCGATTTCATCATAAGGTTCGATGCCATCGCAGGAATGACCACTGCCAACGGCATACCCCAGAAGCATGCGACGCAAGCCAAAACGCCAGCTGTTTTGCTCAAGCTCATCAGGTAAACCAAGACCGGCGCGCTGTTCCGCGTTCATACCCCAGCGAACGCCCGCCCCTTCGATCCAGCGATGCAAGGTCGGCAGGTCACGCTCCTCTACGCCAAATCGGGCGCGCAATGCCGGAACGTCCAGCAAGTCGAGAATCTCGCTGACCGGGAAACGGCTGTCAGGCAGTTTGAGCAAATGCTCGACCGCAATCAGTAGCGGGTCACGACCACGCTGGCCCTGGTCGGTCAGCGTGAAAGGGATAAAGCGCCGATCTTCCCGCTCAAGTTGACCGAACACGGCGCGGATGTGTGGAGCGTAACTGTCGATGTCCGGAACCATCACGATCACATCGCGTGGGCGCAACTGCGGGTCTGCACTAAAGCGTGCGAGCAACTGATCGTGGAGTATCTCCACTTCACGCTGTGCGCTATGGGCAATGTGAAAACGGATCGACTCGTCCTGCTTCAGATCGACCGCAGGCCAGAGCAGGCGGGTTTCATTCAGCGGGCGTAACTCAAGGATGTCGTCCTGCAATTGATTGAGCATGTTCAACGGCTGGCTTTCGCTGAATAGATCGATACGTCCATCGCGAAAAGCTGATCGATAGCTGTTGGGATCGTCATAACTGTCGAGCAGGTTGATGTAGTCGCGCCCTTGCTTGCCCCAGGCTGCCAGCAGCGGGTGAGCATGTTGATGCAGGGTTTGTGGGTCAAGTACGACCGGCATGCCGGTCTTGCGCGCCTGTCGCTTGTACTGATGTCTTAAAAGGTCTTTATCGGCGACAATGTCTGCCCAGTGGTGACGACATGGGTTATGCACACAGAGCAGAACCTGGCTGAAGCGAGCTAATCCTGCGAGTGCTTCCAGGGCTTGAGCAGGTAGCGAAGAAATGCCAAAAACGATCACCCGTGAAGGTAGTCCCTTAGGTGCGGTGTCCAGCCCAGTGATTGTCTCTATGAAGCGTTGATGAACGCCTGCGCGACTTTGCGCCATGCCTTGCTCACCGACGTCCAGCAACAGCGCACGCCATAACTCAGCCTGCCAGCAGTTGGCCGGAGTGAGCGGCTTGCTCTCACCTCTACCGTTACGCAGTTGATGGCGACCCGCCGCCCAATCTTCCAGCCAGTCCGCCCGGTACACTTGATACTGGTCAAACAGATCAGCAAGCCGCTCAGCGAGCTGATAGCGTTTACGCAGGTCGGTATCGTGAGTCAGGAAGCGTTGCAACGGTTCGAAATGTGGTTGATCAATCAGCTCTGGCAACAGGCGCATCAATCGCCAGGTTAGAGGGGCCTTGTCCAGCAACGATTTCGCTGGAATTTCATCACGCCCGAGCACTGATCGATAAAGTTGCCACATAAAGCTGCCGGGTAACTGCACATCAATGGCCGCAGCGATGCCACAGCCGCCCATGTCGTCATCTTCAGGGTCTTCGGCCAATGCCAGCTTCAGCCATTGGGCAATACCATTGCTCTGCACCAGAGCGATTTCATTTTCCAGGGGCGCAAGCGGATAACGCCGCATCCAGCTGACCACCAGGCTACGCAGTTCGTCCAGGCGGTTGCCGTGAACCACCATAAAACCAGCACTGAGGAACGAGGCGTCCGCCATAAGGGCTTCCTTGGAGAAATGCAAAAGCTAGGGCCGAACCTTAGCATTGTCAGGTGACTGTGACAGCCGTGAGCCGTCCGATGTTGCTGTACGAACTTTCTCGCAGGCAAAACAAAACCCCAACTGCTTTCGCAATTGGGGTTTCGGAATTTAATCTTGACGATGACCTACTCTCACATGGGGAAACCCCACACTACCATCGGCGATGCATCGTTTCACTGCTGAGTTCGGGATGGGATCAGGTGGTTCCAATGCTCTATGGTCGTCAAGAAATTCGGGTACTGAGTCGTGACCTGCTGGTCTCGCTTCAGCAAATTGGGTATGTGATAGATCTCGGTGTTTGTGAGCAGCTCGAACTTTCGGTTCGTTTCGTCTTCACACACCGCAATCTGGCTCTTCTCTCGAAGCATGCAGATTGCTTGGGTGTTATATGGTCAAGCCTCACGGGCAATTAGTATTGGTTAGCTCAACGCCTCACAGCGCTTACACACCCAACCTATCAACGTCGTAGTCTTCGACGGCCCTTCAGGGGACTCAAGGTCCCAGTGAGATCTCATCTTGAGGCTAGTTTCCCGCTTAGATGCTTTCAGCGGTTATCTATTCCGAACATAGCTACCCGGCAATGCCACTGGCGTGACAACCGGAACACCAGAGGTTCGTCCACTCCGGTCCTCTCGTACTAGGAGCAGCCCCTCTCAAATCTCAAACGTCCACGGCAGATAGGGACCGAACTGTCTCACGACGTTCTAAACCCAGCTCGCGTACCACTTTAAATGGCGAACAGCCATACCCTTGGGACCGGCTTCAGCCCCAGGATGTGATGAGCCGACATCGAGGTGCCAAACACCGCCGTCGATATGAACTCTTGGGCGGTATCAGCCTGTTATCCCCGGAGTACCTTTTATCCGTTGAGCGATGGCCCTTCCATACAGAACCACCGGATCACTAAGACCTACTTTCGTACCTGCTCGACGTGTCTGTCTCGCAGTCAAGCGCGCTTTTGCCTTTATACTCTACGACCGATTTCCGACCGGTCTGAGCGCACCTTCGTACTCCTCCGTTACTCTTTAGGAGGAGACCGCCCCAGTCAAACTACCCACCATACACTGTCCTCGATCCGGATAACGGACCTGAGTTAGAACCTCAAAGTTGCCAGGGTGGTATTTCAAGGTTGGCTCCACGCGAACTGGCGTCCACGCTTCAAAGCCTCCCACCTATCCTACACAAGCAAATTCAAAGTCCAGTGCAAAGCTATAGTAAAGGTTCACGGGGTCTTTCCGTCTAGCCGCGGATACACTGCATCTTCACAGCGATTTCAATTTCACTGAGTCTCGGGTGGAGACAGCGCCGCCATCGTTACGCCATTCGTGCAGGTCGGAACTTACCCGACAAGGAATTTCGCTACCTTAGGACCGTTATAGTTACGGCCGCCGTTTACCGGGGCTTCGATCAAGAGCTTCGCGTTAGCTAACCCCATCAATTAACCTTCCGGCACCGGGCAGGCGTCACACCCTATACGTCCACTTTCGTGTTTGCAGAGTGCTGTGTTTTTAATAAACAGTCGCAGCGGCCTGGTATCTTCGACCGGCATGGGCTTACGGAGCAAGTCCTTCACCCTCACCGGCGCACCTTCTCCCGAAGTTACGGTGCCATTTTGCCTAGTTCCTTCACCCGAGTTCTCTCAAGCGCCTTGGTATTCTCTACCCAACCACCTGTGTCGGTTTGGGGTACGGTTCCTGGTTACCTGAAGCTTAGAAGCTTTTCTTGGAAGCATGGCATCAACCACTTCGTGTTCTAAAAGAACACTCGTCATCAGCTCTCGGCCTTAGAATCCCGGATTTACCTAAGATTCCAGCCTACCACCTTAAACTTGGACAACCAACGCCAAGCTGGCCTAGCCTTCTCCGTCCCTCCATCGCAATAACCAGAAGTACAGGAATATTAACCTGTTTTCCATCGACTACGCTTTTCAGCCTCGCCTTAGGGACCGACTAACCCTGCGTCGATTAACGTTGCGCAGGAAACCTTGGTCTTTCGGCGTGGGTGTTTTTCACACCCATTGTCGTTACTCATGTCAGCATTCGCACTTCTGATACCTCCAGCAAGCTTCTCAACTCACCTTCACAGGCTTACAGAACGCTCCTCTACCGCATCACCTAAGTGATACCCGTAGCTTCGGTGTATGGTTTGAGCCCCGTTACATCTTCCGCGCAGGCCGACTCGACTAGTGAGCTATTACGCTTTCTTTAAAGGGTGGCTGCTTCTAAGCCAACCTCCTAGCTGTCTAAGCCTTCCCACATCGTTTCCCACTTAACCATAACTTTGGGACCTTAGCTGACGGTCTGGGTTGTTTCCCTTTTCACGACGGACGTTAGCACCCGCCGTGTGTCTCCCATGCTCGGCACTTGTAGGTATTCGGAGTTTGCATCGGTTTGGTAAGTCGGGATGACCCCCTAGCCGAAACAGTGCTCTACCCCCTACAGTGATACATGAGGCGCTACCTAAATAGCTTTCGAGGAGAACCAGCTATCTCCGAGCTTGATTAGCCTTTCACTCCGATCCACAGGTCATCCGCTAACTTTTCAACGGTAGTCGGTTCGGTCCTCCAGTTAGTGTTACCCAACCTTCAACCTGCCCATGGATAGATCGCCCGGTTTCGGGTCTA
>NZ_CP012830.1:1357500-2427500 GCF_001307155.1 Pseudomonas fluorescens
CCGCCGAAGCGCACATAGAAACCCGCCTTCCACAGCGCCATGCCCGCCTCGAATGGACGCACGATAGCGTCGCCATCGCGCGCAGCGATCTGGATCGCACCGGCCAAGCCGTAGTTACGGATGTCGATGACGTTCTTCGAGCCTTTCAGACCGTGCAGCGCATTCTCGAAATGTGGCGCGACTTCGGCCACGCTCTGCACCAGGTTTTCCTTTTGCAGCAGGTCGAGTGCCGCGAGGCCGGCAGCGCAAGCCACCGGGTGCGCGGAATAGGTGTAACCGTGCGGGAATTCCACTGCGTATTCCGGCGTCGCCTGGTTCATGAAGGTCTGGTAGATCTCCGAACTGGCGATCACCGCGCCCATCGGGATCGCGCCGTTGGTAACTTGCTTGGCAATGCACATCAGGTCCGGGGTCACGCCGAAGCTGTCAGCACCGAACATCGAACCGGTACGACCGAAGCCGGTGATGACTTCGTCGAATACCAGCAGGATGTTGTGCTGGTCGCAGATTTCGCGCAGCCGCTTCAGATAACCCTGAGGCGGAACCAGTACACCGGCAGAACCGGCCAGTGGCTCGACGAACACCGCAGCGATGTTCGAGGCGTCGTGCAGTTCGATCAGTTTGAGCAGCTCTTCGGCCAAGACGATACCGCCCTCTTTCGGCATGCCACGGGAATAGGCGTTGCTCGCCAGCAGAGTGTGCGGCAGGTGGTCGACGTCCATCATCGCCTGACCAAACAGCTTACGGTTGCCGTTCACGCCACCCAGGCTGGTGCCGGCGATGTTCACGCCGTGGTAGCCACGGGCACGACCAATCATTTTGGTCTTGGTCGACTGACCTTTCAGACGCCAGTAAGCGCGGACCATCTTCACGGCTGTATCAGCGCATTCGGAACCGGAGTCAGTGAAGAACACGTGATTCAGATTGCCCGGGGTCAGCTCGGTGATTTTCTCGGCGAGCTGGAACGACAGCGGGTGACCGTACTGGAAGCCCGGCGAGTAATCGAGGGTGCCCAACTGTTTGGCCACCGCTTCCTGGATTTCCTTGCGGGTATGCCCTGCGCCGCAGGTCCACAGACCTGACAGCGAGTCATAGACTTTACGGCCCTTGTCGTCGATCAGGTAGCTGCCTTCAGCGGCAACGATCAGACGCGGATCGCGCTGGAAATTGCGGTTGGCGGTGTACGGCATCCAGTGGGCATCGAGCTTGAGTTGGCTGGCCAGGGAGACCGGGGCGTTTTCAGGCACGTTCATGAGCAAAACCTCGCAGGGCAATAAGCGGCGTAGGGATTAAAAGCGTTCTTGCAGCTAAGTTGCCACGACGATAAAGTCGGTGAAATCCAACTTTTCTAACCTTCAGTCAGCCAATCACTAAACTTTTGAGTAAAAAGCATGAGCAGCCGCCGACCCGATCCACTGGCGCAAGTCAGTGACTTTGATATCCGCCTGCTGCGGATCTTTCGCAGCGTGGTCGAGTGCGGCGGCTTCTCCGCAGCGGAAAGTGTGCTCGGGATTGGACGCTCAGCCATCAGCCAGCAAATGAGCGATCTTGAACAACGACTGGGTCTGCGCCTGTGTCAGCGTGGTCGAGCCGGGTTCTCGCTGACCGAAGAGGGCCGCGAGGTCTATCAATCGGCGTTGCAGCTATTAAGTGCGCTGGAAAGTTTTCGCACCGAGGTCAACGGACTGCATCAACACTTGCGCGGTGAATTGACCATCGGCCTGACCGACAACCTCGTCACCCTGCCCCACATGCGCATCACCCACGCACTGGCGCAGTTGAAAGAGCGTGGGCCGGACGTGCAGATTCAGATCCGCATGATCGCGCCCAATGAAGTCGAACAGGGCGTGCTCGATGGACGCTTGCATGTCGGCGTGGTACCGCAGGCCAGCGCCTTGTCGGGGCTTGAGTATCAGCCGCTGTACAGCGAGCGTTCGCTACTCTACTGCGCGGTCGGCCATCCATTGTTTTATGTCGACGATAAACAGCTGGACGATGAACGCCTGAATAGTCAGGACGCGATCGCTCCGACCTTCCGTCTACCGGCCGAGATCCAGGCGCATTATCAGGCGCTCAACTGCACCGCCAGCGCATCGGACCGCGAGGGCATGGCGTTTCTGATTCTGACCGGGCGCTACATCGGTTACCTGCCAGACCACTACGCCAGCCTGTGGGTGCAGCAAGGTCGCTTGCGCGCGCTCAAACCCGACACCCGTTTTTATGACCTGAGCCTGGCTTCGGTCACACGCAAGGGGCGGCGCCCGCATTTGGTACTGGAAAGCTTCCTGGAAAGCCTTGCGGCGACTCGATAAACCGCATGAAAGGCCCAGCTTTGACGCTTTTATCGCAACAAGGCTTGTCGGATTCCTGTGGGTGCGCTATCAACGCACGGTGCACCCACTGACCCGCTCGGAACCGCCCATGACCTTTGAAGTCCCAGCCCACGCAGGTAAGCCTGCCAGCCGCATTCGTCAGAAGAACGAAGAGGCGATCCTCAAAGCCGCCGAAATCGAATTCGCTCGTCACGGCTTCAAGGGCACCAGCATGAACACCATCGCGCAGAATGCCGGGCTGCCCAAGGCCAATCTGCACTACTACTTCACCAACAAGCTTGGGCTGTACATCGGGGTGTTGAGCAACATCATTCAGTTGTGGGACAGCACCTTTAACACCCTTACTGCCGAAGACGATCCCGCTGAAGCGCTGACCCGCTACATTCGCGCCAAGATGGAATTCTCCCGCCGCCAGCCGCAAGCCTCACGGGTGTTCGCCATGGAAGTCATCAGCGGTGGTGAATGCCTGACCGAGTACTTCAATCAGGATTACCGCGCCTGGTTCCAGGGCCGCGCGGACGTGTTTCAGGCCTGGATCGATGCCGGCAAGATGGACCCTGTAGACCCGGTGAACCTGATCTTCCTGTTATGGGGCAGCACCCAGCATTACGCCGATTTCGCCACGCAAATTTGCCGCGTCACCGGTCGTACCAAACTGACCAGGCAGGACATGGAAGATGCCAGCAATAACCTGATCCGTATCATTCTTAAAGGCTGCGGCCTCACCCCAGCCATTTAAGACCTTCAGCCATGCCTTTTACCCTCGCAGGCGTTTGCGAATACCGTGAAGAGATTCGCAAAAGCCGCTTCATCGCCCTCGCGGCACCGATCACCAGCGCTGCCGAGGCGCAGGCGTTCATCGAACAGCACAGCGACCTGAACGCTTCACACAATTGCTGGGCCTGGAAACTCGCCGATCAGTACCGCAGCAGTGACGATGGCGAACCGGGCGGCACTGCTGGCCGGCCGATACTCGCGGCGATTGAAGCGCAGGATTGCGATCAGGTCGCGGTCGTGGTGATTCGCTGGTACGGCGGCATTCAACTGGGCACTGGCGGTCTCGCACGGGCCTACGGCGGCAGCGCCAATAAATGCCTGCAAGGCGCCGAGCGGATTGCCCTGATCAGCCGGGTGCCGATTCGTTGTGCCTGCGGCTTTAGCGAATTGGCGCTGGTCAAACTGCGCGTCGCGGAGCTGGGCGGGTTGGTGGTGGAAGAAACCTTCACCGCCAATGGTGTGGAACTGCAACTGGCCATCGGTGAGACGCAGATCGATACCTTGCAGCGTCAACTGGCGGATTTGAGCCGTGGGCGAATTTTGTTGCAACGTTGAAAACAGATCAAAAGATCGCAGCCTGCGACAGCTCCTGCAAGCGATCCTGTTTCGCCCGTAGCGCTGCGATCTTTTAGGGCATTGGCGCCATGCCAACATTTCCGACACTTGCCCACAACCGCTGTGCACCCGACTGTGGATAACCTGAGCACACAGCGCTGTAACCCTTCCGCCACGTGGCTTTGCGGCCATTGATCACTTTTCGCTCAATTGGCCATCCACGGGTTCAATTCCACCGCAAAACAAACAGTTAGAGCGGTATATCACCATTAGAAGAAAGCCTTACAGTGCTTATTCCCGGGTTTCTGGCTTGCGCACAAATACTGTGGAGCAACCTGTGGATAACCCGTTCATGGCTGGCTCAGTCGCATAGCCGGCATAGCCTGCAGCCGCATGGTCATTTTTTAATCAGATTACCCCGAGCAAAATTTGCACCCGATCCTGCAACTCGCCCTTAAGTAGTGCCTGACCCCGAATCTAACTTCTGCATTTGATCGTCCAACGTCTGGGCTTTACGCTTGGTGAGATCGGTGAGTTACGCCAGGAACTGCAACAACGGCTAGGACAGCATTGTCCATTGAATCCATGACCCTCTTTTATCAAGGAAGCCACTCATGTCTACGGTAAAAACCGCACTGATCATCGGCGCCTCACGAGGCCTCGGCCTGGGACTGGTGAAAACCCTGCTGGCCGACGGCTGGCAAGTCACCGCCACGGTGCGTAACCCACAGAACGCCGAAGCGTTGCAGGCACTGGGAAAGGTACGGATTGAAAAACTCGACATGGACGATCAGCAAGCGGTGATCGCCCTCAGCCAACAACTCAAAGGCCAGGTGTTCGACCTGTTGTTCGTCAACGCCGGCGTCAAAGGCCCGGAGGTGCAGACACCCGGTGGCGCGACGCTGGCCGAAGTGGGTCAATTGTTCTTCACCAACGCCGTGGCGCCCATCAATCTGGCCCAGCGCTTCGTCGGGCAGATCCGCGAAGGCAGCGGTGTACTGGCGTTCATGAGTTCGGTACTCGGTAGCGTGACCATGCCTGATGCACCAGAACTGGCACTGTACAAGGCCAGCAAAGCGGCGCTGAACTCGATGACCAACAGTTTCGTCACACAGTTGGGCGAACAGAAACTGACCGTTTTGTCGCTGCATCCAGGCTGGGTGAAAACCGACATGGGCGGCGAAGGCGCGGACATCGATGTCGACACCAGCACTCGCGGGCTGGTCGATCAAGTGAACGCCTATGCCGGCAAGGGTGGGCATCATTTTGTGAATTACCGGGGTGAAACGATTCCCTGGTAATGCTTGCCTGACAGGACGTCATCGCGGGCAAGCCTTGCTCCCACACGATTTGTATTAATCCCGGAGCCGGGATACGACACATGACCTGTAGGAGCAAGGCTTGCCCGCGATAGACCGCGAAGCGGTCTCCACGTAAACTCTGAACTTCGCCCCCCACGGCGACCCTGGATCAGCAGACAGGGCAACACTGAGCTGGCGAACCTGAACCCAACTTTCAGAGGAGCCGGCAAATGCCTGCGACCCGTATCTGGTTAAAAAATCCCCTCGCGATCTTCACGGCCAACGACCTCGATGCCCGTGGTGGCCTGGTGCTGCAAGACGGTCTGATCGTCGAAATACTCAAGCAAGGCCAACAACCCGCGACGCCCTGTGGACAAGTCTTTGATGCCCGCGAGCATGTGATCCTGCCGGGACTGATCAACACCCACCATCACTTCTATCAAACCCTGACCCGCGCCTGGGCACCGGTGGTCAATCAGCCGCTGTTCCCCTGGCTGAAAACGCTTTACCCGGTGTGGGCCCGACTGACCCCTGAAAAACTCGCACTGGCGACCAAGGTGGCCCTGGCTGAATTGCTGCTGTCGGGTTGCACCACTGCCGCCGACCACCATTACCTGTTTCCCGAGGGGTTGGAAAACGCCATCGACGTGCAAGTCGAAAGCGTCCGTGAACTCGGTATGCGCGCCATGCTGACCCGTGGCTCGATGAGCCTCGGTGAAAAGGATGGAGGCCTGCCGCCCCAGCAAACCGTGCAGCAAGGCGAAGTGATTCTCGCCGACAGCCAACGCCTGATCGCCGAGTACCACGAACGTGGCGAAGGCGCGCAAATCCAGATCGCCCTGGCACCCTGCTCGCCGTTCTCGGTCACGCCGCAAATCATGTCGGCCAGCGCCGAACTGGCGAACACGCTCGATGTGCGCCTGCACACCCACCTTGCTGAAACCCTCGACGAAGAAGACTTCTGCCTGCAACGCTTCGGCCTGCGCACCGTGGATTACCTGGACAGCGTTGGCTGGCTCGGCCCACGCACCTGGCTGGCGCACGGCATTCACTTCAACCCCGACGAAATCGCCCGACTCGGCGCGGCGGGTACCGGCATTTGCCATTGCCCGAGTTCGAACATGCGCCTGGCATCAGGCATTTGCCCAACCCTGGAATTAACGGCTGCCGGCGCACCGCTGGGCTTGGGTGTCGACGGTTCGGCATCCAACGATGCCTCGAACATGATCCTCGAAACCCGTCAGGCGCTGTACCTGCAACGGCTGCGTTATGGCGCAGAGAAAATCACCCCGGAGCTGGTGCTGGGCTGGGCCACCCAGGGTTCGGCGAAGCTGCTCGGTCGCAGCGACATCGGCGAACTCGCGGTGGGCAAGCAAGCGGATCTCGCGTTGTTCAAACTCGATGAGCTGCGCTTCTCCGGCAGCCATGACCCGATCTCGGCATTGCTGTTGTGTGGCGCGGATCGTGCAGACCGGGTGATGATCGGCGGCAAATGGCGAGTGATCGACGGGCAAGTCGAAGGGCTGGACCTGAAAGGCTTGATCGCCGATCACAGCCAGGCGGCACGGCAGTTGATCGCCGGCATCTGACCGGACTCCATTGTAGGCAAGGGCTGGCCCTTGCCTACGTTGCCGACACCCAGGCTTATGGGGTGGCTGGATGAACCGACCGGTCAGGTTTTGCTAATTGTTTCTACAGGCATCTGTAGAATGCTCACTATCTGTACCTGATGAGAAAAGAATATGTACGACTGGCTGAACGCCCTGCCCAAGGCAGAATTGCACCTGCACCTGGAAGGCTCGCTGGAGCCTGAGTTGCTGTTCGCCCTGGCCGAACGCAACAAGATCGCCCTGCCGTGGAGCGACGTCGAAACCCTGCGCAAGGCGTATGCCTTCAACAATCTGCAAGAGTTCCTGGACCTGTATTACCGGGGCGCCGATGTGTTGCGCACCTCTCAGGATTTCTACGACCTGACCTGGGCCTACCTGTTGCGTTGCAAGGCGCAGAACGTGATTCACACCGAACCGTTCTTCGATCCGCAAACCCATACCGACCGTGGCGTGCCGTTCGAAGTGGTGCTTAACGGCATCGCCAGCGCGTTGAAAGACGGTGAACAGCAACTGGGCATCACCAGCGGCTTGATCCTCAGTTTCCTGCGCCACTTGAGCGAAGAAGAAGCCCAGAAAACCCTCGACCAGGCGCTGCCGTTCCGTGATGCGTTTGTCGCCGTCGGCCTGGACAGTTCGGAGATGGGCCACCCGCCGAGCAAGTTCCAGCGCGTGTTCGATCGCGCTCGTCATGAAGGTTTCCTGACCGTTGCTCACGCTGGTGAAGAAGGCCCGCCGGAGTACATCTGGGAAGCCATTGACCTGCTGAAAATCCAGCGTATCGACCATGGCGTGCGCGCCATCGAAGACGAGCGCCTGATGCAGCGGATCATCGACGAGCAGATCCCGTTGACCGTTTGCCCGCTGTCCAACACCAAGCTGCGCGTGTTCGATGACATGTCCCAGCACAACATTCTCGACATGCTTGAGCGTGGGGTGAAGGTTACGGTGAACTCGGATGACCCGGCGTACTTCGGTGGTTATGTCACCGAAAACTTCCATGCGCTGTATACCCATTTGGGCATGACCCAGGATCAGGCCAAGCGCCTGGCGCAGAACAGCCTGGATGCACGGTTGGTCAAACCATAAGACCGCCATCGCGGGCAAGAGCTAGGCGCCCCCCCTGCTCCTACAGGAGATGTGTCGTATCCAAATTCCGCGATAGACACAAATATTGTAGGAGCAAGGCTTGCCCGCGATGAACGATAACGCGGTCGAACTACCCCGCGACCACTTCGCTCAACTCTTCCAGCGTCTTGCCCTGCGTTTCCATTCCGAACAGCCAGACCACGCCCGCGGCAATGGCGAAACACATCGCACCCAAAGCGAACACCCCGCCCTGCCCCGTTATCGGGAACACCAGCCCGGTGACCAATGGCCCGAGCAACGAGCCGACCCGGCCAATCGCCGAAGCAAACCCGGAACCGGTGGCTCGCGCCGAAGTAGGATAGAGCTCCGGGGTGTAGGTGTAGAGCACGGCCCACATGCCGAACAGGAAAAACTGCATCAGCAGGCCCGAACTGATCAACAGGCTGACGTTGCCGCCAAACACCGCGCTCTGCCCATACAGAAACGCCATCACCCCACCACCGAGCAAGGTGATGATGCACACCGGCTTGCGTCCCCAACGCTCCACCAGCCAGGCAGCCATGAGAAAACCGGGAATCCCTCCAAGGGAAATCAGCACGGTGTAATACACCGACTGAGTCACCGCAAACCCCGACTGCTGCAGCAATGCGCTGAGCCAGGAAGTCAGGCCATAGAAGCCAAGCAAGGCAAAAAACCAGACGCTCCAGATCATCATCGTGCGTTGGCGGTACAAAGGTGACCAAATTTCATTCAAGGCCGAAAGAAAGTGCCCCGGACGACTCTCGATTCTGGGCAAACGAATCGGCTCCGGCAGATCGGCGCTCCCCAGCGAGGTCCGCACCTTGTCTTCAATGCGCAGCAAAACCTTGTCCGCTGCCGCGTGATGCCCGGCCTGTTCCAGCCAGCGTGGTGACTCGGGAATGAAGAAGCGAATCGCCAGGACAAACACCGCCGGCACCGCCAGTACCAGGAAGATGTCGCGCCAGCCAACCAGCGGTAACAGAAAGTAAGACAGCACGCCCGCTGCGACAAAACCCAGCGGCCAGAAGCCATCCATCAACGCGATGTAGCGCCCGCGCCGTTTGGCCGGGATCAACTCGGACAACATCGATTGGGCAATCGGAAACTCCATACCCATGCCGATTCCCAGAAGCACTCGAAACAGTGTCAGCGTCTCGACGCTTTGTGCCGTAGAACAGAGGTAACTGGCGATGCCCCACAACACGATGCTCCACTGAAACACCGGTTTGCGCCCGAAGCGGTCGGCAAGCATCCCGGACAAAGACGCGCCAAGCACCATGCCGAAGAAGCTCGAACTGGCCAGCAGCCCGGCTTGCGCCGTGCTCAGAGCGAACTCGGCTTTGATCGACCCCAAGAGGAACGTCATCATTGCCAGGTCCATGGAGTCGAAGAAAAACGCCAGGGCAATGATGATGAAAATGATCCGGTGATAACCGCTGATGGGCAGTCGTTCCAGACGTTCTGCCGCGCTATAGCCTTGCGTTTCCATGCCGTATCCCCCATTCGATAATCCCCGAATCGAGTGTGCGGGATCGCCTGGGGTCACTATTGCTGGATACGACCTGGCCACAGCTCTGAGCGACGTCTGAAGCCTCTGGCCACAGACGTCGATTTCAACTGTTGCTAGAGCGCCATTTCCAACTCGGCCTCTTTGGCGAACTGATCGATTTCACGCTGACCGGCCGCGGTGATCTGCAGAACACGCGTGTCGCTGGGTAGATTCAACCAGCCGGACTGCATGAACAGCTGCAATACCGCCGCCCCCAGAGTGCCGCCCAGATGCGGTCGGCGCTCGCTCCAGTCAGGGCAGGCACGGACTACTCGGGAAGTGCTGTGGGCCAGGGCCTGAATGAACACGCCGTGGGTTGCCAGCCGATTGGCGCCTTTGTGGGTCACGATGACACGCTTGTCCAGCTGTTCGATCCAGCCGGCATCGAGCATTCGCTGATACAGATCGGCTGCCAGGCTTCCCCCCAGATGGTCTTCACAGAGCCTGGCCCGAAGCAATGACGAAGGCGCCGTACGCGCTTTCGTCGATGGACTGGTGCGCTTGAGCAACTCTGGAACCTTGCCTGGCAGACTGGCCAGAGTGGCGCTGGCCAGCGCTTCAACTGCTGCACCGATTTCGGGAGCCGCAAGCCGGAAAAACCGCTTGCGCCCACGCTCCTCGACTTTCAACAGTCCACCGCTGGACAAGCGCCCCAGGTGCGCATTGGCCGATGACGGCGACAAGCCTGCCAGCAATGCCAACTCCTCGGATTGCCGTGCAGTACCGTCCATCAAGGCCCACATCATCGCGCTACGCTTTGGGTCTGCCAGCAACGTGGCTATCTGGCTGATGCAAGGTGCATGTTCCATGTATTCACTCCCTGTTGAATCATTTGTCTGCTGCTCTGGGACATCTTGACCAGTAATGTGCTGCCGGCCAAGGCGTGAAAACCGCCAAAAGCCGGGCGGTATAACCAACGGATGCGACGAACCTCTTCGAAAACCCCGACCGGGCTCAACAACGATCAGCACAGCGTCCAACCGCTTTGAGCAAGACATCGCAACGTCGCCGACAACGGTGCGACTCCAGGCAGGCACTAGTATATGCGCGATGATCTTCGGTTCCTGCCGGCCGGAAGCTTTCGGAGGTGATAGTTCCTGCCAGAATTTTCCCTATTTGCGTGCGACTACTCGCCCGCACCGATCATTGCTGGCGATTGAGCCGACAATTGGGCACATCGTGACTTGAGCATTTCACTCAGCAGGTTCACCGGCTTACTTAATTGAGCGCGATGGGCGCACAGTAAATTCAGCGGTGCGCGCTCGCAGACCAGCGCCGGCATCAGCACTTTCAAGCGCCCGGCCAATACATCGCCGGCTACATCCAGCCAGGACTTGTAGGCAATTCCGGCACCGGCCACTGCCCACAGACGCACTACGTCCGCATCATCACTGAAGCGATCACCGCTGACGGTCAGGCTCATCTCCCGTTTGCCATCATGAAAGCTCCAGTGCTCGTGAACCCGGCTGCCCAGCATGTACAACAGGCAATTGTGCTGGGCCAGTTGCTCCAGCTGGCGCGGTTCACCATGCCGTGCGAGATACTCCGGGGAGGCACACAGCACGCGACGGTTGTCCGGGGCGATCGGTAGCGCCACCAGGCTTGAGTCTTCCGGCTCCCCATAGCGCAGGGCAATGTCCACCGGTTGGCGGAACAGGTCGGCAATCCGGTCGCCCAACAGCAGGCGTACCGTCAGTTTTGGATGCTCGCGCTGGAACTCGTCCAGCCACGGCAGCAGCAAATTGCGACCGAAGTCCGAAGGTGCCGACAGTTGCAATACGCCGCTGACCTGATCCTGTCCGCTGGCCAGCAAACGACGTCCTTCATCCAGATTGCTCAGCGCCGCGCGGGCATATTCCAGGAAGCCTTCGCCCTCTGCGGTCAGACGCAGACTGCGAGTCGAACGCGCCAGCAACCGCGCGCACAATTGCTGTTCGATCCGTTTCAACGCGGCGCTGGCCACTGCCGGCGACAGGTCCATGACCCGCGCCGCTGCAGACAGACTGCCGAGGTCCGCAGCCCGGACGAACAACTGCAAGTCATCGAAACGCAGCATCAACTCACCTGCATTATCAAAAAAATATTGAAAGATACTGTTCTTTTAGCCGGTTTTATCTTCAAGAGAAATCACCAATCATCCATGCCATCAAATAACCCGTGAGAAGTCCCCCATGAAAGCCATCGCCTACTACCGTTCGCTGCCCATCAACGATCCAGAATCGCTGCAGGACATCGAACTGCCCGAGCCGGTTGCAGGCCCACGGGATTTGCTGGTTGAAGTCAAAGCCATCTCGGTCAATCCGGTGGACACCAAGGTTCGCCAGAATGTCGCGCCCGAAGATGGCGCGGCAAAAGTGCTGGGCTGGGATGTGGCCGGCGTGGTCAAGGCGGTCGGCAGCGACGTCAGCCTGTTCAAGCACGGTGACAAGGTTTACTACGCGGGCTCCATCGCGCGCGCAGGTGGCAACAGCGAACTGCATGTGGTGGACGAGCGCATTGTCGGCCATATGCCAACGTCACTGAGTTTCGCCGAGGCCGCCGCGCTACCGCTGACCGCGATCACCGCGTGGGAGCTGTTGTTCGAACGCCTGCAAGTGCGCGAAGGCAAAACCGCTCAAGGCCAAAGCCTGCTGATCGTCGGTGCTGCGGGTGGCGTGGGCTCGATCCTGACTCAACTGGCCAGCCAGCTCACCGCACTGAAGGTCATCGGCACTGCCTCACGCCCGCAGACCCAAAGCTGGGTACGCGAACTGGGCGCAGACCTGGTGATCGATCACAGCCAACCGCTGAGCGAAGAGCTCAAGCGCGCCGGCCACCCTCAGGTGACACACGTTGCCAGCCTGACCGAAACCGACCAGCACTTCGAACAACTGGTCGAAGCCCTCGCGCCTCAAGGCAAGCTTGCGCTGATCGATGATCCGAAGGCACTCGACGTGACCAAGCTCAAACGCAAGAGCCTGTCGTTGCACTGGGAATTCATGTACACCCGCTCGCTGTTCGAAACCGCCGACATGCTCGAACAGCACAAGCTGCTGAACCGGGTGGCCGAGCTGGTCGACGCGGGCACATTGAAAACCACGGTCGGCGAACACTTCGGCACGATCAACGCGGCCAACCTGCGCCGCGCCCATGAACTGCTGGAAAGCGGCACGTCCAGGGGCAAGATCGTCCTCGAAGGCTTCTAGGGTTTTAGATGACGGTGTGTTCGGCTTGCTGTTTCAGAAACGACGCACACCGTCAGTCCGAGGATTTGATCCGCGTCACAAATCCGCTTTGATTCAGGTCTACAATCGAGCTTCCCGCAATGCAGTCTTTTAGGTGAGGAAGTCAGCAATGAAGATCCTGATAAAAGAATTGGCAAAATCCCAGTGGCAGGTCCGCCTGGACAACCACGCGGTGAACTTCCGCAGTGAAGCCGAAGCTCGCGCTTTTACCTCGACCCTCGAGGCTCGCTTGCAAGCCCCTCATCAACTCCCCCAACGTCAGCAACGAGCAACCGGCTGACTCAAGTCGCGGCTTGCGCTGCCCGGGCAACTTGCAGCCGACGGGTGAGCATCGCGACGCTCACCACTAATATTGCGCACAGGCTGATGACCATCGCCATCGGCATCGCTGTGCCGTCGTGCAGCACGCCAACCAACGCCGCCGCGCCTGCGGCAACGCTGAACTGCAAGCAACCGAGCATCGCCGAAGCGCTGCCTGCGCGCGCGCCCTGTCCGCTCATGGCACACGCCGATGCATTGGGAATGATGCAACCCAGGCTTGCGATACAGATGAACAGCGGGATCAGCAACGGCCACAAATGTTCGGTATGCAGTGAACTGACCGCCAGCAAGCTCAGGCCGGCAGCCAGATAAATCCATACGGTGCGCGCCAGCAAAAAGGCCGGGCCGCGTTTGGAGAGCAACCGGGCATTGACCTGCGCCACCAGAATGAAGCCCGCGGCGTTGGTGCCGAACAACCAGCCGAAGTGTTCGGCCGGAACACCGTAAAGCTTGATGAAGACGAAAGGCGAACCTGCAATGTAGGCAAACATCCCGGCGATCGCGATGCCGCCGGTCAAGGCATGTCCGAGAAAGATCCTGTCCGACAGCAGCCGGCCATATTGACGCAGAGCACCCGACAACGGCTGACGCGGTTGATTGGCCGGTAAACTTTCCGGCAGGCCCACGGCAACCGCCAGGGCGGACAATGCGCTGAACACCGTTAAGGCGATAAAGATCGACTGCCAGCCATACAGGTTGACCAGCAGACCGCCGAGCATTGGCGCAAGAATCGGTGCCAGGCCCATCACCAGCATCAGTTGGGAAAAGACTTTCGCCGAACCCACTGCGTCGCACTTGTCGCTGACCACCGCGCGGGAAATCACCATCCCGGCGCAGCCGCCCAACGCTTGAAGGAAACGTGCCGCGATCAGCCACTCAAGGCTCGGCGCAAACGCGCACACCAGCGATGCCAGGGTGAACAGACCGACACCCACCAGCAATGGCATGCGCCTGCCGAAGCGATCGGCCACCGGCCCATAAGCCAACTGACCAATCGACAGGCCGAGAAAATAAGCTGCCAGGGTCAACTGAACGTGTTTTTCATCCGTGCCGAAAGCGGCCGCCATGGCCGGGAAGGCTGGCAAATAGAAATCGATAGCCAGCGGCCCGAAAGCGCTCAAGGCGCCAAGAATCAGAATGGTGCGGAGGTTCATCAGGCGTCCAGTTTTACGTCAGTCGACAGCACGACAGTCTAACTGCGCCTGGACGCCTTGAACATTCCGATAGGTCGCTAACTATTAAAAAGGTTCAGGCCAGCGTGACCGCGTAGCCTTCTTCGCTGATCAGGCTGATCACCTGCTCTGCCGACAACGCGCTCTCGACACCGACTTCCTTCGCCGCGAGGTCAACCCGGACACTGGCCGCCGGATCCTTGGCTTGCAGCGCCTCGGTAATGGCCCGAACACAGTGACCGCACGACATTCCTTGAACGTTGAATACTTGCATGAGACAGCTCCTTTGATGAGGTTGAAACCAGTCTTGAGCTTGCCACTATGGCAAGGTCAAGTTCTGCAGTGATCTGCCGGGCTGGCAATCGTCGCCGCGCTCGGCCAAGCTTCGCCATCAATGACTCAAAAGCAGGAGATGCAGCCATGCGCTGGTCAGCTTTCAGCCTATTCGGCATGCTCAGTCTTTTCGCCGCCGCGCCCTCGGCCAGCGCCGAAGACTATGGTGTGTTGATCATTTCTCGCGAGCGCCTGGAAGTCGCGACCTCGTGCGAGATTGGCGTGTACATCCAGGATCAGCTGTCGGCGCGGTTGTTCCAGGAACAAAGCACCTCATTCAATTTGCCGCCGGGCAACTACTCCTTGCGGCTCAAACTGCTGCCCGGCCAGGCGCCAGGTTGCAGTGCCGGGATGCTCGCCCCGGGTTCGCAGAACATCACGCTGAGGGCGGGTGACCTGTTGAAATTCCGCATCGCCATGAATCAGCAAGGGATGTACCTCAAGCCCGCCGCGCTGGGGTATTGATCCCCCCACGGTTCCGTAGGAGCAAGGCTTGCCCGCGATAAACGATGACGCGGTTGGCCTGCATGACCGCGTTGCCTGCATCGCGGGCAAGCCTTGCTCCTACATGGCGCTTGACCTTGCCCGCATGGCAAGGTTGATCCTGTAGGTCATCTCTACAGGGAGTAAGACCGATGTCCGATTCCACCACCTTCGATCTGCCGATATCCGGCATGACCTGCGCCAGCTGTGCCGGACGTGTCGAGCGTGCGTTGAGCAAAGTTGTCGGTGCCAGTGCCGTCAGCGTCAACCTGGCCACCGAGCAAGCGCGCGTCCAGGCCCCCCGCGACAGTTTGCCGGCACTCATGGAAGCGGTGCAGCAGGCCGGATACAGCGTGCCGGCACACAGCCTCGAATTGAGCATTGGCGGTATGACCTGCGCCTCGTGTGTCGGTCGGGTCGAACGTGCCTTGAATAAAATCGCCGGGGTGAACAGCGTCAGCGTCAACCTGGCTAACGAACGCGCGCACCTCGAACTGCTCGGTCAGATCGATCCGCAGGTGTTGATCGATGCGGTAAGCAAGGCCGGTTACACCGCCAGCGTCTGGCAAGCCGAGCAATCCACCGATAACGATCAAGTGCAGCGTCTGCGCCGTGAGCGCTGGAGCCTGCTGCTGGCAATCGTGCTGGCCTTGCCACTGGTGCTGCCAATGCTGGTGCAGCCGTTCGGCCTGAGCTGGATGCTCCCGGCCTGGGTGCAGTTTGCGTTGGCGACCCCAGTGCAATTCATCTTCGGTGCACGCTTTTATGTCGCCGCGTGGAAGGCCGTTCGCGCGGGCGCCGGCAACATGGACCTGCTGGTGGCCCTGGGCACCAGCGCCGGTTATGGCTTGAGCATTTACCTGTGGGCCACCGCCAGTGCCGGTAGCATGCCGCATCTTTATTTCGAAGCTTCGGCGGTAGTGATCGCGCTGGTGTTGCTCGGCAAATACCTCGAGAGCCGCGCCAAACGCCAGACCGCCAGCGCCATTCGCGCCCTTGAAGCCTTGCGTCCTGAACGGGCAATTCAAGTGATCGACGGCCGTGAACAGGACGTCGCCATCAGCGCGTTGCGCCTCGGTGACCTGGTGCTGGTCAAACCCGGTGAACGTTTCCCGGTGGACGGTGAAGTGATTGAAGGCCAGAGCCATGCTGACGAAGCGCTAATCAGCGGTGAAAGCCTGCCGGTGCCCAAACATCCCGGCGACAAAGTCACTGGCGGCGCAATCAACGGCGAAGGCCGGCTGCTGGTTCGGACTCAAGCGCTTGGCGCAGAAACCGTGTTGGCGCGAATTATCCGTCTGGTCGAAGACGCCCAGGCCGGCAAGGCACCGATTCAAAAGCTGGTGGATAAAGTCAGCCAGGTGTTCGTCCCCGTCGTGCTGCTTTTAGCGCTGGCAACCTTGATCGGCTGGTGGCTGTACGGCGCACCGCTGGAAACCGCGGTGATCAACGCAGTCGCGGTGCTGGTGATCGCCTGCCCTTGCGCCCTCGGCCTGGCCACGCCGACCGCGATCATGGCCGGGACCGGTGTGGCCGCGCGCCACGGCATTCTGATCAAGGACGCCGAAGCGCTGGAGCGCGCCCATGAAGTCAGCGTGGTGGTGTTCGACAAGACCGGCACACTGACGTCCGGCACGCCGCGCATCGCTCACTTGCGTGCCATCGACGGCAACGAAGCAACTCTGCTGCAACAGGCCGGCGCCCTGCAACGTGGCAGCGAGCACCCGCTGGCCAAAGCCGTGCTGGATGCCTGCACCGAGCGTGACTTGCCGGTGGCCGATGTCAGCGCCAGCCAATCACTGACCGGTCGTGGCATTGCCGGCGCGCTGGACGGTCGCCAATTGGCGCTGGGTAATCGCCGTATGCTGGAAGAAAGCGGCTTGAGCGCCGGTCTCTTGAGCGACTCCGCCAACGCCTGGGAAGCCGAGGGTCGAACCTTGTCATGGCTGATCGAGCAAAGCCCCAAGCCGCGGGTGCTCGGCCTGTTCGCCTTTGGCGACACCCTCAAGCCTGGCGCGCTGCAAGCGATTGAGGAATTGAACACGCAACACATCGGCAGTCACCTGCTGACGGGTGACAACCGTGGCAGCGCCCGAGTGGTTGCACAAGCACTGGGCATCAGTAACGTTCACGCCGAAGTGCTGCCGGCCGAAAAAGCCTCAACCGTCACTGAGCTGAAAAAAACCGGCGTCGTGGCGATGGTCGGCGACGGCATCAACGACGCTCCGGCGCTGGCAGCGGCGGATATCGGCATTGCCATGGGCGGCGGCACCGACGTGGCGATGCACGCAGCCGGGATCACCTTGATGCGCGGCGATCCTCGCCTGGTACCAGCAGCGCTGGAGATCAGCCGCAAGACCTACGCGAAGATCCGCCAGAATCTGTTCTGGGCTTTCGTCTACAACCTGATCGGCATTCCGCTGGCAGCCTTCGGCTTGCTCAACCCGGTGATCGCCGGTGCGGCGATGGCCTTGTCCAGCGTCAGCGTGGTAAGCAATGCTTTACTGCTCAAGACCTGGAAACCGAAAGACCTGGAGGACGTTGAATGAACATCGGTCAAGCGGCCAGACACAGCGGCCTTAGCGCCAAGATGATTCGCTATTACGAGTCGATCGGCCTGCTCAAGGCAGCGCATCGCACTGACAGCGGCTACCGCATCTATGGCGACGACGACCTGCACAGCCTGGCGTTCATCAAGCGTTCACGCGATCTCGGGTTTTCCCTGGAAGAGGTCGGCAAACTGCTGACCCTCTGGCAGGATCGCCAACGAGCCAGCGCTGACGTCAAGGCACTGGCCCGTCAGCACATCGACGAGCTGAACCAGAAAATCCGCGAACTCGGCCAGTTGCGCGACACCTTGCAGGATCTGGTGGAGCATTGTCAGGGCGATCACCGCCCGGACTGCCCGATTCTCAAGGAACTGGCGTCGGGCTGCTGCGCCGAGCCCGCTCGCCCCTGATCGCCAACACCCTCAGTACCAGCAAGGTGCTGAGGGGGATCCCGTGAAACAGCAGCACCACCGCGCCGGGTGCCCACACGTTGTAGAACGGCGCGGCGATCAACATGCCGACGCCGAACCCGGTCATTTGCAGCAAGGTCAGAACGCTGAAAATCGGCAGGCGCAGGCTGTCCGGTTCACGCTGCAAGCGCGACATCAGCCCGACCTCGGAAAAGCCATCCCCCAGGCCCGCCGGCAATGCAAACAGCAGCAAGCCATAGAGGCTCTGTTGCTGGAACATCAGGATGAAGCCGCTGGACATCAACAACACGCCGAAAAAGAACCGCCGCTCCAGGTTTGAGTTTTCCGAGCCTGGCAAGCGGCTGGCCACCCGTGCTCCGATCAACTTGCCACACGCCCACACCGCCAGCATCAAGCCCAGCGTGGTGCTGGCCGACTCGGGTGTCAGCAGTTTGGAAATAATCGGGAAACCCACATTGTGCGCGGCACTGCCGAGGGTGTCGGCCATCGCCAACGCGAGCATCGCAGCGATGACCGGCGAGCTGCACAAGCCTTGGCGTAGCGCGCTCCATTCGTCCCGTTTGTGGGTTGGCTCGGCATTCGGTGCCGGTTTGGAGAGCCGTAACGGCACAATGAATAGTGCCGCCAACAGATAAGTGACGACGTTCAGTGCAAACACCGTTTCGAAGCCGAAACCAGCCACCAACAGCCCCGACACCAGACTCCCTCCAACCATCGCTGCGGACGAAGCCGAAGTGATCCAGGCATTGGTCTTGAGCAGTTGCTCCCCGGCGATCATGTGCGGCAATTGACTGTTGAGGCCGATGGCAAACATCGAGTTACCGAGCCCCAGACCGAAAGCGATCACCGGTAATAACAGCACTTGCTGCGACACCGGTAATACCAGCAACAGGCCTAACAGCCCGGCACGCAGCAGGTCGAAGGCTATCAACGGTAAGCGTCCGCCCCAACGGCGATAAAACATCGTGCCGATCAAACTGGCAAAAACCCCACCGGCCACGCGGCTGGCGAGAAAGATCCCGACGCTCATGGCGCTGTTGCCGAGCATATAAACGTAAGTGGCCAGCGCCACCATATTGAGAAACGCACCGAAGTCCGAGACCAGTCGCGCAGCGATGACCAGTTGGGCGTTGCGGGTGGACTGGTGGGGCGTGGGATCGGTGTTCACAATCATCCTTGAGTGGGTAGCGTTCTGCCTCGGGCTTCCTTCAAGGTCAATTAAAGCACCGCATGGCGGCGATCACACTGACGACAGCGACTGTCCGATCATCGAACACTTATTGTCGTCTTACGCGACTTGCCGCTCAGCTTCAATTGACCAAATTAACCAGCTGGTACAATTTATCTCCACAGGCGGGTCACCTTTGACCCACGCCCACAATAACAATGGAGAACGCCCTGATGTCCCCTATCGTTCTGGTGCTCAACGGCCCGAACCTGAACCTGCTCGGCAGCCGTGAGCCGGCGACGTATGGCCACGAAACCCTGGCCGACATCTCGGCCTTGTGCGGTCGCGCTGGCGAAGAATTCGGCCTGGCGGTGGAGTTTCGCCAGACCAACCACGAGGGCGAATTGCTCGACTGGATTCACTCGGCACGCGGTCGTTGTGCCGGAATCGTGATCAACCCGGCGGCCTGGACGCACACTTCGGTAGCGATCCGCGACGCGCTGATCGCCAGCGAGTTACCGGTGATCGAAGTACACCTGTCCAATGTGCATGCTCGCGAACCGTTCCGTCACCACTCGTTCGTGTCGGCCATCGCCACCGCTGTCCTGTGCGGATTCGGCAGCCACGGCTATCGCCTGGCGCTGGAGCATTTCAGTCAACGCTTGAAGGGATAAGTCACATGTCGCAGAACAACACGGTACTCGCAGGACTCATCGGCGCCGGTATCCAGGCGTCTCGAACCCCGGCGCTGCATGAGCGCGAGGGTGATGCCCAAGGCCTGCGCTACCTTTATCGGTTGATCGACCTCGATCAACTGAAACTCGACAGCGGTGCGCTCCCCGACCTGCTGATGTCAGCGGAACGGATGAACTTTACGGGTCTGAACATCACCTTTCCGTGCAAGCAGGCGATCATCCCGCTGCTCGACGAACTCTCGCCTGAAGCCCGAGGTATTGGTGCCGTCAACACCGTGGTGCTCAAGGACGGGAAACGCATTGGGCACAACACCGACTGCCTCGGTTTCGCCGAAGGTTTTCGTCGGGGCTTGAAGGATGCTGCCCGCGAGCGCGTCGTCCAAATGGGCGCTGGTGGTGCGGGGGCTGCGGTGGCCCACGCGCTGTTGAGCGAAGGCGTGCAGCAATTGAGTATTTTCGACGTGGACGTCAGTCGTGCGCAAAGCCTTGCGAATAATCTCAATCAGCATTTCGGCAGCGGCCGGGCCTGTGCCGGCAGCGATCTGCCAAGTGCGTTGGCGCAGGCCGATGGACTGGTGAATACCACGCCGATGGGCATGGCCAAATTGCCCGGCATGCCAGTGCCGGTGGAGTTGCTACGGGCTGAATTGTGGGTCGCGGAGATCGTTTACTTTCCACTGGAAACTGAACTGCTGCGCAACGCCCGTGCCTTGGGTTGCCGTACTCTGGATGGCGGCAACATGGCGGTGTTTCAGGCAGTAAAGGCCTTTGAGTTGTTCAGCGGCGTGGCGCCGGATGCACAGCGAATGCTCGCGCATTTTCAAAGCATGAATGGTTAACGACCACGGTCTTCTTGATGTTCGTTCCCACGCATGGGAACGATCATCAATCTGCTGGCTTGAGCTTCAGGCCTGCAAATAACGCAGTACTGACTCGCAGATCATCTGGCGATGACGTTGCTTGATCGCTTCATCCGGCAAGTCGATCTGGAAAATCTCACCAAAGGTATGACGGTTCGACACCCGGTAAAAACAGAACGAACTGATCAGTAAATGCACGTCCAGCGGATCCAGCCCGCTGCGGAATACACCCTCTTCGGCACCGCGACGCAGAATCACGCCCAGTGAATCGAGGATCGTATTGTTCATCGCCTTGATCGCTTCGGACTGCTTCACGTACTCGGCGTTGTGGATGTTCTCGATGCTGACGATGCGCACAAAGTCGACGTTGCGGTCATGGTGATCGAAGGTGAATTCCACCAAACGCCGGATCGCCTCACGCGGTTCCAGCTCAGCCAGGTGCAAGCGACTTTCAGTGCTGCGGATATCGCCGTAAAGCTTCTCCAGCACTTCGACGTAGAGCTGCTCCTTACTTCCGAAGTAGTAATAGATCATCCGTTTCGAGGTGTGGATGCGTTCGGCGATAGCATCGACACGAGCACCGGACAGGCCCTGCTGAACGAACTCGACAATGGCTTCTTGAAGAATGTTCTCGCGGGTCTTTTCCGGGTTGTTCTTGCGACTCTTGCGCGGCTCGATCAAGGTTTCGTCGGGCGCGACGGTGAGTTCTGTGGTCATTCTCATTCCGGGCTCATGGCCTTCACTGCACAGCTGGCGATTATGGGCCGCACGCTGCAGTGAAGGAAGCTTCGCCACGACCGTTTACCCCTGCGTTTACCAATTTCCTACAACTTGGCGTGACGCACACCTCCGCTGCGTGATTTCGCCATCGCCGCCAGGCGCACCGCGACGTTGGCCGCACCATATCCGGCATAGCCGTTTTTGCGCTGGATGATTTCAAAGAAGAAGCGCCCTTCAAACGGCTCGGTGTACACATGAAACAGCTCACCGCCCTGAGCGTCGCGGTCATACAGCACGTTGTAATAGGCAAGTTTGCTGAGGAACTCGTCATCGAAATCAAAGCGTGCAGCGAGGTCATCGTAATAATTGAGCGGGATGTCCAGCAGCGGTACGCCGGCCTCTTTGGCGCGACTGACTTCAGCGAACATATCGTCGCAGTCAAAGGCAATGTGGTGCACACCGGAGCCACGATAACTGGACAAGGCGTGAGAGATGGCGGTGTTGCGGTTTTCGGAAATGTTCAGCGGCAAACGGATCGAACTGCATCGGCTGCGCAGCGCGCGGCTTTTCACCAGGCCGTAAGGGTCAGGCAACACCACTTCATCGTCGGCCTCGAAATCCAGCAGGCTCTTGTAGAACAGCACCCAACTGTCGAGGCTGTCCGCCGGCAGCGCCATCGCCATGTGGTCGATCCTTTTCAGTCCACCAGCGGTGGCTGCCGTCGGATGCAGCCGGAAGTCGGTGCCGTAGACATCGGCGTGCTCATCCACCAGATAAATCAGGCTGCCATCCGGCGCACGCACCGCCGCCAGTTCCAGCTCATTGGGGCCGACCAGCCCGCGATAGGGTTGCCCTTTGTACGCCACCGCCCGGGCCAGCGCACTGGCACTGTCCTTGACCCGCACTGCGGTCGCGCACAATGACGGCCCGTGCGCTTCGAAAAAGCTGTGGGCAAACGAATAGGGTTCAGAGTTGAGAATCAGATTGATATCGCCCTGGCGCAGCAGCGTGACGTTCTTGGAGCGGTGCTCACCGGCCTTGACGAAACCCAGTCGCTCCAGCCAATTCGAGAGTTTGGCTCCAAGACTTTCGTCCACCGCGAACTCGAGAAACTCGATACCGTCGTACTCACTGGCCGGCGGCGTGGCAAACAAAATGTCGAGGTTCGGTGTGGGCGTCGCTTGTTGCTGCAAACGCGCTCGGGTCTTCTCTTCCAGATACAGCAAGGAGCGCAGACCATCGGCGGCATTGGCGCGTGGTGGCGCGGCGCGGAATCCGTCGTTGAAAACTTCCAGTGACAGCGGCCCGGTGTAACCACTCTGGATAATCGGCGCGAGAAAACCTGGCAAGTCGAATTCGCCCTGTCCGGGGAAGCAACGAAAATGTCGGCTCCACTCCAGCACGTCCATCGCCAGGATCGGTGCGTCGGCCATTTGCACAAAGAAAATCTTCTCGCCGGGAATATCCGCGATAGCCCGTGGATCACCCTTGAGCGACAAGGTATGAAAACTGTCCAGCAACACGCCCAGATTCGGATGGTCCGCCTGGCGGACAATGTTCCAGACCTGTTGATACGTGTTCACATGCTGGCCCCAGGCCAGCGCTTCATAACCGATCCGCAAGCCACGAGCCCCGGCGCGCTCGGCCAGCAGTCGCAGGTCGTCGACCAGAATCTGCTCATCGCCAACGCTGTCGGCCGAAGCGTTGCTGCACACCAGCACCAGGTCGGTGCCCAGCTCCTGCATCAGGTCGAACTTGCGCTCGGCGCGCTCAAGGTTGCGCGGCAAGCGGTCGCGGCGGCAGCCTTCGAAATCACGGAAGGGCTGAAACAGGGTGATGGCGATGCCCAGGTCAGCGCACATCTGTTTGATTTCACGCGGGCTGCCGTCGTAGTACAGCAGGTCGTTCTCGAAAATCTCCACCCCATCGAAACCCGCGGCGGCAATGGCTTCGAGTTTTTCCGGCAGGGTACCGCTCAAGGAAACGGTGGCAATGGAACGCTGCATGTTTCGACTCCCGGTGGGATGGGTTGATCTTGTTGATTTTGTTCGGGGGAATTATTGAGCTCGCCTGTTCATTGAGCAATTCAAAGTGTACCAACCGGTTAGTTTACTGTGCGATTATCGAACACAATGGCGGTTGGCGAATTGACGATTTTTCGCTCACTGCGCACCATCGGCAGCACATCGATTCCGGTCATGAACCACCGGTCGAAGTGACCAACGACCCAGAACACACCATAAAAAATTCAAAAATCGGGTACACGCTCATGCTTGCATTCAACGCCTTGCTCCGTTGCTCTCTCCTTCACTCCCCGTGCCTGGCGCCCAACCGCCAACCGCCTTCGAACCTTTCTGGCGCCTGCGACCGAACCTGGCCCGCATGCTGAACACGCGCTTTGGTTGCCTCAGCCAACACTGAGCCAACACAAACACTCAGCCGATCAATCATTGTTTTCACCCTGCGCATCTGCGCACCCCGACGATTGATCACGCGCCCATGAAGTCCCGACGAGCCTTGCTTGTCAGTCATTGAACGGATGGCACAGATGATTCCTTCTCAGAGCTCTCACACAGAAAGCGCCCGCATGGCCTCAGGCCTGGGCGTCGCGACCGGCGGCATCGGCGACAAAATTCGTGGCGCCATGGCGGTCGGCAAAACCCGCTGGGGCATGCTGGCGCTGGTGTTTTTCGCCACCACCCTGAACTACATCGACCGCGCCGCACTGGGCGTCATGCAGCCGATCCTGGCCAAGGAAATGAGCTGGACGGCGATGGACTACGCCAACATCAACTTCTGGTTCCAGGTCGGTTACGCCGTCGGCTTCGTGCTGCAAGGCCGACTGATCGACCGGATCGGCGTGAAGCGCGTGTTCTTCTGCGCGGTGTTGCTCTGGAGCCTGGCGACCGGTGCCCATGGCCTGGCGACTTCGGCCCTGGGCTTTATGGTCTGCCGCTTTATTCTCGGGCTGACCGAAGCTGCCAACTACCCGGCCTGCGTGAAGACCACCCGGCTGTGGTTCCCTGCCGGTGAGCGTGCCGTGGCCACTGGCATCTTCAATGCCGGGACCAACGTCGGCGCGATGTTCACGCCGATGCTGCTGCCGCTGATCCTCCATGTCTGGGGCTGGCAAGCCGCGTTCCTGTGCATGTCGGCACTGGGCGGGATCTGGCTGGTGTTCTGGGGCTTGAAGTACTTCAACCCGGAAGATCACCCGTCGGTGAAGCAATCGGAACTGGACTACATCCAGAACGAAGCCGAACCGGAACAGGCACGCGTACCGTTCTCGCGGATCCTGCGGATGCGTGGCACATGGGCCTTTGCCCTCGCCTACTCGATGACCGCGCCGGTGTTCTGGTTCTACCTGTACTGGCTGCCGCCGTTCCTCAATCAGCAATACAACCTGGGTATCAACGTGACCCAAATGGGTATTCCGCTGATCATCATCTATATGACGGCCGACTTCGGCAGTGTCGGCGGTGGCATTCTGTCCTCGTTCCTGATCGGCCGCGGGGTCAACCCGATCAAAGCCCGGTTGATGTCGATGCTGCTGTTCGCCTGCTGCATCATCGGCGTGATCATGGCCGCCGGCTCCAGCAACCTGTGGGTCGCAGTGTTTGCCATCTCGCTGGCCATCGGCGCGCACCAGGCCTGGACTGCGAACATCTGGAGCCTGGTGATGGACTACACGCCCAAGCACATGATGAGCACGGTGTTCGGTTTCGGCGGCATGTGCGCCGCCATTGGCGGGATGTTCATGACCCAACTGGTCGGGCACATCCTGACCATCACCAATAACAACTACACCGTGCTGTTCACCATGATTCCGGCGATGTACTTCATTGCGCTGATCTGGCTGTACTTCATGGCACCGCGCAAGATTCCGAACCTCGAAGACTGACGCTTCCTCTTTCGCAGGCCTGGTTTCAGGCCTGCGTTTTTTTGTTCGCACGGCTGCCGATTTCGTCCCTCTTTTTTCCGTCCACGGAGCTCATACCATGTCTCTGGGTAACCTGAGCATCGCCAAACGTGCGCTGATCAGCTTCGGCCTAATCGCCCTGCTGGTGTTGTTGCAAGGACTGTTTGCCCTCAAGCAGGTGGCCGAAGTACGCTCCACCGGCCAGCACACCGAAAACGTTTCCCTGCCCAGCACACGCTACCTGGGGGAAATCCGCGACTACATTCTGAGCATTCGCGTGCTCAGCCTGCGCATGGCGCTCAACCGCGAGCCCAAAGTACTCGATGCCACTATCGCTCGCCTGCACCAGGTGGAAGGCTGGCTTGAGCAAACGCTGACCAGGTTCGCGCCCCTGGTCGACGACTACAACCGCGTGCAGTACGAAACCTTTGTCAGCACTGTAAAGAGCTACCGACAGGCGCTGGATCAATACGAAGAACTGTCCCGGCAAAACCGCAGCGAGGACATGAGCGCGCTGCTCAACGGAAAAATCCAGGATTACTCGACCCAGACCGGCGATCAATTCACCGAGCTGATGAACCTCACCGCCAGCGAAGTCAGCCAATCGGCCAGCCATGCCGACGGGCTTTACGCCCAGGTAAAAATGACCGTGATCGGCGCACTGATCGCTGTTGCCCTGCTGACCTCATGCCTGGCCTGGCTGCTGATCCGCAGCATCGTCATGCCCATCCGCCAGGCTGTGCGTGTGGCCGAGCAGGTCGCTGACGGTGACCTGAGTGCGCCGATCCAGAGCCAGGGGCCCGATGAAACCGCCCGTCTGCTCAGGGCCCTGGCCAGCATGCAGAACAGCCTGCGCGATACCCTGCAGTTGATCAGCGATACGTCTAACCAACTGAACGGTGCGGCGCAGCAGATGAGCCAGAACACCGGGCTGGACTCCAATCGCTTGCAACAGCAGCACAACGAAATCGAGCAGGCCGCCACGGCGGTCAATGAAATGACCGTCGCCGTCGAAGAAGTGGCACGCAACGCGGTCTCGACCTCAGACACCACGCGCCAGTCGACGATAGAGGCCACTCAAGGTCAGGCGCGAGTGATCGAGACGCTCGATTCGATCCAGGCCATGAGTGCCGAAGTCGGCACCGCGCTGCAACAGGTTCAGACCCTGGCCGAACAATCTCGGGAAATCGGCAAAGTACTGGATGTCATCCGCGCCATTGCCGAACAGACCAACCTGCTGGCCCTCAACGCCGCCATCGAAGCCGCAAGAGCCGGGGAAGCCGGGCGCGGTTTTGCCGTGGTTGCCGATGAAGTGCGAGCCCTGGCCCATCGCACCCAGCAGTCGACCCGGGAAATCGAGCAGATGATCGCCCGGGTTCAGGGCGACACCGACAGTGTGGTGCTGTCGATGCACGGCAACAGCCAGCGCGTGGCCCAGACCTTGTCGATCGCCGAACAGGCCGGCGTGGCCCTGACGCAAATCACCTGCGCCATGGAGCAGATCCACGAGCGCAACCTGGTGATCGCCAGCGCCTCGGAAGAACAGGCACAAGTGGCCCGGGAGGTCGATCGCAACCTGCTGAACATCCGCGACCTGTCGCTGGCAAGCGCCGATGCGTCGACCCAGACCAGCGCCACCAGTCGGGAGTTGTCACAACTGGCGGCCGGTTTGCAGAACCTGGTCGTGCGTTTCAGGTTTTGAGCGCAATCAGCTTCTGCGCTGTTGCCACGCCGCCGCCAGCCCGCTGAGGCAAATGATCGCAATGCCAATGACCGTGGTCAGGCTTGGCGTGTGGGAAAACAACAGCCAGCCGAGCAATCCGGCAAACACGATCTGACAGTAACCAAAGGGCGCCAGCAGTGCTGGCGCCGCATGCCGGAATGCCTGAGTCAGCAGCAGATGCGCGGTCATCCCGCAGCTACCCAGCGCCAGCATCAGCAGGCCATGAGTCAAACTTGGCACTTGCCAGAACATCGGCACCAGTGCGCTCATGACCAGGGTGTTGCATAACCCGGCAAAGAAGTTGCTGGTGGTCGGGCTGTCGATCTCGCTGAGTTTGCGCGTCAACAGTTGGTAAAAGCAGAAGAACAACGCCGAGCAAAACGGCAGCAACACCGCTGGAGTGAACAAATCACCGCCCGGATGGACGATGATCAACACGCCGATAAACCCGCAAATCACCGCCAGCCATTGCCCGCGCGTCACCCGCTCACCGAGCAAGGGCACCGACAACGCAGTCACCAACACCGGCGCGAGAAAGTTGACCGCCGTGGCTTCCGCCAAAGGAATGAACAACAAGCCCGTGGTGAACAACAGGCTGGTCCCGAGCAAGCACAATGCCCGCAGCAATTGCAGCAACGGGCGCTTGGTGCGCAGGACACGCAAGCCCGATTGCGGCAGAAAAATCCCGGCCATCAGCAACGTGTGAACCAGATACCGCGCCCACACCACCATGATCACCGGATAGAAACCCGACAGGTATTTGGACAAAGCGTCGTGAGTGGAAAACAGGAAGGTCGCGACAACGATCAGCAGGATGCCTTTGAAGGGTTGATTGATACCGGAAAGCGGAGTGCTCGATACAGTCATGGGAAATCCCGAAAGTTGAAGGACCTGAAAAGCATCGCGGGCAAGCCTTGCTCCTACAGGTCAACGAAAACCTGTAGGAGCAAGGCTTGCCCGCGAAGGTGCGCAGCACCGGTCAAACAAGCGCCAACAACGCACGCGTCTTATCCAACGCCATCTGCGCCCGCTGCAAGGCACTCACGCCCTGCCGTTGCAACTGCACGGCCGGCACCTCCAGGCTCAATGGCAGATTAACCGGCAAACACCTCAATAACCCAAGCAGGTCGCAATCCCCTTCGCCAGGGAAACGCCGCTCGTTGCGTGCCTGACGCAAAATCTCCTGCATGTCTGCAGGCCTGGGTCCTGCCACATCGCACAGCTGTGCATAACGCAGGCGTGACGGCGCGACCCTGGCCAGATCTTCCAGACGTGAAGCCGAGCGGTCGAAATGGAATGCATCCACCAGCACGCCACCGTATTGGTGATCAGCGTTTTCAACAATACGCACGGCCTGCTCAAGGTTGCGCGCATCGGTCCAGGGCATGAACTCCAGATGAGTGTGCAAACCGTAACCCGCCGCCAGATCGCAGAGTGCGGCAAAATTCTCGGTGAGCCGCTGCTCGTCAGGATCATTACCGGCTACCAGTAATTCACTGGCACCGAGCTCTGCGCCGGCCGCCAGGACCGCCTCGAAATCCGCCACCCGGGTTTCGGCTTTCAGTCGCAGAATTTCGACATCCAGCACTTGAATGCCGGTGTCACGCAGCCGCGCCCGCGTCTGTTGCCACAACTGTGCATCGGCCATCAGCGGGAAATGATGCTCCTCGGGGGTGGCCGGGACCAGTCGCAGCCCGACATGGCTATACCCTGCACGCGCCGCCACCTCGACCATCTCCGGCGGCGACAATTCAAGAACGGTCAGGCTGGCCAGGGAGAAAATACGCTCGCTCATGTTCATTCCTCGATCCGTGCCGGAACACAGGCGCGACCGCTGGCAGCGGCCTCGCGTATGGCTTCGATCAGCGCCAGCGTTCGGGCCGCGTCAGCGACGCTCACCAGCGGCTTCGCCTCACCTCGGGCCACCTTCACGAAATGCTGCAATTGCAGGCGCAGTGCTTCATCCGCGTTGAAACATTCTTGAACGGCCTGCAAGGGTTGATGCCAACCGGCGTCCGCTTCGGCGTAATGCCAGCGCTTGAGTTGCGGAATACTCAGTGCGCCAGCGGTCCCGGCCAGCAGGTAGCACGGTTGGTCGAACTGGCGTGGGTAAACCGGGTTTTCTCCCGAGTCCAGCTCCCAGCTCCAGGGCGCCGCCACCGCGTCGGAGCCGGTCAGACTGCCCAGCGCACCGTTGTCGAATTGCAGCAGTACCGCCGCGCAATCTTCATTGGCAAACCTGCGCACCGCATTGCTGGTGATGGCCTGTACCTGGCGCACTTCACCGCACAAGTGGCGTAGCAGATCGAGGTCGTGAATCAGGTTGGTCAGCAACATCCCGGCACCGGTCTCGCGGCGCCAGGGAATCTCGAAATAACAGTCGGGTTTGCGCACCTGCCAGAGCGCGGTGACTATTGTCAGCTGCCCCAGTGCCCCGCTGCGCACCAGCTCATGGGCGCGGGCGATCAGCGGATTATGCCGACGATGATGACCGACCAGAACCGGCACGCCAGTGGCTGTCGACGCGGCCACCAGTTCGCGCACTTCATCCAGGTGGACGCCCACCGGTTTCTCCAGCAGCACCGGCACGCCTGCGGCCAGGCAATCGAGCGCCGTACTCACGTGCAGGTTGTTCGGGTTGGCAACGATAACAGCGTCAGGCTTGAGCTGTTCCAGCAGTGCCCGGTGATCGGCGAAATACGGCACGCCCCACTCGGCCGCGATCCCGGCGGCTTGCGGACCAGGATCGGCCACTGCGCACAAGGTCGCCTCATTCAGGGTCTTGAGATGCTGGTAATGCTGCTGGCCCATATTGCCGGCGCCAATCAGCGCAATGCGAAGTGGCGAACTCACAGTGCAATCCTCTTGTGATTATTGTCAGGACATCGAATTCCAATAATCTAGAACTCAATTCCAATTTCTCACACAAGGAAACGCCAATAGTGTTCGAACAGCGCACAGCTTCTGTAGGAGCAGCCGGGCGGCGTTCCGTTTGCTCGCGATAAACGATGACGCGGTCTTCCTGAAACACCGCAGTGTCTGCATCGCGAGCAAGCTTTGCTCCTACAGGGGGATATGGGGATATGGCGATCAGTTGAACAGCTCCGAGGCCTGACTCGCCGCCGACAGCTCCTGGGCAAACTGCAGCAACAACGGCGCCAGTTCATGCAGTCGTGACTCGGGTAACCGCGCACTCGGCCCGGCGACACTGAGCACGCCTACCACCCGCCCATCCACCGGATGGCGCACCACTGCGGCGATTGCCGAGGTGCCGACCGCCGAGCTCTCCTGAACCCAGGCATAGCCATGTTCGCGGGCCAGGCGCAGGCGCTCGAGCAGTTCGATGTTGGAGCGCGGTGCATTCGGTCCCAACTCCAGCGGCATATCCGCCGCTTGCCGTTCCACCAGTGACAAAGCCTCGGCATCACTGAGGCTGGCCAGCCACGCGTGCCCTGACGCGGTGTAGAACAACGGTGCATCGCGGCCCATGTCCGGGTCATAGCGCAAACCGGAACGCGCGCCCTGAGACTTGGCGATCCAGGTCTGACGCTCGCCCTCGATCACGCCCAATCGCACCAGCTCGCCGGTTTCCTGGGCCAACCGATCAAGCACCGGCTGGACGATATCCGCGCCGCTGCTCGACAGGTAACGAAAGCCCATGGCAACCAGTTTGGTCGACAGGTGATAACGCAAGTTGTCCGGATTCTGCCGCACGTAACCCAGGCGGACCAGCTCGGCGAGCAAGCGGTGCGTCGCACTTTTCGGGATCTCCAGTTGCTCGGCCAGCACCTGCATCGGCAGGCCTCGCGGATCACTGGTAAGACTTTCCAGAACACTGAAGACACGTTCGATTTGACTGCCGGCCATGGTGCGATTCCAGACGAAATTTGGCCGATTCTAGAAGACAACCGGGTGAATGCGAAATGTGGAACTGCAGTGTCCGATAACCGCCCGAAAATAGCGCTTTGCGCCGGGACGGTCTTGTCGTTTTCAAACCGGCTCCGTATATTTTTTGGAATTAAATTCCAAAATAACAAGATCGTCGGAGTCAGCCAGCATGCCTGCCAAATCCACTTTTCCCCCTGCAGTCGACTGCGATGTGCTGATTGTCGGCTCCGGTGCGGCGGGTTTGTCCGCCGCCGTCACCGCGGCCTGGCACGGGCTCAAGGTGATCGTCGTGGAAAAAGAACCGGTGTTCGGCGGCGCCACGGCCTGGTCCGGTGGCTGGGCGTGGGTGCCGTGCAATCCGCTGGCCCGGCGCGCCGGCATCATTGAAGACGTCGACCTGCCGCGCACCTACCTCAAACACGAACTTGGCGAACGCTACCAACCGGCGCTGATCGACGCTTTCCTCGAAGCCGGCCCGCGCATGGTCGCGTTCTTTGAGGAGCACACCTCGCTGCAATTTGCCGACGGCAACGGCATCGCCGATATTCACGGCGACACACCGGGCGCCGGAACCGGCGGACGCTCGGTGATCGCCGCGCCTTACGACGCACGCAAGGTCGGCACGTTGCTCAAGCGGCTGCGAACAACGATGCGTGAAACCTCGTTCATGGGCATGCCGATCATGGCCGGCACCGATCTGTCGGCGTTCCTCAATCTGACCCGTTCTTGGTCCGCGTTCTGGCACGTGACCCGGCGTTTCAGCCGACACCTGCTCGACCTCGCGCTACACGGTCGCGCGATGCAACTGGTGAATGGCGTGGCGCTGGTGGCGCGTTTGGCAAAATCGGCTGAAGACCTCGGCGTTCTGCTCTGGGAGTCAGCGCCTGTCACCGGGCTGCTGCGTGACGGCAACCGGGTCAGCGGCGCGGTTATCCACAGCGCCAAAGGCGTTATCCAGATCCGCGCACGCCAAGCCGTGGTGCTGGCGGCCGGTGGTTTTCCCAACGACATCGAACGGCGCAAGACACTGTTCCCACGCACGCCCACTGGCGTTGAGCATCTGGCGCTGCCACCGCTCGGTGCCTCGGGCGACGGCCTGCGGCTGGGCGAAAGCGTCGGCGGCCAGATAAAGACCGACCTCGAATCACCGGTGGCCTGGGCACCGGTTTCTCAGGTGCCCTACAAGGACGGCAGCGTCGGTCACTTCCCGCACATCATCGAGCGTGGCAAACCGGGAATCATCGGCGTACTGCGTAACGGCCAGCGCTTCGTCAACGAAGCCAACGGCTACTACGATTACGTCACGGCAATGGTCGCCGCCGCCCCGGCCGATGAAGAAGTCGCCTCCTGGCTGATTTGCAGCCATCACTTTCAACGTCGTTACGGCCTGGGAATTTCCCGACCCTTCCCGTTACCCGTCACACCGTTCATTCGCAGCGGCTACTTGAAAACCGGCAACACGATTGAAGAACTGGCCCTGGCCTGTGGCATCGACGCCAGCGCGCTGGAAACCACCGTGTCGCACTACAACCAGCATGCGCGAAAAGGTGAAGACCCGCTGTTCGGTCGTGGCTCCACACCTTACAACCGCAAGCAAGGCGATCCACTCCAGCAACCCAACCCCTGCGTCGCGCCGATCGACAAAGGCCCCTTCTACGCCGTCAAGGTTCAGCCTGGCTGCTTCGGCACATTCGCCGGGCTGAAGGTCAATCAACACGCGCAAGTACTCGACGGCGATGGGCAAGCCATCCACGGGCTCTACGCCGCGGGCACCGATATGGCCAGCATCATGGGCGGCCACTACCCTGCCGGCGGGATCAATCTTGGTCCGGCCTTGACCTTCGGCTACATAGCCGCGCGACATATCGCTGGCGTAACCGCGTACGAACGGGAGAGCACGCTGCCGCGCTCAACGACTACCGGCGAGGGAACCAAACAGCCAGCGTGATGCCTGAGACGTTCGCCGAAGCTGGTCTGCCGCCAGCGTTTTTGCAGGTGAATGCCATACTGCCTTTTATTCGGCATAGTCTGACCATCAACCTGGCGCCCATCCCAGCCACCAGCAACACTCATCACCACGCGTAAACAGAGGATTCCCACATGCTATGGAAAAAAGGCCGCCGCAGCGACAACGTGGTCGATGCACGCGGTGAGGATGCTGGCGGTGCTGGTGACGGCGGCGGGATGCGCTTTGGCGGTGGCAAGGGACTGAGCCTGACGGCCATCGTGCTGATCGTCGGCATCGGCTGGATCACGGGCCAGGACCCGATGCAGATTCTCGGGCAGTTGGCCGGACAGATGAACCAACAGTCAGCCCCGGCTACCACGCAAACCGTGCAAACCCGCAAGGCGCCGCCAGCCAATGATCAACAGGCCGAGTTTGTCGCGCGGATCCTCGGCGACACCGAAGACACCTGGGGCCAGATTTTCCAGCAAGCCGGTCGCCAATACACGGCGCCGAAGCTGCTGCTGTTCAGTGGCCGAGTGAATTCCGGCTGTGGTGGTGCCTCCTCGGCGACCGGTCCGTTCTACTGCCCGGCAGATCAACGGGTGTATCTGGACATGAGTTTCTTCAAGGAAATGTCTCAACGCTTCGGTGCCGCCGGCGATTTCGCCCAGGCTTACGTGATTGCTCACGAAGTCGGCCATCACGTGCAAACCTTGCTCGGTGTATCCGCCAAGATCCAGGCCGCACGTCAAAAAGGTCTGCGCATGGAAGGTGACGGCGGTCTGCTGGTGCGTCAGGAATTGCAAGCCGATTGCCTGGCGGGTGTCTGGGCCAACAACGCGCAAAAACGCCTGAACTGGCTGGAGCCGGGTGACGTCGAAGAAGCCCTGAACGCCGCCAATGCCATCGGCGACGACCGTTTGCAGCAACAGGGTCAGGGCCGCGTGGTCCCGGACTCCTTCACCCACGGTACCTCGGCGCAACGGGTTCGCTGGTTCAAGACCGGCTTTGCCCAGGGCCAAGTCAGTCAATGCGACACCTTCTCGACGAAGAGCCTCTAAATGCGCACGCGCTGGCTGCTGGTATTCGCTCTGTTATTCGGCAGCGCCAACCTGCTGGCTAGCGAGCATGCGGTCAAGCTCATCAGCCCTGGTCGGCTGAACATGGGCGACTCCGAACTGGCGGTTGGCATAAGCCAGTCGTCACCGCAAATCCAGCGTGTACTGATCGTGATTCACGGGCGCTTGCGCAATGCCGAAACCTACCGCCAGAGCGCGGAAAGAGCCGCCGAGCAGGCCGGACAAAGCGCAACCACCCTGGTGATAGCGCCGCAATTTCTTAATGAAAGCGACATCGCACGCCATCAACTGCCCGACAGTCTGCTGCATTGGCGCGGTGATGACTGGATGGCCGGCGAGCCGTCCATCGGAGCGAATCCGCTGAGTTCTTATGCGGTGCTCGACAAGATTCTGCAACGCCTGAGCGATCGCCAGCAGTTTCCAACCCTGAAAGAAGTCGTCATCGCCGGCCATTCCGGTGGCGCACAAGTGGTGCAACGTTATGCACTGCTCGGCCACGATCAGCCGGCACTGCAAGCGGCGGGCGTCAGCGTGCGCTACGTGATCGCCAACCCGTCTTCGTATGCGTATTTCGATGAGCAGCGGCCGGTGCCGTTCAATGCCGCGCGTTGCCCCGGTTTCAACGACTGGAAGTACGGGCTGCTGAAACTGCCGGACTACGCCAACGGGCAAACGCCGCAGCAACTGGAGCAAGGCTACGTCCAGCGCAACATCACCTATTTGCTCGGTCAGCGAGACACCAACCCGCATCATCCGGCACTCGACAGAAGCTGCGCTGCCGAGACGCAGGGCGCGTCTCGGCTGGTTCGTGGACATCGCTACTTTGACTACCTGCAGCAGCGTCATCCCGAAGGGTTGAATCAGCATCTGATCGAAGTGCCCGGCGTCGGGCATAACGGGGACAAGATGTTCACTTCGCCCGAGGGGCAGAAGGCCCTGTTTCAGTAGCGCCGAACAACTGTGGCAAGGGAGCTTGCTCCCGCGGGTCGGTCTGCGCTCGGGCAAAGCGACCCCGAAACTGGTCGCCGCGGATTATCAGGTACAACCCATTCGCCGGTTTACGACGGGAGCAAGCTCCCTCGCCACAACGGCACTCTCAAACCGACAACATCTGCCGCAACGCCACACAATCCTGCGCATGCCAGTCGGCCAATTCCGGCCATGGATTCTCCGGCATATTTACCAGCACCGTCCGTGCCCCCGCCGCGCGCCCGCAATCCAGGTCGAAGCGATAATCGCCGACCATCACCAGCTCGCTCGGCGCTACGTCCCAGGCTTTGGCCAGTTTCAACAGGCCACCCGGATGCGGTTTGGGCGGTGCTTCATCACGACCCAATACATCCTCCACCGCAAAGCAGTCAGCCAGGCCAATCGCCTCAAGCGTGACATGGGCCAGCTCGCGCGCATTGCGGGTGAGAATGCCGAGTCGATAGCCGCGCCCTGCCAGTTCACGCACCAGTTCCACCGCACCGGGTGCCGGTTTGGAGCCCAGGGCCAGGTCGCGTTCATGTTCCAGCAACCAGGCGTGTTTTGTCGCGGCTTCATCAGCCGGTAGCGCCGCGAGGTGGGTGAGGATGTCGTGTTCAGCGGGAATCGCCAGCGCCTGGCGAATCGCCACGAAATCGTGCACGGCCACAGTCAGCGTGCCGTCCATGTCGAACACCCAATGCCGCACCTCGGAGAGACTCATGCCCAATCCTTGCGATGACGAATCAGTCCTTCCTGCGTCACCGATGCCACCAGTTTGCCGGCGCGGTTGAACACACTGCCGCGTGAGAAGCCGCGAGAATTGCCGGCCCATGGGCTGTCCATGGCGTACAGCAACCAGTCATCGGCGCGCAGGTCGGCGTGGAACCACAAGGCGTGATCGAGACTGGCGACTTGCATGTCTTTCTGCCAGACCGACTTGCCGTGCGGCAACATCGAGGTGGTCAGCAAACCGAAATCGGAGGCATAGGCCAACAGGTATTTATGCAGCGCCGGCGAGTCGGCCAACGCACCGTCGGCGCGAAACCAGACGTACTTGATCGGGTCGGCCGGTTGCGGGTTGTACGGGTCTTTCTCCGTGACCGGGCGGACTTCGATCGGCTTGGGGCACAACAGCTTTTCGCGCATGTGCTCGGGAATCAAATGCGCGCGTTGCTGGGTGATTTCCAGCTCCGACGGCAGGTTTTCCGGGCCGACCACTTGCGGCATTGCGGTCTGGTGTTCGAAGCCTTCTTCGTCGTACTGGAACGATGCGCTGCAGGTGAAGATCGGGTTGCCCTTCTGGATCGCCGTCACGCGGCGAGTGCTGAAGCTGCCGCCATCGCGCACCCGATCCACCTGATAGACCACCGGCATACCCGCATCGCCCGGACGCAGGAAATAACCGTGCATCGAATGCACATGGCGCGCGTCTTCGACCGTCTGGCTGGCCGCGGAAAGGGACTGGCCCAATACCTGTCCGCCGAACAGCTGACGAAAACCCAGGTCCTGGCTGCGACCGCGAAACAGGTTTTCTTCGATCGGTTCCAGGGTCAGCAAGTCGACCAGATCATCCAACACATGGCTCATTCAGACTCTCCTCACACAGAGCAATGCCGCGCAGTCTTGGCTGCGGCGGTCGATTCAGATAGTGGCCAGGGCCAACCATGAGCCCATTGTAAACATCCCCGCCAGCTTATCCATGCAAGGTTTCCAACCATTGTTCGCGGGTAATGCGGTACAGCACATGGCGGCGTAGCGGATGATCGACCGCCAGTTTGGGATGCTCGAAATCCGCCGCAGGGTCGTGATGCATGCCAATGGCTTGCATGACTTTCTGCGAAGGCAAGTTGGCTTCGGTGGTAAACGCCACGATTTCGTCCAGCGCCAAACGGTCAAAGCCGCAACGCAGAGCGGTCCAGGCCGCTTCACTGGCGTAACCCAGCCCCCAATGCTCACGGGCCAGACGCCAGCCGATTTCGGTCGCCGGGGTGAAAGCAGCCTCGAACCCGACCACCGCCAATCCGGTAAAACCTATAAACGCGCCGGTGTCCTTGCGCTCCAGCGCCCACAAACCGAAACCATGTTCAGCGAAATGCCCACGGATTCGCCCGATCAATGCCGCACTTTCCAGGCGGCTCAAGGGCGCCGGAAAGTAGCGCATGACCTGTGGGTCGGCGCACATCGCCGCAAACGCCGGCAAATCCTCATCGCGCCATTGGCGCATCAGCAGCCGCGCGCTCTCGAGTTGCAGTATCGGCTCCATCGTTCCCCCTCCGTTCCCCTGCAAACAAGTCTACATCGCTGGTAGGATCCTTCACTCATTCACTCCATGAAATCGCCATGTCGCTGCCGCTGATTTACCACGAAGACTACAGCCCCGAGTTCCCGGCGGAACATCGCTTTCCCATGGACAAGTTCCGACTGCTGCGCGATCACCTGGTGGACTGTGGCCTGACCGCTGATCACCAGTTATTGCGCCCGGAAATCTGCCCCGCCGAGATTCTCGCCCTCGCCCATGACCCTGTGTATATCGAACGCTATATGAGCGGCGAGTTGTCCCGCGAGGACCAGCGGCGGCTCGGCCTGCCGTGGAACGAAGCGCTGGCCCGACGCACCGTGCGCGCGGTCGGCGGTTCATTGCTGGCCGCCGAGCAGGCGCTGGAACACGGCATGGCCTGCCATCTGGCCGGCGGCACGCATCACGCCCATTACGATCACCCGGCGGGCTTCTGCATCTTCAATGACCTGGCAGTAATCAGCCATTACCTGCTGGAAAGCGGTCGCGTCGGTCGGGTACTGATCTTCGATTGCGACGTGCATCAAGGCGATGGGACCGCACGCATACTGGAACATACCCCGGACGCGGTGACGGTTTCCCTGCACTGCGAAAAGAACTTTCCTGCACGCAAGGCCAAAAGCGATTGGGACATTGCGCTGCCCATGGGCATGGGCGACGAGGATTACCTGAAAGTCGTCGATGACGCGCTGAATTACCTGCTGCCGCTCTATCAGCCCGACCTGGTGCTGTATGACGCCGGTGTCGATGTGCATAAAGATGACGCGCTGGGCTACCTGAAACTGACCGATGAAGGCGTCGCCGCCCGCGACGAAAGCGTACTGCGCCATTGCCTGGGGCGCGATATTCCGGTGGTCGGGGTGATCGGCGGCGGCTACAGCAAGGACCGCCAGGCCCTGGCGCGACGCCACGGCATCCTCCATCACAGCGCGCAACGGGTCTGGCAGTCATCAGGTTGTCACTGAGGTGTGGATGCTTTACCCACAATGCCTGTGGAACGGCCTGTGGATAACCTGAGCGAAAGGACCTACAGGCCCTAGTGCGTATAGCCTGCAAGCCGTTGAGCACTTTTTAACCAGCAACACACCACTCCGTAGGAGCAAGGCTTGCCCGCGATGGGTACACCTCGGTTGTCCTGCTAGAATGCGCCGCTTATTCCGCCGAACCGCAGCTCACGCCATGACCCAGCCCTCCGCCAACCTCCCTCACCACGTCGCCATCATCGGCGGCGGCCCCGCCGGCCTGATGGCCGCCGAGGTACTGAGCCAGGCCGGGGTCAAGGTCGATCTGTACGACGGCATGCCCTCGGTAGGTCGAAAATTCCTGCTGGCCGGCGTCGGCGGCATGAACATTACCCATTCCGAAGCCTACCCGGCATTTCTGGCGCGTTATGCCGAGCGCGCTCCGCACATCGCCCCATTGCTACGCGAATTCGGCGCTGAAGCCTTGTGCCAGTGGATTCATGGGTTGGGTATCGAAACCTTCATCGGCAGCTCTGGCCGTGTGTTTCCGACCGATATGAAAGCCGCCCCGCTACTGCGTGCCTGGCTCAAACGCCTGCGTGATGCCGGCGTCGTTATCCACACCCGCCACCGCTGGCTGGGCTGGAACGCCGATGGCAGCCTGCGTATCGATAGCCCTGACGGTGAAAAGGCGATCAGCGCCGATGCACTGTTATTGGCGCTGGGTGGCGGCAGTTGGTCGCGTTTGGGTTCGGATGGCGCCTGGATGCTGCCGCTGGAACAATGCGGAGTTGCCCTGGCGCCACTGCAACCAAGCAATTGTGGTTTCGAGGTGAAGGCCTGGAGCGAGCTGATGGTCAGCAAATTCGCCGGAGCCCCGCTGAAAAATATCGCCATCGGCTTAAACGATGATGTACCGCGACTCGGCGAATGCGTGATCACTGCGACCGGCATCGAAGGCAGTTTGATTTACGCGTTGTCGGCGCCGATCCGCGAGACCATCAATCAAACCGGCTCGGCCACCCTTCATCTCGACCTGCTGCCCGGCAGGCCTGTGGATAAAATCCAGTCGGCGCTCAGTAAGCCCCGCGGTTCGCGCTCCATGGCCAAACACTTGCACAGCCAGCTCGGTCTCGACGGGGTCAAGGCTGCACTGCTACGCGAACTGACACCGGCCGAATGCTTCACTGACCCACTTTTACTGGCCAATGCGATCAAGGCCTTGCCCTTGACGCTGGTCAACACCCGCCCATTGGACGAAGCCATCAGCAGCGCCGGTGGCGTGATGTTCGAGGCAATGAATGAAAACCTGATGCTCAAGCAGCTGCCTGGCGTGTTCTGCGCGGGGGAAATGCTCGATTGGGAAGCGCCAACGGGTGGCTATCTACTGACCGCGTGTTTCGCCAGTGGGCGAGTAGCGGGGTTGGGGATGGTGGAGTGGCTGAAACACAGAAGCTGATCGTTCCCACGCGTGGGAACGATCATTGTCGGGGGGCTTAAGGCTTACGCTTACGCGGCCCGGTATTGAACACCGGCACTTTTCGCACAGGCTTGACCGAAGGCTCCGGCGCCGAAGCATCACCGCTTTCCACCCACTTGCCGAGGTTGCGTTTGCCGCCACCGGAGACTTTGGGCTTCTTCGGCTTTTTCGGTTTCTTGACCACCTGGCCGCTGGCGTCAGTGTCCGGCACACGGTGCTCAGGCTCGAAGTCCTGCTCCATATGGCGGGTCAAGGTCTGACGCGTCAGCATCTCGATGGCCGACAGCTGATTCACTTCATCGGCACACACCAGTGAAATCGCTTCACCCGTCGCGCCTGCACGACCGGTACGACCGATACGGTGGATGTAGTCCTCGGCAACGATCGGCAGGTCGAAGTTCACCACCAGCGGCAAGTCTTCGATATCCAGACCACGGGCCGCAACGTCGGTGGCCACCAGAATCTGCACTTCACTGGCCTTGAAACGGTCCAGTGCGCGCTGGCGGGTGGCTTGTGGTTTATCGCCGTGGATACCGTCGGCATTCACGCTCAGGCCCTGGAGTTTTTCCACCAACGCGTCTACGCCGTTACGGGTCTTGGCAAACACCAGCACCTGCTTCCAGCGATTCTTGCGCAGCAAGTGGATGAACAGCTCGGCCTTGCGCTTCTTGTCGACCGTGACCACCCATTGCTTGACCGTATTGGCGGCAACGTTACGCGGGCTGACTTCGATGCTCAGCGGATCATTGAGCATTTTCCCGGCCAACTCGCGAATCGCATCGGAGAAGGTCGCCGAGAACAGCAGCGTCTGCCGCTTTTTCGGCAGCGCCTTGTAAATGTTTGCCAGTTCTTCGGAGAAACCCAGATCCAGCATGCGGTCGGCTTCGTCCAGCACCAGGGTTTGCAACTGGTTGAACTTCAGCGCGTTCTGGCGGAACAGGTCCAGCAGGCGACCAGGCGTGGCGACCAACAGGTCGACACCTTTGCGCAGCTTCATCATTTGCGGGTTGATGCTGACGCCGCCGTACACCGCGTAGGTGCTCAGCGGCAGGTTCTCGGCATACTGGCGCACGCTTTCATGAACCTGCTCGGCCAGCTCGCGGGTTGGTACCAGGATCAGCGCACGTACCGAGTTACTGGTGACTTTCGGCCCTTCCATGGCCAGCAACTGCAACAGCGGCACGGCGAAACCGGCGGTCTTGCCGGTGCCGGTCTGGGCCGCAGCCATCAGGTCGCGACCGGCCAGCACCGCTGGAATGGCTTGCGTCTGCACCGGGGTCGGGGTCTGGTAACCGAGCGTCTCAAGGGCGCGCAGCAAGGGTTCGATCAGGCCAAGAGTGGCGAAAGTCATGGGAATACCGTAGGAAAAATCAGCGCGAGTGTGCAATGGCGCGCAGTTTACCCTAATTCACACGGGATTCTGTCGGCACCAGGACCGCAGGCCGCTCAGGAGCACGTCGCCACTGCGGCAGACTGATCAGCAGCACGGCACTGATGATCACTGCCATCGCCACAGTTTCTTCAATACCGATGCTTTCTCCGGCAAAAACGATCCCCAGCAACACCGCCACTGCCGGGTTGACGTAGGCATAACTGGTGGCCGCCGCCGGGCGGACGTTTTTCAGCAGGTACATATAAGCGTTGAAGGCGACGATCGAGCCGAACACCACCAGGTACATCATTGCGACCCACCCCTCAAGCGGCGGCAGGCTTTCCAGGTGTTCGCCCGTCAGCGCGCTGCCGATCAACAACACCACGCCGCCGACCAGCATTTGCGCCGCACTGGACATCGCCCCCTGAGGCATTGGCAAATGTTTGCTCCACACCGAACCAAACGCCCAGGCTGCCGCCGCACCAATCAGCAGTACAGCCCCCAAAGGGCTCGATTGCAGATTGGAGCCCAGATTGAGCATGGCGATACCGATCAGCCCCAGCACAATCCCAGCCCATTCCAGACGGGTATTACGCGTGCCCCAGAAATACCCGCAGAGCAAGGTAAACAACGGCACTGTCGCCACCGCCAAGGCCGCAACGCCAGAGGCCACGCCCGTGTGCTCGGCCATGCTGACCGCGCCGTTGCCAAAACTGAGCAACAAAATCCCGATCAGCCCCGCCGCCTTCCACTGCGGCCAGGTCGGTGCTGGCACACCGCGCCAGCGCAGGAAGGCGTACATCAGCGTCCCGCCAACAATAAAACGAATGCCGCCCAGCATCAGCGGCGGCCAGTACTGCACGCCGATGCGGATCACCAGATAGGTCGATCCCCAGATCACGTACAGCGCGAAAAAGGCACCTATCAACGGTAACGGGAAACGGCGTAGACCAGGCATGGGATGCTCGAAGGCAGGACAGAGGAGAGCGTTATTTTAGAAAGCCGACAGACGGAACTTAAGTTACAAAACCTGTTTATAAGGCCGGTACACTTTTCAAAGCATCATCGCGTCACATCAAGAGCGGACGCGGAGCGTTCGGTGAGGCGTTCCCACGCAGGAGCGTGGGAACGATCATTCACTCCGAGTGGGAACGATCAACCTTAGAAACCGCGATGGTGCTTGAGGTGTTCGTTGATCTTCGCCGCCGGCACTTTCTGCAAGCTGCACAGCAGATCATGGGACAGCTCGCGCAAACCGTGTTTCTGCCGCAGTTCTTGTGCCAGATGCGCGGTGAGGTTGGCAGCCATTTCGGCGTCGGCCATCGCCCGGTGAGCCTGACCGGTGTGGGGCAATTGGGCGAAGGTGGTGAGGGTGCCGAGTTTGTGGTTCGGCGCGGCCGGCATCAGGCGCCGGGCGAGTAACAGCGAACAGGCAAAATTCTGCAAGCGTGTGCGTTTGATTCGCCCAAGCTCAAAGTCCCAGAACTTCTGGTCGAAGGCGGCGTTGTGGGCCAGCAGCGGCGTGATACCGACGAATTCGTTGACCTCATTCATTACCTGCTCGGCCGAGGGTGCAGTACGCAACATGGCGTTGCTGATACCGGTCAGTTGCTCGATGAAGGCCGGGATGCGCACACCGGCGTTCATCAGGCTTTGGTAACGGTCGACAATGCGCCCCTGTTCAAGAATCACCACGGCAATTTCCGTGGCCCGGCAGCTGCTGCTCGGGGAGATTCCGGTGGTTTCAAAGTCGATGACAGCTATGCGTTCCAAACCTGTTCCTTGGGTTCAATAATCAGTTTTTAAGCAGCAACGCGCCTTCGATCGGCACGTAACGGCTGGCCGCGCGAATCAGCGAATTGGCGGTGAGCCCCGGCACGCCATAGGCCACCGCTTCGACACCGTGCTTGGCGATGATCCGCTCCAGCAACATGTCGAAATCACCGTCCCCCGAGGCCAGCACCACTTCGTCGACGTGATCGGCGGCATCCATGATGTCGAGGGTGATGCCCACATCCCAGTCGCCCTTGGCCGAGCCGTCGCTGCGCTGGATATAGGGCTTGAGCTTCACGATGAAGCCGAGGTTGCGCAGGATTTGCTGGAATTGCTGCTGCTTGCTGTCGCCGCGATCGATGGCGTAGGCATAGGCCTCGACGATCTGCCCGCGCTGACTGACGTCAGCCCAGAGGGCGGCGTAGTTGAAATGACAACCGTAGGCCTGGCGCACGGTGTAATAGAGGTTTTGGACATCGGCGAACACCGCGATCTTCTTCACCGCAAATCCTCATGGCGCACACAAGCGCAGGCGATTGATCGGACTCAAGGTCCGAAAAGTCGCCCAGTATGCCAGTCAGAAGGAATGTTCCGCGAATAATCAGTCCGGGGCGCAACAAGGCCCCGGACGAATGGCGTATCAGACGAAGGAATCGTCGTCATCACCACCGAAGAATGAGCTGTCGTCGCTGTCGTCGGCGTCTGCAAACCCGCCCTGATCGTTGTTGTTCCAGGAGTCATTGTTGGCCAGGCGCTCGTTGTCATTCACTTGAGCCGGCTCTTCCTTGATGACTTCAACGATTTCCTGCGGCTGCTGCTGATTGCTGTGGAACAGGCTGCTGATGCCCTGCGCCAGCATCACACCACCGGCCACGCCGGCTGCGGTTTTCAAGGCCCCGCCGAGAAAGCTGCTGCCAGCTGCCGGCGCCTGTTGCGGAGGTGCCGCGTAGTTCTGTTGTGGGGCACCAAAACCCTGCTGTGGCGCGCCATAGTTTTGTGGCAGTGGCGCAGAAGGCCGCGCCGGTTCACGCCAGCCGCCGCTCGACGCTGGAGCGCTCTGGGCCGGTGCAGGCTGTGGATCACGGGAGCCGCCGAAGATGCTCGACAGGAAACCACCGCCGCTGCTGCTCGGTGCCGGTGCGGAGGCCTGGGCCCTGGCTTGTTGCAGTTCGGCTTGCAGTTGCTGAATTTGCTGGGTGAGCTGTTTGTTTTGCTCGTCGAGGCTCTTGATCGCCGCCTCTTGCACCAGAATCGCCTGAGTCATGAAATAGCCCGCTGCTGGCTGGCGGCTCAGGTGCTCCTTGATCCGCGCCTCGGCCAGAGCATCGCGTGGGGCTGAATCCGTTTCGGCCTGTTGCAGCCGTGAAAACAGTCCATCGATCAGGGTTTGTTCTTCGCTGTTCATGGCGACCTCATAGATTGCCGGAAAATCGTTGCCCTTTTCCCTTATGGATAAGGTGCCCCCTAGTTATGGGGCTGTTGCTGATTGTTTCAATGGCCTTTACCGAACGTTTACGTTTGCTCGACTACCGGTCGCATCGGTTACAGTGTCGACATACTTTGTAATCAGCGAAAGCGACCGATGAATCCGTTAGACGTACTCCGCGACTCCCTGTATTTCTTCCAGCGCAACCTGGGCCGCATCGTGCCGCTGTGTCTGCCGTTGGTCGTGCTTGAAGCCTTGCTTCAGCAACTGGTCGACCACTCCCAGGGGCCAGATGCCTTTCCCGGCTATAGCGTGATTGTCGGGTTGCTGGTGTATCCGCTGTACACCGCTGCGCTGATCCTGTTTCTCGATGCCCGCAGCCGTGGCGAATCGCCGCGCACCCTGGCCCTGTTGTCGGCGTCGCTCAGCCTGTGGCCACGCTTTGCGCTGCTGACGGCGGTCAACACCTTGCTGATTCTGGTGGGGTTGTCGCTGTATTTCCTGCCAGGCATCTGGCTGATGGTGATGCTCGCCTTTGCCGAATACCTGCTGGTGCTGCGCAACATGCAGCCACTGGAGGCCATCCGGGAAAGCATGCGCCTGGCCCGCGGCAATTTCCTGCGCATCCTGCTGTGCATTCTCTGCGTGATGGGCCCGTTGTGGATGCTCAAAGGCGCGAGCATGGCCATCTATCCGGAGCCGCAGAACCCGGCACTGTCGCTGATCATCGAAAGCGTCCACAGCTTTCTGCAACTGTTCACCAGCGTGGTGCTGTTTCGTCTGTTCATGTTGATCAGCGAGGCCCCCGACAAAACCGAAGGCAGCGCCTGACAGCTCTACCCTTGGGGTCTGGGCCGGCCTCGGTTATGCTCGGGCTCAACTTTGTAACGCCATAAGCCGAGCCATGACCCGCCTACTGCGCTACACCCTGCTGGGCCTGCTGATACTCGTCAGCCTGCTGTTTTCCTTTCTCTACAGCCTGACCTGGCGCCCCGACGCCAAGGAAACGCTCCCCGTCAGTTGCAGCACCAGCGCACCTGTGCTGGTGCCGGGGCAGGCGTTGAAGGTGATGACCTGGAACGTCCAGTACCTGGCAGGCAAACGCTATGTGTTCTGGAATGACCTGGCTCACGGCCCTGACGAAAGTCCGACTCCGGAAGACATGGCCTTCAGCCTTGATGAAGTGGCACGGGTCATCCGCGATGAGCAGCCGGACCTGGTCCTGTTGCAGGAACTGGATGATGACGCCAAGGCCAGCGGCTATCAGAACCAGCTCAAGTTGCTCCAGGAACGCCTGGCCGACCTCTATCCTTGCAGCACGCACGCCTTCGACTGGAAGGCCGACTTCGTTCCCGATCCGCATATTTTCGGCAGCGTTGGCCGGCAATTGGCGACCTTGAGCCGCTACCAGATCGAACACGCCGAACGCCTGCAGTTGCCTGAAGCGCCAATCAATTTCATCAGCCGTCAGTTCCAGCCGAAAAACGCCCTGTTGGTGAGTTACCTGCCGCTGCGCGATGGCGGGCAAATGGCGGTGCTCAACACTCACCTCGATCGGGCAGTGCAGCCTGATGAGACCCAGCAGGCGAAGGTGACAGCGGTTGCCAAGGTACTCGACACGTATGAAGGTCGCGGCACGCCATGGCTGATCGGTGGCGACTTCAACCTGTTGCCGCTGGGCCAGTATCAACGCCTCGCGCCCGAACAGCGCTCGCCCTATTCCGCCGACAGCGCGCTGCATGTGTTGTGGGACAAGTACCCGATGATCCCGACCAACAACGAGGCCAGCGGTGTCGATCGGGACCAGTGGCTGACCCATTACCCTAACGACCCCGACCTCAACGGCCCGGACCGCACTGTCGACTACCTGTTCTACAGCCCGCGGATCAAACGGATTGAAGCGCAAGTACGGCAGGACGATACGCTGCGCATCTCCGATCACCTGCCGGTGATTGCACGGTTTCTACTCCCCGTCGCCCCCTAGAGCAAATAAATAACCTGTGGCGAGGGGGCTTGCCCCCGTTTGGCTGCGTAGCAGTCGTAAATCGGCAAATGCGGTGTACCTGATAAAACGTAGTGACAGGTTCAGGGCCGCTTCGCGACCCTACGGGGGCAAGCCCCCTCGCCACAGGATTAGTGTCCGCCACTGCGCACTACAAAGCCCGTCTACTTACGCGGCTTGGCCCGCGCCGTGGCCTCGGCCACCAACGGGTCATCCGGCCAGTAATGTTTCGGATAACGGCCCTTGAGGTCCTTCTTCACCTCGGCATAAGTGCTGCGCCAGAAGTTCGCCAGGTCCTGGGTGACCTGCACCGGCCGCCGTGCCGGTGACAGCAAATGCAGCTTGACCACCTGCCGGCCACCGGCAATGCGCGGGGTTTCGGCAAGGCCGAACAGCTCCTGCAAACGCACCGCGAGAATCGGTGGCTGCTCGCTGTAATCCAGACGAATCGATGAACCGGAGGGCACGCTCAGATGATGCGGCGCCTGCTCATCGAGGCGTTGCGGCAATGGCCACGGCAGCAGGTTATGCACAAAGCTCGACACATCCAGGCTGGCGAAATGGCTGAGCCGTGAAACCCGTCCCAGGTACGGCATCAACCAGTGTTCCAGACTGGCCAGCAACGCCGCATCACTGACGTCCGGCCACTCACTCTCGCCCTGCTTGTTCAAGTCCAGCTGACGCAGCAATGCCACTCGCGCCTGCCACTGACGCAACTCCGGGGTCCACGGCAATAGCTCCAACCCCTTACGGCGCACCAGATTGACCAACGCCTGGCTGCGCGCGGTTTCATCAAGACCGGTCAACGGTTCGCGACTGAGCACCAACTCGCCCACCTTGCGCTGACGCTCGGCCCGCAGCACGCCTTCACGCTCGTCCCAATCGAGTTGATCGACGCAACGCACCTGCTCCGCCAACACCGAATCGAACAGCGCCGGATCAAAATCCGCCGCCAGATAAATCCGTTCTTCGCGCTGCCCCTGACGGCTCCCCAGGTCGGCGATCACCAGCCAAGGTTGTTTCATCAAGCTGTCGGCCTCGGCGAACAACGCCGCACGACCGTTGGCCAGCCGATATTCCGCACCACCGGCGCGGCGCTGTTGGGCGACGCGGTCCGGATAGGCCAGCGCCAGCAAGGCACCGAGCCAGCGCGGATGCTCCGGATCGCTGACCGGCGACTCGGCTTTGCCACGCAGATAACCACGATATTGCCGAGCCAATTGCCGCGCCCGCTGCACACCACCCTGAGCACCACGCGCCGCCCGTTCTTCGCCGGACAACAGCACCAGACGACTGTGCAGATCCGCACCGACACCGCGCAAAATGTCCCGCTCGCCGAGCAATGCAGCGACGTCGCAAGCCATGCTCGCCAGCCCCAACGCTTGCCCACGCAGTAACAGATGCGCGATACGCGGATGCGCCGGCAGTTCGGCCATGGCCTGCCCGTGGCGAGTGAGTTTCCAGTCTTCAGCGGACGAACCCTGCAACGCGCCAAGGCGTTCGAGCAAGTCCTGCGCCTGTGCATAAGCCGCCGCCGGAGGTACATCGAGCCAGATCAACTGTCCAGGCGTCACGCCCCAACGCCCGAGCTGCAGGGCCAGCCCGGCAAGGTCGGCAGAGAGAATTTCCGGGCTGGCGTAGGCTGCCAGTTGTTCGTGTTGATCCTGCGACCACAGCCGATAACACACGCCCGGTTCCAACCGTCCTGCGCGGCCGGCACGCTGGGTGGCGCTGGCGCGGGAGATGCGCTGGGTGTCGAGGCGGGTCATGCCGCTGCCGGGGTCGAAACGCGGCACTCGCGCCAGCCCGGCGTCGATGACTACGCGCACGCCATTAATGGTCAAACTGGTTTCGGCGATGTTGGTGGCCAGCACCACTTTGCGTTGGCCAGGTGGCGCCGGATCGATGGCTGCACGTTGCGCCGCCAGATCGAGCTCGCCATGCAACGGGCAGAGCAACACCTCGGAACGCTCGCCCAAGGCATCCGCCAACTGCTGATGCACGCGACGGATTTCCGCTTGCCCGGGTAGGAACACCAACAAGCTGCCCGCTTCATCGTTCAGCGCGTCGAGAATGGTTTGCACCACTCGTGGCTCGATGAATTCACCTGGCTGAAACGGCCGGCCCCAGCGCATCGTCACCGGGTACATGCGACCTTCGCTGCGCAGGATTGGTGCGTCATTCAGCAGTCCGGCGAGGCGCTCGCCTTCAAGCGTCGCCGACATCAGCAGGATCTTCAGCGGCTGCTCATCCCGAAACAACTCGCGGCCATTCAGGCTCAAGGCCAGCGCGAGGTCGGCATCGAGGCTACGCTCGTGGTATTCGTCGAAAATCAGCAGACCCACACCGTCCAGCGCCGGGTCCTCCTGCAAGCGACGCGTGAGGATGCCTTCGGTGACCACTTCGATGCGCGTGTTCGGCCCAACCTTGCTGTCCAGGCGAATCCGGTATCCGACGGTTTCGCCGACTTTCTCGCCGAGCTCGCTGGCCAGCCGTTCGGCCGCCGCCCGCGCGGCCAGCCGACGCGGTTCAAGCATGAGGATGGTTTGCCCGGCCAGCCATGGCTCATCCAACATCGCCAATGGTACGCGGGTGGTTTTACCGGCGCCGGGCGGTGCTTCGAGCACGGCTTCGTGGCGTGTCGCCAAGGCTTCACGCAGCGCGGGTAAAACTTCATCAATTGGCAAAGAGTTCATGCTGGCTCCACAGGGCGTGCCCACAGTAAATTGCGAGTCGCGTTGAAGCTGTGGGCGTGCCAGGCAAGGCGCGGGACGCCGGTAAGGGTCGTTTCCTTACCAAGTCCCGCAACGCAGCATGGCGCGGCCACAGTTTCAACCCGCAGGGCTGAACCCCGAAAAACGTTAACCGCCGTCATGCGTTGTCGATCTGGGAACACCAAACATCAATCCTCACGTAATCTTACCGGGGTGAGGCGCGACCGTAATTTACTGTGGGCACGCCCTGCCGCGGCGAGTATAACGGCGAACTGCCTGGCGTTAATCACGGTCCTAATTCATACCGACGACGTTTCGTTTCAAGTTTGCTCAGGAGATTTATTATGCGTGCTCCATTTCGCCTGATTGGCGGTCTATTGGTTGCAACCCTGCTGACCCAAGTGACCGCATGCGGTTCGATTTTCTACCCGGATCGCCGGGGCCAGATCGATGGCAAGATCGACCCGGCGATTGCGGCGCTCGACGCCGTGGGCCTGCTGTTCTATATCATCCCCGGACTCGTCGCGTTTGCCATAGACTTCACCACCGGCGCGATTTACTTCGAACCCGGCAAGACCGCACAAGTGGCGCCGGAGAAACTCCAGCAGGCCATTGATGCCGACGGCAAGGTCGATAACCACAAGTTGCAGGCCATTCTCGAAAGCGAACTGGGCCGCAGCTTCCCGCTGGATGATCCGCGCCTGATCCAGCACAAGGGCAGCGTTCAGCAACTGGCCTTGCTCGGCCTGCAACCCGCTGCTTGATACACAACACCGAGGAAACGCTCCACCTATGACCAGCAGCCCGGAACACGCGCGCCTGTTACGCCTCGCCACCCGCGCCTCTGTAGCGGTGGCGAGCACACTCATTGTCGCCAAGGCCATTGCCTGGTGGCTGAGCGGATCGGTGAGCATGCTCGCCGGGCTGACGGACTCGGCACTCGACGGCGTGACGTCGCTGCTCAATCTGTTGGCGGTGCATTACGCGTTGCGCCCGGCCGATGACGATCACCGCTACGGGCACGGCAAGGCGGAATCCTTGTCGGGCATGGCTCAGGCACTGTTCATCGGCGGCAGCGCGGTATTGATCGCGTATCAGGCATTCGAGCGCCTGAAACACCCGGAACCGGTGGGCGCGCCGTGGATCAGCATTGGCGTGATCATCTTTTCCCTGGTCCTGACCCTGGCGCTGCTGATGCTGCAACACCGGGTGATCCGCGAAACCGGCTCCAGCGCGGTGCGTGCCGACTCACTGCATTACCGTTCCGACATGATGCTCAACGGCAGCATCCTGGTCGCGTTGGTACTGGCCGGTTTTGGCTGGCATCAAGTCGATGCCTGGTTCGGCCTGGGGATCGCCGTCTACATTTTGTGGAGCGCAATACAAATCGCCCGGGAAAGTTTTGCTGTGCTGATGGATGAAGAACTGCCACCGGACGTCAGCCAGCACATGCTCGAACTGGCGTGCAGCGTGCCCGGTGTACTTGGCGCACACGACTTGCGAACGCGGATCTCCGGCAGTCACTGGTTCGTGCAATTGCACCTGGAGTTGCCGGGGGAGCTGACGCTGTCAGTCGCTCACGGCATCAGCGATCAAGCAGCGGACGCCATTCACGCCGTTTACCCGCGAGCCGAAGTGTTGGTGCACGCCGACCCGCAGGAAATGGTGACAGCCGTCCGGAATCAGAAAGTGACCTGATAACCGCGTGAGACAAGGCAATTGCCTTCGGCCTGGCGGTAAGTCTGTACCACCTGTGGCGCTGGCTGATAGGTCACGGTCCGTGGATCGAAGCCGCTCTGCTGGACCGCCCAACGATAACAATCGTAACCGTCCTGAGTAACCTGCTCGGGTGACTGCCCATTGATCGGGTATGCCACCACGTCATAACCATTGCTGACCGGTTGTGGTTCCGGGTTGCCTACCGGTGGCTCAACCACAACGTAGTCTTGAGTGCTTTCCTCGTAGGCGTAGTACGCGCCTGCTGCCAGAAACATCAGCGCGCCACCGATCCACACCTCCTGAGCGTAATCGGGCAGATACCTCACACGGATCCCGCGAGGCGGTTGGACCACCACATAACGCGGCCCGTTCGGGCGATACCAATAGCCACCGGAGTAGAAGTAATCCTGCCCACGGTACGGCACACGGTCGTGGCGCTCAGGGAAGCGGTCGATTATTTGACCTGGCCGATACCGCGGACCATCACCCCAGCCGTTGCCATGTCCTTCCGGACGTCCCGGCCAGCGACGCTCATCCCGATGCTCATCGCGACCACCGGCCTGCCAACGCTGGTTGTAATCGTTGCGCCGTGGAACGTCCTGATAGTAGCCGCGCTGTGGCTCCTGGGTTTGGCGAACAGTGTCCGGACGGCCCTGGATCGGCAGGTTGTTCGCCGGCGCAGGCGCGGGTCGAACTTGAACCTGGCCATTGGGCTCGTGTCGCTGACGGTTCTGCCAGTCGCCTCCCGGATTCTGATCGTTGTGTTCGAACTGACGGCTGTTGTTGCCGCGAATGATTTCAGGCTGTGGACGTGGCTGATTGAATTGGGGACGTGGCTGGTTGGGCTCGATGCGAGGTTGATTGTTTTGCGGGTGCTGCTGGATGTTTTCCACGCGAGGCGGGTTGTTTTCGGGACGCGGTTGATTACCTCCCTGATGACCTTCACCGCCACGCTCGTGCTGACCACCACCGTTATTGTGTTGCTGCTGCTGTTGCTGCTGTTGCTGCCTACGAAGGAGTTCCTCCCCACCCTGACCTTCTGCCAGCAATGGTGCGCTGACACTTGCACACAACACACCAACACCTGCCATACGCCAGATGCGCGACTTCATGCTATTCCTCACTACGGTGGTGACCTATACATAAGACTGGTAAAGCACAGGCCGGTTCAGCAACAGGTTATCAGTCACGAGACTTATTTTGCAGGCCATAAAAGGTGTTTCGCGGGCAATAAAAAAGGGAGACCCGTCGGCCTCCCCTTGAGAACTTCGTCCGTGCTCGACGCTTTTGACGTCGGCTCACCTCACTCCGTCTTCTGGACAGTGTGTAGCCCGGGGGCCAACTCAACCCCTGTGGGAGTGGTGGCCGCGGCTGGCCTGATTCGGCGGGCCGCTGTGGACTGTTTGTCCGGGCAGTGATTCTGGTGATAAGAATAGGCTTGAGGTGGCGACAGAGGATTGCGAAGATTGCTCAAATAAACATGACTTGCGCAATTTTTCATCACGGATAGATAATCCACCGCAATAGTTAAGACAAAGGCCTGATTCATGAGCAAACTCGACCGATACGACTTGAGCATTTTGGCGGAATTGCAACGCGACGCGCGCATCTCCAATCAGGAGCTCGCCGAACGCATCGGCCTGTCGCCATCGCCTTGTTCGCGACGGGTAAAGCAGCTTGAAGACGACGGCTACATCACCCGCCAGGTCGCCCTGCTCGACCGCAAGATGCTCGGCCTGAGCCTGACCGCCTACGTGTTGATCGGCATGGATCGGCACACGCCCGAGCGCTTCGAAAACTTCGAAGCCGCCATCCGCACCTTGCCACAAGTGCTCGAATGCAGCCTGGTGACCGGAATGGACGCCGACTATCAACTCAAGGTGGTGGTGCCAGACATGGACCACTATCAGAAACTGCTGCTCGGCCACCTGACCCGCATCGAAGGCGTGACCAGCGTGCGCTCAAGCTTTGTACTGAACCAGGTGCTCAACAGCACCGAGTTGCCACTGACTCACCTGCGCAGCTAATCCCGCTTTTGTGGCGAGGGGGCTTGCCCCCGTTCGGCCGCGCAGCGGTCGTATAGCGGTCCATATGTTGTGCCTGAAACAACTCGATTGCAGTATTCAGGACTGCTTTGCAGCCCAACGGGGGCAAGCCCCCTCGCCACATAAACCTGCGGCAGACCGACGCACGTCAATGCGCCGCCAATATCCATTGGCGTATACTTCCCCGGCCTTTTTTGCCCCGCCCGCGCTGGAGATAATCGATGGACCCTGCAGTATTTGAAGAGTGGATGATGACCGGCCTGGTAAGCATCCTGATTATTTTCATGGGTTTCATCGTCTGGGATCTGGCGAAAAAATCCAAGGCCGGACGCTTCGGCTCGTTCATCCTGTTCTTCGTGCTGGGTCTGGGCGTGGCTGCGTTCGTCATCAAGAGTGTGGTGATCGGCCTGATCGAATCCGGCGCTTTATAAGCGCGCCGGCACTTCTTTCCACTGGCCCTGATCGAGGCCTTCGATGGTCCAGTCGCCGATTCGCACCCGCACCAGACGCAGAGTCGGCAAGCCAACCGCAGCGGTCATGCGCCGCACCTGACGGTTACGCCCTTCACGAATCACCAATTCCAGCCAACTGGTCGGCACGCTTTTGCGAAAGCGCACCGGCGGGTTACGCGGCCATAGCTCAGGTTCTTCCAGTTGCCGCGCCTGCGCCGGCAAGGTCATGCCGTCATTCAACTCGACGCCCTCGCGCAAGCGCTGCAATTGCTCGGCGCTCGGCTCGCCTTCCACTTGTACCCAATAGGTCTTGGCCAACTTGTGTTTCGGATCAGCGATGCGCGCCTGAAGCTGGCCATCGTTGGTCAGCAGCAGCAAGCCTTCGCTGTCACGGTCCAGCCGTCCTGCCGGGTAGATCCCGGGAATCTCGATATAGTCCTTGAGCGTCGCCCGCCCTTCACCGTCGCTGAACTGCGTCAGCACATCGAAGGGTTTGTTGAACAAAATCAGCTTCGGCTCGGCCGGCGGTGCTTTGGCAACACGTCGCGGGGCTGAAGAGGATTGCGCAGGTTTCACGCCGGGGCGGCGGGAAGCGGGACGAGGAGGACGCGGCATGGCAAAAACAACATCTAACGGTCAGGGCTGCCAATGCTAGTGCCCCGACCGCTAAATGACCATGACAACAATCAGCGGAACGGCGGTTCGTCGAAGCTGCGCAGTTTGCGCGAGTGCAACGAGTTGAGCTCGGTGCGCAGCAGATCCACCGCCGCGATGCCGATCTTCAAGTGCTGACTGACCGCACGCTCATAGAAGGCGTTGGCCGAACCGGGCAACTTGATTTCGCTGTGCAGCGGTTTGTCCGAAACACACAGCAAGGTGCCGTAAGGCACGCGCAAACGGTAGCCTTGCGCGGCAATGGTGCCGCTTTCCATGTCCACTGCAACCGCGCGCGACAGGTTGATCAACGGTCGCTCCTGAGCCCAGCGTAGTTCCCAGTTACGGTCGTCGTAGGTCAGCACGGTGCCAGTGCGCAGGCGTTTTTTCAGGTCATCGCCCTTTTCGCCGGTGACGTTGGCTGCCGCTTGCTGCAAGGCCATCTGCACTTCGGCCAGGGCCGGAATCGGAATGTTCGGCGGCACCACCCGGTCGAGAATCCCGTCACGACGCATATAAGCGTGGGCCAGCACGTAATCACCGATGGTCTGCGACTGCCGCAGGCCGCCGCAGTGACCGATCATCAGCCAGCAATGCGGGCGCAATACAGCCAAATGGTCGGTGATGTTCTTGGCGTTGGACGGGCCCACACCAATGTTCACCAGGGTTACGCCGTGGCCGTCAGAGGCTTGCAGGTGATAGGCCGGCATCTGATAACGGTGCCAGACCACGCCTGCGGCAATGGAAGACGCTTCGCCGTGATCCATGCTCTTTTCGATGATCACGTTGCCTGGCAAGACCATGCGCACGAAACGCGGATCGGTGCGCAGTTGCTCCAGGCCATGGGTGATGAACTGGTCGACATAACGGTGGTAGTTGGTCAGCAGGATCCACGGCTGCACATGGCGCCAGTCGCTGCCGGTGTAGTGCACCAGACGGCGCAGAGAGAAATCCACTCGCGCGGCATCAAACAATGCCAATGGCAGCGGGTCGGTGTTTTCCCAGTCGTACAAACCATCGGCAATGCCATCGGTGGCGGCCGACAAATCGGTGCTCGGGAACACTCGCGCCAGTACCGCCGCAGTGACGCCGGAGCCCGCCAGTTCATCGCCCTGCTCGACCACGTACGGATACGGGATGTTCTGCTCACTGACGCCGACCTCCACCGTCACGGTGAAGTCGTGCATCAGCGGCACCAGCTGTTCCAGCAAATACTTACGGAATGCCGCCGGATGGGTGACGGTGACACTGTAGGTCCCCGGCAACTGGACTTTGGCGTAAGCCCGCGTGGTCTGTGGGACTTCGCCCTGACAAAGGTAGGTCAGGCGTAATTCCGGATAACGAAACATCGCACGCTGCTCGGCGTCGGGTTCGATGCGGTCCTTCAGATAACGCTTGAGCGCCTGACTCAACGCCGTGGTGGCCCGCTCGTGCAGAGCGGCAAGCCGATCGACGGCTTGTTCGGCGGTTTGAACGACAATAAAGGCTTCGGTCACGATCAGCTTCCTGTGTTCTGACTTGCAGACCTTCATCTTGCCTGTATCGCCGCCTCACGGAAACACCGGAATATCCGTAGGAGCAAAGCTTGCTCGCGATGGCGCCCTCAAGGACGCCATCGCCGGCAAGCCGTGCTCCTACAAAAGCTTAAAAACCTTGAGGGGTCGAACGCGCCACAATCGCTTCCACATCCAGACCACGCGGCAAGGTGCCGTAAACCCGGCCGGCCGTTCCCAACCGGCTGGCGATGAAGGCATCGCTGACGGCGGCGTTGCCTGCTTCGAGCAACAGCTTGGCTTGCAGGCCCAGGGCGATGTCTTCGGTCAGTTGTCGGGCGCGGTATTGAATGTCATCGGTGTCCTTGAACGCCGCCTGCAACTGGCTGATGTGTGCGGCCAGGCGCTTGTCGCCATAACCGTCACCGAGTTCGCTGAACAGCGCATCGAGCACACCCGGCTCTTTCGACAGCGCTCGCAACACGTCAAGGCATTGAACGTTGCCAGAACCTTCCCACGTCGAGTTCACCGGTGCCTCACGGTACAGGCGCGGCAGAATGCTGTCTTCGACATAACCCGCACCGCCCATGCATTCGGCGGCTTCGTTGATCATGGCCGGCGCACGTTTGCAGATCCAGTATTTGCCCACTGCCGTTACCAGTCGGGCGAATTTGGCTTCCTGAGTGTCATCAAGGTGATCCAGCGCCCGCCCCATGCGCAGGCTCAACGCCAGCGCGGCTTCGCTTTCCAGCGCCAGGTCGGCGAGCACGTTTTGCATCAACGGTTGTTCACTGAGCAATTTGCCGCCAACCATCCGGTGCGCGCAGTGATGACTGGCCTGGGTCAATGCCTGGCGCATCAGGGCGCTGGAGCCGACCATGCAATCGAAGCGGGTCATGGCCACCATCTCGATGATGGTCGGCACGCCGCGGCCCTCTTCACCAATCATCCACGCCAGCGCCCCGCGAAACTCGACTTCGCTGGAGGCATTGGAGCAATTGCCAAGTTTGTTTTTCAGCCGCTGGATGTAGAACTGGTTGCGCGTGTCATCCGGGCGATGGCGTGGCAGCAGGAAACAGGTCAGGCCCTTGTCGGTTTGCGCCAGGGTCAGGAAGGCGTCGCACATTGGCGCCGAGCAGAACCATTTGTGTCCCACCAGCTCATACGCCCGGCCGGGCCCCGCAGCGCCAACCGGGTAAGCCTTGGTGGTGTTGGCCCGAACGTCGGTGCCGCCCTGTTTCTCGGTCATTGCCATGCCGATGGTGACGCCGGCCTTGTGGGCCATGCCGACATTGCGCGGGTCATACTCGGTGGCGAGAATTTTCGGCAGCCACTGTTTGGCGATGTCCGGTTGCAGGCGCAATGCCGGGACACTGGCGAAGGTCATGGTCAGCGGGCAGCCACTGCCGGCTTCGGCCTGGCTGTGCAGGTAGCTCATGGCCGCACGGGCAACGTGGGCACCCGACTGCGGATCGGTCCAGGGCAAGGAGGTCAAGCCGTGCTCGACCGCCGTGCGCATGAGTTCATGGTAGGCCGGGTGAAACTCCACCAGATCAATGCGGTGGCCATAGCGATCATGGCTGGAGAAGACCGGCTTGTTCTGGTTGGCCAGGAACCCCGCTTCCATCAACGGACCGCCGGCCAAAGCGCCATACGCATCGATGCGCGCGTCAGCCCAACCCGCCCCGAAACGCCGCGCCCACTCTTGCAACGGCAGGTCGATGCGGTAGAGGTTGGTCCCGTCCAGCGATGGCGGCTGGTTGGTAACTTCGTGGGTTTCGGCGAACTGATGCAGGTTCATGGCGGGGCCTCCTTGGGTCAGTTGAGACCTTCAGTTAAGCACCGCCTCCCCACCGAACAAAGTGGCATATCCGCCTAAATATCGGCGCTTTCACCTTGTTTAGGACAAAGCACCCGACGATAGAGCGTCGCCTGCAACTCCTCGAATTTCACCGGTTTGCCAAGGTAATCGGTCAATCCCTGCTCAAGATCCAGGCCCTGTGCCGAGACCACCGCCGCCAGCACCGGCAACTCGGCATAACCGGGCAGCGCGCGGATCCGGCTGTCGATCGACAGTCCGTCGAGCAGCGGCAACGGACAGTCGATCAGCACCGCGTCGAACGATTCACGACGCAAAAACTCCAGCGCCGCCTCACCGCTGTCGGCGCTACGAACCCGATAGCCGAGCTTGAGCAACATGCCACGCACCACCAATTGATTGATGCTGTTGTCGTCGACCAGCAACACCGCGCAGTCCTGCGGTGCGCGTAAGCGGACGCTGCCGTGAACCTGACGCGATTGAGCGACAACCGGTTGCACAACATTCACCACGTCAAACTCGACATCAAGCTGGAAGCGGCTACCGCGTCCGGGCTCGGAACGATGAGTCAAACGTCCGCCAAGCAGCTCGACCAATTGCCGACAAATTGCCAGACCGACACCCAACCCACCGTATTCGCGAGTCATCGAGCCGTCGAGCTGGAAGAACCGCTGATACAGCGTGGCTTCACCCAGATCGGTGAAACCGATGCCGGTGTCGATCACGGCGAAAGACAGCGCCAGACGCCCCTCTTCGGCAAACTTGCCGCTGACCCGCAAGGCCAGTCCCCCCACCCGGGTGAACTTGATCGCGTTATCCAGCAAGCACTCCAGACTTTGCGCCAGCTTGGCGCTGTCACCGTGCAGACGGTCGGGTAGCCCAGGGGTCAGATCGACCTTGAAGTCCAAGGCCTTGCTCGCGGCGTTGGCGGCGAACTGCTGCTGCAAGGTCTCGACCATCGCGCGCAAGCTGAATGCTTCGGGGTACACCTTGAGTCGGCCGGCCTGCAACTCAGTCAGAGTCAGAATGCCGTTGACCATGCGCATCATGTCCCGTGCCGAACCGGCAGCCGTTTGTTGATACTGCTCAAGCTCCGGGTCGAGGTCGACGGTCTGCATCAACTCCAGCGAACCGATCACGCCGTTCATCGGCGTACGCAGTTCATGGGTCAGCGTCGCGAGAAATTCATCCTTGAGCTGGTTACTGCGGGCCAGTTGCTGGTTCAACACTTCGAGCTTCTGCCCGGCGTCAAACAGCGTCTGCGCCTGCTGCTCGCGCATGGCGTTGATCCGGTCAGCCAGGGCCAGCGACAGCAGCGCAACTTCAATTGCCGAGCCGATCTGACTGGCATACATGGTCAGGAACATGTTGGGCAGATAGCCGAGCACCATCAATGTATTGACGACACCGCCAAGCAGGAACGCCGACCAGGCAATGATGAAGTAGCGCGCCACCCGCAAGCCGCGCCACCAGGCGAAAATCCCGGCGAAGAAAATCACTACGGTGAAGATCAACGCCAACGCCGTCGCCAGGCGCAAGGCCAGGGCGTAGCTGGTCATCAACGACAACCCAACCACCACTGCGCTGCACGCAATCAACACCAACAGCAAGCGATCGAGCCAGCGACTGCAACTGGCCGTTTGCAGGAAGCTGCGGGCGAACTGGCTGCCGAACAGGGCGGCGCTGCCAATGAAAAACGGTGTCGAGGCGTTGGCCCACCACGGGTTGTTCGGCCAGAAATACTCGACTGCCGCGCCGTTGACCGACAGTTGGTAGAGGCCGAATGAGCCGATATAAAAGATGTAATAAAGGTAACTGGTGTCACGCACGCTCAGGTAGATGAACAGGTTGTAGACCAGCATCCCGAGTAGCACGCCGTAAATCAGACCGAGCACATACAGGCGCAAGGGCTGGTCTTCCAGATAGGCGGTGCTCGACCAAAGGGTCAGTGGCGCCTGGATCGAACCCTCGCTTTGCAGGCGCAAATACAGCGTTTCGCGCTGATCGGGGACGAAGTCCAGTTTGAACAGGTAGTTGTTTTGTCGAACCTGGCGACTGGCGAACGGCAAGGTATCGCCGGTACGACTGACCAATCGATATTCACCGGTGCTGTCCGGCACATAGAGGTCGATATGGTCCATCGGCGGATAAGCCAGCTCCAGCAGCCATCTGCGTTGAGCGTCGGGGTCTTTCGGGCGGTAGTGCAGATCGACTTTCAACCAGAACGCCGAATGCGAGTAACCGGCGTTCAGCGTGTCTTTGTCGTGGGTCTTGAAGTTGCCGGCCGCCGCTTGCGCGCGCACATCGGCGATGGATGCAGTGCCGGCGACATCTTCGTACACCTGCATGACTCGTCCCAAGGGGAGGCTTTGGGTGAGCTCATCAAAATCGGCTGCAGCCGCCAACATCGGCAAGCTCAACAGCAACATCAGCAAATAGCGCATAAAGCCCCAGCGTGGCCAGTCCGGTTGTGTCAGGAAGCCCCCCCATTCCCTTTGAGTAGACGTAAAACCGGCATTACCTGTTATTGGTTTGGATCCACTCTAGCATAGCCGCTGATGGCCATTGAACACCATTGGAAAATTTAGTCTAAAGGCTCTAGAACAGGCCTTTCAGAGCGAATGGCAAAACCGGAAATGTTGAGTCGGTCAGATTGTGACAATGCCAACAAGGTTGATGCGCACCTGTGGCGAGGGAGATTGCTCCCGTCGGCCGGTCCGCGTTCGGGCGTAGCCGTCGTAAAGTCAGCCGACGCGGTCTAACTGAAAGATCGTTTTGGGGCGGCTTCGCCGCCCAGCGGGAGCAAGCTCCCTCGCCACAATGTATCGGCAGAACAGGTTGGCACAGCACCCGAAAAAGATGTTTGGTGGTAAGCTCGCGCACCATGAATATCTACAGCTCTCGCCCCGTTGTCCTCTGTCTCTCCGGCCACGACCCAAGTGGTGGCGCCGGCTTGCAGGCAGATATCGAAGCCCTGCTCGCTCAGGGTTGTCATGCTGCCCCGGCAGTGACTGCGCTGACTGTGCAAGACACGGTCAACGTCAGTGACTTCCGCGTTCTCGACCGTGAGTGGGTGCTGGCGCAAGCCAACGCCGTGCTCAACGACTCGACGGTCGCGGCAGTCAAGCTGGGCATGCTCGGCTCACTGGAAATGGTCGACACCGTGGTCGAACTGCTTCAGGCGCATCCGCATCTGCCGGTGGTCTGTGACCCGGTACTGCGCGCCGGCGGTGGTGGACGACTGGGCAAGGACGAGGTCGGCTACGCCATGCGCGAGCGCCTGCTGCCACTGGCGATCATCGCCACCCCTAACCTCCCGGAAGCACGCATCCTTGCCGAATTGCCCGAAGGCACGGCCGATGAATGCGCAGAAAAACTCCTGCCTTATGTCAAGCACCTGCTGATCACCGGCGGTCATGGCGACGAACACGAAGTGCATAATCGCCTGTACAGCCGCGATGGCAGCCGCCACACCTACACCTGCCAGCGTCTGCCCGGCAGCTATCATGGTTCGGGCTGCACCTTGGCCAGCGCCCTGGCCGGACGCCTGGCCCAGGGCGAACACCTGGCCAGCGCGGTACAGTCGGCACTCAATTACACGTGGCGCACCCTGCGAGACGCCGAACAGCTGGGCAAAGGCCAGTTCGTGCCACGCCGTCTGCCGCTGGATTTTTGCTCGTAACGCCATGAGGCCTGCACGATGAAATTACGTGGCCTGTACGCCATTACCGACAGCCAACTGCTGGCTGGCAAGTTCCTGCCTTACGTGGAGGCTGCGCTGGACGGCGGCGTCACGCTGCTGCAGTACCGCGACAAAAGCAGCGACGAGGCCCGCCGACTGCGTGAGGCCGAGGCCCTGCATGACCTGTGCGGACGCTACAAGACCCAGCTGATCATCAATGACGACGCCGAACTGGCCGCGCGCCTGGGTGTCGGCGTACACCTGGGGCAGACCGATGGCCCGTTGACGCCGGCCCGCTCGCTGCTGGGGCGCCAGGCGATCATCGGTTCGACCTGTCATGCGCAACTCGAGCTCGCCGAACAAGCGGCAAAGGAAGGCGCCAGTTACGTCGCCTTCGGCCGCTTCTTCAACTCCAACACCAAGCCCGGCGCGCCGACCTGCAGTCTCGAACTGCTCGATCAGGCCCGCAGCAAACTGCACCTGCCGATCTGCGCGATCGGCGGCATCACCCTCGACAACGCCGCCCCGCTGGTGGCCCACGGGGTTGATCTGCTGGCCGTGGTTCACGGGCTGTTTGGTGCCGAAGACACTCAAGAAGTGACGCGCCGTGCCCGCGCCTTCAACGACTTGTTCAAAGCTTAAGTATTCAATTACCGATTTTTGAGAGCCCAATCATGTCTCGTTCCGAAACCCTGTTTGCCAATGCCCAGAAACACATTCCCGGCGGCGTGAACTCGCCTGTGCGTGCCTTCAAGAGCGTCGGCGGCACACCGCTGTTCTTCAAGCACGCCGAAGGCGCCTATGTGACGGACGAAGACGACAAGCGTTATGTCGATTACGTCGGCTCCTGGGGCCCGATGATTCTCGGCCACAGTCACCCGGACGTGCTCGACGCCGTGCGCAAGCAACTTGAACACGGTCTGTCCTACGGCGCCCCGACCGCGATGGAAACCGAGATGGCCGACCTGGTCTGCTCGATCGTGCCGTCGATGGAAATGGTGCGCATGGTCAGCTCCGGCACCGAGGCGACCATGAGCGCCATTCGCCTGGCCCGTGGTTTCACCGGCCGCGACAGCATCATCAAGTTCGAAGGTTGCTACCACGGTCACTCCGACAGCCTGTTGGTGAAAGCCGGCTCCGGCCTGCTGACCCATGGCGTGCCAAGCTCTGCCGGGGTTCCTGCGGCCTTCGCCAAGCACACCCTGACGCTGCCATTCAACGACATCGACGCCGTTGAAAAAATGCTCGCCGAAGTTGGCCAGGAAGTGGCGTGCATCATCGTCGAGCCAGTGGCGGGCAACATGAACTGCGTGCCGCCAGCGCCAGGTTTCCTCGAAGGCCTGCGCACCCTGTGTGACAAACACGGCGTGGTGCTGATCTTCGACGAAGTGATGACCGGTTTCCGCGTGGCACTGGGTGGGGCCCAGGCGTATTACGGCGTAACCCCGGACCTGAGCACCTTCGGCAAGATTATCGGTGGTGGCATGCCGGTCGGCTGCTTCGGCGGCAAACGCGAAATCATGTCGCACATCGCGCCGCTGGGTCCGGTTTACCAGGCGGGCACGCTGTCGGGTAACCCGTTGGCCATGGCCGCCGGCCTGACCACCCTGCGCCTGATCAGCCGCCCGGGCTTCCACGCCGAACTCAGCGAGTACACCAGTCGCCTGCTCGATGGCCTGCAACAGCGCGCCGATGCCGCTGGCATCCCGTTCGTCACCACCCAGGCCGGTGGCATGTTTGGCCTGTACTTCAGCGGCGCCGACGACATCGTGACCTTCGATGACGTGATGGCCAGCGATGCCAACCTGTTCAAGCGCTTCTTCCACCTGATGCTTGAAGGTGGCGTGTACCTGGCACCGAGCGCCTTCGAAGCCGGTTTCACCTCGATCGCTCACGGCGACGCCGAGCTGAAGCTGACGCTGGACGCTGCTGAACGTGCATTCGCTGCATTGAAGTAATGCAATAGACGCTGACGTCGACGATTGTCGGCGTCAGCTTTATCCTACCTGCCTAGCTTATTTCTTACGCGATACTGATAATTCCCCCAAAAGCGGCAGATATATTCCCCGCGCGGCAGAAAAACGAGTAAAGACTTTGTAAGGTGGGTCCTGCTTATTTCATAATGCGCGCTTATTGGATCCCTCGACGGGTCCGCGCGCCCTTCAGAGGTAAGTCGATTCCCATGAACCGCACCGGCCGCGCCCTTGCACTGGGCTGCCTGTTGCTCCTTCAGCCCCTGCTCGCGCATGCACAAGCAGGCGGCAACTCGTTGTTGATCCCAGCGATGGGTCGTTGCACCCTCAATACCCAGCCTGAAGACCTGAAGGAGGCGCTCGCCGCCTGCCAGAAAGCGTCGGACGCCGGGGATGCGGAAGCGCAATACGAGTTGGGCGAGTTCTACTACGACGGCAAACGCGTGCCGCGCGACCTCAATCAAGCCCTGAGCTACTTCGAAAAAGCTTCCCTGCAAGGCCACGCTCAGGCGCAATTCAAACTCGGCATCATGTTCTTCCATGGCGAAGGCGTGCCGGCCAATAACGTTCAGGCATATATCGTGCTGAAAATGGCCGCGGTCAACGGCGCGGAAGATGCGCTGGACACCGCCGACGAAGTCGCCGAACACATGCAACGCAGTGAACTGGAAGTTGCGACCCAGGTGCTGGGGCAAATTTTCCGTAAATACCTGATGGAACTGCAAAGCGCCGACGGGCGTACGCCTTTCTCGCCATTACCCTGAATCCAGCGCGGGCAGTGTGGTGAGGGGGCTTGCCCCCGTCGGCCGGTCCGCGTTCGGGCGCAGCAGTCGTAAAGTCGGCTGACGCGTTGTGACAAATTGATTTCAGGGCCGCTTCGCGGCCCAACGGGGGCAAGCCCCCTCGCCACAGTGAGGCTTACTTCTCAGGCATCGGCATCGGAAACGGCATGACATTGCCGACCGCGCCACGGGCTTCGCTGATTTTCGGGGTGCCCATACGCTCGACTTCGTCGATGCGCACAATCGAATGCATCGGCACAAAACTACGCACCACGCCCTCGAATTGAGCCTTGAGCTTCTCTTCGCTCGGATCGACGACCACTTGCGTGCGCTCGCCAAAGACGAACTCTTCCACTTCCAGAAAGCCCCACAGATCACTTTGATAGATCTGCTTGGCGTACATTTCGAACACCTGGCCCTGGTTGAGGAAAATCACCTTGTAGATTGGAGCTTCACGTTTGGTCATGGTGGGCGAACAACACATCGAGGGATAAAAATGAGGGCGCGAACTATAGCATAGCCGCTGGACGCACGACGGTAGGAACCTGGGGACTTGTTCCCTATAATGCGCGGTTCTTTGAATCACGTGATGAACCCGTCCATGGCCAAGAAGCTTTACATCGAAACCCACGGTTGCCAGATGAACGAGTACGACAGCTCGCGCATGGTCGATCTGCTGGGCGAACATCAGGCCCTGGAAGTGACGGCGCGCGCCGAAGACGCAGACGTCATCCTGCTCAACACCTGCTCGATTCGCGAGCGCGCCCAGGACCGGGTGTACTCCCAGCTTGGCCGCTGGCGCGAACTGAAGCTCGCCAACCCGGAAATGGTCATCGCCGTCGGCGGTTGCGTGGCCAGCCAGGAAGGCGCGGCAATCCGCGACCGCGCACCCTATGTCGACGTGGTCTTCGGCCCGCAGACTTTGCACCGCCTGCCGGAAATGATCGACGCCGCGCGCCTGACCAAACTGCCGCAAGTCGACGTCTCGTTCCCGGAAATCGAAAAATTCGACCACCTGCCAGAACCGCGCATCGATGGCCCAAGCGCCTATGTATCGGTGATGGAAGGTTGCAGCAAGTACTGCACTTTCTGCGTAGTGCCCTATACCCGCGGTGAAGAAGTCAGCCGACCGTTCGACGACGTGATCGCCGAGATCATTCACCTGGCCGAGAACGGCGTGCGTGAAGTCACCCTGCTGGGGCAGAACGTCAACGGTTATCGCGGCCTGACTCACGATGGGCGCCTGGCCGATCTGGCCGAGCTGATCCGTGTGGTGGCGGCCGTCGATGGCATCGACCGTATTCGCTACACCACGTCACACCCGCTGGAGTTCTCCGACAGCCTGATCCAGGCCCACGCCGATGTACCGGAACTGGTCAAACACCTGCATTTGCCGGTGCAGTCGGGTTCGGACCGGATTCTTGCAGCGATGAAGCGCAACCACACCGCACTCGAGTACAAGTCGAAACTGCGCAAGCTGCGCGCCGCCGTGCCGGGCATTTGCATCAGTTCGGACTTTATCGTCGGCTTCCCCGGCGAGACCGAAAAAGACTTCGAACAGACCATGAAGCTGATTGAAGACGTCGGTTTCGACTTCTCCTACTCGTTCGTCTACAGCCAGCGCCCGGGCACCCCGGCTGCCGACCTGGCCGACGAAACCCCGGAAGAGCTGAAAAAAGAGCGCCTGAACGCCCTGCAACATCGCCTCAACCAGCAAGGTTTCGAGATCAGCCGACAAATGGTCGGTTCAACCCAGCGGATCCTGGTGACCGATTACTCGAAAAAAGACCCGGGCGAACTGCAAGGCCGGACCGAGAATAATCGAATCGTAAACTTCCGCTGCGACAATCCGACCTTGATCGGCCAGTTCGCCGACGTGCACATCGACGCCGCACAGCCGCACTCGCTACGTGGCTCGTTGATTCAACAAGGCTAGTTCCGGCTAGTGCGGGCTCCTGTGGCGAGGGAGCTTGCTCCCGCTCGGTTGCGAAGCAGCCGCAAACCAGTCGCTTCGGTACCTTCTGAAAAACCGTAGTGACCGGGCTGGGAGCGCTTCGCACTCCAGCGGGAGCAAGCTCCCTCGCCACAGGAATGGAATGGGTGTTTGATGTTGGTCTGTTTAAGAGCTTTCGTACCCAGGCCTCTGGCGTTATCCTTGATTTATCTCCATTGCCCCAGGGCGGCTAAAAACAACCTTGAACGCACCCATAGAACCACATCGCTTCATCCTCGAGCCCTTTGAGGCTCATCGCTTCGCCAATCTGTGCGGGCAATTCGACGAGCATTTGCGCTTGATCGAACAGCGCCTGGCGATCGTGATCCGCAATCGCGGCAATCAGTTCGAATTGATCGGCGAGCCCAAGCACACCATCTCCGCGGAAAACCTGCTGCGCCGCCTCTACCGTGAAACCAAGAGTAGCGAGCTGTCGCCAGACATGGTTCACCTGTTCCTGCAGGAATCGGCCGTGGAAGAAATGGACAACCATTCGCCCGCCGAACCCTCAGTCGCCCTGCGCACCAAAAAAGGCATGATTCGCCCTCGCGGCTTGAATCAGCTGCGCTATGTGAAGGAAATCCTGGGCAACGATATCAACTTCGGCATCGGCCCCGCCGGTACCGGCAAGACCTATCTGGCCGTTGCCTGCGCAGTCGATGCGCTGGAGCGCGAGCAGATCCGCCGCATCCTGCTGGTACGTCCAGCGGTCGAGGCCGGCGAGAAACTCGGCTTCCTGCCCGGCGACCTGGCACAAAAAATCGACCCGTACCTGCGCCCGCTGTATGACGCGCTGTACGAAATGCTCGGCTTTGAACACGTCGCCAAGCTGATCGAACGCCAGGTGATCGAAGTTGCGCCGCTGGCTTACATGCGAGGCCGCACGCTGAACAACAGCTTCATCATCCTCGACGAAAGCCAGAACACCACCGTCGAACAGATGAAGATGTTCCTGACACGGATCGGTTTTGGCTCGACCGCGGTCATCACCGGTGACATCACCCAGATCGACCTGCCGAAAGGCACCAAGTCCGGGCTGATTCATGTGATCGACGTGCTCAAGGAAGTACCGGGCATCAGCTTTACCCACTTCAAACCCAAAGACGTCGTGCGCCACCCGCTGGTGCAGCGCATTGTCGAAGCCTACGAGCGTTTCGAAAATCGCCTGATTGACGAACCTGCAACGCTTTCCGCTGAAAAGGGCAATCGTCACGATGCTTGAGCTTGATCTGCAACTGGCGACCGAAGCGCCCGCTCCAAGCGAAGCCGAGTTCCGCCAATGGTGCGAACTGGCCCTGCGTCAGCGCACCGCCGACTCTGAATTGACCATTCGCCTGGTCGACGAGGAAGAAGGCCGCGAGCTGAACTACACCTGGCGTCAAAAGGATTACGCAACCAATGTGTTGTCGTTCCCTGCCGATGTGCCCGATGAATTGCTGGACATCCCGTTGCTGGGCGATCTGGTGATCTGCGTGGCCGTGGTCGAGCGCGAGGCTGCCGAGCAAGGCAAGGAGTTGAAGGCCCACTGGGCGCATCTGGTCATTCACGGCTGCTTGCATCTGCTTGGTTACGACCATATAGATGATGACGAAGCCGAAGAAATGGAAGCACTGGAACGAACGTTGCTTGCAGAGTTGGGTCATCCTGACCCCTATGCGGACGACGAAACCGAAACATCCCCTATCGTTACAACAAAGGATTCAGAGTAATCGCTATGAGCGAAGATCGATCGAGCAACGGGCAAAAGTCCTGGCTGGGTAAGCTCACCCAGGCTTTTGCCCACGAGCCGAAAAACCGTCAGGAGCTGCTGGAGCTTCTGCGTGATGCCCATCAGAACAAGTTGCTGGACAGCGAAGCGCTGGCCATCGTCGAGGGCGCCATCCAGGTTGCTGACCTGCAAGTACGCGACATCATGGTCCCGCGCTCGCAGATGGTCAGCATCAAGGCGACCCAGACACCCCGTGAATTCCTCCCGGCCGTGGTTGAGTCCGCGCACTCGCGTTACCCGGTAATCGGCGAGAGCCACGACGACGTCATGGGCGTGTTGCTGGCCAAGGATCTGCTGCCGCTGATCCTCAAGGAGAACGGCGACAGCTTCAACATCAAGGATTTGCTGCGTCCGGCCACTTTCGTGCCCGAGTCCAAGCGTCTGAACGTGTTGCTGCGCGAGTTCCGCGCCAACCATAACCACATGGCCATCGTCATCGACGAATACGGCGGCGTGGCGGGTCTGGTGACCATCGAAGACGTGCTCGAGCAAATCGTCGGCGACATCGAAGACGAGCACGACGTTGAAGAAGACAGCTACATCAAGCCACTGCCAAGCGGCGACTTCCTGATCAAGGCCCTGACACCGATCGAGAACTTCAACGAGTTCTTCGACAGCGAATTCTCCGACGACGAATTCGATACCGTTGGCGGCCTGGTGATGAGCGCGTTCGGGCACTTGCCAAAACGCAACGAAATCACTGAAATCGGCGCCTATCGCTTCCGCATCCTGAACGCCGACAGCCGTCGCATTCACTTGCTGCGCTTGACCCCTATAGCCCGCTAAGGACTGACATGCGTTGGATCACCCGCCCCGGCTGGCCCGGTAACCTGCTGGCCGTGGCGGCCGGTGCACTCACCACTCTGGCCTTGGCGCCATTCGATATCTGGCCGCTGGCATTGCTGGCGGTCGGATTTTTCTATGCGGGCTTGCGTGAACTGACACCTCGTCAGGCGCTGGGTCGCGGCTGGTGTTTCGGTTTCGGCCTGTTTGGCGCCGGCACCAGTTGGATCTACTACAGCATCCATAACTTTGGTGGCGCTTCGATGCTGCTCGCCGGATTGCTGATGCTGGCGTTCACCGCCGCGATTGCCTGGTTCTTCGCCCTGCCCGCCTGGATCTGGGCGCGCTGGTTGCGCCGTAACGAAGCGCCATTGGCCGACGCCTTGGCATTCGCGGCGTTGTGGGTGGGCCAGGAAGCGTTTCGCGGCTGGTTCCTCACCGGTTTTCCATGGCTTTATTCCGGTTACAGCCAACTCGACGGTCCGCTCGCCGGATTGGCGCCATTGGGTGGTATGTGGCTGATTTCCTTCAGCCTGGCCCTGACCGCCGCGCTTGCGTACAACCTGCCACGCCTGATCAAGGCCGGACACAAAGGCTTTATCGTCGCCGGCCTGCTGTTGCTGGCTGCGCCTTGGATCATCGGCCTGTCGCTCAAAGGCCACGCCTGGACCAGCCCTTCGGGCAATCCGCTGAGCGTCGCGGCGATTCAGGGCAACATCGAACAAAGCATGAAGTGGGACCCGGCGCAGCTCAACGCGCAACTGGCGCTGTACCGCGACATGAGCTTCACCTCCAAACGTGTCGACCTGCTGATCTGGCCGGAAACCGCGGTCCCGGTGCTCAAGGAGTCTGCCGAGGGCTACCTGAACATGATGGGCAGCTTCGCCGCCGAACGTAACTCGGCACTGATTACCGGCGTGCCGATCCGCCAGGAAGTGCATCACGAGAAACGCTTCTACAATGGCATCACGGTGGTTGGCCAAGGCGATGGCACTTACCTCAAGCAGAAACTGGTGCCGTTTGGCGAATACGTGCCGCTGCAAGAGTTACTGCGCGGCCTGATTGCGTTCTTCGATCTGCCGATGTCGGATTTCGCCCGCGGCCCGGCTGATCAGCCGTTGTTGCAAGCCAAGGGTTATCAGATTGCACCGTTCATCTGTTACGAAGTGGTCTACCCGGAATTTGCCGCCAGCCTTTCGGCGCGCAGCGATTTGCTGCTGACCATCAGCAACGACACCTGGTTCGGCACCTCCATCGGCCCGCTGCAGCACTTGCAGATGGCGCAGATGCGAGCGCTGGAAGCCGGGCGCTGGATGATTCGCGCGACCAACAACGGCGTCACCGGATTGATTGATCCCTTCGGCAAAATCACCGTGCAAATCCCGCAATTCGAACGCGGCATTCTCTACGGTGACGTGGTGCCGATGCACAACCTGACGCCTTACCTGCAATGGCGCTCGTGGCCGCTGCTTATCCTTTGTGTACTGCTGTTTGGCTGGGCATTGCTGGCCAGCCGGATCGCCAAGACGGTTTAAGCGCTTGTGGCGAGGGAGCTTGCTCCCTTGCCACAGAGGTGGGAACGATCAATATCAGCGATAAAAAATCGAATAGCCGATCTGCCCCACGGCCTCATTCAACAGCTGCCCCGATCGCCAGATCGACTTGAACGTCGGCATCCAGCCACCCAACGGCTCGCCATTATCGGTGCCTAAAAAGCCCACCGGAGCCGGCACCACGGTAAATCCCGCCTGCTCGAAACTCCAGACGCTGCGCGGCATATGCCAGGCTTGCGTCACCACCACGACCCGCTTCAACCCCAAAGGCTCCAGCAGTTCGGCAGTGAATTGGGCGTTTTCCCAGGTGGTGCGGCTGCGCCCTTCCTGCCAACGAACCGTGACCCCAAAATCATCCTGTAACGAATCGGCCATCAACTTCGCTTCAGTCGGCGGCGTGCCGTAATGCAAACCACCGCTGGTCAACACCGGCAAACCCGACGCCTTGGCCAGCCGCGCCGCATAGCGCTCACGCTCCAGCGCCACACCCGTTGGCTGATCGGAACCCCAGGCCAGGTCACCGCGTTCGCGCCCCGCCCCCAGCACCACGATCACATCCGCGCGCTCGGCCAGAGTCGCCCATTCGCTGCGGGCCAGCGGTGCTTCACGCTCAAGGGCCTTCGCGCTCCACTGCACAACGACCGGCAAGCTCATCAACCAGAACCCACCGGCGCCCAAGGCAAAACACAGCCCTGCAAGGCGTGGTCTTGAGCGGCGCAACCACCAGGCAAGCGCAAGCAACAGCAAAAAAATACCGGGTGGCAGAAGCAGTTGTTTAACGAAATAACGAAAAGGCATCGGGCATCTCCTGAGATGCCCGAAGCCTAAGTGGGTTGAAACAAAGCGACAACTAAGATGGAAGGCCTTTCCTTCAAAAAGCCATCTCGGGCGACTTCATGCGCCCGCTTGGGGCAACGAACATTTGCCTGATCGCTTACTTGACCAGCAGGGACCGGACCTTTACCGCGTCTCTGCGAGAGAGCTTGTCTTGCAACCAGATAATTTTCGCCGAACGGGGAACGTCCTTAGGCTTCACTGCTTCTGATGACAAGCATCCTTGCGCCTCATGTTCACTACGATCCAGATAAGCCATGATCAGTTCGAACTCTGCGCGGCTCAACCCGCGAAGTTCCAGCTCCACCGGACGCTCATCGCGTAACCGGCCAGCTGTCCTTGCAGCATCCAGGGCCAGCCCCAGGCGCTCTATCAGCTTTTCGTACAGCTCCGGTTTAGTTACTTTTCGTTGTGACTCAACCATCCCTCACCTCATTGAAGATAAGACTCACTCCCCATCTAGAGCTTAGCTTCGCTGAGAAAACCGTTCAGGTGCCGCGACCAACGGCCCTACGCGTGTAATCAAGGTTTCCCTCGGTAGAGCGCGGTCATGTATGCTACGGCGCTTCCTGTAACTCCACTTCCAGCTCGACTGGGCATCGAAAACGCCACTTTTGGCGTCATCAGCGTCCAGCGTTGCATTGAAGAGGATTAGGCCACCCCTATTCAGTTCAAAAGTAGCCATGCACGAACAATACCAGCCCCGTGAAATCGAAGCCGCCGCCCAGTCGTTCTGGGACGAGCAAAAGTCCTTTGAAGTCAGTGAACAGCCAGGCAAGGAGACTTTCTACTGCCTGTCGATGTTCCCTTACCCCAGCGGCAAGCTACACATGGGGCACGTGCGCAACTACACCATTGGCGACGTGATCTCCCGCTATCAGCGCATGCAAGGCAAAAACGTCCTGCAACCCATGGGTTGGGACGCTTTTGGCATGCCGGCGGAAAACGCCGCAATGAAGAACAACGTAGCGCCCGCCAAGTGGACCTACGAAAACATCGCCTACATGAAATCCCAGCTGCGCAGCCTGGGCCTGGCGGTGGACTGGTCGCGCGAAGTCACCACCTGCAAGCCGGATTACTACCGTTGGGAACAATGGCTGTTCACTCGCCTGTTCGAAAAAGGCGTGATCTACCGTAAAAACGGCACCGTGAACTGGGACCCGGTCGACCAGACCGTTCTGGCCAACGAACAGGTGATCGACGGTCGCGGCTGGCGCTCCGGCGCGCTGATCGAAAAACGCGAAATCCCGATGTACTACTTCAAGATCACCGCTTACGCGGATGAACTGCTGGAGAGTCTCGACGACCTGCCGGGCTGGCCTGAGCAAGTCAAAACCATGCAGCGCAACTGGATTGGCAAATCCCGCGGCATGGAAGTGCAGTTCCCGTACAACGTCGACTCGATCGGCGAAACGGGCGCACTGAAAGTCTTCACCACCCGTCCGGACACCCTGATGGGCGCGACCTACGTTGCCGTGGCTGCCGAACATCACCTGGCGACCCTGGCGGCGAAGAACAACCCTGAGCTGCAAGCGTTCATCACAGAATGCAAAGGCGGCAGCGTGGCCGAAGCCGACGTTGCCACCCAGGAGAAAAAAGGCCTGCCGACCGGCCTGTTCGTCGAGCACCCGCTGACCGGCGAAAAATTGCCGGTATGGGTCGCCAACTATGTGCTGATGCACTACGGCGACGGCGCGGTAATGGCGGTTCCGGCCCACGACGAGCGCGATTTCGAATTCGCCCACAAGTACAACCTGCCGGTTAAATCAGTCGTGCGCACCAGTTCCGGTGATAGCAACCCGACACCATGGCAAGACGCCTACGGCGAACACGGCACGCTGATCAATTCCGGCGAGTTCGACGGCCTGGACTTCGCGGGCGCGTTCGACGCCATCGAAGTAGCCTTGATCAAGAAAAGCCTCGGTGCCTCGCGCACTCAGTTCCGCCTGCGCGACTGGGGTATCAGTCGCCAGCGTTACTGGGGCTGCCCGATTCCGATCATCCACTGCAATACCTGCGGTGACGTGCCGGTGCCGGAAGACCAACTGCCTGTCGTGCTGCCGGAAGACGTCGTACCCGATGGCGCCGGTTCGCCATTGGCGCGCATGCCCGAGTTCTACGAATGCACGTGCCCGAAATGCGGCGCACCTGCCAAGCGTGAAACCGACACCATGGACACCTTCGTCGAGTCCTCGTGGTACTACGCTCGTTACGCCTCGCCGCACTATGAAGGTGGCCTGGTGGAAAAATCCGCGGCCGACCACTGGTTGCCGGTGGATCAATACATCGGCGGTATCGAACACGCGATCCTGCACCTGCTCTACGCACGCTTCTTCCACAAGCTGATGCGCGACGAAGGCCTGGTGAGTTCCAACGAACCGTTCAAGAACCTGCTGACCCAGGGCATGGTGATCGCCGAGACTTATTATCGTCGCGAAGCCAATGGTGCTTACACCTGGTTCAACCCGGCGGACGTGGTACTCGAGCGCGACAGCAAGGCCAAGGTCATTAGCGCCAAGTTGATCGCAGACGGCTTGCCGGTGGAAATCGGCGGGACCGAGAAGATGGCCAAGTCGAAGAACAACGGCGTCGATCCACAGTCGATGATCGATCAGTTCGGCGCAGACACTTGCCGCCTGTTCATGATGTTCGCCTCGCCACCGGACATGAGCGCGGAATGGTCCGACTCCGGCGTAGAAGGTTCGCACCGCTTCCTCAAGCGCGTCTGGCGTCTCGCTCAAGCGCACGTCATCCAGGGCCTGCCGGGCAAACTGGACGTCGCCACCTTGAACGACGAGCAGAAAGCCATTCGCCGTTCAATCCACCAGGCTATCAAGCAGGCCAGCCACGACGTGGGCCAGAACCACAAATTCAACACCGCCATCGCCCAAGTGATGACGCTGATGAACGTGCTGGAAAAAGCCGCGCAAGGCACCGAACAGGACCGCGCGCTGATTCACGAAGGCCTGGAAACCGTGACCCTGCTACTGGCCCCGATCACCCCGCACATCAGCCATGAGCTGTGGCATCGCCTGGGTCACGCCGATCCGGTGATCGATGCCGGTTGGCCGGTTCTGGACGACAGCGCGCTGGTTCAAGACAGCCTGCAACTGGTGATTCAGGTCAACGGCAAGCTGCGCGGCCAGATCGAAATGCCGGCCAGTGCCAGCCGCGAAGAAGTCGAAGCCGCCGCACGGGCCAATGAAAACGTGCTGCGCTTTGTCGACGGCCTGACTATTCGTAAAGTGATCGTAGTGCCCGGAAAACTGGTCAATATCGTCGCTAGCTAATTGGATCAGGCGCAAGGTCCATACCTGGCGCCGAACAGAACCTTTCGGGTCGCACGCTCGGCCCACATGGTTTCAAGGGGAGCAACAAGATGATCAAACGCAATCTGCTGGTGATGGGGCTCGCTGTTTTGCTGAGCGCCTGCGGCTTCCAACTGCGCGGTACCGGCACCGCCGAACTGGCGATCAGGGAACTCGACCTGAGCGCACGCAACTCATATGGCGAAACCGTGACGCTGATGCGCCAGGTGCTTGAAAGCAGTGGCGTCAAAGTCTATGCCGGCGCACCTTACAAGCTGGTATTCACCGACGAACAGGAAAGCCAGCGCAGCCTCAGCTACTCCGGCGGCGGCCATTCGGCCGAGTATGAGCTGACCAACGTGCTGAACTATCAAATCGTGGGCCACAACAAGCTGTCCCTGCTCGACGACAAACTGCAAGTGCAGAAGGTCTTCATCCACGACGGCAACAACATCACTGGCTCCGACCAGGAAGCCGCCGAGGTGCGCAAGGAAATGCGTCGCGATATGGTGCAACGCATGATGCTGCGCCTGCAACAGCTTACCCCGGCTCAGCTTGATCAGTTGCAACAGACTGCCGATGACCGTGCCAAAGCGGAAGCCGACGCGCTGGAAGCAGCCCGTAAAGCCGAAGCGAACACTCCGCGCCAGTCACCTATGCAAGTACCGACCGAGTAAGTCGTACGGGGCGCTCTGGCGCCCCGTTCGCCCTGTCTTATGAAACTAGCCCCCGCCCAGCTCGGCAAACACCTGCAAGGCGCCCTTGCGCCCGTTTACATCATCAGTGGCGATGACCCACTGTTGTGTCAGGAAGCTGCCGACGCCATCCGCTCTGCTGCCCGCCAGCAAGGTTTTGACGAACGCCAGGTATTCAGCGCAGACGCCAGTTTCGACTGGGGTACGCTGCTGCAAGCCGGCGCCAGCATGTCGTTGTTCGCTGAAAAGCGCCTGCTGGAGTTGCGCTTGCCGTCCGGCAAACCGGGCGACAAAGGTGCAGCAGCGCTGATGGAGTATTGCTCGCGTCCGGCCGAAGATACCTTGCTGCTGATCAGCCTGCCAAAACTCGACGCCAGCGCGCAAAAAACCAAGTGGGGCAAGGCGCTGGTCGAAGGCCCGCAGACCCAGTTCGTGCAGATCTGGCCGGTGGATGCCAACCAGTTGCCGCAATGGATTCGTCAGCGTTTGTCCCAGGCTGGGCTTGCTGCCAGCCAGGACGCTGTCGAGCTGATCGCAGCAAGGGTCGAAGGCAACCTGCTGGCGGCCGCCCAGGAAATCGAAAAGCTCAAGCTGATGGCCGAAGGTGGCCAGATCACGCTCGAAACGGTGCAAGCGGCAGTTGCCGACAGCGCGCGCTTCGATGTTTTCGGGTTGACCGATGCCATTCTTAATGGCGAAGCGGCGCATGCGCTACGCATGCTTGAAGGTTTGCGCGGCGAAGGCGTCGAACCACCGGTGATTCTTTGGGCGCTGGCCCGAGAGCTTCGGCTATTGGCCAACCTGTCGCTGCAATACAGCCAGGGTGTGCCGCTGGACAAAGCCTTCAGCCAGGCCCGACCGCCCGTCTGGGACAAGCGCAAACCCCTGATGAGTAAAGCCCTGCAACGCCATTCGGCGCAACGCTGGGCGCAACTGCTGCTCGATGCCCAGCGGATCGACGCACAAATAAAAGGCCAGGCCGCCGGTTCGCCGTGGATGAGCCTGAGCCGCTTGGCGTTGTTGATGGCCGGCCAGCGCCTGGCATTGCCTGCCGAGTAAACCGCTTTTTTGTGGCGAGGGAGCTTGCTCCCGCTGGGTCGGTCCGCGTTCGGGCGAAGCGGCCCTGAAATCTGCAAACCGCATATCCACAGACACACGCCGCGTGCCCAGCAATCACGGCTGCTTCGCTGCCGAACGGGGGCAAGCCCCCTCGCCACACTAACCGAGTTCACTCCAAACAGAGCTGAATGGTCCTATGCATCGCAGGGACTAGACAGAACCCCAACTTCGGCCGATGATTTGCCCCGCGAAAACCACTCAACGAGAGCACCGCCCATGAGCAAACACAAGCGGCCCAACAAGGCCAAATCCATTGTCGCCCAGCCACTGTTCCGCAGCCGTCAGGAACAACCCGGCAAGGGCAAAGGCAGCTACCGCCGCGAAGCCTTCCAGTCTAAAAGCTGGGAGGCTTCTTACTTTCTGGCGGCATGAAGTTTCAACATCACCTCGCTCCCTCTCGGCATGATAAGGTCTGCACCTGATTCGTATTATCTGGACCTGTGCATGCCCCTTTGTCTTTCCCGTCGTTGGCACCTGCGCCAACTGATTGCTGCCTCCAGCCTTGTCTTGCTTGTCGCCTGCGCGGAAAAACCCACCGCTGCCGACGCGCAACCGCTCCAAACCGCCCCCATTGCGACTACTCCGGCCATCATTCCTCCGGTAGTGCCGACTGGCGACAATCTCGACATCCAGCCGACCCAGACCTTCGAGGAATGGGAAGCCGGTTTTCGCCAGGATGCCCTCGCCGCCGGTATCCGTCCGGATGTGTTCGACCGCGCCTTTGCCGGCATCACGCTGGATATGAGCGTGATCCGTGCCGACCGCAGCCAACCGGAGTTCACCCGCCCGGTGTGGGAATACCTCGACGGTGCGCTCTCCGCCGCGCGCGTGCGTAAAGGCCAGGCATTACTCAGCCAGTACGCCGAGACCTTGAACACCATCGAGCAGCGTTATGGTGTTGATCGCCAGGCGCTCGTGGCCGTCTGGGGCATGGAAAGCAACTTCGGCAGTTTCCAGGGCGACAAATCGGTGATCCGCTCGCTGGCGACCCTGGCCTACGAAGGCCGGCGTCCGGGCTTTGCTCACGCCCAATTGCTGGCCGCTCTACAAATTCTGCAACAGGGTGATATCACGCCCGAGAAGATGCTCGGTTCCTGGGCTGGCGCCATGGGCCAGACCCAGTTCATCCCGACCACCTACCTCACCCACGCGGTCGATTTTGACGGTACCGGTCACCGCGATATCTGGGGCAGCCCGACCGATGCACTGGCCTCCACTGCCCATTACCTGCAAAGCTCCGGCTGGCAGAAAGGTCAGCCTTGGGGCTTCGAAGTGCAACTGGCGAGTGGTTTCGACTATTCGCTGGCTGACGGTGCGATTCGCAAAAGCGTCTCCGAGTGGATGCAAATGGGCATCAAACTGCCCAACGGCGGCGTCGTTCCACCCGGTTCCGAACACCTGTCAGCCGCCCTGCTGCTGCCCGCCGGTTATCGTGGCCCGGCGTTCCTGATCCTCGATAACTTCCGCGCAGTCCTCAAGTACAACAATTCGTCGTCCTACGCATTGGCGGTGAACCTGTTGTCTGAACGCTTTAACGGAGCGGGCCTGATCAACGGCGAATGGCCGAAGGATGACCTGCCCCTGAGTCGTTCAGAGCGCATCGAACTGCAGAATTTGCTGAGCGCCAGTAACTACGATGCGGGGAACGCCGACGGCATCATCGGCGCCAACACCCGCAAGGCCATTCGCAGCGCCCAGCAGTCGTTTGGCTGGCCGGCAGATGGTTACCCGACGCACAAGTTGCTGGAAGGTTTGCGTAACCGCTAAAAACATCGCGGGCAAGCCTTGCTCCTACAGATCAATGTCGAATCACAATGACGTGACCGACATACAACATGTAGGAGCAAGGCTTGCCCGCGATGACTGACTTTCAGGCGACCAGGACCTAACGCCTGACGACCACATCCTGCTCCAACACCAACTCCTTGCTCCCCGCATCCAGCCTCACCAACGCGCCCATGGGCAGCGTCAGGTTCGGGTCGCAATGGCCGCTGCGCCAACCGGCAAGCACTGGAATCCGCAATGGCTCGAAGGTTTGCTTGAGCAACTTCGCCAATGCATCGCTGTCCACGCCGGCCACATCCCCCACCAGCACCCCGCGCAGCGTGCTCAGCTTGTCGGCCAGGCGCAGATGGGTCAGCAACCGGTCGATGCGATATATCGGCTCGTTGACGTCTTCGATGAACAGAATGATCCCGTCGGCATCGATTTCGAAAGGCGTGCCCAGGGTCGCGGCGATCATCGACAGATTACCGCCCAGCAAACGCCCATGAGCGATGCCTGGCTCGATCGTAGTCAAAGGGTACGCCACCGGGTGCGCCAACAGGCTTCCAGCGTTCAACTGGCCTCTGAGCAGGCTGAGCAACGAAGACTCGGTCGGCTGGAGCTTGTTCCCCAGCAGATCGGCGTTGAGCATCGGACCGTGAAAGGTCACGAACCCCGCATAACGGCTGATGGCCAGGTGCAGCGCCGTAATGTCGCTATAGCCGACAAACGGCTTGGCATTGCGCCGCAGCAACTCGAAGTCGATCCGGTCCAGCAGGCGCGGGCTGCCGTAGCCGCCACGCAGGCAGAGAATCGCATCAATGGCCGGATCGCCAAACGCCTCATGCAGATCCTTCAGGCGAACGTCGTCACTGCCGGCGAGGTAGCCGTCTTTCTCCAGGACACCCGGAAAAATCCGCAGCGAATACCCGCGTGCACGCATCCATTGAAAAGCCGCTTCGGTATCCAGTGCCGCCGGGCCTGCCGGCGCAATGACACCGATCAGCCCCTCGGCAGGTAATGCCGGAACCGGGGCGTGCTCGGAAATAACGGGGGTCGAGCGAGTGGTCATCCGTGATTCTCCCTGTGTGAATGCTTCAGCACACAGTAGTCAGGAACGGGGATAAACAGAAGAGGTTCAGCTGTCCCGCAGGGCGCAGGAAAAAACCGGGTGTGACGTGGTACCGAGTAGCTTTTAAAAAAATGCCCGCAAGACGTGAGCCTTGCGGGCATTTCAGATCAGGACGACATCAACTCGGCCTTGACCAGTTTCGCCTGCTCGTCGGCGTGATACGAGGAACGTACCAGCGGGCCGGAGGCGACGTTCTTGAAGCCCATCTTGTAACCTTCCTCGGCGAACCAGGCGAAGGTGTCCGGGTGCACGAAACGCTGCACCGGCAAGTGGCTACGGGACGGTTGCAGGTACTGGCCCAGAGTCAGCATGTCGATATCGTGTTCGCGCATGCGCTTCATGACTTCGATGACTTCCTCGTCGGTCTCGCCCAGACCCAGCATCAGGCCGGATTTGGTCGGAATGTGCGGCATCATCTGCTTGAACTTCTGCAGCAGGGTCAGCGACCACTGATAGTCCGAACCCGGACGTGCAGCCTTGTACAGGCGCGGTACGGTTTCCAGGTTGTGGTTGAACACATCAGGCGGCTCGGCGGCGGTAATTGCCAGCGCCACGTCCATCCGGCCACGGTAGTCCGGAACGAGGGTCTCGAGCTGCACGTTCGGCGACAGCTTGCGGATTTCGCGGATGCAGTCGGCGAAGTGCTGGGCACCGCCGTCACGCAGGTCATCACGGTCTACCGAGGTGATCACCACGTACTTCAGTTTCAGGTCGGCGATGGCGATGGCCAGGCTTTCCGGTTCGTTGACGTCCAGTGGCTTCGGACGACCGTGGCCAACGTCGCAGAACGGGCAGCGGCGGGTGCAGATGTCGCCCATGATCATGAAGGTTGCGGTGCCACCGGAGAAGCATTCGCCGAGGTTCGGGCAGGAAGCTTCTTCGCAGACGCTGTGCAACTTGTGTTTGCGCAGCAGGGCCTTGATACGGTCGACTTCCGGGGAAACCGGGATGCGCACGCGAATCCAGTCAGGCTTTTTCGGCAATTCGGTGGTTGGAATGATCTTCACCGGGATACGCGCAACCTTTTCGGCGCCGCGCAGCTTTACGCCAGCTTCCACTTTGGCTCGCGGGGCCGGGCGCTCGGTAACATCCAGCGTCGGGATCATGGTTTGCACAGCGTCTTGCGCAGTAGTCATATCAGTCGATTCCGCCCGTTAGGGTCGTCTGCTCAGCATAGTCGAGGTGTTTGACGAGCTGCGCACGCAGCCGGGCACTTACCTCGGCAAATTCAATCGGCCCGGTGTGATCGCGCAGCTGGGTCATGGCCAGCCCGGCGTATCCACAGGGGTTAATCCGGCGAAACGGCTCCAGGTCCATATCCACGTTCAAGGCCAGGCCATGAAAGGAGCAACCGTGGCGGATCCGCAGACCCAGAGAAGCAATTTTTGCACCGTTGACGTAGACGCCCGGTGCATCGGCCTTGGCCACGGCGGTGACGCCGTAGCTGGCCAGCAGCTCGATCAGGCACTGTTCCATCCGGCTGACCAGGTCGCGCACGCCGAAACCCAGCTTGCGCACATCCAGCAGCAGATACGCCACCAACTGACCTGGGCCGTGGTAAGTCACTTGACCGCCACGATCGACCTGCACCACCGGAATATCGCCGGGAAGCAGCAGATGCTCAGCCTTGCCGGCCTGCCCCTGGGTAAAAACCGGTGGGTGCTCGACCAGCCAGATCTCGTCGGCGCGGTCGCTGCCGCGCTCGTTGGTAAACCGTTGCATGGCATGCCAGACTGGCTCGTAAGCCAGCTGGCCGAGCTCGCGAAAGCCCAGCGGTTCGGACATCACAGCACCATGTGCACGAAGCCGGTGGCCCGCAGTTCACTGTTGATGTTGTACAGCTGGTCCTGGTCGGTCGCGACGATGTGTAACTGAATCGTCGTGTACTTGCCATTGGTGCTTTGGCGTTCGTCCACACGGTCATGATTGATCGTCGCGTGCTTCTTGACGATTTCGATGATCTTGTCTTTGTTGCCCACACCGGTATCGCTGATCACCTTAACCGGGTAGTCAACGTTGGGGAATTCGATCTTGGGTGCCTTTACTTCGGTATCGGTCATGGCGTAACGGCCTCGTAAGCGTAAGCCGTGGCGACGGCATGGCCCCGCGCCGGATCAGCGCGTGGCCATGCAGGTGCACACTATCAGTTGAACAAGCCGTAGAAGAATAGACGGATGCTATCCCACATGCGGCGGAAGATACCACCTTGGTCGACCGCGTCCAGCGCGATCAGATCAGCGCTGTGCACGACCTTGTCGTCCAGTTTCACTTCGACTTTACCAATCACGTCGCCCTTGGCGATCGGCGCGACCAGTTGCGGGTTCATGGTCATGCTGGCAGCGAGCTTTTTCAGCTGGCCTTTTGGCAAGGTCATGGTCAGGTCTTCAGCCAGGCCAGCTTTGACCTGGTTGGTGGTGCCCTTCCAGACTGGAGCCTGAGCCAGCTCGGCGCCTTTCTGATAGAAGGTCTGGGTTTCGAAGAAGCGGAAACCGTAGGTCAGCAGCTTCTGGGTTTCAGCAGCGCGAGCGCTTTCGCTGTTGGTGCCGAACACCACGGCGATCAGGCGCATGCCATCACGTACCGCCGAGGACACCATGCAGTAGCCGGCTTCTTCGGTGTGACCGGTTTTCAGACCGTCAACGGTCTTGTCACGCCACAGCAGCAGGTTGCGGTTGGGTTGCTTGATGCCGTTCCAGAAGAACTCTTTCTGCGAGTAGATCGCATAGTGAGCCGGGTCTTCGTGGATGATCGCACGCGCCAGAATGGCCATGTCGTGAGCGGTGGAGTAGTGCTCAGGGTTTGGCAGACCGGTCGGGTTCATGAAGTGACTGTTGTTCATGCCCAGGTCGGCAACGGTCTTGTTCATGAGGTCGGCGAACGCGTCTTCGCTGCCGGCGATGTGCTCGGAGAGCGCGACGCTGGCGTCGTTGCCCGACTGGATGATGATGCCGTGCAGCAGGTCGCTGACCGTGACCTGCGAGCCGACCTTGATGAACATCCGCGAACCGCCGGTGCGCCAGGCGTTCTCACTGACGGTCACCGGATCGTTTTCACCGATCTGGCCGCGACGGATTTCCAGGGTCGCAATGTACGCTGTCATCAGCTTGGTCAGGCTGGCTGGCGGCAGACGCTGGTCACCGTTGTTCTCGACCAGCACGTTGCCGCTGCTGGCGTCCATGAGCACATAGGATTTAGCCGCCAGTTGTGGTGGCGACGGCATCATCTCGACCGCAAAAGCGGCGGGTGAGAGGAGCAGCGGGACTAGCAGGCACAGGCGTTTGGCAAAGGTGGTGATGTTCATCCGTCTCTCGAAATCGCTAATGGAAACTGCCCTACGGGCAAAACTAATCAGACAACCTGCTTGGCGCGGAGCCTGCGGGTTATCGCGTGTTCAGTTGTTCACTCTCTAACCCTTGCCGGGCTTTTATTGTTCAACGAGCCAACAACTCAGGTTCACCCCCCAAACCGCAAGTGAACCTTGAATCAGGAATTGCTTATTCAGCCGTCACCAGGCTCGGAGAACCGAGATTGGCCAGGCGCACGCTGTTTTGCACTTGCGCGATTTCACCCTGCGAGCCGATTGGCCCCAGGCGAACCCGATGCAGTGTCTGTTGGTTGCGCACGATCGAGCTGATGAACACCGGAGCGCTCACCATCCCGCTCAACTTCGATCTCAGGAGTTCTGCAGCGTCCGGGTTGGCGAACGCGCCCACCTGCAGATACTGGCCAGAGGCTGGTACAGAAGCGTTTTTTTTTGCATCGAGCTGCACCGGCACAACGGCCGCGGCATGTTGCTGCGGCGGTGGCGTCCATTGCTCGACGGTGCCGGCCGACGCGGTAATCACCGGTGCGCTATTTTGCGCGACTTGCGGCTCATTGAGCATCAACGGCGCAGGTCGGCCTTTTGCCGCCCACCACTCTTGCGGGTCGATGCCTTCAACCTTGACCCGCGCAGTGCCAATCTCGGCATACCCGAGCTTCTTGGCTGCGGCGTAGGACAAGTCGATGATGCGATCCGAATAGAACGGCCCACGGTCGTTGACCCGCAGGATCACGCTCTTGTTGTTGTCCAGGTTGGTGACCCGAACATAGCTGGGCAATGGCAGGGTCTTGTGTGCGGCACTCATGCCGTACAGGTCATACACTTCGCCGTTGGCGGTGTTCTGCCCGTGAAACTTGGTGCCGTACCAGGACGCCGTGCCCGAAGCGACATAACGCTTGGATTCGGCCAGCGGAAAGTAGGTCTTGCCCAGCACGGTATACGGGTTGGCCTTGTACGGGCCGGTATGCAGGGTCGGCGTAGCGTCGGGGATCCGTGAAATATCCACATCCCACCACGGCGCACCGTCTTTGTGGGCACGGTTGATATCCAGGCCTGGTGTCGCGCGTACTGCGGTCGTGTATTTCTGTTGCGGTGCACGACTGGTCGAACAGCTGACCACGAGCAACGACAACGCGGCGAAAGCCACCAGCTTCAGGGGTTTGCGGATTGGCGATGCCAGCATTACTTGACGCCCCGTGCTTGGACCAGCATTTCAGACAACTGATGTACAGCCATGGCGTACATCACGCTGCGGTTATAACGCGTAATCGCGTAAAAATTCTTCAGGCCCATCCAGTATTCAGGGCCATTGTCACCTTCAAGCCTGAAAGCCGTGACTGGCATATCATCGCGCAGCGCATCATGACTCGACCAGCCCAACGCCCGCAACTCCCCGACGGTTTTCGTCGGCTCGATGCCGGTGGTCAAGCCGTCGTCGACCTGATCGCCGCGCACATCGGCCCGGCTGACCACCGGTTCGCCTGCCTCCCAGCCGTGACGCTTGAAATAGCTGGCAACGCTGCCGATGGCATCGTCCGGATTGGTCCAGATATTAATGTGGCCATCACCGTCGAAATCCACCGCGTAGGCGCGAAAGCTGCTCGGCATGAACTGCGGCAAGCCCATGGCGCCGGCGTACGAGCCTTTGAGCGTCAGCGGATCGACCTGCTCTTCACGCGCCAGCAGCAGGAACTCACGCAATTCCTTGCGGAAGAATTCTGCACGTGGAGGGTAGTCGAAACTGAGGGTCGACAACGCGTCGATCACCCGATAATTACCGGTATTTCGGCCGAAAAAGGTTTCAACGCCGATGATCGAGACGATCACCTGCGCTGGAACGCCGTATTCCCGCTCGGCGCGAGCCAGCGCCGCTTCGTGCTGGCGCCAGAAATCCACGCCCCGGGCGATCCGCGCGTCGGTCAAGAACATCGGGCGATATTCCTTCCATTGCTTGACCCGCTCGGCCGGTCGGGAGATCGCGTCGAGAATCGATTGCTTGCGCTCGGCCTCGCGGAACACGCCCATCAGCTGTTCACCGGCAAAACCATAGTCGCGGGTCATTTCACCGACGAATTCGGCCACTTGGGGCGAGCCTTCATAATCGCCGGCCAGCGCTTCCTGCGCTGCACCAAGGATGCTTACCAGGCCGACCCACGGAGCGTATCGAGTCGCCCAGCCACGCATTACTTGCATTGAAATCTTCACCTTATTCAAACCTGTGCGATCCACTTACGATGGGTATGGATCGACATCAAAACCCCAAACGCTGACAGCAGCGTCACCAGCGAAGTTCCGCCGTAGCTAATGAACGGCAACGGCACCCCCACCACCGGCAACAGGCCACTGACCATACCGATGTTGACGAAAACGTAAACAAAAAACGTCATGGTCAGGCTGCCGGCGAGCAATTTGCCGAACAATGTCTGCGCCTGGGCGGTAATCACCAGCCCACGGCCAATCAACAGCAGGTAAATCAGCAGCAAGGCGCAAATGCCCACCAGACCGAACTCTTCGCCCATCACCGCAATGATGAAGTCGGTGTGGCTTTCCGGCAGAAAGTCCAGGTGCGACTGGGTGCCCAGCAGCCAGCCTTTACCGAACACGCCGCCGGAACCGATGGCGGCCTTGGACTGAATGATGTTCCAGCCGGTGCCGAGCGGATCGCTCTCCGGGTCGAGGAAGGTCAGGATCCGCTGCTTCTGGTAGTCATGCATGATGAAGAACCACATCGCGACCGCCACCGGCACGGCTGCCGCGACCACGCTGAGGATCCAGCGCCAGCGCAGGCCACCCATGAACAGCACGAAAGCACCGCCCGCAAGGATCAGCAGCGACGTGCCGAGGTCTGGCTGACGCACGATCAGTATGAACGGCAAGCCGATCAGGAACAGACTGACCCCGACATGCTTGAGTTGCGGTGGCAACGTGCGCTTGGACAGGTACCAGGCAATCGTCGCCGGCATCAGGATCTTCATGAATTCCGAGGGCTGGAAGCGAATCACCCCGGGAATGTTGATCCAGCGCGTCGCGCCCATGGCGTTGTGGCCCATCACGTCCACCACCACCAGCAAGATCACCCCGAGCACATAGCCCAGCGGCACCCAACGCGCCATGAAACGCGGTTCGAACTGGGCGATGACGATCATCGACACCAGGCCGATCCCGAACGAAGTCGCTTGTTTGGCCAGCAGGTCCCAGCTCTTGCCACTCGCCGAATACAGCACGAACAGGCTGCCGGCCGCGAGGATCAGCAGCAGGATCAGCAACGGGCCATCGATGTGCAGGCGTTGCAACAGCGTCGCGCGGCGACGCATCACATCCTCACTGGAGAGGATGCGATCAAAATTACTCTTCACGGGCCGTAGCCTCCGCGCTGATAGGGCTGTCGTACTCGGGTTTGAGTCGGCCGTCCTGGCCCAGGAGCCAGGCATCCATGACTTGCCGCACCACTGGCGCCGCGACACCGGAGCCGGACTCACCGTTCTCGACCATCACCGCCACGGTGATTTTCGGGTTGTCGGCCGGCGCAAAGCCGACGAACAAGGCGTGGTCGCGGTGGCGTTCCTGAACCTTGGAGCGGTCGTACTTCTCGCCCTGTTTGATCGCGACCACCTGGGCGGTACCCGACTTGCCGGCAATCCGGTATTGCGAGCCGATCGCCGCTTTACGCGCGGTGCCGCGGGCACCGTGCATCACTTGCTGCATGCCGTGGTTGACCTTGGTCCAGTCCGACGCATCACGCAGAACGATGTCCGGCATCGGGTTCGGGTCCTGCGGCTTCTGGCCTTCGATGGTTTTCGCCAGGTGCGGACGGTTCCACTTGCCCTTGTTGGCGACCAGCGCCGTGGCCTGGGCCAACTGCAACGGGGTGGACTGCATGTAGCCCTGGCCGATCCCCAGAATCAGCGTTTCACCCGGGAACCACGCCTGACGTCGGGTCGCGCGTTTCCATTCGCGGGATGGCATCAGCCCCGGCGACTCTTCGAACATGTCCAGCGAGACCTTCTGGCCGATACCGAACTTGCCCATATAGGCCGCCAACCGATCGATCCCCAGCTTGTGCGCCAGGTCGTAGAAGTAGGTGTCGTTGGAACGCATGATCGCCGTGTCCAGATCCACATAGCCGTCGCCGGTGCGGTTCCAGTTACGGTATTTGTGATCGTAGTTGGGCAGCATGTAGTAACCCGGGTCGAAAACCCGGGTCGAGGCCGTCACGACGCCAGAGTCCAGCCCGGCAATTGCCACGGCCGGCTTGATGGTCGAACCCGGCGGGTACAGGCCGCGCAGCACGCGGTTGAACAGTGGCCGGTCGATCGAGTCACGCAACTCGGCGTAAGCCTTGAAGCTGATGCCGGTCACGAACAGGTTCGGGTCAAAACTCGGCTGGCTGACCATTGCCAGCACTTCGCCGGTGTTCGGGTCCAGCGCTACCACGGCACCACGGCGCCCGCCCAATGCGGCTTCCGCGGCTTCCTGCAACTTGATGTCCAGGCTCAGGACGATGTCCTTGCCGGGGATCGGATCGGTACGCTTGAGCACCCGCAGTACGCGGCCACGGGCGTTGGTCTCGACTTCTTCGTAACCGACCTGACCGTGCAATTCTGGCTCGTAGAAGCGCTCGATACCGGTTTTGCCAATTTGATGGGTGCCGCTGTAAGCCACCGGATCCAGAGTCTTCAGTTCTTTCTCGTTGATCCGCCCCATGTACCCGACCGAGTGCGCAAAATGCGGACCCTGCGGATAGTGACGTACCAGTTGCGCAACCACTTCGACGCCCGGCAGGCGGAACTGATTCACCGCGATCCGGGCGATCTGCTCTTCCGTCAGCTCGAACAGGATCGGCACCGGCTCGAACGGTCGGCGCCCCTGCTTCATGCGCTTTTCGAAGACCGCCCGATCTTCAGGCGTCAGTTGCAGCACCTCAACGATGACATCGAGCACTTGCTTCCAGTCACCCGAACGCTCGCGGGTCATGCTCAGACTGAAGCTGGGCCGGTTATCGGCCACCACCACGCCATTACGGTCATAGATCAGCCCGCGAGTCGGCGGAATCGGCTGAACGTGAACGCGGTTGTTTTCCGACAGCGTCGAGTGGTACTCGTACTGAATCACTTGCAGGAAATACAGCCGCGCAATCAGCACGCCGATCAGCGTGACCACCGCAATTGCCCCGAACACGACCCGGCCGCGCACCAGACGGGCGTCTTTCTCGTGGTCCTTGATGCGGATCGGCTGAGACATGGGGGCGCTGAACTACTTGTGGTAAGGGTGCCCGGACAGCACGGTCCAGGCGCGATACAACTGTTCACCGATCAGGATCCGCACCAGTGGGTGCGGCAGGGTCAGGGGCGACAACGACCAGCGCTGATCAGCCCGCGCGCAGACTTCCGGCGCCAGCCCTTCGGGACCGCCGACCATGAAGTTCACCGTACGCGAGTCCAGCCGCCAGCGGTCCAGTTCGACCGCCAATTGCTCGGTGCTCCAGGGCTTGCCGTGAACCTCGAGGGTGACGATGCGCTCATTCGGGCCGACCTTGGCCAGCATGGCTTCGCCTTCCTGGCGAATGAAGCGCGCCACGTCAGCGTTCTTGCCACGGGTGTTGAGCGGAATTTCCACCAGTTCCAGCGCCAGCTCGGAAGGAAGACGCTTGGCATATTCATGCCAGCCTTCTTCCACCCACTTGGGCATGCGTGAACCGACGGCGATCAGACGCAGTCGCACAGCGAACCCTTATTGCTGGTCTTTGTTGAGCTTGGTGAAATGCTCGTGACCGACTTCAGGGCTGTGGTGCTTGCCATCGGTGGCACGGCTCAGCTCGGCACCTTCCCACAGACGCTCCAGGTCGTAGAACTGGCGGGCCGAGGCGGTCATCATGTGTACGATGACATCGTCCATATCCAGCAGTACCCAGTCACTGTCGCCCTTGCCTTCTTCACCCAGCGGCTTGACGCCTTGGGCCTTGACCGCCTCGCGGACCTTATCCAGCATCGCGCCGATCTGACGGTTGGAAGTACCTGTAGCGATGATCATGAAGTCAGTGATGCTCTGCTTTTCACGAACGTCGATCACCAGAATGTCCTGGGCCTTGACGTCTTCCAGAGCCGCTACGGCGACCTTGACCAGCTCTTCGCCGACGAGTGCCGGGCCGGTTTCAGCCGCTACTGGCAGCGGGGCGCTCTTGAACGAACCTTTGCGCTTTACTTTAGTTACGTCTTTGTCAGTCATATAAAACTCGTTTTGCTCGTATGTTCGGGCGCTTCAATACACGTTGTTGCCACGTGCCTCAAAGCACTCCTATTCAGTTCGACGCACGGTAAAGTCCGTGCGCATCGATATAGGCCAGGACCGCGTCGGGCACCAGGAAACGTACCGACTTACCGCTGGCCAGCAGTTGACGGATCTGGGTGGCGGATACCGCGAGCGGCGTCTGCCAGACGAATGCAATCTGTCCGCTCGACCCTTTGAGGGCCAGCGGGTCGCTCACCGAGCGCGCTGCCAGCAGGTTGCGCAAGGCATCCGGCGGTTCGCTGTCGGCATCCGGGCGTTGCAGCACCAGGATGTGGCAATGCTGGAGCAACTCTTCCCAGCGGTGCCAAGTGGGCAGGCCGCAAAATGCGTCCCAGCCCAAAAGTAGAAACAACTGGTCATCAGCGGCGAGTTCCGCACGCATCAGTTCCAGGGTGTCGATAGTGTAGGACGGCTTGTCGCGCTTGAGCTCGCGGTCATCCACTACCAACGGTGCTATACCGGCCACCGCGCGCTCGACCATCGCCAGACGGTCTTGCGCCGAAACCTGCGGCGTATCCCGATGCGGCGGCCTGGCGCTGGGCGTCAGGCGCAACTCATCGAGAGCCAGTGATTCAGCCACTTCCAGTGCACTGCGCAAATGGCCGATGTGCACCGGATCGAAGGTCCCGCCCAGGACGCCAATGCGCCGAGGGCCGGTTTCACTGGCGGTCACTGCGGCGCTCTGGCCGAGATCGCCCAAGTCAGACCGGCTCCTGGCCGCGCAACTGGCCATCACCGACCACGATGTACTTCTCGCAGGTCAGACCTTCGAGGCCCACCGGGCCGCGGGCGTGCAGCTTATCAGTAGAAATGCCAATCTCGGCACCCAATCCGTATTCGAAGCCATCGGCAAAGCACGTCGGGGTGTTGATCATCACCGAGGCCGAATCGACTTCAGCCACGAAACGCCGGGCTTCGCCCTGGTGTTCGCTGACGATCGAGTCGGTGTGGTGCGAGCCGTAATGGTTGATGTGCTCGATTGCCTGGTCCAGGCCGTCGACCACCAGGATCGACAGGATCGGCGCCAGGTATTCGGTGCTCCAGTCTTCTTCAGTCGCGGCCACGACGTCGATGATCGCCCGGGTGCGCTCGCAACCGCGCAGTTCGACGCCTTTTTCGCGGAACTGTTCAGCCATCGCTGGCAGGAATTGCTTGGCGACCGCTTGATCGACCAACAGGGTTTCCATCGCGCCGCAGATGCCGTAACGGTAAGTCTTGGCGTTGAACGCAATGCGCTGGGCTTTCGGCAACTCGGCGTGGGCACTGACATACACGTGGCAGATACCGTCCAGGTGCTTGATCACTGGCACGCGAGCGTCGCGACTGACCCGTTCGATCAGGCCCTTGCCGCCGCGCGGTACGATCACGTCGACATACTCGGGCATGGTGATCAACGCACCAACGGCAGCACGGTCGGTGGTTTCGACCACTTGCACCACGGCCGCCGGCAAACCGGCTTCAGCCAGACCGCGCTGAATGCAGGCAGCAATCGCACGGTTGGAATGAATGGCCTCGGAACCACCGCGCAGGATGGTTGCGTTACCCGACTTCAAGCACAGGCTCGCGGCATCGATGGTCACGTTTGGCCGCGACTCATAGATGATCCCGACCACGCCCAGGGGTACGCGCATCTTGCCGACCTGAATACCCGACGGCCGGTAACTCATGTCGCGGATCGCGCCAACCGGATCGGGCAGCGCCGCCACCTGACGCAAACCGACGATCATGCCGTCGATGCGTGCGGGGGTCAGGGCCAGACGTTCGAGCATGGCCGGCTCAAGCCCATTGGCCCGGCCTGCGGCCAGATCCAGCTCATTGGCGGCGGTCAACTCGGCGCGAGCGTTATCCAAAGCGTCGGCGGCAGCCAGCAGGGCGCGGTTTTTCTGCGCGGTACTGGCACGGCCGATCACGCGGGAAGCGTCGCGGGCAGCGCGACCCAAACGGGTCATGTAGTCAAGAACGGACTCAGTCATGGTCTCTGTGGTCTTGGCAAAGAGGAAAGCGGCAGATTATAGCTGTCGCGCGCTCCTACTAACAGCAGTGACGGGCGGATGGTCGAAATGGGCAGTGTTCAGCCTCGATTAAGTCCGCAGTTGTTATCATTCCGTCATATTTACCTGATCTCTTCGGTCGCCATGCCTATTTTGACCACAGCGAAATTGCCAAAAGCCCTGCCCGACAGCTTTTTCAACCGCGATGCTCAGCTACTTGCCTGTGAATTGCTGGGTAAAGTGATCCGCCATCGGGTCGGTGACCTGTGGCTTTCGGCGCGGATCATCGAGACCGAAGCCTATTACTGCGAAGAAAAGGGCAGCCACGCCTCGCTTGGCTACACAGAAAAGCGTAAGGCTTTGTTTCTGGATGGCGGCCACATCTATATGTACTACGCCCGTGGCGGCGATTCACTGAACTTCAGCGCCCACGGACCGGGCAATGCGGTGCTGATCAAATCGGCTTACCCGTGGGTCGATGAAATCTCCGGCCCGGCGAGCCTTGCGCAGATGCTGCTCAACAATCCCGACGCCAAGGGCCGACCGCGCCCCTCGCAAAAGCTCTGCGCCGGTCAGACCTTGCTGTGCAAGGCGCTGGGCCTGAAAGTACCGACCTGGGATGCCAAGCGCTTCGATCATGAAATACTGTTTGTCGAAGACGTCGGTGCACCTCCTCCGCATGTCATCCAGACCACACGCCTGGGGATTCCTCATGGCCGCGATGAACACCTGATGTACCGCTTCGTCGACGGCGCTTACGCACCCTACTGCACCCGGAACCCCCTGCGACGCGGCCAGGTCGAAAACCGCGACTATTTCCTGCTTCCCTGATTGGTGCTGCGGTCTGCAGCAAAAACACCCACTGAGGGAGCGAGCTTGCTCGCTCCCTCAGTTCATTTGATGATTTGATGGAGTTGTACGTATGGGCCCATGGCTCGATAGCCTGACTGTCTGGTTGACGGTCAATCCGCAATGGCTGGCGGTGGCGGTATTCATAGTGGCCTGCGTTGAGTGCCTGGCAATTGTCGGGCTGATCGTGCCCGGCATCGTGTTGCTGTTTGCCATCACGGTACTGGCCGGCAGCGGCGCGTTGTCGCTGGGCGAAACACTGCTGCTGGGCTTCCTTGGCGGCCTGTTCGGCGATCTGCTGTCGTACTTCCTGGGCAGGCACTTCCACCAGAACATTCGGCGCTTGCCAGGGCTGCGCCACCATCCGGAATGGATCAGCGGCGCTGAAAACTATTTCCAGCGCTATGGCATCGCGAGCTTATTGGTCGGGCGCTTTATCGGCCCTTTGCGCCCGATGCTGCCAATGGTTGCCGGAATGTTCGACATGCCGTTCCCGCGCTTCTTTGCGGTCAGCTTGCTGGCGGGTGCCGGCTGGTCGGTGGCCTATCTGCTGCCGGGCTGGGCCACGGGCGCGGCGATTCGCCTGCCGCTGCCGGAAGGTTTCTGGCCTCAAGCCGGAGTGGTCGTCGGCAGTATCGCGGTATTGGTGGGCCTGAGCATCAACAGCAGCTTGCGCGGTCATCGCCAGGCCACCGCACTGATTGCCGGCCTCAGCCTGCTGATACTCGGCGGGCTGTTCATAGGCTATCCGCACCTGAGCGCCTTCGATCAAGGCTTGATGACGCTGGTTCAAGAACACCGCAGCCCGGCGCTGGATGAAATCGCGGTAGTGCTCACCCAGGTCGGCGATTTCAAAAACATGTTTGTGATCAGCGCGGCGCTGACGATCCTGCTACTGATCACACGCCAATGGCGGCACATGATCTTCGCCGGCTGTACGCTGCTGATCACCGCGCTGCTGAACACCGGAACCAAGAACCTGTTCGCCCGGATGCGCCCGGAAGTACTGACCGACCCACTGACCAGCTACAGCATGCCCAGTGGTCATGCGTCAGGTTCGTTTGCGTTGTTCCTGACCCTCGCGGTGCTGGCCGGCCGAGGACAACCTCAGCGCATGCGCCTGACCTGGTTGCTGCTCGGTTGCCTGCCGCCTGCCGCCATCGCCCTGTCGCGGGTTTATCTCGGCGCACATTGGCCAACCGATATAACCGCCGGCGCGATGCTGGCGGCGTGCGTGTGTGCTGCCAGCCTGGCCGTGACCCAGCGCCAGACACCCTTGAGCCCTATGCCGGCCAAGGTCTGGTGGTCGGTGTTGCCGGTAATGCTGGCATTGTTCGGGTTCTTCGCGCTGTGGCACTTGCCTCATACATTGCAGCGGTATGCCTACTAGGATCTGTACGAAAACTCGCCGAGCGGCGATCAGGCAAGGCAAAAACAGGCGAGGAAGCGGAGTTTAGGCCCCTAAATGAGCATTATCCGCTGCGCGGCCCCTTCGGGCCGCCCTTCGGACGTTCTCACTCCGTTCGTCCGAGCCTGTTTTTAACGCAGTCTGGTCGACGCGCAGGTAGTTTTCGTACAGAGACTGACAAGCGTTAGGCAAACAATTCCCCCTGCAACTCGTCCAGCAACGCCTGAATCGCATCCAGGCGCTGCTGCGGGTTGTCGAGTTGCAGCAGTTCGATCTTGTCCACCTCAGAAAACGGCAGCAGGTACGCCAATTGATTGGCCAGTGACTGCTGCCCGGCCGCGTCGGTGCCCATGTTCAGCGCTTCGACCATCGGGTGTTCAGCCAAGGCCTTGAGCAGTGCGACCAGGTCGGCGTCTTCGTCCTGTAGCGGTTGCTCCGGTTCGTCCTCCAGCCACTCGACCTCGGCGACGGTCAACTGATCGCGCTGAGTCTCGGTACGCAGTACATGGAAGCGCCGCCCGCCCTGCACCCGAATACCCAGCAGACCATTATCCTGCTGCTTGAAATCGGTAATCAGCGCTTCGCATCCCACCAGCGCATAGCCTTGCGGGGCAATGCCGACTTCTTCGCCGTCGAGAATGCACACCACGCCGAAGCCGGTCCCCTGCTTCATGCAGCGGCTGATCATGTCCAGGTAGCGCGCCTCAAAAATCTGCAAGTCGAGGATGCAGCCAGGAAACAGCACCGTATTCAGTGGAAAAAGCGGCAAGCTCATAGACATTTCCTTACACCACCATCGACACCGCCAACGGCAGGAACACCGCCGTGGCCACGCCCATCAGACTCATCGCCAGCGCCGCGAAGGCGCCGCACTCCTCACTTTCCTGCATCGCCACCGCAGTCCCGACCGCGTGAGCGGTCATACCCAGCGCCATACCGCGGGCCTCCGGGCTGTGCACACCAAGCCGGTTCAACAGGCTCGGACCGAAAATGGCGCCAATCACCCCGGTGATCAACACGAACACCGCCGCCAGCGCCGCCACTCCGCCAATCTGCTCAGCCACCAGCATGGCAATCGGCGAGGTAACCGATTTGGGCGCCATGGTCATCAGGATCATGTGCTCGGCGCCAAACCACCAACCCAGCAGCACGCCCATGCCGGTGGCAACCACACCACCTATCACCAGCGTAGTAAATATCGGCCAGAACAGCTGCCGAATCCGCCGCAGGTTCAGGTAGAGCGGCACCGCCAACGCAACGGTCGCCGGCCCCAGCAGAATGCTGAGGATCTCGGTACTTTTGCGGTATTCGGCATACGTCAGCCCGCACGCGAGCAACACGCCGATCACCAGCAGCATCGATACCAGCACGGGCTGCAGGAAGATCCAGCGGGTTTTCTCGAACGCTGCCAACACCAGTTGATAGGCGCCCAAGGTAACGCCAATACCGAACAGCGGGTGATGAATCACTGCCGCCAGCGCACCCTGCCAGTCGAATATCATCACGACTCCTCCGAGCGCACGACGTGGCGCTTGATCAGCCGTTGCATCAAGACTCCGGCGAACGCCATGGACAGCAGCAACGACAACACCAGTGCGCCAACGATGGCCCAGAAATCCGCCGCGATATCGGCGGCGTATACCATCACGCCCACCGCTGGCGGCACCAGCAGCAAGGGCAAATAACGCAGCAGGCTACCAGCCGCCAGGCTCAGGGGTTCAGCCACTTCGCCACGAATGACCAGGAACCCCAGCAGCAGCAACAGGCCGATAATCGGCCCTGGCAGCACCGGTAATAACAAATGGTTGAGGGCCGTGCCGAGCAATTGAAACAGCACCAGCCAGGTCAGGCCACGTAGCAACATCCGTCATCTCCAGCAAAACTCGTCCCCACAAGCGGGCCGGACATTATAAGCATGGCACTCGCTATGCATGGGTATTCGCCAAAGGTATGGAAGCTTGACCGGACCTAATCGCCATGATGATCTAAAGTGGTTGTTCCGGGGCCAACCCCCCACCTGAAAAAACTATAAAACCGATGAACCCAAGGAGAGTCTCAATGCCCTATGTTCCCGTTGCAGAGCTCAAAGATTATGTCGGCAAGGAACTCGGACGTTCCGAATGGCTCACGATCGATCAGGACCGCATCAACCTGTTCGCTGAAGCTACAGGCGATTATCAGTTCATCCACGTTGACCCGGTAAAAGCCGCACAAACCCCGTTTGGCAGCACGATCGCCCACGGCTTCCTGTCACTGTCGCTGATCCCGAAGCTGATGGAAGACATCCTGGTCCTGCCGCAAGGCTTGAAGATGGTCGTCAATTACGGCCTGGACAGCGTGCGTTTCATTCAACCGGTGAAGGTCGACTCCAGAGTCCGGCTCAAGGTCGAACTGAGCGACGTCACCGAAAAGAAACCCGGCCAATGGCTGCTCAAGGCCACCGCCACGCTGGAAATCGAAGGCCAGGAAAAACCGGCATACATCGCTGAACCGTTGTCGCTGGCGTTCGTGTAACCCCTGCCGGATGCGAAGCGAACAGACCGCGTAAAAACGTAGCGAGCGAAGGAAAGACAAGGCGAAAAAAGGTGAGGACGCGGAGTTTACGTGCTGTAAATGAGCAGTCCGAACCTTTTTTCAACGCAGTATTTCCGAGCGCAGTAGTTTTTACGCGGTCGGAGTTCCTGCTGTTTCGCACCGCGTCTCTATATATCAGACACATAGCTGCGGCATACTCCCTCGCCTAATTGCCCGGATCCCGCTATGCGCTCACTTGCACCCCTTGCCCTGACCCTGTTGCTCACCGCGTGTGGTGACGGCGAATCGCTGTTGCCGCCCGACGCACGCCTGCCCGATGGCGGTCGCTATCGGGGTGATCTGGTCAATGGGTTGCTGCAAGGCCAGGGCCGGATCGACTACCCGAACGGCAGCTGGTACGCCGGCCAGTTCGACAAGGGTCAGTGGCACGGTCAGGGCGAATGGCACGGCAGCAACGGCGAGGTTTATCGCGGGGAGTTCCAGCAGGGGCTGTTCCATGGTCAAGGCACGCTGACCACCAACGGCAGCAGCTACACCGGCGGCTTCAAACTCGGGCGGCGCGACGGTGAAGGCACCCTCAAAGAAGATGGCATGACTTACCGTGGAGAGTTCAAGGCCGATCAGTATTCCGGCCTCGGTCGTCTCGAACTTGAAGACGGCAGCCAGTATCAGGGCCAGTTCGCCAACGGCAAACCCAACGGTGAGGGCCAGCGTGGCGATGCCAGCGGCAACCAGTTCACCGGTACTTTTGTCGACGGCCAGCTGGAAGGCAACGGCACCTTCAGCAGTGCCGAGGGCGATAGCTACGTCGGTGGTTTCAAACAGAATCAGCTGAACGGCAAAGGTCGCTACGAGAACGCCGATGGCGACGTGTGGGTCGGCCAGTTCAAGGAAGGCGCGCTGAACGGCAAAGGCGAATTGATCGGCGCCGACAACAGCCACTACATCGGCCAATTCAGTGATTGGCGTTTCACCGGCCAAGGCCGTTTGAACCTGGCGGACGGCAGCTTCTACATCGGTGAGTTCGATAACGACAGCTATCAAGGGCACGGCACGCTGGTGCTGACGGATGGCACCGTGCAAAGCGGCGACTGGATCAATGGCCAGCGTGTACGCGATGCCAATGGCAAGTTGCTGCCGGACACCCTCGAGTTGGGGTTACTGGCGCAAGGGCGCCTGCTCGAAGACGCGCTGGCCAATGTGCCGGCCTCGACCCCGGCGATCGAGTTGTACACCCTGACCGTGGGCGGCGACGGCAAGCAGAGCGTTTTTCTGCGCGAGTCCGATTACGTCAGCAACATGCTCGCCAGCCGCTTCGGCGCCTACGGCCAGATCCGCCTGGTCAACCATCGCGACCACCTCGGCGACCGGCCGATGGCCACGCGCGAGAACCTGCGCCGCGCCGCCCTGACCCTGGCCGAACGCAGCGGGCCGGAAGACCTGATATTCATCTACCTGACCAGCCACGGCACCCACGAACATGAACTGGTGCTCGACCAACCGCGCATGGAACTGGCCGATTTGCCGGCTGACGAATTGGCCGCCGTCCTCGCACCACTGAAAAACCGCGACAAGATCATCGTGATTTCGGCCTGCTACTCCGGCGGTTTTATCCCGGCACTCAAAGACGAACGCACACTGATCATGACCGCCTCGCGCGCCGATCGAGTGTCGTTCGGCTGCTCGGAGGAAGCTGACTTCACTTACTTCGGCGACGCGTTGTTCGTTCAGGCACTGAACCAGACCGACGATCTTGAGCAGGCATTCAAACTGGCCAAGGCCACGGTCGCCGAGCGTGAACTGGCAGACAGCTTCGAGGCATCGGAACCACAGATCTGGGCGCCAAAAGGGGTGTTGGCGCATTGGCAATTACTGCGCAAGCAACAAGCACGCAAGGCACTGCAAAGTGCTGCATTAACCAGCAAGGAAGCAAAGAGCAACTAAGCTGAAACAGTATCAAGGGGGAAACATTATGTACTTGACGCCTCAGCATGTATTGCTCGCTGGAGCCACCGGCCTGGTCGGTGAACACTTACTTGATCGGCTGCTCAACGAACCGACCATCAGCCGCGTACTGGCACCGTCACGCCGACCACTGGCGGAACATCCTCATCTGGAAAACCCGGTTGGCGATCCGGCGGTGCTTCTCCCCCAACTCAGTGGCCGCGTCGACATTGCCTACTGCTGCCTGGGCACGACGATCAAACAGGCCGGCTCCGAACAAGCCTTTCGCGCAGTCGATCTGGACCTGGTGGTGGCGTTCGCCAAACGTGCACGGGAAATGGGCGCACGGCACTTGATCGTGATCAGCGCCCTGGGGGCTGACCGCAGATCCTCGGTTTTCTACAACCGGGTCAAGGGCGAGATGGAATACGCATTGCGCGCACAGAACTGGCCGCAACTGACTATCTGCCGACCTTCCCTGCTACTGGGAGATCGCCTTGAACCGCGACTCGCCGAACAACTGGCAGGCCCGCTGTCCAAACTGATTCCCGGCAAATACCACGGCATCGAAGCCTGCCAACTGGCCCGCGCCATGTGGCGCCTGGCGCTGGAAGAACAGGATGGCTTGCGGATTGTCGAGTCGGACGAATTGCGCAAGCTCGGTAAGTAACCTTCGATGCTACGCGGTTCCCTGTGGCGAGGGAGCTTGCTCCCGCTCGGCTGCGCAGCAGTCGTAATCCGGTCAATTTGATTTGCCTGAAGAGTCACGGCGGCAAGTTTTGGGGGTGCTTCGCGCCCCAGCGGGACGGTGCGGCGTTCCGACAAGCTCCCTCGCCACAAAGATTGTGTCAGCCCTTACAACCCGCCAGTTGCCTGAAACCCTACCCCTAACACCGTCAACACCGATAGCGGCAACAGCAGCGTGTCGAGCAGCGCGCTGGCCGGCAGGTCGAGGCCGGGGTAGCTCGGTGCTTCGGCGCCAAAACGATCCTTGGCGCAGCAACCGCCGTCGAGCGCGTACAGGTCAAGGCGCATCCCCGAGTACACCACTGGTGCGCCAGGCTTGGCCGCGTCCAATGTGCGTGCGGTGGCACAACCGCCCAATTGCAGGGCGAGCAGAAGACTCAATAGCTTATTCATCACTGCTCAAATGGTGTTCACCCCAACGCGGCAGCATGTCTTGCGGGATGTTCAACAGATTGAGAATCCGCGCCACGACAAAGTCCACCAGATCATCGATGGTCTGCGGCTGGTGATAGAAACCCGGCGAGGCCGGCAGAATGGTCACGCCCATGTTCGACAACTTGAGCATGTTTTCCAGGTGAATACTGGAATACGGCGCCTCGCGTGGCACCAGAATCAACTGCCGACGCTCTTTCAAGGTCACGTCGGCGGCGCGCTCGATCAGGTTGTTGCAGGCACCTGTGGCAATCGCCGACAAGGTCCCGGTCGAGCACGGCACCACCACCATCGCGGCCGGCGAGCCGGAGCCCGAGGCCACGGGCGACATCCAGTCTTCCTTGCCATACACCCGAATCTGCCCGGCAGCCGCGCCAGTGTATTCAGTGAGGAAGGCCTGCATCATCTGCGGTTTCGGCGGCAGCGTGACGTCGGTCTCGGTCGCCATCACCAGTTGCGCCGCCTTGGAGATCAGGAAGTGCACCTCGCGGTCTTCGCGCACCAGGCAATCGAGCAGGCGCAAACCGTACTGGGCGCCGGAAGCGCCGGTCATGGCCAGCGTGATGCGATCCGGACCGTTACTCATTTAAGCGCCTCGGCCAATTTGCCATGCAGGCCGCCGAAGCCGCCGTTGCTCATGATCACCACGTGGGTGCCGGGTTTAGCCTGGCTCTTCACCTGCTCGATAATGCCATCCAGCGAGTCACAGACCATCGACGGCACGGTGCACAGCGCAGCAACGGCGGGCAAGTCCCAGCCGAGGTTGGCCGGTGCGTACCAGATCACCTGATCGGCATCGACCACGCTTTCCGGCAAACCGTCACGGTGCGCGCCAAGCTTCATCGAGTTGGAACGCGGCTCGATGATCGCGATCAACGGGGCGTCGCCGATGCGTTTGCGCAGACCGTCAAGGGTGGTCGCAATGGCGGTCGGATGGTGAGCGAAGTCGTCGTAGATGGTGACGCCGTGAACTTCAGCGACTTTTTCCATGCGCCGCTTGACGCTCTTGAACGCGCTCAAGGCAGCGATGCCCATACTCGGAACCACGCCTACATGCCGCGCGGCCGCCAGAGTGGCCAAGGCGTTGGCAACGTTGTGCTGGCCGGTCATGTCCCATTCGACCACGCCTTGGGCGACGCCTTCGAACATCACTTCAAACTTCGAGCCGTCTTCGCTGAGCAACTTGACCTGCCACTGCCCGCCGGCGCCGGTGGTTTGCACCGGCGTCCAGCAACCCATTTCGATCACGCGCTGCAACGCAGGTTCGGTGGTCGGGTGGATCACCAGGCCTTCACTCGGGATGGTCCGCACCAAATGGTGGAACTGTCGCTCGATGGCCGGCAGATCAGGGAAGATGTCGGCGTGATCGAACTCAAGGTTATTGAGGATCGCGGTACGCGGACGGTAGTGAACGAATTTCGAACGCTTGTCGAAAAAGGCGCTGTCGTATTCATCGGCTTCGATCACGAAGAACGGCGTCTCACCCAGACGCGCCGATACCGAGAAGTTCTGCGGCACGCCGCCGATCAAAAAGCCCGGGCTCATGCCGGCGTGTTCCAGCACCCAGGCGAGCATGCTGCTGGTGGTGGTCTTGCCGTGAGTGCCGGCAACCGCCAGCACCCAGCGGCCTTGCAGCACGTGGTCGGCCAGCCATTGCGGACCGGAGACGTACGGCAAGCCTTTGTTCAATACGTATTCGACCGCCGGGTTGCCGCGCGACATCGCATTGCCGATCACCACCAGATCCGGGGCCGGATCGAGTTGGGCTGGATCATAGCCTTGCGTCAGCTCGATGCCCTGCGCCTGCAACTGAGTGCTCATCGGCGGGTAGACGTTGGCATCGGAGCCCGTCACATGATGGCCCAGCTCTTTGGCCAGGACCGCCATCGAACCCATGAAAGTGCCGCAAATACCCAGAATATGAATGTGCATAGTCAACCTCGTAAAACATCGAGGCAGGTTAGCGTAGGGAGGGGAAAATCGCACTCTTTAGTGAGATGACCACGACCACTGTGGCGAGGGAGCTTGCTCCCGCTGGGCTGCGTAGCAGTCCCATTTTTAGGGCCGCTTCGCGCCCCAGCGGGACGGTGCGGCGTTCCGACAAGCTCCCTCGCCACAAAAGTGTGCTCCGTGCGGTTTAACGGGCTATTCCGTGCTTGCGCAGTTTTCTATAGAGGGTGTTGCGGCTGACTCCCAGTTGTTCCGCGGTATGGGTCATGTGCCAACGCTGCTGCTCCAGGGCATTGAGCAACGCCAGGCGTTCGGCATCGTCCAGCGGATATTCGGACACCTCTTCCACCTGCGCCAACACTGGAGCCGGTCGAGCCTGGCGAATAATCGCCGGCAAATCCTCAACTCGGATCCGTCCGTCATCGCATAACGCAGCCAGGGTCCGCAGCACATTGCGCAATTGCCGCACGTTACCCGGCCAGGCGTAGTCGAGCAGCGCCTGTCGCGCCGCAGCGTCAATCAGCACCGCCTCCCCGCCCGACTCTTCAGCCAGCAAAAAGTCCAGCAACTGCGACTTGTCGCTGCGTTCGCGCAACGCTGGCAAGGCGATTTCCAGACCATTGAGGCGGTAATACAAATCTTCACGGAAACTGCCGTCCTGCACCCGTTCGAGCAAATTCCGGTGAGTGGCACTGATGATCCGCACGTTGACCGGCAGCGGCTCGCCACCGATCGGCACCACCTGCCGATCTTCCAGCACCCTTAATAGTCGGGTTTGCAACGCCAGCGGCATGTCGCCGATTTCGTCGAGGAACAGCGTGCCGCCATCGGCCTGCTGCAACTTGCCGCGCATGCCCTCTTTGCGTGCGCCAGTGAAACTGCCGCCGCGATAGCCGAACAGTTCGCTCTCGATCAGGCTTTCCGGGATCGCTGCACAGTTCAGCGCAACGAAGGCGTTGTCGGCGCGCTGACTGGCCTGGTGCACGGCCTTGGCGAAGGCTTCTTTACCTGAGCCGGTTTCACCGTTGATCAACAGCGGCACATCACGTTCGAAGACCCGCAAGGCTTTGCGAAAATCAGCCTGCAGCCCTTCATCCCCCAGACAAATACCCGTAAGAACCGGGCGTTCGGCAATGAGCGGCGGTTGCAGCACCGGGGTCGGTACGTTACGCGGCTGGCCGCGCAACAGCGCAAACAACACCCGCCCATCGCGAGTGCGCAGTGGCCAACTGGCCGCGGCGTTAACGCTCGCACGCCCCAGCAGTTCGTCCAGCGAGCAATCGAAAAATGCCTCGACCGGTTGACCCAGCAACCCGCCACGAATATGCCCCAGCAGGTTCAGCGCACTCTGATTGACCGCACTTATCCGCCCTTCGCCGTCGAACGCCAGCAGCCCTTCGCTGAACAGCCCGACCGACTCGGCCTGCAAGTGAAAGCGCAGCAGCCATTGATTGTCGAAGTAACGCAGGAAGTAGCAGCTCTCGATCATCTTCGCCGAGAGATTGACCAGCGCCATGGTGTGAAACTGGCTCTGACGCGAGACATCGTGGCGCGCCGACGAAACGTCGAGTACCGCCAGCAGTTCGCCATGCGGGTCGAACACCGGGCTCGCCGAACAGGTCAGCCCTGTATGACGTCCCCGAAAATGCTCATCCTGGTGAATGGTCAGCGACTGCCGCTCCACCAGGCAGGTGCCGATACCATTGGTACCTTCGCAGGCTTCACTCCAGTCGGCGCCAAGCCACAGGCCGGCACGCTCGAAAATCTTCCGTTCGGCAGGCGCGGTGACACAGTTGAGGATCACCCCGCGGGCGTCGGTCAACAGCACGGCGTGTCCGGCACCGGAAAGTTGTTGATGCAGGCTGGTCATTTCGCCACCGGCAATCTGCAGGACTTGCTGCAAGCGCTCGCGACTCTCCAGCACACGACCGTGTTCAAGCACCGTCGGCGCCATGGTCAGGGCCGGGTCGAGGTGATAGTCCTCAAGACAACGCAGCCAGGAACGGGCGATGGACGGATCGCTACCGGGACCGTGCAAATGGGATTTGCCCTGGGTCACGGTCAAGACTTGCTGGGCATGGCGACTCAAATGGTTGCTGTGCATTTTTTATTATTCTCTCCGAACACTGTGCTGGGCCCAATGAAGGACTGTCACCACCTTGTGGCGCCCAGCATCCTCCTGCCTCGATTGCTTTGCAATGCTGGCAAGACCGCCCGGTCACAGGCTGTGCCACAAGCGGTACAAACTGTCACAAGGCCTGTACCACATCTGTCACAGGCTCTGTACCACCACCCCCTCAAAAAAACCGTAAGCCCTTGATTTACCTGATCCGCAAAGCACTGGCCCGACCTTTGCTCTACGCTTCTCAAGCGCTTACTGCGCGTACTCCCTTATAAGCACAAAAGCCAAGGAGATACTCACCATGCGTTACGCTCACCCAGGTACTGAAGGCGCTATCGTTTCGTTCAAGAGTAAATACGGCAACTACATCGGTGGCGAATTCGTCGCGCCTGTCAAAGGTCAGTACTTCACCAATACTTCCCCGGTCAACGGCCAACCAATTGCCGAATTCCCCCGCTCCACGGCCGAAGACATCGAAAAAGCCCTGGACGCTGCCCATGCAGCCGCCGATGCCTGGGGCAGCACTTCTGCTCAGGCGCGCTCGCTGGTGCTACTGAAAATCGCCGACCGCATCGAGCAAAACCTCGAAGTCCTGGCAATCACCGAAAGCTGGGACAACGGCAAAGCCGTGCGTGAAACCCTCAACGCCGACATCCCGCTGGCCGCTGACCACTTCCGCTACTTCGCCGGTTGCCTGCGCGCTCAGGAAGGCAGCGCCGCGGAAATCGACGGCAACACCGTGGCTTATCACATTCACGAACCGCTGGGCGTGGTCGGGCAGATCATCCCGTGGAACTTCCCGATCCTGATGGCCGCCTGGAAACTTGCCCCGGCACTGGCCGCCGGCAACTGCGTGGTGCTCAAGCCCGCCGAGCAAACCCCGCTGGGCATTACCGTCCTGCTGGAACTGATCGGCGACCTGCTGCCGCCTGGCGTGCTGAACGTCGTGCAAGGTTTCGGCAAAGAAGCCGGTGAAGCCCTGGCCACCAGCAAACGTATTGCCAAAATTGCCTTTACCGGCTCAACCCCGGTCGGCTCGCACATCATGAAATGCGCTGCCGAAAACATCATTCCGTCCACTGTGGAACTGGGCGGCAAATCGCCGAACATCTTCTTCGCCGACATCATGCAAGCCGAACCGACCTTCATCGAAAAAGCTGCCGAAGGCCTGGTACTGGCGTTCTTCAACCAGGGCGAAGTCTGCACCTGCCCGTCCCGCGCACTGGTGCAAGAGTCGATCTACGACGACTTCATGAAAGTGGTGATGAAGAAGGTCCTGCAAATCAAACGTGGCGACCCGCTGGACACCGACACCATGGTCGGCGCCCAGGCGTCCGAGCAGCAATTCGACAAGATCCTCTCGTACCTGGAAATCGCCAAAGGCGAAGGTGCCGAGTTGCTGACTGGCGGCAAGGTGGAAAAACTCGAGGGCAACCTGGCGACCGGGTATTACATCCAGCCGACCCTGCTCAAGGGCACCAACAAAATGCGCGTGTTCCAGGAAGAAATCTTTGGCCCGGTGGTGAGCATCACCACCTTCAAGGACGAAGCCGAAGCCCTGGCGATTGCCAACGACACCGAGTTCGGCCTTGGTGCCGGTCTCTGGACCCGCGACATCAACCGCGCCTACCGCATGGGCCGGGCGATCAAGGCCGGGCGCGTCTGGACCAACTGCTACCACCTGTACCCGGCCCACGCCGCGTTCGGTGGTTACAAGAAGTCCGGTGTCGGCCGTGAAACCCACAAAATGATGCTCGACCACTACCAACAGACCAAAAACCTGCTGGTGAGCTACGACATCAATCCACTGGGTTTCTTCTAACCCCGCGCGAAATCGCGTAACAGCTATCGCGGGTAAGCCTTGCTCCTACAAATCACACCCCCCTGTAGGAGCATGGCTTGCCAGCGATGGCGCCTTCATTGACACAACCTACATTGCCCTGCCGCTCTGGCACGGGCCTTGCGTGCCCGTTCGACAGATTACCCGCTGCGTGAACAGCGTCGATCCACCCAAACCGCCACACCCGAAAGTCCAACAGATCGAACAATAAAAAACAGAGAGGACTTATGACTTCTTCAACAACGCTCAAACCCACACTCGGCACCTTGCATCTATGGGGCATTGCCGTCGGCCTGGTGATTTCCGGCGAATACTTCGGCTGGAGTTACGGCTGGGGCACCGCAGGCACTTTGGGGTTCCTCGTCACCGCGTTGATGGTGGCGACGATGTACACCTGCTTCATCTTCAGTTTCACCGAACTCACCACCGCGATTCCCCACGCTGGCGGGCCCTTTGCCTACAGCCGACGGGCCTTTGGTGAAAAAGGCGGCTTGATCGCCGGGATCGCCACGCTGATCGAGTTCGTCTTTGCGCCACCGGCCATTGCGATGGCCATCGGCGCCTACCTGAACGTGCAATACCCGGATCTTGACCCGAAACTCGCCGCGGTCGGCGCCTACTTCGTGTTCATGGGCCTGAACATTCTCGGCGTCAGCATTGCCGCGACCTTCGAACTGGTGGTGACCGTTCTGGCGGTAGCCGAACTGCTGGTGTTCATGGGCGTGGTTGCACCGGGCTTCAGCTTCAGCAATTTCGTGCTCAACGGCTGGTCCGGCTCCAATGAGTTCACGGTCGCCTCGATCCCCGGCATCTTTGCAGCGATCCCCTTTGCCATCTGGTTTTTCCTCGCCATCGAAGGCGCGGCCATGGCTGCCGAAGAAGCCAAGGACCCGAAACGTACCATTCCACGGGCCTACGTCAGCGGCATCCTGACCCTGGTGTTCCTGGCCATCGGCGTGATGGTGATGGCCGGCGGTGTGGGCGACTGGCGCCAACTGGCGAACATCAACGATCCACTGCCTCAGGCCATGAAAGCCGTGGTCGGCAACAACTCCAGCTGGATGCACATGCTGGTGTGGATCGGTTTGTTCGGTCTGGTGGCGAGCTTCCACGGGATCATCCTCGGCTACTCGCGCCAGTTCTTCGCCCTCGCTCGCGCCGGCTACCTGCCTCGCGGCCTGGCCAAGCTCTCGCGCTTCCAGACCCCGCATCGGGCAATTCTGGCCGGCGGCGTGATCGGCATCGCGGCGATCTACAGTGACGGACTGGTCAACCTGCAAGGCATGACCCTGACCGCCGCGATGATCACCATGTCGGTGTTCGGCGCTATCGTGATGTACATCATCAGCATGCTCAGCCTGTTCAAACTGCGCAAAACCGAGCCGCTGCTGGAGCGCACCTTCCGCGCCCCGGGTTATCCGATCGTGCCGGGCATCGCGTTGTTCCTGGCGGTGGTCTGCCTGGTGGCGATGGCCTGGTTCAATACCTTGATCGGGATGATTTTCCTCGGTTTCATGGTCGCCGGCTTCATCTACTTCCAATTGACCGCCAAACAGCGCTTCGACGCCCCGGCGGATGCGATGCTTACGGGTATCTGAGTCGCACCGGCGCCGGGCAGTTTTCCCGGCGCCCGCCCTGAAACAATGCAACACCCGTAGGAGCAAGGCTTGCCCGCGATAGCTTCACCGCGGTCTGACAGAGACATCGCGGCGATCCGATCTCGGGCGAGCCTTGCTCCTACGGGTCATCACTTACAGATTCAAGAGGACACCGCTCATGGCTGCATTTGCCCATACCGTCGGCGCCCGGACTTACCGTTTCGATGGCCTCAAGGAAGTCATGGCCAAGGCCAGCCCGGCACGCTCCGGGGACTTTCTGGCCGGCGTCGCCGCCCTGAACGATGGCGAACGGGTCGCCGCGCAAATGACCTTGGCTGACATCCCGCTCAAGCATTTCCTGCAAGAAGTGCTGATTCCTTACGAATCCGATGAAGTCACCCGGCTGATCATCGACACCCACGACGCCCGCGCCTTTGAGACCGTCAGCCACCTGACCGTTGGCGGTTTTCGCGACTGGCTGCTCAGCGATGCGGCCGACGAGCAGAGCCTGCGCGCGCTAGCCCCTGGTCTGACCCCGGAAATGGCCGCTGCCGTGTCGAAGATCATGCGCGTGCAGGACCTGGTGCTGGTGGCGCAGAAGATCCGCGTGGTGACTCGGTTTCGCGGCACCATGGGCCTGCGCGGGCGCCTGTCGACCCGCCTGCAACCCAACCACCCCACCGACGAACCCGCCGGCATCGCCGCGAGCATTCTCGACGGCCTGCTCTACGGCAACGGCGACGCGATGATCGGCATCAACCCGGCCACCGACAGCATCGCCTCGATCTGCGCCATGCTGGAAATGCTCGATGCGGTCATCCAGCGCTACGAAATCCCGACCCAAGCCTGCGTGCTGACCCACGTCACCACCTCCATCGAGGCGATCAACCGTGGCGTGCCGCTGGACCTGGTGTTCCAGTCAATCGCCGGCACCGAAGCGGCCAACGCCAGTTTCGGCATCAGCCTGAGCGTGCTGCAGGAAGGGTATGAAGCAGGCTTGAGCCTCAATCGCGGCACCCTGGGGCAAAACCTGATGTACTTCGAAACCGGCCAGGGCAGCGCGCTCTCGGCCAATGCCCATCACGGCATCGACCAGCAAACCTGCGAAACCCGCGCCTACGCCGTGGCGCGGCACTTCAAGCCGTTTCTGGTGAACACCGTGGTCGGTTTCATTGGCCCGGAATACCTCTACAACGGCAAACAGATCATCCGCGCCGGCCTCGAAGATCACTTCTGCGGCAAGTTGCTCGGGGTGCCGATGGGGTGCGACATCTGCTATACCAACCACGCCGAAGCCGATCAGGACGACATGGACACCCTGCTGACGCTGCTCGGCGTAGCCGGGATCAACTTCATCATGGGCATCCCCGGTTCCGACGACATCATGCTCAACTACCAGACCACCTCGTTCCACGACGCGCTCTACGCGCGCCAGACCCTGGGCCTGAAACCGGCACCCGAGTTTGAGCGGTGGCTGGCACATATGGGCATCTTCACCCAAGGTGACGGCAAGGTGCACTTCGGCAACAACCTGCCGCCGGCCTTCCGCCAGGCCATGGCGCAACTGGGATGAGTAATCTGCTGATGGATAAACCAACCGTCGATCCGCAAAACCCCTGGCTGGGACTGCGCCGCCTGACCCCGGCACGCATCGCCCTGGGTCGTACCGGCACCAGTATGCCGACCAGCGCGCAACTGGATTTCCAGTACGCCCACGCCGAGGCGCGCGATGCCGTGCACTTGCCCTTCGATCATGTCGGGCTCAGCCAGCAACTGGCCGAGCGCGGACGCGACAGCCTGCTGCTGCACAGCGCCGCCAGCGATCGCCACAGTTATCTGCAACGGCCAGACCTGGGCCGCAAGTTGAGTGACGAGTCCGCGCAAAAACTGCGCGAACACGCGCTGGCCAACCCGGGCGGCGTTGATCTGGCGATCGTCGTGGCCGATGGCCTGTCGGCGCTGGCGGTGCACCGGCACACCCTGCCGTTTCTGGCGCGCATGGAAGAACAGACTCACGCCGAAGGCTGGTCATTGTCGCCGGTGATTCTGGTGGAACAGGGTCGCGTCGCCGTGGCTGACGAAATCGGCGAATTGCTCGGCGCAAAAATGGTCGTGATCCTGATCGGCGAACGCCCTGGACTCAGCTCGCCAGACAGTCTCGGTTTGTATTTCACCTATAATCCAAAGGTCGGCCTGACGGACGCCTATCGCAACTGTATTTCCAATGTCCGCCTTGAAGGTTTGAGCTATGGCATGGCGGCACACCGTTTGCTGTACTTGATGCGCGAGGCCTGTCGACGGCAGTTGTCGGGGGTTAACCTGAAAGATGAAGCCAAGGTCCAGACTATTGGGTCTAAAGATGACGCTGATATGAAAGGAAATTTCCTACTGAGCCTGCCGGATGCCTGACCCGTATTGGAATTGCGTTTTTGATCCGCTTTCAGGCAGAGTCGACCAACGGCTGCCCGAGCAGTGAACCGATTGCCGTCGTATCCACTGGAAACTGCCGCCCTATCTACTTGAAAGTTGAGGCCTAGCATGCGGATTACTCAAGCAACCCTCGAGCACCTGGACCTTCTGACGCCGTTGTTCGTCAAGTACCGCGAGTTTTATGGCTCGCTGCCTTATCCAGACTCGTCCCGGGCCTTTCTGGAAAAGCGCCTGCGGCGCAAGGAGTCGGTGATCTATCTGGCCCTGCCCGATGATGACGACAACAAATTGCTGGGCTTTTGTCAGCTGTACCCAAGCTTTTCGTCGCTGTCGCTCAAGCGCGTGTGGATCCTCAACGACATCTACGTCGCCGAAGATGCCCGCCGGCAACTGGTTGCCGACAACCTGATGCGCACCGCAAAGAAAATGGCCAAGGAAACCCAGGCCGTGCGCATGCGCGTCTCGACCAGCAGCGACAACAAAATTGCGCAGAAAACCTACGAATCCATCGGTTTTCGCGAAGACACCGAGTTCAAGAACTACGTTTTGCCGATCAGCGAAGAGCTCTGAGTTATTTGTGGTGAGGCGGGCTCTTGTGGCGAGGGGGCTCGCCCCCGTTGGAGTGCGAAGCGCTCCCTGGGCCTGAATTCGCGGTATGACAGATAAATAGCGCTGCCTGAATACGACTGCTTCGCAGCCGAACGGGGGCGAGCCCCCTCGCCACGAGGATCTATGTGAGTTGCCGGCACCCCAGAATTCCCCTTGGAAATCCCTCGCTACAAACTCGACACGCTTTTCACCTTTCAGTCCGTATAATCACGAACCTCACGGGTTGTAAGAAAAACTCCACAGCCCTGTAGCCCAATTTTCCAAAATATTCGCACAGGCCTGCTGAGTCGGGTCGTTACCACAGGTGCCCACCATGGATTTCAACCCGATCGACTTAATCCTGCATCTCGATGTCTACCTCGATTTGCTGGTGACCAACTACGGGCCATGGATCTACGCCATCCTGTTCATGGTGATTTTCTGCGAAACCGGCCTGGTCGTGATGCCTTTCCTGCCGGGCGACTCGTTGTTGTTCATCGCCGGCGCGGTAGCGGCCGGTGGCGGCATGGACCCGGTGCTGCTGGGCGGTTTGTTGATGCTGGCGGCGATTCTCGGTGACAGCACCAACTACCTTGTCGGGCGAACAGCCGGCGAAAAGTTGTTCAGCAATCCGAATTCAAAGATCTTCCGTCGCGACTACCTGCAACAAACCCATGACTTCTATGACAAGCATGGCGGCAAGACCGTGACCCTGGCGCGCTTCCTGCCAATCATCCGGACCTTCGCACCGTTCGTCGCCGGCGTAGGCAAAATGCCTTACCCGCGTTTCTTCGCCTTCAGCGTGTTCGGCACCATCCTCTGGGTCGGCGGCCTGGTGACCCTGGGTTATTTCTTCGGTAACGTGCCGTTCATCAAGAAGAACCTGTCGTTGCTGGTAGTGGGCATCATCCTGCTGTCGCTGGTACCGATGATCATTGGGGTGATCCGCAATCGCCTGGCCAACGCGAGTTCCAAAGCCGCGTCGCGCTGAGCGTCCATGTGGTTCCTCAACGCCTGGCGCCGCCGGCGTACGCTGGCCAAGCACCCCGTTGCCGATGAAACCTGGCAGCGGGTGCGCCAACACCTGAGTTTCCTCGACGGCCTCAGCGAGGCCGAAGACCACTGGCTGCGCGAAGCCGCCGTGCTCTTTCTGCAAGAAAAACACCTGACCTGCCTGCCCGGCGTCGAACTGCACCAGGAACAACGCCTGTTGCTCGCCGCTCAGGCGCAATTGCCGTTGCTGCACCTGGGCGACTTGAACTGGTATCAGGGTTTCCACGAAATCGTGCTCTACCCCGACGACTTCCTCAGCCCGCAGCGCCATCGCGATGCCAGTGGCGTCGAGCATGAATGGAACGGCGAGCACAGCGGCGAAGCCTGGCAACAGGGGCCGATCATTCTGGCCTGGCCGGGCGTGATGGCCAGTGGGGGCTGGGAAGGCTACAACCTGGTGATCCACGAACTGGCGCACAAACTCGACATGCTCAACGGCAATGCCAACGGCTTGCCGCCGCTGCACAGCGACATGCGCGTCAGTGAGTGGGCGAAAGTCATGCAACACGCCTACGACGACCTTAATCGCCAACTGGATCGCCATCCGCACGCCAACACCGCCATCGACCCTTACGCGGCGGAAAACCCGGCCGAGTTCTTCGCCGTCACCAGCGAATACTTCTTCAGCGCCCCGGATTTGCTGCACGCAACTTATCCACAGGTCTATCAGCAACTGCAGCTGTTTTACCGCCAGGACCCGCTGGCCAGGCTCGAGCAACTGCAAGCCACCCATCCGGGCTATCAGGCACACGACTAGCTTCCTGCCTGGGTCTATACGACCTCTGGTACGTGGCGCAGGCGACGGAATATGCCTATAATCGCCGCCACTTTTTGGTCAATCCGGCCAAGTCATTTGGCCACTTACGGGGGCACCGCCCAATGAGCTACAGCAAGATTCCGGCTGGCAAAGACCTGCCGAACGACATCTACGTCGCGATCGAGATTCCGGCCAACCACGCGCCGATCAAATACGAAATCGACAAAGACAGCGATTGCCTGTTCGTTGACCGTTTCATGGCCACCCCAATGTTCTACCCGGCCAACTACGGTTACATCCCGAACACCCTGGCTGACGACGGTGATCCCCTCGACGTGCTGGTCGTGACCCCTTACCCGGTTGCTCCAGGCTCGGTGATCCGCGCGCGTCCAGTCGGCATCCTGAACATGACCGACGACGGCGGCGGCGACGCTAAAGTCATCGCTGTTCCACACGACAAGCTGTCCCAGCTGTACGTCGACGTGAAGGAATACACTGACCTGCCAGCGCTGCTGATTCAGCAGATCGAGCACTTCTTCGCGAACTACAAAGATCTCGAAAAAGGCAAATGGGTGAAGATCGAAGGCTGGGACGGCGCAGATGCCGCTCGCGCCGCGATCATGAAGTCGGTTGCTGCCTATAAAGGCTGAGACGGCATTGGCTGAATGCCACTGACCTCTTGAAGAAACCCCGGTTATCCGGGGTTTTTTTATGAGCGTTAAAACATCAACTTAAACAGTGCGTTTAATGAAACAAAGTCTAACGTTTAGACATGTTTAATATGAACTAACAATATCCTTCACCACAGCAGAATATTCCCGCGAAGATTGATCCGGTTGTTTATTTAATCCAGCCACCCCGGCCCGTAAACTCCGTATTCATGAAAAAGCACAAATGCGGCCCACGCTTCAAAGCGCTCCTGAAAGAGGTGAACATCACCCCGACGGCATTCGCGGCTTTCTGCAACGTCGAGCCCCAGCACGTGAACAACTGGTACATCCGCGGCGTCCCCTATCCGCGCATGGACGAAATCGCCCGCCTGTTAAGCGTCAACAGCCTGTGGCTGCTCAACGGCGAAGGCCCCAGGCGCCCAGGCCCGGGCCAACTGGCCGATCAGACCGGCAACGTTTTCGACGCACAAGAAACACGCGGCGTGTACACCGTGAATATCGATTCGCTCGATGTAGAAATCCCGCTGTATAAAGAAGTCCCTATTACCGCTGGCGCCAGCGAAACCGAGGTCGTCGAAATCCCCGGTGAGTTCATCCGCCTGCCGCGAAGCCACCTCGAGAGCCTGGAGGTCGAACCGGCCCAAGCCATCTGCGTGCCCATGGTCGGCGACAGCATGTCGGAAAAAATCGAAGACGGCTCAACCCTCGCCATCGACCGCAGCCTGACCCAGGTCGTCGACGGCCAGATCTACGCCCTCGAACACGCCGGCATGCTGCGAATCAAATACCTGCACCGCCTGCCCTCCGGCGCCCTGCGACTGCGCAGCCACAACAGCAATGGCTACCCCGACGAAATCTTCAGCGCCAAACAGATCGAAGAACAAAACATCGAAATCCTCGGCTGGGTCTTCTGGTGGTCCACGCTGAACAAGCGACGGCCACCTGTACCATTTTGCTGATACCACACCGCACTTTTTAGTAGCACAACGCTCTGGGCGGCACTTCACGCTGGGAATTTCCCACAAAAATCAGTATGCTGCGCCCCACATTTGCATCGACCCGCCCTGTGCTGGTCCGATCGCACCGACAAGGCAGATGATTTTCTCGCCAAGTCCCACAGCCGGACGCAAGATCCGGGTGTACGTTTTGAAGGCTGGTACGGTTTACCAAAAATAAACCAAGCCCGTCCCCGAGAAGCCGGCCACAAGCCGGCTTTTTAATGCCTGAAATAATCCTGCCCCATAAAACCACTTGATAGCCCGGCTATTGCGGGGGTTTCAGGCATTCCCCTCCCCGATGGCGTCAAAATCACCTATCGAGGTGTCCGGTATTAGTTGACCACTGCACCCAGCTCGGTCGCTCCATCTTGCCAGCCCGGTGCAGGCGGACCATTCCCGCGCCAACCCATAAGCCGTCCATTGACTGCCCTTCCCCAAAGCGCTCAATCTATCGGGCGCCTGAGCGGGCTCGGCGGATGCCCCACGCCTCGCCCAATCCCAACGAGTCTGTAAGGACACAACCATGAGAAAGTGGCTTTCCCTGCTGTTCGCCGCAGCGGTTTTTCATCCCCCTGTTGCCTTCGCCGACTGCGCCAGCTCCCCCAAGCCCGTGGCCGAAGCTTTCTATAGCGGGTACCTGCAAAGCTTCAGTGCTGGAAAAGATCCGTTGACCGATGATGTTGCGCAGATGAAGCAGTACGTTTCGGATGAGCTGATCGACAAGATCAAAAAGCAGATGGCCAGCCCGGATGGGCTGGAAGAGGACTATTTCATCAAGGCTCAAGACTACATGGAGGAATGGCTCACCCACATCCAGGTCAGTGAGCCACTCGTGCAGGGAGCTTCAGCCAGGGAGCAGGTGACACTGGGCAATACGCCCGATACAACCCAGATCGTTGATGTGTTGCTGGTCAAGAACAATGGCTGCTGGAAGATCAATGACGTGCTGTCCACAGCGGATCAGAGTGATTGAGTGATGGCCGGTCGTTTCTTCTGAATCGCCAGGCGCACTGACGATCTACTGGACGGTGAGCCGAATAGCTCACACAATCGGCTCATCAAATGAGCCGAATAACCTCCTTATTCGGCTCACACTCAAGAGCCCTTCCCCATGGACCATCCTCGCTGGATCTGGCAACAGCCCGATTGGCCGCACTTTCACTGGCAGTCCGAGCGCTTGTCGCCGCTGTTGCGCGAGTGCGTGCTGGCGCAAGGTCGCTTGCTGGGGATGTCCAGTTATGTGGGGGCGGAACTGACCGCACAAAGTGAGCTGGATTCGTTACTTCAGAACATCGTGACCTCATCCGCCATCGAAGGCGAACAGCTTAATGTGGGTTCGGTCCGCTCTTCACTGGCCCGACGTCTGGGCCTGGAAGACGTCGGCGACAGTCGCGTGAGCAAGCGCAGTGAAGGGTTGGCGGAGTTGATGCTGGATGCCACCCAGCATTTCGCCGAGCCGCTGAACCTTGAACGTCTGCTGCGCTGGCATGAGTGGTTGTTCCCTGCTCAGGAAGAAGACTTCAGTGCACGCAATATCCGTGTCGGCGCCTTGCGTGGAGATGAGCCGATGCAGGTGGTTTCCGGCCGCCTGGATAAGCCGACCGTTCATTTCGAGGCCCCTGCGCGGGACGGCTTGGAGCAGCAGTTGGATGCCTTCCTCGACTGGTTCGAAACCAGCCGCACCAAGACACAACTCGATCCATTGCTCCGTGCCGGCATCGCGCACTTCTGGTTTGTGACCCTCCATCCGTTCGACGATGGCAACGGGCGTTTGACCCGTGCCCTCACTGACTTGGCGCTCGCTCAAGGCGAAAACCAGGTCATCCGTTTCTACGCCATGTCCGCCAGTATCCTGGATGATCGCAGCGGTTATTACCGGGTGCTGGAGACCTCTCAGAAAGCCACGCTTGATATCACCGAGTGGCTGGAGTGGTTTCTGCAAACACTATTGCGCAGCCTTCAACAGGCTATGGTTCGTATCGACCGCGTGCTCGGCAAAGCGCGCTTCTGGCAACAGCATCGAGAACATCCGCTGTCTTCAGAACAAGTCAAAGTACTCAATCGCTTGCTCGATGGCGGCGAGAACGGCTTTGAGAACGGCATCAGCGCTGCCCAGTATCAAGCCGTGGCAAAAGTATCCAAAGCCACCGCAACCCGACACTTGACGGAGTTGCTGGAGAAAGGCTGCCTGATGCGTTTGCCAGGGGGCGGTCGTAGTACTCGGTATCAGATCAGCTACCCTCCCCCTCACGGATAACTAAACGCCCGAACCAGCGTCAACTCCCCCACCGCCCGCATCGGCACGACAAACGTCTGCATCTTCTCGTCAGGCGTTCCCTCTTCTGTAATCACCGTCACCTGCGCTGTCGTCAGCGGCTGAACAGCATTCTCCTGCCCCTCTTCGCCACTGCGATAGCCGCCTCCAAAGTAATTCAGATACACCAGGTATTGCCCCTTGATCGGCGCCGGCATGGAAAAAATCTCCGGCCCGTATCCGGTGGTGACGTCGACATCCAGCGCCGCGCCATTGGGCGCCACGCGGTCGCCGTACCAGATGTGTGCGCCATCAGGGGTGATCAGGTGCAAATCCAGATCGGTGTTATCGCTGTCCCAGGACAGCAGGACCCGCAGCTTGGCCGGGGTCGCACCGCCGCTGAGGTGGAGGAATTGAGTGCGGTGGCGTTGCTGACCGTCGGGGCTGCGGACTTCGACGCTATTGCTGCCATTGGGGAATGAAAACGGGCGGTCGAAATGTCCGGCGGGGTCGAGTTTCAGCGGCATGCTGACGCCGTTGACGATGAGTTTGCCGGGCTCGTTGCGCTTGGGCGTGGCTTTGATTTGACCGTTAATGCGAGCGGTGTTGGCCTGGCCCACTGGGGTGTTGACCGAGGAAGCCGGGTAGTTGACGGTCTGACGGAAGTTTTCGCCTTCACCCTCGGCGGCACCGATGCGCCAGCCGCCGACAGGGGTGTCGAGTTTGACGGCGTCGGCTGCCATCGCCATAGGCAATGCAGTCATGGCGCAAAGGAACAGGATGACCTGTGGATAACGATGTTTCATGGCCTATTCCAGTAAAAGGTGGCGGGCGAGCCCTTCGATGTAGGTTTCGTCCTGGCCGTTGGGGTGTGCATCGAAGGCCAGGTGCAGGTATTCGTGAGTCAGGTCCAGACGATCCTGTAGCGACAGCACGCCGCGCACGTAAATGCGCTGGCGTTCGCGGTCGACATAAGGGTGGCCGAAAGCAAGGCGGCAGACGGCGAAGGTGCTGACTTCGTTGTAGCCGACTTCGCTTTCAAGGCGCTGGCGCCAGCCGCGGCGCTGCTTCTGCAGCCAGTCTTGTGCGGCGGGCAGGGCCTCGCAGGAGGCGACGGGATTGTCCCAACGGCTGAGGCTCGCGCGCGGGTAGGCGTGAAGCAGAATCGCGTCGTAGCGCTGGCCGGCACTGGCTTGTTCGACGGCTTGCTGCCAGGAGAGTTTGTCTGTGCCGGTCTGATCGGAGTGGTAAGTGACGGTGCTGCCGGCAAGAACCAGGTCGCTGGTCCAGGCGGCAATGTTGCGCGAGTCCGCCGCGGCCGGGCGTGGGGCGACGCGCTGACGACTGCTGCTGTCGTCGATGCTCAGGCAGTCACCGCTGCGGGTGGCATTTTGCAGCAGGTAGGTGCGGATCGCGACGGCCTGGGCTTTGGCAGCTTCGGCGGGCTCGGGCCGGGCTTCGCGCTGGAGGACGCGAGCGACGTATTCTTCACGGTCCAGGCGCGCGACCAGCTTTTGTGAAGGGCCGTCCTTCAATAGAAACAGCTCGCCATCGCTGTGGATGTCGAGTTGGTTACCGTTGACGAACTCGACGCGGTAGTCGCCCTGCAAGGGGCCGGGGGGCGCCACGCGATCACCTGAGAGCACGCGTTGCAGTGGATAGCGGGAGAACAGGCTGACTTCGACGCATCGCCCCGCTTGCGCAGGCCAAGTGGACGGCAACACACTGGACAGCGCCTCTGTGTAGTTACGCAGGACCCTCTGGCTGGTACCACGCCCGCCGGCCCAGATCGGCGTTCCGTCCGCCAGCCATCCGGCGAACCCGCCCTGACGCGACGAAGGATCCTGATCCCCCAGCCAACTCCAGGTTTTCACTCGCAGGCGGCCACCGAGTTCACCCACGGCATTGCCATCAGCAGCGTTCAACACCACATCCAGCAACACTCGACGGGCCTGATCCTGCGCTGGCATCAGCGCCAGGGCCTTTAACAACTCAGCCACCGAAACCCGGGTTTGCGGCTGCAACGACGGCAAATCCAGCAACCACTCCGGCGCCTGACGCGCCTGCCAATATTCCCGCCAACCGGCGTCAGTAATACCCAACCGCTGCGGCTCGAAATACAGCCCGCAGGATTTCGCCAACGCCTGATCCCGCCCAATGCTCGCGCCAGCGGTGCAGCAATACACTTCTTCTTTCGACTGCCCGCGACACTCATAAACCGGCTCACGAGCGCCGGTATCGACCAGCCACCCGTAAACGAACAGCTTCCACACACTTCCCAGCGGCGTCTGCAGCGTCTGCGGCAACGGCTCGCGCGCCATCACCTGAGTCCGGCTCAACTGCAGCAACTCACCCTTCAGAGCCAGGCGCAGCGGCTCGTCCTGCGCCGTGGCCAGCGCAGGGATCAGACACAGCAGCCACCAGACCAGAGGCCGGATCATGTCATTTAACCGTGATCTGGCCGAGGGCCGGCTTCTGTTCCAGGGCCTGGTGCTGTGGCGCATAGACCTGGGTGAAGCGTACCGGCGGCAGGTTGAACTGACCTTTTTGCGAGAAACGCACCAGATGACGCAAGCGCAATTCACCGCTCAGGGCATCGACCGGAATCGCGTAGGCCATTTGTCCCGGTTCGAAACGGGCCTTTTCCAGCGAGCTCGGCTCGCTGCCGGCCTTGCCCATGAGCTTGATGCCCCAGGTCGTACGCTCTACATCCGCACCGGGTGGCAGCGGCACTTCGAGCATGCCGTAGCGCAGTGGCTTCGCGGCGTTGCTGGCGATGATCACTTCGTCCAGGTACAGGCTGTCACTGGACAATGGCTGGGTGCCGACCGCTTCCAGCTTGAAGTTGAAGGCTTCGTCACCCGGCACCAGCCGCGACAGGCGACGGGTGATGGTCACGGCCATCGGATCGAATGCCGGTTGCTTGCTCTGGAAGCTCAACGCGGCCCGCAGCGGACGCTCCTGGGCGCCGGTCAGGGACAACACGCCAGGCACTTGCGCACCTTGCCACTGCCAGTAGATTTCGCCGGTAGCGCCCTGCCCTTGCTTCCAGCCTTCACCCGGTGTCAATGCAACAGCGGGGGAAGCCTGTTCGATGCTGCGTTGCAACCAGGTCAGCGCCAAAGCACGCTCCAGGGTCGATTGCTGCGGCAACAGGCGTTGCAACAATGTTGCCGCGTGTGCCTGATCGAAAGGTTGCAGCGACAGGTTCAAGGCTTCGACAAATGGCTGGGAGCTGGCGGCCAAACGTTGCCGGGCATCCGCCAATTGCCGATTGAAAGCGTCCGGCAGATTGACCTTCGCCTGTACGGCCATCGATGCGGTCAGCACGCGAGCACTGGCCAGACCCAGCGCCGAGTCCGGATCGCTCATGACGATGCTGTCTTGCCCCTCGTCCATCAGGTTTGCAGCATTGCCCTCGCCGGCTTTCGCCAGATCTTCCATCAAACCGCTGAGCAACGTATTCACCGGCAATTGCATCTGCCGGGCGAACGACACAATCAGCGCTCGCTGCAACAGCGGCGTGTCCTTCGCCTGTTTTGCATAGATCTCCAGCACCTGCTGCCAGTGCTCCGGCGGCAGACTCAGATCCAGCGCCTTGCTGGCGTACCAGTCGGCGTAATAAGCGTAAGCGGTGAGGAACGCGTCCGGCTCGCCATCCTGGCCCCACCAGGTGAAGCACGCGGAAGGCCCGGCCATTTGCACCAGCCGCAGACGGCTGTTCTGCATGATCAGCCGCAAGCGGTCGCGAATCCGCGGGTTCGATGACAAGGTCGGGTAAGCGATGCTCAGCGGCAGCAAACGACTGGCGGTCTGCTCGACGCCACCGTACGGGTAGCTCAACAGGTCGTCGAGGGCCGAACGGAACAGTGCTTGCGGGCTGTCATCCAGCCGCAGGCGGATATCGCTGGCATCCGCCGGCAGGGTCAGCGGTGTATCGCCGCCGAGCACATCCAGACTTTGGCTTTGAGTCACTTGCCAACCTTCACCGGTCGCGGTCAAGCGCACGGCCAGGGCGTCTGCAGTTTTGCCATTCTGCAGCAACTCGGCGGTCCACTCGCCACTGGCCAATGCAAAGGCGGGTAGCGCGATGTAGTTGATGCCGTTGTTCAGGGTCACCGGCACACGCTGATCGATGCCGCCGTAATGGCTCACCAGCTCGGCCTTGACCGGTTTCTCGGACTGGCTGAAAGCGAACACCCCGAGATCCGGTTTGTCGCCGCTGCGGAATTTGCTGGGCCCGCTCCACTTCAGGTACAGCGGTTTGTCCGAGCGCACGAATTGCTTCTTCTGACCGACCTGACCGTCATCGGCAATGGCCCGGGCGGTGATGCGCCAGCGAGTCAGGGAGTCGGGCATCTTGAAGGTGAAACGGGTCTTGCCGTTGGCGTCGGTCATCAACTCCGGCTGCCACGCCGCCGTGTCGACGTCTTCGCGGCGTGGTCGCTCCAGCACTTTCACTCCGCGCTCGCTACGGTTGGCCTTGCCTGGCGCGCCAGGGCTGCCCGGCAAGGCCACGTCGTAGCTGATGAACGACAGGCTGGCGCTGGTGCGCACGTTGTTGCGCCGTGGGTGGTAGAAGAACTGGTCGATGGTCGGCGCGACTTCCGGTTGCAACGCGTAAATCATTTCATCCACCACGCTGACCGTCAGGTGCGCCGGAACCGGCTTGCCGGCGAACCGGGTGGTCAGGTCCACCGACACGGTGTCGCCCGGCTGGTAGCTGTCCTTGTCGGTGGCAATGGTCACGTCGATCTGCGGCGCGACGACTTTGATGCCGATGTTCTGGAAGCTGTATTGGCCGCCCTTGGTGTAGAGCACGGAGAAGGTCAGGTTCGGGGCGAACGTGTCCTTCACCGCAATCCGCGCGCGGTACTGCGTGGGGCTGAGCTTTTCCATTTTCAGCCAGTCGCCGCCCTTGGACAGCAATGCCGTGGCCTCGACTTTGTCGCGCTCCAGAGACAACAGGGCATCACTGACCGGCTCGGGGAACGTGATCAGTGCCAGCGCTTCATCGCCCGCCTTGTACTCGGGTTTGTCGAGAACGATTTCCACAGTGCCTGGTACGGCTTTGACCCCGTCGCCGGTGACCGAATGGCCGGTACCACCCAGCGCACGACCGTGGTCATCCTTCAACGTCAGGTTGTAGGTACCCGGGCGATCGAACGTCAGAGCAAAACCTTTATCCGCGGCCGCGAGCTTGCCCTCGCCCTGGGTCTGGTCTTCCAGGCGCACCCAGCTGTAGGTGCTCGGGCTCAGCGCTTTGCCCTGCTCGCTGCCACCCTCGTTGGCGTAGCTGAATGCAACCTTGTCGCCTACCGCACTGAAGCGCTGCGGCGCGCTCAAGCGGAAACTTGCGGCGCCGCGGTCGATGAGGATTTCCTTGGTGGTCTTGACCCGATACGCCGCGCCGTCGCTGGCGAACACCGTGAGCATGTAGCGACTCGGTTTCTCGGCGGCCGGCAGGTCGAGCGTGGCGTTGCCCTTGGCATCGGTGGTCAGTTCGGTGCTGGTCAGCTCCACCGGGAATTGCCCGAGGTATTGCAGCTCGTTATCGACCATCGACAGTTGCTGGGCGCGCAGGCTCAGGCTCAACTTGGCGTTGGTCACGGGCTTGCCGTCCGGGTACAGCAGCACGAGGCTACCCTTGACCGGTTCGCCGGTGCGGTAATCCTGTTTGGCCAGACTCAGGGAAATCTCGAAGTGCGGCTTGATGTATTCAGCAACGCGAAAGGCACTGCTGTAGGCCTGATCCTTGTAGCTGAAGCGCAGCTCATAACCACCGGCCACAGCGTTTTCCGGCAACTGGAAGCGGCCCTGGGTACCGGCCTTGGAATCCAGCTTCAATGCCAACGATTGCAGCACGGTACCGGTGGCATCCAGCACGCTGACGTTGACGTCGGCAGCCGCTGGCAACACCGAATCCCGGGCGTTCTTGAACTCGCGACCCACGATTTTCAGCGACACCCAATCCCCCGGCCGATAGAGCGGACGGTCGGTGAATGCATAGAGTTTGGTGTCGTAGATCTCACTGTCGTAATAGAAGTTCTCGGAGACAAACACCCCGCCCTCTTCGTCTTCGCCGATCACGAAGGAACGCTCCGGGCTGACGTGTTTCAGACGCAGCAAACCATCGGCATCCGTGGCGCCACTGCTCATGACACCCAGGCCATCGGTCCACAACACATTGACCTTGGGCACCGAACTGCCTTCATGTTTGCGGGCAGCCCAGACCAGTAGTTCATCGCCAGCAATCTTGCTCACGGCCACGGTGTTGGAGACGAACACCATAGTGGTCGCACGGTACTTGCCGATCAGCGCCTCCACCAGATACAGCCCCGGCTTCAGGTTACCCAGCGGGATGTAGACATTACCCGGCGCGACACTGATGAACTCGCTGGAAGAACCCGCCAGGTTCACACCCGCAGGTGGCTGGATCGGCTTGGCCTCCCACAGCGGATAACGAAATTGGCTGACCACCGGCAAACCCGGAATCAAGGCAAATTGCGGCTGCGCGTCGTAAGGCGTGCGCGCGACGATGGCGGTGCCCATCTTCAGTTCCGGCACTTGCTCGGTGACCTGTTTGCGAGACTCGTAAGAAAACGCTCGCTGCATCACCCGACGGGATTTGCGGTACCAGCTATCCCACAGGTAAGCGAGGGTGTTCGACAGGCCTTCACCCTTGAACTGGCCGTCGCTGACCACGCGGTGCAGGTTCTTCTGACGCTTGAGGAAATCCAGCGGCTTGTCGATCCGATAGACCCGAATGTCCGCGCCGCCGTACGGCTCCATACGGTATCGGCGATAGTCGCGGCCCGGCGCTTCGAGGCGAACCATCGCCTGCTCGTCACTGGCAAAACTGCTGTCGGCCAACAGGAAAAAACTTTCACCGGCCACCGCCGTGTAGCCGCTGGGCTCGACGGAATCATCGGCATTGACCGTGGCCAAAGGGGCCAGCAAGGCCAACAACAGGGGCAGTCTTGAACAAATGCGCAACATGCGGGCACCGATCATTGGGAGAGAAAGTTCAGTCGATAGACGCCGATGAAGTTGGGGTTGGCTGCGTCGGGAATCCATCGGGTGTCCTTCCATGTCATGAGTTGCTGCAGGCTTGCGGAGCGCATGCCGTTGTCGGTTGGGGTGGTGGTGCCGGTGTGATAGGCGATGTAGCGGCCCATCCAGATCATCAGGTGCTGGTCGTCGCCCTGATCGAAAAACATCAGATCGCCAGGCCGGGCCTGGGCCAGGTCGCGGCCCACCAGACGGCTGTTGAACTGAATCAGCTTGATGGCATTGACGTAAGGTCCGACCTTGCCACCGCCCTGCTGCCATTGCTGCGCGAGGCCGCGCTGGGCGTCGCTCAATGGCAGTTCCGGCGGCAGGTAGCGGTTGGACAGGCCATTGCTACGTAGCCATTTGTCATCGTGGACTTTCAGCGCTTCGTTGGCGGCGAAACGTACCAGCCCGGCGCAGTCCTGCTGAAACCAGCGCGGGCTCGGGCCCTGGGTCAATTGTTCCTGGGCGATGCGCACGAACCAGGCGCGAAAGACCTGGGATTGCTGCGGGTCAAGCGGCGCGGCTTCGCTGGCAAATGCCCGCGTGCCGAGCAGCAGCGCCAGCAGGCCAAGGCCTCGGATGAGTGCCGTCACAGGGCTTTCCATTCCAGCGGCAGCCATTGCCAGTGGCCATCGGGCTCGCTGCCTTTGGGCAATGTCAGGGCGTATTTGCCGTAGCCGCCGAGCGTGCGCAGTTTCGGAATCAGGTAGGTTTGCGCGGCGTTGTAGAAAACCGGCTCCATGTCTTGCGGCAGGCTATCCAGGGTTTCCCGCTGCATCAGCTGTGCCATGGAATCCGGGCCAAAGTAGAGCGGCGTCAACTGATCTTTCGGCAATACGTCGGCCAGTGGCGGGAAACGTTTGTCGAGGGTGCCAAGGGCCTTGTCCACCAGTGTGTCGTCGAGGGAGAACAGCAGCGTCGAGCCGTGGCGCGCCAGGCTCACCCGCAGGAATGCCTTGGCGGCGATTGCGGCAGGCTGCTCGGCTGCCTTGGCCGGGTATTGGCCAAAGTTGGAGCTGACCTGGCGCTGCCACCGATGGGTTTCGCCTTGCTGTTTCTCGACCACCGCAAAGGCGCGTTCGGCGACGTTGCGTTCATAAGCGCCGACCATCGAGCCAAACAGCTTGCCCAGATCGCCGTCGAGCTTGGCACTGTCCTTGTCATTCAGGCTGGCGACCAGCAACGGCGTGTACAACCGTGAGTCGGCATACCAGCAGAGGCCGGCGGCACCGGCCACATGGTCGGTCAGGGCCTGGGCTACCGCTTCGTCGGCGCCGAGTTTCACCAGCAGCGGTTTTTGTTGTTCGGCGGCCAGCGGCAGGGCCACGCAGGCGCTGGCGCCCATGGGCATGGCTTGCCAGATCGGTTTGAAATCGAAGTCCGGCTGGTTTTCCAGCTCATCCATGGCCAGGAAACTGTGCCAGCCCTTGTCGTCCATGTCGAAACGCAGCCCGGCGAAGTTCGGGATGAAGCGCTGGTAGCCCATGGCTAATACGCTGGAGTTGACCGAGAGGCGTTGTTTGACCTCCGGGGCTTTAGGTTGCAGCCCAAAGGCTTCGGGGAAGAGTTTTTCACCACCCAGCAGTGCTTCCAGCGCCTGGGTCGAGACCATGCCGTGCTCGTCGGTCGGACCATGGCCCATGTCATACAGCTTGCGCGGGTTGGACAGCACCACCAGTTTGTCGCCGTGAGAAGCAAACACCAGGGCTTTGCCGGCGTTGTAGGTGAGTTGATAAACCGGCACCACATCGCCGGCGACTTTCATCTCGCCGAGCTGGCTCAACTGCGAATCATCCAGCGCCACTTTAGCCAGCGGCTCCAGCACCTTGGCCAGGCCACCGCGATCCATCACCAACAGGAAGTCCTTCAGGCGACCATCCGCCCCACGCCACAGCGCCACGTCTGTTGGCTGATCGAATAGCTGTTCGATCAGGCTGTCCTGCAACTTGAGGTCATGCTCGTAAATGATCCGGCGCAGACTGCCGATCAACCCGAGGCGATCTGCATGGGCTTCGTAATAGAAGACGAAATCTTCGGTCAGGGTTTCCTTGAGAAATGGCACTGTCAGCAAGTCCTTGGGCAACTGGCTCAAGGAACGGGTTTCCAGCAGACCGTCCGGCCGGCTCATGCCCAGTTTGTCACTGGCCAACTGCGCAGGCGGCGCCTTGGGTTTGTGCATGAACCACCCCAACCCGCCCGCCACGCCGACCACCAGGCACAGCCCGATCAGCAGCGCCGGCCAACGACGAGAGGTGTTGGCCGCAGGTGCGCCGGCGGCCGGGGAATCAGCCGGTGAAATCGTCTTATCGCTCATGTTCACGCTCATGTTCCCAAAGCTCGGCAATTCATCCGTGGTGCGGGATGTTCAATAGTTGAAAGTCTTGACCAGCAACAGATCACCGATAGCCCGCAAGGGCACGATGAACGTCTCGCGTTTTTCGTCGACGGTGTTTTCGTTGAGCACCAGATTGATCTGCGAGGTGATCACCTCGTTCTGGTTGCTGGACTCATCGAAGTTATAGCCGCCGCTGCCGAAGTTGCCCCAATAGTTCACGTAAACCAGATAGGTGCCATGCATCGGTGCAGTCATGGTGAACATTTCCGGGCCAGGGCCATCGACACCATCCGGGTCGAGGCCGCCGCCATTGGTCAACGTCGTGTGGGCGAAAAACGCATGCTGGCCGTCGGGGGTAATGATGTGCAGATCGAGTTCGGCCTTCGGATCGTCCCAACCCAGCACCACGCGAATCCGCGCCGGGGTGCGCAGGTTATTCGCTTCATAGAACTGCACGCGCTTGAGCGACTTGCCTTCGGAACTACGAACTTCGACGCTGTTGGAACCGGCACCGAACGCATACGGTCGGGTGAAACGCCCGTTGTCATCGGTGTACAGATTCAGGGGATTGCCGTTGACCGCGAGAGTGTGGGGCCCGCGTAGCGTGCCAATGGCCTTGAGCTGCCCCTCGATCATCGTGCGATTGCGCTGCACGCCCCGATCGATGGGCGGTGTGGGATAGGCGACTTGAGGGTTTTCACTGCGGTCCAGCAGGCCGTTATAGCGCCAGCCACCCACCGGTTCCGACACTTCGGCCGTGGGCCCTGCCCAGGCAGCCGAGGCGCAGACCAGTGTGATCAGCAGTGAAAGAAAACAACGCATGTGACGCCTCCTGCCATGCATAACGAAACCTTGCGCCCGGTCCTCGGCGCGTTACAGATCAAAAAACTGTGTTTCGTCAGAAAGACCCGTGGTTATTGGGTCGTAGAAAGCGCGAAGGTTAGCGATATGGACGGTTTTTAACAATCAGATACAACTAAATTTGCGGCGAGGATCACGCCCGCGGCTGGACGACGGACCGAAAAGTGGATCGATCGTCAACAGGTTCTGACATCAACGTGGCTTTTACCCCGCAACGGCTGCGCCAAATACCCCGCCCATTTGCCCCTCTCCCCCCTATCTGCTAGTGTCGCGCCGGTTTAACGTCTACCGGAAATCGCCGCCATGGCCCGCAAAAAAGCTGCACTGGATTTCGAACAATCCCTCGCCGACCTGCAAACGCTGGTCGAGCGCCTGGAGAACGGCGAGCTGTCGCTGGAAGACTCGTTGACCGCTTTTGAGCAAGGCATCGGTCTGACCCGTGATTGCCAGGCTGCGCTGGCGCAGGCCGAGCAGAAGGTTCAGGTGCTGCTTGAGCGTGATGGCGAGCTGTCCGAGGCTCCCTTTGACGCGGAACAGCCAGAATGATCGCGGCGTATTCGGCCAGCAGTCAGGCCCGGGTCAACGCGGCACTCGAAACCCTGTTCACCGCGCCGAGCCCTGAACTCGCACGTTTATATGAAGCCATGCGCTACAGCGTGATGAATGGCGGCAAACGCGTTCGTCCGTTGCTGGCCTATGCAGCCTGCGAAGCGCTGGGCGGTGAGGCTGAGCACGCCAACGGCGCAGCCTGTGCGGTGGAGCTGATCCACGCGTACTCGCTGGTACACGACGACTTGCCGGCGATGGACGACGACGATCTGCGTCGCGGCCAACCGACTACTCACAAGAAATTCGACGAAGCCTGCGCGATTCTCGCCGGTGACGGCCTGCAAAGCCTGGCATTCAGCGCTTTGCTCGACCCGCGCCTGAATTCAGCCGATGCCGAAATCCGCCTGCAAATGGTCAGCGCGCTGGCGTTGGCGGCGGGCCCGGCCGGGATGGTCGGCGGTCAGGCCATCGACCTGGGGTCAGTCGGCTTGAAGCTTGATCAAAAAGCTCTCGAATACATGCACCGGCACAAAACCGGCGCGCTGATCGAAGCCAGCGTCAAGCTTGGCGCCCTGGCCAGTGGCCGCGCCGAGAAAGACCAACTGAAATCCTTGCAGACCTATGCACAGGCCATCGGCCTGGCGTTTCAGGTGCAGGACGACATTCTCGATGTCGAAAGCGATACCGAAACCCTCGGCAAGCGCCAGGGCGCCGATATCGCCCGGGACAAACCGACTTACCCGGCACTGCTCGGCCTCGATGCGGCCAAGGCCTATGCCCTGGAACTGCGCGATCAGGCCCTGCACGCACTGCGACCGTTTGACGCGCCGGCCGAGCCGCTGCGTGATCTGGCGCGCTATATCGTCGAACGCCGCAACTGATCCGGCGCCCGTTGCCCACCGTAAATCGGCCAAGTTCCGAGCTCTGCGTGGGCAGCGTGCGATGCATCAGGTAAACTGCCGCCTCTTTTATACCTATAACGATTCGCCTGATGCCCACGACGTTTCATGAGATTCCCCGCAAGCGCCCGACCACGCCCCTGCTCGACCGTGCCAACACGCCGGACGGCCTGCGCCGGTTAGGCGAAGCCGAGCTGGAAACCCTGGCGAATGAGTTGCGCCTGGAATTGCTCTACACGGTCGGTCAGACCGGCGGGCATTTCGGTGCTGGCCTGGGTGTCATCGAGCTGACTATCGCGTTGCATTACGTTTTCGACACCCCGGACGACCGGCTGGTGTGGGACGTAGGTCATCAGGCCTATCCGCACAAGATCCTCACCGGTCGCCGCGAACGCATGGCCAGCCTGCGCCAGAAGGACGGCCTTGCGGCCTTCCCGCGTCGTTCCGAGAGCGAGTACGACACCTTTGGCGTCGGCCACTCCAGCACCTCGATCAGCGCAGCGCTGGGCATGGCGATTGCCGCTCGTCTGCAAAACAGTGATCGCAAGGCGATCGCGGTGATCGGCGACGGCGCACTGACCGCGGGCATGGCGTTCGAAGCGCTGAACCATGCGCCGGAAGTCGATGCCAACATGCTGGTGATCCTCAACGACAACGACATGTCGATCTCGCGCAACGTCGGCGGGCTGTCGAATTACCTGGCGAAAATCCTTTCCAGCCGCACTTACGCCAGCATGCGTGAAGGCAGCAAAAAGGTCCTGTCGCGCCTGCCCGGCGCCTGGGAAATCGCCCGTCGTACCGAAGAATACGCAAAAGGCATGCTGGTTCCCGGCACCCTGTTCGAAGAACTCGGCTGGAACTACATCGGCCCGATCGACGGCCATGACCTGCCGACCCTGATCGCCACCCTGCGCAACATGCGTGACCTCAAGGGCCCGCAGTTCCTGCACGTGGTGACCAAGAAAGGCAAAGGCTTCGCCCCGGCGGAAGTCGACCCGATCGGTTACCACGCGATCACCAAGCTCGAACCGCTGGACGCTCCTGCCGCCGCGCCGAAAAAAGCCGGCGGGCCAAAGTACTCCGGCGTGTTTGGCGAGTGGCTGTGCGACATGGCTGCGGCTGACCCGCGCCTGGTCGGTATCACCCCGGCAATGAAAGAAGGCTCCGACCTGGTGGCCTTCAGCGAGCGCTTCCCGCTGCGCTACTTCGACGTGGCGATTGCCGAGCAACACGCGGTCACTTTCGCGGCCGGCATGGCCTGCGAAGGCGCCAAACCGGTGGTGGCGATCTATTCGACGTTCCTGCAACGCGGTTACGACCAACTGATCCATGACGTCGCGGTGCAAAACCTCGACGTGCTGTTCGCCATCGACCGTGCAGGCCTGGTGGGCGAAGACGGCCCGACTCACGCCGGCAGTTTCGACCTGTCGTTCCTGCGCTGCATCCCCGGCATGGTGGTGATGACCCCGAGCGACGAAAACGAATTGCGCAAAATGCTCAGCACCGGCCATCTGTACAACGGCCCGGCGGCAGTGCGTTACCCGCGCGGCACCGGCCCGAATGCTCCAATCGAGAAGAACCTCGAACCGATCGAAATCGGCAAAGGCGTGATTCGTCGCCAGGGCAGCACCGTCGCCCTGCTGGTGTTCGGTGTGCAATTGGCCGAAGCACTGAAAGTCGCTGAAAAACTCGATGCGACCGTGGTCGACATGCGCTTCGTCAAACCGCTCGATGAAGCGTTGGTACGCGAGATCGCCGGCAGCCACGAGTTGCTGGTGACCATCGAAGAAAACGCCATCATGGGCGGTGCCGGTGGCGCGGTCAGCGAGTTCCTCGCCCGCGAGAACATCCTCAAGTCGATGCTGCATCTAGGCCTGCCGGACGTCTACGTCGAGCACGCCAAGCCGGCGCAAATGCTCGCCGAGTGTGGTCTGGATGAAGCGGGTATCGAAGCGTCCATTCGCGAGCGCTTGCATCTGCTGGGCCTCTAAACCGCCAGGAAGTACGCCCCCCCTGTGGCGAGGGGGCTTGTCGGAACGCCGCACCGCCCCGTTCGGCTGCGAAGCAGTCGTAAAAAAGCCAACGCGTTCCTGCTGAAGAATCGCGTTGGCTGGTTTTGGGGCTACTTCGTAGCCCAGCGGGGGCAAGCCCCCTCGCCACAAAAGCCCCCACAAAAGCCCTCCACAAAAAGCCCTCAATACTGTGCCCATGAACTTCCCCCGCCTCGCCCTGACGTTGAGCCTTTTGCCTGCCGGTCAGCTTTTGGCCGACACCTTCGAGCGCGAGCAAGCGCTGAAACTGCCGGACGTACTGATCAGCGCCAACCGCCAGGTCGAAGCGCGCAACGACAGCAGCGCCGCCAACACTGTGTTTACCCGCGACGACATCGACCGCCTGCAACCGAGCAGCATGACCGACCTGCTGAGCCGGGTGCCGGGCGTACAAGTCGCGCAAAGCGGTGGCCGCGGCAGCCTGCCGGGGATCTATATTCGCGGCACCAACTCAGCGCAAACGCTGGTATTGGTCGACGGTCAGCGCATCGGCAACTCGACGTCCGGCGACAGTAATCTGCAGCACCTGAATATCCAGCAGATCGAGCGCGTGGAAGTACTGCGTGGTTCACGCTCGGTGATTTACGGCAGCGACGCGATTGGCGGAGTGATTCAGATCTTTACCCGTCGCGGCGCCGAGTCAGGCCTGCAACCGCGCTTGCACATGGGTTTTGGCAGTCACCAGACCTGGGAGCGCAGCCTGGGCGTGTCCGGGGGCGACGCGCAAACCCGTTTCAACCTCGGTGCCAGCCTCGATGACACGACTGGGATCAATCGCACTCATACGTCCTACCCCAGCGATGACGACCATGATGCCTATCGCAACCAGTCCGTCAGCCTGAGCCTTAGCCATGCCGTCAATGACGATATCGAGGCCGGCCTGAACATCCTCGATAACCGTGGCAAAAACGAATTCGACAACCCGTTCGGTCGCTACGACATGAACACCAGTAACAGCGTCCAGCAAAAGCCCTACAACGATTTCACCGTGAGCAGCGTCAGCAGTTATGTCGACGCACGCATCAACGATGCGTGGAAGTCCCGCGTGGAACTGGGCCACAGCGAAAACCGCGAAGAGACCTTCGACAAACTCAGTGACGATCACAGCGTGTTCAACACCTATCGCAATTCGCTGAACTGGCAGAACGACCTGACGCTGAACCCACAGAACGGCCTGATTCTTGGCGGCGATTGGTATGAAGACCGGGTCAACAGCAGCACAGCGTTTGCCGAAGACAGTCGCTGGAACCGCGCGGTGTTTATCCAGCATCGCTTCCAGGCTGAAAGTTTCTCCACCGAACTGGGTCTGCGTCGCGATCAGAACCAACAGTTTGGCGGCCAGAACAGCTGGAGCGGCACCTTCACCCTGCCATTGAACCCGGACAACGACGTGCTGCTGAGCTACAGCGAAGGCTTCCGCGCGCCGACCTTCAACGACCTCTACTACCCGGACTTCAGCAACCCGCAACTGAAACCCGAAACCTCGAAAAGCTACGAGGTACAGTGGCGTAGTCAGCTGAGCGAAACCAGTCGGCTGGAAGCCTCGCTGTACCGCACCGACCTTGAAGACGCGATCATCTTCGGTAGCCATTCGCGCCCGGAAAACATCGCGTCGGCGCAGATCAATGGTTTCGAAGCCGCCCTCCGGCAGGAGTGGTTCGGCTGGCAGAGCAACCTCGGCGTTGCGGTCATCGACCCACGGGATCAAGACAGCGGCCACACCCTGGCCCGCCGTGCACGACGGACCTTGAGCCTGGATCTGGACCGTCAGTTTGATCGGCTCGGCCTCGGCGCCAGCTGGCAAGCAGTGAGCGGCAGCTATGACGACAAGGACAACCGCCAGCCGCTGGGCGGTTACGCCCTGCTCGGGTTACGCAGTCGTTGGGCGGCGAGTCACGAGGTCACGCTGGAAATGAAAGTCGATAACCTGCTGAACAAGACGTACAGCCGCGCACTCTACGAGCATGACGGTAGCCAGTACGGGTATCGGGAAGAAGGTCGGGCGTTGATGTTTGGGGTGACGTGGATGCCGCAGCTCTAAAGACCGCCTCGGTCATTTGTGGCGAGGGGGCTTGCCCCCGTTGGGCTGCGAAGCAGCCCCAAATTCAGCAACCGGTTCTAATCAGGCACACCGCATCAACTGGATTACGGCTGCTACGCACCCGAACGGGGGCAAGCCCCCTCGCCACAGGTTAACGCTGTGGCGCGATCAACCGGCACAACTTGGCCGTCGCCGCGATCATCTGCCCACTCGGCCGCTCCAGGCCTTTATCCGCCACCAACAGCAATTGCCCTTGAGCCACCGCGGTCATCTGCGGCCAGGCTTTCCAGGCGTCGAGCTGCACCTGGCTGCTGGCAAGGATCACCTGGGGATTACGCGAAAGCACTGACTCCACACTGACCTGCGGTGCCGGCAAGGTCATGTCGGCGAACACGTTGCGCGCACCGCACACCTCAAGCGCATCGCTGATGATCTGCCCGCCGCCCACGGTGTAGAGCGGCTGATCCCAGACCTGATAAAACACCCGAAGCGGTTCTTTGCGTTGATAGCGCTGGCGTAAATCGTCGAGCTGCTTGCGCAAATCAACCGCAAGCATGCGCCCACGTTCAGGTCGGCCGAGCTGCTCGGCGATCGCTTCGATTTGGTGGGTCAGTTGTTTGAGGTTATGCGGTTCGGCGACGTAGGTCGGGATCCCCAATCGGCTCAGTTGCTCACGCTGCGCCGGGCCGACACTGCCAGGCCAGAGCAGCAGTAAATCCGGTTTGAGACTGAGCAGGCGCTCAATATCCAGCTGACCGTAACGGCCAACAGAAGGAATGGAGTTGAGTTCTGCAGGACGCTCGCCAGCATCGAGCACGCCCACCAGCAGGTCGGCCGAGCCCAGTTCAACGACGATTTCCGAGAGTGACGGCGCGAGGCTGACCACCCGCTCTACCGCGACCGCCGAGCCACTGAGGGCCAGCAGCAGAACCGCCAGCCAACGGCGCATCAGCCGAGTTGACGCGGAATACGGTAAAGGTAGAACAGCACCGTGGTCGACAGCGCCAGCAGGACCAAAGGCACCGCTTCGAGGCCGACGAACACCGCCAGAGCACCGATCCAGGCCGGCAAGGCCGCGACAAGGAATGCTTGGCGGCGTTTAGCCGCCAGGGCAACCCAGGCAGCAGGTTCTTCCGGGGTATCGAGGGCTTTCTGGGTGGCGATCAAGGCATGTTTGTAGCCGCCGAAAAACCGCAGGCTGACAAACATCGAGGCCACCCCGGCAATGAAAAACGGCATCGCCAGCACTGGCAAAAACGCCTCGCTCTGGCCGAACACAGCGTTGATCACCAGCAGCGGCAGCAAAGCCAGCGCCAGGTATTGCCACCAGTTGACGGACAGTCGCCGCCGGACCTGACCGCGAGTCACGCCCGGTCTGCCTCGCCCTGATGCTCGTTGCCCATCATGTGGTCGAGCTTGCTGGCCTTGGTCGCCAGGTAGAGCTTGTTGTGGGGATTGTGGCCGGTGTGCAGCGGCACGCGCTCGGCAACCACGATGCCCATGTCGGTCAAGGCTTTGACCTTGCGCGGGTTGTTGGTCATCAGGCGCAGGGATTTCACGCCCAGGTGCTGGAGCATCGGCAGGCACATGGCGTAGTCGCGCTGGTCGGCAGCAAAGCCAAGACGCTCGTTGGCTTCAACGGTGTCGGCACCACCATCTTGCAATTCATACGCGCGGATCTTGTTCAGCAGGCCAATGCCACGACCTTCCTGACGCAGGTAAAGCAACACGCCACGACCTTCGCGGGCGATCGCCTGCAACGCCGCCTCGAGTTGCGAACCGCAGTCGCAACGCTGGCTGAACAAGGCGTCGCCGGTCAGGCATTCGGAGTGCAACCGGCCGAGTACCGGGGCACCGTCGGCGACATCACCCAGGCTCAGTACGACGTGCTCGCGGCCAGTAGCCTCATCGAGAAAGCCATGCATGGTGAATTGCGCAAAAGGCGTTGGCAGCTTGGAAGCGGCGACAAAAACGACAGGCACCGGTGTGCTCCTGATCTGTATGTACTGGAGATTCGCAGAGGCGGCATTGTAACAGCAGGTTCCTACAGACGCTTAGGCTGAATTATCGGCCATAACGATCAAAAAGTTTGATCACTGCCCTGCCGGCTTGGCACTCTCATCAAAGGGGTAAGGTTGTTTCCAGTGTTCGAAGATCGGTTTCAACTGGCCGCTTTTGACCAACAACACCATGCGCTGGTCGTACAGCGCCATCAAGGCACGGGCCCGTGGTGTATCGGCGAAACCAAGGTACAACGGCAGTTCGGTCAAGTGCGTGCGCCGATACAGGGACGGATCCTCAGCCTCCGCGAGCACTTCATTGATTTCCGTCAGCGCGTCGATATAGAAGTCCGCCCGAGCCTGTTTGAGCATCGGCAAGATTCCGGTGCGGCGTTCGATCTGGTTATAGCGGTGGATGTTCGGCAGGTAACTTTCGTAGCGATAGCCACGAACCCAGGCCAGTCGGTACGCCCCCAGAGTCTCCAGAGTCGGTACCGGGTTGCTCGCAAGGCCCAGGGCATAAATATGATCGGAGTCGAAATTCCAGCGGGGATACAGGACCTGATCGGCCTCATTGGAATAGGAGCCAACCAGCGCGTCCACTTCACGACGCTGTACCAGCCCCACCGAACGGGTGTAAGGCACGGTGCGAATATCCAGTTTCACTCCGGACGGCTCGAACACGGCGCGCAAAATGTCCCAGGCCAGCCCATGGCCATCGGCGGCGGTATAGTCATCCCAGTCCTCGCTGGCCAGATGAATCACGGCCGGTGTCGTCGGCACATCCGCCGCACGGGCGAGCGAACAGAACACCGCAAAAACCAGAACCCACAGCCAGCGCCCGACCATCCCCCAGCCCCTCAATCCATTCGCCCCTCAATCAGCCAATCAGGCGAAATACCGGACCAGCCCCTGCAGCGCCAACCAGGCAAACACGCCTGCCAGCACGTCGTCGAGCATGATCCCGACACCGCCGTGCACATGTCGGTCGATCCAGCGAATCGGCCATGGCTTGAGAATGTCGAAGAAGCGGAACAGCAGGAACCCCGCCAATAGCCAGTACCAACCTGCCGGCACCAGCCACAGGGTGATCCACATCCCGACCATTTCGTCCCAGACGATGCCTTCGTGGTCGTGCACCCGCAAATCGTCGGCAACCTTGCCGCACAGCCAGAAGCCGAACAGCATCGTGATGCCGAGCATCAGCCAGTAACCCCAGCCGGGCAACATCTGCCATAACGGGATAAAAGGTAGCGCAACCAAAGAGCCCCAGGTGCCTGGCGCCTTGGGCAAGGTGCCCGAGCCGAAACCGAACGCCAGGAAATGCCAGGGATTACGCCAGACCGATGGCGGCACGCGTCCTGCCGGGCTCTGCTTGGGATGATCTGTCACGGTGTCTCCCGAAAATGTTGATAACCCCGGGCTTGTGGGGTGATGTCCTGCCCGTTCGCGTCCAGCAGCGTCACGCCCTGCCCGACCACGACCCGCCCGACAACGTGAATCGGCCAGCCGTCGGCGAGCAGTCCCGGTAGTTGCGCGGGTGGCAGAGTGAACGCCAGCACATAGTCGTCACCACCACTCAAGGCCGCCACGCGAGCCGCATTCTCACCGAGAAAGCTCACCAGTGCCGTAGACAGCGGCAGCTTTTCGCTTTCGATCAGCAAGCCGACAGCCGAGGCCTTGGCGATATGCCCGCAATCGGCGAGCAAACCGTCAGAGATATCCAGTGCCGCAGTGGCTTTGCCGCGCAACGCCATGCCCAATTCAAGCTGCGGCTGTGGCGACCAATAATGCGCCAACAACGGCTCGGCAACATCGGCGGGCGCGACGCGCTCACCCAACACCAACGACAATGCACCGGCGGCGTTGCCCAGTTCACCGCCCACGCACACCAGATCACCGGGTTGCGCACCGCTACGGGTCAGTGCCTTGCCTGTCGGGACCCGACCGAACACGGTCATGGTCAGGCTCAGCGGGCCGCGTGTGGTGTCACCGCCCACCAGCCGTACACCGCAGTGTTGCGCCATGGCGTTCAAACCACGGGCAAAGGCGTCCAGCCAATCGGCGGTTACCGTCGGCAAAGTCAGGGCAAGGGTAAAGGCAATGGGGGTCGCGCCCATGGCAGCCAGATCGCTGACCGCCACAGCCAGCGAACGCTGACCGAGCAGAAACGGGTCGCAAGGGTCTGCGAAATGCACACCGGCCACGAGCGTGTCGGTGGAAATTGCCAGCTGCTCCCCTGCGGGAACAGCGAGCAAGGCGCAGTCGTCGCCGATTCCCAGGTCAACGCCTTCACCGCCTTGCGCACAAGGCGCGGCGGCAAAGTAATTGCGGATCAGCTCAAACTCGCCCATGGCAATGGCAGTTCAAGCGCCGATCAGCGCTTGAACGCCTTCACTTCAGCTTCACGCAGGCGCGGGGCCAGCTTGTCGAGTACACCGTTGACGAACTTGTGGCCATCGGTGGAACCGAAGACTTTAGCCAGCTCGATGCCTTCGTTGATCACCACGCGGTAAGGCACGTCGACACGCTTGAGCAGTTCCCAGGTGGACAGGCGCAGAACCGCCAGTTCAACCGGGTCCAGCTCTTCGATTTCGATGTCCAGGCATGGCTTGAGCGCGGTGTCGATCTCGGTGCGATGCGCCGGAACCCCGTGGAGGATTTCGCGGAAGTAAGCACCATCGACATCGGTGAAATCGTTATCGACCCGGAACTGTGCTTCGATCTCGTTCAGCGATTGCTTGGCCATGTGCCATTGATATAGCGCCTGGGTCGCGAGCTGACGGGCTTCGCGACGCTTGACGCTTTTCGATGGTTTGCCAGCATCCGCAGGCTTTGGATCGCGCGGGTTGAAACGATCGCTTTCGTCGCTAATCACTTGGCCTCCAACTGCGCCAGCAGGCTGACCATTTCCAGAGCGGACAAGGCCGCTTCAGCACCTTTGTTGCCGGCCTTGGTGCCGGAACGTTCGATGGCTTGTTCGATCGAGTCGACGGTCAGTACGCCGAAAGCGACCGGTACGCCGAATTCCATGGACACCTGGGCCAGGCCCTTGGTGCACTCGCCAGCCACGTATTCGAAGTGCGGAGTACCGCCACGAATGACCGCGCCCAGCGCGATGATTGCCGCGAACTCGCCCTTCTGAGCGACTTTCTGCGCAACCAGCGGGATTTCGAAGGCGCCAGGGGCACGGATGATGGTGATGTCGCTTTCGCTCACGCCATGGCGAACCAGGGCATCAACAGCACCGCTTACCAGGCTCTCAACAACGAAGCTGTTGAAGCGGCCAACAACCAAAGCGTAGCGGCCTTTGGGGGCGATGAAGGTACCTTCGATGGTCTTCAGGGTCATTCGATAAATCTCTTAAAGAGCCGGGACGCGTTCAGTACGCGTCCCTCAGTGATATTTGAACCGCGAATTCAAGACAAAAACAGCCGGTCTTTATTCGGAGGGCACGTATTCTACAACTTCCAGATCGAAACCGGATATCGCATTAAATTTCATTGGCGCACTCATCAGGCGCATTTTGCGTACACCCAGGTCACGCAGGATCTGCGAACCGGCACCGACGATGCTGTAGGTGGTCGGTTTTTTCGGCTGTGCGTGGTCGGCGGTTTCGCGGATATGCGCCAGCAACACGTCGCCATCAAGCGGGTGACCGAGCAACAGCACCACACCGCTGCCAGCCTCGGCAACCGCGGCCATGGCGGCGCGCAGGCTCCAGCGGCCTGGCTGCTTGACCATCAACAGGTCGCGCAGCGGGTCCATGTTGTGCACGCGAACCAGGGTCGGTTCTTCGGCGCAAATGGTGCCCAGGGTCAGTGCCATGTGCACGTCGCCTTCCACCGAATCACGGTAGGTCACCAGGTTGAACTGGCCCAGTTCGCTATCCAGCGGCTGCTCGGCAATCCGCTGAACGGTACGTTCGTGGATCATCCGGTAGTGAATCAGGTCGGCGATGGTACCGATCTTGATGTTGTGTTCGGCGGCGAAGGTTTCCAGCTCGGCGCGACGGGACATGGTGCCGTCGTCGTTCATCACTTCGCAGATCACCCCGCTCGGCTCGAAACCGGCCATGCGCGCCAGGTCGCAAGCGGCTTCGGTGTGGCCGGCACGGGCCAGGGTGCCGCCGGCCTGGGCCATCAGCGGGAAGATGTGGCCCGGGCTGACGATGTCTTCGGCCTTGGCGTCCTTGGCAGCGGCCGCTTGCACGGTGCGCGCACGGTCAGCCGCAGAGATACCGGTGGTGACACCGACAGCGGCTTCGATGGACACGGTGAACTTGGTGCCGAAACCGGAGCCGTTGCGCGGCGCCATCAATGGCAGCTTGAGCAGCTCGCAGCGCTCGCGGCTCATCGGCATGCAGATCAGGCCACGAGCGTGCTTGGCCATGAAGTTGATGTGTTCAGGCTGGCAGCACTCGGCGGCCATGATCAGGTCGCCTTCGTTCTCGCGGTCTTCGTCATCCATGAGGATGACCATCTTGCCTTGGCGGATGTCTTCAACCAGTTCTTCGATGCTATTGAGCGCCACGCGGCACCCCCCTTCTTTCAAAAATTGAGTTTCAGGAATTGAGGTAGCCGTTCTCGGCCAGAAAGCTTTCGGTAATGTTGCCCTTCGAGGATTCTGCGGCCTTGTCACCCAGCAATAGACGCTCCAGGTAACGGGCCAGCAGATCGACCTCAAGGTTGACCCGGCGACCTGGCTGGTAAGACGCCATGATGGTTTCGCTCAGGGTATGCGGAATGATCGTCAGCAAGAACTCGGCGCCATCGACCGCGTTCACCGTCAGGCTGGTGCCATCAACCGTGATCGAGCCTTTATGGGCGATGTATTTGGCCAGGTCTTTCGGCGCACGAATGCGGAACTCCACGGCACGGGCATTCTCGGTACGCGCAACGACTTCGCCGACGCCGTCGACGTGACCGCTGACCAGATGCCCACCGAGGCGGGTGGTCGGGGTCAAGGCTTTTTCCAGGTTGACCGGGCTGCCGCTTTTCAGGTCATTCATGGCGGTGCAGTCGAGGGTTTCGCGACTGACGTCCGCTGCAAAGCCATTGCCCGGCAGTTCAACCGCTGTCAGGCAGACGCCGTTGACCGCGATGCTGTCGCCGAGCTTGACGTCGCTCAGGTCGAGCTTGCCGGTTTCTACGTGAACCCGTACATCACCACCTTTTGGGGTCAATGCACGGATGCTGCCGATGGATTCGATGATGCCGGTAAACATGGAGTCCTCCTCGAGAACAAAACCTTCGCTTGTGGCGCAGGTCGGGAATTATACGCTCGCTGGCGGAACGGGGACCGCGATGACTCGCCAGTCATCGCCCACCGCGCGAATTTCTGTGATTTTCAGCTCCGGCGCATCCTTCATTTGTGCGAGTGGCCAGTCCAGCAATGGTCGCGCCGTGGAGCCGAGGAACTTGCCCGCGATGAAGATCTGGAATTCGTCCACCAACCCTTGCTGGGCAAACGCTCCAGCCAGACGCGGGCCGGCTTCCACCAGCACTTCGTTGACGCCCCGGGCGGCGAGTTCGAGCAGCAGCTTGCGCAGGTCGACCTGGCCATCATCGCCGGGCACGATCAGGCATTCGGGGCCGTTGGCGTACTGCTCTTCCACCGCGACACAGGTAGCGACCAGCGCCGGGCCAGCCTTGAAAAACGGCGCATCGAGCGGCACGCGCAGGCGGCCGTCGATCAGCACGCGAAGCGGCGGGCGGCTCATGGCGAGCGCAGTTTGCTCGGCATCCAGACCCAACTCGTCGGCACGCACGGTCAAGCGCGCATCATCGGCCAGCACCGTGTCGGCACCAGTCAACACGACGCTGGCCTGAGCCCGCAGACGCTGCACAGCCGAGCGGGCGGCGGGACCGGTGATCCATTGGCTTTCGCCACTGGCCATGGCGGTGCGACCGTCTAGGCTCATTGCCAACTTGACCCGCACGAACGGCAAGCCGTGTTCCATGCGCTTGAGAAAACCTTCATTGAGCTTGCGCGCCTCGCCTTCGAGCACGCCGCTGCGGGTCTCGATGCCCGCCTGCTCCAGACGCTGCAGACCGCGGCCAGCGACTTCCGGGTTCGGGTCCTGCATCGCCGCAACCACTCGCGCCAGGCCGGCGTTCACCAGCGCATCGGCGCACGGCGGCGTGCGGCCATGATGGCTGCAAGGCTCCAGCGTGACGTAGGCAGTGGCACCGCGGGCGTTTTCGCCGGCGGCGCGCAAGGCGTGGACTTCGGCATGCGGTTCGCCGGCGCGCACATGCCAGCCTTCGCCGACAATCTGCCCGTCACGCACGATCACGCAGCCCACCCGAGGGTTGGGATGGGTGGTGTAGTGACCTTTGCGCGCCAGTTCCAGCGCGCGCGCCATGTAATGGGCGTCGAGGACCTGTTGTTCCGGGGATATGCTCATTCTTTTACCGGCTCACGGGCCAGGCGATCGATCTCTTCGCGGAACTCGTTGAGGTCCTGGAAGCGGCGATACACCGAAGCGAAACGAATGTAGGCGACTTCATCGAGCTTTTGCAGCTCGGCCATCACCAGTTCACCGACCACGAGGGATTTGACCTCGCGCTCGCCGGTCGCTCGCAGTTTGTGTTTGATATGGGCCAGCGCCGCTTCCAGGCGCTCGACGCTTACCGGGCGTTTCTCCAGCGCACGCTGCATGCCGGCGCGAAGTTTTTCTTCGTCGAACGGCTGACGGCTGCCGTCGGTTTTGATCAGGCGCGGCAACACCAGTTCGGCAGTTTCGAACGTCGTGAAACGTTCGCCGCAGGCCAGACATTCGCGCCGGCGGCGCACCTGTTCGCCCTCGGCGACCAGACGCGAGTCGATGACCTTGGTGTCGTTGGCACCGCAGAAGGGACAGTGCATGGTGGCAGGCAACAAAAAAAGGGAGGGCCATGGTAGCGCATCCCACTGGCAAGACAAGCCATAGGGTTTGCGGTATACAGACGGGCTACACTGTCTGATCGATGGATTTCATTTTGCTGGAGCCGCAAATGCCGCTAAGACCGCTTGTTTTACTCAGTCTCATCGGCCTGTTGGTCGCGTGTAGCAGCGCACCCAAACCGGCGGCACCGACTCCGGGCCCTGCACCGCAGATGGCCCAGAAAAAAGCCCAGGCCTCGGCCGACCTCGGACCGCTGCCCGCGTATCAACGGGAATTGAGCGGCACCTTGCAGGGCGTGCCGGCCGGCGCCGAGGTTGAACTTGCGCTGCTGGTGATCGACGAACGCTCCCGGCCGCAGCAATTGCTCGCCAGCGCCAACCTGATCGGCAACAACAAGGCTCTGCCATTCCATCTGCGATTCAATCCCGACTCGTTCCCGGTCGGTGCACGCGTCGAACTGCGGGGTCGCGCCAGCCAGTCCGGGCAGTTGATTTTGCACCTGCCGGCGCAACGCATCTTTGAGCCGAAGACCCAGGCCCTGGGCCAATTGCAGTTCCTCAAAGCGCCATGAATGCACCGCTCGACCTGCAACAGGCGTTAAGTGAACTGCTCGGCGATGCACAGCTGGTCCGGTGTCCATTGCCTGAAACCACGCTGAAACTCTGGCTGATCGACGGCGACAACATGGACCGCGCCTTCAGCCCGGAAGAAACCCGGCGCATTCTGCACGAGCCACCGTACTGGAGCTTTTGCTGGGCCAGCGGCCTGGCGATGGCCCGTTACCTGGCGGAGCATCCGCAGTGGGTTGCCGGCAAGCGCGTGCTGGATTTCGGCGCCGGCTCCGGGGTGGCGGGGATTGCAGCGGTCAAGGCAGGGGCGCTGGAAGTGGTGGCCTGTGATCTTGATCCATTGGCAATTGCAGCCTGCCGGGCGAATGCCGAACTCAATGACGTCGAGCTCAGCTACTCGACAGACTTTTTTGCCGAGGCCGATCGTTTTGATCTGATTCTGGTGGCCGACGTGTTGTACGACCGGGCCAACCTGCCGTTGCTCGATGAGTTTCTCAGCCGTGGCCGCGAGGCGTTGGTGGCGGATTCACGAGTTCGGGATTTCCGTCATCCGTTGTATCAGCGGCTGGAAATGCTTGAGGCGATGACCTTACCGGATCTGGCAGAACCAGAAGAGTTTCGGCATGTGAGCCTGTACCACGCCAAACGTACATGATCGTTCCAGCCCGTAGCAGCTGTCGAGCCTGCGAGGCTGCGTTCGGCTGCGAAGCAGTCGTGGAATCAGGCAGCACGTTTTTTCAGGCAGTCCGTGTACCCGGGATTTACGAGGACTTCGTCCTCGAACGCAGCCTCGCAGGCTCGACAGCTGCTACGGGCGTTGGAGCAGAAAGTTGTGTAGATACTTATGCCCGTCGCCGCCAGCCCTTATAGTTCTCCCATTCACGTTTCTTCGAGATTCCCCATGAGTCAAGACACGCCGTATATCTTCGACGCCACTACCGCCGATTTCGACCAGTCGGTGATCGAGAACTCGTTCCACAAGCCGGTGCTGGTGGATTTCTGGGCTGAATGGTGTGCGCCGTGCAAGGCGCTGATGCCGATGCTGCAATCCATCGCCGAGAGCTATCAGGGCGAGTTGCTGCTGGCCAAGGTCAACTGCGACGTCGAGCCGGACATCGTTTCGCGCTTCGGTATTCGCAGCCTGCCGACAGTGGTGCTGTTCAAGGACGGTCAGCCGGTGGACGGCTTTGCCGGCGCACAGCCCGAGTCCGCTGTTCGCGCACTGCTTGAGCCACACGTAAAAATGCCTCCGCCGGCCGCTTCCGACCCGATCGAACAGGCGCAGGCGCTGTTCGACGAAGGTCGTTTCGCGGATGCCGAAGCCACACTGAAAGTGCTGCTGGGTGAGGACAATACCAACGCCCGCGCGCTGATCCTTTACGCGCGCTGCCTGACCGAACGCGGCGAATTGGGTGAAGCCCAGACCGTGCTCGATGCGGTGAAAAGCGATGAACACAAAGCGGCACTGGCCGGCGCCAAGGCGCAAATCAAGTTTCTCGGCCAGGCCGCTGACTTGCCGGATGTCGCCGACCTGAAATCGCGTCTGGCGCAAAACCCGCAGGACGATGAAGCCGTCTACCAACTGGCGATCCAGCAACTGGCCCGTCAACAATACGAGCCGGCGCTGGACTCCCTGCTCAAGCTGTTCATCCGCAATCGCAGCTACAGCGAAGGGTTGCCGCACAAGACCCTGCTGCAAGTGTTCGAACTGCTGGGCAACGATCACCCGCTGGTGACCGTTTACCGCCGCAAGCTGTTTGCAGCGCTCTACTAGGCCTGCTCGATCCAACTATAGAGCGGCGTATCCCCGCCGCTCACGACCTTGACCTCCGGGCTATGGCGCAAGCGCACCAGCAGACGTTTGCCGGCGACGGTGTTGCCGGTCAAACCCTGCAGTTGCTCCAGCAGGTCCGGCCCCGTCAATTGCCCGGACTTGCGCAGCAGATCCTTGGCGAGTTGCCACAGCAGCTCATCCTGATTGACCGGTTTGACCACCGGATCGGCCACTGCTGCACTGTTTTCTGATTTGCTTACCTGCAACTGCGCGCCAAGCCTCGCCCAATCCCCATCATCCAGCTCCAGGGTCAAATCCACCGGCCAATCGCCGATGCTTCCACGAATGCGCAACATTGGGCTTTCCTCAGGTTTATGACGAACATGCTCCCATGCGTCTTGCGCAACGCCAAGCGGACAGTCAAACTCTCGCCATTCTTGTTATAAGATTACATAACAAAATTTTCATCTTCCTTCCCGGAGAGAGTCCATGCGTCGTCTGTTACTCGCTTTGCCGTTTGCCCTGTTGCCGCTGGCTATCGCTCAGGCCGCTGAAGTTCATGATCACGAACATGAACACGGCAGCCTGGGCGCCCACGAACACGGCGTCGGGCGCTTGAACGCGGCGCTGGACGGTCAGACGCTGGAACTGGAGCTGGAAAGCCCGGCGATGAACCTGGTGGGCTTCGAACACGTTGCCAGCACTGATGCAGACAAGGCCAAAGTCGCCGCCACCCGTGCGCAACTGGAGAAACCGCTGGTGCTGTTCAGCCTGCCAAAAGCGGCCAACTGCGTAGTCAGTCAGCAAGAACTGAACAGCCCGCTGTTCGGTGACAAACCGGATACCGATGATCATGACGACGATGACGACCACGCGACTGACGGTAAAGGCGCAGCCGCCGAAGAGCATCATCACGATCACAGCGAAATCCACGCGCACTACCAATTCACCTGCGCCGCCCCGGGTGCGCTGAAGACCCTGGACTTGTCGCAAGTGTTCACGACCTTCCCCGCGACGCAGAAAATTCAGGTACAACTCATCAGCCCAAGCGGCCAGCAAGGGGTTGAAGTGACCTCCAAAGCTGCTGCCCTGAAATTCTGATCCACCGCAATCCCGTAGGAGCAAGGCTTGCCCGCGATGAACGATGACGCGGTTTTAAAGGTAGACCGCCGCGTACTCATCGCGGGCGAGCCTTGCTCCTACAGGACCTCAATCTCCATGAAATCGGCGCTATGACCCAAGCACTCATCGAACTGTCAGACCTGGGCTTCAGCTGGCCCGGTCATCCGCCTTTACTGGATATCCCGGCGTTTCGCCTGGAGCCCGGTGAAACGCTGTTTCTCAAAGGTCCCAGCGGCAGTGGCAAGACCACCCTGCTCGGCCTGCTCGGTGGCGTGCAGAAACCCAATCGCGGGAGCATTCGCCTGCTCGGCCAGGAGCTGACCGAGCTGTCGGCCGGCGCCCGCGATCACTTTCGGGTCGACCACACGGGCTACATCTTCCAGCAGTTCAACCTGCTGCCGTTTCTCTCGGTGCGCGAGAACGTCGAGCTGCCGTGCCACTTCTCCAAACTGCGCGCCAGCCGTGCGATTCAGCGCCACGGCAGCATCGATCAGGCGGCAGCGACCTTACTCGCACACCTGGGGCTCAAGGATGAAAACATGCTCGGCCGCCGTGCCGACTCGCTGTCCATCGGCCAACAGCAGCGGGTCGCCGCTGCCCGGGCGCTGATCGGCCAGCCGGAACTGGTGATCGCCGACGAACCAACCTCGGCGCTGGATTACGACGCCCGCGAGGCATTTATCCGTTTGCTGTTCGCCGAGTGCCGCGAAGCCGGTTCCAGCCTGCTGTTCGTCAGTCACGACCAGAGCCTCGCGCCGCTGTTCGATCGTCACCTGTCGCTGGCCGAACTCAATCGCGCCGCTACGCCGTTCGAGGTCTGAAATGTATTTGTTTCGTCTAGCCATGGCCAGCCTGGCTAACCGCCGCTTCACCGCGATCCTCACTGCATTCGCCATCGCCCTGTCGGTCTGCCTGCTGCTGGCGGTGGAACGGGTACGCACCGAAGCCAAGAACAGCTTCGCCAGCACCATCAGCGGCACCGACCTGATTGTCGGCGCGCGCTCAGGCTCGGTGAACCTGTTGCTGTACTCGGTGTTTCGCATCGGCAACGCCACCAACAACATCCGTTGGGACAGCTTCGAGCACTTCGCCAACAACCCGAAAGTGAAATGGGCGATCCCGATTTCCCTCGGTGACTCGCATCGCGGTTATCGAGTGATGGGCACCACCGACGCCTACTTCCAGCATTACCAGTACGGCCGTCAGCAAAACCTGCAACTGGCCAGCGGTCGGGCGTTTGCCACGGATCCGTTCGAAGTGGTGCTGGGTGCCGAAGTGGCCGATGCGCTGCATTACAAGCTCGGCGACAAACTGGTGCTGGCTCACGGCGTGGCAGTGATCAGCCTGGTCAAGCACGATGACAAACCGTTCACCGTGGTCGGCATCCTGAAACGCACCGGCACCCCGGTCGACCGCACGTTGCACATCAGCCTCGGCGGCATGGAGGCGATTCACATCGATTGGCACAACGGAGTGCCGGCTCAGGGCAGTGGTCGGATCAGCGCCGATCAGGCGCGCAACATGGACCTCACGCCGCAAGCCATCACCGCGTTCATGCTCGGCCTCAACAACAAGATTTCGACCTTTGCCGTGCAACGCGAGATCAATGAATTCCGTGGCGAGCCGATGCTGGCGATCTTGCCGGGCGTCGCCTTGCAGGAGCTTTGGAGCCTGATGGGCACCGCCGAAAAAGCGCTGTTCGTGGTGTCGCTGTTCGTAGTGCTGACTGGGTTGATCGGCATGCTCACGGCGATTCTCACCAGCCTCAACGAACGTCGCCGCGAGATGGCGATCCTCCGTTCGGTCGGCGCCCGGCCATGGCACATTGCAACGCTGCTGGTGCTGGAAGCCTTTGCATTGGCGCTGTCTGGAGTGGTTGCGGGCCTGGCGCTGCTGTATGTATGCATCGCCGCCGCCCAAGGCTACGTGCAATCGACCTACGGCTTGTACCTGCCGCTGGCCTGGCCAAGCGAGTATGAATGGACGCTGCTCGGTGGCATCCTGATCGCCGCGCTGCTGATGGGCAGCGTGCCGGCCTGGCGCGCCTATCGCCAATCGTTGGCCGATGGTCTGTCGATCCGTTTATGAGGACATTGAAGATGCTCCGCACTCTGCCTGCGCTGTTGATGCTGGTCGCCCTGCCCCTGTGGGCGGCTGCACCGAAAGACCTGACCTGGGCGGAAATGATCCCGCCCGACGCGCCGGCAGAAGTGCCGAACATGAAACCGCTGCACGACCTGTCGCAGATGAGCAGCGCGTTGTCCGCCGAGTCCGCGCCAGCGGCCAAGCAAGACATGCCCAATGCGCCGGTGGTGAAAAACCTCGACGGCAAGAATATTCGCCTGCCGGGTTACATCGTGCCGCTGGAAGTCAGCGAGGAAGGTCGCACCACCGATTTTCTGCTGGTGCCGTATTTCGGCGCGTGCATCCACGTACCGCCTCCGCCGTCGAACCAGATCGTCCATGTCAAAAGCGCGGTTGGAGTGAAGCTCGACGAGCTGTATCAGCCGTACTGGATTGAAGGGGCAATGCAGGTCAAGGCGTCGACCAGCGAATTGGCGGATGCCGGGTATCAGATGGATGCGGACAAGATCTACGTGTACGAATTGCCGGAGTGAATCTGGCAGTCATTCGTTGCCCGCGATCGACCGCGAAGCGGTCGCAGAAGGCTCCCCCGATTCAAACCCCATCACTGTTTCATTGAGCTGAGTCAAAAGCGCCGTTCCTGACGCTTCGTACCATTGGAGATACAGAATTTGAATCTTCCTTTGGAGCCCCCATGCACAAGTCATTGCTCAGCGCGTCCCTCATTGCATTCGCGCTTGCACCCCCCTTCGCCCAGGCCCATGAAGCCGGTGACATCATTGTTCGGGCCGGTGCAATCACCGTAAACCCGACAGCCGGCAGTTCCAGCGTCAAGGTTGATCGCGGTCCATTGGCGGGTGCCGATCTGGGTGGCAAGGCGACCATGGACAGCAGCACGCAGTTGGGCCTGAACTTCGCGTACATGCTCACCCCCGATATCGGCATCGAGCTGCTCGCCGCCTCGCCGTTCCAGCATGACGTAAACCTCAAAGGCACCTCCCTGGGCGCGGCCAACGGTAAGCTCGGCACCCTCAAACACCTGCCGCCGACCCTGAGCGTGGTTTACTACCCGCTCAACAACAAGTCTGCATTCCAGCCGTATGTGGGCGCCGGTATCAACTACACTTGGATCTACGACGAAAAGCTCAGTAACGAAGCGCAAGCCAACGGCTTCAGCAACTTCAAAACGAAAAACTCCTGGGGCCTCGCATGGCAGGTCGGTGCCGATTACATGCTGACCGACCACATCATGCTCAACGGCCAGGTGCGCTACATCGACATCGACACCACCGGCTACGTGGACAACAACGCAGTCGCCCCCGGCACCCGCGCCAAGGTCAACATCGACGTGGACCCGTGGATCTACATGGTGGGTCTGGGTTACAAGTTCTAAACCCGCCGCATGAAAAAGGCGCCTCGAAAGGCGCCTTTTTCATGACTGCGAAAAACTCAGCGCCCCAACAACCGCGCCAGCCCGACGCTCATTGGCGTCTGCTCGGGAAAGGTGAAGCGCTGCAACAGACGCTGGTTGTTCGCCCGCGAATGGCGGATGTCGCCGGAGCGTGCCGGGCCGTAGGCAATCGGTGGCAACTGCCCCACCACTTCCTCCAACGCCTGGAGCATTTGTTTGAGGGTCGTCGCCTGGTTCCAGCCGACATTCACCGCGCCCACTTCAAGCGTCGGCATTTCAATCGCCTGCACCAGCAGGTCGACCAGGTCTTCGACATAGACAAAATCGCGGGTCTGTTCGCCGTCACCGAACACGGTGATCGGCAGGCCTTTCTGCGCCCGCTCGCTGAAAATGCTGATCACCCCGGAGTACGGCGATGACGGATCCTGCCGCGGACCGAAGATGTTGAAGAAACGGAAAATCGCCGGTTCCAGACCGTGCTGCCGACGGTAGAAGTCGAGGTAGTACTCGCCTGCCAGCTTGTCTGCGGCGTACGGCGTGAGCGGTGCCTTGGCGGTCTCTTCGTCGATCGACTCGCCTTCACCGTTATTGCCGTAGACCGCTGCGCTTGAAGCGAACAGCACGCGCTTGACGCCGGCCTGACGCATCGCTTCGCAGACGTTCAAGGTGCCGATGAAATTGCTCTGGTGAGTGCGCACCGGATCATCCACCGACGCCTGAACCGACGCCACGGCGGCCAAATGCGCCACCGCGCTGCAACCGAGCATCACCTTTGCCACCAGCGCAGCATCGGCGACGTCACCTTCGATCAGTTCGACCCGTGGATTGTCCAGTGGCAGGTTGCTGCGTTTACCGGTGGACAGGTCGTCGAGGATGCGCACCGAATGCCCCTTGGCGAGCAAGGCGTCAGCAAGGTGCGAACCAATAAAACCGGCACCGCCGGTGATCAAAACAGGGCCATCAGCCATGACGATAAAACCTATCCAGTAAGCCCGGGAGCGCTGCGCGCCAGGCGCGCGGCTTGATCCCGAAGGTGTGCAGAATTTTCTTGCAGGCGAGTACCGCGTGCTGCGGTTCTTCGGCGGCATCCGGCCGTGCGGCGTGAGCCTGCGCGGTCGGTGCTTCAATGGCCAGCGGGTGCAGAGTGCGCGCTTCAGCGAGGATCGCCTGCCCCAGCGCCAGCGGCGTGGTCGCCTCATGTCCGGCGTAATGGTAAGTGCCCCACAGTGGCGCTGCGCAATCGAGTTGCTTGAGCACCGAAATGATCACCCGCGCAGCATCGTCCACCGGTGTCGGGTTGCCACGCCGGTCATCGGCCATCAGCAGCTCTTCAGGCAGTTCGGCACGCGCGAGGAAACGCCCAAGGGTGCCGTCGACACTGTCATCGAGCAGCCAGCCAAACCGCAGCATCACATGTTGCGGGCAGGTCGCGCGCACGCTTTGCTCGATACGCCACAAGGCCTGGCCACGCAGCCCCAGCGGCACCGGTTCGTCTTTTTCGCTGTAGGCCGTCGCCCGCGAGCCATCAAATACCCGATAGCTGGAAGGCTGCACCAGGACAATATTGTGATGCTGGCACAGTTCGGCCAGCCGCTCGACCGCCCGCTCCTGGGCAGCCAAGCGCGCCTCGGCCACGCTCTCCGCCTGAAACCAGTCGAAGTAGTAGGCGAGATTGATCAGCGCGTCAGGACGAGTGTCGTCGAGCAGCTGCGTCAGGCTTGCGGCGTCCCAGCCGTCTTGCGGTGGACGGGGGGCGAGGAAACCGATGTCTTCCTCTGCACCGAGGCGAATCAGCGCCTGCCCAAGGGCATTTCCGCCACCCAGTAACATAAGGCGCATTCGCATAGAGTCAGCAGGCCCAGTCTGTTTGGAACGATGATTTTATCGGCACAGCCCGCAGGCGTTGCCGTTGAGAATTGCCAGAATCGTTGCATTTTGCGGGTTTAAAGCGCAACCGTCACTCGTAAAGTGTAGATCCTCAGGTTTGACGCCCGCTCATTTGGGTAAACGGGCTTGTTGTGGCGAGGGGGCTTGCCCCCGTTCGACTGCGAAGCAGTCGCAATGGGCCGATGCGGTGTGCCTGACAAATCGCGATTGCAGGTTTTGGGGCCGCTTCGCAGCCCAGCGGGAGCAAGCTCCCTCGCCACGGGGGTCACCGATCAGCCACAGAAACTTGCATCTTCAGCCACCCAGCCGCATAAATTACCCCATGAACCTCCCCGTATCAGCCGAGAGCGCCTTGGCAGGCTTTCACCCTGCCGTCCGCGCCTGGTTCAACAGCACCTTCCCAGCGGTCACCGCCGCGCAAGCCGGCGCGTGGCCGTTGATTCGCCAGCGCCGTTCGACGCTGGTTGCCGCGCCGACCGGCTCCGGCAAAACCCTTACGGCGTTTCTTGCGGTCATTGACGATCTGGTCCATCAAGGCCTGGCCCACGGTGGCGAATTACCCGACGAAACCCTGGTGGTTTACGTCTCGCCCCTCAAGGCGCTGTCCAACGACATTCAGATCAACCTGCAAACCCCGCTGGCCGGTATCACCGAGCAACTGCGAGAACTGGGCTTCCCCGAACTACAGATCAACACCGCCGTGCGCACTGGCGACACTCCGCAAAAGGACCGCTCGGCGATGCGCAAAAGCGCGCCGCACATTCTGGTTACCACCCCGGAGTCACTGTACGTGCTGCTCGGCTCCGACTCCGGCCGGCGCATGCTCGCCAGCACCCGCACAGTGATCGTCGACGAAATCCATGCCATCGCCGGCAGCAAGCGCGGCAGCCACCTGGCCCTGAGCCTGGAGCGTTTACAGGCCTTGTGCTGCGAGCCACTGATGCGCATCGGCCTGTCTGCCACGCAAAAACCCATCGAAGCGGTTTCGCGTTTTCTAGTGGGCACCGGCCGCCCCTGCGAGATCATCGATATCGGCCACGCTCGTCGGCGGGACCTGGGCATCGAAGTGCCGCCGGTGCCGCTGTCGGCGGTGATGGCCAACGATGTCTGGGAGCTGGTCTACGACCGTATCGCAGAGCTTGCACGCGAGCATCGGACCACGCTGATTTTCGTCAACACCCGACGCTTGGCCGAACGCTTGAGCCGTCACCTTAGCGAGCGCTTGGGCAAAGACGCCGTCGCCGCCCACCACGGCAGCCTGGCCAAGGAGTTTCGCCTCGATGCCGAACAGCGGCTCAAGCGTGGCGACCTGCAAGTATTGATCGCCACCGCGTCGCTGGAACTGGGCATCGACATCGGCGACGTCGACCTGGTCTGCCAGATCGCCTCGCCGCGTTCGATCGCCGGGTTTCTGCAACGGGTCGGACGCTCCGGGCACCAGGTCGGCGGCACACCCAAGGGCCGTCTGTTCGCCACCACCCGCGACGACCTGATCGAATGCGCCGCCCTGCTCGACTGTGTGCGCCGGGGCGAACTCGACACCTTACTGATCCCCCACGCTCCGCTGGACGTACTGGCGCAGCAGATCGTCGCCGAGGTCAGTTGCCAGGAATGGCAGGAGCGGGCCCTGCTCGAAATGGTACGCCGTGCATCGCCCTATACCGAACTCGACGACACACACTATCAAGCGCTGCTGCAGATGCTCGCCGAAGGCTATAACGGTCGTCAGGGAATCCGCAGCGCTTACCTGCACCGCGACGCGGTGACTCGCACATTGCGTGGCCGGCGCGGCGCCAAACTGACGGCGGTGACCAGTGGCGGGACGATTCCCGACAACGCCGATTACAGCGTGCTGCTGGAGCCACAAGGGCTGAACATCGGCAGCGTCAACGAAGACTTCGCGGTGGAAAGCATCGCTGGCGACGTCTTTCAGTTGGGCAACACTTCGTACCGGATCTTGCGGGTCGAAACCGGCAAGATCCGCGTCGAGGACGCCCAGGGCCAGCCGCCGACCATCCCCTTCTGGCTCGGTGAAGCGCCAGGGCGCAGTGCCGAATTGTCGCTCGCCGTGGCGCGCCTGCATGCGCATCTTGATGAGCTATTGGGCGCCACGCCCGGCGATGTGCAACCGAGCATCGACTGGCTGACCGAGACCCTCGGCCTAAACCTCGCCAGCGCCGAACAACTGGTGGACTACCTCGCCCGCGCCCGGCTGACGCTCGGCGCCCTGCCGTCTCAGAACACGCTGCTGATGGAGCGGTTTTTCGACGAGTCCGGCGGTACTCAGTTGATCATTCACTCGCTGTTCGGCAGCCGCATCAACCGTGCCTGGGGCCTGGCTTTGCGCAAGCGTTTTTGCCGCACCTTCAACTTCGAATTGCAGGCTGCCGCCAGCGAAGACGCCATCGTCTTGTCGCTGTCCACCAGCCACAGCTTCGAGCTGGACGAGGTCTGGCGTTATCTGCACAGCAACACTGCCGAACAGATCCTGATTCAAGCGGTACTCGACGCGCCGCTATTCGGCGTGCGCTGGCGCTGGAACGCCGGCGTCGCCCTCGCGTTGCCGCGGTACAGCGGCGGACGCAAAGTGCCGCCGCAGATCCAGCGGATGAAAAGCGAAGACCTGATCGCCAGCGTGTTTCCCGACCAGATCGCCTGCCTGGAAAACCTCGTCGGCGAGCGCGAAATTCCCGATCACCCGCTGGTCGAGCAAACCCTCGACGATTGCCTGCACGAAGCCATGGACTGCGAAGGCTGGCTGGCGCTGTTGCGACGCATGGAGAGCGGCGAAGTGCGCTTGATCAGCCGCGACTTGCCTGCGCCCTCGCCGCTGGCGGCAGAAATTCTCAGCGCCCGGCCCTACACCTTTCTCGACGATGCGCCGCTGGAAGAACGCCGTACTCAAGCGGTGCTCAATCGGCGCTGGAGCGACCCGCAATCGACCGATGACCTCGGTGCGCTGGATGCCGAGGCCATTCAATCGGTGCGCGATGAGGCCTGGCCGCAGCCCACCAGCGTCGATGAAATGCATGAAGCGCTGATGAGCCTGGCCGCGATCAGCAACGCCGAAGCGCTGGCCAATCCGCAGTGGTCGCACTGGCTGCAGACCCTGGCCGACAGTGGTCGCGCCAGTCGTTTGCAGATCAATGCGGAGCACTCTTTATGGCTGGCACTGGAACGCCTGACCTGCCTGCAAGCGATCTACCCACACGCCACGTTGTTACCGCCGTTGCAAGCCTTGCCGGGTTTCGATGAACCCTGGGACGTCGATGAAGCACTGGTCGAACTGATCCGCGCGCGCCTGAGCGCATTTGGTCCGTTGCCGATTCATGCGATTGCTCAACCGCTGGGGCTTTCGACGGCTCAAGTCACCCAAGCGCTGGCACAACTGGAGCGCGAAGGCTACGTGTTGCGCGGGCGCTTCAGCCCGGCAGCCCCGCAGGAAGAATGGTGCGAGCGGCATTTGCTGGCGCGCATTCATCGTTACACGGTCAAACGCCTCCGACGGGAAATCGAGCCCGTGGCATTGCAGGACTTCATGCGCTTTCTGTTTGACTGGCAGCATCTGTCGCCAGCCACCCAAGGCCAGGGCAGCGCGGTGTTGCCGGCGATTGTCAGTCAGTTCGAAGGCTACCCGGCAGCCGCGTCTGCCTGGGACAGCGATCTTCTGCCGGCGCGGCTCAAGAACTATTCGTCGACGTGGCTGGATGAGCTGTGCCGCAGCGGCAAACTGGTCTGGACCCGGCTGACGGTGCGCAACAAAGCCACTAGCGCAGCGCTGCGCAGCACGCCGATTGTGTTGTTGCCACGGGCGCAGGTCCCGCTCTGGAGCAGCCTGACCGAGCCACCGGAGGTCAGCGAACTGTCGCCCAAAACCCAGAAAGTCCATCAAGCGCTGAGCCAACATGGCGCGTTGTTCTTCGATGAGCTGCTGCACGAAGCCCATCTGCTGCGCAGTGAGCTGGAGATCGCCTTACAGGAACTGGTCGGCGCCGGTCTGGTCAACGCCGACAGCTTCGCCGGCCTGCGTGCGTTGATTACACCGGCCAGCAAACGCCAGGCGCGCAGCAGCCGACGGGGACGCGGGGCGTTTGTCGGCGGAATGGACGATGCCGGGCGCTGGGCCTTGTTGCGCCGTCAATCGACGCCGCCGGTTGTGGATAACCGTGGCACCCCGAGCGAAACCCTCGAACACATCGCCCTGACCTTGCTCAGGCGTTACGGCGTGGTGTTCTGGCGGCTGCTGGAACGCGAGGCCGAGTGGCTGCCGAGCTGGCGCGAATTGCTGCGCACCTTTCACCGGCTGGAGGCGCGTGGAGAGATTCGCGGCGGACGTTTTGTCAGTGGTCTGGCGGGCGAACAATTCGCCCTGCCCGAAGCGATCCCGCTGCTGCGCGAAGTGCGCCGCCGTCAGCATGACGGCAGCCTGATCAGTGTTTGCGGCGTCGACCCGCTAAACCTCGCCGGCACTCTGCTGCCGGGGCACAAAGTCCCGGCCCTCGCCAGCAACCGGCTGGTGTACCGCGATGGTTTGCCGGCCGCCGCCGAAATCGCCGGTACGCAGCATTACTGGCTGGAACTGGATCAGCCCAATACCGCTGAGCTGCACAAAAAACTGACTCAATACAGAACCCTGTAAGCGGTTTTCGGTTACGCGACTTTGATCTTTGCTTAAAGGTCAAATATCAAATGCCCGTCTCGCTATTTTTCCGCAAGAACCCAACCCCGACACTGCGCTCCTGAATCAAACCACCGGAGTTGCAGCCATGCCCATTGCCTTGCTCGCGCTGACCCTTAGCGCTTTTGCCATCGGGACGACCGAGTTCGTCATCGTTGGCCTGTTACCCACCATCGGTGCCGACCTTGGGGTCAGCCTGCCGTCAGCCGGCCTGCTGGTCAGCCTTTACGCACTGGGTGTCGCCATTGGCGCACCCGTGCTCACCGCCCTGACTGGCAAGGTCCCACGCAAATTGTTGCTGCTGTCGCTGATGGTGCTGTTCACCCTCGGCAACCTGTTGGCCTGGAAAGCCCCGAGTTACGAATCGCTGGTCATTGCGCGAATCGTCACCGGCCTGGCCCACGGGGTGTTCTTCTCGATTGGCTCGACCATCGCCACCAGCCTGGTGCCGAAAGAAAAAGCCGCCAGCGCGATTGCCATCATGTTCACCGGCCTGACCGTGGCCCTGGTGACCGGCGTGCCGTTGGGGACCTTTATCGGTCAACATTTCGGCTGGCGCGAGACCTTCCTCGCCGTGTCGGCGCTGGGTGTGATTGCATTCATCGGCAGCCTGATCTACGTGCCAAAAAACATCGCCCACAGCAAACCCGCGTCGTTGTTGCAGCAATTGCAGGTACTGAAACAACCGCGTTTGCTGCTGGTGTACGCCATGACGGCAGTCGGTTACGGCGGTTCGTTTATCGCCTTCACGTTCCTGGCACCGATTCTTCAGGATATTTCCGGCTTCAGCGCCAGCACCGTCAGCCTGGTGCTGCTGGTCTACGGAGTCTCGGTGGCCATCGGCAATATCTGGGGCGGCAAACTGGCCGATAAACGCGGCCCGATCAGCGCGCTGAAACTGATCTTCGCCCTGCTCGCCGCGGTGCTGTTCGTACTGACCTTTACCGCCGGTAATCCTTGGCTGGCACTGGCCACCGTACTGGTCTGGGGCGCCGTGGCGTTCGGCAACGTGCCCGGCCTGCAAGTGTATGTGGTGCGTCAGGCTGAGCATCACACGCCGAACGCGGTGGACGTTGCGTCAGGTCTGAACATCGCAGCCTTCAACCTCGGCATCGCTGGCGGTGCCTGGGGTGGCGGGTTGATCGTCGCCCACATGGGCTTGATCCATACTGCGTGGATCGGTGGTCTGGTCGTGCTGGTCGCGTTGGCGCTGACCGCCTGGAGCGGTCGTCTCGATCGCCTCGGCCCGGTGTATGCCGAGCCGGTGCAGGGTTCGGCACAGATTGTCGCCGGGCACTGATCCTTCAAACCAACGCAGCCTTCGGGCTGCGTTTTTTTGTGCTTCACGCAGGGGCTGTGTTGCTTATTGCCGTGCGGGGGCCGTCACCCCGAATCGTGCGCGATAATCGCTCGGCGCCAGACCGGTGATTTTCTTGAACGTGGCGCGAAACGCACTCGGGTCCGAGTAGCCGACGTTCCAGGCGATGTGATCGATGGTGCCGTTGGTGAACTCAAGCATTTCCCGGGCCTTGCCGACTCGCAGATGCTGACAGTATTCGGTCGGTTTCAAACCGGTCGCAGCTCGAAAGCGCCGCAGGAATGTCCGCTCTTCCAGCCCTGCCTGCTGCGACATCACGCTCAGCGACACCTCCACCGCCCCATTGGCTTGCAGCCAGTGCTGGACCTTGAGAATCGCTGCATCGCCATGGCTCAGAATCGGTGCGAAGTTACTGCCGCATTCGCTCGCACTGTCGCTGTGTTCGATCACCAGAAAACGCGCAGTGCTGGTGGCGATGCTCGGCCCCATCAGACGATTGACCAGGCGCAAACCCAGCTCCGACCAAGCCATTAATCCGCCAGTGGTGATCAGGTCGCCGTCGTCGACGATGGGCTTGTCGGCGTTGAGCGCGACCTTCGGGTAACGCTCGGCGAATTTTTTCGCCGAGGTCCAGTGGGTGGTGGCGCGGCGACCGTCGAGCAGACCGCTTTCGGCCAACAGAATAGACCCCACGCACACCCCGCCAAGGGTCGCGCCGGCCGCGTGTTGCTGGCGAATCCACTGAATAAGCGCAGGCGATGCCTGACCTTCGGAAAAGCCGCCAATCGAGGGCGGGATCAACAGCGCTATCAGTGCGCCGTCAGCAGCGGGATGACTGTCGTAAATGCGTTGGGGCGCATGCTCGGCATTCGCCTGCCAGTGGCTGACTCGCAACAATGGCAGTTGCACGCTCTGATGCTCGGCGGCAATGCGATTCGCGACACCGAACAAATCCGTCAAACCATGCACCGCCGCCATCTGCGCGCCGGGATAGATCAGCACGCCCAACTCGGCGACTGCGCGTTCTACGCCCATTGTCAGTTTTCCCCCTTCTATTGTCGGTGCGGCCAATCCTCGAACGGCCGGCGAAACCCAATACTTCGTTCCACACCACCCCTTCCGAGGAAACACCCATGGCCAAGCAAGCGCTCATCGTAGTCGATATCCAGAATGACTACTTCCCTCAAGGCAAATGGCCGCTGGTCGGCGCTGACGCGGCGGCCGACAATGCTGCGCGGGTGATCCAGGCCTTCCGTGATGCCGGTGATCAGGTGGTGCATATCCGCCACGAATTCACCTCTGACACCGCGCCGTTTTTCACACCGGGCTCGGAGGGTGCGCAGCTGCACCAAAAAGTCCGCAACCGCAGCCATGAACCGGTGGTGCTCAAACACTTCGTCAACGCGTTCCGCGAAACCGAACTGGAGGCGATCCTTGACCAACACGGCATCGACAACCTGGTGATCGTCGGCAGCATGAGCCACATGTGCATCGATGGCGCCGCACGTGCCGCGGCCGATCTTGGCTACGGCGTCACAGTGATCCACGACGCCTGCGCCACCCGTGACCTGGAGTTCAACGGGGTTATCGTTCCGGCGGCCCAGGTACACGCGGCCTTCATGTCGGCCCTGGGATTTGCCTATGCAACGGTGGTGTCCACCGACGATTTCCTGGCGGCCAGTCACTGAGCTTCCCCTATCCGGGCGCGCCCCATGGGCTGACGGATACCCATGAAGGCGAATGCGGACATGTCGGCGCTCGCCAAAGGCTGATCCAAACCGCCGAAAACAAAAGGCCCGTAGCGTTTTAGCGCTATGGGCCTTTTGTTTGTCGTCAGAAAAACAACAGCCGTCGAGATTTTTTATCTCTAAAGCCAACGCCTTTAACTCAAGCGCCGAGCCTTGTCTGGCGTGGGCTGCAGGCCGATCCAATCATTTCGTCCTGAGAGGCGAGTAAGAATAATCCTACAAAATACTGGACATATATACAGTACAAATTTACATTCAATCCCAGGTGCAGGGATTCACTTTGTACCCATAGCATTATTTTTTTAAGCAGGTTTGGATAAACAATGAAAGTAAAAAATGGATTTTTGTTAGGAACCGCCATTGCGGCTTCCTGCTTCATTTCGGCCTATGCCCTGGCTGAGCAATACCCCACACACACCAGCGAACAGCTCACCAGGCAGGCTATCAAGCAAGCGGTGAAGCAGGCGCTCAAGGCTGGCGGTAAAGTCGAGGCGAAGAAGGTTTCGCCGACGCTGATGCTGAAGGCTCAAGCGGCGCAACAAGCGAAAGCTTCCGGTCCGTCCAAGGCTGTCAGCAAGGCCGCCGCCAGGTCCGCACCTTACGAAACGGTGCTGTCTGCACCGGGGACCAACGTTCTCAAACAGAGCCAGACGAAAGCCGCGAGCGAAGCCCAGGCTGCGTTCGTTCCTCTGTGCGATACGCTGGAGATCAATAACCTTTACACCCTGAGCAATACACAGACCGGTGCCAGCATTTGCTATCACTTCAACGTGCCGAAAAAGGCCAAGGCCACTGTGCTGCTGGTCGGTCAGAGCGCTGGCACCAACATGGCGCTGACCTTGTTTCAGGACGACGGTCAAAACAACCTGATCCCCCTCGGCACATCCGACAGCCCGGGTAATGGCGATGAATCACTGAGCGGCATCCTTGAAGCAGGTGACTACTACTGGTTCATGCAGGCCAATACTGCCGATGGTTCGGACTTCAGTTTCGGTGCCGACGTCAACAGCAACATCGATGACTACGAGCCCAATGACACCGCGCAGACAGCCCGCGCACTGCCCGATGCACTGAACCAGATCACTGGCAACCTCGACAGTCCGACTGACGTCGATTACTTCGACTTCACCGCTGTGCGTGGTCAGAGCGTCAGCATGTACCTGGGCGATGACAAAAAGGGCACTCGCAACCAGTGGATCTTCGAACGTTTCGACGGAGCCAACTGGATCACCATTCCTGCCAACGCCACATCGACTTACCCAACCCTGGCCCCCAATGCCGTGGTGAAAGTTCGCGTACGGGCAAATCCGGAAGTGACCTGGAATGGAGGTTCTCAATACAAACTGAGCCTGGGTTCCAGCCCACGACTGAACAGCTCTGATGTCCAGGGCGACAGCGTTGTCAGAATCCCGAACTCGGCCCCGACCGCCTATGGCTACATGACGACTCAGGCGGCTAAAACGCTGACCTGGTCGACGAACTGGTCAGACAGTACCGGCGCTCCGCTGCTTGGGGTAACCCCGGTACTTCGCCTCGATCAGGATTGGGTCAACACCGAAATCAACTACAAGGACCATGAAGCTAAAACCAATAGCGCCGGTACGTCGACGTCGAGTGTCACGCTGGGTGCTTGCAACTACCGGTATCAGACGCAGTACCAGGCCTATAGCGGACCGTATCTCTATACTTGGGACACCACCTACGACTATGGCGCCTGGCGCATCGAGCTCAAGGAGTTCCCAGGCGTAGGGGTTGGCGGGGAAAACGTTCCGTACGTATCCTTTGGCCATCTCTGCAGCCAGACGATTGTTGGCAGAAACTAAAACCGAGCAAGACCAGGGGGGCAGACCTGATGGCGTTGCCCCCCATCACGAAAAAGGCCCGCAGCGTTGACGCACTGCGGGCCTTTTTTCGTGATGAAAATCAGTCGATTAAAAATCTCACGCGTGAGTTGTTGAGAGTGCCTGAATTTATCTGTAGTGTTCTCACGCGTGATACAAAACAAAGCGGAGCCACTGCAATGAAACGTCGCTCTCCAGCAGCCTCAGACACAACACCCGCGAGCAGCCAGGGAGAGCGCTCGAAACCCTCCGCGAAAAAACCATCGAGCTTCTATATGAAGCAGATGCGCGGAGGACTTAGCGCCGCCGGCTATGTGAAACATGAAACTTGGGTGCTTCCCGAAAACCGGAGCCTGCTCAAGCAAATGGAGAAACAGCTACGCCAGCCGATCCTGGCTGGTTCATTCATGTTGGAGGATTACATGAGCGCAGGTAACAACTGGAACATCGATCGCCTCTTCAGCGCCCTGCAGGCCCTTGATGAGGTGGTATCCAACGAAATCACCCTGACGTTGATTCAAGGCTCCGAGCAGAGCATCAAGCTTGAAATGAACGAGTTTGGCGGGCTGCCGATTTACATCGCTGTCGTCGGCGAGCAAATCATCGTCGACACGGTGCTGGTCGATCTCGAATCCATCAAGGACGTGCAGCGTTTCAACGATGCCGTGCTGCGCAGCCGGGAAATGTTCCCGCTGTCGTCGATCGGTATCGAATCCATGCCCAACGGCCAGACCGTCTACAACATGTTCGGTGCGCTCAGTTCCGAGTCCAGCCTGACCAACGTCGTGACCGAAATCAAAACCCTCGTCGACAACGTTCAGCGCGCCAGCGAAGCCTTCGAAAGCTTCTTCAACTAATTTTCGGGAGTACCGACGCATGCAAAACCAATCGATCTGGAGCAAGTTGTTCACCGCACTGCGTGGCGGTGCCAGCGAAGTCGGCGAAGCCATCGCCGACCAACAGGCCCTGCGCATCCTCGATCAGGAAATCCGCGACGCCGACAGCGCTCTGGCAAACGCCAAGCGCGAACTGGTCACCATCATGGCCAAGCACAAACTCTCGGCCGAGCGCGTGGCGCAGTACAACGCCAAGATCAAGGACCTGGAATCCAAGGCCATGGCCGCGCTCCAGGCCAACCGTGAAGACCTGGCTCTGGAAGTGGCCGAAGCCATTTCGACCCTGACCAACGAACACGACGCCGAACAGAAGCAAACCACCGAGTTCGGTGCCTACGCCGACAAAATGCGCAAGGACATCACCAAGGCCGAAGCCCGCATCAAGAGCCTGCGCCAACAAGTGGACATGGCCAAGGCCCGTGAAAGCGTACAGAAAGCGCAGGTCAGCGCCTCCATCGCCAGCGGCGGCGCCAACGGCAAACTGGAAACCGCCGTCGGCACCTTGAATCGCCTGCAAGCCAAGCAGGAACAACGTGCTGCCGAGCTGGAAGCGAGCGACGAACTGGCGGACGCGTCCACCGGCAACGACCTGGAGCGCAAGCTGCGCGAAGCCGGCATCACACCGGACCAGGGCAGTGCGAACTCGATTCTGGACCGCCTGAAAAAACAATCGGCCGAGTAACCGGCTTACGCAAGCACTCAGAAGCAAGGGCACCGACGTGCCCTTCTTTTTGTTGATTCGAGGACAAGGATGGACAGGGTAACCGGCTTCAAGATCATCGCAGGCCTGGCCATGCTGATGGTCGCGATCCACCTGCTGAACGCACTGACAGGCTACAGCCTGACGATATTCGGCCTGGTCCCCCGAACCGCCCACGGCCTCGTCGGAATTATGGCCTCACCGTTTCTGCACATATCCTTCGCGCACTTGATCGCCAACCTGGTGCCGTTCCTGGTGCTGGGAACCCTGGTGATCGCCGAGGGCTTCAAACGCTTTGCGGCCGTCAGCGCAATCATCATTCTGTTCGGCGGCTCGCTGGTCTGGCTGTTCGGTTTCAACGGCGTTCATGTGGGCGCCAGCGCCTGGGTCTTTGGCCTCTGGGCGTACCTTCTGGCGCGAGCCTGGTTCCACCGCAGCTGGAGCAACGTTCTGATCGCCAGCATTGTCGCCCTCCTCTACGCAAGCCTGATTTTCGGCTTTATTCCGCGCCAGGGCACCTCATTCGAAGGGCATATTGGCGGCGCATTCGCCGGTTTTATTGCAGCCCGGCTACTTCTCTCCAGGCCGCGCAGCAGGTCTAATGCAGCCCGGTAAACACGCAGGCACCAAAAACGTCCGCAGCGGGTTTATTCGTCAAGGACGCGCCACCCCAGGGAGCCAGGGACAAATGTCGATTTTCCTCTTTTTACGCATGTACGCAGCGTCGCTCATCCACACGTCTGGATCGGGCGGACTCGCCATCACCTTGGGCGTACACGCTGCCAGCACCTGCCTGGGCGAACTGGCGCTCCTCATAGGCCTCCGCGCCAAAGGCCCACTAGAGCCTTCGATCAATATCGCTTCCACCCGCCTAAAGGAAATCACCCATGGGATGGTTTAAACAGCTGATGGGCCTTGAGGCCCCGACACCCAAGGACAGCGCACCGGTTGCCGGCCCCCTCGGGCTCGGCCAGGGCAAAGCGCTGGTGTTCGACACTACCCTCAAGCTGTTGCTTGACGAAAAAACCAGCGTGGTCATTCCCGGCACCCAGCAGATCTGGAGCGTCGGCACTGTTGACCTCGGCCAGTCGACCTGGCTTTCGCGCTACTACATGGACGATGAAGACTTCTGGCTGCAGGTTCATACCACTGGCGCCGTCGCTGGCCAGGTCGAGTCGGTGATCCTGTTCAACTACCAGAGCTACGTCACCCTCAACAGTGAATCCGAACTGCGCAGGCTCGCGGGGCCGGACAGCCTGATCGGCCTGCCGACCTACACCCATGACGGCGTCGAATACAGCCGCGAATGGGGCACCGAGGCCGGGCAGACCGAGCTGGTGGCCTTCACTGAGCAGGTCAGCAATCCGGATCAGTCCTACGTCGTGGAACATCGCTCGATGCTCTACGCCCGCGAGACCGGTTTGACCGACCGCCGCGAATTCCTGCTGTTCTCGGTCGAAGAAGACGCCGAAGGCAGCATCAGCTTGAGCACCTCACTGGGTATCTCGCTGTACACCACCGACCTCACTACTCTTTAAAAAGGAACAGCCCATGCTAGAAGCACTCTCCGTCTCGCTGAACAAAGCCGCCGTCCTGGGATTTGTTTCGTACATCATCGGTGCCGCCCTGCTGTTCGCGATTTTCCAGTTCGTCTACACCCGCATCACGCCGCACAAAGAGTTCGAACTGATTCGCTCCGGCAACACCGCGGCCGCCATCGCCCTGTCCGGCGCCATCATCGGTTTCGCGATCCCGGCGAGCAATGTGATTGCCTACTCGGTCAACCTGCTGGACTTCGCCGTGTGGGCACTGATTGCCGCAGTGGTGCAACTGTTGGCGTTCCTGATGACCAGCCTGGTGCTTAAAGGCACCTCCGAACGCATCCGTAATGGCGAAATCGCTGCCGCCATCTACGTCGCAGCCGTCGCCATCAGCGTTGGCCTGCTCAATGCTGCGTGCATGACCCCTTCGCAGAACTGATCGCGCCACGGAGGCAATGATGAAACGAAGCAAGTACGTTCAACTGTCCCTAGCGGCATCGGTCGCCGTCGCAATATCAGGTTGCGGGCCGACAGAAAAAACCTACACAGTGAATCAGAAGTTCAACTTTCAATCCGTGCAGCAGTGCGTGGATCAAAAGCTTCCGGTGAGTGTCTGCTCCAACGCCTACATGACCGCCCTCACCGAACACCGTCGCATTGCGCCGCTGTATGACAGCCAGGCCGATTGCGACGCCGACTTTGTCGCTGACTGGTGCCAACAGGACTCCACCGGCAAGTTCATTCCAAAACTCGGCGGCTTCGAGCTGGCAGCCAATGGCGAAGTCACCCAGACCCAGCTGGACGCCGCCAAAGCCCAACTGCCCGCCTCCGAGGCGAGCTCAGGCGGTTCAGGAGGAATGGTCAACGGCCTTCTGGCCGGCATGCTGATCAGCAACATGTTGAACAGCAACCGGGGCAGCTACAACTCCGAACCGGTTTACCGCTACCGCGACTCACGTGGCGATTACTCATCGTCGACGCTCAGCCAGCGCATCGCCACCGGCTCGAGTTTCACCAAGTCCGAGCAGGCGAAATACGGTAGCGGCTACAGCAGCTCTACGTTCAAGTCGAGCAGTTCCAAGCCAATCTCGGTGGCATCGTCCACTTCCCGGGGCGGCTTTGGCAGCCAAGCCAGCGCCCGCAGCGGCTGGGGTGGCTCGAGCAGTTCCGGTCGATCGAGCAGTTAAGGAGCGAGCGCCATGAAGAAAATCCTCTGCCAGGAACGTCACGACTGGAAGCAGACCGCCGAAAACCTCGGTTTCATGTTTCACACCATCGACGACGAGCCCTACTGGGACGAGAGCGCGTATTACCAATTCACGCTCAAGCAGATCGAGAACGATCTCGAAGACCCGACTACCGAGCTCCATGAGATGTGCATGGACCTGGTCGATCGAGTGGTGCAGAGCGAAGAGCTGCTGGAGCGCCTGAGCATTCCGGCGCCCTTCTTCGACATGATTCGCACTTCATGGCGCGAAGGCCATCCGCACCTTTACGGTCGCCTGGACTTCTCCTACAACGGCAGCGGCCCCGCCAAATTGCTGGAACTCAACTACGACACGCCCACCAGTTTGTACGAGGCCTCAGCGTTTCAGTGGGGCTGGCTGGAACAATGCATCGAGCGCGGCTTACTGCCCAGCCATGCCGACCAGTTCAACAGCATCGACACCAAGCTGCATCAGGCCTTTGCGCAATTGCAGATCAAACAGCCTTTCTACTTCGCCTCGATGAAAGCCTCGGTCGAAGACAAGGGCACCACCGACTACTTGCGCCTGATTGCGGAAAAAGTCGGGATCGAGTCACGCCACATCGATATCGAAGACATCGGCCTCAACAGCGAAGGACGCTTCGTCGATCTCGAAGAACGCTGGATTCCTCACCTGTTCAAACTGCACGCCTGGGAATTCATTTTCCACGAGCCGTTTGGTGAAGCCATCGCCCAGAGTGACACGCAGTTTTTCGAGCCCGCCTGGAAATCGATCATCTCGAACAAAGGCATCCTCCCTTTGCTGTGGGAGTTCAATAAAGGGCACCCGAACCTGCTTGCCACCCACCTGGATCCCGAGCCTGGCAAACCGGTGCCGAAAGGCTGGGTACGCAAACCGTTCTTCTCCCGCGAAGGCGCCAACATCGAGCTGCACACCCCGGATGGCCTGGTCGTAAAGGAAGACGGGCCGTACACCGACGCGCCGTTCATCCTCCAGGAGTTCGCCCCGCTGCCGAAGTTCGGCGACAGCTACACGCTGATCGGTTCCTGGGTGATCGGCGATCAGGCGGCCGGCATCGGCGTGCGCGAGGACAACAGCTTGATCACCAAAGACTCAAGCCGGTTTTTGCCGCACCTGATACTCGACTGAACGACTTATCTCCTGGAAAGCGCCCAAAGAAAAAGGCCCGTAGCGTTTGCTACGGGCCTTTTGTCTATATCCGGCGGATCTGATGATCAGAACGGAATATCGTCATCAAAGCTGTCGAAATCTGGAGCTGGCTGCGGTGCGGCCTGCTGTGGTGCCGGAGCCGAACGCTGTTGCGGAGCCGACTGCTGCGGACGCGGAGCTTGCTGACGCGGAGCGGATTGCTGGTAGTTGTTACCGCCGCCCTGGCCCTGTTGGTCGCCCTGTGGACGGCCGCCCAGCAGCTGCATGGTGCCCTGCATGTCGACCACGATTTCAGTGGTGTAACGCTTGATACCGTCTTTTTCCCACTCGCGGGTTTGCAGCTTGCCTTCGATGTAGACCTGCGAACCTTTACGCAGGTATTCACCGGCGATTTCCGCAACCTTGCCGAACATCGATACACGGTGCCATTCGGTCTTTTCGACTTTCTGGCCGGTTTGCTTGTCGGTCCATTGTTCGCTGGTCGCCAGACTCAGGTTGGTCACGGCGTTACCGTTAGGCAAGTAGCGAACTTCGGGATCCTGGCCGCAAGTGCCGACCAATATGACTTTGTTAACCCCACGGGCCATAACGTTCTCCTAGGCTTCGCACGCAGTCGGGGCCGGGTTGTTGACCAGGCTCTCGAGGGTCGTGCGATCCAATAGTTCGGTGTCCAATTTGATGTAAATGGCCGCTTCATCAGCAACCACCACTGCATCTGTTACCCCAACGACGGCCAGCAGGCGCTCGACCAAACCAGCTTCGCGGATCGCTTCAGGCGATAACGGCAAGCGCAGGCTCGTCACATAGGGAGGTTCACGCATGGTAACAGCAAAGGCCAACCAGAGGGCAGCCAGTCCTGCGCATCCAAGGAACACAGCCGACAGACCGCCATGCTGGAACATCCAGCCGCCCATGATCCCGCCCAGTGCCGAACCGAGGAACTGACTGGTGGAATAAACCCCCATCGCCGTGCCCTTGCCGCCTGCCGGTGAAACCTTGCTGATCAGCGACGGCAACGAAGCTTCGAGCAGATTGAATGCGGTGAAAAACACCACCGTACCAATCACCAGAGCCCGCAAGCTGTCGCCGAACTGCCAGAAGAATAGCTCAGTGAGCATCAGCGTACTGACCGCACCGAGTAAAACTCGTTTCATTTTGCGTTTCTTCTCGCCGTAGATAATGAACGGGATCATGGCGAAGAACGAAATCAGCAGCGCGGTCAGGTACACCCACCAGTGCTGCTCCTTGGGCAATCCGGCTTTTTCGACCAGCGCCAATGGCAACGCGACGAAGCTCGACATCAACATCGCGTGCAACACAAAAATACCGAGGTCCAGACGCAGCAGGTCCGGATGCTTGAGCGTCGGGATCAGCGCCTGGCGGGCAACGCCGGATTCGCGGTGATGCAACGGGCTGGTGGCGCGCGGCACCATGAACATCACGATCACGATGCCAAACAGCGCCATGCCGCCCGTCGCCAGGAACAAGCCGGACAGACCAAAGGCGCGGGTCAGCAGCGGCCCGACCACCATGGCCACGGCAAACGACAGACCGATGGTCATGCCGATCATGGCCATGGCTTTGGTGCGGTGCTGTTCGCGGGTCAGGTCCGACAGCAAGGCCATGACCGCCGCGGAAATCGCCCCGGCGCCTTGCAGGATTCGTCCGGCGATCACACCCCAGATCGAATCGGCATTGGCGGCCAAAACGCTACCGAGGGCGAAGACGATCAGCCCCAGGTAAATCACCGGGCGGCGGCCGATACGGTCGGAAATGATCCCGAACGGAATCTGAAAAATCGCCTGAGTCAGGCCGTAAGCGCCAATCGCCAGACCGATGAGGGCCGGGGTCGCTCCTGCGAGATCCATTCCATAGGTCGCCAACACCGGCAACACCATAAACATGCCAAGCATACGGAAGGCGAACACCAGGGCCAGACCGCTTGCTGCGCGGGTCTCGCCACCACTCATGCGTTCGCTGTGGGGATCGTGCATGGAATAACCTCATGTGAACCGGCGGCGATTCTACCAGTCCCATCGGTTGACGGGGTATAGGGCGACGCTTTGTCGCGAGCCTGCCTCGCGCCGTTGTCAGGCGCCGTTCAGCAAGCGTCATTTGATAGTGTGCATCCATCCAGTATTTGCCCGTATACTCCTACGTTTTCGACGCCCGCCAAGCGAGGCCACCTTGGACAAGATCCTGATTCGTGGGGCTCGAACCCACAACCTGAAGAACATCGACCTGACCCTGCCGCGGGACAAACTGATCGTCATCACCGGTTTGTCCGGGTCCGGCAAGTCTTCCCTGGCATTCGACACCTTGTACGCCGAGGGTCAGCGACGTTATGTCGAGTCGCTGTCGGCCTATGCCCGGCAGTTCCTGTCGATGATGGAAAAGCCTGACGTCGACACCATCGAAGGTCTGTCGCCAGCCATCTCCATCGAACAGAAGTCGACCTCGCACAACCCGCGCTCGACAGTCGGCACCATCACCGAAATCTACGACTACCTGCGCCTGCTTTATGCCCGCGTGGGTATTCCGCGCTGCCCGGATCACGATATTCCGCTGGAAGCGCAGACCGTCAGCCAGATGGTCGACCTGGTCCTCGCCGAGCCCGAAGGCAGCAAGTTGATGCTGCTGGCACCGGTAATCCGCGAGCGCAAGGGCGAACACCTTTCGGTCTTCGAAGAACTGCGCGCCCAGGGCTTTGTCCGGGCCCGGGTCAACGGCAAGCTCTTCGAACTGGACGAATTGCCGAAGCTGGATAAACAGAAGAAGCACTCGATCGATGTCGTGGTCGACCGCTTCAAGGTCCGCGCCGATCTGCAACAGCGGCTGGCCGAGTCGTTCGAGACGGCGCTGAAACTGGCCGACGGAATTGCGCTGGTCGCGCCGATGGACGACGAGCCGGGCGAAGAGATGATCTTCTCCGCACGCTTCGCCTGCCCGATCTGTGGCCATGCGATCAGCGAACTTGAACCCAAGCTGTTCTCCTTCAACAATCCAGCAGGCGCCTGCCCGACCTGCGACGGCTTGGGGGTTAAGCAGTTCTTCGACATCAAGCGCCTGGTCAATGGCGAGCTGACCCTGGCTGAAGGGGCGATTCGCGGCTGGGACAGGCGTAACGTCTACTACTTCCAGATGCTCGGTTCACTGGCCTCGCATTACGGCTTCAGCCTGGAAGTGCCGTTCAACCAGCTGCCAGCCGATCAGCAGAAGGTCATCCTGCACGGCAGCGGCACGCAGAACGTCGATTTCAAATATTTGAACGACCGCGGCGACATCGTCAAACGCTCGCACCCGTTCGAAGGCATCGTGCCGAACCTGGACCGTCGCTACCGCGAAACCGAGTCCGCTTCGGTGCGCGAAGAACTGGCCAAGTTCCTCAGCACCCAGCCTTGCCCGGATTGCCGCGGTACTCGCCTGCGCCGTGAAGCGCGGCATGTGTGGGTCGGCGAGAAGACACTGCCGGCGGTGACCAACCTGCCGATCGGCGATGCGTCCGATTACTTCGGCACGCTGAAACTGACCGGTCGACGCGGCGAAATTGCCGACAAGATTCTCAAGGAAATCCGCGAGCGCTTGCAGTTCCTGGTCAACGTCGGTCTCGACTATCTGTCGCTGGACCGCAGTGCCGACACGCTGTCTGGCGGTGAAGCACAACGTATTCGTCTGGCCAGCCAGATCGGCGCCGGCCTGGTGGGCGTGCTGTACATTCTCGACGAACCGTCGATTGGCTTGCACCAGCGCGACAACGATCGACTGCTGGGAACGCTCAAGCATCTGCGCGATATCGGCAACACGGTGATCGTGGTCGAGCACGACGAAGATGCGATTCGTCTGGCCGACTATGTGGTGGACATCGGCCCGGGTGCGGGCGTACACGGTGGTCACATTGTCGCCGAAGGTACCCCGGCCGAAGTCATGGCGCACCCCGACTCGCTGACGGGTAAATACCTGTCCGGCCGCGTGAAAATCGAAGTCCCGGCCAAACGCACAGCACGCAACAAGAAGCTCTCGTTGTCGCTCAAGGGCGCCCGGGGCAACAACTTGCGCGACGTCGATCTGGAGATTCCGATTGGTTTGCTGACCTGCGTGACCGGCGTGTCCGGCTCCGGCAAGTCGACACTGATCAACAACACCCTGTTCCCGCTCAGCGCCACCGCACTGAATGGTGCAACCACCCTGGAAGCCGCAGCCCACGACAGCATCAAGGGCCTTGAACATCTGGACAAAGTCGTCGACATCGACCAAAGCCCGATCGGCCGTACGCCGCGTTCCAACCCGGCGACCTACACCGGGCTGTTCACACCGATTCGTGAACTGTTTGCCGGCGTGCCGGAGTCCCGCTCACGCGGCTATGGTCCGGGACGTTTCTCCTTCAACGTGAAAGGCGGACGTTGCGAGGCCTGTCAGGGCGATGGCCTGATCAAGGTGGAAATGCACTTTCTGCCGGACATCTATGTCCCGTGCGACGTCTGCAAGAGCAAGCGCTACAACCGCGAAACCCTGGAGATCAAGTACAAGGGCAAGAGCATCCACGAAACGCTGGAAATGACCATCGAAGAAGCCCGAGTGTTTTTCGATGCGGTTCCAGCGCTGGCGCGCAAGCTACAGACGTTAATGGATGTAGGCCTGTCGTACATCAAGCTGGGGCAATCGGCGACCACCCTGTCGGGCGGTGAAGCCCAGCGGGTGAAACTGTCCCGAGAATTGTCCAAGCGCGATACCGGCAAAACCCTGTACATCCTCGACGAGCCGACTACTGGCCTGCACTTCGCAGATATCCAGCAGTTGCTTGATGTACTCCATCGCCTGCGCGATCACGGCAACACCGTGGTGGTGATCGAGCACAACCTGGATGTGATCAAGACCGCTGACTGGCTGGTGGACCTTGGGCCGGAAGGTGGCTCCAAGGGCGGGCAGATCATTGCAGTAGGTACGCCGGAGGAAGTCGCCGAGATGAAGCAGTCGCATACCGGTTTCTACCTCAAGCCATTGTTGGAACGCGATCGGGCTTAACGTCCGCGCATGAAAAAGCCCCGGTCACTTCATCTGTGACCGGGGCTTTTTTGTACCTGAGTTGTAGGAGCGCGGCTTGCCGGCGATGGCGTCCTTGAAATCGCCATCGCCAGCAAGCTTGGCTCCTACAAGCCGGTCATAGCATCAGAACTGCGATTGCAGGTAGTTTTCCAGGCCGACCAGCTTGATCAGACCCAACTGCTTCTCCAGCCAGTACGTGTGATCTTCTTCGGTGTCAGCCAATTGAACCCGCAGAATCTCGCGACTGACGTAATCCTTGTGCAACTCGCAGAGTTCGATGCCTTTGCAGAGCGCGGCACGAACTTTATATTCCAGGCGCAAGTCGGCAGCGAGCATCTCAGGCACCGTGGTGCCAACGTCCAGATCGTCCGGGCGCATGCGTGGCGTGCCTTCGAGCATGAGGATTCGGCGCATCAGCGCATCGGCGTGCTGGGCCTCTTCTTCCATCTCGTGATTGATGCGCTCGTAGAGCTCGGTAAAGCCCCAGTCCTCATACATCCGCGAATGGATGAAATATTGATCACGCGCTGCCAGTTCGCCGGTGAGCAACGTGTTGAGGTAATCGATTACGTCTGGGTGGCCTTGCATCGCCCTACATCTCCCTGCTTGAAAGGCTGTAGTTTGAACCAAGCGGACTGATAGGTCACTCGAATAGCGCGATAAAAGCGAAGATACTCCGAGAAAACTAGCTTAAATAACGCAAAAACCGCCCAAATGAGGGCGGTTCTGCTTATCGTTTAGACTTAGTTAAGCTGTACACCCAAGGCCTTTGCGATGCCTTCTCCGTAAGCAGCATCTGCCTTGTAGAAGTGCTGCAGCTGACGCTGAACCACATCACTGGAAACGCCCGACATAGCACCGGCAATGTTGTTGATCAGCAGGGTTTTCTGCTCATCGCTCATCAAGCGGAACAACGCACCGGCGTGGCTGTAGTAATCCGTATCTTCCCGGTGATCGTAACGATCGGCCGCGCCGTTCAGGGCCAGTGCTGGCTCTGCGTATTGTGGAGCTTGCTTCGCTGCACCAGCGTAGCTGTTAGGCTCGTAGTTCGGTGTACTGCCACCGTTGCTGCCAAATGCCATGGAGCCGTCGCGCTGATAGCTGTTGACCGGGCTGCGCGGCGCATTCACCGGTAGCTGCTGGTGATTGGTGCCGACACGGTAGCGGTGGGCATCGGCGTAGGCAAACACTCGACCTTGCAGCATACGGTCTGGCGACAAGCCCACACCCGGCACCATGTTGCTCGGGCCAAACGCCGCTTGCTCGACTTCAGCGAAGTAGTTCTGCGGGTTTCGATTGAGCTCAAGCTCACCGACTTCGATCAGCGGGAATTCCTTCTGCGACCAGGTCTTGGTCACGTCGAACGGGTTCTCGTAATGCGCCGCGGCCTGGGCCTCGGTCATGATCTGGATACATACCCGCCATTTCGGGAAGTCACCGCGTTCGATTGCACCGAACAGGTCGCGTTGAGCGTAATCCGGGTCAGTACCTGCCAGGCGTGCAGCTTCTGCCGGCGCCAGGTTCTTGATGCCCTGTTTGGTCTTGTAGTGCCATTTAACCCAGTGACGCTCGCCTTTAGCGCTGATCAGGCTGTAGGTGTGGCTGCCAAAACCGTGCATGTGACGATAGCCATCAGGGATGCCACGATCCGAGAACAGGATGGTGACCTGGTGCAACGCCTCAGGCGAGTGCGACCAGAAGTCCCACATCATCTGTGCACTTTTCAGGTTGCTTTGCGGCAAACGTTTTTGGGTGTGGATAAAGTCCGGGAACTTCAACGGATCACGGATGAAGAACACTGGCGTGTTGTTGCCAACGATGTCCCAGTTGCCTTCCTCGGTGTAGAACTTCAGCGCAAAACCACGCGGATCGCGCTCGGTATCTGCTGAGCCGCGCTCGCCGCCCACTGTGGAGAAACGCAGAAAGGTCGGGGTTTGCTTGCCAACGGACTCAAACAGCTTGGCACTGGTGTATTGGGTAATATCGTGGGTAACGGTGAACGTACCGTAAGCACCCGAGCCTTTGGCGTGTACGCGGCGCTCCGGGATGTTTTCACGGTTGAAGTGGGCAAGCTTCTCGATCAGGTGAAAGTCGTCGAGCAGCAGCGGGCCACGAGGGCCAGCGGAACGGGAATTTTGGTTGTCGGCGACGGGCGCGCCACTGGCGGTGGTAAGCGTTTTATTCTGGCTCATGCGATCTCTTCCTGTGTCAGTCTTGGAACTGCCGGCTAATCGGCCTGGAGGGGAGTATTAATCATCCATATGACAGTCACAAATTCATTAATCCGCAGACATCGATAGAAAAATACTAATGACCAACCCACGCATATAGTGCAGACAGGAAAAGGTATGAAGCTTGTACGTAGAGCGCATTTCTTACAGGCACAAAAAACCGGGCACTAGGCCCGGTTTTTCGTTTCAGACTGACGTCTTACTCAGCGGATACAGCTTCACCGCCGACAGCACGATCAACCAACTCGACGTACGCCATAGGCGCGTTGTCGCCAGCGCGGAAACCGCACTTGAGGATGCGCAGGTAGCCACCCTCACGGGTAGCGTAACGCTTGCCCAGGTCGTTGAAGAGCTTACCAACGATAGCTTTCGAACGAGTACGGTCGAAAGCCAGACGGCGGTTAGCCAGGCTGTCTGTCTTGGCCAAAGTGATCAGCGGCTCAGCAACGCGACGCAGTTCTTTAGCTTTTGGCAGTGTAGTTTTGATCAGCTCGTGCTCGAACAGCGACACCGCCATGTTTTGAAACATGGCCTTGCGGTGCGAGCTGGTGCGGCTCAGGTGACGACCACTTTTACGATGACGCATGGTTCATTCCTTACCAAACACAACGTTCGGTGATTACGACGATCAGGCAGTCGCCTTGTCGTCCTTCTTAAGACTTGCAGGCGGCCAGTTGTCGAGGCGCATGCCGAGGGACAGACCGCGGGAGGCCAGAACGTCCTTGATTTCAGTCAAGGATTTCTTGCCAAGGTTCGGAGTCTTCAACAGTTCTACTTCGGTACGCTGAATCAGGTCGCCGATGTAGTAAATGTTTTCCGCCTTAAGGCAGTTAGCCGAACGTACAGTCAGTTCCAGATCGTCAACCGGGCGAAGCAGGATCGGATCGATCTCGTCTTCTTGCTCGATTACCACTGGTTCGCTGTCACCTTTGAGGTCGACGAACGCAGCCAACTGCTGTTGCAGAATGGTTGCAGCGCGGCGGATAGCCTCTTCAGGATCCAGAGTACCGTTGGTTTCCAGATCAATAACCAGCTTGTCCAGGTTAGTACGCTGCTCGACACGGGCGTTTTCCACCACGTATGCGATACGGCGAACCGGGCTGAACGAAGAGTCAAGCTGCAAGCGACCGATGCTGCGGCTTTCGTCTTCATCGCTCTGACGCGAGTCGGCCGGTTCATAACCACGACCACGAGCTACTACTAGCTTCATGTTCAGGGCGCCGTTAGACGCCAGGTTAGCGATTACGTGATCGGGATTAACGATCTCGACATCATGATCCAGCTGAATATCGGCAGCGGTAACCACCCCCGAACCCTTCTTCGACAAGGTCAGCGTAACTTCGTCACGGCCGTGCAGCTTGATAGCCAGACCTTTAAGGTTCAACAGGATTTCAATTACGTCTTCCTGTACACCTTCGATGGCGCTGTACTCGTGGAGCACACCGTCAATCTCGGCCTCGACTACTGCACAGCCGGGCATTGAGGACAACAGGATGCGGCGCAGCGCGTTGCCCAGGGTGTGGCCAAAACCACGCTCGAGAGGCTCGAGAGTGATCTTGGCGCGGGTTGGACTGACAACCTGCACATCAATATGGCGGGGTGTCAGGAACTCATTTACCGAAATCTGCATGGATGCACCTATTTTCTAGCCCTTACTTGGAGTAGAGCTCGACAATCAGGCTTTCGTTGATGTCGGCGGACAGATCACTGCGAGCAGGAACGTTCTTGAAAACGCCCGACTTCTTCTCAGTGTCTACTTCTACCCATTCTACGCGGCCACGTTGGGCACACAGATCGAGAGCTTGGACAATGCGAAGTTGGTTCTTTGCTTTCTCGCGAATCGCGACTACGTCACCAGCACGAACCTGGTAGGACGGAACGTTTACGGTCTGACCGTTAACGCTGACGGATTTGTGCGATACCAGCTGACGGGATTCGGCACGAGTCGAACCAAAGCCCATACGGTATACAACGTTGTCCAGACGGCATTCGAGCAGCTGCAACAGGTTTTCGCCAGTTGCGCCTTTCTTGCCAGCAGCTTCTTTGTAGTAGCCGCTGAATTGACGCTCGAGAACGCCGTAGATACGACGGACCTTCTGCTTTTCACGCAGTTGGGTGCCGTAATCGGACTGGCGACCGCGGCGTTGGCCGTGGATACCAGGTGCTGCTTCAATGTTGCACTTCGATTCGATCGCGCGCACGCCGCTCTTCAGGAAGAGATCGGTGCCTTCGCGACGAGCGAGTTTGCATTTTGGACCAATGTAACGAGCCATTCTTTACAATCTCCTGGATTACACGCGGCGCTTCTTCGGCGGACGGCACCCGTTGTGCGGGATTGGCGTCACGTCGGTGATGCTGGCGATCTTATAGCCACAGCCGTTCAAAGCACGGACAGCGGACTCACGACCTGGACCTGGACCTTTGACGTTAACGTCGAGGTTTTTCAGGCCATATTCCAGCGCAGCTTGACCAGCACGTTCAGCAGCTACTTGAGCAGCAAACGGGGTGGACTTGCGGGAACCGCGGAAACCCGAACCACCGGAGGTAGCCCAGGAAAGAGCGTTACCTTGACGGTCGGTGATGGTCACGATTGTGTTGTTAAAAGACGCGTGGATGTGGGCGATGCCATCAACCACTGTCTTTTTGACTTTTTTACGAGGACGAGCAGCAGGTTTTGCCATGATTAAATTCCTGTCGATTCGCTGGGGCGATTACTTGCGGATCGGCTTACGCGGACCTTTACGGGTACGCGCGTTGGTCTTGGTACGCTGACCGCGTACTGGCAGACCACGACGATGACGCAGACCGCGATAGCAACCGAGGTCCATCAAGCGCTTGATTTTCATGTTGATTTCGCGACGCAGGTCACCTTCAGTGGTGAACTTCGCCACTTCGCCACGCAGCTGTTCAATCTGCTCGTCGCTCAGATCCTTGATCTTTGCGGCTGGGTTTACCCCAGTCACTGCACAGATCTTCTGTGCAGTTGTGCGACCAACACCATAGATGTAGGTCAGCGAGATAACAGTATGCTTGTTATCTGGAATGTTGACGCCTGCAATACGGGCCATTCAGTGGGACTCCAATTGACAGCTACCTACGCCCCGGAAGCCAAGAAATAGGGCGCGAGATAATATCGCTGTAATAACAAATAATCAACCCAGCAGCGCACTAGCTGCTGGGCTTGAAGCACAATCACACTCAGCCTTGGCGCTGTTTGTGACGCGGTTCCGCGCTGCAAATTACTCGAACAACACCTTCGCGGCGAATAATCTTGCAGTTACGGCACAGCTTTTTCACCGATGCACGAACTTTCATCACCAACTCCTCGAACCTTATGGGTCAGCGCAGCATGCCGCTGCCGTAACCCTTCAGGTTGGCTTTCTTCATCAGGGATTCGTACTGGTGCGAAACGAGGTGCGATTGTACTTGGGACATGAAGTCCATCACAACCACGACCACGATCAGCAACGAGGTCCCGCCAAGGTAGAACGGAACGTTTGCTGCAACCACCAGGAACTGGGGCAACAGGCACACGGCCGTCATATAAAGAGCACCGAACATGGTCAAGCGAGTCAGAACGCCATCAATATAGCGCGCAGACTGCTCACCTGGACGGATACCCGGAATAAAGGCACCGGACTTCTTCAGGTTTTCCGCTACGTCTTTCGGATTGAACATCAACGCCGTATAGAAGAAGCAGAAGAAAATAATCCCTGCACTAAACAGCAGAATATTCAACGGCTGACCAGGAGCGATCGACTGCGAGATGTCCTGCAACCAGCCCATACCTTCAGACTGACCAAACCAGGCACCCAACGAAGCCGGGAACAGCAAAATGCTGCTCGCGAAAATAGCCGGAATAACACCGGCCATGTTCACTTTCAGCGGCAAGTGGCTAGTCTGCGCAGCAAACACCTTGCGGCCCTGCTGACGCTTGGCGTAGTGAACAGCAATACGACGCTGACCACGCTCAATGAACACCACGAAACCGATAATCGCTACTGCCAGCAAACCGATGGCAACCAAGGCGAAGATGTTGATATCACCCTGACGCGCAGACTCGAAAGACTGCCCGATTGCTCTCGGAAGACCGGCGACGATACCCGAAAAAATCAACATCGAGATACCGTTGCCAACACCACGCTCAGTAATCTGCTCACCCAGCCACATCATGAACATCGCACCAGCCACAAACGTGGATACCGCGACGAAATGGAAGCCAAAGTCACCAGTGAACGCAACGCCCTGCCCCGCCAGGCCAATGGACATGCCAATAGCCTGAACGAGAGCGAGGACGACAGTGCCGTAGCGGGTGTACTGGCTGATCTTGCGACGGCCAGCTTCACCTTCCTTCTTCAACTGCTCCAGCTGCGGGCTGACGGCTGTCATCAGTTGCATGATGATCGATGCCGAAATGTACGGCATGATCCCCAGCGCAAAGATGCTCATCCGCTCCAGCGCGCCGCCGGAAAACATGTTGAACAAGCTAAGAATGGTCCCCTCATTCTGTCGAAACAGGTCTGCGAGTCGGTCCGGGTTGATACCTGGAACCGGGATGTGTGCGCCTATTCGGTAGACGATAATCGCCAGGAACAGAAAACGCAGACGAGCCCAGAGTTCAGACATACCGCCTTTGCCGAGCGCAGAGAGAGCACCTTGCTTAGCCATTTATTCCTCGAACTTGCCGCCAGCTGCTTCGATAGCCGCACGCGCACCTTTGGTGGCGCCGATTCCCTTTCCGATGGTGACAGCGCGAGTAACTTCGCCGGACAGCATGATTTTCACACGCTGAACGTTGACGTTAATTACGTTGGCATCTTTCAGGGACTGCACGGTGACGATGTCGCCTTCCACTTTAGCCAGCTCGGACAAACGCACTTCTGCGCGGTCCATGGCTTTCAGGGAAACGAAACCGAACTTCGGCAGGCGACGATGCAGCGGCTGTTGACCGCCTTCAAAGCCTGGAGCAATGGTGCCACCGGAGCGGGAGGTTTGACCTTTGTGACCACGGCCACCAGTCTTACCCAAACCACTACCGATACCACGGCCCGGACGATGCTTTTCGCGACGGGAACCCGGCGCTGGACTCAGATCATTGAGTTTCATCGATTAACCCTCGACACGCAGCATGTAGTAAGCCTTGTTGATCATCCCGCGATTCTCGGGAGTATCCAGTACTTCTACAGTGTGACCGATGCGACGCAGACCCAGACCCTTAACGCACAGTTTGTGGTTAGGGATGCGGCCGGTCATGCTTTTGATCAGCGTTACTTTAACGGTAGCCATGATCAGAAGATCTCCTTGACGCTTTTGCCACGCTTGGCGGCAATGGATTCAGGAGACTGCATAGCTTTCAAACCTTTGAAAGTGGCGTGAACCACGTTTACCGGGTTAGTCGAGCCGTAGCACTTGGCCAGAACGTTCTGAACGCCAGCAACTTCGAGGACAGCACGCATAGCGCCGCCAGCGATGATACCGGTACCTTCAGAAGCAGGCTGCATGTACACCTTCGAAGCGCCATGGGCGGACTTCATTGCGTACTGCAGAGTGGTGCCGTTCAGATCAACTTGGATCATGTTGCGGCGAGCAGCTTCCATTGCCTTCTGGATCGCAGCAGGCACTTCACGCGACTTGCCACGGCCGAAGCCAACGCGCCCTTTACCATCACCAACCACGGTCAACGCGGTGAAAGTGAAGATACGGCCGCCTTTAACGGTTTTGGCTACGCGGTTAACTTGAACCAGCTTCTCGATGTAGCCTTCGTCGCGCTTTTGGTCGTTATTTGACATAACTTAGAACTCCAGCCCAGCTTCACGAGCAGCATCAGCCAGCGCCTTGACGCGGCCGTGGTACTTGAAGCCAGAGCGGTCGAAAGCCACCTGCGAGACGCCAGCGGCTTTAGCACGCGTAGCGACCAGCTGGCCAACCTTAGTGGCCGCGTCGATGTTGCCAGTGGCGCCATCACGCAGTTCTTTATCCAAAGTCGAGGCACTTGCCAGGACTTTGTTGCCGTCGGCCGAAATGACCTGGGCGTAGATGTGCTGCGACGAACGGAACACGCAGAGACGCACGACTTCGAGTTCGTGCATTTTCAGGCGTGCTTTGCGAGCGCGACGCAGTCGAGTAACTTTTTTGTCGGTCATTTGCTATGCCCTACTTCTTCTTGGCTTCTTTACGACGGACGACTTCGTCCGCGTAGCGCACACCTTTGCCTTTGTACGGCTCTGGTGGACGGAAGTCGCGGATCTCGGCGGCCACTTGACCTACCAGCTGCTTATCGATACCCCGGATCAGGATGTCGGTTTGGCTAGGAGTCTCAGCGGTGATGCCTTCCGGCAGTTCGTAATCCACTGGGTGCGAGAAGCCAAGAGCCAGGTTCAGCACTGTGCCTTTTGCTTGCGCTTTGTAACCAACACCGACCAGCTGGAGCTTGCGCTCGAAGCCTTGGCTTACGCCTTGGACCATGTTGTTTACCAACGCACGAGTGGTACCGGCCATTGCGCGAGTTTGTTGATCGCCATTGCGAGCAGCGAAACGCAGCTCACCAGCTTCTTCAACGATCTCAACGGACGAATGGATGTTCAGTTCAAGAGTACCCTTGGCACCCTTCACCGAAAGCTGTTGGCCTGCGAATTTTACTTCGACACCGGCTGGCAGCTTAACGGGGTTCTTAGCGACGCGAGACATGCTTATCCCCCCTTAGAACACAGTGCAAAGAACTTCGCCGCCGACACCGGCAGCGCGCGCAGCACGATCCGTCATCACACCTTTGTTGGTGGAGACGATAGACACACCGAGACCGCCACGAACTTTTGGCAGATCATCGACGGACTTGTACTGACGCAGGCCTGGACGGCTAACGCGCTTCACTTCCTCGATGACCGGACGGCCTTCGAAGTACTTCAGCTCGATGGACAGCAGTGGCTTGATTTCGCTGCTGATCTGATAACCCGCGATGTAACCTTCGTCCTTCAGGACTTTAGCTACAGCCACCTTCAACGTGGAAGACGGCATGCTTACGACGGACTTTTCAGCCATCTGGGCATTACGGATTCGAGTTAGCATGTCCGCTAACGGGTCCTGCATACTCATGGGCTAGACGCTCCTAATACAAAAAAATAAGCCTTGCGGCTACTACCTTCGCCGAGAAACTCCGCACGAAAAAAGCACGGGCTCAGGCGAGCCGGGTATTCTAGACACACCCCACAAATGAATCAAGCCCCAATAGGGGCTTGATTCAAGTTCAAGGTCGCCGGCGGTCAGGATCTTGCGATCCCGAGCGCCGAGACTTTGATAGTGCTTACCAGCTGGCTTTAACCAGACCAGGTACGTCACCACGCATTGCCGCTTCACGCAGTTTGTTACGGCCAAGGCCGAACTTGCGGTAAACGCCGTGTGGACGACCGGTCAGGCGGCAGCGGTTACGCATGCGCGAAGCGCTTGCATCACGTGGCTGCTTCTGCAGAGCTACTGTAGCTTCCCAACGCGCTTCTGGACTTGCGTTCAGATCAACGATGATAGCTTTCAGTGCTGCACGCTTCTTGGCGTACTTGGCAACCGTGAGCTGACGCTTCAGCTCGCGGTTTTTCATGCTCATCTTGGCCATTTTCCTACTCCAATCAGTTGCGGAACGGGAATTTGAAAGCACGCAGCAGTGCGCGACCTTCATCATCGTTCTTGGCAGTGGTGGTCAGGGTAATGTCCAGACCGCGGAGAGCATCGATCTTGTCGTAATCGATTTCCGGGAAAATGATCTGCTCTTTTACGCCCATGCTGTAGTTACCACGACCATCGAAGGACTTGGCATTCAGGCCGCGGAAGTCGCGAACCCGAGGCAGGGAGATCGACAGCAGACGATCCAGGAACTCGTACATACGCTCACGGCGCAGGGTCACTTTGACGCCGATCGGCCAACCTTCACGGACTTTAAAGCCAGCGATGGATTTCCGAGCGTAGGTCACAACGACTTTCTGGCCGGTGATCTTTTCCAGGTCAGCAACAGCGTGCTCGATGACTTTTTTGTCGCCGATCGCTTCGCCCAGACCCATGTTCAGGGTGATTTTGGTAACGCGCGGAACTTCCATCACGTTCGAAAGCTTAAGTTCTTCCTTAAGTTTCGGTGCGATTTCCTTCCGGTAAATCTCTTTTAGTCGTGCCATGGTCTTCTACCTAGCAGTGTTCAAGCATCAACCGCTTTTTGGGTCGACTTGAAGACACGAATTTTCTTGCCGTCTTCTACTTTGAAACCAACGCGGTCAGCCTTGTTGGTTTCGCCGTTGAAAATGGCGACGTTGGAAGCGTGCAGTGGCGCTTCTTTTTCGACGATACCGCCTTGTACGCCCGACATCGGGTTAGGCTTGGTATGACGCTTAACCAGGTTCAGACCACCAACGACCAGACGGTCGTCAGCGAGAACCTTAAGCACCTTACCGCGCTTACCTTTGTCTTTGCCGGCGATCACGATGATCTCGTCGTCACGACGAATCTTTTGCATGTCGGATCTCCTTACAGCACTTCTGGGGCGAGCGAGACGATCTTCATGAACTTCTCAGTACGAAGTTCACGGGTCACTGGCCCAAAGATACGGGTGCCGATCGGCTCTTGCTTGTTGTTCAGAAGAACAGCAGCGTTGCCATCAAAGCGGATAATGGAGCCATCAGCACGACGTACGCCGTGACGAGTGCGGACTACAACAGCAGTCATCACTTGGCCTTTTTTCACTTTACCGCGAGGAATTGCTTCCTTGACGGTAACTTTGATGATGTCACCGATACCAGCGTAACGACGATGGGAGCCACCCAGCACCTTGATGCACATAACACGGCGAGCGCCGCTGTTATCGGCCACATCGAGCATGGATTGAGTCTGAATCATATAATTTCTCCGACCCCTAGTCCTTAGACTTCCACAGCGCGTTCGAGAACATCAACCAGCGCCCAAGACTTGGTCTTGGCCAAAGGACGAGTTTCACGAATAGTGACTTTGTCGCCGATGTGGCACTGATTGGTTTCGTCGTGCGCGTGCAGCTTAGTCGAACGCTTAACGTATTTACCGTAGATCGGGTGCTTTACGCGACGCTCGATCAGAACGGTGATGGTCTTGTCCATTTTGTCGCTGACAACACGGCCAGTCAGCGTACGGACGGTTTTTTCGGCTTCAGCCATGATTACTTACCTGCCTGCTGTTTGAGCACAGTCTTCACGCGAGCGATGTCACGCTTAACTTGCCGGAGCAGGTGAGACTGCCCCAACTGGCCAGTTGCTTTCTGCATACGCAGATTGAACTGGTCGCGCAACAGGCCGAGCAGTTGCTCGTTTAGCTGTGGCGCGTCTTTTTCACGAAGTTCATTCGCTTTCATCACATCACCGTCCGTTTAACAAAGGAGGTGGCGAGCGGCAGCTTTGCAGCAGCCAGGGCGAAAGCCTCACGCGCCAGCTCTTCAGAAACGCCCTCGATTTCATACAGGACTTTGCCTGGCTGAATCTGGGCAACCCAGTACTCCACGTTACCCTTACCTTTACCCATCCGAACTTCGAGTGGCTTCTTGGTGACAGGCTTGTCCGGGAATACACGGATCCAGATCTTGCCGCCACGTTTTACGTGACGGGTCAGAGCACGACGCGCTGACTCGATCTGACGAGCGGTGAGACGACCACGAGCAACAGACTTCAGCGCGAACTCGCCGAAGCTGACTTTGCTACCGCGCAATGCCAGACCACGGTTGTGGCCAGTCATCTGCTTGCGGAACTTCGTACGCTTTGGTTGCAACATTTGGCGTACCCCTTACTTAGCAGCTTTTTTACGAGGCGCTGGTGCTTGTGGTTTCAGCTCTTCTTGGCGACCACCAATTACTTCGCCTTTGAAGATCCAAACCTTTACACCGATCACACCGTAGGTGGTGTGAGCTTCGTAGTTGGCATAGTCGATGTCGGCACGCAGGGTGTGCAGTGGCACACGACCTTCGCGATACCATTCAGTACGTGCGATTTCAGCACCGCCGAGACGACCGCTCACTTGGATTTTGATGCCTTTGGCACCAATGCGCATGGCGTTCTGAACAGCGCGCTTCATAGCGCGACGGAACATTACGCGACGCTCCAGCTGCTGAGCTACGCTCTGCGCAACCAGCATACCGTCGAGTTCCGGCTTGCGGATCTCTTCGATATTGATGTGCACAGGCACACCCATTTGCTTGGTCAGGTCCTGACGCAGTTTCTCAACATCTTCACCTTTCTTCCCGATAACGATACCTGGACGAGCGGTGTGGATGGTGATACGTGCAGTTTGGGCCGGACGATGGATATCGATACGGCTTACGGACGCGCTTTTTAGTTTGTCTTGGAGATACTCACGCACCTTCAGATCAGCGAACAAATAGTCCGCATAAGTCCGACCGTCTGCGTACCAGACGGAGGTGTGCTCCTTGACGATTCCCAGGCGAATGCCAATGGGATGTACTTTCTGACCCATCTCTTCGACTCCGTTACTTGTCAGCAACCTTGACAGTGATATGGCAAGACCGCTTGACGATGCGATCAGCACGGCCTTTGGCACGCGGCATGATGCGCTTCAGCGAACGCCCTTCGTTGACGAAAACGGTGCTGACTTTAAGGTCATCAACGTCTGCGCCTTCGTTATGCTCGGCGTTGGCTACGGCCGACTCCAGCACTTTCTTCATGATCTCGGCGGCTTTCTTACTGCTGAAAGCCAACAGGTTGAGCGCTTCGCCCACCTTCTTCCCGCGGATCTGGTCGGCGACCAAGCGGGCTTTCTGGGCGGAGATTCGAGCGCCCGACAACTTAGCGGCTACTTCCATTTCCTAACCCCTTAACGCTTGGCTTTCTTGTCAGCCACGTGCCCACGATATGTGCGGGTACCGGCGAACTCGCCCAGTTTGTGGCCGACCATGTCTTCGTTAACGAGAACTGGGACGTGTTGACGACCGTTGTGTACTGCGATGGTCAGACCGACCATTTGTGGCAGGATCATGGAACGGCGCGACCAGGTCTTAACTGGTTTGCGATCGTTCTTTTCCGCCGCCACTTCGATCTTCTTCAGTAGGTGAAGATCGATAAAAGGACCTTTTTTCAGAGAACGTGGCACTGTCGTATCCCTCTATTTACTTGCGACGACGGACGATCATTTTGTCGGTACGCTTATTACCACGAGTCTTCGCGCCCTTAGTCGGGAAGCCCCATGGCGATACCGGATGACGACCACCAGAGGTACGACCTTCACCACCACCATGTGGGTGGTCAACCGGGTTCATGGCAACACCACGAACGGTTGGGCGAACGCCACGCCAGCGTTTGGCACCAGCTTTACCCAGCGAACGCAGGCTGTGCTCGGAGTTCGAGACTTCGCCCAGGGTCGCACGGCATTCAGCCAGCACTTTACGCATCTCACCAGAACGCAGACGCAGGGTCACGTAGACACCTTCACGAGCGATCAGCTGAGCCGAAGCACCAGCGGAACGAGCGATTTGCGCGCCTTTACCTGGCTTCAATTCGATGCCGTGTACGGTGCTACCAACTGGAATGTTACGCAGTTGCAGAGCGTTGCCCGGCTTGATCGGTGCCAGAGCACCTGCGATCAGCTGGTCGCCAGCGCTCACGCCTTTAGGGGCGATGATGTAGCGACGCTCGCCATCTGCGTACAGCAGCAGAGCAATGTGAGCAGTACGGTTTGGATCGTATTCGATACGCTCGACAGTGGCAGCGATGCCATCTTTGTCGTTACGACGGAAGTCGACCAGACGATAATGCTGCTTATGACCACCACCGATGTGACGAGTGGTAATACGGCCATTGTTGTTACGACCACCAGACTTCGATTTTTTCTCGAGCAGCGGTGCGTGAGGAGCGCCTTTATGCAGCTCCTGGTTGACCACCTTGACCACAAAACGGCGGCCAGGGGAAGTCGGTTTGCATTTAACGATTGCCATGATGCACCCCTTCCTTACTCAGCACTGCTGCTGAAATCGAGATCTTGGCCTGGCTGAAGGGAGATAACTGCCTTCTTCCAGTCATTACGCTTGCCCAGACCGCGAGCAGTGCGCTTGCTCTTACCCAGAACATTCAGGGTAGTAACACGCTCTACTTTCACGCTGAACAGGCTTTCGACGGCCTTCTTGATTTCCAGCTTGGTTGCGTCAGTAGCAACCTTGAAAACGAACTGGCCTTTCTTGTCTGCCAGAACCGTAGCCTTCTCGGAAACGTGCGGGCCAAGCAGAACTTTAAATACGCGTTCCTGGTTCATCCCAGCAGCTCCTCGAATTTCTTCACGGCCGACACGGTGATCAACACCTTGTCGTATGCGATCAGACTAACTGGATCGGAACCTTGCACGTCACGTACATCAACGTGTGGCAGGTTACGAGCAGCCAGGTACAGGTTCTGATCAACAGCATCGGACACGATCAGGACATCAGTCAGACCCATGCCATTCAGCTTGTTCAGCAGATCTTTGGTTTTCGGTGCCTCAACAGCGAAGTCCTGAACCACGACCAGACGATCAGTACGCACCAGCTCAGCAAGGATGGAACGCATTGCTGCGCGATACATCTTCTTGTTCAGCTTTTGGGAGTGATCCTGTGGACGAGCTGCGAAAGTGGTACCGCCGCCGCGCCAGATTGGGCTACGGATAGTACCAGCACGAGCACGGCCAGTACCTTTCTGACGCCATGGGCGCTTACCGCCACCAGAAACGTCGGAACGGGTCTTTTGCTGCTTGCTACCTTGACGGCCGCCAGCCATGTAGGCCACGACTGCTTGGTGAACCAGCGTCTCGTTGAACTCGCCGCCAAATGTCAGTTCGGAAACTTCGATCGCTTGAGCGTCATTTACATTTAATTGCATGTCAGCTTCCCCTTAACCGCGAGCCTTGGCTGCTGGACGTACAACCAGGTTGCCGCCAGTAGCGCCAGGAACAGCGCCCTTGACCAACAACAGATTGCGTTCAGCGTCCACGCGCACTACTTCCAGGGACTGCACGGTCACGCGCTCAGCGCCCATATGACCGGACATTTTTTTGCCCTTGAATACACGACCAGGAGTCTGGCACTGGCCGATAGAGCCTGGGACGCGGTGGGATACGGAGTTACCGTGGGTGTTATCTTGCCCGCGGAAATTCCAACGCTTGATCGTACCCTGGAAGCCTTTACCCTTGGACTGACCGGTTACATCAACCAGTTGACCAGCGGCGAAGATTTCAGCGTTGATCAGATCGCCGGCCTGGTATTCGCCTTCTTCAAGGCGGAATTCCATTACGGTACGACCAGCGGCAACGTTCGCTTTAGCGAAGTGGCCAGCCTGAGCAGCTGTTACACGCGAAGCACGACGCTCGCCGACAGTGACTTGCACTGCACGATAGCCATCGGTCTCTTCAGTTTTGAACTGGGTGACGCGATTCGGCTCGATCTCAATGACCGTGACCGGAATGGAGACACCTTCTTCGGTGAAAATACGGGTCATACCGCATTTACGACCGACTACACCAATAGTCATGTTGTAAACCTCATGAGTGTACGGGGCTTTCACCCGCTATGGCCGCCCATTTCAGAGCGTTACACGACTAAGACCGAGTCTTAGCCGAGGCTGATCTGCACTTCCACACCGGCCGCAAGATCAAGCTTCATAAGTGCATCAACGGTTTTATCCGTTGGCTGGACGATGTCCAGAACGCGCTTATGAGTACGGATCTCGTACTGGTCACGCGCGTCTTTGTTGACGTGCGGGGAAACCAGAACGGTGAACCGCTCTTTACGGGTAGGCAGTGGAATTGGACCACGCACTTGAGCACCAGTACGTTTCGCGGTTTCCACGATTTCCTGGGTGGATTGGTCGATCAGGCGATGGTCAAAAGCCTTCAACCTGATACGGATTTGCTGATTTTGCATTGGATTTCAGACTCCGGCTGCTATTCCCAGCGGGCGCAATACGCCCGTTAAAAGGAGGCGCAATTCTATAGACGCCCCAGATAGGTGTCAACCCAATAAAAAAGCCCCCGCTGAGCGGGGGCTTCTTCAAAGCATCGAAGCTAACTCAACGAAGAGCTTACTCGATGATTTTGGCTACGACGCCAGCGCCGACGGTACGACCGCCTTCACGGATAGCGAAACGCAGACCATCTTCCATTGCGATGGTTTTGATCAGGGTAACAGTCATCTGAATGTTGTCACCTGGCATTACCATTTCAACGCCTTCTGGCAGCTCGCAGTTACCAGTCACGTCAGTAGTACGGAAGTAGAACTGTGGACGGTAGCCTTTGAAGAACGGAGTGTGACGACCGCCTTCTTCCTTGCTCAGAACATAAACTTCTGCAGTGAACTTGGTGTGCGGCTTAACCGAACCTGGCTTAACCAGAACCTGGCCACGCTCAACGTCGTCACGCTTGGTGCCACGCAGCAGCACGCCGCAGTTCTCGCCAGCACGACCTTCGTCGAGCAGCTTGCGGAACATTTCAACACCGGTGCAGGTGGTGACGGTAGTGTCACGCAGACCAACGATTTCCAGTGGATCCTGAACGCGAACGATACCGCGCTCGATACGACCAGTCACAACAGTACCGCGACCCGAGATCGAGAATACGTCTTCGATTGGCATCAGGAACGGCTTGTCGATAGCACGCTCAGGCTCTGGGATGTAGCTGTCCAGAGTCTCAACCAGCTTCTTGACGGCAGTGGTGCCCATCTCGTTATCGTCCAGACCTTCCAGCGCCATACGGGCAGAGCCGATGATGATTGGAGTGTCGTCACCCGGGAAGTCGTAAGTGCTCAGCAGATCGCGCACTTCCATCTCAACCAGTTCCAGCAGCTCAGCGTCGTCTACCAGGTCAGCCTTGTTCAGGAAAACCACGATGTACGGAACGCCTACCTGACGGGACAGCAGGATGTGCTCACGGGTTTGTGGCATCGGACCATCAGCGGCCGAGCAAACCAGGATAGCGCCGTCCATTTGAGCAGCACCGGTGATCATGTTCTTCACGTAGTCAGCGTGACCTGGGCAGTCAACGTGAGCGTAGTGACGGATCTTCGAGTTGTACTCAACGTGTGCGGTGTTGATGGTGATACCGCGAGCTTTCTCTTCTGGTGCGCTGTCGATCTTGTCGAAGTCAACACGAGCCGAACCGAAAACTTCGGAGCAGACGCGAGTCAGAGCAGCAGTCAGAGTGGTTTTACCGTGGTCAACGTGACCGATGGTGCCAACGTTGACGTGCGGTAGGGAACGATCAAATTTTTCTTTAGCCACGACAATTAACTCCTAGCCTAAAGGGGCTGAATCAGCCTTGTTTTTTGGTTACAGTTTCGACGATATGCGACGGAGCTGTATTGTATTTTTTGAATTCCATAGAGTAGCTTGCGCGACCCTGAGACATGGAACGGACGTCGGTCGCATAACCGAACATCTCACCCAACGGAACTTCAGCACGAATTACTTTGCCGGAGACCGTGTCTTCCATACCCAAGATCATGCCGCGACGACGGTTAAGGTCGCCCATCACGTCACCCATATAGTCTTCAGGCGTAACAACCTCTACCGCCATGATCGGCTCAAGCAATTCACCACCGCCCTTCTGGGCCAGTTGCTTGGTCGCCATGGAAGCAGCCACCTTGAACGCCATCTCGTTGGAGTCGACGTCGTGGTAGGAACCATCAAACACGGTAGCCTTCAGGCCGATCAGCGGATAGCCGGCAACAACGCCGTTCTTCATCTGCTCTTCGATGCCCTTCTGGATAGCCGGGATGTATTCCTTAGGAACCACACCACCCACTACTTCGTTCAGGAATTGCAGACCTTCCTGACCTTCGTCAGCAGGAGCAAAACGGATCCAGCAATGACCGAACTGGCCACGACCGCCGGACTGACGAACGAACTTGCCTTCGATTTCGCAGCTCTTCGTGATGCGCTCACGATAGGAAACCTGAGGCTTACCAATGTTGGCTTCGACGTTGAACTCACGGCGCATCCGGTCAACCAGGATGTCCAGGTGCAGCTCGCCCATGCCGGAGATGATCGTTTGACCAGTCTCTTCATCGGTTTTAACGCGGAAAGACGGGTCTTCCTGAGCCAGTTTGCCCAGAGCGATACCCATTTTTTCCTGGTCATCCTTGGTCTTAGGCTCAACGGCAACCGAAATAACCGGCTCCGGGAAGTCCATGCGAACCAGGATGATTGGCTTGTCAGCGTTGCACAAGGTTTCACCAGTGGTGACGTCCTTCATGCCGATCAAGGCCGCGATGTCGCCAGCGCGTACTTCCTTGATTTCTTCACGGGCGTTTGCGTGCATTTGCACCATACGACCCACGCGCTCTTTCTTGCCTTTAACCGAGTTGATCACGCCGTCGCCGGAAGCCAACACGCCCGAGTAAACACGGACGAAGGTCAAGGTACCCACGAATGGGTCGGTAGCGATCTTGAACGCCAGAGCCGAGAACGGCTCGTCGTCGCTCGCATGACGCTCCATCTGCTTTTCCTCGTCATCCGGGTCAGTACCCTTGATGGCAGGAATATCGGTAGGAGCAGGCAGGTAGTCGATAACGGCGTCGAGAACCAGGGGAACACCCTTGTTCTTGAAGGAAGAACCACAAACAGCCAGAACGATCTCACCAGCGATAGTACGCTGACGCAGAGCGGCCTTGATTTCCTCAATGGAGAGCTCTTCCCCTTCGAGGTACTTGTTCATCAGTTCTTCGCTGGCTTCAGCCGCAGCTTCAACCATATTGCTACGCCACTCTTCAGCCAGCTCCTGCAGTTCAGCAGGGATAGCTTCGCGACGAGGCGTCATGCCCTTGTCAGCATCATTCCAGTAAACCGCTTCCATGGTCATCAGATCGATCTGACCCTGGAAGTTGTCTTCGGAACCGATAGCCAACTGGATTGGCACTGGAGTGTGACCCAGACGCTGTTTGATCTGAGCGATCACGCGCAGGAAGTTCGCACCAGCACGGTCCATCTTGTTCACGTAAACAATACGTGGAACACCGTACTTGTTGGCTTGACGCCATACGGTTTCGGACTGAGGCTCAACACCCGAAGTACCACAGAACACAACGACCGCGCCGTCGAGTACACGCAGGGAACGCTCAACTTCAATGGTGAAGTCTACGTGGCCCGGGGTGTCAATGACGTTGAAACGGTATTGGTCCTTGTGCTGCTTCGCAGAACCCTGCCAGAAGGCGGTGATAGCAGCAGAAGTAATGGTAATACCACGCTCCTGCTCCTGCACCATCCAGTCCGTGGTCGCGGCGCCGTCATGCACCTCGCCCATCTTGTGACTTTTGCCGGTGTAAAAAAGGACGCGCTCAGTGGTAGTGGTTTTACCAGCATCCACGTGAGCAACGATACCGATGTTACGGTAGCGGCTAATCGGAGTAGTACGAGCCATAAAGCCCTCGCAAAATTAGTGAAGCTAAAATTAGAAGCGGTAGTGCGAGAAAGCTTTGTTAGCTTCAGCCATACGGTGCACGTCTTCACGCTTCTTAACAGCAGCACCTTTACCTTCAGCAGCGTCCAACAGTTCGCCAGCCAAACGCAGAGCCATAGACTTCTCGCCACGCTTACGGGCGAAGTCTACCAACCAGCGCATTGCCAGAGCGTTACGACGGGACGGACGAACTTCGACCGGAACCTGGTAAGTAGCACCGCCTACACGGCGCGACTTCACTTCGACCAGCGGAGCGATGGCGTCGAGAGCTTTCTCGAAGATTTCCAGGGGATCGCTGTTCTTGCGTTCTTTAACCTTTTCCAGCGCGCCATAAACGATACGCTCGGCAACGGCTTTCTTACCGCTTTCCATCACGTGGTTCATGAACTTGGCCAGGATTTGGCTTCCGTATTTTGGATCGTCAAGCACTTCGCGCTTGGCTGCTACGCGTCTTCTTGGCATGGATAAGCCCTCAAACGGTCTTCAGGTTCGCTCGGAATCGGTGCCCTTTCGGGACGCCTCCGACCTTACTCTTATCGACTCAGAAAATAGATAATTCAGTGTTTACAAAAAGCCGCTACTACTTAGGCTTCTTGGTACCGTACTTCGAACGACCCTGGTTACGACCTTTAACGCCGGAAGTATCCAAAGAACCGCGTACGGTGTGGTAACGAACACCTGGCAAGTCTTTTACACGACCGCCGCGGATCAGTACCACGCTGTGCTCTTGCAGGTTGTGGCCTTCACCGCCGATGTACGAGGAAACCTCGAAACCGTTGGTCAGACGCACACGGCATACTTTACGCAGTGCCGAGTTAGGTTTTTTCGGCGTGGTGGTATACACACGGGTGCATACGCCACGACGTTGCGGGCAGTTCTGCAGCGCAGGCACGTCGGATTTCTCGACGATACGCTTACGCGGCTGACGTACCAGCTGGTTGATAGTTGCCATCTACTAGCTCCACTGTTGTCTTGCGACGCTATTGTCTTGCAAGAAAAGCAAAATGGCAGGAACGAATTCCCGCCAAATTTAGGGGTACAAGAGTCTAAAGAGGATCTTGTCCCCAGTCAAGGCAAGGCCCCGACCTCCCCGCTCATCCAACCTCGACAAATTGTCTCGATTCGATGAACGGGGGCGCCAGGGCCCCACTCTTATTTATCGCAGAACTCAGTTACCGCTCGAGTTCAGCGCTTCGGTCAGTGCAGCTTCCACTTCACTGGCGCTTACGCGCAACGGTTTGTCAGCATCACGGCGGCGTTTGCGCTCGCTGTGATAAGCCAGACCGGTACCTGCCGGGATCAAACGACCCACGACCACGTTTTCTTTCAGGCCGCGCAGGTAATCGCGCTTGCCGGTTACCGCCGCTTCGGTCAGTACACGAGTGGTCTCTTGGAAAGAGGCCGCCGAGATGAACGATTCGGTGGACAACGACGCCTTGGTGATACCCAGCAGAACGCGAGTGAACTTGGAGACGAATTTGTCGTCTGCAGCCAAACGCTCGTTCTCTACCAGTACGTGAGTCAATTCCATCTGGTCGCCCTTGATGAAAGTGGAATCGCCAGATTCAGCGATTTCAACTTTACGCAGCATCTGACGCAGGATGGTCTCGATGTGCTTATCGTTGATCTTCACGCCTTGCAGACGGTAAACGTCCTGGATCTCGTTAACAATGTACTTGGCCAGCGCGCTCACACCCAGCAAACGCAGGATGTCGTGTGGATCGCTCGGGCCGTCGGAGATAACTTCGCCGCGGTTTACCTGTTCGCCTTCGAAGACGTTCAGGTGACGCCACTTCGGAATCAACTCTTCATACGGATCGCTACCGTCGTTCGGGGTAATGACCAGACGGCGCTTGCCCTTGGTCTCTTTACCGAACGCGATGGTGCCGCTGACTTCAGCCAGAATCGAGGCTTCTTTCGGACGACGGGCTTCGAACAAGTCGGCAACACGCGGCAGACCACCGGTGATGTCACGGGTCTTCGAAGTCTCTTGCGGAATACGAGCGATAACATCACCGATCGCGATTTTCGCACCGTCCGCCACACCGACCAGGGCGTTGGCAGGCAGGAAGTACTGAGCGATTACGTCAGTACCCGGCAGCAACAGATCCTTGCCGTTGTCATCAACCATCTTCACAGCAGGACGGATATCTTTGCCGGCAGCTGGACGGTCTTTGGCATCGAGTACCTCAATGTTGGTCATACCGGTCAATTCGTCAGTCTGACGCTTGATCGTGATGCCTTCTTCCATGCCCACGTAGGTCACGGTACCTTTCATTTCGGTAACGATTGGGTGAGTGTGCGGATCCCACTTGGCCACGATTGCGCCAGCGTCGACCTTGTCACCTTCTTTAACCGAGATCACAGCACCGTACGGCAGCTTGTAACGCTCGCGCTCACGACCGTAGTCATCAGCGATTGCCAGCTCACCGGAACGGGACACAGCAACCAGGCAACCATCCACTCGCTCAACGTGTTTCAGGTTGTGCAGACGGACGGTACCGCCATTCTTCACCTGAACGCTATCGGCTGCAGAGGTCCGGCTTGCCGCACCACCGATGTGGAACGTACGCATTGTCAGCTGGGTACCCGGCTCACCGATCGACTGGGCAGCGATTACGCCGACAGCCTCACCGATGTTCACTTGGTGACCACGAGCCAGATCACGGCCGTAGCACTTGGCGCAAATGCCATAACGGGTTTCGCAGCTGATCGGCGAACGCACGATCACTTCGTCGATGCTGTTCAGCTCGATGAATTCAACCCACTTCTCGTCTACCAGAGTGCCGGCAGGAACGATGATTTCCTCGGTACCTGGCTTGAATACGTCACGGGCGATAACACGACCCAATACGCGCTCACCCAACGGCTCTACAACGTCACCGCCTTCAATGTGCGGAGTCATCAGCAGACCGTGTTCGGTGCCGCAATCGATCTCGGTTACAACCAGATCCTGAGCCACGTCTACCAGACGACGAGTCAGGTAACCGGAGTTCGCAGTTTTCAACGCGGTATCCGCCAGACCTTTACGAGCACCGTGAGTGGAGATGAAGTACTGAAGTACGCTCAAACCTTCACGGAAGTTCGCAGTAATCGGCGTTTCGATGATGGAACCGTCCGGCTTGGCCATCAGGCCACGCATACCGGCGAGCTGACGGATCTGCGCAGCAGAACCCCGTGCACCCGAGTCGGCCATCATGTACATCGAGTTGAAGGACTCTTGCTCGACTTCGACGCCATGACGGTCGATGACTTTCTCTTTCGAGAGGTTGGCCATCATCGCCTTGGAAACTTCGTCGTTCGCCTTGGACCAAAGGTCGATCACTTTGTTGTACTTCTCGCCCTGGGTTACCAGGCCGGAGGCGTACTGACTTTCGATCTCTTTCACTTCGTCGGTGGCTGCACCGATGATGCGGGCTTTTTCATCCGGGATAACGAAGTCGTTAACACCGATGGAAACGCCGGAAATGGTCGAATAGGCAAAACCGGTGTACATCAACTGGTCAGCGAAGATCACGGTCTCTTTCAAACCAACCACGCGGTAGCACTGGTTGATCAGCTTGGAGATCGCCTTTTTCTTCATCGGCAGGTTGACGACGTCGTACGACAGACCTTTTGGCACAACCTGGAACAACAGCGCACGGCCGACAGTGGTGTCGACGATACGGGTGTTGGTCACGCTGCCGCCGTCACGGTCGTTGACGGTTTCGTTGATCCGCACTTTAACCTTGGCGTGCAGTGCGGCTTCGCCGGCACGGAACACACGGTCAACTTCTTGCAGATCCGCGAATACACGACCTTCGCCTTTGGCGTTGATCGCTTCACGAGTCATGTAGTACAGACCCAATACAACGTCCTGCGACGGAACGATGATTGGCTCACCGTTGGCTGGCGACAGAATGTTGTTGGTCGACATCATCAACGCGCGCGCTTCCAACTGGGCTTCCAGCGTCAGCGGTACGTGCACGGCCATTTGGTCGCCGTCGAAGTCGGCGTTGTACGCGGCGCAGACCAGCGGGTGCAGCTGGATAGCCTTACCTTCGATCAGAACCGGTTCAAATGCCTGGATACCCAGACGGTGAAGGGTCGGTGCACGGTTGAGAAGCACTGGGTGTTCGCGGATAACTTCAGCGAGAACGTCCCAAACTTCCGGCAGCTCGCGCTCAACCATCTTCTTGGCAGCTTTGATGGTGGTAGCGAGACCACGCATTTCCAGCTTGCCGAAAATGAACGGCTTGAACAGCTCGAGAGCCATTTTCTTCGGCAGACCGCACTGATGCAGACGCAGGGTCGGACCTACGGTAATTACCGAACGACCGGAGTAGTCAACACGCTTACCGAGCAAGTTCTGACGGAAACGACCTTGTTTACCCTTGATCATGTCAGCCAGGGATTTCAGAGGACGCTTGTTGGAACCGGTGATAGCGCGGCCACGACGACCGTTATCGAGCAAGGCGTCGACAGCTTCCTGCAACATACGCTTTTCGTTGCGCACGATGATGTCCGGAGCGGACAGATCAAGCAGGCGCTTCAAGCGGTTGTTACGGTTGATCACTCGACGATACAGGTCGTTGAGGTCGGAAGTCGCGAAACGACCGCCATCCAACGGGACCAGTGGACGCAGATCTGGCGGCAGAACCGGCAGAACGGTCAGCACCATCCACTCTGGCAAGTTGCCGGAACCCTGGAAGGCTTCCATCAACTTCAGACGCTTGGACAGCTTCTTGATTTTGGTTTCGGAGTTGGTTTGCGGAATTTCTTCACGCAGACGGCCAATCTCGTGCTCCAGATCGATAGCGTGCAGCAGTTCACGGACAGCTTCGGCACCCATGCGGGCATCGAAATCGTCGCCGAACTCTTCCAGCGCTTCGAAGTACTGCTCGTCGTTGAGCAGCTGACCTTTTTCAAGGGTGGTCATGCCTGGATCGATAACGACATAGCTCTCGAAGTAGAGAACGCGTTCGATATCACGCAGGGTCATGTCCATCAGCAAGCCGATACGCGACGGCAGCGATTTCAGGAACCAGATGTGAGCAACTGGCGAGGCCAGTTCGATGTGCGCCATGCGCTCACGACGAACTTTTGCCAGCGCGACTTCAACACCGCACTTCTCGCAGATCACACCACGGTGCTTCAAGCGCTTGTACTTACCGCACAGGCACTCGTAATCCTTTACCGGGCCAAAGATCTTGGCGCAGAACAGGCCGTCACGCTCAGGTTTGAACGTACGGTAGTTGATGGTTTCCGGCTTTTTAACTTCACCGAACGACCACGAACGGATCATCTCAGGCGATGCCAATCCGATACGGATGGCGTCGAACTCTTCGACTTGACCCTGGTTTTTCAGCAAATTCAGTAGGTCTTTCAAGGCCTTTCCTCCTGGCGGAGCAGAGAGCGGGCAATCCTGCCCCGCTCTCATTCGCGTCACGTGTTATTCGGTTTCCAGATCGATATCGATGCCGAGGGAACGAATTTCCTTGATCAACACGTTGAAGGACTCGGGCATGCCCGGCTCCATACGGTGATCGCCGTCCACGATGTTTTTGTACATCTTGGTCCGGCCGTTCACATCGTCCGACTTCACTGTGAGCATTTCTTGCAGAGTGTAAGCAGCACCGTATGCTTCCAGTGCCCAGACCTCCATCTCCCCGAAACGCTGACCACCGAACTGCGCCTTACCACCCAGCGGCTGCTGGGTAACCAGGCTGTACGAACCGGTAGAACGAGCGTGCATCTTGTCGTCTACCAAGTGGTTCAGCTTCAGCATGTACATGTAGCCAACGGTAACCGGGCGCTCGAACTTGTTGCCGGTACGGCCGTCAGTCAGCTGCATCTGGCCGCTTTCCGGCAGGTCTGCCAGTTTCAGCATGGCCTTGATTTCGCTTTCCTTGGCACCGTCGAACACCGGAGTGGCCATCGGTACGCCACCGCGCAGGTTCTTCGCCAGATCCAGGATTTCCTGGTCGGAGAAGGTGTCCAGCTCTTCGTTGCGGCCGCCGATCTCGTTGTAGATCTCGTGCAGGAACTTGCGAAGGTCAGCAACCTTGCGCTGCTCTTCGATCATACGGTTGATCTTCTCGCCCAGACCTTTGGCCGCGAGGCCCAGGTGGGTTTCAAGGATCTGACCAACGTTCATACGCGAAGGTACGCCCAACGGGTTGAGGACAACGTCGACCGGGGTGCCATTGGCATCGTGCGGCATGTCTTCAACCGGCATGATCACGGAGACCACACCCTTGTTACCGTGACGACCGGCCATCTTGTCGCCCGGCTGGATGCGGCGACGGATTGCCAGGTAAACCTTGACGATTTTCAGCACGCCTGGAGCCAGGTCATCGCCCTGCTGCAGTTTGCGCTTCTTGTCTTCGAACTTGTCGTCCAGCAGACGGCGGCGATCAACGATGTAGGCCTGAGCCTTCTCGAGCTGCTCGTTCAGAGCATCTTCAGCCATGCGCAGTTTGAACCACTGGCCGTGCTCAAGACCGTCGAGAACTTCGTCGGTGATTTCCTGACCTTTCTTCAGACCGGCGCCGCCTTCGGCTTTATGGCCGACCAGAGCGGAACGCAGACGTTCGAAAGTAGCGCCTTCAACGATACGGAACTCTTCGTTCAGGTCCTTGCGGATCTCGTCGAGTTGAGTCTTCTCGATCGACAGAGCACGAGCATCACGCTCTACGCCGTCACGGGTGAAGACCTGTACGTCGATGACAGTACCTTTGGTACCGGTAGGTACACGCAGGGAAGTGTCTTTAACGTCGCTGGCTTTTTCACCGAAGATTGCACGCAACAGCTTCTCTTCCGGAGTCAGTTGGGTCTCGCCTTTCGGAGTGACCTTACCAACCAGAATGTCGCCTGCGCCAACTTCAGCACCTACGTAAACGATACCGGCTTCGTCCAGCTTGTTCAGTGCAGCTTCACCCACGTTCGGGATGTCTGCAGTGATTTCCTCTGGCCCAAGCTTGGTGTCACGCGCCACACAGGTCAGTTCCTGAATGTGGATCGTGGTGAAACGGTCTTCCTGAACCACACGCTCGGACAAGCAGATGGAGTCTTCGAAGTTGAAGCCGTTCCATGCCATGAACGCGATGCGCATGTTCTGACCCAGAGCCAGCTCACCCATGTCGGTGGACGGACCGTCAGCCATGATGTCGCTACGCTGAACCCGATCACCCTTGCTCACCAGCGGACGCTGGTTGATGCAGGTGTTCTGGTTGGAGCGGGTGTATTTGGTCAGGTTGTAGATATCGACACCAGCTTCGCCGGTTTCAACTTCATCATCAGCAACACGAACCACGATACGGCTGGCATCAACGGAATCGATCACGCCGCCACGACGAGCCACGACGCAAACGCCGGAGTCGCGAGCCACGTTACGCTCCATGCCGGTACCTACCAGCGGCTTGTCAGCGCGCAGGGTTGGTACAGCTTGACGCTGCATGTTCGAACCCATCAACGCACGGTTGGCGTCATCGTGCTCGAGGAACGGGATCAGCGACGCAGCAACCGAAACTACCTGCTTCGGCGATACGTCCATCAAGGTGACGTCTTCCGGCGCCTTGACGGTGAACTCGTTCAAGTGACGAACAGCTACCAGCTCGTCGATCAGGACTTTTTTGTCGTTCATCGTGGCCGAAGCCTGAGCGATCACGTGATCAGCTTCTTCGATGGCGGACAGGAACACGATCTCGTCGGTGACCAGAGCGTCTTTCACCACGCGGTACGGGCTCTCGAGGAAGCCGTACTGATTGGTGCGCGCATAGGCGGCCAGGGAGTTGATCAGACCGATGTTCGGACCTTCCGGTGTTTCAATCGGGCATACACGACCGTAGTGAGTCGGGTGTACGTCACGAACTTCAAAGCCGGCACGCTCACGCGTCAGACCGCCAGGGCCGAGTGCAGAGACACGACGCTTGTGGGTGATCTCGGACAGCGGGTTGTTCTGGTCCATGAACTGGGACAGCTGGCTCGAACCGAAGAACTCTTTCACCGCAGCAGCCACTGGCTTGGCGTTGATCAGGTCTTGCGGCATCAGGCCTTCGCTTTCGGCCATCGACAGACGCTCTTTGACCGCACGCTCAACACGTACCAGGCCAACGCGGAACTGGTTCTCGGCCATTTCGCCTACGCAGCGAACACGACGGTTACCCAGGTGGTCGATGTCATCGACGATGCCTTTACCGTTACGGATGTCGACCAGAGTCTTCAGTACCGCGACGATGTCTTCTTTGCACAACACGCCCGAACCTTCGATCTCGGTACGACCGATACGACGGTTGAACTTCATCCGGCCGACCGCAGACAGGTCATAGCGCTCAGGGCTGAAGAACAGGTTGTTGAACAGAGTCTCGGCAGCGTCTTTGGTTGGCGGCTCGCCAGGACGCATCATGCGATAGATCTCGACCAGCGCTTCCAATTGGTTGCTGGTGGAGTCGATCTTCAGCGTGTCGGAGACGAACGGACCGCAGTCGATATCGTTGGTGTACAGAGTCTCGATGCGAACGACCTGAGCCTTGGCGATTTTCGCCAGGATCTCGGTGTTCAGCTCGGTGTTGCACTCTGCCAGGATTTCGCCGGTTGCCGGATGCACGATGACCTTGGCGGTAGTGCGACCCAGGACGTAGTCCAGAGGCACTTGCAGCTCTTTGATCCCGGCCTTTTCCAGCTGGTTGATGTGGCGAGCGGTGATACGGCGACCTTGCTCGACAATAACCTTGCCTTTGTCATCCAGGATATCCAGGACAGCAATTTCACCACGCAGGCGCTGAGGCACCAGTTCCAGGCTGAGGTTTTCACCTTGCACGTGGAAGACGTTGGTGGTGTAGAACGCGTCCAGCACTTCTTCAGTGGTATAGCCGAGCGCGCGCAGCAGTACCGATGCAGGCAGCTTGCGACGACGGTCGATACGCACGAATACGCAGTCTTTCGGGTCGAACTCGAAGTCCAGCCACGAACCGCGGTAAGGAATGATCCGCGCGGAGTACAGCAGTTTGCCGGAGCTGTGCGTCTTGCCACGGTCGTGGTCGAAGAACACGCCCGGGGAACGGTGCAGCTGGGAAACGATTACACGCTCGGTACCGTTGATTACGAAGGTACCGTTCTCAGTCATCAGGGGGATTTCACCCATGTAGACTTCTTGCTCTTTAATGTCCTTGATCGCTTTGTTCGACGATTCTTTGTCGAAAATGATCAGGCGCACTTTTACCCGCAAAGGTACGGCGTAAGTCACACCGCGCAATACGCATTCTTTGACATCAAATGCCGGTTCGCCCAGGCGATAACCGACGTACTCCAGCGCAGCATTGCCGGAGTAGCTGATGATCGGGAAAACGGATTTGAAGGCCGCATGCAGGCCCACGTCGCGGAACTGATCTTTAGTCGCTCCCGCTTGCAAGAATTCACGATACGAATCCAGCTGGATGGCCAGGAGGTACGGCACATCCATGACGTCCGGCAACTTGCTAAAGTCCTTGCGGATACGTTTTTTCTCAGTATATGAGTAAGCCATCAGCGTTCCCCAGCTTGGTCACCTGCTTGTTTGGCCCCTCCCGACGGGAGCAGCCAGAAAATCGTGCAAACCCCATGGTTTGCGCCACCGCATCGGGTGGTTACAGCTCGTTATCAGCACCGACCCAGTCGGCTGCCAATAACGGAAAAAGGCCGGTGGCAAGAGCCACCAGCCATCAGCCTTTCGCTTAACGCTCGGGCTGGAGACGCAAAGTCGAAGCTTACTTCAGCTCGACTTTAGCGCCTGCTTCTTCCAGAACTGCTTTGGCTTTGTCAGCTGCGTCTTTGGCAACAGCTTCCAGAACCATGGCAGGAGCGCCGTCAACTACAGCCTTGGCTTCTTTCAGGCCCAGACCGGTCAGTTCACGTACAGCCTTGATCACGTTAACTTTCTTCTCGCCAGCTTCGGTCAGCATGACGTTGAATTCGGTTTGCTCTTCAGCAACGGCAGCAGCAACAGCTGGACCAGCCGATGCAGCAGCAGCGGTAACGCCGAATTTTTCTTCGAAAGCTTTGATCAGTTCAACAACTTCCATTACGGACATGTTGCCAACGGCTTCAAGGATATCGTTTTGAGAGATAGACATGACTCTAATTCCTGAATTGGGGGACGGCCTACGCGACCATCGAAATAAACAAAAAACGCGAGAAGATGACGAGCCTTAGGCTGCAGCAGCTTCTTTCTGGTCGCGAATTGCCGCCAGAGTACGAGCCAATTTGCTGGTAGCGCCTTGAATCACGCTCATCAGCTGAGAAATTGCTTCGTCACGGGTCGGCAGAGTTGCCAGTACGTCGATTTGGTTAGCTGCGAGGAACTTGCCCTCGAACGCAGCTGCCTTGATCTCGAACTTGTCCTGACCTTTTGCGAATTCCTTGAAGATACGAGCAGCAGCGCCCGGATGTTCTTTGGAGAATGCAATCAAGGTCGGGCCAGTGAACACGTCGTTGAGAACACTGTATTCAGTGTCAGCAACAGCGCGCTTGAGCAGGGTGTTACGTACAACACGTACGTAAACGCCGGCTTCACGAGCCTCTTTACGGAGTCCGGTCATAGCGCCTACTGTTACGCCACGGGCATCAGCCACGACAGCGGACAGAGCAGCTTTGGCAGCCTCGTTGACTTCAGCGACGATGGCCTTCTTGTCTTCGAGTTTAATTGCCACGGGTTTAACTCCTGCTTGTTACCGTTTCATCCAGCCGAGGCCGGATGTCGTTTTGGTGTCTGATTCGGTAAGGAACCGGGAGCACCATCTGCGTAGGCTTGAGGTTTAAGACTTGCGTCGCCTACGGTCTTGGATAGCCCCCGCCAGGCAGGGACCCCAATTTTTCAATTGGCGCAATTACTCGCGCCAATCTGTGTCTTACGCGTCGAGCGAACCCTGGTCGATGACCAGACCTGGGCCCATAGTTGTGCTCAGGGTAACGCGCTTGACGTAAATACCTTTCGAGGAAGCTGGCTTGATACGCTTCAGATCAGCGATCAGGGCTTCAACGTTTTCCTTCAGCTTGACGGCATCAAAGCCGACTTTGCCAACGGATGTGTGGATGATGCCGTTTTTGTCGGTGCGATAACGAACCTGACCAGCTTTTGCGTTTTTAACCGCGGTAGCTACGTCTGGAGTTACGGTGCCGACTTTAGGGTTAGGCATCAGGCCACGTGGACCGAGGATCTGACCCAACTGACCTACAACGCGCATTGCATCCGGGGAAGCAATAACTACGTCATAGTTCAGGTCGCCGCCTTTCATTTCGGCAGCCAGGTCGTCCATACCTACGCGATCAGCGCCGGCGGCCAGAGCAGCTTCAGCTGCTGGGCCCTGGGTGAACACAGCAACGCGAACGGTCTTGCCAGTGCCGTGTGGCAGCACAGTAGCGCTACGAACAACCTGGTCAGATTTACGCGGGTCAACACCCAGGTTCACAGCAACGTCGAACGACTCGCTGAACTTGACAGTCGACAGCTCAGCCAGCAGAGCAGCGGCGTCTACAAAGTTGTAGGCCTTGCCCGCTTCGATTTTGCCGGCGATAGCCTTTTGGCGCTTGGTCAGCTTAGCCATTACACACCCTCCACGTTAAGGCCCATGCTACGAGCAGAACCGGCGATAGTACGCACGGCTGCTTCCATATCAGCTGCAGTCAGATCCGCGTTTTTGGTTTTCGCGATTTCTTCCAGCTGAGCACGAGTTACAGTGCCAACCTTAACGGTGTTTGGACGAGCGGAACCGCTAGTCAAACCAGCAGCCTTCTTCAGCAGAACCGAAGCCGGGGTGCTTTTAGTTTCGAAAGTGAAGCTACGGTCGCTGTAGACAGTGATGATCACTGGAGTCGGCAGACCTGGCTCAATACCCTGAGTACGGGCGTTGAAAGCCTTGCAGAATTCCATGATGTTCACGCCGTGCTGACCCAGAGCAGGACCAACAGGTGGGCTTGGGTTAGCCTGAGCGGCCTTCACTTGCAGCTTGATGTAAGCGGTAATCTTCTTGGCCATGAGGCACTCCAATTACGGGTTCGAACGCCTCGAGAGGCTCCCCGGTTACTTGCGCGTTTATCCCAGTGACGACAAAACCCCACAGCCTAGGGCTGCGGGGTTGGGATGCTTGTTCGGCTAGACCTTTTCGACCTGGCTGAACTCTAGCTCTACCGGAGTAGAGCGACCGAAAATGAGCACTGCGACTTGGATCCGGCTCTTTTCGTAGTTAACTTCTTCGACCGTGCCATTAAAATCAGCGAACGGACCGTCGGTAACACGAACCACTTCGCCCGGCTCGAACAGAGTCTTGGGCTTCGGCTTGTCGCTACCATCAGCAACACGACGCAGAATTGCTTCTGCTTCTTTGTCAGTAATAGGTGCAGGTTTATCAGCGGTACCACCGATGAAGCCCATCACCCGAGGAGTGTCCTTGACCAAGTGCCAAGTACCCTCATTCATATCCATCTGAACCAGCACGTAACCTGGGAAGAATTTACGCTCGCTTTTGCGCTTCTGGCCATTACGCATTTCAACCACTTCTTCAGTGGGAACCAGAATTTCGCCGAAGCCATCTTCCATGCCAGCCAGCTTTACGCGCTCGATCAACGAGCGCATGACATGCTTCTCGTAACCCGAGTAAGCATGCACAACGTACCAACGCTTAGCCACGGGACACCCTTAGCCAACAATCAAGGAAACAAGCCAGCCGAGCAGGGAATCAAGCCCCCACAACAGCAACGCCATAACCAGAACAACAGCCACCACAATCAGGGTGGTCTGCGTGGTTTCTTGGCGAGTTGGCCACACGACTTTACGAATCTCGGTGCGAGCTTCCTTAACCAGTACAAAGAAAGACTTGCCCTTGACGGTCTGCAGGCCTACAAAGGCAGCTACAGCAGCAATAACAAGCAAAGCGAGTACACGGTACAGGATCGGCGCAGCATGGTAATACTGATTGCCGACAACGCCAACAACCACCAAAGCGACTACTACAAGCCACTTGAGCAGATCGAAGCGAGAGCCTTGAGCTTCAGCTTTAGGAGTCATCTATGAAGATCCTGTGAAAAGAAAGCCAGACACACTGAGTGAATCTGGCAGGTCAGGAGGGAATCGAACCCCCAACCTACGGTTTTGGAGACCGTCGCTCTGCCAATTGAGCTACTGACCTAAAACAAAATTAGGCCGACCATTATGCCGGCCTAAAAAAGACATTACAACAACTTACTCGATGACTTTGGCTACGACACCAGCGCCGACGGTACGACCGCCTTCACGGATAGCGAAACGCAGGCCATCTTCCATTGCGATGGTTTTGATCAGGGTAACAGTCATCTGAATGTTGTCACCTGGCATTACCATTTCAACGCCTTCTGGCAGCTCGCAGTTACCAGTCACGTCAGTAGTACGGAAGTAGAACTGTGGACGGTAGCCTTTGAAGAACGGAGTATGACGACCGCCTTCTTCCTTGCTCAGAACGTAAACTTCTGCAGTGAACTTGGTGTGCGGCTTAACCGAACCCGGCTTAACCAGCACCTGACCACGCTCAACGTCATCACGCTTGGTACCACGCAGCAGAACACCGCAGTTCTCGCCAGCACGACCTTCATCGAGCAGCTTGCGGAACATTTCAACACCAGTACAGGTAGTAGTGGTGGTATCACGCAGACCAACGATTTCCAGTGCATCCTGAACGCGAACGATACCACGCTCGATACGACCAGTCACAACAGTACCGCGACCCGAAATCGAGAATACATCTTCGATTGGCATCAGGAACGGCTTGTCGATAGCACGCTCAGGCTCTGGAATATAGCTATCCAGAGTCTCAACCAACTTCTTGACAGCAGTGGTACCCATCCCGTTTTCATCATTACCTTCCAACGCCATACGCGCAGAACCAATGATGATTGGAGTGTCGTCGCCCGGGAAGTCGTAAGTGCTCAGCAGATCGCGCACTTCCATCTCAACCAGCTCCAGCAGCTCAGCGTCATCCACCAGGTCAGCCTTGTTCAGGAAAACCACGATGTACGGAACGCCTACCTGACGGGACAACAGGATGTGCTCACGAGTTTGCGGCATCGGACCATCAGCAGCCGAGCAAACCAGGATAGCGCCATCCATTTGAGCAGCACCGGTAATCATGTTCTTCACGTAGTCAGCGTGACCCGGGCAGTCAACGTGTGCGTAGTGACGCACGGCCGAATCATACTCAACGTGAGCAGTGTTAATGGTGATGCCACGAGCTTTTTCTTCTGGGGCGCTATCGATCTTGTCGAAGTCAACCTTAGCCGAACCGAAAACTTCGGAACAGACACGAGTCAGAGCAGCAGTCAGAGTAGTTTTACCGTGGTCGACGTGACCAATGGTACCTACGTTGACGTGCGGCTTATTACGTTCGAACTTTTCCTTAGCCATCGAAATCACCCCTAGGAGAAGAATTAAGCAAGTCACACTAGCCATTAAAACAAAGGCAGATATTTTCATATCTGCCTTGTTATATGGAGCTCTTGAGCGGATTTGAACCGCTGACCTCACCCTTACCAAGGGTGTGCTCTACCAACTGAGCTACAAGAGCGAAACACTTTGCACAACCTGCAAACTTGGAGCGGGTAGCGGGAATCGAACCCGCATCATCAGCTTGGAAGGCTGAGGTTCTACCACTAAACTATACCCGCGTAAGCTTGCAGCTCACGCTAAAAATGGTGGAGGGGGAAGGATTCGAACCTTCGAAGTCGTAGACGTCAGATTTACAGTCTGATCCCTTTGGCCGCTCGGGAACCCCTCCTAAGCGAGCCGGCATTCTACATCATGCCAGCCTTCTGTCAAGCATTTTCTCATTAAAAACCTGAGGTTAGCTGCGTTGACCTCGCTTCACACTGTTGACCGCTAAAGGTCTTCACTGCGAAGCGGGCGCCATTCTATGCAACCTATTCAGCAGTTGCAACCCCCTCGCACGGCATTATTTTATGTTTTAACTCATTGAATTCTTTAGCAAGGTTCTGCAGCACGGAATCATCAGCCAAACGCCGGCTCTCTGGAGCTACACGCATCCAATATCCAACAGAATCAGGAAGAGAAACCGATAGCTGCTGAACCTTGATGTCGAGAGCGGCCAATCGCTGTTCAAGCGTCTTCGCCGTTTCCTGACGAGCAAAACCACCCAGATAAAGACAACTGTTATCCGCCTGCGCAAATTTACCCTTGTCACGCGCAGCTACTGCATCAGGCGTTTCACTCAACAGGCGAATGTCCTGCTGCGAACCTTTATACAAACTCAACGGAGTGACGTCCTTCGCACGCAAGGGCGCCTCCTGCTGATGCCAAACGTAATAAAAGACATTCAGGACCATCAACAACAGAAACAACCAACGCATAAAAACCTCAGGACAATGGGCACGCCATGGCCAAACCCACAAATACGAGATCTGGTACTACCCGCGCTTCTGGCACAACTCCAGAAACCAGGCCTGCATCACCACCAGTGAGGAACACCGAGAACTCCTGCCCCCAATAGCTGCGTGCCAACTCTAGCTGCGTCAGGACGAACCCTCTCAACATCAATGAACAGCCACGCTCGACGGCCTCCACCGTATTTCGCCCTGGCTCAAAGCTCTCGAGCGCCCTGGATGCCGCGATATCGTCATAGCGAATCCGTCGGGTATGGGTGCGCAACTGGTTACGCATCAAGGGCATTCCGGGACAAATGAACCCTCCCAGGTGCTCGCCATCGGCCGCAATAAAATCTGCGGTAAGCGCAGTACCAAAATCGAGAACCAGACAAGCCCCCGAGGCAAGATGAAATGCGCCAAGCATCGCAAGCCAGCGATCAAGCCCCAGCCGCTTATAATCCTCGTAACCGTTGCGGACTCCAGACATTTCACGAGCCGGCGCCGCACAGGACACCGTTACACCGAAGGCCTCGACCAGCAAGGAAACTAGCGCAGCGGTCTCTTCATTGGTTCTTACGCTTACCAGCCGACAATGCTTGAGATTCAAACCATCGCAGCCGCGCAAACTTTCCAACAAAGCCAGGTCCGAGTCGACAACCCCCTCAGCAACCAACCGCGCCGCATCTGCGTGTAACACACGCCATTTGATAAAGCTATTCCCGCAGTCGAGCTCAAGAATCATTGCGCAACCTCAGACTTAGCTCACCACCACTAAACACTTTTTCTACGCCACCCACGTTCAAACGCAATGCACCCTGACCATCAATCCCTATCACCTCACCATCAATCCGACTCACTCCAGCAATCAGCGAAACCGCACGCCCCTGCCATAGGTGGCTTTGCTCCCACTCGGCCCGAAGCGCTGAAAACCCCGCCGACTGATGACGACTCAGGTACCCCTGGAGAACAATCCCCAAATGCGCCACTAGAAGATTACGATCGAACGCCCTACCTGCTTCGAGACGCATAGAGGTCCACTGCTGATCGACCTCATCAGCGATCTGCATATTTACATTGATTCCTACACCCAGAACGACATGACACACATCTGCAGGATCCCCAACCAACTCCAACAATATGCCAGCGATTTTCTTCTCACCCACCAGGACATCGTTAGGCCACTTCAAACCAGCGCCGGCAATGCCCAGATCGCGCAGTGTTTGCATCACGGCAAGGCCGACGACCAGGCTAAGCCCCTCAAGCTGGCGCATGCCACCATCGATTCGCAGCACGAGGCTATAGTAGATATTTTCGGCAAACGGGCTCACCCACTTGCGGCCGCGTCGGCCGCGACCGGCAGTTTGTCGCTCTGCAAGCACAAGAAATGGCGCAGCCATACCGCGTTCTATAGAGCGCAAAGCTTCAGCGTTAGTGGAATCAATCGAATCAAAGACCAGTACGGGCCAATCGCAAGCAGGCGAATGCTCAGCGATCTTCGCGGAGCTGAGCAGAGTCAACGGCGCACTCAATTGATAACCACGACCACGCACCTTGTGAATAGAAAGACCCAACTCAGCCTCAAGGTGCTGGAGTTGCTTCCACACAGCGCTGCGACTAATACCTAGAGCGGCGCCCAGCGCTTGGCCGGAGTGGAAACGACCGTCCTTCAGGAGCTTTAACAACGTCAGCATGCAAGTATCGCCTCACAATGAGGCCCGCATGATAGCCATGCCCCGAGCCGTTGCATAGAAATCGTAAGATTCCGGAATCAACTTTCTCGCAGGCAAAACAAAACCCCAACTGCTTTCGCAATTGGGGTTTCGGAATTTAATCTTGACGATGACCTACTCTCACATGGGGAAACCCCACACTACCATCGGCGATGCATCGTTTCACTGCTGAGTTCGGGATGGGATCAGGTGGTTCCAATGCTCTATGGTCGTCAAGAAATTCGGGTACTGAGTCGTGACCAGTTGGTCTCGCTTCAGCAAATTGGGTATGTGATAGATCTCGGTGTTTGTGAGCAGCTCGAACTTTCGGTTCGTTTCGTCTTCACACACCGCAATCTGGCCTCTTTCGAGTTCGCAAATTGCTTGGGTGTTATATGGTCAAGCCTCACGGGCAATTAGTATTGGTTAGCTCAACGCCTCACAGCGCTTACACACCCAACCTATCAACGTCGTAGTCTTCGACGGCCCTTCAGGGGACTCAAGGTCCCAGTGAGATCTCATCTTGAGGCTAGTTTCCCGCTTAGATGCTTTCAGCGGTTATCTATTCCGAACATAGCTACCCGGCAATGCCACTGGCGTGACAACCGGAACACCAGAGGTTCGTCCACTCCGGTCCTCTCGTACTAGGAGCAGCCCCTCTCAAATCTCAAACGTCCACGGCAGATAGGGACCGAACTGTCTCACGACGTTCTAAACCCAGCTCGCGTACCACTTTAAATGGCGAACAGCCATACCCTTGGGACCGGCTTCAGCCCCAGGATGTGATGAGCCGACATCGAGGTGCCAAACACCGCCGTCGATATGAACTCTTGGGCGGTATCAGCCTGTTATCCCCGGAGTACCTTTTATCCGTTGAGCGATGGCCCTTCCATACAGAACCACCGGATCACTAAGACCTACTTTCGTACCTGCTCGACGTGTCTGTCTCGCAGTCAAGCGCGCTTTTGCCTTTATACTCTACGACCGATTTCCGACCGGTCTGAGCGCACCTTCGTACTCCTCCGTTACTCTTTAGGAGGAGACCGCCCCAGTCAAACTACCCACCATACACTGTCCTCGATCCGGATAACGGACCTGAGTTAGAACCTCAAAGTTGCCAGGGTGGTATTTCAAGGTTGGCTCCACGCGAACTGGCGTCCACGCTTCAAAGCCTCCCACCTATCCTACACAAGCAAATTCAAAGTCCAGTGCAAAGCTATAGTAAAGGTTCACGGGGTCTTTCCGTCTAGCCGCGGATACACTGCATCTTCACAGCGATTTCAATTTCACTGAGTCTCGGGTGGAGACAGCGCCGCCATCGTTACGCCATTCGTGCAGGTCGGAACTTACCCGACAAGGAATTTCGCTACCTTAGGACCGTTATAGTTACGGCCGCCGTTTACCGGGGCTTCGATCAAGAGCTTCGCGTTAGCTAACCCCATCAATTAACCTTCCGGCACCGGGCAGGCGTCACACCCTATACGTCCACTTTCGTGTTTGCAGAGTGCTGTGTTTTTAATAAACAGTCGCAGCGGCCTGGTATCTTCGACCGGCATGGGCTTACGGAGCAAGTCCTTCACCCTCACCGGCGCACCTTCTCCCGAAGTTACGGTGCCATTTTGCCTAGTTCCTTCACCCGAGTTCTCTCAAGCGCCTTGGTATTCTCTACCCAACCACCTGTGTCGGTTTGGGGTACGGTTCCTGGTTACCTGAAGCTTAGAAGCTTTTCTTGGAAGCATGGCATCAACCACTTCGTGTTCTAAAAGAACACTCGTCATCAGCTCTCGGCCTTAGAATCCCGGATTTACCTAAGATTCCAGCCTACCACCTTAAACTTGGACAACCAACGCCAAGCTGGCCTAGCCTTCTCCGTCCCTCCATCGCAATAACCAGAAGTACAGGAATATTAACCTGTTTTCCATCGACTACGCTTTTCAGCCTCGCCTTAGGGACCGACTAACCCTGCGTCGATTAACGTTGCGCAGGAAACCTTGGTCTTTCGGCGTGGGTGTTTTTCACACCCATTGTCGTTACTCATGTCAGCATTCGCACTTCTGATACCTCCAGCAAGCTTCTCAACTCACCTTCACAGGCTTACAGAACGCTCCTCTACCGCATCACCTAAGTGATACCCGTAGCTTCGGTGTATGGTTTGAGCCCCGTTACATCTTCCGCGCAGGCCGACTCGACTAGTGAGCTATTACGCTTTCTTTAAAGGGTGGCTGCTTCTAAGCCAACCTCCTAGCTGTCTAAGCCTTCCCACATCGTTTCCCACTTAACCATAACTTTGGGACCTTAGCTGACGGTCTGGGTTGTTTCCCTTTTCACGACGGACGTTAGCACCCGCCGTGTGTCTCCCATGCTCGGCACTTGTAGGTATTCGGAGTTTGCATCGGTTTGGTAAGTCGGGATGACCCCCTAGCCGAAACAGTGCTCTACCCCCTACAGTGATACATGAGGCGCTACCTAAATAGCTTTCGAGGAGAACCAGCTATCTCCGAGCTTGATTAGCCTTTCACTCCGATCCACAGGTCATCCGCTAACTTTTCAACGGTAGTCGGTTCGGTCCTCCAGTTAGTGTTACCCAACCTTCAACCTGCCCATGGATAGATCGCCCGGTTTCGGGTCTATTCCCAGCGACTAGACGCCCTATTAAGACTCGCTTTCGCTACGCCTCCCCTATTCGGTTAAGCTCGCCACTGAAAATAAGTCGCTGACCCATTATACAAAAGGTACGCAGTCACCCAACAAAGTGGGCTCCCACTGCTTGTACGCATACGGTTTCAGGATCTATTTCACTCCCCTCTCCGGGGTTCTTTTCGCCTTTCCCTCACGGTACTAGTTCACTATCGGTCAGTCAGTAGTATTTAGCCTTGGAGGATGGTCCCCCCATATTCAGACAAAGTTTCTCGTGCTCCGTCCTACTCGATTTCATGACTAAGAGATTTTCGCGTACAGGGCTATCACCCACTATGGCCGCACTTTCCAGAGCGTTCCGCTAATCTCAAAGCCACTTAAGGGCTAGTCCCCGTTCGCTCGCCACTACTAAGGGAATCTCGGTTGATTTCTTTTCCTCAGGGTACTTAGATGTTTCAGTTCCCCTGGTTCGCTTCTTAAGCCTATGTATTCAGCTTAAGATACCTAACTTATGTTAGGTGGGTTCCCCCATTCAGACATCTCCGGATCACAGTCTGTTTGCCGACTCCCCGAAGCTTTTCGCAGGCTACCACGTCTTTCATCGCCTCTGACTGCCAAGGCATCCACCGTATGCGCTTCTTCACTTGACCATATAACCCCAAGCAATCTGGTTATACTGTGAAGACGACATTCGCCGAAAATTCGCAATTACTCACAAATTTTACCTTAGCCTGATCCGTTACCAGTGAAAGTAACGTTCAGTCTATCTTTCTATCACATACCCAAATTTTTAAAGAACGATCTAATCAAAGACTAGAAATCAACATTCACCATCTTAACAATGGAATGCTCATTTCTAAGCTTTCATGCAACAGAAGCAGTAGTGGTGGAGCCAAACGGGATCGAACCGTTGACCTCCTGCGTGCAAGGCAGGCGCTCTCCCAGCTGAGCTATGGCCCCGTATTTCTACAGGCGTTTCCCACACAAGCAAAATTGGTGGGTCTGGGCAGATTCGAACTGCCGACCTCACCCTTATCAGGGGTGCGCTCTAACCAACTGAGCTACAGACCCAATTTCGGGCTGCTTCTTATCGTCTTCTTCAATGAATCAAGCAATTCGTGTGGGAGCTTATGCAGCAGCTGATGTCGTCGATTAAGGAGGTGATCCAGCCGCAGGTTCCCCTACGGCTACCTTGTTACGACTTCACCCCAGTCATGAATCACACCGTGGTAACCGTCCTCCCGAAGGTTAGACTAGCTACTTCTGGTGCAACCCACTCCCATGGTGTGACGGGCGGTGTGTACAAGGCCCGGGAACGTATTCACCGCGACATTCTGATTCGCGATTACTAGCGATTCCGACTTCACGCAGTCGAGTTGCAGACTGCGATCCGGACTACGATCGGTTTTGTGGGATTAGCTCCACCTCGCGGCTTGGCAACCCTCTGTACCGACCATTGTAGCACGTGTGTAGCCCAGGCCGTAAGGGCCATGATGACTTGACGTCATCCCCACCTTCCTCCGGTTTGTCACCGGCAGTCTCCTTAGAGTGCCCACCATAACGTGCTGGTAACTAAGGACAAGGGTTGCGCTCGTTACGGGACTTAACCCAACATCTCACGACACGAGCTGACGACAGCCATGCAGCACCTGTCTCAATGTTCCCGAAGGCACCAATCCATCTCTGGAAAGTTCATTGGATGTCAAGGCCTGGTAAGGTTCTTCGCGTTGCTTCGAATTAAACCACATGCTCCACCGCTTGTGCGGGCCCCCGTCAATTCATTTGAGTTTTAACCTTGCGGCCGTACTCCCCAGGCGGTCAACTTAATGCGTTAGCTGCGCCACTAAGAGCTCAAGGCTCCCAACGGCTAGTTGACATCGTTTACGGCGTGGACTACCAGGGTATCTAATCCTGTTTGCTCCCCACGCTTTCGCACCTCAGTGTCAGTATCAGTCCAGGTGGTCGCCTTCGCCACTGGTGTTCCTTCCTATATCTACGCATTTCACCGCTACACAGGAAATTCCACCACCCTCTACCATACTCTAGCTCGACAGTTTTGAATGCAGTTCCCAGGTTGAGCCCGGGGATTTCACATCCAACTTAACGAACCACCTACGCGCGCTTTACGCCCAGTAATTCCGATTAACGCTTGCACCCTCTGTATTACCGCGGCTGCTGGCACAGAGTTAGCCGGTGCTTATTCTGTCGGTAACGTCAAAACCATCACGTATTAGGTAATGGCCCTTCCTCCCAACTTAAAGTGCTTTACAATCCGAAGACCTTCTTCACACACGCGGCATGGCTGGATCAGGCTTTCGCCCATTGTCCAATATTCCCCACTGCTGCCTCCCGTAGGAGTCTGGACCGTGTCTCAGTTCCAGTGTGACTGATCATCCTCTCAGACCAGTTACGGATCGTCGCCTTGGTGAGCCATTACCCCACCAACTAGCTAATCCGACCTAGGCTCATCTGATAGCGCAAGGCCCGAAGGTCCCCTGCTTTCTCCCGTAGGACGTATGCGGTATTAGCGTTCGTTTCCGAACGTTATCCCCCACTACCAGGCAGATTCCTAGGCATTACTCACCCGTCCGCCGCTCTCAAGAGAAGCAAGCTTCTCTCTACCGCTCGACTTGCATGTGTTAGGCCTGCCGCCAGCGTTCAATCTGAGCCATGATCAAACTCTTCAGTTCAAACATCTTTGGGTTTTTAAGAAACCCTAAACTTGGCTCAGCAATCGTTGGTTACATCTTTGATTTCTCGCGGAGTAACTTGTGATGCTGATAATCTTGTTGACTATCAGTCTGACTGCACAAGCACCCACACGAATTGCTTGATTCAGTTGTTAAAGAGCGGTTGGTTAAGATCTTTCGTCTCAACCGAGGCGCGCATTCTACAGCAGCCTCTGTTGCTGTCAAGCGGTTATTTTCAGAAGTTTTCAAAGTTTCCTTTGCAACTTCAACCACTTGCGCTTCCGATCTCTCGTTAGCGGGAGGCGAATTCTACAGCGTTACTCGCTGCTGTCAACACCTCTTTTTCTCCGCTTTCGACCGAGATGATCGAACCGTTAAAAGAGCCAAACAACACCGCTCTTTCAACTCCTTCAGGCTTCGATGAACTGAAGCGTAACCGCTGTCGAAAACTGCGTAACTCTTTGTTTACCAAAGAGTTTTCCGTTTCGACTGCGCCGGAAGTGGGGCGAATTATAGACAGATATAATTCGCCGTCAACCCCTAATTTCAGTCTTACTCGGATTTAAGCGTAATACGCGCAAATGCCTTCTTTCCGGCCTGGCAAACATGGGTAGCGCCCAGTGCATATATAAAGGTGCGATCAACCACTTCGCCATCTATACGCACACCGCCCGAACCGAGCAGATCACGTGCGACTGCCGAGTTCTTCACCAGCCCTGCTTTATTAAGCACAGCCGCAATCGGCATATCCTCAGTCGCAGTCAGCTCAATCTCTGGCAAGTCATCCGGCAACTCACCTTCCTTCATACGGTTACCCGCGCCACGGTGAGCGTTCGCCGCCGCCTCTTCACCATGGAAGCGCGCAACAATCTCTTCGGCCAGCTTGATCTTGATATCCCGCGGATTGGCGCCAGCTTCAACATCTGCACGCAACGCATCAATCTCCTCCATGGAGCGAAAGCTGAGCAGCTCGAAGTAACGCCACATCAGCACGTCCGGAATCGAAACCAGCTTGCCGTACATGACACCTGGCGCTTCCTGGATACCGACGTAGTTGCCCAATGACTTGGACATCTTTTTCACGCCATCCAACCCTTCGAGCAATGGCATGGTCAGAATGCATTGAGCCTCCTGACCATAACTGCGCTGCAGCTCACGCCCCATCAGCAGGTTGAACTTCTGATCGGTGCCGCCCAGCTCGACGTCCGCGCGCAACGCGACCGAGTCATACCCCTGAACCAGCGGATACAGGAACTCGTGGATAGCGATTGGTTGATTGGTCGAATAGCGCTTGTCGAAGTCGTCGCGCTCAAGCATCCGCGCCACAGTGTATTGCGAGGTCAGACGAATGAAATCCGCGGGCCCCATCTGATCCATCCAGGTGGAGTTGAAAGCCACCTCGGTTTTCGCCGGATCAAGAATCTTGAACACCTGAGTCTTATAGGTCTCGGCATTTTCGAGAACCTGCTCACGCGTCAACGGAGGACGGGTAGCACTCTTGCCACTCGGATCACCGATCATCCCGGTGAAGTCACCTATAAGGAAGATCACCTGGTGACCCAGATCCTGGAACTGGCGCAGCTTATTAATGAGCACTGTGTGCCCCAGGTGCAAATCCGGCGCAGTCGGATCGAAGCCAGCCTTAATACGCAGCGGCTGGCCGCGCTTGAGCTTCTCGATCAGCTCGGACTCGACCAACAGTTCTTCCGCACCACGTTTGATCAGCGCTAGCTGCTCTTCAACCGACTTCATAACAGACCCGCAAGGCTCAGATTCAAAGGGAACCAACCATACAAGATCGCGCACCAAATACAAGTTTTGCCCGGCGCACGGACGCCAATCCGCGAACAGAGCATTCGCGACTTGCTTAAGAGATGATTTGGTTATATTTTATACAGTTATTTCATCTTCATCATGTCATTCATCTTTTCCAATTCATCTTTTCCAAAGTCAAATTACCTATGACCACAGAACCGTCTAAAGCGCCGCCGCTTTATCCGAAGACCCACCTGCTCGCGGCAAGTGGCATTGCTGCCCTCCTCAGCCTGGCGCTCCTGGTATTCCCTTCCAGTGACGTTGAAGCCAAAAAGACAACCCTGAGTCTTGAACTGGAACGTCCCGCAGAACAACTGACACAAGATCAAGACGCTGCTGACGCAGTCCAAGCCACAAACGAGCCGGTCGAATCTCCATTCGCCCAGATCGAAGACAGTACCGACGATAGCAAGGAAACGGCTAAAGCAGCCCCTGCACCAGCCGTTGAAGAGAAGAAAGCGCCAGGCCACCGGGAAGTGATCGTTGCCAAAGGCGACACGCTCTCCACATTGTTCGAGAAAGTCGGGCTTCCAGCCGCTTCGGTGCACGACGTATTGGCCAGCGACAAGCAAGCCAAGCAGTTCACCCAGCTCAAACACGGCCAGAAACTCGAATTCGAACTGGGTCGCGACGGCCAGTTGACCAATCTGCACAGCAAGATCAATGACGCTGAAAGCATCAGCCTGAGCAAAAACGCCAGGGGCTATACCTTTAACCGCATTACAGCCAAGCCAACCGTGCGCTCCGCCTATGTTCACGGCGTGATCAACAGCTCGCTTTCGCAATCCGCGGCGCGTGCCGGGCTGTCCCACAGCCTCACCATGGACATGGCCAGCGTGTTTGGCTACGACGTCGACTTCGCCCAGGATATTCGCCAGGGTGACGAGTTCGACGTGATCTACGAACAGAAAGTCGTCAACGGCAAAGCTGTCGGCAATGGCCCTATTCTTTCCGCCCGTTTCACCAACCGTGGCAAGACGTACACCGCCGTGCGTTACACCAACAAGCAAGGCAACAGCAGCTACTACACGGCCGAAGGCAATAGCATGCGCAAGGCGTTCATTCGTACGCCGGTGGACTTCGCCCGTATTAGCTCGCGTTTCTCCATGGGTCGCAAGCATCCAATTCTGAACAAAATTCGCGCGCACAAAGGCGTCGACTACGCAGCGCCTCGTGGCACGCCGATCAAGGCTGCCGGTGACGGCAAAGTGCTGCTGGCCGGTCGCCGCGGTGGTTACGGCAACACCGTTATCATTCAGCACGGCAACACCTACCGCACGCTGTACGGACACATGCAAGGCTTCGCCAAAGGCGTCAAGACTGGCGGCAACGTCAAGCAAGGCCAAGTGATTGGCTATATCGGCACTACCGGACTCTCGACCGGCCCGCACTTGCACTACGAGTTCCAGGTCAACGGCGTTCACGTCGACCCGCTGGGTCAGAAACTGCCAATGGCCGATCCGATCGCCAAGTCCGAGCGCGCACGCTTCCTGCAACAAAGCCAGCCGCTGATGGCGCGCATGGAGCAAGAAAAAGCCACCCTGCTAGCTTCGAGCAAACGCTAAGCCATGGCGCTCTATATAGGTGTGATGTCCGGTACCAGCCTTGATGGCCTGGACATTGCGCTGATCGAGCAAGCACCGGCGATCAAACTGATCGCCACGCACTACATTCCCATGCCCGAATCCCTGCGCACCGAGCTGCTTGGCTTGTGCGCCAGCGGACCTGACGAGATAGCCCGCAGCGCCATTGCCCAGCAAAACTGGGTAAAACTGGCCGCTCAGGGCATCAATACCCTGCTTGCAGATCAACACCTGAAACCTGATGACATCCGAGCGATTGGCAGCCACGGCCAGACTATTCGCCACGAGCCCGCACGCGGCTTCACCGTGCAGATCGGCAACCCTGCCCTGTTGACTGAACTGACCGGAATCACTGTCGTCAGCGACTTTCGTAGCCGCGACGTGGCTGCAGGCGGGCAAGGCGCGCCGCTGGTTCCAGCCTTCCATGAAGCCTTGTTTGAACAGCGTAGCGGCAACCGTGCAGTCTTGAATGTTGGCGGTTTCAGCAATCTCAGCCTGATCGAGACCGGCAAACCCGTCTCGGGCTTTGACTGCGGCCCAGGCAATGTCCTGCTGGACGCCTGGATTCACCAACAACGCGGCGAGACCTTCGACCGTGACGGCCAGTGGGCTGCAAGCGGCAGCGTAGAGCCCGTGCTGCTGAAGGCCCTGCTCGGTGATCCGTTCTTCCTGACCAAGGGCCCCAAAAGCACCGGCCGCGAAGTATTCAACCTGCAATGGCTGACACAACACCTGGCGCGCCTGCCCGCATTTGCTGCACAAGACGTGCAAGCCACGCTGCTTGAGCTGACGGCGCTGACCATCGTCGAATCGCTACAAGCCGCACAAGCCGATACGCAAGAGCTGCTGGTCTGTGGTGGCGGCGCCCATAACGCAACATTGATGGCACGGCTCGCCAGCCTGCTGCCAGGCGCCAAGGTCAGCAGCACTGCAAACTACGGCGTAGACCCGGACTGGGTCGAAGCCATGGCCTTTGCCTGGTTGGCCCATTGCTGCCTCGAAAGTATCCCGGCCAATCGTCCAAGCGTCACTGGCGCTCGCGGATTACGCGTCCTCGGCGCCATCTACCCCGTCTGAGCACCAGACAGCAAAACGCCGCAAGGCCGTGAGGCCATGCGGCGTTTGGTGATGCGCTGAGGTGCGATCAGATCGAAAACGAAGAGCCGCAACCACAGGTCGTGGTGGCATTCGGGTTCTTGATCACGAAACGCGAACCTTCCAGACCTTCCTGATAATCCACCTCGGCACCTGCCAGGTATTGGAAGCTCATCGGATCGACGACCAGGCTAACGCCTTCGCGCTCGACGATGGTGTCGTCATCGGCCACTTCTTCATCGAATGTGAAGCCGTACTGAAACCCTGAACAACCGCCGCCCGTAACGAATACGCGCAGCTTCAAGCGATCATTACCCTCTTCATCGACCAGGCTCTTCACCTTGTGCGCGGCACCGTGGGTGAATTGCAAAGCCGTGGGGGTGAAGGATTCGACGCTCATGCTGACTATCTCCCGGTGTTACACCGCCATAATGCGTGATGACGCGCATTATCCGCTTCTCCCAGAAAATCGGTCAACTATTGTTACGGTATATCAATCAACACAATGGTCAGCCCGGAATACAAAAAGGCCCGTTAAACGGGCCTTTTTGTTGAGCGGGGAAAAGCTTAGGGCAGCATGCCTGCATGGGACAGACCCAAGCGCTCGTCCAGACCAAACAGGATGTTCAGGTTCTGCACCGCCTGACCCGACGCGCCCTTGACCAAATTGTCGATCACCGACAGCACCACCACCAGATCGCCATCCTGCGGACGATGAACCGCAATACGGCAAACGTTGGCACCCCGCACGCTACGGGTTTCCGGATGACTGCCAGCCGGCATGACATCGACGAACGGTTCGTTCGCATAGCGTTTTTCAAACAACGCCTGCAAGTCTATGGAGCGGTCGACCACGGTTGCATAGAGCGTGGAGTGAATACCGCGAATCATCGGCGTCAGGTGCGGCACGAAAGTCAGGCCGACGTCCTTGCCCGCTGCGCGACGCAGCCCCTGGCGAATCTCCGGCAAGTGACGATGCCCTTTAACGGCGTAGGCTTTCATGCTCTCGGAGGTTTCGGAGTACAGCGAACCAACGCTTGCACCACGACCTGCACCGCTGACACCCGACTTGCAGTCAGCAATTAGGCGCGAAGTATCGGCAAGACCTGCTTCGAGCAACGGCAGGAAGCCCAGTTGCGTGGCGGTTGGATAGCAACCCGGCACCGCGATCAGACGAGCTTGCCTGATCTGCTCGCGATTGACTTCCGGCAAGCCGTAGACCGCTTCTTCCAGCAACTCTGGCGCACCGTGCGGCTGGCCATACCACTTGGCCCATTCGTCCGCGTCCTGCAGACGGAAGTCTGCCGACAGGTCGATGACCTTGGTCCCGGCCGCCAGTAATTCACCGGCCAGCGCATGCGCTACACCGTGTGGAGTGGCGAAGAACACCACATCGCAGGCACCGAGGGTTTTGATGTCCGGAACGCTGAACGCCAGGCCGTCGTAGTGGCCTCGCAGGTTCGGGTACATGTCGGCAACGGCCAGGCCTGCCTCGGATCGGGAAGTGATCACTACCACTTCAGCTTGCGGATGTTGCGCCAACAGACGCAGCAATTCGACACCGGTGTAACCCGTGCCGCCGACGATACCGACCTTGACCATAAACCTGCCCTCAACGAACCCACTGGAAAGCCGTCGATAATAGGGCGCGCACCGCCCTGCGACAACCGTCAAGGTGACGTACGGAGGCCCAAGCCTCTACTATTCGGGCTACCGTGAACCTGGGAATAACTAAAAATGCTTTATCTGTGGCTCAAAGCGCTTCATATCGTCAGCATGGTCTGCTGGTTTGCCGGCCTGTTTTACCTGCCACGCCTGTTTGTCTACCACGCTCAAAGTGAAGACAGCATCAGCAAGGAGCGCTTCAGCATCATGGAGCGCAAACTGTACCGCGGGATCATGGGCCCGGCGATGATCGCCACACTGGCTTTCGGGATCTGGCTGATCAGTCTCAACCCCAGCGCCTACTTCGGACAAGGTGCCTGGATGCATGCCAAATTGACCCTGGTAGTGATCCTGATCGGCTATCACCACATGTGCGGTGCACAGGTAAAACGTTTTGCCCGTGGCGAAAACACCCGCAGCCATGTCTTTTATCGCTGGTTCAATGAAGTGCCAGTTCTGATATTGCTGGCTATTGTAATTCTGGTCGTCGTACGGCCGTTCTAATCATAATTAGCCGCAACTTATCGGGGTACTTCCAATGTCGCTGCCCGCTTTGCTCGAACAACGTTTGCGTCTGCCTGTCGTGGCAGCACCGATGTTCCTGATTTCCAATCCACAGCTGGTACTCGCCTGCTGCCGCAATGGTGTGGTCGGCAGCTTTCCAGCGCTGAACCAGCGTGAAAGCAGCGGCTTCAAAGCCTGGCTGGAGGAAATTGAAGCGGGTCTGGCGCTATTGGAAAATCCTGCGCCGTATGCGGTGAATCTGATCGTTCACAACAGCAATCCGCGCCTGCAAGCGGACCTGGCAATCTGCATCGAACACAAGGTTCCGATCGTCATCACCAGTCTTGGCGCAGTGAAAGAGCTGGTCGATGCGGTGCACGGCTATGGTGGCCTGGTTTTCCACGACGTGACGACTCGACGCCATGCGGAAAAAGCTGCCGAGGCCGGCGTCGATGGCTTGATCGCCGTAGCGGCAGGCGCCGGTGGCCATGCCGGGACCTGGAGCCCGTTTTCGCTGATTGCCGAGATTCGCCAGTTCTTCGACAAAACCCTGCTGCTGGCCGGCTGCCTGAACCATGGCCACGAGATTCTCGCCGCGCAACTGCTCGGTGCGGATCTGGCGTACTTCGGCACTCGCTTTATCGGCACAACCGAAAGCCATGCCCCGGAAGCCTATAAAGAGATGCTGCTGACTTCCAGGGCCGCCGACATTGTCCATACGCCAGCGGTGTCCGGGGTGCCGGCAAGCTTCATGCGCCAAAGCCTGATAAACGCCGGTTTTGACATAGATGCACTGCAAGGCAAGGGTGAAGTCAACTTCGGCGCCAAACTCAAACCCTTGAGCGATGAAGCCAAAGCCTGGAAAACCGTCTGGTCAGCTGGCCAGGGCGTGGGTGAAATCGACGACCTGCCAAGCGTCGATCAACTGGTCGCAAGACTGGACGCCGAGTACCGAAAGGCGCAGGAATTCGCAGCTCAACTACCCAAACGCTGGCCGCGCTAACGCACAAGGTTTGGCCAGCCGATTCTGACTGGCCTAAACTGCCGAGCACAGCCCCCTGACTCGCGACAAGGATGCCCCGACATGAGCGAACACCGTTTCAAGATCGTCTTTGACGGAGCCCTGCTTCCGGGCGTCGACATCACCACCGCGAAACTCAATCTCGCCCAACTGTTCAAAAGCGACGTCGCGGCCATCGAACGCCTGTTCAGCGGAAAGCCTGTCGCGCTCAAGCACGACCTGTCCCACGCAGACGCACAAACCTATCTGAATGCCCTGTCGAAAACCGGCATAGATGCACGCATTGAAACCGAGCCGTCGATCAAGCTCAATCTGACCGACGTTCACGATTCGTCGTCCGCCGCTTACACGGCGCCCACACTCGGTAACAACGAATCTCCCTATAGCCCTCCTCGCGCGCCCGTTGGTGAAGCGTTGCCAGAGTTTTCGGAACTCAAGGTGTTTAGCGTGCAGGGTCGAATCGGGCGCCTGCGTTATCTCGCGTGGTCATTGGTGGCGCTACTGATCATGGGCGCTATCGCTGGCGTTTTTGGACTCAGCCTGCTGAGCGGCAATCAAATAGTGCTGAGCACAATTGTTTGTGTCGTTGCGTTCGTGGCGTACCTCTACATAAACATCACCATCAGCGTGCAACGCCTGCACGATCTTGGTTGGTCCGGCTGGTTGTGGTTTCTGAATCTGGTGCCCTTTATCGGCAGCCTGTTTCCATTTGCACTCGCGGCGCTACCAGGAAACGTCGGGGCGAATCGCTATGGCGCGCCGCAGCCCCCCAACAGCACGGCTGTCAAAGTGCTGTGCGGGCTGTGGCTGGTGGTGATCGCAGTGTTTTTTGTCGGCGCGCTTGCCGGTGGCCTCAGCACCCTGACCGAAGAGTACGAAAGCACCTCGACCAGCAGTTATGGAAGCAGTGAGCCGGCCGATGCGGTTGAGGCAGACGATGCGGCGAAAGCAGCTCAGCCCCCTGTAGACTATGAGAAAGAATAAACGCGCTCGGTTCCTGTGACATCTCTGTCCACAGGCCGCGAGCCGTTGCGATGGAGAATTGCATGACCCGTTACGCTCTGATCACTGGCGCCTCCAGCGGTATCGGCATGGCCATGGCCGAAGCGTTGGCGCGACGCGGCCGCAGCCTGATTCTGGTGGCCCGTCAACGTGATCAGCTGGAAAGTATTGCCATCGAACTGACCCAGCGCTTTGGCGTCGAGGTGCTGTTCCGCGCCTGCGACCTGGGTGAACCGCTGCGCTTGTCCGGTTTTCTGCTGGAACTCGAAGAGGGTGACCGACAGATCGACCTGCTGGTCAATTGCGCCGGCATCGGTACCTGCGGCCCGTTTCTCGCTCAGGACTGGATGACCGAACAAGACTTGATCGAAGTGAATATCCTCGCCCTGACCCGCCTGTGCCACGCCATTGGTAACAGCATGGCCTTGCAGGGCGGCGGGCAGATTCTGAACGTCGCCTCGATGGCCGCCTTCTACCCCGGCCCATGGATGAGCACCTATTACGCCAGCAAGGCGTATGTACTGCACTTCTCCGAAGGCTTGCGGGTCGAGCTGAAGAAGTGCGCGGTCAAGGTCTCGGTCCTCTGCCCCGGCCCGACGCGCACGGCGTTTTTCCGCACCGCGCAACTGGACACCGACAAACTGGCCAACAGCAAAATGCTGATGAGCCCCGAGGAAGTGGCCCTCTACACAGTGCGTGCGCTGGAGAAGAACCGCGCAATCATCATTCCCGGACGCCTCAATCGCTGGTTCGCGCTGTTGCCGCGCTTCGGCTCGCGCTGGCTGACCCGAACCATCGTAGGCATGATCAACAAGACGCACTGTCCGCGCTGAGCATCACTAAAAGTAAAGCTAACAGGCTGGGCTCGGGCATCTCCCGTGAGTACACTCAGCCCGGACCAACACAATGGAGAAACAGCTGTGGATACTCTGTTCACCAAAATCATCAACAGAGAAATACCCGCCAAGATCATTTACGAGGATGACCAGGTCCTGGCCTTCCACGACATCGCCCCGCAGGCACCCGTGCATTTCCTGGTAGTCCCGAAAAAGCCGGTGCGCACGCTCAACGACCTCACCGAGGACGATAAAGCGCTGGCCGGGCACATTCTGTTCACCGCCCAGCGCCTGGCACTGGAGCTGGGCTGCGAAGAAGGCTTTCGCGTGGTCATGAACTGCAATGAACTGGGCGGCCAGACCGTTTATCACATTCATATGCACGTGCTGGGTCAGCGCCAGATGCACTGGCCACCGGGCTGATCCGTCTCCCGAGCTTGTTGTGGCGAGGGAGATTGCTCCCGCTGGGCTGCACAGCAGCCCCCGTCTTTCTGCTGCTCCCCAATGAAACTCGCGGACTGACTTAACGACCGCTTCGCGGCCGAGCGGGAGCAAGCTCCCTCGCCATAAAGCCAGTATCTGCAAATGCCAGGCGGTCTTCTGCAATGACCCAGCGCAAACCTAACCCGGCCGATTGCGGTAAACTGGCCGCCGAGATTCTTCCCGGAGGTCAGCATGACTACCCAACGTCACTACTCGCCGATTGACCGTCTTCTGTTGCAAGCCGACACCGCCATGCGCACGTTGCTGCCCTTCAGTGGCCAGCCTTGCCGCCCGTCGCCGGCCATCGTGCAGCCAGAGGCGAAAATGAGCGACGAAGACACCCGGCACGTCGCCGGCCTGATGCGCATCAACCATACCGGTGAAGTCTGTGCCCAGGCGCTGTATCAGGGCCAGGCCCTGACTGCCAAGCTGCCGCAAGTGCGTGAGGCGATGGAACACGCAGCCGAAGAAGAAATCGATCATCTGGTCTGGTGCGAACAGCGCATCCGCCAACTGGGCAGCCACACCAGCATCCTCAATCCGCTGTTCTACGGTATGTCGTTCGGTATCGGCGCCGTCGCCGGACTGATCAGCGACAAAGTCAGCCTGGGGTTCGTCGCAGCGACTGAAGATCAGGTGTGCAAACACTTGAACGAGCACCTTGAGCAACTGCCAGTCGAGGACGAGAAGTCCCGGGCCATTCTTGAGCAGATGCGCATCGATGAAGAGCAGCACGCCGAAAGCGCGCTGGACGCTGGAGGCTTCCGCTTCCCGGCACCGATAAAATTCGGCATGAGCCTGATGGCCAAGGTCATGACCAAAAGTACCTACCGGATCTGACCCGTAAAACCTTCGAGCACAAAAAAGGGCGCTATCTCAGCGCCCTTTCTTTTGCCGATCTTTATTTCAAAGATCAGCTCGACATGTTGCGTGCGTAGAAAATCTCGAGCATTTCGTGTTTCACCCGCTCAGTCACCTGAGCACGTTGCTCAGAGGACAGGTTGCTGGTGGCGTCGCCGAACAGGTAGTTATCCAGTTCGAAGTTTTTCAGCAGCATTTTGGTGTGAAACAGGTTTTCCTGGTACACGTTCACGTCGGTCATCTGATACGCGTCGCGAGTGTCTTCGGAGAGGTAGTTCTGAATCGAGTTGATCTCGTGATCGATAAAGTGCTTCTTGCCTTCGATGTCACGGGTGAAGCCGCGCACGCGGTAATCCACGGTCACGATATCCGAATCGAACTGGTGAATCAGGAAGTTGAGCGCCTTAAGCGGTGAAATGACGCCACAAGTCGACACATCAATATCCACACGGAAAGTTGCAATACCGTCCACCGGATGGATTTCCGGGTAGGTGTGCACCGTGATGTGGCTCTTGTCGAGGTGGGCCAGGATGATTTCGGGCAACGGGCCCGGCGACTCTTCAATCTGACTGTCGGTCGGGGTCACCGGCTCTTCAGAGATCAGAATCGTGACGCTGGCGCCCTGGGGTTCATAGTCCTGACTGGCGATGTTCAGGATATTGGCACCAATGATATCGACAACTTCTGTGAGGATCTGCGTCAGGCGCTTGGCGTTGTACTCTTTATTGATGTACTCAACGTAAGCCTGCTGGTCTTGCGGAGTTTCCGCATAGCAGATGTCATAGATGTTGAAGCTCAAGGTCTTTGTCAGGTTATTGAACCCATGGAGCTTGAGTTTGCTTTTCACCGTTTAAAAACTCTCTATGTATGCGGCCCGGCCGCGTGATCAAGCATGCCCGTCAGATGCGAACGACGCACCAGCGTAGGACGGTTAACACCTCTTCGCGATGGCGATTTTGGTTGTCTGTTCGGGTGTGTGATCTGTCGGCTGACCGATCACGGCCCTGAAAAAAGTGGCGCATTATGCAGACCTGGGCCAATGATCGCCAGAGTCTGCACTGCATTTATGATAGTTGAATGTCGAATCAACCGAGTTCGATGATTTCGTAGTCGTGGGTGATGGCGACACCGGCCGCACCGAGCATGATCGACGCCGAGCAATACTTCTCCGCCGACAGTTCGATGGCGCGTTTGACCTGGGCTTCTTTCAGTGCCCGGCCCTTGACCACGAAGTGCATGTGAATTTTGGTAAAGACCTTGGGATCTTCAGTCGCACGCTCGGCTTCGAGGAAGGCTTCGCAGCTCTCCACGGCCTGGCGGGACTTCTTCAGGATGCTGACCACGTCGAAATTGCTGCAACCGCCCACACCGAGCAGGAGCATTTCCATCGGACGGACACCCAGGTTCCGACCGCCAGCATCAGGCGGACCGTCCATGACCACCACGTGACCGCTACCGGACTCACCGAGGAACATGGCTTCGCCAGCCCATTGGATGCGTGCCTTCATCGCCAAGACTCCACTGTTAAAAAAGGGTTGCCAGCTTAGCACAGGGCCTTCGGTTGACAGCGACTGGCATCAGCGCAAGCAACACACTTACAGTATTGATAAATTATCGAATAACGACGGAATGTGTCTGTTAAGCTGGCGCCAATTTCATGGCACTTAGCCTGCTGTTTTTCGGCCGTCATCAGCAATTCATAAAAAACCACAACACACCGTGCAGTCTTTTCGGGATACAACCATGGTTGCTATTACCCCAACACCCAAAATCAAGAACCTCGACAAGTTATTGATGCATTGCCAGCGCCGTCGCTATCAGGCCAAGAGCAATATCATTTGCGCGGGCGATCGTTCGGATACGCTGTTTTTCATCATCAAGGGCTCGGTCACCATTCTCATCGAGGACGACGATGGTCGGGAAATGATCATCGCCTACCTCAATGCCGGGGACTTCTTCGGCGAGCTGGGTCTGTTCGAACAAGCCGGGCAGGAACAGGAGCGCAGCGCCTGGGTTCGCGCCAAGGTCGAATGCGAAGTGGCCGAGATCAGCTACTGCAAGTTCCGCGAGCTGTCCCAGCAAGACCCGGACATTCTCTATGTGCTCAGTGGCCAGATTGCCCAGCGCCTGCGCAATACCACACGCAAGGTCGGCGACCTGGCGTTCTTCGACGTCACCGGGCGGGTTGCGCGCTGCTTGCTGGAGCTGTGCAAACAGCCTGACGCCATGACGCACCCGGACGGCATGCAGATCAAGGTTACCCGTCAGGAAATCGGCCGGATCGTCGGTTGCTCGCGGGAAATGGTCGGGCGCGTGCTCAAGGATCTGGAAGAGCGCAATCTGGTCAACGTCAAAGGCAAGACCATGGTGGTCTTCGGTACCCGCTAAGCCGACATCACCTCGGCGAGCATTTGCCGATACAAGGTGTCCAGCCGCGCGATGGCATCCGGGGCGGCGAATTGTTCATGCAGGGCGATATGGCTCTGCGCGCGAACCCGCTGCTCCAGACTGCACGCCTCGTTAAAACGGTTCACCGCCTCAACCATCGACTCCCGCTCGTCGTCCAGCAACAGCGCACCATGCACCAAACCCACCGGACGCTGACCACCCTTGCTCTGGCGCCAGCGCTGAGCGGTGCCGACCATTTTGCGGCCATCGAGATTGACGTTGAAACGCCCATCACAGAAAGCGCCCTCGACTTCACCCAATGAAGGCTTGCCACCGAGTTCCGTCAGCAGCGCACAAATCGGATCACACAGACGCCGATAAGCGGTTTCGATCCTACCGTGGTCACCTTCGCTGCGCGGCGGTGCATACACCAGCGCGATATTGACCGTCGCAACCGACTGTGGCACCGGTTCACCGCCGGTTTCACGCAACAAAACCGGCCAACCGTGTGCCGCCGACGCTTGGCAAGCGGCCTCAAACCCCGGCAGACGGCTCAAGCGACGGGGCATGACCAGCGCTCGATCGCTCGGCTGCCAGAACAGCAATCCAAACTCCTGGTCGCCGGCACAGACCGTCGCCAACAAATCCTGCTCGGCACGCAGACCGGCTTCGACAGTCAAGGCAATAGGGTGAGTCATGGCAGTGCGAATCCTTTGCGGTGGATACAAAAAAGCCGGCAACGCCGGCTTCTTCATTGAATCAGGTTCAGTCGAGTGTAGAACTGCTGACCGCCACGCCACGCTCTGGAAAGAACAAGCGTTGCAGTTCAGTGCCCGGGTTCTCGGCGCGCATGAATGCTTCACCGACCAGGAACGAATACACCTCGCTGATTTCCATCAGCTCGACATCGGCGCGATTGAGGATGCCACTTTCAGTAATGACCAGGCGATCGCGCGGGATGCGCGGCAGCAGATCGAGCGTGGTTTCCAGGCTGACATCAAAGGTGTGCAGATTGCGATTGTTCACGCCGACCAGCGGAGTATCGAGAACCTTCAAGGCCCGCTCCAGCTCATCACCGTCATGGACTTCGACCAGCACGTCGAGGCCAACACCTTTAGCGACGGCTGCCAGTTCGGCCATTTTCACGTCATCCAGCGCGGAAACGATCAACAGCACGCAATCAGCGCCCAGCGCACGGGCTTCGACGATCTGATAAGGATCGATCATGAAGTCCTTGCGGATCACCGGCAGCTTGCACGCCGCACGCGCCTGCTGCAGATAAATGTCGGCGCCCTGGAAGAAATCGACATCGGTCAGCACCGAGAGGCAGGTTGCCCCGCCCTTCTCGTAGTCCCTGGCGATTTCGGCCGGCACGAAGTTCTCGCGAATCACGCCCTTGCTCGGCGAAGCCTTCTTGATTTCAGCAATCACCGCCGGTTGTTTGAGCTTGGCCTGGGCGATCAGCGCCTTGGCAAAACCACGCGGAGCATCGGCCACCCTCGCCAATGCTTCCAGCTCGGCGAGCGTTACGCGAGCGCTGCGCTCAGCCACTTCCTCGACTTTGCGGGCGAGAATTTTCTCTAGAACCGTCGGTACACTCATGCCTCATTCTCCACTCTGAATACCGCGGTAAACGCACCCAATTCTTCAAGCTTTTCACGCGCAAGGCCGGTATGCAGCGCGTCATGAGCCAGGGCAACGCCCTCTTTCAGGCTGACCGCATGATCAGCGGCGTACAACGCAGCACCGGCATTGAGCACAATCATTTCTGCAGCTTTCTGACCGTTCTCGGTTTTGCGCCGTCCCAAGGCATCGCGAATCAGTTCGAGCGAAGCCGCCGGGCTTTCCACCGCCAGGCCGTGCAGGCTCTGGCTCTTCATGCCCAAGTCTTCAGGCTCGACCCAATACTCGCTGATCTGGTCATTCTTCAATTCCGCGACAAAGGTTGGCGCCGCCAGACTGAACTCGTCCAGACCATCCTTCGAATGCACCACCAGCACATGTTTGCTGCCCATGCGCTGCAAGACTTCGGCTAACGGTCGGCACAACGCCTGACTGAACACGCCCACCACCTGATGTTTCACGCCGGCCGGATTCGTAAGCGGGCCGAGCATGTTGAACAGTGTACGCAGGCCGAGATCGCGGCGCGGGCCGGCAGCGTGTTTCATCGCACCATGGTGCGATTGGGCGAACATGAAGCCGATGCCGACATTGTCAATGCAACGCGCCACTTGAACCGGCGTCAGGTTCAGGTAGATCCCGGCCGCCTCCAGCAAGTCGGCGCTGCCGCTTTTGCCCGATACCGCACGGTTACCGTGCTTGGCCACGGTGCAACCCGCCGCCGCCACCACAAACGAGGAAGCCGTCGAAACGTTGAAGATGTTCGCACCATCACCGCCAGTGCCGACTACATCGACAACACCGTCGAGGGTTTTCAGCTCGACCTTGTCCGCCAGTTCACGCATGACCGAAACGGCGCCGACGATCTCGTCGATGCTCTCGCTTTTCATGCGCATGGCCATCATGAACGCGCCAATCTGCGCATCTGTGCATTGCCCGGTCATGATTTCGCGCATCACATCGCGCATTTCATCAGTGCTCAGGTCCAGATGGCCGACGATACGGCTCAGGGCAGTCTTGATATCCATGGAAAGTCCTTAGCGCGTGCCGCCGGTTTGTTTGAGGAAGTTGGCGAACAGCTCGTGGCCCTGCTCGGTCAGGATCGACTCAGGATGAAACTGCACCCCTTCGATGTTCAGTGTCTTGTGGCGCAGGCCCATGATTTCATCGACCGAGCCGTCTTCGAGCTGAGTCCAGGCGGTCAGTTCCAGGCAATCGGGCAAGGTTTCACGCTTCACAATCAGCGAGTGATAGCGGGTGACCGTCAGCGGACGGTTCAGACCTTCGAACACGCCCTTGTCCTCGTGGAATACCGGGCTAGTCTTACCATGCATAACCTGGCGGGCGCGCACTACATCACCACCGAACGCCTGGCCGATGGATTGATGACCCAGGCAAACGCCGAGAATCGGCAGCTTGCCGGCGAAATACTTGATGGCCTCGATGGACACGCCGGCTTCGGTTGGGGTGCATGGACCGGGAGAGACGACGATGCGCTCGGGTTTGAGCGCTTCGATTTCGGCGATGGTCAGCTCATCGTTGCGCACAACCTTGACCTCGGAGCCTAGCTCACCAAGGTACTGCACAACGTTGTAGGTAAAAGAGTCGTAGTTATCGATCATCAGCAACATGGTTTGAAACCTCTTGAATTCACTGACTTTTGAGACGGCCTTCGAATGATTTACCCGCAGTCTTGCAACGCTCGGTCAGTTGCTGGAATGGAACCGGCAAAAGCGGCATTTCATACGGGTAAAGAAGGCAAACAGGCACAGGTCCGGCCGGGCCGGCAGAGAAAGTTCAGGCGCGCCAACGCCAACGGGCGTGGGCCTTGATGACTTGATCCAAGAGTTTGCTGACGATCAACACGGGAAAGGTCTCATTCATACGTTCCCGCACAGTAACTTAGCTGAGCAGAGGGTGCAATATGGCGCAGAGCAAGCAATCGATGCAGCCTTTAGCCATAGCTAAAACGCGAAAGTTTTTGGTACTGTCGTTCCGTTCACTACAACAATAAAATAAATGGACTTGCTCATGATCAAACAGACGATGTTTGTACCGCTCGCCAGTTGTGTTCTTGCAATGGCCTGCGCCCAGGCGATTGCGGCCCCCGCTCCCTATACGAAATTCATTGTCTTTGGCGACAGCCTGAACGACGCCGGGCAATTTACCGATACAGGCGGCCCCGCAGGCGCAACCGAGCGGTTCACCAACCGCGTCGGACCGACCTACAAGGATGGCAACGGCGAGGTTCGCGCCACCAACTCGACGCAGTTACTGGGGGGGAAACTGGGGTTTTCACCCGATCAAACGGCCGCTTCGACCTCGGCGGTCCGCGCCAGTGAAGGCCTGCCAGACGGTAACAACTGGGCGGTAGGTGGATACCGTACCGATCAGATCCTCGACTCGATCACCACCATATCGGACACTGGTGAGCGCAGTCGGCCCGGTTATCTGCCGAGCAACAACTTTCGCGCTGACCCGAACGCGCTCTATTACCTCTCCGGTGGCGGCAATGACTTCCTCCAGGGCCGGGTAACGAGTCTTGATCAGGCCAATGCCGCAGCCGATCGGCTGGTCAGCAGTGTGCAAACGCTGCAACAGGCCGGCGCCAAATACATCATGGTCTGGCTACTGCCAGATATCGGGCTGACCCCGGCGATCAATGGCAGCCCGTTGCAGGCCTTTACCTCCCAGCTCAGCGCCCAGTTCAACACTGAACTGGTCAGCCAGTTGCAGCACGTCAATGCCGAAGTCATCCCGTTGAATATTCCGGTGCTGCTCAAAGAGACCTTCGCCAACCCGGCGCAATTTGGCCTGGCCACCGACCAGAACCTCACCGCAACCTGCTTCAGCGGTGACAGCTGTACGGAAAACGCCCGGTACGGGATCAACAGCGCCACGCCGGACCCGACCAAGCTGATCTACAACGACTCGGTGCACCCGACCGAAACCGGGCAACGCCTGATCGCCGATTACGCGTATTCCATACTGGCAGCCCCCTGGGAGATGACGCTGTTACCGGAAATGGCCCATGCCACCCTGCGCGCGCATCAGGATGAACTGCGCAACCAATGGCAATCCGACTGGGAAAACTGGCAAAACGTCGGTCAGTGGCGTGCGATTGTCGCCGGTGGCGGTCAGCACCTCAATTTTGATGATCAACGCAGTGCAGCCAGTGCCGATGGCAACGGCTACAACCTGAACATTGGCGGCAGCTATCGTCTCGACGAGGCCTGGCGTGTTGGCGTGGCTGCCGGTTTCTATCGTCAGAAGCTGGAAGCGGGCAACGACAACTCGCAGTACAAACTCAACACGTACATGGGTACGGCGTTCGCTCAATATCAGCAAAATCGCTGGTGGGCTGACGCGGCAATGACGGCTGGGCATCTGGACTACGACAGTCTCAAACGCAAGTTCGACCTGGGCGTCAACGAACGCGGGGAGAAAGGCAGTACCAATGGCACGGTGCTGGCGGTCACCGGTCGCCTGGGTTACGACATCGCGCAGCAGGCAAGCAGCCCGTGGCACTTGTCGCCATTTATCAGCGCCGACTACGCCAAGGTGCAAGTCGACGGTTACTCGGAGAACGGCAACGACTCCACGGCACTGACCTTCGGTGACCAGAAGCGCACCTCGAAGCGCCTCGGCGTCGGTTTGCAGGGCAAGTATCAGATCACCTCGCAAACTCAGGTGTTCGGCGAGTTCGCCCACGAACGCGAATATAAGGACGACGCCCAGGACCTGACCATGAACCTCAACAGCCTGCCCGACAACCATTTCACCCTGCAGGGCTACACCCCGCAAACCAACCTGAACCGCCTGAACCTGGGCGTGAGCCAGAAGTTGACTCCAGACCTGGCGCTACGTGCCAGCTACAACATTCGCAAGGATGACGACTTCACCCAACAAGGCATCAACGTGGGTGTCAGCCTGGACTTCTAAACCGCAGGCCATAAAAAACGCTGCCTCCTCACGGGGGCAGCGTTATTTTTGGGGGGCTCTCTGAAGTGGCTTGCTCGCGCTCGGCTGCGAAGCAGTCGCCATGAAGGGGCCTGCTACGCAGGCCAGCGGGAGCAAGCTCCCTCGCCACAACAAGCGCCTTCGTTACAGCTCAGTCTTATGGGGTTTGCTCGGCCAGGGCCACGGCGCGGAACATCGCGCGGCGCTTGTTCAGGGTTTCTTCCCATTCGAGCGCAGGCACCGAATCAGCCACGATGCCACCACCGGCCTGCACATGCAGTTCGCCGTTCTTGATCACCGCAGTGCGGATTGCAATCGCGGTGTCCATGTTGCCGTTCCAGGCGAAGTAACCGACCGCACCACCGTAGACGCCACGCTTGACCGGTTCCAGTTCGTCGATGATTTCCATTGCGCGAATCTTCGGCGCACCCGACAACGTACCTGCCGGCAGAATCGCCCGCAGTGCGTCCATCGCTGTCAGGCCGGCTTTCAACTGGCCGGTGACGTTGGAGACGATGTGCATCACGTTGGAATAACGCTCGATGACCATTTTCTCGGTGAGTTTCACCGAACCGATTTCCGACACGCGACCGGTGTCGTTGCGGCCGAGGTCGATCAGCATCAGGTGCTCGGCGATTTCCTTGTCGTCCGACAGCAGGTCTTCTTCAAGCGCCCGGTCGGCTTCCTCGTTGGCACCGCGCGGGCGGGTGCCGGCGATCGGGCGCACGGTGATCAGGTTGTCTTCGACTCGCACCAGCACTTCCGGCGAACTGCCAACGACATGGAAGTCGCCAAAGTTGAAGAAGTACATATACGGCGTCGGGTTGAAGCAGCGCAGCGCCCGGTACAGATCTATCGGCGCGGCCTTGAAGTCGATGGACATCCGTTGCGATGGCACCACCTGCATGCAGTCACCGGCGAGGATGTACTCCTTGATGGTGTCCACCGCCCGCTCGTAATCGTCTTGGGTGAAACTGGAACGGAACACCGGATCAGCCGCTTGTTGCTTGCTGAAGTCCAGGCCGCGACGCGGAGTGATTGGCTGACGGAGTTTTTCCAGCAGCTCTTCCAGACGCGCCTGACCTTGCTCGAAGGCGTTGTCCTGCGACGGGTCGGCCAGCACGATGGCGTGCATCTTGCCGGCCAGGTTATCGAACACCACCACCGCATCGGAGACCATCAGCAAAATGTCCGGCACGCCCAGCGGATCCGGGTTCGGGCACTTGCCCAGACGCTTCTCCACGTAACGCACGCAGTCATAACCGAAGTAGCCCACCAGCCCGCCGTTGAAGCGTGGCAGACCGGCGATGGTCGGCACGTTGTAGCGCGCTTTGAAGGTTTCGACGAAGGCCAGCGGGTCTTCAACCTCGTGGCTTTCTACCTCGGCGCCATCGACCGTCACGCTGACGTGATGATCATGCACCCGCAGCACCGTACGGCACGGCAGCCCGATGATCGAGTAACGGCCCCATTTCTCACCGCCCTGCACCGACTCCAGCAGATAGGAATTGGGCTCGTCGGCCAGTTTCAGGTAGATCGACAACGGCGTGTCGAAGTCGGCAAGGGTTTCGCAGGCAAGCGGGATGCGGTTGTAGCCGGCAGCGGCCAAACGCAGGAATTCTTCGCGGATCATGAGGTGCCTCGTGGCGTGAGGGTCTAACAGTCAGGTGTGCAAACGCGCCGGATAGCCGGCCAGGATCGAGTCAGGCGCGCCAACGCCAGCGGGCCAGGGCCTTGATGACTTTCATCCAGAGTTTGCGAGTGACCACCACGATGGAGTTTCCAGGAGGGGATTGAACAGCGTCGGCCAACGTTATCTCAGCGGCTGGATCCAGGCAACCGGGAATTAGCTTGCGCAGATCGTCAATCACCAGCGCCGGGGACTCTTCGGCAATCGGCCGGCCATGGTTATAGCCATAGCTCAGGGCTACGCACTTCACGCCGGCCGCCTTGGCCGCGAGCACGTCGCTGCGCGAGTCACCGACAAACAACGATTGCGAGGCCGGAATATTGGCCATTTTCATCACGAAAAACAGCGCCGCCGGGTCAGGCTTTTTCTGCGGCAGGGTGTCGCCGCCGATGATCCAGCGGAAGTAGCGGCCGATTTTCAGCTGATCCAGCAACGGCGCGACGAAGCGCTCCGGCTTGTTGGTGATTAGCGCCATTTCGACGCCCTGCTTGTGCAACCACTTCAGGGTGTCGCGTACACCTGGGTAAACCACCGTCAGTTCATGGCCGTCCGCGTAGGCTTCCATGAAGATCTCCAGCGCGTGCTCGGCCTCGACATCATCGACACTTGCGTGATCGATATTGCCCGCCAGTGCACGACGGACCAGCACCGGCGCACCGTTGCCCACCCATTCGCGCACCGCGTCGAGACCTGCCGGGGCACGCCCGAGTTTGAGCAGCATGTTATCCACAGCCACTGCGAGGTCCGGCACCGAATCGATCAACGTGCCATCCAGATCGAACATCACCAGCCGCGGCAGACGCCCCGGGAACAACTGCTCAAAACCACTCATGGGCGAGCCAGCGCCAGTTCGGAGCGCATCTTTTCAATCACTTCCTGGTAGTTCGGCGCATTGAAGATGGCCGAACCGGCGACGAAGGTGTCAGCGCCAGCGGCGGCGATTTCACGGATGTTGTTCACATTCACGCCACCGTCGATTTCCAGACGAATGTCACGGCCCGAGGCATCGATCAGCGCGCGCGCTTCACGCAACTTGTCGAGAGTGCCGGGAATGAACTTCTGCCCGCCGAAGCCCGGGTTGACGCTCATCAGCAGGATCATGTCGACCTTATCCATCACGTACTTGAGCACGTCCAGCGGGGTCGCCGGGTTGAACACCAGGCCCGCCTTGCAACCGCCTTCGCGGATCATTTGCAGGGAACGGTCGACATGCAGCGTGGCTTCCGGGTGGAAGGTGATGTAGGTCGCGCCGGCGTCGATGAAGTCGCCAATGATGCGGTCTACCGGGCTGACCATCAGGTGAGCGTCGATGGGCGCGGTGATGCCGTATTTGCGCAATGCCGAGCAAACCATCGGCCCGATGGTCAGGTTTGGCACGTAGTGGTTGTCCATGACATCAAAGTGAACGATGTCGGCGCCAGCGGCCAGAACGTTGTCTACTTCCTCGCCCAGACGGGCGAAATCAGCGGAGAGAATCGACGGAGCAATAGCGAAGGGCTGCATGACGCACCTTTTTTGAGCAGAATCACGATGGCGCGCATTGTATACCTCATGCTTTGACGCGCGCACCGTGACCGCGATGATTGGGTCTGGTCCTAGTAGGCCGCTCGATAGATCTTCTCGATATCGGCGGTGCTCAATTTACGCGGGTTGTTGCGCATCAATCGCTCTATTCCTGCGGCCTCCACAGCCATCGCCGGGATTGCATCTTCTGGTATGCCGAGGCTATGCAGGCCTTGGGGGATTTCCACTGCGGCACAGAGTCGCGCCATGGCCTCGACCGCTTTATCTGCCGCCTCTTCAGCGCTCAACTGCGCCGTTTTCACCCCAAGCGCCTCGGCGATATCCTGCATACGCTCGATGCACGCCATTTTGTTCCAGGCCATGACATACGGAAGCAGCAAGGCGTTGCTGACACCGTGCGTCACGTTGAAGCGTCCGCCCAGCGGATACGCCAAGGCGTGCACCGCGCCGACCCCGGCGTTACCGAACGCCATGCCGGCCATCAGGCTGGCGGTGGCCATGTCTTCACGGGCCTGCAGGTTCGAAGGATTGGTGTAGGCCTTGGGCAATGCCTTGATGATCAGCTTGATAGCGCCGATGGCCAGTGCGTCGGTGATCGGCGAGGCGTTGAGCGACAGGTAGGATTCGACAGCGTGCACCAGCGCATCGACGCCACTGGCGGCCGTCACGCTGCGCGGGCACGTCAGGGTCATTTGCGGGCTGACCAGCGCCACGTCCGGCAACAGATAATCACTGATGATGCCTTTCTTCAGCTGCGCGACCCTGTCGGACAGTATCGCCACGTTGGTGACTTCCGAACCGGTGCCGGCGGTGGTCGGAATCGCAATCAGCGGTGGGCCTTTGCGCGGCACCTGATCGATACCAAACAAGTCTTCGAGCGCGCCGTGGTAACCGGCATAGGCTGCAACACTTTTGGCGATGTCGATGGCGCTGCCGCCGCCGAGTCCGATCAGGCCGTCATGCCCGCCTTCGCGGTAGACGCGCATGCAGTCTTCAACGATGGCGATTTCCGGGTCGGGCAACACCCGATCGAAAATCTCGTAAGTACGTCCCCCCAGTTGCGCCAGCGCCAGCTCCACCGTGCCTGACTTGACCAGCGCGGCGTCGGTGACAATCAGTGGGTTATCGACATCCAGACGGGTCAGCTCGGCGGCCAACTGCTCGATGGCGCCTGCACCGGTGAGCAGTTTGTGAGCAATTTTGAAAGAGGAAATACTCATGTGCGCAGCCTCTTATGAATAGGGGAGCTGGGCACAATAGTAGCTGGGGATTGGGGTTTGTCTGTTATTGCGCGAATGAAAGAGCGGGTTACTCCTAAAACCTGTGGCGAGGGAGCTTGCTCCCGTCGGCCGGTCCGCGCTCGGGCGCAGCAGTCGTAAAGCCTGCCAACGCGGACTTTCTGATGAACCGTAGCGGTTGCTTTTGGGGCTGCTCCGCAGCCAGCAGGAGCAAGCTCCCTCGCCACTAAAGCAGATCCTTACACCTGTGCGGTACGCAGTTTCTCGCTGCGGCCACGTAGCCATTCCAGGGTCAGCAGCAGGAACACCGAGAAGGCGATCAGCAGCGTTGCCGCGGCGGCGATGGTCGGGCTGAGGTTTTCGCGGATGCCGCTGAACATCTGCCGTGGCAATGTCGCCTGTTGAGGGCCGGCAAGGAACAACGTGACGACCACCTCATCGAACGATGTCGCGAAGGCAAACAGCGCCCCGGAAATCACCCCCGGTGCAATCAACGGCAAGGTCACGCGGCGGAACGCCGTGAGTGGCGAAGCCCCCAGGCTGGCGGCAGCACGCACCAGGTTCTGGTTAAAGCCTTGCAACGTCGCCGATACGGTAATGATCACGAACGGCACACCCAGCACCGCATGCACGACGATCAGCGAGACAAAGCTGTTGCCGAATCCCAGCGGCGCGAAGGCCAGGTAGCTGGCCACACCGATGATCACCACCGGCACGACCATCGGCGAGATCACCAGCGCCATCACCAGCGCCTTGCCGGGGAAATCACCACGGGTCAGGCCAATCGCCGCCAGCGTGCCGAAGACCATCGCCAACACCGTCGCCGCCGGGGCGACGATCATGCTGTTCTTCAGCGAACGCATCCATTCGGCCGAGGCGAAAAAGTCCTGGTACCAGTGCAGCGAGAACCCCTGCAACGGGTAGACCAGAAAACTCCCCGAGTTGAACGACAGCGGGATGATCACCAGCACCGGCAGGATAAGGAACAACAGGATCAGCCCGCAGAGAATGCGCAAGCTGTAGAACCATACCCGTTCGATGGGCGACACATAAGGACTCAGCATTTCGATTCTCCCCTTAGCTCAAGCGCAGGCGGCTTGCGCCTACCAGCCAGCTGTAAATCAGATAGAGCACGACAGTCGCCAACAGCAGCAGCCCTCCGAGTGCGGTCGCCATGCCCCAGTTGATGCTGGTATTGGTGTAGAAGGCGACGAAGTAACTGACCATCTGATCGTTCGGGCTGCCAAGCAGCGCCGGGGTGATGTAGTAACCAATCGCCAGGATGAACACCAACAGGCAACCAGCGCCGACACCGGCATAAGTCTGCGGGAAATACACTCGCCAGAAGCTGGCGAACGGATGGCAACCCAGGGAAATCGCCGCACGCATGTAGGTTGGCGAGATGCCTTTCATCACACTGTAGATCGGCAAGATCATGAACGGCAGCAGGATGTGCACCATCGAGATGTAAACCCCGGTGCGGTTGAACACCAGTGCCAGCGGCTTATCGATGATGCCCATGGCCATCAATGCGCTGTTGATCAGCCCGCCCGATTGCAACAAGACAATCCACGCCGCCACCCGCACCAGAATCGAGGTCCAGAACGGCAACAACACCAGAATCATCAGCAGGTTGCTTTGACGTGACGGCAGGTTGGCCAGCAGATACGCCAACGGATAGGCGAGCACCAGGCAGATCGCGGTAATGACCAGGCCCATCCAGAAGGTCCGGGCAAAAATCTCGAGGTAGATCGCCTGATCAGGGGTCGCCGGGGCAATTTCGCCGAGGTCGTCGATCCGGTGGTCGACCGCTGCCAGCAAGTAATACGGCGTGATGCTGCTGGTGTTACGGCGTACCGCTTGCCAGTAGGCCGGGTCGCCCCAACGTTCATCCAGCGCTTCGAGTGCATCTTTATAGGAGGCCGGCTCGGTTTTGAACGGCAGCGCTCGCGCGGTTTTGGTCAGCAGGCTGCGATAGCCGGCCAACTCCATATTCAGTCGCTTGGACAGATCGCCCAGGCTTTGATTTTTGCGGGCCTCAAGAAGGTCTTCGCTGGCAGCCTTGAAGACCGGATCTGCCGGCAAGCCTCGGCCATCCCAGGTCGCAATGGCAGCCACGGTGCGCGGCATCCCGCCGACCACTTCCGGGTTACTGACACTTTTGTAGAGCAGCGCCACGATCGGCACCAGAAACACCAACAACAGAAACAGCACCAACGGCGCGATCAGGGCCTGGGCCTTCCAGCGGTTGACCCGTTCGGCATGCGCAAGGCGCTGCTTCAAGGTGCGATTGGTGCCCTCGTTCAGGGGAACGGCGATGGCCATGGCGAACTCCGAAATTCTTCGATCAATCGTTAATGTGGGAGCGAGCTTTTGTGGCGAGCGAGCTTGCTCGCGCCGGGCTGCGAAGCGGCCCCAAAATTCTGTTAACAACTACCAATTTTGTGAGTGCTGCGCACTCAAGCGGGAGCAAGCTCCCTCGCCACAAAGCCCGCCCTCACAGGAGGGCGAGCCCTCTGCTTACTTCGCAGCCCACGAGTTGAAGCGCTGTTCCAGTTGCTCACCGTTGTCAGCCCAGAAGCTGACGTCGATCTGCACCTGGTTGGCGATGTTTTCCGGGGTGGTCGGCATGTCTTTCAGAATCTCTTTGGACAACAGCGGTACGGCTTGGGTATTGGCCGGGCCGTAGGCGATGTTTTCCGAGTAGGTTTTCTGCTGTTGCGGCATGACCGAGTACGCGATGAATTTCTTCGCGGCGGCGGCACGGGTTTTATCCAGGCCTTTTGGAATCGCCCAGGCGTCGAAGTCGTAGATGCCGCCGTTCCATACCACTTTCAGGTTGCTTTCTTTCTGCACGGCAGCGATCCGGCCGTTGTAGGCCGAGCTCATGACCACGTCGCCGGAAGCCAGGTACTGCGGCGGCTGAGCGCCGGCTTCCCACCATTGAATGCTTGGCTTGAGCTCATCGAGTTTCTTGAAGGCGCGGTCCTGACCGTCCTTGCTGGCCAGCACTTTGTAGACATCTTTCGGCGCAACGCCATCGGCCATCAAGGCGAATTCCAGGGTGTACTTGGCGCCTTTACGCAGGCCGCGTTTGCCCGGGAATTTCTTGGTGTCCCAGAAATCCACCCAACTGGTCGGAGCGCTTGCCAGTTTGTCGGCGTTGTAGGCCAACACGGTCGACCACACGAAGAAACCCACGCCGCATGGCTGGATGGCACCCTTCACGTAGTCTTCGGACTTGCCGAACAGTGCCGGGTCAAGCGGCTCGAACATGTCTTCGTCACAACCACGGGACAGTTCTGGCGATTCAACCTCTACCAGATCCCAGGACACGCTCTTGGTGTCGACCATGGCTTTGACCTTGGCCATCTCACCGTTGTATTCACCGGCGACAATCTTGCCGTTGCCCGCGGCTTCCCACGGTGCGTAGAAGGCCTTGACCTGCGCCGCCTTGTTCGCGCCGCCAAACGACACCACGGTCAGGTCGGGGCCGGCCATTGCATGGGCCGCGCCCATCATGCCAAGTGCCAGTGCTGTGAGTTTCAGGGATCTCAACATTTATTGTTCTCTCCACGTGCGGGTTGGTGTTGGTGAAGCGGGGGCGATCAGTTCGCCTCTAGAAGTGGGTCGAGCGCGCGAACGTGTTCGACCTGCCAGCCAAGCGGTACCACGTCTCCGACCGCCAGCGCCGGATCGAGCTCGGCGATCGGCTGTTTCACGAAGAAGTCGGTCTTGCCGCAGACTTCCAGGCGAACACGGACGTGGTCGCCCAGATAGATGAATTCCGCCACCCTTCCCGAGAAGCGGTTGACGCACGATTCGCTGGAACCGTTAAGGCTCACGCGCTCCGGACGAATGGACAGCGTCACTGGCTCGCCGGTCTTGCCGACATTCACCGCCAGCGCCTCGACCTTTTCACCACGCCCCAACTCAACCACGCAGCGGTCGCCGGTGTGGCTGTGCAAACGGCCGTTGAGACGGTTGTTTTCGCCGATAAAGTTGGCGACGAAGGTATTTTTCGGCTTTTCATAGAGTTCGCGCGGTGGCGCGATCTGCTGGATTTCGCCTTGATGGAAGACCGCCACGCGATCGGACATGGTCAGGGCTTCACCCTGGTCGTGGGTCACGTAGACCACGGTCACGCCGAGGCGCTGGTGCAGGTGCTTGATCTCCATCTGCATGTGTTCACGCAGCTGTTTATCCAGTGCACCCAGCGGTTCGTCCATCAGCACCAGTTGCGGCTCGAACACCAGCGCCCGGGCCAAGGCCACACGCTGTTGCTGACCACCGGAAAGTTGCGCCGGATAACGCTGGGCGAACGCATCGAGCTGAACCATGCTCAGCACGCGCTTGACCCGGTCACTGACGTCGCTTTTGTTCAGGCCACGAACAGTCAGCGGGAACGCGAGGTTCTCGGCCACGGTCATGTGCGGGAACAATGCATAGTTCTGGAACACCATGCCGATGTCGCGCTTGTGCGGCGGCACGTTGTTGATCGCACGTCCGGCCAGCAAGATTTCGCCGGCAGTCGGCGTTTCGAAACCGGCGAGCATCATCAGACTGGTGGTCTTGCCGGAGCCGGACGGCCCGAGCAAGGTGAGGAATTCGCCTTTGCGAATCTCCAGGTTGAGGTCTTTGACGATCAGGTTCTCGCCGTCGTAGCTCTTTTGCACTCCACGAAAGCTGACCAGAACATCATTCGCTCCAGCGCTTGAATCGACCTCGCTCATACCTGCACCTTTGTATTCTTTATATGTAGGACTGCTGAGGACTAAGCCTAGTGGAGCCTGCAGACCGCGCAAATCGGGGTGCAGGAGAGAATCGCCTCAGCCGGATGGAAGGTTGGGTGTAGGGATTGCCCTACAAGGATGGCGGGATTGGGTATGTCGATAAACGATAGTGGCCAGCATCAGGCTGCAAGCCACAAAAGCCGCTGGGGTCGGGCTTTTCATCATGTCGCAAATGGACATGCCAACACGTTCCTGTAGCAGCTGGCGAAGCCTGCGTTCGGCTGCGCAGCAGTCGTAATCCGGTTAACGCGATCTGCCTGAAAGAAAGCGGTTGCAGAATTTGCGACGGCTTCGCCGCCGAACGCAGGCTTCGCCAGCTGCTACGAGTGTGTGGTGGACGCAGATCAGGGGTGGTGTCAGAGGAGCTTGTGCTCCATCGCGTACTTCACCAGTTCGGCGAGGGAGGTGATGTTGAGTTTCTGCATCAGCCGCGCCTTGTGGGTGCTGATGGTTTTGCTGCTCAACGCCAGTTGCTGGGCGATCTCATTGACGTTGGCACCCTGGGCCAAGCGCTCGAACACCGAAAACTCGCGCTCCGAGAGCAATGAATGCAGCGGCCGCGAATCCGTCAGGCCGACCTCGAAAACCATTCGGTCTGCCAGCTCCGGATCGATGTAACGCCCGCCTGCCGCGACCTTGCGAATCGCCGTCAGCAGCAACGCCGGATCGCTGTCCTTGGTGGCATAACCGGCAGCGCCGACCTTCAGTGCACGAGCCGCCATTTGCGCCTCGTCGTGCATCGACAGCACCAGGATCGCCGGCGGATTGTTCAGTGCGCGAATCCGCGGAATCGCCTCCAGCCCGTTAACCCCGGGCATGGAGATATCCAGCAACACCACCTCGCAGGGAATGTGGCGCAAGGTCTCGAGCAGTTGCTCGCCATTGCTCGCCTCCCCCACCACCAGCAAATCCTTGGCGAGGCCGATCAACTGTTTGATGCCTTCACGGACGATGGTGTGGTCTTCGGCTACCAGTACACGGATCACGCTTTTCTCCTCATTGATGGGTTGAGCGCCGTTAAAGATCGCAGCCTGCGGCAACTCCTACAGAGGGACGCCCCGATCTTTCATCAATCCAGCGGCACACATACGCACAGGGTCGTGCCCTCGCCCGGCTCACTCTCCAGCGACAACTGGCCGCCCATGATCAGCACCCGCTCACGCATGCCGACCACCCCGAAGGAAGTCGGCCTGCCTTCGGGGGCGACAAAGCCTACGCCATCATCGCTGACCGTCAGGCACAACTCGTCGCCTTCCTGCACCAGTGTCAGTTCAACAGTATGCGCCTGCGCATGGCGCATGACATTGGTCAGCGCCTCCTGAAGAATCCGGAACAGACCGATCGCCTTGGCATCGCTGAGGGTCGGCAGGTTATCCGGCACTTGCACCAGACACGGGATCTGCGTGCGCGCTTCGAAACGCCGGGCCTGCCACTCGATGGCAGACGCGATCCCGGCATCGAGAATCGGCGGGCGCAAGGCCGTGGCCACGTCCCGTACCAGCTGGAACAGTTGGGCGATCAGGCGTTTCATGCTGTTGAGACGCTCACTCAAGCCCGGATCGAGTTCGGCGTAGGCCAATTCGCACATCGAGGTTTCCAGCTTCAGCACCGTCAGCATCTGACCCAACTCATCGTGGACTTCACGGGCAATCCGGGCCTTTTCCTCTTCCCGCACGCTTTCCAGGTGCGCAGACAGTTCACGCAATTGCTCGCGGGAGCTGGCCAGTTCCAGCTCGATGCGTTTGCTCTCGCTGATGTCCCAGACAATCCCGTCCCAGACGAATGCGCCATCGTCGAGCCGGCGCGTGATGGCCTTGATCTCGGCCCAGCGCTCCTCGCCCTGGCGAGTGAGAATCCGGCCTTGCCACGACCAGTCACTGTCGGTGTCCAATGCGTAATCCTGGGTCTGGTGATAACTCGCCTTGTCATCCGGATGTACCAGACTGCGCAGGCCCATGTCGCGACGGCTCAAAGTTGCCGGTGAATAGCCCACCAGGCTCTCGCTGCCCTCGCTGATGTAGGCAAAGTCGATTTGCCCGGTCACCGGCGCCCGTTCCAGGCGAAAGACCAGGCCCGGCACGTTGGCGGCAATCCCCTGCAACCGGGCTTCGCTTTCCTGCAAGGCAGCCAACGCCCGACGGCGCTCGGTAACGTCGTTGAGGTAAACGACCAGATACTCGCTGTCGCGAAACCGCAGAAAACTCAACGACACGTCGGCCGGCAAAATGCTGCCATCGGCGCGCACGCAGTTGGTTTCGAAACTTTGTGGCGCGTCTTCGCTGGCCCGGGCACTCTTCCACAGTCTCAACCAACGGTCCATGTGCAACCCGGGCTCGAAGTCGATCAGTGGCCGATCAATGACGCCACCCGGTGCATAACCGAGCATCGCCTCCGCCGCACGGTTGGCGTAACGCACATGACTGTCCCAATTGACCCAGAGGATCCCGACCGTGCTTTGATCAATCGAAAACTGCGTCAGGCGCAACGCTTCTTCGCTGGCCTCGCGCAGGGCAATGTCTTCGCGGGCCGCCAGTAAACGCTGCTCAAGGGTATGTTGCTGACGGCGCTGCCACAGCACGATGGCCATGCTGCTGAGGAACAACACAGCCAACAACAGGCAAAGGTTTTGCCAGAACCCCGGCGACTCGGTCAGGCGCGGGTATTTGGGTTGCAGCCAGCTCGCGTGCAACTGCTCAAGATCCTTGGCGGGAATCGCATGCAAGGCGCTTTCGACGATGCCGGCCAACTCCGGCCAGTCGCGGCGGGTCGCCACCCGTAGCAATTGCGGCAGGCCAATATCGCCGACCACCACCAACCCGGAGAATTCGGGTTCGATCGACAAACGGCTGAGTTGGGCTTCATCAACGACAGCGTAGCGGGCCTGTTGAGCCAGCAGCAGTTGCAGTGCCTCACGCTCCGTCGGCACACCTTGCAAGTTGAGATTGCCGTAAGTGTTGCGTAGATAGTCGGCAATCGCACCAGGCATGCGTACAGCGACCCGCGAAAGGCTGTCGATTTTTTCCAATTCGATGGCACCGGCGCCCTTCTGTTCGCCAACCACCAGTTGCGGCACACGCATGTACGGGTCGCTGAATTGCCATAGACGCAAGCCGGCGGGGGTTTGGGTCATACCCGGCGCGAGGTCGACTTCACCTTCGCGCACGGCTTCTTCCAGCTGCGCGACATCAGGAAAGTGGCGCCACGAGAACTCGATATTCAGCGAACGGGCCAGCCACTGCATCAATTCGATATTGGCTCCAGACAACCGCTGCAAGCGCCGGTCGTACTGTGCAAAAGGTGCTTGCAGTACCACACCCACGCGCAGTTCGCTGTGCTCAGCGAGCCACTGGTGCTGCTCGACGCTCAACGGCGCACCATGCGCAGGCAACGCCGGTGCCGCCCATGCCATCAAGGGAAGCCAGCAACAGCCGATAACCAACAGGCAGCGAAAACGCATCATCCGAAGTCTCACACACTGACAAATACTGACCAACCCATTAGGCTGCCGGGATTACTTCTGGCCTGGAATATCCGATGCCCCCTGTCTACCGCTTGGCACTGCCAGCATTGTGCCTGTCGCTGATCCTGCCTTGTGCCTTTTCAGCTCAGGCTGCCGCCCCGGCATCCGCTACCGCGGAAAAACCCGCCGAAGCAAAACCGGCCGAACGCCAGCCTCTGCCAGAGCGTAGCCAGGAAGAAGCCGTCGCTCTCGAACGAACGGTTCCCACGCAAGAGCAACAGTCGTTGCAGGCCGGCAGTGACAGCTTTCTCGCGCTGTGGAAACCGGCCAATACCAGCACCCCAAAAGGTGCGGTGATTATCATCCCCGGCGCTGGAGAAACCGCTGATTGGCCTCAAGCGATCAGTCCCTTGCGGCAAAAACTACCGGATGCCGACTGGGGCAGTCTGAGTCTTACTCTGCCAGACCTGCAAAGCAATGCCCCGCAAGCGCGCGTCGTCAACGTCGCACCCGCGCCTGCCAAACCCGAGACCGGCAGCAAAGACGCCAGCACCGCGGCCCCCATCGAGCAAGTGGCCGGCGGTGAAGGAGATATCGCCGATCGCGCAGTTGCCGAGACCAGCGAAGAGCAAGCCAAGGCTGACGCCGAGCGGATCTACGCACGGATCGACGCAGCCATTGCGTTCGCCGAACAACAAAATGCTCGCAGCATCGTCTTGCTCGGTCACGGTACAGGGGCTTATTGGGCCGCGCGCTACCTGAGCGAAAAACAACCGTCGCAAGTCGCGAAATTCGTGATGGTCGCCGCGCAGACACCCGTGACAGTGAAACCCGGGCTGGCGGAGTTGACCACCACCTTGAAGCTGGCGACCTTTGACATCTACTACAAGGACAAGGCACTGGTGCAGAGCGCTGCTCTGGAGCGTTTGCAGGCCAGCAAACGCCTGAAGGCCTCGACGTTCAATCAGCTGGCGCTCAAGACTTTGCCAGGTAACAGCGCTGCCGAGCAGGAACAATTGTTCCGCCGTGTGCGCGGCTGGTTGAATCCGCAGAACACCGGGAGTTGATCGGCGGATACAGATTTATCGTCTGACCTATAACTGTGGCGAAGGAGCTTGCTCCCGCTCGACTGCGCAGCCGTCGCAAACTCTGCGCATTGGGTATCCCTGACGGAATGCGGTGGTCGTTTTGGGGCCGCTTCGCACCCCAGCGGGAGCAAGCTCCCTCGCCACAGGGTTTTCCCTCCATTAGCCGTTAACGAAAATCCCGCCGCTCGCGTATCAACTTATAGGCGTTGTGCAACTCTCGGGTTTTGTCAGTCGCTTCGCGCACCTGGGAAGGAGTCGCCCCCGTGCCGGCAATCTTGTCCGGGTGATGGCGACTGAGCAAACGTCGATACGCACGCTTGATTTGCGACGGCTCACTGGTGGCTGACACCCCGAGCACCCGCAGCGCCTCCTGATAAGCCGCGGCACTGTTTACCAGTGTTTTTTTGTGCGGCTCGTAATCACTGGCCAGGGCATGCACCTGCTCCGGCGTCCAGCCCAGCCACTTGCCCCACTGCAAAATCAGCTCAAACTCCGCGCTTCCGGCACGCCCGTCGGCCCAGACCATCCGCCAACAGGCGCGCAACACACCTTCGGCGGCATGCGGCTGCGCGCTTAAACGGCGCAGGTAGCTGCGCAAGTGATCATGCCCCGACTTGCCACGATTGAACGCCGCGATTGCACGTTTCTGCGCCGATTCGCTCATGTCCAGCGAGCGCATTTCCTGACGCGCCTGGTGGATATGACCATCCACCACCCGGCCATCGCTCTTGGCCAGGCGTCCCAGCAATACAAACAGTAATTCATCGTTACGCAACATCGGCCGACCGCCGAGTCGCTCACGCAACTGCCCGAGGCTTTGCACCTGCAAGCGCCGATCCAGCGCCTGCCCCAACAATGCACCGAGTATGGCCCCCGGAATGCTGGCTATCGCAAAGCCCGCTCCGGCTCCGATCAGAGTCCCTGGCCACAACATATCAGTAGCTCGCTTCTATCAAGTGTTCGACCTGCGCCAGACGCTCATGCGTGCCGACATCGATCCAGTGCCCACGCAGTTGCTCGCCACTCACCTGCCCTTGCGCCATGGCGTCGCGCAACAACGGAGCCAGTTTGAAGGCGCCGTCCACGCACGCCGCGAAGAGCTTCGGATGCAGCACCGCGATGCCACTGTAGGTGAGCGTTTGCGTACCTGGCTGGCCGTCCCGCACTTGACCATCGACCAGACTGAAATCGCCGCTCGGGTGATGGTCCGGGTTGTCGACCAGTACCAGATGGGCCAGGCCCACCATCGGCTGACGCAATGCCGTGAAGTCGTAATCGGTCCAGATATCACCGTTGACCACCACAAAGGCCTCATCACCGAGGAGCGGCAAGGCACGGAAGATCCCGCCGCCCGTCTCCAGCGGTTCACCTTCCGGCGAGTACTGGATGCTCAGGCCATAGCGCGATCCATCGCCCAGGTAATCTTCGATCTGCTGTCCCAGCCAGGCGTGATTGATCACCACCTCGCTGAAACCTGCCGCCGCCAGCGCTCGCAAGTGGTACTCGATCAGCGGCACCCCGCCAACGCGCACCAGCGGCTTGGGTGTGGTCAGGGTCAGTGGGCGCATGCGCTCGCCTTTACCGGCCGCCAGAATCATTGCCTTCATGCAGTCACTCCGACCGACTGGCGCAGACTGGCCAGCAACACATCCAGTTCCACCAGTTCAGGGCGACGGGCGATCACTGCCTCTATATAAGCAAAGAAGCGTGGCACGTCGCCGAGGTAGCGCGGCTTGCCGTCGCGATGGCAGATGCGGGCGAAAATGCCGATCACCTTCAGGTGACGCTGCACACCCATCAGGTCGCTGGCGCGCAGGAAGTCTTCGAAATCAGGCTGAACCGGAATACCGAGAGCCCCCGCTTGCTGCCAGTAGTTCGCCAGCCAAGCACGCACACGCTCCTCGGGCCAGCTGAGGAAGGCGTCCTTGAACAGGCACGTCACGTCATAAGTCACCGGCCCGTACACCGCGTCCTGGAAATCCAGCACGCCGGGGTTAGGCTCGCTGAGCATCAGGTTGCGTGGCATGTAGTCGCGATGGACCAGCACTTTGGGCTGAGCCAGGGCACTGTCGATCAGCTTATCGCTGACTTGTTGCCAGAGCATTTGCTGCGCCGGATCGAACTCGATGCCCAGCTCGCGCTTCACGTACCACTCGGGGAACAGTTCCAGCTCGCGGCGCAACAGTGCCACGTCATAGCTGGGCAGTGGCGCATCCATCGGCAACTGCTGAAAAGCCAGCAACGCTTGCAAGGCATCCTTGAACAAATCGTCGGCATTTTCGTTGTCGATCACGTCCAGATAGGTCTTGTTGCCCAGGTCATTGAGCAAAAGAAAACCGCGCTCAAGGTCTTGTGCATAGATTTTTGGCACGTTAATTCCGGATTTCGCCAGTAAAAAGGCGATATCCACGAAGGGTTTGCAGTTTTCCTGGGGCGGTGGAGCATCCATCACGACGAAGCTTCTACCATCACCTTCCCAACGGAAGTAACGGCGGAAACTCGCGTCGCTGCTGGCCGCGGTCAATGTGGCCGAGGGGACGGCGCCCCAACCTTGTGTGGCAAACAGCGTTGCCAATTGCTCATCGAGCCAAACTTTCAGGTGTTGCAAGCGTACATCTTGGTCAGGCATTACAAGGGTCTCCGACGGCGCTAGCCGTCAAGCGGGTCATGCTTTATTATCCAGCATCTTTTTCAGACCATCGAGAGGCGTGCGGCCCACACCGCGGGCAGATGGCACGCAGGAAGCCCGGACTAATAAGATGGCATTGAAATCCCCCGCGTTTCGTAAAAAATTTCCGTTGTTGGTTACCGGCAGTTTGCTGGCCCTGCAACCTCTAGCCACTTCGTTCGTGGTCGCCGCGGAACAGTATGACTGCTCAGTCTCTGCTTCGGGTGCCTGGGACTGCGCGCCAAAAGCCAACGCAGCCCAATTACCACCGCGCCCTGTACATGAGGGCAGCGCGGTCAGTTCGGGCAACGAGTCAACAGCCGAGAGCAGCACTGCAGGTGGCGAAACCGCCAACAAGCCTGTGCTGGTCACCGAAGCCAAGGGCCGCGCCCTGAAGTCTCGCAGCGCCGACTACAGTCACCTCGACTGGGTCCCGCGTGAGAAGCTCACCGCTGCCCAATTGGCCGAAACAGGTCCTTATTGCTCTGGTTCCTATATCGAACCAATTCGTCCTGGCATGAATGACACGACGAATAAAAGTGACGCCCCGACGTTTATCGGCGCCAAAGCCTCCCGCTACCAGCAGGAAGAACAGGTGGCGACCCTCGCCGGTGACGTGGTCATGCGCCAGGGCAGCATGCAGGTCGAGGCCGATGAGGCCAGCCTCCATCAAGCCGAAAACCGTGGCGAGCTGAGCGGTAACGTTCGCCTGCGCGATAACGGAGCCCTGATCGTCGGCGACCACGCTGACGTACAGCTCGATACCGGTGAAGCCCAAGTCGACAACGCCGAATACGTGATGCACAAATCCCGTGTTCGCGGCAGCGCGCTGTATGCGAAACGCGCCGAGAACGCGATCATCCGCCTCAAGGATGGTACGTACACCACGTGCGAACCGAACAGCAACGCCTGGCAGCTCAAGGGCAACAACATCACCTTGAACCCGGCGACCGGTTTCGGTACCGGGACCAACGTGACACTGCGGGTCAAGGACATTCCGGTGTTCTACACCCCGTATATCTATTTCCCGATAGATAACCGTCGCCAGTCCGGCTTCCTGCCGCCAAGCTTCAGCACCAGCACCAAAACCGGCTTTATGCTGGTCACACCGTACTACTTCAACCTGGCACCGAACTACGATGCCACGGTGTACCCGCGCTATATGAGCAAGCGCGGCCTGTTGATGGAAGGTGAGTTCCGCTACCTGACCAAGTCCAGCGAAGGTCAGTTCGGCGCCGCGTACCTCAACGATGATGACACTGAACGCAAGTTGCAGTCCGACTACGAAAAAACCCGCTACATGCTCAACTGGCAGCACAAAGGCGGGCTGGATTCGCGGGTAATGACCGAGGTCGACTACACCAAAATCAGTGACCCGTATTACTTCCAGGATCTGCAATCCGATCAGATAGGCGTTCAAAGCCGCGACTTCGTGAATCAGCAAGGTGCGGTCACCTACCGTGGCGATACCTATACCGCCCGCGTGAATGCTCAGGCATATCAGCTGGCAACGATCGCCAACATTACGCCGTACAACCGCCTGCCGCAGATCACCTTCAATGGTTACCTGCCGCAACATCCTGGCGGCCTGGACATGACCTACAACACCGAGTTGGTGCGGTTTGACCGGAACCTGAGAACCGGCAACTTCTCTGACGAAAATGGTCTCCAGTCACCTTTCCTGGATACCAACGTCCAAGGTCTGGCACGTGCTACCGGTGATCGTCTGAACCTCGCGCCAGCAGTCAGCCTGCCGATGAATTGGACCTACGGCTTCCTGAAACCGTCGCTCAAGTATCAGTACACCCAGTATGACCTGGACCTCGACGGTACCGGTAAAAGCCAGATCGCTGCGCAAAGCGCGGATGCAGATCGCCTGAACGGCACCTACAGCCGCAATCAGAACCGCGGCGTGCCTATCGCGAGCATCGACAGCGGCCTGTACTTCGACCGTAACACCCAATGGTTCGGCAAGAACTATCGCCAGACCCTGGAACCTCGCCTGTACTATCTTTATGTACCCGAGAAAGACCAGTCTGACATCCCGGTATTCGACACCAGCGAAAGCACGTTCAACTACGCCTCGCTGTTTCGCGACAACCGTTTCACCGGTTCCGACCGCATCGGTGACGAGAACAAACTGTCGCTGGGCGTGACCAACCGCTGGATCGAAGACAACGGTTTCGAACGTCAACGCATCAGCGTTGGCCAGGCCATGTACTTCAAGGACCGCGAAGTTCAGTTGCCGGGCATCGATGCAAAAACCCGTGCCGATGCGCACTCCAACGTCTCGCCGTACGCTCTGGAATACGAATATCGCTGGAACCGCGATTGGCGGACCACGGCCGACTACAACTGGGACCCGGACAGCCGCAAACCTCGCTCGGGTAGCGCGATGTTCCACTACCAGCCGGAAGACAATCCGAACAAAGTCATCAACGCCGGTTATCGCTATCGCAATGACCAGGTCCGCTATGACCAGACCACTGGTAAGTGGACTGTGGGTGGCGGTGACTATGGCACCCCTGGCACGCCTGGTTTCGTGAAGGATTACTACAAGATCAAACAGCACGACTTCTCGGTTATCTGGCCAGTCGTGCCGCAATGGAATGCCATCAGCCGCTGGCAGTACGACTACAACCGCAACCGCACCCTGGAAGCCTTCGGTGGTTTCGAGTACGACAACTGCTGCTGGAAACTGCGCCTGATCAACCGTTACTGGGTGTCATATGACGAGTTCAGTCAAGAAGCCCCGCAAAACGAAAAAGGCGACCATGGCGTCTTCCTCCAAATTGTCCTGAAAGGTCTCGGTGGCGTTACTGGCACCAAGGTAGAGAGCTTCCTCGACAAAGGCATTCAAGGTTATCGTGAACGTGAAGACCAAGCTTTCTGATTGTCTGCGCCCGCTGCTGCTGGGCGCGTTGTTCCTGGGTACCGCGGCTAACGCCGCGGTACAGTCCATCGACAAAGTGGTGGCTATCGTCGACAACGACGTGGTCATGCAGAGTCAGTTGGACCAGCGGGTTCATGAAGTTCAGCAAACCATCGCCAAGCGCGGTGGCGGCACACCACCAACCAGCGTGCTGGAACAGCAGGTGCTCGAACGCCTGATCGTCGAAAACCTGCAGTTGCAGATCGGCGAGCGTTCCGGCATCCGCATTAGCGATGAAGAACTGAACCAGGCTGTCGGCACCATTGCCCAGCGCAACAACATGACGGTGGATCAGTTCCGTGCGGCACTGACTCACGACGGCCTGTCTTACGACGACGCTCGTGACCAGATCCGTCGCGAGATGATCATCAGCCGTGTTCGTCAGCGTCGTGTGGCCGAACGGATTCAGGTATCCGAGCAGGAAGTGAAAAACTTCCTCGCCTCCGACCTGGGCAAAGTGCAACTCTCTGAAGAACTGCACCTGGCCAACATCCTGATCCCGACACCGGAAAGCGCCAATTCGGAAGCGATTCAGAACGCTGCGCGCCAGGCTATGGAGATCTATCAGCAACTCAAGCAGGGTGCTGATTTCTCTCAACTGGCGATCGCCAAATCGGCAAGCGACAACGCACTGGAAGGTGGCGACATGGGCTGGCGTAAAGCCGCTCAACTGCCACCTCCGTTTGACCGCGAGCTGAGCGCCATGTCAGTGGGCGATGTCACCCAACCGGCACGTACACCGGGCGGTTTCATCATCCTCAAAGTGTTGGAAAAACGCGGTGGCGGCAATCAGGTGCGTGACGAAGTACACGTTCGCCATATTTTGGTCAAACCGAGCCCGATCCGCGACGAAGAAAAAACCAAGGCTCTGGCTCAATCGCTCTACACCCGTATTTCTGCGGGCGAAGACTTCGCTGAACTGGCGAAAAGCTATTCGGAAGACCCGGGTTCTGCCCTTAACGGCGGCGACCTCAACTGGATCGACCCGAACGCGCTGGTGCCGGAATTCCGCGAAGTAATGGCCAAGACCCAACAAGGTCAGCTGTCCAAGCCGTTCAAGACTCAATATGGCTGGCACGTTCTGGAAGTCCTTGGCCGCCGCGCCACCGACAGCACCAGCCAGGCCCGTGAACAGCAGGCCATGACCGTACTGCGTAACCGCAAATACGACGAAGAGCTGCAAACCTGGCTGCGTCAGATCCGTGACGAAGCCTACGTTGAAATCAAGCTCCCTGGCGTCGACCAGGCGGCGAAGTGAACCCCAAGCGTTTTGCGCTGACACCCGGCGAGCCGGCCGGCATAGGTCCTGACCTGTGCCTGCTACTCGCCTCGCAAGCCCAGCCACATCCCCTGATTGCCATTACCAGCCGCGACCTGCTCCTTGAGCGGGCCGCGCAGCTGGGCGTGGTCGTTGATCTGCTGCCGGTAACACCGGACAGCTGGCCGGACGTTCCTGCGCCGGCCAACAGCCTGTATGTCTGGGATACTCCGCTCAGCGCACCGGTTACTGCCGGACAGCTGGACAAGGCCAATGCCGCCTTTGTCCTGGAAACCCTGACCCGCGCAGGCGTTGGCTGCCTGGACGGGCACTTCGCCGGAATGATCACCGCCCCCGTGCATAAGGGCGTGATCAATGAGTCGGGCATTGCCTTCTCCGGCCACACCGAGTTCCTCGCAGACCTGACTCACACCCCTCAAGTGGTGATGATGCTCGCCACACACGGCTTGCGAGTCGCGCTGGTTACCACGCACCTGCCGTTGCGGGAGATTGCCGATGCAATTACCCCTGAACGCCTGGAGCGGGTTACACGGATTCTGCACACCGACCTGCAACAAAAGTTCGGCATCGCCCGGCCACGCATCCTCGTTTGCGGACTCAACCCGCATGCCGGCGAAGGCGGACACCTGGGCCACGAAGAAATCGACATCATTGAACCAACCCTGGAGCGTCTGCGCGCTGAAGGCATGGACCTGCGTGGCCCCCTGCCCGCCGACACTCTGTTTACCCCCAAATATCTGGAGCACTGCGACGCAGTGCTGGCGATGTACCACGACCAGGGCCTGCCTGTGCTGAAATACAAAGGCTTCGGCGCGGCAGTCAATGTGACCCTCGGCTTGCCGATCATCCGCACTTCAGTCGATCACGGCACCGCCCTGGACCTGGCTGGCAGCGGAAAAATCGACACCGGCAGCCTGCAAGTCGCCCTGGAAACCGCCTACCAGATGGCCGAGACCCGTTTATGACCGAGCATTACCAACACCGGGCGCGCAAGCGTTTCGGCCAGAACTTCCTGCACGATGCTGGCGTTATCGACCGTATCCTGCGCTCCATTCATGCCAAGCCCGATGACCGTCTGCTGGAAATCGGCCCGGGCCAAGGCGCGCTCACCGAAGGCCTGCTCAATAGCGGAGCCCAACTGGACGTGGTTGAACTGGACAAGGACCTGATCCCGATCCTCAACCAGCAATTCGCCGGCAAGAGTAATTTCAACCTGCACCAGGGCGATGCACTGAAGTTCGACTTCAACAGCTTGAATGCCGCACCCAACAGCCTGCGCGTCGTCGGCAACCTGCCATACAACATCTCCACACCGCTGATTTTCCACCTGCTGAACAACGCAGGCATCATCCGCGACATGCACTTCATGCTGCAAAAGGAAGTGGTCGAGCGTCTGGCGGCAGGTCCTGGCGGTGGCGATTGGGGTCGCCTGTCGATCATGGTTCAGTACCACTGCCGTGTCGAACACTTGTTCAACGTCGGCCCTAGCGCCTTCAACCCGCCACCAAAAGTCGACTCTGCGATCGTCCGCCTGGTACCGCACGCCGTGCTGCCGCACCCGGCCAAAGACCATCGATTGCTGGAGCGCGTCGTTCGCGAAGCCTTCAACCAGCGCCGCAAGACCCTGCGCAACACCCTCAAGGCCCTGCTGAGCAATGCTGAAATCGAAGCCGCCGGCGTCGATGGCAGCCTGCGCCCGGAGCAGCTCGATCTGGCGGCCTTCGTCCGTCTGGCTGACAAGCTCAGCGAGCAAGTCGCCGAGCAGCCTGCCGACATCTGACAGGTCAGAAGCGTTATCGGGTAGGACACCAGCCTTCCAGTCTGGTTTACTACCCGGTACCTGGCCTAGACTGACCTCAATCAGTTACGCGCCCCGCTTAGCTTTTAAGGCCTCTTGCATGTCCGATCCTCGCTATCAGGTCGACGTCAGCGTCGTCACCCGCTATCTGGCAGAACAATCGCAACCCGAGCAGAACCGCTTTGCCTTTGCCTACACCATTACCGTACATAACAACGGCCTGCTACCGGCCAGGTTGCTCTCGCGGCACTGGGTAATTACCGATGGCGACGGCCATGTCGAAGAGGTTCGCGGCGCAGGCGTGGTGGGTCAGCAACCGCTGATCGATGTCGGCCAGAGCCACACCTACAGCAGCGGCACCGTGATGACTACCCGCGTTGGCAACATGCAGGGGACTTATCAAATGCTCGCTGAAGACGGTAAACACTTCGACGCCATCATCGCACCATTCCGCCTGGCGGTGCCCGGAGCCCTGCACTGATGGCGACGTACGCCGTCGGCGACCTGCAAGGCTGCCTTGAGCCCCTGCAATGCCTGCTCAAGCGGGTTGCCTTCGACCCTGCAACGGATCATCTGTGGCTGGTCGGCGACCTGGTCAACCGCGGCCCGCAATCGCTGGAAACCCTGCGCTTTCTCTATGGCATCCGCGAATCGCTGGTGTGCGTACTGGGCAACCATGACCTGCACTTGCTGGCTGCCGGCTACAACATCGAACGCTTGCGCAAAGCCGACACCCTGCGTGAAATCCTCGAAGCCCCGGATCGCGAGGACCTGCTTGAGTGGCTGCGCCAGCAAAAGCTCATGCACTACGACGAACAACGCGATATTGCCTTGGTCCATGCCGGTATACCGCCGCAGTGGTCCCTGCGCAAAGCCTTGAAGTGCGCCGCCGAAGTCGAAGAAGCATTACGTGACGACAACCGCATCGCGCCCTACCTCGATGGCATGTATGGCAACGAACCGCTTAAGTGGGACGGCGACCTTAAAGGTGCTGCCCGCCTGCGGGTGATCACCAACTACTTCACTCGCATGCGTTTTTGCACCAGCGACGGCAAGCTAGATCTCAAGAGCAAGGAAGGCCTCGATAGCGCGCTACCCGGTTACGCCCCCTGGTTCTCACACCAGCAACGCAAGACCCGCGGAAAGAAGATCATTTTCGGCCACTGGGCCGCGCTCGAAGGTAAATGTAATGAACCGGGCATCTTCGCCCTGGACAGCGGTTGTGTCTGGGGTGGCTCGATGACCTTGATGAACGTTGATACCGGCGAGCGCCTGCATTGCAAATGCGATGCCCAGGGCCACACCTTGCCGTATGTCCCCCCAACGACCCCCGAACTATTGTCGGCCAGCGCCAAGCGCTAGGCTGCGCTTTCAGTCAGGCCACAGGAGCCCGCCATGAGCGAATTCAAACGCATCCCCCCAGAACAAGCCCAGGCATTGCGCGAACAAGGCGCGGTGGTCGTCGATGTCCGCGATCCGGCAACTTTTGCCGCACTGCACATCAGCGGATCGAAGCATCTGGATAATCATTCCCTGCACGCATTCATCACCGCCGCCGACCTCGACGCACCGACCGTAGTGGTTTGTTATCACGGTAATTCCAGCCAGGGCGCCGCGGCATATCTGGTCAGCCAGGGCTTTTCCGACGTCTACAGCATGGACGGCGGATTCGAGCTTTGGCGTACGATTTATCCTTCGGAAACAGCGCAAGGCACTGCCGAATAATTTTTTTCACACGCTCCAGCCCACGCCCGCCGCGGGCTGACGAACGGTAGTCATAACAAAACTACGCATTACGCCCCTTACCTTGCGGATTCCGAACTATCCTTAGCCTCAGGCCATCCAAAACAGGGGAGAGCCGGTACACCGGCGCACGGATCATCGGAAGTAGCTTTCAGGGTTGATAGCTTTGAAGGTGTTCAGGGGGGTAAAAGGCAACTGCACTTTCAGTTGCTTGCCAGCATCCACTGATTGATCCGACGTCGGCTCCACGTATCGAGCGAGGTGACGTCATGAGTATCTTTAGCCACTTCCAACAACGCTTCGAGTCCACACGGCAGGAAGAGCTCACTCTGCAGGAGTATCTCGAACTGTGCAAAAAGGACCGTAGCGCCTACGCGTCCGCCGCCGAGCGACTACTGCTGGCCATCGGCGAACCGGAGTTGCTCGACACCTCGACCAATTCGAGACTGTCGCGCATCTTTTCCAACAAGGTGATCCGTCGGTATCCGGCCTTTGAAGACTTCCACGGGATGGAAGAATGCATCGACCAGATCGTCTCCTACTTCCGCCACGCAGCTCAGGGCCTGGAAGAGAAGAAACAGATCCTCTACCTGCTCGGCCCCGTCGGTGGCGGTAAGTCATCCCTGGCCGAGAAGCTGAAACAGCTGATCGAAAAAGTGCCCTTCTATGCCATCAAGGGCTCTCCGGTGTTCGAGTCTCCGCTGGGGCTGTTCAACGCCACCGAAGATGGCGCAATCCTCGAAGAGGATTTCGGCATTCCGCGGCGCTACCTGAACACCATCATGTCGCCTTGGGCGACCAAACGCCTGGCCGAATTCGGTGGCGATATCAGCCAGTTCCGGGTGGTCAAACTCTACCCGTCGATCCTCAACCAGATCGCCGTGGCCAAGACCGAACCGGGTGACGAAAACAACCAGGACATCTCGGCGCTGGTGGGCAAGGTCGATATTCGCAAACTGGAAGAGTTCCCGCAGAACGACGCCGACGCCTATAGCTACTCGGGTGCACTTTGCCGCTCCAACCAGGGCCTGATGGAATTCGTCGAAATGTTCAAGGCACCAATCAAGGTGCTGCACCCATTGCTGACCGCCACCCAGGAAGGCAACTACAACAGTACCGAAGGCCTGGGCGCGATTCCGTTCACCGGGATCCTGCTCGCGCACTCCAACGAATCGGAGTGGCACACCTTCCGCAACAACAAGAACAACGAAGCCTTCATCGACCGGATCTACATCGTCAAAGTACCGTATTGCCTGCGGGTCAGTGACGAAGTGAAGATCTACGACAAGCTGCTGTTCAACAGCTCCCTGGCCAAGGCCCACTGCGCACCCGACACGCTGAAGATGCTCGCTCAGTTCACTGTGCTCTCACGCCTCAAAGAGCCGGAAAACTCGAACATCTACTCAAAAATGCGCGTGTATGACGGTGAAAACCTCAAGGACACTGATCCGAAGGCCAAATCGATCCAGGAATACCGCGACACTGCGGGCGTTGACGAAGGCATGAACGGTCTTTCGACCCGGTTTGCCTTCAAGATCCTGTCGAAAGTCTTCAACTTCGACCCGCATGAAATCGCCGCCAACCCAGTGCATCTGCTCTATGTGCTGGAACAACAGATCGAACAGGAACAGTTCCAGGCGGAAACCCGCGAGCGCTATCTGCGCTTCCTGAAAGAGTACCTGGCGCCGCGTTATATCGAGTTCATCGGCAAGGAAATCCAGACCGCCTACCTGGAGTCCTACAGCGAATACGGGCAAAACATCTTCGACCGCTATGTGCTCTACGCGGACTTCTGGATTCAGGATCAGGAATACCGCGATCCGGAAACCGGCGAGATCCTCAACCGCGTAGCCCTCAACGAAGAGCTGGAGAAAATCGAGAAACCGGCGGGCATCAGCAATCCGAAGGATTTCCGCAACGAAATCGTCAACTTCGTCCTGCGTGCCCGTGCCAACAACAACGGCAAGAATCCGACCTGGCTCAGCTACGAGAAGCTGCGGGTGGTCATCGAGAAGAAAATGTTCTCGAACACCGAGGATCTGCTGCCGGTTATCAGCTTCAACGCCAAGGCCAGCAAAGAGGACCAGCAGAAACACAACGACTTCGTTACACGGATGGTCGAGCGCGGCTACACCGACAAACAGGTACGACTGCTCTCCGAGTGGTATCTGCGGGTCAGGAAATCGCAGTAACACGCTGCCGGTCAGACCGGTTGTCGTTAGCCCGGGCCTGCGTAATAAAATTCTGTTACACAGGTTTCAGGAAGGTGTTTGGAAATCGGCAGCGAAGTCCAGGCAACGCGCAGGTGGTACGGGAGGCGCAAGATCGCGCCTCCTGCCCCGCGCCCATTACCGCCAGACTTGCTCGCGATTTCTCAAGACAGCTTCTAAGGAGCAGTCATGAGCTATGTGATCGACCGACGTCTCAATGGCAAGAACAAGAGCACGGTAAACCGTCAGCGGTTTCTGCGGCGCTACCGTGATCACATCAAGAAGGCCGTCGAAGAGGCCGTCAGCCGGCGTTCCATTACCGATATGGAGCACGGTGAGCAAATCAGCATTCCTGGCCGCGATATCGACGAGCCAGTGCTTCACCATGGTCGCGGCGGCAAGCAGACCATCGTGCATCCCGGCAACAAGGAGTTCACCAGCGGCGAGCATATTGCTCGTCCACCGGGAGGTGGCGGCGGCAGAGGCCCCGGCAAGGCCGGCAACTCCGGCGAGGGCATGGACGAGTTTGTGTTCCAGATCACCCAGGAAGAATTTCTCGAGTTCATGTTCGAGGACCTGGAGCTGCCGAACCTGGTCAAGCGTAACCTGAGCGGCACTGATACTTTCAAGACCGTGCGCGCCGGCATCAGCAACGAAGGCAATCCTTCACGGATCAACATCATCCGCACCCTGCGCTCGGCCCATGCTCGGCGTATCGCACTGTCAGGCAGCAGCCGGGAGAAACTGCGGGTAGCAAAAGAGGAACTGGCACGACTTAAACAGGAAGAACCCGACAATTTCGGCGATATTCAGGAAATCGAGGCAGAAATCGAGCGCTTGAGCGCGCGCATCAACCGTGTGCCGTTTCTCGATACCTTCGACCTTAAGTACAACCTGCTGATCAAGCAGCCCAACCCCAGCTCCAAGGCGGTAATGTTCTGCCTGATGGACGTTTCCGGCTCCATGACCCAAGCCACCAAGGACATCGCCAAACGGTTCTTCATCCTGCTGTACCTGTTCCTCAAGCGTAACTACGAGAAAATCGATGTGGTGTTCATCCGCCACCACACCAGCGCCCGGGAAGTCGATGAGGAAGAGTTCTTCTACTCTCGCGAAACCGGCGGCACCATCGTTTCCAGCGCCCTGAAACTGATGCAGGAGATCATGGCCGAACGGTATCCGAGCAACGACTGGAACATTTACGCCGCGCAAGCTTCCGACGGTGACAACTGGAACGATGACTCGCCGATCTGCCGAGACATCCTGATCAACCAGATCATGCCATTTGTGCAGTACTACACTTATGTGGAGATTACCCCCCGCGAACACCAGGCCCTGTGGTACGAATACGAGCGTATCAGTGAAGCCTTTTCCGATACGTTTGCCCAGCAACAGCTGGTTTCAGCCGGGGATATCTATCCGGTTTTCCGTGAACTCTTCCAGCGCAGGTTAGTGACATGACCGCCAAAGAGCAGAAGCGCCAACCCATATCCACCGGCTCCGAATGGACGTTTGAGCTGATCCAGGCCTACGACCGGGAAATCAGCCGCCTTGCGGCCCGCTACGCGCTGGATACCTACCCCAACCAGATCGAGGTGATTACCGCCGAGCAGATGATGGACGCCTACGCCTCTGTCGGCATGCCGCTGGGCTATCACCACTGGTCCTATGGCAAACACTTCCTCAGCACCGAGAAGTCCTACAGTCGCGGCCAGATGGGACTGGCCTACGAGATCGTGATCAACTCGGACCCGTGCATCGCCTACCTGATGGAAGAAAACACCATCTGCATGCAGGCACTGGTAGTGGCTCACGCCTGCTACGGCCACAACAGCTTTTTCAAGGGTAATTACCTGTTCCGCACCTGGACCGATGCCAGCTCGATCATTGACTACCTGGTGTTTGCCAAGCAGTACATCATGCAATGCGAAGAACGCCATGGCATCGATGCCGTGGAAGACCTGCTCGACTCCTGTCATGCCCTGATGAACTACGGTGTCGACCGCTACAAACGTCCTTATCCGATTTCCGCGGAAGAAGAGCGACGCCGGCAAAAGGATCGTGAAGAACACCTGCAAAAGCAGATCAACGACCTGTGGCGCACCATTCCAAAAGGCGCAGACAAGTTCAACGAGAAAGATAACGCACGCTTTCCGGCAGAACCGCAGGAGAACATCCTCTACTTCATCGAAAAGCACGCCCCGCTGCTGGAGCCATGGCAACGGGAAATCGTACGAATCGTGCGCAAGATCGCGCAGTACTTTTATCCGCAGCGTCAGACTCAGGTCATGAACGAGGGCTGGGCGACGTTCTGGCACTACACCCTGATGAACGACTTGTACGACGAGGGCCTGGTAACCGACGGCTTCATGATGGAGTTCCTGGCGTCTCACACCAGCGTAATCTTCCAACCCGGGTTCGACAGCCCTTACTACAACGGCATCAACCCCTACACCCTGGGTTTTTCCATGTACCGCGACATTCGGCGCATGTGCGAAGCCCCTACTGAAGAGGATTACCGCTGGTTCCCCGAAATCGCCGGGACCGACTGGCTGTCGAGCATCAAGTTCGCCATGAGCAGCTTCAAGGACGAAAGCTTCATCCTGCAGTACCTGTCACCCAAAGTGATTCGTGACCTGAAACTGTTCAGCATTCTCGATGACGACCAGAAAGACGACCTGCTGGTGCCAGCCATTCATGACGAAGAAGGCTATCGGACCATTCGTGAAACCCTGGCAGCACAGTACAACCTGGGTAACCGCGAACCGAACATACAGATCTACAGTATCGACCGGCGCGGCGACCGCTCGCTGACACTGCGCCATCAGCAACATGATCGCAAACCACTCGGAGACTCCACCGAGGAAGTGCTCAAGCACCTGCACCGCCTCTGGGGCTTCGATATTCACCTGGAAACCCTGCAAGGTGACCAGGTAATGAAAACCCATCATGTCCCGCCAAAAGGCGAGCATAGCGAGGGCGAATACGGCCGGATGGACCTCGCCGTCATTCATCTTTGATGTCAGCCGGACCTCCGAAAGTTCGACGCAAGGGTTATCCTGTCGGGCTAACGGAGGTTTTTTATGCAGATTTATAAAGTCGGCGGCGCGGTCCGTGATCGCCTGCTCGGCAAGCCTGTTACCGACATCGACTGGGTGGTGGTGGGCGCCAGCACCGAAGAAATGCTCGCCAAGGGCTATCGCCCGGTAGGCGCCGATTTTCCGGTATTCCTTCACCCCAAAAGCGGCGAGGAATATGCGCTTGCCCGCACCGAACGCAAAAGCGGACGCGGCTACGGCGGCTTCACCTTCCATGCCAGTCCGGAAGTCACCCTGGAAGAAGACCTGATTCGTCGCGACCTGACGATCAATGCCATGGCCGAAGACGATCACGGTCAATTGACCGATCCGTATCACGGCCAGCGTGACCTTGAAGCGCGCCTGCTTCGCCACGTTTCCCCCGCGTTCGCCGAAGATCCTCTCCGTGTACTGCGTGTTGCCCGTTTCGCCGCACGTTATGCCGGGCTCGGCTTCACGGTAGCCCCCGAGACCCTGGACCTGATGCGTCAGCTCAGCGAATCAGGTGAGCTTGAGGCGCTGACCGCAGAGCGCAGCTGGAAAGAAATTTCCCGCGCCCTGATGGAAGACCAGCCGCAAGTATTCATCCAGGTTCTGCGCGACTGTGGCGCCCTGAACGTCTTGATCCCCGAGGTTGAAGCGCTGTTCGGCGTGCCACAACCCGAAGCCCACCACCCAGAAATCGACAGCGGCGTGCACACCCTGAGCGTTCTCGAGCAGGCAGCCCTGCACAAGCAGCCGCTGACCGTGCGCTGGGCCTGCCTGCTGCATGATCTGGGCAAAGGCCTGACACCTGAGAGCCAGTGGCCCAGACACATCGCTCACGAGCACAAGGGCCTGAGGCTGATCAAAGCGGTCAACGAGCGCTTCAAGGCCCCGCGCGACTGCCAGGAACTGGCGTTGCTGGTTGGCGAATACCATACCCATGGTCATCGCGCACTGGAACTGAAGCCGTCGACATTGCTGGAATTGCTGCAGAGCTTCGACGTTTACCGACGGCCGCAGCGCTTTGAAGAATTCATCAACGCCTGCGAAATGGACGCCCGCGGCCGCAAAGGCCTTGAGCAGAGAAGTTATCCACAAGCGGATTATTTGCGAGGCGCGGCGACCGCCGCACGCACCGTGGCGGTTCAGCCATTGCTGGAGCTGGGATTCAAAGGCCCGGAGCTGGGCGAGGCGCTCAAGCGCGAACGGCTCAAGGCTCTGAAGGCCTACAAAGAAGCGGCGTCTGCTTGAAAGCATCGCGGGCAAGCCTTGCTCCTACGAGACCTATGCCGAGCGCGTAAATAGCGTACGACACAATACTGTAGGAGCAAGGCTTGCCCACGATGGCGTCATCAAGATCACAGCAGATTCGAAGGGGTCAACTGCTCACCGCGCCACTCAAACGCAACCGGCGCCAATACCTGATCAATCTTCGCCTCACTCCACAGAGAGGCAAAACTTTTACCTACACCCGGATGCACCCTGTCCGGCGCTATCAGCGACAACGGCCACAGCACAAAGGCATTTTTCAGGATTTCCGTTCGAGGCAGGATCAATCCGTCGAAATTACCCACCAGATCGCCATACAGCAGCACGTCGATATCCAACGGCAAGCCCTTGCGATCGGGGGCATAACGACCGTTGTCGGCCTCGATAAACTTCAACCGACGGTCCAGCTCCATCAACGGCAGATCGGTAAACGCCGACACTACGAAATTGAAAAAAGGCCCGCTCTTGATCCCCACCGGCTGACTTTCGAACACCGCCGAACAGCGTATATCCACCAGAAAACCGGCAAGCGCTTCCAGCCCCGCCTGCAAATGAACTTCGCGCTCGACATTGCTGCCGAGCCCGAGAAATACCTGAGTTAGCGACATCCGCGCTCGATCTCCACGCCCACGCCCGTTGCAGCCGGGATAGCCCCCGGCTTGGTCAGCTTGAGGCGCAGCCAGGTAATCTTGAATTCGCTCATCAAGACTTCGGCCAGACGCTCGGCAAAGGTTTCAACCAGTTGGTACTGCGCCTGCTCGGCAAACGCCTGAATACGTGCTGTCACGCTGGCGTAGTCGAGCGCCAGGGCCAGGTCATCACCCGCCGCTGCCGGGCGATTGTCCCAGGCGAAATTCAGATCAAGACGCAGGCACTGACGGATGCCGCGCTCCCAGTCGTAGGCACCGATCACCGTGTCGACTTCCAGGCCCTCGATAAACACTCTGTCCAAGCACTCTTCTCCGCAGCACGACAAGGGCGCAATGCGCCGTTAGAATCAGGGCGTCCTCGCCCGGAATAGTTAGCATGTTTTGGTTACTGGCGATCCTCGCCTACCTGCTTGGCTCTCTGTCCTTTGCCATTTTGCTCAGCCGCCTGACCGGTAACCCCGATCCGCGAATGAGTGGCTCGGGTAATGCCGGCGCCACCAACATGTTACGCCTGGCCGGCAAAAAACTCGCCGTCCTGACCTTGCTCGGCGACCTCTGCAAAGGCCTGCTACCCGTGTTGATTGCAGGGCTTGCGGGCCTCTCGGTACAGCAACAGGCCTGGGTCGGCGTCTATGCCGTGATCGGCCATCTGTATCCGCTGTACTTCCGCTTTCGCGGCGGCAAAGGTGTTGCAACGGCTGCCGGCATGCTGCTGGGGCTTTACCCTCCGGCAGCGCTCCTCGCAATCGGCGCGTGGCTATTGACCTTCTACCTCACACGCACCAGCTCGCTGGCCGCCCTGATCGCCACGCCCCTGACCCTGCCACTGCTGGCCTGGCAGGAGCCGGGAGCATTGCTGCCGATGAGCGCACTGACAGCACTGATCGTCTGGCGCCATCGCGGCAATCTACGCGACCTGTTTGCCGGGCGCGAACGGCATTTTTAAATACTCTTGCCGAGTACGCCCCTGACTCACCCGTCTTTACACAGGTGACAACTGCTCCATCGGCCAACGCGCCTGCACGCTGATCGCCAGACTTTCCTGCTGACCGGCCTGTAACCGCTGGCACCCGGCAAAAGCGATCATTGCGCCGTTATCGGTACAGAACTCCGGACGTGCGTAGTAAACGTCGCCCTTCATGTCGCCAAGCATTTTCTCCAGGGACACACGCAAAGCCTTGTTTGCACTGACGCCGCCAGCGATCACCAGACGCTTGAGGCCCGCCTGCTTCAGGGCACGCTTGCACTTGATGGTCAGAGTCTCCACCACTGCCTGCTGGAAGGCCAGCGAGATGTCGCTGCGTGTTTGCTCGCCGTCGTCCCCAGCGCTGACGCACTGCTGCCACGTGTTCAAGGCAAAGGTTTTCAAGCCGCTGAAACTGAAGTCCAGACCCGGTCGATCACACATCGGACGCGGGAACACGAAACGTCCGGCGACGCCTTGCGCGGCCAATCGTGCGATTTCCGGACCACCAGGGTAATTGAGGCCCATCATCTTCGCCGTCTTGTCGAACGCCTCACCGGCAGCATCATCCAGCGTCTCGCCCAACAACTCGTATTGACCGATACCATCGACTCGAACCAGCTGGGTATGACCACCGGACACCAACAAAGCGACGAACGGAAATTCGGGCGGTTGCGGCTCCAGCATCGGCGCCAGCAAGTGACCTTCCATGTGGTGCACACCCAAGGCTGGAATACCCCAGGCAAACGCCAGCGCCTGAGCGCAGGACGCCCCCACCAGCAAGGCCCCGACCAGGCCAGGACCCGCGGTGTAGGCGATGGCATCGATCTCGGTCGGCACGCAGTCGGCTTCAGCCAACACCTGACGAATCAAGGGCAGCATACGTTTGACGTGGTCACGCGAAGCCAGCTCCGGCACCACACCACCATAGGCGCGATGCAGGTCGATCTGACTGAACAGTGCATCGGCCAACAGGCCTTTTTCACTGTCGTAAAGTGCGACGCCGGTTTCGTCGCAGGAGGTTTCTAATCCCAGTACTAGCATGGGTTTGCGCCTTGTTTAGGCTAAATTCGAAGGCGCGCATAATAGTCGCCACGTGATGCCCCGACCAGCGGTTTTCGATCAGAGGCTTTGCATTCCGAGCGATGAGGGGTTAACATCCGCAACCCTTAAAAACCGACGTCTTCAAGTGCACTTTTGCCGCGAGGATGTTGACCCCGGTAATGAATGAAGGTAGCTCTGGATGCCAGCCGTCAAAGTTAAAGAGAACGAACCCTTCGACGTAGCTCTGCGTCGTTTCAAGCGCTCCTGCGAAAAAGCCGGTGTTCTGGCTGAAGTTCGTAGCCGCGAATTTTACGAGAAGCCGACTTCTGAGCGTAAACGTAAAGCAGCAGCCGCTGTTAAGCGTCACGCCAAGAAAGTTCAGCGCGAACAGCGCCGCGCCGTTCGTCTGTACTAATACGCAGACGTTCGTAGCAAGCTTCTGCCAAGCCCGGCCCTCAGCCGGGCTTATGGCATTTGCGGATATCGCTTGATGCTTCACTGTCAAAGCCGCAGACGCGACCGAGACAAACCTGTTTCACACGTCAGACCTGGCTCTTTTGCCAGCGGTGCACGTCTCTTCTGACGAGCCTTCCAAGGCTACTGACGAGCACAACCTTTTACTGATTCCTCTCACGACGATCAGCCCAAGGCACGATTTTGCGTGCCCACTTATGAGCTATCCGAGGCCTCCCTTTGGCCAATGCGGACTCAGCGCAACACTTTCAAACAGTCGAATACCGATGAGCACTAACGCCAGCGGATTTTCGGCAGATACACTTCCCGACAGCGAATACGCAGACGATACCTGGTCGAGCCGCACATCCTCCGCGCCTCAACATAATGACCAGCATCAGGCCGCCTTTCGCGCGGGTTAGATTTTCAGCGCAGTGATGACGAGAACGCCATGGCCGGGCTAATTCCCCAGAGCTTTATTGACGACCTTCTGAACCGCACCGACATCGTCGATGTGGTCAGCTCGCGCCTGCAAATGAAAAAAGCCGGCAAGAACTACACCGCCTGCTGCCCATTTCACAAAGAAAAAACCCCCTCCTTCAGCGTCAGCCCGGACAAACAGTTCTATTACTGCTTTGGCTGCGGCGCTGGTGGCAACGCCCTCGGCTTCATCATGGACCACGACAACCTGGATTTTCCCCAGGCTGTCGAAGAACTGGCCAAAGCCGCCGGCATGGAAATCCCCCGCGAGGAAAGCGGTCGCCCGCATAAACCGCGACAACCGACCGACTCGCCGCTCTACCCACTGCTGACCGCCGCTGCTGATTTCTACCGCCAGGCACTGAAAAGCCATCCGGCGCGAAAAGCAGCTGTCGACTACTTGAAGGGTCGCGGCCTGACCGGCGAGATCGCCCGCGATTTCGGCCTCGGCTTCGCACCTCCGGGCTGGGACAATCTGTTCAAGCATCTGAGCAGCGACACCCTGCAACAAAAGGCCATGATCGACGCCGGCCTGCTGATCGAGAACGCCGAAACCGGCAAACGCTACGATCGCTTTCGCGACCGCGTGATGTTCCCGATTCGCGACAGCCGCGGGCGCATCATCGCGTTTGGCGGCCGAGTACTGGGCGACGACAAACCGAAATACCTGAACTCACCGGAAACCCCGGTATTTCATAAAGGCCAGGAACTCTACGGCCTGTATGAAGCACGCAAGAATAACCGCAATCTCGACGAGATCATCGTCGTCGAAGGCTACATGGACGTCATCGCCCTGGCCCAGCAAGGCCTGCGCAATGCCGTCGCCACACTCGGCACCGCCACCAGCGAAGAACACTTGAAGCGGCTGTTTCGCGTGGTGCCCAACGTGCTGTTCTGCTTCGACGGCGACCAGGCTGGCCGCAATGCCGCGTGGCGCGCCCTGGAGTCAACGCTTACGAGCCTGCAAGACGGACGGCGTGCGCGCTTCCTGTTCCTGCCCGAGGGCGAAGACCCGGACACGCTGATCCGCTCTGAAGGCACCGACGCCTTTCGCGCGCGGATCAATCAACACGCCCAGCCATTGGCAGACTATTTTTTTCAGCAGTTGATCGAGGAGTCCGATCCGCGCTCGCTCGAAGGCAAGGCCCACATGGCCACCCTCGCCGCGCCGCTGATCGACAAAGTCCCGGGAGCCAACCTGCGCACTCTGATGCGCCAGCGCCTGACCGAAATTACCGGCCTGAACAGCGAGGCAGTCAGTCAGCTGGTGCACAGCGCGCCACAGGATGCACCTCCCGCCTACGACCCCGGCATCGATTACGACGCCATGCCGGACTATTCCGACTACCACCAACCGCAAGAGGCCTATGTACCTCAGCAGGAGTGGACGCCGAAAAAACCGGGCAGCGGCGGCAAGAAATGGGATAACAAACCCTGGGACAAGAAAGGCAAACGCGACGAGCGGAGTCCACCCCGCACCCCGATTGCTGTCGAGGCCCCCACCTTGATTGCGCTGCGCACACTAATTCATCATCCGCAACTGGCCGGCAAAGTTGAGACCGCCGACCACTTCGCAAATGAAAGCAACACTTATGCGCAACTGCTAATAGCCCTGATCGAGGCCGTGCAAAAAAATCCTAAGCTAAACTCTATCCAGCTAATGGCCCGCTGGCATGGAACCGAGCAAGGACGCCTGCTTAAAGCACTCGCGGAAAAGGAGTGGTTAATTGAAGGTGACAACCTTGAACAACAGTTTTTAGACACCATTACTAGGTTATCAGCGGGTCAGCACACGCAGACCCTCGACGACCTCATCAAGAAAGCACGGCAGCCAGGATTGACTGCCGAGGAAGCGAATCAAATAGCAAATCAGATGCGCGACCTACTAAAACGGAATGTTTCCGCATCAAACCCGACCTCAAGTGGCGCGTGAGGTCATAGCTAAGGTATAATCCTCGGCTTGTTTTTTGCCCGCCAAGACCTTCAGTGGATAGGGTGTTATGTCCGGAAAAGCGCAACAGCAGTCTCGTATCAAAGAGTTGATCACCCTTGGTCGTGAGCAGGGTTACCTGACTTACGCGGAGGTCAACGACCACCTGCCGGAGGATATTTCAGATCCGGAACAGGTGGAAGACATCATCCGCATGATCAATGACATGGGGATCAACGTATTCGAGGTTGCGCCAGATAAGGATTCCCTTATGCTGGCCGACGCCGATACCGACGAAGCAGCCGCAGAAGAAGCGGCGGCAGCGTTGGCAGCGGTTGAGACCGACATTGGTCGCACTACCGACCCAGTGCGCATGTACATGCGCGAAATGGGTACCGTAGAGCTCCTCACACGTGAAGGCGAAATCGAAATCGCCAAACGTATTGAAGAGGGCATCCGTGAAGTGATGGGCGCAATTGCGCACTTCCCTGGCACGGTTGACCACATTCTCTCCGAATACACTCGCGTCACCACCGAAGGTGGCCGCCTGTCCGACGTCCTGAGCGGTTATATCGACCCGGACGACGGCATTGCGCCGCCTGCTGCAGAAGTGCCGCCGCCTGTCGACCCGAAAGCCGTGAAAGCGGATGACGACACCGATGACGACGACGCTGAAGCCAGTGACGACGAAGAAGAAGCCGAAAGCGGTCCGGATCCGGTCATCGCAGCACAGCGTTTTGGCGCTGTGGCCGATCAGATGGAAATCACCCGCAAGGCGCTGAAAAAGCACGGTCGTGAAAACAAGCAGGCCATTGCCGAGATGTTGGCGCTGGCTGAGCTGTTCATGCCGATCAAACTGGTTCCGAAGCAATTCGAAGGCCTGGTTGAGCGTGTACGTAGCGCCTTGGATCGTCTGCGTCAGCAAGAGCGCGCGATCATGCAACTTTGCGTTCGTGATGCACGCATGCCGCGTGCCGACTTCCTGCGCCAGTTCCCGGGCAACGAAGTTGACGAAAGCTGGACCGAAGCACTGGCCAAAGGCAAAAGCAAATACGCTGAAGCCATTGGTCGCCTGCAGGCCGACATCGTTCGCTGCCAGCAGAAGCTGACCGCACTTGAAGCCGAAACCGGCCTGAAGATTGCCGAGATCAAGGACATCAACCGTCGTATGTCGATCGGTGAGGCCAAAGCCCGCCGCGCGAAGAAAGAGATGGTCGAAGCCAACTTGCGTCTGGTGATCTCGATCGCCAAGAAGTACACCAACCGTGGCCTGCAATTCCTCGATCTGATCCAGGAAGGCAACATCGGTTTGATGAAAGCGGTAGACAAGTTCGAATACCGCCGCGGCTACAAATTCTCGACTTATGCCACCTGGTGGATCCGTCAGGCGATCACTCGCTCGATCGCCGACCAGGCCCGCACCATCCGTATTCCGGTGCACATGATCGAGACGATCAACAAGCTCAACCGTATTTCCCGTCAGATGCTGCAGGAAATGGGTCGCGAACCGACTCCGGAAGAGCTGGGCGAACGCATGGAAATGCCTGAGGACAAGATCCGCAAGGTATTGAAGATCGCTAAAGAGCCGATCTCCATGGAAACCCCGATCGGTGATGACGAAGACTCCCATCTGGGCGACTTCATCGAAGACTCGACCATGCAGTCGCCAATCGATGTTGCTACCGTTGAGAGCCTTAAAGAAGCGACTCGCGAAGTTCTTTCCGGCCTCACTGCCCGTGAAGCCAAGGTTCTGCGCATGCGCTTCGGTATCGACATGAATACCGACCACACCCTCGAGGAGGTTGGTAAACAGTTCGACGTTACCCGTGAGCGGATTCGTCAGATCGAAGCCAAGGCGCTACGCAAGCTGCGCCACCCGACGAGAAGCGAGCATTTGCGCTCCTTCCTCGACGAGTGATCACAAAACCCCCGGCCCTGCCGGGGGTTTTGCTTTCTGTAGATTAAATTCCCTTCGCTTCGCTCCCGCCGTCTAGCCCGTCTACACTCGAAACATTCCCCCCCAAGCCATAACGAGACCGTTATGCCCAGACTGCCGGCCGTGCTTTTGCTATTGCTGATGACCTGGACCACAACGGCTGGCGCGCTGACTCTGAGCGACGAAGAACGTGTCTGGCTTGCGGCTCACCCGGAACTTCGCCTGGGTGTCGACGCTTCCTGGCCACCGTTTGAATTTCGCGACGAGCAAGGCCGATACCAAGGCCTTGCCGCTGACTACATCAACATCGTGCGTGATCGCCTGGCAATCAAGGTCACGCCCATTGAGCCTGTAAGCTGGACCGAAGTCCTGAAACAGGCCAAACAGGGCAAGCTGGACCTCTTGCCCGGAGTCATGTCGACGCCCGAACGGCAGAGTTACCTCGCGTTCACGCGGCCCTATCTGGACTTTCCGATCGTCATCCTGGCCCATGTGAAAGGTGCACAGCCGCACAAGCTGGAAGACCTTTACGGCCTGAAAGTTGCCGTCGTGGAAAACTACGCCCCCCATGAACTGCTGCGCACCCACCATCCTGACCTCAATCTGGTCCCCATGCCCAATGTCAGCTCGACCTTGCAGGCGCTGGCCACCGACGAGGTCGACGCGGTAGTCGGCGATCTGGCCTCAAGCGTCTGGAGCCTTCGCCAACTCAAACTCGACGGGCTCTACGTCAGCGGCGAAACGCCGTATCGCTACCAATTGGCGATGGGCGTACCGCGAGACGACAAAATGCTGGTCGGTATTCTGGATAAAGTACTGGCGGACATGAGCCCGGGTGAAATCAGCGCCATCCAGGAGCATTGGGTCGGGAATGTCCTCGACCACCGCACCTTCTGGTCCGACCTGCTGATGTACGGCTTGCCCGGCGTACTGCTGCTGGTCACCGTTCTGGTCGTGGTAATTCGCATCAATCGCCGCTTGAGCTCGGAAATTTCCCGCCGGGTAGCCCTGGAACAGGAGCTGCGCACCAGCGAATACCATTACCGCGGCCTGGTGGAGAGCCTTTCGGCAATAGCCTGGGAAGCGCGAATCAGCGATTTTACGTACAGCTACGTATCTCCCCATGCCGAAGGCCTGCTCGGTTACCCCCTGTCCCATTGGCTGATTCCGGGTTTCTGGCGCAACATCATCCACCCCGCCGACCTCACGCGCTCCCAGGCATTTTGTGATCACGAAGTACTTGCCGGACGCGATTACAGCCTCGATTACCGGGTGATCACTGCCGATGGACGCTGCCTCTGGGTACGCGACATCGTCAGCCTGATAGAGCACGGCCACGAGCCAATACTGCGCGGGCTGATGATCGACATCAGCGAAGCCAAAAGAACCGAAGAAGCCTTGCGCCTCTCCGAGCAGAAGTTTGCCTCGGTGTTCCAGCAATGCCCGGACATTCTGGTCATTGCACGCCTGTCCGACGGTTGCCTGCTGGAGGTCAACGAGGCGTTCGAAGAGCAAATCGGCCTCACTGCCGGAGAAGTGATCGGACGGACCGCCACCGAGCTGAACATCTGGGGCATCGCCGGTGTCGGCCCCGGGCTCTTGCAGCGCTTGCAAGCCGGCAGTATCCGCAATCTGGAGATGCCCTTTCGTCGCAGTAATGGCCAGGTGTTCACCGGCCTGATCTCCGCCGAACCCTTCCAGCTCGACACCACCCCCGCACTGGTCGTGGTAGTGCGTGACATCAGCCAGCTCAAGGAAACCCAACAACAACTGCAAACCTCTGAAGAGAAATTTGCCAAAGCCTTTCATGCCTCGCCTGACGGCTTGTTGCTGTCACGCGTGAGCGACGGCCTGCTGATCGAGGTCAATGAAGGCTTCAGCCGCATCACCGGCTTCAACAGCGCAATGTCGCTGGACCGCTCGACCTTCGACCTCGGCATCTGGGTCAACCTGAATGAACGCAGGCAGATGCTCGACCTGTTGAAACGCGACGGCTTCGTGCGTGACTTCAGTTGCCATATACGCCGCAACGATGGGCAGATCCGTCTCTGCGAGATGTCCAGCCGGCCGCTGCCGATTGGCGATGACGATTGCATGCTGACCATCGCCCGGGATATCACCGAGCGGCATCTGATGCAGGAAAAACTACAACAGGCCGCCACGGTATTCGAGAGCACCGCAGAAGGCGTATTGATCACCGACACCCAACAGCACATCAGTGCCGTCAACCGCGCGTTTACCGAGATCACCGGCTACAGCGAAACCGAAGCCCTGGGCCATACGCCAAGGTTGCTCGCCTCAGGCCTGCATGACAGCGCCTTTTACGCGGCGATGTGGCATCAACTGACCGCCGAAGGGCATTGGCAGGGCGAAATTTCCAACCGGCGCAAGAATGGCGAGCTGTACCCCAGCTGGCTGACCATCAGCGCGGTGCGCAATAAAGACCGGTTCATCACCCACTTCGTTGCGGTATTTGCCGACATCTCCAGCCTCAAGCACGCTCAGGCCAAACTCGACTATCAGGCCCACCACGATCCATTGACAGGGCTGCCAAACCGGACGCTGTTTGAAAGCCGCCTGCTGACCGCACTCAACAACCAGCAAGAAAACGGTGGCCAGGGCGCAGTGCTGTTCCTTGACCTCGATCGCTTCAAACACATCAACGACAGCCTGGGTCATCCGGTTGGCGACCTGCTGCTCAAAGGCATCGCGGTGCGGCTCAAAGAGCAACTTCGGGACATCGATACCGTGGCGCGGTTGGGCGGTGACGAGTTCATCATCCTGCTGCCGGGCCTGCAGCAAGCCAGCGACGCCGACCATATTGCCAACAAGCTGCTGAACTGCTTCACCGCGCCCTTCCAGGCTGGCGAGCATGAGTTCTTCATCAGCGCCAGCATTGGCACAAGCCTCTACCCCAATGACGGCATCGACGTCGCCACGCTGGTCAAAAACGCCGATGCCGCGATGTACCGCTCCAAAGCCAAAGGTCGCAACAGGGTTGAAAGCTATACCCGCGACCTGACCGCACAAGCCAGCGAACGCGTGGCACTGGAGCATGAACTGCGCCGCGCAATCGAGCGCAATGAGCTGACGCTGTTCTATCAACCCAAAGTGAGTCTCAACCATCCGCGCCTGGTAGGCGCCGAAGCCCTGATCCGCTGGCGGCATCCAGCTTTCGGCGATGTTCCGCCCGAGCACTTCATCCCGCTGGCCGAAGAAAACGGCATGATCCTGCAAATCGGTGACTGGGTACTGGAACAGGCCTGCCTGCAGATGCATGAGTGGAACCAGCGCTATGAAAGTTTCGGCCCGCTATCAGTCAACCTGGCCGGAGCACAACTACGCCAGCCGAACCTGCTGGTCCGCATCGAACAACTGCTCAAGGACAACCGCCTCAAACCGGGCTTCCTGCAACTGGAAATCACCGAAAACTTCATCATGAGCCAAGCCGAAGAGGCACTTGAAGTCCTGCATCAACTCAAACGTCTGGGCGTGCAGTTGGCCATCGACGACTTCGGCACCGGTTATTCCTCGTTGAGCTACCTCAAACGCTTGCCGCTGGATTTCCTGAAAATTGACCAGTCCTTTGTCCGCGGACTGCCGGACGACCCGCACGATGCCGCCATTGTCCGCGCAATTATTGCCCTGGGCCGCAGCATGCAATTCACGATCATAGCCGAAGGCGTTGAAACCCACGCGCAGCAGCAATTCCTGACTTCCGAGGGTTGCGAACAGATCCAGGGCTACATCGTCAGTCTGCCTCTACCCGCCGACGAATTCGCCGCAACCTTTCTTCGTATCGCAGTTTCAGACTTTTCGGATAGCACAGCCGGGAAACCATCGCTATAATCCGCGGCCTACTGAGGGCCTATAGCTCAGTTGGTTAGAGCAGAGGACTCATAATCCTTTGGTCCACGGTTCAAGTCCGTGTGGGCCCACCAAACTCGAAAGCCGCGCACTGCGCGGCTTTTGTGCATCTGAGACATTCACTCTCGATGGATCATTTCCTTTCAATTCACTATCAGTGTCCACAAAACGTCCACAGAGACCGCTGGCCCTATCAGATACCGAGCGTGAATGGACGGTATACCCACCCCTCAACATCCTCACCATCGATCTCCACAGATACATGACACCCGTTTGAGGTGCTATCTGCCGGGGAGTTGGCTTGCTGGCGATGAGACCCGTGCAGACGTCAAATTCCCCGGGGCCTCACATCACAGACCGTTTGCATCTTAGTCACCGCTTGTAGAAGATCATCGTCTTTTTGCACGAATGGATACGCGCATGAAGTTCGAGAAGACCACGCAGTACAGGTCCGAGGAAGGGATCGTCTTCAATCTGTCTCAAATCACCCTCATGGAAAGCGACCGAGGTCGCCTGCGCGAGCTGCACTTTGGCGAAGCGAAACGCGCCCATTACCAAGTCAACAGCATGGTCGTCGATATGTACGACCGAATGCAGGCTCGAAACCTGCCATGCCTGCTGACAGTCTGCATTTCCAATCCCCTGACCCGGCAGCAGGCCGATGCTATCAGCACTATGCGCGGCAACGTCGCCAAGGGAATTGCTGCGGCCTCAGGTGGCGTTGCCGGGAAGGTAGGTGCGTTGGGCGGGCCGCTCATTGGCTGGGCTTCAGGTGCAGTCGTGACGACAGGTGTCAACTGGTACCTCAAAGGGGCCCTGCCGAGCCTGCATGCAGGTGACGTGCTGGTCAGCATCGAGGGAGAGGTCCATGGCGGGATTGGCCCACAGCGCTCTGTCGTGACGCTGGTCATCAAGGTCTGAGGAACTGCACATGCCCTACATCATGCAAACTGTCGTCCTTCTGGTGCTGGGCGCGATCCTCGTTCAGTTTCTGAAACCATACCCGCTGCGCAAGTGGCTGGGTTTGGCGCTGCTGGCAACGGGCTTGGTCAGCATTTTCAAGGTTGGTGAGCAGCAGGTGCTGGGCTTTGACCTGGAGCTGCTAGCACTGCTGGCCGTGCCGCTGGGCGTGGTGCTTTTCCTGACGCGGCGGCGGTTCACGGAGGGGGACTGAAGCCCTGGCACGATTTCTCGGTGCCGTCTCTGACCCAAAATCATATGGGACAACAGTCGATCAACAGCGCGTTGATCGATGATCTTAGCGTTGGACCTTGCCGGCGGATTGGGGGGTTACTTTGAACATACTGGTAACTCCTAACGTAGGTTAGATGCCGCCAAAATCACTGCTAAATGATGGGTGGCGGCTGTAACGCAGGTCAGGTGCAGTCGGAAATGTGTAATGCCACATTGACCAGCCTCGCCAACTCTGCGGGCGCGGCCTAATTCTGATCCTAGACAGCACGGATCTAGCGCACATGAAAGGTCACCGCAATCGCCAACCTTTAAAGTCAGACTATACGCATGCCTTAGGCCAAGCCGCGTTTTGCTTCTCGATCTGTGAATGGAACGTGGTTTGGAGCTGCGAGAGAATTAGCCCGGGGGCACTACAGAAGATCGTGGGCGAAGAATTCACTGCGGGGCGAATTGCGAAACTCAAAGACTGCAAAATCAGTACAACCACGGTACAGTATTCAGCTTGAGCAACCTTCTCAAAATTACGCTTAACACCACGTATTACAGGGCCTCCAGCTATGCCAACCTACGTTCGCCTACGAACGCTTTCTCTAGGCATATCAGCTCGCCCAGCAACTCATAATCCTTTGGTCCACGGTTCAAGTCCGTGTGGGCCCACCAAACTCAAAGCCGCGCATTGCGCGGCTTTTCTGTAACCATGAGAAGTCCGGGACACCAAGCCCATGGCATTTACGCCATGCATTTGGCGAAAAAAACGTCTACAGTTCACGATTGCATGACGCCATACATACCCAGCGCAATGTCTTGTGCATTTTTGAGTTCGCGCGCCCTGGCGCAAGTAGCAGGTCATCGGTCGGCTCGATAGAAAACCCACGTCGCACGAGCGTGTCGGGCTTGGTATTCGAGACCCTTTCCTGACCCACATTCGATATCAAGCGCTCATCAGCGCTACATCGAAGCCCCATGACGAATGACGCGCTATCAGATATCTTGAAATTCGGTATCGATGCCAATCACCGACAAGAATAAACAATCGATGCCATTGGCATGACCAACGGACACCTGATGAACGCAAGCGAAAAATATTTCATGATCGATAACAAACTTAGTTATGTGAACGGGTTCAATGAGTGTCACAACATAGAAACAGGAACTGTTTTCATCATTGCCTCCGGCAGTTCCGCCAAAGACTTTCCCATTGAAGAATTCGCTCATGTTCCGATGATCACAATGAACGGCGCGGTCGCACTTTTCGAGGGCACCGCGATCCAGCCGTTTTTCTACGCTTGTACGGACATGAGCTTCCCGACTCAGCAGCCCGAACTATTTTCGCACGCGATGCAGATTAGCCAGCGAGTCGCCTTGTGGGAGGAATTCATCCGGCGAAACAGCATTCGACCTCACGGCAAGCTATACGCGCTAAAGTCGGCAGCTAAACAATCCTGGGTCGATTCGATCTTCAAAAAGAACAACGATCTCGTACGCAGTCGTTCTATTTTTGGCCACCGAAGAAAGAGCATCGGGTTTAGCAAAAATCTCAGCGATGGCTTTTTCGACTCCCGCACCGTGGCTTATCTTGCTCTACAACTTGCCTACCATGCCGGTTTCACCAAGGTGATCCTGGTCGGGGTTGACTTGCAACAATCCAGTGGTCGGTTCTATGAAACGGCTGATAGCCGCATATCCCCGTGTGAACTCGATCAACATTTCCACACCCGAATTCTTCCGTCATTGAAGTTGATGTCGAAAAAAGTCATGAACAAGAACTTCTCTGTCTACAACCTCTCTGGCAACTCTAGAATCCCCGACAGCGTGATACCCAATATAAAAATTCAAGAAGTCAGGGCCTTGGTCAAATGACCTGCATCATGCAGGCGTTCTGCGTGTAAACCGATCCATCGCACAGCCCTTTACGGCTCACCAGTCGGTAACATGCTCGCCACCGAAATGTGCCGCCGGAGATGACCTTGCCTGATACCCGCCCTCCCGTCCTCGACGAAATCGACCGCCAACTGATCGCGGCCTTGCAAATCAATGCTCGTGAAAGCGTGGCCATGCTCGCCCGGCAATTGGGGATTGCACGCACGACAGTGACGTCACGCCTGGCGCGGCTGGAAAAGGCCCGGGTCATTACCGGCTACGGCGTGCGACTCGGGCAGCGAGTGGTCGATGGCGGTTTGCAGGCTTATGTCGGGATCACCGTGCAACCGCGCTCCGGCAAGGAAGTACTGCGTCGGCTCAGCGCCATGGCGCAGGTTCAGCAGTTGTGTGCGGTCAGCGGCGAATTCGATTACGTGGCCTGGCTGCGTACCGATTCACCGGAACAGCTCGACCAGTTGCTCGACCAGATCGGCAGTGTCGACGGCGTAGAAAAAACCACCACGTCGATCATCCTCAGCAGCAAAATTGACCGTGGCCAGCCAGTTTGATCGATCATCTCGTCATATTGCACAAACAATATGCAGAACGACGACACATTGCGTCTTATTAACGTGCTCTACGCTCCCTAGAATGGCGACAGTCTTTTCCTATACTCAGCACCGAGTGCGAGTCCCCAGCAAGGTCAGCCATGAACAAGAACAATCGCCATCCTGCAGACGGTAAAAAACCAGTCACCATTTTCGGCCCGGACTTTCCATTCGCCTTTGACGACTGGATCGAGCACCCGGCTGGCTTAGGCAGTATTCCTGCGCACAACCACGGCGCGGAAGTGGCGATTGTCGGCGCAGGTATCGCGGGGCTGGTGGCCGCTTACGAGCTGATGAAACTGGGCCTCAAGCCGGTCGTCTATGAAGCTTCGAAAATGGGTGGCCGCTTGCGCTCCCAGGCCTTCGAAGGCGCTGAAGGGATCATCGCCGAGTTGGGTGGCATGCGCTTCCCGGTGTCGTCCACTGCGTTCTATCACTACGTCGACAAGCTCGGTCTTGAGACCAAGCCTTTCCCTAACCCGCTGACCCCTGCCTCCGGCAGCACCGTCATCGACCTGGAAGGCCAAACCCATTACGCACAAAAACTCGCCGACCTTCCTGCACTGTTCCAGGAAGTGGCTGACGCCTGGGCCGATGCACTGGAAGACGGCTCACGCTTTGGCGAAATTCAGCAAGCGATCCGCGATCGCGATGTACCGCGCCTCAAAGAGCTGTGGAACACCCTCGTTCCGCTGTGGGATGACCGGACCTTCTACGACTTCGTCGCCACCTCCAAAGCCTTCGCCAAGCTGTCGTTCCACCACCGCGAAGTGTTTGGCCAGGTCGGTTTCGGCACCGGTGGCTGGGACTCGGACTTCCCGAACTCGATGCTGGAAATCTTCCGCGTAGTCATGACCAACTGCGACGATCACCAACACCTGGTGGTCGGCGGTGTAGAGCAGGTGCCGTTGGGCATCTGGCGCCATGTGCCGAAGCGCTGCGCTCACTGGCCGGAAGGCACCAGCCTTAGCTCGCTGCACAACGGTGCACCGCGCACCGGGGTCAAACGCATCGCGCGCGCCGCCGATGGCCGCTTCAGCGTGACCGACAACTGGGGTGATACCCGCGAATACGCCGCTGTGCTGACCACCTGCCAGAGCTGGTTGCTGACCACTCAGATCGAGTGCGAAGAGTCGCTGTTCTCGCAAAAAATGTGGATGGCCCTGGACCGCACCCGCTACATGCAATCGTCGAAAACCTTCGTGATGGTCGACCGGCCATTCTGGAAAGACAAAGACCCGGAAACCGGTCGCGACCTGATGAGCATGACCCTCACCGATCGCCTGACCCGTGGCACCTACCTCTTCGATAACGGCGACGATAAGCCGGGCGTGATTTGCCTGTCGTATTCGTGGATGAGCGACGCGTTGAAAATGCTTCCGCAACCGATCGAAAAACGCGTGAAGCTGGCGTTGGATGCACTGAAGAAGATCTATCCAAAAGTCGACATCGCTGCGCGCATCATCGGCGACCCGATTACTGTGTCCTGGGAAGCCGACCCGCATTTCCTCGGTGCATTCAAAGGCGCCCTGCCCGGTCACTATCGCTACAACCAGCGGATGTATGCACACTTCATGCAACAAGACATGCCCGCCGAACAGCGTGGGATCTTTATCGCTGGCGACGATGTTTCGTGGACACCGGCCTGGGTCGAAGGCGCGGTACAGACCTCGCTCAACGCGGTATGGGGCATCATGAATCACTTCGGAGGTAAGACCCACGTTGAAAACCCAGGCCCGGGCGATGTGTTCCATGAAATCGGCCCGATTGCCCTGCCCGAGTAAGAGGACTCCGAAATGCGCGTAGCGCTCTACCAATGCCCGCCGCTGCCGCTCGACGTTGCCGGCAATCTGCAGCGCCTGCAAAAGCTTGCGACAGAGGCCAAAGGCGCCGATCTGCTGGTGTTCCCGGAGATGTTCCTGACCGGCTACAACATCGGCGCCGAAGCGGTTGGCGCGTTGGCCGAGGCGCAAGACGGCACTTGCGCGCAGTACATCGCGAGCATCGCCAAGGCCTCCGGTATCGCCATTGTGTATGGCTATCCGGAACGCGCCGAGGACGGGCAGATCTATAACGCCGTGCAGTTGATCGATAGCCGGGGCCAGCGTCTGGCCAACTACCGCAAGACTCATCTGTTCGGCGAGCTCGATCATTCGATGTTCAGCGTTGGACCGGATGAGTTTCCATTGGTGGAACTCAACGGCTGGAAGCTGGGCTTTTTGATCTGCTACGACCTGGAGTTTCCGGAAAACGCCCGGCGCCTGGCGCTGGCCGGCGCCGAGCTGATTCTGGTGCCGACGGCGAACATGATTCCCTACGACTTCATCGCCGATGTCACCGTGCGCTCACGGGCCTTCGAGAACCAATGTTACGTGGCGTACGCCAATTACTGTGGTCACGAAGGCGAGATCCACTACTGCGGTCAAAGCAGCATCGCCGCACCGGATGGCAGTCGCATCGCCCAGGCCGGCCTGGATGAAGCGCTGATCGTTGGTACGCTGGATCGCCAACTGATGGTCGATTCTCGTGCCGCCAATCGCTACTTTCTCGATCGTCGACCAGAACTCTACGGCGAGCTGAACAAGCGCTGATCCCATGTTTTCGCTAGCATGAGCACATCTTAAGTAGCGGAAGTGCTCATGCCTGCGCCGACCCACCTTCTCCCTCACGTCGAAACCCTGGCCAACGGCCTGCGGGTTTCGCTTCGTCATGCGCCCGGTTTGAAACGCTGCGCCGCGGCTTTACGGGTTGCTGCTGGCAGTCACGATGCGCCGCTGGCCTGGCCTGGGCTGGTGCACTTTCTTGAACACCTGTTCTTTCTCGGCACCGAACGCTTTCCTGCTGACGATGGGTTGATGGCCTACGTGCAACGTCACGGCGGGCAACTGAACGCCAGCACCCGCGAGCGCACCACCGACTTCTTCTTCGAACTGCCGCCTCAGGACTTCGCCGGAGGGCTTGAGCGTTTGTGCGACATGCTCGCCCACCCGCGCCTGAATCCGGATGATCAGTTGCGTGAACGGGAAGTACTGGAAGCCGAGTTCATTGCCTGGTCTCAGGATACTGAGGCGCAACGACAGGTCGCATTGTTCGATGGGCTTGCATCAGATCATCCGTTGCGCGGTTTCCATGCCGGCAATCGCGACAGCCTGGCGGTACAGCAGCCTGAGTTTCAACAGGCCTTAAGCGCGTTCTATCAGCGTTTCTACCAAACCGGTCAAATAACTCTGAGCCTTGCCGGTCCGCAGTCTGTGGATGAGTTGCGTAGCCTGGCCGAGCGTTTGAGCAGCGCCTTCGCCGTCGGTAAACAGCAACCGCAAAGCGCCCCGCCCGCGTTGATGGCAACCGCAAACAACAGCTATCAACTGGCCGACGAACGCAGACTCAACCTGCTGTTTGCATTCGAAGCCTTGCCGAACGCATCCCGTGAAGCGCTGGATTTTCTCTGCACCTGGCTGAACACGTCGAAACCGGGAGGCGTCTTCGCCGAGTTACGCCATCGCCAATTGATCGACAACCTGAAGGCGGCGCCGCTGTACCAATTCGCCGGACAAGCACTGCTGCAGGTTGAGTTCAACCTGACAGCCAGTGCCGCAACGCAGGCCGGGATAATCCGTGAGCTGCTGGGTGATTGGCTGAGCTTCTTCGCCGACGCTGCCGACTGGTCGAAGCTGCGCGAAGAATATGCCCTGCTGCAACAGCAAAAGCGTCAAACCAGCAACGCCTTGGCACTTGCCCGACTGGACAGTGAGAAGCTTGAACCAGAACTGTCGGATTCGGGTGCCATTGCGCTTAAAGCCATAGTTCAGCAGATGAGCCCGACACCTGTGGATAACCTGGATGTCGTCTGGCAACTGCCACCCGCCAATCCGTTCCTGCGTTCGGCCGAAGTGCCAGCACCAGCCGGTTTGATCCGTGGACAAACCAGCGCCCATCGCGGCTTGCGCACGTTTGCCCAGGATCGCACGCGCGGTCGCCGTGAGCGCTCGCCGATGCAGTTCAACCAAGGTCTCGCAGACGATAATGGCGAAGCGGCGATTTGCCTGCGTTGGCGCCTCGACTCCGCACCGCCAGCCAATCTTCAGCCGACACTGGCCCGCAGCCTGCAAGGCCTGTGCGATGACGCCAGTCAGGCATGCGTCGAGCTGTCCTTCAGCGAAACGGGCAATCAATGGTTGCTGAAAATGAGCGGACGGCATGAGCCGATGCCGGCGATTCTCGAACAGGCGCTGCTGTGTCTGATGAATCCCGCCGCCGATGCCTGGCTCAGTACCGAGTCGTCAGCACCGCTGATCGCGATCCGGCAATTGCTTAAGGTGTTGCCAGCACATTGCCTGGGACAGGATTCGCAGCCGACATCGCAGCCTGCCGGTGCTGATGTCCTACAGCAGATCTGGGCCACTGCACGCTGGGATGGATTGGCCGCAGGTCTGCCGGCGACCGTTCAAACAGCGATCACCCGCGCCTTGAGCCGCGTGCCTGGCATTCCTGACAGTGAGATGACCGCGCCCGCCTCCATTGCCGGTCCACGCCTCTGGAGCGAAGTGCCCAGTGACGCCAACGAAAATGCACTATTGCTGTTTTGCCCGACGCCCACTCAGGATCTGGCCGACGAAGCCGCGTGGCGCCTGCTCGCGCAACTCTGCCAAACGCCGTTCTATCAGCGCCTGCGGGTCGAACTGCAATTGGGTTACGCAGTGTTCAGTGGGGTCCGTCAGATCAATGGGCTGACCGGGCTGCTATTCGGCGTGCAATCGCCGAGCGCATCGGTGAAAGAGATCCTCGAACACATCGAAGCCTTCCTGAAGCAACTGCCTGAACTCATCTCGACGCTCGATGATGCGTCCTTGATCAATCAGCGCCAGACCTTGGCCGAGCAGCTCGACGGCAATCTCATCCCGTTTGCCCAAGCCTTTGAACTAGTGTGGCAGGGCAAACTGGGCGGCCATTCGTCGGATTACCTGCCTGAGCTGCAACAGGCCGTGTTGCTACTGAATCGCACAGCGTTGCTCGATGCAGCAAAGCGCCTGATTCACGCAGCAGGTGGCCGCAGATGCCTGGCCACCAATGCCTGCCCGGACGGCACCTGGCAACCGACAGCCCGATCATTACCGGGGTTGTAATGGGCTTTCTTCGAGAGATGTCTCCAATTTGCAGAAACGTTTCAGTAACATAGCCCGGCAAACCTCTGAACATCTCCTGCGGGAGGTGGGCTATAGGTATAGAGTGAATTTTTCTCACGAGCCTGAAGGAACGTTTTTATGACTTGGTCCAAACCTGCTTACACCGACCTGCGTATCGGCTTTGAAGTCACCATGTACTTCGCCAGCCGTTGATACTGCCCTTGGGTAGAACATGCGGTACAACGCCTCGGCCCGTCCGGGGCGTTTTTATTTTCAGCGTTGAAGTGATGGAGCAACCATGTTTGTCCAGATTCTAGGTTCCGCCGCCGGCGGTGGTTTTCCGCAGTGGAACTGCAACTGCGTTAACTGCGCAGGTTTTCGCGACGGTAGCCTGCGGGCCGAAGCGCGTACCCAGTCGTCTATCGCTATTTCCGATGACGGCGTGAACTGGGTCCTGTGCAACGCCTCGCCGGACATTCGCGCGCAGCTCCAGAACTTCGCCCCGATGCAACCCGGCCGCGCCCTGCGTGATACCGGCATCAGCGCAATCATCCTGATGGACAGCCAGATCGACCACACCACCGGCCTGCTGAGCCTGCGCGAAGGCTGCCCGCATCAGGTCTGGTGCACTGACATGGTCCATGAAGACCTCAGCACCGGCTTCCCGCTGTTCACTATGCTTACCCACTGGAACGGCGGGTTGAACTGGAACCGCATCGAGCTCGACCAGAGCTTCACCGTCCCGGCCTGCCCGAACCTGCGCTTTACCCCACTGCCGCTGCGTAGCGCCGCACCGCCCTACTCGCCACATCGCTTCGACCCACACCCGGGCGACAACATCGGGTTGATCGTCGAAGACCTGCGTACCGGCGGCAAGTTGTTCTATGCGCCAGGGCTGGGCAAGGTCGATGCGCCGTTGCTGGAGATCATGGCGGGCAGCGATTGCCTGCTGGTGGACGGCACGCTGTGGGACGACGATGAAATGCAGCGCCGCGGCGTCGGCACCCGCACCGGTCGGGAGATGGGGCATCTGGCACAGAACGGCCTCGGCGGTATGCTCGAAGTGCTGGAACAACTGCCACAGCAGCGCAAAGTGCTTATCCACATCAACAACACCAACCCGATCCTCGATGAGGACTCGGTCGAGCGCGCCGAACTGGTTCGACGCAATGTTGAAGTGGCCTACGATGGCATGAGTATCGAGTTGTAAGAACGGAGACCGCTACGCGGTCTATCGCAGGCAAGCCTTGCTCCTACGAGACCTTTGGCGAGCGCGCAAATGGCGTGCGACGCAATACTGTAGGAGCAAGGCTTGCCCGCGATGAGGCCAGAGCAGACACCACAGAATCCAACGGTTATTCCCCGGAGAACCGAAATGACTGACACACCACTCTCTCCCGCCGAGTTCGAACAGGCGCTTCGGGCGAAGGGCGCCTACTACCACATCCATCACCCGTATCACGTGGCGATGTACGAAGGCCGGGCGACCCGCGAGCAGATCCAGGGCTGGGTTGCCAACCGTTTCTACTATCAGGTGAATATCCCGCTCAAGGACGCTGCGATTCTGGCCAACTGCCCGGACCGTGAAGTCCGTCGCGAGTGGATTCAACGCCTGCTCGACCACGACGGCGCGCCCGGTGAGGACGGTGGTATCGAAGCCTGGTTGCGCCTCGGCCAAGCCGTTGGCCTGGACCCGGACCAACTGCGTTCCCAGGAACTGGTGTTGCCCGGCGTGCGTTTCGCGGTGGATGCCTACGTCAACTTCGCCCGCCGGGCCAATTGGCAGGAAGCCGCCAGCAGCTCGCTGACCGAACTGTTTGCGCCGCAAATCCACCAGTCACGCCTGGACAGCTGGCCGCAGCATTACCCGTGGATCGATCCGGCCGGTTATGAGTATTTCCGCACCCGGCTGGGTCAGGCGCGGCGCGATGTCGAGCACGGTCTGGCAATCACCCTGCAGCACTACACCACCTATAAAGGCCAGCAGCGCATGCTGGAAATTCTCCAGTTCAAACTGGACATCCTTTGGAGCATGCTCGATGCCATGAGCATGGCCTATGAACTGAACCGCCCGCCTTATCACAGCGTGACTGAGCAACGGGTCTGGCATAAAGGGATCGCCTTATGAGTTTCGACCGCAGCAAGACCCCGCGCTGGCGTCCCGGCTACCGCTTCCAGTACGAACCGGCGCAAAAAGGCCACGTGCTGCTGTACCCGGAAGGCATGATCAAACTCAACGAAAGCGCCGCGCTGATTGGTGGCCTGATCGACGGTAAACGTGACGTCGCGGCGATCATTGCCGAACTGGACGCCCAGTTCCCCGGCGTCCCCGAACTCGGTGACGACATCGAGCAATTCATGGAGGTCGCCCGTGCAGAGCACTGGATCGAGCTTGCCTGAATCAGCGGCGCTGCCATTGCCGCCCAAACCCGAGATCGGCCTGCCGCTATGGCTGCTCGCCGAGCTGACCTACCGCTGCCCGCTGCAATGCCCCTACTGCTCGAACCCGCTGGACTTCGCCGAGCAAGGCAAAGAGCTCAGCACCGAGCAGTGGCTCAAGGTGTTTCGCGAGGCACGGGAAATGGGCGCGGCGCAGTTGGGTTTCTCTGGCGGCGAACCCTTGGTGCGTCAGGACCTCGCCGAGCTGATCGCCGAGGCTCGAAAACTGGGCTTCTACACCAACCTGATCACCTCGGGGATTGGCCTCACCGAGCAGAAAATCAGCGACTTCAAGAAGGCCGGTCTCGATCACATCCAGATCAGTTTCCAGGCCAGCGATGAACAGGTGAATAACTTGTTGGCCGGTTCGAAAAAAGCTTTCGCGCAGAAACTCGAAATGGCCCGCGCGGTAAAAGCCCACGGCTATCCGATGGTGCTGAACTTCGTCACCCATCGGCACAACATCGACAAGATCGACCGCATCATTGAGCTGTGTATTGCCCTGGAAGCCGACTTCGTCGAGCTCGCCACCTGCCAGTTCTACGGCTGGGCCCAACTCAACCGCGTCGGTTTGCTGCCGACCAGGGAACAGCTGGTGCGCGCCGAGCGCATCACCAATGAATACCGGGCCAAACTCGAAGCCGAAGGTCACCCGTGCAAGCTGATCTTTGTCACCCCGGACTACTACGAGGAACGCCCCAAGGCCTGCATGAATGGCTGGGGCAGCATTTTCCTGACCGTGACCCCGGACGGCACCGCCCTGCCGTGCCACGGCGCACGGCAGATGCCGGTGCAATTCCCGAACGTGCGCGATCACAGCATGCAGCACATCTGGTACGACTCGTTCGGCTTCAACCGCTTTCGCGGTTACGACTGGATGCCCGAGCCGTGCCGCTCCTGCGACGAGAAAGAAAAGGACTTCGGCGGCTGCCGTTGCCAGGCCTTCATGCTCACGGGTAACGCGAGCAATGCCGACCCGGTGTGCAGCAAGTCGGAACATCACGGCGTGATCCTCAAGGCCCGCGAAGAAGCCGAGCACGCTACCCAGACCATCGAGCAACTGGAATTTCGCAATGAACGGAACTCACGCCTCATCGTTAAAAGCTGAACCCTTGAGCGCCCTCAAAGCCGTAGCGGCCGGCGTCGATTTCACTGACTTGTGCGTCGGCGCTCAGGGTTTGTTCTGGAATGAGTACCGCCCCGAAGACGGCGCCTGCCGAATCTGGCATTGGCGCGACAACACCGCCCATTGCCTCACCCCGCCGGGGTTCAGCGCGCGCAGTCGAGTCTATGAATACGGTGGCGGGTCGTTTTGCTTGAGCGATGATGGCGTGGTCTTCGTCAACGAAACGGATCAGCAGCTGTATCGGCAATCGTTGGCCGGTGAAATGCCGCAGGCGTTGACCATGGGGGAATGCCGTTACGGCGATCTGCAATTTGCCGACGAGCAGGTACTCGCCGTCGAAGAACAAGGCGATCAACATCGCCTGGTGGCCATAGATCCGGCAGACGGCAAACGTCAGCTGTTGGCCGAAGGCGCAGACTTCTACTCGGCTCCAACCTTGAGTCCGGATGCCGGGCGGTTGGCCTGGATCGAATGGAGCCGGCCGCATCAACCCTGGACCGCGACCCGCTTGATGGTCGCCGAGCGCGATGCCAACGGCGCTTTCGGCCGGCCGCGCTGCGTAGCGGGTGACGCGTCTGAAGAGTCCTTGCAACAGCCTCGCTTCGATGATGCCGGCCGCCTGTATTGCCTGACCGATCGCGCCGGATTCTGGCAGCCGTGGGTCGAAACCGGATCAGGCTTGCAGCCGCTGCCCAGCAGCGACGCGGATCATGCTCCGGCGCCTTGGCAGCTTGGCGGTTGCACTTGGTTGCCGCTTGACGAAAAGAACTACCTGGCGAACTGGACCGTGGAGGGTTTCGGACGCCTTGGGCTGCGCTCTGGTGATTCCGTTGAGGATTTCACCGGCGATTACAGTCGCTTCCGAAATCTGGCGCTGGACCAGGAATCTGTCTACTGCATCGCGGCTTCGCCGGTCAGCCCTTCCGCGGTGATCGCCATCAACCGTAAAAGCCATCAAGTCCGGGTGTTGGCGGGCGGAGTGGCACCGCTGCCCGCCAAGCACATCAGCCAGCCGCAAACACTGCGCTACCCCAGCGGTACCGGCGAGGCCCATGGTTTCTTTTATCCGGCCATGACCGATGTCGCCAAACCACCGTTGCTGGTGTTTATTCATGGCGGGCCGACGTCGGCGTGCTACCCGATGCTCGATCCGCGAATCCAGTACTGGACACAACGCGGCTTCGCGGTCGCCGACCTTAACTATCGCGGCAGTAGTGGATACGGTCGCGCCTATCGGCAGGCGCTGCACCTGAGCTGGGGCGACGTGGATGTCGAAGACGCCTGCGCCGTGGTCGCCTACCTCGCCGGGCAAGGTTTGATCGACGGCGATTACGCGTTCATTCGTGGTGGCAGTGCCGGCGGTTACACCACGCTCTGCGCGCTGGCATTTCGGGACGTCTTCAGCGCGGGCGCCAGTTTGTACGGCGTCAGCGACCCGGCGGCCCTGGGCCGCACCACCCACAAATTCGAAGGTGACTATCTGGACTGGCTGATCGGCGATCCGCAGCAGGATGCCGAGCGCTACGTCGCCCGCACACCGCTGCTGCACGCGAGTGAAATCCGCGTGCCAGTGATCTTCTTCCAAGGCGAACTCGACGCTGTGGTGGTACCGCAACAGACCCGCGACATGCTCAAGGCCCTGCAAGACAACGGCATTTCCGCCCAGGCCCATTACTATCCGGACGAACGCCACGGCTTTCGCAAGGCCAGCAATCAGGCCCATGTGCTGGAGCAAGAATGGCTGTTTTATCGCGAGGTGATGGAGCAGAAGAACGCCTGACCGCAGGCGGGGGACAGAGTGTCTTGAAAAGATCGCAGCTACCGGGCTGCGATCCGGGCTTGCAGCACTTGCCGATCAACTCAGGCCAGTATTTCCAGTCCATGCTTCTGCACGATGCTCAGCAGCTTCAATGCCATCCCGCTGGGGTGCTTGTCACCCGTTTCCCACTGTTTGACGGTAGAAGCGCTGGTATTCAAATAGCGGGCGAACACCGGTTGGCTGACATTGTTACGCTCGCGCAGTTGCTTGATCTGTTCGGCGGGAATCGCCTCTGGCACCTGTGCCAGGCATGTCTCATCGAACTGGCGCATGGTGGTCTTGCTGATAGCGCCGATCGACAACAATGCAGTGGCCGAATCGTGAACCGACTCAAGGGCTTCACTCTTGAACTTCTTACTCATGATGTACCTCCACAAACTCCCTCATATCCAGCAGTTGCTGGACTTGTGTGTCACTCAACCTCTCGTAGGCTTTGGCCAACTCTCGAAAGGCAGCCAACTCCGTTTGGCTGATGTTGCTCTGGTCTTTCTTGGCAAACAGAAACTGGTAAACCCAGTACCGTCCCCCCTTGGCCAGAACAATCGAACGGTGACGGTTTTCGCTCAAGCGCTTTTTCCAGACGCCACCTCCCAGACTGTCTGCCTGTCCTTTAAGCAACTCGCGGAACGCTGACCTGAGCTCGTCATCGCCGATCCAGGCTTTGCCTGCCTGGACGGTAAAACGCCTTGTCTTGAACAGCCTGATCGTCATGGACATCCCTTCCCATTACCATACCACTCAGTGGTATATATTTACAAACCAAGCCATCCGCAGAATCAATGCGTGATGGCATCGGCAGTCCTCGCCGACTCCGCCAAAAAGCCATTGTTCTGGCAATCACTCAAGCACTGAGTAGGGTTTGGAAAATCGCTGAGACAAAAAAACGCCCCATGCCAAAAAAATCAGACATGGGGCGACGCGTTATACCGCAAGACGGTTAGGGAATTAGAGAAGGGCCGGTCTGTTCAGACCGCGATGCCTTTGCGACATTGAAGTTGGGCCGTGCGCACCCGGGAAAAGGCTCGGGCCAGGCGCAGGAGCATTTCGTCGATATTGGTCTTGCTGACTGTCAGCGCCGGTGTGAACCGCAGGCAATCGGGTTTCGGGGCGCTCAACAGCAAACCTTCGTACAACGCCGCGTTCACCACCGCGTCAGCCGAATCGTCGCTCAGTGTCAGCCCCCAGAGCAGCCCCTGGCCACGCAGTTCACCGTGCCCGTAACGGTTGGCCAATCGGCCCAAGCCTTCGCGCAGGTGTTGAGCGCTATCGCGAACCTGTTCGAGGAAGCCGTGATCCAGCACGCTGTCCAGAACTGCCAGCGCCGCCGAGGCCATCAACGCGTTGCCGTGATGGGTGCCATCCAGCTCGCCCGGCTCGAGGCAGCAGGCTTTACCGCGCGCCAGAAGCGCCGCCACTGGCACCCCGCCGCCCAGCCCTTTGCCCAGCACAACAATGTCGGCGCGCACGCCATAAAACTGTTCGGCGAGCAGACTGCCGCAACGGCCAATCCCGGTTTGCACTTCGTCGAGAATCAGCAAAATCCCCAACTCACGGCATAGGCGCTCGACACCTTTGAGGTAATGCCCGGTCGCCGGAACCACCCCGGCGGCGCATTGGATCGGCTCAAGCAGGATAGCTACGGTTTGCGCATCTACCGCCGCATGTAACGCAGGCAAATCATTGAACGGAACGTGGCTGAAACCCGGAAGTTGTGGCTCAAAGCGATTGTTCTGACAGTCCGACGCGGACATGGCTGCAAAGCCGTGACCATGGCAGCTACCGCTGGCGGTGATGATTCGCGATGCACCGCCACGATGCAGTTGCCCCCATTTGCGCGCCAGCTTGATCGCCGCCTCGCAAGCTTCACTGCCACTGTTGAGCAGATAAACCTTGTCGCTGCCGGTACTGGCGCACAACCGTTCGGCCAGATTGAGTTGGCCACGGTTAAGCAGACCCGAACCCGGATTGATCAGCGTTTGCGCTTGAGCGGAGATGGCTTTGATCAGCACCGATGGGCTATGGCCGAGGCTGTTGGCCGCGCCACCTTGGGTGAAATCCAGATACGCGCGGTCATCACTGTCCCAGAGCCAGGAACCCTGGCCGCGAACGAAAACTTGCTGGGGTCGCTCGACACTGGGCATCAGGCACTCGCTGGAAAGGTTGTCGTGCCTGGAAGGCCGAAAATGCTCCACCACCAGATCATCCAGGCTCGGCTGTTGGCGACGCAGGCTGAACAGGTTCATGCGCGCATTCCCTCAAGCGGCGAACCCAGCAGACGCGAAGACCAATCCTCGACGCGCCCGGTGCGTAAACGTTTGAGTGCAATATCACGCCAGCGCGAAGACAGCGCCGGGCAGTCGACGAGCTTTTTCAAACCGGCATGCTCAAGCGGCTCTCGATAAAAACAGCGCAACGCCCAGGCCACAGTCAGGCCGGGGTAACTGCGCTGGATCAGCTCGAACGGCTGATCGGCGCTGACAAAACCAGGCTTGAGAACGCGGTAGAACCAGCCGCAGCGCCCTGTATCCTGCGCCAGTTGCGGCAAGATCGGCACACCCAAGCGGTGGCTCAACCGATAACACGGTGAGCGCGGTTGGCTGACCTGTAACAACGCACCGCCCCAGCGAAACATATCGCCCAGGCACACCTGCTCTTCGGTCAGGCCGCGGGTTGAAAGGTTTTCACCGAAGGCCGGAGCGTTCCAGTCGATCTGTGGATAACGTTTGCGCCAGTAAGCGTAGTGTTCGGACGGGTAATGATGCAGGGCGCGTTCGGGGCCAGTATGAAAACGCGGATCGCCGTGTTCATCGCTGCCCAGGCCTTGCGGCCATAACCAGAGTCGATTGGCAATCCGCTGTTTGTCGGTATCGCAGATCAAACCCTGTCCGAGATTTTTTGCCTTGCCTATGTAAACACCATCAACGTAAACGGTATTCATCGCGCTTTCTGGCCCTGTAAGCCTTGTGAATGCGGTTAGACTAGGCTTCTGTCAGGCGCTGAGCCATTTCGATTTTCCAGCTTTTTTGATAAGAATTACTTATGGATTTTAAGCAACTGCGTTATTTCGTCGCGGTGTATGAAGAAGGCCATGTCGGACGGGCTGCCGAACGCCTGTCGATCTCCCAGCCGGCGCTGTCGCAGCAGATCCGCCAACTGGAGCAAAACCTCGACGTGGGCCTGTTCGAACGCAGCAGTAAACGCCTGCTGCCCACCCTGGCCGCGCATACCTTGTACAACCACGCCCTGCCTTTGCTCGACGGTCTGCAGCGTGCGCGCGAGGCCTTGGGCAACTTCAAGGGCCAGGCGTTGCGCACCTTGGCCATCGGTGTGCTGCAAACCGTTCACACCAGCCTGGTACCCAAAATGCTGGAACGTGTACGCAAGGCGCAACCGCACCTGGTGGTACAGATCTACGAACTCACGGGGCTGGAAATCGAACGTCGATTGCTCAATGGCTCACTCGACATCGGTATCAGCTATCTGCCGCCGCGCCAACCCGGGCTACATGGCGTTTTGCTGTATGAAGATGAACTGACCCTGGTCATCCCTGCCGATCATCCGTTGCGTGAATTCAAGAAAGTCTCCATGAGTCAGGCCGCGGAGTTGCCGATGCTGTTGCTGGGGGAAGAGTTTCAGGTCCGGCAGATCTGGCAGGGACAACTGGCCAATCTCGGACGCCGCCCGCAAGTACAGGCGGAACTGAACAACATGGCGGGGATCCTCGACAGTTTGCCCCACACCAGACTGGCCACTGTCCTACCCGGCCGCTCGCAGCAGGAACACGGAAACAAAGCGCTCTTGTGGAAACCCTTGAGTGAGCCGCGGGTTCCCCTGAAAGTAGGATTGGTCTGTCGCGACGTTCAACGTCAGCAAGCGACGCTGGAGTTGCTGCGCAACCTGTTGGAAGACGTGATGAACGGCCCGAGCGGGCGGATGGCTAGCCCGACGGTACTGGATGTACAGGGCTGAACGGCAAAAACATAAATTACAGGCAAAAGAAAACCCCGCCGAAGCGGGGCTTTGCAGACTGTTTCCCTGACATCCATTTCACTCCGCCGTCCTGGCAGAATCCTACGTGTCCGTGTTATTGCTTTGCGCTTCCTGCGCTACGTCCATGTGAAGTAGATTAGCTCTGGATCCAATCCTGGAACAGGGGAAAACAGCAGCACGTCACGTAAGCAAATGCTTACATGACGTTACACTTCTCAGAATTGCGCCGCATCCAACAGAAACAGCGACTCACTACCGGCCTTGACCGAAGCGCTCAGCGAATGAAATCGTGGCAGCAGGCGAGCGAAGTAAAAGCGTGCGGTGCCCAGTTTGCTGGCGTAGAAGTCGTCCTGCGCCTCTTTACCAAAAGCTGCCTTGGCCATCAGTGCCCACATGTAGGCGTAGGACACATAGCCAAACACTTGCAGATACTCGACCGAGGCCGCGCCGATTTCGTTCGGGTTATTTTTCACCCGGTCCAACAACCAGGCGGTCAGTTCGTCCAGCGTGTCGACGGCGTCATTCAACGGTTTGGTGAACTCGGCCAGATCAGCGCTCGCGGTAGCGGTAAAGTGACGGATCTCATCAGCAAACAACTTGTAGTACGCCCCGCCGCTACCGACGATCTTGCGCCCGACCAGGTCAAGCGCCTGAATGCCGTTGGTGCCTTCGTAGATCTGGGTGATCCGCACGTCACGCACCAGTTGTTCCTGGCCCCACTCGCGGATGTAGCCGTGGCCACCAAAGACTTGCTGGCCGTGGATGGTGGTTTCCAGGCCCAGATCCGTGAGAAATGCTTTGGCGACCGGCGTCAGCAAGGCCACCAGGTCTTCGGCGCGTTTGCGGATGGTCGCGTCCTCGCTGAACTTGGCGGTGTCCAGTTGCATGGCCACGTAGGTTGAGAATGCACGACCGCCTTCGTTCGAGGCCTTCATGGTCAGCAGCATGCGACGTACGTCCGGGTGAACGATGATCGGGTCGGCGACCTTGTCTTTGTTCTGCGCCCCTGTCGGCGAACGGCTTTGCAGGCGATCGCGAGCGTATTCAACCGCGTTCTGATAAGAGCGCTCGCCGCTGGCCAGGCCCTGGATACCGACACCCAGACGCTCGTAGTTCATCATGGTGAACATGGCCGCCAGGCCTTTGTTCGGCTCACCCACGAGGTAACCCACGGCTTCGTCGAAGTTCATCACGCAGGTAGCGGATGCCTGGATACCCATCTTGTGTTCGATCGAACCGCAGTTAGCCGGGTTACGCGCGCCGAGACTGCCGTCGGCGTTGACCATGAACTTCGGAACCAGGAACAGCGAAATACCTTTCGGACCCGCAGGGGCATCCGGCAGTTTGGCCAGCACCAGGTGAATGATGTTTTCGGTCAGGTCGTGTTCACCACCGGTGATGAAGATCTTGGTTCCGCTGACCTTGTAGGAACCGTCTGCTTGCGGTTCGGCCTTGGTACGGATAATCCCCAAGTCAGTCCCCGCGTGTGGCTCGGTCAGGCACATGGAGCCTGCCCAGACACCGGCGTACATGTTTGGCAGGTAAGCGGCTTTCAGTTCTTCACTGGCGTGAGCGTTGATCGACAGGCAAGCCCCGGCAGTCAGCATCGGGTACAGACCGAACGACAGGCTGGCGGAGTTGACCATTTCTTCGACCTGAGCCGAAACCGCTTTCGGCATGCCCATGCCACCGTAGGACGGATCACCACCGACGCCGACCCAACCGCCTTCAGCATAAGTCTGATATGCCTGTGGGAAACCTGCTGGCGTGGTGACGGCGCCGTCGCTCCAATGGCAGCCTTCTTCGTCGGCAGCACGGCTCAGCGGTGCGATGCTTTTGCTGGTGACTTTACCGGCTTCCTCAAGGATTGCCTCGACGGTCTCGGCATCGACGGTATCGGCCAGGGCGGGCAGTTCAGCCCACAGTTTGGCAACCTCGAAAACTTCATTGAGGACGAAGCGCATATCGCGCAAGGGCGCTTTGTAGTCAGCCATGGCAAACCTCGTGAGAACTTGAAAAGTGATTCGTAGGATCGGATTTCAGCAAGGTCTTGAGTGTACCCGAACAACTTTTACGATACATAGGGTCAGCTAGTGACCTATTTGTAATTTTTGGTCACTGAAAAAAAGATCGCAGCCTGCGGCAACTCCTACAGGCCCATCTGTAGTGTAGGAGTTGCCGCAGGCTGCGATCTTTCAGAGGCAGCGCTGTCGCGCAGGGAGAGGCTTGTACTCGGGCTGGTCGTTTCTCCGTCAGCAGATCATTCAAACCTGCTGCTGTGAATCGCTTCGGACAATCACAGCCCATACGCTGAATGCACGTTCAGCACTAACCCGCAGCGCCTTCCATACGCACCGCACCACGGCGGCTTTGCCCGAATGCCATCACGCAGTTTCGCCCCGCGCCCTTGGCGCTGTAGAGCGCCTGGTCTGCGGATTTCAGGACTTCTTCCGGGGTCCGCTGCTCCAGTCGCTCGGCGACACCGATACTCACCGTGACCGAAACGCTTGAGGCGCCAGAGCCCGCGCGGCGTTGCCGACCTTGCTGATCGTCTTGCGGACGGCTGTCCTGATTACGCAACTGAATGTTGTAGGTGGCAATCGACTCACGGATGACTTCCAGGTGCGGCATGCACTCTTCGAGCGTTTTGGCGGCAAACACCAAGGCGAACTCCTCGCCCCCGTAACGATACGCCCGGCCACCGCCGCCGATCTTCGACAACTTGCTGGCCACCAGCCGCAACACCTGGTCGCCGACATCGTGCCCGTGGGTGTCGTTGAATTTCTTGAAGTGGTCGACGTCGCTCATCGCCAACACATAGTTGCGGCCCAGACGCTGCATGCGCTCGTTCAAGGCGCGACGACCCGGCAGGCCCGTCAGCTCATCACGAAAAGCCATTTGATAGGCTTCGTGGGCGACCGCCGCGGCAATCATCAACATCACCTGGCTGCACATGATGTTCAGGGTGAACGGCAGGATGAAGGTCTTGGGTAACATCCAGAACAGTCCGAGCAAGCCCACCAATTGCGCCGCATGCAGCGGCCGTGGGTTGCGCCAGTATTGATACGCCAACAACACAAAGGACGCGAGGAACACCGGATAGGACAACTGGATCAAACTCATCCAGGCACCATGCAATGCCGGCCAGCGTATTTCCGACAGCCACATCAACAACGCTTGCGGGTAACTTTGCTCAAGCCCCAGTGCAACACTGCCGAATGCCACCAACACCGCGAAGCGCGCGACCATGTCCTGAAACAGGTGGGTGCGTTCCTGCCAGGCAGCAAACAGCCCGTACAGCAAAGGCAGCAGCAAACAGCAGAGATGGAAAACCACCGCCGCGTCGTCACGCACCTTGCCGTAATCACGGTAGTAATCGGTTTGGGTGTCGAGCAGGTAGTAGGCGATGTACACCGTGACCATCAGAAACAGTTCACGTTGACGTCGGTAAACCGCGCAGTACGAACCACCGAGCAACAGCACCAGGGTTGGCAGCACGTTGAACAGTGAGGTGAAAAAGACGTTGAGATCCTTGACGTAGGCAGCCGCGAGCCCCGCGAGCAACAACAGTAGTGAGGGCAAAAAGTGACTGAGACGTACAGCGGAAGAACGCGGCAAGGGTAGAGCTCCGGCCCGGCAAATCAATGGATGGCATTGTGCCTGCATTCCTGACAATTAAGCACATGCAATGTGACGCACATCACACCGCACACTCTTTAACGGCAGCAAAAGCGTTCTACTTAGCGTTTTAGTCGGGAATATTTGCAGTCGTTTTCAGCGGGCAGAAAAAAGCCGCTGCTCCCGAAGAAGCAGCGGCTGTTTGAAGCGCTCCGCAGGACTTAGTAGCCGAGTGCGAAGTCTTCTTCTTTCATGTCCATCAGATTGTTGGCACCCGACAGCATGGTCGCAACGTGAGTGCGGGTACGCGGCAGGATGCGCTGGAAGTAGAAACGCGCGGTCTGCAGCTTGGCGGTGTAGAACGCCTCTTCGGTGGTGCCGGCAGCCAGTTTCTCGGCAGCCAGGCGCGCCATGTCAGCCCAGAAGTAGGCCAGGCAGGCGTAACCGGAGTACATCAGGTAGTCCACCGACGCGGCACCGACTTCCTCGCGATCTTTCATCGCGGCCATACCGACCTTCATGGTCAGTTCGCCCCATTCCTTGTTCAGTGCAGCCAACGGCTCGACGAACTCTTTGACCGCTTCGTTGCCTTCGTTGGTCTGGCAGAACTTGTGGACGATCTTGGTGAAGCCTTTCAGAGCCTCGCCTTGAGTCATCAGCACTTTACGGCCCAGCAAGTCGAGCGCCTGGATACCGGTGGTGCCTTCGTACAGCATCGAAATGCGGCTGTCTCGAACGTTCTGCTCCATGCCCCACTCGGCGATGAAGCCGTGGCCGCCGTAGATCTGCACACCGTGGTTAGCAGATTCGAAGCCGACTTCAGTCATGAAGGCTTTGGCGATCGGAGTCATGAAGGCCAGCAGTGCGTCGGCTTTCTTCTTCGCCTCGAAATCTACGCCGTACTTGACGATGTCGACCTGCTTGGCCGTGAAGTAAACCATCGCACGGTTGCCTTCGGCGAATGCCTTCATGGTCAACAGCATACGACGTACATCAGGGTGAACGATGATTGGGTCAGCGGCTTTGTCCGGCGCTTTCGGGCCAGTCAGGGAGCGCATTTGCAGACGATCGCGAGCGTATTTCAGACCGCCCTGGAAGCCGATCTCGGCGTGTGCCAGACCTTGCAGAGCCGTACCCAGACGCGCGGTATTCATAAAGGTGAACATGCAGTTCAGGCCTTTGTTCGCCGGGCCGATCAGGAAACCGGTGGCCGCGTCGAAGTTCATCACGCAGGTGGCGTTACCGTGGATGCCCATTTTGTGTTCCAGGGAACCACAGGTCACGGCGTTGCGTGCACCGATGCTGCCGTCAGCGTTCGGCAGGAACTTTGGAACGATGAACAGCGAAATGCCTTTGGTACCAGCAGGCGCATCCGGCAGGCGAGCCAGAACGATGTGGACGATGTTGTCGGCCATGTCGTGTTCACCGGCCGAGATGAAGATCTTGGTGCCGGAAACCTTGTAGGAACCATCAGCCTGAGGCTCGGCCTTGGTGCGCAGCATGCCCAGGTCAGTGCCGCAATGTGGTTCGGTCAGGCACATTGTGCCGGTCCATTCGCCGGACACCAGTTTGGTCAGGTAAGCCTCTTGCTGCTCAGGCGTACCGTGCTCGGAAATGGTGTTCATCGCGCCATGAGACAGGCCTGGGTACATGCCCCACGACCAGTTGGCTTCGCCGACCATTTCGCTCACAGCCAGACCCAGAGACTCCGGCAGGCCTTGGCCACCATGCTCTACGTCATGGGCCAGGCTTGGCCAGCCACCTTCGACGAATTGTTTGTAGGCTTCTTTGAAGCCAGTCGGGGTCTTAACGCCAGACTCGCTCCAGGTGCAGCCTTCGGTGTCACCCACGCGGTTCAGCGGAGCCAGCACCTGCTCACAAAACTTGGCGCCTTCCTCGAGAATGGCGTCAACCATGTCCGGGGTAGCGTCCTGGCAAGCCGGAAGGCTCTGATAGTGCGCTTCGTAGCCAAGCAGTTCGTCACGAACGAAGCGAATATCACGCAAGGGGGCCTTGTAGTCAGGCATAGCGATAAACCTCTGCTGATGTAACCGGGAATGAACGACCGCAATGAATTGTTGTGGCGGTCAAACAGTTGTTTGAAACATACGTTTACGCCGAAATCTTGTCAAGCGTCGATCTTTTGCCGTTCGTCATGCCCCAAGTGAATAGCGCGCACGCAAAGGCCCGCAGCCGGTGCGCAAGGCAACAAACCGTGTAGGAAAGATTAGTTGAACGAGAAGGACGTGCCTGACAGAACACCGCGCCAAGGGCGGTGTTCAGGTAAACAGGTTCAGCGAGGGATCAAGCGAAAGTATCGATCAATGTACCGAGCATTTCGTCAGAAGCCTTGGCGACTTTGACGCCCAGCTCTGCCTGGATCTTGCCTTGGGACATATCGACCATATTACTGGCCAGATTCGATTGCTGGCTGCGATCGACCGAGCGCAAGCGATCGATCTGAGCGTCGGAGGACTGGCTGGAGGCCGAACGATCGACTGTGGTGCCGGCGATCTGGCTGGCCGCCTGATCGACACGGTTCTGCCCAGCCTGAATAGAACTCAGGCCTGCATAAAACGCGGTGCTTCCCGAAATGTCCATGGCACAACTCCATCCTGCAAAGGATAAACAGCGCCCATTGAACCAGAGACACCGACAAAAGGCTCGACAAAAACACTAATGGCACAGTGCCTTGTCATAGGTAAAACCTAGTCCAGCAAATCCAGCTGAAGATGCTCCGCCACCGCTTCTGCCGTGACCAGTTTGAGTTTCGGCACCCGCCCCAGACACGGTGCCGGCAGCCGTTCTGCCAGCGTGGCGAGGTTCTCTTCCAGCCGCGACGTCTTGGGGTCAATGATATTGGCCACCCAACCCGCCAGTTGCAAACCGTCCCGGGCAATCGCCTCGGCTGTCAGCAACGCGTGATTGATGCAGCCCAGACGCACACCCACCACCAGAATCACCGGCAATCCCAGCGCCATTGCCAGATCAGAGAGATTGTCCTGATCAGCCAACGGCACCCGCCAGCCACCCGCACCTTCGATCAAGGTGAAATCGGCCTGCATGTCCACTATGTGCCGCATCGGCACCAGCAACGACTGGACCGTCAGTGCGAAACCCGCCTCACGTGCTGCCAGATGCGGTGCAATGGCCGGCTCGAAGGCCACCGGATTGACCTCGGCATAGGTCAGCGGCAACGAACATTGCGCCAACAGCGCCAACGCGTCGGCATTACGCAATCCTTTGGGTGTCACCTCGCAGCCAGAGGCCACGGGTTTCCCGGCCGCCGTACTCAACCCCGCCAACCGCGCGGCGTGTAACAGGCCGGCGGCGATGGTGGTCTTGCCGACGTCGGTATCGGTACCAGTGATGAAATAGGCTGCGCTCATAGTGGCTTCTCCAACACGGCGTAAACCACCTGATAAGTCGCGGGCAGCCCTTGCGCCTGACGAAATTGCTCATAGGCGTCGATCAACCCCATGATCCGCGCCCGCCCTGTCAGCCCGCCCGGCCGACCAGGATTGAGATTATGCGCACCCAAGGCCTTGAGTTCGTGAGTCAGGCTACGCACATCCGGGTAATGCAGTACGTGCGGGCAACTTTGCAGACTGATCACGTTCATGCCGCTGGCCACACACAGTTGTTGATACGTGCTGAACTCACGGAAGCGATTGACGTGCACCAGGCCATCGACCTGACGCCAACTGTCGCGCAACTCATACAGCGTACCCACGCAAAGACTGGCAAACGCCAACACACCGCCAGGTTTCAGAACCCGATTGGCCTCGCTCAGCACCGCCCTGAAATCGGCGCACCACTGTACCGCCAGGCTGGAAAACACCAGGTCGCAGCTTGCGTCCTGCAACGGCAAGCGCTCGGCATCGCCGGCAATGAAATGTGTCGCACCGCCCAAGGGCCGCGCGTGCTTGAGCATGCCTTGCGCGATATCCAGCGCCAGCCCTTCGCTGGCGTGGAAGCGCTCACCCAGCACACGACTGAAATACCCAGTGCCACACCCCAGATCCAGCCAGCGAGCGGGTGATCGATCTGCCGGCAAACGCCCCAGCAATTCACTGCCGACAGCCCGCTGCAATTCGGCAACGCTGTCATAGCTGGCCGCTGCACGGGAAAAGGATGCCGCGACCTGACGCTTGTCGGGCAAGCCTCCGGGCAGGCTGGGAAGGGCTAAATCAGTCATCACCGGACTCATGCAAAAAGGCCTGGATAGCCCCCGCCACACCGTGGGGATCTTCCAGAAGAAACGCGTGACTGGCCTGTTCAATCAGACCAATTTCGACATCGGGGAGTAACGCCAGCAACTCACCGGCAGCTTCGGCCGGAACCAACCCGTCAAGCCCGGCGAACAGATGCAGCTGCGGACCTCGAAAGGCCTGCAAGGCTTGCCGGTTATCCAGTTGAGCAAGCACTTCCAGCCCGCTCATCAACTGTGCCTGCGGGGTATTCGGCGCACCCGCCAGCAACAGGCGCGACAACCCGCGTGGGTCTTCGGCACCTTGGGCGCAGAGCAGGCTGAAGCGCTTGAGGGTCATGCGCGGGTCCGCGCTGCACCCGGCCAGAAACGCATCGAAGGTCTCGCCCGGCATGGCGCTCGACCACTCGGCATGCGCCACAAAAGAGGGGTTACTCGCCAGCGTCAGCAAACCGCAGCAACGTTCGCCACGTCGAGCAGCAAGCTCTGAGGCGAGCATCCCGCCGAGCGACCAGCCGCCGAGCCAGGAATCTTTGGGCAAGGTCGAATCCAGTTCGTCTAGCCATTCTTCGAGGTCGCTCGACTCCAGTTCCGGCAGCGGTTCGATCTCGACGCGCAGGTGTTCGTCCAACCCTTGCAAGGCTGCAGCCAAAGGCTCCAGCGGCGAAATGCCGAGTCCCCAACCGGGCAACAGAATCAGACGATCACGCATGGTTCGACTCCGCTCCCAGTTGCTGAAGACAATCGGCCAGACCTTCTAACAATAGCTGCACCTGCGCTTCGCTGTGCGCCGCTGTCAGGGTCACGCGCAAACGTGCACTGCCGGCTGGCACGGTGGGTGGGCGGATCGCGGTCACCATCAGCCCGCGCTGACGCAGCATCTGCGAAAAAAGCACTGCGCTCCCGGCGTCGCCAATCATGATCGGCTGGATCGGCGTAGCGCTATCCATCAACTCCAGACCCATCTGCTCGGCGCCTTTTCGGAATTGGCGGATCAGCACGTTCAAGTGCTCGCGTCGCCAATGTTCGCTGCGCAGCAACTCAAGACTTTTCAGGGTCGCACACGCCAGCGCCGGTGGCTGGCTGGTGGTGTAGATGTATGGCCGGGCGAACTGGATCAGGCTTTCGATCAGGTCATCGCTGCCCGCGACAAACGCGCCTGCGGTGCCGAACGCTTTGCCCAAGGTACCGACCAATACCGGCACATCCTCCAGACTCAAACCGAAGTGCTCGACGACTCCACCGCCATTGGCGCCCAAGGGACCAAAGCCGTGGGCATCATCGACCATCAGCCACGCGCCTTTGGCCTTGGCCTCGCGAGCCAGCGCCGGCAGGTCGGCGATGTCGCCGTCCATGCTGAACACCCCGTCGGTCACCACCAGCGTATTGCCGGTAGCCTTCTCCAGACGTTTGGCGAGACTGACGGCATCGTTGTGTAAATAGCGATTGAAACGTGCGCCCGACAACAGCCCGGCATCCAGTAGCGATGCATGATTGAGCCGGTCTTCGAGCACCGTGTCGCCCTGCCCGACCAGCGCCGTGACCGCACCCAGGTTAGCCATGTAGCCGGTGGTAAACAGCAGAGCACGCGGGCGCCCTGTCAGGTCGGCCAAGGCTTCTTCGAGCGCGTGATGCGGGCTGCTATGGCCGATCACCAAGTGCGAAGCACCGCCACCGACACCCCAGCGGGCGGCACCGGCACGCAAGGCTTCAATCACTTGGGGATGATTGGCCAGGCCCAGGTAGTCGTTATTACAGAACGCCAGCAATGGCTGGCCATCGACCACCACTTGCGGACCTTGTGGGGTTTCCAGCAAGGGACGCTGGCGATAGAGATTTTCGGCACGACGGGCAGCGAGACGTGTGGCGAGATCGAAAGACATGCAGGCCTCGCGAGTGGAAATGGGGCATCCCCCGTAGGAGCTAAGCTTGCTCGCGATTCATACGCCTCGGTCTGTCCGAATGACCCGGCGATTCGATCGCGAGCAAGCGTTGCTCCTACAAGAATGGCATAGGGTCAAACAGCAGCGTTGTAGAACTGCTCGCTGCTTTTCTGCTCGACCAGCGCTTGCTCAATGGCCGCCTGATGCACTTCGTCGGCGTGCTCTTCGCGCGCTTCCGGGAGGATGCCGAGGCGCGAGAACAGTTGCATGTCCTTGTCAGCCTGCGGGTTGGCGGTAGTCAGCAGTTTCTCACCGTAGAAAATCGAGTTGGCACCGGCGAAGAACGCCAGGGCCTGCATCTGCTCGTTCATCGCTTCGCGGCCGGCGGACAGGCGTACGTGGGATTTCGGCATCAGGATACGGGCGACGGCGAGCATGCGGATGAAGTCGAACGGGTCGATATCGTCGGCATTTTCCAGCGGCGTACCGGCGACTTTCACCAGCATGTTGATCGGCACCGACTCCGGGTGCTCCGGCAGGTTGGCCAGCTGGATCAGCAGGTTGGCGCGGTCGTCGAGGGACTCGCCCATACCGAGAATACCGCCCGAGCAGATCTTCATCCCCGAATCACGAACATACGCCAGGGTTTGCAGGCGCTCGCTGTAGGTGCGGGTGGTGATGATGCTGCCGTAGAACTCCGGCGAGGTATCAAGGTTGTGGTTGTAGTAATCGAGGCCGGCTTCGGCCAGGGCTACGGTCTGGTCCTGATCGAGACGGCCGAGGGTCATGCAGGTTTCCAGGCCCATGGCCTTCACGCCCTTGACCATCTCCAGCACATACGGCATGTCTTTGGCCGACGGATGCTTCCAGGCGGCGCCCATGCAGAAACGGGTCGAACCGATGGCCTTGGCGCGAGCAGCCTCTTCGAGGACCTTCTGCACTTCCATCAGCTTTTCTTTTTCCAGACCGGTGTTGTAGTGACCGGACTGCGGACAATATTTGCAATCTTCAGGGCACGCGCCGGTTTTGATCGACAGCAGGGTCGACACCTGGACGCGATTGGCGTCGAAGTGCGCGCGGTGCACCGTCTGCGCCTGGAACAACAGGTCGTTGAATGGCTGAACGAAGAGTGCTTTGACTTCGGCCAAAGACCAGTCATGACGCAGGTTTGCAGTGGTGCTGGCGCTCATGGGCGTTTCCTTGTTTATGCTTGGCAAGCGACTGTGGAACGGAATATCCACAGACGCGACACGGATGTTCGGCATATTTAAGGAAGAGCCATGCGCTGTCAACCACGATACAAAGGGTCGGTTTACATCTGGTCAAAAATTGAACAGATCTGTTTGCTTTGCGATGAACTGTCTGACACGCCTCAACCGATTTGTACTTCCTGTGAAACCGAGTTGCCCTGGCTCGGCGATCATTGCCAGACCTGCGCCCTGCCGTTGCCCGTGGCCGGCCTCACCTGCGGCCAGTGCTTGAAGGACCCGCCGGCCTTCGAGCAGGTGATCGCCCCCTGGACCTACAGCTTCCCGCTCGACAGTTTGATCACCCGTTTCAAGCACGCGGCAAAGTGGCCGTATGGTCGCCTGCTTGCCGAACTTCTTGCTCAATTCCTGCAACATCGCTTCGATGAAGGCCTCAAACGCCCCGACTCATTGGTAGCGGTGCCCTTGGCCCGCAAACGGCTGCGTGAGCGGGGTTATAACCAGGCAGCGATGCTCGCCGGCTGGCTCAGCGACAGCCTGAAGATCGACTGCGACGCAAACCTGCTGCTACGCATCCAGGACACCACTGCGCAACAGGATCTGGACGCCAAGGCGCGCAAACAGAACCTGCTCAGCGCTTTCGCACTGATGCCGGGTGCGCACATCAAGGGCCGCCACCTGGCGCTGGTCGACGACGTGCTGACCACCGGCGCCACCGCGCAAAGCCTGGCACGCTTGCTGATCGGGGCGGGCGCGGCACGGGTCGACGTTTATTGCCTGGCGCGCACGCCAAAACCCGGGGAGCTGACTTGACTCTCACGCGCCAAGCCGCCAACGTCCCAATCCATCACTACCCTCTCGCAGCCCCTTGCCATGTCCTTGCCTACTTTGTTGTCCCAACACATCGTCCGTCGTCCGCAGCGCATTGCCTTGCTGCAACACATCGCCGAACAAGGCTCGATCACCCGCGCCGCGAAAAGTGCCGGGCTGAGCTACAAAGCCGCGTGGGATGCGATCGATGAGTTGAACAATCTGGCGCAGAAACCGCTGGTGGAACGCAGCGTCGGCGGCAAGGGCGGTGGTGGCGCAAAACTGTCCAGTGAAGGTGAACGGGTGCTGCGACTTTATCAGCGCCTGCAAGCCTTACAGGCACAGGTGCTGGAAGCTGCCGAAGACGCCAGTGACCTCGACTTGCTCGGGCGCCTGATGCTCAGGACCAGCGCGCGCAATCAGCTGCATGGCACCGTTGCAGCCATCGACACTCACGGTCGTAACGATCTGATCAGCCTGGAACTGGCTGAGGGGCTGATCATTCAGGCGCAAATAACCCACGACAGCACCCTGCGCCTGGAACTGGAAACGGGCACTGAGGTGGTGGCGCTGATCAAGGCTGGCTGGCTCGATTTGCTCAGCACAGGACAACTTGCAACACCCGGACACAATTGTCTGAAGGGCACTGTCGAGGAGATTCTCGACGCCGAAGATGGCCCCAGCGAAGTCCGAATCGCCCTGCCCAATGGTCAGACGCTATGCGCGCTGGCCGAGCCGCAGCACCTCAAAACCCTGGGTTTGAGCGCCGAAAAAGCCGTTCAGGTGCAGTTCTCGCCCTCCAACGTTTTGCTCGGAACACCGCTCTAAATCAGGCCTGCCGCGCTTTCTGTAGCAGCTGCCGAAGGCTGCGTTCGGCTGCGAAGCAGTCGCAATACTCTCTACTCAAATAAAGACTCAGAATCGCGGTGTCAGTTTTTTGCGGCGGCTTCGCCACCGAACGCAGCCTTCGGCAGCTGCTACAGGTCTGTGCTCTTCCCGATCAAAACTGCAACATTTGTGTCATAGACGCTCCTTAAGGTGGCTGCAAAAACCAGCAGGGAGCCTGATATGAGCCTATTAGAAGAAAACCAAGCCACCGACCTCGAAAAAATCGTCGGCCTCAGTCGTCGTGGTTTTATCAGCGCCGGCGCCCTTTGCGGTGCGGCGATGTTCCTCGGTGGCAACCTGCTGAGCCGTAGCGTTCTGGCCGCCAGTGTCAGCGCAGCTTCGAGCAAATTGCTGGGTTTCGACAGCATTGCAGCCGCCACCAGCGACACCATCACCCTGCCGCCGGGTTACAAGTCCTCGGTGCTGATCAGTTGGGGCCAGCCGCTGCACAAGGACGGCCCGGCCTTTGACCCGAGTGGCAATGGCAGCGCCCTGGCCCAGGAAGTCCAGTTCGGCGACAACAACGATGGCATGAGCCTGTTCGCTTTCCCCGGCGACGACAATCGCGCGCTGATGGCGATCAACAACGAATACACCAACTATCGCTACCTCTACGCCCATGGCGGCATGCCGCAGTCGGCCGAAGAAGTGCGCAAAGCGCTGGCCTGCGAAGGCGTATCGGTAATCGAAGTCCAGCGTAAAAATGGCCACTGGCAATTCGTTCAGGGCTCGCGCTACAACCGCCGAATCCACGGCAACGCGCCGCTGCAGTTGAGCGGTCCGGCGGCTGGCCATGAGCTGATGAAAACCGCCGCTGACAAGACCGGCAAAAAAGTGTTCGGAACCTTCCAGAACTGCGCCAATGGCAAGACGCCTTGGGGTACTTATCTGACCTGTGAAGAGAACTTCACCGACTGCTTTGGCAGCAGCAATCCCGAGCACAAGTTCGACGCCGCACAAAAGCGCTATGGCGCATCGGTCGCCAGCAAAGAGATTAATTGGCACCAACACGACCCACGTTTTGACCTGGCGAAAAACCCCAACGAACTCAACCGTCACGGTTGGGTGGTGGAAATCGACCCGTTCGACCCGCAATCGACCCCGGTCAAGCGCACGGCCCTGGGCCGTTTCAAACACGAAAACGCGGCCCTGGCCGAGACCCACGACGGTCGCGCGGTGGTCTACATGGGCGACGATGAGCGCGGCGAGTTCATCTACAAATTCGTCAGCCGCGACAAGATCAATCACGCAACACCCAAAGCCAACCATGACCTGCTGGATCACGGCACGTTGTACGTCGCACGTTTCGATGCCGGCGACAGCAACCCCGACCATCCAAAAGGTCAGGGCCAGTGGATCGAGCTGACTCATGGCAAGAACGGTATCGACGCCGGCAGCGGTTTTGCCGATCAGGCCGAGGTGCTGATTCACGCGCGCCTAGCCGCCAGCGTCGTCGGCGCCACGCGCATGGACCGTCCAGAGTGGATCGTGGTCAGCCCGCAAGACGGCCAGGTCTATTGCACCCTGACCAACAACGCCAAGCGCGGCGAAGACGGGCAACCGGTGGGCGGGCCGAACCCACGGGAGAAAAACGTCTATGGGCAAATCCTGCGCTGGCGCACTGATCGCGATGACCACGCATCGCTGACATTCGGCTGGGATCTGTTCGTGGTGGCAGGCAACCCGACCGTGCACGCCGGCACAGCGAAAGCCGGCTCGTCGAACATCACAGCAGACAACATGTTTAACAGCCCGGATGGCTTGGGATTCGACAAGGCCGGTCGCCTGTGGATTCTCAGCGACGGGGACTACAGCAACGCCGGCGATTTCGCCGGTATGGGCAACAACCAGATGCTCTGTGCCGATCCTGCGACGGGTGAAATCCGCCGATTCATGGTCGGCCCGGTGGGCTGCGAAGTGACCGGCATCAGCTTTTCGCCGGACCAGAAGACCTTGTTTGTCGGCATTCAGCATCCGGGGGAAAACGGCGGGTCAACCTTCCCCGAGCATTTGCCGAACGGCAAGCCGCGCTCCTCGGTGATGGCGATTACCCGAGTAGACGGCGGGATCGTCGGCGCCTGACAGGCCCTCATCGCGGGCAAGCCTTGCTCCTACAGGTCATGCGCCATTTTTAAAATTGCGCCGATCCTGTAGGAGCAAGGCTTGCCCGCGATGGCGTCAGTAAAACAACACTCATCTCAAGCCCAACCACTAAAGTCGCCCCTTCTGCGCTACCATGTTTGGCCGGACGCGGCAGCCTGCTGCGCGCAGGAGTCAGCATGTCTCACCCGTTTGAAACACTTACCCCCGATCTGGTGCTCGACGCCGTAGAAAGCATCGGCTTTCTCAGCGACGCCCGTGTCCTTGCGCTCAACAGCTATGAAAACCGTGTCTATCAGGTTGGCATCGAAGATGGCGAACCGCTGATTGCCAAGTTCTACCGTCCGCAACGCTGGACCAACGCTGCCATTCTCGAAGAGCACCGCTTCACCTTCGAACTCGCCGAGTGCGAGGTGCCTGTCGTTGCGCCGTTGATTCACAACGGTGAAAGCCTGCACGAACACGCCGGCTTCCGCTTCACCCTGTTCCCGCGCCGGGGCGGTCGTGCGCCGGAGCCGGGCAATCTCGATCAGCTCTACCGTTTGGGGCAATTGCTTGGCCGCTTGCACGCAGTGGGCGCTACCCGCCCCTTCGAACACCGCGAAGCGTTGGGCGTCAAAAACTTCGGCCATGATTCGCTGACCACCTTGCTCGAAGGCAACTTCATACCGCGCAGCTTGCTGCCCGCTTACGAGTCAGTCGCCCGCGACCTGCTCAAGCGTGTGGAAGAGGTCTACAAAGACACGCCGCACCAGAACATCCGCATGCACGGCGATTGCCACCCCGGCAACATGATGTGCCGTGACGAGATGTTCCACATCGTCGACCTCGACGACTGTCGAATGGGGCCGGCAGTGCAGGACCTGTGGATGATGCTCGCCGGCGATCGTCAGGAATGTCTCGGTCAGTTGTCGGAACTGATGGACGGCTACAGCGAGTTCCACGACTTCAACCCCCGTGAACTGGCGCTGATCGAACCACTGCGTGCCCTGCGCCTGATGCATTACAGCGCGTGGCTGGCCCGTCGTTGGGATGACCCGGCGTTCCCCCACAGCTTTCCGTGGTTTGGCACCGAACGTTATTGGGGCGACCAGGTGCTCGCATTACGTGAGCAACTGGCGGCCCTCAACGAAGAACCGTTGAAGTTGTTCTGATCCACCACGGTCCCTGTAGGAGCGGGGGGGCGCCTAGCTCTTGCCCGCGATGGGCACGACGCGGTCAATCTGACAGACCGCGTCATCGTTCATCGCGGGCAAGCCTCGCTCCTACACCAAAGCAAACGGGACACACCCGGTCAAATCTCCTTACAATCCCCCCTTTGTTAGCTGCCTAAGCAAGGATTCTGCATGCAAGCCGCCAACCTGCGTCGCGGGTACATATTGGGCCTGAGTGCCTACATCATCTGGGGATTATTCCCGCTCTACTTCAAAGCCATCGCTGACGTACCTGCCGTAGAAATCATCATCCACCGGGTACTTTGGTCAGCGCTGTTCGGCGCCTTGCTGCTGATGGTCTGGAAGCATCCGGGCTGGTGGCGTGAACTGCGCGAGAACCCGCGGCGGCTGGCAGTCCTTGCGCTGAGCGGCACATTGATTGCCGCTAACTGGCTGACCTACGTCTGGGCGGTGAATAACGGACGCATGCTTGAGGCCAGCCTCGGTTACTACATCAACCCGCTGGTGAACGTGCTGCTGGGCATGCTGATCCTTGGCGAACGCTTGAGACGCCTGCAGTGGGTCGCCGTCGGGCTGGCCGCCGTTGGCGTCGCGCAGCAAGTCTGGCAAGTCGGCAGCCTGCCGTGGGTGTCGCTGGTGTTGGCGCTGACCTTCGGCTTCTACGGATTGATCCGCAAACAGGCTCCGGTCAAAGCATTGCCCGGGCTGGTGGTGGAAACCTGGATGCTGGTACCGATTGCCCTTGCCTGGCTGCTCTTCAACCCAACCGCTACCAGCGCGCAAGCAGCGTTCTGGACTACGTCCGAAGCGTGGTGGCTGGTCGCCGCCGGCCCGGTAACGCTGGTGCCGCTGGTCTGCTTCAACGCTGCTGCTCGGCACCTGCCGTACACCACCCTCGGCTTCCTGCAATACCTGGCACCGACGCTGGTGCTGCTGCAAGCCGTACTGCTGTTTGGCGAACACCTGTCGTCCACCACGCTGGTGGCCTTCATGTTTATCTGGGCAGGCCTCGCGGTTTACAGCGTCGACGCCTGGATGAGTTTACGTCGCCGCCGCTGATCAAAAAACGTACAAACCCTTGCAGGCCACGACCGACGTGGCCTGCAAGCATCCTTCCCAAGGTTATCCACAGCGTGATCCCCGCCGTTTGTGCACAAGCCCTTGAAACTGCTGGTTTTTTGATCAATCACTGATGAGCCCCGGCCGGCGTGGGCTGGCGACGTATCTCTACAGGTTATCCACAGGCGGGTGCACGCTTTACTTGGATAACCCGTTCATGGCTCGCTGCGCAGCACCAACTCCACCATCAAATCATCGGCCAGGGTCTCCAGCCGCGACTGCAGCACGTCCAGGGAAAGGGTCAGCGGCACCGCAAGAATCGCTTCGGCGTGGAACAGCGGCTCACTGCTCATCGGCGCCGGACGCACGTCGGTTACCAAGCGCTCAAGGTTGACCCCCTGCTCACTCAACAAACGCGTGATGTCACGGACTATTCCTGGTCGGTCGTTACCGACCAGCTCCATGGCAATCGGCTTCCAGGTGCAGGATTGCTCGATACTGCTTTCGGCGATCAGCACCCGAATCCCTTGGGCGGACAACGCCTGAAGTGCATCGACCAGTTCGTCGTAGCCCTCGGCTGGCACGCCAACCCGAAGGATCCCGGCAAACTGCCCGGCCATCCGTGACATGCGACTCTCCAGCCAGTTACCACCATGCTCGGCAATGCATTGGGCGATGCGTTCCACCTGGCCGGGCTTGTCCGGGGCGAATACGGTGAGTACGAGGTGGTCCATGGCGCAGCCCTCTTGTCATGACTTTTGTTATAGAAAGGCAAGTATAGGCAAGGGACCCAATTCAGCGCGGCAGCAAAAAAATCAAAGCTCCATAGCAGTGAATTCAATATTATGTGTACAAGTTTTTAGATTTATCTGGAACAATCCAATAGTTTTTTGAGAACATCCCGTCCCCCGGCGTGACCGGATAGCCTGACCGGGTCGCCAAACGACGTAATTAGTCTAATTTTCACAACCGCAATTCATCATGTAGTATGCCGCAGCGCGCACTACATAACGTTGGATCGATGTCTGCCCAGGCGCCATCGCAACCCTCAAAGCCCCGTCAGCAAGGCTTTACGCCGTTGATTGGAACCACCCAGCCGCCAGCAATGGCATGTACTGGTAGAGGGGTTTGTGGTTTAAATGGCCAGAGGCTTCATTGTCAAATTGAAGAGCTGAAAAGCGAAATAGCTGAGCAGAGTGAGGCAAGCAATGACTGAACACGTTCAAGTCGGTGGCCTGCAGGTCGCCAAAGTCCTGTTCGACTTCGTGAACAACGAAGCCATTCCCGGTTCCGGCCTCACCGCCGACAAGTTCTGGGCCGGTGCCGACAAGGTCATTCACGACCTGGCGCCGAAGAACAAAGCCCTACTCGCCAAACGCGACGACCTCCAGGCGCGTATTGATGCCTGGCACCAGTCCCGTGCAGGTCAAGCGCACGACGCTGTGGCTTATAAGGCCTTCTTGCAAGACATCGGTTATCTGCTGCCAGAAGCGGCCGATTTCCAGGCAACGACGCAAAACGTCGACGACGAAATCGCCCGTATGGCCGGTCCACAACTGGTGGTTCCGGTGATGAATGCCCGCTTCGCCCTCAACGCTTCGAACGCCCGCTGGGGTTCGTTATACGACGCCCTGTATGGCACTGATGCCATCAGTGAGGCCGATGGTGCGGAAAAAGGCAAAGGCTACAACAAGGTACGCGGCGACAAGGTCATCGCCTTCGCCCGCGCCTTCCTCGACGAAGCCGCGCCATTGGCTGCCGGCTCTCACGTCGATTCCACCGGCTACAAGATTGTTGATCGCAAACTGGTAGTCAGCCTCAAAGGTGGCAGCAACAGCGGCCTGCGCAACGACGCACAGCTGATCGGCTTCCACGGCGATGCTGCGGCGCCGACCGCGATCCTGCTGAAAAACAACGGTCTGCACTTCGAAATCCAGATCGACGCCAGCACACCGGTCGGCCAGACCGACGCCGCCGGCGTCAAAGACGTCCTGATGGAAGCCGCGCTGACCACCATCATGGACTGCGAAGACTCCGTGGCCGCTGTCGATGCCGATGACAAAGTGGTGATCTACCGCAACTGGCTCGGCCTGATGAAAGGCGATCTGTCGGAAGAAGTCGCCAAGGGTGGCAAGACCTTTACCCGCACCATGAACGCCGACCGCACCTACACCGCGCCCGACGGTAGCGAACTGAGCCTGCACGGCCGCTCGCTGTTGTTCGTGCGCAATGTCGGCCACTTGATGACCATCGACGCGATCCTCGACAAGAACGGCAACGAAGTGCCGGAAGGTATCCTCGACGGCCTGGTCACCAACCTCGCGGCGCTGCACAGCCTTAACGGCAACACCACCCGCAAGAACAGCCGTACCGGTTCGGTCTACATCGTTAAACCGAAAATGCACGGTCCGGAAGAAGCGGCGTTCACCAACGAACTGTTCGGGCGCATCGAAGACGTGCTCGAGCTGCCGCGCAATACCCTCAAAGTCGGCATCATGGACGAAGAGCGGCGTACCACGGTCAACCTCAAGGCCTGTATCAAGGCTGCCAGCGAGCGCGTGGTCTTCATCAACACCGGCTTCCTCGACCGTACCGGTGATGAAATCCACACGTCCATGGAAGCCGGCGCGATGGTGCGCAAGGCCGACATGAAGGCTGAAAAGTGGATCAGCGCCTACGAAAACTGGAACGTCGACATCGGTTTGAGCACCGGCCTGCAAGGTCGCGCGCAAATCGGTAAAGGCATGTGGGCGATGCCCGACCTGATGGCTGCCATGCTCGAGCAGAAAATCGCTCACCCGCTGGCCGGTGCCAACACCGCCTGGGTCCCTTCGCCGACCGCCGCTGCGCTGCACGCGCTGCATTACCACAAGGTTGACGTGTTCGCCCGTCAGGCCGAACTGGCCAAGCGCGCTCGCGCATCGCTGGACGACATCCTGACCATCCCGCTGGCAAGCGATCCCAACTGGACAGCGGAACAGATCCAGAATGAACTGGACAACAACGCCCAGGGCATCCTCGGTTATGTGGTGCGCTGGATCGACCAGGGCGTGGGCTGTTCAAAAGTGCCGGACATCAACGACGTCGGCCTGATGGAAGACCGTGCAACGCTGCGTATCTCCAGCCAGCACATCGCCAACTGGCTGCGTCATGGCATCGTCAGCGAAGCCCAGGTGCTGGAAACCCTCAAGCGCATGGCGCCGGTGGTTGACCGCCAGAACGCCAACGACCCGCTGTACCGTCCGCTGGCACCGAACTTCGACAGCAACATCGCCTTCCAGGCAGCGGTCGAACTGGTGATCGAAGGCACCAAGCAGCCGAACGGCTACACCGAGCCGGTCCTGCACCGTCGTCGCCGCGAGTTCAAGGCTGCCAATGGCCTGTGAATAAGCGTTAGCGACATGAAAAAGCCCTGATCGAGAGATCAGGGCTTTTTTGTTTGAAGCAGGCTGCGATCTTTTCAGTGACTCATATGTCCATCCCCAGCTGATGCTTGACCAATGCCAACAGCTCTTTGCTATCGATGGGCTTGAGCAGAAAATCCACCACGCTCAAGTGCATGGCATCAATGACATCCCGGGCTTTGGCGTCACCGGAAACGATGATGATCGGCAATGCCGCCCGTTCCGACTCACGCACTTCACGGACCAGCTCCAGACCATCGATGTGACGCATTCGCAGATCGGTGATGAGCAACCCGATCGACTTGTTCGAGTCCAACAGTTTGAGTGCGCTTTCGCCACTGGCTGCCGTCATGCTGCGGATGCCATCAAGCGCAAGAATTTCCGAAAGCAGCTCACGCGTGTCCTTATCGTCGTCGACAATCAGCACACGTTGTGCTGGCAAGTCCGGTTCGTGCATGACTGCACTCAACGCTTCACGTTCGGCATCGCTCAAAATATCGTGGTCGGACATAAATCTCTCTACATATTCAGATTAATCCCCTAGCACCATGGTCGGACATCGCTAAGCAGAACTTAAATGTGCGCTTCGCCGAATAGTTTTCCAAGTGGGCTAACCAGCGGTTTTGCGCATTATTAGCGTAGGGTATTTCCGAAATTTCGCTTCCTGCACCACGACCTAGACTTACGTCCAATGGGCACTCTTCACGCAGGGGCCGACCATGGCAGTGACTCCGACAACAACAAATCGAAAAAGACTGCGGTAATGGTTATGAGTAAAGCGGATGCCTTCACCCAGGCAGGGAAAACAGCGGTGCTGCAGAACATCCAGGGCACCTTGCAGTTCCTTCAGCGTTTCCCGCCGTTCAACCAGATGGAACACGCGCACCTGGCCTACCTGGTCGAACAATGCCAACTGCGCTTCTACGGCCCGGGCGAGAGCATCATCAAGCCTGCGGACGGACCGGTTGAGCATTTTTACATCGTCAAACAGGGCCGGGTGGTCGGCGAACGTCCGCACACGGCCAAGGGTGGCACCGAAACTACCTTCGAGATCACCACCGGCGAGTGTTTCCCCCTCGCCGCACTGCTGGGCGAGCGTGCAACCCGCACCGAGCACCTGGCCGCCGAAGACACCTTTTGCCTACAGCTGAACAAGCAGGCCTTCATCAAGCTGTTCGCCCTTTCCAGCACGTTTCGCGACTTTGCCCTACGCGGCGTCAGCAGCCTGCTGGATCAGGTCAATCAGCAGGTCCAGCAAAAAGCCGTGGAAACCCTCGGCACCCAGTACTCGCTCAATACCCGCCTCGGCGAATTGGCCATGCGCCATCCCGTGACTTGTAGCCCTGCGACCCCACTGCGTGAAGCCGTGACCCTGATGCACGAGCAGCAGGTCGGCAGCATCGTGGTGGTCGATGAGCAGAAAGCCCCGCTGGGAATTTTCACCCTGCGCGACTTGCGTCAGGTGGTCGCCGATGGCACCAGTGACTTCAATCAGCCCATCGACCGGCACATGATCCACGCGCCATTCTTCCTGACGCCGGACCACAGCGCGTTCGATGCGGCCATTGCCATGACCGAGCGGCACATCGCTCACGTCTGCCTGGTCAAGGACCAACGGTTGTGCGGTGTAGTCTCGGAACGCGACCTGTTTTCCCTGCAACGCGTCGATCTGGTGCATTTGGCACGCACCATTCGCAGCGCGCCACGGGTGGAAAACCTGGTGGCGATGCGCGGCGAAATCGGCCAACTGGTCGAGCGCATGCTCGCCCACGGCGCGTCCTCGACCCAAATCACCCACATCATCACCTTGCTCAACGATCACACCGTGTGCCGGGTCATCGAGCTCACGCTGGCCGATAAAGGCGACCCCGGCATACCGTTCAGCTGGCTGTGCTTCGGCAGCGAAGGTCGCCGCGAGCAGACACTGCACACCGATCAGGACAACGGCATTCTCTTCGAAGCGCGCGATGCGGTGCAGGCGGCCGAGATTCGCAGCAAGCTGTTGCCGATCGCCCAGCAGATCAATCAGAGCCTGGCGCTCTGCGGCTTTACGCTGTGCAAGGGCAATATCATGGCTGGCAACCCGCAGCTGTGTTTGTCCCGTGCCGAATGGGCGCGGCGTTTCGCGGCGTTTATCCGCGAAGCAACGCCCGAGAATTTGCTCGGGTCGAGCATTTACTTCGACCTTCGGGTGGTCTGGGGCGATGAGCAAGGCTGCGAGCAATTGCGCCGCGCGATTCTCGATCAGGTGGCAGACAATCGGCTGTTCCAGCGCATGCTGGCCATGAACGCCCTGCGCCAACGGCCGCCTGTCGGGCGTTTCCGCGAGTTTGTGCTAGAGAAAAAGAACGGTGAAAAAGCCACTCTCGACCTGAAAGTCCAAGGGCTGACTCCGTTTGTCGACGGTGCTCGGCTATTGGCGCTGGCCCATGGCATCGGGGCCAACAATACCCTCGAGCGCTTTCGTCAACTGGTGGCCAAAGAAGTCATCGACCCGCTGGACGGTGCGGCCTATGAAGAGGCCTATCACTTCATCCAGCAAACCCGCATGCAGCAGCATCAGCGACAGACCCGTGAGAACCTGCCCTATTCCAATCGGGTCGATCCCGACAGCTTGAATCATCTGGACCGGCGAATCCTGCGTGAGTCCCTGCGCCAGGCCCAACGCCTGCAAAGCAGCCTGGCCCTGCGGTATCAGCTATGAAGCTGTTTTCCTGGCTACGCCCCGCCGGGCCGACATTGACCGCTGCGCAGCAACAGCGCCTGGACCAACTGCCAAGCGCCCCGACGCTGGGCGAATGCAGCCTGCGCGAGCAACGCTGGGTGGTGGTCGATCTGGAAACCACCGGGCTGAACCTGAACAAGGACGTGGTGCTGTCGATCGGTGCCGTGGTGATCGAAGACGGCGCGATCGATTTCAGTCAGCAGTTCGAGCGAACCTTACAGCGCAACGGCCACAAACTCGGGCCTAGCGTGTTACTTCATGGCCTGGGCCCAAGCGCGATTGCCGCTGGCAGCGATCCGCGGGACGCGTTGCTGGATTTCTTGGAGTTTGTCGGTGACAGTCCGTTGCTGGCGTTTCATGCACCGTTCGACCAGCACATGCTCGGTCGCGCCTTGAAGGACAGCCTGGGTTATCGCTTGCAGCATCCTTTCCTTGATGTGGCCGACATGGCACCACTGCTGTGCCCACAGGCAAACATCCGCGAAGCCGGGCTGGACGACTGGATCAAGTGGTTCAAGCTGCAAGTCTTCGAGCGCCATAACGCCAGCGCCGACGCCATGGCCACGGCTGAGTTAGTGTTGATCCTGTTCAACCGCGCGCGAATGCAGCAGATTCACAGCCCACTGAATCTGCAACAGCGGTTAAGCCAGTGGAAACGCCGGCAGCAAAGCCATTCCTTCTAGGTGTTCAGCGCCTGTTCTGACGTCATCGCGGGCAAGCCTTGCTCCTACAGACAACACGCGAATCTGTAGGAGCAAGGCTTGCCCGCGATAGCGAGCTTGTCAGCACCACTAAACCCTCGCCAGCCGCGCCGGAACTTACTAGGCTAGATCTCTGCCCCATGCTCCCTGAATACAGCCGAGGAATGTCCATGTCCGCCCCCAGCATGACCTTGTTCCACAACCCTGCTTCGCCTTACGTGCGCAAAGTGATGGTGCTGCTGCATGAAACCGGTCAACTGGACCGCGTGGCGCTGCAGCACAGCCAACTGACCCCGGTCAGCCCCGACGCGGCGTTGAACCAGGACAACCCGCTGGGCAAGATCCCGGCGCTGCGCCTGGACGACGGTAACGTGTTATACGACAGCCGGGTGATCCTCGAATACCTCGATCAGCAACATGTCGGTAATCCGCTGATCCCTCGTGAAGGCACGGCGCGCTGGCGGCGCCTGACCCTGGCCGCACTGGCCGACGGGATCATGGACGCCGCGGTGCTGATCCGTTATGAACTCGCCCTGCGCGCCCCGGAGAAACACTGGGACCAGTGGCTCGACGCCCAGCGCGACAAGATCCGCCGGGCCTTGGCGGTGCTGGAAGCCGACGCCATCGCCGAGCTGACCAGCCATTTCGACGTCGCGGCCATCAGCGTTGCCTGCGCCCTTGGATATCTGGATTTGCGTCATCCGGACCTGGAGTGGCGCAAGAGCAATCCACAACTCAGCGCCTGGTATGCCGAAGTAAGTCAGCGGCCGTCGATGCTGGCAACCGTGCCGAAGGTTTAGCAGCACCGGCTGATCTGAGGGAGCAGGGCTTGCCGATGAGGACATCACCCTGCTCCAGCGTAAACAACCCGGCAATCTGCATCGCCAACCATTCACCCTGCAACTGATCCTCGCGCAACCCCAGCGACCTACTCATACACCACCTCTGGCTTGGCGATCCTGCCCTGACCAATCCCGTACCAGTCGAGTTTACGGGTCAGCACCATAAACACGCCCAGCAAGCCGAACAACAGCAGCGAGCCCATCAACAGCGCGTAATCCTCGGCACTCAACAAGCCGTAAAGCAAACCGTAGAGCGCCGCCAATCCCGCCGAAAAACTCAACCCGTGGCGCGCACTGCGCAGCACATGGCAAACATAAAAACCGATCAACAACACGCAGGCAGCGGCCGACAGCAGATACGCCAGGGCAAAGCCGATGTGCTCGGAGAGTGACAACAACAGCAGGTAGAAGAACGCCAGCGCCACGCCCACCAAAGCGTATTGAACCGGGTGCACCGCGAGGCTTTTCAGCACTTCGAAGAGAAAGAACCCGGCAAAGGTCAACACGATAAACAGCAGCGCGTATTTGATCGCCCGATCGCTTTTGAGGTACTGATCCACCGGGTCGATGAAGCTGACGCCGAAACTGCGGCTTTTGAACTCTTCACAGCTGGAATGGGACAAGCAGCTATTGAGTGCCTCTTCCAGATTGGTGGAAAAGAACGAGGCCTGCCAATTGGCGCTGAAACCTTCAGCACTTATCTCACGCTGGGCCGGCAGGTAGTTGCCGATAAAGCTTGGATGCGGCCAGTTGGCTTTCAAACTGACTTTGCTGGTTTTACCTACCGGGGTGATCTGCAACTGACCAGTGCCTTGCAGACGCAGGTCAAAACCGAAGGCCAGTTCTGTGGCTTTGTTCGCATCCAGCACCGGCAGACTGGCGTGCACGCCCTCGCCCAGCCAGTCCACTTGCGTACCCGGAACAAAGTCCAGGCGTTGGTCATCGAGTTCAAGCTTCAAGGCGTTTTCGATACCACGAATATCGCTGATGCCCACGGCCAGGAACGGCTGGTCAAACTGGTAGTCGGAAAAGTCCTCCTTGATGCCCAAGTACTCCGGGATAGAAAAGTGCCCGCTGATCCGGTTATCCGCGTGAAACAGCCGCGCCTCGTAAATGCCACGGGCGCGCAGTTCGGTTTGAACCTGACCATCGAGTTCGAAACGTTCAGGAAGGAAATACAGTCGCCCGCGTTCCTGAGTCGTTTCCTGATAACGCTCGCTGGTTTTTTCGTTGGTTTTCCAGGTCCTGACCACCTTGCGATACGGCACCACCATCAGCGGCCCGCTCAATTGCTGGCTGTAGCTGGAACTACGGGCGATGTCCTCAAGGACACCGTTGCGCAGTTGCTGGCGGTCAAAAATCACCCCGCCGATCATCAGCAACGGGATCATCAACAGCACAATCAGAAGGGCAATTGCCCTAAGTTTTATGGCCAAGCTGCGGTTCATGGGTCTCTCCCCGTTCGAATGAGGGAGAGTCTGGAAGATGGCTGTGAGGGTTTTATGGGGGAAATGTGGAGAGTGTGTGGAGAAGCAAAAGATCGCAGGCTGCGATCTTTTAGCTTATGAAGGCAATCGCAGCGTCACCTCGACGCCACCCGGCACATTGCAGACATGCAACTCACCCCCATGCAACTTGACTACTTCTTCAACGAAGTTAAGCCCAAGGCCGGTACTTTTACGTCCACTGTCCGGGCGTGGCAGTGAATAGAAGCGCTCGCTCAAACGCCCCAGGGCGTAATCCGGAATCGGTTCGGCCTGATTGAACAGTTTGAATTCGACCTGCTCGGCATGCCGTTCGGCGGTGAAGCGCAAGACGCCGTGGGACGGGGAGAAATCCAGAGCGTTCTCCAACAGATTGCCCAGTGCCTGACGCAGCAAGAACGGCTCGCCCAGCACATCCAGATCGGTTGAAATCTGCTTTTCGATCTTCAACTGCTTGCGCTCGATACGCGCATGCTGACCGCTGAGCAACTCATCGACCAATGCCGCCACCGGCACCGGCACACGCTCTTCCAGCCCTTGGCGCTGTTCGACCTGCGCCAGGTTCAGCAAGCGCTCGATCAACTGCTGCATCCGCGCACTTTCGCTGTCGATATTGCGGACAAAGCGCTGTTGTTGTGTCACCGGCATCTCGCCTTGCAGCAACTCGGCGGCACCGCGAATCGCCGCCAACGGACTCTTCAACTCATGGGTCAGGGTGTGCACATAACGTTCGACGTAAGCCTTGCCTTCCAGTTGCGTGCGCATGCGCTCCACCGCCGTGGCCAGTTGCTCCAGCTCTGCGCCGCGATAGTGCGGCAGCTCGGCCCGTCGACCTTCGCTGACCGCCTGGGCGTAAGCGGTCAACTGCCGTAATGCGACACTCAGCCACCAGGACAACGCCGCACCGAACAACAAGCCGAGGCCGATCAACCCGGCGCCGTACCAAAGCAATCGACGTTCGGTGCGGTCGACGTAAGGCTGCAATGAGCTGTTGGGCTTGGCCACGGTGACCACGCCGATAATCTGCCCGTTATCGCGGATCGGCGCGCCAACGTGCATCACCGAAGAAGTGGCATCGTCAGCGATGCTGCGGGTCGAACGTGCGCCGTATTCGCCGCGCAAGGTCAGGTACACATCGTTCCAGCGCGAATAGTCCTGGCCCACTGCTACGCCGCTGGAGTCCAGCACCACGATGCCCTTGGCATCCGTGACGTAGATACGGTGGTTGACCGAATTTTTTGGCAAACCCCAGATTGTCGCCGCCGGCTGCCGCTCGCCGTAAGCCTTGAGCAACTCGGGCCAGCGATTCTGGTTGAGGGTGCCAGCCTTGAAGTCATCGCGCAGGATTTCGGCCATCAGATTGGCGGTGTCCACCAGCGTTTCTTCGGTGGACTGTCGAACGCCTGGGCGGATTTCCTCCATCACCGTGTTGAGCACGAAGTAACCGGTCAGGCCGATGAACAGTACATAGACCAGGAAGATCCGGATTCCCAACGGCATCAGCTATTCCCCGGGCTGTAGCTGTAACCGAGGCCACGGTGAGTCTGGATCGGCTCCGCACTGGCAGCCACCAGACGCAACTTGGCGCGCAGGCTTTTGATGTGGCTGTCGATGCTGCGCTCGTAACCCGCATCGGCGGCGACTCCCAGCGCATCGAGCAATTGCTCGCGACTGAAGACCCGCTCGGGTTGCTCCAGCAAACACTGCAACAGACGAAACTCGTGGCGAGTCAGGCCCAGGGGTTGACCGCGATAGCTGATCTGCACGCGATCAATGTCGACCTGGAACACGGCGCTGGACGACTCATTCACCGCGCGCGGCGCCATGCGTTTGAGAATCGCCCGGACTCGCGCCGCGACTTCCCGAGGGCTGAATGGCTTGACGACGTAATCGTCGGCGCCGATCTCCAGCCCCACGACCCGATCGATCTCGCCGTCGCGGGCACTGAGGAACATCACCGGCACTTCGCTGAAGCGCCGCAACTGTTTACAGGTCTCGAAGCCGCTGATATCCGGCAGTCCGATATCCAGAATGATCAAGTCTGCAGGTGTCATGCGCTGATGCTCGAGCGCCGCCGCGCCGAGGCTCAACCACGTGGTGGTGAAGCCTTCGCCTTGCAAGGCAAAAATCAGCGTATCGGCAATTGCCGCTTCGTCTTCGACAATCAGGATATGAGGCATGGCATCCAAGCCCGGCAATTAAGTGGGCGAACGGTGCCCCAAGGCTGATTCGGCGTCAATCAGCAGTCAGGCTTATCCGCGACAAAGCGTCTGGCCGGGTTCACCGCAGCGCCAAACTCACGTAATGCCTTGGCACCGATCAGCAGCGGGTAATTGAAACTGCTGCGGTCGGTCAGGTTGACCTCGACCGTGCGCTTGATGCTGCCCAGGCACAGTTCCAGTTCGACGACCGGACGCTTGGCGACGTCCGCCGTGTCTTTTTCATCTTCCTCGTCGGCGCGGCTTTTGATTTTGCTGATGCGCAAGACTTTGTGTTCGAAGACCTTGTTGCTCGCATCCTTGGTACCCAGACGGAAGCGCACCCAATCTTCGCCATCGCGGGTGAAGGTTTCGATGTCCTTGGCCGACAGGGATGCTGTCAGCGCGCCGGTGTCCATCTTGGCCTTGAGGACCTGGCCACCGATTTCCGGCAGCTTGATGTATTCGTAACGACCATAAAGGGTCGGCTCGGCGGCCATGACCGGCAGGGCCACAAGGGCTAACAATGCGAGGATGGATTTCACGTAATGGATTCCCTGGGAGTAGGACGACGGGATTTTAGACCGCAGTTGTAATGATCGTTCGAGCATACCCAGACAAAAGTGAAACATTCGTCGCCACCCGCATTTGGCCTCTGGGCCGAAGCTGCTTATCATTGCGCGCCCAAACGCTTACAAGAGTTATTTATGCGCCGCCTGCTCACCGGCTGTTTCGTCACCTTGCTGCTGTTACTCAACACCCTGGTCCTGTTCGGTCCGTTGATGGTGTTTGCCCTGCTGAAACTGATCTTACCGGGCCGCTTTCGTGATGACGCCAGCGCGGCGGTGATGTGGATCGCCGAGACCTGGGCCGAAATCGACAAGCTGATTTTCGCGCTGTGCATCCCCACACAATGGGACATTCGCGGCGGCGAAGGCCTGCGGGCCGACACCTCTTACCTGGTGATCAGCAACCACCAGTCCTGGGTCGACATCCCGGCGCTGATCCAGACGCTCAACCGGCGCACGCCGTTCTTCAAGTTCTTCCTGAAGAAAGAGCTGATCTGGGTACCGTTTCTGGGCTTGGCCTGGTGGGCACTGGATTACCCGTTCATGAAGCGCTACAGCAAAGCTTTCCTGGCCCGGCACCCGGAACTGCACGGCAAGGACCTGGAGATCACCAAAGCCGCCTGCGAGTTGTTCAAACGCCAACCGGTGAGCGTGGTCAATTACCTGGAAGGCACTCGCTTCACACCAGCCAAACGCACCGAACAGCAATCGCCGTTCAAGCACTTACTCAAACCCAAGGCGGGCGGCGTGGCGTTTGTATTGGCGGCGTTGGGTGAACAGCTGGATGCGGTGCTCGATGTGACTGTGGTGTATCCACAGGCGAAGATTCCGGGTTTCTGGGATTTGATCAGCGGTGCGGTGCCAAGAGTGATCATCGACATCAAGACCCGCGAGCTGGATCCGGCGTTGTGCCAGGGCGATTACGAAAACGATCCGGCGTTTCGCCAGAGCGTCCAGAACTGGGTCAACCAGCTCTGGACCGAGAAGGACTTACGCATCGACGCCTTGCGCGCCGAGCGGACTGAATCAGCCGTCGGCGCCCCAGATCCCGCCAAGGCTATTGAGTAGCGAACCACCGACACCCTGCTGACCGAGGAATTGCAGCAGGATCGGGGTGAACTGGCCGATCATGCCGCCGTCCATGCCCAGCGCGCTGAAGGCGCTGCTCAGGTCATTGGTGTTCTTCACGTTATCCAGGTTGCCCAGGACGCTGTCCAGAGGCGACGACTTGCCGGACGAGCCACCGAGCAGTCCGCCAAGCATACCCAGACCACCGCCAGCCGACAGCATGCCCAACCCCGGCGCGTCTTTGGTCAACTGTGAATAGTCGGTCGAGCTCAGCTGGTTCTTCGCCAGACCCAGCATCGCGCTCGTGCCACCGATGGCCTGTTCCGGGGTCACGTTCAGCACACTCAGCGCGCTCAACAGGCCTGTTGCCTGCGGGGTCGATGCAGTGGCCGCCGTCTCGTCGCCGTCCTGCATGCCGGACATGACACCCGCCACATCGTTCAGGCTGAAGCCGGCAGCGAAGACCGGGCCGGTCGCCAGGGTCATGAGCGAAGCCAAAGCAAAACCGCGTAAAATCTTCATCGAAACCAACTCCTGAACCCTGAAAGCCACCCGAATGCGGGCGGAAAACTGCTGGTTTGACCGGAACGGGTCAGGCATTGTTCCGTGGCGACGCCAGCCTTTTTCAGCACTGCAACGATCCGGTGTTTCGCCAGAGCGTCCAGAACCGGGTCAACCAGCTCTGGACCGAGAAGGGCTCATGCATCGACGCCTTGCGCGCCGAGCAGGTTGAATCAGCCGCCGGCGCCCCAGATCCCGCCGAGGCTGTTGAGTAGCGAACCGCCAACGCCCTGCTGACCGAGGTATTGCAGCAGGATCGGGGCAAACTGGCCGATCATGCCGCTGTCCATGCCCAACGCGGTGAAGGCATTGTTCAGGTCATTGGTGTTCTTGACGTTGTCCAAGGCGCTGTCCAGGCCTGTCGACTTACCCGGCGAACCACTGAGCAAACCGCTCAAGCCCCCCAGGCTGCCCAATGCATTGCTGCCCGACAGCTGATCAAGACCCGGCACTTTATTGGTCAACTGGGAGTAATCGGCCGCGCCCAGCTGATTCTTCGCCAGCCCCAACATGGCTCCCGTGCCACCAATCGCCTGCTCCGGGGTGACGTTCAGCGAACTCAGCGCGCTCAACAGACCTGCTGCCTGCGGTGTCGGTGCAGCGGCAGCCGTCTTGTCGCCGCCCTGCATACCGGACACGGCACCGGCCACATCGTTCAGGCTGAAGCCTGCGGCGAAGACCGGGCTGGTCGCCAGCGTCATGAGCGAAGCCAAAGCAAAACTGCGGGAAATCTTCATCAAAACCAACTCCTGAACCCTGAAAGCCACCTGCAATCAGGTGGCGGAAACCAGCCGTTTAACTGGTCGCGATATTAATTGTTCCCGGCCATTGTGCGCCGCACCGGCTTGCGTGAAATCTAGCCGAAAAATATTTTTCCTGCGCTGCATCCGATCTCTGACTCTCTGCGTATATCAAGCACGGACAGACATTCCTGGCCGATTCCTCACCTAGGACAATCACCATGAAGCGCACTACGATTAAAACCCCGTTGATCGCCAGCCTGCTGAGCCTGGCCGTGACCTGCGGTTTGACCCTCAACAGCGTGCACGCGGCAGACATGAGCCACAACTCTGTAATAGTCGGCGGACAAGCCATGATGCCGAGCAAGGACATCATCGATAACGCCGTAAACTCGGCGGATCACACCACTCTGGTCGCCGCGGTAAAAGCCGCCGGTCTGGTCGATACCCTCAAGGGTAAAGGCCCGTTCACCGTGTTCGCACCGGTCAACTCGGCGTTCGCCGCCCTGCCCGCGGGCACCGTCGATACCCTGCTCAAACCCGCGAACAAAGCCACGCTGAGCCACATCCTCACCTACCACGTGGTCGCCGGCAAACTCGACATGGCGACGCTGGCCCAGCAGATCAAGGCCGGCGGCGGTAAAGCCGAACTCACCACCGTCAGCGGCGGCAAGCTGTGGGTGACGATGAACGGCCCGCACAACATCACCCTCAAGGACGAAAAAGGCGTGACCGCCGACATCACTACCTATGACGTGTACCAATCCAACGGCGTAATTCAAGTCATCGACAAAGTGCTGATGCCGAAAAGCTAAGCGCTGACGCCGGCCCTGTGGATCAGGGCCGGCGTTGCCTTGAGGGCAGTCGCCGTGAATGGAACAACAACGCGCCGTGAACTAACCTCAGCCTGCAACCGACAGCGCATACCCACCGGGATTGTTTGGAGAACGGTCATTTCCAGCGCCGACGCCGAACCGCTCAGACAGCTGCTCGCCCAGTGTTCACTGGGTGACCGCCGTGCGTTCGAAACGCTCTACCGCAGCGTTGCACCGCGCCTGCATGGTGTAGCGCTGCGCTTCATGGGGCGCAGCGACCTGGCCGAAGAAGTGCTGCAGGAAAGCTTCGTGCGCATCTGGAACAACGCCTCGCGCTACCAGGCGCATTTGTCGGCGCCGATGACCTGGATGATCAACATCACCCGCAACCAGGCCATCGACCAGTTACGCAAACACCGCGACCGCCGCCTCAGCGAACTGGAAGAACAGGCGCTGGTCGACGAAGCGCCCTCGGCCCAGGAATTGCTCAGCAGCGACCGTGAAGCCAGTGCGCTAAAGCGCTGCCTCGAGACCCTCGAAGACATGCAGCGTCAATCGATTACCGTGGCCTACTTTCACGGCTTGTCCTGCGCTGAACTGGCCGATCATCTGGCGGCGCCCCTGGGCTCGGTCAAGTCCTGGATCCGTCGTGGCATGGAGCGCCTGCGCAGGTGCCTTGAATCATGAACTATCAATCCAGAAGCCTGCGCCGTGCCCTCGCCGCCGACTACGCCATTGGCCTGATGCCCGCCGCCGCGCGCCGCCGCTTCGAACAGCTACTGCTGGACGACGCCGAACTGCGCATCGAACTGGCCAAGTGGCAAGAAAGCCTGGCCAGCCTCAACGAACCGCTGGTGGAAGTGCCCGTGCCCGATCGGGTGTGGACAGCCATCAATGCGCGAATCGAACCGCAAGAACTGCACGTGCCGGCCAAGCGTCCGTTCTGGAACTGGTTGCGCATAACGCTGGCCGTCTGCTCGCTGCTGGTGGCCGTGACGCTGGGCATTCTCTACAACCGCGACAGCAGCCAGTACAGCGCCACCTTGCTCAGCGCCAGCGCACAGCCTGCCTTGCGAATCAAGGCTCACGACAATTATCTGCAAGTCGAACCGCTGGCCCTGGCCGCCGTCGCCCCCGGACACAGCCTCGAATTGTGGGCGGTTCCAGCCGATGGCAAACCGATCTCCCTGGGCGTGATCCCGGCCGGCGGCAAAGGCCAGGTCGCGTTGAGCGAGAAACAGCACGCGCTGTTGGGTAAACCGATAGCGCTGGCGGTCAGCCTGGAGCCTGAAGGCGGTTCGCCGACCGGACAACCGACCGGGCCGGTGTTGTATCAGGGGGCATTGGCGGGGTTGTAGCCATCCACTGTGGCGAGGGAGCTTGCTCCCGCTCGGCTGCGAAGCAGTCGTAAACCGACTGACATGTTTTGACTGACACACCAAGGTGAATGGTTTTGGAGCTGCTTCGCAGCTCAGCGGGAGCAAGCTCCCTCGCCACAGGGTTGGGCCATAGGGTTGGTATTCCGAGCATAAAAAACGGCGAACCGAAGGTCGCCGTTTTTGTTTGCGTGAAGCCTTACGCCGCGCTAAACAACTTGTGCGGGTCAATCACAAACTTCTTCGGTACGCCGGCATCAAATTCACCGTAACCGCGTGGTGCGTCGTCGAGGCTGATGACCTCGACACCCACGATGTCGGCAATCTTGATGCGATCCCACATGATCGCCTGCATCAGTTGGCGGTTGTACTTCATGACCGGGGTCTGGCCGGTGTGGAAGCTGTGGGATTTGGCCCAGCCCAGACCGAAGCGGATGCTCAGACTGCCCATTTTCGCGGCGGCGTCGACGGCACCCGGATCTTCGGTGACGTACAGGCCAGGAATACCGATTTTGCCAGCGACGCGAACCACGCCCATCAGCGAGTTGAGTACGGTGGCCGGAGCCTCGTGCTTCACGCCGGCATGGCCGTGACCGCGAGCTTCGAAGCCTACGGCATCGACGGCGCAGTCCACTTCCGGTTCGCCCAACAGTGCAGCGATTTGTTCGTGCAGTGGGGTGTCTGTCGACAGGTCGGCGATTTCGAAACCCTGAGCCTTGGCATGGGCCAGGCGGATCGGGTTGACGTCACCGATGATCACCACCGCAGCACCCAGCAGGCGAGCGGAAGCGGCAGCTGCCAGGCCAACCGGGCCGGCGCCGGCGACGTACACCGTGCTGCCAGGGCCAACGCCGGCAGTCACTGCGCCGTGGTAACCGGTGGGAAGGATGTCGGAGAGACAGGTCAGGTCACGGATTTTTTCCATGGCCCGGTCGCGATCTGGAAGTTTCAGCAGGTTGAAGTCGGCATACGGCACAAACGCGTATTCGGCTTGGCCACCGGTCCAGTCACCCATGTCGACATAACCATAGGCACCGCCCGGACGCGCCGGGTTAACGCTCAGGCAGACGCCAGTATGTTGCTCTTTGCACGAACGGCAACGGCCACAGGCAACGTTGAAAGGTACCGACACCAAGTCGCCGATCTGCAGGTTCTCGACACCGCTGCCCTTCTCGATCACTTCACCCGTGATCTCGTGGCCCAGCACCAGACCGGTTTGAGCCGTGGTGCGACCACGTACCATGTGCTGGTCGGAACCACAGATATTGGTGGATACCACGCGCAGGATGACGCCGTGCTCGATCTTCCTGCCGCGCGGGTCCTGCATTTTGGGATAGTCGATTTTCTGTACTTCGACCTTGCCTGCGCCGAGATACACCACACCACGATTACCAGACATGCTTTCACCTCGCTGTTGTTTTTATGAAACCGCGTTGCCAACTGAGGGCAACGCGTAGATTGCTTGGGTTAGTGCTTGTGTCTTGTGTTGTCTGTAAGGGCCTCATCGCGAGCAAGCTTTGCTCCTACGCGGTGATGTCGGCCGTTAGATAACGGGACGACGCGATCACTGCAGGAGCAAGGCTCGCCCGCGATGGGTCGCGAAGCGGCCCCAAAAATCTAAAGAACTACTGTTCTGTTGGCGTTGAGAAACACCCGCCGTTCAATGTGATAACCCACCGCCCGGGCCAACGTCAGCCCTTCGATATCCCGCCCCTTGGCAATCAGGTCTTCGGGGTAATGACTGTGATCCACCGCTTCCACGCCCTGGGCGATGATCGGGCCTTCGTCGAGGTCGTTGTTGATGTAGTGCGCCGTGGCGCCCACCAGTTTCACGCCCTTGTTGTAAGCCTGGTGATACGGCTTGGCGCCTTTGAAACCGGGCAGCAACGAGTGGTGAATGTTGATCGCCTTACCGTCGAGCTTGCGGCACAGCTCCGGCGACAGCACCTGCATGTAGCGCGCAAGCACCACCAGCTCTGCACCGGACTCTTCGATCACCTGCCAGACCTGCCGCTCTTGTGCTGGCTTGTCGTTCGGGTCGAGCGGGAAGTGGTAATAGGGAATCCCGTGCCAGTCGGCCAGCGGCTTGAGGTCCGGGTGGTTGGACACCACCGCGACTACATCCATCGCCAGTTGGCCAATGCGCTGGCGATAGAGCAAATCGTTGAGGCAGTGATCAGCCTTGGAGACCATGATCACCACTTTTGGCCGGTGGTGCGGCGGGGTCAGTTCGAACACCATGCCAAACGCGTCGGTCCGTTCGGCCAGGCCTGTGCGGAATGCCTGTTCGTCGAAACTCGACGGCTGACGGAACTCCACGCGAATGAAGAAACGTGCAGACAGCCGATCATCGAAGGAGTGGTGCTCGGTGACGTAGCAACCCTGTTCGAACAAAAAGCGGGTCACCGCATCCACCGTGCCCAGGACGCTTGGGCAATGGGCAGTCAAAATCCATGTGTCTGGTGCGCGGCTCATAATGCGGTGACTCCTTTGTGGCGAGGGAGCTTGCTCCCGTCGGCTGCGTAGCAGTCGTAAATCTACGAATTCGGTCTCACTGGCGGAATGCTATAGATGGCATTGGGGCTGCTGCGCAGCCCGGCGGGAGCAAGCTCCCTCGCCACAGATCAGGCCTGGACGCTAAGGCCATACTCAGCCGCTGCATCCTGCAACCATAGCCACCAGTAATCCGAGAAGCTGCGACGGATCAGCAGTTCCCAGGTGTCTTCAGCGGTGTGGCGGATCACCAGTTGCGATTTGGCGAACACCGTGCCCACCGCCTTGCCCACCGGGAAGTTGTTGGGGTGCACGTCGTAGCTGGTGGACTTCATCAGCACTTCACGGACTTTCGGGCCGCTCAGTTCAAGAATCTGTTGGCCACCGCTGACGTTGACGATAGCGATATGCAAATCGCCCAGGGCTTCACGCAGTTTTTTCTCGGCGGCGAACTCTTCGCCGCTAGGCACAATCAGCAGCCACTCATCCGGGCCCATCCATTGCAGGCTGGTTTCGCCTTTGGCGACCACGGTCAGCGCGACCGGCAGTTCAAGGCCCAAGGCCTTGTGCACGCCAGCGGCGAATGCCGGGTTGTGGGCATCGCCACGAATGGTCAGGTGACCCAGGAGTTTTTTCTCACGCACGGTGACACCGGCGTTTTTACGGCCCTTGCCCACCAGGCTTTGCAGGCCCGCGTGGTGCAGCGACGACTCGGCCTTTGCCCCAGTGGTTGGGCGCTGTTGGTAAACGTTGGCTGTGGTCATAAAGCACCTGTCTTGAATTCGTACGTCGCCCCCGGAGGGGCGAGCGTTGGTATCACACGTTCTGGCGATCGCCTTTCGGATCGAAGAACACCGAAGAAACGATTTCCGCTTCGATCACGCTGCCGTCGGCCAACGGCGCGAACACGCGCTCGCCGAGGCGCTTCAAGCCACCTTTGACCACACCCATGGCAAACGAATAGCCAAGGGAGTTGTGGGCGTAGCTGGAGGTCACGTGACCGACCATGCTCATCGGGATCGTTTGCTTGGTGTTGAACACCAGTTGCGCACCTTCCGGCAGCCATTTGGTCGGGTCGATCGGCTTGAGGCCGACCAACTGTTTGCGCTGATCACGCACACAGTCTTCACGGTTCATGCCACGCCAGCCGATCCACGAGAACGGTTTGGTGCGACCGACGCACCAGCCCATGTTCAGGTCGTCCGGGGTCATCGAGCTGTCAGTGTCCTGGCCGACGATGATGAACCCCTTCTCGGCCCGCAGGACGTGCATGGTTTCAGTGCCGTACGGCGTCAGGTTGTACTTCTTGCCAGCCTCGACGATTTTTTCCAGGACGCCCATGGCGTAGTCGGCCTGTACGTTGACTTCGTACGACAGCTCACCGGTAAACGAAATCCGGAACACCCGCGCCGGCACACCACCGACCAAACCTTCTTTCCAGGTCATGAACGGGAAACCGTCCCGGTCCAGATCGATGTCGGTGACTTCGCTGAGCAGCTTGCGGCTGTTCGGCCCCGACAGGGTCATGGTCGCCCAGTGGTCGGTAACCGAGGTGAAGTACACCTTCAGGTCTGGCCATTCGGTCTGGTGGTAGATTTCCAGCCATTGCAGCACGCGCGCAGCGCCGCCGGTGGTGGTGGTCATCACGAAGTGGTTGTCGGCGAGGCAAGCAGTAACGCCGTCGTCGAAGACCATCCCGTCTTCTTTACACATCAGGCCATAACGAGCCTTGCCCACGTCGAGCTTGGTCCAGGCGTTGGTATAGACGCGGTTGAGGAACTCACGCGCATCCGGGCCTTGAATGTCGATCTTGCCGAGTGTCGAGGCATCCAGCAGGCCAACGCTTTCACGCACGGCCAGGCATTCGCGTTTGACCGCGGCATGCAGGTCTTCACCGTTTTTCGGGAAGTACCAAGGACGCTTCCACTGACCGACGTCTTCAAACTCGGCGCCGTTCTTCACGTGCCAGGCGTGCAGTGCGGTGTAACGCACTGGTTCGAAGATGTGCCCACAGTGACGACCGGCTACCGCGCCGAAAGTCACCGGCGTGTAGTTCGGACGGAACATGGTGGTGCCCATCTGCGGGATGGTCACGTTCAGCGAACGGGCGGCGATGGCCAGACCGTTGACGTTGCCGAGCTTGCCCTGGTCAGTACCAAAGCCCAGTGCGGTGTAACGCTTGACGTGCTCGACCGACTCGAAGCCCTCGCGGGTCGCCAGTTCGATCGCAGCCGCGGTGACGTCGTTCTGCAGGTCGACGAATTGCTTCGGCGCACGTGCGGTAGCCTTTTCATGCGGCACCTGGAACAGCGCCAGAGTCGGCTCTTCCACACGACTCAAGGCTTTAGGCAAGACACCTTCGACCGCTTTGAAGCCGGCTTCGCTGGCCGCGCGCACACCGCCTTCAAAACCGTCGGCCAAGGAATCGCCGAGGCTGTAGACGCCATTGATGCCGCCCACGCAAACGCGTTTTTGCGGTGCTTCGCCCGGGATGAAACCGAGGATGTCTTCACGCCAGATCGGTTTGCCACCCAAGTGCGACGCCAGGTGAACCACCGGGCTGTAGCCGCCGGAACTGGCAACCAGATCGCATTCAAGCCACTCGCCAGGGCTGGTGACGGTGTGCGCCTTGACGTCGATCGCGGCAACACGAGCAGCGGTGACGCGCTTGCTGCCGCGTGCTTCGATGACAGCACTGCCGGTCAGGATACGGATGCCTTTGGCGCGCGCTTCTTCGACCAGCGCACCGCGAGGATTGCTCCGCGCATCGGCGATGGCCACCACTTGCAGGCTGGCGTCGAGCCAGTCCAGCGCCACGCGGTAGGCGTGATCGTTGTTGGTCGACAGCACCAGTTTCTTGCCCGGTGCTACGCCGTAACGGCGCACGTAAGTCGAGACGGCGCCGGCGAGCATGTTGCCCGGCACGTCGTTGTTGCCGTAGACCAGTGGACGCTCGTGAGCCCCCGTTGCCAGCACTACGCGCTTGGCGCGAACCCGGTGGATACGCTGACGAACCTGGCCGATCGGTGCGCGGTCGCCGAGGTGATCGGTGAGGCGTTCGTGAATGGTCAGGAAGTTGTGGTCGTGGTAACCGTTGACGGTCGCACGAGGCAACAGCAACACGTCAGGGGTGTTCTTGAGCTCGGCAATGACGCTGGCGACCCACTCGGTGGCTGGTTTGCCGTCGAGGCTTTCACGGGAATCGAGCAGGCTGCCGCCAAACTCTTCCTGTTCATCGGCCAGAATCACTCGGGCGCCGCTGCGCGCAGCTGCCAAGGCAGCCGCCAGACCGGCCGGGCCACCGCCGACGATCAGCACGTCGCAGTGCTGGTTCATGTAGTCGTAGGTGTCCGGATCGTTTTCGGTCGGCGAACGACCGAGACCTGCAGCCTTACGAATGTACTTCTCGTAGGTCATCCAGAACGATTGCGGGTACATGAAGGTTTTGTAGTAGAAGCCCGGCGGCATCAGCTTGCCGCCGACCTTGCCGAGAATCCCCATCATGTCGTTGTTTACGCTCGGCCAGCCGTTGGTGCTGGTAGCGACGAGGCCCTGGTACAGCGCCTGCTGAGTGGCGCGCACGTTAGGAATTTGCGTGGCTTCGGTAGCACCGATCTGCAGCACCGCGTTCGGCTCTTCAGCGCCTGCGGCGAAGATCCCGCGAGGACGCGAATACTTGAAGCTGCGACCGATGATGTCGACGCCGTTGGCCAGCAATGCAGCGGCCAGGGAGTCGCCTTCAAAGCCCTTGTAGACCTGACCGTTGAAGGTGAAGCTCAGGACTTTGTTGCGGTCGATCCGTCCACCGTTGGACAGGCGATTGATCTGGCTCATACCTTCGCTCCCAGAGCCTGCGCGGCCGCTTTCGGACTTTCAGTCTTGTCGGTGAACTGCGGCTTGGTGCCGATCTTGTAGGTTTCGAGAATCTCGTAGGTCACGGTGTCACGGGTGACGTTGAAATACTGACGGCAACCGGCGACGTGATCCCACAGCTCGTGGTGCAACCCGCGAGGGTTATCACGGAAGAACATGTAGTCACCCCACTGCTCGTCGGTGCAAGCGCTCGGGTCCAGTGGGCGCGGGATGTGCGCCTGGCCGGATGCATGGAATTCCTCTTCGGAGCGCAGTTCGCCGCAGTGAGGACAGAAGATGTGCAACATAGGGATTTCTCCTGTTAGTGGGCGACCGCAGCAGCGCCGTGTTCATCGATCAACGCACCGCTGTGGAAGCGGTCGATGGAGAAAGGTGCAGCCAATGGGTGCATTTCACCCTTGGCAAGGCTGGCGGCAAACACGTTGCCCGAGCCTGGAGTCGCTTTGAAACCACCGGTGCCCCAACCGCAGTTGAAGAACATGTTCGGTACCGGCGTTTTCGAGATGATCGGGCAGGCGTCCGGCGTGGTGTCGACGATGCCGCCCCACTGGCGGTTCATGCGTACGCGGGACAACACCGGGAACATCTCGACGATGGCCTGGATGGTGTGCTCGATCACCGGGTACGAACCGCGCTGGCCGTAGCCGTTGTAGCCGTCGATACCGGCACCGATGACCAGGTCGCCCTTGTCGGACTGGCTGATGTAACCGTGTACGGCGTTGGACATGATCACGCTGTCGATAATCGGCTTGATCGGCTCGGACACCAGCGCTTGCAGCGGGTGCGATTCGATCGGCAGACGGAAACCGGCCAGTTTGGCCATGTGCCCGGAGTTACCCGCCGTGACCACACCGACGCGCTTGGCGCCGATGAAGCCCTTGTTGGTTTCAACACCGATGCATACGCCGTTTTCCTTGCGGAAACCGATCACTTCGGTCTGCTGGATCAGGTCCACGCCCAAGGCGTCGGCCGCACGGGCAAAGCCCCAGGCCACGGCATCGTGACGGGCCACGCCGCCGCGACGCTGGACGGTAGCGCCCATCACCGGGTAGCGAGTGTTTTTCGAGCAGTCGAGGTACGGAATCTCGTCAGCCACTTGCTGAGCGGTGAGCAGTTCGCCATCGACGCCGTTGAGGCGGTTGGCGCTGACCCGACGCTCGGAATCACGAATGTCCTGCAGGGTGTGGCACAGGTTGTAGACGCCACGCTGCGAGAACATCACGTTGTAGTTCAGGTCCTGGGACAGACCTTCCCAGAGTTTCATCGCGTGTTCGTACAGGTGGGCCGACTCGTCCCACAGGTAGTTGGAACGCACGATGGTGGTGTTGCGCGCGGTGTTACCGCCGCCCAGCCAGCCCTTCTCGACCACGGCCACGTTAGTGATGCCGTGTTCCTTGGCCAGGTAGTAGGCGGTCGCCAGACCATGCCCGCCGCCGCCGACGATGACCACGTCGTAGACTTTTTTCGGAGTCGGCGTGCGCCACATCCGCTGCCAGTTTTCGTGGTGGCTGAGGGAGTGTTTGAAGAGGCCGAAGCCTGAGTAGCGTTGCATAGTCATTTACTCCAAAACCGCGCTCAGCGATAAACCGGGAAGTCCGCGCACACAGCTGCCACATGCTTGGCAACATTGGCCTCGACATCGGCGTCGCCGAGGTTATCGAGGATGTCGCAGATCCAGCCGGCCAGTTCAATGCACTGGGTAACTTTAAAGCCGCGCGTGGTGACCGCCGGGGTGCCGATACGCAGGCCCGAGGTGACGAACGGCGATTGTGGATCGTTCGGTACGGCGTTCTTGTTCACGGTGATGTGGGCACGACCCAAAGCGGCGTCGGCTTCCTTACCGGTCAGGCCCTGACGGATCAGGCTCACCAGGAACAGGTGGTTATCCGTACCGCCGGACACTACATCGTAGCCACGTTTGATGAAAACGCTGGCCATTGCCTGTGCGTTGTCGATCACTTGTTGCTGGTAAGCCTTGAAGCCAGGCTCCAACGCTTCCTTGAAGCACACCGCCTTACCGGCGATCACGTGCATCAGCGGGCCACCCTGGGCACCGGGGAAGACTGCCGCGTTGAGCTTTTTCTCGATTTCTTCGTTAGCCTTGGCCAGGATCAGGCCGCCACGCGGACCACGCAGGGTCTTGTGGGTGGTGGTGGTCACCACGTCGGCATACGGCAGCGGGTTCGGGTACAGGCCGGCAGCGACCAGACCGGCAACGTGCGCCATGTCGACGAACAGCAGCGCACCGACCTTGTCGGCGATCTGACGGAAACGTGGGAAGTCCAGAGTCTTGGAGTAAGCCGAGAAGCCGGCGACGATCATCTTCGGCTTGCATTCGACGGCCAGACGCTCGACTTCGTCGTAGTCGATCAGGCCGGTTTTGGTGTCGATGCCGTACTGCACGGCGTTGTACAGTTTGCCCGAGGACGACACCTTGGCGCCGTGGGTCAGGTGACCGCCATGGGCCAGGCTCATGCCGAGAATAGTGTCGCCGGCTTGCAGCAGGGCCAGGTAAACGGCGCTGTTGGCCGACGAGCCGGAGTGCGGCTGGACGTTGGCGTAGTCGGCACCGAACAACAGCTTGGCGCGTTCGATGGCCAGCGCTTCGACCTTGTCGACGTGCTCGCAGCCGCCGTAGTAGCGCTTGCCGGGATAACCTTCGGCGTATTTGTTGGTCAGGCCACTGCCTTGCGCTTCCATGACGCGTTTGCTGGTGTAGTTCTCTGACGCGATCAGCTCGATGTGATCTTCCTGGCGCAGCTCTTCGGCATTCATCGCCGCCAGCAGTGCATCGTCGTAACCCTTGATCTGGTCTTGCTTGCTGAACATCGCGTCTCTCCCAGCGGCGGCTTGTGCGCCTTTCGTCTCGGTGAGGCACGTACCTTACGGCAGTGCCCTTTGGATGCGATGGTATGGCCGGCGCAGACAGGTCAAATGCCTATGGACGCCACGCAAAGGTGCGTTTACGACATGGGTTGGCACGCCGGGATAAATGCCGCCGACTGGCGGGCTCTTGTGGCGAGGACGCTTGCTCCCGTTCGGCCGGTCCGCGTTCGGGCGCAGCAGTCGCAATACCGGCTAATGCGCTTTATCAGACAGCCCGCATTTATTGGCTTTGGGACCGCTACGCGATCCAGCGGGAGCAAGCTCCCTCGCCACAGGGTGTTTACAACACGACTTTTCCTACAGAATCAGCAGATGTGCGCTTCCTGCAAATCTGGGTACAGTGCGCACCATCATCGACCACGGAGCCGGCCATGACCGACAAGAGCCAACAATTCGCCAGCGACAACTATTCCGGTATCTGCCCGGAAGCCTGGGCCGCCATGGAACAGGCCAATCAAGGCCACCAACGCGCTTATGGCGACGATGAGTGGACGGCGCGCGCCTCGGACGATTTCCGCAAATTGTTCGAAACCGACTGCGAAGTGTTCTTCGCCTTCAACGGCACCGCCGCAAACTCCCTGGCGCTGTCGTCACTGTGCCAGAGCTACCACAGCGTGATCTGCTCGGAAACTGCCCACGTCGAAACCGACGAGTGCGGCGCGCCGGAATTCTTCTCCAACGGCTCCAAGCTGCTGATCGCACGCACTGAAAACGGCAAGCTGACCCCGGAATCGATCCGTGAAATCGCCCTCAAGCGCCAGGACATTCACTACCCGAAACCGCGCGTCGTGACCCTGACCCAGGCGACCGAAGTCGGCAGCATCTACACCCCGGAAGAAATCCGCGCCATCAGCGCCACCTGCAAGGAACTGGGCCTGAACCTGCACATGGACGGCGCACGCTTCTCCAACGCCTGCGCGTTCCTCAACTGCTCGCCAGCGGACCTGACCTGGAAGGCCGGTGTCGATGTGTTGTGCTTCGGCGGGACGAAAAACGGTATGGCGGTGGGTGAGGCGATTCTGTTCTTCAACCACAAGCTGGCCGAAGACTTCGACTACCGCTGCAAACAGGCCGGGCAACTGGCGTCGAAAATGCGTTTTCTTTCGGCGCCATGGGTCGGTCTGCTGGAAAACGACGCCTGGCTCAAACACGCCCGCCACGCCAACTACTGCGCACAGCTGCTGGCCGAGCTGGTGAGCGACATTCCGGGCGTTGAGCTGATGTTCCCGGTACAAGCCAACGGCGTGTTCCTGCAACTCTCGGAATCGGCCGTCGCGGCACTGACCGCCAAGAGCTGGCGTTTCTATACCTTCATCGGCAAAGGCGGCGCCCGCTTCATGTGCTCGTGGGATACCGAGGTAGAGCGCGTTCGGGAATTGGCGGCGGATATTCGGGAAGTGATGGCGGGGTAATACCCTCACCAGAATGAAATGAAACTTTGTGGCGAGGGAGCTTGCTCCCGCTCGGCGGCGAAGCCGTCGTAAATTCAGCAAACACGGTGCACCTGACAGACCGCATGCTCAGGATTTGGGGCTGCTCCGCAACCCAGCGGGAGCAAGCTCCCTCGCCACAGAAAGATGATCGTTCCCACGCAGAGCGACACTAGTGACGCTCTGCGTCCCTTCCCCGGAGTAACGGCTTAGAACTCGATCCGTACATCCCCTTTCGGCACGCTGCAGCACGACAGGATGTAACCCTCGGCTTCGTCTTCTTCGGTGATCCCGCCGTTGTGCTCCATCTCGACTTCCCCGCCCAGCTTCATTACCTTGCACGTTCCGCAGATCCCCATCCCGCAGGCTTTCGGAATCAACAGGCCAAGCTTGGCGGCGGCGGCGTGGACGGTTTCACCCGGCGCCACGCGGATGCTTTTGCCGGACGCGGTGAATTCCACTTGATGCAGATCGGCTACATCGATTTCCGGGGCGTCGGCCGCTTGTTCGGCTTGCTCCACCGCATCGGCACGAGCCTCGGGCGGTGTAGCACCGAAAGATTCTTCGTGGTAACGCTTCATGTCGAAGCCAGCGGCTTCCAGCAGGCGTTTGACCGCGTGCATGTAAGGGGTCGGGCCGCAGCAGAAGACCTCGCGTTCAAGGAAGTCCGGCGCCATCAGCTCCAGCATTTTATGGTTCAGGTAGCCGCGATAACCGGCCCAAGGCTCGCCCAGTCCGTGCTTCTCACAGATCAGGTGCAGACTGAAGTTATCGATCCGCGACGCCATGTGCTCCAGCTCGCGGTGATAGATGATGTCTTTTGGCGAGCGGGCGCTGTGGATAAACACCATGTCGACATTGCCGTTGGTGTCGTAGAACCAGCGAGCCATGGACATTACCGGGGTGATCCCGACACCGCCGCTGAGATAGAGCACTTTCGGTGCGGTGAAATCCATTGCGTTAAACAGCCCGACCGGCCCGTGCACCGCCAACTCCTGGCCTTCGTGCAGGGTGTCATGCAGCCAGTTGGAAACCTTGCCGCCCGGTACGCGCTTGATGGTCACCGAAAAGCTGTAAGGCACCGACGGCGAACTGGAAATGGTGTACGAGCGCATGATCGGCACGCCCTCGATTTCCAGCTCCAGGGTGACGAACTGCCCCGGTTTGAAGAAGAACATGATCGGCTGGTCGGCCATGAAGCAGAAGGTCCGCACGTCCCAGGTTTCCTGGATGACTTTGACGCAACGGACAATGTGCCGGCCATTGGCCCAGGTCTGGGTGGTTACCGGGTTCAGGAAACTATTGGACATGCTGATCTCCACGGTCGACTGTCGACCTCATGTTGCCGATTCTGCGCAAGGTGTGCAGTGGCCACTTACCTATCTACGACATTCACGTACTTATCGCGACCAGCCCACAACCACCGGGGGTTGAGCGTCGGGAACAGATTGGGCCATGTCGCCCATGGATAAGGTTCCAGCCTGCGCCGGCCCCACACTCGCCTCAACAGATAAACGCTGTTTTCTGCCTTGCGTTGCACTAACCGTAGCCACTATTCGCCGGCCACACAGATGGCCATGAGGACTTAAACGATGGACGTCACCACTACCTTGAGCTTGGGCGATCCACTGGAACCCGCACGCAAGGCCACCGCGCAGATGCTGCATGAGCGCGAGCGTACATTTTCGCTGCCACAGCCGTTCTACTCTGATGAGCGGTTGTTCGATATCGACATGCAGGAGATCTTCCAGAAAGAGTGGCTGATCGCCGGCATGACCTGCGAAATCCCGACCAAGGGCAACTACCTGACCCTGCAGATCGGCAAGAACCCGATCATCGTAATTCGTGGTGCGGAAGGCGTGGTCCATGCCTTCCATAACGTCTGCCGCCACCGTGGTTCGCGTCTGTGCACCAGTGAAAAAGGCAAAGTCGCCAAGCTGGTCTGCCACTACCACCAGTGGACCTACGAACTTGACGGCCGCCTGTTGTTCGCCGGCTCCGAGATGGGCGACGACTTCGACATGAAGCAGTACGGCCTGAAACCGGTCAACGTGAAGACCGCTGGCGGCTACATCTTCGTCAGCCTCGCGGAAAACCCGCCAGCCATCGATGACTTCCTGTCGACACTGAACCATTACATGGAACCGTACGACATGGAAAACACCAAGGTGGCGGTGCAAACCACCCTGGTGGAACAGGCGAACTGGAAACTGGTGCTGGAAAACAACCGCGAGTGCTACCACTGCAACGCGTCGCACCCGGCACTGCTGAAAACCCTGCTGGAATGGGACGACGTCACCGACCCGCGTGCCGACCAGGCGTTCAAGGACCACGTAGCCGCTTCTGCCGCTGCCTGGGAAGCCGAGAAGATTCCTTACGCACACGCCAGCTTCGGCCTGCGTAACCGCATCGTGCGTATGCCGCTGCTCAAGGGCACCGTGTCGATGACCCTCGACGGTAAGCAAGCCTGCAAGAAACTCATGGGCCGGATCCAGAACCCGGACCTGGGCTCGATGCGCATCCTGCACCTGCCGCACTCGTGGAACCACTGCATGGGCGATCACATCATTGTGTTCACCGTGTGGCCGATCAGTGCGCAGGAAACCATGGTCACCACCAAATGGCTGGTGCACAAGGACGCTGTCGAAGGTGTGGATTACGACGTCGAGCGCATGCGTGAAGTCTGGGATGCGACCAACAACGAAGACCGTCGCCTGGCCGAAGAGAACCAGCGCGGGATCAACTCCACGGCGTACCAGCCAGGCCCGTACTCCAAGACTTACGAGTTCGGCGTGGTGAACTTTGTCGATTGGTACAGCGAGCGCCTGTTGAACAACCTGGGTGCAGAACCTGCGCCTTACCTCAAAGGCGTGCCGGTTCACGGTTAAGATCCAAAAGCATCGCGAGCAGGCTCGCTCCCACAAGGGATTGGTGGTGTTCACAAATGCTGCGAACACCATCATTCAATGTGGGAACGAGCTTGCTCGCGATAGCGTCCTACCTGTCACTACATCCCTCCCCTGAATACACACCCCTGGTCTTTAGAACTGTACGAAATATGATCTATCGCGTTCCAGCCTATATGGAACGTGGCGTACAGCCTTCAGCGAACAAGTTATCCACACCTCCACCCACAGCTAATGGGGACAAGTGTGGAAAGACTGAAAACTTTCTCCACAGAAACTGAATAAAATCCGTGACTTATTCAATTGATCGGTTTTCGACAGCCACTGCCTACTTTTTGATCAAAACCCTGCAAGCCACGTTACTCATGGCTCACAGAGGATCGCAAACACCTTATCCACAGAAGCGCCAACAGACTTTGGGGGCAACTGTGCAAACTATTCAGTACGCTGTGGAAAACCACGTCCAGGCCGCATATTTCGTGGGTTTGAACAGTCAGCGGAGGGTAAAACCCAGCATTTGGTCATTTATTAACCAGAAGCTTGAAAGCCACGACCTGTATGGCTTACAGCGGACAGCAAACATCTTATCCACAGAAGCGCCAACAGAGATTGGGGGCAAGTCGTGAGCTACACATGCCCTTATCCATTGAAAAAAGCTCGAAAAAACGCGGGGTTAGGCTGGTTGTTTTTCGTACAAGGGCTTGCAGGGCTTGAGATGCGTGGGGTGTAGCGAGGGGTGAACATGTTATCCACAGAAGCGCTAACAGGGATTGTGGGTAAATACATCAGCCCTGTGGGAGTAGGTTTGCTCCCACAGGAACTTGGTTGATGCCTTAAGGCCGATACATCAAATAGGCTTCACCCGTGACCCGAATCATCGGATGGGGTGTGATCTGGCAGCTATCGACGACACGGAAGCCATGTCGCTCGTAAAACCGACGGGCACCGGTGTTCGACGCATAATCGATCAGGCTCAAGCCGTTGAGCCCCAACTGGTTGGCACGGTCGTAAGCGTAGGCGAGGAATTGTTGGCCCAGGCCCTGGTTGCGCCAGCCCTCATGCAGCGCCAGGCTCGATATGTAGAGGGTGTCGGGAATTTCCAGCTTGGCATACGGCGCCAGGACCGGATCGGTGACGGGAGCGGCCAGCGGATCGTGACGCATCACATAGCTGTGCAGCATGCCAATGACCTTGCCCTCTGCCTGCGCGATCAGGCAGTTTTGATAGGAGAAATCCACATCTTCACGGGCGTAGCGACTGGCACCGACATCCAGCAGGTCCTGGCCGGGCTCCGCCAGCTGGCTCCAGATGTAATCCGCGGCGCCTTCCGATGAAATCTGAAACAGGCGAGCAATCTCCCGCGCATCCGTGCGCAGGGCCGAACGAAATTCAACTGCCATTTACCGGGCTCCACAGGACCGTTAGCGAACCACGCCTTCTTCAATCAGCAACTTGAGAATCGCCTCAGCCCCAGCCTCGGCACTCAAGCCCTTGAGCACTTGCCCACCGCCGCCGCTGGCCTTGGCTGTTGCAGCTTTCATCCGGTCGGCGCCGCTCTTGGCCTTGATCACTTTCAGGCGTTTTGGCCGTGGCTTGGCCGGTTGCAACGTTGCAACCGCGAGCAATTCATCGTTGATAATTTCAACGTCTTCGGCGTGCAACACACCGCGTCGAGCCGGGCCAAAGGCACTTTGCCGAGGCTTGGGCGCGGCGTTATCCACCGTGGCGAGAAACGGCAGGCGCACTTTCAAACGTCGACGCTGGCCACGCGGCAAGGCTTGCAGCACCAAGGCCGAATTGCCGTCGATGGACTCGACCTGCGCTAGTCCGACCACCAGCGGCCAACCCAGGCTTTCCGCTAGCAGGAACGGCAACATGCCCGAGCCTTCACCGGTTTCCGCCTGACTGCCGGTCAGCACCACCTGCGCCCCGGCATCGCGCAAATAAGCGCTCAACGCTGGCAGCGCATCGGCGCCTTGGGGCTGTTCGAGCACAAGCAGCTGTTCCAGGCCCATGCCCAGGTAAGCCCGCAGCGCAGGTTCCTCGACATCACCAGCGTGCAGCACTTGCAGGTTATCCCCAGCCAACTGCAGACCGAGTTCAACCGCCCGCGCATCCTGCTCGGCGCGGCGTGGCCGGCCCGAGGTCGGGTGGGCGCCGATCGACACCAGGCTGATTACATGAGTACTCATAACCCTTTCCTTCTCTTAAGCCGCATCGCGCTTGGCGTCGTTGCGGTAAGCCTCTACCGCCGCGATCAAGGCCTGAAGAATTTCTGCGCTTTCACCTATCACCGACAGGTCGGCACGTTTGATCATGTCGCAGCCAGGATCGAGGTTGATCGCCACCACCTTGTCGCAGGCACCGATGCCTTGCAGGTGCTGGATCGCCCCGGAAATCCCCACCGCCACGTAGACCCGCGCCGTGACCCAGGTGCCGCTGGCGCCGACCTGACGGTCGCGGGCCATGAAACCGTCGTCCACGGCCACCCGCGATGCGCCTTCGGTCGCGCCCAACGCCGCCGCCGTCCTGTGGAAAAGATTCCAGTCCTTGACCCCGTTGCCGCCCGAGAAGATGAACTCGGCTTCGGCCATGGGGATGGCGGCCGGGTCGACCGCTACCGCGCCCAGGTCCTCGATCCGCGACAGGCTGCGTGCAACCGTTGTGGATAACTCCACCGGCAACGCTTCATGACGGGTTTCGCTGACCGGCTCGGCACATTCCACCGCCGCCAGAATCAACCGTGCGACAGGGCGCGCCAAGTCTTGCAGACCGGCACCGGCGCGGCCGATGCACTCCTGATCCTTGACCTGCCAGACCCGCGTGGCCGGGCGTTCACCGAGTGCAGCGGCAAAGCGCCGACCCAGCTCACCGCCACCGGTGCGGCTGTCCGGCAGTAACCAGTGACGAGGACTGAACTGGTTATCCACAGCCCGCAGGCCCTGGACCCGCTGTTCCGGTGCATAACCCTCGAATTCTTCGCCATCGAGCACCAACAGGCGGTCGACGCCCGCGGTGGCGAAGGCGCTTTCCTTGTGTTCGCCAAAGACCACCGCCAACACGGCACCGTCCTTGCCGGCCAATTGATGGGCCAGGCCCAGCAGGTCGCGGTCGTGGCTGCTCAAACGGCCGCCGACCATGTCCGGCACCACGCTGATGTAGAACGCAGGCGTCGCCACCTGATGCAGCGGCAATTGCACTTCAACGGCGGCCGTACGCTTGGTCGCCCCGCCTTGCTGGGCACCACTGCGGTCAATTCGCTTGATGCCATTGGGGCCGATGAAACCAATGCCGTGAGGATTCTTGCGAATGATCCCGTTGGGGCCCATCCAGCTGTGTTCCACCGGTTGCATGGCGGCATGCAGCGGATGCAGACGGTTGCGGGCGATCCATTCAGCGCGCGGATCGCGGCGGATAATGTCGCTCATCAGTGGGCCTCCGCGGGTTGACGTTTAGTCGGTGCCGGTGACTTGCTGGGCGCCGCGTCTTCAAGCAGCGCGTCGGCCACCAGTTCGGCGATGTCCTTGATCAGCGGCCGTGGTTCGACCACGCCTTCGAGCATCGCGGTGCACTGCGGGCAACCCACGGCCACCAGCTCGGCACCGGTTTCGCGAATGTCATCCATGCGCATGTCGGGGATCCGTTGCTTGCCCGGAATATCGGTGATCGGCGCACCGCCGCCACCGCCGCAGCAGCGTGAGCGGAAACCGGAACGTTGCATTTCCTTGACCTCGATCCCCAGCGCACGCAGTACCTGGCGCGGTGCCTCGTATTCGCCGTTGTAGCGGCCGAGGTAACACGGATCGTGATAGGTCACGCTGTCGCCTTTGTGCTGACCCAGATTGAGTGCGCCAGCGTCGATGATTTCCGCCATGTAGGTGCTGTGGTGCTGCACCAGGTAGTTGCCATCGAAGGCACCGTATTCGTTCTTCAGCACGTGGAAGCTGTGCGGATCGCAGGTGACGATGCGGTTGAAGCTGTATTTGGCCAAAGTCTGGATGTTGCGTTTGGCCAACAGCTGGAAGGTCGCTTCGTCGCCCAGACGGCGAGCCACGTCACCGCTGTCACGCTCTTCAAGACCGAGCACGGCAAAGTCGACTTTCGCGGCTTTCAGCACTTTGACGAAGGCACGCAAGGTGCGCTGGTTGCGCATGTCGAACGCACCGTCGCCAACCCAGAACAGAACGTCGGTGGATTTCTTCTCGCTGAGCAGTGTCAGGTTCAGGTCCGCCGCCCAGTTCATCCGCCCGCCCGGAGCGAAACCGCCCGGGTTGTCGGTGGCAATCAGATTTTCCAGGACTTCGGCGCCCTTGTTCGGGGTCGCGCCTTTTTCCAGGGTCAGATGGCGGCGCATGTCGACGATGGCGTCAACGTGCTCGATCATCATCGGGCATTCTTCAACGCAGGCACGGCAAGTGGTGCAAGACCACAGGGTTTCAGCGTCCACCAGACCGTTGACGATCGGTTGATGCGGATTACCCGCGTGTTCACCGATAGCTTTACCTGGATAAGGACTGCCAGCGAACTTGGCATCGGTGCCGCCGGCCAGGCCGACGACCATGTCCTGAATCAGTTTTTTCGGGTTCAGCGGCTGGCCAGCGGCAAACGCCGGGCACGCGGCTTCGCATTTACCGCACTGCACGCAAGCGTCGAAGCCGAGCAGTTGGTTCCAGGTAAAATCCTTGGGCTTTTCCACGCCCAAGGGGGCTTGCGGATCGTTCAGGTCAAGCGGTTTAAGACCTGTAGAACGACCACCACCAAAACGTTCGGCGCGACGGTGCCAGGCCAGGTGCAAGGCACCGGCGAAGGCGTGCTTCATCGGCCCGCCCCAGGTCATGCCGAAGAACAACTCAGACACGCCCCACAGCACGCCGACACCGAGGATCGCCGCCAACAGCCAACCGCCGAAGTTTTCCGGAAGGATGCCCGCCACCGGCAGGGTCACCAGGAAGAACGACGCCGAGAAGGCCAGCAAACTTTTCGGCAGGCGCATCCACGGACCTTTGGATAAACGCGCCGGCGGGTTGCGCCGACGCAGGTAAACAAAGATCGCACCGACGAACATCACTGCCGTCATCAACAACAGTGCATAACCGAGGAAGCGGTTATGCAGGCCAAAACCGTGAACCAGGATCGCCAACACGATGGACGCCACCGCGCCACCCGCCGTGGCAACGTGGGTGTTGGCGATGTATTTGTCCCGCGCCACTACGTGGTGCAAGTCGACCATGTAGCGTTTGGGCATGGCCAGCAGGCCGCCGATCAGATCGACCTTGGACGCACGGCCCCGGCGCCACATGGCCACCCGCCGCAACGCGCCCAGGACAGCCAGGCCCAGGGCGGCAAACAGCAGGATGGGAAGAAGGGTGTTTAACATGGTGGAGCTCCCAAAGACCTCGGGGTCATGTGCGTGCCGATGAGAGCGACGCACCTACTTGTGGCGAGGGAGCTTGCTCCCGCTGGAGTGCGAAGCGCTCCCAAAACAGTCTCAGGTGTACACCTGATACACCTCGACTGCAGGTTTTGGGGCTGCTTCGCAGCCCAGCGGGAGCAAGCTCCCTCGCCACAGGTGATGGTGGTAAATCCGTTAGAAATCCTTGCACAACCGCAACGCGTCGTAGATCGCCGCGTGCGTGTTACGCTGGGCCACGCAGTCACCGATGCGGAACAGCAAGTAGCCGTCACCCGCCTGGCTCAGCGAAGGCTGAGGCTTGATCGCGAACAAGGCTTCGATGTCCATCTGGCCTTTGTTGCGCGAGCCTTCCTTCAGCGCGTAGTAGATTTCTTCGTCCGGCCGCACGCCGTTCTCGACCACGACCTGGTCAACCACCCGCTCCTCTTTGGCGCCGGTGTATTCGTTTTCCAGCACCGCCACCAGCTTGTCGCCTTCGCGGTAGACCTTATCGAGCATCATGTCGCCGGTCATGATCACTTCTTTCGGGTACATGCTGCGGTAGTACGTCGGGAACGACGTACCGCCGATGGCCACGCCCGGCTTGATGTCGTCGGTGACGATCTCGACCTGGCTGCCCTTGTCCGCGAGGTAGTCGGCAACCGACATCCCGGTGAACTCGCAAATGGTGTCGTAGACCAGCACGTTTTTGCCAGGCAGCACCTTGCCGTCGAGCACGTCCCAGCTGCTGACCACCAGGCCTTCAGCCGCGCCCCAGTGCTCGTTCTGCTCCAGGAACGGATGACCGCCAACGGCGAGCACCACGATGTCCGGACGCAGATCGAGAATGGTCGCCGCGTCAGCGGCTACGCCCAGGCGCAGGTCGACTTTCAAACGCGCCAGTTCCAGCTGGAACCAACGGGTGATACCGGCGATCTGGTCCCGTTGCGGGGCTTTCGAGGCGGTAGTGATCTGTCCGCCGATGAACTCTTTCTTCTCGAACAGGGTCACGTCGTGGCCACGTTCGGCGGCTACACGCGCCGCTTCCATCCCGGCAGGGCCGGCACCGACCACCACGACTTTACGTTTCACACCGGTCGATTTCTCGATGATGTGCGGTACGCCCATGTATTCACGGGAGGTCGCGGCGTTCTGGATGCACAGCACGTCCAGACCCTGGTACTGACGGTCGATGCAGTAGTTGGCACCCACGCATTGTTTGATCTGGTCGATCTGGCCCATCTTGATCTTGGCGATCAGGTGCGGGTCGGCGATGTGCGCACGGGTCATGCCGACCATGTCGACGTAACCGCCTTCCAGAATACGTGTTGCCTGGTTCGGGTCCTTGATGTTCTGCGCATGCAGCACCGGGGCCTTGACCACTTCCTTGATACCGGCCGCCAAGTGCAGGAACGGCTCCGGTGGATAACTCATGTTGGGGATAACGTTGGCCAGGGTGTTGTGGGTATCGCACCCCGAGCCCACGACGCCGATGAAGTCGATCATGCCAGTGTCGTCGTAGTACTTGGCGATCTGCTTCATGTCCTCATGGCTCAGGCCATCAGGGTGGAATTCATCACCGCAGATACGGATGCCGACGCAGAAATCCGGACCGACTTCCTTACGCACAGCCTTGATCACTTCCAGGCCGAAACGCATGCGGTTCTCGAAGCTGCCGCCCCATTCGTCGGTACGTTTGTTGACGCGCGGGCTCCAGAACTGGTCGATCATGTGCTGGTGCACTGCCGACAGTTCAACGCCGTCCAGGCCACCGGCCTTGGCACGCGCAGCAGCACTGGCGTAGTTGCCGATCACCCGCCAGATTTCTTCCGGCTCGATGGTTTTGCAGGTCGCGCGGTGCACCGGTTCACGGATGCCCGACGGCGACAGCAGGGTCGGCCAATGCTCGCCGTCCCAACGCGAACGACGGCCCATGTGGGTAATCTGGATCATGATCTTGGCGCCATGCTTGTGCATGGCATCAGCCAGGTTCTGGAAGTGCGGAATAATCCGGTCGTCGGCCAGGTTGACCGATTTCCACCAGCCTTGCGGGCTGTCGATGGCCACGCTGGAAGAACCGCCGCAAATCGCCAGGCCGATCCCGCCCTTGGCTTTCTCTTCGTAGTACTTCACGTACCGATCGGTGGTCATGCCGCCGTCGGTGGCGTAAACCTCGGCGTGCGCGGTGCTGAGCACGCGGTTGCGGATGGTCAGTTTGCCGATTTGAATCGGCTGGAACATTGCTTCGAAAGCCATGGCAGGATCCTCGACTTACAACGGCTTGACGGTGAACAAGCCGTCGTCGTGGCCTTCTTCGGAGCCACCGTAAACCTGTTCGGCGACGGTGCGAATCTTGCTGCCGCGCGCTTGCAGGATCTGGTCCATGGCACCGGCAAACCAGCCAGTGAACATGTAGTCGACCTTGCGTCCGACCTTGCCGTAGACGTAGACGAATGCCGAGTGCTCGAGCTTGACGCTGGCAGTGCCTTTGTCGAGGTCGATGTCCTGGATCTTGAACAAGCCCCAGCCACGTTGCGACAGGCGCTTCATGTAGTGCTCGAACACCGCAACGCCTTCCAGGCCGTGGCATTCAGCTTCTTTTTCACACCAGTGCCAGGCGGACTTGTAGCCGGCCTTGTAGAGGATCTCGGCATAGGCGTCAGCGCCCAGCACTTCCTCGATGCCCATGTGGTTGTTGACGAAGAAGTGACGCGGCACATACAGCATCGGCAGGGCGTCGGAGGTCCAGACACCGGTTTCGCTGTCGACTTCGATTGGCAGTTGCGGGGCGATCTTGGCCATGGAAACTTAAACTCCAGAAAATTTTTTGTGTTGCCCGCTGCTCGGGTGGCAGCGGGAAAGGATTCAGAGGTACGGCGGCTTATTCGCCCCAGACGTCCTTGAGGACGTTGACCCAGTTTTCGCCCATGATCTTGCGCACTACGCGCTCGGAATGGCCGCGCTTGAGCAGCGTCTCGGTCAGGTTCGGGAACTCGCCCACGGTGCGGATGCCCAGCGGGTTGATGATCTTGCCGAAGCTGGTCAGACGACGGGCATAGCCCTTGTCATGGGTCAGGTATTCGAAGAAGTCCTGGCCATGGCCCTGGGTGAAGTCGGTGCCGATGCCGATGGCGTCTTCGCCGACGATGTTCATGGTGTACTCGATGGCTTCGGCGTAATCGTCGATGGTCGAATCAATACCCTTGGCCAGGAACGGCGCGAACATGGTCACGCCGACGAAACCGCCGTGATCGGCGATGAACTTCAGTTCTTCATCGGACTTGTTGCGCGGGTGCACTTTCAGACCCGACGGCAGGCAATGGGAGTAGCACACCGGTTTCTTGGATTCGAGGATGACTTCTTCGGAAGTCTTCGAGCCGACGTGGGACAGGTCGCACATGACACCGACGCGGTTCATCTCGGCAACGATCTCACGACCGAAACCCGACAGGCCGCCATCGCGCTCGTAGCAACCGGTACCGACCAGGTTCTGGGTGTTGTAGCACATCTGCACAATACCGACGCCCAGCTGCTTGAAGACCTCGACATAGCCGATCTGGTCTTCGAAGGCGTGAGCATTCTGGAAGCCGAACAGGATGCCGGTCTTGCCCTGCTCCTTGGCTTTGCGGATGTCAGCGGTGGTGCGCACCGGAATCACCAGGTCGCTGTTCTCGCGAATCAGCTTCTGGCTGGCGGCGATGTTGTTGACGGTTGCCTGGAACCCTTCCCACACCGACACGGTGCAGTTGGCCGCGGTCAAGCCGCCTTTGCGCATATCTTCAAACAGCTCGCGGTTCCACTTGGCAATAATCAGCCCGTCGATAACGATGCTGTCGGCGTGCAATTCGGCTGGGCTCATCAGGCAGTCCCCTATTAGCGATTCATGCGCCGAATCGTCTGCCGGCGCTTTGGGTCAGCATATGCTTGAGGGACGGGGCAGCCGGGTGCAAAAACGACAGGGGAATTGCCGAAAGCGTCAATACGCGACAAAGGGTCCCACCGCATGCCCTTTGCCCTCCTGTTCTTTCCCGAATAGTTGGGCCAGAATTCGCCGCATCACTGGATGCATCACTGGAACAAGGGGCGGCTACGCAATGAAATCGATCTTCCTGGCTTTGGCACTGATAGCGACCGGCGTACAGGCGGCAGAAGAAGCCGACAAAAACCCGTGCGATGCGGTCGAAAACGACGTCCAGACCCTGGAATGCTCGACCTATAGCAAAAACACCGCCGAACAACTGCTCAAGGACAATTTCCAGGGATTGCTAGATCGGATGAAAACCCAATACGCGAACAACAAGGCGCAGTTGGCAGACATTACCGGCAAACTCCAGACTGCCGAGCAGTTCTGGATGAAATCGCGGGATGCCGATTGCGCGATTGCAGCGTTCCCCGCAGCGGTGGGCAGCAAGACCTACACCATGGACCTGAACGATTGCCTGGCGAGCAAGAGCGACGAACGGTCGGAGTTTCTGGAATCGATCGGCCAGCAATAAGCGCAGTTCTACTGCCCTGCAACAGCACCATCATCTCAAGGCGTGTTCATGAAATTCTGTGGCATCGAAATCAAAGGCAGCGAGGCGATCTTCGCCGTCGCCTCCCTCGACAATCAAGTGCTGACTCACGTCGCCCTGAACACCAAGAAAATCGCTCTCGACGACGATGACGAAGCCGCCAACGTCAAAGCCTTCGCCGCGCAGGTCGGCGCCTTTGTTCGTGACAACGGCATTCAGCGCATCGCAATCAAGAAGCGCAGCAAAAAAGGCGAGTTCGCCGGCGGCCCGACCACGTTCAAGATCGAAGGGGTTTTCCAGTTGCTGGACAACTGCGAGGTGACGCTGCTGTCACCGCAGACCATCAATGCGCAGAACAAGAAGTTCGACTTTGCACTGCCGGCGACGCTGAACAAGTATCAGCATGAGGCGTACAAAGCGGCGTGTTCGGGGTTGATGAAGAAATAAGGTACACAAAAACCTGTGGCGAGGGAGCTTGCTCCCGCTGGGCTGCGAAGCGGCCCCAAGAACGACTGCTGCGCCCGACGCGGACCGGCCGAACGGGAGCAAGCTCCCTCGCCACAATGAATCATTCGATTGTATTCACTCGCCGTCGATCCTCGCGCGGGCATCGGGCAAACCGCGTCCGATAACTGCGGGTGAAATATGACGGCGATTCAAACCCGCAGGCGATGCTCACTTCCAGCACGCTCATGTCGGTCTGGCGCAGCAGCTGCCGGGCTTTTTCCAGTCTTAGCCCCAGGTAGAAATTGCTCGGCGTGTCGTTGAGGTGCAAGCGGAACAGCCGCTCAAGCTGTCGTCTCGTCACCTTGATCGAATCTGCCAGTTCCAGCGTGCTGAGCGGCGGTTCGCTGTGTTGTTCCATCTCGCCAATTACGTGCACCAGTTTCTTGTTGCTGATGCCGTAACGCGTGGCGATCTGCATGCGTTGGTGGTCTTTGCGCGGGCGGATGCGCCCGAGCACGAATTGCTCGCTGACCTGGATCGCCAACTCGGGGCCGTGAGCCTGGGCGATCAGGTCGAGCATCAGGTCGATAGAGGCTGTGCCACCGGCCGAGGTGATGCGGCGCCGATCGATTTCGAACAGCTCTTGGGTCACGCTGAGCTGTGGATAAGACTCCTTGAACGCGTCGATGGCTTCCCAGTGCAGGGTCACGCGGTGGCCGTCGAGCAGCCCTGCTTCTGCGAGGACAAAACTGCCGGTGTCGATGCCGCCGAGGGTCACGCCGTCGTGATCGAGGCGACGCAGCCAGTGTTCCAGTGTCGGGTTGACGAACTCCAACGGCTCGAACCCCGCGACCACCAACAAGGTCGCGCCCTTTTTCAGTGGTTCCAGCGCCGCATCGGCGTTGAGCGACATGCCGTTGCTGGCCAATACCGGACCGCCGTCGGCGCTCAGCACATGCCAGCGGTACAACTCGCCACGAAAGCGGTTAGCCACCCGAAGCGGTTCGATCGCCGAGATGAAACCGATGGCCGAGAAACCCGGCATCAACAGAAAGTAGAAATCCTGGGACATGGAGCGCACTCGGATGGCGGGCAGCGTGTGGACGTTGATACGCCACTTGCAAGCGACAGACAAGAGCACAGGTCGCTGCAGTGCAAGAGCTGGTCGCCGCTGTGCGTTTTCTGCCGGGTTCAGCTGCGTAACTTGACATCACCGGCACGACAGATGCCGGAACCCACAATAACGACCTGCCGAGGATCCCACCATGAAACGACTGATCAGCAGCTGCGTTCTCGCACTCAGTGGTACCGCTTTCTTGAGTTCCGGCGCGATGGCTGCCGACCCCGCCGCCTGCCAGAACGTGCGCATGGGTGTGGTGAACTGGACCGACGTGATCGCCACCAGCGCCATGACCCAGGTCCTGCTCGATGGCCTCGGCTACAAGACCAAACAAACCAGTGCTTCCCAGCAAATCATCTTCGCCGGCATCCGCGACCAGCGCCTGGACATGTTCCTCGGCTACTGGAATCCGCTGATGACCCAGACCATCACCCCGTTTGTCGCCGGCAAGCAGGTGACCGTCCTGAGTGAACCGAGCCTCAAGGATGCCCGTGCCACCCTGGCCGTGCCGACTTACCTCGCCGACAAGGGCCTGAAAACCTTCGCTGATATCGCCAAGTTCGAAAAAGAACTGGGCGGCAAGATCTACGGCATCGAGCCGGGTTCGGGCGCCAACACCCAGATCAAGGAAATGATCGCCAAGAACCAGTTCGGCCTGGGCAAATTCCAGCTGGTCGAATCCAGTGAGGCCGGCATGCTCGCGGCAGTCGATCGCGCCGTACGCCGCAACGAAGCCGTGGTGTTCTTCGGCTGGGCGCCGCACCCGATGAACGTCAACGTGAAAATGACCTACCTCACCGGTAGCCAGGACGCCCTGGGTCCGAACGAAGGCTCAGCCACCGTCTGGACCGTGACCGCCCCGAACTACGCCAGCCAGTGCCCGAACGTCAGCCGCTTGCTGAGCAACCTGACCTTCACCGCCGAAGACGAGAGCCGGATGATGCAGCCGCTGCTCGATCACAAGGACGCTTTCGAATCAGCCAAGCAATGGCTCAAGGATCACCCGCAAGACAAGCAACGCTGGCTTGAAGGTGTGACCACGTTCGACGGCAAACCGGCTGCCGAGAACCTGCAACTGAGCAGTCAATAAACCCGAATGAATCCCCTCTTCGCAGCCGGTTTCGGCTGCGAGCGGGCCCGCTACGCCCAAAAATCATGTCTGAAGGAAACCGCACCATGAACCACGACGTCATCATCACCTGCGCACTCACCGGTGCTGGCGACACGACCGCCAAAAGCCCACACGTGCCGGTCACCCCGAAACAGATCGCAGCCGCTGCCGTGGAAGCCGCCAAAGCCGGCGCCACCGTGGTCCACTGCCACGTGCGCAACCCTGAAACCGGCAAGTTCAGCCGCGATGTGGCGCTGTACCGTGAAGTGATGGAGCGCATCCGCGAAGCGGACGTCGACATCATCGTCAACCTGACGGCTGGCATGGGCGGCGACCTGGAAATCGGCGCTGGCGAAAACCCGATGGAGTTCGGCCCGAACACCGACCTGGTCGGTCCGCTGACCCGTCTGGCTCACGTTGAAGAGCTGCTGCCGGAAATCTGCACGCTCGATTGCGGCACCCTGAATTTCGGCGACGGCGACACCATTTACGTCTCCACCCCGGCCCAGCTGCGCGCTGGCGCCAAACGCATTCAAGAGCTGGGCGTGAAGGCCGAGCTGGAAATTTTCGACACCGGTCACCTGTGGTTCGCCAAACAGCTGATCAAGGAAGGCCTGCTCGACGACCCGCTGTTCCAGCTGTGCCTGGGCATCCCATGGGGCGCACCGGCTGACACCACCACCATGAAAGCCATGGTCGACAACTTGCCGGCCAATGCGGTCTGGGCCGGGTTCGGCATCGGTCGCATGCAAATGCCGATGGCCGCTCAAGCGGTGCTGCTGGGTGGCAACGTGCGGGTCGGGCTGGAAGACAACATCTGGCTGGATCGCGGCGTACTGGCGACCAACGGCCAACTGGTCGAGCGCGCCAGCGAAATCCTCAGCCGCCTCGGTGCCCGCGTCCTGACCCCAGCCGAAGGCCGGGCGAAGATGGGCCTGACCAAGCGCGGTTAAACCACACCACACCTATCACCTGTAGGTGCGAGCTTTTGTGGCGAGGGGGCTTGCCCCCGTTCGGCTGCGAAGCAGTCGTAAACCGGCCGATGCGCTTTTACTGACAGACCGCATTGGCTGATTTTGGGGCCGCTTCGCGACCCAACGGGGGCAAGCCCCCTCGCCACACAAGCTCGCTCCTACATTGGATCACCGAATACTTCCAGGAATTTGCCATGAGCTTTATCACCGAAATCAAAACATTCGCCGCGCTGGGCAGTGGTGTCATCGGCAGCGGCTGGGTATCCCGTGCCCTCGCCCATGGCCTTGATGTGGTGGCCTGGGACCCGGCGCCCGGCGCCGAAGTCGCGCTGCGCAAACGTGTCGCCAATGCCTGGGGTGCGCTGGAGAAACAGGGCCTGGCACCCGGCGCTTCGCAAGATCGCCTGCGCTTTGTCGCAACCATCGAAGAATGCGTGCGGGATGCCGACTTCATCCAGGAAAGCGCCCCGGAACGCCTTGAACTGAAGCTCGAACTGCACAGCAAAATCAGCGCGGCGGCCAAGCCCAATGCACTGATCGGTTCCAGCACTTCAGGGCTGTTGCCGAGCGAGTTCTACGAGGGCTCGACCCACCCGGAACGTTGCGTGGTCGGCCATCCGTTCAACCCGGTTTACCTGCTGCCACTGGTGGAAGTGGTCGGTGGCAAGAACACTGCGCCAGAAGCGGTGCAGGCAGCGATGAAAGTCTACGAATCGCTGGGCATGCGCCCGCTACATGTGCGCAAGGAAGTACCGGGCTTCATCGCTGACCGTCTGCTCGAAGCGCTGTGGCGCGAGGCACTGCACCTGGTCAACGACGGCGTGGCAACCACCGGTGAAATCGACGATGCGATTCGGTTTGGCGCCGGGCTGCGCTGGTCGTTCATGGGCACGTTCCTGACCTACACCCTGGCCGGTGGCGATGCCGGTATGCGGCACTTCATGGCGCAATTCGGTCCGGCGTTGCAACTGCCATGGACTTACCTGCCCGCACCGGAATTGACCGACAAGCTGATCGACGACGTGGTCGACGGCACCAGCGATCAACTGGGCAAACACAGCATTTCAGCGCTGGAACGCTATCGTGACGATTGCTTGCTGGCGGTGCTGGAGGCGGTGAAGACCACCAAGGCCAAACATGGCATGACCTTCAGCGAATAAGCGCAATACCCCGTGGCGAGGGAGCTTGCTCCCGCTCGGCCGCGAAGCGGTCGTAAAAACCGGTAAAGGCGTTTTATCTGATAGAACGCAACTGCAGGTTTTGGGACTGCTACGCAGTCCAGCGGGAGCGAGCTCCCTCGCCACATGTGTTAACCCATGAACATTTGTGGAGCGGCACCATGCCAGCCCTAACTACCTATACCACCAAAATCATCCCCGACTGGGTCGACTACAACGGCCATCTGCGCGATGCGTTTTACCTGCTGATCTTCAGCTACGCCACCGATGCGCTGATGGATCAACTGGGCATGGACAGCAACAACCGCGAAGCCAGCGGCAACTCGCTGTTCACCCTCGAACTGCACCTCAACTACCTGCATGAAGTGAAGCTCGGCGCCGAGGTCGAGGTTCACACCCAGATCATCGGTCACGACCGTAAACGCCTGCACCTCTATCACAGCCTTCATCTGGTCGGCGAAGAGCAGGAACTGGCGGGCAACGAACAAATGCTGCTGCACGTCGACCTAGCGGGGCCGCGCTCGGCACCGTTCAGCGAGTCGGTACTGAACAAACTGCGGGCCATGAGCGCATTGCAATCGGACCTGCCCACCCCTGCCTATATTGGCCGCGTGATCGCCTTACCGCCGGAAAAATAACAATCAAAACAAGGAGCTCGCATGAACACCGCCGCCGCTGTTGCCGACTTCCGCAGTTACCCTTTGATCAGTGCATTGACCACCGTGCAAACCCTGGCGGATCACGTGCTGGTGAAGTGGGCCGATGGCCGGGTCAGTCCTTTTCATCATCAATGGTTGCGCGACAACTGTCCGTGCCCGGTTTGCGTGTATGCCGTGACCCGTGAACAGGTGCTGGAAATCGTCGATGTCGCTGAAGATCTGTACCCCGTCGTGGCCCAAGTGGATGCTCAGGGCTGTCTGTCTATCGACTGGCTGGACGGCCATACCAGCCGCTTCGACCCCGGCTGGTTACGTGCTCACGCCTATGACGACGAATCCCGCGCCGAGCGCAGCGCCGGCAAACCTAAAAGCCAGTTGTGGAACAACCAACTGAAGCTGCCGGTGTTCGACTATCAGGCGGTAATGGACGATCCCAAGGCGCTGCTGCAATGGCTTCTGGCACTGCGCGATATCGGCCTGACCCAAGTACGCGGCGCCCCCACCGAACCCGGCTCACTGACGCACATTGCCAAGCGGATTTCGTTTATCCGCGAGAGCAATTTCGGTGTGCTGTTCAACGTGCAATCCAAGGCCGACGCCGACAGCAACGCTTACACCGCATTCAACCTGCCGCTGCACAGCGACCTGCCGACGCGCGAGTTGCAACCGGGGCTGCAATTCCTGCATTGCCTGGTCAATGACGCGGACGGCGGCGAGAGCATTTTTGTCGACGGTTTTGCCATTGCCGACGCCTTGCGTCAGGAAGACCCCGAGGCCTTCCGTGCGCTGTGCGAGATCCCCGTGGAGTTTCGCAACAAGGACCGCCACAGCGACTACCGCTGCCTGGCGCCGATCATCGCCCTCGATACGCTGGGACAGGTGTCGGAAATCCGCATGGCGAATTTCCTGCGAGGGCCGTTCGATGCTTCGGTCGAGCAGATGCCCAAGCTGTATCGGGCCTATCGACGCTTTATCGCCATGACCCGCGAAGCGCGTTTCCGGCTCATCACCCGTCTCAACCCCGGTGAAATGTGGTGCTTCGACAACCGCCGAACCCTGCATGCCCGTAACGCTTTCGACCCCACCAGCGGTGCCCGGCATTTTCAGGGCTGCTACATCGATCGCGATGAATTGCTCTCGCGCATCTTGGTGTTGCAACGCTAGACCGTGTCATCGTTCATCGTCGGAACGCCGCCCGGAGCAAGCCTTGCTCCTACGAGGGTATCTGATTACCCCGCCTGTAGGAGCAAGGCTTGCCCGCGATGGCGTCGCCTCAGACAACACACCCACACCTGATTCACAGACAAAAAAAACCCCGATCAAGCCGTGACAGGATCGAGGCAGAAGTTACTGTTGAGGAGCTGTTGCGCGAGGGTGACCAAACCTTCGTGAAGCCAGCTGAATCCAGTGTGCCTACTCCCCACTCACGCAAGTTAGTCGAAAACGACCTGTTCATAGGTATTGCGGCCATTGCGACAAATCGTCCTTGCCCCGCCCCATCACCGCTACCAGAATCGAACCACGACACCGTTCCCTGAAGAAGGATTGCGTCATGATGCACGCTGATTTGATTGACCAGGAAGACCTGTTGGGCCAGCTCAAGGCACGCGGATTTGAAGTCCCGATGGGAGCCACTGCAGAGCAGGCCTGTGAATGCGCGGTACGTGGCCTGGATGACACGCGAGCCTATGAGCTGCGCAAAATGGTCAAGGATATGTACACCAGCAGCGCGACTATTCTGCCCGCCGTGCGCCAGGCGATCGACAAGCAACTGCTGCCGGCATTGGCGCTGTACCAGCAGAGCCGTAGCGCCTGATCACTCTCTGTGGCGAGGGAGCTTGCTCCCGCTCGACCGCAAAGCGGTCGCAAATCCGGTAAACGCGTTTGACTGACATTGCGCGTTCTTCGATTTGGGGCTGCTACGCAGCCCAGCGGGAGCAAGCTCCCTCGCCACAAAAGCGCGCTCAGTTAGAGCCTTACGCTAGCGAAAGTCGACTCGTTACGCGCCTGACTCAACGCCGACATCGGCCCGGACAACGGCGCCAGCACCAGTGCCTGCGGGATCGGCATCATTGCCACCTGTTGGGTGGTGTTGGAACCGACGCGTTCGTCACGCGGAGGAATGCCGAAGTATTCGCGGTAGCACTTGGAGAAGTGCGGGGTCGACACGAAGCCGCAGACCGAGGCCACTTCGATGATCGACATCGGCGTTTGCTTGAGCAATTGCCGGGCGCGGATCAGCCGCAGCTTGAGGTAGTAGCGCGACGGCGAGCAGTGCAGGTATTTCTGGAACAGCCGCTCCAGCTGACGACGTGATACCGCGACGTACACCGCCAGTTCATCGAGGTCGATCGGCTCTTCAAGGTTGGCTTCCATCAGCGCGACGATTTCCTGCAACTTCGGCTGATTGGTGCCCAGCATGTGCTTGAGCGGCACGCGCTGATGATCCTGCTCGTTACGAATGCGCTCGTAGACAAACATTTCCGAGATCGCCGCCGACAATTCGCGGCCGTGGTCGCGGCTGATCAGGTGCAACATCATGTCCAGTGGCGCGGTGCCGCCGGAGCTGGTGAACCGGTTACGGTCGAGGGTGAACAAGCGAGTGCTCATCGCCACTCGCGGGAAAGCTTCCTGCATCGACGCCAGACATTCCCAGTGCACGCTGCAATCGAAACCGTCCAGCAGACCGGCGCAGGCCAGGGCCCAACTGCCGGTGCAGACAGCGCCAAGACGGCGCGACTGACGGGCCTGGCTTTGCAGCCACGACACGTGTTCACGGGTCACCGTGCGTTGAATGCCGATGCCGCCACAGACAATCACGGTGTCCAGGGGCGGGGCTTTGTGCATGGAGGCGTCAGGGGTGATTTGCAGGCCGTCACTGGCCCAGACCTGGCCGCCGTCAACGGTGAGCGTACTCCAGCGATACAACTCGCGACCGGACAATTGGTTGGCCATGCGCAGGGGTTCTACTGCAGAGGCCAGAGAAATCAGCGTGAAATTGTCCAGCAGCAAAAAGCCGATGGATTGAGGCGCACGGTTCTGGGGTTGCGCCCCGGAGTTGAACGACGTCATCGCGGTATCTCCTCACACAAAGCGGGTGATGGCCTCAGGCGGAGGCTCTTGTTATGGCCATCGTTCTCTTGCGTGAGACGGGGCTTTGTTATGACAGAGCAATTGCCATGCCTAAAATTGAATGCTCATTCAATAACTCCTGAAAACGACGTCGCGATGTGTCTATATGTGTCTATAGAGCTCAGTCGATGCGCAAGGGTTATCAGGCTGGCAGATGCCCTACCCCGCGGGGTGTGAGCAAATCGGTAGCACTTTTGGGAAGCGCATCAAAAGTGCCGGGAAAGAGTGTCACCCCAAGCACAGGTGACGAGCGGTCAGCGCCCGGAATGACGTCTGACCGCAGGAGATTTTTGTTGCCTATTTGCGACGCGCTAAAAGGTGGCGCTCAGTTGGATCAGTGTTCACTTAGCGCGCAGTTTTGACTGGTCCACTGTGGCGAGGCGATCTCAGCACTCAACCGCGCTGACCGCCAACCCACCGCGTGATGTCTCTTTATATTTATCGTGCATGTCGGCGCCGGTATCGCGCATGGTGCGGATCACCCGGTCCAGCGAGATGAAGTGCTGACCGTCGCCGCGCAAGGCCATTTGTGCAGCATTGATCGCCTTCACCGCGGCAATCGCGTTGCGCTCGATGCACGGCACCTGCACCAGCCCGCCGACCGGATCGCACGTCAGGCCAAGGTTATGCTCCAGACCGATTTCCGCCGCGTTGCAGAGTTGCTCCGGCGTCGCCCCAAGAATCTCCGCCAACCCGGCCGCCGCCATCGCGCAAGCCGATCCGACTTCGCCCTGGCAGCCGACTTCAGCGCCGGAAATCGAGGCGTTCTTTTTACACAGAATCCCGACCGCTGCTGCACCAAGGAAATAGTCGACGACATTAGCGTCCGTCACCGCCTCGCTGAACTTCATGAAGTAGTGCAACACCGCCGGGATGATTCCCGCTGCGCCGTTAGTCGGTGCCGTGACCATCCGCCCGCCTGCCGCATTTTCTTCGTTAACCGCGAGGGCGAACAGGTTGACCCACTCCATGGCGCTCAAGGTCGAGCCGATCACGTTGGGCTTGTTCAGCTCTTGCAGGCTGCGATGCAATTTAGCGGCGCGGCGGCGCACATTCAGGCCACCAGGCAAGATGCCTTCGTGCTTGAGGCCCTGCTCGACGCAGTCCTGCATGGCACGCCAGAGTTTCATCAGGCCGCTGCGGATTTCCTCTTCCGAACGCCAGACCTTTTCGTTCGCCATCATCAACTCGGCGACGCGCAAGTTGTGTTTCTTGCACAGGGCAAGCAGCTCCGCTGCGCTGGAAAAATCGTAAGGCAATACGGTGCTGTCCAGGTCGACCACGCCGCTTGAAGCCTGCGCCTCATCAACGACAAAACCACCGCCGACTGAATAGTAGGTGTCGCGGTGCAACTCAGCGTTTTCGCCTTCAGCCACCAGGGTCATCGCATTGGGATGGAATGGCAGGTTCTCATCGATCAGGCGCATGTCCCGCGCCCAGATGAAGGGCACCGGCAAGCGACCATCGAGCAACAGGGTATGGGTTTCACGCAAGGTGTCGATGCGAATGCCGATTTGCGACGGGTCAATCGCGTCCGGCCATTCACCCATCAAACCCATGATCACCGCATTGTCGCTGCCATGACCGATGCCGGTAGCCGACAACGAACCGAACAGCTGGACTTCGATCCGGTGCACCTGCTCCAGAAGCCCCTTCTCGCGCAACGATTCGACGAACAACGCCGCAGCGCGCATAGGCCCCACCGTGTGCGAACTTGAGGGGCCAATACCGATTTTGAACAGGTCGAAAACACTGATAGCCATGACTTGCGAGACTCCTCGATGAGCAGATTCCAGGTGTCAAAGCACCCGGTGACGGAGCTGCTACGCTCAAGCTGCGATCCGCCGAGATAACCGCATCATCGGGCTTTTGCGATGTCGTTCGACGTCTCACACCGACGTACCCATGCTCACCAACGCCGCTGGCCGCAGACGGCATGTTTTGGCCGTTTTTTTACAGTTCAGAGGACTAAAAAGCGCTGAATAAAGCTGTAAACGACCTCACCGACACTGGATGCGACCATCCCTGTACTGGATACGACGCACCCTGTAGGCGTCAGAATTTCACTGGTCCATGATCAGTCTCGACTCGATTGCACGGCGCTGTGGTAGAGCAGTCTCCATACGCCGACCAACCGCAACACTCATAAGTGCGGTCAGAACACCGCCCAAAAAAAACACTCAGGAGTCCACCCATGAAAATAGGTTCCCCGTCGTTGTTGTTGGCCGCGATGCTGAGTCTGCCGCTTCTGGCTCATGCCGCAGAACCGGCACAGTGCAGCACCGTAAACTTCTCCGATGTCGGCTGGACCGACATCACCGCCACAACGGCGACCACCAGCGTCGTGCTCGACGCGCTGGGCTACAAGACCAAGACCACCATGATTTCCGTGCCGGTGACCTACAAGTCCCTGGCCGACGGCAAGAACATGGACGTGTTCCTCGGCAACTGGATGCCGACCATGGAAAACGACATCAAGGCCTACCGTGATGCCGGCACCGTGGAAACCGTGCGTACTAACCTCAAGGGCGCCAAGTACACCCTGGCGGTGCCGCAAGCGCTTTACGACAAAGGCCTGCATGACTTCGCCGATATAACCAAATTCAAGAAAGAACTCGACGGCAAAATCTATGGCATCGAGCCGGGTAACGATGGCAACCGCCTGATCCAGAGTATGATCGACAAGAACGCCTTCGGCCTCAAAGACGCTGGTTTCAAAGTGGTCGAGTCCAGCGAAGCCGGCATGCTCTCGCAAGTCGACCGCGCTCAGAAGCGCGATACCGCCGTGGTGTTCCTGGGCTGGGCACCGCATCCGATGAACAAGCGCTTCAAGATCCAGTACCTCACCGGCGGCGATGATTATTTCGGCCCGGATTTCGGTGCGGCGACAGTCCTGACCAACACCCGCAAGGGCTACACCCAGGAATGCAGCAACGTTGGCCAGTTGCTGAAGAATCTGGAGTTCACCGTAGACATGGAAAGCTCGCTGATGGGCAACATCCTGGACGACAAGATGAAACCTGAAGCAGCTGCCAAGGCCTGGCTGAAAAAGAACCCACAGGTACTCGATACCTGGCTCGCTGGCGTGACCACCATTGACGGTAAACCTGGCCTGGAAGCCGTGAAAGCCAAGCTTGCAAAGTAATCGTTGACGCCGGGCGAGTTCGCTCGCCCGGGCTGTTTTTTTCCTCGCATGCGGACGTTCACTACCATGCTGATTGATCAGAAAATCCCTTTAGGCCAGTACATCGCTGCCTTCGTTGAATGGTTGACGCAACACGGCGCCAGCACATTCGATGCGATCGCCACGACACTGGAAACGATGATCCACGGCGTGACGTTTGCGCTGACCTGGTTCAACCCGCTGGCACTGATCGGATTGATCGCACTGCTGGCTCACTTCATCCAACGCAAATGGGGCCTGACCGCTTTCGTGATCGCCTCCTTCCTGCTGATCCTCAATCTGGGTTACTGGCAGGAAACCATGGAAACCCTCGCCCAGGTGCTGTTCGCTACCTTTGTCTGCGTGATCATTGGCGTGCCGTTGGGCATCGTCGCCGCGCACAAACCGATGTTCTACACGATGATGCGTCCGGTGCTCGATCTGATGCAGACCGTACCGACGTTCGTGTACCTCATTCCTACCCTGACCCTGTTCGGTCTGGGTGTGGTCCCGGGTCTGATTTCAACGGTAGTGTTCGCGATTGCCGCGCCTATTCGTCTGACCTACCTGGGCATCCGCGATGTGCCGCAAGAACTGATGGACGCCGGCAAGGCCTTTGGCTGCTCGCGTCGTCAGCTGCTCTCGCGTATTGAACTGCCCCACGCGATGCCAAGCATCGCCGCCGGTATCACCCAGTGCATCATGCTGTCGTTGTCGATGGTGGTGATCGCGGCACTGGTGGGCGCCGATGGCCTGGGCAAACCCGTGGTCAACGCACTGAACACTGCCGATATCGCCCTGGGCTTCGAAGCCGGGTTGGCGATCGTACTGCTGGCGATCATGCTCGACCGTATCTGCAAACAACCCGACGCCAAAGTAGGGGGTGACGCATGAGCATAATTCGCTTCGATAACGTCGACGTTATCTTCTCCAAGGATCCACGCGAGGCCCTCAAGCTGCTGGATCAGGGCATGACCCGCGACCAGATCCTGAAGAAAACCGGGCAAATCGTTGGCGTTGAAAAAGCCAGCCTGGACATCGAGAAAGGCGAAATCTGCGTGCTGATGGGCCTCTCCGGCTCCGGCAAATCCAGCTTGCTGCGCTGCATCAACGGCTTGAACACGGTCAGCCGTGGCAAGCTGTTCGTCGAGCATGAAGGCCGCCAGATCGACATCGCCTCCTGCACCCCGGCCGAGCTGAAAATGATGCGCACCAAACGCATCGCCATGGTGTTCCAGAAGTTCGCCCTGATGCCTTGGCTGACGGTGCGCGAGAACATCAGCTTCGGCCTCGAAATGCAGGGTCGTCCCGAGAAGGAACGTCGCCAGCTGGTCGATGAAAAGCTCGAACTGGTGGGCCTGACCCAATGGCGCAACAAGAAGCCCGACGAACTTTCCGGCGGCATGCAGCAACGTGTGGGCCTGGCCCGCGCGCTGGCGATGGACGCCGACATCCTGCTGATGGACGAACCCTTCTCGGCACTCGACCCGCTGATTCGCCAGGGTCTGCAAGATGAACTGCTGGAACTGCAACGCAAGCTGCACAAGACCATCGTCTTTGTAAGTCACGATCTCGATGAAGCGCTGAAACTCGGCAGCCGCATCGCAATCATGAAAGACGGCCGGATCATCCAGTACAGCAAGCCGGAAGAAATCGTCCTCAACCCGGCCGATGACTACGTGCGGACCTTCGTCGCGCACACCAACCCGCTGAACGTACTGTGCGGTCGCAGCCTGATGCGCACGCTGGACAACTGCAAACGCATCAACGGCTCGGTATGCCTGGATCCGGGTGGCGATTCGTGGCTGGACCTGGCCGAAGGCAACACCATCAAAGGCGCACGCCAGAACGGTTCCAGCCTGGACCTGCAGAACTGGGTACCGGGGCAAGCGGTGGAAGGCCTGGGCCGTCGCCCAACGCTGGTGGACTCGAACATCGGCATGCGCGACGCGCTGCAGATTCGTTATCAGACCGGCAACAAGCTGGTACTGCACGACAACAATAAAGTGGTGGGGATTCTCGGCGACAGCGAGCTGTACCACGCGCTGCTCGGCAAGAACCTGGGGTAAGACAGCAGACACAAAAACGCCGCGAGAGGATCGCGGCGTTTTTGTTAGTGCAACAGTTGGACTGCAAACACAGACTACTGTGGCGAGGGGGCTTGCCCCCGTTGGGTCGCGCAGCGGCCCCAAAATCTGGCACCACGGTGCTTCAGAGAGATCGCGTTATCCGGATTTACGACTGCTGCGCAGTCGAGCGGGGCGTTGCGGCGTTCCGACAAGCCCCCTCACCACAACGGAGCCGCGGTGCAGTTGATGCACCGCGTCACTTAAGTCTTAGCTATAGACACGGCCCAGGAGCTGTCGATGGCTTTCAAACTGATCGAGCACATCACGGGTGATCTGATCCTGAGTGAAACCCATCAAGTCGTACTCCTGACTTCCGTTGTGCAGGTACACCTCGGCGCGGTAGTAACGCGTGCGCGCTTCATCCGGGTTCGGCGACTCGCTCGGCGCAGCCAGATAGCCGTCCAGGCTCACTTCGTAGACAAACGGATTGCCCTCTTCCATCTCGATCCGCACGCCCATGCAACGCTTGGCTTTACCCAGCAACGTTTGCACGTCCAGCCCCTGAGTACGCAATTGCGCCGCCGCATCTTCCAGCGCCGGGCTGACGTGTTTGTCCATGAAGCGCTGAACGATCGACTGGCTCGGTTGCAGGTCCAGCTGGGTCAGACGCTCGCTGAAACCACGACGACCACGCGCCGCCAGTTCGGCTTGTTCCTGCTCGATCTGCACGTCCTGGCGCATGGCCTTGTGCAAGCCGAACATGAAGAACACCAGCACCACCGAGAACGGCAGACCGGCCAGCACCACCATGGTTTGCATGGCTTCGAAGTTACCGGCGAGCAGCAGGCCAATGGTCACCAGCGTGATCACCACCGACCAGAAGATCCGCAGCCAGTGCGGCGCGTCTTCGTCGACGTTGCCGCCCTTGCAGGACAGGTTCGCCATCATCACCGCGCCAGAGTCGGCCGGGGTCAGGAACAACACGAAGCCGACAAAAATCGACACGCCGATCACGATCTTCGACGCCGGGTAGTGCTCAAGCAGCTGATAGATCGCCATGGACGGCTGTTCCAGCGCCGTCTTCCCAAGCTCCACCGCCCCGTGATTCATCACCAGATCCAGTGCCGAGTTACCGAAGATCGACAACCAGGCCAAGGTGAAGCCCAGCGGAATCAGCAGCACGCCGGCCACCAGTTCACGCACGGTACGACCGCGAGAAATACGCGCGATGAACATGCCTACGAATGGCGCCCAGGAAATCCACCAGGCCCAGTAGAACAGGGTCCACAGGCCCAACCAGCGCTCGGATTTGGCGTTGTCGGCTTCGTACACGTACAGGTCGAAGGTTTTCAGCACCACACCGTTCAGGTAGTCGCCGATGTTCTGCACGAAGCCGTTAAGCAGGTGCAAGGTCGGGCCGAACAGCAGGACGAAAATCAGCAGGCCGCTGAACAGCACGATGTTCAGGTTGGACAGACGGCGGATACCGTTTTCCACGCCCGACACGGCAGCGATGGTCGCCACAGTGCTCATCACGATGATCACGATCAGCAGGTTGGTGTCGCTGTGCGCCATGCCGAACAGGTTCTCAAGACCCGACGACACTTGCAGCGAACCAATCCCCAGGTTGGTCACCAGACCCAGCAGGGTCACGAACATGCCGAAGCCGTCCACCGCATGACCGGCCGCGCCTTTGACCCAACGCTCGCCCACCAGCGGATACAGCGCCGAACGCAACGCCAGCGGCTGGTTATGACGGTACGCAAAGTACGCCACGGCCAGACCGACCAAGGCGTAGATCGCCCAGCCATGCAGCCCCCAATGCAGGAACGTCAGCTGTACTGCCTGACGCGCTGCCAGGTTGCTGCCCGCCGCGCCTTCCGGCGGATTGAAGTAGTGATCCAGCGGTTCGGATGCACCGAAGTACAGCAGCGAGATACCGATACCGGACGAGAACAGCATCCCGGCCCAGGCGCCATAGCTGAAGTCCGGGGTATCGTCCTTGCTACCCAGCTTGAGCTTGCCGTAGGACGAGAACGCCAGGCCGACGACGAATACCAAATAGGCGGCGATCACCACCATGTAGTACCAGCCGAAGCTGCGCGACAACCACGCCTGAGCGATCCCCAGCATTCTCCCGGCTTCTTGCGGCGCGGCGATGAGGATGGCGGTCAGCAGCAGGATCAATGCGGTCGAGGTGTAGAACACCCAACCGTTGACCGTCACCTTCTCGGGTGGGGTCTTTATAAGAGAGGCAGAACTCATTGCACAGATGCTCCAGGCAGTGCGAGAGAAAGACACAAGGCAAAGCAGTACCCGACCAATCGGTTAGTTGGCAGCCGACCTGCGGGTGATATAAAGACACCCCGAAAAAAGCCCGAAACCGCGGCAGCCGTGTTGAAAACCGACCTCGAAGATCGCGCGCGCGTACATGACGCAGCGCATGACCCTGAGCGTCTTGCCCATACAACGCGTCCATTGAAATCGGTTCGCAGCATGCCCTGTGCGGGTTTCGAGCATTTTTCGGATGTCGTTTTTCCGCCAACCACATGTAGGAAAAACCTGTAGGCAGCGACGATTTGTCGCAGATCTTATTCTTTGTTGATTGAACGTTCAATCAAAACAAAATAGACTGGCCCTCAATCCGGTAGCCGTTTTTCGCCCACCGGGAGGCCTAAGGAGATGTGCAAGATGCCCAAGGTCGGTATGCAACCCATCCGCCGTCAGCAGTTGATCGAAGCCACATTGCAGGCCGTCGATCGAGTCGGGATGGGGGACGCCAGCATTGCGCTGATCGCCCGTTTGGCTGGTGTCTCGAATGGCATCATCAGTCACTATTTTCAGGACAAGAATGGCCTGATCGCCGCCACGATGCGGTATCTGATGAGCGTCCTCAGCGAGAACGTCACCGCGCGCCGCCTGGCGCTGGGAGATAACAGCCCGCGGGCTCATCTTCAGGTGATTATCGAAGGCAACTTCGACGCCAGCCAGGTCAATGGCCCGGCAATGAAAACCTGGTTGGCCTTCTGGGCAACCAGCATGCACCAACCGTCTTTACACAGGTTGCAGCGGATCAACGATCACCGCCTGTATTCCAACCTGTGCTGCGAGTTCCGCCGAGTGCTGCCGCTTGATCAGGCACGCAACGCAGCACGCGGGCTGGCGGCTCTGATTGACGGTTTGTGGTTGCGCGGCGCGCTGTCGGGAGACGCTTTCGACACCGAGCAGGCGCAACGAATCGCTTACGAATATATGGATATCCAACTGGCTAAACAGGAGCTGCTAGAGCACACATAACCGCTCGGCCCCTGAACGGCGACTGATCAACGTGCCCAGGTTTTACGGCACGTCCGGTGGCTGACGCCAATAACTAAATGCACTTGCGAGGACTCTATGGCCCGTTTCGAACTGCAAAAACTCTACATCGACGGCGGTTACTCCGACGCCAGCGGCGACGCCACCTTCGAAGCCATCAACCCGGCTAACGGTGAAGTTCTCGCCACAGTGCAACGTGCAACCTTCGCCGACGTCGAGCGCGCTGTCGTCAGCGCCGAAAAAGGCCAGAAAATCTGGGCCGCGATGACTGCCATGGAGCGTTCGCGCATCCTGCGCCGCGCCGTTGAAATCCTGCGCGAGCGCAACGATGAACTGGCCGCACTGGAAACCCTGGACACCGGCAAGGCGTACTCCGAAACCCGCTACGTCGACATCGTTACCGGCGCTGACGTACTGGAATACTACGCAGGCCTGGTGCCAGCCATCGAAGGCGAACAAATCCCGCTGCGCACCACCTCGTTCGTCTACACCCGTCGCGAGCCTCTGGGCATCGTGGCCGGTATCGGCGCGTGGAACTACCCGATCCAGATCGCCCTGTGGAAATCCGCTCCAGCCCTGGCGGCCGGTAACGCGATGATCTTCAAGCCAAGCGAAGTCACTTCCCTGACCACCTTGAAACTGGCTGAGATCTACACCGAAGCGGGCCTGCCAGCAGGCGTGTTCAACGTTCTGACCGGTAGCGGCCGTGAAGTCGGCACCTGGCTGACCGAGCACCCACGCATCGAAAAAATCTCCTTCACCGGCGGCACCGACACCGGCAAGAAGGTCATGGCCAGCGCTTCCGGCTCGTCCTTGAAAGACGTGACCATGGAACTGGGCGGCAAATCCCCGCTGATCATTTTCGACGACGCCGACCTCGATCGCGCCGCCGACACCGCGATGATGGCCAACTTCTACAGCTCCGGCCAGGTCTGCACCAACGGCACTCGCGTGTTCGTACCGAGCCACCTGAAAGCCGCTTTCGAAGCCAAGATCGTGGAACGCGTTGCGCGCATCCGCGTCGGCAACCCGGAAGACGAAAATACCAACTTCGGCCCGCTGGTCAGCTTCGCCCACATGGAAAGTGTGCTCGGCTACATCGCCAAAGGTAAGGAAGAAGGCGCGCGCCTGCTGTGCGGCGGCGAGCGTCTGACCGAAGGCGAATTCGCCAAAGGCGCCTTCGTGGCACCGACCGTGTTCACCGACTGCACCGACGAGATGACCATCGTTCGTGAAGAAATCTTTGGCCCGGTAATGAGCATCCTCACCTACGAAACCGAAGAAGAAGTGATCCGCCGCGCCAACGACACCGAGTTCGGCCTGGCTGCCGGCGTCGTGACCCGCGACCTGAACCGCGCTCACCGCGTGATTCATCAACTGGAAGCCGGTATCTGCTGGATCAACGCCTGGGGCGAGTCCGACGCCAAGATGCCGGTCGGCGGCTACAAGCAGTCGGGCGTGGGCCGTGAGAACGGCATCAGCTCGCTGAACAACTTCACCCGCATCAAATCGGTACAGGTCGAGCTGGGCGATTACGCCTCGGTGTTCTGATCTGACGCACAACCTGTGGCTGGGGCTTTTTGTGGCGAGGGAGCTTGCTCCCGCTGGGCCGCGAAGCGGCCCCAACCCAGGCGCTGTGTTTCTTCAGACAAATCACAGTCGCTGATTTTGCGACTGCTGCGCAGCCGAGCGGGAGCAAGCTCCCTCGCCACAATTGGGTGGCGCCAGGCTCGCGACCTGACCACAATTCAAGAGGGTGCATTCAATGTCCCACGAATACGACTACATCATCATCGGGGCCGGCTCTGCCGGTAACACCCTGGCGACCCGTCTGACTGAAGACGCAGGCGTCACCGTCCTGCTGCTCGAAGCCGGCGGCCCGGACTACCGTTTAGACTTCCGCACACAAATGCCTGCGGCACTGGCGTTCCCGCTGCAAGGCCGTCGCTACAACTGGGCCTACGAGACCGATCCGGAGCCACACATGGACGGCCGCCGAATGGAATGCGGTCGCGGCAAGGGCCTGGGCGGTTCTTCGCTGATCAACGGCATGTGCTACATCCGCGGTAACGCCATGGACTACGACGGCTGGGCGAAAAACCCTGGCCTGGAAGACTGGACCTACCTGGACTGCCTGCCGTATTTCCGCAAAGCGGAAACCCGCGACATCGGCCCGAACGACTACCACGGTGGCGAAGGCCCGGTCAGCGTGACCACGCCTAAAGCCGGCAACAACCCGCTGTTCCACGCGATGGTTGAAGCAGGCGTACAAGCCGGTTACCCGCGTACCGAAGACCTGAACGGCTACCAGCAGGAAGGTTTCGGTCCGATGGACCGTACCGTGACGCCTAAAGGCCGTCGCTCCAGCACCGCGCGCGGCTACCTGGACATCGCCAAAAAGCGTTCGACCCTGAACATCGTCACCCACGCCCTGACCGACAAGATTTTGTTCGAAGGCAAGCGTGCGATCGGCGTACGTTACCTGGTGGGCAGCGCCGAAGAGCCTGTTGAAGCCCGTGCACGCAAAGAAGTGTTGCTGTGCAGCGGCGCGATTGCTTCGCCGCAAATCCTCCAACGTTCCGGCGTCGGCCCGGCCAAGCTGCTCAAGAGCCTCGACATTCCGGTGGTTCACGATCTGCCAGGCGTCGGCGAGAACCTGCAGGACCACCTGGAGCTGTACCTGCAATACGCGTGCACCCAGCCGGTTTCGCTATACCCGTCGCTGCTCTGGTACAACCAGCCGGCCATTGGTGCCGAGTGGTTGTTCAATGGCACCGGTATCGGCGCCAGCAACCAGTTCGAGGCTGGCGGTTTTATCCGTACGCGTCCAGACTTCGAATGGCCGAACATTCAGTACCACTTCCTGCCGGTGGCGATTAACTACAACGGCAGCAACGGCGTGAAAGAGCACGGTTTCCAGGCGCACATGGGTTCCATGCGTTCGCCAAGCCGTGGCCGCATCCAGGTCAAATCCAAGGATCCGCGCCAGCACCCGAGTATCCTGTTCAACTACATGGCCACCGAGCAAGACTGGCAGGAATTCCGTGACGGCATCCGCCTGACCCGTGAAATCATGCAGCAGCCGGCACTCGACGCGTTCCGTGGTCGCGAGCTGAGCCCGGGCATCGAAGTGCAAACCGACGAGCAACTCGACAAGTTCATCCGTGAACACGCCGAAACCGCGTTCCACCCGTCCTGCTCGTGCAAAATGGGCACCGACGAAATGGCCGTGGTCGATGGCCAGGGTCGCGTCCACGGGATGCAGGGGCTGCGTGTGGTCGATGCCTCGATCATGCCGCTGATCACCACCGGCAACCTGAACGCGCCAACGATCATGATCGCCGAGAAAATCGCCGACAAGATCCGTGGTCGTCAGCCACTGCCACGCAGCAAGGCCAAGTACTACGTCGCGGGCGACGCCCCGGTGCGTGGCAAGCCGTTGCGTGAAGTGGGCCCTACCGCGCAGTAAGTTCAAGCTTCAGCGACACATAAAACCCGCCACTTCCTTCAAGATCTGGCGGGTTTTTTCATTTAAGCCCGAATAAAACTAATTAATCAACTCACAACACTTGCAATATATATTGAGTTCCCACATCGCTTCATTCCTTTAAATTAAGCGACACCACACATCAAACCATCACCTCAAGGATCGAGATGAACAACGACAACATAACTTACTTCAAACAGCAGATCGCCAAAGAGCAGACAATCCATCTGGACTTCAGCTATTTGACCGGCACCATCGAGTCATGGTGGGAAAAGAGCAACCCACTCGACATACACACATTAAAAAATCAACTCATTGGTCTTTTCCAATCCTATCTCCGCACCGAAGACAGCTACTATTTTGACAAAGTTGGCCTGGCGAGCAGCGGTGTTGCAGCCGTTTGTATAAAGAATGCTTTCAGCCAGGACTCACCGAAGTTGGCCCTGACGGTGCATGAGGCACTGGCGGATCTATTTCACCTGACAGACATTAAATATGAATACGAAGAACACAAAGCCCTGTACCTGAAACCGGCAGCAGAAAAACATCGGGAGTGGGGCAACGGTCATGGCGACATCACACCGCATTCAGACGACTTGTATGAACACCTGAACGTAGATTATCTGGCACTGACGGTGTGTCGCGACACGACAAAAACACCCACCGCGTACTATTTCCCGAGTGATGTGCTCAGTCACCTGACGGATGAGGACATTCAAACCCTGCTCACGATGAAAGCGGCCTTTATTTCGGGCAAAAACGTTGAGGGCTTCAAAGAGCGTGTCCGCAATGTCGTCGAGTATTCAGACGTCTATGGCTATCGGTTTTCTCTGGACTTTCGTATTGATGCGAATAACGGTGAAAGAATGCGCGCGGTCAACGGCGGCCAGCAGGTACTGGACAAAATACGGGCAGGCCTCAGGAGCGCAAAGCACGGTGTTTCAACGGCCGAGACAGGCACATTCCTGATCATCGCCAACCACAAAATAATGCACGCACGCACGATGCTGAACATCAGCACGGACGAAGTTCGAAAGCAGGCAAACACTTCGACCTTTGCAACGACACCCCGCCTGCTGTTTCGCAGCAAAGGCCCCAGAAAACAGTACTACTCGCTGAGTGAAAACACCTGCACGCGGACAGCCAACTGATGAGCGCTCTCAATCCGGGCTTGCACTTATCGGCGACGACCGTGCTTAAAGAAGGTTTGCGCGACTCCATCACCTTCGGGGTCGCGTTCATCTTCCTGTATGTGTCCATAGGCATTTTGGGGGCCACTCAATCGTTGTCGTTGAGCCAGACACTGGCGACGACGTTATTGATCTTTTCCACCCCATTGCAATTTCTGCTGATGCAAAGCTACCAAGATGGCTGGATATTGATTCCGGTCATTTTGGTGCTCAATGCTCGTTTTGCACTGCTTTCATCGACGCTGGCACCCCATATCAGAAGCACGTCGACAGCCAAAATTCTGGCTTCATTGATTTTGATAACACCGTCAACATTTACCGCATGCATTACGCGTTTCAAGCGATGCACCGACCATTCATTCATTTACTTAATTGGCATTGGATTACCCATATTTTCGGTATCGATTGCATGCACTTACATAGGATTCGCCACGGGAGCAAATATCACCTCACCCGCCATTCACGCACTGATGACCATACTGCTACCTCTCCAATTTACCGCATTGGCCGCCAAGCAGTGGCCACACTACTACGACGTATCCAGTTATTGGCTGGGCTTTATGGGTGCGCCACTGCTTATTTATCCATTCGGAAACTATAACTTGCTGATCACGCCATTTGTCATTGGTGGACTGGTGGTATTGATCAACAACGGTCGCACTGCACTTGGAGCATCAGCACAATGACAATATGGCTACTCATTGGATTCTCCGCCCTCACGGCCTTCGCTTTCAGAGCCTTGCCATTTGCATTTAAAAACAGTCCTGCGCTGACCAACACTCAAGGCTCGCTCTATCGGTTTATCAGCTATAGCGCGCAAGCGATGCTGGGCGTGATCATTTACGAAACGGCGTTCAACAAACAGGATGCCGTCAGTTTGCTGCAGCAATTTCAGGGGCTGGATGCATTAAAAATTGCGTTGCTGATTGGTACATTCATCATGGTTGCGAAAACGAAAAAAATATTGCCCGGTTTTCTCGCGTGCTTGTTGATCTACTGGATGGCAAACGCGTACCTGCATGACTGGAACTAGCCCGTTAAACACGGCGCATTTTCCGGGGCCGGATACATCGCGGGCACGCCACGGCGAAGCTTGTCCGCGAGGGTATTCGCCGGTCGACACCTCACACCGCGTAAATCCTTCCCACACCGCTTCACCCTTGATCCCACCCCCCGCGCAGGCCTACTCTAGTCACCGCGCAAACGTTTTACCCCCCCGCCCCCATCGACAAGCCGCCACCTGGCTGGCCACGAGGCTTACTCATGTTTGATGTCGTGTCTTCGAGCAAATGGCCCACCGGCTACCTGATCAACCCCAACGTAGAACCCCTCGATCCGAAATGGCTGAAGGAATTCAGCAAGATCCCCGCCGCCGCCGTCAGCGACTGCCTGGGTCGCAACGTCGGTGGCCTGGGTTTGAAAGCCTTCCACGGCAATGCGCCGATGCTCGGCAGTGCGCTGACGGTTCGCGTGCGCCCCGGCGACAACCTGATGATCCTCAAAGCCATGCAGATGGCCCGCCCGGGCGATGTGCTGGTGATCGACGGCAGCGCCGACCTGACCCGCGCCGTGTTCGGCGGCATCATGCGCGCCATGGCCCTCAAGGCCGGGATCGTCGGCGTGGTGATCAACGGCGCCCTGCGTGACCTCGACGAGTGGCAAACCGGTGAACTGCCGGCCTACGCCATCGGCGGCGTACACCGTGGCCCGAGCACCGACGGTGGCGGCGAAATCAACGTACCGATCTCCTGCGCTGGCATGCTGGTTGCTCCTGGTGACCTGATGATTGGCGACGGTGACGGCGTGGTAGCTGCATCGCGCAGCGAACTGCCAGAGCTGCTGGTGCGTTGCCACGACCTGCTGGCGCGGGAACAGGCTACGCTTGCGGCTATCGAAGCCGGAACGCTGGACCCGGATCGTTTCGACGCCATCCTGCGCGCCAAGGGTTGCCCGGTTTAACTGCCAAAGGCATCGCGGGCAAGCCTTGCTCCTACGGTTTTGTGGTTAATCTCACATCGATGATTCAACCCTGAACCTGTAGGAGCGAGGCTTGCCCGCGATGAGTCCCTCAAGGTCGCCGCTTCTCACAAGGAGGTTCCTCGCATGTTCGATTTCCACCCCCAGCTCAAGCAGCGTTTCGCTGCCTTGCGCACGGGCGCCGAGTTTTTTTCGCTGCGCTATGTGCGTGAGTCGGGTCAGTACCTGTCGGTACGCAAAAACGTTGCCGAGCCTCCAAGCCTGAGTCGCGATGAAGGGGCGATGCTGACTGCACGGGTCAATGGCGTCGAAGCCTATGCCGCGACCAACGACCTGTCGCCATCCGGCCTGCAAGCCGCCCTCGACCGTGCCGAACGACAGGCCCGCTCGATTGCCGCCCACGCCCTGCTCGACCTGCGTCAGCAAACGGTTTCCAGCGAGCACGCCGATTATCTTTCACCGAACCTTGAACAACCGTTCCCGTCCCTCAGCGATTGCTACCAACTGCTCGGCGCCGAATCCGCCGCCGTGCCCAAGGACGAGCGACTGGTGAACTGGCAGGTCAGCATCGGCATCACCCATGTCGAGCAGATCTACCTCAACAGCGCCGGCGCCGAACTGCGTCAGGCACAACGCTTCGTCTACCCGGGGCTGGATGTCACCGCCTACGACGGTAACGACAGCCAGACCCGCAGCCTGGGCCGCGAAAACTTCGGCCAGCAAGGTGGCGCGGACGTGATCAGCCGCTGCGGCCTGATTGGCGCCGGCCCGCACGTCGCCGACCAGGCGCTGCAATTGCTGCTGGCACCCAACACTCCGCAAGGCAAACGCGACCTGCTGCTGATGCCGGACCAGATGATGCTGCAGATCCACGAGTCCATCGGCCACCCGCTGGAACTGGACCGCATCCTCGGCGACGAGCGCAATTACGCCGGCACCAGTTTCGTCAACACCAGCGATTTCGGCAGCCTGCAATACGGCTCCAAACTGCTCAATGTGACCTTCGACCCGGACATTCCCGAGCAGCTTGCCAGCTATGGTCATGACGACGATGGCACGGCGGCGAGCAAACAATTCCTGATCCACGAAGGCTTGCTGATCCGTCCGCTGGGTGGTGCGCTGTCGCAATTTCGTGCGGGCCTCGACGGCGTCGCCAACAGCCGCGCCTGCGGCTGGAACCGTCCGCCCATCGACCGCATGGCCAACCTCAACATCGAGCCTGGCGACCAGTCGCTCGAACAGCTGATCAGCGGCATTGAACACGGCGTGCTGATGTCGACTAACCGCTCATGGTCAATTGACGATGCGCGGAATAAATTCCAGTTCGGCTGCGAGTGGGGCCAGTTGATTGAAAACGGCGAACTCAAAGGCGTGGTGAAGAACCCGAATTACCGAGGCATTTCCGCGCAGTTCTGGCGCAACCTCAGTGCCGTTGGCGACACCAGCACCTTCAAGGTGCTGGGCACGCCGAATTGCGGCAAAGGCGAACCGAACCAGGTGATCCGCGTCGGCCATGCCTCACCGGCCTGCGTGTTCAGCAACATTGATGTGTTTGGAGGAGACGTCTGATGAGTACGACGTTGAGTCAGGTCGAACAATTCAAAGGACTGGTGGCCTGGTTGCGCAACGCGGTGCGCGAGCCTGAGCAATTCACCCTGAGCTACGCCGCCGAATCGTCGGCGTTTGTGCGCTTCAACCACGCCAAGGTGCGTCAGGCTGGCCAGGTCCAGCAAGCCAGCGTCGGTTTCAAATTGATCAATGACGGTCGACACGCGGACCTGAGCATCACCCTCGCCGGTGATTCCGAGGTCGACCTTCAGCGCCTGGCCGAAGGTCTGCAACAGCTGCGCGAGACCCTGCCTCTGTTACCGCAGGATCCGTATCTGCTGCTCAACCACACCGGCTGGCAGAGCAAGAACATTCAGGATCACCCATTACCGGACACCGAGCAGGTGGTTGCCGAAATCGCCCGCGCTGCCGAAGGGCTCGATCTGGTTGGCTTCTACGCCGCCGGGCCGATCAGCCGGGGTTTCGCCAGTTCATCCGGTGCCTTTGGCTGGCATCAGGCCAACAGCTTCAATTTCGACTTCAGCCTGTTCCACGCCAACGGCCAGGCGGTGAAAGCCAGCTACGCCGGGCACGACTGGAACAGCGAAGGTTTCGCCAAACGCTTCCAGCAGGCCCGCGAGCAACTGGAGTTCTTGGGGCGGCCACTGCGCACGTTGGCGCCGGGTCAATACCGCGCCTATCTGGCGCCAGCCGCTTTGGAGGAGATCGTCGGCATGCTCTGCTGGGGTGGTTTCTCCGCGCAGTCGATTGCCAGCAAAAGCAGCCCGCTGCAAAAACTCTACGCGGGTGATAGCGCGTTCAGCCCATTGCTCTCGCTGGATGAAAAAGTCAGCGGTTCCCTGAGCCCGGCGTTTTCCGGCGAAGGCTACCCGCGCAGTGATCTCGGGTTGATCGTTGCGGGCAAGGCGGGCGAGCGGCTGGTGGGTTCGCGCAGTGCCGCCGAATATGGCCTGACTGCCAACGGTGCCGGTGGCGGGGAGTCGCCAAGCGCGTTGAACATGGCCGCCGGTGTATTGCCGGAAGCCGAGATTCTCAAGCAGCTCGGCACTGGCCTGTACATCAGCAACCTGTGGTACCTGAATTACTCGGACCAACCGGCCGCACGCTTGACCGGCATGACCCGCTTCGCGACCTTCTGGGTCGAAAACGGCGAGATTCAGGCACCGGTCAGCACCATGCGCTTCGATGACAGCGCCTACAGCCTGCTCGGTTCGCAGCTGGAAGCACTGACGAGTGAGCGTGAGCTGATTCTGTCGCCCAGCACCTACAGCCAGCGCAACACGGCTTCGGCGGTGTTGCCGGGAGCGCTGGTCAGCCGCCTGACGTTGACCCTGTAAACACGATCCGTAGCAGCTGGCGAAGCCTGCGTTCGAGGACGGAGTCCTCGCAAAATCAGCAACCGCGTTTCTTCTGAAGAAATGTGGTTGTCAGGTTTCACGACCGCTTCGCGGCCGAACGCAGCCTGCGGCAGCTGCTACGGGATCGCCATTGCTCTCGCGGATTGTTTCATCTCCAAAACAAGAGGTCCCATGCCCAACCATCCGGCTCTTGATGCAATCACCGCCCGCTGGGTCCCCTGGGTGGTGGCGATTGCGTTTTTCATGCAGTCCCTCGACGGGACCATCCTCAACACTGCCCTGCCCGCCATGGCCCTCGATCTGGCAGAAGACCCACTGCGCATGCAGGGCGTGATCATCGCCTACATGCTCACGGTCGCCTTGCTGATTCCGGCATCGGGCTGGGTCGCCGACCGCTTCGGCACCAAGAAAATCTTCTTCGGCGCCATCCTCTTGTTCAGCCTCGGCTCTCTGCTCTGTGCGCTCTCCAGCACCTTGACCATGCTGGTCGGCGCCCGGGTGATTCAGGGGCTGGGCGGCGCATTGATGCTGCCGGTCGGGCGACTGGTGGTGCTGCGTGCTTACCCGCGTTCGGAGCTGGTGCGGATCATGGGCTTCATCACCATTCCCGGCCTACTCGGGCCGTTGATCGGTCCGACCATGGGCGGCTGGATGGTGCAATACCTGACCTGGCACTGGATCTTCCTGATCAATCTGCCGGTCGGGCTGATCGGCTGCTACGCGGTCTGGAAGTTCATCCCGGATCTGCGCGGCTCTGAGCGCACGCGCTTCGATGGCTTGGGTTTCCTGCTGTTCGGCGCGGCGATGGTGCTGATCACCATTGCCATGGAAGGCCTGGGCGAACTGCACCTTCCGCATTTGCGGGTGATGTTGCTGCTGTTTGGTGGCATGGCGTGCCTGGCGGCGTATTGGCTGCGGGCCGGGCATATCGACAATCCGTTGTTCGCACCGGCGCTGTTCAAGACCCGGACTTTTGCCGTGGGCATTCTCGGCAACCTGTTCGCCCGGCTGGGCAGCGGCGCCCTGCCGTTTCTGGTGCCATTGCTGCTACAGGTCGCCTTGGGCTACTCGCCGTCCCTGGCCGGGATGAGCATGTTGCCGCTGGCCGCCGCGGCAATGTTCGCCAAGTCGATCGCGCGACCGCTGATCGAGCGCCTGGGTTACCGCATCGTGCTGACCGGTAACACCCTGGCGCTGGGAATCATGCTGGCAAGCATGGGCCTGGTCAGTGAGCAGACGCCTTATTGGCTGCTGCTGGTGCAACTGGCGATACTCGGGGCGATCAACTCCTTCCAGTTCACAGCGATGAATACCGTGACCCTGATCGACCTCGACGACGCCAGCGCCAGCAGCGGCAACAGCCTGCTGTCAGTGGTCGCGCAGTTGTCGCTGAGTCTCGGCGTTGCCTGCGCCGGCGCCCTGCTGGGTGGTTTCACGGCGGAGGTCGGCAATGATGGCGTGAACACGGTGCTGGGCGCCTTCCAACTAACCTTCGTCACCATCGGCATCATGGCAATGCTGGCCGCAACGATCTTTTCCCAGCTGTCCCCAAAGGATGGCCGACGGATGGTCAGCCGCGAGCACGATGTCGAGCACTAACTCGTAGCAGCTGCCGAGGCACGAGGCTGCGTTGCGTGTCCGCAGGACCGCCCTCGGGGGCTACTTCGCAGGCCAACGCAGCCTCGTGCCTCGGCAGTTGCTACGACGATTTGCTACGGCTATTCGTCCAGAATTTGCAGGTGGAGCGCGCGGGACTGGTACACTGCGCGACATTTTGTTTTGCAGGCCAGTCCCGTGACCACCATCGCCACCGCTTTTAATACTTTGCCGCTGTCCGCCGCCATGCTGGCTAACCTCGACTCCCTCGGTTATGCCCAGATGACGCCGATCCAGGCGCAAAGCTTGCCGGTGATCCTCAAGGGGATGGACCTGATCGCCCAGGCCAAGACCGGCAGCGGCAAAACCGCCGCCTTCGGTATCGGCCTGCTGAACCCGATCAATCCGCGCTTCTTCGGCTGCCAGGCACTGGTGATCTGCCCGACTCGTGAGCTGGCTGACCAGGTTGCCAAGGAAATCCGTCGACTGGCCCGCGCCGAAGACAACATCAAGGTCCTGACCCTGTGTGGCGGCGTGTCGTTCGGTCCGCAGATCGGCTCGCTGGAGCACGGCGCGCACATCATCGTCGGCACTCCGGGGCGCATCCAGCAACACCTGCGCAAGGGTTCGCTGGTGCTCCACGGCCTGAACACGCTGATCCTCGACGAAGCCGACCGCATGCTCGACATGGGGTTCTACGATTCCATTGAAGAAATCATCGCCCAGTGCCCTGAGCGTCGCCAGACCCTGCTGTTCTCCGCCACGTATCCGGTAGGCATCAAGCAGCTGGCGTCGAAGTTCATGCGTAACCCGCAGCAAGTGAAGGCCGAGGCGTTCCACGACGACACCCAGATCGAACAGCGTTTCTTCGAGATTTCGCCGGAAGAGCGCATGGACGCGGTGGTCAAGGTCCTCGCCCATTACCGCCCGCAGTCCACCGTCGCTTTCTGCTTCACCAAGCAACAAGTGCAGGAAACCGTCGACCACCTGACGGCCAAAGGCATCTCGGCCGTTGGCCTGCACGGTGACCTGGAACAGCGTGATCGCGACCAGGTGCTGGCAATGTTCGCCAACCGCAGTACTTCGGTACTGGTCGCCACTGACGTCGCCGCCCGTGGTCTGGACATCGATGCGCTGGACATGGTGGTCAATGTCGAACTGGCCCGCGACTCGGAAATCCACATCCACCGCGTTGGCCGTACCGGTCGTGCCGGTGAGAAAGGCATCGCCATCAGCCTGGTAGCGCCGTCCGAAGCGCATCGCGCCCAAGCCATCGAGCAACTGCAAAAGTCGCCGCTGAGCTGGGATCAACTGGACAGCCTGACCTCCCAGGGCGGCGCCCCGCTGCTGCCGGCCATGAGCACCCTGTGCATCGGTGCCGGCCGTAAAGACAAGGTTCGCCCGGGCGACATCCTTGGCGCACTGACCGGCGATGCCGGTGTTCCAGGCGCCCAGGTCGGCAAAATCGCGATCTTCGACTACCAGGCCTATGTCGCCGTGGAGCGCAGCATCGCCAAGCAAGCCGTGCAGCGCTTGAGCGACGGCAAGATCAAAGGCCGCTCGCTGCGCGTACGGATTTTGTAACAAACGCTGCCCACCTCTGTGGCGAGGGAGCTTGCTCCCGCTGGGTCGCGCAGCGGCCCCGAAACCAGCAAACGCGATTCACCAGACGGACCGCACTTGCCGGATTACGACTGCTACGCACTCGAGCGGGAGCAAGCTCCCTCTCCACAAAAGCACTTGCCAGCCTTGCTAACAAAACTTGAGGACACCGTTTTGCGCTCTACCGAAGTCGTGATCATTGGCGCTGGCGCCGCTGGGTTGATGTGTGCACTGACCGCCGCCGGGCGCGGGCGCAAGGTGATGTTGCTCGACCACGCAAACAAGGCCGGCAAGAAAATCCTCATGTCCGGTGGTGGCCGCTGCAATTTCACCAACATGTACACCGAGCCGAGCAATTTCCTCTCGCAAAACGCTCACTTCTGTAAATCCGCACTGGCGCGCTATACCCAGTGGGATTTCATCGGGATGGTGGCCAAGCACGGCGTGCCGTACCACGAGAAAAAGCTCGGCCAGCTATTCTGCGATAACAAATCCAGCGACATCCTCGGCATGCTCCTCGACGAGTGCGATCAGGTCGGCGTCAGCCTGCATCTCGACACCTCGATCCAGCAGATCGAAAAACTCGACAGCGGCTACCTGCTGGAAACCACGTTGGGCCAGTTGACCTGCGAATCGCTGGTGATCGCCACCGGCGGCCTGTCGATTCCAACCCTGGGCGCCACCGGTTTCGGCTATCAAGTAGCCAAGCAGTTCGGCCACCAGTTGCTGCCCACCCGCGCCGGCCTGGTGCCGTTCACCATCACCGACCAACTCAAAGAGCTGTGCACCGAGCTCTCCGGTACGTCGGTGGATTGTCTGGTGAGCTGCAACGATCAGAGCTTTCGCGAGAACATCCTGTTCACCCACCGTGGCCTCAGCGGCCCGGCGATTTTGCAGATTTCCTCGTTCTGGCAATCCGGCGACGCCGTCGAAATCAACCTGATGCCCGACCACGACGTGCCGAGCTGGTTGCAACAGCAGCAAGCCGAGCGCCCGAACAGCGAACTGAAAACCCTGCTCGGCGAAATCTTCACCAAGAAGATGGCCAACCTGCTGGCCGACAACTGGTTCGTCTCCAAGCCGATGAAACAGTACACCCACGCCGAGCTGGCCGATATCGCTGCCAAACTGGCGAGCTGGACACTGGTCCCGGCTGGTACCGAAGGCTATCGCACAGCCGAAGTCACACTCGGTGGCGTCGACACCCACGAAGTCTCGTCCAAAACCATGGAATCGCTGAAAAGCCCCGGCCTGTACTTCATCGGTGAAGTGCTGGACGTCACCGGGCACCTGGGCGGTTTCAACTTCCAATGGGCCTGGGCCTCGGGTTACGCAGCGGCGCAGTACGTCTAACGCCATCGCATGCGGTGATCAGGCTTTTGTGGCGAGGGAGCTTGCTCCCGCTGGCCTGCGAAGCAGGCCCAAAACCTGTCACCACTGTCTGCCAGACACACCGCATGCATAGGGTTTACGACGGCTACGCCGCCGAGCGGGAGCAAGCTCCCTCGCCACAGGGTTCAATGCAGACCTGACAGTTTTACCCAGGAAGGAACAGTTTTTGCTGTCAGATGTGATCGGCGCCATTGCGTCGTCGTCATTACTGGCTCAATTTAGCTGCATTGCCCCGGAAGGCCTCCGCACTTCATGTCATCAACCTCGTTTCGTCAGACTCTGCGTCGCCTTTGGGCGCTGGATAAATTCAGCTACAGCGTGCGGGTGTTCATCGCCCTGACCGGCACCATGGCGCTGTGTTGGTATCAAAATGAAATGGGCCTGCTGATCCCGCTGTTCCTGGGGATTATCGCCAGCGCCCTGGCCGAAACCGACGACAGTTGGCAGGGCCGTCTGAATGCATTGGCGGTGACGCTGGTGTGCTTCAGCGTTGCCGCGTTCTCGGTCGAGTTGTTATTCCCCTATCCATACATCTTCGTGGTCGCCCTGGCACTCGCCAGTTTCGGCCTGACCATGCTCGGCGCCTTGGGCGAACGCTATGGCGCGATTGCCTCGGCGACGTTGATTCTGTCGGTGTACACCATGATCGGCGTGGACCAGCGCGGTGGCGCGGTCACCGACTTCTGGCATGAACCGGTGTTGCTGGTGGCCGGTGCCGCCTGGTATGGCTTGCTCTCGGTGCTGTGGCAGGCGCTGTTTTCCAACCAGCCGGTGCAGCAGAGCCTGGCGCGGTTGTTTCGCGAGCTGGGGTTTTACCTGAAGCTCAAATCGTCACTGTTCGAGCCGATCCGCCAGATGGACGTCGAAGCCCGCAGGCTGGAACTGGCGCAGCAGAATGGCCGAGTGGTCGCGGCGCTCAACGCCGCCAAGGAAATCATCCTGCACCGGGTCGGCAACGGCCGGCCGGGGTCGAAAGTCAGTCGTTACCTGAAGCTGTATTTCCTCGCCCAGGACATCCACGAACGCGCAAGCTCTTCGCACTACCCATACAACGCCCTGGCTGAAGCCTTTTTCCACAGCGACGTACTGTTCCGCTGCCAACGCCTGCTCCGCCAGCAAGGCAAAGCCTGCCGGGCATTGGCCGAGTCGATCCAGATGCGCCAGCCGTTCGTCTATGACGACAGCTTTGCCGAAGCCCTGAGCGACCTGCACGCCTCCCTCGAACACTTGCGCATCCAGAGCAACCCGGCCTGGCGCGGTTTGCTGCGCTCATTGCGTGCACTGGCAGCCAACCTCAGCACGCTTGACCGCTTGCTCAGCGACGCAAGCAATCCCGACAGCCTGGCCGACGCCACCGACAGCAGCCTGCTCGACCGTTCACCGCGCAACCTCAAGGACGTCTGGACGCGCCTGCGCACGCAGCTGACGCCGACTTCGTTGCTGTTTCGGCATGCCCTGCGTTTGCCTCTGGCCCTGACCGTCGGCTACGGCATGGTGCACTTGATCCACCCGTCGCAAGGCTACTGGATCATCCTCACCACACTGTTTGTCTGCCAACCGAACTACGGCGCCACCCGGCGCAAACTCGGTCAGCGGATCCTCGGCACCGCGATCGGCCTGACCCTGGCCTGGGCGTTGTTCGATCTGTTCCCCAATCCACTGGTGCAGTCGAGTTTCGCAATTGCCGCCGGCGTGGTGTTCTTTATCAACCGCACCACCCGCTACACGCTGGCGACTGCGGCAATCACCTTGATGGTGCTGTTCTGCTTCAATCAGGTCGGCGACGGCTACGGGCTGTTCCTGCCAAGGCTGCTCGACACCTTGCTCGGCGGTCTGATCGCGGGGCTCGCGGTGCTGCTGTTCCTGCCGGACTGGCAGGGCCGCAGGCTGAACAAAGTGCTGGCCAACACCCTCACCTGCAACAGCATTTACCTGCGCCAGATCATGCAGCAATACGCTGTCGGAAAACGTGATGACCTGGCCTATCGGCTGGCTCGACGCAATGCCCACAACGCCGATGCGGCGCTGTCGACCACCTTGGCCAACATGCTCATGGAGCCGGGGCATTTCCGTAAGGAAGCCGATGTCGGTTTCCGTTTCCTGGTGCTTTCCCACACCTTGCTCAGCTACCTCTCGGGCCTCGGTGCGCACCGCGAAATCCAGCTACCCGCTGACATTCGGGAACAGTTGATCAACGGTGCCGGCGTCAGTCTGGCAACCAGCATCGACGAAATCGCCCAAGGGCTGGCGAGCAAATCGCCGATTGCGATTCAGAGCGACGACGAAGAAGCCCTGGCCGCCGGGCTTGAACAAATGCCTGACGAGATCGACGAAGGTCAGCGTCTGGTGCAAACCCAACTGGGGTTGATCTGCCGGCAACTGGGACCGTTGCGCACGCTGGCGGCACATTTGATCAAGGATACGAGCGAGGAGTGAGCGCGCGCCTGTAGCGAGCGAGCTTGCTCACGCTCGGGTGCGCAGCAGCAGCCGTAAAACCGGTAAATGGTTTTCTACCTGACACATCGAGCAGCTTGTCTTGGGTCGCTTCGCAACCCAGTGGGAGCAAGCTCCCTCGCCACAACAGCAGACGTCACATTCCATGCTGCCTGAGCAATCGCTCATAGCTGCCATCCTCCTTCATCGCTGCAATCTCGCGGTCGAATCCGGCAACAATCTGTTCATGGTCGGGGTTCTTCAGGCTGACCAGAATATGCAGGCTGTTTTCACTCAGAGGATTGGGCAGGAACTCCACGGCATTGCGCACCTTGGAGGATTCGCGCGCCAGGTAATAGCGGGCAACGTATTCGTCTTCCAGGGTCAGCTTCACCCGGTCAGCGGCGAGCATGCGCACCGCCATGGGGAAGTTGTGCACCTGCACTTTCTGCAAGGCGGCGTCACCGTCAAACGCGGGTGAATAGGCGTAGCCGCGCACCACGGCAACCGGATAGGTGTGCAGCTGCTGCAAGTTGTTGTATTCGATCGGCGTGTCTTTACGCTTGAGGAAACGTATCCGGTTGAGCAGGTACTCACTGGAAAACTGCCCGATGTGGGTGCGCTCCTCGTTGAACCAGGCATTGACCAGCACGTCGTAACGCCCTTCGCCCACACCCAGCAAAGCCCTGGCCCAAGGCACCTGCTCAAAATCGCTGGCATAACCCGCCCGCGCCAGCGCAGTACTGACAATGTCGGTTGCCACCCCGCCATTGACCAGCGTGGCATCGGTAAAGGGGGGCCAGGCATCGGCCACCAGTCGCAGTTTTTCTGCTGTGGCGGCCTGGCTCAGCAACAGCAATCCAATCAAAGCAACAGCTCGATGCAATCGCGGCATGCTAAAAAATCCTTAGCGGGCGGGCAGCCCAACGTGTTTTTAGCCAAAACTCGAAGGCCTGTGTGCCCAATAGCGGCCACAACCCAGGCACTAACAGTAGTTCATTGAAGCCACAACAAATCGCTAAAAATCAGATTACACAAAGAAGACAACGTCGCGAGAAATGAATGATGGCATTTTGGCCTTTGTCACAGTTTTTTATGCCGCAAGACATCCGGTAGCGGGACGCTTAGTATCGGAGCAACGTTGTTCAAGGAATGTGAAGATGACAATCGATTGGGTCTGCAAACACCACAGCGATCTGGGCAAAGAGCAGTTGTACGCCATTCTGCAGTTGCGCACGCAAGTGTTCGTCGTTGAGCAGAAATGCGCCTATCAGGAAGTCGATGGGCTGGACCTGGACGGTGACACCTGCCACTTGATGGCCTGGGACGGCGATCAGCTGGTGGCCTACCTGCGTTTGCTCGACCCGATCTCACAGGGCGGCGACGTGGTCATCGGCCGTGTGGTGATTGCCCCTCAGGCGCGGGGCCAGGGCCTGGGTCATGAGTTGATGGCGCAGGGGCTCAAGCAGGCTGAGAAATACTGGCCTGAAGTGCCGATCTATCTGTCGGCCCAGGCACATTTGCAGGGGTATTACGGGAGGTACGGGTTTGTCGTGGTGGGCGAGGAATACCTGGAGGATGACATTCCGCATATCGGGATGCGCCGTCCCTAGTGATCGTTCCCATGCTCTGCGTGGGAACGATCAAGCACCTCCGTCAGGGATACTCCAGCACCGCTTTGATCTGCTGCACATGCTGTTCGATCCAGCGCGGATCAATCGCCCCCCAGCTCAGAATCCGATAACGCCCGGCATGATTGCGCGCGCCCTCTTCCTGCTCGAACTCGCACACGATATCCAGATCCGCCAAGGCGGCGATGGTGTCCTGGGCTGTACGCCGCGGCATGCCGGTGACCTCGGTGAGTGCCGGGACGTTGCTGGCCAGACCACTGTCGATCAGGTACGCCACGTACAAACGGCGGTAGAAGCTGCTTTTGGTCTTGCTGACGTCCATTCCCACACTCCCGATTCCAATGTTTACTGCATATCCCGCCACGTCAGGTACACCCGCAAGTCGAACTCCAACTGGTGATAGCCCGGCAGCATATGCTCGCACAGCTTGTAGAAAGCCTTGTTGTGATCGGACTCCTTGAAGTGCGCGAGTTCATGCACCACGATCATTTTCAGAAACTGCGGTGCGGCGTCCTTGAATAACGAGGCGATACGAATTTCTTTCTTGGCCTTGAGCTTGCCGCCCTGTACACGCGAGATCGCCGTGTGCAGGCCAAGGGCACGGTGGGTCAGGTCGAGACGGTTGTCGAACAGCACTTTGTCGATGGCCGGCGCATTGCGCAGGTATTCCTGTTTCAACTCCAGCGCGTAGCTGTACAGCGCCTTGTCACTCTGCACCGCGTGCTTGTCCGGGTAACGCTGGCTCAGGTAGTCGCCCAGTCGATCCTGATCGATCAACCGGCGCACTTGGTCTTGCAAGGCAGCGGGATAAGCCTGGAGGTACTTCAGCGCGGTCATGGGTCAACAACAGAGGGACGAAAGACCGCCAGTGTAGCGAATTCAGGCGGTCAGCGCGCTCCAGTCAAACGGCTGCGCAAAGCCACCGGCATCCTCGGCTATCAGCGGCCTGGCCACCAGGAACCCTTGCACATACTGGCAACCGTTGGCCTCAAGCCATCGATACTGTGCAACGGTCTCCACGCCTTCGGCGATCACCAACATTCCGAATTCCCTGCACAACTCTGTGACACTGCGCACCAGCGCTGCATCCCGAGGCGAATCGGGTATCCGGGCAATCAGGTGCCGGTCGAGCTTGAGTGTGTCCAACTGCAGATCGCGTAAATGCGCCAACGAGCACGGCCCCGAACCAAAGTCATCCAGTGCCACGCGCACCCCGAGGTGGCGCAACAGACGCAGCTGTTTACGTGACTCATCAACATTTTGTATCAACGCATCTTCGGTGATTTCAACTTCCAGCTGACACGGCTGCAGCTCATGACGCTCCAGCACCTGACGCAACTCGGTGACCAGGTTCGGCATGCCGAACTGGGTGCTGCTCAAACTCACAGCAAGTACCAGATCCTTGGCAAACAGGGTTTCCCAGGCTTTACGCTGCTTGGCGCCGCGATGGTAAATCCAGCTGCCGAGACGGCTGATCAGCCGCGCCTCTTCCAGCAGTGGCAAAAACAACCCCGGCGGGACATCGCCGACACTTGGATGCTGCCAGCGCAGCAACGCTTCAAACCCGCGTACACGACCGTCGGCAATCGCCACCTGGGGTTGATACACCAGGTTGAAATCCTGATTTTCGATGGCTGTGCGCACGCTTTCTTCGAGCATCAGCCGCGAGCGCGCGCGACCGTTCATTTCATGGTCGTAGAAGCGATATTGCTGGCGACCGGCACGCTTGGCCTCGTACATCGCGATGTCTGAGGCGCGCAGCAAGCCGTCAAGGTTAGAACCGCAATCGGGATAGGTTGCAATGCCGATGCTCGCGCCGAGCACCACATCCAGTCCTTCAATTTGCTGACAGATCGAGATTCGCTCGATGAGCTTCTCGGCAATCTTCGCCGCTTGCTCGGGAAACTCCAGATCGAGCAACGCCGTGAACTCATCACCGCCCATGCGCGCCAGAATATCGAATGGCCGAAGACAGGCCTTCAACTGCTCGGACACCCAACGCAGCACCCGGTCACCGGCATCGTGGCCCAGGGAATCGTTGACCCGTTTGAAACCATCCAGGTCCAGGTACAACAACACCCACGCGCTGTCGGAACGCTCACCGCGCAATAACAGGTTTTCCGCAGTCTGGTAGAAGCCACGGCGATTGAGCAGCCCGGTCAGCGGGTCTGTGACGGCCTGGAACTCCAGCTGTTGATGCAGATGGCGCACCACCGACATGTCGAGCACGGTCACCACCATCGCCCGCTGTTCGGACGGCAATGGCGCGCAGGACAGCGCCACCGGCACTTGCTGACCCGGCGCGGTGCGCAGGATTGCATCGTGCACGCGCCAGGTCTCACCCCGTTGATAACCGGCATAAATGTCAGATTCAGCCCACACCGGCACGTGCGGTTTTTGCAGGAAGTCCACGAACTCCGCGCCTTGCAATTCGGTGACCGTCGCATTGAGCAGGCGGGACATGGCCGGGTTGGCGAAGCGGATCAGGCCGTCATCACCCACCACCAGAATCCCTTCGGCGGCGTTATCCAGCACCGAGGCATTGAAAGCGCGCGCGGCTTCCAGATCCTGGCTCAAGCGCTGCAAGGCGCGGCGATTGCGCTGGTGTTCAAGCAGGGCCTGGACTTTCGGTTTGAGGATTTGCGGGTCAAACGGTTTGAACAGGTAATCCACTGCGCCACTGGCATAGCCCTTGATCACAGCATCCTGGGACTGTTCGTTGGCGGTCAGGAAAATGATCGGGGTCAAACGGGTCCGCTGGCTACCGCGCATCAAACGTGCCACTTCAAAACCGTCCATCTCTGGCATCTGCACATCGAGCAGCACCAGGTCGATTTCATGTTCGAGTAACAGGCTCAAGGCTTCAAAGCCGGAAGCCGCGGTCATCACCTGCCAGTCCTGGCGCTGTAACAACGCACGCATACTGATCAGATTTTCAGGGTAATCATCCACGATTAGAAGAACTGAGCTGCCTTCAACTGGCTTGGGTTGCGCGCATTCCATGCTGCTTCTCTTTTGGTGACGTCAGGCCGGTACCGTCGAAAAAAACCGGACAACTCCACTCTAGACCGGGATCTGCCAAAGCAGTAGGCATCATCACGCCATCACCGATGGCAAAGCCTCAGACTCCGACTAACGGTCAGTTCCGAAGCCAGCAATACCGGGAAAAGCGCTAACTCGACAGAACGTTGACGCCAGTTATCCGCCAGACGGGCATTAACAAGCACCCGTTCTACGCTTATAAAGACTGCCCTCTAACGCGCGGGCTAGAGCTTCTGGTACGCGCGTGCAGCTAGCATTCGCGGAAGCTTTGACCATGATCGATCTCGCAACCTGGAACCTCAGTGTTCCTGTCGGCAGCCCACCGTACACCGTTGATACCGCCAAACTGGTGGACGGTTTCAAGGATCAATACTTCCACTCCGACACCGGCACGTTGTTCTTCTGGGCACCGGTGACCGGCTCCCGCACGGAAAACGCGATTTACCCGCGCACCGAGCTTCGCGAAACCTACAGCAACGGCACTTTGCGCAACTGGCTCTACCCCGACGCTGACAACTTGCTGCATGCGACCCTCGCGGTGAATCAGGTGCCGAGTTCGGGCAAGATCGTCATCGGCCAGATCCATGCCTACAACAGCCAGAAACCCTTGGTGAAAGTCGAGTACCAGTACAAAACCAGCACCTCGACCGGCAACATCGTGGCCAAGGTGCGCATGCACCCGGACGACGATGTTGGTCGGGTGATCACCATCGCCACGGGGGTGAAGCTGGACCAGAGTTTCTCCTACCTGATCCACCTCTCCCCCGGCGGCGCCTTGGGCATCAGCGCCGCGGGCTACTCGTGGGACACCCAGATCAGCGCCACCTGGCGCGATAAACCGCTGTACTTCAAGGCCGGGGTGTACGTGCAGGACAACACCGGATACACCAGCGAGGGTGGGAAAGTGACGTTCAGCAAGCTGAATATTGATCACAACCCGAGCTGACAACCCTTGAATGCGGCTCGCTCCCCGTAGCAGCTGTCGAGCCTGCGAGGCTGCGTTCGGCTGCGGAGCAGTCGTAAAACCTGACACCGAGTTTTTTCAGGTAAACCGCATTTGCCGGATTACGACCGCTTTGCGGCCGAACGCAGCCTCGCAGGCTCGACAGCTGCTACGGGCATGGGAACAATCTGAGCGTCCGCAAATCCCGTAGGATTGCTCCCACTGTGGCGAGGGAGCTTGCTCCCGCTGGGTTGCGAAGCAGCCCCAAACCCTGCCACCGCATTTCCTCAGACACACCACACCGCCCGGTTTACGACGGCTACGCCGCCGAGCGGGAGCAAGCTCCCTCGCCACAATGACCGCGCAACGGTCCTACAGTCCGGTTGCAGCCACCAAAGTCGCCGCTTACAGTCCATCCCGTCAGCTGGCTTCGGTCAGCGGCGGGGTTTCGCAGCCCCTAACAACATGAGCTACATCCGTTCCAAAAAGTTATGCTGGCAACCTCTCGTCAGCATGGTGATTTATGGCGGCTGTATGTGGGAGATCTTCGGGTCTGCCGGGTTCTCTTGTTGCTCGGTCTGCGAACCCGCGTACAGCTGCCACCCAATTTGTTTCGCAGCGAACGGTGGCAATCTTTCTTTAAATAAGAGGTTGCACCCAATGACTACTCAAACCCCGCCACGCCGCTTCACCCCCTTCACCCAAATCGCCACCGACTACCCCGTCCTGCTCATCGACAGCCACGCCCCGCTACGCGAACTCCACGCCTGCGTCAGCGAACGCCTGCACGCGGTCCTCAGTTACCTCACCCTCATGGCCTGCACCAGCCTGCCCGACTACTCTGAACGCGACATCAACACCGTCACCAACGTGGCGCGCTTGATGGTTCAGGACATTACCGATGTGTTCGGGGTGATTGAGCAGCGAGGATTTGACGCGCCAGCGAATGGCTGAGCATTAGGCTTATATGAGCAAAAGGAGGGGCAGACTAAACAAATCTGTCCCCCTTCACTACTTCTGCATCCATTCAGGAAGTATGGGGTGGTGGTATTTTAACCTCACCATTCGGGTACGACACTTCACTTGGAATAAGAAAAGTCGCCGTCTTGATATCTTCATGTTTTATTTTCACCTGAATCCCACCATTCTCAATGGTGAGATTCAAACTCAAATACTTTCCTTTATAAACACTACCATTTCTCATTTCCACATAGATCAACTCTCCAGGCTTAATTGTATTTAACGTAGCATTTTTTTGAGCCTCATCAATACTCGACTCCTCCATCTTTATCATACTCACAAGCTCCCAAAGAAAAAATAGAAGTACACATAAAACCACTCATCATTTATTTTTATACTACGCCATTAAGCATAGGCAACTCGATTCGCCAGATCACCTGTAAGAACCAACAGTCTTTAATACGATATTGCGATACCCATCATTCCAAATAGAATGAGCACTAATGACTCGCCGAATGAACCGACGCGCCTTAGTAAAAAATACCTATCCGTTGAAATTTTAGTGTTCATGTTTGGCGCTTGTTGCCAGGCAGGCACATGGGCGCGTCCTTGCAGCCTAACTTTTCCAATATAACCAAAACGACAAAAACATTAATTTTATATCGCAAATCCATCTGCAGACCTGTCAACTTTGACAGTAGGCATACCGCATTTTTTTTTGGATTATGAAGCCTCACCACCAACAAGGAAGTAACAACCATGCAAAAGCTAACAACTACCGTAGAGTCTTCAGTGTATACAATCGGAGACATCCTCTGCACGCTGGTAAATAAAAAACCGGTCATTGGCGAGGTTCAAGATTTCGATGCTTATACAAGAGCATTCACACTAAAATCGCCAGATGGAATGCTTTATCAATTACACGAAAGCGATATCGAATTCACTCTCGAGTCGGCCCCCATTGGCGACTCAGCCTCTGCCCCCGAGCCAACTCCTACGGGACAACAAGTAGCGGCTCGGACGATTAACGCTCACCTCTATCCTGGCTCCAATTTCAATCAAAATCATTACGACACCACTTACAACGTGAATGTCTATGCGGGAGGTAACTTTAATGTCTATGGCCGCGCCGCAGCCTTCGTTGCCCCCTCTCCCCCAACATTTACCAAATGCCTCGATGAAGACAAGTTCTATCAATGGTGGTTATTGTTCTACCAAAACACCCCCTATTACAGTGGGCATACCGGTTTACCTACAAACGTTACTATCAGTGGTCCAGTCACTATCACACGCGGATAAAAACAACATTACAGCGACCTAATACCCGCAAAAGCAACAAACCTAAACATCAAACTGCACCTTAAATATTTCAAGCATGAAAATCATTTTACAGAGACGGAGTATATGCTAATGGAAAACGCACCGAAACTTACTGTAGATCTTGAGCGTGATGATCTTATCGTGCTGGAAACGAAGTCAAAGGAGATTATTTTTGCACGATACATTGACAGCACACCTCTGTTATTCAGCGTGCAAGATCTGTCTACAAAGCAAAACAGAACTGTCCCACGTGATAGCGTCACGCGAGTCAGAACTGCCCTTGTCAAGTCAAACGTTAAAAACCTCTCCTCAGTACGAGCCCCAGCACTTTATGAGAACCATGTTCTAATCGGGGGGTAAAGCGGCAGCCCCCCTTTTTTCGTTCATTATGAAGAACCTGTCTTTCGACTAGATACAGGTTTGGATAGCGACAAGAAAAAAGGGGGGGCTTGCGCTCGCCCATGCACTTTTTGCATAAAGATAAAATGTTTTCAAAACGCATTTATTATGCCCGCAAGCAATCCACGACTCGTATGTTCCAGGGGGGGTAAGACAGAGTTAGGACAAATTAATCAACTCTCACTCTACACCCTTTGCTCATAGAAAAAACATCAGCCCACTACCGTTAGAACGCTGATGTTCATGTAGTTCCAGCAGGTGACAACTGCCCCTTACAAGGAAATTCATCATGAATATTTACGAAGGTTTCGAAAGCTTAAGTGTAACGCTCAACACCGAACAGGGTGAAATAACGGGTAGTTTTCTGGGATACGATGAAAACCTAGCCTCTCACATAATGAACATTAACGGCGAAGCCGTCCCTGTCCTTGCAACCAGCATCATAGGTTTAATATCCACAGAGTCATTCACATACATTGACGAGGCCAACCACTCTACATTCAATGTAAACCTTCTAGAACCAGGCGCTACAGGCAACATACATTTCAGAAGTGCTCAGGTTACGTCCAGCGCGCAACAGAAATCTTCCAAAAATACCGAAGTCTATAAAGACTGGAACACACTGGAGTCAGCGTTAAAAATGAGCATGAAACCATCACGATGAATAACTCACTCTGATATTTCCGCACACAGATTCTTCTGAAGTTTACGAACCTCGTCCTTCAATCAGATACAGCAGGTCGAATTAAATCAATTACACTCCCTTCACACAGAAAGCTTCTTACTACAGATGGATCAATTAGCTGTTACGCAGAACAGCAGCCCCAAACAACAATGATTGTTACGTCCACCCAAAACCCTGACACAACAGCTCTAAAACCATTAACTTACATCATTGGAGAAATATCATGACAGCAGCACTTTCACCAGGACGCTACACCGGTGGCTGGGGAACCCTCTCTATATACATCGGGATAAACTCGGTACTTTATACATCTCTAAATACAGGTACTTTTTCCGGCAACTGTAACTACTACGGTGATTTCATCGATCTCACCGGCACGTTTGTGCTCAACGGCTCCGGCACCGCCGAAGGGGCAGAGATTAATATGCAGTCGATCCGCACAAGCGGCAACCGTGTCAAACAGCTCAGCATTGGATTTAAATCTATGGACCCAGCCTTCGAATTACTGGAAGGTTATCAACAGGTAACTTTTACAGACAATACGTTGGGCAATAGCACTATTGGTGTAAGGCGGATGCCCTAACCGTCATTCAGTATGACTTCTCATACTCTAAAGTGCCTTCTGCTTTTCTCAAGGCACTTTACGCATCATTATCACGCAACAATTTCACTACAACACATGGATAATTAACGCATTCACGACTGTGCCTTATCACCCCATCATGTAAAACTTCAAACCCGAGTACACCATAGGTTTCTTTGATGCTAGCGCTGTACAGTTGATGATCGCCGGCCACGAGGATTATTTTCCCCGTTCGCTCACGTCTTTAATGACAGGCCTGTGCCTTAGTCTCGGTATCATAGAGTCATTAAGCCCCTCCGCATTCCATTCAGCCTGTATCCCCGCAAACAGCCCTCTGTCTACGCGACATTGAACACTGTTGCTAACTACCGGAAGGGAGTAAACACTGACAAGATACTTTACAACCCAACCTGAACACAAACCGGCGCGAACGCAAACACCCCGAACAAGTCGAGGTATTTACCTAGAGTCACCATCAGTGCACTTTCACGCAGTCTAGTTCGGCATTTCTTGTTAGCACCGTTAAATATTAACAGCCTTGATTAACCTTTTCGACAAAACTCAAAATCTAGCTCAACCGATGATTAGCAACACTTCAAAAACCGCGCATACACCTTGATAGCGCCATAGCGTTAAAAACAGTAAGTTCTTGCAGGGAGTGACGTAAATTCACACCCGCTTTTGTTATTACATAGCCAAAAGAAAAACTAGATGGCTCATTCATAGAGTTCCCCCGCAAAGTTATTCCATGAAGACAACGCCAAGCCGTGGAGTTTTTCAGCCGGCCGCAAGGTTTTCACGCCAGTGCGACAGAAGCGTCGGTTACGCATACGTCCTACGCAATACCAGCCTTGTGCCTCGACGACCATGGTCCCAATGACCATCGCAACCCGGCATTTGCCACCAGGATCTGAATGCAGCCTTCAGAAAGCATTTCGGCCAGCGTTTGCCGCAGGTGCTGGGGTGAAGCAGGTGTAAATCTGTTTCAGGGCTGGGCACGTCAAAGAAAAAATTCACCCCGCCACATCTGAGAATCCTTTACAAATAATAAATATTTATTACACTTAACGACAGGAAAAATTCTTATTATCGCGAATAATACTGAGCCAATAGGTATTTTTCAAATCTATACCGCACCGCCTCAGGGGAACCGAGTTCCATGAACATTCGAGTCATCCGCAAAAAAGCAGTCTCGGCAATCACTATTCTCGCTATTGCTGCCATTATTTATTGCTTTCCGGTAGCCACTCTTTGGTTTGTTATTGTGCTCTGTGTTTGCGGCATCTATGACTTCCTGCGCAATGGCATTTTCGACAAAGACATCATCAAAAAGTATTTTATAGGCGGCGGCCGCAATACGTGGTTGCTTGCGCCTCTGAATACTTTTTTCGATCTACTGAGCAAGCCAAGCCGTTACGTTTACAAGTTGCGCGAGCTTCCCGAAAGCCATCAGCAAGACATCAACTACGTGATTGAAACCGCGATGGCTCACAAGGAAGAGATCATTGCATTCCTCGATGCGCGCATGGCCCAGAAAAAGCGTGGCATGTTGTTCTTCCAATGGTATGGCCGCAAGATCGATACCGAACTCAACATCCCCGCACTTCAGAAGAAACTGCCTTATATAAAGACCATCGGCGTATCGGTTTTCAATGAAAATCAGTCGACCTCCTTTCACTTCGGGCCATTGCGCATGATGTACCGCGTGCTCTACAACATCATGCCGGCCGCCCATCATGACGGTGTGTACATTCAGGTCAGGAAGCAAAAACACTACTGGCACGACGATCCGCTGTTCATCTTTGATGACACCCTGCTGCACGCCTCCTTCAACAAGAATGACGCCAAGCGCTACTGCCTGTTCCTCGACATACTGCGCCCGTCCTGGGTCTCTTTTATCCTGAACGGCATCGTCGCTTCGTTTGCAGGAGTTGCGTTTGCCTTGCGCCGATTCTTTTACAAAAACTGGAAACTTATTCAGTAAGCGTAAACAACAGGAAAAGCCTGCTTACTCCATCGCGATCACCCAATAAAAAACCCGCCTCTCGGCGGGTTTTTTTATGAGTGCAATTAAACGCTCAGGCCTTAGTTAACCTTGGCGTTCAACTCACCTTTCAAATAACGCTGGAACATCGCTTCCAACGAGATCGGTTTGATCTTCGAAGCATTACCGGCAGTCCCGAACGCTTCATAACGTGCGATGCACACGTCGCGCATGGCCGTTACAGTGGCGCCGAAGAATTTACGCGGATCGAATTCGCTCGGGTTGGTGGCCATCAGGCGACGCATCGCGCCAGTGGAGGCCAGACGCAGGTCGGTGTCGATGTTGACCTTGCGCACGCCGTGCTTGATGCCTTCGACGATTTCTTCAACCGGTACGCCGTAGGTTTCTTTGATGTCGCCGCCGTACTGGTTGATGATCGCCAGCCACTCTTGCGGTACCGAAGAAGAACCGTGCATCACCAGGTGGGTGTTCGGGATGCGTTTGTGGATTTCCTTGATACGGTCGATAGCCAGCACGTCGCCGGTGGGTGGCTTGGTGAACTTGTAAGCGCCGTGGCTGGTGCCGATGGCGATGGCCAGGGCGTCGACCTGGGTGCGTTTGACGAAGTCAGCGGCTTCTTCCGGGTCGGTGAGCATTTGGCTGTGATCGAGCACGCCTTCTGCACCGATACCGTCTTCTTCACCGGCCATGCCGGTTTCCAGCGAACCCAGGCAGCCCAGCTCGCCTTCTACCGATACGCCGCAGGCGTGAGCCATGGCCACGGTTTGTTGAGTTACACGGACGTTGTAGTCGTAGTCGGTCGGGGTCTTGCCGTCTTCGCCGAGGGAACCGTCCATCATCACCGAGCTGAAGCCCAGCTGGATCGAGCGCTGGCAGACGTCAGGGCTGGTGCCGTGGTCCTGGTGCATGCACACCGGGATGTGCGGGAATTCTTCGATCGCCGCCAGAATCAGGTGACGCAGGAATGGCGCGCCAGCGTATTTACGGGCGCCGGCCGAAGCCTGGACGATCACCGGGGAGTCAGTCTTGTCAGCGGCTTCCATGATGGCGCGCATCTGCTCAAGGTTGTTGACGTTGAAGGCTGGAACGCCGTAGCCGAACTCGGCTGCGTGGTCCAGCATCTGGCGCATGCTGATAAGTGCCATGGTGTGTGTCTCTCCCGGTTGAGGGTCGTTAATCGTGCAAGCCTGCCGTAGCGGCGGCTGCTATTCAAGTTAATGCAGATCGGGGGTAAGGCCGGCCTGCGAATCCGGTACAACATAAATCCTGTGTGTTACGAAGAACCCTGTGGCGAGCGAGCTTGCTCGCGCTCGGCTGCGAAGCAGTCGTAAACCAATTGACTCGGTCCTTCTGGATCGCTGAGTCGACTGGCTTTGTGACCGCTTCGCGCTCCAGCGGGAGCAAGCTCCCTCGCCACAAAAGCTCTGTGATCAGCGGTGTTACTTGGCTTTACAGCCGCGGCCGATCAAATCGTTGGTGGCGACCCAGTACACCAGGCCTTCGTCATCTTTTACGTGAAACGCCAACTGGTCGTCGCTGTACAGCGAACCAGAGCCTGCCGGATCAAGCTTCAAGCGATGAACCTGGTCGTCGCTGAGCCGCACATCCACGGTGTTGTGCGTGGCGTCGGTGTAGCGCCAGTGCACGGGGGCCTGGCTATCGCAAACCCAGTTCGTCCAATTATCGGACGCAACAGGCGACGACGCGAACGGGTTCATAGTGGCGCAACCGGCAAGTACTGCCAGCGACCCCACGGCTATCAAGCCTTTCATCCATTTTCCTCGGCAGTCGGCACACGCCAACTGCGCTGGGTATCAGTGAGTCAGACCGGTCAAGGGCAACCATGTTCCTTGGCCGGGGTCCGTGTCTCGTATTTATCCAGGCCATCCGGCCCGGAACGCTTGTTGAGCACCGGGTTGGTTTCGGCTTGCCAGTCGGCCTGGTAACAGCCTTTGTCCGGCGCGCCGGTATCCGATTCCTGCGCGGCTTTCGGGGTGCTCCCGCAGCCGGCCAGTACACCCGCTGCGATCAATGTCGCTAACGTCTTGACCATGTAAACACTCCTTTGCCTGGCCAATGGATGACCCTTAGGCCTTTGCGCGGCTTTCCAAGACTTCAACCGCTGGCAGCACTTTGCCTTCGACAAACTCGAGGAACGCGCCGCCGCCGGTAGAAATGTAGGAGATCTGCTCGGCAACACCATATTTATCGATGGCTGCCAGGGTGTCGCCGCCGCCCGCAATGGAGAACGCCGAGCTGTCTGCGATGGCCTGAGCCAGGACTTTGGTGCCGTTACCGAACTGGTCGAATTCGAATACGCCGACCGGGCCGTTCCACAGAATGGTTTTCGACGACTTCAGCAGCTCAGCGAATTGCGCTGCGGTCTGTGGGCCGATGTCGAGGATCATGTCGTCTGCTGCTACGTCGGCGATCAACTTGACGGTCGCGGTAGCGCTTTCGGCGAATTCCTTGGCAACCACCACATCGACTGGCAACGGCACGCTGACTTTGGCTGCGATGGCGCGGGCGGTGTCCAGCAGGTCTGGCTCGTACAGCGATTTGCCGACCGGGTGACCGGCAGCGGCCAGGAAGGTGTTGGCGATACCGCCACCGACGATCAGTTGGTCGCAGATCTGGCTCAGGCTGTTCAGCACGTCGAGTTTGGTCGAGACCTTGGAGCCGGCGACGATGGCTGCCATTGGCTGGGCCGGGGCGCCAAGGGCTTTGCCCAGTGCGTCCAGCTCGGCAGCCAGCAACGGGCCAGCCGCAGCGACTTTGGCGAACTTGGCCACGCCGTGGGTCGAACCCTCGGCACGGTGAGCGGTGCCAAAAGCGTCCATCACGAACACGTCGCACAGGGCCGCGTATTGCTTCGCCAGTTCGTCAGCGTTCTTTTTCTCGCCTTTGTTGAAGCGCACGTTCTCGAACAGCACGATGTCGCCGGCCTTGACGTCAACGCCGCCCAGGTAGTCGGAGACCAGCGGCACTTCACGGCCCAGGGCCTTGCTCAGGTAGTCAGCGACTGGCTTGAGGCTGTTCTCGGCCGAGAATTCACCCTCGGTCGGACGGCCAAGATGCGAGCAAACCATCACCGCCGCGCCTTTTTCCAGGGCCAACTTGATGGTCGGCAGCGAGGCCAGGATTCGCGCATCGCTGGTGACAACACCGTCCTTGACTGGGACGTTGAGGTCTTCGCGGATCAATACGCGCTTACCTTGCAGATCGAGGTCGGTCATCTTCAACACGGTCATGGGTCGCATTTCCTGGATAGCTGTTTTAGAGAGCAGGTTTTTTAGAAGCAGAGAGTTCAGAAACAGAGAGCTTGATAGCGGTTTGCAGATAGTGTCCTGCAACATCCAGCATTCGGTTGGCAAAACCCCATTCGTTGTCGAACCAGGCCAGTACGTTCACCAGCCTCGGGCCGGAAACACGGGTCTGACTGGCATCGACGATCGCCGAATGTGGGTCATGGTTGAAATCACAACTGGCATGAGGCAACTCGGTATAAGCCAAAAGCCCCTTGAGCGGGCCATAGGTGGCGGCCTCGCGCAGGATCCGGTTGACTTCACTCGCGTCAGTATCGGTAACGGTTTGCATCGTGATATCGAGGCATGACACGTTGACCGTCGGCACGCGTACAGCTTTGGCCTGAATTCGCCCGGCAAGTTCCGGCAACAAGCGTTCGATACCGCGCGCCAGGCCGGTGGACACCGGGATCACCGACTGGAACGCCGAACGGGTGCGGCGCAAGTCTTCGTGGTGGTAGGCGTCAATGACCGGCTGATCGTTCATCGCCGAGTGAATCGTGGTGATCGACACGTAGTCCAGGCCAAAAGCCTGATCCAGCAGACGCAACAGCGGCACGCCGCAGTTGGTGGTGCAGGACGCGTTGGACACCAGCAGTTCATCGCCGGTCAGGCATTCCTGATTGACGCCGTAGACGATGGTGGCGTCGACATCCGCTTCGCTGGCCATCGGCTGGGAAAACAGCACCCGCGGGGCGCCGGCGTCGAGGAAACGCTGGCCGTCTGCGCGCGTGTGGTAAGCACCGGAGCATTCAAGCACCAGATCGACGCCCAGCGACGCCCAATCGATGCCTTCGGGGGTGGCACTGCGCAGGACCTTCACGCAGTTGCCATTAATATGCAGACAGTCGCCCTCGACCCTGACCTCACCGGGAAAACGCCCGTGGGTGGAGTCGAAGCGTGTCAGGTATTCGACGCTGGCCATGTCAGCCAGATCGTTGATTGCCACAATTTCAAACCCGGCAGCCGCCCCTCGCTCGAACAAAGCACGCAAGACGCAACGACCAATCCGGCCGTAGCCGTTGAGTGCAACTTTGTAAGGACGCGGTTGAGGCATGGGGTTCTCGATTACCGTGGTGAATCCGTCAGTTCAACGTTGAATGTTCCATTGTCATCGTCGGAACGCCGCCCGGGGCAAGCCTTGCTCCTACGGACAGATGATTGCCACGGGATTCGGGCACGACATCAATCTGTAGGAGCAAGGCTTGCCCGCGATGGCTTCAGAACAGGCAATACTTCACCTGGACTTAGTCTTCCAGCAGCTCTTCAGCCTGACCCAGGATGTTTTCCAGGGTGAAGCCGAACTCTTCGAACAAGGCAGGCGCAGGCGCTGACTCTCCGTAGGTGGTCATGCCGATGACGCGACCTTCCAGGCCCACGTATTTGTACCAGTAGTCCGCGTGTGCGGCCTCGATGGCGATACGGGCGCTGACCTGCAACGGCAGAACCGCTTGCTTGTAGCCGGCATCCTGAGCATCGAACACGCTGGTGCATGGCATGGAAACCACGCGCACCTTGCGACCCTGTTCAGTCAGCTTGTCGTAGGCCTGAACGGCCAGGCCGACTTCCGAACCGGTGGAGATCAGGATCAGCTCAGGCTCGCCAGCGCAGTCCTTGAGCACATAACCACCACGGTTGATCAGTTCGATCTGCACCGCGTCACGGGTTTGGTGCTGCAGGTTCTGACGCGAGAAGATCAACGCTGTAGGGCCGTCTTTACGCTCCAGGGCGTTCTTCCAGGCCACTGCCGATTCAACGGCATCGGCTGGACGCCAGGTGTCGAGGTTCGGCGTGCAGCGCAGGCTGGCCAGTTGTTCGATTGGCTGGTGAGTCGGACCGTCTTCGCCCAGACCGATGGAGTCGTGGGTGTAGACGTGGATCACGCGCTGCTTCATCAGTGCGGACATGCGCACGGCGTTGCGGGCGTATTCCATGAACATCAGGAAAGTTGCGCCGTAAGGTACCAGGCCGCCGTGCAGGGCTACGCCGTTCATGATGGCAGTCATGCCGAACTCGCGAACGCCGTAGTACATGTAGTTGCCGCTGGCGTCTTCAGCGCTGACACCTTTGCAACCTTTCCACAGGGTCAGGTTGGAACCGGCCAGGTCAGCCGAACCGCCAAGCATTTCCGGCAGCAGCGGGCCGAACGCGTTCAGGGCGTTCTGGCTGGCTTTACGGCTGGCGATGGTTTCGCCCTTGGCTGCGACTTCAGCGATGTAGGCCGAGGCTTTTTCAGCGAAGTCTTCTGGCAGCTCACCGCTCAGACGACGGACCAGCTCGTTGGCCAGCTCCGGGAATTCGGCGGAGTAGGCAGCGAAACGCTGATCCCACTCGGCTTCGACAGCGCGACCGGCTTCCTTGGCGTCCCACTCGGCATAGATGTCGGCCGGGATTTCGAACGGGCCGTAGTTCCACTTCAGCGCAGTGCGGGTCAAGGCGATTTCCGCGTCACCCAGTGGGGCACCGTGGCAATCTTCCTTGCCTTGCTTGTTCGGCGAACCGAAGCCGATGGTGGTTTTGCAGCAGATCAGCGTCGGTTGCGCGCTTTTGCGTGCCGTCTCGATCGCGATCTTGATCTCTTCCGGGTCGTGACCGTCAACGTTGCGGATCACTTGCCAGTTGTAGGCTTCGAAACGCTTCGGGGTGTCATCGGTGAACCAGCCTTCGACTTCGCCGTCGATGGAGATGCCGTTGTCATCGTAGAAAGCGATCAGTTTGCCCAGGCCCAGGGTACCGGCCAGGGAGCTGACTTCGTGGGAAATGCCTTCCATCATGCAGCCATCACCCAGGAACACATAGGTGTGGTGATCGACAACGTTGTGACCTGGACGGTTGAACTGCGCCGCCAGGACTTTTTCTGCCAGGGCAAAGCCCACGGCGTTGGCCAGGCCCTGACCCAACGGGCCAGTGGTGGTTTCAACACCCGGGGTGTAACCGAGTTCCGGGTGGCCCGGGGTGCGGCTGTGCAGTTGGCGGAAGTTTTTCAGGTCATCGATCGACAGGTCATAGCCGGTCAGGTGCAGCAACGAGTAAAGCAACATCGAGCCGTGACCGTTGGACAGGATGAACCGGTCGCGGTCGGCAAACGATGGATTGCTCGGGTTGTGCTTGAGGTAGTCACGCCAAAGCACTTCGGCGATATCCGCCATACCCATAGGGGCACCGGGATGGCCGCTGTTGGCTTTTTGCACGGCATCCATGCTGAGGGCACGAATGGCGTTGGCACGCTCACGACGGCTGGGCATCGCTGTTCTCCTGCTGATACTGAATCGAGAGTGAATAAAACGAAACGGAAAAAAGGCGAGCATTTTCCCTCAGCGGACAGCCTCGGGGCAATGACAGATAGTCATCTGGAGACGTTTTTCCCACGGATAACGACGGTTTCGGGTGATGAAACCTTTCCGCTGTACGTTTGTAGAGTTAATCATCCCGTGAGAAGTGCCATCCATCGAGCAATATCAAAACTTTTTGATATTGCCCTTGCAGGGATTTCTACGCATCACTAGACTGCTGGCCTTATGAACTTACGCGTGCCTTCCATTCGTCATGACGATTGCGATGAGCTGGCGGCCTTGTGCAAGGCCGGCGGCGATCCGTTGCGGCTGAATGTTTTGCGCGCACTGGCCAACGATTCGTTCGGCGTGCTGGAGCTGGCGCAAATCTTCGCCACCGGCCAATCGGGCATGAGCCACCACTTGAAGGTGCTGGCCCAGGCTGAGCTGGTAGCGACCCGCCGTGAAGGCAACGCGATTTTTTACCGTCGCGCCCTGCCCCACACCGAATTGTTGGGCGGCAAGCTGCATGCAGCACTGCTCGACGAAGTGGACAACCTGACCCTGCCCAGCGATGTGCAGGCGCGGATCAGCCAGGTCCACGGACAACGAGCCGCTGCCAGCCAGGACTTTTTCTCACGGGTTGCGGAAAAGTTTCGCGCCCAGCAAGACTTGATCGCCGGCTTGGCGCAGTACCGTGAAAGCGTGCTGGCCCTGCTCGACAAGTTGAGCTTCAGCGAAGGTGCCACCGCGATTGAAGTCGGCCCCGGCGACGGCAGTTTTCTGCCGGAACTGGCGCGCCGCTTCAGTCAGGTCACAGCGCTCGACAATAGCCCGGCGATGCTCGAACTGGCGCGCCAGGTCTGCGAACGTGAAAAGCTGGCTAACGTCAGCCTGCAATTAGCCGATGCATTGGATGGCGTAAGCCTTGAGGCCAATTGCGTTGTACTGAACATGGTCTTGCACCATTTCGCCGCGCCAGCCGATGCGCTCAAGCACATGGCCGGCTTGCTGCAACCAGGCGGTAGCCTGTTAGTGACAGAGTTATGTAGCCACAACCAAAGTTGGGCCAAGGAGGCCTGCGGTGATCTTTGGTTGGGGTTTGAACAGGACGATTTGGCCCGCTGGGCCACCGCTGCGGGACTCGTTCCCGGGGAAAGCCTCTATGTAGGCTTACGTAATGGTTTCCAGATCCAGGTCCGCCACTTTCAGCGACCGGCTGGCGACACTCACCATCGGTAAATTCAGGAAAACATCGAGATGAGCGAATACTCCCTTTTCACCTCCGAGTCCGTGTCTGAAGGGCATCCGGACAAAATCGCCGACCAGATTTCTGATGCGGTGCTGGACGCCATCATTGCTGAAGACAAGTTCGCCCGTGTGGCGTGCGAGACTCTGGTGAAAACGGGCGTGGCGATCATCGCCGGCGAAGTCACCACCTCGGCCTGGGTCGATCTGGAAGACATCGTCCGCAACGTGATCCTCGACATCGGCTACAACAGCTCGAACGTCGGCTTCGACGGCGCGACCTGCGGCGTGATGAACATCATCGGCAAGCAGTCGCCCGACATCAACCAGGGTGTTGATCGTGCCAAGCCTGAAGACCAGGGCGCCGGCGACCAGGGCCTGATGTTCGGCTACGCCAGCAACGAAACCGACGTGCTGATGCCAGCACCGATCACCTTCTCGCACCAACTGGTTCAGCGCCAGGCCGAAGCCCGCAAGTCCGGCCTGCTGCCTTGGCTGCGTCCAGACGCCAAGTCGCAAGTGACCTGCCGCTACGAAAACGGCAAGGTTGTCGGTATCGACGCCGTTGTACTGTCGACCCAGCACAACCCGGAAGTATCCTACAAAGACCTGCGCGAAGGCGTGATGGAACTGATCGTCAAGCACGTACTGCCTGCCGAGCTGCTATCCAAGGACACCCAGTTCCACATCAACCCGACTGGCCAGTTCATCATCGGTGGCCCGGTGGGCGACTGCGGCCTGACCGGTCGCAAGATCATCGTTGACAGCTACGGCGGCATGGCCCGTCACGGCGGCGGCGCGTTCTCCGGTAAAGATCCATCGAAGGTTGACCGTTCGGCTGCCTACGCCGGTCGTTATGTGGCCAAGAACATCGTGGCTGCCGGCCTGGCCGAGCGTTGCGAGATTCAGGTTTCCTACGCCATCGGCGTCGCTCAGCCGACTTCGATTTCGTTGAACACCTTCGGCACCGGCAAGATCAGCGACGACAAGATCGTCAAACTGGTCCGCGAAGTGTTCGACCTGCGTCCATACGCAATCACCACCATGCTCGACCTGCTGCACCCGATGTACCAGGACACCGCTGCGTACGGCCACTTCGGTCGCACCCCGGAAATCAAAACCGTGGGCGACGATACGTTCACCACGTTCACCTGGGAAAAAACCGACCGCGCCGACGCCCTGCGCGCTGCTGCCGGCCTGTAAGACTTTCCTGGCTGCACAAAAAGCCCCGCACGGTTCGCCGTGCGGGGCTTTTTCATGGGCGCTGGTCCGGTCTGGACACACCCTGAAAACCACCAGCGCTCGCCAGCCTCCCTGCTGATCTAGCCTTCAGGCATCCCCCTCGAGCAAGGATGCTCATGATGCTGCCCACGCTTCGTCTGTTGATCGGTTTCTGGTTGATCGTTGCCTGCCTGAACGCCAACGCCAATAGCTGTCCCGACTGGCTCCCCATACGAGCCCAGGCCGAAATCACCGCGCTGCAAGCGCAAATCGAGCGCTGGGACGACAGCTATCACCGGCAAGGACACTCACTGGTCGCCGACGAAATCTACGACCAATCCCGTGCCCACCTCAAAGCTTGGCGAGCATGCTTTGGCGGGACCACAACACCTGAGAATCCGTTGCATGCCGCCCGCGGCACGGTTACCCATCCGATTCCCCACACCGGCCTCGAAAAGCTCATCGACGGGCGTGCCGTCGAAGCCTGGCTCAAGACACACGACGATATCTGGGTTCAGCCCAAAGTCGATGGCGTAGCGGTCACGTTGATTTACCGCGAGGGTCAGTTCCAGCAGGCGATCAGTCGTGGCGACGGTATCAACGGCCAGGACTGGACCGCCTCGGCGCGCAAGATCGCCGCCATCCCCCAGCAACTGCCGCAGTCACTGGACTTGCTGCTGCAAGGCGAACTCTATTGGCGCCTGACGGATCATGTGCAAGCCCAACGCGGCAGCCTGAACGCCCGCAGCGCCGTGGCCGGGTTGATGGCCCGTAAAGAGCTGAGCCCTGTGGACGCCAACAGGATCGGGCTATTTGTCTGGGATTGGCCACAAGGTCCGGCCAGCTTGCCGGAGCGCCTGCTCGCCCTGAAAGCATTGGGCTTCCCTGACAGTGAGTTCTACAGCCAACCCGTCGGCGCATTTGCCGATACTGAGCGTTGGCGCGATCACTGGTATCGCAGCCCCCTGCCGTTTGCCAGCGACGGTATTGTCTTGCGTCAGAGCCAACGTCCGGCGGCAGAGCGCTGGGAGGCGAAAACTCCGTTCTGGAGCGTGGCCTGGAAGTACCCTTTCGCCCAAGCGTTGGCTGAAGTGCGCAAGGTCAACTTCAAGATCGGGCGCACCGGACGCATCACCCCGGTGCTCGAGCTCGCTCCGGTCACGCTCGATGATCGACAGATCAAACGTGTCAGCGTGAGTTCGTTGCAGCGCTGGCAGGCCATGGACATTCGCCCCGGCGATCAGGTCGCCATCAGCCTTGCCGGGCTGACCATCCCGCGACTCGACAGGGTCGTGTTGCGCAGCACTGAACGACCCGAGGTGAACGCACCACGCGCAGAAGACTTTCATCACCTCAGCTGTTGGCAACCGACACCGGGCTGCGAAAGCCAGTTTCTCGCACGACTGACCTGGCTCAGTGGCAAGCAAGGCCTGGCGCTGCGCCATATCGGCCCCGGCACCTGGGAAAAACTGATCAGTGCCGGACGCCTCAAGGGTTTGCTCGATTGGTTGACCCTCGATGCCCAAGAGCTTGCTAACATTGACGGCTTCGGCGAGCGCAGCAGTGTCCGCTTGCTGAACAGCCTGCAAAGCGCCCGACAACAGCCCTTTTCACGCTGGCTGAAAGCATTGGGTTTGCCGCCTACCGGTGAGGCCAGTCTTGCAGACTCATGGCATTTACTGGTGCAACGAGACACTGAGCAATGGCAGACCGAAGCCGGAATCGGCCCGGGGCGCGCAGCGCAATTGAGCGCATTTTTTCGCGACCCACAGGTGCTGGCCTTGAGCGAACAATTACACGCTGCCGGGATAGACGGCTTTTAGCTATGCAGAAACCGGCAGTTTTGAACCCAATGAGTATCGATGCGCTCCAACAGCCCATCTGCTGCCGACCTGATGATTTTTTAAACGGAGCCTTTATGAAATTTCTTTCACCGCTCGCCATGTTGGTCCTTTGTGGCGTCATGGTGACACCGCTGATGGCTGCCGAAGAAACTCCGCAACTCACTGGCTGCGCCGCCAAGCGCCAGTCCATCAGTAACCAGATCGAACAGGCCAGGGCGCACAGCAATGCCGAGCAAAAGGCTGGCCTGGAAAAAGCCCTGAGCGAAGCCACCGAGCACTGCAACGACGCCTCCCTGAAGAAAGAGCGCGAGAACAAGGTGCTCGACGCCAAGCACGAAGTCAGCCGCCGTCAGGCCGACCTCGACAAGGCGATGAAACAGGGCGACGCCGAGAAGATCAACAAACGCAAAGACAAACTCGCCGAGTCCCGTAAGGAATTGCAGCGAGCGCTGGATGAGCTGGATAAGTAAATCCGAGATCAATGAGTGCAGCAGCTTTTGTGGCGAGGGAGCTTGCTCCCGCTCGGACGCGTAGCGTTCGCAATCAGGCTATCGCGATTTCCCGGGATAATCGCGATAACCGATGTTGGGGCGGCTTCGCCACCCAGCGGGAGCAAGCTCCCTCGCCACAGAGTTATCAGTTGAACCTGAAATCAGTGATCACGAAACTGTTTATGGCACGCACTACAGGCGTCTTCGACCTTCTGCACGGCCGGGCCCAGGTTACTGGCCTTGTACGGCTGAACCTGGCTGGCAATCACCAATTCACCGGTGGCGGCTTCAAGTGTGCGGGCCATTTCCTGGAAACGTGCCTGCTGCTGCCAGACACCGTCTTTGGCACTGGTGTTGCTGTCCTCACGAACCTGTGGGAAATGCTTCCACGGCTCATGGGACAAGGCGTCGAGCTTGACGGCGCCTGCGGTAAAACGCGGGCCATCGAACGGGATACGTCCCCGCAACATGCCGCCCAGGTCTTCGCCGGTCTTGAGCATTTGCTTGAAAATCGCCTTGCGCTGACCCAGCGGCGAGTTCGGATCGACACCGCCACAGGCGGACAGCGTCAGGCAGGCCAGCAATACAACAGAAAGTCTTTTAAGAGTCATGGTGGCTTCAGGTCACGGGAAACGGCGGCCAGTATCCTCGCGTCGTCGGTAAAGACCAATAGCCCTATTAACAATAAGGGTTGCCTGAACGCTGGAAGCGCTCGGGCAACCTGCACAGGAAATACCGCATGAACAGCCGTTTCAAGGCCTGGCGCAACACTCTGCTCTGGACCGTACCGATGGTCGCCCTGCTCGCCGGTTGCAACAGTGGCGACACCGCAAAACCACAAACCCACGCCATCGCCACCTATTCCAGCGCGACGTGGGAAGCTTTGCCGGCGGTATCTGATAATGACTTGCTGGCCGGCTTCGGTTCCTGGCGCAGCGCCTGTACCCGCCTGAAATCCGACCCGGTCTGGGGCGCGACCTGCGCAGCGGCCGCCAATGTGCCGCAAACCGCAGACGCCATCCGCGACTTTCTCAAGGAACAGCTGGCGGTCTACGGCCTGCGCTCCTCCAGCGGCAATGCGAATGGCTTGATCACCGGCTATTACGAGCCGGTCTATCCGGGCAGCCTGACGCAGAACCCGGTGGCCAATGTGCCGGTTTACGGTGTACCGGACGACATGATCATCGTCTCGCTCGAGAGCATTTACCCCGAACTCAAAGGCAAGCGCCTGCGCGGTCGCCTTGAAGGCCGGGTGCTCAAGCCTTACGACGATGCCGCTGCGATTGAAACCAAAGGGGTCAAGGCGCCGGTGCTGGCGTGGCTGACCGATCCGATGGACCTGCAGTTTCTACAAATCCAGGGCTCGGGCCGCATTCAGCTGGAAGATGGCCGCCAACTGCGCATCGGTTATGCCGACCAGAACGGTCACCCGTACCGCCCAATTGGCCGCTGGCTGGTGGATCAGGGCGAACTGAAGAAGGAAGACGTGACCATGGGCGCCATCAGTGCCTGGGCCAAGGCCCACCCGACGCGCATTCCTGAACTGCTCGGCAGTAACCCGAGCTACGTGTTCTTCAGCCGCAATCCTGACAGCAACGAAGGCCCGCGCGGCTCGCTGAACGTGCCGCTGACCTCGGGTTACAGCGTGGCGGTGGATCGCAAGGTGATTCCGCTGGGCAGTCTGCTGTGGTTATCCACGACCCGCCCTGATGGCAGCGCACTGGTACGCCCCGTCGCCGCACAGGACACCGGTGGCGCGATCACCGGCGAAGTTCGCGCCGACCTGTTCTGGGGCACCGGCGATGCCGCCGGGCAACTGGCCGGCGACATGAAACAGCAAGGGCAAATCTGGATGCTCTGGCCAAAAGGCGCGGCACTACCGCAACTGCCGCAGGTGACCGACACAAAGTAAGTCGCACCCAATACGCTGTTGATTCCTGTAGCAGCTGGCGAAGCCTGCTGCTACAAAAACGGTTCCGCATCGCGTCAGATCGACACAAAAAAGAAGGCGGCAATCAATCCCATGCCGACAAACCACACCAGCGAACGCAGGATCGCCCAGTCTGCCAGGTAGCAGATGATGTAAAGCAGGCGGCTGGTGATGAACAGCACCGACAGCACGTTGATCGTCACCAGTTCGGCATTGCCGACCAGGTGCGCGACGATGACCGCGGCGGCAAACGCCGGGGTGACTTCAAAGCTGTTCAACTGGGCCCAATGGGCACGCTTGGCAAACCCGTCGAGGGATTCAAGGAAGTCTCGCGGATCATGATTGTCCTGAAGCCCGAACTTGCCGCCGATCCTGGCAATGGCGGTGCAAACGTACGGCAAGAAAATCGCGATCAATACACACCACAGGGCAACGTTCATTGCAGATTCCTTTTTAGAGTTTCGTAAACGCTCGCTCAGAACTTCATCACGAACATGCCGGCCAGTACCAGCCCACAAGCCAAGAGCCTGGGCCTGCCGAAAGGTTCCTTGAGGTAACGCATGCCAAACAGCACCACCAGAATCACACTGATCTCGCGCAACGCCGCCGCTTCGGCAATTGACCCCAACTGCATGGCCCAGAGCACCAAAGCGTAGCTGAACAACACGCAGAACCCGACGCTCAACCCCAGTCGCCACTGCTCACGCCAGAACAGCATAAAAGCCGGACGCTTGCGCACCAGTGCCAACAGCGGAAACGGCCAGGCACTGAGCAGCGTCACCCAGACCAGGTAATCGAGCGGGTGCGACCAGCGCCGCAACGCCTGCCCATCGATAAAGGTGTAGCCGCCAATGCACAAGCCGATCAGCACCACTACCGGCAACATCGACCACGGCAAACGCTCCCCGCCACCGCCCTGCCAAAGCAGGCACAGCATGCCGAACGGGATCAGCAAAATGCCGAGGATCTGCTGGGTCGTCAGCACTTCGCCAGCAAAAATCAGTGTCAACGCCAGAACCACCAACGGCGACAAACCGCGCATCAGCGGATAGACCAGCCCAAGATCGCCGACCCGATAGGCCTGGATCAGCAGATACCGGTAGAGCAACTCGAAGGCCGCCGAAGCGAGTATCCACGGCCAGATATCCATCGGTGGCAGCGCGACGAAACCCAGCATCAGCGCGACAAACAGCATCGCGACACTGTCCATGCAGGCCACGACCAATAACCGCTCAGCACTGAACTTGATCAGGGTATTCCAGGCTGCGTGCAACAACGCCGCCACCAACACCAGAATCGTCGCAAGCACCCTGCTCTCCTTGCCCGCATCAACCGAATTGATTCGCCATATGTCAGCAGCTGTTTATACTGCAACCGACCACGCCGCACTCAGTTGCGCACATACTTATTCCAATAAATTTCTGCTGCTACCCGATCCTCACGGAGCCGGGGGCTCGCATGCGTATGCCTGATCAGAGCGTCAAGACTACCGACAGAGACCTTGCGCATGCCACTCGCCTTGTTTGCACTGGCTGTTGCCGCCTTCGGCATCGGCACCACTGAATTCGTCATCATGGGCTTGCTGCCCGATGTCGCCCGCGACCTTGCCGTAAGCATTCCCGAGGCCGGCCTGCTGATTACCGGCTACGCCCTGGGCGTGGTGTTCGGCGCGCCGATCCTCGCGGTCGGGACGGCCAACATGCCACGCAAAGCCACGCTGCTGGGCATGACGCTGATGTTCATCCTTGGCAACATGCTCTGCGCACTCGCCCCGAACTACGCCACATTGATGGCCGCACGGGTGATTACTGCGTTGTGCCACGGTGCATTCTTCGGCATCGGTTCAGTGGTCGCTGCAGGTTTAGTGGCACCGAACAAGCGCGCCCAGGCAATTGCGATGATGTTCACCGGCCTGACCCTCGCCAACGTACTCGGCGTACCGCTGGGCACCGCGCTCGGGCAATACGCCGGCTGGCGCTCGACCTTCTGGGCGGTGTCGGTGATCGGCGTGATCGCGGCCATCGCCCAGTGGGTCTGGTTGCCGAAAGAGATCGCCATGGACAAAGCCAACCTGGCCAGCGAATTCAAGGTACTGGGCAAAACCAATGTGCTGCTGGCGTTGGGCATGAGCGTGCTGGCGTCGACCAGCCTGTTCAGTGTCTTCACCTACATCGCACCGATCCTGCAGGACATTACCGGCGTCAGCCCGCACGGCGTGACCATCATGCTGCTGTTGTTCGGCGTGGGCTTGACCGCTGGCAGCATGCTCGGCGGACGCCTGGCCGACAGCCGTTTGCTGCCGTCATTAGTCGGCATGGCCCTCGCCGTCGTGCTGGTGCTGGCGGCGTTCAGCCAGACCAGCCACTCGGTGATCCCGGCCGCCATCACCCTGGTACTGTGGGGTGTGTTCGCCTTCGCACTATGCCCGATCCTGCAACTGCTGATCATCGACCAGGCTCATGAGGCGCCGAACCTGGGTTCGACGCTAAACCAGAGCGCCTTCAACCTGGGCAATGCCGCCGGAGCGTGGATCGGCGGACTGGTCGTCGCCAGCGGTGCCAACCTTGCAGACCTGCCATGGACCGGCGCACTGGTCAGCGGCTTGACCGTGCTGACGGCGCTGTTCTTTATCTACCTGCAACGCCGCGAAGCGGCAACGGCCAACGTCCCCGGCTGAGCTTTAGATAATCTGTGCAACGATACAAAACCCTTGTGGCGAGGGAGCTTGCTCCCGCTGGGGCGCGCAGCGGCCCTAAATCCTGCAATCGAGTTTTGTCAGACACAACGCATTAATCGATCTGCGACCGCTTCGCGGCCGAGCGGGAGCAAGCTCCCTCGCCACAGGGGCCGCGGTCATTCGACGGCGGCGTCGTCCTGGAACTGGTCCTTGACGTACTTGATCTCGGTCCGGCCATGTGGCGTCGGCAAGCCGTCTTCGCCCAGGTTGACGAAGACCATCTTCTCGACCGTCAGGATGCTTTTGCGGGTGATCTTGTTGCGCACTTCGCACGTCAGGGTGATCGAGGTACGACCGAACTCGGTGGCCGTGATACCCAGCTCGATGATGTCGCCCTGGCGCGAGGCACTGACGAAGTTGATTTCGGAAATGTACTTGGTGACCACGCGCTGGTTGCCCAGCTGGACGATTGCGTAAATGGCGGCCTCTTCGTCGATCCAGCGCAGCAGGCTACCGCCGAACAGCGTGCCGTTGGGGTTAAGGTCTTCGGGTTTTACCCATTTGCGGGTGTGGAAATTCATGCTCGCTCCTGACCGTCTTGCCGATTGATGCCGGCATCATGGCAGACCATGCAGTCATGCTCCATGAGGCTTCGACTATGGTCGCCATTAGCGATCTTCATTTGGCCGACAGAAACCCTTTGGAAGTCTGGCCCAGACGGCTATAATCGCCCCCGTTTCAAAACGGTCATCTTCGATTGATACCGTTTTCCCGCCACCTGTCCGAGGGGCGCTGCAGCAGGTTCGACCTGTCAGGCTCGGATGGGGCGTTGCCCGGCCATGATCGGCTGGACACTAAACGCACAACGGCGCCCATTCGCATACTTACGAATGGAGGCTCTTCATGAGCGCTGTAATCACGCCTGCAGATTTTAACGACTACAAAGTTGCCGACATGTCCCTGGCTGCCTGGGGCCGTCGTGAAACCATCATCGCCGAATCGGAAATGCCGGCCCTGATGGGTCTGCGCCGCAAGTACTCCGTCGAGCAACCGCTCAAGGGCGCGAAGATTCTCGGCTGCATCCACATGACCATTCAGACTGCCGTGCTGATCGAAACCCTGGTTGCCCTGGGTGCCGAAGTACGCTGGTCGTCCTGCAACATTTTCTCGACTCAGGATCAGGCCGCCGCTTCGATCGCCGCTGCCGGCATCCCGGTATTCGCCTGGAAGGGCGAGACTGAACAAGAGTACGAGTGGTGCCTGGAGCAAACCATCCTCAAGGATGGCCAGCCTTGGGATGCCAACATGATCCTCGACGATGGCGGCGACCTGACCGAGCTGCTGCACAAGAAGTACCCACAAGTACTGGACCGCGTTCACGGCGTCACCGAAGAAACCACCACCGGCGTTCACCGCCTGCTGGACATGCTGGCCAAGGGCGAGCTGAAAATCCCGGCCATCAACGTCAACGACTCGGTGACCAAGAGCAAGAACGACAACAAGTATGGCTGCCGTCACAGCCTGAACGACGCGATCAAGCGCGGTACCGACCACCTGCTGTCCGGCAAGCAAGCGCTGGTCATCGGTTACGGTGACGTGGGCAAGGGTTCGGCCCAGTCCCTGCGTCAGGAAGGCATGATCGTCAAAGTCTCCGAAGTTGACCCGATCTGCGCCATGCAAGCCTGCATGGACGGTTTCGAACTGGTTTCGCCGTTCATCGACGGTATCAACAACGGTACCGAAGCGAGCATCGACAAGGCCCTGCTGGGCAAGATCGACCTGATCGTGACCACCACCGGTAACGTCAATGTTTGCGATGCGAACATGCTCAAAGCCCTGAAGAAACGCGCCGTGGTCTGCAACATCGGTCACTTCGACAACGAAATCGACACGGCTTTCATGCGCAAGAACTGGGCATGGGAAGAAGTGAAGCCACAGGTTCACAAGGTTCACCGTACTGGCGCGGGCGATTTCGACCCACAGAACGACGACTACCTGATCCTGCTGGCCGAAGGCCGTCTGGTTAACCTGGGCAACGCCACTGGCCACCCAAGCCGCATCATGGACGGTTCGTTCGCCAACCAGGTCCTGGCGCAGATCTTCCTGTTCGGCCAGAAGTACGCCGACCTGTCGCCAGCCCAGAAAGCCGAGCGCCTGACCGTTGAAGTACTGCCGAAGAAACTCGACGAAGAAGTGGCCCTGGAAATGGTCCGCGGTTTCGGTGGCGTGGTCACTCAACTGACCAAGCAACAGGCTGAATACATCGGCGTGACCGTCGAAGGCCCGTTCAAGCCGCACGCTTACCGCTACTGATAGGCACAGACTGTCCGCTCCCCTGTGGGAGCGGGCTTATGTAGGAGCCCTGTTTACTGTAGGAGCAAAGCTTGCTCGCGATAGCATCACCACGGTGTTCCTGAAACACCGCGGCGCTTGCATCGCGAGCAAGCTTTGCTCCTACAGTGAGCGCGGCGCCTACAAGGCTTACGAGTTTCAAAGGGTATTCCTATGTCCCAAGACCGCCGCTACAGCTTCGAGTTCTTCCCGACGAAGACCGATGCCGGGCATGAAAAGCTCATCGCCACTGCCCGTCAGCTGGCCACGTACAACCCCGATTTCTTCTCCTGCACCTATGGCGCTGGTGGTTCGACTCGTGATCGAACCCTCAACACCGTGTTGCAGCTCGAAAGCGAAGTCAAAGTTCCTGCCGCACCGCATCTGTCTTGCGTGGGCGACAGCAAGGCTGACTTGCGCGGCCTGCTGGCTCAATACAAGGCGGCCGGCATCAAGCGGATCGTTGCTTTGCGCGGTGACCTGCCTTCAGGCATGGGCATGGCCAGCGGCGAATTGCGCCATGCCAATGACCTGGTGAGCTTCATTCGTGAAGAGACCGGCGATCACTTCCACATCGAAGTCGCCGCTTACCCGGAAATGCACCCGCAAGCACGCAACTTCGAAGACGATCTCACCAATTTCGTGCGCAAGGCCAACGCCGGCGCCAACAGTGCGATCACCCAGTACTTCTTCAACGCCGACAGCTACTTCTACTTCGTCGAGCGTGTACAGGCGATGGGCGTGAACATCCCGGTTGTTCCGGGCATCATGCCGATCACCAACTACAGCAAGCTGGCACGCTTCTCCGACGCCTGCGGTGCGGAAATCCCGCGCTGGGTCCGCAAACAGCTGGAAGCCTACGGTGACGACACCCAAAGCATTCAGGGTTTCGGCGAGCAGGTGATCACCGAAATGTGTGAACGTTTGTTGCAAGGCGGCGCACCAGGGCTGCATTTCTATACCCTGAACCAGGCCGAACCTAGCCTGGCCGTCTGGAACAATCTGAAACTGCCACGCTGAAACAGGCGTAGCATTCAGAACGAGGCCCTGGCGAAACCCAGGGCCTTTTTTTTCATTCTCCCAATTCGCCAGGGATGATCGCAGTAGATGTCCACAATTACCCCAGCCACAAACCCTCAACTGATTTATCTGGTTTATGGTGCCAACACCTACCACCAGGAAGCAGTGTTCAGTATCGCCAGTGCCTTGGCAGGGTTGCGCGAAACACCGGGCGAAAGCTTGGACATCCAGGTTTTCACCGACAACCCGGCGCCTTACCGCGACTTGCCGGTTCGGGTTCGAGAGCTGGATGAAAGCACCCGTCAGGTGTGGATCGCCCCGCATGGTTATCACTTCCGCGCCAAGCACGTGGTGATGCAGCAGGTGTTGCGCGAGTCCGAGCGTGCGCTGCTGATCGACACGGATACATTCTTCCACTGCTCACCGCTGGAACTGTTCCGTCGCGTCGAGCCCGGCACCCTGCTGTGCAATGCCTTTGGATTGCAATACGGCAGCAACAAAGAGGCGGGGCTGTATCGGACACTGGCTGGCGTACTGCAGCAAAGACAGCTGGCAGATGACCAGATGCCACTGCTGAACTCGGGAGTCATCGGCCTTGATCGCGTCGATGCCGGCGTTCTCGATCACTCGATCGCCTTGATGGATGAGCTGTACCCTCTGGCGCAAGGCGCCTATACCCTTGAAGAGTTCTGCTTGTCGGTAGCGGCCTACCGCACAACGCAGGTGCGCGAGTGTCCAGACCTGATCCATCATTACTGGAGCCGCAAGCAGCTGTTTCGCGCCAAGATCAAAGCATGGCTGGACAAGCATGGTGCCGACCCGATCAGCACCTTCGCGCTGGATGAAACCCGCCTGGTGACTGCGACACTGCCGCGACCACCGACGCTCCAGCGTCTGGCCTATAAAATCGTGACCCTGGCGCTGCCCAGGCATCAGCGCCAGTTCATGCGTGAAATCCTCTACGGCTGCTACCAGCACACCAACCCGTTCGATCAGGCCTGCACGCCAGTCTGGTGGGAAAAGGCTCGTGACAACGTCGAGCGGCGCCTCGATAACCCCCTTGAAAACCATCAACTCGAACACTGGTTCAATCACCCGATGATTCGCCTGGTGCTGGGTGAACGCCGCAAGGCCATCTACTTGCACCTGGTTCAGACAAAAGGCGACTAACCCTCGGGCCAGACCGCCTCTAGCTATTTCACCGGCTCTCGTCGTAATCTCCAGCGATGCCCGTCATTGCCCAATTGCTGACAGCCGTGCTTTTTGCTTGCCTGAGCTTTACCGCTCGGGGCGAGAAGCTGCGCATTGTCACTGAGCCCTGGGCGCCCTACGTCTACGAGGAAAACGGCCAGGCCCTCGGGCTGGACTACGAAACCACGGCGATCGTCTTCCAGCGCCTGGGGATTGAGGTGGAGTGGCAGTTCCTGCCATGGAAACGCTGCCTGGCCATGCTTGATCAAGGGTTGGCCGACGGCGCGCTGGATATCTTCCACAGCAGCGAACGCGACGCCACCCTGCTCTATCCCGGCGAACCACTTTCGGAAGTCGAGTTCGTGCTGTTCTATGCCAATGATCGTCCTCACCCCTTCCGCACCCTTGAAGACCTGCGAGGCCTGACCATCGGCACCTCGCCCGGCTACCTGTACAGTCAGGACTTCAGGGACTCGACCCTGTTCACCCGCGAGCCTGCGCCGACCCATGAAGCCAACTTTGGCAAGCTGCAGCGCGGTCGTATCGACCTGCTGATCACCGACCGTCGGGTTGGCCAAACCCTGCTCGACACCTTGAAACTGCGCGACCAGATCAGCGAAAGCCCCACGGTCATCAGTCACCAAAGCCAGTTCCTGGCCCTGCGCCGCAATGCCGGCATGGACCTGCTGGTGCAGCGTTTCGGCGCCGAGCTCAAGCGTTTCAAACGTGAACCGGCCTACGCTCAATTGAGTGCGCGTTATGGTGCCGGCCCGGTACCTGACACCACACAGATCACGCCGCAAGCCAGCAACGGGAAAACCGTTGAGCAGCAGGAAAGCAGCGCTCCGTGATTGCTCTGTTATACTCCGGCCTTCCCGCCAGGCTTACGCCCGGACGCTCGGTCTTGTTTAAGGCATCCCGACACTGCTACAGCCCAGCTTTTCAGCCCGCGCGAGTACTCGAAGATGAGCCTTCAAGCCCCAGCAGGACCGGACGCGATTGCGCTTCTCCATAAACGCCATTCGCGCCAGGCAAGACTATCCCATTGGGCCAAGCCCTAACTAAAACAGGATTACTCATGTCCTTTGCTTCCCTCGGTCTCTCCGAGGCTTTAGTCCGCGCCATCGAGGCAGCGGGCTACACCCAGCCTACCCCGGTGCAACAGCGGGCCATTCCCGCCGTGTTGCAAGGTCGCGACTTGATGGTTGCGGCGCAGACAGGTACGGGTAAAACCGGCGGTTTCGCCTTGCCGATTCTGGAGCGCTTGTTCCCCAACGGTCACCCGGACAAATCCCAGCGTCACGGCCCGCGCCAACCACGCGTCCTGGTCCTGACCCCGACTCGCGAACTGGCCGCCCAGGTGCACGAGAGTTTCAAGGTCTACGCCCGTGACCTGAAATTCGTCAGTGCCTGCATTTTCGGCGGCGTTGGCATGAACCCACAGGTTCAGGCGATGTCCCGCGGTGTCGACGTGCTGGTGGCTTGCCCGGGCCGTTTGCTCGACCTGGCGGGCCAAGGCAGCGTCGATCTGTCCCACGTGGAAATCCTGGTACTGGACGAAGCGGACCGGATGCTCGACATGGGCTTCGTCCATGACGTGAAGAAAGTCCTCGCCCGCCTGCCGGCCAAACGTCAGAACCTGCTGTTCTCGGCAACCTTCTCCAAGGACATCACTGACCTTGCCGGCAAGTTGCTGCACAACCCGGAACGCATCGAAGTCACGCCACCGAACACCACGGTCGAGCGCATCGAGCAACGGGTGTTCCGTCTGGCCGCCAGCCACAAGCGCTCGCTGCTGGCGCACCTGATTACTGCCGGCGCCTGGGAACAGGTTCTGGTCTTCACCCGTACCAAGCACGGCGCCAACCGCCTGGCCGAGTACCTGGACAAACACGGTCTGAGCGCCGTCGCGATCCACGGCAACAAGAGCCAGAACGCCCGCACCAAAGCCCTGGCCGACTTCAAGGCCGGCGAAGTGCGTATCCTGGTGGCCACCGATATCGCTGCTCGCGGCCTGGATATCGACCAACTGCCACACGTGGTCAACTTCGAGCTGCCAAACGTAGACGAAGACTATGTGCACCGTATCGGCCGTACCGGTCGTGCCGGTCGTTCGGGCGAGGCGATCTCGCTGGTTGCCCCGGACGAAGAAAAACTGCTGAAAAGCATCGAGCGCATGACCAAGCAGAAAATCGCCGATGGCGACCTGATGGGTTTTGATTCCAGCGCTGTAGAAGCCGAGAAGCCAGAAGTTCGCGAGCGTCCGGATGTGCGTAACCCGCGCAATCCACGTGGCCCACGCGGCGACGGTCCAAACGGCAGCGGCGGTGGCGGCGGTCGTAAAGACAAGGGCAAGGACAAGGGCGGCAAGGAAAAACCGGCTGCCGGCCGTGGCGAACGCCCGGCTCAAAAGCCGCGTGAAGGCACCCCGGCCCGCGAACAGCAGCGTCCAGCACCCCGCGCCGCTGCTGACCGCGCACCGGACGAGTTCCTCGACGACGATATCGATAACTTCGGTAACCGCGTCGACTACGTTCCGCAACAGAAGGCCCCTCAAGGCCGTGGCCGCCGTCCGGGTGCTCCGGCACAAGGCGCTGCTGGTGCAGGTGCTCCACGCACCGGCCAGCCACAAGGTCGCCAGAACGGTCCGCGTAATAGCAGCGGCGCCAGCACTGGCACCCCGCCTGCCAAGCGCAGTGGTCCACGCAGCGGTGCTCCACGTGACGGCCAGGCCCGTCGCGAGGAGTCGCGCAACCGCCGCCCGGCCCGTGACGACCAGCCGCGTCAGGAACCCGCAGTGCAGAACCCGCGCGGTACCCAGCCGAAGATCATGCACAAGGAGTCCAAGGCTGATCGCTTCCCGACACCTGAGCAGCTCGATCAACTGCCAAGCCGCCCACGCGGCGAGAAACCGGCGTTGCTGACCCGCAACCGCTGATTTCTCCTCCTAACAAAAACGCCCCTGATCTCGCGATCAGGGGCGTTTTTGTGTCAGCAGCGAAAATTATTTCGCTTGAACACCTTCAAACGTGATGTCCAGGTCCAGGGTCTGGGAAGTAGGACCTGGGCCTTTGATGCCGAACTCGCTCAACTGCAGGGTAGTCGTGCCGTTGAAGCCGGCACGGTAGCCACCCCATGGGTCCTTGCCTTCGCCGTTGAAGGTTGCCTTGATCACAACTGGCTTGGTCACGCCGTGCAGGGTCAGGTCGCCGGTCACGTCAGCGGTTTTTTCGCCAGTGGATTTGACACTGGTGGAAACGAACTTGGCTTCAGGGTATTTCGCTGCGTCCAGGAAGTCCGGGGTACGGATGTGCTTGTCACGTTCAGCGTGATTGGTATCAACGCTGGCGGTTTTCAGCACAACGTCGATTTTACTGGCTTCTGGAGCCTTGGCGTCGAAGCTGAACTTACCGTCCCAGTCCTTGAAAGTACCGTGGATGAAGCTGTAGCCCAGGTGGCTGATCTTGAAGTCGACGAAAGCGTGATTGCCTTCCTTGTCGATCTTGTATTCCGCGGCCATCGCTTGCCCTGCCGACAACAGAGCAGTACCGATTGCCAGAGCGGCGAGAGTCTTTTTCAACATGCTTTCTATTCCTTGGAGTCGAGGTTGAACATCAGGCTTTGCGTCCCAGCATTCGCGTCAGGGTCGCATCACGGTCGATAAAGTGGTGCTTCAGTGCTGCCAACGCATGGAGACCGGAAAAAATCACCAGCGTCCACGCCAGATACAGATGAATCGCACCGGCGGTGTCTGCCTGGTCCGGTAGACCGGAAATCAGCGCAGGAATTTCAAACAGACCAAACACCGGAATCCCGACACCGTCTGCGGTGGAAATCAGGTAACCGGCTATCATCACCGCGAACAGGCTGAGATAGAGGAAGGAGTGACCGAGCTTGGCGCCGAGGCGCGTCATGCGGCTATAGCTTTGCAGCGTCGGCGGCGGTGGGCTGATAAAGCGCCACAACACCCGCAACGACAAGAACGCGAACAGCGTCAAGCCGATGCTTTTGTGCAAGTCCGGCGCTTCTTTGCGCCAGTTGCTGTAGTAGTCCAGACCGACCATCCACAAGCCCAGAGCAAACAGACCGAAGACCGCCAGCGCCACGCCCCAGTGCAGAAAGATGCTGACCCCGCCATAGCGGGAAGAAGAGTTACGTAGCTGCATTGCCCAAATCCTGTAAGAACTGCGACCAAGACTATCGAGTTATCTATCGATTTAAAGCCGAAAATTTCGCTTTGAAATATCGAGAAATACGATCAAGAGTCTGAAAGGGGTGGGTTAAGGAAAGATTAACCCCCAACGTGCGACCCAAACATCAGATGCTCTAGCGTGCCCTGTCAGCGTATGTGCACGTCAATACAACCACGCAACACACCTGCGTTTCCATGCGCAAACGCCACAATAGGTTGTCCGCTCGCCTGGCATTGCATAGGCTTGCGCGACTGTATGTCCGCGCATCTCACGGACCGCCTCAAGGAGAGTGACAATGGGCTTGAATAATCAGTGGATGCAGCGCGATCTCGCGGTTCTGTGGCATCCCTGCACCCAGATGAAAGACCACGAACAGCTGCCGCTGATCCCGATCAAGCGCGGCGAAGGCGTATGGCTCGAAGACTTCGAAGGCAAACGCTACCTCGACGCGGTCAGTTCCTGGTGGGTCAACGTGTTTGGCCATGCCAACCCGCGGATCAACCAGCGGATCAAGGACCAGGTCGATCAACTGGAACACGTGATCCTCGCCGGCTTCAGCCATCAGCCGGTGATCGAGTTGTCCGAACGCCTGGTGAAGATGACGCCGGAAGGCCTGACGCGGTGTTTCTACGCCGATAACGGGTCGTCCTGCATCGAAGTGGCGCTGAAAATGAGTTTTCACTACTGGCTCAATCGCGGCCAGTCGAACAAGAAGCGCTTCGTCACGCTGACCAACAGCTACCACGGCGAAACCATGGCCGCGATGTCGGTCGGCGACGTGCCGCTGTTCACTGAAACCTATAAAGCGCTGCTGCTGGACACCATCAAGGTGCCAAGCCCGGACTGCTACCTGCGTCCTGAAGGCATGAGCTGGGAAGAACACTCGCGCAACATGTTCGCGGCGATGGAACAGACCCTCGCCGAAAACCACGAAACCGTCGCCGCAGTGATCATCGAGCCGCTGATTCAGGGTGCTGGCGGGATGCGTATGTATCACCCGGTGTACCTGAAACTGCTGCGCGACGCCTGTGACCGTTACGGCGTGCACCTGATCCACGATGAAATCGCCGTCGGCTTCGGCCGCACCGGAACGATGTTCGCCTGCGAACAGGCCGGCATCCGCCCGGACTTCCTGTGCCTGTCCAAAGCCCTGACCGGCGGTTATCTGCCGCTGGCAGCGTGCGTCACCACGGATGAGGTCTACAGCGCTTTCTACGACGACTATCCGACCCTGCGCGCCTTCCTGCATTCCCACAGCTACACCGGCAATCCGCTGGCCTGTGCGGCGGCGTTGGCGACGCTGGATATCTTCGAAGAAGACAACGTCATCGAGAATAACAAGGCCCTCGCCCAGCGCATGGCCAGCTCGACCGCGCACCTGGCTGACCACCCGCATGTTTCGGAAGTACGCCAGACCGGCATGGTGCTGGCCATCGAAATGGTTCAGGACAAGGCGAGCAAAACCGCTTATCCCTGGCAGGAGCGCCGCGGGCTGAAAGTGTTCCAGCACGCACTGGAACGTGGCGCGCTGTTGCGGCCGTTGGGCAGCGTGGTGTATTTCCTGCCGCCATACGTGATCACCCCCGAGCAGATCGACTTCCTTGCCACGGTTGCCAGCGAAGGGATCGATATCGCCACCAGCTACAAGGTCAGCGTGGCGGTACCGAAGGACTTCCATCCGGGCTTCCGCGATCCGGGCTAGGGTTTACCGAAGATCGATTGTGGCGAGGGAGCTTGCTCCCGCTGGGACGCGAAGCGGCCCCAAAAACCTGCAACCGCGTTTTATCAGTTAATACGCATCTGCCGGGTTACGACTGCTTCGCCCGAACGCGGACCGGCCGGCGGGAGCAAGCTCCCTCGCCACAGATCATCACCAAGCCGCACATTCAAATTTTACAGAGACCCAGAATGAGACTGTCCCGCTTCTTCATCGACGCCCCCTTGAGCCTCGGCGAGCATGAATTGCCAGAGGCTCAGGCGCACTACATCAGTCGCGTACTGCGCATGGCCGAGGGCGATGCGCTGCAAGTGTTCGACGGTTCAGGCCAGGAGTTTCGCGGCACGCTGGCGGAAGTTGGCAAGAAACGCGTGCGCGTGGCATTAACGGAAAGCTTCGCCGGGCAAATCGAGTCGCCGTTGCAGATTCATCTGGGCCAGGGTTTGTCCCGCGGCGAGCGGATGGACTGGGCGATTCAGAAAGCCACCGAACTGGGCGTGACTGAAATCACCCCGATTTTCAGTGACCGCTGCGAAGTCCGGCTCAAGGACGAACGCGCCGACAAACGCCTGCAACACTGGCGTCAGGTCGCTATCAGTGCGTGCGAACAATGCGGTCGTTCGCGAGTGCCGGTGATCCACCCGCCGCTGTTGCTGGCCGACTGGCTCAAACAATCCGAGGCCGAACTGAAGCTGGTGCTGCACCCGGTGGCCGAGCCGCTGGTCAGCCATGCAAAACCTTCGACACTGGCGTTCCTGATCGGCCCGGAAGGCGGGTTGTCGGACGTGGAAGTCGATCAGGCTCAAAGCGCCGGCTTCCATTCCGCCCGCCTCGGCCCACGAGTGCTGCGTACCGAAACCGCGCCGGTGGTGGCATTGGCCGTGGCCCAGCAGTTGTGGGGGGATTTCTAACCGCACTTTTTTTGATTTGCGGTGATTGGAAAAGATCGCAGCCTGCACCAGCTCCTACGGATGAACGCGATCCCCGTAGGAGCTGGCGAAGCCTGCGATCTTTTTGCCGTTTATTCCACCGGATCACTTACCGGTTTGGCGATGATGGCTTTCAGCTCGCTGGTCATTGGAAACTCCAGGTTCAGCCCTTTAGGCGGGATCGGCTGTTCGAACCAGCGTTGGTAGATGCCGTTGATTTCACCCGAGCTGTACAGGTCCGCCAGGGCTCCGTTGACCAGCGCGAGGAATTGCGGATCATCCTTGCGCACCATGCAGCTGTAGATTTCCCGCGACTGCTCTTCTCCAACTACCACCCACTTGTGCGGATCACGGGCCTTGGCGCGCTCGCCGTAAAGCAGTGCATCATCCATGTAAAACGCCGCTGCCCGGCCCGATTGCAACATCTGGAAGGCTTCGCCGTGATCCTTGGCACTGATCACGAACATGTCGATCTTGTGGTCGGCGTTGTAGCTTTTGAGAAAGCGCTCGTTAGTGGTGCCGGCGGTGGTCACCACGCTCTTGCCGCGCAGGTCGGCGAAGCTCTTGATGCCGCTGTCGCTGGCCGTGAGTAACTGGCCTTTGACGTAAATAAACCCGTAGGAAAACGCCACCTGTTTTTGCCGCTCGACGGTCACCCCGGTAGAACCGCATTCAAGGTCTACGGTGCCGTTCTGCACCAGCGGGATCCGCGTCTGCGAGGTCACGAGGTTGTACTTCACCTTGAGCTGCGGCAACGCGAGTTTCTGCTGGATACGCTCGACGATCTTGTTCGCCAGGTCCACCGAGTAACCCATGGGCTGGCCCGACTGATCCCCCACATAAGAGAACGGCACCGACGCATCGCGATAGCCCAGCGTGATGCTGTTGGCGCTGGCAATTTTGCTCAAGGTGCCGGTCAGCGGCGCCTCGGCCGCCTGGACTTGAGTCCCGAGCAGCAGGCCCAGGGTGCAGCCGATCAACGTGATTTTTTGCATTGTTATTCTCCGTTGTGGATGGTGTTTATTTAGCGGCGAGCAGCGATAACGGTGATTTCCACCAGCACCTGCGGGCGTGCGAGTTCAGCCTGCAAGGTGGTGCGACTCGGTGCGTGTCCCGGCGACAGCCAGGCCGACCAGACGTCATTCATCGCCGCAAAATCCTGGCCGATGTCCTTCAGGTAAATGGTCGCGCTCAGCAGATGGTCCTTGTCGCTGCCCGCCTCGGCCAGCAACGCGTCGATCTTCTCCAGCACCTCGCGGGTCTGCCCTGAGACATCGGTGCTGTCGCCCGGCACCTGACCGGAGAGAAACACCAACTCGCCAAAGGTCACGGCGCCGGATAAACAACTGTTGCTGTTGATACGAGTGATGGTCATGGGACGTTCCTTTGCATGGATGAGAGGTCAGGCAGCACGATGCGTAAAACCCTGCAGGTCGATGGAAGGGTTGCGTTGGCCGATCAGTTCGCTGAGCACCCGGGCACTGCCGCACGCCAGGGTGAAACCCAACGCGCCATGGCCGAGGTTGAGCCACAGGTTGCGGTAAGCCGTCGCCCCCAACAGCGGCACGCCGCTGGGAGTGGCCGGGCGCATACCAGCCCATTCGACAGCCGCGTCGTAGGTGCCGGCATTCGGAAACGTGTCGCAAGCCTGGCGCTTGATCAGTGCCAGGCGCTTGGGATCCGGCGCCGGATCGAAGCCAACGATGTCGACCATCGCCGCCACCCGCAATTGCTCGCCAATCCGCGCATAGACGATCTTGCGGTCGTAGTCGGTGATGCTCAGGTCCGGGGCACGATGCTCCGCACCAATCGGTACCGTCAGGCTATAACCTTTGAGCGGATACAGCGGCAGGTGCACACCGGGCAGTGCCAGCAACGGGCTACGGTGGCCGGCGGCGATGACCAGTTGTTCGACCGGCAACACCTCATCAGCCAATTCAATGGCGCTTACCGCACCGTCGACATGACGAATCCCGGTCACCGCCCGCCCCAGCCGAAACTCGCATAGGCCCGAGGCTTTCAGCCGCTTCATCAGTTGCTGGCAGAAGGCGTGGCAGTCGCCCACCTCTTCGTCCGGGGTATAAATCGCCCCGACAAACGCAGCATCAGCCAGCGCTGGCTCAAGACGCGCGCTTTCAGTTGGCGACAACACTTGCTGTTGCTGTGGATCGACGAGGCTGTTGCGGGCATGCTCGAAGCTCGCAGCCTGGCGAAAGGTCACCAGTTTGCCGTTGCGCCGCCAATTGAAGCCGTCCAGCGAGTCCTCTTCGCGCCAGCCTTGCAGGGTGGTCTGGCTCAATAGTGCCAGACGTAGCAAATGGGCCGCATTCTGGCGATTCACCGAGGTCCGGCAAGCACCAAGGAAGGACGCCATCCAGCGCCACTGCGCCGGGTCGAAACGCATACGCAGCTTCAGCGGCGAATCCCCTCGCAGCATCCAGCCGATGGCCTGTAACGGCACGCCGGCATCGGCCAGCGGCGCAACGTAGCGATAGGATAATTGGCCGCCGTTGGCAAAACTGGTTTCGCTGCCCAGCGAGTCACGGGCCTCGACCACCGTCACCTCAAAGCCATCGCGAACCAGCGCGTAAGCCGTTGTCAGGCCAATCACCCCACCGCCGATGATGCAAACTCGCTGAGCCATGTCAGTCCTTAGCCATTGTTGAGACGAGCCTGAGGTTAGAGCCAGGTGACAGGCGCCGAACAATGAATAAAGATGCCTGACCCATAAGCAAAGGTTATGGAATCGCCATGCGCCTTCGACACATCGAGATTTTCCAGGCCATCCGCCAGACCGGTTCGGTCAGCGGCGCCGCGCAATTACTGCACGTCTCGCAGCCTGCGGTGACCAAGGTGTTGCAGCACGCCGAGCAACAACTGGGCTTCCCGCTGTTTTTGCGGGTGCGTGGTAAATTGCAGGCTACGCCTGAAGCACTGGAACTGGAGCGTGAGGTCGACAAGGTCACTGAAAGCCTGCAAGGAGTACGACGCCTGGCCCAGAGCCTGCGCCGCGAGCCGGGCCACAGCCTGCGGATCGGCGCGACACCGGCGCTGGCCCTGTCGCTACTGCCGCCGGCGGTCAACGAGTGGACCCGGCGTTACCCGGACATCGTCTGCGAACTGTCCAGCGCCCACAGCCGCGAATTGATGCAGAACCTGCTGATGCGTGAAATCGATGTCGCGCTGACCCTGCAACAACCCGACCACCCAGGGCTCAAGGCCCAGGCGTTGGCCTGTGGGGTGCTGGTAGCGTTGGCGCCGAGCGGTTACTGGCCTGAGGCAGACCAAGGCAAGCCACTGCCATTGATGGCCTTGGCCGATGCGCCTTTGATTGGTCTGTCCAGCGCCGATCCGTTGTCCGCCAGGCTCGACAGTTACCTGAAAGCCGTCGAGCCACCGCCACGGGTCAGCATCTCCGTGCAGACCTATTCATTGGCGCGGGCCATGGTCGAATCCGGTGCCGGGCTGGCGGTCATCGACCCGTTCACAGCCCTCGGTGCCTCACCGAGGACTACGACCATCCGGCCATTGGCGCCGCCGTTGCCGATCACTTTGTACGCCGTGACCCGCGTTGACGAGCCACCGCCGCACACCCTGAGCGATTTGCTGACGATCTTCAGCACGCGCGCACAGGAGCAACTGGATCGGTTGGTGGATCGTTGATGAGCACCAGCTAAAAGATCGCAGCCTGCGACAGCACCTACAGAGCAACGCGTTCGGCGTAGGAGCTGCCGAAGGCTGCGATCTTTTGCTTCACAAGACGTAAAACAGGATCGCCACGAAGTGCAGCAAACTGCCGGCGATGACGAACAGGTGCCAGATGCCGTGGGCGTGGCGCAGTCGGCTGTCGAGGGCGAAGAAGATAATGCCGACGGTATAAAACACCCCGCCCGCCGCCAGCCAAGCAAACCCGACAGTGCCCAACGCCGCCAGCAGCGGCTTGACCGCCACCAGCACGATCCAGCCCATCACCGCGTAGATCACGATCGACAGAATCCGCGCCTCGGAGCGCGGCTTGATCTCTTGCAGCATGCCGATCACCGCCAGCCCCCAGACAATCCCGAACAGCGTCCAGCCCCACGGCCCACGCAGGGTGACCAGACAAAACGGCGTGTAACTGCCAGCGATCAGCAGGTAGATCGACAGGTGATCGACCTTCTGCATGATCACCTTCGCCCGCCCGCGCACGCTGTGATAAACCGTCGAAACGCTGTACAGCACCAGCAAGGTAAACCCGTAAATCGCCACGCTGACAATCTTCCAGGGGCTGCCATCCAGACTGGCAATCACCAACAACCAGACCGCCCCGACACACGCCGCAACCGCCCCGAACAAATGGCTCCAGGCGTTGAATTTTTCTCCGTGATACATGCGTCTCCAACCTCAAAAAATCACTGCTACATCGCACAAGCCTCAGGCTTGTAGCCTGGGTGTGCAATGTTTCAAATCAAATGTCATGGACTAAAGCGGTCCCTTTGTGGGACTTATCGTTCCCCAGAAGGGACCGATCAACTCACTGCGCAACCAACCCCGCCCCCACCAACAACTCTTCCAGCGCCAGCAGGTCCGGGACTTTCGCCACGTGTTCGGCGACCTGGACCGCGGCGTGTTCCAGCGAGCACAGCGGCACGTCGACATAGCTCAACTGGCTGTCGAGCTTGTAGGAGCGTGGAATCCCTTGCACCAGCAAGGCGATGAATTTGAGGTGCGGGCGCCCGCCGAGAGCGTTGAGGACGACGATACGCGCACGGTCGCCGATCACGGTTTTGTTGCCGCAGGCCGATTCGAAACTCAACAGCGGGATTTGCCGCTCGCGCCAGGTCACCAGGCCCAGGTACCAGGGCGGTGAATCGAGGTCAAAGGCGCCGGGCTGATAGTCGATCAACTCGGCGACGGCGACATTGGGCAGGATCAGGTTGCGATCGGCCAAGGGCAGCAGCAGCCCGGTGAGGTTGCTGGTGCGGTGTTCAAGCATGGGTTTTGCTCCATAAAGCGATGCTTTCGAGCAATACCGATTCCTGGTACGGCTTGCCGAGGTAGTCGTTGACGCCGATAGCCATCGCCCGGTCGCGGTGTTTCTGGCCGGTGCGCGAGGTGATCATGATGATCGGCAGGTGCTGCAACCGTGGATCGTTGCGCACCTGCATGGCCACTTCAAAACCATCCATGCGCGGCATTTCAATGTCCAGCAGCATCAGGTCGGGCATGTGCTCTTCGAGCAACAGCATGGCGTCGACGCCGTCCTTGGCGGTTAGCACGTTCATGCCGTGGCGTTCGAGCAGGCGGCTGGTGACCTTGCGCACGGTGACCGAGTCGTCGACCACCAGGACCAGCATCGAACGCTGCGGCTCGGCCTCCGTGGCCGTCTCCTGAATGACCCGCTGCGGTGACACCTGCGTCTGCATGGCGCGGATATGCGTCAGCAGGTCGAGAATCAGCACCACCCGGCCATCGCCAAGAATGGTCGCGCCAGACAACCCCTGCACCGCCGCGAACTGCGGGCCGAGACTTTTCACCACGATTTCCCGGGTACCGGTCGTCGCATCGACCTGCACCGCGATGCGCCGCTCGTTGCACTGCACCAGCAACACCGGCAACGGCAGGCTCTGGCCCAGCAGTTTCGGGCGGACGCTGGTCTTCAGCAGCTCGCCGAGGTAGCACAGTTCATAGCGTTGCCCGGCGTATTCATATAGCGGTGGATCGAGCTGGTAATAGCCCTCCAGCTCAAAGGGCAACACGCACACGATGCCTTCGATGGTGTTCAGCGGGATCGCGTATTGATCCTCGGCACACTGCACCATCAACGCGCGGTTGACCGACACGGTGAACGGCAGACGAATGCGAAAGTGCACGCCGTGCCCAGGCACAGAGTCGATGACCATCGAGCCACCGAGTTGCCGCACTTCTTCGTGAACCACATCCATACCGACGCCACGCCCGGAGATCTGGGTGATTTTCTCGGCAGTGGAAAACCCTGGCTGCAGAATGAACTGCAACACGTCGCGATCGCTCATGTCACTACCGGGATCGAGCAACCCGCGCTTGATCGCCTTGCGCCGCACGGCATCCAGCGGCACGCCGGCACCGTCGTCGCGGATGTCGAAAATGATGTCGCCGCCCTCACGAGACAAGTCCAGGGTGATGCGGCCTTGCTCGGGTTTACCGGCCGCACGGCGGACTTCGGCGGACTCCAGACCGTGGTCGACAGCATTGCGCAGCATGTGCTCAAGCGGCGCCGCCATGCGTTCCAGCACATTGCGGTCCATCTCGCCTTCGGCGTTCCCGACAATGAACTCGACGTCTTTGCTCAACTCGCTGGAAACCTGACGAACGATGCGCTTCAAGCGCGGCAGCATCCGTTCGAACGGTACCATGCGCGAACGCATCAAGCCTTCCTGCAGTTCGGTATTGATCCGACCTTGTTGTTGCAGCAGGTTCTCTGCGTCGTGGTTGCAGTGCTCGAGGGTTTCCTTAAGGTCGAGCAAGTCGGACGCCGACTCGAACAATGCCCGCGACAACTGCTGCAACTGCGAGTGCCGATCCATTTCCAGCGGATCGAACTCTTCGTAGCCCAGGCGCTCGGCCTCAACCTGCTGCCGGCTGAGGATCCGTCCCTGGGTTTCGGTGTCGAGCCGGCGCAACTGATCGCGCATGCGCTCGATGGTGGTTTCCATTTCGCTCAGGGCGACCTGCGCATCGTTGACTTGCTGCTCGATGCGACCGCGGAAGATCGAGGTTTCCCCGGCCAGGTTGACCAGATCGTCCAGCAGTTCGGCCGACACCTTGACCATATCGGCGCCAGCGTCCGGTTGCAGCGCCGCGGCCTCTGGCTTGGCCACCGGTGCCACTTCAACCAGCGGAGCCGGTGTCGGGGCCTTGTCAGCCGTTGGGTGAGTGAAGGCCTTGATCGCGTCGATCAGGCTGTCAGCCGGCAGCACCGGCTGACCGGCGCGGGTCGCATCGAGCATCTGCGCCAACCGGTCATGGCTGCGTTGCAACAGATCGAACAACGCCGGTATGGCGTGCAGCAAGCCGGTCGACAACCCTTCGTAAAGAAATTCCAGCTCATGGGCCAGGTCGCCAATCGGGGCGATTTCGACCATTCGCGCGCCGCCCTTGAGGGTGTGCAGGTCGCGCAGCAGGGTTTCCATTTCCTGACGATTTTGCGGGTCCGCCTGCCAGCGCGACAGCGCCGCACCCGAACTGTCGATGATGTCGAAACCTTCCTCGAGGAAGATCTCCAACAGTTCCGGATCGTGGCTCGCAGCCTCATTCGCGGTCGCTGCCTCGACCACTTCAGCCGTACTGCCAGTGCCTTGCCGAAATTGCTGGATCGCCTCGATCAACGTACCCGGATCGCTCAGTGGCTGATGGTTTTGCAACTGTTCGAGCAACATCGCGAGGCGGTCGTGGCTCTGTTGCAATAACACCCCGAGCGCTGGTGAATGACTGAAGCGCCGGTCGACCAAGCCTTCATAAAGGCTTTCAAGCTCGTGGGCCAGATCGCCGACCGGCCCAACCTCGGCCATTCGTGCGCCGCCCTTGAGAGTGTGCAAGTCGCGCTGCAATGACGACAGCGGCGCAGCGCTCTCTGGATCATTGAGCCAACGCTGCAAGGCCTGTCCGGCGCTTTCGAGGATATCCACCGCTTCTTCGAGAAAGATCGAAACGATTTCATCGTCAATCGTCAACGCCTGCGCCTGCGCCTGTGCCAGCTCGCTGGTGGCGCTACCCAGTTCGGTTATGCTCAGCGTGCGGCTGCCATCGCTGCGAATCAGCCCCATGGCCGACGGATCAAGGCCCTCATTGAGCAAATCACGCAAGGCCCGCACCCGCGCCGGTTGTGAACCGACTTCCTGGCCGGCGGCCAGTTCATCAAGCATGTTGATCAGCGCTTCGTGAGCACTTTGAGCTTCATGGAAGAACCGCTCGTTGACCGCCAGGCTGCTTTCCTCCACCGCGCCGTAGAGGTCGAGCAAGGCTTCGCACAGCTCGTCCACCGGATGCAGATCGGCCAAGTGCGCGTTCTCGCCCAGGGTCGTCAATTCATCCAGCAGCGCGCTGAGTTCCTGCCGCTCGCCGGGGTGTTGCTGCCAGCGCTGCAACAGGGTTTCGGCGTCCAGCAGGATGTCCATGCCCTGGGCCAGGAATTTGTTGATCAGTTGCGGATCACGCTTGATCCGCAGCCCCGTGTTCGGCGCATTGAGGATGGCGTCCAGACGCTCGGCAAGCAGCGCCTGAGTGCGCCCGATCAAATCTTCGGCCCCCCTGATCGGCATCAGCGGATCACCGCTCAATTGCTTCAGCCCGCGCCGCAACAGTTCACCGGCTTCGAGCAGCAGCTCGACTTCGTCCAGGTCCAGCGCAATCTGGTGCGCCTTGTACTCGCGGGCCAGATGATCGAACGGCGCCGCCAGCTCGGCAATCGGCAACACACCGGCCATCGAAGCGCTGCCCTTGAGGGTGTGCAAGGCGCGTTGCAACTCATCACTGGCCTGCAACGGCACATGCTCGGCGGCCCGGTCGAGAAAACGGTCGAGGCTCTGGAGGTGGGTTTCAGCTTCGTTGCGGAAGATCTCCAGCAACTGCGGATCAAGCATCGCGTCATCCTGCAACGCAGTGTCCGGCAGGGTTTCATCCCCCTTCGCCAGGGCATGGGCGCGAGCGGCCAGGCGGTCGACATCGTCGCGCTGACGCTGGGTGTTGGCGGCGAACTCAGCGATCAGTTCAGGGAGCAGTTGCAGCACTTCATCCAGCAGCTGATAAACCGGCGGACCCGGTTCGACACTGCGTTCCAGTACCCGGTTGAGCAGATTCTCCAGCGCCCACGCCAACTCGCCCAACACCAGTGCGCGGACCATTCGCCCGCTGCCTTTCAAGGTGTGGAAGGCGCGACGCAACTCGCTCAGGACCGAGGTGCTGTCGGGGCTAGCGACCCAGCGCGGCAAGTATTCGCGCAGGATATCCAGGACTTCATCGGTCTCCTCGAGAAAGACTTCGCGCAGCTCGGCATCCACCGGCTCTTCATCGGCCGGCGGCGGCAGCAGACTGCCCGGCGTGATCAGCGCGGGCGGATTGACGGCACGGGCCGGGCTGGCCAACACCTCGGCCAGCGACTGGGTGATCTGCGGGTTATCCAGTGCCGGCAGATCCGGCAGATCCAGCATCACCAACGCCAAGCCTGGGCTCAGCACGTCTTCGGATAGCGGCAGCACCTCGCCGGGGAAATACCCCAGAGCTGCCAGACTTTGCTCGGCGACATCGAGGATTTTTTCGCCAGGCGCCTCGGGGTCTTCGCTCAAACGCTCCAGGTAATACTCGATGCTGGTAATGGCGTCGGCCAGGCTGTCGAGTTGCGGCCAATCGGGACGCGTCTGGTCTGCCAGCAGATGTTCGCGAATAAAACCGTTGCAGGCTTCCAGCAGGCTTGCCGCGCGGCTCAGCGGAATCATCGCCAACGCGCCACGCACCTGGGTCAGTAGGGCCGGAAGCGGCTGCAGGACCTGACGATCCCAATCGCTGTCGATGTAGTCGACGATCATGTCCTTGGCCTGTTGCAGGCAGATTCGCGCTTCCTTGATGACGATCTGATGGATCTGCGTCAGGTCGGTGGTCGGCAACCGGCTCTCTTCGCGGTTTTCCTCAACGGTGCCGACCATTCCGGCCAGGGTCGCCTCGACGTAAAGCAGGGCTCCGGCGACATCCATCAGGATCGCGTCGTTCGGCTCGCGCTGGCCTTGGGCCAGGCTCAGAACCACCGCCAGTTGATCGATGATCACCTTGCGCGGCTGACCGAAGCCGAGCACCGCCAGGGTGTCGGCGATTTGCCGCAGTGGCGCCAGCAGGCTGTCGAGGTCCGAGACATGTTGTCGGTCGCTGCGCACGAACAGGTCGAGGCGCTCCTTGACCCGCACCAGTTCTTCGCAGAGCGCGGCCAGCACCGAGCGCATCGCGTCGCGGTCCGGGCCGGCCAGGCGAGCGCGTTCTTCATCGACCATTGCACTGTCGGGCAACGCGTCGTCCAGGGCATAACGCTCTTTCATGGCTTGCATCTGCGCAGTGGGATGTTGTGCCTTGGCAATGTAGAACAGCAGGCTTTTGAGCAATTCAGGCGGCGCTGGCTGATTGATTTCCGAGATGCCGTGTTCGAGCAGGCGCTTGAGTTCCTTGTCAGCGTCCTTGAACAGGCTGCGCAGCGCCGGACTGTTGGCGACACTGCCGCTGAGCATGCCTTCGACCAGCGCCGAAGCGATCTGCCACAACGGGCTCAATGGCGCCCCGTCGCAGAGCATTTCGAGGCGTGCAAAGACCTTGGCCAGATAGCCGAGATTGGTGGTGTCGTCCTGTTCGCGAAGCAACCCAACCAGTCCCATCTGCAACATTTGCCGCAATTTGCGCAGCACATTCGGCAACTCGGCCGGCTCAAGCATTGCCAGCGTGTCGTCATCCAATTCGGGAAGCGCTTGCCACTGCGGGCTGAACAGGCTGGTTTCCGACAACAGGCTTTCGCCACGGGCGCTGCGCAGGTCGTTGATCAACGGCAAGACCACCAACGGCAAGTCACGGCGGGCACTGTGCACACGGTCGAGGTAAATCGGCAGTTGGCCGAGGGCTTGTTGCAGCAGGCGAATGGCTTCATCGCGGTGGCTGACGCGGTTGTGCTGCAACGCTGCCGCGAGCTGCTCCATCTCTTCGGCGAGCAACGCCGCGCCGTAGAATTCAACCATCTGCAAACTGCCGTGAACCTGATGAATCCCCGCCAGGCACTCCGCGATCGCGTGCGCCGTCAGTGGTTCTTCGAACCGGTTGTCGAGGGCCATGCTTTCAAGGGCAATAAACGCCTGCTTCAACGTTTCGGCAATTTCGCCCTTGACCCATTCGAGGGCCACATAGTCGTGCCGATCACCCATAACCACTCCCATCAAAATGCTGTTCCAGCAGGCATCGTTCAAGCCTTGTCGGCGCTGCGCTCAGGCACCGCCGGCAAGGTGAAACCAGACACCGAACGCCGCAGCTGGCTGGCCATCTTCGCCAGGTTGCCGATGCTCTCGGCAGTGGCCGTGGAGCCCGACGAGGTCTGCGTGGTGATCTGCTGGATCACGTTCATCGTCAAGGATATCTGACCCGCCGAAGACGTCTGTTGCTGCGCCGCGTTGGAAATACTCTGGATCAACGCTGCGAGCGTTTTCGATACGCCTTCGATTTCTTCCAGGGCCACCCCCGCATCCTGCGCCAGTCGCGCGCCGCGCACCACTTCGGTGGTGGTCTGCTCCATGGAAATCACCGCTTCATTGGTGTCAGTCTGGATCGCCCGCACCAAAGTTTCAATTTGTCGGGTGGCCGCCGACGAGCGCTCCGCCAGCCGCTGGACTTCATCGGCAACCACCGCAAAACCACGCCCGGCGTCACCGGCCATGGAGGCCTGGATGGCGGCGTTCAGCGCGAGAATATTGGTCTGGTCGGCAATGTCGTCGATCAGGCTGACGATGTCGCCGATTTCCTGGGACGACTCGCCCAGACGCTTGATCCGCTTGGCCGTGTCCTGAATCTGCTCACGGATATTGTCCATGCCGTGAATGGTGTTGTGCACCACCTCGTTGCCCTTGTTGGCGATCTCCACCGAGCGCTCGGCAACGGCGGACGACTCGGCGGCATTGGCCGAGACCTGATCGATGGACTGGGCCATTTCGTTGATCGCCGTCGAGGCTTCGGAAATCTGCTGGGCCTGATGCTCCGAGGCCTGGGCCAGATGCATCGCGGTCGCCTGGGTTTCCTGCACTGCGGCAGCGACCTGGCCGGCGGTCAGGTTGATGGTCGCGACCAGATCGCGCAACTGATCGACCGAGTAATTGATCGAGTCGGCGATGGTCCCGGTGAAGTCTTCGGTGACCGATGCCGTGACCGTCAGGTCGCCATCGGCGAGGTCTTCGATCTCGTCGAGCAAGCGCATGATCGCGTTCTGGTTACGTTCGTTCTTCTCGGCGGTTTCGCGTAACTGGCGATTGGTTTCACGAACCATCACCAGGCCGATCAGGATGATTGACATCAGCGCCAGCAAGCCCAGCACGTAACCGCCGATGGTGTCGGTCGAACGCCCGCCCACCATGTTTTCGAAGCCGTTGGCCAGGTGCGAGGCTTCATCGAGCAAGGTCTGCGACAAGTTGAAGATGTTGCCCGCCGACTCGCGGACCTTGAACAGTTCAGGCGAGGTTTCGAGGATCTCGTCGACCGAGCCCGAAACGAACTCGAACAGCTCGGAAATCTCGGTCAGCCGGGCACGCGCGTCATGGTCTTCGACCTCGCTGATCTTCAGGGACGGATTGCCCTGGAGCATGCCGTTGAGCACCTGGCCGAAACGCGCCGCATCACGGCCAAAGGCGTCGGCAGCCTGTTGGGCATTTTCGTCGCCAACGAGCACCGTGTTGACCGCGCCCAGGATCCGTTCGGCCAGCAACGACTGGCGCTGAGCCATGGCGACCTGAGCAGCAGGTGCGCCGCGCTGGAGCAGGATTTCGACGACTTTTTCGTACTCGACCTGCAACTGCGGCACGGTCTCGGCCAGGGTCGCGGCGACCTGATGTAGAGACAACACAGTCTGTTCGCTGGAAAGGATCGCATCGGTATTTTTCAGCAGGCGCTCCCAGTCCAGCTGCACCGCGCGCATTTCGGCGTGCACCGCGTGGGGTGCGGGTGGCAGACCGGTGGTCGGGTCACCTTTTTTCAAGTAACCCCAGCGTTGGGCGAAGTCGTTACGCGAATCACTCAGCAGCTTGAACGCCGCCGCTTTGCCGGCCGCCGCTTCAGTGGCGTTTTTGGCAATGCGCTGGGACAGCACGCGCAGCTCTCCGGCGTGACCGATGTACTGCTTGTCGTAGGAGGCCTGGGTATTGAGGTAAGCGAAGTTGGCGAACAGCAACACGATGAACACGATCAGCGCCATGAACAGCACAATGATCTGTGCACGACTGCGCGACCCTTCCGTAGCCTTGCCTGTATTTGCTTTTATCATCGATCCTCGCCTAAAAGATCGCGATCCGTAGCAGCTGGCGAAGCCTGCGTCCGGCCGCGAAGCGGTCGTAAATCCTGCCAACCTTTTCAACCTGACACTCTGCGGTGCCTGGTTTTGCGAGTGCTCCGCACTCGAACGCAGCCTTCGGCAGCTGCTACAGGGATAGTGCCAACCCGTCCGTCGTGTTTACAGGGCTACATCCATGAACCGTGGGGACTGCACCAGGGCAAACGGGCTGAAGACCTGCCACCGTTGCTCGCGTTCGAACTGTCCCTTTATGAAAAGTCCCGCCGCACCACCCTGAGCGTCCAGTGATGCCGGCTCGAAACTGGCCTGATTGAAGTGCTGCATGCCGAGCACCTCATCGACCATCAACCCGACGAACAGCTCTTTATACTCAACGACCAGTACGCGCCGCTGTTTGCGCAGCGCAGACAACTCAATCCCGAGGAAACCGCATAGGTCCATGACCGGCAACAGTCGTCCGCGCAGGTTACCCACGCCCCTGACCCACGACTTGACCCCCGGCAACTGAGTCAGACGCGGCTCGTGCAACACCTCGCTGACCTCGCCCATCGGCGCCACGTACCAGCGCTCGCCGAGGCGAAAGCCGATCCCGCTCCAGCCGTGATTGCGGGTTTGCTGCGAAGGCAGGTCCGCCGCCAGCAGGCGGCAGCGCTGATCGATCTGCAGCAGCAGCTCGAAGGCGGTCAGCGACTCGGCCATGGGTCGGCCGTCAGCCTGCCAGCACGTTGTTCAGGGTCTTGATCAGGGTGTCTTCTTCCACCGGCTTGGTGAGGTAGTCCCTGGCGCCCTGGCGGGTGCCCCAGACCTTGTCGGTTTCCTGATCCTTGGTGGTGATGATGATCACCGGGATGTGCCCGGTTTCCGGGTCTTTGGTCAGCTGGCGGGTGGCCTGGAAACCGTTGAGGCCGGGCATGACGATGTCCATCAGCACCGCGTCGGGTTTTTCCTGGCGGGCCAGTGCCACACCGTCTGCACCGTTTTCGGCTTTCAACACTTCGTGACCGTGCTTTTCCAGCATGCCGGTCAGTTTGTACATTTCGGTCGGCGAATCATCGACGATCAGAATACGTGCCATGGTCTTCCCCATTCTTGTAGACGCCGGGCCCGCTGGCCGAGCGTCACTGTGCGTGTCTTACTGCGGCGAAACAACGACAAAGCCCGGTACATGGGCCTGGATCGCACTCAGCAGTTCTTCCTTGCTGAAAGGCTTGGTCAAAAACTGGTCGGAGCCGACGATGCGCCCCTTGGCCTTGTCGAACAACCCGTCCTTGGACGACAGCATAATCACTGGCGTGGACTTGAACGCGCTGTTGTTCTTGATCAACGCGCAGGTCTGATAGCCATCCAGACGCGGCATCATGATGTCGACAAAGATGATGCCGGGATGATTGTCGGCAATCTTGGCCAGGGCATCGAAACCATCGATGGCCGTGATGACCTCACAGCCTACGTTTTTCAACAACGTTTCGGCGGTACGGCGAATCGTTTTCGAATCGTCGATCACCATGACCTTCAAGGCGCTGGAATGCTGTTCCATATCTGCTCTACCGTCGCCTTTGCGAATCAAATTGTCGTTTGCGGCTTACCGAGGGCCCGAAACCCTTGATGCTCAAGGGCCAGAACGATATGGCAGCCTTTTTAGCACAGTCTCCAAATCCAATCTATCGAGCAACCTTCGAGGTGGTTTTTCCTTGACCGGGAACACACTGGGCGCCACTCTGACGCCACTTTTTCATGTCGCTTCGACCACCCAAATTTCGAGGAAAAACCCATGAGCGTTCGCGTCGGGATTGTCATGGACCCTATCGCCAGCATTTCCTATAAAAAGGATAGCTCGCTGGCCATGCTGTTGGCCGCCCAGGCGCGCGGCTGGACGCTGTTCTATATGGAACAGCGCGATCTGTACCAGGCCGAAGGTGAAGCCCGGGCGCGGATGCGTCCTTTGAAAGTCTTCGCCAATCCGGAAAAATGGTTCGAACTGGAAGCCGAAACCGACGCGCTGCTAAGCGATCTGGACGTGATCCTGATGCGCAAGGATCCGCCGTTCGACATGGAGTTCGTTTACTCCACCTACTTGCTGGAGCAAGCCGAGCGCGCGGGCGTGCTGGTGGTCAACAAGCCGCAGAGCCTGCGCGACTGCAATGAAAAACTGTTCGCCACACTGTTCCCGCAGTGCACGCCGCCGACCGTGGTCAGCCGCCGTCCCGATGTACTGCGCGAGTTCGCCGATCATCATGGTGATGTGATTCTCAAGCCGCTGGACGGCATGGGGGGTGCGTCGATCTTCCGTCACACCAAGGGCCATCCGAACCTGTCGGTGATCCTCGAAACCCTGACCCACCACGGCAAGCAGCAGATCATGGCGCAGGGTTACCTGCCGGCGATCAAGGACGGCGACAAGCGCATCCTGATGATCGATGGCGAACCGGTGGATTACTGCCTGGCGCGGATTCCCGCCGCTGGCGAAACCCGTGGCAACCTGGCTGCCGGCGGTCGTGGCGAAGCACGCCCGCTGACCGACAAGGACCGCTGGATCGCCGCACAGGTCGGCCCGACCCTGCGTGAAAAGGGCTTGCTGTTCGTCGGCCTCGACGTAATCGGCGAGCACCTGACCGAAATCAACGTCACCAGTCCGACCTGTATTCGCGAGATCGACAACGCTTTTGGCACGAACATCGGCGAAATGCTGATGGCTGCCATCGATCAGAAGCTTAAAGCGCGTTGATATAGAACACCCAAGTTACGACCAACATTGCGTTATCATGCCCGGCCTGTGAAAAACGCGATGTTGGTTTTCTTGTTATGACACTTCCGTCCGATCTGCCTCCCGAACTCGCCCACCGTGGCGTGCGCCCGGCCGATCGCCTCGGTTTTACCCTGTTTCTTGCGGCGCTGATTCACCTGGCCTTGCTGTTGGGCATCGGGTTCACCTTTGTCGAACCCAAGCAGATCAGCAGAACCCTGGAAATCACCCTCGCCACCTTCAAAAGCGAAAAGAAGCCTGCAAAAGCCGATTTCCTCGCCCAGGAAAACCAGCAAGGCAGCGGCACCCTGGATAAAAAAGCGATCCCCAAGACCACCGAGATCGCACCATTCCAGGACAACAAGGTACAAAAAGTCTCGCCCCCGCCATCGGTCAAACCCCAGGTAGAGGAAGCCGCGCCGAAAGCCGCCGTGACCACTATCGCACCCGCGCCAAAGAAAGCCGTGGCCAAGAAACAAGAGGTCAAGGCCGAGCCGACGCCCAAGGCCGTGACACCGACATTCGACAGCTCGCAGCTGTCCAGCGACATTGCCAGCCTGGAAGCGGAACTGGCCAACGAACAACAGCTGTATGCCAAGCGCCCGCGTATCCACCGTCTGAGCGCCGCCTCGACCATGCGCGACAAGGGCGCCTGGTATAAGGACGAATGGCGCAAGAAGGTCGAGCGTATCGGTAATTTGAACTACCCCGAAGAAGCCCGGCGCAAGCAGATCTATGGCAACTTGCGACTGATGGTCTCGATCAACCACGACGGCTCGCTGTATGAAGTGCTGGTGCTGGAATCCTCCGGCCAGCCGCTGCTGGATCAAGCCGCACAGCGCATCGTCCGCCTGGCCGCACCGTTTGCGCCGTTTACCGGCGACCTGTCGGATATCGACCGGCTGGAAATCATTCGCACATGGAAATTTGCACGCGGAGACAAGCTCTCCAGTAACTGACGCTGGCGCTCATCTGTGGCGAGGGAGCTTGCTCCCGCTGGGCTGCGAAGCGGCCCCAAAAGCGGCAACCCCATTCAATCGGGCACAACGCGCCAGCTGGATTGCGACTGCTACGCCCGAGCGCGGACCGGCCGAGCGGGAGCAAGCTCCCTCGCCACAGGGGCCTGCGGTGAATCCAATCAGCATTTCCTGCGCATCCCCAGCTTGTCAGTTTGCCCCTCCAACGCCACACTAGCGCCTATGAAGAACGTCAGCCCGAGCTACCTCAAGCATCACTTCCTGATCGCCATGCCTCACATGGCCGACCCGAACTTTGCGCACACCTTGACCTACATCGTCGAGCACACGGCCAATGGTGCCATGGGGTTGATCATCAACCGCCCACAAGACCTGAGCCTGGCGGACATTCTCGAGCAATTGCGCCCAGACATCGAACCCTCGCCACTGTGCCAGCACGTGCCGATTTTCACTGGCGGCCCGGTACAGACCGATCGCGGTTTTGTCCTGCACCCGATCGGCTCGACGTATCAGGCAACGGTCGAACTGGATGGCCTGGCGCTGTCCACCTCCCAGGACGTGCTGTTTGCCATCGCCGATGGCATTGGCCCGAGCAAAAGCCTGATCGCCCTCGGCTACGCCGGTTGGGAACCCGGGCAGCTGGAAACCGAGCTGGCCGACAATGCCTGGCTGACCTGCCCGTTCGATGCCGACATCCTGTTCAACACCAGCAGCGAATTGCGCCTGGAAGCAGCCGCCAAGCGCCTGGGCATCAACCTCAGCCTGCTGACCAGCCAGGCAGGACACGCCTGATGGCCCTGCGTCTGATTCTGGGTTTTGACTACGGCACCAAACAGATCGGCGTCGCGGTCGGCCAGGTGATTACCGGCCAGGCCCGCGAGCTCTGCACCTTGAAGGCGCAAAACGGCATTCCTGACTGGAATCAGGTCGAAGCCCTGATCAAGGAATGGAAACCCGACGCTGTGGTGGTCGGCCTCCCGCTGAACATGGACGGCACGCCCAGTGACATGTGCTTGCGCGCCGAGAAATTCGCCCGCCGCCTGAATGGCCGCTACAACCTGCCCTTCTATACCCACGATGAACGTCTGACCACCTTTGAGGCCAAAGGTGAACGGCGGGCACAGGGCGGGCAGAAAGGCAGTTACCGCGACAACCCGGTCGACGCCATCGCTGCCGCCCTGCTGCTGCAAGGCTGGCTCGACGAAAACACTGCACTGTTCGAATCCTGAAAGCCGAATCCTGAAGAGGCGCCACAGTGCCTCTCTTCGCTACAACCCGAGCCGCACTGTGCACGCAGCGTGCTCGGGCCCATGAAGGAGCAACCATGAGCCTGCCCAATCCCGCCGAACTGATCAGCCAAATGGCGGTCCGTCTCAAGGCCCATCTTGAACACCGTGGCATCAGCGAACCGCGCTACATCGGCATTCGCACCGGTGGCGTGTGGGTCGCCCAGGCCTTGCTCGAAGAGCTAGGCAGCGACGCGCCACTGGGCACCCTGGACGTTTCCTTCTACCGCGACGACTTCAGCCAGAGCGGCCTGCATCCGCAGGTTCGCCCTTCGGCACTGCCGTTCGAAATCGAAGGCCAGCACCTGGTGTTGATCGACGACGTGCTGATGAGCGGTCGGACGATCCGCGCCGCCATGAACGAACTCTTCGACTACGGCCGTCCGGCCAGCATCACCCTGGTGTGCTTGCTCGATCTGGATGCCGGCGAGCTGCCAATCCGCCCGGACGTGGTGGGCGCCACCCTGTCGCTGGCGGCCCACGAACGGGTCAAGCTGACCGGCCCTGACCCGCTGCAGCTCGAACTGCAAGACCTCGCCCTTTAATTCGCCCTTTTAAAGAGTCCATTGCGATGACGCCTTTAGACACCAAGCGCCCGCTGCAGCTCAATGATCAGGGCCAGCTGCGCCACTTCCTCTCGCTCGACGGTCTGCGCCGCGAGCTGCTGACGGAAATCCTCGACACCGCCGACTCATTCCTTGAAGTCGGCGCACGGGCGGTAAAGAAAGTCCCGCTGCTGCGCGGCAAGACCGTGTGCAACGTGTTCTTCGAAAACTCCACCCGCACCCGTACCACCTTCGAACTGGCAGCCCAGCGGCTGTCGGCAGACGTGATCACCCTGAACGTGTCGACGTCGTCGGCGAGCAAGGGGGAAACCCTGCTCGACACCCTGCGCAACCTTGAAGCCATGGCCGCCGACATGTTCGTGGTGCGCCACGGCGACTCTGGCGCCGCGCACTTCATCGCCGAACATGTTTGCCCACAGGTGGCGATCATCAACGGTGGTGACGGCCGTCACGCCCACCCGACCCAGGGTATGCTCGACATGCTGACCATCCGTCGGCACAAAGGCAGCTTTGAAAACCTGTCGGTGGCCATCGTCGGCGACATCCTGCACTCACGGGTTGCACGCTCGAACATGCTCGCGCTGAAAACCCTCGGCTGCCCGGACATCCGCGTGATCGCGCCGAAAACCCTGCTGCCGATCGGTATCGAACAGTACGGCGTGAAGGTCTACACCGACATGACCGAAGGCCTGAAGGACGTCGACGTGGTGATCATGCTGCGCCTGCAGCGTGAACGCATGACCGGCGGCCTGCTGCCGAGCGAGGGCGAGTTCTATCGCCTGTTCGGCCTGACCACTGCGCGCCTGGCCGGCGCCAAACCGGATGCCATCGTCATGCACCCGGGCCCGATCAACCGGGGCGTGGAGATCGAATCGGCGGTGGCCGACGGTCCGCACTCGGTGATTCTCAATCAGGTGACCTACGGGATCGCCATTCGTATGGCCGTGTTGTCCATGGCCATGAGCGGGCAGACTGCCCAGCGCCAATTCGAGCAGGAGAAGGCCCAGTGAAGCTCAGCATTCTCGGCGCCCGCGTCATCGATCCAAGCAGCGGCCTGGATCAAGTCACCGATATTCACATTGAAGCCTGCAAGATAGTCGCCATAGGCGCCGCTCCAGCCGGTTTCGTCGCTGTCGAGACCCTTGAGGCCAAAGGCCTGGTGGTCGCCCCCGGCCTCGTCGACCTGAACGTCGCCCTGCGCGAACCGGGTTACAGCCGCAAAGGCACGATTGCCAGTGAAACCCGCGCCGCTGCGGCCGGCGGCGTCACCAGCCTGTGCTGCCCGCCACGGACCAAACCGGTGCTGGACACCTCCGCCGTGGCTGAGCTGATCCTCGACCGCGCCCGCGAAGCCGGTAATGCCAAAGTGTTCCCGATTGGCGCCCTGAGCAAAGGGCTGGACGGCGAACAGCTGGCGGAACTGATTGCCCTGCGCGATGCTGGCTGCATTGCATTCGGCAATGGCCTCGAGAGTTTCCGCAACACCCGGACCCTGTGCCGGGCACTGGAATACGCGGCGACGTTCGACCTGACGGTGATCTTCCATTCGCAGGATCATGACCTCGCCGAAGGTGGCCTGGCTCACGAAGGCCCGACCGCGAGTTTCCTCGGCTTGCCGGGGATTCCCGAAACCGCTGAAACCGTGGCCCTGGCCCGCGATCTGCTGCTGGTCGAACAAACCGGCGTACGTGCGCACTTCAGCCAGCTCACCAGCGCCCGCGGCGTGGCATTGATTGCCCAGGCTCAGGCCCGGGGCATGAAAGTGACGGCCGATGTGGCGTTGTATCAGTTGATCCTCACTGACGAGGCGCTGATCGACTTCAACAGCCTGTACCACGTCCAGCCGCCGCTACGCACCCGCGCTGACCGCGATGGCCTGCGCGCTGCCGTGAAGTCGGGGGTGGTTCAAGCCATCTCCAGCCATCACCAGCCGCACGAGCGCGACGCCAAGCTGGCACCGTTCGGCGCGACCGAGCCGGGCATCAGCAGCGTTGAACTGCTACTGCCGCTGGCCCTGACGCTGGTAGAAGACGGTTTGCTCGACCTGCCGACGCTGCTGGCACGCTTGAGTGCTGGTCCGGCCGATGCCCTGCGCCTGCCGGTAGGCAAGCTGGCGGTGGGCGCTCCGGCGGATCTGGTGGTGTTCGATCCAGCCGCCTCCACCGTAGCCGGTGAGCACTGGCTGTCGAAAGGCGAAAACTGCCCGTTCCTCGGCCATAGCCTGCCAGGCGTGGTGCGCTACACCCTGGTGGACGGACGGATCAGCCACCAGGCGTAAAACGCGTCACCTGTGGCGAGGGGGCTTGCCCCCTCACCACATATTCAGCGGCTCTGCGCGTTACGCACCGATATCTGGTCATTCAATGTCCAGAAGTCATACAGCACCCCCAGAAAGAACAACCCGCCGGTCACCAGGTACAGCAGGCCCGTCAGCCACTTGCCTTGGTACATGCGGTGCAGACCAAACACGCCCAGGAAGGTCAGCAGGATCCAGGCAACGTTGTACTCGATAGGACCAGCGGTAAAACGCAGGTCCGCTTCACGGTCCATCGCCGGGATCAGGAACAGGTCGATCAGCCAGCCAATGCCCAGCAACCCGAAGGTGAAAAACCAGATCGTACCGGTCACCGGCTTACCGTAATAGAAACGGTGAGAGCCGGTAAAACCGAAAATCCACAGCAGGTAACCGATCACCTTACTGTGGGTGTCCTGGTGTGAAACATCCTGACGATAGGTGTTCATGGGTTCCCTCATTTGCCTCGATAGATAAATATTCTTGAATTCTTTGTGACTTTTTTACAGGCGACCGACGTGTGGCAAATGCTACCTTGTCTCCCGTCAAAGCCTTGTAACACCTGACTTCTGTCCGACAATTGAGTCCGTTTGCCGCTTCTTTGCTGCAGTTGACCCCCGGGTTGAATCGACCAACGGCCTCGGAAAGGACAAAAAAGCTGTTATAAAGTTGCGCGCTTACCTACATAGAGCCTTGCCTAATGCGTCCATTTTTCAAGACATGGCTAACCATTTGCCTATTAATGCCACTGGCCGCCCACGCCACCAATCGTGAGCAACGTCTTCCGAACGTTAATGGTTACACCCCAAAATCTCATGTTTCTGCCGTCACCAGCAAAAACAAACACGCTGTAAAAGGTCTGACTCACCTGAGCAAGGCCGACAGCAAACCGGTCCCGCCAATGGGAGCCAAACAAAGCAGCAATGTACTGAGCCGTGCAGTAAACGTGCTTGGCACTCCTTATCGTTGGGGCGGCAGTAGCCCAAGTAAAGGCTTCGATTGCAGCGGGCTGGTGAAATACGCCTTCAATGGCGTGGGTGCGGCTGATCTGCCACGCACATCCAACGCCATGGCCGCCGGTCACGGACAGAAAGTCGATCGCAAGGACTTGAAGCCGGGCGACCTGATTTTCTTCAATATCAAGAGCCGAAAGGTCAACCACGTCGCCATTTACCTGGGCAACGACCGCTTCATCCACGCACCGCGTCGTGGCAAGTCGGTGACCATCGACACCCTGAAGAAACCGTACTGGGAAAGCCATTACGTGGTTGCCAAGCGGGTTGAAACGAAAGAATCGAAAACCCTGCGCCTAGCTCAGCGCTAATCCGAAGCAAGATCATTGTGGCGAGGGAGCTTGCTCCCGCCCGACCGGGCTGGCGCTCCAGTGCGCAGCGCTCGCAGGTTTTTGGGGCCGCTTCGCGCCCCAGCGGGAGCAAGCTCCCTCGCCACAGGTTTGCATTCAACCCCTTCAAAAATTATCCGGTGACCGCGCCCTCTCCCGCGCATGCTCGCGAGTGATCAGGCCTTTGTTCACCAGATCCTTCAAGCTCATATCCAGCGTCTGCATTCCCAACGAACCCCCGGTCTGAATCGACGAGTACATCTGTGCAATCTTGTCTTCGCGGATCAGGTTACGGATTGCCGAGGTGCCCAGCATGATTTCGTGAGCCGCCACCCGGCCACCACCGATTTTCTTGATGAGGCTCTGGGAAATCACTGCCTGCAGTGACTCGGAGAGCATCGAACGCACCATCGACTTCTCGTCCCCCGGAAAGACGTCCACCACCCGATCGATGGTTTTCGCCGCCGAGTTGGTGTGCAGGGTGCCAAAGACCAGATGCCCGGTCTCGGCCGCCGTCAGCGCCAGGCGGATAGTCTCCAGATCACGCATTTCCCCTACCAGAATCACATCCGGGTCCTCGCGCAATGCCGAACGCAACGCCGTAGCGAAACTGCGCGTATCGCGGTGCACTTCACGCTGATTGATCAGGCATTTGCGTGATTCATGGAGGAACTCGATAGGGTCTTCGATGGTGAGGATATGGTGATGCCGGTGGTTATTCAGGTAATCGATCATTGCCGCCTGGGTGGTCGACTTACCGGAACCTGTCGGCCCGGTGACCAGCACCAGCCCGCGCGAGACCTCGGCAATACGGCGAAACACATTCCCCATGCCCAGATCTTCCATGCTCTGGATTTTCGACGGGATGGTCCGGAACACCGCGCCCGGGCCGCGGTACTGATTGAACGCATTGACCCGAAAGCGCGCCACACCCGGCGCCTCGAAGGAAAAGTCGGTCTCCAGCGCCTGCTCGAACTCCACCCGCTGCTTGTCGTTCATGATCGCGTAGATCAGCTCGCGCACCTGCTTGTCATCCAGCGCCGGCAGGTTGATCCGCCGCACATCGCCATCGACCCGGATCATCGGCGGCAGCCCCGCCGACAGGTGCAAGTCGGAAGCCCCTTGTTTGGCGCTGAACGCCAGCAGTTCAGTGATATCCATAGCACTCCCCAATTCCAGTAGAATGCCGCGAACCTCAGACTGCCGGCGTCCCTTGAATGTCCACGATAGCAGACAACATAGCGCAGGTAGCTGCGCGTATCCGCGCAGCGGAGCAAGCCGCGCAACGTGCCGAGCACAGCGTCCGCCTGCTGGCCGTGAGCAAGACCAAGCCCAGCGACGCCGTGCGTGAAGCCTATGCCGCCGGCGTGCACGACTTTGGCGAGAACTATCTGCAGGAGGCCCTGGGCAAACAGCTCGAGTTGGCCGACCTGCCCTTGATCTGGCACTTCATCGGCCCCATTCAATCGAACAAGACGCGTGCTATCGCCGAGAACTTCGCCTGGGTGCATTCCGTGGATCGCTTGAAAATCGCACAACGCCTGTCCGAACAGCGTCCGGCCGAGCTGCCACCCTTGAACATCTGCATTCAGGTCAATGTCAGCGGTGAAGCCAGTAAATCCGGTTGCACCCCGGCCGATCTGCCGGCACTGGCCAGCGCTATCAGCGCGCTGCCGCGGTTGAAACTGCGCGGTTTGATGGCAATTCCCGAGCCGACTGAAGATCGCGCAGCTCAGGACGCAGCCTTTGCAGCCGTACGTGACTTGAACAAAAGCCTGCAAGCCAGCCTGAATCTGCCACTCGACACACTTTCCATGGGCATGAGCCACGACCTGGAGTCGGCCATTGCCATGGGCGCCACCTGGGTTCGTATCGGTACGGCCCTGTTTGGTGCCCGCGACTACGGTCAGCCGTAACGTGGCTGACTTACCTCTCTATAAGGACCTGACATGAGCAAGACACGAATTGCCTTTATCGGTGCCGGAAACATGGCCGCCAGCCTGATCGGCGGCCTGCGTGCCAAAGGCCTGGACGCTGCACAGATCCGCGCCAGCGACCCGGGCGCTGAAACTCGCGCACGGGTAACCGCCGAACACGGCATCGAAACGTTCGCCAACAACGCCGACGCCATTCAAGGCGCAGACGTGGTCGTGCTGGCGGTCAAACCCCAGGCCATGAAAGCCGTGTGTGAAGCACTGCGCCCAAGCCTGGCGCCGAATCAACTGGTGGTGTCGATTGCCGCCGGGATCACCTGCGCCAGCATGAACAACTGGCTTGGCGCTCAGCCGATCGTGCGTTGCATGCCCAACACCCCGGCGCTGCTGCGTCAGGGCGTGAGCGGTTTGTACGCCACGGCCCAAGTGACTGCCGAACAGCGTCAGCAGGCCCAGGAGCTGCTGTCTGCCGTTGGCATCGCCCTGTGGCTGAACGAAGAGCAGCAACTGGACGCGGTCACCGCCGTTTCCGGTTCGGGCCCTGCGTACTTCTTCCTGCTGATCGAAGCCATGACCGCTGCAGGCGAGAAGCTTGGCCTGCCACGGGACATCGCTGCCCAGCTGACCCTGCAAACCGCGCTGGGCGCCGCGCACATGGCCGTTGCCAGTGACGTCGACGCTGCGGAGCTACGCCGTCGCGTGACCTCGCCAGCAGGCACCACCGAAGCCGCGATCAAGACCTTCCAGGCCGGCGGCTTTGAAGCCCTGGTCGAAAAAGCACTCGGCGCCGCAGCCCACCGTTCAGCCGAGATGGCCGAGCAACTGGGTCGCTAATCAGCTCTTACAAAGGAATCCATAATGCTCGGACTCAATGACGCTGCCATTTTCATCATCAAAACCCTGGGCAGCCTGTACCTGCTGATCGTGCTGCTGCGTTTTATCCTGCAATTGGTTCGGGCGAACTTTTACAACCCGCTCTGCCAGTTCATCGTGAAAGCCACTCAGCCGCTGCTCAAGCCTCTGCGCCGGGTAATCCCAAGCATGTTCGGGCTGGACATGTCGTCTCTTGTACTGGCGCTGATCGTGCAGATGCTGCTGATAGCCGTCATCCTGGCGCTCAAAGGCTTCCTGGTCGACTCGCTGCTGTTGGTGCCTTGGGCACTGATCGCCATCTTCTCGCTGTTTTTGAATATTCTGTTCTACGCGATGATCATCAGCGTGATTCTGTCCTGGGTCGCCCCGGGGAGCCACAATCCGGGCGCAGAGCTGGTCGCTCAGATTACTGAACCGGTACTCGCCCCATTCCGCCGTATCGTGCCGAACCTGGGTGGCCTCGATATCTCGCCGATCTTTGCGTTTATCGTGATCCAGTTGCTGCAAAGCTGGCTGATCCCACGCCTTGCGTACTTTGCCCTCATGCCGCAGGGGCTGCTCGGGCTCATCTGATGAGCTACTTTCGCTGGGACGGGGATGACCTGATCCTCGACTGTCACCTGCAACCGGCGGCCCGCAGCGATGATTTCTGCGGGCTGCATGGCGATCGGCTGAAGATCCGCCTGACCGCCCCGCCGGTCGAAGGCAAGGCCAATGCCTACCTGATGGCGTTTCTGGCCAAGGCGTTTGGCGTGTCCAAGAGCCAGGTGAGCCTGATCAGCGGCGAGCTGAACCGGCAGAAGCGGGTTCGGATCAGCTCGCCGAAGAAGCTGCCGGAATTGCCGGGGTTGCTGCGTCCAGCAAGCTGACCGCGTCATCGTTCATCGCGAGCAAGCTTTGCTCCTACGGGTCATGGGTTGTACGCAAATCCGCGACCGACACAAACGTTGTAGGAGCAAGGCTTGCCCGCGATGGCAGCACCTCGGTAGAACTGAATGAAATCAGGCCCGGCCTTTGCTTGCCGCTGGGGGCCCTGCTCATTAGACTTACGCCTCATTTCAACGAGAGCAGGGTCGATGCCAACTGCCTTTCCCGCCGATTCTGTTGGTCTGGTGACGCCGCAAGTGGCGCACTTCAGCGAGCCCCTGGCCCTTGCCTGCGGCCGCTCCTTGCCAGCCTATGACCTGATTTATGAAACCTACGGCACGTTGAACGCCACGGCGAGCAACGCCGTGCTGATTTGCCATGCTTTGTCGGGTCACCATCACGCTGCCGGTTATCACAGTACCGAAGACCGTAAACCCGGTTGGTGGGACAGCTGTATCGGCCCGGGCAAACCGATCGACACCAACAAGTTCTTCGTGGTCAGCCTGAACAACCTCGGCGGCTGCAACGGCTCTACCGGCCCGAGCAGCACCAACCCGGACACCGGCAAACCGTTTGGTGCCGACTTCCCGGTGCTGACCGTGGAAGACTGGGTGCACAGCCAGGCGCGTCTGGCGGACCGGATCGGCATCAACCAGTGGGCCGCGGTGATCGGTGGCAGCCTGGGTGGCATGCAGGCGATACAGTGGAGCATTACCTACCCTGATCGTATCCGCCACTGCCTGGCCATTGCCTCGGCGCCGAAACTGTCGGCGCAGAACATCGCCTTCAACGAAGTGGCGCGTCAGGCGATCCTCACCGATCCGGATTTCCATGGTGGCTCGTTCCAGGAAGCGGGTGTGATCCCCAAGCGTGGGCTGATGCTCGCGCGGATGGTCGGGCACATCACCTACCTGTCGGACGATTCCATGGGCGAGAAATTCGGCCGTGGCCTGAAGAGTGAAAAGCTCAACTACGACTTCCACAGCGTCGAGTTCCAGGTCGAAAGCTACCTGCGTTATCAGGGCGAGGAGTTCTCCGGGCGTTTTGACGCCAACACCTACCTGCTGATGACCAAAGCGCTGGACTACTTCGATCCAGCAGCGAACTTCGACGATAACCTGGCGAAAACCTTCGCCGGTGCCAAGGCCAAGTTCTGCGTGATGTCCTTCACCACCGACTGGCGCTTCTCCCCGGCCCGCTCGCGGGAACTGGTTGATGCGTTGATGGCGGCCAAGAAAGACGTTTGCTACCTGGAGATCGATGCTCCGCAAGGCCACGACGCCTTCCTGATTCCGATCCCGCGCTACTTGCAGGCGTTTCGCAATTACATGAACCGAATTTCGCTTTGAGGAAGTCATGAGAGCCGATCTGGAAATCATCCAGGAATGGATCCCCGCCGGCAGCCGCGTGCTCGACCTCGGTTGCGGCGACGGCGAGCTGCTGACCTGGCTGCGCGATAACAAGCAAGTGACCGGCTATGGGCTGGAAAACGACGCGGACAACATCGCCGAATGCGTGGCCAAGGGCATCAACGTCATCGAGCAGGACCTGGACAAGGGCCTGGGCAACTTTGCCAGCAACAGTTTCGACATCGTGGTGATGACCCAGGCCCTGCAAGCCGTGCATTACCCGGACAAGATCCTCGACGAAATGCTGCGGGTCGGTCGCCAGTGCATCATCACCTTCCCCAACTTCGGTCACTGGCGCTGCCGCTGGTACTTGGCAAGCAAGGGCCGGATGCCGGTTTCGGAGTTTTTGCCGTACACCTGGTACAACACGCCGAACATCCACTTCTGCACCTTCGCAGACTTTGAGGCGCTGTGCCGCGAACGTGAAGCCAAGGTCATCGATCGGCTTGCCGTCGATCAACAACACCGACACGGGTGGGCCAGTAAGCTATGGCCTAATCTATTAGGTGAGATTGGCATCTACCGCGTCAGCAGTCCTGGCCTGCAGGATCACCAGGTAGCGGTTTAACGAGTTTTTTCGAGGAGAGCGATCATGGGTCGTCTAGCCCTGTTTCTATTAACTGCCTGCCTGAGCGTCAGCGCCATGGCCGCCGAACCGATCAAAGGCGAGCGCCAGGAAACCTTTGGTGACGTGACGGTGCACTACAACACCTTCAATTCCACCTACCTGACGCCGGATATTGCCAAAAACGCCGAACTGGTCCGCAGCAAGAATCAGGGCGTGATCAATGTGTCGGTGATCAAGGCCAACAAACCGGTGATCGCCCAGGTCAGTGGCACGGTGAAAGACCTGACCAGTAAAAGCGTCCCGCTGAAGTTCAAACAGATCACCGAAACCGGGGCCGTCTACTACATCGCCCAGTTCCCGGTGGATCAGCAGGAAGTCCGCACTTTCGAAATCAACGTGCAAACCGGCGACAAAATCAACACCATCAATTTCAACCAAGAGCTCTTCCCCGGCGAATGATCAATTTCTCGCAACTCGTGTTGGCCAGCCATAACGCCGGCAAACTCAAAGAACTCCAGGCCATGCTCGGCGAATCGGTGCACCTGCGCTCGATAGGCGAGTTCAGCAGCGTCGAGCCTGAAGAAACCGGCCTGTCGTTCGTCGAAAACGCCATCCTCAAGGCCCGCAATGCCTCGCGCATTTCCGGTTTGCCGGCACTGGCCGATGATTCGGGGCTGGCGGTGGACTTCCTCGGCGGTGCGCCGGGTATCTACTCGGCGCGCTATGCCGACGGCCAGGGCGACGCGGCGAACAACGCCAAGCTGCTCGACGTGCTGAAAGACGTCCCTGAAGCCGAACGCGGTGCGCAGTTTGTGTGCGTGCTGGCGCTGGTACGCCACGCCGATGATCCGCTGCCGATTCTCTGCGAAGGCCTGTGGCACGGGCGCATCCTGACCGAAGCCAGCGGTAAACACGGTTTTGGCTATGATCCGCTGTTCTGGGTGCCGGAGCGCGAATGCTCCAGTGCAGAATTGAGCCCGGCCGAGAAAAACCAGCTCAGCCACCGCGCCCGTGCAATGGATTTGCTGCGCCAACGCCTGAGCCTGAAATGACCCACGACTCGTCCGCGTCGCCGCTGATACACGGCGGCGCGCAATCGCCTCGGGCGGCCCTGCCAGTGCTGCCGCCCCTGGCGCTGTATATCCACATTCCGTGGTGCGTCCGCAAATGCCCTTATTGCGACTTCAACTCCCACACCGCAAGCCCCGTGCTGCCGGAAGAAGAGTATGTCGATGCCCTGCTGGCTGACCTCGATCAAGACTTGCATGCGGTTTACGGCCGTGAACTGAGCTCGATCTTCTTCGGCGGCGGCACACCGAGCCTGTTCAGCGCGCAAGCGTTGGGCCGCTTGCTCAAAGGTGTGGAACAGCGAATCCCGTTTGCCGGCGATATCGAAATCACCCTGGAAGCCAACCCCGGGACCTTCGAACAGGAAAAATTCGTCGCTTACCGTGCCTTGGGCATCAATCGCCTGTCGATCGGCATCCAGAGCTTCCAGCAAGAGAAACTCAAGGCCCTGGGCCGGATCCACAACGGCGATGAAGCGATTCGCGCGGCTGGCATGGCCCGACAGGCCGGGTTCGATAACTTCAACCTGGACCTGATGCACGGCTTGCCCGATCAGTCCCTGGAGGATGCGCTGGACGACCTGCGTCAGGCCATCGCGCTGAAACCGACTCATCTGTCCTGGTATCAGCTGACGCTGGAGCCGAACACGGTGTTCTGGAATCAGCCGCCAACCCTGCCGGAAGATGACACCTTGTGGGACATTCAGGAGGCTGGCCAGGCGCTGCTGGCCGAACACGGTTACGCCCAATACGAAGTGTCGGCCTATGCCCAGCCTGGTCGCCCGGCGCGGCATAACCTCAATTACTGGAGTTTTGGCGACTTCATCGGCATCGGCGCCGGGGCTCACGGCAAGCTCAGCCATCCGGACGGACGCATTGTCCGCACCTGGAAGACTCGTCTGCCGAAGGACTACCTCAACCCGGCAAAAAGCTTTCAAGCGGGTGAGAAGGCCCTGACCAACGAAGAGCTGCCGTTCGAGTTCCTGATGAATGCCCTGCGTCTGACCGAAGGTGTCGAGGCGCGCCTATATCCGGAGCGCACCGGCCTGACGCTGGAAAGCCTTGCGCAAGGCCGACGCGAGGCCGAACAAAGTGGCTTGTTGCAGGTCGAACCGTCACGTCTGGCGGCGACGATGCGCGGACAGCTGTTCCTCAATGACTTGCTGCAGAATTTTCTGACTTAAGGAAATCGAATGGATTTGGTACTCGATCTGCTTGCCACCGTGTCCCGCTGGAGCCGTAGCAACCTGTCGGAAATCGCCCTGGCGCTGGTGGGCTGCCTGCTGGTGCTGTTTGGCGCCGATATCAAAGGCTGGATCGATCAACGCCTGGGCAGCATCGCTGGCGCCTTGCGCGTCCCGCTGATGGCCCTGGTGTGCATGATCGGCAGCGGCGCCGCACTGATCTACGCCACGCCATGGATTGTTCGCGGCCTGAGCCAGTTCAACAACTACAGCCTGGCCCCGGTGTTGTTGGTGGTGCTGGTGCTGATCGGCGTCGTCGCCGACCGCCGCTGAGCCTGTAGGAACCAGACGGCTTTTGTGGCGAGGGAGCTTGCTCCCGCCGGCCGGTCCGCGTTCGGGCGAAGCAGTCGTAAATCGGCTGACACGTTCTTACTGTTAGAACGTGGCTGCCGATTTTGGGCCGGCTTCGCCGTCCATCGGGAGCAAGCTCCCTCGCCACAGGCTTAGGACTGTTTCTCGAACTTCAAATCCCACACGCCGTGCCCAAGACGTTCGCCGCGGCGTTCGAATTTGGTGATCGGGCGCTCGGCCGGACGCGGTACGCACTTGCCGTCTTCGGCGAGGTTTCGGTAGCCCGGCGCGACGTTCATCACTTCCAGCATGTATTCGGCATACGGTTCCCAGTCGGTGGCCATGTGCAGCACACCGCCGACTTTCAACTTGCTGCGTACCAGCTCCGCGAACGACGCCTGAACGATACGACGCTTGTGGTGACGGCTCTTGTGCCACGGGTCCGGGAAAAACAGCATCAGGCGATCGAGGCTGTTATCGGCCACGCAACGGTTGAGCACTTCGATCGCATCGCAATCGTAGACCCGCAGGTTGGTCAGGCCTTGAGTCAACACGCCATTGAGCAACGCGCCGACACCTGGGCGGTGTACTTCAACGCCAATGAAGTCCTGATCAGGCGAAGCCGCGGCCATTTCCAGCAGCGAATGGCCCATGCCGAAACCGATTTCCAGCGAGCGTGGTGCCGAGCGACCGAACACCTGGTCAAAATCCACCGGCGCGTCGGCCAACGGCAGGACGAACAGCGGCGTGCCTTGGTCCAGGCCGCGCTGCTGGCCTTCAGTCATGCGCCCGGCGCGCATCACGAAACTCTTGATGCGGCGGTGTTGGCGCTCTTCGCCTGCTTCCGTCTGGATAGGCGTGTCGTTCGATTCAGTCATCAATGGCTCTTACTTGATCAGACCATCCAGCGGCGAGGAAGCGCTGGCATAGAGTTTTTTCGGCATGCGCCCGGCGAGGTACGCCAGACGACCTGCAACAATGGCGTGTTTCATCGCTTCAGCCATCATGATCGGCTGCTGCGCGTGGGCGATGGCCGAGTTCATCAGCACCGCTTCGCAACCCAGTTCCATGGCAATGGTCGCGTCGGATGCCGTACCGACACCAGCATCCACCAACACCGGGATCTTGGCTTCTTCGAGGATGATCTGCAGGTTGTACGGGTTGCAGATCCCCAGGCCCGTGCCGATCAGACCGGCCAGTGGCATGACGGCGATGCAGCCGATTTCCGCCAGTTGACGGGCAATGATCGGGTCATCGCTGGTGTAGACCATCACGTCGAAACCTTCCTTGACCAGCACTTCGGCGGCCTTGAGGGTTTCGATCACGTTAGGGAACAGGGTTTTCTGGTCCGCCAACACTTCCAGCTTCACCAGGTTGTGGCCGCCGAGCAGTTCACGGGCCAGGCGGCATGTGCGCACAGCCTCGGTAGCGTCGAAGCACCCGGCAGTGTTCGGCAGGAAGGTGTAGCGATCCGGCGACAGGACTTCGAGCAGGTTCGGTTCGCCCGGGTTCTGGCCGAGGTTGGTGCGGCGCACGGCGAAGGTGACGATCTCGGCACCCGAGGCTTCGATGGCCAGGCGGGTTTCTTCCATGTCGCGGTACTTGCCGGTACCTACCAGCAAACGCGACTGGTAAGTACGACCGGCCAGGACGAAAGGCTTGTCGCTGCGTACGTTGCTCATCGGAAATCCTCTGTTGGGGTGAGGTTCTTGCAGAATTCTATATTTGGCAAACGCTGTGAAAACGTAGCGAGCGAAGGGAAGACAAGGCAAAAACAGGCGAGGAAGCGGAGTCTACGGGTTGTAAATGAGCATTCCGAGCCTGTTTTTAGCGCTGGATTACCGAGCGCAGTAGTTTTCACAGTGTTTGCGCTCTAGCCGCCGCCGATGGCGTGAACGACTTCGACCGAGTCACCGTCGTTCAGCGTTGTTTCAGCATGCTGGCTGCGCGGGACGATATCCAGATTGAGTTCGACCGCGACCCGGCGTCCGGTCAGTTCCAGACGGGTCAGCAGGGCCGCGACGGTTTCGCCGTCGGGCAGTTCAAGGGATTCGCCGTTCAACTGAATGCGCATGCCGGATGCCGCCATCATTTTTAGGGGCCAGCATTCTAGCCCGATCAGTCAGGTCGACCCAAGCCATTCGTCTTGAAACGGACTCTTAAGTCAGCTAAGGCGCCAGGCGGCTATCCCAAGGCACAGCCAGCCCACGAGGAATGCCAATCCACCGAACGGTGTCACGATGCCCAGCTTGCTGACGCCGGTCAGGGTCAGCAGGTACAGGCTGCCGGAAAACAACAGGATGCCGAGGGCAAATGATACACCGGCCCAGGTGATCAAACGCCCGGGAATCTGCACGGCCAGCAGTGCTACGCCCAACAGCGCCAGGGTGTGCACCAGTTGGTAGGTGACGCCGGTGTGGAAAATCGCCAGGTATTCGGCACTCAGGCGGGCTTTCAGGCCATGGGCGGCAAATGCGCCCAGGCCCACGCCGGTGAAACCGAAAAAAGCGGCCAGCATCAGAAAGCCACGCAGCATGAGGAACTCCAGTCAGAATCATCGGGCAGGGTCTGTATAATGGCCCGCTCGACGGGTTCGGCCAAGCCATCTCTATGCTGCGTTTATTGTTCCGCCGTTTCACAAAAGCCCTGCTCTGGTTCGCCGGTGGCAGCGTGTTGCTGGTGCTGTTGTTTCGCGTCGTTCCGCCTCCAGGGACGGCGCTGATGGTCGAGCGCAAGATCGAATCCTGGGTCGATGGCGAGCCTATCGACGTGCAGCGCAACTGGCAGCCGTGGGAAAACATTTCCGATGACCTGAAGGTCGCGGTGATGGCCGGCGAAGACCAGAAATTCCCCGAGCACTGGGGTTTTGACTTCGGCGCGATCCAGGCCGCGCTGGCCCACAACGAACTCGGCGGCTCGATCCGCGGCGCCAGCACCTTGAGCCAGCAAGTCTCGAAGAACCTGTTCCTCTGGTCCGGCCGCAGCTGGCTGCGCAAAGGACTGGAAGCCTGGTTTACCGGGCTGATCGAAGTGTTCTGGCCCAAGCAGCGGATTCTTGAGGTGTACCTCAACAGCGTGGAATGGGATGACGGCGTGTTTGGCGCCGAAGCGGCTGCCCGGCATCACTTTGGCGTGAGCGCCCGGTCGCTGAGCCGTCAACAAGCCAGTTTGCTGGCCGCCGTACTGCCAAACCCGCGAGCCTGGAGCGCCGGCCATCCGAGCCCTTATGTATTGCGACGCGCGAGCTGGATTCGGCAGCAGATGAGCCAGTTGGGCGGGGATAGCTACCTGACCGGACTCAACGCTTCGCGCCGGGCACCGTGGGCCCAGTGATTCAACACCAAACCCTGTAGGAGCAAGGCTTGCCCGCGATGAACGATAACGCGGTCGGCCAGTGACTCCGCGTCACACCTATCGCGGGCAAGCCTTGCTCCTACGAAAGCAGGCACAAACAAAAACGCCCCGATCATTGATCGGGGCGTTTTTTATTGCGTTACCGCTTAAGCAGCAATCGACAGCTTGAGCTTGTTCATCGCGCTCTTCTCAAGCTGACGAATACGCTCGGCCGACACGTTGTACTTCTGCGCCAGGTCGTGCAGCGTGGCTTTTTCTTCTGCCAGCCAACGCTGGTAGAGGATGTCGCGGCTGCGGTCGTCCAGCACTTCCAGCGCTTCGTGCAGGTTGTGGGTGGAGTTGTCGGTCCAGTCGGCATCTTCCAGTTGACGGGCCGGGTCGTACCGGTGGTCTTCCAGATAGTTGGCCGGCGACTGGAAAGCGCTGTCGTCGTCCGCTTCGGCGGCCGGGTCGAAGGCCATGTCATGGCCGGTCAGGCGGCTTTCCATCTCGCGAACTTCCCGCGGCTCTACACCGAGGCTTTCAGCTACGCGATGGACTTCCTCGTTGTTCAGCCATGCCAGACGCTTCTTCTGGCTGCGCAGGTTGAAGAACAGTTTGCGCTGGGCCTTGGTCGTGGCGACCTTGACGATGCGCCAGTTGCGCAGGATGAATTCGTGGATTTCAGCCTTGATCCAGTGCACCGCAAAGGACACCAGACGCACGCCCATTTCCGGGTTGAAACGCTTGACCGCTTTCATCAGGCCAACGTTGCCTTCCTGAATCAGGTCAGCCTGGGCCAGGCCGTAGCCGGAATAGCTACGGGCAATATGTACAACAAAACGCAGGTGGGCGAGCACCATCTGCCGAGCCGCCCCCAAATCCTGCTCATAGTAGAGACTCTCGGCCAGTTCACGCTCCTGCTCCGGTGTCAGCAATGGAATGCTGTTCACCGTGTGCACATAAGCCTCCAGGTTCGCGCCTGGGACCAGAGCATACGCAGGTTGCAAAGAAGTGGTCATACGAAAAAACCTCCGACTCACATAACTCGTGCAGTTCAGCACTGCGAAAAGTTGACCGGGAACCGAAGGACAAGTTCCCCTATACGCTGAAAGGTCATACAAGCAATAAGACTCTACTTCGGTGCGAGCTCTCTCAAATGGCGCGCTACCGCAATCCATGCACCGATATACCCCAACAGCACTGCGCCTAGCAAGAGTGACAGACCATCGGCAACCGGTACCCCGGACAACGCGAAATTACTGCCATACAAGCCGGCCAGCCCAACCACTGCGTCGTTCAGCCAATTCAGGCCAAACGCCAGAACACCCCAGGAAAGAATCCCCGCACCGAAGCCATATAGCGCACCCATGTACAGAAAGGGCCTACGCACATAGCTGTCAGTGCCGCCGACGAGTTTAATCACTTCTATCTCTGTGCGGCGGTTTTCAATATGAAGACGAATGGTATTGCCTATCACCAAAAGTAATGCAGAAACCAGCAACACGGTCAGGCCGAAGACAAACCGCTCGCCCAGCTTGAGGATGGCCGCCAAACGCTCGACCCAGACTAGATCAAGTTGCGCCTGTTGTACCTTCGGCAACTCGGAAAGTTTTTGTCTTAATGCTTCAAGGGTCGCCTTGTCGACTTCATTCGGAGTAACCAGCACCACGCCAGGCAACGGGTTCTGCGGCAGCTCCTTGAGTGCCTCGCCCAGACCGGACTGCTGCTGGAACTCTTCCAGCGCCTGCTCGCGACTGATGTATTCGGCATCAGCTACACCCGGCATGCCCTTGATCTGCTCGCGCAGTTGCTCGCCTTCGTTGGCGCTGGCATCGATCTGCAAGTAAAGCGAGATCTGCGCCGCACGCTGCCAGGAACCACCCAGACGTTCGACGTTGTTCAGCAGCAACGACAAGCCCATCGGCAAACTCAGGGCAACCGCCATCACCAGACAGGTGAAGAAGCTGCCGATGGGCTGCTTGCCCAGACGCCGCAGGCTGTCCAGCAAACTGGCGCGGTGACTTTCGATCCAGGCGCGCAGCAAGGTGCTGAAGTCCGGACCATCGTCTTCATCGCGCTTTTTCTTCTGTGGTTGCGGATCGGCGGCCTTCGGGGCCACGCGCTCGGAAACCTTCGGACTGCGTGTTGCACTCATACCCCGGCCTCCCCGTCGCCGATCAATCGGCCACGTTGCAAGGTCAGCATGCGATGACGCATGCGGGCGATCAGCGCCAAATCGTGGCTGGCGATCAGCACGCTGGTACCCAGACGGTTGATGTCTTCGAAGACGCCCATGATTTCTGCCGCCAGACGCGGGTCGAGGTTACCGGTCGGTTCGTCCGCCAGCAGCAAGGCCGGGCGATGGACGATGGCGCGGGCAATGCCGACACGCTGTTGCTGACCGGTGGACAGATCACCCGGATAGAGGTCGGTCTTGTCCGAGAGTGCAACGCGCTCCAGGGCCGAATCCACGCGCTTGGCGATTTCAGCCTTGGACAAGCCGAGAATCTGCAACGGCAAGGCGACGTTGTTGAACACCGTACGATCGAACAACAACTGGTGGTTCTGGAACACCACGCCAATCTGCCGGCGCAGGTACGGGATCTGCGCGTTGCTGATGGTCGCCAGGTCCTGCCCGGCCAGCAGCAGTTTGCCAGTGGTCGGACGCTCCATCGCGAGTAACAGCCGCAGCAGGGTACTTTTACCGGCGCCGGAGTGGCCGGTGACAAACAAGAACTCGCCCCGACGGACTCGAAAGCTCAGCTCATGCAAGCCGACGTGACCGTTCGGATAGCGCTTACCGACCTGTTCGAAACGAATCATGAACGCTCCCGCTCGGCAAATAGTGCCTGGACAAAGGGTTCTGCTTCAAAGGTACGCAAGTCATCGATGCCTTCGCCGACACCGATGTAGCGAATCGGCAGACCAAACTGCTTGGCCAGGGCGAAAATCACCCCGCCCTTGGCCGTGCCATCGAGTTTGGTCAAGGCCAGGCCGGTCAGTTCGACTGTCTGGTTGAATTGTTTGGCCTGGCTAATGGCGTTCTGGCCAGTACCAGCGTCGAGCACCAGCAGCACCTCATGCGGCGCATCGGCGTCGAGTTTGCTGATCACCCGGCGAACCTTTTTCAGTTCTTCCATCAGGTTGTCTTTGGTGTGCAGGCGACCGGCGGTATCGGCGATCAGCACATCAATGCCACGGGCCTTGGCGGCCTGTACCGCATCGAAGATAACCGAAGCCGAGTCGGCGCCGGTGTGCTGGGCGATCACCGGGATCTTGTTGCGTTCGCCCCAAACCTGCAATTGCTCGACCGCCGCGGCACGGAAGGTATCACCGGCTGCAAGCATGACTTTCTTGCCTTCAAGCTGCAGCTTCTTCGCCAACTTACCGATGGTGGTGGTTTTGCCGGCGCCGTTGACGCCGACCACCAGAATCACGAACGGTTTGTTCTGCGAGGTAATTTTCAGCGGCTGCTCGACAGGCTTGAGCATGTTGGCAAGCTCGGCCTGCAAGGATTTGTACAGTGCATCGGCGTCGGCCAACTGCTTGCGCGCGACCTTCTGGGTCAGGCTCTGGATGATCACCGATGTCGCTTCGACACCCACGTCAGCGGTCAGCAGGCGGGTTTCGATGTCTTCGAGCAGTTCGTCATCGATGATCTTCTTGCCGAGGAACAGGCTGGCCATGCCCTCGCCGATGCTCGCGCTGGTTTTCGACAGGCCTTGCTTGAGGCGGGCAAAGAAGCCGGCTTTGGTTTCTTCGGTGCGAACCGGTTCGGCCGCGACCGGAGCCGGAGCCGCAACCGGTGCAACCGGCGCTGGCGCTGTTACCGGTGCCGCGACAACGGGTGCCGGCACTGGGGCGGGTACAGGTTCTGGAGCACGTTCTGGTGCCACGAATGCGGCAATCACCGGCTGAGGCAGATCAGGCTCATCAACTATCAGTTGTTCAGCCGTCGGATCGATGACCGGGACCGGTTCAACCACCAGCAGCTCTACCGCTTGCTGGACTACTGTCGGCGCAGGAATCGGTGGCGTGATATGCGGCGCCAGCTCGTTTTCGACCAGGGCCACCGGCTCTTCAGCCACCGGCAACGTCAACCACGGCTTGTGTACAACTTCCGGCGCGCGCGGTACTTCAGCCACTGGCGCAGGCTCGACAACCGGCTGCACTACCGGCTCGGCTATCGGCAATACGGCAGCAGCCGGTGCTTGCGCAACGGGCGCTGCTTCTATTACCGGCTCAGGCGCAACCTCTGGAAGTGGCTGTGGCTGTTCGACGGCGGGTGCCTGCGGCTTTTTGCGCAGCCATCCGAACAGGCTTTTCTTCTCGCCAGCCGCAGCTGGGGTCTTCTTGTCGTCGTTGGAACCAAACATGGAGGACGGCTATCTCACGGTAGCGACGCGCCAATGGCGCCTCGGCAAATAAATATTCGATGCAGAACAGACTGCGTTTCACCCAGCTTGTTCACGCGCAACATTTTGTCGAAGTGCTCAACAGCACCTCAAGGATCGATTTTACGAAGGACTGAACTGGCAAAATCGGCGAAAAAGCGGAGTTTAGCTGATAAACAGAGGCTTTCCGCCGTGAACCCATACAGCCTGATCAAGCACAAAAGCCTGATAGGCGTGGCCGCCAGTAAAACGGATCAGTATCCTAGCACCCTCTAGCCCGCTGACGCTAAGACCTAGCGGGCAGCCCAACAGGTTTAAAAACGAATGAATGCTCTAGCCCGCCGCGCTGCAGGCCTGCTGCTCAGCACAGTTTGTCTGCCCCTTTCAGCTTTGGCTGCCGCCCCCCAACCGACCCACGAATTCACCCTCGACAACGGCCTCAAGGTCGTCGTGCGCGAGGATCATCGTGCCCCCGTCGTCGTTTCCCAGATCTGGTACAAGGTTGGCTCCAGCTACGAAACCCCGGGCCAGACCGGTTTGTCCCACGCCCTGGAACACATGATGTTCAAGGGCAGCGAGAAAGTCGGCCCCGGCGAAGCGTCGTTGATCCTGCGCGACCTCGGTGCCGAAGAGAACGCCTTCACCAGCGACGACTACACCGCGTATTACCAGGTGCTGGCGCGTGATCGCCTGGGCGTAGCCTTTGAACTGGAAGCCGACCGCATGGCCAACCTGCGCCTGCCGGCCGACGAGTTCAGCCGCGAGATCGAAGTGATCAAGGAAGAGCGCCGCATGCGCACCGACGACAAGCCGATGGCCAAGGCTTACGAGCGCTTCAAGGCCATGGCCTACCCGGCCAGCGGCTACCACACGCCGACCATCGGCTGGATGGCTGACCTGGATCGCATGAAGGTCGAAGAACTGCGCCACTGGTATAAATCCTGGTACGTGCCGAACAACGCCACGCTGGTGGTGGTCGGTGACGTAACCCCGGACGAAGTCAAAGCCCTGGCCCAGCGCTACTTCGGACCGATCCCGAAGCGCGACGTGCCGCCAGCGAAGATTCCGCTGGAACTGGCCGAGCCCGGCGAGCGCCAGATCACCCTGCACGTACAGACACAATTGCCGAGCCTGATGCTGGCCTTCAACGTGCCGAGCATCGCCACTGCGCAAGACAAGCGCTCGGTCAATGCCCTGCGGTTGATCGCGGCATTGCTTGATGGCGGCTACAGCGCGCGCATCTCGGCGCAACTGGAGCGCGGCGAAGAACTGGTCTCCGGTGGTTCATCGAGCTACGACGCCTACACCCGCGGTGACAGCCTGTTTACTTTGTCAGCCACGCCGAACACCCAGAAACACAAAACCATGGCCCAAGTCGAAGCCGGCCTGTGGAAACTGCTCGAACAGCTGAAAACCACCGCGCCTTCAGTTGATGAAGTTGAACGTGTACGCGCACAAGTGATCGCCGGCCTGGTCTACGAGCGTGACTCGATCACCAGCCAGGCCACTGCCATTGGTCAGCTGGAAACCGTCGGTCTGTCGTGGAAGTTGATGGACACCGAACTCGCCGAGCTGCAAAGCGTGACACCGGAAGACATCCAGAAAGCCGCCCGCACCTATTTCACTCGCGAACGTCTCAGCGTTGCGCATGTACTGCCACTGCCCGAGGAAACCGCTCATGAGTGAGAGTAAAAAACCACGTCTGGCCCTGATCGGCCTGTTACTCGTCGCACTGGTCGCCGCGTTCGGTTTCTACCTCAGCCGTTCGACCGAGACCAATGCCAGCGAAGCCCTCGACCAGGCCAAGGCCAGCAAAAAGCTGCAATCACTGGCCGAACTCGACAGTAAAGCGCCGAGCCACCGCACACTGGACGTGCAAACCTGGAAAACCGCTGAAGGCTCCAAGGTGCTGTTCGTTGCAGCCCCGGAACTGCCGATGTTCGACATGCGCCTGATCTTCGCTGCCGGCAGCAGTCAGGACGGTGATAAACCAGGTCTGGCGGTGCTGACCAATGCCATGCTCAACGAAGGTATCGCCGGCAAAGATGTCGGCAAGATCGCTGAAGGCTTCGAAGGCCTTGGCGCAAACTTCGGCAACGGCGCCTACAAAGACATGGCCGTCGCCACATTGCGCAGCCTGAGTGCTGTGGATAAACGCGAGCCGGCGCTGAAACTGTTCGCTGAAGTGGTCGGCAAACCGACGTTCCCGACCGACTCATTGGCACGCATCAAGAACCAGTTGCTCGCCGGCTTCGAATACCAGAAGCAGAACCCCGGCAAACTGGCGAGCCTTGAGCTGATGAAGCGCCTGTATGGCGACCACCCTTACGCACACTCAAGCGACGGCAATGCGCAAAGTGTGCCGCCGATTACCGTGGCGCAATTGCGGGCCTTCCACGAGAAAGCCTATGCCGCGGGCAACGTGGTGATTGCACTGGTGGGCGACTTGTCGCGCAGCGAAGCCGAAGCGATTGCCGAACAGATTTCCGTCGCACTGCCAAAAGGCCCGGCGCTGGCGAAAATCGAACAACCGGCCGAACCAAAAGCCAGCATCGGGCACATCGAGTTTCCGTCCAAGCAAACCAACCTGATGCTCGCGCAACTGGGCATCGACCGTGACGATTCGGACTATGCGGCCGTCTCCTTGGGCAACCAGATCCTCGGCGGCGGTGGCTTCGGCACCCGACTGATGAGCGAAGTACGTGAAAAACGCGGCCTGACCTACGGCGTTTATTCCGGTTTCACCCCGATGCAGGTCCGTGGCCCGTTCATGATCAACCTGCAAACCCGCGCCGAAATGAGCGAAGGCACGCTCAAACTGGTGCAGGACGTGCTCGCCGACTACTTGAAAACCGGCCCGACCCAGAAAGAACTCGACGACGCCAAACGTGAACTGGCCGGCAGCTTCCCGCTGTCCAACGCCAGCAACGCCGATATCGTCGGCCAACTGGGCGCCATGGGCTTTTATAACTTGCCGCTGAGTTACCTTGAAGACTTCATGCGGCAGTCGCAAAGCCTGACGGTCGAGCAGGTCACCGCGGCAATGAACAAACACCTGAGCACGGACAAAATGGTCATCGTTTCTGCTGGTCCGACCGTGCCGCAAAAGCCGTTACCGGCCCCAACTGACAAACCATCCGAGCAGCCGCTCGGGGTTCCGGAGCATTAATGGCCAGTCCATCGCGTCCTAAAAAACCTGTTCATAACGTGCATAACGGCGTGAACCAATTGCGCATCATCGGCGGCGAGTGGCGCAGCCGTCGCCTGAGTTTCCCGGACGCGCCAGGCTTGCGCCCGACGCCCGACCGCGTGCGTGAAACCCTGTTCAACTGGCTCGCACCGTACGTTGCCGGGGCCAAGGTTCTCGATCCGTTTGCCGGCAGCGGCGCGCTGTTTCTCGAAGCGCTGTCCCGTGGCGCCGCCATGGGCCAGGCGCTGGACGCCAGCAGCCTGGCGGTTTCCAGCCTGAAAGAACATTTGGGAACGCTGCGTTGCACCGTCGGCCAGGTGCAAACCGCCGATGCCTTGCGTTACCTGGAAACCCAGCCAGCGATCGCCTACGACCTGGTGTTCCTCGACCCACCGTTCAACCAGAACCTGTTGCCCGCCGTTTGCACATTACTTGAAGAACGCCAATGGCTCGCCGACGACGCGTGGATCTACACTGAAAGTGAGACCGCGCCATCGACCCTCGGTCTGCCAGGGGGCTGGCGCCTGCACCGGGAGCAAAAGTCCGGGCGGGTCTACTACGCGTTGTGGCACCGTATGGCAGAGATCGCCGGTTAATCCACCGGCCTGAACAAGGCGCGTGCCTGGGGTTAACAATCTCTGGCACGCGCCGCTGCATCGAGAACAACCGTGCCTACACCGCCTGATCGTTTCATCCCTGCCTTCGGCCTCGGCAACCCGCATCTGCAAACCTTGTGGGGACCGCTGTGGCGCAAAACCACTCATCTGGATCGACAACGCGAACGTCTGTGGCTCGACGATGGCGACTTCCTCGATCTCGACTGGCACGGGCCGCACAGCGCCAATGCACCTCTGGTGCTGGTGTTGCATGGATTGACCGGTTCTTCGAACTCACCGTATGTCGCCGGCCTGCAAAAAGCCCTGTTCGCCCAAGGCTGGGCCAGCGTGGCGCTGAACTGGCGCGGCTGTTCGGGCGAACCGAATCTGTTGCCGCGCAGCTATCATTCCGGCGCCAGCGAAGACCTCGCGGCGGCGATCAACCACCTGCGCGCCACCCGCCCGTCGGCGCCGCTGTACGCGGTCGGCTATTCGCTGGGCGGCAATGTGCTGCTCAAGCACCTGGGTGAAACCGGCAGTGGCAGTCAGTTGCAGGGCGCGGTGGCGGTCTCGGTACCCTTTCGCCTGGACCAATGCGCCGACCGCATCGGTCAGGGATTTTCGAGGATCTATCAAGCGCACTTCATGCGCGAAATGCTCGCCTACATCAAGACCAAGCAACAGAAGTTCCTGCACGACGGCCACCACGAGGGCCTGGAGACCCTGGCCAGACTCGGCTCACTGGAGAACTTGCGCACGTTCTGGGATTTCGATGGCCGGGTGACCGCGCCACTGAACGGTTTCAAGGACGCGCATGACTATTATCGTCGCGCCTCCAGCCGTTACTTTCTCGGCGAGATCCGCACGCCGACCCTGATCATTCAAGCGGCTGACGATCCTTTCGTGTTTCTCCACAGCCTGCCGCACGCCAGCGAGCTATCGGACTGCACGCAGTTCGAATTGCAGGCCAAGGGCGGGCATGTCGGCTTTGTCGACGGCACGTTCCGCAACCCCGGCTACTACCTGGAACGGCGCATCCCGCGTTGGTTGGCCAACACAGGTCGCGAGTAAGGTCATGGAGGCGAATCCGGGCGAGTCGATCCACTTCTGGCAAACGGCACCGTTGGCCGGCGTCGAGCTGTTGTCCGCGCGCTACATCGAACAGCGCTTCGTCCCTCACGTACACGACGGTTTCGTCATCGGCATCATCATGGCCGGCGCTCAACGCTACCGCTATCGTGGCGCCGAACATCTGGCTGGCAGCGGGACGTTGGTGGTGATCAATCCAGACGAATTGCACACTGGCCACAAAGGCACGGACAACGGTTGGTTGTACCGGGCGTTCTATCCCGACAATCAGCAAATCCTTTCGTTGCTGGGCGAACTTGAGCTGCCTGACCACGACTTGCCAGCCTTTGGTGCGACGCTGTATCGCGACCCGGATCTGGTGAGTGGCCTCTGCCAACTGCACCGTTTGCTGGAGAGCCCTGCCAGTGCGCTGCAACAGCAGACCGCATGGCGGGAAATGATGCTGTCGTTGCTGCAACGTCACGCCGCAGTAGCAACGCCCGGTCAACCTGGACAGGAACATCGGGCCATCGCCCAGGCCAAGGAACTGCTGCACGCGCAGCTCGCTGCACCACCCTCCCTGGAAGAACTGGCCGCTGCGGTGAACCTTTCGCCCTTCCACTTCGCCCGAGTGTTTCGCTACGCCACCGGCATGCCGCCGCACGCCTGGCTGATGCAGCAGCGTATCGCCCAGGCCCGTGCGTTATTACAGGAAGGCTGCCTGCCACTGGAGGTTGCCACCCGGCTCGGCTTTGCCGACCAGAGTCATCTGAGCCGGCAGTTCAAGAAGGTTTATGGCGTGGGACCGGGGGCTTATCGCAGCGCCCGACTGCTTTGAGTCTCAAAGCCCCAATACCCACAGGGGATTGGCGATTAGTCGCCAGTAGCGACGCCCCGCGCCGGATCGGTGATCCACTCGCTCCACGACCCGGCATACAGCGAACCCAACGGATAACCGGCCAGGCACAACGCAAACAGGTTATGGCACGCCGTCACGCCCGAGCCGCAATACGCCACCAGTTCGGTCGGCGAACGATCACCCAGTTTCGCGGCAAAGCGCTGCTTGAGCTGATCGGCGGGAAGGAAACGCCCGTCGGCATCCAGGTTGTCGGTAAAGGCCGCGCATTGCGCGCCGGGAATGTGCCCGGCGACCGGGTCAATCGGCTCGACCTCACCACGAAAACGCGGCAGGCCCCGGGCGTCGAGCAAGGTCAGGGTCGGCTGACCGAGGCGCTGTTGCAGTTTTTCGGCACTCACTAACAAGGTGTGGTCCGGCGCGCCGGTGAAGGAGCCACGGCTGATTGCCGGAGGATCCAGGCTCAGCGGTAAACCCGCCGCGTGCCAGGCCTTGAGGCCACCGTCGAGAATGAACACGCCGTCGCGCTTGCCCAGCCACGCCAGCAACCACCAGGCCCGGGCGGCATACATGCCGGGGCCGTCGTCATACAAAACGATTTCGCTGTCGTTATTGATACCCCAATCCTGCAAACGCTGAATCAAGTGGTGCGGCGTCGGCAATGGATGGCGACCGGTGACACCCTTGACTACGGGTCCGCTGAAGTCACGTTCGAGGTCCGCAAACGAGGCACCCTCGATATGCCCCAGGGCATAGCTGCGCTGGCCGTAATCCGGGTCTTCGAGGGCAAAACGACAATCCAGAATCACCAACCCGGCCCGACCTTTTTTCTGGTCCAGGGCGTTCGGGCTGATCAGTTGCGCAATGGGCATAGCGGGCTCCTGTGGTTAAGTCTTTGTCGATCCTACTGCACTTCTTCCAGAGCCTGGGCCAGCGGTACGTAAAACTCCTCGAACAAGGCATTGACCGCCTCGCGCGCTTGCTCCGTGACAAATCCTGCTTCCAGCACCAGCACCTGATACACGCCACGTTTAATGGCTTGCTCGCTGAGATGGTTGGAATTTTCCCGTGTGGTGCACAGAAAGCGCACCCAGGACGTGAGGATAATCCAGGCGTTGAGCGTCAGGGACTCGATCTGGACCTTGTCCATGCACAGGATCCCGGCGTCGACGAAGCCTGCGTAAATCGCCGTGCCCTGGATCAGGCAACGTTGCGAAAAACGCCGGTAGCGGGCAGCCAGTTCCACATCGTTGTCGAGCAAGTGCTCGAGGTCACGGTGCAAAAACCGGTAGCGCCACATGGCGGACAGCAGTTCCTGCAAGTAGAAACGCTTGTCTTCAACGGTCGCGGCGCGGCCCTGAGGTGGGCGCAGGAAGCTCTCTACCAGGGCTTCGTACTCACTGAACAACACGGCGATGATCGCCTGCTTGTTGGGGAAGTGGTAGTACAGGTTGCCCGGAGAAATCTCCATATGCGCAGCGATATGGTTGGTACTGATGCTGCGTTCACCCTGTTGATTGAACAGCTCCAGGCTGTTCTGCACGATGCGCTCGCTGGTTTTTATTCGTGGGGCCATGGCTTGAGCTTTAATTCTTCTGTGCGTTGCCGGGCATCTTACGACCTATCCGCTGGCGGATAAATCATCGCTTCCCGAGGATGTCATTTGACTTTCTAGAGCATAGACTCTAAAAACTTCCTCATTCTAAAAAAAACCGGAGCTACCATGCCCGCCGACATTGCCTACCTGCAAAACTCTCAACAGCCATTGAGTGAGCTACACGCTCTGTTTGCCGCCCAGCGCCAGGCCTACGCGGCCCACCCGATGCCGCCGGCCGCGCAACGCCAGCAATGGCTCAAGGCATTGCGTGATCTGTTGAGTGACGAGCGTCAGGCCTTGATCGACGCGATCAGCCAGGATTTCAGCAACCGTAGCGCCGATGAAACCCTGCTCGCCGAGCTGATGCCGAGCCTGCACGGCATTCAATACGCCAGCAAACACCTCAAAGGCTGGATGAAAGCGTCCCCGCGCAAGGTCGGAATCGCCTTTCAGCCGGCGGCGGCCAAGGTGGTTTATCAGCCGCTGGGCGTAGTCGGAGTCATCGTGCCGTGGAACTACCCGCTGTACCTGGCCATCGGCCCATTGGTCGGCGCGTTGTCGGCGGGCAACCGAGTGATGCTCAAACTCAGCGAGTCCACCCCGGCCACCGGGCAACTGCTGAAAACGTTGCTGGCCAAAGTGTTCCCCGAAGACCTTGTGTGCGTGGTGTTGGGCGAAGCCGAGGTCGGCATGGCCTTCTCCAGGCTGCCCTTCGATCACCTGCTGTTCACTGGCGCCACCAGCATCGGCAAACATGTGATGCGCGCGGCGGCGGAGAACCTGACACCGGTGACACTGGAATTAGGCGGCAAGTCTCCGGCAATCGTTTCCCACGATGTACCGCTCAAGGATGCCGCCGAACGCATTGCCTTCGGTAAAACCCTGAATGCCGGACAAACCTGTGTCGCACCGGACTACGTGCTGGTGCCGGAAGAGCGGGTCGGCTCCTTCGTCGAAGCCTATCGTCAGGCGGTTCGCGGGTTTTACCCGACACTCGCGGACAACCCGGACTACACCGCGATCATCAATGAGCGCCAATTGGCCCGGCTGCGCAGCTACCTCAGCGACGCCACCAGCAAGGGCGCGCTGCTGATTCCGATGTTCGAGCAGGATCAGGACCGACGCATGAGCCATAGCCTGCTGCTGAATGTCAGCGACGAGATGATCGTGATGCAGGACGAAATCTTCGGCCCGGTGCTGCCTATCGTGCCTTACAAGAATCTGGACCAGGCGTTTGCCTACATCAATCAGCGGCCACGTCCGCTGGCGCTGTATTTCTTCGGCTACAACAAGGCCGAACAAAATCGCGTCCTCAACGAAACCCATTCCGGCGGCGTGTGCCTGAACGACACCTTGCTGCACGTCGCGCAAGACGACATGCCGTTTGGCGGTATCGGCGCTTCAGGCATGGGCCATTACCACGGCCATGAAGGCTTCCTGACGTTCAGCAAAGCCAAAGGCGTGCTGATCAAGCAGCGCTTTAACGCGGCGAAGCTGATTTATCCGCCTTACGGCAAGTCGATCCAGAAGCTGATCCAGAAGCTGTTCATCCGCTGACGCCTAGGGTCTATACGAAAACTCGCCGAGCGGTGATCAGGCAAGGCAAAAACAGACGAGGAACGGCTGGGGTCGCACCCGACTTTAGGGACCTAAATGAGCATTCCGAGCCTGTTTTTAACGCAGCCTGGTCGACGCGCAGGCAGTTTTCGTACAGAGCCTCATGACCGGGTAATAACAATAATGCATCCAAGCCTGTCCGAATCCCCCGCGCTGACACGGCGCAGCCTGCTCAAATTCAGTCTCTGCGCCAGCGCCTTCCTGACCGCGGCCGGCCTTGGCGCCAGCCTCAGTGGTTGCTCGGCCAGCAGCCCTGCCAGCGGTTTCGCCATGTTGCGCAGCAGTGATCTGCCGTTCCTGCGCGCGCTGGTCCCGGTGATGCTCGACGGCGCCGTGGCCGTCGAAAAACTCCCGGGTGCCATCGAGGGCACCCTGAAATCACTGGACCATGACCTCAATCATCTGTCGCCGGAAATGCTCAAGCTGACCCAGCAACTGTTCGACGTGCTCGGCATGACTATCACTCGCGGGCCACTGACCGGCATCTGGGGCCACTGGGAAAACACCAGCAGCGATGACATTCGTCAATTCCTGCGGCGCTGGCAAAACAGCTCGCTGAGCCTGTTGCGCATGGGCCACAGCTCGATCCTGCAACTGGTGATGATGGCCTGGTACAAGCGCGCCGAGTCCTGGGCACATTGCGGATATCCGGGGCCGCCCGTCGTTTAGGACCGAGGTGTCCCTATCACGAGCCGCATCACCACCGAATCCAGAACAATAAGAGAGCCCAAAGATGCCCGTACCCGATCCGTTCCGCGAAGGCCTGGCCCGTGGCTGGAAAACCTACAACGGCTCGCAACTGGCCAATGATCTGACGCTGGAAGCCGACATTGCGATCATCGGCAGCGGCGCTGGCGGCGGCACCACCGCCGAAATCCTCAGCGCTGCCGGCTACAAAGTGCTGTTGATCGAAGAAGGCCCGCTCAAGACCAGCAGCGACTTCAAGATGCTCGAAGACCAGGCCTATTCCAGCCTTTATCAGGAAGGCATCGGCCGCATGAGCAAGGACGGCGCGATCACCATTTTGCAAGGCCGCGCAGTCGGTGGCACGACGCTGGTCAACTGGACCTCAAGCTTTCGCACCCCCGCGCCGACCCTCGAACACTGGGCCACAGAACACGACGTCAAGGGCCACAGCCCGGCCGAAATGGCGCCCTGGTTCGAAAAAATGGAGCAGCGCCTCGGCGTCGCCCCGTGGATGATGCCGCCGAATGCCAACAACAACGTGATCAAAAAAGGTTGTGAACAGCTCGGCTACAGCTGGCACGTGATCCCGCGAAATGTGCGCGGTTGCTGGAACCTCGGCTATTGCGGCATGGGCTGCCCGACCAACGCCAAGCAATCGATGATGGTCACCACCATCCCCGCAACCCTGGAAAAAGGTGGCGAGCTGCTCTATCTCGCCCGCGCCGAACACCTGCTGATCAAGGATGACAAAGTCACCGGCCTGCACTGCGCGGCAATGGATGAACGCTGCGTGGCGCCGACCGGGCGTAGCATCACCGTCAAGGCGCGGCACTACGTACTGGCCGGTGGCGGCATCAACAGCCCGGCATTGTTGCTGCGCTCAAAAGCCCCGGATCCCCATGAGCGCCTTGGCAAGCGGACTTTTCTGCACCTGGTGAACATGTCCGCCGGGCTGTTCGACGAGGTGATCAACCCGTTTTACGGCGCGCCGCAGTCGATTTACTCCGACCACTTTCAATGGCAGGACGGCACCACCGGCAAAATGTCCTACAAGCTGGAGGTACCGCCGCTACACCCGGCGCTGGCGGCGACCTTGCTCGGTGGCTTTGGCGAAGAGAACGCTCGACACATGCAGCAATTGCCGCACACCCACGCGATGCTGGCCCTGCTGCGTGACGGTTTTCACCCGGACAGCCCGGGTGGCAGCGTCGAGTTACGCGGCGATGGCTCACCGGTGCTCGACTATCAGGTCTCAGCCTATGCCTGGGATGGCATACGTCGAGCGTTCCACAGCATGGCCGAGATCCAGTTTGCCGGCGGTGCCAACGCGGTCATGCCGATGCACGCCGATGCGCGCTACGTGAAAACCCTCGCCGAGGCACGTGCTCTGATCGACGGCCTGAGCCTTGAGCTGTACCGCACACGACTGGGCAGCGCTCATGTGATGGGCGGATGTGCCATGGGTGAAGACCCGAAAAATGCCGTCACCGACAGTCTCGGCCGCCATCATCAACTGAGTAATCTGTCGATCCATGATGGCTCGCTGTTCCCCACCAGCATTGGCGCCAACCCGCAATTGTCGGTCTATGGACTGACCGCGCAACTGGCGACAGCGCTGGCTGTGCGTTTAAAAAACCCATGAAAAAACCCATAATTCGCATCGTCTATAGTGCTTTCTTACCCCAAAGGCGACTTGGCCGACCGGGAAGGCTGCGATACCATCCGACTCCCCAACGGACTCCCGCCAGGACGACGCGATGAACCGAGTGTTGTACCCAGGTACCTTCGACCCTATTACCAAGGGCCATGGCGATCTGGTCGAACGCGCCTCGCGCCTGTTCGATCACGTGATCATCGCCGTCGCCGCCAGCCCGAAGAAAAACCCGCTATTTCCCCTGGAACAGCGTGTGGAGCTGGCCCGCGAGGTCACTAAACATCTGCCGAACGTCGAAGTCGTCGGCTTTTCGACGCTGCTGGCGCACTTTGCCAAAGAGCAGAACGCCAACGTGTTCCTGCGTGGCCTGCGCGCGGTATCGGACTTCGAATACGAATTCCAGCTGGCTAACATGAACCGCCAATTGGCCCCGGACGTGGAAAGCCTGTTTCTTACCCCGTCCGAGCGTTACTCGTTCATTTCTTCGACGCTGGTCCGTGAAATTGCTGCCTTGGGCGGCGATATCACCAAGTTCGTCCACCCTGTCGTGGCCGACGCGCTGACCCTGCGCTTCAAGAAGTAGGCGCTGCCACAGACTGCTATCTCTTGCAGTCCATCGCGCCTGCGTGCACTGCGGGCGCCGATGCGGCACAATTGTACGCATCAGTTTTCAGATGCCTGGGCAGAACACCCCGGCAGGAGTCCCAATGTCCCTGATCATCACCGACGATTGCATCAACTGCGACGTCTGCGAACCCGAGTGCCCGAACGCCGCCATCTCCCAGGGCGAAGAGATCTATGTGATCGACCCGAACCTCTGCACCCAGTGCGTCGGCCACTACGACGAACCACAGTGCCAGCAGGTTTGCCCGGTGGATTGCATTCCGCTGGACGAAGCGCATCCAGAAACTCAAGAGCAGTTGATGGAGAAGTACCGCAAGCTTACCGGCAAGGCTTGAGTATTTTGGTGTCAGTTCCGACGCCATCGCGGGCAAGCCTTGCTCCTACAGGTCGGTGAAATCCCGTAGGAGCAAGGCTTGCCCGCGATGCTTTTAAAGCTACTGCTGCTCAAACCCCTCCCCGATACACCCCAGGCAACGGACGAACGCCGCTTTCGCCGGATCGACCACCAGCGCCTGGCCCGCATCGCCTACCCCGCCGCCCAGCGCGGTAAACGGCAAGGACACAATAAACACCCCGGCACCGATCACCGTCGCCGCGACCAGCAACGGGCGGGCGATCAGCAGATCGCCGATCATCGCGTAGGCCGGTGGGTTATGGATGCTGTAACTGGGGTCGCCGCTGCCGCCGTCGGACGCCTGGGCAGATAAGCCGATGCTCAACAGCAGCGCGGCAGCAAGGGTTCGAATCGATCTCATGGCACGGTCCTTCGGCTAGGCAGTCAGACCACTAACTATAGACCGTAGGAATTCTCAGCTCTGACAACGCGGGCAAAAGACGCTGGCGCGCTGCCCGAGGCGAACTTCCCGCAATTCGCTACCACAGACCTTGCACTGCTCACCGCCACGGCCGTACACGAACAACTCTTGCTGGAAATACCCCGGCTGGCCGTCACCGCCAATGAAGTCGCGCAGCGTGGTGCCGCCGCGTTCGATAGCGGCGGCCAGAATGCGTTTGATCTCGATCGCCAGCTTCAGATAGCGCGCCCGGGAAATCCCCTTGGCCTCGCGACGCGGGTCGATCCCGGCAGCAAACAGTGCTTCGGTCGCATAAATGTTGCCAACCCCGACCACCACGGCGTTGTCCATGATGAACGGCTTGACCGCCATCGAACGCCCGCGTGACAGCTGGAATAGCCGCTCGCCATCGAACAGATCCGTCAGCGGCTCCGGCCCCAGACGAACCAGCAATTCGTGATTCAGCGGATCAAGGCTCCAGAGCATCGCGCCAAAACGTCGCGGGTCGGTGTAGCGCAGCGCCAGGCCGGATTCGAGTTCGATGTCCACATGCTCGTGCTTGAGCGCCGGCAAGCCGACTTCCACCAGACGCAAATTCCCCGACATGCCCAAATGACTGATCAACGTGCCGACTTCGGCGTTGATCAGCAAATACTTGGCGCGTCGCTCCACCAACACGATGCGCTGCCCGGACAGCCGCACATCGAGGTCCTCGGGGATCGGCCAGCGCAGACGCCGATCACGCACGATCACGCGACTGACGCGCTGCCCTTCAAGGAACGGGGCAATACCGCGACGGGTGGTTTCGACTTCTGGCAGTTCAGGCATGGTGTTCCCGGATCAGCTGAAAACCGACACTCAATGATGAGCGCCGAGCTCGCGAATCGTCTGTTTGAGGTTTTCGAAGTCGTAGTCCGAGAGGCCGACATAATCGAGCACCAGGTGCCCGATGCTATCCCACTCGTGGTCTTCGGTCTGATTGCCCAGCACCCGATACGACGCGCAAATGTGTTCCGCCATCTTCAGGATCGCCAGCAAGTTTTTCAACTGGCTGTTACGGGATGATTCGTCGCTGAAAATCGCCAGCGCATTGTGGTGATTGGCGATAGCGTCGGTCACATGCTCCGGCAGGCGCCAGGACTTCGCGGTGTAGTAACCGACCACGGCGTGGTTGGTGTTGAGTACGCGGTTCTCGGTATCAACCACGCGGCACTCGGCGTTGGCACTGGCGTAGGCTTCTTCCAGCACCGACATATAGTCGGGGAAGCGCTTGAGCATCAACGGCACACCACAATCGTGGAACAGGCCTAACGCATAAGCCTCGTCCACAGCCTGCGAACCAATGCGCTTGGCCAGGCTCAGGCTGGTCATCGCCACGTCCTGGGCGGTGTCCCAGAACCGGTTCAAGGTGACGATGGTGTCGTCATTCATCTCGCCCTTGATCGACTGCGCATTGATCAGATTGATGACCGAACGACTGCCCAGCAGGTTCACCGCGCGCTGGATCGAGGCGATCTTGTTGCTCAGCCCGTAATACGGCGAATTGACGATCTTCAACAAAGCGCCAGAGAGGCCCGGGTCTTGGGAGATCAACTTCGCGATCACTTCCAGGTCCGGGTCCGGCATGTACTGCTCCATCTGCAAATCCACCATGATTTGCGGCTGAGGCGGCACGCTAATGCCTTGCAGGGCCTGTTGAATCTGTTCGGAAGATAGCTCTTGGGACATACGTACTCACTCTGGGCCAAGGGGCGATTCTAGCGGAAAAAATCCGCCACATGGGCGATCTGTCCGACGCAACGCCCAGAAACAACCGCGCTGCGCCTCCCATCTAGCGCTATAATCCCGCTCTTTTTTTTCACCTGGAGCGACGTCATGTCCCTGCCAAGCTTGCGCCTCAAAGCCAACGCCGACCGTCGCCTGCGCGCCGGCCACCTGTGGGTCTACAGTAACGAAATCGACGTAGCCGCCACCCCGCTGCACGGCTTCAAGGCTGGCGATCAAGCGATTCTCGAAGCTGCCGGCGGCAAGCCGCTGGGCATCGTCGCCATGAGCCCGAACAACCTGATCTGCGCTCGCCTGCTGTCGCGCGACATCAAGTTGCCGCTCGACAAGTCGCTGCTGGTGCACCGCCTCAACGTTGCGCTGTCCCTGCGCGAGCGCCTGTTCGACAAGCCGTTCTACCGCCTGGTCTACGGCGACTCCGACCTGCTGCCGGGCCTGGTAGTCGACCGTTTCGGCGACATCCTGGTGGTGCAGATCGCTTCGGCGACCATGGAAGCTCATAAAGAAGACGTGATCGCGGCACTGACCCAAGTGCTCAAGCCAAGCGGCATCCTGTTCAAGAATGACTCCGCGGCCCGTGACGCCGAAGGCCTCAACCGCTACGTCGAAACCGTGTTCGGCCTGGTGCCGGAGTGGGTTGCCCTGGAAGAAAACGGCGTGAAGTTCGAGGCACCGGTCATCCAGGGACAGAAAACCGGCTGGTTCTACGACCACCGCATGAACCGCGCGCGCCTGGCACCTTATGCCAAAGGTAAACGCGTGCTGGACCTGTACAGCTACATCGGCGGCTGGGGCGTGCAAGCTGCCGCTTTCGGTGCCAGTGAAGTGTTCTGCGTCGACGCTTCGGCCTTCGCCCTCGACGGTGTCGAGCGTAACGCCGCACTGAACGGTTTCGCCGACAAAATGACCTGCATCGAAGGCGACGTGTTCGAAGCCCTGAAAGAGCTGAAAGCCAGCGAAGAACGATTCGACGTCATCGTGGCCGACCCGCCAGCGTTCATCAAACGCAAGAAAGACATGAAGAACGGCGAAGGCGCCTACCGTCGCCTGAACGAGCAAGCCATGCGCCTGCTCAACAAGGACGGCATCCTGGTCAGCGCTTCATGCTCGATGCACCTGCCTGAAGACGATCTGCAGAACATCCTGCTGACCAGCGCCCGTCACCTGGACCGCAACATCCAACTGCTGGAACGTGGCGGTCAGGGTCCTGATCACCCGGTGCACCCGGCGATTGCCGAGACGCGGTATATCAAGAGCATTACTTGCCGACTGCTGCCTAACAGCTGATGGCTGAACTCGCTGTAGGAACGGGTTTGCCCGTTCCACAGCGACGGCCCGCATTACTACGGGAAGCCTCCTACGTTACTTTTGATTGAATTCCATTTTTCGCAGACTAGTATCGGTTTCTGGATTTACTCCGGAAAACAAAAACAATGTCTGAGTCCACCTGTTCACCCTCAATCAGTGGCGACGTAAAGCGCCAACAACTCTCCCGTTTCATCCTCATCACCTGCATTTCCTTGATCAGCTTTTTCCCGATCAACATCCTGCTGCCTTCTTTTCCTGCCCTGGGTTCCAGGTTCGATACGCCAACGGCAGAAGTCGCACTCTCCATCAGCTTGTTCACGCTCGTCTTCTCGATCTCCCAACTGATCGCCGGTCCGCTATCGGATAAATGGGGCCGCAAGGAAGTCCTGATCGGCTGCATTACCCTGTCGATCCTCGGCGCTATTGGTTGTGCACTGGCCCCCAACTACCTGGCCTTCCTACTGTTTCGCGGTGTCCAAGCCATAGGCTGTGGTTTCTTCGTCCTGGGCCACGCGCTGGTGGAGGACCTGTTCGACGAACAAGACCGTGCCCGCGTGCGCCTCTATTACATGACCTTGAGCGGTTCGTTCGTCGCACTCTCGCCGCTGATCGGCTCATGGCTGCAAACCACATTCGACTGGCAAGGTAGCTTCTACGGGTTCGCCGCGATGGCGCTGGGTATGTTGATCCATGCGTTCTGCATCCTGCCCTCCAAGTCCGCCAGCCCGCACCGCGAGCCCTCATCGATCATCGGCACGCTGAAAGCCGTCATACGTAATGGAGACTTCCTGCGCTACTGGTGGATCGCCGCGCTGGTATTCGCCTGCTACTTCGCGCTGATCAGCGTGACGCCATTGATTTTCATGGATGCGCTGAAACTGTCCGAATACCAGTACGCACTGGTGCTGATGGTGTACGGCGTGGCTTATCTGCTTGGCGGTGTGGCGGCCTCGTATCTGCAAAAACGCATCGCGCTGTCCCGGCAAATCAATATCGGCCTCGGATTGCTTTGCGTCGCGGGTGTGCTGCTGACGCTGATCCTCAGCTTTGATGTCATCACCACCGTGACTCTGCTGATCCCGATGCTCATCAGCGCCCTCGCCGTCACCCTGGTTCGACCCGCCGCGATTTCTGCGGCGATGCTGCTGTTTTCCAGCAGCGCCGGCACGGCAGCCTCGGCGGGCAACAGCATTATGTTCCTCACGGCCGCCGTCAGCAGTGCGGCATTGGCCCAGGCTGGCGATCATCTACTCATGACCATCGCCTTCAGTTTCATTGGGCTCAGCCTATGGGGATTACTGACCAATCACCGAACAGGCCGCCGCTAAGGCTCTCGAATCACTGGCGTGAGCAGCATATCGCTGGACTGCAATTGTCTGTAACGCGGCTTGACCAACGAAATCCTGCCTTCGCGGATATCGTTAATCAGCGTCTCGGTGTCAACATTTCCGTCGGGGAGTTGCGTCCACACCAGAGGGCCGCGATCGTCCCACTCGCCTTTCCCGTCCAGGGCATAAATGCGCGGTGGTTTGAAATCGTGGCGGAAACTGGTGCGGGGCACCACCAACACCTCGTTCTGGCCGTCCTGGTCGAGGTCGACCGCCCATAGCACGCAGCCGGGCTCGCAAGGCGAATCGGTGTTCAGACTGATCTCGGCAAACTGCTCACTGCCTTTGGGCTTGGGGCCGATCCATTCCAGTTCGGGCTTGGGTCGTCGGGCCCGCTCCTTTGCATACTGCTCACTGAAACTCAGTGATGTGTCGTCCATCCTCTCGCGCAACGCGCGGCGTGCGTCCGGATCAAGAATGCGCTCCTGATCCAGATCAACTTGCAGCTTGGCATACGCCTCTTCACCGGCCTTCTCCAGGCCAAACCGCAGGTAGTGCGCATCAAACGCCTCAGCCTTGGTGCGCCCATCGAGCAAGCGCCGCACCTGATCGTCAACGCTGAGCTGTACAGGGTTGAGCAGCGGCGTATTGATCAACACCAACAGCACACAAAACAGCAACGCCAGTGCCGGGTTGGTCACGCGCAAGTTGCCCAGCCAGGCCGGCGAGCGCAAGGCCACCGCCCACACCGCCGCCAGGCCGTACAAGCCACACAGCAAGGCAAGCGCCAGCGCGACGAAACGTTGCGGCGACAAGGCATATTGCTCGACCCGCAGCCAGCTTGAGTAAAACGCCAAGGCGGCGAGAACCGGCAGGCACAAAAGGCTCAACTCGATAAAGTGCGTCAACCATTTGGGGTACGGCCGAGTTTGGACGCCCTGCTGGAAAACGCCATTGAGCAAGAACAGTTGAGCGCCGGCCAACACCAGCAAAATCGGGGTGGAGTAGCCCGTGGCCCAAATCCGATCAAGTCCGGTGAAAGGCAAGGTCAGGGTAAACAGCACACTGATCAGTGCAATCAACGGCAACAGCAATCCACAGGCACTGAACAACATGCCGCGCATCTGGCCGATGACTTTCTCGCTGCGCGCCGCCAAGTACATGCCTAGCGCAAACACCAGCGGCAGGCTGAAGCACAGGAACACCTGGCTCCAGAAGTGGCGCTCGAAAAATTCGATGCCCAACATCAGGAACAGTCGGCTCCAAAGCTTGAGCAACAACATGAACAATCCCACCAGAATCAGCGCGTACAGCACGATGAACACACTGTTCCAGGCTTGCTGAAACAAGTCTTCATAGCGCCAGCGCTGCCCTTTGACGGCGGGCCAGGCGAACAGGAAGCTGGCGCAGACATAGCTCAACAACACCAGGCTGATGAACCAGGAGTTGATCGCCCAGCGGCTGCTGACGACATGCTCGGGGCCGTAGCAGACCCACAGCGTCATACCGCCCATCAGCAGGGTGAACGCCAGCGTAGGCAGCAGAGAGCGCCACTGTCGGACTTTCTCCCCGAGCAACTGCAACGTTGTCCCGCCCACCAGGACCACGGTGCAGGTGACAAAAAACAGCGTTTCGCTCACGCGATAGAGCTGGTCGGAGTAGAAGAATACGATTCCCTGGATCAGGCCGATCAGCAGGTAAAACCCAAGAAAACGATTGAGACCGGGCATTCCAGTTCCTTTGGAGTGGGGGAAGGGCAAAAGGTCGCCAGTCTAAACAAAGCCGCCGGCCCTGAGTATTGCCCCGTTCCCTCCAGCCGCCAGCGGTGTAGAATCGAACGATTCATCGCCAGTCATCCCCCGGCGGGTTTATGAGCTCGAGGCCCAAGCAAGCGGCGATCCCGCGACGCGAGTGGCAACTTTCGGACACACGGCCATTTCTGAGTGTTCCCAAGGTCAATAGAAGCTCACTCCCCTTTTGATACCTGCTTAGCCGCCCGGAGTGCTCCATGCCTGATTACCGTTCGAAAACATCCACCCATGGCCGCAACATGGCCGGCGCCCGCGCACTGTGGCGCGCCACGGGGATGAAAGATGACGACTTCAAAAAGCCGATCATCGCCATTGCCAACTCGTTCACCCAATTCGTACCGGGCCACGTCCACCTCAAGGACCTCGGCCAACTGGTCGCCCGCGAGATCGAACGTGCTGGCGGCGTCGCCAAGGAATTCAACACCATCGCGGTCGATGACGGCATCGCCATGGGCCATGACGGCATGCTGTATTCGCTGCCGAGCCGCGAGATCATCGCCGACTCCGTCGAGTACATGGTCAACGCCCACTGCGCCGACGCCATCGTGTGCATCTCCAACTGCGACAAGATCACCCCTGGCATGCTGATGGCCGCCCTGCGCCTGAACATCCCGGTGATCTTCGTCTCCGGCGGCCCGATGGAAGCCGGCAAGACCAAACTCGCCAGCCACGGCCTCGACCTGGTCGACGCCATGGTTATCGCCGCCGACTCCAGCGCTTCTGACGAGAAAGTCGCCGAGTACGAGCGCAGCGCCTGCCCGACCTGCGGTTCGTGCTCCGGCATGTTCACCGCCAACTCGATGAACTGCCTGACCGAAGCCCTCGGCCTGGCACTGCCGGGTAACGGTTCGACACTGGCCACCCACAGCGACCGTGAACAACTGTTCCTGCAAGCCGGCCGCACCATCGTCGAACTGTGCAAACGCTACTACGGCGAGAACGATGAGTCGGTGTTGCCACGCAACATCGCCAACTTCAAGGCGTTCGAAAACGCCATGACGCTGGACATCGCCATGGGCGGCTCGACCAACACCATCCTGCACCTGCTGGCCGCCGCCCAGGAAGCCGAGATCGATTTCGACCTGCGCGACATCGACCGTCTTTCCCGCCACGTTCCGCAACTGTGCAAAGTCGCGCCAAACATCCAGAAGTACCACATGGAAGACGTGCACCGCGCCGGCGGGATCTTCAGCATCCTCGGTTCCCTGGCCCGTGGCGGCTTGCTGCACACCGACCTGCCGACCGTGCACAGCAAGACCATGGCTGAAGGTATCGCCAAGTGGGACATTACCCAAACCACTGACGAAGCGGTGCACCACTTCTTCAAGGCCGGGCCTGCGGGTATCCCGACCCAGACCGCGTTCAGCCAGTCGACCCGTTGGGAAACCCTCGACGACGACCGTGAAAACGGCTGCATCCGCAGTGTCGAACACGCCTATTCGCAAGAAGGCGGCCTGGCCGTGCTTTACGGCAACATCGCCCTCGACGGTTGCGTGGTGAAAACCGCTGGCGTCGACGAGTCGATCCACGTCTTCGAAGGCAACGCGAAGATCTTCGAAAGCCAGGACAGCGCCGTGCGCGGCATCCTCGCCGATGAAGTGAAAGAAGGCGATATCGTCATCATTCGCTACGAAGGTCCGAAAGGCGGCCCGGGCATGCAGGAAATGCTCTACCCGACGTCCTACCTGAAATCCAAGGGCCTGGGCAAAGCCTGCGCCTTGCTCACCGACGGCCGCTTCTCCGGCGGCACCTCGGGCCTGTCCATCGGTCACGCGTCCCCAGAAGCCGCTGCCGGCGGTGCAATTGGCCTGGTACGGGACGGCGACAAGGTACTGATCGACATTCCGAACCGCTCGATCAACCTGTTGGTCAGCGACGAAGAGTTGGCTGCGCGCCGCGTGGAGCAAGACAAGAAAGGCTGGAAACCGGTTGAAGTGCGTCCACGTAAGGTGACCACCGCACTGAAAGCCTACGCCTTGCTGGCGACCAGCGCCGACAAGGGCGCTGTACGTAACAAAGCGATGCTCGACGGGCTGTAATGCTTAACCGTTGAACACAAAAATGCCCCGCCAAGTGCGGGGCATTTTTTTGCGTTTCAGAAGCCTCTGTGGGCGCCTAAAGCTGTGCAGCCTCAGCAAGGCTCACGGCATGCGCTCGCCCAACTGCTCCCGCAGGAAGCGATACAGTCCCTCGGCGCTCTTGCGATAACCATCCGCGGTCAGGTGCACCAGATCATTGCGGGCCAGCTCATTGGCCTGCCACCGGCTGATAGAGCAATCACCGCCCATGAAGGCCTGCCAGTCCCAGAACAGCACGCGATTGCGCTGCGCCACGGCTTTCTGGATCTGGATAAGCTGTCGCAAGGGCTGCGGCTGCGCGGAAGCGCAGGCACTCGCGCCACGGTGTTTGATGGAGTCCGGCGCACCGACCAGCAGAATCACGGCCTTGGGCAAGGTTTTACGCAACAGGGTGATTTTGTCCTGCAACTGGCTCCGGTATTTATCCAGATCCAGGTCGTCGTCAAAGGCCTCGTTGGTGCCGTAGGCCAGGATAACCATGTCCGGGCGCAACGCCTTGAGTGTGTCCGGCCAATCGGCCTGCCACTTGTCCAGCACGTCCAGCCGGGCACCGTTGATGCCCAGCGCCGAATAAATCACCCCGGAGCTCTTCTGCCCGAGGATATTCCAGCCACCCAGGGCCAGTCCCTCGGTATGGGTGACACTCATTTCCACTGGCAGCGTCACGTTGTTGAACGGCGGGCTGAAGCGCCACTGCCCGCCCGTGGCCGCAAGCATGCGAGTGGCCTGAGTGAGATTGGTCTGGGCCTTGAGGCTGCTGTTGGCAGACGCCTGATAGAGCGCTGAAATCCGGTACTGCTGGAGACTGCCTTCGCGCTCGGCGATCTGCACCTTGGCCCCCGGGGTCATCGGTAACGACAAGTAACCGCCCAGTGGGAACTGAGTACTTTGTTGATTACGCGCCGAGACCAGCGACCACTGACGATTGGCGGCGGTGAGGATGACCCGTTCATAGCGCGTGCCCGGCACAGGCGTTGCGGCGACAAACCCTATCCCGCCATCACCGTACTGGGCCTGCAACAACCGCCGCACCTCACCACTGAACAGATCGGCCGCTGTGTGGGAGTCGCCCAACTGCACAATGGTGATCGGCGTGCGATCCGCCGTATTGAACTTGCGCGCCAGTGCCGCCAGGTTCGGATCACCGCCCCCCACCGGCACGACGTTCTTCGAGGTGTAGCCAGGTTTTTTCGGCGCAGACGCCGGTGTGGCCTGGACCTCGGTCGTGGGGCTGCAACTGCTCAGCAGAGTAATGCTCAACAACAGCGCAATGCCGTGCAGTCGCCGCATATCAGTGCTCCGTCAATTGTTGGCTGGGAAAGTTGATCAGCGACAACACGCGTTCGGCGATCAGCCTTTGCCCGGTCGGTGTGAAATGGATACCGTCATCGACCCGGGTCTTGACCTTCCGACTACCGTCGACCGTCAGGTAATAGGAGAACTCATCGGTTTGATAGCCCAGAATCTCGTTGGCCGACACAAAGTGCTGATGGTAGGCCGCAAGCTGACTTTTGTAGAGCCCGTTCAGGTAGGCCATGGCCGTCGACAGCTTGGCCTTCTCCATGTTTGGCGGGCCGACCCAGATCACCTGTACCTGGTGTGTGCGGGCAGAGTCGAGAATGGAGTCGATACGCTGACGATAGGCCACTTCCCATTCGGGGGTCTTGAAGCGCAAGAACGGTTTGTGCTTGCCGTCGGGCATGTCCCAGGGATCGTTGGGGCCGAGGAACATCACCATCAGGCGAATCTTCGGGTGGCCCTGCAAGGTGCTTTCGACGGTCTTCGGCCAGTTGAAAAAGCTCGGGTAGGCCAGCCCGGTACTCTGCCGGCTCAGGTTGATGCTCTTGACCTTGTAACGCTTGAGCAGGGTGTTCGCCATATGCGGGGCGACTCCTTGCATCAGCGAGTCACCGACAAAAAGCACCTCGTCACCGAGCGCCAGCGTCGCCATCAGCGGAGTGACCGGCGCGCCGTCAACGGGCGGCGCAGGCTTCACCGCAGGATCAGTCACGACCTGGGGCGGAGCTTCTACCGATTTCGCTGCCTGTTCGAGTGTCGGCAATGGCGCGAGCGTCTCGCCAAGCGGTTCCTCTTCATTTACTGCTGCTTGAGCCTGATCGATCAGTTTGACGTCATCCAGGCCCTCAAGCCGGGCGATGAAACCTGACCGCACATCCGCCAGCGTCTGGTTCAACTGAGCTCCGAAACGCCACTGCGGATTCTGCGCCAGGCCGGGAATCTCGCAGCCATCGTGATACTTCTGCTGACAGTACAGACGAATCGAGTCCTGGTTGAACCAAAACAGCAGCGCGCTGATGACGAGGATCGCATACAACACTTTGAGTGCGCCGCTCAGGTTCGTGGGCAGTGGCGATGCGTTAGAAACTGGCATAGATAAACCCCGGTACGCCCGATGGAGAAGCAAAGATAACCACGCAAATAAACAGCCCCAACGGCACTGGATACAGCAGCCATGGCAACCGCACAGTGGCGTCGAACAACCGACGCGTCAGCGCCACAATCTGTGGATAGATCGCCACGAACAGCAGGCAGCCCAACAATGAAAGACCATTGCTGAGCAGCCCCGCCCGCGACATCCCGCCCAGACCGCCGAGCATCTCGATGGCATCCCCAAGGGATGCACAACGGAAGAAGATCCAGGCAAAAGCCACATAGTGGAAGGTCAACAACCGCGCCAGCAGATCGGCCCCCAGCCAGGTCGGACGCTCCGGCAGCCAGTGACTGAAGAGTTTGTACAGCGCCAGTCCCACGCCATGCAGTGCACCCCAGATGATGAAATTCACACTGGCGCCGTGCCACAGCCCGGAAATCAGCATGGCCAGCAGCATGTTCAGATTGCCGCGCCAGACCCCACGGCGATTGCCACCGAGCGGGATGTACACGTAGTCACGGATAAACGTCGACAGACTGATGTGCCAGCGCCCCCAGAATTCCTTGAGGTTACGTGCGGTGTACGGGAAGTTGAAGTTCAGCGGCAAACGGAAACCCAGCAACAAGGCAATGCCCGTCACCAGGTCGGTGTAGCCGCTGAAGTTGAAGTAAATCAGGAACGAATAACCGTAAACGCTGCGCAAGATCTGCTCGGCCGAAAAGCTGACGGACGACTCGAACACCGGGTCGACCCATTCGTTGGCCAGCCAGGAGCTGAGGAAGAACAGCTTGACCACCGCCAGCGCAATCAGCCCCAACGCCCGCTGCGGTTCCAGCACCTGCCGGGCTTGCGTTGGGCGAATCTGCGGCAGCATGTCGGTGGCCCGGTTCACGGGACCGGCGATCAGGCTCGGGAAAAACGCCAGGTACAACGCCAGGTCAAAAGGTGAACCTGGTTTTAGCTCGCCACGGTTGATCGACACCAGGTAGCTGACCGAGTGAAAGGTGTAAAACGACAGTCCGACCGGCAGCAACACTTCCAGCAGCGGCAGCGAGACTTCAAGCCCTAGCTGAGCGAAGGCGCTTTGCACCGTACTGGTAAAGAAGTCCTGGTACTTGAACAGGTAAAAGCAGCCGAGCACCAGTAACAACATCAACCCGTTGACGAATGAGCGCCCCGGAAAACGTTCACTCAGCACCCCGAGCAGGTACACCAGTGCGGTGTAGCCCAGCAGGATGTAGAGGAAGTCCAGACTGAAACTGGCGAGGATCGCGTAACTGGCGGCCAGCAACAGTACGTTCTGTAGACGCGTACTCCAGCACACAGACCAGTAGACGAGGAAAAAAAGGATGAAACACAAGCCGAATTCAATCGAGAGATAGCTCACAACGTAGTCCATTACGTACAGCAGAAATCCAAGCCCGGCACTGAAAACAGGCCGGGGCGCAAACGGCCGCGAGTATGGCAGAACGCCTTTAGCCGTCACAAGTTGAAACACTATTGCGAATGAACAAAACCCGGTTTTACTGAATATCCTCCGGTCAGCCTGGCCGGTTTCGCCACAGCGCCATCGGCTTATTCCAAAAACCACAGTAACCATGCGTTTTAGATATTAATTCATTAGATATCAAGCTGTTAGGCTTCCCGGTTCGCAATCGCCCCGGAACGCGATTGGCACAAGTCTTTTTGGAGCCTCAATGAATCTGCCGCTGATCCTCAATCTGCTGGTGTTCCTCGCCTTGCTGTTTGGCCTGGCACAAACCCGTCACACCACCTGGAGCCTGGCGAAAAAAGTCCTGGTCGCGCTGGTGCTGGGCGTGGTGTTCGGTGTTGCCCTGCATACGGTTTACGGCGCCGGCAACCCGGTGCTGAAGGCCTCGATCGGCTGGTTCGATCTGGTCGGTAACGGTTATGTGCAGTTGCTGCAAATGATCGTGATCCCGCTGGTGTTCGCCTCGATCCTCAGCGCCGTCGCCCGTCTGCACAATGCCTCTTCGCTGGGCAAGATCAGCTTCCTGACCATCGGCACTCTGCTGTTCACCACCGCCATTGCGGCGCTGATCGGCATCGGCCTGACCAACCTGTTCGGCCTGACGGCTGAAGGCCTGGTCGCCGGCACCCAGGAAATGGCTCGCCTGCAAACCATCCAGACCGACTATGCGGGCAAGGTCGCCGACCTGAATGTCCCGCAGTTGCTGTTGTCGTTCATCCCGCAGAACCCATTTGCCGATCTGGCCCGGGCCAAGCCGACCTCGATCATCAGCGTGGTGATCTTCGCTGCATTCCTTGGGGTCGCGGCGCTGCAACTGCTCAAGGATGACGTCGAAAAAGGTCAGAAAGTGCTCAACGCCATCGACACCCTGCAAGCCTGGGTGATGCGTCTGGTGCGTCTGGTGATGAAACTGACCCCGTACGGCGTACTGGCGCTGATGACCAAAGTGGTCGCCGGTTCCAACCTGCAAGACATCATCAAGCTCGGCAGTTTCGTCGTGGTGTCGTACATCGGCCTGGGCCTGATGTTCGTGGTTCACGGTCTGCTGGTGTCGCTGGCCGGGATCAACCCGTTGCGCTTCTTCCGCAAAGTCTGGCCGGTGCTGACCTTCGCCTTCACCAGCCGCTCCAGCGCCGCGAGCATTCCGCTGAGCATCGAAGCGCAAACCCGCCGTCTGGGTATTCCACAATCGATCGCCAGCTTCGCCGCCTCGTTCGGCGCGACTATTGGTCAGAACGGTTGTGCCGGTCTTTACCCTGCGATGTTGGCGGTCATGGTGGCGCCGACGGTGGGCATCAACCCGCTGGACCCGTTGTGGATCGCGACACTGGTAGCGATTGTGACCTTGAGTTCGGCAGGGGTTGCCGGTGTCGGCGGCGGCGCAACCTTCGCTGCGCTGATCGTGCTGCCGGCCATGGGTTTGCCGGTGTCACTGGTGGCGCTGCTGATCTCGGTTGAACCGCTGATCGACATGGGCCGCACGGCATTGAACGTCAGTGGTTCGATGACTGCCGGTGCGATTACCAGCCAGATCATGCAGCAGACCGACAAAGAACTGCTGGATGCGGATGAGCATGAGGAACTGGCCCAGGCTTAAACCACCTACCGCCTGATAGATCGCTATCGCAGGCAAGCCTTGCTCCTACGGGACCGGATGTCGATCACCTTATGTGATTCGCCACAACCCTGTAGGAGCAAGGCTGCTCCGGGCGGCGTTCCGACGATGCTTTTAGGTTCGCTCCCAAACCTCGAAGCTGTACGCCGGCTTATCGCCTTCCGCCGGATTCGGAACATTCGACACCAGTTTCCACTGGTTCGAATCAAACTCTGGAAACCACGCATCGCCCTCGGGGCTCAGCGCCACGCGGGTCAGGTACAGCCGATCGGCCTGTGCCAGGCCTTGCGCATACAACTGCGCACCGCCAATCAGCATCAGCTCATCGACGCCCTGCTCCAGCGCCCATTCCTGCGCCCGAATCACCGCGGCTTCCAGCGATGGATAGACCTCCGCGCCTTCAAGTTGCAGGTCGGTCTGACGGCTGACCACGATGTTCAGCCGGCCCGGCAGCGGGCGACCGAGCGAATCCCAGGTCTTGCGCCCCATGATGATCGGCTTGCCCAGCGTAGTGGCCTTGAAGTATTTGAAATCCCCCGGCAAGTGCCAGGGCATGCTGTTGTCGACGCCGATCACACGGTTTTCACCGAGGGCTGCAATCAGGCTGAGAGGGAGAGTTTTTTTCATGTCGGCGAGGATACCAGAGCCTCGCTTACCCCGATAAGCGCCACAGCGGTTATGCTCAGCGTTCATTTGAGCGACGGGATGCCGCGTGACTGAACTGACCACACTGCAAACACTTTGGCTGACCGAAACCATCCGCCTGCGCGAGGAACATGCAGGCCCACTGGAAGATCAGGAAGCCAACCGTCTGGCCCGAAGCGCGGGCGGCGACCTGCCGACCCGCATCGAGGCCCGCGCCCTGTGGCTGGCCGAACGCGATGGCTTGACCGGCGCGCTGCGCCATTGGCTGCAAGGGGCGCGACTGGCGCTGATCATTCTGGCCGTATTGGCGATCGTCAGCGGTGCCGGGTTGGCATTTGCCGCGTTGAACGACGGCCAGACACCGGTCAACGTGTTCTGGGCCCTCGGCAGTCTGCTGGGGTTGAACCTGATTCTGCTGCTGAGCTGGGCTTGCGGCCTGATATTCGCTGGCGATTACAGCGCCACGCTCGGACGCTTATGGTTGTGGCTCAGCGAAAAACTCGCCCGTGATGCCAAAGCCGCACAACTGGCGCCGGCCCTGCTGCTGTTGCTGCAACGGCAGAAGCTCAATCGCTGGGCGCTCGGCGTGCTGGTCAACGGTTTGTGGCTGCTGGCAATGCTCAGTGCTTTGGCGATTCTGCTGACGCTGATGGCCACCCGGCGCTACGGTTTCGTCTGGGAAACCACGATTCTCAGCGGCGACACGTTCGTGGTCATGACCCAGGCGCTTGGCGCTCTTCCGGCACTGCTTGGCTTCAACGTGCCGAGCGTGGAGATGATTCGCGCCAGCGGCGACACCGCATTGAACATCGAAAGCGCCCGGCAAGCCTGGGCCGCATGGCTGGTGGGCGTGTTGCTGGTGTACGGCGTATTGCCACGCCTGCTGCTCGCGCTGTTCTGCCTGTGGCGCTGGACAACCGGCCGCGCGGCGTTGCATCTGGACCTGAACCTGCCCGGCTACGCGCCGTTGCGTGAACAACTGATGCCGAGCAGCGAACGCCTCGGCGTCAACGATCTCGCGCCTGAGCGCCTGCATCAGGTCGAAGGCGGCACCAGCGCGCTGGACAGCGACGGCGCGTTGCTGGTGGCCATCGAACTCGACGACCAGCGCCCATGGCCGCCGCAACTGCCGAAGAACGTCAAGAACGCAGGCATCCTCGACAGCCGCGAGTCCCGACAAAAGTTGCTGGAACAGCTGACCCGTTTCCCGCCGGAACGCCTGGCCATTGCCTGCGACCCTCGGCGCTCGCCGGATCGCGGCAGCCTGGCGCTGATCGCCGAACTCGCCCGCAGTGCCAGCGCGACCCGGATCTGGCTGCTGCAAGCACCGCCCGGCCAGGCACTCGACGCTGAACGCCTCGGCGACTGGCACACCGCGCTGCAACAGTTGGCGTTGCCGTTCGCTGACTGCGCGCCGATGAACTGGCTGGAGTCGGGTCATGACTGATTCAAAAAAGACGCCGCTGAAGCTCGCCGTGGTCGGCCACACCAACGTCGGTAAAACCTCATTGCTACGCACCCTGACCCGCGACGTCGGTTTCGGCGAAGTCTCCCATCGTCCGAGCACCACCCGGCATGTCGAGGGCGCTCGGTTGTCAGTGGACGGCGAAGCGTTGCTTGAGCTTTACGACACGCCGGGACTGGAAGACGCCATCGCCCTGCTCGATTATCTGGAACGGCTGGAACGCCCCGGTGAACGCCTCGACGGCCCGGCGCGACTGGCGCGGTTCCTCGACGGCAGCGAGGCGCGTCAACGTTTCGAACAGGAAGCCAAAGTACTGCGGCAACTGCTGGCCTCCGACGCCGGCCTCTATGTGATCGACGCCCGCGAACCGGTGTTGGCCAAGTACCGCGATGAACTCGAAGTGCTGGCCAGTTGCGGAAAACCGCTGCTGCCGGTGCTGAATTTCGTCAGCAGCGCCAACCACCGAGAGCCGGATTGGCGCGACGCCCTGGCCCGTTTGGGCCTGCATGCGCTGGTGCGTTTCGACAGCGTGGCGCCGCCCGAAGATGGCGAGCGCCGGCTCTATGAAAGCCTCGCGCTGCTGATGGAAAGCGCACGCGCTCAGCTTGAGCGATTGATCATCGACCAACAGGCCCAACGCGCGGCGCGCCAGCAAAGCGCGGCACGCTTGATTGCCGAATTGCTGATCGATTGTGCCGCCTGTCGGCGCAGCGTGGTCAGCGATGCCGCACAGGAACAGCAGGCCATCGGCGAACTGCGCAAAGCCGTTCGCCAACGTGAACAACGTTGCGTCGACGCGCTGCTCAAGCTCTACGCCTTCCGCCCACAGGACGCCGCCACCAACGACTTGCCGCTGCTGGACGGCCGCTGGGGCGATGATTTGTTCAACCCTGAAACCCTCAAGCAATTGGGCGTACGCGTCGGCGGCGGGATCGCCGCTGGCGCGGCGGCCGGTGCCGGCGTGGATTTGCTGGTAGGCGGCCTGACCCTCGGCGCCGCAGCACTGGCCGGGGCGATCGCCGGGGGCGCCCTGCAAACGGCGCGCGGCTACGGCAGCCGCTTGCTGGGCAAAATCAAAGGCCAGCGCGAGCTGACCGTTGACGACAGCGTGCTGCGTTTGTTGGCGTTGCGTCAGCGGCAACTGGTGCAGGCCATGAACCTGCGCGGACACGCGGCGATGGACAGCATCCAGGTCGCCACACCGCAGGACAAGAGCTGGCGCGAAGGCAAACTGCCGGAGGCACTGACCAAGGCGCGCGCCCATCCGCAGTGGTCTTCGCTCAATCCTCATGCACGGTTGAGCCAGGCGGAACGCCAGGAGCAGGTAGAGGTGTTGGCGGGCAAAGTGCTGGAATGATCTATTTCCAGCCAAACTTCAAAAACTCCTTGGCCAATAACCTGACAAGCCCTCGATCCTTTCTGTCTGCCCGCCCGTCATTGTTCACGTCCGAACTCAAGATCAACTCCAGAATCCCGTCGTTATCAAGGTCACGCGCAACGGCCTTGTAGACAGTTATCGCCCCTTCGCGAAAGTACATCCACACCGACTCAGGCGTGCCGTCACCGGTGAGGTTACTAGCGAGGATGTGCAGATAGCGCTCTGCCGCATCCGCCTTGTGCCAGCCGAGCTTCAAAAAAGCCTGGGCGAACTTGCGAAGCGGTAGAAGATCAGTCCCAGCGTCACGGATTGTCTCTTCCCGATACAGCACCGCATCCGCATAAAACTGAAAATGAACGGTGTCCACCGCTCCCCTTTCGCTACTGTCCCAAGCAATCACGTTCACATAACGCATCCATGCGCTTCCTTCTCAAACGACCAACCTAAATCCTTGCATCAAGACGGTCCATGCCTCGTTTCGCTATTGGTCGTGAGATAGCTCAGCACATGTCGAGCGCCACAACGCTGGTGCTGCGCAATAACCTGTAGGCTTTCGCCTTCAAGACCTCAAGATCAATCACCGGCACCCACAGCTCTTTCGCCTGCTCATCCCACTGGCGCATCCGCAGGCTGATCGCACACAACGGATCGCGCTCAAACGCCTGTGCCTCTTCAGCCGTCATTACCCCGCCCTGATAGTCCAGCGTGCGCCGACTGGCCTCGCTCAAGCGTTCGTAATAGCCCGGCTCTTTGAACGTCAGGTAACGCTTGGCCTGAACGTGGTATTCCACCAGCCGCGCCATACGTTCGCCAAAGCCCAGTCGGCGCAAGTAATCGGCGCCGAGGCGTTCATGGCTGACCACGCCAAAGCCGCCCATGCTCTGAGCGTTCTCGGTGCACAGATGCCCGATGTCGTGGAAGAACGCGGCCAGCACCACTTCATCGTCGAAGCCTTCGGCCATGGCCAATTCGGCAGCCTGGGACATGTGCTCGATCTGCGACACTGGCTCGCCGATGTAGTCGCTGTCACCGAAGCGCTCGTACCAGCCGAATACTTCAGCGATCACCTGTTCGTTGCGGCCCATCAGTGTTCTCCCAACAAGGTCCTGATATTGCGCTCAGCCATCGCCGGCCCGACGCTCATGCCGACGCCCGTATGCATCAACGCGGCATGCACGCCCGGTGCGGCCTGCAGGAATGAAAATGGCTGCGCGCCACGAGCGCCATAGACACCCTGCCACCGCTCGACCACCTGCACCTTACAGCCCAGTGTTTGCTCGGCCAGTTCGATCAACCAGTTATCGACCTGTTCCGCGTTGAACGGTGAAGGGTCGCTGCCGTAGTCGTGGGAGTCGCCAATGATCAGCTCACCGTGCGGCGTCGGGCTGATCAGCAAGTGAATACCGTGTTCGTGCAAGTGCGGCACCTCACGCAGAATCTGCGCCTGCACTGCCGCAGCTTCCGGCAAATCGGCGAAGGCGCCGTAATGCACACAGCTCAAACCGGTAAGCAGCGCATGTTGCAGATTGAGGTTGATTTGCGGCCGCGCGCGGAGCATTTGCAAACGGCAGATCTGCGGCTTGAGCGCAGCGATCGGCTCGGTCAGCAGGGTCTGATAATCGTGGCCGGAACAGACGATGATCTGCTCCCCCGTGAAGCTGCCGGCGGTGCTGTGCACACGACCGGGTTCGATGTCGCGCACCAGGGTGGAAAAGTGAAACTCCACACCGAGGTCGCGGCGCAGGTAGTCGATCAACGCTGGAATCGCTTCGCGCGAATACAGTTGCTGGTCATCCAGACCGTGCAATGCCGCACGATGATGACGGAACTGGCCGTCGTACAGATCGCCCAATGCGGCGCCGCGCAGCAGCTCGACGCGGTAACCGTGTTCGATGGCGCGGCCGGCACAGAAGGCTTCCAACAGTTGCTCCTCAGCTTCGCTGCGAGCAAACAGATACGAGCCGTTGCGCTTGAGCTGCAAGCCTGCCCGTTGCGCCCATTGGCCCCAGATTTCACGGCTGGCCTTGGCCAGTTCGAGCATCTGCCCCGGCGGCTGGCCGGTGACCAGCGCCTGGCCAAAGTTGCGCACTGACGCCCCCAAAGGTGTGGCGCTACGCTCGAAGACCTTGACCTTGAGCCCGCGCCTGGCCGCGGCATAGGCGTGGGAAAGGCCGAGAATCCCGGCGCCGATGATCAGCATGTCGCTGTGGTGAGTCATGGATTTTTCCTGAATTCGAAATCGCTATCGCGGGCAAGCCTTGCTCCTACGGATTGATGTCATTCACGGGATGATTGATCGACACAAACTCGTAGGAGCAAGGCTTGCCCGCGATGAGGCCCTCAGATCAAACGGATGAATTACTTGGCAACCACCTTCTCGGATTTGCCGTCATAGCGCTTGCGCCACTCGCTGAGGATCTCGTCGCGGTTTTTCGAAGCCCAGGCGAAGTCGTTCTTGATCAGGCGTTGTTCGTAGTCGGCCGGCAGTTCGGTCTGCGGCTTGGCGATACCCGGCTGGGCGAGGACCGCAAAGTTTTCCTTGTACAGCTCCATCGCCGCCGGGCTTGCGGAGAAATCAGCGAGTTTCTTCGCCGCGTCTTCATGTGGCGTGCCTTTGATCACGGCGGTGGCTTCGATTTCCCAGCCCAGGCCTTCCTTCGGCAGGATGATGTCCAGCGGCGCACCCTGGCGCTTCAACTGCACCGCCGGGTATTCAAACGAGATACCAATCGGGAATTCGCCGGCAGCCGCCAGCTTGCACGGTTTGGAACCGGAGTGAACGTACTGGCCGATGTTCTGGTGCAGCGCGTCCATGTACTGCCACCCCTGCTGCTCGCCGAAGGTTTGCAGCCAGGCGCTGACGTCGAGGAAACCGGTGCCGGACGAAGCCGGGTTCGGCATGACGATCTTGCCTTTGTATTCAGGCTTGGTCAGGTCCTGCCAGCTCAGCGGTTTGCTCAGGCCCTGTTTCTCGGCTTCGACGGTGTTGAAGCAAATAGTTGCCGCCCACACGTCCATGCCGACCCAGGCTGGCGGGCTGGCAGCGTCGCGGTAGTTGCCGCCGATCTTGCCGAGGTCCTTCGGTGCGTAGCTTTGCAGCATGCCTTGCTGATCGAGAATCGCCAGGCTGGACGCCGCCAGGCCCCAGACGACGTCAGCCTGCGGGCGGGCTTTTTCGGCCAGCAGTTTGGCGGTGATGATCCCGGTGGAATCGCGCACCCACTTGATCTCGACGTCAGGATTGGCCTTTTCGAATGCTTCTTTGTAGGTCTTCAGTTGTTCGGCTTCGAGGGCGGTGTAGACCGTCAACTCGGTTTTCGCCGCGAAGGCGTTCAGGCTGAAAGCGGTGAGGACAGCAGCGGCCAGGGCCATAGGCTTGAACATGTCTTTTTCCTTTTGTTTACCGGCAGTTGAGTTCAGGTTTGCGGGATTGCAAATCAGTTGCCGGGCGCGCTTTGCCGCCAGGCCTGGGAGCGGCGCAGCAAGCCGCGCGACGCCCAGGCCAGGAGCAGGGAAACGCCCGCCGAGGTGAACAGAATCAGGGTCGACATGGCCGCTGCGCCGCCGACGTTGCCGGCGTCGTCCATGTTCAGCACCGCCACCGCCGCGAGGATGGTGTCGGGGCTGTAGAGGAAAATCGCCGCCGACACCGTGGTCATCGCCGAGACGAACAGGTAGCGCACGATGTCCAGCAGCGCCGGCAGGCAGATCGGCACGGTGACGCGCAGGTAATGGCGGTACAGCGGCGCCTTGAGCGACAGCGCAGCGGCTTCGAACTCGGCGTCGAGCTGGCGCAATGCGGTGGTGGCGGTCATTTGTGCGGTTGTCAGATAGTGCGCAATGGTGCACACCACCAGCAGGGTCATGGTCCCGTAGAACACATGCAGCGGGTTGCCGCTGAGGTTGAAGAAGAACACGTAGCCCAGGCCCAGCACCAAACCCGGCACCGCCATCGGCACAAAGCTGAGCATCCGTAGCGCCAGGTTCAAACCGCGCTGGCCACGGGTTTTCTCCATCAGATAGGCACCGGTAAAAATCAACCCGCTGCCGATCAACGCCGTGCACAAGGCCATCTTTACGCTGTTGCCGTAAGCCAGCCAGCCGCCACCGGCAGTGTCGCCGAACTGATAGTGGTTGAGCGACAGCGACAGGTTGTACGGCCAGAACTTCACCAGCGACGAGTACACCGCCATGCCGAACACCAGCAGCAGCGCGGCGCAGATCAGCAACACGATGCTCAGGTAGCAACCATCACGCAGCCGCGACGGCGCCGGTTGAAAGACTTGCGCCCGCCCGCTCATGGCGTCGCCGTGACGACGGCGCAACCACGCGTCGACGCCGAAGCTGAACAGTGCCGGCAGCAGCAACACCATGCCGATCAACGCACCGCGACCGAATTGCTGCTGGCCGACCACGGCTTTGTAGGCTTCCAGCGCCAGCACTTGGTAGTCGCCACCGACCACCACCGGCACGCCGAAATCGGTGATGGTCAGGGTGAACACCAGGCAGAACGCGGCGAACACCGCTTGCCGGGTCGCCGGCCAGGTGATGCTGCGAAACGCCTTGGCCGGACTGGCGCCCATGCTCGACGCGGCATCGAACAAACGCGCATCCGCCAAGGACAATGCCGAAAGCAGGATCATCAAGGCGTGGGGAAAGGTGTAAATCACTTCGCCGAGGACAATGCCCCAGAAGCCGTAAATGTTGTCCGGCAGCAGCCCGCGCAACAGGCCCTGATTGCCGAACAGGTACACGAGCGCAATACCGGGCAGCATTGACGGTGCCATCAATGGCAACAGCGACATGCCGCGCCAGATCGCCTTGCCGGGAATCAGTGTGCGTTGCAGCGCGTAGGCAAACAGGTAGGCCAGCGGCACGACAATGGCCGCCACGCTGAGGGAGACTTTCAGGCTGTTGCCCAGCAACCAGTGGAAGTTGGCGCTGGTCAGCAGTTCGCGGGCAGCAACCAGACCACCGCCCTGCCCGGCGTCGTTGCTGAAGCCGCGCCAGAAGATCGCCAGCAACGGCATCAACACCGCGACGCTGAGCAGGCACAGCAGCAAGACTTTGCCACCCACCACGAACAGCCGGTCACCGATTTCGGCACGGGAACTCTGTCGAACCGGCTTGTGCGGTATCGGCAGGGCGATCGGCGTGCTCATCAGGCAAACACCTGCAAACTGCGCGGCGGCAAGGCGACCATGATGTCCTGCGCGCCGAGGCGTGGCATGGCTTCAGGCGCCAGTTCGGCGAGCAGCGCATGGCCCGGCAGTTGGTTCAACTCGAAGCTCATCCGGCAGCGATTGCCGAGAAAGGTGATCTCGCGGACCTTGGCCGGGAACAGGTTTTCTTCATGCACCGGCGGGTTGATGCTAATAGCCTCCGGGCGGCAGAACAGTCGGCCCGAGGCAGCTTTGCCGGAGTTGTCGGCCAGCCGCACATTCATCCCGCCGACTTGCGCGTGACTGTCACTGCTGCGCTGGAACGGCAGCCAGTTGCCCTGCCCGACGAACTCGGCAACAAACGGCGTGGCCGGACGATTGTAGATTTCCTGCGGCGTGGCGTACTGCTCGACCTTGCCGTTGTTCATCACGGCGATGCGGTCGGCCATCAGCATGGCCTCGTCCTGGTTATGGGTGACCATCAAGGTGGTGATACCGAGGTTGCGCTGCAATTGGCGCAACTCGGTGCACAGGTGCTCGCGAACCCGGGCGTCGAGGGCCGACATCGGTTCGTCCAGCAGCAACAGCGACGGTGCCGGCGCCAGGGCCCGGGCCAGCGCCACGCGTTGTTGCTGACCGCCGGACAATTGGCCGGGGTACTTCTTTTCACTGCCGATCAGACCCACCAGTTCGAGCATTTGCGCGACGCGCTTGCGCACTTCCTCGCGGCCACTGCCGGCCAGGCCGTAGGCAATGTTGGCTTCGACGGTAAGGTTGGGGAACAGCGCGTAGGACTGGAACAGAATGCCGTAGTCCCGAGCCTGTGGTGCCAGCAAGGAAACGTTCCGATCACCGAGGTACAACTCGCCACGATCCTGACGTTCAAGGCCGGCGATGCAACGCAGCAAGGTGGTTTTACCGCAACCGGAAGGCCCAAGCAGACACACCAGCTCGCCTGCGGCGACATCCAGCGAAACGTTATCCAGCGCGGTGAACGCGCCAAAGCGTTTCTCGATACCGCGCACCTTCATCGGCGCGCCGGGGAAGGCCTGGGCAGTTGCGTTCGGGTGGTTCATGGACGGACCTCATCAAGCAGATGAAGGCCATCCTAGGTGGGTAATGCGTCCGTCCTGTGGCAGCGAGGCAAAAACGGCCGATAGTGGTATTCGGGGATTTGGGTTGTTCGAGACTTCAGGATCTACCGACGGGAACATTGTGGCGAGGGAGCTTGCTCCCGCTGGACCGCGCAGCGGTCCCAAAATCAGAGCAGAGCACTGTCAGGTAAAACGCATTCTCCGGGTTTACGACTGCTGCGCAGCCGAGCGGGAGCAAGCTCCCTCGCCACAGGGTGGGAACGATCATTACGCCGGGGCCATTTCCTGCGCCAGGCCGAGAAACGCCGCCGGCAGGCGTGCGCCTTTGCGTTCTTTGAGGCAGTACAGGTATTCGGGGATCTGCGGCGCGTTTTCGATCGTCAGCACCCGCAATTGCGGGTCATGGGGCACTTCCTGGCGGGCGATGATGCTGATGCCGATATTGCGCAGCACCGCTTCACGAATCGACTCACGGCTGCCGATCTCCAGCAACGGACCGAAACTCACTCCAGCGGTTGCCAGCAAGGCTTCAGTCAGACGCCGGGTGGTCGAGCCGCTTTCACGCATCAACAGGGTGTGTCCGACCAAGGCACTCAGCGGCACATGATCATGCACCGCCAGCGGATGGTTACGGTGCACCGCCAACACCAGCGGATCGCTGCCCAGCACGCGGCGGATCAATCGCGAGTCTTCGAGCAATTGCGATGATGCGGCGATGTCGACCCGGTATTCCTCAAGGGACTCGAGCACCTGTTGGGAGTTGCCGATTTCCACCGAGACTTCCACTTGCGGCAGACGCTCGCGGAAGGTCTTCACCAGATCGAGAATGTAGTACGGCGCAGTGGCGGCGATGCGTAGCACGCCTTGAACCTGGCCGCTGTTACGCAGGAAAAACTCGATATCGGCTTCCTGCTGCAACAGCGTTTTGACCATCGGCAGCAACCGCGCGCCGTCCTCGCTGACCGTCAGTCGACGACCACCGCGATAGAACAATTCAACCGAGTACTGACTTTCCAGATGACGAATCTGAGTGGTCACCGTAGGTTGGCTCAAGCCGAGCTTTTTCGCCGCGAGGGTAATGCTGCCCAATCGCGCGACCATGTAAAAAGCCTTCAGCTCGGCACTCAGCACTTAACCCTCGTCTTGATTATTTGCGCAACAGGCGCAGACCGTTGAACACCACCAGCAGGGCCACGCCCATGTCGGCGAACACCGCCATCCACATGGTGGCGAGACCCACGAAGGTTACCCCAAGAAAGATCGCCTTGATGATCAACGCCAGGGCGATATTTTGCGTGAGGATATTCGAAGTCTGTCGCGACAGCCGGATAAATGCCGGAATCTTGCGCAGATCATCGTCCATCAGGGCAACATCGGCGGTTTCAATCGCGGTATCAGTGCCGGCCGCGGCCATCGCAAAACCAATCTGCGCGCGAGCCAGTGCCGGCGCATCGTTGATGCCGTCGCCGACCATCCCGACCCGATGCCCCTTAGCGTACAAGCCTTCGATAGCCTTGAGCTTGTCGGTTGGCAGCAGGTCACCTCGCGCCTCATCAATACCCACCTGGGCGGCAATTGCCCGAGCGGTGTGCGGGTTGTCGCCGGTCAGCATCAAGGTCTTGATGCCCAGCTCATGCAACTGCCGGATCGCTTCGCGGCTGGAGGCCTTGACCGTATCGGCCACCGCGAACAGTGCCAACGGACCAGACCGGTCGAGCAACAACACCACGGTCTTGCCCTGCTCTTCGAGGGCAAACAGTTTCTCTTCCAGCGCTGGCGAGCACAGGCCCAGCTCTTCGACCAAGCGGTGATTGCCCAAGTGGTAAACCTGACCATCAATCTCACCGCGCACGCCACGGCCGGTCAGCGCCTCAAAGTTATCCACAGCGAGCAACGTCAGCTGTTTATCCACAGCCGCGTTGGCGATGGCCAGCGATACCGGGTGATCGGAACGCCCGGCAAGGCTGGCGGCCAGAATCTGCGCGGTGCTTTCGACCGTTGGGTCCAGGGACAGGTAATCGGTCTGCACCGGTTTGCCATGGGTGATCGTGCCGGTCTTGTCCAGCGCCAGGTAATCCAGTTCGTGACCACCCTCCAGGTACACGCCGCCCTTGATCAGGATGCCTTTGCGCGCCGCCGCCGCCAGACCGCTGACGATGGTCACCGGAGTGGAAATCACCAGTGCGCAAGGGCACGCAACCACCAGCAGCACCAGCGCGCGGTAGATCCAGTCGAACCAGGCCGCGCCCATGAACAGCGGTGCGATGAGCGCCACGGCCAAGGCGAGGATGAACACCACCGGCGTGTAGATTTTCGAGAAACGATCAACGAACCGCTGGGTCGGCGCCCGTGCGCCCTGGGCGGCTTCGACGGCATGAATGATCCGCGCCAGGGTCGAGTTGTCGGCAGCGGCGGTCACTTTGAACTCCAGCGAACCGGACTGATTGATGGTCCCGGCAAACACTTTGTCGCCGACGGTTTTCTCGACAGGCAGGCTTTCACCAGTGATCGGCGCCTGATCGATGGTCGAGCTGCCAGACACTACTTCGCCATCCAGGCCAATCCGCTCGCCGGGGCGAACCCGCACCCGCGCACCGAGATCGATACTTTTAGCTTCACGCTCGACCCAGCTGCCATCTTCTTGCTGCACGGTGACCTTTTCCGGGGTCATCTGCATCAGCCCGCTGATTGCATTGCGCGCGCGGTCCAGGGATTTGGCTTCGATCAGCTCGGCCACGGTGAACAGGAACATCACCATCGCCGCTTCCGGCCACTGGCCGATCAACACTGCACCGGTCACCGCGATGCTCATCAGCGCGTTGATGTTCAGGTTGAGGTTCTTCAGGGCAATCCAGCCCTTCTTGTAGGTGCCCAAACCGCCGCTGAGGATCGAGATCAGCGCAACAATCGCTACCACCCAGGTCGGCGCGGCGCTGGTGAAGTGAATCACTTCGGCCGCCAAGGCACCGACACCTGATACTGCCAACGGCCACCAGGGCTTTTTCACTGGCGCCGGACTGGCTTGAGCATCCGCACCCTGCTCAATGGGTTCGGCCAACATGCCAATCGACTTGATGGCGTCGATGATCGGTGCAGTCGTCGGCAGGTCATGGGTGACGCCGAGTACGCGGTTGATCAGGTTGAATTCCAGTTGCTGCACACCCGCCAGCTTGCCGAGCTTGTTCTGGATCAGCGTCTGTTCGGTCGGGCAGTCCATGGCGTCGATGCGAAAACGGCTCAGGCGCGCGCCGTCGGTCGGCGTTTCACTGAGCTTGATCAATGAAGGCGCCGCCGCACTGGAACAGCAAGAACCGCCACCACTGGCGTGATCGTGTTTCTGAACTGGCTGAAGCTTTTGCCCGTGGCTGTGATCGTGATCGTGATCGTGATCGTGATCGTGATCAGCGTGGGGTTTGTGGGTGTGCTGGGAATCGCTCATAAGGTCGCGTCCGAAAAGGTGCCTGTTGCCAAGTGAACACCCTGTAGCCACTATAGGGTCAAGCAGCCAATCGGAGATGATTGAAATGAAGATCGGTGAACTGGCGAAACTGACCGACTGCCAAGTCGAAACCATCCGTTATTACGAGCGCGAAGGCCTGTTGCCGGAACCGGCCCGCAGTGAAGGCAATTACCGCGTGTACACCCAGGCCCACACCGAGCGCCTGACATTTATCCGTAACTGCCGCACCCTCGACATGACCCTCGAAGAAATCCGCAGCCTGCTCAGCCTGCGCGACAGCCCGCAGGATCAATGCGAAAGCGTCAATGCGCTGATCGACGAGCACATCCACCACGTCAAGGCGCGGATCGACGGCTTGCTGGCCTTGCAGACACAGCTGCTGGAACTGCGCCAAAGCTGCAGCGAACGGCCGGATATCGAGCAATGCGGGATTTTGCAGCAGCTGGAAGTCAGCGGTGGCGTGGCGGCGAGCGAAGCCGAACATTCCCATGTCGGCCGAAGCCACGGGCATTAAGCCGCCCGGCGTAGCAGCAGCAAAAGCATGGCTAACGCGGCCAGCACCGCTCCGGTGATGAACGTGCTTTGTGCGCCAACGGTTTGCCACAGCCAGCCGGCGAGAACACTGGCAATCAACAGGCAAACGCCGCTGAGCAAATTGAAAATGCCGAAGGCCGTGCCCTTCAGTTCGTCGGGGGCCGTATCAGCTACCAGTGTGGCGAGGATGCCTTGGCTGAATCCCATGTGCAGTCCCCACAGGGCTACGCCCAGCATCATTGTCAGGGGCGAATGGCTTTGTGCGAGCACCAGGTCCGCCAACACCAGCAGCCCCATCCCTAGGCACAGCAATTTCGTGCGGCTGATGCGATCGGACAGCCAGCCGGCCGGGTACGCGGACAGCGCATAGAACACCGACATAACCACCATCACCAGCGGCACCCAGGTGGCTGACAAACCGGCCTGCTGCGCCCGCAACACCAGAAATGCTTCGCTGAAACGCGCCAGCGTAAACACCCCGCCCACAATGACCACCCACCAGTACCCGGACGAGAAGTCGTGAAGGACTCGCCAATGAATGGGCGATCGAAAGGTGTGCTTGCCAACAGCGTGCTCAGGCTCTTTTACACCGGCGACAATCAGCGCCACTGCGATGACCGCCGGGATCACCGCGAACCAGAGCACCAGCTGGATATCGGCGAGCCAGAGCATCAGCGCAATGGCCAGCGCAGGGCCGACAAAGGCGCCGACAGTGTCCATCGACTGGCGTAAACCGAAACACGCACCGCGAATTTCCGGAGGCGCTACATCCGCCACCAAGGCATCGCGCGGCGAGCCGCGAATGCCTTTGCCGATACGATCGAGAAAGCGCGCGGTGAACACCACATCCACCGAGTGAGCCAGCGGGAACAGCGGTTTGGACAACGCGGCCATACCGTATCCCACTAACAGCAAGCCTTTGCGTCGACCGATAAAGTCGCTGATCGCACCCGAGAAGACTTTGACGACCATCGCCGTCGCCTCGGCAATGCCCTCGATCACCCCGACGGTCAGCGCGCTCGCGCCCAGGGTCGTGACCAGAAACACCGGCAACAGGCTGTGCACCAGTTCGGACGAAACATCCATGAACAGGCTGACAAAGCCCAAGGCCCAAATGGTTCGCGGGATACGCAGAGACTCCGATCTGACCTGATTCACGTGTTCATCCTGTCGTGCTCCAGGGCCTTATCGAAGGCGATGACCGAGCCCTATAAGTGAGTATTGCGCCGAGCGAGTGCCGGAAATATTCGCTGGTAAAGTCGCTCAACAACGTCGAGCAGAGGCTCACCCAGTTGTCTCCAGTCCAGCACCTGTTTCACCAGCCAGGCGCTGATCAGTGAAACCAGGAACGACCCGGCGATATCAAATGGAAAGTGCACGCCCAGGTAGACACGCGCCCAGCCAACCAACGCCCCCAGCAGCAAAACCAGCAGGCCCAGCTTGCGCAACGAGGCCAGTATCAACCCAAAGGCTAGCGCAAACATCACCGTGGCGTGGTCGCTGGGAAAAGATGATTCAGCGGCATGCGCCAGGAAATTTTGCCCCAACCCCAGCATGAAGGGACGTGGGTGAAACCAAAGGCTGCTGATCAGCAGATTGCAGCCCAGCGCGAAGACAATACTCAGCGTCGCAGTGAGCGCTACCGCCCGCTGCCGGCGTGCGCCTTGCAACCACAACCCGGCCAGCAAAAGCGGTACACAGAGGATCAGCCACTGTGCCAGAAACATCGCCAAAGACCGCATGGGCGCCGAGGCATCCGCGCTGGCGTTGATCGCCAGGAACAGGCTGCGATTGAGTTCTTCCACAAAGAGACGCCATTCAGTTCATCAGAAAACCCCGCACCGCGATAACACGCTGAGCGGTCCCCATCTTACTAGCTGCAATCACCCGGACAGTCGGAGTACCCCGCCATCCGGGCTTCAGGCGTTTGACACCTGTTTCGCCACAAGTTCTGCTGCCACACGGCACGTCAGCAACTGGGTAAAAGCCGCCGTCAATTCGAGCGTTCGACAGTGTCGGACTGGGCTTTCTGACTGCTTGCTACAGCCTGCGCATGTTCAGATTGCTGATAGTGAACCATCGCCACATCACGTGCGGCGTCCATTCGAGCCTGAACCTTGTCGCCGCCGCCTTCAGCCATCGCAGCCACAGAAGCGCACATCAGGGAAACGACCAAAAAAGCTTTCAGGGATTTCATCGGGAACTCTCCAGTAGTTGGGTTCTGCCAGACCCTGTATTGGCCTGACTGGAGCTCATCCTATAGGGCGCTGTTTATCGGCCCTTTCCCCGGGAGATGAATTTTCTGACATGTAGGTTTTTAGATTCGTGGCATTGACGCTTGATCGCTCCCACAGCGTGGGAACGATCAGGGCGGGAGGTCTTTAGACTGCCATTGGCGCGGTCATTGGCGCGTGGTGTTCGTAACCTTCCAGCGAGAAGTCGCTCGGCTCGATCTGTTCCAGCCACTCTGGCTGGTACACGCCGGTTTTGGCGAACTCCGGCACGCGGTCGGAAATCACCAGCTTGGGCATCGGGAACGGCTCGCGCTTGAGCTGTTCGTTGAGCATGTCCAGGTGGTTTTCGTAGACGTGGGCGTCACCAATGAAATAGGTGAACCAGCGCGGCGTGTAACCGGTCAGGCGACCGATCAGGCTCAGCAGCGCGGCACCTTCGGTGAGGTTGAACGGCGTGCCCAGGCCCAGGTCGTTGGAGCGGATGTAGAGCGTCAGGGAGATCTCTTTGGTCTCGACGTTCGGGTGGAACTGATACAGCAGATGGCACGGCGGTAAGGCCATTTCATCGAGCTGGGCGCAGTTCCAGCCGTGGAACAGGATACGCCGGCTGCCCGGGTCCTTGATGATGGTGTCGACGCACTGGCGAATCTGGTCGATTGCCTTGTACAGCACCACATAGGCCTGGCCGTCTTCTTCACCTTCAGCGATCTGCCGATAACCCTGGCTCAACGTCTGTTCGATAGCCGCCTGATTGCTGACCGGGATCTGCTTGTACGCCGGCCATTTGCGCCATTGCACGCCGTAGATCTCGCCCAGGTCGTCTTCGCCCTGACGGAACGGGTTGGCCAGCCACTGGGCGTTTTCATTGGCATTCTGGTCCCAGACCTTGCAGCCCAATGCCCGGAACTCAGCAGCGTTGTTCACGCCCCGCAGGAAACCGACCATCTCGCCGATGGCCGATTTGAACGCCATCTTGCGGGTAGTGATCGCCGGGAAACCTTCTTTCAGGTCATAACGCAGCATCGCGCCGGGAAAACTGATGGTGTTCACGCCGGTACGGTTGGCTTGTTTGGTGCCGTTCTTGATGACGTGGGCGACCAGATCGAGATATTGCTTCATGAGTTACCTGTGTCCTTGAACCCGGGACCAAAGCCCCGGGATTCGAATGTAGAGCGCGACGGCTTAAGCCGTCGGGGCAACCGGAGCCGCCGGAGCACGGTGATAAGCCAGCCAGATCAGGAACAGACCGGCAAGGATCATCGGTACGCAGAGGACCTGGCCCATGGTCAGCCAGTTCCAGGCCAGATAGCCCAGTTGCGCGTCCGGCACGCGGACGAATTCGACGATGAAACGGAAAATACCGTAGAACAGCGTGAACATCCCGGACACGGCCATGGTCGGCCGCGGCTTGCGCGAGAACAACCAGAGGATCAGGAACAGCGCCACGCCTTCCAGCGCGAACTGATACAGCTGCGACGGATGACGCGGCAGCTGTGCCGGGTCGCTGAACGGCGGGAAGATCATTGCCCACGGCAGGTCGGTCGGCTTGCCCCACAACTCGGCGTTGATGAAGTTACCGATACGCCCGGCACCCAGGCCGATCGGCACCATCGGTGCGACGAAGTCCATCAGCTGGAAGAACGACTTGCCATTCTTCCTGCCGAACCACAGGGCCGCCAGCATCACGCCGATGAACCCGCCATGGAACGACATGCCGCCCTTCCACACCTCAAATATCAGCGTTGGGTTAGCCAGGTAGGCATTCAGATCGTAAAACAGCACATAACCCAGCCGGCCGCCGACAATCACGCCCATCGACATCCAGAAGACCATGTCGGAGAGTTTCTCCTTGGTCCAGGTCGGGTCGAAACGGTTCAACCGTCGCGACGCCAGCAGCCAGGCGCCGCCGATGCCGACCAGGTACATCAGGCCGTACCAGTGGATTTTCAGCGGGCCGATGGCCAGGGCCACCGGGTCAATCTGCGGGTAAGGCAGCATTGCGACTCCTCGTTAGAGTTGAAACGTAAAATTCCTGGCGTGACCGTGCCACGCCTGGATTAAGCCAGGATTGCGTCGCTGTTCCCGGCAAAAGAGCTCAAAGCAAAAAGCTCAAACCCACGCAAAACAGCAACGCGGCAAACAGTCTTTTCAGCAACCGCGGTGACAGCTTGTGGGCCAGTCGCGCACCGATACGGGCAAAGACCATGCTGGTCAGGGCAATGCCCAACAGCGCCGGTAAATAAATGAACCCGAGACTATGAGCCGGCAGGCGTGGATCGTGCCAGCCCAGAATCATGAAACTTAATGCACTGACGAGCGCAATCGGCAGACCGCAGGCCGAAGAGGTGGCCACGGCTTGCTGCATCGGCACGCTGCGCCAGGTCAGAAACGGCACTGTCAGTGAGCCTCCGCCAACCCCGAAAATCGCCGAAGCCCAGCCGATCACACTGCCGGCCAGGGTCAGGCCGAATTTACCAGGCACCGTTCGGCTGGCCTTGGGCTTGACTTCCAGCGCCAGCTGCAAGGCAATGACCAACGCGAACACGCCGATGATCTTCTGCAAATGCGGTCCCGAGATGGCTTCGGCCGTCAGCGCGCCAAAACCTGCGCCGATCAGAATCCCGACAGTCATCCAGACAAAAATCGGCCAGCGCACCGCGCCTTTCAGATGATGTTCGCGCACTGCATTGACCGACGTGAAGATGATCGTCGCCAACGACGTGCCGACGGCCAGGTGAGTCAGCACCGACACATCAAAACCCTGCAAGGTGAAACTGAACACCAGTACCGGGACGATGATGATCCCGCCGCCCACCCCAAACAGCCCGGCCAGCACGCCGGCACAGGCACCCAGCAGCAGATAGAGCGGAAATTCCATGACTGCCCCCCAAATAAGTGCGGCATGGTAACGGATGCATGGCCTCAAGCTCCACTGGATGGCGATGGATACCCGCCAGTTCTATGCGTAAAGTGGGCAAAAAGCCAAGAGGGATAACCCCATGTGCTTGATCGTCTTCGCCTGGCGGCCGGGTCACGCAACGCCGCTGATCGTTGCGGCTAACCGCGACGAGTTTTATGCACGCCCCAGCCTGCCGCTGGCGCAATGGTCCGAAACGCCGCAGGTGTACGCCGGACGTGACCTGGAAGCGGGTGGTACCTGGCTGGGCATTGGCGCCGACGGGCGCTTTGCCGCACTGACCAACATCCGCGACCCACACCAGCCACCGGCGCGCAAATCACGAGGCGAGCTGGTGGCACGGTTTCTCACCGGCGACTTGCCGATTGATCAGTATTTGGCCGACGCAGTCGACAGATCACCGGAATATGCCGGGTTTAATCTGCTGATCGGCAATCGTCATGAGCTGTGGCATTACAACGCGCGCACCCCTGGGCCAGGCAAACTGCAATCAGGCATCTATGGATTGTCGAATGCCGGGCTTGATACGCCGTGGCCGAAAGTGCTCAAGGCCAAGGCGGCGTTGAGTGAAGTCCTGGCCGACCCGCAGCCGCAGGCTTTATTGGCGCTTTTAGGCGACCCGCAAACGGCGCCGTTCGCCGACTTGCCGGATACCGGGGTTGGTCTTGCGACCGAGAGTTTATTGTCGAGCGTGTTCATTGCCAGCCCCATGTATGGCACGCGAGCGAGTACCGCGTTGATAGTGCGGGCGGACGGGACGCGGCATATGGTTGAACGAAGTTTCGGTCCGTACGGCGGGCATCTTGGGGAAGTGGAGATCAGGATTTAGCCCTGGCGCGATACTCTGTGGCGAGGGAGCTTGCCCCCGCTCGGCTGCGAAGCAGTCGTTAAACAGTCATCGCGCACAGACTGATAGAACACGCTGGCCGATTCAGGAGCGCTTCGCACTCCAGCGGGAGCAAGCTCCCTTGCCACAAAAGCCCACTGTCACAGAGTCAGAGTCAGAGAGGCTTGATCGCCGCCGGATTGATCATCCGCGCCAACCCGAGGTTCTTCAGCGCCAGTTGCAGCGAGCTGTGGATCACTTGCGGGTTGTCGATGGTCATCAGCTCGGCAAGCAGGTCCCTGGCCCAGCTCAGGTTGATCTGGCGCAGCATCCACTTCACTTTTGGCAAGTTGGTGGCGTTCATCGACAGGCTGTCAAAGCCCATCGCCATCAACAGCACCGCCGCCGCCGGATCACCGGCCATCTCGCCGCAGATACTCACCGGCTTGCCTTCGGCATGTGCATCGCGCACCACGGTTTGCAGGGCTTGCAGCACCGCCGGGTGCAGGTAGTCGTAAAGATCGGCTACCCGCGGGTTGTTACGGTCCACGGCCAGCAGGTATTGGGTCAGGTCGTTGGAGCCGACCGACAGGAAGTCCACCTGCCGTGCCAGTTCCTTGGTCTGATACACCGCTGCCGGAATTTCGATCATCACGCCAACTGGCGGCATCGGCACGTCAGTGCCTTCGTCGCGCACTTCACCCCAGGCGCGGTGAATCAGGTGCAGGGCTTCTTCCAGTTCATGCGTGCCAGAGATCATCGGCAGCAAAATGCGCAGGTTGTTCAGGCCTTCGCTGGCCTTGAGCATGGCGCGGGTCTGTACCAGGAAGATTTCCGGGTGGTCGAGGGTCACGCGAATCCCGCGCCAGCCGAGGAACGGGTTGTCTTCCTTGATCGGGAAGTACGACAGTGACTTGTCGCCGCCGATGTCCAGACTGCGCATGGTCACCGGCTGCGGGTGGAAGGCCGCGAGTTGCTCGCGATAAATCGCCAGCTGCTCCTTTTCGCTCGGAAAGCGCTGATTGATCATGAACGGCACTTCGGTGCGGTACAGACCCACGCCTTCGGCACCGCGCTTCTGCGCCCGCGCCACATCCGCCAGCAGGCCGGTGTTGACCCACAGCGGCATGCGGTGGCCGTCGATCGTCACGCACGGCAAGTCGCGCAGTGCATCCAGCCCCAGGGCCAGTTGCTTCTCTTCCTCGACCACGTCGGCGAACTGCTTGCGCAGCACGTCGCTCGGGTTGGTGTAGACCTCGCCGTGGTAGCCGTCGACGATCATCTGGATGCCGTCGACCTTGGAATACGGCAGGTCGACCAGACCCATCACCGTCGGGATCCCCATGGCTCGCGCCAGGATCGCCACGTGGGAGTTGCCGGAACCGAGTACCGACACCAAACCCACCAGCTTGCCTTCCGGCACCTCGCCGAGCATCGCCGGCGTCAGTTCTTCGCTGATCAGAATGGTGTTGTCGGGATAGACCAGCGTCTGCTGACGTTCTTCCTGCAGGTAAGCCAGCAGGCGTCGGCCAAGGTCTTTGACGTCCGAGGCACGCTCACGCAGGTAGGCGTCGTCCATCAATTCGAAACGGTTGACGTGATCGGTGACCACCTGGCGCAGTGCACCCTGGGCCCATTGGCCAGTCTTGATCACGGTGGTCACTTCGCTGCCCAGCGAAGCGTCGTCGAGCATCATCAGGTAGACGTCGAACAGCGCCCGCTCTTCCGGCCGCAACTGCGTGGCAAGCTTGGCGGACAGCGCGCGCATGTCGGCGCGCACGCCTTCGATGGCGGTCTTGAACAGGCCAAGCTCGGCTTCGATATCAGCGATAGTCTTGTCAGGCACCACGTCCAGATCGGCCGGAGGCAGCATGACCACCGCGGTACCGACCGCCGCACCGGGCGAGCCGGGTACGCCGACAAACTTTGCTTCCTGAATGCCTTTGCCCTGACGCCCCAGGCCACGGATCGAACCGGTGGCCTCGGCATGGGCGATAACGCCCGCGAGCTGGGCGCTCATGGTCACCAGGAAGGCTTCTTCACCTTCGTCGAACTGGCGACGTTCTTTTTGCTGGATGACCAACACGCCGACAACGCGGCGGTGGTGAATGATCGGGGCTCCGAGGAACGAGGCATAACGCTCTTCACCGGTTTCGGCGAAGTAGCGATAGCGCGGGTGATCCGCGGCGTTTTCGAGGTTGAGGGGTTCTTCACGCGTGCCGACCAGGCCAACCAGACCTTCGTTGGGTGCCATGCTGACCTTGCCGATCGAGCGCTTGTTCAAGCCCTCGGTGGCCATCAGCACGAAGCGGTTGGTTTCGGGGTCGAGCAGGTAGACCGAGCAGACCTGGCTGCCCATGGCCTCTTTGACGCGCAACACAATAATCCCCAACGCCGCCTTGAGATCCTTGGCGGAGTTAACTTCCTGGACGATCTTGCGTAGCGTATTGAGCATGGCTCGGGGTCGAACTCCGTCGTCAGTCGCGCGCTAAAAGGCGCGGGGCAAGCTCTTTGAGAGCGCGGCGATAAACCTCGCGCTTGAATGTCACCACCTGGCCCAACGGATACCAATAACTGACCCAGCGCCAGCCATCGAACTCCGGTTTACCGGTCAAATCCATCCGCACCCGCTGCTCGTTAGAGATCAGGCGCAGGAGAAACCACTTCTGTTTCTGGCCGATGCACAGCGGTTGGCTGTGCGTTCTGACCAGGCGTTGCGGCAAACGATAGCGCAACCAGCCCCGGGTGCAGGCGAGAATTTCAACATCTTCGCGCTCCAGCCCCACTTCTTCGTTCAACTCGCGGTACAAGGCGTCTTCGGGCGTCTCCTGAGGGTTGATACCACCTTGAGGAAATTGCCAGGCATCTTGATTGATACGGCGAGCCCATAGCACCTGGCCGGCATCATTCGTGAGAATGATCCCGACATTGGGGCGGAAACCATCGGGGTCGATCACGGCAACAACCTCGCAAACGCATGTCGTCGCATTGTTCCACAAAGGTTGTGAAGGCGGCAACGAAGCTTCCTACGTTATGTGCACTCTTGTGAAAAGACCGTATTCTGGAGGCCTTTTTACAGACTTTTCAGCGAGTAACTGCAAATGCGTCTGGCTTTATTCGACTTGGACAACACACTTTTGGGCGGCGACAGCGATCACGCGTGGGGCGATTACCTGTGCGAACGCGGTTTGCTCGATGCCGTCGCCTACAAAACGCGCAACGATGAGTTCTACCAGGACTACCTGGCCGGCAAGCTGGACCAGGCCGAGTATCTGAACTTTTGTCTGGAAATCCTCGGCCGTACCGAGATGACCCTGCTGGACGAATGGCACCGCGACTACATGCGCGACTGCATCGAACCGCTCGTGTTGTCCAAGGGACTCGAGTTGCTGGCCAGGCACCGGGCGGCCGGTGACAAACTGGTGATCATCACCGCCACCAACCGCTTCGTCACCGGGCCGATTGCCCAGCGTCTGGGCGTCGAAACCCTGATTGCCACCGAATGCGAAATGGTCGACGGCCGCTACACCGGACGCAGCACCGACGTGCCGTGCTACCGTGAAGGCAAGGTGACGCGCCTGAATCGTTGGCTGGAAGAGACCGGCATGTCGCTCGAAGACAGCTATTTTTATAGCGATTCGATGAATGACCTGGCGTTGCTGGAGGAAGTGGCAAACCCGGTGGCCGTGGACCCGGACCCGAACTTGCGCGCCGAGGCACAGAAACGCGGCTGGCCGATCATGTCGTTGCGTGACTGAAGTCAGCGACTTTATCTGTGGCGAGGGAGCTTGCTCCCGCTCGGTCGCGCAGCGGCCGCAAATCCGGCCGACGCGCTCCAGCGGGAGCAAGCTCCCTCGCCACAGTTGATCGCATGAATCAGGTCAGACCGGCTTCGCGCCCATCAACCCGGCAATCGCGATAAAGCAGACAAAACTGAACAACGCCAAGGCAAACGTAAACTTGCCGTTTCCACCCGTTGCAGTACGCAGCTTGTTAAGCCGCACCAGCAGCCAGAACATCGCCAGCGCACCGACGGTGTAGATCACGCTGGACGCCAGAACCCACATCTGCCCCAGCGGCCAGCCCACCAGGTGCACCATCCACCATCCGGTGAATGGCATGCTCAGCAACGCCAGGCCCATCACCAACCAGACAAACACCCATGGGCGCTGCAAGGTGCGCGCGTGCGCCGTCGCATCGCCGTTACGCCGCGTGCGCCAGACCCAGATCGCCAGGCTCAGTGCACCGATCAACAACAACACCGTTGCCAGGACGTGCGCAACTTTCAGGGCGGTTAACGTTTCCATTGTTCGATTTCCTTATGGACTGGCCATCAGCGTAGACGCTCAGCCGAGGAACAGCTGATACGCCGGGTTGTCGCTCTCATCCCAATACGGGTAACCGATTTCTGCCAGCGCCGCCGGCACCAGATGGCGCTCTTCGTGCGGTACTTGCAGACCGGCAACCACCCGACCATCGGCCGCGCCGTGGTTGCGGTAGTGGAACATGGAGATGTTCCAGCGCCCGCCGAGCTTGTTGAGGAAGTTGAACAACGCTCCCGGACGCTCCGGGAACTCGAAGCGCAACACCACTTCATCGACGACCTGCGCCGCACGACCGCCGACCATGTGGCGAATGTGCAACTTGGCCAGTTCGTTGTCGGTCAGGTCGAGCACCGGGAAGCCCTGCTCGGTCAGACTGGCGAGCAGGGCACTGCGAGGATCGTTTTCCGGGTGCGTCTGCACGCCGACAAAGATGTGCGCTTCGCTGCCGGTGTTGTAGCGGTAGTTGAATTCGGTGATCTGGCGTTTGCCGATGGCTTCGCAGAACGCCTTGAAGCTGCCCGGTTTCTCCGGGATCGTCACGGCGATGATCGCTTCACGACCTTCCCCCAGCTCGGCGCGTTCGGCGACGTGGCGCAGGCGGTCGAAGTTGACGTTGGCGCCGGAGTCGATGGCCACCAGGGTCTGCCCGGTCACGCCATACAGCTCGACATACTTCTTGATCCCCGCTACACCCAAGGCGCCGGCAGGCTCGGTGATCGAGCGGGTATCGTCGTAGATATCCTTGATTGCCGCACAGATCTCATCCGTGCTGACGGTGATCACTTCATCGACGTAATCCTTGCAGATGTCGAAGGTGTGCTGGCCAATCTGCGCCACTGCCACACCATCGGCAAAGAGCCCGACGGTCGGCAGTACCACGCGCTCACCGGCAGCCATGGCTGCTTGCAGGCAGTTGGAATCGTCCGGCTCGACGCCGATGATCTTGATCTCGGGCCGCAGGTACTTCACGTACGCGGCGATCCCGGCGATCAGGCCGCCACCGCCCACCGGGACGAAAATCGCATCAATCGGGCCAGGGTGCTGGCGCAGAATCTCCATCGCCACGGTGCCCTGCCCGGCAATCGTGTGCGGATCATCGTAAGGGTGGATGTAGACGTAGCCCTTTTCGTCGACCAGTTTCAGCGAATAGGCCAGGGCTTCCGGGAAGGAATCCCCGTGCAGCACTACTTTGCCGCCGCGCGAACGCACGCCTTCGACCTTGATCTCGGGGGTGGTCTTGGGCATGACGATGGTCGCTTTCACGCCCAACACCTTGGCCGCGAGCGCCAGACCCTGCGCATGGTTACCTGCCGAGGCGGTGACCACGCCACGGGCGCGCTCTTCATCGCTCAATTGGGTCAGCTTGTTGTAAGCGCCGCGAATCTTGAACGAGAACACCGGCTGCAAGTCTTCGCGCTTGAGCCAAATCTTGTTGCCCAGCCGCTCGGAGAGCTGGCGAGCAGTCTGCAATGGGGTTTCTACGGCAACGTCATAAACGCGCGAGGTGAGGATCTTTTTGACGTACTGTTCGAGCATCGGAAAGCATCACTGAGCGGGTTGGGCAGGGCCAAGGAGTCTAACCCGGCTTTTGCCCGTGCGACCACACGAATCCAGAGGTTTTACTGCGCATTTGTGGCGAGGGAGCTTGCTCCCGCTCGAGCGCGAAGCGGTCGCAACAAGGTTGAGTAATTGAACCTGAAAAAATCGGGACTCAGATTCTACGACTGCTACGCAGCCGAGCGGGAGCAAGCTCCCTCGCCACAGAAGCCTCCCCGGCATGCCATACATACTCATTGGCCAATCGGACAATGACCTTCCCTGCCCCGCAGCCTATAATGCCGGCCTTCAGTTCCCCTTGCCCGCTTTCGGAGCCCGCATGACCCAGGATCAACTCAAACAGGCAGTGGCCCAGGCCGCCGTCGACTTCATCCTTCCAAAACTCGACGACAAGAGCATCGTCGGGGTCGGCACCGGCTCCACCGCCAACTGCTTCATCGACGCACTGGCCCTGCACAAGGGCGCGTTCGACGGCGCAGTTGCCAGCTCCGAAGCCACCGCCGCGCGCCTCAAGGGTCACGGGATTCCGGTGTATGAACTCAACACCGTCAGCGACCTGGAGTTCTACGTCGACGGCGCCGATGAAAGCGACGAGCACCTGAACCTGATCAAGGGCGGTGGCGCAGCCCTGACCCGCGAAAAGATCGTTGCAGCCGTAGCCAAGACGTTCATCTGCATCGCCGACGCCAGCAAACTGGTGCCGGTCCTGGGCACTTTCCCACTACCGGTCGAAGTGATCCCGATGGCCCGCAGCCACGTGGCCCGCGAGCTGGTGAAGCTGGGCGGTGATCCGGTTTACCGTGAAGGCGTGCTGACCGACAACGGCAACATCATCCTCGACGTCTACAACATGCAGATCACCAACCCGGTCGAACTCGAAACCCAAATCAATGCGATCGTTGGCGTGGTCACCAACGGCCTGTTCGCCGCCCGTCCGGCAGACGTGCTGCTGCTGGGAACGAGCGAAGGCGTGAAGACCCTGCGCGCCAAGTAAGGCGAACACAAAACCTGTGGGGCGAGCTCTTGTGGCGAGGGGGCTTGCCCCCGCTGGGTCGCGAAGCGGCCCCAAAACCTGCAATCGCGTTGCATCATGCACACCGCGTTCGCAGGATTTACGACTGCTCCGCCCGAGCGCGGACCGGCCGACGGGGGCAAGCCCCCTCGCCACAATGAAAACGGCGCCTTCCAGAGTTATGGCAGCGTGGGCTTCTTGAAGACATAAAACAGGTTGGGCTCGCTGACCAAGTACAGCGTGCCGCTGTCGTCCATGGCGACCCCTTCTGCTTGCGGCACTGTCTTTTGCAAACCCTGACGCCCTTTGTTCAGCGACATCGTGCTTAACGGCCGACCGTCGATATCCAGCTCCAGCACCAGATGCGACTCATCCGACAGCGCCAGTAAATGGCCGCTGCGCTTGTCATATTGCAGGCTCGACAGGTCGCGCACGAACAGTCCGGCATCGCGCTTGGGGTTGTTGACCACGTGCACCGCGTAGGATTTCTCCGGGTTGTAATGCGGGAAGCCCTGCACTTCGTAGATCAGCATCGGGTCGCGCTCCTTGGCGACGAACAGCCGCTTGCCCACCGAATCGTAGGCCAGGCCTTCAAAGCCCTTATTGCTGCTCATGTGCACGCCAAGGGGCATCTGCTCGGAATCCGCAGCGTCGAGAAACTCCGTTTCATCCGTCAGGTGAATCTTGATCAGGCGCTGCTGATATTCATCGGCGATCACATAGGTATCAGCACTGATGAACTCCACCGCTTCCGGGTCGCCAAATCCGATCAGCGTCACGCGGCGCAGAATTCGCCCGTCGAGGGACAGCTCGAGCAGCTCGGAGTTTTTATTGGTCACGGTGAACAGGCTATGGCGCACCGGATCAAACGTCAGCGCCGAAACGTCCGCGCTCAGCCCGTCAATGACCTTCGCCTCGACAACCACCTGGTAATCGTTGAGTGCCATGGACTGGCCGTCGGCCGGGTGCAACCAGGCTTGCAGGTTGAACCAGCCGCGCTCGAACAAACGATAATGCTGCCCGACCGCGCCCAACGCCACGACTGCAGCGAAGAGCACGATCAGGACTCGGCTTTGCAGTTTAGCGAACACTGCTCTTGAAGCTGCCGGCGCCCGGCAATTCCAGCACCAGTTCATCGCCAACGTTCAACGGACCGACGCCAGCCGGAGTGCCGGTCATGATCACGTCACCGGCTTGCAGCGAGAAGCAGCCCGCCATGTACTGGATCATTGGCACGATCGGGTTGAGCATCAAGCTGCTGTTACCGTCCTGGCGAACTTCACCATTGATGGTCAGACGGATACCGATGTCGGTCAGGTCCGGGAAGGTGCTGCTGACCACGAATGGCGCCAGCACGCAGGCGCCGTCGAACGACTTGGAGATTTCCCAGGGCAGGCCTTTGGATTTCAGCTCGGCCTGCTTGTCGCGCAAGGTCAGGTCCAGCCCCGGCGCAAACCCGGAGATCGCGTCCAGCACTTCTTCGCGGCTTGGCTTGGTCGACAACGGCTTGCCGATCAACACGGCGATTTCAGCCTCGTAGTGGACCGAGCCACGCTCGGTCGGAATCGCAAAACCACCCTCCAGCGGCACCACGCAACTGCCAGGCTTGATGAACAGCAGCGGCTCGGTAGGCACCGGGTTATCCAGTTCCTTGGCGTGTTCGGCGTAGTTACGCCCGATGCACACCACTTTCCCGACCGGGAAATGAATACGTGTACCGTCGACATACTGGTGCTGATAGCTCATTACCGACTCCTGCTTTATAGATTCATCAGGGACAGCGGCTTCAAACAGCGAAGATTTTGCCCGGATTCATGATGCCGTTCGGGTCGAACACCGCCTTGACCGCTTTCATGTACTCGATCTCAACCGGCGAACGGCTGTAGGTCAAGTAATCACGCTTGGTCATGCCCACGCCGTGCTCGGCCGAGATCGAGCCGTTGTACTTCTCGACGGTTTCGAATACCCACTTGTTGACGGTCGCGCACTTGGCGAAGAACTCGTCCTTGCTGAGGTTTTCTGGCTTGAGGATGTTCAAGTGCAGGTTGCCGTCGCCGATGTGGCCGAACCAGACGATTTCGAAATCCGGGTAGTGTTCACCGACGATCGCGTCGACTTCCTTCAGGAATGCCGGCACTTTCGACACAGTGACCGAAATGTCGTTCTTGTACGGCGTCCAGTGGGAAATGGTCTCGGAGATGTATTCGCGCAGTTTCCAGAGGTTTTGCAACTGGGATTCGCTCTGGCTCATCACGCCATCGAGCACCCAGCCCTCTTCAACACAGTGCTCGAAGGTTTCCAGCGCATGGTTGGCCACTTCTTCGGTGGTCGCTTCGAATTCCAGCAGCGCGTAGAACGGGCAATCGGATTCGAACGGCGCCGGCACGTCGCCGCGCGCGAGGACTTTGGCCAAGGCCTTGTCGGAGAAGAATTCGAACGCGGTCAGGTCGAGCTTGCTCTGGAACGCGTGCAGCACCGGCATGATCGAGTCGAAATCGGCGGTGCCGAGGACCATCGCGGTGAGGTTTTTCGGGGCGCGATCAAGGCGCATGGTCGCTTCGACCACAAAACCCAAGGTGCCTTCGGCGCCGATGAACAGCTGACGAAGATCGTAACCGGTGGCGTTCTTGATCAGGTCGCGGTTCAGTTCCAGCAGGTCGCCCTTGCCGGTCACGACTTTCATGCCGGCAACCCAGTTACGGGTCATGCCGTAGCGAATAACCTTGATCCCGCCGGCATTGGTGCCGATATTGCCGCCAATCTGGCTGGAACCGGCGGAAGCGAAGTCCACCGGGTAATACAGGCCATGCTCTTCGGCGCGGTTTTGCAGCTGTTCAGTGACGACACCCGGCTGGCAGACCGCAGTGCGGTCGGTCAGGTTCACGTCGAGGATCTGGTTCATATAGTCGAAGGAAACCACCACTTCGCCATTCGCCGCCACGGCAGCAGCGGACAGCCCGGTGCGTCCACCAGACGGTACCAACGCAATCTTGTGCTCATTCGCCCAACGGACGATGGCCTGGACCTGCTCGGTGGTCTTGGGGAACACGATGGCCGTCGGGGCCGGGGCGAAATGCTTGGTCCAATCCTTACCGTAAGCATTCAGGGAGTCGGCATCGGTCAGCACCTTGCCAGGCTCAACCAGGGTCTTCAGCTCTTCAATCAGGGCGGGATTGGTCATCGACAGAACTCTCGAACAATTCATGGTCATCCTGAGCACGCTTCACGTCGCAGGAATGAGTGTTTGCGGGGTGCATATGCTAGCATACCGCCCCCGCAGGATAGTGCCCAAAGGCTGTTCTGCGGCGACGGCGTTCCTGCCGCTCGGGTCAGCATCTGCTGGCCACTTCCCTGCCATTTTTCTCCGGGACACAGGTTTACGCAGATGAGCAAGACTTCTCTCGATAAGAGCAAGATCAAGTTCCTTCTTCTCGAAGGCGTCCACCAATCGGCTGTCGACGTCCTCAAGGCGGCGGGCTACACCAGCATCGAGTACCTGACAGGTTCTCTGCCGGAAGCCCAGCTGAAGGAAAAGATCGCTGATGCGCACTTCATCGGCATTCGCTCCCGCACTCAACTGACCGAAGAAATCTTCGATCACGCGAAGAAACTGGTAGCTGTTGGCTGTTTCTGCATCGGCACCAACCAGGTCGACCTCAACGCTGCTCGCGAACGCGGCATCGCTGTCTTCAACGCACCGTACTCCAACACCCGTTCGGTGGCCGAGCTGGTGCTGGCTGAAGCGATCCTGTTGCTGCGCGGCATCCCTGAGAAGAACGCTTCCTGCCACCGTGGCGGCTGGATCAAAAGCGCGGCCAACTCCTTCGAAATCCGCGGCAAGAAGCTGGGTATCGTCGGTTACGGCTCGATCGGTACTCAACTGTCGGTCCTAGCTGAAGGCCTGGGCATGCAGGTGTACTTCTACGACACCATCACCAAGCTGCCACTGGGTAACGCCACTCAGGTCGGCAACCTGCACGAGCTGCTGGCGATGTCCGACATCGTGACCCTGCACGTTCCGGAAACGGCTGCTACCCAGTGGATGATCGGCGAGAAGGAAATCCGCGCCATCAAGAAAGGCGGCATCCTGATCAACGCCGCTCGCGGCACCGTGGTCGAGCTGGACGCCCTGGCGGACGCGATCAAGGACAAGCACCTGATCGGCGCGGCCATCGACGTCTTCCCGGTGGAGCCACGCTCCAACGACGAAGAGTTCGAAAGCCCGCTGCGTGGCCTGGACAACGTGATCCTGACCCCGCACATCGGCGGCTCCACCGCTGAAGCGCAAGCCAACATCGGCCTGGAAGTCGCTGAAAAACTGGTCAAGTACAGCGACAACGGTACGTCGGTGTCCTCGGTCAACTTCCCGGAAGTGGCCCTGCCGGCTCACCCTGGCAAGCACCGTCTGCTGCACATTCACCAGAACATTCCGGGTGTACTCAGCGAGATCAACAAGGTCTTCGCCGAAAACGGTATCAACATTTCCGGTCAGTTCCTGCAGACCAACGAGAAAGTCGGCTACGTCGTGATCGATGTCGACGCCGAATACTCGGACCTGGCGCAAGAGAAGCTGCAACACATCAACGGCACCATCCGTTGCCGCGTGTTGTTCTAACGCTCAAGCGTCAATAAAAAGGGAGACCCTCGGGTCTCCCTTTTTCATGCCTGGAAAAAACTTACTTTACCGTCACGGTGATTTTTTTCGAGAGAATCGGCGGATCGAACGGCACGTGGTTCTTGTCGCCCAGCTCCAGTTGCAAGGTGTGCTTGCCCGGCGTCAGGGTCACTTCGGTTTCGGTCTGTGCCTTGCCGAAATGCAGGTGGTTGGCGTCCGCCGGGATCGGCATGTTCTCGGCTGGCAACTGATTGACGTCAATCAGCAGGTGGTGGTGCCCGGTGTGCGGGGTCTGATCGCCGGCCGGCGCCAGGGCAATTTTTTCAACAGCGAATCGGACCTTGAAGGTTTTATCTACAGTCGCACCGTCCGCCGGAGAGACGATATACACCTTCGCACCCGCAGGGGCCTTGGTGCGGGGGACGTCCGCGGCGCTCGCCAGCATCGAAGCGCTGAGCATCAGACCAGCGAGAACTGCACGTGACATAAAGGTTTTCATTCTTTTCTCCAGTTTTGAACTTAATCTTTACGGTTGTGACAACTTCGTGGCGATTCGTTGTCGAAACACCTCAACACCATAGCAAAGCGCACGAAACAGCGCGCCGCACATAACGAATTCAAGGAGTGACCATGCGCTTTCTGCCTGGCCTGATACTGTTGCTGCCCCTTGTGAGCCCTTTTGCTCATGCCGAACTGATCGACGATGTAAACGACCGTGGCGAGTTGCGCATTGCGCTTGAAGCCAACACACCACCGTTCAACTTCAAGGAAGACGGCAAGCTCAGCGGCTTCGAAGTCGAACTGGGCCAACTGCTGGCCAACGAACTGGATGTGCGTGCCGACTTCGTGGTCACTGATTCGGCCGATCTGTTGCCGGGGGTCGAGAGCGGCAAGTACGACGTCGCTATCAACCACATAGCACTGACTCCAGAACTCAAGGATCGTTTCGACTTCAGCGAACCTTATAGTTATTCAAGCGCACAATTGATCGTGCGCCAGGAAGAACAACGCCCGCTCGGCACTTTGCTGGCACTCAAGGGCCAGTCCCTGGGTGTGGCGCAAGGCAGCCAGTTCGTCGAACAGGCACGCGGTGTTGAAGGTATTGACCTGCGCAGCTATCCCGACGCGCAGCAGCCGCTAAAGGATGTGGCAGACAAACAGATCGACGCAGCCATCAGCGATCGCTTGCTGATCCCCTACGCCATCCGCGACAGTCGATTACCGGTAAAAGAAGGGGCCAAGGTCGGTCCGACCTTGAGCCTGGCGATACCGTTTCAAAAAGGTAACCCGGCATTCCAGGCCAGCCTCGACCGGGCCCTGCAACGGATCAAGGCGGACGGCCGATTGATGACGCTGTCGGAGAAATGGTTCGGCATGGACGCGAGCCAGCCGCCGAAACCTTGAGGCCTACACAGTTCATTGTGGCGAGGGGGCTTGCCCCCGCTGGGGTGCGAAGCGCCCCTAAAACCTGCAACTGAGTACTACCCGATAAACCGCACCGACTGATATGCGACTGCTTCGCTCGAGCGCGGACCGGCCGACGGGAGCAAGCTCCCTCGCCACAGGTTTTGTGTCTGGCGCTAATCCAGTGCAGCCAACGCGAGCGCAGCTTCGGCCAACTCCAATTCGCTGAACACTTGCACCCCATTGCGGGTCAGCAAGGCTGCGGTGACGCCCTCGCCGCTGACTTTGACCCCGCTGAAGGTCCCGTCATAGGTCAGCAGGTTGCCGCAGGACGGGCTGTTGGCCTTGAGCACGGCGATGCGGATTGCGTGTTTGCGGACCAGTTCCAGAGCCTGATGGGCACCCGAGAGAAACTCGGCGCTGACATCCTTACCCTCGGTCGTCATCACCCGCGCAGTACCATCGAGCACCTGAACGCCTTGCCCACCCGGAATCTCGGCCGCAGCCCGTGGTGTTGGCAAACCGCCGGCAACTTCCGGGCACAAAGGGATCACCCGACCTTCGGCGATCCACTGTTCCAGCTGATTGAACGGCCCGCTGGCCCCGCCGTCATAACGCACGCGGTGGCCCAGCAGACAACGACTCACCAGAATTTTCTGCATGATCAGAATGGCTCGTTGCCGCGCCGGCGAAACCAGCCCGTCAATGATAGGCGCTCGCGGGTCGCGGGCAGGACTTCATGGGGCACTTCGCCCGACAGGAACACCACCAGGCAACCTCCAGTGGGTACCACATCGTGCTCTCTGCCCTCCTCCAGGTACATCCGCAACTGGCCGCCATGCTCCGGCAGCCAGGCGTCATTGAGGTAGATGACCGCCGACACCATGCGCCGGTCGTCATCGCGAAAGCGGTCGACGTGCTTGCGGTAGAACGCGCCCGGCGGGTACAGCGCGAAATGGCTTTCGAAATCCTCAAGCCCGAGAAACAACCCGCGGTTCATCGCCTCGCGCAGGCTGTCCATCAACCCCAGATAGCTGTCGCAGGCCTCGTCTTGCCCGGGCTCAAGCCACTGAATATGGTCGCCACGAATCCCTTCGCGAATCTCCGAGAAAGGCCCGCGCCCCACTGCCGCTGGCGCCAGCTCACCTTCGGCTGCACGTTTACGGCACTCAGCCGCCAGTTCCAGGGTCAGAGCCTGGGGCAGGAAAATATTCTGCTGCGACCAGCCATGTGTAGCCAGGTCGTCGACGATACGTAACAGCAGCGGGTGATCAGAGGGTATTTGCATGGCGCGCATAGTATTCCTGCGCCAGAAAATCCGACAGAGCCGTGTAGCGGAGGATCGTCGGATAAGCTGACGAACCTGATACGAATTCTCGACAACCCGTGCCCGGCCCCGGAGAATAGTCGCCTGCCGACAGGAGTTCTTATGCGCCGTTTGCTTTTTTCACTGTTGATGCTCTGCACTTTGCCCGCTTGGGCAGACGGCCACGACCAGTTGTACAAGGTCGCCGGTTGGCCAGACCAACGCGCGCATTTTAACGATGCCCTCACTGCCGCCCAACAACGCTACCAAAGCAGCCTGCCGCCCGCGGTGTTTCAGGCGCTGGTCAGTAACAGCAACCAGCGCTTTGCCCCGCAAGCCATGGACCATCGAGCCGAAGCGCAACTGCGCAAAAACCTCGCTGACCCTGCACCTGCACTGGCGTTTTTCCAGTCGCCACTGGGGCGCAAGATCATCGCCGCCGAACTGCTGGCGACCCGCCGCGACCAGTTGGCGAAGAACGCCAAAGGCCTGCCGAAAATCGAAGCCAGTGACACCCGTCAGTTGATCATTGGCCATTTGGCCCAGGCACTGCCAGCGCGCGAAGCCGGAGCCGAAGTCAGCCTAGCGATTGCCGGCGTAGCGGCCGATAGCCTGAGCCAGATGATCCCCGGCCTGCTCGGCGGCGGTCAGGCCCAAGGCATGCTGGACGGCCAGCGTCAGCGCTTGATGGATCAGATCGGCTCCGACCTGAACAACACGTTGCTGTATGTCTATCGCGGCTTATCGGATGACGAACTCGAGGAGTTCGCCACCTTTGCCGAGTCCTCTGAAGGCAAGGCCTATTACCGGGCGGCGCTGGCAGCGATTCGGGCTGGGTTGGCGGTGGGGCAAAGCACCTCGAGCCTTAACCAATAATTTTCGGCGCCTTTGAAACCCAATCGCGGGCAAGCCTTGCTCCTACGGTTTCGTGCTGGATCACCATTTTCTGAACGACCCGATTTCGTAGGAGCAAGGCTTGCCCGCGATGGCGTCATAACAGTCGCTAGCGATTCCGCCCGTTGATCCGCTTGGTCAAAAACCCGAAATACTCCTCGCGCAACGCCGGGATTTCATTTGCCAGATGATGACGGGCCTCGGGCAGTTTCAACACCTGCGGCCGGTCGAACTTGCTCCCCAGCACTTCAAGGTTGTGCTCCCAATCCACCGTCATGTCCGCTTGCCCCTGGACGATCAATGGCCGACGACTGCTGCGCGGAGCCGCTTCAATGCGCTTGATCCACCGCGCCAGCGCCCCGACCCAGACGCTCGGCAAACGCAGCGGTTGCAGCGGATCGGCTTGCAGGAATGGCAAGAACGCCGGGTCGTTGGTGTTTTCGCTGAAACGCCGGGCGATGCCTTTGACGAAAGGCTTCATCAGGTAATAGCTGAAATGCGACCAGCCCCAGGAGCGCGGCCGAACCAGCGGCGCAAGCAGTACCACCTGCCCTTGTGCAGGACTGTCCGCGCCAGCGTTCAACACGTGATCGATGACAATCGCCCCCCCCGTACTCTGCCCACAGAGGTGCCACGGTTGCGGCAGGTCCAGCGACCGCGCCTCAGCGAACAACCCTTGCAGCGCCGCCTGATACTCGGCGAAATCCTCGATGCTCGCGCGCTCGCCGCTGGACAACCCATGCCCCGGCAAATCACAGGCGATCACCGCGAACCCCTGATCCAGCGCCCATTCGATCACATGCCGGTAAAGGCCCATGTGATCGTAGAAGCCATGGAACAGGAACATCGTCGCCACCGTCCGCTGCGGCCACCAGACCTGGCTGACCAACTGATAGTCACCGACCTTGAAGCTGCCGAGCCCGCGTTTGACCGGGACGCTGCGCTGCGGGAAATCCAGCCCGTAAAAGTGCTGATAAGCCTGCGCTTCCTCCGACAACGGCTGCGCCTCGGCCAAAGGCCGCAGGCTGGCACGCAGATGATCGGGGTCGAAGGTGGCAGGCATCACGGGTTTCCAGGCAAAGCGCGGCGCGCAAAACAGACTTTATGGGCCTGCGATATTCATCTGTCGCGGCAAGCATGGCAAGCTACGCGACCTTCGAGGATGGTTCCGTATGCGCCCGCACTACCGCACGACACTGCTTGCCAGTCTGCTCGCCCTTGTGTGTGCCGGTGTGCTGTGGACCGCCTATGACTGGTTTCAGGGACGCTACCTGCGGGCGTTCAGCTCGCACACCGCGCTGTTTTCCGGCGATCCGCTGAACCTTCCCGCCAACCTGGCAGGCCCCGGCGCGATTCGGGTCGTGCACTTCTGGGACCCGGCTTGTCCGTGCAACGTCGGCAATCAACAGCACCTGGCCGAACTGCTTGAGCACTTTGTGCCGCAAGGCGTTGAGTTCTATGCCGTCCAAAAGCCCGGCAGCCAGGGTCAGTTACCCAGTACCTTGAGCCGCCTGAAAACCCTCGACACCTTGCCAGGCTCCGAGCAAATCCCCGCCAGCCCGGCGGTCGCGATCTGGGACCGCAGCGGCAAACTGGCGTATTTCGGGCCCTACAGCGAAGGCCTGACCTGCAACTCCAGCAACAGCTTTATCGAACCGATCCTCCAGGCACTGAGCGAAGACCGCCCGGTGAGCGCCACGCATACCCTCGCCGTGGGCTGCTACTGTCCATGGGCGAAGACGGATGACGCTCACTGAGGCATTCCGGACTTTTCGAGGAAGGTAATGCCCGACGCACGAGGTCTGTGCTAAATGTTGACGCCCCAGGCTGGCGACAACCCCGAAGAACAAGGAGTCACCATGAAACGCGTCCTGACCCTATTGGCCCTGCTACTTGTCGTCCTCGCGGCAGGCGGTGGCTGGTATGTGTACAGCAAGCAACCGACGCGTCAGGGACAGGTGGAATTGCAACGCCTGCAAGGCTCGGTGACGGTGCGCTACGACGAACGCGGCGTGCCGCATATTCGCGCCGAGAACGAAACCGACCTTTATCGCGTCCTCGGTTACGTACACGCCCAGGACCGGCTGTTCCAGATGGAAATGCTGCGACGCCTGTCTCGTGGCGAACTGGCCGAAGTCCTCGGACCGAAACTGATCGACACCGACAAACTGTTCCGCAGCCTGCGCATCCGCGAGCGCGCCGAAAGCTACGTGGCCGCACTCGACCGCCAGTCTGCGGCGTGGAAGGCCCTGCAAGCCTATCTGGACGGGATCAACCAGTATCAGGACACCCACGCTGCGCCCATGGAGTTTGACGTACTGGGCATCCGTAAACGCGCGTTCACCGCCGAGGACACCGTCAGTGTCGCCGGCTACATGGCCTACAGCTTTGCCGCGGCGTTTCGCACCGAACCATTGCTGACCTATGTGCGCGATCAACTGGGCAGCGATTACCTGAATATCTTCGACCTCGATTGGCAGCCCAAAGGCGTGCTGGCCAAACGTCAGTCCAGCAAAGCCCCGGTGCTCTCCGCCGCTGACTGGAAAGACCTCAACGCCATTGCGCGCCTGAGTGAGCAAGCGTTCGCCGACAACGGCCTGCCGCAGTTCGAGGGCAGTAACGCCTGGGTGATTTCCGGCACTCGCACCCAAAGCGGCAAACCGCTGCTGGCCGGTGATCCGCACATTCGTTTTTCGACGCCGTCGGTGTGGTACGAAGCGCAACTCTCGGCGCCGGGTTTCGAGCTCTACGGGCAGCATCAGGCCCTGGTGCCTTTTGCCTTCCTGGGCCACAACCTGGACTTCGGCTGGAGCCTGACCATGTTCCAGAACGACGACCTCGACCTGATCGCCGAGAAGGTCAACCCGGACAATGCCAACCAGGTCTGGTATCACGGCAAGTGGGTCGACATGGTCAACACCGAGCAGCAAATTGCCGTGAAGGGCCAGGCAGCGGTCACATTGATTCTGCGTCAATCACCCCACGGCCCGATCATCAACGACGTGCTCGGTGCCAGCGCCGGCAAGACGCCGATCGCCATGTGGTGGGCGTTCCTCGAAACCCAGAACCCGATCCTCGAAGGCTTCTACCAGCTCAATCGTGCCGACACCCTGACCAAGGCTCGCGCCGCGGCAACCAAGGTTCATGCGCCGGGGCTGAACATCGTCTGGGCCAATGCCGAGGGTGATATTGGCTGGTGGGCGGCGGCACAACTGCCCAAACGTCCCGCCGGGGTCAAACCGTGGTTCATACTCGACGGCAGCACCAATCAGGCGGACAAGGAAGGTTTCTACCCGTTCAGCGCCAACCCGCAGGAAGAAAACCCGGTGCGTGGCTACATCGTCTCGGCCAACTTCCAGCCGGTTTCGCCGACAGGCATGGAGATCCCTGGCTACTACAACCTGCCGGATCGCGGTCAGCAGCTCAACCGCCAGCTCAGCGACAAGAGCGTGAAGTGGAACATCGACGCCAGCCAGAAACTGCAACTGGGCACCACCACCGACTACGGCCCTCGCCTGTTGGCCCCGCTGTTGCCGGTACTGCGTGAGGTGGTCAGCGACCCGCAAGAGCTGCAACTGGTGGAGCAACTGGCCAAATGGAAAGGCGATTACCCGGTGAACTCCACCAGCGCCACACTGTTCAACCAGTTCCTGTTCAACCTCGCCGATGGCGCACTGCACGACGAACTTGGCGACAGTTTTTTCGAGACCCTGCTCTCGACCCGCGTGATCGATGCCGCGTTGCCCCGGCTGGCCGCCTCCGCGGATTCGCCGTGGTGGGACAACCGCAACACGCTCGGCAAGGAAACCCGCGCCGACATCGTCAAAGCCGCGTGGCAGGCCAGTATCGCCCACCTGAAAACCACCCTCGCCCCTGACCCGGCGCAATGGCTATGGGGCGATGCCCACACCCTGACCCACGGCCATCCGCTGGGCATGCAAAAGCCGCTGGATCGAATCTTCAACGTCGGCCCGTTCGAGGCCCCGGGCAGCCACGAAGTGCCGAACAACCTCTCGGCAAAAATCGGCCCGGCGCCATGGCCGGTAACCTACGGCCCCTCGACCCGCCGGATCATCGACTTCGCCGACCCGGCGCACGGCCTGACCATCAACCCGGTCGGCCAAAGCGGTGTGCTGTTCGATTCACACTACGATGACCAGGCCGAAGCCTATATCGAAGGCGTCTACCAGGAGGCGCATTTCAACGAGGAAGAAGTCACGGCCAATACCCGCAGCACCTTGAAGCTGTTGCCAGCGCGGGTGGCGCAATAACAGTAAAAGATCGCAGGCTGCGATCTTTTAAGGCCCTGAATGAGCAAGCGCAAAGCGCCCGAGTGGTCAAAACTGTACGTGTCGCACACCGTACATCCCAACCTGCTCAGGAGTGAATGCAATGTTCAATAACTGGTCCGAACTGCTGCCCACCATCCAGAAAGCCTTCGGCGCACTGGGCAAGAGCAACCCGAAAATGGTCAAGGCCTTTGTGGCGCTGGATGAAGCCGCCGCTGAAAACGAGGTGCTCGACGCCAAGACCCGCGAGTTGATTTCCATCGCCGTCGCCATCACCACTCGTTGCGACGGCTGCATCGGCGTACACACCGACGCGGCGATCAAGGCCGGTGCCACCCGCGAAGAAATCGCCGCCACCCTGGCCACCGCAATCTCGTTGAACGCCGGCGCAGCGTACGTCTTCTCGCTGCGAGCACTTGAAGCACATGACATGCTGAAAGGCTGACATCAACCCCTGTGGCGAGGGAGCTTGCTCCCGCTGGAGTGCGCAGCACTCCCAAAACCGATGAGTGCGGTACACCTGATACAGCACGGTTGCAGGTTTTGGGGCCGCTCGCGGCCCAGCGGGAGCAAGCTCCCTCACCACAAAAGCCTTTCCATTCGCCAACCCTGCACATAAAAAACCTCGCTCTCTTTGCAGGGAGCGAGGTTTTTTTGTGCTGCCGGGGTTAAACCACTTCCGGCGCCTGTGCGCGGCGTACGTCCGGTTGTTTCCAGGAGTCCGCAGCGCCCTCTTCGATGGCTTGCTGGATCGCACGTTTGCGACTTTCTTCAGCACGGCGGCTGAAGAACCAGACCAGGAAGGTCACGATCGACACCGCCAACAAAATCAGGCTGGCCACGGCGTTGATCTCAGGCTTCACGCCCAGACGCACGGCCGAGAACACTTCCATCGGCAAGGTCGTGGAACCCGGCCCGGAGACGAAGCTCGCCAGTACCAGATCGTCCAGCGACAGGGCGAACGACATCATGCCGCCCGCTGCCAGCGATGGCGCGATCATCGGAATGGTGATCAGGAAGAACACCTTCCACGGCCGCGCACCGAGGTCCATGGCGGCCTCTTCGATGGACAGGTCCAGCTCACGCAAGCGCGCCGATACCACCACTGCTACATAAGCGGCGCAGAACGTGGTGTGGGCGATCCAGATGGTGACGATGCCGCGTTCCTGCGGCCAGCCGATCATCTGCGCCATGGCCACGAACAGCAGCAACAACGACAGGCCGGTGATCACTTCCGGCATCACCAATGGTGCAGTGACCAGGCCGCCGAACAGCGTGCGGCCCTTGAAGCGGGTGACGCGGGTCAGCACGAAAGCCGCCAGCGTCCCCAGCGCAACGGCGGCAACCGCGGTGTAGCAGGCGATTTCCAGCGAGCGCACCACCGAGCCCATCAGTTGGGTGTTGTCCAGCAGGCCGACGTACCACTTCACTGACCAGCCGCCCCAGACCGTCACCAGTTTCGAGGCGTTGAACGAGTAAATCACCAGGATCAGCATCGGCATGTAGATGAACAACAGGCCGAGCACCAGCATCAGGCTGGAGAAACGGAAGCGCTTCATTCTTTACCCTCCATTTCCTTCGCCTGACTGCGGTTGAACAGGATGATCGGCACAATCAGGATCGCCAGCATCACCACCGCCAGGGCAGACGCCACAGGCCAGTCACGGTTGTTGAAGAACTCTTGCCAGAGCACTTTACCGATCATCAGGGTTTCCGGACCGCCGAGCAGTTCCGGGATCACGAACTCACCGACCACCGGGATGAACACCAGCATGCAGCCAGCGATGATGCCGTTTTTCGACAACGGAACGGTGATCTTCCAGAAGCTGTTGAAGGTACTCGAACCCAGGTCCGAAGCGGCTTCCAGCAAACTGTTGTCGTGCTTCACCAGGTTGGCGTACAGCGGCAGGATCATGAACGGCAGGTACGAATAGACCACGCCGATATAGACCGCCAGGTTGGTGTTGAGGATCTGCAGCGGCTCATTGATCCAGCCCATCGACATCAGGAAGCCGTTGAGCAGGCCGTTGTTGCTGAGAATGCCCATCCACGCATACACGCGGATCAGAATGGCGGTCCAGGTCGGCATCATGATCAGCAACACCAGCACCGTCTGTATCTCTTTGCGCGCACTGGCAATGGCGTAGGCCATCGGGTAGCCGATCAGCAGGCAAAGAATGGTGCTGAATAACGCCATTTTCAACGAGCCGAGGTAAGCGGCGATGTACAACTCGTCGCCGCCCAGCATCGTGTAGTTGCCCAAGTTCAGCAGCAACTGGACCTTCTGATCGACGTAGCTGTAGATCTCGGTGTACGGCGGAATGGCCACGTCGGCTTCGGCGAAGCTGATCTTCAGGACGATGAAGAACGGCAGCATGAAGAACATGAACAGCCAGAGGAACGGAACCCCGATGACCAGATGACGACCCGCGGGAATTATTCGACTGAGTCGGCGCGTGAGCTTTTGCGTGTTCATGAGCGCAATACCACGCCGCTGTCATCTTCCCACCAGACGTAAACCTGATCGCCCCAGGTAGGGCGCTGGCCACGACGCTCGGCGTTGGCCACGAACGACTGCACGATCTTGCCGCTCGGCAGTTCGACATAGAACACCGAGTGGCCACCGAGGTAGGCGATGTCGTGGACCTTGCCGCTCGACCAGTTGTGCTCGCAGGTCGGCATTTCTGCCGTCACCAGCAGTTTTTCCGGACGAATCGCGTAGGTCACCGACTTGTCTTGCACCGAGGTGCTGATGCCGTGGCCCACGTAGATGTTGCGGTCCAGGTCCTTGCAGGTAATCAGCGCATGGCCCTCGGCATCGTCCACCACTTCGCCTTCGAAGATGTTGACGTTGCCAATGAACTCACAGACCAGGCGGCTGGTCGGGGTTTCGTAGATGTCGATCGGGCTACCGATCTGGGCGATCCAGCCCAGGTGCATGATCGCGATGCGCTCGGCCATGGTCATGGCCTCTTCCTGGTCGTGGGTCACCATCACGCAGGTCACGCCGACGCGCTCGATGATTTCCACCAGTTCAAGCTGCATCTGCGAACGCAGTTTTTTGTCCAGCGCGCCCATCGGCTCGTCGAGCAGCAGCAGTTTCGGACGCTTGGCCAGTGAGCGAGCCAGCGCCACGCGCTGACGCTGACCACCGGAGAGCTGGTGCGGCTTGCGCTTGGCGTACTGGCTCATCTGCACCAGCTTGAGCATTTCGGTCACACGGGCGTCGACTTCAGCCGACGGGATCTTGTCCTGCTTCAGGCCGAAAGCGATGTTCTGCGCCACGGTCATATGCGGGAACAACGCGTAGGACTGGAACATCATGTTGATCGGCCGCTCGTACGGCGGCATCTCGGTGATGTCTACGCCGTCGAGGAAAATGCGCCCCTCCGTAGGCCGTTCGAAACCTGCCAGCATGCGCAGCAAGGTCGATTTGCCCGATCCCGAACCGCCGAGCAAGGCGAATATCTCGCCTTTCCTGATTTCCAGGGACACATCGTCCACGGCAATCGTCTCGTCGAACTTCTTCGTGACCCGGTCGATTTTGACCAGCACCTGTTTCGGTGTCTGGTCGCCCTCGAGGGCTTTCTTATAGGCGCCGGAGGCAACTGCCATTTACGAAACTCCCAACAAAATTTGCAGTTCACCCAATACAGGCAAACCTTGGATAGTCTGAGCCTTTGTCACTATTTACCCGACTTGACCTTGGTCCAGCTGCGGGTCATCAACCGTTGAATCTTTGGCGGCAGCTCAACCTGCACGTAGGTCTTGTCGAGGACCGCTTGCGGTGGATACACCGATTGATTGCTACGAATCGATTGCTCCATCAGTTTGTCCGCCCCGGGATTGGGGTTGGCGTAGCCGACGGCATCACTCACCTGAGCGATCACTTCAGGCTTGAGTACATAGTTGATGAAGGCATGGGCCTGTTTGACGTTGGCGGAGTCCTTGGGAATCGCCAGCATGTCGAACCACAGCGCACCACCTTCCTTTGGAATCGCGTAGGCAACGTTCACGCCTTTTCCGGCTTCGGCAGCACGGGCCTTGGCCTGGAAAATATCCCCGGAGAAACCGACCGCGACACAAATGTTGCCGTTGGCCAGGTCCGAGATGTATTTGGACGAGTGGAAGTAGGTCACATAAGGCCGCACTGCCAGTAACTTGGCTTCAGCCTTTTGGTAGTCGTCCGGGTTGGTGCTGTTGGCGTTCAGGCCCATGTAGTTCAGGACCGTCGGCAGCATTTCGTCAGCCGAGTCGAGGAAGGCCACGCCACAACTGTTGAGTTTCTTGATGTTCTCGGGTTCGAACAGCATGGCCCAGGAATCGATCTTGTCGACGCCGAGCACCGCCTTGACCTTGTCGACGTTGTAACCGATGCCGTTGGTGCCCCACAGGTACGGCACGGCGTACTGGTTGCCAGGGTCGTTCATTTCCAGGCGCTTGAGCAGCGCCGGATCGAGGTTGGAGTAGTTCGGCAACTGCGACTTGTCGAGTTTCTGGAACGCCCCGGCCTTGATCTGCTTGCCCAGGAAGTGGCTGGACGGCACGACCACGTCATACCCGGTGTGCCCGGCCAGCAACTTGCCTTCCAGGGTTTCGTTGGAGTCGAACACGTCGTACACCGGCTTGACGCCAGTGGCTTTTTCGAAATCGACGAGGGTGGTCTGCCCGATGTAATCCGACCAGTTATAAATATGCACGGTGGACGCAGCTTGAACGCTGACAGCGAGCGTCAGGCCGACGCCGACCAGCATGGCGTTGCGAAACAAAGAAACAGGCAAGTGAAGGTCCTCTAAAATAGTTGGGCCCAAGTTGCCCAGCGTTACGTGACAGCCATGGCTGCGTGGCAACAAAACCGGCGCGCAACTTACCCTCGATAAACCTTTCCAGCAAAACTTTCTGTCATTTAATTATTCCTGCTGCCGCCGCCAGAGCGACGACGGCAACAGGTGATTGCTTCAAACCGGCTTATTTACCGGATTTGATCTTGGTCCAGCTGCGGGTCAGCTCACGCTGGGTAGCGGCTGGCAAATCGGCGATTGCATACAGCTTCGACTGCACATCGGCAGTCGGGTAGATGCCCGGATCCGAGGTGATGTCCTTGTTCACGTACTGAGTGGCTTCGGCGTTGCCGTTAGGGAAACGCACGGCGTTGGTGATTTCAGCCATCACTTTCGGCTGCAACAGGTAGTTCATGAACTTGTAGGCACCCTCGACGTTTTCCGCATCTTTAGGGATAGCGACCATGTCGTAGAAGCTGCCGGCACCTTCTTTTGGAATGGCGTAGCTGACTTTCACCTTGTCACCGGCTTCGGCGGCACGGGTTTTGGCCTGCTGCACGTCACCCGAATAACCGACGGCTACGCAGATGTTGCCGTTGGCCAGGTCCGAGATGTACTTGGACGAGTGGAAGTAGGTGATCGAAGGACGAATCTTCAGGAACAGCTCTTCAGCCTTCTTCAGATCTTCCTTTTTCTGGCTGTCGGTTGGCAGGCCCAGGTAATGCAGGGCAACTGGCAGCATTTCGGTCGGCGAATCGAGGAAACTCACGCCGCAGCTCTTGAGCTTGGCAATGTTCTCCGGCTTGAGCACGACATCCCAGGAATCGATTTTGTCGATGCCCAGCGCCGCTTTGACCTTCTCGGCGTTGTAACCGATACCGATCGAGCCCCACATGTAAGGGAAGGCATGTTTGTTGTCCGGGTCGCTGACAGAAACCGCCTTGAGCAGCGACTTGTTCAGGTTGCCGTAGTTGGTCAGCTTGGACTTGTCCAGCTCCTGGTAAACGCCGGCCTTGATCTGCTTGGCCAGGAAGTTGTTGGACGGTACAACCACGTCATAACCGGACTTGCCGGCCAGCAACTTGGCCTCGAGGGTTTCGTTACTGTCGAACACATCGTAGACGACCTTGATCCCGGACTCTTTCTCAAAGTTCGCGATGGTGTCCGGTGCAATGTAGTCGGACCAGTTGTAAACGTGCAGGACTTTATCGTCGGCCTGGGCTGCCCCAGCCATCACGCCCATCAGGGACAAGGCGAGCAGTGTCTTGCCAGTTTTCTTCAAACCTAATGCCTTCATGCGTAATGCTCCAATTATTCTTTTTAACCACATTTTTTTGTGAACCAAGATCCAGCGGCCGATTCCTTGGCAACTCAAACAGCGGATAGTCTGGCAAGTTACAAGGCAGGCTTTCAAGGAAAGACCCGTCCTTTGTGCGCCCTGAGCGAAGTGCCAGCCACGGACCTCGCTCAGAGCCTAGCACTTAGCTTTGCAGCGCACTCAGGGTCAGGTCCAGGCACTTGCGCGCCTTGGTCACCAGTTCGTCGATCTCGGCCTTGGTGATGACCAGTGGCGGAGCGATGATCATGGTGTCGCCCACGGCGCGCATGATCAGCCCGTTGTCGAAGCAGAACTGCCGGCAGATCATGCCAACACCCTTGCCGACATACCGCGCACGGGTCGCCTTGTCCTGAACCAGTTCGATAGCCCCCAACAGACCTACCCCACGAACTTCACCCACCAGAGGGTGATCGTTCAGTTCCCGTAGACGCTTTTGCAAATAAGGTGCCGTTTCTGCACGAACGTGCTCGATAATTTTCTCTTCGCGCAGAATACGAATGTTTTCCAGTGCCACCGCAGCGGCGACCGGGTGCCCGGAATAGGTGAAACCGTGGTTGAAGTCGCCCCCTTCGTTCAGCACCTCGACCACTTCATCACGCACGATCAGGCCACCCATCGGGATGTAGCCGGACGTCAGGCCTTTGGCGATGGTCATCATGTCAGGCTTGAGGCCGTAGAAATCGCTGCCGAACCACTCGCCGGTACGGCCGAAACCACAGATCACCTCATCCGCAACGAACAGGATGTCGTACTTGGCGAGGATTTCCTTGATGCGCGGCCAGTAGCTGTCTGGCGGAATGATCACGCCGCCGGCGCCCTGGATCGGCTCGGCTATGAACGCACCGACCGTGTCGACGCCGAGCTCGAGAATCTTTTCTTCCAACTGGTTGGCGGCCCAGATACCGAACTCTTCAGGGGTCATGTCGCCCCCTTCACCGAACCAGTACGGCTGCGGGATGTGAACGATGCCCGGGATCGGCAAGTCGCCCTGTTCGTGCATGTAAGTCATGCCGCCCAGGCTGGCGCCGGCCACGGTCGAGCCGTGGTAGCCGTTTATGCGGCTGATGATGACCTTCTTGTTCGGCTGGCCCTTGATCGCCCAATAGTGGCGGACCATACGCAGCATGGTGTCGTTGCCTTCGGAGCCGGAACCGGTGAAGAACACGTGGTTCATGCCTTCTGGCGCGATGTCCGAAATGGCCTTGGCCAGCTCCAGCACCGGCGGGTGGGCGGTCTGGAAGAACAGGTTGTAATAAGGCAGCTCGCGCATCTGTTTGCTGGCGGCATCGGCCAGCTCATCGCGACCGTAACCGATGGCCACGCACCACAGGCCGGCCATGCCGTCGAGGATCTTGTTACCTTCGCTGTCCCAGAGGTAAACGCCCTTAGCGTTGGTGATGATCCGCGGACCTTTCTCTTTCAGCTGCTTGAAGTCGCTGAAAGGCGCCAGGTGATGTTCGCTGCTCAGGGTTTGCCACTCACGGGTTTGCGGGTTCTTGCTGGTCATAAAGCTCTCCTTATAGGGTGAGAGTGCGGCTTTTCAGGGCCGCACCCGGCGCATCAGACGGCGAACAACAGGAACTCCCGCTCCCACGAACTGATCACGCGCTTGAAGTTTTCATGCTCGGCCCGCTTGACCGCGACGTAGCCAGTGATGAATTTTTTGCCCAGATACTTCTCGATGGTCGCGCTGTGTTCCATGCGTTCCAGTGCGTCTTCGATGGTCAGCGGCAGACGCAGATTGCGTCGCTCGTAACCCCGTCCAACCACGGGTGCGCTCGGGTTGATGCCTTCCACCATGCCGATGTAACCGCAGAGCAGGCTCGCGGCGATCGCCAGGTAAGGGTTGGCATCGGCGCCCGGCAGGCGGTTTTCCACCCGACGGTTTTGCGGGCCTGCGTCCGGGACTCGCAGGCCGACGGTGCGGTTCTCTTCGCCCCACTCCACGTTCACCGGCGCCGAGGTATCCGGCAGGAAGCGGCGGAACGAGTTGACGTTGGGTGCGAACAGCGGCAACAGCTCGGGGATGAACTTCTGCAAGCCACCGATGTGGTGCAGGAACAGCTCGCTCATCGTCCCGTCTTCGTTGGAGAAGACATTCTTGCCGGTTTCGATGTCGATGATGCTCTGGTGCAGGTGCATCGCACTGCCCGGCTCGCCGGTCATCGGCTTGGCCATGAAGGTCGCGGCCACGTCGTGCTTGAGCGCCGCTTCGCGCATGGTGCGCTTGAACACCAGGATCTGGTCGGCCAGGGACAGCGCGTCGCCGTGACGGAAGTTGATCTCCATCTGCGCCGTGCCGTCCTCGTGGATCAGCGTGTCCAGATCCAGCTCTTGCAGTTCGCACCAGTCGTAGACGTCTTCGAACAGCGGGTCGAATTCGTTGGCCGCCTCAATAGAGAACGACTGACGACCGGTTTCCGGGCGACCGGAGCGGCCAATCGGCGGCTGCAACGGGAAGTCCGGGTCTTCGCAACGCTTGGTCAGGTAGAACTCCATCTCCGGCGCCACGATCGGCTGCCAGCCCTTGTCGGAATAGAGCTTCAGGACTTTCTTGAGCACGTTGCGCGGCGACAGCTCGATCGGGTTGCCCTGCTTGTCGTAGGTGTCGTGAATCACCTGCGCGGTCGGCTCGATGGCCCACGGCACGAGGAATACCGCGTTCGAGTCTGGACGGCAGATCATGTCGATGTCGGCCGGGTCGAGCAGTTCGTAATAGATGTCATCTTCGACGTAGTCACCCGTCACTGTCTGTAACAGCACACTCTCGGGCAGGCGCATGCCTTTTTCGGCAATGAACTTGTTGGTCGGCGAAATCTTGCCACGGGTGATCCCGGTCAGATCGCCAATCATGCATTCGACTTCTGTGATCTTGTGGTCTTTCAACCAATCGGTGAGCTGGTCGAGGTTGTTACTCATAAATGCCTCTGGGCTGAGTGTCCTGACGTCTTTAAACGTCAGGCGTTGTTTGACGCATCCGCGTCGCGTTGTACTGCACGCTTGCCGGCGCGTATCAACGAAAGGGTAGTGGCGTCGCGTGCAGGATCATGAGCAGTTCCAGGCACACTCGCAGGACCGCTATAGTGAAAAGGTTCTACAGTAGAAGAAGAGCCGGTAAACAGGATGCCATCCAGACCGTCAATAATATCGGTCGGATCGAGCAGTTCCGCCAGTGACGCAAGTATCGACGGCAGGCCCTTGGCAACGGTGGCCGCTGCGCGGACGTACTTATCGCAGGTGATGTGATAAGCATGCAAACCGATCTGTCTTGAGCAGTCGGTGACGCCGATTAACGGCAGGCGAGACATGAAGCACCCCGGTATTATTGCTGTTATGGGTTTGATTTGAGCTTAGCGTTGTTCATTTTTTTACACAACACCCCCGTAAAAAATACAACACGCCCCGCTCAAGGCTGCGGCCGCCAAAGACTCCGAAGGCATAAAAGTGCCCCAAAGCGCCTCAAAAATGCCCTTCGAGCGCTTTTTTAGGGCAAAAAAGGCCTCGCTTGACTTCGGCATGCCGTTCGGGTTGACTGGAATCCGAAAAGATCAATGATTGATATTTTTAACAACAAAGGTGTTGCATCATGTCGGTACCCCCGCGTGCCGTTCAGCTCAACGAAGCGAACGCGTTCCTTAAGGAACATCCTGAGGTTCTGTACGTTGACCTTCTGATTGCGGATATGAATGGTGTGGTGCGCGGCAAGCGCATCGAACGCACCAGCCTCCACAAGGTTTACGAGAAAGGCATCAACCTGCCGGCCTCTCTATTTGCTCTGGATATCAATGGCTCGACGGTGGAAAGCACCGGCCTGGGCCTGGACATCGGTGATGCTGACCGAATCTGCTATCCAATCCCCAATACCCTGTGCAATGAACCCTGGCAGAAGCGCCCGACCGCGCAACTGTTGATGACCATGCACGAACTCGAAGGCGAGCCGTTCTTCGCCGACCCGCGTGAAGTGCTGGCCAATGTGGTGCGCAAGTTCGACGACATGGGCCTGACCATCTGCGCCGCGTTCGAGCTTGAGTTCTACCTGATCGACCAGGAGAACGTGAATGGCCGGCCGCAACCTCCACGCTCGCCGGTGTCTGGCAAACGTCCACACTCGACCCAGGTTTACCTGATCGACGACCTCGACGAATACGTCGACTGCCTCCAGGACATCCTGGAAGGTGCGAAAGAGCAAGGCATCCCTGCCGACGCGATCGTCAAGGAAAGTGCTCCGGCGCAGTTCGAAGTGAACCTGCACCACGTTGCCGACCCGATCAAGGCCTGCGACTACGCGGTACTGCTCAAGCGTCTGATCAAAAACATCGCCTACGACCATGAGATGGACACCACCTTCATGGCCAAGCCTTACCCAGGCCAGGCGGGTAACGGTCTGCACGTCCACATCTCGATCCTTGATAAAGACGGCAAGAATATTTTTGCCAGTGAGGATCCCGAGCAGAACGCCGCACTGCGTCACGCGATCGGCGGTGTGCTCGAGACCCTACCGGCGCAGATGGCTTTCCTCTGCCCGAACGTCAACTCGTACCGTCGTTTCGGCGCACAGTTCTACGTGCCGAACTCCCCGTGCTGGGGCCTGGACAACCGGACGGTGGCGATTCGCGTACCGACCGGCTCTGCCGATGCCGTACGTATCGAACACCGCGTTGCTGGCGCCGATGCCAACCCGTACTTGCTGATGGCTTCGGTCCTGGCAGGCGTGCATCACGGCCTGACCAACAAGATCGAGCCGGGCGCGCCCGTCGAAGGCAACAGCTACGAGCAGAACGAGCAAAGCCTGCCGAACAACCTGCGTGATGCACTGCGCGAGCTGGACGACAGCGAAGTCATGGCCAAGTACATCGATCCGAAATACATCGACATTTTTGTCGCCTGTAAAGAGAGCGAGCTGGAGGAGTTCGAACACTCCATCTCCGACCTCGAGTACAACTGGTACCTGCACACCGTGTAAGCGGCTGTAGCAAAAAAACAACGCCGTTGGCTTCATCGCCAACGGCGTTTTTTATGGGTATCAACACCGAACCTTGTGGCGAGGGGGCTTGCCCCCGCTGGAGTGCGCAGCACTCCCAAACCCAGCGAACGCGGTGTGTCCGATGCCATGGGATCGCATGTTTTGGGGCTGCTTCGCAACCCAACGGGGGCAAGCCCCCTCGCCACAGGGTATGGATCATCTCTGCGCTCTGCGTACAATGCCCGCTGCCCTGCAGGAGACTTCAATGACCCGCCCCGCCCCCCTTCGCAAACCCCGCGCACGCAGCCAGGCCCGGATCGACTCGATACTCGACGCCGCCCGCACGCTGCTTGCCGCCGAGGGCGTGGCCAGCCTGTCGATCTACAGCGTGGCCGAGCGCGCCGAGATCCCGCCGTCATCGGTCTACCACTTCTTCGCCAGCGTCCCGGCCCTGCTCGAAGCCCTGACTGCCGACGTCCACAGCGCCTTTCGTGCGTGCCTGCAAGAACCGATCGACGTCGACTCGCTGAATGGCTGGCGTGATCTGTCACGACTGGTCGAGCAACGCATGCTCGCCATCTACGACGAAGACGCCGCCGCCCGGCAACTGATCCTCGCTCAACACGGCCTCACCGAAGTCACCCAGGCCGACCGCCAGCACGACATCGAACTCGGCGACCTGATGCACAAACTCTTCGATCAGCATTTCGAACTGCCGACGCTGCCCAAGGATGTCGATGTGTTTGCCCTGGCCATGGAACTGGGCGACCGAGTCTACGCGCGCTCAGTGCAACAACACGGGCAGATCACCCCACGCATGGCCGAGGAAGGCATGCGGGTGTTTGATGCTTATCTGGGGCTGTATCTGCCGCCGTATTTGCCCAAGCGACCTGCCGCATTCTGATTTTTCAGAGATAAGCCTGACGAAATCGTTTCGAGCGCTGACAGTCGATTCAAATAGCCCGGAGCAGTAACCTATCGATGGAATGATCTGATGATTTATTGATGATCAGGCTCGCCCTGTCACGCGTTGGCAGGATGTTCTCGACGAGGTTCTTCAAGTTGACTCGATCCCACGTATCGGACGCCATTGAAAGGGCCTCATGGTCCGACAGATCTCTGAACTTGTTGAAGTAAGACTCAGCCGACTGAAAAGCTGTGTTTTTCAAATAAACAAAACGCTCGAGATACCACTTCTTAATGGACTCTGTCGAAGCATCAATATAGATAGGAAAATCTATAAAGTCCAAAACGTTCAGTCCAAGGCATTTATCCCCCTGCAACACATTCAATCCTTCCAAGACAATAATATCGGGCAACTGCACTCTCTGCATTTCGTTGGGAAGTATGTCATACCGAACATGCGAATATATTGGAATCTGGACCGCTTTTCCCTCATTGCACACTGAGTGCAGAAAATCCAGGAACAGTGATTTATCGTACGATTCCGGAAAACCTTTTCTGTGCAAAAGATTTTTCTCTTCGAGCATCGCCAAGGGAAAGAGAAATGAGTCAGTTGTTACCAATTGCACATTGGGTGAACCAGGCCAAGATGACAAAAGTGCCGACAGCACCCTGGCGAAGCTGCTCTTCCCTACCGCAACACTACCGGATATACCGATAACATAGGGCGGCTTGAATAGTGGCACCCCGAGAAAAGCGGCTTGTACCTGACTAAATGACTGCGTTGCCGAAGAGTGCAGATTCAGCAGGCGCGATAGAGGAAGCAATATATTCATTACCTCCTCCGGAGTTATGGGCTGGGTAGGGCTTACCAGTGCCTTCATCTCCGAAGACGAAAGACTCATCGCCACCTTGGCCCGAAAGGAAGACCACTGCTCGCGACTAAACTCCCAATACCCGCGATTGGCTTGCGAAAGCACTATTGCATCCTGCTCTGTAGTCATATCCGTCCTGTATATGCCTTACCAAAAGCAGGGAACATATCAGATTTGATCGTCATATCCAAATCGATACTTGGCAAAGTCCTCAGGAAATGCTCGATGCTTGTGAGGATTTATCCATACGCGATGCAATAATCTGTTCGTCGCTTCGTGAGGATTACTCACAAAAGGCGTACGAGCGTGCAAAGCTGCGTTATTGTCGTAAAAAACAATATCGCCGGGAGCCATTTTAAAAGAAATATAATTTCTCGGATCTTCACATAACCGGGTAAATAGCGCGAGCGCGTCGAGTTCAGCTTTACTCGGCTTGAGGCTCATTTTTTCCAGACCCGGCAAAATATAATCAGTTAAGTAAAATCGACAACTTAGCTTTGTATCCTGGTAGTAAAATACCGAATTGCGATAGGCAGGAGGTAATCCAGGTGCTTCTTCACCACGGCTATCGTAGAGAAAGCCATGATAGAAAAGCGACAAGAACTCCTTATGCTCTGCCAGGATCAGATTATGGATATTACCAGCACTGACCACCAGCGAGTCACCACCCTCTTGTGAGTTATGAATGCACAGAAGACCCGTTATATCTGATGAATCACTATGAAAGTTTAGCCCTTGACTTGTGTTATACGCTCGCACATTCAAATCAGACAACGTGCCCGACATTTTATTAGAAACAGTAACGACTTTATCGCCATTGTGGTTTTGTGAAACAAGCAGCCCAATTTGACTGGATAACGAGAGGTAAAAGCGTAACAGCTGTGCTTCGGAATAGTCTTCAGGCGACAACCCCTTCAGCACGGCGAACCCCTGCCCACTCTCGCAAATATTGGTAATACGTGCTGCAAGGTGCCTCAGTGCGCCGTGGTTCTCGAGCAATGCATCCGAGGATCCCAGTAGCCCCTCCAACTCACCTTCAAAAAAGTCACTCAACTTAAGAAATGACTCTTTCGCTTCATAGGTTTTTGCTGTCCAGCAATGACGACCTTCAACTTTATCCAGCAGCATACACAAAGCTCCCTCAGCATCCATAACTCGGGGTGATCATTCTTATAAACAGTACATGAACGATGGCATTAACCTATCGAATCAACATTTAACCCAACCGAAGGTACCTGAATACGCATGGGTAAAACCTCATGTGAATCAAGCGAATCAAAAGGATTGGTGTTATGTAGCAGCGCTGTAGGGCGGCGGGTGAAAAAAATCAACATATCGCGAGTTGCCTCTTGACTTTCGTCCGTAGCATAGACCGGTGAAAGACTATGCTTTTTTTCGCTGTCGACGATTAATAAGGTATCAAGAAAGTGCCTATGTTGAACTTTACCCAATACATAGTGTTCGCGAGCATTGTCCCAACTCACACCATTTTTTTCCCTCGCATCATGAATGAAGGTAACGGCACTGTCCGACGACATATTCTTCGTCCCTAACAACGTGGTCATTGTATGTTCCACGCCATCACTATGAACGCCCTCCAGTGCCGGCTCACCCAATAGTTCCGGCGTAGTAAGTGTCCTGAGATTGAACACGGTACAGACATTGCGATGCCGATCAGGCAGCAAATTTTTTCTGGGATGGATATAAACCTTATTGATGATCATCGATTTGATACAGAGCAAGGCCTGAAACGCCGTATTCAATTGCAAATCGTCGTTGATCTCCTCGAAGGACCTTAGCTGATTGGAGTCGAAACGGACAAAATCCTCATCGTATGAAAGGACAAAGGGCTGGTACTCAAGTCTGGATATACTGGATTTTTTATAGTCGAACAAAAACCGACCATTTCGCGATTTTCTGAAGGGCAGCGTTGGATCGGACTGCAGACTCTCACTGACGCGCTGCAACGACGTTATGTCAGAGTCCGTCGCACCAAGACAACGAAGATAACCCAGTAACTTCTTACCCTCAATAAAAATGAATCGATGCTGTATATACCGAGCTCTCAATTCCGATAGTTCAGTACAGACCCAAGCGGGCAAATTATTCATCACTGTTCATCCTGAACGTAAGTTCCAATAATCGCCAAGCCGGGTACGGCCTTAGCGAAACATGACTAGCCAGATAGTAAGCATGACAAAAAGCATTAGTCACCTGTACCTTGAGACAGGTTGTCATTACCGGCATATGTGTGACATAAATTCGTCAATATCTCGATACAAGAAAGCGCCCTACTAAGGCTAGACCAAATGCGTCTGGGATGACGGTCTAACAACTCCACTTCCTTATAAATGTTTTCTGAAGAGATGGAACACGCCCACAAGGCCACGCGAACACCAACTGAATATATATTGGGGACCTGTACATGCGCACTGTTCTGCACGCCAAACTTCATAACGCCATTGTGACAGAGGCGAATCTTGCTTACGTCGGCTCCATTACCATTGATCAGGAACTTCTGGACAAAGTCGATATTTGGCCTGGTGAAAGGGTCATGGTCGTTTCAAACACTTCGGGGGCAAGACTGGAAACGTACGTAATTTCAGGGGAGCGAGGTAAAAAAGACATCTGCGTAAACGGCGCGGCAGCACACCTTATTGGTGCAGGCGAGCAAGTCATCATTATGGCTTTCCGAAATAGCAACAAACAACTTAAACCAAAAGTCGCGATTCTGGATAAAACGAACGTTATTATCCAGATGCTTCATGAAAAGCCCAACATGGTAGTTCCTTTGTAATAGCACATGGGCTTTACTAGTTTTTGGAGTTCATTCACACAATGAAACTATCTAATTATCGCGCTATCAGCTTTGACTGTTTCGGAACTTTGGTCGACTGGGAGTCGGGCATTATCAATGCTTTGCGAAATGCCTGTGACGACAAACTCCAGCAGGTTTCCGATGCGCAACTTATAGCGTATTTCCTGAGACAGGAATCGACTATTCTTGCCGACACACCGGACATACCTTATCCGTCCGCACTGAGCAAAACGTACGCGAGCATCCTGGCCAAACTCGACAGACCTTGCGACAAGAGCAAAGCTATACACTTTGGGAACTCCATCAGTGAATGGCCATTATTCAGCGACACGATCAAAGCGTTGACCCATCTACAGCGTCATCACAAATTGGTTATTTTATCCAATATCGATGAAGCTTCAATCGAAGTGACCAGAGCTCGACTGCTGTGCAACTTCTACCGTACCTATACGGCTCAGGCCATCGGCTCATTCAAACCCGCCCTGAACAACTTTAACTACCTAGTCCGCCACCTCGCAGACCTCGGCATTAAAAAACACGAACTGCTGCACGTGAGCGTCAGCAGATTTCACGATATTGAACCAGCAGCCGCGACAGGTATTGACACAGCATGGATCAACCGTGCCGACACCTTGAACGGGACACTTTCCATTCAACCCGAGTTCTCCCCCAGCATTGAACCACTCTATAAATTTTGTTCACTCGCAGAACTGGTCAGCGCACACAAAGCGGGACATTAACACTCGCCTTTCATATTTATAAGAGGAACGATAATGGACGTCATCCACACAATTAGCGAATTGAGAACCCACCTGAAGCGTGAGCGAGATAATGGCAAAAGCATCAGCTTCATTTCAACAATGGGGGCATTGCACGCAGGTCATATCAGCCTCGTGGAACATGGAAAAAGCATCAGTGATATCACTGTCGCCGGCATTTTTCTTAATCCATCTCACTTTGCAGAAGGTGAAGACTATGATAAATATCCACGCACTCTGGAGACCGACTGCTCTAAACTGGAAGCTGTAAGATGCGACATTGTATTCGCACCTTCAGTCAAAGAGATATACCCACTCGGACTGGACTACCAGGCAACCGTCGATGTGCCATTCTTGAGTGAGCAATTTTGCGGTAAAACACGGCCACATTTTTTCAGTGCAATAGCGACTGTTGTCACAAAGCTGCTTAATATAGTGCAACCTGACTTCTCCTTGTTTGGTGAAAAAGACTTTCAGCAACTTGCTGTTTGCCGTCGACTGGTCGAGACATTAAATATTCCAACCCAAGTCATCGGGGTCCCAACCATCAGAGATGATAGCGGTTTAGCCCTGAGCTCACGAAATGGCTATTTGAATGATGCCGAACGGGAACAAGCTTCTCACCTATACCAGGTTTTGCTCAATGCCAAACGAAAAATCCTAGAACGCTCTTCAACATATTCCACAATCGAAAGTGAATCCATAGAGGCATTGACCCGGTTTGGCTTCAAACCGGACTATTTCAGTTTCGCCGATGCGCTCACACTTGAGCCGGCGTCTGACGCTACAACCGATATTGTAATCCTCTGCGCCGCTTATCTCGACTCCGTACGCTTGATAGACAATATCGTCGTCTCAAAAGAAAAGACCGGTGCATCTACCGCTATCTAACCTTCACTAAAATCAGGTTTCCTGGCCTGACTTTCTATTTCTGAAAACACAACAAGTCCAGTAAGGCTCACCTATGAATAGGCTCCCTCTAGAAGACGTTCTTGCAATGTGCAAACAGATCGGTATTTTTAGCTCTTCGTGTTCAATATACGGAGGAATGCCTGGCATTTTCGACTATGGGCCATTGGGTGCAGAAATAAAAATCCACCTAAGAAAGGCCTGGTGGCAAGCAATGGTCTATGACAGGGATGATGTCTACGGTATTGAAGCAGCACTTCTAACCTCGCCCTTATTGCATGAGCACTCCGGCTTTCTTGGCGCTAACTATGAAGAGTTCGGTGTATTCGAGACCCGCATCAAAGATGAAAACAATAACTTATCGCCCTGTCACCTGCGAGTGACGACTGCTCAACATAGCTTCGCCAATTTCGATAATGTAGTGGAGTGGACCCATCCATCCCTTCCTTTTGGTATTGCTCAGATAGGTAAAGCCTTTCGAAACGAACAGCAAGTCACTGACTTCCCCGTACGCATGAGGGAGTTCGAACAGATGGAACTGCAGTATTTTGTTCCCACCGAAAACACCCAAGAGTGGCACGAATTCTGGTTAAAACAACGACTGGACTGGTGGGAACAACAGGGGATCAACTTGCAGAACTTGATCGTGGATGACGTAGTGGCCGACGAACTGGCGCACTACTCTAGTAAAACCTATGATATTCATTATAAACAACCAAACGGGGACATCTTCGAAATTGAAGGTATCGCCGATCGTGGAGACTTTGATTGTGGTTCCCATAGCGGGTCTCAAGACAAACTACACCTCAGTTCTTCCGTCCTACCGAACAACGTGTCCACCGCACTCATGGCAATAACACAACCAGGCACTGAGACCTTAATCGCACCGTGCGCCATTGAACCTGCAGCAGGCGTTGACCGGGGGTTGATGGCAGTACTCTTCGAGTCGTTTGTTCGTGTCGATTCATCCGATGGTACAAGCCGTGTCGTTTTGCGTATCAAACCCCATTTAGCGCCTGTCAAGGCATGCCTACACATTCCAAATTCAAATGCGATCTTATCAATTGAAAGCGCCTCTATCATAAAGCACAGGTTACAACGTCTCGCTGCCGGAAAAATCGTTATAGAGATTGGTGGCGACAAACAAAAAGTAACAAAATATCATGACGAAGTCGGCACTCCTTTTTTAATAACCTTGGAAGACAGCATGCTGAACGATAACATCGTTATCGTTCGAGAGAGAGATACCGGGGTAACCGAGCATATGCCCATCGAACAATTTTACATACGTTTTGAGTCGATCTATTCATAATGCACCGCACGCACGCTTTCAGTCCTAAAGCGCCCCACTCAAGTTAACGCCACACTTCACAGCGTTAACTTTCACCTTCCACTCAGGCGCACCTTACGACCATGAAGTCATTCCCAGAACTCAGTGCTGACCAGCACATTCAACATGACGAACTATTAATTCGCATAAGAAACCAACTGTACTTGAACAAAGTAAAAAACCACAAACTCGTACTCCTGTACTTCTCTATTCTCGCAGTGACTTTTTTCGGTAGCAACCTTTCACAGCCATCAACAAAAATATCCATCGCCTATCAAATATTCCTTTTCCTATCCGTCGTTTTTTTCTGCGTCTCGACCACTCTTTTCCTTCGAGAAAGTCGCTTAGAAGAAAAAGCATACCGCGACTTATCCCTTTATTTATCAACCTTACCCGGCCCGACAACCCTGCTATCCTATCAATACATTGACAATTTCAGGACTCATATACTTTACATTGAATACAATGATAAGAACCAATGCAATTGGTGTTACAGCATCAAATTATCTGCAGAGGCTGGCCTGGAGATTATCGATTCAAGAAAGCCGCGCCCTCATCAACACTCAACAAAACCGGTGTCATGACTGCTCCTCCATGGCAACGCTCACCAAGCGTATTTTCCAACATACATCGCCCCTTCAAACAAGTTAATCCCCAGCCCTCATATAACAGCCGGATTATCCACCTTGAATTAGTTACTCACCACAAGTTGCCTCTATATGGATATAGACAATAAGCCACACAATAACAACCTACCGAAGCTGATCGCGCGCCTCAAATTGAGTCTTGAGTTAGAGATCCGAAAAAAAGGCTTCAGACGATTCACTTATTTTATCGCAAGGAAAGCAAATCTTCGAAACCCATTCCTCATGAGCAATTACCCTGAACACTGGATAGAAGAATACATGCTCAGAAATCATCATCTCACTGATCCTGTCATCCAGTTCGGACTTCGCTCGATTGCACCATTTTCTTGGGCTGAATGCAGAATCAAAGCAGATAACTCCAGCTTCAACTTTTTCGAAAAGCCGAGGAGCTATCGCCTTACAGATGGATATTGCTTTACGCTTCATGATGCCAACGGCTGCTTTTCCCTACTTAGTGTCTGCGACAGGTTCGACCCTGCGCTATTTCATATTCTCGAGCAACAAAAATCCGAGCTCCAAATGCTGCTCATTCGAGCCCATCAACTTATGAACATTAGCCCACGAGTACTTGACTTCATATTTCCAGAGAGTTCAACCAAACCACTGACTCAACGAGAACACGAAATATTGAAATGGGCGTGCATCGGAAAGACATACTCCGAAATTTCACTAATAACCAGTATTAGCGTACGCACAGTAAAATTTCACATGAGCAATATTGTAGACAAGCTTGATGTTACCAATGCCAAGCATGCTATATCCAAAGCTCAGCAAGATGGTCTGTGCTTACAAATGCGTTAGCGCCCCCCCTGGAAGCAGCACATAAAAAACCCCGAAGCGCTCAAGCCGTCCGGGGCTGTGTGTGACACATCGATCACAACTTGGCGATCGACACCTCGGTGGATTTCACGAAAGCGATCACTTCGCTGCCAATCGCCAGTTCCAGCTCTTTGACCGAGCGCGTGGTGATGACCGAGGTGACGATGCCAGACGCGGTCTGAACGTCGATCTCCGAGAGCACGTCGCCCTCGACGATTTCCTTGATAGTGCCTTTGAACTGGTTGCGAACGTTGATGGCTTTGATCGTCATGATGTTGATTCCTGTCGTTGGGAGAACATTGGGTCAGTGAGCCCAGCGCAACTGCGTGGGCAAGGGTGAAACAGGTTCCGGCGCCGGCGGTGAACCCGGCAGTGACAGCACGCGGTTGAGCACCTCGGTTTCCAGCGCTGCCAGCCGATGGGAACCACGGACTCGAGGGCGCGGCAGTTCGACCTGCAGGTCGAGGCCGATTTCGCCTTCTTCGATCAGCAACACCCGGTCGGCAATCGCCACCGCCTCGCTGACGTCGTGGGTCACCAGCAACACAGTAAAACCGTGCTGTTGCCAAAGGCGTTCGATCAGTTGCTGCATTTCAATCCGGGTCAGTGCATCCAGTGCGCCCAGCGGTTCATCGAGCAACAGCAAGCGCGGCTGATGGATCAGCGCCCGCGCCAAGGCCACCCGCTGCTTCTGCCCGCCGGACAATGCGGCCGGCCATTCATCGGCGCGATCTGCCAGGCCCACGGCATCCAGTGCGTCCAGCGCCTGCTGGCGCCAATCGCCCTTGAGCCCGAGGCCGACGTTGTCGATGACCTTTTTCCAAGGCAGCAAACGCGCCTCCTGAAACATCAACCGGGTGTCTTCGCGCGCCTCATCGAGTGACGCGGAACCGGCCAACAGCTCACCATCCGTGGGTTGATCAAGGCCCGCCAGTAAACGCAGCAAGGTACTTTTACCGCAGCCGCTGCGACCGACCACGGCCACGAACTGACCGGCCGGAATGTGCAGATCAATCTCGCGCAGCACCTGCCGTGCACCAAAGGTTTTTTGCAGCTTGCGCACCACCAGCGGAATTCCGCGCAGCAGGCGTGGAGGTTGTTGCGCCGTCATGCTGCACCGCCCTTAACCACTTGATAGGCCGGATGCCAGCGCAACCAGACCCGCTCCAGACCACGCGCCGCAAGGTCGGCCAATTTGCCGAGCACCGCGTACAAAACAATCGCCAGCACCACCACATCCGTCTGCAAGAACTCCCGGGCATTCATCGCCAGGTAGCCAATGCCGGAGCTGGCGGAGATGGTTTCAGCGACGATCAGGGTCAGCCACATGAAGCCCAGGGCAAAGCGCACGCCCACCAGAATCGACGGCAGCGCGCCCGGCAGAATCACCTGACGGAACAGGCTGAAACCGGACAGGCCATAACTACGCGCCATCTCCACCAGAGCCGGGTCAACATTGCGAATGCCGTGATAGGTGTTGAGGTAGATCGGGAACAACGTCCCCAGCGCCACCAGGAAAATCTTCGCCGACTCATCAATCCCGAACCAGAGGATCACCAGCGGAATCAGCGCCAGATGCGGCACGTTGCGGATCATCTGCACCGAACTGTCGAGCAGGCGTTCGCCCCATTTCGACAAGCCAGTGATGAAACCCAAGGCCAGACCGATACCGCCGCCAATCACAAAACCAATGCCGGCGCGCCAGCCGCTGATCGCCAGGTGTTTCCAGATTTCGCCGCTGCGCACCAGGCTCACGCCCGCCTCGATCACCGCGCTGGGGGCCGGCAAAATCCGTGTCGACAACCAGCCCGCCGACACCGACAACTGCCACACCGCCAGTAGCAGCACCGGCAAGGCCCACGGCGCGAGGCTGTGGATAAGCTTTTCCCTTTTCATGGCGCGCCTCAGCTCTGGGACGCGGCTTTGGGAAGAATGTCGTTGGCGACCATCTCGCCGAACGGGCTGACGTAACCGGCGCTTTTCGGCAGCTCGGGACGCTCGATGTCGAGGTGCGGGAACAACAACTCCGCGACCCGATACGATTCCTCCAGATGTGGGTAGCCCGAGAAGATAAAGGTATCGATGCCCAGGTCTGCGTATTCCTTGACCCGCGCGGCCACGGTTGGGCCATCGCCGACCAATGCGGTGCCGGCACCGCCACGCACCAGACCGACGCCGGCCCAGAGGTTCGGGCTGACCTCGAGATTGTCGCGGCTGCCGCCGTGCAGAGCAGCCATGCGCTGCTGGCCGACCGAGTCGAAGCGCGCCAACGAGGCTTGGGCGCGGGCGATGGTGTCGTCGTCCAGATGGGAGATCAATCGATCCGCCGCTTGCCAGGCTTCAGCGTTGGTTTCGCGGACAATCACATGCAAACGGATGCCGAAGCGCACGGTGCGTCCGAGCTTCGCGGCCTTGGCGCGTACCTGTTCGATTTTCTCGGCGACGGCGGCCGGTGGCTCACCCCAGGTCAGGACCATTTCGACCTGCTCGGCTGCCAGATCCTGAGCCGCTTCCGAGGAGCCACCGAAGTACAGCGGCGGACGCGGTTGCTGGATCGGCGGATAGAGCAATTTCGCGCCCTTCACGCTGATGTGCTGACCGTCGTAGTCGACCGTCTCGCCTTCCAGCACCCGACGCCAGATCCGGGTGAACTCCACCGAGGCCTGATAGCGTTCTTCGTGACTGAGGAACAATCCATCGCCGGCCAGTTCTTCTGGATCACCACCGGTCACCAGGTTGAACAGCGCACGCCCTCCGGACAAGCGATCCAGGGTCGCTGCCTGGCGCGCAGCCACCGTCGGGGAAATGATCCCGGGGCGCAACGCGACCAGAAACTTCAAGCGCTGGGTGACCGAAATCAGCGATGCAGCCACCAGCCACGAGTCTTCGCATGAACGGCCGGTGGGTATAAGTACCCCGCCGAACCCCAGACGATCCGCCGCTTGGGCGACTTGCTGCAAATAACCGTGGTCGACGGCGCGAGCGCCTTCGGCGGTGCCAAGGTAATGGCCGTCGCCGTGGGTAGGCAGGAACCAGAAAATATTAAGGCTCATGGAGTGGTCTCCTAAGGAAATCGAATTACGGCGCAGTGGCAACGGCTGCCGGTGGCGTCCAGATCACGTCTTTGATGCTCAAGGGTTTCGGAATCAATTTGAGCTGGTAGAAGCTGTCGGCAATTTTCTGCTGGGCCGCGATCACTTGCGGTGTGAGGAGATGCGCGCCGAAGCCCTGGCGCTTCACTGCGGTCAGGGTGATGTCTGCCGGCAAGCCGAGCAGCGGCGAGACTTGTTGCGTGAATTCTTCAGGGTTGGCTTTGGACCATTCGCCGATGGTGCGGACTTCTTCCACCAGGGCCTTGATCACGGCCGGATGTTTTTCGGCGTAAGGCTTGGTCGCCAGGTAGAACTGATGGTTGTCGACGATGCCGATGCCGTCGCGCAGGGTGCGTGCATGCAGTTGTTGTTCGGCGGCAGCCTGGTACGGGTCCCAGATCACCCAGGCATCGACGCTGCCGCGTTCGAACGCCGCACGGGCATCGGCCGGTGGCAGGAATACGGTTTGAATGTCGGTGTACTTGAGGCCGGCATCTTCCAGTGCGCGTACCAGCAGGTAGTGCACGTTGGAGCCTTTGTTGAGGACGACTTTCTTACCCTTGAGGTCCTGCACCGATTTGATCGCCGAGTCTTTCGGCACCAGGATCGCTTCGCTGGTTGGCGCGGGTGGCTCGTAAGCGACGTAGAGCAGGTCGGCACCGGCCGCCTGAGCGAACACCGGTGGAGTTTCACCGGTCACGCCGAAATCGATCGAGCCGACGTTCAGCCCTTCGAGCAGTTGCGGGCCGCCGGGGAATTCCGTCCATTGCACGCTGATGCCTTGGGCGCCGAGGCGTTTCTCCAGCGAGCCACGGGCTTTGAGCAGCACCAGGGTGCCGTACTTTTGATAGCCGATTCGCAAGGTCTCGGCCGCTTGAGCTTGAACAATGACGCCGAAGGACACAGCCGCAGCAAACAGAGCGACCAGACCACGACGCAAAATGACAGTGCGCATAGCGCTCTCCTTTTTGCAGTAGGGTTTTGGCTGCACCTGCTTGCCCGTTAGCGGGCGAGTAAGGCGAGTACATCAAATTCGGGTAAGGCTTAAATGCTCCAGCGAGCACTCAACAAACGTTCATTCAACAGGTTTGGGTCCAGTGGTTTTGGCCGACGGGCCATGGCACTGAAGAACTGCTCCAGCGCCTCAACCAAGCGCTGCTCCAGTGCCGGCGACAACTGCGCCTGCGCACTGCCTTCGCCGTAAGCGATCTGGCTGTCTTCGGCGAAAATCCCGTGGAGCATTTCCTGGGCTTTCAGCGCCGACAGCACCGGCTTGAGCGCGTAATCCACGGCCAGCATGTGGGCGATGCTGCCGCCAGTGGCCATGGGCAGTACAACCTTGTGGCTCAGGGCGCGCTCCGGCAGCAGATCCAGCACGGTTTTGAGTGCGCCGGAAAACGACGCCTTGTAGACCGGCGTGGCAATCAACAAGCCATCAGCGTTTTCAATCTGTTGCAGCAGGTCGACCACCTTCGGGCTGTCGAAGCGCGCGTGCAGCAAGTCTTCGGCCGGGAAGTCCCGTACCTGATAACTCACCACCTCTACGCCTTGTTGCTGCAACCAGCGTTGGGAGCGATCCAGCAGCACCCCGGAGCGGGAGCGTTGGCTGGGACTTCCTCCGAGTGAGACGACCAACATGCGGCTATTCCTTAAGCGTTTCCGGCGATTCGCAGTGTGCGATCTCGCGACAATGGGCAGACCTTACCAGTTGATTTATATATCCATAAATCATATTTATTTATGTATTTATTCTTTAAATGCATATGCAGAAAAACGTTTTCCTGGCGAAAAAAAAGGCCGTCGAAACGGCCTGAAATCCCCTGCTTTGTGGATACGGACAAACCCTTGCAGGAGCAAGGCCTGCCCGCGATGACGTCATCCCTGACGACAGAAACACCGAGTCGTTCTCATTGCGGGCAAGCCTTGCTCCTACAGGGGTGGTATTTCAAATTAGCGATTCGGCTGTGGCGTCAGGCGCAGGTATGGTTTCACTGCGCGGTAGCCTTTAGGGAAGCGTTTGCTGATTTCCTCTTCATCCTTCAACGACGGCACGATCACCACTTCATCTCCGTCCTGCCAATTAGCCGGGGTGGCCACTTTGTAGTTGTCGGTGAGTTGCAACGAGTCGATCACCCGCAGGATCTCGTGGAAGTTGCGTCCGGTACTGGCCGGATAGGTGATGGTCAGGCGAACCTTCTTGTTCGGATCGATGACGAACAGCGAACGCACGGTCAGGGTGTCGTTGGCATTCGGGTGGATCAGGTCATAGAGATCGGAGACCTTGCGGTCGGCGTCGGCGAGGATCGGGAAGTTGACAAGGGTGTTCTGGGTTTCGTTGATGTCTTCGATCCACTTGTGGTGCGAGTCCACCGGGTCGACCGAGAGTGCAATGGCCTTGACGCCGCGCTTGGCGAATTCATCCTTGAGCCTGGCGGTGAACCCCAGCTCCGTGGTGCACACCGGCGTGAAGTCCGCCGGATGGGAAAACAGCACGCCCCAGCTATCGCCCAGCCACTGGTGAAAACGGATGGTACCGGCGCTGGAATCCTGTTCGAAATCGGGGGCAATATCGCCCAGTCTGAGGCTCATGGTGCTGCTCCTGGTGAGTGCGTGATGAGCCTACTGTGCCTATTGTCGACAGCTATTAAAAAGAATAAATATCGATTTATTTAGATCCAAAGTGAATATTAAACATCTATTCACTGGACGCATACCCGAGTGAAGATCACTCTTGGAACCAGGGTTCGAGAAGGCCTTGAGTTGCTGCAAAGAGGGAAGTGAAGGCGGGCCTGCGGGGGTGGGCCCGACTTGAAACGCAAAAGCCCCGCCAGGCTTGCGCCGAGCGGGGCTTTTTATACAGACGTTACAAACGTCTGGGTATTACAACAGCGGGATCGAGTAGCTGACGATCAGGCGGTTTTCGTCCTGGTCGCGAGTGGCCACGTCGGTGCGCCACATGGCGTTTTTCCAGGCAACGCCGAGGTTTTTCAGCGGGCCTTCAGGAACAACGTAAGCCAGGCTCAGGTCACGTTCCCACTCGCTCTTGCTGCCAGTAGGGGTGTCGATGTTGTTGCCATGCAGGTAGATCACACCAGCGGTCAGACCCGGTACGCCAACCTTGGCGAAGTCATAGGCGTAGCGAGCTTGCCAGGTACGTTCGCCAGCGCGGGCAAACTTCTGGATCTGCATGTCGGTGATGGTGCTGTTCGAGGAACCGTCACCCTGGTTCAGCCAAGGGAAGTCGCTGTCGCCTTTGGTGTACTGGTAGCCAGCACCGAAGGTGTGACCTTCAACCGAGTACAGGGCCAGGTAGCTGTACAGGTCGTTGTCGACCTTGCCTTTGGTTGTATTGTCGCCGTAGAAACCGGTAGTGAAGAAGTTCTTGTCGTTGCCGTTGGCACCGTTGTCACGGCTACGGTAGTAGCGCAGGTCACTTTTCAGGACGCCAGGACCGATGGACCAGTTGTGCACCAGACCCAGGAAGTTCTGCGAGTAGAAGTCCTTCAGCTCGCCGTAGTAGTACGAGGCGGTCAGGTCCTTGGTGATCTTGTAGTCAGCACCAGCGTAGTAGAACTTGTTGCTGAACTTGCCCTTGTCGTAGTTGGAGCTGGCGTTTGCACCGGCAATCGACAGACCTTCGTCGTTGCTGGAGTTACGACCTTTGGCCTCGTTGATCTCACCAGCAGTCAGGGTCAGGTCCTTGATCTCGTTGGACTTGATCTCGCCACCGGTGAAGGTTTGTGGCAACAGACGACCATCGTTGTACTTGATGACCGGGTTGTTCGGTTGCAGGGTACCGATTTTCAGCTCGGTCTCGGAGATCTTGACCTTACCGGTCAAGCCCAGGCTGCCGAAGTCTGGAACTGCACCTTCGTTGCCATTGCTTGGGAAAATCGTACCGCCAGAAGCCGAACCGCTCGAATTACCGCTCTTGGCCGGGCTGGAATCCAGACGCACGCCGTACAGACCAATGGCGTCAACGCCGAATTTAACCGTACCTTGGGTGTAGCCCGAGATGAAACGCAGATCAAAGCCTTGGCCCCATTCTTCGTTTTTGTTCGCGCCGGCGCCGGTACGGTTGTCGGTGTTGATGTAGAAGTTACGCAGACCCAGGGTCGCCTTACTGTCTTCGATGAAACCGGCGGCGCTTGCCTGCTGCGCCAAAACCCCTACGGCCACAGCCAGGGCCAAGGTGGACTTATTCATGTTTCGCTCCTCTACGTTTCTAATTTTTGTGCACTTTGGTCCAGGATCTGACGCCCCGGTTCCCATCGATGCGCGATTAGCGCAAGACCGTGACCGATAAGTCAATCGTAAGCAGTCACGTCTACGACCTTGGTCTAATCGCCGTGTTTGATCCGTTCAGGTTAGTGAATTTCTCATAAACCCAAAAAGAATTATTTATTCATTTTTCATACGATTCGGAAATATAGATCAACACGCCTGAACCGAACCGGATGCTGAGGTATCGGCCCATGAGCTAATTCCTAAATGGTATTTACAAACGCTTCTTTAATTCCATTCGTGCTCACGTAATTCCTCTTACGTCAATCACGATCAAATAAGCGACGCCATCATGGCGAAACGTGCATCTTCCCGTCAAATTGTTACAGTTTGTATACCGTTGTGATTTTTTTTACCGCCCGTCCGGCAAGCACTGCAACGGGCAACAAAAAGGCAGAAACGATCGACTCATTACCTTGGTCGGTTAGTACCTGGGGCAAAGTCTAGGCGCCGCAGGTTACAGAGTCTTTTCGAAGATCTTCGAATTACGCTGATAGTTGTACAGCGAGGCCCGGGCCGACGGCAGGCGCTCGACGCTGCTGGGCACAAAGCCACGCTCGCGGAACCAGTGCGCAGTCCGGGTAGTGAGGACGAACAGGGTTTTGAGCCCCTGAGCACGAGCCCGGGTCTCGATCCGTTCCAGCAATTCATCACCACGGCCGCCATGGCGGTATTCCGGGTTTACCGCCAGACAGGCCAGTTCCCCGGCATCCGAGTCAGCGATCTGATACAACGCCGCACAGGCGATGATCATGCCTTCACGCTCAACCACGCTGAACTGCTCGATTTCGCGCTCCAGCACTTCGCGTGAGCGACGCACCAGAATCCCCTGCTCTTCCAGCGGACTGATCAGATCCAGCAAACCACCGACGTCTTCGATAGCCGCTTCGCGTACTACCTCGAACTGCTCCTGGGCCACCAGCGTCCCGCCACCGTCACGAGTGAAGAGTTCAGTCAGCAGCGCGCCGTCTTCGGCATAACTGACAATATGGCTACGGCCCACACCACCACGGCAAGCTTCGGCCGCCGCATCCAGCAACTCGGCCTGATAGTTCGAGCCCAGACGCTGCAAGTGCGCCGGCACCTGTTGTGGACGCAGCTCGCGGACCAGACGGCCGTTTTCATCGATCAGCCCCGGGTCCGCGCCGAACAGCAGCAGCTTGTCGGCGCCCAGATCGATGGCGGCGCGAGTGGCGACGTCTTCGCAGGCCAGGTTGAAGATTTCCCCGGTCGGCGAGTAGCCCAGCGGTGACAGCAATACGATAGAGCGCTCATCCAGCAAACGGTTGATGCCCTTGCGGTCGACCCGACGCACTTCGCCGGTGTGGTGATAGTCGATACCTTCGAGCACACCGATCGGCCGTGCGGTCACCAGATTGCCGCCTGCCACCCGCAGACGCGAGCCCTGCATCGGCGAAGACGCCATGTCCATCGACAAGCGTGCTTCGATGGCAATGCGCAGTTGCCCCACCGCATCGATCACGCACTCCAGGGTCGCCGCATCGGTGATGCGCATCCCGTGGTGGTAATGCGGAGTCAGGCCACGTGCGGCGAGACGGGTTTCAATTTGCGGACGCGAACCGTGAACCAATACCAGCCGCACACCCAGGCTGTGCAGCAGCACCAGGTCGTGGACGATATTGCCGAAGTTCGGATGCTCGACGCCGTCGCCGGGCAGCATGACGACGAAGGTGCAATCGCGGTGAGCATTGATGTAAGGGGAAGCGTGACGAAGCCAGTTAACGTATTCGGGCATAACACCTGCGCCTGTAACAAATAGCAGCCGATAAAAAGGACGAAGCAAAACGCACAGCGGGCTGGTGGTTATCGTCGGAACAGGCTTGGCGACACGCGCGTTCTCCTCATGAATACAGGTTGGGTGCCCCGGGATTTATCAAGCCGGGGTCAGGCAGTAGTGTTCGATCAGTTGACGTAATAGATGCACGGTAGGCTGCAAACGTGACATTTCAAGGTATTCCCCTGGTTGGTGGGCGCAGGCGATATCGCCCGGGCCAAGCACCAATGTCTCGCAGCCAAGACGCTGAAGATAAGGCGCTTCAGTGCCGAACGCTACTGCTTCGGCAAGGTGGCCGGTGAGTCTTTCGGCGACCTGCACCAGTTCCGAGTCGGCCGCCTGCTCGAACGGCGGCACTTCAGGGAACAGCGGAGCGTAATCGATCTTTACCTGATGGAGCTCGGCGACCGGTTCGAGTTTCTGCCGGATCGCCGCACGCAATGCGTTCGGGTCCATGCCCGGCAAGGGCCGCAGGTCAAATTCCAGCGAGCATTGACCGCAGATTCGGTTCGGGTTGTCGCCACCGTGGATGCAGCCGAAATTCAGTGTCGGTTGCGGCACGCTGAACTGCGGATTGTGAAACTCGCGCTGCCATTGCAGGCGCAAGCCGCGTAACTCGCCCATCGCATCGTGCATGGCCTCCAGAGCACTATGGCCCAGGCGCGGGTCGGACGAATGGCCGCTCTGACCGAGAATGTCGATGCGTTCCATCATCACGCCTTTATGCATACGGATCGGTTTCAAGCCAGTTGGCTCACCGATCACCGCTACCCTGCCCAATGGACGGCCGGCAGCAGCCAAGGCCCGGGCACCCGCCATGGAGCTTTCTTCGTCACAGGTGGCGAGGATCATCAGCGGCTGCTTGAACGGTTTGTCCAGCAGCGGCAACACGGCTTCGATGGCCAGCGCGAAAAAACCCTTCATGTCGCAACTGCCGAGGCCGACCCAGCGACCATCGACTTCGGTCAGTTTCAGCGGATCGGTCTGCCACAGTGCGCCGTCGAACGGTACCGTGTCGCTGTGCCCGGCCAGTACCAGCCCGCCGGGACCGCTGCCAAAACTGGCGAGCAAGTTGAATTTGCCGGGGCTGACTTGCTGGATATCACACGAAAAGCCCAGGTCACCGAGCCAGGTCGCCAGCAAATCAATGACCGCGCGATTGGATTGATCGAGGCTGGGTTGGGTGCAACTGACGGACGGTGCGGCGATCAGTGCAGCGAACTGATCTTTCATGGACGGCAAAGGCATCGCTGACTCCCAACTCCCAAGATGAACCCTCATCATAGAGCCATCCTGCGGCAGGAATAAACCGTCGCGGCGCGTAGGTTTAATGAGTGCTGTACACTGCACGGCCTTGGCAGCCACACATTCCCCCGGCTGCGCTCCCGATCCTGGATTTTCCGGCCATGCAGAAAGAAACCGAAATCAAACTCCGCGTCAGCCGCGAAACCCTCGCCGCCCTGCGCGAGCACCCGCTACTGAAAAAACGCAACAAAAGTGGCTGGGAACGCCGTGAGTTGATGAACCAGTACTTCGACACGCCAGAACGTGACCTGGCCCGCGCCAAGGTCGCCCTGCGCTTGCGCCGCGATGGCGAAGAAGTCATTCAAACGCTCAAGACCCGTGGTCACAGTGTCGCCGGTCTGTCCGAGCGTAACGAATACGACTGGAATCTGCCCAAAGCCAAGCTCGATGTGAAAAAACTCGACGGCGAATGCTGGCCCGAAGAGCTGGCCGAACTGGACAAGAAAACCCTGAAGGCCATTTTCACCACTGATTTCGTGCGCGAACGCGCAGAAATCGCCTGGGGCCGTGGCAAGACCAAAGTGGTCATCGAAGCCGCGCTGGACCTGGGCCACGTGATTGCCGGCAAGCAGAAAGAAGAGATCTGCGAACTCGAGCTGGAGCTGCGCGAAGGCGAGCCCGCGGCATTGCTGGAACTGGCCGCCGAACTGGCCGCGACCCTGGCGCTGATGCCGTGCGATATCAGCAAGGCCGAGCGCGGCTACCGCCTGTTCGACGCCAATAGCTATTCGTTGAGCCTGCCGGCGCCGGAGCTGACCTTCGAACTGCCGCTGGACGACGCGTTCGCCGCATTGAGCTGGCACTTGCTGGGCAGCAGCCAGCGTCTGGCCGAGCAATATCGCTTCAACGGCCACTGGCGCCTGCTGCAGGACTGGGTCGAAAACCTGGCTGAATTGCGTGCGCTGCTCAGCAGCCTGGGTCAAGCCGCTCCGCGTCAGTCGACTCACGACTTGCGCGTGGCGCTGGATGCCTTGCTGGAAGACTGGCGTCCGTTGGTTCAGGCTGGCCTGGACGACGAAGACGTGCGCAAAGCCGCGCCGGAGCAGTTCCTTGAAGAACTCGAAGACCCGCGCTGGGGCCAGTTCTCGCTGAACACCTCGCGCTGGTTGCTGGCCCGCACCTGGACTGCCGATCGCAACGTTCGCGGCAATCGCCAAGGTGCTGCACAACTGGGTAACTGGTTGCCGCGCCTGCTGGGCGAAGAAGCGACGTCCCTGCAATTGCAGCGCTATCAGCAACAGCCGGAAGACCTGGCCGAGCAACTGCCGCGTATTGAACGCATCCAGGCCTGGCTGCACCATGCCCGCAACGTGCTGGACATCCCGGAAATGGATCGCCTGTACGGTGAACTGAACAAACTCGCGCAACTGGCCAACGAGCCGATCACCGACGAAGTGCTGGACGCACGCAAGCAGCAGGCGATTGCGGTGTATCAGAACCGCGCGTGGAAGATGTTGTTGCGTATGTAATCCCACCTGAGGCGAGTGAATACCTGTGGCGAGGGGGCTTGTCGGAACGCCGCACCGCCTCGTTCGGTTGCGCAGCGGCCGCAAACCCGGTGTCCGTGTAATGCCTGATTCACCGCGTTGGTCGGGTTTGGGAGTCCTGCGGCCTCCAACGGGGGCAAGCCCCCTCGCCACACACTCACACCGCCTCAGCGCAACACCGGCAAACTCGTCGTGGACTTGATCTCCGACAAGGCCACGATCGAGTTGACCTCCTGAATCCCCGGCACCATCGACAGCTTCTCGAAGAAGAAGCGCTCATAGGCTTCGATGTCTGCCGTGACGATCCGCAACAGAAAATCCACCGCGCCCATCAGCACATAACACTCCAGCACCTCCGGAAAACCGCGAATCGCCTCGGTGAACTCCGTGAAGTTCGAACGCCCGTGGGCGTTGAGTTTGATCTCGGCGAAGATTTGCGTGTTGAGGCCGATTTTCTTGCGATCGAGCAAGGTCACTTGCCCGCGAATAACCCCCTCCTCCTTCATTCGTTGAATACGCCGCCAGCACGGCGACTGCGATAACCCGACCTGCTCGGCAATCTGCGCACTGGAAAGCGAGGCATCCTCTTGCAGCAGTGCCAGAATCCGGCGGTCATACGCGTCAAGCTCGCTATGCATAGAAAAACCCGTAAAGACATTATTTGAGAATTGAATAAGTCGATTGAAAGCCAATTAACTCCATCATAGATAAGAAATACCCGGTACCAAATGTAAAAATTTCTCCAGTGTTTTGGAGACCGACCATGCCCCCGCTCGAAGCCGTCAGCAACACCCCTACCCGCGCCGATGTATGGAACGTCAGTAATGCGCATTGTCGCGTGTACTACCAACTGCTGGCCGAGGCCGAACCGGACGTGTTGTGTCGTGCGCTGAATCTGTTCGCGTTGCAGTTTCTGGTTCCGCAGCAGGTCAATGTGCTGCGCGACGACGACCTGCTGTCGATCGGTATCGTCATGGACGGCCTGAGCTGGCACCGCGCCCAGGTCATCGCGGAAAAATTACGTAACCTGATCAGTGTCTGCTCGGTGGAACTGCAAGCAGCTGATTCGCAATGGGTTCAGCCTGCACAGGCCGCCGGCTGAAGCGTTCCGGTAAAGACTCGCAACGATGAATCGGCCGACAACCGAACGGCCGGTCCTGCGGGGACTATTCTTGGCATCTGTGGTCAGAGACGCACCTGTCTACACCATACGTGCAGGATCGTTTCCATAAGGAGCCCGGATGCCCGTTCAACTCGCCACTCAGGATCGCTGGCTGGATCTCAATGACCTGCTGCGCGAACTGGTCGCCCAAGGCTTCATCAGCCAGGACTCGGCCGAACACGCGCTGACCACTCGCCGCAATGCCAGCAACAGCCAGTTGCACCCGCTGGAGTTCCTTGCCAGCCAACACCTCGACGACCTCAGCCGCCCCGGTAAACGCCTGGATCTGGAAAGCCTGACCCTGTGGCTCTCGCAGCAGGCCGGCCAGCCTTACTTGCGCATCGACCCGCTGAAAATAAACGTCGCGCAAATTACCTCGCTGATGTCTTACGCCTTTGCCCAGCGCCACAAGATCCTCGCGGTAGCGATCGACCGCGACGCCGTCACTGTCGCTAGCGCGCAGCCTTATGTGCGCAGCTGGGAAGCCGACCTGACCCACGTTCTACAGTTGCCGATCAAACGGGTAGTGGCCAACCCGGCGGATATCCAGCGCTTCAGCGTGGAATTCTTCCGCCTGGCCAAATCGGTCAGCGGCGCGACCAATGCCGATCAGCAAATGAACACCCTGGGCAACTTCGAACAGTTGCTCAACCTCGGCGCCAGCGATCAGGAACCGGACGCCAACGACGCGCACATCGTCAACATCGTCGACTGGTTGTTCCAGTACGCTTTCCAGCAACGCGCCAGTGATATCCACATCGAACCACGGCGCGAGCAAGGCACCGTGCGCTTTCGCATCGACGGCGTATTGCACAACGTCTATCAATTTCCACCGCAGGTGACCATGGCGATCGTCAGTCGCCTGAAGAGCCTGGGGCGGATGAACGTTGCAGAAAAGCGCAAACCCCAGGATGGCCGGGTCAAGACCAAGACTCCGGACGGCGGCGAAGTAGAATTGCGGCTGTCGACGCTACCCACGGCATTCGGGGAAAAAATGGTCATGCGGATCTTCGATCCGGAAGTGCTGCTCAAGGACTTCGACCAGCTCGGGTTTTCCGCCGATGATCTGCGCCGCTGGCAGGACATGACCCGCCAGCCCAACGGCATCATTCTGGTCACCGGGCCGACCGGTTCGGGCAAGACCAGCACGCTCTACACCACACTGAAAAAACTCGCGACGCCAGAGGTCAACCTCTGCACCATCGAAGACCCGATCGAAATGGTCGAGCCGGCGTTCAATCAGATGCAGGTCCAGCACAACATCGACCTGACCTTTGCCAGCGGTGTGCGCGCACTGATGCGACAGGATCCGGACATCATCATGATCGGCGAGATCCGCGACCTCGAGACCGCCGAAATGGCCATTCAAGCGGCACTCACCGGGCACCTGGTGTTGTCGACCCTGCACACCAACGACGCACCGAGCGCCATCAGCCGCTTGCTGGAACTCGGCGTGCCGCATTACCTGATCAAAGCCACCCTGCTGGGAGTCATGGCGCAACGTCTGGTCCGCACGCTGTGCCCGCATTGTAAGGCACCGCTGACGCTGGGCGAAGACGACTGGCAAACCTTGACCCGTCCCTGGCAAGCACCGCTGCCAGGCAACGCCCAACGCGCGATTGGCTGCCTGGAGTGCCGCGACACCGGTTATCGCGGACGTGCCGGGGTCTACGAAATCATGCAAATGACCGACAGTGTCAAAGCCCTGATCAACCCCGACACCGACCTGCTCGCCGTCCGTCGCCAGGCGTTCAAGGAAGGCATGCGCAGCCTGCGGCTGTCGGGTGCGCAAAAAGTGGCGGCGGGGCTGACGACGATTGAAGAGGTGCTGCGAGTGACGCCGCAGAGCGAGCAGAAATAGGAGGGGTATCCTGGTCTAACGCGCCGATGAACGCTACGGAACTCGTTTGGGGTATTGGCAATCCAACCCGCCAGAAATCCCACTGGAGTCACCCATAATGCGTTTTAAACTTGCTGCCGCTACGTTTGCCTTGCTTTCCCTGTCTATCGGTTCAGCAATGGCCCATGACCGTGGCCGTGACCATGACCACGACGGCATCTTGCAAGAAGTTATTTCCTCAGGTGCGACCACCGCGTCCACCTACCTGACCTCCAGGGATCACAAGCTGGTCGTTGCCGCTCAGGACGACGCCAGCAGTTTCGTGGCCAGTGACGGCAATATCCGTGGTCCGTACCTGGAGTCCGCCATGCAGAAAGTCCGTGCCGACAACCCGGGTTTGAAGGCTACCGACATGGAATTGGCCAACGCAATCCTCGCCAAGAACGCGGTCGCCCCGGAATAATTCTGTTGCTGTAAAAATGCCGCTCTCAAGAGCGGCATTTTTTTTGCCTGTTCATTTGTGAAACCGGTGGGACGCAACACTCGTGGCGAGGGAGCTTGCTCCCGCTGGGGTGCGAAGCGGCCCCAAAACCTGACACCACATACCTTCAGGTAGAACGCGTGTACCAGCTTCACGACTGCTGCGCAGCCGAGCGGGAGCAAGCTCCCTCGCCACAACTATGTATCGCAGGTGGGCAATCACTGCGCTCACGCAAGTGGTATCTCTCAGCGGTATTCGTCCACCGGCACGCAGGCGCAGAACAGGTTGCGATCCCCGTAAACGTTGTCCACGCGGTTCACCGTCGGCCAGTACTTATGCAGCCTGGTGTGCGCGTCCGGGGTCACCGCTTGTTCGATGCTGTAGGGCCGATCCCAGACGCCGGTAATGTCCGCCAACGTATGCGGAGAGCGTTTCAGCGGATTGTCCTCGGCAGACCAATTGCCATTCTGCACCTCGGCAATTTCCGCGCGAATACTCAGCATCGCGCTGATAAAGCGATCCAGTTCCGCCTTGGATTCGCTTTCAGTAGGCTCGACCATCAACGTACCCGGCACCGGGAAAGACATGGTCGGTGCATGGAAACCGTAATCCATCAGTCGCTTGGCGACGTCTTCTTCACTGATACCGGTTTGCGCCTTGAGCGGTCGCAAGTCGAGGATGCATTCGTGCGCCACCCGCTCGTTGCGCCCGGTGTAGAGCACCGGGAACGCACCGGACAAATGTTTTGCCAGGTAATTGGCCGAAAGAATCGCCACTTCACTGGCATCCGCCAACTGCGGCCCCATCATCGCGATGTACATCCAGCTGATCGGCAAAATGCTCGCACTGCCCCAAGGCGCCGCGCTGACTGCGCCATTCTGCGGATGGGGTCCCTCGATCGGCACCACCGGGTGATTGGCAACAAACGGCGCCAAATGCGCCCGCACCCCAATCGGCCCCATCCCCGGCCCGCCTCCGCCATGGGGAATGCAGAAGGTCTTGTGCAGGTTCATGTGTGAGACATCGGCGCCGATATCCGCCGGGCGAGCCAACCCGACCTGTGCATTGAGGTTGGCGCCGTCCATGTACACCTGACCGCCATGGCTGTGGATAACTTCACAGATTTCGCTGATGCCCTCTTCATACACCCCATGGGTCGAAGGGTAAGTGGCCATCAGGCAGGAAAGCTTGTCGCCGGCAGCCGTCGCCTTGGCTTTCAGGTCATCGAGATCAACGTTACCGGCATCGTCGCAGTCGACGATCATCACCCGCATCCCGGCCATCTGCGCCGAGGCCGGGTTGGTGCCGTGAGCAGACGCGGGAATCAGACAGATGTCACGTGCGCCTTGCTGACGGCTTTCATGGTATTTGCGGATCGCCAGCAACCCGGCGTATTCACCTTGGGCGCCGGAGTTGGGCTGCATGCAGATCGCATCAAAACCGGTGATCGCGCAGAGCCAGCTTTCCAGTTCGCTGATCATCAGCGAATAACCCACCGCCTGCTCTTTCGGCGCAAAGGGGTGCAGGTTGGCGAACGCTGGCCAGGTGATCGGGATCATCTCGCTGCTGGCATTGAGTTTCATGGTGCAGGAGCCCAGCGGAATCATCGACTGGTTGAGCGCCAGGTCCTTGTTCTCCAGTTGCTTGAGGTAACGCAGCATCTCGGTTTCGCTGTGATGAGCGTTGAACACCGGATGGCGTAAGTACGAGGTGGTCCGCAACAAGCTTTCGGGAATCCCGGAGACCAGCGGTTCGCCATCCAGCTCGGCAACATCAAGCCCGTGATCAGCGCCCAGGAACACATCAAACAGCTTCGCCACCGTGCGTTCGTCGCAGCTCTCGTCGAGACTCAAGCCAACCTGCCCGCGCCCAAGAATCCGCAAATTGATCTGCGCCGCTTTGGCGCTGTCGATGATTGCGGTCTGGCTGCCGCCGACTTCCAGGGTCAAGGTGTCGAAGAAGTGCTGGTTGAGCCGGGTGATGCCGTTGCGCTCAAGCCCGGCGGCGAGAATGCACGTTAGCCGGTGCACCCGTTGTGCAATGCGCTTGAGCCCCTGCGGGCCATGGTAGACCGCATAAAAACTGGCGATGTTGGCCAACAACACCTGGGCCGTGCAGATGTTCGAGTTGGCCTTCTCGCGACGGATGTGTTGCTCGCGGGTTTGCAGGGCCATGCGCAGCGCGACGTTGCCGCGAGCATCTTTCGAAACGCCGATGATCCGCCCGGGAATCGCTCGTTTGAATTCATCGCGGCTGGCGAAAAACGCAGCGTGAGGGCCGCCGTAGCCCATCGGCACACCAAAGCGCTGGGACGAGCCGAAGACCACGTCTGCGCCCATTTCACCTGGCGGCGTCAGCAACAACAGGCTCAGCAGATCAGCCGCAACGCAGGCCAGCGCCTGCTGCGCATGCAAGTGATCGATCAGCGGGCGCAAGTCGCGGATATCGCCATGGGTATCGGGATACTGCAGCAGTGCGCCGAACACCTGGTGCTGTTTCAAGTTATCCACAGTGTCGACGATCAGTTCGAAGCCAAAACCTTCAGCGCGGGTCTTCACCACGGAAATGGTCTGTGGATGGCAATTTTCGTCGACGAAGAACAGATTGCTTTTCGACTTCGCGACACGCTTGGCCAGCGCCATGGCTTCAGCCGCCGCCGTGGCTTCGTCGAGCAACGAGGCGTTGGCCAGTTCCAGGCCCGTCAGGTCGATGGTCAATTGCTGGAAATTGAGCAACGCTTCGAGTCGCCCCTGAGCAATTTCCGGCTGATAGGGCGTGTAAGCGGTGTACCAACCGGGATTTTCCAGCACGTTGCGCAAGATCACCGCGGGCGTCAGGGTGCCGTGGTAACCCATGCCGATCAGGCTGGTCCAGACCTGATTCTGTTCGGCATAGCCGCGCAGCTTTGCCAGCGCGGCCTCCTCATCGAGCGCAGGCGGCAAGTCCAGTACGCGATTGAGGCGAATTCCCGGCGGCACCGTCTGCTCGATCAGCTCGACGCGGCTGCCGAGCCCGAGGCTGTCGAGCATCGCCTGCTGCTCGGCGGTGTCCGGCCCCAGGTGGCGCCGCAGAAAGGCATTCGGGTCTCGTAACTGGCTCAAGGATGGCAACTGGGACATGACGGGCTCTCTCTTGAATGGCGCTCGACGTCGATGCAACTCGATCACAGCAGCATAGCTCCCCCTGTGCACTCGGCATGGCGTCTTTGCTCAATCAGGCTCATCATGTGCGGCGCATATATCTACCGTCAGCCAATCGGGTGCACTGATCGTCATGAGCCAACTGCCTTTTCTGCCGTTTTCCAAACCTACTATCGATGAAGCCACAATTGCCGCTGTCGGCGATGTCTTGCGCTCCGGCTGGATCACCAGCGGGCCCAAGGTGCAGGCGTTCGAAGCCCAGCTCTCGGAGTTTTTTGGCGGCCGTCCGGTGCGCACGTTCAACTCCGGAACCTGCACCATGGAGATCGCCCTGCGCATCGCCGGGATCGGCGCCGGTGACGAAGTCATCACCACGCCGATTTCCTGGGTCGCCACGGCCAACGTGATTCTCGAAGTCGGCGCCACCCCGGTGTTCGCCGATATCGACCCGATCACCCGCAACATCGACCTGGACCAGCTCGAAGCGGCCATTACCCCGCGTACCAAGGCCATTATCCCGGTGTTCCTCGCCGGTTTGCCGGTGGACATGAGCCGCCTGTACGCGATCGCCAAGAAACACAGCCTGCGCATTATCGAAGACGCCGCCCAGGCATTGGGTTCGAGCTGGAATGGTCAGCGCATCGGCTCCACCGGCGACTTCGTGTCGTTCAGCTTCCAGGCGAACAAGAACGTCACCTCCTCGGAAGGTGGCTGCCTGGTATTGAACAACGCTGAAGAAGTGCGACTGGCCGAGAAGTATCGCCTGCAAGGCGTGACCCGTACCGGCTTCGACGGCCTGGACGTCGATGTGCTGGGCGGCAAGTTCAACATGACCGACGTGGCAGCAGCCATTGGCCTGGGCCAATTCGCCCACATCGAAGCCATCACCGCTCACCGCCGTGAACTGGCCAAGCATTACTTCGCCTGCTTCGGCAGCGATTTCGAGGCCAAATACGGTGCGCAGCTGCCACCGGCAGACTTCACCAACAGCAACTGGCACTTGTTCCAACTGGTACTGCCAGAGCGCAAGGACGGCAAACCGGCCCGTGCGACCTTCATGGAGCAAATGCAGGAACTGGGCGTCGGCATCGGCTACCACTACCCGCCGATCCACCTGCTGAGTCTTTACCGCGAACGCGGTTTCAAGGAAGGCATGTTCCCGGTGTCCGAGCGTGTCGGTCGCCTGATCGTCTCGCTACCGATGTTCACGGCCATGAGCAAAAGTGATGTCGAGCGTTCAGTGGCGGCGGTGAAGGCTGTATTGCAGGCTTGAGAGCAACGCTTTTGTAGGAGCGGGGGGGGGCGCCTAGCCCTTGCCGGCGATGGCGATCTTGAGAGCGCTATCGCCGGCAAGCCGTGCTCCTACGGGGCGAGCATTACTCGCCGATGGCGTGCTTGTAGCCAGTCGGGTCGAGCAACTTGTCCAGCTCGGAGGTATCCGTTGGCTCGAGTTTGAAGAACCAGCTGTCGTATGGCGCGCTGTTGACCAGCTCCGGGCTGTTGGCCAACTCTTCGTTAACGGCAATGACTGTACCGGAGACCGGCGAGTAGATATCCGAAGCGGCCTTGACCGACTCGACTACGCCCGCCGCTTCACCGGCAGCGAAGACTTTGCCGATTTCCGGCAGCTCGACGAACACCACATCGCCCAAGGCTTCCTGAGCATGGTCTGAAATACCGACTTTTACGCCGCCATCTTCGTCCAGACGGGCCCATTCGTGACTTTCGGCAAAACGCAGGTCTACAGGAATTTCACTCATGTTCTGTGTCCTCAAGAAGAAATGTCAGCGGTGTTGGCCCGCCAGAAAAAGTTAGATCAGGGTTTTGCCATGACGCACGAAGGTCGGTTTGACTACCCGAACCGGGTACCACTTGCCACGAATTTCCACTTCTGCCCGGTCGGCCGTTGCCATCGGCACCCGCGCCAGGGCAATCGATTTGCTAAGCGTAGGAGAGAAACTACCACTGGTGATCTCTCCTTCGCCAACATCAGCGATGCGAACCACCTGATGGGCACGTAAAACCCCGCGCTCTTCGAGCACCAGACCAACCAGTTTTTGCTTCACCCCTGCTGCCCGTTCAGCCTCCAGCGCGGCCCGGCCAATGAACTGACGAGTGGCCGGTTCCCAGGCAATGCTCCAGGCCATATTGGAAGCCAGCGGTGAGACATCCTGATGAATATCCTGGCCATAGAGGTTCATCCCGGCCTCAAGACGCAGCGTGTCGCGGGCGCCGAGGCCAATGGGCGATATGCCTGCACCGACCAGATCGTTGAAGAATCCCGGCGCCTGATCGGCCGGCAGGGCAATCTCCAGACCATCTTCGCCGGTGTAGCCGGTACGGGCGATGAACCAGTCGCCGTCGCAGTGACCTTCAAACGGTTTGAGTTGCTGGATCAGAGTGCCACGGGACTGGGTCACCAGTTCGGCGATCTTTTGCCGCGCCTGCGGACCTTGAATCGCCAGCATCGCCAGCTCACGGCGCTCGTGCAGTTGCACCTGATAATTGCCGAGCTGGGCCTGCATCCAGGCCATGTCCTGATCACGGGTGGCGGCGTTCACCACCAGGCGGTAAGCATCTTCCAGGCGATAAACGATCATGTCGTCGACCACCCCGCCCCGCTCATTGAGCATGGTGCTGTACAAGGCACGGCCGACGCTGTGCAGACGCTCGACATCATTGGCCAGCAAATGCTGGAGCCAGGCCTTGGCCTGGGGGCCGCTGACATCGATCACGGTCATATGGGAAACATCGAAAACCCCACAGTCGCGGCGCACCTGATGGTGTTCCTCGACCTGTGAGCCGTAATGCAATGGCATATCCCAACCGCCAAAATCGACCATCTTCGCGCCAAGTGCGAGATGAAGGTCATACAGAGGCGTACGCTGTCCCATGGGTTTCTCCTTCCGGGCGTGGCGAAGGTACGGACAGGCGCTGTATGGTTGAAAGCCTTGAAGTAGAAGGCTTTCAGCCTATTTCAGCGACCCGGTCTGAAGGACGATCCGCACCGAATGCCGCGCATTGTAGCCGCAAGGTGTAGGACTGGCACCTAGCCGTTTTGATGTGCCGAACGTCGAATCAAGCCGATGACCGGCAACAGGCCCACCAGAATCAGTGTCAGCGCCGGCAACGACGCCCGCGCCCACTCGCCTTCGCTGGTCATTTCAAAGATCCGCACCGCCAGCGTGTCCCAGCCAAACGGGCGCATCAGCAAGGTTGCGGGCATTTCCTTGAGCACATCGACGAACACCAGCAGCGCCGCGCTCAACGTGCCGGGCAGCAGCAACGGCAGATACACTTTGAAAAACAGTCGTGGCCCACTGACACCCAAACAGCGTGCAGCTTCTGGCAACGACGGACGGATCCGCGCCAGGCTATTTTCCAACGGCCCGTAGGCCACCGCGATAAAGCGCACCAGATACGCCAGCAACAGCGCCGACAGGCTGCCCAGCAGCAACGGTTTGCCCGCGCCGCCAAGCCAGTCCGATAGCGGCACCACCAGTTCACGGTCCAGGTAACTGAACGCCAGCATGATTGATACCGCCAGCACCGATCCGGGCAAGGCGTAGCCAATGTTGGCCAGGCTGACCCCGGAACGAATCGTCCGGGTCGGAGCCAGGCGCCGGGCAAATGCCAGCAACAGCGCGACGCTGACGGTGATCAGCGCAGCCATGGCGCCCAGGTACAACGTATGGATGATCAGCCCGGCGTAACGCTCATCCAGGTCGAAGCGCCCGCGCTGCCAGAACCACGCCACCAGTTGCAGCAATGGAATGACAAACGCGCAGGCAAATACCAGCCCGCACCAACTGCTGGCGGCTACAGCCTTGAACCCGCGCAGGTGATAAAGCGCCTTGCCCCGTGGCCGCTCGTTGCTCGCCCGGCTGGCTCCACGCGCTCGCCGCTCGCCGTACAGCAGCAACATCACCACCAGCAGCAACAGGCTGGCCAGTTGTGCGGCGCTCGACAGGCTGAAAAAGCCGTACCAGGTTTTGTAGATCGCCGTAGTGAAGGTGTCGAAGTTGAACACCGACACTGCGCCGAAATCCGCCAGCGTCTCCATCAATGCCAAGGCCACACCGGCACCAATTGCCGGCCGGGCCATCGGCAAGGCCACGCGCCAGAATGCTTGCCACGGTGATTGGCCGAGCACGCGTGCAGCCTCCATCAGGCCTTTGCCTTGGGCCAGAAACGCTGTGCGTGCCAGCAAGTAGACGTAGGGATAGAACACCAGCACCAATACCAGAATCACCCCACCGGTGGAGCGCACGCGCGGCAATCGCAAGCCGCTGCCAAACCACTCGCGAAGCAGGGTTTGCACAGGACCGGCGAAATCCAGCAGGCCGACAAAAACGAACGCCAGCACATAGGCCGGGATCGCAAACGGCAACATCAGCGCCCAATCCAGCCAACGTCGCCCGGGGAATTCGCAGAGGCTGGTCAACCACGCCAGGCTCACGCCCAACAGCGTTACACCAATCCCGACGCCGAGGATCAGCGTCAAGGTGTTACCCAGCAGGCGTGGCATCTGGGTGTCCCACAGGTGCGACCAGATCTGCATATCGACGGTTTGCCACGACAGCAGCAACACACTCAGTGGCAGCAGCACCAGAGCGGCAACGACGAAAACCAGCGGATACCAACGGCGTTGGGCGGGATGGGCCAAGGAAAGTCTCTAAAAAGTGCGGAGCCGACGCAGTAATGCAGCCGGCCCCATTTTGTGGCGAGGGGGCTTGCCCCCGTTGGGTTGCGAAGCAGCCCTTGGTCAGCTACTTCATTTCTTCAGTCAAAGCGTGTCAGCCAATATTACGACCGCTTCGCGCTCGAGCGGGAGCAAGCTCCCTCGCCACAATTGCGGTGAGTCAGTTCCAGCCGGCGCGGTCCATCAGGCGGATGGCTTCGGCCTGACGCAGGCCAGCCACTTCAACCGGCAGGGTGTCCGGGATGAACGTGCCCCAGGCCTCGACTTCCGCGGACGGTTTCACCGCCGGGTTGGCCGGGAATTCCTGGTTAGCGTCGGCGAAGATCTTTTGCGCTTCAGGTGTGGTCATCCATTCCACCAGCGCCTTGGCGGCTTCCGGGTGCGGGGCGTGTTTGGTCAGGCCAATGCCCGACAGGTTCACGTGTACGCCACGGTCGGCCTGGTTCGGCCAGAACAGTTTGACCGGAAGATCCGGCTTCTGCTGGTGCAGACGGCCATAGTAGTAAGTGTTGACGATACCGACGTCGCATTGCCCGGCGCTGATCGCTTGCAGTACGGCGATGTCGTCAGAGAACACGTCTGTGGACAGGTTGCGCACCCAACCCTTGAGGATCTCTTCGGTTTTTTCCGCGCCGTGGGTTTCAATCAGGGTTGCAGTCAACGACTGGTTATAGACCTTCTTCGCAGTACGCAGGCACAGCCGGCCTTCCCACTGCTTGTCAGCCAGCGCTTCGTATGTGCTCAGGTCCGAAGGTTTTACCCGGTCAGTGGAATAGGCGATGGTCCGCGCCCGCAGGCTCAGGCCGGTCCAGGCGTGAGACGCGGCGCGGTATTGCAGCGGGATGTTGGTGTCGATCACCTTGGAAGTGAACGGCTGCAGGATGCCCATTTGCTCGGCCTGCCAAAGGTTGCCGGCATCGACGGTCAGCAGCAGGTCGGCGGTGGCATTCTCGCCTTCGGCCTTGATGCGCTGCATCAACGGCGCTTCCTTGTCGGTGATGAATTTCACCTTTACGCCGGTTTTTTGGGTGTAGGCATCGAAGACCGGTTTGATCAGCTCGTCGATACGCGAGGAGTAGACCACCACCTCGTCGGCAGCCTGGGCGGTGGTGCCGACCAGGGTCAGGGCGAGGGCTGTCAGTAGACGCTTCGGTGCCAACATGGGAGCGGTCTCTCGAAATCAAAAATGAGTCGAAATGATAAGGACTCACATTTAGCTTCTCAACCGATCCCGCCCTGGAGGAGTTACCAGATGTTGCACCGTCGGAGATTGTTGGTGAATGTGCTCGCGATGAGGGCATCAGCACTGATACAAACTGTCAGGCCTTGGCCAATGCCGGCAGATCCCCGATCAATCCAAGCGCTTCGCGCACAAACAGCGCCTTGGCTTCGGGCATCTGGTCGACCATTTTCAACCCGGTATTACGCAACCAGCGCAGCGGCAACGGATCGGCCTGGAACAAACGCTCAAAGCCTTCCATCGCTGCCATCAACGCCAGGTTGTGCGGCATGCGCCGACGCTCGTAGCGGCTGAGGACTTTCACGTCCGCCAGGCGCTCACCACGGCTGGCTGCCTGCAGCAGCACTTCAGCCAACACTGCGGCATCGAGGAAACCGAGGTTGACGCCCTGCCCGGCCAGCGGGTGAATGGTGTGCGCGGCATCGCCGATCAGCGCCAGGCCTTCGGCCACATAGCGCTTGGCGTGGCGCTGGCGCAACGGCACGCAAAGTCGCGGGTCGGCGCTTAGCACCTTGCCCAAACGCCCTTCGAAAGCGCGCTCCAGCTCTCGGCAGAAACCTTCGTCATCCAGCGCCATCAGGCGTTCGGCTTCGCTCGGGGTGGTCGACCAGACGATCGAGCACCAGTCCTGCTGGCCATCCCGCTCCAAGGGCAGGAATGCCAGCGGGCCGTAATCGGTAAAACGCTGCCAGGCGGTCATCTGATGCGGCAGCGAGCTGCGAACACTGGTGACGATGGCGTGATGCAGATAATCCCACTCACGAGTCGCGACACCGGTGAGACGACGCACCGCCGAGTTGGCGCCGTCCGCCGCGATCACCAGCGGTGCGCGCAACGTGCGGCCATCGGCCAGCGTCAGTAGCCAGTCATCGCCGGAACGGCGCATCTGCTCCAGACGCGCATTGGCCAGCAGGCCGAGGTCACAATCATGCAGGCGATCGAGCAGCGCATCCTGCACCACCCGGTTTTCGACGATATGCCCGAGTGCCTCGGCGTGGACGCTGGTGGCCGAGAAGTGAATCTGCCCGGTGCCGCTGCCATCCCAGACGTGCATGTCGGAATAAGGGCTGCTACGCCGGCTGACAACGCCGTCCCACACCCCCAGACGCTCCAGAATCCGCTGACTGGCGGCCGACAAGGCGCTCACTCGAGGCTCGAATGCCGACTGCGCATCGAAGGGTTTGACGCTCATGGGGCTGCCGTCGAGCAGCAGGACTTCCAGCCCGCTGTTCTGTAACGCCAGCGCCAACGCGCTCCCGACCATTCCGGCCCCGACAATCAGCAGATCTGCGCGCATTTCCATGCTTTAAGCCTGTCTCGCTTGCGGCGTGAGCCGCACGTAAAGGGGTTTATCGACCACGCTGCCAGCGCCGTCGTAAGTATCGAAACGCCGGGGTAAGCACTCAACCATCGGCGCGTGTTCCCAATCCCATGGCTTGCCGGGCGAACCAGCGTTTGGCCGGCGGCAACAGATCGAGGCCCAACAGGCCGATGTTGCGCCCCAGCGAAACCAGCGGCTGGGTGCTGCCGAACAACCGGGTGACTTGATCGGAGAAGCCCACGGTGAGGTTCTGGTCCAAACGCTGGCGTTCGCGATAAGCCTGCAAGGTGGCGAAGTCGCCCGGTGCACTCGGGCTGGCGAGCAGCGCTTCGGCCAGGGCCTGGGCATCGCGCAACGACAGGTTGAAGCCCTGACCGGCAATCGGGTGCAGGCTGTGGGCAGCGTTGCCCAGCACGGCCAGATGCGGACGTACCTGCTCCTCGGCTTCGATCAACGACAACGGGTATAGATTCCGCGCACCGACCTGCTTGAGCGTGCCGAGGCGATAGCCGAACACCCCCTGCAACTCGCTGAGAAAGCTACGCTCATCGAGTGCCGCCAGACGCTGCGCGTCCATGCCCAAGCGAGTCCAGACCAGCGCGCAGCGGTTTTCCGGTAGCGGCAGCAAAGCCATCGGGCCGTCATCGGTGAAACGCTCGAACGCCATGCCGTTGTGGGCCTCGCTCGGGGTGATGTTGGCGATCAACGCACTTTGGTTGTATGGACGCTTTTTGACGCCGATCCCCAACTGCTCGCGCAAGCCCGAACGGCCGCCATCGGCCAGCACCGCGAGCTCGCACTCCAGTAGGGTTTCATCGTTGAGGGTCAGGCGGTAGCCGTCTTCCAGCGGTTCCATGCGCGTGACTTCGGCCGGGCAGCGCCAACTGATCACGTCCTTGTCCAGCCCCTGCCAGAGGCATTGGCCCAGCCAGGCGTTTTCCACCACGTAGCCCAAGGCCGGAACGCCTTCTTCCATGGCCGACAGTCGCGCGGTGGAGAAGCGCCCACGGTCGGAAACATGGATCTGTTTGATCGGCTCGGCGCGGCGGGAGATTTCCTGCCACAGGCCCAACCGCTGATAAATCTGCCGAGCGCCGAAAGACAGCGCCGAAGAGCGCGCGTCGTAGCTTGGCTGGTAGCTGTCGCCGGGGGCGAACGGTTCGATCAGCACGATTTTCCAGCCACGGGCGCGGGCACCGGCCTGTAACGCCAACGCCAGACTGGCGCCCACCAGACCGCCACCAATGATTGCCAGATTGACTCGACTCATGCCGCCTGGGTCCGTGCAGCGGCCATCAAGGCCTCGATCTCGGCGACCGTTCTCGGCACACCGTTGGTCAGAATTTCACAGCCCTGCTTGGTTACCACCACGTCATCCTCGATGCGCACGCCAATGCCGCGCCATTTCTTCGCCACGCTCAGATTGCCCGGGGCAATGTAGATACCCGGCTCGACGGTCAGCGTCATGCCGACTTCCAGCACCCGCCATTCACCGCCGACCTTGTACTCGCCGACGTCATGCACATCCATGCCCAGCCAATGACCGGCACGGTGCATGTAAAACGCCTTGTAGGCTTCGCTGGCGATCAACTCATCGACATCGCCCTGCAACAAACCGAGCTTCACCAGGCCTGCGGTAATTACTTGAACCGTCGCCTCGTGCGCCTGGTTCCAGTGCTTGTTGGGAGCGATCTGGGCAAACGCGGCAGCTTGCGACTCCAGCACCAATTCGTAGATCGCCTTCTGTTCCGGCGAATACTTGCCGTTGACCGGCCAGGTACGGGTGATGTCGCTGGCGTAGCAGTCGATTTCGCAACCGGCGTCGATCAGCACCAGATCGCCGTCCTTGAGCAATGCGTCATTCTGCTGGTAATGCAGGATGCAGCTGTTGCGCCCGGCGGCGACGATCGAACCATAAGCCGGCATTTTCGCCCCACCTTTGCGGAACTCGTAATCGAGCTCGGCTTCCAGGCTGAACTCATGCAAGCCGACACGGCAGGCCTGCATCGCGCGAATGTGAGCCTGCGCGGAGATCCGTGCGGCTTCGCGCATCACCTTCACTTCTGCCGCCGATTTATACAGGCGCATGTCGTGCAGCAAATGATCCAGCGCAACGAATTCGTTCGGCGGCTGGGCGCCCAGGTTCGCCTTGGAACGAATCACGTTGATCCAGTCCATCAGGTGGCGGTCGAATTCCGGGTTGCTGCCCATGGCCGAATACACCCGGTCCCGGCCTTCGATCAGGCCCGGCAGGATGTCGTCGATGTCGGTGATCGGAAAGGCATCGTCGGCGCCGAAATCCCGGATCGCACCTTCCTGCCCGGCACGCAGGCCGTCCCACAGTTCGCGTTCGGCGTTGCGTTCACGGCAGAACAGGATGTATTCGCCATGCTCACGACCAGGTATCAGCACGATCACGGCCTGAGGCTCGGGAAAACCGCTGAGGTACTGGAAATTGCTCTCCTGTCGGTAAACGTGTTCGACGTCGCGATTGCGGATCGCCACGGCGGCGGCCGGCAGGATTGCGATGCTGTTGGGTTCCATCTGCGCCATCAACGCCTTGCGGCGGCGGGTGTATTCCGATTTAGGGATATGAATCATGGGCAGATGGAAGTCCCTAGCAAACGATCAGTGCAGAGAAGGTTTGGCGGCCGGTGCGGCAGCTTTGTTGTTCTCGGTGAACAGCAGCAATGGCGCGACCCGCAGGTACTCCATGACTTCCATATAGTCGCTTTCGCCGTCGTCGGATTCTTCCAGCGCATCTTGCACCTGAGCGATAGCCGCGAGATCCTGCAGGACTTCGGTGGCTTCAGCGCTCAACATGCTGCTGTCACGGCAGTTCAGGCCGAAACCGCTGAGGAAGCCCTGACACCACTGGCCCAGTGCGACGGCACGTTCGGTCAGCAGCGCGTCATCGGTCGGCAACAGCAGAACGACGGTCATGTCGTCGCTGGTCAGCTCGCCCTTGACCATCTCTTGCAGGCCGATCAGGGCGTTGCGGACGTTGTCTTGTGGTTCGCCTTCGAGCAGCTCGGCGGCGTCGACCAGCCAGCCATCGGCTTCAAAGCCTGCACCAGCGCAGCTGCGTCCGAGCAGCAGGCCGTGCAGTTCGGCAGGCGATACAGGATGGCCGCTGGTGCTCAGCAGGGTGGCGAAGGCTTGATACGGAGAATTCTGAATGGGCATGGGCAGCTAGGCGCCAGACGGCGCTATGTCTAGAATGAAGGCCTTGTATCCTACATCGACAGACTCGCCAAGACTATTAAAGGCTGTCCGCCAGTTACCGCCCATCAGACAAATCCCGTGGAACACGTATGGAAGACACCGACTTGCAAGCGCTGATGGCCAGACTCGAGCTGCTAATTACCCGAGTCGAGCAACTTAAGAGCCAGAACGGACTCTTATTAGCTCAGGAAAAGACCTGGCGCGAGGAACGCGCGCACCTCATTGAAAAAAACGAAATCGCTCGGCGTAAGGTCGAATCGATGATTTCGCGCCTCAAGGCCCTGGAGCAAGACTCATGAGTTCAAGCAATAGCGTTACCGTGCAGATCCTCGATAAAGAGTACTCGATCATTTGCCCCCAGGAAGAGCGCAGCAATCTGGTGAGCGCCGCCCGTTATCTGGACGGAAAAATGCGCGAAATCCGCAGCAGCGGCAAAGTCATCGGCGCCGATCGCATCGCCGTGATGGCCGCGCTGAACATCACCCACGATCTGCTGCACACACGGGAACGTCCTGATGTGCAGGCCAGCGGCTCGACCCGCGAGCAGGTGCGTGACCTGCTCGATCGAGTGGATCTGGTGCTCGCCACCGATCCTGATGTCAGCAAGGGCTGATTCCCGAAGGTGGTTGCGGTATACTCGCGCCACTCCCTGGGGTGCTTGCCAGTTGACGATGTCCCTGAGCCGATTCGCACTACCCTGGAAGTTGCACGTTGGGCTGGTGTGCATGTCCGCTAGACGGAAAGCCTTAAAGCCTACTGCATCTTCCACCTTGAACTTTCGGGTTCAAGGGCTAAGTCGACAGCGGTTCATCCGGGGAGCCTATATTCAAGCCGATGCCGGTTTTTGCCGGCATCGGCTTTTTACGATGTCACCGCCCTGGTGCCCTCGACACTCGAACAGCCCATGACGATGACCGAACCTGCGCCGCTATCCCGCCCGCAACTTCGACGCATGCTGCGCCAGGCCCGTCGCGCACTGAGCAACAGTGAGCAGCGCCAGGCCGCTCGCGGGCTGTATCGGCAATTGGCGCAACATCCGTTGTTCCGCCGCGCAAAACACATCTCCCTGTACCTGCCTACCGACGGTGAAATCGATCCGCGCCTGTTGCTGCGCGCCGCTCAACGCCGGGGCAAGGCGACTTACCTGCCCGTACTCAGCGCCTGGCCGCGAACCAAGATGGTCTTTCAGCGCATTCACCCCGGTGAAAAGCTGCGGCCCAACCGCTTTCGCATTCTCGAACCACGGGTCAACCAGGCTAAGCAACGCAAGGTCTGGGCACTGGACCTGGTGTTGTTGCCGCTGGTCGGTTTTGACGAACACGGCGGACGCCTGGGGATGGGGGGCGGCTTCTATGATCGCAGCCTGGCCTATCTGGCGCGCCGCAAGACCTGGCGCAAGCCGACGCTGCTGGGGCTGGCCCATGAATGCCAGAAAGTCGAAAAACTGGATCAAGCGAGCTGGGATGTACCGATGCAGGGAACGGTGACTGACAGGAAGTGGTATTTCGCGGACTAGATCTGGACGCCACTGCCATCAGCGGCGTCGCTTGCAGCGGTTTTAGCGCTTGTGCGGCTTTAGAGGTTGTTGCTGTTGTTGCGCGACTTCGATCGGTGCATCAGTCTTGTTCGCCCACAGGCTTTGCGCATAACCCGTGGTTACGACGCCCAGGCCGAACACAATCACTAAAATCCACAGTAAATCCGGTTTGCGTTTCATCGATTGCCCCCCTCAAGGCATGTCGCACACGATGACAGCAACGGTATCCGAAATAGGCCGTGCTTGCCGCGTCTCGCTTAAAAGTCCGGCATTTTGCGGTAACGTGAAGCGACACGCAAACGCTGGCGTCAACCGACCGTCGGTTTGTCATAAAATCGCCGGACAACGTTCCCGACCACCGCTTTCGGAGCAAAAAAAGATGGCCTACTGGCTTATGAAATCCGAGCCCGACGAGCTCTCGATCAAAGCCCTGGAGAAGCTCGGCGAAGCTCGCTGGGACGGCGTTCGCAACTATCAGGCACGCAACTTCCTGCGGGCCATGGCGGTCGGCGACGAGTTTTTCTTTTACCACTCCAGCTGCCCTGAACCGGGCATCGCCGGGATCGGACGAATCATCGAAGCGGCATACCCGGACCCGACGGCGCTGGAACCCGAGAGTGTTTACTTCGACCCGAAGGCCACGCCCGAGAAAAATGCCTGGAGCGCGATCAATGTTGGTCACGTCGAGACATTTCCCAAGGTGCTGAAGCTCGACTATCTGAAACAGCAGACGGCACTGTCGGGAATGCCGCTGGTACAGAAAGGTTCGCGATTGTCGGTGATGCCGGTGACCGCCGAACAATGGGCGGCGGTGCTCGACCTGCGCTAAATAATGCAGAACCGGCCGGTCACCTGGTCAATCGGGTTAGGCTTGGCCTTCAGTTGACGGACATCAAGGCGCCTCGGCGCTCGCCCGTTCAAACTAGGACGTTACCGTCGCAGGATGCCCGAATGTCAACGCACAGCCGTTCTTCGATTTTTTTCGCCAGCTCTCTGATCATTCTGCTGCTGGCCGCCGGGGGCTTTGGTTACTGGAAATCGATGCATGACCGCCTGCCTGAAGGCCTGTATGTCGGCAACGGACGCCTCGAAGCCACCGAAGTGCAGATCGCCAGTAAAACTCCCGGGCGACTGGCCGAAGTGCGCGTCAATGAAGGCGACAAGGTGATCAAGGGGCAATTGCTGGCGCGCATGGACACCCGCACCCTCGAAGCCCAGCGCAACCAGGCCGAGGCCGAAGTACTGCGCGCCCGGGAGAACCTTTCTGCCGCCCAGGCCAATGTGCAACTGCGCCAGAGCGAACTATTGCTCGCCCAACAGGAACTCAAACGCTCCCAGGAACTGTTCAGGCGCGGTTACGCCAGCGGCCAGATCATCGATCAACAACAGGCGCGCTTCGACACCGCCAATGCCGCCGTCGCTGCGGCCCGCGCCCAGGTTTCGGCCGTCGGGGCCGCCATTGGCGCAGCTCAGGCACAGGTCGCCCAACTGACCAGCGAAATCGACGACAGCAGTTTGCGGGCACCGATCGACGGCGTCATCCAGCTGCGCATGGCCGAGCCCGGCGAAGTGCTCGGTGCGGGCGGACGCGTATTAATGCTGATCGATCCGAATGATCAGTACATGAATCTTTACCTCTCAGCGTCCGTGACCGGGCGCCTGACCGTCGGCGATGAAGCCCGGATCCTGCTCGACGCCCTGCCCGGCCATCCACTGCCGGCAAAAATCAGTTTCGTGGCGGCCAAATCGCAGTTCACGCCCAAAGAGGTCGAAACGCGCGACGAGCGGCAAAAGCTGGTGTTTCGCGTCAAGCTGCGACTGACTGACCCGAGCGCCATGCCCCAGGCCAAACCGGGCATGCCCGGTGCCGGTTATGTGCGCACCGCCCCTATTGGCTGGCCGGCCAATCTGCAATGACCGCTCCGGCGCTGCACATCTCCGGCCTCCAGCACCGTTATGGCAAGCAACAGGCACTGGCCGACATCGCGTTCAGCCTGCCGGCCGGCACTCGCTGCGGGCTGATCGGCCCGGATGGCGCCGGCAAGTCGAGCCTGCTGGGGCTGATCGCCGGCGTGAAAACCCTGCAACAAGGCCAACTGGAAGTGCTCGGCGGCTCAATCCAGGATCGCCTTCATCGCAACAGCCTCTACGCTCGTATTGCGTTCATGCCCCAAGGCTTGGGCGGCAATCTGTACCCCGAACTGTCGATCCGCGAGAACATCCACTTTTTTGCCACCCTGTTCGGGCTCTCGAAAGCCGACTTCGAACAGCGCATGCGTAGTCTGTTGCTGGCCACTGATCTGCTGGGTTTTGCCGATCGTCCTGCAGGCAAGCTGTCGGGCGGCATGAAACAGAAGCTCGGACTCTGCTGTGCGCTGATTCACGAGCCGGATTTGCTGATCCTCGACGAACCCACCACCGGTGTCGATCCCTTGTCACGGCGGCGCTTCTGGGAGCTGATCGACGATGTACGTCGCCAACGCCCGCAGCTGACGTTGCTGGTCGCCACTGCCTACATGGAAGAAGCCGAGCAATTCGAACACTGCCTGATGCTCGACGGCGGCAAGCTGATCGCTACCGGCATGACGCACGAACTGGTCGCTGTCACCGCCAGCGGTAAACTCGATGAAGCGTTCACCCATTTTCAAGGCAGCCGCGACCACGACAAGCAACCGCTAGTCATTGCCCCCAGAACCCGCGCCAGCACCGACATTGCCATCGAAGCCCACGACCTGACCCTGCGTTTCGGTGATTTCACCGCGGTAGACAAGGTCAGCTTTGCCATCGGACGCGGGGAGATTTTCGGCTTCCTAGGCTCCAACGGCTGCGGCAAAACCACCACGATGAAAGTCCTTACCGGGCTGATACCGGCCAGTGAAGGCCGCGCCGCGCTGCTGGGTAACCCGGTGAATGCCAAGGACCTGGCCACTCGCAAACGGGTCGGCTTCATGTCTCAAAGCTTCTCGCTGTATGGCGAGCTCAGCGTGCGGCGGAACCTGGATTTGCATGCGCGACTGTTCGATTTGCCCAAAACCGACAGTGCCCGGCGCATCGACGAACTGATCCAGCGCTTCAACCTGGGCAGCGTTGCTGAACAACAGTCCGGCGCATTGCCGTTGGGCCTGCGCCAGCGTTTGTCGCTGGCGGTGGCGGTGCTGCATCGCCCGGAAGTGTTGATCCTCGACGAACCGACCTCCGGCGTGGACCCGGCAGCACGGGACGATTTCTGGCGGCTGCTGATCGAGTTGTCGCGTGAGCAAGGTGTAACGATCTTTCTCTCGACCCACTTCATGAACGAAGCCCAGCGCTGCGACCGCATTTCGCTGATGCACGCTGGCAAGGTACTCGCTTGCGATACCCCGGCGGCGCTGCAACAGCAATTCCGGGGACAGACCCTGGAAGCGGCATTTGTTACCTGCCTGGAACAAGCTCAAGGCCCGGCGGAGTCACCGACGCCTGCTGGCCCCGCCGACGCGACGATCAACCCGGTCATGCAGTTGAAGGATCGCGGCTTCAGCCTCGGACGCCTGCTGGCGGTCGCCAGCCGCGAAGGCAAGGAATTGCTGCGGGACAAAGTACGAATGGCCTTCGCCCTGCTGGGGGCGATTTTCATGATGGTGATCTTCGGCTACGGCATTTCCCTGGACGTGGAAAAACTCGCCTTCGCCGTCTACGACCAGGACCAGACGCCGCAAAGCCGCGCCTACCTGGAAGCTTTTCGCGGCTCTCGCTACTTCAGCGAGCAGCCGTCGATCCGCGATGCCGCTGAGCTGCATCGCCGTCTTCAGCGCTCGGAAATCAAATTGGCGCTGGAGATCCCGCCAGGCTTTGGTCGCGACCTGTACGCCGGTCGCCAACCGACCGTGGCGGCCTGGCTCGATGGCGGCATGCCGTTTCGCGCCGAGACCAGTCGCAACTATGTAGAGGCCGTGCACCTGGCCAACATTGAACAACTGGCCGAGCAGAGCAGCCCTGCGCTGAATCGACAGTCAGCCGCCAAACTGGAAACCCGTTTCCGCTACAACCAGGATGTGGTCAGCGTCAACGCCATCGGGCCCGGGGTGATGGCGCTGATCCTCGCGTTCATTCCGGCCATGCTCACTGCGCTGGGGATCGTGCGGGAGAAAGAGCTCGGCTCGATCACCAACTTCTACGCCACGCCCCTGACCCGCCTGGAGTTTTTGCTGGGTAAACAAGCGCCGTATCTGCTGGTGAGCCTGATTAACCTCGCAGTCCTGACGGCCATGAACCGCTGGCTCTTTGGCGTGCCATTCAAGGGCAGTGCGTTGACCCTGGCCTTCGGCGGATTGCTATACGTGCTGGCAACCACCAGCATGGGCCTGCTGATTTCGGCGTTCACCCGGACCCAGATCGCCGCCATCCTCGGCACCATGATCATCACCAGCCTGCCGACCATCCAGTTTTCCGGGCTGATCGTGCCGCGCTCATCCCTCGATGGCGCGGCAGCGGTCATGGGCATGCTGTTTCCGGCGGGCTACTTCCTCGACATTACCGTCGGCACCTTCACCAAGGCGCTGGATATACGGCAGTTATGGCCGCAATGCCTGGCGCTGTTCGGATTCTTTATCGGGTTCACCGGGCTCAGCCTGGTCATGCTGAAAAAGCAGGAGGCCTGATGCACAAGCTTGCGCACATACTGCGCCTTGGCCTCAAGGAAATGAGCAGCCTGCAGCATGACAGCGTCTTGCTGCTGTTCCTGCTCTACGCCTTTACGGTGGCGATCTACATGCCGGCCGCAGGCTCGGTGATCGGTGTGCATAACGCCAGCGTGGCCATCGTCGACGAAGATCACAGCAACCTGTCACGACAACTGGCCCAGAGCCTGCAACCCCCGGAATTCCAGCGTCCGGTGTTGTTACCCTATGGGCAACTGGATCAGGTGATGGACAGCGGCCAGTACACCTTTGTCATCAACGTGCCAGCCAGTTTCCAGGCGGATATGTTGGCCGGGCGCCAGCCTGCGGTGCAGGTCAATGTCGATGCCACGGCCATGAGCCAGGCGTTCATGGGCGCGGGTTACATTGCACGGATTTTCCAGCGCGAACTGTTGAGCTACAACGACCAAAGCGACCCGACCGGCAAAGCCCCCGCCCTGCTGACCACCCGTTCGCTGTTCAATACCAATCTGGAAGGCGGCTGGTTCCTGGCGGTGATTCAGATCGTCAACAACATCACCATCCTCGCCATCATCTTGACTGGCACGGCACTGCTGCGTGAGCGCGAACATGGCACGCTCGACCACTTGCTGGTGCTGCCGCTGACGGCACTGGAAATCATGCTGGCGAAAATCTGGAGCAACATGCTGGTGGTGGTGCTGTGCACCTGGGCATCGCTGGAAATCATCGTCAAAGGCGCACTGGGCGTGCCGCTGGCGGGCTCCATGGCGCTGTTTTTGCTGGTGACCGCGGTTTACCTGTTCGCCAGCACGGCGCTGGGGATTTTCCTCGCGACCCTGGCCCGCTCGACACCCCAGTTCGGCTTGCTGGCCATTCCGGTGATTATTCCGATGTTGCTGCTGTCCGGCGGCAGTACACCGCTGGACAGCATGCCGCAATGGTTGCAATGGGTGATGCAGGGCTCGCCGTCGACGCACTTCGTCAGCCTCAGCGCCGCGATACTGTTCCGCGACGCCGGAGTCAGCGTGGTCTGGCCGGACTTACTGGCGCTGAGCGCCATTGGCTTGCTGTTCTTTGCGATTGCGCTGAAGCGGTTTCGCAAAAGCCTGGCGTCCTGAACACTTCATGCGGCGAGGGGCTTGCCCCTGCGCCACAGTCTGTTTACTGGATGATCAGGTTATTGAACAACAGATCGTCCACCATCGGCTTGCCGGTCTCGTCATTCATCACTTGCTGGGTCTGCTTCAAGGCTTCCTGACGCAGCTTCTCTTTCGCTTCGACGTTGTTCATGGCTTCAGTGGTCTGCTGAGAAAACAACGCCACCAACTGATTGCGAATCAACGGTTCGTTGGCCTTCACGGCCTTGACCGCGTCCTCGCCGGTTACCCGCAACGCCACATCAGCCTTGTAGACCTTGAGCTTCTGGGTGCCATCCAGCCCATAGTTACCCACGAACGGTGGGCTCAGGCTGATATAGCTGACTTTCGGCGCTTCGCCTTCTTTGGCTTCTTCGGCCATCGCTGCCACAGGCAGAGACAGGGCCAGCATCAACATGATCCACGCTTTCACAATTCGCTCCTCATCCGGTTTGCGGCCTAGCATAACCACCCGCAGCCCAAGCACAAAGCTTATGGCTGCCTATCAGGGCCGGGCATGCTCGTTGACCCGTTGACTCACACACCTACACTTATCGGCCATCACTCCCAAAGGAATAGCCCTGATGAAAGCCGTGCTGTGCAAAGCCTTCGGCCCTGCCGAATCGCTGGTGCTGGAAGAAGTCGCGAGTCCTGTCGCCAAGAAGAACGAAATCCTGCTGGACGTGCATGCGGCCGGGGTGAACTTCCCGGACACGCTGATCATCGAGGGCAAATACCAGTTCAAGCCACCCTTCCCGTTTTCGCCGGGCGGTGAAGCGGCTGGAGTGGTGAGCGCGGTGGGCGAAAAAGTCAGCCACCTCAAGGTCGGTGACCGGGTCATGGCACTGACCGGATGGGGCAGCTTTGCCGAGCAAGTCGCGGTGCCGGGCTACAACGTGTTGCCTATCCCGCCGTCGATGGACTTCAACATCGCCGCAGCCTTCAGCATGACCTACGGCACTTCGATGCACGCGTTGAAACAGCGCGGCAACCTGCAACCGGGGGAAACCCTGCTGGTGCTCGGCGCTTCGGGTGGTGTCGGCTTGGCCGCCGTGGAAATCGGTAAAGCCATGGGTGCCCGGGTCATCGCTGCCGCCAGCAGCGCCGAGAAACTCGCCGTGGCCAAGGCTGCCGGCGCCGATGAGTTGATCAACTACAGCGAAGCCAACCTCAAGGACGAAATCAAGCGCCTGACCGATGGCAACGGTGCCGACGTGATCTACGATCCGGTGGGTGGCGACCTGTTCGACCAGGCGATCCGCGCCATTGCCTGGAATGGCCGCCTGCTGGTGGTCGGTTTCGCCAGCGGACGCATCCCGGAACTGCCGGTGAACCTCGCCCTGCTCAAGGGGGCAGCTGTACTCGGAGTGTTCTGGGGCGCCTTCGCCCAACGCCAGCCACAAGACAACGCCGCCAACTTCCAGCAACTGTTCGGCTGGTTCGCCGAAGGCAAGCTCAAGCCTCTGGTGTCGCAGGTTTACCCGCTGGCTCAGGCGGCCAATGCCATCAATGATCTGGGCCAGCGCAAGGCCGTTGGAAAGGTGGTGGTGCGGGTACGGTGAACACGACGCCCTGCTACGCTTCGTAGTCTGTTTACCCATCACAGGATGGAGGATAAGCATGATGCTGCGCAAGCTGTTATTGAGTCTGGCGGTCTTGCCTGCACTGTTGATTTCAATGCAGACATTGGCAAATCAGAATAACAAGGAGGTTCCGGGCTTGAAAAATGTCACCGTACTGATCGTCCGACATGCGGAAAAACCCGATCAGGGCATGGGACTCAGCCCTCGTGGCGAGCAGCGCGCCGAAGCGTATGCGCACTATTTCGACCCGCTGCAGCTGGGCAGCAAGAACCTGGTACCGCAACGCCTGATCGCCACCAGCGACAGCAAGTCCAGCGCGCGACCACGGCTGACCCTGACACCGCTGTCGCAACGTCTGCACCTTCCGATCGAGCAACCCTATGCCGATGAAGAAGTCGACAAACTGGTCAAATCGCTGGACAAGAACAACCAGGCCTCTGTCGTATTGATCGCCTGGCATCACGGGCATATCGACAATCTGATCGAAGCGTTCGGTGGTGATGGCCAAGCGTTGACCGGGCAGAAATCCTGGCCGGAAGACGTCTATGACTGGCTGATCGTATTGCGCTTCGACGACCAGGGGAATTTGGTCGAATCCCACAGCAAGAAGATCCAGGAACATCTGTTGCCCGGCGATGGCAGCTGATTATCCGAATCCCCCCGCCCCTCCACCTGAAGAGCGCATGTTCATAAAAGAACATGCATTCTCGTTCACTTCTCCGGATTTCCTTGACGACAAGCGGTGCTTTTTTCGGTAACGAAACTGTAACATTCGCATCCGCAGTCAAAACAAGAAATCTGGAGCTCTTGAATGTTTGCTTTTTTTCGTCCTGCCGCCCATCAGGCTCCATTGCCTGAAGAACACGTAGACAGCACCTACCGGCGCCTGCGCTGGCAAATCTTCGCCGGGATTTTCTTCGGCTACGCCGGTTATTACCTGCTGCGCAAAAACTTCTCCCTGGCCATGCCGTACCTGATCGACGAAGGCTACACCCGTGGCCAGTTGGGCCTGGCGATGTCGGCGATCGCGATTGCCTACGGTTTGTCGAAGTTTTTGATGGGGCTGGTGTCCGACCGTTCCAACCCGCGTTACTTCCTGCCCTTCGGCTTGCTGGTATCGGCCGGGGTCATGTTCATTTTCGGTTTCGCACCGTGGGCAACGTCCAGCGTGACCATGATGTTCATCCTGCTGTTCATCAACGGCTGGGCCCAGGGCATGGGCTGGCCACCGAGTGGCCGGACCATGGTGCATTGGTGGTCGCAGAAAGAACGCGGTGGCGTGGTGTCGGTCTGGAACGTCGCGCATAACGTCGGCGGTGGCCTGATCGGCCCGTTGTTCCTGCTTGGCATGGGCCTGTTCAACGACTGGCACGCGGCGTTCTACGTCCCCGCCGCCGTTGCGTTGCTGGTGGCTGTGTTCGCCTTCATGGTGATGCGCGATACCCCGCAATCGGTAGGCCTGCCACCCATCGAGAAGTACAAGAACGATTACCCGGAAGGCTACGACGCCAGCCACGAAGACGAATTCAGTGCCAAGGAAATCTTCGTCAAGTACGTGCTGCGCAACAAAATGCTCTGGTACATCGCCATGGCCAACGTCTTCGTCTACCTGCTGCGCTACGGCGTGCTGGACTGGGCGCCGACCTACCTGAAGGAAGCCAAGCACTTCGACGTGGATAAAACCTCGTGGGCGTATTTCTTCTACGAGTGGGCCGGTATTCCGGGCACGCTGTTGTGCGGCTGGATGTCGGACAAGATCTTCCGCGGCAACCGTGGCCTGACCGGCATGGTGTTCATGGCACTGGTGACCGTAGCGACTCTGGTTTACTGGCTGAACCCGGCCGGCAATCCGACCATCGACATGATCGCGCTGTTCTCCATCGGCTTCCTGATCTACGGCCCGGTGATGCTGATCGGCCTGCAAGCGCTGGAGCTGGCGCCGAAGAAAGCCGCCGGCACGGCTGCGGGTTTCACCGGTCTGTTCGGTTATCTGGGCGGCTCGGTCGCGGCCAGTGCAGCGATGGGCTACACCGTGGACCATTTCGGCTGGGATGGCGGCTTCGTGTTGCTGGTTGGCGCGTGCCTGCTGGCAATGGCTTGCCTGGCACCGACCTTGTGGCACAAGCAAGTCGCCAGCCAGGGTCGTGAAGCGCTCGCTTAAGCCTTGCAGCGCTTGAGCCGCGCCTCCAGGTTCCGGTCTGGCATGGCGTGGCTGCGCAGGGCGTGGACGGTCTGCTCGACATAATCGCGAGTAGTGCCGTAACGCCCGCAAGCGCTTTCGAACACCTGGCTCAGCACATGGTCCGGCAAGTTGCCGGCATAGCTGGGCAGGTGCCGCTCCAACACAAACCCCAATGCCTGAACCTTGCTGCCGTCTTCCAGCCGGCAATTGAGCCAGTGCGGGCGATAAGACGGCACCGGCATTTCGCGCTGCCACAAGGCAAATAGCGAGGCTTCCAATTGCTCCTCGGGCAACCGATAGGCAAAGCCGCTGCAAGACCCACCGCGATCCAGGCCAAACACCAGCCCCGGCATTTCCGGCGTACCACGGTGTTCGTGAGACCACAGGTACAAGCCGCGATGGTAACCATGCACGCGTCCGCGCACCCGCTCGACCGCTGTGCATTCCGGGCGCCAGATCAATGAACCGTAAGCGAATAACCAGACCGGCCCGCCCTTGTGCCGGGCCATGGTGGCCTGCATCGAGCTGAGCAATTGTTCGTGAGTCAGCTGCGCGCCCAGATCGAGCCGCGGAGGGTAAGCCAGATTCAAACAAGCAGATTCAATGGCGGTCATGGCAAAGGGTGTTCAGTCCCACAAGTATTACAAGATGTAAGCAAGATTAACGTCATAGAACATATAGCAGTAAACGTAAAACGAAAAGTGCTAAAGGACGTATGACCCTTCTATATCAAGGACTGCGCCAATTAAGGAGTCTGATATATAGCCTAATACTCTTTGGGAAATATCTTAAATACCCGAATGAAATATGCATAAGCCTTGCGGCCGTTCAGAATCAACCGTCATTTAACAGATCTTTCTGACGTATTCGTCTGATACCCTGCCGCCCCTTCTTTGAATGCAGGCGTATAGCAGCCTCCACAGGCGCAAGCCGAATTACCAATAGAGGTCGCAAGATGAAAAACCTGAAAATGTACGGTCTGCTGTTGCTGGCGCTGGCCACCCCGGCGCTGGCAGTCGAAAGCCCGACTCAAGCAGACAAGGGCTTCTGGTACCTGCAAGGTAGCCTCTATACCAAACACTATTCGCCAGACCCCGATCACAATAACAATCAGGACCTGATCGGCCTTGAACGCAATCAAGCATCCGGTTGGTTGTTTGGAGCAGTGACTTTTCGTAACTCGTTCAGTCAGCGCTCGTATTACGCCTATGCGGGGAAGCGTTACGAGAGCGCCGACTATCCGGTGTATATAAAGCTGACCGGTGGATTACTCCAGGGCTACAGCGGCGAGTACAAGGACAAAATTCCGCTCAACCACTTCGGCGTGGCGCCCGTGATCATTCCATCACTGGGCGCTCATTATGGTCCGGTCGCCGCCGAGCTGGTTCTGCTCGGCTTTAACGCAGCCATGATCACCACTGGCGTGCGTTTCTAGGCAGGGTTGCTGGCTTGCGGACGGGGCGCGTAGGCGAAGACGTCAGCGCGCATCTGGTGCGCGTCCATCCCGGCGTTGACCAAGGCATCCAGCGTGCCGTAAACCATCGCCGGCGAACCGCTGGCGTACACATGCAGGGACTTCAGGTCGGGGAAATCCTCGCAAACCGCCTCGTGCAGCATGCCGCAACGCCCTTCCCAACCGCACAGATCGCTGACGACCTTGTGCAGGAACAGGTTGGGCAGCTTCAGCCATTCATCCCAATGTTCGATCTGATAGAAGTCTTCCGGCCGCCGCACGCCCCAATACAGGTGTACCGGATGCTTGAAGCCCTTGGCCCGGCAATGCTCGATCAGGCTGTGGATCTGCCCCATGCCGGTACCCGCCGCCATCAACACCAGCGGACAGTCAGGCAACTCGGCCAGATGCGTATCGCCGAAGGGCATTTCAATGCGCACCATGCGATTGCGCTGCAACTGCTCGATCAGGCTGAGCGCACTGGCTTCGCGCGCCAGCACATGCAGTTCCAGATCTCGTCCTGAATGCGGCGCAGAGGCCAGCGAGAAGGCGGATTTCTCGCCATTCTCGCGCTCGATCAGCAGGTACTGCCCGGCGTGATAGCGCGGCGGCTTGCCGGCCGGTGCCCGCAGTCGAACCCGCCAGGTATCACCGCCGACGTCTACGCATTCAGTGACCTGACACGACAGGCTGCGCACCGGTAGTTCTCCCAGCGCAAGGACGCCATCCCACAATACGATGCAGTCTTCCAGCGGCTCTGCTATGCAAGTGTAGAACTCACCGTGATCGCGCACATCACCGGTCTGCTTGATCCGACCTTCGACCAGTAACGCCGCGCAAACGTGGCAGTTACCATTACGGCAGCTTTGCGGGCACTCATAGCCCAAACGCCGCGCCCCATCGAGAATCCGCTCGCCGGACAGTATCTCAAGCACTGCACCGGACGGCTGCAAGGTTACACGCATCAATCTATTCCTAATTGATTCCAGATGGCATCGATCCGGCGTGTTACCGCCTCATCCTTGACGATTACCCGGCCCCACTCGCGGGTGGTTTCGCCGGGCCATTTATGCGTGGCATCGAGCCCCATCTTCGAACCCAGGCCGGAAATCGGCGAGGCGAAGTCGAGGTAGTCGATCGGCGTGTTATCGATCATCACCGTATCGCGCTTGGGGTCCATGCGCGTGGTGATGGCCCAGATCACGTCGTTCCAGTCGCGGGCGTTGATATCGTCGTCAGTGACGATAACGAACTTGGTGTACATGAACTGTCGCAAAAACGACCAGACACCGAGCATTACCCGCTTGGCATGGCCGGGGTACTGCTTTTTCATGGTCACGATAGCCATGCGGTACGAGCAGCCTTCAGGCGGCAGGTAGAAGTCGGTGATCTCCGGGAACTGCTTTTGCAGGATCGGCACGAACACTTCATTCAGCGCCACACCGAGAATCGCCGGCTCATCCGGTGGACGGCCGGTGTAGGTGCTGTGGTAGATCGGTTTGATGCGGTGCGTGATGCGCTCGACGGTGAACACCGGGAAGCTGTCGACTTCGTTGTAATAGCCGGTGTGGTCGCCGTACGGACCTTCATCGGCCATTTCGCCTGGATGAATCACACCTTCAAGGATGATCTCGGCGGTGGCCGGCACTTGCAGGTCGTTGCCACGGCACTTCACAAGCTCGGTACGGTTACCGCGCAAGAGGCCGGCGAAGGCGTACTCGGACAGGCTGTCCGGCACCGGCGTTACCGCGCCGAGAATGGTTGCAGGGTCGGCACCCAATGCCACGGACACCGGGAATGGCTGGCCCGGATGTTTTTCGCACCACTCGCGATAGTCCAGCGCGCCGCCACGGTGGCTCAACCAGCGCATGATGACTTTGTTGCGGCCAATCACTTGCTGGCGATAGATGCCGAGGTTCTGGCGGTCCTTGTTCGGGCCTTTGGTGACCGTCAGGCCCCAGGTAATCAGCGGGCCGACGTCGCCGGGCCAGCAGGTCTGCACTGGCAGCATTGCCAGGTCGACGTCATCGCCTTCGATGACCACTTCCTGACAGACCGCGTCCTTGACGACTTTCGGCGCCATGGCAATGATTTTGCGGAAGATCGGCAGCTTGGACCAGGCATCTTTCAGCCCCTTTGGTGGCTCGGGCTCCTTGAGGAAGGCCAGCAACTTGCCAATCTCGCGTAGTTCGCTGACAGCTTCGGCGCCCATGCCCAAGGCCACGCGCTCAGGCGTACCGAACAGGTTGCCAAGCACGGGAATGTCATAACCGGTCGGGTTTTCGAACAGCAGCGCCGGGCCCTTGGCCCGCAAGGTGCGATCGCAGACCTCGGTCATTTCCAGCACTGGGGACACCGGAACCTGGATGCGCTTGAGCTCGCCGCGCTGTTCCAGGCCGCTGATAAAGTCGCGCAAGTCGCGATACTGCATGCGTTAGCCTCGTTTTGGCCATGGCGTTCGGGGGCATGAGTTTAGCCTCGAACCCACCCGTTCAGAAGAGTGACCAGGCAAATCATCAAAGGTCAGATAGCAAAAAGCCGGGTTTCCCCGGCTTTTGCTGGCCTGATCGACTTACTTGCGTTTCATCGACAGGAAGAACTCATCGTTGGTCTTGGTCTGTTTCAGCTTGTCGACCAGGAACTCGATGGCAGACACTTCATCCATAGGATGCAGCAGCTTGCGCAGGATCCACATGCGCTGCAGCTCGTCGTCGGCAGTCAGCAACTCTTCGCGGCGGGTGCCGGAGCGGTTGATGTTGATCGCCGGGAAGACGCGCTTTTCAGCGATCTTGCGATCCAGAGGCAGTTCCATGTTGCCGGTGCCCTTGAATTCTTCGTAGATCACTTCGTCCATCTTCGAGCCGGTTTCAACCAGCGCGGTAGCGATGATGGTCAGCGAGCCGCCTTCTTCGATGTTCCGTGCGGCACCGAAGAAACGCTTTGGTTTCTCCAGGGCGTGGGCATCGACACCACCGGTGAGGACCTTGCCGGAGCTCGGGATCACAGTGTTGTAGGCACGTGCCAGACGGGTGATGGAGTCGAGCAGGATGACCACGTCTTTCTTGTGTTCAACCAGGCGCTTGGCCTTCTCGATCACCATTTCGGCAACCTGCACGTGGCGGGTTGGCGGCTCGTCGAACGTCGAGGCAACCACTTCGCCGCGCACGGTGCGCTGCATTTCGGTTACTTCTTCCGGACGTTCGTCGATCAGCAGCACGATCAGATGAACTTCAGGGTTGTTACGCGCGATGTTGGCAGCGATGTTCTGCAGCATGATCGTCTTGCCCGCTTTTGGCGGAGCAACGATCAGACCGCGCTGGCCTTTACCGATCGGGGCGCACAGGTCGATGACACGACCGGTGAGGTCTTCGGTGGAACCGTTACCGGCTTCCATCTTCATGCGCACGGTCGGGAACAGCGGGGTCAGGTTCTCGAAGAGAATCTTGTTTTTCGCGTTCTCGGGACGATCGTAGTTGATCGTGTCGACCTTGAGCAGTGCGAAATAACGCTCGCCTTCCTTTGGAGGACGGATCTTGCCAACGATGGTGTCACCGGTGCGCAAGTTGAAGCGACGGATCTGGCTCGGCGAGACGTAGATATCGTCTGGGCCGGCAAGATAGGAGGCGTCTGCAGAGCGGAGAAAGCCGAAGCCGTCCTGGAGAATCTCCAGCACGCCATCACCGGAGATTTCCTCGCCGCTTTTCGCGTGCTTTTTCAGCAAGGAGAAAATCACATCCTGCTTGCGCGAACGGGCCATATTTTCTATGCCCATCTGTTCGGCCAATTCGAGCAGTTCGGTAATCGGCTTTTGCTTGAGTTCAGTCAGATTCATATAGGAATGACGTAATCATTTATGGAGGGGGGGAAATTAAGCTTTTGGCTTAATGAGGCCGCGCCGCAGAGAAGGCGACAGGATCGCGTACTTATTCGAAAAGGAGAGCGTCGGCGACGGCTTGCAGGGGGCGCTGGAGAAACCAGTGCGGGGCCGAATGTAACACCTGAGTTTCGGAGCGTCTAGCCCTGAATAACGAAAAAGCCCCGCTATTTGCGGGGCTTTTTGGATGACGCTTGCAACAACGCTTAAATGTTGGCGTCGAGGAAGGCAGCCAGTTGCGACTTCGACAGCGCGCCGACCTTGGTCGCTTCGACGTTGCCGTTCTTGAACAGCATCAGGGTCGGGATACCACGTACTCCGTGCTTGGCCGGGGTTTCCTGGTTTTCGTCGATGTTCAGCTTGGCAACGGTCAGCTTACCTTTGTAGGTTTCAGCGATTTCGTCCAGAACCGGAGCGATCATCTTGCATGGGCCACACCACTCAGCCCAGTAGTCGACCAGTACAGCACCTTCGGCCTTGAGTACGTCAGCTTCGAAGCTAGCGTCGCTAACGTGTTTGATAAGATCGCTGCTCATGGAAGTCTCCAGGTTGTAAGCAAAAAAACGTGGCCCATCATAGCCGCCCTTCCCTCGTTCAGGAAGCCGCAGATGATTGAGTCTCGCTATGGTGGTGCATGAGTTTGGGTATAGCTCAAGTCACGCCGTGGCGGGGGTCACGAAGGAGATTCCAGTGCGCAGGGCCGCGTTGCGCACATGCTCCTGCATAGCCTTCTGCGCGGCCCCCGAAGCCCGGCGGGCCAGCGCCCGGAGGATCTTGCGGTGTTCCTGCCAGGTTTCCATGGCCCGTTCGGCCCGGATAAACGGTAGTTTCTGGCTCTCCAGAAAGAGCTCGGCACTCGCCGTCAGAATGCTCAACATCGCCTGATTGCCACTGGCCAGCAGGATTCGCCGATGAAATTCGAAGTCCAGCCGCGCCGCCGCGTTGAAGTCCCCGGCACGCAACTCGTCGCGCATCGCGGCGACGTTATCCTCAAGGGCATCGAGCTCATCGGCGCTCAATGTCACCGCCGCCAACCCCGCCGCAAAACCTTCTAGCGCATAGCGCAGCTGAAAGATATCCACAGGCGAGGCTTGAGCCGCGAACGGCCAACTGACTCCCGATACCGCCGGGGATGGCTCGACTGCCTGAACAAAAACCCCTTTACCGGGCTGCACGCTGATCACTCCCAAGGCACTCAAGGATGACAACGCCTCACGCAACGACGCCCGACTCACGCCCAGTTGCAGTGCCAGGTCGCGCTGCGAAGGCAGCACGTCCCCCGGCCCGAAACCCTGTTCGGCAATCAGTTTACGGATGGCATGCAGCGCCACTTCAGGTACGGCGCGGGAGATCGAATTCATGGTTTTTCAGACGAGCCAAGCCAGTGAGCGGCTAGTTGTAAAGCTAATCGCCGAGTCAGGCAAGTCGTGCCCCACGGGGGTTCGAGCGCTATGACCAGTGCCCGATCAAGGTGCGAAAAAACCCGCAACTGTTCAGACCAGTAAGACCGATCAACGCCAGTAAATCCGTAGCTTTGCAGGCATTTCGCCGGAGGTTGGCATGGGCTGTGCTCTGTCGATTCGCAGAAATCACTTGCCGAATCCGGAGAATTGCCATGATCCAGCGTTGCAGCGCCCTGCTCACTGCCCTGTTCGCCAGCCTGATGCTCTGTCAGCTCCCCGCCCATGCCGACGGCCTGGAGGATGTGGTCAAACGCGGCACGCTCAAGGTCGCCGTGCCTCAGGACTTCCCGCCGTTTGGCTCGGTGGGCCCCGACATGAAACCCCGCGGCCTGGACATCGACACCGCCAAACTGCTGGCCGACCAGCTCAAGGTCAAACTCGAACTGACGCCGGTCAACAGCACCAACCGCATTCCGTTCCTGACCACCGGCAAGGTCGACCTGGTGATCTCCAGCCTCGGCAAAAATCCTGAGCGCGAGAAGGTCATCGACTTCTCCCGTGCCTATGCGCCCTTCTATCTCGCGGTGTTCGGCCCGCCAGACGTCGCCATCAACGGCCTGGATGACCTCAAGGGTAAAACCGTCAGCGTCACCCGTGGCGCCATCGAAGACATCGAGTTGACTGCCGTGGCCCCGCAAGGCGTGACCATCAAGCGCTTCGAAGACAACAACTCGACCGTCGCCGCTTACCTCGCAGGGCAAGTCGATCTGATCGCCAGCGGCAACGTGGTGATGGTGACCATCAGCGAGCGCAACCCGAAACGCATTCCGGCGCTGAAACTGAAGCTCAAGGATTCGCCGGTCTACGTCGGCGTGAACAAGAACGAGCCGGCGCTGCTAGACAAGGTCAACCAGATCCTCGCCACGGCCAGGACCGACGGCAGCCTCGAGAAAAATGCCCAAACCTGGCTCAAGCAGCCGCTGCCGGCCGATCTCTGATCGTCGCGACGGCGCTTAATCGAGGAAACTGTCCATGGCCTATCAGTTCGACTTTTTACCGGTGGTGCACAACACCGACCTGCTGCTGCGCGGTGCGCTGTTCACCCTTGAGCTGACGGCCATCGGCGCACTGCTCGGGGTGAGCCTGGGGATTGTCGGCGCGGTGGTGCGGGCGTGGAACATCCGTCCGTTTGCCGGGATTTTCGGGGTTTACGTCGAGTTGATCCGCAACACACCGTTTCTGGTGCAACTGTTCTTCATTTTCTTCGGCTTGCCGTCGCTGGGCCTGCAAATCTCCGAATGGCAGGCGGCGGTGCTGGCGATGGTGATCAACCTCGGCGCCTATTCGACGGAAATCATTCGCGCGGGCATTCAAGCGATTCCGCGTGGCCAGCTGGAAGCTGCGGCGGCGTTGGCGATGAGCCGCTTCGAAGCGTTCCGCCATGTGGTGCTGCTGCCGGCGCTGAGCAAGGTCTGGCCGGCCCTGAGCAGCCAGATCATCATCGTCATGCTCGGTTCGGCGGTGTGCTCGCAGATCGCCACGGAAGAACTGAGCTTTGCCGCCAACTTCATTCAGTCGCGCAATTTCCGCGCCTTCGAAACCTACGCCCTGACCACGCTGGTCTACCTGTGCATGGCCTTGTTGATCCGCCAGCTACTGAACTGGATTGGGCGACGCTACATTTCGAGGAACGGCCAATGAACGATTTCACCTTCTGGGACATCGTCCGCAACCTGCTCACCGGCCTGCAATGGACCCTGGCACTGTCGCTGGTGGCGTTTATCGGGGGCGGGCTGATCGGCTTGCTGATCATGACCCTGCGTATCTCGAAAAACGCCCTGCCACGAGGTTTCGCCCGCACCTACATCGAACTGTTCCAGGGCACACCGCTGTTGATGCAGCTGTTTCTGGTGTTTTTCGGCGTAGCGCTGCTGGGGATCGAGATTTCGCCGTGGCTGGCGGCGGCGATTGCCTTGACGCTGTTTACCAGCGCTTACCTGGCGGAGATCTGGCGCGGCTGCGTCGATTCGATCGCCAACGGTCAGTGGGAAGCGTCGGCAAGCCTGGCGCTCAATCCCTTTGAACAGCTGCGCCACGTGATCCTGCCGCAAGCCCTGCGCATTGCCGTGGCACCGACCGTGGGCTTCTCGGTGCAGGTGGTCAAGGGCACGGCGGTGACCTCGATCATCGGCTTCACCGAACTCACCAAAACCGGCGGCATGCTCGCCAATGCAACCTTCGAACCCTTCATGGTCTACGGCCTCGTGGCGCTCGGTTACTTCCTGCTCTGCTACCCGTTGTCCCTCAGTGCCCGCTACCTGGAAAGGAGACTGCATGCCTCTGCTTAGAATTTCCGCCCTGCATAAATATTACGGCGATCACCATGTGCTCAAAGGCATCGACCTGAGCGTCGACGAAGGCCAGGTGGTGGCGATCATCGGTCGCAGCGGCTCGGGGAAATCGACCCTGCTGCGCACCTTGAACGGCCTGGAGTCGATCAACGACGGGGTGATCGAAGTCGACGGCGAATACCTCGACGCCGCCCGCGCCGACCTGCGCAGCCTGCGGCAGAAGGTCGGCATGGTGTTTCAGCAATTCAACCTGTTCCCGCACCTGACGGTGGGCGAAAACGTCATGCTCGCGCCGCAAGTGGTGCAGAAAGTCTCCAAGACCAAAGCCGCCGGGCTGGCGCGACAGATGCTGGAGCGGGTCGGGCTCGCGGAGAAATTCGATGCGTTCCCGGATCGACTGTCCGGCGGCCAGCAACAGCGTGTTGCGATTGCCCGGGCCCTGGCAATGTCGCCGAAAGTGCTGCTGTGCGACGAAATCACCTCGGCACTTGATCCCGAGCTGGTCAACGAGGTGCTGAGCGTGGTCCGGCAACTGGCCAGGGACGGAATGACGCTGATCATGGTCACCCACGAAATGCGCTTCGCCCGTGAAGTCGGCGACAAACTGGTGTTCATGCACCAAGGCAAGGTGCACGAGGTGGGCGATCCAAAAGTGTTGTTTGCCAACCCGAAGACGCCAGAGCTGGCGAATTTCATCGGTACCGTTGAGGCAACTGCCTGAAGCCTTGTGGCGAGGGAGCTTGCTCCCGCTCGACTGCGCAGCAGTCGTAAGGCCTGCAGATGCGGTCTGCCTGGTAGAAATCGGGCCCACCATTGAGGACCGCTTCGCGCTCCAGCGGGAGCAAGCTCCCTCGCCACAGGGGATAGACGCTCGAGCCACCGAGTTTCGTGCGTCATATCAATGCTTTAATTCGTGCGCGTTGGCGGCAGCGGTTGATCGTGGCAGGATGTCGAGGTTATCGACCGAGACCCCCTCACCATGCCTCAATCCCAAGCCAAGAATCTGTCCCTGATCGCCGCTATAGACCTGGGCTCGAACAGCTTTCATATGGTCGTGGCCAAGGCCCTGCACAATGAAATCCGTATTCTCGAGCGGCTTGGCGAGAAGGTTCAGTTGGCCGCGGGGATCGACGAAGAGCGCCAACTTACCGAAGAATCCATGCAGCGCGGGCTCGATTGCCTGAAGCGCTTTGCCCAACTGATCAACGGCATGCCACCGGGCGCCGTGCGGATCGTCGGCACCAACGCCCTGCGTGAGGCGCGCAACCGTGGCGAATTCATCCGCCGCGCCGAAGAAATCCTCGGTCACCCGGTAGAAGTCATCTCCGGTCGTGAAGAAGCCCGCCTGATCTACCTTGGCGTCTCCCACACCCTCGCCGACACACCGGGCAAGCGTCTGGTGGCCGACATCGGCGGTGGCAGTACCGAATTCATCATCGGCCAGCGCTTCGAGCCGCTGCTGCGCGAAAGCCTGCAAATGGGCTGCGTCAGCTACACCCAGCGCTATTTCCGCGACGGCAAGATCACCCCGGCCCGTTACGCCCAGGCCTATACGGCGGCGCGGCTGGAGATCATGAGCATCGAGCACGCCCTGCACCGCCTGACCTGGGATGAAGCGATCGGCTCCTCGGGCACCATCCGTGCCATTGGTCTGGCGCTGAAGGCGGGTGGCCACGGGACTGGCGAGGTCAATGCCGAAGGTCTGTCCTGGCTCAAGCGCAAGCTGATCAAACTCGGTGACGTTGAAAAAATCGATTTCGAAGGCATCAAACCGGATCGCCGGGCAATTTTCCCGGCTGGCCTGGCGATTCTCGAAGCGATCTTCGACGCTCTCGAACTGCAACGCATGGATCACTGTGAAGGCGCCCTGCGTGAAGGCGTGCTCTATGACCTGCTGGGCCGTCATCACCACGAAGACGTCCGCGAGCGCACCCTCAGCTCGCTCATGGAGCGTTACCACGTCGACGTGGGACAGGCCGACCGCGTCGAACGCAAAGCACTTCACGCATTCGATCAGGTGGCCGACGACTGGGACCTGAATGACGGCGTCTGGCGCGACTTGCTGGGCTGGGCCGCCAAGGTCCACGAAGTCGGGCTGGATATCGCCCACTATCAATTCCACAAGCACGGCGCCTACCTGATCGAACACTCCGATCTGGCCGGTTTTTCCCGTGAAGACCAGCTGATGCTGGCGCTGCTGGTACGCGGCCACCGCCGCAACATTCCCAAGGACAGGTTTGCCGAGTTCGGCGATGACGGCATCAAGCTGATTCGCCTCTGCGTGCTGCTGCGCTTCGCGATTCTGTTCCATCACATCCGCGGCACCCAAAAGATGCCGCAGGTCACCTTGCAGGCCAACGGCGACACCCTGGATGTGCTGTTCCCGGAGAACTGGCTGGACGAAAACCAGCTGACCCAGGCCGACTTCGCGCTGGAAGCGGAATGGCTGACCCGCGTTAACTTCGTGCTTAACGTTCGCTGAAAACAAAAGGGCGATCCTTACGGATCGCCCTTTTGCATCATGCTGCTCCCTCTCCTGCGTTAATTCACAGTCAGAATCGGGCTACCCAAACGCTCCAGCAAGGTTGCCTGGGCGCTGCGCGGGTTCTGGTTGCCGGTCGGTGTGTTGCGGATGTAACGGCCGTCCGGCTGCAGGCTCCAGCTGTGGGTGTTATCGGTGAGGTAAAGCTCCAGTTCTTTCTTGACCCGGGTAATCAGCTTCTTGCCTTCCACCGGGAAGCAGGTCTCGACGCGTTTATCGAGGTTGCGCTCCATCCAGTCGGCACTCGACAGGAACATCTGCTCTTCACCGCCGTTGAGGAAGTAGAAGACCCGCGTGTGTTCCAGGAAGCGACCGATGATCGAGCGCACGTGGATGTTGTGCGAAACCCCGGCGATACCCGGCCGCAGGCAGCACATGCCGCGTATCACCAGATCGATCCGCACCCCGGACTGACTGGCTTTGTACAACGCGCGGATGACCTTCGGATCGGTCAGCGAGTTGAACTTGGCGATGATGTGCGCTGGTTTGCCATCAAGCGCGAACTGGGTCTCCCGGGCAATCATGTCGAGCATGCCCTTCTTCAGCGTGAACGGCGCATGCAGCAGTTTTTTCATGCGCAGGGTTTTACCCATGCCGATCAACTGGCTGAACAGTTTGCCGACGTCTTCGCACAAGGCGTCGTCGGACGTCAGCAGGCTGTAGTCGGTGTACAGGCGGGCGTTGGCGGCGTGGTAGTTACCGGTACCCAAGTGGGCGTAGCGGACAATCTCGCCAGCCTCGCGGCGCAGGATCAGCATCATCTTGGCGTGGGTCTTGAAGCCCACCACGCCGTAGATCACCACCGCGCCGGCCGCTTGCAGGCGGCTGGCCAGTTGCAGGTTGGACTCTTCGTCGAACCGCGCACGCAATTCGATCACCGCGGTGACCTCCTTGCCGTTACGCGCTGCGTCAACCAGGGCGTCGACGATTTCCGAGTTGGCGCCGCTGCGGTAAAGGGTCTGACGGACCGCCAACACGTGCGGGTCCTTGGCCGCCTGGCGCAGCAAATCGACCACCGGAGTGAAGGACTCGAACGGGTGCAGCAGCAGAATGTCCTGCTTGCTGATCACGCTGAAAATGTTCTCGCTGTTCTGCAGCAGTTTCGGGATCTGTGGGGTGAACGGCGTGTATTGCAGCTCCGGGTGACTGTCCAGGCCGGTGATGCTGAACAGCCGCGTCAGGTTGACCGGACCGTTGACCTGATACAGCTCGGTCTCGCTCAGGTTGAACTGCTTGAGCAGGTAGTCGGACAGGTGTTTCGGGCAGGTGTCCGCGACTTCCAGACGCACCGCGTCACCGTAACGACGGGAGAACAGCTCACCGCGCAGCGCGCGGGCCAGGTCTTCGACGTCTTCGGTGTCGACCGCCAGGTCTGCGTTTCGGGTCAGGCGGAACTGGTAGCAGCCCTTGACCTTCATGCCCTGGAACAGGTCGTCGGCGTGAGCGTGGATCATCGACGACAGGAACACATAGTTGTCGCCGGTGCCACCGACTTCTTCCGGCACCTTGATCACACGCGGCAGCAAACGCGGGGCCGGGATGATCGCCAGACCGGAATCGCGACCGAACGCATCGATACCTTCGAGTTCGACGATGAAGTTCAGGCTCTTGTTCACCAGCAACGGGAACGGGTGCGTCGGGTCGAGACCGATCGGGGTGATGATCGGCGCGATCTCGTCGCGGAAATAGCGGCGCACCCAAGTCTTGAGTTTGGTGGTCCAGTAGCGGCGACGGATGAAGCGGACCTGATGTTTTTCCAGTTCCGGCAGCAGGATGTCGTTGAGGATCGCGTATTGGCGATCGACGTGGCCGTGCACCAGATCGCTGATGCGCGCCAGCGCCTGATGCGGTTGCAAGCCGTCGGCACCGGCTTGTTCACGGGCGAAAGTGATCTGTTTCTTGAGCCCGGCAACACGAATCTCGAAGAACTCGTCCAGGTTGCTGGAGAAGATCAGCAAAAACTTCAGCCGTTCCAGCAAGGGATAGGACTCATCCAGCGCCTGCTCCAGCACGCGGATGTTGAACTGCAGTTGCGACAGTTCGCGATGGATGTACAGGCTGCTGTCATCCAGCCCCGGAATCGCGACTGCCGGCGCCACCGGTGCCGCTTCGGCTACCACCACCGCGGGCGGGGCAGGCTCGATTTCGACGACAGGCTCAACCAGGGGTTGAGCTTCTTTTACGGCAACTTCAGTAAGTCCTTCGGTATTCATCGGATGTTCCTGGGAGGGCTATTGTTGCTCTCGTAACAATTGAGCGGCACGTACGGCAAAGTAAGTCAGGATGCCATCAGCTCCAGCGCGTTTAAAAGCGGTCAGGGACTCTAGAATAACCCCTTCGCTCAACCAGCCATTCTGGATTGCTGCCATGTGCATCGCGTACTCACCGCTGACCTGATAGACAAAGGTCGGCACTTTAAATTCTTCTTTGACCCGGTAAAGGATGTCCAGGTACGGCATGCCTGGTTTGACCATGACCATATCCGCGCCTTCTGACAAGTCCGCCGCCACTTCGTGCAGGGCTTCGTTGCCGTTGGCCGGGTCCATTTGATAGGACGCCTTGTTGGCCTTGCCCAGGTTCAGCGCCGAACCCACCGCATCGCGGAACGGACCGTAATAGGCGCTGGCGTACTTGGCCGAGTAAGCCATGATCCGCACGTTGACGTGACCGGCCAGCTCCAGCGCTTCACGAATCGCCTGGATGCGACCGTCCATCATGTCCGACGGAGCCACCACCTGCGCACCGGCAGCGGCGTGGGACAAGGCCTGTTTGACCAGCGCATCGACGGTGACGTCGTTCTGCACATACCCTTCTTCATCCAGAATACCGTCCTGACCGTGGGTGGTGAACGGGTCCAGCGCTACGTCGGTAATCACCCCCAGCTCCGGGAAGCGTGCACGCAGGGCACGGGTGGCACGCTGGGCGATACCCTCCGGGTTCCACGCCTCGGCAGCGTCGAGGGATTTGAGTTCAGCCGGGGTCACCGGGAACAGCGCCACGGCTGGAATGCCCAGCTCGACCCACCGGGCCGCTTCTTCAAGCAACAGGTCGATCGTCAGGCGTTCGACACCTGGCATCGAGGTAACCGCTTCGCGACGGTTTTCGCCGTCGAGCACGAAGACCGGAAGAATCAGGTCATTGGTGGTCAGGACGTTTTCACGGACCAGACGACGAGAAAATTCATCACGACGGTTGCGACGCAGGCGGGTTGCAGGAAACAAACGATTGGCGGGGGTAAAGCTCACGGCAGACTCCTGAGCCCGCGCTGGCGGGCGAGCGTGACAGTTATAAGCGGCCATTATGACTAACGTATGACAGTTATGTGCACCCCTGCGACCTGTAGTCGCAATCATTGTCCTTGTAGGAAATGTTCACGTCGAGACACATTTCGACACTTTCCTGAATGTGCCTGAAGGGTTAGGCTGCGCGTTCATTTCGCCAGCACCCAGACAATGCTCCAACAATTTCTGCATGACTTCGGCTACTTTGCCCTTTTCCTCGGGACGTTCTTCGAAGGCGAAACCATTCTGGTACTCGCAGGCTTCCTCGCGTTCCGCGGATACATGGACATCAACCTGGTGGTAATCGTGGCGTTCTTCGGCAGTTACGCCGGCGATCAGCTGTGGTACTTCCTGGGGCGCAAGCACGGCCGCAAACTGCTGGCGCGCAAACCACGCTGGCAACTGATGGGTGATCGGGCGCTGGAGCATATCCGCAAGCACCCGGACATCTGGGTGCTGAGCTTTCGCTTCGTCTACGGCCTGCGCACGGTAATGCCCGTGGCCATCGGCCTGTCGGGTTACCCGCCGGGACGCTACCTGATACTCAATGGTATTGGTGCAGCGATCTGGGCCAGCGCCCTGGCGGCTGCCGCTTACCACTTTGGCGCGGTGCTCGAAGGCATGCTCGGCAGCGTCAAGAAGTACGAACTGTGGGTACTCGGCGCCCTGCTGGTGCTGGGCTTCTGCCTCTGGCTGCGCCGGCGTTTCAAGAATGCTCGCCTCGCCAAGCAGATCTACGAAGACGATCAGCTCCTGCAAGCTGAAAAGGCCAAGAGCAGCGAACCTACGACGCCAGTCGAGTGATGCGGTTTTTGCAGCAGTAGAGACCGATGCCGCTGAGCAGGCTGTAACTGAGCAGGCCGATCCAGCCCACCGCGCTGGCCGGCCATAGCCCGACCAGCGGCGCCAGCCACACCAGCGGCAGATTCAGCGCCAGCCGCAGCAACTCCAGTTTCAACGCCTGCGGGCGATTCTCCAGGGCCACGCCCAGCACAAACAACCCCAGCGCCACCGCCCCCCAGCCCAACACCAGGGCCGCAGCTGGCAAGCTTCGCTGCAGATTCATCAGGTAGCTGCCCAGCGCGATGTACAAGCAAAACTGCAGTGCGATATACACCTGCTGCCGCCCGTCCAGCGGCACCTCGAATTTGCGGAACTGACTCAGGTCCGGCTTGTTCATCGGGTACTTCGCCGCCACGTCCGCCGGCCGCCAACCGGTGCGCATGAACCAGATTCGCAGCTTGTCCCACCAGCGTTCGGCGCGTCGTGCATCGGCCCATAACTGCGCATAGAACTGCACGTTCGCCCACAACGGGTTCCAACTCGCCAACGGTGTGGTCACGCCAAAAATCACCGGCTCGTTGTCGTCCTCTTCCTGGAACGAGCCAAACAGCCGATCCCAGATAATGAACACCCCACCATAGTTGCGATCCATGTAGAGCGCGTTTTGCGCATGGTGAGCCCGATGGTTGGAGGGCGTGACGAAGAACCATTCGAACCAGCCGAGCTTGGGGATGTGCTTGGTGTGAACCCAGAATTGATACAACAGGTTCAGCGCCGCGACGCTGACGAACACCAGCAGCGGCACGCCGAGTACCGCCATCGGCAGGTAGAAAATCCAGCTCAGCAGGAACCCGGTGCTGGTCTGGCGCAACGCCGTGGAGAGGTTGTAGTCCTCGCTTTGGTGATGCACCGAATGCGCCGCCCAAAGGATGTTGCGCTCGTGCCCCATGCGGTGCAGCCAGTAATAGCAGAAGTCATAGAGGACAAAGGCGAACACCCAGACCCAAATGCTCTCGGCCGACAGCTCGAACAACGCCAGATGCTTCAGCGCAAACGCGTACGTCACCAGCCCCACACCTTTGGTCAGCAGGCCGGTGGTGGTCGACAACACACCGGTGCTGAGGCTGTTTATCGCATCGGCCAGGCGATAATTACGCACCCCGCGCCAACGATCCGCCAGCAGCTCGACGGCAATCAACACGAAGAAAAACGGCACCGCATACAGAATGAAGTCCATGACGCGACCTGATCGCAATGGTGATGACTGATCCTAGGTGTAGCCGTGAAATAACCCTATGGCAACGAGTGACAAATTAGTGGACATTTAACGCCATGAAACTGGAGAAGAACCCATGAGCAAAAAAGTTGCAGTGATACTTTCCGGCTGTGGCGTGTATGACGGCGCCGAGATCCATGAAAGCGTGATGACCCTGCTGCGCCTCGACCAACGCGGCGCGCAGGTGCAATGTTTCGCCCCTGATATCGCGCAATTGCATGTGATCAACCACCTGACGGGCAAAGAAATGCCCGAGTCGCGCAACGTGCTGGTGGAGTCGGCGCGCATCGCTCGCGGGCAAGTGAAAGACCTGCGTGAAGCCAATGCCGAAGACTTCGATGCGTTGATCGTGCCCGGTGGTTTTGGTGCAGCGAAGAACCTGTCCAACTTCGCCGTCGAAGGCGCCGGTTGCAGCATTCAGCCCGATGTCCTGGCGCTGGCCGAAGCCTTTGCCGAAGCCGGCAAACCGGTTGGCCTGATCTGCATCTCGCCGGCGTTGGCGGCGAAAATCTACGGCCCGGGCGTGACCTGCACCATCGGCAACGACGCCGACACCGCCGCCGCCATGACCCGAATGGGCGCGACCCATGTCGATTGCGCCGTCGGCGAGATCATCGAAGACAAGGCACGCAAACTGGTCAGCACTCCGGCCTATATGCTGGCGCAATCGATCAGCGAAGCGGCTTCAGGGATCAATAAGCTGGTGGATCGGGTGCTGGAACTGACTCACGAGAATGCGTAAACCTTCTCTGACGGTCGAAAGCTTTGTGGCGAGGGGGCTTGTCAGGGTTTTCGGGATAGCCGGGTGATGATCCGGTCCAGCGCATTGGCGAACGCCTGCTTCTCGCGATCGCCAAACGGCGCTGGCCCGCCCCCCATTTGACCCTGCTCGCGCAGGTCGGTGAACAGGTTACGCACCGCCAACCGATCGCCCATGTTCTGCGCATCGAACTCCTTGCCCCGCGGATCCAGCGCGGCAACGCCTTTCTTCACCAAGCGGTCGGCCAGCGGCACATCGCTGCAAATCACCAACTCACCCGGGACTGCGTGCTCCACCAGGTAATCGTCGGCTGCATCCGGGCCGCTCGGCACCACGATCAACCTCACCAGGGCCAGACCCGGCTTGATCTGCGGCTGCCCGGCCACCATCACCACCTCAAACTGGCGCTTGAGGGCGAACTTCACCACCAAGTCCTTGGCTGCCCGAGGGCAGGCGTCGGCATCGATCCAGACACGCATTGTGTTTACCTCTTTCAAAAGCATCGCGGGCAAGCCTTGCTCCTACAGGGTTTCCTGTCGCGCCACAAACACGTGAACGACACGAATCCGTAGGAGCAAGGCTTGCCCGCGATAATGAGCGCAGCGAATACGGTTAAGACACCTGTACCCGCCGCTTCTCCGCCATGCGACTACGGCTATACAGCACGACAATCGCCAGAATCGCCACCGCCTGCGCCCCCAGCGAATAGGCGTCAGCGTGAATCCCCAGCCAGTCGAAGTCAAAGAATGGCACCGGACGAGTGCCGAAGATCCCGGCCTCCTGCAAGGCCTTGACGCCATGCCCGGCGAACACCACCGACAACGCGCAGAGCAAACCGGCGTTGATCCCGAAGAACAGCGCCAGCGGCAGTTTCGCCGAGCCGCGCAGGATCACCCAGGCCAGACCGATCAACAGCACCAGCGCCGTGGCGCCACCTGCCAATACCGCGTTATGCCCGGCCGGGCCGGCTTGCAGCCACAGGGTTTCGTAAAACAGCACCACTTCGAACAGCTCGCGGTAGACCGAGAAAAACGCCAGCGCGGCAAACCCGAAACGCCCACCGCCGCTGACCAGGCTGCTCTTGATGTAATCCTGCCAGGCCGCCGCGTGGCGACGGTCGTGCATCCACACCCCGAGCCAGAGCACCATGACACTGGCAAACAATGCGGTGCAGCCTTCCAGCAACTCGCGCTGGGCACCGCTGACATCGATCACGTACGCCGCCAGCGCCCAGGTCGCCAGACCCGCCACCAGCGCCAATCCCCAACCGATGTTGACGCTGCGAATCACCGACTGCTGACCGGTGTTGCGCAAGAACGCCAGCACCGCAGCCAGGACCAGAATCGCTTCCAGCCCTTCGCGCAACAGAATCAGCAAGCCGGAGACATAGCTCAGCGACCAGCTCAAACCATCGCTGCCCAGCAGGCCCGCGGACTCCTTCAGCTTGGTTTTGGCAAACGCCAGCCGTTGCTCGACTTGCTCGATCGGCAGCCCGTCCTGCAACGACTGACGGTAAGCCATCAGGGATTTTTCAGTGTCTTTGCGCACTACGGTGTTGACGTTGTCCAGCGAGCTTTCGACCAGTTCGAAGCCCTCCAGGTACGCCGCTACCGAGAGGTCATAAGCCTGCTCGCGCTCGCTGGCACGGTAAGCGGCCAGGCTCTTGTCGAGGGTCGCGGCGGTGTAATCGAGCAACTGCGCCGGGCCACGCTTGACCTGCGGCGGCTGGGCGCGCTGGGCGCGGAACGTGGCGGCTGCCTGAGGGCCTTCGGCCGCCAGCACTTCCATCGGGGTCTGCCGGGCAAGGTCGGCAAGGTTGAAGTTCTTTTCACTTTTGGCCGCAGCCGGATCGGCGCTGAACGCGGCGATGTAGGTCGCCAGATCCCAGCGCTGACGCTCGTCGAGTTGATCGGCGAAGGCTGGCATGTCCGTGCCTTCGATGCCCTGCCCCAACGTGCTGTAGATCGCGTACAGGCTCAGGCGGTCGAGCCGCGTGGCATCACGCAGATTGGCCGGTGGCGGCGTCAGGCCAACACCTGCAGGACCATCACCGGCACCGGCGTCGCCATGGCACACCGAGCAGTGCTGCGCGTACAACGGCGCACCGCGCGTGGGATCCGGGGTAATGATCGGTGCCTGACTGACTTCATACGCCACCGCCAGTTTCGCGCCCAATTGCCGCGCCTGTCGGGCCACCTCCGCACCGTCCTGACGCTGGGTCACCGCGTTGCGCAGATTGCTCACGCCCTGCTCAAGTTCCGCCCGCTCGGGTTTGGCCGGCAGCGCAACGATCAGCCCCTGCAAGACGCCAAGAAACTCCAGCTGTTCGCGGTACTCGCCGTCATCGATGACCTGCCCCGCCTCCACGGTCGCCGGATAATCGGCACCGATGTAATCGAGCAAATGCAGTGCCTGTGGCGCACCTTCCAGCGTGTCGGCCAGCAGGTTGAAACTGCACAGGGCAAACAAAGGGAACACCAGCCAGGCCAGGAAACGGGACGGGGCAGTCATGAATGAATCTCAATTGATAATACGAAGTAACACATTGTTCACTCTCAATGCTTTCCGCTCAAGCTTTGTCGTCCACAGTTTGAGGATTCGGACACCTCCCAGATGATGGCACCTCTAGAAAAAATGAAATTAAAAAGCCATTACATGGCCATTATCCGCGCTTATAATGCCGCGCCCTCGTTATTGCGATCGGGCATTTAAGCTCCTCTTTTTATGAGGATTTGGCATGGAAAACCTTTTCCCTGTCGATTGGTTCACCCAGCCCGACCAGCACGCTCGGCTGTTTAAACTCAGGGAAGAAGTACTCATGGCATCCCGCACCCTCACCTCGATCACGCTCAGCGCAGTTACTTTGCTTGCCGGTTGTTCGGCCTTTCGCAGCTACGACACAGAACTGCAGCAAACCAACCAGCAGTTGGCCAGCGGTCACGTCGACGCCGCACTGACCCTGCTGGAAAAGAACAACACAGGTGAAAACAAGGACCTGCTCTATTACTTCGAGAAAGGTGAACTGCTGCGCGCCAAGGGCGACCTGACCGGCAGCCAGACCGCCTGGAAAAGCGCGGACCAGGTCGTCGGTACCTGGGAAGAGTCGGTCAAGCTGGACACCGACAAGTACCTGACCCAGTTCGGCAGCTTTCTGGTCAATGACAAGGTCCGCCGCTACGAAGGCTATGACTACGAAAAAGTCATGCTGACCACGCAAATGGCCTTGAACCTGCTGGCGGTGAACGATTTCGACGGTGCCCGTACCGAAATCAAGAAAACCCACGAACGTGAAGCGGTGATCGCCGAACTGCGCGACAAGGAATACCTCAAGCGCGAGGACGAGGCCGAGAAGCAAGGCGTCAAGACTCAGTACAAGGACCTGCAGGGTTACCCGGTGGCGAGTCTCGACGCGCCTGAAGTGGTCGGCCTGAAGAACAGCTATCAGAGCGCATTCAGTCATTACCTGGCCGGTTTCGTCTACGAAGCCCTGGGTGAAAAAGACCTGGCCGCGCCGGGCTATCGCAAAGCCGCCGAACTGCGCCCCAACACGCCGTTGCTCGAACAAGCGCTGCTGAACCTGGACAAGCCGGCTGGCAAAAGCGAAGAAAGCGACATCCTGATCGTCGTGCAAAGCGGCCTCGCGCCGGCCCGCGACTCGATTCGCATCCCGCTGCCACTGCCGATCAGCAACAACGTGGTGATCACGCCGTTGTCATTCCCGGTGATCAAGCCTGACACCTCGACCGTGACGTACGCGCAGATCGGCGTCGACGGCCAGCAACAGAACCTGACCCAGCTCAACAGCACTACGGCCATGTCCCGCCGCGCACTGCGTGACGATATGCCCGGGATCATCCTGCGCACCACCGTCCGCGCGATAACTCGCGCTGTGGCGCAAAAGAAGATCAACGAGACCAATCCACTGGCCGGCCTGGCCGTAGGTATTTCGTCGGCGGTGATGGAAGGCGCGGATACCCGCACCTGGCGCACCCTGCCCGACAACACCCAGGTGGTGCGCCTGCGCCTGGCTAAAGGCGAGCATCAACTGAGCCTGCCAAATGCTCTGGGCGGTTCGCGAATCACGGTCAAGGTCGATCAGCGCTTCCAGGTGATCAGCCTGCGTACGGTGGGCAATCAGGTGTTCGCCAGTGGCGCCGCCCACGTGATCCCAAGCGCCACCCCGCAAGTCGTGGCCAGCGTCAAACAACCTTAAGCGGAGCTTCTCCATGCGTTTCAAACTGATTGCTGTCGCCGCCCTGGCTCTGCTGGCCGGTTGCGCCACCCCGCCGCCACCTGCGCCCGGCAGTGCCGCGAGCAAAGTCGTGGTGATGAACAAGTTCAACAACATCGCCATAGGCGCGATGCGGGTCGCCCGTGAAAACGGTTTCCTGACCGTCAAGGTCGCGCTGAACAACACCAGCCACACCAACATGACGATGTACTACCGCTTCGTCTGGCTGGGCGACGACGGCTTCCCGGTGGCCGATGAAGAAAGCTGGAAAACCCTGAACCTGTATGCCGCGCAGGCCACGTTCCTGCCAGCCATCGCGCCTGTGCCCAAGGCCACCGACTTCCGCCTTGAAGTCAAAACCCCTTAAGCCCCCCTATTTCGTGACAGAGAGACACTCCCATGTTTGCACGCTTTTCGTTCCTCGCCGTGGTCGCCCTTCTGGCCAGCGGCTGCGCCAACAACTCGCCGGTCCTGGGCGGGAAAAACATCGGTTACGGCGACAGCAAGGCTGTGGAGCTGGTGACCAACGAGTTCGGTTCCACTGACCTGCAGATGATCGCCGAGTCCATGACCCGTTCCCTGGCCCAGTCCGGCATCTTGCAGGGCCGCCCGGTCGTGCAGGTCTACGACGTGAAGAACAAGACCAGCGAATACATCGATACCCGCGAAATCACCACCAGCATCAAGACTCAACTGATGAAGTCCGGTACCGCACGCTTTGCCAGCGACAACACCGCGATGCAGAGCCAGGTTGACCAGCTCAAGCTGCAAAACCAGAGCGGCCTGTACAAGAAAGGTACCGTGGCCAAGACCGGCAACATGATCGCCGCCAAATACCGTCTTGAAGGTTCGATCAGCTCGATCGTCAAGCGCAGCAGCGATTACAAGGACGTTTTCTACAAGTTCAGCCTGCAACTGATCGACGTTGAAAGTGGCCTGGCCGAGTGGATGGACGAGAAAGAGATCCGCAAAACCACGGAGCGTTAAGCAATGCGTGCATGGATTGGCATCATGGCCCTGGCCTGCGCGTTTGGCGCGCAGGCGGCCCCGAAAATCGCGGTCACCGACCTCGCCTACCAGGAGCGGGTGGAGCAGTACATCCACATCGTCTCTGCTCAGAGCAACATGCAGGCGGGCATGTACCACGCCAGCGGCTCGTCGAGCTACAACGAGGTCGAGGCCAGCAGCAGCTATATCGAGCAAGGCGAGCTTCGCAAGTTCACCGGCGATATCAAGGGCGAGATTCTCAAGTCCGGGATGTTCCAGCTGGTGCAGGGCACGCCGTACACGGCCAAGTCCAAGGAAGACGTCTACGACGTGATCAAGCGGATCAAGGCCGGTAACTACAAGGGCGCCGACTATGTGTTGTTCGGCACCCTGTCGGATATCGACTTCACCCGCGACATCACCTCGCTGGCCAACACCGACAGCTACTCGGCGATTCTCGGCCTGAACCTGGTGGCGGACTTCAGCCTGATCAATACCCGGACGTTTGAAATCACCTCGGCGTTCACCGCCATGGGTGAAGGCCAGGACACCAAGCTGGTCAACGGCAACGACGTCAAAGTGTCGCTGAATCGCCCACGGGTGGTACGTGATGTGTCCAAGTCGCTGGGTGAGGATGTGGCCCGTCAGTTGGCCGAGCAACTCGGTCGCGGCGTTCAGCAACAGCCGGGGCAAGCACCGCTGCGCAATAACCTGCCGCAGGATACGGCGCCGGTTATTCTGCGCTAAGTAACATTCGCGGGAACGAAAAAGGCGACCTCTTGAGGTCGCCTTTTTTGTGCGTTGCGGGTGTTATACCGCGGCTCTGCGAATGGTCGCCAGCAGCCCGGCCGCACCAATGAACAGTCCGGCAAACGTACGGTTCATCCGTCGTTGTTGCTTGGGTGTGCGCAACAGTCGCAGTACCTTGGAAGCGAGGCCGGTATAGCCGGCCATCACGATCAGGTCCACGCAGATCATCGTTATGCCCAGGATCAGGTACTGCGCCACCAGCGGCGCGTGCGGGTCGATGAACTGCGGCAGCACCGCCAGCATGAATACCAGCGCTTTAGGGTTGCTGACATTCACCAGGAACCCGCGAAACAACAGCGCCAGCGGTTTGCCGATCTGCCGAATGGCCGCGTCATCGCTCATGTTGCTGGGCAGTGCGCGCCATTGCTTGACCGCCAGATACACCAGGTACGCCACGCCAAACCATTTGATCGCGTAGAAGGCCGTGGCCGATGCGGCGAGAATCGCGCCCACACCGGCGGCGACAATCGCAATCTGCATCGCCAGCCCCAGTTGCAGGCCCAGGGCGTTCCAGTAGCCGCGCCAGAAACCGTATTGCAAACCACAGGACATCGACGCAATAGCACCGGCGCCCGGGGAAAGACTGATCACCCAACAGGCGGCAAAAAACGCCAGCCATGTCTCAAGCACCATCGCACACCTCGACTCAGACTCGTTATAGACGTCTAAGCTAATGCGCTGGCCTGTGAATGACTATCGTTTTTTTGCAGAAAAATGGCCCTGCCGACCAGCGTTAGCGGCAGCCCGGCTTACTTTCCGAAGCCGCTCGACAACTCTTCGCTGCCGCGCCAGCGTCATAACCGAACGCTGGCAGGCCGCTATCAGGACAGCGCTTCCAGCTCTGCCTGCATGCTTTCGAGCAGTTCCAGGGCTTCCATCCAGGTTTCTTCAAGCTCGGCTTCGCGAACCTTCAGCTTGGCCTGTTCGGCCAGCAGATCACGCAACTCGTCCTTGCGGGCGGCTTCGTAGACGGCGCTGTCGCCGAGGCTGGTTTCGATCTTCGCCAGCTTCTCGTGCAACTTGCCCAACTCGGCTTCGAGTTTGTCGGCCTCGCGTTTGTGCGGTGCCAGTTGCTGACGCAACGCAGCAGCAGCCTGACGCTGGGCTTTCTTGTCGGTCTTGTCCGGATTGACCGGCGAGTTGTTCACCGGCGCATTGCGCTGGCGATAATCGACCAGCCAACGGGCGTAGTCTTCCAGATCGCCGTCGAACTCTTCGACCTTGCCGTCGGCCACCAGGAAGAAGTTATCCGTGGTGCTTTTGAGCAAATGACGATCGTGGGAGACCACCAGCACTGCGCCACTGAATTCCTGCAGGGCCATGGTCAGCGCCAGGCGCATTTCCAGGTCCAGGTGGTTGGTCGGTTCGTCGAGCAGCAACAGGTTTGGCCGGCCCCAGGCGATCAACGCCAGTGCCAGACGGGCCTTTTCACCACCGGAGAAATTCAGCACCGGCTCGTCGATCCGCGCACCGCGGAAGTCGAAACCGCCGAGGAAGTCGCGCAGGGTCTGCTCGCGTTCAGTCGGCGCCAGACGCTGCAAATGCAGCAACGGGCTGGCCTTGGAATCCAGCGAATCCAGCTGATGCTGGGCAAAGTAGCCGACCACAGTGTTTTCGCCACGGGTCAAGCGGCCGGACAACGGCTCGAGTTCACCGGCAAGGTTTTTGATCAGGGTCGATTTACCAGCACCGTTGGGGCCGAGCAAACCGATCCGTGCGCCAGGAATCAGTTGCAGCTTGACCTTTTCCAGCACCGCTCGCTCGCCATAACCCAGACGGGCGTCGGAGAGGTCGATCAACGGGCTGGAAATCTTCACCGACTCGCGGAAGACAAAGTCGAACGGCGAATCGACGTGGGCGGCGGACAACTCTTCCATCCGCTCCAGCGCCTTGATCCGGCTCTGGGCCTGACGGGCCTTGGTGGCCTGGGCCTTGAAGCGGGCGATGTAGCTTTCCATGTGCGCACGTTGCGCCTGTTGCTTCTCGTAGGCCTGTTGTTGCTGGGCCAGACGTTCGGCACGGGCACGCTCAAACGCCGAGTAGCCACCGCGATAGAGGGTAATCTTGCGCTGGTCGACGTGAGCCACATGATCGACCACGGCGTCGAGGAAATCGCGGTCGTGGGAAATCAGCAGCAAGGTGCCGGGGTAGCTCTTGAGCCACTCTTCCAGCCAGATAATGGCGTCGAGGTCCAAGTGGTTGGTCGGTTCGTCGAGCAGCAACAGGTCCGACGGGCACATCAGCGCCTGCGCCAGGTTCAGGCGCATCCGCCAGCCACCGGAGAAATCTCCGACCTGACGATCCATCTGTTCGTTGGTGAACCCCAGACCCGCAAGCAACTTGCGCGCCCGGGCATCGGCGGTGTACCCGTCGGCGCTGTCGAGCTCTGCATGCAGACGCGCCTGTGCGGCGCCGTCATGGGCGGCTTCGGCGGCGGCAAGGTCGCGTTGCACCTCACGCAGGCGCAGGTCGCCATCGAGCACGTAGTCGACCGCCAGGCGTTCGAGCGTCTCGATCTCCTGGCGCATGTGGGCGATGTGCCAGTCGGCCGGCAGGAAGCAGTCACCCGAGTCCGGGTGCAGTTCGCCCCGGATCAAGGCGAACAGGCTGGATTTGCCGGCGCCGTTGGCACCGATCAGGCCGGCTTTGTGACCGGCGTGCAGGGTCAGCTCGGCGTCTTCTAGCAGACGTTGCGGGCCACGTTGTAAAGTCAGGTTCTGAAGTCGAATCATAATGGCGGCGGAGTCTACCAGCTTCGCTCGCAACTGGCGCGAGTAGCACTATGTCCTCTGACCTGTGGAGCTTTTCCCTGACCCTCTACACCCGACCGGGTGTTGAGGACGCCTGCCTGAAGCTGCAAGCAGCCGGCGCCGACGTTTGCCTGTTGTTGTGCGCCGCCTGGCTCGGACAGCGCGGCGTGAGATGCAATGCACAACGCCTGCAACACCTCCAGCACCTGGCCGGGCCATGGCATGCGGAAGTCGTGCAACCGCTTCGACAACTGCGCACGCAATGGAAAGCCGCTGCCCTCGACGACGAGGAACTGAATACGTTACGCACGCAAGTCAAAGCGCTGGAGCTGGAAGCCGAACGGCAACTGTTGTCACGTCTGGAAAATGCGGCGCAAGCATGGCCGCAGGGTCAAGCCAAAGACCTGGCCGTGTGGCTGGAAGGGTTGGCGGCGAGCGCCGCCAACCTGAACCGCGACGCGCTGAATCAGCTGCGCGTCGCAGTGACCGGCACTTAGGAAGCGCTGGTCGGGGTGTTGGTAGTGCTTACTGCCGCTGCCGGTACAGGCGAAGCGGCTGGCGTGCTCGTGGATGGAGCAGGTGAAGCCGCCGGTGCAGGCGTCGCAGGCTTGGCAGCCGCTGGTGCGGTTGCCGGTTTTGCAGCGACTGGTTTAGCGGCAGCAGGTTTGGCCACGACTGGCTTTTTCACCGTCGGCTTGGCTGCTGGTTTGGCAGCAGACGTTGCAGGTTTCGCAGCAGCCGGTTTGGCAGCGCTGGACGTTGCTGGCTTGGCAGCGACGGCGGGTTTAGCTGCGGGCTTGGCCGGCGCTTTGGCAGCTGCGGTTTTGGTCGCTGGCTTGGCGGCAGGTTTTGCAGCAACCGGTTTAGCAACTGGCTTGGCGGCAGGTTTCACCGCAGCGGTTTTGGCTGCTGGTTTAGCAGCAGTTTTTGCAGCTGGTTTCGCTGCGGCAGTTTTCGCTACGGCAGGTTTGGCGGCGGCAGTTTTAGCAGCCGGTTTGGCTGCTGGTTTAGCGGCAGCTGGTTTGGCAGCGGTCGGTTTGGCAGCCGGTTTGGCAGCACTGGCAGCGACTGGTTTTTTCGCTGCAGGTTTGGCGGCGACTTTCGCTGGAGCCTTGGCCGGCGCCTTGGCAGCTACCGGTTTGGCAGCCGGTTTTTTCGTGGTGCCAGCAGCGGCGGCTGGCTTGGCCGAACGCAGGGTCAGCGTTTTGCCGACAGCCTCTTTCACGCGACCAATACCCTGGGCCAGTTTCAGGCTTTCCTGGGCATCGCGCTTGAGTTGCAGAATGTAGCTGCGAGTCTCGGACTGACGCTCCTTGAGCGCGTCCAGCAGGTCTTCAAGTTCTTGAACCGCATCTTTGGCCTTGGCTTGTGCCTTGGCTTTGCCGGCCGCCGCAGCGTCCTGCAATTTGGTGCGAGATTTGTGCAGTTTTTCCTGTGCTTTTCCGCGCTGCTTTTCCAGTTTGGCGAGCAGTTTTTCAGCATCAGCCAAGGCTTGGGAACAAGCGTTTTCCAAATGCTCGAGCAAGCTGCCCGAGAGCTGATGGAGTAAGTGCAACGGAGTATTTACAGGCTTCTTATTGGCCGACATGGTTTACCTCCTGGCTGACGTGAGTGCGGCTCATACTAGACCTCTGCTGCTACCGCCGCTAGGGCATGTTGACAGTATCGAGTGCCGGGCGTTGCAGCGATTTGAAAATGTTCTGCGCACACTTAAAAGCAGTTCACCGGTCACAGCATTCTCACTGGCATAATCCTCCCCATCTCAGGCTGGAGAGTGCCCATGTCGCGTTACCTTTTTTTACCCTTGTGCGTGTTTTTTTCAATGGCTCAAGCCGCAGAAAAAGCCACGGAAACCGACGCCCATGATCTCGCCTACAGCCTCGGTGCCAGTCTGGGTGAACGTCTGCGGCTGGAGGCTCCCGATCTGCAAATCCAGGCACTGGTGGAGGGATTGCAACAAGCCTATCAAGGCAAGCCACTGGCGCTGAAGGATCAGCAAATCGAGCAGATTCTCGCCGAGCACGAAGCACAAATGGCCGAGCAACCCGCCGTGCCGCAAAGCGAAGTTGCCTTGGACAAGGAGCAACGTTTCCTGACGGCCGAGAAGGCAAAACCAGGGGTTCGCGAATTGGCGGATGGCATCCTCCTGACCGAACTGGTCGCGGGCAGCGGCGCCAAGGCCGGACCCAATGGCAAGGTGCAGGTTCGCTACATTGGCAAGCTGCCCGATGGCACGGTGTTCGATCAGAACAACCAGGCGCAATGGTTCAGCCTCGACAGCGTGATCAGTGGCTGGCGCAGTGCGTTGCAACAGATGCCGGTGGGTGCGAAATGGCGCCTGGTGATTCCATCCGCGCAAGCCTACGGCGCCGATGGCGCGGGGGACCTGATTGCACCGTTCACGCCGCTGGTGTTTGAAATCGAACTGCTTGGCGCGACGGGCTGAGCAATCGCCCAAACGAAAAACGGTGCGCAGTGCGCACCGTTTCAGGGATCGTTTATATCGAGGAGAAACTCAGGCTTGCTCTGGAGTTTCTTCCTTGTGGGCCGTGTGCAGCACTTCGATCAGGCAATCTTCCAGTTCGAAGCGCTCGTGCAACAGACCGCCAAGCTCCTGGAATTTCTCGGCAACGCACTTGCCTGCATCGCAAAGATCGTTGAACGCCAGCAGCTTCTCGGTGATCACGTCGATGCGCGGGTAAATGGTTTCAGCCAATTCAAGCCCGCGTGTATCACCGAACGCCTTGGCTTCGCCCGTCAGTTGTTCGTAGATTTCGAAGTGGCCGGCAGAGACGTAATCGACCAGGACACCACAGAACTCCTGCAACGGCTTGCGGTTTTCGCCCAGAGTCTCAGGCTTGGCGCCGAGAGCATCATAGGCTCGAACCAGTTCGTGACGCTCCTGCAACCAACGATCGATCAGCAGATGCACTCCACCCCAGCGTTCCTGAGCATTCTGACAACTTTCGAGCATGGTGATCTCTCTTCCCTTATGGGTAATGCCGCCCGCACTCGCCGCAAGACTTGAAAATCAAGATTTGGCCAGGCTGAGCACCATCGAGCAACAATTCCAATGATACGTGCGGGCCAGATTATGCCCGCACGCCAACAGCTTCAAGGTACGCAGGAGATAAAGTTCATACAAGTGTTTAATCAACCGCCCTGCCCCGGTGCGACGACTCGCCGCTGGGCGGTCGCTGATACGCATACCAGACCAGCCGCACGATCTGGTAAGCCCCGAGAATCGTCACTCCGACAAAAAACAACAGACTCCATTCCGGAATACTCAGGTCGAACAGCGTCCAGGAAATTTCCGCGCAGTCAGCCGTTCCGCTGAAAACCCTCTCCACAACACACAGCCAGGACATGTCGGTGAACAGGCCTTCCAGACCGGGAGAGCACCCCGACACGTGTTGAACCGAATCACTTTGCAATACCACCTGGCGCCACGCTGCCACCATTCCCGCCAGGCTGCAGAACAGACCGAGCAGCCAATAAAGTAAACAGCCCAGGCGCCTGGGCCCGTGCAGCGCGGCGATCAGGCAGACCATCGTGAACAGGACGAGAAAAAGCCGCTGCAACAGGCACAGCCCGCACGGCTTGAGCCCGATAGAGAACTCCAGATAGTACGAAGCGCCCAAGGCCAGGGCGCCCGCTATGAAAGCCATGAAAAACAAGGAACGTGTGCAGGCCAAAGACATGGCTTATCCGTAACAGAAGAGACAGGCAGTTACGGTAGAGGAAAGCCCTCTGGCCTTTCAAGGCAAGGCAGTGCGGAGACTTCGCCAAAGATGTAGGGAAATCCCGACAGAAGAGACAGGATCAAATGTAGTCCCTTGTAAGACGCTGCCTATACCCGGCATGACGAGGAAGAATTTTACGGTATTCAAACGCCGGGGCGCCCGTTCGGGCGACCCGGTCGTCCAGCACCTTACGCACGGGCGGGCACCGGCAAAGGCGAAGCCAGCAGGCGCTTGTCCAGCAACCCCAGGCCTTCCTGGAAGAGCTGATTGCTGCGCTCGGTGTCACCCAACTGAGCCAGCAGACGTGCGAGCTCGGCACAGGCCTCGGGGTTGCGCTGAACCCGCAAGCTGCTTTCCAGATAGTCCCGTGCCTTACCCCACAGGCTGCTTTGCAAACACAACCGCCCCAGGGTCAGCAGCAAGCTTGGGTCGCCAGGATGGTCCTTCAACCAACCCTCGGCCACGTGCAGTTGCCGCGCCGGATCGCTGCCACGCAGCAAGCCATACAGCCGCGCCAGATGGCTGTCATATTTACGTTTGAGCGCCCCGCGCAAAACCTCTTCTGCCTCGACCTCAGCCCCCAGTTGTCGCAACTGTTCGGCATAGGCCAGCACCAGTTGCGGTTCTTGGCGCTGAGCGGAAGTCAGCTGTTGCCAGGCGCGATTGAGTGCCTGTAATCCAACCGTACCGTCTTCCTCCCGGCGAGCTGCCAGGGTGAGGTTTTCACCCCAGGCACGACGCTCCAGCTCTGCCAGCTCGCTGGCCGGCAGAACCTTGTCCTTGCGCAATTCCGGTAACAGGCGAATGACCGCCGACCAGTCGCCACGCTGTTGATGCAAACGTTGCAACTGACGCAAGACCTGAACGCTGTGAGGATGACGCTCGTGCATGGCCTGAAGAGTTGTCAGCGCACCGTCGGTATCGCCACGATCGGTCTGCAACTGCGCGTGACTCAAGGCAATCGCCAACTCGGCCTGAGGCTGACGCTCCAGCGCACGCTCCAGCAAGCTGTCGCTTTCGTCATAGCGACCCTGCTCGTTCGCCGCTCGCGCAGCCCCCAGGTAGTAGAGCAGCGGCTGGCGCTCGGCTTCAGCAGCGCGAGACAAGTGACGCTGAGCGCTGGCCCAACGACCTTCAGCCAGGTCCAGCTGGCCATGCTCGATCGCCACTTGCACACGACGACTGCGGTTGCGGTTCGACCAGGGATTGACTACACCGCTGGAAGTGGCCACCAACTCGATCAGCATCTTGATGCCCCATAGCACCAGCCAGATCACCGCCACCAGCGCCAACGTCGCCCACAGGCTCGATTCGTAGCGGAAGGTCTTGTAGGCGATCAGCACGTAACCCGAGTGCTGGGCGATGGCCAGTCCCAACGCCCCGGCGGCGGCGATGAGCAAAAACACAATCACATAAAGTCGCTTCATGGGCTGGTCACCGGCGTAGTGCTCGCGGCAGGTTTCACCGAGTCCTCGGCACTGACGTTACGCCGCTCCAGATACGCCTGCACCGTGCTCAGGGTGGTTGCCAGGTCAGGCGTGATGACCGTTACCGGTTGTTTGCTCAACTCGGCAACCTGTTCGAGCATCACTTTGCTTTGCGGGTTGTCCTGATTGAAGCTGCCTTTGAGCACATCCCGCGCCTCGGTCAGCGCCTGGGTATACACCGGCGCCTGGCCGTTGAGCGCGGCCCATTGCGCTTGCTCAAGCGCCAGGCTCAGTGCCAGACGGACCTGAGTCAGGCTTTGCCCGGCGAGCAATGGACGAATGTTTTTATCGGCATTGAAATCGATGCGAATGTAGCGCGAAATCTGGTCCCACCATTGCGCCCAGCGACTGGCGCCATCGCCATCGGAGGTCAGGGCCGAGAGCGAATCGCGCTCATGAAACTCCGGGGCGAGTTCGCTGAGTTCAGCCACCTGATCACGCAAGGCACCCAGTTGCAGGAACAACCCGGTGCGATCCGGTTGCTCGGTACTGCGCAGCGCAGCAAGACTTTTCGCAATCTGCTCGCGGGCGGCGAAAGAGCCCGGATCATTCTGCTCGCGAAGGATTTCATCGGCACCTTGCACCAGTGCCTGAGCGCTGCCGATGTCCTGCAAGGCAGACAGACGCAAACTGGCCAGACGCAGCAGGTGCTCGGCCTCGGCCAAGCGCCAATCCTTGCGGCTGGCGCCCAGAACCGTTTCCAGACGCTGATTCAAGCGCTGCTGGTCGCCCTGCAACTGGATCACCAGGCGTCGTCGGTCTTCCAGTTCATTGGCTGGCGGTAATTGCTCAAGCCGGGCTGACAGACGCTGCTCATTGAGCTTGAGGCTTTGTGCTTGATCGTTCAGGGCCTGCAATTGCCCCAATTGTTGCTGGTTGTTGGCTTGCAGGCTACGCACCTGCCAGATCCCCCAACCGCCAGCGGCAACCCCCGCGGCACCCAGCAACATTGCCAGGATCACCAGCCCTGAGCCACGGCGCGGCTCAGGGCTCTTTACAGTTTCAACCGACGCATCGAGCGCTGGCTGGACGTTATCTTTTGGCAAGGCTGTTTCGCTCACGTATCCATCCTTTGCATTAGAGAACGGGCCGGGTTTCCCGCAACGCCGTTAGCAAAGCCGCGGCACTGGCGCCACGACAATCCACAACTGTTTGGGCGCCGGCAGCCAGCGCCATCTCGGCCACCCGAGGGCTTGGAACAAACAAAGGCAACCGCGCCAACTCAGGCCAGGCACTGCCCGCCAATTGGCGCAGGTGCTCAAATCCCTGCCCACTGCTGACCACTACACCGTTCAAGCGTTCCGCTTGAATCCGCTCAGGCAATACCCCCTCGGCATAGCGCGGCAAGCCGCGACGGTACAACTCCAGATAATCGACACTAGCACCTTGCTCACGCAAACGCTCTGCGAGCAGTTCACGTCCACCCTCGCCGCGCATGATCAACACACGAGCATCGGGCCGGGCGATAGCCTCGCGCAACGGAGTCAGTTCAAGCAATGCTTCGCTGTCATCGCCCTCCACCGGGAAGCTGACATCCAACCCATGATCCTGGAGGATCTGCGCGGTCGCCGCGCCCACGCTGAACCATTTCAAGCGCAGTGATTGCGAGCAGTACCGATCAAGCAGATCCACACCGATTCGGGCGGCCGGCTTACTGACCACGATGACCGCACAATAGCGATCCATACCCTGAATCACCTCGCGCATTGTCTCAGAGACAGGAATCGGCTCTATCTCCAAAAGCGGCAAGCTGCTGCTGAAAATCCCCTTTTCGGCAAGAATATCGGTCAGCATCGCCGAATCATCCACGGGACGCGTCAACAGCAGGCGCCACCCCGTCACTCGTGACCTACCTCGCCATAGACCGACTTCAGAATGTCGTTGGCGCCCTGGCCAAGAAGGTCTTCGGCAACTTGCACACCCAAGGCTGCGGCATCGCTGCGTGGCGCACGACCCTCGGCACGGAGCAGCAGCCCCCCCTTCGGATCACCCACCAGGCCGCGCAGCCAGATCTGCTCGCCTTCGAGCACCGCGTAGCACGCGATCGGCACCTGACAGCCGCCGTTCAAGTGCTTGTTCAGCGCACGTTCGGCAGTGACCCGCGTGGCGGTGTCCTGGTGATGCAGAGGGGCAAGCAGGGCATGAATGTCAGTGTCGGCGCTGCGGCATTCGATACCGACAGCACCCTGGCCACCTGCTGGAAGACTGTCATCGACACTGATCGAAGAGCTGATGCGATCTTCAAAGCCCAGCCGAATCAAACCGGCCGCCGCGAGGATGATCGCGTCGTACTCACCGGCGTCGAGCTTGGCCAGCCGAGTGTTGACGTTGCCCCGCAGAAAGCGGATTTGCAGGTCCGGCCGGCGGGTCAGCAGTTGTGCCTGGCGACGCAGGCTGGAGGTGCCGACCACGCTGCCCTGAGGCAACTCGTCGAGGCTTGCATAGGTGTTGGAAACAAAGGCGTCACGTGGATCTTCGCGTTCGCAGATGCAAAACAGGCCTAGGCCTTCAGGGAAGTCCATCGGCACGTCTTTCATCGAGTGCACGGCAATGTCGGCTTCGTTTTCGAGCAGCGCGGTTTCCAGTTCTTTGACGAACAGGCCCTTGCCGCCGATTTTCGACAGCGGTGAATCGAGCAGCTTGTCGCCGCGGCTGACCATAGGCACCAGCGTCACGACCAGACCCGGGTGGGCCTGTTCCAGACGAGCTTTGACGTATTCGGCCTGCCACAAGGCCAAGGCACTTTTGCGGGTAGCGATGCGGATTTCGCGAGGGGACATGGATCAATCCGTACTGAATAGATACAGCGGATAATAACAGCTCAGCCAAATCCGCTTTGACTTGTATCAGAAACAGCGCAGCCTCCCTGGCCTCACCTATCCGGTAAAGGAGAGTGAAATCCGTGCGCGAACAGCGGACTAAAGCTGTTGCATCATCTTGCGCACACCCGCGACATGACGTCGGCTGACAATCAGCGCATCACCGTTGAGGCCTTTGAGAAAGAGCTGGAAATGCCCAAGTGGCGTGCGCTGCAGCCGTTCGATACGTTCGCGGGCTACCAGTGCATTGCGGTGAATACGTACGAACCGGTCGCCAAATTCGTCTTCAAGGGCTTTCAACGGCTCGTCCAGCAGAACCTCGCCACTTTCGTGGCGCAAGGTCACGTATTTGTGGTCGGCAATGAAATAGACCACTTGAGCCAACGGGATCAGTTCGATGCCTTTGCGGGTTCGCGCACTGATATGGCTGCGTGGGCCACTGCCGGTTTCTGCCGCCGGCCGAGTCAGCGCCGCGAGCTGGACGCGGTTGGGGCGCTCGGCTTTTTTCAAGGCGTCGAGCAGCTGCTCCGAACGTACCGGTTTTGCCAGATAGCCCACCGCGCTGGCTTGCAGGGCATCCAGGGCAAATTCATCCTGGGCCGTACAAAACACCACCGCCGGTGGCGTCTCGCGTTCACACAACCTTGCGGCGACTTGTAAACCGTCGAGGCCAGGCATGCGGATGTCGAGCAGCACGATATCGGGCTTCAGGCTGTCGATCAGGGTCAATGCCTCATCGCCATTGGTGGCGCTGGGCTCCAGGACACTGTAACCCTCGAGTTCGCCGACCATACGGCTCAGGCGCTCGCGGGCTTGGGGTTCGTCATCAACGATCAGGACATTCATATTGCGCTGGATTCCTGCGTGAGTCTCGCACAAGGATAGCGTAGACAGGTGAAGTGACATCCGTCACCGCGATCCACGCTAAGACTAGCGCGAGCGCCAAAAAGTGCCGTACGTCGGGTTGCAATATTTATCGGTGCCTGCGCAGTTCCATTCGAAGCCAGCCGCGACGTGGCGTCACCGTAGGGATTGCTGCTACACAATATGAACACCCCTCTTCTCTATATAGTCGGCTTCGACACTGACGTCGCACGCTTCGATGAGACTCAGCACATGATCGACAATTGCGCTGACCCTCACGTCCAACTGTAGACGCTTGCCGCGACGACAGTGCTCATTTGAAAAATATCGTTGCGTAAACACGGCAGCGACTCAATTGAGTATGGTCGGTCAAATAAGAAAAAAACGTAGCGACCAGTGTCACCGACAGGATTGGCAACCCTGTTATTATCCACCGCAGGTTTTAACGCCATTTTCCTTCAGCCGATCACGAGCGAATTCATGAGCACTGACAAGACCAATCAGTCCTGGGGCGGCCGCTTCAGTGAGCCCGTCGACGCCTTCGTCGCCCGCTTCACCGCCTCCGTCACTTTCGACCAGCGCCTCTATCGTCACGACATCATGGGCTCCGTAGCCCACGCCACCATGCTGGCCAAGGTCGGCGTACTGACCGATGCCGAACGCGACAGCATCATCGACGGCCTGAAGACCATCCAGAGCGAAATCGAGGCCGGCACCTTCGACTGGCGCATCGACCTTGAAGACGTGCACATGAACATCGAGGCGCGCCTGACCGACCGCATCGGCGTTACCGGCAAGAAGCTGCACACCGGCCGCAGCCGCAACGACCAGGTAGCGACCGATATCCGCCTGTGGCTGCGTGACGAGATCGATCTGATCCTGGGCGAAATCACCCGCCTGCAAAAAGGCCTTCTGGAACAGGCAGAGCGCGAATCCGGCACCATCATGCCCGGCTTCACCCACCTGCAAACTGCACAGCCCGTGACCTTCGGTCATCACATGCTGGCCTGGTTCGAAATGCTCAGCCGCGACTACGAGCGCCTGGTCGATTGCCGCAAGCGCACCAACCGCATGCCGCTCGGCAGCGCCGCACTGGCCGGCACTACCTACCCGATCGACCGCGAGCTGACCGCCCAACTGCTGGGCTTCGACGCTGTTGGCGGCAACTCGCTGGACAACGTCTCGGATCGCGACTTCGCCATCGAGTTCTGCTCCGCTGCGAGCATCGCGATGATGCACCTGTCGCGCTTCTCCGAAGAGCTGGTGCTGTGGACCAGCGCGCAGTTCCAGTTCATCGATCTGCCTGATCGTTTCTGCACCGGCAGCTCAATCATGCCGCAAAAGAAAAACCCCGACGTCCCGGAACTGGTGCGCGGTAAAAGCGGCCGGGTGTTCGGCGCGCTGATGGGCCTGCTGACATTGATGAAGGGCCAACCATTGGCCTACAACAAGGACAACCAGGAAGATAAAGAGCCGCTGTTCGACGCCGCCGACACCTTGCGCGACTCACTGCGGGCCTTTGCCGACATGATCCCGGCGATCAAGCCAAAGCACGCCATCATGCGTGAAGCCGCACTTCGCGGTTTCTCCACGGCTACCGACCTGGCGGATTATCTGGTGCGCCGCGGCCTGCCGTTCCGTGACTGTCACGAAATCGTCGGTCACGCGGTGAAGTACGGCGTGGAAACCGGCAAGGATCTGGCAGAGATGAGCCTGGAAGAACTGCGCAAGTTCAGCGACCAGATCGAACAGGACGTGTTTGCCGTCCTGACCCTGGAAGGCTCGGTGAATGCCCGTAACCACATCGGCGGCACCGCGCCGGCGCAGGTGAAGGCCGCTGTGGTTCGCGGTCAGGCGCTGTTGGCCAGCCGCTAAATCGCTAAAAGCATCGCGGGCAAGCCTTGCTCCTACAGGATTTATGTCATATCGCAAACACGCGAACGACACGAATCCGTAGGAGCAAGGCTTGCCCGCGATTGCGTCCTGAAGAACGCTACAAACTTACTTCTTGGCGCTGATCATCGCCAAAAACCCTGGCATCGCCGCTTCCTTGTCTGCCGCAATGCGCTTTGCATGCGGTGTCTGCTCCAATTGCTCAAGCAACGCCTTGGCGGCTGGCAACTCGGCCAGCAAATCCAGATCGAAGAGCTTTTTACCAACCGCGCAGGCGATGCTGACGCCGTACAGGAAGTACAGGTCCGCCACGCTCAGGGTTGCGCCCGCGACGTACGGCGCGAACTTGCCGTGACGCCCCAGTGACGCAATCCCCAGCAGCAGCTCGGCCCTGGCTTTTTCCTTGATCGCTTCCGGCACCGTCATACCGAAAAAGGCCTCAGGGAAACAGGCGCGAGCCGGTAGTTCGATGTACAACTCGATTTCCTTGGCCAGCGCCAGAACCTGAGCCCGCTCGAACGGTGTTTTGGGCAGCAGCGCAGGACCCGATTGAGTGTCTTCGAGGTACTGAAGAATCACGCTGGTCTCGTTGATGAACCCTTGTTCGACACCCAACACCGGAACCTTGCCGCGCGGGCTGATGGCCAGCGCCTCAGGGCTTTGACCGGCGTAAAACGCGACTTCCTCAAAGGGCAGGCCCTTCTCCAGCAACGCATGCTTGACCATGTTGTAGTAGTTGCTGACGGAAAATCCATAAAGCTTGAGCATCACATAGCCTCCAGGCCGTGCAGGGGGTTGGCAGCCACTGTTATAGAACGTCGGGAGCACTCTCGCCAGCAGCATCACACGGCTGAATGCAGGTAAACTGGCGACCTTTCCTTTTGGAGCCTGCCATGAGCGAGCCTAGCGATATCGACAACGACGAAGAAGAATTCGCCGAAACCACCCTGATCGAAGCCATCGAAAACCAGATCGAAAGCGACAACCCGCCAGCAGCCAAGGCGACGTTCAACAAACTGACCCTGGTCGGTTACGAGCGTGAAGAAATCCTGCAATTGATGGCTCATGTTCTGGCCATTGAAATTGACGCACTCCTCGAAGAAGACCGCGCGTTCAATACCGAGTGGTATGAAGCCGCGCTGCGCGCACTGCCAGAGTTGCCGCCAGAAAAGAACTAAACCCCTATCGCGCGGGCACGGCTCTCATTGTGGCGAGGGAGCTTGCTCCCGCTCGATTGCGCAGCAATCGCAAAACCTCTGGATACAGTGCAACTGGTAAAATGTGGTTGCAGGGTTTAGGGCAGCTTCGCAGCCCAACGGGAGCAAGCTCCCTCGCCACGGGTACTGCGCCTGCAAGCTCGTTCAACTGCCTGCAACGAAAAGCTCTAAGGCAACACTGGACAGCTCGCCCGAGTGCGTTCACCTTAGGGGCGCTGTCGTCTATTCCTAGAAAGTCTGGAGTCCTTATGTCGCTTACCCCTGAGCTGGTTGCCGAACTGGAAATCCTTGCACTCTTCAACCTGGACAGTTCCCAGGAAGGTTTGAAAATTCATCAGACCGCTGCCCCGAAAGCCATTGCCGCCGCACAACGCCTGTTCGACAAAGAGTTGATCACCCAGCCCGATGGCGGTTATCTGACCAGCCTGGGCCGTGACGCCGCACAGAATATTCAGACCGTTCTGACCATTCTGTCTGTCCAAGAAACCGCATAACCGCTGCCGTATCGCCCACGGGAACCCCTGCTACGGGATTTCCGCGGGCAGACTGTCGCTCATCGATAGAAATTTGACGCCAGAAACCAAAATTCAGCTTAAAAGTCCTGAGCATCAGGCTGTAAACTGCCCATCGCCCTGAGACCTTCCCACGTTCGAGCACTGCGAGCCGGTTTGAGCTGACATGACCCGCACCCATGAAATCCGCCCTGATCTGGACGAAGGAATCGATCGCAAGGTTCTCAGCCAGTTGCGTGCGCGCTTTCTGAAGCTCAATGACGGCCGACTGGCCCGAGCCATGGAAGGGTTGTCACCCCGCCAGCAAGGGGTTTTGACCCTGCTGCCGCTGTTCTTCCATGTTAATCACCCGCTGTTGCCAGGTTACGTCTCGGGCAGCACGCCGGCCGGGCTGTCGAATTTCGAACCTGACGCCACGGCGCTCGCCGAAGCGCAACGCCTGACCCGCTCCTTCTCCTACAAGCCCCGCCACGGCAATCCGCCGCGGCCGATTCAGGGTCTGTTCCTGATGGGCAGCCTCGGCACCCTCGCCCAGGCCGATCAAAGTGACATGGACGTGTGGGTTTGCCACGCCCCGGACCTGAGCGAAAGCGAACTCGCCGAACTGCGTAAAAAATGCCAACTGCTCGAAATCTGGGCCGCCAGCCAGGGCGCCGAGGCGCATTTCTTTCTGATCGACCCGCAACGTTTCGTCCGCGGCGAACGCGACACCCAATTGAGCTCCGACGACTGCGGCACCACCCAGCATTACTTGCTGCTCGATGAGTTCTATCGCACCGCCATCTGGCTCGCGGGGCGCACGCCGATCTGGTGGCTGGTGCCGGTGTACGAAGAGACCGGCTACGACCAGTACACCCATACATTGCTGTCCAAACGCTTTATCCGCGCCGATGAAACCCTCGATCTCGGCCACCTGGCGCAGATTCCGCCCGGCGAATTCATCGGCGCCGGGCTCTGGCAGTTGTTCAAAGGTATCGAGTCACCCTACAAATCGGTGCTCAAGCTGCTGCTGACCGAGGTCTACGCCAGCGAACACCCGAACGTCAAATGCCTGAGCCTGCGCTTCAAGCAAGCCGTGTTCGCCAACCGTCTCGATCTGGATGAGCTCGACCCGTACATCGTGGTCTACCGGCGCATTGAGGAATACCTCACGGCCCGAGGCGAGCCGGAACGGCTGGAGCTGGTTCGGCGCGCCTTGTACCTCAAGGTCAACCGCAAGCTGACCGGCAACAGCGGCCAGCGCAACAAAAGCTGGCAGCGCCTGCTGCTGGAGCGGCTGGCTGAGGAATGGGGCTGGGATCAGCGGCAACTGGCAATGCTCGACAGCCGCAGCCAATGGAAGGTCCGTCAGGTCAGCGCCGAACGCCGGGCCCTGGTGAATGAACTCAACTACAGCTACCGCTTCCTGACCCAGTTCGCCCGTACCGAGCAGAGCGTCAGCCTGATCAACAAGCGCGACCTCAATGTACTGGGTCGCAGGCTGTATGCCGCCTTCGAACGCAAGGCCGACAAGATCGAGTTCATCAACCCCGGGATCGCACCGGATCTTGCCGAAGACACACTGACCCTCGTCCAGTCAGCAAACAAGAAAGAGCCTGGGCAGAGCCACTGGGGTTTGTACAACGGCAACCTGGGCAATCTGGAGTGGGAACATTTCGCGCCGATCAAGCGCTGTCGCGAACTGCTGGAACTCCTGACCTGGTGCCACCGTAACGGCGTGATCGACAGCAGCACGCGCCTGGCCTTGCACCCCGGCAGCAGCGACCTGAGCGAGTTCGAGCTGTTCAATCTGCTGGGCAGCCTGCAACAGGCTATCGCGCTGCCCCTGACCAGCGTCAGCGAAGAACAACTGCTGCATGCCAGCGTGCCGAGCGAGGTGTTGATTCTGGTGAACGTGGGTGTCGACCCGCTCAAGCATCACCGCGACCTGAACATCCTGATGACCACCGAGCGCACAGACTCGCTGAGCTACGCCGGGGTGCGCGAAAATCTGGTGCTGACCCTTGATCAGGTCACGCTCAACAGCTGGAACGAAGTGCTGGTCAGCCGCTACGACGGCGCCCACGCCCTGCTCGATTGTCTGCGCGATTACCTGAACAACCTGCCGGGCGGGCCCCAACAACCCCGGTTGCGCGTGCGCTGCTTCTGCCATAACCGTGCGCAGTTCATCGCCCAACGTGTCGAAGAAGTCCTCGATACCGCGCAGAACCTGCTGCTCAGCAAACTCAATCATCGCTACCTGATCCAGGTCCAGCAGCATTACCACGTACTGGAACTGGTGCCCGGCCAGGTCAATCATGTCGCGCTGACCAGCCCGTCGGCACTGCTCGATTACCTGAACCAGGACCTGATCCGCTACAGCCCGCTGCAACTGGACCCGATGGCACTGGTGGACCACGACCTGGCGCTGATCCTGCCGATGGGCCAGCCCGACTGCATTCAGGTGTTTTACCGCATCAACGATGCCCACGCCGAGTTGTACGTGCTGGATGAATTCAATGCCCTGTGGCAACAGCGCCAGCCGTATCACGACGAGCAAAGCCTGCTGGTGCCACTGCAACGTTTCCTGCAATCGATCCTGTTTCGCCGTGACGCACTGTTGCCGATGGACCCCGCCCAACCGGTGACGGTTCTGGAAACCCTGTACTACCAACTGCTGCCATCGGGCACTAATCGTGCACGCCGGGTCGAGCCACGCCCGGCGCCGCAGACACCGGTGAACAAGCCGTTCTACGACGTCCAGGCAATCGTCGGCAAAGCCGTACCGGGGCAAGGCCAGGTCACCTTGTATTGCAATCAGCGAGAGTTTTCCGAGCTGGAGCATGGCGACCAGCTATTTGCCGTGGTCGCGCAGGAGATCGTCGGGCAGCGTCGCGAGGCGCAACACTATCTCTGCTACATCACCGACCTGGACCTGTCCGGCCTGCTCGGTGATGGTCAGGGTTCGAGCAATCTTTACCTGCGCTACAAGGCAGACCTGGAGCGCGCATTGAACAAGGCGCTCGAACAGGCCTGAGGCGTGTCAGAACGCGCAGTCGCCGCCATTCTTGGGTTGCGACTCAACCTCAAGCAGGGTCAGCTTCAAGGTCTTGCCACCCGGTGCCGGCCAGTCGATGTGCTGGCCAACCTTCAAACCGAGCAATGCGCTGCCTACCGGCGCCAGAATGGAAATCCGGCCTTCGTCGGCATTGGCGTCCTGTGGATAAACCAGGGTCAGGTGATAGTCCTTGCCGCTGCTTTCTTCACGGCAATGCACACGCGAGTTCATGGTCACGACATCGGCAGGCACTTCATCGTGACCGACCAGCGTATCGGCGCGATCCAGTTCGGTTTGCAGCGCGATAACACCTGGCAGCGAGTCATCCAGGCTGTCGATCAAACGCTCCAGACGTTGCACGTCCAGGCGGGTAAGGATGATGGAAGGTGCGGTCATGATTAAGGCAGACTCCTTTTTTCTGCACGACAAAAGCAAAACCCCGCCAGAAATAGGCGGGGTTTTCACCGGCCTCGATGAGTTGAGGCGTACCCGGACACTATCACAGCTCAAAAAATATACAAGCCGCCGCCCCCCCAACCAACCAACCAACCAACCACTCAGGCCACCCCCCCCACTCAGGCCGGCCGGTAGGCCGCCGTGCTGTTGCTGCTGATCTTGATCCACCCGCCCCTATCGGGAGGCCGAGTGGAGGTGTTCATCAGGGGGTGGGCGCGCAGCGCCGTACGGCGCAGCCGGACACATCGAGAGGAGGTCGTCGCGCAGCAGACCGTAGGCGATGCCCCCTGATGGACACCGGAGTGAGGGAACGCCGAGCCTAGGCGAGGTGCCGGACGCTTGGGGCGAAGACCTTTGCTTCCTTTGGGGCGTCTGCCAAAGGGAGTCGCCGTCAGGGCGAAACCCTAAGTGGCCGTTACCGCAGCAATGGATATGTACACCTGCTAGAGATCGGCCGGCTGTCAGGCCGCCATCGCGAGCAAGCTCGGCTCCTACGAGTACGAGGACTAGCGCGGGGATAAGTTCTTGCGCTGTTGGGCCTGGGCGCAAATCACCCGGCGGCGATCATCGTCCGCCGAGCGCCATTCGCGGATATCTTCGACGTGGCGAAAGCAACCCAGGCAGACTTTCTGCTCGTCCAGCCGACAGACACTGGTACACGGCGACGGCACCGCCGCACTGACATTGCTGTACAGCGGCTTTGGCGGTCGGACGGGCGCTGCCTCAGTCACCAGATCACAACCCTTCGAAATCAAGCTTGGCGCCGGCCTGCTCGCCGACAATGCGCTCAAGCATCTCGCCGAGCTGCTCTTCGCTCTTGTCACACATCCAGCGTTCGCTTTCTTCGTCATAGTCGAAGTGGAAGCCGCCGGACACGGCCGCCAGCCACAGCTGACGCAGCGGCTCCTGGCGACTGAAGATCAACTGGCTGCCGCTTTCGAACTTGACGGTGAGCACACCGGCCGAGCTTTCCAGATCAACATCCAGGCCACTGTCATCGAAAATATCCTCCAGCGTTTGCTGGGTGGCATCGACCAGATCGTGGAAACGGGCTTCAGTCAAACTCATTGCGGGAACCTCAAAAAGTGTCTACTCACGCTCAAGCGCCGCAAGATACGGCCGAGCCCCAGCGATTGCAAAGGATACCGACCACGCACCAGACAAGAGTAGAAAATATCGACACACCTTGCGCCGCTTGATCGCCTGCCCAGGCAAAGGCCCGCCGGACGGGTGGTCCATCGCATAGGCAAGCTGCCGGGTGGCCGGTATACTCCGGCGCAATTAACGCATTTTCAAGGATTTCGCCATGAAGCGCCTGATCTCTTCCCTTGCTGCGCTCGTCGCGGTTGCCTGCCTTGTCACTGCCTGTGGTCAAAAAGGGCCGCTGTATCTGCCCGATGACAGCAAATCGCCTGAAGAACAGGCGAAGTCGTCGCAGTCCAAAGCGCACCAGCACAGCACCAGTACCAGCACCTACTAAGGGAACATCATGGACGCTTTTAACTACCGTGACGGTGAGCTGTTCGCGGAAGGTGTTGCCCTGTCCGCCATCGCCGAACGCTTTGGCACACCAACCTACGTCTACTCCCGCGCGCACATCGAAGCCCAGTACCTGGCGTTCGCCGACGCGCTGGCCGGTACGCCGCACCTGGTCTGCTTTGCGGTCAAGGCCAACTCCAACCTGGGTGTACTGAATGTCCTGGCGCGTTTGGGCGCCGGTTTCGACATCGTCTCCGGTGGCGAGCTGGAACGTGTTCTGGCCGCCGGTGGCCAGCCCGACAAGATCGTTTTCTCGGGCGTCGGCAAGACCCGTGAAGACATGCGTCGCGCCCTGGAAGTCGGCGTGCACTGCTTCAACGTCGAATCCACCGACGAGCTCGAACGCCTGCAAGTCGTCGCGGCCGAGCTTGGCGTTCGCGCGCCGATCTCGCTGCGGGTCAACCCGGACGTCGATGCCGGCACCCATCCGTACATTTCTACCGGTCTCAAGGAAAACAAGTTCGGCATCGCGATTGCCGACGCCGAAGACGTGTACGTCCGCGCCGCCCAACTGCCTAACCTGGAAGTGGTCGGTGTCGATTGCCACATCGGTTCGCAACTGACCACCCTGCCACCGTTCCTCGATGCCCTCGACCGCCTGCTGGCGCTGATCGATCGCCTGGGCGATTGCGGAATCTACCTGCGCCACATCGACCTCGGTGGTGGTTTGGGCGTGCGTTATCGCGATGAAGAGCCGCCATTGGCTGCCGACTACATCAAAGCCGTACGCGAACGCATTGATGGTCGCGACCTGACATTGGTGTTCGAGCCGGGCCGCTTCATCGTCGCCAACGCCGGCGTGCTGCTGACCGAGGTCGAGTACCTCAAGCACACCGAGCACAAAGACTTCGCCATCGTCGACGCAGCCATGAACGACCTGATCCGCCCGGCGCTGTATCAGGCCTGGATGGACGTCACGGCCGTGCGCCCGCGCGCAACTCCGGCACGCGCCTACGACATCGTCGGGCCGATCTGCGAAACCGGCGACTTCCTCGCCAAGGACCGTCAGCTGGCACTCGAAGAAGGCGACTTGCTGGCCGTGCATTCGGCCGGTGCGTACGGGTTTGTCATGAGCTCCAACTACAACACTCGCGGTCGCGCCGCTGAAGTGCTGGTGGACGGTGATCAGGCAATCGAAGTGCGTCGCCGCGAGACGGTAGCCGAGTTGTTTGCTGGCGAAAGCCTGCTGCCGGAGTAAACCCATGCTGCTGCGTTTTACCAAGATGCATGGCCTGGGCAACGACTTCATGGTCCTCGACCTGGTCAGCCAGCACGCGCACATTCTGCCTAAGCACGCCAAGCAATGGGGCGATCGGCACACCGGTGTCGGTTTCGACCAATTGCTGATCGTCGAAGCGCCGAGCAACCCGGACGTGGATTTCCGTTACCGGATCTTCAACGCCGACGGTTCCGAAGTCGAGCAATGCGGCAACGGTGCACGCTGCTTCGCACGCTTCGTTCTGGACAAGCGCCTGACCGCCAAGCGGCAGATTCGCGTCGAGACCAAAAGCGGCATTATCGAACTGGATATCCGCAACGACGGCCAGATCAGCGTCAACATGGGTGCACCGCGCCTGGTGCCGGCAGACATTCCGTTCCAGGCGCCCGCTCAGGCCTTGAGTTATCAGGTCGAGGTCGATGGCCAGACTATCGAACTGGCCGCGGTCTCCATGGGCAATCCCCACGCCGTCGTGCGGGTCAGCGACATCAACAACGCGCCGGTGCATGAGCTGGGACCGAAGATCGAAAACCACCCGCGCTTCCCGGCGCGGGTCAATGTCGGTTTTCTCCAGGTCATCGACCGGAGCCGAGCGCAGTTGCGCGTCTGGGAGCGCGGCACCGGGGAAACCCAGGCCTGCGGGACCGGGGCCTGCGCTGCCGCAGTGGCCGCGATCAGCCAGGGGTGGATGGATTCGCCGCTATTGATCGACCTGCCTGGCGGGCGCTTGTCCATTGAATGGGCAGGTCCTGGCCAACCGGTGATGATGACCGGCCCGGCAGTACGCGTATACGAAGGACAAGTGCGTCTTTGAGTGAGCGAAATACATGACTGATCAGCCTCAGGTTCCAGCCCCACAGCCCGACGAATCCCCTTCCGAAAGCCTGGAGGCGGCGGCGATTGCCGCGTACCTGGAGGCTCATCCGGATTTCTTCGTCGAGCACGAAGAACTGCTCCCGGCGCTGCGCATTCCGCACCAGCGCGGCGACACCATCTCGTTGGTCGAACGCCAGATGAAAATTCTGCGCGAACGCAACATCGAGATGCGCCATCGCCTCTCGCAACTGATGGACGTCGCCCGCGACAACGACCGGCTGTTCGACAAAACCCGCCGACTGACGCTCGCCTTGATGGACGCCAGCAGTCTGGACGACGTGGTCATCAGCGTCGAAGACAGCCTGCGCCAGGATTTCCAGGTGCCCTTTGTCAGCCTGATCCTGTTCAGCGACGAGCCCTTGCCGGTCGGCCGCTGGGTGACCAGTGCCGACGCGCAAAAGGCCATCGGCGGCTTGTTGTCGGAAGGCAAAAGCGTCAGCGGCAGCCTGCGCGAACACGAGCTGGACTTCCTGTTTGGCGAAGAACAGCGCAAGCAGATCGGTTCGACGGCGGTAGTCACCATCAGCCATCAAGGCCTGCACGGTGTCCTGGCGATCGCCAGTCGCGATCCGCAGCACTACAAAAGCTCGGTGGGCACGTTGTTCTTAAGCTACATCGCTGAAGTCATGGGCCGCGTACTGCCTCGAGTCAACACTTCCCTACGCTCGGTACGCTGACCATGGAACGACAACTGGACGCCTACTGCGAGCACCTGCGCAGTGAGCGTCAGGTGTCGTCTCACACGCTGGAAGCCTATCGGCGCGACCTGAACAAGGTCCTGGCGCACTGCAAAAAACAGAACATCGGCAGCTGGACCGCGCTGGACATCCAGCGCCTGCGCAGCCTGATCGCTCGCCTGCACTCGCAAGGACAATCCTCGCGCAGCCTGGCGCGGCTGCTGTCGGCGGTACGCGGGCTCTATCACTACCTGAACCGCGAAGGCCTCTGCGACCACGACCCGGCCAACGGCCTGGCGCCCCCCAAGGGCGAGCGCCGCCTGCCGAAAACCCTCGACACCGACCGGGCGCTGCAACTGCTCGATGGCGCCGTGGAAGACGACTTCATGGCGCGCCGCGACCAGGCGATTCTCGAGCTGTTTTACTCGTCCGGTTTACGCCTGTCGGAGCTGACCGGGCTCAACCTTGAACAGCTCGACCTGGCGGACGGCCTGGTGCAAGTACTCGGCAAGGGCAGCAAGACCCGAGTGCTACCCGTCGGCAAGAAGGCCCGCGAAGCCCTGGAACTGTGGTTGCCGCTGCGCGCCATGGCGAACCCGGTGGACGATGCGGTATTCGTCAGCCAGAAAGGCCGGCGCCTCGGCTCACGGGCGGTTCAGGCGCGGGTCAAAGCCGTCGGCGAGCGCGAACTGGGGCAAAACCTGCACCCGCACATGTTGCGACATTCCTTCGCCAGCCACTTGCTGGAGTCCTCGCAAGACTTGCGTGCGGTACAGGAATTACTCGGCCACGCGGACATCAAAACCACGCAGATCTACACCCACCTGGACTTCCAGCACCTGGCCTCGGTCTACGACAGCGCCCATCCACGGGCCAAACGCATCAAAGGCGATGAGCAATGACAATCCAACTGATCACCTTCGACCTCGACGACACCCTGTGGGACACCGCCCCGGTGATCGACAGCGCTGAAGCAGTGCTGCGCCAGTGGTTGGCCGAGCACACACCGAACCTCGGTGCCTTGCCGGTCGATCATTTGTGGGCGATTCGTGAGCGGGTATTGAGCCACGAACCAAGCCTCAAGCACCGCATCAGCGCCCTGCGCCGCCGGGTGCTGTTTCACGCACTGGAAGAAGCCGGTTACGCCCATGAACAAGCCTGCGAGCTGGCCGATCAGGGCTTTGAAGTGTTTTTGCACGCACGACATCAGCTGGAAATCTTCCCCGAGGTGCAACCGACACTGGAGATTCTGGCCAATCACTACGCCTTGGGCGTGGTCACCAACGGCAATGCGGATGTGCGCCGCCTAGGGCTGGCGGATTACTTCAAGTTCATCTTGTGCGCAGAGGATATCGGCATCGCCAAACCTGATGCCCGGCTGTTCCACGAAGCCTTGAAACGCGGCGATGTAACAGCTGAGGCCGCCGTGCATATCGGCGATCATCCCGGCGATGACATTGCCGGCGCTCAGCAGGCAGGGTTGCGGGCGATCTGGTTCAACCCGACCGGTAAAGCCTGGGAAGCCGACAAGGTGCCCGATGCCGAGATTCGCAGCTTGACCGAGTTGCCAGCGTTGTTGGCGCGGTGGAACTCGATTTCGTAGCGTCCTCAAGATAGTCATCGCGGGCAAACCTTGCTCCTACGGGATTGTCGTCACCTGCTCGAACGACGCAAGTCTGTAGGAGCAAGGCTTGCCCGCGATGCTTTTAGGTCTCTATTGTTTCACCCATGAAAAAGCCCGCAGCGACGGCGGGCTTTTTCAGCAAGCACGTAGCAGGCGCTTAGATAGGCCGGCTGCCGTACTTGTTATCAGGCTTCTTTGGCGGGTCCGCCACCACGTTGGCCTCGACTTCCTGAACCTTGCCACCTTTGGCAAGGAACTCTTCCATCGCGCGCGCCAGAGCATCACGCTCTTTGTTCTTGGCCTCGACACTCGGCAGCTCGTCTACCGACACCGCAGCCTTGGCCTTGCCTTTGGCGGTCGGGACCGGCGTGTCATCACCGCCATCGTCGTCAGCAACGTCTTCCGCCGCTGCTTCCAGGCCTTCTTCGGTCTCGTCTTCGTCGCCTACTTCGAGGTCGTCGTTTTCCAGATCATCGTCGCTCATGTTCTACCTCATGACTTGCGAAAAGCAGATTAGTTATAGCCCAGCTTTGTCGTCTGTCGACGACCGCCGGAAAAAAATCAACATCCACTGGTAACCAGCGGTTTATGCCTCTTCACCGTGCACGGTGGCGAGGACTTTGCGAGCACCGCCATGATCACGGTGCTCACCCAGATAAACACCTTGCCAGCTACCTAACGCCAATCGGCCCGCCCTTATCGGCAGACTCAACTGACAGCCTAGCAAACTGGCCTTGAAGTGCGCCGGGAGGTCGTCCAGGCCTTCGTCGTTATGCTCATAGCCAGCTGTTCCTTGTGGGACCAGCCGATTGAAAAACCGTTCGAAGTCGCGACGTACTGCCGGATCGGCGTTCTCGTTGATGGTCAACGACGCCGAGGTGTGCTGCAGCCACAAATGCAACAGACCGACCCGACATGCCTGGAGTTCAGGCAGGCCGGCGAGTAACTCGTCCGTTACCAGATGAAAGCCCCGGGGCCGTGCCCGCAGGGTTATCAGAGTCTGTTGCCACATACAGTTCTCCGCACGTTCGGGGCGCATTCTAGCGCGCTCTGGGAAAAAACAAAGGCCCTAATATTCCTTCAATCATGTAAGCCATTGGCCGCGGAAAAACACTCGTCACAAACACCACTAAACGTGTGCGAAAAAACCTTTCAGCCGTACTTTCAGAGAAAAAATCCAGACAAAAAAATGCCCGGCAAGCCGGGCAAATTTTTATGCGCTTGCTTACATGTTGTAGCCGCGCTCGTTGTGAAGCGCCAGATCGATGCCCACCGACTCTTCTTCCTCGGTAATGCGCAGCCCCATGACGGCGTCGAGCACCTTGAGGATGATGAACGTGGCGATCGCGGTGTAGATCACCGTGAAACCCACGCCTTTGCACTGAATCCAGACTTGTGCCGCGATGTCGGTCACGGTGCCGAAGCCACCCAGTGACGGAGCCGCGAATACACCCGTGAGGATCGCGCCGAGGATACCGCCGATGCCGTGCACGCCGAAGGCGTCGAGGGAGTCGTCGTAACCCAGTTTGCGTTTCAGGGTCGTGGCGCAGAAGAAGCACACCACGCCCGCTGCCAGACCGATGATCATCGAGCCCATCGGGCCAACGGTACCCGCAGCCGGAGTGATCGCAACCAGACCGGCAACCACGCCCGAAGCGATACCCAGCGCGCTAGGTTTGCCGTGGGTCAGCCACTCGGCGAACATCCAGCCCAGGGCCGCTGCGGCGGTAGCAATCTGAGTTACCAGCATGGCCATACCGGCAGTGCCATTGGCCGCTGCGGCGGAACCTGCGTTGAAACCGAACCAGCCCACCCACAACATCGCGGCGCCCATCAGGGTGTAACCGAGGTTGTGCGGAGCCATCGGAGTGGTCGGGAAGCCTTTGCGCTTACCCAGTACCAGGCACGCCACCAGACCTGCAACACCGGCGTTGATGTGGACCACGGTGCCGCCCGCGAAGTCGAGCACGCCCCAGTCGCCCAACAGCGAGCCCGGACCGCTCCAGACCATGTGCGCAATCGGCGCGTAAACCACGGTGAACCAGATGCCCATGAACACCAGCATCGCGGAGAACTTCATCCGCTCGGCGAATGCACCGACGATCAGCGCCGGGGTGATGATGGCGAAGGTCATCTGATAGGTGACAAACACCGCCTCGGGGAACAGCGCTGTAGGACCAGTAATACTGGCGGGCGTGATGCCGGCAAGGAAAGCCTTGGCGAAGCTGCCGACAAAGGAATTGAGGTTGACGACGTTGGCTTCCATACCCGTGGTGTCAAACGCCATGCTATAGCCATAGAGGAACCACAGGATGGTGACCAGGCCGGTAATGGCGAAGCACTGCATCATCAATGAGAGAACGTTTTTGGAACGAACCATGCCGCCGTAGAACAGCGCGAGGCCTGGAATGGTCATGAACAGCACGAGGGCAGTAGAGGTCAACATCCAGGCGGTATCGCCGGAATTGAGGACTGGAGGAGCCACCGGATCTGCCGCCATGGCCAGGCCGGGCATTACGATGGACAACAGGGCTCCTAGCCCTGCGAATTTACGCAGAGTCATTTTGTTTTCTCCTGGGGCGTTGGGTTTGGCGGCTTAGATTGCGTCGGTATCGGTTTCGCCGGTACGGATGCGAATAGCCTGTTCCAGATTGACCACGAAAATCTTGCCGTCACCAATCTTGCCGGTGTTGGCCGCCTTGGTTATCGCCTCGATAACCCGGTCCAGATCCTTGTCGTCAATGGCGACATCGATCTTCACCTTGGGCAGGAAATCGACCACGTATTCCGCCCCGCGATACAGCTCGGTATGCCCCTTCTGCCGACCGAAGCCTTTGACCTCAGTGACGGTAATGCCCTGCACGCCGATCTCGGACAACGACTCGCGTACATCGTCCAGTTTGAACGGCTTGATGATGGCAGTGACTAGCTTCATGAAAACTCTCTCCCGAATTGGTGGACTTGCCCCAGGAAAACAAACCCGACTCAAGTCTAAGCGCAGTGCCTGGCTTTGTAACGCATCGTCGGCCCTACTCGCCCGACCGACGCCAGTTAACCGTTCCTGACGAAACTCCCCGCTCCGCCTGTCGCACTGCATTCGTCACAGCGACTGCATCAGTGCATGGGTCACAAGGGACTAAGCAGAAAGCTTGCCATCTCGTGAAAACCTACTGATTTCAATCCCTTGGCCGCTGCCACAGGCACCAATGCCCCATCACCGCCGGCGATACGCACAACAACAGTGCGCGAACGCCCGGCAACATGCGCGAAAAGCGTGCATTCGTGCCCGCGCCAATGACTATAGACACTGCGTGATACACTGCCGGCCATTGTTTCCAGGACGTTTCTCATGCTCGCACCCAAAGACTTCCTCGATGCCCTGAGCGGCACCGCCTCCCGCCTGTTCAGCGGCGAAACCCCGCTGCCAAAAAGCGAAATCGAAAGCCAGTTCAAAGCCCTGCTGCAAAGCGGCTTCAGCAAGCTTGATCTAGTGAGCCGGGAAGAATTCGACAGTCAGATGGTCGTCCTGGCACGCACCCGGGCACGCCTTGAGAGCCTTGAGGCAAAAGTCGCCGAGCTGGAAGCCAAGCTGAATCCACCGACTGAATGACCCCACAAATCCCCTGTGGGTGCGTGGCTTGCCCGCGATAAGGTCGGAACGACCTTCCAGCAATTAGGATTCAGCTCTACTTCCAGGCTGAGTCCTACAAAAACACCACCGCTTTCCGATTGCGCCGCACAGCCCCGGTTTCTAAGCTCACCTCAGCTGAATATTCAGCACTGGGTTTGGCGACCTGGAAAGCTCAAGGTGCACGACGACCATCCGATGGCGGGCTCTTTTTGTCCGTCGACTCGAGTCATGGCGGCTGTGCGTGGGAGATCTTCGGGTCTGCCGGGTTCCTTTTGCTCCGGTTCGCCAACCCGCGTACAGCTGCCACCTAATCGTTTGGCGACGATTACTGGCAGCCCCTTAAGCAAAAGGAGCTGCATCGATGAATAGCAATGACGCCTACCTGATCCCTCACGTCTTCACCCGCCACAAACTCCACCTCCACGCCCTGCTGCTGGAAAACCAGCCTTGGTTCAGTGCCCGCGACCTCGGTCGATTGCTTCGGCTGTTCCTCGACGAACGCGCGCTACGCAAACTCGACCCCGATCAATACCAAACCGTGACAATGCACATCCACGGCTGCATCGAGCATACGCTGCTGATCAGCGAATCAGGCGTTTACGCGCTGCTGGTTTATCACTACTGCCCCGAATACCGGGGCCTGCGCGAATGGCTGACCCACGACGTGGTTCCAGCCCTTAGAGACGCCCAGCAACCCACCACAGCCGAACGTCCGATACTAAGCCTGCTGAACTGGCCGGAAATGTCGCTAAGTTTGCTGCACTGGAACAACCAGCCGTGGATCCGGTTGCAGGATGTTCCACACTTGTTGCCGGAGGGGGAGCAACCACGACATACAGTCAATGCACCGTGGTGGAAGCGGGCTTCACGAGTGCTTCAGTCGCTTTAATGAACATCTGGGTGGCTCGCCGCCTAAATGGCTAATGCCAGTCAGTTACGAGATTCAGGGCGCGGCGTAAGACCTGTAGCAGCTGCCGAAGGCTGCGTTCGAGTGTGCAGCACTCGTAGATCCTGCTTGCACGGTTAATCTGAAAGACCGCATAGCGAGATTTTACGACTGCTTCGCAGCCGAACGCAGCCTTCGGCAGCTGCTACCGATCGCGTTACGGCTTAACTGACAGGCATCAGTCTAAATGGCGGTTTTTTTCGTTCTCGCACTCTATACATCGACATCCGCAACATCCTGCGAAGGTTTCGCTCCTCAGCCGCCGCGCTAAACCACTACGCCGCAACTACCCTTCAAAAAACCGCAGGAAGCGGTTCTCGCAAGCTCAAGGAATGATCATGTCTCTGGCCATCGTCCACAGCCGCGCCCAGATCGGTGTGGAAGCGCCCGCCGTTACCGTAGAAGTCCATTTGGCCAACGGCCTGCCATCGCTGACGATGGTGGGGTTGCCGGAAGCAGCGGTGAAGGAAAGCAAGGATCGGGTGCGCAGTGCGATCATCAATTCCGGGCTGCAATTTCCGGCACGACGTATCACCTTGAATCTCGCCCCGGCCGATTTACCGAAGGACGGCGGGCGCTTCGATCTGGCGATCGCCTTGGGGATTCTGGCTGCCAGTGTGCAGGTGCCGACTTTGACGCTGGATGACGTCGAGTGTCTGGGTGAGTTGGCGCTGTCAGGCGAAGTGCGGGCGGTTCGTGGTGTGTTGCCGGCGGCACTGGCGGCGCGCAAGGCTGGACGATCGCTGATGGTGCCGCGGGCAAATGCCGAGGAAGCGTGCCTGGCGTCAGGACTGAAGGTCATTGCGGTGGATCATCTGCTGGAGGCGGTCGCGCACTTCAATGGTCACACACCCGTAGAACCGTTTGTGTCCAATGGTTTGCTCTACGCCAGCAAACCGTATCCGGACTTGAATGAAGTGCAGGGCCAGATCGCGGCCAAACGTGCATTGCTGATTGCGGCTGCGGGGGCTCATAACCTGCTGTTCAGCGGGCCACCGGGGACGGGGAAAACCCTGCTGGCGAGTCGTTTGCCCGGGCTGCTGCCGCCACTGGCCGAGAGCGAAGCGCTGGAAGTCGCGGCGATTCAATCGGTCACCAGTTGTATGCCGTTGAGCCATTGGCCACAAAGACCGTTCCGCCAACCACACCATTCGGCGTCCGGCCCGGCGCTGGTGGGCGGTGGCTCGAAACCGCAGCCCGGTGAAATCACCCTCGCCCACCACGGTGTCCTGTTCCTCGATGAGCTGCCGGAGTTTGATCGCAAGGTGCTGGAGGTGCTGAGAGAGCCGCTGGAGTCGGGCTGCATCGTGATTTCCCGAGCCCGTGACCGCGTACGTTTTCCCGCGCGCTTTCAACTGGTGGCCGCCATGAATCCGTGCCCCTGTGGATATCTTGGCGAGCCAAGCGGCCGCTGTTGCTGCTCACCGGACCAGATCCAGCGTTATCGCAACAAACTGTCGGGGCCGCTGTTGGACCGAATTGATCTGCATCTGACGGTTGCCCGCGAAGTCACGGCGTTGAATCCCGCGTTAAAACCTGGCGATGACACAGTAACCGCCGCCGCCCGGGTCGCGGACGCAAGGGAGCGGCAACACAAACGCCAGGGCTGCGCCAATGCCTTCCTCGATTTGCCGGGCCTGCGCCGACACTGCAAGTTATCCACAGCCGACGAAACCTGGTTGGAAACCGCGTGCGAACGATTGACCTTGTCGCTACGAGCGGCACACCGACTGCTCAAGGTGGCGCGCACCCTGGCGGACCTTGAACAAGTCGATGGCATCACCCGCGAGCATCTGGCCGAAGCGTTGCAGTATCGACCGACCACGCACTAGTCGAAGTTATTCCTTGGTGAGATCCACTAACGGTGTTTGCCTTACCTCAGTCTCCCGCCCACCCTGAATCTCACTCACCTGCGCCAACGCTTTATCCACAGCCGTTTTATCCGCCAGCAAGCTGTAGCTGATCTGGAACTGCTTCTGCTCCTTGGCCGCAATCGTCGGCACCAGGTTCAGTGGCCGCTGATACCGGCGGTTGTAGGAAAAACTCGTCCCCGGCTCCAGCCCCGTGACATAGCCCTGGCCTTGGGTATCGGTGTTTTTCCACAGGGAGAACACCGGCAATTGCTTGGTATTGAAACCAACCGAGACCCCAAGGCTGCCCGCCTTGTTATGCAGCACCGTCAGCGTGTCGCCCTTGGCATCGGCATACGGCACGACGTTGTAGACGGTTTCGTCGTAGTCCTTGGTCGGCGCGCGGTAAGTTTGCCAGTCGGGCAAATCCCCCTTGGCCTTGTCGTTGAACGGTGACACCTGTTTCACCGGCGCAGCGAAACGGGCGCCCTGTTCCAGGAACGGGGTGCTGAAGTTGCTGTGGTAGAGCGCCTGGTATTCCTTCGGATAGTCGCCGTTGTTGGTCAGGGTGTCGTTGAGGGCGAAGCGCACGCTGCCGGGTTCGGTGACCAGTTCAGTCATTACCGAGAAGTCGACTTTCTTGAACGCCTGCTCTTTCAACTCACCGCGCAGGCTGATGGCGTAAGGCGGTTTTTCATCAATGTGCAGCGTGACCTTGCTGGCCGGAATGTTCGCGGCGCGGCCATGCAGGGTCAGCAGTTCGCCGTTGTCCATGCCGGGGTGGCCGACCCATTCGTAGCCGCAGCGGGTGACCAGTTCATTGAAGCCTTCGAGCCAGCCCAGTCCGCCACGCCCGTTGAGTTCGATAAAGGACGGATTGACCACGTCCTTGACCGGCGAATCCCAACCCATACGCACATTACCCACCGACGCCTGCAGGACGTTCATCCCGCGGGTCGGCACCACCGAGAGTTTCATCGTGCCGTTATCAATGTCGACGATGCTCACGCCCTCCTGCCGACCGCCGTGCAGGGTGCGCAGGGTCACGGAGAACGGTTTGTCGGTTTTCACACCGAGCTGCTGGCTGGTGATTTGCTGGTTCTGGGCAGCCTTGTCGGTGTCGAGCAACACGTAATCCCAAGCCATAACGTGGGAGGCAGCGGTCATTGCGCCGAGGGTGACGAGAAGTTTGAGCGGGGTCATGGTGAAAGCCTTTCTTGGAGTTGTGCGATTTTTATAGCGCTGATGAAACGTTTCAGCAAGCTTAAAAACGGCATAAGTCCAGCAAAACTCAGTCGACGGGTTCAATCGCCAACAACAGGCTTGCCAACGATGGCGATTCCAGAGGTGACCTCAGCGAAAACGGTCAACCTCATGCCGCAACTCTGCCGCCAGGTTTTCCAGCTCCCTGGCAGTAATTGCCAGGTTCGACACCACTTCACGCTGCTCGCTGTTGGCCATGGCGATGCTTTGCAGGTTGCTGCTGAGCAAGGTCGCGGTGCTGCTCTGCTCTTGGGTGGCGGTGGTGATCGCAGCGAATTGCTGGCCGGCCGAGCGGCTTTGTTCGTCGATCAGCGCCAGCGCCGACGCGACATTGGCATTGCGCGTCAGGCCTTCGTGCATCAGCAGCTTGCCTTGCTCCATGGTGCTGATGGCGTTACCGGTTTCCTGCTGGATGCTTTGGATCATCCCGGAAATCTCGTCAGTCGCTTCGCGAGTGCGCGAGGCCAGGTTGCGCACTTCGTCTGCCACCACTGCAAAACCACGGCCCTGTTCGCCGGCGCGCGCGGCCTCGATCGCGGCGTTGAGTGCCAGTAAATTGGTTTGATCGGCAATCGCGGTAATCACCCCGACAATGCCGCCGATTTCCTGGGAGCGCTGACCCAGGGTGTTGATCACCGTCGCCGTGCTGTTGAGAGCACTGGCAATCTGCTCAAGGGACGAAGAAGCTTCTTCCATCGAGGTACGACCGATCCGCGTCTGCTGGGCGTTTTCCTGGGCCAGACGCTCGGTGTTGCCCATGTTGTCAGCGATGTTCAGCGAGGTCGCACTGAATTCTTCCACGGCACCGGCCATGCTGGTGATTTCACCGGACTGCTGTTCCATCCCTTCATACGCACCGCCGGACAACCCGGATAATGCCTGCGCGCGACTGTTGACCTCTTCCGAGGCCTTGCGGATGTGCTCGACCATGGTCGATAGAGCCTGGCTCATCTGATTGAAGCTGCGCGCCAATTGACCGATTTCATCATGGCTCGACACGTTCAAACGCACGCTCAGATCACCCGCACCCAAGGCTTCAGCCTGCCGCACCAGATCACCCAACGGCGCCAGCTTGCTGCGCAACAGCCAGACTGCCGCGCCTACCGCCAGCAGCATCGCCAGCAAGCTGCCAATGGCCAGGCGGATACCGATGCTCCAGGTCACTGCACGGATTTCGCTTTTCGGCATGCTCGCCACTACTGACCATGGCCCGCCCTCGAATGGCACGGCAACGCTGTAGAAGTCTTCGGACTTGTCGCTCCAGAACGCGCCCCGCCCCGGTGTCCTGGCCAAACCGGCGATGGTCGAAGTCGCCTGATCCAGCGCCTGCACGCCGGCCGGCGGCACCAGCCATTTGTTTTGTTCATCGAGCAGTGCCAGTGAACCGCTCTGGCCGATGCGGAAGCGCTTGAGGTTGTCGAACTGCGCGCTCTGCGCATCGGTGTAATCGAAACCCACGAACAACACCGCGATCACCTTGCCGCTGCTGTCGCTCACGGGGGTGTACTGCGTCATGTAGGAACGATCGAACAGCAAGGCCCGGCCGACATAGCTCTGCCCCGCCATCAGCCGCTGATAGGCCGGGTGCGCATGGTCGAGCAGCGTGCCGATGGCGCGGGTGCCGTCCTGCTTGCTCAACGAGGTGCTGACCCGAATGAAGTCCTCGCCACTGCGCACGAACAACGTCGCCACGCCGGCAGTCATTTGCTTGAACTCATCGACCTTGTCGAAGTTGTTGTTCAACACTTCGTTGCCCAGATGCAGGCCCGGAGTCTGCACGCCTGCTACCGTCACCGGCTGCTCCGGGTGCACGCTCAAACCGCCACTGAAACGCTTTTCAAACAACCCGCTCAGGCGCTGGGTGCTTTCGCGCAGGGTGCCGTGGAAGGTGCTCAACTGGTCGGCCAGCAACCGCGCCTCACTGGCCAGATGCTCTTCACGCGTGTCGAGGTTGGCAGAATCCAGCGAACGCAGGGCGAACACCGTGCTGCCACTGATGACGACCGCGAGGATGACGGCAAGGGCAAGCCCCAATTGTGAGGCGATCCGGGCACGAGGTTGAGACATGACAGCTCCTGGCCGAGGAGCCGGATCATCCTGATCGCGTCGCGTGGCTCGGCAAAATATCCAGTAATAGGGGAAGCGCGAAACCTTTCAGAACGAAGGTCCCACTTTCAGGGATTCGGCGGCGTAGATAAATACTTGAGCGATGCACAAGGATATCGCTCAAGGCTGCCATGGCGGTGGCTACATCGATTCAGCCGAGGCGCTCGACATCCGGCAATTCCATGGCCTGCACCTCACCCTGGAGGAAGTCGCTGAGACGGCGCAAACGTTCACCGCCGGGGCGGGTTTTCGGCCAGACCAGGTAATAATTCAGGCCGCTGGCCACGGCAGTCGGCCACGGCAAACTCAAACGCCCCTGAGCCACATCTTCGGCCACCATCAGCAAGTCACCCATCGACACCCCGTAACCACGGGCGGCGGCAATCATCCCCAGCTCCAGCGTATCAAACACCTGCCCGCCCTTGAGCGACACCTGCTCCGACAGGCCCATACACTCCAGCCAACTGCGCCAGTCACGCCGATCAGGAGTCGGGTGAAGCAGTTCAGTACTGGCCAGCCGCTCGACATCCCATGGTTGATCATTCAACAGATTCGGTGCGCCGACCGGGATCAGCAGTTCAGGGAACAGGTAACTGGCCTCCCAGTCCGGTGGAAAATGCCCGTTGCTCAACAACACCGCACAATCGAACGGTTCGTGATTGAAGTCCACCGAGTCGACGTCCATCCAGGCGCTGGTCAGTTGCACCTCGTTGCCCGGTTGCAAATGCCGAAAGCGACTGAGTCGCGCCAGCAGCCAGCGCATGGTCAGGGTCGAAGGAGCTTTCATGCGCAAGACGTCATCTTCGGCGCGCAAGGTATTGCAGGCCCGCTCCAGCGCACCAAAGCCCTCACGCACACCCGGCAGCAGCAAACGCGCGGCCTCGGTCAGTTGCAAATTGCGCCCGCTACGCTGAAACAGCCGACAGGCGAAATGCTCCTCCAGCGTACGCACATGTCGGCTGACGGCGCTTTGGGTGATCGACAATTCTTCGGCAGCACGGGTAAACGAACTGTGCCGCGCTGCGGCCTCGAAAGCGCGAAGGGCATACAACGGAGGAAGACGACGAGACATTGGGAAAGCTCCTATAGCGCGACCCCGGAACCTTATCAGAAACTCTCCAGCATGAGTTTTAGTCATGCCAGCAATCGTTTTTATCCCTTTGTGCAAACGCTTGCGAGCGCCGAGAATCAACCCTTCCCGATTTATCTGACTAAACGAGCGTGATGATCATGCAGCATCCAGCACGTACCGAACTCTGGGCCATCCTGCGGCTAGCGGGGCCGCTGATTGCCTCGCAGTTGGCGCACATGCTGATGATCCTCACCGATACCTTGATGATGGCTCGGCTCAGCCCGGAAGCCTTGGCCGGTGGCGGCCTGGGCGCGGCGAGCTATTCGTTCGTGTCGATTTTCTGCATTGGCGTGATCGCGGCGGTCGGCACGCTGGTGGCGATCCGCCAGGGCGCCGGCGACATTGAAGGCGCCACGCGGCTGACCCAGGCTGGGCTTTGGCTGGCGTGGTTGATGGCGCTGGTGGCGGGTCTGCTGCTGTGGAACCTCAAACCGGTGTTGCTGCTGTTCGGCCAGACCGAAAGCAACGTGCATGCGGCCGGCCAGTTCCTGTTGATTCTGCCGTTCGCCCTGCCCGGCTACCTGAGCTTCATGGCCCTGCGCGGTTTTACCAGCGCCATTGGCCGGACAACGCCGGTGATGGTCATCAGCCTCGTCGGGACCGTGGCCAACTTCCTGCTCAACTATGCGCTGATCACCGGCATGTTCGGCCTGCCGAAAATGGGTTTGATGGGGATCGGCCTGGTCACCGCCATCGTCGCCAACTGCATGGCGCTGGGCCTGGCCTGGCATATCCGCCAGCACCCGGCTTACGCCGCGTACCCACTGCGCAAGGGCCTGTCACGGCCCAATCGCCAGTACCTGCGCGAGCTATGGCGTCTCGGCCTGCCGATTGGCGGCACCTACGCGGTAGAGGTCGGTCTGTTTGCGTTTGCCGCGTTGTGCATGGGCACCATGGGCAGTACGCAATTGGCGGCGCATCAGATCGCCCTGCAAATCGTCTCGGTGGCGTTCATGATTCCGGCGGGGCTTTCATATGCGATCACCATGCGCATCGGCCAGCACTACGGCGCCGGGCAGTTGCTCGATGCGCGCTTGGCCGGACGGGTCGGGATTGCCGTTGGTGGCGCGGCGATGCTCGGGTTTGCCATGGTCTTCTGGCTGCTGCCGAACCAACTGGTGGGACTGTTCCTGGACCATAACGACCCGGCGTTTCGCGAAGTGATCAATCTTGCGGTGAGCCTGTTGATGGTGGCGGCGTGGTTCGAGTTTTTCGACGGCACGCAAACCATCGCCATGGGCTGTATTCGCGGTTTGAAGGACGCCAAGACTACCTTCCTGGTCGGCCTCGCCTGCTATTGGCTGATCGGCGCTCCGGCTGCATGGTTGATGGCTTTCCACCTCCATTGGGGGCCGACCGGCGTCTGGTGGGGTCTGGCGCTGGGGCTGGCGTGCTCGGCCGTAAGCCTGACGCTGGCGTTTGAATGGAAGATGAAGCGAATGATCCGCCGTGAACAACCGGAACAGGCAGTGCAGTACAGCACCGTCCAGCCTGATTAACCCGTAGGAGCACGGCTTGCCCGTGATAGATATCACGCGTTGTATCAGATACACCGCAGTGATCCCATCGCGGGCAAGCCTTGCTCCTACGGGTTTCGTTAAGCCAGGACAGCCTGTTGGCTACTGCCAAACGTCAGATACTCAACCAGCTCGGCCAGCGGCAACGGTTTGCTGATCAGGTAACCCTGCACCTGATCACAACCAAAATCACGCAGCAGCTCAAGCTGTTCAAGGGTTTCAACGCCCTCGGCGACCACTTCCAGGTTGAGGTTGTGGGCGAGGTTGATCATCGCGTGGACCAGCTTGCGATTTTCCTCACGCGTCTCCATGCCACCGACAAAGCTTTTGTCGATCTTCAACAAGGCAATCGGCAGGCTGTTGAGGTGCACGAATGACGAAAAACCGGTGCCGAAATCGTCCAGGGAGAAACGCACGCCCAGACGCCCCAAAGCGTCCATGGTCTGTTTGACCAGATCGCTGCGGCGCATCACTGCAGTTTCCGTCAGCTCGAATTCCAGCCACTGCGCTTCGACACCGCGCTCGGCAATCAACCGGCTCAACGTCGACAGCAACTGACTGTCCTGGAACTGCCGGAACGACAGGTTGACCGCCATGTGCAACGGCGGCAGACCGCGTTCGCGCAACGCCTGCATGTCGCGCAAGGCACGGGAAATTACCCAGTACCCCAACGGCACGATCAAACCGCTCTGCTCGGCCAGCGGCACGAACTCGCTCGGCGGCAGCAGCCCGCGCTCGCCATGACGCCAGCGCACCAGAGCCTCGAGGCCGACAATTTGCCCGTCGTCTAGGTTCAGCCGTGGCTGGTAATGCAGTTCCAGCTCATCGCGGCGCAAGGCCCGGCGCAGTTCGCTTTCAAGATCGGCGAGGCTGCGCGCGTTGCGGTTGATGCGTTCATTGAAGATATGAAAGGTGCAGCCTTGGGTGCTTTTGGCCTGCTGCATGGCGATATGCGCGTGCCACATCAGCGGGTCGGCGCCAGCCTGCGCGCGCGCGTGGGCGATGCCCAGGCTGCAGCCGATCAACAGGCTTTCGCCGTCGACCCAGTAGGGTTCGGCCATGACTTCGGTGATGCGTTCGGCCATCCACTCGGCGCGTTGCGGTGCGCGGCGGGTGTCGATGAGCAAGGCGAATTCGTCGCTGCCCAGACGCGCCAATTGATCGCCGGCCTCAAGCTGGCTCTTGAGCCGCGAGACCACTTGCAGGATCAGCCGGTCGCCGGCCTGGTGGCCGAGGGCGTCGTTGGCGTGTCGAAAGTTGTCGAGATCGAGGTGCCCGAGTGCCAGACCACGGCCGTCGTTTTCCGCCAGACGCGCCGCCAGCAGGGTCTGAAACCCCTGGCGGTTGGCAATCCCGGTCAGCGGGTCCTGCTCGGCGAGGCGCTGCAAGGTGTTTTCGAGCACGCCGCGCTCACGCACATGGCGCAGGCTGCGGCGCAATGTATCCACATCCAGCGCATCGCGAACCAGCCAGTCGCTGACACCGTCCGGTGGGGTGGACGGTTCATGTTCGAGCAACAGCACCGTCGGCAGGCTGCAACGGCCTGGCTCCGGTTGAAGTGCGGGAATGGTCAACAGGACAGCACTGCGGTTGTCAGCAAATAGACTGCTCACCGACTCCCAGGTCGGTGCACTGATCAGCACAGCCGAGCTCCCCATAGGAGCCAGACACTCGCGTAACAACGCTGCCCACGCTGGCTCTTCGGCCAGAAGCAGCAAACGCAAGGGTTCGACAGGCGTAGACAAGCTAGCTCCCTAGACTCTGCAAAAGATGTTGGCGGCGGGCATTATGACGCGCAGATAAACAATGACAAATGATATTGATTATCAAACAGCCCGTTGTACCGCGATGAATCGAACATTAGTAGTCGCCAATTCAGCACGCATCCTGCGGGAAAGTAACAAAACCGGCAAATTTAGATAGCGTGGTACGTCACAAGTCGGAGAGAGGCAGCAGAATCTGTGCATCCTGTTAAAATGCCCGCCCTTTTCGCAAACGACTCCCTTTTCCGTCATGTCCCGACTCAATCCCCGGCAGCAAGAAGCCGTGAGCTACGTCGGCGGCCCTCTTTTGGTGCTCGCCGGTGCTGGCTCCGGCAAGACCAGTGTCATCACCCGCAAAATCGCCCACCTGATCCAGAGCTGTGGCATTCGTGCCCAGTACATCGTCGCCATGACCTTTACCAACAAGGCCGCGCGCGAGATGAAGGAGCGGGTCGGCACATTGCTCAAGGGTGGTGAAGGACGCGGTCTGACGGTGTGCACGTTCCACAACCTTGGGCTGAACATCATCCGCAAGGAGCATGTGCGGCTAGGCTACAAACCCGGTTTCTCGATTTTCGACGAGACCGACGTCAAAGCCCTGATGACCGACATCATGCAAAAGGAATATTCGGGCGACGACGGCGTCGACGAGATCAAGAACATGATCGGCGCCTGGAAGAACGACCTGATCCTGCCGCCCGAAGCCCTGGAAAACGCCCGCAACCCCAAGGAGCAGACTGCCGCCATCGTCTACACCCACTACCAGCGCACGCTCAAGGCGTTCAACGCAGTGGATTTCGACGACCTGATCCTGTTGCCGGTGAAGCTGTTCCAGGAACACGCCGACATCCTCGAAAAGTGGCAGAACAAAGTCCGCTACCTGCTGGTGGACGAATACCAGGACACCAACGCCAGCCAGTACCTGCTGGTGAAATTGCTGATCGGCACGCGCAACCAGTTCACCGTGGTGGGCGACGATGACCAGTCGATCTACGCCTGGCGCGGCGCCCGTCCAGAAAACCTGATGCTGCTCAAGGACGACTACCCGTCCTTGAAAGTGGTGATGCTGGAGCAAAACTACCGCTCCACCAGCCGCATCCTGCGCTGCGCCAACGTGCTGATCTCGAACAACCCCCACGAGTTTGAAAAACAACTGTGGAGCGAGATGGGCCATGGCGACGAGATCCGGGTGATCCGCTGCCGCAACGAAGACGCCGAAGCCGAGCGCGTGGCCGTGGAAATCCTCAGCCTGCACCTGCGCACCGACCGCCCGTACAGCGATTTCGCAATTCTCTACCGCGGTAACTACCAGGCCAAGCTGATCGAGCTGAAGCTGCAACACCACCAGGTCCCTTATCGACTGTCCGGTGGCAACAGCTTCTTCGGACGTCAGGAAGTCAAAGACCTGATGGCCTACTTCCGCCTGATCGTGAACCCGGATGACGACAACGCCTTCCTGCGGGTGATCAACGTCCCACGCCGGGAAATCGGTTCGACCACGCTGGAGAAGCTCGGTAACTACGCGACCGAACGCAAGATCTCGATGTATGCCGCGACCGATGAAATCGGCCTGGGCGAACATCTGGACAGCCGCTTCACCGATCGTCTGGCGCGCTTCAAGCGCTTCATGGACCGCGTGCGCGAGCAGTGTGCCGGCGAAGACCCGATCTCCGCCCTGCGCAGCATGGTCATGGACATCGACTACGAGAACTGGCTGCGCACCAACAGCTCCAGCGACAAGGCCGCCGACTACCGCATGGGTAACGTCTGGTTCCTGATCGAGGCGCTGAAGAACACCCTGGAAAAAGACGAAGACGGCGAAATGACCGTCGAAGACGCAATCGGCAAGCTGGTCTTGCGCGACATGCTCGAACGCCAGCAGGAAGAGGAAGACGGCGCCGAAGGCGTGCAGATGATGACCTTGCACGCCTCCAAAGGCCTGGAATTCCCCTACGTGTTCATCATGGGCATGGAAGAGGAAATCCTCCCGCACCGCTCCAGTATCGAAGCCGACACCATCGAAGAAGAACGCCGTTTGGCCTACGTCGGGATTACCCGCGCACGTCAGACCCTGGCGTTCACCTTTGCCGCCAAGCGCAAACAGTACGGCGAAATCATCGACTGCTCGCCGAGCCGTTTCCTCGATGAACTGCCGCCGGACGATCTGGCGTGGGAAGGCAACGACGACACCCCGACCGAAGTCAAAGCCGTACGAGGCAATAGCGCATTGGCGGATATACGCGCGATGTTAAAACGCTAGAATCGGCTACTTTTTAATCTACTTTCGGCGCCTGTAGCGCCAACAGAGGAAGCTGTTGTGGAAGCACTGCACAAGAAAATTCGCGAAGAAGGCATCGTGCTTTCCGACCAGGTCCTGAAAGTCGACGCCTTTCTGAACCACCAGATCGACCCGCAATTGATGAAGCTGATCGGCGACGAATTCGCCACGCTGTTCAAGGATTCGGGGATCACCAAGATCGTCACCATCGAAGCGTCGGGCATTGCTCCGGCGATCATGACCGGTCTGAACCTCGGCGTGCCGGTGATCTTCGCCCGCAAGCACCAGTCCCTGACCCTGACTGAAAACCTGCTGTCGGCGAGCGTTTACTCGTTCACCAAGCAGACCGAAAGCACCGTGGCCATTTCTCCACGTCATCTGACCAGCAGCGACCGCGTGCTGATTATCGACGACTTCCTGGCCAACGGTAAGGCATCGCAGGCACTGATCTCGATCATCAAACAGGCCGGCGCCACCGTCGCCGGCCTGGGTATCGTGATCGAGAAATCGTTCCAGGGCGGCCGCGCCGAGCTGGATGCGCAAGGCTACCGCGTCGAATCTCTGGCCCGGGTCAAGTCCCTGGCCGACGGCGTCGTGACCTTTATCGAATAACCCCAGGCAATGATCGTTCCCTCACTCTGCGTGGGAACGATCAGGCTTGGGTTGTGGCCTTCAGGCCTGCCAGTAGCAACCGCTGATACAAGTCCTCCTTCAAGCCCTCAGGCGTCGTCAGCTGCATCCGCTCCAGATGAACCGGGTACTCCGAAGGTTCCGGCGCATCCAGCGCGGCCTTGCCCAGCTCCAGAATCTCGGTGAGTTTGAACTTGCTCTTGAGCCAGTTCAGCGCCCGCAACAAATCCTGCTCTTCGCTGCTGAAATCACTGCCCAACGGATACTCCGGAAACAACCGCGGGTGCCGCGCAGCAATCGCCTGCAAGCGCTGTGGGCTGTTGTCGCTGAAACGCGGATCGAGGCGAAAATCCTTCGGCAGTTTGCCGGCCTTCTGCGCCTGTTCGATCAAGCCTGGCTGGAAGCGTGAATCGCTGATGTTGAGCAATGCTTCGATCACCTTGGCGTCGGTCTTGCCGCGTAAATCGGCGATGCCGTATTCGGTGATCACAATGTCACGCAAGTGCCGTGGAATCGTGCAATGGCCGTATTCCCAGACCATGTTCGAGCTCACTTCACCGCCCGACTCACGCCAGCTGCGCAGGATCAGAATCGAGCGCGCGCCTTCCAGCGCATGGCCCTGGACGACGAAGTTGTATTGTCCGCCGACACCGCTGAGCACCTGACCGCCTTCCAACTGATCAGCAACACCGGCGCCGAGCAGGGTCATGGTGAACGCGCTGTTGATGAAACGCGCATCCAGGCGCTGCAAGCGCTTGAGCTCTTCCTGGCCGTACAGCTCGTTGATGTAACTGATGGCGGTCATGTTGAATTCAGCGAGCTTGCTGTGGGGTAATTCCCGCAACCGCTGATAGAAACTACGCGGCCCAAGGAAAAAACCACCGTGTATCGAGATGCCGCCCACTTGAGCCGACTCATCCAGGGTCCCGGCATTGGCGTGCTGTTGCAGGGCAACGCTCGGATAAACCTTGCGCCGCACGATCCCGGCATCGGACAACGCCAGCAGACCGTTGACGAACATCTCGCTGCAACCATAAAGCCCCTTGGCAAAAGGCTCCACGCCACCTTCACGGCTAATCAGCGGCGCCCAGTAATGCGCATCAAGGTCCGTCAACAACGCACGGTAGCCGTCGTTATCCGCCTGCCGTGAGAGCAACGCGGCGGTCAGCGCATCGCCCATGGCTCCGATGCCGATTTGCAGGGTTCCGCCGTCCCGCACCAGGGTACTGGCATGCAGGCCTATGAAGTGATCCTGCAAGCCTACCGGCATGTTCGGTGTGGAAAACAGCGTGCTGCCCTCCTCCTCGTCGATCAGCAAATCGAACGCCTCACGGCCGACTTCCGAGTCTCCCGGCATGTACGGCAGATCCCGATGAACCTGGCCGAGCAGCAGGATGGTTTCCCCGGCAGCACGACGTTTGGCGATCATCGGCAACAGGTCGAGGGTGATGTCCGGGTTGCAGCTCAGGCTTAGTCGCTCCGGCTGCTGCGGATCATGGGCCACCAATTGCGCCACCAGGTTCAACCCGGCGGCATTGATGTCCCGGGCGGCGTGGCTGTAGTTGCTGCTGACATAGTCCTGCTGCGCCGACGCGCTGTGCAGCAAGCTGCCGGGCTGCATGAAGAACTGCTCGATGTGAATGTTCGCCGGGAGGCTGTCACGGTGCAGGTCGGCGAGAAAATCCAGCTCGGGATAATCGCCAAACACTCGCTCGATGAAGGGTTCCAGAAAGCGCCGCTGCAAGCCGTCGCCCAATGACGGACGACCCAGGCTCAACGCGGTGTAGACCGTCAGATGCCGCTCGGGCAACTGGGCGATGCGCTGATAGAGCGCGTTGACGAAGCGGTTGGGTTTTCCCAGCCCCAGCGGCAGGCCGAGGTGTATATGCGCTGGCAAACGTGCGAGCACATCATCGACTGCCTGTTCGATTGATACCGACTGCACCATCAGACCCTCCCGACCTGTCCATGAATTGAGGTCGGTTCGAGCTTGCCGCTTCCTCATCGCGATGACCAGTCTCAAGGTCAAATCCCAGGTACAAAAAAGCCGCTCGCAAGCGGCTTTTTCGCTGAAGACGGGGCTTATTTCAGGCCGGACATCTTCTGGATGGCGCCTTCAAGGTCTTTCACTTCGCAGTCGCTGCAGGTGCCTTTTGGCGGCATCGCATTGAGACCTGTCAGCGCTACTTTCGCCAGGCCAGCAGCAGTGCCGCCTTCTTTGTCGGCGCGTTTTTTCCAGTCTGCAGCATCACCGATTTTCGGTGCGCCCAGCAGACCCGTGCCGTGGCAAGCGTTGCAATGTTTGGCAATGATTTCATCGGGAGTTTTCGCTGCACCGCCGCCTACTGAAGCGGCGACTTCCATCCCCTTGCACTCCTGACCTTGTACACAGACCTGGCCGACAGGCTCAAGGCGTTTGGCGATATCGTCAGTGGTCGACGCTTGTGCGCTGACTGCCCAAAGGGCCAATACGGTTGCTGGTGCGGCCAGCATTTTCATAATTAGATTCACGCGTACACCCTCAATGGTGGCTAGTCACGCCCACGGCCACGGTTTCGCAGGCGGGCGCAAGTATAGCGGTTAGCCCGCCACACTGAAACAACCCTAAAGTCCAAGGGGTATTAAGTCGTGGCGAAATACAGCATGGGGCGACTCGCAAAACCTTGCCGGACGCCTGTTTTCTTAGAAATTCGCCGGTGTGGCTGCGCTGATTAGTCGCGCTGGCGCATCGAACGGATTTCGGAAACGGTGCGGTTTGGTGCTTTCGAAATAGTAGCTGTCACCGGCCTCGAGCACGAATGTCTCGAGCCCGACCACCAGCTCAAGGCGACCTTCGAGCAGAATCCCGGTTTCCTCGCCCTCATGGGTGAGCATCTCTTCACCGGTATCGGCGCCTGGCGGGTAGATCTCGTTGAGGAACGCGATAGCACGGCTCGGATGGGCCTTGCCGACCAGTTTCATGGTCACGGCGCCATCGGAGATATCGATCAGCTCATTGGCCTTGTAGACAATCTGCGTCGGTTTTTCCTGAAGAATTTCTTCGGAAAAGAACTCGACCATGGACATGGGGATGCCGCCAAGTACCTTCCTCAGCGAACTGATCGAAGGGCTGACGCTGTTTTTCTCGATCATAGAAATGGTGCTATTGGTAACGCCTGCCCGCTTGGCGAGCTCTCGCTGGGATAGACCTTTCAGTTTACGGATCGATTGCAGTCGTTCACCGACGTCCAATGCATTAGCCTCCCAGGATTCAGATTGTGTGGATAGTGAGCGTTATCATGGCGACAGCGTTCAGTATTTACAACACTTGGGTCTGAATCCCGTTCAGCAAAGCGACTTCTGGTCTCGGCAGCCTGCCTCAGCTCCCGGAATAGAGCCGCGGCACGCGCCGCAGGTTGCAGAAGATCTGGTAGGGAATGGTCCCGGCAGCCATGGCGACGTCGCTGGCGAGGATATTTTTACCCCACAATTCGACGGTAGAACCGAGGCCGGCCTGCGGCACATCGGTCAAATCGATGCAGAGCATGTCCATCGACACCCGTCCCAGCAGCTGACTGCGCTGCCCGGCCACCAACACCGGCGTGCCGGTAGGCGCCTGACGCGGATAACCGTCGGCATAACCCATGGCGACCACGCCGATGCGCATCGGCTTCTGGGTGATGAACTTCGCCCCATAACCCACCGGTTCACCGGCCGGCAGTTCGCGCACGCTGATGACTTTCGATTCCAGGGTCATCACCGGCTGCAAGCGTGCCGCCACGGGATTGGCTTCTTCAAAAGGTGTCGCGCCATAGAGCATGATGCCTGGGCGAACCCAGTCGCTCGGCACCTGCGGCCAGCCCAGCACCGCCGGCGAGTTACACAAGCTGACCTGCGCCGACAAGCCCTGGCGAGCCGCTTCAAACACCGCAACCTGCTCCGCCGCGCTGCTGCTATGCAGTTCATCGGCACGCGCAAAGTGACTCATCAGCACGATCTTCGAGACCTTGCCGCTGGCCAGCAAACGTTGATACGCCGCTTGATAATCCGCGGGATGCAGGCCGACCCGGTGCATGCCCGAATCCAGCTTGAGCCAGACCGTGATCGGCTTGCTCAACGCGGCTTTCTCGAGCGCTTCAAGCTGCCACAGCGAATGCACCACGCACCAGAAATCATGCTCAACGATCAGCGACAGCTCATCGGCTTCGAAAAAGCCTTCGAGCAGAAGGACCGGCGCACGAATACCGGCGGCGCGCAGTTCCAGGGCTTCTTCGATACAGGCCACGGCGAAACCGTCCGCCTCGGCCTCCAGGGCCTGGGCACAGCGCACCGCGCCATGGCCATAGGCATCGGCCTTGATCACCGCGAGGGCGCGCGCCCCCGAGACTTCACGGGCCAGTTGATAGTTATGACGCAGGGCTTGAAGATCGATCAGGGCACGGGCAGGACGCATGGCGGCAGACTTCTAGGCGGTCATGAGGAAGAAAAAACCGGTGCTGACTGACGGCGTGAACCGCCAACAGCACCGGGAGAGGGATCGTTGCTTAAGGCAGAGCAGCCACTACCGACAGCTCAACCAGGATTTCCGGTTCGCACAGCTTGGCTTCGACTGTCGCACGGGCGGGCGCGACATTCTTTGGCAACCAAGTGTCCCAGACACTGTTCATGCCCTCGAAATGGGCATCGATGTCTTTCAGGTAAATCGTCACCGACAGCAGCTTGGTCTTGTCGGTCCCGGCCAGATCCAGCAAACGCTCGATGTTGGCGAGGGTTTCACGAGTCTGCTGTTCAATCCCGGCATTCATGTCGTCGCCGACTTGCCCTGCCAGATACACGGTACCGTTGTGGACAACGATCTGGCTCATGCGCTCATTGGTGAGCTGGCGCTGGATTGACATGCTTTTCAGACTCCTTTGGGGTGTTGCCATAACGGGAAATATCGAGACCTTCGGCACTGATTTGCGGCGTTTTCTTCGCCATCAGGTCAGCCAGCAAGCGGCCGGAGCCACACGCCATGGTCCAACCGAGTGTGCCGTGACCGGTGTTCAGGAACAGGTTCTTGAACGGGGTGGCGCCAACAATCGGCGTGCCGTCCGGTGTGGTCGGACGCAGGCCGGTCCAGAAACTCGCCTCGGCCAGGTCGCCGCCCTGAGGATAAAGATCGTTGACGATCATCTCCAGCGTTTCGCGTCGACGCGGGTTCAGCGACAAGTCAAAACCGGCTATCTCAGCCATGCCGCCGACACGAATGCGGGTGTCGAAACGGGTGATCGCGACCTTGTAGGTCTCGTCGAGAATAGTCGACGTCGGGGCCATCGCCGGATTTGTGATCGGCACGGTCAGCGAGTAACCCTTGAGCGGGTACACCGGGGCCTTGATGCCCAACGGCTTGAGCAACTTCGGCGAGTAGCTGCCGAGCGCCAATACGTAGCGGTCGGCGGTTTCCAGCTTGCCGTCGATCCACACGCCGTTGATCCGGTCTCCGGCGTAGTCGAGGCGCTGAATATCCTGGTCAAAGCGGAATTCCACGCCCAGTTTCACGGCCATTTCGGCCAGGCGCGAGGTGAAGATCTGGCAGTCGCCGGTCTGGTCGTTCGGCAGGCGCAAAGCACCGGCGAGGATATCGGTCACGCTGGCCAGCGCTGGTTCGACGCGGGCAATGCCGGCGCGGTCGAGCAGTTCAAAGGGCACGCCGGACTCTTTCAGGACCGCGATGTCTTTTGCCGCGCCATCCAGCTGCGCCTGAGTGCGAAACAGTTGCGTGGTCCCCAGGGTGCGGCCTTCGTAGGCGATGCCGGTTTCAGCACGCAGTTCATCGAGGCAGTCACGGCTGTACTCGGACAGACGGACCATGCGCTCCTTGTTCACCGCATAACGGCTGGCGGTGCAGTTGCGCAGCATCTGCGCCATCCACAGGTATTGGTCGATATCGGCGGTGGCCTTGATCGCCAGCGGTGCATGGCGTTGCAGCAGCCATTTGATAGCTTTGAGCGGCACACCCGGCGCGGCCCACGGCGAGGCATAGCCCGGCGAGACCTGGCCGGCGTTGGCGAAACTGGTTTCCATGGCAGCAGCCGGCTGACGGTCAACAACCGTTACTTCAAACCCGGCCCGAGCCAGATAGTAGGCACTGGCGGTACCGATGACGCCGCTACCCAAGACCAGAACGCGCATTTTCGTATCCCTCATCGCGGCTTACCGCTGACGTTTGTTGTTCAAATCACAGATGTGCGCAGTGTAAAAAACATTGGCCAGTGCTTTTCACTATATAAGCACCTATATTTGGCGACAATTCTCGGCAAAATAGCTTTTTACGGAGGCGCATCCCCTATGCGGACCAATACTCAGACCAAACGCGAGCTGGACAAGATCGACCGTAACATCCTGCGCATCCTTCAGGCAGACGGGCGGATTTCGTTTACCGAGCTTGGGGAGAAAGTCGGGCTGTCGACCACGCCCTGCACTGAGCGGGTGCGACGCCTGGAACGCGAAGGGATCATCATGGGCTACAACGCCCGGCTTAACCCGCAGCACCTCAAGGGCAGCCTGCTGGTATTCGTCGAGATCAGCCTCGACTACAAGTCTGGCGATACCTTTGAAGAGTTCCGACGCGCCGTGCTGAAACTGCCGCACGTACTGGAATGCCACCTGGTGTCAGGGGATTTCGACTACCTGGTGAAAGCGCGGATTTCCGAGATGGCCTCGTACCGCAAACTGCTGGGCGACATCCTGCTCAAATTGCCCCACGTGCGTGAGTCCAAGAGCTATATCGTGATGGAAGAAGTGAAAGAGAGCCTGAACCTGCCGATTCCGGATTGAAGCTCAAAAGATCGCAGCCTTCGGCAGCTCTTACGAGTGTACGCGCGCAGGCTGCGATCTTTTAAACCAACACCTGCCGGGTGCTGGCCATGTATTCATGGATCTGCTTCTCGACCCGAGGATGAATCAACTCCACCGGGCGGCGACCGTTGGGGCACGGCAGGGTTGCCGTGGTGCCGAACAGCCGACAGATCAACGGCCGCTCGTCATACACCGTGCAGCCATCGGGGCCCAGGTGCACACAGTTCAGCTCATCCATCGCAGCGTCCTGCTCGGCCCTGGTCTTACGCGGCAGACGCGACATTTCTTCTGGCGATGTAGTCACCGGGCCACAGCAGTCATGGCAGCCGGGCACGCACTCAAACGAGGGGATTTGCTGGCGAAGAGCGCGGATTTTCTGACTGTTGCAGCTCATCGAAGCGAGTACCGGGAAAGTGAACGGGGTGGGATTTTGCCCTAAAAGCCTCGCGCCAGACAGCATTAGCCGACCAGTGTTGCCCAGCCCGAAAGGCCCGGCTTATGCTCCGTAAAATTTACTACACACTCGAAACCCGGATGACACACATGAACGCCCGTGTTCAGCAGCCTGCCTCGAACAACCGGCATACAGCGTCTTACTACGCCGCCAGCAGCCTACCGCAGCCCGATTATCCGGCGCTCAAAGGCGAACTGCTGGCGGACGTGTGCGTGGTGGGCGGCGGGTTTTCCGGGCTGAACACTGCTATCGAGTTGGCCGAACGCGGCCTCAACGTGGTGCTGCTCGAAGCGCGCAAGATCGGCTGGGGCGCCAGTGGGCGCAACGGCGGGCAGCTGATTCGCGGCGTGGGTCATGGCCTCGATCAGTTTGCCGAGGTGATCGGCACGGACGGCGTCCGCCAGATGAAACTCATGGGGCTGGAAGCGGTGGAGCTCGTCCGGCAACGGGTCGAGCATTTTCAGATCGTCTGCGACCTGACCTGGGGTTACTGCGACCTGGCCAACAAACCTCGCGACCTTGAAGGTTTCGCCGAAGACGCGGCCGAACTGCACAGCCTCGGCTATCGCCATGAGACCCGATTGCTGCAAGCCCATGAAATGCACAGCGTGGTCGGTTCCGACCGCTACGTCGGTGGCTTGATCGATATGGGTTCCGGGCATCTGCACCCGTTGAACCTGGCCTTGGGCGAAGCCGCTGCGGCGCAGCAACTGGGCGTGAAGCTGTTCGAACAATCGGCCGTGACCCGCATCGACTATGGCAACGAGGTCAAGGTCCACACCACGCAAGGCACGGTCCGCGCCAAGACCCTGGTGCTGGGCTGCAACGCCTACCTCAACAACCTTAACCCCGAGCTCAGCGGCAAAGTGCTGCCCGCCGGCAGTTACATCATCGCCACCGAACCCTTGAGCGCAGCGCAGGCCCACGCATTACTGCCGCAGAACATGGCGGTCTGCGATCAGCGAGTGGCGCTGGACTACTACCGGCTCTCGGCGGATCGGCGCTTGCTGTTCGGCGGCGCCTGCCACTATTCCGGTCGCGACCCGTCGGACATCGCCGCCTATATGCGACCGAAGATGCTCGACGTCTTCCCGCAACTGGCCGGGGTGAAGATCGACTATCAATGGGGCGGGATGATCGGCATTGGCGCCAACCGCCTGCCACAGATCGGCCGGCTCAAGGACCAGCCGAATGTGTATTACGCCCAGGCCTATTCCGGTCATGGGCTGAACGCTACCCACCTGGCCGGCAAGCTGCTGGCCGAAGCCATCAGCGGTCAGCAAGGCGGCGGTTTCGACCTGTTCGCCAAAGTGCCGCACACCACCTTCCCGGGCGGGAAGTACCTGCGTTCACCGCTGTTGGCGCTGGGGATGTTGTGGTATCGGATGAAAGAGCTGGTCTGAAAGATTCTTTGCGCCCCTACGGACGCCATCGCGGGCAAGCCTTCCTCCTACAGGTCCAGCGTTGATAGCACGACGGATACCATCCCTGTAGACGCAAGGTTTGCCCGCGATTGGGCCGGAAGAGCGCCAAATAGCTCAAAGCCTCCAAAAGGGTTTGAGCCCCTCCTCCCGCGCCTCTGCACGACTCAGCCCCACATCGCGCAGCTGCTCGGGCGAAAGCTCAAGCAAACCCTTGCGCGTGTGCAGACGATGCCAGAACAGTCCCCAGCGACCGAGACCGGACGGGGCGTTGCGCATCGTTGACGCGAGCATGCCCTTATCCTCCCCAGCCTCCAGTTCCTGACTGTGTAACGCCAGCCGCACATCGCTCAAGCCGTTCATTTTGATTGCTCCTGTTTACTTGGGTCGCCAGAGATTCCATGATGCGCGGGGTGGTAAAACCGTTACAGATTCAAAGTAGCTGTATTACATCCATACAGATTTGCCGTTTTAGCGACTGAATCCTGTATTTTTGCCCCATCTGTACTGGTCCCCTGAATCCCTTCACCGAGGCTGCACCATGACTCTTTACGTCAACCTCGCCGAATTGCTCGGCACGCGTATCGAACAGGGCTTCTACCGTCCGGGCGATCGACTGCCGTCTGTACGGGCATTGAGCGTCGAGCACGGGGTCAGCCTGAGCACGGTGCAGCAGGCCTATCGGGTTCTGGAAGACAGCGGGCTGGCAATGCCGAAGCCGAAATCCGGCTACTTCGTGCCGGCCGGGCGCGAGTTGCCGGAATTGCCGGTCGTTGGTCGTCCAGCCCAGCGCCCGGTGGATATTTCCCAGTGGGATCAGGTGCTGGAGCTGATTCGCGCCGTCCCGCGCAAAGACATCGTGCAGCTCGGTCGCGGCATGCCGGACGTCACCACGCCGACCATGAAGCCTCTGCTGCGCGGGCTGGCGCGGATCAGTCGACGGCAGGACATGCCCGGCCTGTATTACGACAACATCTACGGAATCCTCGAACTGCGCGAACAGATTGCCCGCTTGATGCTCGACTCCGGCTGTCAACTGAGCGCCAACGACCTGGTGATCACCACCGGCTGCCACGAAGCGCTGTCCACCAGCATTCGCGCGATCTGCGAGCCGGGCGACATCGTGGCCGTCGACTCGCCGAGCTTTCACGGCGCCATGCAGACCCTCAAAGGGCTGGGCATGAAAGCCCTGGAGATTCCCACCGACCCGATTACCGGGATCAGTCTCGAGGCGCTGGAACTGGCGCTGGAACAGTGGCCAATCAAAGCCATACAGTTGACCCCCAACTGCAACAACCCGCTGGGCTACATCATGCCGGAGGCACGCAAACGGGCACTGCTGACCCTGGCGCAGCGCTTCGACGTGGCAATCATCGAAGACGATGTGTATGGCGAACTGGCCTACACCTACCCGCGTCCCCGCACGATCAAATCCTTCGACGAAGACGGCCGCGTCCTGCTCTGCAGCTCGTTTTCCAAGACCCTGGCACCGGGGCTGCGCATCGGCTGGGTCGCGCCGGGCCGGTATCTGGAGCGGGTGCTGCACATGAAATACATCAGCACCGGCTCCACCGCTCCACAGCCACAAATTGCGATTGCCGAATTCCTCAAAGGCGGGCACTTCGAACCGCATTTGCGACGGATGCGCACGCAATACCAGCGCAATCGCGACTTGATGCTCGACTGGGTCAGCCGCTACTTTCCCGTCGGCACCCGTGCCAGCCGCCCGCAAGGCAGCTTCATGCTGTGGGTTGAACTGCCGGAAGGTTTCGACACGCTGAAACTGAATCGAGCGCTGAACGACCAAGGCGTACAGATTGCTGTCGGCAGCATTTTTTCCGCCTCGGGCAAGTACCGCAATTGCCTGCGCATGAACTACTCGGCCAAACCGACACCGCAGGTTGAAGAGGCGGTGCGCAAGGTCGGCGCGGCAGCGATCAAGCTACTGGCCGAGCATCACGAGGACATATGACGCAATCAACCGACGCTTGAGCATTCACGGAGCATTGCCAAATGCCGTGCCATACTCCGGATCCTGCCCATTCGCGGAAACTCCGATTTGCGCCCCAGAAAAGCCCTGCTTTTTCTGCCGCTCGTCTTGCTACTGAGCGGCTGCACCTCTCTCACCGTACTTCACGAGCCGAGCCAGGCGCTGCCGGCGGCGGACTCTGCGTTCGGGCGCTCGATCCAGGCACAGGCTGCGGCGTATCAGGGCCGCTCCGGCTTCCGCCTGCTGCCCAACAGCAGTGAAGCCTTCATGGCGCGTGCCGAGCTGATTCGCAATGCGCAAAGCAGCCTCGACTTGCAGTACTACATCGTTCACGACGGTGTCAGCACACGGTTGCTGGCGGCGGAGCTGCTCAAGGCTGCCGACCGCGGCGTGCGCATACGCATCCTGCTTGACGACACCACCAGCGATGGCCTGGACCAGATCATCGCCACCCTTGCTGCGCATCCGCAGATTCATATTCGCCTGTTCAATCCGCTGCACCTGGGCCGCAGCACCGGGCTGACCCGCACCATGGGGCGGCTGTTCAATCTGTCTTTGCAGCATCGGCGCATGCACAACAAGCTGTGGCTGGCGGACAACAGCGCAGCCATTGTCGGTGGCCGTAATCTGGGCGACGAGTACTTCGATGCCGAGCCCGACCTGAACTTCACCGACATCGACATGCTCGGCATCGGCCCGGTAGCCGAGCAGCTCGGGCACAGTTTCGACCAGTACTGGAACAGCGCCCTGAGTAAACCGATCGATGAGTTTATCTCGAGCAAACCCACGGCAAAGGATCTGGCCAACACCCGACTGCGACTGAAAGAGTCGCTGGAGGGCACCCGCCAACAGAACCATGCGCTGTACCAGCAACTGAAGATTTACCAGACCCATCCACGCCTGGATATCTGGCGGCGCGAATTGATTTGGGCCTGGAACCAGGCATTGTGGGACGCCCCCAGCAAGGTGCTGGCCAAGGACGAACCGGATCCGCAACTGCTGCTGACCACCCAACTGGCGCCCGAACTACAAGGTGTCAGTAACGAGCTGATCATGATCTCGGCCTATTTCGTCCCAGGCCAGACGGGGCTGGTCTACCTGACGGGACGCGCGGATGCCGGGGTTTCCGTCAGCTTGCTGACCAATTCCCTGGACGCCACCGACGTGCCCGCCGTGCACGGTGGCTACGCGCCGTACCGCAAGGCGTTGCTGGAGCATGGCGTGAAGTTGTTCGAGTTGCGCCGCCAACCCGGCGAGCACGGCGGCAGTGGCCCGCACCTGTTCCACGGCGCCGCCTCCCGTAGCTCCGATTCCAGCCTGCACAGCAAGGCGATGATCTTTGACCGGCAAAAGGCGTTCATCGGCTCATTCAACTTCGATCCGCGCTCGGTGCTCTGGAACACTGAAGTCGGGGTGCTGGTGGACAGCCCGGAACTCACCGAACAGGTTCGCGAACTGGCCCTGCAAGGTATGTCACCGGCCCTGAGTTACGAGGCCCGGCTAGAGAACGGTCGGATGGTGTGGGTCACTGAAGACAATGGCCAGCCACACGCCCTGACCCGAGAACCGGGGAGCTGGTGGCGACATTTCAACGCCTGGCTCAGCAAATCGGTGGGGCTGGAGCGGATGCTCTAAAAACTGTATGACCCTGCGCCATCACACGGTACGTAGCAGCTGGCGCAGCCTGCGTTCGGCTGCGCAGCAGACGCAAACCTTGCAGCCACGGTTAAACTGAAAGACCGCGATATCCGAATTTACGACTGCTGCGCAGCCGAACGCAGGCTGCGCCAGCTGCTATACATTATGCAGGCTGCACCGTGCCAAACGCCCCTTGGCGCAGCAACAGGATCACCAGCCCAAACGCCCCTGCCGCCATCAGCAACGGCAAAGCGTGCCCACTGATCCATTGACTGCCCGCACCAGCCGCCAATGGGCCGATCAGACAACCGATACCCCACAATTGCGCAATGTGAGCGTTGGCTCGCACCAACGCATCATCACGGTAGCGCTCGCCGATCAGAATCAGCGACAAGGTAAACAAGCCGCCGGCACTGGCGCCAAACAGCACCCACAACGGCCATATCAGCAAGGTCTCGAGCAACAGTGGAATCGCCAGGCTCGAGAGCATCAGGATGACTGCACAACCGGCAAATAACGTACGCCGCGACAGTCGATCTGCCAGCGCGCCAATCGGCAGTTGCAACAAGGCGTCGCCGACCACCACGGTGCTGACCATCGCCAGGGCGATTTCAGCGCTGAAGCCCTGGCGCAGGCAATACACCGGCAGCAAGGTCAGGATCATCGCCTCGAACGCAGCAAACAGCGACACCGCCCAGGCAATCGCCGGCAGGCCCCGACAAAAACTCAGCAAGTCGCTGAACGTCACACTGCAGGCTTCGCTACTCGGCGCGCCGCTACGTCCCAACAGCAACAGCGGCGATGTCACCAGCAAGCCGACACCAACCCAGAAACCGAAATCGTTGTCGGTGCCCAACGCGCCCAGCAGCAACGGCCCGGACAGTTGGCTCAGGGCATAACTGCTGCCATACAGCGCCACCAGCCGCCCGCGCCATTGTTCGACCACCAGTTGATTGATCCAGCTCTCGCCGAGGATGAACACGAGGGTCAGGATCACCCCGATCATCAAACGCAGCACCAGCCAGACCGGATAACTTGGCAACAGCGCCAGCAAACCGATGGAAAACGCCCCGGCCCACAGGCACAGGCGCATCAGATTGGCCGTGCCGAAACGCGCCGCCAGATGACTGGAGACCTTGGCCCCCAGCAGCACGCCAATCGCCGGCATCGCCGCCATGACGCCGATTGCAAACGAGCCATAACCCCAGCTTTCCAGGCGCAGCGACACCAACGGCATGCTGACGCCCAGGGCCAGGCCGACGCTCAGGACTGAGGCCAACACGGCGAAATAAGTCGCCCAACGCATGTTCCACGCTCCTGTGGATAATTATTTTTTACAAACGGCACAAAACAAACGTGGGAGATTCTATGTTGCAGGGTTGTCCTGCAACATAGAATCTCCCACATTAGACCTGCGTTGTATCGAGCCCCGAATGTGATCCGAGCCCTCTACAGGTTTACAACTTGATCCAGGTCGCCTTCAGCTCGGTGTACTTGTCGAACGCGTGCAGCGACTTGTCCCGGCCGTTGCCCGACTGTTTGAAACCACCGAACGGTGCGGTCATGTCGCCACCATCGTACTGATTGACCCACACGCTACCGGCCCGCAGGGCCTTGGCGGTCAGGTGGCCCTTGGAGATATCCGAGGTCCAGACTGCCGCGGCCAGGCCATATGGCGTGTCGTTGGCGATCCGGATCGCTTCCTCGACGCTGTCGAAGGTGATGACCGACAGCACCGGACCAAAGATCTCTTCCTGGGCGATCTTCATGGCATTGCTCACGCCATCAAAAATCGTCGGTTCAACGTAGGTGCCACCGGTTTCCTGAAGAATCCGCTTGCCGCCCGCCACCAGTTTGGCGCCGTCGGAGTGCCCGGATTCGATGTAGGACAGCACGGTGTTCATCTGCTGCGTGTCGACCAGCGCGCCAACGTTGGTCGCCGGATCCAGCGGGTTGCCCGGCTTCCAGGTTTTCAGGGCCTCGATCACCAGCGGCAGAAATTTATCCTTGATCGAACGCTCGACCAGCAGACGCGAACCGGCGGTGCAGACTTCGCCTTGGTTGAACGCGATGGCACTGGCAGCGGACTCAGCCGCAGCTTGCAGGTCCGGCGCATCGGCAAACACGATGTTCGGGCTCTTGCCGCCTGCTTCCAGCCAGACGCGCTTCATGTTCGATTCGCCGGAATAAATCATCAGTTGCTTGGCGATCTTGGTCGAACCGGTGAACACCAGCGTGTCGACATCCATGTGCAAGGCCAACGCCTTGCCGACAGTGTGACCGTAGCCTGGCAGCACGTTCAGCACGCCTTTCGGGATTCCGGCTTCAACGGCCAGCGCCGCGAGGCGGATGGCGGTCAACGGGGACTTTTCAGACGGCTTGAGGATCACCGAGTTACCGGTGGACAGCGCCGGGCCGAGTTTCCAGCAGGCCATCATCAGCGGGAAGTTCCACGGCACGATGGCGCCCACCACACCCACTGGCTCACGGGTCACCAGACCCAGTTGGTCATGCGGGGTGGCGGCCACTTCGTCGTAGATCTTGTCGATGGCCTCACCGCTCCAGCTCAGCGCTTGCGCCGCGCCCGGAACGTCGATGTACAGGGAATCACTGATCGGCTTGCCCATGTCCAGGGTTTCAAGCAGCGCCAGCTCTTCGGCGTGCTGTTTGAGCAGGCCGGCGAAACGAATCATGGTGGCTTTGCGCTTGGCTGGTGCCAGACGCGACCAGACGCCCGAGTTGAACGTGCTGCGAGCGTTTTCTACGGCGCGCTGGGCGTCGGCGGCATCACAGCTGGCGATCTTGCCCAGCAGGCGGCCATCGACGGGGCTGATGCAGTCGAACGTCTCGCCGGAGACCGCTGCGGTGTATTCGCCATTGATGTAGGCACGGCCTTCGATCTTCAGGTCGCGGGCGCGTTGTTCCCAGTCGGCACGAGTCAAGGTAGTCATACGAGAGTCCTCCTCTTATTGAATACGAGCGCCACACGATCTACGCAGGCACCTACAGGAATTCTGCCCGACCAGTTTTCAATTCGGTCCAAGGCAACTGCCACCCTAAACCAGCGCCCCCTCATGTTTCAATATATTTGACATAAGGCTGGCAAACGGCCTTGCGATGTTCATTTTAATAAACATAGACTTTGATTTTCAGGCAATCACGGGGAATTACAAGAATGAGCATCCAGGGCATTGTCGACTTCAGCCAGGCCACCACACCCGTCGAGCGCTACCGCCCGGACGCCGCAAAAGTGCTCAAAGGCGACCCCGAGCAAGCCGTCTACAACCACTACAGCAGCCCGTGCGGTCAGTTGAACGCGGGTGTGTGGGAAGGAGAAGTCGGGCAATGGACGGTGAACTTCACCGAACACGAATACTGCGAAATCGTGCAGGGGGTTTCGGTGCTGCGTGACCACGACGGCAATGCCAAGACCCTGCGGGCGGGCGATCGTTTTGTCATTCCGGCCGGTTTCCGCGGCACCTGGGAAGTGCTGGAACCGTGCCGCAAGATCTACGTGGCGTTTGAACAGAAGGCCTGAGGCTTTTCTGACCACAACAAAAAAGGCCCGTATCTTGCGATACGGGCCTTTTTCTCAAGAGGGAAAAATCAATTACTTGATTTTGCCTTCTTTGTAGATCACGTGCTTGCGAACAACCGGATCAAATTTCTTGATCTCGATTTTGTCCGGAGTAGTGCGCTTGTTCTTGTCGGTAGTGTAGAAGTGACCAGTACCAGCGCTCGAAATCAAACGAATCAATTCACGCATGATTAGCTCCCTTAGATCTTGCCAGCTTTGCGGATTTCGGCCAGCACGACAGTAATGCCACGCTTGTCGATGATACGCATGCCTTTGGCAGATACGCGCAGACGCACGAAACGTTTCTCTTCTTCAACCCAGAAGCGGTGATGCTGCAGGTTCGGCAGGAAACGACGACGGGTTTTGTTGTTTGCGTGGGAAATGTTATTCCCAGTCACCGGACCCTTACCGGTAACTTGACAGACTCTCGACATGCCTCAGCCCTCTAAAACCACATGCCCAACCCGGCATGGGTTGGCCGCTTAATCTCTCAGTCATTTGGCGCCAGGCGCCGCGTTTCTTTAAGGGTCTTACCGGCTACACCTACAGTGAAGGAACCGGGCCCCTAGAAAAGAGCGCTGCTTTATACCAGAAAGACTAGAGAGCAACAACAATCGGTGTGCATTGAATTAACAAAACCCCTATTTTTCGGGCTCCGAGCGCCTTGGACAAAGGCTGTCGTCGATGGTGACCGCTCGTCGCAGAAAGTCGGCCAACAGGCCAATCCAGGGTTTTCCTTGGGCAGTACTCACCGAAAACAATCGCACATACTCCCCTTAAAATGAAAAAGGGGATAGTCATTTGTAAAAGAGCCCACTAGGGTAAGCCTTTTCCAGACTGCACTCGCAGATGGGCCTTCGATCTGCACAGGAATTCACACATGCGCCTCGCTGCCCTACCGTTGTTGCTCGCCCCACTCTTGCTGAGCCCATTGGCCCAGGCTGCCGCTTTAAGCGTCTGCACCGAGGCCAGCCCGGAAGGGTTCGATGTCGTTCAATACAACTCGCTGACCACCACCAACGCTTCGGCCGACGTGCTGATGAACCGCCTGGTGGACTTCGACACCACCAGTGGCAAAGTCGTCCCCAGCCTGGCTGACAGCTGGGAAGTGTCGGCTGATGGCCTGACCTATATCTTCAAGCTGCACCCACAGGTGAAGTTCCACCACACCGAGTACTTCACCCCGACCCGCGATCTGAACGCCGAAGACGTGAAGTTCAGCTTCGAGCGCATGCTCGACCCGGCCCACCCTTGGCACAAAGTCGCCCAAAGTGGCTTCCCTCACGCTCAATCGATGCAGTTGCCTGCGCTGATCAAGAAAATCGACGCGCTGGACCCGCTGACTGTGCGCTTTACCCTGGACCACCCCGACTCGACCTTCCTTGTCACCCTGAGCATGGGGTTTGCCTCGATCTACTCGGCCGAGTATGCCGACCAGTTGCTTAAGGCCGGCACGCCCGAGAAACTCAACAGCCAGCCAATTGGCAGCGGCCCGTTCATCTTCGGGCGCTTCCAGAAAGATGCGTCGATTCGCTACAAGGCCAACCGCGACTACTTTGCCGGCAAACCGGCCGTGGACAGCCTGGTGTTCGCCATCACCCCGGACGCCAACGTGCGTTTGCAAAAGCTGCGGCGTAACGAGTGCCAGATCGCCCTGTCGCCCAAACCGCTGGACGTGCAGGCCGCCGCTCAGGACCCGACCCTGAAGATCGAGAGTACGCCGGCGTTCATGACCGCGTTCGTGGCCATCAACAGTCAGCATCCGCCACTGGATAAACCCGAAGTCCGCCAGGCGATCAACCTCGCCTTCGACAAGGCCAGCTACCTCAAGGCCGTTTTCGAAGACACCGCGCAGGCTGCCAACGGTCCGTACCCGCCCAACACCTGGAGCTACGCCAAGGACTTGCCGGGCTATCCGAAAGACATCGCCAAGGCGCGCGCGCTGCTGGCCAAGGTCGGGCTCAAGGAGGGGTTTAAAACCACGATCTGGACCCGTCCGTCCGGCAGCCTGCTCAACCCGAATCCAAGCCTTGGCGCCCAGTTGCTGCAGGCGGACCTAGCCGAAGTCGGGATTCAGGCGGAAATCCGGGTGATTGAATGGGGCGAGCTGATTCGCCGCGCCAAGGCCGGCGAACACGACCTGCTGTTCATGGGCTGGTCCGGCGACAACGGTGACCCGGATAACTTCCTCACGCCACAGTTCTCCTGCGCGGCGGTCCAGTCCGGGACCAACTTCGCCCGCTACTGCGACCCGGCCCTGGATAAAGTTATCAGCGCCGGCAAGACCACCACCGAACAAGGCGTGCGCAGCAAGCTTTACGAACAGGCCCAGGCGCAGATCCAGCAACAGGCGCTGTGGCTGCCACTGGCACACCCGACCGCCTACGCATTGACGCGCAAGGACGTTCAGGGCTACCAGGTCAGCCCGTTTGGCCGTCAGGATTACTCGAAAGTCAGCCTGAAATAGCCCCGGACTACATCCATCCGTACTCGGCCATCGACAGCGGATCGCCATCGCCGACGATGAAATGGTCGAGTACCCGCACATCGATCAGGTCCAGCGCCTCTTGCAGGCGCCGGGTCAGCGCTCGATCCGCCTGACTGGGCTCGGCACTGCCTGACGGATGGTTGTGGCACAGGATCAACGCCGCGGCGTTGTGCGCCAGTGCACGCTTGACCACCTGACGTGGGTAGACACTGGCGCTGTCGATCGAGCCGCGAAACAGTATCTCGAACGCCAGCACCCGATGCCGGGAGTCCAGGAACAGACAGCCAAACACTTCATGCGGCTCATGGCGCAACATCGCCTTCAGGTAATTGCGCACCTCGATCGGGCTCTTGAGCACCGAGTCGCGACGCAAGCGTTCCGCCAAGTGCCGCCGCGCCATCTCCAGCACTGCCTGCAATTGGGCAAACTTTGCCGGCCCCAGCCCAAGTTGACTGCCGAACGTCTGCTGATCGGCCTCCAGCAACGTGCGCAGGCTGCCGAATTGATGCAACAGGTGTCGCGCCAGATCGACTGCGCTTTTGCCGGTCACCCCGGTGCGTAGAAAGATCGCCAGTAACTCGGCGTCCGAAAGGCTCGCCGAACCCTGCTCCAGAAGCTTCTCCCGCGGACGCTCTGCCGCCGGCCAATCGCGAATGCTCATAGCACCTCCATGTGTGTGGGCGCCGCTGTTCCGTTGCGGTCGCTGTGATATCGTAGTCCATCTTTTTTGCGGGCGATTTCACCCTGGGGAGGGGTTTCGCCACGTAGTCATCAATGAATTGAAAGGCAGGCCTATGCAGCGGCTGTATCGGAAACGCATCGTTCTCGGCGTCGGCGGCGGCATTGCCGCCTACAAGAGCGCCGAGCTGGTTCGCCGACTCATCGACCAGGGCGCCGAAGTGCGCGTGGTCATGACCCGTGGCGGCAGCGAGTTCATCACCCCGCTGACCATGCAGGCACTCTCCGGGCACCCGGTCCACCTGGACCTGCTGGACCCGGCGGCCGAAGCTGCGATGGGCCACATCGAGCTGGCCAAATGGGCCGACCTGGTGCTGATCGCGCCGGCCACCGCCGATCTGATCGCGCGCCTGGCCCAAGGCATCGCCAATGACCTGCTGACCACCCTGGTACTGGCCACCGACGCCACCGTCGCGCTGGCCCCGGCGATGAACCAGGCCATGTGGCGCGACCCGGCCACCCAGGCCAACACCCAATTGCTCGAAAGCCGTGGCTTCAAGGTCTTCGGCCCGGCGTCCGGCAGCCAGGCCTGCGGCGACGTCGGCATGGGCCGCATGCTCGAAGCCGACGATCTGGCGCAATGCGCCGCCGACTGCTTCCAGCGTCAGGCGCTGACCGGCAAACACGTACTGATCACGGCCGGTCCGACCCAGGAAAACATCGACCCGGTGCGCTACATCACCAACCACAGCTCCGGAAAAATGGGCTTTGCCCTGGCCGAAGCCGCGGTTGAAGCCGGCGCCCGGGTGACCTTGATCACCGGCCCCGTGCACCTGCCGACCCCGGATCGCGTCACCCGGATCGACGTGGTCAGCGCCCGCGACATGCTCGCCGCCTGTGAAGCCGCGATCCCTTGCGACCTGTTCATCGCGTCTGCTGCGGTTGCGGACTATCGCCCGGAAGTCGTCGCCCCACAAAAACTCAAGAAAGACCCTACGAACGGCGACGGCTTGTTGCTACAAATGGTCCGCAACCCAGACATTCTGGCGACCATTGCCACGCGCCCCGACCGTCCGTTCAGTGTCGGTTTCGCCGCCGAAACCGAACACCTGCTCGACTACGCTGCACGCAAGCTGAAAGACAAAAACCTCGACCTGATCGTCGCCAACGACGTGGCCAACCCGAGCATTGGCTTCAATAGCGAGGAAAACGCTTGCAGCGTGATCGACCGGGAGTTGCATGCAACACTCTTCGCCCAGACCAGCAAGGCCAAAATCGCCCGCCAGCTGATCACTTTTATCGCCGAACGTCTGAACCAGGTTTAACTCACATGCACGCTTTACAAGCCAAGATCCTCGACCCACGCATTGGCCGCGAATTCCCGCTGCCGCAGTACGCCACGCCAGGCTCCGCCGGCCTCGACCTGCGGGCGATGCTGGAACAGGACACCGTCATCAAGCCGGGTGAAACCCTGCTGATCCCGACCGGCCTGTCGGTGTTCATCGGCGACCCGGGCCTCGCCGCACTGATCCTGCCGCGCTCGGGCCTGGGCCATAAGCACGGCATCGTGCTGGGCAATCTGGTCGGGCTGATCGACTCCGATTACCAGGGCCCGCTGATGGTCTCCTGCTGGAACCGCGGCCAGACCGACTTCAACATCGTGGTGGGTGAACGCCTTGCCCAACTGGTGCTGGTGCCGGTGGTTCAGGCGCACTTCGAGATGGTGGAAGAGTTCGTCGAAACCCAGCGCGGCACCGGTGGCTTCGGTCATTCCGGCAGCCACTGATACAACAAAGCCCCATGTGGCGAGGGAGCTTGCTCCCGCTGGGCTGCGCAGCAGACCCCAAAATTTTGTGGGCGCTACGCACCCAAGCGGGAGCAAGCTCCCTCGCCACAATGTTTATGCAGTCTCACTTGCAAGGTTCACCACCAGAATCAAGGCATGAGCCGGTTTTCATGAATGTCATGGCCCTTTCGCACCACGAACTCTCTGCGGAAAACGCCGTCATATCTTCCAGTTTTAGCCTGCCGACGAATGATTCGCAGGCAGGTCCAGCCACTTTCGAGATGGAGCATTTCCACAGATGAGCACCCCAACCCGCGTCGCCCCCAAGTTCCCCGACAGCATTTTCCGCGCCTACGATATTCGTGGCACCGTTCCGGAATTTCTGAACGCTGAAACGGCTTACTGGCTCGGTCGCGCCATCGGTGCCCAAAGTCTGGCCCAGGATGAGCCGAATGTTTCTGTCGGCCGTGATGGTCGCCTTTCCGGCCCGGAGCTGGTGGAACAACTGATTCAGGGCCTGTACGACAGCGGCTGCCACGTCAGCGACGTCGGCCTGGTGCCAACCCCGGCGCTCTATTACGCGGCCAACGTGCTGGCCGGCAAGTCTGGCGTGATGCTCACCGGCAGCCACAACCCGTCGAACTACAACGGCTTCAAAATCGTCATCGCCGGCGACACCCTGGCCAACGAACAGATCCAGGCCCTGCATGACCGCCTGAAAACCAACAACCTGAGCAGCGGCAAGGGCAGCATCACCAAAGTCGAGATCCTCGACCGCTACACCGCCGAAATCGTCCAGGACATCAAGCTGGCCCGACGCTTGAAAGTCGTGGTCGACTGCGGCAACGGTGCCGCCGGCGTTATCGCGCCTCAGTTGATCCAAGCGCTGAACTGCGAAGTCATCCCGCTGTTCTGCGACGTCGATGGCAACTTCCCGAATCACCACCCGGACCCGGGCAAGCCTGAAAACCTGGTGGACCTGATCGCCAAGGTCAAGGAAACCAACGCCGACCTGGGCCTGGCCTTCGACGGTGACGGCGACCGCGTCGGCGTGGTGACCAATACCGGCGACATCGTGTTCCCGGACCGCCTGCTGATGCTGTTCGCCAAGGATGTGGTTGCACGCAACCCGGACGCCGAGATCATCTTCGACGTCAAATGCACCCGTCGCCTGACACCGCTGATCAAGGAATATGGCGGTCGCCCGCTGATGTGGAAAACCGGTCATTCGTTGATCAAGAAGAAGATGAAACAAACCGGCGCCCTGCTCGCAGGCGAAATGAGCGGGCACATCTTCTTCAAGGAGCGCTGGTTCGGTTTCGACGACGGTATTTACAGCGCCGCGCGGCTGCTGGAGATCCTCAGCAGGGAAAAATCCACTGCGCAAGAGTTGTTCGAGACCTTCCCGAACGATATTTCTACGCCAGAAATCAATATCCATGTGACCGAAGAGAGCAAATTCAGCATCATTGATGCACTGCACGATGCCCGTTGGGGTGAAGGCGCCGAATTGACCACCATCGACGGTGTGCGAGTCGACTATGCCAAAGGCTGGGGCCTGGTTCGCGCGTCCAACACCACACCGGTGCTGGTCCTGCGTTTCGAGGCCGATAACGACGCCGAACTGCAGCGCATCAAGGACGTGTTCCACACCCAACTGAAACGTGTTGCACCTGACCTCCAACTACCATTTTGATTTTTTGAAGCGCCTTTATTGAAGTGCCGGAGCCCCGAATGACCATCGAACGCGAAGCCGCCGCCAACACCGCCAAGGTCCTGTCCGAAGCGCTGCCTTACATTCGCCGCTATGTCGGCAAGACCCTGGTGATCAAATACGGCGGCAACGCGATGGAAAGCGAGGAGCTGAAAACCGGCTTCGCCCGCGACATCGTGCTGATGAAGGCCGTGGGCATCAATCCGGTGGTGGTTCACGGCGGCGGCCCGCAAATTGGCGACTTGCTCAAGCGCCTGTCGATCGAAAGCCACTTCATCGACGGCATGCGCGTCACTGACGCCCAGACCATGGACGTGGTGGAAATGGTCCTCGGTGGCCAGGTGAACAAAGACATCGTCAACCTGATCAACCGCCACGGCGGCAGCGCCATCGGCCTGACCGGCAAAGACGCCGAGCTGATTCGTGCGAAGAAGCTCACCGTGACCCGTCAGACACCGGAGATGACCCAGCCGGAAATCATCGACATCGGCCAGGTGGGCGAAGTGGTCGGGATCAATACCGACCTGCTGAACCTGCTGGTCAAAGGCGATTTCATCCCGGTGATCGCGCCAATCGGTGTCGGCGCCAATGGCGAGTCGTACAACATCAACGCTGACCTGGTGGCCGGCAAGGTCGCTGAAGCACTGAAAGCTGAAAAGCTGATGCTGCTGACCAACATTGCCGGCCTGATGGACAAATCCGGCACGGTCCTGACCGGCCTGAGCACCCAGCAGGTCGACGAACTGATCGCCGACGGCACCATCTACGGTGGCATGCTGCCGAAGATCCGTTGTGCGCTGGAAGCCGTACAGGGCGGCGTCGGTAGCTCGCTGATCATCGATGGCCGGGTGCCGAATGCGATTCTGCTGGAAATCTTCACCGACACCGGTGTGGGCACCTTGATCAGCAATCGCAAGCGTCCATAAGCAACACACACAAAAAGACCCCGCTCAGCCAGGCTGAGCGGGGTCTTTTTTTGCCTGCGATCTCAATAGGAGATCATTTTGTGGCGAGGGAGCTTGCTCCCGCTTGAGTGCGCAGCGCTCACAAAATCCTTGGGTCTGCTACGCAGCCCAGCGGGAGCAAGTTCCCTCGCCACACAAGCCCGCCCCCATAAGGGTTGTGGTTAGACGCCGAATTGCGCCCGGTAGGCTTCAACCGCAGGCAAATGCTGCTTGAGCTGCGGATCGTCGGCGAGGAACTCCAGCACCTGATTCAGCGAAACAATGCTGATCACCGGGATACCGAAGTCACGCTCCACTTCCTGGATTGCCGACAATTCACCGTTGCCACGCTCCTGACGGTTCAGCGCGATCAGCACGCCGGCCGCCTTGGCGCCTTCCTGGGAAGCGATGATCTGCATCACTTCACGGATTGCGGTACCGGCGGTGATCACGTCGTCGATGATCAGCACGTCGCCGGTCAATGGCGCGCCGACCAGGCTGCCGCCTTCGCCGTGGGCCTTGGCTTCCTTGCGATTGAAGCACCATGGCAGATCGCGGTCATGGTGCTCGGCCAATGCCACGGCGGTGGTCGCCGCCAAAGGAATACCTTTGTACGCTGGGCCAAACAGCACGTCGAACGCGATGCCGCTCTCGACGATGGCTGCCGCGTAGAAACGACCCAGCTGCGCCAGCGCAGAACCCGAGTTGAAAAGGCCGGCATTGAAGAAGTAAGGACTGGTACGCCCGGACTTCAGGGTGAACTCACCGAAGCGCAAAACGCCGCGATCGATGGCAAAACGAATGAAGTCGCGCTGATACGCTTGCATGAAAAAAACCCCAAATACCACGGATTTAGCTAATTAGGTAGACGCCGTGTATCATACACGCACGCGATTTTTGGGGCCATTTATGCGGATCATCAGTGTGAACGTCAATGGTATTCAGGCTGCAGTCGAGCGTGGTTTGCTCAGTTGGCTGCAGGCACAGAATGCCGACGTCATCTGCCTGCAGGACACCCGCGCCTCCGCCTTTGAACTGGACGACCCAGCCTTCCAACTGGATGGCTACTTCCTTTATGCCTGCGATGCCGAAGTTCCCGCCCAAGGTGGCGTGGCTTTGTACTCGCGGTTGCAACCGAAGGCTGTCATCAGCGGTCTCGGCTTTGAGACGGCCGACCGCTACGGGCGCTACCTGCAAGCCGATTTCGACAAGGTCAGCATCGCGACCTTGCTGCTCCCTTCGGGGCAGAACGGCGATGAAGACTTGAACCAGAAGTTCAAGCTAATGGACGATTTCGCCCGTTATCTGGATAAACAGCGACGCAAACGTCGCGAGTACATTTATTGTGGCTCGCTGTACGTGGCGCAACAGAAGCTGGATATCAAGAACTGGCGCGACAGCCAGCAATCCCCGGGCTTCCTGGCGCCAGAGCGTGCCTGGATGGACGAGATTGTCGGCAACATGGGGTATGTCGATGCCCTGCGCGAAGTCAGCCGTGAAGGCGATCAGTACAGCTGGTGGCCAGACAACGAACAGGCTGAAATGCTCAACCTGGGCTGGCGTTTCGACTACCAACTGCTGACCCCGGGCCTGCGCCGCTTTGTACGCAGCGCTCGCTTGCCACGTCAGCCGCGGTTCTCGCAACACGCGCCGTTGATCGTGGACTACGACTGGACGCTGACGATCTAAGCGTCTTTTCGCAGCTGCAAAAAAGCCGACAGAGATGTCGGCTTTTTTGTAGTCGCCCAACTCCCGTAGGAGCAAGGCTTGCCCCTACAGGTCGATGTGGTTGCGGGTTATTTGATCAACCGCCAGGTGAAGGGGTAGCGATATAGCTGCCCTTCATTGGCTTTGACCCCGGCGATGATTGTCAGCACCAGCGCCCCGATGGCCACCAGGCCAAACAGGAAGAAGCCGATCACCACCACCATCAACAGCAGGCAGATGGCCGAAGCAATGGCCACGCTGATCTGAAAGTTCAGCGCCTCCTTGCCCTGATCGTCGATGAACGGGTCCATCTCGCGCTTCAGTTGCCAGAGGATCAGCGGCCCGATCAGCGAACCGAACGGCACCCAAATCCCCAGCAAGGCCGAGAGATGGCAGAACATGGCCCACTGACGAACCTCACGGCTCGGCACTGGCAACGGAAGTTGCTCATCACTCATGACGCTCTCCTTGCTGGACATCGGAACCTGGGTATTGGGGGCAATCAGTCGGCCAACGCAGCGTTCTGCAGATCGAAAATATCGTTCATGCCTTTCTTCGCCAGCTCCAGCATCGCGTTCAGCTCTTCAGGCTGGAACGGCGCGCCTTCAGCGGTGCCCTGCACTTCGATGAAACCACCGGTGCTGGTCATCACCACGTTCAGGTCGGTTTCGGCAGCCGAGTCTTCCAGGTAGTCCAGATCCAGCACTGGCTCGCCCTGGTACATGCCCACGGACACAGCAGCAATCATCTGCTTGAGCGGATCACCGCCTTTCAGGCCGCCGCGCTTCTTGATCACTTTCAAGGCGTCGACCAGCGCAACCATGGCGCCAGTGATCGAGGCAGTACGCGTACCGCCGTCGGCCTGGATCACGTCGCAGTCGACGTACAGGGTCACGTCGCCCAGCTTGGACATGTCCAGCGCAGCGCGCAGGGAACGACCGATCAGACGCTGGATCTCCAGCGTACGGCCGCCTTGCTTGCCGCGGCTCGCTTCACGCTGGTTACGCTCGCCAGTGGCGCGCGGCAGCATGCCGTATTCGGCGGTCAGCCAGCCTTGGCCCTGCCCCTTGAGGAAGCGCGGCACGCCGTTTTCGACGCTGACGGTGCAGATCACCTTGGTATCACCGAACTCGACCAGTACAGATCCCTCGGCGTGTTTGGTGTAGTTGCGGGTAATGCGGATCGAGCGGAGCTGATCGGCAGCGCGACCACTTGGACGTTTCATAGAGGAACACCTGTACGGAGGACGGAAATCTGCCGAGCATTATAGGGCGACCAGGCGCGCCTGGGCACTTCTAAAAAAAACGGGCGACGAGCGAGGGCTCTGAACCGGGCTCTGCGACGACCTGCAGCGCTTTGTCACACGCGCCATTTGGGAGCATCCGCCGCACTGCGCTACAATCCTGCGCCTTTGCAGCCTGTGGGCTTTAATTCATCTAACCAGGTCCGTTGAGCCCGCTGGGTTCGGCGCCGGCCTGAATCGCGAGGTACCTCCATGGTGCACAGCATGACCGCCTTCGCCCGCGTCGAAAAAGCCGGCAGCCAGGGCACCCTGAGCTGGGAGCTGCGTTCGGTCAACAGCCGTTACCTGGAACCGCACCTGCGCCTGCCAGAGTCCTTTCGCGACCTCGAAGGCAACGTGCGCGAAGCGCTGCGTCAGGGCCTGTCGCGCGGCAAGCTCGAATGCACGCTGCGCTTCACCGAAGAAACCGCCGGCAAACCGCTGCAAGTCGACCGCGAACGCGCCGCGCAACTGGTCGCCGCCGCCGAGACCGTCGCCAGCCTGATAAAGAATCCTTCAGCCCTCAACCCGCTGGAAGTGTTGGCCTGGCCTGGCGTGCTGGTTGCCGACGCAAGCGACCCGCAAGCGCTCAACGCCGAGGCGCTGGCCCTGTTCAATGACGGTCTCAAGGAACTCAAGGCCGGCCGCGAGCGCGAAGGTGCGGAGCTGGCCCGACTGATCAACGAACGCCTGACGTCGATTGAAGAAGACGTGGTGGCCCTGCGCGAACTCGTTCCGCAGATGCTCGCCACCCAGCGTCAGAAGGTGCTCGACCGCTTTGCCGACATGAAGGCCGAGCTCGACCCGCAGCGCCTGGAACAGGAAATGGTCATGCTCGCGCAAAAAAGCGACGTCGCCGAAGAACTGGACCGCCTGAGCACCCACATCATTGAAGTTCGCCGCGTGCTCAAGTCCGGCGGCGCTGCCGGCCGGCGCCTCGACTTCCTGATGCAGGAGCTCAACCGCGAAGCCAATACACTGGGCTCCAAAGCCTTCGACCCGCGCAGCACCCAGGCTGCGGTCAACCTCAAAGTGTTGATCGAGCAGATGCGCGAACAAGTGCAGAACATTGAGTAAGGCTACCCCGACATGACCCACAGCACTGGCACCCTGTACATCATTTCCGCCCCGTCCGGCGCTGGCAAAACCAGCCTGGTCAAGGACCTGATCAACGATCTTCCACAGATCCGTCTTTCGATCTCGCACACCACCCGCGCCATGCGCCAGGGCGAAGTGGACGGAGTGAACTACCACTTTGTCGACCGCACCCAGTTCGTGAAGATGATCGAGCACGGCGACTTCCTGGAGCGCGCCGAAGTGTTCGGCAACCTCTATGGCACTTCGCAAAGCCACCTGCAGCAGACCCTGGATGAAGGCCACGACCTGATCCTGGAAATCGACTGGCAAGGTGCCGAACAGGTGCGCAAGTTGATGCCGCATGCGCGCTCGATCTTCATTCTGCCGCCCTCCCAGGAGGCCTTGCGCCAACGCCTGCACGGCCGTGGCCAGGACAGCCACGAGATCATTGAAGGCCGGATGCGTGAAGCGGTCAGCGAGATGAGCCACTACGTTGACTACGACTACCTGATCATCAACGATGATTTCAACCAGGCGCTGGAAGACCTGAAAGCGATTTTCCGCGCCAATCAGCTGCATCAGAAACGTCAGCAACAGCGTTTCGGTAAATTACTTGCCGAATTGCTGGGCTGAATCAGCTCTTCCCAAAACCGCTGCAAGGGCTTTACATTGGTACTTGCAGCGCGTTGAAGGGCTTGGTTAAAAAATCAGCGCTTCCCTAATCGCTGGTGATTTTTTAAACTGTTGAGTCCGCTCGCCCAACCGGGCAGCGCGCATATTGCATTCGCTCCGAGGAATACCATGGCCCGCGTAACCGTTGAAGACTGCCTAGAACACGTGGAAAACCGCTTTGAGCTGGTCATGCTCTCTACCAAGCGTGCCCGTCAACTGGCCACCGGCGGCAAAGAGCCTCTGGTCCAGTGGGAAAACGACAAACCGACCGTTGTGGCCCTGCGTGAAATCGCTGAAGGCCTGATGAGCTACGAGTTCATCGCCAATGCTGAAATCGTCGAAGACGAACCGCTGTTCGCAGCGTTCGAGGACGAGTCCAACGAGGCCGTCTAAGTCCATGCCTGGTCGACGTAGTACGGCGCGGGGTCACAGCCATCGGCAGGAGTCATCATGCCGAGCATAGACGCCCTCGCCGAACGCTTATCGACCTACCTCGGCACTGACCAGGTCAACCTGGTCCGCCGAGCGTATTTCTACGCCGAACAAGCCCACGATGGCCAGCGCCGCCGCAGCGGCGAGGCGTACGTCACACACCCGTTAGCGGTCGCGAACATTCTTGCCGACATGCACATGGACCATCAGAGTTTGATGGCCGCGATGCTGCATGACGTGATCGAAGACACCGGTATTGCCAAGGAAGCGCTCTCTGCGCAGTTTGGCGAAACCGTGGCCGAACTGGTCGACGGGGTCAGCAAACTGACCCAGATGAACTTCGAAACCAAAGCCGAAGCCCAAGCCGAAAACTTCCAGAAAATGGCCATGGCCATGGCGCGCGACATTCGCGTGATCCTGGTCAAACTGGCCGACCGCCTGCACAACATGCGCACGCTGGAAGTCCTGTCCGGTGAAAAGCGCCGGCGGATCGCCAAGGAAACCCTGGAAATCTACGCGCCCATCGCCAACCGGCTGGGCATGCATGCCATCCGCGTAGAATTCGAAGACCTGGGCTTCAAGGCCATGCACCCGATGCGTTCCGCGCGGATCTACCAGGCGGTCAAGCGCGCCCGGGGCAATCGCAAGGAAATCGTCAACAAGATCGAAGAATCCCTCAGCCACTGCCTGGCCATCGACGGCATTCAGGGCGAGGTCAGCGGTCGCCAGAAACACCTCTACGGCATCTACACGAAAATGCGCGGCAAGCGCCGGGCCTTCAACGAGATCATGGACGTCTATGCGTTCCGGATCATCGTCGACAAGGTCGATACCTGCTACCGCGTACTGGGTGCTGTGCATAATTTGTACAAACCGTTGCCGGGTCGCTTCAAGGATTACATCGCGATTCCCAAGGCCAACGGCTATCAGTCGCTGCACACCACGCTCTTCGGCATGCACGGCGTACCGATCGAAATCCAGATCCGCACCCGTGAAATGGAAGAGATGGCCAATAATGGCATCGCCGCCCATTGGCTGTACAAATCCAGCGGCGACGAGCAGCCAAAAGGCACTCACGCCCGCGCCCGCCAGTGGGTCAAGGGCGTGCTGGAAATGCAGCAACGCGCCGGTAACTCGCTGGAGTTCATTGAAAGCGTGAAGATCGACCTGTTCCCGGACGAGGTCTACGTGTTCACGCCAAAAGGCCGGATCATGGAGCTGCCAAAAGGCTCCACGGCGGTCGACTTCGCTTACGCGGTGCACACTGACGTCGGCAACAGCTGCATCGCCTGCCGGATCAACCGTCGCCTGGCTCCGCTGTCCGAACCGCTGCAAAGCGGCTCGACGGTCGAGATCGTCAGCGCTCCGGGCGCACGGCCGAACCCGGCCTGGCTCAACTTCGTCGTCACCGGCAAGGCCCGCACGCACATTCGTCACGCGCTGAAACTGCAGCGCCGCTCCGAGTCCATCAGCCTCGGCGAACGCCTGCTGAACAAGGTGCTCAACGGCTTCGACAGCTCGCTGGAAAAAGTCCCGGCCGAGCGCATCAAGGCGATGCTCAACGAATACCGCCTCGAACTGATCGAAGACCTGCTTGAAGACATCGGCCTGGGCAATCGCATGGCCTATGTCGTCGCCCGCCGCCTGCTCGGCGAAGGCGAACAGTTGCCAAGCCCGGAAGGTCCGCTGGCGATTCGCGGCACCGAAGGCCTGGTACTCAGTTACGCCAAGTGCTGCACGCCGATCCCGGGCGACCCGATTGTCGGCCACCTGTCCGCCGGCAAAGGCATGGTCGTGCACCTGGACAACTGCCGCAACATCAGCGAAATCCGCCACAACCCGGAAAAATGCATCCAGCTCTCGTGGGCCAAGGATGTCACCGGCGAATTCAATGTCGAACTGCGCGTCGAGCTGGAACACCAGCGCGGCCTGATTGCCTTGCTGGCCAGCAGCGTCAACGCCGCGGACGGCAACATCGAAAAAATCAGCATGGACGAACGCGACGGTCGTATCAGCGTGGTCCAACTGGTGGTCAGCGTACACGACCGTGTACACCTGGCCCGCGTGATCAAGAAACTGCGCGCCCTGACCGGGGTGATTCGCATCACCCGCATGCGTGCCTAGCTCGTCCATCCAGCACCCCATTACAAGGAGTCATACATGACCAAGACTGTTATCACCAGCGACAAGGCCCCGGCCGCCATCGGTACTTACTCCCAGGCGATCAAGGCTGGCAACACTGTCTACATGTCCGGCCAGATCCCGCTCGACCCAAAAACCATGGAACTGGTCGAAGGCTTCGAAGCCCAGACCGTCCAGGTGTTCGAGAACCTGAAAGCCGTGGCTGAAGCCGCTGGCGGTTCGTTCAAGGACATCGTCAAACTGAACATCTTCCTCACCGACCTGAGCCACTTCGCCAAGGTCAACGAGATCATGGGCAAATACTTCGACCAGCCTTACCCAGCGCGCGCCGCCATCGGCGTGGCCGCCCTGCCAAAGGGTTCGCAGGTTGAAATGGATGCCATCCTGGTCATCGAGTAATACGCACGGCGCAGCCTCCCAGGCTGCGCCGACTTCGTTCTGTAAGGATCTCCTCATGCGCAAAGCGCTAGCTCTCTCGTTGCTCGCGGTGTTCCTCGGTGGCTGTGCCAGCAACCCTGCCGACCGCGACATCAGTGGCACCTGGATCAACCAGTCGGCAATCAATGCGGCGGCCAAGGGCGGCCCGCTGCGCGAAGCACTGCAAGCCTATGGCCCGAACCTGGAGTGGGACGTCAACACCAAGGCCGGCCAGGCGCGATACACAAACGGCTTCGAGAACGTCGAAGGCAAAATGCTCGGCGAGAAATCCGATGCCTGGAAAGTCGAGTTTTATGGCAGCGCTGCCACCGAATTGAAGCGCGACGGCAAACAGTTGCACCAAGTGGCCAACGACAACGAGCCTGAGCAACTGTTTGACCGCGCCAAAGACATCGCCCCCGAAGGCGCGCCGATTGGTGCCAGCTTCGAGCGTGCGCTGTACTCAGCCTATCTGGGCGGTAGCTGGAAGATCGTCAACGGTCCTGGCGAAGGCAGCACCGTGCAGTTCCAGGCCGATGGCGCCGTTCAAGGCCTGCCCGGTGCTGACCGCTACGCGCTGTGCCTGGCAGGCGACTGCGCCTCCATGAGCGGTGGCCACGACACCGTCTGGCTGCAACTGAGCGGCCAGGGCAACCCGTGGATCTTCACCCGCAACGGCAAACAGATGGAGATCTTCCAGGCAGTCAATGGCGCCCAGGCGGACGAAGTCCCTTCGTTCACCCCTGGCAATCGCCAATGGACACTGGAAAAACAGTGATCCTGCTTTAACTGCAACAAAGATCCAATGTGGGAGCCTGCTCCCACAGTTGTTTTTGGATGTTTGAAGGTCAGCTGCGACCTTCAAGAATCGCCGCATACCCTTCACGAAAGCTCGGATAACGCGGCGTCCAGCCCAACGCTTTAGCCCGGGCGTTGCTGCAACGCTTGCTGCCCGTACGGCGCACGCTGGCATCCTCCGACCATTCGGTCACCCCAAGGTACTCGCGCAACCAGCCCACCACCTCCGCCAACGGCGCGGGCGCGTCGTCGACGCCGATATAGCAGTCATCCAGCGCCTCGTCGCGTTCGGCACGCAGCAACAGGAACGCCAACAACCCGGCCGCGTCATCCACATGAATCCGGTTGGCATACAGCGGCGGATCAACCGCAACGCGATAGCCCTGCCGCACCTGGCTCAACAGCCACTCACGACCCGGGCCGTAAATCCCGGTCAGGCGCACCAGACTCGCAGGAATGCCGCTGTTTAATGCGATCTGCTCGGCTTCCAGCATCACTCGCCCGGAATAGCCGGCCGCTTGAGTCGGCGATGTTTCATCGATCCATTCACCGTTCTGCTGCCCGTACACGCTGCTGCTGGAGACAAACAGCAAGCGTTTCGGTGCCTGACCGTAGTCGTTCAGCCATTCCAGCACATGCTGCAAGCCCTGGACATAAGCGGCGCGGTAACCGGCTTCATCGTGATCGGTGGCGGCCGCGCAATACACCAGGTAATCCACCGCCCCGACGGGCCAGGTCGCCGGGCAGTCTTCATTGAACAAGTCGCCGGCAACGCCAATAACGCCCTCGGGCAGGCGCGAGATGTCACGCCGCAAGCCATGAACCTCCCACCCCGAGGCCAACAGTTGAGTGGCCAGACGGCCGCCGACATCGCCACAACCGGCGATCAAAACAGAAGGCGCGGACATCAAAATTCTCCCATCAGAAAGGTACAGGCTAGCCTTGGTATTGGACACGCGGCTAGCAATCAAAGAAAAAAAGAGACTCTATTACTTTTGTTAACAAGAATTACTTGCAATAATGCCCGCCACTTTTGTTCTCGGCCCACGAGGCCTGGAAGGACATTAAACCCTCTTCTTCTCTTAGGTCCGGCCAGCATGACACGTAATTCACTCTCCGCTTCGCCAACCACGCTTGCTCGTCCCACTCGCGCCCTGAGCGCGGTCGCCGCGCTGCTGTTCAGCCTGCTGCTGGCCCCGACCGCTACCTTCGCCGTCGAGCCCACCGCCACTGCACCGGCTGCAACAGCCTCCGCGCCCGCCGCTGCTGATCACGCTGATCACGCAGCCACGGTCGTGACGCCTGTCGCCACCAACCCGGCACTGGCCACCGAAGACGCCGCCGCTGACGCACCCGAAGTCCTCGAAGCCGACAACTCCCTGGGCATGGCCCATGACCTGTCGCCGTGGGGCATGTACCAGAACGCCGACATCATCGTGAAAATCGTGATGATCGGCCTGGCCATCGCCTCGATCATCACCTGGACGATCTGGATCGCCAAGGGCCTTGAGCTGCTGGGCGCCAAGCGTCGTCTACGCGGTGAAATCACCAGCCTGAAAAAAGCCACCACCCTTAAAGACGCCAGCGCCAGTGCGGCCAAGGAAGGCACCCTCGCCAACCTGCTGGTCCACGACGCCCTCGAAGAAATGCGCCTCTCGGCCAACAGCCGTGAAAAAGAAGGCATCAAGGAACGCGTCAGCTTCCGCCTCGAGCGTCTGGTGGCCGCCTGCGGCCGCAACATGAGCAGCGGCACCGGCGTGCTGGCCACCATCGGCTCCACCGCGCCGTTCGTGGGTCTCTTCGGCACCGTGTGGGGCATCATGAACAGCTTCATCGGCATCGCCAAAACCCAGACCACCAACCTCGCCGTCGTCGCTCCCGGTATCGCCGAAGCCCTGCTGGCTACCGCGCTGGGCCTGGTGGCGGCGATTCCTGCGGTGGTCATCTACAACGTCTTCGCCCGCTCCATCGCCGGTTACAAAGCCCAGGTGTCCGATGCTTCGGCGCAAGTCCTGCTGCTGGTCAGCCGCGACCTCGACCACCTGCCGCCCGAGCGCATCCCTTCGCAACCGCACATGGTCAAAGTAGGGTAATCCGCCATGGGCTTGCATTTAAAGGAAGGCGCAGACGACGATCTCGCCGAGAACCACGAAATCAACGTCACGCCGTTCATCGACGTGATGCTGGTGCTGCTGATCATCTTCATGGTCGCCGCCCCGCTGGCCACCGTGGACATCAAGGTTGACCTCCCCGCCTCGACCGCCAAACCGGCGCCGCGGCCAGAGAAACCGGTGTTCCTCAGCGTCAAGGCCGACCAACGCCTGTACCTGGGCGAAGACGAAGTCAACGCCGAAACCCTCGGCGCGACCCTCGACGCGCGAACCCACGGCAAGAAGGACACGACCATCTTCTTCCAGGCCGACAAAGGCGTGGACTACGGCGACCTGATGCACGTGATGGATGCCCTGCGGGCCGCCGGCTACCTGAAAGTCGGTCTGGTCGGACTTGAGACGGCAGCCAAGAAATGATCACGACGCGCCAAAAGCTGACGCGTTACGGCGCTAGCCTGGTCGTGGTGCTGGGCGTCCACGCGGTCGCGATTTTGCTCGCGCTCAACTGGAAGTCCTCGCCGCCGGTCGAGTTGCCGCCGATGGCGATGATGGTCGAGTTGGCACCGCTTCCGGCACCGCCGCCACCGACACCGCCGAAGATCGTAACGCCGCCGCAACCACCGACCCCGGTCGAAGAGCTGCCGCTGCCGAAACTCGCGGAAGCGCCAAAGCCGACGATCTCGGTGCCCAAGCCGGTCAAACCCAAGCCCAAGCCTCAACCGCCCAAGCCGGTGGAGAAAAAGCCCGAGCCGCCGAAGGAAAAACCGGCCGAGGAAAAACCCAGCGACACACCGCCGACCAACACTCCGACGGAGAAATCCGCGCAACCTGCCCCAGGCCCGACGCTGGCGCAGTCTGCGGCCAAGGAAAGTTGGCAAGGCACACTGCTGGCGCACCTGGCCAAGTACAAGAAGTACCCGCCTGCCGCCCAGTCGCGTGGCAAGGAGGGTCTGAACCGTCTGCGCTTCGTGGTCGACGCTGAAGGCAACGTGCTGTCTTACGAGTTGGTCGGTCGCTCCGGCAACGCCGATCTGGACCGGGCCACCCTGGAAATGATCCGCCGCGCCCAGCCACTGCCCAAGCCACCGGCCGACATGCTGAAGAACGGCTCGATCGAAATCGTCGCACCGTTTGTGTACTCCCTGGAAAAACGCCGACACTAAGCACAAACGCAAAACCCTTGTAGGAGCCGAGCTTGCTCGCGATAGCGGTGTGTCAGTCAACAGAGATGCTGAACATGATGGCCTCATCGCGAGCAAGCTCGGCTCCTACAGGTTCTGCGGCGGCCAGAGAATCTGCAAAAGGCACCGAAAGGTGCCTTTTGCATATCCGCCAGCGCCAAACATGCATTGCCCAGTGTCGCTCTCCGCCCTCTGTCTGATAACGTGCGTCTATCGATTGCAGCCGGTATGCTTGGCCGCATCATCATGGACGCCCGCTATGACCCTCACAGAATTACGCTACATCGTCACCCTCGCCCAAGAACAGCATTTCGGTCACGCGGCCGAGCGTTGCCACGTCAGCCAGCCGACCCTGTCGGTGGGCGTGAAAAAACTTGAAGACGAACTCGGTGTGCTGATTTTCGAGCGCAGCAAAAGCGCGGTGCGCCTGACCCCGGTCGGCGAAGGCATCGTCGCCCAGGCCCAGAAAGTCCTTGAACAAGCCCAAGGTATTCGCGAACTGGCCCAAGCCGGCAAAAACCAGCTGACCGCCCCGCTGAAAGTCGGCGCGATCTACACCGTCGGCCCGTACCTGTTCCCGCACCTGATTCCACAACTGCACCGGGTTGCCCCGCAGATGCCGTTGTACATCGAAGAAAACTTCACCCACGTGCTGCGCGACAAACTGCGCAACGGCGAGCTGGACGCGATCATCATCGCCCTCCCGTTCAACGAAGCCGACGTGCTGACCCTGCAACTCTACGACGAACCGTTCTACGTCCTGATGCCGGCCCAGCACCCGTGGACCGAAAAAGAATCCATCGACGCCAGCCTGCTCAACGACAAGAGCCTGCTGCTGCTCGGCGAAGGTCATTGCTTCCGCGACCAAGTGCTGGAAGCCTGCCCGACCCTGGCCAAAGGCAACGACGGCGCCAAGCACACCACCGTCGAATCCAGCTCGCTGGAAACCATTCGGCACATGGTCGCCTCCGGCCTGGGCATCTCGATCCTGCCGCTCTCGGCCGTCGACAGTCACCACTACTCGCCCGGCGTGCTCGAAGTGCGCCCACTGTCGCCGCCCGTGCCGTTCCGCACCGTCGCCATCGCCTGGCGCGCCAGCTTCCCGCGGCCGAAAGCGATTGAAATCCTCGCGGACTCGATCCGCCTGTGCTCGGTGGCCAAGCCGCCAGCGGTTGCGGGGTAAGCAGTAGCAATGGCTGAGCTGTCGCAAGTGTCGGTCACGGCACTCAAGGGTGTCGGCGAAGCCATGGCCGAAAAACTCGCCAAGGTCGGCCTGGAAAACCTCCAGGACGTGCTGTTCCACCTGCCGCTGCGTTACCAGGATCGCACCCGCGTGGTGCCGATCGGCCACTTGCGGCCGGGTCAGGACGCGGTGATCGAAGGCACCGTCAGCGGCGCCGACGTAGTGATGGGCCGGCGCCGCAGCCTGGTCGTGCGCCTGCAGGACGGCACCGGCGGGCTCAGCCTGCGCTTCTACCATTTCAGCAACGCGCAAAAGGAAGGCCTGAAACGCGGCACCCGCGTGCGTTGCTACGGCGAGGCTCGGCCCGGTGCGTCGGGGCTGGAAATCTACCACCCGGAATACCGCGCCATCACCGGCGACGAACCGCCCCCGGTGGATGAAACCCTGACGCCGGTCTACCCGCTCACCGAAGGCCTGACCCAACAGCGTTTGCGCCAACTGTGCATGCAAACCCTGACCTTGCTCGGCCCCAGCAGCCTGCCTGACTGGCTGCCGCAAGAGTTGGCGCGGGACTACCAACTGGCACCGCTGGCCGACGCGATCCGCTATTTGCATCACCCGCCCGCCGATGCCGATGTCGACGAACTCGCCCTCGGTCATCACTGGGCGCAACACCGTCTGGCTTTCGAAGAACTGCTGACCCATCAGCTGTCGCAACAACGCCTGCGTGAAAGCATGCGCGCGCTGCGAGCGCCGGCCATGCCCAAAGCCACCCGGCTGCCGGCTCAATACCTGGCTAACCTCGGCTTTCCGCCGACCGGCGCGCAGCAACGGGTGGGCAATGAAATCGCCTACGACATGAGCCAGCACGAACCGATGCTGCGGCTGATTCAGGGCGACGTCGGCGCCGGCAAAACCGTGGTCGCCGCCCTCGCCGCCTTGCAAGCACTGGAGGCCGGTTATCAAGTGGCGCTGATGGCGCCTACCGAAATCCTCGCCGAACAGCACTTCATCACCTTCAAGCGCTGGCTCGAACCGCTGGGTCTGGAAGTCGCCTGGCTGGCCGGCAAGCTCAAGGGCAAGAACCGCGTCGCCGCGCTGGAACAAATCGCCAGCGGCACTCCGATGGTGGTTGGCACTCACGCCTTGTTCCAGGACGAAGTGCAGTTCAAGAACCTCGCGCTGGTGATCATCGACGAACAACACCGCTTCGGCGTCCAGCAACGGCTGGCGCTGCGGCAGAAAGGCGTGGGCGGGCGGATGTGCCCGCATCAGTTGATCATGACCGCCACGCCGATTCCGCGCACCTTGGCGATGAGCGCCTACGCCGACCTCGACACCTCGATCCTCGACGAACTGCCGCCCGGCCGAACCCCGGTCAACACCGTGCTGGTCACCGACACGCGCCGGGTTGAAGTCATCGAGCGAGTGCGCGCCGCGTGCGCCGAAGGGCGTCAGGCGTATTGGGTGTGCACGCTGATCGAAGAATCGGAAGAGCTCACCTGCCAGGCCGCCGAAACCACCTATGAAGACCTCACCGCCGCCCTCGGCGAGCTGAAGGTCGGCCTGATTCACGGGCGCATGAAACCCGCCGAGAAAGCCGACGTCATGGCCCAGTTCAAGGCCGGCGCGTTGCAGTTGCTGGTGGCGACCACGGTGATCGAAGTCGGCGTTGACGTGCCCAACGCCAGCCTGATGATCATCGAAAACCCGGAACGTCTCGGCCTGGCGCAACTGCACCAGCTACGTGGTCGCGTCGGCCGGGGCAGCGCCGCCAGTCACTGCGTGCTGCTCTACCATCCGCCACTGTCGCAGATCGGCCGGCAACGCCTCGGTATCATGCGTGAAACCAACGACGGTTTCGTGATCGCCGAGAAAGACCTCGAACTGCGCGGCCCAGGCGAAATGCTCGGCACCCGGCAAACCGGTCTGCTGCAATTCAAGGTCGCCGACCTGATGCGCGACGCCGACCTGCTGCCGGCGGTGCGCGACGCGGCCCAGGCATTGCTGGAGCGTTGGCCGCATCACGTCAGCCCGTTGCTCGACCGCTGGCTACGCCATGGGCAGCAATACGGCCAAGTGTGAGCAGTGTCTCAGTTTCTGGGCGATGGTTTTAAACAAGCTGGTTATACTCCTGCAATTGTTTGAAAACGGACACACACCATGACCGAAGTTGCCCTCGCACCCGAAGCCCCGCACGCCCCGTCTGTTATCCGGTTGCTGCTCGGCAAGCTGGGCATCAGCTACGCCGAAGTGCTCGACCGCCCGGGCCTCAACCCCGCCCGCAAGGTGCAAGCGGTGTTGGTCGACGACGCTGTCGGCGCGCTCATGGTGCTGTTCCCGCAGAGCCAGTTACTGGACCTCAACCGCCTCGCCGAACTCACCGGCCGCCGGCTCACCGCCGTACCGACCGAACGCCTGGAGCGCATGCTCGGCAAACACAACCTGAGCTTTCTGCCCGGCCTGCCGGCGCTCACCAGCTCGCCGTGCCTGTATGAAGAAAGCCTGCTGCGCGAACCGCAGTTGCTGATCAACTCGGGTGAGACAGGCGTGCTGCTGGAAATCACCAGCGAAGACTTCAAGAGCATGCTGACCAAGGCCAGCGCCGCGAATTTCGGCGAAGCCCTGAGCAGCATTCGCCCGAACCTCGACCGCCCCGACGATGACCGCGAGGAAATCACCCAAGCGGTGCAGGCCTTCACGGCGCGCCGTATCCAGCAACGCCTGGAAGCGACCATAGAGATTCCGCCGCTGGCCGAAACCGCACAAAAAATCATCAAGCTGCGGGTCGACCCCAACGCCACCATCGACGACATCACCGGCGTCGTCGAAACCGACCCGGCGCTGGCCGCGCAAGTGGTGAGCTGGGCGGCGTCGCCGTACTACGCCTCGCCGGGCAAAATTCGTTCAGTGGAAGACGCGATCGTCCGCGTACTGGGTTTCGATCTGGTGATCAACCTGGCGCTGGGCCTGGCCCTGGGCAAAACCCTGAGCCTGCCCAAGGACCACCCGCAACACACCACGCCGTACTGGCACCAATCGATCTACACCGCCGCCGTCATCGAAGGCCTGACCCGCGCCATGCCGCGCGCCCAGCGCCCGGAAGCCGGCCTGACCTACCTCGCCGGCCTGCTGCACAACTTTGGCTACTTGCTGCTGGCCCACGTCTTCCCGCCACACTTCTCGCTGATCTGCCGCCACCTGGAGGTCAACCCGCACCTGTGCCACAGCTTTGTCGAGCAACACCTGCTGGGCATCAGCCGCGAACAGATCGGCGCGTGGCTGATGCGCTACTGGGACATGCCGGATGAACTATCCACCGCGCTGCGCTTCCAGCACGACCCGAGCTACGACGGCGACTACGCCGAATACCCGAACCTCGTCTGCCTGGCCGTGCGCCTGCTGCGCAGCCGTGGCATCGGCTCCGGCCCCGACGAAGAAATCCCCGACGCCCTGCTCGACCGCCTCGGCCTGACCCGCGACAAAGCCAACGACGTCGTCAGCAAAGTCCTCGAAGCCGAAGTCCTGCTGCGCGAACTGGCCTCGCAGTTCACCCAGTCCTAAAAAAACCCGCCTGACACTCAATCCAGTGTCGGGCAGGCTTTGATGAGATATCTCAGTGACAACCTTTTGTGACAGAGCTTAGCAACTCACTTTTGTGGCGAGGGAGCTTGCTCCCGCTCGGTTGCGCAGCAGCCGCAAACCCGGCAGACGCGGTGTATCTGAAGCAACACCGTCTCGGGCCTCAGGGCCGCTTCGCGCCCCAGCGGGAGCAAGCTCCCTCGCCACAGGTTTGATCTTTACCAGTCCTCAAGCCTTAGGCTTCGCCTTCCTCGGCTTCAAATACTTGGTCAACCCCTGGAACCACATCACCAGCGCCGGGTTGCCCTTGATCTGAATCGACTTGTCCTGAATCCCGGTCATGAACGCCAACTGCTTGTTCTTCGCCTGCATCGTGGCAAAGCCGTAAGCCGCATCCTTAAAGGCAATCGCAAACGCCGGCTCGGCATACACCCCAGCCTTACTGGTAATGCGCTGATCCTTCACCACAAAGTGCCGCGCCACCTTGCCGTCCAGCGTCTGCAACTGGAACACCAATTCTTTATCACCCAACTGCTGCTGAAACGCCGGATTGGTCCGACTGGCCTTGCGCATCAGCAAGCCCATCACCCAGAGAAGAAAACGAAATTTCATGCTCAAGCCCCAAAAGAAAAATGAACGCTGGCGCAGTGTAGCGGCTTAACACCAGAACGCCACCGTCGCGCAGCGTTAGAAGAAGATGAAGCGCTTTTTAAGCACGATGACCACCAAGTCACACTTTTCAAAGACCACCACATCCCCCTTGTAGCAGCTGCCGAAGGCGGCGTTCGGTCTGGGCCCAGAGTGTGTAAAAACGCCTTAGCGAACCCTTGCTATGATTTCTGAGGATTTCATCGCAAGGATCGCCCATGACGCGCTTTATTCAAGGTGAACATCGAGGTCAAAGCACCTTGCTTCCCGAAAGCCTCGACGACTACGTCAGCGATACCAATCCGGTGCGCGTAGTCGACGTCTTCGTCGATGAACTTGACCTGGCTAAGCTGGGTTTTGAAGGCGTCATACCGGCCGATACTGGCCGGCCTGCTTATCACCCCGCGATCCTGCTGAAGATCTACATCTATGGCTATCTCAACCGGATTCAGTCGAGTCGACGGCTGGAGCGAGAGGCCCAGCGTAACGTCGAGCTGATGTGGCTAACCGGCCGCTTGAGGCCCGATTTCAAGACCATTGCCAACTTCCGAAAAGACAACAGCAAAGCCATCCGCGGTGTCTGCCGGCAGTTCGTCGTGCTGTGTCAGCAGTTGGGATTATTCGAAGAAAACCTAGTTGCCATCGACGGCAGCAAGTTCAAGGCGGTCAACAACCGCGACCGCAATTTCACCAGCGCCAAGTTGCAACGGAGAATGGTAGAAATTGAATCGAGCATAAACCGGTATCTGACTGCACTCGACGAAGCCGATCAACAAGAGCCCTCGACTGCGCAGCCCAAGGCTGCGCGGCTGGAAGAAAAAATCGTCAAGCTGAAGGCTCAAATGAAAGAGCTTCAGGCGATCGAAGTGCGGCTCAACGACTCGCCGGACAAACAGGTCTCACTGACCGATCCAGACGCCCGTTCCATGATGACGCGTGGCACTGGAATCGTCGGCTACAACGTGCAGACAGCAGTCGATACCCAACACCATTTGATCGTTGCGCACGAGGTCACCAATACCGGCTCCGACCGCGATCAACTCAGCTCGATGGGCAAGCAGGCCCGCGAGGCCATGGGCTTGGAAACGCTGTCAGTAGTGGCTGATCGAGGCTACTTCAAAAGCGAAGAAATCCTGGCCTGTCACAATGCAGACATCACCGCCTATGTGCCGAAGCCAATGACCTCCGGAGCCAAGGCGGACGGGCGTTTCAATAATGATGTCTTCATCTATGACGCGACGAAAAATGAATACATTTGCCCAGCTGGACAGGCGTTGATCTGGCGTTTTTCCAGCGTTGATAACGGCCTGAAGTTACACCGTTACTGGAGTTCCAACTGCCAACAGTGCCCACTGAAATTGAAGTGCACACCGGGCAGGGAACGGCGAGTCCGACGCTGGGAGCATGAAGCCGTACTGGAAAAAATGCAGAGTCGGCTGAGCAACGCGCCAGAAATGATGCGGATCCGCAAACGAACGGTTGAGCATCCCTTCGGGACGCTCAAGCACTGGATGGGAGCGGCCCACTTCCTGACCCGAAAGCTACCCGGGGTGAGCGCCGAAATGAGCTTGAATGTGCTCGCCTACAACCTGAAACGAGTGATGAAAATCATGGGGGTCGGGAGCTTGATTAAGGCTCTGGCGACCTAAGATTTGGTCAATTTCGGACATGATTCAGAGGACGTTAGAGCCCGTTCAGGCCTTTCTAGTCATCGGCAACGCCAAGTTGGTGGGCCAAGAGCATCTTGGCCGTGCGTGGGGGCCGAAGCGTAAGAAAGACCCTAGATTTGAAGATGAAAGCCTCAGACAGTGTTTTTACACACTCTGGGCCGCATCCGGACGCAGCGGTTGCAAAACCAGACAACCCGGTCCCGGCTCTCTCCCAGCCATATTGGTCTCGGACATTTCCTTCAAGTTGTAGCGGTGTTCGGTAACTATCCGGGCCTGCGAGTCAGGGCTAGTCTCACCCTGTCACCAAAAAACGGTGACACGGACGTGCAAGTCCGCCCTGGAACACAATTGGTTATGGCTAATGACCGAGCATTTTCTTATGCTCGCGAATCGTTATGGCGACTGTGTATGGGAGACCTTCGGGTCTGCTGGTGTTTCCGGGCCGGTCTTGCACACCTATGCACAGTTGCCACCACTTTCGAAGCGCAAGCGAAACGGTGTCAGCTCCAATTACCGGAAGACACCAATGTTCAAGGTCACACCAAATCCACCAGAAGACCCAACCACCTCCCCCTACGAATCCCTCGATTCGAAAAAGCTCCACGAAGCCGCCGAACGCGCCCTCGACCACCACCTGGGCACGCCCCCACCCAAAATCCACCTGGCCGACGCCCGCAAAGGCCAACTCTTCATCGTCGCCCCCGGCGTCGACACCGACAGCCTCCTGGCCAACGCCTCCGAAGACATCGCCTCCATCAAAGCCATCGCCGGCGACCTCGCCTTCGAAATCGAAGGCTCCCGCCGTAACGTCGCCCTCGCCATCTACCGCATGGCCGAAGGCGCCCAACTGCTGATCGACCGCGCCATGGACAACCTCGACTCACCGAATCCGGTGGAGTATCGAGTTAAGGTGTAACTCTGGTTCAACGCACCTCGACTGATCATTCCCACGCTCTGCGTGGGAATGCAGCCCGTGACGCTCTGCGTCCCAAGAATTCGGAGTCAAAACACTTCATCACGACGCGCACTCAAGTGCCAGGACACACCTTCGGCTCGTCCATGCTCATGGGGTAGTTGTAGGGGTAACGCGGATCACCCCGTTTGATGTTGTCCACCGAAACACGTACCTGATCGCAGGGTAAAAAGTGGACTTTCAACGTGCCTGCTTCGGTGTATTGCGGGATATCGACAACGGTTCTATGGCGTGAGTACTGGCGCCTATGTTCCTCCATGCGTTTTGACCAAGCATCTGAGTAAGGACGTTCGGTCCACTTACCGTAGGAATAGGGATCAGGATCCGTCTCCCACTCAACAATTGCCCTCAACCCCGGCACCCAATGACGCGGAACCATCCCACAGCACACCTCACTGCCGCCCCCCTGATGCGGCCCCACATTCCCACCGCCAGCACCATTGACGCTAAACCAATTGATCGCCGCCGAGGTGTGGTTGTACCCCGTCACCGGCGCGGCCAGCATCTTCGACGGAGTGTTGCAGGCTGTCAGCGCCAGCAGGCTGAGCAGTAACGCTGCGTGTCTCATCAAGAAACCAGAAATATCGTCGACTCCTTCCTCTGATAACAGGCCCCGCCCCGAGAACCTGAAGCTAAAAATGCAAAGGGCGGCTCATCCAGAGCCGCCCTTTTCATCGTGTGATTACACGTTCTTTTCAGACGACTTCAACTTGCCCGCCTGATCGGCCACCATGTCCAGCCAGCCACCGGGCTTGTCCTCGTCGTTCGCCGCTTTCGCCACCAAACCGGCCAGCGCGCCAACGTCCTTCTTGCGGGCCGCTTCCACCGCTTCGAGCGCCTGATGCGCAGCCAGGATCTTCTGCAACGCCGGGGTATTGGCCGTACTGGCCGTCAACGGTTTCAACGGTGGCAAGGCAGCAACCTTGGCCGTCATATCACCCGGCGCCTTGGTGAAGGTCCGCAAAGAGTCGAGGTTGTCGAGCATCGGCAATGCGATACCGGTGAGCGGGTCGAAGGCGCTGATTTCTGGCAGACCGACTTTGCCGGAAAGAACAGGACGCACCACGTTCATCAGAGGGAGCGCCAGCAGCAATCGCGGATCGCGCTTTTTTATGCTCAATCCAATACTGGCCACGGCAATACCCACTCCGATTACGCGTCCGGCGGTCGCTACCAGCGATAGCTGCTTGTTGGATTCGTTATCGAAATGCACGAGGCGGATACGGAAGTAATCAGTGAAGGGTTCACGAGGTCCAATAGCGGACGTATTCATAAACCATGCCCGAGAGTCGTGGACCTGATCATCGAACAGTGCCACCAGGTCTTCCTGGCCCTGCCGGGGTTTGTTCGGCGCGCTGAACATCTCCTTGTAACGCTCCGTACCCTTATCATGAAGGTAGTTGTATTCCTCGGCTTCATCTTCTTCGTTGATTGCGTAGACCGTGCCACCAACCAACATATCGATGATGGTGCTGCCAATTCTCCAGTCATCCACGATGCCCCATTCTTTGAGGTAGTCATGGCGGAACTCGGCAGCGGCACCCAGCAGCTGGGCTTGATCGAGTGGTGGATCGAAGGCTTTTTCCAAACGCATATTGTCGACCTTCTCTTGGCCTACAAGCTGCACATTCGCCTGATATTCCTTTTCTTGTTCCTCGGTATAAGTCGGTAGCGGCTGCCCTTGGGCAGCGGCGGCGGACTCGGCGGAGCGACGTTCATGGATAGCAGTCCAGGCGTCTTGCTCGGCCTGGGGCATATCCTTTTCCACATTCGCGAAGAAGCCACGTTGCGCCAACCCACCAGCGTAGCGATCAATACGCCAAGCCGTGAGCAACGCCTGTTCGCGCTTCATCATTTCGTCGATCGTGCCGGCTTTGGCTTGGGATTGCCAAGCGTTGAAGCGCGTAACCAACGTCGAGCTAAAGTCGAATTCGTTTTCCGTTGCTTCATCCATACCACGAAAAGCCTCATGGACATCAGGAAGGAGAATTCTCCTCGGGACCTGCAACGGCGCCCCAACCTTGAATGCTTCCGCGTATAGATGGTGCAGAGCGATCTGCGAAAGTAGCTCTGCAGATCCCCCCATGGCCTTGCCCTGGTTTTTGGGTGAATAGCCGCCCCCTACATCTGAGTGCACGCCTGGATATACGAACTCTTCAGTACCGTCGCGATAGCTGGATGCCTGTTTGGTATCACGCTGACCCTCAGCGTTTCTTGGTCTGCGGCGGATAGAATCCAATGGAAAACTTGCACGCTGTTCGTGCGCTGACACCAAATGCACACAACGCTTTAGATAGTGACAGTCGTTTGGTAGCGCAGTGTTCATACACTTAGCTAACGCTTCATCGGGCAAACGCATTGTGTCGTCAGCCCACCCCATGTGACCGGCAGCGAACGGCATACTATCAGCCATACCGACAGCCGCTACTGTGTCGCAGAGGCCGAGAAATTCGATAGAAAGTGGCAATCCAGCAAAACGGTATTCTGTTTGGCCTGCGTCACCTTGGACACGCGTTAGAGTTTGCAGCCAATTTGCGAATGTTCGGGCCTCTGCCGCCCCACGAGAGAATCCGTAAACATACAACCGCATGGCCAGAATATGAGGTTTCTGCTCAGCCTCGTTGCGTTTAGCCAGAGCGCCTTCCAGCTTCTTTATCTCCGGGCGCATGGCGGCTTCGCGCTTCTTCTCGCCATTCTCAAGCAAACCACCCGTCACGAAAGTGACCAGCCCGGTAGCCATGGAATCCACAAGCGCTTGAGTTTCTGAAAGCTCAAGACGGGCACCGTCCAGAGTCTGTTTCAAAACATCAATTAGCCGCGTCAGCCCCCAATTAATGCGGTTTTCGCCACCAGTGGCAAACATCAACCCACCATCACTCGGTGTGTATTCACGTATATCCGGAAAAACCGTGCCTACTCCAGGACTGTAATAACGGAAGAACCCCTCTTGTTCTGTTGCAGGATCCCCCCCAAGGCTGGCGTGGAAGACCCGCGCGATATTGCTACACGACGACGGCACCGAGGCACTGTCAGCCTTGTCATTGTTATTAGTTCCATCAAACGCAATGGTGATATGCAAGGTCTTACAGCAAGGAGTACCACTATTGGCCTCGCCTTTGGCTTGCAGCTGTTTACGTTGTTGATTTCCGAACGCAACCTCGTCGCGCTTCTGCTTAGTAATGTTTTCTGAGAGAAGCTTTGGCTCCTTTGGAAGACGGCCTTCTGCCGGAAAGTTTGGGGCAACCAATGCGGTGTTTGGGGACGGTGAGGTGCCTTTGCTCATCGACTCGGACATACGGCCGGCTCCTTCACTTGAAAATAAGCTTTGTCGGGATAATTAGGGTTTGAAGGTGTAAAGCAAGTAGTAGAAACCTTGACCTCATCACAGGGCAGAAAGTGAACCTGCAACGCGCAGACCTTCTCTCCGTATTGAGGAATGCCCACTACGGCTCTATGTCGAGTGTACTTGGCGGCGTGTTTTCGATACTCCTCTCGATAAGCATCTGTACCTAAAGGAGGCCAATTTACAGATGCACCAGCATTAGGATCCTTCTCCCACTCTACGATAGCCTTCAAGTCCGGATTCCAAACGCGAGGCAGAACACCACAGCAAACTTCCGCGCCTCCACCTAAGTGTGGTCCCAAATTTGGACCTCCAGCTCCATTGACTGTAAATCGATTGATGGCCGCAGATGTATGGTTGTACCCAGTCACAGGCGCAGACAACATCTTCGATTCAGCCTGACAGGCACTCAACATCAGCACGCCTACGAACATCAGGAAAGCACGCGCGCAACGCGAGTTTCGGTAGCCAGCAACTTCCGGCAGATACCGCGTGGGCGAGCGTCGCTCCCACGAAAACTTGATTGGCATCAACGCCGCGAAAAGACGCGCCTTGATGCCTGTGTTTATGAGTGTGGACATACCTTCGGCTCCTCCATGTTCATCGGGTAGTTATAGGGGTATCCCGGGGTACCGGGTTTAATGTTGTCTGCAGAAACACGTATTTGATCACACGGTAAAAAGTGCACTTTCAGGGTTCCTGCTACTGTGTACTGGGGAATTTCCACAACAACCTTGTGATACGAGTACTGCTGTTTATGCGCCTCCATCCGCTTCCTCCAAGCATCGGAGTAAGGACGTTCGGTCCACTTACCATATGAATATGGATCAGGGTCCTTCTCCCACTCGACAATGGCCCTCAATCCTGGCGTCCAATTACGAGGAACGACACCACAGCAGGTTTGCTTGCCACCACCTTGATGGGGTCCCAAATTCGGCCCGCCCGCCCCATTTACCGAAAACCGATTGATCGCCGCAGAGGTATGGTTGTAACCCGTCACGGGTGCGCCCAGCATCTTCGACGGTTTGCTGCCACATGCCCCCAACATCAGCACGCACACGAATAACCCGGCCACGCCCAGCAACACCCGCCCACTCATCCACCGAACAGGCAATGCCTTCCCTGCAAGTGCAATGTGCTGACAGGCGTGAAGACGGTTCAAATCAACGGCCTCGGCGGTTCATCAATAACGAAGGGTGAGTTGTCGCGCAGCCATTGTTCGATGAAGGGTTGGCGTTGTTCCGGTTCCTTGAGGCCTTTCTGGTTGGCGGCCAGTTGGCTGTGGAACAGGTGGCGGATCAGGCCTTCCTTGCGGCTCATGCCGTAGTCTTGTGGCATGGCGCAGCGGTCGATGCGGTAGGTGTCGGCTTCGGTCCAGGCCAGCAGGTTGGCGACTTGTGGGTGGTCGAACACGATCATCTTGGTAGCCGGCGGCGGTGTGTGGCGCACGTAGTTGCCGGGCAGGCTTTGTGTTTGCTGGTCGCGGTCCAGCCAGTGCCAGGCGATGGCCGGGGCGTGGAAGGCCTGGCTCTGTGCCGGGGTGAGGGTTTCGCACACGGGCACAAACATCCGCGGTTCGTAGTAGCGCAACACGCCTTCAGAACGGCCCTGGTTCCACTGCGCCTGGGTGCAGCCGCGCAGGTGTTCGCTGAGCACGTCAAAGTCCCAAGGGCTGAACAACGCGAGCACATGTTGATTGCAGTCGATGGCGTTGATGAAGGTTTTCAGCCAGGGCTTTTGGACCTTGTCCACGCGCAGCAGCAACGGCCCGAAATCGGCAATCGCGACCTCCGGGGTGTTGTCGAACAGCTTCGCCAGTTTCGGCGCATCGGGCAGGCTCGCCAGCTCTTCCAGCAGCGGGTAGTCGAGGCTGGTGGCGTCGATCAAGAGGTCAAGGTGGTTGTGGCCCAACTGCTCGGCGTCGGCCCACAGTTGGTCATGCCACTGCGCATTGCTTGCGTACATGAAAACGTCCTTTATCGTGCCGTCAGGGCTTGGCTATTACGTTTGGCTCGGGCCAGGCATTCCTTGCAAACCGGCGGTGGCGGTATGGGCGTGTTGCCCAGCGCCTGCACCGGCGGCGCACCGGCAAGGTCTTTGTCTGCGGCGCCCGGCAAGCGCGGCGGCTTGATACCGATCCCCGTCCCGCTCCCCGCCAAGCCCCCGGCATTAATCTTCACCAGCGGCCCGACCACCGTCACACCCCCCGCATCCAGCTTGATAAAACTCCCACCTCCCTTGATGGTCAGTTCCGATCCGGCCTCGATGACCATTTTGTCGCCGGCCTTGAGGTGGATTTCTCTTCCGACGCTGGTCAGCTGTGCGGTGCCAATTTTGATGTGTTGGCTCTGGCCGATGGTCAGGTGGTCGTCCATCCGCGCTTCAACTTTGCGGTCGGCGAGGGTGGTGCGGTGTTCTTCGGCTTTGAGTTCGGTGTAGGTGTTCTTTTCGACGGTGTCGTGGCGTTCGTTGCCGACACGGATTTTCTGGTCGTGTTCGATGTTTTCATCCCAGTCGCGCTGGGCGTGGATGAAGATTTGTTCGGCGCCTTTTTTGTCTTCGATGCGCAGTTCGTTGAAGCCGCCGCCACCGGGGGAGCTGAGGGTTTTGAAGACGCTGCGGGTTTTGTTCGCCGGCAAGGCGTATGGCACCTGGTTTTCCTTGTGGTACAGGCAGCCGGTCACCAGCGGTTGGTCGGGGTCGCCTTCGAGGAAGGTGACGAGTACTTCCATGCCGACGCGCGGGATGGCGATGGCGCCGTAGCGGTCGCCGGCCCAGCTGCTGGAGACACGCAGCCAGCAGCTGGTTTTGTCGTCGGCCACACCGATGCGGTCCCAGTGGAATTGCACTTTCACGCGGCCGTATTGATCGCAGTGGATTTCTTCACCTTTGGGGCCGGTGACTTGGGCGGTCTGGCTGCCGAGCACGCGGGGTTTGGGGTGCAGCAACGCCGGGCGGTAGAACACGTCCCACGGGGTGGCGAGGAAGCGGTTGCGGTAGCCCTGGTGGAAGTCGTCCTTGTTGGCGGTGGTGTCGCTGGTCACCGACTCTTCGAGGACTTGCGGTTGCTTGCCTTCGTGGATGACTTCGGTCAGCAGCCAGAGGTCGTTCCACTCGCTGCGCGGGTGATCGGAGATCTCCAGGAAGTGGCCGCTGACCAGGGCGGTCTGGTCGCCATGGCCTTCGGCTTGCTGGTAGTCGGCGCGGTGGCGTTCCAGCGCCCGCTGGCTGAGGAACTTGCCGCGTGGGCGCTCGGTGAAGCGGCCCGGGTAGTCGTAGTCTTCCAGGTCCGGCTCGTCACGTTTGCCGTCGGGTTTGTAGGCCGCCTCCAGTTGCAGGCGCGGCTTTTCAAAATCGTAGTCGCGGCGCGTGGTGCGGCTGGTGCGGGTTTCCAGGCGTAGCGTGAAGCCTTTGATCACCGCCTCGTCGGCGACCATGCCGCTGCCCTGCACATAGGCGGTGGGCTGGCCGAGTTTCGGGAACACGGTCTGGTCGTCGCCGAACACCAGTTGGTGGCCGGAGGCCGAGTGCTGGAAGTGGTAGTGAATGCCCTCTTCCTCGCACAGCCGCTGGACGAAATGCAGGTCGGTTTCGTCGTACTGCACGCAGTACTCGCGATCCGGGCACGGCTGGCTCAGCTGGAAGCTGTAGGCGTTGCCCTTGATGCCGTGTTCTTCGAGGATCAGCGCGATGATTTTCGGCGCCGACATCTGTTGGTAGATGCGCTGGTTGGTGCGGTGGCGCAGGTATTCGAGTTGTGGCACCAACGACACTTTGTAGCGGGCCAGGCGCTTGCCGGCATCGCCTTGGGCAACACGATAGATCTGCCCGTGAATGCCACTGCCTCCGCCTTTGGAAGAAGCCGCATCGAAGGCGAGAAATGCCTGCTTGTGCAGCAGCGTCTCAAGGTCCAGATCGTGGTTTTCGCTGACCAGTTCCAGGTCGAAACGAAAGGTCTGGCTGATGCCTTCGGTGCCAGTGAACGACAGCACGTGCAGGTCACCCTGGAAGTCAGCCACGGTCAGACTGAAATGGGTTTCGTTAGAAGGGTTGAACATTGCTTGCTCCCTGTTCGGTAGTCATCCGTTGCGCCGATGCAGCCAGCGTTGCAGCCAGGAGGAAGTGGCGCCTAGGGCGTCACGCAGTTGTACGGCGGTGATGGTGCGTTGCGCCGCATCGAAAGCCAGCGCCGTGCGCAGCGCCGGCCAGCAGTGTTTCGGAAGGTGTTTGGGCGCTTGCAGTTCACGGTCCAGGCGTTCGTCACGAGCCTGGGTCGACGGCAAGCGGCGGAACGGGTGCTTACCGCCCGCCAGTTCATAGATCACGCAGGCCACCGCGAAGAGGTCGGCGCTGGCGGTCAGCGGCGCGCCTTCCAGCAGTTCCGGCGCGGCGTAGCCCGGCGTCCAGGCGTTGAAACGGCTGCGGCTCAAATGCGGCAGGCCGGGCAATATGCCCTCCTCGGCCTGGCCGAGGCCGAAGTCGAACAGGCGCACGCCCTCCTCGCTGAGCATCACGTTGCTCGGTTTCAAATCACCGTGCAGCACGCCGCGACCGTGGGCATAGGTCAACGCATCAAGCAGCGGCAGCGCGATGTCAGGCAATTCTTGCCACGGCAGGCCCAGGGGCCTTTCGCAGAGCAGTTTGTCCAGGGTCAGCCCGCGCATCAATTCCATGGTGATGAAGGCGCGCTGGCACTCGGTGTCCACTTCAAAGCTGTGCAAACGCACCACGTTGGCGTGGCGCAGGCGTCGGGTCAGGGCGAACTCGCTGTAGAGCAAGGCGCTGGCGTCCGGCGATTCGGCAAATTCTTCGCTGAGGATTTTCAGCGCTATAGACGGGTTGGGGTCGCCGAACTGTTCGTGCAGCAGGTCCCGTGCGCGATACACCGCGCCCATGCCACCGGCACCGAGCAAACGCTCGATGCGGTAACGCCCCACCAGCACGTCCGGCAACGCACCAACGCTGGCCCGGGTCGGCGCCACGGCACGCGGTGCTGCATGGGATTTGGCGAAGGCGAAGTAGGTCAGGTTGGCAGTTTCTTCGTCGCTGACCAGCAGCTCGTCGAGCACAGGATTGAGTTCACTCATTGACGGATCACCACGGCAGTCAGGTTGTCCCGTGCAGAGCCGCGCAACGCGCTGTCGAACAAACGCTCCAGCGCCACCTGCGGCGCGGTCAGGCTCAAGGCGTTGCCCAGCGCGTCGCTGCTCAAGCCCTGGTACAAACCGTCGCTGCACAGCAGAAACGCGTCACCGGGATAAACCTCGAGTTCGAGCACGTCCAGGGTCAATTGCTCGCTGGCCCCAACCGCACGGGTCAAGGCGCTGGCGGTCGGATGAGCCCGGGCTTGCTCGACGCCCATCTGTTGTTCGTCGATCAGTTGTTGCATCAGCGAATGGTCTTTGGACAGCTGATACAAACGCTGCCCACGCCACAGGTAACAACGGCTGTCGCCGGCCCAGATGCAGGCCGCGCGATTACCGTCCACCAACAACGCCACCACGGTGCTGCCCATGATGCTGTCATGGCGCCCGGCGGTGACGGTCAATTCCTGGCCCAAGCGGCGGTTGAGCCAGTGCAGGCACTGGCGCACGCCTTTGAGCCGCCCGTCGAAACTGTCTTCGACGGGCAATTCCGCCAGGCTGGCGACGATCAACTGGCTGGCGATGTCGCCACCCTGATGACCGCCCATGCCGTCCGCGACCACCCACAGGCCATGCTCCGGGCTGTCGAGGAAAGCATCTTCGTTGCGCGCCCGAACCTTGCCCGGATCGGTACGCGCCGCGCTGCGCCAGGGGCTGGCAACCAGCATCAGAGCTGCACCGGCATACGGAAGGTGCGCAACACGCCCATGTCGAACGGGTTCGGCGCGCGCTGGCTCATCAGCAGGTAGTTGGCACGCAGGCCACCCACATCAGCCTTGAGCACCAGCACGTCGCGACCGCTCAGGTATTCGGTCTGCATCAAATCGAACAGACGGAACAGCGACCATGGGCCGGTGTTTTTCTCGATGCCGATCGGGCGGCCGGCCATTTTTTCGAGGACCAGGCTGGTGCGACCGTCTTGCGCGTCGGTTGGCCATTTGAAGGCCACCGGCACGATCGGGCCATGACGGTATTCCATGGTCTTGTCGCCAAAGCGGAACTCGGAACGGCTGACAGTCGGGTCGAGGGTGTACGGCTCCAGTTTGAACTGCACCTGCGGCTCGGCCGGGTTTTCGGCAAAGAAACTTTGGCGGATCACTTGTGCCGCAGCCATCTGGTCGAGGTAGACCTTGGACATCGGCAGGCTGTGACCGTCGATGCTGCGCAGGCGGTAGTTGCCCGGATCGCCGCTGACGAAAGGCCGCATGTAGGTGTCGAAGAAGCGGTCGGCGATGCCCTGCGTCTTGAAGAACTCGCGGAAGTCGCTGATCGCAACGTCGCTGGTGCTGTGGGCGTTGAACGGGTAACGCTTGTTGATCGCCTTGCCATAGAAGCTGTACAGCTCGCTCTGGTAGCGCTGGTTGAGGTACTGGTAGGAATCGTTGAGTACCAGACGCCAGGTGTCTTCGGCCAGCACGTTGAACCACACGCTGATCGGGCGCGGCAGGCGACCCGAGGCGTTGCGCAAGTTGCTCAGCGCATCGCGCTGGCCGCTCATGCGGGTCTTGGCCATTTCGAACGCGGCCTGATCCGGGGCACTGGCTCGCGCCAGGCTGGACAGTTGCAGTTGCAGGTCGTTCAGCGCTTGCAGCGCCGGGGTCAGGTCGGCAGCCGGGCCGTTGTTGTCATCGAGCAAACGATGCAGCGGTTCGAAGCGCCGTTGCAGGGATTTCTTCGCGGTGTCCGGCAAGGTTTTGGTGGCCAATGCATCGCCCGCCTTGCCTGCCACGGCTGCAGCGACTTTACCCAGCGCACCGCCCTTCTTGGCGAGCAGTTTTTCCGCGGCATCCGTGACATCTTCAGTGTTGTCGACGGTGGCTGGGAAACGGGTGTTCTCGCGCACTTCCACCAGCATCTGCAGGACCGGCGAATTGGCGGACGTCAGCCCGGCCAGTTGTTCAGCACCTTCACCGGCGTCGTTGATTGGCCGCAATGCCACCTGGCCGACCGCTTCGCTCCAGAAGTTGGCGTAGTCGCGGAAGTACAGTTGCTCCAGTTTGACCATCAGGCGGCGCAAGTCCATGCCGCTCATGCCCGAGCCTTCGCCCAGCACCCAGTTGTCACGCAGGATGTCGGTGACCAGTGCCGAACCCTGGACCGAGAAGTACTGCTGATAACCCTGTTGGGTGTAGAACCCCGGGATCACGTAGTCGGTGCCGACGAACAGCGCGCCCTGTGGACCGAGGTGTTGGCTGAAGCGGTAATCCGGCAGATTGCGGGCCTGCTCACGCAGCATCCGGTAGACCACGGTGGCCAGCGATTCGCTGCGCAGAACCTGACGCGCCTGGGCGACCAATGCATCGTTGAGCGGGTAGATAAACGGCTGCTCGAGCAGGTGTTCGAAGTGCCCGTTCAGACCGTTCTGCACCGCGGTGTTGCCGGTGTAACGGACCGACCAGTCCTGAGCTACCCAATCTTTCAGCCACGCTGGATCGCGACGGTCCTTCATGTTCAGCATCAGGTAGGCGCGCAGGCTGTTGAGCAGCCGACCGCGGTCCTTCATGTTGTTGCGGATCTGCCCTTCAAGCAGTTGCGCAACGCGTGGCAGCAACTGGGTTTCAAGTTCACGCCGATACGCGTCCTTGACCACCGGGTTGCTCTCTTGTCCCTGATACAGACCACCGCGCTCGAACATCGACACATCGCCTTTAGGCGGGAAGACCTTGGTCGCTTCATAGCGGGTATCGAGGGTTTTAAGCACGCCCATCGCGTCATCGCGTGCCGTCAGCGCCGAGCGCTGCTGGGTCCAGGTTTGCGCCAGCGAACGCAGGTGTTCCAGGCGTTCGTAGTTGGCCGAGAAACCCGTTGCCCAAAGTAGGCCGAACAGCCCTAGCGCCGCCAGTGCACCGACGTACAACGCGCGCTGGCCCCAATGGATGCGGCTGCGCTCGCGCTTGTCCAGACCGGCCAGATCGGCCTCGGGGAAAATCACCCGGCTGAGCACGTGGTGGATGAACCGCGAGCGACCGCTGCGCAAGGTCGGCAACACGCCGCTGTCGATGCCCAGGTTGGCGCCAATGCCGGCGGTGCTCTGGTCCATCTGTTGCTTGAGGTGCGGCGCGCTGGTCAGGTAGAAACCGCGCAACTGGCTGACGCGCTGGTAGCGGTTGCCGGTGAACGCCATGTCGACAAACAGGCACAGGTGCTCGCCGATCTGCCCCAGTTGATGCGGGAAGTCGAGAATGCGACCACGGCGCTGGGTGTCGCGCTCCTGGTGCATGCGCATGATCACCTGGCTGTTGAGGCGACGCAGCAGCTCTTCGAACTCTGCGCGCAGCACGGCCACGTCGGTGCCGCTTTGCTCTTTGCGAAAGCTGGTGCCGAGTACCTGATCGCTTTCTTCGCGGGTCAGCTGATCGAAGAACTCGTCGAAGCCCAACAACTGGTCGGCCTTGCTCAGCACCAGATAGATCGGCAGGTCGACGTGCAGTTTCTGATGCACGTCTTGCAGGCGCGCACGCACCTGACGCGCCAGGGTGTCGAGGTCTTGCTCGGTGCCACTGAGCAGCAACTCAACTGGAATGGTCACCAGCACGCCATTCAACGGACGGTTGCGACGACGCTTGCGCAGCAGGTCGAGCAAGGTGGTCCAGGCGCTGCCGTCGACACCCACGTCCGGCTGGGTCAGGTAACGCCCGGCGGTGTCGATCAGCACGCCGTGGTCGGCGAAGTACCAGTCGCAATGGCGGGTGCCGATGGTGTCGCGGGTGAGTTTGCGGTCGATCTTGTTGATCGGAAACTCAAGGCCCGAGAAGTCCAGCAGGCTGGTTTTTCCGCTGCCCTGTGGACCGATCAGCAGGTACCACGGCAGATCGTTGCGCCAGCGTTCGCTGCGGCCCCGATACAGGCTTGAGGTTTTCAAGGTACGCAGTGCGTCTTTGAAACGCGCACGCAGCTCCTTTTGTTCCTCGTCGATCAGCCCTTCACGGTGAATACGCTCCTGGCCGTCTTCGGTTTCTTCGACGGCTTTTTTGCGCACACCGGCGCGCCAACTGACGAAGACCATGGTCAGGCCCCAGATCAGGAACAGCACGCTGATGGTCAGCAGGCGCGAGGTCGAGCCTTCCCAGAATTTGTAATCGTTGACGGCCAGCAGCGGTCCGACGAACCACACCAGCAGCGCCACGAACAGCACCAGCAGCAGGGTCCAGACCCAGGTCTTGCGCAAGAACGCGCCGACTTTCTTGAAAAGCTTTTTCATCACACGTCCCTGTTTTACGGCTTCGACAGCGGCTGAACTGCGGCTGGATCAAGCGGCTGATAAGGTTGCAGAACAGTGTCGCGCTGCTCGCCGAGTACCCAGGCAAAACCCGAATACATCACCACCAGGCACACCAGCGTAAACAGCGCCACCATCCACCACGGCACAATACGCACCAGGCTGCGACGCCTGTCGTTGAGGCCTTCCCAGTGCGGCGACAGTTCACGCGGTACGTCGCCGCGCAGCTGGCGAATCTGCCGGTAGAGCGCATCGCGAATGCCGTCGAGTTCCAGCATGCCGCGCGCCTGCACCCGGTACTTGCCCTCGAAACCGAGCGACAGGCACAGGTACATCAGTTCCAGCATTGGCAGGTGTTTGATCGGGTTCTTCGACAGACGATCGAGCAGCTGGAAGAATTTCTCGCCGCCAAAGGTCTCGTTGTGGAAGCTGCTGAGCAGGCTCATCTGCGACCACTCGCTTTCGTTGCCCCACGGGGTGGTGACCACTGCTTCGTCGACGACGGTGCAGAGCACGTAACGCGCAGCCATTACCTGGCTGCTCTCGGCGCCGTTGTGCAGCGCACGGACTTCGAAGAGTTTCAGCGCAGCCGTCAGCCGCTGGTTGAGCGCGTGCATGTCTTCGCGGGTGGCGCTGTGCTTGAGCCGCACCACTTCCGACAGCAGGTCGGACGACGCCGCCACCAGCGAGTTGAGGCTGATATTGAAGGCTTCCGCCGGGCGCAGGCGCGCGGCGTAGATCATCCGTTCTTCCAGTTGCTCGAAACGCGGCGGTGCCGCGAAATCGGTCAGCGGGCTCTGTGCCGGGCCATGGCCCTGACGATCCAGAAGGACGGTTTTGTCATCCTGGCTGTGATCCATTTCCTTGATCATGTCGGTCAGTTCCTGATGGCCCAGAATTTCAGTTCAAGCTCGGCAAATTCGCCGGACACGTGGAACGCGAAGCCGCCGGAGCGCTCCAGTTGTGCCAGGTCTTCGGAACTGAGCTCGAGGATGAAATAGGTTTTGTTCGAGTGGAACGGGATCTGCCGCGGCGCCACCGGCAAGGGTTTGACCTTGATGCCCGGCAAGTGCAGGTTGACCAGCTGGCGGATGCGTTCCACCGGGCCGACCTTGAGGTGTGCCGGCAGGCGATGCCGCAGCTCTTCGGAGTCACAATTGGCACTGGCTGCCAGCACGAACGACGCCGTGCCCAGCAGTTTGTGATCGTGCAGCGGCGACACGGTGATCCCGTATTGACGGGCTTGCAGCTCCAGTTCGATGGCGTGCTGTTCGAGCACCATCGACAGCACCTGACGAATCGCTTCCATCAGTTTGCGGAAGCTCGCGCCCTGGTCGCTGTGCTGATAGCGGCTGTCCAGACGCGGGCGTTTGCTGTCACTGGCAAAGGTCGACAGATCGCCGAGCATCGACAGCAACGTGCGGTACAACTCTTCCGGGTGAACCTGTTCCAGGCCGAGGTAATGGCGCAGGACCAGTTCGGTGCGGTTGATCAGTTGCAGCATCATGAAGTCGCCGACTTCCGCGCCACCGACCTTGCCGTTGGAGCGAATCCGGTCGGCAATGGTATCGCCACGGTGGCCGAGCATGCTGATGACTTCTTTGAGGCACGACAGCAGGTAGCCCGACGCGTGAGCGTGGATGAAGGTCGGGACGAAATCCGGATCGAGGCTGATCACGCCGTCGGGCGTGGTGTCGAGGACTTCGCAGATCTTCAGCTTCACGTAAGCCTGGTCGCTCTGCTGCTCGCCGAGCAACAAGCGGAAGTCCGGGCGCGCGCAGCTGACCTGGCTGCTGGAATCATCGCCGGCGTTGGAGTCGGCAACTTCCGCTTCGTACGCGGTGTAGCGCGCCAGCACGTCGGATTGCTCCAGGCGACGGGACTCGATGTGGTTACCGGTCACCAGCGGCAAGGCCAGGTAGATCGGCGTGTTGCCGGTGTTCGGCGGGACGTCGAGGGCCAGCGGTTCGGTGTTGCCACCGAGTTCGAACAGGCTGCCGTCCGGGAGAATCCCCGAGGCCTGGCTGATCACCAGCTTGCCCATGTTGAGGAACTGCAAGTCGATCTCGAGCCCCAGAAACCCCCAGGTGTAACTGCCCAGCAACTGGGTGCGGATTTTCATCTGGTTGTCGTAGTAGCGATCGTTGTGCTGGAAGTGCTGCGGACGCAGCAACATGCCTTCCTGCCAAATGACTTTATGCACGTTCATGTTCAGTCATCCGCCTTGGCGAGCTTTTGGTTTTTATTATGGATGCCGGTCTGATCGAGGGTCAGCTCGGCCACCGTCAGATCGGCCGGGGTGACTGGAACCACATAGCGCCATTGGGTTTCACGCAGATCGCGATACGCCGCGAGCACGCCGACGTAGCGGCTGCCGCTGTCGACGCTGAGCTTGAATTCGACGGCTTCACCCGGGCGCAATTCCAGCTCTTCGCTGGCCACCAGGTCTGGCGACAGGGATTCCTTGGCGCGCTCGTACAGGCTGAAGAAGTCAGCGTTTTCGAAGGCCACCGGGTGTTTGAGCTCTATCAGCCGCACGACAATCGGCGATGGTCGGCCATTCAGGTCCGGGTTGACCTGATCGCTGGCGGTCAGCTTGAGGTTGAGCTTGGTGACGGTGGAATACGGCGAAATCGACGAGCAGCCGGCCAGCAGCACCAGAGCGCTGAACGCTGTCAGCAGGTTGATTATTACGGCCTTGAAGCGAGACATGCGCATCATCCTTGGTGGTCGGTGTGTAGGGTGGAAATCAGGCGGATCTGTTCTTCGTAGGCCTGGGCGAAATCCCGCGCCAGCAGGCGTTCGCTCCAGTCATCGTCCTGACGCAGCGCCTGGTGATAACGGCCGTAGGCTCTCCAGCGGCTGCCAGAGGTGGCGAGCAGCGGCTTGTTGCCGTCGCGCTCGAAACGCAAGGTCAGTTGCTGTGGCGAGAAGTGTTCGAGGGTGCCGCGTACCGCCGCGCGGCTAGCGGTGAGCAAGGCCACCTGATGCGCCTGCAAATCACGGAACGCCCGCGAGATTGCCTGCCCGGCTGGCAACTGGCCGGGTTTGTCGCCCTGCAACAGAATGCCCAGCGCTTCGCTGGCATCGACGGCAAATTTCAGCGGGTTTTTACCGGTGCCTTGAACGGTGGTCTGCGCCAGACGCAGTTCGTTTTTCAGCTCCGACCGGGTGCGCAGGCTCTGCTGCAAACCGCCGACGCTTTGCTTGAGCAAACGCGCGGCATCGATCGCCAGGGCTTCGCGGCTGTCGTGATCGAGGCCTTTGAGGTCGACGCCCAGCGCATCACCGAAACGCTCCCAGAAGCCTTCGCTTTGACGCTCGATCGCCTTGGGTGCCGGCGCAGGTTCCGGCGCGACAGGTGCGGCCACCAGTTCCGGCACCAACAGGCTTTCCATGTCGATGCGCGCATAGTCGGCACACTGGCGCGGTTCCTGACGCGGCGCATTGAGGGCACTCAGTTCATCGATTTCCGAGTAGGCCCGTTCCTGTTGATCGAGCGCCATGAGTGGATCAAGGTCGAGAAACGCATCGTCCGGAATGGTGCTGCCGGCCGCTTGCGGGTGGCCGACTTCGGTATCGAAGGCCGCCGGGGCGCGTACCAGCCGCGCACGGATTTCGAAATCCCCCAGCACGTAGACGCTGCCGTGTTCAACGCGCTGCGCTTCACCCTTGCGCAGACGCGCGCCGCTTTCGCTGGCCTGAATACCGTTGCTGCTGGTATCGGTCAGGAAAAACCTGCCGTCGCGGTAGCTGATCAACGCGTGATGGTTGGACAGGTGACGCTTGCGGTCAGGAATGATCCAGTCGCAGTCCTCGCCCCGTCCGATCACACCGCCAGCCTGCTTGAAGGTCTTTTGGCACAAATCCGTAGGCACGAACTGCTTGGTGTTGAGCATTTCGAAAACCAGTTCCATGATGTCGCTCCTTGCGGTCACTTGCCGCGATTGACCGCCTGCGGATCACCCAGAGGGCGATAGGTGTTGTCGTTGAATTTGTAATTGCCGCTACAGCCCCCGAGGCCGCATAGAACGACGAGGGTCAACAGGACAGCTTGCCAGTGACGAACAGACATCAGAGGGTCTCCAGGGCTAAACAATGCACAAAGCACCGCCCCTTGAGGGCGGCACTGACAGAAGCAAAAGGGGTGGGTGTCAGGGCTCTAGCCTGAGGCCTCGAGCCGATCACCTGTGGCGAGGGAGCTTGCTCCCGCTGGGTCGCGAAGCGACCCCAAAACCATGCGCTGCGGTGTTTCAGTAAAACCGCATCTACAGTTTTACGACTGCTGCGCCCGAGCGCGGACCGGCCGGCGGGAGCAAGCTCCCTCGCCACAGTGAACATCCCAGCCACAATTTTTGAGTGCCAGGCTTGAGGGTCAGCCATCGAAATCACCCATGTTGATGTTCAGGCGCCCGAGGCGGTACAGCAGCGTGCGCCGTGGCAGACCGAGTGCGCGGGCTGCGAGGGTTTGGTTGCCATCGTTTTTGCGCAGGCAATCGAGCAACAGACTGCGCTCGACCTGCTCCAGGCGTTCGCGCAGGTTCAGGCTGCTTTCCTGCGGCGCGACCTCGATGCGCAGCGAGAAATGTTCGGCCAGCAACTCGCCGCCTTCGCAAAGCAACACGGCGCGTTCGACCAGGCCTTTGAGTTCACGAACGTTGCCGGGAAAGGCATAACTCGACAGATGATCGAGCGCCGCGTCGGACCAGCGCACCGCATCGCGTTGCAGAAAGGTGCAGGCCTTGTCGGCGAAGTGTCGGGCCAGGTCGAGGATGTCGCCTTCACGCTGACGCAAGGCCGGCAGCTCAATCGGAAACTGCGCGAGGCGGTAGTACAGGTCTTCGCGGAACTTGCCTTCACTGACCAGCACCGCCAGGTCGCGGTGAGTCGCGGCGATGATGCGCACGTCGATTTTGTGGGTGTCGTTGGAGCCCAACGGACGAATCTCGCCTTCCTGCAAAACCCGCAATAGCTTGGCTTGCAGAGACAGCGGCATGTCGCCGATTTCGTCCAGTAACAAGGTCCCGCCGTTGGCCGCATCGAACAGCCCGGCGCGGTCACGGTCGGCGCCGGTGAAGGCGCCTTTGCGGTAGCCGAACAGCTCACTTTCCAGCAGGTTTTCCGGGAACGCCGCACAGTTCTGCACGATGAACGCCCGGGAACGGCGCGGTCCGCAATCGTGGATGGCCCGCGCCACCACTTCCTTGCCGGTGCCGGTTTCGCCGCGCAGCAGCACGGTGTACGGGCTGTGCAGCACCTTGCTGATCAACTGGTAGGTCTGGCGCATCGCCGAGCTTTTACCGATCAAGCCATAACCGCTGGCACTCGGCACGCTGCTGGGCATCGGCGACACATCGCCCACCGGCCGGCGCAGGCGTTGCAGCAGGTGCAATTGCCCGAGCACGAACGAACCCAGTTGCCCGAGCGAATCGGAAAACCCCTGCAACTCGACCTGTTCGCGGCTGGCGCACAGTAAAAGACCGACCACAGCTTTTTGCGGGTTGAGCAACGGCACGCACAGCAGTGACTGCCACGGTACGGCCTGCTCCGGCAGGAAGCTGGTTTCGTGCAGGCTGCCACTGAGTCCGGTGAGGCTGAGCACACGGTTCTGGCACAGGGAAAACTGCAGCAGTTGCTCACCGTTGTAGTCGGCCGGCAGGCTCGCGGTTTCCCGTGGCTGCAAGATGCCCTGCAAACACTCGGCGTTCAGCCCGAGGCTGGTGTGGGTAACGTCGAGCAGGTACAGCTGACTCAGCTCACAGCGACTGAGCTCGGCGACCGCTCGCACGAAGTCACCCAGCAGCGCAGCGCCGTCAGCCGCGCACGACAAGCTGGCGAACTTCGCCAGCAAGGCTTCGGCATAGACCAGCGGCTGCGGCACTCGAGTGAACATCACACTCACCTCAGGCGAACTCGCAGGTCACGCTAGCGTCACCATCGAGCGTTGCGTGAACGCGCTTGAGGCTTTCACCGATGGCCATCGCGTCGAGCAGACGATCCGCCACCAACGGCAGCACGTGCAGGTCGAGCAAGTGATCGATCAGCCGTGCGCCGCTGTCGCTTTGGGTGCAACGCTCGGCCAGGTGATCGACGAGGTTTTGGCAGTACGTGAAATCCAGCTGGCGGCGGTTCAGGCGCTCGCCCAGACGGCCCAGTTTGATTTCGATCAGCTCGCGCAGCACCGGGCCACCGACCGGGTAGTACGGCACCACGCGCATCCGCGCCAGCAACGCCGGTTTGAAATGTTTGCTTAGCACCGGGCGAATGGTTTCTTCGAGGACTTCGGCGGTTGGCCGCGCACCGTTTTCGCAGAGTTCGCTGATGCGGTCGCTGCCCAGGTTCGAGGTCATCAGGATCAGCGTGTTGCGGAAGTCGATTTCACGCCCTTCCCCATCGTTGGCCACGCCTTTGTCGAAGATTTGGTAGAACAGGTTGAGCACGTCCGGGTCGGCCTTTTCGACTTCGTCGAGCAGCACCACGGAGTACGGCTTCTGCCGCACGGCTTCGGTGAGCATGCCGCCTTCGCCGTAACCGACGTAGCCCGGCGGTGCACCGATCAGGCGCGAGACGGTGTGCTTCTCTTGGAACTCGGACATGTTGATGGTGGTGATGAAACGATCACCGCCGTACAGCAAGTCAGCCAGCGCCAGCGCGGTTTCGGTCTTGCCGACGCCGCTCGGGCCGACCAGCAGGAACACGCCTACCGGCGCATCGGGTTTGTTCAGGCCGGCCGCGGTGGCGCGCATCGAGCGGTCCAGTGCATGGACGGCTTGTTCCTGACCGCGAATGCGGGTGCGCAGGTCGGTGGCGAAACTCGCAACCTTGGCGTTGTGCTCACGGGCCAGTTGCGCCAACGGCACGCCGGTCCAGGCGCTGATCACTTCAGCCACCAGGCGCGGGCACACCTCGAAACTCACCAGGCGTTCCTTGACCTGAGCATCGGTCAGGGCGCGGTGGGTTTCGTTCAGCGCGGCTTCCAGGGCTTCGACGCTGTGCGCTTGGTCCACGCTCGCCTCGAGGGTTTCGATCACCGTGCCTTCGGCGTCCTCTTCAACCGTGACGGTCGGCTCGACGGTCGCGGCTTCACGGGCCTTGGCCAGTTGCTGACGCAGCTCCAGCAAACGCTCGGCCAGTTCTTTTTGCTCGGTCCAGAGGCCTTCCAGGGCGACCCTTTCGTCTTCGGCGGCGTCCAGGCGATCTTCCAGCGCATCGAGCGCTTCGTGGTCGATCAGCAAACCGGCTTCGGCATCGCGGCGCAGGGCCTGACGCTGACGCCCGCCTTCGGCCAGTTCGCTACGCAGGCGCTCGAGGCTTTCCGGCGCGGCAGCGAGGCTGATACGCACGCGGGCGCAGGCGGTGTCGAGCACGTCGACGGCTTTATCCGGCAACTGCCGACCAGCCAGGTAACGCGCCGACAATTGCGCTGCCGCGACCACCGCGTCATCGCGCAGGTAGATGCCGTGGCTCTTCTCATAAACCTGAGCCAGACCGCGGAGGATGGTTACCGCTTCGCTGACAGTCGGCTCGTGCAACTGCACCGGCTGGAAACGACGAGCCAGGGCCGGGTCTTTCTCGAAGTATTTTTTGTACTCGGCCCAGGTGGTCGCGGCGATGGTGCGCAACTCGCCACGCGCCAAGGCTGGCTTGAGCAGGTTGGCCGCGTCCGAACCACCGGCATTGCCGCCCGCACCGATCAGGGTGTGGGCTTCGTCGATGAACAGGATGATCGGTTTCGGCGAGGCTTTGACTTCGTCGATCACACCTTTGAGGCGCCGTTCGAACTCGCCTTTGACGCTGGCGCCGGCTTGCAGCAGGCCCATGTCCAGCGACAGCAGCTCAACGCCCTTGAGCACTTGCGGCACTTCACCGGCGGCAATGCGCGAGGCCAGGCCTTCGACGATCGCGGTCTTACCGACGCCGGCTTCACCGACCACAATCGGGTTGTTCTTGCGCCGACGCGCAAGGATGTCGACCATCTGCCGAATCGCGCCATCGCGGCACAGCACCGGGTCGAGTTTGCCGTCGCGGGCTTGCTGGGTCAGGTTGTGGGTAAAGCGTTGCAGCAGGGATTCACCGGGTACGGCCGGTTTGCCGGTGGCCGGTTGTTCCTTCTGCGACAGGGCAAAATCCTTCAGGCGATCAATGTTCAGTTTCGCCAGCAATGGCTGGTAACGGCTGCCGGCATAGCGCATCGGGTTGCGCAGCAGCGCGAGGATCAACGCGGCCTGTTCGACCTGGCTCTGGCCCAGTTCAAGGTTGGCCACCAGCAACGCATCTTGCAGCCACTGCACCAGTTCCGGGGCGAACACCGGGTTGCGCGAGGCGCTGTGCTCGACCCGCGATTGCAACGCGGCGCTGAGTTCGCCAGCGTCGACTTCGGCGTCTTGCAGCGCGCGTGCGAGCAAGCCTTGCGGGCGCTCCAGCAGGCCCAGCAACAGGTCTTCGACGAGGATTTTGCTGCCGCCACGGGCGACGCAGCGTTCGGCCGAACGTTCCAGGTCACGACGGATTTCGGCGTCCAGCGCCTGGATCAGTTGTTGCAGGTCTACGTTGATCATTGGTCTCTCGTCCTTAATGAATTTTGCTACCCAGGGTCACCACGCCGTCCGCGTGTTCGCGGCCCAGCCAACTGGTCCACCCCAGGCGACAGGCGTTCTGCTCACCGATGCGCAGTTCGCGGATTTCTTGTTGGCGCAGGACCAGGCGAATGTCGTAATCGAGTGGGTCACGCAGGGTGAACCGCACCAGCGCACACAGCGGCTGGTAGCCGAAACCGATCGGCAGGAATTCGTGAAAGCGTTGCCAGTCGAGCTCGCGGATGTGAATCCGGAACTTGCCGCTGCGATCACGCACGCTCTCGCCCAGCACCAGGTCTTCACCGAGCGCGCTGTTGGCACGGCCCAGGCAGTTACGCTGTTCGTCGAGGATTTCCACGCGACGCTCGATGCACTGCTCGATGGTCAGTTCGGCGTGCTTGAAGTAGTACCGCAGCACCGCTTCGATCAACGCCGCCGAGTGCGCCCGCAGACTCAACAGGCCGAGGTAAGGCAGCAGGCGTTTCCAGTTCAGTTCCTGGGCCTTGCGAATGTCTTCGCCACCCAGGCCGATCAGCGCAAACAGCTGCGAGGAAAACGGGTCGAGGGCGCCGCTCTGGAAGCTGGCGCGGTAGCGGTACTTGCGCCAGATCGGCAGCATCAGCCGTTGCAGGCGATGGTGGAACAGGTCGAGGAAATGCCGTGTCGGGTTGCCGTCTTCGCTGTCGCCCAGCGCTTGCTCACCGTAGAACGCCGGCAGCGGCGAACCGGAACCGACCAGGCCGATCAGGTTGAAACGCAGACGCGCGCGCAGTTGCCCGTGCTCACGGAAAAACTCCACGCGATCGACATCGCTGCCAGGGAAACCCAGGCTCGGGTTGGCCTGGAATTCCAGTTGGTCGTAGAGGTCCTCTTCGCTCAGGTACGGGTGGGCCTCGCGCAGCCGATCGACGACCAGCAGCACGGCCTGAAACAGCGAGTACTCGCGTATTCCTCGGGTCAGCCCGCTTAAAGCAGAGGCTGAAGGCCCATACGTGGCGTCCATTGGTACACCTCTCCCTGTGTGCTTTTTACCCGCAGCTCGTGGTACGAATTGAGACTGGCGTAAAGCGCGAAAAACTCGTTAAGAACCGAAGCGAAAACGAACAGGTCGCCTTCACCGATATAGCCTTCCGGGTCGATGGTCAGCTCGGTGCGCAATCCGCGCAGCGGCAACCCTCGGTGCAACCGGTCAACGTGCTGATGCTTGATCGACTTGAGCCCGCCCAGCAGGCGTTTGCTGACCTTCTCCGCGTGCTGGTCGTAGTAGCGCGGCAAGTCGTAGGTTTCGAGAATCACCTTGAGCGCGTCGACGTTGGCCAGCGACAGGTAGTTGAGCGACATGTTGCTGATCAGCTTCCACAGAAAGTCGTGGCTCAGCGGTGGCGCGAAGCTCGACGTGGCCGGGGTGATGTTGCGGAAACTGAGGAACTCCGGGGTCTCTTCGCAGGCCATGCAGATGTCGCCGAGCTTGAGCCGGCGCGGCAGGTTCTGGTTGGTGCAGATCAGCTCGATCGACAGGGTTTCATGGGCTTCGGTGTGGCGAATGCCAAAGCTCAGGTAAGTGTCGAGGCCATCGTGCAGCAGCGAGGTGCGCTGGCGAATGCTGTAATGCGGGCGGCTTTGCGGCACGTCGAAACTCGGGTCGTGCTCGAACGATTCGAACGGCACGTATTCCTGATAACCCAGGCCGCCGGGCTTCCAGCCGGTGACGCCTTCAACCGAAAACACCCCGCAGTTTTCCAGGTCGTATTCGGCCGGCAGCAGCAGGTACTCGTCCTGTTTACCGTCGAGGCGAATCGGCAAGGCGTCATGCTTGAACAGGTTGACGATGGGCGTGCAGTAGAGCTTCACGTTGTCCAGGGTCGGGCGCAGACGCTGGATGCCGCTCTTGCGAATGTCGAAGCGCAGTTCGACGCCGCGCATCTGCTTGAGTGTGTCTTCGGGCAGAGACTTGAGCAGGTCCAGACCGTTCAAATCGACGAACAGGAACTTGTCCTGGAAGGCGAAATATTCCTGCAGGTAGCGATAGCCACGGAAGGTGTTCAGCGGATACGGGATCAACGCTTCTTCTTCGGCAAAACCCACCGGCTGCACACGGTCGCCAGGCATCTTGAACGCCATCGGTGTGCCGTTGGCGCCATTGAGCGGCTTGCCGGCCGCGTCCAGCGGAATCAGCTCGATGCCTTCCAGATTGCGCAGCAAGCTCAGGTAAAGCATCTGGCTGATGTAACGCTCGCCGGCCAGGTGCAGGCGCAGACGACTCAGGTCCAGCTCACCGATATGCCCGTCGCAACTCATCTCCAGGCGCAGGCTCAACAGCGAACCGTCGCCCTTCACCGAGTACGTCAGCGCAGTCAGGTCCAGCGGCAGGACTTCAGTCGGGTAGCAGGTGCGAAACCGGCAACGCACATCATCGATCGGCACACTCTCGATCGGCGTATCACGCTCCACCTGCAACGCCGGCCCGGAACGCTTCAACGGGTCGAACTGTAAAATGCTGAACGCCGGCAACGGCCGCATGTAGTTCGGCCACAGCAGGTGCATCAGCGAATGGCTGAGCTCCGGCAACTCGTCATCGAGCTTCTGGCGCAGGCGGCCAGTCAGGAACGCAAAACCCTCCAACAACCGCTCCACGTCAGGGTCACGCCCGGCTTGCCCCAGGAAAGGTGCCAACGCCGGGCTACGCTCGGCGAATCGACGACCCAGCTGGCGCAGTGCGGTGAGTTCGCTTTGGTAGTAGTGGTTAAAGGACACGGGTTACCTGCCTGGTAATAAATCTTACGAAAAGTCCGCGGAACAACATGTGTCTTGAGGCTGAAAGAATGTGATTTGAGTACTGCTTATTTTTCGCCTGACCGGCTTTTAAGCCCCACATAGCTGGCACCTGATTATCTACACTCTGGAATAACCCAGCCGTCATATCCTGTTACTGTCGGATAGATTGCGCGTCCACCAGCCCATCGAGATTGTTCGTCAGTCGTAAATTCGTCTTTCCAAAGCAACCACTCTGACGACCGCAGAAGTTCACCATCCTTGGTATAAACCCGAAAAAACGCCTCACTCGTAAATATCTTTACAATTGCACCAGGAGCACCCAACTTTGAGTACTGCGGAATGTATGAATTGATATAGCAAGTATTCGATTCATTCCACTCAGTAGAGTAAACAGGGGCCAGTGCCGCGGCTTCAATTTTCAGATATACCCAAGCAACAATAACGCCCAGCAAAACAAAGAACACAGATAGAAAAAAATGCTTGTTTTTCACGACTATTTTGACTCCGAACGATACTTATACTCTTCAAAGTCAATCGACCCCAAATGCACAACAAATGAGACCTCATACAATTTTACCGTTGTATAACTGATCATATCGCCACCTTTTTTATGAAGTTTACGATACTGATTAAAGTGGTCATTGGTAATCCTGCAATACTCAACGCCTTCACTTTTTATAACAGCCGGTTTACCCACAAAATAATCATAGGCATTTGGGCGCAGGACCCCCTCATCAGCCCAGTACCCCAGTAACTGATCACCATCGTCATTCAGAAAGTCGTAAGTATCTCTTCCATAAAGCCCGACTTCCATGATTTCAATGGCCTGAAACCCGTTGTCGTTAGCAATTGTCCTAAATCGGGTGGCAGCCACCTTCACCAGGAAATTTCCGAAGGCACCATAGACATCATCTAATGCGTCGAGCGCTTTTTCCTGAGTGGTGGAACCTATGCGAATCAAATTGAACTGTGACAGTTCCTCCAACTCCAGCGCTGTTTTGTTGCTAAAGTCACAAAACGCATCCTTCAACTTCCCAGCATTGACATCCAGTAAGCCCAGACGCTTGAGGCGCGTCATCATCACCACCAAGCCATTCGAAAGCTCATCGAAAAAACCCTTGGACTTTCCGACACTGCTGTTGAACTCATTCGATGTAGCCAGCTCATTAAGAAACTGATCGACCTTTGGCTTTACACGATCTGCGGCAGTAAGCAACCAATCAAACGGGATATCTGTAATAAGATTATTTTTATCTAGCGTGCTTGCAGGCAATTTCCCCTGCTTGTGTTTCTGAGATAACTCAAAGACCTCCCCATCAAACCATTTACGCATGACTCGCGCGCCAACTTTCCACCCCATCCGATCCATGACATCAGGAATAGATGTGAGAGGAAACGTTTTCGCCTGATGTTTTTGGCCTTCCCTGTATTTGGCCATTGTCATTAGTACTGATGGAGGAATTGCCATAAAAACCTCAGGAAATAGACACGGAAATTTGATTGTCAAACACCAGTTCGACACTTTCGGCAATTGCCGAGCCGATAACAGCGGTCTTCCCCGATGCATCTGTGACGCCAGTTATTTCTTTTCCCGATTGAGTCCTGAGGGTATAAGCCCGCCCTACAACCGGAGCGCCTGTCTTGGAGTCTTCGACAACATAGTGCTGAGTGAAGGGCCACTGAATCTCCACCGGCAAAGGCGGCACAAATGGAGCCGGCGAATGCGAATTCCCAATAATCACCGTCCCGGACCCCGCCGTAACTTTGTTGCCATGAGTCCCAACGGAATCCACCGTCGCCGCCGCTTTACCGTTTATAAAAACCGTCGTCGCCAACCCGCCCGACATCGCACCACCACACGCGCAGGCATCGCCTTCGCGGGCGGCCGCGAGGCCGTCGAAGAATACGTCGCCGGAACCGGCGGCGATCGGGTTGGTGCTGTGGCCGGGGAGCGGGCAAGCGGTTGGGTCACCGACTCGTGCTGCGGGTTTGCCGGACATCGTCGTCTCCTTAATTGACCTTGACTTGACCGCTGCCATCCAGGCGCGCGGCAAAACTGACCTGACGCTTGAAACCTTCAACTTCCAGCAGGCCTTCGATGCTGAAGGTCAGCCTGAGTTGATCGTTGTCTCGCGGCAGGGAAACGACACGCACGTTGGTGAGGCGTGGCTCGTAGGCTTCGATGAAGCGTTCGATGGCCAGGCGGGCCTGACTCAGGGAGTCATGCAGGCTCAGGCGCATGTCGTTGAGATCGGGTAGCCCGTAGTCGGACAGCGTTTGCACGCTGCCCGCACGGGTGCTGAGCATCTTGGCCAGATGGGCAGCCACCGACGCCATGGCGGAGACCTCGCGGCTCCAGCCGACGCGTTTGTCCGCGTCGCCACCCAGGCGTTCGAAAAGGCTGCCGTATCCAGTCATGAGTCAGCTCCGCTTACTCTTTGTCCAGCTTGCCAACCAGCGACAGGGTGAAATCGGCACCCATGTACTTGAAGTGCGGACGCACGTTCAGGCTGACGCGGTACCAGCCTGGCTCGCCTTCAACATCGCTGACGACGATCTGGGCAGCACGCAGCGGACGACGGCCACGCACTTCGGCGCTCGGGTTTTCCTGGTCGGCAACGTACTGGCGGATCCACTTGTTGAGTTCCAGCTCGAGGTCGGTGCGTTCTTTCCACGAACCGAGTTGCTCGCGCTGCAGCACTTTCAAGTAGTGAGCCAGGCGGTTGACGATCATCATGTACGGCAGTTGGGTGCCGAGCTTGTAGTTCAGCTCTGCGGCCTTGCCTTCAGCACTGATGCCGAAGAACTTCGGTTTTTGCACCGAGCTTGCGGAGAAGAACGCGGCGTTGTCGCTGCCTTTGCGCATGGTCAAGGAGATGAAGCCTTCCTCGGCCAACTCGTATTCACGACGGTCGGACACCAGCACTTCGGTCGGAATCTTGGTTTCGATTTCGCCCATGCTTTCGAAGTGGTGCAACGGCAGGTCTTCAACCGCGCCACCGCTTTGCGGGCCGATGATGTTCGGACACCAGCGGAATTTGGCGAAGCTGTCGGTCAGCTTGGTGCCGAACGCGTAGGCGGTGTTGCCCCACAGGTAGTGCTCGTGGCTGTTGGCGACGGTTTCTTTGTACACAAACGATTTCACCGGGTTTTCTTCCGGATCGTACGGGTTGCGCAGTAGGAAACGCGGGACGGTCAGGCCGATATAACGCGAGTCTTCGGACTGACGGAAGCTCTGCCATTTGGCGAATTGCGGGCCTTCGAAGTGATCTTTCAGATCCTTCAGGTCCGGCAGGCCGGTGAAACTTTCCAGGCCGAAGAATTTCGGGCCGGCAGCGGCGATGAACGGCGCGTGAGACATGCACGCAACGCTCGACACGTACTGCATCAGTTTCACGTCTGGCGAGCTTGGCGACATGAAGTAGTTGGCGATGATCGCGCCCACTGGCTGGCCACCGAACTGGCCGTATTCAGCGGTGTAGATGTGCTTGTACAGGCCAGCCTGCATCACTTCCGGCGAATCTTCGAAGTCGTCCAGCAGGTCTTGCTTGGAGACATTGAGGATTTCGATCTTGATGTTTTCGCGGAAGTTGGTGCGGTCGACCAGCAACTGCAGGCCACGCCACGCCGATTCCAGCGACTGGAAGTCCGGGTGGTGGAGGATTTCGTCCATCTGACGGCTGAGCTTGGCATCGATCTCGGCGATCATGCGGTCAACCATGGCTTTCTTGACCGGCTCACCGTTGTTCTGCGGCTTGAGCAGTTCTTCGATGAACGCCGACACGCCGCGCTTGGCGATGTCGTAGGCTTCGTCGTCCGGGGTCAGACGCGTTTCGGCGATGATGCTGTCGAGAATGCTGTATTCGCCGTTCTCGTTACTCTTTTGCTGCGCTGCGCTGGTGCTCATAGTGCTGGCTTCCTTGGCTGATGGGGACTCAGGCGTCCTGGGCTGCGGCGTTCAGGCCCAGCTCACCCAGTACGCGACCGCGCGATTCGTCGTCGGCGAGAACGCCTTCGATGGCTTTGCGGAAGGCAGGTGTGTTACCCAGTGGGCCTTTGAGGGCCACCAGTGCGTCACGCAGTTCCATCAGTTTTTTCAGCTCAGGCACTTGCTCGACCAGGCTGGCCGGGTTGAAGTCCTTCATCGAATTGACGCGCAGTTTCACGGCCAGCTCTTCGGTCTCGCCCTCTTCCTGAAGACGGTTCGGCACGCTCAGCGTCAGCTGCAGTTCTTGCTTGGCGAGTACTTCGTCGAAGGTCATCTTGTCGATGCTGATCGGCTTGCGATCTTCAACTTTGCGCTCGTCCGCGCGGTGGGTGTAGTCACCGATTGCCAGTAGTTTCAGCGGCAGTTCAATCTCTTCCTGAGCACCGCCGGTGGCAGGTTTGAAGGTGACGTTGATGCGTTCCTTGGGGGCTACCGAGCCTTCTTTGGCCATGGCTTTTCTCCTTGCGGTTGTGGCCCTGGGGCCTATTCGAGTACCACTTCGAGATCGAGGTGGCACAGCCTGCGATAAATCTCTTCCTTGCGTTCTCGCACTGCGTGGTTCTGCGGCAACAACTCACAGCAGCTATGCAGGAGGTGCAGCACTTCCAGCGCAAGATCAGGCTCCCAGGCGTGCAAGCCTGAGTTCTCTAATTCTGAATCGAGGGTTTCGAGCTGGGTCTTGGCCAGTTCGTATTTCTTGGCCAGGAAGCACAGCCGCGCCAGGCTGAACTGCCAGAAGAACCGCACGCGTCCGCCGTGGGCAGCTTGCAGGCCTTGCTTGAGAATCTGCACCGCGGCCTTGAGGCCGTCCTTGCGCAGCACCGGCAAGACGTCTTCGAGCGCCAGTTCCCAGGCCGGTTGGCTGGCGCTGACTTCGACTTTGCGCGGCGCGCTGGCGGTTTGCAGATGGGGCATCACGTGGGCGCTGATCCAGGCGCGAGTGGCCGGATCAGCGAACGGCGCGCCATCGTGGTAACGCAATTCGACGATGCCCGGCAGGCGCTGAATCAACAACGCGAAGTAGATTTCCACTTCGCGCATGGCCAGCTCGGCGTTCAGCCCTTGCAAACATTCCCAGACCAGCCGCTGGCCATCGAACCAGAACGGCGCCTTGGCCAGGCTCGCCTCCAGCTCCACCAACAGGTCGGCGAATTGCCCCTGGTCGAAACGGTCCTGGTAGATTTTCAGCTTGTCGGCCGGCAACCCGCGCAAAGCAGTGATTTGCTCGGCGTTGCGCTCGGGCACGGCGTCGATCGGCAGCCACAGCAACGTGCGGTTCAGGCGCAGGGCGCGCAGGTCGGTGGCTTTCTGTTTCAACCACCAGGCGCACAGTGGGCGCGCATTTTCCTGCTGCGCGCGCAGGGCCTTGTGGGCTTCTTTTTCGTTGTCGATCGGCGCGCCGGGGGTGAACAGTTGCGTCGCGACCTGCTTGACCTGAGCCACCACCGCACCGACAGCACCGGGCTCCGGCTGGTTGTCGGCGGCACGCTGAACCATGTTTTTCAGACGGCGGGAGATCGGCAGCAGCAGCGGTGCGTCGTCGCCCATGTGCTCGGTGCAGGCAGCATCGAGACCTTCCAGGTGCTCGACCAATCGGCGGAACAGCGGCAATTGCTCTTTGATCGCGACGTTTTCGTTCAGCACCTGCTCGAGACGCGGCACCAGCCAACTGATGGCAGCGGAGCGGGTGCGGGCTTTGTTGGGATGAACCTCGGTCCAGTGGTTCTCGCACAGGTGGTGCAGAAATCCGAGGCCGGCCAGCAGTCCCTGAAAGGACTCGCGTTGGTACAGGGCCCAGGTCAGCCAGGCACCGACTCGTAAATCCTTGGACTGGGCGCGCAGCAGGCTTTCGCTGTTTTCGCGGATTTTCAGCCAGTCGATCTGACCGATTTCGTGCATGGATTGGGCTTTGCTCAGCTCGCTTTCCAGTGCCTCGTATTCGCTCGAAAAACGAACATCCTCGCCCGCGAAATTCTCTTTGGAAACAGAGGCTTTGGCGAGTTCAAGGTAATGGGCAGAAAGTTTGTTTGAGTAGGACATCCGTGGCCTTTAGTTAGAACGACTGTCATCGCCCGTTGGGATTCCAATGGCGCGGGATTGCATTAAAAAAACGGCGAAAGCCTTCTCTAATTGAAGCCATGCTTTTTTAAAAGCGGCCGCATCGCAACTGACCCCTTCCTGATGGGGCGTGAAGCATGCCAAAAACAAAAAGTTATGAATGTAGGAACATTCTTAAACTGAAACCGGACATTTCAGATATGGCTTCTGGACTCTTCCTACTGAGCGAGCCCCATGAAAAACAGGACACCATTTCCCCCTTACGATGGGGGATAGGCAAACGGTTATGTTGATGACTAACCGCAACGATAAGAGTGGGGAGCTTTTGGGCCAGGAGCGGCGGCGACGCTGGAGCCAGAGCAAAAACTGGCCATGGTTCGCGAGAGCCTTGAACCGGGGGACGACCAGTGAAACTGGTCAGCGAACTGCCCAGCTGTGGTGCTCGGACAGCTTTGAGTTCCGTTGCGAGGACGGCACCACACTGAGCGTGACCTTAAAGAAAATGGAGTACCTGCCTGGTATTGAATCTCATGAATAAAACGTCCTGTAGACCGCTATCGTCAGCCCCGCCACCACATAGCCGACGATGAGTACATACGGAATGAAAACCACCCAACCGAACATCAATGCAATGTTACTGGAGGAACCACAGAGCATTTTTGCCAACCCGAAGATCATCCACGGTGCCGCGTAAAACGGGATGAATACCAACGGTCCGAGCCAGATTCGGTTGAGTATCCGCTGCTCGCTCTTGCCACGCAGAAGGCGCATTTCCACCAGGGCAAAAGCGATATAGGCGGGAATGCCAAAAGCCAATCCGAAGGTCTCGAACAACTCGACGGTTGTAGGAAAATTGCTCAGCCGATCTTCCAGCACCATCAGCAGGAGTACGACCAGCGGAATCCACAGGGCGGTGACAAGCAGTCGGCGGCGACCTGCATTGATCACGCGTTTGCCCCTTTAACAGGGTCTGCAGGTGTTGCCCGTCGCATGAAGGTGCGCCTTTCCCAGCGCAACTCAATGACTTGCGTCGCCAAAATCGCCAACAACGTGACACATCCCTGAGCCACACCATAAAACAGCGCCCTTAGCGGATTTTCAGGCAGCATCCAGAGCAGGATGAAGCCGACCATCACGCTCAGCAGCAGGAGCTTGGCCACGAGATTCGGTACCAGTGCAATCACCAGATTGACGAACAGAAATATATAAAAGAGCACGTAGCTCGCCATTCCGATACCAACACCATGCGAGGTGAAACCTTGGTTCAAAGCTGTGTAGCCAATCACCACCGCTTTATTCAGAAACGCGTAGGCAACACAGCCCAGGGCGTGGAAAAACAGGCACAGGGACAGGCGGACATATTTATTCATGCCGGATTAATAGTCCCGTAGTAGGAACCCGCGACTTGCATGGCGACAACAATCGCTAATGCAATGAACGTCAGTGCTCGGTGCAGGCGCGACTCTCGGATGCCCCGATGCAGTGCCGTCAAGAGCAGTACCAGACAGAACATGGCCAGGCTGCCAAACAAATCATTGTCGGCCACAACGGCCAGGTAACCTTCTATTTCACTTGGTATAAGCATGTCTGTCAGTTTTCCATGTGTGTATAAGGTGTATTACTGATGAATACGTTCAGCCAACTTTTTCCCACGGCGGCATTGAAATAGTGAATGTCATGGGCAAAAAGACGCATCGTTGATCGTCCACTCACGCTGAGTGCCGTCATTAATCTTTTTTACACCGCTCAAGCGCTGTCGCAGCTGAGCGCCGTCAACCACCTTGGTGCCGACGGCATCGGTGATGGTCAGCGAATAGTTGCCCGGAATTTGTTCGATCACATCTTCGCCATAAGAGGCAAAGCTCGCCACCAAGGCGCGCGATCCTGCTTCGGCCTTCACGTTGCGCTCCAGTGAATGCAGATTGGAGCTGTTGGAAATCTTCATTTCCAACGGTTGGTCGCAGCGGTTTTCGACATAAACATGGTTGTTGTAAACCTGTTGTGCCGCGCAGCTAGCCAGGGAGATGAAGAGCGGGAGGATGCCAGCGAACTTAATCATCGCGTTGATAGTAGTGGTTACCGGACATGAGTGAGCTGCCTGGTATTGAATTCTGGTGAACTCGGTACGTGCTTCGACGCGGTCTTTCATATTCATGCGAGCGGTTGATTCAGGAAGTAAGTGCCAATGCCGTACATCACCGCAAAGCCCATCAAGGTGACGAATGTCAGCGTGCAGTGAAGCTTCGAGTTCCGGCTCGCAGCGCGCAGGCCCGTCAGGGCCAAAATCAGCGCCATGCATGCGAAGCTCCCGAACAAGTCGCTGTCGGAGACAACGGCCAAGTAGCCTTCTATTTCACCGCTCACAAACATGTTCGTCAGTCTTCCATGTGGACATAGGGCGTGTTACTGATAAAAATATTTAACCAGTGCCACTCCCACTTAGGCATGGCTATATCAAATGTTCTTTCTTTCTTATTGAAATACATCCAAGCAATGCCGACCGTTTTGTCATCTTCAACCGAGCGCATATCCAGCAATTGGGTCGAATATAATGGCGTGCGATAGACCTTTTCGGGACTCTCTCTATCAGTCACTCTCAAATACGCCATCCCGCCCAAAGTCAAGACTCGACCTACGTGAACATTTTCAAAAATGTAGCGCCCTGAAGGACTCACAATCATCGAACTCGCAGGGTAACCAAGCATTGCCTTGACAACATAAAAAAGTAAAACAAAACACGCCACCAACACCATCAACCCTGCGATCAAGGTTCGGGGCTGCTTCCTTTTTACTGAACTGGTCATCATCAACGACATTCCGTAACCGTCCAACTTTCCCAGTCTTCAGTACCTGGGTACAGGATCATTTCGCCTTGAAATTCTGGAGCAACTCCGGAATTACCTTCTCGCATCCACAGATACCACTCTGACGTTTTCAATAGCTCACCATCCGTTGAATAGACACGGTAAAAATACGGGCTGCTGAATATTTCGATAATACTCCCCACCCCACCTAACACTCTGTAATCAGCTGCATATCTGGCGATGTAGCACGTGCCTGAATCATTCCAGTATTTTTTTAATGGCTGCGCAACCCAAGAGCTCTGCACCTTCAGTCCAAGCAAAGCCAGCAGCAGTAAAACTACAACCAGCGATGAAATAAACACTGGCAGAGACAGACTTCGGTTCGACATCAGTTGGCCTCAATTTCGTAAGGCGTGTTGCTGATAAAAAAGTCCAGCCAATGCTCTCTCGGGTTGGACAACCCGAGCGTGAACTTCTTGCCCTGCTTATCAAAATCAATGAATACAACACCCACTGTTTGCGGGTCCTCAAATGCACCCATGTCCAAAGACACGTCAGAGAACAAGGGAGTGCGGTACACCTGATCGGGATGGTCACGATCGGTAAAGCGCAAGTACACGGCATCCCGAGGAGTCAGAAGGGAGCTGGCAGGAACCGACGCAATAAGATAACGGCCAGATGGACTCAGCTTCGAAACGTCGGGGACGCGAGTCAAAATCCCATTCACGATAATGGCAATTGCAATAACCAAACTGATCATTAGCGCAGCGGCATACACCAAACATTTGCTGGCACTGTTCATTTTCCAGGTATCTCAAGAGCACTCGGGACAGCCGCAACTTTCGGAAACAGCGCCAACGCCGGACTATGCTCAGCGAAACAGCGGCCCAACTGGCGAAGTGAGGTAAGTTCGCTCTGGTCGTAGTGATTAAAGGACATGGGTTGGCTGCCTGATCATGAATTAGAGTAAATTTTCCGCTGGGGCATTTGTCGATCCACGATTAAACGAGTGACCAGCGCCAAAATACTCATACTGAACGTAAGCCCGCTATAGGCCATTGCACGAACCGGATTTTCAGGAAGAAAATAGAAAAGCACGATAGCGACCATCAGCACTATCGGCACAATTTTCGCCACCAGCGTTGGCATAACAAATACAACAATGTTTACGAAAATAAAAAAATAAAATGTCAGTTCCGCAGTACCACCTATTGCGACCCCTCTCGCTGTAAATCCGCCCATATGAGTCTTATAAAAAATAACCCCATAATCATGAACAACGAAATACAGAGCAATCACCAACAGATAAATAATCAAACCTAAAGTAACTCTTAAAATCATGGCGTCCACGTTGGATGTTTGCCAATGGTCAACGCAACGACTGCAATGCGCCCACTCTGAAAAAAGCCCACATCGACAAATTCGGTATCTCCTATGGAAGTTGGTAAGGAGAGCAAATACGATGGCGGCGCATAGCGCCAAGGCGTAGCCCGTACAGATCGTTCCCACGCAAAGCGCAGGAACGATCAAAGACCTACAACAACTCAATCAAACATTCGGGCAAGGCACTGGTGCCCAGTCGCCCAGGTCCGGGCTTTTGCACATGCTGTTGACCTGAGTGGTGCCGGCACTGGCGACCTGCTTGCTTTCAGCCTGTTTGGCTTGGGCGGTCTGCAGGGTTTTCTCGGTGCTGACCGCTTCTTTCGGCACGGTTGGCAGCACTGGTTTTTTCGCCACTTTCACTACTTTTTTGCTCTTGGTCGGAGTCACGACCGGTGTGGTGTCGGCGGTCGCCACGGTGACCACGTCGGTGCGCTTCACGCCGACTTGTTGCAGGTCTTTTTCGTAAGCCTGGGTGTAGTTGTTCAGGTCTTCGCTGGCTTTGCCGTTAACCGCAACGATCAGGTCGTTGGACTCTTTGAGGCCCGCGACGATTTCTGCCAGGCGCTTGTGGCCTTCGGTGTCGCTGACGGTCTTGGCCTTGCGGTCGGCGACCAGTTTGGTGAACGCGCTCTGGTAGCACTGCTGCGAAGCCTTGGCGTAAGCGGTGCTGCGGTCGATGTCGGCGGCGCTTTTGTTGACGTCGGTGGCATAGGAGGCGATGCGCTGGTTGTCATCGGCGATCTGCTTTTGACGCTCGGTATAGTAACCGGCCGCGCCGCCCGCCAAGGCACCGCCCGCTGCACCGATGGCGGCGTTGCGGCCACGGTTCTCGGAATCGGTCAGGGCGCCCAGCAGTGCACCGCCGACAGCGCCGACGGCCGCGCCGGTGACGACCGACTTGGTCATGTTCGAATCGGTGGCACGCAGGTGCTGCACCGGCTCGTAGCAGTTGGGGTAGTACTCGACCTTGGTGCTCGAGGCGACCTTGGCGGTCGGCGACGTGGCGCAACCGGTCAGTACGGTGCTGAAGCCGACGGCAATCAGCACCAAATGACGCTTGGAAAGCGAAGCAAAAGGTTTACGGGAGGAAAGCATAGTTGTGTTCTCTTTTAAGTTTGACCAGCTCAGCACGGCCCATCGCCGCCTGAGTCCCTTCCAAGCTTGCTGTACAACGAACGATCAAGACCGCTGAGCGTTCGATGCGAGCAATTCCTTTAATATCGTCGCCGGGTCGGCTCGTCGTTGCTGACGATAATCACCGACATGGCGCACGAATAACGTCGCGCGCGTGACCAGGCTCTTACCCAGTACTGGCTTGCGATCCAACTCTTCCTTGATACGTTGAAGCTGCGCCTGGATCACGGCATCGGTGTAGCGCGTGCCGGTTGCCAGGTTGTCGATGTAGATCGCCACCGCGCCGTCCAGCGCGCTGCGGCCGTTGTCGATGGCCGTGGCGAACAGCTTGGCGCTGGCCTCGTCCTTGGCGTCCACGGCCTGCTGGCGACTCTTCTGCAAATTGGTCAGGCGAATGTTGTAGTTGTTGACGGTCTCGGCCACCAGGGCCGCCGACTGGATCAGATTGCCGGCCGCTTCCTCGCGCTGCTGGGCGATCAGCGAGACGTTGCGCTTGAGCTCTTCGTTGACCAGCCCCAACTCCGCTTGCAGGCGCGGGTCGATACTGGCAGAGATGATGCTGTCCAGGCGCTTGGTCGGATCCTGGGCGTCGTCGATGGCATCGGTCAGCGAAGCCAGCCGACCTTCTTTCTGCCATTGGGCAAACAGTTCCTTGTAGCGCGAACGTGGCGCCGACAACGCGCCAATCGCAACCCGGAACCCGGTGGTTTCGTTGCTTTGCTCGGTGCCGTCGGCGGCGAACAGCGGGTACTCACGACGCATCCCGGTGAACAAGGTGCCCTCGCCTTCCAGGTAGTTACCGCCCTTGACCACGAAGCCGCCGTAGGCGCCTTGGCGACGTCCGGCGTGCACGAGCTGGAAGGACTCCTGGACCATCTCGGCGGCGTTGCCGATCACGTCGAACAGGCCGATAGGGTTAGGCAGTTTGGTACCGATCGGCATCAGCCGCGCTGCCTGGCCAGTGCCACCGGCCACCTGGTTGAAGACCGCCCAGTCCGCCAGTGGCCCGTCGCCTTCGCTGCCTTCCAGACGACGGGGAAACAGGCGCCCTTCCAGTTCCTGGCGGCTAACGGCCTGCCCGCCACGGGCAGCAAATTCCCATTCGACCTCGGTCGGCAAGCGCACAAAACCCAGCCCGCCCTCTTCAGCCGAGGTGCCGCGACCACTCACCGGTAGCAGGTCCTTGTGGTATTTCGTCAGCCAGGCGCTGTACACCGCAGAGAAGCGTTCGGCCTCGAATCGCGACAATTTCACCTTGGGCAAACGCCCGGCCATGCCTTGCGGGACCTCGGCTTGCAAGGCCTCGCAGGCCGGTGCCGGCTCGCCGCTGGCCAACGATTGCGCCTGGGCCATGACTTCGGCGTATTGGCGGGCGGTGACCTCGTATTTGCCGATGAAATAGAGCATCGGCTTGAGCGGGGTCTTGCTGTCGGTCTTGGGCATCAACGGCGTGATGGTCTTGCCCCAATCCTTGGGCAGATCCTTGAGGGTGAACTGGCCATTGATAAAGTCCCGGCGGTAACCGGAGATGAACGACTGTTGATAACCGGCCTCGTCCTCACTGAATGGATAGCCGAGGCTGATCTCGCGGTCGTCCAGAGTGCCCTGGGCCAGGATGTAGACGTAACGAAACACCATCTGCCCTTCGCACGGCAGCGGCAGGCTGACGTCATCGGCTAACGGCTTGGGGTTGTCCAGTTTGTCTGTGCCTTCATCGGCACTCGCAAAACCAGCCATGCCCAAGCTGGCCAGGCTCAGCGCCACGGCGGCGCCCAGTAACTTATACATCTCGGATTCCTTCAAACGCCTGGATACGCGCCACTCGCCAGCCACCACACGCCGCTGCCACAGCGCTGACGCCGAGCACGGCGACGATGGCAAACGCGTAGTGACGCGCCAGCAGATGGCTGGCGTACTCGCCTGGCATCTGCACAAATAGATGGTTCAGGCCCGATTGCGCCAGGCCATACAGCCCGACACTCAATAGGGCGGCAAGGCCGGCGCTGTACAGCGCCTGCAACACCACAAACAAAAGCAACGCCGCCGTGGAAAACCCCAGTAGGCGCAACACCGACAAGTCTCGGCGTTTGCGCTCGACCGCCGCCAACGCGCCGGCAAAAATCGCCGCGAACGCTCCCGCCAAGGCCAATCCGGCGATGATCCAGAACACGATCGACAGGTTGCGGCTCAGCGATTGCACTTGGGCGATGGTCTGGGCCTGGGTCGAGACCAGCAGGTTCTGCGCAGCAAAGTACTGGCGCAGCGGCTCGACATCCTTGAGGCTGCGGGCGTACAGGCGAAACGCCGGATATACCCGCTGCTCCGACACGCCCACCGCATCGCCTGGCCAACCGAACGCCGGCACGGCGCGGCCGTCCCGGTAATCTTCAGCCGCTTCCAGTAACGTCAAGGGCGCGAACAATCCGTCCCGGGCGAAGGCTTCCAGCGGCAGAACCTGCAGCACCTGGACGCGAGTGCGTTGCGCTTCGCCACGACCGGCCACCTGCCGGCCGACACTGGCCACCAGCCAATCACCGGCCTTGGCCCCGAGCTTTTCCGCGGCGGTCTGGCTGAGCAGTACCTGATCCAGCCCTTGGGGCACCGGAAGACTGCCGAGCAAGGGGTCGTTGGCGGCGGTGGGGATCATTTCGACGGTCACCGTCGCGGCGCCAGCGGTCAGATCCGCCGTCGCGGCAATCTGTCGGGTGCGCGGCAAGGCGAAAGCCACGTCACTGCGCTGGCTCAACTGTGCGATAAACGTGGCACTGAACCGGCCGCCACCCAGGGGGATGATTTCCCGGGTGGCCGGGTCGTTTTCCAAGCGTTCGGTCAAACTGCTGACCAGGCCGAATTTCAAGCCGAACAGCACCAGCAGCGGCGCGACCACCGCCACCAACGCCAATACCGAACAGGCCGACAGCCACACATCGTTGCGGTAATCCTGCCAGGCCAGGGAAGCCACTAGCGTGTTGCGCATCAGCTGGCCTCCCCGAGGGTGGCGGTGACACCGCCATCGACGTCGCGACGACAACTGATGCGCCGCACCTGCAAGCCGCTGGCGCGTGCCAGCGACTCGTCGTGGGTGGCGACAACGCAGCACACGCCGTGTTCGCGGGCCTGGGTCACCAGCAACTGCATCACTCGCGCAGCGTTCAGCGGATCGAGGGCGGCGGTCGGTTCATCGGCCAGCAGCAGACGCGGCCCATGGGCCAGGGCGCGGGCGCAACTCACCCGCTGCCGTTGGCCGACGGACAAGTCACCCGGTTTTTTGCCCAGTTGATCGGCGATATCCAGCGCCCCGGCCAGACGATCCACGCTGCCGTCGTCTTTCAAACCGAGCAGTTTGCGCGACAGGTCGATGTTGCCGCGCACGTCCAGAAAATCCAGCAGGCCACCGGTTTGCAGTACATAGCCCAAGTGCCGGCTACGCAGGTCCGCCAAGGCGCTTTGCGCATCTGCGCGCCACAGCCCGCTGATGTCTGTCTTGGTGTGGCCGGGCGCAAAATCAAACTGCCCGGCCTGATCCGGAGCCAGCACCAGCGCCAGCAAATCCAGCAATGTGCTTTTGCCGCAACCGCTGGGACCAACCACCGCCAGTTGTTCACCGGCACGCAGTTGCAGCCGTGGAATCACCAGGCTGTAGCGCTGGCTGCCGGCGCCCCGGCTCTTGTGCACCGCGCTCATGTTCAGCATCACGGCAGCGTCGACAACGGAACGCGGTACAAGGCATCACCCGGCTCGGCATCGCCGAAACGCACCCAGTTGGCCAAGTCGTTATGGAAGGTTTCATAGAGGCGGATTTTCGAATCCAGCTCGTCGATAAAGTCTTCCTGCTCGGCCACGCTCAGGGAAAGCCACAAGTCCTGGGTCATGCTCAACGACTTGCTGCGGTAGGGCAGCCCTTCCAGGTACTCACCCAGAACCCCGCCATCGGCCAGGTTGCCGCCCTTGCGCAAGGCCGAAGGATCGCGGCTCATGTAGGCACTGGCACTGGCGATTTCCTGGAAGAAATTCTTCGGCGAGGTCTGGGTCTTGCGGGCGGCATCGACGATCACTTTCAGCGATTGCTGCAAGTCGTTGAGCTGCAATTTGGTCAGCATCACGCACACCTGGAACGCCGGCAGTGCCGAGTTGGTCAGGTCGCGGTCGGCGGTCCAGGCGCTGACCAGTTGTGGCGCCTGACTGGCGGCTTTACGCCCCAGGAAGTCCATGTGCATCGCGTAGCCGACGGCTGCCGATTTGTCGGTCAGGCTCGGCGCGGCGCTCAGCAGCGGCACGGTTTGCGGCTTGTTGCTGCGCACCTGATGCACCAGGTCGGCAAACACCGAACCGATCTCGTCCACCCGCTCACCCAACTTGCGCACATCGGCGCCCGGTACCGGAATGTACAGGTCGCCGATCTGCGGGTTGGCGTCGGCGGTCAGGGTGCGATATTGGCTTTGCGCACCGGCGTGGGTTTTCTTGCCAGCGTCGCTGAGCAAGTGCAAGGCGTAGATTTTGATCTGCTTGCCTAGCGCAGCCTGACGCACTTCGGCCTCGTTCATTTGTGTGGAGGCATACGGGTCGTTCTTGCGCAGGGCACCTGCATCGGTGACCAACAGAATCAAGCGCCCACCATAACCGGACCAATCCATGCCCTCGACCGCTTCCATCACACCGGCAAACGCATCTTCGTTGAACGAATGGCTCGAGACCGTGGTCGCCTTGACCTGCCGCGCCATGTCCATGAAGCGCTGTGGGTCGCGCCCCTGTTCCAGGGTGATCAAGGTTTTAGCGACGTATTCCAGACCCGGTGTTTTCTTGATGCTGTTGCGAAACCCCACCAGGCCGAAGCTGACGCTGTCCTGCTCGCCGCGCTCGGCGATGCGGGTTTGCAGCTGGTGCACGACCTCGCGCACCTGATCGATATAGGGCTGCATGGACACAGTGGTATCGACCACCAATACCACGGCGGTGCGGAATGCGTCGGCGTTGGCGGTAGTGATTGGCGTGTTGCTGGCGGCAGCCTTCGGAGCGCTACCGGGGTCGATGGACGCCACGTTCAGCAACTGCACCGGCTGGCCGTTCTCATCGAAGCTCTCGCGCGAATCGAAGATCGGCAACAGGTAAAACTGGTTCTGCGGCACCGCGCTCGCGGCCGGTTCCAGGGCCAACACGCGTTGATTGTCTTCGTGGTTTTGCTGGCTCTTGAGCAGCAGGTTTTTTGCCGCTGACGGGTCGACCAGCAGCTTCTCCACGTCGCCGGCCTGACGCAGAAACATCACCGGCGCACGGCCGGAGCGTTCGGTGAACTTGAGCACCAGGCTTTGCTTCCAGTCGCTGACCTGCGCGGCCGGTAACCAGCCGTCACTGCGCCCGTCAGTCGCCGCGCCGACACGCAGCCAAGGGCTGCCATCAACCTCTTTGCGCTGATAGACGTAAAGCACGGAAAACGCCGGCAAGGCCTTGCCAGGCGCCGCCCCCGCTTCGCTGGCGAGCGTCGCACCCGGCTTGCTGAGCACCCGCTGGAACAAGGTTTTTTTGCCGGCCATCAGCAGCGGACGCTGACCGCCATCAACCTCCATCGTCGCCACGGCGGGCGGCGTATTGACCTGGGGTGTAGAGGTCGGCGGCGCGGAAACCAGCGGCGGCTTCACGTCGGCATCGACTTTAGCTTCGCGGCCCAGCCACCAATAACCCACGCCGCCCAAGGCCAGCGCCACGGCCACCGCGACGGCAGCGAGTGCGAACATCGAGCCCTTTCGCGGCTCCGAGATCGAGGACTGCGGCGTCGGCTTCACGGTTGGCGCAGTTGGCGTGGGGCGGGGTTGCGGCTGCACAGGGCCGCTGGGTATGTCGATAGACACCGGCGTCAATCCCGCCAGGTCATCGCCGGTCGACTTCAGCGACGTCGGAATCGGCAACGGGCGGATCGTGGTTGCTTCAACCGATTCCCCGGGCAGATTATCCAGCGCCCGCAATAGCGCCGCCGCATCCGGGAAACGGTCGGCTGGATCCTTGGCCAACAGCTGGCGCAGCACCTCTTGATAACGACCGTGGTGCACCGGCAGCTCCGGCAAGGGTTCGGTCAAATGTGCCAAGGCCGTGGAGAGTGCATCGTTGCCGGTGTAAGGCAGTTTGCCGACGAGGATTTCGTAGAGCACCACGCCCAGGGCATAAAGGTCGGCCCGGCCGTCAATGTCCTGGCCGCGCGCCTGTTCCGGGCTCATGTAGCTGGGCGTGCCGACGGCGAAACCGGCCTGGGTGAACTGAGTGCGGTCATCCAGGGACTTGGCGATGCCGAAGTCCGAGAGCACCGCCGTGCCATCGGCACGGAACAGAATGTTCGCTGGTTTGACGTCACGATGAACCAGCCCCAGCCCATGGGCATAGCCCAGGGCCGAGGCGATCTGGCGGATGTAGATCAGACCCTGCTCCGGCGTCAGGCCGGCGGCGATACGCTCCTTGAGCGTGCCGTTGGGCAGGTATTCCATGGCCATGTAATACAGCTCACCGACATTGCCGATGTCATGGATGGTGACCGTATGCGGGTGAGACAGGCGCGCCAGGGTTTTGCCTTCTCGCAGGAAGCGCTCGCAGAAGCTCGGGTCGGCCGCCAGCGCGGCGGCCATGATTTTCAATGCCACCTTGCGCTCCAGCGAGCGCTGGGTCGCCAGGTAAACGCTGGCCATGGCGCCTTCGCCGATCTCACCGTCGATGTCGTAGCCCGGGATCAGAATGTTCACCGTGGGGTTCATGAAGGCACCTTCACGACGATGACGGTGATGTTGTCCGGAGCGCCGCGCATCAGGCCCAGGGACACCAGGCTGCTGGCGATTTCCCCGGGCTCGTCGTGGTTCAGTACCTCGGCGATCTCATGGTCCTCGACGGTCTTGTTCAGCCCGTCGCTGCACAACAGGTAACTGTCGCCGGGCATCAACAGCAGCTCAACCATCGCCAAGTCCAGTTGCGCATCGACCCCGATGGCGCGGGTGACGATATTGGCCCGTGGATGCACGCGGGCCTCGGCTTCGCTGAGCAAGCCGCTGTCCTGCAAATCCTGAACGTAACTGTGGTCCCGCGAGATGCCTTCGAGCAGGCCGTCACGCAGGCGATACAAGCGGCTATCGCCCGCCCACAGACACACCCCGCGCAAGTCACGCGTCGCCAGCAACACCACAGTGCTGCCCATCATGGTCACGCCACGGTTGGCGGTTTCTTCGCGCACGGCAGCGTTGACCCGCAGCAGGTCGTTTTTCAGCGCTGCGGAGTATTCGTCCAGCGATCGGCCCACGGCAATGCTGCGCACGCTGTCGACGATCAGACTGCTGACGTAGTCGCCCGCCGCATGCCCGCCCATGCCATCGGCGACCACCCACAGGCCGTTTTCCGGCAGGTCCAGGCAAGCGTCTTCATTCACCTGGCGGACCATACCGACATGGCTCTTGCTTGCAGACTTGAACGTCTTTCCAGCGCTTGGACGCATCTACACAACACCTTCTTGGCCGAGCAAAAATTGCGCAAAATCGGCGGCGACAGGCAGTCCCTGACACCGCAATAAAGCGGGGGCGATACGCTCCGAACCCTGGCCCCACCACAGACTGGCGCCTTCGCAGGCTTGTTCGGCAAGCGCAGTCATTCGCGCCTTTGGGTCGGTGGCATCAAAGCGATGCAGGCCGGCAAAACGACTGCTTGGCGTGCGTGGCAGGCACGCCGGACTGCCCAGCGTCGTAAGGCCTGCACCGAAGGCTTCGAAGCTTGCCTCCACGCTCAACGTGCTCAACAGCAATTGCTCAACCTGTTCAAACCAGACATCCGAACTGCCCACCACCGACGCTGGGTCAGCGTCGTGATCCAGCAGCACCGCGACGGTCAGCGGAAAATACCGGCCCACTCGATCGATGCTCGGCATCACCACGCCAACGGCGGCCTGCGGCCCACATACACCGGCCCCGACCATAAAGCGCCACAGCGGACTGACCAGATAGGCGTCCAGCCAACGGTCCCCGAGGCTGGTCTGGCTGGCGAGCAGACCCGCCGCCAGCCACGAATCCCAGGGGCCGATAAAACTCTGCGGCAAGCCACGGCTGACAAAGTCCCCGCGACTGGCCAACTTTCCATAGAAACCCGGAGTGGTCATAACCGCTCCGGCAGGCTGAAACCACTAAGCACACGGCTCTTGAACGGGTTGAAGGCGCTGTTGGCCCGCAGCTCGTAAGAGGCGCTGGCGCCGTCGACCCGCAGCCGCAGATTGAAGCGATCCGGCGAGTTGCCGGCGGTCAGGTCTGATTGCTCCAACAGACGGAACCAGGCCCAGGGGCCATCCAGGGTGATGCCGGACCGACCACTGGCCGAGGGCGGCATGATCGAGATCCGCACCACGCCGATGCTGCCGGCGTTGGGCCATTGCATGGCGGTCGGACGGCTCGGGCCGTGGTCGTAGCTCAATTGCTGGCCATCGAGGTCAAGTAAAAACTGGGTGATGCTGGCGTCCATCGCCACGGGTTTGAGTTCGAAGCGCACCATCGGCTGGGTGCCGCCGGAACGGAAAAATGCATCCCGGATGGTCGCTGCCCGCTGGAAGGTTTGCAGCACGCCCGGGGCGATGCCGAGCTTCTGCGCGGCGCCCGGTTGCCAGCGCCAGGCCTGGGTCGAGGTATCCACATACGGCTGCAGGTACTTGCGGAAGTAGTTGTCCATCACCCCGCCCACGCCGAAGAACTGGCCGAAGTCGTCGAGAGTCGCGTCTCGCGCACTGCCTGGCGACATCGGATAACGCCCGGCCAGGGATTGGCGATAGACGTTCAGCACTTCGCTGGTCCAGGCCGCATTCAGTTGATTGCGTACCCCGCCCATCATGGTGTTGGTGGTGGAGTTGACCACCGACTTGACCAGCCCTTGCACCAACGCCGGTTGACGCTCGGCGTTGAGGCTGACCCGTGTCGCGGCCGCTGCGGCCTGGTTCTTGGCTTCGCCAAGCAAGGCGTCGCCGCTGGCGCCGACCATGGCGCTGACCTGCACATACAACGCATTCATGTCGGCCAGCAGGCCGTCGATGACCGCCGGCTCGCCTTCGTTTTTGCTGACGATGCTGTTGAGTTCAGCAAAATGCGCGGTGATGGGATCTTCGCTGGACACCGGTGCGTTTTGCGTCGCCTGCTCATGTCCGAGCAAGGTGCCCAGGCGCTCCTTGAGCTTGTCGACCCCGCCGTCCACCGGCGCACCCTTGGCGGCCAGCAGGCGTTCTTCCTGTTGCAGATCGGTTTCCTTCGCCACCGCCACCAGCAGTTTTTTCAACGGCGAGGTCGGGCCGGAAATCACCCTCAGCACATCGGCGGCCTGGGCTACGCTGGTGATCGGCACGAAGTCGATATCAGCCAGCAAGGCGTCCCACTGGCGCTGGTAATCCTGGAAATACAGGCGACGCACGTCGGCGGCCAGGCTGGCGACGTTCTGCTGTTCTGCCTGGTCGCGACCGAGCACCCACTGCTCCTCAGCCAGGGTGCCGGTCTGGTTCAGGCTGGTGAGCAAAAACCCTTGGCGATAACCCTTGGCGGTGAAGAAGCCGCTCAAGGGTTCGCCCAACGGCTTGCCGCTCTTGCGGCTGAACACCAGCGCCGCATCGCGCCCGGCCGCTTCGCTGATACGAAAGTCCGGGATGCCGTCCGGCAGTTTCTGCCGCTTGACCCGGTCGTAGACACGCTGGGCCACCGGCAGTTGTTGCAGTTGCCGACGCAGGTCGTCGATCAGGCGCGGGTCCAGACGTGCAGTGGGCGGATGGCGCTCGAACAGGGCCTGCAAGTGCTCCGCCAGGGCCATACGCTGCTCGGACGGCAAGTCGCGCGGCAGATTGCGGTCCCAGTCCAGGGCGATCCACGCTTTGATGAAGTCGGCATCGTAATGCTCGCTGTCGGCGAGCATCAGGTAGGCCTTCAAACCTTCATAAAGGAAGTCCGAATTGCCGCCGCCATGCAGTTGCTCTTCGATGCGCGTGAGCAAGCGTGGCGCAAAGACCGCGATCAACAGCTTGCGATAGACGCTGCCGGACTCGGCTTCAAGCATGTCGCCCTGATACAGGCCCAGGCCTTCGGCCCAGCTCGGTGCGTCGCCGGCCAGGTGCTTCACCGCGTTGAGCAACGGCAATACGGCGAGCACGTCCCGCTGGGCCGGGCTGAGGTTTTGCACGGTCTGGCCCAGGGGCACGACTTTCTGATCGACTTGCGCGATATACGCCTGGTTGGCGCGGTAGCTGACCACCCACAAGGTCCCGACCACCAGCACCAGGGCCACCGTCGAGGCCAGCACACCCCGAGTGATCCACTTGCGCCGACGTTCGACTTTCGGGTTCACCCCCACCAGCCCACGCTCGGCAAAAGCCACGGCGCTGAAGAGCTTTTCGATGAAGTAACTGCGCCCGGTGCCGTTCTGGCGCGCCAGATGTTGGCGGTCCAGGTTCATGCTCTGGGCCATGGAGCCGATCAGCCGGTCAATCGGGCTGCCTTCCTGGGTACCGCTGGTGAAATACACCCCGCGCAACAGCACCCGCTCTTCAAAGGCGTTGGGTTTGAATACGCCCTCAAGGAAGCTTTGCAGGCAATCCTTCAACGCGCCGAACTGTTGCGCGAAGCCGTAGATCAACTCGCGCCGCGCCGGGTCGCGTTCCTGTTGCAAACGCTCCACTAAACGATCGTTGAGGCGCTGTTCCAGGCCGGCGAATTCGCTTTGCAGATGGGCCAGCGGGCTGTCATTGCTTTTACCGTCATCCAGGGCAAAGGTCATACCCCAGACCTGGGTCCGCTCTTCCTTGCTCAGGGTATCGAAATACTCCATGAACCCCGGCACCAGATCGAGTTTGGTCAGCATCAGGTAGATCGGAAAACGCACGCCCAGTTGGGTGTACAACTCCTGGATACGCAGGCGGATCGCGGCGGCATGAGCGGCGCGCTCGGCGTCGCTGCCCAGCAGCAGATCGGAAAGGCTGATGGCGATAAACGCGCCGTCGATCGGACGACGGGCCCGCTGCTTTTTCAACAGGCCGAGAAAGCCCAGCCACGCAGCTTTATCCACCGTCGCATCACTGTCCTGGGTGGTATAGCGCCCGGCGGTGTCGAGCAGTACGGCCTGATCGGTAAACCACCAATCGCAATTGCGCGTGCCACCGACGCCGCGTACCGCCCCGGCGCCCAACTGCGCCGCCAACGGGAAATGCAGCCCGGAATTGACCAGCGCAGTGGTCTTGCCCGAACCCGGCGGGCCGATGATCACGTACCAAGGGAGTTCGTAGAGATTGCGACGCTCATCACCGCCCAGCTTGGCTTTCTTCAACAGCGCCAAGGCTTCGTCCATGCGCTGGCGCAGGGTTTCGAGCTCTTGCGCGGTGGCGATGCTGGTCGGGTCGGGTGGGGTTTGCGCTGCCAGGCTGCGCATGACTTCGGCGGCCTGACGGCGGGCCTGAATGATGCGAAACACCCGGTAGGCGATCCACACCGAGAACACCAGAATGATCAGCGCCCAGCGCCGGCCTTCGGGCACCAGGAATTCGAGCAGCGGCCCGATAAACCAGATGATCAGGCTCAGGGCTATCAGCCCCAGCAACGGAATGACCCAGCGGACGATAAAACTCAAAAACGCCTTCACTCGACCCCCTCCGCCAATACTGTGATTTCGACCCGACGATTGCGTGCGCGGCCCTCTGTCGTAGCGTTCGAGGCCAGCGGCTCGGTGTCGCTGCGGCCTTCGGCGCTGAAGCGCTCGGGCTGGCCGGTCTTGGCCGAAAGGATTTGCAGCACCGAAGTGGCCCGTGCCTCGGACAAGGCCCAGTTCGATGGAAACCGCAGGGTGGCAATCGGGCGATTGTCACTGTGCCCCGTCACCCGGACCTGGCCCTTGACCATGCGAATGGCCTCGGCGATGCGCAGCATCAGTGGCTGGAAATTGTCGACGATGCTGGCGCTGCCCGAAGCGAACAGCTCATCGCCACGGATGGTCACCACGGAACGATCAACGGCATCTTCCACAGCCACCCGACCGGCCTTGATTTCATCGGCAAGGAAGCCCGCCAGACGGGGGCGCTCGATCAGTTTCGGTTGCACCACCGGGCGGTCGATCGCCTGCACCGGGATCTCGCCCAGGGCATGGATATTTTTAAACACCGGCTCGGCATCGGCGGCCAGTTTCAAGCGCAGGCCGAACAGCAGTGCCAGCAGCAATGCCACGCCGATGGCCACGGCGATCCATGGCGGCATGAATTGCGCCAGCCGGTCGCGGGCCACGGCGACGCCGCGCCAATGGGGCGACAGTTCACGCTCATAGTCGCCACGGGCGCTGCGGATGACCGCACTGGTGCGTTCACGCAAGGCCTCCAGTTGGCTGCGACCGTCGTTGATGACCCGATAACGCCCTTCGAAACCCAGACACATGCACAGGTACAACAGCTCCAGCAGATACAAACGTTCGCGGGGGCTTTGCAGGCAATGCTCCAAGAGCTGGAACACCTTCTCGCCGCCCTTGGCTTCGTTATGCACGGTGATCAGCAAACTTTGCTTGCCCCAGTCGCTGCTGCCGCCCCACGGCGTACTCAACACCGCTTCATCCAGCGCAGTACACAGGGCGTAACGGGCCAGCAACACATCGTTGCGCACCACACCGGCGGCCTCGGCGCGTTCCTCGAACTGGCGCAGGTAGGCCAGTAATTGCGCCCGCAGGCTCGCCGGCGCCGGGTGGGCAATGGTGTTGCGCAAGCGGCTCATCAAAGCCAGCAGCGGGCCCGCGGCGCTCTCCAGAGGGTTGAGACCTTCCGCTTTACCGGTCAACACCGGCGCGGCCGGCATCGAAAGCGGCGCGGACTGGGCGCGACCAGGATCCGGGCGGGCCGGGTCGGCGCCACGGCCTCCGGGTGTCGGCATGAACTGGGTACGATCGTCGTTGTTCATTGCGGTTTATCCTCGGATCGCCCAGAAAGCCAGGTCCAGCCCCGGGAATTGCCCCGCGATGTAGAACGCAAATCCTCCGGAGTTGGCCAGTTGCTGCCAATGCTCGCTGCCCCGGTCGAGTTCGTAATAGGTGGAGCCTGCGTGATACGGGATCTGCCGTGGCGCCACCGGCAGCGGCAGCAGGCCGATGCCCGGCAATTGCAGGTTGACCAGGTTGCGGATGTGCTCCACCGAGCCGACCTTGCTCTGTTGGCCGAAGTGGCTGCGCAGGGTCTCGGCAGGCACGTCGGCGCGCACCACCAGGATGAAACTGGCGCTGTCGAGCAGGGCCTTGTCAGCCAGCATTGCCACATGAATGCCGTAGGCTTTTTCGACGATCGGAATCGGCGTGGCCTTACTGTCGATCAGCATCGACAGCGCCTCGCGCAGGGCTTGCATCACCGGCGCAAAACTCAGCGCCAGGTTGTCGTGCTGGTACTGCGGGTTTTCCTGCGGTCGCCGCCCGGAAGCGGTAAAGGTCGAAAACTCACCGGCCAGGCTCACCAACTCGCTGTAGAACCGCTCGGGGTGCAACGGGCTCAACTGGCTCAAATGCTGGATCAACGGCTGAGCGCGGTTGACCAGTTGCAGCAGCATGAAGTCGGCAATTTCCGAGGCACCGCCGGCACCGGAAGCGACCACCCGCCCGGCGAGGGCTTCGCCGCGTTGATGAAGCAGGCCCAGCAGTTCGCTGCGAAACGCGGCCAGGGGTTTGGAGGCGGATACATCCATCAGCGGTGGGATGTAAGTGTCGTCGAGCACCAGGGCGCGGTCGGCGCGCTTCTCTTTGATTCGCACCAGGCCGATGGCGGCGTAGTCGCTGATGCCATCCTCGGCAATCAACAATCGCAGCGCCCTGGAAGCCACTGCCACCGGCGCACGGTTTTCAAACGGCGCGTTGTCGTCCCGTACTTCGCGCACCTGGCTCACGTAGCGCGCAGCGCCCGGGGTTTCGCCTTCATCAACGGTGTCACGCGCTCCGGCACGCTTGAGCGGCAAGGCCAGGTACACCAGGCCATCGCGCAGGTCGGCATCGACATTCAGCGGGCTCGGCGCCAGGTCATCCTGAGGAATGTTGAATGGCGTGCCGTCCGGCAACAGGCCCCGCGCCGAGATGATTGCCAGTTTGCCCTGGGCCAACAGACCCTGATCAATCAGCAATTCGGAAAAACCCCAGGCGCCGGCCGACAACGGGCGGCTTCGGGCGTCGATGAGGTTTTCCAGATAACGGTCATGCTGCTGGAAGTGCTGCGTTCCAATGAACATGCCTTCCGACCAGACCACGCGATTGTTCCAGGACATGGGGGCTCCGATTGCTTATTGGGCAGGGCTGGATGGGGGAACAACGACGGCGCTGCGCACGGCGCGCACATCGAGGCTGATCTGGTATTCGGTGTATTGGCGCGGCGGGACATTCAACACCGTGCGCCACTGCGCCTGATCCAGTTCGCGATACCCCACCAGCACACCGATGTGGCGGGTGGCTGGGTCGAGGTCGCGTTGCAAGCTCAATTGCTGGCCGGGCTCGACCAGCACTTCGTCCTGGTCGAGCAGATCAGCGCCGAGCGTCGCCTGGGCCCGTTCAGCCAGGGCGAAATAATCGGAACGGCCGAAGGTGGCGGCATTTTTCAATTCGAAAATGCGCACCCGGACCGGGGCCGGCTGGCCGGTGCTACCGGGGTTGAGCCCGGCGATGGCGTGGAAGTGCAACTCGACGGCGGCGGTGTCGGCCTCGGCCTCAGCCACTTCGGGCTGGGGTTTGGCCGTATCCTTCGCACACGCGGTCAGCAGAAGCGCGGTGGCAACTGCGAGTAAAAACCTGTGAATCATCCTGCGTCCTCAATGACGTTTCAGCTATCCATTGTTCCGTTCGTTGCTATGTATCGCGTTATGAGTCGGTGCTCAGCCGCGGCGCGGCCTTGTACTGTGCTCTTCGTAGGCACGGCTGAATTCCCGACCGAACAGGTCCTGGAAATCCTCTTGGGCCTCGCGGGAAATCTTGCTGTAGAGCTCGGTGAACTGCTGCCAGTACTGGGCCTGTCGCGAGCCATTGAAAAGGCTCGACAGGCCACCGGGCTTGCCCATGCGCTCTTCCAGTTGCGCCGGCTCGAAGCGCGCCAGCAGATGCTTGATCGCTGCTTCCACACCGGCCATCACCGCCAATTGGTGGGCACGCAAGTCGTCGAAGCTATCGCGCACCGCCAGGTCCGGCGCCATGAACGCCTGACTGCTGTGGCGCAGCAGCAACAGCATGGCTTCATCGACGTTGGGAGCGAATTTCAGCGGGTTGTTTTCCACGGGTTGAATCATCGTCTGCTGAATGCGGAACTCGCCCTTGAGGCTACTGCGGGCGCGCAAGACATCGATCAGGCCTTCGACCATCAGTCGATAACTGCGGCCGATGCTTTCCATCTGCGCTTCGGCCTGGGCCTTGTCCAGGCGCAACTGATCCAGACCTGCGCCGCGCAGGAAGGCTTGCAACAGGTCGGGTTGAGCATTGTCGGCCGGGCTGACCGGATTGACCTCGCGTTCGACGATGGCCACGGGCGGTTCATGCAGGGGTGCCGGCGCGATCGGTGTGCTGATTTGAGGCGCGGGTGACGGCGTAACCTCTGCAACAGGCAAGGGGGCGACAGGCAGCGGGGCAACCGTAACCGGCGCAGACTTATCGCTGAACAGGTCCCAATCTTCCGGAATCACCGAGGCCGACGCCAACGGTACAGGCACCGCCACGGGCGCTGGGTTGGGAATCGGGGTCGGTGGGCGGAAGTCATGCTGCTCGGCCGGGACATGGTCGGGCTGGGTGGCAGGCGGGACGCTGGTCGGGGACAGGAAGTCGAAAAGGTCCGACACTGTGTCCATGGCCGACCCGCCCTGGAAATGTGCGGGCGGTGTTATGGGCAACGACGTCGGCGTATTCGCAGCAGCGCCCTGGTGCCCCATCAGGGCCTCGAAGCTGTTGGACGAATCGGCAAAGGGGTTGCTGTCAGTCACCGGCAGACTGAAATCAATGCGCACCTGGATGTCATAATCACCGATACGGATAACTTCGCCATCCTGCAACGGCTCGCTGTTTCCCTTACGCAGACGAATGCCGGCCTTGACCAATTCCACACCATTAGTGCTGTTATCGGTTAAATAGTAGCGGCCATCTTTGTATTGAATAACGCAATGTTTGCCGGAAATAAGGCGCTGAGGGTCAGGCAATACCCAGTCATTATCAGAATTGCGGCCAATTGCCATCATGCCCCGGTCCATGGATTTTTCAGAGCACTGACCTGGGGTAATCTTGTGATAACTAGTGATAGTCAAACACAGCGACATCTTGCCTCCTTGCTGAACACTTTGCGCGCAGGCGAGTGAGGGCCTACGCCCGAGTGACTCTCGCCGACATACCTTGCAAACAACGTCGAAAACGCCTTTCAACCAGCATGATTGCTGATCTTAACCGGCTTGCGTGACAAAAAACCTGCATAAGTGCCCGCCTCGACCCACCGGTCGCGCGGGTTGTTAAGCACCTCACATCTGTCGCACAGGATAATAGCTTACCTTGACAAGGCATAAGTACTACACCAAAAATGCGCAAGTTCTTGAATATGAGCGACGGTACTTCAAGATCATTGCCCCTCAAAAGAGCAATTACCGTCAAGGAAACATGTGAAGTTCCATCGCGAACTCGCGTGTGAAATGCCCGACTCTGTCAGCGGGCGATAGGGAGATCAAATTCAGTGGAAGTACCTTCGCTGCTCGCCGCCGTTTCCGAGACTTCGCCTTGCGGTGAAGATCTGGAATATGACCAGGCATTTTTGCGCCTGGAACGCGACTCCCGCGGCCAGCCCGAGCGCAGCATGGGCGATTCGATATTGCCTGCCGAACCCCCTGAATGGAGCAGCATCCAGCAGCAAAGCCTGGAGTTGTTGCAACGCAGTAAAGACCTGCGTATCACCCATTTCCTTTTGCAAAGCTCCCTTGCCCTCGAAGGCGTCACGGGCCTGGCCCGCGTCCTGACGCTGATCGGCGAATTACTCAAGCAATACTGGGCCGACCTGCATCCGCGACTGGATGCCGATGACGACAACGATCCTACCGTGCGCATCAATGCCCTTGCCGGTCTGACGTCGGACACCACCATCCGCCTGCTGCGCGAAAGCATCCTGGCCCGCTCGCGTACCTTTGGCCCTGTCAGCCTGCGCGCCGCCGCCAATGCCAGCGGCCTGCAAAGCTTCCCTGACGAAAGCCTCGGCTCCGAGCAGCTCGCCGGGGCGTTCCTCGGCAGCGATCCCGAGCAACTGGAAATCACCCGCGCTGCCTTGCACGAGGCTCGCAATGCCGCCGAGACCATTGAGCAACAGGTTAGCGAATACGTCGGTTCCGCCCAGGGCGTTGACCTTGGCCCGCTGAAACAGCCGATCAAAATGGCCCTGCAGATCCTCAGTCAGTTCGCCCCCCAGAGCGGCGACGGCCCCCTGCCCGATGCCATTAGCGACGACAGCGCCGCGCCAGTTGAATACGCCACCGCACCGAGCGCACCGCGCAGTACCGGCACTGGCGAAATCAACAACCGCGACGACGTACTGCGCAGCCTGGACCGGATTCTTGCGTACTACACGCGTCAAGAGCCTTCCAGCCCGCTGCCGGTGCTGCTGAACCGGGCAAAGAATCTGGTGCACGCCGACTTTGCGGCCATCGTGCGCAATTTGATTCCCGACGGCATGAGCCAATTTGAAAACCTGCGCGGACCAGACAGCGAATAAAAGCGAAAGGATCACGCAGTCACGTCACCGGTACCACCGATGACGCCAACACCGTCGCTTGAGCGACCAGGAGCAGCAACGTGGCGAAGCAAAGTTCTCAGAAATTCATCGCGCGCAACCGCGCGCCTCGAGTGCAGATCGAGTACGACGTCGAGCTCTACGGCGCCGAAAAAAAGGTCCAGTTGCCCTTCGTAATGGGCGTTATGGCTGACCTTGCCGGCAAGCCGGCCGAGCCCCTGGCCCCTGTTGCCGATCGCAAGTTCCTTGAAGTGGACGTCGACAACTTCGACTCGCGCCTCAAGGCCATGCAGCCACGCGTCGCGTTCCACGTGCCCAACGAGCTGACCGGCGAAGGCAACCTGAGCCTGGACATCACCTTTGAAAGCATGGACGACTTCAGCCCCGCCGCCGTGGCGCGCAAGGTCGACTCGCTGAACAAGCTACTCGAAGCGCGCACCCAACTGGCCAACCTGCTGACCTACATGGACGGCAAGACTGGCGCCGAAGAAATCATCATGAAGGCCATCAAGGACCCGGCGCTGCTCCAGGCACTTGCCAGTGCGCCGAAGCCAGCCGAGCCTCAGGCTTAATCAGGACGAATGATCATGACCGATTCAGTACGTGCAGACGCTCAGACACTGGGCACCACCGAAGAAGCCAGCGAGTTCGCCTCCCTGCTGCTGCAAGAATTCAAACCCAAGACCGACCGCGCTCGCGAAGCCGTCGAGACCGCCGTGCGCACCCTGGCCGAACAGGCCCTGGCGCAGACCGACCTGGTGTCCAACGACGCGATCAAGTCGATCGAGTCGATCATTGCCGCCATCGACGCCAAGCTCACCGCCCAGGTGAATCAGGTCATCCATCACCCGGACTTCCAACAGCTGGAAAGCGCCTGGCGTGGCCTGCACTACCTGGTCAACAACACCGAGAGCGACGAGCAGCTCAAGATCCGCGTGCTCAACATCTCCAAGACCGACCTGCACAAGACCCTGAAGAAATTCAAGGGCACTGCGTGGGACCAGAGCCCGATCTTCAAGAAGATGTACGAGGAAGAATACGGCCAGTTCGGTGGCGAACCTTACGGTTGCCTCGTGGGCGATTACTACTTCGACCAGTCGCCGCCGGATGTCGAGTTGCTGGGCGAATTGTCGAAAGTCTGCGCCGCCATGCACTCGCCGTTCATCGCAGCCGCCTCGCCGACCGTGATGGGCATGGGCTCGTGGCAAGAACTGTCGAACCCGCGCGACCTGACCAAGATCTTCACCACCCCGGAATACGCCGGCTGGCGCTCGCTGCGTGAATCGGAAGACTCGCGCTATATCGGCCTGACCATGCCGCGCTTCCTGGCGCGCCTGCCCTACGGCGCCAAGACCGATCCGGTGGAAGCCTTCGCCTTCGAAGAAAACACCGACGGCGCCGACAGCTCCAAGTACACCTGGGCCAACGCCGCTTACGCGATGGCGGTGAACATCAACCGCTCGTTCAAACACTTCGGCTGGTGCTCGCGCATTCGTGGCGTGGAATCTGGCGGCGAAGTGGAAAACCTGCCGGCCCACACCTTCCCGACCGATGACGGCGGCGTAGACATGAAGTGCCCGACCGAAATCGCCATTTCTGACCGCCGTGAAGCGGAACTGGCGAAGAACGGTTTCATGCCGCTGCTGCACAAGAAAAACACCGACTTCGCCGCGTTCATCGGCGCCCAGTCGTTGCAGAAACCGGCTGAATACGACGACCCGGATGCCACCGCCAACGCCAACCTGGCCGCGCGCCTGCCCTACCTGTTTGCCACCTGCCGTTTCGCCCATTACTTGAAGTGCATCGTGCGCGACAAGATTGGTTCCTTCAAAGAGAAGGACGAAATGCAGCGTTGGTTGCAGGACTGGATCCTCAACTACGTCGACGGTGACCCAGCGCACTCCACCGAAACCACCAAGGCCCAGCACCCATTGGCTGCGGCCGAAGTGATCGTCGAGGACGTGGAAGGCAACCCGGGGTACTACACCTCCAAGTTCTTCCTGCGTCCGCACTATCAGCTCGAAGGTCTGACCGTGTCGCTGCGCCTGGTATCCAAACTGCCTTCGGCCAAGGGTGCGTAACACCGCCCTTGATGTGATCGTTCCCACGCTCTGCGTGGGAATGCCGCCCAGGACGCAGAGCTTCACCCGATGCGTTACCACGCAGAGCGTGGGAACGATCAGCAAAAACACAATGTGGTAGAGACCACACAGGGAGAAAACATGGCTGTTGATATTTTCATCAAGATCGGCGACATCAAGGGCGAGTCCATGGACAAGGCCCACAAGGACGAAATCGACGTCTTGAACTGGAGCTGGGGCATGTCCCAGTCCGGCAATATGCACACGGGTGGTGGCGGCGGTGCGGGCAAGGTGAATGTCCAAGACCTGTCGCTGACCAAGTATGTCGACAAGGCCTCGCCGAACCTGATGATGCACTGCGCCGCCGGCAAGCACATCGACAAGGTCAAACTGACCGTGCGCAAGGCCGGCGGCGAAAGCCAGGTCGAGTACATGATCATCAACCTGGAAGAAGTGCTGATCACTTCCCTGAGCACCGGCGGCTCGGGTAGCGATGATCGCCTGACCGAAAACGTCACCCTGAACTTCGCCAAAGTGCTGGTGGACTACCAACCGCAGAAAGCCGACGGCACCAAAGACGGCGGCCCGATCAAGTTTGGCTGGAACATCCGTCAGAACGTCAAGGCGTAATCGAAGATGCCCCCGTCGCTATGCGTCGGGGGCAGTTTGGTGCTTGCTCGAATCCAATCCTTCCCCATCCGGTGTTTGAGTCATGGCCAAGCCTTCGTTTATTAATTTGTGGAAAGCGTATTCCGACCTTCTGGTTACGCATCCCGACGCAAAGCCTTGCGATGGTCCGTGGGCCAACCAGTGCGCTATCCGTATGAGCATGACGCTCAATGCGGAGCTGACCATCAAGGTCAACAAATCTACCTATACCGAACCCAAATGTGCGCATGAACATGCCAGGGGTGCCGAGTCGCTGGCGAACTGGTTGTGGAAGCACCATCTGGGGCGGCCACTGATTCTCGGTGGAAGTGCCGAAGAACGCCGCAAGTTGCAAGACAAGACCGGGCTCATCTTCTTTAAGGATTGTTTTCAGCAGACAGGAGAGTCATCGGACAATCGCACCGGCGACCATATCGACCTGTGGAATCGCGGCCTGACCATCGGCCGGTATAGCGACCCTTCCTACCGATCCCGAGCCATCTGGTTCTGGGAGCTGACATGATCAGGTCTAGCCGAAACGCAGTAGCCCTGTGTTGCGTAATGTCGAGTGTATCCGCGTGCGCCGACCAGCAAGCGCCATCTGCTGCCGCGGATCAGGTAGTCACCCTGGGCGCACAACAGCTGACACTGGAGAACGAGCAGCAGCGCTGCGTATTGCGTAAACCGGATCAGAGCGTGCTGCCGCTCGAAATGCCATGGCCTTGCCAATTTGCGGTCGACCGCCAAGGCAAGCCGCACGTCGAGTCCTTCAACAATGTGCCGATTGCCATCGTGCTGCACATAAGCGTTGACCCTGCGAACAGCCGCGACTGTCGGTCCGAGTACCGCGCCGTACGCCAGATCAAAGGTCAGCTCGAACCTTCGGCGGTTTCTCGCAGTGCCAGTTGCCTGCGTGGCGCAGGGGACCAGAAAGACTACACAGCGCTTTTCACTTGGTAAGCGACTTCACATGCAATCACTCACGACTCTGCGCATCGCGCAAAACAGGTTGGGCTTTGGGGTTGAAATGATCAAACGAACCCTGTTGATGCTGCTGTCCGGCTGCCTGCCGTTGAGCCTCAATGCCTGGGCCGGACAGCAATCAATTGCTGCACCCAGCAATCAAGTCATTGTCGCCGGACAAACATTGACTCTGGAAAACCACGATCAGCAATGTGCGTTACGCAAACAGGACCAAAGCTTCTTGAAACTAGACATGCCATGGCCTTGTTTTCTGAGTGTCGACCGCAAGGGCCAGCCACGGGTCGAAATCTTCAACAATGCCCAAATCATCATCGTGGAGCACTCCACGCCCGAGCCCCCTCCGAGCCGTGATTGTGACGCTCGGTATCAGGCCATCCGCCAAATCAAAGGCCAGCCCATGGAAGTGTCGAAAGTCGCTCGTAGTGCTGGCTGCATGACCGGCGGCATGGACCAGAAAAATTTCGTGGCGCATTTCTCGTGGTAACCGAAATCGCCACCCGCGATCGCCTGCAACCGTCCCTGCTGGATCGGTTGACCGACGACGACCCGAGCAATCTCAAGGAAAGCGCCGACAAGCGCGTGCTATCCCTGAGCCAACTGAAAGCCTCGGTGCTGCGTGATCTGGCGTGGCTGCTCAACACCACTTCATTGCTCGGCGCCGATGCGACGTTGCACACCCCGGCCGGTACTTCGGTGATCAATTTCGGGTTGCCAGCCCTGGCCGGCAACAGTGCGTCGAACGTCGATATCGCGGCGCTTGAAGCGCTGATCCACCAGGCCATCGCCACGTTCGAGCCGCGGATTCTGCGCCATACCCTGCGCGTGCGGGCCCGGGCATCCGCCGAAATGAACCACAACGCCCTGAGTTTCGAGATTGAAGGCGATCTCTGGGCGCAGCCGGTGCCGCTGCGCCTGATGCTGCAAACCGACCTGGACCTGGAATCCGGCCATGTGCGGGTGGTCAACGCCGACCAGCGGAGACGCTCATGAACCCGCGCCTGCTGGAACTGTACAACCAGGAGTTGCTCCACGTGCGCGAAAGCGCGGCGGAGTTCGCCCAGGAATACCCGAAAATCGCCAGTCGGCTAACGTTGTCCGGTATGGACTGCGCCGACCCGTATGTTGAGCGCTTGCTGGAAGGGTTCGCCTACCTGACGGCGCGAGTACAGCTCAAGCTCGATGCCGAATACCCGACTTTCACCCACAATTTGCTGGAAATCGCTTACCCCCATTACCTGGCGCCGACACCGTCGATGACCGTCGTGCAACTGCAGGCCGACCCCGATGAAGGCTCGCTGAGCAGCGGCTTCCCGCTGCCCCGCGACACGGTCCTGCGTGCCGCCCTGGGTCGCGAAACCCAAACCTGCTGCGAGTACCGCACCGCCCACGCGGTGACGTTGTGGCCGCTGCAGGTCAGCCGGGCCGAGTACTTCGGCAACCCGTCCGCCGTGCTCGGGCGCCTGGCCGCCAGTGAACCCAAGGCCAAGGCCGGCCTGCGCCTGACCCTGCGTACCGGGGCCGAACTGCCATTCAACAGCCTGACCCTGGACAACCTGCCGCTGTACCTCAGCGGCGCCGACGAGCAGCCCTTTCGCCTCTATGAACAGCTGCTGGGCAACGCCTGCGCCGTCTTCGCACGTCAGCCCGGCGGCGATTGGGTAGAACGCCTGCCGCAGGATGCACTGCGTTCCGTGGGATTCGACGATACCGACGCCGCGCTGCCAGTGGTCTCGCGAGCCTTCCAGGGCTATCGCCTGTTGCAGGAATACTTCGCCCTGCCCCACCGCTTTCTGTTTGTCGACTTCACCCAGTTGAGCCGTGCGGTCAAACGCTGCGACGGCCAGGAACTGGAATTGATCGTGCTGTTCGACCGTCACGATCCGAGCCTGGAAGGCAGTGTCGGTGCCGCGCAGTTCCTGCCGTTCTGCACCCCGGCAATCAACTTGTTTCCCAAGCGCCTGGATCGCATCCATTTGTCGGAGCGGGTCCATGAACACCATGTGATCGCCGACCGCACCCGGCCGATGGATTTCGAGATTCATTCCCTGACCACCCTCACCGGCCATGGGACCGGGTCAGAACAGCCTTTTTTGCCGTTCTATACGGTACGTGATCCGTCTCGTTACGGCCGCGATCAGGCCTGGTACACGGTGCGGCGCGAACCACGTGTGCTGTCCAGCGGCCAGCGGCGCAACGGCCCGCGCTCGACCTACATCGGCAGCGAAACCTTCGTCAGCCTGGTGGACAGCCAGCAGGCACCCTATCGCCACGACCTGCGCCAACTGGGCGTAACGGCGTTATGCACCAACCGCGACCTGCCGCTGTTCATGAGCGTGGGCAATGGCAAGACCGACTTCACCCTGGCAGACAGCGCACCTGTAGCGGCGGTGCGGTGCGTGGCAGGCCCGAGCCGCCCACGCGCCAGCCATGCCCATGACGCCAAGGCCTGGCGGTTGATCAGCCAGCTTTCGCTGAACTACCTGTCCCTCAGCGAGCAAGGCCAGGGCGCCGCCGCCCTGCGCGAACTGCTGCGCCTGTACGGCGACAGCAACGATACGGCGCTGCAATTGCAGATCGAAGGCCTGCGCGAAGTCAGCAGCAAGGCCTGCACCCGACGCTTGCCAATGCCGGGCCCGATCGTGTTTGGCCGTGGCCTGGAGATCACTCTGGAATTCGATGAAAACGCGTTTCGCGGCACCGGGGTTTTCTTGCTCGGCGCAGTGTTCGAGCGCTTCCTGGCACGCTACGTGTCGATCAACAGTTTTACCGAGACGGTGATCCGTACCACCGAACGCGGCGAGATCATGCGATGGAAAGCCAAGCCCGGACGCCGTCCGACCCTGTGAGTACCCTGGAGGCGATGCACCAGGAGCCCTGGGAATATGACTTCTTCCAGGCGTTGCGGCGCATCGAGTGCGAATCGCCTGAGCTGCCGCGCCTGGGCCATTCGTTGCGCCTGGCCGATGATCCGCTGCGCCTTGGGCAACAAGCCGATTGCACCTTCGCCCCGGCGACCCTGGCCTCGGTACAGCCGGGTATCGACGGCGCGCCGGCGCGGCTGGAGCAGTTCTTTTTCGGCCTCGGCGGCCCCAACGGCCCGTTGCCGCTGCACATCACTGAGTATGTGCGCGAACGCCAGCGCAACAACGCCGACAGCACCAGCAAACGCTTCCTGGATGTGTTCCACCATCGCCTGCTGAGCCTGTTTTATCGGGCCTGGGCCGAAGCGCGACCGACGGTCAGCCATGATCGCCCGGACGATGACTATTGGTCGGCACGCCTGGCGGCACTGAGCGGCCGGGGTATGCCGAGCCTGCTCAAACAAGGGCTGATCCCCGACACGGCGAAGCTGCATTACAGCGGTCATCTGTCGGCACAAACCCGCTACCCGGACGGCCTGAAGGCCATTATCAGCGAATACTTCGGCCTGCCGGTAGAGATCGAGGAGTACGTCGGCCAATGGCTGGAGCTGCCGGAACGCAGCCGCGTGGGCGTCAGCGCCCATCAATTGGGCATGGATTTTTGCCTGGGTCGTTACGTCTGGGATCGCCAGCACAAATTCCGCATTCGCCTGGGGCCGCTCAAGCTCGATGACTACATGGGCATGCTGCCCGGCAGCCAACCTTTCAATGAGCTGGTGGCCTGGGTGGCCGAATACCTGGGCCATGAACTGGACTGGGACTTGAACCTGATCCTGGAACAGCCCGAAGTACCGGCGCTGCAACTCAATGGCCGCTTCCGTCTGGGGTTCAATACCTGGCTGGGCCGGCCCGAAACAGATGCCAAGGATTTAATACTGGCCCGGCATTACGCCGAGCAAGCCAACACCTCACAGACCTCAAGGAGCCATGAGCATGGGTGAAATCAGTCGCGCCGCGTTGTTCGGCAAGTTAAACAGCGTGGCCTACAAAGCCATCGAAGCCGCCACCGTGTTTTGCAAGTTGCGTGGCAACCCTTATGTGGAACTGGCCCACTGGTTTCATCAGTTGCTGCAATTGCAGGACTCGGACCTGCACCGCATTATCCGCCAGTTCAATATCGAACCGGCACGCCTGGCCCGAGATCTGACCGAAGCCCTGGATCGTTTGCCACGGGGCTCGACATCAATCACTGACTTGTCCTCCCATGTGGAAGAAGCCGTGGAACGTGGCTGGGTCTACGGCAGCCTGATGTTCGGCGAAAGCCAGGTGCGTACCGGTTACCTGGTGCTGGGCATCCTCAAGACCCCGAGCCTGCGCCACGGGCTGCTCGGGCTGTCGGCAGAGTTTGACAAGATCAAGGTCGAGGCCCTGAGCGAGCGGTTCGACGAATACGTCGGCGACTCGCCGGAAAATGCGCTCAGCGCCAGCGATGGTTTCAACGCAGGCAGCGTGCCCGGTGAAGCCAGCGGCGCCATGGCCCCCAGCGCCATGGGCAAGCAGGAAGCACTCAAGCGTTTTACCGTCGACCTCACCGAGCAGGCCCGCAGCGGCAAGCTTGACCCGATTGTCGGCCGTGACGAAGAGATCCGCCAGCTGGTGGACATCCTCATGCGTCGTCGGCAGAACAACCCGATTTTGACCGGTGAAGCCGGTGTCGGTAAAACCGCGGTGGTCGAAGGCTTTGCCCTGCGCATCGTCGCCGGTGACGTGCCGCCGGCGCTCAAAGACGTGGAACTGCGCAGCCTCGATGTCGGCCTGTTGCAGGCCGGCGCGAGCATGAAAGGTGAATTCGAACAGCGCCTGCGCCAGGTCATCGAAGACGTCCAGGCGTCGCCGAAACCGATCATCCTGTTTATCGACGAAGCCCACACGCTGGTAGGTGCCGGTGGCGCCGCCGGTACCGGGGATGCGGCCAACCTGCTGAAACCGGCTCTGGCCCGGGGCACGTTGCGCACCGTGGCCGCCACGACGTGGGCCGAGTACAAGAAGCACATTGAAAAAGACCCGGCCCTGACCCGTCGTTTCCAGGTGGTGCAAGTGGCCGAGCCGTCGGAAGACAAGGCCTTGCTGATGATGCGCGGCGTGGCCTCGACGATGGAAAAACACCATCAGGTGCAGATCCTCGACGAAGCTCTGGAAGCGTCGGTCAAGCTGTCTCACCGCTACATCCCGGCGCGCCAGTTGCCGGACAAATCCGTGAGCCTGTTGGACACCGCCTGCGCCCGGGTCGCCATCAGCCTGCATGCCGTGCCGGCCGAAGTGGACGACAGCCGTCGTCGCATCGAGGCGCTGGAAACCGAGCTGCAGATCATCGCCCGCGAGCACGCCATCGGCATCGTCATCGGCGCCCGCCAGAGCAACAGCGAAAACCTGCTGGCCGCCGAGCGCGAACGCCTCGCCGAACTGGAAAGTCGCTGGGCCGAAGAGAAAACCCTGGTAGACGAATTGCTCGCCACCCGCGCCACCCTGCGCGAGCGCGTCGGTGTGGTGGACAGCGAGGATGGCAGCGAGACCAGCCACGCCTTGCGCGAAAAACTGGTGGACCTGCAACAGCGTCTCAGCGCCCTGCAAGGCGAAACCCCGTTGATCCTGCCGACTGTGGATTACCAGGCCGTAGCCTCGGTGGTCGCCGACTGGACGGGCATTCCGGTGGGCCGCATGGCCCGTAACGAACTGGAAACCGTGCTCAACCTCGACCAGCACTTGAAGAAACGTATCATCGGCCAGGACCACGCCTTGCAGATGATCGCCAAGCGCATCCAGACCTCCCGCGCCGGCCTCGACAACCCGAGCAAACCGATTGGCGTGTTCATGCTCGCCGGCACCTCCGGCGTGGGCAAGACCGAAACCGCCCTGGCCCTGGCGGAAGCCATGTACGGCGGCGAGCAGAACGTCATCACCATCAACATGAGCGAATTCCAGGAAGCCCACACGGTGTCCACGCTCAAGGGCGCGCCACCGGGCTACATCGGCTATGGCGAAGGCGGCGTACTGACCGAAGCCGTGCGGCGCAAACCCTACAGCGTGGTGCTGCTGGACGAGGTGGAAAAAGCCCACCCGGACGTGCATGAGATTTTCTTCCAGGTCTTCGACAAAGGCGTGATGGAGGACGGCGAAGGTCGGGTGATCGACTTCAAGAACACCTTGATTCTGCTGACCACCAACGCTGGCACCGAGCTGATTGCCCGAGTCTGCAAAGACCCGCAAAACGTGCCCGAGCCCGAAGAAATCGCCAAAGCCCTGCGCCAGCCGCTGCTGGAGATTTTCCCGCCGGCCTTGCTGGGCCGCCTGGTGACCATTCCGTACTACCCGCTCAGCGACGAGATGCTCAAGGCCATTACCCGCCTGCAACTCAACCGCATCAAGAAGCGCGTGGAGAACACCCACAAAGTGGCGTTCGATTACGACGATGAGGTGATCAACCTGATCGTCTCCCGTTGCACCGAAACCGAAAGTGGTGGGCGGATGATCGACACCATCCTGACCAACAGCCTGCTACCGGACATGAGCCGCGAGTTCCTCACCCGCATGCTCGAAGGCAAGGCGCTGGCAGGGGTGCGAATCAGCGCCCGGGACAACGAATTGCACTACGACTTCAGCGACGCCGCATAGCCCTGGAGGAATGCGCTCAGTCTGGGAGCTGGCAAGCCAGCTCCCACATTTGATCCGGTTTCTGCTGAGAAAAGCGCTGCGGCGATTACAACGTTTACGGGATTACTGATGCTATTCAAGCAACTCTCACGCCTGGCAAAAATCACCAGCCCCCTGGGGCCGGAGGTGCTGTTGCTCAAAGACATGGGCGGCGGCGAAGAGCTGGGGCGGCTGTTCAACTATGAGTTGCAGCTGCACTCGCTGGACAATGCCATCGACCTCAACCAGTTGCTCGGCAAACCCATGTCCCTGAGCCTGCAACTGGACGGCAGTGGCGAGCGTCATTTCCATGGCATCGTTGCCCGCTGCAGCCAGAACGTCGACCAGGGCCAGTTCGCCAGCTACCAGGTCACGCTGCGGCCTTGGCTTTGGCTGCTGACCCGCACCTCCGATTGCCGGATTTTCCAGAACCTGAGCATCCCGCAGATCATCAAGCAGGTGTTTCGCGACCTCGGCTTTTCCGATTTCGAAGACGCCCTGAGCCGGCCCTATCGCGAGTGGGAATACTGCGTGCAGTATCGCGAAACCAGTTTCGATTTCGTCAGCCGCCTGATGGAGCAGGAAGGGATCTACTACTTCTTCCGCCATGAACAGGGTCGTCATGTGTTGGTGTTGGCCGATGCCTACGGCGCTCACACCAGTGCGCCCGGCTACGCTTCGGTGCCCTACTACCCCAGGAATGAGCAGCAGCGCGAACGCGATCACATCCACGATTGGCACCTGGCCCAGGAAGTCCAGCCGGGTTCGCTGGAACTCAACGACTATGATTTCCAGCGCCCCAGCGCGCGTATCGACGTGCGCTCGGCCATGCCCCGTCCGCACACCGCCGGCGACTATCCGCTGTACGACTACCCCGGCACTTATGTGCAAAGCGAAGACGGCGAACATTACGCCCGCACCCGCATCGAAGCCTTGCAGACCCTGCACGAACAGGTCGAGCTGGCCGGCAACGCCCGAGGCCTGGGCTCGGGTCATTTGTTCAGCCTCACCGGCTTCAGCCGCCAGGACCAGAACCGTGAATACCTGATCGTCGGCACCCGCTATTACATTTCCCAGGAAAGCGGGGAAACCGGTGGCGGTGCGCCTTCGGCACAGTTCGAAAGCAGCCTGACCTGCATCGACGCCCAACAAAGCTACCGCCCGCTGCCCAACACCCACCGCCCGATCGTCAAAGGCCCGCAGACCGCGTTGGTGGTGGGCCCCAAAGGCGAGGAAATCTGGACCGATCAGTTTGGCCGGGTGAAGGTGCATTTCTATTGGGACCGGCATGATCAGTCCAACGAAAACAGCTCGTGCTGGATTCGCGTCTCGCAGTCCTGGGCCGGTAAAAACTGGGGCTCGATGCAGATCCCGCGAATCGGCCAGGAAGTCATCGTCAGCTTCCTCGAAGGCGACCCGGACCGGCCGATCATCACCGGCCGCGTCTACAACGCCGAACAGACCGTGCCCTACGACCTGCCGGAAAACGCCACCCAGAGCGGCATGAAAAGCCGTTCGAGCAAGGGTGGCACACCGGCGAATTTCAACGAAATCCGCATGGAAGACAAAAAAGGCGCCGAGCAGTTGTACATCCATGCCGAGCGCAATCAGGACATCGTGGTCGAGGTTGATGAAAGCCACTCGGTGGGCCACGACCGCAACAAGAGCATCGGGCATAACGAGACAGTACGTATCGGTGAAGACCGCCTCCGGGCGGTAAAGCGCAACGATGCCTTGCATGTCGGAGGAACCAAGAGCGACAGCGTCAGCACCCAATACCTCATGGAGGCGGGATCGCAAATTCGACTGGTCTGTGGCAAAAGCGTGTTGGAATTCAATGCCAGTGGCGAGATCAACATCTCGGGCACGGCGTTCAATATCTACGCCAGTGGCAATGGCAATATCGACACCGGCGGCCGTTTGGACCTCAACTCCGGAGGCGCAAGCGAAGTGGACCCCAAAGGTAAAGGTATCAAGGGTGTGATTGATGCGGCGGTAAAAGCATTATTCCCGGCAAAAGCCAAACACTGAGTTCACGCAAGGAATAACGCCGGCCTCAGCGCCCTTGCCTTTCGACGCTCAGATGGCCGTGCCGCGGTTTGTTCCCGGCTGGATCATCAACAGTTCGTCCAGCTCGCGCTTTCTGCAACGCATGACAAACGGCAGTGCGGCACCCGGGTCACGCCTGAACAGTTCAAAGGTCGCACGGTCGATTTCATAGTATTCCTCGTAGTCGGCCATGCCATTGCTGACTGGTATGGAGACGTAGAATCGACCGGCGTCTTGTTCGATGCCCAAGGAGAACATATGTTCGCGGTGGACCAGAGCATCTTGAAATTTCACGCGTTCGTAAGCAGGTATTGACCCGGCTGCGTCCACGCGACTCGCAAAAATTGACCGCTCAGCAGTTGCTCGTCACGAAGGTATTCGAAAACTTCGGAGGGACACCATTCCTTACCCGCCGAAAAGGCCACCCCTAATGAACGTAGTTCATCGAATACCTTAGCCTTCTGCTTGTCGTCCGCGACGTTCAAAACATAGATATCTTTCTCTGTCGCATGCAAAAACCCGATAGCGCGCAGGGGCGAGTCCAGCGCGTTAACAATGATTCGAACACGGATCAAGTCACCGTCCGCTTTTTCCACGAATCCCTTCAGCACATCATTAATCACTGACAAATACCTCGGTTAACGTGGTAATACCGTCCGCATCCTTGATAGGAATCGACTCGACAACCATTTCTGGAGCTCCACCCGGCAAGTGCTTGCCTGGCCCCAGGAAATAGTGGTTCCCCTCCATCGGACTTCTGGGCATGCGCCCTGCGACATCATCGACCTGCCTGATCTTGAATCCATCTTTAAGCGCTCCTCAGGGATTGGCAGGCACGAAGTCCGGTCCTCCAAGTTTGTCCCTGACTACCAGGGCGGTACGCATCAACGGCCCCCATAAACCGTTCTGGCTGTTCCAGCTGCCACCAGCCCAACGTGTATCCAGGATAAGCGCTGCCTTATTGATCTCAAGCTGCCTCTGAAGGGCCAAGGCCACGGCCCCCATGTCGATTTCGAACAGCTCGGCATAGAGCCCCTCGGGCTGTGCATGCTTTTTGCTCAGGCAAAATCGGTAATACCAAACCCAGACCGCTGCGACATAAATCGCCCGATTACGATCGGGGTAGGCCGCGAGAATCTTGAGCAACGCCGCCACGAAGCGTGCGGGGAAGTTGGCATCGCGGGTCTGCTGCCAGTAACGCAACACCAGCAAATCGAAGGCCACGACGATATTCTGCGGTTCATCGTAGTCGTTTTTGGCTTCTTGAAAGTAGAACGGCTCGCCTACAAGGAATTTATCCAATTCGTCATTGGCCAGGGCAAGCAGCAATACATTGTCTGGATGGGTACTCATTGAATTCTCACTACATCAGGGTTCGCGAGCAGAAAATTGATGTCGTTCTGGTGTGGAATGCCCACCTTATCCAATACCGCCTCACGCATGCCACCCGGATGGGTCAGGCCGCCAGGACGCCATAGCGGGTTCGCTCCCCGCTCGTTACCGCTTGGCATGACCACCTTGGGATTGTTCAGGTCCATCATGTAAATTTCCTTGCCGGTAAAGGAGCCCGGGTCATAGCCCAGGGCAGACTCCAAGATTGAAAGATCGCCGGTCTTTTTAAATTCGCCGACCACACCGTGCAGGTCTGATTTGGCCATGACGTACTTGGTGTCGCTAAAGGTCGCGTACATGGGGTTGGCAATATCATCCGGGGTAAATAGAAACGCACCGCCTTCATCCTGGAAGACCTTAAGATGCTTGTCGATATAGGAAGCCTCAAGGTACTCAGAGGGATCCGGCCGGCTGGACTTGGGAATCGCAACGATATCGTCTGCCGTGTAACCCGGTTTGAAGCTCACCGAGCGCGGCTTGGGCGCAGCACCGATTTTTGCCATTTTCGGTCCCAGGCCCAAAAGCGCCAACCCAGCGACACCCTGCAGCAGATCCCGATAACCGGGCCCCAAGCGATCACCCAAATCCCCTAGCAACGCCATGCCAGCCATCATCGTGCCGCCAATCACCACGAAACCGGCTAACGCGGCAAGGCCCGCCATGGCCGCGAGTACTGCAGCCCCCGCCACAGCCAGTAATCCCAGTGCTTCCAACCCGGTATGCATCCACCCCTCGATATCCAGGACAAACGCCACCGACACCGTTGGCCCGCCGATAAACGTATTGGGGCTGCCGCTCTTGATATGAGCACCGCAAACCATTTTGCTGTGCAAGCGTGCTGCCGGTTTGCCGTTGATGAACACCGTGGCACTGCCTTCAGCGATCAATACCGGAAAGGGCCACATCGGATGATTCATCGGCAGCCCGGAGCAGCTGGAAGCGACGTCCTCTCCCGCTCTCATGGCATTGAGGCTGTTGATATAGACATTGAAACTGCCCATCTGCAACTTGCCCGTTGTGGGCTCGGGCAAATTGAAGATGGTGGAAAGCCCCTTGACGACCTGGAACATCGACAAGCCGCCGGCCGCAATCGAGCCGGCAAAAATCGCCACCGCCACACCGCCGGTGGCGACGGTCGCGGCGATGACCGCGGCACCGATCAAGGCGCCGGCTACGGCACCGGCGACCATCGCTGCGACCCCGAATCCATGGGCTATTTCGTCACCCAGACGTGCTGCAGCCTGTGCATCCATTGCGCGCATCTACCTTACTGATGTGTATGACTGCTCAGTGGGACGTATGGATGCTCAGATGATTGGAGGCTGTGGCTTGAACGAATGCATCGCCAGTTTCCAGGCCTGCTCGTGATAGGCGAAGTCATTCGGTGTCGTGGTCAAGGTGGTGATCAGCACGGACGGCTTACGCTCGATAAACACCTGGCGCAGCATCAGTTCGCGCCCCTCGCGTTGCCAGGTGTAATCCAGCAATGTGGCGGTATGCCCTTGCAGCACCGTGTCCCAGCGCTGAACCAGCTTGAAACCCGGCAGTTGCTGCTCCGCACTTTTGAGTTGGCGGTCCACGTATTCTGCAAATGGCGCGTCGCCCTGGGTAGCATCGCGACTGATGACGAAACTGGCTTCTTTAGCAGGGCCGACTGCTGGCAGCTTAAAAATATTGATGCTCTGGTCCTGCCAGGTATCGGGGATTTCGAGATCGGCTTCTTGCATGCGGTAAGAGGTCACAGTAATCGCTTTCCATAGACGTGAGGTGACGCGCAGGGGAGCAGATATTCAGGTAATGCCTGGCAACAATCAAGAGTCTGGTTCCTCTCCCCCAAGTAACGAACTACATTATGACTTCAGCGCCATCGCCCTTGGCGGTCGCGCGTCTCTGTACGAACTGCCGAAGGTCGCAATCTCTTGATCTTTAAAGTCAAAAGGCTGCAATCTTCGGCAGCGTCAAAAGGATTGCGACAGCGAATAAGGACAGCCCATGTTATTCAACCAAGCCTCACGCCTGGCAAAAGTCACCAGCCCCCTGGGGCCGGAGGTGCTGTTGCTCAAAGACATGGGCGGCGGTGAAGAGCTGGGGCGGCTGTTCAACTATGAGTTGCAGCTGCATTCGCTGGACAATGCCATCGACCTCAACCAGTTGCTCGGCAAACCCATGTCCCTGAGCCTGCAACTGGACGGCGGTGGCGAGCGTCATTTCCATGGCATCGTTGCCCGCTGCAGCCAGAACGTCGACCAGGGCCAGTTCGCCAGCTACCAGGTCACGCTACGGCCTTGGCTTTGGCTGCTGACCCGCACCTCCGATTGCCGGATTTTCCAGAACCTGAGCATCCCGCAGATCATCAAGCAGGTGTTTCGCGACCTCGGCTTTTCCGATTTCGAAGACGCCCTGAGCCGGCCCTATCGCGAGTGGGAATACTGCGTGCAGTATCGCGAAACCAGTTTCGATTTCGTCAGCCGCCTGATGGAGCAGGAAGGGATCTACTACTTCTTCCGCCATGAACAGGGTCGTCATGTGTTGGTGTTGGCCGATGCCTACGGCGCTCACACCAGTGCGCCCGGCTACGCTTCGGTGCCCTACTACCCTAGGAATGAGCAGCAGCGCGAACGCGATCACATCCACGATTGGCACCTGGCCCAGGAAGTCCAGCCGGGTTCGCTGGAACTCAACGACTATGATTTCCAGCGCCCCAGCGCGCGTATCGACGTGCGCTCGGCCATGCCCCGTCCGCACACCGCCGGCGATTATCCGCTGTACGACTACCCCGGCACTTATGTGCAAAGCGAAGACGGCGAACATTACGCCCGCACCCGTATCGAAGCCTTGCAGACCCTGCACGAACAGGTCGAGCTGGCCGGCAACGCCCGAGGCCTGGGCTCGGGTCATTTGTTCAGCCTCACCGGCTTCAGCCGCCAGGACCAGAACCGTGAATACCTGATCGTCGGCACCCGCTATTACATTTCCCAGGAAAGCGGGGAAACCGGTGGCGGTGCGCCTTCGGCACAGTTCGAAAGCAGCCTGACCTGCATCGACGCCCAACAAAGCTACCGCCCGCTGCCCAACACCCACCGCCCAATCGTCAAAGGCCCGCAGACCGCGTTGGTGGTGGGCCCCAAAGGCGAGGAAATCTGGACCGATCAGTTTGGCCGGGTGAAGGTGCATTTCTATTGGGACCGGCATGATCAGTCCAACGAAAACAGCTCGTGCTGGATTCGCGTGTCACAGTCCTGGGCCGGTAAAAACTGGGGCTCGATGCAGATCCCGCGGATCGGCCAGGAAGTCATCGTCAGCTTCCTCGAAGGCGACCCGGACCGGCCGATCATCACCGGTCGCGTCTACAACGCCGAACAGACCGTGCCCTACGACCTGCCGGAAAACGCCACCCAGAGCGGCATGAAAAGCCGTTCGAGCAAGGGTGGCACACCGGCCAATTTCAACGAAATCCGCATGGAAGACAAAAAAGGCGCCGAGCAGTTGTACATCCATGCCGAGCGCAATCAGGACATCGTGGTCGAGGTCGATGAAAGCCACTCGGTGGGCCACGACCGCAACAAGAGCATCGGGCATAACGAGACAGTGACCATCGGCAACAACCGTCTGCGCATCGTCAAGCAGGAAGACATTCTGTCGGTGGGCCAGCGCAAGACCGACAGCATCAGCCAGAGCTACGTCATTGAAGTGGGCGAGAACCTGCGGCTGGTCTGTGGTGAAAGCATCCTGGAGCTCAATGCCAGCGGCCAGATCAACCTGACCGGCGTGCAAATCAGCTTCTATGCCAGCGGTGATGCCGAGTTCAACACCGGCGGCGTGCTGCACCTGAACAACGGCGGCGGCGCTGGCGCCACACCTGATGGCCAGGGCGTCAAGGCGAGCATCGACGCCAACATCAATGCCGCGTTTCCCAAGTCCAAGGGCTAATCACGAGAGCTGTGTTCCATGACCTACCGAATCAATGAATTCCAGTTCCAGCTGCCGGCAAGCGAGTTACTGGACGCGTCGATCAACATCCTCAAGTTCGCCGAACTGGGCACTTCGCTGATCGTCAGCCGCAGCTTGCTGGCCGACGGCGAAACCCTGCAAAGCAACTTCGACGACCAGCTCAAACGCCTGGAAAAACAAGTGCAAGACTTGCGTTTTCAACCGGGCGTCGCCGTGCGCCTGGGTGCCAACCAGGACATCGAAGGCATCGAGTTGCGCAGCCAGTTCAACAAGGGCAACGACAAAGTCTTCCAGTACCAATTGGCGCTGGTGTTGCCCGGCACCCGCAAAATGCTCGCCCTGAGCTACGTGAAGGCCGAAAAACTCGGCGATGCCGAAGCCGCGCATTGGGCGACCATCAAGAATTCGCTGTTGTTCGACGTTCCGGCCTGATGAGCACCCTGCATGTCTGACGCACTCTGGGTCAACCGGCCGTGCGCAGCGGTGACCGCACCTTGCTGCGGCTGATAAACATCTGACCAAAACACCAGCAGGTAAAGCCTTGGATAAAGCTATAAAAGCCGCCAACAAAGCCAGAGTCAAAGCCACCGCCAAAGGGGTCAGTAAAGGCAGAGGAGGCCGTTGCTCATGAGTGATTCGTTAATATTACTAAAGTGGAGTGAGCCCCATGGCCAAGCGCATAACCTGGAAGGAAGGCGATTTAGTCAGCCTCAAACTGCGAGACGATTTATATACCGTAGGCCAGATGATCAAGAATTCCGTCATGCGTTTTTACGACGTGAAGAGCGTGAATGGCATCTGGAGCGATCTCGTGCTGGACGACAGTAAAATTTTGTTCAGCGGTTTTGTAGGGAAGGTCGTTACCCAACGACTTGCCGTCGAAAAACTACAGCCTGCGACTCCACTGGTCCTGTCAGACCACGAACGTTACTGGTTACGACCGCACGTTAACTTTGAGGGCGGTTTCCCCTTTCGCGGTGCCGACCTGATCGATACCGGCAAAGACTGCGCTATCGATTACAGCTTGGCACCCGTGCGTCAAAAAGAGCTGAAACTTTCAAAAAATCGCGACGCTATTGAACAGTATGAACTTACCAACATGTGGGGGGACGAAGACTTGAGCGACAGATTGTGCCGCTATTTCGATACTGGACTTAACCGTGACGATTTGAAATTTGAAGTATTTCCGGGGCTGTGGACGGATCGTGAGAATCTGCGACCTTTAACCCGACGCTTACCTGTACCACTAAGATAAAGAGCAGCGTTTAATTCACAGCTGGTGGTAACAGCTATGAAGGCGCTTGATCAACTGCCTTAAACGCCTGGCAAGCCTAAATGCGTCACTTGAGTTTTTATTCGGAATAACGAACATGAGCGCGTTAGAAAAGGCACTAATAGAGCTGCGCCGTATCCACAAAAAGTTCCAGTTAGAGGGCAGCTTCGAAAAGAATGGCCAAGTCAACGCCACATGGCCGCAAATGCTTGAACGCTCTGTCGAAACTGATTTTTTCTATGACAACTACGAGCCTGTGGGTGTAGAGATAGAGACAGGTTTGACTCCGATACGTTTTTTTGATCTGAACATCCTTGAAGAGGACCAAGTGGGCTACAAGTGGGATGGCAATTCAAACAAGTCGCAGCTCAACCCACACTGGCCAGCCAGTTTTGTAGTATTTATGGATGATATCGGAGGCGGTAAACCTGTCATCGCTGTTACCAACATTGAGGGCACACCTGTATTTGCCAGCGGTGACGTGACTTTGCCTTTCAAAATTGCCGATTCATTGGCTGATTTCTTTTTCGCTTTTGCCAAGTTGATTGAGGTTGTCCACGGAAAATTCGAAATCTTTGAGATCTATAACGATGATGACGAGCTTTCCAGCAAGTTCGTGAAATTAGTCACAAAGGAAGTCAGTCCCCTGCTTGGGAAAGAAAATTTCGAACTGTTTTTTGATTATTTTTATGGTTAATCTTCAGGTCATGAATCTGACCCGGCCAATGAGCGCAGAAGATGGAACAACTGGAAGACGATTACCCTGGCGATGCCGAATGGCAAGTGCTTGTGCAGTTATATGAAGAAGACTATCTCGACGACGCCCGCACCCTGGCGAAACGACTGGATGGCAACCTCGATATGGCGGTCATTCTCTACGGTAAAAGAGGGCTCAAGGAAGGATTGTGGTGGATCGAACAGCAAGTGCCCGCCCTGGATAACATACGGCCAGCCGATTGCCTCAAGGATCCGAAGCTGATCAAACGACTGAGGACTGCGCTGATGCGCATGCCATAACCGACAAGGGAAAACGTGCAATGGAAGGCATCGAATTGCGCTACAAGCGCAACGATTACGCAGCCGTCAGACGCTTGCGCCGGATAAACATCCCGCATGTCTGACGCACTCTGGGCCGCCCGGTTGGGCGATGCACTCGACCACACCTCGATGATGGCCGACATTCTTGGCGGCGTGCTTGAGGTGGCGGCCAACATTGCGATTACCGCGCTGGCCACCGCCGCCGTGGTCGCGGCCACCGGCATCACCGTCGCCACCGGCGGCCTCGGTTGCTTCCTGCTCGGCGCGGTGGTGGGCACGATCGTCGGTCTCGCCATGAGCAAGACCGGGGCCGACAAGGGTTTAAGCAACCTGTGCGAGAGCTTCAGCAATTCGCTGTTCCCGCCCATGGTGCAGGCGACGATTCTCACCGGTTCCACCAACACCCTCACCAACAACATTCCCGCCGCCCGCGCCGCCGGGGCGATCCCGTCCCATGTCGCGCCGGCCGGTACCGAGCTGGAGGCACCCAAGCCCGAAGCCGAGCCCAGCTATCTGGACATGGCCGAGAGCTTCTTCTCCCAGATGTGGCGCCCCACCGTCGCCACCCCGGCGCCCGGCTCGGTGCCCAAGCCGCTGGACCTGGTCACCTGCATGAAGCATCCGCCGATGCCGCCGCAGTTTCTGGCCGAGGGCTCGGACAAAGTCACCATCAACGGCCAACCGGCCGTGCGCAGCGGCGACCGCACCACCTGCGACGCCAAGGTGGTGGGTTCCGGGCTGATCTCACCCAACGTCACCATTGGTGGCGGCTCGGTGGTAGTGCGCGAGATCCGCAGCGGCAAGACCCCGGGCGTAGGACTGGCGGTCACCGCGTTGCTGATGCTCAAGGGCGGCAAAGGCAAGTTCTTCAGCAAACTGCCATGCATGCTGATCGGCGGCGCGACGTCGATGGCCGTCAGCAGCGCCATGAGCGCGATGGCCAACGCGGCCATGGGTTCGTCGAACCCGGTGCACGCCGCGACCGGGGCCAAGGTGCTGGGGGGCGACGATGAGCTGGACTTCGTGCTGCCCGGTGTCTTGCCGATGGATTGGCAGCGCTTCTACAACAGCCGCGACGAGCGCCGCGACGGGGTGTTCGGCGCGGGCTGGAGTGTGTCCTACGAAGTGTGCGTGGAAATTCTGCCTCACCCGGAGGGCGGGGAAACGCTGGTCTACACCGATGAACAAGCCCGGCGCATCGACATGGGCTCGATTCCTCTGGGCGGCGCGGTGTTCAGTGCCGGTGAAGGGCTGAGCGTTCGACGGCACGTTAATGGGCAGTTGTTGATTGAAAGCGATGACGGCGCATACCGTTTGTTCAATCCAACGCCGGGCAATACAGCGCTGCTGCGCCTTGATCAATTGGGCGACCGCAACGACAACCGCATCTACCTCGACTATGACGAAACCGGACGATTGTCGCGCCTGCGGGATACTTTCGATCTGGTGCAGGTCGAGCTGATTCATGAAGGCGGTCGCGTGGCTCGGGTGGAACGCCTGTACCCCGACCAACGTCGCGAAGTGCTCGTCAGCTATGGCTACGATGCAATGAGCAATCTGGCCGAAGTGCGCGACGCCACCGGCCAGGTGCAACGGCGCTTCAGCTACGACGCCGGGCGGAGAATGGTCGAGCATCAATTGCCCACGGGGCTGCGATGCTTCTATGAATGGGCGTTAGTTGAAGACCTTGAATGGTGCGTGGTCCGCCACTGGACCGACGAGGGCGATACTTACCGGTTCGACTATGACCTCGTCGCCGGTGTCACGCGCATCACCGATGGCTCGCAGCGCATCAGTACACGGCGCTGGAACACCCAGCACCAGATCATCGAGTACACCGACAACCTCGGCCAGACCTGGCAGTTCGAGTGGAACGACGAACGCCAACTGCTCAGCGCCACCGACCCGCTGGGCGGGCGCTACGAATACAGCTACGACGACGCCGGCAACCTGATCGGCGAAACCGACCCGCTGGGCCGCAGTGACTCGACCCTATGGCTGGAACACTGGGCCTTGCCGCTGGTGGAAACTGATGCCGCCGGCAACAGCTGGCAATATCGCTACGATCAGCGCGGCAACTGCATCGCCGAAACCGATCCGCTGGGCCATGTCACCCGCTACCGCTACGACACCCACGGCCAGGTCGTCGAGATCATCGACGCCACCGGCAAAAGCAAAAAACTGCGCTGGAACCCGTTCGGCCAACTGATCGAACACATCGATTGCTCGAGTTATCCGACGCGATTCAGCTACGACAACCGGGGCTATCTGCAAACCATCACCGATGCCCTCGGCGAACGCACCCAGTTCAGCTACGACGCCCAGGGACGGTTGCTCAGCAGCCAGTTGCCGGACGGCCGCACCGAGCAATATCAGCGCGACGTCAGCGGCCAGCTGACCGGTTATACCGATCCGGCCGGGCACACCACGCTCTATCAACATAACCGTCGCGGCCAGGTACGCCAGCGAACCGACGCCCATGGTCGGCAGGTGCAGTTCGGGTACGACAGCTATGGGCGGCTGCAGGCGCTGACCAACGAAAACGGCGAGAGTTATCGGTTTGCCTGGGACGCTGGGGATCGACTGACCGAACAACAAGACCTCGACGGCAGCGCCAAGCGCTACACCTATGACCTGCTGGATAACGTCGCGGCGGTCACGGCGATTCCGGCACCTTACGGCAACGGCCTGGCCGTCGTCCCCGAAGTACCGCCGGCCCCCATCGTTCATCGCCTGGAACGCGACGCCGTCGGCCGGCTGATCGCCAAAGTCACCGACGATGGCCGCACCGACTACAGCTACGACCCGCTGGACCAGCTCACCGCCGTCACCTTCACCGACAACCACGGCAACGCACAAACCCTGAGCTTCGCCTACGACGCCCTCGGCCAGTTGCTCGCAGAACAAAGCACGGCCGGCAGCCTGCACCACCACTACGACGAACTCGGCAATCTGATCCAGACCCAACTGCCCGACGGCCGCTGGGTCAATCGCCTGTACTACGGCAGCGGCCACCTGCACCAGATCAACCTCGACGGCCAGGTCATCAGCGACTTCGAGCGTGATCGCCTGCACCGCGAAGTGCTACGCACCCAGGGCCAGATCAGCACCCGCAGCGAATACGACCGCAGCGGCCGCTTGCGCTCACGCCAACGCCGCCACAGCAGCCAGCCTTCGCTGCTGCCGGCAGCGGTGCAAAAGCACTTCGAGTACGACCCCGCCGACAACCTGATCGGTAAACTCGACCAGCAACCCGCCGCGCAACACCGCCAACTGCTGCACTACGACGCCACCGGCCGCATCATCGCCAGCCAGGACAGCCCGCACGGCCAGCGCGAAACCTTCGCCTACGACGCCGCCGCCAACCTGCTGGACGCCCCGCAACCCGGTGCCGGGCTGGTGGTGCACAACAAACTGCTGACCTATCAGGACAAGCGTTATCGCTATGACGCGTTTGGCCGGCTGATCGAAAAACGCAGCGCTAAACGAGGCTTGCAACGCTTCGCCTACGATGCCGAAAGCCGGTTGATTGAAGTGCGCAACGAAAACGGCAGCGTGGTCAGGATGACCTACGACCCGCTGGGCCGACGCATTGAAAAAACCGAGCACGACCCCCACGGCTACCCACTCGGCGAAACCCGCTTCACCTGGGACGGCCTGCGCCTGTTGCAGGAACATCGCCATCAGCAGACCAGCCTCTACCTCTACGAAGACGAAGGTTACGAACCCCTGGCCCGCGTCGACGGCACCGGCCCGCTGCAAAAAGTCCGCTACTACCACAACGACCTCAACGGCCTGCCGGAACAGCTCACCGAGGCAGACGGCCACAACGTCTGGAAGGCGAGTTATCGGGTGTGGGGCAACACGTTAGAAGAGGTGCGCGAGCCGTACTACATCGAAGAGCAGAACCTGCGGTTTCAGGGGCAGTACCTGGACCGGGAGACGGGGCTGCATTTCAATACGTTCCGGTTCTATGATCCGGATGTGGGGCGGTTTACTACGCCGGATCCGATTGGGTTGGCGGGGGGGCTGAATCTCTATCAATATGGACCGAATCCCTCATCTTGGATTGACCCTGCTGGCCTGAGCACTTGCGGTAGCGGAAAAGGCTATAAATTCTCATTTGGTTCCCTCCGGCACATACTAAGAAGGCACTCGCCACACGTTGGACCGCCTAAGCAACTCCCTTATTCTGCGATGAAATCAAGCAGACAAAAGGGTTCTTTGTTTCCGGCAGGATGGAGCAATAGAGATATTGCCAAGGCCACCAAAGACGTTGCCAACACCCCATCAAACCAAGTAATTTCCAATAGAGAAGGGTTCTATGGAAAAGTATTTGAGGGCACGTCAACACAAAATGGAGTAACTCAAAAAATCCGCGTAATCACTGACCATGCAGACCCACACATAGGTGGAACAGGACCTGGGGTCATAACATCCAGCATCCCAATAAAATAGTTGAGGCCATCATGAAATACACAGTATGCGAGAATTGCTATGCAAATTACGACCCCAAACTTAATAGATGCCCTGATTGCAACACCTCACAAGGACGGCTCGACGACGGAACAATTGCTTTTAACGAAGCCACCCGAAAAGAAATATCAAATCTCGGCGGAATAATCTGGAATATAATATCCATCGACTCTAAACAGCATATCTTGCCCTGTGAGTGGGGGGTAATTTATTTTCACAGTGAAACTGGCAGACACTGGAGTTACCTATGCGGCATTGTTGACAAAGTTACGGTCAACCAATATATAGAAGTAACCCATGGGGGCATTAAAGATTTTCTGGAAATCACTAGCGGAAAACTTATAAAAAGAGAGTCAAGTTCATAAACATGACGCCCCCACGAATCCGATGATGCTAATGGCCGAATCATCACTAGCCAGGACAGCCTGCACGGCCAGAGCGAAACCTTCACCTACGACGCCGCCGCCAACCTGCTGGACGGCCCACCACCCGGCGCCGGCCGACTGATCGAAAAGCGCAGCGCTAAACGGGGCCTGCAACGCTTCGCCTACGACGCCGAAAGCCGATTGATTGAAGTGCGCAACGCAAACGGCAGCGTGGTCAGGATGACCTATGACCCGCTCGGTCGACGCATCGAGAAAACCGAGAATCACAACAACGGCTACCCTCTGGGTCAGACTCGCTTCACCTGGGATGGCTTGCGTCTGCTGCAAGAACATAAAGGTCAGAGCAGCCTCTACCTCTACGCCGATGACGGCTATGAACCACTGGCCCGGGTCGATGGCACGGGCGCTCATCAGAAAGTCCGCTACTACCACAACGACCTCAACGGCCTCCCCGAACTACTCTCGGAAACCGACGGCCACACCGTCTGGCAGGCCACTTATCGGGTCTGGGGCAATACCGTTACAGAGGTCCGCGAGCCGTACTACATCGAAGAGCAGAACCTGAGGTTTCAGGGCCAATACCTGGATCGGGAGATTGGGCTGCACTACAACACGTTCCGGTTTTATGACCCGGATGTGGGGCGGTTTACGACGCCGGATCCGATTGGGTTGGCGGGGGGGCTGAATTTTTACAGTTATGCCCCAAACCCCCTGACCTGGATAGATCCGCTTGGCCTATACAACGGTGAAGGATCTCGCGACCTAGGGAAATATCATGTGTTCCATGAGCACTCACTGAACGCGTCCGAATACAAAATGACTGACGCAGAGCACTTTAGCCGCGCAAACGAATCTGTTTACAAACGAATGCAAACAGATCCGGACTTTAAACGTCAAATGCAGACTAAATACCCTGGTGCTGTAGAGCATGTGCAGCCACGGCCGAATGGGACGTTCAGAGGAACATCCCCAGCCAATATGACTTGGCATCATGAAAACAAACCAGGTTCATTACAGCTAGCCGACTTCAATGATCATAAAACGTATCATAAAATCTACCACCCTGATGGTAAAGGTGGTCGAAATAAATGGGGTGGCGGTACGAAATGTCGAAAATAAGGAGCACTTATGATAACCATTAATGGCTTTGACAAACTTCTGCAAAAATGTAACGACCTACCCAATATCGGCTGGTTATATGTGGATACTGATTTTGATTTAGAGTCAAAAAACGACATCCTAAATAAAAAATATTACCTTGCAGAAAATGACGACGAAGAAATGGAGTTTGATGACAAATACGGAACATTCCTTGAGTCTCCAATACTCAAAGCGATCATTGAAAATAAAATAGAACATCATCCGAACTCCAGCAAAGAAGAACTACTGAAAGCAGTTATTTATTATTTGGAAAACGATGACTTTCTAGACTAGATTAGAAAAAGAGCCGGAAGAGCCAAACAACTTCCGGCTCTATTTTTTAGCGAAAACCATAACATGCATGTTTGGATAAAGAACGGGAATGAGCTTTTCTACCGAGAGACCGGGCTGCACTACAACACGTTCCCGCTTTATGATCCGGACAAGCGTTACCGCTATGACGCCTTTGGCCGGATGATCGAAAAACGCAGCGCTAAACGGGGCTTGCAACGCTTCGGTTACGACGCTGAGAGCCGGTTGATTGAAGTGCGCAACGAAAACGGCAGCGTGGTCAGGATGACCTACGACCCGCTGGGCCGACGCATTGAAAAAACCGAGCACGACAGCAACGGCTACCCACTCGGCGAAACCCGTTTCACCTGGGACGGCCTGCGCCTGTTGCAGGAACATCGCCATCAGCAGACCAGCCTCTACCTCTACGAAGACGAAGGTTACGAACCCCTGGCCCGCGTCGACGGCACCGGCCCGCTGCAAAAAATCCGTTACTACCACAACGACCTCAACGGCCTGCCGGAACAGCTCACCGAGGCAGACGGCCACAACGTCTGGAAGGCGAGTTATCGGGTGTGGGGCAACACGTTAGAAGAGGTGCGCGAGCCGTACTACATCGAAGAGCAGAACCTGCGGTTTCAGGGGCAGTACCTGGACCGGGAGACGGGGCTGCATTTCAATACGTTCAGGTTCTATGATCCAGATGTGGGGCGGTTTACGACGCCGGATCCGATTGGGTTGATGGGTGGGTTCAATCTTTACCAATATGCACCCAACCCGTTTGGGTGGCTGGATCCGTGGGGATGGTGTGTAAGGACCAATGCAAAAGCCGGGAAAACATGGGAAACCACCGTGACCGGAAGAGCAAAAACGAAGTATGGTGCCAACAATGTAGAAGAGCAGGTGTTGATAAGGCCTTTTGATGCTAGTGGTAAGCCTGTGAACTATCGTGTAAGAGTCGATAATATGGTTAAGCAGACAAACTCACCACCGAGGTTAATTGATGCCAAAGCCTCCACAACGGCTGGTTATACTAAGAACCAGAAAAAGGGCTACCCACTGATATTCAAACACGGTGGGACGATAGAAAGTGGTTCGCTCAAAGGCACCGCCATCAAGGCTTCTACCGTCGAACGTATCGACCCACAAACAATTTCCAACTTGTGAGCCCCAGCATGCAGAAACACGACGCGATAATTTTCGAATGCAACGATAACTACTATATTATCCAACGATCAAAGCAAGCCCCCGATGCAGCTATTAGCGCTAGCGAAAACGTCGCACTGACAAAAAAACTGAATAGGGCGACTACGGATGAAGAGATCGGTTCAGCTGTTATTGAAGCTATCAATAACTATGGGAAAATCGCACCAGAGTTCTCGCCTTGGCAGCTCAAGGAGCTACGTGCCCAGTTATGTAAATGGACAGAATCCAAAACTTACCCTGCCCTGATGAGAAATAGCCGCCTGATTTCCGTTGAAAAGGACTTCCAGCACGAATCAGTTTCTGTTATCCCCTTCGACAACTTCAATATTAATGCATGGGAAACGCTGCTGGAGGCCAAAGCTATAACACTGCCCATGACTCCTACAAATACTGAGGTCGGAGAAGCTGTCAGGAAGGCTTTTGAAATAGCGACCTATCACCCTCAAAAAAAATAATTGACCATTTCCGCCCTGATAAATAAAAACCAACAACGATTGAACACGTATTCTCGAAAAGACGAAGCCGCGAATAGCCCAGTAGATATCGACAATCTTGAGTCGACGTTTGGAAAGAAGCTATCTCCCTCCTTTCGAGATCACTACCTCAAGTACAACGGTGGAATTCCAGGGCGAACCTATTGGCTTGGTGGAGCTTTTGACGAGCCTCTGGGGTTGCCGCCTTCAAGCCCTTGGGATTGACCTTTGGGGCCAGCTACCGGGTCTGGGGTAATATGCACGGCCGGTAGTCTGCAACACCACTACGACGAACTCGGCAACCTGATCCAGACCCAACTACCCGACGGCCGCTGGCTCAATCGCCTGTACTACGGCAGCGGCCACCTGCACCAGATCAACCTCGACGGCCAGGTCATCAGCGACTTCGAACGCGACCGCCTGCACCGCGAAGTGCTGCGCACCCAGGGCCAGATCAGCACTCGCAGCGAATATGACCGCAGCGGTCGCCTGCGCTCACGCCAACGCCGACACAGCAGCCAGCCCTCGCTGCTGCCGGCAGCGGTGCAAAAGCACTTCGAGTACGACGCCGCCGCCAATCTGCTGGACGCCCCGCAACCCGGTGCCGGGCTGGTGGTGCACAACAAACTGCTGACCTATCAGGACAAGCGTTATCGCTATGACGCGTTTGGCCGGCTGATCGAAAAACGCAGCGCTAAACGGGGCCTGCAACGCTTCGGTTACGACGCTGAGAGCCGGTTGATTGAAGTGCGCAACAAAAACGGCAGCGTGGTCAGGATGACCTACGACCCGCTGGGCCGACGCATTGAAAAAACCGAGCACGCCCCCCACGGCTACCCACTCGGCGAAACCCGCTTCACCTGGGACGGGCTGCGCCTGTTGCAGGAACATCGCCATCAGCAGACCAGCCTCTACCTCTACGAAGACGAAGGTTACGAACCCCTGGCCCGGGTCGACGGCACCGGCCCGCTGCAAAAAGTCCGCTACTACCACAACGACCTCAACGGCCTGCCGGAACAGCTCACCGAAGCAGACGGCCACAACGTCTGGCAGGCGACTTATCGGGTGTGGGGCAACACGCTAGAGGAGGTGCGCGAGCCGTATTACATCGAAGAGCAGAACCTGCGGTTTCAGGGGCAGTACCTGGACCGGGAGACGGGACTGCATTTCAATACGTTCAGGTTCTATGATCCGGATGTGGGGCGGTTTACTACGCCGGATCCGATTGGGTTGGAAGGTGGGCTCAATCTTTACCAATACGCTCCGAACCCTATCGGTTGGGCAGATCCATGGGGCTGAGCGTATGCCGGGGTAGATTTCACGGGAAGCAGTGATTTGTATCCGATTAAAGGCGCACAAAAAAATATCGTGACTATCAAGATGCAAAGCTCCAGGTCGCGTGACTTTACTCAAGCCTATAAAGAAGCCGGTATTCCAAGGAGTGCCAAGAAGGACTATACCTGGCACCACGTTGATGACTTCGACCCTAAAACGGGTAACACAACGATGCAGCTTGTCAGGAAATCTGCCCACGAAGCCACCTATCCCCATGGCGGCTCAGTTGCGCAATATGAGAAACATTTCAAAGTTAATTACGACAGCAGCGAATCAGTCCTAGCAGCGTCTAAGAAAGGCTGGCTCGCCAACAAGATTCCCAACACCAAAGTCAAACCTGGGCGCTGCTCATGATTGGAGATTTCAATGCTTGAAAACAAATTCTCAGATTACGAAAAGGCCATTACCCCAGCGAATCTGGACCAGCTGGAGTCCGTCATCGGCAAGAAGCTACCGGCTCCCTTTCGAAACCATTACCTCAAGTACAACGGCGGCATGCCGGAACGAGCTTATTGGGTCAGCGAAGACTTTTTCGACCCCATCGAAGTCGCCTCTTTCAGGCCGATTACCTATGGTGAACCCACGCTGCTGTCCACCTATCAGTTGATGCTGAAGAAACAAGTTCTTCCTGCACATCTCCTTCCTTTCGCAGACGACCTGGGCGGCAATTTCTTTTGCTTGAACCTTGATTCGGGAGCCATCAGTTATTTCACGACTGACACGTTTGATAGTGACCTTAGCCCGGAAGAGAACCAGGCTGAATCCGAGAAGCCTATTTGCTCGAACTTCCTCCGTTTCGTTCAAGGACTGATCGATGAGGATGATGTGGACGAGGAATAAATGAGCGAACGCCACAGGGCTTGCTTCGAAACGCAAATCCTGTGGCGAGGGAGCTTGCTCCCGCTGGGCGGCGAAGCCGCCCCAAAACAGGCTGACGCATTCTCCAGATAAACCGCATCAGCCGGCTTACGACGGCTGCGCCCCCGAGCGGGAGCAAGCTCCCTCCCACGGATCGCCTACACCTCAAAAGCAGGCATGTAACCCGCCTTCACCGACCTGCAAGGCAACGCCCAGCCCCTGAGCTTCGCCTACGATGCCACCGGCCAGTTGCTCGCCGAAAACAGCGCCGCCGGCAGCCTGCACCACCACTACGACGAACTCGGCAACCTGATCCAGACCCAACTACCCGACGGCCGCTGGCTCAATCGCCTGTACTACGGCAGCGGCCACCTGCACCAGATCAACCTCGACGGCCAGGTCATCAGCGACTTCGAACGCGACCGCCTGCACCGCGAAGTGCTGCACTACGACGCCACCGGCCGCATCATCGCCAGCCAGGACAGCCCGCACGGCCAGCGCGAAACCTTCGCCTACGACGCCGCCGCCAACCTGCTGGACGGCCCACAACCCGGCGTCGGGCTGGTGGTGCACAACAAACTGCTGACCTATCAGGACAAGCGTTATCGCTATGACGCCTTTGGCCGGCTGATCGAAAAACGCAGCGCTAAACGGGGCCTGCAACGCTTCGGTTACGACGCTGAGAGCCGGTTGATTGAAGTGCGCAACAAAAACGGCAGCGTGGTCAGGATGACCTACGACCCGCTGGGCCGACGCATTGAAAAAACCGAGCACGACACCCACGGCTACCCACTCGGCGAAACCCGCTTCACCTGGGACGGCCTGCGCCTGTTGCAGGAACATCGCCATCAGCAGACCAGCCTCTACCTCTACGAAGACGAAGGTTACGAACCCCTGGCCCGCGTCGACGGCACCGGCCCGCTGCAAAAAATCCGTTACTACCACAACGACCTCAACGGCCTGCCGGAACAGCTCACCGAAGCGGACGGCCACAACGTCTGGCAGGCAACTTATCGGGTGTGGGGCAACACGTTAGAAGAGGTACGCGAGCCGTACTACATCGAAGAGCAGAACCTGAGGTTTCAGGGGCAGTACCTGGACCGGGAGACGGGACTGCATTTCAATACGTTCAGGTTCTATGATCCGGATGTGGGGCGGTTTACTACGCCGGATCCGATTGGGTTGGCGGGGGGGAATCAATCTTTATCAGTATTCGCCGAACCCGTTTACCTGGATAGACCCTTGGGGTCTGAAAACCTGTTACCACAAAATAACAAAAAGCGAGATTAAGAAGTTACGAGCAAATTTTGATAAAAAAGGCGGCGCTAAACAGAAATTTTTGAAAAAAAAGTCCAAAGATCCCAAGTCACTCCAGCGCTATGGTCAGGCTGGCGCGGACAGAATGAAGAAAGGCCTGGTTCCTGATGGCTTTGATGTACATCATAAAAGGCCAATTTTCAGGGGAGGAAACAATCGTCAAAGTAATCTTGTTCTCATGGACAAGGCCTACCATAAAGCCAATAGCAAGGCCCTACATTGATATCCTGAAGGGGGAAATCCATATGGACTCAATTAAAAGTACACAGTGTCAAGTCTGCAAGGAAATCTTTGAACTGAATGCGCAGCAGCAAAGCTTCGTCTTGCCACTAGTCGAAAAGGGTCAACGCTTCATAATGATAGAGTGCCCCTGCTGCGGCTCCTCTACGCAATACGTCAAGACTGCGGATAGTGCCCAGAATCAGAATCAAGACATAAATTATCGATGCCCTATTACTCAATGCGCAGGATGGGTAGATTTGATTGACACCCATTCGCCGCCACTCTTGGGATGCGGTGAATGCGGCAGCGTTTGGTATGAAGAGAGCAATTTCCAAAAAGAAATTACCGAAATTGTCGCCCGTCATCCTTACAGAGCAGGTAGCTATGAGAAAATTAATGGTAAATGGCTGCCTGCCACCTTAAGTTCAGAGCCTGCAAATTACGAAGAACTCGTCCAGAAAGAACCGCCTGATGAAAACGATGAATTGGTACGAGGCTGATTGACTAATCGATGGTCGTAAAAGAGTAGAACCCGCGGTTTCAGGGGCAGTACCTGGACCGGGAAACGGGCTGCACTTCAATACGTTGAGGTTCTATGATCCGGATATGGGGCGGTTTACGACGCCAGATCCGATTGGGTTGGCGGGTGGCCTGAACCTCTATGGTTATGGACCCAACCCCATTGGCTGGACAGACCCGTGGGGCTGGAGCCCCAGGTCTGTCCTCGATACATCTCTGGGAGGCGTCGTTGGTGACAACATGCAAGCCCAACATGTCACCCCAGTAGCGGTATGGAAGAGGCATGACAAATTCATGAACTCCATTGGTCTGGGCGGTACACGGGACACAGCCCCCAACGGCCTGCTGATGCCAGATAGCCAAGGCCGCGGCCATTGGCAGACCGGTTTACCACAATGGTTCACACAAGGACTATTCGGACCTGGCGGGCAGAAAACTGGGCAGGATCAAAGCACGCTATAACGCAAAACTTATTACCAAGGCACAGGTTTCATCACTACAAAGCAGCCTTCGCAAGAAGACTGTTTCAGGAGGAATACGAACCAAATCCAGTACCGGTCGTACTTCGCTGACAAGAGGCTTTCATGTTCTATACCCTTGCATTCAAGAAAGACAAAAACTGCCCCACCTTCATTGATGGCGTCATTCATGAGTCGTTCAGCCCTGGCGCCTATGACGATGCGATGGATGCCGACTGGCACGACGCGGGGCCCGACGAAGCTCTCGCTCCCCTCCCGAAAAAGCTGGTGCTGATTACCAAGGACAAGCGCTATGACTTTGACTTTTGCACAGCCTTTGAGGGGCATATTGTCAGTGAGCGTTTCCTGAAAGTCTTCCAGACCCTCAAGACTTCCCGATGGGAGATCGCAGAACTGGAGATCGTCAACCCGAAGGGTGTTTCGGTCGCACAGCGCCAATATTTTTTCATGCGCCAGCAACGAATAGACAAGGAGCCTGTGGACGTGATCGATCAGACACAGTCGAAGATTAATTTTCGAGCGAGCAGCGAAATCAAAAATATCATCAGTCTGACAATCAAAGAAAATATCAGCACAGATTTTTTTAGCATCGATGAAATTACTTTACTTGGATTCGTATTTTTTTCGCCTCACGCCGCCACTGCACTTAAAGAACTAAATCTGGTAGGTGCAGAAGTGCTCGATACGGAGAAGTTCGGCTCAATTCATAGAGCCTAGGTCCCACTCAGTATGCAGGTGATTACCCTTTTCAAGACCCGGCTAACCGGAACCGAACCAATCGATTCACTCTAGGGTGACTGAATTGATCCTCTATGAAAAAGTGGATCAGAACGGTGACGGATCTATTAACGCTGAGATTAATGATGATCGAAAACACATTTTCGAATAACGAGGCGACCATCAGTCCGGCAGATCTGAAAGCGGACGTCGGCGGGCGGGCCAGTGTCCAAAACGCATTGAAAAAATGGGTACTCAAATAACAAAAGGTATTGTTTAAATGAACAACCCAGAAGAAATTTATGAAAAGAACATCAAAATTTTATTAACCATTCACACCGACATCGCATCGGGAAATGCAGCCTCACTGAAAAAGCACCTAGAGAAAAATTCCGTTCTATTGCACCTGCCTATGTATGGCCTTGATGGACATGAAACCCTGCTGCACATGGCTGCCGAGCAGGGGCAAACCGAAATTTGCCGCTTGTTGGTGTCTTTAGGTATTGCGCTGGACCAGCCTGCCGTCAGTTGCGGAAATAGCACGCCACTTGCCGCAGCCGCTGGCAATGGACATCTACAAACATGCCAATGGTTTCTTGAGGCCGGTGCTTTGGTGGATGGGTGGCCTAACAGCATAACCACCCCGCTAATTGACGCGATTACCTTTGGGCATCAGGACGTCGTCAATCTTCTTATAGAACACCATGCCAACATCAATCGACTGCACACCAGGCTGAATACCGCGCCATTGGACATCGCCAATACCTGGGGATTTACAGAGATTGCGTCCACCTTAAAAAAATCGGGGGCGGTCAGTATCATGGACACTGTTGAAAGCCGGCCTGAGGAATTTGGTAGTTCTATAGTCACTTTCGTGCACAACACCGCTGGCTGGGTTCTACCCGCGCAACTGAGTCCCGTCACTAATGAAGAGGGTCTGGAGCTGCGTATTAGCTGTATTGATGGCAAAAACAAGTTCAAGTTACTCTTCACCATCGGGCTTTTTGCCAAAAGTCCTCATACCGAATTATTCGTATGCTTGCCTGGTGACTGGCCTCTTACGCAGCAAGGTTTTACCCCCCACAGTCCTTGGGTTTTTCCGGTTGAGTTTCTGTCTCTGCTCGCTCACCACACGTTCGATGATGGCCCCTTATCAGAAGGTTTCTTGATTCGTCGTTCCGATGCCAGGTATGCCAACCTGGCCTGGCCAGACGAAGTGGATGCTTTCGTGGCCGTGGATAAAGCCTGGGATACTAAAACTGAAAAAGAGACGATCCCCGACGATGAAAAGGTGATGCTCTATGTTTTGGCACCTGTCAAATTTACGAAAAAAGGCGAACCCGACGCAGCAGCATTGCGTGCTCTGACACAACGCAAACGTACAGCCAGTTGGGCGAGTGTGGTCATTCCGGCTCCGGATCCAGAGATAATGCAGTAGAAAGGTGGAGCGGCAAAGCACCAGCCAAGTCCCTATTGGACGATCCTTGGGCCGGAGAAAAAGACCAGAGACTGGTAGAGGGACTTCGTTAGAAGTTCATCTCTGCGGCCAACAAAAATGGGCACCTGATCTAGTCGGTGTGCCCATGTTTCCAGCTCGCACTCATAATGTTCTCTCGCCATCCGGTCAGTCGAATCCATCGCTTCTTTACCTACAACGCTATGCCACGCTCACAGTGGTATAAGCCACAATAGCGGCGTAGCCCAATACAAGGCTGCTACAGGCAAGGCCTATACTCACCCAGCTCGTTTCAAGAGCAAAACAAAAGGAGCGCTCAAATGCGGTTGACCCTCGAAGAGTCCGAACACGCCCTCTCCGTGCAGGACCTGAATGAATTCGAAAAAAAATTCAGCGTGCCATTACCAACAGCCTTTAAAGAATTTTACCTAAGGAATAATGGCGGCTATTTACCTGAGAGCAAAAGCGACAACGAGTTTTTGTTGGGTGGCTTCACACCAATCAAACACGGAGAAGTATCCATTGAAGTTGTTCATCATGATTTAACTGATGACATTTCGTCGTTGAAAAAAATGATCCCCTTTGCCTACGATCAAGGCGGAAACTCTTTCCTTCTGTCAGTCAAGGATGATGACTATGGAAACATCTACCTTTTTTTGATGGATGAAAAAGAGTTGGCATTTGTATGCAGCTCATTTGAAGAATTCATTGCCGAACTCACAGACTGAATAAACAATACGAGGATCGTTTACCTGCCGCAGTGGTCGCTTACACGACAATGCCGAACACACCAGCCAACCCTCGATGACGCCGGCTACCGTGCAAAAATATTTCGAGTACGACCTCGCCGCCAACCTGCTGACGGCCGGTGCTTATCACGACTAGGAAAATCAAACATGATTTTAAGTTGGAAAACCCCTACTTATTACAGCGAACAACTGATCGGCTCGTATGACACCGAAAGCGGTTCTTATGAAACCACCGGTTCGAATTTTGACTACCTGTCATTGTTGGCGGGAAAACCCTATCCATTGAATATGGACAAGCCAAAGGTCTATTTTCCGTGCAAGAAAAAAAAGCTGCTTGCGTATGACTGCCTATGGCTACTTGGGGGAGTCCCGCTAGTCACTGAGCGACTTGCAGGTTTTCTCACTCATCAGTCTGCTCAGGACATTCAGCTTATTCAGCCTGCTGTCGTCATTGCAGACGGGGAAGAGCTCAACGAAGCCTTTTTCATAGTGAATGCGATCAATACCGTCAACGCGATAGATCAAGGGCAATCTGTCGCTGAACGGGACGATGATGGATCGACCATCTATTTCACTAAAACCCGGTTCCTGGACAACGCTGCGGGAATGCGCGGGATCGCTCGTGAGCCGGAGTCGGGAGACCTTTTGATCTCTCAGGAATTGGCCGATGCCATGATCGAGAAAAAATTCAGAAATAACAAAGGCTTGGGTTTTTGTAACGCCAACCGGGCGTTTGTCCCTTATAAAAATCAGGCCTAGGTTTCTGGTTTCCATGATGGCTGACATTTTTGGCGGCGTGCTGGAGTTGGCCGGCTTCAAGCCGATTGCCCATGGCACCCCCTCGCTGCTGTCGACCTATCAATCCATGCTGAAGAAACAGGTTGTTTCTGCACACCTTCTACCTTTCGCGAACGGCTGGGGCGGCAATTTTTTTGCCTGAATCTTGATTCGGGGTCTATCAGTTATTTCACGATAGATAGCTTTGATAATGATCTTAGCCCAGAAGAGAATCAGGCCCGATCTGAAAAGCATGTCTGCTCGAATTTCATCCGGTTTGTTCAAGGACTGATTAATGAAGAGGATGTAGATGAAGAGTAAGCGCGTGAATCAACGACCATAAGGATATCTCTACCGTTGACTACAAAGAAACGGGGCTTAAAGATGGCGTTCTGTCCAAAGCGAATGAACCCAAGGCCAAAGGCATTGGCACCAGGTTATTAGGTCCAGTGGGTAACTCACTGCCAAGCGCGACGAGATAGAGATTCTGATGAGCAAATATTTATCGACACTTGAAATCGACTCCCCTACGGAGCGCCTCCAGACTCACAGCATTCGAGAGGCAGCCGTACTCTACGTTTATCTCCTTGCCACTAAGTGCAAGCTACCTGCTGGCGGCATTTCCAAAATAATTCTTCAGCAAGCTCCAGTCGAAGCGGAGAAAACGCTTCTGGATGTTTGCACCTACTCTCATCCATTCAAACACCTCGATAAGCTACCTGCGGACGCTACGGACAGCGCCATTCGCCAGTCGTTAATCGAGGACATTAACGAAGCGCTTTTGTCACTGGCGGCGCTCAAAGGGTGGGATACCGACCCGATACATAAGCTCCAAGCTGAAATCATCAAACGTGACTATCGGTTCTCAGGTACCTCGGGACGCTCACTAAAAAACCCGTCCAAAACGCTCACTGCAACGGCTGCTTGGCGCACGGATCAATACATCAACATCGGCGTCTTGGTGCAGGGTTCAAAAAACACGCCTGAAGCATTTTTCACAGCCACGCGAATCAGCGTCGCGCTGGGTCTTTTTGAGTCGTTGCTAGGGCCTGCTGAATGGGTGAACGATCAAACTGTTCGGCTATTCCAGGTAAACAAACGCGATTATTGGGAGATTGATACCACATCCCAAACGGTGGAATTTCACTTTCCCCGAGCCGAATCCGGTGATGCCCACGGTCAATATGACTTGGCGAAAATGTACTTTGATGGATGGATAGTCGAGCAGGACTTTGAACGAGCCAGGCAGTGGCTGGAACGTTCAGCCGCTCAAGGTTTTTCCCGCGCAGTAAAGCTTTTGCAGCGAATGAATGATGGCGACGAAAACCTTGCCGATCCGGTGATGAACAGCAAGAAATAAACCAGCGGGTGATACTTCAAGCGCCCTCTGCTGCTCCTGATCGGATTGAAGTGCGCAGCGCAAACGGCAGCGTGGTCAGGATGACCTACGACCCGTTGGGCCGGCGCATCGCCAAGACCGAACACGACAGCAAGGGTTATCCACTGGGAGTAAAGGCACACAGCACAACGCAACCTTCAATCTCTTAATCTACAAGTGAACATAATGAGCATAGAAATTCGTAAAAGCTTGGAAGTGGAATTACTGGCGGAGCTAAAAAAGATAACGTCGTCCCACTTGGACCTGAAAGCAAGCAAAAACAAACTTGGCCTATTTATCTCCAAGGAAAAGCTCGGGGAGATTTATATACAACACTTGACCAAGGCCGACGGCTACTATGCGGGCCTGGAGATTTATACATGCGAGGCATTTAGCTTCTGCATAAACAAATCACCGCCCTATCAGAGCCGACTGTTGAACTCATCTTTCTTGTCGAAAAGTTCATTACCGGAAGAAACAAAACAGTTTGGCGACGAGCTGGGCGGCATCATTAGAACCCCATCGCCTGATGAATTAAGCGCAACAGTCAAAAAAATAAACGAACGGCTGATAAAATTTTACTTATCAAAGGCAGAGAACGGCATCCTTGGTACGCCCTCATTAATTGATGACGTATTAGCTGAACCAGACAACTATGCGTACCCTTTTCTAACCGCATTATTTGCAGCGCAAAAAAATGACCTGAGCCTGGACTCAGACGTTTTCAAAAAAGTCCTCGCAACCAAATCAATGTTTGGAAACAAACAATTTGATCTGGCTTTGGCACATAAAATTTTGGGGATAGGTAACAAGTAGCCCCCCCAAAGAACTATTCACCGAGATCGATGGTCCTGGCAGGCGACTTATCGGGTGTGGGGCAACACGTTAGGAGAGGTGCGCGAACCGTACTACATTGAAGAGCAGAACCTGCGGTTTCAGGGGCAGTACCTGGACCGGGAGACGGGGCTGCATTTCAATACGTTCCGGTTCTATGATCCGGATGTGGGGGCAGTTTACGACGCCGGATCCGATTGGGCGGGCGGGGGATCAATCATTATCAATACTCACCTAACTCATTCCCTTGGATAGACGCTCCGGGCCTAAGTTGCTCGATCGATGCTAAAGTTCTTGGAAGCCGTTTGGGTAAAGCGCCAAACCCGAACTATCGAACCCACCATATAGTAATGACCCATTCGAAGGATGTGCGTATGCGCTGGTTGAGAAGACGTATAGACAGGCTTGGCATTGACATAAACCACAAAGAAAATGGTATATAGCTGCCTGTAAACCCACAGCCCCGCTTACCAAATACAACAGCAACTGCTCATGCCGGGGAAGGAGTACATGGTAATGCGTATAAACAACACGTATGGGAAACCCTGAAAGAGGCTAACACAAAATCTGGATTCGAGTCTGGCTTAGATAAACTCAACTTGGAGCTCAACGGTGGAAAAGCTTTCCCATTAGCAAAGTAGGAGATACCCCATGAAGGACTTCTTATATGCACGGATCAATGAATATGAAGATAAATATTCAGAGCTTATATCGTCTGTGGAGACAAACTACAAAACAACAATCTGGGGCATGGGGGTTATGCCTTCCTATTCGCCGGCCCCCTATGTATCGGAGCTCCAGGGATGTAAGCCTGGGCGTTTTTTAAAGAAAGATTCCGAACCTGCCAAAAATAGACAATGCTATTTCTTAAATAAAGATAACAAAATAATAGGCGAGTTAAAATTTGCGAAATACGTAACAATAAAAAAACAATGGATTGTTTATAGAAGATTTTTTTTGCATGAAGGCGATCAAACCCTTGAGCTTACATTCGGCAGTGAGCTAAACGGCAACCTAGAGGCCAACCTTGACTCGGTTTCCCTTATTAAGTTTCTGAATGACAAAGCTACAGAGCATTACTGTTTGAACAACACGGGAGAATACTTCGAAACCCTTTATAAATACAACACCGATAAAATCACTTCGATTACTGAAAAAATATGGCGAAGCACCTTCACGGAAAGATCTTATGAGATCAACCACACAGATGATTCCCTAACCATCTTTGAAATACTTGCGAACAATAGCAAACTGAAAATTTATCCTGAGGAATGATTGACGCAATCAAACTCTTGATGAGCAAGTATTTACCCATACTTGAAGACTCGGAGCATTCGAGAGGCGGTCGTACTCCAGGGTTATTTATTACCATCCAAGATGCCGATTCCACCCTGCCCAACATTCATCGAAACGATTACTGAAAAGTGCACAAGCCCAACAAATATGAAAAGATGTAATATTCGGTAGAGTTGGACATGGCGATTTCAAAAATTATGACATAATAAAAGATTTCCAGTCCATGTTGATGGCACGTTAATGAATGGTGGAATTTAAACATGATTGACTTCACAGCAGATATCAAACCCAAGCACTCAGCAGCCAACATACTATTAGGAGAAAACATTTCCAGTTATATCGATGAGCTATATAAAAAGCACAACATAAAAATAAAAGATTATAACCTACCGAACGGGGAAACAAGGGTGGCCTATGTGGTAAACGACACCATCACCATAGCAACCCTTTCTGACGGAGCAATATTCTCAATTGGCTGCAATGTACATTACCAAGGACTTTACAGAGGAGTGCTTTCTACAGGGATGTCTTTTGGCCAAGTAAAAAAACTTACAAAGCGTCAACGCATCTTTAATGGGTCAATAATTCTCGATGATGATTTTGGATTTTCCTATGTATTACCCCACCCTTATGACGAGATAGCCGATAGCATTGAAGATATACCTCTGGATTTGACTTTAAATGAAATATACATTTCTGACTTTTCTTCTTGGCTTAGTTCGCGCCAACCAAACCAGCATGAAAAATAATTATTGTTTGGAAAAACTGAAAAGTTTGAAATAGGCCCGAATGAAAGCAGAGAGGCTATCTATTCAATGATGTTACAGCCAACACTTTCAGGCGAATTCATTCAAGCACTCGACTCACCCAAAGATCTGGGGCCTCATATGACTTCAGATTGCTATTATGTGGCACACAAACTGATCGCTTACAAAGGTAAAAAAATAATTTTCAAGGGAGAACTGTATATGGCAGAAAGAAACGATCTCTTGAATTTTCTTGATGACGCCGCGGCTTCAGGCGATCTGCGCGAGTTATTAATTTCTCCAGTTCAGGCACATACAAACGGCAAAACAATATACATTTCAGAAGATGCAATTTATGTGTATGCAGCAGAATGACATTAAGTACCAGAATAGGCGCCATTGACGATGAGGGTGGAGCGCCCTCAAACTGGTAGTAGATCTGGAGGAATAACAGGCAAAAACCAACATGAATATATTCGAACTCCTTTCATACAAGCTTGAGAATTTCCTGAACATCCGTCCATATCCGAAAGAACTGGGCGCTGTTTTTTACCAAGAAGACGAGCCTTCACTGCTGTCTGTCGCCGCTAGAAAACACAACGGTTCGACCTTCTACATCAGCCGCTGGCACGATTTGTTTTCCATAAGCGCCTTCGAAAAATCCATGTCAAAAAACGGTTTCACGGAGCCGGACTGCTATGCCCTTCTCTTGGTCCTGTCCCGCTTTGGCTATCTGCTTGAAATCGACAACCGTCAACGAACCAATAAAGACTATTTTATTTTCTTTTTTCTGACTCAGTTAATCAGTTTGAAGAACAGTTCTCTCGACGCGGATGCCCAACTCAGGAACTATATGCTCAGGTTCCTGCTTTTCGAATTGAGTATTGACGACGAAGCGTATCGTCGGTTCAGCATCAAGGATAATCATCTGGTAATGGCTACCGACACCCGGGGGCCCGTAGCTTTTTTGGATGTCATCGACCTGGTTTACAAAGCGATCAAATTTGATAGCAGAAAAGAACATGTACTGCTGAGCACGTTAAAAAATTATCAAACAAGCCTCGTCACATTACTGACCGAACCCGACGACACAAATTACCGTCTCAGGCTAAATGATCGTCATAGCGAATTCATGTATCCCGATGTATTTTTGCAGGCATACGCTAAAAACAAGAGACAGATATTTCATATTTTGATCGATACGATCACCCCCCTTCAATCAACGGAAAACCTGTTTGTCTCCAATATTATTTTAATGAACTATTCCTTTTATATTCTGAAAAACAAGCCTCGTGAAATTCTAAAGTTGAAAAAATACGTCAACAATGAGGTGCTGTTCAGAAAACTTCTGGAAGCAATAATTACTCGTCGAATGGCAATCAATAAATCGTCATTCGAAAAAACATCCATAGACCAGGACCTTTCCTTGATAAAAGACAATTCGACCTCGTTCTACAATATTTTGTACAGCCTATAGATGCTCTCACAAACGAAAGAACTGCGCTGATGTGCATGCCATAACCGACAAAGAGCAAGGTGCAATGGAAGGCATACAATTGCGCAACAAGCGCAACGATTGCGCGGCGCGCCAGACGCTTGCGTCGGATAAATATCCCGCACGTCTGACGCGCTTTTACGACGCCGGATCCAATTGGGTTGGCGGGGGGATTGAATACCTATGTTTACTCACCCAATCCATTTATGTGGTCAGATCCACTGGGTTTGGCAGCCTGTTCAAAGAAAGTGGACGCCTAGCGTAATGGCCCTCAAAAAACAGTCGTGAAGGTGAAAACCAAAAAAAGAAGCTAATGAGTTATTAGCCGAAGTATTTCCCAAGGCCCAAAAAGTCAGAGGTATTGGGTCGCAAGATGCCACGGGCATCAGAAAGAAAAACAAAATGGATCAATTTAAAAAGAGAGACGGAAAAATTCGATACAGAAAAGACTACCCCATCAATAAAGAAACAGGACGTGTTTATGGTCACGCTGACTCGAAAGGCACGGGTCATGGCGAACTACCACACATCAACATTAAGCGCGCCGACGGAACAATGGTCCGCATCGACATCACAGGTTAGAAAATGAATAAACTCATAGATGCACTCAACTCCGGTAAACGGCGAGGTTACGAGGAGACTCGCTTGGTCGAGAGGATTTCTTTTCTATTTCAGTACGCCATAAAAAAACAAAATAATATTTATTACACATATTATTTTTCAACCAGCGAATCTCGCATGGACTTACTTGAAGATGATGAAAATGAAGAAATCAAAGAATTTTCAACCTTAGACGCTGCATTGGACCATTTGAAAAATAAAGGTGCCGAGTTAGAAAAATTTACAGCAATAAAGAAATCTTTGCCCTTCTAAAAAACAAACAAAGGATATCTTGCGACGAAAGCCATACAGGATGGAACTTGGTAAAATTTATAAAAAACACCGGACAATGGTAAAGCAAGCTTTACAGGAGAGAACATGAGCGGGTTGACCGATTTTCACATTTTCTGGGGCGCTGCGATGGAGATCGCAGAAAAGCAATCCGCGTCGATGGAAGCCGAAGGTGCAGAAGATTTTGCAAGGAACCTTTACAACGAATACGTCGAGCAAGGCGCCCAAAAAAATAAAAAGAAATGGCTAACAGAACGTCTGGAAAATGAGTTCCTGTGTTTGAATGAAAAACCTGTATGGGTGAGCGAACCAGCCTGGTTGTATCATCAGGGCCTACCCATGGTCTTCTTACATCAATTTTTAGTCTCGCCCTCAGCACAGCATATAAAAGAAAAAATTTCACTTGGCGACAGCCTATACGTGTTTGGCTCAAAACATATTCTTAAAAGATCGTCAGAGGACAGCTGGACGGTCATTTATCGAACGGCCGTCCAAACCTTTGAAGGAGAGACTGCAGTGGAAGCCTCAGAGTAGGCCGTTATAAATCTGACGCCACTTATAGCGATCAAGTATCAGGCAGTACGCCTACCATAAATGCAGAACTATCACATGAAAGACTTAGCCAAAGAAAATCCTAAACTGGCAGACGAGATAATGGCCATCATGGCCTCGGGCAATGAGCTCGATGAGCAAAACAAAAAAGATGAAGCCCAAGCCTTGTACCAAAAAACATGGGACTTGCTTCCTGAGCCAAAACTTGAATGGACACCTCTGTCGTCATGGGTCACAGGTTCTTTTTTCAACCTGCACTTCGACAACGGTGACTTCGAGACAGCTAAAGATTGGGCGCAAAAGACCCTGGATGGCCGAGAGTCAGATATCGATACGGGTCCGTTGATCAACTTGGGAATGGTCTACTTTGAACTGGAAGATTATTCACAGGCTTATAAATATTTTGACGATGCTTATAGCTTCGGTAAGGCACGAGCCTTTCAAGAAAGACCAAAAAAATATCTGAAGTTCTATTTAGAGAAAAAAGCCTGACCAAGGCCGAGGGCTCCAGGGCCAACGCGTCGAAGAAACCGAGTAGGATGTCGATCGAGGTTTATGGATGAAAAATACAGCTCAAATTGTGGACCTATTAATCTCCCACAGCCAGATTCAATTCCGCTCAAGGCCCTTCGACGAAGCCTCAAGCCAATGGGGCAAGGTTAATTTGGAGCAGGGTGCGGTCCTACGTAGCGACTACGTTGTGTTTGACCCTCTACCCGAAGACGCTTTCGGGGCAAACGTGCACCTGAAACTGGAAAACAGTTTCAACCTCGACCCCACCGCCCAGCGCTGCATCGTCGTGCCATTTCATGTCACGGATCCCAGTCATGTGGAAATTGCATCCGCTGCTGAAAAATTCAAGGTCGAGCTCGATCTAGATAAACGCGACTATGCGTTGCACTTCGAGGTTTGCGAGGGTGAAGAAATCTTTTACAAAATCACTCTGGTCCCATCAGATAGCAAAGTTCCAGCCAAGTACCTGCTGGACGATCCTTGGGGCGGCGAGAAAGACAAGGTACTGGTAGAGGGACTTCGTTAGAAGTTCATCTCTGCGGCCAACAAAAATGGGCACCCGATCCAGTCGGCGTGCCCATTTTTTTACTGCCCCGAGACGGTGCTACCTGTTACGGGTTGACGCTGTCTTTCAACGATTTGCCCGGCTTGAACGCAACGGTGTTGCTGGCCTTGATTTTCACTGGCTCACCAGTTTGCGGGTTCTTGCCGGTGCGCGCGCCACGGTGGCGTTGCAGGAAAGTACCGAAGCCCACCAGGGTGACGCTGTCTTTACGGTGCAGAGCGCCGGTGATTTCTTCGAGGACGGCGTTGAGTACGCGGTTAGCCTGTTCTTTGGTGAGGTCAGCCTTTTCAGCGATTGCTGCGGCGAGATCTGGTTTACGCATGAGTGAAGCCTCTTTGACGGTTTTTTGTTGTTATGTCCGTGCTGTTCTTCCGGAACAGCGCCCAAGGCGCCGCAGGCTCTACTCTGCGGCAGACGGAGTGAGGATGGCATGCGGTTACGAGCGGCGCCAGTCTCGGGGCGACCTTTGTAGAGGCAAAAGCGGGGTGATTCCGACAGAACGACCGGTATTTACGCCAAAAGCGCCGGAAGCTCCTTGTTTAGAGCCAGTTTCTCCATCACTGCCGCCCCAGTGAGCGCGTAACCCAACAATTTCCCGCTGGCATCACGGCACAGCGCCTTGATGTCGGCGCCCTGCCCTTCGACGGTCCAGGCACCTTCAAAACCCCGTGGTGGCGGGGAAACCACCAATGGGCAGACTGGTGTTTTCACGGTAATCGGCATCGCACCGTAGCTGACCGCTGTCGGGTTGCCGGCCAGGGTTTGCGCCAGCGCACGCGCACAACTCATCAGGGGCATCACGTACAGCAAATTCAGCCCATCGACCTCGGCGCAGTCGCCCAAGGCATAAATATTGGCGTGTGAGGTCTTCAGATGACGGTCAACGACCACACCGCGGTTGATCTGCAAGCCGGCAGCGGCCGCCAGATCGATGCGCGGGCGAAGGCCAATGGCGGAAACCACGACGTCGCAGGGGATCACCTGGCCATCGGACAAATGCCCTTCGAGCCCGTCATCGGTGCGTTGCAAGCTATTGAGTACCGGGCCGAGGTGGAACTGCGCGCCCAGGCTTTCCAGACCGGCCTGCACGGCTGCGGCCGCCGCCGGGTGAAGCAGCGTCGGCATGACTTGTTCGCACGGCGCGACCAGTTGCACCTCGTAACCACCGAGGATCAGGTCGTTGGCGAACTCACAGCCGATCAGGCCAGCGCCGAGCAACAACACCCGACGCTTGCCGGCAGCCGCTGCCCGAAAGCGCGCGTAGTCTTCGAGGTCGTTGATCGGGAAGATCGCCTCGGGCGCATCGCCCTGCACCGGCACACGCACGGTTTCCGCGCCCCAGGCGAGGATCAGGTCGCGATAGGCCACGGCTTCTTCGCCGATCCACAGGCGTTTGTGGCCCGGGTCGATGCCGCTGATGCGCGTATGGGTCCGCACCTCAGCTTTCAGCTGTTCGGCCATGGCGCCAGGCTCGGCCATGCTCAGGCCGTCGGCGTCCTTGTTCTTGCCAAAACCGGTGGAGAGCATCGGTTTGGAGTAAGAGCGTCCGTCATCTGCGGTAATCAGCAGCAGCGGTGTTTCGCCATCGAGTTTGCGAAACTCCCGGGCCAGGTTGTAGCCAGCCAGCCCAGTGCCGACGATCACGACAGGTGCGTTCATTCCTTACTCCTCTTCAATTCATCAAAATCTGTGATCAGGCAGCGATTTCGATCATTTCGAAATCCATTTTGCCGACGCCACAGTCTGGACACAGCCAGTCTTCCGGTACGTCCTGCCACGGGGTTCCGGCCGCGATGCCGTCATCCGGCCAGCCGTCGGCTTCGTTGTAGATCAGCCCACAGACCACGCATTGCCACTTTTTCATTACTTGTTTCCTCAGGTTCTCAGGCTTTTACCGGCGCGAACGATCACCCGATAAGGGTTTGCCGTCCGGCTCAAGGCGTTTTGTACTGATCGGGCGCAGCAGATGCAAGCCTGTTCGCCGCCACTACCCGGTCTGATCAGTCAATATCACCGACCGACATGGTAAGCTCGCCGCCTCATTTGCTGCCAATACTGACTCACTGTGCCGCACTCAAAACCCCTCGCCCCTGCTCTGTTCTGGCTGCCACAAAGCCAGCTGACCCCGCTACCCGACGCGCAAACCCTCGACTGGCTGTTCGATGAGGGCTCGCTCACCCGCCGCCTGACCCGTTTGTCGGATGACGGCTTCAGCGTGACGCCGCTGCTCGAAGGCTGGCAGCCTTTGCGCGCTGACGAATGCGCCGCACTGGAATTGCCCGAAGGCAGTGAAGGCTGGGTTCGCGAGGTGTATTTGCGCGGTCATGGCGAAGCTTGGGTGTTTGCCCGCAGTGTGGCGGCACGCAGTTCGTTGCAGGACGGTGGGTTGAATATGGATGAGCTGGGCAGCCGCTCCCTGGGCGAGCTGTTGTTTTGCGATCAGGCGTTCCAGCGCCGCGCCATCGAGGTTTGTCACTATCCTGTCGAGTGGTTGCCCAGCGAATCTCAGGCACCGCACCTGTGGGGCCGGCGCTCGCGTTTCGACCGGGGGGACCTGAGCGTGCTGGTTGCGGAAATATTCCTGCCAGCCCTGTGGCGCGCTGCCGGCGCGAATACGGAGAACTGCTGATGTACCAAAGTCTGCTCAAGTCATTGAATCGCGTGAACCCGCGCGCCTGGGACTTCATCCAGTTGACCCGTATGGACAAGCCCATCGGCATTTACCTGCTGTTGTGGCCAACGTTGTGGGCGCTGTGGATTGCCGGCAAAGGCTCGCCGTCATTGGCCAATATCGTGATTTTCGTCCTTGGCGTGGTGCTGACCCGCGCAGGTGGCTGCGTGATCAATGACTGGGCCGACCGGAAAGTCGACGGTCACGTGAAACGTACCGAACAACGGCCCTTGGTCAGCGGCAAGATCAGCTCCAAAGAAGCACTGGTGTTCTTCGCATTGCTGATGGGCGTGAGCTTCCTGCTGGTGCTCTGTACCAACGCAGCCACGGTCTGGCTGTCGTTCGGCGGTCTGGCGCTGGCCGCCACTTACCCGTTCATGAAGCGCTACACCTATTACCCGCAAGTGGTACTGGGCGCGGCGTTCTCCTGGGGCATGCCGATGGCGTTCACCGCCGAAACCGGTGAACTGCCGGCCATTGCCTGGTTGCTGTGGATCGCCAACCTGCTGTGGACGGTGGGCTACGACACCTATTACGCCATGACCGATCGCGACGACGATTTGAGGATTGGTGTGAAATCCACGGCGATTCTGTTTGGCGATGCCGATCGGGTGATCATTCTCACCCTGCAAGGCCTGGCCTTGGGGTGCCTGCTGCTGGCCGGATCGAAATTCGAGCTGGGCGGCTGGTTCCACCTCGGGCTGCTGGCTGCGGCCGCGTGCTTTGCCTGGGAGTTCTGGTACACCCGCGACAGGGACCGACTGAAGTGTTTCCGGGCCTTCCTGCATAACCATTGGGCCGGGTTGGCGATTTTCGTCGGGATCGTGCTGGATTACGCAACCCGCTGAGGACTCGTAAAGATCGCAGCCTCCAGCAGCTCCTACACTAATACCGTAGGAGCTGCCGAAGGCTGCGATCTTTAGCCCTAACCGCCAGGTTACATAGGCTTGGCGACGTGCCACGCGCCACTCATCATCCCTTCACCGGTCTTGTCACCGGCCTTCTTGTCCTTCACAAAGGTGTACAGCGGCTTGCCGTAGTAAGCCCATTGCATCTTGCCGTCGTCGCGCTTGATCACCGTCCAGTCACCCTTGGACTTATCGGTGGCGGCAGCCGCCAGCGGTGGCCAGTTGGCAGCGCACTGGTCATTGCACATGGACTTGCCCGCAGCATCTTTGTCAAAGGTATACAAGGTCATGCCCTTGCTATCGACCAGCATGCCACCCTTCTCCATCGCTGGATCAGCGGCAAAGGCCATTGCCGGTAATGCCAGGGCAGCGGCCAACACCAAGGCTTTGAACGATTGAACGTAGTGAGTCATGGAAACCTTCCTTTGTGGTTGTCAGGATTCGAACTTAGAGCGTAGTTCAGGATTGCGCTGATCGCCGCACGGCTAAAATACTGTCACACGACTGCAATAATTCCGTTATCTAATGCGGCGCAAGACAGTTAAATGACAAGAGGATTAAGGCATGGTTGGCAGGAGCATTCTGATCGTCGACGACGAAGCGCCCATTCGCGAAATGATCGCCGTTGCGTTGGAAATGGCCGGCTATGACTGCATGGAGGCCGAAAACTCCCAACAGGCCCACGCCATCATTGTCGACCGTAAACCGGACCTGATCCTGCTCGACTGGATGCTGCCCGGCACGTCAGGCATCGAGCTGGCCCGACGTCTCAAGCGCGATGAGCTGACCGGGGACATCCCGATCATCATGCTGACCGCCAAGGGCGAAGAGGACAACAAGATCCAGGGCCTGGAAGTCGGCGCCGATGACTACATCACCAAGCCGTTTTCACCTCGCGAGCTGGTTGCACGCCTGAAAGCCGTGCTGCGTCGTGCCGGCCCTACCGACGGCGAAGCACCGATCGAAGTCGGCGGCCTGCTGCTGGACCCGATCAGCCACCGCGTGACCATCGACGGCAAGCCCGCCGAGATGGGCCCGACCGAATACCGCTTGTTGCAGTTTTTCATGACCCATCAGGAACGCGCCTACACCCGTGGGCAATTGCTCGATCAGGTCTGGGGCGGCAATGTGTATGTCGAAGAGCGCACCGTCGACGTGCACATTCGTCGTTTGCGCAAAGCTCTCGGCGATGCCTACGAGAATCTGGTACAAACCGTGCGTGGCACCGGCTACCGGTTTTCTACCAAGGCCTGAGCCGGCCCTTACCTGCTCGACACGCTGACAAGGACGCAAGTTTAAGTGAACCAAAACTGGCATGGCACTCTGATCCGCCACATGCTGTTACTGGTCACCGGCTGCCTGGTGATCGGCCTGATTACTGGCTATTACGGCTGGAGCCTGGCCGCAGGCCTGGGCATTTACCTGGCCTGGACCCTCAAGCAATTGCTGCGCCTGCACGAGTGGCTGCGCCTGCAAAAGCCCGACGAACCACCACCCGATGGCTATGGCCTGTGGGGCGAAGTGTTCGACAGCATCTACCACCTGCAACGGCGCGATCAGCGCGTGCGCGGACGCCTGCAAGCGGTGATCGACCGGGTTCAGGAGTCCACCGCAGCGTTGAAAGACGCGGTGGTCATGCTCGACAGCGACGGCAATCTGGAATGGTGGAACCGCGCCGCCGAAACCCTGCTGGGCCTCAAGACCCCGCAAGACAGCGGTCAGCCGGTGACCAATCTGGTGCGTCATCCGCGCTTCAAGGAATATTTCGAGCAGGACAACTATGCCGAGCCGCTGGAAATCCCTTCGCCGACCAACGACCGGATGCGGATTCAGCTGTACATCACCCGTTACGGCAACAACGAACACTTGATGCTGGTGCGCGACGTCACCCGCATTCATCAGCTTGAGCAAATGCGCAAAGACTTCATCGCCAATGTCTCCCACGAACTGCGCACGCCGTTGACGGTGATCTGCGGCTACCTGGAAACCCTGCTCGATAACGTCGAAGAGGTGAATCCGCGCTGGAGCCGTGCGTTGCAGCAAATGCAGCAACAGGGCGGACGCATGCAGACGCTGCTCAATGACTTGCTGCTCTTGGCCAAGCTCGAAGCCACCGATTACCCGTCGGACAACCAGCCGGTGCCGATCGACAACCTGCTGCAATCGATCAAGAGTGATGCCCAGGCGCTGTCCGGGCAGCGCAACCAGCACATCACCCTGGAAGCCGATCCGTCGATTATGCTCAAGGGCAGTGAAGCCGAGTTACGCAGCGCGTTCTCGAACCTGGTGTTCAACGCCGTCAAATACACTCCGGACGGCGGCAACATCCGCATCCGCTGGTGGGGTGACGAACAAGGTGCGCACCTCAGCGTGCAGGACTCGGGAATCGGCATCGACAACAAACACCTGCCGCGCCTGACCGAGCGCTTCTACCGCGTCGACTCCAGCCGCAACTCCAATACCGGCGGCACCGGGCTGGGCCTGGCCATCGTCAAACACGTTTTGTTACGTCATCGTGCGCGAATGGAGATCAGCAGCGTGCTCGGCCATGGCAGCACGTTCACCTGCCATTTCGCGCCGGCACAGGTGACAAAATCGCGGGTCAACTCGCTGACCGACTAGCGCGAAGGTTGACTGAACACTAGGCAATCGACCTGTCAGCCGCTACATTGGCTGACTTGGGCCTGCCTTTCAGGCTCGGCAATCCCCTTTCTTTTCGAATATACGGAACCCGCAAAACTCCATCATGGACCCTTCCCCTGGCGTGACCCTCGCTTCACTCTTCGCCGATTTCGGCATGATTCTTTTTGCACTGATCCTGGTTTTGCTCAACGGCTTCTTCGTTGCGGCGGAATTTGCCATGGTCAAACTTCGCTCGACCAAGGTCGAGGCCATTGCCCATAAAAACGGCTGGCGCGGGCAGATCCTGCGCACCGTACACAGCCAGCTCGACGCTTACCTGTCGGCGTGTCAACTGGGTATCACCCTCGCCTCCCTGGGCCTTGGCTGGGTCGGTGAACCGGCGTTCGCGCACATTCTCGAACCGTTGCTGAGCGCGGTCGGCGTCAACTCGCCGGAAGTGGTCAAGGGTGTGTCGTTCTTCACCGCCTTCTTTATCATTTCGTACCTGCACATCGTGGTCGGCGAACTGGCCCCAAAATCCTGGGCCATCCGCAAACCCGAGCTGCTGTCGCTGTGGACGGCGGTGCCGCTGTACCTGTTCTACTGGGCGATGTACCCGGCCATTTACCTGCTTAATGCCAGCGCCAACACGATCCTGCGGATTGCTGGCCAAGGTGAACCCGGCCCTCATCACGAGCACCATTACAGCCGCGAAGAACTGAAACTGATCCTGCACTCCAGCCGCGGCCAGGACCCGAGCGACCAAGGCATGCGCGTACTTGCCTCGGCCGTGGAAATGGGCGAGCTGGAAGTGGTCGACTGGGCCAACTCCCGGGAAGACCTGGTGACGCTGGAGTTCAACGCGCCGCTCAAGGAAATCCTTGCGCTGTTCCGTCGTCACAAATTCAGCCGCTACCCGGTGTACGACAGCGAACGCCAGGAGTTCGTCGGCCTGCTGCACATCAAGGACCTGCTGCTGGAACTGGCGGCGCTGGACCACATTCCCGAGTCGTTCAACCTGGCCGAGCTGACCCGCCCGCTGGAACGCGTATCGCGGCACATGCCGTTGTCGCAGTTGCTGGAGCAGTTCCGCAAGGGCGGTTCGCACTTTGCCCTGGTTGAAGAAGCCGACGGCAACGTCATCGGCTACCTGACCATGGAAGACGTGCTGGAAGTGCTGGTCGGCGACATCCAGGACGAACACCGCAAGGCTGAACGCGGGATCCTCGCCTACCAGCCAGGCAAATTGCTGGTGCGCGGTGACACACCGCTGTTCAAGGTCGAACGCCTGCTGGGCATCGATCTGGACCACGTCGAAGCGGAAACTCTCGCCGGGCTGGTCTACGAAACCCTGAAACGGGTGCCGGAAGAGGAAGAAGTACTGGAAGTCGAAGGTTTGCGGATCATCATCAAAAAGATGAAAGGCCCGAAGATCATTTTGGCCAAGGTGCTGATGCTCGATTGAACCCTGCGCGAGCCCGCTGTTGTGGCGAGGGAGCTTGCTCCCGCTGGGTCGCGTAGCGGCCCCAAACCCTGCAATCGCGCTCGTCCTGACACACCGAGCTGATCTGTTTGGGGACGGCTTCGCCGTCCAGCGGGAGCAAGCTCCCTCGCCACAATTGATCGCAGTGACCTGGATTATTGTTTGCCGAGCGCAAAGTTCGGCAAGCTGCCCACCGGTTGATTGAACTGGTACGGAATCGACACCAGCCCCAACCCGCTATTGCGCTGCACCACGAAGTGCAGGTGCGGCCCGCTGCTGTTGCCGGTATTGCCCGACAACCCCAGCGCACTGCCGACTGCCACCCGCTGACCTTCGCGCACACACACCGAGCCGCGCTGAAGGTGCAGGTACACGCCCATGGTCCCGTCATCGTGCAGCACTCGCACGAAATTGCCCGATGGGTCGGTGCCGCGTCCGCTCTGGTGGTTTTCGGTCTTCACCACCACCCCGCCACGCGCCGCGATGATCGGCGTGCCTTCAGGCATCGCGATGTCCATGGCATAACGGTTCTTGACCCCAAAATGGCTATATCGGCCATTAGGGCCCTGAGTCAGGTGGAACGGGCCGCCACGCCACGGCAGCGGATACCGATAGGCCAGCGTGGTATCTGTGGGGTTGCCCAGCGAATAGTTGAACGTCGGGGTATAGGCCAGCGGCTTGCCCGGCGTAATCGCCGTGAGCAACGCCAGACGCACGGTGCTGCGCGCCGGCAACACCCGGCGGATCGGCTGTGCCGGCGCACCGTTGACATTCTTCAGCCCGGTGAAGCTCAGCTCGACCTCTACCGGCGCATACAAATCGTTGCGCACAAACACACTGTGCGTGTCCCTCTGCTTCTTGATATCGAGAAGTACCTGGCGCTCAAGGTGCTCCTCCATGCGGTCGCGGAACACAAAGATCCGCGCGCCATGGGATGGGCGATCACTGTAGGAAACCACACCCGTCACGCTGGTGGATTTATAAATAGTGATGGCCACAGCCGAGGTGGAGGCCATGAACAGACCACAGAAAAACAGCAATCGCGCGAACATAGGCAAGGTTCTGTCGAGGAAGGCCTGAAAACAGCCTAGCAGCCAGAATCGACCTGCGTAGTCGGCAGATGTTTCAAATGATCGCTCCCAAACCTTTGATGATCGTTCCCACGCTCCCGCGTGGGAATGCATCCTGTGACGCTCTGCGTCACGCACCAAAGCGGACGCGGAGCGTCTGGGGCGGCATTCCCACGCAGAGCGCGGGAACGATCAGCTACATCTTGACCCGGTACTCCGTTGGGTTCGGTGGGTCGAGGTTGTCCATGGCGCGGTCGATCAGCAGTTGGGCGCCTTCGGCCATGCGGTAGATGGCGAGGGCGACGTTGCGGCGGGAGCCTTCGATTTCGAAGGCGAGGTCGCCGGCAATGGCTTTGATGGAGGCGATGTCTTCAGAGGCGTTGGCCAGGAGGCTGTCGGTGTCGACGTCGGGGGCGACGATGAAGAGTTGGCCTTTGCGGGCGTCGGCCAGGTGGATCTTGGGTGGGGGCGTGCCCAGGTGGTGGTCGAGGGCGCGTTCGGCGGCTTCGTGGAGTTTTTTCGAATCGATGGATTCGTAGGGGGAAGTTGCTGGGTCTTCTGGTGGATTTGGTGTGATCTTGAACATTGGTGTATCTCCCTGGAACTTAGGAGCTGACACCGTTTCGCTTGCGCTTCGAAAGAGGTGGCAGCTGTGCGTTGGTGTGCAAGACCGGTCCAGGAACCCGGCAGACCCGAAGGTCTCCGACGCACAGCCGCCATAACGATTCGCGAGCATAAAAAAACGCTCGATGAATAGCCATCTACGATTGTGCACCTGGACCGGACTTGCACGTCCGTGTCACCGTTTTTTGGTGACAAGGTGAGACTAGCCGCGAACCACTGGCCGGACTAGTTACCGAACACCGCTACAACTTGAAGGAAATGTCCGAGGAAGTGGGGCTGTGATGATCGTTCCCACGCTCTGTATGGGAACGATCAGAGAGGTGAGGTACTTACGCGCCCGGTACGAAATGCTTCTGCGCCGTGCCGCGGGCGATCAGGCGGGAGATGTAGTCGAGCTTTTGCGCGTCCTGGTCGACGAAGCGGAAGGTCAGTTGCAGCCAGTCGCTGTCGGGTTTCGGCTCGTGAGCGACGATGGCGTGCAAGTAGCCATTCAGGCGTGCGACTTCGGCGTTGTCGCCCTGCTCCAGGTCGAGCACGGCGCTGTCGAGCACTTGCGGCAGGGTGTCGGTGCGCTTAACCACCAACAAGGCTTCCTTGATGCTCAACGCTTTGATGACGCAGGGCTGAGTACCACTGGGCAGGCGTAGTTGACCTTGGCCACGACCACCGGCCGGGGCCGCGGACGCCGCTGGTGCCTTGACCGGCGGGCTGTTGAGCAGACCGCGAGAAGGCGCGGCAGCGGCGGCCGGTGTGGCGGCGGCGGGCTTGGCGAACGGATTGACCGCAGCCGCTGCTGGGGCGACGACCGCAGCCTTGCCGCCCGTGAGCGCGCTGAGGGAGTCGTTGCCGAACGCCGAATTCATCTTGGTGGGTGCGCTGTTCATCAAGGTGTCGAGTTTGCCGACCTTGTTCAACGCCTGCTTGACCTTGGTCAACAGCTGCTCGTTGGTGAACGGTTTGCTGACATAGCCGGAAACGCCTGCCTGGATCGCCTGAACCACGTTTTCCTTGTCGCCACGGCTGGTAACCATGACAAACGGCATGCTCTTGAGATTGTCCTGCTCACGGCACCAGGTGAGCAGTTCGAGGCCAGACATTTCCGGCATTTCCCAGTCGCACAGGACCAGGTCGAATGCTTCCTTGGCCAGCATGGCCTGGGCCTTTTTGCCGTTGACGGCATCTTCGGTCCGGATACCCGGGAAGTAGTTGCGCAGGCACTTCTTTACCAGGTCGCGAATAAACGACGCATCGTCCACGACCAACACACTGATCTTGCTCATCCAACACCCCTATAGAAATCCCGGCAAGCATAACGCTGGCTGATGGCACTTTGCCAAAACTCTTCAGTCACGCCGGGACTTTTCGTTCGCGGGTGCTGCTTTTTCATTCGGCGTTTCAATTCGAAAGCCACACAAACAAAAACGCCCGACCACAAGGCCGGGCGCTTTACTTGGGCAATCTTACTTATCGTCAGCTTTGCCCGGAACATTAGCGCTTTCGGCACTTGTGCCTTCAACTTCTTCCTTCATGCGCTTGAGGCCCAGGTGACGGACATCGGTACCGCGCACCAGGTAAATCACCAACTCGGAAATATTGCGGGCGTGGTCGCCAATCCGCTCCAGCGAGCGCAGCACCCAAATAATGCTCAAGACCCGCGTGATAGAACGCGGATCTTCCATCATGTAGGTCGCCAGTTCGCGCAGGGCGGTCTTGTATTCACGGTCGATGACCTTGTCGTACTGGGCCACCGACAGCGCCAGCTCGGCGTCGAAGCGAGCGAAGGCATCCAGTGCGTCGCGAACCATGTTGCGCACCTGGTCGCCGATGTGCCGAACTTCGACATAACCGCGCGGGGCCTCGCCTTCTTCGCACAGCTGGATGGCACGACGGGCGATTTTGGTCGCTTCATCGCCGATGCGTTCCAGGTCGATGACCGACTTGGAGATGCTGATGATCAACCGCAAGTCGGACGCAGCCGGCTGACGACGGGCCAGAATGCGCAGGCATTCTTCGTCGATGTTGCGTTCCATCTGGTTGATCTGGTCGTCGATCTCGCGCACTTGCTGGGCCAGGCCCGAGTCCGCTTCGATCAGTGCAGTGACCGCGTCATTGACCTGCTTTTCGACCAGCCCGCCCATGGCCAGGAGGTGGCTGCGCACTTCCTCGAGCTCAGCGTTGAACTGCTGGGAGATGTGGTGGGTAAGGCCTTCTTTACTAATCATGTTGGCGTCCTTGGAGCGTCCGGTAAGGTGCGGTCTACCGCAGCGATGGTTAAGCGAGCAACGCTATCGGCATCCTAGCCATAACGACCGGTAATGTAGTCTTCGGTCTGCTTCTTCGCCGGATTGGTGAACAGGGTATCGGTGTCGCCGAATTCCACCAGTTTGCCCATGTACATGAACGCCGTGTAGTCGGAAACCCGCGCGGCCTGTTGCATGTTGTGGGTCACGATGACAATGGTGAACTTGGATTTCAGTTCGTAGATCAGCTCTTCGACTTTCAGCGTCGAGATCGGGTCGAGTGCCGAACACGGTTCGTCGAGCAGCAGCACTTCCGGCTCGACCGCGATGGTACGAGCGATCACCAGACGTTGCTGCTGACCACCGGACAAGCCCAGGGCCGACTCGTGCAGACGGTCTTTCACTTCATCCCAGAGTGCCGCGCCTTTCAATGCCCATTCGACGGCTTCGTCGAGCACACGCTTTTTGTTGATGCCCTGAATACGCAGGCCGTAGACCACGTTTTCATAGATGGTTTTCGGGAACGGGTTCGGCTTCTGGAACACCATGCCGACGCGACGACGCAGTTCGGCCACGTCTTCGCCCTTGCGGTAGATGTTGTTGCCGTAGAGGTTGATCTCACCTTCGACACGGCAGCCATCGACCAGATCGTTCATCCGGTTGAAGGTGCGCAGCAGCGTTGACTTACCGCAACCGGACGGGCCGATGAACGCGGTCACGCGCTGCTTGGGAATGTTCATGCTGACGTCGAACAGCGCTTGTTTGTCGCCGTAGAACAGGCTCAGGCTCGGCACTTCGATGGCCACGGTTTCCTGTGCCAGGTTCAGGCTCTGTTTGTCGCGACCCAGGGCCGACATGTTGATGCCGTGGGTGTGTGTTTCGTGCTGCATGGGAAACTCCCTGTGCTAACAAATTCGGTTCGGTTGACCGCAGGCCTGGCCTGCGATTACGCAATTCTTTGTAGGAGCAAGGCTTGCCTGCGATGGGGCCGGTGAGTGTTAACCGGTTCAACGCGGTGATGCCATCGCGAGCAAGCTTTGCTCCTACAGGGTCGGTGGTGATTAGCTATCCAAAGCTTTGTATTTCTCGCGCAGGTGGTTACGGATCCACACTGCCGACAGGTTGAGCGTGGCGATCACCAGCACCAGCAGCAGCGCCGTGGCGTACACCAGCGGCCGTGCGGCTTCGACGTTCGGGCTCTGGAAGCCGACGTCATAAATGTGGAAGCCCAGGTGCATGATTTTCTGGTCGAGGTGCAAGTACGGGTAGTTGCCGTCCACCGGCAGCGACGGCGCCAGTTTCACCACACCCACGAGCATCAGCGGCGCCACTTCACCGGCGGCGCGAGCCACGGCGAGGATCATCCCGGTCATCATCGCCGGGCTGGCCATCGGCAGCACGATCTTCCACAAGGTTTCAGCCTTGGTCGCGCCGAGGGCCAACGAGCCTTCACGCACGGTGCGAGGAATCCGCGCCAGGCCTTCTTCGGTGGCCACGATCACCACCGGCACCGCCAGCAGCGCCAGGGTCAGCGAGGCCCAGAGCAGGCCCGGCGTACCGAACGTCGGCGCCGGCAAGGCTTCAGGGAAGAACAAACGGTCAACCGAGCCGCCGAGTACATAAACGAAGAAGCCTAGACCGAACACGCCGTAAACGATCGCCGGAACGCCCGCCAGGTTGTTCACCGCGATGCGGATCAAGCGGGTCATCGGCCCCTGGCGTGCATATTCACGCAGGTAGACCGCTGCCAGTACGCCGAATGGAGTAACGATCATCGCCATGATCAGGGTCATCATCACGGTACCGAAGATCGCCGGGAAGATCCCGCCTTCGGTGTTGGCTTCACGCGGGTCGTCGCTGAGGAATTCCCAGACCTTGTTGAAGTAGAAACCCAGCTTGGTCAGGTAGCTCATGGCGTTCGGCTGGTAGGCATGAACCACTTTGCCGATGCCGATTTCAACTTCTTTGCCGTTGGCATCGCGAGCGGTCAGGCTGTCGCGGTTGAACTGCGCGTGCAGGTCGCTCAGGCGTGCCTCGACGTCTTTATAACGAGCGTTCAGCTCAGCGCGCTCAGTGTCCATGTCGGCTTGCGCGGTCGGATCGAGCTTGCCTTCAAGCTCCAGCTTGCGGCCGTGCAGGCGAATCCGCTCAAGGCCTGCGTTGATCGCGCCGATGTCGGTTTTTTCGAGGCTTTTGAGTTGTGCCGCGAGCTTGTTGACGCGGTCCACCCGCGCTTGCAGCTCCGGCCAGGCCGCTTCGCCTTCAGCGATGACCTTGCCGTCCTGTTTGACGTTGAGCAGGTAGCCGTAGAAGTTGCCCCACTCACGGCGCTCGATGGTCATCAGTTCGCGCGGCGTGCTCTGGTCGGTCAGCCACTCGCCGACGATCCAGGTGAAGTCATTGCCGTTGATGTCACGGTTACCGACCTTGATCAGCTCGCGGGTCATGAATTCCGGACCTTGGTCCGGCACAGGCAAACCTGCGGTTTTCAGACGCTCACGCGGCACTTCTTCCTTCTGCACCACTTCGCCGATGACGACATGATTGGCCTGGCCCGGCACGTTGTAACTGGCGTGCATCAGGTCTGCCGGCCAGAAGTGGCCCAGACCGCGCACGGCAATCACCGCCAGCAAACCAATGGTCATGATGACCGCGATGGACACCGCGCCACCGCTGATCCAGACGCCGGGGGCGCCGCTCTTGAACCATCCTTTCAGGGAGTTCTGTTTCACAGACTTCTACCTTTCTTAAAGCGACGAGTATTTCTTGCGCAGACGCTGACGGATCAGCTCCGCGAGGGTGTTCATGATGAAGGTGAACAGCAACAGCACCAGCGCCGACAGGAACAACACGCGGTAGTGACTGCCGCCGACTTCCGATTCGGGCATCTCTACCGCGACGTTGGCGGCCAGGGTGCGCAGACCTTCGAACAGGTTCATTTCCATGACCGGGGTGTTACCGGTGGCCATCAACACGATCATGGTTTCCCCGACCGCACGGCCCATGCCGATCATCAGTGCCGAGAAAATGCCCGGGCTGGCGGTCAGGATCACCACGCGAGTCATGGTCTGCCATGGCGTGGCGCCGAGGGCCAGGGAGCCCAGCGTCAGGCCGCGCGGCACGCTGAATACGGCGTCTTCGGCGATCGAGTAGATGTTTGGGATCACCGCAAAGCCCATGGCCAGGCCGACGACCAGTGCGTTGCGCTGGTCGTAGGTGATGCCCAGGTCGTGGGAGATCCACATGCGCATGTCGCCGCCGAAGAACCACGCTTCCATGTACGGGCTCATGAACAGCGACAACCAGCCCACAAACAGAATCACCGGGATCAGGATCGCGCTTTCCCAGCCGTCCGGCACTTTCAGGCGAATCGACTCGGGCAGGCGACTGAAGATGAAGCCGGCTACCAGAATGCCGATCGGCAAGAGCATCAACAGGCTGAAGATGCCCGGCAAGTGCCCTTCCACATACGGTGCGAGGAACAGGCCGGCGAAGAAGCCGAGGATCACCGTCGGCATCGCCTCCATCAATTCGATCACCGGCTTGACCTTGCGGCGCATGCCCGGCGCCATGAAGTAAGCGGTGTAGATCGCCGCAGCGACCGCCAGCGGTGCGGCCAGCAGCATCGCGTAGAACGCGGCTTTCAGCGTACCGAAGGTCAGTGGCGAAAGGCTCATCTTGGGTTCGAAGTCGGTGTTGGCCGCGGTCGATTGCCAGACGTATTTAGGCTCGTCGTAGTTTTCGTACCAGACCTTGCTCCACAGCGCGCTCCACGAAACTTCCGGGTGCGGGTTGTCGAGCAGCAGCGGTTGCAGCTTGCCGCCCTGCTCCACAATGATCCGGTTGGCACGCGGCGACAGGCCGAAGAGGCCCGCACCATCCACCACCTGGTTCACCAGCAAGGTGCGGTGAGCGGTGCTGTGGAACACCCCGAGCTTGCCGGCAGTGTCGAGGGCGACGAAGCCTTTGCGACGCTCTTCGGCGGTGATTTCAACGATCGGCGTGGTGCCCATCTGGAAGGTGCGGATCTGTTTCAGCCGTTGCTCGCCATCGGTATCGCGAGCCATGAACCACTGGGCCAGACCACCCTTGGAGTCGCCGATGATCAGCGAGATGCCGCCCACCAGTTGAGTACTGGCGGTCACTTGCGCTTCGCCGTCATCCAGCAGTTTGTAGCGACCGTTGAGGCTCTTGTCGCTCAGGCTGAAGACGTCGGCCTGGGCACGACCGTTGACCACGTACAGCCACTGCTGACGCGGGTCGACGAAGATGTTCTTCACCGGCTCGGTCATTTGCGGCAGTTCAATGCGCTTCTGCTCGTTGGTGACCTCACCGGTCATCATGTTTTCTTCGCTGCTCAGCGACAGCACATGCAATTGCGAACCGGTAGAGCCGGCGAGCAGCAGGGTCGAGTCGGTCGCATTGAGGCTGACGTGCTCCAGGGCGCCGCCCTGCTCGTTCAGTGCGATCGGCGTTTCGCCATACGGGAATTCGATGGCCGGCGAGATGGTTTTCTTGCCTTCCGGGTAACTGACTTTATAGGTGTGGCGGAACACCAGCGCCTGACCGTTGGACAAGCCCACGACGACCAGCGGATGGCCGGGCTGGTCTTTACCAATGGCGGTTACGCTGGTGCCGGCCGGAATCGGCAGGTCAATGCGGCTTAGCTCGGCGCCACTGTCGACATCAAAAAACAGCGCCTGGCCCTTGTCGGAAACCCGCATGGCGACCTGGTTCTGTTCTTCGAGGGAGATCATCAGCGGTTTGCCGGCGTCTTGCATCCAGGCCGGGGTGATCGCGTCTTTGGCGGTCAGGTTAGCGCCCTGAAACAGTGGCGCAACGACGTAGCCAAGGAAGAAGAAGATCAGCGTGATCGCGCCGAGTACGGCGAGGCCGCCGACGAGCACGTACCAGCGGGTCAGGCGGTCTTTGAGCGCGCGGATGCGGCGCTTGCGTTGGAGCTCAGGCGTATTGAAGTCAATTCGCTTGGGGGGATTGGTAGTCATGGTGGAATTGGCCAGATCATTCATGCGCACACCCTAGCGATCCTGTATGACAGAAAGATGACAATGCAGTGACGCAACAAATCCGCCGCCCGTGTGAACTGGCAGCGGACTGGAAAATTGAGGCCGGTATTTACCGGCATTTGTAGGAGCAAAGCTTGCTCGCGATTGCGGTTTGTCGGTCACATCCTTGTTGAATGTGCTGACGCCATCGCGGGCAAGCCTTGCTCCTACGGGTCCGGGGCGAACCCCGGACCTAGGGTTTTACTTTTTTGCGACTTCAGCGCCGCCCTCTTGCAGGCCCAGGTCAGCCAGTGCCTTGGCGGCAACTTTGGCTGGCAGTGGGATGTAGCCGTCTTTCACGACAACTTCCTGGCCCTGTTTGGACAGAACCAGTTTCACGAACTCGGCTTCCAGCGGGGCCAGAGGCTTGTTCGGGGCTTTGTTGACGTAAACGTAGAGGAAACGCGACAGCGGGTATTTGCCGTTCAGGGCGTTTTCTTCGCTGTCAGCGATGTAGTCAGTGCTGCCTTTCTTGGCCAGAGCCACAGTCTTCACGCTAGCGGTTTTGTAGCCGATGCCCGAGTAACCGATACCGTTCAGCGAAGAGCTGATCGATTGCACGACCGAAGCCGAGCCTGGTTGTTCGTTGACGTTTGGCTTGTAGTCGCCTTTGCACAGGGCTTCTTCTTTGAAGTAGCCGTACGTGCCGGATACCGAGTTACGGCCGAACAGTTGAACCGGCTTGTTGGCCAGGTCGCCGGTCACGCCCAGGTCACCCCAGGTTTTGACTTCTGCTTTAGCGCCGCACAGACGAGTCGAGGAGAAGATCGCGTCGACTTGTTCCATGGTCAGGTGCTGGATCGGGTTGTCCTTGTGCACGAACACGGCCAGGGCATCCACGGCAACCGGGATAGCGGTTGGCTTGTAGCCGTACTTCTGCTCGAAGGCCGCCAGTTCGGTGTCCTTCATCTTGCGGCTCATCGGGCCCAGGTTGGAGGTGCCTTCGGTCAACGCAGGTGGCGCGGTGGCGGAGCCAGCGGCCTGAATCTGGATGTTTACGTTCGGGTATTCTTTTTTGTAGTTCTCAGCCCACAGGGTCATGAGGTTGGCCAGGGTATCGGAACCGACGCTGGACAGGTTGCCCGAAACACCAGTGGCTTTGGTATAAGCCGGGATGGCTGGGTCTACACCAGCGGCTACCGCGTTGGCAGTTGCAACGCCAGCAGCGACAAACGTCATTGCCGCCATCAAACGCTTCAGTTTCATGCCTTACTCCTAGCAAATAGGGTGTGTTAAGTCGGGGCCAAGTATCGGCAGGCCGTGTGAACACTCTATGACCTGAATATGACAATTAGATGAAAGGCCAGCATTCCCTAGGAATACCGGCCTTTGGGGTACACCCGCAAAGGGGTGTGAGGGGGACTGCGATCTTTTGATTCAATGAATCAACGGTTGTTCTTCCAGAGGTAACCACCCACCAGGATGCCAATGCTGCAGATGATTGCCACATAGTAGGCAGGCCCCATCGGGCTTTCCTTGAGCAGCAGGGTGACGACCATCGGGGTCAGGCCGCCGAAGATCGCGTAAGCCAGGTTGTAGGAAAACGACAGGCCGCTAAAGCGCACCACGGCCGGGAACGCCTTGACCATCACGAATGGCACCGCGCCGATGGTGCCGACGAACAGGCCGGTCAGCGCGTACAGGGGGAATAGCCAGTCGGGGTGATCGAGCAGGCTGTGGTAGAAGGTCCAGGACGTCGCCAGCAGCGCTGCGCTGCCAAACACGAACACCCGGCCAGCGCCGAAGCGATCCGCCAACGCGCCGGAGATCACACAACCCAGGCTCAGGCACACGATGGCCACGCTATTGGCTTGCAGCGCGGTCGTGGCCGAGAAGTGATAAATGGTTTGCAGCACGGTCGGGGTCATCAGAATCACCACGATGATCCCGGCCGACAGTAGCCAGGTCAGCAGCATCGAGATGGCGATGGCGCCGCGATGGTCACGCAGTACCGCACGCAACGGCACTTCTTCGGCCAGCGCCTTGCGCAGTTGCAGCTCGGCGAACACCGGGGTTTCGTGCAGCCAGCGGCGCAGGTAGACCGAGAACAGACCAAACACACCGCCGAGCAGGAACGGGATCCGCCAGGCGTAATCAGCCACTTGCTCAGTGGTGTAGAGGCTGTTGATTGCGGTGGCGACCAGCGAGCCGAGCAGGATGCCGGCAGTCAAGCCGCACGTCAGCGTGCCGCAAGCGTAGCCGATGTGCCGCTGGGGCACGTGTTCGGAAACGAATACCCAGGCCCCCGGCACTTCACCGCCAATCGCCGCGCCCTGGATCACTCGCATCAGCAGCAACAGGATCGGCGCCCACAGGCCGATCTGCGCGTATGTCGGCAGCAAGCCCATGATCAGCGTCGGTACGGCCATCATGAAAATGCTCAGGGTGAACATTTTCTTGCGCCCCAGCAGGTCGCCGAAGTGCGCCATGACGATGCCGCCCAGTGGTCGCGCCAGGTAACCGGCGGCAAAGATGCCGAAGGTCTGCATCAGCCGCAGCCACTCGGGCATGTCCGCCGGGAAGAACAACTTGCCAACCACCGTGGCGAAGAACACGAAGATGATGAAGTCGTAAAACTCCAGCGCGCCGCCCAAGGCGGAAAGCGACAGTGTCTTGTAGTCGTTACCGGTCAAGGGGCGCGCAGGTTGCGCGGGTGTCGCGATGCTCGATGGCGCTGTGGTCATGGCAAGGGCTTCTCTTATAGTCAGATCCGCAACCCCAACAACGCTGGCAGGGGCTTGGGCAGGTTCGGCACGATAGCAAATTGTTCGAAAAAGCACAGGAAAGCGCGTATTTGGCAGTCAAAATGAGAACCCGATGGTCGTCTCGGAGTCTACCGACCGATATACTCGCAACCGTGCAACACTTTGTAAGGGGTTGCTGTGCGAAAACGTCGTTGGCCTTTGTCAGCCGGTTTCGCAGAGTTTCCCTTTAGCGCGCCTTATGGAAAACGTGACGAACGTAGTATGTTCGGGGCTGAATCGTTTTTCCCAAGACGGCTATTCACCCGCTACATATTCCAAGAGTCACGGCTCAGAGGCACCCTCGGCATGATAGAGCTCGAACAAGAAGATCCTATTCCGCAAGGCGATCTGGCCCTGCAAATCACCGCGCTTCCCCGCGAAACCAACGGCTTTGGCGATATTTTCGGCGGCTGGCTGGTGTCTCAGATGGATTTGGCCGGTACGGCGATGGCCAGCAAGGTCGCGGGCGGACGCGTCGCCACCGTGGCGATCGATCGCATGGCCTTCCTGGTGCCGGTCGCCGTGGGCGCGCAGCTGTCCTTCTATACTCAGGCAACGGAAATCGGCCGCAGCTCGATCAAGATGATGGTCGAGGTCTGGAGCGACGATCCACTCTCCAGCGAATGGCGTAAAGTCACTGAGGCGGTGTTCGTGTTCGTCGCCATCGATGGCAGCGGCCGCACCCGCTCGGTTCCGCCCAGAGCTCGTTAAACCGGGCGAGCGTTAAACCCGGCGGCCGTTTTACGGTCCATTGACGTCATTGATCCTGAACGAGATGTGCAACATGCCGACTCCCAACGTTGAAGCCGTGAAACTGGATGAACTGAACTGCTGGCGCATCCGCCACGGTCAGGCTGAATTGCTGGTGGCCCAGCAAGGCGCGCACATCCTCAGTTATCAACTGGCCGGGCAACCGCCGCTGATCTGGCTCAACGATGAGGCGGTGTTCAAAACCGGCAAAAGCATCCGCGCCGGTGTTCCCGTGTGCTGGCCGTGGTTTGGCAACCTGGACCGCAATCCGCCGAGCGTTCAGGCAATGCGCGTCAGCAACGAACCGCCGACCGCCCACGGTTTAGTGCGAGCGATGGACTGGGAACTGGGCGCCATTGAAGCCGAAGGCGAGAGCCTGAAGGTCGAGTTCGTCCTGCCCTACCTCGAAGGCGGCTTGCCGGGTTGGCCGTATGCGGTGGATCTGAAACTGAGCATTCGCCTGGATGAGCAACTGCATATCAACCTGACCAGCCAAAACCAGGGCAGTACGCCCGTCACCATCAGCCAGGCGCTGCACAGCTACTACGCCGTCAGCGATGTACGCAATGTGCACGTCGAAGGCCTGGACGGGCTGAGCTACATCGAAACCCTGGATAACTGGAAAACCGTGACTCAGACCGGCGACCTGCGTTTTGCCGGGGAGACTGACCGGATCTACCTGAATACACCGGCGCAATTGAGCATCGTCGATCCTGCCTGGGAACGGCGCATCGAGCTGACCAGCAGCGGCTCGCGCTCGACAGTAATCTGGAACCCGTGGATTGCGCGCGCGGCGCAGTTCAGTGACATGGCCGACGACGGCTGGCAGCGCATGCTGTGCATCGAAACGGCCAACGTGATGGATGACATCGTGACCCTGGCACCGGGGGCGAGTCATACGCTGGGCGTGAGCATCGCCAGCAAAACTCTTTAAGCAACACTGCGATCAACTGTGGCGAGGGAGCTTGCTCCCGCTCGGCCGCGAAGCGGTCGTAAAACCAGGCAATGGGTTCTGCCTGTCAGAACTCGATTGCTGGTGTTGGGACTGCTGCGCAGTCCAGCGGGAGCAAGCTCCCTCGCCACAAGTCTTGTGCAGAACTCCAGACCTTACAAATCCGACTCTTTGACCGCCCGCACTTTCGCCGCATCCAGTGCATACGCCGCATCGGCCAGGTCGTTGTTGACCTTCTCGATCTTCAGCGTGCCGGTGACCCACAGCGGTGTGTAGATATCGTCCAGCTTCAAGCCCTTCGGATAGCGCACCAGCACCAACTGGTTAGGCGGCGGTGGCGGCACGTGGATGCAGGCGCCCGGGTACGGCACCAGGAAGAACAGCGTGCTGCGACCCTTGGCATCGGTTTCCAAAGGCACGGGATACCCGCCGATGCGGATGTTCTTGTCGTTCATCGACGCCACGGTCTTGGTCGAATACATCACCGCCGGCAAGCCCTTGCTCTGCTTCAAGCCACCCTTGTCGGTAAAGGTGCCGTTGGCTTCGGGCGAGTTGTGGTCGATTTCAGGCATGGCCTCAAGGGCTTTTTGATCCGACTTGGGCATCAGTTCGAGCCAGTCGGTTTCCGGCAGTTCGCCGGCATGAGCCAGGCCAGTGCCCAGCAATAAGAGAGTCAGCAGAAGACGGCGCATGAAATGTGCTCGGCAAAGGGGAGTCAGTAAATCGTCGAGCATTCTAGCCCTCTCTGCCCATGCGGCAGAGAGGGCTTTGTCGCTTGAATCAGGTGTTTTTCTTGATCAGACCGTAGATCACCAGCAAAACAATCGCGCCCACCAGTGCACCGATGAAGCCCGCACCTTGGCCAGCCTGATAGATACCCAGCGCCTGGCCGCCGTACGTGGCCGCCAGCGAACCGCCGATGCCAAGCAGGATGGTCATGATCCAGCCCATGTTGTCGTCACCCGGTTTCAGGAAACGAGCCAGCAGGCCAACGATCAATCCGATGAAGATGGTTCCAATAATGTGCATGGCGTTTCCCTCTGAATGATGTGGGTATGCCAAAGCCTAGCCAGACTTTGGCATCCTGCCATCAGAGATCGGCGGCGACCGAAGGTTCCGTCGCTGCCAGATGAAACTACTCGGCAATCAGCGCTTCGACCTTGAGGATCTGCTGCGCAAGCGTCTCCCTGTCGGCGCAACGCAGGTTGGCATGACCGACCTTGCGGCCGACCTTGAACGCCTTGCCGTAGTGGTGCAGATGGCAATCGGCGATGGCAATGACCTTCTCCACCGGCGGTACCACACCGATGAAATTGAGCATCGCACTCTCGCCGACCTTGGCGGTCGAACCCAGCGGCAGGCCGGCAACGGCGCGCAGGTGGTTTTCGAACTGGCTGCACTCGGCGCCTTCAGTAGTCCAGTGGCCAGAGTTGTGTACGCGCGGGGCGATTTCGTTGGCCTTGAGGCCACCGTCGACTTCAAAGAACTCGAACGCCATCACGCCGACGTAATCCAGCTGCTTGAGCACGCGGCTGGAGTAATCCTCGGCCAGGGCTTGCAAGGGATGGTCGGTGCTGGCCACGGACAACTTGAGAATGCCGCTGTCGTGGGTGTTATGGACCAGCGGGTAGAACTTCGTTTCACCATCGCGAGCGCGCACGGCGATCAGCGACACTTCACCGGTGAACGGCACAAAGCCTTCCAGCAAACAGGCCACGCTGCCCAGCTCGGCGAACGTACCGAGCACATCGGCCGGCGTGCGCAGAACTTTCTGGCCTTTGCCGTCGTAACCCAGGGTGCGGGTTTTCAACACGGCGGGCAGGCCGATGGTGGCTACCGCAGCCTCCAGGTCGGCTTGCGAGTGGATATCGGCGAAAGCCGGCGTCGGAATGCCCAGGTCCTTGAACAGGCTCTTTTCGAACCAGCGATCACGGGCAATGCGCAGCGCTTCGGCACTCGGGTAAACCGGAACGAATTGCGACAGGAAGGCCACGGTTTCGGCAGGGACACTTTCGAACTCGAAGGTCACCAGGTCGACTTCATCGGCCAACTGGCGCAGGTGATCCTGATCGCCGTAATCGGCCCGCAGGTGCTCACCCAGCGCAGCTGCGCAGGCATCCGGCGCGGGGTCCAGAAAAGCGAAGTTCATTCCCAGCGGCGTACCTGCCAGGGCCAACATGCGACCCAACTGGCCGCCACCGATTACACCGATCTTCATCGTCAACAACCTCAGGCGATGCGTGGGTCTGGATTGTCCAGGACGCTGTCTGTCTGCTCAGCACGGAAGGTTTTCAGCACCGCGTGGAATTGCGGGTGCTTGGCGCCCAGGATACTCGCCGAGAGCAGGGCTGCGTTGATCGCGCCGGCCTTGCCGATGGCCAGGGTAGCGACCGGGATGCCCGCAGGCATCTGCACGATCGACAGCAGCGAATCGACGCCCGAAAGCATCGACGACTGCACCGGCACGCCCAGCACCGGCAGGTGGGTCTTGGCCGCACACATGCCAGGCAAGTGGGCCGCGCCGCCGGCACCGGCGATAATCACCTCGATGCCACGGGCCTCGGCCTCTTCGGCGTACTGGAACAGCAGGTCCGGGGTGCGGTGGGCAGAGACCACTTTCACCTCGTAAGGGATGCCGAGCTTTTCCAGCATATCGGCGGTGTGGCTAAGGGTGGACCAATCGGACTTGGAGCCCATGATCACGCCAACCAGTGCGCTCATCGTCGTGCCTCTTCTCTCTGGGCGCCCGCAGGCGCGTCAAAAAACAACAAGCCACGCAAATGCGTGGCTTGTTGTACGAATTATGGCCAGACGAACCGGCCGAAGGCCGCGCAGTATACCTCAATGAAGCAGATAAACAGCCCCCCGCGCGACCATCTGTCATACGGCGCAAAGTACCGGTTTTATTGACTTGAAGGTCAATCCAATACAACACGAATCCCACACTGAATCTTCAGAGTCTCAAGGGGTTTGCGCGGCGCTGCCTTCCAGCTTGCGCCACAACAGCCTTACGTTGGCCTTGCGTACCAGCGCGCAGCGGTACAAACGAATTTCCAGTGGCACGTGCCATTGCGGGCCGCCGCAGACCACCAGCTCACCGCGCGCCAGTTCGGCACGCACGCTGAGCTGCGGCACCCAGGCAATGCCCAGCCCTTCCAGCGCCATGCTTTTCAGGCTGTCGGCCATGGCGGTTTCATAAATGGTGGTGAAACGCAGCGCGCGCTGGCGCAGCAGCATGTTCACCGAACGCCCGAGAAAAGCCCCGGCGCTGTAAGCCAACAGCGGCACGCTGGCCTCGCCTTCGAGGTCAAACAGCGGCTTGCCATCCGCATCGGCCGCACAAACCGGGAGCATTTCGGTGTCGCCCAGGTGCAGTGACGGGAAAATCTCCGGGTCCATTTGCATGGCCGCATCCGGGTCATAAAACGCCAGCATCAGATCGCAGCCGCCTTCGCGCAACGCGTGCACGGCGTCGCCGACGTTGGTCGCCACCAGCCGCGTCGCAATGTTCAGGCCTTCATTGCGCAATTGCGCGATCCAGCGCGGAAAGAAACCCAGGGCCAGGGAGTGAGCGGCAGCGACTTGCATCACTTCGCCCTGCCCGCCTTCGAGGTGATGCAAATGCCGCAGCACTTCGCCGAGTTGCTCGACCACCGTACGCGCCGTGACCAGAAACAACTGCCCCGCCGCCGTCAGTTCGATGGGCGTGCGCGAGCGATTGACCAGAGTCAGCCCCAGCGCGGCTTCGAGGCTGCGGATCCGCCGACTGAATGCCGGCTGAGTCACAAAGCGCCGTTCGGCGGCCTGCGAAAAGCTGCGGGTGGCGGCCAGGGCACTAAAGTCCTCGAGCCATTTGCTTTCCAGATTCATCACGCCCTCCCGGACACGCACCAATTTAGGTCACACGCTTGCCGTATACACGGCGTCACACGGGTATTATGCCGAATGTGCATAGGGCAGTGCTTAACAGCATTGGCCCAAAATTTTCCACAAGCCTAGCATTCGCAGCGTTCCGGCATAGACCGGGTCCATATCGAGATGATTTCTATCATGTCCTCCGCTGCATCTTTCCGCACAGAAAAAGACCTGCTTGGCGTACTCGAAGTACCAGCTCAAGCGTATTACGGCATCCAGACCCTGCGAGCGGTGAACAACTTCCGTCTCTCCGGCGTTCCGATTTCGCATTACCCGAAACTGGTTGTGGGTCTGGCAATGGTCAAGCAGGCTGCTGCTGACGCCAACCGCGAGCTGGGTCACCTGAGCGACGTCAAGCACGCTGCCATCAGCGAAGCGTGTGCCCGTCTGATCCGCGGCGATTTCCACGAAGAGTTCGTGGTGGACATGATTCAAGGCGGCGCTGGCACTTCAACCAACATGAATGCCAACGAAGTCATCGCCAACATCGCGCTGGAGGCCATGGGCCACAGCAAGGGCGAATACCAATACCTGCACCCGAACAACGACGTGAACATGGCCCAGTCGACCAACGACGCCTACCCGACGGCCATCCGTCTGGGTCTGCTGTTGGGTCACGACGCCCTGCTCGCCAGCCTCGACAGCCTGATCCAGTCGTTCGCTGCCAAAGGTGAAGAATTCAGCCACGTTCTGAAGATGGGTCGTACCCAGCTGCAAGACGCCGTGCCGATGACCCTTGGCCAGGAATTCCGCGCCTTCGCCACCACCCTGAGCGAAGACCTGGCACGCCTGAAGACACTGGCACCGGAACTGCTGACCGAAGTGAACCTGGGCGGCACCGCGATTGGTACCGGCATCAACGCCGACCCGCGTTACCAGCACCTGGCTGTTCAGCGCCTGGCACTGATCAGCGGTCAACCGCTGGTACCGGCCGCCGACCTGATCGAAGCGACTTCCGACATGGGCGCCTTCGTGCTGTTCTCCGGCATGCTCAAGCGCACCGCGGTCAAGCTGTCGAAGATCTGCAACGACTTGCGCCTGCTGTCCAGCGGCCCACGCACCGGCATCAACGAAATCAACCTGCCAGCGCGTCAGCCGGGCAGCTCGATCATGCCAGGCAAGGTCAACCCGGTTATTCCTGAAGCCGTTAACCAGGTGGCCTTCCAGATCATCGGTAACGACCTGGCACTGACCATCGCGGCCGAAGGCGGCCAGTTGCAACTGAACGTGATGGAGCCGTTGATCGCCTTCAAGATCTTCGACTCGATCCGCCTGCTGCAACGCGCCATGGACATGCTGCGCGAGCACTGCATCGTCGGCATCACTGCCAACGAAGCCCGCTGCCGTGAACTGGTCGAACACTCGATCGGTCTGGTCACCGCGCTGAACCCGTACATCGGCTATGAAAACGCCACCCGCATCGCCCGTATCGCCCTTGAAAGCGGCCGCGGCGTGCTGGAACTGGTGCGCGAAGAAGGCTTGCTGGATGAGGCCATGCTCGCCGACATCCTGCGCCCGGAAAACATGATTGCTCCGCGTCTGGTACCACTGAAAGCCTAACGCTGTAGTTACTGCTCACCAGGTCGAGGGACTAGACACCTCTCACCTTTTGAGGGCCTGGAGTTCATTCTCCAGGCCCTTTTTTTTAAATCTTTTGCGGATTTTCCAAACATGTCGTGTGTTTTCAATACCGCCAAGATCGCAGCCTTCGGCAGCTCCTACACAGGGATCAACGTACACCCGTAGGAGCTGTCGAAGGCTGCGATTTTTTGATCTTGCAGCCCCTTGTTTTATCGTTCGCACCACAACCGTGCAGACGGACGCCGCACTGATAGGTATAGTGCCGCCCCTCTTCGCGTGAGCGGTCGTCGGTAACGAGACCCAAACCCATGCGAAACCCGAACTAATAACAAACCCGCGATATGGATCCAGGACGAACATCGCCCCATCCGTTGTGCCGTGCACAGACCGGTGTAACGCAATGTTTCGACCACCCACAATCGCCTACACAAAAAACAGCGAGGAATACTCCATGCTCGAAGTCATCAACGACTTCCTCTCAGGGAAAGTACTGATCGTGCTCATTGTCGGGCTCGGTAGCTACTTCACGATCCGCTCGCGTTTCGTCCAATTGCGTCACTTCTTACACATGTTCTCGGTCTTCAAAGAGAGCCTGCGTAGCAGCAGCGAGCAACTCAGCTCGTTCCAGGCCCTGATGCTCAGCCTCGCCGGCCGCGTCGGCGCAGGCAATATCGCGGGTGTCGGCATCGCCGTGACCCTCGGTGGCCCAGGCGCAGTGTTCTGGATGTGGGTGACCGCACTGGTCGGCATGTCCAGCAGCTTCTTCGAATGCTCCCTCGGCCAGCTCTATAAGCGCTGCGACTCCGAAGGTCAGTACCGCGGCGGCCCGTCCTACTACATCCAGCACGGCCTGCAGAAGCGCTGGTTGGGCATGATCATGGCATTCCTGTTGCTGGTGACCTTCGGGTTCGCCTTCAACGGCCTGCAATCCCATGCCGTGACCCACTCGCTCAATAACGCCTTCGGCCTGAACACCACCTACACCGGCCTGGGCCTGGCGGTGCTGTTGGGCCTGGTGTTTATCGGCGGGATCAAGCGGATCGCCAAAGTGGCCGACCTGCTGGTACCGGTGAAGACCCTGGTCTACATCGGCGTGACCATCTACGTGATCGTGCTGCAATTCGACCATGTGCCGGGCATGCTGATGACCATCGTCAAGAGCGCATTCGGTCTGGACCAGGCCTTTGGTGGCCTGATCGGCAGCGCCATCGTCATGGGCGTGAAGCGCGGCGTGTTCGCCAACGAAGCCGGCCTGGGCAGTGCGCCTAACGTCGCAGCCGTGGCGTCGGTCGAGCACCCGGTCGCACAAGGCGTGGTTCAGGCGTTCAGCGTGTTCCTCGACACCTTCGTGATCTGCACCTGCACTGCATTGCTGATCTTGCTGTCGGGCTTCTACACACCAGGCTTCGAAGGCGACGGCATTGCCCTGACCCAGAACTCTCTGGCCGCCGTAGTCGGTGATTGGGGCCGGATGTTCATCAGCGTCGCGCTGGCGTTGTTCGTGTTCACCTCGATCCTCTACAACTACTACCTGGGCGAGAGCAACCTGCGCTTCCTGGTCGGTGAAAACCGCAAGGTGCTGATCGGCTACCGCGCATTGGTACTGGCGTTGATCTTCTGGGGTGCGATCGAAAACCTGAGCACCGTGTTCGCCTTCGCCGACATCACCATGACAATGCTCGCGTTCGTGAACCTGATCGCCTTGTTCCTGCTGTTCAACGTTGGCATGCGCATCCTGAATGACTACGACGCTCAACGCCGCGCCGGGATCAAGACGCCAGTGTTCGACTCCAGCAAATTCCCGGACCTGGACCTGGACCTCAAAGCCTGGCCAGCCAACCCGCCAGCCGCCGCTCCAAAATCTGAAGCCGAGCCGCAAGGCGTGACCGCAGCGCAACGCTGATCGGTTAAAACCGGGCGCATCCCCTGCGCCCGACGTGACACAGCGTGCGACCGGCGTCATGCTCGGTCGTACGCTGTCATCGTTCAGGAGACCCCACATGATTCCCGCAACTTATCCTGCTGCGCAGCACGTCATGGTGCTCTACACCGGTGGCACCATTGGCATGCAAGCCAGCGCCAACGGCCTGGCCCCGGCGTCCGGTTTTGAAGCCCGGATGCGCGACTACCTGCACAGCCAGCCTGATCTGGTGGTGCCGAACTGGCGCTTCCGAGAAATGACCCCGCTGATCGACAGCGCCAACATGACCCCGGCCTACTGGCAGCGCCTGCGCGATGCGGTCATCGAAGCGGTCGACGTCGACGGCTGCGACAGCGTGCTGATCCTGCACGGCACCGACACCCTGGCCTACAGCGCCGCCGCCATGAGTTTCCAATTGCTCGGCCTGCACGCACGGGTGCTGTTTACCGGTTCCATGCTGCCGGCCGGCGTGCCTGACAGCGATGCCTGGGAAAACCTCGGCGGTGCGCTTGTCGCCCTCGGCCAAGGCCTGGCACCGGGCGTGCAGCTGTACTTCCACGGAGAGCTACTGGACCCGACCCGTTGCGCGAAGATTCGCAGCTTCGGTCGGCACCCGTTTGCTCGCCTGCAACGCCAGGGCGGCGGCGTCAAAGCACCTGCCCTGCCGACAGCGCTTGAGTACCGTCAGAGCAAGCAACTGGCCAAGGTTGGCGTGCTGCCACTGTTTCCCGGAATCGGCGCGGAACAGCTCGATGGCGTGCTGAACAGCGGCATTCAGGGTCTGGTGCTGGAATGCTTCGGCAGCGGCACCGGGCCGAGCGATAACCCCGAGTTTCTCGCCAGCCTTGCGCGCGCGCGGGATCAGGGGGTCGTGGTGGTCGCGATCACCCAGTGCCATGAAGGCGGGGTTGAGCTGGATGTCTACGAGGCCGGCAGTCGCTTGCGTGGCGTGGGCGTGTTGTCTGGCGGCGGCATGACCCGTGAAGCCGCGTTTGGCAAATTGCATGCGCTGTTGGGTGCAGATCTGGACACGGCAGAGGTTCGACGGCTTGTAGAGCTCGACCTTTGCGGCGAACTTAGCTGACACCACACAGATCCTGTGGGAACAAGGCTTGCCCGCGATGAACGATGACGCTGTGTGTCTGGTAGACCTCGTCGTCCCTATCGCGGGCAAGCCTTGCTCCTACAGGTTGATGACACCCGGCATACAACTTGCTCGCTTCCAGCCACCCAAAGGCTGGAATCGCCCATGCTCCACTCCCACCTCACCACCCTCAACGCCGTTTCCCTGGTGCTCAATGCCTTCAAGGCCGATGGGCTTTCAAGTGAGGCGCTGCTGGCCGGCAGCGGCATCAGCGCCGCGGATCTGAGCCGCGCCGACACGCGAATCACCACCAATCAGGAAATGCAGGTCTGCGCCAACGCAGTCGCGCTCAAGCGTGACATCGGCCTGGAACTGGGCCGGCGGATGCACGTTTCGTCCTACGGCATTCTCGGTTATGCCCTGCTCACCAGTGCCACCTTCGGTGACGCCTTGCGCCTGGCACTGCGCTATCCGGCGCTGTTGGGAACACTTTTCGAGCTAAGCCTTGAGGACGATGGCCAGCGCATCTGGTTCGCCGCCGCCGATTACCGGGAAAATCCGGCACTGGCAGTGTTCAACGCCGAGTTCTGCCTGGTCTCGCTGAAAGTCATTTGCGACGACCTGCTCGGTCATCCCCTGCCGCTGCTGGGTGCCCGTTTCGAACATTCGGCACCGGATTATCGGGCCAGCTACGCGACGCACTTTGATTGCCCTCTGCGCTTTGACGGCACCGATAACGCCTTCGCTTTCGACAAACACTGGCTGGACCAGCCCTTGCCGCTGGCCGACAGCATCACCCATCAGGCCATGGCCGAACGCTGTCGCAAGCAGAACACCGAATTCACCGGACGCCAGGCGTGGCTGGGGCGGATCCGCCAACTGCTCACCGCCCAACTCGACGCCGCGCCAGGCCTTGAAGGGTTGGCCGAGCAGATGAACTGCTCGGCGCGAACTCTGCGTCGGCACCTGAAGGATCTGGGGTGCAGCTATCAGGAATTGCTCGACGAACTGCGCTTTGAGCGCGCCAAGCAGATGCTGTACGAAGACCAACTGCCGATTTACCGCATCGCCGAGGCGCTGGGCTTCAGCGAAACCGCGAGTTTCCGCCATGCCTTTGTGCGCTGGAGTGGGGTCGCGCCCAGCCAGTTCAGGCCTTGAGATAAAGTAGGCACAGTGGACGACGCTGAACTACATTACGCAGCCCAATCATGTTGTCGGTGTTCCTGCTTGATGCCCCTTCCTCGTCGCTGCACACGCTTTGCCTTGCTGGCCCTGCTACTCAACCTGCCCGTGGTGGCGCAAGCGATTGAACTGGACTGGTTTGGGCTACCCCCGCATGCCGTGGTTGATGCGCCTGAATACAAGGCCATCATCGTTCCCACGGCCGTCACGGAGAGCGCGACGGGCATGTCGCCGCCCTTGGTCGGCTTGCTCAGTCAGTACCGCGGTTTGTTTTACCTCAACGTTTATCGCGATGAAAATTATCGGGAGCGTGCGTATAAATTTGGCCCGATACCGCTGATGACGACGGAAGAATTTCGCTACTGCACCAAGAACCAGGACGGTCTTGTCATGAGCCCTAGCGCCACTCATATCGAGTTGGCACCCGGCATCGCAATGAACGAACTGAAATTTGAATGTGGACGTAACGGCTGGGAAACCCGGCGTTACCTGCTGGTCGACAGCCGCCAACCGGGTACGCCGCTACTGGCTATCGGGCGCTTTTCAAACGATCAGCACCTGGTGTTCCAGGCGTTGCAAGCGACCCTCCCGCAGGTTTCAGACGCCTGGCTAAAGGCGCTCGAATCCGCGCGACCGGCGATGCTGTACCACGTCCCGGAAACGCTATTCAGCTTCAGCGTGGCCGACCAGCCCTACGTAGCCGAAGACGGCGCGAAACGCCTCCGCGAGCTGCACCGGCAACTGAGTAAAGACAAGGACAAAGGCCCGGGCCTGAAGAATGTCGAAGAGTTGTTTATCAACACTGACTTTCGCCTTGTCGGTGCCGACCAGAAAGACTTTGCCGGGCTACTCAATGACATCGCGTTCTGGCGAAGTGCAACCAAACCGGACAAGGTCACCACGAACTTGTTCAAGGAAGTCGTCCGCCGCGATCCTCAACGCATCCCGGTCTATCTGAACATGGCAGACCTGTACTGGTCCCGGTATGAGAAATTTCCCGAGTACACCACCAGCCTGGCCCCAGCACTGGAGTACTACCGGATTTACTGCGGCCTGCGCCTGGCGCGCAACATGAGTATTCCTCAGCGGGTCCTGGAAAGACTGAGCATCACCCAAGGCGACCCAAAAATCTGCAAGGCTCAATGGCCGCTGCTGCAAGCGGTGGACGCTCAGGATGAAACCCGCGTACGCAGTCTGCTGGACACCGGCATACCTGCCGACACCCAAGGCGAAGACGGGCGCAGTGCGCTGCTTCATGCCCTGGACAAGCCCAACTTTGCAATCGCCCGTTTGCTGCTGGAACACGGTGCAAAAACTCAGGGTATCAACGGTAGCGAGCCCGTGGTGATGCAGGCGCTGAACAAGGATCGTCGCGAAAGCAAAGACCCGGAGAAGGCCCGGCGCCTGCAATTCTTGCTTGAGGCGGGAGCCGCCATCGACGAAACCAATGTCGACGGTGAAACCGTGCTGATGCAACACGCCACGGTGATGGATTCCGACCTTTTCACCTGGCTGCTCAAGTACCCTCAAAACCTTGACCTGCGAGATAAAAAACAGGGGGAATCGGCGCTCTATCGGACCATCGAAAGCGGTGCCTACCCCGCTGCTGTACTGCTGGTCAAAAGCGGAGTGCAACTCAATGCGGGTTATCGAGAAGGCCGCTGCAACAGCAATGAAGAAGTACTCGAACCGGCATTGCTGCGCTTGGCCCGAGCGAGCGGGTTGAGCGGAGTTGACCCTGTCGTCTACCAGCAACAAACGCTGGAACTGTTCACGCTGATGCTGGAAAAAGGCGCCGACCCTCGCGCCGGTCATCAGTGCAAGGGCGACAACCTGGAAGTCACGCGTTTCTGGCTGAAACAACGCAAACGTGACGACATGCTGCAAGTGCTGCAACGCTACTTCCCGGAAGAGGCAGGCGCCACGCCAAGCGCGTAAGTATCTTGTCGCCCCGAACCGGGGTGTCGCCGCGCCAACAAGGGGCGAATTTCGGTCAGATCTTTTGGCCATATTGATCCCCTTTTGGCCTTTCCTGCCGTTCTCTGAATCGCCGCACGCCGCAAGACTGTGTTCAACCGAATCAGCCTGCGGAGAACAAGAAAATGCTGACGATTTACTCGGACGATCACCACCTGCACCACGGACGCTGCGAATTGATGGACGGGCAACTGATGCCCTGCTTCGAAATGCCATCGCGGGCCGACCACGTACTGGCACGCGTTCAATCCCGCAGCCTGGGGCCGGTGCAAGCGCCGCAGGATTTTGGTCTGGGGCCGATCCAGCGCATCCACAGCGACGACTACCTGACGTTCTTCAAAGGCGCATGGCAGCGCTGGACCGAGTTTGAACGCGACGGCGATTTGCTGCCGTACACCTGGCCGGCACGCACCCTGCGCACGGTCATCCCGAAAAGCCTGCACGGCCAACTCGGTTATTACAGCTTCGACGGCGGCGCACCGATCACCGCCGGCACCTGGCAAGCAGCGTATAGCGCGGCGCAAGTCGCGCTGACCGCCCAGGCCGCGATCCAACGCGGTGCGCGCAGTGCGTTTGCCCTGTGCCGTCCACCGGGACATCACGCCGCCAGCGACTTGATGGGCGGTTATTGCTACCTCAACAACGCCGCCATCGCTGCCCAGGCATTCCTCGATCAAGGCCACAAGAAAGTCGCGATCCTCGACGTCGACTACCACCACGGCAACGGCACCCAATCGATTTTCTATCAGCGCAGCGATGTGCTGTTCACCTCGATCCACGGCCACCCGGAAGCTGAATTTCCATTCTTCCTCGGTTACGAAGACGAACGCGGCGAAGGCGCAGGAGAAGGTTTCAACTTCAACTACCCGCTGCCCGCAGGTTCCGACTGGGACACCTGGAGCGCGGCGCTGGAGCAGGCCTGCAAAGAGATCGAACGCTACGGCGCCGACATTGTGGTCGTGTCCCTCGGGGTCGACACCTTCAAGGACGATCCGATCTCCCAGTTCAAGCTCGACAGCCCGGATTACCTGGCGATGGGCGAACGCATCGGCGCCCTCGGCAAGCCGACCCTGTTCGTGATGGAAGGCGGCTACGCGGTGGAAGAAATCGGCATCAATGCCGTGAACGTTCTCGAAGGTTTCAAAAGCGCCCAATGAGGAATTAGAACAATGAATCAACTCAAGCGTTTTATCATCCCGGCTCTGTGCACAGCAGTTCTCAGCACTGCTGTGCATGCTGAAGAGCGCACCTTGCGGGTCTACAACTGGTTCGACTACATCACCCCCAAGGCACTGGAAGACTTCAAGGCCGAGAACACCAAGGTCAAACTGGTCTACGACATTTTCGACACCAACGAAGCGCTGGAAGCCAAACTGCTCACCGGTAACTCCGGTTACGACGTGGTGGTGCCGTCCAACGTGTTCCTCGCCAAGCAGATCGAAGCCGGGGTATTCCAGCCGCTGGACCGCAGCAAACTACCGAACTGGAACCACCTCGATCCCAAGCTGATGAAGCTGATCGAAGCCAACGACCCAGGCAACAAATTCGCCGTGCCATACATGTACGGCACCATCCTGATCGGCTTCAACCCGGACAAGGTCAAGGCCGCGCTGGGCACCAACGCACCAGTGGACAGCTGGGACCTGATCTTCAAGGAAGAGAACATCAGCAAACTCAAGCAGTGCGGCGTGGCCCTGCTCGACTCGCCGTCGGAGATCCTGCCGCTGGCCCTGCAGCACCTGGGTCTGGACCCGAACAGCAAAAAGCCGGATGACTACGTCAAGGCTGAAGCATTGCTGATGAAGATTCGCCCGTATATCACCTATTTCCACTCATCCAAGTACATGGCCGACATCGCCAACGGTGATATCTGTGTCGCCGTCGGTTACTCCGGCAGCTTCTCCCAGGCCGCCAACCGCGCCAAGGAAGCCAAGAACGGAGTGATCGTCGATATGCGCCTGCCGAAAGAAGGCGCGCCGATCTGGTTCGACATGCTAGCGATCCCGAAAGGGGCGAAAGATCCGGAAGACGCCTACACCTTCATGAACTACCTGTTGCAACCGAAAGTCATCGCGCCGGTCAGCGACTTTGTCGGCTATCCGAACCCGAACAAGGACGCCACGGAAATGGTCGACCCGGCGATCCGCAGCAACCCGAATCTGTACCCGACCGAAGCGGCCATGAGCACGCTCTACACCCTGCAACCGCTGCCGCGCGACGCGGAACGGGCGCGGACCCGGGCCTGGACCAAGATCAAGTCCGGTACCTGAAACGCTCACGCCGCTGAAACCGAAGACCCGCCTGTGTGCGGGTCATTTTTTTGCCAGCACATAATTAGTTACCACCCTGCATTGCCCACTGCCCACTACCTTCGGTGCCACGACCAGGACTTGTCTTTGCGTCCTGGAAACCACACGAAGGAAGCGAACATGACTGATAACGTTCCTCTAGAGACATCCAGCGACACCACGCGCCTTGTAGAGAAAAGCGATCTGGTCACCCTGACCAGCCACGGCCCAACCCTCAACCAGATTGCTTCGAACCTGATGACTCAGGCGCTGAAAGAGCTTTATCCAGACCTGGACATTGACCCGGACCACGCAATGATCGCAACACCACAATGGCTCCAGGTTGATAACCGGATCGAGGTCGGCCCCTTTCGATTCGAATCACTGACGCACGCACTGATCCGCCATAGCTTTAACACGACAAAGGCCAATTACATCGAAGGCGAACACTTTCTCACCCTGGAGCGACATGCCAAAGATCCGATTCATCTCGCCGTCAGCATCGAGGAAGTCGCCGGCGTGCTCAATGACTCAGCACCGTTATTGTTTGTCGAATTCCAGGCGCGGCAGTTGGATTTCTGGAACCAGAAGGGACACAGGATCGCGCGCTGGCAGGAACTCTCCGACACACTGCGCAAGGCGCTGAACGTACGGCAGGTCAACGGTTGGGATGCCGATGAATGCGCCATGGCGCGAGAGATTTCCATGGCTCCCGACAAAGCCCTGCGCAGCCCCGTGAACAGCGACTTTTCAGCGATCCAGGCGTGCCTGATCGACATAGACACCATCGAGAATGAGGTTGCCAGCCACCTCCTGGTCGGTGGTGCTCTGGTGCTCAAGGCAACGTATCGCAAGCGCGAACTGATCGTGATGTACACCATCGAGCGCGCTTACGAGTCTTTCGATTCAATGGAACAACTGGGTAATTCGCTTCCAGCACGCCTGGAAGATCAACTGGCAGGGCGCGACCTGAAATGGCGGCTTTACGAGCCCGACGGGAATATCTTCGATCACATGGCCTGGGCACTGGTGTCGTCGCAGCTCGATGCCATCGATGCACTCCGATTCCTGGAGGCGCCAACAACCGATGTGCTTGCTTCCGAGGTCGAGATCGACACCACGGAACACGTACGGATCGAGCAATTGGCTGCGGCGATTCCCGACTGGCTGCGCAACGCATCGTTCAGCGATATACAAGACTACAGTCGTTACGTCACGGCGCTGGGAAAGGTGTATCGCCAGCCCGACTACAAGGCTGCCAAAGACGAGATCCCGTCTATCACCTCATACGCCCAGCGCCTGATGAGCGAAGCGATCATCGCCGACCCTCACGCCGTCGGTGCGGCGGACCTGGTGCTGGATGAGTTGCGGATCAAGATCACCGATAGTTTCACCGTCGACGATCTCACTCTCCCCGATCCCCGCAACCAGCACACCGAAACGCTCGCCGACTTCGCACTGGAGAACGAAGCGCCTTACCTGGCGAGCATCTTCTTCAAAAATGCCCGGCAGGTTCCGGATTGGCTGACGCCAGAATTCCTCACAACGTTGTCGGCTCGAGTCAATATCGGTGAGGTCTATCCCGCACTGATCAAGCGCAAGCTGATTGATGACCTGGTTGAATCCCGACGCCAGGAAAATTTCTATATCGACCAGCTGCGCCTGCTATTGCCGCTCATGGCACTGGAAAGCAAGGTCAGGCAAGAAGCGGGCATTGATGAGCACGGCTATCGATACATCCGTGAGCTGCTCAACCTCGACACGGAGACAGCGCAACCGATCGCTATCTACCCCCTCTCGATGACCCCGCAACATCGCTTGATCAGCACCAGCGACACGGTTGCCAACATGTACATCATCAGCCCTCGAAGCGCCGAGAGCGGCGCTTGCCTGCTTTATCGTCCGATGCTGGAGCCACCACTGATGCAGTTCCCCTCCCGGCAAAATTTGCTGTATGCCTTGCACCAACCCGGTGAACTCCGAGATTCGGTGCTGGCATGGCTACCCGACAAGGCCCTGAGCTTTGAATACGCTCAATATGTTTTCCCTGTAGGTCTGCCGTCCCCCTGGTTGGTGGCCGAACAGGTTGTCGATCCATTGCTGAGGGTGGACAGGTTCGGACACGTGATATTCAAATACGAGGAGATAACCGGCAACATTCTTTCGACACTGTTCAAAAACAACGCACAGACGATCGTCGATTTGGCTGACCGTCAGTCGCAATCAAATGCCGAACGGCGCTGGCGCTTGTTGAAAGACAGCAGCTGGGCGCTGTTCAGCGTCACCTCAAACTTCCTCAGTGGTGCAGTCGGAACCGCTGTCTGGGTCTGGCAGACCATCAACGAAATCCAGCAGGCACTCGATGCCCGAGATCAGGGTGACAGCTTCATCGAATGGACCTCCGTGGCGGATATTCTGCTGGCACTCGGGATCATCCTCAGCCATCACGCCGTGATGCGACGCAAAACGGCATCGGGCAAACTGCAACCTGCACTGCCGATAGAGGAGCAGATAAAACCACCTACCGCGCCGCTCACCATTGCATTGGACCCCACCCCGCTTGTCGCTGAACTGCCACAGAGCCATCGCTCCCCGGTTGAGGTCGCGGGATCCGTGCCGCGCCGCACCATTTCGACGCTGGGCACCTACCTGGACACCCTCAAAGTCTCCGCGCCAAACCTTGCCGACACAGAACTGACCACGGTCAATGAAGCACCTCCCCACCTCTACCAGCTCAACGACAAGATCTATGCACAGGTCGGCGAACGCTGGTTCAACGTCATGCTGGACGCCGACGCTCAGGTCATTCTCATCGACCCCAAAGACGTCACGCGAACCGGCCCCCTGCTAGTCCATAACCAGCAAGGTCAATGGTTCGTGGACACCCGACTGCGCTTGCGCGGCGGCGGCCCGAAAAATCGCCTCAAAAGCATGAAAGCGGCCAAAGAGCAGCGTAAACATGAACTGGAAAACGCACTGGACTCATTCAAGACCCAGGAACCTGCGAAGGCAAGGGAGCTGGCAAGAGCGCAAACAGATTTGCTGACAGCCAACGGCGATGCCTACGACCGAATGCTCGGGGTTTACGCGGAAAAACTGGAAGTCTTGATCAATAGTTATGAGCAAGCACTCGAGCAACTGCGAGAGTGGCGCACGCTCGGCGGAACAACAGGCTATACCTACGACTTGCTACGCCTGAGCACGGAGATGCAGAAGCATCTTTCGCTCTGGTTTACCGCAAAAAAACACCAGTATATCCAAGCCACCAGCGCATTTACGCAAGCCCCCCAGCCGGACACAGCGATCACACGGCAAACCTACATTGACAACATCCGGCGGGCGACAGACCTGAGCCACGCAATGGTCGAGAAACTTGAACTCTCGCAAACGGCACTTCAAGGAATGCATGCGGCGGGAAGGCCGGGCATAGCTGAAGCCATAAAAATCAGCAAGCTGCTGCCTTCATTCTCGGCACTGGAGCTCAAGGCAAACGAGATAGGCATGGCGCAAGAGCTGTGTATGCAAGAGCAGGCCAGCCCGACAATGTCCCAGGCCCGTAACGCCGTCGGCAGCATTATCGTGAGCGCCGCCGAGGCCGCTCATCGGGTTGCGGACCTGATGAACATTGCAGGCGGTAACGCTGCCCCACAAGAACGTATTGAAGACTTCGGCGGACTTGTCGATACCTTTGCCGACACTGATCAAAGAATCCGGGAGTTACCAGACACCTACCCCCACCTGTTCAAACAGCCTCAACTCGATCATCTGCGAAAACTGATCGAAGAGTTTTCACGACTGGCACACACCCAACTGCATACGTTGCTGCCCGAAAGTGAAGTGTTGATAACGCAGGGCTCAACAGAACCCGCACGTCCCGGCCCATCACGCCTGCCGGTAAAAGTTAGCAAGACCCGCCCTCGCGATCCCGGTAATAGCGAAGTCACCAAAGCCAAGGAAGCTCCACTCAAGGCAGTCATGCCAGGTGTCAGCGTGCAGCCAACGCCGGTGCTGAGCGATACCGACATCATCGAGGCCGGTCTTGAGCAGAGCCTGGATGTTCAGCCATTTATCGAGCGCACCCGCAAAGACGCTTTGCGACCCCGACGCATCCCCGCCGACATGCAGGACCTGTTCGATCAGTACGCACTCAAACTGGAACAAAACGCCACGAGCGTTGATCTGGCCATGATCAGGAGCAAAAACGCCGAAGGTACCCCTCCGCCAGTGGCCACCCTGAGCCTGGAACTGCGTCAGGCGGCAATCAAGGTAAGAGAAGCGGGCATCAGCACCCGAGCGAGCCTGTACAAAGAGCGCAAACCCACGCAAAGCAGCCTCAAATGGATGCACGAAAACGAGCAGGTTCGAATCACCCGAAACGAACAAGGCCGAATCCAGACCAAACAGCTCGGGGACTACTTTCAGGAGTACCGGATTCTGGATAAGACGAACAATGATCAGGCATTGTGGGTGGCGCATTTCCACTACGAAACCCTCAGCAGTCCAGTAGACACGCCCACGACTGCTCACCTGAAAGTCGCGGACAAATACCTGGAGACGCTCCCCCCTGAACAGCGGCGACTGTTGACCACCGTCGAACCCATTGACGGTGTGCTACGGAAAATAGTCGACCCGAGCCTGCGCAAACTGTTTCTGGATCTGGAACCCCAGGCAACGCCATGAAGGAAGGACGCTGATCGCGACTCCACCCTCCGGCCCCGGCATCACCAGACCTTTTTCAACCGCCCGAGCGCTGCGCGGATCGCCTCCTCGGGCACCGCCGTGAAACCCAGCACCAGCCCGGCGCGCTGGTCTGGCGGGGTGCATGACTCCGGCAGCCAATAGTTGCTCAGGCCATTGATCTCGACATCAACACTCGCCGCGGCGTCGATCAATTCGCGCTCGCGGGCCTGAGTGTCGACCGCCACCGTCAAGTGCAGCCCCGCCGCGACACTCGGCAGGCTGCCAACACCCGGGATATCCACAGGCCAACCCGCCAACAGCGTGTTGCGCCGACTCAAGGCCGCGCGCCGCATACGGCGGATATGCCGCTGAAAATGCCCGGCAGCCATGAACTCGGCCATTACCGCCTGGGTGCTCACCTCGGAATGACGCACATCCACCGCACGACGCTGGGAGAACGCGTCTACCAGACCCATCGGTAACACCAGATACCCCAGACGCAACGCCGGGAACGCGACTTTGCCGAAGGTGCCGACGTAAAGCACTCGACCCTGTCGATCCAGCGCCGCCAAGGGCGCCAGTGGGGCGCCGCTGTAGCGATACTCGCCGTCGTAGTCATCCTCGATGATCCAGCCATCAGTGCGTTCAGCCCAGGCGAGCAATTCCAGACGCCGCGCCAGGCTCATGATCACGCCCGTCGGATATTGATGAGACGGCGTGACGTAGGCCAATCGACAGTCGCTCAACTCAGCCAGCTCAGCACAATTGATGCCTTCGTTGTCCACCGAGACCCCATGCAGCCGCGCCCCGGCTACGGCGAAGGCATGCCCAGCCGCGCGATAGCCGGGGTTTTCCACAGCCACCCCATCGCCGGGCTCCACCAGCAGCTGTGCACAAAGGCTAATCCCCTGCTGTGCGCCACTGGTGATCACAATTTGCTCAGCGCTGCACTGCATGCCGCGCGCGCTGCGCAAATAGGCCGCGATCAACCCGCGCAAGCGCTCGTAACCTTCGGGCGCGCCGTAACACAAGTGCTGTAAATCCGGCTTACGCCAGAAAGCCGCATTCAGCTTGGCCCAGACCTCAAACGGGAACAGGTCAAAGGCCGGCACCCCCACCCGAAAAGCCCTCGGCGGACCACTTGGAGGCCTGGGTAAATGGTGTTTCTCGACCCGCTCCAAAGCACCGCCGTGGATAACTTTACTGGATGAAACCACAGGTAAATCCAGCCGCCTTGTGGATAACCCTGTGGGTAAGCCTGTTGGTAACCCTGTGGATACTTTTGTGGATAGTTTTTTCATCGGCAATGCCGTTTGCGGCAATTGCGCCACATACGTGCCGTCCCCCACCCGCCCCTCGATGAAGCCTTCAGCGTAGAGTTGATCGTAGGCACGGACCACGCTATTGCGCGAAATCGACAACGCCGCGGCCAGATCGCGGCTGGCAGGCAAGCGTGTACCACTCACCAGCCGACCGTCGAGCACACGCAGGCGTAAGGCCTGATAGAGCTGACGGCTCAAGCCCTGGCGGCGATCGAGTTCGATACCCGCCGGGTTGAACGACAGGGACAGAGGCGAGTTGTTCATGGCAATGGAGCTTCGCTAATGGACCTACGAAATTGGCTGTTAATGGCTCTTACAACAGACCAATAGCCTGCCTAGGATAAAGGTATTCGCCAAGGAAAATATCCATGTATACCCCTAGCGCATTTGCCATCGACGACCTCCCCGCACTGCATCAGCAGATCCTCGACACACGCCTGGCCGTGTTGGTTACCCATGGCAAGCAGGGTTTGCAGGCCAGCCATGTGCCGCTGCTGCTCAGCCCGGAACAAGGCCCGAATGGCACCCTTTACGGCCACCTGGCCCGAGCCAATCCACAGTGGCAGGAGCTGGAAGCCGGGGCCGAGGCGCTGGTGATTTTTGCCGGGGCCGATGCTTACGTCAGCCCGTCGTACTACCCCAGCAAAGCGGACCACGGTAAAGTCGTGCCGACCTGGAACTACGTGGCGGTGCACGCTTATGGCAGCGCCGAAGTGTTCAGCGATGCTCATCGCCTGCGCAATCTGGTCAGCGCCCTGACCGATCGCCATGAACGCGACCGCCCCCAGCCGTGGAAAGTCGACGACGCGCCGGCCCATTACATCAATGGCATGCTCAAGGCCATTGTCGGCTTCGCCCTGCCGATCCAGCGTCTGGAAGGCAAGCGCAAGCTCAGCCAGAACCGCAGTACCGCAGACATCGCCGGCGTGCGCGAAGGACTGATCGCCAGCCCCAACCCGCACGACCAGGCCCTCGCCCACCTGATCCCCAAGGAATGATCATGAGTCAGATCGAGATTCGCCGCGTCACCGCCGATGACCACGCAGCCTGGCTGCCGCTGTGGCAAGCCTACCTGCATTTTTACAACACCGAGCTGCCAGAGGCTGTCAGCCACAGCACCTGGCAACGGTTCCTTGACCCGAGCGAGCCGACTCACGCAGCCCTTGCCTGGGTCGATGGTAAAGCAGTGGGCATGGTGCATTTCATCTATCACCGCTCGAACTGGAGCATCGAAAACTCCTGCTACCTGCAAGACTTGCTGGTGACGCCCGAAACCCGCGGCACTGGTGCCGGCCGCAAGCTGATCGAGTTCGTCTACGCCACGGCCAAGGCCGACGGTTGCTGCAAGGTTCATTGGTTGACCCACGAAACCAACGCCACCGCGATCCAGCTCTACGAGCGCATCGCCGAACGTCCTGGTTTCATCCAGTTTCGCAAAGGCCTTTAAGGTTCAAGGAGAGCAACATGTCGACTTCACTCGCTGGCTGGAAAGGCGTTCCAGCGCCCTCGGTTCAACTGATCGAAGGACGCTTCATTCGCCTGGAAAAACTCGACCCGGCACGCCACGCCGACGGCTTGTTCAAAGCCCTGCAAGGCCCCGGCGCCGACCCGAAGCTGTGGGATTACTTGCCTTACGGCCCGTTCCCGGAGCGCAGCGCGTTCAACGACTGGCTGAACAACCACGCCGCCAACAGCGACCCGTATTTCTTCAGCGTCATCGACCGCGCCACCGGTGAAGTGCAAGGCATCCTCAGCCTGATGTCGATCGTCCCGGCCCACGGTCGCATCGAAATCGGCCACGTCACCTTCGGTGCAGCGATGCAGCGCTCTCCGAAAAGTACCGAAGCGGTGTACCTGCTGGCCAAGGAATCGTTCGCCATCGGCTACCGTCGCCTGGAATGGAAGTGCAACAACGGCAACGCCCGCTCCAAATACGCCGCCGAACGCCTGGGTTTCAGCTTCGAAGGCGTGTTCCGCCAGCACATGGTGGTCAAGGGCCAGAACCGCGACACCGCGTGGTATTCGATTCTGGATTCGGAATGGCCGGCGATTGGGGCGGGGTTTGAGAAGTGGCTGTCGGATGAGAACCAGACAGATTCGGGGCAGTTGAAAACCCTGGCTGAGTGCCGCGCCTGATGATCGTTCCCACGCTCTGCGTGGGAATGCCTCACTGGACGCTCTGCGTCCGCTTTTGAATATGACGCGGAGCGTCAGGGGCTGCATTCCCACGCGGCCGGTTCGACGTCTCGACGTGGGAACGATCTTTACGCCAGCTTCTGCGCCAACACCGCTATATGCTCCGGGCCAATCCCGCAGCAACCACCGAGATGGCTCGCGCCGCGCTTCTGCCAATCGGCCGCCCAATGCAGGTAACCGGGCGGATCGAGATCCTCACGCAACGGGTCCAGACCATCATTGGCCGTGGCCTCTTTCGGTTGCGGCGGGAAGGCGTTGGCGTACGCACCGATGTGGACTTTCACACCCAAACGCTCGAAGGTTTCCCGCGCAGCATCAATCGCCGCACCAATTACTTCCGGCTGGCTGCAGTTGAACAGCAGCGTCTCGACACCCAGCTCTGCCGCCACCGCAGCGGCTTCGATCACAGGTTCGCCCGAACGCAAACGCGGCACTTCGTCCGTGTCTTCATCCTTCAAGGTAAACGACAGCCAGAACGGCTTACCGTCCTTTGGCAAGCCGGCATGAATAGCCCGCGCTTCGACAATCGAACTCTGGGTTTCAGCCAGCCACAGGTCGACATGAGGTGCCAGGCCCGTGACCAATGGCGTCAGCAATTCAGTCACCCGGGCAGCATCAAAAAGGTCCGGACGATAGGAACCGAACAGCGGCGGCAATGAACCCGCCACACGCACGGGCTGTCTAGCCGCGTCGGCTGCACGCCGTGCCAGCTCCCCCGCCAATGCGGCGAGCGCCTGACCTTCAGCCGCAAAACGTTCTTCACCGATATGAAACGGCACCACCGCGTAGCTGTTGCTGGTGATCACGTTTGCACCGCTTTCGATATAAGCCGTATGGACGGCCTCAACCGCTTGCGGTGCTTCGCTCAACGCCAGCGCGGACCACTCAGGCTGCCTGAACGGCGCGCCTCGGCGTTGCAGTTCGCGACCCATACCGCCATCCAGAATTACCGTGCTGCGTGCGTCCATATGTTTTTTACTCATATGCTTATGAAAATAACTCACTACCAGAGTTGTCCTTATAACTATTAAATACGCACCATTCAGTTAATAACAACTTCTTTTTTAGTCAGGAACTGCCCGTGAAACTTCAACCGCTACTGGCCCTGGGCCTGACGATTCTCGCTGCTTCTTCCCAAGCCTTTGCCGGTACCACGCTGGATCGTATCGAGCAAAAGAAAGAGTTGGTGGGCGTGCTGATGGAAAGCTATCCGCCGTTCTCGTTCCTCAACGATCAGAACCAGCTCGACGGTTTCGACGTCGACGTGGCCAAAGCCGTGGCAGACAAACTTGGCGTCAAACTGCGTCTCGAAACGCCGTCCTGGGACGTGATCGCGGCCGGTCGCTGGAGCGGTCGTTACGACATCTGCATCTGCTCCATGACCCCGAGCAAGGCCCGCGCCGAAGTCTTCGATTTCCCGGTGGAGTACTACGCTTCGCCAGCCGTGATCGTGGTCAATGCCAAAGACGATCGCATCCATGGTGCCAAAGACCTGAGCGGCAAAAAAGTCGGCCTCACCAGCGCGTCCAGCTACGAAAGCTACCTGAACAAAAACCTGGTGATCGAAGGCGCTGAAGACACCCGATTGCAGTACCCGTTCGAGAACGTACAGATCGCTCCGTATGACACCGACAACGTCGCCTTCCAGGACCTGAGCCTGGGCGCCGGCGTGCGACTGGATGCGGTCCTCACCAACCTTGTGACCGCACAACCGCGCCTGACTGAAGACAAACGCTTCAAGCTTGCCGGTGAGCCGCTGTACTCGGAACCCAACTCCGTGGCCATCGAAAAGGGTGATGCCCAGTGGGATGGCAAAGTGCGCGAAGTCTTTGCCCAGTTGAAACAGGACGGCACCCTGACCCGGCTGTCACAAAAATGGATCGGCGCCGATATCAGCAAATGACTTCTTTCCCCCACCCTCCTCAGCCACCGCAACCGGTGGCTGAGTCATTGCTCAAACGCGTTTTTGGTTTTCGTACCCGCCTGTACCTGACCTGGGCGACGATGCTGGGTTTGTTCGCGAGTTTCTTCCTGAGCTTCGACCTGAAGTTTTCGATCATTCTCGACAAGCTGCCAAACCTGATCGGCCTGCATCTGGCGCCCAACGGCTTCTTGCAAGGCGCAGCACTGACACTGTTTTTGTGCCTGTGCTCGATTGTCGCCTCGTCGCTGCTGGGCTTCATCACCGCCCTGGCGCGGTTGTCGAAGAGTGCCGTGGCGTTCGGCATCGCCAGCTTCTACGCGTCGTTTTTTCGGGGCACACCGTTGCTGATTCAGATCCTGTTGATCTACCTCGGCCTGCCGCAGTTGGGCATTGTCCCCGGCGCCATTGCCGCCGGGATCATCGCGTTATCGCTGAATTACGGGGCGTACCTGAGCGAAATCTTCCGCGCCGGCATCGTCGGTGTACCCCACGGCCAGCGCGAAGCTTCCCTCGCGCTGGGTATGCGCGAGTCGGTGATCTTCTGGCGAGTCACCCTGCCACAGGCCATGCGCACCATCATCCCGCCCACCACCAACCAATTCATCTCGATGCTCAAGGATTCATCGCTGATCTCGGTGATGGGCGTCTGGGAAGTGATGTTCCTGGCGCAGTCCTACGGCCGTTCCAGTTATCGCTACATCGAAATGCTGAGCACGGCAGCGATCATTTACTGGCTGTTGTCGATTGGTCTGGAGTTGATTCAGGCGCGGATGGAGCGACATTACGGGAAGGCGTACAAGCAGCGGAGCTAAGGCGTCCCTTACGCCGCAAGCTCAGCATATCCAAGGCACCGCAATCATCCTGAAATCGATGCATCCGAGAACGACGTAAGGAAAAACGTCAGCAACAGCCACGAAAACGGCGTGATGGGTCAATGGCGAATGAGCTTCTAACGTCCACAAATCCGCAGCGAAAAAAAAGGGGGGCACATGCCCCCCCGAGGTAAAAGCGTTGCAGTCGAGGCTGTTAAATCAGCCCTCGATCTCGATCAGTATTTCGCCCGGATTGACCCGGTCGCCCTTGGCCACGTGGATGGCGGTGACTTTGCCGGCGATGGCCGATTGCACTTCGGTTTCCATCTTCATCGCTTCGGTAATCAGCACTGCCTGGCCAGCTTTCACGGTGTCGCCTTCCTTGACCAGCACATCGACGATGTTGCCTGGCATGGTGGTGCTGACGTGGCCCGGTGCGCTGGCTTGCTTACGCTTGCTGCTGCCACCGCTGACGAATTCGTTGAGTGGCTCGAACACCACTTCTTCCGGCATGCCGTCGATGGACAGGTAGAAGTGACGCTTGCCTTCGGACTTGACGCCCACACCGGTGATGTCGACGCGGTAGGTTTCACCGTGAACGTCAATGACGAACTCGGTCGGCACACCTTCGCCGCCCGCCGAGGTCACGCCGCCAGCTTCCGGAATCGGCAACAACACTTCCGGAGTCAGGGTGCCGGCTTCGCGTTCTTCAAGGAACTTGCGCCCGATGTCCGGGAACATCGCATAGGTAAGTACGTCTTCTTCAGACTTGGCCAACGCACCGACTTCGCCGCGCAGCTTGGTCATTTCCGGCTTGATCAAATCCGCCGGACGGACATCAATGACTTCTTCGCTGCCGATCGCCTGACGGCGCAGCTGCTCGTTAACAACACCCGGCGCTTTGCCATAACCGCCTTGCAGGTAGAGCTTCACTTCGTTGGTGATAGTCTTGTATCGCTCACCGGCCAACACGTTGAAGAACGCCTGAGTACCGACGATCTGCGACGTCGGAGTCACCAGCGGTGGGAAGCCGAGGTCTTCGCGAACCCGCGGGATTTCGGCCAACACTTCGCTCATGCGGTTCAGCGCACCCTGCTCTTTCAACTGGTTGGCGAGGTTGGAAATCATCCCGCCCGGCACCTGGTTGACTTGCACGCGGGTGTCGACGGCGGTGAATTCACTTTCGAACTGGTGGTACTTCTTGCGCACGGCGTAGAAGTACAAACCGATTTCCTGCAGCAGCTCCAGACTCAGGCCGGTGTCGAACTCGCTGCCCTTAAGGGCGGCAACCATCGACTCGGTGCCCGGGTGGCTGGTGCCCCAGGCGAAACTGGAGATCGCGGTGTCGATATTGTCGGCACCATTTTCGATGCCCTTGAGTTGGCACATCGCGGCCAGGCCGGCGGTATCGTGAGAGTGGATGAACACGGGCAGCGATTGCTCGCTTTTCAGTGCTTTGACCAATTCGCCAGTGGCGTACGGGGTCAGCAGGCCGGCCATGTCCTTGATCGCCACGGAGTCGCAACCCATGGCTTCCATTTGCCTGGCTTGCTCCACGAACGCCTCGATGGTGTGCACCGGGCTGGTGGTGTAGGCGATGGTGCCCTGGGCGTGTTTGCCGGCCGCTTTCACCGCTTCGATGGCCACCCGCAGGTTACGCACGTCGTTCATCGCATCGAAGATGCGGAACACGTCAATGCCATTCACGGCCGCCTTGGCGACGAAGGCTTTGACCACGTCGTCGCTGTAGTGGCGATAGCCCAACAGGTTCTGACCGCGCAGGAGCATTTGCAGACGCGTGTTAGGCAGCGCCGCACGCAGTTTGCGCAGACGCTCCCACGGGTCTTCTTTGAGGAAGCGTACGCAGGCATCGAAGGTCGCGCCGCCCCAGACTTCCAGCGACCAGTAGCCGACTTTGTCGAGCTTGTCGCAGATCGGCAGCATGTCGTCAGTGCGCATGCGAGTCGCGAGCAGCGATTGGTGAGCGTCGCGCAGGATTGTGTCGGTTACGTGGATTTTTTTAGTCATTGGAGTATTCCTCACAGGCCTGCGTGGGCGGCAATGGCGGCGGCGATGGCCAGGGCCAGCTCTTCGGGTTTGCGCTTGATCGAGTAGTTGGTCAGCTCAGGGTGGCTTTCAACGAAGCTGGTGTTGAACTGACCGCTACGGAATTCCGGATTACGCAGGATTTCCTGGTAATAGGCGGCAGTGGTCTTGACCCCTTGCAGACGCATGTCGTCGAGGGCGCGCAAGCCACGGTCCATCGCCTCTTCCCAGGTCAACGCCCAGACCACCAGTTTCAGGCACATGGAATCGTAGAATGGTGGAATGGTGTAACCGGTATAGATCGCCGTGTCAGTACGGACGCCGGGACCGCCGGGTGCGTAGTAACGGGTGATCTTGCCGAAGCTCGGCAGGAAGTTGTTTTTCGGGTCTTCGGCGTTGATCCGGAACTGCAGCGCAAAGCCGCGGTGCTGGATGTCTTCCTGCTTCACCGACAGCGGCAGGCCGGAGGCAATGCGGATCTGCTCACGGACGATGTCGATACCGGTGATTTCTTCGGTGATGGTGTGTTCCACCTGCACCCGAGTATTCATCTCCATGAAGTAAACCTCGCCCTCGGCGAGCAGGAACTCCACGGTGCCGGCGTTCTCGTAACCCACGGCCTTGGCCGCACGCACCGACAAGTCGCCAATGTAGGCGCGCTGCTCTGGTGTCAGTTGCGGGCTCGGGGCGATCTCGATCAGCTTCTGGTTACGACGCTGGATCGAGCAGTCACGCTCGAACAGGTGCACCACGTTGCCAAAACTGTCGCCAAGGATCTGCGCTTCGATGTGCTTGGGATTGACGATGCATTTTTCGAGGAAGACTTCCGCTGAACCAAAGGCCTTGGTCGCTTCGGAAATCACCCGCGGGAAAGCTTGTTCGAGTTCATCGCGGCTGTTGCAGCGACGAATCCCGCGACCACCACCACCGGAGGTGGCCTTGAGCATCACCGGGTAACCGATGCGATCGCCTTCGGTCAGGGCTTCGGCGATGTCGGCGACGTTGCCTTCAGTGCCCGGCGTGACTGGCACGCCAGCCTTGATCATGCTGCGGCGGGCTTCGGTCTTGTCGCCCATGCGGCGAATGACTTCTGCTGACGGACCAATGAATTTGATACCGCGCTCGGCGCAGATATCGGCCAGCTCGGCGTTTTCCGAAAGAAAGCCATAACCTGGGTGCAACGCGTCGCAACCGGTTTCCACCGCGAGGTTCACCAGCTTGCGCGGGTTCAGGTAACCGGCCAGTGGCTCGGCACCAATGCTGTGGGCTTCATCGGCACGTTTGACATGCAACGCATGGCGATCGGCGTCGGAATAGATCGCGACCGAACGAATGCCCATCTCGGCGCAGGCACGTACGATTCGTACGGCAATCTCACCACGGTTGGCAATCAGGATCTTTTTTATCACTTGGAGGTTCCCTTGAGCCGGTTGCTACCCACGACCTTGGACTGGGTCGGCGCGTGACTAAATGTTTCAAGCCAGTCGCACAGTCACACTAGCCCGCTCAAGGGATTAACAAAAATCAATAATAATTGGGTCAGGCATAAGTAAAGACTTATAGTTGAGGAGCCCACCCGCGACCAGAGTGTTTAAATAATGCGTAAGTCCTTGATGCGTATGACATTACGCCAGCTTCAGATCTTCAACGAAGTCTGCGATTTACGCTCCTACAGCCGTGCAGCTGACGAAATGTCGCTCACACAACCGGCCGTCAGCCTACAGATTCGTCAGCTTGAAGAGCTGATTGGTCAGCCTTTGTTCGATTACGTCGGCAAAAAGCTCTACATGACCGAAGCGGCTGAAGCGTTACAGCGCGCCAGCCGGGACATTTTCGGGCGCCTGGAAAACCTCGATATGCAGCTCTCGGACATGCAAGGTTCATTGCAAGGTCAGCTGAAACTGGCTGTGGAATCCAGCGCCAAGTACTTCGTACCGCACTTGTTTGCCGCCTTCAAGCGCCAGCACCCGGAAGTGAACCTGCAACTGACGGTGGTCAACCGTGGACAGGTCATCCGACGGCTGTCCGACAACCGTGACGACCTGGTGATCATGTCCATGGTGCCGCAGGACATGGGCCTGGAGTTTTTGCCGTTCCTCAACAACCCGATCGTTGCCGTGGCGCCACCGGATCATCCGCTGTGCCACATGGGGCCCTTGCGCTTGCAGGATCTTGAACCCTACACATTGCTGCTGCGCGAGCCCGGTTCCGGGACACGGCTGGCGTGCGAGGAGTATTTCAAAGAGAAGCGCGTGCACTTCAACCAGACCCAGGAGGTCTCGTCGGCCGAAGCCCAGCGCGAATGCGTGGTAGCGGGTCTGGGCGTGGCTTTATTGACGCGCCACGCCCTGAACCTGGAGTTGGCGACCGGCGGACTCAAAGAGCTGCCGGTCGAAGAGCTGCCGTTGTACCGCAGCTGGTGCCTGGTGCAGGCCAAAGCCAAACGCCTGTCACCGGTAGCGCATGCGTTCCTGGGGTTTATCCGCAGTGAACGGGCGCAGATCAGCGCGCTGGTTGAGCGTTTCGACGCGAAGCTGCCGGTGTTGCCTGCCAATAGTTGAGTTCCAGATCCGGATATTCACCGATCTCGGCCAGAAGCTGGCGGTGCTCGCAGCGATCTTCAATCGCTCGGCGAAACGCCATGCGACGCTGGTCTTCTTGCTGACGGCGGGTTTTGACAGCGCTGTTGCGTTCTTCGTAGTGCTGGGCCATTTCGAGTCTCCCAAGGCGAGTACGGGAGTTTCAAGATAAGCGCGGGGGATGACGGTTTGGCGGCACGGGGATTACAGGCAGATGAAAATTTTTGCCGCAACCAGATCCATTGTGGCGAGGGGGCTTGCCCCCGTTGGGTCGCGAAGCGGCCCCAAAGCTTTTGCGACTGCTGCGCAGCCGAACGGGGGCAAGCCCCCTCGCCACAAAAAGCCCCTTGTCGCACTATCGTCGGATCAATCGTCGAGGGCTTTTACCGACTTGGGCGACAGACGCAGGCTTCGAAGGCTGCGTTTGACGCTCTTGAGGTGGTTGACCAGGCTCGGCCCACGCGCCATGGCCACGCCCATGGCCAGCACGTCGATCACCACCAGGTGTGCGATACGCGAGGTCAGCGGTGTATAGATCTCGGTGTCTTCGTGCACATCGATCGCCAGGTTGACGGTCGACAGCTCGGCCAACGGCGTCTGACTCGGGCACAACGTGATCAGCGAGGCACCGCTTTCACGCACCAGGTTGGCGGTGATCAACAGGTCCTTGGAGCGGCCGGACTGGGAAATGCAGATCGCCACGTCCGTCGGCTTCAGTGTGACCGCCGACATCGCCTGCATGTGCGGGTCGGAATAGGCCGCAGCCGTCAGCAGCAACCGGAAGAATTTATGCTGGGCATCCGCCGCCACCGCGCCGGACGCCCCAAAACCATAGAACTCGACGCGCTGAGCCTGGGACATGAGGGTCACCGCCCTCTGCAACTCCAACGGATCGAGCTTCTCGCGAACTTCCATCAGGGTGTGCAGGGTGGTGTCGAAAATTTTCAGGCTGTAGTCGGCGACCGAATCGTCTTCGTGAATCGCGAACTGCCCGAAACTCGCCCCTGCTGCCAGGCTTTGCGCCAGTTTCAGCTTCAAGTCCTGGAAGCCCGAACAACCAATGGCCCGACAGAAGCGCACGATGGTCGGTTCGCTGATGCCGACACTGTGGGCAAGATCGGCCATGGAACTGTGCATCACAGCCGCAGGATCAAGCAGCACATGATCGGCGACCTTGAGCTCCGACTTGCGTAACAGATGGCGTGACTGGGCGATGTGCTGCAACAGGTTCAAAGGGCAGGACTCATTGTTATTGGCTGACGCCGGGGATGTAGCAATTTTGTAGTTATACTACAAGAATTCGCTTTTTGCCTGTTCAATCCGTAACTCAATGCCTGTTCTGCCCACGGTTTTGGCCATGCATACCCGATGTAGCTGCCTTCGCACGTTACCCCACCTGCAAGCAGCCGCTGTCGTTTTCAAGCCCCTTGACACGCCTTCATCCCTTATCTCAACTTGAAACGACAACGCCCCCCTCTGCACTCACTACCGACACCTGCACTTCACCCAACTAACAAAGTCAATCCATACCCAACTAATTCTCAACGCATGAACACGCTCATATCTTGAACAACTATGGCACTCCACAAATAAAATACTTCGCGCTAATAATGGCCGGGCAGGAAGCACTTTAATTCTAACTTATGGAATATTAAACATGAGCATTAAAAATAGTGGCTGGGTAGCGCAGATCAACCGTATGCCGGGTGACCTTTTTCTCCGCACTTACGGAACCGTGACCGTGGCGCATCCCGGCATTATACCGACATTGGTGCCGAGCCCAATGCAAGACAAGTCCTTCGACCTGAGACTTGATCTGGAACTTAAAGATTCTGGTGACATTACAACTCAGGTCGAAACAGAAAAAGCCGTCACCTATAAAAACCTGGGCGACTCACATGTCACCGGCGTCAGTATTTTCTTCGAAGGTAAACTTCTGCACCATATTAAAGACGTCATGATCACCCATTAAGATAAAAAGACACTTATCACCCCCAGGTCTTTTCCTGCCAGGCTAATCACATTAACTGGCAGGCTTTTTTCGTACGAAAAAAATAAAACTCACTCTGGGCGCTCCCCTCTTAACAAGCTTGCAAGCTTGAACGCCTCCACCGGACGGCTGATCAGGTAGCCCTGCACCTCATCGCAGGACTCAGCCTCAAGGAATGCCAACTGCTCTGCAGTTTCCACGCCTTCTGCTACCACTTTCAGCGAAAGCCCATGCGCCATGGCAATGATTGCCCGGGTGATCGCCGCATCTTCCCCGCCCTCGCCCAACCCACGGATAAACGCCTGATCGATCTTCACGTAGTCCACAGGAATACGCTTGAGGTAGCTCAGCGACGAATACCCCGTGCCAAAGTCGTCGATCGCCAGCTTCACGCCGAGGTCGCGCAATTGCTGGAAGGTCGCGATGATGTGTTCGACGCTGTCCAGCAATTGGCTTTCCGTCAGCTCCAGTTCGAGGTAGTGCGGCGCCAGACCGGTTTCTTCAAGCACCTGGCGCACCAGGCTGACCAGCTTGCCCTGACGCAGCTGGTGGACCGACAGATTGACCGAAACCCGAATCGGCTCCAGCCCCTGACGCTGCCACTCGCACGCTTGCCAGCAGGCCTGGCGTAGCACGAACTCGCCAATGGCGCCGATCAACCCGACCTCCTCTGCCAACCCGATAAAATCCCCCGGCGGCACCTGCCCCATGGTCGGATGATCCCAGCGCACCAGCGCTTCAGCGGCGTTCAAGCGGCCAGTCGCGAGGCAGAGTTTCGGCTGGTAAAACACCTTCAACTGCTTTTCTTCGATGGCCTTGCGCAGCTGGTTCTCCAGCTGCAAGCGCTCAAGGGTGCTGGCCTGCAGGCTATCGGTGTAGAACTGGAAATTGTTCCCGCCCAGATGCTTGGCATGTTGCATGGCCATGTTTGACTGGCTGACCAGCGCGGAAATTTCCCGCGCGTTATCCGGCAACATGCTGATGCCCATTGACGCACTGACCACCAACTCATGGCCTTCAACGGTCAGCGGCAAGCGCAGCTTGGTCGACAAGCGAGTGGCGACCCGCGCCAGGCTCGACAGGTTGCCATAAGCGTCGAACAGCACCGCGAACTCGTCGCCGGACAAGCGCGCAATGGTGTCCGCCTCCGGCAGGGCATTGACCAGACGCCGAGCGATTTTCTGCAGCATCTGATCGGCAACTTCATGGCCGAGGCTGTCGTTGAGCAATTTGAAGCGGTCCAGGTTGATGTGCAGCAACGCCAGGCTCCGGCCGCCCTGGCGCACCCGTTGATGGGCTTCATGCAGGCGCTCGCGGAACAATGAGCGGTTGGCCAGCCCGGTCAGTTCGTCGTAGTGGGTCAGGTAGCGCATGCGCTCTTCAGATTCGCGCCGGGCTGACAGATCGGCGAAAAAGCCCACGATATGACTGACATTTCCGCGAGTATCGCGTACCGCATTCAGTTGCAGCCATTGCGGATAAAGCTCGCCGTTTTTGCGCGCCTCCACCAACTCGCCCTGCCAACTGCCCTGCTGTTCCAGTGCCTGATGGATCACCGAATAATGCCGCCGCGCGTCGCGACTGCACGGCAGCTCGACCACATTGCGCCCCAGCAAATCTTCAATCTGATACCCGGTGACCCGACTGAACGCCTGATTGACCGCGATCAAGGCGTAATCCGGGTCGAAAATCACAATGCCTTCGCTGGCGGCTTCAAACACTGTCGCCGCCAGTTGCCGCTGCTCTTCAAGCCCTTTGCTGACGCTGATGTCACGCCGGGTGCCGACCATCCGAATCACCCGTCCGTTGGCACCTCGCTCCACCGCCCGACCGCGGTCTTCGATCCAGACCCAGTGGCCATCGCCATGGCGCACGCGGTATTCGATCTGATAATCCTCGGTGCGGCCCTTCAAATGCTCGACCAGCGCCCGCCGCAGCGGCGGCAAGTCCTGAGGGTGCAGCCGCGGTTTCAGATGACTGAGCATCGCCGTGACGAATTCCGGCTCAATGCCGAACAACTCCTTGAGCTGGGTGTGATGCACCTCATCGGTTTGCAGGTTCCAGTCCCAGAGACCCAGCTCACTGGCCTTCAACGCCAGCGCCAGCCGCGCTTCGCTCTTGCTCAGGGCCTGGTTGGCGGCGTCCAGTTCGCGGCTACGCTGGGCGACACGGCTTTCGAGGCCGACCTGAGCTTCACGCAGCTCTTCTTCGGCGTGGCGGCGCTGTTCGATTTCCCGCGCCAACTCCTGATTGAGCTGCTCGCTGCGACTTTGCGCCTGCTGCAAGTGCTCGATCAGTGCCTGATTCTGGAAACGCCGCATCAAGCCGTGCTGGATCAGCCGGTTGACCTGCCACGCGACCACACTCAGAGAGCCCAACAGAATCAGCCCGAGCCAACCCCAGCCTTGCTGCTGTTCATCGCCGCCCCAGAACAAATAACCGATCGCCGGTAACAGACACGGCAAGGTGAACGACAGGAAGGCCGGCAGGCTCACCGCATAGGCGACACTGGCCGATAGGGTTGCCGCGCCGATCAGGCCGAATACCCAGGCTTGTTGCAGGAAGCTGTCGGTGGGCACCAGGGCAATACCGGCACCGGCCAGCGTTAGGCCGGTCATGGCCGACCCCAGCAGAAACATTCGACGCCAGACTGGCTGCGCCTGACGACTGGGCATCGCCGAGTCGAAGGCTGCGACTTGAATCACCCGCAGCGCCACCAGCGACAGTAACCAGATCAGCCAGATGCTCACCAGGAAGTAGCGCTGCGGGCTCCAGAGCAACCCGGCGCAGACCAGACCATTGATCAACATGAACAGCGTGGGCAGCAACGAGCCCTGATACAGCAGACGCGTGCGCTCGACCGCCATCTCCATGGCGTACTGTTTGCGGATAACCCGCGGTTCCACAGAAGGGCCCGACAGGCTGGGGCTGAGGGTCATAGGCAATATTCTTGTTCTTATAAGGGTGAGCGTGATGAGCCCGAAATGTCGACGGAGCATACACAAGCAATGGCCCGGACCAAACTGCTCCAAATCATAAAACCGACAAAACAAATGGCCCGTTGCCAGCGTTCAAAACCACAGAAGCGCGGCCCATCAGGGCTTGCGACGAATGACTGACCGGTCGTCCCCTACGCTTCTTTCATCGGTTAATGCAAAGCTCGGTTTGCCCGGTGTGGCGTGGCGCCCTAGAATGCCCTGATGCGCGATGATCTCTCCCTTCTGCTGAACTCCCTCAACGATGCCCAACGTCAGGCCGTAGCTGCCTCCGTGGGTCGTCAGTTGGTCCTGGCCGGTGCTGGTTCCGGTAAAACCCGTGTGCTGGTGCACCGTATCGCCTGGTTGATCCAGGTCGAGAACGCCTCGCCACACTCGATCCTGTCGGTGACGTTCACCAACAAGGCCGCTGCCGAGATGCGCCATCGCATCGAGCAGCTGATGGGTATCAACCCGGCCGGCATGTGGGTCGGCACCTTCCACGGCCTGGCGCACCGCTTGCTGCGGGCGCACTGGCAGGAAGCCGGCCTGAGCCAGACTTTCCAGATCCTCGACAGCGATGACCAGCAACGTCTGGTCAAGCGGGTGATCCGCGAACTGGGACTCGACGAGCAACGCTGGCCGGCCCGTCAGGCCCAGTGGTTCATCAACGGGCAGAAAGACGAAGGTCTGCGCCCGCAACATATTCAAGCCAGTGGCGATCTGTTCCTGGCCACCATGCGCAGCATCTATGAAGCCTATGAGGCCGCGTGCTTGCGCGCGGGCGTCATCGACTTCTCCGAACTGCTGCTGCGCGCCCTCGACCTGTGGCGCGATCATCCGGGCCTGCTGGCGCATTATCAGAAGCGCTTCCGTCATGTGCTGGTGGACGAATTCCAGGACACCAACGCCGTGCAGTACGCCTGGTTACGTCTGCTGGCCAAGGGCGGCGACAGCCTGATGGTGGTTGGCGACGACGATCAGTCGATCTACGGCTGGCGCGGCGCGAAAATCGAGAACATTCACCAGTATTCGGCCGACTTCCCGGACGCGGAAGTCATTCGACTGGAACAGAACTACCGCTCCACCGCCGGGATCCTCAAGGCTGCCAACGCCTTGATCGCCAACAACACCGGGCGCCTGGGCAAAGAGCTGTGGACCGACGGCGGCGAAGGCGAAGCGATCAACCTGTACGCCGCGTTCAACGAACATGACGAAGCACGCTACGTGGTGGAAACCATCGAAAGCGCGCTGAAAACCGGCATGGCACGTAGCGATATCGCGATTTTGTACCGCTCCAACGCCCAATCGCGGGTTTTGGAAGAAGCGCTACTGCGCGAACGCATTCCGTACCGCATCTATGGCGGCCAGCGCTTCTTCGAGCGGGCTGAAATCAAGAACGCCATGGCTTACCTGCGGTTGCTCGAAGGTCGCGGCAACGATGCGGCGCTGGAACGGGTGATCAACGTTCCGGCCCGTGGCATTGGCGAAAAAACCGTCGAAGCGATCCGTGATCACGCTCGTCACAGCGATGTGTCGATGTGGGAAGCCATGCGTCAGCTGGTGGCCAATAAAGGCCTCACCGGTCGTGCAGCCGGCGCCCTGGGTGCGTTCATCGAGTTGATCGAGCACCTGGCGACCACCACCGCCGAAATGCCGCTGCACCTGATGACTCAGACCGTCATCGAGCAGTCCGGCCTGATCGCCTATCACCAAGCGGAAAAAGGCGAGAAAGGTCAGGCGCGGGTAGAAAACCTTGAGGAACTGGTCAGCGCGGCGCGCAACTTTGAAAGCGCCGAAGAAGACGAAGACCTGACGCCGCTGGCCGCGTTCCTCGGCCACGCTTCGCTGGAGGCCGGCGACACCCAGGCCGACGAGCACGAAGACAGCATTCAGTTGATGACCTTGCACAGCGCCAAAGGCCTGGAATTCCCTTACGTGTTCCTGGTGGGCATGGAAGAAGGCCTGTTCCCGCACAAGATGAGCCTGGAAGAGCCCGGCCGCCTTGAAGAGGAACGCCGCCTGGCCTACGTCGGCATTACCCGGGCCATGCAAAACCTGGTGATGACCTACGCCGAAACCCGACGCCTGTACGGCAGCGAAACCTACAACAAGGTTTCACGCTTCGTACGCGAAGTGCCTAAAGGCCTGATTCAGGAAGTGCGGCTGTCCAACAGCGTCAGCCGTCCATTCGGTGGTGGCCAGAAGCAAAGTTCGAGCAGCATGTTCGCCGGCACGGAAATCCCGGAAACCGCGTTCAGCCTCGGTCAGCAAGTGCAACACGCGGTCTTCGGCGAAGGGGTGATCCTCAACTTTGAAGGCGCCGGTGCGCAGGCCCGGGTGCAAGTGAACTTCAGCGAAGGCAGCAAGTGGCTGATGCTCGGCTACGCCAAGCTCGAGGCCATCTAACGGCTATCTGCTTGATCGTTCCCACGCTCCCGCGTGGGAACGATAAACGGTGAGGATCACACATGGGCTCGGGCTTCTTTTCTTCCTGGACATTCTGGGCCCTGATGTCGGCGGCTTTCGCTGCGCTGACGGCGATTTTCGCCAAGGTCGGCATCGAAAACGTCAATTCCGACTTCGCCACGCTGCTGCGCACGATCGTGGTACTGGTCAGCCTGGCCTTGATTTTGTACGCAACGGGCCAATATCAGTCACTGGGATCGATATCCGCCAAGAGCTACCTGTTCCTGCTGCTGTCCGGCCTGGCAACCGGTGCCTCGTGGATTTGCTACTTCCGTGCGCTGAAACTCGGGCCAGCCTCGCTGGTAGCACCCGTCGACAAACTCAGTGTGGTGCTGGTCGCCGTGTTGGGCGTAGTGTTGTTGGGTGAGCGGCTCGACCTGCGTCAATGGGGCGGAATCGGTCTGATCACGGCGGGTGTGGTGATGTTGGCATTGCGACGTTAAACAACGCTCCTGCTCTATCTATCCACTTGTCCTACAGACAAATGTACAAGCGCCTCCTTGTATCGACGGAGCTGAACGCAGCCTGTCAGGCAAAAGCCCGAAACACTCTGCCGCTAGCCAGTGTCACTTCACCTGTGCAACATGGCGCGCGTGCCATCCACAAATGGGAATTCCCTTTATGAAACGTTTTCTTAGCATCGCCCTGGCGCTGTGCATCGGCCTGACGATGAGCCTCGACGCCAACGCCAAGCGCTTCGGTGGCGGCAAAAGCGTAGGCGCTGCGCCTACCCACCAGACCAGCCAAATGGCGCCGTCCTCGCCTGGCATGGGTTCTGCTGCCGCGACCGCCGGTGCTGCGGGTGCCGCAGGCGCTGCCGCCAAAGCTGGCGGTGCTTCGCGCTGGCTCGGCCCTCTGGCCGGTATCGCTGCCGGCGGCCTGCTGGCCTCCATGTTCATGGGCGGCGGCTTCCAGGGCATGCAGATTTTCGACATCCTGATCATGGCAGTCATCGGGTTCGTGATCTTCCGCTTCATCGCCGCTCGTCGCCGCAAGCAACAAGAGCATATGGCCCCTGCGGGCGCGCCAATGCAGCGTGAAGTGTACGAACAGAAGCCGGCCATGGGTTCGATCTTCGGCGGTTCGGCTGCCCCTGCTGCCGCTCGTCCGGTGATCAACGCTCCGGCCTGGTTCAACGAAGAGCGCTTCGTTGAAGCCGCACGCAACCACTTCCAGTCCCTGCAACAGCACTGGGACGCCAATGAAATGGACAAGATCGCCGAGTTCGTGACCCCGCAAATGCTGGAGTTCCTCAAACGCGAACGCGCCGATCTGGGTGACGGCTTCCAGTCCACCTATATCGACAACCTCCACGTTCAACTGGACGGAGTGGATGATCGCGCAGACAAAACCATCGCCACCCTGACCTTTACGGGCGTGTCGAAAACCTCGCGCTTCGACCAGGGCGAAGTGTTCAGCGAAAGCTGGAACATGGAACGTCCGCAAGGCGAAAACCAGCCTTGGCTGGTGGCCGGTATTCGTCAGAACGGCTAATAGCCCACGGTTCTGTTTGGAAGATGCCGAGCTAAGATCAGACAAGGCAAAAACAGGTGAGGAAGCGGAGTTGACGTTAGTCAATGAGCATTCCGAGCCTGTTTTTAACGCCGGATGATCGACGCGCAGGCGTGTTCCAGACAGAACCGAGCATGCTGTAATGAAAACCCCGGACTCGTCCGGGGTTTTCTATTTCGCAGTTGCATCTATAGCGAGCTACTGTATAAACCGCCCCAACTAAACCGCGCCATTGAGCAAGAGGATCCCGGACGTGGAAGAAATCATCGAACAACTGCGAGAAGCCAACGAACCGGTACCGGTGCCCTTGGAGCTGCCTGACGAAGACCTGCTGGTGGAAATCGAAGAACAACTGTTCATCGATATCCCGTTCGTCTTCAGAGAATTCCTGCTGACCGTCAGCGACGTCGTGTACGGCAGCCTGGAGCCGGTGACTGTCACCGACCCGCAATCGCACACCTACCTGCCGGACGTTGCCGCCAACGCCTGGGATGCCGGTGTTGATCGCAGCATGATTCCGATCTGCCAGGACGGTGACAACTACTACCTGGTCGAAGAAGACGGCACCGTGGTGCTGTGGCTGGCCGAAGAAGAGCTGTTGGCCGAAGAAACCTGGGAATCGGTGTGGCACTGGGCGCGGGACGTCTGGCTGGAAAGCTGATCTGCCTTGGTCTGTAGCAGCTGGCGTAGCCTGCGTCCGGCTGCGTAGCAGTCGTAAAATCAGGCAAAGAGGTGTTTCAGGTTAACCGAGCGGTAGGGTTTACGGTCGCTGCGCAACCGAACGCAGGCTACGCCAGCTGCTACGGCTCATTAACCAGTCCTCAATGCCCGGACGAGTCCTTGTGGTTGTCCAGGGTTTCCAGCAGGGCGACCTGCATCCGCGTGTGCACGCGGATGAACCAGCGCCAGAGCAGGGCCGCCACCGCGGCGGTCACGACGGCAATCAGCACCAGCAACTTGTTGGTCGGCAAGATACTGGCCGACAAGGCTGCCAGCAGCAGGAAAATCACCAGCAGCGAGAGTATCGGGATCACTTCGGCGATCACCCGACGCACTCGCTGCGTGTGGCGGCCCGCCATCTCCGGTTTCACGCCCATTTCCGCCAGCAACATCGAGAGCGCCTTCAGCTTGCGATAGGCGGCAATCAGGAATGGCAGCGACAGCAATAACGCCCCGCCCCAGATCAACGCCTTCTGCCAGCTCGGATCATTGATCCAGGCATGCAGATAGCTGGAAATCCGCTCGGCAAAAAAACTGCCCGAGAAGAAGATTGCCATCACCAGCGCCAGATTGACCCCGACCTGCAACAAAATCCGCCGAATCATCGACGCCAACTGCGCACCCTCGCCCTGCGGTTGAATGCTGCGCAGCCACTCCCCATACATCCCCAACACGCGGCCCAAACGTTGCGGGATAACTGCAGCCAGCTTTAACGAAAGCGGATCGGCGGCACGGATCAGGTACGGCGTCAGTAAGGTGGTGATGGCCGAAACAGCGACCGCCACCGGATAAAGGAAATCGCTGGTGACCTGCAAGGTCATGCCCAGCGCCGCGATGATGAAAGAGAACTCGCCAATCTGCGACAGGCCCATGCCGACTCGCAGCGAGGTGCGTCCGTCATTGCCGGCGATAAACGCCCCAAGGCCGCAAGAGAGCATCTTGCCGAGCACCACTGCGACGGTGATTACCGCAATGGGCCAGGCGAACTGAAGAAGAATCTGCGGATCGATCATCAGACCGATCGCAACGAAAAAGATGGCGCTAAACATGTCGCGAACAGGCTCGATCAGGCGTTCAATTTTCACCAGTTGCCGAGACTCGGCCATGATCGCGCCAATCAGAAATGCCCCGAGCACCATGCTGTATTCAAGCTTGACCACCAGCAGGCAAAAGCCAAAACACAGGCCAAGCACGGTGATCAGCAGCATTTCGTTGCTGTCGAACTTCGCCACATAAGCCAGCAAGCGCGGCACCAGCAGGATCCCGACCACCAGTGCGACGATCATGAACAAAGAGAGTTTGCCGACCGTGGAAAACACCTCGCCGGAGCTCACGGTGCCGCTGACGGCGATACTCGAGAGCAAGGCAATAATGCCGATGCCGAGGATGTCTTCGACGATCAGCACACCAAAGATCAGCTGGGCAAAGCGCTGGTTCTTCATCTTCAGGTCGTTGAGGGCCTTGACGATGATGGTGGTCGAGGAAATCGCCAGGATCGCGCCAAGAAACAGCGAGTCCATGGTGCTCCAGTCAAACCAGCGGCCAATTTCGTAGCCGATCCAGATCATCAGCACGATTTCCAGGAACGCCGCGATAAACGCCGTGGCACCGACCTTGAACAGCTTGCGCAGGCTGAACTCCAGGCCCAGGCAGAACATCAGGAAAATCACCCCGAGTTCGGCGAGGGTCTTGATGGTTTGCTCGTCGTGGATCAACCCGAATGGCGGGGTGTGCGGGCCGATGATGAAACCGGCCACGATATAGCCTAGGACAACCGGCTGTTTGAGCCGATGAAAAACAATGGTCACCACACCCGCAACCAACATGATCACTGCCAGGTCCTGAATAAAACTGATGGCATGCATGGCGAGGGCTCCTTGGCGGTTGGGTGTGCTGACGTCGTTGGCGATTACCAGATCGGATGAAAGGGCCCTTGAGGTGGGCTTTTGAAGGGTAACACCGCGACTTCGGGCGCAAAGGCGGTGCAATATATAGAAACAGATCGATTCGGGCGTGACGGCCTTCATTGGCGTGGCGTCCCGTTAACGGTGGTTTTGAAAAACCCGCCAGGCACCCACAGAGGTGCTCCCGCAATCCCAGCCTTGAACCGTGAGTAGTGTGCTATGGAACCCGGAAACGCCCAGCTGTCGATGACGGTATTGATGACCCCCGACATGGCCAACTTCTCTGGCAATGTCCACGGCGGCACCCTGCTCAAATACCTCGACGAAGTCGCCTACGCCTGCGCCAGCCGTTATGCCGGGCGCTACGTGGTAACCCTGTCGGTGGATCAGGTGATTTTTCGCGAACCGATCCATGTCGGTGAGCTGGTGACCTTTCTGGCCTCGGTCAACTACACCGGTAATACCTCGATGGAGGTCGGCATCAAGGTGGTGACCGAGAACATCCGCGAGCGCTCGGTGCGTCACACCAATAGCTGCTTCTTCACCATGGTCGCGGTCGACGATCAGCGTAAGCCGGCGGCCGTCCCACCGTTGCAACCGCAGAACAGCGAAGACAAACGCCGATACGCCCAAGCCAAACAGCGTCGGCAGATTCGTCAGGAACTGGATCAGCGTTATCGCGAAATCAAGGCTGACGCCTGATACCGCGCCGATCGCAGCCTCTGTAGAAACTACCGCAGGCTGCGATCTTTTCCACCGTGACGACGTTACAAACTGATCGCCATCGCCTCGAACTTCACCCGAGGATGGGCAATGCGGTCCTGGGCCCGCACCAGTTCCAGCTCATAGCTTGCACTGGCCTGGGTCTCCAGCAGCACTTCATGCACTGCGGACGCCGCAAACTCAAAGGCCGCGACCAGGCTGTCACCCAACAACACCCGCGCCAGGAACAGGCCCGACGTCAGGTCACCCACGCCTACCGGCTGACGTGGAAACGCCAGCAATGGACGACGCAGATGCCAACTGCCTTCGGCCGTCACCAGCAACATCTCGAAGCTCTCCGGCAACTTGCCGGGATAGTCCAGATGCTTGACCAGCACCGCCTTCGGGCCACGCGCCAGCAGCGCGCGAGCCATCGCCAGGCAATCGAACAATGACTGCGGCTTGCGACCGGAGAAACTGTCCAGCTCCAACTGATTCGGGCACATGAAGTCCGCCACCGCCGCCGCTTCATCCAGCAGGAAGTTGCTGACTTCAGCCGGTACGATGCAACCTTTCTCCGCATGCCCCATCACCGGGTCGCACAGGTACAAGGCGCTGGGGTTGATCGCCTTGATTCGTGCAACGCCGCTAAGGATCGCCCGTCCTTGAGCGGCACTGCCCAGATAACCGGACAGCACGGCGTCGCAGTTGCCCAGCTCGCCAATCGCCGCAATCCCTTCCACCAGATCAGGAATCTGCTGCGGCGCCAGCACTTCACCGGCCCACTGGCCGTATTGAGTGTGGTTGGAAAACTGCACGGTATTCAGCGGCCAGACGTTCACCCCGACCCGCTGCATCGGGAAAACCGCGGCGCTGTTGCCGGCGTGACCGAAAACCACGTGGGACTGGATGGCGAGCAGATGAGGAGTACGTTTCATGCGGGATATCCGTAAACCGATTGAAATTCGAGCCGCGCAGTATGCGACTAAACGGAGCCTGTACGACAGACCAGAGACACAGTTAAGCTGATACTAATTCGTTGGAGCACTGTTCATGCTGACCCTTGGAAATATCTTCGTGCTGATGCTGCTGGCGACCGGTGCCGCCTGGCTGTGGCACAACCATGGCTTGCGCGAGCGGGCCCTGGAACGGGTCAAGCGGCATTGCGCCAAACTCGACATCGAATTGCTCGACGGCAATGTGGCGTTGAAAAAAATCGGCTTCGTGAAGGACGCCAACGGGCGGCGACGCCTGGCCCGCGTGTATAACTTTGAGTTCACCGTGACCGGCGAAACACGTCACGTGGGCACCATCACCCAATTCGGTGCCCACAGCGCGCAGATCGAACTGGCACCCTACCCGATCCCGCTCGAGGAAAAACCTGTGCTGCCCAGCGCCGAGGTGATCGAGTTGAGTCAATGGCGCCAGGACCACAACAAGCTGCGTCGCTGAGCCCTGAACCGCGCTAAATCAGGTTCACCCGGCAACTCGCAAGTTTCCTCTGCAGTGATTCGGCATCCTGCGGCTTGTCGAAAATCAGCTCGATGCGCGAATCCTGACGCCATTCACTGGGTTGCCAGCGCAGCGCGGCGTTATCCAGCGAATTGGCCGACACCCAACCCTCGGCGCTGTGGATCACCAGCTTGGCCCGTCGCCAATCCAACGCCGCCAGGCAAGCCTGAACCCGGGAAAGTTCGAACGACTGACTCGGGTGCCAACGCCAACCGATGCTCCAGCCACCTTCCTGCTGCTGGCTCAGGCTAATCGGCTGCGTCGGATCAGGCCAGACTGCCGGCATCTGCGCCAGACCTTTAGGCACTTTGAAGTTATCCACACCCTCGACCGCTCGACTGTGCACGCCCGGCAAGTCAGCCAATGCCAGAGCGCCCTGCTGCGTCCAATACAGCGGGCATTCCGGTAACTGCGCGGTGATGCGCTGGCGATCTTCATCGTTCAGGTGCTCGGCCTTGTTCAACAGCAACAGACCCGCGCTCGCTAGCGCTTGCTGCTGCGCCTCTGGCAGTGGTTTTCCGGCAGCCAGAGCTTGAGCGTCGAGCACCAGAACGCTCGGTTGAATCGCCAGTACGCCCTGCCACGGCGCTTCACTTAATTGCTTGAGCAATTGCGCCGGATGTCCCAGCCCCGAGGGTTCGATAAACAAGCGGTCCGGCCGTGATTTGCGCAACAACCGCCCGAGGCCAATCTGAAACGGCGCACCATTCACGCAACACAAACAGCCGCCAGCCACTTCTCCCAGTGCGATACCATCGGCACCCGTGGTCAGCAGCGCGGCGTCGAGACCGATCTGACCAAACTCGTTGATCAGCACCGCCCAGCGTTCGCTCGCCGGCCGCTGTGTCAGCAGATGCTTGATCAGACTGGTCTTGCCGGCGCCTAACGGTCCGGCGATGACGTGAGTAGGAATGTTCTGCAACATGTTCGACGGTTTCTTGGGAGGAAAAGGATGCGACTGATTGGCTTGTCGTTACTGTTGGCCTTCGCTTCGAGCGAGGCGTTGGCCCAGGCCTGCGTGGTTCACAGCCAGGCGGAGCGGCTCGACGTCAAAGTCTGTCAGCAGAACCGCAATATCCCGGGAAAAATGTTCCATGACGGTTTCTGTCAGCCAAACCTCGCGGGGCAGAAGGTCGACGCCGCATTCCTCGACCAATGCCCCAGCGGCGCCTTCGGTGTGTGCAGCAACGCTCAAGTTGCCAATATGCCTTACCGACAGGATATTCACTATTACGGCGTGGCCACAGATGCGGCGTACCTTAAACCGTATTGCGAAGGCCAAAGCCAAGGCACTTGGCTCACGCCTTGAATCAACCGAGCCAGTCGAGAGTCAGGATCAGCCGACGCTCACCCGGCGCGGGTTGCGGCGAACGATGAATCAGCCCGAAACCCTCGTTGCCGTGCCACTTCTCGCCCTTGAGCAACGCCACTTCACCACAGAGCATTTGCTCACAGCTCTGCGGCTCAGCCTCGGCGCTGGCCAGACGCTTACGCTCCATGGCGCCCTCTTTGAGCCACTGACTGCCGATGCCGGCGTAGGTGGTAATCAGCCGCACCGGCACATGATCGACATGAAAACGCGGGCACATGGCGTTATCCAGCACCCGCAAACGCAAGCCGATACGCGTCGCGCCCAGCAAGCAGGCGAACGCACTGACCAACCATGAAACATCGGCGATAAACCCTTCGTGGCCCTCCAGGTCACTGTAGCTTTCGGCCAGGCCACGCAGATTGGGTTCAGCGTCGTCAGTCGCCAATTCCACCACCAACGACTCGGCCAGCGGCTCGTTCAGTGATAACAGCAATGCGCCGAAGTCAGCGATATGTGCCGGCAAACGACGCTGCCAGAGCGCCAGATTGGTGCCGTCTTGAAGTATCTGCGTGAAGACGTCAGGGGTTTGCCCCTGTACCTGACGAATCACCGGGCGTGCTTTCAGACTCGGCGCCAACATCAGGCCGCCTCCTCTTCGAGCCATGGACCAAACGGGTCTGCCATCAGGCGCCAGCCTTCGATACCGAGGGACATTTCGTCATCGTTGAGCAGGCAGTTATCGAGGTGCGCGGTGAGTTGGGCAAAGTCGATATTCTGACCGATGAACACCAGTTCCTGACGGCAATCACCGGTGGCTGGGGTCCAGTTTTCCATGATCGCGGCGGTACTTTCCTGATCCTGTGGCCACTGTGCTTTCGGCACAAAGCGCCACCAGCGACCGGCAAATCCATGACGCATCAAACCACCGGCCTGCGACCAGCTACCGGCGTCCTGATGCTTGCTGGCCAACCAGAAAAAGCCCTTGGAGCGCAGCAGTTTTCCGTTCACCCACGGCTGATCAATGAAGCTGAAAAAGCGCTGCGGATGAAACGGTCGACGCGCCCGATAAGCCATGGAAGCGATACCGTACTCAGTGGTTTCCGGCACATGCTCACCGCGCAATTCCTGCAGCCAGCCCGGTGCCTGAGAGGCTTTTTCAAAGTCGAAGCGGCCTGTATTGAGGATCTGTTTCAGCGGTACTTCGCCCATGACCATCGGGATAATGTGCGCCTGGGCATTGAGCCGCTTGAGGATTGCGATCAACTCTTCGCGCTCGGCGCTGCTGATCAGATCGATCTTGCTGATTAGCAGCACGTCGGCGAATTCAATCTGCTCTATCAACAAGTCCGTGATCGAACGCTCGTCTTCTTCGCCAAGGGTTTCACCCCGTGATGCGAGGCTTTCGGCGGCCTGGTAATCAAGCAGAAAGTTCATCCCGTCGACCACCGTGACCATGGTGTCGAGCCGCGCGATGTCGGCCAGGCTTTGGCCTTCTTCGTCGCGAAAGGTGAATGTTTCCGCCACGGGAAGAGGTTCGGAAATACCGGTGGACTCGATCAGCAGGTAATCGAAGCGACCGTCTCTGGCGAGTTTGCTGACCTCTTCCAGCAGATCTTCGCGCAAGGTGCAGCAGATGCAGCCGTTGCTCATTTCGACGAGTTTTTCTTCGGCGCGGTTCAAGGTGACATCGCGCTGGACTTCGCTGCCGTCGATGTTGATTTCGCTCATGTCATTGACGATCACCGCGACCCGAAGATTCTCGCGGTTGCGCAGTACGTAGTTGAGCAGCGTGCTTTTGCCGGCGCCGAGAAAGCCAGACAGCACGGTAACGGGGAGACGATTGGGCATCAGGTGTTCCTCATCAGGAGTGGCCGGTCGGGCGATTTTTTAATGTTATAGTATAACAACATAAAGACGCCAATCCCCTCTTGCTCCCAGCGACGAAGGACGCAATGCTTGAGCCAGTTCGCACCACGAGAAAACCCATGCACAACGCCTTGAAATGCACACTGTTGAGCCTTTCGCTGTTTGTCGCAGCAGACGCCTGCGCGCGGACATCGAGCCAGGCGAAGTGCACGCGCAGCGCCAATCTGCTGGCCTGCGTGGACCCGGACGGCAACACTTACAGCGTCGCCACGGCGGGCAGCACGACCTATATGCGCGGGTTTGAAGTGAGCGGTAAACGCTATTGGGCGCAGACCAGCAGCCGTTATGGCCAACTGACGTTCTTCACCGGCTTGGCGTCGGATGGCGAAGCCTGGGTCGGTTACAGTCGCCGCGTTGGCTGGACCACCCTCAATCGGTTTTCCAGCTCCGGCGGCTCCAGCGGCAAGTTCACCTGTAGCCGACTGACGGGTTGCTAGACCTGCGATTTTTGCTGCGACTGCTGCCAGGCCATGTAGCTGTTCATCGGTGGATTCTTCTGAAAATAGCGCTGCAAGCCTTCAAAAAGGCCATCGGCTACCGCCTTTTGATGCCGCGCCGTCACCAGCCTCTGGCTGTCGCGGGCGTTGGAAATGAAGCCGGTCTCGACCAGGATCGATGGCACATCCGGTGACTTCAGCACCGCAAATCCGGCCTGTTCCACACGTTTCTGATGCAACGTGGTAATGCCTGCCAGGCTGCCAAGTACCGTGCTGCCAAGCTGCAAACTGGCGGCGATGGTGGCGTTCATCGACATGTCGAGGATTACCCCGGCGAGCATCGGATCCTTGTCCTTCAAGTTGAGCAGACTGCTCGCCCCCAGTAAGTCCGCGCCGTTTTCCCGTTGCGCCATGAAACGCGCCGTGGCCGAGGTCGCGCCACCTTCGGACAATGCATAAACCGAAGCGCCAGAAGCCGTGAGCCGTGGCGCCGCGTCGGCGTGCACCGAGATGAACATGTCGGCCTTGTGCGTACGGGCGATCTCCACGCGCTTGCGTAGCGGCACGAAGAAGTCGTCGTTGCGCACCAATTTCACATCAAAACCTTTTTCGCGCTTCAAGCGCTTGGCCAGCAATTGTGCGATGGACAGCACCACGTCCTTCTCGCGCTCGCCTTTGGCGCCAATTGCGCCGGGGTCCTTGCCGCCATGGCCAGGGTCGACCACGACGATGATGTCGCGCTTGGGGTGAGCCTTGTCAGCCGGTGTTTCACGCTGGACCAAAGGTGCCGCCGCAGCGATCTGCACGGGCGCGGCGTTGAGCAGGTCGAGCACCAGACGATGGCCCTGCCCGTCCTGTGGCGGCAGTTGAAAACTATTGAGCCGCACCGGACCGGTAAGGTCGAGCACGATCCGCGTATCGCCTTGTCCGAAGTGCCCGGAACGGATCGAACGAATCACCGTGTTGGTGAGCGCCAATTGGCTGAAGTCACCGCTGAGCTGCGCACCGCTCAAGTCAATGATCAGTCGCTCGGGCGCGCTCAACGAGAAGGTTTTGTACTGCACCGGTCCGCTCAGATCGAGTACCAGGCGAAGCTTGTCATCCGAACGCCAGAGCCGTGCATTGCGGATCTGCGTGGCCGACACGCCGAAGGGTAAAACCAGCGCAGCGCTGGCCAACAACAGGTTGAGCAATTGTCGCCTGTGCATAGTGAAAGACCGCTCGAGAAAAAGGTATCGTCGACTGTATTGTTATAATATAACATGGCAAAATATTTCCAACGATGGACCTGCTCATGAATGCGCTGACTTTGCCGGATATCGCCGCGCAGGCCTCACGCCAAGCCTTGCCACTCGAATGGGTGGGCATGTGCGGCATTGCTCTTCCTGTTGTATTCGACGGCCAGCGATTAAGCGCAAAAGCCGACGCGGGCGTGAGTCTCGATGATGGCGAAGCGCGTGGCATTCATATGTCGCGGCTGTATCTGGCGCTGGAAATGCTTGAGCAAGAAAGCCTCACCCCGGCGTTGTTGCGGCAAGCTCTGCAACGTTTCCTCGACAGCCACGAGGGTTTATCCAATGCCGCTTACCTGCGCATTCACGCTGATTTACTGCTCAAACGCCCAGCCCTGATCAGCCCTTTGGCCGGCTGGAAAAGCTATCCGATCAGCATCGAAGCGCGCTTGGAAAACACAGTGTTCCACGTGGAACTTAAAATTGAGGTTTCTTACTCGTCCACTTGCCCCTGTTCAGCTGCGCTTTCGAGACAACTTATTCAGCAGCAATTCATCGATGACTTTGCCAACAAGCCGTTGCAGCACGCCGACGTTTTGACTTGGCTCGGATCATCAAAAGGCATCGTCGCGACGCCCCACAGCCAACGCAGCAGTGCGCAATTGCGGCTACGACTGGATGACTATCTGGACGATCTGCCCTTGATCGCGGCGATCAATGATGCCGAAGCCGCGCTCGGCACCGCCGTTCAAACCGCAGTAAAGCGTGCCGACGAACAAGCCTTCGCTCTCGCAAATGGTCAGAACCTGATGTTCTGCGAAGACGCTGCACGACGTTTGAATCTGGCGTTGAAACGCTCGCCTGGCATCAAGGCTTTTCAGTTGCGCGTGGTTCACGCTGAAAGTCTGCACGCCCACGATGCAGTCGCTGAAAGTCGTTGGAACTGGGAGGCCGCATGATTCGCTGCCAAAGGCTCCGCTGGGGTGCGCCCGGTCAACCGCTCACTCCCGCCCTCGATTTCGATTTACCCGGCGGAAGCCTGACCGCAATCATCGGTGCCAACGGCTCGGGCAAAAGCAGCTTGCTGAAAGTCATCGCCGGTCTGCAAAAGCCGCTGGCTGGCAAAGTTGCTCTCGATGTTTCACCACGGGGTGGCTTGTCCTTTTTGCCACAACAACAGCACCTCGACCGACAGTTCCCCATCAGCCTGCAAGAGTTGGTGAGTGCCGGATTCTGGGGCAACAAACAAACTCCGGACGTTCGCCGCCAACGCCTCGACAGCGTGCTGAACGACTGGTGCCTGAACGGTTTGGAACAACGCCCGTTGATGGCGCTGTCGGGCGGCGAATTGCAACGCGCCCTGCTCGCTCGTCTGAGCCTCGCCGAAGCGCCACTGTTGCTGCTCGACGAACCTCACGCCGCACTGGACGAACTCGGCCAGGCGCTGCTGTGGAAACACATCCACAGCTGGCACAACGAGGGCCGAACGCTGGTCGTGGTGTGTCATGACCTGGCTGCGGTTCGCCAACACATTCCTCAAGCATTGCTGATCAAAAGCTCGGGCTGTGTCCTGGCGCCGAGCCGTGAACTGATCCTCCAGCAACCACATACGCAGGTGGCGTAATGCTCGTCGCTGCGCAACTTTGGCAACCGTTCCACGAATTCGTGTTCATGCGCCGAGCTCTAATCGGCGGTCTGGTATTGGCTTGCAGCACCGCACCACTTGGGGTGTTTCTGATCCTGCGACGCATGAGCCTGATCGGTGACGCCGTGGCTCACGGCATCTTGCCTGGCGCCGCATTAGGGTTTTGGTTCGCCGGTTTGAGCTTGCCAGCACTGACCATCGGTGGCCTCGGCGCGGGGCTGAGCATGGCCGGATTGGCAGCGTGGATCACTCGCCGCACTGGCCTTCGGGAGGACGCCAGCCTGGCGGCGATCTACCCCATCTCGCTGGCCAGTGGCGTGCTGATTCTGGGGATAGCCGGCAAACGCCTCGACTTGCTCCACCTGTTGTTCGGCTCGGCATTGGCTGTCGATGGCCCAACATTAACCGGCATGCTCTGGGTCTCGGGGATCAGCCTGATCGCCATGGCGCTGATCTATCGGCCACTGCTGCTGGACACCCTCGACCCACTGTTTCTGCAAACCGTCAGCCGTCTCGGCCCTTTGGCACACGGCGTGTTTTTGACCCTGGTGGTGCTGAATCTGGTGATCGGTTTCCAGGCCATTGGCGCACTGATGGTGGTCGGTTTGATGATGTTGCCGGCCGCTGCTTCACGCTTCTGGAGCCGTCACTTGCCAATGTTGATGGCCATCGCCGGGGTGCTCGGCTGCCTCTCGGTATGGTTCGGTCTGTTGCTGTCGTTCTACTACTCGCTGCCCAGCGGCCCGGCCATCGTGCTGGTAGCCGGCGCGTTGTACCTGCTGTCCGTGGTGTTCGGTCCGGTGCACGGACTGCTGCGCCGCCCGCCTTTGCTCACATCCCAATGAGGTGTTTCCCGATGCGCGCTCTACTTGTGCTGTTCAGTGTGTGGTTGTCGATGTCGTTATCAACGGCATCGGCGGCAGAAAAACTGCCGGTGGTCACCAGCTTCAGCATCCTTGCCGACATGGTTCATCAGGTCGGCGGCGAGCACATCCAGATCACCAACATGGTCGGCCCGGACGCTGACGCTCATACCTACGAGCCCACTCCGGACGACGCCAAGGCCCTGCTCAAAGCCAAGCTGATCTTCAAGAACGGCCTCGGTTTCGAGCCGTGGCTGGACCGCATGGTTGCCAGCACTGCCACCAAAACCCCGGTAATCACCGCTAGCCGCGGGGTGATTCCAAGGACCATGAACGAGAACGGCGAGACCCTCCCCGACCCGCATGCCTGGCACAATCTGGCGAATACCGAACTCTATGTGAACAACATCACCAAGGCGCTGATCGCCGCAGACCCGGCGAACAAATCCGACTACGAACACAACAGCCAGACCTACCTGAAACAGATCTACCGTCTGCTGGCCGAAGCCAAAGCCAAGCTCGGCGCATTGCCTCCGGGCAACCGCAAGATCGTTACGTCTCATGACGCCTTCGGCTATCTGGGTCAAGCGTACGGCATCGACTTCATGGCACCTCAAGGCCTGTCCACCGAACGCGAACCGTCTGCCGCCGAAGTGGCCGCATTGATCACCCAGATCCGTCAGGCCAAGGTCAAAGCGGTGTTCATGGAAAACATCAAGGACGCCCGCCTGCTCAAGCAAATCGCCGATGAAAGCGGCGCGCACATTGGCGGCACCCTGTACTCGGATGCACTCGCCGCCGAAGGTCCGGCCAGCACCTTTGCCGGGCTGTTCGAATACAACCTCAACACGCTTTACAACGCCTTGAGCACGCCATGATCCGCAAGAACCCGTCCGGCGATTTGCCGCGGATTGCCGAGTCCGCCTACGTCGATAAAACCGCGATCATCTGCGGCAAGGTAGTGATTGGCGAGAACGTCTTCGTCGGTCCTTATGCGGTGATCCGCGCTGATGAAGTCGATGACTCGGGCGAGATGAAACCGATCACCATCGGCGCCAACTCGAACATTCAGGATGGTGTGGTGATCCACTCCAAATCCGGTGCCGCTGTAACCATCGGCGAGTTCAGTTCTATCGCTCACCGCTCCATCGTCCATGGCCCGTGCACCGTCGGGAACCGGGTGTTCATCGGTTTCAACAGCGTGCTGTTCAACTGTGCGGTCGGCGACGGCTGCGTGGTGCGGCACAACTCGGTGGTCGACGGGCGAGACTTGCCGGCCGGCTTCTACGTGCCGTCCACCACACGCATCGGTCCGAAAACCGACCTGTCCCAGTTCCCGCCGGTCAGCATCAGCGCCTCGGAGTTTTCCGAGGATGTGGCGCGTACCAATGTCGATCTGGTGCGCGGCTACAAAGCCCTGCAGAACGAGTTTTGAGCATGAGCAGCGTGCTGATTCGCAACGCCCGACTGGTCAATGAAGGCCGCGAGTTCGACGCCGATCTGCTGGTGGACCACGGGCGCATCGTGAAGATCGCCAGCAGCATCGAAGGTGAAAACGCGACGCTGGAAATCGACGCCAATGGCCAATGGTTGCTGCCGGGAATGATCGACGACCAGGTGCACTTTCGTGATCCGGGTGCACCGAACAAAGGCAGCATCTATACCGAATCGCGGGCAGCCGTGGCGGGGGGTATCACCAGTTTCATGGACATGCCCAACACCCGACCGGCAACCCTGACGCTCGATGCTCTGGCCGAAAAAAAGCGCCGGGCAGCGATCCACTCGGTGGCCAATTACGGCTTTCACTTCGGCGTCAGCAACGACAACCTCGACACTGTCGCAGCACTCAACCCCTGCGAGATCGCCGGGGTCAAAGTCTTCATGGGCGCCTCCACCGGCAACATGCTGGTGGATGACCCGAAAATTCTTGAAAGGCTTTTTGCCGAGGTTCCGACGATACTGCTAGCCCATTGCGAACACACGCCAAGCATTCAGACCAACGAAAACAACCTTGCCGAACCGTTCGGGGAGAACATTCCCGCTGCGGCTCATCCGCTGATTCGCAATGCCGAGGCGTGCTTTCGCTCCTCCTCAATGGCGGTCGATCTGGCCAAACGACACGGCACTCGATTGCATGTTTTGCACCTGACCACTGCTCGCGAACTGGCCTTGTTCGAAGACAAACCACTCACGGAAAAACGCATCAGCGCCGAAGTCTGTCTGCATCACTTGCTGTTCGATGATCGCGACTATCCGCGCCTGGGTAATCTCATCAAGTGCAACCCGGCGATCAAGACTCAAGCTGACCGTGATGCATTACGCCAAGCGTTGCTCAGCAACCGACTGGACATCATCGGCAGCGACCACGCGCCCCACACCTGGGCTGAAAAACAGTTGCCCTACCGACAAGCACCTTCCGGGTTGCCGCTGGTACAACACGCCCTCCCCGCACTGCTGGAACTGGTGGCCGATCAGTTGATTCCACTGACCACCCTGGTGGCCAAAACCAGCCATCGCGTGGCGGACCTGTTTGCCATACCGGATCGCGGTTACCTGCGTGAAGGTTATTGGGCCGACCTCGTTTTGATCAAACCAGAGCCTGCCGGCAAAGCTGTTTCCCGGCAGCCGATTCTCGCTCAATGCGGCTGGACACCGTTCGCCGGGCAGCACTTTCGACACAGCGTCAGCACGACATTGGTTTCGGGGCAAATTGCCTGGTACGCCGAACGTCTAAATGAAGACTGTCAGGGTTTGCCCTTGCGGTTTATGCGTTGAATAGCGTTTTGCATGAGACACCCAGGAAAACCGACGATGATTCACATCACCCTGCCTGACGGCTCGCTGCGCGAGTACGACCAATCGCTCTCGGTATTTGAAGTTGCGGCGAGCATTGGTATTGGCCTGGCTAAAGCGGCGGTCGCCGGCCGGGTGAATGGCACGCTGGTGGAGCAACGGATTTACGGTGTGTGCTGGGCTAATCAGCAGGAGCTCGATGAATGGCGAGCCCCGCAACAGGTAGTCGTCGTGAACATCGATGAGCGTCAGATCGGCTACGCGCAGTCAGTCACCGAAGCACTGCGTCGCGCAGGTTTTCGCGCCAACTCCGATCTACGCAAGAAAAACATCGGGAACAAGATTCGCCACCACACTCTGCTGGCGGTGCCCTACTTGCTGGTGATCGGTGACAAGGAAATGGACGGCGGATTCGTCAGTTTGCGCAGCGGCAAGGGCGAGGATTTTGGGCGGATGAGTGTTGAAGCGGTGTGTGAGCGGCTGCGGATCGAAGTGGACGCTGTCGCTGGCAAGGCCGCAGCCTTGCCAGCAATAGAGATCAAGCGCGAGGTTTGACCGTTCCGCAATCCTGTCCCAGCCACACGGCGCGTGTATCCATGCTGCCCTTTTGCTGAATGCCGGTGGCGTTGAACGTGCCGTTGACCGTGGTGTTGAATTCGCGATCGCTAAGGAACGTAGCAACACCGGCGCCCTGGGCTTTCGGGCAGCTGAAGCGGAATTTCCACTGGTTGCCGCTGCGGTCGGTGACCTGCTGCGTGCAGCCTGACTGTGGGTCTTGCAGGGGAATGGTGTCGGATTGAACCTGTGCCTGGGTCAGGCACACACGAATCCCTTTACCCCCCATGGTGATGCCCTGTTTCTCCAGTGCAGCCTTTTGTGCCGGCGTCATCTGGCTGCCCAACTGGTTAAGGATCAACTGCAGATCCGGGAGGTTCTGGTCATCGACCTTCATGTTGCTTGAGGTCAACTCCCACAAACCCGGTTGCAGCATCTGCGCCTGAGCGACCACAGGAAGTGACAAGCCAACAGCCATGGCCAAACCCAGCAGACGTACGTTCATCGAGTAACTCCTAGACAATAGTGCCCGTTAGACGTCGCCAATCTACTTCGGTTGCATGTCTAATTAAATAGCGACATTCACCGTGGAACATGGTCTGTTAAGCATTGAATTGTCAGGAGCATGATTGCCCCATGGATTTTTTTGGACCCCATCTTTTCGCGTATCTGATCGCGCTCATCCACTCACTGGGCACGATCGCCGCCATTCACGCCGTATTGACCGTCAGGACCGCTCAAGGCTCGATTGCCTGGGCCTTGTCACTGGTCTTCATACCTTACCTGACGCTTATCCCTTATCTGGTCTTCGGTCGCAGCACCTTCGACGCTTATATCAAGGCTCGTCGGCAAGCCAACGAAGAAATGCACAAGGCCATCGCCGACCTGAACTGGCGTCCGTGGATCGAGGAAGCGCTGACCGCCCGCGCCTCCAAAGCCTACACCTCGTTGCGGGCGATGCCGAAGCTGGGGCGGATGCCGTGCCTGGCAAACAATCAGGTACGGCTGTTGATCAACGGCCAGGCAACCTTTGATGCGATTTTCGAAGCGATACGCACCGCCCGTGAAGCCGTGTTGATTCAGTTTTTCATCGTCCATGACGACCAGCTCGGCCGACGCCTGCAAACACTGCTGATGGAAAAATCCGCTGAAGGCGTCGCTATTTACCTGCTCTACGATCGGATCGGCAGCCACTCCCTGCCTCACAGCTATGTTCAACCCTTGCGTGATGCCGGGGTGCAGGTCGAAGCGTTTGCCACACGCAGTGGCTGGCTCAATCGGTTCCAGGTGAACTTCCGTAACCATCGCAAGATTGTCGTGGTCGACGGCGCGCTGGGCTTTGTCGGCGGGCATAACGTCGGTGACGAATACATGGGCCAGAAACCACCGCTGGCACCGTGGCGCGATACCCATATCGCCGTCAGCGGCCCCGTGGTTGCGTGCATGCAGGAGTCTTTCGCGGAAGACTGGTTCTGGGCCTCCCGAAAACTGCCACCGCTGATACTGCCACAGAGCTACCCCGATGACGGTGTGCTCTGCCAACTACTGGCCAGCGGACCGGCGGACCCTTACGAAACCTGCTCGCTGTTTTTCGTTGAAGCCATCCACTCCGCGACCGAACGCGTGTGGATCACCAGCCCGTATTTCATACCCGATGAAGCGGTATTTGCCGCGCTACGCCTGGCGGTGCTGCGCGGTGTCGATGTGCGGCTCCTGTTGCCATCTCGACCGGATCACCGGATCGTCTATGCCGCCTCCAGCCTGTACGCTTTCGAAGCGGTACGCGCCGGGGTTCGGGTATTCCGTTACCAACCGGGCTTCCTGCATCAGAAGGTCGTGCTGATCGACAGTGAGATCACGGCCATCGGCAGTGCGAATCTGGACAACCGTTCGTTCCGGCTCAACTTCGAAGTCATGCTACTGACCGTCGACAGCGAATTCGCAGGTTTGGTGGAACACATGCTCAACGACGACTTTGCTCAGGCCCACGAAATTGCCAAAGGCGAAAGCCGGAAGACCCACCGCCTGCAACAGCTTGGCATGCGGGTCGCCCGGCTTATCTCGCCGATCCTTTAAGGGTTGTAGATATCGTCACGCGTCCACGGTAGCTCATGGCTGCCGTCGGGGTGGGTCTTGACCGCGAGGATCTGGTGCAAGTTGATCCAGCCCCGCGCGAACGCATAGGCGCAGCCTGCCAGATACAGTCGCCAGATCCGCAATGCCTGCTCCGGTACCTCTTTGGAAGCGGCTTCAAGGTTGTCCTCCAGCCGCTCGCTCCAGTGGTCCAGCGTGCGTGCATAATGCAGGCGCAGGCTTTCGACGTCGACGATCTCCAGCCCCGCTTCACTGATTTCAGCCGAAATCATCGACAGGTGCGGTAATTCCCCGTTAGGGAATACGTAGCGCTCGATGAAATCACCCGCTCCGCGTCCGACCGGCCGGCCATCTGTGTGCTTGGCGGTAATGCCATGGTTCATCACCAGGCCGCCTTCACGCACGGCACCGAACAATGTCTTGCAGTACTCCGCCAGGTTGGCGTGCCCGACGTGTTCGAACATGCCGACACTCACGACTTTATCGAACCGCCCATCCTGAGGCAGATCGCGGTAATCGAGCAGTTGTAGCTCAACCTGATCCTGCAAACCTTCAGCGATCACCCGCTCCCGGGCCAATGCCAACTGCTCCTTGCTCAGGGTGATGCCAAATACTTTCACCCCGAACTCCCGCGCCGCATAACGCGCCAACCCTCCCCAGCCGCAGCCGACATCCAGCAGGTATTCGCCGGGTTGTAGCCGTAGTTTGCGACACAGGTGGCGGAATTTTGCTTGTTGGGCCTGTTCCAGGGTTTCGCTGCCGGTTTCGAAGTAAGCGCAGGAATACGCCATATCACTGTCGAGCCAGAGCTGATAGAAAGCATTCGAGAGGTCGTAGTGATAGGAAATCGCCGCTGCGTCGGTGGCTTTGTCATGGACAGAGCGCACCGGCTGCTTGCCGTCGGCATCATCCAGCAACGCTTGGCTCCACTCATCACATACCCGGATCACATCGCTGATCTGGCCTTCAAGTTCGAGCTTGCCCTCAACGAAAGCGGCGCCCAGCAGGTCAAGGCTTGGGCGAGTGAATTGAGACACTAATTGTGGGTCCTTGACCACAATCGTGACGCTGGGCGCAGGGCCCAGATTAAATTCATGGCCGTCCCAGAGTCGCAAGCGAAGCGGTAATTGCAGATTCTGTAAGGCCGGTGGCAGTTGCGCGAGCATGAATAGTCCCCCTTGTTTCAGACGTCTGATTTGAGGGTAGACCATTGTGGAAAATTAGCTGGCTATCGATTTAATAGCCTTTTCCTATGAGTCACGATAGAGCAACAAGCTGTCGTAAACCCACTGTTTCAGCCATGTAACGACCTGAAGAGGTGCGCCCTCTTCACAGTTGACTGTCAATTGTGCGCACAGTTCGCCAGCTGCTACAGGTCGCGTTACGAACTGACCGGCCACGTCCTCAACCCTCTTCTTTCAGCTTCAGCAGCGGCTCCTGGAACCGCAACAAACGCCCGGCATTGCCCAACACCAGCAACGTGCTCAGGTTATGCAGGACCGCAGCAATCATCGCCCCTGCCGCTCCCAGCCAGCCAAACGCGGCGAACGCGACGATCGCCAGCGTCCAGCCCAGACCGATGATCACATTGACCTGCAAGGTCTGCCGGCACTGGCGGCTCAGGCGTACGCAAGTCCCGAGTCGACGCAGATCGCTGCCGATCAATACGATGTCGGCCGAGGCCAGGGCGATGTCTGCCCCGCCCGCGCCCATGGCCACTCCGACCACGCCAGCCTTCAGCGCCAACGAATCATTGATGCCGTCGCCGACCACCATCGGCCGGAAACCATTGTCGATTTCAGTCAGGACGCGATTGAGTTTGTCTTCCGGCAAGGCTTGCGCCTCGACATCGCTGATGCCGACTTCATGGGCCAGGCTGTGGGCGACGCTTTGTCGATCACCGGTCAACAACAACTGCCGGCCAAGGCCCAGTTCGCGCAGTTCTCTCATGGCAAAACGCGCTTCCGGTTTGACGCTGTCAGCCAGCAACAACCACGCGAGGAAACGTCCATCCAACGCCAGACCGGCAATCGGCCCATTATGCACCGGCACCGTCGAGGTGGCGATGCCCAACTGCGCAAACAATTCAGGTCGGCCGAGCGCCGCTTCGCCCTGTTCGGTCATCGCCACCACGCCCAGGCCCTGGCGTTCCCGAATATCCGACAGCAACAGGAAATGCTCCTGAGCGACCAACCCGGCCAATGCCCGACTGACCGGGTGGCTGCTGGCCGAACCGAGGCTGGCGGCCAGTTTCAGTAAGGTGCTGCGGTCCTCGACCGGGCTGTCGATCGACTGCAAACGCAACGTGCCGAACGTCAGGGTGCCAGTCTTGTCGACTACCAACGACGTCAGGTCCGCCAACTCTTCGAGGAATGCCGAGCTGCGAATCAGGATGCCGTGGCGCGCAGCCACCGCGATCCCGGCAATCGCCGTGGCCGGGGCCGACAGCACCAATGCACATGGGCAGGCGGCAACCAGTACCGCGAGCATTGCTTGCGCATCATTGGTGACGAACCAGGTCACTGCGGCCAACAGCAACACCAGCACCATGTAGCTGCCGGCGTAGCGTTCCAGCAAACGGGTGATCGGTGGCTTGGAGCGCTCGGCGCTTTGCATCAGCGCAATGACTTTGCCGAGGGTCGATTCGTTGCCGGTGCGGGTCACTTCCAACCGCAGCAAACCATCGAGGTTGATCGCCCCGCCGAATACCTGCATGCCGACGGTGGCCTCAAGCGGCACCGACTCACCGGTAATCGGCGCAGTGTCCAGGCTCGCTTGACCGGACAACACCCGCCCATCCGCTGGGACTCGATCGCCTGCGCGCACTTCGACGATGTCTCCAGCCTTCAGCGTAGCGTTGTCGATTTCGATAATCGAGCCATCGGCCTGAACCTTGCGTGCGTGGCTGCGCGTCAGACGGCCCAGCGCGTGGATCGCTTCCTGAGAGCCAATCACGCTGCGCTCTTCCAGGACATGGCCGAAGATCATGATGATTGGCAACAAGGCCGCGGTCAGCAGATCTCCCGTCGCCCAGGCGCCCATCATCGCCAAGGCGATTAGTTGATCGGTGATTCCGTGCAGGCTCGGATAGCGAAGGCTGTACCACGCCGAACGCATGACCGGAACGGCCACCAGCAACGAAGCCAACCCGAGCAATAACTGGCTGACACCGGTTTGCTCCGGCGACAACCAGCGCCAGACCAGCCCCAGGCCGAGCAAGCCCAAAGCGAGCATCGCCAGGGTCAACTGGCGTGCGGCGCTGCGTTGTTCAGCCGTGCTCAACATGCTTGGCGCGGCGGCGGTTTGAACGGTCATTGTTCGGCTCCCTGAATGATCAGGCGGGAATCGTCTTTAGGGTTGACCGTGGTAACCGAACCGGCCTGACCAAGAATTTTCGGCATACGCTCGCGATAGATCCGCAGGAGCATTTCCGGGTCGCTGCCCTTCTGCTGCGCCTGCGCCAGGCTGAGCACCGTGGCGGTGTCAGCCGACGCTTTGGCCAGGCGTTCGCTGGCTTGAGCGTGAGCCACTTGCAGCGTGCGATCAGCTTGTTGGGTCGCGGTCTGAGTGAGCTTTTCGGCTTCAGTACGTGCGTTCGCTACGGCCTTATCTGCCTGCTGACTAGCAGTCAGTACCGCGTTGAAAGCATTGACCGCAGGTTCGGGCAGACTCGATTGCACGTCGACCCGGGCGACTTCGATCCCCAGTCCCAACCCCGTCGCGGCTAACTCGGACAAGCGCTGATTGATCCCTTGCACCAGATCACCGCGCAGACGTTCGCGACGTTCGGCGGCCTGATTGTCGGCACCGATCAACTCCGGCCGAGCGACCAGAATGGTGTCCAGGTCTCGTGCAGCCGTCAGCGCCACCGCACTGCGAGTCACCAAACGATCCAGCGCCGGCAGCACATGTTCACCCTGCAGGACGAAGGCGTAAGGCTCGGTCACTTTGTAAAACACCCGAACATCCAGTTGCACCACGCCCGAATCGCCAGTGAGCAAATACCCAGAACCGGCCAGCGCATCGCTCAGTGGATTGGCGAAACTCGCCACACGCTCACCTTGCAGCGCAGCATCGGAGCGCAGCAGATTTTCCACTCGCCGTTCGATCACCCGATCCGCTGCCGGCAACAAAATCACCTGCTCGAACGGACGCGGCCACGCCAACAGCAAGCCGGCGTTCTGGATGCGATCCAGTGCGCCGAAGTGCAACACCACGGCGCGATTCTGCGGATCAATCTGCCGCACATTGGAGAAAGCCCAGGCCAACGCGGCCAACACCGTTACCGCATAAAGCGCGAGAAATGCCAGACGCCCCGCCTGAATCCACGGGCTGTCGAGTTCATTTGTTCCACGTGGAACCACACTCATGGCTGCGACCCAGACTTGTTATCCAGCGTCGGAGGTCCATCAACCAACACTCGGAATGGCGCAGCATCGGTACGCAGAATCAGCTTTGTGCCCGGCTTTACCATCGTGTCCAAGGTGTCCAGCGAACGCAGCAAGTTGTACAACTGCGGCGAACCCGCGTAAGCCTTGCCGTAGATTTGCGCGGCTTCAACCCGCGATTGGGCCTCGATGTCCGCAGCCTTCACTGTGGCGTCAGCCTGGACGATCCGTGCATCGCGCTCGGCGGCCGAGCGGATTTGCGCCGCCTCTCGCTTGCCGATGGCCGTGCGTTCGGTGGCAATGGTTTCACGCTCGGCACGCATGCGATCGACGGTGGCGGTCAGGGTCACTGACGGCAGTGTCAGCCGTTCGATACCCACTTGCAGCACACGCACGCCGTAAGTGGTCAGCAGTTGTTGATCGATCTGCTTGCGCAGTTGCGCCTCGAAATCGGCGATATGCACTTGGTTGGCGTCGGTGTTCACCAGGTTGGCCAGGTCGAAACTGCTGGCGGTGGTTTCCAGCGCCGAGCCGACAAACGTACGAATCTGCCGCGCAGCTTCGTCCGGTTGGTTCTGCACCGCTCGCATGAAGCGTTGCACATTGTCTGGATCACCCTGCACCTGCCACGCGACATAAGCCTGAACGATGATCCGCAAACCATCGCGGGTGCCCACGTCCTGCAAACCGCTGGAGGTGGTGCGCAGACGCAGGTCGACCGGAATCGCCGCCTCGAACGGTGTCGGCCAGCGCCAACCGAGGCCGGGCTCCAGCAGCACCCGCGAAGGATTGCCGAAACGGGTAATCACCGTCGCCTCGCCCGAACGCACTTGCACCAGGCTCGCCGCCGCAATGGCAAACAGCACCAGCAGCGCCGCCCAGCCCATGCGTCGCCACGGGAAGGGGCCCGCCTCTTGCGGGTCGCCATGGTGATGATGGTGGTGGCCGTGATGATGCCCGCCATGGCCATGGTCGTGGCCGGCGTGGTCGTGATGATCATGCGGCTCGTGGGAATGCGACGGGCTCAATTGGCGGCTCCTGACTGAACGGGTTGACGTGACGGCGAAGTGTCAGTCGGTAAGGTGGCGGGTAACGTGTAGCTGCGTAAGTCGATGGTCGGCGTACTGTTGCCGCCCAGACGATGATCGAGGACCAGTACTTTGGCGTTGGCTAATCCTTGGCTCAGTTGTGCGAAATATTGCTCCAGCACAAAGGCCCGACCGGCTACGGCGTAGGCTTTGCGCTCGGCAGCGAAGCGCAGGTCGGCGGCCTGGGCCGTAGCGTTGACTTCGCGGGCCGTGGCCAGCGCCTGGTCATGGGCGACACTGGCCTGCAATTGCGCCTGATTGGTCTGCTCGGCAGCTGCGCCACGCTCGCGCGCGATCAACGCTTGCGTGCCGATCTGCGCCGCTTGCACGCCGTGATAGGCGTTGGCAGCGCCGGCCGGAGGGTGAATCGCTTCGACGACCGTGGCGAGGATTTCCACGCCGCTGTCGAGCTTCTGCAAATCAGCCTGCACGGCACGACCAATGTCTTCGGCGAGCCCTACCCGATCTGCGCCGAGCAAACCGTCGAGGGTCCGCGAGGCAAAGTCGTGCACCAGAATCCGGCTGGCGGTGCTGCGAATCAGTGTGGGTACATCGGTGCTGTTGTAGGTCGCCGCCAACGCGGCCTGATCGCTCAAACCGATGCGGTAGACAAAACGCACGTCCATATTGACGATCTGGAAGCTCTGTTTATCGTTGCTGCTACTGGCAATCACCTGCGACTTGTCATTCACGTGGCTGGCATCCCACAACCGATTGGCAATGGCCGGTGCGGGCCCTTCCGCAGGATCAGCCACCGTCACCGCTGGCGTGTCACCGACGCTGGTCGCCAATTCGTGAACCACACCATTTTCGACGCTCAGCACCCGGCCCAACGGCCAAGGCAAACCGGCATGCAAACCCGGACCAAACACCTGCACCGGCTTGCCAAAGCGCTCGTAGATCCCCCGCCCTTGCAGCGGTATTTCGTGAATCCCGGTGAGCAGCCACCCCACGAACAGCACCACGCTCAGCACAGGCAAGAAGGCCCGACGCATGTAAGTGAAAGCCCAGATCTGCCGCAGATCGATACCAAAGCGGTTATGCAATTCGTGCTGCAACGCCAACAAAGGTTGTGGTGGCCAGCGCAACATGTCCGCGACAAAACTGCGCGCCAGCAACGTCGGTTCGAGCAGATCGCGACGCGGACTGAACAACGACAACACCGCACGCAGCAACAACTCTGCGGCGACCAGCCCCGGCAATAGACCGATCAATACCGCCAGACGCACCGGCCAGACAGCAGTTTCGCTGCTGAACAACAGGCAGAATGCGCCGGTCACCAGACAGATGATCGCCACGCGAGTGAGCTGCGCCAACTGCCCGGCTTCAGGCCATTGCGCGGGAATTTCCTGAGTCAGTTGGCGTTCGCACACCAGCAAGCCGAACGCCAGCAACAACGATAGTGCCGCCCCAACGCTGGCCGAAAGACCCAGTGCAGCGGCGGGTAATGTCAGGCTCCAGAATTGTTCGAGGCTGAACAACGCCAGCAATGACCAACCGGCCAGCCACAACGTCGGCGCGCCGATCTGCGCCAGCAATCCGATCCAGCGTTCACCCGCTCGCGCCAACAGTCGCTCATACCAGCCGAGCGCCTCGATCGGTTCGAGCTGTTCCGCAGCCAGCACAACCACCGGTTCAACCAGCGCCCGCGCCCGCCATTGGGTGATCCACCAGGCCGATTGCAAACCGGCCACCACCACGATCAACGCCGAGGACTGACTGACCAATAGCGGCGGCCAGATCGATTGCGGTGCAAACAGCCCGACAAAAAACGCCAACAACAAGCCTGCTGCTGCGAGACTCGCCAGGCCGATGCCCACCCGCTTCAACCGACGTCCGTGAAACACCGCCTGCTGAAAACGCGGCAGTCCTTCCACGTTCGTCCCCTCAGCCTCCAGATCGACTTGCATACCACCTCAGTACTTGCTGTTACGTGAACCAGACCTGTGGATAAGTCGTCAGGCCGTTGCATTTTTTGCAAATCGTTACGATATAACGATGGTAGTGAATTTTTGGCTCTCCGCCCATCACCCAACCCGCACCTATAAAGATGAAAGCGTAGCCGGGCTGAGCAAGGGCATCAGCTCGGCAAATGCCCCAGCGGTAATGGTCCTGGGGTTTTCACCGTATGAATTGCGAAGTTGCTGCGAATATCACTCACACCCGGCAACTTGAGCAGGCTGCCGGTCAGGAAGCGCTCATAACCGCGCAAATCCGGCACCACTACTTGCAGCAGAAAATCCGATTCGCCTGACACCAAAAACGCCGAAATCACCTCGGGCAATGCCGTTACCGCCAGACGAAACGCTTCGGCCTCTTCGTCGTTGTGGCGCTCGACCTTGACCCCGACAAACACGGTCAACCCCAGCCCCACTTCGTCGCGATCCAGGTTGGCTTGATACCCGCGAATCACCCCGGCCTCTTCCAGCATCCGCACCCGGCGCAGACACGGCGAAGCAGACAGGCCGATCTCGTCCGCCAGTTGCACGTTGCTCAGGCGACCGTCGCGTTGCAGCGCGGCAAGGATTCGGCGGTCGTAGGCGTCCAGTTTCATGGTTTGGCAGTTCCCGACTGTTTTTATTCATTGATTGGCAGAAGCTGCCAAGTCTAGCTGTTTCCAGCCGCGACTACGCAACCACCTGCCCTGCCCTTCGGCCCTAGACTTTGATCACCGAATCGCTAACGAATGGGGTGCAGCATGGCAGAGCTCTGGATGTTCTTTTTGGCCTTGGCAGTGGTTTACCTGTTGCCCGGCCCGGACATGATTCTGCTGTTGCAAACCGGTGCCCGACAGGGCAAAGCCGCCGCGCTGGCCACCGCCATTGGCCTGGCGATTGCCCGGGGTTGCCACGTTGCGCTGGCAGCGCTGGGCCTGGCGACGCTGTTCAAGGCTGCACCCTGGACCTTTGAAGTGGTGCGCCTGGCTGGTGCGGCCTACCTGCTATGGCTGGGGATTCAATGCTTGCGCTCAAACATGCTGCCGAACCTGAATGCCAACGGCACAGCCGCTGCGAAACTTGCGTGGCGCGCGGCGATCCAGCGCGGCTTGTTGACCAACCTGCTCAACCCCAAGGCACTGCTGTTTTGCTCGGTGCTGTTGCCGCAGTTCATTGATCCGCAGGCAGGGCCGGTGCTGACGCAGTTCGCGACCCTGGGCGTGTTGCTGGTGGTGGCCGGTTTGCTGTTCGACAGTGGTTACGCACTGATCGGTGCCTGGCTCGGTCGCTGGCTTGAACGCAGCCCCTCGGCGCAGCGCATGCAGCAATGGCTGTTTGGCAGCCTGCTGATCGGTTTTGCACTGCGCCTGACGTTCGTTCAGCAGGCTTAATGATGGGCCTTGCGCTTGTGGCGATTGATCAGCAACAGGGCCAATGCCGTGAACATCACCACAGACCCCATTTGCAGCCACTTTTTATAGGGCCGCAAGGTTGAACGCACGGGCTCCAGGACTTGAGTCACGTAACGTTTATCGGCGTTCTGAAAGTCGGGATAAGGGCATTGATGCCCGAAGTTCACCGCCCAATCCACATAAGGTCCTTCTTTGACGTAACGTTGGTAGAAGGCCTTTTCCTCCTCAACGCTGGTACCAAAACCCGCCGCTGCACACAGAACCGCCGCGAACGCCCCGCTGCTGTGGGGCAACAGGTCCGCCGCCTTGCTAGCCAGGCCTGTAGCAATGTAACGGTAGTGGAAACGTTCGTCCGGTTTGGCTGCGCTGGCCTGTTGGCGTTGCACCTCCCCTTCTGAAATCAGCGGACCGACTTTTAACTCAGTTGTCTCAAGGCTGTAGTTGCCATCGAATGTCGCGTAATCCGGGGCCATTTCGTAACCGAGAAGCTCCATTCCCCAATGACGAGCAGCCATGCCTGCATTGAAATAAGCCGCTGCACGACGAGTGGGCCACCACGCTGATTCAGCCTCCTGGCGCAGCTCGGCGTAATGTTTGGCCTTGGTTTGCAACTCAGGATTATCAAAGTACCCCGGCGCTTCGTCGTAGCGCTCTTCACGCAGCAACCGACGCCCGAGCAAGTTCCGCAAACGTGCCGCGATCGGTACCGGCACATAACGCTCGCGCTCCTGCTGGGTCAACGGCGTTGGCGCTGGCACCTGACGATCGACAAACTGCTTCAATTCATCGACGGTAAGCACCCGTTCCGCGACAACAGCCGCGTCTTCCCAGTAGAGATCCTGGCTGCGATACAGCTGCTCAAAGGCTTGCAGGTAATCACCACGCTCCAGCGCCAGCAACGCACTTTCTCCGTCGACCCGGCAGCCGGGTTTGAGCGTTTCGTAGTCGCCACTGGACGCTCTTCGATCGCCCCAGTTTTCATCCTGCGGGAAGGCTTTGGCTGCCTTGGCATAGGCGCCGGCAGCCGCCGCTTTGTCACCCTCACGCAACGCCATTTTGGCTCGCAGCCACCAGGCCAGGCCGCCGTCACCGGCATGTTCGAGCAAGGTTTTGGCGGTGGCGTAATCACCGATCTGATAATTCAGCGCCGCCAGACGGTCGGCGTTATCCAGACTGCCAACGGTGCTCTGGACCAGCGACTTGATCATTTTTTGTTCAGCTGGCGGTTGTTCACCGTACGACCAGCCGACATGGCTGATCAACGCCGCCGTGACCAATTGCTGCACCGCTTTGCCTTTGAGCACCTCGTTGAGCTGCGCCTCCGGCATCTCGCCCAGTTCATTCATCAACTGCTTGAGCGAGCTGTAACCGACTTGCGAGCCTTGCAGGCTTTGGGTCGCGTAAAGCTCGACGGCAGTGTTCCAGTCACCCGCCAGACGTACCAACCGCGCTTCTTCACCAAGGCTGGCGACGCCCAATTCCTGAGGGTCGCTGAAACCCTCGATACTCAACTGGCGAGCCTGCACAAAGGCCTGACGGGCCTGTTGCAGACTCTCGCGGCGCCCAGCTTCGTCGAGATCATTGGCCTCCTGGCTGATGGCGAACAAGGCCCGTCCCAGCGAGTAAGCCGCCCAGGTGCTGCGCAACGCCCGCTGATCGGCCGGCAGCGCCAGCACTTTGCGGAAATACTCTGCCGCCACGGCATGTTCGCCCCCGTTGAAGGCTACCGCTCCGGCGGTGTACAGGCTGAGTTCAGGCGGCAGGCTGGCGCCCTCGGCTTGCACTTGTTGCGCATTCTGAAGCGTTCGCAACTGCGCTACCTGCGCGCGCTGAACGTCGCTCAACCCCGTCTGCTCAGCTGTGTTTCGCGCCTGCACATACAGATCATTGTCAGCGCTGTAACCGTAGTCGACCTTCATTGCCTGCGCAGGCTTCAAACCGGCGATGGCTTTACCCAGGCGATTCACTTCGAACCGGAAGCTGCCTTCCGGCAATTCGCCCAAGGTCTGTGTCCGGTCGCCGAGCAAGCGCAGCGGAAAATCAGGCCCACAAGCCATCGCGCAACCCAGCGGCAGGCAGAGACTTACAGCGAGCAAATGACGCGGCCAGCTAGGGATAGACATGAGAACTTCCTTGATCAATTTTTGTGCAGCGCGCCCAACCAAGGGTACGTTCGGCCTCGGCCGGCAATCGGCCGTCTTTGAGGCGGGTAAAGCTGAGTTGTCCGGGTGTCTGCTGCACGGCATAGCCGTTGAGCGCATCCACCGCATCGCATTCAGTGACCGCCAGCGTCACGCGCTCGGGCAGACCTCCGTCGAGGTTGCCGCGATTGCTCACCGCAATGTCGTACAGACCGTCATGGCTGAAAAGGTTCAGCTCGAGCTGACTGGCCAACCGATCCCCCCGCGCCACCGCGCGTAACGTTGCCAAGCTCCACGCGCGTCGGTCGCCCTTGAGCGGCAGACGAAACCAGATCAACCCGGCCAGATGGGGCGGTGGCTCGGCGCGCAATTGACTGGCGAGTGTCGATAACTGGTGCGGATCAGCCAGCAACTCACGGCGCTGGCCAACGCGTTCTAACGGCACTTCGCTTTCGACTATCGGCGCCCCGCCGTCCCCCGGCAGCAATGCGATACCGTAGGCCGGCAACGCCAGGTAGAAAGGTTTCGCAGTGATCCGACTCCAGCGCCCGGTCCATTGTTTCGCCTGGGCCGGATCAAACAACCCGTGTTCGGGACTGCTCACCGCGTGCACCTGCAACACGCTGCTGTCGACCACCGCCAGCAACCCCGGCAGTTCGGGACTGTCGAGCCAGGCCGGCAGCGCCGTGATGCTCAGTTTCAACGTAGCCGGCAACACGTTGCGCAATCCAACGAGAAACTCACGGTAGGCCGGCAGGCGCGCCGTGCCGGCATCGTGGTCAATTTCGACGCCCGCCGGTGTCAGCCCCTGAGCCTGCCAATCAGCTACTACACGCTGGATCTGCGCTATGGTTTCGGTTTGATCCAGGCTCTTGAGCTGGCCATCGAGTCGAATCACCGCAATCAGCGGGCGACCATCATTTTTCAACAGCGCCGGGTTGATTCGCGCGCGACGCCAGCCAGCCTGTGGATAAGTCTGCAAGGCCAACACCCGCAACGTCGAAAAGTCCCCGCGCGATTGAGCCAGAGCATCCTCATGGGCATCGGTCCATTGCCGCTGCCAGACGTAAAGCTGTTGATCGAGCGGCGGCGCGTCCTGCGGCTGGCACGCGCTGAGCAGCATAGCGGCTAGCAATAGCACGCAACGGACGAAAAAAGTCGCTGACATAAAGGCCTGTGGCTGAGTTAATCCCTTAACGCAAAAAGGGCCTTTCAGGGCCCTTGTTGCGCAGCGCGCCAGCCTACGCAGCCAATGGCTTGCGGGCAATGATCACCTGACTTTTCGCCACAACCGCGTCCAGCGCCTGCTTGATCTGCGCCCCGCGTGGTGAGTCCAGCACGGCCTGCCAAGTCTCGGCCCAGTGATGGAGCAGTGGATGGTCGGGGTTGGCAAAATCGACGTTGGCTTCCCAAAACAACAGCATCCACATCGACCAGTAGAAGCCATATTGGCTATGGCTGATCAGTTCCAGGCCGGCATCGCTGACCATTTGCTTGAACTGCGCTTCGCTGATGATGCGAATGTGGTTGGGCTTCTGGAAATACTCGGGGCGCGCGATGTCTTTTTGCAGGTCTTCGGAACTGGGATGCGGGACGCTGAGCAAATACAACGCTCCGGGCTTACCTACGCGCACCAGTTCGGCAAGGAACTGCGCCGGATCGTCGACGTGTTCGATGACTTCGGTGGACACCACCCGCGTCGCTGTTGCATCGGCGATCGGCAGCGGGTTGCAGTCTGTGATGTGGCACTCGACAGCACGCGCCGGTGTATCGCTCAGGCGCTGGCGAGTCGCTTCGACCTTGGCTGCGTCGATGTCGGCAATGATGATCTTTGCCCCGCGCTTGCCGCAGAAATGTACGTTGCCGCCGTCACCGCAGCCGACGTCCAGCAGGATGTCCTCGGGAGTCACCGGGAAGCCGGTGAATAACTCGCCGGTTTGCTGATTGAACCAGCCGCTAAGGGCCGCATCGTACAGCCCCAGCATGTACGGATCGACCTTGGCTGCGGGCGCTTCAGGCTGCACAGGAGCGGGAGCAGGCGCCCTCGCCGTGAGTTTCTTCAAAAGGCTCAGCATGAGGTCACTCCAGAGGATGGGACGGCGGTTGGGGACGTGCCCAAGCGTTGCACCAGCGCAGCACCGCGATTACGCATGGGCATTTCGATAAAGCGATAATTGAGTTCACTCAGCAGGACGATCAGCCCGCCAGCGATCAATATTGTCAGGATCGGATGGCCGGCCGGACTGGGCAGACCGGCCGCCTGCAAGCGGAAGATGAATTCGCGGACCAACGAGTAGGCCGGGATATGAATCAGGTAAATCCCGTAAGAGCGGCTGCCGATCCATGTCATCAGACTCTTCAGCAATCCCCGAGGCATCAAGTAATCACGGTTGTAGGACGCCACCCAGACCAGCACCGCGCTGAACACGGCAATCGCGCCGATACGATAGTTGGTGAACGTGAAGCGATCGGTGGACAGCACACTCAGCGCCATCGCAATGATCAGCAGCACCGACACACCGGTCCAGGGCCGACGCAAAAACCCTGGTTCCCAGCGCACATAACCGGGTCGCGCACTCCACATGGCCAACAGCACGCCAAGGGCCAATGCGTCGGTTCGGACCACCATCAGAATCGGCGTGCGCAACGTCAGCAACTGCACCGCGACCAGCGCCAGCAATGCCCACACCAGGTGTTTGCGGCAGATCAGAATCAGCAGCGGAAACAACAGGTAGAACTGCTCCTCCAGCGACAGGCTCCAGTAGACGAAACTGATGCCGTACTCGTAGTGGTAGAAGCTGTCGGCAAAGCGAAAATTGGCATACTGCGCGATCCCCGCCAAGGTCGCCTGCAAATTGGCATGCAACGTGCCGAAGGCCCCGGAGCGGTTGAGAAATACGCAGGCCAGCAACATCAGCGCCAGCCACAGCCACGCCGACGGCAACAGTCGAAAGGCTCGACGCAACCAGAAGTTACGCGTCTGCTGCCAGTATTCCTGACGCGTGCTGCAGCCTTGCAACGCCGGTATCAGACTGCGAGCGATGACAAACCCCGAGATGGCGAAAAACAGATCGACACCCCACCAGGGTTGCCCATACTCGGTCAGAGTGTGCAGCAACGGCACAACGTCCGTGAACAGGCTGCCTTGCAGGTGATGAAACAGCACACCGAGTACCGCAATACCGCGCAATAGCTCGATGTCCATGATCCGTTTGCTGCTCATGCCGTCCTCCTGGACATTGCATCGGTATCCACCGGTTTGCGGGCAATGATCACCTGGCTCTTGGGCATGAATTGATCAAGCAGCTGCTTGATCGCCAGCCCGTTGGGTTGCGCCAGCAGGTCTTGCCAGATTCGCGCCCAACTCTCCATCAGTGGCGGGTATGGCGCCTGAATCCGGTCGCGCACCGCGCCCCCGGGATCGCGTCCGGCAGCCCGCTCGCTGGCCCAGAAAAAGATCATGCCCATGACCCAGAAAAAGCCTGTGGCCTGACGATGCTCGATCACCAGCCCAGCGTCTTCAACCAACGCGGCAAAGCGTTCCGGGGTAAAGATCTGCACATGATTTGGCGATTGAAAATAGCCAGCGGGCGCGATGCCCTTTTGCAGGTGTTCACCTACCGGCGCCGGCACACTCAGCAGATACAACGCGCCGGGGCGTCCCATGCGCACCAGTTCGGCCATGAACGGCTCCGGCTGATCGATGTGCTCAAGCACTTCCATGCACACGACCTTGCTTGCACAGCCATCGGCCAAGGGCAGCGGCAGGCTGTTGCTGACCAGCCCCAGGCTCGGCTTGTCTGACTGGGCTTCCACTTGCCGGGCGAGGTCGCGGACCTTGTCGTGCTCGCTGTCGGTGAAGATCACCGACGCACCCTGGCGCACCGCAAACAACGTCGCCACACCTTCACCGCAACCGACGTCCAGCAAGGTGTCGTCCGCCGTGATGGCGAAGCCCTTGAGCAACTCACCACTGTCACCCAGAAACCAGCCGTCGAGTATGGCGTCGTGCAGACCCACATCCCTGGGCGAAACCGGGCTCGGCACAATCGGTAACGGTTCGGATTTCACCGCAGGAAACAGGCGTTTCATCAGTGCGCGGATCATGCCTTGGGGGTTTCCACGGCAGACACCGCACGGGACTTGAACAGCCGAGCAAAAAATCCTTCAAGGCGTTGTTCAGCGGTTGCCTGGCTGCAGAAGGTTTCGAGACTGGCCACCGCATGGGTGGACATCTGTGCGTAACGCCCGGGATCGTCTTTGGCAACCTCGTAGCTAGCCCGATAAGCCCTGCACAACGACGCCCAATTGGTGACGTATCGCAGGGTGCGGAATGCCCTTCGCGGGTCGTGAGGCCAGGCGGTCAGTTCGTCAGTGGTATCGATCAGGAAAGCGTTGTCGACATCCAGGTAATCGATCATCGCCGTGGTGCGTGGCGCCACCGCCGGCTTGCCGCAGGACATGAACTCCATCAACGGCAGACACTGGCCTTCACCGTAGGATGTGTTCACCACATAACTGGTAGCCTGAACCAGACGCTCGTAGTCCGCATCCGCGAGGTAGCCATAAATCAGTACGATGCGGCAGCGATAAGACTGGTTTTTGTACAAGTGGTGAAGAATGTCGGTCAGCGCTTCTTCGGCATCGTGGTGGGTCAGTTTGAGCACCAGCGTCGCGTCTTCCACCTCGCGGAAGGTCACACAGAAGGCACTGAGCATGTCTTCCCAGTTCTTGCGCCCGTCACTTGGGTTGAATACCGAGGTGTAGATCACTCCGTCGAGGACTAAATCATGCTCGCGAGCCGGCGCCTGGAAATCGATACCTTTGCCGGCGCGCAAATGCGCAGGACCAAAGGCACGCAGGTCGAGCTGGCGACTGTCTGCCAGCAATCCCCCGATCTTCAATCGCACCTGACAGGCGAGCGGCTGGCGCTGTAACTGTGCACCCCGCGAGGCAAAACGGTCCCACACCGGCGCGGGTACTGCCACGATCGGATAATCGGCGCCCATTGCCTCGCGCACTGCATTGACGGTGTAGCTGGAATGGGTGATCGCCGCGCCTGACGCCCGCAATACGGTACGCCAGTCATTGTGCGGTTCACCGGCAAATGGCTCGTTGGGAATGGTACTGAACTCCCACGCGAACACCGCCAGGGTCGGACACGCGAAGTGCACAGGTGTGCGATGAGGCGGTGAGAACGACAGGAACACACAGTCTTCCCCGCGGGACAGGCAGTCGAGGTACAGGGCATCGACTTCAGTCTGCGGGTCGCTGACTTCCACCACCCGCCCCAAGCGCTCCAGCACCGGTCGGTATTCCTTGAGCACGAAGTAATAGCTGTACTCAGAGCGCCCGAGGTTCTGGGCGATGGTGTGCTGGTTGGTTTCCGAATGAATGATGATCAGCATGAGGCGTTATCCGTCACGGCCGTTGCCTGCGAAGTCAGCGGTGCCAGCCCGAAAAAATCCGACAGGCGCTGTTGCACCGGTGCAAAGGCGCAGTAGTCGTGCATGCGCTCGATGGCGGCGCGAGACATTCGCTGATAGTCCTGCGGTTGCTCCTTGGCCATTCGATAGCTGTTTTCGTAAGCCGTTTTCAACGAACCCCAGTCCGGCCGATAACGCAGGGTGCGGTAGATGATGCGACTGTCCTGAGGCCAGATCGTCAGTTCTTCACTGGACTCGACCACGAATGCCACGCGCTCGTCGATGTAATCCTCCATCGCCGTGTGGTCAGGGGCGATCACTGGTTTGCCACTGGCCATGAACTCCATCAGCGGCAGGCACAGTCCCTCGCAGCGTGAAGCGTTGACGTAGTAGCTGGCGGCTTCGTAGAGCCGGGCGTATTGCGGATCGTCCAGATAACCGTGCATTACCACCACCCGACAGGCGAACGGCGACAGCTGCGCCAACAAGGTCATCAGTTCGGTGTAGTAGGACGACAGATCGTTGTGGGTAATCTTCAGCACCAGCGTGGCGTCCTCGGTTTCGCGGAAGGCCCAACAGAACGCCGAGATCAGTCGATGCCAGTTCTTGCGACCGTCTTGAGGGTTGAACACGCTGACGTAGATCACGCCGTCCACATCGGTTTCGACCTGGGCGGTGGTGTCGGGATAATCGATCGGGGCAGGCTCGGGTGCCACTATCGACTGCGGGCCGGCGATGGCCGGCAGGACCCTCGCCAGTCGGTAATGGGCAGCGTCCGATAAAAGATCGCGAATCCCCTCCCAGTACCACTGGCTCAGGAAATGCGTGCGATGGACCGGCACCGGTTGCGCCTTGCCCAGATCCAGCGCCCACAGGCGCAGGTAATGGCGAGCAATGATCAAACGGCGCTTTAGCGTCAGCGGTGGCGGCCGCAAGGCCTCCAGTTCCGCCAGTTGCTCGGCGGTCAGCGGCACAGGTATCAGCGCATCGGCAGACAGCCCGAGTGTGCGGCTATCGAAGATGCAGCCCTTGATGTCGAGGGTCGAGCCTGAATTGACCGGCCTGCTGGTGTGGCAGCTACGAATGGCCGAGAAGTTTTCCCATATTGGTGTCGGCAAGACCAACACCGGGAAGTCTTCGCCCATGGCCCGACGAATCGCCCGGGCGGTGTGACTGGAGAGCGTGATCACCCGCCCCTGGCGCGCGAACATTTGCGTCCAGTCCTGTCGCGGATCGTTGTCCCACTGCTCATCGGGAATCGAGTCGAACTCCCAGGCCACTACACAGATCGTCGGGCACTCAAGGTCGTTCGGGGATTTCTGCGGCGGAGTGAAGGACAGGAACAGGCTGTCTTCGCCGACGGCAAGCAATTGTCGATAGAGGGGGTCGACCTCGGCAGTGGAGGACACCACATGCACCCGCCCAAGGCTTTCGAGCACCGGGCGATAAGCCTTGAGCACGAAGTAATAACTGTATTCGGGACGACCGAGGCTCTGGCTGATGGAACTGTCGTTGACGTCCGAGTAAAGAATGAAATTCATGGCATCCCACGATGAAACTGCCGTCCCGGCAGCCTCACTCTATGACGGCAAAACCATGGATCGAGTCGGTATTTGCCGGCCCTCGTCCATCGTCTTCTTGCCCGTCTACGTTCTTGTTTTAGTGGTCAGTTTCGCAGAGTTTCAGAACAACCCGCCAAACCCTGGACGATCATGACGAGGGGCATTCTAAACACATCCGCCGAGGGTTCGTGAACCGTCCGGCGAGAATAAATCAGGCTATGCTGACGAGAACTGACCGGTCACGGTGGGACTTATTGAAATTGCCGCGCAATTGGCACAGATTGGCTACCAAACAACTACAACAACGACTTCGCATACCAGACATTTCCGAGAAAGCAGCCTCTGCTTTCCGGTTTTACCCAGCAAAGGCTGGGGTTGCCGAAGTTTGCTCATTGAGGGGGCTGCTGCTTGAAGAAGCGTCTGTTCGTTACGGGTCTGAGTGGATTCGTAGGACGTCACATCCAATCCCGTCTGAACTCTTCTGACTCGGGTTGGGAATTGTCGCCCGTCCCATCCCGTTATGACCTGTGTGAACCCAAAAGCCTCGACGGCCTGTGGCCGCACATGCCGGATGCGGTGATTCATCTGGCAGGACAAACTTTCGTCCCCGAAGCCTTTCGCGACCCGGCTAAGACTTTTCAGGTCAACCTGCTAGGCACCCTGAACCTGCTGCAAGCCCTCAAGGCGCGGGGCTTCAACGGTACTTTCCTGTATGTCAGCTCCGGCGATGTCTACGGCGAGGTCAGCGAAAGCGCCTTGCCGATCGACGAACGCCAGCCACCCTGCCCGCGCAACCCGTATGCCGTGAGCAAGCTCTCGGCGGAAATGCTGTGTCTGCAATGGGGCATGACCGAAGGCTGGCCCGTGCTAGTCGCGCGCCCCTTCAACCACATCGGCACCGGGCAGCTGGACAGCTTCGTCATCGCCAGTGCCGCCCGGCAGATCTGCCGGATCAAGCTCGGCTTGCAAGCGCCTGAACTTGAAGTGGGCGACATCGACGTGACGCGCGACTTTCTCGATGTCCGCGATGTCGTATCGGCCTATCTGGCATTGCTGGCGTGCGGTACGCCCGGGCAGGTCTACAACATCTGCTCCGGGGTCGAGCAGAGCATCCGCGCCCTGATCGAGCAACTGGCGGATCTGGCCCAGGTCGACATGCAACTGATTCAAGACCCTGCGCGCCTTCGCCGCGCAGAACAGCGTCGCGTCCGTGGCAGCCATGCCAAGCTGCACCAGACCACAGGATGGGCGCCTGAACTTACAACACAACAATCCCTGCGGGCGATCCTGTCCGACTGGGAGTCACGGGTACGACAAGAATGACAAAAAGTGCATTGATCACAGGTGTCACCGGACAAGACGGCGCCTACCTCGCCAAACTGCTGCTCGACAAGGGCTATAAAGTTCACGGCCTGGTGGCACGGCGCAGCAGCGACTCGCGCTGGCGTCTGCGCGAAATGGGCGTCGAGGGTGACATCGTCTATCTGGACGGCGACATGGCAGACGCCTGTTCGGTGCAGCGTGCGGTGATCAAGTCGGCTCCCGATGAAGTCTATAACCTGGCCGCGCAAAGCTTTGTCGCCGCGTCCTGGGACCAACCCGTGACCACCGGAATCGTCGACGGGTTGGGTGTGACCCACCTCCTTGAAGCGATTCGCCAGTTCAGCCCGCACACCCGTTTCTACCAGGCTTCGACCAGCGAGATGTTTGGTCTGATCCAGGCCGAGCAGCAGGACGAAAACACGCCGTTTTATCCGCGCAGCCCGTACGGCGTGGCCAAACTCTACGGCCACTGGATCACCGTGAACTACCGCGAAAGCTTCAACCTGCATGCCAGTAGCGGCATCTTGTTCAACCACGAATCACCGTTGCGCGGAATTGAATTCGTGACCCGCAAAGTCACCGACGCCACCGCCCGCATCAAACAGGGCAAGCAGCAGGAGTTGCGCCTGGGCAACATCGACGCCAAGCGCGATTGGGGCTTTGCCGGTGACTACGTCGAAGCCATGTGGCTGATGCTGCAACAGGACAAGGCCGATGACTTCGTAGTCGCCACAGGTGTGAACACCACGGTGCGCGAGATGTGCCAGATCGCCTTTGAGCATGTCGGCCTCGATTACCGTGACTTCGTGAAGATCGACCCGGCGTTTTTCCGTCCGGCCGAAGTCGACGTGCTGCTGGGTAATCCGGCCAAGGCGCAACGGCTGTTGGGCTGGAAACCAAAAACAGATTTGCAGACCCTGATCCGCATGATGATGGATGCGGACATGAAACGCGTCGCCAAGGAGTAGGCCATGCTGATTCCCGTGATTCTTTCAGGGGGGGCCGGAACCCGGCTGTGGCCGGTTTCGCGTGAAGGACATCCCAAGCCGTTCATGACCCTGCCCGATGGCCAGACGCTGTTGGGCAAGACCTATCAGCGCGCGGCCGGGCTGCTCGGCACACACGGAGATATCGTCACGGTGACCAACCGTGACTACTACTTTCAAAGCAAGGATCACTATCAGGACGCCCATCTGGGTCATCACCGCGGCCACTTCGTGCTGGAACCGGTAGGCCGTAATACCGCGCCGGCCATCGCCGCCGCCGCCCTGTCGTTGCAAGCGTTGCACGGCAACGAAGCGATTCTGGTGGTGATGCCGGCTGACCACCTGATCCAGAACGAGGATGCTTTCAAGACTGCTGTCAGGCATGCCGTGAAACTGGCCGAGGCCGGGCATCTGGTGACCTTTGGCGTGATCCCGACGGCGCCGGAGACCGGTTTCGGTTACATCGAACGGGGTGAGCCACTGGACGAGCAAGGTGCGACCAAGGTCGCACGCTTCGTCGAAAAACCCGACCTGCAAACCGCCATGCACTACCTGGAAAGCGGCAACTTCCTGTGGAACTCGGGCATGTTCTGTTTCTCGGTCGGCACTTTGCTAGCGCAGTTGCAGCTCCACGCCCCGCAACTGCTCGAACAGGCCGATGCGTGCCTGGCGGCCAGCACCACAGTCGAGACCGGCGGCTGTCTGCAACAGGAATTGTCGGCGACACATTTCGCCGAAATGACTGATATTTCTATCGACTATGCCTTGATGGAGCGCTCTAACAAGGTGGTGGTGATACCCGCCGGTTTCGACTGCAGCGGCATCGGTTCATGGGGCGCCGTCAGTGCCCTGGTTGCGGCCGACGCGCAGAACAACCGCGCCAGCGGCGATGCGTTGTTCATCGACAGTCACAACAACTTCGTCCAAAGCGATGGCCGAATGGTCGCGACGGTAGGCGTGGATAACCTGATCGTCATCGACACTGCCGACGCCGTGCTCGTAGCCCATACCGACCGCGCACAAGACGTGCGCAAGGTGGTCAAGCAGCTCAAAGAGAAAGAGCACGAAAGCTATAGCCTGCACCGCACCGTCAGTCGACCATGGGGCACCTACACCGTGCTGGAGGAAGGTCCACGCTTCAAGATCAAACGCATCGTGGTCAAATCCGGCGCCAAGCTGTCGCTGCAAATGCACCATCACCGCAACGAACACTGGGTGGAGGCCGAAGGTATGGCCAAGGTCACCAACAACGGTTCGGGGTCGCGTCTGGTGGCTAAAAACGAGTCCACCTTCATTGCCGCCGGGCACAAGCATCGTCTGGAAAACCCGGGGGTGATCGATCTGGTGATCATTGAAGTGCAAAGCGGTGAGTATCTGGGAGAGGACGATATCGTCCGCTTCGAAGATCAGTACGGCAGGGCGGTCTGAATGTTGCTCAACTTGTATCACTCGCTGTGGAGCTACCGGGGTTTCATCCTCGGTAGCGTCAAGCGAGAGTTCCAGTCGCGCTATCGCAACTCGTTGTTCGGTGCCCTGTGGACCGTGCTCAACCCGCTTTCAATGATCGTCGTCTACACCGTGATCTTTTCCCACATCATGCGCGCCCGCTTGCCGGGAGTGGATGACGGCATGGCCTACAGTGTCTACCTCTGCGCCGGATTACTGACTTGGGGACTATTTTCGGAAATCACCTTGCGCAGCCAGAACATGTTTCTGGAAAACGCCAATCTGCTGAAGAAAATCAGCTTCCCGAGAATCTGTTTACCGGTAATCGTGCTGCTCAATGCCGGCATCAACTTCGCGATCATCATCGGGCTGTTTCTGGGTTTTCTACTGATCACCGGGCGACTGCCGGGCATGGCCTTGCTGGCGCTGGTGCCACTATTGGCCTTACAGGTGATCTTCTGCGCCGGACTGGGGATGATTCTTGGCGTGCTGAACGTATTCTTTCGCGATGTCGGGCAGTTATTCAGCATTTGCCTGCAATTCTGGTTCTGGCTGACGCCGATCGTGTACCCGATGACGATCCTGCCCGAGTGGGTCCAGCGCCTGCTGCAACTCAACCCCCTGACCAACCTGATCAGCAGTTACCAGAACCTGTTCCTCTACGGCCAATGGCCGATATGGAGTTCCCTGCTGCCGATCCTGGTGATCGGTGTGTTGTTCTGCGTGATCGGCCTGCGACTGTTTCGCCAACGGGTCGGCGAAATGGTGGATGAACTCTGATGGGGCACATACGCGTTACCGGCCTGGGCAAGGCTTACAAACAGTACCCCAGCCGCTGGAGTCGACTGGCCGAATGGCTGATCCCGTTTTCGCCGATCCGCCATCGCCAGCACTGGGTGCTGCAAGGTGTGGAATTCGAGATTGCCCCCGGCGAAGCGGTGGGCATCGTCGGGGTTAATGGTGCCGGCAAAAGCACCTTGCTGAAGATGATCACCGGGACCACCCAGCCAACCTGTGGACAGATTCAGCTCGAAGGCCGGGTGGCCGCGCTGCTGGAACTGGGCATGGGCTTTCACGCGGATTTCACCGGTCGGCAGAACGCGGTCATGGCCGGGCAACTGCTGGGCATGCCGATCGAAGAGATCGAAGCCCTGATGCCCGAAATCGAACGTTTCGCGGAGATCGGCGAAGCCATCGATCACCCCGTACGCACCTATTCAAGCGGTATGCAGATGCGCCTGGCCTTCAGCGTGGCTACCGCCCGGCGCCCGGACATCCTGATCGTCGATGAAGCCCTGTCGGTGGGCGACGCCTACTTCCAGCACAAGAGCTTCGACCGCATCCGCAGCTTTCGCAAAGCCGGTACCACGCTGCTGATCGTGTCCCACGACCGTTCGGCTATCCAGTCGATCTGTGATTCGGCGATCCTCCTGGAAAACGGTCGCGTGGCCATGCATGGCACACCCGAAGCCGTCATGGATTACTACAACGCCTTGCTCGCCGAACGGGAAGGCCAGACCGTGCGTCAGGAAATGCTCGCCGGCGGGCAAGTACAAACCGTTTCCGGCACCGGCGAAGCCGCAATCCTCAGCGTGCGCTTGCTGGATGAGCACGAACGCGCCATTGACGCCGCCGAAGTCGGTCAGCCGGTGGTACTGGAGGTGCAGGTCGAAGTCCGCCAGGACATCGAACGGCTGGTGCTGGGCTTCATGATCAAGGATCGTCTGGGCCAGGCCATGTATGGGATCAACACCCATCGCCAGGATCAGGCGCTGACCGACCTGCAGGCCTCTGAACGGGTCACCTACCGCTTTGCCTTCGTCATGGGCCTTGGCAAGGGCAACTATTCCGTGGCCCTGAGCCTGTCTCGGCTGGACTCGCACCTGGACCGCAATTTCGAATGGCGCGACTACGGCCTGGTGTTCCACGTCATCAATAACCGGCATGAAGACTTCGTCGGCTGCTCGTGGCTGGGCGCGAAAACCACCATCACCCGCACAACCGCACAGAGTGTTTCGGAGATCGCGCCATGACTCGCCTGCTGGTGGAATGCACCCATGTGTTCCAACACCCCAAGGTCAATTCGGGCATTCAGCGGGTGGTGCGCAACGTCATCAATCAACTGTCGGAAAACGTCGACGGCGCAGAATGCATTCCCGTCGTGATGCTCAAGGGCAAGCTCTACCGAGTGCTGAAACTGGGCCCTTTGAACACTCCGTTTTTCGAGGGGTTGATGGCATTCGGCGGACGCCTGGAGCGCCTGGCGCATCGCTACTGCCAACTGCACCAACGTCTCGACAAACAGTGCACTTCGCGATGGACCCGGCGAGCGTTGTATGTGGCTTACCGCCTCACGACACTGTCAGTATTCAGCGTTCCGTTGCGCCTGATTGATCAGGTCAACCAGTATCAACTGCCCAAGCGTTGCTCGCCGCTGCAGCATCAACCGGGGGATCAACTGGTGCTGCTGGACTCGTCCTGGCATACCGATTTTTTCCCGTTTGCCGAACAACTCAAACGCGAAGGTGTGGGCATCGTTTCGGTGGTCTATGACCTGATTCCCCTGACTCACCCGCAATTCTACGACACACGGCTGGTGCAGATTTTCAACGAGTGGTTCGACTGGATCAGCCAAACCGCCGACGGTTACATGGCGATTTCCTCCACGGTGCGCGATCAGGTGCGTGAAGAATTGCATCGCCGGGTCGGACCGGCGAAAGCCGAGACATTGTGGTTCGACTATTTCCACCTCGGCTCCGAACTGGACCTGAGCGAAGCCACCGCCGCCGTGGAGCCGCGCCTGGCCCGGTTGTTCACAACGCCGGAACCGGTATTCCTGATGGTCAGCACCATCGAGCCGCGAAAGAACCACGACTATCTGCTCGACGCCTTCGAGCTTGCCTGGACAGCAGGCTCCAAAGCACGACTGTGCATTGCCGGCAGAGTCGGCTGGAAGTGCGATGCCCTGCTCGACCGTGTGCGTAAGCACCCGGAGCTGAACCAACGGCTGTTCATGTTCAACGACCTGAGCGACACCAGTCTCGAACATGCCTACTCTCACGCCAGTGCACTGGTATTTCCGTCCTACGTCGAAGGCTTCGGCCTGCCACTGGTTGAAGCGATGCAGCGCGGTTTGCCGGCGATGGGCAGCGACATTCCGGTGTTCCGCGAAATTGGCGGTGAGTTCATGGCCTATTTCGATCTCGCGGCCCCGCAAAGCCTGGTCGACCTGATCACCCACATGGAAAACACCGGGACCTTCCCGGCCGCGCGCAAGGTGAGCGAATGGCGCTGGTTCGGCTGGCACGAGGCCAGTGCACAATTGATCGAGCGAGTCCTGCGCAACCTGAAGAGGACTCCGGTAGCCGTTGAGAGGCAACATGCAGATTGCCCTTAACGCACGAATCCTGCAGGCACCCCGAACCGGTATCGGCCACTACCTGGCCGAACTGGTCAATGCACTGACCCATGAGCCTGACCTGGAACTGTCATTTTTCCACGGCTGGGGCTGGAGTTCGTCGCTACCGGCAGCAGCAATGCCCGCTTACTCACGACTGACTCCGTTGCTGCGGCAGATCCCCGGTGCCTATCAGGCACGTCGCTGGCTGGAACAACGGCGCTTCGACCAAGGACACTCGAAGGCCATTGACCTCTACCACGAACCAAGTCTGTGGCCCCTGGCGTTCAAGGGCCCGACCATCATCACCCTGCACGACCTGACCCACCTGCACTATCCGTCGACCCAACCGGCAGCGCGGTTACGGGAGATTGAACGTCGACTGGGCCAAGGTGTGCGCCAGGCACGCCTGATCCTGACCGACTCACAGTTTGTCGCCGACGAGGCCCAGCGCTATTTCGGTCTCGGCCCCGAGCGTTTCGTGGTTGCCCCTCTGGGGGCTGCAGCGCGTTTTCATCCACGTTCGAATCAGTTCTTGCAGCAGGCGCTGCACCCTCACGGCGTGCAGCCACAGGGGTACTTTCTGTGTGTCGGTACTCTGGAGCCGCGCAAGAACCTGTCGCTGGCATTGCGTGCTCACGCGCAGTTGCCTGAAGCACTGCGTCAGCACTTTCCTTTACTGGTGGTGGGAATGGCCGGGTGGAAAGGCGAACAGCTCGTAAATGAATTACACACGGCGCTGGCAAGCGGTCATGTCCGCCTGCTGGGGTACCTGCCGGATGAACAGGTCGCAGAACTGCTCGCCGGTGCCCGAGCGCTTGTTTTTCCGTCAATTTATGAAGGTTTCGGCCTTCCGGTTCTGGAGGCCATGGCCAGCGGTACTCCGGTGATATTGACCCGACGTTCGGCCATGCCGGAGGTCGCGGGTGCTGCGGGTAACTATATCGAGCCTGACGATTTGCACGGATTGAGCGAGGCAATGAGGTGTCTGGCCGACGATCAAGCGCATTGGCAGGCATGCCGAGAAGCAGGGTTGCGACAAGCGAAGCTTTTTTCCTGGGAGCGTTGCGCGGCGATTACAGCTAGCGCCTACCACCAGGCTCTGGGAGGTTGAATGCGCGTACTCCACTTTTTCAAAACGTATCTGCCCGACTCAGTCGGCGGTATCGAACAAGTGATCTTTCAATTGTGTGAGAGTGGCGCCCAGCACGGCATCGAAAGCCAGGTTCTGACGCTTAGCGCTAACCCGAGCCCGGCAGTCATCCAACTGGGGCAGCATGAGGTTCATCGGGCCAAACTCGATGTGCAGTTCGCTTCCACCGGGTTCTCCTACAGTGTATTCAAGCAGTTTCGGGAAATGGCTGCTGAGGCCGATGTGGTCAATTACCACTTTCCATGGCCATTCATGGACCTGGTGCATTTTTTCAGCGGCATGAACAAGCCCTGCGTAGTGACCTATCACTCCGACATTATTCGTCAAAAACACCTGCTCAAACTCTACCAGCCGCTGATGAACCGTTTTCTCGCCAGCGCCGACCGGATTGTCGCGGCATCACCGAACTACCTTCACTCCAGCGACATTCTTCAGAGCTTTCCAGACAAAACCCGGGTCATTCCCTATGGCCTGAACAAGTCCGGCTATCCAAAACCTGACACCGAACGTATGGCTCGTTGGCGCGAGCGCCTGGGTGAACGGTTTTTCCTGTTTGTGGGCGTCATGCGCTATTACAAAGGCCTGCACATCCTGCTCGATGCGCTCAAAGGTGTCGACTACCCGGTTGTGATTGTTGGTGCCGGGCCACTGGAGAAAGAGCTGCACGCCCAGGCGGCAAGGCTGGGTCTGCGCAACCTGCATTTCCTTGGGCGCCTGGACGACGAAGACAAAGTCGCGCTGTTGCAACTGAGCTACGCGATTGTGTTTCCGTCACACCTACGCTCCGAAGCATTTGGCATCTCCCTGCTCGAAGGGGCGATGTACGGTAAACCGATGATCTCCAGCGAAATCGGCACCGGTACCAGTTACATCAATATTCACAGCGAGACCGGGCTGGTGGTGCCTCCGAGTGATCCACAGGCGTTTCGCGAAGCCATGCGCACGCTATGGGAAAACCCTCTCCAGGCAGCGGAAATGGGTGTGAAGGCTGAAGCGCGTTACCAGCAGTTGTTTACCGCTGACGAAATGGGTCGCAAATGGACCGAGTTGTATCAGGAGTTGCTGGCAGAGAAATCGCTGTCTTACGCGTAGCTCCCATACTGATTACAGATCAAGCACCAGCGGTTGCTGGCCCTGAGCCGGAACTGCACAGCAAATCAGCACTTCCCCCGCACCGGGTAACTCCGCCGGGGGCTGTGGATAACTCACCTGACCGCTGATCAAACGGGTCTTGCAGGTGCCGCAGGAACCGCCGCGACAGCTGAACTCTGGCCGCAAACCCTGGCTTTCTGCCAACTCCAGCAAACTGCCGCCGTCCGGCTGCCAGCGCGCATCAATGGCCGAGCGCTGAAACACCACCGCGACCGAGGTGGTGGCCACTGGAGACTGATCGATGACTACCACCTCTGGATCCGGCTGCCGACGTAGCGTCGAAGGACCAAAGGTTTCGGCGTGAATCCGCTGATCGCGAATATCCAGCCCACGTAAATCGTCGTATAGCCCTTGAGTGAAACTGCTCGGACCACACAAGACAAAATCCAGCTGATCGTAGTCTTCCACCAACAGGATGGTTTTAAGCAGTGCGAGGTCGATGCGCCCGGTCAGGTCAAAATCCTCGCCTTCCAGGGCTTCGCGCTCCGGCTGGCTGAGCAGACGTAATACCCGCACTGCGTCATCCGCACCCTCCAGCAAGCGCTCAAGCTCAGCGCGAAATGGCTGATCAGCCAGGCTACGCGAACTCTGGATCAACCAGGTCGGGCGGGTACGCCGTGTGCGCTGGCCCTGGTAAACCACTTCACGGAGCATCGACAACAACGGCGTAATACCGACGCCGGCCGCCAACAGCACCAGCGGCCGGCGTTCATTGGCGGCCAGCGTGAAATGCCCTTGCGGTGCGCGGGCTTCAATCAGGTCACCGACTCGAATGTGTTCGTGCAAATGTGACGACACCAACCCTTCACGTTTCACGCTGATACGGAAGAATTCATCGGAGGGCGCACTCGACAGACTGTAAGTGCGGATATGCACCTGGCCATCAAGCGTGAAACGCACCGGCAAGTGCTGCCCGGCCTGGAACAGCGGTAACCCGGCACCGTCAGCCGGCTCCAGATAGATTGAGCGAATGCTCTGGCTTTCCCGCTCGATCCGGGACACCCGCAATGGCCACCAGTGATCGCCCAATGCCGCTGCCTGCAACCTGGCGGCAGCCTGTTCCCAGGTGCCGGTCAGCAGACTGGTGGGCGAAACCCCATCGAAGCGCCAGCGCAACGCCAACGCTGCAGGTCGCCGAACCACCTGCTGCACATGCAGCTTCCACAACCGTTCGGCGCCTTGAAAGGCTTCTACTTGTGGGCCATCGAGGATGATTTCGGTACGACCGCTGACCTGCAGCAGATCGCCCGTAGTGAAATCGATAAACAGCAACCCCGCCCGCGGATTGAGCAGCAGGTTGCCCAAGGTATTGAAGTGCAGATTGCCGGCAAAATCAGGGATGGTCAGGCAGTCACCCTCGACCTGAACAAAACCCGTCTGGCCACCACGGTGGGAAACATCCACAGAGCGTGAGTTATCCACATCCACGTAACTGGCGACAAAAAGGGTGTCGGCATCCCGAATCATCGCCGCGGCCGCGTCATCCAGCGAATTCAGGCGCTGTGCGATACGGGTCGACGGATCGGCCAACGGCACCGATTCGAACTGCCGCAATTGAATGTACTGCGGGCAATTACCGAAGGACTGCTCGACCGAGACGCTCAGGCCTTGCACGTCAATCGTGCCGACCCGGCCGTTGATCCGGTTGCGCCGTCTTGTGTGCAACTCGATCCCCAGCAAACCAATCGCCGCCCCGGCGTGTAATTGCGCCGGGTCGTTCAGCGTTGGCAGGCTGTCGAGTTGCAACTGTGCAGGTTCAGGGGAATGGGCGAACCCCGGCGGGCCTTCAAGGATACTCGCCCAAGGGTTACCGTCGGCGTCCACGGCACCGAACACCATGAACGGCAACTGACGATAGAACTGCCGATGCTGATCCGGCATTAGCTTGCGGATCACCTTGCGCCCGTGCGCTTCCATACGCTCGGCAACCCCTGCATGAGCCTGCAACTGTTTCTCGCCGGCATGCCAAGGTGAAAGCTCCATCACGGTTCTCCCCTGCGCACCCGGCGCAGTGTGAACGGCCCGACATTGTTGGGCCGTGGCGCTTCAGGCAGTTTGCAATCCGGCCACGGTGCGTGGCATGCCGACAAAACCGGGCAAGGCCTCGATCCGCGCCAGCCAGGCCCGCACGTTGGCATAGTCAGCCAACGACACGTTGCCTTCCGGCGCATGGGCGATGTAGCTGTAGGCAGCAACATCGGCGATGGTTGGCTCATCACCCGCAAGATAGGTGGATTTGCTCAGTTCCTGATCAATCACTTTGAGCAGGTTGTGCGAACGGGTAATCACTTCATCGGCATTGTTAGGCGCACCGAATACCGTGATCAGCCGGGCAATGGCCGGACCAAAGGCAATCGGCCCGGCCGCTATCGACAGCCAGCGCTGAACCCTGGCCGCACCGACCGGGTCGGCCGGCAGCCAGCGGCCCTTGCCGTATTTCTGCGCCAGATACACCAGAATCGCGTTGGAATCGGCCAGCACCACACCTTGGTCGTCGATCACCGGGACCTGACCAAAGGCATTGAGTGCAAGAAAGTCCGGCTGTTTGTGCGCGCCTTTCGCCAGATCGACGAAGATCAGTTCGGTTGGCAGCTCAAGCAGTGAGAGCATCAGCTCCACACGGTGGGCGTGGCCGGAACGTGGGAAGTTGTAGAGTTTGATGGCGTGCATGGTCGACTCCGCGGCTGGATCGCGCGGTTCAGGAGGGAACCGCGCTAAGTGGCGTTATCTTCCACCTGCCATCAAATCAACAGAATAACCAGAAAACACAATCGATCATTTCATCCAGCGCAATAACACCTCAGGCGCGCAATGCCGGATGTTCACGCAATGCCTTCACCGCATAGTCCACGAAACTGCGTACCCGCACCGGCGCCTTGCGCCCGCCCTGATACACCACATGGATGGGCAACGGCGGCAGTTCGAAGTCTTGCAGGACGATTTCCAGCTCACCGCTGGCGACCTTGCTGGCCACCTGATAGGAAAGAACCCGGGTCAATCCAAGCCCCAGAGCCGCGGCTGTGATTGCCGCCTGATTCGCCGTGACCACCAGACGCGGTTCAGGGCGAATGCTCAACACCTCTCCGGCCTCGCTAAAGGGCCAGTTTCGCTGTTGCCCAATGGACGAGGTGGCAACAATCCGCGCTCGGCCCAGATCATTGGGATGCATTGGCCGACCATGACGCTTCAGATAATCGGGAGACCCGCAGATAACCCGCCGCACCTCGCCGACCAGAATGGCGTGCTGATTGCTGTCAGGCAGTTCACCGATGCGCACGGCGACGTCGATGCCCTCCTCGACCATGCTCACCACCCGGTCGACCAGCAATGCGTTGATACTGATATCGGGAAACTGCTCAAGATAGCCAACCATCACCGGCGTCACGAACAACTCACCGAACAGCACTGGCGCAGTGATCGTCAGTTGCCCACGCGGCTGCGCATGACTGCCGGCAGCTGACGCTTCGGCTTCCTGAATGTCCGCCAGAATGCGTCGACAGTCGTCCAGATAACGCTGACCGGCCTCGCTCAAATGCAGACTGCGCGTGGTGCGGGTGAGCAATTGAGTGCCGATACGCACCTCCAGCGCCGCCACCGCCCGCGTCACGCTGGCAGCAGACAACCCCAGACGCCGCGCCGCCGCAGAGAAACCCTGCTCTTGCGCCACGGCGACGAATACCTGCATTTCCTGGAGTCTGTCCATGAGCTACCTGTTGCATCGTCGTGTCCGGCCTTGAATGAGCCGGTTACAGACTGCCTTCGACATCTTCCAGACTGAAGGTTTCGGTGTTGTCGTCATAGGAGAATATTTCGGCGTACCGGCCCCAACTGATCACGTTCTCCAGCGTTTCTTCTACTGCGGTGTCACTGAGCGAGTCTCCCAACTCCTGCTCGAAACGCACACGCGGCGCCCAATGACCGCGTCGCTCCTGCAACACCTGGCGAATACGGGCGGCCAAGGGCACATAACGGAGCAGATGATCGGCAAAAATGGTTTTGCGTTCCTGGGTACCGTACTCATCGAACAGCTTGCCCGCGTCGGTCAACTTGATGTCGGCGCCCTTGAGTTCGGCAAACCCTAGATGCTCGAGCATCTCCGCCACCGGAAACAGGTCGTCGACCTCCAGCAACAGGCGCTCGGCAACATTGGAGAGGCTGTCCTGCCCATAATACGGCTCGGCCGCCAGCGCAGAAATCAGACCAGCCATCAAGTTGGTCGACACTTCAGGCAACGGGCTGCCCAATTGCAGTTCGGCCTTGCCGGTTTTGGCATCGGCACTGCGTCGGTTGGTCATCAGTGCATAGATGTCATCGACCATTTTGCGAAAGGCCGGGTCCAGGCGGTTGCGCGGGTGGGCGAACGGCACACGGATTTGTGCCACGACCCGGCCGGGGTTCGACGACAACACCAACACGCGGTCGCACATCAACACCGCCTCTTCGATGTTGTGAGTCACGATCAGGATGGACTTGATCGGCAGCTGGCCGCCGCTCCACAGGTCCAGCAAATCGGTTCTCAGGGTTTCAGCCGTCAGTACGTCCAGCGCCGAGAAGGGTTCGTCCATCAACAGCAAGGTCGGATTGACCACCAGCGCCCGGGCAAAGCCTACGCGCTGGCGCATGCCACCCGACAATTCCCGTGGGTACGCGTTTTCGAATCCGTCGAGGCCGATCAGGTCGATCGCTGCCAGTGCACGCTTGCGCGCAGCCTTGGGTTCAACCTGCAACGCCTGAAGACCGGCTTCGACGTTTTCCAGAACGGTCAGCCAGGGAAACAGGGCAAAGGTCTGAAAGACCATGGCCACGCCTTCGGCAGGTCCGGTCAATAACGAGCCGTTATAGCGAACCTCGCCTGAGGAGGGCAGGATCAGACCGGCAATGATCCGTAGCAGCGTCGACTTACCGGAGCCGGAACGACCCAGCATGCCGACGATTTCACCTTCGCGCAGGGTCAGATCGACGTCGCTGAGTACCTGTAACTCGTCCTTGCCTTTGCCGAATCCTCGACAGACGTTCTTGAGTGCATAAATTTCGGAGTGCGCGCCTGTTTTTTCAGCCTGGCTATTCATCAAATCGACCCCTGTTAATTCAGACGGAGTTTGTTTTCAGCAACCGCGTACAACGGCCGCCACAGAACGCGGTTGAACGCCACGACAAAGAACGACATCACCACCACACCCAAGGTAATTTTCGGAAAGTCGCCAGCCGCAGTGGTCTGGGCGATGTAGGCCCCCAAACCGTGAGCGACCACCTTGTCCTGCCCCCAGGAAACGAATTCGGACACGATACTGGCGTTCCACGCCCCGCCCGAGGCGGTAATCGCACCGGTCACATAATAAGGAAAGATGCCGGGCAGCATGACCTTGCGCCACCACTGCCAGCCGCGAATACGGAAATTGGTCGCAGCCTCGCGGAAGTCGTTGGGAAAGGCGCTGGCACCAGCGATCACGTTGAACAGGATGTACCACTGGGTGCCTAACACAATCAGCGGGCTCAACCAGATATCCGGGTTCAACTGATAGCGCAGAATCACGATGACAAACACCGGAAACAACAGGTTCGCCGGGAACGCTGCGAGGAACTGGGCCAGCGGCTGGATTTTCTCCGCCAGATGCGGGCGCAAGCCGATCATCACGCCCAGCGGGACCCAGATCAGCGAGGCCACCAGAATCAACAAAGCCACCCGCAGCAGGGTGATGGTGCCCAGACCGATCACATGCCAAAGTTCGCCTAGCGTCACCTCGCTGCCAACGTAAATCACGATGTGATACAGCGCATACAGGGTCATTAGCGCAATCGCCGAGCCCCAGACCCAATCGATAACTCTTGAAACCGTCGGACTGGCCTGAACGGTCACCGCTTTGGAACGTGGCAGGCTCAGGCGCATGTTGGTGATGCGCACGATAACCCGGATAAAAGGTCGCAACAGGCGCTGAACGACGCGGGTGCGCTGGATCAGATTCAGTACCCAGGACTCGGGAGCCCCGGCCTGTGAAGCCGTGTTTTCCATCCGGAACTTGTCCGCCCAGGCTACCAGAGGCCGGAACAGGAACTGGTCGTAAATCAGGATGACCACAATCATCGCCAGAATGACGTAACCCACGGCGTGCATGTCGCGTTGTTCGATAGCGGTCGCCAGATAGGAGCCGACGCCCGGCAAGGTGATGGTTTTGTCTCCCACGGTGATCGCTTCCGAGGCCACCACGAAGAACCAGCCACCGGACATGCTCATCATCATGTTCCAGACCAGGCCCGGAATGGCGAACGGCACATCGAGTTTCCAGAACTTTTGCCAGCCGGAAAGCTGCAGGTTGCTGGACACCTCTTCCAGATCCCGAGGCACCGTACGCAGCGACTGGTAGAAGCTGAACGTCATATTCCAGGCCTGGCTGGTGAAAATGGCAAAGATCGCTGCGCACTCCGCGCCCAGCACACGCCCTGGAAACAGCAGCAGGAAAAATGTCACGGTGAACGAGATATAGCCGAGCACCGGCACCGATTGCAGGATATCCAGCACCGGCACCAGCAGCTTCTCTGCGCGCCGGCTCTTGGCCGCCAACGTGCCGTAGACCAACGTGAAAATCAGCGCCGCCACCATGGCCGCGAGCATGCGCAATGTCGTGCGGATTGCATATTCAGGCAGGTCGCTCGGGTCCAGCGAAATGACCTGCGTCTGCAACGTCGAAATTGGAGCCCAGGTCTCGCGCGCACCAATCGAGAAAAACAGCAAGAAGCCAATCACCAACGGCATGGCGATCAGGTCCCATCGGTTGGGAAGCAATCGTTGTGCCGTGGCCGGTATGTAATGACGCAATACCTTATTCATGTTCAGTGATTCCAGTAGCGTTCTGGAGGTGATCGTTGACCACCGATCAACAGGTTCTAGAGCAACCGCGCACAGAACGGCTCAACAAACAGTTGAAGCACAGCCAAGTACAACTCTAGCGGGGTAATAAAACGACGGAGGGAGGCCACACAAACGAACGCTACGGGGCGATGCAGAAAATGGTTCAGTGGCTCAGAACTCCGGGGATCCGAACACACCATTTACCCTCTGCGCCTCACTCGGCATCTCAATGGGTGGCCCGCCGAGAATCGGCAGGATCCATGGCTGGAGTCTCCTGAACGGGAGTGAAAAGGATATTTGGACAGGAAAAGCACGACGTCATTCGGCCGCAGGTTTTGCCTGCGGCACACGCAACCGAGATCAATGCCGACGCGCTGCATTTCCGGGGCGGATTGTACGTTTCAAATTGTTACAGAAACATAAACTTGACGTATTTTTTACGTATTTGTGAATGGTCACCATCCCCTTGGCAGAATCGATACCTATCGCCGCACCCCGATTCCACGGGCCATCTGGTAGCGAGCGGGGGGTTGGGTGAGCTGTGTTGACTTTCCCTGCTCGGCTCGCCAAAATTTACAACTTGTTACATCTGAGGTCATTTTTCTTTGGACAGTCATTGTTGTAAATCGGAGAAATCCTCCGTAAAAACTCGGCACGACCTCAGCTAGATCCCCTTAGCCAACGTCTTGCCGAGAGCAGGACGTTGCGCGCATCAGTATCAAACTCCTTCGCGTAACTAAAACATCAAACCTGAGCGGGCGGATTTTTCTGTGCGCTTCTAATCCGTACGTGCGCCTCGCGTTCGCTACGGTCACAGGTTTCTGACCCATCGCCTGCCTTCATCTGTGCAGTAGCGATTGTTTTAACGTGTTCGTACCGCCAGGTACGTAAAGGAGGGCGTCATGCCACCTGAAAAGAATCTACAGCCCTCTCAATATTTGAAGCTGTGCCGCCATGAAAAAAATGAAGGAGAGACCACCTATGGACCCCAGTAATAGTAGTCCGGTCACTCTGACTGAAATGGCGGCATCTAGCGGGTAGCAGCACAACCATCACTGGCTGATCTCCTTCCTGTACTTCCCCCGCATTTCTCTCCGTGTGACCTCTTCACGACCCTGACCACTTTTGTGTCGATGGTTTAGTGCCCGTTTATTTCGCGCCCCTGAGCGCCAGGACGCCTGATTTTTCACTCTGATCCAGCTTCAGGCTGTGGTTTTCAGAGGGAAAGCACCTACGCACCTGTCCGGCGGGAATCGAAAGCGGCATCCAGCGTTACGCTTTTGGAGAGATTCGTTATGTCCAACTTGAAGATTGAAACGGCTGTTCTTGACAGCGCCCACGCCGGAGACATCCGCGGAGCATTCGGTACCATCCGTCATGACGACATCGCCCCGCGCAAGGGTTGGTGGCAGCGCTTCAAAACACTGATGGCCATCCTCGGCCCCGGGTTGATCGTAATGGTCGGCGATAATGACGCCGGCGCATTCAGCACTTACGGCCAGGCCGGCCAGAACTACGGGACCATGCTACTGTGGACCATGGCACTGTTGATTCCGGTGTTGTACGTCAATCAGGAAATGGTGCTGCGTCTGGGGGCCGTGACGGGTGTCGGTCACGCCCGACTGATCATTGAACGCTTCGGCAAGTTCTGGGGTGCGTTCAGTGCGATCGACCTGTTCATCCTCAACGCGCTGACCATTGTTACCGAGTTCATCGGCATCAGCCTCGGGATGGATTTCCTCGGTGTGCCCAAGGTGGCCGGTGTGTGTGTGGCAGCGGTGTTCATCATGCTCGCCGCCTGTACCGGCGACTTCCGGCGCTTCGAACGCTTCGCGTTGATCCTGGTGATCGGCAGCCTGCTGCTGGTACCGATTTTCGTGATGATTCATCCACCGATGGCACAAGTCGCTCACGACTTTTTCATCCCGCAACTGCCGACTGACGGCAAGCTGTCGGAAGTGTTGTTGCTGATCATCGGCATCGTGGGTACCACCGTGGCGCCATGGCAGCTGTTCTTCCAGCAAAGCTACGTGATCGACAAACGCATCACTCCGCGCTTCATCAAGTACGAACGCGCCGATCTATGGCTGGGCATTGCAATGGTGGTGATTGGTGCCGTGGCAATGATCGCTTTCACCGCGCAGGTTTTTGTCGGTCACCCTGAGTTTGGCCAGTTCACCGATGCCGGCGCCATCGCCACAGGTATCGCCAAATATCACGGACGCCTGCCGGGCGTGTTGTTTGCCATCGCGTTGATCGACGCCAGCATCATCGGTGCAATGGCGGTGTCGCTATCGACCGCCTACGCACTGGGTGATGTCCTGAACCTGAAACACTCGCTGCACCGTAAACCAGGCGATGCCAAAGGCTTTTACCTGATGTACTGCGCCTTGATCGCCCTCGCTGCGGCGCTGGTGTTGATTCCGGGCGTGCCGCTCGGCCTGTTGACCAACGCGGTACAGACGCTGGCGGGGGTACTGCTGCCAAGCGCCACCGTATTCCTGTTGCTACTGTGCAACGATAAGGAAGTACTGGGCCCATGGACGAACAAGCGCTTCACCAATCTCATTACTGCAGTCATTGTGGCAGTGCTCGTACTGATGTCGGTCATCTTGACCGCGGCGGTGGCCTTCCCGGATATGTCCGGTGAAACCATCACCAACATCCTCATCGGTGGAGGCATGGTGGGGCTCGTCATCGCCATTGCGGTGAATGTGCTGCACGCTCGCGCAGAAGTCGACAAAGGGATGCTGCCTGAGAGCACCGTTACCTTCACCCAACAAATGATGTACTCGTGGCGGATGCCGCCACTGGCACAGCTGAAGCCGATGGTACTGTCGCAACGAAACCGTATCTGGATGGGCGTGTTGCGCGCTTACCTGGTGGTGGCAATGGGTATGGTGATTTACAAAGTCATTCAACTGGCACTCGCCTAAATCTGTGAGCAGGCGGGCCGGATTGCGCAAGCTTTCGTCCCGCCTGTAAAACAACCGCTATCCCTTTGTAAGCGTCCGAACTACACCGCCTTGCAACTCAAACCTTAATCCGTTTAAACCACTGATTCACGCGCTCGCACTACTCATTGATCACAGTCAAACTAACTAAACCATACGAACCTGAACGGTGACAAACAAAGCCTCGGCCATTAGAATTTGATTATCATCGAACGCCTTAGGGTACTGCCAACTCCATGGAAAATAAGACTGCACGACTGACTGTGCTCATTGATCCCGTCAAGAAAAAAGCCCTGGAGGAGCTCTGTGCATCTCAGGACCTGACGCCTTCACAGGTCGTCCGTCAGCTTATTCGAGACTACCTGGAGACACATGGCGTGTCCTACTCGACCAAAAGCAAAATAACGGCCAATGGTAAGTAGTTCACTCGCCATGCGGCCGGCAGATCGGGAACCCGATTACCGCTCTGCCCACTAAAGCTCCGCTCAGCCGAGGTGTGGTGTCTTGTCGATCTCGAAACTGCCCAATGCACCACTGAAGTCGGCATGATAATGCTCCGGACCGAGCGCTTGGAGTATTCCTGCTTTGTCCAGCTTGCCAAGAACCTTCTCGTTGGCTTCGCACAGTTTTACGACAATGCTGCGCTTGCGTAAGTGCTCAATGACTTCAAGCAGCGTTTGCAAGCCCGTTATGTCCATGAACGGCACTCGCTTCAGACGAATAATCAACGTCCCCGGATCGGTGTGCGTTTGGGCCAGAACACGCTCAAAGGTTTCTGCTGCGCCAAAGAAAAGCGGCCCTTCAATGGTGTACACCAAAACGCCAGGCGGCAGACGAACGTGCCCATTGATCCGTAACTCAACCTCAAGCTCTTTTTCGACCATTTGCTGCACTTCGACAGACGATGCCATCCGACGCATGAATTGCAGCATCGCAAGAATGACACCAATGTTCACAGCGATCGCTAAATCGCTGAAAACGGTCAGGCTGAAGGTGATGAGCAGTATCGCCACGTCGGCTTTCGGGGCACGCTTGACCATGCGTTGAAAATGCTTCAACTCGCTCATGTTGTAAGCGACCACGAACAGGATCGCTGCCAGCGCACACAGCGGGATATCCGAAGCCAAAGGCGCCAGGAATAAAATCAGCAATATCAATGTGAGCGCATGTACAAAACCCGCGATGGGACTGTTACCTCCATTGCGGATGTTGGTAGCGGTTCGAGCAATTGCACCTGTCGCGGCAAAGCCACCGAACAAAGGGGTGACCAGATTAGCGATGCCTTGGCCGATTAACTCCTGATTGGAGTCATGCTTGGTACCGGCCATACCGTCGGCGACAACAGCAGACAGTAACGACTCGATAGCGCCCAACATCGCGATGGCGAACGCCGGGCCAATCAACTCAATCACTTGAGGCAGCGTTATTGCGGGAAGGCCGACCTCAGGTAATCCTTGAGGAATCCCCCCGAAAGCACTCCCGATCGTTGCAACGCCAGCGAACTGAAAAAATGCCTGCAGCGCCGTCACGACGACCATGGCGATCAAAGGGCCAGGAACACGTCTTATGCCAGGTATTTTGGGGGCGGTGATCACCAGCACCAGACTCGAGAGTGCTAACAGTGTCGTAGGTACATGAAAGCTGGGGAGAGCCTGAACCAGGTGCCAGAGTCGCTCATGGAAATGCTCACCGCTGATTTTCGGCAAACCAAAGAAATCTTTCCACTGCCCGACCCAAATGATCACACCAATGCCGGCGGTGAATCCGACAATCACCGGGTCGGGAATGAACTTGATGATGGCGCCAAGCTTGGTGATACCAAGCAATAACAAAATCGCCCCGGCCATCATCGTTGCGATCTGCAAGCCATCAACGCCGTATTTGGCGGTCACTCCGGACAAAATGACAACGAATGCCCCTGTCGGGCCTGCGATCTGAAGACGGCTCCCTCCGAAAAGAGAAACCAGGAGACCGCTGACAATGGCGGTGTAAATTCCTTGCTCCGGCTTGACGCCTGAGGCGATGGCAAACGCCATGGCCAAGGGCAGCGCCACAACGCCGACGATCACCCCGGAGACGATATTTCGAAGCCAGTGCTCGGGCCTCAACAGGCCCGCTTTCCAGGCTTCTCGTATCGCAATCATGACTGGCCCTCTCTGGTGGCATGTGCATAATATTTACATGAAGTGATAATAGCAAAGCCACTGAAATACCCTTTGCACAGCATCCTCGACGCTGAAAAAACCAGTGTTGAATGATCCAGAATCATGTTTGTGGACAAAATGAGTCCACGCTCGGAGATCCACATGAAACGCGAAGACGTCAAAACCAAACACGGTGAAGGCATGCACTTCGACACGCACGTGATAGTCAACCCGGCCAACACGCACGAGTGGATCATCCTGTTTAAAAAAGAGGTGGGAAGCAGTTATTTTCTGATCAATGACAATGAAGAAATCGAGTCATTTCGACAGCTGGATGACCTGATCCATGAGCTTCGGGAGATCGGCATCAAATCCGCTGAGATTCATTTCTGACTGCCCCTCCCCTGGAGGGGGGTCATGTCGGTAGCGAGCGCTCTGCTGTACTTGGCAGGCCATACCCATCGACCAGCAAGGAGAACAGCGGCCAGCCCCAGCGTGGGCAACCACACCCATAAAATCTCAGACTGCAGCACTGCCCAGCCGCGCTGACTCAGAAACTGCGTCAAACCGATGGGGGACACTTCGATCGGTCTGAACGGCATGAACCACCGTAGCTCACTGAAGGGCCAGAACAAGGCAACCCCGAGGCCGCCATCGGTGCAGGCATCCAGTAATGGATGAGACACGGCCGCCAGGAAGAGAAAGCTGATGCAGCGCCCAAGGCTCGTATGCAGTGACTTATAAAACACACTCGCCAGACAGCTAATGGCCAAGGCAAAGGCTATCGAATGGGCTGCACCGCGATGCCCCCAGGTGTCGGTATAGGCAATGCCCAGTTTGAATGAAATCACGTCGGCATCAGGTAGCGCGGCCAGCACCGCGCCCATGATCAATAACCTGGCGCTGATGTGGCGCCGCCCCATCGCCGCTCCAACAATAAGGGGCACGACAGCATGGGTGATAATGCTAGGCATGGAGCGTTGTTCCTCACGGTAATAACAGGAGTGAAGGCTGAAGGTCCTTCACGTTTAAACATCCGCCCCTTTGTTCGCGCCCATCGCACTGAGGAACCGCTGTTGGAGCCTCAGCATTTCACTGGAACCGATACGCTGGTACTCAAGGCCGAAACGTGGAGCAACCTCGCTGATGAGCTGGCTTAAGGCCGGATAATGCCGGTGGCTCCAGTGTGGGAACAGATGGTGTGTCAGGTGCAGGTTGGCCCCGCCGAGCCAATACCCCAGCCAGCGCGGCGTTGTCTGCCAGTCAATGGTGGTAGAAAACACATGGCGATACCGGCCGTGGGGTAATACGCCACTTTCCGGCGCCTGGTAAAACTTCGCCTTTGCCCAATGAGTACCGATGATCAGCATCACGAACAGCAACGAGGAGAGCATTTGACTGCCCAGGTAAACCAGCACGATGTCGAGCGCGCTGATGGTCGCTGGCAAAACCCGGAGCGGGATCAACAGCGCCAATACCAGGTGCGTGCCTTTGCCAAACACAAACACACTCCAGCCGCGCACGCCGTGTTGCGCCATTCGCCTGGTCACCGGCGTTTGCCCCGCCCGGTCCAACCAGTCGAACAGAAAAATGTAATAAGGGAAGGTCATGGCCGCAACCAGTGGCCAGTAAAAGCGCTGCACTCGCATAAAGGGCTTCCAGCGCTGGAATGGGGTCTGGCGTAGAACACCATTGGATTCAATATCGAGGTCGTAGCCCTCAACATTATTGTGCCCGTGATGAAAAATAACGTGCCGCACTCGCCAACAATCAGGATCAAGACCCAGCGGTATGCTGACCAGGCAATTGAGCCAGCGATTGGCCCAGCGTCGTTTGAAAAACGCATTATGGGACGCATCATGGACCACGTTGACCGTGATAAACATGGCCGTAAATATGAAGCCGAAGTAATAACCGCAGTAAGCCCACCCTGTGGATTGCTCCAGGCTCATGCCGTAAAACCCGGCACATAGCAGCACCAGCACCAGTAGCTTGGCGATCATCCAGGTATCGGCGAAACGATGATCATGGTGCACCGCCAGATAGTCGCTGGCCGCCTGCATCAGTGCTTTATGCACATCAGCGTCATCGCGCTGGAATGCTAGCGGTTTCATTATTGGGGCACCTTGTCCATGGACGTCTCCTGCCCCATCTGGCGCAGGAACTGTTGCTGTTGCCTCAGCAGTTCGCGATAGCCAATACAGCGATAGTCCATGCCGTGTTGCACCGCCAACTGTTCAATGATCGCCGCCAGCGCGGGGTAATGACGATGACTCCAACCGGGGAACAGATGATGGGTCAAATGGTAATTCAGCCCACCGGTGAAATGGCGCAGCCAGGGCGGCGTGGTCAGCCAGTCGCAAGCCGTAGAGAAATTATGTCGATACCAGCCATGGGGCATCACCGCCGTATCAGGCGCACGATAAAATTGCGCCTGTGCCCAATGCGTACCAAGCAGCAAGTAAACCACCAACAACGACGCACACATCTGGCTCACGGCATACGCCAGCAGCACCGTCGACCCACTGATGCCATTGAGCTGACAAACAACCAACGGCACCCCCAGCACCAATAGCAAATGGGTAACCTTGCTGACGACAAACAGCGTCCAGCCCCAGCGTCCCGGCAACACGTCTTTTGACTTGAGTGGCGTTTTTCCTAATCGATCCGACCAGTCAAATATCCAGGCGACATAGGGCAGCGACAACGCCGCGATCACCGGCCAGTAAAGGTGTTGATAGCGCATGTGTGCACGCCAACGCTGGAACGGAGTCTGTCGGAAGATGCCGTTCTCTTCCGTATCCAGGTCGTAATGTTCGACGTTGGCGTAGACGTGGTGAAAATCGACATGGCGCACCCGCCAGTAATCCGGATCCACACCCAACGGCAGCGTGACCAAGCGCCCTACCAGGCGGTTGGCCCAAGGTGCACGGAAGAAGACGTTGTGAGAGGCGTCATGATTGACCACCACGTTTAACAGCATTCCCATCATCACAAACAGGAAGTAGCAACCGACAAACGCCCACGCGTTGTGCTGCATCAGGCTCACGGCGTAGAACCCCGCGCACAACACCAGCAACAGCAAGGCCCTGGCGAGCAGCCAACCATCGGCATAACGGTGGTCATCTGCCAGATAGGCGTGAGCCGCGCGCTTGAGTGCTTGATGAAAGGCCTGCTCGCCATCGGCGGGAAAGACCAGGGGCCTGAGCGACTCAGCCATGAGATTTCTCCACCGCAGGTGCAGCGTCGGATCGCCGCCGGGTGCAAGACCACAGCACCGCTACTCCGTGCACCCCAAGCGAGACAAGCACGACCTGCCAATACCCCTGTGACCACCTCAGCAGCCCGAGAAACAGCATTGGCAGCCCCAATGAAATTGCCAGCCACCCCATTACGCTCCAGGCGCGCCCTTGCACCATGCCCGCCAGCGCCACCGGTCCCAGCGCCAACAAGGTGAACAGCGCGACTTGCGGCCAATGAACGTTGGTGTAGCCGTAGCCATATTCATAGACATAGGCAATCACCCCGACAAACACCAGCAGCGCACCACTGAAAACGGTCAGGTTCGAGCAACGCCAGCGTCCGCCTTCATCGGACACGCTCACCGGCATGTGCATGTAGCGCAACAACGGCAGATTGCTCGCCCAGAATGGGTTTGCAGACGGTTTGGCGCCATCCACGCCATAGTCGAACGGCGCTTGCGGCAGGCTGGGACAAAACGTGCCGAACAGTTTGTCCCAGAAGATGAAACTGCCGCCAAAGTTCTTGTTCGAGTAGGCCATGTCTTTGACGTGATGTACCCGATGGTGGGCAGGCGTGACGAACACCGACTCCAGGACTCCCAACTTGGGCGTCAATGCACTGTGATTAAACAGTTGAATTGTGTAATGCAGGATGGACACCGTGACAAACACCGACAACGGTACGCCCAGCACAGCCAACAGCATAAAGAATGGAATGGAGGTCAGTGACGAGTACCAAGAGTTGCGTACCCCCAATGACAGATTGAAATGCTCGCCCTGATGATGAACCACGTGCACCGCCCACAGCACACGCAAGTAGTGATGCGCCCGGTGCAACCAATAAAAACCGAAGTCCCAGGCAAACAGTGCAAATACCCAAGTCAGCACCGGTGGCCATGACTCAAACAGCGAGAGGCTGAAGTGGCTGGCGACATAGCCGTAACAGGTGATTTCCAGCCCACGGAACAACCACAGCATGAGATGGCCGGAGTTCAGGTTGAACATCACGTCATGCCAGTTGACCACGTCACGCTGGCGCCACTGCACGACCAGCATCTCGCCAATCACCACCAGCAACATGAACAGGATGGGGAACGCCAGATCAATCATCACGCCACTCCTCTGACCGCACGATAGCGAATCAAACCAACACACCGCACCAGCCATCCAGCCACCAGTGCCAACAACGTACCGCTGACCAGGTCAATCAACAGGTGTCGGCGTAACTGCAGGATCGAAAAGGCAATCGCCACAGCCCATAGGATGAACAACACCGTTCTCACTTTGTGCCTTTCATCGCCAACTGCCCATACGGCCAGCACCGTCAGTGCCATGTGCAATGACGGTAAGCAATTTTGCTTTGAGTCGAACTGTGTTAATGCACTCAACACTTCAGAGCTGAGGGTGGTGCCGTGATCGAGCGGATAGACCATGGTCGTCGGCCACAACACATAAACGACCCCCGCCCCTATCGCAGTCAGTTGCATGGCCCTGGCCAACCATTTAACCCGATCAAGCGGGGCAAGCAGGTAAGCCAACGCAATCATGATGAAGAACGACAGGTACAACCAAATCGCGTGCGGGCTGAATGGGATCAGGCGATCAATCAATGAGGGCGAGATGACAGTCCCCGCGTCTTGAAGACGGTCAGAGAGGTTGTAAACAACCCCCACAGATCCCCAACCCAGCAGCATGTGCCACAACCTTGGAAAGATTGCCTTGATCATGGATTCATCTGCCGAATGATTCGTCGTCTTTTCTGATCGAACGCTGGCATCACGGCCTGTACCGTCAGTTGCCACTCCAGTGGTTCGGTGGCGATCCCCTGTTGCTCGAGCACTGCCACGAGTTGCGCGTGACACTGTGCCAACTCCTGTTGTGAACAGTCGGCAACGAGCTGTAAACGATGTTCGGCCTGTTGAATCAACCGGTAATCACTGGTCAGCGGCAACGCGTTGGCAATGGCCCGCGTGCACAGATCGGCAAATATCACCTGCGGCGTCCCCTGGCGATTGAGCAACAACAACTGGTCATCGCATCGACCTTCTATCCGTTCAATGGCCATGGTCGCTTGCCCGCATGGGCATGGGGTGGCCTTCCTGACCAGTACATCATCGAGCCGGTAGCGCACGATGGGTTGTGTGCTACGGGTGAAATCGGTGATCAACGGCGTAAAGCGATGCTCATCGATCCACTGTGGCTCGATGTAGAGAAACTCTTCATTCAAATGCAGCGTGCCATGGGAACATGAAGCTGCCAGAAACCCCTCGGTGGCCTGATACACCTCACCGATGTCAGGAAACACCTGCTCCAGTATCCGTCGATCATGCATGTCCAGGACTTCGGCTACCGAGATCACTTTCTTGACGTTGAGGGCCAGTTGCTGATCGAGGACCGCGAGCGCAAGCGCCCTCAACACCTGGGCCGGCGCGACAATGATCGTCGGTGCCTGCTGCTGCAAGCGCGGCAGTTGCGCCGGGAAAGGCGCAAACAGATCGTAGAACTCCAGGCTCAGCCAGCGGTTGTTCACGCTGTGGTAGAGGTTGTTGTCCGCACGTAAAAACAGCGCGACGCGTTCACCGGCAAAAATACCTTCGGGCAGCATCTTTGCCAGCATGCCACCGGCCCAGACCTGTTGCTCCCGCTCACTGACGACAAACACACCGCGCTGCCCCGACGTGCCAGACGACAACCCAACACTGTAGGCGCCGACCGTGGGGGTGAAGTCGCGTTCGGTTTCGCTGCGTCGGGCACACGCCAGTAACTGATCGCGCTGCAATTGGGCGGTGTTCATCTGGTCGAACTGCGCCATCATCAGCGCCTTATCCATCAGCGGCCACTCGGTCACCGACAGCGTGCTGTAAGGGCGAAAATAGGGACTCTGTGCAAGGACCCGTCGAGCGAAGCGCTTCAGCTGTTTTGCCTGATAGGCTTGCAGCACCGCACGATCGGTGAAGCTCAAACGCTGGGTACGAAAGTAGTGCCAGAGGGTCTTCACCGGAATCATAGGTCGCCCTCATGACACAGACGGATGTCGACATGACCGGCCGCCCACAGCTGGTTCAGTCGGCGGAGCGTGTCGTAATAGACGCGGGAATCATCCATCAGCAAATTGGCCAATACCGAGGGTCCGCGCAAGGTTTGATAGCTCTGGGCAGACCATCCGGCGTCACTGGCCAACAACGTCCAGCCTTCGTCGGTGAGAATGAATGCGCCGATATGCCCCGCCGCATGGCCTGGCAAAGGCACCAGGAAGATCTGCCCCTCACTTCCCGGCAGTTCAAAGCCGTGATCGAAAGGCGCCAACTGCTCAGACAAGCCCACCCGTGCAAAACTCTCCATAAACTGCAGTCGTGCTTCAAAACTCTCCGGGATCAAGCCGGGAATGAAGGCCTGCTTCAGCGCCGCAAACCCACGCAGTGTCCGGGTTTGTTGCCAACCCTGGCCCGAGCAGATGAAATTGGGCTGGCTGAAATCGCGCAGCCCGGCAATATGGTCGGCATGAAAATGCGAAAGGATCAGCCCCTCGATGTCATTGCCCGCCAAGCCTGCGCTGCGCAGTTGCTCGAGCAATGACTCGCGTGGGTCGAAGTACACCGGAGTGACCTGACGGTACACACGAAAGAGGCCGGACTGCGTCTGCTCCTGGAAATGCGTCGAGTAGCCGGTATCCCATAGCCAGCGACGACTGCCGACCTCCAGCAGATACGCCCGGGCCGGGAACTTACACACGCGCAGACCGGCCCCGCGTTGTGCCATGCAGGCGATATGGGTGCAGTAGCCCACCTCGAATTGGGTGACTTTAGCCATGAGCCGCCGCCCCCTGTTGCCTGAACCAGGCACCTGTTTGCTCGATCCCCTGCTCCATCGTGTAGCGTGGCGAGTATCCCAGTTCCTCAGTGGCGCGCACCTGGCTGAGCGTCATATCGAAATTCAACGCGGCGACGCTGTAGCGCGTCAGTTGCGGCTCTTTGCCCGTAGCGCAGCTCAGTAGCTCCAGCCCGCCGGCCAGTGCGTGCAAGAGTGGGTAGGGAATCGCCTGCAACTGATAGCGCAGGCCCAACTGTCCATGGAGCAAAAGATGCAGCATGTCAGCCAAGCGCATCGGCTGGTGGTTGGTGATGTTGTAGGCCGCCCCGGAAGGCAAAGGGTTGCTTCGGCTCGCCAGGTCCATGGCGTGCACCACGTTGAGCACAAAGGTCAGGTCCAACAGCGCTTTGCCGCCGCCGGGAAGGCGCAACACGCCGCGATCGTGCTCAAGCCGGCTCAGCACCCTGGGCAGGATCACCCGATCATGTGGGCCGAACAGGCCACGGGGCCGCAAGATTACGTAGGTGGTGTCCGGATAGCGCGGCACCAGCGCCTGGATGCCCTGCTCCGCCGCGTACTTGCTGGCGGCATAATGGTTGGCAAACCGTGGGGCGCGGTAGCTCTCGACGATTCCATGATGATGCTGGAAATCAAAGTAGATCGAGGGCGTGGAGATATGAACAAAACGCCGAACACCGGCACGCCCTGCTGACTCAGCCAGTTTTTGCGTGGCAACCACGTTCGCCTGGTAGAAATCTTCCCGGCGACCCCACGGCGAAGACTTCGCGGCGCAGTGCCAGACCGCATCACACCCGCTCATCAATGGCTGGCATTGCTCAAGGCTTGCATGGGTTAAATCCAACGCCGTAAAGTCGGCGCCCAGCTCACGCAGGGCGTTACCAACCTGGGTGTCGCGACCGGTGGCATGCACCGCATGACCGGCGTCGAGCAGCCACTGTGCTGCGTTTCGCCCAAGCCCGCTGGTGGCGCCGGTCAGCAGTACCTTCATGGCAGCAGGACCATGCCGGCCAAGGATAAACCAGCCGCTGTGCCGATGAGCATAGCCGGCTCGGCGCGATTAAACCGTCCGCTGGTGACCGCCGCGTGCAATGCCGTGGGGATCGATGCGGCCACCTGGTTGCCGTGATAGCGGTAGATATCCACCAACACGCTGGAAGAGACATTCAGGCGTCGACGCATATGCTCCAGCGACAGATGGCTGGCCTGATGCGGCACCACCGTGGCGATTTGTTCCAGGGTCAACCCGCTCGCCCCCAACAGACGAGCCAGGTAGTCCTCGATCAACGCCGAGGCTTGCCTGAACAATTGCTTGCCGCGCATCTGGAACAGGAAGTCGCTATCGGTCATACCTGCGCGCGGATTGCGTCGTGTGCCGCCCGCCCGTATCTCACAGAGTCCGCTGCCTTGGGGGTGGGTTTCAACCAGGCTGGCGAGGATCCCACTGGTGCCATCGCCCCGTTCAACGATGGCGCACGCTGCACCGTCGCCGAAAATCAGTGAGGATTCTTCATCGTCCCAGTCGATCCCGCGTGACGCCAGGTCGGCCGACACGATCGCAATGCGTCGGTAGGTGCCGGCATTTAACAGCCCTGCGGCGACCTGTAGCGCCGAGATAAAGCTCACACAGCTGCTATTGATGTCGAAACCAGGGGTGCCGGGCGCCAGCTGGGAGACCTTTAGGATGTGCACCGCCGTGCACGGCAATGCCTGCACGGAAATCGCCGAAGCCGAGATCAGCAAGTCGATTGATGCGGCGTCGATACCCTGGCGGTCCAGGGCGTCGTGAAGAGCGGCTGCCGCCAGCTCTGCCTGGCAGGCATCATCCGAGGCATGATAGCGATAGATAATGCCCGAACGCTTCTCGACATAGCCCGCAGGCTTGTTCAACAACCGATCAAGGTCGACCGAATCGACGCGATTGGGCGGTAGCGCCACGCCGGTGGCGATGATCTTGAGGGGAAGCAATGCGGGCGATGAAAACGGTGACTTCATTAAATATTCGACCTTGAATTCAGCAATGAAGGACGGAAGGCCGACAGACATCGGCACCGAAGTTGTTACTGCGCAGGGAGGAAAAACCGGCATTCGGCGAGGTATTGCTCAGGGCACCGCGGTGGATAACCCACTCGGCGCGCAGCGCACAGACCACTAGAACCCACGAAAAAGACCCCAGCCAGCATATCGATTCCATCCATGGTGTGAGCGCTTGTTAGTTGTTGAGGAGACAGCGGGTATTTATAAAAACGAAGGAGCTTAGTCAGCCAAGGAGAGACGATTACCTCAAGTGCAGACACGGAAAAGTGTGGGAACTGTTCTCGAATGTCTATGACGTTTTCGGAAAAGTATTACATCGTACTCAGCGCGACGGAAACCTGATGAGCGGCGAGACCAAAAAAATGAAAACCCTTTTTATTTAAAGGGTTTTCATTGTGTCGTACTTAATGACTACTGTGTCAGACGTTAATTATTCTATGTCAGTGTGATTTATTGAAAACCACGAGCTCCTGATCGCCGCAATGACTTACTCCACCGTCACCGATTTTGCCAGGTTACGCGGTTGGTCGACGTCAGTACCTTTAAGCACAGCGACGTAGTACGAGAGCAGTTGCAGCGGAATGGTGTAGAGGATCGGCGACAGGATGTCGTGGATGTGCGGCATGTTGACCACATGCGTGCCTTCGCCATTGCTCATGCCGGCTTTTTCGTCAGCAAACACAATCAGCTGGCCGCCACGGGCACGAACTTCCTGCAGGTTGGATTTCAACTTCTCCAACAGTTCGTTGTTCGGTGCCACTGTCACTACAGGCATGTCGTCGTCGACCAGCGCCAACGGGCCATGCTTGAGCTCGCCGGCCGGGTAGGCTTCAGCGTGGATGTAGGAGATTTCCTTGAGCTTCAGCGAGCCTTCCATCGCCACCGGGTACTGTGCGCCACGACCCAGGAACAGCGTGTGTTTCTTGTCGGCAAACAGCTCGGCGACTTTCTCCACAGTGCTGTCCATGGCCAACGCTTCACCCAGGCGCGCAGGCAAACGGCGAAGCTCTTCGACCAGTGTCGCTTCCACGCCTTCAGCCAAGGTGCCACGCACCTGACCCAGCGACAGGGTCAACAGCAACAGGCCCACCAACTGAGTGGTGAAGGCTTTGGTTGACGCCACACCGATTTCGCGACCGGCCTGGGTCAGCAGCGTCAGGTCGGACTCACGCACCAGGGAACTGATGCCGACGTTGCAGATCGCCAGGCTGGCAAGGAAACCCAACTCTTTGGCATTGCGCAGTGCCGCCAGGGTGTCAGCGGTTTCACCCGACTGGGAGATGGTCACGAACAACGAATCTGGCTGCACGACCACTTTGCGATAACGGAATTCGCTGGCGACTTCGACCTGGCACGGAATCCCGGCCAGTTCTTCCAGCCAGTAACGCGCGACCATACCGGCGTGATAGCTGGTGCCGCAGGCGACGATCTGCACATTGCGGACCTTGGCAAACAGCTCGGCGGCTTGTGGGCCGAACGCTTGGACCAACACCTGATTCGGGCCAAGACGGCCTTCAAGAGTGCGTTGCACTACCGACGGTTGCTCGTGGATCTCCTTGAGCATGTAGTGACGGAACTCGCCCTTCTCGGCAGATTCGGTGTTATCGCGGTACTGCACCGCTTCTCGCTCGACAACATTGCCGTCGATATCCCAGATCTGCACACTGTCACGGCGGATCTCGGCGATGTCGCCTTCTTCCAGGTACATGAAACGGTCAGTGACCTGACGCAGTGCCAGTTGGTCGGAGGCGAGAAAGTTCTCGCCCAGACCCAGGCCGATCACCAACGGGCTACCACTGCGAGCGGCGACCAGACGATCCGGTTGCTGCGCGCTGATAACGGCCAGGCCGTAAGCGCCGTGCAACTCCTTGACGGAGGCCTTGAGGGCAACGGTCAGGTCAGGGAGGTCTTTGAGTTTGTGGTTCAGCAGGTGGGCAATGACTTCAGTATCGGTGTCCGAGGTGAACACGTAGCCCAGTGACTTGAGCTGTTCACGCAGGGCTTCATGGTTTTCGATAATGCCGTTGTGCACCACCGCCAGATCGCCGGAGAAATGCGGGTGAGCGTTACGCTCGCACGGCGCACCGTGAGTGGCCCAACGGGTGTGGGCGATACCGAGACGGCCAACCAGCGGTTCTTGCGCCAGGGCCTGTTCAAGTTCGCTGACCTTACCCGGGCGACGCATGCGCTCAAGTTTTTCAGCGTTGGTGTAAACCGCCACGCCGGCGCTGTCGTAGCCGCGGTATTCGAGGCGCTTCAGACCTTCGAGCAAAATGGCAGTGATATTACGTTCCGCGACTGCGCCGACAATTCCACACATGCTATTTCTCCTGGCTGACTGCCGCGCATATCACGTTAATGCCGCGGGCCTGAATCTGGTCGCGAGCCTCTTGCGGCAGGCGATCATCGGTAATAAGGGTATGGATGCTGCTCCATGGCAGCTCCAGGTTTGGAATCTTGCGGCCGATCTTGTCGGATTCGACCATCACGATCACTTCACGAGCCACGTCGGCCATCACTCGGCTTAGACCGAGCAATTCATTAAAGGTCGTGGTACCTCGTAGCAGATCAATGCCATCGGCACCGATGAACAACTGATCAAAATCGTACGAGCGCAGGACCTGCTCGGCGACCTGCCCCTGGAATGACTCGGAATGCGGGTCCCAGGTTCCACCGGTCATCAACAGCACCGGTTCATGTTCAAGTTCACCCAACGCATTGGCGACGTACAACGAATTGGTCATGACCACCAGGCCCGGCTGTTGGCCAAGTTGTGGAATCATTGCCGCCGTGGTGCTGCCACTGTCGATAATGATCCGCGCATGCTCACGAATCCGCGTCACCGCGGCTTGGGCAATGGCTTGTTTGTACAGGGAAACGGATTGGCTCGGGTCATTGACCAACTCTTGGGGCATGGTGATCGCGCCGCCGTATCGGCGTAACAACAAGCCATTGCTTTCAAGCGCCGCCAGATCTTTGCGAATTGTAACTTCCGAGGTTTCAAAACGCTTGGCCAATTCATCCACACTGACTTCGCCCTGCTCAGTCAGCAAGGCAAGGATATTATGGCGACGTTGTGGTGTATTGCGCTTTGACATGAGCTGGTAAGTTTCGATTCGAAAGATAACGAAAGCAATCAAAACCTATCGGCGAAACCTCGTCAAGCCGGCACACGAAAAAAGATCTGTGGATAAAAGCATCGCGGGCAAGCCTTGCTCCTACGGATCTCACCGTCTGTAGGAGCAAGGCTTGCCCGCGATGGCTATCTCACCAGCGCCACAGATACACGTCCCGAACGATCTGTGGATAACTCAGCTCTTCTGGACTTTCACCGGACGCTTCCAGCCATCGATATTCTTCTGTCGAGCCCGACCAACGGCCAGCTGGGACTTATCCACAGTCGAGGTAATCGTTGAACCCGCCGCAGTGGTCGCGCCGTCCAGGATATCCACAGGCGCTACCAACGAGTTGTTGGAGCCAATGAATACGTCTTCACCCAGGACGGTCTTCCACTTGTTGACGCCATCATAGTTGCAGGTGATGGTGCCAGCGCCAATGTTGGTGCGCGCGCCGACTTCGGCATCACCGAGGTAGGTCAAGTGGCCGGCCTTGGCGCCTTCACCCAGATGGGCATTCTTCAGTTCGACGAAGTTACCCACATGGGCGCGGGCTTCCAGCACCGTGCCCGGACGCAAGCGCGCGAACGGACCGGCATCGCTACCCTCGCCCAAAACCGCGCCTTCGATGTGGCTGTTGGCCTTGATGACCACGCCCTTGCGCAGGGTGCTGTCCTTGATCACGCAGTTCGGGCCAATGACCACGTCGTCTTCGATGACCACACGACCTTCGAGAATCACGTTGATGTCGATCAGCACATCACGGCCGACTGTCACTTCACCGCGCACATCAAAACGCGCCGGATCGCGCAACGTCACGCCCTGAGCCATCAGACGACGGCCTTCGCGCAACTGATAATGACGCTCCAGCTCTGCGAGCTGTTTACGGTCGTTGGCGCCCTGCACTTCCATCGCGTCGTGAGGCTGCTCGGTGTCCACCACCAGACCGTCGCTGACTGCCATGGCAATCACGTCGGTCAGGTAATACTCGCCCTGCACATTGTTGTTGGAGAGCCGGCTCATCCAGTCCCCCAGATGACTGGCCGGCACCGACATAATGCCGGTGTTGCCTTCAGTGATCATACGCTCGGCTTCACTGGCATCCTTGTGCTCGACGATAGCGGTCACGCGCCCATCAGCGTTGCGCACGATACGGCCATAACCCGTCGGGTCATCGAGTTCGACGGTCAACAGCCCCATCTGCAGTGGCGCCACAAGCTTGAGCAGGCGTTGCAGGGTCGGGACTTCGATCAGCGGCACGTCACCATAAAGGATCAATACGGTATCGGCGGTAATGAACGGCACGGCCTGGGCCACGGCGTGACCTGTGCCAAGTTGCTGGTCCTGCAACACGAAGTTCAAGTCATCTGCTGCCAGACGCTCGCGTACCACGTCGGCACCATGACCGATCACCACGTGAATGCGCTGTGGATCAAGTTGGCGGGCGCTGTGGATAACATGACCAAGCATGGAATTTCCCGCAACCGGGTGAAGCACCTTTGGCAGCGCCGAACGCATGCGAGTGCCTTGACCGGCAGCGAGAATAACGATTTCTAGAGACATGACTGGCAACCAATCCTGGGAGGTCAGCGGCTGCGACCAAGAGGTAATTTGCAGAAAAAGAAAAAGGGTAGCCGAGGCTACCCTTTTTAATCAATCACACAACAAGCGGGAGGCTTATCAGCCGCCGAACTTCTTGCGGATCTGCTGGACGGTGCGCAGCTGAGCTGTCGCCTCGGCCAGACGAGCGGCAGCGGAACCGTAGTCGAACTCGGCGCCTCTTTCATGCAAGGCCTTCTCAGCAGCCTGAACGGCTAGCTGAGCGGAGGCTTCGTCCAGGTCGGCAGCACGTTGCACAGTGTCGGCAAGCACCTTGACCATGTTCGGCTGAACCTCGAGGAAACCACCGGAGATGTAAAACACCTCGGCTTCCCCGCCCTGCTTGATCAAGCGGATCGGACCTGGTTTCAGATTAGTGATCAGCGGAGCGTGACCCAGAGCGATACCAAGATCACCCAGCTCACCGTGCGCAATCACCATCTCGACCAGACCAGAGAAGATTTCCCCTTCCGCACTGACGATGTCGCAATGGACTGTCATAGCCATCTGCTTGCCTCAACCTAAATTAGCGCCCGTCGCCGGGCGCCGGGATTACAGTTTCTTGGCTTTCTCGATCGCTTCTTCGATGCCGCCGACCATGTAGAACGCTTGTTCTGGCAGGTGGTCGTAGTCACCGTTGAGGATGCCTTTGAAGCCAGCAATGGTGTCTTTCAGGGAAACGTATTTACCCGATGCACCAGTGAAGACTTCAGCCACGAAGAACGGCTGCGACAAGAAGCGCTGGATCTTACGAGCGCGGGATACCAACTGCTTGTCGGTTTCCGACAGCTCGTCCATACCCAGGATCGCAATGATGTCCTTCAGTTCTTTGTAACGCTGCAGAACATACTGAACGCCGCGAGCGGTGTCGTAGTGGTCCTGACCGATCACGTTCGGGTCCAGCTGACGCGAAGTCGAATCCAGTGGATCTACCGCTGGGTAGATACCCAGGGAAGCGATGTCACGGGACAGAACGACGGTGGCGTCCAAGTGGGCGAAGGTGGTCGCTGGCGACGGGTCAGTCAAGTCATCCGCAGGTACGTATACCGCTTGGATCGAGGTGATCGAACCGTTTTTGGTGGAAGTGATGCGCTCTTGCAGAGTGCCCATCTCTTCAGCCAGGGTCGGCTGGTAACCTACTGCAGAAGGCATACGGCCCAGCAGTGCGGATACTTCAGTACCGGCCAGGGTGTAACGATAGATGTTGTCGACGAACAGCAGAACGTCGTTACCTTCGTCACGGAACTTCTCGGCCATGGTCAGGCCGGTCAGTGCTACGCGCAGACGGTTTCCCGGCGGCTCGTTCATCTGACCGTAAACCAGTGCCACTTTGTCCAGAACGTTGGAGTCCTTCATCTCGTGGTAGAAGTCGTTACCCTCACGAGTACGCTCACCCACACCGGCGAACACGGAATAACCGCTGTGCTCGATGGCGATGTTACGGATCAGTTCCATCATGTTTACGGTTTTGCCTACACCGGCACCACCGAACAGACCAACTTTACCGCCCTTGGCGAACGGGCAAACCAGGTCGATAACCTTGATGCCGGTTTCCAGCAGGTCGTTGCCGCCAGCTTGTTCAGCGAAGGACGGCGCAGGACGGTGAATGCCCCAACGTTCTTCGGTGTCAATCGGGCCAGCTTCGTCGATCGGGTTACCCAGTACGTCCATGATCCGGCCCAGGGTCGCTTTACCGACCGGTACGGAGATGGCTGCGCCGGAGTCCTTGACTTCCAGACCACGCTTCAAGCCCTCGGTGGAGCCCATCGCAATGGTACGAACCACGCCGTCGCCCAGCTGCTGCTGAACTTCAAGCGTAGTTCCGGCCGCGCTTTGTACTTCCAGCGCGTTGTAGATGCTCGGTACGCTGTCGCGTGGAAATTCCACGTCGATAACGGCGCCGATGATTTGAACGATACGTCCGCTACTCATAGCTGGATCCTCTGAATATTTGAACCGTTAAACCGCGGCAGCGCCGCCGACGATTTCCGAGATCTCTTGGGTGATCGCAGCCTGACGCGCCTTGTTGTAGATCAGCTGCAAATCGCTGATCAAGTCACCGGCGTTGTCGGTAGCGTTCTTCATTGCGATCATCCGCGCCGCTTGTTCAGCTGCGTTGTTCTCGACCACCGCCTGGTAGACCTGCGACTCCACGTAGCGGACCATCAAGCCGTCAAGCAGCTCCTTGGCATCCGGTTCGTAGAGATAGTCCCAGTGGTGCTTGAGTTCTTGATCCGGGGTCGCCACCAGTGGAATCAACTGCTCCACGGTAGGCTGTTGCGTCATGGTGTTGATGAACTTGTTGGACACCACGCACAGGCGGTCAATACGGCCGTCCAGGTAGGCATCCAGCATCACCTTGACGCTGCCGATCAGATCATTGATCGACGGCTCTTCACCCAGGTGGCTGATAGCTGCAACGACGTTACCGCCGAAGTTGCGGAAGAAAGCCGCACCTTTGCTACCAATCACGCACAGATCGATCTCGACGCCTTGTTCGCGGTTTACCGCCATGTCCTTGACCAAAGCCTTGAACAGGTTGGTGTTCAAGCCACCACACAGACCACGGTCACTGCTCACGACGACATAACCAACGCGCTTGATAGCACGCTCGATCATGAACGGGTGGCGATATTCCGGGTTAGCGTTGGCCAGATGACCAATAACCTGGCGGATGCGCTCCGCGTAAGGACGGCTAGCCGACATGCGCATTTGTGCCTTGCGCATTTTGCTGACCGCCACTTTTTCCATGGCGCTGGTAATTTTTTGCGTGCTTTTGATGCTCGCAATCTTACTGCGAATCTCTTTTGCGCCTGCCATGTAACACCTATCAGGTTAGCAAGCGGGAGCCTCTCGGCCCCCGCTGCGGCTTACCAGGTTTGGGTGGCCTTGAACTTCTCGATACCGGCTTTCAGGCCAGCGTCGATTTCGTCATTGAAGTCACCCTTCACGTTGATCTTCGCCATCAATTCGGCGTGATCGCGGTTGAAGTAAGCAATCATCGCCTGCTCGAAGCTACCGATTTTTGGAATCTCGATGTCTACCAGGAAGCCACGTTCAGCGGCATACAGGGACAACGACATGTCGGCAATGGACATCGGCGCATATTGCTTCTGCTTCATCAGCTCGGTAACGCGCTGACCGTGCTCAAGCTGCTTGCGAGTGGCTTCGTCCAGGTCAGAAGCGAACTGGGCGAATGCAGCCAGTTCACGGTACTGAGCCAGAGCGGTACGGATACCACCGGAAAGCTTCTTGATGATCTTGGTCTGAGCGGCACCACCCACACGGGATACCGAAACACCGGCGTTCACTGCAGGACGGATCCCGGAGTTGAACATGGCCGATTCCAGGAAGATCTGACCGTCGGTGATCGAAATCACGTTGGTCGGAACGAACGCGGAAACGTCGCCAGCCTGGGTTTCAATGATTGGCAGAGCGGTCAAGGAACCGGTCTTGCCAGTCACGGCACCGTTAGTGAACTTCTCTACGTACTCTTCCGAAACGCGGGATGCGCGCTCCAGCAGACGGGAGTGGAGATAGAACACGTCGCCTGGGTAGGCTTCACGGCCTGGTGGACGGCGCAGCAGCAGGGAAATCTGGCGGTAAGCCACTGCTTGCTTGGACAGATCGTCATAAACGATCAGCGCGTCTTCACCGCGGTCGCGGAAATATTCGCCCATGGTGCAACCGGAGTACGGTGCCAGGAATTGCAGTGCAGCCGATTCCGAAGCACTGGCAGCTACGACGATGGTGTTAGCCAAGGCGCCGTTTTCTTCCAGCTTGCGAACCACGTTGGCGATGGTCGATTGTTTCTGACCGATCGCTACGTAGACGCAGAAGATGCCGCTGTCTTTCTGGTTGATGATCGCGTCGATCGCCAGAGCGGTTTTACCGATCTGACGGTCACCGATGATCAGCTCACGCTGGCCACGGCCGACAGGGATCATGGCGTCAACAGCCTTGTAGCCAGTCTGTACAGGCTGGTCTACCGACTTACGCCAGATCACGCCTGGAGCAACTTTCTCGACCGCATCGGTCTCGGTGTTGTTCAGCGGACCTTTACCGTCAACTGGGTTACCCAGTGCGTCGACTACGCGACCCAGCAGTTCCTTACCAACAGGAACTTCAAGGATGCGGCCAGTGCACTTGGCGCTCATGCCTTCAGCCAGAGTCTGGTAAGAGCCCAATACAACGGCACCTACAGAGTCTTGCTCCAGGTTGAGGGCCATACCGTAGACGCCGCCCGGAAACTCGATCATCTCGCCGTACATTACGTCGGCCAGACCGTGAATCCGCACGATGCCGTCAGATACGCTGACGACAGTGCCTTCGTTACGGGCTTGGGAGGTCACATCGAGCTTTTCGATGCGGCCCTTGATAATTTCACTTATTTCGGAAGGATTGAGTTGCTGCATTGCTCTGCTGCCCCTTCAAACTCAAGATTTCAATGCTTCGGCAAGGTTCGCGAGTTTGCCGCGAACCGAGCCATCGATAACCAGGTCGCCGGCGCGGATGACAATGCCCCCTATCAGGGATTTGTCTTCCTCGACTTGCAGGCGCACTTCCCGGTTGAGTCGTGCACTGAGAACCTTGGCGAGTTTGTCTTGCTGTTCTTGGTTCAACGCGAAAGCACTGGTCACTTCAACGTCTACCGACTTCTCTTGTTCGGCCTTGTACAGGTCGAATAGAGCGGATATCTCCGGCAAAAGCGGGAGACGGTCGTTTTCGGCAACGACGTTGATGAAGTTCTGTGCCTTGGCATCAAACTTGTCGCCGCACACGTCAATAAACGTGGCGGCCTTGTCTGCGCTCGTCAGTCGCGGGGCCTTGAGCACGCGCTGCATGGTGTCGTCTTGCGACACTGCTGCAGCCAGGCCGAGCATGGCTGACCAAGAGGCCAGTTGCTGGTGGGCCTGGGCATGCTCGAAGGCTGCCTTAGCGTAAGGTCGGGCCAACGTGGTCAGTTCTGCCATGATCGCCCTCGCTTAAATTTCAGCAGCCAGTTTGTTTACCAGCTCCGCGTGCGCGTTTTGATCGATTGTGGCACCCAGGATCTTCTCGGCGCCGCCAACGGCCAGTGCACCCAGTTGGGCACGCAGCGCGTCTTTGACACTGTTCAGTTCCTGTTCGATCTCGGCCTGAGCCTGCAATTTCACACGTTCAGCGTCGACACGGGCTTTATCAACAGCCTCTTCGACGATCTGATTACCGCGCTTCTTGGCTTGCTCAATGATTTCGGCTGCCTGAGCTTTAGCTTCGCGCAGTTGTTGACCCGCTTTATCTTGGGCCAATTCCAGGTCGCGAGCTGCTCGGGCGGCAGCGTCCAGTCCATCCGCGATCTTCTTCTGACGTTCGTGCAAAGCCGCGATGACCGGAGGCCACACGAACTTCATGCAAAACAGTACAAAAATGAAGAACGCAACGGACTGGCCAATCAGGGTTGCATTAATGTTCACGCCAACACCTCGCTCGTTCGTTGTCCATCAGACTTGCTCAACTCGAAAATCCGAGTGATTAGTGAGCGAGTTGACCAACGAAAGGGTTCGCGAAGGTGAAGAACAGAGCGATACCAACGCCGATCATGGTTACGGCGTCGAGCAGACCGGCAACGATGAACATTTTAACTTGCAGCATTGGAACCATTTCTGGCTGACGCGCTGCGCCTTCCAGGAACTTGCCACCCAACAGGCCGAAACCAATTGCGGTACCCAGTGCGCCCAGGCCGATCAACAGTGCAACAGCGATAGCGGTTAGACCAACTACAGTTTCCATCTTTCCTCCCGACTTTTACGTCGTATGGTTTAGGTTTTTTAGATTAAAGCGGTAAAACAAATCGTTTCATCGAGCCCGGTACGGGCCCCCTCTCGCCGAGGCGAGAGGGACATCAGACTAGCCGAAGCCGGTCTTAATGGTTCTCTTCGTGCGCCATCGACAGGTAGACGATGGTCAGCATCATGAAGATAAACGCCTGCAGGGTGATGATCAGGATGTGGAACACAGCCCACGCCCACTGCAGCACAATGCCCAGGCCGCTAAGCCAGAGCAGGCCGCTGCCGAACATCACGGCGATCAGGATAAACACCAGCTCGCCAGCGTACATGTTGCCGAACAGACGCAGTGCCAGCGAGATTGGCTTGGCAATCAGCGTCACGAATTCCAGCAGGAAGTTCACCGGAATCAGCAGCGCCTGAACAAAAATGTTCTTGCTGCCGAACGGGTGCAGGGTCAGTTCGCCGATAAAGCCGCCGATGCCCTTGATTTTGATGCTGTAGAAAATGATCAGCGCGAACACCGAGAAGGCCATGGCCAGCGTAGCGTTCGGGTCGGTGGTCGATACGGCGCGGAACGGAATCTCGTGGTTGCCGGAAATGGCCGCAGCCAGTTGCGGGATCCAGTCGACCGGTACCAGGTCGATGGCGTTCATCATGAACACCCAGACGAAGATGGTCAGTGCCAAAGGTGCAACCACCGGGCTACGGCCATGGAAGCTGTCTTTCACGCTGCTGTCGACGAATTCGACCAATACTTCAACGAAGTTCTGCAAGGCACCTGGTACGCCGGAAGTCGCCTTCTTCGCCGCCATGCGGAAAAGAAGAACGAAGATCAGCCCCAACGCGACCGACCAGCCGAGGGTATCGACGTGGAAAGCCCAGAAGCCCATTGCCTTGGCTTCTGCTGCGGTGTGGGCAAAACCCCAGCCGCCGGTAGGTAGCTGACCGAAGGTCAGGTTTTGCAAGTGGTGCTGGATATAGCCCGAAGCGGATTCTGCTGCCATGGTTGCCTCAAACGCCCTAAGGTCTCGAAAGTCTTGTTCTCATCAGCAGGGGAGCGAACCAGCTGACCAGTTGGGTCAGCACGAAGACGCCGAATACAGCTAGCGGCGCCAGTGGCTTCACACCTGCGAACGTCAATGCAAAGAGCACTGCCGTCAAAATCAGTTTGCCTGCCTCGCCGGCATAAAAAGACCGGACAATGGCTTGAGCTGCTCGGGCGCCGGAAAACCGAAATGCCCTGTGAGCGAAATAAACATTGGGAAGCAAGGCTATCAGACCTCCGCAGAGTCCTGAGTATCCGGCTACGACTCCATGCCATCGCCAGAGCGCCGTCGCTGCAAGCAGCAAAACGACAAATTGCGCCAATAACACGGGAAAAACCGCCAAGCGATGGAACGGCAAGCGGTTTGGCGTGCGGGTTTCCATCACTTTTGCTCCTCAAAGGCCGGCTGCCAGAATTCAATAACTTGGCATAATTTGTGCCGACAAAATGCGCGCAGAGTATAGGGGCGGTTCAGCCCCTATTCAACTGTCAGGTAGTGATTTCGAACGTCGCGCTACATGAGGAAATGTTTCAGCGGATATGTGCGAGGACGCCTTGAAGCTCGTCAAGGGAGTTGTAGCCAATCACCAACTGTCCTTTGCCCTTCTTCCCGTGGCGGATCTGCACCGCAGAGCCTAGGCGCTCTGCCAGGCGTTGTTCGAGACGAGCGATATCCGGGTCCGGTTTCGAGGGTTCGGCAGGCGCCGGTTTACCACTCAACCACTGGCGAACCAGGGCCTCGGTCTGGCGCACGGTGAGACCACGTGCGACAACATGTCGCGCCCCCTCGACCTGTTGATTTTCCGGCAACCCGAGCAAAGCCCGGGCATGACCCATTTCCAGGTCGCCGTGGGACAGCATGGTCTTGATGACTTCCGGCAATGCAATCAGGCGCAACAAGTTGGCCACGGTCACGCGGGATTTGCCCACAGCTTCAGCGACTTGCTGCTGAGTCAGCTGGAATTCCTGCTGCAGACGCTGCAGGGCGACCGCTTCCTCGATCGGATTGAGGTCTTCGCGCTGGATGTTCTCGATCAACGCCATGGCGATTGCGGTTTCATCCGGCACATCGCGCACCATCGCCGGGATGGTTTCCTGGCCAGCCTGCTGGCTGGCGCGCCAGCGGCGTTCGCCGGCGATGATTTCAAAGCGGCCGGCACCGATCGGGCGAACCACGATCGGCTGCATCACGCCTTGAGCCTTGATCGACTGCGCCAGTTCTTCCAGCGCCTGGGGGTCCATGTCGCGACGCGGCTGGTACTTGCCACGCTGGATCAGGTCCAGCGGCAGGTGCTGCAGCTCACGCTGATCGGCCTGCACCGCTTGCTCTTCAAGCGAACTGACAGTCGGACCACTCAGCAGTGCATCCAGTCCACGTCCGAGACCTCGTTTCTTGACGGCCATGGGGATTCCTTAAGTTGCCTGAGCAGCGGCAATGCGTGAATTTTTGCGTTGACGACGAACCATCTCGCCCGCCAGGGCCAGATAGGCCAGTGCGCCACGGGATTGTTTGTCATAGGCCAACGCCGGCATGCCATAACTTGGCGCTTCGGCCAGACGGATGTTGCGCGGTATCACGGTGTCGTACAGTTGCTCGCCGAAGTGTTCCTTGAGCTGCGCCGACACATCGTTCATCAGGCTCAGGCGCGGGTCATACATGGTCCGCAGCAGGCCTTCGATTTTCAGGTTCGGGTTCAGCAGCTCAGCGATGCGCTTGATGTTATCCACAAGGTCGCTCAACCCTTCGAGCGCGAAATACTCGCACTGCATGGGGATAATTACCCCGTCGGAGGCAACCAGAGCATTGAGCGTGAGCATCGACAGCGACGGTGGGCAGTCGATCAAAATGTAATCGTAGTTCTCACGGATCGGCGCCAAAGCGCTGCGCAGACGGCTTTCCTTCATCTGCATTTCCAGCAGAACGACTTCAGCCGCGGTCAAATCGCGGTTGGCCGGCAACAACTGGTAACCACCGTGTTCGGAGAAGTGCATGGCCTGAGCCAGATCGCATTCGCCGATCAACAGGTCGTAGACCGAGTTTTCCAGGCCGTGTTTATCCACACCGCTACCCATGGTGGCGTTGCCCTGTGGATCAAGATCGATCAACAACACCCGACGCTTGGTCGCGACCAGGGATGCTGCGAGGTTGATGCAGGTGGTGGTCTTGCCCACACCACCCTTTTGGTTCGCTATCGCGAATACCTTAGCCATTCTTGCTTGTGTTCCCAATCATGCCCTGCGGCGCAGTATCAGCAGATGGCGTTGGCCTTGGCAACCGGGTACGGCCAGGGCGTGTTCGCTATCGAGGTGGAAGTCTGCCGGCAATGCTACCAGCTCATCGGCGGGATGAACGCCCTTCATTGCCAGCCAACGCGTGTCGCTATCGCCCAAGTGGCGAGTCCAGTTGCTGAAGTTCTCCATGCTGCTGAATGCCCGGGAAATAATCCCGTTGAACGGCAGTTCAGGCGTGAAGGCTTCGACGCGACTGTGGATAACTTGCAGGTTATTCAGTTTGAGTTCGAGTTTGACCTGAGTCAGGAAGCGGGTTTTCTTGCCGTTGCTGTCCAGGCACGTCACTTGCGACTCGGGAAACAGGATCGCCAGTGGAATACCCGGCATGCCGCCGCCACTGCCAACATCCAGCCAGCGACCGTTTTCGATGAAGGACATCACGCTCAGGCTGTCGAGCAGGTGCCGCGAAACCATTTCGTCCGGATCACGCACGGCGGTCAGGTTGTAAGCCTTGTTCCATTTGATCAACAGGGCCAGATAACCCAGCAGCTGCGCGTGCTGGGTTTCTGTCAGGTTCACACCGAGCTGGCGAGCACCTGTGGATAACTCTTCGGCATGTTGCGAGGTGACCAACGAACTCAAGCGCTTTGCTCCAACTGACGGCCCGCGCCGCGTTTTTTCAAATGAATCATCAACAGCGAAATCGCTGCCGGAGTCACGCCCGGTATCCGCGAAGCCTGGCCCAGGGTCTCTGGACGGGTCGCACCGAGCTTGCTCTGGATCTCTTTGGAGAGACCGGAGATGTTCGTGTAATCGATATCCACAGGCAATTTGGTGTCTTCACTGGCCCGCAGGCGAGCAATTTCATCCTGCTGACGGTCGATGTAACCGGCGTATTTGGTCTTGATTTCGACCTGCTCGGCGACCTGTGGATCTTCTGCACCGGCGCCGGTCACCGAGATCAGACCAGCGTAGTCGATTTCCGGACGGGTCAGCAGGTTCAGCAAGTTGTATTCGTGGGTCAGCGGCGTGCCGAACTTTTCGGCAATCGCATCGCCCTGCTCCGTACCGGGGCGAACCCAGGTGCTTTTCAGGCGTTGCTCTTCCACTTCGATGCTTTCGCGTTTTTTGCAGAAAGCCGCCCAGCGCACGTCGTCCACCAGACCCAGCTCGCGACCTTTTTCGGTCAAGCGCAGGTCGGCGTTGTCTTCGCGCAGGATCAAACGGTATTCGGCACGGGACGTGAACATCCGATACGGTTCCTGGGTCCCCAGGGTAATCAGGTCGTCGACCAATACGCCGATGTACGCTTCGTCGCGACGCGGGCACCAGCTGTCTTTGCCCTGGGCACGCAATGCTGCGTTGGCCCCGGCCAGCAAACCTTGGGCCCCGGCTTCTTCGTAACCGGTGGTGCCGTTGATTTGTCCGGCGAAGAACAGACCACCAATAACTTTGGTTTCGAGGCTGTACTTCAGGTCGCGCGGATCAAAGTAGTCGTACTCGATGGCGTAGCCCGGGCGAACGATATGGGCGTTTTCCATGCCGCGAATCGATTGCACGATCTGCAATTGCACGTCGAACGGCAAGGATGTGGATATCCCGTTCGGGTACAGCTCGTGGGTGGTCAAACCTTCCGGCTCGATGAAGACCTGATGGCTTTCCTTGTCGGCAAAGCGGTGAATCTTGTCTTCGATCGACGGGCAGTAACGCGGGCCGATGCCTTCGATCTCACCGGCAGCGGAGTACATAGGCGAACGGTCGAGGTTTGCGGCAATGATTTCGTGGGTACGCGCATTCGTATGGGTAATCCAGCAACTGACCTGCTGTGGATGCTGTTCCTTGTTGCCCATGAACGACATCACCGGGATTGGCGTATCGCCCGGTTGCTCGGTCATCACCGAGAAATCCACAGAGCGGCCGTCGATACGCGGCGGAGTACCGGTTTTCAAACGACCCACACGCAATGGCAGTTCACGCAGACGGTGAGCCAGTGCGATCGATGGTGGATCACCGGCGCGACCGCCGGAAAAATTCTGCAAACCGATGTGGATAAGTCCACCGAGGAAGGTGCCAGTGGTCAACACCACGGAATCTGCGAAGAACCGCAGGCCCATTTGGGTGACAACACCACGCACTTGATCCTGTTCGACGATCAGGTCGTCGGCGGCCTGTTGAAATATCCACAGGTTCGGCTGGTTCTCGAGAATCTCGCGTACAGCGGCCTTGTACAGAACGCGATCGGCCTGGGCGCGAGTAGCGCGCACGGCTGGGCCTTTGCGGCTGTTCAAGACGCGAAATTGAATACCACCTTTATCGGTAGCCATGGCCATCGCACCGCCAAGGGCATCGATTTCCTTGACCAGATGGCTTTTGCCGATCCCGCCAATCGCGGGGTTGCAGCTCATTGCTCCGAGGGTTTCCACGTTATGCGTCAGCAACAGGGTTTTTGCCCCCATACGTGCTGATGCAAGTGCTGCCTCGGTACCGGCATGACCGCCGCCGATGACGATCACTTCAAAACGGGAAGGGAAATCCACCACGCACCTCGTGCCTGCTTCAGTTGGGTAATCAGGAATAGTTTGAGCTCAGGTTTTCGGACCTGGTCGACAAGTATAGGGACTTCGCCCTTCCTAAAGAACCCTTTGCACAAAATTTAACCAGCTGTGGGTAAGTCACGGACAATAGAAATTAAAAAGAAAGAAATTTATTAAATCTTTGTTTTTATGTTTATTTCTATAGAGCACATTTTCTGTGGATAGATCTATGTAGACCTTTATTTTCAATGTGTACAGAGGAATGAAAGCCTGTGGTCATGTGCCAAGGAGGCCCTTGGATAACCGGTGTAAGCCTGTGGATGAATGGGGTGGTTATCCACAGAGGTGGTTTTCCTCAGTTTTGAAGCCCTGTTATCAACCGTGCTCAGTGGCAGTTATTCACAGGGCTTAATCCACAGAAAAGCGCTGAATGGAGCAAATTCCGCCCACGGAAAAACCACCGAAGCGATCGATGCCGCTCGGCAATGCGAAAAATCTGGGGGATACACGGATTCGTGGGAGCTGGCTTGCCTGCGATTTAAGCAACACGGCGTGTCAGACACGCCGCCTCGCGAGCAAGCTCGGCTCCCACGGAGGGAGAGGTGAGGTTATTTACCGATACAGAAGCTGGAAAAGATCCTGCCCAACAGGTCGTCGGAGCTGAATTCGCCGGTAATTTCACCCAACGACTGCTGTGCCTGACGCAAATCTTCAGCCAGCAGCTCTCCGGCACCGGCCAAGGTCAGCTGCGCGCGGCCATGTTCGAGTGAAGCACTGGCATGGCGCAGGGCTTCCAGGTGACGCCGGCGGGCGCTGAAGCTGCTTTCCGAGGTTTGCTCATAGCCCATGCAGGCCTTGAGATGGTCACGCAGCAGTTCCAGGCCTTCGCCAGCAGACCTGGCGCTCAAGCTGATGGTCACGTGGCCATCTTCACTGACTTCCAGCGCTATCGCTTCTCCGGTCAGGTCTGCCTTGTTGCGGATCAAGGTCACTTTGGCCGGATCCGGGCGTTGCTCGAGGAATTCAGGCCACAAGGCAAAAGGATCGAGCGCTTCAGGCGCAGTGGCATCAACCACCAGCAACACCCGATCTGCCTCGCTGATGGCTTTCAATGCCCGTTCCACACCGATTTTCTCGACCTGGTCTTCGGTGTCGCGCAAGCCAGCCGTGTCGACCACATGCAGAGGCATACCATCGATGTGGATATGTTCGCGCAGGATATCCCGGGTCGTACCGGCAATCTCGGTAACAATCGCGGCTTCACGGCCAGCCAATGCATTGAGCAGGCTGGATTTACCGGCGTTAGGACGACCGGCAATCACCACAGTCATGCCGTCACGCAGCAATGCACCCTGCCCGGCTTCACGCAACACGGTGGATAACTCATCGCGCACCGCATCGAGCATCTTCAGCACGTGACCATCGGCAAGGAAGTCGATTTCTTCTTCAGGGAAGTCGATTGCCGCCTCAACGTAGATCCGCAATGCAATCAACTGCTCGGTGAGGTTATGCACACGCTGCGAAAATGCGCCTTGCAACGAACGCAGTGCATTTCGAGCTGCCTGTGCAGAACTCGCTTCGATCAAATCGGCGATGGCTTCGGCCTGGGCCAGGTCGAGTTTGTCGTTGAGGAACGCGCGTTCGCTGAATTCACCCGGCCGGGCCAGACGGCAACCCAATTGCAGGCAGCGCTGCAGCAACATATCCAGAACGATCGGGCCGCCATGGCCCTGGAGTTCCAGCACATCTTCGCCGGTGAATGAATTCGGTCCAGGGAAATACAAGGCGATGCCTTCGTCCAGCACATCCTCGTTTTCACTGAGAAACGGGCCGTAATGGGCGAACCGTGGTTTCAGTTCGCGACCGCTGATGGCTTTCGCCGCAACACTCGCCAGCGGACCGGAAATACGGACGATACCGACACCGCCACGGCCTTGAGCAGTGGCGACGGCGGCAATGGTTTCACGAGGAGTGCTCATGATTCGATATCCAGATAAAAATGACGGATAGCAAAACGCCCCACTAGGGGGCGTTTTGAGTGGTTATCCACAGAGTAAGTTATGCAGCCGCTTTTTTGGTAGCCGCTTCAATCTTACGTGTGATGTACCACTGTTGGGTGATGGACAGGCAGTTGTTCACAACCCAGTACAGCACCAGACCCGCAGGGAACCACAGGAAGAAGAAGGTGAAGATGATTGGCATCAGCTTCATCACCTTGGCCTGCATCGGATCCGGAGGAGTCGGGTTCAGCTGCTGCTGGATGAACATGGTTGCGCCCATGATGATCGGCAGAATGAAGAACGGATCCTTGATCGACAGGTCAGTAATCCACAGCATGAACGGTGCCTGGCGCATTTCCACGCTTTCCAGGAGTACCCAGTACAGCGAAAGGAAAACCGGCATCTGCACGAGGATTGGCAAGCAACCACCCAGTGGATTGATCTTCTCTTTCTTGTACAGCTCCATCATGGCTTGCGACATTTTCTGCCGGTCGTCGCCATGTTGCTCTTTCAGAGCAGCCAGTTTCGGTGCCACTGCACGCATGCGGGCCATGGATTTGTAGCTGGCAGCCGACAGCGGGAAGAAGATCCCCTTGATCAGCATGGTCAGGAAGATGATCGACCAGCCCCAGTTACCAACGATCGCGTGGATATGTTGCAACAGCCAGAAGATCGGCTGGGCGATGAACCACAGAATGCCGTAGTCGACCGTCAGTTCCAGACCTGGGGATAACTCTTTCAGTATCGCCTGGCTTTTCGGACCTGCGTACAACGTAGCGCTGGTTTCAGCCTTGGCACCTGGCGCAACGGACAATACCGGGCCAGTGAAACCGATGATGTAGTTGCCTTGGCTGTCTTTGCGAGTCTGCACCACGTTGCTGTCGTTCTTGGCTGGAATCCAGGCAGTCACGAAGTAGTGTTGCAGCCAGGCGACCCAGCCACCGTTAACGGTTTCTTTCAACGACGCTTTGTCGATATCTTTCATCGACACTTTTTTGTACGGCTCTGCACTTGTCCACAGGGCAGCGCCCAGGTAAGTCGCAGTACCGGTAGCGGTAGTCGAAGAAGGATCGGCACTTGCATCGCGCTTGAGCTGGGCAAACAGGTTGCCCGTCCAGGCTTTATCGCTGGTGTTGTCGATCAGATAAGTGACTTTCAGATCGTACAGACCGCGAGTAAAGCTGAAGCGCTTGATGTAATTGACGCCAGCGTCGCTGAATTTCAGGTCAACGTTGAGCTGGTTCTGGCCATCAGCCAGTTGATAAGTCTTCTGTTCGGTCGAGTAAACCGGACGACCGGTAGCACGAGCATCCGGACCGTTGGTACCGGTCAGGCCGCTTTGAGCCAGGTAAGTACGTTCGCCGCCGTTATCAAACAGCTGGAACGGAATTTCCGGATGGTCCTGACGACGTGGATACAGCGGCAGCATCAGCTGGGCGATATCACCACCTTGAGGATCGATAGCCAGTTCGAGCACATCCGTTTTGACATGGATGAGATCTTTATTGGTGACTACCGGCGTTGCGGCAGGGGCACTGATATCGGTATTCGCGCTGGGTACATCGGCACTGGCGGCAGCATTGTTACCAAGTGGCGTATCCGGAATAGCCGGGGCAGCCTGATTGGAAGCAACATTCTGAGTCGGCAAGGCAGCCTGACCATAGTCCTGGTTCCATTTCAGAACCATAACGTAGGACACGATTGCCAGGGCGACGATCAGGATCGTGCGTTTAATATCCATGATTACTCGGCCATCGAAGAAGAACGGGAGGTAGGGATAGATGGAACCGGGTCATAACCACCGGGATTCCACGGATGACAGCGACCTAAACGACGAAAGGTCAGCCAGCCACCGCGCAGAAGGCCATGATTTTCTATGGCTTCATACGCGTAGCAGGAACAACTGGGGTAGAAACGACAGTGGCTGGCCATCAAAGGACTAATGGCATAGCGATAAAACTGGATCGGAACGAGCGCCAGTTTACGCATCAGTGCTGTCTACCCCTACAGTTTCGGTTTTGACTGCTGGTACCGGCGTGCTGCGTGCCAGACGTTTCCAGAGTTTGCCGAAATGCTGAATCAATTCGGGGTTTTCTACATCACCCAAACCTTTGCGCGCGACGATAACGATATCCCAACCAACCAGAGAATCCTGGTGGAGGCGAAATGATTCGCGCATCAAACGCTTGAGGCGATTGCGCTCAACGGAGAGCTTCACACTCTTTTTCCCGATAACCAGCCCTAGGCGGGGGTGATCGAGATCGTTGGTGCGTGCAAGGAGCAGGAGATTTTTCCCCGGAACCTTGCCGGTAGGGGAGTCAAAGACTGCCTTGAAATGCCGGGGGGTAAGCAAACGCTTTTCCCGACTGAAGTCCTGACTCACCTCCAGTACCGGATTATCAAACTGCCAGACGCGCACGACCTTTGGCGCGACGACGCGACAGGACGGCACGGCCGTTCTTGGTAGCCATGCGAGCACGGAAACCGTGGGTACGAGCGCGTTTGATAGTGCTTGGTTGGAAAGTACGTTTCATGTCGTGTTACCTGGTTCGTCCACAACGGGCCGGAATGGCCCCCGTTTTAAGAGACCGGGGATTCTAGAGAAAGCAAGCCTCTAGGTCAATTTCCAACCAACGTTTCCTTTAAATGGATATCCGCAGGGTTCGTCCTTGAAAGGTGGACAGCTAGATATAAAAATAAAGAAGGGAATTATTTAAAGCTTTTCTGTAAAGCTTATAAAAGCTAGGCCTGCCATCTTCTGTGGATAACTACCTTTAGCCCTTCTATTCCGTGCTGTACAGAGAATGACAACTACAGTGGAAAACGGTGGTCAGCCTGTGCTGCGCTGTCGGATAAGCTGTGTGTGGAATGGGTGGTTATCCACAGGCAGGTTATCCACCGGGTTTGCCCCCCACTTGTACAATGACCTTAGGTAGGTTTATCCACAGGGCTTATGCACAGACCATTGGTCGTCTTTTTTACGTATAAAGCGTTGATTCTTCGACACCCGTGAGCAACCCACGTGTGGATAAGTCGGCGTCTGGTCGCTACAATGGCCGCTTGTTTTTGCCTCACCGGCTTTCAACTTAGGGGATATCCGTGTCAGTGGAACTTTGGCAGCAGTGCGTGGAGCTTTTGCGCGATGAGCTGCCTGCCCAACAATTCAACACTTGGATCCGTCCACTACAGGTCGAAGCCGAAGGCGACGAGTTGCGTGTCTACGCGCCGAATCGTTTTGTTCTCGACTGGGTCAACGAAAAGTACCTGAGCCGCGTGCTCGAGCTGCTGGATGAGCACGGCAATGGCATGGCGCCGGCGCTTTCCTTATTAATAGGCAGCAAACGCAGTTCAGCACCTCGTGCGGCGCCGAATGCACCGTTGGCCGCAGCAGTGTCTCAAGCCCAGGCCGCGGCTGCACCTGCCCCCGTCAGTGCTCCTGCACCTGCCACGTCAACCAAGCGAGCAACACAAAAAACCGCCGAGGTCAGCGAAGAACCGTCTCGCGACAGCTTCGACCCAATGGCCGGCGCCAGCTCGCAACAGGCCCCGGTACGTGCAGAACAACGCACCGTGCAGGTCGAAGGCGCGCTCAAGCACACCAGTTACCTGAACCGCACCTTTACCTTCGAGAACTTTGTCGAAGGTAAGTCCAACCAACTGGCCCGTGCGGCAGCCTGGCAGGTCGCGGACAATCCCAAGCACGGTTACAACCCGCTGTTCCTGTATGGCGGCGTTGGCTTGGGTAAAACCCACTTGATGCACGCTGTGGGTAACCACCTATTAAAGAAGAACCCGAATGCCAAGGTCGTGTACCTGCATTCCGAGCGCTTCGTGGCCGACATGGTCAAGGCGTTGCAGCTGAATGCTATCAACGAGTTCAAACGCTTCTACCGTTCGGTCGATGCGCTGCTTATCGATGACATTCAGTTTTTCGCCCGCAAGGAACGTTCCCAGGAAGAGTTCTTCCACACGTTCAACGCCCTGCTTGAAGGTGGCCAACAGGTCATCCTCACCAGTGACCGTTATCCGAAAGAAATCGAAGGCCTTGAAGAGCGCTTGAAGTCGCGCTTCGGCTGGGGCCTGACGGTCGCCGTCGAGCCGCCGGAGCTGGAAACCCGCGTCGCGATTCTGATGAAGAAAGCCGACCAGGCCAAAGTCGACCTGCCGCACGATGCTGCGTTCTTTATCGCCCAGCGTATTCGTTCCAACGTCCGTGAACTCGAAGGCGCGCTCAAACGCGTAATCGCCCACTCGCACTTCATGGGCCGCGATATCACCATCGAGTTGATTCGCGAATCCTTGAAGGACCTGTTGGCGCTTCAGGACAAACTGGTCTCTGTGGATAACATTCAGCGCACGGTCGCTGAGTACTACAAGATCAAGATTTCGGATTTGCTGTCCAAGCGCCGTTCGCGTTCGGTCGCACGTCCACGGCAAGTGGCCATGGCGCTGTCCAAGGAACTGACCAACCACAGTTTGCCGGAAATCGGCGACGTATTTGGCGGTCGCGACCACACCACGGTTTTGCACGCATGCCGCAAGATCAACGAACTTAAGGAATCCGACGCGGACATCCGCGAGGACTACAAGAACCTGCTGCGTACACTGACCACTTGATGAACACCAGCGCAGCTAATTAAGGCAAGGGACTAGACCATGCATTTCACCATTCAACGCGAAGCCCTGTTGAAACCCCTGCAACTGGTCGCAGGCGTCGTCGAGCGCCGACAGACCTTGCCGGTGCTTTCCAACGTGCTGCTGGTTGTCGAAGGCCAGCAGTTGTCGCTGACCGGTACCGACCTGGAAGTCGAGCTGGTCGGTCGTGTGCAACTCGAAGAACCGGCCGAGCCGGGCGAAATCACTGTCCCGGCGCGTAAGCTGATGGACATCTGCAAGAGCCTGCCGAACGACGCGCTGATCGACATCAAGGTCGATGAGCAGAAACTCGTCGTGAAAGCCGGCCGTAGCCGCTTTACCCTGTCGACGTTGCCAGCCAACGATTTCCCGACAGTGGAAGAAGGCCCGGGCTCGCTGACCTGCAGTCTGGAGCAGAGCAAACTGCGTCGTTTGATCGAACGTACCAGCTTCGCCATGGCTCAGCAGGACGTTCGCTATTACCTCAACGGCATGTTGCTGGAAGTCTCGGCGGGCATCATCCGCGCCGTGGCCACCGACGGTCACCGTCTGGCCATGTGCTCGATGCAGGCTGACATCGGCCAGCCGGATCGTCACCAGGTGATCGTTCCACGTAAAGGTATTCTGGAACTGGCGCGCTTGCTGACCGAGCCGGATGGCAATGTCAGCATCGTTCTGGGCCAGCACCATATTCGCGCCACCACCGGCGAGTTCACCTTTACCTCGAAACTGGTCGACGGCAAATTCCCTGATTACGAGCGCGTTCTGCCCAAAGGTGGCGACAAGCTGGTATTGGGCGATCGTCAGGCACTGCGTGAAGCGTTCAGCCGTACCGCGATTCTGTCCAACGAGAAGTACCGCGGCATTCGCCTGCAACTGGCCAACGGTCAGCTGAAGATCCAGGCGAACAACCCGGAACAGGAAGAGGCGGAAGAAGAAGTTGGCGTTGAGTACAACGGGGGCTCGCTGGAAATCGGCTTCAACGTGAGCTATCTGCTCGACGTGCTGGGCGTGATGACTACTGAGCAAGTGCGTTTGATCCTGTCTGACTCCAACAGCAGTGCGCTGGTGCAAGAGTCCGACAACGACGACTCGGCTTACGTTGTCATGCCGATGCGCCTGTAAACATGTTCAGCAGACGCTAGATGTCCCTCAGTCGTGTCTCGGTCACCGCGGTGCGCAATCTGCACCCGGTGACCTTCTCCCCCTCCCCCCGCATCAATATCCTGTACGGCGCCAACGGCAGCGGCAAAACCAGTGTTCTGGAAGCCATCCATCTGCTGGGGCTCGCCCGTTCGTTTCGTAGCAGCCGCCTTTTACCAGTCATCCAGTACGAGCAGTTAGCGTGCACGGTGTTTGGCCAGGTCGAATTGGCCGAAGGTGGACACAGCGCGCTGGGGATATCCCGGGACCGCCAAGGGGAGTTCCAGATTCGCATCGACGGGCAGAACGCCCGCAGTGCTGCGCAACTGGCAGAAATCCTGCCGCTGCAATTGATCAACCCCGACAGCTTCCGCCTGTTGGAAGGCGCACCGAAAATTCGCCGACAGTTTCTCGATTGGGGCGTGTTCCACGTGGAACCACGTTTCATGTCCACCTGGCAGCGCTTGCAGAAGGCCCTGCGCCAGAGAAACTCTTGGCTGCGGCATGGTACACTTGACGCCGTTTCGCAAGCGGTTTGGGACAGAGAATTGTGCCAGGCCAGCGCTGAAATTGATGAATACCGCCGCGCTTATATCAAAGCCTTGAAACCAGTCTTTGAACAGACCTTGAGCGAACTCGTCGAACTCGAGGGCTTAACGCTTAGCTATTACCGGGGTTGGGACAAAGAGCGAGAGCTGAGTGCAGTGCTCGCCGCGTCCGTTCACCGGGATCAGCAAATGGGGCATACCCAGGCCGGACCACAACGCGCTGATTTGCGCCTTCGATTGGGCGCACACAATGCTGCGGACATCTTGTCTCGTGGTCAGCAGAAGTTGGTGGTTTGTGCATTGCGGATTGCCCAAGGGCATTTGGTCAGCCAGGCCCGGCGCGGCCAATGTATTTATCTGGTGGATGACTTGCCGTCCGAGCTGGATGAGCAGCATCGCCGCGCGCTTTGCCGTTTGCTGGAAGACTTACGCTGCCAGGTTTTTATCACCTGTGTAGATCATGAATTATTGAGGGAAGGCTGGCAGACGGAAACGCCAGTCGCCCTGTTCCACGTGGAACAGGGCCGTATCACCCAGACCCACGACCATCGGGAGTGAAGGCATGAGCGAAGAAAATACGTACGACTCAACGAGCATTAAAGTGCTGAAAGGCCTGGATGCCGTACGCAAACGTCCCGGTATGTACATTGGTGACACCGACGATGGCAGCGGTCTGCACCACATGGTGTTCGAGGTGGTCGATAACTCGATCGACGAAGCTTTGGCTGGTCATTGCGACGACATCAGTATCATCATCCACCCGGACGAATCCATCACCGTGCGCGACAACGGTCGTGGCATCCCGGTAGACGTGCATAAAGAAGAAGGCGTCTCGGCGGCCGAGGTCATCATGACCGTGCTGCACGCCGGCGGTAAATTCGATGATAACTCCTACAAAGTATCCGGCGGTCTGCACGGTGTAGGTGTGTCGGTTGTAAACGCCCTGTCCGAAGAGTTGATCCTGACCGTTCGCCGCAGCGGCAAAATCTGGGAACAGACTTACGTCCACGGTGTTCCGCAAGAGCCGATGAAAATCGTTGGCGAAAGCGGATCTACCGGTACGCAGATCCACTTCAAGCCTTCGGCTGAAACCTTCAAGAACATCCACTTCAGCTGGGACATTCTGGCCAAGCGGATTCGTGAACTGTCCTTCCTCAACTCCGGTGTCGGCATCGTCCTCAAGGACGAGCGCAGCGGCAAGGAAGAGCTGTTCAAGTACGAAGGCGGCCTGCGTGCATTCGTTGAATACCTGAATACCAACAAGACTCCGGTCAACCAGGTGTTCCACTTCAACGTCCAGCGTGAAGACGGCATCGGCGTGGAAATCGCCTTGCAGTGGAACGACAGCTTCAACGAGAACCTGTTGTGCTTCACCAACAACATTCCCCAGCGCGATGGCGGCACTCACCTGGTGGGTTTCCGTTCGGCACTGACGCGTAACCTGAACACCTACATCGAAGCAGAAGGCTTGGCGAAGAAGCACAAAGTCGCCACCACCGGTGACGATGCCCGTGAAGGCCTGACCGCGATCATTTCGGTCAAGGTACCGGATCCCAAGTTCAGCTCCCAGACCAAAGACAAGCTGGTTTCTTCCGAAGTGAAGACCGCGGTCGAACAGGAAATGGGCAAGTACTTCTCCGACTTCCTGCTGGAAAACCCGAACGAAGCCAAGCTGGTTGTCGGCAAAATGATCGATGCGGCCCGTGCTCGTGAAGCAGCGCGTAAAGCTCGCGAGATGACCCGTCGTAAAGGCGCGCTGGATATCGCCGGCCTGCCGGGCAAACTGGCGGACTGCCAGGAAAAAGACCCTGCCCTGTCCGAACTGTACCTCGTGGAAGGTGACTCTGCTGGCGGCTCCGCCAAGCAGGGACGTAACCGCAAGACCCAGGCGATTCTGCCCCTCAAGGGCAAGATCCTGAACGTCGAGAAGGCGCGTTTCGACAAGATGATCTCTTCGCAAGAAGTCGGCACCTTGATCACCGCGCTAGGCTGCGGCATCGGCCGTGATGAGTACAACATCGACAAGCTGCGTTATCACAACATCATCATCATGACCGATGCTGACGTCGACGGTTCGCACATCCGTACCCTGCTGCTGACCTTCTTCTTCCGTCAGTTGCCGGAGTTGATCGAGCGTGGCTACATCTATATCGCTCAGCCACCGTTGTACAAAGTGAAGAAAGGCAAGCAAGAGCAATACATCAAAGACGACGACGCCATGGAAGAGTACATGACGCAGTCGGCCCTGGAAGATGCGAGCCTGCACTTGAACGAGGAAGCACCGGGTATCTCCGGCGAAGCCCTCGAGCGTCTGGTGAATGACTTCCGTCTGGTAATGAAGACCCTCAAGCGTCTGTCGCGCCTGTACCCGCAGGAACTGACCGAGCACTTCATCTACCTGCCAGCGGTGAGCATGGACCAACTGTCCGATCACGCAGCGATGCAGAACTGGTTGGCCCAGTACGAAGTTCGCCTGCGCACCGTCGAGAAATCCGGCTTGGTCTACAAAGCCAGCCTGCGTGAAGACCGTGAACGTAACGTCTGGCTGCCAGAGGTCGAACTGATCTCCCACGGCCTGTCGAACTACGTCACTTTCAACCGCGACTTCTTCGGCAGCAACGACTACAAGACCGTCGTCTCCCTAGGCGCCCAACTGAGCACCCTTCTGGACGAAGGCGCTTATATTCAGCGCGGCGAGCGCAAGAAAGCCGTCACCGAGTTCAAGGAAGCCCTTGAATGGTTGATGGCCGAAAGCACCAAGCGTCATACCATCCAGCGATACAAAGGACTGGGTGAAATGAACCCGGATCAGCTGTGGGAAACCACCATGGACCCAGGCTCGCGCCGGATGCTCAAAGTGACTATCGAAGACGCCATTGGTGCGGACCAGATCTTCAACACCCTGATGGGTGATGCGGTTGAGCCACGTCGTGACTTCATCGAAAGCAACGCCTTGGCAGTCTCTAACCTGGACTTCTGATCCGGTGTCGGTTCACAAAATAGTTGTCTATTTTCACAAGTAAATGAGTCAGCCCACTTTACGGTGGGCCGCAGCAGACAGAAGGCCAGCGCATTGTGCTGGCCTTTTTTTTGGTACTTCACGCAATCCTGGGAAACACAGAAACAAGAACGCCGATTTGATTGATGATGTTCGTGCGAGCAAACACATCTAACAAACCGGCGTTCTTATGCGCGATATTGATACCTTCCTTTGTGGGAGGGTTTTTCTGCAGCTTTTATGCGAACTGCGAGCGGGTGTTCCGACCTGACCAAGACTTCCTTCGTCGTCCTCTCGAACAACGATGGCTGCGTCATCGCACGCAGCTACGATGCCAAACCGTTTGTGAAAATGGGTGAGCCGTATTTCCAGATCAAACACAAACTCCGCCAGCACGGCATCGTGCCCTCCTCGCCTAACGAGGCCTTTGCCGATCTCACCGGCATTTCTGTGGGCGTTGGCATCGTCTACACAAAAAACTGGCTTGCTGCCGCTCAGCAAGGTTGCAGTACTGCTTTCACTGCTTCCACCGAGCGTTCGACGTCCCTTGTTGTCATGGCATTGAACATCGGCAGCGAAACGATCAAACGGCCAATCCGTTCTGCAATCGGGAACATACCTTCCTTGAAGCCGCGCGCGCGGTACAAGCTCAATAAGTGGATCGAGGGGTAGTGACAGCCGATGCCGACACCGTGCTTTTGCATCTGCTCCATAAACGTGGCCCGGGCCGGCTTACCGTCCTGACGCTCTGGCAGCACTAGCTGAAACATGTGCCAGTTGCTGTTATCGAAATCGGCGACCGGTAGTTGAGCACCATATTTCGCTTCGAAATCACTGCCAAGGCACTCGAAATAGTATTTAGCCAACTCTCGACGATGGGCAGTGATCGCCTCGATATGCGCGAACTGGCCCAGGCCGATGGTCGCGGCAATGTCGGTCATATTGTATTTGCCGCCCAGGACATCCACATCCAAACCATCGAAGCCGCTGCGAGTGACACCCTGCAACCGGTGCTTCTCGGCAAGACGTGCCTCTTCGAGATTATTCAGCACCAAGCAACCGCCTTCGGATGAGGTGATGTTCTTGTTGGCTTGGAAGCTGAAGGACACAAAATCACCAAAAGCCCCGATGCGTTCGCCTTTCCAGGACGAGCCCAGCGCTTGGGCAGCATCCTCCACCACCCGCAGGTTGTGTTTTTTCGCCAGCGCATACAAACGATCCATATCCAGCGGCAGACCCGATAGATAGACCGGAATGATCGCCTTGGTCCGTGGTGTGATTGCCGCTTCGACTTGATCTAGATCGATATTGCGAGTGACTGGATCAACGTCGACAAACACAGGGGTCGCACCCACTTCAATGATCACATTGGCCGTTGCAACCCACGAGATCGGAGTGGTGATGACTTCGTCACCAGCACCGATACCCGCGATGCGCAAGGCGATCTCCATGGTGCAGGTTCCGGAATTGAACGTCCGTACCGGGCGTCCGCCGAAATAGTCCGAGAGCTGCGCTTCGAATAACTGGACCTTAGGCCCACTGGTAATCCAGCCGGAGCGCAAGATGTCGCCGACGGCTGCGATCGTGGCTTCGTCGATAGCGGGTTTGGCAAACGGCAGGAAGTCTGGATAGTTCATGATGGTCGTGAAGCCCTTATATATTTGTTTGAGTAATCGACAGCCTGTGAATAAGGAGTTGGCGGGAACACGTAGACGCTTTCGGTCGCAGCCACGTAGCCGAAGCACTGCAATGTCGGCCATCAGCATCCCGCTAGTAACTCAACAGATTGGTAGCGGGAGCGCCGGTCGTCCAGGCGCCTTGCCGCGCGCCTGGTTTTTCACCCAACGATGACATCAGCCTGGCGGCGATAGCTCGGGGTAAAAGAATCAACGATAGACAGGATGACGGCGGCAGAGCTCCACCACCTGTTCGCGCACGTGGTGCCCGACCGTCTCGCTGTGGCCGTTTTCCAGGGCGTCCAGTACGTCGCACAACCAGCCCGCCAGTTGTTCGCATTCGAACACGCCGAAACCTCGGGTGGTGATGGCTGGGGTACCGATGCGCAACCCTGAGGTCACGAACGGTGAGCGCGGGTCGTTGGGCACCGAGTTTTTGTTGGCGGTGATGTAGGCGTTGCTCAGGGCCGCATCAGCTTCCTTGCCGGTGTAAGGCCTGTCGGACAGGTCGATTAGCATCATGTGGTTATCGGTGCCACCGGAGACGATCTTGTAACCCCGCCGTTGCAGCACGGCCGCCATGGCCCGGGCGTTGATCACCACTTGCGTCTGATAGGTTTTGAACTCGGGTGCCAGTGCTTCCTTGAAGGCGATGGCCTTGGCGGCGATCTGGTGCATCAGTGGCCCGCCCTGGACACCCGGGAATACCGCAGAGTCGAGCTTTTTGTAGAACGCTTCGTCTTGCCCCTTGGACAAAATCAAGCCACCCCGTGGGCCCCGCAGGGTCTTGTGAGTGGTGCTTGTAACCACATGGGCGTGCGGCAATGGGTCCGGGTATTCGCCGGCAGCGACCAGACCTGCGACATGGGCCATGTCGACCCAGAAAATAGCCCCGACCTTGTCGGCAATGGCCCGCATGCGCGCCCAGTCTTTGTACCGGGAGTAGGCAGAAAAACCACCGATCAGCATCTTCGGTCTAGTTTCCAGGGCGATGCGTTCCATCTCGTCGTAGTCGAGAAAGCCCGTCTTTGGGTCAAGGCCATAAGGAACGATCTTGTAATGACGGCCCGAGAAGTTTGAAGGGTTGCCGTGGGTCAGGTGGCCACCTTGGGCCAGGTTCATGCCCATCACTGTGTCACCAGGATTGATCAATGCCAGGAATACCGCGGCGTTCGCCTGGGCACCCGCATGCGGCTGAACGTTGGCGTAGTCGCAGTTGAACAGGGTCTTTACCCGCTCGACGGCCAGGCGCTCGGCAACATCGACATACTCGCAGCCGCTGTAGTAGCGCTTGCCTGGGTAGCCTTCGGCGTATTTGTTGGTGAGCACGGTGCTCTGGATTTTCATGACCAGAGGGCTGGCGTAGTTTTCGGAAGCGATCAGTTCGACGTGGTCTTCCTGACGATGTTCTTCGTTATGAATCGCCTCACACAGCTCGGCGTCGAATGCTTTAAGGGTCAGCGTTGAGTCGTACATGATGAAGGGGGTCCTTGGTTGAGAAAGTAAGCCGGTTTATGACAAGAGCCGAGAGACACGCGCTGCGATGTCGTCGATCTGCGAGTCCTCGCAGATCAACGGAGGCAGCAGTCGGAGGGTGGTGCCGCGAGTCACAGTTATCAGTAGGCGTTGTTCGTCCAGCGCCCGGCCGACCAGTTCGGCACACTGACGGTTCAGTTCGATGCCGACCATCAGGCCCAGGCCGCGAATGGAAACGACCTCGCTGTGATTGCCCAGCGCCTCCTGCAGCGCGGCCAGCAGCCGGCGGCCAGATGTGGCTGCACGCTGCGGGATGTGATCGCGCTCCATGATGTCGAGTACGGTGCATCCCACTCGGCAGGCCAGGGGGTTGCCGCCGAAAGTGGAGGCATGATGGCCCGGGGAAAACAGTTCGGCGGCCTTGCCTCGTGCCAGGCATGCGCCAATGGGAAAACCATTGCCCAGTGCCTTGGCCAGCGTGATGACATCCGGCACTATCCCCGCGTGTTGGTAGCCAAACCAGGCGCCGGTGCGGCCCATCCCGGTTTGCACTTCATCGACCATCATCAGCCAATCGTGTTCGTCGCACAGTTGTCGCAGGGCCTGTAGATAACCGGCAGACGCCGCATGCACACCGCCCTCACCCTGCACGGGCTCGACCAGTACCGCGACGATGTCGGGTGATTGCGCCGCCACCTTGCGGATCTCCTCGATGTTGTCGTAAGGCACCCGTAGAAAGCCTGGCATCAAGGGCTCAAATCCGCGCTGTACGGCCGGGTTGCCAGTAGCCGCGAGAGTGGCCAGGGTGCGACCGTGAAAGCTGTTTTCCATCACCAGCACTTGTGGCTGTGCCACGTGTCTGGCGTTGGCGTGCAGTCGGGCCAACTTGAGCGCCGCTTCGTTGGCTTCAGCCCCCGAGTTGCAAAAAAAGGCGCGCTGCATGCCCGATAAGGCGCACAAGCGCTCACTCAATTGCTCCTGCCATTCAATGTGAAACATGTTGGAGGTGTGCAGCAACTGGCCCGCTTGCTCGGCAATGGCGGCGGCAATCTCGGGGTTGGCATGCCCAAGGCTGGTCACCGCCACACCGGCGATTGCATCCAGGTATTCGACCCCGTGCTTGTCCCACAGAGATGCCCCTTGGCCTCGACTGAAGGAGACCGGCTGACGGGCATAGTTGTGCATGAGGTACGAGGGTGCAGAGGACATCGCATGGCTTCCTGTAAAAGGTGAATCAAGATGTTAGGTGTTGTCAGCGGCGACTAATCATCACTTCCCGGACGGACATCCGCGGTCGGCCAGTAGTAGGCGTCAGGCATGGCTCGTGCGCCGAAGATGGCCTGACCGACACGCACCACGGTAGCCCCCTCTTCAATGGCAACTTCGAAATCGCCGGACATGCCCATGGACAGTTCCTCTAGCCCGACGCCCGCCGGGGCGTGCTGGCGCAGGCGCTCGCGCAGTTCGCGCAACCGTACAAAGCAAGGGCGGACACGAGCCACGTCGGCCGAAAACAGCGCCAGCGTCATCAGCCCGCGCACCCGTAACGCCGAGAACGCCGGCAGGGCGTACAAGAAGTCCGCGACGGCTTCGGGCGCCAGGCCGTATTTGCTGACTTCGCCGGAGGTATTGACCTGGACGAACACATCCAGTTGACGCCCCTCGATTTGCAGGCGACGATCCAGAGCCTCGGCCACTCGCAGGCTGTCCAACGCCTGAAATTCACTGGCAAAACGCGCCACCTGCTTGGCCTTGTTGGTTTGCAGGTGGCCGATGACCGACCATTGCAGGTCGGCCAGATCGGTCATGGCCTGCCATTTGCGCTGCGCTTCCTGCACCTTGTTCTCACCCAGTAGCCGGCAGCCGGCGGCGTAGGCCAGACGCAGATGAGCTTCGTCAAAGGTTTTGCTGACCGGCAGCAGGCGCACACTCGCCGGATCACGTCCGACCCGCTGACAGGCGTTGGCGATACGCTGCTGCACGGCTGCCAGGTTGCGACGAAAGTCCTCGACGCTGGTGGCCTGTGGGTAACGGCCATGGCGCTCGTGCAGGGTGGCGGTTTCTTCCAGTTGATCGAACATCAGTGGGTGGCTCCTTTGGTCGGCACAACATCGTCGGCCGCCGGAATGACCACCGCCTCGCGACGCGGCAAGCGGCCATTGAGTAAGGCGTAGGCCGCCAGACCGATCAGCAACCCCCAGAACGCCCCACCGATTCCCAGCAAGGTGATGTTCGCGGCGGACGCCAGAAAGGTGATCAGCGAGGCTTCGCGGGATTTGACGTCAGCCATGGCGCTGGCCAGGCTGGCGCCGATAGTGCCGAGCAGGGCCAGCCCGGCCAGCGTCGTAATGAAGGTGGCCGGGAGGGCCATGAACACTGCGGCGAGGGTCACCCCGAAAATCCCGACGAGGATGTAGAACACGCCCGCGGCAACCCCGGCGATCCAACGCTTGGACGGATCCTCCGAGGCTTCCTTGCCGGTGCAGATGGCCGCCGTGATGGCGGCGACATTGAAGGCGTGAGAACCGAAGGGTGCCATCAGCAAGGAGCCCAGCCCTGTGACAGTCAGGATAGGGTTGGCGCTGGTGCTGAAGCCATCGTTGCGCAGCACCAGCATGCCCGGCATGTACTGGCCGGTGAGTGTGATCAGAAACAGCGGCAGCGCCACGCTGAGCAACGCATTGATCGAGAATTCGGGCCGGGTAAATACCGGTGCCGCGAATTGCAGCGCCAGCCCGGAAAGATCCACACGGCCCTGCGTTAGAAGAAACGCCAGCCCCAGCACCAGAATGCCCACCACCGCGTAGCGTGCGGTAAAGCGCTTGAACACAACGTAAGCGGCAGTCAGCAACCCGACCAACACTGGATCAATACTCATGCCACCAAACGCGCCGATACCGAACTGCAGCAGGATACCGGCCAGCAGGCCCGCAGCCACGCCCGGCGGAATCAGGCGGATGACTTTTTCGAAGCAGCCGGACAAACCCAGCAGCACGAAGGCGGCGGCCGAAATGATGTACGCACCCACTGCCTCGACATAGGGCGTGGTGGACAGCGCGACGACCAGAAAGGCTGCGGCGGGTGTCGACCAGGCGGTAATAATCGGCTCACGGCTCACCCAGCTGAGAAACAGCCCGGTAATACCCACGCCAATCGACACCGACCATACCCACGATGCCGTCAGCTCGGGGCTGAGCCCGGCGACTTTGGCGGCCTGAAAGACCAGGATGAACGTGCCGCCATAGTTGACGATGACTGAAATCAGCCCGGCGACAATCGGATGTATAAGGTCGCCTAGACGTAGGGCCGTCGGGGATGCTGAAGAAGACATGATTGCTTTGCTCCTTGCAAAACGAGGTGTTTGGCCTCGGGTGAGGGGGGATTTATAACGCTGAAATGGCATGTTTTGCCCCTGCACTTTTTCGTGGAGGACCAGACCACTTACCGGACCGCCTGCTGTGACTGAAGCGATCCCTGCGTCAGCCGTGCACGCGGACAAAACCCTTCATGAAGTCGGTCAATGCCTCGACTGCCTCTAGCGTGACCGCGTTGTAGAGGCTGGCTCGTATCCCGCCGACCGAGGCGTGGCCCTTTAGCCCGTTGAGCCCGGCCTGTTCGGCCAGTTGCACAAAAGTCTTTTCCAGCGCCGCATCGGCGAGCACGAACGGCACGTTATTGATCGAACGAAACGGCGCTCGCACGCTGTTGCGGTAAAACCCATCACTGTCGTCAATGGTGCGATACAGCAACTCGGCCTTGGTCTGGTTAAGCCGGTGAAGGGCTTCGAGGCCGCCGCGGCGCTTAATCCATTTGAGCGTCAGGCCGGTGAGGTACCAAGGAAAGGTCGCCGGGGTGTTGAGCATCGACTGAGCGTCGGTGATGCGCGCGTAATTGAGGATGTCAGGGGTGAACGCCTGCGCGCCATCCAGCAACGCCGGGTCAATGATGACCACTGTCAGCCCGGCCACTCCCATGTTCTTTTGCGCTGCGGCATACACAAGGCCATGTTTGGCCACGTCAATCGGCTTGGAAAGCAGACTTGAACAGGCATCGCACACCAAAGGCGCCAAGCCATCAGGCGCGTCGACAAATTGCACGCCGTGTACGGTTTCGTTCTCGGTGTAGTGCAGGTAGGCGGCGTTCGGGTTGAGGTTCCAGTCCGAAACATCGGGGATGCGATCAAAGCCAGACTCTTTGCCGCTGGCGACGATGCGAACGTCACAGTAGCGCCGGGCGGCCTCAATGGCTTTGCCTGACCAGAGGCCGGTATGCAGATAATCGGCCGTGCGTTTATTGCCCAACAGGTTCATCGGCACCTGGGCAAACTGCAGCGAGGCGCCTCCTTGCAGGAAGAGCACCTTGTACTCGCTGGGTACCTGCAGAATGTCCCGCAGGTCGCGTTCGGTCTGGTAGGCAACCTCCATGAATACTTCGCAGCGATGGCTGATCTCCATCACTGACATGCCCGTGCCTGCGAAGTCAAAAAACTCCTCGTGCGCCTGGGTAAGTACTTCCATCGGCAACGCCGTCGGGCCTGCGCTGAAGTTGTGTGACCTGGCCATAGCTGAGTAATCCCTGTGCAAAATCGCTCGCAACACGCGTGCTCACCACGCACAAAGGCAGTGGTGAGGAGTGAATTCTACGGATAGACTGGCCTGCCTTTGCAGGCCAATTTATAAAAGTAAGGCAGACCACATGGCGAAAGCGTTCGAGCTGGAAACGCTGAAAATGCGCCTCAACGATGCTGAGTTTCAATTGCTGGATCTGCACCAACGGATTCAGCGCGCACTGCGTGAGCTGATCCTCAATGGCGCTCTTGACCCCGGTTTGAAGCTGCCTGCGACTCGGGTGTTGGCCAAGTCACTCGGGATTGCCCGTGACACCGTGGAGAACGCCTATGTGCAACTGCACCGGGACGGTTTTATCGTGCGGCGCGGGGGGGCCGGCAGTTATGTCTGCGAAACGGTGGGCACCGAATTGCGAGGCGCGGCACGCCGCCGCATCAAGGCGCAAGAGGTCAAAAGCAGCCAGGCGGTACCGGGGGCGGGCTTGAGCCAGCGCGGGCGGATGATCTTCGACAGTGGAGGCGTAAACGATCAGCAGGTGATCAAGGCATTTGCGACCGGCCTGCCGGAAACCCGCACCTTCCCCACCGATGTCTGGGAGCGCCTGCAACGCCAGGTCATGAAGGACTATCGCGCCAATGTGCTGTTGCATGGCGACCCGCAAGGAGCCGAGCCGCTGCGCAAAGCGATTGCCACCTACTTGAACCTCGAGCGCGGGGCCAAATGCTCCCCTGACCAGATCATGGTGTTGAGCAGCACTCGCCAGGCCCTTTTTCTGTGTGCGCAGTTGTTAGTGGATGTCGGCAAACCGATCCTGCTGGAAAACCCGGGTTACTATGGCGCCAAGAAGGCCTTTGAAACCGCCGAGACCAAGGTTCTACCCATCGATGTCGATGAACTGGGCATACGCACCGACCTGCTGTACGCCGACCGCAGCGGCGCCAATTGCGTCTATGTCACGCCGTCTCATCAATACCCCACCGGCGCGACCTTGCCGCTGGAGCGTCGTCTTGAGTTGATCAACTGGGCAGCGCAGAAGGGCAAGTGGGTCATCGAAGATGACTACGACAGCGAGTTTCACTACGACGGGCAGCCGACCGCCTGTGTACAGGGCCTGGACAAGTACCAGCGTACGCTCTACATCGGCACCTTCAGCAAGACCCTCTACCCTGGGTTGCGAATGGGCTATATGGTACTGCCCCATGAGTTGATCAAAGCCTTCACCTACGCGCGCAGCATGATGGACGGCCACACGCCACAAATCCTGCAACTGACCCTGGCGCGCTTCATGGAGGACGGCCATTACAACGCCCATGTCCGGGCCATGCGCAAGCTGTATGCCGGGCGCCGTTCCGTCATGCTTGACGCAATCGGCAAGCATTTGGACGGCATCGTTACCGCCTTGCGCCCTCCCGGCGGACTACAAATTCCCTGCCTGCTGCACGATGGCTGGTCTGAGGAAAAAACCATCCGCCAAGCGGCCAGCGCAGGCGTACAGCTTTCCGGCCTGAGCCGGTTGTACGCCGGCGAGGAGAAGAAACAAGGCTGGCTATTGGGTTACTCGTCGTTGACCGCTTATGAAATCGAAGCAGCCATGCTGCGCCTGGCCAATGCACTGAAAACCCGGTAGGGCAATGTCTGGTAGCTAGTGGCCCAGGGCATAGTTCATCAACAGACGTTGTGCCTGGACGGCAATCCGCGCGCGCTTCATACCTTTGGCGCCGGCGACAACGTCTACTTCAAGACGGGGTCGCAACGGCTCGACCATAATCGTATTGAGCGGCTTAAGCCTCAGGGTTTGTGGTGCACCATATCGGTTGGCTTGGTTGCTGTCTGGCATTGGAATTCCTTTTCAGGCAAAAAACGGAGGCGGTTAATAAGGAAGCCTGAAACGCTTTGTCAGGTCGGCAACGCCTTCACGAATGGACCTCTCCGTACGGCAGTCGATGGTTCCGCTACGCACTCCGCCGAGCAGCGCGAGGATCATATCGCCGATCTCCCGGAATTCATCGGCACCCATGCCACGCGACGTGCACGCCGCACTGCCCAGGCGAATACCGGAGGTCACCGCCGGCCTGGCCTCATCGTTGGGTACGGTATTTTTGTTCACGGTGATGCCAATCTGTTCCAGGGCGTGCTCGGCGACATCGCCCGCTAGGCCCCAGGGCCGAAGATCAATGACGCCCAAATGGCAGTCGGTGCCGCCCGAAACAATCGACAATCCACCTTCGGCAAGTCGGCCACACAGGGCTTGGGCATTGGCGACGACGGCGTGAGCATATGTGCTGAAAGAGGGCTGCAGTGCCTCACCCAACGCGACCGCTTTAGCCGCAATGATGTGCATCAGCGGAGCGCACTGCAGGCCGGGGAACACCGCCGCGTTGATTTTTTGCGCAATAGCTTGCTCATTGCACAGAACCATCCCGCCGCGTGGCCCCCGCAACGTGGTGTGCGTGGTGGTAGTGGTGACGTGGGCGAACGGCACCGGTGAGGGATAGGCTCCACCGGCAACCAGGCCGGAGACATGGGCGATATCGGCCATGAGGAATGCATCCACCTCGTCTGCAATGGACCGAAACCGGGCGAAGTCCAGTGTGCGCGAGTAGGCCGAAGCGCCGACAATTATCAGCCGGGGCCGCTCTTGCCGGGCTATCCGCTCGACCTGATCCATGTCCACTCGATGGGTGACAGGATGCACCCCATAACTCAGGGCCTGAAACCAGCGCCCAGACATGTTGAACGTGGCGCCATGGGACAGGTGCCCGCCAGCCTTGAGGTCCAGCCCCAGGATCTTGTCGCCCGGCGCCAGCAATGCCAGAAATACCGCCTGGTTCGCCTGGCTACCCGAGTGGGGTTGCACGTTGGCGTACGCGCACTTGAACAACCGCTTTGCGCGCTCGATGGCGATGTTCTCAATCTCATCGACATTGCGGCAACCGGCGTAGTAGCGGCGCCCCGGATAGCCTTCGGCGTGCTTGTTGGTCAAAACCGATCCCTGCGCCTCGAGCACCGCGCGGCTGACGAAATTCTCGGCGGCGATCAGTTCGATCGAGTGCATCTGGCGCAGGCGTTCGGTGTCGATTGCGCGCCAGACATCCCGGTCCGCCTGGGGCAAATTAATGGCACTGACAACCGGCAGTACGTGCCCGTCCATATGAGCGAAATGCGGCATGTTGACTCCTGTCGGTAAACGTTGAATAACAAGCTGCACCTGCCTGTGGGCTTATCAACGGGCGACTACCCTATCGGTCTACGGACTGACGAGATATACCATTTCGTGCGGGTTCTACAGACCACTTTGGCGCAGCACTGCCTGGGCGTTTGTACGTCGAGGTGAAAGACGCGCTGGGCCCTGGCGCTTTTTAAAGTGGTCTGGTTGCCTCTACAGTAATGGACTATCACGCAAGACCATGACGTGCTTAAGATCGGCGCCGACCCAACCCGGCCCTATATTTTTCTACTGCCAGCAGGCAGAGACTCAGCCGGTTTAGCAGAAAACTTTTTGCAAGAGCGTTGATGCTCATAGAACAGGTTTAGCCATGTCGATTGTTCATATCGGGCTGCTTCCTCAGGTAGCAACGGCGCACTTTGTCAGTCATTTGCACATCATGGTGTTGGCGGCTCTGTTTCCCGTGCTGCCGGATTTTTTTGGCGTGGGTTATGTGGAGCTGGGCCTGGCCCTGAGCATCTTCAATATAGTCACGGCACTGGTGCAGGCCCCCATGGGCTTTGTCGTCGATCATTACGGGGCCAGGCGTTTGCTGATCGCCGGGGTTGCCCTGGGCAGCATCAGTTTCTTGCTGATCGCACTGTTCCCGAGCTACGGCTGTTTACTGGTTGTCATGGTGTTGGCCGGGGTTGCCAACGCTGTCTATCACCCGGCCAACTATGCATTGCTCTCTCAAGAGATCAATCCTGCCCACATCGGCAAGGCGTTCTCTGTCCATACTTTTGCCGGGTTTCTGGGCGCCGCCATTGCACCAGTGTTTCTGCTGGGGATTGCTACCGCGAGCGACCCTGGGCTCGCATTCGTTGGCGCTGCGCTGGCGGGTTTTTTCGCGCTGGGGCTGTTGTTGATACCCGGTTCGGGGCTGGCACGGGTTGCCCAGGTGCGTTGCGCACTCGAGCCTGCACTCAATATCGCCAGCACCCGACGACTGTCACTGCTCTCGCCGATGATCCTGAGCCTGACCTTGCTGTTCGTGTTGTTGAACTTGAGCACCAGCGCGATTGAAAAATTCTCTGTCGCGGCCCTGATGCAAGGACAGGGTGCAACGTTGTCCTGGGCCAATTCGGCGCTGACGGCGTTCCTGTTTGCCAGCGCCTTTGGCGTACTGGCCGGCGGTGCGCTGGCTGATCGTACCCAGCGTCATGGGATGGTTGCCGCCACTGCTTTTGCACTGGCCGCCGCGATAACGGCCATCGTCGCCACGGCCAGCTTGAGCGAGCCGGCACTAATCATCGCTCTTGGCGCCGCAGGGTTCCTGACGGGGTTGATCGCACCGTCGCGCGATATGCTGGTGCGGGCGGCATCGCCCAAAGGGGCTGAAGGGAAAACCTTCGGCATTGTCTCCACCGGTTTCAACGTCGGTGGCGCAATCGGGCCCATCGGCTTCGGTTGGATGCTGGACCAAGAGCACCCCACGGCCATCTTCTGGGCCAGCGTGACATTCATGAGTCTGACCGTCGTGCTGACCCTGATGCAGGAGTGGTACCTGGCAAGATCCAGAAAATCAACGCCACTGCTTGTGGCCTTTAAATGACTTGGGACAAAACCTCTGCGGCATTTTTGCCGCAAACTTGAAGGGCAGGATACCTGCCGGCATCGTCTCACCCCGCACTGCCACCGTTACTTCCGGCATCCGCCCCGGAACGAAAGAAAATGAAAAAAACCATGCAGATCACCTGCTTCCTTACGGCGGGGGGGCTTGCGGTGGTGAGTGGGATTTAAGCAATGACTGCTGCGTTAACACCTTAAGAAATAGCCTGACCCATGGGAGCTAAAACATGGACCGTTTGAAGTGTGGAACCGATGACGTGGTTCAAAACATGCTGATAAAGTTATCCGGACTCTGGAAAACCCGCGCCGCCGTCAACAATGACCAACCGGACTACTGGAACCTTGTCTTCAACCCGGCCAAGCAGGACTTCAGTGTCTCCCTGCTGCCTTTCCGTAATCACCAGGCATGGCGCGAAGCCCCTGAAGAGCTGCAATCCAAGTGTCTCTCCTATGCCTGGGGGATCTATAACCTCAAGACCATCTACATCGAATGCGATGTGGTAGTGCCCGCGTGCGAGGACATCATCAAAACGCCGCCGCCGAGCCAGAACCGCGCAATGCTGCAGGACGTGATGTCCCAGGCGCTGCTGGACGAGGCGCTGCACACGCGCATGTCGATCATGGCCTGTAACTACATCTATGACATGCGCGCACTCACGCCATTGGACTTCAGCGACTTCAACCTAGTGACGTGGCGCGAAGGCCTTCTGGCCAACTGCAATGCCGAGTGGGAGCGCCGCCTGACGCGCTTCGGCGTCGCGTGCGCCAGTGAGACTTTGATCACTGACTACCTCAAGACCATGGCTGAAGACAACAGCATCCAGTCCATCTGCCATGAAGTCACGCGCACCCATGCCATGGATGAATGGAGCCATTCCAGTGTTTTCAGCTTCGTCGCTTCCGACATTGTTCATGGCCTGAGCCACAAAGAACGTGAGTACCTGCGCTCGGTCATTCTCCAGACCGTGCAGATGTTCGCCAACAATGAAATGGGTGCGTGGTCCACGGTGTTTTCCATGTTGGCGTTTCCCCATGCCAGAGACATCCTGCATGACGTGGGCGATAGCAACGAGATCAGCATCTACACCGGCTCGGTCGAAGCCCTGATCAACCGCATCGGACTGACCGGAAACGGCCTTGGCAGTGCTGAGAACGCCCTTGAAACGTTACGCGAAAAGGTCCACGCATGAACGGCATCACCCTTCAGGCGCGCTGCGAGCGCGTAACCACTGAAACGGCGGGCGTGAAGGTGTTCACCCTGCGTGCGCAAGGCGCCCATGCCGAGTTTCTCAACAGCCTGGAGCCGGGCAAACATGTGGCCCTGCACTACCCGGACACGGCGGGCACTGAGCACCAGCGGCTGTATTCGATCACCCGCAAGCAAGGTGCGGACCTGTTCGAAATCGCGGTCAAGCGCGAAGGCCGCGGCGGGGTGTCGGACCATCTGCATGCCACCTTGCAGGAGGGTTCGACAGTACCGATGCAATTTGTGGCCGGGGAAATTTCCCTGGCGTCGATCGTCGGCTGTCAGCAGGTCGGCATGCTCGCCGGCGGCATTGGTATCACCCTGCCGATTGCCTTGCTGCGCGAGTTGCTCGAGCGCTCACGTCGCGGGTTATCGGTGCCCAGGGTCGCGCTGCTGTTGTGTGTGCCGACCATTACCGAGATCCCCTTCCTGCACGAGTTGCTGGAACTGGAGCTGACCACGCCCTGGTTCACTTTGCGGGTGTTCGTCACCCGCGAGACGGTCAAGAGCAACGTGCACTTCACAGCGGGCCGCCCCGGCGCCAAAGACCTAAGCTTTCTGGGCATGCCAGAGGCCGTGGTGATTTGCGGCAGCCACCGCTTTGCCCAAGGCTTGCGTGAGCACACCCTGGCGATGTTTCCCGCCAGCAAGCTGCTGATCGAGTCATTCACGCCCCCGGCGGCACCTGTCGCGACAGAGCAGACAGACGCCCAGGCGTCAGCCTCAGTGCGATTGCACCTGGCGGATAGCGATCAGGCGATTGAAGTGCCAGCAGGCAAAAGCCTGCTCGACATGCTCGAATCCAGCGGTATTGCGGTGCGCAGCCTATGTCGGGCCGGTATCTGCGGCAACTGCCGGATCAAGGTGTCAGACGGTGAATACATCCTCGAGCCAGACTTCTGCCTCAGTGATCAGGACAAGGACGAAGGGTATGCGCTGGCGTGCTGCACATTCCCCCAGTCCGGGACGATCAAGGTAGATCTGAACCCGTCGATCTGAGTCATCACTCCTCTACTTCTTTCACAGGTGAGTTATTCCATGAAAACCGCAATTGCACTGCGCCACATTCACTTCGAGGACGTTGGCACCCTCGATGCCGTAATCGCCGAGCAAGGTTATGAGCTGCGTTACCTCGACCCCACACTCGACGCACTGGACAGCGCCCAAGTGCAGCAAGCTCATCTGCTGATCGTGCTCGGAGGCCCGATTGGTGCCTATGACGAACAGCTCTATCCATTTCTTCAAGACGAACTGGCGCTGGTGCGTCAGCGCTTGCAGTCCGGCAAACCCATGCTGGGTATCTGCCTGGGCGCGCAACTGATCGCTCGGGCTCTGGGTGCCAAGGTGTATCCGCTGGGCGTCAAGGAAATCGGTTTTTCGCCACTGACACTGACCCCGGCGGGGCAGGACTCGCTGCTAGCGAAACTGGAGGATACGCCCGTGCTGCACTGGCACGGCGACCAGTTCGATATTCCCGAAGGTGGCGTGCACTTGGCCAGTACCGCTGTCGGCGCCCATCAGGCGTTTGCGGTGGGCCGCAACGTCCTTGGCCTGCAATTTCACCTGGAAGCCGATGTGCGCAAGCTTGAACAATGGCTGGTCGGACATGCCAGCGAATTGGCGCAGGCCGGAATCGACCCTTGTGCACTGCGTGCCGCTGCTGCCGCCTGCGGCGATCGGCTGACCCGTGCGGCACGCGCGGTACTCAGCGATTGGCTGAACAACCTGGATGACCACGCATCGGCCTGAAGTGGTCTGTTTTGCTATTGGTAACTGGACTAGCTGATCACATTATTTTCACCGTATAAACAGACCTGTAAGCCACCTCAATCGACATGACCCCCCGAGGAAACAAGGAAGGTGGGGAGGAGCCCTGGCGGCATGTCATTAGACGTCGCACCACGGCCTCCTCATTATTCACTCAAACCAGGGCTTTCACGTTTTGGTGGATCAGGACGTACGTTTTTATACCTATTGATGCAAGGATGAGGAGTCAAAAATGATCGTAGTTTTGTTTGAGTTGCAGGCGCTGCCGGGTCAAGGCCAGACCTATGTTGACCTGGTAAACAAGCTGACGCCGATGCTCGAACCCATGGACGGCTTTATTTCCGTCGAGTGCTTTCAAAGCACGCTGAACCCCAAGAAAGTCATGTCGGTCACTACCTGGCGTGATGAGGAAGCCGTGGTGCAGTGGCGCAATGTGACCGCACACCTGTCGGCGCAGAAAGCGGGTCGCGACAAGATTTTCGATGACTACCGTGTACGTGTGACCTCGGTGATCCGTGACTACGGCCTGCGTGATCGTGAACAGGCCCCCCACAACGTCGTGATCGACGGCGAACCCGCCGAAACAACCGCCATGGTGTAGGGCCAGGTTCTACCAGGCAAAAGGGTTCTTTACAGAGTCCCGGGAAACACAGAAGTAAGAACGCCGGTTTGATGGATGATGTTAGTGCGAGCAAACACATCTAAAAAACCGGTGTTCTTATGCGCAACTTTAATACTCTCCTTCCTTTTTGGGAGCGCTTGCGCGACTCCCCCGTCTCCAAGTGGCCGAGGTGTTCCAATATCGGCCGACCTCAATCACGCCTTGAAACAACGCCAGCTCGCGCTTGAGCGTGTTGCCCTTGCGGATTTTCAGGCGCTTGTCACGGTAGCGAGCGAAGTCGGAAGAAGTGGGGATGGCGACGATGCGCGTAGCCAGCGGATGACGTTTGAGGGCTTCCAGGCGCTTGATTTCGGAATAGACGACTTTGTGCTTCGGAGCAAACTCGGAGATGTAGCGATCATTTGGATGGTTTTGTAGGCTGTAGGGCTACCGTCAAAGCAAACATTGCCTTTTCAGGTTTTTTGTAGCTATTGGCGGTGATCAATATTGGACGGTGAACTGTCTGCACTACAGCTTCTATCTAGCTGCCGAGACTGTGCGCAGCGCGTGAACTTCCTTCACCCACTCTTCCAATCACCAACAGTCGAATTTGTACCTGTATATCTTCTGGCCGGACGCTGGCAAGAAAGCGTTTAGAGATCGCAACCTGCGACGGCTCCACGTGCGAATCACGTTTTTTGTGGGCGTGCCGTAGACTGCGATCTTTTGATTTTTATTCGCTCGTGCCGCTTACGACGTTTTCCAGTCGATACCCATACCCGTAGATCGTCAGCAACTGCCAACCGCGATCCGCCGTCAGCCCCAGCTTGTTGCGCAGGCGGTAGATGTGCGTATCCAGTGGCCGTGAAGACACCATCTCTTCATGGGTCCAGAAACGCTCGTAGAGATATTCCCGCGACAGCGGCCGGCCCAGGTTGGCAAACAGGCAGCGGGCCAGACGGTATTCCCGCTCGGTCAGGCTGATGGGTTTTCCAGCGCGGGTCACCGTCAGTTCGGCGTCATCGAAGTTCAGATCGTTGAAACTCAGCACTTCGCTGGCAGCATTGCGCTGCAAGCCGTGTCGGCGCAGTACGGCACTGACACGGGCCTGGAGCTCATTGGGACGGAACGGCTTGCTGACGTAATCATCGGCGCCGGCGTTCAAGGCCTGGACGATGTCACTCTCCGCATCACGGCTGGTGAGCATGATGGCGGCGGGAGGTGCCTCCATATGTTCACGGGTCCAGCGCAAGAGCGATAGACCACTGAGATCAGGCAACTGCCAGTCGAGTATCAACAGGTCGAAAGTCTCGCGTCGAAGCTGGCGTAGCAGGTCTTCGCCACGCTCGAAGCTGTGCAAGGTCCACGCTTGCTCTCCGGCTCCGGGAATCTGTCGCAGTGTCTGTTCCACCCGGCGTAGCTCGGCGGGTTCGTCATCCAGTATTGCGACACGCATGCGGGGCGTTCCTTCATCTCGTAGAGTGCGATGGGTAAAAATCCTGTGTGCGGAGTTTAGGCTGATTGTCTGAATCTGAACAATTGTGGTGAATTGCTCCAGGTTCCTTGCGTCTGGGTAGGCTGATATCAATTGGCCGGCAATCGGCAGATATCAGCTCGAAGACTCGAGGACGCAGCGATGAGGAACAGTCGGAATGTTCGTACACTGATCGTGAAGGTGACCAGGGACAAGGCGCTGACACGCTGCCTGTCATTGGCATTTTTGGCTTATGTTGGAGTTGCTTCGCAAGCTGTGAGTTCAAGCAGCGAAGCATCGAATGAACATGTGACACAGCGCTATTTCAGTCCAGCGGTGGTGAATGTGGCGTTCAGTGACTCACGGGGCTTTGCACCGGTGAGCACTCCTGCGGACGGCGAGCAACCGTTGCCACTGCGGCTTCCTGAAGAGCAGCAGCGCTGGGTGTTCTAACGCGGACTCGGGCAATTCTGAACAAATGTGGAGAATTGCCTCATCGAACGTCGGGGTCGGTAAATTCTCAAGCGTTGAGTGGCACAGGAGCATTCGGAAGTGCTCCGACACAGGGAGTGTCATCGCCAACCTGGCGGGACCGCCGATCGCCGGTTCGCTTGCGGTCTGCAGTTCAGGGGAAAAAAAGGAGTGCCGTCTCACATTGTAAAACCGGATTGATACTGACTCGGTTCCGACACACGGATGTGTCACCTCCTCCCCTCTTCGATTTGTTTGCCTTTATGGATATCCGCGACTGCTTTTGTAATGGATGTGGGCGTTATGCATAGACGTGGGCTATCTGCTGCAGAGCCCTGTCGGGTAAGGTGCGTAAGGCTGATGAATCAGATGATCGGCCAGATTCTAATAAAAGCCTGAAAAGCGAATCCAATGAGCCAAATGACTTCTTTGCATTGTCGCCACCTGGGCACCTGCCTGTTACTGGTCATTGGCCTGGTCAGTCCATTGACCCAGAGCGCATCTGCAGCGCTCTTCGATTCAAAGCGCTTGCCGTATATCGATGACAACCAGCAATGCCGTGGACAACCCCTGCCCGCCACTGTCGAACACCTGACGGGCGAAGCCTGGAAGCTCGACCGCAAGGGCAATCAGGTGGCGCTCGAAGAAGGGATGACGGTTGACGAGCAGGAAGGCGTGAAGACCTCCCCTTCGGCGTTCGTCAGCCTGTCGCTGGGTGATGGATCACGTATCGTTCTGCCGTCCAGTTCGCAGGTCACGTTGCGATTAAACGAAGAACTCCTTGTCCCTCAGGTGATTCTTGAGCAAGGTCAGGTCGAGTCGTATGTGATCAAGCGCGCCAGCGACTATGATCGTTTTCAGATTGTGACGCCGGTCGGCGTGCTTGGGGTCCGAGGCACCCACTTTCGAGTGCGAAACAACGACAATGGGCAATCGCTGATCGAAGTGCTGAATGGCCAGGTGGCGGTCGATCGTGGTGAAAACCTTAATGCGCCAGCGAAAAAACGCACAGGCAAACCACTCGCGAAAAAAGCCGAAAAACCGGTAGATCAAGTGCAGGTCATGGCTCGCCAGGGGTTACGCATTCAAAAGGAAGGCAAGCTGACGCCGAGCGAGCTGTTGCCGGCACCGCAGTTGTTGGGGCAGACCGGTCAAACCGGCCCTGCACCGGTCTGGCAGTTGATCATGAAACCCTTGAACGGGGCCACGCGCTACCGGGCGCAAGTGGCGACCGACACAGACTTCCTGAACATCAAGCAGGAACAGTTTTCCAGCACGCCAGAGATCAACTTCAGTGGATTGAAGGCGTTTTTCTACCATGTTCGACTCTCTGCGTATGACGAGCAGGGGCTTGAGGGAGAGACCGGGGTATATGACATCTTCTATTACCCCAGGACCACGCGTGTCCAATAACGACTCGGCCCATTGTCGATGAAACCCTGGCCAAGGAAGGAGGGTCGCGAGCCGACCCAGGCCCAGCGGCTGTTTCATCGGATGGTCCGTGAATGGCTGTGGGTCAGCCTGATCCTGCTGCCATTGACGGCGCTGCTGTCCTTGAACCATGGGCTGACGCTGAGCAATCTGCTGTACGACAACCTGCGTCGGCTGAGTCCGCTTCCGGTTGACCCGCGAATCCTTATCGTCACCATCGACGATTACAGCTTGCAGCAACTCGGTCAGTGGCCCTGGTCGCGAACCTTGCACGCCGACCTGCTGGATCGGCTCAGCGCTGCAAAGGTCAAGGGTGTGCTGTTTGACGTGATCTTTAGCGAGCCAGACAAGCTTCCCGACAACGACCTGCGCCTGGCACACGCCGCATGCCAGGCTGGCAACGTGTTCGTGCCTTTGCTGCGCGAAGGGGTTGCCCGTTATGGGTTGCCGCTGGGTGAAATCGAACCCGTGGCGCCGTTGAGGCTCTGTGCCAAAGGTATCGGGCATATCAACGCCGAGGCGGACGCTGATGGCATCGTACGCAGCGTGTACCTGCGCGAAGGCCCTGAGCGTAATCCAAGGGCGCAACTGGCCTGGCTGCTTTATGAGACGACCACTGAAGGCTCGGATACCCTGCCCGGCTCGCCGTTGGCATTAACGGTTCAAGGCTGGCAACGAACCAACGGCATTCGAATTCCCTTTATCAGCGCAAATGCAGGTTTTCCCAGCGTTCCTTACGTGAGCGTGCTGCGGGGTGAAGTGCCACCCGAGCTGCTGCGTGATCGCCTGATCCTGATTGGCTCTACGGCGCCGGGGTTGGGCGACCGCTATGTAACACCGCAATCAGCGAGCATTGGCACCACGCCGGGCATCGAGATTCAAGCCAACATCCTCAACGGACTGCTGCAACAGCGCAGCATCGTGGTACTCGCCGATGGCTGGGCGGTCGGGTTGTCGACGGCCATCGTCGCGTTGCTGCTGGCCTTGCTGCTGTTCCGTCCACGGCGTGCCTTGTGGTTGACCCTGGGCTGCATGGTGATGGCATTAGTCGCCTCGGCGCTGTTGCTCCGAGCCGGTTGGTGGTGGTCGCCCAGCGCCAGTTTGCTGGGGATGCTGCTGGGGTATTTGATCTGGAACTGGCGACGCTTGAGCGCAGTGCTCGCTTACTTCGGCTGGGAACTGGCACGGCTTGATAGCGAACCGAAAGTGTTTCCAGAGCGCCGCCGCACGCCGTCACCGGCCGGCGATGTATTGCAGGGGCAGATCGTCGCGCTGGAACAGGCGATGAGCCGGACGCGCGATACCCGACGCTTCATCGCCGACGGTCTGGAATACCTGCCGGTGGCGACGCTGATCAGCGATCCGAACGGACGGATCCTGCTGGCCAACCGCAATGCGCGGGGGCTGTTTGCCAGCGATCTGGTCGGCGAAGACCTGCTGCGACGGCTCTCGGAGATTGGTTATCCGGGGCTACTCGAGCAGGGAGGTCCTGTGTTGTCGACGCTTGAGACCAACGAGTTTCGCGATACCCAAGGGCGAAGTTTGCGTATGGACCTGGCGCCATTGCTGCCGGCAGAAGGCGGAACGGCGATTGGCTGGTTGCTTAGCCTGACGGACCTGAGCGTCGAGCGCGATGCCGAGGAACAGCGCGCGGTGCTGCTGCGGTTTCTTTCCCATGACCTGCGCGCGCCCCATTCAGTGATTCTGGCCTTGCTCGACGTCCAGTATCACCAAGGCACGGGGGACGCGCAGTTGTTCAGCCAGATCGAGTTGCAGGTACGCAAGGCCTTGAGCCTGACTGAGTCCTTTGTGCAGTTGGCCAAAGCCGAGTCCGAGGCTTACCAGTTCGAACCGAGCATGTTCGCGATGCTGGTGCTTGACGCGTTTGATCAGGCGATGAGTATCGCGCAACTCAAGCAGATCGAGCTGTTGCATGATCTGGATGAAGAAGCGGAAGGCATGGTCCTGGCCGATCAGTCGTTGCTGACCCGGGCGCTGTTCAACCTGTTGGAAAACGCCATCAAATACAGCCCGGCAGGTTCGCAAGTCAGCGTGCGGGTCAGTTGTGCACAGGGCTGGTTGACCTGCGAGATCGCCGACCAGGGCAAAGGTATTGCAGCCGAAGAACTACCGGAACTGTTCAGTCAGTACCGGCGTTTTGCTTCGTCTCAAGGCAGTGAGGGGCTGGGCCTGGGGTTGTCGATGGTCAAAGCCGTGGTGGATCGCCACGGGGGACGGATTTTCTGTGAAAGCCAGGTTGGGCAAGGTACGACGTTCAGCGTTCAACTGCCGTTGCTGGAGGAGTGAAGCATTTCCCTCCGTAGCAGCTGTCGAGCCTGCGAGGCTGCGTCCGGCTGCGAAGCAGTCGTAAAATCAGGCAACGCGTTCTTTCAGGCAAACCGCATACACAGGATTTGCGAGGACTTCGCCCGAACGCGGTCCGCCTCTAACGCAGCCTCGCAGCCTCGGCAGCTGCTACGGATCGCGTGATAACCGGGGGTTGAAACAGGCATAAAAAAACCGGCGCAAATAGCCGGTTTTTTTTGCGTCGCGAAAACTTATGCACGTTTTCCTGCGTTTTATGAGCTTAAGAAATATCTATATAAATCATAAATTTAGCTAACAAATAAGACGCTTTTCAACAAAACGGTACACAGGTTATCCACAGAACGTCAGACAGTCTCTTTATCCGCCGCAGCAGGCAGTGGCGGTAGCGAACCCATGTCCCGCTGGGTCTGCTCGTTCCAGGCCGCAGCGCGGTCGTTGAGCTCGGCAATCGCCCTTGGGCCAGTGCCTTCGGCATACATCGGTGCACCGATGACAACGGTGATGGTGCCGGGTGTTTTCAGCCAACCGGTTTTCGGCCAGAACTTGCCGGCGTTATGCGCGATTGGCAGCACAGGCAACTGCGCATTGACCGCCAACGCCGTGCCTCCACGGGAGAACTTGCCGACGGTGCCGAACGGAACGCGGGTGCCTTCCGGGAAGATCAGCACCCAGACATTGTCCTTGAGCAGTTCATCGCCCTTCTTCGCCACATGCTTGAGCGCGGCTTTCGGGTTGTCGCGGTCAATGGCGATTGGTCGTAGCATGGCCATCGCCCAACCAAAGAACGGCACATACAGCAGTTCGCGCTTGAGCACCTGGCTCAATGGCTCGAAGTAGGCCGACAGAAAGAATGTTTCCCAGGTGCTCTGGTGGTTCGAGAGAATCACACACGGCTGGTCGGGGATGTTCTCGGCGCCTTTGACTTCGTAGTCAATGTCCAGGAACGCCTTGCTCAGCCACAGCGCGCAGCGGCACCAGTAGACGTTGATGAAACGGTAGCGCGCCTTGAACGGTAAAAAAGGCGCGATAAAAAAGCTCAGGCTGCACCAGAGCAACGAGCTGGTGCCCAGCAGCAGGTAAAAAAGAAAGGTTCTGATTGCCTGCAAGATCGACATAGCGGCATTTGCCTATTAAAAGTGCGCTCCCGAAAAATCCTTGATCAGGATGTCAGAATCGCCCTAGTTGTGGATAAGTTCTGCGGCAATCGCCGCCAGATCGTCAAAAATCAAAGTACCTACCGGTAGGGTCTTGCCCAAAGTCTTTTCGCCTTTCCCGGTTTTTACCAAAACTGGCTGACAGTCGACGGCTTTTGCCGCCTCCAGGTCACCGAGACTGTCGCCGACGAACCATAGGTCAGTCAGCGCCACGTCGTAATGTGCGGCAATGGTTTTAAGCATGCCGGGTTTTGGCTTACGGCAATCGCAGCCTTCGTCCGGCCCGTGCGGGCAATAGACGATGAGGCCGAGCTCGCCGCCCTGCTCTTCCACCAACGTGCGCAAGCGCTCGTGCATGGCGTCGAGGGTGGCGACATCGTAGTAGCCGCGAGCAATGCCGGACTGGTTGGTAGCGACAGCTACCGTCCAGCCGGCCTTGCTCAACTGCGCGATGGCTTCGATCGAGCCCGGGAGCGGAATCCACTCTTCCACCGACTTGATGTAAGCGTCGGAGTCGTAATTGATCACTCCGTCCCGATCGATAATCAGCAGTTTCAACAGCAGCTCCTCAGCCCAGCAACGAGATGTCGGCAACGCCGAGGAACAAACCGCGCAAACGTGCCAGCAACGCATAACGGTTGGCGCGGACCTTGGCGTCTTCCGCGTTGACCATCACGGCTTCGAAGAACGCATCGACCGGCTCGCGTAACGCGGCCAGACGTGCCAGCGATTCGCTGTACTGACGGGCTGCAGCCATTGGCTGCACCGCTTGATCCGCTTGCTGGATCGCCGAGTACAGGGAGAATTCGGCGGCGTTGTCGAAGTACTTGGCTTCGACGGTGCTCGGCACGCTGCCTTCGATTTTGCTCAGCAGGTTCGATACGCGCTTGTTCACCGCAGCCAGTGCAGCGGCTTCCGGCAATTTGCGGAACGCTTCTACGGCTTGTACACGTTGATCGAAGTCCAGCGCCGAACCCGGTTTCAGGGCACGAACCGACAGGTAAGTGGCCACATCCACGCCTTCGTCTTCGTAACGGGCACGCAGACGGTCGAAGACGAACTCCAGCACCGAATCAGCCAGGCCGGCAGCCTTGACCTTGCTGCCGAACGCATTGACAGCGAACGCCACGGCGTCGGTCAGGTCGAGGTCGAGCTTCTTGTCGATCAGGATCCGCAACACGCCCAGCGCAGCACGGCGCAGTGCATACGGGTCTTTGCTACCGGTTGGCAGCATGCCGACACCGAAGATCCCGACCAGGGTATCGAGCTTGTCGGCGATGGCCACGGCCGCACCGGTCAGGGTGGTCGGCAGTTCAGCGCCGGCACCGCGCGGCATGTACTGCTCGTTCAGCGCCAGTGCGACATCTTCCGGCTCGCCATCGTTGAGGGCGTAGTAGTAACCGGCGACACCTTGCATCTCCGGGAACTCACCGACCATCTCGGTTGCCAGGTCGCACTTCGACAGCAGGCCTGCACGCGCCGCCCACGAGGCGTTGCCGCCAATGCGTTGAGCGATGAATGCGGCCAGTTTGGACACGCGCTCGGCCTTGTCGTAGACGCTGCCGAGTTTTTCCTGGAAGACCACGTTTTGCAGGCGCAGGTTGAAGTCTTCGAGTTTCTGCTTCTTGTCTTGCTTGAAGAAGAATTCGGCGTCGGTCAGGCGTGGGCGAACCACTTTCTCGTTACCGTCGATGATCTGCTGCGGGTCTTTGCTCTCGATGTTGGCCACGGTAATGAAACGTGGCAGCAACTTGCCGTCGGCATCCAGCAGGCAGAAGTACTTCTGGTTGTCCTGCATGGTGGTGATCAGGGCTTCTTGCGGCACATCGAGGAAGCGCTCCTCGAACGAGCACACCAGCGGCACTGGCCATTCCACCAGCGCGGTCACTTCATCGAGCAGGTCTGGCGGAACGATCGCGGTCCCTTCCTGACGAGTGGCCAGTTCGGCGGTACGCGTGCTGATCAGCTCGCGGCGCTCATTGGCATCGGCCAGTACGTAGGCTGCGCGCAGGTCGTTCAGGTAGTTGGCTGGCGAGGTGATGCGCACGCTTTCCGGGTGATGGAAGCGGTGACCACGGGAATCGCGACCGGCCTTCTGGGCGAGGATGGTGCAGTCGATCACCTGATCACCAAGCAGCATCACCAGCCATTGGGTTGGGCGAACGAATTCTTCCTTGCGAGCACCCCAACGCATGCGCTTGGGGATAGGCAGGTCGTTCAGCGAGTCTTCGACGATGGTCGGCAACAGGCTGACGGTCGGCTTGCCGGCGATGCTTTGGCTGTAACGCAGCTTCGGCCCGCTTTGATCGATTTCGCTCAGCTCTACGCCGCACTTCTTGGCAAAGCCCAGGGCAGCCTGGGTCGGATTGCCTTCGGCGTCGAAGGCGGCCTGACGTGGCGGGCCGTCGAGGTTGATGCTGCGATCCGGTTGTTGAGTGGCCAGTTTGGTGATCAGCACGGCCAGACGACGCGGTGCGGCGTAGACCTGCTTGGCTTCAAAGCCCAGGCCAGCGGCCAGCAGGCCCTTCTCGATACCGGCGAGGAACGCATCGGCCAGGGTGTTCAGGGCTTTGGGTGGCAGCTCTTCGGTGCCCAGTTCAACCAGGAAATCTTGAGCACTCATTGTGCAGCCTCCAGCTTAGCCAACACTTCATCACGCAAATCCGGGGTCGCCATCGGGAAGCCCAGCTTGGCGCGAGCCAGCAGGTAGGCTTGCGCAACGGAACGCGCCAGGGTGCGAACACGCAGAATGTATTGCTGACGCGCAGTCACCGAGATCGCCCGGCGTGCATCCAGCAGGTTGAAGGTGTGCGAGGCCTTCAGGACCATTTCGTAGCTTGGCAGCGGCAGCGGTTGATCGAGTTCGATCAGGCGCTTGGCTTCGCTTTCGTAGAAATCGAACAGTTCGAACAGCTTCTCGACGTTGGCGTGTTCGAAGTTGTAGGTCGACTGCTCCACTTCGTTCTGGTGGAACACATCGCCGTAGGTCACTTTGCCGAACGGACCGTCAGCCCAGACCAGGTCGTAGACCGAGTCCACGCCTTGCAGGTACATGGCCAGACGCTCGAGGCCGTAGGTGATCTCGCCGGTCACCGGGTAGCACTCGATGCCGCCCGCCGCCTGGAAGTAGGTGAACTGCGTCACTTCCATGCCGTTGAGCCAGACTTCCCAGCCCAGGCCCCAGGCACCGAGGGTCGGCGATTCCCAGTTGTCTTCGACGAAACGGATGTCGTGCACCAATGGGTCCAGGCCCACGTGCTTGAGGGAGCCCAGGTACAGTTCCTGGAAGTTGTCCGGGTTCGGCTTCAGGACTACCTGGAACTGGTAGTAGTGCTGCAGACGGTTCGGGTTTTCGCCGTAGCGGCCGTCAGTCGGGCGACGACTGGGCTGCACATAAGCGGCGTTCCAGGTTTCCGGGCCGATGGCGCGCAGGAACGTGGCGGTATGGAAAGTGCCGGCGCCTACTTCCATATCGTAGGGCTGAAGTACCACACAACCTTGCTCGGCCCAGTATTGCTGGAGGGCGAGGATCAAGTCTTGGAAGGTACGCACGGCTGGCGTAGGCTGGCTCACGAAATTCACCTGTTTCTTGGGCTGCGATTTAAAGAGCGGGAGTATACCCGATTCATTCGTCCGCACGCCCCCTGGAGCCTTATGCCACGCTGCTTTTGGTGTTCCGAAGATCCGCTGTACATGGCTTATCACGATCAGGAGTGGGGCGTACCGCTACGCGATGCGCAGCGCTTGTTCGAGTTGCTTTTGCTCGAAGGGTTCCAGGCCGGCCTGTCTTGGATCACCGTGCTGAGGAAGCGCGAGCGCTACCGTGAGGTGTTATTCGGCTTCGATGTACAACGGGTGGCGCAGATGAGCGACGCCGAAATCGACGATTTGATGCTTGATCCGGGGATCATTCGCAACCGCCTGAAACTCAATGCCGCACGGCGCAATGCCCAGGCCTGGATGGCGCTGGAGGACCCGGTGGAGCTGCTTTGGTCGTTTGTCGGCGGCGTCCCGAAGATCAATCATTTCAAGGATCGCAGCGAAGTGCCGGCCGTGACACCGGCCGCCGTGGAGATGAGTAAAGGTCTGAAAAAAGCCGGTTTCACGTTTGTCGGCCCGACCATCTGCTATGCCTTGATGCAGGCCTCGGGCATGGTCATGGATCACACCACCGATTGTGATCGTTACGCCATCTTGCGCAGTGGGCGGTTAGAATAGCCGGCTCGCGACAAGGTTCATGACGTCGGTTCAGAAGATCAGGAGTGACCTGTGGATAAGTTTAAAGGCGCCTTGCTGGTAGGCGCTCTGCGTTTGTTTGCCCTGCTCCCGTGGCGGGCGGTGCAAACGGTAGGTGCGGCGATTGGCTGGGTCATGTGGAAAACCCCCAACCGTTCCCGCGACGTGGTGCGCATCAACCTCGCCAAGTGTTTTCCGGACATGGACGCCGCCGAGCGCGAGCGTCTGGTGGGACAGAGCCTGATGGACATCGGCAAATCATTGACCGAAAGCGCCTGCGCCTGGATCTGGCCGGCACAGCGCTCCATCGATCTGGTGCGTGAAGTCGAAGGCCTCGATGTGCTCAAGGACGCGCTGGCTTCCGGCAAAGGCGTGGTCGGCATCACCAGTCATCTGGGCAATTGGGAGGTGTTGAACCACTTCTATTGCAGCCAGTGCAAACCGATCATTTTCTACCGTCCGCCCAAGCTCAAGGCGGTGGATGAATTGCTGCGCAAGCAACGGGTGCAGTTGGGCAACCGCGTGGCAGCTTCTACCAAGGAAGGCATCCTCAGTGTCATCAAGGAAGTGCGCAAAGGTGGTGCAGTGGGGATTCCGGCTGACCCGGAACCGGCCGAATCCGCCGGGATCTTCGTGCCCTTCTTCGCCACCAAGGCTTTGACCAGCAAGTTCGTGCCGAACATGCTCGCGGGCGGCAAAGCGGTCGGCGTCTTCCTGCACGCCCTGCGCCTGCCGGACGGTTCAGGCTACAAAGTGATCCTGGAAGCCGCGCCCGAGGCTATGTACAGCACCGATACCGAGACGTCCTGCGCAGCCATGAGCCAGATCGTCGAGAAATATGTGCGGGCTTACCCGAGCCAATACATGTGGAGCATGAAGCGCTTCAAGAAACGCCCGCCGGGCGAAGCACGCTGGTATTGATCCAGCTGGCATGATCTGTGGATAACCTTGGGCTGGGGTTATCCACAATCGTTCAATCAAGGGCGCAGAAGATGTCCGAGCACCGTAAGTCATTTCGAATCAAGATCCAGCATGAGAGCTTCGGCGAGTGCCTGGGCCAGACTCGCAACCTTTCCGCCAGCGGCGTCTACGTGAAGCATCCGACGCTCGCGGCGTTGGCCAAAGGCGCGGTCGTCTATGGTCAGGTGCAGGGGTTGCCGTGCGGTGCGCCGCGAGTGCGCATGGAAGTGGTGCAGGTCGACGCGGAAGGCATCGGCCTGCGTTACCTTTGAGTTGAGCGTTTTTTGATCAGCTGTCCAACCGGTCTAGCTTCTTCAGAAACACCGTCATTTCCTTTTCTGCCTGCTTGTCGCCATGCGCGCGAGCTGCTTCCAGACCCTGCTCCCAGGCCTGACGGGCGGCTGCATGGTTTGCCTGTGCCAAATAAGCCTTGCCCAACAGCTTCCAGGCTGCCGAGTACTTCGGATCGAATGCCACGCAGCGGCTGAAATGCTCGGCGGCCTTGGCATGTTCGCCCAGATCCAGATAACCCTTGCCCAGACCGAAGCGCAGCAGCGAGTTATCCACACCCTTGGCGAGCATTTTTTCGAGGGATTCGATCATCTATGGGCTCCTTGAATGGGTGTCGAATGGCTTTCGTGGCGAGGGAGCTTGCTCCCGCTCGAGCGCGAAGCGGTCGCAACTCAGCTGACTCGATGTGCCTGAAAGAACATAGTTGCAGATTTTTCGACTGCTGCGCAGCCGAGCGGGAGCAAGCTCCCTCGCCACAATTGCGCACAGATCAGAAAAAGCTCAACCCCACGTGGAACAACTTCTCCACATCACGAATATGCTTTTTATCCACAAGGAACAGAATCACATGGTCGCCGGCTTCGATCACGGTGTCGTCGTGGGCGATCAACACTTCTTCATCGCGAATGATTGCACCAATAGTAGTCCCCGGCGGCAGGACGATGTTTTCGATGGCCTTGCCGATCACCTTGCTCGACTTCGCGTCACCATGGGCAATCGCCTCGATGGCTTCTGCCGCACCGCGACGCAGCGAGTGCACGCTGACGATATCGCCCCGGCGCACGTGGGCCAGCAAAGTACCGATAGTCGCCAGTTGCGGGCTGATGGCGATATCGATATCACCGCCCTGGATCAGGTCGACATAGGCCGGGTTATTGATGATGGTCATCACCTTCTTCGCGCCCAGGCGTTTGGCCAACAGCGACGACATGATGTTGGCTTCGTCGTCGTTGGTCAGCGCCAGGAACAGATCGGCGTCGGCGATATTCTCTTCCAGCAGTAGATCGCGGTCCGAGGCGCTGCCCTGCAACACCACGGTGCTGTCGAGGGTGTCCGAGAGGTAGCGGCAGCGCGCCGGGTTCATCTCGATGATCTTCACCTGATAGCGGCTTTCAATCGCCTCGGCCAGCCGCTCGCCGATCTGCCCGCCACCGGCGATGACGATGCGTTTGTAGCTCTCGTCGAGCCGGCGCATTTCGCTCATCACGGCGCGAATGTTCGCTTTGGCCGCGATAAAAAACACTTCGTCGTCGGCTTCGATCACCGTATCGCCTTGCGGCAGGATCGGTCGATCACGACGGAAAATCGCTGCCACGCGGGTATCGACGTTCGGCATGTGTTCGCGCAACTGGCGCAGTTGCTGCCCCACCAACGGTCCACCGTAGTAGGCCTTGACCGCCACCAGTTGGGCCTTGCCCTCGGCAAAATCTATCACCTGCAATGCACCGGGGTGCTCGATCAGGCGCTTGATGTAATGGGTCACTACTTGTTCGGGGCTGATCAGCACGTCGACCGGGATCGCGTCGTTGTCGAACAGGCCGGCGCGGGTCAGGTACGCGGCTTCGCGCACCCGGGCGATCTTGGTCGGCGTATGGAACAGGGTGTGCGCGACCTGGCAGGCGACCATGTTGGTCTCGTCGCTGTTGGTCACCGCCACCAGCATGTCGGCGTCGTCGGCACCGGCCTGGCGCAGCACCGTCGGGAACGAGCCGCGACCTTGCACGGTGCGGATGTCGAGGCGGTCACCGAGGTCTCGCAGGCGTTCGCCGTCGGTGTCGACCACGGTGATGTCGTTCGCTTCGCTGGCCAAGTGTTCCGCCAGCGTACCGCCGACCTGCCCGGCGCCGAGGATGATGATCTTCATCCGGTCACTCCCTTGAAATCCGCTTAACCGCGTGCGGCGGCAATCTTGATCAGCTTGGCGTAGTAGAACCCGTCGTGACCGCCTTCTTGTGCCAACAACTGGCGGCCATGCGGTTGCTTGATACCGGCCTGGCTGGCGATATCCAGCTCGCGAGCACCCGGAGTTCGGGCGAGGAAGGCTTCGATGACTTCGGTGTTTTCGGTCGGCAAGGTCGAGCAGGTGGCGTAGAGCAGGATGCCGCCGACGTCGAGGGTCGGCCACATCGCGTCGAGCAGTTCACCCTGAAGCACCGCGAGCGCAGCGATGTCATCCGGTTGGCGGGTCAGTTTGATGTCCGGGTGGCGGCGAATCACGCCGGTCGCCGAGCAGGGCGCGTCGAGCAGGATGCGCTGGAACGGCTTGCCGTCCCACCACGCTTGAGTGTCGCGGCCGTCGGCGGCGATCAATTCGGCGCTGAGGCCCAGCCGCTCAAGGTTTTCCCGCACACGCACCAGACGCTTGGCTTCCAGGTCCACGGCCACTACGCCGGCCAGTTTCGGCTCGACTTCAAGGATGTGGCAGGTCTTGCCGCCCGGTGCGCAGCAGGCGTCGAGCACCCGTTGGCCCGGCGCCAGGTCCAGCAGATCCGCCGCCAGTTGCGCGGCTTCGTCTTGCACGCTGATCCAGCCATCGGCGAAACCCGGCAGTTGGCGCACATCGCCTGGCGTGTCGAGCACGATGCCGTCCCGACTGAACACGCACGGCTTGGCCGCGACACCGGCATCACTGAGCAAGGCGAGGTAGGCATCGCGAGTGTGATGACGACGGTTGACCCGCAAAATCATGGGTGGATGCGCGTTGTTCGCGGCGCAAATGGCTTCCCACTGTTCTGGCCAGAACGCCTTGAGGGATTTTTGCAGCCAGCGCGGGTGGGCGGTGCGCACCACCGGATCGTGCTCAAGCTCGGCCAGCAGTGCTTCGCTTTCACGTTGGGCACGGCGCAGCACGGCGTTGAGCAGGGCTTTGGCCCACGGTTTTTTCAGCTTGTCGGCGCAGCCCACGGTTTCACCGATGGCGGCGTGGGCCGGGACACGGGTGTACAGCAACTGGTAAAGGCCGACCAGCAACAGCGCTTCGACGTCAGCGTCGGCAGCTTTGAAAGGTTTTTGCAGCAGCTTGGCCGCCAGCGCCGACAAGCGCGGCTGCCAGCGTGCGGTACCGAAGGCCAGGTCCTGGGTGAAGCCGCGATCGCGGTCTTCAACCTTGTCCAATTGCGTCGGCAATGAACTGTTCAGCGAAGCCTTGCCGTTAAGGACGGCGGCCAGGGCCTTGGCGGCGGCCAGACGCGGGTTCATTGGGCGTCCACCGCAAGGCCTAAGACGGTGCCCACAGCAAATTTCTCACGACGGCTGTTGAACAAGTCGCTGAAGTTCAGCGCCTTGCCACCAGGCAATTGCAGGCGCGTCAGGCACAGCGCCTGTTCACCGCAGGCGACGATCAAGCCGTCTTTGCTGGCGCCGAGGATCTCGCCCGGTGCGCCCTTGCCTTCGGCGAGGCTGGCAGCGAGTACTTTCAAGGCTTCGCCATTGAGCGTGCTGTGGCAGATCGGCCACGGATTGAACGCGCGAACCAGACGCTCCAGCTCAACCGCTGGGCGGTTCCAGTCGATGCGCGCTTCGTCTTTGTTCAGTTTGTGCGCATAAGTAGCCAGGCTGTCGTCCTGGATTTCGCCTTCCAGCGTACCAGCGGCCAGCCCGGCAATTGCCTGAACCACTGCTGGCGGGCCCATTTCGGCGAGACGGTCATGCAGGCTGCCACCGGTGTCATCAGCGCTGATCGGCGTGGTGACCTTGAGCAGCATCGGCCCGGTGTCGAGGCCGGCTTCCATGCGCATCACGGTCACGCCGCTTTCAGCGTCGCCCGCTTCGACGGCGCGCTGGATCGGCGCCGCACCGCGCCAGCGTGGCAGCAACGAGGCGTGGCTGTTGATGCAACCCAGACGCGGAATATCCAGCACCACTTGCGGCAGGATCAGGCCGTAGGCAACGACGACCATCAAGTCCGGCTTGAGTGCGGCCAGTTCGGCCTGGGCCTCGGCGTTGCGCAGGGTTGGTGGCTGCAGCACCTGGATGTTGTGCTCCAGAGCCAACTGCTTGACCGGGCTCGGCATCAGCTTTTGCCCACGACCCGCCGGGCGATCCGGTTGGGTGTAGACCGCAACGATCTCATAAGGGCTGTCGAGCAGGGCCTTGAGGTGTTCGGCGGCAAATTCGGGGGTGCCGGCAAAGACGATGCGCAGTGGCTCAGTCATGGGAATTCTCGGTTGGAAACACGCGGAAAAGAAAAAGGCTTGCCGCAGCAAGCCTTTGGAAGGGCATCAAGCGTTCTGGCGATGGAGCTTTTCCAGCTTCTTCTTGATCCGGTCGCGTTTGAGCGTGGACAGGTAATCGACGAACAATTTGCCGTTGAGGTGGTCGCATTCATGCTGAATGCACACCGCCAGCAGTTCTTCGGCGATCAGTTCAAAAGGCTGGCCGTCACGGTCCAGGGCGTTGATCTTCACGCGTTGCGGACGGTCGACGTTTTCGTAGAAGCCCGGTACCGAAAGGCAGCCTTCCTGATACTGACCCATTTCGTCGGTCAGGACTTCGAACTCGGGGTTGATGAACACCCGAGGTTCGCTGCGGTCTTCGGAAAGGTCCATGACCACGATGCGTTTGTGCACGTTGACCTGGGTCGCCGCGAGGCCGATGCCGGGTGCTTCATACATTGTTTCAAACATGTCATCGACCAACTGCCGCACTTCGTCGTCCACTACGGCCACCGGTTTGGCGATAGTACGCAGGCGCGGGTCGGGAAATTCGAGGATGTTCAAAATAGCCATAAGCGTAATTGCTGCACGTGTGAAGTAAAGTCTGGGCCGATGGCCTGGCGGGTCCGAAGATGCAGGCTACCGTTGTAAAACGTAGCTCCCTTCTTTTCATTAGAAAGGGGGAGCGGGCCACGAGGGCTCTGGCGTTCTACTCGAATGCACATAATAAAGGGATTCACCGCATGAGGAAATCACTACTCGCCTTGCTGCTTCTGGCCTCGGCCGGTTTCGCACACGGACAAGTGCAACTCAAGGAAGGTTTTCCACAGCATTACACCGTGGTGGCGGGCGACACACTTTGGGACATCTCCGGGAAATACCTCCGCGAACCCTGGAAATGGCCCGAGCTCTGGCAGGCTAACCCGCAGATCGAAAACCCCAACCTGATCTATCCCGGCGACTCGCTGTCGCTGGTCTACATCAACGGGCAACCGCGCCTGACCCTCAATCGCGGGGCTTCACGCGGCACTATCAAGCTTTCGCCACAAGTGCGCAGTACGCCGATGGCCGACGCCATTCCGAGTATTCCACTGCGCTCGATCAACAGTTTCCTGTTGAGCAACCGCATCATCGACAACGTCGAAGACTTCAACAAGGCGCCGTACATCGTTGCCGGCGACGCCGAACGGGTACTCAGCGGTATGGGCGATCGCATCTACGCACGCGGCAAGTTCGACCCGGAGCATTCGGTGTACGGCATTTTCCGTCAGGGCAAGGTCTACAGCGACCCGCAAAGCAAAGAGTTTCTGGGGATCAACGCCGACGATATCGGCGGCGGCGAGATCATCGCCACTGAAGGCGATGTCGCCACCCTCGCCTTGCAACGCACCACTCAAGAGGTTCGACTCGGCGACCGCTTGTTCAGCGGCGAAGAACGGGCGATCAACTCAACCTTCATGCCCAGCGCACCGAAAACCGATATTCACGGCTTGATCATCGACGTGCCACGTGGTGTTACGCAGATCGGTGCGCTCGATGTGGTCACTTTGAACAAGGGCCAGCGCGACGGCTTGGCCGAAGGCAACGTGCTGGTGGTGATGAAAACCGGTGAAACCGTACGTGACCGGGTCACCGGCGAACAGGTGAAAATACCGGATGAACGCGCCGGTTTGCTGATGATCTTCCGCACCTACGAAAAGCTCAGCTATGGCTTGGTGCTCAACGCTTCGCGCTCCCTCGCGGTGATGGACAAGGTGCGTAATCCGTAAAAGACTCAACAAGTTACCAACAGACTTATCCACAACTTGTTGCTGATTCAACACGACCAATAACGATCAAGGATGATCTTATGCCGCTGTTCGCACCTACGCAGGTTTCACCGGCGGAACTGGAAGCGCGTTTGCGTTTGCATCGTCTTCCAGAGCTCGGCCCTCGACGTTTTCAAAAGCTGCTCGAAGCTTTTGGCTCGGCCTCAAAAGCCATCAGCGCTCCAGCCTCTGCCTGGCGTGCGTTGGGGTTGCCAGCGGCGTGCGCCGACGCTCGGCGTAGCCCGCTTATTCGTGATGGCGCCTACCACGCATTAGCCTGGCTAGAGCGCGAAGGCCAGTATTTACTGATGGTTGACCAGCCGGGCTACCCGGCTCTGTTGGCAGAAATCAGTGACCCGCCACCGCTGTTATTTGTCGCGGGCGATCCGGGCATTCTGGAAAAACCGCAGCTGGCGATGGTCGGCAGCCGACGCGCATCAAGGCCGGGGATGGACACCGCCACGGCGTTTTCCCGCAGCCTGGCAGGCGCCGGTTTTGTCATCACCAGCGGCTTGGCATTGGGAATCGATGCGGCAGCGCATCAAGCCGCGCTGGACGTCGGTGGGCAGACCGTCGGAGTGCTCGGCACCGGCCTGGAAAATTTTTATCCACAGCGCAATCGGCGGATTGCTGACGCGATGATTGCGCAAGGCAGTGCAGTGGTTTCCGAGTTCCCGCTGGACGCCGGACCGCAGGCCAGCAACTTCCCGCGGCGCAATCGGATCATCAGCGGTTTATCCCTCGGCGTGCTGGTGGTCGAGGCCAGTGTCGCCAGCGGCTCGCTGATTACCGCACGGTTGGCGGCAGAACAGGGGCGCGAGGTGTATGCCATTCCAGGATCGATCCATCACCCCGGGGCTCGTGGTTGCCACCAGTTGATACGTGACGGCGCGGTGTTGGTGGAGACCATTGAACATATCCTCGAAGGCCTGCGCGGTTGGCAGAATCTACCGTTATCCACAGAAACTGCGGCGCCCGTCGATCATCCGTTGCTGTGCCTGCTATTCGCCGCCCCGCATACCAGCGAGGCCCTGGCCGACGCGGCGGGATGGGCGTTGCCGAAGGTATTGGCGGCGCTGACGGAGCTTGAAATGGAGGGACGGGCGGTGAGCGAAGGCGGACGCTGGTTTGCGCGCGTAAGCTAGCTTCATGAAAGATCGGTAAACTGCGCACAGCCTTATTTTGGAGAGTCGGTAATGGTCAACAGTTGGCGTGTGCAACAAGCCGCACAAGCGATTCGCGCAGGGGCGGTGATTGCCTATCCAACCGAAGCGGTCTGGGGCCTGGGTTGCGACCCGTGGGATGAAGAGGCGGTGTATCGCTTGCTGGCGATCAAGGGCCGTTCGGTGGAAAAGGGCCTGATCCTGGTTGCCGACAACATTCGCCAGTTCGACTTCCTGTTCGAAGATTTCCCGGAACTGTGGATGGATCGCATGGCCAGCACCTGGCCGGGGCCGAACACCTGGCTGGTGCCCCATCAAAACATGCTGCCGCAATGGATCACCGGAGTGCATGAGACCGTGGCGTTGCGGGTTAGCGATCACCCGCAGGTGCGGGATTTGTGTGCGTTGGTCGGACCACTGGTGTCGACTTCTGCCAACCCGCAAGGCCGGCCGGCAGCGCGTTCGCGAATTCGCGTCGAGCAGTATTTCCGCGGGCAAATCGATCTGGTGCTGGGCGGGAATCTGGGCGGACGGAAAAACCCGAGCCTGATTCGCGATCTGGCGACCGGCAATGTGGTGCGCCCGGCCTGAGACCTTGTGGCGAGGGAGCTTGTCCCCGTTCGGGCGCGTAGCGCCGGTAAATCAGGCGTGGGTCATATGCTTGATTTACTGCATTGGCAGATTTTGGGACAGCTGCGCAGTCCAACGGGGGCAAGTCCCCTCACCACAATTCAGATTTAAGGCAACAACACCGTCGACCCGGTAGTACGCCGCGCCGACAGCTCAATCTGCGCCTTAGCCGCGTCAGCCAGTGGATAACGCTGGTTGATGTCCACTTTCAACTGGCCGCTGATGATCATCCCGAACAGCTCATCGGCCATGGTTTGCAGGTTTTCAGCGTTGTTGGCGTAAGTCCCCAGGGTTGGCCGGGTCACGTACAGCGAGCCCTTCGCCGCGAGAATCCCCAGGTTCACCCCGTCCACCGCACCTGATGCATTGCCGAAACTCACCACCAGCCCGCGTGGCGCTACACAGTCGAGCGAAGTCAGCCAGGTGTCCTTGCCAACGCCGTCGTAGACCACCGGCACCTTTTTGCCGTCAGTCAGTTCCAGCACGCGTTGTACGACGTTTTCCTTGCTGTAGTCGATGGTTGCCCAGGCGCCGAGGGATTTTGCCAGTGCGGCTTTTTCCGGCGAGCTGACGGTACCGATCAACTTCACGCCCAAGGCCTTGGCCCATTGGCAGGCCAGCGAACCGACACCACCGGCAGCGGCGTGGAACAGGATGGTCTCGCCACCCTTGAGTTCGTAGGTCTGACGCAACAGGTACTGCACGGTCAGGCCCTTGAGCATGACGCCCGCGGCCTGTTCGAAACTGATGGCATCCGGCAGATGCACCAGATTGTCTTGCGGCAATACATGCATCTCGCTGTAAGCACCCAGTGGGCCACTGCCGTAGGCCACGCGGTCACCGACCTTGAAGCGCGTGACGTCGCTGCCCACTGCGTCGACCACGCCCGCGCCTTCCGCGCCAAGGCCCGATGGCAGGGCGGGCGGCGCGTAGAGGCCGCTGCGGTAATAGGTGTCGATGAAATTCAGACCGATAGCCTTGTTGCTGACGCGTACTTGCTGCGGGCCCGGCTCGGCAGGCTGATAATCCACATACTCAAGCACTTCGGGGCCGCCATGGGCACGGAACTGGATACGTTTGGCCATCTGCACTCTCCTTGGGTGTGTTTGCCGTCGGTCTTTCGGCGAAGGACCCTATCGGACTCCTAAGCTTGATCTTCGTCAACTGCGACGGTCACGGGTGCAGTGTTATGCTACGCGCCCATTTGCGCCGGCCGCCGTTCTGATCGAGCGCCGCGTAGCTTTGCCCGATTCAAGGTGATGCCATGACTACCCGCACCGAGGCCGTAAAAGCCTACCTGCTCGACCTGCAAGACCGCATTTGTGCTGCGCTGGAAGCCGAAGACGGTGGCACTCGTTTCGTCGAAGACGCCTGGACCCGGCCAGCCGGTGGTGGCGGTCGCACGCGGGTGATTGAAAACGGCGCGGTCATCGAGAAGGGCGGCGTCAACTTTTCCCACGTCTTTGGCAGCGGTCTTCCGCCGTCCGCCAGCGCCCATCGGCCGGAACTGGCCGGGCGCGGCTTCGAAGCCCTTGGTGTGTCGCTGGTGATTCACCCGCACAACCCGCATGTGCCGACGTCCCACGCCAACGTGCGCTTTTTCATCGCCGAGAAAGAAGGTGAAGAAGCGGTCTGGTGGTTCGGCGGCGGCTTCGACCTGACCCCTTACTACGGCAACGAAGAAGACTGCGTGCATTGGCACCGTGTGGCCGCGAAGGCCTGCGAGCCCTTTGGGCCGGACGTCTACAGCCGTTACAAGGCGTGGTGCGACAGCTACTTCCAGATCAAGCATCGCAACGAACCCCGAGGTATCGGCGGTCTGTTCTTCGATGACCTGAACGAGTGGGACTTCGACACCTGTTTCGCCTTCATGCGCGCTATCGGCGATGCTTACATCGATGCGTACTTGCCGATCGTCCAGCGTCGCAAGGCACAAGCCTTCACCGAAAAACAGCGCGAGTTTCAGGAATTCCGCCGTGGGCGCTACGTCGAGTTCAACCTGGTGTACGACCGCGGCACGCTGTTCGGCCTGCAATCGGGCGGTCGTACCGAGTCGATTCTCATGTCGCTGCCGCCGCAAGTGCGCTGGAGTTACGACTGGAAGGCCGAGCCTGGCAGTGAAGAAGCGCGCCTGACCGAGTATTTCCTGCAAGATCGCGATTGGTTGGCAAACGTCTGAACGAGGAATCCTGATGGACCGTTACGTCGTATTCGGTAACCCGATTGGCCACAGTAAATCGCCGTTGATCCATCGCCTGTTTGCCGAGCAGACCGCTCAAAAACTGGACTACAGCACCTTGCTGGCGCCGCTGGATGACTTTTCCGGTTGTGCCACGGAGTTTTTCCGCGAAGGTCGTGGAGCCAACGTCACGGTGCCGTTCAAGGAAGAGGCCTATCGTCTGGCCAACAGCCTGACGGAACGGGCCCAGCGGGCAGGTGCGGTCAACACCTTGAGCAAACTGGCGGATGGCAGCCTGTTGGGCGACAACACCGATGGTGCCGGGCTGGTGCGGGATTTGACGGTCAACGCCGGATTCAGCCTGCGCGGTAAACGCATTCTGCTGCTGGGTGCAGGCGGTGCAGTGCGTGGCGCGCTGGAGCCGTTGCTGGCCGAGCAGCCGGCGTCGGTGATCATCGCCAATCGCACACTGGAAAAAGCCGAGTTGCTGGCTGAACTGTTCGCGGATCTCGGCCCGGTGTCCGCCAGTGGTTTCGACTGGTTGCGTGAGCCCGTGGACCTGATTATCAACGCGACGTCGGCCAGCCTGTCAGGCGATGTGCCGCCGATTGCCAGCAGCCTGATCGAACCGGGCAAGACCGTTTGCTACGACATGATGTACGGCAAGGAACCGACTTCGTTCTGCCGCTGGGCCAGCGAACACGGCGCCGCGGTGTCGATGGATGGCTTGGGGATGCTCGCCGAACAGGCCGCCGAAGCGTTCTTCCTGTGGCGCGGCGTACGCCCGGACACCGCCCCTGTGCTGGCTGAACTCCGCCGCCAGTTGGCGCTCTAGGCTTTTGTGGCGAGGGAGCTTGCTCCCGCTCGGGTGCGAAGCGCCCGCGTTCTTGGCGATCTCACATTGCCTGATGCACCGAGTTGGCAAGTTTTAGGGCCGCTTCGCACCCCAGCGGGAGCAAGCTCCCTCGCCACAGGGGTCGACGCGGTATTTGCGTGTTTCAATCCTCAAACCGGATTGGGCATTTCTCCGGTCCTTCCAGTCTCAACAACTCTTCGACCACATGCCCGCGCGCCCGGCGCAGGATCAGGCTGCGGCCTTGTCTGAGCAGTCGTCGCGCTTCCTGGTGCAGCATCTCTACGCCGGAATAGTCGATGAAATTGATGTACTGCCCTTCGATTACCACCTTCAAGCCTTGAGTACGTTGCAGGCGGACTTGCAGGTAGTGGCTGGCGCCGAAGAAGATCGAGCCACCGACCCGCAGAATCTCTTCATCGCCTTCGCTCCATTGCTGCACGCGGGGTTGCGAGGTGCGTTTGAGGTAGAAAAACAGCGAGACCAACACCCCGGCGTAGATCGCCGTTTGTAGCTCCAGCAGTAATGTGGCGACGCACGTCAGCGCCATCACCGCGAATTCGGCATGGCTGACCCGGAACAACGCGCGAATGCCGCGATGGTCCACCAATCCCCAGCAAATCAGCAGAATGCTCCCGGCCATCGCTGGAATCGGGATATGCGCTATCAGCGTCGCCCCGGTCAGTGCAAACAACGCCACCCACAGCGCCGAGAACACCCCGGCCAGTGGCGAGCAGGCACCCGCCTCATAACTCAATCCCGAACGGGTAAAGGAGCCGGCCGACAGCGAGCCTGCGAAAAAGCTGCCGACGATGTTCGAAAGCCCCTGCGCGCGGACCTCCTGATTCGCATCGAGTAACTGCTGCGAGCGTTGCGACAAGGAGCGGGCAATCGACAGGCTGGTCACCAGCCCGAGCATGCCGACTGCCACCGCACTGGGCAGCAGGCGCAACACCAGGTCCAGATCCAGCGGCAACGGGCTGAATGGCGGTAACCGGCCGACGAACGAGCTGACCAACTTCACATGGCCAAACATCGACGGCCACAGCCACACCAACAGGCCGCTGAAAATCAGGCTGATCAACAGGCTCGGCCAGCGTGGCAGCAGCAGTTTCAGCACAATGCCCACTGCCAGTGTGCCAAGACCCAGCACCAGCGACGGTTTATCCAGCGCGCCAATGTCGCCGATCAGTGACACCAGGCTGTTCAGCGCCGTGGCCTGATTCGGCAGGTCCAGCCCCAACAGGTTCGGCAACTGCCCAAGGGCGATCACCACTGCCGCACCGAGGGTGAAACCCAGCACCACCGAGTGCGAGACAAAGTTCACCAGCGCGCCAAAGCGCAACATGCCCAGCAGCCACTGGAAAATACCGGCGAGGAAGGTCAGCAGCAGGATCAGCGTGATGTAGTCCTGGGAACCGGGCACGGCCAAGGGACTGACGCTGGCGTAAAGAACGATAGAGATCGCTGCTGTCGGGCCGCAGATCAAATGCCAGGACGACCCCCAGAGGCAGGCAATCAATACCGGGATGATGGCAGCGTACAAGCCGTATTCGGCGGGTAACCCGGCGATCAGGGCGTAGGCAATGGATTGTGGTAACGCAAGAATCGCCCCGCTGAGGCCAACGACAAGGTCGCGGCCGACGCTGGCGCGGGTTTGCCGGGGCAGCCAACTGAGAAAGGGGAAGAGCTTATGGCGTCTGGAGATTGCCATGGGGCCTCTCGGTCGGAATCATTCAAAGGCGTCAGGATAAAGCATTGTGGCGAGGGAGCTTGCTCCCGCTGGGCTGCATAACAGCCCCAAAACCGGCAATCGCGCTCTTTCAGATACAACGCAATGAGCGATTTTGCGACCGCTGCGCGGTCGAGCGGGAGCAAGCTCCCTCGCCACAGGGTGGTCAGAGATCCCTACAGTTTGGCCTTTACGGCTGGCAACGCGTCCTTCCCATCCACGGTCTTCACGCCATCCAGCCACTTGTCCAGCACCGCCGGATTGGCCTTGATCCACGCCTTCGCCGCGTCGGCGTTGCTGAGCTTCTTGTTGACCACTTCGGCCATGATGCTGTTCTCCATCTCCTGGGTGAAGCTCAGGTTGGTCAACAGTTTGCCGACGTTCGGGCAGGCCTGTGCATAACCTTTGCGGGTCAAGGTGTGCACACTGCCGGTGTCGCCGAAGTATTTCTCGCCGCCCTTCAGGTAATGCATTTTCAGCTGCACGTTCATCGGGTGCGGGGTCCAGCCGAGGAAGGTCACGAACTTCTGCTTTTTCACCGCGCGGGACACTTCGGCGAGCATTGCCTGTTCGCTGGATTCGATCAGCTTCCATTGGCCGAGGTCGAAATCGTTCTTCTTGATGATCTCTTGCAGCGAGATGTTCGCCGGGGCTCCGGAGCCTATGCCGTAGATCTTCTTGTCGAACTTGTCGGCGTATTTGTTCAAGTCGGCAAAGTTATGCACACCGGCGTCCCACACGTAGTCTGGCACTGCCAGGGTGAACTCGGTGCCGTCGAGGTTCTTCGACAGCTGGGTGACATCGCCATTGGCCACGAATTTGTCGTAGAAGCCCTGCTGCGCCGGCATCCAGTTACCCAGGAACACATCGACCTGGCCGTCCTTGAGCCCGCCAAAGGTGATCGGCACCGCCAAGGTGTCGACCTTGGCCTTGTAGCCCATGCCTTCAAGCAGGAAACCGGTGATGGCGTTGGTTGCGGCAATGTCGCTCCAGCCCGGGTCCGCCATTTTCACCGTGTCGCAACTTTGCTCGGCGTAGGCCGAAACGCTGCTCAAGGCCAGCAGCCCCGCCGTCAGTACTGTGGATAACTTTTGCATGTTCTTCCCCTTACGTTATTGGTTTTGGCAGGGTTGTGGATAACGTGCTTTGCGCTCCAGATCATCGAGGTCGATATGGTTGCGCATGTACTGCTGACTGGCATCGATAAACGGCTGGTGATCCCAGCTCTTCAGCTTGCCGAACGTCAGCGCCTGGGCGACGAAACGTCGTCGACGCTGGCTGGCGAGAACCCGTTGGTGGATTTCCGGAATATTCCATTTAGCCCGTGCTTCGGCGAGAAAACCGTCGAACAACTGGCGATGTTGCAAGGATTGGCTGAGTTCTTCCTGTTCATGCGGATCGTTGTGCACGTCGAAAAGCAGGCACGGATCGTCTTCGCTGTAGATGAATTTGTAGGCGCCACGGCGGATCATCATCAGCGGACTGATGGTGCCTTCGGCCATGTATTCACCAAACACTTCGTCGTGTCCGCCCTGCCCTTGCAGGTGCGGCACCAGCGAGCGACCGTCCAGTGGCAAGCCGGGCTCTAACGTGCCGCCGGCCAGTTCCACCAGGGTTGGCAGCAAGTCGGCGGTGGACACCGCAGCGCCGACTCGCCCAGCGGCGAACTGCCCCGGTGCGCTGACCAGCAGCGGCACGCGGGCGGCCATTTCGAACCAGTGCATTTTGTACCAGAGCCCACGCTCGCCGAGCATGTCGCCGTGGTCGCCAGAGAAAACGATGATGGTGTCGTCGATCAGCCCCGTATCCTCGAGGGTTTGCAGAAGTTTGCCGACGTTGCTGTCGATATAGCTGCACGCACCGAAATAGGCGCGGCGCGCATCGCGAATCTTATCCACAGGCAGCGGCTTGTCCCACAGGTCGTACACTTTGAGCAGGCGCTGGGAATGCGGATCGAGATCGGTTTGCGCCGGGGTTTCCGGCAATGGGATGTCGTTGTCGTCGTACAGGTCCCAAAAGGCCTTGGGAATGGTGTACGGATCGTGTGGGTGAGTCATCGACACGGTCAGGCAAAACGGCTGATCGCCATCTTCGCGGATGTGATCGAACAGGTACTGCTGGGCCTTGAACACCACCTCCTCGTCGAAATCCAGCTGATTGGTGCGCACGCAAGGCCCGGCCTGTAGCACCGAGGACATGTTGTGATACCAGCTCGGGCGTACGTCCGGCTCATCCCAGTTCACTGCCCAACCGTAGTCAGCCGGGTAGATGTCGCTGGTTAGGCGTTCTTCGTAGCCATGCAACTGATCCGGGCCACAGAAGTGCATCTTGCCGGACAACGCGGTGCGGTAGCCGAGGCGCCGCAGGTAGTGGGCATAGGTCGGTACATCTGCCGGAAAATCCGCCGCGTTGTCGTAGGCGCCGATCTTGCTCGGTAATTGGCCGCTGACCAGGGTGAAACGCGAAGGGGCACACAACGGGCTGTTGCAATACGCAGCGTCGAACACCACGCCTTGTGCGGCGAGGCGGCTCAGGTTGGGCAGCTTGATCGGCGATGAACCGTAGAACGGCAACAGGGGCGCGGCCATTTGATCGGCCATGATGAAAAGAATGTTCTTGCGCTTCATGAGATCGCGGCATTCCATAGTGAGCAGTTATGCGAAAGTGCTGTGATCGAGGATGTAGCCCACGCACTTCGCGGTAAAGCCCACGCCCGGCAATGACTAGGATAAGCACAGCTTATGTATGACGCCCTTGGTGATTTGTCCCTGGACCTGTTTCGCGCCTTTGAAGCCGCGGCACGTCATCGCAGCTTTACCGCTGCGGCGGTGGAGCTCGGCACCACGCAGCCCGCCGTCAGCCAGCAGCTCAAACGGCTGGAGGAGCAACTCGGCACGCGGCTGTTCGACCGCATCTACCGAGGCATCGAGCTGACCGAGGCCGGGGCGATTCTGTTCGAGCAGGTGCAGGTCGGTTTGCAGAGCATCGACGCCGGGCTGAATGCAATCAGCGCCCAGCATCAGCACGAAGTGTTGCAGGTTGCCACCGACTTTGCCTTCGCCGCCTATTGGCTGATGCCGCGTTTACACCGTTTTCATGAGGCCAATCCACAGGTGGATGTCAGCCTGGTCACCAGCGAGCGCAGCCACAACATGCTGCGCACTGACATCGACGTGGCCGTGCTGTTTGGCGATGGGCGCTTCAAGCAGGGCGAAAGCCATTGGCTGTTCAGTGAAGAGGTGTTCCCGGTGTGCAGCCCGCTGCTGCTCAAAGACCGCGCAGTGCCCCTGCCCGCCCACGCTCTACAAGAGTTGCCGCTGCTGCATTTACGTGGCGAAAACAGCAGCCACTGGTTCGACTGGAGCGGCGTGTTCCGCACCTTGGGTATCGCCACACCGCCCGCGCCCGGGCAGTTGCGTTTCGACAACTACACACTGTTGATTCAAGCGGCGATTGGCGGTCAGGGCGTGGCTATTGGTTGGCGACACCTTGTGGATAACTTGCTGGCGCAAGGCTTGTTGTGCCGACCGATTGCCGAGACGGCGATATCGAGCTTCGGCTATTACGTGGTCTTGCCCCAGCGCAAGCGCCGCAGTGCGCTGATCCAGCAGTTCGTCGATTGGCTGATGACCGAACAGGCCAGCAGCGCGGAGTCGCTGACAGGTTTGGCGCTGCCGTCTATTGCGGTGTAGCGTTGCGGGTGAGGAATGAATCCCGAGACACGAGAACGCTATGCAACGAATCAAGGGCTATCACGCCCATGTGTACTTTGACGCGAACACCATCGATCAGGCGCGAGCCCTGTGTGAGCAGGCTGCGCAGCTGTTCCCGCTGAAGATGGGCCGGGTCCACGAACGGCTGGTCGGCCCGCACCCGGACTGGAGCTGCCAGCTGGCCTTTGCACCGGAGTTGCTCGGCGAAGTGCTGCCGTGGCTGGCGCTTAATCGCAAAGGTCTGGTGGTGTTTGTACACCCGGATACGGGCGACGACCTGGCGGACCACACCGACCATGCGATCTGGATGGGTGCGGTTCGGCCACTGGATTTGTCGATTTTTTGAGCATATGTTCAGTACAGTGCAAACCCGTGGCGAGGGAGCTTGCTCCCGCTGGGTCGCGAAGCGGCCCCAACTTCAACGACCCGGTTACATCAGGTAAGACGAGGTCGCTGAGTTACGACTGCTACGCAGTCGAGCGGGAGCAAGCTCCCTCGCCACGGACGGTATTTAGTACAGAACCCCTTCCAGCACTTCATAAACCACCCCGGTGCCTATGGCGATCAGCACGATGTCACCGCCCATGCGTCGCCATTCGTAACCTGGGTAATACGGCAAGCGTTCGAGGGCCCGGCTGTCCAGGCGCTCACCATAGTAGCCGCGCGGCAAGGGTTGGCCTCTGACCCAGCGAACGCCTGGCGGTGGTGGTGCACCGCGGACGAAATACCCGTGGTTGACGCGGATCACTTCGCGCACCGGACCGAAGTCCTGCGGTGGCCGTCTGTATTCAGGGCGGTGATCGCGGTGATCATCGCCGCGATGCTCATACCGCGGGCCACCGCGATCATGATCGTCGCGCTCATCGGCGCTTACGTGGAGCAAGGGCGTGGCGCTGAGCATCAATACACCCAGGCTGGCGATCAAGCGTTTGGGCATTTTCATTTGGGTCTTCCTCAGAGCATCCACAGCAAAAAAAGGGGCTTAGAACTCGGTTCCAAACCCCTGGGTCTTGCTATTTAGTCTGCGGCGCCGGGCACTAATTCCTCTGTATCAGGAACTTTACTCTTAGCTGACGCGGGCTTTACGCACACCTTCGGATAACGCCGAGCACAGGCCGAGTACGCCGTCGATGGCCTGCTCGGGTGTGGTTGCGTTAGCGATGTGGTCGATCAGTGCCGAACCCACCACCACGCCGTCTGCCAGACGGGCGATGGACGCCGCTTGCTCTGGTGTGCGGATGCCGAACCCGATGCTGATCGGCAGGTCGGTGTGGCGACGCAAGCGGGCCACGGCTTCTTCGACGTGTTCCAGGGTCGCTGCGCCAGCACCGGTCACACCGGCCACCGACACGTAGTACACAAAACCGGAACTGCCATTGAGCACCGTCGGCAGACGCACGTCGTCGGTGGTCGGTGTGGTCAGGCGGATGAAGTCGATGCCAGCCGCTTGCGCCGGGTCGCACAGCTCGGCGTTATGTTCTGGCGGCATGTCGACCACGATCAGGCCATCGACACCGGCTTCCTTGGCATCGCTGATGAAACGCGGTACGCCGTAATAATGAATCGGGTTGAAGTAACCCATCAGCACCAGCGGCGTGTGGTTGTTGTCTTTGCGGAACTCGCGAACCATTTGCAGGGTTTTCGCCAGGTTTTGCTTGGCGCCCAGGGCGCGGATGTTGGCGAGCTGGATTGCCGGGCCGTCGGCCATCGGATCGGTGAAGGGCATGCCCAGTTCGATCACGTCGGCACCTGCCGCTGGTAAACCTTTGAGGATCGCCAGCGAGGTGTCATAGCTCGGGTCGCCGGCAGTGACGAAGGTCACCAGGGCGGCGCGGTTCTGTTCTTTGAGTTCGGCGAAGCGCGTTTGCAGGCGGCTCATCAGTGTTTCTCCTGCTGGGACTGATCCATATGGTGCATCACGGTTTGCATGTCTTTGTCGCCACGGCCGGACAGGTTGACCACCATCAGGTGATCCTTCGGCAGGGTCGGTGCGCGTTTGAACACTTCGGCCAGGGCGTGGGCGCTTTCCAGTGCAGGAATAATCCCTTCCAGGCGGCAGCATTTGTGGAAGGCGTCCAAGGCTTCGTGGTCAGTCACCGAGGTGTACTGAACGCGGCCGATGTCATGCAACCAGGCGTGTTCCGGACCGATGCCCGGATAGTCGAGGCCGGCGGAGATCGAGTGAGCATCGATGATCTGGCCATCGTCGTCCTGCAGCAGGAAGGTCCGGTTGCCGTGCAGCACGCCCGGTACGCCGCCGTTCAGGCTGGCCGCATGTTTGCCGGTTTCGATGCCATGACCCGCCGCTTCAACGCCGATGATTTCGACGCTTTTGTCATCGAGGAACGGGTGGAACAGGCCCATGGCGTTGGAACCACCACCGATGCACGCCACCAGGCTGTCCGGCAGGCGACCTTCCTTGGCTTGCAGTTGTTCGCGGGTTTCTTTGCCGATCACTGCCTGGAAGTCGCGGACCATCGCCGGATAAGGGTGCGGGCCGGCCACGGTGCCGATCAGGTAGAAGGTGCTGTCGACGTTGGTCACCCAGTCACGCAGGGCTTCGTTCATCGCGTCTTTCAGGGTGCCGGTGCCGGCGACCACGGGGATCACTTCGGCGCCCAGCAGTTTCATGCGGAACACGTTGGCCTGTTGGCGCTCGATGTCGGTGGTGCCCATGTAGATCACGCAATCGAGGCCAAAGCGCGCGGCCACGGTGGCAGTCGCCACGCCATGCATGCCGGCGCCGGTCTCGGCGATGATGCGTTTTTTGCCCATGCGCCGTGCCAGCAGGATCTGGCCGATGCAGTTGTTGATCTTGTGCGCGCCGGTGTGATTCAGCTCTTCGCGCTTGAGGTAGATCTTCGCGCCGCCGCAGAACTCGGTCAGGCGCTCGGCGAAGTACAGCGGGCTTGGGCGGCCGACGTAGTCGCGCTGGAAGTAGGCCAGTTCTTCTTTGAACGCCGGATCATCCTTGGCCGCTTCATATTCGCGGGCCAGGTCGAGGATCAACGGCATCAGGGTCTCGGCGACGTAGCGGCCGCCGAACGCGCCAAACAGGCCGTTGGCATCAGGGCCGTTGCGCAGATTAGTCTGGGTCATGGGGCGCTCCAGTTGAATTCGTGAAGTGGCAATGGCGTTCACTCTACCCCTGACGTCCCGGGCTGAAAACCGATAAGATCGCCGTAACCTGTCAGGAAAACTCACAGATATCATGAGCCACGACCTCCCCCCGCTGAACGCCCTGCGCGCCTTCGAAGCCACTGCCCGCCTGAACAGCGTCAGTCAGGCTGCGGAGCAACTGCATGTGACTCACGGTGCCGTCAGTCGACAGTTGAAAGTACTGGAGGAGCATCTGGGGGTGAGCCTGTTCGTCAAGGATGGGCGCGGCCTGAAACTCACAGATGCCGGCGTGCGCTTACGCGATGCCAGCAGCGAGGCCTTCGAGCGTTTGCGCACCGTTTGCGGTGAACTGACGCAAGGTCACGCCGACGCGCCGTTCGTGCTTGGCTGCTCTGGCAGTTTGCTGGCGCGCTGGTTCATTCCACGTCTGGGCCGGTTGAATGCCGACCTGCCGGACTTGCGTTTGCACCTGTCGGCGGGTGAAGGCGATCTTGACCCACGGCGGCCGGGGCTCGATGCCTTGCTGGTGTTTGCCGAGCCGCCGTGGCCTGCGGACATGCAGGTTTATGAATTGGCCAGCGAGCGCATCGGCCCGGTGCTCAGCCCTCGCTTTGCCGGTTACGACAGTCTGTGCCAGGCGCCAGCGGCCGCGCTGCTCAACCAATCCTTGCTGCACACCACTTCACGCCCGCAAGCCTGGCCCAGTTGGGCTCAGCGCAACGACCTCGACGCCAAGGCGCTGAAGTTCGGGCAGGGTTTCGAGCATTTGTATTATTTGCTGGAGGCGGCGGTGGCCGGGCTGGGCGTGGCGATTGCCCCTGAGCCGCTGGTGGCCGAGGACTTGAAGGCCGGTCGCCTGGTTGCGCCGTGGGGTTTCAGTGAAACCCCGGCGCAACTGGCGTTGTGGCTACCCAAGCGCGCCGCTGACGGGCGCGCTCGGCAGTTGGCGCAGTGGCTGAAAAACGAGCTGCGCCAGCCTTAATGGCCGCGTTTGTATAGCAGATACGCGGCCAGCAAACCCAAGGCACCGACTGCGACGCTAGCGCTAGTCCATGGGTGTTCCTGGGCGTAATCGCGGGTGGCGATCCCGGTTTCGCGGGTTTTGACTTTGACTTCTTCGTATGCATCGCTGAGCAGGTGGCGCGAGTGTCTCAGCGCGTTCTCGGCGTTGTTTTTGAGGGCCTTGAGAGTTTTCAGCGACTCGTCCGAGGTATCACTCTTCAAGCTTTCCAGCGACTTGAGCAGACTTTCGATCTCGGCTTCCATGCTTTGCAATGAGGCTTTACGCAACGAGGTGATGGCCATGATGACTCTCCTTCATTGATTGAGTGCTTGTGTTGGTTGGGACTCCAACGGTTCGGGAAAGTGCATTCATTTTGAACCTTCAACGACAGAAGAAATACCGACAATCGCTGCTAGGCTCTAATCACAATTCCAGGAGAACGCCATGACTGACCATCACACTTACAAGAAAGTCGAACTGGTTGGCTCGTCCCCTACCAGCATTGAAGATGCCATCAACAATGCATTGGCCGAGGCCAGCAAAAGCATCAAGCTGATGGAGTGGTTCGAGGTTACCGAAACCCGCGGGCACATCAAGGACGGCAAGGCGGCACACTTTCAGGTCACGCTCAAAGTCGGGTTCCGGATTGCCAATAGCTGAGGTTGAGCTAGGCTTCTGAACTTGTGCGCTGGCCGATTGCCATAGGGAATGGCAAAGCGCTACTTCGTCTTGGGCGTCAGGTGCCCGAGTGTTAACGCTTACCCCTTTTGATCCGACCAGGGAATGTGACCGATGAAGAAATTTATATTGGCGGTGGGTTTGTTGAGCATTGCGGGAACAACCTTTGCGGCGGGCAAACCGTGCGAAGAGCTGAAAAGCGAAATTGCGGCAAAAATCGATGCCAAGGGCTCCAAAAACTATTCGCTGGAAATCGTCGATAAAGGCGCGGCCGCGGGTGGCAAGGTGGTCGGAAAATGCGAGGCAGGCAAGAAGGTCATCGTCTACAAGAAGTAGGTTGAGTCAGCTGTTTATGTAAAGCCGACGCCATGGCGTCGGCTTTTTTGCAGGCGCTTTCCGAGCCTTAGCCCTTCATTACTTGTGCCAGCAGTTCGTAGGAATGCAGGCGATCAGCGTGTTCGTACAGGTCACAGGTGAAGATCAACTCGTCGGCTTGAGTCTGCTCGATCAGCACTTCAAGTTTGCCGCGAATTTTCGCCGGGCTGCCGACCATCGCCAGGCCGAGGAAATCACCGGCGGCTTCTTTCTCATGGGGCAACCACAGGCCATCCATGGTTTTCACCGGTGGCCGTTGAACCAGGCTTTGGCCGCGCATCAGCGCCAGGATTCGTTGGTAGACCGAGGTTGCCAGGTAATCGGCTTGTTCGTCGGTGTCGGCGGCTACCAGCGGCACGCCCAGCATCACGTAGGGTTTATCCAGTACGGCTGAAGGCTTGAAGTGATTGCGGTAAACCCGAATCGCTTCATGCATATAACGCGGTGCGAAATGCGAGGCGAAGGCGTAAGGCAAACCGCGCTCGCCGGCCAGTTGCGCGCTGAACAGGCTGGAGCCCAGCAGCCAGACCGGCACATGGGTGCCGGTGCCGGGCATCGCGATAATGCGCTGGTCCGGCGTGCGTGGGCCCAGGTAGCGCAGCAGTTCGGCGACGTCTTCGGGGAAATCGTCGGCGCTGCCGGAGCGTTCACGGCGCAAGGCGCGGGCGGTCATCTGATCGGAGCCCGGTGCGCGACCCAGACCGAGGTCGATTCGCCCCGGATAGAGGCTTTCAAGGGTGCCGAATTGTTCGGCAATCACCAGCGGCGCATGGTTGGGCAGCATCACGCCACCGGAGCCGACACGAATGCTCGACGTGCCGCCGGCCAGATAGCCAAGCAGTACGGAAGTCGCAGAGCTGGCGATGCCATCCATGTTGTGGTGTTCGGCGACCCAGAAGCGGTTATAGCCCCACTTCTCCACGTGTTGCGCCAGGTCCAGCGAGTTACGCAGCGATTGCGCAGGGCTGCCGTTCTCGCGAACGGGCACCAGGTCCAGCGTCGAGAACTTGATATCGGACAGTTGTTTCATAAGCCGGCTTCTCCAATGAGGGTACGCAGGCTTTTTTCACCAACGAAAACCTGCCGAATGCATGAGCGTGTTCTATGCAATGTGGGCATATACCCGAGTTTCAATAGCAGACGTGAAATTGCCGACCAGATAAGCGGTTCGATCCGACACGATGAACTTTGCCCAGCCTTCTATCCTCAGAACCCAGGCAACCGAAAACCATGAAGGCGCGATCCTCGCGCCGGATATTGAGGAGGCAGAGATGAGTATCAAAAAGAAAGCATCGGCACATTGGGTCGGTGATTTGAAGACCGGCCTTGGTTCTATCTCCACCGAAACCGGGGTCCTGAAAGATGCACCTTATGGCTTCAAGGCGCGTTTCGAAGGCGGCCCGGGCACCAACCCGGAAGAACTGATCGGCGCCGCTCATGCGGGGTGTTTCTCCATGGCATTTTCGATGATTCTCGGCGAGGCTGGCCTCAAGGCCGACACGATCGACACCCAGGCCGAAGTGACGCTGGATCAGGTCGACGGTGGTTTTGCGATCACCGCCGTGCACCTGACGCTCAAAGCGAAAATCCCTGGCGCGAGCCAGCAGCAATTCGAGGAGTTGAGCAAGAAGGCTAAAGTAGGCTGCCCGGTTTCCAAGGTGTTGAACGCTAAAATCACGCTTGATGCGACACTCGTGGGCTGATCGCGCCCTGGTAGCAGCTGGCACGCCAGCTGCTACAAATCAGAACTCGTGAACTGAAACTGTGGTCGAATAAGTGACAGCAGCTTCAGCGCATGACTGTGCGCGCTGCCTCAAGGGAGCTTCAACCATGAAACGTTTTGCCTTGGCGGTTATCTGCAGTGTGCTGGCCACATCGGCCCTGGCGGCAACCAAATCCTGCGAAGAACTCAAGGCCGAGATCGAATCCAAGATCCAGGCCAATAACGTATCGTCCTACACCCTGGAGATCGTCACCAATGACGAAGTGCACGACCAGAACATGGTGGTCGGCACGTGTGAAGGCGGAACGAAGAAAATCATCTATCAGAAGAACGACAGATAATCCGTCTTACGGGATGCAAAAAGTCTGACTCTCTTCGGCGACGAGCTCGCGCTTGGCGTTATACAGCCGGGCGCTGGGTGTGGTGGTCAGCGAGCGAGCTTCGAGCAGGTAACGTTGGCCGGCTTCGAAATGATCGTAGCGCACGGTCAAATAGCACAGTCGGTTTGGCGAGTCGAATTGCATGCCAAAACCTCCGTAAAACTGCTCAAAGTCGAAGCGAACCTTCAATTCATGGCTGCCGGGTGTGACCTGGAAGAATCGCCCGTCTTTCAGGCGCTTATTGTCCAGGCTCTCGGCCATGAGGACTTTGCCCCCGGGCGTCGGCATGGCGAAGTCGACCCAGGCCATGTTCGGGTTCGCGGTGGGTAGCGGGCTCACACAGGCAGTCAGAGAGCTGATAGCGAAAAACAGCAGATACCTGCGCATGATTGATTTCCGAGCGGTCAGGTAATAAGCATAGCGCTGATCAGGTGCGTTGGCAGCCCGCCAGATGCGCTTGGCCAACGACTTTGCGCTGCTGATCATAGAGTTTGGCCCACGGCCGGAAGCCGATATTCCCCGCTTGCAGTTGATATCGCTGGCCGGCACTGAAGTCGTTGAACTTCACACTTAACCGGCAATCGCGCCATAGCGGTTCGGCGTCGGGGCCGATATTCGTTGGTTCTACCGCGAACTGATAACGCACCTTCAACTCATGGCTGCCCGGTGGAATCTGGAAGTAGCGTTTATCGGCGGTGGCCTTGGCGTCCACTTCCAGCGCTTGCAACACAGTGTCATGTTGATGGGGCCCGAGGTCGATCCAGGCTTGCGTCGGGTCGGGTTGGGGCAGTCCAACACAGCCAGCCAGCATCAGCAGGTTTGCAGTCAGCAATAACGCGCGCATAGCGAAGCTCCAGTCAGGCGAGATAGTCTTGCGGGCAGACTCCCCAAGGATGATTTGATGTGATCAGGCTGCTTTCAAGCCATCGGTTACTTGATCGCGTTTTGCGCGTTTTGTTTCCGGCCGCGTTGCTTTTGTTGCTGAACGGTTGCTCGAGCGTCAATTACTACGGTCAGTTGGCCAGCGGTCAGTGGCAATTGCTGCGGGCGCGTGAGCCGGTGAGCGAGGTGGTTGCCGACCCTGCGCGTGACGCGAAACTGCGCGCGCGCCTGGCTCAGTCGCAAAAGGCCCGCGAGTTCGCCAGCCAGCGGTTGCACTTGCCAGACAACAAAAGTTATCGCCTCTACGCCGACATTGGCCGACCGTATGTGGTGTGGAATGTGTTCGCCACGCCGGAGTTTTCCCTCAAGCCGCAGAATCATTGCTTTCCGATCGCCGGGTGCGTGGCCTATCGCGGGTACTACAGCCAGAGCGCCGCGCGAGGCAACGCTGCGCTGCTGCGCCTGCAGGGCATGGACGTGTCGATCAGCGGTGTTGAAGCCTATTCGACCTTGGGCTGGTTCAACGACCCGATCATCAGTTCAATGATGAACTGGGGTGACGAGCGTCTGGCGACGCTGATTTTTCACGAACTGGCGCATCAGCGGTTTTATGTGAAGGACGACACAGAGTTCAACGAGTCTTTCGCCACCTTCGTCGAACAGGAAGGCACCCGCCAATGGCGTGCAGCTTGCGGTTTACCGCCGGCCGGCAAAGCTCAAGAGCAGCAACGTGATCAATTTACCCAGCTGATTCTGGACACCCGTACGCGACTCGAAAAACTCTATGCATTGCCCCTTGCGACCGAACAGATGCGCCAGCGTAAAGTCGCCGAGTTCGAACGTTTGCGCAGCGATTATCGAACCCTGCGCGACAGCCAATGGGCCGGCGACAAGCGCTTTGATGCCTGGATCAATGCCCCGATGAACAACGCCCGGCTGCTGCCATTCGGACTCTATGATCAATGGGTGCCGGCGTTTTCCGCTTTGTTTAGACAGATCGATGGTAATTGGGTGGCTTTCTACGCCGCCGTGGAAAAACTCGGCAGGTTGCCAGTTGGGGAGCGAAAGGCAGCGTTGAAAGCGTTGGCTGGCAAATAGCCCTGTGGCGAGGGAGCTTGCTCCCGCTGGGTCGCGCAGCGACCCCAATATCATGCGGCACGGTGTTTCAAGTTGAACACCTTCCACAGGTTACGACTGCTGCGCCCGAGCGCGGACCGGCCAGCGGGAGCAAGCTCCCTCGCCACAAAAGCGGTCCAGCGGTTAACCCCGCAAAAACGTCTGATGCAACTCGGCCAATGTCTCGAAGTGATACGCCGGCTGTTCGGCGCTCAATTCTTCGTGGCTGCCGAATCCATAGCCCACCGCCGCTGCGTCCAGACCGTTGCGTTTGGCGCCGATCAGGTCGTGTTTGCGGTCGCCGATCATCAGTGTGGTGGCCGGATCCAGGCCTTCTTCGGCCATCAAATGGGCAATCAGCTCGACCTTATCGGTGCGGGTGCCATCCAGTTCGCTGCCGTAGATCACTTTGAAGTGCCGATCGAAACCGAAGTGCCGGGCGATTTCCCGGGCGAAAACCCACGGCTTCGACGTCGCGATATACAGCTGCCGCCCTTGCCCATCAAGGGTTTCCAACAATGGCATGACACCGTCGAACACACGGTTTTCGTACAGGCCGGTAACCTTGAAGCGCTCGCGGTAGAAACTCACCGCCTCCCAGGCCTTCGGCTCATCAAAGTCGTAGAACTGCATGAAGGCTTGCAGCAATGGCGGGCCGATGAAGTGTTCGAGCTTGGTCAGGTCTGGCTCGTCGATCCCCAGTTTGCTCAAGGCGAACTGGATCGAGCGAGTGATGCCCTCACGCGGGTCGGTCAGGGTGCCATCGAGGTCGAATAAAACGGTTTGGTAATGCATGAATATTCCTGAGTGAGTCTGCCGGTGTCAGAGCTGGTCGTAGCCTTCGGCCAGATGCAGGTCTTTGAGCTTCACGTAATTCGCCGCGCTGTAGGTGAAAAACGCCCGTTCCTTGTCAGTCAGTGGACGGATCTGTTTCACCGGGCTGCCGACATAGAGGAAACCGCTTTCCAGGCGTTTGCCCGGTGGCACCAGGCTGCCAGCGCCGATGATCACCTCGTCTTCGACCACCGCACCGTCCATGACGATGCTGCCCATGCCGATCAGGATCCGGTTGCCGACGGAGCAGCCGTGCAGCATGACTTTGTGGGCGATGGTCACGTCGTCGCCGATCAACAGCGGGAAACCGTCAGGGTTGAAGGGCCCGGCGTGGGTGATGTGCAGCACACAGCCATCCTGCACGCTGGTGCGCTGGCCAATGCGGATGCGGTGCATGTCGCCGCGGATCACGGTCAGCGGCCAGACAGAGCTGTCTTCGCCTATTTCGACGTCGCCGATCACCACCGCCGAGCTGTCGACAAAGGCGCATTTGCCGAGCACGGGGGTGTGGTTCTGGTACTTGCGAAGGGACACGATAGGCTCTCTCTCTGTTGTTGATAGCTGCGGTTGGCGTCGATTGTAATTAAGATGGCCGCATGTTTCTTCCAGCCAAGGTGCCAACCGTGAGCGTGAACAATCCTCTTTTGCAGCCCTACGACCTGCCGCCGTTCTCGGCGATCCGCGCCGAGCACGTACAACCGGCCATCGAACAGATCCTTGCGGACAACCGCGCCGCCATCGCCGAGATCCTCAAAACTCAGGGCAAACAGCCTACCTGGGCGGGCCTGGTGCTGGCGATGGACGAACTGAACGATCGCCTGGGCGCAGCCTGGAGCCCGGTCAGTCACCTGAACGCGGTGTGCAACAGTGCCGAACTGCGTGAGGCTTACGAGTCCTGCCTTCCGGCGCTGAGTGCCTACGCCACTGAAATGGGCCAGAACCGCGAGCTGTTCCAGGCCTATGAAGCGCTGGTCAATAGCCCGGAAGCAGCCGGTTTCGATGTCGCGCAAAAAACCATTCTTGAACACGCGCTGCGTGATTTCCGTCTGTCGGGTATCGATTTGCCGGCGGCAGAGCAAAAGCGTTACGCCGAGGTGCAGAGCAAGCTGTCCGAGCTGGGCAGCCATTTCTCCAACCAATTGCTCGATGCCACCCAGGCCTGGACCAAGCACATCACCGATGAGGCCGCCCTCGCCGGCCTGACCGATTCGGCCAAGGCGCAAATGGCCGCCGCCGCCCAAGCCAAAGATTTGCAAGGCTGGCTGATCAACCTGGAATTCCCTAGCTACTACGCGGTGATGACCTACGCCCAAGACCGCGCGCTACGCGAAGAAGTCTACGCCGCTTACTGCACCCGTGCGTCGGACCAAGGCCCGAATGCCGGTCAGAACGATAACGGCCCGGTGATGGAAGAAATCCTCGACCTGCGTCAGGAGCTGGCCAAGCTGCTGGGGTTCGCCAGTTTCGCGGAGCTGAGTCTGGCGACCAAAATGGCCGAGTCCAGCGATCAGGTGCTGAGCTTCCTGCGCGACCTGGCCAAGCGCAGCAAACCGTTCGCCGCGCAGGATCTCGAGCAACTCAAAGCCTACGCTGCCGAACAGGGTTGCCCTGATCTGCAAAGCTGGGACAGCGGTTTCTACGGCGAAAAACTCCGTGAACAGCGTTACAGCGTTGCCCAGGAAACCCTGCGTGCGTACTTCCCGATCGATAAAGTCCTGAGCGGTCTGTTCGCCATCGTTCAGCGTCTGTATGGCATCGAAATCGCCGAGCTGAAAGGTTTCGACACCTGGCATCCGGACGTTCGCCTGTTCGAAATCAAGGAGAACGGCGAGCACGTCGGGCGCTTCTTCTTCGACCTGTATGCCCGTGCCAACAAGCGCGGCGGTGCCTGGATGGACGGCGCCCGCGACCGTCGCCGCACCGCTGAAGGTGTACTGCAAAGCCCGGTGGCTAATCTGGTGTGCAACTTCACCCCGGCCGACAGTGGCAAGCCTGCCCTGCTGACCCACGATGAAGTCACCACGCTGTTCCACGAATTTGGTCACGGCCTGCATCACCTGCTGACCCGCGTTGAATATTCCGGCGTGTCCGGGATCAACGGCGTGGCGTGGGACGCGGTCGAGCTGCCAAGTCAGTTCATGGAAAACTGGTGCTGGGAGCCGGAAGGCCTGGCGTTGATCTCCGGTCATTACGAAACCGGCGAGCCACTGCCGCAGGACCTGCTGCAAAAAATGCTCGCTGCGAAGAACTTCCAGTCCGGACTGATGATGGTTCGCCAGCTGGAATTCTCGCTGTTCGACTTCGAGCTGCACGCTACCCATGGCGACGGTCGCAGCGTACTGCAAGTGCTTGAAGGCGTGCGCGACGAGGTTTCGGTCATGCGTCCGCCGGCCTACAACCGTTTCCCTAACAGCTTCGCGCATATCTTCGCTGGCGGTTATGCGGCGGGTTACTACAGCTACAAATGGGCTGAAGTGCTGTCGGCCGATGCCTTCTCGAAATTCGAGGAAGACGGCGTGCTCAATGCGGCCACCGGTCGTGCGTTCCGCGAGGCGATCCTGGCGCGCGGCGGTTCTCAGGAGCCGATGGTGCTGTTCGTCGACTTCCGCGGACGTGCACCGTCGATTGACGCACTCTTGCGCCATAGCGGCCTCGACGAGGACGCGGCAGCATGAGTGACGCGCCAGTGAGCAAAACCAAGAAACGCTTCATCGCCGGGGCAGTCTGCCCGGCGTGCAGCGAGCCGGACAAGTTGATGATGTGGAGCGAAGACGAGGTGCCGCACCGCGAATGCGTGGCCTGCGGTTATTCCGACACGCTGAACGAGCAAGGTCTGTCAGTGCCCAAGGAATTGGGTACGCGGGTCAATACCACCGCGTTGAAAGTCCCGGACGCCAAGGTCCAGGCTGTGCAGTTCTTCCCCAATCCGAAGCTGAAGAAAAAGCCCGACGATCACTCCTGATCTCCCGGCGCTTGGTAATCCGCCTTTGAGTCTGAGCGCTCAAGGGCGGTATTTATCGACTGACGCCACACTCCTCGATTGTATGTTCACGACCCCGCCTTGCCTGTTTGGGGCAGGGGCTGGTTGTGGTGCGCCCCTCAGATCTTCGGTTTTTCGCTATTGACCGTTTTCAACCAGCTTTTCATCGAGCAGGTCGCAAACACACTGGTACTGCAATCGCCGTTGGCCAGTGCGGTCCGCAGTTTGTCGATATCTGCCTTCATCATGTAGCGAATGCCGTTCTTGAAGTGGGTATTGTCGTCGAAACCGCCCTGGGTCATTTCGTCGAGGGCGTCTTCCTTGCTCCAGCCTTGTACCACCACGCGGTACATCGCAGCCATCAGGCCAGTGCGATCCGATCCGCGTTTGCAATGGATCAACACCGGGCCTTTGCTTTGACCGGTTTGTATGGCCCGCAATGCACTGAGCACCTCGCTGTCATCGACATGGCTGGTCTTGTACGGCAATTGCACCAGGTTGATGCCGGGTGTCGATAGCCAGCTTGCGTCGGACTCGGGCAGAAAATTGATCACCGTCGTGATCTGGAGTTTTTCCAGCAGCGGCAGCGCTCCGTGATCGGGAAGTGTGCTGCGGTAGAGAGTCGGTGACATCTGGTAAAGGCCGTACTGCGCTTCGACGGGCTGGGCCCATTCGCCGGGACGGATGGATTGGGTTTGCTCGGCTTGAACCTGATCGAACGCAAATAACGCCATGAGCGACAGGCACAGTGCGAGCAAGAGGTGGTTTTTCGACATGAGTCAGGGAGCCGTGGATGAAGGAATGGGTGACTAAATCCCAGCCTGAACCCTGAGCAGTCAAAGCTCTGTGAGGGGCTTGTCAAAGAATCGTTAAGCCTGAGGGGCCCTCGATACTTCAGAAATAATCTGTGGATTTTAAACTGAAACGATTCACTCATATGCTTAGCCTGCTACCATTTGTAACTAAAGTTTGCAGATATGTTCTTTTCCTTCGGGCCTTATCGGCCTGCATCGCTGCCAAAACGACAAGCTGCTCCATGAAGCAGCTGATCTATCCGTGAATGCCTGATGAGGTGCACCCCCCCCATGTCTGATCAAGATCGAGACAACCCGCGGCGTGAGTTTTTACGCAAATCCCTGACCTTGATCCCGGTGGTCACCGTTGCCAGTACCGGTTTGGGCAGTTCGGTCTTGATGGCCGCTCCTGAAGCCGCACCGGCCGGTCCTGGCAAAACGCCGGTCAGCAGCAGTGTTTATGAGCCGAGCTACTTCACCGCCGAAGAGTGGGCATTCATCCAGGCAGCGGTTGCCCGCTTGATTCCTGCCGATGAACAGGGACCGGGTGCACTCGAAGCGGGTGTGCCGGAGTACATCGACCGGCAAATGAATACCCCGTACGCGGCGGGTGCTCTCTGGTACATGCAAGGCCCGTTCAATGCGGACGCTGCGCCGGAAATGGGCTGGCAGAGCAAACTGGTTCCCAAGGACATCTACCGTTTGGGTATCGCCGCGACGGACGCCTGGTCGAAGGCGTTCAACGGCAAAGTTTTTGCTGCGCAAGACAGCGCTACCCGAGACGATTTGCTCAAGCAATTGGAGGCCGGTACGCCAACATTCGACAGCGTCCCGCCGAAGATTTTTTTCAGCCTTTTGCTGCAAAACACCAAGGAAGGGTTCTTCTGCGACCCGATCCACGGCGGCAACAAAGGCATGGTCGGCTGGACCATGATCGGCTTTCCCGGCGCGCGCGCCGATTTCATGGATTGGGTTGAACGCAACGAGCAATACCCCTTCCCGGCAGTTTCTATTCGCGGCGAGAGGGCGTGAGCATGACAACCACGATGAAGAAGGTCGACGCAGTGATCGTCGGGTTTGGCTGGACCGGCGCGATCATGGCCAAGGAACTGACGGAGGCTGGCCTCAATGTGCTGGCGCTGGAACGCGGGCCGATGCAGGACACCTACCCCGACGGCAACTATCCGCAGGTGATCGACGAACTCACCTACAGCGTGCGCAAGAAACTCTTTCAGGACATCTCCAAAGAGACCGTGACCATTCGCCATAGCGTGAATGACATTGCGCTGCCCAACCGTCAGCTCGGGGCGTTTCTGCCGGGTAATGGTGTGGGCGGGGCCGGACTGCACTGGTCGGGTGTGCACTTTCGGGTCGATCCGATCGAGTTGCGTATGCGCAGTCATTATGAGGAGCGCTACGGCAAGCACTTCATCCCCAAGGACATGACCATCCAGGACTTTGGCGTCAGCTATGAAGAGCTGGAACCGTTTTTCGATTACGCCGAGAAAGTCTTCGGCACCTCGGGTCAGGCCTGGACCGTGAAAGGTCAAGTGGTCGGCGAAGGCAAGGGCGGTAACCCCTATGCGCCGGACCGTTCGAACCACTTCCCGTTGGCGTCGCAGAAGAACACCTACTCCGCGCAGTTGTTCCAGAATGCCGCCAATGCTGTCGGTTACAAACCCTACAACCTGCCTTCCGCCAATACCTCAGGGCCCTACACCAATCCCTACGGTGCGCAGATGGGACCGTGCAACTTCTGCGGTTTTTGCAGTGGCTACGTGTGCTACATGTACTCCAAGGCTTCGCCGAACGTGAACATCCTGCCGGCGCTCAAGCCATTGCCGAACTTCGAGTTGCGGCCCAATTCCCACGTGCTGCGGGTCAATCTCGACAGTACCAAGCGCAAGGCGACCGGTGTGACCTACATCGATAGTCAGGGTCGGGAAATCGAGCAGCCGGCGGACCTGGTGATCCTCGGTGCGTTCCAGTTCCACAACGTGCGGTTGATGCTGTTGTCCGGGATCGGCAAACCGTACGACCCGATCAGCGGCGAAGGTGTGGTCGGCAAGAACTTCGCCTATCAGAACATGGCGACGATCAAGGCCTACTTCGACAAAGACGTGCACACCAATAATTTCATTGGCGCAGGTGGCAATGGTGTGGCGGTGGATGACTTCAACGCCGACAACTTCGATCACGGCCCGCACGGCTTTGTCGGTGGTGCACCGATGTGGGTCAACCAGGCCGGCAGCCGGCCGATTGCCGGAACTTCGAACCCGCCGGGAACACCCGCCTGGGGCAGTGCATGGAAACGTGCGACTGCCGATTATTACACCCACCAGGTGTCGATGGACGCTCACGGTGCGCATCAGTCCTACCGAGGCAACTACCTGGATCTCGACCCGGTATACCGCGATGCCTACGGCCAGCCGCTGCTGCGGATGACTTTCGACTGGCATGAAAACGACATCAAGATGAACCGCTTCATGGTCGACAAGATGAGCAAGATCGCACAAGCGATGAACCCCAAGGCCATTGCCCTGCTCGGCAAACAGGTGGGTGAACATTTCAACACGGCTTCTTACCAGACCACCCACCTCAATGGTGGCGCGATCATGGGCACCCATCCGAAAACCAGTGCGCTGAACCGCTATTTGCAGAGCTGGGACGTACATAACGTGTTCGTGCCGGGCGCTTCGGCGTTCCCGCAAGGATTGGGTTACAACCCGACCGGTCTGGTCGCGGCACTGACCTACTGGTCGGCGCGGGCGATTCGCGAGCAGTACCTGAAGAATCCCGGCCCGCTGGTTCAGGCTTAAGGAGCGATGACCATGAAAAATCTCGTTATCGCCACCCTTGCCCTGCTCGGCAGTTGCTCGATCAGCGCGGCAGAAGATGCATCGCAAGCGTTGATCAAACAGGGCGAATACCTCGCCCGCGCGGGTGACTGTGTGGCTTGCCATACCGCCAAGGGTGGTAAGCCGTTTGCAGGCGGACTGCCGATGGAGACGCCGATCGGCACGATCTATTCCACCAACATTACCCCGGACAAAACCGGCCTGGGCGACTACAGCTTTGACGATTTCGACAAAGCCGTGCGCCATGGTGTGGCCAAAAACGGTAGTACGCTTTACCCGGCGATGCCGTATCCGTCCTATGCCCGTGTCAGCGATGCAGACATGAAAGCCTTGTATGCCTATTTCATGAAAGGCGTGGCGCCGGTCACTCAAGAGAACAAGGGCAGCGACATTCCCTGGCCGTTGAGCATGCGCTGGCCACTGACCGGCTGGCGCTGGATGTTTGCGCCAAGCGTCGTGGCGTATCAGCCGGCCGACGGTAAAGAGGCGGCAATCAGCCGTGGAGCCTATCTGGTGGAAGGCCTCGGACATTGCGGCGCTTGCCATACGCCACGAGCCCTGACCATGCAGGAAAAAGCCTTGAGCGCCAACGAAGGCAGTGCGTTTCTGTCAGGCAGTGCGCCGTTAGAAGGCTGGATCGCGAAAAGCTTGCGTGGCGATCACAAGGATGGACTCGGTAGTTGGAGCGAAGAGCAACTGGTGCAGTTCCTCAAGACCGGTCGTAGTGACCGCAGTGCAGTGTTCGGCGGCATGAGCGATGTGGTGGAACACAGCATGCAATATATGAGCGATGACGACCTGACAGCGATCGCCCGATACCTCAAGTCTTTGCCGGCGAATGATCCGAACGATCAGCCACACCCGTACGACCCGCAAGTGGCACAAGCGCTGTGGAAAGGTGACGACAGCAAACCCGGTGCCTCGGTGTACATCGACAACTGTGCCGCCTGCCACCGTACCGACGGGCATGGCTACACCCGGGTATTCCCGGCACTGGCGGGCAATCCGGTGTTGCAATCGGACGATCCGGTCTCGTTGATCAATATCGTGCTCAAGGGCGCTACCTTGCCGGCGACCCACACGGCGCCGTCGACGTTCACCATGCCGGCATTCGCCTGGCGTTTGTCGGATCAGGAAGTGGCGGATGTGGTGAACTTCATTCGCACGAGTTGGGGAAACAAGGGGGCGCAGATTAAGCCGGCTGACGTCGCTGACGTGCGCAAGGATGAAGTGAAATCAATGCCTGCTGACAAGTCTGGAAAACTAACAAGTTCTAATTGATGTTTATTAAGTTGTAATAATCAACGCCTGCGAAATGAGCCTCGCAGGCGTTGGTTTATGATCGGTAGAGTGCATTAGCCGCTACGCGATCAAGTTTAATCATGGATTAACAATATTTGCGTAAGCTTTGGCCAGTGCCAGCAGCTTGGCTTTGTCATCGGCATCAATGTCGCCATCACCGTCGACATCCTTGCGCACGGTTCCGAGGGTGAAGGAGTGCCCGCCGTCGCTGGAAACCGCCGTCATGAAAATCGATTTCACCAGCGTCTCGGTTTGCATTTCATTTTCCGCATCCCAACCAAGTTCTTTACGGGCAAGTTGCAGTGAAACCAGGGTATTGGGTTCAGAAGGACTCGGCTGCATAAGTTGCAGAAAGATACCGCGTTGATTAAAGAAAGACATTGTTAAATCCTTTTAATGGTTATTCAGTCTGGTGGTGCGTGTGCCAAGGATAGTACGGGTTATCTTTATCGGATGACCAATGCTTATATGTTTCTCGTTCTTGCGTATATAGCGTGATTAGCAAGTAGTTATATAAAGTGGGTAGGCGGCTAGCCTGATCTTTTCGCTGAAGCTGCCGAACGGCACTGGCCTGACATTGGATCTTTCGGTACTGTACATGCATACAGCAATGAGGGTTTTTCCAATGTTCACGCCCTTGCCACCTCGCGGACGTGGCACCGCCAGCAACCCGCACAATCGCTTTGCACCGAACCGTTCGGTGGTCGAAGACGATGGCTGGTACCAGGAAGCACCGCTGACCCAAGGCACCGAGGTGCGCATCGAAACGGCGAAAACCATCATCACCCGCAACAACTCGCCCGACCTGCCCTTCGATCGCTCGATCAATCCCTATCGAGGTTGCGAGCACGGCTGCATCTACTGCTATGCGCGACCCAGTCATGCCTACTGGGACCTGTCACCGGGTCTGGACTTCGAGACGAAGCTGATCGCCAAAAGCAACGCGGCCGACGTACTGGAGCAGCAGCTTTCCAAGCGCGGTTATCAGTGTGCGCCGATCAATCTGGGCTCAAATACCGATCCCTATCAGCCGATCGAGCGTGAACACAAAATCACCCGGCGGATTCTTCAGGTGCTGCTGCGTTACCGGCATCCGGTGACGATCATCACTAAAGGCTCGTTGATTCTTCGTGATCTGGATTTGCTCGGTGAGCTTGCCGAACAGCGGCTGGTGGCGGTGATGATCAGCCTGACCAGCCTCGACGACGAGCTCAAGCGCATCCTTGAGCCGCGAACGGCTGCCCCGAAGGCGCGGCTGCGGGCGATTCGGGTTATGCGCGAGGCTGGAATTCCGGTGGGCGTCTTGTGTTCACCGATGATTCCGATGATCAACGACAGTGAACTGGAAAGCCTGCTGACCGAAGCTCACGCGGCCGGTGCGCAGAGTGCGGCGTACATGATGTTGCGTCTGCCGCTGGAAGTGGCACCGTTGTTCGAGGAGTGGCTGGCAGCCCACTATCCGCAGCGTGCAGCCCATGTATTGAGTTTGATCCGTCAAAGCCGCGGCGGCGAACTGTATGACAGTCGTTTTGGCGCTCGTATGCGCGGTGAAGGACCGTTCGCCGATCTGTTGGCGCAACGCTTCGCCAAAACAATAAAACGTCTTGGGCTCAATCAACGTGAAGGCTTCAACCTGGACTGCACAGCCTTTTGTCCGCCCGGGGCTCAAATGTCGTTGCTTTAGCAACAATTGGCCTATGGTGAGTAGTGAAAAGCGTTGTGTGTTTGTCCGTCAGTCACGTTTTTTGTAACCTGGAACGCACGTTCTAGAGCAGTTGATTCAGTTTGAGTTAAGTTTCGGTGGGTACCTTGCTCATCAAGTGACTGGATGGTCACTTATCGGCGATCTGGATGTTTCCTTACCAGTCGCTGGCTTTATCCCAGGTAAATCGGGAAAATTTCCCTACTCCGTCAAAGAGGATGAATCATGAGTGACAAGGATAAACAGCCGTTGGCTGCGTCGGCTTCCGCCCTGCCCGAGGCCGAAAGCGCCGATGCAGCGCTGCAGCACATCGTTGACGGTTTTTTACACTTCCACCACGAGGTCTTCCCGCAACAGGAAGAACTCTTCAAGAAACTCGCCACGGCTCAACGGCCCCGAGCGATGTTCATTGCGTGCGCGGACTCGCGCATCGTTCCCGAATTGATTACCCAAAGCGCTCCTGGCGATCTGTTTGTCACCCGCAACGTTGGCAACGTAGTGCCGCCCTATGGCCAGATGAACGGCGGGGTTTCCACGGCCATCGAATATGCAGTGCTGGCTCTTGGCGTGCAGCACATCATCATTTGTGGGCATTCCGATTGCGGTGCCATGCGTGCTGTACTCAATCCGCAAAGCCTGGAAAAAATGCCCACGGTCAAAGCCTGGCTACGCCACGCCGAAGTGGCAAAAACCATGGTCCAGGAAAACTGCCATTGCGCTGACGAAAACGAAAGCATGCAGGTGCTTACCGAAGAAAACGTCATCGCCCAGTTGCAGCATTTGCGCACTCACCCTTCAGTGGCCTCGCGCATGGCCAACGGTCAGCTGTTTATCCATGGCTGGGTCTACAGCATCGAAACCAGCGAAATAAAAGCCTACGACGCGGATAAGGGCTGCTTCCTGCCTCTGGATGGCAGTCATCCGATTCCCGTGGCGACGCCCAAAGCGCGCTTCTAAATCCTCCTAAACACCTTGTCTGGTCTGGCCAAGGCTGCTGAAAAAGCGGTCGGGCTTCGCCACGCCTGAAGAATCTCAGGAGAACGCTCATGCGTGCTGCGCAATTGAAAGCTGTTTTGCCACGGGAGCTGCTGGCTTCGGTGGTGGTGTTTCTGGTCGCCCTGCCCTTGTGCATGGGCATTGCAATCGCTTCCGGCATGCCGCCGGCCAAGGGCCTGATCACCGGGATTATCGGTGGTCTGGTGGTCGGTTGGCTGGCCGGTTCGCCGCTGCAAGTCAGTGGTCCGGCTGCGGGGCTGGCGGTACTGGTCTTTGAACTGGTGCGCCAGCATGGTGTGGCGATGCTTGGGCCGATTTTGCTACTGGCCGGGTTTCTGCAACTGGTGGCAGGGCGTTTGCGGCTGGGCTGCTGGTTCCGCGTGACGGCGCCAGCGGTGGTTTACGGCATGCTGGCAGGCATCGGTGTGTTGATCGTGCTGTCGCAGATACATGTGATGCTCGACGGAGTCCCTAAACCCTCAGGCCTGGACAACCTCAGCGGGTTTCCGGCGGCTGTTGCCCAAGCCTTGCCGACCCTGGGTGGCGGGCTGGGTTGGCAGGCCGGTCTGCTTGGGCTGTCGACGATTCTGGTCATGGGACTGTGGGAGAAATTTCGCCCGCAAGCGCTGCGCTTTATTCCTGGTGCGTTGCTTGGCGTTGGATTGGCGACCCTTGCCAGTCTGGCGCTGGCATTGAACGTCAAGCGGGTCGAAGTCCCGGCTAACCTCGCCGAGGCAATTGACTGGCTGAAACCGGCCGACCTGTTGAATTTCGCCGACCCCAACCTGCTGATTGCCGCCTTTGCCGTGGCCTTTATCGCCAGCGCCGAAACCCTGCTTTCGGCCGCTGCGGTCGATCGCATGCACAGCGGCGAGCGTTCGGATTTCGACCGCGAACTGTCCGCCCAAGGCATCGGCAACATGCTCTGCGGTCTGGTCGGCGCTCTGCCAATGACGGGCGTGATCGTGCGCAGTTCAGCCAACGTACAGGCCGGCGCCAAAACGCGGTTGTCGGCGATTTTTCACGGTGTCTGGCTGCTGGCATTTGTGTTGCTGTTGTCCAGTGTGCTGCAAAGCATCCCGGTTGCCAGTCTGGCAGGCGTGCTGGTGTACACCGGGGTGAAACTGGTGGATTTGAAGGCGTTTCGCGGACTGGGACGGTATGGCCGGATGCCGATGATTACCTACGCGGTGACCGCGCTGGCGATTATCTTCAGCGACTTGCTGACCGGAGTGCTGGTCGGTTTTGGCTTGACCCTGGCGAAGCTGGCCTGGAAGGCTTCGCGGTTGAAAATCAGCCTGATCGACCTTCCGGCAGAGGGCGAAATGGAGTTGCGATTGATGGGGGCTGCGACCTTTCTCAAGGTGCCGGCGTTGACCCGGGTGCTGGGGGCTATTCCGGCGGGCGCGACGGTGCATGTGCCGCTGAATAACCTGAGTTATATCGACCACTCATGTCTGGAGTTGCTTGAGGAATGGGGGCGGGCCAATGCCAGCAAAGGCTCGAAACTGCTGATCGAGGCGCGCGGATTGAAGCGCCGGCTGGAGGGGCGATTGCGGACGACCGTAGGAGTGGGTTCCGCCGGATAGATAACAGTGTGGGAGCGGGCAAGCCCGCTCCCACAGGTGTTCGGTTTTTACAGTTGGATCAAGCCGCAGGCTGATCCAGTTCCAGGCCTACGCCCAGCTGGCGCGACAGGCATGGCCAGCGCTTCCAGGCGGCGCCGGTGTCCGGGCTGTTGAGTTTTTCCCGGTAGGCTTCGACGGACTCCAGCGCGAAGCTTTCTTCGTTCAGCATCTCATCAACGGCGTGATGCACAGCCTCATCCAGTTGATTGGCGAAGTCCTCGCCAATCAGTTGGTGGGCAATCAGGTTGGCAACAGTCATGTCCAATGGGATCAGTGGCTGGCCGAAATGTTTGATGTAGAGGTCGTTAACCTCTTCTACCAGGCGATGTGCCAGGTAGGCTTCGTCCAGCAGGCCATCCAGGCCTTCGTGACCGGCCATGATTGCCGGTGGCTGGAGGAAGAACTGCTCGGCGATTGTCAGCACCGGTTTGATCTGCGACTCGATCCCCGCTTCACGCGCTACGTCATTGGCAGCGTCGAGCAAGTCCGGCACTTGTTCTATATAAGCAGTGACAAAACGGGTCATCACGCCCTTGGCGTCGATGTCTGGCAATTGGATGGATGAATGCAGGTGCGGCAATTGGACTTCCAGCTGACGGGTCAGCTGACCGGTTTCGGCTTCATGTTGTTGTGCACGTTGAATCTGCTCGCGCAATGCGGCGGTGTTCATGAAAACTCCAGGAAACGAAGGCAAGGAAATAGGGGAAGACATAAGTTAGCCTGCTTATAAACGTGGCTAAGACGTATTTGTCATAATTATTTCACCTTTCATGCCACTGCGTTATATCGATTTGCCATCACCGATCCCACATCCTTCTCCATCCGTGGCCTGTGGCGCAAGTGTCAGGTGTTTCAGCTCATTTACGCCATCGCATTGCGGGGTCGCACTCGCTGTCTATACTCGGATCTGAATGGAGTTAGCTGATGACGCCCGACTGCGTAGGCAGCAAGGCCCGGCGATTCAAGTTCGTAGTCTGAAAAAGCCGCTCCCTTGCCGTCGGTGTTAGCCGGCGGGATAACAAGAACGATAAGGGGAACCCGCAATGATGCGACATCCACATGTCTGGATGGGCCTCCTGTTGTGGTCGATTTTCGGTCAGGCGCAAGCGGCCTGGACTGTGAATATGGCGCCTGGAGCGACTGAAGTCAGTCACGCAGTATTCGACCTGCACATGACCATTTTCTGGATCTGTGTGGTGATCGGCATCATCGTTTTCGGCGCCATGTTCTGGTCGATGATGCTGCATCGACGCTCCACCGGGCAGGTGGCTGCCAAGTTCCATGAAAGTACGACGGTCGAGATCCTCTGGACCGTGGTGCCTTTCATCATTCTGGTCGCCATGGCCGTTCCGGCGACCGCGACCCTGATCAAGATGTATGACACCAGTGAGCCGGATATCGATATCCAGATCACCGGTTATCAGTGGAAGTGGCACTACAAGTACCTGGGTCAGGACGTCGAGTTCTTCAGCAACCTGGCCACCCCGCAAGAGCAAATCCACAACAAAACTGCCAAAGGCGAAAATTACCTGTTGGAAGTCGATCAGCCGCTGGTGCTGCCGATCGGTGCCAAGGTGCGCTTTCTGGTGACCTCTGCCGACGTCATCCACTCGTGGTGGGTGCCGGCGTTTGCGGTCAAGCGCGATGCAATTCCAGGGTTCGTCAACGAAGCCTGGACCCGCGTCGACAAGCCCGGCATCTACCGTGGCCAGTGCGCCGAACTGTGCGGCAAGGACCATGGCTTCATGCCGATTGTGGTCGACGTCAAAACCCAGGCCGACTACGACACCTGGCTGACTGAGCGCAAAGCCGACGCCGCCAAGCTCAAGGAGCTGACCAGCAAAGAGTGGACCCTCGACGAGCTGAAGGAACGCGGCGACAAGATTTATCACACCACCTGTGCTGCCTGTCACCAGCCTGAAGGCCAGGGTATGCCACCGCTGTTCCCGGCACTCAAAGGTTCGCCTATCGCGACCGGGCCAATAGAAGACCATCTGCATCGTGTGTTCTTCGGCAAACCCGGCACCGCCATGGCGGCGTTCGGCAAGCAGCTGTCGGAAGTCGATATCGCCGCCGTCGTGACCTACGAACGAAATGCCTGGGGCAACAACAAAGGCGACATGGTCACCCCTAAAGACGTACTGGCCCTCAAACAGGCGGCAAGCAAATGACCCGGTCTATTGCGTGTTCCCTTGAACGCTTGGGGCTAATCACCCCGAGCCGTCCAGCCCACCCGTTTGCAGGAGACAGGCCATGAATGCTGTGAACGATGACCACGGTCATGCAATCGTCGACGACCACGTCCACGGTCCGGCCAAGGGCCTGATGCGCTGGGTGCTGACCACCAACCACAAAGACATTGGCACGCTGTACCTGTGGTTCAGCTTCATGATGTTCCTGCTCGGCGGTTCGTTCGCCATGGTGATTCGCGCCGAGTTGTTCCAGCCCGGTCTGCAGATCGTCGAACCGGCATTCTTCAATCAGATGACCACCATGCACGGTCTGGTGATGGTCTTCGGTGCGGTGATGCCGGCGTTTGTCGGCCTCGCCAACTGGATGATCCCGCTGATGATCGGCGCGCCGGACATGGCCCTGCCGCGGATGAACAACTTCAGCTTCTGGCTGTTGCCGGCAGCGTTCCTGTTGCTGGTGTCGACGCTGTTCATGCCGGGTGGCGGTCCGAACTTCGGCTGGACCTTCTACGCCCCGCTATCGACGACCTACGCGCCGGAAAGCGTGACCTTCTTCATCTTTGCCATCCACTTGATGGGTATCAGTTCGATCATGGGCGCGATCAACGTGATCGCCACCATCCTCAACCTGCGTGCCCCGGGCATGACCCTGATGAAAATGCCGCTGTTTGTCTGGACCTGGCTGATCACCGCGTTCCTGTTGATCGCGGTGATGCCGGTGCTGGCGGGTTGCGTGACCATGATGTTGATGGATATCCACTTCGGCACCAGCTTCTTCAGCGCTGCCGGTGGCGGTGATCCGGTGCTGTTCCAGCACGTGTTCTGGTTCTTCGGCCACCCCGAGGTGTACATCATGATCCTGCCGGCGTTCGGTGCTGTCAGCTCGATCATTCCGACCTTCTCTCGCAAGCCACTGTTTGGCTACACCTCGATGGTTTACGCCACGGCGAGTATCGCCTTCCTGTCGTTCATCGTCTGGGCGCACCACATGTTCGTGGTCGGCATCCCGCTGGTGGGCGAGCTGTTCTTCATGTACGCGACGCTGCTGATCGCGGTGCCCACCGGGGTCAAGGTGTTCAACTGGGTCAGCACCATGTGGCAAGGCTCGCTGACTTTCGAGACACCGATGCTGTTTGCCGTAGCGTTCGTGATCCTGTTCTCGATTGGCGGGTTCTCCGGGTTGATGCTGGCCATCGCTCCGGCGGACTTCCAGTACCAGGACACCTACTTCGTGGTCGCGCATTTCCACTACGTGCTGGTGCCGGGGGCGATCTTCGGGATCTTCGCTTCGGCCTACTACTGGATGCCGAAATGGACCGGCCACATGTACGACGAAACCCTCGGCAAGCTGCACTTCTGGCTGTCGTTCATCGGCATGAACATGGCCTTCTTCCCGATGCACTTCGTGGGCCTGGCGGGTATGCCGCGGCGGATTCCGGACTACAACCTGCAATTCGCCGACTTCAACATGGTGTCGTCGATTGGCGCATTCACCTTCGGGGCAACGCAGATCTTTTTCCTGTTCATCGTGATCAAGACCATCCGTGGCGGCCCGGCAGCCCCGGCGAAACCCTGGGAAGGTGCGGAAGGCCTGGAGTGGAGCGTGCCGTCGCCGGCGCCGTATCACACCTTTGTCACGCCACCGGAAGTGAAATGAACGCCATGACCTTTGTGGGAGGGCTTGCGCCATGGCTGACTCTATTTCCTTGAAGAAGCTGGTCACCCGGCTGCTGTTGGTGGTGGCCAGCATGTTTGTCTTCGGGTTTGTCCTGGTGCCGATTTACGACGTGATGTGCAAGGCGTTCGGTATCAACGGCAAAACCGCCGGGCAGTACGAAGGCGAGCAGGTGGTCGACACGTCGCGGCAAATTCGCGTGCAGTTTCTGTCGACCAACGCCGTGGACATGGTCTGGGAGTTTTATCCCAAGGCCGACGACATGGTGATCAATCCGGGGGCGGTTAACGAGATGATCTTCGTTGCCCGCAACCCGACCGATCACCCGATGAGCGCGCAGGCGATACCCAGCATTTCTCCGGGCGACTCAGCGGTGTATTTCCACAAGACCGAGTGCTTCTGCTTCACCCAGCAGGTGCTGCAACCCGGCGAACGAATCGAAATGCCCGTACGTTTCATCGTTGACCGTGAGATTTCCAAGGATGTGAAGCACCTGACGCTGGCTTACACGCTGTTCGATATCACCGCACGTCATCCACCGGTCGTGGCAAACACCAATGCCGGTCCTTGAGGCGTTCAAGCGTGCCCGATAAGGAGAACAATAAATGGCAAGTCATGAGCATTATTACGTTCCCGCCCAGAGCAAATGGCCGATCATTGCCACGATCGGCATGTTCGTCACCGTGTTTGGCCTGGCGACCTGGTTCAACGACCTCAAGGCCGCACGCCCGGAATCCCACGGCCCGCTGATCTTCTTCGTTGGCGGCCTGTTGCTGGCCTACATGCTGTTCGGCTGGTTCGGCACGGTGATCAAGGAAAGCCGCGCGGGGTTGTACAGCTCGCAGCTCGATCGCTCGTTCCGCTGGGGTATGAGCTGGTTCATTTTCTCCGAGGTGATGTTCTTCATCGCCTTCTTCGGTGCGCTGTTCTACGTGCGCAATCTGTCCGGGCCGTGGCTCGGCGGTGAGGGCGGCAAGGGTATCGCGCACATGCTCTGGCCGAACTTCCAGTTCGCCTGGCCGCTGCTGCACACCCCTGACCCGACACTCTTCCCGCCGCCCAAGGAAGTCATTAGTCCCTGGGGTTTGCCGCTGCTGAACACGGTGTTGCTGGTGAGCTCCAGCGTCACGGTGACCATCGCCCACCATGCCTTGAAAAAGGGCCATCGCGGTGCACTGAAGCTCTGGCTGGCGCTGACGGTACTGCTGGGCTGTGCGTTCCTCAGCTTCCAGGCCAAGGAATACATCCACGCCTATCACGAGCTGGGACTGACCCTGGGCTCAGGCGTGTATGGCGCGACCTTCTTCATGCTGACCGGTTTCCACGGCGCTCACGTGACCATCGGCACGATCATCCTGTTCGTGATGCTGATGCGGATCATGCGTGGGCATTTCGATGGCGATCACCAGTTCGGCTTCGAGGCGGCCAGTTGGTATTGGCACTTCGTCGATGTGGTGTGGATTGGCCTGTTTGTCTTCGTTTACGTGCTTTGAGGTGGCGCTTACCAGGGCGCGCTGGACACCAGCTGGCCGCTGAAGAATCCCCAGGCAATCAAGCCGACGGTGATGGCAGCCAGGCCGACACGAACACTCAGGGCGGTGACCAGGCGTTTTGAGCTGCTGTCGTCCTTGACCAGAAAAAACAGGCCGCTGAACAGGCTGACAACCGTGGCAATCAGCATCAGGACGATGGCTGCTTTGAGCATGGTGAGACTCCGGGGGAATGCGATGTACTTGAGTATAGCTACCCTGTTTATCAACTTTTTGGCGACGCCATGAAGCGCTTTCGGCCAGGTATCGCACCGACCCTGGTGGTGCTCGCACTGCTGCCGTTGCTGGTCTTTCTGGGGTTTTGGCAATTAAGCCGGGGCGAGCAGAAACGCGTGTTGCTGGCGAGCTACGCCGAACGCCGCGTGGCTGAACCGATGACCAGCGAACTACTGTCGAGCACTCAAGACCCGGCATTCCGACGCGTTCGCCTGCATGGCCAGTTCGATGCGGCCCACAGTTACCTGCTCGACAACCGCACCCGCAATGGCCGGCCGGGGGTCGAGCTGCTGCAACCCTTTCACGACCAGGCGAGCGGTCTCTGGTTATTGCTCAATCGCGGCTGGCTGCCGTGGCCGAACCGGCGCACACCGCCGGTGTTCACCACCCCCGAGCAATCGTTGAGTCTCGACGCCTGGGTGTATGTCGCTCCGGGTGCGACCTTTCAACTGCACGCCGATCCGGCGAATGCCAACTGGCCACGGCTGGTGACGGCGATCGATCCGGCCAAGCTCTGGAGCGAGCTGGGTCGAACCGGGTTTGCTTACGAATTACGTGAAGAAGCCGGGCCGGCGTCCTACGAGGCCGATTGGCCGGTCGTGGCCATGGGGCCGGAAAAACACCTCGGTTATGCCGTGCAGTGGTTCGCCATGGCGCTCGCGCTGTTCGGTCTTTATCTCTACTTCGGATGGCACAACGCAAAGGAGAAACAGCATGGGAGCGGCCATGAATCCACCCAACATGTCTGAAGCGCAGGCGCCACAGCGTCGTCGTGGGCGCTGGCAGCTGGTGCTGATCCTGCTGATGGTGATTGGTCCGATGATCCTAGCCACCGGCATGTACAAGTTGCAGTTCTGGGTGCCGGAAGGTCGCAGCTATCACGGTGAACTGATCGGCAACGGTCAGAGCCGTGCCGAGTTGGGGGTGCAGGCGGACGAAGACCGCTGGCAGATGCTGGTGACCGCACCGCAGGACTGCTCGGTCGATTGTCAGCAGTTGGTGTACCTGGCCCGGCAGATTCAGGTCGCTCTGGGTCGTGATGCCTCGCGTGCCAGCCATGCATTGGCCGTGGCCCAACCCTTGAGCGCGGACTATGAGGGCAAGCTCAAGCGCGAATACCCGCAGTTGCAGCGTTATCCACTGGACCTTTCGACCTACACTAAAAATGTTCAGGGCAAAGGCTCGGCGCAGCTCTGGATCATCGATCCGCACGGCAATCTGGTGCTGCGCTTCGACCCTACCGTCAAAGGCAAGGACCTGCTCAACGACCTGCGCCACCTGCTCAAACTGTCGAACATCGGATAAGGGCATCGTCATGGCCAAACCTGGATTTCGCCTCGCGCTGTTTGCCACCTTGCTGGCACTGATTGTCGTCTTGCTGGGCGCCTATACCCGGCTGACCCATGCCGGCCTTGGTTGCCCGGACTGGCCGGGTTGCTACGGGTTTATCAGCGTGCCGAAGAGCGAAGCCCAACTGGCCCATGCCGAGTTGCATTTTCCAGACACGCCGGTGGTTGCCCACAAGGGCTGGAACGAGATGATTCACCGCTATTTCGCCGGCACCCTTGGCTTGCTGATTGTGTTGCTGGCGGCGCGTTCCTGGACTCATCGCCATCATCTGGACCAACCCCTGAAGCTGCCGTTGTTCTTGCTGGCGGTGGTGTTTGCCCAAGCGGCCTTTGGCATGTGGACGGTCACCCTCAAGCTCTGGCCGCAGGTGGTGACGGGGCATTTGCTGGGTGGCTTTGCGACCTTGAGCCTGCTGTTTCTGCTGACCTTGCGCTTGTCCGGTGTATTGCCGGCGCTGATCGTGCCGCGACGTTTGCAGTACTGGGCGACGGCCGGGTTGTTGCTGGTGATCGGGCAGATCGCTCTCGGCGGCTGGGTCAGTGCCAACTACGCGGCGGTGGCCTGTATCGACTTCCCCACTTGTCACGGCCAATGGTTGCCACCGGCTGATTTCGCCAACGGCTTTCACCTGACCCAACACATCGGCCCCAACTACCTCGGCGGACAGCTCGACAGCGATGCGCGCACGGCGATTCACCTGACTCACCGCATTGGCGCGTTGCTGGTCACGCTGGTGCTGCTGGGGCTGGCCTGGCAGCTCAAGGTCGTCGGCATGACCCGACTCGCCGGGTTGGTACTGGGGGCGTTGGCGGTGCAGATCACCCTGGGCATCAGCAATGTGCTGTTTCACCTGCCGTTGCCGGTGGCCGTGGCCCATAACGCGGGCGGCGCGGCGCTGTTGCTGACGATGGTGCTGGTCAACTATCACGCACGAACCAGCCTGGTTCGAGTCAGACAGCAGACGCCCGGACGCTGGCGTAAACACACGGCCGGGCCGATAACAATAAAAGGAGAAATGCCATGGCGACTCTGATCGGCGAACGTCACCGCCAAGCGATCTGGCGTGACTATCTGGAGCTGACCAAGCCGAAAGTCGTGGTGTTGATGCTGATCACGTCGCTGGTCGGTATGTTTCTCGCCACGCGTGCCGGGGTGCCGTGGACGGTGCTGGTGTTTGGCAACCTGGGGATCGGACTGTGCGCGGGCGGCGCGGCGGCGGTCAACCATGTGGTGGACCGGCGGATTGACGCGGTGATGGCGCGCACGCACAAGCGGCCACTGGCCGAAGGCCGGGTTTCACCAACCGCCGCACTGACCTTTGCGCTGTTATTGGCGGTGGCCGGGCAAGCCCTGCTGCTGGCGTTCACCAACCCGCTGACCGCCTGGCTGACCCTCGCCTCGCTGCTTGGCTATGCGGTGGTCTACACCGGTTTTCTCAAGCGGGCGACGCCGCAGAACATCGTTATCGGCGGACTGGCCGGCGCTGCACCGCCACTGTTGGGTTGGGTCGCCGCTACCGGGCATGTCAGCGCCGAACCGCTGCTGCTGGTGCTGATTATCTTTGCCTGGACCCCGCCACACTTCTGGGCGCTGGCGATTCATCGCAAGGAGGAGTACGCCAAGGCCGATATTCCCATGCTGCCGGTGACCCACGGCGAGCATTACACCAAGATCCACATCCTGCTTTACACCTTTGCCCTGCTGGCCGTGAGCTTGATGCCCTATGTCATTCACATGAGCGGTTTGCTGTACCTGGTTTGCGCCCTGGGACTGGGCGCGAGGTTTCTGCAATGGGCCGTGGTGCTGTACCGTGGCACTCAGCCGCACGCGGCGATCAACACCTTCAAGTACTCTATTTATTACTTGTTCCTGCTGTTTATCGCCCTGCTCGTAGACCACTACTTAATGTTGAACCTATGACCCGAACCCAGAAAACCGTCTTCATTCTTGTTGCCCTGATCGCGCTGGTCCTGGGGCTTACCGTCAACAAAGTACTGTCTGGCAAAGGCCAGGGCGATCCGACTGCGCTGATCGACGCCGGGATCATCCTGTTGCCGCAAAGCCGTAACCTGCCGGACGTGCAGATGACCAATCAGGACGGCCAACCGGTCACGGTCAACGCTTTGAAAGGCAAGTGGAGCCTGCTGTTCTTTGGTTACACCTTCTGCCCGGACATCTGCCCGACCACCCTGGCACAGCTGCGGCAGATCAAGAGCGAGCTGCCAGCGGACGCGGTCGACAAGTTGCAGATCATTCTGGTCAGCGTCGACCCGAACCGCGACACCCCCAAGCAGCTCAAGCAGTACCTGGGCTACTTCGATCCGCAGTTTGTCGGCCTGACACCGGCTTCGGTCGAAGACCTGCAGAAAGTCGCCAATGCGGTGAGCATTCCGTTCATTCCGGCGGACACCAGCAAACCCAACTACACCGTCGACCACAGCGGCAACCTGGCGGTAATCGGGCCGGACGGCACCCAGCGCGGGTTCATTCGTGCACCGTTGAACAACACGAAACTGGTGGCCCAGTTGCCAGTGATGCTCAAGCGTATGTAGGCGCACAGCTTGCTGGCAATGGCGATCTTGCGGGCGCCATCGCCAGCAAGCTGTGCTCCTACAGTGGAAAGGGCCATAGCAGCCAGACGGGACACAGGCATAAAAAAACGGGGACACAGTGATTGTGTCCCCGTTTTGTTTTACATCAGCAGATCAGAACGCCGGCAATACCGCGCCTTTGTACTTCTCCAGAATGAACGCCTTCACTTCCGGGCTGTGCAGCGCAGCAACCAGTTTCTTCATCGCGTCGCTGTCCTTGTCGTCCGCGCGGGCGACAAGGATGTTCACGTAAGGCGAGTCCTTGCCTTCGATCACCAGCGCGTCCTTGGACGGATCGAGCTTGGCTTCCAGCGCGTAGTTGGTGTTGATCAGTGCCAGGTCGACCTGGGTCAGCACGCGCGGGATGGTCGCGGCTTCCAGTTCACGGAACTTCAGGTCTTTGGTGTTCTCGGTGATGTCCTTGACGGTCGACAGGATGTTTTTCGAATCCTTCAACTTGATCAGGCCAGCCTTCTCCAGCAGCAACAGTGCACGGCCGCCGTTGGTGGCGTCGTTCGGGATCACCACGTTGGCGCCGCCTGGCAGTTCGGCAAGGGTCTTGTACTTGTTGGAGTACGCGCCCAGCGGCTCGAGGTGCACACCGGCAACGCTCACCAGGTGTGTGCCCTTGGCCTTGTTGAATTCATCGAGGTACGGCTGGTGCTGGAAGAAGTTGGCGTCCAGGCGTTTCTCGGCAACCTGTACGTTCGGCTGCACGTAGTCGGTGAACACCTTGACCTTGAGGTCGACGCCTTCTTTGGCCAGTGCCGGCTTCACGAACTCGAGGATTTCCGCGTGCGGAACCGGAGTAGCAGCGACGGTCAGGGTTTCAGCGGCCTGAGCGGAGAGCGCTGCAACGGCAGCGAATGCGACGAGTAGTTTTTTCATCCAGCAAACTCCTTGTGAGGCGCCCTTTCGAGCGCCTGCCAGCCGTGGCTGGCGATTGCATTTATTTTCGGGAAAAGTGCACCACCAGCTTATCGCCGACGGTTTGCAGAACCTGGACCAGCACCAGCAGCAACACCACGGTCACCACCATCACGTCAGTCTGGAAGCGTTGGTAACCGAAGCGGATTGCCAGGTCACCCAAACCACCGGCACCGACCACACCGGCCATCGCCGTGTAGGACACCAGCGTAATCGCGGTCACCGTGATCGCTGCGAAGATACCTGGGCGGGCTTCCGGCAGCAGCGCGTTGACGATGATCTGGCGGGTCGTCGCGCCCATGGCCTGGGTCGCTTCAATGATGCCGCGATCGACTTCACGCAGGGCGGTTTCCACCAGACGGGCGAAGAACGGCGTAGCGCCGACTACCAGCGGTGGAATCGCACCGCCGACGCCCAGCGAGGTGCCGGTGATCAGTACGGTGAACGGGATCATCACGATCAGCAGAATGATGAACGGCAGCGAGCGCAGGATATTCACGATCAGCGACAGCAGCGCGTAAACGCCTTTGGCTTCGAGCAACTGGCGCGGGCTGCAGAGGAACAGCAACACACCCAGCGGCAGGCCGAGCAGTACGGTGAACAACAGCGAACCGCCAAGCATCAGCAAGGTGTCGCCGGTGGCCTGCCAGATTTCGAGCCAGTCGATATTGGAGAAGAAACTCATCAGGATTTCCATTAGCGCAGCACCTCCATGTGGACGTCGGCTGCGGTGAAGCGGGCGAAGGCCGCTTCCATGTCACCGCCGGTGACCGCCAGGGTCAGTTGCCCGTAGGGGACGTCTTTGATGCGGTCGATACGACCGGCGAGGATGCTGTAGTCCACACCCGTTTCGCGGGCGACGGTGCCCAGCAACGGCGCGTAGGTGGCGTCGCCCTGGAAGGTCAGACGCACGATACGGCCCGGCACGTGAGCGAAGTCGTCGCGCTGCTCGCTTTCGTCGATTTGCTCGTCTTCCTGCACGAATCGCTTGGTGGTCGGGTGCTTGGGGTGCAAGAACACGTCGGCCACCGGACCTTGCTCGACGATCACGCCGGCATCCATCACGGCGACCTGGTCGCAGACCCGGCGAATCACGTCCATTTCATGGGTGATCAACACGATGGTCAGGTTCAGCTCACGGTTGATCTCGGCCAACAGTTGCAGGACCGACGCGGTGGTTTGCGGGTCGAGGGCGCTGGTGGCTTCGTCACACAGCAGGATTTTTGGCTTGGTCGCCAGGGCGCGGGCGATGCCGACGCGCTGCTTCTGGCCACCGGACAACTGCGCCGGGTACTTCTTTGCGTGGTCGGACAGGCCGACGCGAGCCAGCAACTCGGCCACCCGTTGATCGATCTCGCTGCGCGACAGTTCACCGGCCAGGGTCAGTGGCAGTGCGACGTTGTCGGCAACTGTCTTGGAGGCCAGCAGGTTGAAGTGCTGGAAGATCATCCCGACTTGCTGACGGAAACGGCGCAGCGCATTGGCGTCCAGCGCGGTGACTTCTTCACCATCGACGATGATCTTGCCGCCGCTGGAGTCTTCCAGGCGGTTGATCAGGCGCAACAGGGTACTTTTTCCCGCACCGGAATGACCGATCAGGCCGTATACCTGACCGTTCTCAATCGACAGATTGGTAGGGTGCAGCGCGGGAATATCCTTACCGGCAACGCGGTAAGTTTTATGGACGTTTTGAAACTCGATCACGTAGCGAACCTTGTGGGGCGCGTTAGAAAAGGATCAGCGGTTAGCCGGGCGGGCATTTTAGCCTGTCCGTATAGAGGCTCTTAGCATTTATTTCGCATTCATCCAGTCATTTGGAAATAACGCGATAACCGGAAATGCAAAATATCGGAGCCTCCGGCAGCTCCTACGGACCGATGTAGGCACTGCCGGAGGCTGCGATCTTCTTCTTTTAAGGCTTGCGCGGCGTCAGAACCATCTGTGCCGGGACATTGCGCAGAATCTGCCGCTCGATCTTCAGGTCGAAGTCGGCATCCAGCTTCTTCACCCGTTTGGTCAGCAGCGTGGCCAGCCACGGATAATCTTCGGTGCGCGGCGCCTGAATGCTGACGTCGCACTCATAACTCACCACATCGCTGGCAATCGCATCGAGTTGCCGACGCAATTGCTTGCTATCGGCGATGTTCAGCGCAACGGTGGTGCTCTCGGCCGTTGGGTCGATGACCTTGGCGACACGCTTGGCTTCGGCGGCTTTGAGGGCTGCCTCGGCCTGATCCAGTTCGGCCTTGCGCGCGTGGCTGATGGCGTTGTTGACACCACCGGTCAGCGCCGGAGCTTTGGGCATCAACGCACGGGCCCGGCTCAGGGCCGTGGCGGCGGCATTCACGTCGCCTTTTTGCAGAACGATCTGGCTGCGTTGCAAGTAGGCTTCGGCGAGTTGCCGTTGATATTGCTCCAGCGACTGATCGTTGGGTGATTCGGCCTGCAAGGCGGCCAATTGATCCTCGGCGGTGGCCAGTTCACTGCTGGCCAGGCTTTGCTCCAGCTGCGCGATCGCCGTAGCCCGTGCGTCCGGGACCTCGGGGGCCGGCGGCGTGCTTTGGCAGGCGCCAAGTAGCAGCGAAAATGCAACAAGGAGCAGATAACGGGAGGCGAACGGCTTCATTCCTGCGACTCTCTGATTGCGCAAAAAACGAGCAAGTCTACACCCCTCGACGGGGCAGGACAAAACTCAGCAGAAACAGCGCGGCGGCAGCCACCACAATCGATGGGCCGGCCGGCGTGTCCTTGAACCACGACAGCGCCAGGCCACCGCAGACCGCGAGTATACCGAGCAAACTCGCGCCCAAGGCCATCTGCTCTGGAGAACGTGCGTGACGTTGTGCCGCAGCCGCCGGGATGATCAGCAAGGAAGTAATCAGCAGCACGCCGACAATTTTCATCGCCACCGCGATCACCACCGCAATCAACAGCATCAAGGTCATGCGCAATGCTGCTACCGGCAGGCCTTCAACCGTGGCCAATTCTTCGTGCACGGTAATCGCCAGCAACGGCCGCCAGAGCGCCACCAACAGCAGCATCACCGCCGCACTGCCGCCGAGGATCCACGCCAGATCGGTCGGGCTGATCGCCAGCAGGTCGCCGAACAGATAGGCCATCAGGTCGATCCGCACTTCATGCATGAAGCTTAGTACCACCAGGCCGAGAGAGAGCGTGCTCGGCGCAAGAATCCCCAACAAGGTATCGGAGGCCAGCGGCTGGCGCTGTTGCAAGGTCACCAGCAGCACGGCCAGCAACAGGCAGCCGACGGTCACCGCGATGGTCGGGCTGACATCCAGCAGAAAACCCAGCGCCACGCCGAGCAGCGCTGCATGGGACAGGGTGTCGCCGAAATAGGCCATGCGCCGCCAGACCACGAACGATCCCAGCGGACCTGCGACGGCGGCCAGGGCCAGGCCTGCGAGCAGGGCGTACAACAGAAAATCAGCCATGCTTGCAGCCATCTCCATGAACGTGGGTGTGAACGGTCGGTGCCGCGCTGACGACCGAGCCATGCAAGTCGTGGGCGTGGTCGTGATGGTGGTGATAGACCGCCAGGCTCTGCGCGTTCTTGCCGAACAGTTCGACGAACGCCGGGTCGCCGCTGACCTGCTCGGGATGCCCGGAGCAGCAGACGTGGCGATTGAGGCAGACCACCTGGTCGGTGGTGCTCATCACCAGGTGCAGATCGTGGGAAACCATCAACACCCCACAACCGTGGCGGTCGCGCAGGCGAGTGATCAGGCTATAGAGTTCGGCTTGTCCGGCCACGTCGACGCCTTGCACCGGCTCGTCAAGCACCAGCAGTTCTGGCTCGCGCAACAGGGCGCGGGCCAGTAATACGCGCTGCATTTCGCCGCCGGAAACGCTTTGCACCGGGCTGTCGATCACCTGTTCGGCGCCGACTTCCTTGAGCGCTGCCAAGGCGCGCGCACGATCTACGCCCGGCACCAGGCGCAAGAAGCGCAGTACCGAGAGCGGCAAGGTCGGGTCAACATGCAGCTTCTGCGGCATATAGCCGACCCGCAGTTTCGGCTTGCGCCAGACGCTGCCGCTGTCGGGCTTGAGCAGGCCAAGCACGGCGCGGACCAGCGTGGTCTTGCCGGCGCCGTTGGGGCCGATCAGGGTAACGATCTGCCTCGGCTCGACGCTCAGCTCGATGTTGTCCAGTACGCTTTGTCCGGCAAAGGTCACCGCAACCTGATTGAGGCGAATTAACGCAGTGCTCATCAAGCCCCCTGGCAACCCGAGCAAAGACCGACCACTTCGACGGTCTGGCCTTCGACCACAAACCCGACTTCGCCGGCGCTGTGGATGATGGTGTCGCTGATGGATTTTTGCTCGAGTTCGATGGCCGCGTGGCATTCACGGCAAATCAGGAACTGGCCCTGGTGGGCGTGCCCCGGATGATTGCAGCCAACGAAGGCGTTGAGCGAGGAAATGCGGTGGACCAGGCCGTTATCCAGCAGGAAATCCAGCGCGCGATACACCGTCGGCGGCGCGGCACGGCGGCCATCCTGCTCGCTGAGTACCGCCAGAATGTCGTAGGCGCCCAGCGGCTTGTGGCTTTGCCAGACCAGTTCCAGCACCCGCCGACGCAGCGCGGTCAGGCGCAAGCCCTGACGTGCGCAAATGACATCGGCCTCGGACAATGCGCTGTGCACGCAGTGAGAGTGGTCGTGGGGACGGCTGGCTAGCGGTGTTTTAGGCATGAGCGGCGACGAGTTTTGTGAGAGACGTTATTATGTTACCCGTTCTCGCCTACTTGAGTGGTCATCGTGCCCAGACTTTTTGCCATTTTTGTCACATTTGCTGCCGGTTTTTTTGCGATCGGCGCCGCTCATGCCGAAGTGAACGTACTGACCAGCATCAAGCCCCTGCAGCTGATTGCTGCTGCGGTGCAGGATGGCGTCGGGGTTCCCGAGGTCTTGCTGCCGCCGGGTGCATCGCCGCATAACTATGCCTTGCGTCCATCCGACGTACGGAAGGTGCAGTCGGTGGAGCTGCTCTACTGGATCGGCCCGGACATGGAAGGTTTCCTTCCTCGTGTGCTCAAAGGCCGTAGCCTGCCGTCAGTTGCGGTGCAGGACCTGCCAGGTTTGAAACTGCGGCGCTTTGCCGAAGACAGCCACTCCCATGCGGAAGAGGCAGACGAGCACGATCACGACCACCGCCCCGGTAGTCTCGATGCTCATCTCTGGTTGTCGCCGGTCAATGCGCGAGTGATCGCGGCAAAAATCGCCACCGACTTGAGTGCTGCCGATCCGGCCAATGCGCCGCGCTATCAGAGCAACCTCAAGGCGTTCGATGAGCGCCTGGACGCGCTGGATCTGCGTTTGAAAGCGCGCTTGGCCGGTATCGCGGGCAAGCCTTACTTCGTGTTTCATGAAGCGTTCGATTACTTCGAAGACGCCTACGGCCTCAAGCACACCGGCGTGTTCAGCGTGGCCGCTGAAGTACAGCCAGGTGCACAGCATGTTGCAGCGATGCGCTCGCGCTTGCAGGAAGTCGGCAAGACCTGCGTGTTCAGCGAACCACCGCTGCGCCCACGCCTGGCCGAGACGCTGGTGGCCGGTTTGCCGGTGAAACTGGCGGAGCTGGATGCGTTGGGCGGCTACACACCGGCGACGGCTCGCGGCTATGAGCAGGTGTTGGAGAAATTGGGGAATGATTTGGCGGGTTGCCTGGAGTCGCTTTAACCCCCGAGCGCAGACCCTGTGGTGAGGGGGCAAGCCCCCTCGCCACGGTTTAGAGGGCGAACGGCAACGGCGTGCTGACGTGCTGACGCTGGGCCAACCGTTGCTGGAACTCCATCGGGTCGTGAATCAGCACGTCCTGCCCGGCAAAGGATTCGGCGGCGATCAAGCGCGACAGCCAGAACCTCACGCAGGCCACCCGCAACATGGTCGGCCACAATTCGGCCTCGGCAGCGGTGAACGGGCGCAGCGCGGCATAAGCCCCGAGCAATGCCCTGGCCCGCGGGCCGTCAAGCACGCCGTCTTCGTCCGAGCACCAGTCATTCAGGGCAATCGCCACGTCGTAGAGCATCGGGCCTGAGCAGGCGTTGTAGAAGTCGATCAGCCCGGTCAGGTGCGTGCCTTCGAACATCGCGTTGTCGCGGAACAGGTCGGCGTGGATGTTGGCCCGAGGCAGCGCCAGAATTTTAATCTTCTGCTCAGTGATTTCGTTCAAGGCGCGTTGCAGCAGATTGCTTTGCGCGGCATTCAGGTGCGACAGCAGTTGCGTGCCTTCTTCGAGCATCCAGTCGAGGCCACGATCAGTCTTGCGCTTGATCATGTGGTCTTTGGTCGCCAGGTGCAGGTGCCCCAGCAATTCGCCGACTTGTGCGCAATGTTGTGCGTTGGCTTCCTTGATGTGCTTGCCGGCCAGCCGCGGCTGCAGCAGTGCAGGCTTGCCGGCCAATTCGCGCAGGGCGATGCCGTCGGTGGTCCGCAATGCATAGGGCACCGGCAAGTTGGCGTCGTGCAGCACGTCGAGCAGCTCGATAAAGAACGGCATCTCCTGCACAGGGCCGCGCTCAACCAGGGTCAGGACAAACTCCCCCTGCTCCAGGCTGATGAAGAAATTGGTGTTTTCGCTACCCGCGGCAATCCCCTGGAAATCAAGCAGGCGGCCGAGCCCATAAGGGGCGAGAAAGGTTTCCAGCTCGGGCCGAGCCAGGGGGGTGAACACAGACATGGTTAAAAACTGCTCAGTTCGGGCGCCGCGGTTGAGCCAGCGCCGATTAAAGTTAAGAAACTACTTCCACGTAAAAATTTCCCACGCCGGAATCAGCATATTCGGCTGATCCGAGCGGATATAGTTTGCCTCCGTTCCGTCCGCACGTATCAGAAAGTACGGTTTTCCACCCTTCGGTGTGACCTTGATCGCGTACACGAAGCCGTTCTGGCGGTACTCCTGAATGACTTTGTCGCCTTCAGTGTGGATGGTGACTTCCGGTTCCGGCGTCGGTGCATCATTGGCTGCCATGACGGCCAGGGGAGTGATTGCAAAGAAGCCAGCCAGTAACAAGCGATTGAGTGAGCGCATGATAACCTTGTCCCTTTGTCGTCAACGGTCCCGCTATTCTAGCGCCGGACCCGCCGAAAAGGTTGATCCTGCTCATGAGCCAAGCCCCCCTCGTCCTGGTGGACGGTTCTTCTTACCTGTACCGCGCCTTTCATGCGCTGCCACCGTTGACCACGTCCAAAGGCCTGCCGACCGGCGCAGTCAAGGGCGTGCTGAACATGCTCAAGAGTCTGCGCAAGCAGTACCCGGACAGCCCGTTCGCCGTGGTATTCGACGCCAAGGGCGGAACATTTCGCGATGACCTGTACGCCGAGTACAAAGCCAATCGTCCCAGCATGCCCGATGACATGCGTGTGCAGATCGAGCCATTGCATGCGAGCGTGATTGCCTTGGGCTTTCCGTTGCTGTGCGTCGATGGTGTTGAGGCCGACGACGTGATCGGCACGCTGGCCCGCAGCAGCGCGGCCGCCGATCGTCCGGTGGTGATCTCGACGGGCGACAAGGACATGGCGCAGCTGGTCGACGGGCACATTACCTTGGTCAATACCATGACCGGTAGCGCGATGGATGTGGCTGGCGTGAAGGAGAAATTCGGCGTCGCTCCCGAGCAGATCATCGATTACCTGGCACTGATGGGCGATTCCTCCGACAACATTCCAGGCGTGCCGGGCATTGGCCCAAAGACGGCGTCCGGCCTGCTGGTGGGTGTGAACGGCGGCCTGACCGAGCTCTATGCGCAACTCGATATCGTCCCGACGCTGCCGATTCGTGGTGCCAAAACGTTGCCTGCCAAGCTTGAAGAACACAAGGAGATGGCGTTCCTCTCCTATCAACTGGCGACCATCAAGGTCGATGTGCCGCTGGACGTTGGTCTGGACGACTTGCACCTGCGTGAGCCGGACCGTGAAAAGCTCGCCGAACTCTATACCCTGCTCGAGTTCAAGAGCTGGTTCGAGGAAGTTCAGCGTGATGCCAAGCGAGCGGGCCAGGAAGTGGTCGCGGCGGTTGAAGAAGCCGTAGCCGATAGCGATGGTCCCCACTACACCACGGTCCTCACCCAGGCAGATTTCGACGTCTGGCTGAAGAAGCTGCAAAACGCCACGCTGTTCGCCTTCGATACCGAAACCACGGGCATCGATGCGCAGCAAGCGCAACTTGTCGGGCTGTCGTTCGCTGTGCAGGCCAACGAAGCAGCCTACATTCCGTTGACCCATTCCTACATGGGCGTGCCGGATCAACTGGATCGCGACACGGTGTTGCGCGCACTGAAGCCGATTCTGGAAGACCCGAGCAAACTCAAGGTCGGCCAGCACGCCAAGTTCGACATGAACATCCTGGCCAACTGCGCCATCGGTGGAGATCAGAGCTGCGGCATCATGGTGCAAGGCATCGCCTTCGACACCATGCTCGAGTCCTACGTGCTGGATTCGACTGCGACCCGTCACGACATGGACAGTCTGGCGCTCAAGTATTTGGGCTACACCACCACCAGCTTCCAGGACATCGCGGGCAAGGGCGTCAAGCAACTGACCTTCGACCAGATCTCGCTGGAGCTGGCCGGGCCATACGCCGCTGAAGATGCCGACGTGACGCTGCGTCTGCATCAGACCCTGCATGAAAAACTCGACGCCATTCCGAGCCTGAGCAAAGTCCTCAGCGAAATCGAGATGCCGCTGGTGCCAGTATTGGCGCGTATCGAGCGCCAGGGCGCGTTGGTCGACGCCAACCTGCTGGGCATCCAGAGCGTTGAACTGGGCGATAAGCTGGTCGCGCTGGAGCGTGAGGCGTTCGCCATTGCCGGTGAGGAGTTCAACCTCGGTTCGCCGAAGCAATTGGGCGTGATCCTCTACGAAAAACTCGGGCTGCCGATTCTCAGCAAAACCGCCAAGGGCCAGGCTTCGACTGCCGAAGCGGTACTGGCGGAACTGGCCGAGCAGGATTACCCGCTGCCCAAGGTACTGATGCAGTACCGTTCCCTGAGCAAGCTGAAAAGCACCTACACCGACCGTCTGCCCGAGCAGATCAACCCGCGCACCGGGCGGATTCATACGTCCTACCATCAAGCGGTGGCAGCGACCGGTCGCTTGTCTTCCAGCGATCCAAACCTGCAGAACATTCCGATTCGTACTGCCGAAGGTCGACGGATTCGTCAGGCATTCATTGCCCCCAAAGGCTATAAGCTGCTGGCGGCGGACTATTCGCAGATCGAGCTGCGGATCATGGCCCACCTGGCCAAGGACGAAGGGCTGTTGCACGCCTTCCGCAATGATCTGGACGTGCACAAAGCCACCGCTGCCGAGGTGTTTGGGGTTGAGCTGGCGGACGTCACCACCGATCAGCGGCGCAGCGCCAAGGCGATCAACTTCGGCCTGATCTACGGCATGAGCGCATTTGGCCTGGCCAAGCAGATCGGCGTCGACCGTAAACAGTCCCAAGCCTATATCGACCGTTATTTCGCCCGCTATCCAGGCGTGCTCGAGTACATGGAGCGCACCCGCGCCCAGGCGGCCGAGCAAGGTTTCGTCGAAACCATATTCGGTCGTCGCCTGTACCTGCCGGACATCAACGCGAAAAATCCGGCCCTGCGCAAAGGCGCCGAGCGCACGGCAATCAACGCGCCGATGCAAGGCACTGCGGCGGACATCATCAAGAAGGCCATGGTGGCGGTGGATAACTGGCTGCTGACCTCAGGTCTGGACGCCAAAGTGATTCTGCAGGTGCACGATGAATTGGTACTTGAGGTTCGCGAAGACCTGATTGACCAGGTTCGTGAGGAAATTCGCGTTCACATGAGCAGTGCAGCGACCCTGGATGTACCACTTTTGGTGGAAGTCGGCGTTGGAAATAACTGGGATGAAGCGCACTAAGCCGGTGTGAGGCGCTTTTTCGGGGATAGCGCCGCGGCGTAGTGTCGCGGCAAGTCGCCAGCGAAGGGCTCTTAGTTCGGAAAATTCTTGGGGTTATTCCCAATAGGTTTTGAAATTAACCGGAACTAAATCTGTGAAGCGCCACTCAGAGTTACTGAATGGGTGGTGAAGCCCTTCGATGCTCCTATGTTGTGTTAAGTGTTGGCAGATATCTGGACCCCGCCCTAGCGGTCCGGAAACTTAGACCCCGAATTACTCTCTCCCCATACGTAATTCGGGGTTTTTTTTGCCCAAAAACTGCCTGTGGAACGGCCATGCTGCGTTAAAAACACGGCTCGAAATGCTCATTTAGGTCCCTAAACTCCGCTTTCGAGCCGTGTTTTTGCCTTGCCTGACCGTCCCACAGACAGTTTTCCGTATATCGGATATCCCAAAAGCTTATTGGGCTTCTGTCTCGGTGCCTTTGTCGGCCAGTTCCATCCAGTTTGCCAATACGGTGTAGGCGTCTTCTAGGCCCAGGCGTTTTGGTGCCGAGAACAGCTGGATGGTCACGGTTTCGCCCCAGCCTTTACGGATTTCTGCCTGAACTTTGAGCAAGGTGTTCTTCGCTGCGCCATAGGTCAGTTTGTCGGCCTTGGTCAGCAGAATGTGCATCGGCATGCCGCTGGCCACGGCCCAGTCGAGCATCAGCAGGTCGAAGTCGGTCATTGGATGACGGATGTCCATCATCAGAATCAGGCCTTTCAGACTCTCGCGGCTACCCAGATACGCTTCCAGGTGGCGCTGCCAGTGTTGCTTCAGCGGGATGGGTACTTTCGCATAACCGTAACCCGGCAGGTCGACCAGACGGCGTTCATCGTCTAGCTTGAAGAAGTTCAAGAGTTGCGTGCGGCCTGGTGTTTTCGAGGTGCGCGCCAGGCTGGCGTGAGTCAGGGTGTTCAGGGCGCTGGATTTGCCGGCGTTGGAACGCCCGGCGAAGGCCACTTCAAAGCCTTCATCGTCAGGACATTGGTCGACTTTGGCGGCGCTGAGCATGAAGGTGGACTGTTGGCACAGGCCGAGGATGGGGTTCTTGAGTTGCATGGGATTTCCGATGTGGGCGGTGCCGAGATTGGTCGCAAAGAGCAGCGTCGTTTCCGTTTCAGTGACGCCAGTATATAATGCCGCAGATTTTGTGTGCGCTTTGTCCCGGCGTAGGATGAAGTTCACGAGAGCGATTAACCTTGATTGCGCACTAGAACGCAGCACGCTCTCAACCCTGAAAAGGTCGTTTTATGACGAAATGGCTGCTAGCTGCCGGTGTCTTGATGCCGCTTTACAGCGCTCAGGCTACACAGGATCCGGAAGCTGTGTACAACCGTGTTTGTGGAGCCTGTCATTCCGGCCAACTCCCAACGGCGCCTCAAAAGGGCGATCAGGAAGCTTGGGCGCCAAGACTGGCGCAAGGTATGGAGACGCTGGTGCAACACGTGACCCAGGGTTTCAAGGCGATGCCGCCGCGTGGTTTGTGCATGGACTGCAGTGCCGAGGATTACCGAGCAATCATCCAGTGGATGAACGAGTGATCCCGGTCCATAACTCTTTAACCCTTAGCCGTAGTTGGATTAGCTGATGAACAAATTGATCGTGAGTCTGCTGTTGACCCTGGGGATCTCCGGCATAGCCCATGCTGCAGGCGATGCGACTGCTGGTCAGGCGAAAGCCGCAGTATGTGGCGCCTGTCATGGCCCGGACGGCAATAGCATGGCGCCAAACTTTCCAAAGCTGGCGGGTCAGGGTGAGCGTTACCTGAACAAGCAACTGCACGACATCAAGTCGGGCAAGCGCACCGTTCTGGAGATGACCGGCCTGCTGACCAACCTGAGCGATCAGGACCTGGCTGACCTTGCTGCCTACTTCTCCAGCCAGAAAGGCAGCGTCGGCGCAGCAGATCCTAAAGTCGTGGCTCACGGTGAAGAGTTGTTCCGTGGTGGCAAACTGGACCAGGGCATGCCGTCTTGCACCGGTTGCCACTCGCCTAATGGCGCGGGCAACGCCGCTGCTGCCTTCCCGCATCTGGGCGGCCAGCACGCTCAATACATCGCCAAGCAGCTGACTGATTTCCGCGAAGGTAACCGTACCAACGACGGCGACACGAAAATCATGCAGAGCATTGCTGCAAAATTGAGCAACAAGGACATCGAAGCGGTGTCCAGCTACATTCAGGGCCTGCACTAAGGTCGGTTGAGCGGGCGTTGCGCAGGGTGTTGATCTCGCGCAATGTTAACGCTCGATTAATCCTTCGATGCAAACATAAAAAGGGTGGCTTAGGCTGCCCTTTTTTGTGGCTGCTGCCGTTACACTAGAGCACTAATGCCCGCCATGATCTGCCAGAAAACAGGTCGCGCGAGGCGACCCAATTTGTTCAGGAGTAAAGCATGCGTAATCTGATTCTCAGCGCCGCACTCGTCACTGTCAGCCTGTTTGGTATGACCGCCCAAGCTGCCGAACCGCTTGAAGCCGGTAAACAATATGTCGAATTGGGCAGCGCCGTTCCGGTGGCTGTGCCTGGAAAGATCGAGGTCGTGGAGCTGTTCTGGTATGGCTGCCCGCACTGCTATGCATTCGAGCCGACCATCAATCCCTGGGTTGAAAAACTGCCTGCAGACGTGAACTTCGTGCGTATTCCGGCCATGTTCGGTGGTATCTGGAACGTTCACGGCCAGCTGTACATCACCCTGGAAGCGATGGGCGTGGAGCACAAGGTCCATAAAGCCGTCTTCGAAGCGATCCACAGTGGCAAGAAGCTCGCTACCCCGGAAGAAATGGCTGAGTTCCTGGCCGGCGAAGGTGTCGACAAAGAGAAGTTCCTGAGCACCTACAACTCGTTCGCCGTCAAAGGCAAAGTTGAAGATGCCAAGAAAAAGGCTCAGGCCTATCAGATCTCTGGCGTACCAACCATGGTCGTGAACGGCAAATACCGCTTCGATCTGGGCACTGCCGGTGGTCCTGAAGGCACCTTGAGCGTGGCCGATCAGCTAATCGCCAAGGAGCGCGCCGCTAAGTAAGCGGCGCCCGCCATGCGCCGCTGGGGTACTGAACGTCTCGTTGGTCTGCATGATCCGCAGGTCAACGAGCATCATCTGGAGTCCTCGGGCTTGCCTGCAGACAGCCGTCTGCGTTTGCTCAGTTTCAACATTCAGGTCGGTATCAGTACCGAGCGTTATCGGCATTACCTGACCCGTAGCTGGCAGCATTTGCTGCCGCACACCGGGCGAGCGGATAACCTGCAGAAAATCGGCAATCTGCTGGGCGACTACGATCTGGTCGCTTTGCAGGAAGCCGATGGTGGCAGCCTGCGGTCAGGCTACGTCAATCAAGTCGAACACCTGGCCCAGCTCGGTGCCTTCCCCTACTGGTATCAACAACTCAATCGCAACCTGGGCCGCCTCGCCCAGCACAGCAATGGCGTGCTCAGTCGATTGCGCCCATGGGCGATTGAAGATCATCCGCTGCCGGGGCCAAAGGGCCGTGGTGCGATTCTTGTGCGGTTTGGCGAAGGACCGGATGCGCTGGTGGTCGTGATGATGCACCTCGCGCTGGGGGCGCGCGTGCGGACGATGCAGTTGGCCTACATTCGCGAGCTGATCGGTGACTACAAGCATCAGGTGCTGATGGGCGACATGAACACCCACGCCAGTGACCTGCTGCAAACTTCCCCTCTGCGAGATCTGGGTCTGCTTGCGCCGCAAGTCGAAGCGACGTTCCCCAGCTGGCGCCCGCAACGCTGTCTTGACCATATTCTGCTCAGCCCTACGCTGGTCCTTGAACGGGTCGAAGTGCTGGCGCAACCGATTTCTGATCACCTGCCCGTCGCGGTAGAGATTCGTCTGCCGGGTTCGCTCACGGTCGATGCATTGCCCGCGCTGAGTCCTGCCCTTCGCGGAACCCCTGAATGAGCGACGAAGCACAGCGCTGGAAAGAGAAATACCTCAAAAGTATCGAACAACAGGAAAAGCTCGAGCGTCGTTGGGATGCCCGCCTCGACTTGCTGCGTCGCGGACTGGTTCGCAGCACGCTGGCGGCCGAGGGCACCGACCGTGCGGTTGACCAGTGCATGAAGGAAATGCGCGAAGTCATCCGCACCAACGATATGGATGCCGGATTGGCGGCATTGCTGCCACGCCTGGAGAAAGCGGTACTCGACTCCGAGCAGCGGCGCGAGACCCGGGTCAATCAAGTCAGCGCTGCGTTGACCGCCCTGGTCAGTCAGCTCCAGGCGTTGCCGTTGCCGCGCGAGATCAGCCGCCCGCTCAAGACCTTTGCCAAGCAGCTCGACGGACGGGTTGGCCAGGCACGTGAAATTCCCCTGCTGCTCGGAGAGCTCAGTGGTCTGCAAGGTCAGGCGCTGAGCCTGTTGGAAAACCCTGCCGAGCCAAGCCGCCCAGGTTTGCTGCAGCGTTTGTTTGGCGGTAGAGAGGCGGATGCTCAGGCTTCAGAAGCCGGTGCGCTACAACACGAAGCGCCTGCTCCGAGCCCTGTTGAGCAAGTGTCGGCACCTGTAACAGAGGCGACAGCCGAGCCGGTGCATGAATCACCAGTGCCGTTGCAGATCCAGGTTATTACCCCCGCTGTACACGAAATCCCGGCACCCACCGCGCAGGTGCCGCACGCTGTGATTGCAGAGTCGGAGCCGTTGGCAGCTCAGTCGCTGGAAGAAGCACAGCCAGCACCTGATGTGGTGGCTTTTGTTCCTCCAGTGCTGGCCGTCGAAGCTGCGCGTGGCAAAGCGCAGGTAGCGGAACAGAATCTGCCGGATGTGGATACGCCGGAAGAACCGAAGATATCCCCGACACCCGACCCGATGACGGCTGCTGATTCAATGGCGATCAATCCCGACGAGCTGACATCCGAGGTCCCTCGGACGGCGGATGAAGCTTCGCCGTTAATTGATAGCCTTCCTCCCCTGCCGGCGATGGCAGTAGCCTTGGCTACTCTGGACCCGGAGCATCCTGAGCAGGATGTTCTTTACGCACTGCCCGACTCGCCGGAGCCGTCCTACAGCTCGGTGGCCAAACACATCGAGAGCACGCTGCTGGGGCTGCTGGACGATTTGTCGCTGCCCGAGCGTCACCGTCCGCAGGCCGAGGCGATGCGCGATCGGCTGCAAAATGGCTTGAATTGGTACGAACTGCTGCCGATCCTCGATGATCTTGCGGTTTTGATGCTTGCGATTACTGACAGCGGTCAGCATGAGTTCGAGGTTTACCTCAAGCAACTCAATGAGCGATTGGAGTCCTTCCAAAGCAACCTGCAAGCCGCCAGTGAGGGTCATGCCGACAACCGCTCTGCTGCGCGGGAGATGGACACGCAGATCCGTGAGCAGGTCGATGGCTTGCAGAGCAGCATGCAGGACGCCGCCGATCTGGAGGGCCTCAAGCATGTGCTGGAGAACCATCTGGAAGGGTTGCTCGGCACCATGGATCAGCACCAGAAACAGCGCGACGAGCGTGAGCAGGAGGTTGCGGCACGTCTACAAGGCTTGGCCGAGCGAGTTGCGAGCATGGAGCAGGAGGCTCAGGGTTACCGCGAGCACCTGGAAGAGCAACGTCAGAAAGCCCTGGTCGATCCGCTGACCGGTTTACCGAACCGGGCGGCCTGGAGCGAGCGTCTGGAGCACGAGATTGCCCAGTGGCAGCAACACGGAAACTCGCTGTTGCTGGCGATGCTCGATCTCGACCACTTCAAGCGCATCAACGATAACTACGGTCACCTGGCCGGCGACAAAGTGCTGAAGATCATTGCCAACGTGCTGCGCAAGCGCCTGCGCGGTACGGACTTCATTGCCCGTTTCGGTGGTGAGGAGTTTGTCTTGCTGGTGCCCAATACCCCTTTGGCTGTCGGCGCCAAGTTGGCAGAAACCCTGCGCGCGGCTATCGAAGCCTGCCCGTTTCATTTCAAAGGTGAGCGCGTGACGATCACGGTTTCCATGGGAATGACGGCGTTCAAAGCGGGAGAACACAGCGATCTTGTGCTGAAAAGAGCCGATCAGGCGCTTTACCGGGCAAAAAATGCCGGCCGAAACCGAGTGGAGCTGGGCTGACGATAAGTGATCCATCGGGTTAAATGCCAGGCTTTGCCGGTCCAGAAGAAGGCGGTACGTTACACTGTTGCATTACTCTCTCAGCGTATTGTCCAGATCATGAAATCGATTCCTCTGCTTTTGGTACTTCTGGTCCTGGCGGGTTGCGCCAGCGGCCCGCGAATCGACACCAACCATCCGTCGGTGAACTTCGACAATCGTGTGCAGTTTATCGTGGTGCATTACACCACCGCCTCGCAGGAGCGTTCGTTGGCGCTGTTGACCCATGGCGAGGTCAGCAGCCATTACCTGGTGGGCGATGACAAGAGCGCCACTATTTTCAAGTTGGTGGATGAAAGCCGTCGGGCCTGGCATGCCGGGGAAAGCGAGTGGCAGGGCCGGACCTGGCTGAACTCAAGCTCGATTGGCATCGAAATCGTCAATCCGGGATTTCACGATACGCCTGCCGGGCGCGTCTGGTATCCCTACAGCGAGGCGCAGGTTCAGTCTTTGATTTTCCTGATCAAGGACATCAGCAAGCGCAACAACATCAGCCCGCGAAACATCATTGGCCACAGTGACATCGCGCCGCTACGCAAGCTTGATCCGGGGCCGTTGTTCCCGTGGAAGCGTCTGGCCGACGAAGGGCTGGTGGTCTGGCCCGATGCCCAGGCCGTAGCGCGTCAGCAGGCGTTATTCGAAGCACAACTTCCGAGCATCACCTGGTTTCAGGAAGAGCTCGCGCGTCTGGGCTATACAACGCCGCAGACCGGTGAACTGGATGTGGCCACCCGGCATGTGCTGACAGCTTTCCAGATGCACTATCGACCTTCACGGTTTGACGGTACGCCAGATGCGCAAAGCGCCGCGATTCTGCAGGTGCTCAACCAGACAAAATAATGACGCCCGCCCGACGGTCAGGGCTATTTTCTGATCAGTAGCTATAACTCATTGGTAATCCTTCGGATATTCAATGATGGCAGTCGCTGGCGAAACCCTGCGCAGTTGGTTCTATCGCCCTTGGTCTTTGGCGATACTAGCGGCTGCGCTGAGTGCGGCCTTGCTGTTGGCTGGCAGCCTCGGGGTGGCGCAGCGGCAGGTCCAGCAACGTGAAAGCGAACAGATGAATGCTCAGGGCGAACGCTTTCTGGAGCGTCTGGAGCAACTGTTCGGTCAACTGCGCGAAGGCCTGGATGACCTGGAAGCGCAGCCGTTGCGTAACTGTGATGCAGACATGATCGCGACCTTGCAGCAGGTCAGTTTCAATTACCGCTTCGTCTATGAAGCGGCCTATATCGATAGCACGCAATTTTGTTCGAGCCGACCGCGGCAGGATGGGCTTTCGGCAATCCGACCGCCGGACATCAAAGGGCCGACCTACAGTTATTGGCTCAACACCTCGACCGAGCCCGATGAAGACCGTGCAGCGCTGATGTTGGGACGCGGTAATTTTCGCGTCGCTACCTCCCGAGGGCATTTGACCGACATGGTTGATCTCACGCCCGGCAGCAGCCTGTTGGTGGTGGTCGATCATGGCGCTCGGGCGATCCCGGTACTCGGCACACCACAAGCCTGGCCACTCAGCGACCCTTGGTCGTCCTTCAGCAGTGAACCGTTGCAGGTCACGAAAACCCGGCTGATCTATCGCATGCCGACCAACAATCCCGAGTACCAGTTGGTGTTGATCAGCCCTCGAACCGCATCGCACCTGCCCACGCTGTGGTGGTGGCTGGTGCCGGCAAGCCTGGTGCTGGGCTTGAGCATTGGCGGTTTGGTGTTTTTGATGGCCCGCCAGCGGCAATCGTTGGGCGGTGAGTTGCAGGGAGCCCTCAAGCGGGGGGAGTTACAGGTCCTGTATCAGCCGATCTTCGATCTCAAGAGCCGTCACTGTGTCGGTGCCGAAGCCTTATTGCGCTGGCGCCGGCCGGACGGCACGCTCACCAGCCCGGACCTGTTTATTCCCATGGCGGAAGACTCCGGGCAGATCCGTCAGATCACTGACTTCGTGTTGCAGCGATTGCTTGAACAGCTCGGTAAGTTACTGCGCGCCAACCCGCAGTTGTATATTTCGGTCAACCTGGCGGCCTGCGACGTCATGGTGCCGCGGGTTGGCCAGGTCATGGCAGGCTTGCTGGCCACGCACCGGGTCGCTGCGCGGCAGATCGCATTTGAGGTGACCGAGCGCGGGTTGATCGATGTGGTGGTCGCACGGGAGAACCTGCAAGCGTTGCGCGATGCCGGGCATCAAGTGTTGATCGACGACTTTGGCACCGGTTATTGCAGCCTGGCTTACCTGCAAACCCTGCCAGTGGACTACCTTAAAATCGATAAGGCTTTCATTGATGCGCTGGGCCACGACGCCGCCAGCAGCGGCGTGGCGCCGCACATCATTCGCATGGCGCATGCCTTGCAGCTCAAGGTGATTGCCGAAGGTATCGAACATGAAGCTCAGGCCACGTTGCTGAGCAGTGAGGGAGTGAATTACGGCCAAGGCTGGTTGTTCGCCCATGCCTTGACCGCGACGCAGTTCATTGAACTGATCACCCGAGGCCGTCGGTTGGCGTCACGGCGGTTGGATGACGAGGCGTGATCGCTCGTTAGAGTGGCAGTGCCATATAGAACTGGGTGCCCTGTCCCGGCCGGGAATATACGCCCATGCGACCGCCGTGCAGCTGCACGATCTCCTTGCACAGTGCCAAACCGAGCCCGGCGCCGCCCTTCTTGCGCCCGACTTGAACGAAGGGTTCGAAAATCCGCCCCTGCTGGCCGTAAGCGATACCTTCGCCATTGTCCTCGACGCTGACGATCACCCTTTCGCCGTGCCGGCGAGCCTGCAAGCGTATCTGCCCATGGTGGCTGGTATGGCGCAGCGCGTTGTCGATCAGGTTGTCCAGCACCCGGTCGAGTTGCGCCTGATCGGCCTGCAGGCGCGGGAGTGGTGTGTGCACTTCCACCAACAACTCGATGCTTTGCTCATTAGCCCGCTCGGCGAAACGCTCCTGTGCCTGCTCCAGCAGGTCATCGATGTTGCACGGCGCCAGGGTGAGTTTTTGTAGACCATTCTGATAACGCGAGAAGTTCAGCAGGTCGTTGATCAACTGCATCAAACGCTGCATTTCCTCATTCACCGTGTTCAACAGGTCGGCTTCGCGAGAGTCCTCGGTAAAGTGCGCGCGCTCGCGGAACAGGCCGAAGGCCATGTGCATGCCGGTGACCGGCGTACGCAGCTCATGGGAGGCACGCAGTACGAACTCGCTGCGCACCCGTTCAAAGGCCCGTTGCTCGGTGACATCGTGCAGCACCATGACGGCGCCGAGGATATGCCCCTGGGGATGAATGACCGGCGTCAGGCTGTAGGTCAACAGACGCGACTCGCCATCGACTTCGATGCTCAGGTCTTCAGGCGCACGCTCCAGCGTTCCGCCGCGCAGTACCGTTTGTAGTTGTTCATCGAGCTCTGGCCGCTGGAGTGCGGTGCCCAGGCCTTGGCCGAGGCGGCCTTCGTCCCAGCCCAATTGACGCTGTGCAACCGGATTAAGGTGCTCCAGTTGGCCCTGACGATCAATCATCAGCAAACCGTCATCGATGCTGTCGAGCACGGCTTGCAAGCGTTGCTGACCGGCGAGCAGTTCATCGACATTGGTTGCCTGATGCTCGCGCAAGGCTTCGGCCATGATCCCGAAGCGCCGGGTGAGCTGGGTCAGTTCCACCGCCGGGGAAATTGGCAGGGTGACATCGAAGTTACCCTGGCCGATGTTATCCGCGGCCTTGGCGAGTGCCTCGATCGGCTCACCGAAGCGCCGGGCGATGCCGTGAGCGGTGATGAAGCCGATGGCCAGTACTGCCAACCCGACCAATCCGAGCAAACCGGCAATCAGCAGTGCATGTTCGCGGGCATTGCGCTGGGTCTCGTCGATGTTGTCCAGGGCCTGTTTGTGTTCGGCAATAAGGCCGTTGCGCAGCACGTTGAACTTTTCGGTGAGGTCCCGATTGCCGGCGAGCTTGCCGGACGGTTCCTGCGTGAGGCTGAAGGCCTTGAGAAAGGACAGGTAGTCCGTGCGGGCCTGCTCGAAGCCGTGATGCTCGCCATTGAAACTGTTTTCATGCTCGATGCCTTGATCCAGCAGCTCGAAGTAGCGCCGTTCAGAGGATTCCAGTGCCTCAAGGTCGGGCTTTATGCTGAGCATGTTGATCAACTGATCGTCCAGGGTCTGGCGCAGCTTGAGTTCCAGGTCGAGGGTGATGAAGTTGTCGCGGATCAGCGCTTCCTGGTTACTGGCTATCTGCATCACGCTGACCAGCCCGAGTACCAGGCCGAGCAACGCCACGGTGATCAGTGCCGAGATACTCAGAAACAGCCGTGTGCGCAACTTCATCGCCAGCTTCATAAGGTGTTGCTCACAGGTTGTACTGCTTGCGTTTGCGGTACAGCGTCGAGGCGTCGATACCCAGGGTCTTGGCTGCTTGATCGAGGGTGCCGGCGCTGGCCAGTACCGCGCCGATGTGGGCTTTCTCCAATTCATCCAGGCTTAGCGCCGCTCCGATTCTGGGAGCGTTGCTGGTGGTTTGCTCGGCCATGCCCAAATGGCTGATCTCGACTCGCTCCTGTGGGCAAATGATGCTTGCTCGTTCGACCACGTTACGCAGTTCGCGGATGTTGCCTGGCCAGCGATAGCCGAGCAGCGCCTCGCGTGCTTCGTCGCTGAAGACACGAGCCGGCCGCGCGTATTCCTTGACGAAGCGTGCCAGGAAGCGCTCGGCCAGGGCCAGAATGTCCTCGGTTCGTTCGCGCAGTGGTGGCAGGTGCAAGGTGATGACGTTCAGCCGGTAGAGCAGGTCTTCGCGGAAACGACCGTCGCGAGTCATGTCTTCAAGATTGAGGTTGGTGGCGGCGAGGATTCGCACATCGGCGCGACGGGTCACCGGGTCGCCGACCCTTTCGTATTCCTTGTCCTGAATGAAGCGCAGCAGTTTGGGCTGCAGGGCCAGCGGGAAATCGCCGATCTCATCAAGAAACAATGTACCTCCGTCGGCCTGATTGACCCGGCCGAGGGTACTTTCGCTGGCACCGGTAAATGCCCCGCGGCTGTGGCCGAAGAGCTCGCTTTCCATCAGCTCGGTTGTCAATGATGGGCAGTTGATGGTGATGAAGGATTTCTTCGCGCGTTTGCTCCAGCCGTGAATGGCCCGGGCCAGTTCGCCTTTACCGGTACCGGATTCGCCGAGTATCAGAATATTGGCATCGGTGCTGGCGACCTGGCGGGCGGTTTCCAGTACGACTTTCATCGCCGGGCTGTGGGAATCCAGGCCATCGTTGGGTTTGCGGACTTCACCTTCGAGGGCTTCAAGGCGTGCCGAGAGCTGGCGCATTTCCAGTTGTTTGGCGGTGGCCAGGCGCAATTGGTCAGGGCTGCAAGGTTTGACCAGATAGTCGGCGGCGCCGGCCTGGATAGCATCGACGGCGGTGTCCACGGCCGAGTGTGCGGTGACGATCACTACGCGCATCCAGGGCGCCTGCACACGCATTTGCGCCAGGACGTCGAGACCGTTGTCTTCGCCCAGACGCAGGTCAAGGAAGCACAAGTCGAAGACCTGCCGTTGCAACAAGGCGTCGGCCTGGGCCGCGCTGTTGGCGGTGGCAACGCTATAGCCTTCGTCTTCCAGGCAGTAGCGGAAGGTGCGCAGGATGGCGGATTCATCATCTACCAGCAAAATGCGGCCTTGATGCTCGGTGGCGGATTCCATTTTTCCTACGCTCCTTAAATGAATGCTCTTAATTTAGTCTCGGAAAAATCGGGCAAGTTGCATGGTTTATTCTGGGCGCTTCTCATCAGAATGGGGTAGTTGTCTGTCGGGATTTATAATAACTATATGATTTTAATAGTTTTTATTCTTTATCTGACGGCCTCGACGTTTTCCCGCCTCTTTTTCTGACATCCGTATCCCTTCATACATTCCAAAAATTTTCGATTTCCTGCAAATCGATCGTGCATTACGCACGATCTTCTGCGGGGCATCGTGCAGGATGCGTCCGAATGCACTTTGCTAATCAAGATATCTATTTGATTTTGTTGTGTTTATTTCTGTCCTGAAGCTGGCATGCAGGCTGCAATGGTCTGGTTAAGTCGGGGGCATTTTAAGAAGAAGCCCCCCCTGACCAATAACCACCAGTGTGGGAGGAGTTTCGGATGAATCGCCAACGTGCCGCCCAATTGCGTATCTCGCCACTGTCTATCCAGCAAGGGATGTTTGCCGTGTTTGCCTTGTTGATCACCTTGATCGGCGGCCAGCAGTTCTTGCGCTGGGAACAAAGCCAGCAGCCAGAGGCAGCGATTGCGCCGACTCATCACTTGACCCAAACCCATTTCAGCGCAGTAGGCAGTCGGCCTGCTGGTGCAGCCTCAATGCGAATGATGAGTGTGGACCAGGCAGAACCTGGTGCCGTGGCGCTGCGTCAGGACCGTTGGGTGTTCTAGGTAACTGGCTCGGCGCGATGTTCATGTGCCGGGAATAGCAACACCTCTAAATAGAAGCGTAAGGAGAATCACCATGTTGAGCTGGGCGATTACATTTTTGATTATTGCCATTGTCGCTGCCGTACTGGGCTTCGGTGGTATCGCGGGCACCGCCACGGGTATCGCCAAGATTCTCTTTGTCGTGTTCCTGGTGATGTTTGTTGCTTCGTTCATCTTTGGCCGTCGTGGTCGAGGCTGATCGTGGGCATTTGCTTGAAGACAGACCCGAACGGGTAGCGGGTTTGAAAAACAGAAGGAGGTCAGCAATACCTCTTTCCTCTGCGCCCACCCGAGGAGGGTGCGCGCATGGCCAAGGGGCCGGGACGTTCTGATTGCTTCAGAATTGGAGTGACCTACGGGTACAGGGAGTACCCGCGCAAGGGCCGGGTCAGGACAAGCAGCGCCGCATATTTGACCGTCATTCATGACGTGACAAATCTGCGGCGTGCTTATATGTGCAAAGCATTGACCTAGAGCTGCCAAACCATTTTTATCGCTACCCCGGCCGGCAAAAAAACCATCGGTGTTCTTCACAAAACATTTCGCAGTGTTTCCGGGTGACCGTATATCGACAAATTTGGCGCTGATTGCTGCTCACTATTCACTACGGCGCGTAGGATTTTTCCTTGGTTTTTGTCCATATTCCGTTGCTCAAAAAACGATCAATCCCCTCTGCGATGGCCGGTTCACGGCACTTATGCCTGCCGAAATGTCGTATTCGAACCGGTTGGGACGGCGGTTTGCTTTGAAAAAGCTCATGCCGATTCGGCATAGGGTAGGCGTTTACGGCATTAGACGTCGCTCCTGTGCATCGGAATAGTTGCGCCTTTTTTATCTGCCAGAGAGCCGTAATTACGCGCTCCGGGCGACCTTATCCGGGGGCAGATGCACAGACTTTTCCGCCATTGGGCGTTCCAGTTTGTGCATCTTCCCGAGTCCATTTATAAGAAAAGGGTAATGATATGAAGAAGGCAAAGCTGAGCCTCGCTTGGCAGATCCTCATCGGTCTGGTACTGGGCATTGCAATCGGTGCGTTGCTCAACCACTTCAGTGCGGAAAAAGCCTGGTGGATCAGTAACGTCCTGCAACCGGCGGGCGATATCTTTATCCGTCTGATCAAGATGATCGTGATCCCTATCGTGATCTCCTCGCTGGTCGTCGGCATTGCCGGTGTGGGTGATGCGAAGAAGCTGGGGCGCATTGGTCTCAAGACCATCATTTACTTCGAAATCGTCACTACCATCGCCATTCTGGTCGGCCTGGTGCTGGCCAACGTGTTCCACCCGGGTTCCGGCATCGACATGAGCACCCTGGGCACTGTGGATATTTCCAAGTACCAGGCGACCGCGGCCGAGGTTCAGCATGAACACGCGTTCATCGAAACCATCCTCAACCTGATTCCATCGAACATCTTTGCCGCCATGGCGCGTGGCGAGATGCTGCCGATCATCTTCTTCTCGGTGTTGTTCGGTCTTGGTCTGTCGAGCCTGCAATCGGACCTGCGCGAGCCGCTGGTGAAGATGTTCCAGGGCGTCTCGGAAAGCATGTTCAAGGTCACTCACATGATCATGAACTACGCCCCGATCGGCGTGTTCGCACTGATCGCAGTGACCGTTGCCAACTTCGGTTTCGCGTCCCTGCTGCCGCTGGCCAAACTGGTGATCCTGGTTTACGTCGCCATCGCCTTCTTCGCCTTCGTAGTGCTGGGCCTGATTGCTCGCCTGTTCGGTTTCTCGGTGATCAAGCTGATGCGCATCTTCAAGGATGAGCTGGTGCTGGCCTACTCCACCGCGAGCTCCGAAACCGTGCTGCCGCGCGTGATCGAGAAGATGGAAGCCTACGGCGCACCGAAAGCTATTTGCAGCTTCGTGGTGCCAACCGGTTACTCGTTCAACCTCGACGGTTCGACCCTGTACCAGAGCATCGCGGCGATCTTCATTGCCCAGCTGTACGGTATCGACCTGTCGATCAGCCAGCAGTTGCTGCTGGTACTGACGCTGATGGTCACCTCCAAAGGTATCGCCGGCGTGCCGGGCGTGTCGTTCGTGGTTCTGCTGGCAACGCTGGGCAGTGTCGGTATTCCATTGGAAGGCCTGGCGTTCATCGCCGGTGTCGACCGCATCATGGACATGGCCCGTACCGCACTGAACGTGATCGGCAACGCCTTGGCCGTGCTGGTTGTCTCCCGTTGGGAAGGTATGTACGACGACGCCAAGGGCCAGCGCTACTGGAACTCCCTGCCGCACTGGCGCAGCAAAGAGAAGCTGCCGGCTGGCGAGGCTTCCCGCAACTGACAGTGCCCTCTGTAGGCGCCCCCCCGCTCCTACAAGTAGAGCCAAACAAACCCCGGAGAAATCCGGGGTTTGTCGTTTCTGCCCACCCCGCTATCATTCGCGGCATCTTCTGGGGGGATTTGACTGATGCTCAATGGCCTGTGGCTTGGCTTTTTCATCGTGGCGGCCGTTTCGGCACTCGCGCAGTGGCTGATTGGCGGCAATGCCGGGATCTTCGCGACGATGGTGGAAAGCATCTTCGCCATGGCCAAGCTGTCGGTCGACGTCATGGTGTTGCTGTTCGGCACCCTGACCCTCTGGCTGGGCTTTCTGCGGATCGCTGAAAAAGCCGGGATCGTCGACTGGCTGGCCAAGGCGCTGGGCCCACTGTTCCTGCGCCTGATGCCCGAAGTGCCGGCGGGTCATCCGGCCATCGGCCTGATCACCCTCAACTTTGCTGCCAACACCCTGGGGCTCGACAATGCCGCTACGCCGATTGGTCTCAAGGCGATGCGTGCGTTGCAGGAGCTCAATCCCAGCACCACGGTCGCAAGCAATGCACAAATCCTGTTCCTGGTGCTTAACGCCTCGTCCCTGACCCTGCTGCCCGTGACTATCTTCATGTACCGCGCCCAGCAAGGTGCGGCCGACCCGACGCTGGTGTTCCTGCCGATCTTGCTGGCGACCAGTTGTTCAACCATCGTCGGTCTGCTGTCGGTATCGTTCATGCAGCGTCTGCGACTGTGGGACCCGGTGGTGCTGGCCTATCTGATTCCGGGTGCGCTGCTGCTGGGTGGCTTCATGGCGCTGTTGACGGCGCTCTCAGCCACTGCCCTGGCGAGCCTGTCATCGATCCTCGGCAACCTGACGATGTTCGGGATGATCATGCTGTTTCTGGTGATTGGCGCGCTGCGCAAGGTCAAGGTCTACGAAGCGTTCGTCGAAGGTGCCAAAGAAGGCTTCGATGTTGCCAAGAACCTGCTGCCGTATCTGGTAGCGATGCTCTGTGCGGTGGGCGTATTGCGCGCGTCCGGGGCGCTGGACTTCGGTCTGGACGGGATTCGCCATCTGGTGCAGTGGGCCGGATGGGACACGCGTTTCGTCGATGCCCTGCCGACCGCGATGGTCAAGCCGTTCTCCGGCAGCGCTGCACGGGCAATGCTGATCGAAACCATGAAGACTCAAGGCGTCGACAGCTTCCCGGCGCTGGTGGCCGCGACTATTCAGGGCAGTACCGAAACCACGTTCTATGTGCTGGCGGTGTATTTCGGAGCGGTGAGCATTCAGCGTGCGCGACATGCCGTGGGTTGCGCATTGCTGGCAGAGCTCGCCGGGGTGCTGGGGGCGATCGGGGTTTGCTACTGGTTCTTTGGTTGAGCCGGTTATTTTGCGAGCGCTTCGCGCTCGATCGCGGGCAAGCCTTGCTCCTACAGGTCGGGGATCAGCCAGTATTCTGTGAGCGACCTGTTCCTGTAGGAGCAAGGCTTGCCCGCGATAAGGTCCGAAGGACCTTCAGGGTCTTAGCACCAGCGTATTTTTCTGCCCCTGCTCTACCGTCCACGCAATCACCTGCGCCGTGAGCGTGTCACTGGCCTGACCAAACCCGGTCACCACCGCGGGCACCTTCACATCGCTCAATGGCTGGCGCACTTCGAAGCGGCGGCTGGCGAGGATCCGCTGGTCATTGCCACGCACCAGTAGCGCATCCAGGCTAATGACCACTTGCGCGGTGTTGCCTTGATATTCCGTCTGGAACGCTTGCAGGTTCCCGCCCAGTTCCAGATCCGTCTGCAAGTTGCTGTCGTCGGTACTGAGCCGCTGTACGCGGCCATCCTGGGCAAACCCGGCGAGTAGCCGATTGCGCAGCAGGATCGGCGTAGGATCGCTCCAGCGCGAAGCCTTGTAGCTGCTGATCAGATCGCCTTGAGGGATCACGGCGATTTTTGCACTGTTGAGCACGTCGCTCGCCTGAGGTTTAGACAGACGTAGCGACCACTGCACCGAGTTGGCGTGCATCGATGACGCGGCGCTTGGCGCGACAGGCAAGCGGTAAACATCCAGCGGGTCAGCCTTGGGTAAAATCGAGCAGGCACTGGTCAGCGCGAAACTCGCCAACAGCGCGCAGTGCGCAAAGCCGCGGTAGACAGGTTTCATGGCGTGAACTCCTTATCCTTGTCGCCGCCCAGCAAGTAACCACTGGGGTTGGAGTCCAGGCGACGAGAGATGGCACGTAACGAACTCAGGGTGTCGCGCAACTCACGTATGGCCGGGGCCAGACTGTTGAGCCCCTGCATGCCGTTATTCAGCGCATCCTGATTGTCGGTCAGCAAGCTGTTGATGGTCGCGCTGCTCTGCTCCAGCGACTTCATGGCTTGCTCGGCACTGCCGACCATCTGTTTGCCTTGATCGTTGAGCATACCGTTGGCGTTGCGCATCAGCGCAGACGTCTGTTCCAGAGTGGCGCTGGCCTGTTTGCCTACCGACGCCAGTTGTTGCATGGCCTGGCTAAGATCCCCGCGCTGCTCGGCAATGCTTCCGGTGGTTTGCTCCAGGTTCTCAAGGGTTTTGCCCAGGCGGTCGACGTTTTCCGGCGACATCATCTGGTTGGCGCTATGCAGCAACAGGTTGACGCTGCTGATCAGGTCATCACTGTTGTTCAGCAATCGTGAGATGGGCGAAGGAGAGGCAACAATCTCCGGCAAATTACCGTCCTTGCCGCGTAGCTCGGGGCTTTGTGGCGTACCCCCGCTGAGCTGGATGATCGAGGTGCCGGTAATCCCGGTCAGCGCCAGTTTCGCCTGGGTGTCTTCCTTGATCGGGGTTTCGCCACCCAGGCGAATCCGCGCCAATACCCGGCGTGGGTCTTTGGGGTCGAGGCGCAAACTCACTACATCGCCGACCTTGATCCCGCTGTACTGCACTGCACTGCCTTTGGACAGACCGCTGACCGCCTCGTTGAAGACGACCTCATAATCCTTGAACTCGCTGTCGACGCTGGACTTGGCCAGCCACAGGCCGAACAGCAATGCACCGGCCACCACCAATACGGTGAACAGGCCGATCAATACATGGTGGGCTCGGGTTTCCATGTCATACCTCGTTAAGCTGTGAAGCGGCTGAAAGCGCCGCGCGGCCGCGTGGGCCGTGGAAGTATTCGTGAATCCACGCGTCGTCGGTTTCCGACACGGTGTCGATGGCGTCGGCCACCAGTACTTTTTTCTGCGCCAGCACCGCGACCCGGTCGGTGATGGTGTACAGCGTATCGAGGTCGTGGGTGACCAGGAAAACACTCAGCCCCAACGCATCACGCAACGTCAGGATCAACTGATCGAACGCCGCGGCGCCGATCGGATCGAGGCCGGCGGTCGGCTCATCGAGGAACAGGATGTCCGGGTCCAGCGCCAAGGCGCGGGCCAGCGCGGCGCGTTTGATCATGCCGCCGGACAGCGAGGCCGGGTACTTGTCGGCAGCCGACAGCGGCAGGCCAGCCAAGGCCAGTTTAACCGCCGCCAGATGTTCGGCGTCGTCGCGACTCAGGCCGGCGTGTTCGATCAAGGGCAAGGCGACGTTTTCGGTCACGGTCAGCGAAGAGAACAACGCACCCTTCTGAAACAACACGCCGAAGCGCCGCTCGACCAGTGAGCGTTCATGCTCCGTCAGGCTCGGCAGGTTTTTGCCAAACACCTTCACCATGCCTTCGCTGGGCTGGCGCAGGCCAACGATGCTGCGCAGCAACACCGATTTGCCGCTGCCTGAGCCGCCGACCACGGCGAGAATCTCGCCCTTGTACAAATCCAGGTCGAGGTTTTCATGCACGCTTTGGCGGCCGAAGCGATTGCACAGCCCACGGACTTCGATCACCGCCTCTGAGGGCGTACGGGGTAAACGACTCACCAGCCCATCTCCATAAAGAACAACGCGGCGACCGCATCGAGCACGATCACCACGAAAATCGACTGCACCACACTGGACGTGGTGTGGGCGCCAACGGATTCAGCGCTGCCACTGACCTTGAAGCCTTCCAGACAACCGATGGAGGCGATCAGAAAAGCGAAGATCGGTGCTTTGACCATGCCGACCAGAAAATGTTGAACGCCGATGTCCGATTGCAGCAAAGACAGGAACATCGCCGGCGAGATACCCAGCGATATCGCACAGACCACCCCGCCACCGACTATCCCCGAGAGCATTGCCAGAAAGGTCAGCATCGGCAGCGCTACCAGCAACGCCAACACCCGCGGCACCACCAGCAGCTCCATCGGATCGAGGCCCAAGGTGCGGATCGCGTCGATTTCTTCGTTGGCCTTCATCGAGCCGATTTGCGCGGTGAAGGCACTGGCAGTGCGCCCGGCCATCAGGATGGCGGTCAGCAGCACACCAAACTCACGCAGGAACGAGAATGCCACCAGGTCCACGGTAAAAATGCTCGCACCAAAACTGGCGAGTACCGTGGCACCGAGGAAGGCCACTACCGCGCCCACCATGAAGGTCAGCAAGGCGACGATGGGCGCGGCGTCGAGGCCGGTTTGTTCGATGTGCGCGACCATCGGCGTGATCCGCCAGCGTTTGGGGCGAAACAGGCTGCGAGCGATGGTTTCCAGGATCAGCCCGACAAACCCCAACAGTTGCAGCGTGTCCTGCCAGACCGCATCGACCGCGCGCCCGATGCGGGTCAGCAGTTGAATGCCGACACTGATTTCGGGCTCTTTGATGGGGATGCAGAAGTCAGTCAGCGAGCAATAGACGGTTTGCAGCAGCGCGCGGTCGGCTGCGGACAGGCTGCAGTCGGGGTGCTCGGCGGACTTGCCGAGGCGTTCGGCACCGAGCAGCTCGACCAGCAGCGAGGCACCGGCGGTGTCGAGCGCGCCGAGGCCGTTGAGGTCGATGGGGGTTCGGTCGTCGTACTGACCTTTGAGAGTGTTGCTCAGGCGTTTGAGGTCGGCGTAATGGACAAGCGTCCAGTCACCCGTGACCCGCAACCGCGCAGGGGTGTTCGAAGTATCGAGTTGGGCACTGCCGGCAATTGTGCTGCTCATAATCTCCGTGCTTGTTCGACTGATACGCAGTGCTACGTAATAGCATGATCCCGGCTATTTTGCCTCGCTCGGCGTCGTGCCGTTTTGGCTGGCGTCGGTCACCTCAAAGCGCAGTACGCCGATCACCTGACCGTCTTCAGTCAGTACCCTTACTTGCCAGTCGCCTGCCGGGTTGCCGGGGAAGTTCTGTTTATGGCTCCAGGCCCGGTATCCTTCCTTGCGCCCGCCGTGGATATCCAGTGCGATGCGGTCGACCTCTTGGCCGTTGAACTGCCAGACGTGATAAATCCGCTCGTCGAGCCCGCGCGGTGCATTGATCGCGGTGTAGGCGTACAGACCATCAGGGCGCAGTTGGGCGACGCTGACTTCATTGTGGCTGTCGCCGGGTGTACGGTCTTGTAGTTGTGTGCTGATTGCCACTTGCGTCATCCACAACGTGGCCGGCGGCACCCAGGAACGCAGCAACCAGCCGGCGCAGCCGATGGCCAGGGTGATGCTCAGCACGCTCAGGGCACCGCGGATCGTGCGAATCGGAAAGATCGACGCCAGGCTTGGAAAGGACAGCAGCATCGCGGTGCCAAGAGCCAGTTTGAAACTCTGAGCGGTGGTCAGGTTCAGGATGATCGGCAATGCGGTCAGCAGCGCGGCAAATAGCGTCAGGGTGTGCATCGCCAGGAACAGCCAGCGGCGCGGCGCCAGCCATTTGTAATACAGCGGGTCGGTGATCGAAACCAGCGCCGCCGCTCCGAGCAGCCCGGTGAACACCAGTTGCCCACTGTTCCAGGTGGTAGTGATGAAAAAGAACGGCAAGACAAAGAACAGACTTTCCTGATGAATCATCTGCGTCGCATAGCGCAACAACGGCTGCGGGATCTCACGCTTGAAGACTTTGGTGAACAGCTCCGTCAGGCTGTTTTCCAGCATCAGCCAGAGCCAGCTGACCAGCATGATGGTTGCAATCCAGGTTGCCAGGCTTTGTTGGCGGTCGACCAGAATGAAACTGCAGACCCCTGAGATGAAGCCACCGAGCGCAATGACCCCGGGGTAGCGCTTCATCAGTTCGAGGATGCGCGTTACGTAATGGGTCAGGATAGGCATTCGGTAGTTCGCAATTGTCGTGGGAAAAAACCCCGACAGGATAACGCTGGCACAGTGATGTTGCGAGGAGCCACTGTGTGACCGGGTACAGCAACTGTGGCGAGGGAGCTTGCTCCCGCTGGGTCGCGAAGCGGCCCTAAAAACTGCCAGCGCGATTGCGAACGTTGAACTCCAGCGACCGTTTGCGGCTGCTGCGCACCCGAGCGGGAGCAAGCTCCCTCGCCACAGTCATCATTTTTTGCGATACAAGCGCCAACTTGGAACGCCCAGCGCCATCAACCCCAACACCCCGCCGAGCAACCACAGCACCTCGTCATAACTGAGCAGCGGCTTCTCGATGCGAATGTAACCCTGCTGTTCGAGCAATTTGCGCAGGGCTTGGTTGGCCTGGTCCAGAGTGACTGTTTGCAGGCGTTTGGCCGGGTCGTCGAAATGTCCGTCCTCATAGTCGCCAATGGCACTCCAGTAGTAGTCGGCCAGTCCGCTGTTGCCTTGCACCGCCCAGGCCTGTCGGGCGATGGCGACCTGTTTCAGGCGTTCAAAGCCTGCGGGGTCGAGGCCGTTCTTGAGCAGATCGGCTTTCAGATCCTCGAGTACCTGCTGCGCTTGTGGCAGATCATCGCGCTCCAGATCGGCGTTCAGGCTAAGGAAGCCGACACTGCCGAACACTTCGCGTTCGGCCCAGGGGCCGTAGGACAATCCGTGAGCCAGACGCAATTGACGATAAAGCGCCCAGTCGAGGTAGTCCTTGAGCAGGTCGTACGTTTCGTCATATTGGTCCTCAAGCGCCGGTTCCGGGAACAACCAGTGCAGTTTGGCGCCACCCCCCACCCAGCCCTGGATCAGATTGCGTTCGTCGAGCGCCGGGTGCTGGATCTCCGGCAGCGGCAAGTGCTCGGTGGGATCAATGGCTTTGAGCTCGCCATAGGTGCGCTCCAGGTAGGCCGGCAGCAGGCGATCGAGCTCACCGACAATAATCAGTGTCATGTTGTTCGGTGCGTACCACTCTTTGCGGACCTTCTCCAATTGTTCGCGGGTCAGGTGCTCTACCTGGGCACGCTCCGAGCACTTCAGGCCCAGCTCCACCGCCAGCTGATTGCTCGCCGTGTGGCCCAGGTCCTGGCGGTCGAGCCAGCGCTGCAAGTGGGAGTAATGGCCGCCATCTTCGCGTTCGACCACCTGTTTGGCCGCACTGATTGCGTTGTCGTCGAGTCGGGTCTGGGTCAGTAGTGCCAGCAACAGGTCGAGGACTTTGCGTTGATTCTTTGCCGGGGCTTCGATGACGAACGTGGTGTCGGCGTTACTGGTGTAGGCGTTCCATTCACCCCCCAGTGCCTGCATGCGCTCCTCGAGCCCGCCTTCGCCGCTCGCGTCGACGCCACTGAACAGCAAATGCTCAAGCAGGTGCGGCAGCTCTTTGTCGGCGCAGGCGAAGTCGTCGAGGCCAACGCCTACCACCAGGCGAATTGCCACATGCCCGCGTTCGCTGCCGGGCTTGAGCACTAACTGCAAGCCGTTGGGCAGCGAATAACCTTCGACCTGAAAGCGATCCAGGGCAAATGAGCAGGTGGAACTCAATAGCAGGCACGCAAACAACAGACAGCGCATAGCAACCTTCCTGGCGGGTAAAAGCGATCTTCTAAGTGACTGCTGTCAACGCTAGACGTTCAGGGTGAATGGGTGATGTCAGCCGTATCGTCGGCAGCCAATGTACCGGTTTCGGTGGTTTCGAGGACCACATAGGCGCTGCCACAGAACAGCGAGTTCAAGCGTCTCATGTCGGCGATCAGCTCCAGGTGCAGCGAGCTGGTTTCGAGGCTTTGCACGACCTTACGGTGCAAGCGGCTGACATGGGCGTGAGCCAAGCGTCTTTCCTGCGCGCGGAAGCGACGTTTCTCACGCAGCAGTTGCCGGGCGCTTTCCTTGTCGGCACTCAGAAACACCGACAGCCCCAGACGCAGGTTGGCGATCAACTGATGGTGCAACCCCGCCAGCTCTTCCAGGCCGACGTCGGAAAAGGAGCGGCGTTGCGAGGTCTTCTGCTGCTGGACCTTGCGCAACATGCGTTCGATCAGGTCAGAGGCGAGTTTCAGATTGATCGCCAGCTCGATGATTTCTGCCCAGCGCCGACTGTCCTGGTCGCTGAGGTCTTCGCGGGGCATCTGCGCCAGATAGAGTTTGATCGCGCTGCAGAGGACTTCGACGTCATCGCTCAGGCGGCGCACTTCCTGAGTGACGGCGGTTTGCTTGCCACGCAGTACATCGAGCATGGCTTCGAGCATGTTGTCGATCAGGTCGCCGATGCGCAGGGTTTCCCGGGCGGCGTTGGCCAAGGCCAGGCTTGGTGTGGTGAGGGCTGTCGGGTCCAGGTGGCGAGGCTTGGCCTGTCCGTTGATTTCCGGGCGCTCTGGCAACAGCCAGGCACAGAGCCTGGCCATCGGACCGACGCTGGGTAGCAGCACCAGGCAACGTACCGTGTTGTAGAGCAGATGAAAGCCGATCACCAGGCCTTGCGGGCGGAAATTGAGGCTGTCCATCCAGTGCACCAGCGGGCCGAGCACCGGAATGATCAGCAGCAGGCCAATCATCTTGTAGAGCAGGCTGCCCAACGCCACCTGACGTCCGGCAGTGTTCTGCATGCTGGTGTTGAGAAATGCCAGGACACCGCTGCCGATGTTGGCGCCGATCACCAGGCCGATGGCCACAGGCAGGCTGATTACCCCGGCACCGGCCAGAGTTGCGGTGAGCAGGACGGCGGCCAGGCTGGAGTAGGAAATCATCGCGAACAGCGCCCCGACGAGGGCATCGAGCAGGATATCGCCCGTCAGCGAGGCAAACAGTACTTTGACGCCGTGAGCGTGGGTGATTGGATCGGCCGCTTCGACGATCAATTGCAGCGCGAGAATAATCAGCCCCAGGCCGATGCCGACCCGGCCGAGCTGGCCCGCACGCGTCTGCTTGCGTGAGAGAAAGAAAATCACCCCGAGGAAAATCAGCAGCGGCGACAGCCATGACAAATCCAGCGTCAGGACCCGCGCCATCAGTGCGGTACCGACGTCGGCACCGAGCATGGTCGCCAGGGCGGGGGTCAGCGCCATCAGGCCCTGGCCGACAAACGAGGTCACCAGCATCGCTGTGGCGTTGCTGCTCTGGACCATCGCGGTGACGAGAATCCCGGCGATAAAGGCCAGCCAGCGCTTGGACATGTTCTGGCCAATGACATGGCGCAGGTTCGAGCCGTAGACCCGCAGGATGCCGGTTCGGACGATGTGCGTGCCCCAAATAAGCAGGGCGACGGCGGACAGTAGATTGAGCAGGGTCAGCATACTGGGCCCCCTGAATGGACAGCGCCCCAATGGAGCAAGTTGACGATGCCGCGCGACGTTCTACGTTCTGTATTTAAGCTGTAGTTGGCTAACGGTCCGGGCGCCAGCATCGCATAGCTAAAGAGTCGATTGAAACAAAACTGTCATGAAAACAGCTTCAAGCGGGCGTGAAAAAGGGGCTCGAAAGCCCCCTCTTCTACTGTGCATTCAGGTTATTGACCCGGGATGTCCTTGCGCAGTTTCACCGGCTCCTGCTGTTTCTTCTTTTTCGCGATCGCGGTGCGCATCTTGATGTTGATCGCCTCCACGGCCAGCGAGAACGCCATGGCGAAGTAGACGTAGCCTTTTGGTACATGCACACCGAAGGCTTCGGCGATCAGCACGGTACCCACCACCAGCAGGAACGACAGCGCGAGCATTTTCAGCGACGGATGCTTGTCGATGAACGCGCTGATCATGCCCGAGGCCATCATCATCACCAGTACCGCAACGATGATCGCGGCAACCATGACCGGAACATGGGACACCATGCCGACCGCGGTGATCACCGAGTCCAGAGAGAACACGATGTCGATGATCGCGATCTGGATGATGGTGTAGAGGAAGTTTCCGCCCTTGCCACCTGGCTCGTCGGCGGTTTCGTCTTCACCTTCCAGTGCGTGAAACATCTCCTGGGAGCTTTTCCACAGCAGGAACAGGCCACCGAAGAACAGGATCAGGTCTCGCCCGGAAATACCCTGACCGAAGACCACGAACAAGTCGGCGGTCAGGCGCATGACCCAGGTGATCGACAGCAACAACAGGATTCGCGTGACCATGGCCAGCGCCAGGCCGAAGATCCGGGTGCGCGCCTGCATGTGCTTGGGCATGCGGCTGACGAGGATCGAGATCATGATGATGTTGTCGATGCCCAGAACGATTTCCAGGGCGGTCAGCGTGAAGAAGGCAACCCAGATTTCAGGGTTGGTCAGCCATTCCATGTGTATTCCTTTGAGCGAGTGTTAAACCACGACGCCAGCATTTAGCTGGCGGCACGGTGAGTTGATGCCGTTACAAGGTGCTGAACAGCGGGAAAATCCCCATCAGCAATGCAGCGACGAGTATGCACATGCAAACCAGTACTGCCCACTTCAGGGTAAAGCGTTGGTGGTCACCGAATTCGATCCCGGCCAATGCCACCAGCAAGTAGGTGGAGGGTACCAGCGGACTCAGCAAGTGGACGGGTTGACCGACGATCGAGGCACGTGCCATCTCCACCGCGGTGATGCCGTAGTGGCTCGCGGCTTCGGCCAGAACCGGCAGTACGCCGTAGTAAAACGCATCGTTGGACATGAAGAAGGTGAACGGCATGCTCGCCAGTGCGGTGATCACGGCCAGGTACGGACCGAGGAAATCCGGGATCACGGCCAGCAGGCTTTTCGACATGGCATCGACCATGCCGGTGCCGGACAGGATGCCGGTGAAGATACCGGCGGCGAAAATCAGCCCGACCACTGCCAGCACGCTGCCGGCGTGGGCCGCAACGCGATCTTTCTGCTGTTGCAGGCAGGGGTAGTTGACGATCATCGCAATACTGAACGCGACCATGAACAACACCGGCAGTGGCAGCAGGCCAGCGATCAGGGCACACATCAGGGCCAGGGTCAGGGCGCCGTTGAACCAGATCAGCTTCGGACGACGAGCATCCGGGAACTGCGAAACGCTGATTTCGCTGTGGTCGATTTCGTCGCCGATCAGGTGCAATTCACCCAGGCGCGCACGTTCACGTTTACCGTACAGGTAGGCAATCGCCAGGATCGCCACCACGCCAGCGAGCATGGCGGGGATCATCGGCACGAAGATGTCCGAGGGGTCGACATGCAATGCACTGGCGGCACGTGCGGTCGGGCCGCCCCACGGGGTCATGTTCATTACGCCACCGGCGAGGATGATCAGGCCGGCCATGATCCGCGGGCTCATGCCGATGCGGCTGTACAGCGGCAGCATGGCGGCCACGCAGATCATGTAAGTCGTGGCGCCGTCACCGTCCATGGACACCACCAGGGCCAGCACAGCGGTGCCTACGGAAACCTTCAGCGGGTCGCCCTTGACCAGTTTGAGGATCTTGCGCACGGCCGGATCAAACAGGCCGGAGTCGATCATCAGGGCGAAATAGAGGATGGCGAACATCAGCATCACCCCGGTCGGGGCCAGCTTGGTGATGCCTTCGAGCATCATCGGGCCGATCTTCGGGGCAAAACCACCGAACAGGGCGAACAGGATCGGAACGATGATCAGGGCGATCAGCGCCGACAGGCGCTTGGTCATGATCAGGTACATGAACGTGATGACCATGGCGAAGCCAAGGAAAGTCAGCATGGGAATACTCCAGGCGTAGCGCGGCTAGGGAATGGCGAACCGGGTGGGGTCAGCGCAGAACGGAAAGCACGAGGCGTACGGGGGGAGTCGGGGCAAACAGGCGGGTACGAGCGGACATCAGAATCACCATTGTTGTTGTTAATTGGGCCGTGCGAACGTTGCGACACTCGTTTGGCCAACCGGTCTGTTGCCGGCAGTGCGGGCGATCCTAATGGGCAAACCTTTCAGCCAGCTTTCGCTGGGCAAACACCTGACGAGATGTTCGAAGTGGGCTGGCGCGGCCTGAAGTAGTGGCCAATACCGCGGTTTGACGGCGTTAAATATGAAGAAGGAGGCATCGCAATGAGCGGGCTGCACTCAGACGGATGCCATTGTGGATAACTGCGGTATCAATTTAACGGGTCGACTTAAGGCAACTCCAGCCCACCGGCCGCCTTATGCAACGCTCGCAGGTGCTCGCCCAGCTGTTTGATGTTGGCCTCATTCGCGGCGATCTCGGCGGCTCGGGCTGGCTCAAGCAGCGCCCTGACCTCTTTGTCCAGATCGCCGGTCAACACCTGTAATTTCTTCTGTCGCGTACTGCTCTCCGACTCCAGGCGTTTCCATTCATTGGGCTGTGGCAGGCCGTAACCGCCCCTGTCGAGCAGTTCTGCCGGACGGCTGAGGAAACCACTGTTGACGAGAATCTGCTTCAAGGTCTGATTGGCCTGGTCCATACCGCCGTTTTTCAACTCGCGGGCATCCAGGTAGCGTTGTTTCACCTCATTCTGGGCAAGCAACAATTGCTGGCGGAAACTCGCCTGCTCCAGCAACAGCAGCGCAGCGCTGGTGCGCAGATCGGCCTGCTGAAACCACGGGCGACGTTCTGCTGCCGTCAGCGCCATCCAGTCTTCAACCTTGTCCTGTTTGATCGGCAGGTGCTTTTTCAGCACCTCGAACATCGCTTGATAGCGATCGCGGAACGAGTCGAAGCGATAGCCCAGGCGCAAGGCCTCGCGCGGATTGTCGAGCACGCTGGTATCCGCCAGTCCGCGGGCCTTGAGTATTTCCAGCAAGCCGTTGGGCATGATGCTGTCCATGCCGACCAGTTGTGGATTGTTACTGCCACTGCGCAACAGCTTCAGGCTCTCGACCGCGCAGTTGTTGGACAGGAAGTAATAGTTGCCGTCGTAGCTCCAATGCATTTCGGCGGCGTGTTCGACCAACTCTCCAATTTCACTGCGCGACAGATTGAGTGGCACCGAGGCCAGGCTGCGCAGTTCGGTCTTGGTGTATTCGTCGATGACTTGCGACAGCGGCAACACGAAGAGTCGCGACGGATACTTGCCGACCAGACCATCCCAGCTCGACAGCTGTACGTCGCCGACAAAGGCACGGTAGGACAGCACCAGGGAGTATTCCAGGTCCAGTCGGCAATCCGGTCCGCGCGGGCGACCGGGCGCACAAATCACCAGCCGCAACATGCTGTGGCCCCAGCGGCTGACCAGATTCTGATTGGCTTCGGCCAGCAGGTAGTCGACCGAGTAGACCCTTTCCGGATCGACCTGGCCCAGCGGTTGTTTGGCGAAGTCATTGCCCGCGTTCAGGAAGGCGAAGGATTGGGCGCAGCTGTCCTTGGCCGGTGGCGCCCAGCCGAAGTGTTCCTGGTAATAACGGTATAGCGCCGGGCGGCGGCAGGCGTAGCTCGGGTCGAGGAGGAAGTACTCCATGTTGACCGCGACAAATTCCTTGGGGCTGCTGGTCTCGTAGAGGTCCGGGCTGCGGACTATTTGCCGGTTGTGCTGTTCGCGTTCACCGCGTCGGCCGACGTATTGCGGCCAGCCGGCGAGGTCCAGCAGGCGCGGATCGTCGCTCAAGGTGAAACGACGGTCAGTCTGCCCGCGGCATTGATCGGGAAGGCCGACCAGGCCTGAACTGTTGCTCTGTCGCGTACAGCGTTGGATCTGCAAACGCTCGACACTTGTCCACAAGCGAGCACGGTCATAAATGTGCGTGAGTTCATGCAGCACCGTGGCGAGCATTTCGCGGCGAACGGTGCCGTGGGGGCGGTTGGTTTTTTTCGTCGCGGCGCTGCCGTCGGTGAGGCTGGTCAGCAGGTTGCGATTGAGGTCCACCTCTGACACCAGAGACGCCTCTCCATAGGCGTTACCGGGCATTGCGTCGGTCCAGCCAACATCAATCCGGCGGTCCAGTTGCTCGATGAAGCGCGGCGGCAATGCCTGCATCGCTTCATCCAGCAGTGCCTGGCTGGCCTGCTGTTCTGCCGGGCTCAGACCGTCGGTCTTGAGGTGTAGTTGCAGGCTGGCCTGAGCCGCGCTGCAAAGCAGCAATACGGCCCCGGCCATCAGCCAGGCGGCTAGTGTCTTCACAGTGCGAGGATGGCTTCGGCGAGGACTTGATCACTGGCGTCGCGGGCTTCCGGCACGCGGGTGCGCAAGGTGTCGAAGGCAGCTTCCAGGTGTGCACCACGGATATCGCCATTGCTGGCGACGAAACTGGCCGCGTCGTCGTGGGCTTCACGGACGACTTTCAGGTCACGAATCGAGGTGGTGGTGTCGGAGGTGAAGTCGAGCGTGCGCTGGGAGGCACGGATGATCATGTTACTGGTGGCTTCGAGGGTGTGTGCCTGGGCCACGTCGGCCAACAGTAACAGGCCAAGGGTGGCAGCAATCAGCGGGCTACGCATGGAACGACTCCGGAAAAACAGGATAACTATTGGACGAGAATTGCCTGTGCCAGTTCAAGGTCGCTGGCATGAAGTTTTGGCTGGGTCTGACGCAGGTAAACCAGGGCGGACTCCAGTTGCGCTCCTCGCAGTTGACCGTCACTGGCAATGTACGCCGCCGCATCATCGTGGGCAGCGAGTAGCAGTTTATGGTCGAAGGGCGCGGAGGTCACCTTGCTTGTCACATAAGTGGTGACGACGAGATTCTGCGTAGTCAGGTCCAGGGCATGGGCCGGACTGCTCCAGCAGGCAGTGATAAACAGGGATGTGATAAATGGTTTTGACAGAAAATGCATGAGGCTCGACGGTTGGAAACGAGTCCCAAGGCTAGCGCAATGCCCGGACCAGAGCCAGCGCCGAGGAAACGGGGCCCAATCTGAGAGCCCCGTTTTCCGAAGTCGATCAGATCGCCAGAATGGCTTGAGCCAGCTGTGCGTCAGTGGCTTTCAACTGTGGAGCCTGTGTGTGGATGTAGTCGAGAGCACTTTCCAGGCGCACGCCACGGATGGCGCCTTCGCTGGCTACGAAGCTGGCAGCGTCATCACGGGCAGCGCGAACGATCTTCTTGTCCCGCAGCGAAGAGGAGAGGTTTGTTGTGGCGTCGGAGCTGTCCTTGAGTGCGCCGACGACAGTGTCTGTGGTGATAATGAAGCTGGAGGCGTGCGAATTGGCAGCCACAGCCAGCAGTGCTGCAACGCTGAGCAGACGAAGACGGGACATGGGGTAACTCCTGTGAATAAACCATAAATAGTGACGCCAAGAATAACGTCAGGCAGCCACGGCGTGATGCGTAATGTCTGAGAGATCAGACATACCCTGCGCAGGGCTCGCCACGTTGTCTTTGGATATTAGGCCGTTGTTCAACCGTTCGAATAGCCCTGTCACCCCATCTAGACACGGTTAGCGCCAAAAAGGTTTGTCCAGTTCGACCAGTCGATCTGAATGGCTGATACCTATGTCAGACAGCTGCTGTTCATTAAGTTGCGCGAGCAGGCGGCGGGTGCGCGCTTTTTCCATGCTTTGACCGATAGCGGCAATCAGCCGGGCCATACGCTTGAGTAAGGAAGGCTTGCGAGTAGGCGGGAGCGGAACTTCAAGTAACCGATTCATGGTGTGTTCCTCGCGAACAGGCTGATTGGGCAGCCTTGGAAGACCATGTTGGGCGTTTCGCCGTCGCTGGAGCAGCTACACCAATGCTAAATTGTACTGGTTCAGTTTGTGTGTTGTTGAAACTGTACCTGTCATGCTACCGCCCTTCTGTACCCGCCGTTTTTCAGCCCTGAAACGACAAAACCCGTCGTGGTTTCCCACGACGGGTTTTGTGTGTGCAATTCGGGGTGCTGGCGGTGGACCCGGTGGGTCAGGGCCAGCGACGCTAACTTAGCGCCAGAACGGCTTGCTCAGCTCTTCGTAGCGTTGTGCTTCGCTAATCCCTGCGTCAGCCAGCAGACGCGAATCCAGGCGAGCCAGTTGGTGGCGGCTGGAGATGCGGCGCTGCCACAGCATCAGGTTGGCGATAACGCGAAGAGGCATGGAAGCCTGGGTTTTTACAGCGTTGTCTTCGAAGAACATTTCGGAACTGAGTGTACGTTCCATGGTTGACATCCTTCCGCTTATGGCGGGATTAGGTAGTGGTTTAACTGATGCCAATGATCCTCTCGTTTGGCCAGTCCCTCTAGATACAGTTCACCTGTATTGTGAGGGACCAGTTAACTGTTAATAGGCGCTGTACTGCTCGAAAACGAGGCAGCTGTACCTGTCTGCACTTTAGTGGTGCATTTTTGGGTGTTTGGCTCGGAAGTGTGGGCAATTACGGTAGGAAATGACCGGTACAGCAGTACAGTTTTTGAAGGATGTTGGGTTGACGATGGCGAGCTGACGAAATTGTGTTTGCGTCAGCTGCCATCTGTATCAATCACACGGCGAGCATTCTGCCGGTTTCTTCCAGGTTGATGTGCCAGCTGAGGGCATCGCGCAGGATGTGCGGGGTGTGTCCGCCGATGGCGCAGGCCGCCTCGAAGTAAGCATTCAGCGCTTCGCGGTAGTCCGGGTGCACGCAGTTGTCGATCACCACCCGCGCCCGCTCCCGTGGCGCCAGGCCACGTAAATCGGCAAGGCCGATCTCGGTCACGAGGATGTCGACGTCATGCTCGGTGTGGTCAACGTGACTGACCATCGGCACCACACTGGAAATCGCCCCACCCTTGGCAATCGACTTGGTGACAAAGATCGCCAGGTGCGCGTTACGGGCAAAGTCGCCGGAGCCACCAATGCCGTTCATCATCCGCGTGCCGCAGACGTGGGTGGAGTTGACGTTGCCATACAGATCGAACTCCAGCGCCGTATTGATGCCGATGATGCCCAGGCGACGAACCACTTCAGGGTGGTTGGAGATCTCCTGTGGACGCAGCACCAGTTTGTCCTTGTAGCGTGCAAGATTGCCAAACACATCCGCATTGCGCCGGCTCGACAGGGTGATCGAGCTGCCCGAGGCGAAGCTCAGTTTTCCGGCGTCGATCAGGTCGAAGGTCGAGTCCTGCAGGACTTCGGAGTACATGGTCAGGTCTTCGAACGGCGAGTCGATCAGGCCGCACATCACCGAGTTGGCGATGCTGCCGATACCGGCCTGCAGCGGGCCGAGCTTGTTGGTCATGCGCCCGGCAGCCACTTCCTGCTTGAAGAAGTCGATCAGGTGGTCGGCAATGGCCTGGGTGTCGTTGTCCGGCGGCAGCACCGTGGACGGCGAGTCGGACTGGTTGGTGATGACGATCGCGACGATCTTTTCCGGCGGTATCGGGATCGCGGTGCTGCCGATACGGTCGTCGACCTTGACCAGCGGAATAGGCGTGCGGGTCGGACGGTAGGTCGGGATATAGATGTCGTGCAGACCTTCCAGATTCGGGTTGTGCGCCAGATTGATCTCGACGATCACGTGCTTGGCGAATATAGCGAAGCTGGCCGAGTTACCGACCGAGGTGGTTGGCACGATGTGGCCCTGTTCAGTGATTGCCACGGCTTCAATCACTGCGATGTCCGGCAGCTTGAGTTGCTGGTTGCGCAGTTGTTCCACGGTTTCGGATAGATGCTGGTCAATGAACATCACCTCGCCGGCGTTGATCGCCTTGCGCAGGGTGCTGTCGACCTGAAACGGCATACGACGGGCCAGCACACCGGCTTCGGTCAGCTGTTTGTCGAGGTCGTTGCCCAGGCTGGCGCCGGTCATCAGGCTGATTTTCAGCGGCGTGACCTTGGCACGTTCGGCCAGTGCATGGGGTACGGCTTTGGCTTCGCCGGCGCGGGTAAACCCGCTCATGCCGACGGTCATGCCGTCCTGAATCAGAGCGGCAGCGTCGGCGGCGCTCATTACCTTATCCAACAACGAAGGCAAGCGGATACGATCACGGTACATGGATGGTTATCTCGGGCAACGGAAGCAAGATGCGCAGTCTAGTGATTTCGAAAAAATTCGCCCCGCGACCATGGTCGAATGCTGGCCCCTGATTTAGAGCCTTTGGTCGGTTTTCTTCAGGCAATAAAAAACCCCAGCCTACTAAAGGCCGGGGTTTTCGATATTGCGCTGGAGCAGTCTTTACTCGACGGCTTTGACCATGTCTTCGATGACCTTCTTGGCGTCGCCGAAAACCATCATGGTTTTGTCCAGGTAAAACAACTCGTTATCCAGACCGGCATAGCCGCTGGCCATCGAGCGTTTGTTGACGATGATGGTCTTGGCTTTGAACGCTTCGAGAATCGGCATGCCGGCAATCGGCGATTTCGGGTCGTTCTTCGCCGCCGGGTTGACCACGTCGTTGGCGCCGAGCACCAGCACCACGTCGGCCTGGCCGAACTCGGAGTTGATGTCTTCCATCTCGAACACCTGGTCGTAAGGCACTTCGGCCTCGGCCAGCAGCACGTTCATGTGGCCGGGCATCCGACCGGCCACCGGGTGGATCGCATACTTCACGGTCACCCCACGGTGGGTCAGCTTCTCGGTCAGCTCTTTAAGCGCGTGCTGCGCCCGTGCTACCGCCAGGCCGTAGCCTGGAACGATGATCACGGTGTCGGCGTTGGTCAGCAGGAAGGTGGCGTCGTCTGCCGAACCGGATTTCACCGGGCGGGCTTCTTTCGAACCGGCTGGGCCGGCCGCGTCTGCGCTGTTGCCGAAACCACCGAGCAATACGTTGAAGAACGAACGGTTCATCGCCTTGCACATGATGTACGAGAGGATCGCACCGGACGAACCGACCAGGGAGCCGGCAATGATCAGCATCGAGTTGTTCAGCGAGAAGCCGATACCTGCCGCTGCCCAGCCGGAATAGCTGTTGAGCATCGACACTACGACGGGCATGTCGGCACCGCCGATCGGGATAATGATCATTACGCCCAGCACGAAGGCCAGGGCCAGCATCAGGGCGAAGGCGCCGAGGTTGCCGGTCATCATGAAGGTGACGCCCAGGCCCAGCGTTGCCAGGCCCAACAGCAGGTTGATTTTATGCTGACCGCCAAACTGTACTGGTGCGCCCTGGAACAGGCGGAACTTGTACTTGCCCGACAGCTTGCCGAACGCGATCACCGAACCGGAGAAGGTGATTGCACCGATGGCGGCGCCGAGGAACAACTCCAGACGGTTGCCGGCGGGGATCGAATCGCCCAGTTGTTTGACGATGCCCAGCGACTGCGGCTCGACCACGGCGGCGATGGCGATAAACACCGCTGCCATACCGATCATGCTGTGCATGAACGCGACCAGCTCTGGCATCTTGGTCATTTCAACGCGTTTGGCCATGATCGAACCGGCAGTACCGCCGATCAGCAGGCCGACGATCACGTAACCGATACCGGCGGTGGCCAGCTCGGAGCCCAGCTTGAACACCAGCCCGACGGTGGTGACGATGGCCAAGGCCATGCCGAGCATCCCGTACACATTGCCGCGTCGCGACGAGGTCGGGTGCGACAAGCCCTTCAGGGCCTGGATGAAGCAGATCGACGCGATCAAGTAGAGCGTCGTGACAAGGTTCATGCTCATTACTTGGGCGCCTCTTCTTTTACGGCTTTCGGGGCTTTTTTCTTAAACATCTCAAGCATTCTGCGGGTCACCAGGAAACCACCGAACACATTGACCGCAGCCAGCGCCACAGCGAGGGTGCCCATGGTTTTGCCCAGCGGCGTCACGGTCAGCGCCGCCGCCAGCATGGCGCCGACGATCACGATTGCCGAAATGGCGTTGGTCACTGCCATCAACGGCGTGTGCAGTGCGGGTGTAACGTTCCAGACCACGTGATAACCGACATAAATCGCCAGCACGAAGATGATCAGGTTGTAGATACCGGGGGAGATAAGCTCTTCCATCGTCTGAATCCCTGCTTAGGCGTTTTTGCGGATGACTTGGCCGTCGCGGCACATCAGGCACGCGGCGACGATGTCGTCTTCTAGGTTGATCTGGAATTGGCCTTCGGGTGTGAAGACCAGCTTCAGGAAGTCCAGCAGATTGCGCGCGTACAGCGCCGAGGCGTCTGCACCGACCTGCGCGGCCAGGTTGGTCGGGCCGGCAATGGTCACGCCGTGCGCGACCACCACCTGGTCGGCCACGGTCAGCGGGCAGTTGCCGCCTTGTGCCGCGGCCAGGTCGATGACCACCGAACCGGGTTTCATCTGCGCCACGGTTTCAGCGCTCAGCAGCACAGGTGCCTTGCGGCCGGGAATCAGTGCGGTGGTGATGACGATATCGGCCTGCTTGGCGCGTTCGTGCACGGCCAGGGCCTGACGCTGCATCCAGCTGGCCGGCATAGGGCGTGCGTAACCGCCGACACCGACGGCACACTCACGTTCTTCATCGGTCTCGTACGGGACGTCGACGAACTTGGCGCCAAGGGATTCGATCTGTTCCTTCACCGCCGGGCGCACATCGGACGCTTCGATCACCGCACCCAGACGCTTGGCGGTGGCGATCGCCTGCAGTCCCGCCACGCCGGCGCCAAGGATCAGCACGCGAGCGGCCTTCACGGTGCCAGCGGCGGTCATCAACATCGGCATGAAGCGCGGATAGTAATGGGCGGCCAGCAATACGGCTTTATAGCCGGCAATGTTGGCTTGCGAGGACAGCACATCGAGACTTTGCGCTCGGGAAGTGCGCGGCGCGGCTTCCAGGGAGAACGCGGTAATCCCGCACTCGGCCAGCTTGGCAATGGTTTCATTGCTGAACGGGTTGAGCATGCCCACCAGCACGGTGCCGCGTTTGATCAGGGCCAGTTCGCTGTCGCTGGGGGCGACGACCTTGAGAATCAGCTCTGCGCCAAATGCCTCGTTGGCACTGCCAATCATTGCGCCTGCCGCTTCATAAGCACTGTCGACAACGCTGGCATTAATGCCGGCGCCGCTTTGCACAGTGACCTTATGACCCTGGCCGATCAGCTTCTTGATGGTTTCCGGGGTTGCAGCAACCCGCGTTTCACCGGTCTGGGTTTCGAGAGGAACACCAATGTGCACGTCAAATCTCCTGCTTGATCTTATTGCTTTCGATCATTCTTGGAAGGCCAGCGCACTGCGGAGGGTGCGGCTGGGGCGGCCGATCAGCACGCCCCCGCCGTATTTCGGGCGGGGCGCGGCATTTTGCAGGCGAACTTTGCGCCCTTCAAGGGATTATGACGGGTGACGGAAAATTAACTACAAGTCACCCTGTGACCGAATGTCGCAAGTGTCCGCCTAAATCCCTTGTAGGCCGTGCCTTGTAAGGATTTCTGTCGAAATCCAGGAAATTACATATCGGTGCTGTGAATGACGCGGCATTGCTTTGAATCAGGGCCGCAAAGCCGCGCCGTTAGGCGCTTGTGGGACGATTGTGCCTCCTGAAAGTACAGTCTGCTTAAATGCGACAAATACTTATATCTGTAGTGCTTCAGTTTTGCTGACTACGAGGTCAACTAGTGGCGAATAAGCCCTGCCCTTCTAGGTTGTAGCTATGTGCCTGGTTAACCAGCCAATCGCGAAATGCGCGTAAAGAGGCTGATTCGACCTTGCGGTCAGGAATCATCAGGTAATAGGCCTTGATGCTCGACAGGGCCTGAGGGTTGGCAATCACCAGTCGTTTCTCCGCCAGCTCACGCTGAATCAGGAACGGTGGGATCAGCGCTATACCCATGTCATGCATTGCCGCCTGAGCCAGCATGGAGAATAGCTCGTAACGCGGACCTGTCATGTCGCGGGGGACATTCAGGTGCTGTGAGTCGAACCACTGGCGCCAGGCGTAAGGGCGTGTGGTCTGCTGCAGTAGCGGCAGGTCGGCAATCATTTCGGCACTCAGGTGTGTGTGATCGCCAAGTAATCTCGGGCTGCACACCGGCATCGGATTCTCGCCCATCAGCCTGTGGGATTCGGTCCCGGACCAATCGGCGTCGCCAAAGTAGATCGCGGCGTCAAAATCGGTGTCGGCAAACAGAAAGGGTCGTGTGCGGTTGGTCAGATTGACCGTGACTTCCGGATGTTGCTGCTGAAAGTCCTTGAGTCGCGGCAGCAGCCATTGAGTACCAAAGGTCGGCACGACCGCCAGTTCGATGACGTTGGCGCCCTGCTGGCCCATCACTGACAGCGTATCCCGTTCAACAGCATCCAATTGCGTTGCTACGCGCCGGCTGTAGGAAAGCCCTGCTTCGGTCAGCTTAACGCCGCGTCGTGAGCGTCGGAACAGTTCGACGCTGAGGAACTCCTCCAGGCTGGCGATCTGTCGGCATATCGCTCCTTGAGTCAGCGATAACTCTTGAGCGGCCTTGGTAAAGCTCTCATGACGGGCTGCCGCTTCGAAGCTGATCAGTGCGGCTGTGCTGGGTATCTTCCTGCGCATGTACGGCAACCTCACTAATAGTTGGCATGGGTGGCGTCTAAGGCTATTACGGAGTGAGGAAATAGCACAACAGTATGCAAAATCCTCGTTTGCCCAATGCGCCAGCGGCGCCTAGGATCAGTCCACGATATTTGACCTACTTCGCGAGGACTCTCTCATGGCTGGTAAAGCTAGCTTCAACTGGATCGATCCCCTACTGCTGGATCAACAGCTCACCGAAGAAGAGCGCATGGTGCGCGACAGCGCTGCTCAGTTTGCTCAGGACAAGCTGGCTCCACGCATTCTTGAAGCATTCCGTCATGAGAAAACCGATCCGGCGATCTTCCGCGAAATGGGCGAGATCGGTCTGCTGGGGGCGACTATTCCTGAGCAGTACGGCGGCAGCGGCCTGAACTATGTCAGCTATGGGCTGATCGCTCGTGAAGTCGAGCGCATCGACTCTGGCTATCGCTCAATGATGAGCGTGCAATCTTCGTTGGTCATGGTGCCGATCAACGAGTTTGGTACTGAAGCGCAGAAACAGAAATACCTGCCGAAACTGGCTACCGGTGAGTGGATTGGTTGCTTTGGTCTGACAGAGCCGAACCATGGTTCCGATCCGGGCTCGATGATCACTCGTGCACGCAAAGTGGAAGGCGGCTATAGCCTGACCGGCAGCAAGATGTGGATCACCAACAGCCCGATCGCTGACGTATTTGTGGTGTGGGGCAAGGATGACGCCGGCGATATCCGTGGCTTCGTCCTGGAGAAAGGCTGGAAAGGCCTGAGCGCTCCGGCGATCCACGGCAAGGTCGGTCTGCGTGCCTCCATTACCGGTGAGATCGTGATGGACAACGTATTCGTTCCAGAAGAGAACATCTTCCCGGATGTCCGCGGTTTGAAAGGCCCTTTTACTTGCCTGAACTCTGCCCGTTATGGCATCGCCTGGGGCGCTTTGGGCGCAGCCGAATTCTGCTGGCACACCGCTCGCCAGTACACCCTGGATCGTCAGCAGTTTGGCCGGCCTTTGGCTGCTACCCAGTTGATCCAGAAGAAGCTGGCGGACATGCAGACTGAAATTACCATGGCTCTGCAAGGTTGCCTGCGTCTGGGGCGTATGAAGGATGAAGGCACGGCTGCCGTCGAAATCACTTCGATGATGAAGCGCAACTCTTGCGGCAAGTCGTTGGACATCGCCCGAATGGCTCGCGATATGTTGGGCGGAAACGGTATCTCCGACGAATTTGGTGTTGCGCGTCATTTGGTCAACCTTGAGGTAGTGAACACCTATGAAGGGACTCACGACGTTCACGCGCTGATCCTGGGTCGTGCGCAGACCGGTCTCCAGGCGTTCTATTAATAGGAGAGCGGCCATGGGTGCGTTATCGCATTTGCGGGTACTGGATTTATCACGAGTACTGGCCGGACCTTGGGCCGGCCAGATCCTCGCGGATCTCGGCGCCGAGGTTATAAAGGTCGAGCGCCCGGGCAATGGCGATGACACTCGCGCTTGGGGGCCGCCGTTCCTTAAGGATGCTTACGGCGAGAACACCAGCGAGGCCGCTTATTACTTGTCGGCTAATCGCAACAAGCAGTCAGTGACTATCGACTTTACTCAGGCCGAAGGTCAGCGTCTGGTTCGTGAGCTGGCAGCACAGTCCGACATCCTGATCGAGAATTTCAAGGTCGGTGGTCTGGCCGCTTATGGGCTGGACTACGAAACCCTCAAGGCGATCAATCCTGATCTGATCTATTGCTCGATCACCGGCTTTGGCCAGACCGGACCTTATGCCAAGCGTGCGGGCTACGATTTCATGATCCAGGGGCTCGGCGGCTTGATGAGCCTGACCGGGCGCCCTGAAGGTGATGAGGGTGCCGGGCCGGTGAAGGTCGGTGTAGCGCTGACAGACATTTTGACAGGGCTCTACTCGACAGTGGCGATCCTGGCGGCATTGGCGCATCGGGAGCATGAGGGTGGTGGTCAACACATCGACATGGCGTTGTTGGACGTTCAGGTGGCGTGCCTTGCTAACCAGGCGATGAATTACCTGACTACCGGCATAGCTCCCAAGCGCTTGGGTAATGCTCACCCGAACATCGTTCCCTATCAGGACTTCCCGACCGCGGATGGTGATTTCATCCTGACGGTGGGGAATGATGGGCAGTTCCGCAAGTTCGCCGAAGTGGCTGGTCAGCCGCAGTGGGCGGATGATCCACGGTTCGCGACGAACAAGCTCCGTGTTGCGAATCGTGCGGTGCTGATTCCGCTGATTCGTCAGGCTACGGTCTTCAAGACCACTGCCGAGTGGGTGGCGCAGCTGGAGCAGGCGGGTGTGCCGTGCGGGCCGATCAACGATCTGTCGCAGGTATTTGCCGATCCGCAGGTTAAGGCGCGCGGTTTGGCGATCGAGCTTCCTCATGCGCTGGCTGGGTTGGTGCCGCAGGTTGCCAGTCCCATTCGCTTGTCCGAGACGCCGGTGGAGTACCGTAGCGCCCCTCCTCTATTAGGCGAGCACACGCTTGAGGTTTTGCAGCGAGTGCTGGGTCTTGAGGCTGCCGCCGTTGCTGCTTTTAAAGAAGCTG
>NZ_CP012830.1:2432500-3217500 GCF_001307155.1 Pseudomonas fluorescens
TCGGCTCATCACATCCTGGGGCTGAAGCCGGTCCCAAGGGTATGGCTGTTCGCCATTTAAAGTGGTACGCGAGCTGGGTTTAGAACGTCGTGAGACAGTTCGGTCCCTATCTGCCGTGGACGTTTGAGATTTGAGAGGGGCTGCTCCTAGTACGAGAGGACCGGAGTGGACGAACCTCTGGTGTTCCGGTTGTCACGCCAGTGGCATTGCCGGGTAGCTATGTTCGGAATAGATAACCGCTGAAAGCATCTAAGCGGGAAACTAGCCTCAAGATGAGATCTCACTGGGACCTTGAGTCCCCTGAAGGGCCGTCGAAGACTACGACGTTGATAGGTTGGGTGTGTAAGCGCTGTGAGGCGTTGAGCTAACCAATACTAATTGCCCGTGAGGCTTGACCATATAACACCCAAGCAATCTGCATGCTTCGAGAGAAGAGCCAGATTGCGGTGTGTGAAGACGAAACGAACCGAAAGTTCGAGCTGCTCACAAACACCGAGATCTATCACATACCCAATTTGCTGAAGCGAGACCAACAGGTCACGACTCAGTACCCGAATTTCTTGACGACCATAGAGCATTGGAACCACCTGATCCCATCCCGAACTCAGCAGTGAAACGATGCATCGCCGATGGTAGTGTGGGGTTTCCCCATGTGAGAGTAGGTCATCGTCAAGATTAAATTCCGAAACCCCAATTGCGAAAGCAGTTGGGGTTTTGTTTTAAGTAGAAGTCACCAATTTTGCCGGCACGTATGCTTCATACGGGCTGGTCACAGAATTTCTTGACGACCATAGAGCATTGGAACCACCTGATCCCATCCCGAACTCAGCAGTGAAACGATGCATCGCCGATGGTAGTGTGGGGGTTTCCCCATGTGAGAGTAGGTCATCGTCAAGATTGAATTCCGAAACCCCTGTCTGCTTACGCAGACAGGGGTTTTGTCATTTCAGAGGCCGCTAAAGGCTTCAAGCTCCCCGTGAAGACCCTGCCGCCTCGCCCTCCTGCGCGATGATTGGTGCAGAGCGCCTGTGCTGCATGATCAAGCGTCATCAAAAAAACGTAGGTTGAAAGCTCTAGCACGCCATTTAGCGGGTTCATGCAGGGAAAGACGTGCGTTTTGCATAAAAGCCTAAGTTTTCTCGGATCTGTGCCGAAAGACTGGTGAGACATGCGTGCACCAAAGTAGAGCCGCCTTAGAACGGTCTACGGCGTCACATGGAATGTTGCACCCGGAACGCATCCCCACTCCTTGCATAAGAAGTCCCATGAAATGAATCTCAAGTTCAGCCATAAAATCCTTTTGGCCGCTTCAGGCGTAGTGGTTCTGGCTTTTGCGTTGTTCACTTTGTACAACGACTACCTGCAGCGGAATACCATCCAGCAAAACCTCGACTCCTCCGTCCAGCAAGCCGGCGATCTGACGGCCAGCAGCGTCCAGAACTGGCTGAGTGGGCGAATCCTGGTACTGGAAAACCTCTCCCAGAACGTCGCGCACCAAGGCGCCAACGCAGACTTTGCCGGGCTGGTCGATCAGCCGGCCTTCACCTCGAATTTCCAGTTCACCTACGTCGGTCAGTCCAATGGCGTGTTTACCCAACGTCCTGACGCCAAAATGCCCGATGGTTACGATCCACGTCAGCGCCCTTGGTACAAGCAGGCCGTAGCTGCCGACAAAACCATGCTCACGCCGCCCTACATGGCCGCTGTTGGCGGGCTGGTGGTGACGATCGCCATGCCGGTGAAGAAGAACGGTGAACTGCTTGGCGTCGTCGGTGGTGACCTGAGTCTGGAAACCCTGGTGAAGATCATCAACTCGGTGGACTTCGGTGGTATCGGTCATGCGTTCCTGGTCAGTGCTGACGGCCAGGTGATCGTCAGCCCGGACAAAGACCAGGTGATGAAGAACCTCAAGGACATCTACCCAGGCTCGAACGTACGCATCGAGCGGGGGAATCAGGAAGTGCTCCTGAACAAGCAGGCGCGCATCCTGTCCTTTACCCCGGTTACCGGCTTGCCGAATGCTGAGTGGTACATCGGCCTGACGATCGATAGGGATAAGGCTTATGCGCCACTGAGCAAATTCCGCACGTCGGCACTGATTGCGATGTTCATCGCGGTGACCGCAATTGCCGTGCTGCTGAGTCTGTTGATTCAAGTGCTGATGCGTCCACTGACCACCATGGGCCGTGCGATGCAGGACATCGCTCAAGGCGAAGGCGATTTGACTCGCCGTCTGGCGGTGGAAAGCAAAGACGAGTTTGGTGAATTGGGCGGTGCCTTCAACCAGTTCGTGGAGCGGATTCACGCGTCGATTTCCGAAGTGTCGTCGGCCACGCGCCAGGTACATGACCTGTCGCAACGGGTCATGGCGTCGTCGAATGCTTCGATCATCGGCTCTGATGAGCAAAGCGCACGGACCAATAGCGTGGCGGCAGCGATCAACCAACTGGGTGCGGCCACTCAGGAGATTGCCCGTAACGCAGCGGACGCGTCGCAACACGCCAGCGGTGCCAGTGAGCAAGCTGACGACGGTCGTCAGGTGGTGGAACAAACGATTTTGGCGATGACCGAGTTGTCGCAAAAAATCAGCCTGTCGTGCACCCAGATTGAAACCCTGAACGCCAGCACCGACAACATCGGGCACATCCTCGATGTGATTAAAGGCATCTCGCAGCAGACCAACTTGCTGGCTCTCAACGCGGCCATCGAAGCGGCGCGGGCGGGTGAAGCCGGACGTGGTTTCGCGGTGGTGGCGGACGAAGTGCGCAACCTGGCCCATCGCACTCAGGAGTCGGCAGAGGAGATTCACAAGATGATCACCTCATTGCAGGTCGGCTCGCGTGAAGCGGTATCGACCATGAATGCCAGCCAGGTATCCAGTGAGGAAAGCGTCGAAGTGGCGAATCAGGCCGGTGCGCGGTTGATCAGCGTGACCCAGCGGATCACCGAAATCGACGGCATGAACCAGTCGGTTGCGGCCGCAACGGAAGAGCAGACGGCAGTGGTGGAAACCCTGAACGGTGACATCAATCAGATCAACCTGCTGAACCAGCAGGGCGTGGCCAACCTCAACGAAACATTGAAGGATTGCGATGCCTTGTCGCTGCAGGCCAACCGCCTGAAGCAACTGGTAGATAGCTTCAAGATTTAAACCGTTGCATGGATGCAAAAAAACGCGATGAAGTCGGTCTGACTCATCGCGTTTTTTTATGGCGAAAATTCCCTACGCAAACAAATTGCGCGCGTTGCTCATCGAGTCATCGGCAAACCCCTGCACGAAGTCCTTGAACCCCGGCATTGCTTCTGCGCCGCCCTGGGCGGGTTCTGCGATGATGGTCCAGGTTGCGCGCGACTTGCCGGCGCTCAGGGGCTCGACACTCATGGCAGCCCACAACTGACCAACGCCCAAGGTGTTGTAGACGGTAGTCCAGGTCATGCTCAGCGCCTGGTCGTCGCGGGAGTTGAGTTGTTCGACGACCAGGTTGCCGTCCTTGAAGAACTTCTTGCGCAGCGACGACACACCTTCGCCGGTCATCTCGATGTGCGACAGCGCCGGGATGAACTTGTCGAAGCCGGCGAAGTTGCCGACCACTTCCCAAACCCGCGACGCCTCGGCGGGTATTTCCACCGACGACACAACGTGGCAGCCGTGCGGGTTTTTGATCAGGGTATCGGGTTGCAGAGTGCTCATGGTCTTGCTCCATTTCTACGGGTGGTGAATCAGATGAAGTTGATTTCTTTCAGGTAGTCGCAGCCGCGACGCAGCAGCGCCGGAGACTTTTGCGGGTAGTGCGTGCCCATTTGCTGCACACCGGCCTGGGCATTGGCGTGGCCGATCATCGAGATGTCGCCGATGTCCTCCTCGAAGCCGTTGAGGTAGAAACCCAGCACGCCAAACAACGCGTTATCGCTGTCGACCCGACCCAGTTGCTGTTGCCAGTCGGCGACGCTGACCATTTGAAACTCGCGGCCGGCCTCGCGGAACGAAGCGACGTAGGCGTCCCAGCTCAGCGGTTCGGGGTTGTGCAGGTTGAACACCGCCTGTTCGGGCTGATAACGGCTGGCGTGAAAGGCGATGAAGCGGGCGAGGAAGTCCACCGGCATCAAGTCGAAGTTCAGTGCGAACTCCGGCACCTGGCCGAGCTGGATCGAGCCTTTGAGCATCAGCATCAGACGGTTCTTGTGCGGCTGGCAGACGCCGGTGAGGCTGTTGAAACTGATGTTGCCTGGTCGGTAGAGGTTGACCCGCACCCCGCGCTCGCGAGCACGCTCGAGGATCCGTTCGCCGACCCATTTGGACAGGTTGTAGCCGTTCTTGATGTAGATCGGCGGAGTCTGCGCGGCGGGTTGTTCGAGCACTCGCCCCTCGGCGTCGATGGTGCTGGAGGCCGACAGTGTGGAGACGAAATTGAAGATCTTCTTGCTGCGCCCTTCGCAGAGCCGCAAGCACTCGAAAATCGGCTCGACGTTATCCCGTGCCAACGACTCGTAATCGAGTACGTGGTTGACGTTGGCGGCGTTGTGCACCAACGCGCCGAACTCCCGATCCAGCCGCTCATATACCTCCGGCGTCAGGCCCAGTGCCGGTTGCGTGATGTCCGCTGCGTAGACCCGCACCCGAGTCAGGTCCAGATGCTCCAGACGGTTCTCACGCAGCGATTCGGCGAAGCGCTGCGCAGCACTTTGCCCGGCACCGTCACGCACCAGGCACGCGACTTCGCTGGCGCCCCAGGCCAGCAGCGCTTCGACGATATGCACGCCGACGAAGCTGTTGGCGCCGGTAACGATGACCTTGTGCACATCGCCCATTCGGCTGACCGGCAAGGGCTGTACATCGAGCTCGCGGAAGGCATCGGCCAGGGCTTTTTCGCTGAGCACTTCTTCACCGACAGAACCTCTGACCAGCGTGGCCAGCCTGGCGATGGTCGGGACTTCGATGAAGCGGTTGATCGAGATGCTGCGTCCGAACTGCTCGCGTATTTGCAGCAACATGCGCGACAACAGGATCGAGTGCCCGCCCAGATTGAAGAAGTTTTCGTCGGTGGAAATGTCGCCTGCCGGCAACTCCAGCAGATCGGCCCAGAGCTCCAGCAGTTGCGCCTCGTCGGCGGACTCGGGTAACCGACGCTGAAGGTTTTCGAGGACACTGACCGGCATCGCCAGCAGCGCCCGGCGATCGACTTTACCGTTGCTGGCAAAAGGCATGTTCGCCAACTCAGTCCAGGCGATGGGCTGCATGTAGTCCGGCAAGAACTGCTGGGCGTGAGCTTTCAGCGCTTCGCGCGCTGCGCCTGGCTGGTCTTCCTGGGGTTGTGCGAGGAACGCCAGAATCCTTCGATGACTGTCGATCACTACGGCCACCTGGCGGAACAACTGACTGTCGCGCAAGCAGCGTTCGATCTCCTCCGGTTCGACCCGATAGCCGCGGATCTTCACCTGATTGTCTCGTCGTCCACAGAGCTCGATGCCGTCGGCGGTCCACTTCGCCATATCGCCGGTGCGATAGGCACGCAAACTTTGGCCGCCCGGCAAGGGCAATTGCAGGTAGCGCTCGGCGGTCTGCTGCGGGTTGTTCAAATAGCCCAGGCACACCCCCGGGCCGACGATGTACAGCTCACCGACGGTCTGCTCGGCCACGGGCTGAAAGTTCTCGTCGAGGATCAGCACCTGGCTGTTGGCAATCGGTGCCCCGAGGCTGCGATTGCTATCACCGACTTGCAATTGTCGGGCGGTGATCAGCACTGTGGCTTCGGTCGGGCCATACAGATTGTAGAGCTTGCCTTGCTGGGTCAGCTGTTTGATCACATGGGGTTCGCAGACGTCGCCCCCGGTCATCACATGTGCAAGGTCGCGCAACTGATCCAGCGGCAGAATGCTCAGCAGCGCTGGCGGCAAAAACGCGTGGCTGAGCTGATGATGACGGATCAACTCGACCAGTTGCAGCGGGTCACGACGCTGGTCGTCGTTGGGTACGATCAGCTCGGCGCCCTGGATCAGCGCCGGAAAAATATCGATCAACGAGGAGTCGAAACTCAGCGATGAAAACTGCAACACCCGACTCCGCTCCGTCAGCCCGACGTAATCGGCATACCACGCGGTGAAGTGCCCCAGATTGTTCTGGCTGAGCAACACGCCCTTGGGATGACCGGTGGTGCCCGACGTGTAGAGCGCCATGCACGGCGCCTGGCTGCCGGGACGCAGGCGCATCAACGGCAAGCAGGGATTTGCCTCGCGGGCGTCGATGCCAGTGATGTCGAGCCCGGGCATCTCGTCGCTTAATGGGTGCTGGCCATCGTGCAACAACAGCACGGCGCCAGCGTTCTCCAGGATGTACTGCTGACGTTGCAGCGGATGGCTGGGTTCGAGTGGCAGGTACACCGCGCCACTGCCGAGGATCGCCAGAATGCCGGCGAACAATGCACTGGATTTCGGCAGGCAAATACCCACGACCACCGGTCCCTCAACCGCCCGGTGCTGCTCGATCAATGGCAGCAGCCGTTGTTGGATTGCCAGGCTCCGGGCGTACAAGTCGCCATAGCTGAGCACCTCACCGGCAATGTGCAGCGCCGGGCGTTCACGGAAGGTTTTGAAACTCTGTTCGAGCCGCTCGATCATCGGGATTTGCCCGAGTTGCAGCAGCTGCGGTTGCGCGTTGAGGTTTAGCCGGTGGGCATAGGCCAGACTCTCCAGCGTCAACAAGCTTTCTTCACGCTGATGACGACCGGGCGTGGCCGTTGCAGCTTGCGTGAAGTACTCGGCATCGCGGGAAAAACGGCTGACCTCAAGCGCCACGCGGTCAACCAATTCAGCGATGACTCTCAGGAGCAGCGCCTGGCCATTACCAGAGGCTTCGTCGGCGACGGGGACGCGAGCGATCAGTCGCTGGTCGCCGCTCGATATGTAGCGGCACAGCACGTCGATAGGCGGCAGACCGCTGGCGTCTTCAGGTCCCAGGCCCAGGCGCACGCTCAGTTGTGCGCACTCGCCCTGGTCGCGCAGACGTTGCGCCGGAATGGCCAGGCTGCCGTCATCGATCAGCAGCTCGGCGTTACCGACCGGTTGTTCGCTCAGGGTGTGGCTGTCGCTCAATCGCGTCAGCGTATGGCCGTGTTGTTCCAGCTCCAGCGCCAGCTCATTCAAGGCCTGGCTTTGACCGATGAGCAGAATGTCGAGACGTCTCATGATGTTCTCCTCGGCTAGATCAGGTAGTCGCTCAAGGCGTCTTGCACGCACGGTGAATCGAGCAGCGAACTGCTGCGGAAAAACCGCACGATGTTGGCAACCAGCGGGTGATGGCGATTGATCGGGAAGGCCAGGCCTGCCACTTCGCTTTTGAGTGCGGCCTTGGCGGCATCGCTGATGTGCAGGTGTTCGATCAACCGGAAATCGAACGATTTCTGAATGTCGTTAGTCAGGTAGTGAGTGATGAATACCGGCAGAATCTTCGCGATCAGTTGGCGGTCGTCTTCGTTAGCCGAGTGCCAATAGATCCGAACCAGCCGTGACCAGAACCCCGAGTGGCGGCCCTCGTCGAGCAAGTGATCAGCCATCAGGCCCTTGATCGATTGCTTGACCGTGTCGTCCTTGGCGAATGCCGCGACGTCGTTGGTCACGGTGCTTTCCGCGATGGCCACGCAGATCAGCTCAACGGCGCTGCGCAGATGTTCCGGGGCCAGCGCCAACGCTGCAGGAATTGCCCGGCTCAGCTCGATTTCATGCGGCAGTTCGATCGGCGTGATGCCGGTCATGGCCACGGTCTGCTGCATGAAATCCATCGCCACCAGCGCGTGGTAATCCTCATCCACCACCACGGTCATGGCGTCATAGCGACAGGCGAACGGGAAGGGCACGGCGAAGCGATTCTTGGCGATGCTGCGGGCGGTCTTGTCGACGATTTCGGTTTCGAAAATCACCACGTCGTTGATGAACTTGTAGAGCGTCTGCACCAATGCGAAGTCGCGTTGTTCCGGGCATTCGCGGACAAAGGTTTCGCTCAGTACCAGCGGTTGGCGGCTCAAGGGATAGATCAGTTTGTCGTCGTTTTCGACCATGCGCCGCGGACGTGTACGGATAGTCGCGCGGTTTTCCCAGGCGTCGGCGAAGGATTGGTAGTCGGCGGCGTTCATGCGCTCACCTCGGCGACTGATTCACGCATGCTCAGGCGCAAGCCGTCCCACAGTGCGATACGGCTTTCCACAGCGGCGATGGCTGCGGCATAGACGTCTTCTTGTCGTTGCGGATCGCCATCGACCAAGCGTTCCAGGAGTGTTTCGGCGGCGGGGCCGTGGTCTTCGGAGTCGACTTCGATGTGCCGCTCCAGGTAGTAACGAAAGGTCGGCGCCTGTTCGATGCCTATGCCCCAATCGTCGAGAATGCGTTGGAACATCTGTGGAATGACGCTTTCACGGCCATGCAAAAACGCTGCGGCAACGCTGTGCCCCGGCGCATACAGCGCGGTGTGCAAGGTGTGCCGGACGAAGTTCGATGCGGCCGGGTCGACGTCCACGCTTTGCAGGGCGACGTCGTAGCTCACGCCTTCCTTTTGCAGGGCGACGAAGCGCTCCACGGCCGCCGTGCTGGCGCCGATTTCGCGCATCGCATCCAGGTACAACTCGAAATGGCTGTAGTGACCGTGATCGAGTCGGTCATCGGACTCTTCGCCAAGGACGATTTCGTTGATCAGGCGCGCCGCTTGAGGGTCTTGGGGCGGTAGCCAGGGCAGCTGCACGCACGTGAGTTCCTGTTGCAGGCGTTTGGTCAGTGACATGAAGTCCCATACAGCAAATACATGGGTTTCCATAAAGCGTTGAAGTATTGACAGTGAATGGATCTCGGCAAAGATAGGGTGAGCGCTCAGGGCTGCTTTTTTTTGGTCGAGAAGTGCTTTATTGGGTTTCATGAGAGACCTATAAGTTGTGAGTTAAGTTGTTCGATTGGCAGAGGTTTATTAGGCGAGTTCAAACACGGTGCGGCCTGATCTTTTTAATAGGCGAACAAGTACCTCAAACAAACGTTGATGCAGTTCATGGCGTTGGCGGACCTTGCCAGGCAAGGCGTTGCGTGTGTCGATGGTGCTTGGCGGTCAGATGCCGAGATAAGTCTTACAGACCTTGGCATTGACCGTGCCGACAAGTACGCGGGAGCTTGAAGTTGTCGGCGGAGAAAAATTAATACATGAAACAAGTAGCGGGCAAGTGTTTTTTATAATATTTGTCAAGTGTATTTTTTTTGGCGCGACAAGTTTCGATAAAACTTCTGGATTAAGTTTTATTGGGATGAAGTTGTTCCTTCCGGCTTATATAAGTCAGAATTTAAATGAGTGAATGCCTCACTCGGAGCAACTTTGTATCTGGGGAGTTGATGTTTTTTTTGATGTGGTGGGCAGGAGGAGGGCACGGCCCATCTCTTCCCGTCCTTTGGCAAGCCTCCTTTTGTTCGTCCATCACGCGAGGGCTGTGCAGGCAGATTTACACGCCGCTCGTCCTTTTTTAGTCGGCAAGCCAAGAGTGAGCCCAAAAAACCAGTACTGCTATCACTGGCGCAGGGAGGGGCAGGGGTTTTCAGGGGGGGAAGAAGGGATTGGTGTCGCCAGCGCTTCTCGAGAACCTGTGCCTCATGGCGCAGGCGTCAGGTGCTTACTCGCTGAGCAGGCCCAGATGGGTGTTGATAATCTGCAGCAGACGATGGCGCTGAGTGGTGGTGAAAAAATGATTACCGGTCATTTCTATCAGTTCGAATTCACGGCGAGTGAATTCGCACCAATTGACCATGCTTTCAAGGGGGGCCAGCGGATCGTCGCTGCCGTAGAAAGCAGTCATCGGGATGTGCAGGCTGCGACTGGAAGGGTCGGCCCAGGACTCGAGCAGTTTCAAGTCACTGTGTATCAGTGCTTCGAAGGCGGCGAGTTGATCGCTGGCTGTTGCATCGAGAAGCGCACCTGGGCTTGAGGGTGCATAACTGTGCCGGATGTTCGGCAGACTATGCTGCGGCGCAGAGGCGGGTCGGGTATCCGGGCTACGGCAACCGGAAATGAACAAGTGACGGGTTTGCCCCGGGCAGTGGGTTTCACTCAACTTGGCCAGCTCGTAGGCCAGAATTGCGCCCAGGCCATGGCCAAACAGCGCATGGGGTTCGGACAAGTAAGGTTGTAGCGCCGCAAAGGCGTCGACCAGCAGCGGTGGCCATTGTTCGTAGCGAGTCCGGTTCTGCGGATTGTCATGGCCGGGAAGCCTGAACGCGAGTAGTTCAATGTGCTCGCTCAGCGCTTGAGTCCAACTGCTGAACTGCTCGGGGTCGGCACCAGCTTCGCCGAAGCAGATCAGCCTGACGTCCGTCGTCTGGCTGGCGCTGATCACGGTCAGCCATGGAGTGTTCCGGGTGTGCACGGCTTTTCTTGTACGATTCACGTCGATGATTTCTTGCCCTGAGGTTCAAGGCTGTTCAGGTAACGCGTGATGACCTCGACACCCCGGTTCAGGTGGTTCTGAAGCTTTGTTACGGTTAGCGCGATGTCTCGGGCTTGTGCAGCGAGCAGCAGGTCACGGTGATCTTCCTGGGACAGCTTGCCGAGCCCCATGGCTTCAAGGTTGAAGCGCAGAAAGCGTTCCTCTTCCCACAGACCGCCTTCCACCAGGCTGAGGAGCCTGCGGTTGGGCGCCTTGCGGTATAGCGTCATGTGGAACAAACGGTTAAGCCTGCCGATCTCGGCATAATCGGTCTGTGTTTCGAGGTCGTCGATATAACGCTCGGCCTCGGCAAAATCTTCGTCGTCGAGCAGCGGGATCGACAGGCGCAGGGCCTCGGACTCCAGCAGGATACGCAGGGCATAGGTTTCGGCGGCGTCACCTTCGACCAATGGTGCGACAACCGCGCCTTTGTGTGCGACAACATGCAGCAGTGATTGCGCCTCGAGCTGGCGCAAGGCTTCGCGCACCGGCATGCGACTGACACCGAACAGGTCGGCCAGGTCTTGCTGGCGCAGCGCGGTACCGCAAGGCAAACGGCCGTCGAGAATCGCCGAGCGCAGGGTTTCCTCGATCACCGATCGCGCAAGGTGAGCGGGGATTGGGCCGCTGACCGGGATAGTACTTAAAGGGTTGGGCTTCTGTGTCACGACAACGCACCCTGATTAAAATGAAAAATATTGGATCCAATGCACACTAGTGACTGCCTTGCTGGTTGTCAAACCGGCAAAACAAATCAGTTTCCGTTAGTTTTATGCCACTGGCATTGCCACCGAACAGAGCATCACTGGCTACGTTTTTTTCAACTGCTTGCGCTTTCTCAAGTTTAGCGTGCTCGCGGTGATTGCACCGTGCCATTGTCTTTTATCCATCAAGGCTTCACCATCCATCGATTTCCAACCGCCCTTTGGACTCACTGCATTGCAGGCACGTTTCGCTCTCCCTCGGCCCCTGCGCTGGTTGTGTTCAGCACTGCTGATTGCTGGCGTCTTGCTGGGCGGTCTGCATGCCGATTGGGATTTTTCGCTGATCAGCCGCCGGGCCGAAACATTGTACGGGCCGTTGGGTGAAGGCAAGCAACGAATCGATGCCTGGCAACACCTGCTGGCGGCACAGAAGCAAACTCCGGAGCCGGAACAGCTCAATGTGGTCAACCTGTTCTTCAACAAGCAGATGCATTACGTGGAAGACATCGACCTGTGGCACGTCGAGGACTACTGGGCGACACCGATCGAAGCCTTGTGGAAGGGTGCTGGCGATTGTGAGGACTATGCGATCGCCAAGTATTTCAGCCTGCGCCATCTTGGGGTTTCCAGTGACAAATTGCGCATCACTTACGTCAAGGCCCTGCGCCAGAATCGCGCGCACATGGTCTTGACCTACTATTCAAGCCCGGACGCCATGCCGTTGGTACTCGACAGCCTGATGGATGCGATCCAGCCGGCCAGCCAGCGCACCGATTTGCTGCCGGTCTACTCCTTCAATGCCGAAGGGCTTTGGTTGCCGGGCGCCAAGGGCAATAAAAAAGTCGGTGACACCAAGCGTCTGTCCCGTTGGCAGGATGTGTTGAAGAAAATGCAGGCCGAAGGATTTCCGGTCGAGACGACTCACTAGGAGCATGCGCTTAGATGTCTTTGTTCAAACAACTGTTGATCGCTATCTGTCTGTTCCTGGTCGTCGCCTTCAGTGGCAGCTTCATGGTCGGCCTGGAGAGTTCGCGGACCCAGTACGTCAATCAGTTGCGCTCCCATGCGCAGGACGCAGCGACCGCGCTGGCGCTTTCGCTGACGCCGAGCATCGATGACCCGGCGATGGTCGAGCTGATGGTCAGCTCGATCTTCGACAGCGGTTATTACGCGAGTATTCGCGTGGTCGACCTCAAAACCGACAAAGCCATCGTCGAGCGCAGTGGCATTCCGGAAGTCAGCAGCGTGCCCGGCTGGTTCGTCAAATTGATCGCTCTGGAACCTGCTGGCGGTGATGCGCTGGTCAGCCGTGGCTGGGAACAGGCGGCCAGGGTCGAGGTCATCAGCCACCCGATGTTCGCCGTGGCCAAGCTCTGGCAGAGCGCTCTGGGCAGTCTGGGATGGTTGCTGATCTGCGGCGCGTTAAGCGCGGTACTCGGCGCACTGTTACTGCGTCGACAATTGAAACCGCTGGATTACATGGTCAAGCAATCCCACGCCATCGCCCGTCGCGAGTTTCTCAGCCTGCCCGAGCTGCCGCGTACCCCGGAACTGCGGCGCGTGGTGCAGGCGATGAACCAGATGGTCGAGAAACTCAAGGCGTTGTTTCAGGAGCAGGCTGAGCGCAGTGAAAAACTGCGGGTCGAGTCCTATCAGGACACCCTGACGGGATTGGCTAACCGGCGTTATTTCGAGATGCAATTGAACGCCCGGGTAAGCAACCCGGAGCAGGCCAGTTCGGGTTATCTGTTGCTGTTGCGGGTCAAGGACCTGGCCGGTTTGAACCAGCGTCTTGGCGGTCAACGCACCGACCAGTTGCTGCGGTCGGTCGGTGAGCAATTGTCGCGTGAGTGCGCCAGATTCCCGGAAACCCAGAACCTGGTGACGCGTATTCGCGGTGGTGAATTTGCCGTGCTGGCGCCTGGTCTGGTGCGCGAAGAGGCGCTGCAACTGGCGCAGAGCCTGGACAGCGCGCTGGCCAGTCTGTACGCAACCGGGGCGACTGATGTGGCGTCGGTGGCGTCGATCGGTTTGGCGCCGTTTGCCCATGGCGACACACCGCAGGCGGTGTTGAGCCTGGCGGATCAGGCGTTGTCACAGGCGGAAGCCGAGGGCGAGGTGAACTGGGCGTGCCTGGATCACGGCGCAGCGGCCATTGTCGGCGACGATCACCATGCGTGGCATACCTTGCTCGATCAGGCACTGAATCAGCAGCGATTCGAGTTGTACTTCCAACCGGTCGTGGCCAGTCAGGACACGCAGTTGGTGCTGCATTACAAAGTGCTCTCGCGCTTGCTCGATGAGCAGGGCCAGACCATCCCTGCCGGGCGCTTCCTGCCGTGGCTGGAGCGTTTTGGCTGGACCGCGCGGCTGGACCGTCTGATGCTGGAACGGGTGTTGGCGCAGATGGCGGGCCATGAAGACTCGCTGGCGCTGAACCTGTCCGCCGCCACCCTGGCGGATCCGCAAGCCCTGAATAAAGTCTTCGAAATCCTGCGCGAGCATTCCAGTCTGGGACCACGCTTGACCCTGGAGATTGGCGAAGAGCAATTACCTGATCAGGCCGTGCTCGAACAGCTGACCCGTCGTCTGCGTGAGCTGGGCTTCTCCCTGAGCCTGCAGCGCTTTGGCGGTCGCTTCAGCATGATCGGCAACCTGGCGCGGCTGGGACTGGCCTATCTGAAAATCGATGGCAGTTACATCCGTGCCATTGATCAGGAAAGCGATAAGCGTCTGTTCATCGAAGCCATCCAGCGCGCCGCCCACAGCATCGATTTGCCGTTGATTGCCGAGCGAGTGGAGACTGAAGGGGAGTTACGGGTGATTCGCGAGATGGGTGTGTACGGCGTGCAAGGGCAGTTGTTTGGTGAGCCGAAGCGTTGGCAGTAAGGCTTGATCGTTCCCACTCTGCGTGGGAATGCAGCCCGTGACGCTTTGCGTCACATGCAGAAGCGGACGCAGAGCGTCCATTGAGGCGTGCCCACGCGGGAGCGTGGGACCGAGCGGCGTTGTGGGGGTTAGATCAACCCGCCTTCATCTTCATCAATCAAGTGACTCAAACCACCCAGCGCTTCGCGGGCCTGGGTCCGGTCCATCAGTTTGGCTTGCGCGGCTGCTGGCAGGTCGGTGACGCGAATCACCCCTTTGCTGGTCAGCACCTGAATCAGGTCGTCGAGTACCCGGATCATCTCCAGGTCGCTTTGCTTGAGCTGCTTGAGGCTGGTCTCCATCACTTCGTTGGCGTACCAGGCCTGGATTTCATGGTGATCGGAGGGCAGCGTTTCTGTAGCCTCCGCGTAAGCCGTCGCTTCCACGCGCACCAACTGGCCTTGCGCATCGCGTTGCACGTAGAACATCGAAAATCCCTCATGAATGAACCCGCGTCGTGCTGTCAGCAGGATAGGCCAACGCGTACGAGTATGCGGTGCCACGACGAAATCGTCACCCGCTGGCGACTGACAGCACCGTGACAGCCGCTCATTACGAGCGGCCGTCAGGGGCTTGATCAGGTGTTGTTGTGGTCGATCTTGATGGTCGGGTCGCTACCGGCGATCAGCGAGTTGATGCTCTGACCGGACCAGTTATTGCCTTCCAGTTTGATCGTCACATCAGCGTTGGCCACGCCGCCGGCCGCGTTAAGCTTGCCTTCGGAGCTGACCTGCAACGTCGACACACCTTCAACCGTGCTGATTTTCAGGAAGTTGTCGATGGTGCTGCCGCTTTCGCCCTGCAACAGATCCCGCAGGTCGATCCGGTCGCCTTCGCTGGCCTTGAAGTCCTTGATCACATCGTTACCGGTGTCGCCGGCCTTCCAGACGAAGGTATCGGCACCCGATCCGCCAATCAGAATGTCGTTGCCCTGACCGCCGATCAGCGTGTCGTTACCCGTACCGCCCAGCAGGATGTCATTGCCTTTGCCGCCGTCGAGGATGTCGTTGCCACCCTGGCCGAAGAGGATGTCGTTACCGGCACCGCCCAGCAGCGTGTCATTACCGTCATGAGAGCCGGACACATCGAACGCGGTGTAGTGCTCGGTGATGTACTGGTGCACGTTGCTGGTGGTGACTTTGCTGAGATCCACGCCGGTCTGCTGGGCCACGAAGGCCTGCATGGCCTGGTAGCCCTCACCGGCAATGCCGTTGAAGCTCACCAGGTCGCCGAACAGGATGTCGTTGCCGTCGCCGCCATTAACCGTATCGGCGCCCGGCATGGTCGCTTCGGTGTGACCGATGATCGAGTTGGCCAGGTTGGCCGGATCGATGTTGCTTTGCGGTTTGCCGTCGGTGTCGAATGGTTTCAGGTCGCTGAGGCTGACATCGCTGTTCAGGCCGATGGCCTCGACCTGCGACAACTTGCCGAGCAGCGCGAAGCTGTCGTTGGAGTTGCTGGTGGTACTGCTATCGGAGCTGTAGCCCGTTCCGGCCAGTTTCGACAACTCATAGGTGCCATCGCCCTGGGCGTGGAGCATCCCCAGGTCTTTGCTGACCCAGCGGTTGCCGGTATAGGTCTGCAGCGTCGTTGAACCATCGGTGCCGATTGAGAGGTAGTGCGTGTTGTCCAGATACTTGGAGAACGTGTTCCCCAGCGTGTAGTTGCTGGTAGTGACGATGTCATCCAGCTGCGCACCACCGCTGTACAACGCCGGGTTGGTCTGCTCGCCGGACTGATAGTACGTTGGCTTTCCGTCGGTAATGAAATACGTCAGGTTGGTCGCGTTGCTGTTACTGGTGGCCATGCTGCTCTGGAAGAAGTTGGCCGTAGTCTTGAACACGTCTTCGTAGTTGGTACCGCCGCCGGAAGCCATAGAGTCCAGCACCGACTTGAGCAGGGTCAGGGCATTCGGGTCGTTCAGGTTGACCGCAATCTGCTTGTTGACCTGGGTATCGAAGTCCGCGAGGAAGACATTCACCGTGCCCGAAGTGCTGGCGCCCAGGCTGTTCTTGAGGGTGTTGAACACCGATGTCAGTGAGTCTTTGGCGGCGCTGATCGAGGTGGCGCTCATGCTGCCCGAGCTGTCGACCATGAACGCAATGTTGTAGTTGGTGCCTGGCACCACGGTCAGCCCGCCGATGTCGGCGATCATGATGTCGTTGCCGTTAGAGCCGGCGATATTGTCATCCCCTGAAGTGCCGACCGACGCGTTATACACCGCCGGGTAAACCGTGACCGGGATCTGCGCAATGCTTGGTGCCGAGCCGCCTAGGGACTCGGTGGAAGTCGAGGTGACCGTCAGATTGATCGAGCCGTTGAAGTACGGTGGCGGCGTGAGCGTCAGGCTGCCGAGATTCCAGCCAGTGACATTTGCTTCACCGGTGGTCGCTACGGTGAAAGTATGTCCCGCGCCATCGCTCAGCACGGAACCTGCCGGCATACCGCCGATTTTCACGCTCAGGCTTTCGGAGCCGTCGGTGTCGGTCAGTGCGGTGGTGATTTTTGACAGATGAACGCTGCCGCCCTCGGCGCCGGTGTTGAGCTTGTAGCCGTCGTAGTAGCCTTCGCCATTGGTGCCGTGCAGGTCGGAGACCGTCACACCAGCATTGATCAGGTCGGTGACACCCGTGTAGATCGGCACGCCAGCGCTGCTCAGGTCGATGGCCGGGGCGCCGTTGACCGACAGGTTGACGTCGTAGCTGCCCGGGCCACTTTGGTTGTGGTGGTAGATATCCAGGGTGTAGTAGCCGCTGGTGGTCGGCGTGAACGAGCCGGAGATTTGGCCACCCGCGCCCCACGTGGCACCGGCCACGTTATTACCGCCGATGGTCACCAGCAAACTGTCGTCAGCGATACCGCTGAAGCTGTAGGTCTTGCCGGCTTCGAGGTAGATCAGCCCGGAAGTTTTAGATGCTGTGCCGGCTGCAACGTTGCTGTCGGACTGCACGTTGTTCACGGTACCGCTGCTGTTCGGAGTACCGGCAGCATCGATCACGGATTTCAGGGTTTCAGCGGGCGCACCACTACCGCTAGTGCCGAGACCGGCCAGACCGGTCCAGACCTCCTTGATCAGGCCCGTCGAGTTCACGCTGTTGTCGGCGATGCTGAGTGTTGGCGCATCGGCGACGGGAGTGATATCGACTTTCAGCGTGCCGGTGCTGCCCAGCAGTTGGCCGTCGGTTGGCTGGAACTGGATTTGTGCGTAATCCGCCTGTTGGTTGCCCACGCCGGTGCCGCCGTAGCCATTGGTGCCGGATTCGTTGGCATCAGGCATGAAGCGCAGCTTGCCTGCGTCGATGTCGGCCTTGCTGAAAGTCTGGTTGTTGGCCACGTCTTTCCAGGTCGAACCGTCCAGGTACTGCAACTTGCCGTCGCCCGGCAGCTGGGTGATTTTCACGCCCAGGCTGGCGGCAGGACTGTCGACATCGCTCACACCGAAATTCGACCAGCCGAGGATCAGCGGCGTGTCTTCAGTGCCGGTAACAGCGCCACCCGTGGCGACCGGTGCATCGTTGATCGCGACCACATTGACGGTGGTGGTGGCGACGTTGGAGTAATTGCTGCCGTCGGTCACCGTCACGGTGATGGTCCGCGGCGTGGTGCTCGGGTCTTCACTGTTGTTGGTGAAGGTGATGTTCTTGATCTGCTGCATGTAGTCGGCCAGCGTTGCATTGCCGGACAGCGTCAGGGTGATCGAACCATCCTTGCTGTTGGCGTTGATGCTGATGCCGTTGACGCTGTTGCCCAGGTTCAGCGAGTCGCCCGGCTGACGGTTGGTCAACACGATGGTGGCGCCGGTCAGCATGGTGCTGTCCGGGTCAGTGATCGTGAGGTCGGTGTCGCCAATCGATACGCCCGGGCCGGTGGTGCCTTCGGTGAAGGTGACGTTGTAATTGGCACCGGTCGCGCCGCTGGAGTTGTTGGCGTCCAGGTCGATGACGGGCGGAGCATCGTTGTCGATGATTGACGTGTTGACGCTGCCATTGGTGCTGCTGACCACCAGGTTTTCGAAGTTGCCACCGCTGGCCGAGTCGATCTTGACCACGATGTTTTCAGTAGGCTCGGTGATCTTGTCGTCGATGGTCGCGATATTGAAGCTGGCGCTGCTGGCACCCGCCGGGATTTTCACCGTGTACACACCGGTAAAGTCCGAGCCGTCGGTGGCCGTGCCGCTGTAGACGATCTTCAGCGTCACGTCGGTTTGCGCCGGGTGCGTCAGGGTCACGGTGTAGCTGGCAGTCTGGCCTTCGGTGACCTGACTGCTGCCGCTGATGCTGACCTCGGTTTTATCGATGGTGTCGGTGACGCTGGTTACCGCTGGGGTATCGCTGGTGACCAGTTTTTCGAAATTGCCACCGGTGCTGGCGGTGATCTTGGCGTTGACCGAGCCGGCGTCGAGGTAGACATCATCTTTCGGCGCGGCGAAGTTCACCGAACCGCTGGTTTTGCCAGCGTCGATGTTGATGACTGCACCGTTGCTCAGGGTCACGGTCATCGCGGTGCCGGCCGGGTTGGTCAGGGTCGCGGTGTAGGTGATCTGGCCACCTTCAGCCACGGAACCGGTCGCGCTCAGCGTCAGGTTGGTGGTGTCGACGGTGTCGGTCACGCTGGTGCTGACCGGGGTTTTGTCGGCGACCAGGTTTTCGTAGTTGCCGCCGCTGACGTTGGTGATGGCGTTGGTCAGCGGGGTGTGGCCGACCAGCGCGTCGTTCGGCGCAGTGGTGGTCGCGGTGCCGCTGGACTGGCCGACCGGAATGGTGATGGTCTGGCCGTTGGCCAGGGTCACGATCACTGCCGAACCGGTCACTGGCGCGCTGACGGTGGCGGTGTAGGTGACAGTGCCGCCTTCGGCTGCCGAGTCAGTCGCGGTCAGTTTCACCGTCGAGGTGTCGATGGTGTCGGTAACGTTGGTGACTGCAGGTGTGCTGCTGGTGACCAGGTTCTCGAAGTTACCGCCGGTGGCGGTGGAGATCGTTGCCTGGACCTTGCCGGCGTCGAGGTAGACGTCGTCTTTTGGTGCGTCGACCACTACGGTGCCGGTGGTTTTGCCAGCGTCGATGTTGATGACTGCACCGTTGCTCAGGGTCACGGTCACTGGCGTGCCGGCGGCGTTGGTCAGGGTCGCGGTGTAGGTGATCTGGCCACCTTCAGCCACGGAACCGGTTGCGCTCAGCGTCAGGTTGGTGGTGTCGACGGTGTCGGTCACGGTGGTGCTGACCGGGGTTTTGTCGGCGACCAGGTTTTCGTAGTTGCCGCCGCTGACGTTGGTAATCGCGTTGGTCAGCGGGGTGTGGCCAACCAGCGCGTCGTTTGGCGCGGTGGTGGTCGCGGTGCCGCTGGACTGGCCGACTGGAATGGTGATGGTCTGGCCGTTGGCCAACGTCACGATCACTGCCGAACCGGTGACTGGCGCCGAGACGGTTGCGGTGTAGGTGACGGTGCCGCCTTCGGCTGCCGAATCGGTCGCGGTCAGTTTCACCGTCGAGGTGTCGATGGTGTCGGTAACGTTGGTGACCGCAGGTGTGCTGCTGGTGACCAGGTTCTCGAAGTTGCCGCCGGTGGCGGTGGAGATCGTTGCCTGGACCTTGCCGGCGTCGAGGTAGACGTCGTCTTTGGGTGCGTCGACCACTACGGTGCCGGTGGTTTTGCCGGCGTCGATGTTGATCACTGCACCGTTGCTCAGGGTCACGGTCACTGGCGTGCCGGCGGCGTTGGTCAGGGTCGCGGTGTAGGTGATGTGCCCGCCTTCGGCCACGGAACCGGTCGCCGTCAGGGACAGGCCGGTGTTATCGATCGAATCGGTGATCGTCGTAACGGCTGGGGTGGTGCTCGGGGTCAGCTGCTCGAAATTGCCACCGCTGGTGCTTTCGATGGTGGTGCTGACGGTGCTGCCGTTTTTGTAGACGTCGTTGGCCGGGGTATCGACCACCACGCTGCCGGTGGTTTTGCCGGCTTCGATGTTGATCACTGCGCCGTTCGACAGGGTGACGGTCATCGGCGTGCCGGCCGGGTTGGTCAGGGTGGCGGTGTAAGTGATCTGACCGCCTTCAACCACCGAACCGGTCGCCGTCAGGCTCAGCCCGGTGTTGTCGATCGAGTCGGTGATGGTGGTGACCGCCGGGGTGGTGCTCGGGGTCAACTGTTCGAAATTGCCACCGGTGGTGCTTTCGATGGTGGTGCTGACGGTGCTACCGTTTTTGTAGACGTCGTTGGCCGGGGTATCGACCACCACCGAGCCGCTGGTTTTACCGGCTTCGATGTTGATCACCGCGCCGTTGCTCAGCGTGACAGTCATCGCGGTGCCCGCCGGGTTGCTCAGGGTCGCGGTGTAGGTGATCTGGCCACCTTCGGTAATGGTGTTATTGGCGGTGAGCGTCAGGCCGGTGTTATCGATCGAATCGGTGATGGTGGTCACCGCCGGCGTCGTGCTTGGGGTCAACTGTTCGAAGTTGCCGCCCGTGGTGCTTTCGATGGTGGTGCTGACGGTGCTGCCGTTTTTGTAGACGTCGTTGGCCGGGGTGTCGACCACCACGCTGCCGGACGTTTTACCGGCTTCGATGTTGATCACGGCGCCGTTCGACAGGGTCACGCTCATCGCGGTGCCGGCCGGGTTGGTCAGGGTGGCGGTATAAGTGATCTGGCCGCCTTCGGTAATGGTGTTGTTGGCGGTGAGCGTCAGGCCGGTGTTGTCGATCGAATCGGTGATGGTGGTGACCGCCGGGGTGGTGCTTGGGGTCAACTGTTCGAAGTTGCCACCGCTGGTGCTTTCAATGGTGGTGCTGACGGTGCTGCCGTTTTTATAGACGTCGTTGGCCGGGGTGTCGACCACCACGGAACCGGTGGTTTTGCCGGCCTCGATGTTGATCACCGCACCGTTGCTGAGCGTGACGGTCATCGGCGTGCCGGCCGGATTGCTCAAGGTGGCGGTGTAGGTGATCTGGCCGCCTTCAACCACAGAACCATTCGCCGTCAGGCTCAGGCCGGTGTTGTCGATCGAGTCGGTGATCGTGGTGACCGCCGGCGTCGTGCTCGGGGTCAGCTGCTCGAAGTTGCCGCCGCTGGTGCTTTCGATGGTGGTGCTGACGGTGCTGCCGTTTTTGTAGACGTCGTTGGCCGGGGTATCGACCACCACGGAACCGGAAGTTTTACCGGCTTCGATGTTGATGACGGCGCCGTTCGACAGGGTCACGCTCATCGCGGTGCCGGCCGGGTTGGTCAGCGTCGCGGTGTAAGTGATCTGCCCGCCTTCGGTGACCGAACCGGTGGCTGCCAGGGACAGCCCGGTGTTGTCGATCGAATCGGTGATCGTCGTAACGGCCGGGGTGGTGCTTGGGGTCAGCTGTTCGAAATTGCCGCCGCTGGTGCTTTCGATGGTAGTGCTGACGGTGCTGCCGTTTTTGTAGACGTCATTGGCCGGGGTGTCGACCACCACCGAGCCGGTGGTTTTACCAGCTTCGATGTTGATTACGGCGCCATTCGACAGGGTCACGCTCATCGCGGTGCCGGCCGGATTGCTCAGCGTCGCGGTGTAAGTGATTTGACCGCCTTCGGTGACCGAACCGGTTGCTGCCAGGGACAGGCCGGTGTTGTCGATCGAGTCGGTGATCGTCGTAACCGCCGGGGTGGTGCTTGGGGTCAGCTGTTCGAAATTGCCGCCGCTGGTGCTTTCGATGGTGGTGCTAACGGTGCTGCCGTTCTTGTAGACGTCGTTGGCCGGGGTATCGACCACCACCGAGCCAGTGGTTTTACCGGCTTCGATGTTGATGACGGCGCCGTTCGACAGGGTCACGCTCATCGCGGTGCCGGCCGGGTTGGTCAGGGTGGCGGTATAGGTGATCTGCCCGCCTTCGGTGACCGAACCGGTGGCTGCCAGGGACAGGCCGGTGTTGTCGATCGAGTCGGTGATCGTCGTCACCGCCGGGGTGGTGCTCGGGGTCAGCTGCTCGAAGTTGCCGCCCGTGGTGCTTTCGATGGTGGTGCTGACGGTGCTGCCGTTCTTGTAGACGTCGTTGGCCGGGGTATCGACCACCACCGAGCCAGTGGTTTTACCGGCTTCGATGTTGATGACGGCGCCGTTCGACAGGGTCACGCTCATCGCGGTGCCGGCCGGGTTGGTCAGCGTCGCGGTGTAAGTGATCTGACCGCCTTCGGTAATGGTGTTGTCGGCAGTGAGCGTCAGCCCAGTGTTATCGATCGAATCGGTAATGGTCGTAACGGCTGGGGTGGTGCTTGGAGTCAGCTGTTCGAAATTGCCACCGGTGGTGCTCTCGATGGTGGTGCTGACGGTGCTGCCGTTTTTGTAGACGTCATTGGCCGGGGTGTCGACCACCACCGAGCCGGTGGTTTTACCAGCTTCGATGTTGATGACGGCGCCGTTCGACAGGGTCACGCTCATCGCGGTGCCGGCCGGGTTGGTCAGCGTCGCGGTGTAAGTGATCTGACCGCCTTCGGTAATGGTGTTGTCGGCAGTGAGCGTCAGCCCAGTGTTATCGATCGAATCGGTAATGGTCGTAACGGCTGGGGTGGTGCTTGGAGTCAGCTGTTCGAAATTGCCACCGGTGGTGCTCTCGATGGTGGTGCTGACGGTGCTGCCGTTTTTGTAGACGTCATTGGCCGGGGTGTCGACCACCACCGAGCCGGTGGTTTTACCAGCTTCGATGTTGATGACGGCGCCGTTCGACAGGGTCACGCTCATCGCGGTGCCGGCCGGGTTGGTCAGCGTCGCGGTGTAAGTGATCTGACCGCCTTCGGTAATGGTGTTGTCGGCAGTGAGCGTCAGCCCAGTGTTATCGATCGAATCGGTAATGGTCGTAACGGCTGGGGTGGTGCTTGGAGTCAGCTGTTCGAAATTGCCACCGGTGGTGCTCTCGATGGTGGTGCTGACGGTGCTGCCGTTTTTGTAGACGTCATTGGCCGGGGTGTCGACCACCACCGAGCCGGTGGTTTTACCAGCTTCGATGTTGATGACGGCGCCGTTCGACAGGGTCACGCTCATCGCGGTGCCGGCCGGGTTGGTCAGCGTCGCGGTGTAAGTGATCTGACCGCCTTCGGTAATGGTGTTGTCGGCAGTGAGCGTCAGCCCAGTGTTATCGATCGAATCGGTAATGGTCGTAACGGCCGGGGTGGTGCTTGGGGTCAGCTGTTCGAAATTGCCGCCGCTGGTGCTTTCGATGGTGGTGCTGACGGTGCTGCCGTTTTTGTAGACGTCATTCGCCGGGGTATCGACCACCACGCTGCCGGTGGTTTTGCCGGCCTCGATGTTGATCACCGCGCCGTTCGACAGGGTCACGCTCATCGCGGTGCCGGCCGGATTGGTCAGCGTCGCGGTGTAGGTGATCTGGCCGCCTTCGGTAATCGTGTTGTCGGCGGTGAGTGTCAGCCCGGTGTTATCGATCGAGTCGGTAATGGTCGTGACCGCCGGCGTCGTGCTCGGGGTCAACTGCTCGAAGTTGCCGCCCGTGGTGCTTTCGATGGTGGTGCTGACGGTGCTGCCGTTTTTGTAGACGTCATTGGCCGGGGTATCGACCACCACCGAGCCGGTGGTTTTACCAGCTTCGATGTTGATCACGGCGCCATTGCTGAGCGTGACAGTCATCGGCGTGCCCGCCGGGTTGCTCAGCGTCGCGGTGTAAGTGATTTGACCGCCTTCGGTGACCGAACCGGTTGCTGCCAGGGACAGCCCGGTGTTGTCGATCGAATCGGTGATGGTGGTGACCGCCGGAGTGGTGCTTGGGGTCAACTGCTCGAAGTTGCCGCCCGTGGTGCTCTCGATGGTGGTGCTGACCGTGCTGCCGTTTTTGTAAACATCGTTCGCTGGGGTGTCGACCACCACGCTGCCGGAAGTCTTGCCGGCCTCGATGTTGATCACCGCGCCGTTCGACAGCGTGACGGTCATCGGCGTGCCAGCCGGATTGCTCAGCGTCGCGGTGTAGGTGATCTGGCCGCCTTCGGTAATCGTGTTGTCGGCGGTGAGCGTCAGCCCGGTGTTGTCGATCGAGTCGGTGATGGTAGTGACCGCCGGCGTCGTGCTCGGGGTCAACTGCTCGAAGTTGCCGCCGGTGGTGCTTTCGATGGTGGTGCTGACGGTGCTGCCGTTTTTGTAGACGTCGTTGGCCGGGGTATCGACCACCACGGAACCAGTGGTTTTGCCGGCCTCGATGTTGATCACCGCGCCGTTCGACAGGGTCACGCTCATCGCGGTGCCGGCCGGGTTGGTCAGGGTGGCGGTGTAAGTGATCTGGCCGCCTTCAACCACAGAACCATTCGCCGTCAGGCTCAGGCCGGTATTGTCGATCGAATCGGTGATCGTGGTGACCGCCGGGGTGGTGCTTGGGGTCAACTGTTCGAAGTTGCCACCGGTGGTGCTTTCGATGGTGGTGCTGACGGTGCTGCCGTTTTTGTAAACGTCGTTGGCCGGGGTATCGACCACCACCGAGCCGGTGGTTTTACCAGCTTCGATGTTGATGACGGCGCCGTTCGACAGGGTCACGCTCATCGCGGTGCCGGCCGGGTTGGTCAGCGTCGCGGTGTAAGTGATCTGACCGCCTTCGGTAATGGTGTTATTGGCGGTGAGCGTCAGGCCGGTGTTATCGATCGAGTCGGTAATCGTGGTGACCGCCGGTGTGGTGCTCGGGGTCAGCTGCTCGAAGTTGCCGCCCGTGGTGCTTTCGATGGTGGTGCTGACGGTGCTGCCGTTTTTGTAGACGTCATTGGCCGGGGTGTCGACCACCACGGAACCGGTGGTTTTGCCGGCCTCGATGTTGATCACTGCACCGTTGGACAGGGTCACGCTCATCGCGGTGCCGGCCGGATTGGTCAGCGTCGCGGTGTAGGTGATCTGGCCACCTTCGGTAATGCTGTTATTGGCGGTGAGCGTCAGGCCGGTGTTATCGATCGAATCGGTAATCGTCGTAACGGCCGGTGTGGTGCTTGGGGTCAACTGTTCGAAATTGCCGCCCGTGGTGCTTTCAATGATGGTGCTGACGGTGCTGCCGTTTTTGTAAACGTCATTCGCCGGGGTATCGACCACCACGCTGCCGGTGGTTTTGCCGGCCTCGATGTTGATCACCGCGCCGTTCGACAGCGTCACGCTCATCGCGGTGCCGGCCGGGTTGGTCAGGGTGGCGGTGTAGGTGATCTGGCCGCCTTCAACCACCGAACCGGTCGCCGTCAGGCTCAGGCCGGTGTTGTCGATCGAATCGGTGATCGTCGTCACCGCTGGCGTGGTGCTTGGCACCAGGTTTTCAAAGTTGCCACCGGTAGCCCCGGTGATGGTGGTGCTGACGGTGCTGCCGTTTTTGTAGACGTCATTCGCCGGGGTATCGACCACCACGGAACCGGTGGTTTTGCCGGCTTCGATGTTGATTACCGCGCCGTTCGACAGCGTGACGGTCATCGGCGTGCCAGCCGGATTGCTCAAGGTGGCGGTGTAGGTGATCTGGCCGCCTTCAACCACAGAACCATTCGCCGTCAGGCTCAGGCCGGTGTTGTCGATCGAGTCGGTGATCGTCGTAACGGCCGGCGTCGTGCTTGGGGTCAACTGTTCGAAGTTGCCGCCCGTGGTGCTTTCGATGGTGGTGCTGACGGTGCTGCCGTTTTTGTAGACGTCGTTGGCCGGGGTGTCGACCACCACGCTGCCGGACGTTTTACCGGCTTCGATGTTGATCACGGCGCCGTTCGACAGGGTCACGCTCATCGCGGTGCCGGCCGGGTTGGTCAGGGTGGCGGTATAAGTGATCTGGCCGCCTTCGGTAATGGTGTTGTTGGCGGTGAGCGTCAGGCCGGTGTTGTCGATCGAATCGGTGATGGTGGTGACCGCCGGGGTGGTGCTTGGGGTCAACTGTTCGAAGTTGCCACCGCTGGTGCTTTCAATGGTGGTGCTGACGGTGCTGCCGTTTTTATAGACGTCGTTGGCCGGGGTGTCGACCACCACGGAACCGGTGGTTTTGCCGGCCTCGATGTTGATCACCGCACCGTTGCTGAGCGTGACGGTCATCGGCGTGCCGGCCGGATTGCTCAAGGTGGCGGTATAGGTGATCTGCCCGCCTTCGGTGACCGAACCGGTGGCTGCCAGGGACAGGCCGGTGTTGTCGATCGAGTCGGTGATCGTCGTCACCGCCGGGGTGGTGCTCGGGGTCAGCTGCTCGAAGTTGCCGCCCGTGGTGCTTTCGATGGTGGTGCTGACGGTGCTGCCGTTCTTGTAGACGTCGTTGGCCGGGGTATCGACCACCACCGAGCCAGTGGTTTTACCGGCTTCGATGTTGATGACGGCGCCGTTCGACAGGGTCACGCTCATCGCGGTGCCGGCCGGGTTGGTCAGGGTGGCGGTGTAAGTGATCTGCCCGCCTTCGGTGACCGAACCGGTGGCTGCCAGGGACAGCCCGGTGTTGTCGATCGAGTCGGTGATCGTCGTCACCGCCGGGGTGGTGCTCGGGGTCAGCTGTTCGAAATTGCCGCCCGTGGTGCTTTCGATGGTGGTGCTGACGGTACTGCCGTTCTTGTAGACGTCATTCACCGGGGTATCGACCACCACCGAACCGCTGGTTTTACCGGCCTCGATGTTGATGACGGCGCCATTCGACAGGGTCACGCTCATCGCGGTACCGGCCGGGTTGCTCAGCGTCGCGGTGTAGGTGATCTGGCCGCCTTCAACCACAGAACCATTCGCCGTCAGGCTCAGGCCGGTGTTATCGATCGAGTCGGTGATGGTGGTGACCGCCGGGGTGGTGCTTGGAGTCAGCTGTTCGAAATTGCCACCGGTGGTGCTCTCGATGGTGGTGCTGACGGTGCTGCCGTTTTTGTAGACGTCATTCGCCGGGGTGTCGACCACCACGGAACCGGACGTTTTACCGGCTTCGATGTTGATTATGGCGCCATTGCTGAGCGTGACGGTCATCGGCGTGCCGGCCGGGTTGCTCAGGGTCGCGGTGTAGGTGATCTGACCGCCTTCGGTGACCGAACCGGTCGCCGTCAGGCTCAGCCCGGTGTTGTCGATCGAGTCGGTGATGGTGGTGACCGCCGGGGTGGTGCTCGGGGTCAACTGTTCGAAGTTGCCGCCCGTGGTGCTTTCAATGGTGGTGCTGACGGTGCTGCCGTTTTTGTAGACGTCGTTGGCCGGGGTATCGACTACCACGGAACCAGTGGTTTTACCGGCTTCGATGTTGATCACTGCACCGTTGGACAGGGTCACGGTCATCGCGGTGCCGGCTGGATTGCTCAGCGTCGCGGTGTAAGTGATCTGGCCACCTTCGGTAATGGTGCTGTCGGCAGTGAGCGTCAGTCCGGTGTTATCGATCGAATCGGTGATGGTGGTGACCGCCGGGGTGGTGCTCGGGGTCAACTGTTCGAAGTTGCCACCGGTGGTGCTTTCAATGGTGGTGCTGACGGTGCTGCCGTTTTTGTAGACGTCGTTGGCTGGGGTGTCGACCACCACGCTGCCGGAAGTCTTGCCGGCTTCGATGTTGATCACGGCGCCGTTCGACAGGGTCACGCTCATCGCGGTGCCGGCTGGATTGCTCAGCGTCGCGGTGTAGGTGATCTGGCCACCTTCGGTAATGGTGCTGTCGGCAGTGAGCGTCAGTCCGGTGTTATCGATCGAATCGGTGATGGTGGTGACCGCCGGGGTGGTGCTCGGGGTCAACTGTTCGAAGTTGCCGCCCGTGGTGCTTTCGATGGTGGTGCTGACGGTGCTGCCGTTTTTGTAAACGTCGTTGGCTGGGGTGTCGACCACCACGCTGCCGGAAGTCTTGCCGGCTTCGATGTTGATGACGGCGCCGTTCGACAGGGTCACGCTCATCGCGGTGCCGGCCGGATTGCTCAGGGTCGCGGTGTAGGTGATCTGGCCGCCTTCGGTGACCGAACCGGTCGCCGTCAGGCTCAGGCCGGTGTTGTCGATCGAGTCGGTGATGGTGGTGACCGCCGGCGTGGTGCTCGGGGTCAGCTGTTCGAAATTGCCGCCCGTGGTGCTTTCGATGGTGGTGCTGACGGTGCTGCCGTTCTTGTAGACGTCGTTGGCCGGGGTATCGACCACCACCGAGCCAGTGGTTTTACCGGCTTCGATGTTGATGACGGCGCCGTTCGACAGGGTCACGCTCATCGCGGTGCCGGCCGGGTTGCTCAGCGTTGCGGTGTAAGTGATCTGGCCGCCTTCGGTGACCGAACCGGTCGCCGTCAGGCTCAGCCCGGTGTTGTCGATCGAGTCGGTGATGGTGGTGACCGCCGGGGTAGTGCTCGGGGTCAACTGTTCGAAGTTGCCGCCCGTGGTGCTTTCGATGGTGGTGCTGACGGTGCTGCCGTTTTTGTAAACGTCGTTGGCTGGGGTGTCGACCACCACGCTGCCGGAAGTCTTGCCGGCTTCGATGTTGATGACGGCGCCGTTCGACAGGGTCACGCTCATCGCGGTGCCGGCCGGGTTGGTCAGCGTGGCGGTGTAGGTGATCTGGCCGCCTTCGGTAATGGTGTTGTTGGCGGTGAGCGTCAGCCTGGTGTTGTCGATCGAATCGGTGATCGTCGTCACCGCCGGCGTGGTGCTTGGGGTCAGCTGTTCGAAATTGCCGCCGCTGGTGCTTTCGATGGTGGTGCTAACGGTGCTGCCGTTTTTGTAGACGTCGTTGGCCGGGGTGTCGACCACCACGGAACCGGACGTTTTACCGGCTTCGATGTTGATTATGGCGCCATTGCTGAGCGTGACGGTCATCGGCGTGCCGGCCGGATTGGTCAGCATCGCGGTGTAAGTGATCTGGCCGCCTTCAACCACAGAACCATTCGCCGTCAGGCTCAGGCCGGTGTTGTCGATCGAGTCGGTGATCGTCGTAACGGCCGGCGTCGTGCTTGGGGTCAACTGCTCGAAGTTGCCGCCCGTGGTGCTTTCAATGGTGGTGCTGACGGTGCTGCCGTTTTTGTAGACGTCGTTGGCCGGGGTATCGACCACCACGGAACCAGTGGTTTTACCGGCTTCGATGTTGATCACGGCACCGTTCGACAGGGTCACGCTCATCGCGGTGCCGGCTGGATTGCTCAGCGTCGCGGTGTAAGTGATCTGGCCGCCTTCGGTGACCGAACCGGTCGCCGTCAGGCTCAGTCCGGTGTTATCGATCGAATCGGTGATGGTGGTGACCGCCGGGGTGGTGCTCGGGGTCAACTGTTCGAAGTTGCCACCGCTGGTGCTTTCGATGGTGGTGCTGACCGTGCTGCCGTTTTTGTAGACGTCGTTCGCCGGGGTGTCGACGTTCACCGTACCGGTGGTTTTGCCGGCTTCGATGGTGATGGTCGAGCCGTTGGACAGGGTCACGGTGACCGGCGTTTGCGCCGGGTTGGTCAAGGTTGCGGTGTAGGTGATCTGACCGCCTTCGGTGATGGTCGAGCCTGCCGTCAGGGTGACGGTGGTGGTATCAATCGTGTCAGTGACCTGTGTGACGGCGGGCGTCGGATCAACGGTCAGCACCAGGCCGCCACCACCGGTGGTGCCGGTGACATTGACGGTGATCTGGTGCGGGTCGTTGTAGACACTGTCATTCGGTGCCAGCGGAACATTGACGCTGCCACTGACCTGGCCGGCCGGGATGACGATGACCGAGCCATTGGACAGGGTGATGCTCAGGTCAGTCAGCGGTGCCCGGGTGACGTTTGCGGTGTAAACCAGCACACCACCGGCTTCGGTGATGGTCGATGTAGCACTGAGGCTCAGGGTCGAGCCAACCAGCACGTTGGTGCCGTTATTGGTGTTCTGGCCACCCGTAGTGACGTCGACGGCGGAAGTGGTTGCGCCAATGCCTGCGGTCGGAAAACCAATGGTCGGGGCTACGCGGGCAGCTGTTTCGTCCAGTGCCACGAAGCTGTGGCCTCCGCCGGCAGCACCCGTGCCTGTTGCAGTCGGGCCTGCGGCGGCGGCTTCTATATCAGTGGTCGGGTCGACGCCCGCGAGGATGGCTTGTTGCAGTTCTGCTACCGAAGGCGCGGCTTGCGCGGTGGCTTGTGCCAAGTCAGTGCTGGAGTCCGGAGCGCTGCCGCTCCACTGGGTATCACGGCCCAGGTCCAACGTACGACCGTCGGCCAGTTCAAGCGTCACCGCGCCCGTCGGACCGGTATCGAGCTGGTCGCCCGTGAACAGTCGGTCACCCTCAATCAGCACACGTCTGATGCCTTCCGGGGACACCGCGAAAACTTGACCAACAATGCTTTTGACGATGGCAACAACACTGCTCATTGAGGACTCTCCAAGTGTTCCGTTCAGTAGGCTTCCATAGACCTGAAGAGGCCGTCTGCCAATTCAGTCTGGACGTACTTTCAAAGTGGGGCGCATTAATTTGACGCCACCGCGTCAATAATTTGGCTGGTTTTTTTCGCGATTAACTTTGTGCCAAACTATTGACCTTCTGGGTGCCATCCTAAACAATCGCCCCGGTAATGTCACATTGATATTTGTGTGACGACCTGCCGGCAGCGTGTGACCCAGTTCTGATTTTTAACTTTCCGACATACGGTCATTTCGGTTGCCATTTTCCGTCGCAGCACTGCGATCTGCTGTGATTTGAGACAAGAAGTCCAGGGAAATTCTTATATGCGCTCACACCTGTTCAAGGCTCTACCATTTGTTCTTGCTGCCAGTTTTGTACAAGCTCAAACCCTGCCTCAAGCCATGCAACAAGCACTGGATGTCCACCCGGAAATCCAGGCTGGGGTGAACAGTCGCCTTTCCGCGGACTATCAGCTCAGAGCCGCTCAGGGTGGCTACTTGCCAAAGGTCGATCTGCTAGGGGGGTATGGTCGTGAAGGCACTGACAACCCGAGCACTCGTGCTGGCGCCGGCAACAATCATTGGGAAACCTTGAACCGCGGCGAGTCGAGCGTGCGTTTGCAGCAGATGGTTTTTGACGGTTTTGCGACATCCAGCGAAGTCGGGCGTCAACAAGCCACCGTCAACTCCCGCGCCTATTCATTGCTGGGGACTTCCGAGCGCACGGCACTGACTGTGGCCCAAGTTTACCTCGACGTGCTGACCCGTCGCGAGTTCGTGCGCTTGGCCGAAGAGAACCTGAAGAGCCACGAACGGATTTTTGACCAGATCAAACTGCGCACCTCGCGTGGCGTGGGCAGCGGTGCCGACCTCGATCAGGCCGAAGCGCGTATGGCCCAGGCCCGCAACAACCTGATCACTGAGCAGACCAATCTTGCGGACGCCGAGACCAACTTCCTCAGCGCCGTGGGTCAGATGCCCGATCAACTGGAGCGTCCGGCACCCTTCCTTGCGCTGCTGCCGGCGAACCTGAATGAAGCCCGCCAGCAAATGCTCGAAAACAGCCCGGTACTGCGTTCCGCCGAGTCCGATATTGCCGCGGCCGAGAAGCAGTACGATGCTGCCAAGTCGACGTTCTACCCACGTTTCGATGCCGAACTGGGCCGCACCGCCGACAATAATCTGGATGGTGCGGTCGGTCATAACAATGAATGGCAGGCCATGCTGCGCATGCGCTTCAACCTGTATTCCGGCGGCAGCAACAAAGCTGATCTGGAATCCAAGTCCTATCTGTCGAACCAGGCGCTGGATATCCGCAACAACGCCTTGCGCGTGTTGAACGAAGAGTTGGGCCTGGCATGGAATGCCCTGAACAACGCCAACGCCCAAGTGCCGATCGCTCAGCAATATGTCGATCGCAGCAGTGCCGTGCGCACCGCGTATCAGCAACAGTTCAGTTTGGGTCAACGTACTTTGCTCGACTTGCTCGACAGCGAGAACGAACTGTTTACCGCTTCCCGTCGTCTGGCGGATATCAAAAACATTCAGTTATTTACTCAATATCGAATCAAGGCGACCATGGGCGAATTGCTCAAAAGTCAGGGTGTAGTTGCACCCATGGCCTCCGTCGTGTCGAACGATGTGAAGACCAAGGTCCAACTGCCTGGCATGAATTGAGCAGATCCTTCTAGTTAGTTAGCCAAGAGTGCCAAGCGTGGAATCAGAAGCCAGTCGAGTTCATCTCCGTCATGATCCACGCGCGTTGCACGACGATCCGTTACTGGACGGCCTGCTAGCCCTCTGCACGCTGCACCAGAAACCGGCGAGCGCGGCGATGCTGACCACCGGTCTGCCATTGCCCAAGCAGCGCCTGAGCGTCGAGTTGCTCCCGCGTGCGGCGGCCCGCGCCGGCCTGCAAGGGCGGGTGCTGCAACGCAAGCTGGCGCAAATTCCGGCGATTGCCATGCCGGCACTGTTGCTGCTCAAGGATGGTCGCAGTGCCGTGCTGCTGGGCTGGCTCGGCGATGACCAGGCGCGTCTGCTGCTCAGTGAAAGCGATGGCGGTGAAGTTCACGTCAGCCGCGAACTGCTGGCTGACGATTACACCGGGCAAGCATTTTTCGCCCAGCCTCAACATAAATTCGATGTGAACCACGGCACGCTGATCCCGCGTGCGCGCTCCTGGTTCCGCGATACCCTCAAGCGCTCGCGCTGGCTGTATGCCGACGCCATCGCCGCGAGTTTCCTGATCAACATCATCGCCATGGCCGCGCCGCTGTTCGTGATGAACGTCTACGACCGCGTGGTGCCGAACCAGGCCGAGGCGACCCTGTGGGTGCTGGCCCTCGGCATCACCGGGGCGTATCTGTTCGACCTGATCCTTAAAAGCCTGCGCAGTCTGTGCCTGGACCTGGCCGGCAAAAAAACCGACCTGATTATCTCAGCGACGCTGTTCGAGCGGATCGTCGGCATGGCCATGAAGTACCGCCCGGCACGGGTCGGCAGCTTTGCCCAGAACATCCACGAGTTTCAGAGCCTGCGCGACTTCCTCGCCTCGCTGACCCTGACCAGCCTGATCGACCTGCCGTTCACCTTGCTGATTTTCCTGGTGATCGCCCTGCTGGGCGGGCACCTGGTGTGGATTCCGGTGTTGGCGTTCCCGATTGCCCTGCTGATCGGCTACGCGTTGCAGAAGCCGCTGGTGGCGACCATGGAGCGAACCATGGCGCTGGGGGCCGAACGTCAGTCGAGCCTGATTGAAACCCTCGCCGGGCTTGATGCAGTCAAGGTCAACAACGCTGAAAGCGAGCGTCAGTATCAGTGGGAGCAGACCATCGGAACCCTTAGCCGCCTTGAGCTGCGGGTGAAAATGCTTTCCGGCCTGGCGATGAACATCACCCTGCTGATCCAGCAACTGGCCGGGGTGATCATGATCGTCTTCGGCGTTTACCAGATCATTGCCGGCAACCTCAGCATGGGCGGCCTGATCGCCTGCTACATGCTCAGTGGTCGGGCCCTCAGCCCGCTGGCGTCGTTGTCCGGTCTGCTGACCCGTTATCAGCAGGCGCGGGTCACCATGACCTCGGTCGACCAGATGATGGAGTTGCCGCAAGAGCGCAACTTCGAAGAGCGCCCGCTGAGCCGCAAAGTCCTGCAGGGTGCCATCGAGTGTCGTCAGTTGAGCTTCACCTACCCGGGTCAGCAGAATCCGGCGCTGAAGAACATCAACCTGATCATCAAACCGGGTGAAAAGATCGGCATCATCGGCCGCAGCGGCTCGGGCAAGAGCTCGCTGGCCAAACTGCTGGTCGGCCTGTATCAGCCGGACGATGGCGCGTTGCTGGTGGATGGCGTGGATATCCGGCAGATCGATGTCAGCGAATTGCGCCACAACATCGGCTATGTACCGCAGGACATCCAGTTGCTCGCCGGTACGTTGCGCGACAACCTGGTGTCCGGCGCCCGCTACATGGAAGACGAACTTGTTCTGCAGGCTGCTGAACTGGCCGGCGTGCATGAGTTCGCCCGTTTGCACCCGCAAGGTTACGAGTTGCAAGTCGGTGAACGCGGGCAAAACCTCTCCGGCGGTCAGCGTCAGAACGTGGCCCTGGCCCGTGCCCTGCTGCTCAATCCGCCGATCCTGCTGCTCGACGAACCGACCAGCGCCATGGATAACACCGGCGAAGAACGCTTGAAACAACGCCTGCAAGCCGTTGTAGAGAACAAGACCGTGGTGCTGGTGACGCACCGGGCGTCGTTGTTGTCGCTGGTCGATCGGTTGCTGGTGATCGATCGTGGGCAAATACTGGCTGATGGTCCAAAAGCCTCGGTGATGGAAGCGTTGAAGAAGGGGCAGATCAGTGTTGCTTAAGTCCGGAATGCGCGACTCGATCCGCCGTTACTTCAAAGGCTCCGAATCACTGCAAGGCCAACCCTTGCCCGAGGTGAACAAGGCGCTGATCGAAGATGCCCCGCGAGTGGTCCGCTTGACCATCTGGGCCATCATCGGCTTCTTTCTGTTCCTGCTGTTGTGGGCCAACTTTGCGGTGATCGATGAGGTCACCAAAGGCGATGGCAAGGCGATTCCATCCTCCAAACTTCAGAAAATCCAGAACCTGGAGGGCGGTATCGTCGCTGAACTCTTCGTTCGCGAAGGGCAAATCGTCGAAGCCGGTGCGCCGTTGATTCGTCTGGATGACACGCGCTTTAAGTCAAACGTCGGCGAAACCGAAGCCGACCGTTTGTCGATGTTGCTGCGTGTAGAACGCTTGAGCGCGGAAGTCGACGACCGCCCGCTGAGCTTTCCTGACGACGCAATGAAAGCTGTGCCCGGTCAGGCCGCCAGCGAAAAATCACTCTATGAGAGCCGTCGCCAGCAACTGCACGATGAAGTCGGCGGCCTGCAGGAGCAACTAATCCAGAAACAACAGGAGCTGCGCGAATTCACCTCCAAGCAGGCGCAGTACCGCAGCGGTCTGGCGTTGCAACGTCAGGAAATCAACATGTCGGAGCCGCTGGTGGCTCAGGGCGCGGTGTCGCCGGTGGAAGTGCTGCGACTCAAGCGTGCCGAAGTCGAAACCCGTGGCCAACTGGACGCTACCACCCTGGCGATCCCGCGTGCCGAGTCGGCAATCAAGGAAGTGCAGCGCAAGATCGACGAGACCCGTGGCAAGTTCCGCAGTGAGGCGCTGACCCAGCTCAACGAGGCCCGTACCGACCTGAACAAGGCGAAGGCGACCGGCAAGGCGCTGGAAGACCGCGTCAGCCGGACGCTGGTGACCTCGCCGGTGCGCGGTATCGTCAAGCAGCTGCTGGTCAACACCATCGGTGGCGTGATCCAGCCCGGCAGTGACATGGTCGAAATCGTGCCGCTGGACGACACCCTGCTGGTGGAAGCGAAGATCCGTCCGCAAGACATCGCGTTTTTGCACCCGGGCCAGGAAGCCATCGTCAAGTTCACGGCCTATGACTACACCATCTATGGCGGGCTGAAAGCCAAGCTGGAGCAGATCGGCGCCGACACCATCACCGATGAAGACAAGAAAACCACCTACTACATGATTAAGCTGCGCACCGAGCGCAGCCACCTGGGCACCGACGAAAAACCCTTGCTGATCATTCCGGGCATGGTCGCCTCGGTGGACATCATCACCGGCAAGAAGACCATTCTCAGCTACCTGCTCAAGCCGATCATCAAGGCGCGGGCAGAGGCGCTACACGAGCGCTAGTCTCTGGTGGGCCGATGGCCCCATCGCGGGCAAGCCTTGCTCCTACAGAGGATCTGCACCGAACCACAATTACGTGGTCGATACAGAGTATTTGTAGGAGCAAGGCTTGCCCGCGATGACGGCCTGAGCAGCGGCGCATTTCAAAAGCCATATCGTTATTCGTTAACGGTATTTAAATACTCGTTCTTATATCTATAAAGTCAAGCCCCTGCGTACCCACCGACTAATCGGCGTGCCGCACGAAATGAACCCACACGGGACCTCCGTGAGTTTCTGATCGACGCGCACGCCATTGGGCGTGCTCTGCGTGGGAGAGATGTATGCCTGTACTGTCCGCTTCGCCCAGCGCCGCGACCCTCGCGCCGCAATTGTTCGAGATCCGCCCGTTCAGTGGGGCTGTCGGTGCCGAAATCATCGGCCTGAACCTCGCCTTGCCCATCAACGATCAGGACTTCGCACGCATCCACCGCGCGCACCTGGATCACCATGTCGTGGTGTTCCGAAACCAGCGCATCAGCCCCGAACAACAGATCGCCTTCAGCCGCCGTTTTGGCGTGTTGCAGATCCATGTGCTCAAGCAATTTCTGCTGGCCCATCACCCGGAAATCCTCATCGTTTCCAACATCATCGAAAACGGCCAGGCTATCGGTCTCGGTGACGCCGGCAAGTTCTGGCACTCCGACCTGTCCTATAAAGAACTGCCGAGCCTGGGCTCGATGCTCCATGCCCAGGAGCTGCCATCCGAAGGTGGCGACACACTGTTCGCCGACCAGCACAAAGCCTGGGACACCCTGCCCGATGCGTTGCGCAAGGCGGTTGAAGGACGCTCTGCCGCGCACTCCTATACCGCGCGTTACAGCGAGAACAAATTCGAAGGCAACTGGCGCCCGACCCTGACCCCGGAGCAACTCGCTCAGGTCAACGAAGTGGTGCATCCGGTGGTTCGCACTCACCCGGAAAACGGTCGCAAGGCACTGTTCGTCAGCGAAGGCTTCACCACCCGCATTGTCGGTTTACCGGAAGACGAAAGCCGGCAACTGCTGGCCGAGCTCTACGCCTACAGCGTGTTGCCGGAAAACATCTACCGCCATCAGTGGCAGCCTCACGACCTGGTGTTCTGGGATAACCGCTCGCTGATTCACCTGGCCGCCGGTTGCCCGAGTCATCTGCGCCGCAAGCTCTACCGCACCACCATTCAGGGCGATGCGCCTTTCTGATCGGCTGCATTTCGGAGATACCTGCCATGTCCAAACGTATTCCATTCGCGCCGCTGGCCGCCGCCATCGGTCTGGGTTTCAGCCTGCTCGCCGGGAGTCTGGTCGCACCGACTGTGGCGCACGCCGAAGGCGAAATTCGCATCGCCGAGCAGTTCGGCATCGTTTACCTGCTGCTCAACGTGGTCCGCGACCAGCACCTGATCGAGAAGCACGGCAAGGAAGAGGGCATCGACATCAAGGTCGACTGGACCCAGCTCTCCGGCGGCGCGGCGGTCAACGATGCGTTGCTCTCAGGGTCCATCGACATTGCCGGTGCTGGCGTTGGCCCGTTGCTGACCATCTGGGACCGCACTCACGGCAAGCAGAACGTCAAAGCGGTCGCCTCGCTGGGCAACTTCCCGTATTACCTGGTGAGCAACAATCCGAAGGTCAAAACCATCGCCGATTTCACCGAGCAGGACCGTATCGCGGTGCCGGCGGTCGGGGTTTCCGTACAGTCGCGATTCCTCCAGTACGCGGCGGCCAAGCAGTGGGGTGACAAGGAATTCAATCGCCTCGACAAGTACACCATCGCTGTCCCGCACCCGGACGCCACGGCTGCGTTGATCGCTGGCGGCACTGAACTGACCGGGCACTTCTCCAATCCGCCGTTCCAGGATCAGGCGCTGGAAAACCCTAACGTCCATGTCGTGCTCAACACCTATGACCTACTGGGCCCGAATTCGCCGACCGTGCTGTTCGCCACCGAGAAGTTTCGCAACGAGAACCCGAAAACCTACAAGGCCTTCATCGAAGCCCTGACCGAAGCTGCTGAATTTGCCCAGAACGACAAGGGCGCAGCGGCGGACACTTACCTGAGGGTGACCAAAGCTAAAATCGACCGCGCCGCGCTGCTGAAAATCATCGACAACCCGCAGTTCGAATTCAGCGTCACGCCGAAAAATACATATCCGCTGGCTGAGTTCCTCTACCGCGTCGGCGCGATCAAGAACAAACCGGACTCGTGGAAGGACTACTTCTTCCAGGACGCCAAACCGTTGCAAGGGAGCTGATTGCCATGAACGCTCGCTTGCAAGGCCACGCGGCCAGCAGCTCGACCGCCAGCACCCAGGCGTTGCTCGCGGTCGATCACGTCAGCCTTGAATACCGCACGCCGCAACGGGTGGTGCGGGCAACGCATCAGGTCAGCTTCGAGGTCGATCCCGCCGATCGTTTTGTGTTGCTCGGCCCCTCCGGCTGCGGCAAGTCGACCTTGCTCAAGGCCGTTGCAGGGTTCATTGCGCCCTGTGAAGGGCAGATCCGCCTGCAAGGTCAGGCTGTCAGTGCGCCGGGGCCTGACCGGATTGTGGTGTTTCAGGAGTTCGATCAACTGCCACCGTGGAAAACCGTCAAACAGAACGTAATGTTCCCGCTGCTGGCCTCGCAAACCCTCAAGCGTCGCGAGGCTGAAGAGCGGGCGTTGCGCTACCTCGACAAGGTCGGGCTGGCGGCGTTTGCCGATGCCTATCCACACACCTTGTCCGGTGGCATGAAGGCGCGGGTGGCGATTGCTCGGGCCTTGGCCATGCAGCCGAAAATCCTGCTGATGGATGAACCATTCGCCGCGCTCGACGCGCTGACCCGACGCAAGATGCAGGAGGAGTTATTGCTGCTCTGGGAGGAGGTGCGATTCACCCTGTTGTTCGTCACCCATTCCATCGAAGAGGCGCTGGTGGTGGGTAACCGGATCCTGTTGCTGTCGCCTCATCCCGGTCGGGTGCGGGCGGAAATCCACAGCCATCAATACGATTTACACAGCCTTGGCGGCGTGGCGTTTCAGCAGTCGGCACGACGCATTCATCGGTTGTTGTTCGATGAAGGCCAGTCTGCCGAGAGCGATCACGAACTGGATTTCAACGATATCCGCATCGCTTATTGAGCGGCTGGAGGAGTGCTCGATGAGCCATTCATCACCTGCGCGACAAGAATATGAAGTTGAGTTGCAACCCTTGTTAAGCGTTGCGCTGGAGCGCGAATTGCCCCTTGGCCAGCGCCTCTGGCAGCAGGGCTGGTTGCGTAAAGGCCTGATCCTGATTCTGCTGGCGGTGCTCTGGGAAGCCATCGCCCGCTATCAAGACAATGACCTGTTGCTGCCGAGCGTCCTGCAAACCGGCCATGCGCTGTACGACGGGTTGCTCAGCGGAGAGTTGCTGGGCAAGGTCGGGATTTCGCTGGTGGTGCTGCTCAAGGGGTATCTGGTCGGTATCGTCCTGGCGTTTGCCCTGACCACGCTGGCCGTGTCGACCCAGTTCGGCCGCGACCTGCTGAGCACCCTGACCTCGATGTTCAACCCATTGCCGGCGATTGCCTTGTTGCCGTTGGCACTGCTGTGGTTCGGGTTGGGGCAGAACAGCCTGATTTTCGTGCTGGTGCATTCGGTGCTCTGGGCCTTGGCCCTGAACACCTACGCGGGGTTTCTCGGGGTCTCGGAAACCTTGCGCATGGCCGGTCGCAACTACGGCCTGAAGGGCATCCGGTTTGTGCTGTTCATCCTGATTCCCGCCGCGTTGCCGTCGATCCTCGCCGGGCTGAAAATCGGCTGGGCCTTCGCCTGGCGCACGCTGATCGCCGCCGAGCTGGTGTTCGGCGCCACCAGCGGCAAGGGTGGCCTGGGCTGGTACATCTTCCAGAACCGCAACGAGTTGTACACCGACAAGGTGTTCGCCGGGTTGGCGGTGGTGATCCTCATCGGTTTGCTGGTGGAGAACCTGGTGTTCGACACTCTGGAGCGAATCACGGTGAAGCGCTGGGGAATGCAGCGCTAGGCTTCTGGTTCTGTGGTGATAGGGATGTTTGCTAGGATTGCGCCTGAATCAATTCTGATCAGCGATGAGTGCTCAGCATGCAACTCCCGGACATGAACCTGTTGGTCGCCCTCGACGCCTTGCTCGACGAGGGCAGTGTGGTAGGCGCGGCGCGGCGGATGAACCTTAGCCCGGCGGCGATGAGCCGGACCCTGACCCGCGTTCGCGAAGCGCTCGGTGATCCGATTCTGGTACGTGCCGGTCGCGGGTTGGTGCCGACGCCCAAGGCGCTGGAGTTGCGCAGCCAGGTACGCGATGTAGTGGAACAGGCGGCGATGCTCTTTCGTTCGGCGGACAAGGTGGATTTGCGCACCCTACGCCGACGTTTCAACGTGCGCGCCAACGACTTTTTCATCGGGGTCTACGGCGGCCGGTTGATCGACACGCTGAACCGTCAGGCACCGCATTGCGAGTTGCGCTTTGTGCCGCTGGGCGATGGTGACGATGAGGCGCTGCGCGAAGGGCGGATTGATCTGATGGTCAGCAACACGCGCCCGCGAACGCCGGAAGTTAAGGTCCAGAATCTGTTTGCCACGCATTTTGTCGGTCTGGTACGTGAAGGTCACCCACTGCTTGAAGGCGAAATCACTGCAGAGCGTTTCGCCGGGTTTTCGCACATTTCCATGTCTCGTCGCGGTATTGCCCGAGGGCCGATCGATACGGCGCTCAACGGTTTGGGGCTGGAGCGTCGCGTGGCCTTGATCGCTCCCAGCTTTCACGCGGCGATGTTCGTGCTGCCGGACTCCGATCTGATTCTGCCGGTTCCCAAAGAGGCATTGCTCAGCGTGGCCCGACTTGGGTTGCGGCTGAGCTCCTTTACTTTGCCGATCCCGCTGCCAACCTTGATGCTGACGCAGGCCTGGCACCCGCGTTACGACAAGGATCCGGCCCACCGCTGGCTGCGCGAAACCTTGAAAGCCAGTTGTGATGAGACATGGCTGGCGGCGCAGCCGTCCTGACAGCAGCAGACTACTTTTGTGGCGAGGGAGCCTCGCGATTCGTGTGTCTGGCGCACTTATAACCTGTCGATAAGTCAGTTTTCGTCAGCTGTCTGCGTTCATAAACTGCCCCGGTATTCCTGTAATCCGGAGCTGTACTGAACATGACCTCCATCGCTGTCCCCGCAACACTCGAAGCGGCCAGCAAATCTTCCGTCGGTATCCCACCGATCTTCGGTCCACGCATCATCATCGGTCTGATCGGTGTGTTGTTGGCGGTGCTGGTGTCGGGCCTGAATGACATGGTAACCAAGCTCGCCCTGGCTGACATTCGCGGTGCCTTGGCCATTGGTCACGACGAAGGCACCTGGCTCGTCGCCAGCTACACCGCGACCTCCGTGGCGGCGATGGCGTTTGCGCCCTGGTGTTCGGTGACCTTTTCACTGCGGCGTTTCACCCTGTGCGCTATCAGCCTGTTCACTGTACTCGGTGTGCTGAGTCCCTTCGCGCCGAACTATGAAAGCCTGCTGCTGATGCGCACCTTGCAAGGCCTGGCGGGTGGGGCGTTGCCGCCGATGTTGATGACCGTCGCCCTGCGGTTTTTGCCGGCCAACCTGAAACTCTATGGGCTGGCCGGCTATGCCCTGACGGCGACGTTTGGCCCCGGACTGGGCACGCCGCTGGCGGGTTTGTGGACGGAGTACCTGAGTTGGCGCTGGACCTTCTGGCAAATCATTGCGCCGAGCCTGCTGGCGATGGTCGCAGTGGCGTATGGATTGCCACAGGATCCGCTGCGTCTGGAGCGCCTGAAACAGTTCAACTGGCGTGGCCTGCTGCTGGGTTTCCCGGCCATCTGCATGCTGGTGATCGGGATCTTGCAGGGCAATCGCCTGGACTGGTTCGAGTCGAGCCTGATCGGTTGGCTACTCGGTGGCGGGCTGTTGTTGCTGGTGCTGTTTCTGGTGAACGAATGGTCGCAACCGGTGCCGTTCTTCAAATTGCAGATGCTCGGCATCCGCAACCTGTCATTCGCCCTGTTGACGTTGGCCGGGGTGCTGGTGGTGTTGCTGGCGGTGATCATCATCCCGTCGAGTTACCTGGCGCAGGTTCAAGGCTATCGGCCGATTCAGACCGCCCCGGTAATGCTGCTGATGGCCGTCCCGCAACTGATTGCGCTGCCGCTGGTGGCGGCGCTGTGCAACGTGCGCTGGGTCGATTGCCGTTGGGTACTGGGCATCGGCTTGAGCCTGTTGGCGCTGTCCTGCATCGGCGGTTCGCAGCTGACGTCGGCGTGGATTCGCGATGACTTCTACGGGCTGCAATTGCTGCAGATTTTCGGCCAGCCGATGGCGGTGCTGCCGTTGTTGATGCTCGCGACCGGCAGCATCAGTCCGCAGGAGGGGCCGTTTGCGTCGGCTTGGTTCAACACCGTAAAAGGCCTCGCGGCGGTGATCGCCACTGGTGTGCTGGATGCGCTGACCACGGTTCGCCTGCATTTCCACTCAACGGTGCTGGTCGACAACCTCGGCAACTCACCGCTGGCCGACAGCGACAGCGCGGGTCTCGCGCATCGGTTGCACCAGCAAGCGGTGGTGCTGACCTCGTCAGACTTGTACCTGTGTATGGCCGGGATCGCGCTGGCGCTGATCCTGCTGATTTTCTGGCTGCCGACGCGGATCTATCCGCCGCGCGCGCCGACGTGAACGCTTACTGAAACAGAAGGTTTTTATGACGATCCCTATGAAATCCAAATTCACCGGTGCAGCCGTCGCGGTGTTGGCGGCTGGCGTGCTGGTTTACCTGTTGGCGCCGGGCGTGTTCGGCAAGAAACCTCAACAGACCACCAACGACGCGTTTATCGCTGCCGACTTCACACTGGTCGCGCCGCGCGTGGCCGGGTTTATCAAGGAAGTGCTGGTCGAAGACAACCAGCAGGTCAAGGCCGGGCAGTTGCTGGCGCTGATCGATGACCGGGATCTGCGCGCCGCAGCGCAAGCCGCGGATGCCGAAACCCTGGTGGCCAAGGCACAGCTGCAAAACGCTCGGGCAACCCTCGAACGCCAGGCGTCGGTGATCGCTCAGGCGCAGGCCACGGTGGTGGCCGCGAAAGCAGAAATGGCTTTCGCCGAACATGAACTGAACCGCTACAACCACCTTGCCGGAGTCGGCGCCGGCACGGTGCAAAACGCCCAGCAAGCGCGCACCCGCATCGACCAGGCTGGCGCACGACTGGCCAATGCCACCGCAGTGCTGGCGGCAGAACGCAAGCAGGTGGAAATCCTCACGGCCCAGCGTGATGCGGCCGAAGGAGGGTTGAAGCGCGCCCATGCAGCACTGGAAATGGCCAGTTTCGAGTTGTCCTATACGCGCATCGTGGCGCCGGTGGATGGCATGGTCGGCGAGCGTGCGGTACGGGTCGGTGCCTATGTCACGCCGGGCAGCAAGATTCTCGCCGTGGTGCCGCTGGCGCGAGCGTATGTGGTCGGCAACTTCCAGGAAACCCAACTCTCTGACGTACAGTCTGGGCAAAACGTGGAAGTGCGTGTCGATAGTCTCGGTGGTGAAACCTTGACCGGTCGGGTCGAGAGTGTCGCACCGGCTACCGGCGTGACCTTCGCTGCCGTGAAACCTGACAACGCCACCGGTAACTTCACCAAAGTCGTGCAGCGAATTCCGGTGAAGATCGTCCTCGATCCCGGCCAACCGCTGGCAGAGCGTTTGCGGGTGGGGATGTCGGTGGAAGCGAGTATCGACACCGTCGGACCAAAGGCCAGTGCGCGTGAGGTGACCCAGCGATGAGCACTGGTAAACACCTATTTCTGTGGCGAGGAGGCTTGCTCCCGTTGGGCCGCGAAGCGTCCCCAAAACCTGCCGCCGCGTTTCCTTTGGTACACCGCGACAGCTTTTTTGCGAGCACTACGCACTCGGGCGGGAGCAAGCTCGGTCGCCACAAAGGCCTTGGCCAGTCAGTGATTGTTGTGCTGGGTTTGTTTTCGCTGGCGGCCTGCACCGTCGGCCCGGACTTTGTGCGACCGCAAGCACCGCAGATCGAAGAATGGTCAAAACCACAAAAAGCCGCTGCCAGCCAAGCGGTGACGGCCGAAATGAACGAACGCTGGTGGGAGGTCTTTCATGACCCGCAGCTGTCGGCGCTCAGCCGCCGTGCATTGACCGGTAATCTCGACCTGCAACTTGCCAGCAGCCGCTTGCAGCAAAGCCGCGCGGCTCGCCAGGTGATCACCGCCGAGCAGTATCCCACCACCGCCGCAACCGGCAGCTACGGACACAAACGCAACAGCGCGCAAGGCTTGATGGACCCGTCCGGCAACAACGGCCGCTCGGCGTTCAACCTCTGGGATGGCGGATTCTCAGCCTCCTGGGAGCTGGATTTCTGGGGGCGTGTGCGGCGCGAAGCCGAAGCCGCACACGCGACTCTGGAAGTGGCAGAGAATGATCGCCGGGGTGTGCTGCTCTCAGTGTTGGCGGAAACCGCACAGGACTACATTCAACTACGCGGCGTGCAAAGCACCCGGGTTGTCACCGAGCAAAACCTCGAGGTCGCGCGGCACAGCCTGAAATTGTCGCAGTTGCGTCTGGCCGATGGTGTGGCCACCGATCTGGATGTCGCCGAAGCCGCCGCTCAGGTGGCAACCATCGAAGCGCGCCTGCCCGCGCTTGAGCAGCGTCAGGCGCAGTTGATCAACGCCTTGAGCCTGTTGATGGGAGAACGGCCGCAAGCGCTGCAAGCCGAGTTGTCGAAGGACGCCCCGGTGCCGCAAACCCCGCGTCAAGTCGCGATCGGCCTGCCGTCGCAACTGGCCGAGCGGCGCCCGGACATTCGCCAGGCCGAGGCTCGACTGCATGCCACCACCGCCAGCATCGGTGTGGCCAAGGGCGATTTTTATCCGCGCATCACACTGTCTGGAAACCTCGGTTCGCAGGCCATGCAATTGAGTGATTTTGGTTCCTGGGGTTCGCGTCAATTCGGCATCGGCCCGCAGTTCAACCTGCCGCTGTTCGATGGTGGTCGCCTGCGCGGTATGCTCAATTTGCGCGAGGCGCAGCAACAGGACGCGGCGCTGGCCTACCAGAAAACCGTGCTGCGGGCCTGGCATGAAATCGACGATCAGTTGACGAGCTTCAACGCCAGCCAGCTACGCCGCGACAGCCTTGCCGAAGCCGTGCGCCAAAACCAGATCGCCCTGCATACCGCGCAACAGCAATACGTCGAAGGCGTGGTCGATTTCGTCAACGTCCTGACCGTACAGGGCGCGCTGCTGGCGACCCAGGAACAACTTGTGGAAAGCTCGACCGGCGTGTCGCTGGCGATGGTGGGGTTGTACAAGGCGCTGGGCGGTGGGTGGGAGTCGGTGTATCCGTTGGCTCAGAACGTGAGGGAGTGATGAGACTGAAGCGTGCCGTCACCAGTACTCGGGTTTGATTGCAGGTGCTTTGCGTGTAGGGACTCGAGAGGGAAACTGATGAGTCTCTAGCTCCTGCGCAGTGATGACCCGTCGCATCCAGTGTGAGAATTCTTTTAGAGAACCTGGAGCGGCACGCTTGAACTCAGGTCTGTGAGGTAGAACGATTCCTACGGTCATTTCAGGGAAGTCTTCTCGAATGGCTCTCAAGGCCGGTGTCATGTCGGTATCACCAGAGACCAATATCAGTTGTTCGATGCGATCTGTCTCGCTGATGAGGGCTTGTCTGGCTGCAATGCGGTACATGCTGATTGCGATATGTACGTCTGTTTCTTTCTCTTCGAGCTTCCAGATGTCGACTTTGTCCTGACGCGACGCTCCGGTTTTTTTATCAATGAAGCGTGGGGCCTTGGCGGGCTCGAGCTGATGTCGGCCATAGTGGACACGGACATCACTGGCTTTCAGCGCTCGGACATAGGAGTCTTGGGCTTCCTTTGATACTCGGCCGCGGGTCGCAAGCTCAGGTTTGACAGACGAGGTGAAATAATCGACGGATGCCAACGTGCTGGCCGGGTTTTCTACGTAAGCGATATGGGCCAGTAGTTTCGACAAGTCCAGCCACTTGTAGGGCGTACCCGCGAGAAGGCCATAGAAAAGGTTGTAACCGTCGACGAAGAACGCTGTGCGCACAATTCCAATCCCTGAAAACGAAAAAACCGGCCGAAGCCGGTTTTTTCACCCCAACTGCCAGCGAACTGAATCACTGCGTACGGGGTTGAGTAGTGGGGCCGATGCTAAGTCGAGTTGACACTGACGTCAACTGCAACCTAACAAAGAGATCATGCAGGGATGGCCGACGCTCCAGCACCCGCGGTGGTTGTTTTTGCCCTAGCAGGCCATTGGCGTCAAGTCATGGCGAGCTTGGTTTTATGAGCCCATATTACGGTTGCGTTTGCGTCATATAGCCTGCCTACCGATTCTGCAAAAACACCACATACCCACGAAACCACTCGTTGTCCTTCAAATACCCCGGCTCCTCCCATTCGCCGCCCTGAATCAGCCCGACCTTGAACGGCAGGCCGAGCCTGTTCAGCCTTGGCAGGTAGGCGGCGTAGTTGGGGATGCTGTGGCGGCCCTGGTAGGTTTGCACCACCACTTCGTCGACCACGCCTTTGAGTTGGCCGATCACCTGCGGATCGGCGTGGCTGCTCCAGTCCATCAGGCCGGTGATGCTCAGGCGATACTGGGCGGGCAGGCGTTGGCGCAGGTCTTTGAGGAAGCTGACGTATTCGTCGAGGTAACGGGTGCGGGCATCGAAGTCGATCTGGATGCCGACCACCGGGTTACCCGCTTGCTGCCAGCGCTGCACCTGCCCCAGCAATTGCTGATAGACCGGTTCCGGCCAGCGTAGCGTGTGGGCGCGGTAGGTCACCCAGACTTCGCCCTGGGTCAGGCGCGGGATAGCGATGCCTTGGGCGATGAAGCGCACGCCGCGTTGTGGCGTGCGGCGTGATTCGCTGATCTGCCCTTGCAGGATGTACAGGGTTTTCGCCTGGGCCAGCACCGGTTGCGTGCTGACCCCGCTCCACAGCCAAAAGGCGTCGTACTCGCCGGCGTCGACGGCCGCAAGGGCCGGGGCGCTGACCAGCAGTGCGAGCAGCGCCAGGCCTTTGAGGAAATCTCTCATGGCTTACCAGTAATACTGCAGCGACTTGCCCCATTGAGTATCGGCAAAAGCGCTTTTCAGCTGGCGGAACCAGGCCTTGCGCACAGCGGGTTCGACATCCTTGCCGCCGCAGCTGTTATTGCCCGAGGGCGCATAGCAGTTGATGGCGCGGAACAGAGCGTAAGCGCGGTCTTCCTTCGGCGCTTTGGCGTTGTCGATGACCTGGCGATAACCTTCGTGCCGGGAGTAGATCTCGTCTTTGAACGCCGATCCTGTGGCACCGAGTTCGGACTTGTTGGGTTTGGCTTCCAGCGGTGAACTGTCGAGGCCATTGCGCAGGATGAACTCACCCAGGCAGTTCAGGCCTTTGGGGTTCTTGCCGTCCGCCTGAAGGGCCGCGGCAATCTCGGCGATGCTCGGGCAGTGGTAACCCGATTCAGCCTTGTCGCCCTGCCAGCGGAACATCGTCAGCGGTTGGCCGGTGCTGTAGAAATAGCCAATGCTCACACCGAGTTTGTCCGTCGACGGCTCGGCCGGCAGTCGTTTGAAGTCTTCGGCAAACTCGGCGTACTGACTGCGCAGCAACTCTTTGTAGAGCAGCACGAACAGCGCGCTGTTGCGCTCGGTGGCGTCTGCGCCCTGGCTGAATTGCTGACGCAGCAGTGGGGCGTCGGCCACTAGCCGTTGCAGGCGATAACGCACGGCAGGTGTCTTGATCGGTGAGTCGACGGCGAACACTTTGCCCAGCCGCTGGCTGAGTTCGTAGTTGAAGGCCAGCGCCAGTTCGACCTGCTCGCGCTGCAACGGCTGTTTGACCTTGCCCAGCAACTCCAGCCACAGCGCTTCGGCTTCCGGCCATTTGTGCTGCTCATGCAGGGCAATGCCACGCAGCATCTGTTGGCTGAAGGCCAGGTAATCGAGTTTGTCCGGGACGCTGCCCGGGAGGACGTTCAGTGCCTGCTCGGGATTTTTCTCGAGGTACACCAGCACCGCAGCTTGCAGGTAGTCGTAGAGTGCTGGTTGCTGGGCAAACGAGGCTTTCTGCGCTTGCAGCGTCTTGAGGTTGAAAGGCGTCTGGTAGGTGCCGATGCTCAGCAAGTCTTTGACCGCCAGCAGCAGCGGCGCCTGAATACCGTTATCCGGCTGGGTCAGCAGTTTGCTGTCGACCTCTTCCACCAGTTCCGGCAGGGTTTTGTTGCGCTGGGCGTCAGTGGCCTGGGTGAGTTGCCAGGCGTAGTCATCGGCGAGTTTCTGATCTTCGCCGGCCAGCCAGTGCACGCGGCGGATCAGGCCTTTGGCCGACGCGCTGTACTCGCCCTGTGGATAAGTTTTCAGATAGTTGTCGAAGCCGGTTTCGGCCAATTGCAGGTTCGCGTTATCCACATGTTCGAGCGTCGGCAGGCCCATCTCGTCGAAAGCGTTTTGCTGGGCCGCGTTGAGCGCAATGCGCGCGGCCATGTACAGCGCGGTTTCCTTGAGCCAAGGCTGTTCGCTGTGGTTCAGGCTGGCGAAGGTTTGCGTGGCCTCGGCGAACTGGCCGCCATAGAACTGCGCCGCGCCGCGCAGGTACGTGAGGAAGGCTTTACCCGGTTCCGAGGTGATTGAGGCGGGCAGCAGGCTGTTCAGTTGATCGGCTTCCCAACTGCATGCGGCGAGCATCTGGAGGCGACTTTGCGCCAGGCTTTGGCGTTCTTCGGCGGGCAATTGAGTGGTTTTCAGCAGTTGCGCGAGGAACGCGGCGGCGCTCTCTTCACTGTTGCTGCGGCAGCGGCTGCCTTCGCCTTCGATGAACTGATTGCCGGCAATGGTCGAGGCTTCGTGGCTGATGCCGAGTTGGCGCAGGGGCTCATCAAGTACGGAAACCGGGGCCGATTCAGGGGGAGGAGTAGGTGCAGGAGCTGACGGTGAGTCGAGACGTCCGAGGTCGAACGGCACCGGGCCGTAGCCGGCCTCGCGGTCAAAATCACTCAATGGCGCCGGGTTCAGCGCTAGCGCGCCTTGATCGGAGAGCAGCAAGCGCAAATTGGCGCGGCTGTCGTTGCCAGGGTTGAGGAAAGCCACATTGTTGCAGCGTCCGGCGCCGCTGAGCGACAGTTCAGGCGTACAGGCGTCCTGATCGTAGCTGGCGTGGGCCGGGAGTGCGCAGGTTGTGGCAAGTGCCAGAGCGAGGGGCGACAGAAGACCGGTACGCATGAATTGTCCTTAATCCGCAAACGCTGAAATCGAGGCCGTGATCATACCGCGCGCTGATCTCGAATTTGCAGTGCCGAGCCGCAATTTCGGGCAGTGATGGCTAATTGCTTGACGCTGGTCGAAGCTGTCTTAGACTCCGACCATCTGTCAGGGAGACATGGCTATGCGGCGTTTTCGTGGTTTGGCGTTAGGTTTGATCGGGCTGGCAGGCGTATCACAGGCGCAAACGCCCGTGCCAGACGATCCGCTCCTGGAAAGCACCAGCACAGGCAGTCATGCGACAACCAGCAGCGAAGCCCGCGGTGTGTTGCGTGCTCGCGATCAAGCGGTGCTTGCCAGTGAACTGCCCGGCAGAATTGTCGAGTTGCCGTTCAGTGAAGGCGAGTCCTTCAAAAAGGGCGATACCCTGGCGCGGTTCGACTGTTCGGCCTTTCAGGCGCAGCTCAACGCCGCGCAGGCCGCCAGCCGGGGGGCCGGCGAAGAGTTGGCCCACAACAAACAACTCGCTTCGTTGAACTCGGTCGGGCGTTTTGAAGTGGCGCGAGCCGAAGCCAAACTCAGCGAAACCCAGGCGCAATCTCAGGTGTATCAGGTTCAGGTCAAACGCTGCAGCGTCGTCGCGCCGTTTGACGGCCAGGTCGTCGCACGCAAGGTTCAGCGTTATGAAAGCGTCGCCGCCGGTGCGCCGCTGTTGGACATCGTCGACAACCGTAGCCTGGAAATCCATCTGCTGGTGCCTTCGCGCTGGATGAGCAAGCTCAAGCCCGGGCAGACCTTCAGCTTCATCCCCGATGAAACCGGCCAGCCACTCGATGCCACGGTAAAACGCCTTGGCGCGCGAATTGACGAAGGCAGCCAGACCTTGCTGCTGGTTGCAACGGTGCCCAACGCCAGTGGCTTGCTGGCCGGGATGAGCGGCACGGCGCGCTTCGCGGAGCTCAAATGAACGCGCCCGTCACGGGTGGCGCCGAGCAGGTCTTCGCGCGCTTTCTGGAGCTGGAGCGCCAGACCCGCGCCGCGCGCACTGCCGACCAACTGGCTTACAGCCTGGCCAATGACGGTCAATCCTTGTTCGGTTTTCGTCATGCGGCGCTGTTGATTGCCGGCAAGGTGCGGGCGATTACCGGTGTCAGTGCCGTGGAACCGAATGCGCCGTTTGTAGCGTTCGTCGAGCAAGCGGTGGCGCAGTTGTTCAAGCTCGAACTGGTGAAGCAGGCGCGGGTTATACCGGCCTCTGCGTTAAGCGGCCCGATTCAGGCCGACTGGCAAAGTCTTTCTGCCGCACAGGTGTTCTGGCTGCCGCTGATTGATCGCCAGGGCCAGGTATTCGGCGGTGTGTGGCTGGCTCGCGATGTACCGTGGAATCCGTCCGAGCAAGTGCTGTTGTCGCAACTCGGTGACACCTACAGTCACGCCTGGCTGGCGCTGCAACCGCGTCAACCGTGGCGCTTGCGCTGGACCCGCAAACGTCAGGTCGCCTTGGCGGCGGTGCTGGTGCTGGGCTTGTTGATTCCGGTACGCCAGTCGGTGCTGGCGCCGGCCGAAGTCGTGCCGCTCGGCGGTCGGGTGGTGGCGGCACCGTTGGATGGGGTAATCGCCGAGTTCCTGGTCAAACCCAACCAGAGCGTGAAGACTGGCGACCTGTTGCTGCGTTTCGAAGGCACCACGCTCAAAGCCCAGGCGGATGTCGCCGATCGGGCCTTGGGTGTGGCGGAAGCCGAGCTCAAGGCCAACGCCCAGCGCGCCTTTGCCGACGCCGAGTCGAGTTCGAAAATTGATTTGCTGGCCGCACGGGTCGAGCAGAAGCGTGCCGAACGCGATTACGCCCATGAACTGCTCAAACGCAGCGAAGTGCGTGCCGAGCGCGATGGCATTGCGGTGTTCGCCGACGCCGAACGCTGGACCGGCAAACCGGTGCAGACCGGCGAGCGGCTGATGGAAATCGCCGACCCGAGCCAGGCGGAGTTGCGCATCGAACTGGCGGTGGGTGATGCGATTGCACTGGAGCCGGGCGCGCAGGTGGCGCTGTTTCTCGACAGCGATCCGTTGCAACGGCATTCGGCCAGACTCGAACGCTCGGCCTATGAAGCGCAACCGACGGCCGGCGGCCAGTTGGCGTATCGGCTCGATGCCAGTTTCGAGGCCGCGCCGCCGCGTATCGGCTTGCGCGGTACGGCGAAAATCTTCGGCGATCGCGCGCCGCTGGCGCTGTACCTGTTGCGCAAGCCGCTGGCCGGCTTGCGCCAAAGTGTAGGTCTCTAGATGACATTGCCCAGCCTGCGTGCCGATTTACAGTTGCAGATGGCCGCCCCGGCGCTGGACGGATCACCGCGCTGGACCTTGGCCGACCCGCTGCGTGGGCGCTACTTCAAGCTCGGTGCCGCGGCCATGCGCTTGCTGCGTCATTGGTCTTTGGGCGATCCCGAGCAAGTGCTGCGCGCCGCCAATCGCGAACCGGGCTTGCCTCTGGACGTCGCTGAGCTTGAGCAGTTGCTGAGTTTTCTGCGCGCCCACGACCTGATTTCCGCCCTTGACCCGCAACAGCGCGACAGTTATGGCCTCAAGGCCGCGGCGCAACGTCAGAGTGTCTGGCAGATCTTGCTGCATCAATACCTGTTCTTCCGGATTCCACTGTGGCGCCCCGACGCTTTCCTCAATCGTGCCTGGCCATGGCTCGCGCGTTTTGGTCCTGGAGCGCTGCGTTATGGTTTGCCGCTGACCCTGGGTCTGGGGGTATTTCTGGTATCGCGGGACTGGCAGCGCTTTATCGCGACCTTCCCGCACTTGTTCAGTCTTGGCGGTGCGTTGGCGTTCGGGGTGGCGTTGTTCTTTGCCAAGCTCTGTCATGAGTTCGGCCACGCCTTCATGGCCAAGCGCGCCGGTTGTCGGGTGCAGAGCATGGGGGTGGCGTTCATGGTGCTGCTGCCGATGTTTTACACCGACGTCAGTGACGCCTGGCGGGTCAATGATCGGCGCGCGCGGTTGCTGATCGGCGCGGGCGGGGTGCTCGCCGAGTTGCTGCTGGCGTGTATCGCCTTGCTCGCCTGGTCGCTGTTGCCGGACGGGCCGGCGCGGACGGCGGCGTTCATGCTCGCCAGCGCGACCTGGCTCACTACGCTTGCGGTCAACCTGAACCCGTTCATGCGCTTCGATGGTTATTTTTTGCTCAGCGACTTCTGGGAAGTGGACAACCTTCAGGGCCGGGCATTTGCCTTGTGTCGTTGGCGATTGCGCGAGGCGCTGTTCGGTTACGGCGCGCCGGCACCGGAGCCTTGGTCGCCGTCGATGCAGCGGCGTTTGCTGTGGTGGGGATATGGCTCGTGGCTGTGGCGCGCGGTGCTGTTTTTCGGGATTGCGCTGGCGGTGTATCACCTGTTCTTCAAGTTGTTGGGGATCTTCCTGATGATGGTCGAGCTGGTGTGGTTCATCTTCCTGCCAATTGCACGTGAATGGCGCGAATGGTGGAGCCGCCGCGAACAGGCCCATGCACCGCGGGCGTTGCTCAGTGGTCTGGGGTTGTTGGCGGTGATTGCCGTGTTGGTGTTGCCGTGGCGCAGCGCGGTGGAATTGCCGAGCATGCTCGAGGCTGGCCGGGTCAGTGCCTTGCATGCGCCGGTGGCGGCACGGGTCAAGCAGTTGAATGTCCGCGACGGGCAAATCGTCGCCCAGGGCGATGTGTTGATTGAGCTGGAGTCGCCGGACCTGGATTCGCGTCAGGCCATCGCGCGCCGGGAAATCGAGATCCAGCAATTGCAGATGCGCCGTCAGGCCGGACGCAGCGAAACCGCCGCCGATGCCGGCATCGTCGAACAGCGGCTGGCAGAGGCGGTGGCCGAATATCGCGGTTTGGCGGCGCAGCGCGAGCGCCTGCTGCTGCGGGCGCCCCAGGCCGGTCAGGTGCGCGATCTGCTGCCGCAACTGGCTGTTGGCCGCTGGTTGTCACCCAAGGAGACGCTGGCCCGGGTTGTCGAAGAGGGCGCGCGGTTGCGCGGTTATCTGGCCGAAGCCGAGCTGTGGCGGGTTGCACCCGGTGCGACGGGACGGTTTATCGCCGAGGACCCGATGCACCCGGCGGTGGCGGTCGAGTTGACTGAAATCGACACCAATGGCGCGGCGGTTGTGGATCAGGAAGCGCTGACCTCCGACCACCACGGGCCGATTGCCGTGCGCCGCGATCAGAGCCAGCGCGCCGAGCCTGTGCAAGCGCAATACGCGGTGCGGCTCAAAGTCCTCGACAGCATTGCCACCCCGGTGCAGCCATTGCGGGGGCTGGTGGTGTTGCAGGGCGGCAGTGAGTCGTTGCTGGGGACGGCCTGGCGCCGGTTGGCGGCGTTGGGCGTGAGGGAGAGTGGTTTTTAGCGCAAGGAGCATCACGATGCTGAACAACAATGCCAATGCCGCAGACGGTCTGGTGGTGCGCCCTTCACGGGCAACCGATGGGCCGTTTCTGGAAAGCCTCTATCATGCGGCGCGCCCCGATCTGCAATGGATCGACGGCGAACGCGAGCTGGTCGAGGAAGTCATCGCCCAGCAGTTTCGGGTGCAGGAGCAGGGCACCGGGGAGCACTTCCCCAACGCGATGCATTATGTGGTCGAGAAACTCGACACCCCGATTGGCGCCTTGAGCGCCGAGTTTGGCAGCAACGAAATTCGTGTCCTGTACCTGGCGTTCATTCCGTCGGCCCGCGGCAAGGGCTATGGCCGTACGGTGCTGCAAGGCGTGCAAAAAGCCGCCGAACAGGTGCGCTGCCCGGTGAGCACGGTGGTCTGGGCCAGTAACCCCCATGCGCGCCAGCATTATCTGGCGCTGGGGTTTCAGGTCGAGGAGCAAAGTGTCGCGGCTGAACGCCTGGTCTGGTATCCCGGCCAGCCGCAGATTCTGGTCAGTTGAAGGTGATGTAGAAATACGCCCGGCTTGCGTCGCGCCCCAGCGCCAGGGTGCGCGATACGAATATGCCTTCGATGCGGCCCAGCCCAGGCAAGTCGATCGCACAGAGTCCATCGACGAACGAAGTGAGGTCCGGGCTGCTCAAGGTCACCCCAAAAGGCATTCGGCTGCCCTCTGACAAGCGTGCCTTTGGTACGTCTTCTACCAATTCGATGATCACCGACAGTTCGCTGCCATCCTCCAGGTACAGCCTGGTGGGTGTTTCCAATAGCTGTCGAAAATGATCGCTGTTGACCTGTTGCTGCATGGCCTGGCTCCAGAAAAGTAAAGAGCCGGGGCCTTGGGCCCCGGCGGCATGTTCAGTTGCGAGACGGGAAAAGACCGTTGAGGCACATGCTGAAGTTCAGCACCAGGAACGGGTTCATCGTGTCCATGGGCACGCCACCGCCGATGGGCGCTACGGAGACGGCGACGTTGACGGTGCCGCCAACGGAGGTGCTGACACCTTGCAGCGGCACGGGCGCAGTGCCCTGTGCGGTGGAGTAAATATTGGCCGTGCCCGGGCCGCCGCTGGAGGCACCGATAAAGGCATTGGTCGTTGAGGGCACGCTCGCGGGGGTGGCAGCGACACTGGCCAGGTTGACGGTGGTGCTGGCCGTCAGGTTAGGAGTGCCGACGGCGGTCGCCGTGGGTGTGTGAATGGGCAGGTTGCTCACCGTGGCAGAGGTTTTTTCGGCGCCGGAGGCGGTGCCGATCACCCGTGGAGTGAGGTTCAAGCCCAACCCCTGACACAAAGGCAGGCGACCGCGCAGGTCCGGCAGCATGAAGTTTGTCGTGCCGTTGCCGCCGTAATTGGTGCCGAGCAAGGCGAACAGCGCCTGGAACTGGCCGACTTGCATGGTCTGCCCGTTGCACAACGCCCAGCCGCTGGGAGGATAGTTGAAAGCGAAGGTCTGGATGGTTCCGGTAAACACTTCCATGGTTGTTATCCCTGTGTTTTTTGGAGGAGGCCGGCGTGTCCGCCGACCACCGATCAGCGTAGCCGCAAAGACGAATGCCGCTACATTGCGTGCGTGCAGGGAATGGGGCAGCATCCACACCCAATTCGAGGTCCAAGCCTTATAGGGCCTTATCAATCACCCAGGGGGACAGATGGAATACCGAAGAGAAACAGAGCTTGCCGGCAAGCCTGATGCGTGTGCTGCGCGCACTCGGCTGGCGGCCTCGGCGCGTCTGTTTCAATGGCTGACCGATTACGGGATCTGGCCAATTTTGCTGTTGGCGGCGTTCGTGCGGTTTTACGACCTGACAGCCGCGGCGATTTGGGGCGATGAAGGCTCCAGCCTGCTGATGAGCCAGTACGATCTGGCCGGGATCTGGTTCCACGCGGCCCGTGATGTGCATCCACCGCTTTACTTCATGGTGTTGCACGGCTGGATCGAACTGTTTGGCGACAGCATGCTCTCGATTCGCGGCCTGAGTGCGCTGCCGGGGATCGCCACGGTGGCAATGGGCGTCTGGCTGGTACGGTTGATCGCCAACCCGCGGGCGGCGTTGCTGGCCGGGTTGTTGCTGGCGCTATTCCCCTCGGCGGTGCGTTACAGCCAGGAAGTGCGGATGTATTCGCTGCTGGGCGTGTTGCTGCTCGGCGCGACCATTGCACTGGTGTATTGGGTCAAACAGCCCCAGCGTGCACGGTATCTGGTGATCTATGCAGTGCTGATGGCCGCCGGGTTTTACACCCACTACTTCACGGCCCTGTGCGTGATTGCCCATTGGTTGTACCTGCTGGTGCTGCGGGTGCAGCCAGGCGAGCGGTTGCGGCATATCAACCGCCCGGGCTGGTGGCTGACCAATGCGGCGATCGTGCTGCTGTTTCTACCGTGGTTCCCGCAGTTGCTGAGCCTGGTTCAGCATATGCCGGAACTCAAGGCCAGCGGCGATGTGGGCTGGGAAGATCCGGTCACTCTTAGCTCTTTGCCGTCCATGGTCTGGACCTTCATGATCCAGAGCGATGATGACTTCCTGCCCAGGTCGGTGTTTTTCGCACTGCCGGTGCTGTTGCTGGGTGTGATCGTGTCGACGGTGCTGCGTGATCGTAGCGCCTACCGCTGGAGTGCCTTGCTGGCGATTTACGCGGTGGTGCCGCTGGTGCTGGTTTTCCTGGTGTCGTTCATTTCGCCGGTGTTTATCGAACGCTACGTGACGGCCTACGCGCTGGGGTTACCGCTGATCATCGCCCTGAGCGTCGATGGCCTGAAAAAAGGGGCTCGGGTGCTGGCCTTGGCATTTCTCATGCTGTTTATCGGTATTGAAGGGGTGGGCCTGAAAAACAACGCGATGGTCGATCCGAATGACCAGCTCAATGTGACGGTGGAGTTCATCAATCAGCATTACGAGCCGGGTGATCAGGTCGTCATCAGCGATCTGCTCTGGTATATGCCGTACGTCTACTACGATCGCACCGTCGTCCAGCCACGACTCTTTACTCCGCCCTTAGCCAATGGCACGTCCAGTCGCCCGAATGCCTACGGTTTCGGTACGCTGGTAGAGGAAGCCGCCGACAAGATTTACCTCGATCGGCTCACCGATCTGCCGCCCGAAACGCACCGTGTGTGGTTGTTCAGCACCGCTGACCAACCTGATGAGTTCGCACCGTTGCCCGCCGATTGGCAGAAGATCAGCGAAAAAGTCGCCGGCAATGCGCGGGCACGGTTGTTTGTCATCAACAGCCCTAAAAAATAACCTGTAAATCTGTAGGAGCAAGGCTTGCCCGCGATGAACGATGACGCGGTATGTCTTAAGTATTGCGGCGCACCCATCGCGGGCAAGAGCTAGGCGCCCCCCGCTCCTACAGAAGCGCGTTACAGCTGAAGACCGTACTTGATCAGCTTAAACGTTTCATTCTGTCCACATTCGTTACAACCACACCTTCTGAAAGGTTTTTGCTCCGATTTGATATCAAAAGCCCACTAGTCGGATCCAAAATCGTAGTCTACGCTTTGTCTTACAAAAGGACTTCCGACTACGGTGAAGGGATGCAGAAGTTCCACTTTATCTCCGGCTTGCCGCGCTCAGGCTCGACCCTGCTTTCTGCAATCCTGTTGCAGAACCCGCGTTTTCATGCCGGCATGACCAGCCCCGTCGGCTCGCTGTTCACCAGCGTCCTGGAGCAATGCAGTGCCGGCAGCGAATTTGGCGCGGTGATCGACACTCCGCTACGCCGTCGTCTATTGCGCGGTCTATTCGACTCCTTCTATGCCGATCAGGCAGATACACCCGTTATCTTCGATACCAATCGCCAATGGTGCTCGCGTCAGCCTGCGCTACGGGAACTGTTTCCCGAGGCCAAAACCATTGCCTGTGTGCGCAATGTCGCCTGGGTGATGGACAGCCTTGAGCGTCTGTACCGCGCCAATCCGTTCGAGAACACCAAGCTGTTCAATGACGAAATCGAGCGCCATACCGTTTACAGTCGTTGTGAAACCCTGGCCCAGCGCAATCGTCTGGTGGGCTTTGCCTGGACCGCGCTGAAAGAGGCTTATTACGGCGAAAACGCCGATTCGCTGTTGATCGTCGATTACGATCTGTTGAGCCAGGCGCCTGACCGGGTCATGCGGTTGATCTACGATTTCATTGGCGAACCCTGGTTCGAGCACGATTTCAACAACCTCGCCTACGATGCGCCGGAATTCGACCAGGCACTCGGGGTATCGGGGCTGCACAAGGTCAAGCGCTCGGTCGCACTGGAGCCTCGGCGCACGATCCTGCCGCCGGACCTGTTCGACAAATACGCAGAATTGTCCTTTTGGCACGATGGCTCAGCCAGCGCCGCCAACGTTATTCGCATGAAAGCCGACGCCGCGATCAGTTGATTGCGGCGTTTTTATTTGCGCGGTAATAAAAGTTCGAATCCGGGTGAGCAGCATGTGGTGGAGCAAAGGCAAGTCGCAAACATTCCAAGGCGCACGCGTTCTGGCATCGCCAATGATCATGCCCCTGGAACCGCGAATGCTGTTCGACGGCGCAGTGGCGGCCACGGTTGCCGATACTGCCGCCCAAGCCGACAGCCACGCCACGGCGGACGCTGCCAAGGCACCGGTTACCGACCACCCGGTGGCCAGCAAGGACACCCACGGCCAAGCGGACAACTCGTCAGCGGCTACGCCCGCGCCCGCTGCGACGCCCACCGCCGTGCCCGGTCAGAGCGTGGTGTTCGTCGATTCACGTATCAAGGACGCCGATAGCCTGCTCAAAGGTGTGGCGCCTGGCACCCAGGTGGTCCAGCTCGACGCGACCAAGGACGGCTTGCAACAAATCGCCGATTATCTGGATACCCACCACGGTGTGAGTACCGTGGAAATCATCGCCCACGGCAATAGCGGCGACTTGTGGCTGGGCGACACTTACCTGTCGGCCGATAACGTGGCGGCTCGCAGCGCGGTGCTGGCGCGCATCGGCAATGACATGAACGTCGGCGGCGACATTTTGATCTACGCCTGTAACACCGCTGCAGGCGACAAGGGCATCAGCTTTGTCGACTCGCTGGCGCAACTTACCGGGCGTGATATCGCCGCGTCGAACAACCGTACCGGTGTGAGCGGTGACTGGGATCTGGAAATCGCCACCGGCAGCATCGAGAGCCATAACGTGCTGTCGGCCCAGTCCATGGCTGCGTATCAGTACAGCCTGGCGACCCTGACGGTCACCAACAACGGTGACAGTGGGGTCGGCTCATTGCGCCAGGCGCTGAGCGATTCGGTGGTGGGTGACACGGTGACGTTCAGCACCACCATGACGGTCAATCTGAACGCGCAACTGACCATTACCAAGGACGTCACGCTGGAAGGTGACCTGAACCACGACGGCATTGCCGATGTGACCCTCAACGGTCAGTACAAGACCCGGGTGCTTCAGGTCGCTTCCGGGGTCACTGCGACCCTCGACGGGTTGATCATCAAACAAGGCCTGGTGGCCGGCAATGGTGCTGCCGCCGGTATGGACGGCACGGCGTCCATGGGCGGTGGTATTTTCAACGCCGGCAACCTGACTCTCAAGAACGTCACCGTGACCAGCAACGCTGCTTCGGGCGGCGGTGGCGGTGGCGGGGTCACCTCACCTTACGTCGGTGGCGCGGTCGGCGGCGGTGGCGGCGGTGGCGGTGCGTTGGGCGGGCAAAGCGGCGGTCATGGTGGCACCTCCGGTTTCGGCACGGGTGTGTACGGCGGTACGAGTGGTAGTGCCAACACGGGCGGTAACGGTGGCGGCTACAACCCCAACTACATGGGCGGTCGCGGCGGTAGCAGCAGCGGTGGCGCGGGCGGCGTAGGGGCTGCCAACTACAGCAACGGTGGCGCGGGCGGTACGGCGAACAACGGCACGATTTCCATCGGCGGTGGCGGTGGCGGCTCCGGTTGGGACAAGCCCGGCAGGGCCGGGGCATCGGCTGCCGGTGGTATTTACAACGCCAGTAGCGGCACCCTGACGGTCATTGGCACTTCGGTGATTTCCGGCAACATCGCCGCCGGTGGTGGCGGTGGCGGCGGTGGTGGCCTGGGCGGTTCCGCAGACTCCGGTGGTGCAGCCGGTAAAGGCGTCGGTGCGATCTGGAACAAAGGTACGGTACTGATGACCGCCGCCAACTTCGCGGCGCTGTCCGGTAACGTCGGCGGCAGTGGCTCCGGCGGCCCGGCACTGGGCGGCGGTAGTACCGGTGCCAGCGTGGCGGCCGTGAACAATATCTTCAACGACGGCGGCACCGTGAACACCGCCTATGCACCGGCACCGAGCGCTACCATCGCGGTGGCAAACAGCGCCCTGCACATCGGCCAGACCTCGCTGGTGACCATTACCTTCACTGAGGCGGTGACCGGTTTCACCAACGCCGACCTGACGATTGCCAACGGCACGCTGAGCGCGGTGAGCAGCAGCGATGGCGGGGTGACCTGGACGGCGACGCTCACCCCGACCAACGCCATTAATGACACCACTAACCTGATCACCCTGGATAACACCGGGGTCCAGAGCGTGTCGATGGGCACAGCCGGGGTTGGCACCAGCACGTCCAACAATTACGCCATCGACACCGTACGGCCGACGGCGACCATTGCGTTCACCGACACCGCACTGAAAATCGGCGACACCTCACTGGTCACCTTCACGTTCTCTGAAGCGGTGACCGGCTTCACCAACGCCGACCTGACGATTGCCAACGGCACGCTGACGGCGGTCAGCAGCAGTGATGGCGGCACCACCTGGACCGGGACCTTCACCCCGACCGCGAGCATCACCGACACCACCAACCTGATCACCCTGGACAACACCGGAATCGCCGATCTGGCCGGTAATGCAGGCAGCGGCACCACCGATTCGAACAACTATGCCATCGACACCGTGCGCCCGACTGCGACCATCGTGGTGGCTGATACTACCCTCACAGCCGGTGAAACGTCGTTGGTGACCATCACCTTCTCCGAAGCGGTGAGCGGTTTTACCAACGCCGACCTGAGCATCGCCAACGGCACCTTGAGCGCGGTGAGCAGCAGCGACGGCGGGATCACCTGGACCGCAACGTTCACCCCGACTGACGGGGTGTCGGATACCACCAACCTGATCACCCTGACGAACGCTGGTGTCAGTGACCTGGCGGGCAACGCGGGCAGCGGCACCACAGACTCGGGCAATTACGTAATCAACACCGCGCACCCGACCGCGACTATTGTGGTCGCGGACAACGTTTTGGCAATTGGTGAAACATCGCTGGTGACCATCACCTTCAGCGAGGCGGTGACCGGCTTCACCAACGCCGACCTGGCGATTGCCAACGGCACGCTGAGCGCGGTCAGCAGCAGCGATGGCGGCATCACCTGGACGGCGACTTTTACCCCGACCAACGCCATTACCGACGCCACCAACCTGATCACCCTGGACAATGCCGGCGTGCAAAACGCGGTGGGCAACGTCGGCCTGGGCACCACCGATTCGAACAACTACGCCATCGACACCGTGCGGCCGACGGCGACTATCGTGGTCGCGGACAATGCCCTGAAAATCGGTGATACCTCGCTGGTGACCATCACCTTCAGCGAGGCGGTGAGCGGTTTCACCAACGCCGACCTGACGATTACCAACGGTACACTGACCGCCGTCAGCAGCAGTGATGGCGGCATCACCTGGACCGCGACCTTTACGCCGAGCGCCAGCACCACTGACGCGACCAACCTGATCACCCTGGACAACACCGGGATCGCCGATCTGGCCGGTAATGCGGGCAGCGGGACCACCGATTCGAACAACTATGCCATCGACACCGTACGCCCGACGGCGACCATCGTAGTCGCGGACAACGCCCTGAAAATCGGCGACACCTCGCTGGTGACCATCACCTTCAGCGAGGCGGTGACTGGTTTCACCAACGCCGACCTGACGATTACCAACGGCACACTGACCGCTGTCAGCAGCAGTGATGGCGGGATCACCTGGACCGCGACCTTTACGCCGAGCGCCAGCACCACCGACGCGACCAACCTGATCACCCTGGCCAATACCGGAATCGCCGATCTGTCGGGTAATGCGGGCACAGGTACGACAGATTCGAACAACTATGCCATCGACACCGCGCGCCCGACCGCGACCATCGTGGTGGCCGACAACGCGCTGAAGATTGGCGACACCTCACTGGTGACCATCACCTTCAGCGAGGCGGTGACTGGATTCACCAACGCTGACCTGACCATTATCAACGGCACGCTGACCGCCGTGAGCAGCAGCGATGGTGGTATCACCTGGACGGCGACCTTTACCCCGAACGCCAGCACCACCGACGCGACCAACCTGATCAGTCTGGACAACACCGGGATCGCCGATCTGGCCGGTAATGCGGGTAGCGGCACCACCGACTCGAACAACTACGCTATCGACACCCAACGTCCGACGGCAACCATCGTGGTGACAGACACCGCGCTGGGAATCGGTCAAACCTCGTTGGTGACCATCACCTTCAGTGAAGCGGTGACCGGTTTTACCAACGCCGACCTGACGATCGACAACGGTACGTTGAGTGCGGTGAGCAGCAGCGATGGCGGCGTGACCTGGACCGCCACCCTGACGCCGGTGAACGGCATCACCCACAGCGGCAATATGATCACCCTGGACAACACCGGGATTGCCGACCTGGCCGGTAATCCCGGTGCCGCGACCACCGATTCCAATACTTACGCTATCGATAGTCAGCGTCCGACCGCCACCATCGTGTTTGCCGACCCGACGCTGGCCGCCGGCGAAACCTCTTTGGTGACCTTCACCTTCAGCGAGGCGGTGACCGGCTTCACCAACGCCGACCTGACGATCCCCAACGGCACACTGACCGCGGTCAGCAGCAGCGATGGCGGAATCACCTGGACGGCCACGTTCACCCCGACTGCGGGCATCAACGATACGACCAACCTGATCACCCTGGCCAACACCGGCGTGGCCGACCTGGCCGGTAACGCCGGCAGCGGCACCACCGACTCCGGCAACTTCACCATCGACACCGTGCGGCCGACCGCGACCATCGTAGTCGCCGACAACGCACTTAAAGTGGGTGATACATCACTGGTGACCATCACCTTCTCCGAGGCGGTGACCGGCTTCACCAACTCCGACCTGACGATTGCCAACGGCACGCTGAGCGCAGTCAGCAGCAGCGATGGCGGGGTCACCTGGACGGCGACCTTCACCCCGACCAGCGCCATTACGGACGCCACCAACCTGATCACCCTGGACAACACCGGCGTGCAGAACGGTTCCGGCAACGTCGGCGCGGGCACCACCGATTCCAACAACTACGCCATCGACACCCAGCGTCCGACGGCGACCATCGTGGTGACGGACACCGCGCTGGGGATCGGCCAGACTTCGTTGGTGACCATCACCTTCAGTGAAGCGGTGACCGGTTTTACCAACGCCGACCTGACGATCGACAACGGTACGTTGAGTGCGGTGAGCAGCAGCGATGGCGGCGTGACCTGGACCGCCACCCTGACGCCGGTGAACGGCATCACCCACAGCGGCAATATGATCACCTTGGACAACACCGGGATTGCCGACCTGGCCGGTAATCCCGGTGCCGCGACCACCGATTCCAATACTTACGCTATCGATAGTCAGCGTCCGACCGCCACCATCGTGTTTGCCGACCCGACGCTGGCCGCCGGCGAAACCTCTTTGGTGACCTTCACCTTCAGCGAGGCGGTGACCGGCTTCACCAACGCCGACCTGACGATCCCCAACGGCACACTGACCGCGGTCAGCAGCAGCGATGGCGGCATCACCTGGACGGCCACCTTCACCCCGACCGCGGGCATAAAAGACACCACCAACCTGATCACCCTGGCTAACACCGGCGTCGCCGACCTGGCCGGTAACACCGGTAGCGGCACCACCGATTCCGCCAACTTCACCATCGACACCGTGCGTCCAACGGCGACTATCATTGTTGCCGACAACGCGCTGAAGATTGGTGACACATCACTGGTGACCATCACCTTCTCCGAGGCGGTGACTGGCTTCACCAACGCCGACCTGACGATTGCCAACGGCACGCTGAGCGCGGTCAGCAGCAGCGATGGCGGGATCACCTGGACGGCGACCTTCACCCCGACCAGCGCCATTACCGACGCCACCAACCTGATCACCCTGGACAACACCGGCGTGCAGAACGGTTCCGGCAACGTCGGCACGGGCACCACCGATTCCAACAACTACGCCATCGACACCCAGCGTCCGACGGCGACCATCGTGGTGACGGACACCGCGCTGGGGATTGGCCAGACTTCGTTGGTGACCATCACCTTCAGTGAAGCGGTGACCGGCTTCACCAACGCCGACCTGACAATTGCCAATGGCACGCTGACCGCTGTCAGCAGCAGCGATGGCGGGATCACCTGGATCGCGACCTTTACCCCGAGCGCCAGCATCACCGACGCGACCAACCTGATCACTCTGGACAACACCGGAGTGGCCGATCTGGCTGGCAATGCCGGGACTGGCAGCACGGACTCGAACAACTATACGATCGACACCGTGCGTCCGACCGCGACTATCGTTGTCGCCGACAGTACCCTCACGGCCGGTGAAACGTCGTTGGTGACCATCACCTTCAGCGAAGCGGTGACGGGGTTCGACAACAGCGATCTGAGCGTGTCCAACGGCACCCTGACCAACGTCAGCAGCAGCGACGGCGGCATCACCTGGACCGCCACTTTCACGCCCACCAGCGGCATAAAAGACCCCACCAACCTCATCAGCCTGAACAACACAGGCGTGGCCGACCTGATCGGTAATGCGGGCAGCGGCACCACTGATTCGGGCAACTTCACCATCGATACCCAGCGTCCGACCGCGACCATCGTGGTGGCCGACAACGCGCTGAAGATTGGCGAAACCTCGCTGGTGACCATCACTTTCTCCGAGGCGGTCAGCGGGTTCACCAACGCTGACCTGACCATCGCCAACGGTACGTTGAGCGCGGTCAGTTCAAGCGATGGCGGTATTACCTGGACAGCGACCTTCACCCCGGCCGCGAATATCACCGACACCACCAACCTGATCACCCTGGACAACACGGGGGTGCAGAACATCTCTGGCAACGTTGGGGTGGGCACCACCGACTCGAACAACTACGCCATCGACACGCAACGTCCAACGGCAAGCATTGTGGTGGCCAATCCGCTGCTGGGCATTGGCCAGACCTCACAGGTGACCATCACTTTCAGTGAGGCGGTCAGTGGTTTCGACCTGTCCGACCTCAGCGTGGCCAATGGCACGCTGTCCAATTTGCTGAGCAGCGACGGCGGCAAGACCTGGACGGCGACCCTGACGCCGACCGCCGCGGTCAACGATGCCACCAACCAGATCGTGCTCGACACTGCCAATGTGCAGGACAGCGCCGGTAACGCGGGCAGCACCGTAAGCCTGTCCAATAACTACGTGCTCGATGCCGACCGGCCTACCGGGACCATCGTCGTTGCCAAACCGCTGCTGGGCATCGGCCAGACCTCGGGGGTGACCATCACCTTCAGCGAAGCAGTGAACGGTTTCGACCTGTCCGATCTAAGCGTGACCAACGGTACGCTGTCCAACCTGGCCAGCAGTGACGGAGGCAAGACCTGGACCGCGACGTTCACGCCGACGGCGAACGTGACCGACGCGACCAACCTGATTGTGCTCGACAACAGTAACGTCAACGACGCCGCAGGTAATGCCGGGACGGGGCTGGCCATCTCCAACAACTACGCTCTGGACAGTGATCGCCCCACCGCGACCATCGTCATCGCCAACCCGAACCTGGGCGTTGGCCAGACCTCGCAGGTGACCTTCAGCTTCAGCGAGGCGGTGAAGCATTTCGATTTGTCCGACATCAGCGTGGCCAATGGCACCCTCACCAACCTGAGCAGCAGCAACGGCGGCAAGACCTGGACTGCCACCCTGACCCCGGCGGCCAACATCAGCGATGCGACCAACTTCATCGGGCTGGACACCAGCAACGTGACCGACCGCGCCGGGAACGCGGGCACCGGGGTCGCGATCTCCAACAATTTCACAGTCAACACGGTGCCGGCCGTCGTGGTCTTGGTCAGCGACCCGACACCGCCGCAAAGCACTCCGAACATACCGTTGCAGCCGATTGTCTTCGCACCGCCGACCGGCAATCTCGGCTCACCGCTGACTTTTGCGCCGTTGTTCGAACAGCGGGTATTGGGCGATGGCATCCGCCCACTGGGGGATATTTTCATCAACCGCGGCGCACTGAGCCCCAGCTATATCGCTCAGGTGTTCACTAGCAGCGACAGCGGCGGGAATGGCTCCGCTCACGGCTTCCTGGGTTTTGGCGGGGGTGATGGCGGGGTGTTTGGCAGCAGCACGCTGTCGAGTCTGTTCAGTCATGAGTCGGGCAATGGCGACAGTTCGTTCAATGCGTTCGGCGACAAGTCGATCCAGCACGGCGGCGATGCCGCTCAAGGCCTGCACGGTGTCTATGGCGCACTGACCTTGGGCGAGCAACTTCAACAACTTGAAAACGCCGAGAAGCAGCAGATCCAGGCGTTGGCTGCAGCGTTGCAACAGGTTGGCATCAGCGAAATGCAGGCCTGACTAAAAACCTGAAATTGTGCGGTACCTAGGGGCGGTCCAAGGATGAAAAAAAGTCAGAAACTATTCGGCGCCAGCCTGCTGGCGCTTGCAATCAGCGGATGTGCGGTAACCAGTGAGCCGATTGAACGCAGTGTCAGCGAGCAGCGCGCCAGAAGCGATTTGGCGAGCATGTACAAGGATCAGGAGCCCCTTAGCGGCCCACTGACGTTGCATCAAGCCATGGCCCGCGCAGTGAAATACAACCTCGAAGGCCGGTTGAAAATCATGGAAGAGGCGTTGGCCAAGCGCCAACTCGACCTCGCCAGCTTCGACATGCTGCCGCGCATGGCCCTGGACGCCGGTTACGTGGGGCGAAACAACACCAGCGCCTCCAGCAGCCAGAGCGTGCGCACCGGCACCCAGTCCCTGGAACCTTCGACCTCCCAGGACCGCGACCGCAGAGTCGCCGACCTGACCATGGTCTGGAACGTCCTCGACTTCGGCGTCAGCTATATCAACGCCAAGCAGCAGGGCGATCAACGGCTGATCGTTCAGGAACGCCGGCGCAAGGTCATCAATACCATCGTTCAGGACGTGCGCTCGGCGTATTGGCGGGCGGTGGCCGCTGAACGCCTGCTCAAGCAGATCGATAGCCTGATGGCGCGGGTCGATGCCGCGCGCGACAACAGCCAGAGCATGAGCGAGCAGCGTATTGGCGACCCGGTGCAGGCCTTGGGTTACCAACGTTCGCTGATCGAAGCCACGCGCCAGCTTGAAGAACAGCGGCGGGCACTGTCGCTGGCGAAAACCGAACTGGCGACCCTGATCAACCTGCCGATGGGCACCGAGTTGACGTTGGCGACGCCGGAGGATTACCCGATTCCGGAACTCAAGGTCGGCATGGCCAGCCTTGAGCAGGAAGCCCTGGCCAGCCGCCCGGAACTGCGCGAGCAGGATTATCAGACGCGCATCAGCACCGCCGAAACCCGCAAAGCCATGCTGCGGCTGCTGCCGGGGCTGGAACTCTCGGCTGGCGGGCATTACGACAGCAACTCGTTTCTGGTCAACGACAAGTGGGCCGACTACGGGGTAAAAATCACCTGGAACCTGTTCAACGTGATTTCCGCCCCGGCGGCCATCGACGTGGCCAAGGCCGGTGAAGAAGTGGCCAAGGCACGCCGTCAGGCAATGTCGATCGCGGTGCTGGCGCAGCTCTACGTGGCCAACGCCAACTACCGCGAAGCGCTGCGCCAGTTCGAGACCAACCAGCAGCTGTCGAACATCGACGGGCAGATTCTTGGCCAGTTGCGTAATCGTCATCAGGCCGCGGGCATCGGCGAACTGGAGCTGATCCAGGGCGAACTGAACACCCTGCAAGCGGACCTGCGCCGCGACCTGTCGTACGCGGATTTGCGCAACGCTTACGGGCAGATCTTCGCCAGTGCCGGGCTCGACCCACTGCCGGATCAGGTGCAGTCGACCCAAGTGCAGTCGATCGCCACGGAACTGGCCAGCCGCGAGGATGCGTGGGCCGCCGGCAACATCACGGTGCCGACAGCCCATGTCCAAAGCAAGTAATCTGCTGGCGCCCACGGCCAGCGTCAGCCGGGCGCAACGCGAAGACCGCCATGGCCATCGCGGAGCGGCGATCCTGCTGACCGGTTTACCGGCGGCAGGCAAGTCGACCCTGGCCCAGGCACTGCACGCCGCGTTGTTCGAACGCGGCCTGCACAGCCTGGTGCTCGATGGCGATGGACTGCGGGTCGGGCTCAATCGCGACCTCGGGTTTGCCGACAAGGATCGCCAGGAAAACATCCGCCGCGCCAGTGAGGTCGCAGCGTTGCTGGTGGAGAATGGGCAAATCGTTATTTTGGCGATGATTGCGCCGTTGGTTGAACTGCGAGAAATCTTCGCCCGGCGTTTGGGTGAGGACTACCGCGAAGTCTGGTGCAGTGCTTCGCTCAACGTTTGCGAGCAGCGAGATCCGAAAGGTCATTACGCCCGTGCACGCAGCGGTGAACTGCCGGGCTTCACCGGTATCTCCGCACCTTACGAGCCACCCGCGTCGGCGGCGTTGGTGCTCGACACTGGTGTGCAGTCGGTGGACGCCTGCCTCGATCGCTTACTGACCTGGCTCGGCGAATGCGCGGTGCTACCGCACCGATGAATCGACCGGCGTTTTCCCGCCTGCCGGTGACGGTGCCTCTGCCGTTACTGTTGCAGGCATTGGCGCAAATCAAGGACAGCGACTGGCATAGCCATTTCAACAGCCACTATTTCAGTGGCGACTGGAGCGGGGTGGCGCTGATCAGCGCGGCTGATGCGCTGACGGAGCTATCCCCTGGCCATGGAAAACCGGTGTTGCGAGCGCCGTGGCTGCTCGATGGTCGGTGGCAGCGTGCATTGCAGAAATTACCATTGGACATCGTCTCGGCAAGATTGCTGAAGCTGGGGCCCGGCAGTCGGATTCACGAGCACCGCGACTATGATCTTGAGGGGCCAGAGGCCGATCTGCGGCTGCACATTCCGTTGCTCAGTCCACCGAACGTCGACTTTCTGCTCGACGGTTTGCGGATGCCGATGGAGGCCGGCGAATGCTGGTTTCTCGACCTGTCGCGGCCTCACAGCGTCGACAATCGCGATAGCCGCGAGCGGGTGCATCTGGTGATCGATTGCAGGCCCGCCCCTTGGTTGGAACAGGCGATTGTCGAGGGCGTTTCAACCACGCCGGCGCCTGGCGTCGGTCATGCAGCGCAAGCGCTGGCACAGTTTCGACGGCTGCTGGAAAACGATCCGCAGCTCTGCAAGACCTTGCAGGGCGTGACCGACAACGAGGCCTTTATCGCCACCACCCTGAAGCTGGCTGCCGAAAATGGCCTGGCGTTCTCCCGTGAAGAGTTGCGTGCTGTGATGCGCAATGGCCGTCGCCAATGGAATGAACAATGCAGCGCCTGAACCTCGACGGCTGGTTGCCGATCCGCGTCTGGCAACAGGGCGGGGAGTGGCGGGTCGATTGGTGCTGGTTTGGTGATCAGCCGTTGCGACAGCCGTTTTTCCGCGATGCGGTGGAGGAGGCGCTGCGCCTGCCATTCAACCAGGCTTTCCGCCGTCAAACGCCGCTAAGCGTGCTGAGTGATTGGCAGACGATCAGCCCGGGGCTGGTGCCGAGTGCGTTCATTTTTCACGCCTCGCGCTGTGGCTCGACGCTGATCAGCCAGATGCTGGCGCAACTCGACAACCACATCGTCATTTCCGAACCACCACCACTGGATGCCTTGCTACGCAGCGAACTTCCGCCTGCAGAACGCAACGCGGCGATTCGCGGTTTGCTCTCGGCCTATGGCCAGCCGCGCCGAGGTGTGGAACAACGCTTGGTGATCAAGCTGGACGCCTGGAACATCGGTGAGCTGAAGCGGTTGCGTGAGTGCTTTGCTGAAACGCCCTGGCTGTTTGTCTACCGCGATCCGCTCGAAATCGCCGTCTCACACCTGCGTCGTCCGGGCCTGCACATGGTGCCAGGGCTGATCGGCACCAGCGCATTGGACGATGGGGCAGCATTCGAGGGGCGAGAGGATTTCATCGCGCGGCGCTTGGGCAAACTGCTGCAATTAGGCGTTGAACATTGCCACGAATTTGCCGGACTGGCGGTCAACTATCGTGAGTTGCCGGGCGCCATGGAGGGCCATTTGGCCAGGTTTTTTGCACTGAATGCCGAGCAGCGAACCCAAGTGTTCAGCGCTGTAAGTCAGCACGCCAAACAACCGGCCGAAACGTTTGTGGCCGACAGCGAAGGCAAACAACAAGAAGCTTCGGCGCGGCTCAGAGAACGCGTTGAGTGTTGGGCGCACGGGCCTTACGAAGCATTGGAGCAATGGCGAACCGCTTCTTGTGGCGAGGGAGCTTGCTCCCGCTGGGCCGCGGAGCGGCCCTGAACTGGCAATGGTATTTTGTCAGACCTCGTCGGCTGAATAACGACGGCTTCGCCGCCGAGCGGGAGCAAGCTCCCTCGCCACAGGTGAATCTACAGCTCAGCTCTTCGACGACAATTCCGCCATGCCCTTGAGCAATTCGATCGGCAGCGGGAAGACAATAGTCGAACTCTTGTCGCCGGCAATCAAACTCAGGGTCTGCATGTAACGCAACTGCATGGCGCCGGGCTGGCGACCGAGCATTTCGGCGGCTTGCATGAGCTTTTCCGAGGCCTGCAATTCACCTTCGGCGTGGATCACTTTCGCCCGCCGTTCACGTTCGGCTTCGGCCTGTTTGGCGATCGCGCGGATCATCGATTCGTTGAGGTCGACGTGCTTGATCTCGACGTTGGCGACCTTGATCCCCCAGGCATCCGTCTGGGCGTCCAGCACTTGCTGGATGTCGAAATTCAAGCGCTCGCGTTCGGCCAGCAATTCGTCCAGTTCATGTTTACCGAGCACCGCCCGCAAGGTGGTTTGCGCCAGTTGGCTGGTGGCCATGAGGAAGTCTTCGACCTGGATGATCGCTTTCTGCGAGTCGAGCACCCGGAAGTACAGCACCGCGTTGACCTTCACCGAGACGTTGTCGCGGGTGATCACGTCTTGCGGCGGTACGTCGAGCACCACGGTCCGCAGATCGACCCGAACCATTTGCTGCACCACCGGAATCAACAGGATCAGCCCCGGGCCCTTGACCTGCCAGAAGCGTCCGAGCTGGAACACCACGCCGCGCTCGTATTCGCGCAGGATGCGGAAGGTCGATCCTGCCAGTGCAATCATCAGCACCAGCAGCGCGGCAAAACCCAGTTGCAGACCCATGATCATTCTCCTTGCGGCGCCGCGTCAGCCGCGGCCACTTCCAGCAGCGTTCCCTTGCGTGCCACCACTCGCACCCGTTGCCCGGAATGCAAGGGTGTCTTGCAGTGCACCTGCCAGCGTTCACCTTGCAAATGCACCCAGCCCTTGTGCGTGTTGTGACCCTGCAACGCGGTCACCTGCGTGACGCTGCCGAGCAGCCCGGCATCGCCACTGACAATGTGGCGCGGTCGGGTTTTCAGCGCGTGGAACAGCAGGGCGATCAACAGCAGGGCGCTGATCAGTCCAAGACCGATGATCAGTGGTGCCGGGACATCGGCATTGCTCACCATCACCGCGCCGATCACGAACATCGTGATGCCGCCCAGCCCGACCACACCGTAATTGGGCAGCACCACCTCCGCCACGAGCAGCGCGATACCTACCATCATCAGCCAGACGCCAAGCGGGTTGGGGACGACCACCACAACCGTGTCTGTCGCGAAAGCCGATCCGCTCAAACCCAACAACAGCGCAACCACATACCACCAGCGAGTGTTCACTTGACCCTCCAGGAGAGTCATCCGTCCGCGAGCCACACGGTGGCCCTGCTTATAGTCTAGTTGAGCCTTTGGCTGGATGATTCTTGATCATTTTTTGCGAGTTTCCAGTGAGCAGATTTATCACCGGGTACCGGCAGCAGGCCTAGACTTTAGAGGAGACGCCAACCTGTTTAATCATCGTCCGCCCGCCTTGCGACGGACACCGAGGTGCATCATGCGTATGGCAAGAACCGTGCAGCGCAGCCTGGAAGAGGCGCACTGCGAATTCGACGTAGTCTCTCACCCACATTCGGCCAGCAGCCTGGAAACCGCCCGGGTCGCGGGCATTCCTGCTGAGCGCGTGGCGAAATCGGTGATCCTCGACGACCACCACGGCCACTACCTGATGGCCGTGTTGCCAGCCAGCCGACATCTGGACCTGACCAAAGTGCGTGGCAGCGGTGAATGGCAAGTCACCCGCGAAAGCACCCTGGCCCACCTGTTCAACGACTGTGAACGCGGCGCCGTTCCGGCCCTGGGCGAATCCTATGGCCTGGACATGGTCATCGACCCGATGCTGACCCGCCAGAAAGAGATTTACGTCGAAGCCGGCAACCACAACAACCTCGTACACTTGAGCATGGACCAGTACCTGAAAATGGTGCCTCATGCCGAGGTATGCGAGTTGAGTCAGTAGCCATTACATTATTGGCGGTGAAAGCACCGCCGCCATCGCGGGCAAGCCGCGCTCCCACAGGAAACCGCCGTGTGTGGGAGCGTGGCTCGCCCGCGATGGACTGCGAAGCAGTCCCCCCGACCTCTAAAAACGCAGGAGCCAATTTCCATGGAATCACCTACCCACAGCCTCCCCAACCTGTTCAAACAACTCGGCCTGCCCGACGACGCCGAAAGCATCGACAAATTCATCGCCACTCACTCACCACTCAAACCCGAGCTGCACCTGGCCGACGCGTTTTTCTGGACCAAGAGCCAGGCGGACTTCCTGCGCGAAGACATCCTCGACGATTCCGATTGGGCGGAGGTGGTGGATCAACTGGATGTGCTGCTGAGGAAGGGGCGGGGGGTGTAAAAAATCTGACAGTTCGCTGATCAACGCAGCGTACGTGTCATTGCGCGATGGTCTGGATCTGATGGAACAGCTGCAACACCTTTAACCCCCCCCATTCGAGGTGAACACCAAACCTGTGGCGAGGGGGCTTGCCCCCGTTGGGGCGCGTAGCGGCCCTGATAAGCGATCACCATATTTCTTCAGCCATATACGACGGGCGCCGCCATTGCGACTGCTCCGCAGTCGAGCGGGGGCAAGCCCCCTCACCACAGGTGTTGTGTTTTGCCCGCTAGGCTAATTTGTTTCAAAACTTGACTGAATTTCCCCTCCAATGCGATATTGATAGTTAGCAAACTAACAGTGTGCGAATTCTCCTGTGTCCCAGACCCTCGACGCCCTTCAGATGAACATCAGCAGTGCCATGGTGGTGGCCGCGCGGCATTGGCGGAAAATCTGCCAGACCACGCTGGTCAACTACGGCATTTCCGAAGCCTGCGCGGTCCCGTTGTTGATGATCGGGCGGCTGGGCGAGGGTGTGCGGCAGGTGACGGTGGCGCAGGCGGCGGGGATGGAGAGTCCGTCGCTGGTGCGTTTGCTCGACCAGTTGTGCCAGTCCGGGTATGTCTGCCGCACTGAAGATCCCCTTGATCGTCGCGCCAAGTGCCTGAGCCTGACCGATGCTGGCCGTGAGTTGGTGCAAGCGGTGGAAGCCGAGTTGGTGCGCTTGCGCCGTGTGGTGCTTGAAGGCATCGATCCGGCGGATCTGGAGGCGGCGCTGCGGGTGATTCGCGCGTTTGAGACGGCAGAGCAGCAGTTACCGGTGACCCCCTCGTGAACGGATTTTTTAGCGGCATACCGCCGGCCCGCGACTGGTTTTACGGCGTGCGTACCTTCGCCGCGTCGATGATCGCGCTGTACATCGCCATGCTCATGCAAATGCCGCGTCCGTATTGGGCGATGGCCACGGTGTACATCGTTTCCAGCCCGTTCGTCGGGCCGACCAGTTCCAAGGCCCTGTACCGTGCCATCGGCACCTTGACCGGGGCAGCAGCGGCGTTGCTGTTTGTGCCGATGTTCGTCCAGAGCCCGTATGTGCTGGTGCTGGTCATCGCGCTGTGGACCGGCACCCTGTTGTTTCTGTCGATGCATCTGCGCACCGCCAATAACTACGCGCTGATGCTCGCCGGTTACACCTTGCCGCTGATTTCCCTGCCAGTGGTGGATAACCCGTTGGCGATATGGGATGTGGCAGAGGCGCGGACTGAAGAGATCTTCCTCGGCATCGTCTGCGCAGCGGTGGTTGGCAGTATGTTCTGGCCCCGACGGTTGGCGCCGGTGTTCGATGGTGCGGTGAGCAAGTGGTTCAGCGACGCGGTGACCTACAGCCAGCGCTTCCTGACCCGCAACGTGCAACCCGACGAAGTCAGCACCTTGCGCGCCTCGATGGTGGCCACGTTCAACTCCCTGGAATTGATGATCGGCCAGTTGCCCCACGAAGGTGCGCGGCCGCAAACCGTGCGCAACATCAAAGAACTGCGCGGGCGGATGATTCACCTGCTGCCGGTGGTGGATGCGCTGGACGATGCGCTGTACGCCTTGCAGCGGCGCACGCCCGAGCTTGTGGACAAGTTCGCGCCGCTGCTGGCCGCGACCGTTGAATGGCTCGACCGCACAGACGCTTCGGTCGAGCACTGGCAAGCCCTGCGCGCTCAACTTGAAGCCCTGCAACCGAGTGCCGAAGCGCTGGATGATCGCAAGCAATTGCTGTTTTCCAACGCGCTGTATCGCCTCGGTGAATGGATCGATTTGTGGCAGGACCTGCGCAGCCTGCAAGAGGCGATTCGCTGTGAAAGCCAGGACAACTGGCGTGCGGTCTACCGTCATTGGCGGCTGGGCCGGCTGACACCGTTTCTCGACCGTGGGCTGATGCTCTATTCGGCGGCGTCGACGGTGCTGGCGATCATCGTCGCCTCGGTGCTGTGGATTCTGCTCGGCTGGACCGATGGCGGCAGCGCGGTGATTCTGGCGGCGGTGGCGTGCAGCTTTTTCGCCGCGATGGACGACCCGGCACCGCAGATTTACCGGTTCTTTTTCTGGACCGCGATGTCGGTGCTGTTCGCCAGCCTCTACCTGTTTTTGATCCTGCCGAACCTGCATGACTTTCCGATGCTGGTGCTGGCGTTTGCCGTACCGTTTATCTGCGTCGGCACCCTGACCGTACAGCCGCGTTTCTACCTCGGCATGCTGCTGACCATCGTCAACACCTCGTCGTTTATCAGCATCCAGGGCGCCTACGACGCGGACTTTTTGAGCTTCGCGAACTCCAACCTGGCCGGGCCCATGGGCTTGTTGTTTGCCTTTATCTGGACTCTCGTAGCGCGGCCCTTCGGTTCGGAGCTGGCGGCCAAGCGTCTGACCCGTTTCAGCTGGCGCGACATCGTCGGCATGACCGAGCCGGCGAACCTCGCTGAACACCGTCACTTGGGTGTGCAGATGCTCGATCGGCTGATGCAGCATTTGCCGCGCCTGGCGATGACTGGTCAGGACACCGGCGTGGCGTTGCGCGAAGTGCGCGTGGCGCTGAACCTGCTGGACTTGCTGGCGTACGCGCCACGGGTGCAAGGGGGACCGAACGTCTTGCTGCGGCAGGTGGTGGCCGAGGTCGGCGAGTACTTCAAGGCCTGTCTCAAGGCTGGCGAACGCTTACCAGCGCCAGCGCCGTTGCTGATGACCCTGGATCGCACCCGGCGCGCCCTCAATGGCCAAGGCCTGGAAGGTGACGGCGAAACCCGCCTGCACCTGCTGCATGCCCTCGCCGGTCTGCGTCTGGCGCTTTTGCCGGGCGTGGAGTTCATCGGTAACGAGACCGATGAACCGTTTCCCCAAGGTATCGATGGAGCGCCTTTATGATCGGTGATCTGGACATCAGCGGGGTGTTCCTGCCCACGTTGCTGGTGCTGATGGGTATTACGTATGCGCTGTACCTGGTGGTGCACGGGTTGCTGACACGCCTGCACTTTTATCGTCTGGTCTGGCACCGGGCATTGTTCAACGTTGGTCTTTACGCCTTGCTGCTCGGCGCCGTGGACTCACTCAGTCGATACCTGATGACATGAAAAAACCTATTTTGACCCTTGGCCGTGTGGTGTTGACCTTGTTGGTGGTGACCTTTGCGGTCGTCGTGGTCTGGCGCATGGTGATGTATTACATGTTCGCTCCGTGGACCCGTGACGGGCACATTCGTGCGGATATCGTGCAGATCGCCCCGGACGTTTCCGGGTTGATCCAGCAAGTGGAAGTGCGTGATAACCAACCGGTGAAGCGCGGCCAGGTGCTGTTCAGCATCGACCAGGACCGTTTCAAACTGGCGCTGCGCCAGGCCAAGGCCACGGTCGCCGACCGCCAGGAAACCCTGGCCCAGGCGCAACGTGAAGCCAAGCGCAACCGTGGCCTGGGCAATCTGGTGCCGGGCGAGCAACTGGAAGAAAGCCAGTCCCGCGTGGCTCGCGCCGAAGTGGCGTTGTCCGAGGCCCAGGTGTCGGTGGACAGTGCCCAGCTCAACCTCGACCGCTCGGTAATCCGCAGCCCGGTGGACGGTTACGTCAACGACCGCGCACCGCGTACTCAGGAGTTCGTTACCGCCGGCCGTCCGATGTTGTCGGTGGTGGACAGCAACTCCTTCCACATTGACGGCTATTTCGAAGAAACCAAACTCGACGGCATTCATGTCGGCCAAGGTGTCGATATCCGCGTGATCGGCGACCGTGCGCGATTGCGCGGGCATGTCGAAAGCATCGTCGCCGGTATCGAAGACCGTGATCGCAGCAGCGGTTCGAACCTGCTGCCCAACGTTAACCCGGCGTTCAGCTGGGTGCGGTTGGCGCAGCGGATTCCGGTGCGGATTGCCTTCGATGACGTGCCGGCAGATTTCCGCATGATTGCCGGGCGTACCGCGACCGTATCGATCATCGGCGACAAGCCTGAGCAGGAGCCGGAGCAATGAAAGCGGCCGCCTGTTTAGCGACGGCCGGTCTCGGCTTGCTGCTGTCGGCCTGTCAGGTGGTCGGCCCGGATTACCATTTGCCTGAAGAGGCAGCGGTGCACCGCGCAGACTTTCAGGGCGATCTGACCGCGCACGGTAAAAACGTGGTGTCGGCGCCGGTGCCGGGCGACTGGTGGCGGTTGTACCAGGACCCGCGTCTGGATGAGCTGGTGCGCCAGGCCATGGCCACCAATACCGATTTGCGAGTGGCAGCAGCCAACCTGTCGCGCGCTCGTGCCCGGGTCGAACAAGCCGAGTCGGCGGGCGGCTGGAGCGGTGGCGTGAAGGTCGGCGCCCAGCGTTTGCAGGAATCCGGCGAGGCGTTCTTACTGCCGGAAAAGATCCCGGTGACCAATGTCGGTGATATCGGCATCACCACGTCCTATCAGTTCGATCTGTTTGGCACCTTGCAGCGCGGCATCGAAGCGGCGAAAGCCAGCGCTGACGCAACGCAAGCTGCAGCCGATACGGCGCGAATTACCTTGGTCGCCGATGTGGTGCGTGCGTATACCCAGGTCTGCGCGGCCAACGAAGAGCGTGAAATCGCCGAGCACTCACTGGACCTGCAAGGCCAGAGCACCGCGCTGATTCAACGCCTGCGCGATGCTGGGCGCGGCGACGAAACCCAGGTCACCCGTTCGCAAACCCAGTTCAAATCCTTGCGCGCCGATATGCCGCGCTATGAAGCCGCCCGTCAGGTCGGGCTGTTCCGTCTGTCGATGCTGTTGGCTAAACCGGTGGATCAATTACCCGCCGGGACCAGCAGTTGTCACGAGCTGCCAAAGATTGCGCAATTGTTGCCGGTCGGTGACGGCGCCACGCTGCTTAAACGGCGGCCGGATGTGCGTCAGGCCGAACGTCAACTGGCGGCCGCGACGGCGGACATCGGGGTTGCTACTGGTGCGCTTTACCCGGACATCAGCATTGGGGCGACCGTCGGTACCGTGGGTATTCTCGATCACCTTGGCCAACCGCAAACCAATCGCTGGGGTTTCGGCCCGTTGTTGACCTGGACAGTGCCATCCAACGGCTCCCGGGCACGGGTGCGTGAGGCTGAGGCGGCGACCCAAGGCGCGCTGGCGCACTTTGACGGGGTGGTGTTGAACGCGATCCGCGAAACCCAGACCGGTCTGGCGCAGTATTCCGCGCTGTTGCAGCGCCGCGATGCCCTGGTGGATGCCGAGCAGTCGGCGCAACAGGCGGCGGACCAGACGCACCGCTTCTTCCAGGCTGGCCGGGCGTCGTTCCTTGCCGATTTGCAGGCGACCCGCACCTACACCGACGTGCGTGCGCAGGTGGCAGCTGCCAATACCCAGGTTGCCATGAGCCAGATCGATTTGTTCCTGGCGCTGGGCGGCGGTTGGGAAAGCGGACGAACGCAAGGTTCACAGCCAACGAAACCCTGAGGCCGTTGCTATGCTTTTAGATGTCGGGTCTGCACAGGCGGGGCCGGCAGTCAAAGCTCGCATTGGTCATGGGGATTCCAATAATGAAAAACCCTTATGCTCCCGGCTTCTGGTGCGCAATTGTCGCGCTGGTGCTGCTCTCGGCAACGTATTTTTATGGCGTGATGCTGACGCACCAGATTGATAAGGCTTTGATCTTTCTCGACAGTGCCAGTGCGTTGATCGGGGTGATGTCGATCGCAGTCGCCGCCTGGGCTTTGCTGCAAACCCGGCGGATCAAGAAAAAACAACTCGAGCAAGGCAAGACCCTGGTGCTGATCTGGGACACCAAGGTGGCGTTGCGCCGGGTTGAAACGGTATTCGACCGGTATTTCTGGGGCAGTTACTGGCAACCGGGGCGTACTTTTCAGGAAGTCATGGGCGAACTCACCGGCACCCCGCTGGAAAAAAGCCTCGAAGCGCTCAAAACCCAATGCCTGGCCCTCGACAAACAGGTCACCGATGAAGGCTGGCACTGGCTGAACAATGCCCGCGAACTGTCTGACGTGGCCAACGCCATGGCCCGCGAACGCTATCAACTGGATTTTTGCGACCCGCGCGCGGATTCACCGAATGGCGCGGTGATCAATCGGGATTTCGAAGTGCTGGTCTATACGTGGACGGCACGGCTGAAAAGCTTTGATCATCAGCTGGATGAGATCGAAGTGCAGTATTCCTGATCAGCCACCGATCGTTCCCACGCTCTGCGTGGGAATGCCTCTACGGACGCTCCGCGTTCGGCTCTGGATGTGACGCAGAGCGTCACGGGCAGCATTTCCACGCAGAGCGTGGGAAAGATCAACGCGGACTGTCCACAGGCTGCAACGCTCCATAGACATTCTTTCACCTTTAATCATTGGGCCGCTCCACGGCACAAATGCTAATCTCATCGCACTTTTAGCGGAGTCGAGCCGCAACCCGTCGAGGGTTCAGGGAAGACGACCACATTTTCAACAACGGACATTGATCGGGTCATTCATGAATAAATCAGCAGGCGTGCTTCTGGGAATCGTCGTTGCCATCGGTGCAATCAGCGCCGGCGGCGCCTGGTACACCGGTACGAAGCTGGAAGGGGTGCTGCAAACCTCGATCGCCGACGCCAACAAAGAGCTGCAAACGGCGATGGTCGGCTCCAACGGCACCGCGACCCTGGAGCTGGTGTCGCTGGATCGCCAGTTGTTCAGCAGTACCGCGCACTACCGCCTCAAGGGCCAGGGCGAAATGTTCGGCGAGAACCCTGAAGGCGTAGAGCTGCTGTTCGTTGACCATATCGAACACGGCCCGCTGCCATTCTCGCGCCTGGTGTCGCTGAAATGGCTGCCGGTCATGGCCACCAGTCACTACTCGCTGGAAAAGACCCCGACCACCGAGAAGTGGTTCGCCGCCACCAAGGATGCGTCTCCACTCAAGGGTGTGGTCAACATCGGCTATGACCGTGCTACCAGCGGCAACCTTGAACTGCTGCCCGTCGAAACGGCACTGGACGACAAGTCCACGTTGAAGTTTTCCGGTCTGAACATCGACGTGTCGGCCAGCGCCCAGGCACAGAAGGTCAAAGCTGACGGTTACATGGACAGCCTCACGCTGACCAGCGTTGCCGAAGATCAGTCCCCGGTGAAAGTCGAATTGAATGGCCTGACCCTGGCCAGCAACCTCAGCAAAAGCAGCTATGGCTACTACCTGGGGGAAAACGTCGTCGAGCTGACCAGCACCAAGACTACCTTTGGCGACAAACAGTCGGTGATGACCTTCAAGAACACTGAAATGAAGAGTTCCACCACCGAGTCCGGGACCAACGCAGCCGGTCGTGCCGATTACAAGATTGGCGAAATCGCCCTCAACGACAAGGCCCTCGGCTCGGCGCAAATGGCCTGGAGCATGAAAAACCTCGATATTCCGTCGACGCTGTCGCTGGTACAGATCTACCAGAACAAACTGCAGCCGTACGAAGCGGCCGCCGCGGCTGCTGCCGCTGCGGGTGAGCCGGCGCCCGAACTGAAGCTGACCGACGCCGAACAAGCACAGGTCAAGGCGGGTCTGGAGACGTTGCTGGCCGCCCAGCCACAAGTCGCGCTGGAGAACTTTTCGTTCTCCACCCCGAACGGTGAAAGCCGTGCCAGCCTGGTGATTGACCTGACCAAGCCGACATCGCTGGACCTGCCACCCGACCAGTTGGGCAAGCAATTGATTGCCCTGCTGGACTTCAATCTGAAGATCTCCAAGCCGATGATCACCGATCTGGTGACAGTGCAGGCGCAGATGGAAGGCCAGACCGACGTCAAAGCCGTTGCCGATCAAGCCGCTGCGACCAGTGACATGGTCAGCAGCATGGCTGTCGGTACGCAACTGGCGACGCTGGACGGCAACAACATCGTTTCCAAACTGCACTACGCCAATAATCAGGTGGACTTCAACGGCCAGAAGATGACCGTCGAACAGTTCGTCGGTTTCGTGATGAGCAAGCTCGGTACCACTGGCGCACCCCAGTAAACGACCCACCGCTTGACTTAAGCGAACGCTCTAAACCGCAGGTTACAAGCTAGCGCCCGGCCCTCCGAATTTGTGGATTGGCTGGGCGTTTTGCTGTCTGGTGCCCGCAAATCAAGGCTGTAGGGCGCACGGGGGTCAAGCCGTTGTATTGAATCTGAACAAATGTTGTGTTCCTGATAGTGGTCTAACCTTGCGTGAAATACTGCGTTTGCAAAACCTTGTCGGGTGATTGCCCGACTTCCCGTTTCGAACCAGGCAAGGGGGGTATGAGACTCCGGCTCGCCATGTAAGGATGCTGACGAATGCCACGTATTACTCGTCCTTTTATTGTTCTTGGCTTGCGCCCTCTGATTCGTGTGGCCTTGTGCAGCCAACTGCTTTGGCCGAGTCTGGCGTTCGCGGATACCGCCTACGACCAAATGATTCGCGATGCGCGTACTGGTAACTACGCACCGGTGTTGACGCTGTTACGCAACGTGCCTGCGAACCAGGTGACCACCGGCCAGGTCAGCGACCATTTGCAGATCGCCAGTTGGGCCGGTCTCGACGCCGAAGTGGTTCAGGTCTACGAAACCCAGGGGCGCAACCGGGTGCTGCCGATTCAGGCGCTGACCGCCACCGCTCGTGCCTACCGCAATCTCAAGCGCTGGGACTCTGCCACCGAGCTCTACCGCAAGGCACTGGCGCTCGAACCTGCGAATGCTGACCTGCAACTCGGCCTGGCCATGACCCAGGCTGATTCTGGAAACCCCGTCGAGGCCGTCAACCGTGCCAAGGCTCTCGTCGCGGCCAAACCTGACGATCCGGCCCGGCGCCTGGCGCTGGGCTACGCCTTGACCCGTTCCGGTGCGACCTATGACGCGTTGTTCGAATACGACCAGGCGTTCATCCGCGCCGGGAGCAAACCTGAAGTCGCCCGCGAATACGTTTTTGCCCTGCAACGCGCACGGCTGCCAGAGCCGGCTTTGCGTCTGGCCCGTCAACGTCCGGGGTTGATCGATCCGGTGACGCAGCGCCGCCTCGAAGGTGATGTGGCGGCAGAGCGCGTGCGGCTGGCGGAATTTGCCACGCGCAGTGAAAAAGAACGTTACGACATCGCCGATCGTGCCTTGAGCGACTACGACCAGTTGCTGGCGACCTGGACCCCGGATGCACAGGCTCACGACGACGTGGTTCGTTGGCGCATCGACCGCATGGGTGCACTCAAGGCCCGCGCGCGCACGGCTGAGGTCATCGGCGAATACCAGAAACTGCTCGCTGAAAACGTGAAAATTCCAACCTACGCCATGCGTTGGGTGGCGGCCTCCTATCTGGATCAACGTCAACCGGACGTCGCGACAGACTTGTATCGCCAAGTGCTGGTCGCACCGGACGCCGACCCGGCTGACCGGGTAGAAGACACCACGGCGCTGTTCTACGCCTTGATGGAAAGCGACAAACCGCAGGAAGCACGCACCGTCGCCGAGAACCTGGCCAAGACTCAGAGCTCGCGGGTGGAGCTCAAAGGCTTGCCGATCGGCAATCCCAACGATTCATGGATGGACGCGCAACAACTGGCCGCCCAGGCGGGCACCTATAGCGGTAACTTGCCCGCTAGCCAGCAAGGCCTGGATGCCTTGGTTGAAAAAGCACCGGGCAACGTCGGTTTGCGTCTGGCGCAGGCGAATGTCTACCTGGCGCGTGCCTGGCCACGCCGTGCAGAAAATCTGCTCAAGGAAACCGAGAGCATGGCCCCGCGAGATATCGGTCTGGAAGTCGCGCAAGGGCATACCGCGCAGGATTTGCAGGAGTGGCGCCAGCTCGATGCGTTGACCGATGACGTCGCTGCGCGATTCCCGGACAACCGTGCGGTGCAGCGTTTGGAGCGTCAGCGTGAGGTGCACGACATGGCCGAACTGCGCGTGTCGACCTATGGCGGCAAGAGTTATGGCGGTGGCAGCAACGGTGCCGGTGCAGTCGCTGGCAGCAAGGACTTTGGCATTGAGACCACGCTCTACAGTCCACCGATCAATGAGGACTGGCGTGTGTTTGCAAGTGCCGGTTATGCCACTGGTGACTTCCAGGAAGGCACCGGTCGTGACCGGGTCGAACGGTTTGGTGTCGAGCGCCGAACCCGCGATATGACACTGGAAGCGGAAGTCTCCAATCACAACTTCGGCTATGGCAACAAACAGGGCACGCGCCTGTCGATTGCCCGCGACATCAATGATGCCTGGCAGTATGGCGGCAGCCTCGACTACCTCTCGGCCACTACGCCGCTGCGGGCACTGAACAGTAACGTCACCGCCAACGGCGGCAGCGGTTTCCTGCGCTGGCGCGCCAACGAAAGCCGCGAGTGGAAACTGGCGGTCAGCCCGTCGCACTTCAGCGATGGCAACAATCGTCTCGAAGCATTGCTGACCGGACGCGAAGGCGTGTACAGCGCGCCGGGGGTGCAGGTCGACCTCGGTCTGGAGGTCGGCACCAGCCACAACAGCAAGAATGAGGACGTTCCCTACTTCAACCCCAAGTCGGACTTCAGCGTCCTGCCGACGGTCAGCGTCAATCACGTGCTCTATCACCGCTACGAAACTTCGTGGAGTCAGCAGTTCCAGGTCGGTGCCGGTACATACAGCCAGCGTGATTACTCCACTGGCGGCGTAGGCCTGCTCAGCTACGGCCAGCGCTTGAGCTGGAATGATGTGTTCGAGGTCGGTGCCGCGCTGAGCGCGATCAACCGGCCCTTCGACGGCGATCGAGAAACCGATCTGCGCCTGCTCGTCGACCTTACCTACCGTTTCTAGAAGAGTTTGAAGATGCCTCTGATGACCCGTTGCATCCTTCTGTTGGGCGTTTTGCTGATCAGCGCCTGCGCCCGGCAAGCCCCGACCTTTGCGCCACCGGCACAGCGCCCGCTGCCGGCCAATGAAGCGCCATGGCCGAAAAACCATGTGTTGGGAATTGCCTATCACGATGTCGAAGACCGCGACCCTGATCAGGCGGTCGTTGCGGTGCGCACCGAGCGGATGATCGAGCAGCTCGCGTGGCTGCGTGAGAACGGCTACAAACCCGTCACCGTCGATCAGATCATCGCCGCGCGCAAGGGGGGGGCCGAACTGCCAGCCAAAGCCATTCTGTTGAGTTTTGACGATGGTTATTCGAGCTTCTACACCCGTGTGCTACCGGTGCTGCGGGCCTATAACTGGCATGCCTTGCTGGCGCCCGTCGGTACCTGGATCGATACACCACCGGATAAGCTCGTGGACTTCGCAGGTGATATGCGACCGCGTTCGGAGTTTTTGACCTGGACGCAGATCACTGAAATTTCCAGGTCCGGGCTGGTGGAAATCGCCGCTCACACCGACGCCAGCCACAAAGGCATCCTGGCCAATCCGCAAGGCAACCTGCAGCCGGCGGCGGCGACTCGACGTTATGACGCTGCGACCGGTCGCTATGAGTCGGAAGCGGATTTCCAGGCTCGTCTGCGCAAGGACGTGGTCACCATTACCGAAAAAATCCGCAAGGCTACCGGTTATAACCCGCGTGTATGGGTCTGGCCGTACGGCACGGCCGATGGCACCACATTGCAGGTGGTCGATTCCCAGGGTTACCAGATGGCCCTGACCCTGGATGACGGGCTCGATGCACTCGACAACCTGATGAGCAGTCCGCGTTTCCTGGTGGCCTCGGACCCGGATGGCGAACACTTTGCCAACAGCATCGTCGCGGTGCAGTCCAGCTCACCGATGCGCGTGGTGCATGTCGACCTGGACAACGTTTATGACCCGGACCCGGCCCAGCAGGAAGTCAATCTGGGCAAGCTGATCCAGCGCATGGCCGACATGGGCGCCAACACCGTGTTCCTGCAAGCCTTCGCCGATCCACAGGGCGACGGTCTGGTGCACTCGTTGTACTTCCCGAACCGCCACCTTCCGGTTCGCGCCGACATCTTCGACCGGGTGGCCTGGCAGTTGCGTACTCGCGCCCACGTCAAGGTTTTTGCCTGGATGCCGGTGCTCAGCTTTGCCCTCGATCCAAAACTGCCCCGGGTCACCCGTTGGGACCCGGCCACAGGCCAGACCTCGGTTGACCCGGGACAGTATCGACGGCTGTCGCCGTTCGACCCGACCGTGCGGCGCGTCATCGGTGAAATCTACGAGGACGTGGCGCGTCTGACCTCGGTCGACGGCATCCTCTACCACGACGATGCAGTGCTGTCGGACTTCGAGGACGCCAGTCCCGAGGCCTTGCGCACCTATGCGGCCAACGGCTTGCCGGGGTCGATGGCGGCCCTGCGCGATGATCCGGCGATGATGCAGCGCTGGACTCGGTTCAAGAGTCGCTACCTGATCGACTTCACCAAAGAGCTCACCGCCAAGGTTCGCGCCATTCGTGGGCCACAGGTGCTGACGGCGCGCAACATCTTCGCTGAACCGATGCTCAATCCGCCCAGTGAGGCTTGGTTCGCGCAGAACCTCGACGACTTCCTCGGCACCTATGACTGGACCGCACCGATGGCAATGCCGTTGATGGAAGGTAAACCCCTCAAGCAATCGGGTGAATGGCTCGAAGAGTTGGTGGCCACGGTCAAGGTCCGGCCGGGAGCACTGGAGCGCACGGTGTTCGAATTGCAGGCCCGGGACTGGACGAAGAAAAGCGGCGCCGACATCGATGGCGGGCAACTGACTGACTGGATGGGTCGCCTCAAACGCCAGGGAGCGACCAGTTTCGGTTACTACCCGGACAACTTCCTTGAGAACCAGCCGGACCTGAAAACCGTGCGTCCCGCGCTCTCCGACAAGTGGAATCCATAACATGCTGGATAGACTTCTAGCTCTGCTGGTCCTGGCGATCGTCCTGGGGATTCCCCTGGGGCTGATCTTTCTGGTCACCGGGCAATTCTTGATGGACTTCGTGTTTTTCTATCCGCTGTTCATGTCCGGACTGTGGATCGCCGGTGGCCTGTATTTCTGGCTGCACTGGGAGCGCCACTGGCCGTGGAAGGACGATACGCTGCCACCGCCGCTGGCGGGTGAGCCGCTGATTTCGATCCTCATCCCTTGCTACAACGAGGGCGATAACGCGGCCGATACAATTCACGCCGCGCTGGGTCAGCATTACCCGAACATCGAAGTGATCGCGATCAACGACGGCTCCAAGGACAACACCGCCGCCGTCCTCGATGCCCTCGCTGCTGAAGACCCGCGCCTGCGGGTGCTGCACCTGGCGGAAAACCAGGGTAAAGCGGTGGCCTTGCGCATGGGCGCCATTGCCGCGCGCAGTGAGTACCTGGTGTGTATTGACGGCGACGCCTTGCTCGCACCGAACACGGCGGCCTATCTGGTGGCGCCGATGCTCGACAACGCGCGACTCGGCGCGGTGACCGGCAACCCACGGATTCGAACCCGTTCAACGCTGGTCGGGCGTGTTCAGGTCGGCGAGTTCTCTTCGATCATCGGTTTGATCAAGCGCACCCAACGGGTCTTCGGGCGGATTTTTACCGTGTCCGGGGTGATTGTGGCGTTCCGTCGTTCGGCGTTGCATCGGGTCGGCTATTGGAGCCCGGACATGATCACCGAAGACATCGACATCAGTTGGAAGCTGCAACTGGATCACTGGAGCATCTTCTACGAGCCACGCGCACTGTGCTGGATTCTGATGCCGGAGACCCTGTCCGGGTTGTGGAAGCAGCGTTTGCGCTGGGCCCAGGGCGGCGCCGAGGTGCTGTTCAAAAACATCCGCGGCATCTGGCAATACCGCCATCGCTACCTCTGGCCGCTGCTGTTCGAGTACTGCCTGTCCACCGGCTGGGCCTTCACCTTTTTTCTGTCGGTGATTTTCTGGGGCGTGGGCAAGTTCGTCGACATGCCGGCCGCCATTGCCGTGCACCACTTGCTGCCGCCGGCCTTCACCGGGCTGTTGCTGGCGATGGTCTGCTTGCTGCAGTTCGCGGTCAGCATCCTGATCGACCGTCGCTACGAGCGCGGGCTGTGGAAAACCATGTTCTGGGTGGTCTGGTATCCGTTGGTGTTCTGGTTCATCAGCCTGCTCACCACCCTGGTCAGCTTCCCCAAAGTGCTGTTTGGCCAACATCAGAAGCGTGCGCGCTGGGTCAGTCCCGACCGTGGCATCAAGCCGCTGAATGACGATGACGATGACGAGGAGTTCAGCAAATGAAAATCATCAGAACCCGTCAACGACCATTTCTGGTCGTCATTGATGCCTTTTTCACGGTATTGGCCTGGTTCGGCTTGCTGTACCTGCTGGTAAGCGGCCTCTGGCCATTGTTTGATACCCACGAAGGGTTGCGTATCGAATCGACGATGCTCGACGCCCTTGGCACGCTGCAAATCTACTTGTGGGTGGCGCTGTTCAACGCGGTGGTCCTGATCTCCTGGGCGCGTTACCAGCACCGCAAGAGCAAAAGCTTCGCCCAGCGTCGTCTACCGGCACCGGTGATCGATGACAAAGGCTTGAGCATAAGCTTCAACCTGACCGAAGAGCATCTGGCTCAACTGCGCGATCTGGGAACCATGGTGATCCACAACAACGAAGACGGCGACGTCAGCCACGTTGTCCCACGCTTCTTGCGCATCGATCCCGAGCTCCAGAAGCAGTTGCACCCGCCGGCCTCACTGGTGCATCAGAAGGCGTTGGTGTTGGCGGCAAATGACGATCAGATGCCTGTGACGTGAGCTGCGGTAAGGTTTGACTGAAAGTTTTACAGGGCTATTGCGGTCTGAGCGTTCAGGGCATTGGCGTCGTTCGTCGAAAGCGAGCACTATCGAGCCAATTACTGGTGCGTTGGAGGCCAGCTGTGACACAACGAATAGACCGCATTGCCCAATTGCTCAACTGCCCGATCAAGGGCGAAGAAATGCGCCGGGCGATCACTGAAGCGCGCAAGGACTTTCTGCTCGACGACGATGAAGAGGATGACGACGAGGAGGAGCCTGCCGAGGTGGACGTCGTGGATGAGCAGTCATCCAAGGCATGACTACCACCAGCTGCGGTTGCTCTCCAGTTCACCCCTGCATTGCCGGAGTTGCCAGCCATAATCTTTTGCCTGTTGCTCAACCTTGCGCGCGACCTGCATCAGCCAGGGTTTCTGTAGATAGGTCTGGCGACTGAACCCGCCACGTCCTTCGTGGTAGGCAAGGTACTGGCTGTAGGCATCCCATTTGGAAACCCCCAACTGACGCTGAGTGCCGGCGACGTACCAGCCGACGAACATGATCGCGTCGTCAAAGTTGTCACGCGAACCGCCGTTGCCGGTCGCGCTCTTGTACTCGCTCCACACCGGATCCTGCGCCTGGGCATAGCCGTATGCCGAGCTGACCCGTCCCCAGGGAATAACCCACAAAAAGTAGTAGCGAGGGGGCAGGGCATCGTGCACAAAGCTGCTTTCCTGCTTGATGATCGCCATCGCCACATGCGGCGGCAGGCCCCAGGTTTTCTCCATTTTCAGCGAATCTTCGTACCAGGCCGGGTATTGGCGGTAAATGCTGCAAAGGTTGCTTTGCTCTCTTGGCGGTGTCGTCGAGCAACCCGCCAACAAGCCCAAGGCGATGAGTACGACTAAAAAACGTCCGTGCAAAAATCACTCACTTGGCGATTGGCCAATCCTTATCGGTTCAAAACAGGGTGGGGGATACAGCGTGATCGTTGTTTGCTAACAAGCCAGCCGCCAAACCACAGACTACCCAAGAAACCACCCAAGAAACCACCCAAGAAACTACCCAGGAAATCAGCCTGGAAACGGCACGAGGGCAGATCGTGGCTGTATTGTGTCATCAGCCAGCGACCACCCGGTGTGATCCGGCATGTGGGCCAAATGAAAAGTGGGCACTGGGAAGTACTCAAAGATCGTGTTGCCGCACTCGCTTTGGTGAACGAACCAGCGGCCAGAACAGCTCCTGCTGCCACGTCACCGGATGCAAATCCTCTATGCCATAGGTTGAGGGGCGATGCCGGGTGATCTTGGCCGTACCGAACAGCACGTCCCAGAAGAACAGGAGATTGCCGAAGTTTCCCTTGTAGTGGGTTACGCCGTCATTGGCGTTCAAACCATGATGGGCCGCATGGGTGGCGGGGGTCGAAATGGTTCGTTCGAGGACCCACATCAGCGGACGCAAGGCCGGAATGCGGTAGAGTTTTTCGTCCCAGGCGACGCTGCTGTGCGCGGCGAAGATGACCGTCATCTTGACGATCAAGTAACCGTAGTAAACCGGTGCCAGGCCCAGGTAGATGAGGGCGCCGGACAGCCAGATACCTGGCATCAGCAGGTAGTAAAAGCTGTTGTTTCGATAAACGATGCGAATGCTCATGTAGGGCGCCGAATGGTGAGCGCGATGCAGGGCATAGAGAAACGGCAGCCGATGGGTCAGGCGATGCCACCAGTACTGGGTCAAGTCATCGAACAGTAGAAACAGTCCGAGGCCGGCCACCCAGTGAATGTTGGCCATGCTGTTCTTGAGTTGAGGAGCCAGACCGCCGAGCAGCAGGTTGCTGAGGAACATCACCAATGGAAAGGTGACACCCAGCAGGAGCGACGAACCGATGATCTCGATCAGCGTATCGCGGCGCTGACCTTTGGGTTGGCGGAAACAGGCGCACGCAATTTCCAGCAGGATGAAACCCAGAAAAATCCCGGCGACGACCAGAATTGGATTGTTGGCGAGCATTATTGTATTCATGGCAATCTCGAGTCAGGCCCGACCTGGGCATTGCCTGAGCAATAAGAAACCATGAGCCTTCCGGACAACATGTGCGAAATGGACAAAATCACTCGAGAAGAGGCCAATCAGCCAGCCCGCCGCTTTCATCGAGGGCAGCTCGGACAGGTTCTGGAACGTGTACTGCATAAGCAGACACGCAGTAACCGACGCGATTACAGCCTGCTTGAGCTTGAGCAATTGTGGACGGCGGCGGCCCAACAAGATCCTGCCATTGGCCTGCACCTGTTCGCCGGGTTCACCCCGCAGGACTGCCACGAGCTGACGTACATCTGCATGTATTGCCCGGACGTCAGCGCAGCTATCCAGTGCTGGTGTGACTATGCGGGGCTGGCGTCGGACATGGACAGGGTCAAGCTGATCAACGATGCCCATGGCCTGGGCGTAGAGCTGCGTATCGACGCCCCCGCCAAACTGGCCCGATACGTGGTGGAACATTACTGCGTGATGGCCGTGACCCAACTGTGCAAAGCTACGGGCGAACCGGTCCGGCCGGTGCTGGCTCACTTCGCCCATCCACGACCAACCTACCACGCCGAATACACCCGATGGTTCGGGGATAACATCGTGTTCGAGTGCGCGCATAACTGCCTGTATTACGACCCGAGCGTCTTGCGGTTACCTTTGCTGACGCGACACGACGGGATGGCAGAGTTGTTGCGCAGTGAGATGGACCGACGGATCGCCCGGCATCTCCAGCTCAATGGCTGGACCGGAAAAGTCGCGGCCGGCATGCGACAAAGCCTGGCGCGCGGCGTGGTACCCAGCCTGGAAAATCAGGCAGAGGCTCTGCACCAGAGCCCGCGTACCTTGCGCCGGCGCATGGAAGAGCAAGGCATGACGTTCCGCCTGCTGCTCGATCTGGTGAGGGCCGAGCTGGAACAGCATCTTGAATTTCTGGGTGAGAACCGCGCGCACATTGCCAGTCAGCTGGGTTACGGGGACCTGGCTGCGTATCTGCATGCGCGTAAACGATGGCGGCGTGAGCCATTTGACGATCGCATTCGCGATGTCGAGGCGGGTAGATAACGCAGAGGAAGTGAAATGACTGGTGCGGGCGGAAGCTCGGTTCACAGCGAGCAGCGCCTAGCTCTTGGCGGGCTTGCGCCTGTAATGCATTGACCATCACCAAAACGGCAGCAATCGGCCTACGGCCGTCAGCCTGCTTCAATCGAAGGCTGGCGCCCCTTTTTACATCACTTCAGCCAACCTCCACAAACCGCCGCCTGGTCACGAACAGCCCCGCGCCCACCGGCACGGCAAGGACCGACATCAATCCCAGGTCAAAGCCCAGCAACCGGGCCTGGCTCACTGCAACGCAGCCGATTGCGCCGGCCACCACCAGCGTCACCCCTAGCCACTTGCGCAGCGGGTACGGCTTAAGAAACCGATCAAGTAGAAAGGCCAGCGCCATGACGATGACCGTCTGGGTAATTTCGGACATGTGCAGCCCCACTCAGGTCTTGATGATCAGGGATTCGGAAGAGCGCTGTGGGCCAATCCCACCATTGACCTGCGCCTGGATGCTGACGATGACGTCGCCAGCATGGTAGGTGGGCAGAGTGTCATTGACGTACGAGCGCACACCCGCCGTTACAACAGTGCCTGCGGCGAAACTGCCTACAGGCACGGCTAAACCGCCCACAGTACCGGCAGCGCCACCGAAGGCGGAGGCGGCCAGGTTGGCGAGTTTGGTGCGTTGGGTATCCAGGGCGTCGGCCTGTTGCCGGGTCAGCGGCTTGGAGATGCCGATCATCATCACGCACGGCAGGTTCTTGGCCTGCATCTTGTCGTACACCTCGACGACCTTGCTGTTGACCTGATAGTGGGCGCTTTTCGCTTCGCCAAAATGAAGCTCGCGCAGGCGGCCGCGCTCGCTGTCGGTGAGGGTGATCTGCGAGACGTTGAAGACGATCCCGTGCGGGGTCATGTATTGGAAAGTCCCTTCGGCTTCATTGCACGCATCCTTTCGAGCAAAAGGGGGGCTTCTCTATAAAAAGCGCCCAAGATGCAAAGGCTTTGGTTTCGAAGGTTTTTCGTTGGGCTGGATAGCCCTTGCGGAGGATTTGCGCTTCCCACCGTCCTTTATTAACGGCAGGGCCGCGATTCCTGATTGTTGCCAATTCGACCATTCCCGCCACCGTGAATGCGGCAGGTTTGTGGCAAAAACGACGTTCAGGACCAGGACAGGTTTCTGTCAGGAGCGCTATTCCCTTGTCATACAAGGGAAGGAAGATGGTGCCCAGGCGTCGTTTGAACTGGAGGCTGGCATGCCCGTATTACATGGACTTGCTAAGTAGCAAGATGGTTAGGCATACACGTGGGCATACACGGAGCCGGCTGTTGAAGCTGCTTTGCTAAGATGCTTGAGAGTGAGTCTTCGAGTAGCCTGAGTTCAGGGCCCTCCCAGCCGTTGGGATGGTAAGAATCATTGCCATAGGCGATACGGCGGAATTCATAAATGGATCTTTTTACCCCCATCGTTCCTGTAGAGCTACAGCACCCAAATTTTATCAACGTTATGAGTCCTGGCCGGGTCGGAGAGAGAGAAGTCGTAGCGGGTTGGGCGGAAGGCTTTCCAGACCGCGATAACAAGTTTGTTCGCGAGTTTCAGACGACGTTTAACTCATCATTCTGGGAGGTTTATCTATATCGGCTATTTAGGTCCTATTCGCTCGACTTGGATTGGTCTCACTCGAGCCCGGATTTTTGGCTGCGTACACCTTACGGCGAGGTCATTGTCGAGGCCGTCACCGCAAATGCTGCGGTAGGTACGGTGCCGGAATGGGAAAAGCCGACCATGATGACTGAGAATGTCAGAAAGAAAGAGTTTTGGCCGTTGAACCGAGAGGCAATCATACGGATTTCAAACGCGTTGCTTGCGAAGGTAAGGAAGTACGGGAGCCATTACCAAAAATTACCCCATGTACCAGGAAAACCCTTCGTTATAGCTCTTGCCCCGTTTGAGCAGGCAGATTTCCAGTACCAATACGATCGCCCAATGCGCGCGCTACTCTACGACGATTACGTAGATGAAGACGCGTACGTTCGCAATCCAGAACTATTCCCCGATGGCCCTCCAAGCGTGAAGCTTGGGGAAATAGAAAAAGACAATGGATCAACGTTCGATCTTGGCATTTTTGAGAATGATCAGTGGTCCGAAGTCAGCGCGGTCATTTTTTCTTGCGTAGCGACTTGGGGCAAGACAGTTGCTATGTCAACGCATGCACGGAACGGCTTTGTGGCAGCTACCTGGGGTACGAATTCGAGCGGAGAATCGGCTAAACGAATGAGCAGAATCGGAGTTCCGAGTGAAACAATTAGCGACGGTCTTCAAATTTTCCATAATCCGTACGCAAAGAATCCACTCGACCTTCGAGTCTTTCGCCGTAAAGGCGTAGTGCAGCACTATCAGTCAAATGCCGGGTGGGTCCGTGAAGGGTATGACGACTGCTTACAGTCCAGGACTACTCATACGTTTGGCCTCCCCATCAAGGGGTGAGACTTACGCATTACTTGAATACCTCTCGCTGCAACCTGACGACGTTCGAATGGGATTCGAGTTTTGATCCCGTACAGTTTTTGAGGCAGAGGTGTGGCCGTTTGATGGTTGTTCATGCCGGGGGACCCTGAGAGATTCAATACAGTACGGGGTCGGGAACCCGCGACATCGTGTTAGCGACAGGCTACGCAGCTTACTGAAATTTCAAACGTTGAAATTGAAAGGATCTTGAAGAAAAAGGGGCATCGTTACCGTGTCGGTAATGATGCCCCTTTGTGTTGCTGATAACGCACGCTTGGCGTTGGTCAACCGAGTCAACTCCGTCAACCTGTCAACTAACTTAAAAAATCCAGCCGCTAACACGAACGCGCGGGTTTTCTGCCCCGTACCAATCGCAATTGCCCAGGGTCCCCGACCACCTCCAAAGCTATAGGGCAGATGCACAGGTGAACCGCAGTTCACCAAGTTCACCTGTTCACTAAGCTGGGCACCTTTCCGCTAATAAGATCGGGCGGGTTACTCGGCCCGTGTCGAGAGCCTTTACTCAGGGACCCCGGCACAATCTGGGTGCCTGTTAATCTGAGTTAACGGTTAACCGATTTTTTCTTCGGTCAGACACCTGAGCTCGCGGGTTTCCGACCCCGTATTGGGTGAAAGTCTCAGGAGCCCCAGAGTGCTTTTGGGGGCACCAACATAGTGCCGTTTCGAAAACGGAGCGATGCGTTTTAGTCGCTGATGGCATTAAAAATAAAGGGGGGGCGGGGATCTCGTTCGGATTTCCCCTAAAAAATGGTGTAACAGGTGTCACTCGTGTAACAGGTGTTATTAAGTGCTTGAATTTATTGATTAATTTCCTTGTAACACCTTTCAGGGGCTGCGTGTACACGTCACGTACCAAAGGCCTATCGGTGTAACGCTGATGTCAACTCAAAATCAGTGGTACATCCTCCAGAAAGAAGTGATTTGAACCCCAAACTAATACACCGCTCACTCTGACCAAGACCCCGTCTTTGCATGCTGCGAAGGGAGAGTTACTCAGACTGTTGGTACGGGAATCAGTTACATATCACCTTGAGAATTGCACAGGACAATGGGATGCCTTCCCAATGCAGACTCACGGTTTCTGTCGGGGCGCATTCTTACGCACCAGTAGCTGGATAAGAGCGAACATACGGTGAAAGAGATAGTCAACATGATCCACATCGACGACGGGAATCTGCTTTAGCTCGTGATGTCGAATGAGGTACCCGTTACCGATCAACGTCAGCTGTGACGCTTCGGTATCTAGCACCGATCTAAATGGAATATCAGGGGCTGTTTGCTCCAGGATTATTTGGATAGATTTTTTCTTGTCTGAAGCATGCGCCAAGCTTTTAATGCGTTCGAAGCAATCCCATAAACGCTCCAATGCCTCTCGTCGTTTCAACGGGTCGGGGGCCGAAAACTTGATCCGTGCTTCCTCAAGCATAACGTCTAGTGTCTGGTCACCGGTTCGTAACATAGGCTGTAGCAACGCATCACTGATAATCGCCGGTAACAATCGTACTATTTGCCCGTGTGGATTGAGTTCATAGGCAACACCGTTGCGCGCAAAGATAAGGTTAATCTGGTCGCGGAGCTCGATCCGTCCGACGTTCTCATCAAACGTCAGATGGTGGTGTTGAAAATGGTTGTGATGAAATCCTTGTATGGGTTTCGCAACGTGGAACCACAAAAAATCCAGGAAATCGAGCACAAGCAAATATGGTGGCGCGTATGGCTCCGCTTCCATCCAAGAGTGTTCCCCGGGGATGGACGCTTGGAGGGGCCAACCAAGGCCTGGCATGTGACTTTTTACCGCCGCCCCAAAGCTGACTTCATCCGTGCCAATTACCGCTGGACCGTCATAGCAACACAGGGGGAACGATGACCCAAATGCTCCGCTGTTCACCAAGCCCCTGACAACGGCGATAATGCCTCCCCAAACCTGCGGGGTGATTTCGGTTTCGGTCCTCGGTTTCGGGCCATGCTCTCTATTGCTAAAGTAATTTTCCATTGGCTCTAATCCTTCTTTTTCCAAAAAAGCGAAAATGGGCGCTTTGGTGTTGATGACGCCCGAAAGACGGGCGATGGAGAAGCATCAATTTTTTCCTGAGTATCCATAAATCGGCCCCGATCGAAGGAAAACGATGGTTTTCGAGTCAGAAATGCCATTCGCGAACGACGCTGGCAGCGAGACAGGCATCCTTCATTGCCACAGTCGCGCTCTCCCGCACCAAATGACTTATCATAAAATCGCTCTGCGATGTGGCACACTAAGGAAAGACCCACTACACAGACGAACGTTATCATCCTAACCTGAGCCTCCTGGGACCCAAATGAAGCAAAACAATGTTGTCCAAAAAATTTGGAGCCTTTGTAATATTTTACGGGGCGATGGGATAACCTATTACCAATATATCGCAGAGTTGAGCTATTTATTATTTCTGAAGATCGCTCAGGAAAACGGTTCTGAGGAACTAATTCCCGAAGGGTTCCGATGGGCTGACTTAGACTCTCATGGCGAAGAGGGTTTGTTGGGGTTCTATCAGGAGATGCTTACTCATTTGGGGGCGACAGCAGGTAACGAAGTGGTGAGAGCGATATATGCTTTCCCTACGACAGTGTTTTCACATTCCGCAAATCTTAAAGCAGTTATCAGTGGAATATCAAAAATCGATTGGCACCAAGTTGATCAGGATGGGTTTGGTGATATTTACAGCGGGCTAATTGATAAAAGCGCTCAAGATACTCGTTCGGGAGCCGGTCAATATTTCACGCCGCGCCCCCTGGTAGAAGTAATTGTAAGGCTGACGCAACCAAAAATTGGCGAGCTGATTCAAGATCCATCTATCGGGAGTGGCGGATTTTTGGTCGCCGCCGATGAATTTATTAGGCGTGCGGCTACTAAGAAACAATACAAGGCCAACCCACCAAAATATCAAGGCGTGGAAATAGAAAAAAATACACGTCGTATTTGTCTTATGAACACGTTCTTGCATGGTTTGGATGCGCAAATTATATATGGCGATGCTCTTACCGACGATGCGAGTGCTCTAGAGGCTGCCGACCTAATACTTGCTAATCCACCCTTTGGTAGTAAAGCAGGAAGTAAACGCTCCTTGCGCAAGGATATTCCTTTCCCAAATTGTAATAAGCAGCTTGCTTTTTTGCAGCATATTTATCTAGGGCTTAAGGACGGGGGGCGATCCGCAGTTGTTCTTCCGGATAACATACTCTTTGAGGGCGGTGTAGGGCGAGCGGTTAGAAAAAATCTTATGGAAGTTTGCAATCTCCATACAATTTTGCGTTTGCCAACTGGCATCTTTTACGCTGCTGGGGTGAAGACAAACGTTTTATTTTTCTCAAAGACAAAAAAGACAGAGAGGGGGACTGAGGATGTTTGGATATATGATATGCGTGCGAACATGCCAAGGTTCGGCAAAACTTCACCTCTAGAACAAAAGCACTTTGAAGATTTCATAATAAACTTCGGAGACGATCCTTATGGTAAATCCTCCCGTAAGGATCAGGGGGTAAATGGGTGTTTTCGTCGTTTTACCCGAGAAGAAATCGCCAAACGCAACGATAATCTCGACATTTCCTGGCTTAGTGACGACAAGGTCGGGGCCGAAGAAGGACTGACCGAGCTTGAGGATATCTCTGCTGCCATTCTTGGGCATCTCCGCTCGGCCCTCTCTGAAATCGAAGCTGTTGAGGAAGAACTCGCAGAGTCTGTCGAGGTAGAAGAATGACGCCTGCAAGAGTCCTCGCTCGGACGAGCAGTCGCTTTTTTGTTGACTACACTCCTACTGCAACACAAACCTTTGCCGCCTTATTCGACCGAAACAGCGAAGCACAGACACCACAAGTGCCAACAGTCCTTTGCTACGAAAGAGGAGGCAGGGAATGAGTGATCTGCCGGACGGATGGATCGAGGTAACTTTTGATGATGTCGTAGATGTTAATCCGCGAAAGTCAGTTGGCTTAAGCCTTGACGACACCGTCACGTTTGTTCCCATGGCTGCTGTTTGCGAGCTAACGGGCGCTATCGTTCATGACGTTGTGAGGCCATTGCGGGAGGTTAACAAAGGCTTCACTCAATTTGCCGAAGACGACGTAATTTTTGCCAAAATCACCCCGTCTATGGAAAATGGAAAGTCGGCAGTGGCAGTTGGCCTCGAAAACGGAATTGGCTTCGGCTCTACAGAGTTTCACGTATTCCGAAGTCATGGAGGAGTTCTGCCGAGGTACCTCTGGTACTTCATCCGTCAAAAAGCTTTCCGCGAAGATGCTCAGAAAGTCATGTCTGGTGCAGTTGGTCAGCAGCGGGTCCCCGCAGGCTATTTGAAGGCCTACGTGCTTCCTCTGCCTCCCTTAGCTGAGCAGAAACGCATCGTAGAAAAAGTAGATGGCTTGATTGCCCGCACTACTCGTACGCGCAATGAACTTGATCATATTCCGTCTCTGGTAGAGAAGTACAAAGCGCGTCTTTTATCTTTGGCTTTTTCCGGAAACCTTTTGACTGATTCGTCGGGCGCTTTAAAACGGAAGGCCCCGAAAAATTCCTTTCTTAAAGACCTTGTAGAGAGTCTCCGTTACGGAACCGCACAGAAAAGTTTCGAGAGACCATTAGGCGTTCCGGTTTTGCGTATTCCCAATGTGGTATCAGGGAAGATAGAACTAGATAATTTGAAATACTCGGAGCTTGATGATAAGGAGTTTTCTGCTCTCAAGCTCAATGTTGGAGACATTTTAGTTGTTCGATCCAACGGTAGTACAAATTTAGTTGGGCGACCTGCCGTTGTATCCGAAGACGCTATAGGAATGGCTTACGCAGGTTATCTAATTCGCCTTCGACCGTTACCCGATAAAGTGGTGCCAGAATTTCTTGCTCTGATGTTACAAACTCCTGAAATTAGAGAGATTATTGAATCTGGCGCGCGATCAACAAGCGGTGTCCACAATATTAACGCCAAAGAGCTTGGAGCGCTTGAGATACCTCTATTTTCTCTAGAGGAGCAAAAAGAAATTGTCTGCAGTATCGAGACCGCATTCGCATGGCTTGATCGCGTATTATCCGATTACGATGCTACGTTTAAATTACTGCCCAGGCTCGATGCTGCGATTCTTTCGAAAGCCTTCCGTGGTGGCCTCGTCGCCCAGGCCTCGAAAGATGAGCCCGCCCGCACCCTTCTTTCCCGCATCCGCGCTGAGCGCGAAATTGCTCCAAAGAGGCAGATGCAAATGCGTAAGACAGCTAATCCGATGATCAAAGACCCGAAAGAGCGCCTTCTTCTGGATAGTGAAAATTGGCCTGATAAGGGATTACCATTTGAAGAAGTTGCTAAACGCAATCCTATCCCGCATGACGAGATGCGTGATGCAATATTCACATTGCTGGCTGAAGAAACGCCGCGACTGCGTCAGGTCTTCGATAACGACACTGAGTGTATGCACTTGCAACGGGTGAAGGCATGAGGTTACGTCGTCTCAAAATTGAAAGTTCCTCGGCGAGCGGAGGGCTATTTGATGGACTAGACGTTTGGTTCGGACGGGGGCTAGACGGTAAGTCAAGTGATCCCCTCGCACCGTTATGCATGATCGGACCGAATGGCTCGGGTAAATCGCAATTTCTTCAACTGTTGGCCGAAATTTTTCAGGCAGCTTGGCACGCACATAATCCCGCCGAAGAGCGTAGGAGTGCCAACGAAGATATTCTATTTGCTCTAACCTATTTGATCAGCTCGCCTGGAGCGGATGCACCGGAGGAAGTCACGTTAGTACGCACAAAAAAAGGGCGTGCCACGGGACCGATTGAGCTTTATCGCGATGGTTCGGAAAAACCTATCAAGGCGGGCTCATTAGAGTTTGAGAAGTATCTACCTTCAATCGTTGTTGGATACACGTCCGGCGATAACGAGACGCTTAGCTTGCCATTTCTGGTTAGCCGGAGCGGTTATGCACAAGACGTAGCACGAGCCGCTTTCGGCGACACTGTTAAGAATACTGTACCTGACAACCGGTTGATGCTTATTGACTACGGTACCAACCTTGAGGTTCTGTTCTCAAACCTGATCCTAGGTCCTAAAGAGGCACGTGAAGAGATTTTACGGCATGCACGTCTTTCGGATCTCGCTTCTTGCCGTTGTGTCGTACGCCTCGCGCATTCCGTAATTAATAAGGCTCCAAAAAAACGAACGGATATTACTGGACGCAAAGGCATTCAGCTTACTGATGAACTTGAGAGCATCATACGATCACTGAAGCGCACGGCAACTTGTTGGACTGAAGACGAGAAAACTGAGACCTATACTTTCGATTTTTTCATAGACGATGCTACTCGGTTAGCGTTCGCCCATTTTTGGGATGATGCGTTTTCGCTCTATCGTGCTTTACACAAGCTCGCGCTCTTGAACGATCTAGCAATCCCGAGGCCTGCGCGGAAGCGATTGGACCGTGCTGTGAAGGAGCGTCGTTTCGCTTCACGACTGCCAGAACCTCAGCAGGAGGACATGGTGTTCGGCTTTGAAGAAGTACGATTCTGGCCAGCTGACGAAGGCAGGCAAGCTGTTGACTATGTATCTCTCTCGGACGGCGAGCATCAGCAAGCACTGATCCTTGGGGCGTATGCAATGATGACGGATACCAACGCATTATTTTTGCTCGACGAACCAGAGTCGCACTTCAACCCACAATGGCGGGTGAAGTTCGTTCAACGGCTGATGGAGCTAACAGGCTCGCGGGCAAACCAAGAGTTGCTTCTTACATCTCACGCGCCCTTCGTACCGTCCGATATGCCCCGAGAGCAAGTTCTGATTTTCGAGCGGGACGATGGCAAGATAATCGTCAAAGAGCCTCAAATAGAGACTTTTGGAGCCACGTTTGACCGGATTTTGGAGGCTTGCTTCAACATTCGACCGCCGATCTCAAGAATTGCGGAGGAAAGAATAAATGAAGTGCTTATGTCTGAAGATATCGGTGAGGTCGAACGCGTCCTGAGCGAACTTGGCCAGTCGGTAGAAAAGGCTTTTCTGGCAGACCATCTGCGTCGATTGAAGAATAAAAAAATCTGATGCTATTTACCTATTCGCCCCAAGCACTTGTAGAAAACTGGTTGAACCAGACCATCGTTCAAATCTTGAACGATGGTATGCTGCGGATAATTGGCGGGCATCAAGTTGTTGCGTGGCCCTCGGTGATACCTGTAGCCCGTCGATCAAAGTTAAAGAGCCGCACGGGGATCCGGAAACGCCTCGAAAAATTCTGGATAGAGTTTATTGCTCTTAACCTAGCCACTCAAGAAGTTTTGCTGGAAACGTTAAGCCAACAGTCGTGTTTGCCGGATGTACTATTTAACAATTCAACCTGCGTTGAGATTGATAGATTTCCCGACGGTATTCGAGACGCGACAGTCGACCTGTTTAGATTTCTCTTTGAGGAGCAGCTCACTACCATAAACATTGGTAGTGAATGCCTTCGTGATGTGCATTACACTGCTATATATGCAGAGTTTCCTTCGCGTGTATGTCCCTTTTGTGGTCTTGGCCATTTTAGAGCCCCAGGTGCACCTAGACATGCACTTGATCATTACATGCCCATTACAAAACATCCTTTCGTAGGGGCTGACTTTCGCAATCTGCCGCCTATGTGCAGTGAATGTAACTCTGACTTTAAGAAAAATATAGATATCCTGCGAGATAAACGTGGTCGAAGGCGACGTTGTGTCGACCCATATAACGGTCCAATTTTTAGGGTAAGTTTGGCGAAGAGTTCACCCTTTGCTGGATCTGTTAAAAATGGAATTCATCTACCAAAATGGAATATTCAGTTTAAAGGTGGACCCCAAAGCGAAGCTGAAAACTGGGATCGAATTTTCAAGATTCGAGAGCGTTATGAACGGGATGTCCTCAACGCCGAGTTCAGGTCTTGGCTTGAGCACTTCGTACATTGGTATGTGCGGGGGAATCATGGTGGTAATGGGGGTAATGAAATTGCCGCAGCTATTCCTGAATATATCGATACTGTCATCCAAGATGGTTTGGCTGATAAAGCCTTTTTGAAAGCGGAAGTTTTTCGCATGTTACGCAATGAGTGTCTTAGTTATCAGCGCGGAGAAGATATGAAAGCTTTTTTAGAAGTATTGGTTGCCAACGTATAAAAAAATCTGCGCAGATCACTTATCTGCAAACCTCTAAAGGTTCCTGATTAATAGAGTAGGTTTTTATTTTAAAGCTATTGATTTGGCTCAAGCAAACAGCCCGCGATCGCGGGCTGATTCGGGATCACGCTGCGAGTAGATCCGCTAAAGAAATTTCACGTGCAGCGGATGCCAGATCGGAACGAGCAAGGCTTGAATGAAACGGACCGAACCGTGGTACGTCAAGTCTGGATAGAGCGTCCCCCATCCCACCCTTCTGATAGCTGACGGCAAGTATCCGCGCTCCCACAGCAACCAACTGCTCGGTAGCTGTATTCCACTCCTCATCTAATGCAAGACCTATTGCGTTCAAGGCTGCCTTTTTTGCCTCATCCCCCTTCTGTCGAACGTTTGAGATTTGAGTTTCGATGGAATCAAGTTCCGCCTGTAGGGCGGTGAGGATGAGTTCTTGCCTTCTCACTTGCGCGTCCGTTGTTGCAAGTTGTTTGGCGGCTTTCTGCATTTCGCTGTTCGCGGTTTTTTCACCTTCGCTGTCGCCGCTGGCAAGGCTCCGGGCGTAGAGGCTGGCTGCGTCTAGCTCGGCTTGCTGTGCGTTTTCCAGAGCTTGTTCTGCTTCCGCTTGAATCGCCTGACGGCGCTCATTCAAGTGCGCTTGTGTCCGTTCCAATGCTTCGATCTCGGCGGCTGATTCGGACATCGCTTGGATGGATTCTGTTTTGATCTGGTCGACCCGCTTTAGGCGGTCTAGGTGAGTGAGCTTTTGTTCAATTCGTTCCAACTCGCTGGAGATAGCGCGTACACGGCTTTGGGCACTCGATAGTCTGTCCTCGGCGGCTCTGCCCTCTGGGCTTCCTATTATATTGCCGTTAGGGCTGTAGTTGCTGGGCGCATTGCGCCAAGCTGCCTCCAAGTGGGGGAGACTGTTTTCCAGCGTTTCCCGTTCGGAGATTAAAGCCGCTTGTTGCTGTTTCAATTCATTCATGGTTATTTCCTAAAGTCAGATTTTTGGTTGTGTGTGCCTGGCTGGTGAGGCCGGAATAAGCCGGCGCTACCTCATGAATTAGGCAGCGACTTAGGCGGCCTGCGCTTCGCGCTCACCCTGCTCAGGCACTGCCACAACCACGTAGCATCGCTGCAAACCAAGTCCAGGCAGGCGTACAGCCGTCGACGCTTTGCCATCGGTCCCCGGCTCCAACACACCTCGACGTAACAGCTCCTTGTTCACCGCGTTGATGTTCATGCCCTTGAATACCTCGGAGCGCCAAGCTTCGGGCAGCACGTAGTAAGTCGTCGTCGTATGCAGCGTGTCGCCCATTCCGTGTTCCAGCGACTTGCGAAAACCCAGTCGGTCAATGGTGCGCGGACCGTGCTCATCAATCTTTGCGGCAGCCGATTCCCAGCGGGTGAAGCGGCTTTCGCCGAAGCGTTCGATGACCTGGCGCAGCCGTGCCAGGATCGCGTCCCCTTCGAAGTTACCTGCGCCGCCGCGCTCATTCATCCAGGCACTGAGGCACACCCGGGCTGCGGTAGTGGCGGTGCCGTCTGGCCAGCCGGTGATTCCCATCGCGGTGGCCAGTTCGCCGGCAGCGGCAGCCAGACCGAAACGGGCCGCAGCACGATGCGCCTGACCGCTGGCCGAGGCCGGGAGTGCTTGAGCGATAAAGCCCTCTACGGTGTGGCGCAGGATCGCCGACCAACCATGCCGCTTGCCGGGCTCACAGAGGGCCGACAGGAAGGCGGTGAGCGGTGTGCCGTAGTACTTGGCCACCCGCGCCTTGAGTGCATCGGAGAGGGCCGCCGCATCATCAAAGCCGTTCAGCACATCGAACATGCCCAGGCCTTTGCTAGCGTCCGCAGGCACTGCGAGCATTCGCACCTCCATACCGGCTTTCAGCTCCTTGTTCGCTTCGGCCATGTGCTGCGCCAAGGTCTTCTCGCCGGTCGAGAGAAACAGCAAGCGCCACTCTTGTACCTGTCGGCCTGCTTGTCCTCGATCATTGGCGCGTGCCTTCCCGGTGCCATTACCGAGCATGTACACCGTTTCGCCAATGATGCGCGGGTCGCACATGCCGATCTCATCCAGCACCAGTAGCCCGTCGGAGTGCGCAGCGGCGATGGATTCCAAGGCGTTATCCGTCGAGCGCCAGGAACGCACCAGGCGCGGCCCGCCGTAGATCGAGGCTGCCACTTGCAGGTGGGTGGTCTTACCGCCCGAACTGTCACCGTAGAGGTGGAAGCCGCCCGACTCATGGCCAAGCATGTGCAACAGCGGACCGGCAAACGCCACGCTGGCCACAAACGCCAAGCGGTGATTGCCGATGCACAAGGCGCCGATTTGCTCTTGCCACTGCTCCAGAGTGCCGGCTTCGCTGATGGGTGGAAGCTGCGCGCCAGCCTCATAGAAGTGCAGGTGTTCGGTGTGCGAGCCGACCTGTTGTTCGGGCAGCAGGAAGGCGCTGTCGTGCCAACCCAAGCGGGTGACCAGTCGTGCCCGCTGTGCACTGTCGAAGCCGCCGAGATAACTCTGCAGGTCGTTGCGGGCATTGCGCCCGGAACGACTGCCGGCCAGTCGCAAGCCCATGTCCACTAGCGGGCCGAGCACGTCCTTGCCGAAGTCGCCGGTCATGGTCCGCGCCGGGATGTTCCAGCGCTTTTTCGCACCGTCGGGATCGTCGAACTCGACCAGCAGCCCCCAGTTATGCCCCTGCGCATCACGAGTGCGCGCCAGAATCTCCAGTGGCGAACATACGGGGCGCGCTTCGCCATCGTCACCGGAATAAAACACGCCTTCTGGCGTGAGACGGAAGCCACCGGGCAGCAAATCGTTTTTGGGTTTCGCGGCACGTTTGGTCGTTGGCTTGGCCTTAGCTTCGGATTGTTCGGCCGGTGCCTTCTTCGGCTCAACACCGAACAATTCGCCGCTGCGTTCCAGCTCGGTGAAATGACCTGCCGTCCAACCCTTAGTTTGGGCATCGGCCGCGTCGTCTCCGTCATCCCATTGACCACCCTTGGAAAAAGTGGGCTGGCCATTTTTGACGGTTGGCTTGCGGTTGAAGACGTCCAGGGCGATCACGCGCACCGACGCGGTGCCGATCAGTTGCAGTTGTTCAGCGACGGCGTCCATGCAGCTTTTGCCACTGGCGTCGTTGTCTGGCCACAACACCACGGACCGACCTTTGAGCGGTGTCAGGTCAGCTTTGTGCCAGGAGTTCGAACCGTTCGGCCAGCACATGGCCACGTAGTTGGGCAGCAGTTCCGCCGCAGCGTCGGCGGCCTTTTCGCCTTCGCACAGAATCACATGGGCCTCTGGTCGTTGCACCAGTTCATCCAGGCGCAGCAGAGGACGCGGCTCAGGCAGACCCTGCCAGCGCCATTGCTGTGTTAGGCCGTCGGCACGCTGGCACCAGGTCAAAGGTGCAAACACCTTGCGCGGTTTGTCGTCTTCATCCGGGCCCAAGTCGAAACGGTAGAGGGCCATGACCGGCTGACCATTAGTGTCGCGATAAACCCAGACTTTGGACGGTGCGCCGTGTTGCCGGTGTTTGGCCGGGCACTTGTTCATGGCCTCGGCCGGAATCGGCTGAATGGCGAGCCATTCCGGTGTTTTGCTTTTGCTGGGGCTTGGCTTCGATTGAGCCGCCCCGTTGGTAACGTGCAGCAGATCCGCCAACTTGTTGCAGGCTTCGACGTCGGTGCCACCGTCGAGATAGCGCACCAGATCGATCAGGTCGCCACCTTTGTCGCCGGTGGCAAAATCCGCCCAGGTGCCTTTGCTCAAGTTGACCTTGAGGGAGCCGGCGCGTTTGTCGGTTCTGGTCGGATTGGGAGCGGTGTATTCCTTGCCGCCGTCGACACGTTTGCCGTTGGGCAGCCAATGAGCAAGTACCCGGGAGATCTCTTTCAGAGAGGCCGTTTTCACGTCGGCGAAGCTGGGGCGTTTCGTCTTATTGGTCATGACCGGCCTCCACTCGCAGGAGGGCGGTGGTCACATCATCGATCACCGCCTTGCCCATTTCGCTTAGGTAGTGAGCGGCCATCGCGCACTGCTCAGTGCTGTCGCCGTGGGTGGCCAGGAGCGTCATGCGATTCGCGCAGCTCAGCAGGTCGGAAGCGTATTCAAGCGCGTCGGACACTGGGACCCCGGCACTGAGCCGAAACAGCGTCTGATAGGGTTGCCCGCACTGCGCGAAAGTGGTCGCGCCCTGGGTGGTGATGTTGGCCTGGAGGCTCATTGTGCACCTCCGGTTTTAGCCCGAGGTGTTGAGGTTGCATCGCCGTGCAAGGTCAAGGTTTTAATCAGGCCCAGGGTGCCGCGCACGTCCCAAATAACGGCCGCCAATATGTGATTGGCCAAGCGCGGTCTGTCGCTTTCGCTTTCGAAGTGATCTTCAAGCAACGTCAGCACCGAGTCGGCGCGGGCAATGGCGCAGGTGATGGCGTCGATGGGTACACCGGCTTCGGCGTTCATGCTGACGCGCAGCAGGTCTTCAGGCAGGGCACAACTCAGGGCGTTGTTCATTGGGCACCGCCTGCGGTTTCGAGTGCGCGGGCTTTGGCCATATGAGCGTTGTAACGGGAGAGGCGTGTAGCGAGACTGGAGTTGGCGTGTAAAGCGGCGAGAGCCATTGCACGATGTGCAGCGGCGCGAAATTTGGACGGATTTAGAGTAGGCATAGGTGGAGCTCCTTCTTAAATAGGAACTGCCACGATTCGTCGCCAAACGAATTGGGGTGGCAGCTGTGCGCAGGTTGGCGAACCGGGTAAGAAGGAACCCGGCAGACCCGAAGGTCTCCCACGCACAGCCGCCATGAAGCAAGAATGCGGGCACAAAAAAAGCGCCTGCAATCGAGATGGGGGCGCCTGTGCGCCTTCTTAAACTCGGGTCGCCAAACCCGGTCGCTGATTTTGCAGCGACGGCCAGAGAGTAACGTCCGTTTTTCGAAAGTGCAACTGCGTCGATGGCTTGCGGATTTTTCAGGAGCGGCATAAATTGTTCGTGCATGTAGATTTACCTCAACGCCTCCGGATCGCCCCCGGAGGCGTTTCCGTTTCAGGCATGGGCTTCCCAGCGCAGGGAAAGTAGGGGCAAGAAGTCTCCATCGATCATGGAACGAGCATCCTCATAGGCGGCGGCTTGCTGGCCTTCGTCGACAATCACGGCATTGAATTTTTCGCTGTGGATGGCTAGGGCGCACCAGGTCCCATCAGGCCACCTCAGCACTCCCACGACACGATTAAGGCGTTCGTGTTTGGTTCGGTAGCGCTCGAGGCGTTGCATGTAGGAAGCCGATAGACCAATCTCGCGAAGAACTGAAAACGGCCTGAGCTCTGCTCTGTTGGCTACGGGTCGCCTCATGCTGCTGCCTTGTCGCGAGCGGCAATCCGTGCACGGGTCCAATTCAAGACTTCAGACAAAACCCAAGCTACTGGGGCGCCACGGGCATTGCTGTCGGTAAGTTTTACAGGCTGCGGAAAGCCGCTTTCGGGCTGGCTCATGAGCTTGTAAACGGTGGCTCGGCCAATGCCAGTAATGGACATCACCGTGGCGATTCGGATGAGCGTTGCTGTTGGATCGAAACGTCCTAGCTCTAGATCGCTTTTCTTCATTTCTGAAGTCGAGGGCAACGCATTTTCTTGGACCAAGTGGGGGGCAGGTCGTGATGAGGCGAGTGTCAAAATTTTTTGCGTTTGTCCGACTCTACTCATCAGAATGGGCCTCGCGCAGCATCGGTAGCAGCGGAACACATCCGGCTTTCGAGCCATGCAAGTACATCCTCTGAGCGATAACGCACCCGAGAACCGAGTCTGAGAAAGGGCAGTGGACTGCGCCCTGAACTACGCCAAGCAGCGAGAGTTTTGTTGGACAGCGCTAGAGCGGCAGCAACTTGGTTTGACGTCATCAAACCAAAAACGGGTGTAGAGACGGCGATGCTTTTGAGTGGTGTTTTTTCGGTTGCGTCGCGTCTTGTATCTTGGATGGCGGTAGTCATTGATGGTCCCCTGTGGTTGTGGAAGGTCACAGGGCCATCTATTTATGTGGTTTATTCGATTAAGGAAACTAGCAAAATTTTGGCGTGCTGATCTTATCCACATAACATCTACTTGGCAGCACGACGCTTACTAGATGCACCAAATCACCCCGACGAACGGTCGTTATCATTCGTCGTATCGTTCCAGCCTGGTGGGTAGATCGTCTTCCAGTCGGCGCCATCAATCCATTGCGCTAGATCGTGAAGGTAGACTACCCGCTGCGTCTGGCCACCCCAGTCCCCCTTCACTACGCGCAGCGTTATCTTCCCCTCTCGGATTTTTCGGAGAAATTGTGGCATCCCCCAGTGGCTAGCGTAATGGCGTCTCACGATATCCAGCGGAATGCAGACGCTGCCGTATTTCTTTGTTAAGAATTCCAACGTCGGAAAATCAGTCATTCAGGCTCCCCATGCCCCATTTGGTTGTGTTTAAGCAGCGCACATTTTCGGCAATTTTCCAACATTGTAGTTGCCAGCAGCATGCGATTGCCTCTAATCACGTGTTACACCCTTTCTTCCTGTAACACCTTCCATCAACACACGGCTGATCGCGTGTTACACGAGATAAAACCTTGTAAATCAATAGGATGATGACTTCTGTTACACGCGAAACACCTGTTACACCGATATTTGAGGGGAGTCAGACTGCCCTTCCAAATTGACCCTGAACAATGTTGCCTTGCACCAATTCGTCAAGATGGTCGGCATACCACTGCATCATGACTTTGCGCTGTGGCAAATACACGGCCTTGTTGTATACGCCTGCTATTCCCTCTTTTACGTGGGAGAGTTGAGCCTCGATATGGTTTTCGTCGAATCCATGCTCATTCAGGATCGTGCTAGCGATGTGACGGAAACCATGACCAGTTTGCCTGCCTGCATAGCCCAACCTACGCAACGCCATCAGAAATACGGTGTTGCTACGAGGGATGGTTCGATCTTTTCTTCCAGGAAATAGGAGAGGGTAGGCCCCTGTCAACGTGCGCAGTTCCGTTATCGCTTCAATGGCTTGGCGGGATAGAGGTACTACATGTTCGCGGCGACGCTTCATTCGCTCGGCAGGAATCGTCCACAGCTTTTTGTTGAGGTCGATTTCTGACCAGCGTGCTTCTCGAATCTCGCTCGGGCGTGCCGCTAATAAAGCCAGCAAACGGAGCCCTAGACGAACATCCTTTGCGTGAGGGTAAGAGTTAATCGCTCGGAGCAATGCAGGCAGCTCTTCTATCGACACGTGCGCATAGTTTTCAGCGCTACGCGTCTGTAGGAATTTATTGAGGCCTTCAAGGGGGTTGTGTATGGCTCGGCCTGTCACACGTGCCAAGTCGTAGATCTCTTTGCAGAAGGCGCGAACTCTGCCCATTTGCTCGATGATCCCTTTCTGCTCCATGCCGCGCAGAAACTCCATCCATTCAAGGGGAAGTATTTCTGTGTAGATGCGTTTGCCGAAAACAGGGAACACGTGAAGTTCCAGGGCGCCAAGGACTCGACGGGACGTACCGGCTTCCCAGCTTGAACGCCTAGCATCAAACCATTCGCGCCCTAATGCTTCGAATGTGTTGTTGGCGGCCACCCGGTCAGCAATTTTGCGAGCCTGCTTGCTGACTAGAGGATTTTTGCCAGTCGATGCGTCATCCCGCAGTTGTGCTGCCTTCTGCCTGGCTAGAGAGCCACCGATTTCGGGGTAGCCGCCTAGCCCCAGCCAAGACCATTTCCCGTCTGGTTTTTTGTAGCGCAACTCCCAAGACTTCTGACCATTTGCTTTGACCCGAAAATACAAGCCGTTGCCGTCTTGCTCCCGGTACGTTGCACTCTCCGGCTCCAGCCCTGCGAGAGTAGTGTCGGCCAGTGGGCGGCGTTTGATTTCAGTACGCTTCACTGCGTGTATGCCTCCAGTTCAATGAATATCAAAGCATACACGTGGGCATACACGGCGTGAAGTTATAGGGGTAGACAGGGACGGATAGCCAGAAACAAGAAAGCCCGCACGGGGCGGGCTTCTTGGGGTGTTTCGTAGACTGTCTGAGACAGGTCTAGACTGCTATATGGTGCACCAGGCGGGATTCGAACCCACGACCCCTGCCTTCGGAGGGCAGTACTCTATCCAGCTGAGCTACTGGTGCAATGCGGGCGCCATGATACTCATATGCGCTGCGGGCGTCCATGCTGCTGAATAGCCTGATGTTTCGCGCCCGCCGAGCGGGTGTTTACTACGTTGATCAGAAAAATATGGCAAATGCGGCGTTTTCGTTCTTTTTTTCGAACAGCCTATTGTCCTTTACCCCCTTTGATCCTAGGATTCGTTTGAGATTTCAAACGCTCTTGTCTGGGTGCTGAACCGCACGAGCTTCAATAGTGCGCTATTTATGTGCTTCAGCCCGGTGAATGATTTCCCTGACGGCAGCCTTCAAGGCGCCTTTCTACAATCATAATTTGCTCCGCGCGTGCGCGGTGCTGTTAAGGAAAGCCGACATGCAGCTTAAAGACACCCTGTTGTTCCGCCAGCAAGCCTTCATTGATGGCGCCTGGGTCGATGCGGACAATGGTCAGACGATCAACGTCACCAACCCGGCAACGGGCGAAATTCTGGGCACTGTGCCGAAAATGGGCGCTGCCGAAACCCGCCGTGCCATCGAAGCCGCTGACAAAGCGCTGCCGGCCTGGCGTGCACTGACCGCCAAAGAGCGCGCGAACAAGCTGCGTCGCTGGTTCGAACTGATCATTGAGAACCAGGACGACCTGGCTCGCCTGATGACTCTGGAGCAGGGCAAGCCATTGGCCGAAGCCAAGGGCGAAATCGTTTACGCCGCATCCTTCATCGAATGGTTCGCCGAAGAAGCCAAGCGCATCTACGGTGACGTGATTCCGGGCCACCAGCCAGACAAGCGCCTGATCGTGATCAAGCAGCCAATCGGCGTGACCGCTGCGATCACTCCGTGGAACTTCCCGGCTGCGATGATCACCCGTAAAGCCGGCCCGGCCCTGGCCGCTGGCTGCACCATGGTGCTCAAGCCTGCTTCGCAAACGCCTTACTCGGCCTTCGCCCTGGCTGAGCTGGCCCAGCGTGCCGGTATCCCGAAAGGCGTGCTGAGCGTTGTGACCGGCAGCGCCGGCGACATCGGCAGCGAGCTGACCAGCAACCCGATCGTGCGCAAGTTGTCCTTCACCGGCTCGACCGAGATCGGTCGTCAGCTGATGGCTGAATGCGCCAAGGACATCAAGAAAGTCTCCCTGGAGCTGGGCGGCAACGCACCGTTCATCGTGTTCGACGACGCGGACCTGGATAAGGCGGTCGAAGGCGCGATCATTTCCAAATACCGCAACAACGGCCAGACCTGCGTCTGTGCCAACCGTTTGTACATTCAGGATTCGGTGTACGACGCGTTCGCTGAAAAACTCAAAGTGGCCGTGGCCAAACTGAAGATCGGCAACGGTCTGGAAGAAGGCACCACCACTGGCCCGTTGATCGACGGCAAAGCGGTGGCCAAGGTTCAGGAGCACATTGCTGATGCCCTGAGCAAAGGCGCGACCCTGCTGGCCGGTGGCAAGGTGATGGAAGGCAACTTCTTCGAGCCGACCATCCTGACCAACGTGCCGAAAAGCGCTGCTGTGGCCAAGGAAGAAACCTTCGGTCCATTGGCGCCACTGTTCCGCTTCAAAGACGAAGCCGAAGTGATCGCGATGTCGAACGACACCGAGTTCGGTCTGGCCTCGTACTTCTATGCGCGTGACCTGGGTCGTGTGTTCCGTGTGGCTGAAGCCCTGGAATACGGCATGGTCGGCGTCAACACCGGGTTGATCTCCAACGAAGTCGCGCCGTTCGGCGGCATCAAGGCCTCGGGCCTGGGCCGTGAAGGCTCCAAGTACGGCATCGAAGATTACCTGGAAATCAAATACCTCTGCCTGGGCATCTGATCGGGTAAGGAATTAAACGCAAAGGGCACGAGAGCGCTGTCCCTTTGCGGGCTTCAAACGTTATTTCTCGGTGGCCGGGAAAGCTGTGGCAGTCGATCATCGCATGCTGCCGTAGTTGCCTCCCCGCCACGTATTCCTTGGACCACGCCGCCCGATGAGCGGTGAATGAGGACTTTATGAGCAAGACCAACGCATCTCTGATGAAACGCCGCGAAGCCGCTGTACCACGCGGTGTTGGCCAGATTCACCCGATCTTCGCCGACCACGCGAAGAACTCTACCGTGACCGACGTTGAAGGTCGCGAGTTCATCGACTTCGCCGGCGGTATCGCCGTGTTGAACACCGGTCACCTGCACCCGAAAGTCATCGCAGCCGTGACCGAGCAGCTGAACAAGCTGACTCACACCTGCTTCCAGGTGCTGGCTTACGAACCGTACGTAGAACTGTGCGAAAAAATCAACGCCAAGGTTCCAGGTGATTTCGCCAAGAAGACCCTGCTGGTGACCACTGGCTCCGAAGCCGTGGAAAACTCCATCAAGATCGCTCGTGCCGCCACCGGCCGTGCCGGCGTGATCGCCTTCACCGGTGCGTACCACGGTCGCACCATGATGACCCTGGGCCTGACCGGTAAAGTCGTGCCTTACTCGGCCGGCATGGGTCTGATGCCAGGCGGTATCTTCCGTGCGCTGTACCCGAACGAACTGCATGGCGTGAGCATCGACGATTCGATCGCCAGCATCGAGCGTATCTTCAAGAACGACGCCGAGCCGCGTGACATCGCTGCAATCATCATCGAGCCGGTTCAGGGCGAAGGTGGTTTCTACGTCGCTCCTAAAGAGTTCATGAAGCGTCTGCGTGCCCTGTGCGACCAGCACGGCATCCTGTTGATCGCTGACGAAGTACAAACCGGCGCTGGTCGTACCGGTACCTTCTTCGCCATGGAACAGATGGGCGTTGCAGCCGACCTGACCACCTTCGCCAAATCCATCGCTGGCGGCTTCCCGCTGGCCGGTGTGTGCGGCAAGGCTGAATACATGGACGCCATCGCTCCAGGCGGCCTGGGCGGCACTTACGCCGGTAGCCCGATCGCTTGCGCCGCTGCGCTGGCGGTGATGGAAGTGTTCGAAGAAGAGCACCTGCTGGATCGCTGCAAAGCGGTTGGCGAGCGTCTGGTTACTGGCCTCAAGGCCATCCAGGCCAAGTACCCGGTGATCGGTGAAGTGCGTGCCCTGGGTGCGATGATCGCGGTTGAACTGTTCGAAAACGGCGACAGCCACAAGCCTAACGCCGCGGCTGTCGCCAAAGTTGTGGCCAAGGCCCGCGACAAGGGTCTGATCCTGCTGTCGTGCGGCACTTACGGCAACGTGCTGCGTGTGCTGGTGCCGCTGACTGCACCGGACGAGCAACTGGATAAAGGTCTGGCGATCATGGAAGAGTGCTTCTCCGAGCTCTGATTGCGCAGTGTGACCTGATCGACAAAAAACCCGCTTCGGCGGGTTTTTTTTGTCACTTGAAACACATCGGCGGCTTTTGCGCTGTATCGAATGGCCAGCATTGTCTAAGGTGCAAGCATTGCCTCGGAGTGAACTGATGACCGCTGTTGATTTACCGGCTGTACCGCGAGTGCTGATCGCCGAGGCTGACCCTTGGTCTCGAGACCTGCTCAAGCAGGTGTTGCTGCACGTGCGCTGCGATGCGCGGCTGGATCTGTGTGCTGATGGCCAGCAGGCGCTGGAGTTGTTGAGTGAAAATCCTTATGACCTGGTGATTGCCGATTGGGAGCTTTCCGGTGTCGATGGCCTGGGCTTGCTGCGTAGCGTGCGTCAGCGGCGGCGTAACCCGGTGTTGCCGTTCATTCTGATGAGCAGCCGCAACGACAGCGCCAGCGTGCGCGAGGTATTGCCGCTGGCCCCGACGGCCTACCTGACCAAGCCCCTGAACATGGAAGGTCTGACTCAGCGCCTGCAGGATTTGCTCCTGAGCGCCGGCCAGACGGTTTCCTGTGACGTTCCGGCGCTGGCGCCCGGCATGACCTTGTCGACCTTCCTTGAGCGTCGGCGTGAGTTGGCGGACGGCGCGCCGTTGCTCACCGACGTGCAACTGGCAGTCAAGCGCAGCCTGAACCCCAATGGCCTCGATCTGAAGCTGCTGGAAGAAGAAGTGCGCACTGACCCGCAGATCACTGCGGTGCTGATCGCCGCCGCCAACAGCGCCTCGCAGCACCTTGGCGACACGGTGCAGACCGTGTCCCAGGCCTTGCATCGCCTGGGCACCGGACAAAGCATGAACCTGATCGTTGGCCTGGCCCTCAAGCGCAGTGCGAAGTTGAGTGATCCGTGCCTGGCCGATTACGCCGAGCGCTACTGGGAGCTGTCACTGCACACCGCAGAATACGGACGGAGCCTGGCGCGCTTGCTTGATCTCGATCAGGAGCGTTGCTATTGCGCCGGCATGCTCCATCGTCTCGGCGATCTGGCGCTGTTGCGTTGCTTGCAGGAGTGGAAACAGGCGGGGGGCGAACTGGACGAGCTGGAAGAGGTCGGCGACGCATTGGCTGAATTTGGCGCGGCCTATGGTTCGGCGTTGCGTACTCGCTGGCGGCTTCCGTTGGAGTTGCGAGAGCTGATTGCGGCGGTCTATCAGCTCGGTGGCGGGGTGTATTCCCGTGAAGCGCTGGTGATGAACCTGGCGGCGCAACTCGCTCGCCTGACCGAGCATGAAGGCGTTGAAGAACTGGCCAAAAGCCGAACGGCGCGCCTGCTCAAAATCGGCCTGCCGGAACTGATGCGCTTGCGCAAAAAATGAACCCGATCCGAACCCTGTAGGAGCAAGGCTTGCCCGCGATTGCATCACCGCGGTGTATCTGCAAGACCGAGGCGCCCCAATCGCGGGCAAGCCTTGCTCCTACGGATCGGTGTTGTTCAAGCCATTGGGGTCAGCCGGAGATAATGCGGTTCTTGCCCTGGCGTTTGGCTCTGTACATCGCGGCGTCGGCGCGGGCGTACAGGCTGTCGATGGCTGCATCTTCTGCCGTGAGGCTGGTCAGGCCCTGGCTGACGGTGATGCTGAAGGTCTGCCCGTCATGGCTGAAACTCAAACGCTGGATTTCCCGTTGCAGGCGCTCGGCGACTTGCCTCGCCATCTCTGGCGCGCAGCCAGGGAATACCGCTGCAAACTCTTCACCGCCAATGCGCCCGAACAGGTCACCACGGCGCAATGCGGCGCGTCCGCATTCGGCGAGTTGTTGCAGCACTTGATCGCCTTGCTGATGGCCGTACGTGTCGTTGATGAGTTTGAAGTCATCGATATCCAGCAACAGAAACGCCAGCGGTGAACCTTGCAGGCGGGCCTGTTCGAACTCGTGGCTGGCGCATTCGAAGAAGTGTCGACGGTTGCTGCTTTGGGTCAGCACATCGGTGGTGGCGAGGCGTTGCAGCTCGGTTTCCAGCTGCTTCTTTTCGGTAATGTCCTCGGCGAAGCCGACTACGATCAGCGGTTGCCCGGGTTCGGCCTGACGATTGATGAAGCACTTGTCGCTGAGCCAGCGCACTTGGCCGTCGGCGGCGAAGATTCGGTATTCGCGGTCTTCAACTGCGCCTTTTTCCAGCACTTGGGCAAGGCTGCGTTCGGCATAGTCCAGATCGTCCGGGTAAACGCTGTCGCGCCATTGATGATAGTCAGCCAGCAGCAGGCCGGCCGAGCGACCGAAAATCCGTTCATAGGCCGGGCTGACATACAGCACCTGACGCGTTTCCCAGTTGAAAGCCCAGAGAACGGCATTGACGCTGACCAGCAACGAACTGAACAACTGTTCACGCTCGCTCAGGCGCGCGACTTCGCCTTGGGCATGCATCAAGGCCATCAGGGTTTGCGCGGCCTCGGGCCACTGTGGGTAGGGTAGGTCTTCCAGGTTCTTATTGACCATCGGCACAACTCTCAAAGGGCGTGCCGCAAGTTCGATAGCGGCCACAACAAAGCCCGCCTGGATGGCGAAGTGCTCTTTGAGATAGGGGATTTGAAGCTTAGTTCCCGCTTTTTGTGGCGAGGGAGCTTGCTCCCGCTGGGCGGTATACCGCCCCAATCTGGCGACTGCGTTTTGTCAGTTAAAACGTGTCGCCAGGATTGCGAATGCTCTGCATTCGAGCGCGAGCAAGCTCGCTCGCCACAGGGTCAGGCAGGGCGCAGAGAGTAGGTTTTCAACTGGTGGGCGAAGTCGCGCAGCGATTGAATACCGCTGGCTTCGGCTTCGTGGACCCAGTCCTTGATGGCCGCCAGCATGTCGTGGCCATTTGAGCTGGTCTTGATCCAGATCTGCTGCAAGGCCAGGCGCTTCTCGTAAATTACCTTCAGCGCCTGACTGTGCTCGAGCATCGTCTGGATGCGCACATGGTGCTTGTCATCCAGCAGGCTGGTTTCTCGCGAGAGCAGGCGCTTGGCACGATGGAATTGGTGGCGAACCGAATGGTCGACCTTTTCCAGCTCTTGCTTGACCAGCGGGCCGATCACCAGCTTGCGGTACTGGGCCATGATCTGGAAGCGGTTGTTGAGGATCGCCATGGCGGTGTCCATGTCCAGGCTGCCTTTGCCTTCGACACGGTGGGCGATCGGTGCAACTCGCTGAACCTTGGCCAGGCGCAGGAAGCTGAAGACCTGGATCCACGCCCAGCCGAGGTCGAATTCCCACTTCTTCACCGACAGTTTTGCCGAGTTAGGGTAGGTGTGATGGTTGTTATGCAGTTCTTCACCGCCGATCAGAATGCCCCAAGGCACCAGATTGGTCGCCGCATCACGGCATTCGAAGTTGCGGTAGCCAATGGCATGGCCCAGGCCATTGACCACGCCGGCGGCCCAGACCGGGATCCACATCATCTGGATCGCCCAGACGGTGATGCCGATAGTGCCGAACAGCAGCAGGTCGATGACGGCCATGATCGCCACACCCAGCAGCGGATAACGGCTGTAGAGGTTGCGTTCGATCCAGTCTTCAGGGCAGTTCTTGCCGTAAATGCGCAGGGTTTCGGGGTTCTCCGCTTCGGCGCGGTACAGCTCGGCACCTTTGCGCAAGACCGTGGACAGGCCTTTGATCACCGGGCTGTGCGGGTCGTCGACGGTTTCGCATTTGGCGTGATGCTTGCGGTGGATGGCAGTCCACTCGCGGGTGTTCTGCGCCGTGGTCAGCCACAGCCAGAAGCGGAAAAAGTGTTTCAGGCCGGCATTGAGCTCAAGGGAGCGATGGGCTGAATAACGATGCAGATAAACCGTGACGCCCACGATGGTGATGTGGGTCATTAACAGGGTGACTGCCACCAGTTGCCAGGGCGACAAGCCGAGTAAACCTTCGTACCACATAGGCTGTATGGCCCTCGATAAAGAAAAAAACAGCTGGCGCATTATCACTCAGCACACAGATAAAACCAGTCGCCCTTTCAGATAAGAGTGGCTGGATGTTTCTTTAATCTATAATTCCAACCTTTTTTGTAAGGCCATGGACGACCGAATGTCTGCTTCTTATCGCGATGCCTTGCGTGCAGCGCTGCTCTACCTGGTGTTTTCTGTCGTTTGGCTGAAATTCACTGGTTATTTATTAACCAACTTATTCGATGAATCCGCTGATCTTCAGCAATGGCAACTGATCAACGGTTATGTCTGGGTGGTGCTTAGCGCTGGGTTTATCTTCACCGCCCGGGCTCGTTTGCTGTGTTTTCTTGGCGTCGGCGCCAAATTGCGCCACCGTAACGAAGATCGCACTCGATTGCGCCAGGCGCAGGCGGTGTTCGATTGCACCCGTGAAGGGGTGTTGGTCACTGATCGCCAGAGGGTGATCGTCCATGTCAATCGGGCCTTTATGGACATCACCGGTTATCAGGCCGAAGAGGTGTTGGGCCAGAGTCCCAGCCTGTTCAAGTCCGGCCATCATCCGCCGGATTTCTATCAAGCAATGTTCGAGAGCCTGAAACGCACCCGCGAATGGAGCGGCGAGATCTGGAACCGGCGCAAAAGTGGTGAAATTTATCCGCAATGGCAGACCATCCGGGTCATTCACGATGACCACGGCCAGCTCAGCCACTATGTGGCGGTGTTTTCCGACATCAGCGCGATCAAGAATTCCGAGCACGAACTCGCGCATCTGGCGCACCACGACCCGCTGACCGACCTGCCCAATCGTTTGCTGTTCAGTGATCGCGTCGAGCAGGCACTGGCGTCGGCGCAGATCCACAAGCGTGGGTGTGCGTTGCTGATGATTGATCTGGACCACTTCAAGATGATCAACGACAGCCTTGGGCATAACGTTGGCGATCAACTGCTCAAAGCGACGGCGGCGCGTCTGCAAGGCCTGTTTGGCCCCGGTGTTACGCTGGCGCGTTTGGGTGGCGACGAGTTTGCCGTGTTGGCCGAGAACTGTCCGCAAGTGGTGCAGGCTGCCGCGTTGGCGCAGCGGATCATTGAGGGCCTGAAAGAGCCGTTTTTCATCGTGGCTCACCCGTTGTTCATCAATGCCAGTGTCGGTATCAGCCTGTTCCCCAGCGACGCGCTGAGCGCCGAACAATTGCTGCGCAATGCCGATTCGGCGTTGTTCAAGGCCAAGAATTCGGGGCGCGACGGTTATGCCTTGTACACCGAGGAGTTGACTGCCCACGCCCAGCACCGGGTCGAGATGGCCTTCGAATTGCGCCGAGCGCTGGAGCAGCAGGAGTTGCGGGTGTACTACCAGCCGGTGCATGACCTCACGACCCGCCGTTTGATCGGCGTTGAAGCGCTGGTTCGCTGGCAGCATCCACAGCGGGGGCTGGTGCCGCCGGGTGAGTTCATTCCGATTGCCGAACGCACCGGGTTGATCGCCGAGATTGATGCCTGGGTGATGCAACAGGCCTGTCAGCAGATGTGTGCCTGGCAGAACGCCGGGGTGGTGTTGTCATTTGTTGCGGTGAACGTTTCCACCCGCCTGTTTGCCCGGCGCGAACTGTTTGAGCGGGTTGCCCAAGTGCTGCACGACACGGGACTGGACCCGGCGTGCCTGGAGCTGGAAGTGACCGAAAGCGCAGTGATGGACGATCCGGAAGTCGCGCTGGAACAAATGCACCGCTTACGCGAACTGGGCGTACGGCTGGCCATCGATGACTTTGGTACCGGTTATTCATCGTTGCTGCGACTTAAGCGTCTGCCAGTGCAGAAACTCAAGATCGATCAGGGCTTTGTCGCTGGCCTGCCGTTGGATGAGGACGATGCGGCGATCGTTCGAGTGATCATCGCCCTCGCGCAAAGCATGGGCATGCAGGTGCACGCCGAAGGCATCGAGCAGGTCGAGCAGGCGGCGTTTTTGCTCGATCAGGGGTGCGATCTGGGCCAGGGTTACTGGTTTGGCCGACCGATGCCGGCTCATGAGCTGGACTGGACGCGAGCGCCGGTGATTCGCTGAAGGCTCTTGTGGCGAGGGGGCTTGCCCCCGTTGGGCTGCGCAGCAGTCCCGATATCAGCAGCCCGGTTCTTTCAGACATATCGCGTGTTCCGATTTTACGGCTGCTTCGCACCCGAACGGGGGCAAGCCCCCTCGCCACAGAGGCTGCGAAATTTTCAAAATCTGCAAATCCTTGTCCTGTCAGTTAATGTCTTTCAGTTATATAAACATTCTTAAATAGTATTTTTAAGAATATCTGCGCCTATCTACTATTGCCCTCACGCCGTAAGCAGTGCCGCCACTGCCAGGCACATCTCATTGAAGGAGCAGCACCATGAGCGCATCTCTACGTAGCGTTGACGGCCAGGACGAAGCAACCATTTTGCGTGAGATCCAGAGCGCACTGCGCGATCTGCGCTTTGGGGCAGTAGAAATCACCGTGCACAACGCCCAGGTGGTTCAGATCGAACGCAAAGAGAAATTCCGTTTGCAGAACCCAGGCAACAAGCCGAGCTGAAGCACTACTCAACGGGCAACCCGATTCCGGAAAACCATAAGAACAGCCAACACAAAAGAATTCAGGAGCTGCACCATGTCGTCGATTCGCCGTTACGCTTTGGCCGCTCTGGCCAGCGCCATTTTTGCCGGTTCCGCGGTTGCCAAGGATTACGAGCTGCTCAACGTGTCGTACGACCCGACCCGCGAGCTGTATCAGGACTACAACGCCGAGTTCATCAACTTCTGGAAGAAAGAGCACGCTGGCGACAACGTGAAGATCCAGCAATCCCATGGTGGTTCGGGCAAACAGGGCCGGGCAGTGATTGATGGCCTGCGGGCCGACGTGGTGACCCTGGCCCTGGCCGGTGACATCGACGAAATCGCCAAACTCGGCAAAACCCTGCCGGCCGACTGGCAAAAGCGCCTGCCGGACGCCAGCACGCCGTACACCTCGACCATCGTGTTCCTGGTGCGCAAGGGCAACCCCAAAGGCATCAAGGACTGGGGCGACCTGACCAAAAACGGTGTTGAAGTCATCACCCCGAACCCGAAAACGTCTGGCGGTGCGCGCTGGAACTTCCTCGCGGCCTGGGCCTATGGCCTGAAAGCCAACGGCGGTAACGAAGCCAAGGCCAAAGAGTACGTGCAAACGCTGTTCAAGCATGTCCCGGTACTCGACACAGGCGCTCGCGGTTCGACCATTACCTTCGTCAACAATGGTCAGGGTGACGTGTTGCTGGCCTGGGAAAACGAAGCCTTCCTGGCGCTGAAAGAACAGGGCGGCGCTGACAAGTTCGACATCGTCGTGCCTTCGCTGTCGATTCTCGCCGAACCGCCCGTAGCGGTCGTCGACAAGAACGCCGAGAAGAAGGGCAACGAGCAGATCGCCGAAGCCTACCTCAAGCACCTGTACAGCCCGGCTGGTCAGGAAATTGCTGCGAAAAACTTCTACCGCCCGCGTGACAAGGACGTGGCCGCCAAGTACGCCAAACAGTTCCCGACCCTGGAGCTGGTGACCATCGACAAGGATTTTGGTGGCTGGAAATCCGCCCAGCCGAAATTCTTCAATGACGGTGGCGTGTTCGACCAGATCTATCAGGCGCAGTAACCTGAAATAGATCGGCAAATGAGCCCCGAATTCACCGTCGGGGCTTTATGCATTCTCAACCAAGGACTTTTATGTCGCGTCGTATCTCCCCCGTCATACCCGGCTTCGGGCTGACGCTGGGCTACACCTTGGTGTACCTCAGTCTGATTGTGCTCATACCACTGGCGGCGATGTTCGTGCATGCCGCTCAACTCACCTGGGATCAGTTCTGGGCAATCATCTCGGCGCCACGGGTGCTGGCGGCATTGAAGCTCAGTTTCGGCACCGCGCTGTACGCCGCGATCATCAACGGCATCATCGGCACGTTGCTGGCCTGGGTGCTGGTGCGTTACACCTTCCCCGGACGCAAGATCATCGACGCGATGATCGATCTGCCGTTCGCATTGCCGACGGCCGTGGCCGGTATTGCGCTGACGGCGCTGTACACGCCGACCGGTCTGGTCGGGCAGTTCGCCGCGGACCTGGGGTTCAAGATCGCCTACACGCCGCTCGGCATCACGCTTGCGCTGACCTTCGTCACGCTGCCATTCGTGGTGCGTACGGTGCAGCCAGTGCTGGCCGACATCCCGCGAGAGATCGAAGAGGCCGCCGCGTGCCTGGGCGCCAAGCCGTTGCAGGTGTTCCGTTACATTCTGATGCCGGCGTTGCTGCCGGCGTGGCTGACCGGTTTTGCCCTGGCGTTTGCCCGTGGCGTCGGTGAGTACGGCTCGGTGATTTTCATCGCCGGCAACATGCCGATGAAAACCGAAATCCTGCCGCTGCTGATCATGGTCAAGCTCGACCAATACGACTACACCGGCGCTACCTCCATTGGCGTGCTGATGCTGGTGGTTTCCTTCGTCCTGTTGCTGCTGATCAACTTGTTGCAGCGGCGCATCGAAACCCCATAAGGAGGCGCGAAAAATGTCCCAATCGTCTATTGCCGCCGCGTCTTCGGCCAACGCCGCCCGTCGTGGCAGCGCTGTTTCTCGGCGAATTCTGATCGGCCTTGGCTGGCTGATTTTTGCGCTGTTCCTGCTGCTGCCGCTGTTCATCGTGGTGTCCCAAGGCTTGAAGCTGGGCCTCGGCGCATTTTTTACCGCGATCTTTGAGCCCGACGCCTTGTCGGCTCTGAAGCTGACCGTCATAGCGGTGTTGATTTCGGTGCCGTTGAACCTGGTGTTCGGCGTCAGCGCGGCCTGGTGCGTGAGCAAATACTCGTTCCGTGGCAAGAGCATGCTGGTGACCCTGATCGACTTGCCGTTCTCGGTGTCGCCGGTGATCGCCGGTCTGGTCTACGTGCTGATGTTCGGTGCCCAGGGGATTTTTGGCCCGTGGCTGCAGGATCACGACATCCAGATCGTCTTCGCCTTGCCGGGCATCGTGCTGGCGACGATTTTCGTCACCGTGCCGTTTGTAGCGCGTGAGTTGATCCCGCTGATGCAGGAGCAGGGCACGCAAGAAGAGGAAGCCGCACGGCTGCTGGGTGCCAACGGCTGGCAGATGTTCTGGCACGTGACGGTGCCGAACATCAAGTGGGGCCTGATCTACGGCGTGGTGCTGTGTACCGCGCGGGCGATGGGTGAGTTCGGTGCGGTGTCGGTGGTGTCCGGGCACATTCGCGGGGTGACCAACACCCTGCCGCTGCACGTCGAGATCCTCTACAACGAATACAACCACGTTGCCGCGTTTGCCGTTGCGAGCCTGTTGCTGATCCTGGCGCTCTTCATCCTGCTGCTCAAGCAGTGGAGCGAAAACCGTATTAACCGCCTGCGCGCCAGCGCCGCGGAGGAATAAGTCATGTCGATCGAAGTCCGTAATGTCAGCAAGAACTTCAACGCGTTCAAGGCGCTGAACAGCATCAACCTGGACATCCAGAGCGGCGAGCTGGTGGCGTTGCTCGGTCCGTCCGGCTGCGGCAAAACCACTTTGCTGCGGATCATCGCCGGCCTGGAAACCCCGGACGCCGGCAGCATTGTGTTCCATGGTGAAGACGTCTCCGGCCACGACGTGCGTGATCGCAACGTCGGCTTTGTATTCCAGCACTACGCCTTGTTCCGCCACATGACCGTGTTCGATAACGTCGCGTTTGGCCTGCGCATGAAGCCGAAAAACCAGCGTCCGAGCGAAAGCCAGATCGCGGTCAAAGTCCATGAGCTGCTGAACATGGTGCAACTGGATTGGCTGTCGGATCGCTACCCGGAACAACTCTCTGGTGGTCAGCGTCAGCGCATCGCCTTGGCCCGTGCCTTGGCGGTTGAGCCGAAAGTCTTGCTGCTCGACGAACCGTTCGGCGCGCTGGATGCCAAGGTTCGTAAAGAGCTGCGGCGCTGGTTGGCGCGGCTGCACGAAGATATCAACCTGACCTCGGTGTTCGTGACCCACGACCAGGAAGAGGCGATGGAGGTGGCCGACCGCATCGTGGTGATGAACAAGGGCGTGATCGAGCAGATCGGTTCACCGGGTGACGTCTACGAAAACCCGGCCAGCGATTTCGTCTACCACTTCCTCGGCGATTCGAACCGCCTGCACCTGGGCGACGACAATCACGTGCTGTTCCGCCCTCATGAAGTGTCGCTGTCGCGCACCGAGCTTGCGGATCACCACGCGGCGCAAGTACGTGATATCCGCCCGCTGGGTGCGACCACCCGCATCACCTTGAAGGTCGAGGGCCAGAGCGAACTGATCGAAGCTGAAGTAGTGAAGGATCACGACAGCCTGACCGGGTTGGCCAAGGGCGAGACGCTGTTTTTCAAACCCAAGGTCTGGCAGAAAGTCGCCAACCTCTAAAAGCATCGCGAGCAAGCTTTGCTCCTACAGAGTTATGTCGTTCACGAGGGTGATGACAACCCTGTAGGAGCAAAGCTTGCTCGCGATGGCGTCCTACGCCGCAGTACATCTCTGATTGATCCGCACCCCACCCGCCCGCGCCTCGATCTGCTCTTTGAGCTCATGCCGCAACCCCAGCAAAAACGCCAATTCCGCCACCACAAACAACGGCCCGACGATCAACCCCGTCACATCATCGACAAACGCCGGTTTGCGTCCTTCGTAGTGATGGCCGACAAACTGGATCGCCCAGCCGACCACAAACATCGCAATGCCGCTGCTCAACCAGAGCAAGGTACTGTGCGCCGCGAGAATCTGGCCTAGCCAAACGGACAGGCCCAGCAGCACCGTCATCACCCCGCCAAGGCGTACTTCCAGGCGCAAATAGAACCACGCCGACGCCAGCGCCAATAGCACCGCCGGAGACAGCCAGAGCCCGGCCACCGGCCATCCTGGCCGTGACAGCAACACCGCGACGGCGACCACGATCAGTGGAATGCCAATGAAGTGGCTGGCGATGTTGCGCGGGTCACGGTGGTACGCGGCGTATTGACTGAGGTGGTCAACGAGGCTTTTCATTGTTATTCCTCCTGTAGGGATCTCGATCATGCCCTGCGGTCCGTCGTTGCTCTGTCAGCCAGACGACAATCATCTTGGAGTTTTCATGGATATGCAGGTCTGGCGGTCGCGCCTGATGAGTGGCCAATGGTTCAGCCATTTGCCGCCCTCGTTACAGGATAGTCTGCTGTCCCTGGCCCGCGTGCGGCGGTTGTCGCCGGGGCAACGGCTGTTCAAGCGCGGCGATCCACCGTGTGGTCTGTACGCGGTGCTCGAAGGAGCGATACGCGTGGGCGCCGTGAGTGAGCAGGGCAAGGAGGCGTTGTTAAGCCTGATCGAACCGCCGCACTGGTTCGGTGAAATCAGTCTGTTCGATGGCCAGCCGCGCACCCACGACGCCTATGGCGTGGGCCACTGCATTCTGTTGCACATACCGCAGGCAGCGCTGCTCACCTTGCTCGAAGAACAACCGCACTACTGGCGACAGCTGGCCTTGCTGATGAGCCATAAATTGCGCCTGACGTTCATCAATCTCGAACAGCTGACCTTGCTGCCGGCCCCGGCCCGCGTGGCGCATCGCTTGCTGATGATTGCCGACGGCTACGGTGAGATCGAGCCGGCACGGCGCACCTTGCAGCTGCCGCAGGAGCAGTTGGCGTTGCTGCTTTCGCTGTCGCGGCAGACCACCAACCAGATCCTCAAGGAACTGGAGAGCCAGGGCATTCTCAACCTGAGTTATGGCGAGATAGAGATCCTCGATGCAGGTCGGTTGCGGGCGATGGCGAGCGTCTGAGTCGGCCGCCTCATCCGAAATAACCGTTAGTGATGGGCTTTGTGCACCAAGGCGCCTAGCCTGTGGTGATGATTATTCGAGGTGTGCCATGCGTTTGCTGTTAGTGGAAGACGAACCCGAGACCGCGAAGCTTCTGGCCCAAGGCCTGAGCGAAGCCAGTTATGCGGTGGATGTAGCGGACAACGGCATGGCCGGGCGACGCTTCATCGAAGCGGGTGAGTATGATCTGATCATTCTTGATGTGATGTTGCCCGGCCTCAACGGCTGGCAGCTGTTGCAACAGATCCGCCAGCTCGGTGCAACGCCGGTGCTGTTCCTGACCACTACGGATGGCATTGAAGACCGGCTGCGCGGGTTGGAGCTGCATGAGGATGACTATCTGCTCAAGCCGTTCGCCGTGAGCGAGCTGGTGGCGCGGGTGCGCAAGTTGCTGCGCCGTGATCGGGGGCGCTGAGCCTTCTGTGGTGTCTGGGAAATTGCTATCGCGAGCAAGCTTTGCTCCTACGGATTTGTGGTGAAGCACAACGCTGGATCGACGCGAATCCGTAGGAGCAAGGCTTGCCCGCGATGAGGCCGGCAAAAGCGGCCAAATCCCGACGCTTTACCGCAACCCATCGCGAAACTGCCCCGGCGTCATCCCGGTCCAGCGTTTGAAGGCGCGGCTGAAGCTGCTGGAATCGGCGAATCCGAGCAGGTAGCTGATTTCGCTCAGCGAACATTGGGGGTCTCGCAAGTGCAGCAACGCCAGATTCTCACGACACTCATTGAGCAACGTATCGAACCGGCAACCTTCGTCCGCCAGGTGCCGTTGCAGGCTGCGCAAACTCAAGTGCAAGGTCTCGGCGATACGTTCGGCGCTGGGTTCGCCTTCCGGCAGCTGTGCTTCGATGGCATCGAGCACCTTGCGCTCCCAGGTCAGCAGGCGCAGTTGCGTCAGGGCGCGCTTGAGTACGGTTTCGTTGTGTTCGGCGAGCTCCGGGTTGGCGTCATCCAGATGGCTTTCGAAGTCTTCGATGGAAAACTCCAGCCGGTCTTCATCAGCAGCAAAGAAGATCGGCGCGCGGAACACCGCGTGCCATTGTTTCGGGTCGGCCGGTTCCGGGCGACGCAGGTACACCGCCAGCGGCGCGTAGTCCCGGCCCAGACGGTTGCGACAGGTGCGCACGTAGATCGCGGCGAAGGCGTCGATTGCTTCCCGTGCTGGCGCCGGGCTGCCTTCGGGCACCTTGAGGGTGAAGCAATAACGATCTTCGCCACGGGTCAGTTCGAGGTCCAAGGCGTCGCTGATCACCTGGTGATACCGCACGATGCGCTCGAACACCTCACGCAGACTGCCGCTGGCCACCAACGCATAACCCAACGCGTGGAAGGTGGTCGGGCTGACAAATCGCGACACCCGCAAACCAATCGCCGGATCGCCGCTGACTTCGACCGCCAGCTCCCACAGTCGGGTCGTGGCCGATAACGGATAGCGGGCGTTCGGGTCGTCCATCAGTTGCGGGTCGAGCCCGGCTTGCAGGCACAGCGCGTTGCTGTCGAGGCCGAGGGCGTCGAGTTGCTTGCGCAAAGCGCGGGTCCAGCTGGCGAGGGAGGTGGGTTCAATCATGATGATTGGCGCTTCCGGTCAACAGGTTGGCGTTCACAGCTAACGCCCGAAGCAATCGCACAGGGCAGGATGTGAACATCAATAACTAAAGGATGGAAGCATGTACGGTACTTCTGCAAGTCCTCAACGCCTGAATGCACAACAACGATCTGCACACATTCGTGAAGTGGTGCTCGCCCGCGGTGTCGAACTGCGTAAGCGTTACCCGATTCTCGATCATCAGGACGCCTTGGGCGTGGGCATTCTGGCCTTCGCCCTGGCCGGGATGATTGGCTCGGCGGCGCTCTACTTGACCGGGCATATGGCCTGGTGGGCGTGTTTGCTGCTGAATGCGTTTTTCGCCTCGCTGACCCATGAGTTGGAACACGACCTGATCCACAGCATGTATTTCCGCAAGCAACGCCTGCCGCACAACCTGATGATGGGCTTGGTCTGGCTGGCGCGGCCAAGCACCATCAACCCGTGGATCCGCCGTCATCTGCACCTCAACCACCACAAGGTGTCCGGCAGCGAAGCCGACATGGAAGAGCGTGCGATCACCAACGGCGAGCCGTGGGGCATCGCGCGTTTGCTGATGGTCGGCGACAACGTGATGTCGGCGTTTATCCGCATGCTGCGGGCCAAGACCTGGGCGCATAAATTCAGCATCATCAAGCGCTCTTTGAAAGTTTACGCGCCACTGGCGCTGGTGCACTGGAGCGCGTGGTACCTGTTTCTCGGTTTCCACGCGGCCAACGGCATTGCGTCTTTGCTGGGCTCCTCGGTGGAGTGGTCGGCGACCACGCTGTCGGTGATGCAGGTGATCGATATCGCCGCCGTGGTGATCATCGGCCCGAACGTGCTGCGCACCTTTTGCCTGCACTTCGTCAGCTCGAACATGCACTACTACGGCGATATCGAGCCGGGCAACGTGATCCAGCAGACCCAGGTGCTGAACCCCTGGTGGATGTGGCCGTTGCAAGCGTTCTGCTTCAACTTCGGCAGCAGCCATGGCATCCATCATTTTGTGGTGAAGGAACCGTTTTATATCCGCCAGCTGACCGTCCCGGTGGCGCACAAGGTGATGCGCGAGATGGGGGTGCGCTTCAATGATTTCGGCACATTTGGGCGGGCGAACCGGTTTGTGCGCAAGGCACAGCAGACAACCGAAACGGTGCGGGAAGCTCAAGCGTAGATCGTTCCAAAACGTGTTCCTCGACAGCTTTTTGATTTCGGGAGCTGGCAGGAAGTGTTGATTCTATTATTCCGTACAGGTCTATATAAATCATGAAACATTCCTTTAAGAAATAAGTCATTAAGGCAATGATTCATCCATCGAAGCGATCGCGTGGGGGTGTCAGGCGCAGGCAGATCGATTCATCGAACCGCAACTTATCCGTGTTAAACATTTGAGGACTACCGAGCTGTCGGTGATGACCGCGCGGTACAAAATAGTGATTTCCGGGGCCGTCTCCTTGGCAGGGTGCGGCCCCTTTTTTTTTCGACAAAGCGCAGGCTCCTACATCTGGTCTCCGGTATCAGGTATCTATCGCATATTCGATATTCGTCTTAATAAATAGCTTCTTATTCCTTAGCGAATATAAATCCTCTCCCTATACTCGACCAGGAACAGACACGCACAGGAGAGCTCCCCATGCGCAACGAGTCAATTCGCTACCTGATTGTGCCGGGCTGGCAAGGATCGCCAGAGGATCATTGGCAAAGCCATTGGCAGAACAGCCTGCCGAACAGCGCACGGGTAGAGCAGGCCGACTGGCTGACGCCGCGCCGGGAGGATTGGGTCGCGGCGCTGGCCGAAGCGATTGATGCCGACAGCACGCCGGTGATCCTGATCGCCCACAGCCTGGGTTGCATCACCGTTGCCCATTGGGCGGCTACTGCGCCGATGCAGGCGTTGCGTCAGGTTCGCGGGGCCTTGCTGGTGGCGCCTGCCGACGTCGAGCGCCCGGCCTGTGTGCCTGCGTTGCGTAACTTTGCACCGATTCCGACGCACCTGCTGCCGTTCCCGAGCCAGGTGGTGAGTTCCGACAACGACGGCGCGGTCAGCGCTCCACGGGCGCTTGAGTTGGCACGAAACTGGGGCGCCGAAGCGGGGATTCTGGCAGGTGCCGGGCACATCAATGTGAAGTCTGGTCACAATCGTTGGGAGCAGGGTTTTGCCTACCTGTATCGCCTGCAAAACCGCATGGAACATCACGCCCTGCGCCGCGCTTGAACCTCTTTTTTATTTAAACGCCCCCGTCTCCCGGCGGTTTGGGGCGGGAGTCTGCCATGAGTTTGCATGAGTCTTTCGGTCAGCCTTTGCTGACCTTTCCCGACGCTGAAAAAAGCCCGTTGAGCATTCGCGCCAAGGCGCTGGTATTTGTTGACCCGCGTTCGCGACAGCTGCGCCAGGAGCTGGAGCAACTGGCGCCGCGCTCGATCTCGGTGTTGATTCGCGGTGAAACCGGCAGCGGCAAAGAGCTGTTGGCACGGCACATTCACCGCGCCAGTGATCGCGGTGGTTTGTTCGTATCGGTCAACTGCGGCGCCATCAGTCCAACCTATGCCGATGCCGAGTTGTTCGGTTATGCCGGCGGCAGTTTCAGTGGTTCGGCCAGCAGTCGCGCCGGCTGGTTTGGTTCGGCCAATGGCGGGACCTTGTACCTGGATGAAATCGGCGATTTGCCGTTGCCGATTCAGATCAAACTGCTCGCCGCGCTGGAGAATCACGAAGTCACCCGCGTCGGTGCGCAGCAACCGAGCCCGGTGGATGTGCGCCTGGTGGCGGCGACCAGCATCGATCTGGCGCAAGCCGTGGCGGCCGGTAAATTTCATGAGCGGCTCTACCACTACCTCAGTGAAGGTCAGCTCGAATTGCCGGCCTTGCGTGAGCGAGTCGGTGACATTCAGTCATTAGCCGAGTATTTCCTCGGTATCTACAGCCAGCGCCTCGACCTGCCGGTGCCGTTTATCAGCGATGCGGCCCAGCAAGTTCTGGAACGACACAGCTGGCCGGGTAATACCCGCGAGCTGGAAAACGTCATTCACTTTGCGTTGCTGGTGAGCAGTGGCGAGGAAATTCTGCCGGAGCATTTGAATTTGCCCCAGGTGGTTGCGCCATTGGAGTTGATCGAGCGAGAGGCAACGCAGCTCATCACCTCCGGTTCTGCCGGCGAGCGCGCAGCACTTAAACGTTTGCTCGAAAACCTGACGCAAACCTTTTAACCCCCTGTGGCGAGGGAGCTTGCTCCCTCGCCACAGGAGTTAGGTGTCTTTTTTGTGTATGAACAAAATGGAATATGAAAGTGAATAAAAGATATTGTTCGGGAATAAAAAATCTCGGTATCGTCCGCACCACACCAGCGATAGCACGTCACTGGCATTTCATTTTTTAGCCGTTGTCGACAACGACAAATAAGGACACTGCATGAAAAAGGTTCTGTTGTTCACCGCATTGGCGGCTGCCCTGACTGCGGGCCTGGCCCAGGCTGGCGAAAAACTGGTGGTTGCCGCAACGCCGGTGCCGCACGCCGAGATCCTCGAACTGATCAAACCGACCCTTGCCAAAGAAGGCGTGGATCTGGAAATCAAGGTCTTCACCGACTACGTACAACCGAACGTGCAGGTCGATCAGAAGCGTCTGGACGCCAACTACTTCCAGACCCTGCCGTACCTGCAAAGCTTCAACGAAGGCAAAGGCACTCACCTGGTGACTGTGATCGGCGTCCACGTCGAACCGTTCGGCGGCTACTCGAAAAAGGTTAAAACCCTGGCTGAGCTGAAAGACGGCGCGACCATCGCTATCCCGAACGAAGGCAGCAACAGCGGCCGTGCGCTGATCCTGTTGCAGAAAGCCGGCCTGATCGAATTGAAAGACCCGAAAAACGCCCTGGCTACCCCGAAAGACATCGCCAAGAACCCGCACAACTTCAAGTTCAAGGAACTGGAATCGGCGATGCTGCCGCGTGTGCTGGATCAGGTCGACCTGGACATGATCAACACCAACTACGCGCTGGAAGCGGGTCTGAACCCGGCTAAAGATGCACTGGTGATCGAAGGTGCGGATTCGCCCTACGTGAACTTCCTGGTCGCGCGTCCAGACAACAAGGACAGCGTAGCGATGCAGAAACTGGCCAAGGCCCTGACCAGCCCTGAAGTGAAGGCATTCATTGCCAAGAAGTACAACGGCGCGGTACTGCCAGCGTTCTGATTGAGCGGTAAACCCCTTCGAGGTTTCAACGCCGACGGCTTTCGATAGCGTCGGCGTTTTTGCGTGGTCGTATTTCCTGTGGCGAGGGAGCTTGCTCCCGCTCGGCGGCGAAGCCACCGTAATTGCCCTTCATCACATACGTCTGTTACGACATGCTCGGCCCTATAGGGGCCGCTTCGCGCCCCAGCGGGAGCAAGCTCCCTCGCCACAAGATCACAAGATCAATCAGGTCACTCTGGCCTTCAACGCCCGGCGTAACGCCGTCAATAACTTCACGATGTCCTGCGGATCCAGCCGCTGGGGTGTTTTCACGTCTGCCATTTTTATCGTCCTTGTGATGGTTTGGCCGGGGAGTGTGGCCGCACGCTGCTCGTCCTTGGAGGGGCAATCTGAAAAAAAGATCCTTCCTACAGCGCAAAGGGAAATAGCTGTCTCCTGCTGCTGCCGCCAATCCAGCGAATAGTTTTTTGCGTGATATCAATATGCTTTATCGGTATTTAAATGTTTCTTTTTATACCTTTAAGGTTAGTGCCTGCCGGGTTGTTATCCACAGCCCAATGGACTGCGCCACCGTCGCTTACCCTGCGGCGTTCAGGATCTTCAATGACGTTCGATTACGCTTTCATCCTCAGCACCCTGCCAGCGTTTCTGCGCGCTGTAGGCGTGACGCTGCAGGTCGGTCTGATCGCCATCGGCACTTCGTTGCTGGTCGCCCTGATCAACGCGACGCTCCTGGTGTTCCGCACGCCGTACTTGCAGCGCCTGGTGGCGTTGTACGTGGAGTTGGCGCGCAACACGCCGCTGCTGATTCAACTGTTCTTCGTCTACTTTGCATTGCCAGCGCTTGGGGTGAAGGTTTCCGGTTTTGCCGCGGCGATCATCACCATGACCTTTCTTGGCGGCGCCTACCTCACTGAAGTGTTGCGGGCCGGCGTTGAAGCGGTGCCTGCGGCGCAACTGGAGTCGGGGCGCTCGATCGGTTTGTCGCACTGGCAATTGCTGCGTTACGTGATCCTGCCGCAAGCGGGGATCCTCAGCCTGCCATCGCTGTTCGCCAACTTCATTTTCCTGCTCAAGGAAACCACCGTGGTCTCGGCGGTGGCGGTGCCGGAGATTCTCTACACCACCAAGAGCTACATCGCGCTGTATTACAAAACCTACGAAATGCTCGCCGTGCTGACGCTGATCTGCGTGTTGCTGTTCTTGCCGTTGTCGCTGCTGCTCAGCCGTCTGGAAAGGAGGCTCCAGCATGGCCAGTTCGGGTCTTGAGCTGCTTTGGGTGTCTTTGCCGCAGTTAGGCAAAGGCGCTGCGCAAACCTTGTCGATTTCGTTTTTGAGTATCGCCATCAGCACGGTGGGCGGAGTGCTCTACGGCGTGCTGTGCAGTCTGAATTCGAAGTGGTTGAACGCGTTGCTGCGAGTCTATCTGGAGCTGTTCCGGGCAATCCCGGTGCTGGTCTGGCTGTATTTGCTGTTCTTCGGCCTGCCGATTTTTTTCGGCCTGAGCCTGCCGAGTTTCTGGTGTGCGGTGCTGGTGCTGTCGTTGTGGGGCGCCAGTGAAGTCGGTGAAGTGGTGCGCGGCGCCCTGCATTCCTTGCCTCGTGGCCAGCGTGAAGCGGGGCTGTCGATCGGGCTGTCCGGCCCCCAGCTGTTCGGTTACGTGTTGCTGCCCCAGGCACTGAAACGCATGACGCCACCGACCATCAACGTCTACACGCGGATCATCAAGACCAGCTCGCTGGCGGTGTTGATCGGTGTGGTCGACGTGATCAAGGTCGGCCAGCAGATCATCGAGCGTACCTACGAGTCGGTGTTGATCTACGGCGCGTTATTCCTGTTTTTCTTCTTTATCTGCTACCCGCTTTCGGCCGCTTCCCGCGTGCTGGAACGGCGCTGGACGCAAGCATGAGTGCATTGATCGAATTCAAGGGTTTCAACAAGTTCTTCGGTGAGCATCAGGTCCTCAGCGGGATCGACTTAAGCGTCAAAACCGGCGAAGTGATCGTCATCCTCGGCCCCAGCGGCTGCGGCAAAAGCACCTTGCTGCGTTGCCTCAACGGTCTGGAAGTCGCCCACAGCGGCGAGTTGCGTTTCGCCGGGCGCGAGTTGCTGAGCAAAACCACCGATTGGCGCGAAGTGCGCCAGCAGATCGGCATGGTGTTCCAGAGTTATCACCTGTTCCCGCACATGAGCGTGCTCGACAATCTCCTGCTCGGCCCGCTCAAGGTACAAAAACGCCCAGCGCGTGAAGCTCGCGAACAGGCCTTGGCGCTGCTGGAACGGGTCGGTCTGGCGGACAAGCGCGAGGCATTCCCGCGCCAGCTTTCCGGTGGTCAGCAGCAACGCATCGCCATCATCCGCTCACTGTGCATGAACCCGCAGGTGATGCTGTTCGATGAAGTCACCGCGGCCCTTGATCCCGAGATGGTCAAGGAAGTGCTGGAAGTGATTCAGGGCCTGGCCCGCGACGGCATGACGCTGTTGATCGTGACCCACGAGATGGCTTTCGCCCGCGCGGTGGCGGACCGCATTGTGTTCATGGACGCCGGGCGCATCCTCGAACAAAACCCTCCCGAGATTTTCTTTACGAACCCGCAAACCGCACGAGCGCAGCAGTTCCTGGAGAAGTTCTCCTACGTCGAAGCACTGCCCAAAAAGACACTTGCAAAGGAACTGGAACCCTCATGAAAACTGCCAAGTCTTCACTGCTGCTACTCCCATTGTTCGGCCTCGCGCTGTTGGCCGGGTGCAATAAATCCGAAGCGCCTGCCAAACCTGCGGCCTCTACCGCCAGCGCGGCACCGGCGGCCAGCTACCTGGAGAAAATCAAGGCGCGGGACAAGCTGATCGTTGGTGTATTCACCGACAAACCGCCGTTCGGCTTCGTCGATGAAGCCGGACGCTACGTGGGGTTTGACACCGACATTGGCCGTCAATTTGCCAAGGACCTGCTGGGCGACGAGAACAAGGTCGAGTTCGTCGCGGTCGAGCCGGCGAGCCGGATTCCGTTCCTGCAAAGCGACAAGGTCGATCTGATCCTCGCCAACATGACCGTCACCCCGGAGCGTAAGGAAGCGGTGGAGTTCACCAACCCGAACCTCAAGGTTGCGGTTCAGGCGCTGGTGCCGCAGGCAAGTTCGGTCAAAAACCTCGATGACCTGGCGACCCGCACCACTATCGTGACCACTGGCACCACTGCCGATATATGGCTGACCAGGAACCACCCGGACTGGAAGCTGCTGAAGTTCGAGAAAAATTCCGAGTCCCTGCAAGCCTTGGCCACTGGTCGCGGTGATGCGTATGCGCAAGACAACCTGGTGCTGTTCAGCTGGGCCAAACAGAACCCGGGCTACCGCGTGCTGACCGAAACCCTCGGTGCCGAGGCACCGATTGCGCCTGCGGTAAAGAAGGGCAACATCGAACTGCGTGACTGGGTCAACGCCGAGCTGGCGAAGCTGGGTGAAGACAAATACCTGCTCAAGCTTTACGACCAGTACGTGCGTAAAGAACTGAGCGATGACACCCACCCTGAAAGCGTGATTGTCGAAGGCGGGAAGTGGCAGGGCTGATTGTTTGAGCGTTCCCATGCTCTTGTGGCGAGGGAGCATGGGAGCGATCTGTGTAGGCTCAGTCCGGCCAGTTCCACGCAGGTTCGTCCAGCATCCCCTGGCCGACGATCCCCGTCTGGCCGAAACTTTTCTCCAGCACGATGGCGTTGCATTCGGGGGCTTGCTGCAATGCTGCGATCAAGCGGCTGGCGTGGGACACCACCCACACCTGGCACTGCTCCGAGGCGCGGATGATCAGTCGCGCCAATGCCGGCAGCAGGTCCGGGTGCAGGCTGGTTTCCGGTTCGTTGAGCACCATCAGCGTCGGCGGCCTTGGCGTCAGCAGGGCGGCGATCAGCAGCAAGTAACGCAAGGTCCCGTCCGACAGCTCGGCGGCGGACAGTGGTCGCAATAATCCTTCCTGATAAAACTCGATGGCAAACCGCGCGCCTTGCAGCGGCTGGATGTTCAGCCGGGCGCCGGGGAATGCATCGCTGATCGCCGCGTGCAGCGCCTCGGGATCACCGATTTCTATGATGGTTTGCAACGCTGCCGCCAGGTCGCGGCCATCGTGATGCAATACCGGCGTGCGCGTGCCCAGTTGTGGTTGACGAACCGGCGCCTCGGCGTCGCTGCGAAAGTGATCGTAAAAGCGCCAACGGCGAATGAACTCACGCAGCTGCAATACCTCTGGCGAGGCGTGCAGGCTGCCGACCTGATCGAACAGGCTGTCGAATGCCGGTGTGTGCTGGGCCAGCACCTCCCAATCGCGCTCGACCCGCGAGCGAATCACCGCCCCTGCACGATTCACCAGCAGACTCGCCGGGCGGTACAGCGGCCCCGACCAGATGCATTCACGCTTGATTTCCGGGTCCAGGGAAAATTCTGAGCGCGACGGTTCCGGCAGGCCCAGGGCGATTGCGTAACTGAAATCCTCACCGGCAAAGCCCAGGCGCAAGCGCTTGGGCGACCGGCGCACGCTGGCTTCGACCGCCACCTCACCGTTGCGCATGCGCCGGCTGATGTTTTCCGGGCCGGCCCAGAAGGTCGAATCCAGCCCACCTTCGCGCGCGAGTGCGTTGACCACGCCGCCCTGAGCGGTTTCGGCCAACAGCCGCAGAGCGCGATAAAGGTTGGATTTGCCGCTTCCATTGGGCCCGGTGATGAGATTCAGGCGCCCGAGCGGGATCACCAATTTATTGATCGAGCGGTAATTGGCCACCGCGAGGGTTTTGAGCATCCGCGAGCTCCTGCTGTGTTGCCCGGCAGTGTGCCTTATTGTCGGCAGAACGATGATCCTCAAAAGTGTGCGGTTGTTGCTGTGCAACGCCGGTCCCGGACGGAAGTTCGTCGTTGGCCTGAGTTTCTTTGCCCTGCTGGCTGCGAGGCCTTCGGCAAGGCGCTGCACCCGCGCATAGACGAGCTGACGGCCGAGCTGCGCCGGAATTCCTTGTCGACCTGAATGGAGCGCGGGAACGATTATGCCTAAGAGGCTTTACGCCAGACACTCGCCAACCAAGGCTGCTGATCCCGCGGCAGCCCAGCTGGCCGGTAGTAATGCTCCAGCTCGACAAACCCCGCCTCAGTCAGCAGCTTTTGCCACGCCGCCAGGTCGTGATACGCGCCAAAGCGCGGGCCATTCCAGCCTTCGCGGTTATCCCCGCGTGGATTCGAACTGAACAACACACCGCCCGGCTTCAACGTCCCGTGCAACTGTTTCAGCACCCGAGGCAACTCCTGAACCGGAACATGAAACAGCACCGCGTTGGCGAAGATCCCGTCGAAGCGTTCGGCCGGCAGATCGAGTTTCAAAAAGTCTTGCTGCCAGACCTCACAGCCGCTGTCCTCGCGGGCCATCTGGGCGAAACGTTCGGAGCCGTCGAGGCCAATGGCGATATGGCCCATGCGGGTGAAGGTTTGCAGGTCGCGGCCGGGGCCACAGCCGAAATCGAGCAGGGTGAACGGCGCCGAGCCCTGTATGTGCCGCAACAGCGCGTCGATGTTCTGGCTGACATCGTGGTCGCGTGTGCCTTCACGGAAACTCTCGGCCACCTGATCATAATGGCCCAGAGTGGTCGCGGTGATCTGTTTGAGGTCGTCGGGGGTGTGTTTCATGGCGGCTGCGCAGGCAAAGGGTGAGTTCGCCGAATATACCCCTTGAGGAAGATCGTTCCCATGCCGATGATCGTTCAGCGCTTGTTCAATCCTCGAGCCAACCGATCCCCACCCAGCTGAATCACCGCCACCAGAATCACCAGCAACACAATCACCGTCAGCATGATCTGGCTATCAAAGCGCTGATACCCGTAGCGGTACGCAATGTCGCCCAGTCCACCAGCACCAATGGCGCCGGCCATGGCCGAGGAGTTGATCATCGTGACCAAAGTAATGGTGAAACCACCGACGATTCCCGGCAGCGCCTCGGGCAACAACACATGCCAGACGATATGCCAGCGTCGGCAGCCCATGGCCTGGGCGGCTTCGATCAGGCCGTGGTCGACCTCGCGCAAGCTGACCTCGGCGATGCGCGCAAAGAATGGCGTGGCGGCGATGGTCAGCGGCACCACGGCGGCCCAGACACCGTAGGTGGTGCCGACGATCAAGCGGGTAAAGGGGATCAGCGCGACCATCAGGATCAGGAACGGGATCGAGCGGAACAGGTTGACGAAGGCCCCCAGCGCACGGTTCAGCGCAGGCGCTTCATAGATGCCGCCCTTGGAACTGGTGACCAGAATCACCGCCAGCGGAATACCCGCCAACAGCGCGATCAGCGATGACACGCCGACCATCAGAAACGTGTCGATAACGCCCTGCAGCAATCGATCAAACCACATAACCCAGCACCTCCACCTGTTGTGCCCAGTGACTGGCGCGCTGGCGCAACTCTTCGGCGCCCAAGGACGAACCGGTTACCGCCAATAACAATTGCCCTAGGGCGTGCCCCTGAATCCGTTCGACGCCGCCTTGCAGCAAGCGCACGCGACCGCCGAGCGCACTGAACAACGCCGCCAGATCAGGCTCATCAGTGCTGTTGCCGGTGAACTGCAAGCGCAGCACTACCGCCGATTCCGACGATTGCGCTTGCGCCTGCAAGCGGCTTTGCAGTTCCTCCGGCAAGCCATGTTGCAGAGGCGCCAGCAGGGTTTTACTGACATCGTGCTGCGGGTTGCCAAACACTTCCCAGACCGGTCCTTGCTCGACAATCCGCCCGTGTTCGAGTACCACCACCCGATCACAGATATCGCGGATCACCGCCATTTCGTGGGTGATCAGAATGATCGTCAGCCCGAGGCGCTGATTGATCTCGCGCAGCAGGCCGAGGATTGATTGCGTGGTCTCTGGGTCAAGCGCCGAGGTGGCCTCATCGCAAAGCAGAATCGCCGGGTCGTGCACCAGCGCCCGGGCGATGCCGACACGCTGTTTTTGCCCACCCGAGAGCTGCGCCGGATAGGCCTGGTGTTTGCCTTGCAGACCGACCAGTTCCAGCAGTTCACGGACCTTCTGTTCACGCTCGGCTTTCGGCACGCCGGCGACCTTGAGCGGCAGCTCGACGTTCTGCCACACGGTTTTCGCCGACATCAGGTTGAAGTGCTGGAAGATCATGCCGATCCGTCGCCGCAGCGCCACCAGACGGTCTTCATTGAACTCGCCGATGTCCACCTGATCGATCAGCACCCGACCGGTGCTCGGTTGTTCGAGGCGGTTGATGGTGCGGATCAGCGAGGACTTGCCGGCACCGCTGCGGCCGATGATGCCGAACACTTCACCGCGCTGGATCGCCAGGTCGATGCCGTGCAGCGCAGCGACCGGGCCTTGCTGGCCGTTGTAGGTTTTACCCACACCGATAAAGCGCACATGGGCGCGGTTGAGCTCGGGGTGCAGCTCAGTTTGTTCAGCGCTGCGAGACGGCGGGATTTCTAGTTGAAGCTGGGCGTTGGCGGCATTCATGGTCAGCCTTCCCAGCCAGCTTGGTAGAGCTTGCCGTGGGCCTTGTCCAGGGCTGCGCGAACCACCGGCGAATGCTGGTAGATGTCGACGAACTTGATCAGGCGCGGGTCGGTTTTGCTTTTTGGCTGGATCACGAACTGGATCACGTATTCCTTGTGGTCGAGGCCGTCGAACAGCAGCGCTGAGCCGGCATCGAAGGTCTTGGCCAGGCGAATGTAGGCCGGGTAGCCCTGCACCAGATCGGCGTCGTCATACGCACGTACCAGTTGCACGGCTTCGACCTGAAGGATTTTCAGTTTTTTCGGATTGGCGACGATGTCGTCTTCGGTCGCCTTGTAGCCCACACCCGATTTGAGGGTGATCAACCCGGCCTTGGCCAGCAGTTGCAAGCCGCGACCGCTGTTGATCGGGTCGTTGGCGATGGCCACGCTGGCGCCCTCGGGAAGCTCGTCGAAGCTTTTGTATTTCTTCGAGTACAGGCCGACGTTGTTGATGATGCCCGGCGCAAACGGCACCAGATCAAACCCGGCAGCGGCCTTGGCGTTTTCCAGAAACGGAATGTGCTGGAAGTAGTTCACATCGATGTCGCCCGAGGCCAGGCTGACGTTCGGTGCAATCCAGTCGCTGAACTCCACCAGCTCGACCTTCAGGCCTTGTTTGCCGGCCTCTTCGACCGCTGCTTCCAATGGGATGGCGAAGGCTGCGGTGGTGCCGATTTTCAGCGGTGCGTCGGTGGCGAAAGTCATGGAGCTGAAGAGGCCGAAGGCCAGTGCCAGTGCTTTGACTGGGAGGGTGAGCAGGTTGTTTTTCATGGTGGGTTTCCAGTCAATTATTGAATGTGTGACTCATATTTGTGGCGAGGGAGCTTGCTCCCGCTGGGCCGCGCAGCGGTCCCAAAACCATTCAATGAGGCGTGCCTGTTAAAACTCGGCAGGAGGTTGCGCGACTGCTGCGCAGTCGAGCGGGAGCAAGCTCCCTCGCCACAACGGTTAGTGTCGGTAGGTGGATCCTGTGTGTTGCTCGGGCAAATACGCCTGCGCGTGAAACAGCTTTTCGCGCAAGGTGCCTTCGTCATAAGCGGTCTTGTACGACCCGCGGCGTTGCAACTCGGGAATCACCAGGTCGATGAAATCGACGTAGCTTTCCGGGGTGACGATGCGGGTCAGGTTGAAGCCGTCCAGACCGGTTTCCGCGATCCAGGATTCCAGCTCATCGGCGACCTGTTCAGGCGAGCCGACCACGGTGATGTAGCGGCCGCCCAAGGCGTGTTGCTCCAGCAACTTGCGTCGGGTCCAGTCGTTGTTTTGCAGGTTTTTTGTGGCGGACTGGATGGCGTTGCTTTTCACGTACTGGATCGGTTCATCGAGTTCGTATTCGGAAAAGTCGATCCCGGTGGACGCCGAGAAATGCGCCACCCCGGCTTCGGCGCTGGCGTAGCTCAGGTATTCAGCGTGCTTGGCCCAGGCCAGCTCCTCGGTCGCACCGACGATTACGTTCAGCCCCATGAAGACCTTGATGTCCTCGGGGTTGCGCCCGGCAGCGGTGGCGCTGGCGCGGACCTTGTCCACCTGCACCTTGGTCGTGGCCTTGTTCTGGCCGCTGATGAATACGCACTCGGCGTGTTGCCCGGCGAACACCAGGCCGCGATCCGAACTGCCGGCCTGAAACAGCACTGGCGTGCGCTGCGGTGAGGGCTCGCAGAGGTGATAACCCTCGACCTGATAAAACTCGCCGTGGTGTTCGACCTTGTGCACTTTGCTCGGTTGGGCGTAGACCCGCTGCTCGCGGTCGTTGATCACCGCATCGTTTTCCCAACTGCCTTCCCAGAGTTTGTACAGCACCTCAAGGTACTCATCGGCCTGGTCGTAACGTCGGTCATGTTCGACCTGGGAGCGATGGCCCATGGCCTTGGCGGCACTGTCGAGGTAGCCGGTGACGATGTTCCAGCCGACCCGGCCACGGCTCAGGTGATCGAGGGTCGACAGGCGCCGGGCGAACAGGTACGGCGGCTCATACGTCAGGTTGGCGGTCAGGCCAAAGCCGAGGTTCCTGGTCACCGCGGCCATGGCCGACACCAGCAGCAGCGGGTCGTTGACCGGCAACTGGATCGACTCCTTGAGCGGCACATCGACCGAGTGCTGATAGACGTCATACACCCCGACGATGTCGGCGATGAACAGCCCGTCGAACAAGCCCCGCTCCAGCAACTGCGCGAGTTCGGTCCAGTACTCGACCGTCTTGTACTGGGTCGAGTTGTCCCGTGGATGAGTCCACAGGCCGTGGTTGATGTGCCCGATGCAGTTCATGTTGAAGGCATTGAGCAGGATCTTTTTTTTCTTTGTCAGAGGCGAGGGCATCAAATAGTCCCTCGCAGTGGCGGGTTTTCATCGTTGAGGTAGTAGTTGCCAATTGCGTGGTACTTCCAGCGCACCGGGTCGTGCAGGGTGTGCACGCGGGCGTTGCGCCAGTGACGATCCAGCCCGTGCTCGGCGAGGGTGGCCTGGCTGCCGGACAATTCGAACAGCGTGCTGCCGGCCGCCAGGGAGATCTCGGTGCTGATGGCACGCGCTTCGGCCACGGCAATCGAGGCCGCCGCGATCGTTTCGGCGTTGGTGTCGGCCTGGGCGCGGTCGAGGAATTCTCCTGCACGTTCAAGCAGTGCTTCCGTCGCGTGCAGGCGAATACTCAGGTGGCCAAAGCTTTTGATCGTCAGCGGGTCTTCGGTGGCGTTGTCATTGCCGGAGTCGATCCACGGGCGGGTTTTGCTTCGCACGAAATGCAGCGCGTCTTCATAGGCTGCGCGAGCAATGCCGGTGTCGATGGCCGCATGAAGAATCTGCGCCAGCGGGCCGACCGGGGTCGGACGTTCGAAGGCGCTTTGAAACGGGATCACGTCATCTGCCGAGACGTAGACGTCTTCGAACACCACCGAGCCGCTGCCGGTGGTGCGCTGGCCGAAGCCGCTCCAGTCATCGATGACCGTCAGGCCCTGGCTGTGACGCGGGACGAAGGCCAGTTGCTGGACGCCGTTTTCATCGACCACCGTGGTCGGAATCCGTTGTGCGTAGATCGCCCCGGTGGAGTAGAACTTGCGGCCGTTGATGCGAAAACCGTTGCCATCGGGAGTCAGGCTGGTGACCCGGTGGAGAGCGGTTTTGGTCCCGAGTTCGGCCAGTGCATTGCCGAAGCGCTGACCGGCGAGGACTTCGGCGTACAGGCGTTTTTTCTGCTCGGATGTACCGTTTACGCGCAGCACTTCGAGGGCATAAAAGTGGTTCTGCGGGATCTGCCCCAGCGAACCGTCGGCCTGGGCGATCAGTGCGATGACTTTGGCCAGGGTGACGTTGGAAACCCCCGCACCGCCGTATTCCCTGGGCACGCTGATGCCCCACAGGCCGGAGCGCGAAAAGACTTCCAGTTCGGGGTAGGGCAGGCGTCGCTCACGGTCGCGCAGGGCGCTGTCGCGTTTGAAGTCTTCGGCCAGATCGCTGGCGACGACAAGGGCTTGTTCATCGCTGGTGATGACCGCGACGGGGTGAGAAAGAGTCATGTGTTTCTCCAGAGATCTGGTCAAAAGTGTTCTGGTCGTTCAGATCCAGGAATGGCGGGCTGGTTTTGTGCCGTTCAGGTGATAAGTGCCCACGGCGTGGTATTTCCAGCGCACCGGATCGTGAAGGGTGTGCACGCGTGCGTTGCGCCAGTGGCGGTCGAGGTTGAACTCGGCGAGGGTGGCGCGGCTGCCGGCCAGTTCGAAGAGCTTTTCGCTGGCCAGCAGCGAGATCTCGGTGGTCAGCACCTTGGCTTCGGCGACGGCAATCGAGGCGCGTGCGGCGGATTCGGCGGTGACCGGCGCGGCGCTGACTTGATCGAGCACTTTTCCGGCTTTGCGCAGCAGCGCTTCGGCGGCGTGCAGTTCGATTTTCAGTTTGCCGATGTCGGCAATCACGTAGAGGTCATCGCTGGCGCGTTCGACGTTGGCGTCGATCCACGGCCGTGCGCGTTCGCGAACGAAGCTGATGGCGTCATCGATGGCGCCGCGGGCAATGCCGGCGTCGATGGCGGCTTGAATCAGCTGTGACACGGCGCCCTGAATGTTCGGGCTGTCGTTGATCCGCCAGTTTTCCACCACCAGATCAGCATCGACCCGCACATTGTTCAGCAGCACGGTGCCACTGGCCGTGGTGCGCTGGCCGAAGCCCGACCAGTCGTCGACGATGCGCAGCCCCGGAGTGCCGCGACGGACGAAAGCGATGACTTGCTTGTCGTCGTCGTTGAGGGCCTTGACCGCGACCCAGTGCGCGAACAGCGCGCCTGTGGAGTAAAACTTCTGACCATTGATGACGTAGCCATCACCGTCGGCGGTGATGCGGGCCTTGAGCTCCAGGGTGTTTTTGGTGCCGCGTTCCGGGCCCGCGTTGCCGATTCGCCAACCGTCGAGCACGCTCTGGAACAGCTGCTTTTTCTGTCGTTCGTTGGCGGTGTGCTGGAGCAGGTTGAGAATCCCGAAGTGGTTCTGCGGGATTTGCCCGAGTGCCGGGTCGGCCGCGGAAATGATCGCGAAGACTTCGGCGATGGTGACGAATGAAACCTCGGGGCCGCCGAACGCTTTGCCAATGGCAATACTGCCCAGGCCACTGCGGGTGAATTGTTCGATTTCCGCCCAGGGCAACTTGCGCTGTTGATCGCGTCGCGCGGCTTGCAAGCGGGCGACCTGAGCGAGTTCACGGGCTGCTTCGAGGGCTTGTGCGTCATTGCGCAAAACGTGCGCGGGCAACAACAGCGGGGGAATGTCCAGATCACTCTGAACGTTTGCATCTGCCAGATTAGACATCAGCGCCGCTCCTTGGCTGCACGCAATGCCCTGGCGATTTGCACCGGGGTGATTATGTTCCTGACCATACCTACCTCACTTCTCATGGATAAGCCGCAGCGTGCGGCGAAATCAAAATCAAGAAAGTCCGGTGGTCCGGTTCATATACCCTAAACGCGTATAAAAAATTAATGAACTAACTTTTAGGAATATGCATAGAAGGGTGTCATCAGCCCTGTGGTTGTTCGCATGGGCGGATGTAACGCAACCCTGTAGCAGCTGGCTGCGCCAGCTGCTACAGGGATCTCATCGGTCGCAGGGGGCAGGGGCCTTCAGCACTTCCTGGCCGGTACTTTCAGGTAGGTATTGGCGCAGCCGACTTTCAAGGTGCGTGCCGGCGCCCAGCGCGAGTTGTTACCGACGCGATCGAGGATGCAGTAGGTGACTTCCAGCCGGTTATCTTCACCGGCTTCAAGAATCACTGAGGGCGGCACCCAGACGTTGATCGGGTGGCCGACTTCGCCGGGTTTGATCTTGGGCAGGTCCATGCGCACATCGCCCCAGCGCAGGGTGATTTCATCATCAGCCGCCATGTTCAGATAAGGTTCGATGATCAGTGGCACGCCACGTTTGATCTGGTTCGGATTGACCCCGTGACGGCGAATCATCTCGGGAATACCCAATGGCTCCAGGTGCTGGTTTTCATCTGCACACAGGGTGTGTGGCTGACCACCCGGGCAGTCGAGTTTGACCTGGACCTGTTTCGCCGCGGACAGCGCCGGGCCTTGCCCGACTTGCATGAGCCGGTAGTGGATACGCGAGCTGCCATTGCGGATAAAACTCTCGGGAACCCGCAGATTGAGTGGCTGACCGACATCTGCGCGGTTGAGCACCTTTGAGGCCACATAGCAGTTATCCCAGAACAGTTCGATCAGATCACCTTCGTCCATACCGGCATAAGGTGGTATTTCGATCAGCAGGTAAGCAGCGGAAGTGATGTTGATGGCAGAGCCGGGCGACTGCGTCAGGCCGGGAGCCGCCAGTTCAACTTTGTTCGACATACAAGTCATGTGTGTTCTCCTTGAAACATCGCAGCGAAGTCCATTTCGGAAGTGTCGAAGGCGTTAGGGTAGTAGGCGATTAACTATATTCAAGTACTGTGAAATGCCTGTTAGCGCCTAGATAAGGGAGTGGTCGACGGGGTGTCAATAGACGCAAGTTGAGAACGTGGGAATGCCAGGCTATTCAGATATTTCCTACCTCTAATTAGCGATCGATGGACATGCTGTTCGGCTTTTTCCTGGGTGCGCTCGATTTGTGAGCCAGTGTTTCCAGTGTTTTTCGGCATTGAATCAGTCTGAGTGTGTTGGAGGTTACGTGGCGGGAGGATGTTGCAGGAGGTATCTATATACCGCTTTCGACTGGGGTGATTAATTAATTACGGAAATCGGCGGGAGGCGGGTGAGACGAGTCAAGTGGTGTGATAAATGTCACTTCCTTCCGTGGAAGTTGACAGTGCTTACTCTATTTTTGATGGTGATTGTTAACTTCGGGAGTTGAGGAACTTGTTGAGGAATTGTCGGGTTCGTTCTTCTTTTGGATTGGCAAACAATGCCTTTGCTTCACCTTGTTCGACAATGACGCCCTTGTCGAAAAACACCACCCGGTTCGCCACATCACGAGCAAAACTCATTTCGTGGGTAACGATGACCATCGTGCGTTTTTCTTCGGCCAGACTGCGAATGGCCGCCAGCACTTCGCCGACCAGTTCCGGATCGAGCGCCGAGGTTGGTTCGTCGAAGAGAATCACTTCCGGCTCCATGGCCAGCGCCCGGGCGATTGCCACGCGCTGTTGCTGCCCACCGGACAGCCTGCGCGGATAGGCGTCTTCCTTGCCTGCCAGGCCGACCTTGGCCAGCAGTTTTCGACCCAGCGCCAATGCTTGGTCCTTTGGCATTTTCTTCACCACCAAAGGGCCTTCGATGACGTTTTCCAGGGCCGTGCGATGAGGGAACAGATTGAAGTTCTGAAACACGAAACCGACATGCTGGCGCAACCGGCGCACCAGGCTCTGCTGCTGGTTCAGCGGGCGGCTGCCATCGATCTCGATGTCGCCGACCTTGATCCGGCCGCTGGTGGGTTCTTCAAGAAAGTTCAGGCAACGCAGGAAGGTGGTCTTGCCCGAGCCGCTAGGGCCGATGATTGCCACCACCTCGCCTTCTTCAACCTTCAGATCGATGCCATTGAGCACCACTTGACCCTTGAACTGCTTTGTCAGTTTTTCCACGACAATCATGGGGTCAGGACTCCTGGTCGTGCCGATTGACCCGCTCTTCCAACTGGTTTTGCAGGTGCGAGAGCACCGTTGCAAGCACCCAGTAGATCAGTGCGGCGGCAAGATACATGGTAAAAATTTCGAAGGTACGGGCGGTGATCAGCTGTGCCTGACGGAACAGTTCCGGCACCTGAATGGTCGCCGCCAGCGCGGTGTCCTTGACCAGCGAAATGAAGCTGTTGCCCAGTGGCGGCAACGCCGTTCGCGCAGCTTGCGGCAGGATGGCCCGGCGCAGGGTTTGCGCGCGGGTCATGCCGATACTGGCAGCGGCTTCCCACTGGCCGCGTTCGATGGAACTGATCGCGGCACGGAGGATTTCGCAGGCGTAGGCAGCCATGTTCAGCGAGAAGCCGATCAAGGCCGCTGGCAGCGGATCAAGTTCGATACCCAATTGCGGCAAGCCGTAATAGATCACGAACAGTTGCACCAGCAACGGCGTGCCGCGAAAGAACGACACATAGATGCGGGCGATCCAGCTCACCAGCTTGAAGCGCGACAAGCGCATCAAGGCCAGGCTAAACCCCAGCAACAGACCAAAGAACATCCCGCCCAGGCTGAGGATGACCGTGAAATACGCGCCCTTGAGCAAAAAGGGCGCGGAGTCCAGTGCGAGTTGGAAAGCTTCTTCCATTATTGGGTGACGTCAGCGCTGAAGTATTTTTCCGAAAGCTTTTTCAGCGTACCGTCGGCACGCAGCTTGTCGATGGCCTTGTTCACCGCAGCCAGCAGCTCAGGCTCGCCTTTGCGCAGGGCAATGCCGGCTTCCTGACGGGAGAACGCTTCGCCAGCGGCGGTGGTGTCCTTGGCCTTCTTGGCGTATTCCAGCGCGGCGAGGCGGTCGATCAGAATGACGTCGGTGCGGCCAACGCGCAGGTCCTGGAACTTGGTCGGATCATCTTCGTAGGTGCGGACTTCAGCACCCGGCACATTGGCCTTTACCCACTGCTCATAGTTGGTGCCCAGGCCTACGCCGACTTTCTTGCCGGTCAGGTCGGCGGCGGTCTTGATGTTCAGCTCCGCAACCTTCTTCGTCAGCACCAGCGCCTGAATCCCGGAAACGGTGTAAGGCTCGGAGAAGTCATACTTCTTCTTGCGCTCTTCGGAGATGGTCACCTGGTTGATCACTGCGTCCAGGCGCTTGGACTCCAGCGCCGCGAGGATGCCGTCCCATTTGGTCGGTTGCAGTTTGACCTTCACGCCCAGCTCTTTGGCCAGGGCTTCGGAGAACTCCACTTCGAAGCCGGCCAGTTTGCCGTTGGCATCGACGAAACTGAACGGTGGATAAGTGCCTTCCAGGCCGACGTTGATCACGCCAGCTTCCTTGATTTTTTGCAGCTGCTCACCGGCCACTGCTTGCCCCAACAGGCCAGCACCGAGTACCAGGCCCAGCGAGCCCACCAGCAGATTTCGACGAAATGCGGAAAAATTCATGACAAGCCCCTGTGTTTTTTTATGAAGACGTTTTTTGGAGAAGCAGGCAAAACCGAGAATTGAACGGCTGCAACATCGTGCCCTAAAAGCAGCGTATGCGTCTCGCGGCAATTGCGCCTGCGGCGCGACTATATGACGAGGCTTTTAGATGTGAAAATAATATAAATTCAGCTTGTTATTCTTTATTGGAATATAAATGCTTCGTGTAATTCCTATGGTGAGGGAGCTTGCTCCCTCACCACAGAAGATCTTTTTCCGGCTGGCTCAAAACGCCGAGCTATAGGCAAACAACGCCGGCGCACCTCCGGTGTGCAGGAAGATGATCGGGCCGTCATTGAAGCGCTGCCGGCCGATACCGTCGAGCAAGCCGGCCATGGCCTTGCCGGTGTAGACCGGGTCGAGCAACAGCCCTTCCTGGCTGGCCAGCAACTTGACGGCAGCGAGGGTTCCAGCGTTCGGCTCGCCGTAACGCGGAGCGAAATACTCGTCCCACAATTGCACCTTGAAACTCGCCGGCAGGTTCACGCCCAGCAGTTCGGCAGTGCGCTCGGCCAGGCCCTGGACTTTCGGTCGCTGGTCTTCGTCGCTGCGCGAAACGGTGACGCCGATCACCGGCAAGTCCGGCAGTACTTCGCTCAGCGCCAACGCCAGACCGCTGTGAGTCCCGGCGCTGCCCGAAGCCAGCACCACGGCGGCGAACTCCAGGCCGCTGTCCTCGATTTGCCCGGCCAGCTCCAGTCCGGCTCGTACATAGCCCAGCGCGCCCAAGGCGTTGGAGCCGCCAATCGGCACCAGATAAGGTTTTTTGCCGTTACTGCGCAGACGCTCGGCCAGGGCTTGTAACTGTTGGTCGGCGTTATCGAGGTTCTCTACCAGCTCGACCTTGGCATCGAACAAGTCCAGCAGCAGGCGATTGCCGTTGCCCAGGTAATTACTGTCATCAGTGCCGATCGGATTCTCCAGCAAGGCGACGCAGCCCAGGCCCAGTTTGGCGGCAAGCGCTGCCGTCTGACGCACATGGTTGGACTGGATGGCGCCAGCGGTGATCAGCGTATCGGCACCTTGCGCGAGCGCGTCGGCGGCGAGGTATTCGAGTTTGCGCAGCTTGTTGCCGCCCATGGCCAACGGTGTCAGGTCGTCACGTTTGACGTAGACATCACGCCCTAGCCAGGTCGACAAGCGTTCGAGTTTTTCCAGCGCGGTAGCATTGGCAAGAAGGTCCAGACGATTAAAACGAGCCAGCTGTTGTTTGATCATGGGGCCGCACGGGTTGTGGGAGATGACTGGACTATAGGCAGGCCGATTTGCTCGGGCAACCGACAATGTCGCTTATGCCAAAAAGTGCTGAGAACAGCACAATTCGTTCTTAATTCCGTTTTGAGCGCATACCGTAAAGTGAATGCCGTTCAGGCGGCCTTACTGTCCGGCCGCCGCACGTGAGGAGTTTTACCGTGAGCCAGCGTTCCAGCCATTGGCAATTACAGACCATCGTCAGCCAACTGCGCACCGCCCGCGACCAGTGGCGTGCGCAGAACGGTCGCATCAGCGGCGAGCAGGGCGGGCGTGAGCTGCCATCGCGTGCGGCGATGGCGGAGATTCTCGAAGCATTGTGCGGTGCGCTGTTCCCGATGCGCCTGGGCCCGGTGGATCTGCGCGAGGAGAGTGAAGACTTCTACGTCGGGCATACGCTGGATGTGGCGCTGAATGCGCTGCTGGCTCAGGCGCGGCTGGAGTTGCGCTACGTCGCACGGCAAAGCGCCCAGGTCGATACCGAAGTCGAGGCGCGGGCGATCAGCCTGATCCAGGATTTCGCCCTGGCCTTGCCAGGTCTGCGCAGCCTGTTGGATTCCGATGTACTGGCGGCGTATCACGGTGACCCGGCAGCACGCAGTGTCGATGAAGTGCTGCTGTGCTATCCGGGGATTCTGGCGGTGATTCACCATCGTCTGGCCCACCATTTGTACCGCGCCGGGCTGCCATTGCTGGCGCGGATCAGTGCGGAAATCGCGCACTCGGCCACCGGCATCGACATTCACCCGGGCGCGCAGATCGGCCGTAGCTTCTTCATCGACCACGGCACGGGCGTGGTGATCGGCGAAACCGCGATCATCGGCGAGCGGGTACGCATTTACCAGGCCGTGACCCTCGGCGCCAAACGCTTCCCGGCCGATGAAGACGGCCAGTTGCAGAAAGGCCATCCGCGCCATCCGATCGTCGAAGACGATGTGGTGATCTATGCCGGTGCGACCATCCTCGGGCGGATCACCATCGGCAAGGGCTCGACCATCGGCGGCAACGTCTGGCTGACTCGCAGCGTACCGGCCGGATGCAATTTGACCCAGGCGAACTTGCAGCATGATGACGGGACGCAGAAGTAAGCCCTGAGGCTGATGATAGTTCCAGCCATTCCCTCCTTGAGCTGGCGTGAAGGCACTCATTTTTGTGGCGAGGGAGCTTGCTCCCGTCGGCCGGTCCGCGTTCGGGCGAAGCAGTCGTCAGCTTCTATGTTTTTAGGGCCGCTGCGCGTCCCAGCGGGAGCAAGCTCCCTCGCCACAGACGTACCGCCGAACCTCGCGATTAGTCCTCACAGCCTATCCATGTTTAACTTGAACGTTCATTCAAGTTAAACCGGTGGTTCGCTGCCCGCTCACAACAGGAGGCTAGCCTTTGCTGAGTCCGTTATTGACAGCCACGTTTTACCCCCTCGAGGTGCACGTTTCATGAGTGCATCGTTCACCCCTCCAAGCGGCCAGATCCGCATGAATCCGCCGGTGTTCTACTTCGCGGCGACCTTCATTTTACTGTTCGGCCTGGTGGTCATCGCCTTCCCGCAAGAGTCTGGCGCCTGGTTGCTGGCGGCGCAAAACTGGGCGGCCAACACGGTCGGCTGGTACTACATGCTGGCGATGACCCTGTATCTGGTCTTCGTGGTGGTCACCGCCTTGTCCGGCTACGGCAAGATCAAGCTCGGTGCCGACCACGACGAGCCCGAATTCAGTTACCTGTCCTGGGCCGGCATGCTGTTTGCCGCCGGGATCAGCATCACGCTGTTCTTCTTCTGCGTGTCTGAACCGCTGACGCATATGCTGCAACCGCCGCAGGGCGAGGCCGGCACGGCCGATGCGGCACGCCAGGCGATGCAGGTGCTGTTTCTGCATTGGGGCCTCCACGGCTGGGGCGTGTTCGCGTTTGTCGGCATGGCGCTGGCCTATTTCGCCTATCGGCATAACCTGCCGCTGGCCCTGCGCTCGGCGCTTTATCCGCTGATCGGCAAACGCATCAACGGCCCGATCGGTTACGCGGTGGATGGCTTCGGCATCATCGCCACGGTGTTCGGTCTGGGCGCTGACATGGGCTTCGGCGTGTTGCACCTCAACTCCGGCCTCGACTACTTGTTCGGCATTGCCCATACCCAGTGGATTCAGGTCGGCCTGATCACGCTGATGATGGGCGCGGCGATCATCGTCGCCGTCGCCGGCGTCGATAAAGGCGTGCGGGTGATGTCCGACATCAACATGCTGCTGGCCTGTGCGTTGTTGCTGTTCGTGTTGTTCGCCGGCCCTACCCAGCACCTGCTCAATACTCTGATCCAGAACCTCGGCGATTACCTCGGCGCCTTGCCGATGAAGAGTTTCGACCTTTATGCCTATGACAAACCCAGCGACTGGCTGGGCGGCTGGACGGTGTTCTACTGGGCCTGGTGGATCGCGTGGTCGCCGTTCGTGGGCCTGTTCATCGCACGTATTTCCCGTGGTCGGACCATCCGTGAATTCGTCTTCGGTGTGCTGTTGATTCCGCTCGGCTTCACCCTGGCGTGGATGTCGATCTTCGGTAACAGCGCCATCGACCAGGTACTCAACCACGGCATGAGTGCCCTTGGCCTGTCGGCCATCGAGAACCCGTCGATGACCCTCTACTTGCTGCTGGAAACCTACCCATGGAGTAAAACGGTGATCGCCGTTACGGTGTTCATCAGCTTCGTGTTCTTCGTCACCTCGGCCGACTCCGGCACCGTGGTGCTCTCGACGCTGTCGGCCAAGGGCGGTAACGCCGATGAAGACGGGCCGAAATGGTTGCGGGTGTTCTGGGGCGCGATGACCGCGCTGGTCACCAGTGCATTGTTGTTTGCCGGCAGCATCGACTCGTTGAAGTCAGCGGTGGTACTGACCTCGTTGCCGTTCTCGCTGATTCTGTTGCTGATGATGTGGGGGCTGCACAAGGCGTTCTACCTCGAATCGCAAAAGCAGATCGCCCAGTTGCATTCGTTGGCGCCGGTCTCGGCGTCGTCACGGCGCGGTAAGGGTGGCTGGCGTCAGCGTCTGAGTCAGGCTGTGCACTTTCCGTCGCGTGACGAGGTGTACCGTTTTCTCGACACGACGGTGCGTCCGGCGATTGAAGAAGTGACGGCGGTGTTCGCTGAAAAAGGCTTGAACGTAGTCACCCAACCGGACCCGGCCAACGACAGTGTCAGCCTGGAAATTGGTCACGGTGAGCAGCATCCGTTCATCTACCAGGCGCAAATGCGCGGTTACTTCACACCGTCCTTCGCCCGTGGCGGGATGGGCTCCAAAGAGCTCAACAACCGTCGCTACTACCGGGCTGAAGTGCACCTGAGCGAAGGCAGTCAGGATTACGATCTGGTGGGCTACACCAAGGAGCAAATCATCAACGACATCCTCGATCAGTACGAGCGACACATGCAGTTCCTGCATCTGGTGCGCTGATCGAGGCCGGTGCTGCTCAGGCGATGTTCAAGGTCATGAACAACACCAGAGCGGCCACCGGTACGCTGAACACCATGAAGCCCACCATCAATTCGGAGATTAGCGGTTGCCCGGCGGTGATCATGCCGATAGCGCCGTTGATCACCGTCAGCGCCAGCCACAGGACGACGAAACTGTAGGTCAGGGTCTGGCGGCTGAAGCCGAGCTTTTCACCGATGAACAGCATCAGCGCCAGCAAGACCAGGCCGAAGGTGATGATGATCGTGGTGTGCATGAAGTGTGCTCCTGAGTCGGTATTTGTCATACCGAGCATAGGCGCCGTTTAGCACAATGGCGCTTAAACCAACCCACTGGCGGGCACCTCCAATGCCGGTGTCGATGTTCTGCCCGCACAACCGACACATGTCGCCACGAGTTCGGGTGTTTGCGATGGGCTAATATTTAACCGAGTGTGTATGGTGTGTATTGGGGTGTCCCTTTGCCGGGTAAAGTCGCAGCAGATGCTGACGACAAGGGGAACAATCAACAGCATTTTGAAACAGGCGGGCTTGAAATGAGCCTGGAGAATATCGATCAACGCCCCGATGGGGGCGGATTGGAAGGGCCTATTCCCATGAAATTCCCAGTCGTACTGCACAAGGATGCCGACTCAGATTAAGGCGTGATCATCCCCGACGTTGCGGGTTGTTTCTCAGCAGGTGGAACGGTGGCGCAGGCGCTCGAAAACGTTAAAGAAGCGCTGGCGTTGCATTACGAAGGACTGGTCGCTGATGGCGATCCGTTGCCGCAGGTGCGCGAGATCGACGAGCACTTCGAAAACCCGGATTACGCGGGAGGTGTTTGGGCAGTGGTCGAGTTTGATGTGACGCCGTATTTCGGCAAGTCCGTGCGTTTCAATGCAACGTTGCCAGAGCAGTTGCTGGAGCGCATTGATCAGACGGTCAGACGCGATCAACGGTACAACTCAAGATCCGGGTTTCTGGCAGCAGCGGCCCTGCGCGAACTGTCGGCGTAAGGACAAAATCAAGAACTGTATGAAACGTTTCAGCATTTAGTCGAACTCCCCGTTTTGAATGCGTTGCCTGAGCGTATGCTGGGCAACGCTGACGACTTCGTCGCTCATAACAAGAGAGGGCTCGATGACTTACACCGCTGCTGCTGATCGTTACGACTCCATTCCTTACCGCCGCGTCGGTCGCAGCGGGCTGGTGCTGCCGGCACTGTCGCTGGGCTTGTGGCACAACTTCGGCGACAGCACGCCGATCGATACCCAGCGATCCTTGCTGCGTACTGCCTTCGACCTGGGTATCAATCACTTCGACCTGGCCAACAACTACGGCCCGCCGTACGGCAGTGCCGAGATCAATTTCGGCCGTTTGCTGCGCGAAGACTTCAAGCAGTACCGCGACGAGCTGATCATCTCCAGCAAGGCCGGTTGGGACATGTGGCCGGGCCCTTACGGCCAGGGCGGCGGCTCGCGCAAATACGTGCTGGCCAGCCTCGACCAGAGCCTGCAACGCTTGGGCGTCGACTATGTGGATATTTTCTACTCCCACCGTTTCGACCCGGACACTCCGCTGGAAGAAACCGCTAGTGCGCTGGCCACCGCCGTGCAGCAGGGCAAGGCGCTGTACATCGGTATCTCGTCGTATTCCGGGGCGAAAACCCGCGAAATGGCTGCACTGCTGAAAGAATGGAAAGTCCCGCTGTTGATCCACCAGCCGGCCTATAACCTGCTCAACCGTTGGGTGGAAAAGGATCTGCTGGACGCCACCGATGAACTCGGCGCGGGTGTGATTGCCTTCACGCCGTTGGCTCAAGGGTTGTTGACCGACAAGTACCTCAACGGCGTACCCAAAGATGCACGGGTCAATCGTCCGGGCGGTGACTCGTTGCAAGCCTCGCACCTGTCCGATGCCAACATCGCCCTGGTGCGCGCCCTCAACGAAATCGCCAAGCGCCGTGGCCAGAGTTTGGCGCAAATGGCCCTGGCCTGGACACTGCGCGACCCGCGTGTGACCTCGGCACTGATCGGCGCGAGCCGACCAGAGCAGATTATCGAGAACGTCGGGGCGTTGAAAAACTTGAGCTTCAGCGTTGAGGAACTGGAAGAAATTGACCGCTTTGCCCAGGAGGGCGGGATCAATTTGTGGGAGAAGCCTTCGACGGCGGAATAACCCCGTAATGATCATTCCCACGCCCCGCGTGGGAATGATCATCTCAGCGGAAAAACGGCACATCCCCCAACACTGTCGCCCGGTGCATCACTCGCCGTGCCGGCCGGTAATCGTCCACCGCAAAATGCTGGGTCACGCGGTTATCCCAGAACGCCACGTCGTTCTCCTGCCAACGCCAGCGAATGGTAAATTCCGGCCGGGTAGCATGGGCGAACAGCAGCTTCAGAATCGCCTCGCTTTCGGTTTCCGAGAGCTCATTGATCTTCGTCGTGAAGCCTTCATTGACGAACAACGACTTGCGCCCGCTCACCGGGTGCGTGCGGATCACCGGATGCGACAGCGGCGGATTTTTCTTGCGGGCGGCCTCCCACTGAACCAAGGCTTCAGGCGTGGTGCCAAAGCGCTCCAGCGGGAAGGATTTGACGAAATCGTGGGTCGCGGTCAGGCCTTGCAGCAGGTTTTGCAGAGGCGTCGACAGGGCTTCGTACGCCGCAATACCGCTGGCCCACAAGGTGTCGCCCCCAAACTCCGGCAACAGCTTGGCGCTGAGCACCGCGCCAAGGGCCGGGGTCGGCAGGAAGGTCACGTCGGTGTGCCACACGGCGTTGTCACGCACATCGGTATGAGTGGTGTCGAGGATCAACACTTCTGGCTGTTCCGGTACATTCGGGTAGATCGGGTGAATATGCAGGTCGCCGAAGTTCGTCGCGAAGCGTGCCTGCTGTTGCGGGTTGATCGGCTGCTCGCGGAAGAACAGCACTTGGTGCTTGAGCAGTGCCTGCTCGATCGCATCGCGCTGTTCGAGGTTCAGCGGCTGGGAGATATCGACGCCGCTGATCTGCGCGCCGAGGGCGGTGCTGAGTGGGGTGACGGTCAGGCTGCTCATGGCTTTCTCTTCAATTCGGGCGCCGAACTGTCGGCGTAGTCAGTGCTTAAAAAAACGTCTCAATGCGCCTGGCCATGCCACGGCACCAGTTTGCGTTGCAGCGCTCGCAGGCCCATTTCCATGGCGAAGGCGATCAGCGCGATCACCAGAATCCCCAGCACCACCACATCGGTGACCAGAAATTGCGCGGCCGACTGCACCATGAAGCCCAGGCCGCTGGTGGCGGCGATCAACTCGGCAGCCACCAGCGTCGACCAACCCACGCCCAAGCCAATACGCACGCCGGTCAGAATGTCCGGCAACGCGCTCGGCAAAATCACATGGCGAATCAGCTGGGCCCGGGTCGCGCCTAACGACTGCGCCGCGCGCAACTTGGCCGGGTCGACGGTGCGCACACCGGTCGCGGTGGCGATGGCGATCGGGGCGAAGATCGCCAGATAGATCAGCAACACCTTGGACAGCTCACCAATGCCGCACCAGATCACGATCAACGGCAGATAGGCCAACGGTGGTATCGGCCGGTAGAACTCGATCAGCGGGTCGAGAACGCCGCGTGCGATGCGGTTGTGACCAATGGCGATACCGACCGGCACGGCGGTCAGGACTGCAAAGCCCAGGCCCAGACCAATCCGGCTGAGGCTTACGCCCAGATGTTGCCAGAGGGTCGAGTCCATATAGCCCGTGGTCGCCAGCAACCAGCCTTTTTGCAGGACAGCCGCCGGCGGTGGCAGGAACAACGGCTCGATCAGACCACTGGCGGTAACAGCCCACCAAACCGCGAGCAAAGCGATCAGCGTCAGTACGCTGATCCAGCGTGTGCCGAGGCTGCGACGCAGCGGAATCAGCGTCGATGGGCTGGTGGGGCTGGCCGTCGTGGCCGGGATTTCATAACTGCTCATGCGCGCTCCTGCCGCTGGGCGGCGTTGCGTTGGGAGAACACACGGGCGAGTACGTGTTCGCGGGTTTCGATAAAGCGTGGGTCGGATTTGATCGCCCGAGCCGATTCGCCAGCGGCGTAACGCTGACCGAAATCCAGCAGCAGGCGCTCGACGATTTGCCCAGGGTTGGGCGCCAACAGAATCAGATCCGTGGCCAGGAATACTGCTTCTTCAATGTCATGGGTAATCAGGAACACCGGTTTGGCGGTGCGTCGCCAGACTTGCAGCAACAGTTCCTGCATCTGTTCGCGGGTGAACGCGTCGAGGGCGCCGAAGGGTTCGTCCATCAGCAGCACGCGTGGGTCGGCAGCGAGTGCGCGGGCCAGGCCGACACGTTGTTTCTGACCGCCTGAGAGCTGCCAGATGCGGCGCGCATCAAAGCCTGCGAGGTCGACCAGCGCGAGCATTTCCCGGGCACGGACTTCGCGTTTATCACGCGGTACACCGGCCAGTTCCAGACCGAAACCGACATTGGCCAACACGTCCTGCCAGGGCAGCAGCGCGTCGTCCTGGAACACCACGCCACGCTCGGCGCTCGGACCTTTGACCGGCACGCCGTCAAGGGTGATGCGTCCGGCGCTGGGTTCGACAAACCCGGCAATCAGGTTCAACAGTGAGGTCTTGCCACTGCCGGACGGGCCGAGGGCGACCAGCAATTGCTGGGGCCCAAGGCTTAAGGAAATGTCCGCCAGCACCGGTTCGGCAGTGCCGGGGTACTGTGCGCTGATGCGCTCCAGCTGAAGCAAGGCCATCGCGGTCAACTCCCGATCAGTTAGTGATGTACTTGGCGCTGACGTAAGGGGCGTAGTCCGGCAGCACGGCCTCGACCTTGCCTTGTTCCTTGAGGAACGCCGCGGTGTCGGTGATGGCCTTGGTGGTCGGCGCGCCGAGGGTGATCACCTGATCAGCCGCCAGCGGGTAGACGTTGCCTTGCAGCAGCAACGGAATGTCGCTGGCCTTGGCACCGGAGAGTTTCACCAGTTTGTCGACATTGCCCTTATCCGCCAGCCAGGCTTGCGGGTCTTTGCGGTAGCGGGCGTAGGCGTCGAGGGTGACTTTGGCGAAGGCACTGACGATTTCCGGGTGCTTCTCGGCGAAATCCTTGCGCACGATCCACGCATCGAAGGTCGGCGCGCCGAACTTGGCCAGTTCGCCGGAAGTGATCAGCACGTTGCCGTTTTCCTTGGCAACACCCAGCGCCGGGTCCCACACGTAGGTCGCGTCGATGTCGCCGCGTTTCCACGCGGCAATGATTGCCGGCGGCGCGAGGTTGAGGATCTGGACTTTCGACGGGTCGATGTTCCAGTGCTTGAGCGCGGCCAGCAGGCTGTAGTGACCGGTGGAAACGAATGGCACGGCGATTTTCTTGCCGATCAGGTCCTGCGGGGTCTTGATCCCGGAACCGTCACGGGCCACCAGTGCTTCGGCGGCGCCGATCTGGGTGGCGATGAGGAAGGTTTCGACCGGAACCTTGCGGGTGATTGCAGCCGTCAGCGGGCTGGAGCCAAGGTAGCCGATCTGCACGTCGCCCGAGGCGATGGCAGCGATGATGTCGGCACCGTTGTCGAACTTGCGCCAGTCGATTTTGGCGTGGGTGGCTGTTTCGTAACTGCCGTCAGCCTGGGCGACTTTGGCTGGGTCGACGGTGGTCTGGTAGGCGACGGTGACATCAGCCGCTTGGGCGAAAAAGCTCGCTGCAGCCAGGGAAGCGGCCGCCAGGAGGCGTAGGGGGAAGTGCAGTTTCATCATGAAAGTCCTCATCTGGCGGCCGGGGTTTCGGCGAGTGATGAGACTAAATGATCTAAGAATTCGAAAATAAATAACTTTTTCGAATGAGCTTATGAGCGGAAAAACCTGACAGCGACCTGTGTATAGCATTGTGGCGAGGGAGCTTGCTCCCGCTCGTCTGCGAAGCAGACGCAAAATCAGCGACGGGTTTTATCAGGTAAAACACTATCGCTGGAATTGGGAGTCCTTCGGACTCCAGCGGGAGCAAGCTCCCTCGCCACAGAGGTGTATATCTAGTTACTGATCGCCAGAATGCTCGCCTGGTACGACCCGACAAACACGTCGAAATCGCCGACTTCGTTCTGCTCAAGCTCAGTTTGCTGGGCCAGCGACGAGCGCGCCAGCTCTTCAAAGCGCGCCTGCTCTTCGGCAGGCAGCGGCTCGCTGCGGAAGAACTCGGCGTGGGCCTGACTCTGGCGCAGGGAGAACTGGGCGAAGCTTTCCTTGTGCTCGGTCATCGCTGCCAGTACTTGCGCGGAAGGGGTCAGGGAAGGGTTCTGGATTTTCGCCAGTTGTGCGTCGAGGGCTTTGCTGTGGGCGTCGCCGCCGTGGCTCTGATCGAGCAGCGCGGCCAGCGGGGCGATTTTTTCCAGCAGCTCCAAGGCCCACTCTTTCATGTCCACCGACTGACCATCGCGTTGCAATTGCAGGCCCGGACGACGACCTTCCTTGACCACGCTGAGGAAGTTCGAGGTGGCGTTGCCGCAGGTGGTGGCGGTCAGCAGCGGGCTGTCGTTCAGCGCGCAATACAGCAGGAATGCGTCGAGGAAACGTGCCTCTGGCAAGTCGATACCCATCGGCATGAACGGGTTGATGTCCAACAGGCGCACTTCAACGTACTGAATGCCACGGGCCATCAGCGCCTGGATCGGCCGTTCGCCGGTGTAGGTCACGCGTTTCGGGCGGATGTTGGAGTAGTACTCGTTTTCGATCTGCAGGATGTTGGTGTTGAGCTGAACCCACTCACCGTCCTGGTGCGTGCCGATTTCGACGTACGGCGGGTACGGCGTGGCCACTGCTTTGCGCAGGCTGTCGGTGTAGCTGTTCAGGTCGTTGTAGCACGGTGTCAGTCCGGCTTGCGCGTTGCTCTGGTAACCCAGGTCGCTCATGCGCAGGCTGGTGGCGTACGGCAGGTACAGCGTCTCGGCGTCAAATTGCTCCAGCTGATGGGAGCGACCGCGCAGGAAGCCGGCGTCCAGCGCTGGCGAAGAGCCGAACAGGTACATCAGCAGCCAGCTGTAGCGGCGGAAGTTGCGGATCAGCGCGATATAGGCCGCCGACTGATAGTCGCGGTCGGTGCCGACAAAGCCTTCAGCCTCTTTGAGCAGCGGCCAGAGCTTTTCCGGCAGGGAAAAGTTGTAGTGAATCCCGGCGATGCATTGCATGGTCTTGCCGTAACGCAGGGCCAGGCCTTTGCGGTAGACGTACTTGAGCTGACCGATGTTGGAGGTGCCGTAGTAGGCGATCGGGATATCTTCCTCGGCCGGCAGCGGGCACGGCATCGACGGACTCCACAGGTACTCGTTGCCGAGCTTGCTGTAGGCAAAACGGTGAATCTTGTCCAGGCTCGCCAGCGTGTCCGCAGGGTCCGGCAGGGCAGGCGTGATGAACTCCAGCAGCGACTCGGAATAGTCGGTGGTGATCTGTTCGTTGGTCAGCGCGGAACCCAGGCTTTCAGGGTGCGGCGTTTGCGCCAGGCGACCTTCGCCCGTCACGCGCAGGCATTCACGTTCGATGCCGTGAAGACACTGTTCGAGCAGAGAGAGGTTAGCGCGCTCGCCGAGCAGAGCCAGGCGGCGGTTGAGAAGTTCGCTCAAGTTGGATTCCTTCACGCGTCAGTCGCCCCAATATGGGGGTGGGCAGGACGGTCTACAAGGGTGAAGTTAAAACTGGCGTTTTCGCCTCATTATCGAGCTGCAATGACCCACTCGCAAAGGCCAATACTCCATCCCTGAAACTGGCTATCGCGCACGAAGAAACGTCGGCGCAGCTTTCGCAGCGCCGAAATTAACTCAAATTGATGATGCGCATCTACAGGACAGCGAACGTGCCTTGTGCTTTTGCGACCAGTTTGTCGCCTTGCATCACATCGGCTTCGACCACCAGCGTGCGCCGGCCCGGGTGAATCACCCGCGCCGTGCACATCACCTCGCCTTCAGCCACGGCGCGGATGTAGTTGATCTTGCACTCGATGGTCGCGCTCTGCTGGTCAAAACCATGGGAACTGGAACAAGCCAGCCCCATGGCAATGTCCACCAGACTGAACAACGCCCCGCCATGCAGCTTGCCGCCGCGATTACGCAGCTGCGGCTCAAGCGCCAGGGCGACTTGTGCCACCCCGACCTCAAGACTGTGCAAACGGCAACCCAGCAGCTTGAAAAAAGCGCTTTCGGTCAACCCCGCAGGGATTTCCATCAGCGTTTCTTCAGCTGCTTGGCATTGGCGAACAGCGACGCCATGGCATTGTTGCCTGGAGCGGCTGCCGTGGTTTCTTTACGCGGTGCAGGGTTCGAAGACTGACGCGGCGCCGAACCTGGACGCGCGCCACGAGCGCCGTCGATCTTCTCACCCGGGGTGTCGCTCATGCGCATCGACAGACCCACACGTTTACGCGGGATGTCGACTTCCATGACCTTGACCTTGACCACGTCACCGGCTTTCACCGCTTCACGCGGATCCTTGATGAATTTCTCCGAAAGCGCGGAGATATGCACCAAACCGTCCTGATGCACGCCGATATCGACGAAGGCGCCGAAGTTGGTCACGTTGGTCACCACGCCTTCGAGGATCATCCCCAGCTGCAAGTCCTTGAGGTCTTCGACGCCTTCCTGGAACTCGGCAGTCTTGAACTCTGGACGCGGGTCGCGGCCCGGCTTTTCCAGTTCTTGCAGGATGTCGGTGACCGTTGGCAGACCGAAGGTTTCGTCGGTGTACTTCTTCGGATCGAGACGCTTGAGGAAAGCGGCGTCGCCGATCAGCGAGCGGATGTCACGGTCGGTTTCAGCGGCGATGCGCTGCACCAGCGGGTAGGCTTCCGGGTGAACCGCGGAGGAGTCCAGCGGGTTGTCACCGTTCATCACGCGCAGGAAGCCGGCGGCCTGTTCGAAGGTCTTTTCGCCGAGACGGGCGACTTTCTTCAAGGCAGCACGGGTTTTGAACGCACCGTTTTCATCGCGGTGGGTCACGATGTTCTGCGCCAGGGTCGCGTTGAGGCCGGAAATGCGGGCCAGCAGCGCAACGGAGGCGGTGTTCACGTCGACGCCAACGGCGTTCACGCAGTCCTCGACCACCGCGTCCAGGCCGCGCGCCAGTTTCAACTGCGACACGTCGTGCTGGTACTGGCCGACACCGATGGATTTCGGGTCGATTTTCACCAGCTCGGCCAGCGGGTCTTGCAAGCGACGGGCAATCGACACCGCGCCACGGATCGACACGTCGAGGTCCGGGAATTCCTTGGAGGCCAGTTCCGAGGCCGAGTACACCGAAGCGCCGGCTTCGGAGACCATGACCTTGGTCATTTTCATCGCCGGGTATTTTTTGATCAGGTCCGCGGCGAGCTTGTCGGTTTCACGGCTGGCAGTGCCGTTGCCGATGGCGATCAGGTCCACCGAGTGCTTGGCGCACAGGGCGGCGAGCACGGCGATGGTCTGGTCCCACTTGTTGTGCGGCACGTGCGGGTAAACCGTGGCGTGATCCAGCAGCTTGCCGGTGGCGTCGACCACCGCCACCTTGCAACCGGTGCGCAGGCCCGGGTCCAGGCCCAGCGTGGCACGTGGGCCGGCGGGAGCGGCCAGCAGCAAGTCGTGCAGGTTGTGCGCGAACACGTTGATCGCCTCGGTCTCGGCGCCGTCGCGCAGCTCGCCGAGCAGGTCGGTTTCCAGGTGGGTGTAGAGCTTGACCTTCCAGGTCCAGCGCACCACTTCACCGAGCCATTTGTCGGCTGGGCGGTTCTGGTTGGCGATGCCGAATTGCTGACCGATCATGCCCTCGCACGGGTGCATGGTGCCCGGCAGCTCGTCACCGACTTTCAGTGCGGAGCTGAGAATGCCTTCGTTGCGGCCACGGAAAATCGCCAGGGCGCGGTGCGATGGCATGCTTTTCAGCGGTTCGTCGTGTTCGAAATAGTCGCGGAACTTGGCGCCTTCTTCTTCCTTGCCGGCGATCACGCGGGCACTGAGCGTGGCTTCCTGCTTCAGGTAATTGCGCAACTTGTCGAGCAGGTTGGCGTCTTCGGCGAAGCGTTCCATGAGGATGTACTTGGCGCCTTCGAGGGCCGCCTTCACATCCGCCACGCCTTTTTCGGCGTTGACGAAGCGTGCGGCTTCGGTGTCTGGCGTCAGGTTCGGGTCGTTGAACAGGCCGTCGGCCAGTTCGCCAAGGCCGGCTTCCAGGGCGATCTGGCCCTTGGTGCGGCGTTTTTGCTTGTACGGCAGGTACAAGTCTTCGAGGCGGGTCTTGGTGTCGGCGAGTTTGATATCGCGCTCGAGTTGCGGGGTCAGCTTGCCTTGCTCTTCGATGCTGGCAAGGATGCTGATGCGCCGTTCGTCGAGTTCTCGCAGGTAGCGCAGACGCTCTTCCAGATGCCGCAATTGCGTGTCATCGAGGCTGCCGGTCACTTCTTTCCGGTAGCGGGCGATGAAGGGCACCGTGGAGCCTTCATCGAGTAGCGCGACGGCCGCTTCGACCTGTTGTGGGCGTACACCGAGTTCCTCGGCGATGCGGCTGTTGATGCTGTCCATAAAACCACCTGACAAATTGTGAAAGCAGGCTCGCGGGCGCAGGGAATAAGGCCCGGCGAGTCTGGTTGAGCGGCCTGGCCAGCGCCGCTACCTGGATCAAAAGGCATCCCATTGACCCGTGGAATCGAACAATTACTGCCGGGCGATGAAAAATAAAAAGCCGCCACCGGCAGTAACGATCAGACGTTGCCCGACACAAAAGGCCGCGCATTATAACCGCCGTTCTGCCCGATGGGGGCATCGCAGGCTGTAGGCATAAAGGCCATGTCGCTGGCGGTAGAGGAAAAATCTGCTAACAATGCACACGGTGCGTATAACGGCAGCTACGCCATAATGCGCACCGAGATCAAAGGAGCATCCAATGAGCAGCACTGCACAAACTGCTGAAGGCGAAAAAATTCTTATCGTTGACGACGATCCGGGGCTCAGCAGCCTGCTGGAACGTTTTTTCGTCAGCAAGGGCTATCGTGCCCGCGCCGTACCGAATACCGAGCAAATGGATCGTTTGCTGGCGCGTGAAGTGTTCAACCTGGTCGTCCTCGACCTGATGTTGCCCGGCGAAGACGGCCTGACTGCGTGCCGTCGTTTGCGTGGCGCAAACAATCAGATTCCGATCATCATGCTGACCGCCAAGGGCGATGAGCTGAGCCGTATCAAGGGCCTGGAACTGGGTGCCGACGATTACCTGGCCAAGCCGTTCAACCCGGACGAGCTGATGGCGCGTGTCAAAGCGGTCCTGCGTCGCCAGTCGGCTCCCGTACCGGGCGCACCAGGCAGCGAAGACGAAAGCGTGACCTTCGGTGATTACGAATTGTCGCTGGCGACTCGCGAACTCAAGCGCGGCGACGAAGTACACATGCTCACCACCGGTGAATTCGCGGTGCTCAAGGCGTTGGTGATGAATGCGCGTCAACCACTGACCCGCGACAAGTTGATGAATCTGGCCCGTGGCCGCGAATGGGATGCACTGGAGCGTTCCATCGACGTCCAGATCTCCCGCCTGCGCCGGATGATCGAGCCTGATCCATCGAAACCACGCTACATTCAAACGGTCTGGGGCGTGGGTTACGTGTTCGTTCCGGACGGCACCGCGACCAAGTGATCGGTGATTTGTAGGAGCGGGTCAGCCGGGTAACGTGTCACCCGGTTGATTCGCGATCCGCAACTCTGCGAGCTTCGCTCGCTCCTGCAAAGTATGTAGCGGTTGTCTATGAAAACCCCCGTGTGGTTCCCCCAAAGTTTCTTCTCTCGCACCCTCTGGCTGGTGCTGATCGTCGTGCTGTTTTCCAAGGCGCTGACCCTGGTTTATCTGTTGATGAACGAGGACGTGCTGGTGGATCGCCAATACAGTCACGGTGTCGCGCTGACCTTGCGTGCCTACTGGGCTGCGGACGAAGAAAACCGGGCAAAGATTGCCGATGCCGCAACACTGATTCGTGTGGTGGGCGCCGGTGTTCCCGAGGGTGAACAGCATTGGCCCTATAGCGAAATCTACCAACGACAGATGCAGGCCGAACTGGGTGCCGACACCGAAGTGCGATTGCGCATGCACGCACCGCCGGCGCTTTGGGTTCGGGCCCCGAGCCTGGGTGACGGCTGGTTGAAAGTGCCGCTGTACCCGCATCCGTTGCGTGGCCAGAAAATCTGGAACGTACTCGGCTGGTTTCTCGCCATCGGCTTGTTATCCACCGCGTCGGCGTGGATTTTCGTCAGCCAGCTCAACCAACCGCTCAAGCGGCTGGTCGATGCCGCCCGGCAACTGGGCCAGGGGCGTAGCGTGCGCCTGCCGATCAGCGACACACCGAGCGAAATGACCGAGGTCTATCGGGCGTTCAACCAGATGGCGGAAGACGTTGAACAGGCCGGCCGCGAACGTGAATTGATGCTCGCCGGGGTATCACACGACCTGCGCACACCGTTGACCCGCTTGCGTCTGTCGCTGGAGCTGATGGGTAATCACAGCGACCTGAGCGACGACATGGTGCGTGACATCGAAGACATGGACGCGATTCTCGACCAGTTCCTGGCATTCATTCGCGATGGTCGGGACGAGTCGGTCGAGGAAGTCGACCTGAGTGATCTGGTGCGCGAAGTGGCGGCGCCTTACAACCAGAACGAGGAGCGGGTGCGCTTGCGTCTGGAGCCGATCCAGCCGTTCCCGTTGCGCCGGGTCTCGATGAAACGTCTCTTGAACAACCTGATCGGCAACGCCTTGCATCACGCTGGCAGCGGCGTTGAGGTGGCGGCGTATGTTTCGGGCGACGTCAGCGCACCTTACGTGGTGCTGAGCGTCATGGACCGTGGCGCCGGGATCGATCCGTCAGAGCTGGAAGCGATCTTCAACCCGTTCACCCGTGGCGACCGCGCGCGGGGCGGCAAGGGCACCGGGCTAGGGCTGGCCATCGTCAAGCGGATTGCGTCGATGCATGGCGGCAACGTTGAACTGCGCAACCGCTCCGGTGGCGGCCTGGAAGCGCGAGTGCGGTTGCCGCTTGGGCTGATGTTGCCGAGGGATGCTGTCTAACGGCAGGTCGCGATCCTTGTGGCGAGGGAGCTTGCTCCCGCTCGGTTGTGCAGCAACCGCAAAACCAGCGATTGTGTTTAACCTGATCCAGCACAACCGCTGCATTTGGGAGTCCTTCGGCCTCCAGCGGGAGCAAGCTCCCTCGCCACCATGGGACTGGCCGAGCGCTAGCCTTTTCCTTTGGTCCGCGTCATATTCGGCCCGCCGTTCTTCTCGATGTGCTGAATGATGATCCCCGCCACGTCTTTGCTGGTGGTGGTTTCGATCCCTTCCAGCCCTGGCGACGAGTTCACTTCCATCACCAGTGGCCCATGGTTGGAACGCAGGATATCCACACCCGCCACGCTCAAACCCATGACCTTGGCCGCACGCAGCGCGGTCATGCGCTCTTCGGGGGTGATCTTGATCAGGCTGGCGCTACCGCCACGGTGCAGGTTGGAACGGAACTCGCCGGGCTTGGCTTGACGCTTCATCGCGGCGATCACCTTGTCGCCGACCACGAAGCAGCGAATGTCCGCGCCGCCGGCTTCCTTGATGTATTCCTGAACCATGATGTTCTGCTTGAGGCCCATGAACGCCTCGATCACCGACTCCGCCGCCGTCGCCGTTTCACACATCACCACGCCGATGCCCTGAGTGCCTTCCAGCACCTTGATCACCAACGGTGCGCCGTTGACCATTTCGATCAGGTCGGGAATGTCGTCCGGCGAGTGAGCAAAACCGGTGACCGGCAAACCGATACCGCGACGAGAAAGCAATTGCAGCGAGCGCAGTTTGTCCCGCGAGCGGGCGATGGCCACCGACTCGTTGAGCGGGAACACGCCCATCATTTCGAACTGGCGCAACACCGCGCAGCCGTAAAAAGTTACCGAGGCGCCGATCCGCGGGATCACAGCGTCAAAGCCTTCCAGCGGCTTGCCGCGGTAGTGGATCTGCGGCTTATGACTGGCGATGTTCATATAGGCACGCAGGGTATCGATCACCACCATCTCATGGCCGCGTTCGGTGCCGGCTTCAACCAAACGACGAGTGGAATACAGACGCGGGTTCCGCGACAGCACAGCGATCTTCATGCAACACCTGTGGAAGAGGTAGTGGACACCGGGAACACCGGCTTGTCTTGAACGTATTTAATGCCTGGATTGACCACCAATTGGCCGTCGATCAGGGCTTTGGAACCGAGCAGCAGGCGATAACGCATGGACTTGCGGCAGGCGAGGGTGAACTCCACTCGCCAAACCCGATCGCCGAGCGCCAGGGTGGTACTGATCACGTAACGCACCTGTGCTTGGCCGTTGGAGCTTTTAATGGTCTTCATCGTCACCAGCGGCGCTTCGCAGCGGCGGTGACGCAACTGCACCACCGTGCCCAGGTGCGCGTTGAAACGCACCCACGTTTCCCCGTCGCGCTCGAACGGCTCGATTTCGGTGGCATGCAGGCTGGAGGTGCTGGCGCCGGTGTCGATCTTCGCCCGCAGGCCCGCAACTCCCAAATCAGGGAGCGCCACCCACTCGCGCAGACCCACAACGGTCAAATGGTCAAATGTCTTCAAATGTGCTCAACCGGTGAGGAACCGTTCGCACCGCAAAGCGGCCGAATTTGCGGTATTCACGCAGAATAAAGGTTAAAAGGCGACAGATATCTACGGCCCGGATTCTCGGCTGCCGAGCGAGGCTCGAAAGCGTCGCGCATTGTATGCTGAACCGGCGAAATTCATGGCACGACAGAAACGGTAGTACAGTTCAGAAATATTTCAGAATGAGGAAAACCCATGGCACAAAAAAACGAAGAGGACGACAAAGTCCGTCTCGATAAGTGGTTGTGGGCGGCGCGCTTCTACAAAACCCGTGCGTTGGCCAAAGCAGCGATCGAAAGCGGCAAGGTGCATTGCCGGGGGGAGCGCTGCAAGCCGGGCAAAGAACCGAGGATTGGTGACGAGTTTCAGATCCGCGCCGGTTTCGATGAGCGCACCGTGGTGGTCCAGGCACTCTCGATCGTCCGCCGTGGCGCCCCTGAGGCCCAGACGTTGTACGTTGAGACCGAAGCCAGTATCGCCAAACGCGAAAACGCCGCAGCCCAGCGCAAGGCCGGCGCCCTGGGCGTCAGCACCGACGGCAAACCGAGCAAGAAACAGCGCCGGGACCTGTTCAAGTTTCATGGCGGGAACGCAGGCGAGTAATCGCGCTTGTGTGGCGAGGGAGCTTGCTCCCGCCGGCCTGTCCGCGCTCGGGCGAAGCAGCCGTAAACCCAGCTTCCGGGTAGTACCTGACCTCACCGCGTTGGCCGGGTCTGGGAGTCCTTCGGCCTCCAGCGGGAGCAAGCTCCCTCGCCACAGGCTAACGGGGCTAAACTAGCGAGCATCGTTACGTCGCGGTTCGAGCTTGCTTGGAACAAACCCGGATTGTTCATAAAATGCCTGCCATGGCCAATATTAATGCACCGAAACGGTGCGCAAGGCGCGGCTTTCAGCCCTTGTCATCCTTTAGTCTTCACTTCAGATACCCAGACCTATGACTGATCTACCGGATACCGACTTCACCCAACGCTTCATCTTCGATGACAGCGACACCCGCGGCGAGCTGGTGGCGTTGGAGCGTAGCTATGCCGAAGTCCTCGCCAAACATCCCTATCCGGAGCCGGTCGCGCAACTGCTTGGCGAACTGATGGCGGCTGCGGCGCTGCTGGTCGGCACCTTGAAGTTCGATGGCTTGCTGATCCTGCAGGCGCGTTCCGAAGGCCCGGTGTCGCTGTTGATGATCGAGTGCTCCAGCGAGCGTGAAATCCGTGGTCTGGCCCGTTACGACGCAGACCTGATCGCCGCTGACGCGACTCTGGCCGACATGATGCCCGACGGCGTGCTGGCGCTCACCGTCGACCCGACCCAGGGCCAGCGTTACCAGGGCATCGTCGACCTCGACGGCGCGACCCTGGCCGACTGCTTCACCAACTATTTCGTCATGTCGCAGCAAGTCGGCACGCGCTTCTGGCTGCACGCCGATGGCCGTCGCGCCCGTGGTCTGCTGCTGCAACAGCTGCCGGCCGACCGCCTGAAAGACGAAGAAGAACGTGCCGCCAGCTGGCAGCACATCACCGCGCTGGGCAGCACCCTGACCGCCGATGAATTGCTGAGCCTGGACAACGAAACCATCTTGCATCGTCTCTACCACGAAGAGCAGGTGCGCCTGTTTGATGTGCAGAAACTACGCTTCCATTGCAGTTGCTCGCGTGAGCGTTCTGCAAACGCGCTGTCCAGCCTGGGTCAGGAAGATGCTCAGGCACTGGTCGTCGAGCACGGTGGCCACATCGAAATCGACTGCCAGTTCTGCAACCAGCGCTACCTGTTCGATGCGGCCGATATCACCCAATTGTTCGCCGGAGCGGGTGTCGATACGCCGTCAGATACCCGTCACTAAAACGCTTCAGCGCAGGTAAATTCACTGGTAAACGCCGGAATAACGCCGTCCTGACGGGAGGGCCCTACTATTTTTGGGCTTTTCTGGCATAATCCGGCCCACTTTTTTAGCGGTAGTAGTGCGCGACTTTCTACTACAAAACGTTTGGAGCACTCGGCCACTGGCCGACGGGGAACCTCATGACGCAAGCCAATAATGCTGTGTACACCGATCTGAGTGTTGATGATCTGGTTAAAGAAGCCCTGAGTCGCGGTGAGGGCGAGCTTGCCGATACCGGCGCGCTGGTGGTTCGCACCGGTCACCGTACCGGTCGTTCGCCAGTCGACCGTTTCATTGTTGAAGAGCCAACCACTCAGGCCGCCATCGCCTGGGGCCCGATCAACCGCAAGTTCCCGGCCGACAAGTTCGATGCCCTGTGGGCTCGTGTTGAGGCGTTCAACAACGCGCAAGAGCATTTCGTTTCCCACGTGCACGTAGGTTCGGCTGAAGAGCATTACCTGGCCGTGAAAATGACCACCCAGACTGCCTGGCAGAACCTGTTCGGTCGTTGCCTGTTCATCAACCCGGCCCAGTACAACCCGGCCGGTCGTGAAGAGTGGCAAGTTCTGAACGTCGCCAACTTCGAGTGCGTGCCAGAGCGTGACGGCACCAACTCCGACGGCTGCGTGATCATCAACTTCGCGCAGAAGAAAGTGCTGCTCGCCGGCATGCGCTACGCCGGTGAAATGAAGAAAGCCATGTTCTCGGTGCAGAACTTCCTGCTGCCGGCCGCCGACGTGCTGCCAATGCACTGCGCCGCCAACATCGGCGAAGAGGGCGACGTGACCCTGTTCTTCGGTCTGTCCGGCACCGGCAAGACCACCCTGTCCGCCGACGAAAGCCGTTACCTGATCGGTGACGACGAACACGGCTGGGGCGAGGGCGTGGTGTTCAACATCGAAGGCGGCTGCTATGCCAAGTGCATCGACCTGTCCGAGAAGAACGAGCCGGTCATCTGGAAAGCCATCAAGCACGGCGCCGTCCTGGAAAACGTCGTGATCGACGACGCCAAGCACGCCGACTACACCGATGTCAGCCTGACCCAGAACAGCCGCGCCGCCTACCCGCTGGAGCACGTTGCCAAGCGTTCCGAGAAGAACCTGGGCGGCGAGCCAAACGCAGTGATCTTCCTGACCTGCGACCTGACCGGCGTGCTGCCGCCAGTGTCGATCCTCAATGAAGAACAAGCGGCCTACCACTTCCTGTCCGGCTACACCGCACTGGTGGGCTCGACCGAAATGGGTTCGGGCAGCGGCATCAAGTCGACTTTCTCCACCTGCTTCGGCGCACCGTTCTTCCCGCGTCCGGCTGGCGAATACGCAGAACTGCTGATCAAGCGCATCCGCGGCTTCGGCTCCAAGGTCTACCTGGTCAACACCGGCTGGACCGGCGGCGGCTACGGCGTCGGCAAACGCTTCAACATCCCGACCACCCGCGCGGTGATCGCAGCGATCCAGAGCGGCGCGTTGATCGGTGCAGCCACCGAACACCTCGACACCATCAACCTCGACGTGCCATTGGCTGTGCCAGGCGTTGAAACCGGCCTGTTGAACCCACGCAACACCTGGGCTGACAAGGCTGCTTACGATGAAGCTGCCAAGGCGCTGGCCGGTCTGTTCATCGAGAACTTCAAGAAGTTCGAAGTGAGCGACGCGATCAAGGCTGCTGGGCCGAAGTTGTAATTATCGGTAGTGGTTTGAGGTAAGAGAAAGCCGCCCTTAGGGGCGGCTTTTTTGCGGGCGCAATTCAGGCCAGCGGAGGTAGAACTACCAATATTCCAGCTGAAAAGGCACTAAACGGCCAGAATAATGGCACTTATGTGTTCGGCTTGCCTTCCAGTTCCTGTGTATCCCAGCGTTGCGCCTTGATGGCCTGGTAGAGCATGCCAATGGTCAGCGGGACTTTGTCGCCGCGTCCCTTGGCCCGTCGTTTGAGAAACACGTCAAAGCCTTCGGGCTGAAAGTAGCGATAGGCGTCGTAGTCGACGAAGTCGATAGCGAACTGTTCTTCCAGGGCTTCCATCAGGTGTCGTGCATCCGAGCCATCGCAGCCGAGGTCGAAATTGATCGAGGTGCTGAGGCTGATGGTTTTGCGTTCGGGCAGGCCGAGTTCTTCGTGCAGCAGTTGCATGAGCAGGTGCATGGCGTGGTCGTCGGGGAAGTTGGGGGCGAGGTTCATGGTTAACAGTCCGGTTGAGGCATGTGGGAATGTTATGGGGCGCAGGGTTTGGGTGGAAGGTCCTTGCTACGCGGTTGATCGCTCCCACGCTTACGAATTTCTTTGACTTGCAACGCGTCAACATGGAGTTCGCGAGCAGGTAGACGTTCACCTCGTACGATCTCGTCCATCTGTTGCACGCTTTCCATCAGCTCATCAAAGAACGTGCTCATGGTTGTCTCCAGTGTTCGATGACGGCTTTCAACGCTTTGCGTTCGATCGTTCTCACGCAGAACGTGGGAACGATCTGTTCACTCGAGCTTCAGGCCGGCGCTTTCCAGTTCAGCATGCGTTGTTGGGCGACCTGGAGCAGGTCGCGGCCGTCCTGAGTCAGCAGGTACAGGGCGTGGGTGATGTGGGGAATATCTTTGACGTCGCCGTGTTTGAAGCATTGGCAGTGCAAGGTTTCGAGCAGGTCGCTGGAAGCGCGGATGCGTTGTAGCGCGGCTTCGAGGATGTCTTGCGGGTCGGCCTCTGTGTCGATGATCAGGGGCGAGGTGTCAGTGAGGTTGGTTTGAAGTGGGCGGTAGCGGTCTACAAACGGATTTAATGTGGTCATTGAGGAGCGCCTCTATTTAAGGGAAATGTGTGCCTCTCGTCCGGGTGACCAAGCCCGGTCGCTGATTTTGCAGCGACGCTAACGACTATAGGTGTGGTGTGCAGGCTGGCGATAGCCGACAAGGAGCACGAGGTTGTAGGACGGGGACGAAGATTGGTAAGGCCGTGTCTATCGGTCTGTCCGCCGACGTAGGACGTCTCGTTTTTTTAGCTCGCCATTCGCTGCCGAGCCACCTCAAGCAACTCACTCCCATCCTGAGTCAGCAGATAAAGCGCATTGACGATATTCGGAATGTCTTTCACATCTGCTTGCTTGAAGCACAGGCAATAAAGCGTTTCGAGCAGGTCGCTGGAGGCGCGGATGCGTTGTCGGGCGGCGTCCAGGATGGCGTGGGGGTTGGCCTCGGTGTCGATGACCAGAACCGGGGTTTCGCTGTAGTTGGTTTTGAGTGGGCGATAGCGGTTGTTAGACGGATCGTGCGGGTTCATTGAACGTGTCCTGTAGGAAGTCGCGGCGTCGCTCCTGCAGGCCGACACACGGGGTTTAGCCGCGCCGCAAACTATAGAACCCGATCCCGAAGTCTCGCAAGACAGCCCGAATGGACAGGTTTTGTAGGGGGTTTACTTGCTCTTAAGGCTGGGGACTACTCACCGCCCGAGGTTTTTTTCAGCGAACCCCCTAGAGGTCAATTTTCCTACGCAATTGTCAGGCGAAACGCGGCAAATTTCGGTATGGTGCGCGCCAGAATCCGTAGGGCGTTTCTCGACGTCTGTTTAAACACTTAAAGGGAATTAGGTATGCGATTGCATCGTATGGCTTCGATTTTGTCGCTGTGGGCCGCTTTTGGCTCGGCGCAGGCTGAACAACTGCCGATCGAGGTGTTGAGTGCGGTGGTCAAGGATCAGAAGATCGCCGACGCTGAAGTGCTGTTGCAACGCAACGGCGCGCAGAACGTGGTGGGGCGTACCAATGCTCAGGGCCAGGTCAACCTGACCGCCGATTTTGCCGATGATGCCAGCAACCTGCTGATCATCAAGAAGCCGGGTTACTCCAACCTGGTGGTCAAGTGCCCGTGCAAGGGCATGACCTATGCCGTCAGCCCGGTGATGACCAACCTCGACGGCCTGCGAGTGGTGCTGACCTGGGGCGCAACCCCGCGGGACCTCGACTCGCATATGATCTTCCCCGGCAACAACATCTACTTCGGCAGCAAGCAGGGCACCGACGCTCATCTGGATGTCGATGACACCACCAGCTATGGCCCGGAAACCATCACCCTGGAGAAAAAGCACTACGGCGAGAGCTACGTTTACGCCGTGCATGACTTCAGTAACGGCGGTAATCCAAGCTCGCGTGCGCTCTCCGACAGCCAGGCCAAAGTGTTCGTGTACATGGGCCAATCGCTGGTACGCACTTACTACGTGCCGCAAAACCGCAGTGGCAATCTGTGGACCGTATTCCGCATGACCGGCAGCGGCGATTTCCAGGACATCAATAACTTCACGGGCTCGCAGGTCGATGCCAAGAACGTATTGAACGAAGTCTCGCCGTTGCTCGATGACAGCATGGCCGTCACTGCCGTGGCGGTCAGTGCTTCGGCACTGTCGGATGCGAAAAGCCTGAACCAGAAAGGCGAAGCGGCCTACCACGCCGGCGACCTGCCGCAGGCGATCGACTTCTATCGTCAGGCTATCGAACTGAACAACGGTTTCGGTCAGGCCTACAGCAACCTGGGTCTGGCGTATCAGAAGGCCGGCAACACTGCCGAGTCGATCTGGGCCAACCGCAAGGCTATCGCTCTGGCCAGCGGCAATTCGGCTGCCACTGTTCGCGCCAGTTCCTACTACAACATCGCCCGTATCTATGAAGCGGCGAATCAGTTCCCCGACGCATTGCGTCATTACCAGTTGGCCAAGCAGCAAAAAGCCAACCCGGTGTATGACAAGGCGATCGAGCGCGTGCAAAACCGCTGATCGGTTTGCGTTGAGTTGACCCCACAACGCGCCGCTATCGGCGCGTTGTGCATTTAAGGAGCTGGGTATGCGGTTGCGGGCTTTTACTTTTTTACTGCTCGGTTGCCTGTGGGCAAACACTGCGCAGGCGGTGGGTGCGGCGGTGTTCGCGACGATTGATCGCGGCGGCTGGCCAGGTTCGCTGGCCAGTGAGGCGGGTTTTGATACGGCCTCGCGCGCCGAGATGCTGATGTTCGGCAAGGCGTTGCTGGCCAGCGAAGCACTGGACGAAAACGCCCTGAAGCAGCGTTTGGGTGTGAAGCAAGTCGAGTTCAAATCCGTGGAGCAGGTGCGCCAGCGTTTCTGGGACCGGCTATTGAGCAACTACCGCAGCGCCAGCCAGAACTGCGAGGCCGAGCTGTTTTGTCCACAGGTGCGTGGTCTCGACGATTTGCGTCAGCAGGCGGCTAGCTTCACCGGCGAGGTCGTCCCGGCCTATGCCGCATGGGCTTCGGTCAGCCGGGTATTTCACGAGCAGTATTTGAACGAGCAACTGCGTCTGGCCGCGTTGTTCCCGAGGATCAGCAGCGAGATCGAGCGCTTCGACAGCGCCGAACTGACCGGCGATGAGCTGGCCGACCGACAGTTTCTGCTGACGTTCGACGATGGCCCGAGTGGCATCGACAAGCACACCGATACCGTGGCCAATGTGCTGCGGGCCAACGATTTGCACGGCGTGTTCTTTGTGCTCGGCGAGCCCTTTCAGGCACGCTTGCGTAAATCTTCGCCAGACAAAATGCGCGAGTTGTACCGAGGCCAGTGCGTTGCCCTGCATGGCTGGGAGCACAAATCCCACAGCGCCTGGAGCGAGTGGCAATCGTCGATCAACCGTTCGGTGACGCTGGTACGCGGTACGGTTCCGGATGACTATCAGTCGTTGTTTCGCCCACCGTATGGCCAGCGTCGCAGCGATAGCGCCGGGTTCTTCAAGGCTCAGGGGCTGAAAGTGATGCTTTGGGGCATCGACTCCCAGGACTGGAGCAAACAGATCAACGCAGACGCCGCGACCCAACGTGTGCAGACCCTGATGCTGCTATGGCGCCGCGGGATCATCCTGTTCCATGACATCCACGACAAGGCACCGAAGGCCGTTCCCGCGTTGATTGCGGCGAATCAGCGCAACGGCGTGAAGTGGGTCGACTGTCGGGCCCAAATGTAGGCTCGACTCATTCGTTTACGATCGTTCCACGCCCGGCGCGGAACGATCGATGCTCTTGCGACACGCCCTCCCTGTATCATCCCGTATCTCTTTTGCGCCCGACCTTTTCTCGACTCGCTGCTTTGGCCGGCTAGGCTTTCGGCATGGCAGCAGTCAACGGAGTGACAGCTTATGCACAACACCCTTGAACAGGTCTTTGGTTATCCACAGTTTCGGCCCGGCCAGGAGGCGGCGGTCAGTGCGGTGTTGGCCGGGCGCTCGGCGGCGGCGATTTTCCCGACCGGGTCTGGCAAATCCTTGTGCTATCAGTTGCCGGCCTTGTTGCTGCCGCACCTGACACTGGTGGTCTCGCCGTTGCTGGCGTTGATGCAGGACCAATTGGCGTTCTTGCAGCGTCACGGCATTGCCGCGGCGAGTATCGATTCGGCGCAGAGCCGCGATGACGCCAACGAGGTGATGGCTCGGGCGCGTTCCGGCGAATTGAAGATCCTGATGATTTCCGTGGAGCGCTTGAAGAACGAGCGCTTTCGCAACTTTTTGCAGCAGGTGCCGATCTCGTTGCTGGTGGTGGACGAGGCGCACTGTATCTCCGAGTGGGGCCACAACTTCAGGCCCGACTATTTGAAACTGCCGGACTACCAGCGCCAGTTCAACATCCCGCAAGCCTTGCTACTGACCGCCACTGCCACGCCCAAGGTGATCGCCGACATGCAGGCGAAATTCGCTATCGCGGCGAACGATGTGGTGACCACCGGTTTCTATCGGCCCAACCTGAATTTGCTGGTTGAACCGGTGCGTGGCCAGGACAAGCGCCGGCGTCTGGTGGAGTGGATGAGCCAGCGTGCCGGGCAGCCGAGCATCGTCTACGTGACCTTGCAGAAAACCGCCGAACAGATTGCCCAGCACCTGAGCCAAAACGGTCTTCAGGCCGAGGCCTATCACGCCGGTTTGCCCCACGAACAACGGGAAGCCATTCAGCGTCGGTTCATGGGCGGGCAGTCCAATTGCATCGTCGCCACCATCGCGTTCGGGATGGGTATCGACAAGAGCGATATCCGCAACGTGGTGCATTTCGACCTGCCGAAATCCATCGAAAACTACAGTCAGGAAATTGGCCGTGCCGGGCGTGACGGGCAGCCTTCCGACTGCCTGGTGCTGGCCAACCGCGACAGCCTCAACGTGTTGGAAAACTTCGTGTACGGCGACACGCCGGAGCTGGACGGCATCCGCTGTGTGCTCGACGAACTGCAAGCGGCCGCGCCAGATGGGCAGTGGGAGTTTTTACTGGGACCGCTGGCTGACCAGAGCAATATCCGCCAATTGCCGCTCAAGACCTTGCTGGTGCAACTTGAACTCAAAGGCTTGATCGCCCCGCGTTACGCCTACTTTGCCGAATACCGTTTCAAGTTCCTGCTGGAGCCTGAAGCCTTGTTGGCACGTTTCGAAGGCGAGCGACGGGACTTCGTCGAGGCGATCATCCAGACCTCCAGCCGTGCGCGAACCTGGGCCACGGTGAATTTCGAGGCGCTGTACCAACAGCATCAAGCCGAGCGCAACCGGGTAGTCAAGGCGCTGGATTACTTCCAGGAGAAGGGCTGGGTCGAGCTGGAAAGCAAGCAGATGACCGAGGTCTACAGCCTGCTGTTGACGGACTTCGATGCTCAGGTATTGAGTGCCGAGTTGCATGGCTATTTCACGCAACATGAACGTACCGAAATCGCCCGGATTCACGCGATGCTCGATCTGTTCGCCACCGAGCACTGCCTCGGCTATCGATTGGCGCAGTACTTCGGTGACGAAAACGCGCCGCAGCAGTGCGGGCATTGTTCGGTGTGTCATGGGCAGGTTGCCCGCCTGCCGGAGCCGCCTGAGCTGCCGGCGCTTGTGGATAAAAACTTCGAGTCGCTGTGTGGCGACTTTATCCACAGGCATGAGGCGTACAACGGAGATCTACCGGGTGCGGAACGGCTGACGCGATTCTTGTGCGGTATCAGCGTGCCGTTGTTTACCAAGCTCAAGGCGCGAGCGATTCCGGGGTTTGCAGCGCTGGAGGATTATCCGTATGCCGAGGTACGCGAGTGGGCCGAAGCGAATCTGACTGACTGAACTGTCACTCATGTAGGAGCGGGCCGGGCGGTTTTCGCCTTAGACTGGCTGTTCAATTCCAGGAACCGACACTGATGTCCAACCCGATACCCCAGCGCTCCGACTACCGCCACTTCCAGCCGATCATCACCCGCTGGCACGACAACGATGTCTATGGGCATGTGAATAACGTGACCTATTACAGTTTCTTCGACACGGCGGTGAATACCTATCTGATCGAAGTCGGTGGTCTGGATATTCACGGCGGTGAAGTGGTGGGGTTTGTGGTGAGTTCGGCGTGCGATTACTTCGCCTCGATCGCTTTTCCCGAGCGCATTGAAATCGGTTTGCGGGTGGGCAAGTTGGGCAGCAGTTCGGTGCAATACGAATTGGCGGTGTTCAAGGCCGGGGAAGCGGACGCCTGTGCGGCAGGACGCTTTGTGCATGTGTTTGTGGATCGGGCCTCGAATCAGCCGGTGGCGATTCCCGCCGGGTTACGCAAGGCATTGGAGCAGTTGCTGGTGTGAAACGAAAAATCGCAGCCCGAGGGCTGCGATTTTTTTGGAATCCGTTGCGTGACACTGCTCGAGTATCAGTCGCGATAGTACCGGTGGTGATGCTTGCGATGGCCGTAGGCATGGCCACGGCCTGGGTGGTCATCATAGTCGCGGTAGTAACGGCGGCCACCACGGTCACGACCGCCACGGTCTTCGTCATAGCTGCTGTTGCCCATATGGTTACCCAGCGCACCGCCCACGCCACCGCCGGCGGCTGCGCCGATCAGGCTGCCTGTGGTGCCGCCCATGCTGCGGCCGACCACGTTACCGCCGGCTGCGCCGAGTGCACCACCGATGGCGGCTTCGCCACGGCTGTGTCTGTTGGCACCTACCGCACTACCGCCGGCGCCGCCCAGGGCTGCACCAATGGTCGAGCCGGTGCTGCCACCCAGCGATTGACCAACCACTGAGCCAAGTACCCCGCCCAATGCGCCGCCAACACCTGCCTCGGCGGTGCCACCGGCAGATGCGGCGCCACTGATCAGGCCAAGGGACAACAAGAGAATCGAGGAGAACTTCATGAGAGGAGCCTCAAAGGGATGACGGCGCGATCCTGAGGCTGTGTCGCGATGGTTACAATAGAAATCCGACGAGTAACACGACTTGTGCACAATTTGCTAAGTTATTGTTTTATAGACGGAACTTAATGGATTTTCGCGGGTCTTTAGCTACTTGCGACAGGCCGCTTTGATACAAAAGCGGCCTTTTTTGTGGGCGTTTGGAAAGTGTTCTGACACCGGGTCAGTGAGGTGAACATAGTCCTGTGGTGAGGTTTGACTTTGTCTCAGGCAGACTTCGCCATGATCAACCCGGTTTCGCTTGCTGCTTCCAAACGGATCGCCACGAACTTGGAGGTCGGTGTGTGGCTACCATCACCGATGCTTTCCAGCGGCACCAACGGGTTCACTTCCGGGTAGTAGGCGGCGGCTTGTCCGGCGGGAATATCGAACGCCAGCAAGGTGAAGCCTTTGACGCGGCGCTCACGGCCGTCATCCCAGATCGATACGATATCGGCTTTCTGCCCCGGTTTGAAACCCAGGCGGATGATGTCGGCTTCGTTGACGAACAGCACGTCACGCTGGCCTTTGACCCCACGATAACGGTCGTCGAGACCGTAAATGGTGGTGTTGTACTGATCGTGAGAGCGCATTGATTGCATGATCAGGTCTGGTAACTGCCCGGTGGCGCGGGTGCGCTCGTGCACCAGATCAGCTGGCAGGATGTTCGGGCGGAAATTGGCGCGGCCCGACGGCGTGTGCCAGCGCCGGGCACGTGCGCTGTTGCCGAGATAAAAGCCGCCCGGGTTCTCGATTTTCTGGTTGAAGTCCTTGAAGCCCGGAATAGTGTCGGCAATCAGTTCGCGGATACGGCGGTAATCGGCCACCAGCCAATTCCAGTCGACAGGCGTGGTGCCCAAGGTTGCGGCAGCGATGCCGGCGATGATCGACGGCTCCGAGCGCATCTGTTTCGACAACGGCTGCAGTTGGCCGTTGGAGGCGTGAACCATGCTGAACGAATCTTCAACGGTCACCGCTTGCGCCCCTTCGGTTTGCAAGTCGATGTCGGTGCGCCCCAGGCACGGCAGGATCAGCGCCTCTTTACCGTGCGCCAGATGGCTGCGGTTGAGCTTGGTGCTGATTTGCACTGTGAGGTCGCAATTGCTCAGGGCCTGGAAGGTCCGTGGGCTGTCCGGCGTGGCTTGGGCAAAGTTGCCGCCCAGACCGATGAAGACTTTCGAGCGACCGTCGAGCATCGCGTGGATGGCCTCGACCACGTTGTGACCGTTTTCACGCGGCACCTTGAACTGGAAGCGGCGCTCCAGTGCATCGAGGAAAAACGCCGGTGGGCGTTCGTTGATGCCCATGGTCCGGTCGCCTTGCACGTTGCTGTGCCCACGCACCGGGCACAGGCCCGCGCCCGGCCGACCGATATTGCCGCGCAGCAGCATCAGGTTGGCGATTTCCTGGATGGTCGGTACCGAGTGCCGGTGCTGGGTAATGCCCATGGCCCAACACATGATCACGTTCTTGCCTTTGGCGTACATGCGCGCCGCTTGCTCGATCTCCTCCAGAGTCAGCCCGGACTGCTCGACGATCTGCTCCCATGAGGTGTCGTCGATCTCGCCCAGGTAGTCGAGCACGCTGACGGTGTGTTCGTTGAGGAAGTCGTGGTCGAACACCGATGGCGCGTCGGTTTGCTGCGCCTCACGTTCCCATTGCAGCAGGAACTTGGCCATGCCGCGCAGCAGCGCCATGTCGCCGCCCAACGCTGGGCGGAAGTACGCGGTGTTGGTCGGCTTGTCACCGTTGGTGAGCATTTCGATCGGGTGCTGTGGGTGCTGGAAACGCTCCAGGCCACGCTCTTTGAGCGGGTTGATGCACACCACCTGGGCACCGCGCTTCACCGCTTCGCGCAGAGGTTCGAGCATCCGTGGATGGTTGGTGCCGGGGTTCTGGCCCCAGACGAAAATCGCGTCCGCGTGTTCGAAGTCGTCGAAGGTCACGCTGCCTTTGCCGACACCGACACTCTGCGCCATGGCCACACCGCTGGCCTCGTGGCACATGTTCGAGCAGTCAGGGAAGTTGTTGGTGCCGAAAGCGCGGACGAACAGCTGATAGAGATACGCCGCTTCGTTGCTGGCGCGGCCCGACGTGTAGAACTCGGCCTGATTCGGACTCGGCAGGTTCTGCAGGTGTTTACCGATCAGCGCGAAGGCGGCTTCCCAGCTGATGGGAGTGTAGCGGTCGGTTTCGGCGTTGTAGCTCATCGGCTCGGTCAACCGGCCCTGGTATTCGAGCCAGTAGTCACTTTGTTCCAGCAGCGAGCTGACGCTGTGCTTGGCGAAGAACGCGGCATCGACCCGGCGCTTGGTGGCTTCCCAGTTGACCGCCTTGGCGCCGTTCTCGCAGAACATCACCATGCCCTTTTCCGGAGAGTCGCCCCAGGCACAACCGGGGCAGTCGAAGCCGCCGTTCTGGTTGGTCTTGAGCATTATGCGGAGGTTTTTCAGCGCGTTATCACTGGTCAACCAGGCCTGGGCGACGCTGATCAGCGCGCCCCAGCCACCGGCTGGGCCTTTGTAGGGTTTGTAGCGGGGGACGGGTTTCTGGTCGGCTTGACGATGTTGACTCACGCTTGGTTCTCCGTCGCAGGGCTGTAGACCCGCGGCGCACTTTTTTGCGGCAGGTGGATAAGATTGAGGTTGTGCCGGCGTGCCCATTGCACGGCCAGGCCGGTGGGCGACGACAGGCTGACCAGTGTCTGGATGCCGGCGCGCAGCACTTTCTGGATCAGTTCGAGGCTGCAACGGCTGGTGACTATCACCAGTCCACCTGCCATCGGGATGTTCTGGCGGATCAGCGCGCCAATCAGCTTGTCGAGCGCGTTGTGCCGGCCGATGTCTTCACGGCCCAGCAGCAACTCGCCCTGGTTGTTCATGAACACAGCGGCGTGGACTGCGCCGCTGTATTGGCCCAATGGCTGGAATTCACCGATGCGCTGGCGCAGGCCTTCAAGCCATTGTGCGGGCGGTAAGGGGGCACCGGGCAATACGTTGAGTTGCGGCAAGGCTTGCTCTACCGCTTCGACGCCACAGAGTCCACAACCGCTGGTACCGGCCAGTTGCCGACGTTGCTGCTTGAGGTTCCAGAACGCGCGGCTGGAAATACTGACCTGCGCGTACTGCGCCGAACCGGACCCGCTGAGTTGCAGGTCATAGAGGTCGGACACGTCACTGATGATCCCGCTGCCCAGGCTGAAACCGACGATGAAGTCTTCCAGGTCACTCGGTGTCACCAGCATCACCGCCTGGCTGATGCCGTTGTAGGCGATTGCCAACGCCACTTCCTCAGCGAGCGCGGTGCTGGCTGATTCGCTATGGTCGAGGTTGCAATACTGATAGTTCTGACTGGCGGCTGGCGTGGGCATTTCGACGGCGGGCGCCCCGCAAACCGGACGCTTGGCTTTCATGGGGCAATACCGGCGGTTTATCCAGCCTTAAGCCTAGGCGCGTCAATGTGTCACGTCTAATCGCTATTACTGATCTACCGATAGATGGCGTCGATCAAGAGCTCGTAAGTGATTTCTGATAGTGCGCGAAACACGCTTCAGCCAATGCCGAGCGCGGTGTACCGCGGCGCATGATCAGCCCCAGCCGGCCAAGGGTTTGCGCATTTTCAATCGGTTGCAGGCGCAAATGCTCGGTCAGTGTTTCGAGCCCACCTTCCAGTGGCATCACTGCGCAACACAGGCCACCGTGCACAGCTTGCAACAATTGATGGACCGCGTCGGTCTGTAACAACGGCTGCGGGCTGAGACCACGGCTGTGGAAGTTGTGGTCGATGGACTGGCGAAAGTGCATGCCGCTGGTGAGCATGCCCAAGGGCAGCTCGATCAGAGCCTCCCAGCTCAAGGGCTTTTCACCGAAGCTGAAAAAGCGCTGGTCGTAGAGCAGGCCCATGCGGGTTTCGCTGAAGGCCAATGAATCGAAGCGCTCGCTGTCGAGGCGCTCGAGATAGGACACGCCGAGGTCCAGGCGATTGTTCGCCAAGTGTTCGAGGATTTGCTCCGAGCTCAAGGCCGAGAGTTCGAAACGCAGGTTCGGGTGTTCGGCATGCAGTTGCTGCATCAGCGGCAGCGGATCAAAACTCGACAGTGGCACCACGCCCAGACGCAAGGTGCCGACCAGGTTGCCGCGACAGGCTGCGGCCTCGGCCTGCAAGCCGTCACAGGCGGCCAGTACGGTGCGCGCCCAGGCCAGCACCCGCTCGCCCGGCGCGGTGAAACCTTCGAAGCGCTGGCCACGATTGACCAACGGCAGATCGAGTTCTTCTTCAAGGCTGCGCAAGCGCATCGACAGGGTGGGCTGGGTGATGTGGCAGCGCGCTGCGGCTTGGCCGAAGTGTCGGGTTTCGTCGAGGGCGATGAGGAATTTCAGCTGTTTGATGTCCATCGTCGCTCCGTGGCGCAGGCAAAAGGCGCGATTCTAGCGCTTGTGCCGAAGTTGAGTCATTGGTCGGGCACTGTGGATTTCTAGGCCGTGTGATGGCCATCGCGAGCAAGCTTTGCTCCTACAGACGATTGCGCGATCACACGATCACACGGTCCGTAGGAGCAAGGCTTGCCCGCGATGCAGGCGACTCGATCTCAGAGGCCTGCAATGAGATCCCGATAATCCCCGACGGCTGCAAATTCCGCAGTGTCTTTCGGTTCTTTTCGGCTGTCCGGCTGGCTCACGGCCAACAGATGCGCCACGCCAAAATCCCGGGCACTGCGCAGGATCGGCAACGTATCGTCGATAAACAGGCTGCGGTGTGGGTCGAAGTCGATGTCTGCGTGCAAGGCGTCCCAGAATTGCGGGTTTTCCTTGGCGAAACCGTAATCGTGGGAGCTGATCAACCGCTCGAAGTAGGGCGCCAGTTCGACCTTTTCCAGCTTCAGCGACAACGAGTCACGGTGCGCGTTGGTGATCAGGATCACGCGCTTTCCGGCCTGCTTGATCGCTGCCAGAAAGGTATCGGCGTCCGGTCGCAATGCGATCAGATGGGCGGTCTCGAGTTTCAACTCGCGCACCGGCAGCTTCAGCTCAGCGCTCCAGAAGTCCAGGCAATACCACTGCAACTGACCGGCGTTGCGCTCGAACAACGGCTGCAATTCCAGCTCGGCCATGGCCCGACTGACACCATGCAGCTCGGCATAACGCTTGGGCAGGTGTTCCATCCAGAAATGGTTGTCGTAGTGCAGGTCCAGCAGCGTGCCGTCCATATCCAGCAGAACGGTATCAATGTCGCGCCAGGGCAGTGATGGCATTGAAAACTTCTCCAGCGGTAAAAAGATATCCGACATAAACAATCAAGAAAGCCGCGTTATAGTACCGCGTTCACGCCAAGGAGCCGCCATGCGCCAGAAACCCGAAGTATTAGCCCGCGAGATCGTCGCCACCACCCGCTTGTTCTGCGTTGAAGAGGTGCAGTTGCGCTTTTCCAATGGCGTCGAGCGCACCTATGAGCGATTGGTCGGCAAGGGCGCGGGGTATGGCGCAGTAATGATCGTGGCGATGCTCGATTCCGACCACGCGGTGCTGGTTGAAGAATACTGCGGCGGAACCGATGCCTATGAACTGTCGTTGCCCAAGGGCTTGATCGAACCTGGCGAGGATGTGTTGGCAGCGGCCGAGCGTGAGCTCAAGGAAGAGGCCGGTTTTGGCGCCCGGCAACTGGAGCATCTGACCGAGCTGTCGCTGTCGCCCGGTTATATGAGCCAGAAAATTCAGGTGGTGTTGGCGACTGATTTGTACGAAGAAAGCCTTGAAGGCGATGAGCCAGAGCCGATGCGTGTGGACCGGGTCAATCTGCGAGAGCTCGCGGCGCTGGCGCAGAACCCGCAGTTCACCGAAGGCCGCGCCTTGGCGGCGTTGTACCTGGCCCGTGATTTATTGACCCAGCGTGGAGTGTTTCAACCGTGAGTGATTTCCCCCAGGTTCATCCTTTGCTGGCCCCCGTGGTCGAGTTGGCGTTGAAGGCCGGCGAGGTCATCCTGCCGTTCTGGCGCACAGGCACGGACGTGACCACCAAGGCTGACGATTCTCCGGTCACCGCCGCTGATCTCGCCGCTCATCATCTGATTCTGGTCGGGCTGACAGCACTTGATCCGAGCATCCCGGTGCTCTCGGAAGAAGACGCCGACATTGCGCAATCGGTGCGCGCCGGTTGGCAGCGCTGGTGGCTGGTCGACCCGTTGGATGGCACCAAGGAGTTCATTTCCGGCAGTGAAGAATTCACCGTCAACATCGCGCTGATCGAACAGGGACGTGTGGTGTTTGGCGTAGTGTCGATGCCGACCAATGGCCGCTGCTACTTCGGTGGCGCCGGACTTGGGGCCTGGCGTGCCGACAAGGATGCTGCGCCGCTGCCGATTCAGGTCCGTGACGTACTGCCTGCTGGCGAAGCGTTCACCGTGGTCGCCAGTCGTCGACATTCAAGCCCTGAGCAGGAGCGCTTGCTCGCTGGCTTGAGTGCCAGTCTGGGTGAGCTGCAACTGGCCAATATCGGCAGTTCGCTGAAGTTTTGCCTGCTGGCCGAAGGCGCGGCGGATTGTTACCCGCGTTTGGCACCAACCTCCCAGTGGGATACGGCTGCCGCACAAGGCGTGCTCGAAGGTGCGGGTGGCGAGGTGCTGGAGTTGAGCGGTGAGCCGTTCAGCTATCCGGCGCGAGAGTCGTTGCGCAATGCGTTTTTCCTGGCGCTGCCGGCCAAAGCCGCGTGGCGCGAGAAGCTGCTGGAACTGGCTCGCTCCTGAGCACACCGCAGCCTTGTGGCGAGGGAGCTTGCTCCCGCTGGGTCGCGAAGCGACCCTAATATCAGCCACCGAGAGTATTCAGATGGAACGCGATTACCGGATTACGACCGCTTCGCGGCCGAGCGGGAGCAAGCTCCCTCGCCACAGGGTTTATCGATGCAGCACATACTGCCCGGTAAACGTCACCGCATCCTCATCGCTATCGACGTTGACGACCCGTGTATGCAACGCCAACCGTGCCCGGCCGTAGCGTTGGTACATCGCCAAAAACTTCCTCCACACCGCCGCACTTGGCGCCATGCAAATGGCAATGGCATCGCCAGTGACCGGCAGCGGATAGCTGATCTGACCTTCCTGAATCACGATGTGCCCGCCCTCGACGCCTTCTTCGCGCAGGCGCAAATGCAGCCAGCCCCAACCCGCCAACACCGCGCCACAGTACAAACTACCGCCAAACATGGTGCTCTTGTGATTGACGTTGGCCGCCAGCGGCAAGTGCAGGCGTAATTGCCGGTCGTGCCAGTCGAGTACCTTGAGGCCCATATCCCGTGTGAGGGGAATGTCGCGATGGAGGACGGATTCCAGGTGACGGCTGTCGCGGTTCATGCACGGGCCTCGCAGTGTGGGACGCTTGGGTGAAGGTTAGTCGGCATGGCTCAATCGAGCTCGTCGGCATTGCTGTTGGTGCCAGCGCCATCGGCGAAGTTCAAGCCGTGTTTGCGCAGTTTGTCATGCAGGGTTTTGCGTGGAATACCCAGCGCTTCGGCGACACTGCGCAGTGAGCTGTGAGTGCGCGCCAGTTCGGCGGCGATCAGGTTCTTTTCAAAGCTTTCCACCTGCTCGCTCAGATTTCCGCCGAGCACTGTACTGTGCGGCGCAGCACTGCCATCCGGAACGCTGTTGTCCAGCGCCAGTTCCAGACCCAGGGCGAATCGCTCGGCGGCGTTTTGCAGTTCGCGGACGTTGCCGGGCCAGGAATGGCGCAACAGCAGGGCTCGTTGTCCGGGTTGCAGTTCGTGGGGTGGCAAGCCATGGCGCTCGCTGGCTTCGTTGGCGAAATGCTGGAACAGCATCAGCGCGTCTTCGCCCCGTTCGCGCAGCGGTGGAATGCGCAGTGGTGCGACGTTCAGGCGGTAGTACAAGTCCGCGCGAAAACGCCCTTGATCGGCCGATTGGCGCAGGTCTTCCTTGGTCGCGGCGATGATCCGGATGTCCAGCGGGATCAGCTGATTGCCCCCCAAACGCTCGACCACCCGCTCTTGCAGCAGGCGCAGCAATTTCACCTGCACATCCAGGCTCATGCTTTCGATTTCATCGAGGAACAGCGTGCCGCCGTTGGCGAATTCGAATTTGCCGATGCGGCGTTTTTGCGCGCCAGTAAAGGCGCCGGGTTCGTGGCCGAAGAGTTCGCTTTCGACCACCGATTCGGCCAGTGCTCCGGCATTGATTGCCACAAACGGGCCATTGCGGCGATTCGACAGGTCGTGCAGGGCACGGGCCACGACTTCCTTGCCGGCACCGGTTTCACCGAGGATCAGCACGTCGGCCTTGGTCGGTGCCAATGCGCCGATCTGTTCGCGCAGGCGCAGCATCGGCGCCGATTGCCCGACCAGTCGGGTGCTCAGCTCGTTGCGATCGCTCAAGGCCAACCGCAGACTGCGGTTGTCCAGCACCAATTGCCGCAGGGCCAGGGCGCGGCGCACGCTGTCGAGCAATGCGTCACTGGCGAACGGTTTTTCGAGAAAGTCATAAGCGCCGGCACGCATCGCCTGCACCGCGAGCGGTACATCGCCGTGGCCGGTGATCAGCAACACCGGCAGTTCCGGGTCCTGGGCGTGCAATTCATTCAACAGTTCGAGACCGTCCATGCCCGGCATGCGAATGTCACTGACCACCACGCCCGGCCAGTCGCGCTCAAGGCGCGAAGCGAGGCCCTTGGCTTCGGCCAACGGGAGGATTTTCAGACCGGCGAGATCCAGCGTCTGGCTCAGGGCCTGGCGCAGATGCGGATCGTCGTCGATCAGCACCACCTGGATACGGTTGTCTATGAGGTTACTCATTCACTGCGGTCCTCGGACGGTTGCAGACTTACACCGGGTGCGCCCGCGCGCAGCCGCAGGGTGATCAGGGCGCCGCCTTCCTTGTGGTTGGCGAACGACAGTTCACCGCCGAAGGCGCGCATCAACGTGTCGCAAATGGCCAATCCCAGCCCAAGGCCCTGAGTGCGGGTCTTGGTGGTGTAGAACGGTTCACCGGCGCGACCGAGGGCCTCCATGCAGAACCCCGGGCCGTTATCGCGAATGTACAGGTTGACGCCGTCGGCGGTGGATTCGGCACTCAACCAGAGTTTACGGGGCGGGCCTTTTTCGGTCAGGGCGTCGAGGGCGTTGGCCAACAGGTTACCGAGTACTTGGCGCAGACGGGTTTCGCCGGCCTCGACCCACAGCGTGGCAGCCGGCAGGTCACGGATCAGTTCGACTTCCATTGCCCGCCTGCGCTTGGCCAGCAACGCCAGTGCATCGTCCAGTGCCGGTTGCAGCGCAACGCTTTCCGGGGCGTGACGGTCGCGACGGGCAAAGGCACGCAGGTGGGCGATGATCGAGGCCATGCGCCCGGTCAGTTCGCTGATCAGTTTCAGGTTGCCGCGGGCATCGTCGGTGCGTTGATGGTCAAGCAGCACTTCGGCGTTTTCCGCGTAGCTGCGAATCGCCGCCAGCGGTTGATTGAGCTCGTGACTGATGCTTGCCGACATGGTGCCCAGCGCCGAGAGTTTGCCGGCCTGGACCAGATCGTCCTGGGCGCGCACCAGCTCCTGTTGCGCCTGTTCGCGCTCCAGCACTTCCTGCTTGAGACGGCGGTTGAGCCCTTCGAGGTCGCTGGTTCTTTCGGCGACGCGCGCTTCCAGTTCGCGGCGGGTCTTGGCCTCGAAGGCGATGCGCTGCAAGTAGTGGCGACGGCGTTGCATCATCAGTCCCAGCAGCAACATCAACACCAACAGCGTCGCCCCACCGATGGCCACTACCGTGCGCACGGGGCGGTCGATCAAGGTTCTGGGCGCGAGGATGCTGACGCTCCAGCCGGTTTCTTCGATCTGCTGAGTCTGGATCAGCCAAGCGTCCGGGTTGAGGTTCAGCGGTTGCGGATCACGGGTCGGGTAGGGCTGGACGGCAGAGATCGCGTGGCGTTCTTCGTCAGTCAGCGGTCGGGTCGCCCTGAAGCGCCACTCCGGGCGTGAGGTGATGATGACCACTCCGTTGTGATCGGTCAGCAGCAGTTGCTCGGGGGTTTTACCCCAAAGGCTTTCGGTGTGGTCGAGGTCGACCTTGACCACCAGCACACCGATGATCTGCTCGCCATCGCGCACGGCTCCGGCAAAGAAATAACCGCGTTTGGCCGACGTCGTGCCCAGGCCGAAAAAGCGCCCGAGGCGGCCTTGCATGGCTTCGCTGAAATACGGTCGGAAGGCAAAGTTACGCCCGACAAAACTATCGTGTTTGTCCCAGTTGGACGCCGCCAGGGTCTTGCCGTGGGTGTCCATCAGGTACATGACTTCGGCGCCAGTCTGGGCGCGGATGTCCTTGAGCAGGCGATTGGCGTTGTCGGTGGCCTGCGGCTCATATGGCGCGGCGAGAACGGCACGTAGGGCCGGTAGATCACCGAGGATCTGCGGCAAGACTTCATAGCGGTGCAGGGTCCCCAGCAGGTTGGCGACGTAGAGGTCCAGCGTCTGGCGGTTTTGTCCAACCAGCTCGCTGCGGTAATAACGCTCGGCCAGGTGCTGCAGGGGCCACAACAACGGCGCCAGGCACAGGGCGAGCAGCGCCAGGCTGCGCCAGCGGGGTCTGCGGGGGAGTGTTGGGGTCATAAGCATCGGGCGCCTGAAGGTACAGGCGCATTATGCCTAGGCTTGTTCGGCAAGACACTCGCGCAACGCGTCGCGCCAGTCGGGTTGGCTGACCTGCCATTGCTGTTGCAGAAGGCGGCAATCCAGACGCGAGTTCAGTGGGCGAGTGGCGGGTGTCGGGTAGTCGCGGCTGGGGATCGCCTCCAGGCTGGCGCAGGTTTTGTGCTGCGCCTGTAAATGTTCGGCGATGGCTTGAGCAAATCCAAACCATGACGTTTCGCCCTGAGCGGTCAGGTGGTAAGTGCCCCAGGCACCGGCTTGCCCCGATTGCCAGCGCTCGATCAAAGCGCGCGTGCTGGTGGCGATGGTGCCAGCCCAGGTCGGTGCGCCGATCTGGTCGGCGACGATGCGCAAGTGCGGTTTCTCTTGCAGCAACCGTTGCATGGTCAGCAGGAAGTTGCGCCCGTGGTTCGAGTAGACCCAACTGGTGCGCAGAATCAGGTGCTGACCGTTGACGGCGCGGATGGCCTGCTCGCCGGCCAGTTTGCTGGCGCCGTAGACACCCAGCGGGTGGGGTTCGTCGGTCTCGGTATAAGGCGAGGCTTTGCAGCCGTCGAACACGTAGTCGGTTGAGTAGTGAATCAGCGGGATACCCAGTTCCAGGGCCTGCTCGGCGAGCACTCCCGGCGCTGTGGCGTTTATGGCGAACGCCAACTCGGGTTCACTTTCCGCTTGATCGACGGCTGTGTGTGCGGCGGCATTGATGATCAGATTCGGACGTAAAGCGCGAATCTGCAGACGGATCTGCTCCGGATATGCCAGATCGAGCCGATCGCGCCCCAGCACGATCAGTTCGCCGAGCCCTTTGAGGCGACGTTGCAGCTCGATGGAAACCTGACCGTGCTGGCCACTGATGAGGATTTTCAGGGGCGTGCTCATGCAAATACCTGCGCCTCGCGCAGAAGCTTGCCGGCCTGGTCCTTGGCTGACAGCTGTGGTGTTTGCGTGAGTTGCCAGTCGATGGCCAGATCGGGATCGTCCCAGCGAATGCAGCGTTCGGCCGATGGGGTGTAGTAGTCGGTGGTTTTGTAGAGGAACTCGGCGTAGTCGCTCAGCACGACGAATCCGTGGGCAAAACCTTCGGGAATCCACAGTTGGCGATGGTTTTGTGCAGACAAGCGCACGCCCACCCAGCGTCCAAAATTCGCTGAGCTGCGGCGGATGTCGACGGCGATGTCGAGGACTTCCCCATCAGTGACCCGCACCAGTTTTCCCTGGGTATTTTCCAGTTGGTAATGCAAGCCGCGCAGTACACCTTTCTGCGAGCGTGAGTGGTTGTCCTGAACGAACGTTGTGTTCAGCCCCGTCGCTTGCTGAAAATCCCTGGCGTTGAAGCTTTCGTAGAAAAATCCACGCTCGTCACCAAACACTTTCGGCTCGATGATCAGAATCTCGGGCAATTGGGTGGCGATGACCTTCATTGGTGTGTTCCGGCGAGGCTGAACAGGTACTGGCCGTAACCGGTCTTGCCAAAGTATTCGGCGTGCTTGAGCAAATGATCGCGATCGATCCAGCCCTGGTAGTAGGCGATTTCTTCTAGGCAGGCGACTTTCAGGCCTTGGCGATGCTCGATGGTCTGCACGTATTGCGACGCTTCCAGCAGGCTGTCGTGGGTGCCGGTATCGAGCCAGGCAAAACCCCGGCCGAACCGCTCGACGCGCAAGTCGCCACGCTGCAGGTACGCATTGTTGATGTCGGTAATTTCCAGCTCGCCACGAGCCGATGGTTTGACCGCTTTGGCGATCTCCACCACCGAATTGTCATAGAAATACAGGCCGGTGACCGCGTAACTCGATTTGGGATGCAGGGGTTTCTCTTCGATCGACAACGCGTTGCCCTGATCGTCGAAATCAATCACACCAAAACGCTGCGGGTCTTTGACCCAGTAGCCGAAAACCGTGGCGCCTCCGGTGTGCTCGGCGGCACGTTGCAACTTTTCGGTGAAGTGCTGTCCGTGAAAGATGTTGTCGCCCAGGATCAGGCACACCGAATCGTCACCGATAAACTCCTCGCCAATCAGGAACGCCTGGGCCAGGCCGTCTGGAGACGGTTGCTCGGCATAGCTGAAATGCACCCCGAACTGACTGCCGTCGCCCAACAGATTGCGGTATTGCGGCAGGTCCTGAGGGGTGGAAATCACCAGGATTTCTTTGATGCCTGCGAGCATCAGCACCGAGATCGGGTAATAGATCATCGGTTTGTCGTAGACCGGCAACAGTTGTTTGGACACCCCGAGTGTGATCGGGTGCAGGCGGGTACCAGAGCCGCCTGCCAGAACAATTCCCTTCATCATGCGATCAAGTCCTTGAAGTCAGTGAAACCCAGGCGTTGGCCTTGATAGCTGCCATCCTGGACTCGTTGGCACCAGTCTAGGTTATCGAGGTACCACTGCACGGTTTTACGCAGGCCACTGGCGAAAGTTTCTTCGGGAACCCAACCCAGCTCGCGTTCGATTTTGCTGGCGTCGATGGCGTAACGCTGGTCGTGGCCGGGGCGATCCTGGACAAAAGTGATCAGGTCGGCGAAGTGCGCGACGCCTTCAGGTTTTTGCGGCGCCAACTCCTCCAGCAGGCTGCAGATGCTGCGGACTACGTCGATGTTTTTCTGTTCATTGTGGCCGCCGATGTTGTACGTCTCACCGACCACACCGTTGGTCACCACGGTGAGCAGTGCACGGGCATGATCCTCGACGAACAGCCAATCACGCACTTGCAGACCGTTGCCGTACACCGGCAGTGGCTTACCGGCGAGGGCGTTGAGGATCACCAGCGGAATGAGTTTCTCGGGAAAGTGGAACGGCCCGTAATTGTTCGAGCAATTGGTCAGCAGCACCGGCAAACCGTAGGTGCGTTGCCAGGCGCGGACCAGATGGTCGGACGCCGCCTTGCTGGCGGAGTACGGCGAACTCGGCGCATAGGGTGTGGTTTCGGTGAACAGGTCATCGACGCCATGCAGGTCGCCATACACCTCGTCGGTCGAAATGTGGTGAAAGCGAAAGGCGCTTTTCTCAGGCTCCGCCAAGCTGTTCCAGTAGGCGCGAGTGGCTTCCAGCAGGCTGTAGGTACCGACAATGTTGGTCTGGATGAAATCCGACGGGCCGTCGATGGAGCGGTCGACATGGGACTCTGCGGCCAGGTGCATGATCGCGTGCGGCTGGAACCGCGCCAGTACCGCACTGACGGTGGCCTGGTCGACGATATCGGCCTGCACGAATTCATAGCGGGTGTTGGTGGCGATGCTGCTCAACGACTCGAGGTTGCCGGCGTAGGTCAGCTTGTCCAGATTGAGCACTTCATGTTCAGTGTGGCGGATCAGGTGGCGAACCAGCGCCGAGCCGATGAAGCCGGCACCGCCGGTGATGAGAATGCGCATGTGGAGTAGCCTTTTCCGTCGAACGATTATGCGTATGGATCATAGCTTGTCGGCAGGAGGGGGGCGGCACAAGAGGGGGGTTGGTCGGATTTTGGTTTTTGTGAGGTTTTGTTGAGCTGCGGGAGGAGGGATTGCGGGCAAACCATGTTCCTGCGATCGCTGTAGCATTCCCGTAGGAGCAAGGCTTGCCCGCGATGGCGGCCTGGCATTCGCCTAAAAATGAAATGTCCTAGCCGAAAAGTTTAGGGTTTTCAGCGCGGAAGGATTTAAAGGTTTTGTATCTCCAGCGCTCTTTCTCGGAGCCGTCATCCGCTTCATCGACTTCTCCGAAGTACCAATGCTCGGATTCAAACTTCTGCCCGTCTTCATCCTCGTGAACAAAGTGAAACCCCACTTCATTCATTCCAGCAGGGACGATTAAACCCCAATCGGTGGTGAGGCTTTTGTCGGTGATGCGGGTCTGGCAGAAATGTTCGTAGTCGAATGGCAATACATGACCGCGATAACGGCTCATGTCGGTGAAAATGCAAATTTCGCTGGAAAACATGTCAGGTGTGATGATTGACGCGACTATCCGACAGTTGATGGTGTCTTCGGGTCTGGCTTGAAGCAGGTGATGGGCGGCATAGATGAGTTGTTGAGCGCATTCCTTTTGAATGGCGAAGGTGGTTTGTTTCCCTTCAACCAAGGTTTCCAGGACCGGAATTTTTCGGTTTGCGTAGCCTTGTTCCACGGGAAGCTCGTCCGGAAAGTAACCTTCATAGCTGGCCGCCCAGGCAGCAAGAGCGCGAAGGCGGCGTGGGATGTTGCGGACTTTTTTGTCTGAAAATGCAATTCGGCGCATGAGTAGTAATTACCAAGCGTAGCGTTTATTAGGTGCGAAGCGTTTCAACCGAAGCCCGGTAAGCGGGCTTTACGCGTCACAAGAAAGATAGAGCTCAACATTCCTTGGCAGAGATTGTGAGATAAGCCTCTCAATGCCGCTTATTTGTTGAGCAGTGAGTTTGTAGTCATACAGGTAGTCGTTCTCATTTTCCCAACCCATAACGGGCTGGAGCTCAGCTACGGTCACGTTGAGTTCGATCTCTGCCGAAATTGAGTCGCTACCGTGCGGTACCACTAGAATTAAATGTTTCATGGTTCTATCCATCTTTTTGGATCGGCGTCTTTGGTGCGTTCCCCGGTAATCGGGTCGAACTCGCCAAGATGTTTTCCACGTTTGGTGTATTTCTCTACTTTGCCCCGTTCGAAGTCCCACTCGTAGATATAGCTATGAGGCTCCTTCCAGCGTGGTCGAAGTCTGCCGCCCCCTCGAATGGGGGTTTTCGGTGGGGCACGAACAGCGTCAGGAAAGGCAGGCAGAAATGTAGGTTTCTGATGGTACTGGTGATCTCCAGGCCGAACACTCACCACCACATAAAGCGGTCTAACCCCGGAATCCGCAGGAAACACCAGGATGAAATCCTGATACTCCGGTGGATAAATCGGGTTTACCAGAATGCTGTTGCTCGCCTCGGTCGGAGGATAGACCCAGATGTTCGGCGCTTGCGGGGCGGCCTCCAGTGCGGGAATGCCGAGGGTGTCTGCTGGGTCGATAGCCGGGGTCCAGATCAGTTCCAGACCTTCGCCGAATACGGCGACCTGTCGGGCTTCGCGTGTCTGGAACTGAATGACCGGGATCCGTTGCCATTCGGCGTTGTTGCCGGTGTAGAAGCCGTAACCCTTGAGGGTGCCGTCAGGCTGTTGCTCGATGCGCAGGCGCACCCGTGAGTTGGCGTGTTCAAGCGAGCGCAGTTGCTCTTCGCTATAGAGGGCGCTGTCGCCCAGCTCGGAGGGCCAGAACAGGGCGACCAGACCGGTTAGCAAACGGGCGGCAACAGTGCCACCGACTGCTGTGATATCACTGACCGATGACCCGCCCAGAGCAAGGCCGCCAAGGCCGATTGGCAATGCACTGCCACTGATTTTCTTGAGCTGCACGGCGCCAGGACTGTCGGTCTTTCGCCCGCCCAGTAGGGCGAAGTTTCCGTAATCCTTCAACGAATCCAGCGGCACGAAACCGGACGGATTGGCGTAATTGATGATGCCGTCCGGCAACTTGCAGGATTTGGCGAAAACGCAGCCCAGCGGTTTGTTGGGGGCGGGATCAGCGGGTCGATTCACCGGCAAATCGGCAATCGGCGGATACAGGTTGGGTGATGGCGGCGGCTGCAAAATACGGCGGCGCAGCTGTTCTTTGTACGTCAGCGGGTATGAGCGTTCTGGCATGTGCGGCGGGCTTCCCTGTCCATGGGAGGCAGCCTAGGGGCGTGAGAACGCGCCGAACATTCCTCGGGTTCGACACGTTTCGTGGGAAAGTTCACCGCTGTGTGGCGTGGCTTGAAGCCTCCCGCCGTTATCCATCACCGACCGGTATAAGGGGGTTGCGTATCGCGGTCAGCAGTGGCGATATAGACGCCTTATAAAAATTCCAGGGGTCGTTGTATGTCGCTCGCCACGTTGATTCACCGTGCCAGTCTGCCCAGCCCGCAAGTCACCGTGCAGCAAGCGCTGGAGCTGTTGCGCGAACACTACGGCCTGAGCGGGACGTTGCAGTCGCTGGGCAGCCAGCAGGATCTCAACTACCGGCTCGACAGCGACCAGGGCCGTTTCGTCTTGAAAATCTGCCGGGGTGACTACGCGGCGCTGGAACTGCACGCCCAGCATGCGGCTCTCAAACACCTGGGCGCGCAGCCGGGTTTACATGTGCCACGGGTGATTCCGGCGAAAAACGGCGAGGACCTGCTGACCCTGGAACTCGCCGGGCAAGCACTGCATGTGCGTTTGCTCGACTACATCGAAGGTCAATCGCTGACCCACCTCAAGCACCTTGGCCATGAACTGGTTGCCGGCCTCGGCCAACTCTGTGGCGAAATGGATCTGGCGCTGGCCGGGTTCGAGCATCCGGGGCTTGAGCGTGCCTTGCAGTGGGATGCCCGGCACGCCAATGCGTTGATCAATCACCTGCTGCCGGTGATCAGCGATGAGCGGCAACGAACATTGATCGCCGAGGCCGCGCAACAGGCCGAGCGGCGTTTGCAGCCGCTGATGGGGAAGTTGCCGGTGCAGGCGATTCACATGGACATCACCGATGACAATGTGGTCTGGAAACGGGATAAGCAGCGTCACTGGCGGTTGCAGGGCGTCATCGATTTTGGCGATCTGATTCGTACCTGGCGTATTACCGATCTGTCGGTGACCTGCGCTGCGCTGCTGCACCATGCCGATGGCGATCCACTGTGCATTTTGCCGGCGGTGCAGGCTTATCACGCGGTCAATCCGCTGAAGCACGAAGAGTTGCTGGCGCTGTGGCCGCTGATCGTCGCGCGTGCAGCGGTGCTGGTGCTCAGCGGTGAGCAACAGGTCAGCATCGATCCGCAGAATCAGTACAGCCGCGACAATCTGAACCACGAGTGGGAGATTTTCCGCGTTGCGACTTCAGTGCCATTTGAACTGATGGAAGCGGCGATTCTGATAGCGGTCGGCCAGTCGTTGCCGGCAATTGCCAGTCAGGGTTTTGCGCCATTGCTGCCGAGCCTGGTCGGCCGCGAGTTTGCCTTGATCGACCTCGGTGTCTTGAGCCCGCATTTCGAAGCGGGCAACTGGGAGCAGGACGGCATCGATCAACGTCTGTTGGTCGAAGCGGCGGCAGCCCATGGTTTGGCGGCCAGTCGTTACGGGCAATACCGTTTATCGCAGACGCGTCCGGACAGTGCCGTCGAGCCGGACACGTGCCCGCTGCACGTTGACTTGCAGGTGCCACAGGGCACAACGGTTGAAGCGCCCTTTGCCGGTGTCGTGCACCTGAGCGCCGACGGCCGCGTGCAACTGGACAGCTCACAATTGAGTGTGCGCCTGTGGGGTGTCCATCCCTCGCTGCACACCGGTGCGGCCGTGCTCAAAGGGCAGGTGCTGGGTGAAGTCAGCGGAGCGTTGAGGGTTCAGCTCAGCCGTGGCGCGGAACTGAATCCACCACTGTTTTGCTCACCGTCCCGCGCATCTGCCTGGCAGGCGTTGTGCCCATCGCCCGCGGCGTTGTTGGGGCTGGCTTGCGACGCAGAGGCCGAACTTGATCCGCATACTTTGTTGGAACGCCGCGATGCGAGTTTTGCCCGCTCGCAAAAACACTATTACGTCGATCCGCCGCGCATCGAGCGGGGCTGGCGCAATCATCTGATCGACATGCAGGGCCGCTCCTACCTGGACATGCTCAACAACGTTGCGGTGCTCGGTCACGGCCACCCGCGCATGGCCGCCGAGGCCAGCCGCCAGTGGTCGTTGCTCAACACCAACTCGCGTTTCCACTACGCGGCCATCGCCGAATTTTCCGAGCGCCTGCTGGCGCTGGCGCCGGACTCGATGGATCGGGTGTTTCTGGTCAACAGCGGTACCGAGGCCAATGACCTGGCGATTCGTCTGGCGTGGGCCTACAGCGGCGGTCGCGACATGCTCAGCGTGCTTGAGGCGTATCACGGCTGGTCGGTGGCCGCCGATGCGGTGTCGACTTCAATTGCAGATAACCCCAAGGCTCTCAGCAGTCGTCCGGACTGGGTGCACCCGGTGACGGCGCCGAACACCTATCGTGGCGAGTTCCGTGGCCTCGACAGCGCGCCGGATTACGTGCGCAGCGTCGAACACAACCTGGCGAAGATTGCCGAGCAGAAGCGACAACTGGCCGGTTTTATCTGCGAGCCGGTGTACGGCAACGCCGGTGGAATCTCTCTGCCACCGGGTTACCTGAAACAGGTGTATGCGCTGGTCCGTGCCCAAGGTGGCGTGTGCATCGCCGATGAAGTGCAGGTCGGCTACGGTCGCATGGGCAAGTTCTTCTGGGGCTTTGAAGAGCAGGGCGTAGTGCCGGACATCATCACCATGGCCAAAGGTATGGGCAACGGCCAGCCATTGGGCGCGGTCATTACCCGTCGCGAAATCGCCGAGGCGCTGGAGGCAGAAGGCTATTTCTTCTCGTCGGCAGGCGGCAGCCCGGTCAGTTGCCGCATCGGCATGGCGGTGCTGGATGTGATGAAGGAAGAGAAACTCTGGGAAAACGCCCGGATCGTTGGCGGGTATTTCAAGGAGCGGCTTGAGGCGTTGATCGAGCGTCATCCTTTGGTAGGCGCGGTGCATGGCTCCGGTTTCTATCTGGGCGTGGAGTTGATTCGCAACCGCGAAACCCTGGAACCGGCCACGGAAGAAACCACGGCGTTGTGCGACCGCTTGCGCGAATTGGGCATTTTCATGCAGCCGACCGGCGATTACTTGAACATTCTCAAGATCAAACCACCGATGGTGACCACGCGACACAGTGTGGATTTCTTTGTCGATACCTTGTCGAAGGTGCTGGACGAAGGCCTCTAAACACACTCCCACGGGATTGCGATAAGTTCGATTGATATCGGGATTTAAAGGATTATTTTCGACTCAGCGATTATATATCGCTTTAAAAGCCGATTTTTATCGGTTATAAAGTCGCCTAACGCAACGGCGTAGATCACCGCGCCTGGCCGTTCCCATTTCTGTCATCGGTCGATGCCACAATCGACCCTCTGAACCCGCCCGGGAGATGATTCATGAGCCGTATCGTTACCGTCGCCGCTACCCAGATGGCTTGTTCCTGGGACCTTGAAGCCAACATCGAGACCGCTGAGAAGCTGGTCCGTGAGGCCGCAGCCAAAGGCGCACAGATCATCCTGATCCAGGAACTGTTCGAGACCCCGTACTTCTGCCAGAAGCCGAACCCGGATTACCTGCAGCTGGCCACTTCAGTTGAAGACAACGTGGCCATCAAGCATTTCCAGAAAGTCGCCAAAGAACTGCAAGTCGTGCTGCCGATCAGCTTCTTCGAACTGGCGGGTCGCGCACGTTTCAACAGCATCGCGATCATCGATGCCGATGGCAGCAACCTCGGGATTTATCGTAAAAGCCACATCCCGGACGGTCCTGGCTACCATGAAAAGTACTACTTCAACCCGGGCGATACCGGCTTCAAAGTCTGGAACACCCGTTACGCGAAAATCGGCGTGGGCATCTGCTGGGATCAGTGGTTCCCGGAATGCGCCCGCAGCATGGCGTTGCAAGGCGCGGAAATCCTGTTCTACCCAACCGCCATCGGCAGCGAACCGCACGACAAGAGCATTTCGTCCCGCGACCACTGGCAGCGCGTCCAACAAGGCCATGCCGGCGCCAACCTGATGCCGCTGATCGCCAGCAACCGTATCGGCAATGAAGAGCAGGACGGCTACGACATCACCTTCTACGGCTCCTCGTTCATCGCCAACCAGTTCGGCGAGAAAGTCCAGGAGCTCAACGAAACCGAAGAAGGCGTACTGGTTCAGAGCTTCGACCTCGACGAACTGGAGCACATCCGCAGCGCCTGGGGTTCGTTCCGTGACCGTCGTCCAAACCTGTATGGCGCAATCAAAACCCTCGACGGTTCCCTGGAGTCCTGATCACTATGACTACTTTGCACAGCACGCCTCGCGCTGACGGTTTTTACATGCCCGCCGAGTGGGCAACCCAAACCCAGACCTGGATGGTCTGGCCGGAGCGCCCGGACAACTGGCGCCTGGGTGGCAAGCCGGCGCAAGCCGCTCACGTTGCGGTGGCCAAGGCCATCGCGCGTTTTGAACCGGTGACCGTTGCCGTCTCGGCGGCCCAGTACGAAAACGCCCGTGCGCGTCTGGACGTGCCGAATATCCGCCTCGTCGAGATGTCCAGCGACGACGCTTGGGTCCGTGATACCGGCCCGACCTTCGTCATCAATAACAGCGGCGAAGTCCGTGGTGTCGACTGGGACTTCAACGCCTGGGGCGGCTTTGATGGCGGTCTGTATTCGCCGTGGAATCGTGACTCGCAAGTGGCCGGCAAGATCCTCGAGATCGAGCGCAGCCCACGTTACCGCACCGAGGGTTTCGTGCTCGAAGGCGGTTCGATCCACGTCGATGGCGAAGGCACGCTGATCACCACTGAAGAATGCCTGTTGAATCGTAATCGCAATCCGCACATGAGCCGTGCCGACATCGAAGCGGTGCTGAGCGCACAATTGGCTGTGGATAAAATCATCTGGCTGCCGGACGGTTTGTTCAACGACGAAACCGACGGTCATGTCGATAACTTCTGCTGCTATGTGCGTCCCGGTGAAGTGCTGTTAGCCTGGACCGACGATCCGCAGGATCCGAACTACCCGCGTTGCCAGGCTGCAATGAAGGTCTTGCAAAGCACCAAGGACGCCAAGGGCCGCCCATTTAAGGTGCACAAAATGCCGATTCCGGGGCCGCTTTACGCGACCGAGGAAGAGTGCGCCGGTGTCGACCCGGTAGACGGTACTCAGGAGCGTAACCCTTCTGTGCGCCTGGCCGGCTCCTACGTGAACTTCCTGATCGTCAACGGCGGCATCATTGCGCCGAGCTTTGACGATCCGCTGGACGCGCAAGCCAAGGAAATCCTCCAGAACCTGTTCCCGCAGCACGAAGTGGTGATGGTGCCGGGGCGTGAACTGTTACTGGGTGGCGGTAACATCCATTGCCTTACCCAACAACAGCCGGCACCGCACAAAGGTTGAGTGAAGTTGTAACAATCGGTGGCGCTGGATTGATCCGCGTTTTATCCGGTTCATGTGGGTGACCCCTTATCTAACCCGCAGCTCCTATGGACTGCGGGTTTTTTTATATCCACATGCTGGCCTGGCAGGCACTTTGGCATAGCTCTTGTATCTGTCTGAGAGCAATTCTCGGGAATGTAGAACCGCGTTGTTCTGTCATAAACCTTGGATAAGTTAGCCGCTCACGAACCAGGAGAGAGCGCCGGAAATGAATATGGTCAGCGAGCGGACATCGCATCCCTTGGCAATGAATGGCGAATCGCTTCAGGTGCTGGCGCAATGGTTGAAATCCAACGGAACGCGACAGGTCAGAGAACCTGACCCGCGCAGGATGATGATCGAGCGTTATCCCGCTGGTTTATTCAGTGAGGCAGAACTTGAAGCCTTGTGGGATGTGATTGAAGGATAGAAAGCAAAGGATTGGTAAAGCGCTGCCCGGATGGCAGCGCTTTTTTTTGCCCTTGGAAAAGCGGGTTCAGGTTTGGTCCAGCCTGTCGTAGCCCAAACACACCATTTGACCGATCTGCGAAACAGACTAAAAGCCATTACGGCGTTTTTCCCTCTCCGTCATAGGAATAGTCTGCCGGCATCGAATTCCTACGACTTTGCTGGAGCTTTCCATGTCTACCGCGACCCTTCATTACATCTACGACCCACTGTGCGGCTGGTGCTACGGCGCCAAACCATTGGTGCAAGCGGCGCAGGCTGTTTTGCCGGTGATCGCCCATGGCGGCGGCATGATGACCGGCGCCAACCGGCAGACGGTTTCACCTCAACTGCGTGATTACGTGATGCCTCACGACCGACGCATCACCGAGTACACCGGGCAGCCATTTGGTGAGGCGTATTTCGAAGGCCTGTTGCGCGATCACACCGCCGTGTTTGATTCCGCGCCACCGATTGCTGCCGTGCTGGCCGCTGAACAACTCGCCGGACGTGGGCTGGAACTGCTGGGGCGTTTGCAGAGCGCGCACTACGTGGAAGGTCGGCGGATTGCCGATGAAGCGGTGTTGCTGGAACTCGCCGCATCGATTGGCCTGGAAGCTGAGTCCTTCAAGCGCGAGTTCAAGGACGCACTGGCGAACGAAACCCAAGACCACATCAAGAAAAGCCGCGCACTGTTGGCGCAGGTTGGCGGCCAGGGCTTCCCGACATTGGTGCTGGAGCAGGACGATCAATTCACCGTGGTCGACATCAGTCCATGGCTCGGTAAGCCTGAAGCATTTGCGGCCTGGTTGAGCCAATCAGTCGTCGCCCATCCGAACGAATCCACTTCCCCGGTTCAAGCCTGTGGCCTGGACGGTTGTGCTCACTGATCTCATCGACTACGCGGAGCGACCCATGGATAACCTGAGCCTGATCAAAAGCACCTATGAAGGTGCCAACTCCCAGGAGAACGCGCGCAACACCGCCGCAGCGTTAGCCACTGATGCACAGTGGACCGAATCGGCGGGGTTTCCGTATGCGGGGACGTACGTTGGTTTCGACGCCATCGTCGAGAATGTCTTCAAGCGACTGGGCACTGAATGGGAAAATTTTCAGTTCAAGGTCGAGAGCTATGTCGCGCAGGGCGACAAGGTATTCGCCTATGGAAATTACAGCGGAATCTACAAGGCCACGGGTCGTCCGATGAACGCCCGAGTCGCGCATTTGTGGACTTTGGCGAACGGTAAAGTCACCCATTTCGAGCAGTTTGTGGACAGCCACACAGTGCAATTGGCGATCGCTGAGCAGTAAGTTCTTAGACGATTTTCGCCTAATTACAGAAGATTCACGAAATTGACACATGCTTAAGGGCGCGGCTAGGATTCGTCCCAACGCCTGTGGCCAACCGCCACGACTCCAAAAAATAATAAGGGCCTGCCTCGCTTTTGCGTGGGTGGGCCTTTTGTTTTGGAGTGAAAAAAGAGCGCAATAGCAGCCATTTCAGCCAGCGGTCACAGCGCGTATCAACCCGTAATAAGGAAAATAACATGTTGAATAAGCGGATCGGTCTGATCGCTCTGGGGATTTTTAGCGCCACTCAAGCCATGGCTAACGACCAGGCGGAGTCCAAAGGTTTTGTTGAAGACAGCAGCCTGAAAGTGCTGTTGCGCAACGCCTACATCAATCGTGATTACAAGAACGGTAAAGAAGACAAGGCCGAGTGGGGCCAAGCTGCCATTGGCACCTTCTCCTCGGGTTTCACCCAAGGCACCGTGGGTGTCGGCGTTGATGCCTTCGGTCTGTACGCCCTGCGCCTCGATGGCGGCAAGGGTCGTAGTGGCGCCGGCGGTATCGACTTCTTCAAGCAAGGCGACAGCGGCGAAGCTGCCGATGACTTGGCCAAGGCTGGCGCGGCGGTAAAATTCCGCCTGTCCAACACCGTGCTGACCTATGGCGACCAGATGCCGGAGCTGCCGGTGCTGAACTACGACAACTCGCGCCTGCTGCCTGAAAGCTACACTGGCACCTTGATCACCTCCAAGGAGATCAAAGGCCTGGAGCTGAACGCTGGCCGTTTCACCGCCGAATCGCGCAAGAGCGCCGAAGGTCGTGACAGCGGTGGCCTGAAGTCGATCAACGTCTTGGGCGGTCGCTACCAGTTCACCGAACAATTCAAAGGTGCGTTCTACGCGTCCAACGTAGAAGACGTTCTGAAGAAACAGTACGTGAACCTGAACTACGTGTTCCCGCTGGCCACCGATCAGTCCCTGACCTTCGACTTCAACGGCTACCAGACCAAGCTGGACAAGTCCTACGCCCTTGATAACAAAACCGAAGGCCAGGACAACAAAATCTGGAGCCTGGCAGCGACCTTCGTCACCGGCCCGCACTCGTTCACCCTCGCGCACCAGCGCAGCACTGGCGACAGCAATCTTGGCTACCCGTACGGCGGCTATCAGAAAGAACAGGGTCGTGTCGGTGACGGTGGCAACACCATCTACCTCGCCAACTCTTACTGGTCCGACTTCAACGCTGAAGACGAACGCAGCTGGCAGCTGGGCTACGGCCTCGACTTCGGCGCTTTCGGTGTGCCTGGCCTGACCTACAACGTGGCGTACGTGCGTGGCGACAACATCACCACCGCCACCAGCACCGGCGGTACCGAGCGCGAAATCTTCAACCAGTTCAAGTACGTGGTCCAAAGCGGCCCGGCCAAAGACTTGAGCGTAAAAGTGCGCAGCTCGGTCCTGCGCGTGTCGCAGAAATCCAGCGACTACAACGTCAGCGGCAACGAAGTCCGTGTGTTCGTGGATTACCCGATCAACATCTTCTGATGATCGGATGCGTGGTTGAGGCCTGATACAAGGCCGAAATGAGAAAGCCCCGACTGGTTCGGGGCTTTTTCTTGCGTGCGGATCAGGTTCAGACAGCGATGTTACTGGCTGCGGTTGTTACCTGGCGCGCCCAACACCTTCACCACGTCATCGATCACCGCCTTACTCATCTCCTGCAAATAGTGCGACGCCCAGGCATAGCGGTCCGTATTGCGCTCCATCGCCGCGTCTTCGGCCAGCAGTTTGGAGAGGTGGAGCAAGTCGGAAACGTGGGACAGGGCTTCGCGGATCGGGACGCCGCTGTTGACGCGGAAGAGGGGTTGGTCGGAGTGGATGGAGAAGGGCCGCAAGCGTGGCGAATTGGAAGCTTTGGTCGGGGGAGTTTTAGTGAAAATTATGGCTGGGCAATAATTATTGCCCAGCCATAATTTTCATAATTTCGAAAAACCTGGCGACGACCCTATCAGTGCGAGTGAACCGGGCATTGGATATGGCCCATAAACACGCTCAAAACCAGCGTTCTTCCAGGGTTTTTCAGGGGCGGAAAGCCGGTTTAGACATATCAATATCCTGCCCATATTCATTACATCACGTCACTAATGATGTGCTTGAACCCATCTTTATCCCGCCAAGGCAACGCCATACAGTCGACTCCACCACCTGCCCATCATCCCGAAGGGAAGGTCACTGGAGAGTCGTCATGCCTTTCGTCAGCGTACGCATTACCCGCGATGGCGTTACCTCGGAGCAGAAAGCTCAGGTGATCGCCGAAATCACTGAAACCCTGGAGCGGGTCCTCAACAAACGCCCGGACCTGACCCACATCGTGATCGAAGAAGTCGACACCGATAACTGGGGCTATGCCGGGATCACCACCACCCAATATCGAAAGCAACTGGCAGAGGGGCAGTCATGAGGCAGCCCGTCACCATCGATTTCATCTCCGATGTGGTGTGCCCGTGGTGCGCCTTGGGTGTGACGGCGCTGGAGCTAGCTATCGAGAATCTGGCTGGGGAAGTTCCGGTCGAGCTGACCTTCAAGCCTTTTGAGTTGAACCCGGACATGCCGGCTGAAGGTGAGAACGCGGTCCAGCACCTGATGCGCAAATACGGGCGCAGCGCCGAGGACATCGCGGCCGGCAAAGCGATGCAGATCGCCCGTGGTCAAGCCATCGGTTTCACGTTCGATTTGGAGAAACGCAGCCACTTCTACAACACCTTTGATGCTCACCGCCTGTTGTTCTGGGCATTGCAGGAAGGGCGGCAGATTGAACTGAAGAAAGGCTTGCTGCGCGCTTACTTCAGCGACGGCCAGAACCCGAGCGATCGCGAGACGCTGGTCCGCCTGGCGGCTGAAGCGGGTCTGAATGCGGCCCGTGCGCGTGAGGTGTTGGCGTCCGGAGCGTTTGCCACGGAGGTGCGTGAGCTTGAAGCGTTTTACCGCGATCACGGCATCAATTCGGTACCGGCCATGATCCTCAACGGTCGTCACCTGGTGTCCGGTTCGCAATCGGTCGAGTACTACGAACAGATGCTGAGGCAAATGGCGCAGGCCCCCGCTGAAGCCTGATTGATCACGTTTAAAACTCCATTATTTTGTAGAGGTTCATCATGAGCAATTCGAAAAAAGTCATTGTTATTACCGGCGCATCCCAAGGTCTCGGCGCAGGCATGGTCAAGGCCTTTCGTGATCTCGATTACCGGGTGGTTGCCACTTCGCGTTCGATCAAACCGTCCACCGATCCGGACATCCTGACCGTGGCGGGCGATATCGGCGACCCGGCGATTGCCGAGCGCGTGATTCGTGAAGCGATCGCACGTTTTGGCCGTGTCGACACCCTGGTCAACAACGCCGGGATCTTCGTCGCCAAGCCGTTCACCGCCTATACCCACGAAGACTACGCTGCTGTGCTGTCGGTGAACCTGAATGGTTTCTTCTACATCACCCAACTCGCCATCGCGCAGATGGAAAAACAAGGCCGCGGCCACGTCGTCAACATCACCACCAGCCTGACAGACCACGCCGTCGACGGCGTGCCGTCGGTACTGGCGTCGTTGACCAAAGGTGGCCTCAACGCCGCAACCAAATCCCTGGCCATCGAATACGCCAAGCGTGGCATTCGCGTGAACGCGGTCAGCCCCGGCATCATCAAAACGCCAATGCACGCCGAAGAAACCCACGAAGCGCTGGGCAATTTGCACCCGGTCGGGCACATGGGCGAGATCAGCGACATCGCCCAGGCCGTTGTGTATCTGGACTCCGCCGGATTCGTCACCGGCGAAATCCTGCACGTCGATGGCGGTCAGAGCGCGGGTCACTAAGACCTGCTTTTCCAAACTCCGAAAACAACAAAGCCCTCGCATTACTGCGGGGGCTTTGTTTGATAACTCCAAGCATTTAGTGGTCCGTCATTGCGCCAAAAAAGTCTAAATCCATCCTGTTGTTTCTACGATATTTAAGAATTCGTTGCTGGAGTTGTCCTGCTGCCGGCTCTGGCATGGCCGCCAGCGAACTAAACTAAGTTGTACCTCTGGTGTAGATGTCTCCAGAGAGGTAAGGAGGTGCCAAATGGCCATTCGTGATACCTATCGGGAAATTGAGCAGACCCTGGGTCAGGTACCGGAGTGGATCAAGCAGATGCCGGAAGGTGCAGCGAACGGATTCTGGGTCGTAGCCAAGGATTTCTGGCTGGCAGAAACCAAGATTCCTAACAAGTACAAGGAGTTGATAGGTCTGGCAGTGTCCGGGGCGACTCGTTGTAAGTATTGCGCCCTGTTCCATACCGAAGCCGCGCGCTTGTTTGGCGCGACTGACGAGGAAATTTCCGAAGCCAGCTTTATGGGGTCGCTGACCATGATGGGCAGCACCTTTATTAACGCCCAGCAGATCGACTACGAGCAGTTCCGGCAGGAAACGCTGAGTATCGTCCGGTATGTCAAAGAACACTCGCAACCCAAAGCCGCTTAAGCCGTTGCGGGAACCAGCCCTTCGCCAACTGACGGAGGATAAGTTGATTGCAATCACCGGCGATGGTCTTAGGACCACCGCTCGGTGGCAAGCGGCCGTGATGCGCGCCATCAGCGAACTCATGCAATACAGCGACAGCGCCCGCGAAGAAAACCAGGACCTGCGCATTCCCTTTGCCAAAGCACTCCATGACCTCTATGCCGGACAGAAGTCCGACGCCGAATTGACGGAAATGGTGTTGCTGATGCTGGAAGTAGAAACCGCTCCTTTTCTTGGCAAAGGGCCTTAGGTGGGAGCGCGGGTTTTTCCAAACCCCGGAAACAACGAAGCCCCTGCATTTCTGCAGGGGCTTCGTTTTGTATGGTGCCGGCACCAGGAGTCGAACCCGGGACCTACTGATTACAAGTCAGTTGCTCTACCAACTGAGCTATACCGGCGTGTTGGGCGACGATTATAGCGATTGGCGTGGTTCTGTAAACCCCTGATTACTGACTATTTTTCAGCAGGACTCTGACAAGGTTCGCGCCCTTGTGTGTGCTTGAGCGCTCCGGGGCTGGTTTCGATCAGCCTGTGGTTATCGTGCATTGTAAAAAGTGCTGTCCGCCGGGATGCTTTTGTTGACGAATGACATGGCTCCGATTGTGACGTTGTCACCGATTGAGAGGCTGTCGGCGATGATGCAACTGTTCGCCCCGACGCTGACGTTGTCGCCAATCACCAGGTTGTACTCGTCCAGGCCCATGGTTTTTATGCCAATCGTTGTGTTTTGGCGAATGAAGAAATTCCGCCCGATTTTGATGTAACCGGTGATGACGACGCCAGGCAGGTGGCCGATGCGAAAACCTGGCCCTATCTCGGCATCAATGCTGATGTCGACCCCGTACTTGAGGTTGATTTTCCTCTCCATGCGTTTGGCATAGAGCCGCGCGAACGCATTTCCGCTATTCAGATACTGGGCAAACCTGAACCAGAATAAATACCTGAGAGTGTTGTTCTTTCTGATTCGTCTGAGGATGTTGCTGATCAGCCCGATGCGACTTCCGGGTTTTTTCTTGTTCGAGACTTCTGAGCGCCAGTGCAGGATCAAGGTGTCGAGAGTCATAACGTTGTTTCCGCCCGATGTGAGGTCTGAAGCGACAGGTGCGAACCAGCACATTCTTGAGTGTCTGAATTGCCCACCACGGGCGGCTGTTGCGCAGAGCGTGCAGCTCGGCCTCGGTGCATGGGTTGTTTGTCGCAGCGTGCAAGATGGCGGAGTGTAGCGATCTTCAATCAGAAAGTGTGTGGGCATAGCAGCCAAATACGGGAGGGATTGGCAGGCCTGTCGAGGGGGCGACGGGTAGCTTTGCGGCACGGGGCCTTCCATGGTCGAGCCGTACGCGCCAGAGATTTCTGGCGCCTGGCAACGATAGTTCAGAATGTGGAGGTTGGTTATGACCTTTCGGATTAATGCTTATGCACAGCGGGAGGTGGTTTCGCTGCGTTTACGGCCTATTTTGTGGAGCAGTTCTCAACAAATCGCAACTGGCTGTTTTTTCGCCTGTTTTTTAATGTGAACAAAAAATGACCAAGCGCTTTTATGGCCTATAAGCCATGGATCCAAAGGCTTTTATCAAGTTTCATCAACAGACTTATCCACAGGCTGTTGATCGAAATGGAGGGGGTTATCGACGCTCGGCAAGCAGCATCAGATTGCGCGGTGTCAGTGGGGTTTCGCAGAACAATCCCAAGCGCACCGAATAACCCTGTTCTTCGAGAAACAGCGCTCGGTCGAGTACCAGCCACAGCTCCAGGGGGCGTCGGAACAGGCCGCGTAGCAGTTCAAGATTACGCACCTGGGCCAGGCGTTCCCAACCAGAGGCTTCCAGCGCCACCCAATCCTGCGCCGGGACTGTGGATAAGTCTTTCAGCGCCGCCAGCTCGCGGCAGTAATCGGCGAAGGGTTTATCCAGCCAGGCGCTGGGCAATGACGGTGTGGGCAGGTAGTCATCACAACCGCGCAGTTGCCGTTGCAGCAGGTCGAATGCCAGTCGGCGGGCCATGGACGTGTCGCGTTGACGTCGGACGCGGGCACCGGCGGTGACGGTTTCACTCAGCGGCAGGGCCAGATCGTCGAGGGAAAGCTGTAGGCCGGAACCTTTAGCTGCGTCGGACAACGGCTGGTACTGGCGAGCGCTGATGCGGTTATAACAGCACGGCGCAATGGCCAGTTGTTTACAGCCGGCCGCGCTGGCCAGTTGCATCAATCGTACATGCAGATCGCCGCAGGCGTGCAGGGCGACCGGTGTCTGATCGGTGCTCAGACGCGCCGTCGCATCGGCGGCCATCACGTCTTGTTGAAGATGATTGACTGCGAGGTGATGGTGTTGACTCAGCGCCTGACCGCTGGCGATCAGCGCCGGGTCATATTCCAGGCAGGTCAGTTGTTGGTCGGCTTGCAGCAGGCGTCGGCCCAAATGACCTTTGCCCGAGCACCAGTCCAGCCAGTGTCGGGTTTTTTCGGCAAATTGCAGGCAACCGGCGAAGGCTTCGATCTGCTGCCATTTACGCCCGGGCACGTCGACATTCAGTCGTCGGGTTGCAGGCTCAGTCGTATGAACGGGAAGGTTGCCTACAGCGCTGAGGGCAATGGCCCGCGCGGCCAGTCCTGAAAAAGGTGCGGGCGCCAGAAGGTGCTCAGGATGGTTATGGCTGTTTTCCGCGTCTTCCAGCGAACGCTGGCGTAGCCAATCTGCCAGTTCGGGATAGGCCGTTTCCCACGGCAGTTGCCGATGGGTAAACGGACGCGGTCGCCAGAGTGCCTGGTGTTCGCTCAGGAACTCGTCCAGCGCTTTGAAGCGGGCGAGCAACTGTTCGCCCGCAAGCACCGGCCGATCAGCGTCCCTGGCAGGCATCGACGCGCAACCAGCGCTCCAGCAGCTTGAAGCCACGCACCAGAATGTAGGCCATCAACAGGTAGAACATGCCGGCCGCGAAGAAGATCTCCACGGGCAGGTAGGTCCGGGCAATGATAGTGCGGGCCATGCCTGTCAGTTCCAGCAAGGTCACGGTGCTGGCCAGGGCGCTGGCCTTGAGCATCAGGATCACTTCGTTGCTGTAGGCCGGCAGGCCGATGCGCGCGGCACGTGGCAGGACGATGTAGAACAGCGCCGTGGGGCGCGACATGCCCAGTGCCCGTGCGGCTTCGATCTCGCCCTTCGGGATGGCCTGGATCGCCCCGCGCAGGATCTCGGCGATGTAGGCCGCAGTGTGCAGGGTCATGGTGGCGGTGGCACACCAGAACGGATCGCGCAGGTACGGCCACATCGCGCTCGCGCGGACCGCATCGAACTGCGCCAGGCCGTAATAGACCAGAAACAGCTGCACCAGCAACGGCGTGCCACGGAAGAAGAAAATGTACGCGTAAGGCAGTGCGCGCACGTACCACAGGCGCGACGAGCGGGCGATGCCCAGCGGAATCGCCAGCAGCAAGCCGAGGACGACGGCGATGGCCACCAGTTCCAGGGTCAGGGTCGCGCCCTGCGCCAGTTTCGGCAGCCACTTGATGATGACTTCCCAGTTCATTGCGTGTTCCTCGCGAAGCCGCGAGCGGCGCGTTTTTCCAGCAGGTGCATGCCGGTCATGGCGAGAATTGTCAGGCCCAGGTACATGAAGGCTGCGACCATGTAGAAGGTGAACGGCTGCTTGGTCATGGTCACGCCGTTTTGCGCGTGACGCATGATTTCTTCCAGGCCGATCACCGACACCAGCGCGGTGTCCTTCATCAGGATCATGAACAGGTTGCCCAGGCCCGGCAGGGCGATGCGCCACATCTGCGGCAGAATCAGCCGGGTGAAAATCCGCAACTTTGACAAGCCCAGTGCCACGCCGGCTTCACGGTGACCCTTGGGGATCGCCAGAATCGCCCCGCGAAAGACTTCGGTGGCATAGGCGCCGAAGCACAGGCCGAGGGCAATCACGCCGGCGGCGAAGGCATTGAGCGCGAGATCGGGGTTGCCGAAAAACTCGCCCAGGGCACGCATCAGGTTGACCGTGCCAAAGTAGATCAACAGCACCCAGAGCAATTCCGGGATACCGCGAACCAGGGTCGAGTAGGTGCCGCCAAGCCATTGCAACGGCTTGTACGGGGAAGTCTTGGCCAAGGCGCCGAGCAGGCCGAGCACCAGTCCCAGGCATAACGCCGAGAGGGCCAGTTTGACGGTCATCAGCGCACCAGCGGCGAGCGCCGGGCCGAATCCGTAGAGGTCGATAGTCATGGATTTCTATTCAAGTTGCCGCAGGCATTGCCAAGGACCGGCACCGTCAGAAAGCGGCGCCGGTCAGGCCAGTCAGAATCAATAGATGCTGAACGGGAAGTACTTGTCGTTGATCTTCTTGTAGGTGCCGTCAGAGACGATTTCTTTCAATGCGGCATTCAGCTTGTTACGCAGCTCGTCCTGACCCTTGCGCACGGCGATGCCGATTTTGTCGCTGGCTACCACCGGTTCGCCTTTGAACTCGTAGTTTTTGCCGGCGTCGCTTTTCAGCCAGTCGTAGTTGGCGTATTTGTCGGCGAGGATCGCATCGACGCGACCGGAGGTCAGGTCCAGGTAGGCGTTTTCCTGAGTGTCATACAGCTTGATGGTGACGTCGTTGCCGTAATTGTCCTCAAGCCAGGTGCCGGCCAGGGTGGCGCGCTGAGTACCGATGATCTTGCCTTTGAGCGAGTCCTTGTCGGTTTTCAGGTCGACGTTCTTCGGTGCGATGAATTGCAGTTTGTTCGAGTAGTACGGGTCGGTGAAATCAACGGCCTGCTTGCGTTCCTCGGTGATCGACAGCGAGGAAACCAGGAAATCGAATTTCTTGGCGTTCAGTGCCGGAATGATGCCGTCCCAGTCAGAGGTGACGACTTCGCATTCGACCCGCATCTTGGCGCACAGGGCGTCGCCGATGTCTTTGTCGAAGCCGACCACCTGGCCGCTGGCATCTTTATTGTTGAACGGTGGGTAAGCCGCTTCGATACCCATCTTCAGTTTTTCGGCAGCCATCGCATTGGCCGAAAACACCAGTGTAGCGGCCGCAGCCAGGAGGAGTTTTTTGTAAGTCTGCATGTAGGTAGCTCCGTTAGCGGTTGCTGGACATGAATTGTTTGCAGCGCGCCGAAAGCGGGTTTTCGAACACCTGCTGGGGCGATCCTTGCTCTTCTATGAGCCCCTGGTGAAGGAACACCACTTCACTGGACACCTGACGGGCGAAGCCCATTTCGTGGGTGACCAACAGCATGGTGCGACCTTCTTCGGCCAGGGCGCGGATCACGTTTAGTACTTCCTGAACCATTTCCGGGTCAAGCGCGGAAGTCGGCTCGTCAAACAGAATAACTTTGGGTTGCATTGCCAAGGTGCGGGCGATTGCGGCGCGTTGCTGCTGGCCACCGGAAAGTTCTGCAGGGTAGGCGTGACGTTTGTCGGCGATGCCGACCTTGGCCAGCAAGGCTTCTGCCACTTCGATGGCTTCGGACTTGCTTTGCCCGAGGACGCGGCGCGGCGCTTCGATGATGTTGTCGAGCACGCTCATGTGCGGCCACAGGTTAAAGTTTTGAAATACAAAACCGATTTCGCTGCGCAGTCGATTGATCTGCTTGCCGTCGGCGGCGACCAGTTCGCCGTTTTTCGCAGGCTTGAGCTTGAGCTCTTCGCCGGCCACCAGAATCTGGCCCTGGTGCGGGTTTTCGAGCAGGTTGATGCAGCGCAGGAACGTGGACTTGCCGGAACCGGAGGAGCCCAGGATCGAGATCACATCGCCGTCGCGTGCGGTCAGCGAGACGCCTTTGAGCACCTCAAGCTTCCCGTAGCGTTTGTGCAAGTTGCGGATTTCAAGCGCGGGCGTGGCCTCAGCCATGTGCGGTCCTCATTGTGTCTGTTGTGCTCCTGCTGTTGGCCGGGCGTTCCTGGCGAGGCGCCAAGCTAGCATGGCGGTCGAATGGCGGCCAACAGCCCCACGGGGCGTAGACGGGCAGTGCGTGACCGGTTGTCGCTTCAGCGCAGCAGACTGTCGCGCCATCAACAACCGATCCCACGTTTGAAGCCATGTCTGTGTGGGTGTCGCGTAAAAAAAGGCGCGATGGTGCCAGCTTTGGCCGGGTGTTGGAAGCGCTAACCGGACAAACGTTCCCGATCCGCACTTTTATTGTGCGTGAGCCGTTTTTCTGGTGTGTTTCTGGTGCGTGAATTCGTTTGTGAAGTGGGTGGCAGGGTAACGCTCTGGCGAAGTGCCATTAATTTCAATGGCTTGCGATGACTGTCCGGTAAAGGCGAGATCGCCGGGATAGAGGCGTATGAAACATTTTGGCGCAATTATTGCGTGCAGAATCCAGAACGCCCCGTTGGCTTCTTTTTACGAGAAGGATGCCAAGCGGGATGGAGGCAATCGCTTTTCCTTACAAAGGTAGTTTCAATGAGCAGCATCCAAAGCTCTAATGGCCTCGAACAGGGGCTCAAACCGCGCCATGTGACCATGCTGTCGATTGCCGGTGTTATCGGCGCCGGCCTGTTCGTTGGCTCGGGGCACGCCATCGCCGCCGCAGGCCCGGCCGTGCTGTTGGCCTACGCCGCCGCCGGTATGCTGGTAGTGCTGGTCATGCGCATGCTTGGCGAAATGGCCGTTGCTTCTCCGGACACGGGCTCTTTCTCGACCTACGCCGATCGTGCCATCGGTCACTGGGCCGGTTTCACCATCGGCTGGCTCTACTGGTGGTTCTGGGTGCTGGTAATCCCGCTGGAGGCCAACGCTGCCGCGACTATCCTGCATGCCTGGTTCCCTAATGTGGCCATCTGGGCATTTACCCTGATCATCACGTTGCTGCTGACAGTGACCAACCTGTTCAGCGTGAAGAACTACGGTGAGTTCGAATTCTGGTTCGCTCTGATCAAAGTCCTGGCGATCATCGGTTTCATTGTCCTCGGTGTCATGGCGATCTTCGGCTTCCTGCCAGGCAGCCAGGTCAGCGGCGTTTCGCACCTGTTCGACACCCAGGGCTTCTTGCCAAACGGCATGGGCGCTGTACTGGGCGCGATCCTGACCACCATGTTTTCCTTCATGGGCACCGAGATCGTGACCATCGCGGCCGCGGAGTCGAAGAACCCTGGCCAGCAAATCTCCAAGGCTACCAATTCGGTGATCTGGCGGATTGGCTTGTTCTACCTCGTATCGATCTTCATCGTTGTGGCCCTCGTGCCATGGAACGACCCGGTTCTGGCCAGCGTCGGTTCCTATCAGACCGTGCTTGAGCGCATGGGCATCCCGAATGCCAAGCTGATCGTCGACCTCGTGGTGCTGGTTGCTGTGACCAGTTGCCTGAACTCGGCGCTGTACACCGCATCCCGCATGATGTTCTCCCTGGGCAAACGTGGCGATGCGCCGGCCGTTTCCCAGCGCACCAACAAGAGCGGCACGCCGTACTGGGCCGTCATGTTGTCTACCTGTGCGGCGTTCCTTGCGGTGTTCGCCAACTACGTGGCCCCGGCTGCGGTGTTCGAATTCCTGCTGGCCAGCTCCGGCGCTATTGCACTGTTGGTGTACCTGGTGATCGCGATTTCGCAACTGCGCATGCGCAAACAGCGCATGGCCCGCGGTGAAAAAATCGCCTTCAGCATGTGGCTGTTCCCGGGCCTGACCTACGCGGTGATCGTATTCATCGTGGCGGCCCTGACCATCATGCTGTTTCAGGATGCCCATCGCGTGGAAATCCTTGCCACGGGGCTGTTGAGTCTTTTGGTGGTGGCTGCCGGTTTGTTTGTGGCTCGCCGTCGCAAGCTGGAACAGCGTGGCGCGGTCGTGTTGAGCTGATTGGTCCCGCGTAATGAAAACGGCCGCTGTCAGGGATGACAGCGGCCGTTTTTGTTTCTGATGCCGAGTTCAATCGAGGTGTACCCAATCCTCTACGCGCAATCCGGGAACACGCTCAAATTCCCGAAGATTATTCGTCACCACAATGAACCCTTGTGAGCGCGCGTGTCCTGCGATCATGTGGTCGTAAGGGCCTATCGGTGTGCCCGCCTTTGCAAGTTCCGAGCGAATCATTCCGGTGTGGGCAGCGGCTTCGTAGTCGAAGGGCAGGACTTCAAGACGAGCTACAAAACCTTCGATTACGGCCAGGTTCTTTTCCGGCGCCGCCGATTTTTCAGCGCCGTAAATCAATTCCATCAGCGTGACTGCGCTTATACACAGCTGGCCGTGATGGCGATTGAACGCTTCGCGTACGACCTGTGGTTTGTTCTTGATGGTAAAAATGCAGATGTTGGTATCGAGCATGTATTTGATCATCAGAACGACTCGCGCTCCTGATCGGCCGGTTGCTCGCGGTCGGCCATAAAATCGGCAGTGACGTTATCGCCATCGAACCAGCTATCCCAGGCTTCATCGGCCGGCGTGATGATGCGAGCGCGGCCAATGGCTACAACGTTGACGCGCTTGACGTCTTCAGGCATTGCCACGGCTTTGGGCAAGCGGACGGCCTGGCTTCGATTGCTCATGAAAAGGGTGGTCTGTTCCATTGGGGTGTCCTCCGCTTTTGGTGCGCTTAGAGCCCAAGAATAGGCTGTGCCGGGGATATGTCAACGGGATATACGCTGAGGCTGATGAAGGGTAGTGCCAGCTCTTCGATAGGGTGATGACCTTCAAAAAAAACGGCCGCTGTCAGGAATGACAGCGGCCGTTTTTGTTTTCGCAGGCTTCAGGGGCGGGTTATTCGGCTTTTGCCTCAGGTTCTTCCAGCGACTCTCGGTAGCTGTCCAGCGCATTGCCGAAGTCGGTGATGAACTGCGGGTCTGTCAGCCAGGCCTGGGCGGCTTCACGGTCCATGCCATCGGTCCACATGCGGTAGTCGATCAGCATGTCGGCGGCCAGGTGAGTGGCGGCCATCGCTTCGTTCTCGGCGTTTTCCATGTCCAGCAGTTCTGGGTGGTCGTTGATGATTTCGCTGAGGTTCGACAGCAGGGTCAGCAGCATGTCGTTGCGGCTGATGGCCTCGGCCTCACGCATTTTGCTGAACATCGCCAGGGTGTACTCAGGCATCTGCTCGGCTGGCGCGTTCGGGTCGTCATGCATGGCGATGGGTTTTCTGCCGCTGATACGAATCTGCTTGGCTTTGATCTTGGCGCGTTTGGCGCGTTTCTGTTGCTTGTTCGTGGCGGCCATCTACTTCGTTCCGTATTCGTGTGGGAGGGCGCAGTCAGGTGGGTACGCTGCGCGGTACCAACCGTCCTGGCGTGTCGGGATGCAATTCGCCGTTCTGTAGCCAGGACAACGCAATGGGCCATAGTGTGGCTTGGTAAGGGCTGCGAAAAAAGGCGAAATGTCCGACCTCCACTTCGCCGATGTCTTCTGGTGCGATTCGCAGGTGCGTGTTGGAACTGGCCTTGAAGTAGCCGAGCAAGCGCTCGATGGCAGAAATCGTCCCGTACGGATCGTCGCTAAGGCTGATAGCCAGGGTTTGTGCGGTGACGGTGGCGAAGGGCAGGCCTTGGGCTTTTGCGGCTATCACGCGACCGCTGGGCCGTTCTTCGTAACGGGCAGCTGGCGTGCTCCAGTCGTGGACGACGCCGGCTGGCGTATCTTCGAGCCAGCCGAGACGTTTGCCGGGAAAGTAACCGTAGAATTTCGTCATCAGCGGCATGAACAGATGCCACTTGATGAACATCCGCCAGCGGCTGGCCGAGGCATAGTCTCGCCAGTAGGCGAACTGCGCGCCCACAGTGACCAGGCGCCGGATCACTTCTGCGGAAGCGGCCAACCCTGCCGCGCAGCCACCGAAGCTATGAGCGACTACATCGATCGGTTGACCTGGAAATTCCCGTGTCGCCCGTTGCAGCATGGCTTCGAAATCCAGCGCGCCCCAGTCCGACCAGGACGCCTTGAATCCGCGCAGCGAGTCGGGCCGGGATTCACCGATGCCGCGGTAATCGTAAACCATGACATCGAAACCGTTGGCAAACAGGTAGTCGGCGAAACGAAAGTAATGCCGGCAGCGCACCGAAGTTGCCGCGTTGATGATCACCACCGGGCGATTGGTATTTTGAAGGAGGTGGCGCCAGGCAAAACCGCCGAGGACAAAACCATCGGCGGCAGGCTCTTTGAATGATTCACTGGGGCCGGTGGTTGGCAGCGGCAATTCAATCCGGGCTGGTGACGACGGTGCCAGTGAGGGCGTGTTCGACAGAGTCATTGGATGAAGACCTGGGCGCGGTTTGCTGCCAACGATAGACGTCATATTGCGGGGTAACAATCTGCTGGTATTTCCCGGTGCTAGCGCGCCATAAAAAAACGGCCATTGTCATCACCGACAGCAGCCGTTCTTTCGGTTCGCAGAAATTACCGTGGCGATTTCACCAGCGCCTCGGAGGCGGCCACGTAGTCCGCCTGGAACTGCGGGCTTTCGATCCAGGCCAGGGCTTGGGCTTCGTCCGATTCAGTCGACCACTGGCGATACTCGATCAGTGCCGCGAGGATGAAATCGGTGGCGCCTTCTTCGCCTTCCTGTTCAAACACGATTTCGAGCAGCGGGTCTTCCAGGAATGCCGTGCACAGCGCTTGTTGGCTGGTCTTTTCGGCATCGCGCATTTTTATGAACAGCTCGGTCAGGTCTACTGACTCAAAGTCGATACGCTCATCGTTCGGGTCCAGTTCGACCGGAGCACTCGCGCGCTGCACGCGATTTTGTTTGGCCTTGGCTTTCGCGCGTTGGGTTCTTTTGTGCTGCTTGTTCGCCGATGCCATGGGCTTCGATCCTTAGTTCAGGCGCAAGGGGAGGGTGCTATTGAAGCGCAGGTCGGCGAATTTCCCAAGGAGCGATTGCTCGGTGGTCCGCGATAGTGGCTTGGTGGGTGAATTGGCTGACAACCGGGAGTCGTATCGGCGCCGGCTTTCACAACCAATTGATCTAAACGAAGGATCCGAGCGGGAAGTCATAAAAGTGTAAGCAGTATTCTTACCGGTTTTTCGGTTTGAGCTGTGATGTTGGGGATAGCACTGGGTGTCACCGTTTTATGGCATCGGCTTCATGGGTGGCATCGCATTCGTTGGACCCGTAACGGGTCCGGGAGTCGTCATCATGAGATCCTTGCGTTTACTCACGCTATCCGGCGTTGCTCTGCTCGGGCTCGCTGGCTTGCCTATTTCCAGTGTTCAGGCGGAGGTCTGTCGTGACCCGATTGACCCGCAGGGCGTACAGCTGGAGCAGCAACAACAGAACGGCGTTGACTTCATGTTCGGTGGTATCGGTCAGGATGAATCGTGCGCCATTCAACGGATGGGAGGCTATAACCTGCACATGACTTTTTCCACCGGACCTGCCAATGAGTACGTGCCTGACGTCAAGGTAGCCATTCAGGGGCCGAAAGGTCGTGAAGTGCTGTCGCTGGACCAAGCGGGCCCGATTGTTTTGACTCGGTTGCCCGCAGGTAAGTACGTCGTCGTGACGGAGCGTAATGGCCGCGAATTACGTCACACGATTGACCTCAGTGGTGGTGGAGTTCGTACGCTGAACATCCATTGGGCTGATGCAAGCTGACCTCCAGGGATTGCAGGTCAATCAAAAAACGCAGACAACAAAAAACCCGCACGAGGCGGGTTTTTTGTTGGGCTTTCACGTGATGCTGACACCACATGAAAGCTGAATGTGGTGCCCAGAGACGGAATCGAACCGCCGACACGGGGATTTTCAATCCCCTGCTCTACCGACTGAGCTATCTGGGCAACGGGGCGCATTAAACGGGTTTTTCAGGGGGTCGTCAAGCAAGTTTTCAAAAAATATTTAATTATTACCGTCGCTTACGATCCAACCCCCATTTTCACGGGATTACTCGGCAGGTGGAACGTAGCCTTCGGCCTTGGCGTATTCCTCGCCGGAGAAGTACTTGTCCATCTCGCCCTGAAGATATTTGCGGTCTTCGGCGTTCATCATGTTCAGGCGTTTTTCGTTGATCAGCAGGGTCTGGTGTTTTTGCCAGTCGGCCCAGGCCTTGGCCGAGACGTGGTCAAAAATGTCCTGACCTTTGGCGCCCGGGAACGGGGCGCGCTCCAGGCCTGGCAGTTCTTCTTTGTACTTGCGGCACATGATGGTGCGGGTCATGACGACTCTCCTGCGTTCAATACATCGGCCGCGCGCTTCAGCAGTTTTTTCACCGGGGCGGCAAGGCCCAGGCGCGGCGGGGTGGCGAGGTTATACCAGAGCCAGTCGGCCTCGGCCACGTGATGGCCAGCCTCCTGGACCTGGACCAGCCAGGGTTCGATAGCCAGTTGGAAATGGCTGAAGGTGTGGACCAGGCTCGGCAGTTCAACGTGCTTGCCCAGTTCCAGCGAGTGTTGCAGTGCCAGATGTTCCAGATCGCCGAGGTCGTCGAGTTCCGGCAGGCTCCACAAACCGCCCCACAAGCCCGTGGAAGGACGGCGGTAAAGCAGAATGGCGCCATCGCGGTTGGCGAGCATCGGCATCAGCGTGCGCTTCTGTGGCACGGTTTTACGCGGTTTGGGGATCGGGTAGCGGGTCTCCAGGCCGAGCATGTGCGCTTCGCAGCCCTTTTCCAGAGGACATAGCAGGCAACTCGGCTTGCTGCGGGTGCAGAGCGTAGCGCCCAGATCCATCATCGCCTGGGTGTAGGCGTTGACTCGATCGTAAGGCGTGAAGTGCTCAGCGTTGGCCCACAGCTGTTTGGCAACCTTCGGTTCGCCAGGGTAGCCCTCTTGCGCGGTAAAACGTGCCAGCACCCGTTTGACGTTGCCATCGAGGATCGGCGCGCGCAGGCCCATGCTCAGGCTGGCGATGGCGCCCGCGGTGGACAGGCCAATGCCAGGCAAGTCAGTGAGTTTTTCGACATCCCGGGGAAACTCGCCGCCGTACTCGGCAACGACGATCTTCGCGGTTTTTTGCAGGTTGCGCGCACGGGTGTAGTAACCCAACCCGGTCCACAGGTGCAGCACTTCATCTTCCGGCGCGGCGGCCAGGGCTTCGACCGTTGGCAGCGACGCCATGAACCGATCGAAGTAGTTCAGCACCGTGCTGACCTGGGTCTGCTGCAGCATGATTTCCGAGACCCACACCCGATACGGGGTGATGCCCTGTTGCCAGGGCAGGTCGTGGCGGCCGTGGCGGTCGTACCAGTCCAGCACCGCGGTTGAGAACTGCTCGGCTTTCATCGCTTGAACAACCCCTTGAGGGCGTTTTTCAGTTCCGGGCTGACTTTGTCGCCGAGTTTCTCATCGATTTTTTCGCCGAGCTTGTCGCCCGCCAACTTGCCCGCAACCTGGCCGAGACGCTCGTTATCCAGGCGGCAGGCCTTGGCACCGAGTTCCAGCGGGCCACGGCAGCGCAATGGCCACTCGATGCCAGCGTAACGCTCGTTGACCTGGCAGGCCGGGTCCGGCATGTCGCTCTTGTCGCCTTCGACGATGATGCCGATGCGGTAATCCATGCCCAGCACACGCAGGTCGACGTCACCGTTGCCGTTGACGGTCATGCCCGGAATGCGGACTTTCAGGTCTGGATTGCTGGCCACGCCATTGCGCAACGTCAGGTTGCCCTTGAGTTCCTGGAAGGGGGTGTCCTTGCCATGCGGTTCGCCGCTGAGGGTTTTGTGGTTCAGGGTGGCGATGCCTTTGCACAGCTGTTGCTCGAGGTTGGCGTTGAGCAGCACGCCGTTATTGAGCACGAAACTGGCCGTGCCGTTGAGGCTGTCGATCAGTGCTTTCTGGCTGTTGCCGCTGGCGGTCAGGTTGCTGTTGAGCGTGACCAGGCCTTTGACTGGCGGTTTTTTCCCTTGGCTTTCGAGAATGTTCTCCACCGGGACCTTGCTGATCTGCGTTTGCAGGCTCAGCAACGGCACGGGCTGACGAACATCGAGCGTGCCCTTGGCAGCGAAGTTGCCGTTGTAGAGATCGCCACGCAGGTTTTCCAGAGTCAGCAGGCCGCCCTGGCCAGTGGCTTTCAGCGCGGCGTTCTGGATCGACAGCTTGTCGAGGGTCAGTTGGCCGAAGGTCAGGTCGGCGTCCAGATCAAGCTTGCTCAGGCGTTCCGATGGAATCAGTTTGTCGCTGCTCCAGGCGCCTTTGGTCGGGGCGTTCGGCAGTGGTGTGCTGCCAGCGCCGGCCAGCGCGTTGGTCTCGGTGCTGCTGACTTCCGACTGACGAGCCACTGCAGCGCTGTTGGCTTCGGCGGATTTTGGCGGCAGGTAGCGATCAGCGTTGAAGGTGTCGCCCTTGAGCTGCACGCGCAATGATTGCTTGGCGAAATCCTCGACGGCGATACGCCCGCTGAAGCTGCTGTCGTCGACTTTCAGGTTGAGATCGTCCAGCACCACACTGCTCGGGGTGCCCGCGAGACGACTGACCAGTTCGACTTTGCTCAGGCTGCCCTCGGCCATGGCCGGGAGTTTCTGGCCGATGCTGTCGACAAACTTCGCCAGGTCGAATTGCGCAATCGACACTCCGCCGCTGATTTGCGGGGTTTTGTCCAGGTTGTTGACTTTCAGCTCGCCAAGCGCACGCAACTGGTTGGCAGAGATCTTGATGCCGGTCCATTCGGCGACGTTCGCTGCTCTATCCAGCAACAGTTGACCTTGAGCGGCATAGGTCACGATCTTGCCTTGCAGCGGTTCGCCGGAGATTTCGCCTGCCAGTTTCATGTCTTCGAACTGGTAGCGCTGGAGGGCGCGTTCGAAACGCAACTCGCCATTGAGTTCAGTGCGCACCCGTACGTCCGGCTGGTTGCTGGCCAGGAACGCGGTCAGCTTGACCTGAATGTTGGTCGCGTCGTGCACCGGGCCGGTGCTCAGCTGGATGCTTTCGGCGCTGAATTGCTTGCCGGTTTGCTCATCGTTGTATTCAACCCGGGCGTTGTTCACGGTCAGGCTGTCGATGTCGAGACGAATCGGTTGGGCCGGTTTTTCCGCAGTGGCGGGTACTTCGGCAACCGGTTCGCTGGTGCTGCCGGTAGCTGGCGCATCCGCCTTGGCGGCGACGGGCGGGACCTTGCCGATGTCTTCCCAGTTACCGTGGCCATTCTTGTCACGGTTGAGGCGCAGGTTCAGGCCTTCGACGCGGACATCGCTCATCTGCACTTCACGGCGCAGCAACGGCAGCACCCGCACAGACAGGCCAAGCATTTGCAGGTCGGCAAACGGCTGGGTCGGGTTGGCCAGGGTCGCGACGCCGGCATCGTGCAGTTCAAGGCCGAGCCAGGGGAACAGGCTCCAGCCGATATCGCCATTGAGCGTCAGCTCGATGTGGGCCTTGTCGCGGGCAATTTGGCGGATCTCGTCTTTGTAGTCGTTGGGATCGAAGAAGTGGGTCAGGGCAAAGCCCAGCGCCACAATGATCAGCAACAACCCGAGAAGTACCAAACCCAGGATTTTGCCGAACGCTTTCATGGGCGAGTCCTTGTAATGAGTCAATGTCGAATTTAGCCAGGGAGTATAGCGCCCCGAAACCGACGACTGGTCAGTGATCGCTCTAGAGCTGGTCCAGCGGCAGTTTGAGCTTGGCAGCCAGTGCCTGGGCTTCGAGGTGCCCGGCCGGGGCCTGCAAGTGCAATTTGGCCCCCGCGAGCTCGGCCATTTTTTGCGCTTCGCTGACCAGGCGTTCAGCCACGCCACGGCGCCGGGTGATTTTTCGCACGCACAAATGGGATAGCTGCCAGATGTCCTGCTGTCGGTGCAGGCGTGCCGCGCCAAGCAGTCGGTCATTGAAGCGTCCAGCGATCAGCGAGCCGTCGCGCAGGCTGTGTTCAATCAATTGCAGTTCATCGTTGAACGGAGCAATCAGCCAGCGCGGAGCATCGTGGTAGATCTTCTGCAGATCCTGCTGATCCTGATAGCTGGGTTCGTTCAGCGATTCGACGACGATGGGCATAGGGTTTCCTGTGAAAGGGTTGTCCGGGTAATACCCGTCAATGGGTGAAACGGTTTTTTAGTGTGTGATCGGAACAGATGTCACACAAAAGGTGATATCAGTTTGGTTTTTCTGTCACGGGCAAATGGTAATCTTTGCCGTTCGTCGGTCCTTCTGCGACCTGTCGTCGCGCCGAGCGGAGCTCTACTCGATAAAACGGTCATGCCTGCGTGCAACAAGGCCGAGAGTGAAGAGTGTCTGGCGAACCATACTAATAATTGGGGGAAACACAAATGAGCACGAGTACCGAGGCGGGGATTATTCCCGCCCAGTCAGCGTTCCTGTCCAAGGAGCGGATCATCGCCAAGCCCGGTTTCAACCGTTGGCTGGTTCCACCGGCCGCGTTGGCCATTCACCTGTGCATCGGCATGGCCTATGGTTTTTCAGTGTTTTGGCTGCCGTTGTCCAAAGCCCTCGGCGTGACCGCGCCGGTGGCCTGCGCACCCGACATGAGCTTCATTGCACAGATTTTTTCGTCCCAGTGTGATTGGCCGATTTCGATGCTCGGCTGGATCTACACCTTGTTCTTCATCTTCCTCGGCTGCTCGGCAGCGATCTGGGGTGGCTGGCTGGAACATGCCGGGCCACGTAAGGCCGGTGTCGTTTCGGCGTTGTGCTGGTGCGGCGGTCTGCTGATTTCCGCGTTGGGGGTGTATACCCACCAGATCTGGCTGATGTGGATCGGCTCCGGCGTTATCGGGGGGATAGGCCTGGGGTTGGGTTATATCTCGCCGGTTTCGACCTTGATCAAGTGGTTCCCGGACAAGCGCGGCATGGCGACCGGCATGGCGATCATGGGCTTCGGCGGTGGTGCGATGGTTGGTGCTCCGCTGGCGGCTGCGCTGATGGGCCATTTCGCTTCGCCGGCTGGCGTCGGCGTGTGGCAGAGCTTCCTGGTGATGGCTGCGATCTACTTTGTGTTCATGATCGGCGGTGCGCTGTCGTACCGCGTTCCGCCGACTGGCTGGAAGCCTGAGGGCTGGACCGCCCCGGCGAAAAAAGCCGCGAACGCGATGATCACTCACCGCCATGTGCACGTTAACGTCGCGTGGAAAACCCCGCAGTTCCGTCTGGTATGGCTGGTGCTGTGCCTGAACGTGTCGGCGGGTATCGGCATCCTCGGCATGGCGTCGCCGCTGTTGCAGGAAGTATTCGCCGGTAAATTGCTCGGCAACGATCTGACCTTTGGTCAGCTGGACGCTTCGCAATTGGCGTCGATCGCGGCAATCGCTGCAGGTTTCACTGGCTTGCTGAGTCTGTTCAATATCGGTGGGCGGTTCTTCTGGGCGTCGTTCTCCGACTACCTGGGCCGCAAAAACACCTACTTCGTGTTTTTCGCCCTGGGGTTTGCCCTGTATGCGTTGATCCCGAACCTCGGCCATCTGGGCAACATCGCGCTGTTCGTGGCGGCGTTCTGCATCATCCTGTCGATGTACGGCGGTGGTTTTGCGACGGTTCCGGCGTACCTGGCGGACCTGTTCGGTACGCAGATGGTCGGTGCGATCCATGGTCGCCTGCTGACTGCCTGGGCTGCTGCCGGCGTGCTCGGTCCGGTGTTGGTGAACTACCTGCGTGAGTATCAGTTGAGCATCGGCGTCGAGCGCGCGGCTGCGTATGACATCACCTTGTACATCCTTGCGGGCCTGCTGGTGCTGGGTTTCCTCTGCAACCTGCTGGTGCGTCCGGTGGCGGATAAATACTTCATGAGCGATGCCGAGCTGGCCGTCGAACAGGCGCTGGGTCACGACAAAGGCGCGGACAGCACCACCGTGCTGGAGTGGAAAGCTTCCTCGGGCAGCGTGCCGTTGGCCATTGCCGCATGGCTGGTGGTGGGCATTCCGCTGGCGTGGGGCGTTTGGGTGACGTTGCAGAAGACAGCCGTCCTGTTCCACTAAACACGTGACTCCCTTGTAGGAGCAAAGCTTGCTCGCGATGAACGATAACGCGGTGTGTCAGGCGTACTGTCATCGCGGGCAAGGACTCGGCGTCCCCCCGCTCCTACATGTCATGACAGGTATGCCCTCGGCGGCATTGGGTTCAGCCCGTCAGGGATATCACCTCGCGTGTTTCTGTTTGGCGTCCGCGCCCCTATAATGGTTGCCTTTTTCGCCCAATGATTTTGCGGAGCTGGTGATGGCCGAACGTAAGGCGTCAGTCGAGCGCGACACTCTGGAAACCCAGATCAAAGCCTCGATCAACCTGGATGGCACCGGAAAGGCCCGATTCAATATCGGTGTTCCCTTCCTTGAGCACATGCTGGACCAGATCGCCCGTCACGGGCTGATCGACCTGGATATCGAGTGCAAGGGTGACCTGCATATCGACGACCACCACACGGTGGAAGACGTCGGTATCACGCTGGGTCAGGCTTTCACCAAAGCCATCGGCGACAAAAAAGGCATCCGTCGTTACGGTCACGCCTATGTGCCGCTCGATGAAGCGCTGTCGCGCGTGGTCATCGACTTCTCTGGTCGTCCTGGCCTGCAGATGCATGTACCGTATACCCGCGCCACTGTCGGCGGCTTCGATGTCGACCTGTTCCAGGAGTTTTTCCAGGGCTTCGTCAATCACGCCAACGTCAGCTTGCACATCGACAATCTGCGTGGGCACAACACCCACCACCAGATCGAAACCGTGTTCAAGGCCTTCGGTCGCGCATTGCGCATGGCCGTCGAGCTGGATGAGCGCATGGCCGGGCAAATGCCTTCGACCAAGGGTGTTCTGTAATGCAGACGGTCGCGGTTATCGATTACGGCATGGGCAACCTGCACTCGGTGGCCAAGGCCCTCGAGCACGTCGGTGCCGGCAAGGTGCTGATCACCAGCGATGCCAGCGTGATTCGCGAAGCCGACCGAGTGGTGTTCCCCGGTGTGGGCGCGATTCGCGATTGCATGGCGGAGATCCGTCGCCTGGGCTTCGACTCGCTGGTGCGTGAAGTCAGCCAGGACCGTCCGTTCCTCGGCATCTGCGTGGGCATGCAAGCCTTGCTCGAGCGCAGTGAAGAAAACGACGGCGTCGACTGCATCGGCCTGTTTCCCGGCCAGGTGAAGTTCTTCGGCAAAGGTCTGCATGAAGACGGCGAACACCTGAAAGTCCCGCACATGGGCTGGAACGAAGTGAAGCAGACGGTGGATCACCCGCTGTGGCACAACATTCCGGACCTCGCGCGTTTCTACTTCGTGCACAGCTACTACATCGCCGCCGGCAATCCGCGTCAGGTCGTGGGTAGTGGTCACTACGGCGTCGACTTCGCCGCAGCGCTGGCCGAAGGTTCGCGTTTCGCTGTGCAGTTCCACCCGGAGAAGAGCCATACCCATGGCCTGCAATTGCTGCAGAACTTCGCTGCGTGGGACGGTCGCTGGTAATGGCCGTCAAGAAAAAGCCGCCGATCCTCACGCTCACACCCGAGCAAGAGAACGAGGCCAACAGCAAGATCAAGCGTTTCATGGAAGACCGCTTCGAACTTGACCTTGGCTCGTTCGAGGCAGCTGAAATTCTTGAGCTGTTTACCCGCGAAATTGCTCCGCACTATTACAACAGGGCGATTTTCGATGTGCAGGCGCACCTCAAGGAGAGGTTCGAAAGCATCGAAAGCGACCTGTGGGCGCTCGAGAAAAACTGATTTCCGAGCAACGCTGAAAAATCGAATTTAAAGGTTTGCCAGATGCTGATTATTCCCGCTATCGATCTTAAAGACGGTGCCTGCGTACGCCTGCGCCAGGGCCGCATGGAAGATTCCACAGTGTTCTCCGATGACCCGGTGAGCATGGCTGCCAAGTGGGTGGAGGGCGGTTGCCGTCGTCTGCATCTGGTCGACCTGAACGGCGCCTTCGAAGGCCAGCCAGTCAACGGCGAAGTGGTCACTGCGATCGCCAAGCGCTACCCGAACCTGCCTATTCAGATCGGTGGTGGTATCCGCTCGCTGGAAACCATTGAACACTACGTGAAAGCGGGCGTGAGCTACGTGATCATCGGCACCAAAGCCGTTAAAGACCCGGCCTTCGTCGCCGAAGCCTGCCGCGCCTTCCCGGGCAAAGTTATCGTTGGTCTGGATGCGAAGGACGGTTTTGTCGCCACCGATGGCTGGGCTGAAATCAGCACTGTGCAGGTTATCGACCTGGCGAAGCAGTTTGAAGCCGACGGCGTGTCTGCGATCGTTTATACCGACATCGCCAAAGACGGCATGATGCAAGGCTGCAATGTGTCGTACACCGCAGCACTGGCCGCCGCCACGCGGATTCCGGTGATTGCGTCCGGCGGTATTCACAACCTGGGTGACATCAAGTCGCTGCTCGACGCCAAGGCGCCGGGGATCATCGGCGCCATCACCGGCCGGGCGATTTACGAAGGCACCCTCGACGTCGCTGAAGCGCAAGCTTTCTGCGATTCGTACAAAGGCTGAGGACTTACCATGGCGCTGGCCAAACGCATCATTCCTTGCCTGGACGTGGATAACGGCCGGGTCGTCAAAGGTGTGAAGTTCGAGAACATCCGTGACGCCGGCGATCCGGTGGAAATCGCCCGTCGCTACGACGAGCAGGGTGCCGACGAGATTACTTTTCTCGACATCACCGCCAGCGTCGATGGCCGCGATACCACGTTGCATACCGTCGAGCGCATGGCCAGCCAGGTGTTCATCCCGCTGACCGTCGGCGGTGGCGTGCGCACCGTGCAAGACATCCGCAACCTGCTCAATGCCGGCGCAGACAAGGTCTCGATCAACACCGCGGCGGTGTTCAATCCAGAGTTTGTCGGCGAAGCGGCGCAGCATTTCGGCTCGCAGTGCATCGTTGTCGCCATCGACGCCAAGAAGGTTTCACTGCCGGGCGAAACCCCGCGCTGGGAGATCTTCACCCACGGCGGTCGCAAACCTACCGGGCTGGACGCGGTGGAGTGGGCGAAGAAGATGGAAGGTCTGGGTGCCGGCGAAATCCTGCTGACCAGCATGGACCAGGACGGCATGAAAAACGGCTTCGACCTGGGCGTCACGCGTGCCATCAGCGATGCACTGGGGATTCCGGTGATCGCTTCGGGCGGCGTCGGCAATTTGCAGCATCTGGCTGACGGCATTCTTGAAGGCCACGCCAGTGCGGTGCTGGCAGCGAGTATTTTCCACTTCGGCGAATACACCGTACCGGAAGCCAAGGCCTACATGGCGCAACGCGGTATCTGCGTCCGATAAAGGCCAGTGGACAGCATGGCGGGCTCAGGGCAAGCTTGGGCACGCCATGGATTCCGGTAAACCGTCATGCTCAAACGTCTTCTCCTGGTACTCGCCAGCGCCTCGTTACTACTGGCTGGCGCTGCACGTGCTGCAGAAAAAACCGGCCCCGATCTGGTGCTGCTGACGGAAAACTTCCCGCCGTACAACATGGCGAAGAACGGCAAGAACTTCGCTCAGGAAGACAACATCGATGGCATCGCCGTGGACATCGTCCGCGAGATGTTCAAGCGCGCCGAAATCACTTACAGCCTGACACTGCGTTTCCCTTGGGAGCGGATCTACAAACTCGCCCTGGAGAAATCCGGGTATGGCGTGTTCGTCATGGCGCGACTGCCGGACCGCGAGAAACTCTTCAAATGGGTCGGCCCGATTGGTCCGGACGACTGGATCATGCTGGCCAAGGCTGACAGCAAGATCACCCTCGAGTCGCTGGCGCAGGCGCGCAAATACAAGATCGGCGCCTACAAAGGTGATGCGATCGCCGAAACGTTGGCCAAGCAGGGTCTGAAACCGATCGTGGTGCTGCGCGATCAGGACAACGCGAAGAAGCTGGTCAATGGCCAGATCGACCTTTGGGCGACGGGAGATCCTGCTGGCCGTTACCTCGCTCGGCAGGATGGCGTGACGGGCCTCAAGACCGTGCTGCGTTTCAACAGTGCCCAGCTTTATCTGGCGCTGAACAAAGACGTGTCCGACGAAATCGTCGCCAGGCTTCAGGCCGCGCTGGATCAGTTGCGCCAGGAAGGCGTGGTGGACGACATCATGGCGCGGTATCTGTAAGGTCCTGTGGTGAGGGGGCTTGCCCCCGTTTGGGCGCAAAGCGGCCCTAAAACCAAGCACCGCAGTGATTCAGACAGAACGAGTGGGTATCTTTTACGACTGCTTCGCCCGAGCGCGGACTGGCCGACGTGGGCAAGCCCCCTCGCCACAAGAGCGAATCCTTTTCAGCGGTAAACCCCGTCCTTCCCGTGCCCAACCATCGCCTTGTTGCTGCGCACGCTGATCATCAACTTGATATCGATCCAGTCGATGCCCTGGGCCTTGAGCTTGGGCAGTTCGCGCTCAAGCACCGCCAGGGTTTGTGGATAGGGGTGGCCGATCATCACCGCAGAGCCTTGCTTGTGGGCCAGGCTGATGGCGGTCTGTAGCTGAGTGAAGATTGCGCCCTCGGTGCGCTCGTCATCGAGAAACACATCTCGCGAAACACTCGCCAAACCGATCTTCTGCGCCTCGGCGGCGGCGACGGTCTGGGCGCTGGTACGGCTGTCTACAAAGAACTTGTGCCGACGTTGCAGCTCGGCCATCAGCCAGGTCATGGCCGGTTGCTGGGCGGTCATGCGGCTGCCCATGTGGTTGTTGATGCCGCTGGTATAGGGCACGGCGTTGAACGCCGCACTCAGGCGTTTTTCCAGCTCTTCGATGGGGAGTTCGGGATGCCAGGCGAACGGGCCGGTGGCCGGGTCCATGGGCATGTGCAGTATGACGATCTTGCCGGCGTGGTGGGCCTCGCGGGCAAATTCGGCAGCGTGGGGAGTGTCGGGCATGATTGCCGTGGTCACCGGTCCGGGCAGCGCCAGCACACGGCGGTCGCGCGGCAGGTTTTGCCCGAGGTCATCGATGATCAGGCTCAGGTAGGCCTTGTGTGGCGCCGCCGTCTCGGCAGGCGCCGCGTGAGCAGCACCCGCCAGACAGCACAGCAGGCTGAGGATGACCCGCAAGCGCATCTCAGTGGCCGCGGGTGATGCTCAGGCCTTTGAGCAGGCTCAGGGCCTGGGCCAATTGGTAGTCGTCGTCCTGTGGCATCGGTTTGGCTTTGCCGCTGGATTTGGTTGGCTTGTCGGCGCCGCCGTTGCCATTGCCCAGGTGACCTTGCAGATCGGCTTCCTTGAAGTATTCGCCGTCCTGCTCGTTGGTGATCTTGGCCTTGCGCACTTCGATGTCCGGAACGATGCCCTGGGCCTGGATCGAGCGCCCGTTCGGCGTGAAGTACAACGCGGTGGTGATCTTCAGCGCACGGTCGTTGTTCAGTGGCAGCACGGTTTGCACCGAACCTTTACCGAAGCTGGTGGTGCCCATGACCACTGCGCGTTTTTGATCTTGCAGGGCGCCGGCGACAATTTCCGAGGCCGAGGCGCTACCGCCGTTGATCAGCACGACCATTGGCACCGCTTCGCTTTCGTCCTTGCCGGTGGCAGTGAAGCGCAGCTCAGAGTTGGCGATACGGCCCTTGGTGTAAACGATCAAGCCTTTGGTGATGAAGTGGTCGACCACTTCGACCGCTGCTTGCAGCACGCCGCCCGGGTTGTTGCGCAGGTCAAGCACGATGCCGCTGAGCTTCTTGCCGTTGTCCTTGCGCAACTTGGCCAGCGCCTTGGAGACCTCTTCGCCGGTCTTGACCTGGAACTGGGTGATGCGGATGTAGGCGTAGCCCGAATCCAGCAACTGGCTCTTCACGCTCTTGACCTGGATGGTCGCGCGGGTCAGCGTCACGTCGAACGGTGCACCACCATCGCGCACCAGAGTCAGAGTGATCTTCTCGCCGATCTTGCCGCGCATCTTGTCCACGGCTTCGGTCATGCTCTGGCCGCGGGTTGGCTGGCCGTTGATCTTGACGATGAAGTCACCCGCCTGGATGCCGGCTTTTGAGGCAGGGGTGTCATCGATCGGCGAAACGACTTTGATGAAACCGTCTTCGGCGCCGACTTCGATGCCCAGGCCGCCGAATTCGCCGCTGGTGCTTTCCTGCAACTCGGCAAAGTCTTCCGGGCCGAGGTAGGCGGAGTGTGGGTCAAGGTTGCTGAGCATGCCCTTGATGGCATTTTCCAGCAGGGTCTTGTCGTCAACCGGTTCGACATAGGCAGCCTTGATCCGGTCCATGACCTCGGCAAAGGTGCGCAGCTCTTCCAGCGGCAATGGCGCCTTGGTGGTCGCAGCAGTGCCCGCAGGCGCAACCGCCGGGGCCGGTTGAGCGGCAAACGCCAACGGCGCACCGATCACCAGAGCGATCGTCAGGGCCAGCGAATTGAGGCGGGACAAATGCAGCATGTCGAACGAACTCCTAATGTAGGTGACTCAACGCCTATCCTTGCGCGCGGCACCATTGTGCTGGATCACTCGGGTGACCCTGCTGACGAATAGCGAAATACAGTGCAGGTGTGTCCTGGCCACCACTGTTACCGACAGTGGAGATGGATTCACCGGCCTTGACCACATCACCGGCCGCTTTAAGCAGCGTCTGGTTGTGGCCGTACAAACTCAAAAAACCATTGCCGTGGTCGAGGATCACCAGCAAACCGGCACCGCGCAACCAGTCGGCAAACACCACGCGACCGCCGTGTACGGCATGCACCTGGCTGCCTGCAGAGGCGCTGATCATCACGCCGTCCCACTTGGTTCGGGCATCGTCACCACGGGTTTCACCAAAACGCGCAAGCAATCGACCATCGACAGGCCACGGAAGTTTTCCGCGGGCGGAAGCAAAGGGCCCGCCGAAGGACTCGCCGGCACTTGAAACCAGTGCGCCGGGTGTCGACTTGGCGGGTTTGCGTGGGGCATCAGTAGGGGCTTCAGCCCGGGCCTGAGCCTCACGTAAACGCTTTTTTTCGGCTTCCTGCTGGGCGATCAGCGCTTTTTGTCGCGCTTCTTCTGCCTCACGGGCCTGGCGGGCCAGGGTTTCCTCGATGGTTTTGAGTACTTTAGACAGATCGGCCTGATCCTGCTCGCGGGCTTGCAGCTTCTGGTCGCGGGCTTTCACGTCGTCGTTGAGCTTGGCCAGGACTTGCTGACGCTCCTTGCGGACTTTGTCGAGTTCGTCACGCTGGCTGTCGAGGCTGCTTTTCTGCACCAGCAACTGGGCTTGTTGCTGGGCGATATCCTGCTCGACGTTGGCCAGCTGGCGCAGGGTTTCGTTGAAATTCTTCAACTGCTCCAGGCGTGCCTGGCTCAGGTAGTCGTAATAGGTGAGGGTGCGGGCGAATTTTTCCGGGTTCTGCTGGTTGAGCAGCAGCTTGAGGTACTCCTGACGGCCGTTCTGATAGGCCGCGCGGGCCTGAATGGCGATCAGTCGTTGCTGTTCAATGCGCGCGCTCTGGAGTTTTTTTTTCTCACCATCGAGTCGCTGTATCTCGGATTCGCTTTTCTTCAGCTCTTTTTGCAGTGCATCGACCTGCTTTTCGAGCTTGCCCATCTCGGTCTCGGTGCCTTTGAGGTCCTTTTGCACGCCGGACTTTTCTTCCTGCAACTTGCCCAGCAGCTTTTTCAGCTCGGCAATATCCTGACGCGTGGCGTCCAACTGTTGTTGGGTTTGCGCGCGTTCATCGGCAAACGCCGGATGGAGCAGGCAGGTCAGGGCAAGGGCAATCAGGGCGCGAAGCATAAAGGCGGGCGACACCAGGGGAAAAAGGACAGCCTAGTATGCCCGGCCAAGGCTGTAAAAAAAACGTCCATTTCTGGCTGTGTGATAACTGGACTGAAAAACGCCGAAAACCAATGTGGGAGCAGCCGGGCGACGTTCGTTTGCTCGGGATTGCGCCTTAACATTCAACTGTGAAGTTGGTGTCAGATTGCTATCGCGATCAGGCGAACGTCGCCCGGCTGCTCCCACAGGGTTTAGCAGCGTTTGAAAGCCTTGATCACACCAGAATCGACGTACCCGTCATTTCGGCAGGCTTCGCAAGGCCCAGCAGCATGAGCATGGTCGGTGCCACATCCGCCAGTACACCGCCTTCGCGAACCTTGAGGTTGCGTTTACCGACGTAGATGAACGGTACTGGTTCCGTGGTGTGAGCGGTGTGCGCCTGGCCGGTGGATTCGTCGGACATTTGCTCGACATTGCCATGGTCGGCGGTGATCAGCGCTTCGCCGCCGACCTTTTCCAGGGCATCGACGATGCGACCGACGCACAGGTCCAGGCACTCGACGGCTTTCACCGCGGCATCGAACACGCCGCTATGGCCGACCATATCGCCGTTGGCGTAGTTGACCACGATCACGTCGTAGCGCTGGTTTTCGATCGCGTCGACGATCCTGTCGGTGACTTCCGGTGCGCTCATTTCTGGCTGCAAGTCATAGGTGGCGACTTTCGGCGACGGGATCAGGATGCGTTCTTCGCCCGGGAACGGTTCTTCGCGACCACCGGAGAAGAAGAAGGTCACGTGAGCGTATTTTTCGGTTTCGGCGATGCGCAGCTGGGTTTTGCCATTTTTAGCCAAATAGTCGCCCAGCACGTTCTCCAGGCTGCCCGGCGCAAAGGCTGCCGGTGCAGGAATGCTGGCGGCGTATTGGGTCAGCATGACAAAGCCGGCCAGTTTCGGCTGGCGCGCGCGCTCGAAATCCTTGAAATCGTCTTCGACGAATACCCGGGTCAGCTCACGGGCGCGGTCGGCGCGGAAGTTCATGAACACCACGGCATCGCCGTCTTCGACCTTGACCGGTTCACCGATGGTGGTGGCTTTGACGAATTCGTCGCTTTCGCCACGCTCGTAGGCGGCTTCCAGGCCTTGCTGGGCGGTGGCGGCGTTGAATTCGCCGTTACCGTCAACGATCAGGTTGTAGGCCTGGGACACGCGATCCCAGCGGTTGTCGCGGTCCATGGCGAAGTAACGGCCAATGATGCTGGCGATCCGGCCTTTGCCCAGCGTCTTGAACGCTTCATCCAGCAGCTCGATCGACGACTGTGCGCTTTTTGGCGGCGTGTCGCGGCCGTCGAGGAAGGCGTGCAGGTAGATCTTCTCGGCGCCGCGCTTGAAGGCCAGTTCGGCCATGGCGATCAGGTGATCCTGGTGGCTGTGCACGCCGCCTTCGGACAGCAGGCCCATGAAGTGCACGGCTTTGCCGGCAGCAACGGCTTTATCCACGGCAGCGCAGATGGTCGGGTTCTCGAAGAATTCACCATCGCGGATCGCTTTGGTCACGCGGGTGAAGTCCTGATACACCACGCGGCCTGCGCCGAGGTTCATGTGGCCGACTTCCGAGTTGCCCATTTGCCCGTCCGGCAGGCCGACGTCCATGCCCGAACCCGAGATCAGGCCGTTCGGTACGGTGGCGTACAAACGGTCGAGGACCGGCTTTTTGGCCGTGAACACGGCGTTGGATTCCTGGCTTTCACTGTGACCGAAGCCGTCGAGAATAATCAGGACCAAAGGTTTAGGCGTGGTAGTCATGGATTCCACTCTGGCTTAAGTTAAAGGTGCGATGGAAAAAGGGAGTGGCAGTTTAAAGCGAAGTTCAGACCGCGTCACCGCCGGACGGGGTTTGGCCCACCATAGTGGCTGTGTATACTGGCCGACATTTTAACGCCCTGGAACCTCCTTGATGGTTGCTCACCTGATTGAATTTGCCACTAACCACTATCTGCTCGTCGGTATCTTCGTCGTACTGCTGGCGTTGTTGATCGCTCGCGAGATGAGCCGTGGCGGCCGTAGCCTCAGCACCGCTGAGCTGACTGCGCTGGTCAACAAGGACCAGGGCGTGGTTGTCGATATCCGTACCACCAAGGATTTCGCCGCCGGTCACATCGTTGGCGCGCTGAACATTCCGCAGGACAAACTGACCGCTCGCGTTGGCGAACTGGAAAAGCACAAGGCCAAGACCATCATTCTGGTCGACGCCCTGGGCCAGCATTCCGGTACTCACGCTCGCGAGCTGTTGAAGTCCGGTTTTACTGCAGCCAAGCTGTCCGGTGGGATCTCCAGCTGGAAAGCCGACAATCTGCCGCTGGTGAAGTGATATGAAAAACGTCGTCGTCTACTCCAGCGATTACTGCCCCTACTGCTCCCGAGCCAAGTACCTGCTCGAGAACAAGGGCGTAGCCTTCGAAGAGATCAAGGTCGATGGCAAGCCGCAGGTGCGTGCCGAGATGGCCCAGAAAGCCGGACGTACGTCCGTGCCGCAGATCTGGATCGGCAGCACCCACGTTGGTGGTTGTGATGATTTGTTTGCCCTGGACCGCGCCGGCAAGCTCGACGCGCTGCTCACGGCCTGACTGAACCCTTAAGATCAGCAAACCCTACAAGACCCCAAGATCAGAAAGGATCTGAGATGACTGACCAACAGAACACTGCTGCTACTGAAGAAGAAACTGCACCGCAATTCTCCTTGCAGCGCATTTATGTGCGTGACCTGTCCTTTGAAGCTCCGAAAAGCCCGGCGATCTTCCGCCAGCAGTGGGAGCCGAGCGTTGGTCTGGACCTGAACACCCGTCAGAAAGCGCTGGAAGCCGACTTCCACGAAGTGGTGCTGACCCTGTCGGTTACCGTGAAAAACGGTGACGAAGTGGCGTTCATCGCTGAAGTTCAACAGGCCGGTATCTTCCTGATCAAGAACCTCGACGAAGCCTCAATGAGCCACACTCTCGGTGCTTTCTGCCCGAACATCCTGTTCCCGTACGCTCGCGAAGCTCTGGACAGCCTGGTGACCCGTGGTTCGTTCCCGGCCCTGATGCTGGCTCCGGTGAACTTCGACGCCCTGTACGCGCAAGAAATGCAACGCATGCAGCAAGACGGCGCACAGACCGTTCAGTAAGCGTTCGATGCCGCAACGAAAAAAGCGCCGTAACAGGCGCTTTTTTTTTATGGTGTCCCGTAGCAGCTGCCGAGCCCGCGAGGCTGCGTCCGGCGGCGTAGCCGTCGTAGAGACCAGCGCGCGCGATTTTTCAGGTGTGCTCGGCAATCAGGAATTGCGAGGACTGCGTCCGAACGCGGCCCGCCTCTAACGCAGCCTCGCGGACTCGGCAGTTGCTACAGGTCGCGGGGTTATTTGAAGCCTAGCTGGCGCCAGCCTTCGTACACGGCCACCGCCACGGTGTTGGACAGATTCAGGCTGCGGCACCCTTCGCGCATCGGCAGGCGCAGGCGCTGTTCGGCAGGCAGGGCGTCCAGCACCTCGGCTGGCAGGCCACGGCTTTCCGGTCCGAACAGGAAGGCATCACCCTCGGCGAAGCTGGCGTCGTGGAACAGCCGGGAGCCCTTGGTGGTGAAGGCGAACACGCGCGGATGACCAAGACTTTCCAGGCAGCTTGGGAGATCAGCATGGCGCTGCAAAGTGGCATACTCATGGTAATCGAGGCCGGCCCGGCGCAGGCGCTTGTCGTCCATCTCGAAGCCCAGCGGTTCGATCAAATGCAGGTGGCAGCCACTGTTGGCGCACAGCCTGATAACGTTGCCGGTATTCGGCGGAATTTCTGGTTGAAAAAGGATGACGTGAAACATGCACGGCTCCGAAGGTAAAGATGGGCAGCATTCTACGCCTGAAGAGGACCCGAGACCGAAGCTATTCCCTCGGGTGATGGCCTCATTGGCGATTGTCGGCGTCATGGTCGGGATGATGATCGGTCGCCTGACCGAGCCCGACCCTACAGTATTGCAACAGGTTGAGGTCGAACCCGATGGCTTGGTGGTGTGGTTCAACAATGAACCCAAGACCCACGGCGAGTTCATCGATGGTAGCGTCGCGTTGCTGTTCGAGGCTGAGGGCAAGGCGCAAAACGGCCAGTTGAAGCTCAACGGCAAGGACGTGAACTGGCGGGTGCGATTGAGTGATAAGGGCTTGTTGCTGACGCTGGTGGCCGCCCGCCCCTTGAAGGGGGAGTGGGCCGGTAGCGAGGTCAATGACCGCTGGCGGTTGGAGGTCCATCTCCAGGAGCAATAAAAGAGGGAATCCCCGGCCTGCCTGTACCAAGGTTCCCCAAAACGGGAGGGGTTCGTCGCGGTCTGCGTGATGAACCCCGGATGTAAAGAGGGGAATCCCCGGCCTGCCTGTACCAAGGCCCCCGAAACTGGGTAGTGAATCGAATCACTGATTGGACTATTGCAGGGGGCGTGCCAGGTTTTTATAGGTAGCAACAAAAAGCCCACATGAAGCGCTGAAAGCCCCGTATTCCGGGGCTTTGTGTTTTTTGTGCAATAGTTTTTCGTGTTGCTGGAGGCGGGATTTTGCTTGCCGTGGAGTGCGCGATTGCGGTTCACGGTGCATTGAGGCGGTGCACGCAGCCTCTAAAAGCATCGCGGGCAAGCCTTGCTCCTGCAGGTTCGGGGTTGAATCATCGATGTGTGATTCACCACAAAACGGTAGGAGCAAGGCTTGCCCGCGATTGGATCTGCAGATCAGCGAAAATCTATAGGCGGCTTAACCCTCATCCCCTTCATCGTCATCGCCGCTATCGACCTTCATCCCCAGTTCCTTGATCTTGCGGGTCAAGGTGTTGCGGCCCCAGCCCAGTAATACGGCAGCGTCGCGACGGCGTCCGGCGGTGTGTTTGAGGGCGGTTTCGATCATGATCCGCTCGAAGCTCGGTACGGCGCTGTCGAGCAGGCTCGACTGACCACGCGCCAACGCCTGATCGGCCCACTGACGCAGCGCTTGCTCCCAGTTGGTCACCGGTGCCGAATCCTGCGGCAAGCTCAGCAGCTCTGGCGGCAGGTCACTGATGTGCACTTCGCGGCCCGACGCCATCACCGTGATCCAGCGACAGGTGTTTTCCAGCTGCCGTACGTTGCCTGGCCATGGCAGGTTCTTCAGGTATTCCTCGGTTTCGCTTTTCAGCAGCTTCGGCTCCACCGCCAGTTCTTGTGCGGCGCGGGCGAGGAAATGCTTGGCCAGGGTCGGAATGTCTTCGCGACGGTCTGACAGGCGCGGAATGTGGATACGGATCACGTTCAGACGGTGGAACAGGTCTTCACGGAATTTCCCGGCGTGCACCAGGGTTTCCAGGTTCTGGTGCGTCGCGGCAATGATGCGCACATCGACCTTGACCGGCACATGACCGCCGACGCGATAGAACTCGCCATCGGCCAGTACCCGCAGCAAGCGCGTCTGGGTGTCGGCCGGCATGTCGCCGATTTCATCGAGGAACAGTGTGCCGCCATCCGCTTGTTCAAACCGTCCGCGCCGCAGGTTGGCCGCACCGGTGAACGCGCCTTTTTCGTGACCAAACAGCTCGGACTCCATCAGGTCCTTGGGGATTGCCGCCATGTTCAGCGCAATAAACGGCGACGCCGCGCGCGGGCTGTGGCGGTGCAGGGCGTGGGCCACCAGTTCTTTACCGGTACCGGATTCGCCGTTGATCAGCACGGTGATGTTGGAGTGGCTCAAACGCCCGATGGCGCGAAACACTTCCTGCATCGCCGGCGCTTCACCGATGATTTCCGGGGTGCGGGCCAGGATTGGCGCCACTTCCAGGCCTTGCTGTTCCTGGGCATGCTGGTTGGCGCGCTTGACCAGCGACACCGCTTCATCGACGTCGAACGGCTTTGGCAGGTACTCGAACGCACCGCCCTGATAGGACGCGACAGCGCTGTCCAGGTCGGAGTGCGCGGTCATGATGATCACAGGCAACCTTGGGTGTTGCTCGCGAATCCGTGCCAGCAGGTCCAGGCCGCTGGTGCCGGGCATGCGGATGTCGGAGATGATCACGTCCGGTTGTTGGCGCGCCAGGCGGCTCATCACGCCATCGGCGCTGTCGAAGCTTTGCGTGGTCATGCCTTCCTGTTGCAGGGCTTTTTCCAGGACCCAACGGATAGAACGGTCGTCATCGACGATCCACACGGTTTCACTACGGCTCATGTCGATGTGGCTCCTTGTTCCAGTGGCAGAAAGATCGAGAATGTGGTGTGGCCTGGATGGCTGTCACATTCGATCAGGCCCTGGTGCTGGCTGATGATGTTCTGGGTAATGGCCAGGCCGAGCCCGGTACCGTCCGGGCGGCCGCTGACCATGGGGAAGAAGATGGTTTCCTGCAGGTCTGCCGGAATCCCCGGGCCGTTGTCGATGATCTCGAGCTTGGTCACCAGGCGATGGCGCACGTGGCCGATGGTGAACTGGCGCATGGCACGCGAGCGCAGGGTAATGCGGCCCAGGCGCAACTCGTTCTGGGTGCTGATGGCCTGCATCGCATTACGCACGATATTCAGCACGGCCTGAATCATTTGCTCGCGGTCAATCAACACGTCCGGAATGCTCGGGTCGTAGTCGCGCACCAAAGTGATGCAACCTTGGCTTTCGGCTTCCACCAGATGACAGACGCGCTCCAGCACTTCGTGGACGTTGCACAGGGCGAGCGACGGCAGTTTGTTCGAGCCGAGCATGCGATCAACCAGATTACGCAGGCGATCTGCTTCCTCGATGATGACGTTGGTGTAGTCCTTGAGGCTTTCTTCCGGCAGCTCGCGGGCCAGCAACTGAGCGGCGCCGCGAATCCCGCCGAGCGGGTTCTTGATTTCGTGAGCGAGGCCGCGCACCAGCATCTTGCTGGTTTCCTGCTTGGAGAGCTGCGCTTCTTCTTTGGTGATGCGCAACAAGCGATCACGCGGGTGGACTTCGAGCAGCAGCAGCGTGTCGCCGTTGCTAAGGATCGGCGTCACCGCATAGTCGACGGTCAGGGTCTGGCCGGTCAGCGCGGTGAGCATCGCTTCGCGCTTGGTAAACGGGTGCGCTTGTTCGACCGCCTGGCGCAGAGAGTTAAGGGCTTCGGTCGACTCGGTGAACAGCTCGCTGATGAATTGCCCATGGCTGCGCTGGCCGCTGATGGCCAGGAGCATTTCCGCCGCGGGGTTCATGTACTCAAGGCGCAGGTCGGCGTTGAGCAGAATGGTGGCGGTCGTCAGGTTGTCGAGTAGCAAGCGGTGCAGTGCGTCGCTGATGGTCATTAGGACCTCTTTTGGAGCGTGGCGGCTCAGACGGGTCTGAATCACGCGCGTGAACTGGGCGCTGATACGAGGAAAATGCAAAAACCAAACCAAGGCTCCGAAAAGAAGCGTTCAGGCCCTGAAACAGGTGTTTTAAGCGCGATTGCGTGGCGTTCTGCCGGCCTTTGCGGGTATTTTCGAACCAAAATGGGTTGGAATATGGGTAGGGTGCAGCAGATTGCACCAATATAGTGCGCAAACCTGAACAAGGTTCAGAAGAAAGAAAAAATCCCGACTTTTTCTTCTTCGGGCTTATCCGCGAGCGGACATTCCGGGCGTTGGCCGTAATCGGTCAGGGTGCAGGGCTTGATCTGGCGCTTCTGCGCCAGGGAGATACGCAGCATGTGGAATGGCTGATTGGCTGTGCGTTCGACAATCCGCCCGTGTTCGTCGAGGATTTCCACTGCCAGTTGATGGGTGCCGCGATCAATATTGCTCAAGGCGAACACCGGGCTGGGGCCGGGATCGGCAGTCGGTTGGCCGTCCAGTAACAACCGATAGCGATGGCCGCGTTGCAAGGTGGGTTCGTTGGTGACACTGACGATCACTTCCCCCGCGCTGCTGCGCACCGAAGCGTCCGGTTCCGGTACGAGTACGCGAAGCATGTCGTAGTGAAACAGTGGTTTTTCCTCAGGCTTCTTGGGGGCTGCTTGCGATATTGCCCCGCCGGGATTGGCCGACATGCGATTACCTGGCGTCAGTGTGACTCGCTTGGCGTTTCCGGGGCGGGGTTGATCGGTGAAGACCCGATTGCCTTGGGCGTCGATGTAGGTGTAGACCTCGGCCTGCGCCGGCAGAGCGATCAGCCACAGGCACATGGTGATTATCCAGCACCTCACGGGAGGTGTACCCGCTGCACGGTGAAGGTGAGAGTCGGGCTTTGCTGCACCAGGCTTTCTCCGGCGAGCACCTGCACCGCGAGATGGTGTTCGCCGCGATCGATGTTCACCAGTTGCAAGCGCGGCACGTTGCTTGGCTCGCCGTAGGGTTGGTCGTCCAGCAGCAATCTAAATACATGTGATCCTTGCAGTCGTGGCTGAATCTGCACGCCGACGGTGAAGGTGCCGTTATTGGCGCGCAGGGCTTCATCGCTGGGCAGGCCGGTCAGTTCCAGCACTGAATACACGGCGTTTTTGTCTGCGTGCGGGGTTGGTTGTTCGGGCGTCATCGGTGGTTGGTGTTCGATGCTATTGAGTGGCGGCAACTCGACGGCCTGGCTCTTCACGCCATCGGGCGGCTGATTGCTGTAGGCGGTATTGCCGCTGGCGTCGGTGTAGCGGTAGATCTGCGCGGGGGCGGGCAGGGCGATCAGCAACAAGATGAACAGAAAACCACGACCCATGAAAAACGCCCAATAATCGATAACGTTGGTTTGCAGCATAGGCCAGGGTTAAGTGTTGGCCCAATTCACTAACACCCTGACACGAAAGATCAATAAATCTCGCTCAAATGCGGCTCCTACGGATGGGGGCCGCACAATTCGGCAGTGGCGCGTACCAGCGCAAGCTCACGCAGCGGCACTTGGGTTGCGGCTTTATTGGCTTTGGCCAGCCATGACGGGCAGTGCGGATCATTGCGATACGGGGTGAAATCGGCCAATTGCTGCAGCAGGCGTGTTTGCAGCAGGTCGAGTTGCGGGCGGATCAGGCCAACGAGGTCGGGGCGAGGGTCGTTGGGCGCTTTGCCTTGTGCGTGCCAGTCGGACAAATGCGCGTACTGCACTAACTTGTTGGCTTCGATCTGCGCCGAGAAGAACTGCTCAACGGCTTCATTGCTCAATTTATAGTAGGGCGCTTCGGCAATAGCATCGGCAATGACTTCACGTTCACGCTGACGGTCCTCGACAGGCTTGCCGCTGTCCCACTTGCTCAGCGCGACCTTGTCAGCAATCACCAGTCGCTCCTGAATGGTGCTGAGCAGCGGGGCGAGGGCCGCGGGTGCCGGGGTTGGAGCTGGAGCATGAGTGGCAGTGGTGGCAGCGCAGGCAGTGTTGGCGAGCAGGGCGGTGAACAGTGCAAGGCTCAAGCGTAGGTACATGGGACGTCTCTTCTTCATTCCGTGGAAGGGCATGATGCCTATAACAGTAGGCCTGATAATAAGTGTTCGCCCACAAAAAAGGCCTCCCGAAGGAGGCCTCTTTTTTGTTACGCCGCTTGCGCGGGCGTTACTGGATCAGCAGCTGTAGTACAGCTCGTATTCCAGTGGGTGTACGAAGGTGCGTACTTTGATTTCTTCTTCGCTTTTCAGGGCGATGTATGCGTCGATGAAGTCGTCGCTGAAAACGCCGCCTTTGGTCAGGAACGCACGACCTTTGTCCAGCTCTTCCAGGGCTTCTTTCAGGCTGCCGCAAACTTGTGGGATCTCTTTCGCCTCTTCAGGCGGCAGGTCGTACAGGTTTTTGTCAGCCGCATCGCCTGGGTGGATCTTGTTCTGGATGCCGTCCAGGCCAGCCATCAACAGTGCAGCGAAGCCCAGGTATGGGTTGGCTGCCGGATCCGGGAAGCGTGCTTCGATACGGCGAGCGCGAGGACTCGACACGTAAGGAATACGGATAGAAGCGGAACGGTTGCGAGCCGAGTAAGCCAGCATTACTGGAGCTTCGAAGCCTGGGACCAGACGCTTGTAGGAGTTGGTCGACGGGTTGGTGAAGCCGTTCAGGGCCTTACCGTGCTTGATGATGCCGCCGATGAAGTACAGGGCGGTGTCGGACAGGCCGGCATAACCTTCGCCAGCGAAGGTGTTCTTGCCATCTTTGGCGATGGACAGGTGAACGTGCATACCCGAACCGTTGTCGCCGTACAGCGGCTTAGGCATGAAGGTCGCGGTGCGGCCGTATGCATCGGCAACGTTGTGTACGCAGTACTTCAGGGTCTGAACTTCGTCAGCCTTGGCGACCAGGGTGTTGAACTTCACACCGATTTCGTTCTGGCCGGCAGTCGCCACTTCGTGGTGGTGAACTTCGATGACCAGGCCCATTTCTTCCATGGCGTTGCACATGGAGGTACGGATTTCGTGGTCGTGGTCGAACGGCGGAACCGGGAAGTAGCCGCCTTTGACGCCTGGACGGTGGCCTTTGTTGCCGCCTTCCACGTCCTGGTCGGACATCCACGAACCTTGTTCGGAGTAGATCTTGAACATCGAGCCGGAGATGTCGGACTTGAACTTCACTTCGTCGAAGATGAAGAACTCAGGCTCTGGACCGACGAAAACGGTGTCGCCGATACCGGTGGACTTCAGGTATTCCTCGGCGCGCTTGGCGATGGCACGTGGGTCACGGTCATAGCCTTGCATGGTCGAAGGCTCGATCACGTCGCAAACCAGGATCAGGGTTGGCTCTTCGGTGAACGGGTCCAGAACGGCAGTGGTGTCGTCCGGCATCAGGATCATGTCGGAAGCTTCGATGCCTTTCCAGCCAGCAATGGAGGAACCGTCGAACATTTTGCCTTCTTCGAAGAAAGCTTCATCCAGCGCATCGCGAGCCGGCATGGTCACGTGGTGCTGAGTGCCTTTTGTGTCCGTGAAGCGCAGATCAATCCACTTGACGTCATGATCTTTGATGAGTTGAACCGACTTCGACATAGTGTCCTCCGGGTGGCTTCGGGCTTAGTAATGGATGCCCTTAGAATGTGGGTGATGCCGGCGCGAATACTCTGCCTTGGCAACCTGCCTCACAAGGGAGCAAATTGCATGCCAGTGCCCCGACTTGGGTTTATTGCCCCAATATCACGCTTATAAAGGTGTAACGCGCTTTAAAACAGGAAATCTCGCCCCTTAATGTAGCGTTCAATTTCAAAAATGACCTGTTTTGGTGCATTGAAAACCATCTGCACATTAACTGGTTAAACCTTGAGCAATTTCCGCTATAATCCGCGCCCCCCTTTTTCGGCTGGCCCTGCGCGCGCTGTTTTCATGAAACTAATCGTAAAAGTCTTCCCCGAGATCACCATCAAGAGCCGCCCGGTACGGACGCGTTTCATCCGTCAATTGGCCAAGAACATCCGTGCTGTGCTCCGCGACCTGGACCCGGCCGTGGTGGTGAACGGCGTGTGGGACAACCTCGAGCTGGAAACGCACGTCAGTGACCCCAAGGCCTTGAAGGACATGACCGAGCGCCTGAGCTGTATGCCGGGCATCGCGCATTTCCTGCAGGTCGACGAGTACCCGCTGGGCGACTTCGACGACATCGTTGCCAAGTGCAAGCAGCACTATGGTGATTCGCTGGCCGGGAAGATCTTTTCGGTGCGCTGCAAGCGTGCCGGCAAGCACGAATTCAGCTCGATGGACGTCGAGAAATACGTCGGCAGCCAGCTGCGTCGTCAGTGCGGCGCCGCCGGGATTTCGCTTAAACAGCCTGAAATCGAAGTTCGCATCGAAATTCGCGACAAACGGTTGTTCGTGATTCACAGCCAGCACAACAGCATCGGCGGCTACCCGCTCGGCGCGCTGGAACAGACCCTGGTGCTGATGTCCGGCGGTTTCGATTCCACCGTCGCGGCTTACCAGATCATGCGCCGCGGGCTGATGGCCCACTTCTGCTTCTTCAATCTCGGCGGGCGTGCCCACGAATTGGGCGTAATGGAAGTCGCGCATTTCATCTGGAAGAAGTACGGCAGCTCCCAGCGCGTGTTATTTGTCAGTGTGCCGTTCGAGGAAGTGCTGGGAGAAATTCTCGGCAAAGTCGATAACAGTCATATGGGCGTAGTATTGAAGCGTATGATGTTGCGCGCTGCGTCCCGGATCGCTGATCGACTGGACATCGAGGCACTGGTCACTGGCGAAGCGATTTCCCAGGTTTCCAGCCAGACGCTGCCGAACCTGTCCGTGATCGACTGCGTGACCGACAAGCTGGTGTTGCGTCCGCTGATCGCCAGTCACAAGCAGGACATCATCGACCTGGCCAACGAAATCGGCACCGCCGATTTCGCCAAGCACATGCCGGAGTATTGCGGGGTCATTTCAGTGAACCCCAAGACCCACGCCAAGCGTCCGCGCGTGGAGCATGAAGAGAAAGAATTCGATATGGCAGTGCTCGAGCGTGCGCTCGAGAACGCCAAGCTGGTGCCGATCGATCGGGTGATCGACGAATTGGGCCAGGATGTGCAGGTTGAAGAAGTCAGTGAGGCGCTGGCCGGTCAGATCATCATCGACATCCGTCACCCGGATGCCGCCGAAGACGACCCGCTGGAGCTTGCTGGTATCGAGGTACAAGCGATGCCGTTTTATGCTCTGAACGCTCGTTTCAAGGAACTGGACCCTACTCGCCAGTACCTGCTGTATTGCGACAAAGGCGTGATGAGTCGCCTGCATGCCCACCATTTGCTCAGTGAGGGGCATGCCAATGTGCGCGTTTATCGACCGAGCTAAGAGCCCGGGGCTGTTTGCCTGTGGCCTGCGTCACCGGCCCCCCGACGCCGCCGTCAAGCTGTAACGGCAAGGCCTGACTCTACTGTAAATCGCTGCCAAGACTTGTCAGCACACCGAATCCTCTGATCGAGATACACAAGTGATCGAAAATCTACGCAACATCGCCATCATTGCTCACGTTGACCATGGTAAGACCACCCTGGTAGACAAGCTCTTGCGTCAATCCGGCACCCTGGAGCGCAACGAGCTCAACGACGAGCGCGTGATGGACTCCAACGACCAGGAGAAAGAGCGCGGTATTACCATTCTGGCGAAAAACACCGCCATCAACTGGAACGGCTACCACATCAACATCGTGGACACCCCGGGCCACGCCGACTTCGGCGGCGAAGTTGAACGCGTAATGTCGATGGTTGACTCCGTTCTGCTGCTGGTTGACGCTCAAGACGGCCCTATGCCGCAAACCCGTTTCGTGACCAAGAAGGCCTTCGAAGCCGGCCTGCGTCCGATCGTGTGCATCAACAAGGTTGACCGTCCAGGCGCACGTCCGGACTGGGTTCTGGACCAGATCTTCGACCTGTTCGACAACCTGGGTGCTACCGAAGAACAGCTGGACTTCCAAGTCGTCTACGCTTCGGCCCTGAACGGTATTGCCGGTCTGGACCACACCGACATGGCTGAAGACATGACCCCGCTGTACCAGGCGATTGTTGACCACGTTCCAGCTCCAAAAGTTGACCGTGACGGTCCATTCCAGATGCAAATCTCGGCACTGGACTACAACAGCTTCCTGGGTGTTATCGGCGTTGGCCGTATCGCTCGTGGTCGCGTCAAGCCGAACACTCCGGTCGTGGCTATCGGCGCCGACGGCAAGAAGCGTAACGGTCGTATCCTGAAGCTGATGGGTCACCACGGTCTGCACCGTATCGACGTTGAAGAAGCTGCGGCAGGCGACATCGTGTGCATCAGCGGTATGGACTCGCTGTTCATCTCCGACACCCTGTGCCACCCGGACACTGTCGAGGCGATGAAGCCTCTGACCGTTGACGAGCCAACCGTTTCCATGACCTTCCAGGTAAACGACTCGCCTTTCTGCGGTAAAGAAGGCAAGTTCGTGACTTCCCGTAACATCAAGGAACGTCTGGACAAAGAGCTGCTGTACAACGTTGCACTGCGCGTTGAAGAAGGCGACTCGGCTGACAAGTTCAAGGTTTCCGGCCGTGGTGAGCTGCACCTCTCGGTACTGATCGAAACCATGCGTCGCGAAGGCTTCGAAATGGGCGTTGGTCGTCCGGAAGTGATCATCCGTCAGGTTGACGGCGTGAAGCAGGAACCGTTCGAAAACGTCACCATCGACACCCCTGAAGAATCCCAGGGCAAGGTCATGGAAGAGATGGGCCTGCGTAAAGGCGACCTGACCAACATGGTGCCGGATGGCAAAGGCCGTGTTCGTCTGGAATACAACATCCCTGCTCGCGGTCTGATCGGTTTCCGTAACCAGTTCCTGACCCTGACCAACGGTGCTGGCATCCTGACCTCGATCTTCGATCGCTACGACACCATGAAGTCCGGCGACATGTCCGGCCGTCAGAACGGTGTTCTGGTATCGGTAGAAACCGGCAAGGCGCTGACCTACTCCCTGGAAACCCTGCAGGCGCGTGGCAAGCTGTTCGTTGAACACGGTCAAGAGATCTACAACGGTCAGATCGTTGGTCTGAACAGCCGTGACAACGACATGGGCGTCAACCCAACCAAAGGCAAGAAGCTCGACAACATGCGTGCTTCGGGTAAAGACGAAACCATCGCCCTGGTTCCACCTGTTCGCTTCACCCTGGAACAGGCTCTGGAATTCATCCAGGACGATGAATTGTGCGAAGTGACTCCTAAGTCGATCCGCCTGCGTAAGAAGATCCTGGACGAAGGCGAGCGTACCCGCGCTGCCAAGAAAGCCAAGAACTGAGTTAACTCAGGCTGAATGAAAACGCCCCCGGTCGAAAGGCCGGGGGCGTTTTTGTTTGTCTGCCTGTAGCAGCTGTCGAGCCTGCGGGCTCGGCAGCTGCTACGAAATAGTGGCTTTGATCAGAACTTGTCGAGGGTCCGCGGATTGCTCTCGCGCACGACTTCTTTCGGCTTGTACGCGCAATACCCAGGCCGCGGACCGATTTTCGGGTGGTTGCGGCAAGTATCCGGGCGCTTTTCATAAATAGTGCACAAACGGCTCTTACGATCCAGATACAGGCAATCGTTGTTGCTCATGCGTTGGAGCGTGAAGATCTCGGACTTCTGGTTGTAGCGCTCGACAATCCCTTCCTTCTGCAAGCGCTTGGCGATGTTCTTGGGTGGATCGCCCAGTTCGAATTCGTCGACGATGCCGATGCGGATCAGGTCTTTGATCTTGACCTCGACCGGCAGCGTGCAGCAGCTGGACACGCACGAGCCGCACATCGGGGCGGAGTACTTGGCCCAGGTATCGAGACGGTCGATCTCCGCGGCGGCGATCAGGTTCGGCTTCATCATGTGGAATTACCAGCGTGCATCAGGGCGCGCGATCATACCGGGACTGGTGATTTTTTGAACGACCATTTGCCGGTTTTTTTATGGCTACACTGAATTTTTCGAGGGAACGGCATGGCATCTGCATCTTTTCAACGTGTATCGGCAAGGGGATAGGCTCGATTCAGGCGATTGAAAAAAACGCCGAACGAGTGCATTTATCTCATGTCAGACCGACTAGGCTCAGTCAATTTCATGCTCGTCCGAGGTCCTATCGATGACTCAAGAACCACTAGTTCGCGAAGCTGAAGTGGCCGCATTTCGCGACGCCGTCTTGACCAAACTTACCTATGCAGTGGGCAAGGATCCGGATCACGCCTTTGACCATGACTGGTTCGAAGCCATTGCCCTGGCGGCGCGTGATCACATGGTCGAGCACTGGATGGACCACACGCGGCAGATCTACCGCAAAGGCCAGAAGCGCGTTTACTACCTCTCGCTGGAATTCCTCATCGGCCGCCTGCTCTACGACAGCCTGAGCAACCTTGGCCTGCTCGACGTGGCTCGTGAAGCGCTGACCGAGCTGGGCGTCGACCTCGAACGCATTCGCCTGCTGGAGCCGGACGCCGCACTGGGTAACGGCGGCCTCGGCCGTCTGGCGGCGTGCTTCATGGAAAGCATGTCGACGCTCGGCATCGCCGGCCACGGCTACGGTATTCGTTATGAACACGGTTTGTTCCGCCAGGCGGTTGTCGATGGCTGGCAGCAGGAGCAAACCGAAAACTGGCTGGATTTCGGCAACCCCTGGGAATTCGAGCGGCCGGAAGTGGCTTACCCGATCGGCTTTGGTGGCAGCGTTGAAACCGTGACCGATGAGACCGGCAGGTCCAAGCAGGTCTGGACGCCGGCGGAAACCGTTCGAGCGATTGCATACGACACGCCAGTCGTCGGCTGGCGTGGCGCTAGCGTCAACACCTTGCGCCTCTGGCGTGCACGCGCCATGGAGGACTTGCACCTGGAGCGTTTCAACGCCGGCGACCACTTGGGTGCGGTGGCTGAAGTGGCCCGCGCGGAAAGTATCTCCCGCGTGCTCTATCCCGCCGACAGCACCGAGGCCGGTCAGGAGCTGCGGCTGCGTCAGGAGTACTTCTTCGTCGCCGCGTCCTTGCAGGATCTGCTGCGCCGTCACCGCAATATGCACACCTCGGTGCTGACCCTGGGCGATCATGCGGCGATCCAGCTCAATGACACGCACCCCTCGATCGCCGTGGCCGAATTGATGCGGCAACTGGTCGATGTGTACGACGTGGCGTGGGACGCGGCCTGGCAGATCACCGTCGATACGCTTTCCTACACCAACCACACGCTGTTGCCGGAAGCGCTGGAAACCTGGCCAGTCGGTTTGATGGAGCGGATGCTGCCACGGCACATGCAGATCATCTATTTGATCAACGCCCATCACATCGATTCGCTGCGCGCCAAAGGCATGCATGACTTTGACGTATTGCGCGCGGTGTCGCTGATCGAGGAAGACAACGGTCGCCGGGTGCGCATGGGCAACTTGGCGTTTCTGGGTTCCCACAGTGTCAACGGCGTGTCCGCCCTGCACACCCAGCTGATGCGCAGCACGGTGTTTTCCGAGCTGCACAAGCTGTATCCGGAGCGAATCAACAACAAGACCAACGGCATTACGTTCCGCCGCTGGCTCTATCAGGCCAACCCGGAACTGACCTCGATGATGGTCGATGCGCTGGGTCCGGATCTTTTGGATAACCCGGAACAGAAACTGATCGGCCTGGAGCCGTTTGCCGAGAAAGCGGCATTCCGCAACAAGTTCGCCGAGCAGCGCCTGCACAGTAAAAAAGCCTTGGCCTATCTGATTCATGAACGATTGGGGATCGCGGTCAATCCGGCGGCAATGTTCGACGTGCAGGTTAAACGGATTCACGAGTACAAGCGCCAGTTGCTCAACCTGATGCACACCGTGGCGCTGTATCAGGCGATCCGCGCCGAGCCGGAAGTCGATTGGGTGCCGCGGGTGAAGATCTTTGCCGGCAAAGCTGCCGCGAGTTATCACCAGGCCAAGCTGATCATCAAACTGACCAACGACATCGCCCGGGTGGTCAACAATGACCCGACCGTGCGCGGCTTGCTGAAAGTGGTGTTCTTGCCCAACTATAACGTCAGCCTGGCGGAAAGCATCATTCCGGCGGCCGACCTGTCGGAGCAGATATCCACGGCTGGCTTTGAGGCTTCCGGTACCAGCAACATGAAGTTTGGCCTCAATGGCGCGCTGACCATCGGCACCCTGGACGGTGCCAACGTGGAAATGAGCGAGCGCATTGGCGTCGAGCACATGTTCATCTTCGGACTGACCGCGCAGCAGGTTGAGGCGCGCAAGCAGAATCACGAGTTCTATGCCGCTCCGGACATCGCCGCCTCCCGTCGATTGGGGGATGTGCTGCAAGCGATTCGTGGCGGTGTGTTCTCGCCCGATGAGCCGTCGCGTTACACCGGGTTGATCGATTCGTTGATCGAATATGACCGCTTCCTGGTCTGCGCCGACTTCGATTCCTACTGGAATGCCCAGGTGCGGGTTGAAGAGCATTGGCACGACTCGAAGGAGTGGTGGCGCTCGGCGGTGCTCAACAGCGCGCGCATGGGCTGGTTCTCGTCCGACCGGACCATTCGCGAGTACGCCACGGATATCTGGAAAGCGCTGGAGTAACTTTTAGCCACCGTTTGATCGGATCGATATACTAAGCAACAGTTTTGCCGGATGTTTCAGTGTCTCTGTTGAGCCGGTGATGTTTGGCGAGCGCTGCGCGCTCGATCGCGGGCAAGCCTTGCTCCTACCCATCTTGTGTGGTGCCCAAATCGCGAGGCAACCACAAATTTCGTAGGAGCAAGGCTTGCCCGCGATGACATCAGCACCGGCACCACAGGGCACGAATCGTACGGACTCGCCCGGCAATGGGCCGCTTAGGGATATCGACCATGCAATGGATGTTCATGCTGATAGGGCTGGTGCTGGGCTGGGTGCTCGATGAGTCATTCAGCGATGCGCTGATTGGCGCGTTGATCGGCCTGGGTGCGGGGCAGGCGATTGTGCTCAGGCGCCTGAATTCACAAGCGGACGAACAGCGTCGCCAGCTGGAGCAGGCGCAGGTTGCCCTCGACGTGGTCGAGCAGCGGCTGGCGTTACTGGAAACCCGTGGCGTCCAGGCAGCTCCGGTCCCTGAGTCGACAACGGCCAGCGAGCCGATTATTTCTCCTGATATCGTCTTCGACCAAGCGCCCGAGCCTGGCCCGGCGCCGTTGTCTGCCGCGCAGGAACTGGTTTGGGAATTGCCGCCCGAATTCGAACCGGTACACGCGAGCATCACACCTGAGCCTGCCGATCTCTGGGCCCCGCAACCCAGCGAACCACCACAACCGGCCGAACCCCGTGGTCCGAATCTGATCGAGCGCGGTATTACCGCCGCACGCAATTGGCTGTTCGGTGGCAACACCGTACTGCGGGTCGGCGTGGTGCTGTTGTTCTTCGGTTTGGCGTTTTTGCTGCGCTACGCCACCGAAGGCATGGTGGTGCCAATTGAATTGCGTTACGCCGGGGTCGCTGCGGCCGCGTTGGCGTTGCTGGGCCTGGGTTGGTGGTTGCGACTGCGCAACACCAACTACGCGTTGATCCTGCAGGGGACCGGCATTGCCGTGCTGTACCTGACGGTGTTCGCCGCCATGCGCCTGCACCCGTTGCTCGACCCGACGGCGGCGTTGGGCTTGCTGGTGGCGGTGACGATCTTCTCGGCGATTCTGGCGATCACCCAGGACTCGCTCGCGCTGGCCTGTGCGGCGGCATTGGGCGGGTTCGCCGCGCCGATCCTGACCTCCACCGGCGCCGGCAACCATGTCGCGCTGTTCAGCTACTTCGCCTTGCTCAACACCGGCATCCTCGCCATCGCCTGGTTCAAGGCCTGGCGGCCGCTGAACCTGATTGGCTTCGCCGGCACCTTCGGCATTGGCTTTGCCTGGGGCGTGCGTTCCTATACGCCGGAACTGCTGTGGAGCACCGAGCCGTTCCTGATCCTGTTCTTCCTCATGTACCTGGCGATCGGCTTGTTGTTCACCCGCCGCAAACTGCTCGAGATGACTGACGCGCCGGAGGATGACAGCCGTGACGCGCTGTTGCGCTGGTCGGCGCGCAAGGGCGACTACGTCGACGGCACGATGCTCTTCGGTCCACCACTGGTGGGCTTTGGCATGCAGTTCGCGCTGATTCATCATTTTGAGTTCGCTGCCGCGTTCAGCGCGCTGGCGTTGGGCATCGTGTACATGGGCCTGGCGCGTTTTCTCAGCGGCGGTCGAGCCCTGCTGCTGGCGGAAACCTGCCTGGCGCTGGGGGTGATTTTCGCCAGCCTGGCGATCCCGCTGGGTCTCGATGCGCGCTGGACGGCGGCCGCCTGGGCGGTGGAGGGCGCGGGAATCTTCTGGCTTGGCTTGCGTCAGCATCGGCCGTTGGCGCGGGCTTTTGCCTTGCTGTTGCAGCTGGGTTCGGCGCTGGCGTTCCTCAGCAAACTGAGCCTGGGCGACAGCAGTCTGCTCGATGGTTCAGCGCTTGGTGCGCTGATGCTCGGCGTGGCGTTGCTGTTCAGTTTCTACCACTTGCGCAACGCTTCCCCTGAGCAAACCTCGGCCTGGGAACGCAAGGGCTTGCCGGTGTTGGCCTGTGCAGGACTGACGTTCCTTTATCTGTTGGCGCCGTTGTCCTTCTTCACCCACGGTACTGCGATCAGTTGGGCGCTGGCCGGTTTGGTGACGTTGTTTGTCGGCTTGCGCCTGCAATCGCGAACCTTCCTGTTTACGGCGTTTGGGGTGCAACTGCTGGGCGGTGTGTTGTTCCTGCTGCGGCTGCAAGGCGCCAGCGGTGAGGAGGCGGCGGTGTTCAGTGCTGGCTGGAGCGGTTTGCTCACCGCATCGTTGATTGGCCTGGCGTTGATCGGTGGAATGCTGTTCGCCGCTCGCGACGACATGGTGCGCAGTGACGCACGATTGCTGCGTGGGTTGTCGGTGGTGTTGCTGGCCGGGTTGGTGCTGATCAATCTGGCGGTGCTGTTCGTGTTGCCGTGGCAAACGGCGAGCGCGGTGTGGGCGGCCAGCGGTCTGTTGATCATCTGGCTGAGCCTGTACTTGCAGCAGCGGGTGAGTTTTGTCTTTGGCTTGTTGTTGCAGGTGATCGGCGGCGCGGCGTTCCTGATCGCGGGGCCCGAACTGCTCGGGCCGCTCGCCAGCGAAGGTCTGCGGCCACTGGGCCACAGCGGTTTCTGGACGCCGATGGTGCTCGGGCTGGCGGCGATGGTCGGTGCCTGGCGCTTGCAGCTTGGCAATCATGCCAGTGCGTTCGATGCCTTGAGTTTGCAGCGCTTGTCCGAGTTGCTGCTGGTGTGGGGCGCCGCCTGGTGGGCGCTGGCGCTGATCAGCGAAGTGCTGCGGTTTGCACCGCTGAACCTGCAAGCCACGCTGTTGCTGGGCCTCGCAGCGCTGAGCGTCGCAGTGTGGACGTTGTTGTCCCGACGACTGCAATGGCCGGCACTGGGCGTGCTCTGCACGTTGCTGATTCCAGCGGCGGCGCTGGTATTGGTCGCGGCCTGGTATTCGCGTTATCACCCTGCAGCGAATTTCGGCTGGCTGGCGTGGGCGATGGTGTTCGGGATGCATTTCATCTCGCTGCGGCGCTTGGCGCCGATGCTCCCCGCGCGAGTATTGAGCGCTGCTCACGTGGTGGGTTGCTGGCTGTTGATCGGCGTGTTGGCGCTGGAGCTGCGTTACGGCTTGCTGGTGTTGTCCGAGCAATACAACGCTTGGCGCTGGCTGGGTTGGGCGATCTTGCCGAGCCTGTATCTGGTGCTGATGGCCGCACCGCGCGCCTGGCCGTGGCCGGTGTCGGCGTATGCCCGCGAGTACCGCGTGTACGCCGCGCTACCGCTGGCGCTGTTGATGCTCGGCTGGTTCTGGCTGGCGAACATTGCCAGCGACGGCACCGCCGAACCGTTGCCTTATCTGCCGTTGCTCAACCCGTTGGACATCGGCCTGCTGTTTGCCTTGTTCGGCGTTTATATGTGGTCGCGCAGTGCGGTCAGCCAATTGGCGATTCGTGCCGATTACGCCGAGGGTGCCACGCAAGTGGTGGCCGGAGTCTCGCTGTTTGCCTTCTTCACCGCGCTGGTGATGCGCAGCGCTCACCATTGGGCTGGCGTGCCGTATGAGTTGGATGCGTTGCTGGAGTCGATGTTGGTGCAGGCGGGCTTGTCGATCGTCTGGACCCTGATTGCCCTGAGCCTGATGATCGGCGGGCATTTGCGCCATCGTCGGGAAGTCTGGCTGGTCGGCGCGGCGTTGATTGCGCTGGTGGTCGCCAAACTGGTCTTTGTCGAACTGAGTAACCGCGGCGGTCTGGCGCGGATCGTGTCGTTTATCGGCGTGGGCGTGTTGCTGCTGGTAGTGGGCTATTTCGCACCGCTGCCACCCAAACGCGCCGAACCAACGCCCGGGCCTGAGAAACCGGCCAATGAATCTGAAGGAGTGTCGTCTTGAATCGGAAGTGGTCGCTGGGCGTTGTTGGACTCTGTGTGGCGTTGTCGGCCACGGCTCAGGAAGCACCGGCAGACTTCACCACGCAGGTGCCGTTGAGCCTGAGCGGCGAAGGGCCGTGGTATCGCCTCGAGTTGCCGCTGGCGGTGCAATTGAATGCGCGCCAGACCGATCTCAGCGACGTGCGGGTATTCAACGCAGCCGGTGAAGTGCAGGCCTATTCGCTGGCGCGGGAACAGGCGCAGAGTCGCGAAAGTCTGGTGGTGAATAACGTCAAGTGGTTCCCGATTTACGACTCGGCCTCTGCTAGCGAGGCGGTGCCAAGTGTGCGCGTGCAGTCGAATGCCAGCGGCACGCTGGTGGAGGTCCAGCCATCGAATCCGCTCAAGGCTGGCAAAGAAGTACTGCGCGGCTGGTTACTGGACGCCAGCGCGATCAAGGCGCCGTTGCAGCAGTTGATCCTCGACTGGAGCAGCGAGCGCGACGGCTTCCAGCGTTTCAGCATCGAAGCCAGTGATGATTTGCAGCATTGGCAGCCGTGGGGCGAAGGTCAGGTAGCGCGGCTGTCGTTTGCCGACGAACGCGTCGAACAGCATGACGTCGATTTGCCGGGGCAGAGCGCGCGTTATCTGCGCTTGCTGTGGAAAACCCCGCAAGCGGCGCCCGCGCTGACCTCGGCGCAACTGCAAAGCACCAGTTCCAGCTACCTGCCGCAGCCGTTGGTCTGGTCCGAGCCGTTGGCCGGCAGCAGCGCCAGGGCCGGCGAATACACCTGGCAATTGCCGATGGGTTTGAGCGTGGAGCGCTTGCAGGTCGAGTTGAGCCAGGCCAACAGCCTGGCGCCGGTGACCCTGTCGGGACGTCGCGAAAGCAGTTTGCCGTGGCAGCCCTTGAGCAGCGGTTTGCTCTATCGGCTGACGCAAAATGGCCAGGACGTGGTGCAGAACCAATTGCAGCTGCCTGGCCATGTGGTGCAGCAGTTGAAACTGACCGTCGATGAGCGCGGCGGCGGCTTGGGCGCACAGGCTCCGACAGTGCGCTATGCCGTGCGCTCGACCCAAGTGGTGTTCCTCGCTCGCGGGGTGGGGCCGTACACACTGGCGCTGGGTAGCGCGACGGTTAAAGCGGCGAGTTTGCCGCTGTCGACGCTGATTCCCGATTACAGTCCCAAGCGTCTGGCAACGTTGGGCCAGGCCAAGGTCGATGGTGCGGCGGTGGTGACTTCGCCGGCTGCGGCAGTGGCGCCGATTGTCTTGGGCATGAACTGGAAGAAGATCGGCTTGTGGGCGGTGCTCTTGCTAGGGGTAGCGGGGTTGGCGGGGATGGCGTTCAGTTTGCTGCGCAAACCACCTGTCAAATCCTGAGGCTGGCGCAGTTTTCTCTTTTGTGGCGAGGGAGCTTGCTCCCGCCGGCCGGTCCGCGTTAGGGCGTAGCAGTCGTAAACCTACGGATGCGATCTATTTGAAGCACCGCGCCGTATGGTTTTGGGGCCGCTTCGCGCCCCAGCGGGAGCAAGCTCCCTCGCCACAGTTATGTGCATTTGCAGCTACGCTCAACCTCGCGCATGAACTCTATTCAGTGAATCTCGTCTGATAAGAGGAATTGCGCACCGACTCGCGTTAAACTGCGCGGGTTTTTAGCCCCCATTCCTTCGGAGCCTTCCATGTCCCGCGTTACCTTGAGTCGCTATCTGATTGAGCAGACCCGTAGCAACAACACTCCTGCCGATCTGCGCTTTCTGATCGAAGTAGTGGCGCGTGCTTGCAAGGAAATCAGCCACGCCGTTTCCAAAGGCGCCCTGGGCGGCGTTCTGGGCAGCATGGGCACTGAAAACGTGCAAGGCGAAGTCCAGAAGAAACTCGACGTAATCTCCAACGAAATCCTGCTCGAAGCCAACGAATGGGGCGGTCACCTGGCCGGCATGGCGTCCGAAGAAATGGACAACGCCTACCAGATCCCGGGCAAATACCCGAAAGGCGCGTACCTGCTGGTATTCGACCCACTGGACGGTTCGTCGAACATCGATATCAACGCGCCGGTCGGTACGATCTTCTCGGTGCTGCGTTGCCCGAACGAATACCTGAGCCAGAACGAACCCTTGAACGAAAAGGCGTTCCTGCAGCCAGGCACCCAACAGGTAGCCGCCGGTTATGCCATCTACGGCCCGCAAACCATGCTGGTGCTGACCCTCGGTGATGGCGTGAAAGGCTTTACCCTGGACCGTGAAATGGGCAGTTTCGTACTGACCCATGAAGACATCAAGATCCCGTCCTCCACTCAGGAATTCGCGATCAACATGTCCAACCAGCGTCACTGGGAAGCGCCGGTACAACGCTACGTCGGCGAACTGCTGGCTGGCGAAGAAGGCCCGCTGAAAAAGAACTACAACATGCGCTGGGTCGCCGCGATGGTGGCCGACGTGCACCGCATCCTGACCCGTGGTGGCCTGTTCATGTACCCACGTGACAGCCGCGAGCCCTCCAAACCGGGCAAACTGCGCTTGATGTACGAAGCCAACCCGATGTCGTTCCTGGTTGAACAGGCCGGCGGCGCGTCCACTAACGGTCACCAGCGTATTCTCGACATCCAGCCTGAAGGCCTGCACCAGCGTGTAGCGGTGTTCCTGGGCTCGAAAGAAGAAGTCGAACGCGCCACGGCTTACCACAAGGAATAAACCATGACCGCGCCCTGGCAGCCGTTGCTCGAATGGTGGTTCGGTTCAGCCGACGATCCCAACGAAGTGGCGGCGCAGAAGGGCAAGTTATGGTTCGGTAAGCGTGACAGCCAGGACCTCGAAGCGCGCAGGCGTTTCGGGGATCTGGTGGAACAGGCACTGGCCGGCGGATTGACCGAGTGGACGCAATGTCCCGAAGGTTGGCTGGCCCTGGTGTTATTGCTTGATCAGTTACCGCGGATGATCTTTCGCGAAACCCCCAAATCCTTTGCCGGCGACTTGAGAGCCCAGGCTCTGGTAGCGCAAGGCATTGCCGCAGATCTCGATCGGCAACTGCGGCCTATCCAGCGGGTGTTCATCTACCTGGTGTTCGAGCATTGCGAGCACCTGGCGGTGCAAAACGAAGCCATCTCTCGCTTTGCCGACTTGCTGGCTGAGCAACCCGAGGCGGATCGTGCGGTGTTTGCCGATAACCTCGATTACGCTGAACGGCATCAGAAAATCATCGCTCGGTTTGGACGTTTTCCCCATCGCAACAAGATTCTTGGGCGTGAGAGTACGCCGGAAGAGTTGGCGTTTTTGAGTGGGCCGGGGTCGCGGTTCTAGATTTTCTGTGTTGCTCAAACCGCTATCGCGAGCAAGCTTTGCTCCTACGGAGTTTCGATTGTTCACGATGTGTGAATCACCGCGATCCTGTAGGCGCAAGGCTTGCCCGCGATGGGGCCCGAGAGAGTACTAAATCCTGAAACTACCCACCAACTGCTTCAACCGCGCCGCTTGCTGCTCAAGATCGGCACAGGCGCGCAAGGTCGATTGCAGGTTTTCCACGCCTTCCTGGTTCAGGGTGTTGATCTCGGTGATGTCGACGTTGATCGATTCGACCACGGCGGTTTGCTCTTCGGTGGCGGTGGCCACCGACTGGTTCATACCGTCGATTTCGCCGATGCGCTGGGTCACGCTGCCCAGGCGCTCACCGGCCTGGTTGGCGATGCCGACGCTGCTTTCGCTCTGGCGCTGACTGTCGGTCATGATGGCGACCGCCTCACGGGCGCCGACTTGCAGCTCTTCAATCATCTTTTGCACTTGCTGCGCCGAGTCCTGAGTGCGATGCGCGAGGTTGCGCACTTCGTCGGCAACCACGGCGAAACCACGTCCGGCCTCACCCGCGCGCGCCGCTTCGATCGCGGCGTTGAGAGCCAGCAGGTTGGTTTGCTGGGAGATGCTGGTGATGACTTCGAGAATCTGCCCGATATTCACCGTGTTGCTGTTCAGCGTTTCGATGTTGCCGCACGAGTCGCTGATTTTGGCCGACAGTTGCTGCATCGCCGCGATGGTCTTATCCACCACTTGCTGACCGTCTTCAGCCAGGCTCCGGGCGTCGCTGGAATGTTGCGAGGCGAGGGCGGCGTTCTGGGCGATTTCCTGGGCGGCGGCGCCAAGCTGGTTGATCGCCGCGGCCACGCTGCTGGTGCGCGAGGCTTGCTGGTCGGAATTGAACATCGACGAGTTGGACGCGCTGACTACACGCAGGGCGACTTCGTTGACCTGGCCGGTGGCCGATGACACTTCGCGGATCGAGGTGTGAATACGCTCGACGAAGCGGTTGAACGAAGTGCCCAGCGCCCCGAATTCGTCCTGGCCATGAATGGTCAGGCGCTTGGTCAGGTCGCCTTCACCCTCGGCGATGTCATGCATGGCACGGCCCATGGTCAGCAATGGCTGCATCAGGACGCGGATCAGCATACTGAGCAGCGTGATGATGATCACCACGGCAATCACCATGGCGATGATTGCCGAGGTGCGGAACTCACTGAGCATCGAGAATGCGGTGTCCTGGTCGAGCACCAGGGCCACGTACCAGTCAGCCGACGGCACGCCGTTGACGTGGGTGAACGAGATGAACTGGGTCTTGCCGTCCACCTCGACTTCCTTCATGCCGGGGCTGACCTTCGGCGCACCCGCGGGATAAGCCTCGGTGAGGCTTTTGAGCACCAGTTTGCTGTCCGGGTGAATGAGGATCTTGCCCTCGCTGCTGACGATGAATGCGTGGCCGTGGCCGCCGAAGTTCAGCGAGTTGATGATGGTGCTGATGCTGCTCAGGTCGATGTCCGCACCGGCCACGCCGATCATCTGGTTCTGATGCTGTACCGGAGTCGCAACGGTGATCACCAGCTTGCCTGAGGACGCAGCGATGTAGGGTTCGGTGACGATGGTCTGCTGTGCACTGTTGGCGGCTTTGTACCAGCCACGGGCACGAGGGTCGTAGTCCGCCGCGCGATTACCGGCCGGCACCGAGAACATCACGCCGTCGGCACCGCCGAAGTAGCTCAACTGAAAGTTGCTGGTGTACGCCGGCAGGCCGACCACGCGTTTCAGGTTGTCCAGCGCCGGACCGTCGACGGCCACTTGCTGGGCCAGCGATTGCAGCAACTGGATGCGGCTTTCCAGCCAGGTCTGGATGTTGCTGGTGGTCAGGCTACCGAGTTCCTGCATCGAGGACTCGGTGCTGTTGCGCAGGGTTTGGCGCTGACGGTAGTCGTTGAACAGAATGAAACAGGCGAACGCTACCGCGACCACAAGGGCAGCGGCGAGCAGGATCTTGTGGCTGAACTTCATGTTTCTGGTCATTAAAGGCGCTACCGCGGGAGGACTGATCAACGAGGAGCGTCAAATTGCCACAGGGCAGGCTTGGCGCTGCTTCTATGTCGACAGGGAAGCGCCAAAGATTAGGCGGGTTTGACGAAAACCGACGAAATACCGATCAGCGCAAAAAAATGCCTGATTTTGGTGCGAAATGTCGATTTTACCCTTCAAGAAATACCCGGTACGGGTGGGAACCAGAAGGGGGTTTTCTCTTCTAAGCTTCTGGTTGGCAGCCATGCCTCCCCCTCTTTACCAGGAGTTACACCATGTCGCTGCGATCTATCGCCTTGTTGTCGTTTTGCGTGCTGTTGGCTGCGTGCAGCAAGATCAACCAGGAAAACTATTCGAAACTCTCGACGGGCATGCCCAAGGCCGAGGTCGAAGCCTTGTTGGGTAAACCTGCCGATTGTTCAGGCGCGTTGGGCATGTCCAGCTGTACCTGGGGCGACAAGAACAGCTTTATCAGCGTGCAGTACGCCGGTGACAAAGTGCTGATGTTTTCCGGGCAAGGCCTGAAGTAAACCGGGGCCAAACGCCCTCGGGAGAAAAATAATGATGCGGTTAGTAATAGTTCTTTTGGCCGGTCTGTTGTTGGCCGGCTGCGCCACTTCTGGCGATGATGCGCTCGCGCCGAAAACGGTCAATAGCGTCAACCTCAAGCGTTACCAGGGTAAATGGTACGAGTTGGCGCGCATGCCGATGTACTTCCAGCGTAACTGCGCGCAATCCGAAGCCCATTACACCCTCAAGACCGATGGCGACATGGAAGTGTTGAACCGTTGCCTGACCCCAGAGTGGAAATGGGAAGAGGCCAAGGGCACGGCAACGCCGCAGATTCCCGGCAAGAACGACAAGCTGTGGGTGAATTTCGATAACTGGTTTACCCGGTTGTTGCCAGGCATGAGCAAGGGTAATTACTGGGTGCTGTATGTCAGCGATGACTACCAGACCGCGATAGTCGGTAGCCCCAATCGGCGCAACCTGTGGCTGCTGTCACGCAAGCCGGAAGTCAACGCCGATACCCGCGAGGAGCTGCTGAGCAGGGCGCGCCAGCAGGGTTACGACACCACACGCCTGATCTGGCGGGTGTCGGACACCAAAATGGCCCAGACCTCGAAATAAGCGGCGTGCGGTTGGACTCCGTGGCGAGGGAGCTTGCTCCCGCTCGGCTGCGCAGCAGTCGTCACTCAGCTGATGAGATCTTTCTGAAAGAGCTCAATTGCTGATTTGGGGTCGCTTCGCAACCCAGCGCGAGCAAGCTCCCTCGCCACAGAAGCGGTGATCAGCCCAACAGCTCGCGCAGTACTTGGGTGAACGCCCGGTTACTGTCTTCTTCGCCAGCGTGATGCCCGTCGCGTACCACCCACTTGCCATTCACCAGCACGTCACGCACCTGGCGGTCGCCACCAGCAAACAGCCAACGGTTCAGAATCCCGTCGCCACTGGCGGTTGCCAGGTAAGGGTCGTTGCCGTCGAGCACCAGCCAGTCAGCGCGTTTGCCGACTTCCAATGCGCCAATCGGCTGGCCCAGCGCCTGTGCGCCACCGTCGAGTGCGGCGTCGTACAGGGTGCGCCCGACCATCGGCTGATCGGCGCCATACAAGCGGTTACGTCGCTGATCGCGCAGGCGCTGGCCGTATTCCAGCCAGCGCAGTTCTTCCACCACACTCAGCGACACATGGCTGTCCGAGCCAATGCCCATGCGCCCGCCTTGGGCGAGGAAGTCCACGGCCGGGAAAATCCCGTCGCCCAGGTTAGCTTCCGTGGTCAGGCACAGGCCGGCGATGGCGCGACTCTTGGCCATCAGGCTGACCTCTTCCGGGTTGGCGTGGGTCGCGTGGACCAGGCACCAGCGCTGATCGACGTCGGTATTTTCATACAGCCATTGCAGCGGACGGCGACCACTCCAGATCAGGCAGTCGTCGACTTCCTTTTGTTGCTCGGCGATGTGGATGTGCACCGGGCAGTGCTTGTCGCTGGCTGCCAGCACTTCGCTGATTTGCTGCGGGGTCACGGCACGCAACGAGTGGAAGCACAGGCCCAGTTGTTGCGCCGGTTGCTGCGCCAGCAGCGGCTGCAAGCGGGCTTGTAGCTTCAGGTAGTTTTCAGTGCTGTTGATGAAGCGTCGCTGGCCTTCATTGGGCGCCAGGCCACCGAAACCGGAGTGGCTGTAGAGTACAGGCAGCAAGGTCAGGCCGATGCCGGAGGCGCTGGCGGCCTGACTGATTTGCAACGACAGTTCGGCCGGGTCCGCGTACGGATGGCCGTTGTGGTCGTGGTGCACGTAATGAAATTCGGCGACCGAGGTGTAACCGGCCTTGAGCATTTCGATGTAGAGCTGACGGGCGATGATCCCGAGTTGTTCCGGACTGATTTTTCCGACGAGGCGATACATCAGATCGCGCCAGGTCCAGAAACTGTCGTTCGGATTACCCGCTACTTCGGCCAGTCCGGCCATCGCCCGCTGGAAGGCGTGGGAGTGCAGATTCGGCATGCCCGGCAGCAGCGGACCGCTCAGCCGTTCGGCGCCTTCAGCGCTGGCATCGGCCTGGATGTGGGTCAGCAGGCCATCGGCACTGACCTCAAGACGTACATTGTTGGCCCATCCACTAGGCAAAAGCGCGCGTTCGGCAAAGAAGGCGGACATGGTTCAGTACCCCATCGTGTGTTATTTGTATATACATATACAGACGTTTGCCTGCTCGGTAAACTCCGGCAAGCTAGTGGCTTTCATCAACGAACAAGGATTTCCTGTGCCGACTCCGCCTGTAGTTTCACCGCTGAGTGCCAATCTGGGCGACAGTCCGGCGCCCTTGTACGCTCGCGTCAAACAGATGATCACCCAGCAAATCGACAGTGGAAACTGGCCGCCGCATTACCGCGTGCCGTCGGAAAGCGAGCTGGTCAGTCAGTTGGGTTTCAGCCGCATGACCATCAATCGCGCCCTGCGCGAGATGACGGCTGACGGCCTGTTGGTGCGCATGCAAGGCGTCGGCACCTTTGTCGCCGAACCCAAGAGCCAGTCCGCGTTGTTCGAAGTGCATAACATTGCCGACGAAATCGCCTCCCGTGGCCATCGCCACACGTGCAAGGTGATTACTCTGGAAGAAGAGGCCGCCGGTTCCGAGCGCGCCCTGGCACTGGACATGCGTGAAGGCCAAAAGGTCTTCCACTCGCTGATCGTGCATTTCGAGAACGATATTCCCGTGCAAATCGAGGACCGTTTCGTCAATGCCCTGGTCGCGCCGGAATACCTCAAGCAAGACTTCACCCTGCAAACGCCTTATGCCTATCTGAATCAGGTCGCGCCATTGACCGAAGGCGAGCACGTGGTCGAGGCAATTCTTGCCGAGCCTTCCGAATGCAAATTGCTGCAGATCGAAAAAGGCGAGCCATGCCTGCTGATCCGTCGTCGGACCTGGTCCGGACGTCAGCCAGTGACGGCCGCTCGTCTGATTCATCCCGGTTCCCGCCATCGTCTGGAAGGGCGGTTCCACAAATAAAGAGCCATCAATAAAGAGACATAAATGGGCCAGTTGAACGTTTTGCGCGCGGCCAATTATCCGCGCATGCCGTGGAAAAACGGCGGCGGCAGCACCGAAGAAATCACCCGCGATGCAGGCACCGGCCTGGATGGCTTTGGCTGGCGCCTGTCGATTGCCGATATCGGTGAGTCGGGCGGGTTCTCGACCTTTGCAGGCTACGAGCGGGTCATCACCGTGCTGCAGGGTGAAGGCATGACCTTGACGGTCGACGGCCAGAACACGCGGCCCCTGTTACCGCTGGACCCGTTTGCGTTCAGTGGCGAAAGCCATGTTTCCTGCACCCTGCTTGGCGGTGCGATCCGCGACTTCAACCTGATTTATGCGCCAAATCGCTACCAGGCGCGGTTGCAGTGGCTGAAGGGCGAGCAACGGTTTTTCAGTTCTGCCGGAACGCTGCTGGTTTTCAGCGTGGCTGATGCGCTTGAAGTTCGAATCAATGGCAGTGCGGCCCAAGTGCTGGGTCGTCATGATTGTCTGCAGCTGGGCGGTAACACTGGGCTGCTGGATGTTTCCGTCAATGGCCAGTGCTGCGTGATTGAACTGACAGCACTCTGAGCTCCCTATTCCGGGAGCTTTTCTGTGGCGAGGGGGCTTGCCCCCGCTGGGTGGCGAAGCCGCCCCAATGGCTGCATGCCTACCCTGTCCCCTGTATTGAATCTCCGATTCTGCGACTGCTACGCCCGAGCGCGGACCGGTCGACGGGGGCAAGCTCCCTCGCCACAAAAACCAACCTCCAGCGTTTCCCTGTGCGCACCAGTTTTGTTACCGAACGCCCCAGCGTGGCGCAAAACCGCGCTCAGGTAACAACTGTCACTCCTCGAAAAAATCCTTCCCCAAAAAATATCGACAGCCGCAAAACCCTTGTCCCAAGGGCTTTTCAGCCAGGTCAGCACTTTGTTGAAGCGCCATCCAGAAAGTTGGCCGCTTGATTGCATATGCTTGTATGTACAAGTAAAGACGTATGCGTATGAGTCACGAAGACTCGACCATCGTCCACTGATTCGCCGGTGTGCACCATCTGCACATTGGCTTGCTCGCCCACTGCCTGGGCTGGTTTGGATTGATTGCTGAGGAGTTTTTTTCGTGACTGACAATACCCAGAAACCGACCCCCGTCACTTTTACTAAGCACCGTGACGTTGAAATCCGTGCCCCGCGTGGCAACAAGCTGACCGCCAAAAGCTGGCTGACCGAAGCGCCGCTGCGCATGTTGATGAACAACCTCGACCCGGAAGTTGCCGAGAACCCTAAAGAACTGGTGGTTTACGGCGGTATCGGTCGCGCGGCGCGTAACTGGGAATGCTACGACAAGATCGTCGAGAGCCTGACCAACCTGAATGACGACGAGACCCTGCTGGTGCAATCCGGCAAGCCGGTCGGCGTCTTCAAGACTCACAGCAACGCCCCGCGCGTGCTGATCGCCAACTCCAACCTGGTGCCACACTGGGCGAGCTGGGAGCACTTCAACGAACTCGACGCCAAAGGCCTGGCCATGTACGGCCAGATGACCGCCGGCAGCTGGATCTACATCGGCAGCCAGGGCATCGTTCAAGGCACCTACGAAACCTTCGTTGAAGCCGGTCGCCAGCACTACAACGACAACCTCACCGGTCGCTGGGTCCTGACCGCCGGTCTGGGCGGCATGGGCGGCGCTCAACCACTGGCCGCGACCCTGGCCGGCGCGTGCTCACTGAACATCGAATGCCAACAAGTGAGCATCGATTTCCGTCTGAAAAGCCGTTATGTCGACGAGCAGGCCAAAGATCTCGACGACGCGCTGGCGCGCATCGCCAAATACACCAAAGAAGGCAAAGCGATTTCCATCGCCCTGCTGGGTAACGCGGCAGAAATCCTGCCGGAATTGGTCCGTCGCGGTGTGCGTCCGGACATGGTCACCGACCAGACCAGCGCCCACGATCCGCTCAACGGTTACCTGCCAGCCGGTTGGACCTGGGAAGAGTACCGCGCTCGCGCCAAGACCGAGCCGGCTGCTGTGATCAAAGCCGCCAAGCAATCGATGGCCGTGCACGTCAAAGCGATGCTCGACTTCCAGAAGCAAGGCATCCCGACGTTCGACTACGGCAACAACATCCGTCAGATGGCGCAAGAAGAAGGCGTCGAGAACGCATTCGACTTCCCGGGCTTCGTACCGGCTTACATCCGTCCGCTGTTCTGCCGCGGTATCGGTCCGTTCCGTTGGGCTGCACTGTCGGGCAACGCTGAAGACATCTACAAAACCGACGCCAAGGTCAAAGAACTGATCCCGGACGACGCCCACCTGCACAACTGGCTGGACATGGCGCGCGAGCGCATCAGCTTCCAGGGTCTGCCGGCACGTATCTGCTGGGTGGGTCTGGGTCTGCGCGCCAAGCTGGGCCTGGCGTTCAACGAAATGGTCCGCAGCGGCGAGCTGTCGGCACCGATCGTGATCGGCCGCGACCACCTGGACTCCGGTTCGGTGGCGAGCCCTAACCGCGAAACCGAGTCCATGCAGGACGGTTCCGATGCCGTGTCCGACTGGCCACTGCTTAACGCTCTGCTGAACACCGCGAGCGGAGCAACCTGGGTTTCCCTGCACCACGGCGGTGGCGTCGGCATGGGCTTCTCCCAGCACTCGGGCATGGTGATTGTCTGCGACGGTACTGACGAAGCGGCCGAGCGTATTGCTCGCGTGCTGCACAACGACCCGGCCACCGGTGTTATGCGTCACGCCGATGCCGGTTACCAGATCGCTATCGACTGTGCCAAGGAGCAGGGCCTGAACCTGCCGATGATCACCGGTAAATAAAAAACGGGCCTCGGCCTGATGCGAACCTGTAGGAGCAAAGCTTGCTCGCGATGAACGATGACGCGGTGTGTCAGGTACATCGCCATCGCGAGCAAGCTCAGCTCCTACAGGGACAGATTGAATTCCACGAACAATCCAAAGAGGTTGACCCATGGCTAATGATGATCGTGCACGCAGTAAGCCGTTGATCGAGAAACGTTCGATCGACTACATCCCGGAAGCGGAAAGACACGGTCGTCTATTGAGTCAGTTCACCCTGTGGTTGGGTGCCAACCTGCAAATCACCGCGATTGTGACGGGTGCATTGGCGGTGGTACTGGGCGGGGATGTGTTCTGGTCGTTGGTCGGTTTGCTGATCGGCCAATTGCTCGGCGGTGGCGTCATGGCGCTGCACGCCGCACAAGGTCCGCAACTCGGCTTGCCGCAAATGATCTCCAGTCGCGTGCAGTTTGGCGTGTATGGGGCGGTGATTCCGCTGGTGCTGGTGTGCCTGATGTACATCGGCTTCTCGGCCAGCGGATCCTTGCTGGCAGGGCAGGCAGTTGCGCAGTTGCTGCACGTCGAAGACTGGGTCGGTATCACGCTGTTCGCCGGCTCGATCATGGTCTTCACCATCTTCGGCTATCGGGTGATCCACGGCATCGGCCGGGTCGCCAGTGTGCTGGGCGTGGTGGCGTTCATCTACCTGTTCTACAAACTGCTGGCCGGTAACGACATCGGCGCATTGCTGGGCAACAAGCACTTCTCGGTGGCGAGTTTCCTGTTGGCGGTGTCGCTGTCGGCGTCCTGGCAGATCGCGTTCGGCCCTTATGTGGCGGACTACTCGCGTTACTTGCCGCGCAGCACGCAGGCTAAGAAAACCTTCTGGGCTGTTGGCCTGGGTTCGGTAATCGGTGCGCAGGCGTCGATGGTCTTCGGTGTGTTCGCCGCAGCCCTGGCCGGTTCGCAGTTCGCTCACCACGAGGTGTCGTTCATCGTCAGCCTGGGCGGTACCGGGATTGTCGCGGCGCTGCTGTACTTCGCCGTGGCTTTCGGCAAAGTCACCGTGACCACCTTGAACGCCTACGGCAGCTTCATGTCGATCGCGACGATCATCAGTGGCTTCCGTGGCAGCCGCCACATTGGAAGCGGTGTGCGCCTGCTGTACATCTTCATCATGGTGTCGCTTGCCGCGGCTCTGGCATTGCTTGGCAAGGACTCGTTCCTCAAGGAATTCTCCGCGTTCATCCTGTTCCTGCTGGCGTTCTTCACGCCGTGGAGCGCGATCAACCTGGTGGACTTCTACTGCATCACCAAAGAGCGTTATGACATTCCGGCACTGTCCAACCCCGAGGGTCGCTACGGTCGCTGGAACATCATGGGCATCAGCATTTACGTGTTCGGCGTGTTGATTCAAATGCCGTTCATTTCCACTCACTTCTACACCGGCCCTCTGGTCGCGAGCCTCGGTGATACCGACATCTCGTGGATCATCGGCCTGGTGGTCCCGGCGGCGATGTATTACTTCGCAGCCAAGAAGTGGCATAGCGCAGTACCTGATCGGCTGATACTGCCGGTAGAGCAGGACGAGGCTGTAAAAGTGAAAACAAGCGGGGCGGATAGCGTTGCAGCAATCTGACTGGACGAAACTGGCGAAGATCTTCGTGAAGGCACATCCTGAGATCTGGCAGTTGCGGGTCACCACCGACACTGCCAGGAAAATCAACGCGGAACTGTAGGCAGATACCTCCCGGCTAACCGAGAGGCTGGCCGGGACGTTCGCCACATCCACTTGATTGAGAGTCTCTTATGTTTCCCGAAAGCTTCACCTTTTCCATCGCCGACCGGGTCAACGTCTGGGTTGATTCGCTGGTCGTCAACTACGGGGATGTGTTCCGCCACATCTCCGACACCTTGCTCTGGGCCATCGTCAACCTCGAAGGCCTGCTGCGCGCGGCGCCGTGGTGGTTGATGCTGGTGATCGTTGCCGGCATTGCCTGGCACGCGACCCGCAAGCTGGTGACGACGGCGGTGATCGTTGGTTTGCTGTTCCTGGTGGGCGCTGTCGGCCTCTGGGACAAGCTCATGCAAACGTTGGCGCTGATGCTGGTGGCGACGGTTATTTCGGTGTTGATCGGCATTCCGTTGGGCATTTTTTCGGCGCGCAGCAATCGCCTGCGTTCAGTGTTGATGCCGCTGCTCGACATCATGCAGACCATGCCCAGCTTCGTGTACCTGATCCCGGTGCTGATGCTGTTCGGTCTGGGCAAGGTCCCGGCGATTTTCGCCACCGTGATCTACGCCGTACCGCCACTGATTCGCCTGACCGATCTGGGCATTCGCCAGGTCGATCGCGAAGTCATGGAAGCGATCAATGCCTTTGGTGCCAACCGCTGGCAGCAACTGTTTGGCGTGCAACTGCCGCTGGCGCTGCCGAGCATCATGGCCGGGATCAACCAGACCACCATGATGGCCCTGTCGATGGTGGTAATCGCCTCGATGATCGGTGCGCGTGGCTTGGGTGAAGACGTGCTGGTGGGGATCCAGACCCTTAATGTCGGACGCGGTCTTGAAGCCGGTCTGGCGATCGTGATTCTGGCGGTGGTCATTGACCGCATTACCCAGGCCTACGGTCGTCCGCGGCATGAGGTGAGCCAATGAGCAATGCCGCCAAGATCGAAGTCAAAAACGTTTTCAAGATTTTCGGTGACCGTTCGGCAGACGCGCTGGACATGATCCGACAGAACAAGAGCAAGGATCAGGTACTGGCCGAGACCGGCTGTGTGATTGGCGTGAATGATCTGTCACTGAGCATCGCTACCGGCGAGATATTCGTGATCATGGGCCTGTCGGGTTCCGGCAAGTCGACACTGGTGCGGCACATCAACCGCCTGATCGACCCGACCAGCGGCGTGATCCTGGTGGATGGCGTGGACATCCTGCAATACGACATGGAAGCCCTGCGCGAATTTCGTCGGCACAAGATCAGCATGGTGTTCCAGAGCTTCGGCCTGTTGCCCCACAAGAACGTACTGGACAACGTCGCCTACGGTTTGAAAGTGCGTGGTGAAAGCAAGCAAGTGTGCGCCGAGCGCGCGCAGCACTGGATCAACACCGTGGGCCTTCAAGGCTACGAAAACAAATACCCACATCAGCTGTCTGGCGGTATGCGTCAGCGTGTGGGCCTGGCTCGCGCCTTGGCGGCGGACACCGACATCATCCTGATGGATGAAGCCTTCAGTGCCCTTGACCCGCTGATCCGCGCCGAGATGCAGGACCAGTTGCTCGAACTGCAACAGACCTTGCACAAGACCATCGTGTTCATCACCCATGACCTCGATGAAGCCGTGCGCATCGGTAACCGGATTGCGATTCTCAAGGATGGGCAGTTGATCCAGGTCGGCACGCCGAAAGAGATCCTTCACTCGCCGGCCGATGAATACGTCGACCGGTTTGTCCAGCGGCGTGCGGCGGTGGTTTAGGAGAGATGCCATGTTTCAGGCTGAATTGATTTTGAAAGACCCGATACTGCTGTAAACCGCGTTACCCAAGTTGTACTGATTTCTACAAAAGCCAGCGTGCCAAGGCGCCACCCCCTCAAGAAGCGGGCGGCGACGGACAACGGAATCATCCGGAGCGTCTGGTTAGTTAACTGCTCTTATATAAAGAGCATAAAAAACTCTCAAAAGGAGAATAAATGTGACTGCTCTGAATCTTATCCCTGGCCAACTGAGTCTTGCCCAACTGCGCGCTGTTTATCAGCAACCGGTCAACGTCCGTCTCGACGACAGTGCCTCTGCCCAGATCGAAGCCAGTGTTGCCTGCGTGGAACAGATCCTCGTGGAAAACCGCACGGCCTACGGTATCAACACCGGTTTCGGCCTGCTGGCTTCGACCCGCATTGCCAGCGAAGACCTGGAAAACCTCCAGCGCTCGCTGGTGTTGTCTCACGCTGCCGGTGTGGGCGAGCCAATCAGCGACGCTCTGGTGCGTCTGATCATGGTGCTCAAGGTCAACAGCCTGAGCCGTGGTTTCTCCGGCATTCGCCGGGTGGTGATCGACGCGCTGATCGCCTTGATCAACGCTGAGGTTTACCCGCACATTCCGTTGAAAGGTTCGGTCGGTGCTTCCGGTGACCTGGCGCCTCTGGCCCACATGTCGCTGGTGCTGCTGGGCGAAGGCAAGGCCCGTTACAAAGGTGAATGGCTGCCAGCAACTGAGGCGCTGAAAGTCGCAGGCCTCAAGCCGCTGACCCTGGCGGCCAAAGAAGGTCTGGCGCTGCTTAACGGCACTCAGGTGTCCACCGCTTACGCACTGCGTGGCCTGTTCGAAGGCGAAGACCTGTTCGCTGGCGCCCTGGCCCTTGGCGGTCTGACCGTTGAAGCCGTGCTGGGCTCGCGTTCGCCGTTCGATGCACGTATTCACGCTGCTCGTGGTCAAAAAGGCCAGATCGACGCTGCTGCCGCTTACCGCGACCTGCTGGGTGAACGCAGCGAAGTTTCCGATTCGCACGAGAACTGCGAAAAGGTTCAGGACCCGTACTCGCTGCGCTGCCAGCCGCAAGTCATGGGCGCCTGCCTGACTCAGTTCCGTCAGGCCGCTGAAGTGTTGGCTATCGAAGCCAACGCCGTGTCGGATAACCCGTTGGTTTTCGCCGCTGAAGGTGACGTGATCTCCGGCGGTAACTTCCACGCCGAGCCGGTTGCCATGGCAGCTGACAACATGGCCCTGGCCATCGCTGAAATCGGTTCCCTGAGCGAGCGTCGTATCTCGCTGATGATGGACAAGCACATGTCGCAACTGCCGCCGTTCCTGGTGGCCAACGGTGGCGTGAACTCCGGCTTCATGATCGCCCAGGTGACTGCGGCGGCTCTGGCCAGCGAAAACAAGGCACTGGCGCATCCGCATTCGGTCGACAGCCTGCCGACGTCAGCCAACCAGGAAGACCACGTTTCCATGGCCCCGGCCGCTGGCAAGCGTCTGTGGGAAATGGCTGAAAACACTCGCGGCGTTCTGGCTGTCGAGTGGCTGGCTGCCTGCCAGGGCCTGGACCTGCGCGACGGTCTGAAGACTTCGTCGAAACTGGAAAAAGCTCGCAGCACCCTGCGCGCCAAAGTACCGTTCTACGAGAAGGACCGTTTCTTTGCACCGGACATCAACGCCGCGAGCGAGCTGCTGGCTTCGCGCTGCCTGAATGAGCTGGTGATGGCGAAGTTGCTGCCTAGCCTGTAATGCCCCATCGCGAGCAGGCTCGCTCCCACAAGGATTACGCTGAACCTGTGGGAGCGAGCCTGCTCGCGATTCGATTTTTGCGTCGATAAGAACAACTAAGGACGAGAAATGCAAAAGCCAGCAAACGGCTTGAAACGCGGGCTATCGGCCCGACATATTCGCTTCATGGCACTGGGGTCGGCGATCGGCACCGGGCTGTTTTACGGTTCTGCCTCGGCCATCCAGATGGCCGGTCCTGCGGTGCTGCTTGCCTACCTGATTGGTGGCGCAGCGGTGTTCATGGTCATGCGCGCCCTTGGCGAAATGGCTGTGCACAACCCGGTCGCAGGTTCTTTCGGTCAATACGCCAGTACTTACCTGGGACCGATGGCAGGCTTCATCCTCGGTTGGACGTACGCATTCGAAATGGTCATCGTCGGCATGGCCGACGTCACTGCGTTCGGTATTTACATGGGCTTCTGGTTCCCGGAAGTCTCTCGCTGGATTTGGGTATTGGGCGTCGTTTCCATCGTCGGCGGCTTGAACCTGTGCAACGTCAAAGTCTTCGGCGAAATGGAATTCTGGCTGTCGCTGCTCAAGGTCGCCGCTATCGTTGCGATGATCCTCGGGGGCTTCGGCATCATGCTGTTCGGTATCAGCACGGCCCCAGGCCAGGTGACCGACATCAGCAACCTCTGGACCCAAGGCGGCTTCATGCCTAATGGCATGGGCGGTCTGATCGCTTCGTTCGCGGTGGTGATGTTTGCGTTTGGCGGTATTGAAATCATTGGCGTCACCGCCGGTGAGGCCAAAGACCCGCAGCACGTGCTGCCTCGTGCAATCAACGCCGTACCATTGCGGATTCTGCTGTTCTACGTGCTGACGATGCTGGTGCTGATGTCGATCTTTCCTTGGCAGCAGATCGGTAGCCAGGGCAGCCCGTTCGTGCAGATCTTCGATAAGCTGGGGATCAGCTCGGCGGCCACCATCCTTAATATTGTGGTGATTACGGCGGCGATTTCGGCGATCAACAGTGACATCTTCGGCGCTGGCCGCATGATGTTCGGTCTGGCCCAGCAAGGGCACGCACCGAAGGGCTTCGCCCACCTGTCGCGCAATGGCGTGCCATGGATGACCGTGGTGGTGATGAGCGTTGCGCTGCTGCTGGGCGTGTTGCTGAACTACCTGATCCCGGAAAACGTATTTCTGCTGATCGCGTCCATTGCGACCTTTGCTACCGTCTGGGTCTGGCTGATGATTCTGTTCACTCAGGTGGCGATGCGTCGTTCCATGACCGCCGAGCAAGTGGCGCAGCTGAAATTCCCGGTACCGTTCTGGCCGTATGCGCCGATGGCGGCGATTGCCTTCATGCTGTTTGTCTTCGGCGTGCTGGGTTATTTCCCGGATACCCAAGCGGCGCTGATCGTCGGCGTGGTCTGGATTGTGTTGCTGGTACTGGCCTATCTGATGTGGGTCAAACCGGCGGCAGGGCAGGCGGCCCTGGTCGCGCGTGATCCTTCTTTTTCTAATCGATAACTAACGGAGGCCTCGGATGAAAACTCTCTGGCAACACTGCCACGTTGCAAGCATGGCGCAGGGCACTTACTCGATCATCGAGGATGCCGCCATCGTGACGTCAGGAGCGCACATTGAGTGGATCGGCCCACGTAGCGAGCTGCCGTCCGGTGAATACCTCGAGGTCCATGACCTCGCGGGGGCCTGGGTCACCCCGGGCCTGATCGACTGCCATACCCACACGGTGTTCGGCGGCAACCGCAGCGGCGAGTTCGAGCAACGCCTGCAAGGCGTGAGCTACGCAGAAATCGCCGCGGCCGGTGGCGGCATTGCCAGTACTGTGCGTGCCACGCGTGCGGCGACCGAGGACGAGCTGTTCGCCAGTGCGAAGAAGCGTCTGAAAAGCCTGATGCGTGACGGTGTGACCAGCATCGAGATGAAATCCGGTTATGGCCTCGACCTCGCCAGTGAGCGGAAGATCCTGCGGGTGATCCGTCGTCTCGGCGCCGAACTGCCGATCAGTGTGCGCAGCACCTGCCTGGCCGCTCACGCCTTGCCGCCAGAGTACGTCGACCGCGCCGACGACTACATCGAACATATCTGCAGCGAAATGCTGCCGGCGCTGGCTGCCGAAGGCCTGGTGGATGCGGTGGATGCGTTCTGCGAATACCTGGCGTTTTCGCCAGCGCAGGTCGAGCGGGTGTTCGTCGCCGCGCAGAAGCTCGGTTTGCCGCTGAAGCTGCATGCCGAGCAACTGTCGTCCTTGCACGGCTCCAGCCTGGCAGCGCGTTATCACGCGCTGTCGGCCGACCATCTGGAGTTCATGACCGAAGAGGACGCCATCGCCATGGCGGCCTCCGGGACCGTTGCCGTGTTGCTGCCAGGAGCCTTCTACTTCCTGCGGGAAACCCAATTGCCGCCGATGGATGCCTTGCGCAAGCATGGGGTGAAAATCGCCATCGCCAGCGACCTTAACCCTGGCACTTCGCCGGCGTTGTCGGTTCGGTTGATGTTGAACATGGCCTGCACCTGCTTCCGCATGACCCCGGAAGAGGCCCTGGCCGGCGCGACCATTCACGCCGCGACGGCATTGGGCATGGAGCGTACCCACGGTTCGCTTGAAGTCGGCAAAGTCGCCGACTTCGTGGCCTGGCAAATCGATCGTCCAGCCGACCTGTCGTACTGGTTGGGCGGTGACCTGGAAAAACGCGTCGTGCGTCACGGCGTTGAAGTCGAGTTATAGGAGAACGGTTGTGGATAAGGTTCTGAACTTCAAACAAGGCCGGGTGCCGCTGCTGATCAGCATGCCTCACGCTGGCGTGCGTCTGACGCCTGCGGTTGAAGCCGGTTTGATTCCCGAGGCAAAAAGCCTGCCGGACACCGACTGGCATATTCCCACGCTCTACGAGTTCGCCGCCGAGCTGGGCGCCAGCACCCTGGCCGCCGAGTATTCGCGGTTCGTCATCGACCTCAACCGGCCGTCTGACGACAAGCCGATGTATGTCGGTGCGACGACGGGCCTGTACCCGGCGACATTGTTCGACGGCGTGCCGTTGTTCCGCGAAGGGCTGGAGCCGTCGGCTGAGGAACGTGCGAGCTACCTGGAAAAGGTCTGGACGCCGTACCACAGCACCCTGCAGCAAGAGCTGGCGCGGCTGAAGGCCGAGTTCGGTTATGCGTTGTTGTTCGATGCGCATTCGATCCGTTCGGTGATCCCGCACCTGTTCGACGGCAAGCTGCCGGACTTCAACCTCGGCACGTTCAACGGCGCCAGTTGCGATCCGCAGCTGGCCAGCCAGCTCGAAGCGATCTGCGCCCGGCACACGGATTACAGCCATGTGCTTAACGGGCGCTTCAAGGGCGGCCACATCACCCGTCATTACGGCAACCCGGCCGAAAACATCCATGCGGTGCAGCTGGAGTTGGGGCAGTGCACTTACATGGAAGAGGTCGAACCGTTCCGCTATCGGCCTGACCTGGCGGCACCGACGCAGGTGGTGCTCAAGGAGTTGCTGCAAGGGTTGTTGGCCTGGGGGCAGAAACACTACGCCTGACACTATCTTGTGGCGAGGGAGCTTGCTCCCGCTCAACTGCGCAGCAGTTGCAAAGCCTGCCAGTCGGATCTTGCAGATACTGAGAAGTGGCTGTTTTCAGGGCCGCTTCGCGGCCCAGCGGGAGCAAGCTCCCTCGCCACAACGATCGGTTGCGGTCGCCACCGTGCAAGACACGGTCGCCTCAGGGCGTTTTTGTCGCTCAGACGCTGAGTAACGTTGTGGGCACGGTGCACGAAGACACCGGGCCCACAATAACCAGCTGCCGAGCGAGCCTTCCCGATGAAACGACTGTTCAACCGCTGTCTGTTAATCCTTACCGGCACCGCACTCCTGAGCACCAACACCTTTGCCAGCGAACCGGCGTCCTGCCAATCCGTGCGCATGGGCGTGGTCAACTGGACCGACGTGATCGCCACCAGTGGCATGGCCGAAGTCTTGCTCAACGGGCTTGGCTACGAAAGCAAGCAAACCAGCGCCGTGCAGCAAATCATCTTCGCCGGCATCCGCGACAAACGCCTGGATATCTTCCTCGGCTACTGGAAGCCCGCGATGGACAAGAACATCGCGCCGTTCATCGCCGCCAATCAGCTCAAAGTCATGGACAGGCCCAGCCTGTCTGACGCCCAGGCCACCCTCGCAGTGCCTGACTATGTCGCGGCAGCGGGCCTGAAAACCTTCGGCGATATCGCCAGATTCAAAGACCAGCTGGGTGGCAAGATCTACGGCATCGAGCCGGGCAGCGGCGCCAACACCACGATCAAAACCATGATCGAGACCAATCACTTTGGCCTCAAGGACTTCAAGCTGATCGAATCCGGCGAGGCCGGCATGCTGGCCGCCGTGCAGCGGGCAATCAATCGCAAGGAGTTCGTGGTGTTCGTCGGCTGGACCCCGCATCCAATGAACATCAACATGAAGATCAACTACCTGACCGGCAGCGAAGATGTCTACGGTCCTAACGAAGGTGCGGCGACGGTATCGACCGTGACCGCGCCTGACTACGCCCAACGTTGCCCGAACGTGAACCGTCTGTTGGAAAACCTGACGTTCACCGCCGCTCAGGAAAGCCAGTTGATGGTGCCGATCATGGAGCGCAAGACCGCACAGGAAGTTGCCCGCCAATGGCTGCGTGACCATCCCGAGGATCTTCAGCGCTGGTTGGCGGGTGTCAGCAGTTTCGATGGCAAGGACGGTGTGAAGGCGGTACAAGCCAGCCTGAAGCTCTGAGCCGTCGAGAACCTTATGGCTGATTATCCGATCTCTGCGCAGCTCTCGGCCTTTGTCGAGAAAACCCTCAGCTTCAACAGCCCTGACAGCAGCCTGGACGGGCTGCGTCAGGCTTACAGTCAAATGTGCCGGGCATTTACCCCGGCTCGCCCGGATGGGCTGGAGGTCGCCGACTTCACGCTGGAAGGCGTTCGTGCCCGGTCCTACCAGCCAGCGGTGGCACCGCCGGATTCGGGTTGGCCGTGCATCCTTTATCTGCACGGCGGTGGCTGGGTGGTGGGAGATCTGGACTCGCACGACTTCATCTGCACCGAGTTGTCGGCGGTTCTGGGCGTGCTGGTGATTGCTGTCGATTACCGACTGGCACCGGAGCACCCATTCCCGGCGGCGTTCGATGACTGCCTGGGCGTCTGGCAAGCGTTGTGCGCGGGAGCGAGCCCGTTTGCGCTGGACGCGACGCGGATGCTGGTGGCCGGTGACAGCGCCGGAGGTAATCTTGCCGCGGCGTTGTGCCTGGCGTTGCGTGACCGGGGCGAGCGCCTGCCCTGTGCACAAGTCTTGATTTACCCAGGACTGGGCGGTGACGCCAGTCTTCCATCACGCAGCGAATGTGCTGATGCGCCGCTACTCAGCAGCAGCGACCTGGACTGCTATCACGCGTTGTACCTGCGCGGTACGCGGCAGCCGCCGGCCTACGCCATGCCATTGCTCGCTGATGATTTCAGCGGTTTGCCAGCGGCAATGATCGCCGTCGCACAGTTCGACCCGCTACGCGACGACGGCATCAGTTATGCCCGGCGACTTGAAGCCGCCGGGGGCGAGGTCAACCTGTATTCAGGCAAAGGGCTGATTCACGGGTGTTTGCGGGGCCGGGGCGAGGTCGCGGAAGTGGATCTGCTCTATGAAAACCTGTTGGCATATTTGAATCGGTTTCTTGTAAGCGAAGTCTGATTTTTTGTGGGCATGCTCATTCAGGTAATTCGGGTTTATGATGCCGGACGGCAGAATAATTGAAGTCCCCCCAGGGATGAACTCGACCCCTTACGGAGCGCGCAATGCAGACTTTGTACCCGCAGATCAAACCCTACGCCCGGCACGATCTGGCCGTCGATGCAATACACACGCTGTACGTCGACGAAAGCGGTTCACCGGAAGGTTTGCCGGTGGTGTTCATTCACGGCGGCCCGGGGGCCGGTTGTGATGCGCAGAGTCGGCGCTACTTCGATCCGAACCTGTACCGCATCGTTACCTTCGATCAGCGCGGCTGCGGTCGTTCCACGCCCCACGCCAACCTCGAAAACAACACCACCTGGGATCTGGTCGCCGACCTTGAGCGGATTCGCCAGCACCTGGGGATCGACAAATGGGTGCTGTTCGGCGGCTCCTGGGGTTCGACCCTGGCCCTGGCCTACGCACAAACCCACCCGGAGCGTGTGCACGGTCTGATCCTGCGCGGGATCTTTCTCTGCCGCCCGCAGGAAATCGAATGGTTCTACCAGGCTGGCGCCAGCCGTCTGTTCCCGGATTACTGGCAGGACTACATCGCGCCGATCCCGCTGGACGAGCGCGACGACCTGCTCAGCGCGTTCCACAAGCGCCTGATCGGCAACGACCAGATTGCCCAGATGCACGCGGCCAAGGCCTGGTCGACCTGGGAAGGCCGCACGGCTACCTTGCGGCCGAACCCGATGGTGGTCGACCGCTTCTCCGAGCCACAGCGCGCGCTGTCGATTGCCCGGATCGAATGCCACTACTTCACCAACAACGCGTTCCTCGAGCCGAACCAGCTGATTCGCGACATGGGCAAGATCGCCCATTTGCCCGGCGTCATCGTCCACGGCCGTTACGATGTGATCTGCCCGCTGGATAATGCCTGGGAACTGCATCAGGCCTGGCCGAACAGCGAACTGCAGGTGATCCGCGATGCCGGGCACGCAGCGTCCGAGCCGGGTATCACCGATGCATTGGTGCGTGCGGCCAGCCAGATGGCCCGGCGTTTGCTTGATCTGCCGCCTGAAGAAGCATGAAGGGCCTGTTGCAACGCGTGCGAAATGCACGCGTCGAAGTGGCGGGGGAGGTTGTTGGCGCAGTAGATCAGGGTTTGCTGGTGCTGGTGGCGGTCGAGCCGCAAGACACTCGGGCCAGCGCCGACAAACTTCTGCATAAGCTGCTTAACTATCGGGTATTCAGTGACGCCGAGGGCAAGATGAATCTGTCCTTGGCCGATGTCGGCGGTGGTTTGCTGTTGGTCTCGCAGTTCACCCTGGCCGCCGATACCAAAAATGGTTTGCGTCCGAGCTTTTCTACCGCGGCCCCACCGGCACTCGGAGAAGAGCTTTTTGGCTATATATTGACCAAAGCGCAGCAGTTACATGGCAAAGTGGCATCAGGTAGATTTGGCGCAGACATGCAGGTGCATCTGGTCAATGATGGCCCGGTAACCTTCCTGTTACAGACCTGAAGACGCTTGAAACATCTTTTCAGGCGTGTTTCGGTCGAAAACAGGGGTTTTTCGCGATAAATACTTTGTTACCCCTGATGCGTTGTAACGCGGCCTACTAGATAATCCCGCGCTACGGGGATCAGCGTTCGTTGGCCCATTTTTGACTTAGGTAGAGACTTGTCCGCAACCGTTTGGGGAATCATTTAGCCCCATCGGAGTCGGAACAATGCTCGCCAACCTGGCATGAGTGGTCTGTACGGTTGGTTTTGTGAGCATTATTTCGGATGTCAGGTAGCCAGAAACAAGGCGCTGCGACGAGTCATAGCCCGCTATGGCGAGAAGCAGCAACGCAGTATCTGGTTACCTGACGCCGAAGTAAGCTCACAAAACCGACCACACAGACCGCCTAGTCTGGCCGTTGGTTTTTTGATCTGTTTTCGGCGAGGGTTGCTCGTGATTGTTAGTCCCTGTAATGCACCAAAATTGTCTGCCAAACGGTTACGAAACGCACTGGTGACGGGCTCTGCTTTGCTTTGCCTGCTCAGCGCTGGCCAGCTTTGGGCATTCAATCTGGATGATGTGTCGGCCAAGGCAAAAGAGCTGGCCGGGCAGAAATACGAAGCTCCGCGCAGCAATCTGCCGAACGAATTCCGTGAGATGAAATTCGCGGATTATCAGAAAATTCGTTTCCTGACCGAAAAAGCCGAATGGGCCGACCAGAAAACCCCGTTCAAGCTGTCGTTCTATCACCAGGGCATGCACTTCGACACGCCGGTGAAGATCAACGAAATCACCGCCAACAACGTTGAAGAGATCAAGTACGACCCAAGTCGTTTCGATTTCGGCGACGTGAAGTTCGATCCTAAATCCACCGAAAAGCTGGGTTATGCCGGCTTCCGTGTGCTGTACCCGATCAACAAGGCTGACAAGCAAGACGAAATCATGACCATGCTCGGCGCGAGTTACTTCCGCGTCGTCGGCAAAGGCCACACCTATGGCCTGTCTGCCCGTGGCCTGGCGATCGACACTGCGCTGCCGTCCGGTGAAGAGTTCCCGCGCTTTACCGAGTTCTGGATCGAGCAACCCAAGCCGACCGACAAGCACCTGGTGATCTACGCGCTGCTGGACTCGCCGCGTGCCACCGGCGCCTACCGCCTGACCCTGCGTCCAGGCAGCGACACCATTGTCGACGTCAAGGCGCAAATGTTCCTGCGTGACAAGGTCAGCAAACTGGGGATCGCGCCACTGACCAGCATGTTCCTGTTCGGCGCCAACCAGCCGTCGAAAGTGCTCAACTACCGTCGCGAACTGCATGACTCCAGCGGTCTGTCGATCCATGCCGGCAATGGTGAGTGGATCTGGCGCCCGTTGAACAACCCGAAACACCTGGCTGTCAGCAACTTTTCGGTTGAGAACCCGCGTGGTTTCGGCCTGCTGCAACGTGGCCGTGACTTCAGCCACTACGAAGACCTCGATGACCGCTACGACAAGCGTCCAAGCGCCTGGATCGAGCCACAGGGCGACTGGGGCAAAGGCACCGTCGACCTCGTAGAGATCCCGACTGCCGACGAAACCAATGACAACATCGTTGCCTTCTGGAGCCCGGAAAAACTGCCTGAGCCTGGTCAGCCGCTGGACTTCGCCTACCGTCTGCACTGGACCATCGACGAAGCAGCCCTGCATTCGGCGGACAGCGCCTGGGTTCAACAGACCCTGCGTTCCACTGGTGACGTGAAACAGTCCAACCTGATTCGTCAGCCAGATGGCAGCGTTGCCTACCTGGTGGATTTCACCGGCCCGTCCCTCAAGGCTCTGCCGGAAGATGCGCCGGTTCGCAGCCAGGTCAGCGTTGGCGACAACGCCGAAGTGGTCGAGAACAGCGTGCGCTACAACCCTGAAACCCAGGGCTGGCGTTTGACCCTGCGCATGAAGATCAAGGACCCAGGCAAATCCACCGAGATGCGCGCTGCGCTGGTCAAGGAAATCGTCGCCCCTGAACCGGCGAAGGTTTCGCTGCCGAACGCCAATTCTTCCATTGCCAAGGCCGACAAGATCGCCGCCAAGCAACTCGAGAAGAAAGAAAAGGAATCCAAGGAAGCGAAAGACAAAGATGCCAAGCAGCCTGCCGCTGCCGAAGCAGCCCCTGCCACACCTCCTGCCCCGGATGCAGCCAAGACTGAACAAGTGCTGACCGAGACCTGGAGCTACCAGTTGCCAGCCGATGAGTAATTCCCAAGTACAGCCAGAAACTCTCAACGAGTATCTGGCGCACCTGCCAATGACCGATGAGCAGCGCGCAGAACTTGCGGGCTGCACATCTTTCAGCGAACTGCATGAGCGCCTGTCGTCGAAGACCTTCGACGCACCGGGCGAAGCGAACCAGGCTTCGGTCGGTCGTCGGCTGACCCTCAATTCCGCCGAGGAGCTGGAGGAGGCCGAGATGTTGGCGCTCGACGCCAGCGGCCGGGTGTGCCTGAAGGCAACCCCGCCGATTCGTCGGACCAAGGTCGTGCCCGAGCCATGGCGTACCAATATCCTGGTGCGTGGCTGGCGTCGCCTGACCGGTCGCACCAATCCTCCGGCACCGCCGAAGGATGAGCGCGTGCTGCCGGCGGCTCGCTGGCGCACCGTCGGTTCGATCCGCCGCTACATTCTGCTGGTGTTGATGCTGGGCCAGACCATCGTCGCGGGCTGGTACATGAAAGGCATCATGCCGTACCAGGGCTGGTCGTTCGTCGACCTCAACGAAGTCCTGCACCAACCGCTGCTCCAGACCGCCACGCAAGTGCTGCCCTATGCCTTGCAAACCAGCATCCTGATTCTGTTCGGGATTCTGTTCTGCTGGGTGTCGGCCGGTTTCTGGACCGCACTGATGGGCTTCCTCGAGTTGCTCACCGGGCACGACAAGTACCGCATTTCCGGCGCCAGCGCCGGCAACGAGCCGATTCCCAAGGACGCTCGCACCGCATTGGTGATGCCGATCTGCAACGAAGACGTACCGCGGGTATTCGCCGGTTTGCGCGCGACCTTCGAGTCGGTCGCAGCCACCGGTGATCTGGATCGCTTCGACTTCTTTGTCCTCAGTGACAGTAACGACACCGATATCTGCGTTGCCGAGCAGCAAGCCTGGCTGGACGTCTGCCGCGAAGCCAAGGGCTTTGGCAAGATCTTCTATCGCCGTCGTCGCCGTCGGGTGAAACGCAAGAGCGGCAACCTCGACGACTTCTGCCGTCGTTGGGGCAGTGATTACAAGTACATGGTCGTACTCGACGCCGACAGCGTGATGAGTGGCGAATGCCTGACCAGTCTGGTGCGCTTGATGGAAGCCACGCCGGATGCCGGGATCATTCAGACCGCGCCACGTGCCTCGGGCATGGACACGCTGTATGCGCGCATGCAGCAGTTCGCCACGCGGGTATACGGTCCGCTGTTCACCGCCGGCCTGCACTTCTGGCAGTTGGGCGAATCCCACTACTGGGGCCACAACGCGATCATCCGCATGAAGCCGTTCATCGAGCACTGCGCCCTGGCGCCGTTGCCCGGTAAAGGCGCGTTTGCGGGGGCGATCCTTTCCCACGACTTCGTTGAAGCGGCGCTGATGCGCCGTGCCGGCTGGGGCGTGTGGATTGCTTACGATCTGCCCGGCAGCTACGAAGAACTGCCGCCGAACCTGCTCGACGAGCTCAAGCGTGACCGTCGCTGGTGCCACGGCAACCTGATGAACTTCCGGCTGTTCCTGGTCAAGGGCATGCACCCGGTGCACCGTGCGGTGTTCCTGACCGGCGTGATGTCTTACCTGTCGGCACCGCTGTGGTTCTTCTTCCTGGTGTTGTCGACGGCGCTGTTGGCGGTCAACACGCTGATGGAGCCGCAGTACTTCATGGAGCCACGACAGTTGTATCCGCTGTGGCCACAATGGCACCCGGACAAGGCCGTCGCGCTGTTCTCGACGACCATCGTGCTGCTGTTCCTGCCGAAGTTGCTGAGCATCATCCTGATCTGGGCCAAGGGCGCGAAAGAGTTCGGCGGCAAGTTCAAGGTGACCCTGTCGATGCTGCTGGAGATGCTGTTCTCCATGCTGCTGGCGCCGGTGCGGATGATCTTCCACACCCGTTTCGTACTCGCCGCGTTCCTCGGCTGGGCAGCGACCTGGAACTCGCCACAACGTGACGACGACTCGACACCGTGGAGCGAAGCGGTACGCCGCCATGGTCCGCAAACCTTGCTGGGCTTTTTCTGGGCTTTGCTGGTGGTCTGGCTGAACCCGAGTTTCCTCTGGTGGCTGGTACCGATCGTCGGTTCGTTGATGCTGTCGATCCCGGTGTCGGTGATCTCCAGCCGCGTGAAGCTGGGCCTCAAGTCCCGCGACGAAAGCCTGTTCCTGATCCCTGAGGAATACGCACCGCCGCAGGCCTTGCTGGCAACCGATCAGTACACCCACGAAAACCGTTGGCACGCACTGAACGACGGCTTCATCCGCGCCGTGGTCGATCCGCAGCAGAATGCCCTGGCGTGCGCGCTGGCGACTTCGCGTCACGGTCAGGCCGAGCCGATTGAGTGGCTGCGTATCGAACGGGTTCGTCATGCGCTGAAAGCCGGCCCTGCCGGGTTGAACAACCATGAGCGTCTGCAATTGCTGAGCGACCCGGTGGCACTGGGTCGCCTGCATGAGCAGGTCTGGAGCGACAGTCACGCCGAGTGGCTGGATGCCTGGCGAGCGTCGGTGAAAGCCGATCCTCACGCACCGTTGTTGCCGCTCAAACCACTGAGCACACAGGCACAACCGGCCTGATGAAAAAGCCCCGCTACCGAGCGGGGCTTTTTTTGCGTGGGTGATCAGCAAACAACAAATCCCCTTTTGCCCCCTTGTGCAAACGGACGAGTGCGTTAGCATCGCTCCCCTCTTTGGTGCGCCCGGACAACTTTCTGTCCGTAACTGTCGGTTTTAAAAAGAAAATCGGCTTTTTGTGCGCCTGACAACACTATGGGTTAGGGGAGTTGATGATGAAGAAGTATCTCTCGAGGCTGCTGCTCGGCGTCACGGCACTGGTTGCCGTCAACGCGGCGCACGCCGGCGCCATCGACGACGCAGTCAAGCGTGGCACGCTGAAAGTCGGCATGGACCCGACCTACATGCCGTTTGAAATGACCAACAAGCGCGGCGAGATCATTGGCTTCGAAGTCGACATCCTCAAAGCCATGGCCAAGGCTATGGGCGTCAAGCTGGAGATGGTCTCCACCGGCTATGACGGGATCATCCCGGCCCTGATGACCGACAAGTTCGACATGATCGGCAGTGGCATGACCCTGACCCAGGAACGCAACCTGCGCCTGAATTTCAGCGAACCGTTCATCGTGGTCGGCCAGACATTGCTGATCCGCAAGGAGCTGGAAGGCACCATCACCTCCTACAAAGACCTGAACACCGCGGACTACCGCATCACCTCCAAGCTTGGCACCACCGGGGAAATGGTCGCGAAGAAGCTGATCTCGAAAGCCAAGTACCACGGTTACGACAACGAGCAGGAAGCCGTGCTCGACGTGGTCAACGGCAAGGCTGACGCCTTCATCTACGACGCGCCTTACAACGTCGTGGCGGTGAACAAGGTCGGCAACGGCAAACTGGTGTTCCTCGACAAGCCGTTCACCTACGAGCCGCTGGCCTTCGGTCTGAAGAAGGGTGACTACGACAGCATCAACTTCATCAACAACTTCCTGCACCAGATCCACGAAGACGGCACCTACGATCGCATCCATGACAAGTGGTTCAAAGACTCCGCCTGGCTCAAGGACATGGAATAACGCCTGACCTTTGTGGCGAGGGAGCTTGCTCCCACCGGCCGGTCCGCGCTCGGGCGCAGCAGCCGTAAACCGGTTTACACGTTTTACCCGAAGATGCGCGGTGGCTGATTTCAGGGCCGCTTCGCACCCCAACGGGAGCAAGCTCCCTCGCCACAGGGGGAGCGCGCGCCCTGATCGTTATGGATTTGCTGACAAATGAAACAGAAAAAAGCCCAATGGCCCTGGCACGTGTTGACCGTGCTGGTGCTGATCGGCATGGCTGGTGCGTTGTATTACGCCACCTCGCTGATGTCTTACGAATGGCGCTGGAATCGCGTGCCGCAGTATTTCGCCTATCAGGCCGAAGAAACCCAGCGTGCCGCTGACATTTCTACCGTCAGCGAGCTGGTGCGCACTGGCGGCAAGGCCGAAGTGACCCTGCGCAATGACGCCGGGGTCGAACAGCTGCTGAGCGTTGATGACAACAGCCTGCAAGTGGCCCGTGGCGACGACGTGGCGGAAGGCGATGTGGTCGGTGTAACCCGGCATTGGGCGGCAGGACCGCTGTTGTGGGGCCTGTGGACAACGTTGTGGTTGTCGCTGGTGTCGGGCGTGCTCGGGCTGCTGATCGGCCTGGCGACCGGCCTCTGTCGGCTGTCGAATAACCCGACCCTGCGTGATCTGTCGACCGTCTACATCGAGCTGGTGCGCGGTACGCCGCTGCTGGTGCAGATATTCATCTTCTACTTCTTCATCGGCACGGTGCTCAACCTGTCCCGCGAATTTGCCGGGATCGCCGCACTGTCGCTGTTCACCGGTGCCTATGTGGCCGAGATCATTCGTTCTGGCGTGCAATCGATTGCCCGTGGGCAGAACGAAGCCGCCCGTTCGCTGGGTTTGAGCGCTGGTCAGTCGATGCGCCACGTGGTGTTGCCGCAAGCGTTCAAGCGCGTGCTGCCACCGTTGGCCGGGCAATTCATCAGTCTGGTCAAGGACACCTCGCTGGTGTCGGTGATCGCCATCACCGAGTTGCTCAAGAGTGGCCGTGAAGTCATCACCACCTCGTTCTCGCCGTTCGAAATCCTGTTCTGCGTGGCGGGTCTGTACCTGTTGATCAACCTGCCGCTGTCGAAAATCGCCAGCCGGCTTGAGCGGAGGCTCGCGCAAAGTGATTGAAGTCCGCGATCTGGTAAAAGTCTTCGACACCCGCGGCCAAGTGGTCCGTGCGGTGGACAACGTCACCACTCGAGTGGCCAAGGGCGAAGTGTTGGTGGTGATTGGGCCGTCGGGTTCCGGCAAGTCGACCTTTCTGCGCTGCCTGAATGGTCTGGAAGCATTCGACTCGGGCTCGGTGAGCATCGACGGTCTGCAACTGGCGGACCCGAAAACCGACGTCAACGCTTACCGCCGTGAAGTCGGGATGGTGTTCCAGCACTTCAACCTGTTCCCGCACATGACCGTGCTGGAAAACCTCTGCCTGGCGCAGAAAGTCGTGCGCAAGCGCGGCAAGCAGGAGCGCGAGGCCAAGGCTCTGGCACTGCTGGAAAAAGTTGGCATCGCGCAGAAGGCCCACGAGTTTCCGTCACGGCTCTCTGGCGGTCAGCAACAGCGCGTAGCGATTGCCCGGGCGCTGGCCATGGAGCCTAAGGTTATGTTGTTCGATGAGCCGACGTCGGCGCTGGACCCGGAAATGGTCGGCGAAGTGCTGGACGTGATGAAGACCCTGGCCGTGGAAGGCATGACCATGGTCTGCGTGACCCACGAAATGGGCTTTGCGCGGGAAGTCGCGGATCGGGTGCTGTTCTTCGATCACGGCAAATTGCTCGAAGACGCCTCGCCGGCCGAATTCTTCGATGCGCCGAAGGACCCGCGAGCACAGGCGTTTTTGCGGCAGGTTCTGTAACTTCAGCGCCTGTCAGACCGCTATCGCGGGCAAGCCTTGCGCCTACAGATTTATGTTGCGCCCGAATCTTGTGGCAAACATGGGTTCGTAGGAGCAAGGCTTGCCCGCGATGGCATCGCCTCGGTCCCAAGCGAACCGAGGTATCTGCATCACCTCAAACCCTGAACTTGCCCACCAGCATCTGCAAATGGGTGCCCAACCGCGCCAGCTCGACGCTGGAGGCCGCGGTCTCTTCGCTGGCGGCCGAGGTCTGGTCGGAAACGTCGCGCACGTTCAGCACGCTGCGGTTGATTTCCTCGGCCACGGCGCTCTGTTGTTCGGCGGCTGCGGCGATCTGCTGGTTCATCGCCTGAATTGCCGAGACAGTGCGAGTGATGTTGGACAGCGAACCGCCAGCGCGGCGGGTCAGTTCAACACTGCTGTCGGTCAGGCTGCGGCTGTTGTCCATGATGCTGGCGACCTGTTGAGTACCGCTTTGCAGGCCGACAATCAGCTCTTCGATCTCTTCGGTGGACTTCTGGGTGCGTTGCGCCAGGCTGCGCACTTCGTCGGCAACCACGGCAAAACCACGTCCGGCCTCACCGGCCCGTGCCGCCTCGATAGCGGCGTTGAGGGCCAGCAGGTTGGTTTGTTGGGCAACGGACTTGATCACATCCAGCACGCTGCCGATCTTGTCGCTCTCACGCTTGAGATGCCCCATGGCTTCAGTGGAGTTGCCGACTTCGGTGGCCAGGCGTTCGATCTGGGCGATGGCTTCGCCGACCACTTTGTCGCCTTCGCGGGCCTGCTGGTCAGCGGCGACGGCGGCTTCCGATGCTTCCTCTGCGTTGCGTGCGACTTCCTGCACGGTGGCGGCCATTTCGTTCATGGCGGTGGCCACCTGGTCGGTTTCAATCTTCTGGTTGTTGACCCCGGCGCTGGTCTGCTCGGTCACGGCTGAAAGTTCTTCGGCGGCGCTGGCGATCTGAGTCACGCCTTCGCTGATGCCGCCGATCAGTTCGCGCAGGCCGACGGTCATGCTCTGCATCGCGCGTTGCAGCTGGCCGAGTTCGTCGCGGCGCTGGGAAACGAGGTTGTGAGTCAAGTCGCCGGCAGCCACCTGTTCAGCAACTTTAAGAGTCTGGTTCAACGGGATGATGATCTGCCGGGTGATGGCCCAGGCAGCGAGCAGACCGAATGCCAGTGCCAGCGCGGTCACCAGCAGCAAGGTGTTTTTGGCTGCGGTGGCATCGCTATCACGCACGACGGTTTGGGCGGTGGTGAGTTTCTTGCTCAGCTCGAACAGCAGGTCGCCTTGCTGGGCCATGTCCTTGAGGGCGGTGGCGCTGGCCACCTGGGAATCGCGGTATTGGCTGACGGCAGCGCGGTAGGCGATCAACATGTCGGTGGCTTGTTGCAGGTTGGCGGTGTGCTGTTCCGGGAGTTTTTCCGGCAGGGTCTTGAGGTACTTCAAGGCGTTGTCGATGGCGTCCAGCGCCGGTTGCTCAGCCTCGACCTTGCCGCTGTAGGTGTAGCCGCGCACCTGGAAGCGTGCCTGCTGGATCAACTTGCTCAGCTCGATGACGCTGTTGAACCGGGCGACGCTGTCACCTTGCAGCAGGGCGGCTTCGACTTCCGCCACGTGGGCTACGGCGTTGTCGGCGCTGGCACCGAGTTTGGCACGGGCCGCTTCGCGGTTGGCGGTAGCCTGGGTCATGTCGGTAAAGGCGTGCTTGTACTTGCTGACGGCTTCAATCTGCTGATTGAGCATCGCCACATCGGCTGGCTGCTCGATCATCTTGAGGGCGCCTTGCAGGCCTGAGTCGAGCTTGCCCAACAAGTCGCTGACCGCCGCCGGGCCTTGTTCACCGCGACGCATTTCATAGTCCAGGCGAGCAATACGCAGGTCTTTGGTCAGCTCATTGAGGCTGGAAATATACCCGAGCTTGTCGCCGCGACTGATGATGCCGCTCATGCCCGTCCAGCCATCCACAGTGATCAGCAGGGTCAGGAGCAACACCAGGCCAAAGCCGATGCCAAGCTTGCGATTGACGCTCACATTTCCCAGGTGTTCGGCTAACCATCGGTACATGCTGCGGACTCCCTACGACCACGTTAATTGGATTTATAGAGAGACTATCGGCCGGAAGATGGAGATCTGTAGGCCGCCGCAATGTCTGGGTCGGCAGTCACTTGTGGCGAGGGAGCTTGCTCCCGTTCGGCTGCAAAGCAGTCGTAAAGTCGGTGGATGCGTTCTTGCTCGAAAAAAGCGATGGCCGCTTCGCGCCCAAGCGGGAGCAAGCTCCCTCGCCACAGGGCTGTGTTAGAAAAGGCGCGAAAGCAGGGCCGTGACGGCGGTTTCGACCCGCAGGATGCGGTCGCCGAGCTGTACCGGTTGCAGGCCGGCCTTGCTCAGCAGGTCGACTTCGTAGGGGATCCAGCCGCCTTCCGGGCCGATCGCCAGGGTTACCGGTTCGTCCAGCCCTCGAGGGCAGGGCGGGTACTGGCCGGGGTGGCCGACCAGCCCAAGGGTGCCGTCGGCAATGGCCGGCAGACGGTCTTCGACGAAGGGCTTGAAGCGTTTCTCGATAACGATCTCGGGCAGCACGCTGTCGCGAGCCTGTTCGAGACCGAGGATCAGTTGCTCACGGATGGCCTCGGGTTCGAGGAACGGCGTCTGCCAGAAGCTCTTCTCGACCCGATAGCTGTTCACCAGCACGATTCGTGGCACACCCATTGCGGCGACCGTCTGGAACACTCTGCGCAGCATCTTCGGCCGTGGCAGGGCTAGCAGCAGGGTCAGCGGCAGCTTGGCCGGTGGTGGCTGGTCGAGGGTGACGCGCAGTTCGGCTTCGGTGGCTTCCAGGCGCAGCACTTCGGCCGAGCCCATCAATCCGCCAATCCGCCCGACCCGCAGGCTGTCGCCGACTTCACAGCGGTGGACTTCCTGCATGTGAGTGAGTCGGCGATCGCGCAGGATCACCCGGTCGGCCGCAATGAAGTCGGCCTCTTCGAGGAGCAGCAGGTTCACGGTTGAGTCGCTGGCGGCTGGTCGTTGTGATCGTCCGCCGGCTGGTCATCCGCCGGTTTTTCGCGTTTGCTGACCAGGCTGCCAAACACTATGCCGATCTCGAACAACAGCCACATCGGCACGGCCAGCAGGGTCTGCGAGAAGATGTCCGGCGGGGTCAGGATCATGCCGACCACGAAGCAGCCGATGACCACGTACGGGCGGATCTTCTTCAGGTATTTGACGTCGACCACGCCGATCCACACCAGCAGCACCACGGCCACCGGGATCTCGAACGCCACGCCGAAGGCGAAGAACAGCGTCATGACGAAATCCAGGTAACTGGTGATGTCGGTCATCATTTCCACGCCCGCCGGAGTGGCCGAGGCGAAGAATTTGAAGATCAGCGGGAACACCAGAAAGTAGGCGAACGCCATGCCGGTGTAGAACAACAGGATGCTGGAGACCAGCAGCGGCACCGCGATGCGCTTTTCATGCTTGTACAGGCCCGGCGCGATGAAGCCCCAGATCTGATGCAGGATCACCGGGATCGCCAGGAACAGCGAGACCATCATGGTCAGCTTCAACGGCGTCAGGAATGGCGAGGACACGTCGGTGGCAATCATCGTCGCGCCGGCCGGCAAATACTGGCGTAGCGGTATCGAGACGAAGGTGTAGATCTGCTGGGTGAAGGCGAACAACCCGGCGAAGATCAGGAAAATCGCCGCGACGCAGCGCAGCAGGCGAGTACGCAACTCGGTGAGGTGCGAAACCAGCGGCATGTGCTGGTCGTTCTCTGGAATATCGCTCATGGGGCTCGCGGCGGCAGTGTTGGGTCGTGGGGAGCCGGCGCAGTAGTTGCCGCCGCAGGAGTAACAGGGGCTGTCGGTGGTGCGGAAACGACCGCTGGAGGCGGCTCGACCGGTGTTGCGACAGCTGCAGTTTCGGCAGCAGGCGCAGGCGCCTGGACCGTCTGCTCGGCTACCGTCTCGACTGGCGTCGGCTGCTGGGCTGGATTGAGGATTTTGCGCGCCTCTTGTTCCAGCGACAGAATGTGCTCGTTGTGCAGTTGCCGGCGAATCTCGTCGGCCCCGATTTCACGTTCAACTTCCTGTTTGATCGCGTTAAAGCTGCGCTTCAGGCGTCCGATCCACAGGCCGGCGGTGCGCGCAGCGCCCGGCAGACGCTCGGGGCCCAGCACCAGCAGGGCAACGAGGCCGACAAGCAGCAGTTCAGAGAAGCTGATACCGAACATTAGTCTGCGCTCACGAGTCTTTGCGGGTCGGCTCTTCGACTTTATGGGCCTGCACGTCGATGGTGTGCGGCTCGTTCAGTGTCGAGGCCTGTGGCTGCACCGGCGCTGTTGGCTGTGCAGTGGTCGGCGGCACGACGGGTTCGGCAGGCTTCTCTTCATCGTTCATGGCTTTGCGAAAGCCCTTGATCGATTCACCGACGTCGGTGCCGAGGTTTTTCAGTTTCTTGGTGCCGAACACCAGTACCACAACCACCAGGATAACGATCCAGTGTTTCCAGTCAAAAATGCCCATGTTGCTGCTCCTCTCTAATCGTTATTCAGGCGGACGGGCGCGAGGCTTTCTCGACGTGACCGGACAGGCCGAAGCGGCGGTCCAGCTCATCGAGGACAGCCTGCGGATGCTGCCCCAGTTGGGCGAGCATGACCATACTATGGAACCACAGGTCAGCGGTTTCGTAGATTACATCACTGCAATCTCCGCTGATGGCAGCGTCTTTGGCGGCAATGATCGTCTCGACCGATTCTTCGCCGACTTTTTCCAGAATCTTGTTCAAGCCCTTGTGGTAAAGGCTGGCGACATAGGAGCTGTCGGCGGCAGCGCCTTTACGCTCTTCCAGCACTTGGGCCAGACGGGTCAGGGTGTCAGTCATGTTTGTGGTCCGAATAGATGGCGTGCGGGTCCTTGAGCACCGGGTCGACGGTTTTCCAGTCGCCGTTTTCATAGACGCGGTAGAAGCAGCTTTGGCGGCCGGTGTGACAGGCAATGTCACCGATCTGCTCGACCATCAGAATGATCACGTCGGCGTCACAGTCCAGGCGCATCTCATGCAGGGTTTGCACATGCCCGGACTCTTCGCCCTTGCGCCACAGCTTGCCACGCGAACGTGACCAGTAGATGGCGCGGTTCTCGGCAGCGGTCAGTTCCAGCGCTTCGCGGTTCATCCAGGCCATCATCAGCACGCGCCCGGTTTTATGGTCCTGGGCGATCGCCGGCACCAGGCCGTCGCTGTCCCATTTGATCTCGTCCAGCCAATCTTTCATCTTCGACTCCGACAGCGGGCTCGACACTTCAGTAGTGGAACCCTGGCGTTGGAACAGTGTGCCAGCGTGCAGCGCGGCTGGCTATCGTCGAACGATCAGATACAAGCCCACGGCCACCATGATCGCGCCGGGCCAATGGCCCAGTCCGTCCAGAGGGCCGCCGGCCAGCAGGATCGCGCCACCCGCCAGATGCGCGGTGCCGAGCAGGCGCAGGAACCAGTCGTCCGAGCGGCGATGCCAGGCCGCTGGCGAGTTGACGACGTGCGGCTGCGACATGCGTTCGAGCAGGTCACGGGTCATGTTGGCCAGGTGCGGCAGTTGCTCGACCTGGTTGTGCAGGTTGCCGAGCAAGGTTTTCGGGCTGACGCGCTCGCGCATCCAGCGTTCGAGGAACGGCTGGGCGGTGTTCCACAGGTCCAGTTCCGGGTACAGCTGACGGCCCAGGCCTTCGATGTTGAGCAGGGTTTTCTGCAAAAGAACCAGTTGTGGCTGCACTTCCATGTTGAAGCGTCGCGCCGTCTGGAACAGGCGCATCAGCACCTGGCCGAAGGAAATATCCTTTAGCGGTTTTTCGAAAATCGGCTCGCAGACCGTACGGATTGCCGCTTCGAATTCGTTGAGTTTGGTTTCCGCCGGCACCCAGCCCGAATCGATGTGCAATTGGGCAACGCGGCGATAGTCGCGCTTGAAGAAGGCGAACAGGTTGCGTGCCAGATAGTCCTGGTCTTCAGGCGTCAGGCTGCCGACGATCCCGCAGTCGATCGCAATGTACTGCGGGCTCCACGGCTGCACGGTGCTGACGAAGATGTTGCCGGGGTGCATGTCGGCGTGGAAGAAGCTGTCGCGGAACACCTGGGTGAAGAAGATCTCCACGCCACGTTCGGCGAGCATTTTCATGTCGGTGCGCTGGTCTGCGAGGGTCGCCAGGTCCGTGACCTGAATCCCGTAGATGCGCTCCATCACCAACACTTTTGGTCGGCACCAGTCCCAGTAGACTTGCGGCACGTACAACAACGGCGAGCCGTCGAAGTTGCGCCTCAGTTGGCTGGCATTAGCCGCTTCGCGCAACAGGTCGAGTTCGTCGAAGATGGTTTTTTCGTAGTCGCTGACCACCTCCACCGGGTGCAGCAGGCGGGCGTCGGCGGAGAGTTTTTCCGCTGCGCGGGCGAGGATGAACAGCCAGGCCAGGTCTTGCGCGATCACCGGTTTGAGGCCCGGGCGTATGACCTTGACCACCACTTCTTCGCCGCTCTTCAACTGCGCCGCATGAACTTGCGCTACCGAGGCTGAAGCCAGTGGCTCGATGTCGAATCGGCTGAACACATCACTGATTTTCTTGCCCAGCTGTTCTTCGATCAGCTTGACCGCTACCTGCGAGTCAAACGGCGGCACGCGGTCCTGCAACAGCATCAGCTCATCGGCGATGTCTTCGGGCAGCAGGTCGCGGCGGGTCGAAAGGATCTGTCCGAACTTGATGAAAATCGGCCCCAGGTCCTGCAAGGCCAGCCGCAGGCGCGCGCCCCGGCTCAGGTCGAGGGTTTTACGCGGAAACCAGCGCCATGGCAGCGCATAACGCAGCCCCAGCAGGAACCACGGCAGTGGCAGGGCGAACAGCAGGTCATCGAGGCGGTAGCGGATCACGACGCGCTGGATGCGCAACAAACGGCGGACGGCAAGCAGCTTCATGCGTTATCGCTTGAATCAAGGGATCGGGAAAGACGCTCGAAGCGCGCCTCAAGACGTTCCAGATCAAGTTTGATCTGGTCCAGTTCACTAAACCGCGCTTCGGCTTCGCGCTGGCCGACGAGGGCCCGCGATTCTTCGGCGAGGTAGTCGGCAAGATTCTGGTTCAGGCTGGCGAAACCTTGCTGATACCAGCGTGCGCGGCTGCGCAAGTGACCGCCCAGCAGTTGCGTGGCGACCGGGCCCAGCCAGCGCGAGAGTTCGTATTCCCAGTCCAGCTCCAGGTCCTGAAGGACTGCCGCGAGTTCCAGCAGCACACCGCTGTCGCCGTCGAGTTCAACTTCAGGGCCATGCAGGACCGCCGTCTTGTCTTTGCTCAGGGCCAGCTTGAGCAGGCTTGCCGCCGGTGCGCGCAAGGTGCAGTCGGCGTCCGCGGCCCAGTGTGCTGCCAGCATCAGGCCTTCGTCGCTGGGCACAATGAACATCTGCAACGCCGGGCTGCGGCAATCGACGGCAATCACCTTGCCGCTCAAATGCGCCAGGCGCGGCAGCGCTGTGCTGTCGAGCCGCAACACCCGGTTGAGGCCGAGTTCGACGCTGGCGAGCAGGCCGGCGAGCAACATCAGGGTTTGATACCGCGGTGCAGGGCGACGATGCCTGCGGTCATGTTGTGGTAGGTCACGCGGTCGAAACCGGCTTCAACCATCATCGACTTCAGGGTTTCCTGGTTCGGGTGCATGCGGATCGATTCGGCCAGGTAGCGATAGCTTTCCGAGTCATTGGTGATCAGCTTGCCCATCAACGGCATGAAGGCGAACGAGTAGGCGTCGTAGGCTTTGGACATCAGTGCGTTGGTCGGTTTGGAGAATTCCAGCACCAGCAAGCGCCCGCCCGGTTTGAGCACTCGCAGCATGGAGCGCAGGGCGTCTTCCTTGTGGGTGACGTTGCGCAGGCCGAACGCGATGGTCACGCAGTCGAAGTGGTTGTCCGGGAACGGCAGCTTTTCAGCGTCGGCCTGAACGAACTCGACGTTGCCGGCCACGCCCAGATCCAGCAGGCGGTCACGACCGACCTTGAGCATGGATTCGTTGATGTCGGCGAGCACGACCTGGCCGGTCGGACCGACGAGGTGCGAGAACTTTCTGGTCAGGTCGCCGGTGCCACCGGCGATGTCCAGCACGCGGTTGCCGGTGCGAACGCCCGACAGTTCGATCGCGAAACGCTTCCACAAACGATGCATGCCGCCCGACAGGAGGTCATTCATCAGGTCGTATTTGGCGGCTACCGAGTGGAAAACCTCAGCGACTTTTTCCGCTTTCTGGCTTTCCGGAACGTTTTTGAAGCCGAAGTGAGTGGTGGGTTCGGCATCGCTGCCTTTGCGCTGATCAGTCATATCGCTGTCACCAAAAGAGAATGCGCGACATTCTAATCCCGCAGGCATGCTTTGTCTTGGCAAGGCTGAAGGTAAGATAGGCAACCGCCCGGACGTTTTGACGCAGCAGGGGTCAGAATGCGTGAGGCAAGTCCCGATAAAGCAGGAGTCATTCAGTGGCCCATATTAGTGTTGAGCGTGCCCATGGCCTGGGTAAGGAAGCAGCCCGCGAGAAGGCTGACAAACTGGCGGAAAAACTGGCGGCGCAATATGGCCTGGAACCTCAGTGGTCGGGCGACACCCTGAACCTCAAGCGTTCCGGGGTAAAAGGCGCCGTGTATGTGGGCGACACCTCGATCAGGGTCGATGTCGAACTCGGCCTGTTGATGTCAGCCATGAGCGGCACCATCAAGTCGGAAATCGAAAGAGCCCTCGATAAAGCACTGGTCTGATCGCCCTTGTTTTTGTAGGAGCAAGGCTTGCCCGCGAGTTGGTATACCAGGCACGCCACGTTATCGTTCATCGCGAGCAAGCTTTGCTCCTACAGGTTTGAGGCACCACTCAATTGTTGCGGTTGTTAGGGTGCCGTTTCTAATTTTTCTCACTACGTTGTGCCTGAGCCCGACGCTTGACGGGCAGTTCCTCAAACCTTCTGCGCGTGAGGTGCACCATGGCCAAAGTTACTTTGAAGAAAAAAACTGACGTTCAGCCGACTGCGTTGAACGAAGTGAAATCCTATGCCCGCAAGATCTGGCTGGCAGGCCTGGGTGCCTACACCAAGGTCGGTCAGGAAGGCAGCGAGTACTTTCAGGAGTTGATCAAGGCTGGTCAAACTGTTGAAAAGAAAGGCAAAAAAGTCGTTGCCGAGAAGCTTGAAGCGGCCAACGCCGAGATTGATGAAGCCAAGAGTGAAGTCAGTACCTTCAAAGGCAAAGTCGAAGTTCAGCTCGACAAAGTCGAGAAGGCTTTCGACACGCGTGTCGCAAGTGCCTTGAATCGTATCGGCATTCCGTCTAAACATGACGTTGAGACACTCTCTGCTAAGCTCGATGAGCTGACGGCATTGCTCGAACGCGTCGCGCGTAAACATTAAGGAGAACGGGATGGCTGGTAAAAAGAACACCGAGAAAGAAGGCAGCTCGTGGATTGGGAAAGTCGAAGACTACTCCCGCAAAATCTGGCTTGCTGGTTTAGGCGTGTACTCGAAGATCGACACTGACGGCAGCAAACTCTTCGAGTCATTGGTTAAAGATGGCGAGAAAGCCGAGAAGCTCACCAAGAGCGCTGTCGGCAAAACTGTCGACGCTGCCAAAGACTCCGCTCAATCGGCCAAGTCGCGTATCAGTGGTGTCAAAGATCGCGCGCTGGGCAAGTGGGATGAACTGGAAGGGGCTTTCGACAAGCGTCTGAACAGCGCGATTTCGCGTCTTGGCGTGCCAAGCCGCAATGAAGTCAAAGCGCTGCACAGCAAGGTCGATACCCTGACCAAGCAAATTGAAAAACTCACCGGTGCCAAGGTTGCGCCTGTTGCCGCTAAAACGGCAGCAGCCAAACCGGCCGCTAAAACTGCCGCCAAACCCCTGGTCAAAGCTGCCGCAAAAACGGCTGCCAAACCAGCGGCTAAAGCGCCAGCCAAGCCGGCAGCTAAAACCGCGGCAGCCAAACCTGCAGCGGCCAAGCCAGCAGCCAAACCGGCGGTTGCCAAAGCCGCCGCCAAGCCTGCTGCTGCGAAGAAGCCAGTAGCCAAAAAGCCTGCAGCCCCGAAAGTGGCCGCAGCGAAACCGGCAGTGGCTGCCGCCAAACCGGCAGCACCGGTCAGCCCGGCGAACTCCGCCGCGGCGCCAACCCCTGCTGTGACCCCGACTGTAGCGCCAACCCCATCGGCGCCAACCAGTCAGTCCTGATTAACCCAGGGCACGCAAAAACGCCCGGCCTGCGAAGGTCGGGCGTTTTTGTTTGTGCCGCAAAAACTGAGTGGTTCGCCAACCGGTGTAGCAGCTGCCGAAGGCTGCGTTCGGCGACGAAGTCGTCGTAAATCGGTCACCCGGTTTTATCAGGTAGGTTGTGCTATCCGGATTGCGACTGCTGCGCACTCGAACGCAGGCTTCGCCAGCCGCTACAGGGGCGGTGTTGCTTCAGTCATGCTCTTCCAGATACTGCAACGCCAACTGCTCGGTTGCGAGTTTCGCCGACGGCGGCAGGTGCGGCGCCACCAGCATCATGATCTGGTAGACCACCACTCGCACTTCGCCTTCGCGATCGAGAATCCGTTGATAGTCCAGGGAAAACAGCAAGGTCATGGTGATCTGTTCCACCAGTTGCCCGAGTGCCTGGGTATCGCTGACCAATTGCCCCTGAGCCTTCAGCTGCGCCAGTAACGAGGCCAGTGTGCGCTTGAGGGCATTGAGCAGATTACGAATGCCCTTGGCCAGTTTCGGCAAGCGCCCGGCCAGGTTCGACAGGTCCTGGAACAGGAAGCGGTAGTGTGCCAGGCGTTCGACGATCAGGTGCAGGAACAGCCAGTAATCCTCCGGGGCCAGTTGCACGTCCGACGGCGGATCGAGCAAGGGCGTCAATTCGCTCTGGAAGCGCTCGAACAACCCGAGAATCAGCGGCTCCTTGCCGTGAAAGTGGTAGTAGAGGTTGCCGGGGCTGATCCCCAGCTCATTGGCAACTTCCATGGTAGAGACATTTGGCTCGCCCTTTTGGTTGAACAGCAGCAGGGCACATTCAAGAATCCGGTCGCGGGTTTTCATCCAGTCTTCTTAGTGATTCGTCAGGCCACGGCCGACACTTCAGGCCGTGGCGCGGGGAGAGTTCAGCGTACGCGCACGTAGGTGCCTGGCGCCGCCTCCATCGGTGGATAGTTCTGGTTGCCAAGGGCCATCAGCGTTTCGCGCTGAGTGCCGGAACGTTCCTGAATCCAGCTCAGCCACTGGTTCCACCAACTGCCGTCGACGTGTTTGGCGTCGTAGTACCAGGCCCGTGGATCGCTGCTCAGTTTCGGGCTCTCGACGTAGTTGGCCTTGGGGTTGCTCGGTGGGTTGAGAATGCTCTGCACGTGGCCGCTGTTGGACAGCACGAAGCGCCGCTCACCGCCCAGCAGCAGTGTCGAGCGGTACACCGCATCCCAAGGTGTGATGTGGTCGTTGATCCCGGCGACGCTGAAGCTGTCGACGTTGACTTTCTGCAAGTCGATCGGCGTGCCGCAGACCTCCAGTCCGCCAGGATGGGTCAGCGGGTTGTGCTTGAAGAAGTCCAGCAGGTCGCCATGAAAAGCGGCCGGCAGGCGAGTGTTGTCGTTGTTCCAGTAGAGAATGTCGAAGGCTGGCGGCTCTTTGCCCAGCAGGTAGTTGTTGACCCAGTAGTTCCAGATCAGGTCGTTGGGGCGCATCCAGGCGAATACCTTGGCCATGTCGCGACCTTCGAGCACGCCTTTCTGGTAGGAGCGACGCTTGGCCGCTTCGAGGGTTTGTTCGTCGGCAAACAGGGTTGCCGGGCTTTCCAGTTCACTGTCGAGCAGGCTCACCAGATAGGTCGCGCTCGAGACCCGACGCAACTGCCGCTTGGCTTGCAGATGTCCTTGCAGGGCCGCGATGGTCAGGCCGCCGGCGCAGGCGCCCATCAGGTTGACCTCGCGGCTGCCGCTGATCGCCCGGCAGACGTTCAGCGCTTCTTCCACGGCCTCGACGTAACTCGACAGACCCCATTCGCGATGACGGACATCCGGGTTGCGCCAGCTGACCATGAACACCTGCAGGCCGTTTTTCAGTGCGAACTGGACGAAACTGTTGTGCGGGCTCAAGTCGAAAATGTAGTACTTGTTGATCTGCGGCGGCACCACGAGCAGCGGCCTCGCGTACTGTTTTTCGCTCATCGGCTTGTACTGCATCAGCTCCAGCAGTTCGTTGCGAAACACCACGGCACCGGTGGTGGTGGCGACCGTTTTGCCGACTTCGAAGGCGTGCTTGGTCACCTGGCTGGGCAGGCCATTGTTGTGCATCAGGTCGTCGAACAGATGGCTGAGGCCACGCACCAGACTGTGGCCGCCTGAGTTGAACAGCTCCTTGACCGCCAGCGGGTTGAGTAAAGTGTTGGACGGCGAGACGGCGTCGTTGAGCAGGGTAAAGGCAAAGTGCGCGCGTGCACGGTCATCGGCGGGCATGCCGCTTTCATCGATCCATTTTTTGATCTGCTTCTGCCAGCTCAGGTAAGCCTGAAGGCCGCGTCGGTAAAACGGATTGAGGGCCCAGCTCGGGTCGGCGAAGCGGCTGTCCGAAGGGTTGGGCTGATGCAGGGTCTCGCCCAGTAGTACCCGGCCCAGCTGGCCACCCAACGCCAGTGCGTGTTTGGCACTCTGTACCGGGTGACGCAAGCCGTGAGCGGCGACACTGCGCAGAGTCGAGAACAGATCCCGGCCGCGCAGACCGGTGATCGCACTCTGGGCATTGATGAATGCGGCGGGTGGAGGAAAGGCGCCCGGCGCTTTTTTGTCTCGCATGAGTCAACACTCCTTCGTCAAGCCATCAACAAGTACATCAATTCCGAATAGACACCATAGTCGCTTCGGACCTCCCTTGCGGCTTTCGACACGCCTGTCGACATACGCAGTACGTTATGTGCCGCCGAACGACCCCGGGTGCGGATGCATCACCGCCCGTTGGCGTTCTTCCTGGAGAAATTTCATGATGATCGGAGCGACGGCTTCAGCCCGAGTGATCAGGAATAAATGGCCGTCGTCGATTATGTGTAGCTGGGCATTGGGAATACGCCAGGCGAGTACCCGCATATTGATCAGCGGAATGAGCGGGTCATCGTCACCGGCCAGCACCAGGGTCGGCTGATTGATTTTGTGCAGCCAGTGAATACTGGTCCAGCCCAGGCCCGCGAACAGCTGCCAGTAGTAGCCAAGCTTGCCCGCCGAGCGGACTTTGCTGGCGTGCTCCGCCGCGAGGTTCGGATCACGCCGGAACGAACCGCCATAAATCAGCGGCGCAATGCGAATCACGTGGGATGGCTGGATGTAGCGTCTGGGGCTGGCCATCATCCACAGCACTTTCGGTTTGCCCGGCACCATCACCATGCCCGCCGCCGTCGCCGCCAACACCAGTTTCTTGCAGCGCTCGGGGTAGTCGAAAGCGAACTGTTGGGCGAGTGCCCCGCCCCAGGAAACACCGACCACGTTGACTTGCCCGTAATCGAGGTAGTCGAGCATCCGAGCGGTCAGCTTGGCCAGTCCGGGAAAGCGGTAAGGGTGGGTAGGCGTCGATGAACCGCCGACACCGGGGACATCGAAGGCGATCACTTCCAGGTCCGGGTCGAGCGCCTGGACGAACGGAAACACCAGCTCAAGGTTGGCGCCGATGCCGTTGAAAATCAGCAGGGGCGTCAAGTGAGGCTTGCCGGGGCGTACCGCGGTGCGGATGGTTTGACCATCCAGGTCGACAGTACGAAATATGAACGGTTGCGGCATGCTTCAAGCCCTGTGGGTGGATCGTTATCCCTGTAGGAGCACGGCTTGCCGGCGATGGCGTCCTTGAGGTCGCCATCGCGAGCAGGCTCGGCTTCTGCAGGTTTGTGGTCAGTTAACGTTCATGCACATAAGTCCCCGGTGATGCCTCACCTGCCGCATAGGTCTTGTTACCGAGTACGGTCGGGGCTTTTTTCAGCTTGCCCGAACGCTCGGCCTGCCAGGCCTGCCAGTGCAGCCACCAGGAGTCAGTGTGCTTGGTTGAGTTTTCCAGCCAGTCGTTGGCATGGACCGGCATGTCGGTGCTGGTCATGTAACGGGATTTCGGGTTGCCCGGCGGGTTCAGGATGCTCTGGATATGGCCGCTGCTGGACAACACGAATTCGACTTTGCCACCGAACAGCTGCGCCGATTTGTAGCACGACTTCCACGGTGTGATGTGGTCGTTGGTGCCCGCCAGGGAGTAGACGTCTGCCGTGACCTGCTTGAGGTCGATCGGCGTACCGCACACTTCCAGTGCATCAGGACGGATCAGTGGGTTGTTTTTGAACAGTTCGATCAGGTCGCCGTGGAACGCCGCCGGCAGGCGGGTGGTGTCGTTGTTCCAGAACAGAATGTCGAAGACCGGCGGCTCGTTGCCCAGCAGGTAGTTGTTGACCCAGTAGTTCCAGATCAGGTCGTTGGGGCGCATCCAGGCGAAGACCTTGGCCATGTCGCGACCTTCAAGCACACCGGCCTGATAGGAATGACGCTTGGCGGCTTCCAGGGTTTGTTCGTCGACGAACAGCGCGACCTGGGAATCAAGGGTGGTGTCGAGGACGCTGACCAGCAGCGTCAGGGCGTTGACCTTCTTCTCGCCAATCGCCGCGTAGTGGCCCAGCAGCGCGGTGCAGGTGATGCCGCCGGAGCAGGCGCCGAGCATGTTCACGTCTTTGCTGCCGGTGATCGCGGTAACCACATCGACCGCTTCCTTGAGTGCTTCGATGTAGGTCGACAGGCCCCATTCGCGTTGGGCCTTGGTCGGGTTGCGCCAGCTGACGATGAAGGTCTGCACATTGTTGCGCAGGCAGAAGCGCGCCAGGCTTTTGTCCGGACTCAGGTCGAAAACGTAGAACTTGTTGATCTGTGGTGGCACCACCAGCAGTGGGCGCTCGTGCACTTGTTCCGTGATTGGCCGGTACTGGATCAGCTCCAGTACATCGTTGCGGAAAACCACCGCGCCTTCGGTGGTGCCCAGGCTCTTGCCGACTTCGAAGGCGCCCATGTTGACCTGGCTCGGCATGCCGCCGTTGTGCACCAGATCCTTGGCCAGGTGCGAGAGGCCATCGAGCAGGCTTTTGCCGCCGGTTTCGAAGAAGCGTTTGACGGCAGCAGGGTTGGCTGCGCTGTTGGTCGGGGCCATGGCCTCGGTCATCAGGTTGATCACGAAGTGTGCGCGGCTGATGTCCTGGGTGGACAGATTGCTTTCGCCAATCCAGTCGTGGAGTTCCTTGCGCCACGCCAGGTAGGTTTGCAGATAACGTCTGTAGAGCGGGTTCTGACTCCACGCCGGATCGTTGAAACGACGGTCATCGCTTTCCGGTTGCAGCTCGGATCTACCGAGCATCACGTTCTTGAGCTCAATGCCAAAATGCGCGACATGCTTGACGCTGTGAATGGGTTGTTTGATGGCCTGGGTCAGCACCATGCGGGCAGAGGTAAGCAGATCCTTTCGACGCAAGCCGATGACCGGATTAAGCCCCAGGGTATTTTCCGAGGCTTGAAGTTTCAGGTCATCGTTATTCTTGTTACTCATCTACGACGCTCCATTGTCCTGAGGCGAGTACCTGAGTCCTGCTGTGTAGTCACACAGCAAATGCCGGGTACACGCTCGGGTGACCGTTAGTTGTACATCGCTGACTTTTTCATTCAGGAGGCGCGCTGCACAGAACTTGCCAGATCCATTGGTTACCCGAGTTTAATTTTTTTCGCAAGCAGGCCGATCCTCGGCACCGCAGCCCAGCATTCAAACAGATGAAATTAGAAAATGCCCTCTAAAGAGCGCGGGCCTTGAGCTAGAGCATCAGCTTGACGACAGACTCGTTTGGATCGCGGGTCTTTCCGGCGGCTTTGAGCTCGGCAAGATAATCGTCCCAGAGTGCGTCATATCGTCGCGCCAACTGATAGAGATATTCCCAGGTGAACAGACCGCTGTCGTGGCCGTCATCGAAGGTCAATTTCAGTGCGTACTGACCGGCCGGTTCTACCTTGGTCAGGCCTACGCCGATCTTGCCAAATTGAAGGATGGGTTTGCCGTGGCCCTGGACCTCGGCGGAAGGAGAGTGCACGCGCAGGAATTCTGCGCTCAGGTGATAGATCTCGTCGGGAGCATATTGCAGCTCCAGGGTTTTCGAGGCTTTGTGCAGTTTGATGGCGGTGGGGAGTGGAGTCGTCATGGGGCCGGTCGTCCGTCTATATGAAGGCCCTGTGTCGGCGGGTGATCCTGTGGCGAGGGAGCTTGCTCCCGCTCGGCCGGTCCGCGCTCGGGCGCAGCAGTCGTAAACCGGCGAATGGGGTCTGCCTGACAGACCGCATTCGCTGATTTTGGGGTCGCTTCGCGACCCAGCGGGAGCAAGCTCCCTCGCCACAGGGGCCCGCTCACACAGAATGTGACCTACAGGATATAACGGGACAGGTCTTCGTTCTGCGCCAATTCGCCGAGGTGGCTGTTGACGTAGTCAGCGTCGATGCGGATCGGCTCTTCGCTGTGGGTGCTGGCCAGATCGCTGGCGCTGAACGACACCTCTTCGAGCAGACGCTCAAGCAGGGTGTGCAGGCGACGGGCACCGATGTTCTCGGTCTTCTCGTTGACCTGCCAGGCGATCTCCGCCACGCGTTTGATGCCGTCTGGCTGGAACTCGATCGTCACGCCTTCGGTTTTCAGCAGGGCGCAATACTGCTCGGTGAGCGAGGCATGCGGCTCGCTGAGGATGCGCTCGAAGTCTTCCGGTGTGAGGGCCTTGAGTTCGACGCGGATCGGCAGGCGGCCTTGCAGTTCGGGCACCAGATCGCTTGGCTTGCTCAGGTGGAACGCACCGGAAGCGATGAACAGGATGTGGTCGGTCTTGACCATGCCCAGTTTGGTGTTGACCGTACAGCCTTCGATCAGCGGCAGCAGGTCGCGCTGTACGCCTTCGCGGGACACGTCGACGCCGCCGGTATTGCCGCGCTTGGCGACTTTGTCGATTTCGTCGATGAACACGATGCCGTGCTGTTCGACCGCTTCCAGCGCCTTGGCCTTGAGTTCTTCATCATTGACCAGGCGGCTGGCTTCTTCGTCGCGCACCAGTCTCAGCGCTTCCTTGACCTTGAGCTTGCGGCTCTTGCGCGCGCCCTTGCCCATGTTGGCGAACAGGCTTTGCAACTGGTTGGTCATTTCTTCCATGCCCGGTGGCGCGGAGATATCGACGCCGGACACTTCGGCGACTTCGATTTCAATCTCCTTGTCATCCAGCTGACCTTCGCGCAGGCGCTTGCGGAACAGTTGGCGGGTGTTGGAATCCTGGGCCGGCGCGGAGTCTTCGTTGCTGAAGCCCATGCGTGCCGGTGGCAGCAGTGCATCGAGGATGCGCTCTTCGGCGGCATCTTCGGCGCGATGGCGAACCTTGGTCATTTCCTGTTCGCGCAGCAACTTGATCGCTGCATCGGCGAGGTCACGAATGATCGACTCGACGTCACGGCCGACATAGCCGACCTCGGTGAACTTGGTCGCTTCAACCTTGATGAATGGCGCATTGGCGAGTTTGGCCAGGCGACGGGCGATTTCGGTTTTACCGACACCGGTCGGGCCGATCATCAAAATGTTCTTGGGTGTTACTTCAACGCGCAGCTCTTCAGGCAGTTGCATCCGGCGCCAGCGGTTACGCAGGGCGATGGCGACGGCGCGCTTGGCATCGTCCTGGCCGATGATATGGCGACTGAGTTCATGGACGATTTCGCGGGGAGTCATTGGCATGGTAATGGGTGGTCCTCAAGCAAAAATGAATGCCGTGGCGTGATGGCCGAAACAGGCTTATTCGCTGAGATCCTGCTCCTCAATGGTGAAGTTGTGGTTGGTGAAAACACAGATGTCGCCGGCGATGCCCAGAGCGGTTTCGACGATTTCACGGGCCGACAGATCGGTTTTCTTCAGCAGGGCGCTGGCCGCGGCCTGAGCGTAACCGCCGCCGGAACCCATGGCGATCAGGCCTTCTTCGGGTTCGACCACATCGCCGTTACCGGTGATGATCAGAGAGGCGTCTTTGTTGGCGACTGCAAGCATCGCTTCGAGGCGGCTGAGGGAGCGGTCGGTGCGCCATTCTTTGGCGAGTTCGACGGCAGCGCGAACCAGGTGGCCCTGGTGCTTTTCAAGCTGGCCTTCGAAACGTTCGAATAGGGTAAAGGCGTCAGCGGTGGCGCCAGCAAACCCGGCGATGACCTGACCGTGGTACAGGCGGCGAACTTTCTTCGCGTTGCCTTTCATCACGGTATTGCCGAGAGAAACCTGGCCGTCGCCGCCCATGACGACTTTGCCGTGGCGGCGAACTGAAACGATGGTGGTCAAGGGAAGAGTCTCCACGCAGCGGGGCGAAAATGCCTTATCCCAACTCATATGGGGGTGGTGAGGCGTTTTTCAACTGCGGGGCGCAGGAGGGGATGAGCGGTGTACATCAAGCGTGTGGCGAGGGGGCTTGCCCCCGTTGGGGCGCGAAGCGGCCCGGTAATCAGCCACCATGCCGTTTCAGGTCGAGCCGGGATAGCGATTTACGGTCGCTTCGCAACCGAACGGGGGCAAGCCCCCTCGCCACAAAAGCAGATTGCTCCCGCAAATGGGGGAGCAATCATCAGAAGTCAGCGGCTTTGGCGTTGTTGTAACAACAGATTGCTGAAACCGCTGCCAGCCAGTTGTTTCTGGGCGGTGGTCAGCTGTTCGCGGTTGCTGAACGGGCCGACCAGCACGCGGTACCAGGTCTCGTCCTTCACCGTGCCGGACTCCACCGAAACTGCCTGGCCGAGCAGAATGATCTGCGCACGAACCTTGTCGGCGTCGGCTTCCTTGCGGAACGAGCCAGCCTGCAGGAAGAACTTGGTCACCGGCGCCGCTTTCGCCACGGGTGGCGCTGGCGGCGGGGTAACGCCGCTCAGGGCTGCCTGCGCACGCGCGGTGTCGATCTTCGCTGCTTCTGCCGGGGTTACCGGTGCAACGGGTGCAGTCTGCGGCGTCGGCAGGGTTTTCTCCGGCACGGCATCCGGCGGCACGATGACCTCCGATTCCGGCAGCAAGGTGTAGAAGTCATATTTCGGCTTCACCGGCTGCGTCGGGCTCGGCGGGGTCTTGTTGGCCTCGGCGATCTTGCTGGCTTTCTGTTGTTCGACCTTCTCGCGCTTGACGCTTTCGCTGCCTTTACCCGGCTCCAGCTTCATCAAGAACACGATGAAGGCGCCCACGGTCAGGCCGATGGCCATCCACAGCCATCCCGGAATCGGCTTTTTTGCAGGAGCTTGGTAACGGCTGGCGCCACGCTTTGGTGCTGGTTTTTTCTTGGCAGCCAACTTACATACGCTCCAGAGTTTCCAGACCCAAGAGTTCCAGGCCTTGCTTGAGGGTGCGACCGGTCAATGCGGCGAGGCGCAAGCGGCTTTGCATTTGTGCCGGAGTTTCGGCGCTGAGGATCGGGCAGTTCTCGTAGAAGCTGGAGAACAGGCCGGCAACATCGTACAGGTAGGTGCAGAGGATGTGCGGCGTACCTTTTTCGGCGACGTTGTTCAGCACTTCACCGAACTGTGCCAGCTTGGCGGCCAGTTCGTGTTCGTGAGTGGCCTCGAGGACGATCTGCCCTTCGACTTCGCTGAAGTCCTTGCCGAGTTTGCGGAACACGCCGGCCACGCGAGTGTAGGCGTACAGCAGGTACGGCGCGGTGTTGCCTTCGAAGTTCAGCATCAGGTCGAAGTTGAAGCTGTAGTCGCTGGTGCGGTGCTTGGACAGGTCGGCGTATTTCACCGCGCCAATGCCCACGACTTTGGCGATGTTGCGCAGGTCGGCTTCGGCAAGCTCGGGGTTCTTTTCCTTCACTAGCGTGTAGGCACGTTCCTTGGCTTCGTTCAGCAGGTCGATCAGCTTCACGGTGCCGCCATCACGGGTCTTGAACGGACGGCCATCGGCGCCGTTCATGGTGCCGAAGCCCATGTGCTCCATTTCCATCGGATGGGTCACGAAACCGGCCAGGCGAGCCACTTCGAATACCTGCTGAAAGTGCAGGGCCTGACGTTGGTCGACGAAGTACAGCACTCGATCGGCTTTCAGCACGCCGTTACGGTAGCGCACGGCCGCCAGGTCAGTGGTGGCGTAGAGGTAGCCGCCATCGGCCTTGACGATGATTACCGGCAGCGGGTCGCCGTCGGCATTCTTGAATTCGTCGAGGAACACGCATTGGGCGCCGTTGCTCTCGACCAGCATGCCTTTGGCCTTGAGGTCGTTGACCACGTTGATCAGGTCGTCGTTGTAGGCACTTTCGCCCATCACGTCGGCCATGGTCAGTTTGACGTTCAGCTGTTCGTAGATTTTCTGGCAGTGGGACAGGGAAATGTCTTTGAACTTGGTCCACAGCACCAGGCAGTCCGGGTCACCGGCTTGCAGCTTGACCACCAGGCCACGGGCGCGGTCGGCGAATTCTTCGGATTCGTCGAAGCGCTGCTTGGCGGCGCGGTAGAAGTTTTCCAGGTCCGACAGCTCGTCGCTGGTGATCGGGTTTTCTTGCAGGTACGCCATCAGCATGCCGAACTGGGTGCCCCAGTCGCCGACGTGGTTCTGACGGATCACTGTATCGCCGAGGAACTCCAGTACGCGCGCCACGCCGTCGCCGATGATGGTCGAACGCAAGTGACCGACGTGCATCTCTTTGGCCAGGTTCGGTGCCGACAAGTCGACCACAGTGCGCTGCACGGGACCTGCCTTGCGCACGCCGATGTGGGCGTCGGCCAGGGCTGCGTCCAGGCGCGAGGCCAGGGCCTGGGTGTTCTGGAAGAAGTTGAGGAAGCCCGGGCCGGCGATTTCGGTTTTGCTGACGTTTTCGTCAACCGGCAGCGCAGCGATGATTTTTTCCGCCAGATCGCGCGGTTTCATGCCGGCCGGTTTAGCCAGCATCATGGCGATGTTGCTGGCGAAGTCGCCGTGAGTCTTGTCACGGGAGTTCTCCACCTGAATCGCCGGCGTCAGGCCTTCAGGCAACACACCGTCGGTAACGAGTTGGGTGAGGGCTTGCTGGATCAACTGGCGAATGGTGTCTTTCATGGTCTTCTCTTTCAACCGCAGAGCGGCGGCGCATCAATGCGCAGGTGGAAAAACTGGGCATTATCCGTTGCGAAGTCGGGCTTGCCAACCATTGTAGGTTCATTGCGGACTTACGGTGATTGATTACCTTGTGGCGAGGGAGCTTGCTCCCGCTGGGGCGCGGAGCGGCCCTGAAATCGGGTGCTGCATTCTGTCTGCTGGGAGGGGGGACTTGTTTGCGGCTGTTGCACAGCCGAGCGGGAGCAAGCTCCCTCGCCACATAGTTGACTCAATACAAATCGACCGGATCAACATCCAAAGACCAGCGCACCGCCCGCCCGCTCGGCATCTGTTCCAGCGCCAGCAACCAGGCGCTCAGCAGTCGATGCAGTGGCGCCCGAGCCGAGGCTTGCAACAATAATTGCGCACGATAGCGTCCAGCCCGGCGCTCCATCGGCGCCGGCACCGGCCCGAGCAATTCGATGCCAGTCAGGTTGTGTTCATCCAACAATCGTTCCGCCTCGCTGCAGGCTTCATCGAGGAAACCTTCGGCCTGCCCCGGTTTGTGCGCTTCGGCCCGCAACAGCGCCAGGTGCGCGAACGGCGGTAGCCCGGCGGAACGACGTTCGCTCAAGGCCTGCTCGGCAAAGGCGAAATAACCTTGCTCGGTCAGTTGCACCAACAACGGGTGGTCAGCCAGGTGAGTCTGGATGATCACTTTGCCCGGCTCTTCGGCGCGACCGGCACGTCCCGCCACCTGCACGATCAACTGAGCCATGCGTTCGCTGGCGCGGAAATCACCGGAGAACAGTCCGCCGTCGGCATCGAGAATCGACACCAGCGTCACCCGTGGAAAGTGATGCCCTTTGGCGAGCATCTGCGTGCCCACCAGAATGCACGGCTGACCTTTCTGAATGGTCGCGAACAGCTGATTCATCGCATCTTTACGCGAGGTGCTGTCGCGGTCGACCCGCAATACCGGGTAGTCCGGGAACAGAATGCCCAAACGCTCTTCAGCGCGTTCGGTGCCGGCACCCACGGGGCGCAAATCGACCTTGCCGCATTTCGGGCAGTGCCGAGGGACACGCTCGACGTAGCCGCAATGGTGGCAACGCAGCTCGCCGGAACGCTGGTGGACGGTCATTCGCGCATCGCAGCGCTGACACTCCGACATCCAGCCGCAATCGTGACAGAGCAGGGTGGGCGCAAAGCCGCGACGGTTGAGAAATACCAGGACTTGCTGGCCGGCAGCGAGGGTCTGGCCGATCGCCTGCTGCATCGGCCCGGAAATACCGCTGTCCAGCGGGCGACTTTTGACGTCCAGGCGCAGGAAACGGGGTTGTTTCGCCCCGCCGGCGCGCTCGTTCAGGCGCAGCAGTCCGTAACGACCGGTGTAGGCGTTGTGCAGGCTTTCCAGTGACGGCGTCGCCGAGCCAAGGACAATCGGGATGTTTTCCTGTCGTGCTCGGACCAATGCCAGATCGCGGGCGTGATAGCGCAAACCTTCCTGCTGTTTATAAGAGCCGTCGTGCTCTTCATCGATGATGATCAGCCCGGGGTTTTTCATCGGTGTGAACAGCGCCGAGCGGGTGCCGATAATAATGTCGGCCTCGCCATCCCGGGCCGCGAGCCAGGATTCCAGCCGTTCGCGGTCATTGACGGCCGAATGCACGAGGGCAATACGCGCATTGAAGCGCTGTTCGAAGCGCGCCAGGGTTTGCGGCCCGAGGTTGATTTCGGGGATCAGCACCAGCGCCTGCTTGCCGGCCTCAAGGGTTTCGCGGATCAGCTGCAAATAGACTTCGGTCTTGCCGCTGCCAGTGACCCCGGCCAGCAGGAACGCATGAAAACTGTCGAAACCTGCGCGGATCGCTTCATACGCGGCGCGCTGCTCCGGGTTCAGCGGCAGCTCCGGTTGCGCCAGCCAGTGTTCGTGACGTTCGCCGGGTGCGTGTTTGCGGATATCCACTTGCACCAGTTCTTTGGCCAGCAGCAGGTCGAGGCTGTCCTTGCTCAACATCAACTTGCTCAGCAACTGATGGGCAACGCCATGCGGATGCTGGGCCAGCGTTGCCAAGGCTTCGCGCTGACGTGGCGCGCGGGCGATACGCGGATCATCCAGTTTCGCGCCCGGGGTGATCGACCAGAAGCGCTCCTGGCGCGCTTCGGCCAGTTCACCCTGGCGTAACAGTACCGGCAGCGCCCAACTCAAGGTGTCGCCGAGGCTGTGCTGGTAATACTGGGACGTCCACAGGCACAACTTGAACAGTGATGCCGGTAGCGGTGGAGTGGCATCGAGCAGCGCCAGTGCCGGTTTGAGTTTGTCGGCCGGGACTTCGCTGTGGCTGGTGACTTCCACCAGGATCCCGATCATCTCGCGGCGGCCGAACGGCACCCGCAACCGCATGCCCGGGTGCAAATGTGCGCGCAGGACTCCCGCCGGGGCACGGTAGTCGAACAGGCGGCGCAGGGGCGAAGGCAGGGCGAGGCGCAAAATGGCGTCGGGCACGCGGGGGGATCTCATTGAGCAGGCGGTAAAGAAGGGCCGGAGCCTAGCAGACGACTGGATTAGTGTCCTCTATTAGGAAAGTGTTCACTCGCCAGAATCGAACAGTCTTTTCTGATGGAGGGCACTTTGGACAGCTTGCGTGATCGCAAAGGTCTGGTAGAATCCGCGGCCTAATTACGTGCGGTATTCAACAATAGTGTTGAGTGGCGGCACGCTAGCCCGAGGAAGACACCATGAAAGCCGATATCCATCCAACATACGAAATCACCGCAGTTACCTGCAGCTGTGGCAACAAGTTCGAAACTCGTTCGAACCTGGCCAAGCCTCTGGCGATCGACGTATGCAACGAGTGCCACCCGTTCTACACCGGTAAGCAGAAGACTCTGGATACTGGCGGCCGTGTACAGAAGTTCGCCGATCGTTTCGGTGCTTTTGGCAAAAAAGCCTAAGACTGATCATGTTGGAAAGTCGATTAGACTTCTCCAGACTGATGAAAAAGGCGCCCCTAGCGGGCGCCTTTTTTATGTCCGCGATTTGGCTCTCCAGCGCCCAGGCCCTCTGTCCTGCGCCAGCCAGTCAGCTGGAAGCTGTCAGCGTGCAACGCGTGGTGGATGGCGACACGGTGCGCCTGAGCGACGGCCGCAGTGTGCGCATGATCGGTTTGAATACCCCGGAACTGGGTAAGAAAGGTCGCTCCGACGAGCCTTTCGCTGCGGCTGCGCGCACGCGACTGGAAACGTTGGTGGCGGCAAGCGACGGACGGTTGGGTTTGCTGGCGGGACAAGAGGGCAAGGATCGTTACGGGCGCACCCTGGCCCATCTTTACAGCGCCAACGGTGACAATCTCGAAGCGCAGATGCTTGCCGAGGGGCTTGGTTACCTGGTGGCAGTGGCGCCGAACGTCGATTTTGTCAGTTGCCAACAGACCGCTGAACGCACTGCGCGGCAGGCCCGGCTGGGGTTATGGCGGCAGTCTCCTGTACTGAAAGCGGAACAGATCAACCAATCGGGTTTTGCCGTGCTCAGTGGGCGTGTGAGCAAGGTTCAGCGCAATCGTGGCGGAATTTGGATCGAGTTGCAGGATTCGATTGTATTGCGCGTTGCACCCAATCTGCTCGGTCAATTCGATCTGGCGGCTCTGGAGCGGCTCAACGGCAAGCAGATCGAGGCGCGTGGCTGGGTGATCGATCGCTCACGGCGTGGTGGTCTGGATTTCGACGAGGCGCGCTGGTTGTTGCCATTGACCCATCCGGCCATGCTGCAAGCAGTGCCGTAAAAAGAAATTGTCGACATTTTTTAAGTCGATTGTGAACAGTTGAGTCCTTGTGTTCCGTGGCTCTTGGCCCAAAGTCGTAGGGTAGGGCGCTTGACAGGGGTGACCGGTCAGTCTTGTGGGGACTTTGCGACGCGAGTATCCTCGGCGGTCCGTCGTTCAACAGTAAAAGCGGAATGCCCACATGTCTGATTTGAAAACTGCCGCTCTCGAATATCACGCCCATCCTCGTCCAGGTAAGCTGAGTGTCGAGCTCACCAAGGCCACCGCTACCGCCCGCGATCTGTCGCTGGCCTACAGCCCCGGCGTAGCCGAACCAGTACGCGAAATCGCCCGCGATCCTGAACTGGCCTACAAATACACCGGCAAGGGCAACCTGGTTGCAGTCATTTCCGATGGCACCGCGATTCTCGGCCTGGGTAACCTTGGCCCATTGGCTTCCAAGCCGGTGATGGAAGGTAAAGGCGTGCTGTTCAAGCGCTTCGCCGGTATCGACGTGTTCGACATCGAAGTCGACTCCGAAAGCCCGCAAGCTTTCATCGACACCGTCAAGCGTATCTCCATCACCTTCGGTGGCATCAACCTGGAAGACATCAAGGCACCAGAGTGCTTTGAGATCGAACGCGCGCTGATCGAACAGTGCGACATTCCGGTGTTCCACGATGACCAGCACGGCACCGCGATCGTGACCGCTGCGGGCATGATCAACGCCCTGGAAATCGCTGGCAAAACCCTGCCGGAAGCCAAGATCGTCTGCCTGGGCGCTGGCGCTGCCGCTATCTCCTGCATGAAGTTGCTGGTGAGCATGGGTGCCAAGATCGAAAACATCTTCATGGTTGACCGTACCGGCGTGATCCACTCCGAGCGTGACGACCTGAACCAGTACAAGGCTGTCTTCGCTCACGCGACCGACAAGCGCACGCTGACTGACGCCCTGAAAGGCGCAGACGTGTTCGTTGGCCTGTCCGGTCCGAACCTGCTGAGCGCTGAAAACCTGATGCTGATGGCGGCCAACCCGATCGTGTTCGCGTGCTCGAACCCTGATCCGGAAATCGCCCCGGAACTGGCTCACGCCACCCGTAACGACGTGATCATGGCGACCGGCCGTTCGGACTACCCGAACCAGGTGAACAACGTACTGGGCTTCCCGTTCATTTTCCGTGGTGCTCTGGACGTTCGCGCCAAGCGCATCAACGAAGAAATGAAAGTGGCTGCGGCCAACGCTCTGCGTGAATTGGCCAAGCTGCCAGTGCCTCAGGAAGTGTGTGACGCTTACGGTGGCATCAAGCTGGAGTTCGGTCGTGAGTACATCATTCCGAAGCCAATGGATGCTCGTTTGATCACTGTGATCTCGGATGCTGTGGCCAAGGCTGCAATCGAGACGGGTGTGGCGACTCTGCCGTATCCGAAGAACTACCCGCTGAAAAGCGTGGATGACGTGTTCAACGGCTAAGCCGTTGTAGCGCTTCAACAGAAAGCCCCGGCTCTTGTGAGTCGGGGCTTTTTTGTATCTGTCTTTCGCAGATGTACCCCAACCAAATCTGTAGGAGCTGAGCTTGCTCGCGATGGCGGCCGGATAGCCGGCCTATCTCTTGCGGATGTACATCAATTCACTGTGGGAGCCGGGCTTGCCCGCGATGGCGGCCTGACAGCCGACCAACCTCTCGCAGGTGTACATATCCATTCCTGCGGTAACGGCCGCTTAGGGTTTCGCCCTGACGGCGACTCACTTTTCCAGACGCCGAAAAGTAAGCAAAAGGCTTCGCCCCAAGCGTACGGCACCTCGCCTAGGCTCGGCGTTCCCTTGCTCCGGTGTCCATCAGGGGGCATCGCCTACGGTCTGCTTCGCGACGACCTCCTCTCGATGTGTCCGGCTGCGCCGTACGGCGCTGCGCGCCCACCCCCTGATGAACACCTCCACTCGGCCTCCCGATAGGGGCGGGTGGATCAAGATCAACGGCAAAGCACGGCGGCCTACCGGCCGGCCTGAGTGGTTGGGGCGTGTGCGGCTTCAGAAGCTGATCGTTCCCACGCGCAGCAAAGGAATGCCGCCAGGGACGCTCCGCGTTCCGCTTCACGAGCTGAAGGGGAGCGTGGGAACGATCATTTGTGTAATGCCCGTAGGATGAGGCAGGAACTTGATGACAGCATCACGGGCAACGTAGAAATCTCCGACAAGTCTTTAAGGTTGCCCCTCGGAAGCGTGGCCTCTAGCCTTTGATCGTCGCTGCCCATTCAGCGACCGGATTTGACCGTCCGTGTAAATCAAGGCGCGCCAGCGCCCAAGACCTATTCCAGGCGCTTTTTTTGCGTCTGAGGTATCGTGTCATGGCGGCTGTGCGTGGGACACCTTCGGGTGTGCCGGGTTCCTTGATTCCTGGTCGGTCAACCCGCGTACAGCTGCCACCTTTTCGTTTGACCGCGGACGGTGGTAGCTCCAACAATCAAGGAGCTCCATCATGATCAAAGAAACCCCTAATCCGCCCGAACACGACGACGTCTCCCCCTACGAATCCCTCGATTCAAAAAAGCTTCACGACGCCGCCCACCGCGCCCTCGATCACTACCTGAAACCCACCCTCGCCAAACTGCGCTTCAGCGACCTGCGCTCAGACCGCTTGTTCAGTGTTTCACCCGACGTGGGCCTCGAAAGCCTGTTGGCCAATGCCTCGGAAGATCTGGCCTCGGTCAAGGTCATGGCCGCCGACCTGGCATTCGAAATCGAGGGTTCGCGCCGCAGTGTGGCGCTGGCGATTTGCCGGATGGTCGATGGCGCTTTGTTGTTGGTGGACAAGGCGCTGGATGACTACAACCCATCGGAGTCGGACCAGTTTTACGTCAAAGAATAGAAGCGCGAAGTCCAGAAACTAAAAAGCCCCGCCTTCAAACGAAGAGCGGGGCTTTTTGTTGGGGCTGCGCGATCAGAACAGGTCGATCGGCGCCGCTTCGTCCGCGGGCAGTGGGCTGCCCGGTGCATTGCCGTTGCCCAGTTCGTTGATCGATGGCGGGGAGTCTTCGGACTTGAACAGCTCGAAGTAGGCGCCAGGCGTGCTTGGGGTGGCTGCACGGCCGCTGACCGGGTCAACCCGCAGGCTGAGGATGCCTTCCGGCTCGGCCTGGGTATGCGGTGGTTTGCCTTTGAGCGCGGCGCTCATGTAGTTCATCCAGATCGGCAGCGCCACGGTGCCGCCGAACTCGCGCTTGCCGAGGCTTTCCGGTTGGTCGAAACCGGTCCAGACCGTGGTCACATAATCGGCGTTGTAGCCCGAGAACCAGGCATCCTTGGATTCGTTGGTGGTCCCGGTCTTGCCCGCGATGTCGCTGCGGCCCATGGACAGGGCGCGACGTCCGGTACCGAGCTTGATCACGTCTTCGAGCATGCTGTTGAGGATGAAGGTGGTGCGCCCGTCGATGATCCGTTCTGCGACGGCCGGTGCTTGTACGGTGGTTTGCGCTGCCGGGGCTTCACCTGGCGTCGGGTTGACCGTAAAGGTGTTGCTCACCGGCGCTGCAATCCCGTTGCTGGCGATATCGCCCTTCGGCACGCTTGGCGGGTTGGCGACGAACAGCGTGTCACCGTTGCGGCTTTCGATCTTGTCGATGATGTACGGGGTGATCTTGTAGCCGCCGTTGGCAAAGGTGCTCCAGCCGGTGGCGATTTCCATTGGCGTCAGCGTTGCGGTACCCAGGGCCAGCGACAGGTTGCGCGGCAGGTCCTGCTTGTTGAAACCGAACTTGCTGATGTAGTCGATGGTGCGATCGACGCCCAGCGCCTGGAGCAGACGGATCGATACCAGGTTGCGCGACTTGTAGAGCGCTTCACGCATGCGGATCGGGCCGAGGAAGGTGTTGGTGTCGTTCTTCGGACGCCAGACCTTGTCCAGATACTCGTCGACGAACACGATCGGGGCGTCGTTGACCAGCGTTGCCGGGGTGTAGCCGTTATCCAGCGCAGCGCTGTAGACGAATGGCTTGAAGCTCGAGCCCGGTTGGCGCTTGGCCTGCATGGCGCGGTTGTAGTTGCTCTGCTCGAACGCGAAGCCGCCGACCAGCGCGCGGATGGCGCCGTTTTGCGGGTCCAGCGAAACCAGTGCGCTTTGGGCGACCGGAATCTGGCTGAACTTCAGGGCGTTGTCCGCTTGGCGCTGTACGCGAATCAGGTCACCGACCTGGGCGACGTCCGATGGCTGCTTCGGTGCCGGGCCCATGCTGTTGGTGTTCAGAAACGGGCGCGCCCATTTCATGCTGTCCCAGCTGACATGTTCTTCGCCGTTGCGGGTCAGGACCTGCACGCCGTTTTTCTCGATCAGAGTGACGATGGCTGGTTCCAGGCCGCTGATGGTGCGCTGTTTGGTCAGTTCCGTGGCCCAGGCAGCAGGCGTCTTGCCTGGCAGGCGGGATTCAGGGCCGCGATAGCCGTGACGCTGGTCGTAGGTGATCAAGCCTTCATGGACGGCGGTGTTGGCCATTTCCTGAAGGTTGCTCGGCACGGTGGTGGTGACGCGGAAACCTTCGGTGTAGGCATCGCTGCCATAACGACCGACCATTTCGGCACGGGCCATTTCAGCGATGTACGGCGCGTTCACTTCCGGCGTCGGTACGTGATAGCTGGCGTTCAGCGGCTCGTTGATCGCGGCCTGATACGCCGCTTCGTCAATTTTCCCGAGCTTGTACATGCGGCCCAGGATCCAGTCGCGACGTTCTTTGCTGCGCGCCGGGTTGGCCAGCGGGTTGAAGCGCGAAGGGGCTTTCGGCAGGCCGGCGATCATCGCCATCTGCGCCAGGCTGACGTCGCGGATCGACTTGCCGTAATACACCTGCGCCGCCGCCTCGATGCCGTAAGCGCGGTTGCCCAGATAGATCTTGTTCACGTAGAGCTCAAGGATCTCGTCCTTGGTCAGCTGACGCTCGATTTGCAGGGCCAGGAGGATTTCCGTGGTCTTGCGCGAGAAGCTACGCTCGCTGGTGAGGAAGAAGTTCTTCGCCACCTGCATGGTGATGGTGCTGCCGCCGGATTGAATGTGTCCGCTTTTGACCAGTTGGCTCGCGGCACGCATCAGGCTGCTGGGGTCGACGCCATAGTGATTGGCGAAGTTGTCGTCTTCGGCACTGAGTAACGCATTGATGAAATTCGGTGGGATGTCGGCGAAGCGGATCGGCGTGCGGCGCATTTCGCCAAACTCGGCGATCAATTTGCCGTCGCTGCTGTAGACCCGCAAAGGAATCTGCAACTGAATGCTTCTCAGCGCCTCCACGGATGGCAATCCCGGACTAAGGTAAAGAAAAGCGCCGCTCAGACCGAGGAGCAGTCCGCAGAAAACGGCGACGATGGACCACCCGAAAAATTTCAGCAGACGAATCAAGGCTTTTGGACATCCAGGGTAAAGAATGAATTAGGCGTCAGGGCATTCAAGGTAAGCAAGGGTCGACCCGCGCTTGAGAAAGCGGAAAAAACGCTGGCCATTATAAGCATTTTTCCGCCAAAAGCGCATTTGGCGCCTCTGTCAAGACGCAGCTATTGAACGCAATGAATCATAAAGAGTCCGTAACTCACGGATAGTCATAGGGAATTGCAAGTGCTGGGACTCTTCAATAAAAAAAGCCGCACGCTTTTGGGGATCGATATCAGCTCCACTTCGGTGAAGCTTCTCGAGCTAAGCCGTGCAGGCAATCGATACCGGGTCGAAGCCTACGCGGTAGAGCCGCTGCCGACCAACGCCGTGGTCGAGAAAAATATCGCCGAACTCGAAGGTGTCGGGCAGGCGTTGTCCCGGGTGTTGCTCAAGGCCAAAACCAGCGTCAAGAGTGTCGCGGTGGCGGTTGCCGGATCGGCGGTCATCACCAAGATCATCGAAATGGACGCCGGGCTTTCCCCCGATGAAATGGAAAATCAGCTGAAGATTGAAGCTGACCAGTACATCCCCTATCCCCTCGAAGAAGTCGCCATCGATTTTGAAGTGCAGGGCGCCTCCCGGCGTAATCCCGAGCGGGTCGACGTATTGCTGGCGGCCTGTCGCAAGGAAAACGTCGAAGTTCGCGAAGCCGCGCTGGCCCTTGCCGGCCTGACCGCACGGGTCGTCGATGTCGAGGCGTACGCGCTGGAGCGTTCATTCGGCTTGCTGACGGCACAGTTGGCCGGCGTGACCGAGCGCTCGACGGTAGCCGTGGTCGACATCGGCGCCACCATGACCACCTTGAGCGTGCTGTCCAACGGCCGAATCATCTACACCCGCGAGCAGTTGTTCGGCGGTCGTCAGTTGACGGAGGAAATCCAGCGCCGCTATGGCATGACGGTTGAACAGGCCGGTCTTGCAAAAAAACAGGGTGGCTTGCCTGAAGACTACGTCAGCGAAGTCCTGCAGCCGTTCCGCGAGGCGCTGGTGCAGCAGGTTTCGCGATCGTTGCAGTTCTTTTTCGCCTCAGGTCAGTACAACGCGATCGACTACATCCTGCTGGCCGGTGGCACAGCCTCGGTCACCGGGCTGGATCGACTGATCGAGCAGCGCCTGGGCACGCCGACGCAGGTGGCCAATCCGTTTGCGGACATGACGTTGAGCAGCAAGGTCAACGCCAGTGCCCTGGCCAGTGATGCGCCGGCGCTGATGATTGCCTGCGGCCTGGCGCTGAGGAGTTTCGACTGATGGCGCGGATCAATCTTCTCCCTTGGCGCGAAGAGCTGCGTGAGGAGCGTCGCAAGCGCTTCCTGTTGGGGTTGGCCGGCGCGCTGGTGGCGGCGGTCGGGGTAATTTTGCTGGGTGATCACGCCATCAGCAGTGCGATTGATCGACAGGTCGCCCGCAACGATTACGTCGGCAAACAGATCGCCGTGCTGGATGACCGGATCAAGCAGATCAGCGATCTGAAAACCCGTCGTCGGCAACTCGTGGAGCGGATGCGGATCATCCAGGACTTGCAAGGCAATCGATCGGTCAGCGCACGTATTTTCGATCAACTGGCGCGCAGGCTGCCGGACGGGGTGTATTTCACCGACGTGAAGCTGGTTGATAAAACGCTGTCCATCAGCGGGGCGGCAGAGTCGAACAATCGCGTCTCGGAGTTGTTGCGCAACCTCGATGCCTCCGACCGGTTCGAGTCGCCGAACCTGACCGAGGTCAAAGCGACCACGGCCGGCGCGCTGGATCAGGCCAACGTGTTTCAGTTGACCGTTCGTCAGTCTCAACCGGCCGCAGCGGAGGACGCGAAATGAGCCCGTCCCAATGGTTCGAGGGGTTGCGCAAGGTCGATATCAACGACCTGGACCTGAACAACATAGGCTCCTGGCCCACGGCGATCAAAGGCCTGGCCAGCGGGCTGCTGATCGTGCTGGTGCTGGCGCTGGGTTACAGCTTTTACCTCAAGGATCTTGAAGATCAGCTTGAGCAGGCCCGCGCCGGGGAAGCCACCCTCAAGGAGCAGTTCGCGAGCAAGGCGCACATGGCGGCCAATCTGGAGCGCTACATCGAGCAGATGAAAGCAATGGAAACCTCCTTCGGCGTGCTCCTGCGGCAGTTACCCGGCGATACCGAGGTGCCCGGTCTGCTGGAAGATATCACTCGCACCGGATTGGGCAGCGGGCTGGAGTTTGAAGAGATCAAGCTGCTGCCGGAAGTCACCCAGCAGTTCTACATCGAGTTACCGATCCAGATCACTGTCACTGGCGCCTACCATGACCTGGCGACCTTCGTCAGTGGCGTCGCCAACCTCCCGCGGATCGTCACCCTGCACGATTTCAACGTCGAGCCGGTTGTTCCGGGCAGCGGCGCGAAACTGCGCATGAACATCCTGGCCAAGACTTACCGCTACAACGACAAGGGGCTGCAGAAATGAACGCGGCCCGATGGTTTTCGCTGGCTGTGCTGCTGGGAGGGCTTGCCGGTTGTGGCAACGGTAACGACTTCAGCGATCTGGACGCCTACATGAACGAGGTGCGTCTGCACCCGCCCGGCAAGATCGAGCCGGTGCCGACGTTCAGGTCCTACGAGACATTCACTTACAGTGCTGCGTCGTTGCGCAGTCCGTTTTCACCGCAGATCAGGGTCGACCTTGCAGGTCGAAAACCGGGGGCACGCAACGTCAAGCCCGATCCGAACCGGGTCAAGCAATACCTTGAAGGTTTCAACATCGAGCAGTTTGAAATGGTCGGCACTATTTCCAATGCGTCCGGCGCCTTTGCGCTGCTGCGCGGTGCCGGTGGGGTGCATCGGCTGAAGGTCGGTGACTACCTGGGGCGCAACGATGGCCGGATCGTGGCCATCAGCGACTCGCAAGTCGATGTGGTCGAAATCGTTCCCGATGGCCAAGGTGCCTGGCTGGAGCGAGCGCGGACTATTCCTTTGAAAGAGCACTCATAGTGGAACTCGTATAATGAACAGGATCTTCTCAACCCTCGGTTTTTCGCTATGGATGGCGCTGCTTTCTCCGATGGTGCAGGCAGCCAATCTCAAAGCGCTGGATGTCGCCGCGCTGCCGGGTGATCGCATCGAGTTGAAACTGGCTTTCGACGGGCCACCGCCCGCGCCTCATGGCTATACCACCGATCAGCCGGCACGCATCGCCCTTGATCTGCCGGGTGTGAGTAGCCAACTGGCGAGCAAGACGCGGGATCTGGGAGGCGGCAACGCTCGCAGTGCGACAGTGGTCGAGGCCAAGGACCGCACCCGTTTGATCATCAACCTGACGCAGTTGACGCCTTACAGCACGCGAGTCGAGGGCAATACGCTGTTCGTGGTGGTTGGGCAGGCTGCTGCCGCTCAGAAACCCCGATCCGCGGCACCGCGAGTGGCGAGCGCCATGCCAGTGGCCGCCAAGACTTATGCTCCCGTGAGCAAGGCCATTCGCGGCGTGGACTTTCAGCGCGGTGCGCAGGGTGAAGGCAATGTCGTCATTGATTTATCAGACCCCGGTATCAGCCCGGACATCCAGGAGCGTGACGGCAAGATCATTCTCACCTTCGCCAAAACCCAGTTGCCCGAACGGTTGCGGGTTCGCCTGGACGTCAAGGATTTCGCCACGCCGGTGCAGTTCGTCAACGCCAGTGCGTCTGCCGATAAAGCGAGCATCAGCATCGAGCCCAGTGGTACATACGACTATTCGACCTACCAGACCGACAACAAGCTGACCGTCAGTGTCCGCCCGATGACTGTCGACGATCTGCAGAAGCGCAACGCAGATCGTTTCGCCTACAGCGGTGAGAAGCTGTCGTTGAATTTTCAGGACATCGATGTGCGCTCGGTACTGCAACTGATCGCTGACTTTACCAACCTCAACCTGGTGGCCAGCGACACGGTGCAGGGCGGCATCACCTTGCGCCTGCAAAACGTGCCGTGGGATCAGGCGCTGGATCTGGTGCTCAAGACCAAAGGGTTGGACAAGCGCAAGATCGGTAACGTCTTGCTGGTAGCGCCGGCAGATGAGATTGCCGCCCGCGAGCGCCAGGAGCTGGAGTCGCGCAAACAGATCGCCGAGCTGGCGCCACTGCGCCGTGAGCTGTTGCAGGTCAACTACGCCAAGGCGGCGGATATCGCCAAGCTGTTCCAGTCGGTGACCAGCGCCGAGGCGAAAGTCGACGAGCGTGGTTCGATCACTGTCGACGAGCGAACCAACAATATCATCGCCTACCAGACCCAGGATCGCCTGGATGAGCTACGGCGAATCGTCGCTCAGCTGGATATTCCGGTACGCCAGGTGATGATCGAGGCGCGGATCGTCGAAGCCAACGTCGACTACGACAAAAGTCTCGGCGTGCGTTGGGGCGGCTCGGTCCGCAACAAGGGTAACTGGAATGCCTCCGGGGTCAGCAACGGGGCCAACGCCTCATCGACCATTGGTACGCCGGGCAGCACCAGTACCAACTCGCCGTTCGTCGATATGGGCGCGGCAGGGAATACATCGGGGATCGGCATCGCCTTCATCACCGATAACGTGTTGCTGGACCTTGAGCTGACGGCCATGGAGAAGACCGGTAACGGGGAAATCGTCTCTCAACCCAAAGTGGTCACCTCCGACAAGGAAACCGCGAAGATCCTCAAGGGTACGGAAATCCCCTATCAGGAAGCCAGCTCCAGCGGCGCGACATCGGTGGCGTTCAAGGAGGCCTCGCTGTCTCTGGAGGTAACGCCACAGATCACCCCGGATAACCGCATCATCATGGAGGTCAAGGTCACCAAGGATGAGCCGGACTACCTGAACAAAGTGCAGGATGTGCCGCCGATCAAGAAGAACGAGGTCAATGCCAAAGTACTGGTCAACGATGGCGAAACCATCGTCATTGGTGGGGTTTTCTCAAATACTCAGAGCAAGGTTGTAGATAAGGTGCCATTTCTCGGTGATGTGCCGTATCTTGGCCGCCTTTTCCGGCGTGACGTGGTGTCGGAGAAAAAATCCGAGCTGCTGGTATTTCTCACTCCGCGTATCATGAATAACCAGGCGATTGCTGTGAGTCATTGATTCTGTGCGAAATTTGATTCTTGTTGGGCCGATGGGTGCTGGAAAAAGCACCATCGGTCGCTTGTTGGCCAAAGAGCTGCGCCTGCCGTTCAAGGATTCCGATAAGGAAATTGAATTGCGCACGGGCGCCAATATCCCGTGGATCTTCGACAAAGAAGGCGAGCCCGGCTTTCGCGACCGCGAGCAGGCGATGATCGCCGAGCTGTGCGCGCTTGATGGCGTGGTGCTGGCGACGGGTGGTGGCGCAGTGATGCGCGAAGCCAATCGTCGGGCGCTGCACGCTGGCGGGCGTGTGGTGTATCTGCATGCGTCCGTCGAGCAGCAGGTCGGGCGCACCGCGCGCGATCGCAATCGTCCTCTGCTGCGCACCGCCGATCCGGCAAAAACCCTCCGTGATCTGCTGGCATTACGCGATCCGCTGTATCGGGAGATCGCCGACCTGGTGGTGGAAACCGATGAGCGGCCGCCGCGGATGGTGGTCCTGGACATCCTGGAGCGCTTGCAGCAGCTGCCTCCCCGTTAATGCGCAGGACGAAATGCGCTATCCTCGGCTCCGGTCATGACCGTTCGAAGGTGTGGCGCATGACGGATGGGCAGCGTCACACACGCAGATGTTGTCAGTCGATAATGTAAGGCCGGACACCTGATTCCAACTTCACTGTGGGGACACATGCAGACACTTAAGGTCGATTTAGGCGAGCGAAGCTACCCGATCCATATTGGCGAGGGGTTGCTGGATCAGCCCGAACTGCTGGCGCCGCATATCGCCGGGCGGCAAGTCGCGATCATCTCCAACGAGACCGTTGCGCCGCTGTATCTAGAGCGTCTGACCCGCAGCCTTGCACAGTTTTCGGTGATCTCCGTGGTTCTGCCTGACGGTGAAGCCTTCAAGAACTGGGAAACCCTGCAAACCATCTTTGACGGCCTGCTCACCGCTCGCCATGACCGCCGCACCACCGTGATCGCCTTGGGCGGCGGTGTGATAGGCGACATGGCCGGTTTTGCCGCTGCCTGTTACCAACGTGGTGTCGATTTCATCCAGGTTCCGACCACCTTGCTGTCGCAAGTCGACTCTTCGGTGGGCGGCAAGACCGGCATCAACCACCCGTTGGGCAAAAACATGATTGGCGCCTTCTATCAACCGAACGTCGTGTTGATCGATACCGCAACGCTCAATACCTTGCCGGCTCGCGAGTTGTCGGCGGGTCTGGCGGAAGTCATCAAATACGGGTTGATCTGCGATGAGCCGTTCCTCACCTGGCTCGAAGACAACGTCGATCGGTTGCGGGCACTGGATCAAACGGCCCTGACCTACGCTATCGAACGCTCCTGCGCGGCCAAGGCTGCTGTGGTCGGTGCCGACGAACGCGAGTCTGGGGTGCGCGCTACGCTCAATTTGGGCCATACCTTCGGCCACGCCATCGAAACCCACATGGGCTATGGTGTCTGGCTACATGGTGAAGCGGTGGCTGCTGGCACTGTAATGGCCTTGGAAATGTCTTCGCGCCTGGGCTGGATCAGCGACCAGGAGCGTGATCGCGGCATTCGCCTGTTCCAGCGGGCCGGGTTGCCGGTCATCCCGCCTTCAGTGATGACCGAAGCCGATTTTCTCGAACACATGGCAATTGACAAGAAAGTAATCGACGGTCGTTTGCGACTGGTGTTGTTGCGCCGCATGGGCGAAGCCGTAGTGACCGACGATTATCCGAAAGAGGTTTTACAGGCCACGCTGGGAGCGGATTACCGCGCCCTGGCTCAGCTTAAAGGTTAATAAGATCCCGATGACTAGTTTGCATGCCGACGAGGCGTTCCTCGGCCATTACCAGTTGAGTCACGACCCTTTCGCTCCACGGGTGCCTGGCTTCAAGTTCTTCCCTGCCCAGCGCAAGCCCGTGCTGGGGCAACTGCATCACCTGGCCCGTTACAGCCAGTTGTTGCTGGTGGTTACCGGCCCGCAAGGTAGTGGCAAGACCCTGTTGCGTCAGGCGCTGGTAGCCAGCACCAACAAGCAGTCGGTGCAGAGCGTGGTGGTTTCCGCCCGTGGCGCCGGTGATGCGGCAGGTGTGTTGCGTCAGGTGGCTCAGGCGCTGAACGTTGCCCAGGCTGAAGTCGGCGCGATTCTCAAGCAAGTGGTGCAGCTCGCACTGACCGGTCAGGAAGTCTATTTGCTGGTCGATGACGCCGAGCAGCTAGACGAGTCCGCCCTTGAAGCGCTACTGGCGTTGGCGGCGGGTGCGCCGGAAGGTCGTCCGCACGTGTTCCTGTTTGGTGAGTCGTCGCTGATTGCCGAACTTGAGCAACTGAGCACCGAGGAAGAGCGCTTCCACGTCATCGAACTGCAACCTTACGCCGAAGAAGAAACCCGCGAATACCTGGCCCAGCGACTCGAAGGCGCCGGTCAGGGAATCGAACTTTTCTCTGCGAATCAGATCTCTGAGATACACGAAAGCTCCGATGGATGGCCTGGAAACATCAATCAGGTCGCCCGCGATGCGATGATCGAAGCCATGATTGCTAGCCGCTCAGCGGTCAAGCGTCCAAGTATGGGGTTCAACATGCCGAAGAAACACGTATTGGCGATATCTGCCGTAGTCGTGGTCGCGGTGGCCGCCGCCTGGTTGATGCCGGGTCGCAGCAAGGCACCAGCCACCGGCGCGCCTGCCAATGAGCAGGCGCAATTGCCACTGGGCACACCGAAACCGAATGGTGGTGCTCCGTCGGTCGAGTTCGCCGGTAATACCCAGCCGATGCCATTGCCGCTGGTCGGACAATCGCAGCCGGTTATGCGCGGCCCATTGGCGGAAGCTGCGGGCGGTATCACTGAAGGCGACGACGGCGTGCCAGTCGAAGGCTCCAGCGCCAAACCGCCTACCGTGACCACCACTGCGCCGCCAGCCGGTATTCCGGCCGGTCCGACGCCAGCCCCTGCACCAGCGCCTGCGGCCAAGCCAACGCCAGCGCCGACTCAGGTCGCAACTGCCAAGCCAGCCCCGGCACCTGCGGCCAAACCGGCTCCAGTGGCCAAGCCAACCCCAGTTGCCAAGCCTGTCGAGAAACCGGTCGAGAAACCGGCGACCGTCGCCAAAGCCGCAACCGGTGGCACCTGGTACGCAGGTCAGGCGCCGGGCAACTATGTGGTGCAAATCCTCGGCACCAGCTCTGAAGCCGCGGCGCAAAACTTCGTCAAGGAGCAGGGCGGCGAGTACCGCTATTTCAAGAAAGTCCTCAACGGCAAGCCGCTTTACGTCATCACTTACGGTAGCTTCGCCAACCGCGATGCAGCCGTTACCGCCATCAAGGCCTTGCCAGCGAAGGTTCAGGCTGGTAAACCTTGGCCTCGCTCTGTCGCCAGCGTCCAACAAGAACTGGCAACAGCTCGCTGAAGATTCGGCGGCCTTACCCAGGCCGCCTCTCCCGGCACCTCAAAATTTCTGCAAGCGCATGTGGCTGTCAAAGCCGCGTGCCTTGTGGCGTCTGCGTCACAGTAGTCTTTGAGTCGTTGCGGTCAACATTAAAAATGTTTTGACTAGCACAGCATATCGCTTTAAACCTTTCACAAATGCGACATAGATTTGCGACATTTCGTCGTCAAATTTGTGAGCCTCTGTGTCGGTGTGTACAATGACCTCCCTTTTGCCCCCGCAAAGCTGGCGTACGTTCGGCGTGGAAGGTAACTGGCTGAATTGAAAAGAAATTTGTCTCGATAAGAGGCAGCCTGGTGAGAAAGTGTCTATGAAAGCAGGTCTGTACCAACCAGATGAGTTCAAGGATAACTGCGGTTTCGGCCTGATAGCCCATATGCAGGGCGAACCCAGTCATACCCTGTTGCAAACGGCCATTGAGGCCCTGACCTGCATGACCCACCGCGGTGGGATCAACGCTGACGGCAAAACCGGCGACGGTTGCGGTCTGCTGATGCAAAAGCCCGACGTGTTCCTGCGTGCCATCGCCCAGGAAACGTTTGGTATTGAACTGCCCAAGCAATACGCCGTGGGTATGGTGTTCTTCAACCAGGACCCGGTAAAAGCCGAAGCGGCTCGCGAGAACATGAACCGCGAGATCCTGGCTGCCGGCCTGCAACTGGTGGGTTGGCGCAAAGTGCCGATCGACACCAGCGTTCTCGGCCGTCTGGCGCTCGAGCGCCTGCCGCAGATCGAACAAGTGTTCATCGGCGGTGCGGGCCTGAGCGATCAGGACATGGCCGTCAAACTGTTCACGTCCCGTCGTCGCTCGTCCGTGGCCAACGCCGCCGACCTCGACCACTACGTCTGCAGCTTTTCGCACAAGACCATCATTTACAAAGGCCTGATGATGCCGGCGGACCTGACCGCCTTCTATCCAGACCTCAGCGACCAGCGCCTGCAAACCGCGATCTGCGTGTTCCACCAGCGCTTCTCCACCAACACCCTGCCGAAATGGCCGTTGGCTCAACCGTTCCGCTTCCTCGCACACAACGGTGAAATCAACACCATCACCGGTAACCGTAACTGGGCCCAGGCTCGTCGCACCAAGTTCACCAACGATCTGATGGATCTGGATGAACTCGGCCCGCTGGTCAATCGCGTGGGTTCCGACTCCTCGAGCATGGACAACATGCTCGAGCTGATGGTCACCGGCGGCATCGACTTGTTCCGTGGCGTGCGGATGATCATTCCGCCTGCGTGGCAGAACGTCGAGACCATGGACCCGGATCTGCGTGCATTCTACGAATACAACTCGATGCACATGGAACCGTGGGATGGCCCGGCCGGCGTGGTAATGACCGACGGTCGTTACGCGGTGTGCCTGCTCGACCGTAACGGTCTGCGTCCGGCGCGTTGGGTCACCACCAAAAACGGCTTCATTACGCTGGCCTCGGAAATCGGTGTCTGGAACTACCAGCCTGAAGACGTGATCGCCAAGGGCCGCGTTGGCCCGGGTCAGATCTTCGCCGTGGACACCGAAACCGGTCAGATCCTCGACACCGATGCCATCGACAACCGTTTGAAGTCCCGTCATCCATATAAGCAATGGCTGCGCAAGAATGCCCTGCGCATCCAGGCGACCATGGAAGACAACGACCACGGTTCGGCGTTCTATGACGTTGACCAGCTCAAGCAATACATGAAGATGTATCAGGTCACGTTCGAAGAACGTGATCAGGTGCTGCGTCCGCTCGGCGAACAAGGCTATGAAGCCGTTGGCTCCATGGGCGACGACACGCCAATGGCAGTGTTGTCCCAGCGTGTGCGCACGCCGTACGACTATTTCCGCCAGCAGTTCGCGCAGGTCACCAACCCGCCGATCGACCCGCTGCGTGAAGCCATCGTCATGTCGTTGGAAGTCTGCCTCGGTGCCGAGCGCAACATCTTCCAGGAGTCGCCGGAACATGCCTCGCGGGTGATCCTCAGCTCGCCGGTCGTTTCCCCGGCCAAGTGGCGCTCGCTGATGAACCTCGATCGTCCAGGCTTCGAACGCCAGATCATCGACCTCAACTACGACGAGGCGCTGGGCCTTGAAGCCGCGGTGCGCAACATCGCTGATCAGGCCGAAGAGGCCGTGCGTTCCGGGCGTACCCAGATCGTGCTGAGCGACCGTCATATTGCCCCGGGCAAACTGCCGGTTCACGCTTCGCTGGCCACTGGCGCGGTGCACCATCGCCTGACCGAGAAAGGCCTGCGTTGCGACAGCAACATCCTGGTCGAGACCGCCACCGCACGCGACCCGCATCACTTCGCGGTGCTGATTGGCTTCGGCGCTTCTGCGGTTTATCCGTTCCTGGCTTACGAAGTGCTGGGCGACCTGATCCGTACCGGTGAAGTGCTGGGCGACCTCTATGAGGTGTTCAAGAACTACCGCAAAGGCATCACCAAAGGCTTGCTCAAGATCCTCTCGAAGATGGGCATCTCGACCATCACCTCCTATCGCGGAGCACAACTGTTCGAAGCGATCGGTCTGTCCGAGGAAGTCTGCGACCTGAGCTTCCGTGGTGTGCCGAGCCGCATCAAGGGCGCACGGTTCGTCGACATCGAAGCCGAGCAGAAGGCCTTGGCTGCCGAAGCCTGGAGCCCGCGCAAGCCAATCCAGCAGGGCGGTTTGCTGAAGTTCGTCCACGGTGGCGAATATCACGCGTACAACCCGGACGTGGTCAGCACCCTGCAAGCCGCTGTGCAGCAGGGCGACTACAGCAAGTTCAAGGAATACACGGCGCTGGTGGACAACCGTCCGGTGTCGATGATCCGCGACCTGTTCAAGGTCAAGACCCTTGAGACGCCGCTGGATATCAGTGAAATCGAACCACTGGAATCGGTGCTCAAACGCTTCGACTCCGCGGGCATCTCTCTCGGCGCATTGTCGCCGGAAGCTCACGAAGCCCTTGCCGAAGCCATGAACCGCCTTGGCGCGCGTTCCAACTCCGGCGAAGGCGGCGAAGACCCGGCGCGTTACGGCACCATCAAGAGCTCGAAAATCAAGCAGGTGGCCACCGGCCGTTTCGGTGTGACCCCGGAATACCTGGTCAACGCCGAAGTGCTGCAGATCAAGGTTGCGCAAGGCGCCAAGCCCGGCGAAGGCGGTCAACTGCCAGGCGGCAAGGTCAACGGCCTGATCGCCAAGCTGCGCTATGCAGTGCCGGGCGTGACGCTGATTTCGCCACCACCGCACCACGACATCTATTCGATCGAAGACTTGTCGCAGCTGATTTTCGACCTGAAACAAGTCAACCCGAAGGCCCTGGTCTCGGTGAAGCTGGTAGCGGAAGCCGGCGTTGGCACCATCGCCGCTGGCGTGGCCAAGGCCTATGCCGACCTGATCACCATTTCCGGTTACGACGGCGGTACTGGCGCATCGCCGCTGACCTCGATCAAGTACGCGGGCGCACCGTGGGAACTCGGCCTGGCTGAAACCCACCAGACCCTGCGCGGCAACGACTTGCGCGGCAAGGTTCGGGTGCAAACTGACGGCGGCCTGAAAACCGGCCTCGACGTGATCAAGGCGGCGATCCTCGGCGCTGAAAGCTTCGGCTTCGGCACCGCACCAATGATTGCCCTGGGCTGCAAATACCTGCGCATCTGCCACCTGAACAACTGCGCCACCGGCGTGGCGACTCAGAACGAAAAACTGCGCAAGGACCACTACATCGGTACGGTCGACATGGTGGTGAACTTCTTCACCTACGTCGCCGAAGAAACCCGTGAGTGGCTGGCGAAGCTGGGCGTACGTTCCCTCGAAGAGCTGATCGGTCGTACCGATCTGCTGGAAGTCCTCGAAGGTCAGACCGCCAAGCAGCAACACCTGGACCTGACGCCGTTGCTCGGCAGCGATCACATCCCGGCAGACAAGCCACAGTTCTGTCAGGTAGACCGCAACCCGCCGTTCGACAAAGGCCTGCTGGCCGAGAAGATGGTCGACATGGCCACTTCGGCGATCAACGACCTGAGCGGCGCCGACTTCGCTCTGGATATCTGCAACTGCGACCGTTCGATCGGCGCGCGGATCTCCGGTGAAATCGCTCGCAAACACGGCAACCAGGGCATGGCCAATGCGCCGATCACCTTCCGCTTCAAAGGGACGGCCGGTCAGAGCTTTGGCGTATGGAACGCCGGCGGCCTGAACATGTACCTCGAAGGCGATGCCAACGACTATGTCGGCAAAGGCATGACCGGCGGCAAACTGGTCATCGTTCCGCCAAAAGGCAGCGTCTACAAGACTCAGGACAGCGCCATTATCGGCAACACCTGCCTGTACGGCGCCACGGGCGGCAAGCTGTTCGCCGCCGGTACTGCGGGCGAGCGTTTCGCGGTGCGCAACTCCGGTGCTCACACCGTGGTGGAAGGCACTGGCGATCACTGCTGCGAGTACATGACCGGTGGTTTCGTCTGCGTATTGGGCAAGACCGGTTACAACTTCGGCTCAGGCATGACCGGCGGTTTCGCCTACGTGCTCGACCAGGACAACACCTTCGTTGACCGGGTCAACCACGAACTGGTGGAAATCCAGCGGATCAGCGGTGAGGCGATGGAAGCCTATCGCAGCCACCTGCAACGCGTGCTGAACGAATACGTCGAGGAAGCCGACAGCGAGTGGGGTCGTAACCTCGCTGAAAACCTCGATGACTACTTGCGTCGGTTCTGGTTGGTCAAGCCTAAGGCTGCCAGCTTGAAATCGTTGCTTTCCAGCACCCGTGCCAACCCGCAGTGATATGCGCCTGAAGAGTTTGATGAGGTTTTAACAATGGCTGAACGTCTGAATAATGACTTCCAGTTCATCGAGGTCGGGCGCAAGGATCCGAAGAAGAAACTGTTGCGTCAACGCAAGAAAGAGTTCGTGGAGATCTACGAACCCTTCAAACCCCAGCAGTCGGCCGACCAGGCCCACCGCTGCCTGGGTTGCGGTAACCCGTATTGCGAATGGAAGTGCCCGGTGCACAACTTCATTCCCAACTGGCTGAAGCTGGTGGCCGAGGGCAACATCCTCGCCGCCGCCGAACTGTCGCACCAGACCAACACCCTGCCGGAAGTTTGCGGCCGGGTGTGCCCGCAGGACCGTCTGTGCGAGGGTGCGTGCACCCTTAACGACGGCTTCGGCGCGGTGACCATCGGTTCGGTCGAGAAGTACATCACCGACACCGCGTTCGCCATGGGCTGGCGCCCGGACATGTCCAAGGTCAAGCCGACCGGCAAGCGTGTCGCGGTGATCGGTGCAGGCCCTGCTGGCCTGGGCTGTGCCGACGTGCTGGTACGCGGTGGCGTGACCCCGGTGGTGTTCGACAAGAACCCGGAAATCGGCGGTCTGCTGACCTTCGGCATCCCCGAGTTCAAGCTGGAAAAGACCGTGCTGAGCAATCGCCGCGAAGTCTTCACCGGCATGGGCATCGAGTTCCGCCTGAACACTGAAATCGGCAAGGACGTGAGCATCGAGCAACTGCTCGAAGAATACGATGCCGTGTTCATGGGCATGGGCACCTACACCTACATGAAGGGCGGCTTTGCCGGTGAGGACCTGCCGGGCGTCTATGACGCGCTGGACTTCCTGATTGCCAACGTCAACCGCAACCTGGGCTTTGAAAAGTCGCCGGAAGACTTCGTCGACATGAAGGGCAAGAAGGTCGTGGTACTGGGCGGCGGCGACACGGCGATGGACTGCAACCGCACCTCGATCCGCCAGGGCGCCAAGTCGGTGACCTGTGCCTATCGTCGTGACGAAGCGAACATGCCGGGCTCGCGCAAAGAGGTGAAGAACGCCAAGGAAGAAGGCGTGAAATTCCTCTACAACCGTCAGCCAATCGCCATCGTCGGTGAGGACAAGGTTGAAGGCGTGAAGGTGGTCGAGACCCGTCTCGGCGAACCGGATGCCCGTGGCCGTCGCAGCCCCGAGCCGATCCCGGGTTCCGAAGAGATCATCCCGGCCGACGCCGTGGTCATCGCCTTCGGTTTCCGTCCGAGCCCGGCCTCGTGGTTCGAGCAGTTCAGCATCCAGACCGACAGCCAGGGCCGCGTTGTGGCCCCGGAACAGGGCCAGTACAAGCACCAGACCAGCAACCCGAAAATCTTCGCCGGTGGCGACATGGTGCGGGGTTCTGACCTGGTGGTGACGGCGATCTTCGAAGGCCGTAATGCGGCGGAAGGGATCCTGGATTACCTGGGCGTCTGACCCTCATCGCGAGTAAACCGCGTTCCCGTGGGAGCAAAGCTTGCTCGCGATAGCATCACCGCAGTAATCAGGTCGACCGAGGTGCCCGCATCGCGAGCAAGCTTTGCTCCTACGGGGGAGAGGTCGGCTCGTGAGGTGGTTCCACCGCGACAAATTGACCCGATAGACAAAAGGTTCGGCACTTGCCGTGCCTTTTGCGTCGCGCTCTGAGAAAATGCCCGCACTTTTTTTCCGGATGCCGACATGACTGCCCTGAAGAACGACCGTTTCCTTCGCGCCCTGCTCAAGCAACCCGTAGACGTCACCCCTGTGTGGATGATGCGTCAGGCCGGTCGCTACCTGCCTGAATACCGCGCCAGCCGTGCCAAGGCCGGTGATTTCATGAGCCTGTGCATGAACCCGGAGTTCGCTTGCGAAGTCACAATGCAGCCTCTGGATCGTTATCCACAGCTGGATGCGGCGATCCTCTTCTCCGACATCCTGACCATTCCCGATGCCATGGGCCAAGGCCTGTACTTCGAAACCGGCGAAGGTCCGCGTTTCAAGAAAGTCGTCAGCACCCTGGCCGACGTCGAAGCCCTGCCAATTCCTGACCCACACAAAGACCTCGGCTACGTCATGGACGCGGTCAGCACCATTCGCCGCGAGCTGAATGGCCGTGTGCCGCTGATCGGCTTCTCTGGTAGCCCATGGACCCTGGCCACCTACATGGTCGAAGGTGGCTCGTCGAAAGACTTCCGCAAGACCAAGGCCATGCTCTACGACAACCCGCAAGCCATGCACCTGCTGCTGGATAAGCTCGCGCAGTCGGTCACCTCCTACCTCAACGGCCAGATCATGGCCGGCGCGCAAGCGGTGCAAATCTTCGACACCTGGGGCGGTAACCTCTCGGCAGCGGCGTACCAGGAGTTCTCCCTGGCCTACATGCGCAAAATCGTCAGCGGCCTGATCCGCGAGCACGAAGGCCGCAAAGTGCCGGTGATCCTGTTCACCAAAAACGGCGGCCTGTGGCTGGAAAGCATCGCCGACGCCGGTGCAGATGCCTTGGGCCTGGACTGGACCTGCGACATTGGCGAAGCCCGCCAGCGCGTCGGCAACAAAGTCGCCCTGCAAGGGAACATGGACCCGACCGTACTCTACGCAAAACCGGAAGCCATTCGCGCTGAAGTTGGCCGCATCCTCGCCAGCTACGGCAAAGGCAGCGGCCACGTGTTCAACCTCGGCCACGGCATCACCCCGGAAGTCGACCCGGAACACGCCGGCGCCTTCCTGCGTGCGGTGCATGAGCTTTCAGCGCAATACCATCAGTAATTCATAGCAACCTGCCTGGCTTCAGCGCCAGGCAGGTTTTGCGCCCTCGATAATCCATACTCACTTCTTCAGACCGTCCTGGCTGCTGGCGTTTGCTTGCCTGTCATATTGACGTTTTTCTTTGGCGGCGGATGTGCGAGTTGTTTACTTTTGTGCAGCCTTTACGCGCTGAATCCTTAAGAAGTATCTCGCCTCTATGTAAGGCGATATTACCTTTCTTGTGTGATTAGTTGGATTGCCGATATTCCCTGCCTGATTATTAGACTTATCCTACATAGAATAAAAGTCTCTGGCGGTAAAGTGCAGTTCTCAACTTTTCCAGCGCGGCCTGTATGGCAAGCATGTTATAAAAATTACCGTAGCATTACTGCTGTGCAAGCGTTAGTTGCTGGCGTTCAGTAATATTGTTTTTACAGGATGCTTGCATAAGCTCGGGGGAAATGTTGGAGGTGTAGGGAAGCGATAAAGATTTGTAAGTTTCCGTCGAGTTGATGTGGGCTTGCAAGCGATTTTTAATGATTTAGTTGGAACTAATAATATGAAAAACACTATTTTCAAAGGAGGTGCATTAACAGGGTGTGCTTCCTCGCTGACGCTGTTGGCAGCATTATTGTCTTCACAACATGTTGCCGCTCATGGCTATTTGAATGAACCTCCCTCCCGTGCCTTTCTTTGCCAGAAAGGTCTGAACAAAGACTGTGGCGGCGCACAGTACGAACCGCAAAGTGTGGGTGAAACTTTCAAAGGTTTCCCGAACGGTGTGGGTGGCGCTCCGGGTCAAGGCCCGATTGACGGCAAGATCGCCAGTGGCGGTATTGCAATGTTTTCCGCGGTCGATGCTCAGTCCGCCACTCGTTGGCATTTGACTGAAATCAAGGACCGTTCGCTCGATTTCGATTGGAAATACACCGCCGCTCATCCTGCCACCAAGCATGAGTACTTCATTACCAAAAACGGCTGGAACCCGAATGAGCCGCTCAAACGCGCTTCTTTCGATACCACGCCGTTTTGTTTTGTCGACGGCGGTAATGTTCTGCCGGTTTCCGGGGACAAACACGCTTGCGTGATTCCGGATGACAAGACCGGACACCATGTGATTCTGGGTATCTGGACTGTTGGTGATACCGCTGCGGCGTTCCACAACGTCGTTGACGTCAACATTCTTGCCGAGGCCGCATTGCCTGGCGGCTGGAACTCCGTTGGCGCCATCACCCCTGCAACCACCCTGATTGGCGGGGACAAGGTCAAGGCCCGCGCCTTTACCCATAGCGGTGAAAGCGCGCAGTACAGTGTCGAGATCACCGTCGATAACGCTGATGAAGGCAAACCGGAGAACTGGTCGTTCAAGTTGGCCGAGCAGATCAACAAGACCCAGACGTTGATAAAAGCCGGCATTCGCGATGAGCAAGGCAATATCGAGCCGGTCAAAGGCGTGAACAAGCTGTACGCCCGGAAAGAAAGCAGCATCACCCGTTATGAAGTGGCGCTGGACATGCAGGAGGATACCGGCGCTCGCATGGAGTTTGGTGGCCTGGCGCCAGAGCATGAACTGGTGAAAGGCGTTGGCAAGGTCGCGGTCCCGATCGTCAACAACCGCACGATGATCATCGAAGCGACCATTTTCGATGACAGCAACAAGCAAGTGGGTTTCACCCGGCAACAGGTGGCGGCACAGAGCAACACTGTACTGAGTGTCGATGTACGTTCTGCACCTGGCAAGCATGGCGTGAAGCTGGTGGGCACCACGGAAGACGGTCGTACCACTCGCCAAGCCTTCGAGGAAACCCAATTCACCGGCGAGGGCGGTGCGCAGGAGCACGACTTCGAGTTCCCGAATAATGTTCGTCAATACACCGCGGGGACCAAGGTGCTGCAGCCTAAAAACGGCTTGGTTTATGAGTGCAAACCATTCCCTTATTCGGGTTACTGCATGCAATACAGTGAAACGGCACAAGGTTTCGAGCCGGGTTACGGCAGTGACTGGACGATGGCCTGGGATCAAAAATAAGTTGATCTGACACCACCCCGGGTAATCCTGATTGTTGATTGCCCGGAGTGGTGTGCTCTCAATGTTATTGGGTGAGTGCGTTTAAATGAAAACTTCATCGTATACGAAGTTGCAAAAATTTCTGCACTGGCTTTCTGCTGTCATTATTATCTGGGCACTGGCCAGTGGTTTTTATGTGTCGCTGTTTGAAGTGGACGTGTCGGTCAAGGAATGGGTGGCCTTTGTTAATGTGTCGTTGACAACCGTATTTTTGCCTTTTTTCGCTTTAAGAGTTTATCTTTCTTCGAGTGGGCGTCGTTCTGATACTGGACGATATCGGACGGTCAACGAGGTGTTGGCGTTATGCGTGCATCGGCTTATTTATCTGGTCGTTAGTGTGGTGTTGGTGACGGGTGTGCTCATGATGGACCGTGCCATTAATATTTTTGATCTCTTTTCTATTCCTCAACCGCTGGAAGACCCTTACTGGATTCTACTGTTTCTGACTATTCATATTTGGGCGTGTCTCGTACTGGCAGTGTTGATTGCCTTGCACATTACCGCGGTCATCAAACATGAAGTATCGGGACGCCGTGTGCTTGTAAACATGTGGTTTCGCCGCTGAATGGGCAAGCCATTGACGCTGGACTCTTTATTCACGGCCATGTCCACAGGCTGGCCGACGCTGCTCGGGGCCATCCTGTGGGTATTGCCGATGGTGTACGGCGTTTACCTGTTCGCCAGCGAACAGACGTTGCGTGATGAATGGCTTGTGCTATCCGAGCGGCCGGTACGGCTGCCACCGGATACGCAACCGATGCCTGAATTCAACCCTGACGCTATCGCGACGGTGATGGGGCTGGCCACGCAAACGGCAACACTGCGCAGTGCTGAACCGCTGACCTTGCGCGCCAGTTTTGTCTCCAGCACCGGGCTTTCGCGGGCGTTGCTGGCGGGTGCTGACGGTGAACGTTTGTATCAGGTCGGCGACAGCTTGCCCGGCGGCAGTGTGCTGCGGCGGGTTGAAGTGTCCAGGGTGGTGCTGTGGCGCAAAGGTCGCGAGGAGTTGCTGGCCCTGCAACCCACTACCGAGCGCACCTTGTTGACGATCAAACCTGCCGACACCCGATCCGATCCCGCACCTGCCCTTATTCACTTTCGGCCAACCGCTGATTTGCCAAAGAGTCACTGAATGAACCGCTCGAATTGTTTTCGCACCTACGGCGCACTGCTGCGCGCCCTGGGCATTGCAGTCCTGCTGCTCCCGGGTTGGGTAGTGGCTGAAGAACAGCGTTGGCAACTGGCGATGAACAACGCTGAACTAAGGGACATCGTTGCCGAAATGTCGTCGATTCTGGACACGACCGTGATCCTCGACCCCAGGGTTCAAGGGCGAATCACGGTCATGTCCGGACAAGCGCTGGATCGCGAGGGCGTTCGACGGTTGTTCTATTCGGTGCTCGATGCTCACAACTTCACGGTGATCGATCAAGGCGACCGAATACTCATCACACCGGTTGCCGAAGCCAGGACCCGTGCCAGTCAGGGGGACCCGCGAACATCTCGCGATGGACAGTTCGTGACCGAGGTTATCGCCCTCGGCGCCAGCTCGGCTGCTGACCTGGCCGGTCTTGTCAGGCCTCTGGTGTCGACCAATGGCTATGTGGGTCCGTCGGTCTCGGCCAACGCGCTGGTGGTCACCGATACCGCGAGCAATGTTCGGCGGATTGGGCAAGTGGTACGTCAACTCGATTCCGGGACGAAAAATGCTCATACCATTGTCACGCTACGCCATGGTCTGGCGGCCGATATCGCCAAGGTGATGGAGGCGTCACTGGGCAAGTCGGGAGCAGAGGCCGGGAGCCTGGTGATTGCCGACCCGAGGGCCAATCGCCTGGTGGTTGTCGGGCCGTCGGTAGCGCGCGAGCGCCTGGTCCGGTTAGCCGGCTCGCTGGACATTCCGGCGACGACCAAACTCGATAACGCCCGGGTGATCCGTTTGCACCACAGCGATGCCAAGCAGTTGGCCGAGGTGCTGGATGCACTGGGGCAGGGGTTCAAGCCACAGTCGAGTAGCCCCGGTTCAAAAGAACCGATGGCGGCCACGCCGGTCATGGTAAAGGCCGACGAACGCCAGAATGCACTGGTGATATTCGCTGATCCGGCGCAATTGCGGACGTTGGAGAACATCGTTCGTGAACTGGATCAACCGCGTGCCCAGGTGCTGATTCACGCGGCCATCGTGGAAATTTCCGGTGACATCGTCGAAGCGCTCGGTGTGCAGTGGGGGCTGGACAGTGGAGGCGCGAAAGGGATTATCAACTTTCCGGGGACCGGGGTTCCGGTGCTTGGCGGGTTCAATTTCGACGACAAGAACCCGGCCCCGGAAGGTTCATTGCTGCGGCTCGGTGGCGGCAATTTTGGCGCACTGATTTCAGCTCTGGCCAGTAACAGCCGCAGCAACCTGCTGTCGACGCCGAGCCTGTTGACCCTGGACAACCAGGAAGCGGAAATCATCGTCGGCCAGAACGTACCGTTCAAGACCGGCTCCTACGCCACCAACAGCAGTGGTGCAGACAACCCCTTCACCACGGTTGAGCGCAAGGATGTCGGGATCAGCCTGAAGATTCGCCCGCACATCAACGAAGGTTCGATCCTGCGTCTGGAGGTCGAACAGGAGATCTCCGACATTGCGCCTTCGGTGTCCGGTGTGGATTCCTCCGACCTGATTACCAACAAGCGTGCCCTCAAAAGCACGATCCTCGCCAACGATGGCGAAATCATCGTGATCGGCGGCCTCATCAAGGACAGCGTTCGGACCCAGGAAAGCGGGGTGCCGGTGTTGCGCAGCATTCCTTATCTCGGTGCGCTGTTTCGCTGGACGAAAGACACCCAGACTAAAAGTAACCTGATGGTTTTTTTGCGCCCGACCATCGTGCGCACCCGGCAGGATATCGCCGAAATCAGCGAGGACCGCTACAAGGCCCTGCGGGATCTGAGTCAGCCGACGGCTCGCCAGAACCATTCGTTGTTACTGCCTGATGATCCGCATCAGCTGTTCGACGAGGCGCGTGAGCGCCGCGCCCCATGACGAGTCTGACGGGTTACAGCGAGCAGCTGCCATTCGGTTTCGCCCGGCGCTTGGGGGTGTTGCTGGAAGGTTCGGGCGAGGCGTTGAGCCTGTCGATCCGCAGCGATACGCCGTTGACCGCACTGGCGGAAGTTCGGCGTGTGACGGGGCGCGATCTACCTGTTCAGGTCCTTGAACCTGCGATGTTCGCGACACGGCTGGCGAGCGCTTACGGCGTAGGTCAAAGCGCCGCCGAACAGGTCGCCCAAGGGCTGGACGAAGAACTCGATCTGTTGAGCCTGGCCGATCAGCTTCCGCAGACTGCCGACCTGCTCGAACAGGACGGTGACGCGCCGATCATCCGGCTGATCAATGCGTTGCTCAGTGAGGCGGTGCGCGAAAAAGCCTCGGATGTTCACCTGGAAACCTTCGAGCAGTACCTGTTGGTGCGGATGCGGGTGGATGGGCAATTGCGTGAGGTGCTCAGACCCCGGCGTGAGTTGGCCAATTTGCTGGTGTCACGGATCAAGGTCATGGCTCGCCTCGATATCGCTGAAAAGCGCGTGCCGCAGGACGGTCGCATTGCGCTACGCCTGGCCGGGCATGAGGTGGATGTGCGGGTCTCGACTCTGCCGTCAGCGCATGGCGAGCGAGTGGTGTTGCGACTGCTCGACAAACAAGCCGGACGCCTCGACTTGCAGCGCCTGGGCATGCCGCCCGGCACCCTGGCACGCTTTCAGCGGATTCTTGGCAGGCCCCACGGGATTTTCCTGGTGACCGGTCCCACCGGCTCCGGGAAGACCACCAGCCTGTATGCGGCGCTGGCCAGTCTCAACGACCAGACGCGCAATATTCTCACGGTGGAGGATCCGATCGAGTATCACTTGCCGGGGATTGGCCAGACACCGGTCAATCCAAAGGTCGAGATGACGTTCGCCCGGGGCCTGCGGGCGATTCTGCGCCAGGACCCGGATGTAGTGATGGTCGGTGAAATCCGGGATCGGGAAACCGCCGAAATTGCCGTGCAGGCGTCGTTGACCGGACACCTGGTGTTATCGACCTTGCACACCAACAGTGCAGTCGGCGCGGTCACCCGGCTGCTGGACATGGGTGTCGACGCCTACTTGCTGGCGTCGTCGCTGATCGGTGTGCTCGCCCAACGTTTGTTGCGAACCCTCTGTCCACACTGCAAGCACGCCTATGAAGCCGATGCCGTCGACTTCCAGAGCCTGGGCATTGCCGGCGACCGTACTGTGCGGCTATTCAAGGCCAACGGATGCGCCCGATGTCAACAAGGCTACCGGGGCCGGGTCGGTATGTATGAATTGATCAGCATGAGCCCGACGCTGTCCGCGCTGGTTCATCAGGGCGCCAGTGAACAGGCGTTGGCCGACGAGGCGCGGACGCTGTCGCACAGCCTGTTCCAGGACGGTCAGCGGCTGGTGCTTGAGGGTGTCACCAGTCTCGATGAATTGCTGCGCGTCAGCCAGGAGGACTAGCCGGTGCCCGGATTCGAATACCGTGCCCAGGACCGCAGTGGCCGTCAGTCCCGAGGTGTGCTGGAGGCCGACAGCCCACGGCATGCCCGGCAACTGCTGCGTGAACGGGGTTTGTTACCCAGTCATGTCGGCGAGGCGAAATATCAGGGCACTCGGGCGGGGATTTTTGCGAATGCCGTGAAGCTGAGCTCCGGTGAACTGGCGCTGCTGACGTTGCAGTTATCCACGCTGATCCAGGCCGGTCTGCCCCTTGAAGAGGCCTTGCGGGCCGTTGCGGCGCAGAGCGAAAAGCGCAAGGTCAACGCCTTGCTCTCAGCGGTCCGGGCGCGGGTGATGGAAGGTTATGCATTGGCGGTGGCACTGGGTGGATTTCCCCGGGCGTTCCCCGAACTGTTTCGCGCCACCGTCGCGGCGGGCGAGCGCTCCGGGCATCTGGGGCATGTGCTTGAACAGTTGGCGGCCTACACGGAGGCCCGTCAGGCGTCGCGCCAGCGAATTCAGCTGGCGCTGGTTTACCCGATGATTCTGATGGTCGCTTCGCTGGCTATCGTCGGTTTTCTGCTCGGCTATGTGGTGCCGGATGTGGTGAAGATTTTCGTCGACAGCGGTCAGCCGTTACCGCTGCTGACCCGGGGCATGATTCTGCTCAGCGACGGTCTGCGTCGTCATGGCCTGATTCTGTTGGGGCTGTTGTCTGTGTTGGTATTCCTGGGGCGTTGGGCCTTGGTTCAGCCACCCCTACGTGCGCGCTGGCACGCACTGGTGTTGCGTTTGCCGTTGTTGGGTGGTGTGTTGCGGGCCATGGAGGCGGCGCGTTTTGCCAGCACCCTGGCGATCCTCGGCAAGAGCGCGGTGCCGTTGGTCGATGCCCTGGAAATCGCCGCCGCCGTCATTGGCAACCTGACGATTCGCACGCGCATGCGCGATGTTGCGCGTTCGGTACGTGAGGGCGGCACCCTGACCCATGGCCTGGAACAAGGCGGCGATATACCGCCGATGATGTTGCACATGATTGCCAGTGGCGAGCGTGCCGGTGAACTCGACAGCATGCTGGCGCGGGCCGCCGAGCAGCAGGAAAAGACCCTGGCAGCGCGCATCGCGCTGGTTGTGAGCCTATTCGAGCCGGTCATGTTGGTGCTGATGGGCGGCGTCGTGCTGCTGATCGTCATGGCCATTCTTTTACCCATTCTTAGCCTGAACCAACTGGTGAGTTGATCGATGAATCCTGTCCGTATTACTTCAGCCAAGCGTCAGCGTGGCTTTACCCTGATCGAAATCATGGTAGTGGTGGTCATCATCGGTGTGCTGGGCGCCATCGTCGTGCCGCAGTTCATGAGCCGGCCCGATCAGGCCAAGGTCACCGCAGCCCGCACCGACATTCTGGCGATCTCCACCAGCCTTGAAATGTACCGCCTCGACAACTTCAGCTACCCCACCACCCAGCAAGGGCTGGAAGCGTTGGTCAAGCGGCCGCTGGGTGCTCCGGTAGCGAGAAACTGGAGTCCGCAGGGTTATCTCAAAAGTGTGCCGGTGGACCCTTGGGGAACGCCGTATCAGTACCTCAACCCCGGGGTGAACTCGCTCGATGGCGGCTATGACCTGTATTCCTTTGGCGCTGACGGTGTGTCCGGTGGCGAAGGTCATGGGGCAGACATCGGCAATTGGGGAGATTGACCGATGCGTCAGGCGTGCCGGGGTTTCACTCTATTGGAGTTGATGGTGGTCATGGTGCTGATCGGCGTGCTGTTGGGCATGGCGGGTCTGGCCATCGGCAATCACCCGGCGCGTCTGGCCCGGCAGGAGGCCAACGGTTTGATCCAGTTGTTGCAGGCGCTACGTGAGCAGGCCGTGCTCGAGGGACGCGAGTATGGCCTTCGGCTGGAGCCCGAGGGTTATCAGGTGCTGGGTCTCTATGGCCAGGACTGGCGCCCGGCAGGCCGCGCTTATCGTTTACCGGAAGGCTTGCAGCTGCGTCTGGAGCAATCTGGCCAAATATCGACGCTGACGGGGCGTCCCGGTCAACCGCACCTGGTGTTGCTCAGCAGTGATGAAAGCACTGCGTTCACCTTGCGCCTGCAAGCCGGTCAGCAATCGTTGATCAGCCTCTCCAGTGATGGTTTGAACGAGGCGGCCCTTGATGAGTAAGAGAAAGCCCGCGCCGCCGCGCCAGACACACCGTGGCTTTACCCTGTTGGAAATCATGATCGCGCTGGTTGTCTTCGCGACATTGGCGGCGGCAGTGATGGTGGCCGGTCAATATGCCCTCAAGCAGAATGCTCGATTGGAGGAGCAGTTGTGTGGGACCTGGCTGGCTGACAATCACTTGAGCGAATTGCAGCTGGGGGCTGCACCGGCTCAAGGGCACGAATACCTGAGCCGACACTTCGACCGACGCGACTGGAGCCTGAGCCAGACCGTCACCCCGGTGGCCGATTCGCGTTTGCTGAAGGTCGAACTCAGTGTCAGCCGTTCAGGCAGCGATCGGGTCGTACACCGAACGACGGGTTGGATTGGCGCCCGTGATGAATAAGCAGCATGGCTTCACCTTGCTCGAACTGGTGATCGCCATGGCGATATTCGCCTTGCTTGGCTTGGCCAGCTGGCGGCTGTTCGATGGCGTGGTCCGTGCTGAACGCAGCAGTTCATCCCATGAGCGCGACATGCGTGGGTTGCAACGCGCCATCGCCGTGATCGAACGTGATGCCTTGCAGGTAACGGCGCAGCCTGTGGTGCTGCAGCAAAACGTTTTGCAGTTGCAGCGCGGCAACTGGCGTAATCCGTTGGATGAGCCGCGTAGCGAGTTGCAGAACGTCACTTATCGCCTCGACAAGGGGACGTTATGGCGTGAAAGCCAACTCCCTGAACGGCCGTTGGTGCAGTGGCAAAAACTGCTCACCGGGGTGCGCGAATTGCGTTGGCGTCTCTATGACCGGAGCGGTTGGCGCAGCGAGAGCGCGCCCGGCACTAGCAAGTCAGTCTCCGCGCCGAAGGCTTTGGAAATCACCTTTTCAACGGAGCGCTTCGAGTCGATTCGCCGGGTCTTGCTGTTGCCCGGGAGCGCGTCATGAGTCGGCAACGCGGTGTCGCGCTGCTCAGTGTGTTGCTGGTCATGAGCCTGGCGTTGCTGCTGACGGGCGGGATGCTGCGCAACCATCGACTGGTGGTCAAAAGTACCGCGCAACAGCTTCATCACGTGCAACTGCGCCAACTGGTTTTTTCCGGTGAGCGCTGGGCCTTGCAGCGGTTGCGCGACCCTGAGATGCGCGCATCGCGCAGCGTCAATCTGGCGCAAACGTGGGCGCAGGCTACGCCGCCGTTCGAGGTCGAGGGCGGGACGCTGAACATCCGCGTCGAAGACCTGGCCGCGCGTTTCAACCTTTCTGCACTGCTGGCCGGTGGGCAAATCGATCCGCTCACGCAACAGCGTTGGGTGCGTCTGCTGGCCCTGCTGCAGATTCGCAATCCAGACCTCGCAACCTCGCACTTCGGCGCGCTGACAGACCTCAGTCAATTGCGCGTGTGGCCGGGCGTCGACGGCGAGGTGCTGCGGCGCTTGCAGCCAATGCTGGCCCTGCTGCCCGGGAACGCCAGCCTGAACATCAATACCGCGTCGGCACAGCAACTGATGACACTCGACGGCATGAGCGAAACGTTGGCCCGGGCATTGGTGCAACAGCGTCCGGCCGAGGGCTATCGCTCGGTGCAGGCATTTGTCGAGGACCCTCTGCTCGCCGGGCTTGAGCTGGGCAGCCATGGCCTGGGTCTGGGCAGTCGCTGGTTTCGGATCACGGTAGACGTGGCCGTTGGGCAAAGCCGTCTGCAACTGGTCAGCGAAGTGGAACTCGACGCCAAAACCCGGCAGGTGAACGTCGTGCAAAGACGGCTCCTGACCTCACTGACAAGCGAGTCCTCGTCATGAACACCTGGCTTTACCTCACCCCCGAAGGGGCGGTGCAACCTTGCGCGCAATGGCTGTGCTGCCTGGTCTCAGCCTCGAATAAGCGGTCGGTCCTTTCGCTTGCCGATGCCGCCAAACAGTTATCAGGGCAGGCTGTCCATCTGGTGTTGCCGATGGAGATGTGCGGCTGGCTACGTACCGAAAAGTGGCCCTCGCGACGTGGCCCCGACGCTCAGGCCATTGCGTTCGCCATCGAAGATCGACTGAGCGAAGACCTTGAGACACTGCACCTGAGCATCGGCCCGCGTGACTCGCAGGGGCGCTATCCGGTACTGGTGCTCAACAAACAACGCTTTGCAGCGTTGCTGGCGCTGGTGGCTGAACTGGGAATTACAGTCAGCACCGTGCAGGTCGATGCCGACCGTTTGCCCAATGATCAGGCCTATGGCGTGTGGTGGTTGGGACGCTGGCTCCTTGGCGGCGCATTGGATGTTCGTCTGGCGGTGTCGGTGCACGGGCTGGCGGCGATCAGTCCACAGCTGCCTGAGCCCATCTGCTGGCTGGACGAGGGGTTTGAAGCGCTGCACGGCCAAGCGGGGGCGGGGTCTGCGATCAACCTGCTGCACGGTGAGTTTCGTCGGGAGCACCGGCGTTTTCCCTGGTCGACGGCACTGATCTCGGCAGCGTTGTTGTTCACTCTGGGGTGGGGAAACACACTCGCACGCAGCCACTTTTTCGAGGATCAGGCCCAACGCTTGTCAGACCAGAGCGAACAACGTTTCAGGGCCTTGTATCCGGAGCAGACACGTATCGTTGATCTTTCGGCGCAACTCAAGGCGCTGCAAAAACAAACCAGTGTCAGTGCACAGGACACGCAGATCGCCCGTTTGTTGAAGCTGACCGAGCAGGTGATCGGTGCAAGCAGTGTTGAAGTGCAACGCATCGAATACCGTGTCGGCGATGGTTGGAAACTGCAACTCACGGCAGGCAGTTTTGCCGAACTCGAACAACTGCGCGAGCGTGGTCAGAGCAGCGGATTACCGATCGGTCTGGGCAGCGCAAGCAAGGTTCAGGACCGGGTCCAGGCACTGCTGACATTGGAGAGTCGCCCGTGAAACTCAACACACCGAAGCTACCGGTCAGTGTGGCGCAGACCTGGAATCGGCTGACGCTGCGCGACCGACAGGCGCTGAGTGTACTGGCGGTAGCGCTCGTTGCCGGGCTGGCCTTCGTCGGGTTGTGGCAGCCATCTCAGCAGCGGCTGGCAGTGGCCGAGCGTTTGTATCAGCAGCGGCTGGTTCAGGCCGGGGAAGTCGCTCGCGCTCAAGCCCCCAGTGCTCGGGCCGAGGGGACTGCGCCCCTGTCCACACAACTCAGTGAGCGCGCGATCACCGACGGCCTCGACCTGCTACAGCTGGAGGTGCAAGGCGACCTCCTGCGCCTGACGCTGCGCGGTGATGCGCGGGCGTTATTGGCCTGGCTGCATCGAACCGAACTTGAGGGTGCGACCTTGCAATCACTGACACTGGACAAGCAAGGTCAAGCGCTGGAGGCGCAGGTGGTGGTGCAGGGTTCCTGACGTGCAGGCCTCACGCCGGTTGGTTGTTTGACAGCAATGGCAAACGGGCCAGTTTCAACGCCACCAGCAGCGCAATCATCAGCAACCCGCCGATGAACAGGCCGATGCCGTTCCAGCCGCCCAGGTGCCAGAACACCCCGCCCGCCGTGCCGGCGACACTCGAACCGGCGTAGTAGCTGAACAGGTACAGCGACGAGGCCTGGCCCTTGGCTTTGGTCGCGCGGCGGCCGATCCAGCTGCTGGCCACCGAGTGCGCGGCGAAGAAGCCGAAGGTGAAGATCAACATGCCGATGATCACCAGCGGCAATGGCGTGAACAGGGTCAGCGCAAGACCTGCGAGCATCAGCACGATGGTTGCCCACAGGACTTTGCGCCGGCCAAGCTTGTCGGCCAATGCGCCGATTTTCGCCGAGCTGTAGATGCCCGACAGGTAGACCACCGAGAGCAAGCCAACGAAGGCCTGATCCATGTGATACGGCTCGGCCAGCAGGCGATAGCCGATGTAGTTGAACAGCGTGACGAACGCGCCCATCAGCACGAACGCTTCGAGGAACAACCACGGCAGCCCGGCGTCGCGAAAGTGCATGGTGAAGCCGTCGAGCAAGCTGCGCGGATGCAGCGAGCGGGAGCGGAAGTTGCGCGACTCGGGGAGGATTTTCCAGAACACCGCCGCCGCAATCAGCGCCAGGCCACCGATCACCAGCATCGCGGTGTGCCAGTTAACGAAGTCGATCAGTACGCCGACGATCAGCCGGCCGCACATCCCGCCAATCGCGTTGCCACCGATGTACAGTCCCATCGCCAGACCGATGTGCTGTGGATGAATCTCTTCGCTCAAGTACGTCATGGCCACCGCCGCCAGCCCGCTGAGAGACAGCCCGACCAGCGCACGCATCACCAGCACGCCCTGCCAGCTTGGCATCATCGCACTGGCCATGGTGCACAACGCTGCCGCGAACAGCGCCGCAACCATTACCGGTTTACGACCAATGCGGTCGGAGATCGGGCCGGTGATCAGCAAGCCGATGGCGAGCATCCCGGTGGCCACCGACAGGATCAGGCTGCTCTGCGCCGCGTTGATCGAAAACTCTCGGGAAAACAGCGGCATCATCGGCTGCACGCAGTAGAGCAGGGCGAAGGTCGCAAAGCCGCCGGAGAACAGCGCCAGCACCGTACGCATGAACATCGGCGTGCCTTTTTCGATGTACACATCATTCAGTTGGGCGACCACATCGTCCAGCGCAGTAGGCGGCAATTCATGGGCGAGCGGGGCGACAGCAGTTTTCACGGGGGACCTCGGGAGAGCACGGCCAGGCAGGCAATGGAAAAATCATATAGCTGGCTAATGTTTCTATCCAATATATTGTTCGACCTGTTTGATAGGTTTAACGACCTAATGGAGTTTTCATGGAATTGCGCCATTTGCGCTACTTCATCGCCGTCGCCGAAGAACTGCATTTTGGCCGCGCCGCACAGGTGCTGGGCATCTCTCAGCCGCCGTTGAGCCAGCAGATTCAGGTGCTGGAACAGGAAGTCGGCGCACGTTTATTCGAGCGTACCAATCGTCGGGTCGAGCTCAGTGAAGCCGGTCGGCTGTTCCTCGAAGAGGCTCGGCTGGTGCTGGCCCAGGTCGACAAGGCTGCCGACGTCGCCCGTCGAGCCCAACTTGGCGAGCTGGGGGAACTGAAGATCGGCTTCACCTCATCGGCGCCGTTCAACTCGACGATCCCGCAGGCGATCTTCGCGTTTCGCCAGCGCTTCCCGGCCGTGCATCTGAACCTGCGAGAGATGAGCAGCACCCAGGTTGCCGAGGCGCTGGTGGACGAGTCGATTCAGGTCGGGATCATGCGGCCATTGCCGCTGCCGGATTCGCTGGAGGTGGTCGAGTTGACGCGTGAACCCTTGGTGGCCGTGCTCAGCTCCAAGGACCCGCTGGTGGTCGGCAGCGAGGAAGGGCTGTTTCTGTCTGCACTGGCCCACGAGCCTTTCGTGTTCTTCCCGCGCAGCTACGGCAGTGGTCTATACGCGCAACTGCTGAACCTGGCGCGTGACGCGGGTTTCAGCCCGCACTTCACCCAGGAAGCCGGTGAGGCCATGACCATTATCGGCCTGGTGGCGGCAGGACTCGGGGTGTCGGTGTTGCCGGCGTCGTATCAGCGGATGCGCATCGACGGCGTGGTCTATCGGCCCTTGCTCGACCCGCTGGCGATGTCGGCGGTGTGGCTGGTGCAGCGCAAGGACCAGAAGTCGCCGATGGCCAAGGCGTTTGTCGAGTTGCTGACGCGTAAGGTTGAGGTGACGTAGTCGGCACAGGGCGATGACAGGCTGACATGTCAGTCGAGCGTTGGCGGCCCCAAAAGATCGCAGCCTGCGATAGCGTCTATGCCGTTCTTTGTAGGAGCCGCCGCAGGCGACGATCTTTTGATCTTGATGTGGCGCTTACGACCAGCGCCGAAAGATCAGCGACGTATTCACCCCACCAAAAGCGAAGTTGTTGTTCATCACGTACTGGCAGCTCATCTCACGGAACTCGCCGCACAGGTAGTCCAGTTCGCCGCAGCGTGGATCGATGTCGTCGAGGTTGAAGGTGTGCACGTACTCGTCGCTGTTCATCATTTCTATGCTGAACCAGGACTCCAGTGCACCGCAGGCGCCAAGGGTGTGACCGAGAAAACTCTTCTGCGAGCTGATTGGCATGTGGCTGCCGAACAGGCTGTTGGTGGCCAGGGTTTCCGCGATGTCGCCTTGCTCGGTGGCGGTGCCGTGGCCGTTCACGTAGCCGATGGCCGATGGCTCCAGGCCTGCGTCTTCCAGTGCCAGCTCCATGGCCCGGCGCATGGTGGTTTGCTCTGGGCGGGTGGCGTGCTGGCCGTCGGCGTTGCTGCCAAAACCAACGATTTCGGCGTAAATGTGCGCACCGCGGGCCAGCGCGTGTTCGAGTTCTTCGAGTACCAGCATGCCGCCGCCTTCACCGATCACCAGGCCATCGCGTGCACTGTCGTAAGGCCGTGGGCTGGTTTTCGGGGCGTCGTTTTTCAGGCTGGTGGCGTAGAGCGCGTCGAACACCATGGCTTCGGTCGGGCACAGCTCTTCGGCGCCGCCGGCGAGCATCAGCGGCAGGCGGCCGAACTTGATCGCCTCGTAGGCATAACCGATGCCCTGGCTGCCACTGGTGCAGGCGCTGGAGGTCGGGATCAAGCGCCCGGTGAGGCCAAAGAAAATGCTGATATTGGCCGCCGTGGTGTGCGGCATCATCCGCACGTAAGAGTTGGCGTTCAGCCCTTCAGCCACCGAATTGAGCAGCATCTTGCCGAAGGCTTTTATCTCCTCGGTGCTGCCGGTGGATGAGCCGCAGGACACGCCCATGCGGCCGTCCTTGATCGACTCGTCACCGAGCAGGCCGGCGTCGGCCAGCGCCTGTTCTGCCGCGCCGACCGCCAGCCGGGAAACCCGGCCCATGCTGCGCAATTGCTTGCGGGTCCAGTGGCTCGGGACGGTGAAATCATCGATGGGGCCGGCCAGGCGCGTGTTCAGTTCGATGAAACGATCCCACTCGTCCATGCGGCGGATGCCACTGCGATTGGCCTTGAAGTTAGCGCGAATGGTCTCCCAGTCGCTGCCCAACGAGGTGATACCGGCCATGCCGGTGACGACGACGCGTTTCATCAGCACAGGCCTCCGTTGACGGCCAGCACCTGCCGGGTGATATAGCCCGCTTCGGCGGACATCAGGAAATTCACCGCGCCGGCCACCTCTTCAGGGGTGCCCATGCGTTGTGCGGGAATCATTTTCAGCAGTTCTTCAACGGGGACGTTTTCGTCGAGCATCGCGGTGTCGATCAACCCTGGCGCAACGCAGTTGACGGTGATCTTGCGTTTGCCCAGTTCGATCGCCAGGGCCTTGGCGGCGCCGATCAAGCCGGCCTTGGAGGCGCTGTAGTTGACCTGCCCACGGTTGCCGATCAACCCGGAAACCGAGGTGATGCACACGATCCGCCCGGCGGCGCGACGGCGAATCATCGGCATCATCACCGGGTGCAACACGTTATAAAAACCGTCGAGGTTGGTGCGCATCACCACGTCCCAGTCGTCCTCGCTCAGGGCCGGGAAGGCGCCGTCGCGGGTCAGGCCGGCGTTGAGCACCACGCCGTAATAGGCGCCGTGGGTTTCCACGTCGGCTTCGAGATGGGCCTTGCAGCTGGCACGATCCGACACGTCGAATTGCAGGATGCGCGCGCGGCGGCCCAATGCTTCGATTTCGGCCTGCACGGCTTCGGCGTCGCTGCGACCGCTACGGCAATGCAGCACCAGATCAAAGCCGGCCTGGGCCAGGCGTAGTGCGATGGCGCGGCCGATGCCACGGCTGGAACCGGTGACCAGTACGGATTCAGTCAAGACTGGACTCCAGTAGTGCTAGAAGAAGAGTGGGATTCATGTAGGTAGTGAGCCGACTGAGGTGGGCAGAACACATTCAGACGGGCCGTGGCATGAATGCCGGGTGCCGTCAGGTGGCATTCGAAAACGCCCATGCCGTTGTCGTCTTCGAGCGAGCGCAGGGCGTGGATCGTCAGTTCGCTGCCGAGCGGGAAGTGTTCCACATTACATTCAAATTTACGCGTGCCGAGCAGGAATCCAAGCTCGACCGGATTGCCTCGCTCGCGTGCACGACAGCCGGCGTACGCTGCCACGCTTTGCGCCATCAGCTCGATGCCGACCCAGGCTGGCAAACTGCCGTCGGGCTGGTTGAACAGGCCGCCGGGTTTGACGGTGAGGCGGGTGTGAATCTGTTCTTCGTCGAACGACAGCACGTGATCGATAAGGATCATGTCACCCGCGTGGGGCAGCAGTTCGGCGAGAGGCCAATCAATCATTGGGCGTCTCCGATAATCAGGCTGACGTTGTTGCCACCAAAGGCAAAGGAGTTACTCATCAGGCAACGTGCAGTGCGTTGTTCCAGGCGATCAGCAGCGGTCACAAAACTCAGCGCTGGCAGTTGCGGGTCGGGCTGGCCGTCCCAGACCTGTGGTGGCAGCGCGTGTCGGGTGTTGTCGCGGCTCAGGCTCAGCCAGCAGAACGCCGCTTCCAGCGCCCCGGCCGCGCCGAGGGTGTGGCCGGTCATGGGCTTGGTTGACGAGCAGGGCACGCCTGCCGGGAACAGGCTGTTGACGGCCAGGCTTTCCATGGCGTCGTTGTGTTGGGTGGCGGTGCCGTGCAGATTCAGGTAGTTGATCCGCTCAGGCGCTAAACCGGCGCTGCGCAGGGCCTTGTTCATCGCTTGCAGGGCACCGCGCCCGCTCGGTTCCGGGGCGGAAATATGGTGCGCGTCGGAGCTGGCGCCGCTGCCCAGCAGGGCAATCGGTTGGCTGCTGCCGAGGTGTTTGCTCATCAAGAAAAGTACCGCCGCTTCACCGATGTTGATGCCGTTGCGATTGACCGAGAACGGATTGCAGCGCTGCTCGGACACCGCATCCAGCGCCGAAAAACCGTTGAGGGTCAGTTTGCACAGACTGTCGACGCCGCCACACAGCACCGCATCACACATGCCCATGTCGAGCAGTCGCTGAGCACTCATCAATGCGCGGGCGCTGGAGGTGCAGGCCGTAGAAATCACATAGGCCGGGCCGCTCAGTTGCAGCCAGTCGGCGAGGAAGTTCGCCGGGGCGCCAAGCTCCTGTTGTTGGTAGTCGTATTCTGGCGGGAACTGACCGTCGCGGATGTACTGGGCAATCCCGCGACTGGCTTCGTCGATGCCCGAGGTGCTAGTGCCCAGGACGATGCCGATGCGTCCACGGCCATAGGTCTGAATGGCCTGTTCGATGTCTTCGCGGATTTGCAGCGCGGCGTCCAGCAGCAACTGATTGTTGCGGGTGTTGTGCTGCTTCAGTGCAGCCGGGATCGCGGGCAACTCACCGTGTACCGCCGCCACCGGCAGCGAACGTTCAGGCACCCAGCCGGCCTCGACACGGATTCCCGAGCAGTCGCCGGCAAACAGCTTGCGGGCGACTTCGTGTTTGTTGCGGCCCAGGCTGCAGATCAGCCCGAGGGCGTTCAGGTAGGCCGTCATGGTGCAGTCTCGGCGGTCAGCGGGGTAACGTGATAGTTCAGCTGTTCGGGCAGCGTCAGCACGAAGTCCGACGGGGTTCGATACAGCACCTGCCAGTGTGGCGTCAGCGAGCGTAAAGCCGCGTGATGCCGGGCGGCAGGATAATTATTGAGCAACTCGGCCTCCGGTGTCAGGGCGAACAACAACGCTGCAAACAACTGGCGCGCTTCCGGGTTGGGCGGCAGCAAGCCGTCGGCCTGCCACTGGTTGTCGATCAGGCGCTGGCGAGCCACCGGAATGCCCAGTGGGTCCATCAGCGACCAGCGAATGCCGGCACCTTCGCGCTGGATCACCAGCAACCAGTCCTGGCGCTGATCGGCCCGTTGCCGCTCGACATGCAATTGCAGCGGTAAGGTCAGTGTCGGGTTGCGCTCGGGCAGCGGCGGCTGGCTGGCGCAAGCGCTCAGCAGCAAGGCACAGCACACGAGCAGGAGGCGAATCATTAGCGCTTACCTTCGAGCGGTTTACGGGCAACCACGTTGACCAGGGTTTCTTCCCGTTGACCAAGCGGTTTTGGGCGGCGCAATCCAAAGCGTTCGAGCAGGCCGAAGTCCTTCGCGCGACTCCACCACAGATAAGGGTAGGACACGTTTTGCGGACCGAACTCAAAACCCTGCTGGCGAATCATCTGCAAATAGCCGTCGGCGCTCTTTTGCACGTGCATCGGGTGGCGGAACAACCAGCGGATCACCCAGGTGTCGATGTAGGCTTCGGTGGACTCGGCAAACATCAGATAGCCGCCCGGCTTGAGTACCCGATAGAACTCGGCGAGGGCTTGCTCCTGTTCCACCAGGTGGTGGAAGGTCTGGTGGCAGAACAGCAAATCGACGCTGGCGTCCGGCAGCTTGAGGGTCGCGCAATCGCTGCCGATCAGTTCGACATCGATGTTCTGGCGCTGCGCCTCTTCGCCGCTGAGCATCAGGCTGTGCGGATCGGCGTCGAGGCCGATCAGCCGTTGCGGGGCAAACACCTGCTGCAGGTACTGGAACGACTTGCCCTGACCGCAACCGGCATCCAGCAGCACCGGATGGCTGGGCAGTGCTTCGCTGAACAAGCTGCGCAGATCGTTGATTGCTACCCGCAGCACGTGGTGCTGCCAGGTGAAGCTGCGCAGGAACCAGAACCCGAAACGGGTTTCTTCGACGTAACTGTCGCTGAGGTACTGTTGTTCGGTGTCACTCACGTTGCATCACTCGCACAAATCTCCGAGAGCATGCGCAACCGGCGCTTGGGTTCGCTGACGAACGGATTGCGTTCGTCCCAGGCGTAACCGGCGAGGATCGCGCTGATCATGCGGCGGATCTCCGGAGCGCTGCCAGGGTGGTAGATCACATCCTGGAAGGTCCCGGCATACCAACCTTCGACGTAGCAGCGGAAGGTGTCGACACCGCGCTTCAGTGGCACGGCAAACTCGCGTTGCCAGTCCACGCTTTCGCCTTGCAGTTGGCGATGCAGAACGCCGGCGGCCATGCTCGCCGAACGCATGGCGATGGTCACGCCGGAGGAAAACACCGGATCGAGGAACTCTGCGGCGTTGCCGAGCAAGGCGAAGCCCGGGCCGTGCAAGGTTTTGACGTTGGCCGAGTAGCCGCCGATGGTCCGCGCGGGCGTGTCCCAATGGGCGTTTTTCAGCACCTTGGCCAAGCTCGGGGTTTCGGCGATGAAGCCTCGCAGGCATTCGTCGAGATCGTCGCCGCGGCCGTCGAAGTGTTCGGCAGCAGCAACCACGCCCACCGAGCAGCGACCCTGGCTGAACGGGATGGTCCAGAACCAGATGTCGCGCTGGGTCGGGTGGGTGGTGATGAGGATCTTTTCACGGTCGAAGTGCGGGCCGTCGATGTGGTCTTCGATGTGGGTGAACACGGCCTGGCGCAGGGGGAAGTTCGACGGTGCTTCAAGGTCGAGCAGGCGCGGCAAGACGCGGCCGTAGCCGCTGGCATCGAGCACGAAATCGGCTTCCAGGCGGTATTCGCTGCCGTCTTCACGGCGAGCGCTGAGCTGGGGTTTCGCCCGCTCGAAGTTGGCACTGATGATCGTCTCGCCGTAACGGATTTCCACCCCTTGCAGCGCTGCCTGATCGGCCAGCAGTTTGTCGAAATCAGCGCGCTGGACCTGAAAGGTGGTCGGCTTGCCGTTACTGAAGGTGTCGCCGAAATCGAACGTGCTGTAGCGCTCGCCCCAGGCGAACGCTGCGCCGTTTTTCAACTGGAAGCCGGCGGCTTGTACCGCTTCGAGCATGCCGGCTTCTTCGACGAAATCCAGGCAGTGCGAGAGCAGGCTTTCGCCGATCGAAAACCGCGGAAAGTGCTGACGTTCAATGATCAGCACGTCATGGCCGTTACGCTTGAGCAGCGCAGCGGCGATGGCGCCCGATGGGCCGGCACCGATAACGATGACCTGGCGACGTTCCGTATCAACTGTTGGCACTGGAGCTCCTGGCCGGGGCGGCGAGCGGTGAGGGGATTCGGTGCACGCCGGCGAGTGCCGGCAGCAGTGTTGCGATCAAACCCATCAGCATCAGCGCGAAATACAGCGCGGGACTGATCAGCTGTTGTTGCAGCAGCAGATTGAGAAAGACGATCTCGCTCAAGCCGCGAATGTTCAACAGCAGACTTTCGCGCCAACGGTTGGCGCCGACAAACGATGTTCCGGCCCAACCGAGGCCGAGCCAGTTACCCAGCAGTTTGCTGGCGATAGGAAACACCAGCAGCGCACCGAGCTGCATCCAGCTGAGGCTGTCCATGGCGCTGTGCACGTTGATCTGCACAATGCCGAAGGTCAGGATCAGCGGGATTGCGATGCCGTTCTGCAAGCGACTCATCCAGGCTGCCGATAACGGTAGCACCAGCGGTAGTTTGAGTGCAGCCATGCACAACAGATAACCGATGCCGAAAATCAGCGCATTGAGTTTGAAGTGTTCCGCCACCACCAGCAGCGCAAAGAAGCCCAGGCTGTGCAGCAGCGGCTGACGCAACCCGAGCACACGCAGCAGCAACGGCAGGCAGGCGCCAGCCAGCGGCAGCAATAGGCTGCTCAGGTGCAGGCTGCCTTGGGCGAAGGCGAACAGGCTCCAGCAAGTCAGGTCGATGAGGATGGCGGTTTGCACCAGTCGGCGGGTCGCGGCCGGTGGATAGTTGATGTGCCGCAGGTACAGATACAACACCGGAATTGCCGTAATCGCGAACAACAGGCCGACCGCCAGCGAGCTCAACCATGGCTGATCCGGCAGCAACCAAATGGCCGTCGCCAGACCACAGGCGAACGGAATGCCGAAACTCGGCAAGGCGATTTTCAGGCTCTGACGGTCCAGCTTCAGGTCGATCACGTCGCTGAGGATATGCCCCAGTAACAGCGCGAAACTCAGGCTGTAGAGGTTTTTCAGCCAGCCCGGCGAGACCAGTTCGGCGCCGCTCAACTGCCAGTACGGTTCAATCCAGAAATACATCAGCAGCGGCAGGCCGAAGGTCGCCAGCAGCAACTGGCTGACAATCGGGATCAAGCCAAAATGACGCCCGACACGCGTCGCCACCGCGAACAGCGCCAAGGCCAGCAGCCAGAACAGCATGGTCATCATGCTGCCGGCTCTACGACGGGCGCGGCATGCGCCGAAGGTTTGGCCCACGGCGCGAGAATGAAGCTGAAGGCCAGGCCGAGGCTCACCGAAAGACCGAAGTTGCTCACCGCCGGGGTGCTGGAAATCGCCAGCAGACCAAACGACAGCCACGTGGTCGCCGCCGCCAGCAGCGTGCCCAACAGGCTCACGGCGGCCCCGCCGATCTGCTCGCGCATGAGGATCGCGTAATCGACACTGATCGCTGTCACCAGCAGCAACCCGAACACGCTGAACAGCGTCAGCGGCTGCCCCAGCCAACCGAGGCTGGCCAGGCTGCACAGGGCCGCCAGTAATGGCAGCGCGACGAGCCGCAGAGCGCCGCCAAAACCGAAGGGCAGAATCAGCAGCAACACGATCAATGCGCAGGACATCAGTTTCAGTTCAGCCGCGCTGATCTGGGTGGCGGCGAAGACCTTGTTCAGGTCGTCCAGACGATCCACCAACTGCACACCCGGCAAGTCCAGCGCTTGCACCCGCAGCAGCGCGGTATCGTTCAAGCCTTGCAGGCTGACCATCGCCGCCACGCCGCCATCCGAGGCGCCCAGCCACAGCGGGCGCCACGGCTCGGCCAAGGGCCCGACCAGCGCTGCGTCGATGTCTTCGACCGGCAAGGCCTGCAACTGCGTCAGTTCGGTTTGCAGTGCGGTGGCCGGGATGCCGAGGTCGAGCAACGGCTGCCAGAATGCCGGGAGTTTATTCAGCGCTTCGCGAACCTGTTGCTGCTCGGAAGGCAGGCTGACCAGTTGGCTCAGCGCCAGGTAGCCTTTGAGCTTGTCCAGATTGACCAACTGATCCAGGCGGTCGCTGAGGGCTTTCTGGCGCTCGAGCAATTGCTGCTGGTTGGCCGCGCGCACCAGGAAGAACTGGCTGGTGGGTTGATAGCCGGTGATCCGCGCAATGGTCTGCGCTTCATTCATCAATTGCGGCGGTGCACTGACCCACTGACGGATGTCGTTTTTCGTGGTCAGGTGCCACAGGCCGCCCGCACAGAAGGCCAGGACCAACACCAGCAGGACCGAACTGCGTACGCGTTTGAGCAGCGCTGCACGCACGTTCACCAAGAACTCGGCCACCCGCAGCGGCCACTGCGCGGGTCGCAGGTCCGTGCCCTTGAGCAGCGCCGGCAACAAGCACACCGCCGACAGGTAGGCGCCAAGCAGACCGGCGGCAGAGAACACGGCAATCTGGGTCAGCGCCGGGAACGGTGTCCAGGCCAGTGCCAGATAACCGATGCAGCTGGTGGCCAGGCTCAGGGTCAGCCCCGGCAAGGTCAGGCGAAGTGCGGGCCAGCTGTGCCAGGGTTTCAGGCTCCAGCTCTTGGACAGGTAATGCAGCGGGTAATCGACGGCGACGCCGATCAGGCTCGATCCGAGCACCAGGGTCATCACGTGCATATGGCCGAACAGCGCGACGCAGGCCACCGCGCCAAACAGCATGCCGACCAACACGGGGATAAAGGCCAGCAGCACGCGAAATCTGCGGAACGCCAGCAACAGCAGCAACAGGATGCCGACGGTTGCACCACCGCCGACCCAGGTAATTTCGCGGGTCGCTTGCTGCTGACCGTTGGCGGCGTACAGCAGGCCACTGGCGGCGAGTAGTTGCACGTCGGCCTGCGCCGCTTCTTCGCGGCTGTGCTTGAGCAGCTCGGCGACCTTCAGCGGCAGCTGCATGTCGAACGCGTTACCGCTGGTGCGGGCTCGCAGCATGACCCAGCTTTTGCCGTCAGCATCAGCGACCAATGTGCCGCTGCCAATGTCCAGTTGCACTGAACCATGCTGCGGCTGGCTGTTTTGAATGCGTCCGGTCAGGCCCAGCCAGTCGTCCTGGCTCGGCACCAGGCTGAAACCGGTAAAGGGGTCGAACAGCGCTTGTACGCGCTGCTGGATGAACGCTTGCGGTTGTTCGATCAGTTGTTGCCGATCGGCTGCCGAGAGCATCGCCAACCGACCTTGCAACAGCTGTGCGCGCAACGCAGGCAAGTCGGCTTGCAGGTTCCATTGGACTTTCTCGAACAGTCCACTGGCCAGCCATTGTTCGCCGAGCTTCTGCGTCATAGCGATTGCTTGCTCGCGATTAGTGTGGCCGACCAGCACCAGCATTTCGCGGTTCAGCGGTTCTTGCATGCGCTGTTCGGCCTTGAGCTCCAGCGCATCCGGCGCGGTGCCCGGTACCAGATCCATCAGGTTGGCCGACAGCGGTGCGCCGTCGTGCCATTGCCAACCGGCGAGTGCGAGCACCGCCAGCAGCAGGGTCAGAAATAGCCGTGGAAGCCTCCGTTCACTCGGCAAAGTCATGTTGCTCCGCATCGCTCAATGGGGTGGCGCTGGTGGTGTCCTGCATGCGCAAAACGGTGCTGTCGCCCTGGGTTTCCAGCAACTCGATGCGCTGCACCAGTTCACCTCCGTCGATGTTGATCTGATTGAACACTTGCTTGAGCAGCATCGAACGCGGAGTCAGCGTGAGCTTCCAGTGCTGTGCTTCGCCGCTCAACGACAACTCGAAATCCCGTTGCAGCCCGCTGCTGTCACCTTGCAGCACTGCGAGGAAGATGCGGTTCTGCTCGGCGCCGGCACTTTTGCCCGGCAGCATTTGCCAGCCACTGCTGTCACGCCGCGCGATGCCCTTGGTGCTGATCCGGTAATCCTGTTGCAGCGGCGTCTTGAGCAGCCACAGCAAACCGTGATCCTTGGCCAGTACGAACGAGCCCTTGCTGGTCAGTGGTTGCGGCAGGGCACGCAGGTGTTTTTCCTGAATGAAACTGCCGTGGATCACGCTGGGTTTGGCCAGTTGATCGCTCAGCTGTTGCAGGTCGAAGGCGTTAGCCAGCGATGAAAAACCAAGCAGCGCTATCAGTATCACCACAACCTTGTAGCCGCAGCGTGTGGCGAGGGCGCTTGCTCCCGCTGGAGTGCGCAGCAATCCCCAACCCAGACGACGGCATTTCATCGGGGGGATCGAGTCGTCAGATTTACGGGTGCTGCGCGCCCGAGCGGGAGCAAGCTCCCTCGCCACAGGGCAGTCATCAAGTCGATTGGTGCTAAAGGTCATGGCAACATCCTCTCGACCGCATCGGTAAACACCTTGGGCGACGCCAGTTGCATCTCGCGGCTGGCGACGTGCACGGCAACCTGCACCGAGCTGGCGCGGGTCAGGCGTTCACCGGTGGCGAGGTCGCTGATCAGGTAGCTGATCTTCAGGCGATTTTCCCATTCCACCAGACTGGCGCGCACGTTGAGCGTCTGGCCGAACACCGCGCCGCGCACATAACGCAGTTGCAGGTCGATCACCGGCCACGCGTAGCCGGATTCCTGCATGGCGGTGTAGTTGTGGCCGAGCTGGTCGAGCAGGGCGCAGCGGGCGACTTCCAGGTACTTCACGTAATGGCCGTGCCAGACCACGTTCATCGAATCGACGTCGAAGAACGGCACGAGGATTTGCGTATCGGCGTGAAGCACTCCCTTGCTACGCATGCAGCCTCCAGTGTTGTTCGGCGATGCGTTGCAGACACAGGCGCAATTCACCTTCCAGGGCGCGGTCTTCAATGACCGGCGCAAAATCCTTGGCGAGCTCTGCGTGCATCGCCGCCAGCGCCGGCGGCAATGGCCGGGCGTCTTCTGCCTGGCTGCGCAACCAGACCCCTTGATTGGCCGCCAACAGCGTCGCGGCGGCAACCTGTTCGGTCAGCTCCAGCACGCGGATCGCATCGCGGGCAGCGATGGTGCCCATGCTGACTTTGTCCTGGTTATGGCATTCGGTGGAGCGTGAGAACACGCTCGCCGGCATGGTGTTTTTCAACGCTTCGGCGGTCCAGGCGCTGGTGCCGATCTGCACCGCTTTAAAGCCGTGGTTGAGCATCGCGCGCTCGGCGCTGGCGCCCGACAGGTTGCTCGGCAAACCGTGGTTGTAGCGTTCGTCCACCAGCAGCGCGAGCTGACGGTCGAGCAGGTCGGCAACGTTGGCGACGAGGTTTTTCAGGCTGTCCATGGCGAAGGCAATGTGCCCGCCGTAGAAGTGCCCGCCGTGCAGCACGCGTTCGGCTTCGGCGTCGATGATCGGGTTGTCGTTGGCGCTGTTGAGTTCGATCTCGATGAACGAACGCAGCCAGTTCAGGCTGTCGGCCAACACGCCGAGCACATGCGGCGCGCAACGCAGCGAATAGCGGTCTTGCAGACGATGCAGCGGCGCGGTCGGGGCGTCGATTGCCAGATCCTTGCGCAACCACGCGGCCACTTGCATCTGGCCCGGGTGCGGCTTGGTGGCGAACAGGCGCTCGTCGAAGTGCTCCGGGTTACCTTGCAGGGCAACCACGTTCAGCGCAGTGATGCGCGTCGCCAGTTGCAGCAGGTAGTCGGCACGGGCGTAAGCCAGGCAGGCGAGGCCGGTCATTACCGCCGTGCCGTTCATCAGCGCCAGTGCTTCCTTGGGCCGCAGTACCAGCGGCTCCCAGCCGAGTTCGCGATGGACGTCGGCAGCCTGCCGGCGCTCGCCCTTGAACAGCACTTCGCGCTCGCCGGACAAGGTCGCGGCGACGTATGACAGCGGTGTCAAATCGCCGCTGGCGCCCACCGAACCCTCTTCCGGGATCAGCGGCAGAATGTCGTGTTCGAGGAAGGCGTGCAGGCGCTCCAGCAGCTCGATGCGAACCCCGGACACGCCGTGGCACAGCGACTGCAAACGCGCCGCAAGCACCGCGCGGGTCGCCTGGGCGTCGAGCAGTTTACCCAGGCCGCAACCGTGAAAGGTGTACAGATGACGCGGCAGCGCTTCGACATGATGCAGCGGCACCGCGACCACGCAGGAATCGCCGTAACCGGTGGTCACGCCGTAGATCACGCCTTCCTTGTCCAGCAACGAATCGAGAAACCGCGCGCCCTTGGCGATGCGTTCACGGTATTCGCTGTCGTTTTGCAGTTGCACGGGCGCCTGACGGTTGGCCAGGGCCAGCACGTCTTCGATGCGCAAAGGGAGTTCGCCGAAGGTTACCGGCTCAAGCAGATGCGTCGTCATCGGTCTTCCAGAATGGGTAAAAGTTGAACCATTGTTGGGGCGCTTCAAGGCAGCACTGGCCGAGGCGTTCGGCATAGCGCGTGGCCCAGTGGTGAATCACTTGCTCGCGGTCGCTGCGCTTCCATACCACCGCATCGGTGAAGGGCTCGATGATCAGTCGATAGTCACCGGCTGGTTTCTTCAGGCACATCAGAAAATTGACCGGGCACTTCAACAGGCCGGCCAGCAGCCACGGACCTTGGGGGAACGCGGCCGGATGACCGAGGAAGTCCACCGTCACGCTGCGTCCGCCGTGCAGCGGTACGCGGTCGCCGGCAATCGCCAGCCACTCGCCGCGTTCCAGGCGCTGGCTCAGTTGCAGCATGATCACCGGGTCCAGTTCGCTGACCTGGATCAGCCGCAGATTGGTCGCGCCGGCTTCGCCCAGCAGGCGATTGAAACGCTCGGCGTGCTTGGTGTGCACCAGCACGTTCATGGTGACCCTTTCACCGAGTTCGGCGAGGGCCCGGCAGACTTCGAGATTGCCCAGGTGAGCGCCCACCAGCATCTGCCCGCGTGAGCCGCGCAATTGATTGCGCAACAGCGCCGGGTCGATGATTTCGATCTGTTCGATGCTCAACTTGCCGTTCCACACGTCGAGCTTGTCGAGCATGGAGTCGGCGAAGGCCATGAACTGGCCAAACACCCGCCAATGAGACGGGCGCAATTCGCTGCGGCCGCTCCAGTCGGCCAGGTGCTGCTGGTATTGCCAGGCGCTGTGGCGGGCGCTGCGACCGAACAGGAAAAAGTACAAGACGATGCCGTACAGCAGCGGGCTCAACAGCCGACGCCCGAGCACTTTTGCGCAGAGTGCGGTGAATTTCATCAGCCAGAAACTGCCGCGTTCCTTGTGATCGGCCCAGTGCTCGTTGTCTGCATTGATGCTCATGTTCGCCACCGTCGCCAAAGAATGACCGGCGCCCGTAACAGCATGCCGAAGAACAGGCGGGTGTGCATGCTCGTAATCAGCACATTGTCGCGAAACAGACGAAAATGCGAGACGCCATCCAGGGGGTAGTGAACCTTGGTGTGCAGCCAGCGCATCGGCAGATTGCGCCAGGCCAGGCGCACGATGATGTCAGTGTCGAAGTCCATGCGATTGCCGATCTTCACCGAGTTGATCAGCGCCAGCGTCGGAGGCAACGGGTAGAGGCGAAAACCGCACATGGAGTCGCGAATCTGCAACGAAAGGGTGTTGATCCAGACCATCACGTGCGTCAGGTAGCGGGCATACAAACGGCCCTTCGGCACACTGGCGTCGTACAGCGGGTAGCCGCAGATCAGTGCGTCGGGATGGGCGCGTGACTGCTCGATGAAGGTCCGAACGTCACTCAAGTCGTGCTGACCATCGGCGTCCACCTGCAAGGCGTGGCTGAAGCCCAGGCGCGAAGCTTCGCGAAACCCGCTCATGACCGCGCCGCCCTTGCCCTGATTGACGGCGAGTTTGATCAGGAAAACCTGGTCGCGCCGGGCCAGTTGCTCCAGTACCGCGGCACAGGCCGGACTGCTGGCGTCATCCACCAGAATGCACGGCAGATGGTTGGCGAGCAGCGCGTCGACCACGTTGGTGACGGCGGCTTCGTGGTTGTAGACCGGGATCACGGCGCAGGGGTTATGCATGTGTTGTCCCTTGCTCGGATTCATTGTGGCGAGGGAGCTTGCTCCCGTTCGAGTGCGAAGCGCTCGCAATCAATCCTGCGGACGAAACCTGGCAGGCCGCATTGGAGGGTTTTGGGGCTGTTGCGCCCGAGCGCGGACCGACCCGCGGGAGCAAGCTCCCTCGCCACAGATGCATAACTTTAGACATCTGCGGCCTCCAGTAAAATTCGTCCACTGGAGCAGGTAGCCGTCTCATTGCGATAGGCGAAATACAATTTGCTGCGCAATGGGTCGAAGCGCAGATGCAGCTGGATTTCATCGCCGGGGCGCACCAGTTGCTGGAACTTCAGCACTTCCATGCCGGCAAACTTTATCGGCAGCTCCATCAGCTGCCGACCCAGGTTCAGCGCCCATTCGACTTGCACCACGCCCGGCAATACAGGCGTTTGCGGGAAGTGGCCGCTGAAGTAGGCAAGGTCCGGCGGCACCGCCAGTTGCAGGCTCCACTCGCCATCGGCTTCGACCTGTTCCAATACATGCGGCGCCTTTGGACGGGGCGCCAGCAGCAGGGCTTCAACGTCGGCTTGCGGCAGTTTGCCCTGGGCGTTCAGCGGCAGTTGACGCAACAAGCGCCAGCGGCGCGGCAGGGCCAGGGTTTCGCAATGTTGACTCAAGTGCTGACGCAGTTCCTGGGTCAGGGTACGCCGGCCTTGGTTGCGCAACGCGTGCAGACCCTGTTCGCTCAGCACCAGCAAGGCTCCCAGCGAGGCCCGGTTCTCCTGAACCACGCCGAGGCGCGCTTCGGCGACCCAGTCGTGAGCCATCAGCGCCTGTTCCAGCATCGGCAGCGAGATACGTTTTTCTTCCAGCTTGACGATCCGGTCCAGCCGTCCAAGCAGTTCGAAACGACCGTCGGCGGCGATGTGCGCGGCGTCGGCGGTATGTTCAACGTGGTCGACCGGCAAGTACGGCGAGGCGATGAGCAGGGCCCCGTCACTGTCCTGACTCAGCACGACATCGGCAAAGGGTTGCCAGAGATCGTCGCCCTGACGCCAGGCAATGCCACCGGTTTCCGAGCTGCCGAGAATCTCCGTCGGCCATTGTTGCAGGCGTGCGTGCAAGCGTTGCGCCGCCTCGGCCGGCAACGCGCCACCGGAAGAAAACACTCGGCGGACTGCGCTCAAGGCCGGCCAATCGAGGTTGTCGCCCATGCGCTTGAGCAGCGCCGGGCTGGCAACCCAGGCGAAGGCTGGATGTTCGCGACTGGTGCGCTGCAGGTCTTCCGGGAACGCCAATTGCCGGCGTACGAACGGACGCCCGGCGCACAGCGGCCACAGCACCCGAAACAGCAATCCATAGATGTGCTGGGTGCCGACGCTGCCGATGATGCAGGCGTTGCCCAGGTCCGCGCCCCACAAGTGCTCCAGCGCCTGAACTTCATTGGCCAGTTGCCGCAGGGTTTTCTCGATGCGCTTGGGTTCGCCGCTGGAGCCGGATGTGCACAGGCTCAGGTGGCAGTGATCGAGATCCAGTTCGGCGGCAGCCAGCGGCGCCTGCTGGAAGTCAGTCAGCTGTGCGTCGTCTGCCAGATCGGTCAGCCACAGATCGACCGCCGTCGACCAGCGCAGACGGGTTTGGGGTTGCAGATCGGCAGGCAGCAGCACGCTGACCCCGGCACGCCAGGCGCCGAGCAGGGCAATCGCCAGTTGCGCAGCATCTTCCAGGTGCACGGCAATACGCGTCACACCTTGTGCTTGCAGGCCAGCGGCGAGGCGCAGGGCCTGCTCGCACAGGTCGGCGTGATTGAGCGCCGGATGCGCCGTGACGGCGCGCGCAGGTAGTGCCTTGAGCAACAGTTGCTCAAGTTTTATCCAATTCATGGGTGGCCTCGTACCCGTTGTCGTATGAGCCATTCAATGGCAAACAGCAAACCCATTAACCCGTAGGAGATCAGGCCGGTGTACAACATCCACCAACTCAGCGGCGCCCAAAGGGTCAGGGCGGCGGCGAGCAAACCGTTACAGAGGAAAAACACGCTCCAGGCGATCGTCACCTGGCGGGTATAAACAATGGCCTTGTCCGGCAGATGCGGTTCGCGCAAACGCGCCAGCCGCTCGATCATCGGTTGCCCGAACTTCAGGCTCAGGCCAAACAACGCCAGCATGAAACCGCTCATCAGCACCGGGTACCAGCGCAGCAACACAGGGCTGTCGAACAGCGCCAGCAGCAGGCAAAAAGCAATGGCAACCACCGCCATCCAGACGCTGCCGGGGCGTCGCTCGCCCAGCAGCGCACGGGCCAGCCACAATCCGCCCAGCAACAGACCGAACTGCCACGGGGCAAAATGTTCCATGCCGAAATACACCGCAAAGGGGTACAGCAGGCCCGCCAGCAGCAGGCCGAGGCCGATCAGTCGGCTCATGCGGCCGGTTGAACCAGACGGTAGACCGCCTCGACCACGTCGCCGACGGTACGCACCGACTTGAACTCTTCGGCGGCGATTTTCTTGCCGGTCTGGCGTTTGATGTGATCGATCAGGTCGACGGCATCAATGCTGTCGATTTCCAGGTCCTGATACAGGTTGGCGTCCAGGGTCACGCGTTCGGGTTCCAGCTCAAAGAGTTCGACCAGGGCATCACGCAGGGTGTTGAAGATGTCGTCACGAGTTTGCATGGTCCGGTCTCAAGCTGCCTGTTTTGCAGTGACGAACGCCGCAAGGCTCGCCACGTTGGTGAAGTGACCACGGGTGTCATTGGCATCGGCGTCGATTTTGATGCCGTACTTTTTCTGGATCGCCAGGCCGAGCTCCAGCGCGTCGACCGAGTCCAGGCCCAGGCCTTCGCCGAATAGCGTCTGCTCGTCGCCGATGTCCTGCACGCCGATGTCTTCGAGGCCAAGGGCGTCAATGATCAACAGTTTTATCTCAAGCTTCAGATCGCTCATCTTCGGCGAGCTCCTTAATAAAGTAATGGTGAAAATAATCGTTGAGCTTGCGCGAGGCCTGAGGTGCAGGGCCCAGCGCTGCGAAGGCCTGTGGGTCTATATCGGCCCCGACACGGAAACTGAAGTGCACGCGACGTTTGGGGATCCGATACCAAGGCTCGGCCTTGGTCAGGGTCGTGGGGCTGACCTTGATGACCACCGGGGTGACGATTCTCGCACCGCGCAGGGCGATTGCTGCCGCGCCCCGATGAAAGGCCGGCGGTTGGCCGGGTTGGGTGCGGGTGCCTTCGGGAAAGATGATCAGGGTCTGGTCGCTTTTCAGCGCGTCGGCAGCAGCGTCGAGCATGTCCATGCTGCCGTCGTTGCTGATGTACCCGGTGCGGCGTAGCGGGCCGCGAGTGAAAGGATTTTCCCAGAGGCTTTTCTTGACCACGCAGTTGGCATGGGGCACCAGGCCGATCAGGAACACGACATCGATCAACGAGGGATGATTGGCAATGATCATCTGTCCCGGACGGCCGAGTTTTTCCGCACCCTGGATGTCGTAGGTCAGCACGCCTGTGCGGGCCATGAACCGGACAAAGGAGCGGAATATCCGGCTGACAATATGCCGCGTTCGTTGTCGATGGGCCTGGGCATCGCCCGGCAGGCAGCCGAGCACCGGGAGAATCACCAGCCGCAGGCACAGCCCGCCCAACCCGAAGAGGGTGAAACTCAAGGCAGTGGCCAGCAGGCGCCAGTAATAGGCGTCGCGGTTTTTATCGGTTACTGGTTGCGTTGCCAGGTCCATACACGATTTTTCCAGGCATGTTGGCAGGTGGTCTGCTGGCCGAGCAGGGTACTCAACAGATTCAGCGCATGGGGCCAATGGGGTTTGGACAACGTATCCGAGGTGCTGTTCAGAGACAGCTGCCACTGATTTCCGGGTGTGATCAACAGGCCGACCGCATACGGGAACGGCACATCGTCGATCCAGGTCGAGTAGGCTTGCGGCGGTTGCTCTTCGGTGATCACCAGCAATACCGCCGGCGCGCCTTCCTCAAGCAACGCGGCGGCCTCTAGCATGCCGTGTTCAAGGCCATCGCCGGCCGCCGCGAGGGCTGTCATCTCGCTGGTTTCGCCGCGCATGATCGACCACAGGCCGATGACGGCGTTGTGCACCGACAGACTGAACTGAGTCGGCGACAGCGGCTGATCGGCGGCCAGGTCGTTGAGAATCTCGAAGGTGCGCGGAGTTTCGCCGTGACGAGAAATGAAGACCAACGGTAGCTGTTCGTGACCCTCGGCCAACGGCCAGCCGACACTAAAGGCCATCCGCGCCAGACGGCTGAGTCGCCGACGCTGCATGGCCGGCAAAAACGATACGTCGGGGGCGGCATCGCTGTTCTCGAGCACGACCGGTTGTCGGCTCCAGGCTTGCCAATCGTCCACGCTTTCGAGCCCAGGGGCCCAAGCGCGCCATTGGGCGATATTGAATTTGATCACTGAAAATTCATCCCGCCCCTGCGGGCTTCCTTGACGCGGTGAGTCGATTGACCGGCGACTGACCCGGCATGACGCTACCGCCGAGTGGCGCGCATTATCCCGGTGCGGCGGGCTTTCAGCAAATACTGGCCCCATTTTGTTCGGTGTGCCATGCCGTTTATCCGCGAAAAAGCTGTCGTTTTGCCATTATTCGGTTTTTTACAGACGTGTCTGTCAGTTGATTCATCACTCAAAGGGCGAAGTCGGTCGTTTTTTTGCCGAGATTGCAGCTGACCGTGCAGTCTGACTGCCAACGAGGTAGCGAAGCTGCGGTGTCGGCAACTACACTCGGTCATTCTTTGATACACGGAGGTTTTGACATGCGGCGTGTGGTGTTCAATCAGAAAGGTGGCGTGGGCAAATCCAGTATTGCCTGCAATCTGGCGGCGGTCAGCGCCAGCGAAGGCTATCGCACGCTGCTGGTGGATCTCGATGCCCAGGCCAACTCCACTCAGTACCTGACGGGCTTGACCGGCAACGACATCCCGATGGGCATCGCCGACTTCTTCAAACAGACCTTGTCATCCGGGCCGTTCTCGAAGAAAAACCAGGTCGATATCTACGAAACCCCGTTCGACAACCTGCATGTGGTCACTGCCACCGCCGAGCTGGCCGACTTGCAGCCCAAGCTCGAGGCCAAACACAAGATCAACAAGCTGCGCAAACTGCTCGACGAACTGGCCGAAGACTACGACCGGATCTACCTCGACACCCCGCCAGCGTTGAACTTCTACGCGGTGTCTGCGTTGATCGCCGCCGATCGCGTGCTGATTCCCTTCGACTGCGACAGCTTCTCCCGTCAGGCGCTGTACGGCCTGCTGGCGGAAATCGAAGAGTTGAAGGAAGACCACAACGAAGAGCTGCAAGTCGAAGGCATCGTGGTCAACCAGTTCCAGGCCCGCGCGAGCCTGCCGCAGCAGATGCTCGACGAACTGATCGCCGAAGGCCTGCCGGTGCTACCGGTATACCTGGGCAGCTCGGTGCGCATGCGCGAATCCCACCAGGCCAACATGCCACTGATCCACCTCGACCCCCGGCACAAACTGACCCAACAGTTCGTCGAACTGCACAACCTGCTGGAAAACACCTGACAGCCGCCCACTGAACGCGGTCCCCTGTGGCGAGGGAGCTTGCTCCCGCTGGGCCGCGAAGCGGCCCTAAAATCTGACATTGCGGTTTGTCTATTAAGTCTCAATCGTCGACGTTACGACTGCTTCGCAGCCGAGCGGGGGCAAGCCCCCTCGCCACAAAGTTCTGAGCTGAGCTTTCTACTTCAGGTCATCAAACTCCCTGACTACGCAACCAGCTCATCAACTGCGGCAACGGAAACGCCCCGCTCTGACGCGCCACCTCCCGACCGTTCTTGAACAGAATCAAACTCGGAATCGAACGAATCCCCAACTGCGCCGACAACTGCTGATTCGCCTCACTGTCCAGCTTGGCCAACCGACACTTGCCCGCCAACTGCCCCGCCGCCTGCTCGAACACCGGCGCAAACGACTTGCACGGCCCACACCAATCCGCCCACACATCCACCAGCAACGGCAGATCACCCTTGATCTGACTGGCGTAATCGCCTTGCGTCAGCTCGAAGGGTTTGTTCAGCAGGACTTCGGCTTTGCAGCGCCCGCACTTGGGATGATCGCCCAGGCGTTCGGCGGGGATGCGGTTGAGGCCGTTGCAGTGGGGGCAGGGGATCAACAGGGGTTCAGACATGAAAGGGCTCCGGAAAGTGGGCAATGCAACCAATCTGGAGCCGAGGCCGTGGATTATCAAGGTGTGCAGGTAAGAGCAAAAAATGGGCGACCCCAAGGTCGCCCGATGACGTTCAGTATGTCGCAGCCATCGCCAGGGCGAATGTTTCCAGCAGTTGGGTGGCGCTGCGGATGCGGAAGGCCACTGTTTCGCGCAGCACGTCGAGCGGGGCTTCGGTGTCGATCAGCGGGGAAGGGACGTTGCAGTCCAGGCCGGTGATAGGTATCTATCGAGACTTGGGGAACTCTCCATTCGATAAAACAGCGCGGCCCGTCAATGGACGGCGGACGGATTGAGCCGGCTGCCCGCCGAATCGGGCAGGTCGAGGTTCTCCAGCGCTCTGTTCACCAGCAACTCGCCCAACACGATCATCTGTTGAATGCCCAGCGCCACGTTGCGGTGCGCGCCTTCAAGCTCAAAGGCCAGGTCGGTGGTCATCGCGTTCAGCGAGGCCAGGATTTCGCTGGCGTGGATTAGCAGGGTTTCGGTGTCGATGTTGGGGGTAACGGTGAAGATGGGGCTGGGACGTTGGGTCGGGTTTGGGCTGTCGAGGGGATCGGTGACGGTGAGGCTCAGTGGTTTGAGGGCGATCTTTTTCATGGTGAAGCTCCCTGAGCTATGGAGCCGCATAGCGGCATTTGCATGCCTTGATACTGTTCAGTCTGTCAAAACTGGCCGCTGAGTTTGTGGCGACTTGTGAAGACTATCCGCGTGGTCGATTTGGGACAAGTTCATCCAAGGCGCTACAGCGTGCGGGAAATGTCCTAGGACGGTTTCTTTTTGGGGGGTGTCCCGAAAATAAATCCGTGGCCCTTTCTTGTCCCTGATGAGTGAATCTAAAAACTCATGTCAGCTTCAATGTTCTCTTCATAAGTAGAGAGCAATTTCATAATGCTTTCGTTGCCGGAATATTGCTCTTTCAACTGCTTCAGCTTTTGGTCTGTGCCCTTGCAGTATTTGTTGATATCGCTGATGACACGGTTGAGGTTGCCCGGGTCGGCGGGGTCCGGCTCAGGGATGTCGCCGCGTAGAGAGTCACAGTTATCTCTACTTTCGATGTAGCTGGATACGTCGGTCGGTACGGAGCTGTGCTTTTCCGTTTCGCAAGAATTAGAATTTGGCTCTATGCCGTATCCAAGATTTAAGTATAAGTGACCGTTCAATATTCCATTTTTTCTTGAGAAAAGATGGATGCCTTCTTGGCTTAAACAGGTGCTGATTATTGTACGTTGACCCTTAACCTCAACCGCTGTGGCGCCATTTTCATTTGCGTTTTTGCCAACTACAGCTATGCCGATAAAAGGTTCTTTATATTGAATGTCGAGCCCGTAGACGTGCATGTCGGACTCGTTGAGCAGGTCGATTACATCGCCCGGTTGCCGTTTTTCTCCATTTGACTTTGTTAACTTGCAGCAGGCAGCGGTTCCGTTGGTTTTAGGGAACTGGACTGAAATGGCTTCGCCGATTGCAATTTCCTGAGTGGTATATAAATAGGTCTTCCTGTCCGGATCATTTTTAATGAATCCAAACCCGATATTTTGGGCAGGCGCTGATGTTGAAAAAATGATTAAAATGATGAGTAGAACGTGTTTAATGTCCATCTGGTGACCAATGTGGTGGGTCGAAAAAAGTTTTTTAACTCCATAATGTAGCACCTATGGGGTTTAAGTCGCTTAAGTTTTTAATAAAAATAGAGGCGCCAGAAGCATCTATGGTTGTTTTTCACGGAAAGGGGGGCGGATTTATTTTAATTGGATTTATTTTAGTTGGGTGTCCCGAAAATAAATCCGTGGCGCCCCTTTCTTGAGGTGATTTGCGCGAGGCGGTTGGCGGTAGCAAAAGTGGTTGTATGCACCACACATACCAAACGTTAGTCAGTGCTAAGTGGTACATTAACTTTGGCTTTGATAAACGGTACACCCGGAGATAAATAAGGTTTGATCAGTTTGGCTACGTTTCCTTTTTGCTTGCGCTTGCAAAAAACATTAAGGCTCCAGTTGGTTATATAGTCTTTCCCCTCTAGGGTGATGCTGTATTTTAAATCGACTACTTCTCTATTGGTAGCAATGGCGAGCTGTGTGAGTTCTGCCCACTTGAATGCATAGTGATGGTATTCAGTTTGCATTTCCTGGTAGCTTTTTGAGTTCGCCATCGAGAGATACATCAAGCCCATCCCTCCCGGGCCTATCAGCACGCCGATCAGGAATGCCGGATCAATGGTCGCCAGGAAGATAAAAATAATCGCCGTTATACCGGCAAACCATTTTAGAAACGTCAATGCCCATTTGGGGAAATCTTTCCACTTGCAATACTCCACTCCGGACTGAGTAAAGCGATAGGCGAAATTCATTCGCTGGTGGGTGATTGATGTTAAGGCAATATTTACGGTAATGAAAAATAGTAGAGTCAATATTCCGCTAAAAACGGGATCATTGTCCATGCTTCGGTATAGTAGGATTGAGCCAGCTGTTGTTGCGGTGAAGCAGAACCAAAACATTGCGTTAGCCACAAACGTATTGTAATTGCGTGCCCGAATCGTCCATCCCAACAGTTCTGGTTCGTCGGCATACTTCCATTGGAGTTGCGACGGCAGCTCAAGTGCTTTGTCAAAATTGAACATCGTAGGGCTCATTGATTCATTCAGTTAGGGACGGCCTGCTTCAAGGTCAGAAAAGCAGAAAAGGGGATTATTTGCGCGAGGCGGTTGTCGGTAATAAAAGTGGTTGTATGCACCACACATACCAAACGTTAGTCAGTGCTAAGTGGTACATTAACTTTGGCTTTGATAAACGGTACACCCGGAGATAAATAAGGTTCGATCAGTTTGGCTACGTTTTCTTTTTGCTTGCGCTTGCAAAAAATATTCTGACTCCAAGTGACAATTCCATTGTCATACATGGTGTACTTTAAGTCCACAACGTCTCTATTGGTTGCAATGGCCAGCTGTGTGAAATCCTTCCATTCGTATGTCAGATGATGGTATTGGGTCTGCATTTTTTGGTAGCTCCTCGAGTTCGCCATCGAGAGATACATCAAGCCTATCCCTCCCGGACCTATCAGTGCACCAATAAGGAATGCTGGATCAATGGTTGCCAGGAAGACGAAAATAATCGCCGTAATCCCGGCAAGCCACTTCAAAAACGTCAATGCCCATTTAGGGAAATCTTTCCACTCGCAGCACTCCACTCCGGATTGAGTAAAGCGATAGGCGAAATTCATTCGCTGGTGGGTCATGCACGAAATCGTAAATGACATTGACAGATAAAAAACCACACTAGCCGATATGCGAGAAAGGTAACTCTCACCAGGAGGCGCAACTGAATATACGGCATACGTCCCCCCCATTATTACAATTGACATAAATGCAAACATGCAATTGGCCACGAAGGTGTTGTAATTGCGCGCCCGAATCGTCCATCCCAACAGTTCTGGTTCGTCGGCATACTTCCATTGGAGTTGCGGCGGTAGATCAAGTGCTTTGTCAAAATTGAACATTGTAGGGCTCATTGATCCATTCAGTTCGGGACGGCCAGCTTCAACAGCTGGGTGCTTTTTTGGGCCAGTACGATGTCGTCCTTTAGCTCACCGCTAAAGGCATTGTTGGCTCGGTCAGCTTCACTCGCAGCCCACTCAAGCGCCAATCGAAACATATAGCCGCGTCCGTCAGTGCGCTGAAGCACTCCGGCCGGATACTTGACCTCCAACTCAAGGATCGGACTGTCTGTCGAGGTGTCGATCCACACTTGCCAAAGACGGTGCTGTTCGGTGCTGGTGTAACTGAAGTCAGCCGGGCTGGTTTTACTGCCGGCGCCGTTGGGCAACTGTCCGAGCAGCTTTGGGTCTACCCAGTTTCCGTTGAGGAACTGGCCGTAAAAGCTGCTTTTTGTGGTTTGCAGTTCATCTTTAGAAAAATAGTTCTTTTCGATCATCGCCGGTTGCAAGGTCACTTCTTTGCCCGCCAACCCGTTAGGCACTTGGACCTGCACCCAGAAGCCCAAGCATTTTCTCGGGGTACTGCCGCCGCCGTAATACAAGGCTCTGCCCACGACGCTTGGTCGTTGCAGGCTCTCCAGCAGGGCCTGCATCTGTTTTGGATGGCCCTCATCACCTAGCCATTCAGGTGTTGCCCCGCGTCCCCAGCTGCAACGGTACAGCCACAGCCGCAGGCCCTCGCGCTTGTAGCGGTTGGCGGCCATGGTGATCATCAAATAGGCAACCCCGAGGACCGCCACCATGATCGTCACCGGAGTGGACATTACCCAGGCAAAGCTAAACCAAGAGCCGAGGCCTGCGCCAACTAGTTGGCCCGTGGCAACAATAGACATCCCTGCGACAATACGAAACTTCCATTTAAGTGCGTTTTTCTCTTCCTCACTGGTGGCACCATCGATGTCATTGGACAGCTGCCAAGCCTCAAGCCCGGTCGCCATGACTCCCAATGCCGCCCACGTCACTGTGCGCCAAATCAGGCCTTTCGAAGCCGCTGCAAACTCGTGAGCAATTGCTGATTCGCCAGTCTTTCTCGCAGCAATAGCGTCAGACCATTCGGTGTATCCTGCTTGCGCAAGGGTTAGTGTCCTCCTACCTAGCTGCGTAGACATCTCTCCCGCACGACTCCACGCCGGCCCGACCCACAGCGCCGCGATAGCATTGGCAGCGTAGGCGGCGTTAGCACCCACAGTGCGCCATTCATCGGCAGAAAACTTACCGTCGTTTTGCGCTTGTTTGGCGCTGCTATAGACATTCCACAGGTTCAAACCGACCACCAGGGCGGGCAGGGCATTGCCCAGGTTCTGGCCCATCCAGGCTTGGGTGCGTGTCAGATACTCCTGGGTGCCTGCAATTTTCAGTTGCGCCATCACCTCGGTTTGTCCCAGGTCGGCGAGCCAACTGTTGATTTGCGGTATGCCGATACGCAGACGAGTGCTGCCAGACGCTTTGGCGACGATCTGATTGGGACGTTTCAAGAGCAGGTTTTTCAAATGCTCTTCATGGGATTGCAGAGAGAGGCGCGCTGAGCGTTGATCGTAAGCCGCACCGGGACGGCGCAACACTCCTTTGTCGCCCGTTATTTTATTCTTCACGGTTACGACCTCCAGCAGCCAGGCCTGGTAGTCGCGCTGGTAGGTCGGGTTGAAGGTCAGTTGGGTGGCGCTGGAAATTTCGGTGGAAATCAACACCTGGGGCGCGGCGAGGGTCAGCGCCGCTTGTTGTTTCATCGCCGGTAACAGCAGAGTGCTCAGCCCATGCCAGGCGTCCCTGGCCTGGTTGTTGGCGACCTTGACCAGGGTGGTCATGGCTTGCTTGGCGGCACTGCTCATGGCCTTGTATAACTTACTGTTCTTGACGACCTCCAGGTCGAAGATCGCTTTGATTTCACCGGTGCGGGTGCCAATGTTCGTGGCATCGCCCGAGGAGGTCGGAGCCAACGCGGGTGAGCTGCCGTCGCCTTCACTGCCCTGGTCATCAAGCTTGCCGGTAGTGCTGAAGTTGTGCGTCACCTTCTTTATCAAAGTGGCGACTTCCGGGTTGAAGTTGAACAGCGCCAAGCTGAACAGTGTGCTCGGTTGCCTGGCCTGTTTGCACAACCACTTTTGCCCGTTCTCCCCATTGCCCAGTGCCGTGTAAATAGCGTGGGCGGTCTCCAGAAGCAGACTGGCTTGGTCTTCATTGCAGGTATCGTGGTAGACCGCCTCAGCGCTGGGGCTGAGTTGGTCGAGCCAGGTGATCAGATCACGCTCGCTGCGTTGACAATGGTCGTGGAGCCGTTGTGCCTCGGTGGTGGTCTGGCTCAGGTACTTCTGTACTTCGTCAAAGCGCACGTCCTCGCGCCAAAAACGTTTGGCGTTCCATTCTTCAAGGGCTTTTTTCCATTTGTTTTGATCGGGCAGTTGCCCCCATTTAGCCTTGAATGGGGTTTCGGCGGCAGCGACTGTCGATGTGGCTCCCATCTCCACCATTCCGGCTTGATCGGCAGGTACCAGGTCTTTGCCCCGTTCGACTTCATCATTGGTTTTCAGAAGTGTGTACAGGTCATCGGTATAGGCTTGCCGCTGAATCGGGTCTTTGATCGAGGGCGGAATAAAAGGATCGGCATCGAACCCACACAAATTCTGCACGGCAAACGCACTTTGCAGTTTGTGTTGATGCAGGGCTTCGAATTGACTTTGTTCCATGAGCCGACCGATCAGGTTCATGTTCAGGTCATCGACCATCGCCAGTGGATCATCCAAAGCGACGAAGAGGGCAGTATCCTGTGCTGGAACTTTGCCGCGTACCAGGGCTTCTTCAAAGGCCGGCTTGAACGGAGCGCCAGCGTCTGTTGCTTTGGTCGGCAAAAGGGTGCTGGTGAAGGTCGAGGCTTTTTTGCCCGAAACCAGAATATCCGCGACACTTTTACCAAGCTCTGTGATCGCGTCACCGTGGGCGACTTTCCCGCTGCCGCAAAACGCTGGCAGATCAATCTTACGCATCCATTGGGTTTGTTCGGTGGCACTGTTGCGCATCAACTCGCACATGCGCCAGGTCCATTGCACAGGCGAGTAAGCGATACGCAATTGGCTACGTCGCGGATAGAGCAGGTACGGGTGCGTCTCGCCCGGGTTGTTGCGCACGTCCTTGTTCAGCTGGCTGTCGGTCCATTTGTGACGAGTGAACTGTTCGGCTTTTATCTGGTACTCATGAAAGGTCTTGTCGATACTGTTCCACACATAGAGCCAACCGTCGCGCAATTGGCGCAGGGTATAACTGCGTGTTTTCAGCTCTGGCGGTTTGCTTGACCAGTTTTTTGGCAGTGGATGTGGCCCTTGGCTGCTGCCCTTTTTTATCGGGGACTCGTCCAAAGCATAACGCACCGGAAATATAGCCACTTCCCCCTGCATCAGTGGACATTGGCCTTTCCCCATGGGGGTGTTGGTAAACTCTTGGTTACGTCTAGCCTGTTTCAGTTGGGCTTCTGTTGCGGGCTGAGTCATCACACTTCCTTGATCACTTCGACGTCCAGGCAATCGTCATCCATCTGCTGGATACGCAACTCGGGTGAAAGCTTCAGCGCCTTGGGTGTACGGGCCAACCAGTGCTGGTAGGGGGTGTTGGGGTGTAGCGTAAATCCTTCGCCCCAACGCAAAGTGTATTCGACCCAGATCGCGAGGCTGCGTTCGCTCGACAGCCCCCAGGCATCGGCTTCATCCAACCGCTTATTGAACCACTGAGTCCGGGTACTGGTATCCAGTTGTGCCAGGAGCTGAGGATGGCGCCGCTCGAAACTCTGGTTTAGCCGTTCCATGAAGCGCCAACGGGCAGCCTGGTCCAGCGCACTCAGCTGTATTTCTCCCAATTGAGCGTAGGCATCAACCCACTCAGGGGGAGATGCTGCACGAAAAATGCTTCGCCATTCGGATGACCCCGCAAGCTCCCAGGAGTGCTGGTTTTCGGGCACGTGCCAGGCTTCTATCGGGCCAAGCATTGCATCCAAGTGCGCACCTTGATAGCTACCTAACCAATAACGTGCCACCAATGGGTCGGCAAAACGCAGCAGAGCGTTGCTGCCAAGTACATCCGGCGGAGCAATGAAGCGCCGCAAATGGCCCGCTACGATATTCATCGGCGCGAGACTGTACAAAAGGCTGGCGTCTGCCGGTTGAATAGCGTTTTGGAGCGTCTCGCTGATCAAGTGGGATGAGCCTCGAAGCGATACCAATATCGGACCCAGGTCATGCAGCTCTTGCCATCGCGTTCCGATGTACAGCGGCTCAATCTCCAACGGTTCACTGCGCTGGTAGAGATGGGTAATCGCGTCGGGCCGTAATACACCATCAATCAGCAAGAAATTGGCCTGGGAAACATTGTTCACGTAGCGTTCTCCTTCGCCGCTGGCTCCTTGGCCGCTTGCTCACAGATCTCACAGCGTGGGGTACCGCGCATCAGCGCCTGCCGTTGCGCCGGCACCAGCAACTGCCCAGCCTTGTCCGCATCCGCCTGCTTCAACGGCCCCGGCAATATCGGCGCAGCTCCCGTCCCACTGCCCGGACTGCCGCCGCTGTTCATATTGATCGCCGGCCCGCTGAGGGTCACGCCGCCGGCGTCGATTTTGATGAAGCTGCCGCCGCCCTTGAGGGTCAGTTCGCTGCCGGCTTCGAGCACCACTTTCAGGCCGCTGCTGAGGTGGATTTCCTGACCGGCTTCGATGAACTGGCCGGTGCCGATTTTGATGTGCTGGTTCACGCCGACGGTCAGGTGGTCATTGGCGCGGGTTTCGACTTTGCGGTCTTTGTGGACGGTGTGGTGTTCTTCGGCCTTGAACTCGCTATAGCTGTTGGCCTCGACGGTGTCGTGGCGTTCGTTGCCGACGCGGATCTTCTGGTCGTGCTCGATGTTTTCATCCCAGTCGCGCTGGGCGTGCAGGAAGATCTGTTCCTGGCCTTTCTTGTCTTCGATGCGCAGCTCGTTGTAGCCACCGCCACCGGGTGAGCTGAGGCTCTTGAAAGTACTGCGGGTTTTGTTCGCTGGCAGGTCGTAGGGGACGACGTTTTCCTTGTGGTACAGGCAGCCGCTGATCAGCGGCTGGTCGGGGTCGCCTTCGAGGAAAGTGACCAGCACTTCCATGCCGATCCGCGGGATGGCGATGCCGCCGTAGTGGGCGCCGGCCCAGGCGGACGAGACGCGCAGCCAGCAGCTGGTCTTGTCGTCGGCCGTACCGATGCGGTCCCAGTGAAATTGCACTTTCACCCGACGGTATTGGTCGCAGTGGATCTCTTCACCTTTGGGGCCGGTAACCACCGCGCTCTGGCTACCGAGAATGCGCGGCTTCGGGTGCACCAGCGGCGGGCGGTTGGGCACGTCCCACGGCGTGGCCTGAAAGCGGTTGCGGTAACCCTGGTGGAAGTCGTCCTTGAGATCGGTGGTGTTGCTGGTCACCGACTCTTCGAGCACTTGCGGTTGCTTGCCTTCGTGAAGGATTTCAGTGAGCAGCCACAGGTCGTTCCACTTAGGCTTAGGGTGCTGACTCAAGGCCAGGAAATACCCGCTGACGAGCAGCGGCTGATCGCTTTTGCCTTCGGCCAGTTGGTAGTCGCTACGGTGCCGTTCAAGGGAGCGCTTGGCCAGGTGTTTGCCGCGTTCGCGGTCGATAAAGCGGCCTGGATAGTCGTAGTCTTCGAGGTCCGGTTTAGCGTCGCCACGGGCCTCGCTTTCGAGGGTGATGCGCGGTTTCTCGAAGTCGTAGTCGCGACGGGTGGTACGGCTGGTGCGGGTTTCCAGGCGCAGGTCGAAGCGCTTGATCACCGGGTCGTTGGCGAGCATACCGGAGTCTTGCTGGTAGGCCACCGGCGCGAGTTTCGGGAACACCGTCTGGTCATCGCCGAATACCAACTTGTGGGCGGTGGCGCTGTGCTGGAAGTGGAAATGGATACCTTCTTCCTCGCACAGGCGCTGGATGAAATGCAGGTCCGATTCATCGTACTGAACGCAGTACACGCGTTCGGGATAAATCGCCCCGACTTTGAATTCGTAGGCATTGCTTTGGATGCCGTGCTCTTCGAGGACCTGGCCGATGATTTTCGGCACACTGAGGTTCTGGAAGATGCGTTGGTTGATGCGGTGCGCAAGGTAAGACAGTTGCGGACGCAGGGTCACCGAGTAGCGGGTCAGGCGTTTACCGGTATCGCCTTGGGCGACGCGATAGATCTGCCCGTGAATGCCGGTGCCGTTTTGCGCGAGCTGCAAAAACGCCGGTTTGTGCAGCAGGCTTTCGAGGTCCAGGGACGGGTTTTCGCTGACCAGTTCGACGTCGAACTGAAATGGCTGACTGATGGCTTCTCGACCAGTGAGGGCAAGTACCTGGAGATCGTTCGCCAGACCTTCTACGGTCAGGGCGAAGTGAGTCTGGTTGGCCGGCGCGAACATCCGATGTTCCTCGTGCAGTGCTGCAGCATCCATCAAGCCCTGAGTGGGCGATCAACGAAGGCAAGAATTCTTGGGTGGCACAAACAACATCGACCAGCAGCGCTGGCCGATGTTTTGTAACGGTCGGCCAGACTTAGCCAGCGACCGGGGAACGCCAGTCATCGGAACCCGAAGTACCGGAGACTTCGTGGGTCCAGGTGATTTTGCGGTAGGTGAACTCTACGTCTTCCAGGTGAGTGAAGTGCGAGTTCGCCGGGTCTTGGCAGTTGTGCATGTAGTCTTTGATGTCGACGATGATCGCGTCTTCAAGCTTGGTGGTGAAGTAGTGTTCCTGGGTGCCGGCAGCCGAAGTGCGGTACCACTGGATGGTGATTTCGGTCAGGCGCTCGCCGGAAGTCAGTGCAGCCAGCAGCAGTGGCGAGGACTTGTCGAAAACCTTGGTGATTTTCACTGGCTTGTGCACGCGCTGACCGGTGGGTTGGCCGGACTGCGGGTCACGCGGGATGATCACTTCGTGGTTGAAACCCTGAACCATGACCTGGTCTTCGTGACCTTCCTGGTAGGTGTTGCCAACCGAATCAGCGGTGAATGCACCGGCAGTGATAAGGCCTTGTTTGGTGCCAGTGATGGACATATACGCTGGTGTAGCCATGGATGCTCTCCTTGCTGAATAAATGAGGGTGCCCGGGAGGCGAGATCGCCCGGTGGGTACTCCTTACAGATCAAGCTTCGTGCCATGTAGTACATTTCGTATATAAATCAATGATATATGCGTTATCGGTGTCGGGCTTGTCCGGTTTGCCTGTAGGAATAGTCGCTAATGTGCGCAAGAAGTTGCGCAGTGCTGCGCAACTTCTTGCGCACTTGGCTACAGGCCTTGTGCGGCGTGGCCTGGAGCAGGATGGGGTGGTGTTCTTCAGAAGGTGAGTGCGCAACTTCTTGCGCACTTGGGTTTTTGGATGCCATTAGCAAGGCTGGTCGCTGCAACGAATCGGTGGTGCAGCCTTAGCCTGCGATTGGAACACGCCAGTCATCAGAACCGGATGTATTGGAGATGACATGCTCCCATGTGATTTTGCGGTAGCTGAAGTACACATCTTCCAGGTGAGTGAAGTGCGCGTTGCCAGGATCCTGGCAATTGGGCATGTGCGACTGGATCTCTACGATGATGGCGTCTTCGAGGGTGGTGGTGAAGTAGAGTTCCTGAGTACCGAGAGTTGAGGTTCGGTACCACTCGATGTGGCATTCGGTCATTTGCTCGCCGCTGGTCAGGGCCGCGAAAAGCAGTGGTGAGGACCTGTCGAAGATTTTGGTGATCATCAGGGGTTTGTGAACGCGTTGACCGGTTGGCTGTCCGGACTGCGGGTCGCGAGGGATGATGACCTGGTGACTGAATGCTTGAACCAGAATCTGATCTTGATGGGCGTCCTGATAGACATTCCCTACCGAGTCTCGAGTGAGGTTGCCCTCAGTGATGAATCCTTGCGTGGCGCCTGATAGGGACAGATATGCGGGTGTTGGCATGAATGCTTTCCTTGCCTGATCAATCGAAGGTATCCGGGAGAGGAAAATCGCCCGATGCACACCTGATAGTGATCAAGCTTCATGCCACTTAAATTTAATCTATATAAATCAATAAGTTGAAACTTTTTTTCAAACTGGCATCGATAAATTTTCAAGAAAAGTGCGCAAGTTCTTGCGCACCACCGCGCAAGAACTTGCGCAGTGCCTTGAAAGCCATACAGGCGATGCTGCGAGCCTGATCAAAAGCTGGTTATCCACAGGCATGCTGCGCAAGTTCTTGCGCATCATGGCCATGTGACTGCCTGGCGTGCATGGCTTCAGAGCTATCGCGGGTGACACGGTAGAAAAGAATGCTCACATGTTCGCCAGCGTCAAAGGGGGCCGTGTATCTAGGCTGGTAGAGCGCATCGAACAGTGCACCGTTGGTCTGCCCGGGTGTATAGCAAGTTGCGATATGAATAGCCCTGGCTTAACCTCCATAGCAAGATGCGATAAGGATGTTGCATGCGTGTGATCACCGAAAAACGAATATGGGAGGCCAAGGAGCAATGGCCACATTCAGCCAATGCGCTGGATCAATGGTATCGACAGGTCAAGAGGAACAGCCCGGGCGACTTTGCGGCGATGAAGGCGATGTTCCCTGCAACCGATAAGGTGGGGGCTTTCCATGTATTCGATATTGGCGGGAACAAGCTGCGCCTGATCGCTGTTGTGCACTACGCGGCGCAACGGCTGTATATCAAGCAGGTGCTGGACCATCGTGAATATGACAAGGGTAAATGGAAGGAGGAGCGTCGATGAGCGTTCTGATCAAACAAGCCGCTGAGCACTGGCGCTTTGTGTCGCCGTTGCTGCGCAAACCAAAAAATGAGGCTGATTACGATGTGCTCGTCAAGGCGCTTGATGAGTTGCTGGACCTGATTGGTGAAGACGAATCCAGCCCGCTGATGAGTCTGGTGGATATCCTCAGTGACTGGATCGAGGCCTACGACCAGCAGCACCGGCCAATGCCAGTGGCCAGTGGTGTTGATTCGCTGCGCTACATGATGCGTGAACACGGCTTGAGTCAGAGCGAGCTGCCGGGTGTTGGCGCGCAATCGGTGGTATCGGAAATCCTGAGTGGCAAGCGCCAGCTCAACCTGCGGCAAGTCCGCTGGTTGGCCGAGCGCTTCGGTGTGTCGGTGGAAACTTTCATCTAATCGCCCTCACGACGAACAGCTGATCTCCAGATGCTTGCCCCACTCAGGTGGGCGCTCGGCGTAGCTGTCCATGCCAGGCTGTTCTTCGAACGGTTTGCTCAGTACCGCGTGCAGGCGGCGGACCTCGGCATAGTCACCGCTTTCTGCCGCGTCGATGGCTTTCTGCGCCAGGTAATTGCGCAGGATGTAGAGCGGATTGACCGCGTGCATGCGGGCGCGGCGCTGTGCTTGATCGCTGTTGCCGTCGCGGGCGACGCGTGCGCAGTAGCGCTCGGCCCAGGCATCGAAGCCCTTGATGTCGACGAAGTCGTCGCGCAAGCGGGTGACGGCAAGCTCGGCGGCTTGATCGCCCAAACGGCGGAAAAACAGGCTGTAGTCGACGCTGCTGTTTTGCATCAGTTGCAGCAGGTTTTCGACCAGTTGCTGGTCGCCTTCTTCGCCAGTGGTCAAGCCGAGTCGACGGCGCATCAGGTCCAGGTAATGAGCCTGATACAGCGGGAAGTACAGGCCGAGGGTTTCGCGCAGGGCTTCGACGCTGATGAACGGTGTCAGGGCCTGGGCCAGTGCGCTGAGGTTCCATTGGCCGATCGGCACTTGATTGCTGAACGAGTAGCGACCCTGATCATCGGAATGGTTGCAGATGAAGTTGGCGTCAAAGTCGTCGAGGAAGGCAAACGGACCGAAGTCGAACGTGACGCCGAGGATCGACATGTTGTCGGTGTTCATCACCCCGTGGCAGAAGCCATAGGCCTGCCATTTGGCGATCAGCTCGGCGTTGCGCTCGACGACTTCGCGGAACATCGCCAGGTATGGTTCCGGCTGTTCCAGGCACTCGGGAAAATGCATCGCCAATACGTGTTCGCCGAGGGCTTTCTGTTGTTCGGGCCGCTTGGTGTAGTAGAAATATTCGAAATGCCCGAAGCGCACATGGCTCGCTGCCAAGCGCAGGACCATGGCCGCGCGTTCCTGTTTCTCGCGCCAGACCGGGGTGTTCGAACCAATGACGCACAGTGCGCGGGTGGTCGGGATGCCCAGTGCGTGCAACGCTTCAGACGCCAGGAACTCACGAATCGATGAACGCAGCACCGCCCGGCCGTCGCCCATGCGCGAGTACGGCGTTTGCCCGGCACCCTTGAGGTGTAAGTCCCAGTGTTCGCCGGCCTCGTTGTAGACCTCGCCCAGCAGCAGTCCGCGACCATCGCCCAATTGTGGGTTGTAGGAACCGAACTGGTGCCCGGAATAGACCATCGCCCGCGGCTCGGCTTCTGCCCACAGCTTGTGACCGCCGAACAGTTCGGCGAACACCGGCGTTTCGGCAACACTCGGGTCGAGGTCAAGCAGGGCCATGGCCGCCGGGCTGGCAACCACCAGTCGTGGTTCGCCGATGGGCTCAGGCAGTACATGAGTTGAGAGCGCGTCGCCCAGGCGGGCGAAGCGGTTGTCGAAGGTCAGTTCGTCGAGGGCTTTCAACGGCCATCTCCAGCAGAATGTCCGAGCATTCTGCTGGGGAATGGCGCGTGGCGTCCAGTCAGTCGAGTTGTACCGATGGCGGCTCGGGTGGGGTCTTGCCTGTATTTGGAGCCTTGGTGGGTTTGACTGCATCGCTGGTCAGCAACAGCTGTTCCTGGCCTGTCAGGTTTTTCAGGTGGATATCCACCTGACGGAAAGCGATGTTGATGTCGTGCTTCTTGAACTCGCTGTTGATGAACCGGTTGATTTCATCGAGTGCCGGGTTACGGTCGCCGAGGTCGCGCACGTGAATACGCAGCTCGTGATCCAGGGTGCTTTCACCAAAGTTCAGGAAGTACACCGAGGGCGCAGGGTCCTTCAGCACGCGCGGGTTTTCCATGGCCGCTCTGAGCAGCAGGGTACGTACCAGCTCCAGATCCGAATCGTAGCCGACGCCCAGCTTGAGGGTGACCCGGGTCACGGTGTCGGTCAGCGACCAGTTGATCAGTTGCCCGGTGATGAACGTCTTGTTCGGGACAATGATGTCCTTGCGGTCGAAGTCGGTGATGGTGGTGGCGCGGATGCGGATTTTGCTCACCGTGCCTGACAGGTTGCCGATGGTGATCGTGTCGCCGATCCGCACCGGGCGTTCGAACAGGATCATGATCCCGGAGATGAAGTTGGCGAAAATCTCCTGCATACCGAAACCCAGGCCGACCGAGAGTGCGGCCACCAGCCATTGCAGTTTGTCCCAGCTCACGCCGAGGGTCGACAGGGTGGAAACGAAACCCACACCGGCAATCACATAGGTCAGCAGGGTGGTCGTGGCGTAGGCACTGCCCTGGGCCAGATCGAGCTTGGACAGCACCAGCACCTCGAGCAACCCCGGCAGGTTTCGCGCCAGGGCTACGGTAATACCGATGATGATCAACGCCCCGAGCATGTCGCCGATGCTGATCGGCACCATGCTCATGTTGGCGCCGACGCCGCTGGTGTATTCGTACAACGTGATGTTGTCGAGGTACGAGAACACCGAGATCAGGTCTTTCCAGACCCAATACAATGCAGCGATGAAGCCGCCGAGCAAGGCAAGGCGGATCAGGCGCAGGGACTGTTCGTTGACTTTCTCGATGTCCAGTGTCGGTTCTTCGACGACCGCTTCACCGTCGCCGGCTTCTTTGGCGGCCTGGCGTTTGGTCAGGGCGCGCTGGTAGGCCAGGCGCCGTGCCGCGACGGCCAGACCGCGCACAAAGGTGGCTTCGATGATCAGCCAGAACATCAGCAGGTACAGGGTGTTGATCAACCGGTCGCTGAGTTTCAGTGCGGTGTAGAAGTAGCCAAAGCACACGGCGATAAACAAGGCGATCGGCAGCACAGTGAATAGAACGCCGACAGCTTTGCGAAACAGGGAGGCGCTGTTATGGGTCGGACTGTTGATCAGCAGGCGGCTGAGCAGCCAGGCCATCAAGGCGTAGCAGGTCAGCACCACGGCGATGCCGATTACGTCGTCCGTCAGGGCCGCCGGTTGTAATTCGGCCACCGCCACCACGGCGACCAGCGCCAGTACCACCAGGCCAAGACGACGGATCCAGCCGCGGAGGAATTCCACCTGCGGTCTTTCCCAGCGAAAGTGCAGTTCTGCCACGCCACCCGGCGCAAGTATCCGGTACGCGGTATAGAACAGCAGCCACGCCTGGGCAATTTGCAACAGGGCGGCGCCGAGGTTGGCGTTTTGCCCGCGGGCGTCGATCTGCAAGGCGAAACCGCACAGCGCCAGGGCCAGTGACACCGGCATTGCCAGCAGCACGTTGATCAGGATCGCCTGTGGTGTGTGCCATTGACTGTCACGTTTGAAGTGACCGATGTCCTGGTGCACCTTGTTCAGTCGCGCATAGAGGTACTTGCGCCGCCAGACCAGGAAGCCGATCAGCAGCACCAGCGGCAGAAACAGCAGTGGTCGCTGGGTCAGGCCGTCGGCCAGCTCGCTCAGGCTCGAAGCCCACGGCAGAGTGACGACCTGTTTCTCCAGGCGGTCCGGCACGCCGCGCATCCATTCGAAATCCAGCGGCTTGTTGCTGGGAATCCAGAACATCTGTTCGTCGAGGGTCGCGCGCAGGTTCTGAGCGGTAGTGAGCAACTGTTTCTGGTTCAGTTGCAGGGTGATGGATTCGTTGAGCAGCGCACTCAGTTCGCGGCTCAGGCGCTCCAGCAGGTCGGCGCGGGTGACAGCCAGGTCCAACAGGTTCTTGCGCAGCTGCGGGGTGACCTGATCGGGCGGCTGGCTCGCCAGCAAGTTATCCACATAGGCGCCGGGCGTGCTGATCAGTTCGCGTTGTTGATTGACCTCGAACTGGTACAGGCGAATGTCGGCGATGTCATTGGCCAGGTCCCGATCAAGCTTGAGGCGGGGCAAGGCCTGCTTTTGTTTGTAGAGGATCTTGGACAGCAACAGACTGCCCTTGAGCACGCTGATCTGCTCGTCCAGCGCGGCGTCGCTTTGGGTCACGCTGTCGAGTTGTTGCTTGGTCTGCAGGTTCTGCTGGGTCAGTTCGTTGAGACGGTCGGTGCTTTTGAGCAGGTAGTCGGAGAGCTTGAGATTGGCGGCGCTTTCGGTGGCCAGCAGATTGCTGCCGCCAGCCTTTTGCGCTTCGATCGATTGTTGGGTCACCGTCTGTTGAGACTGGGCCAGGCGCTTTTGGTTGATCAGGGTTTGCAGGTCCTGGATCTCCCGCTCCATCCGTGCGGTTTTTTCCAGCAGCAAGTCATGTTGGCTGCTGCCCAGGTCCTGCAGTTGACTGTTGCCAGCCAGTTCCTGACGACGCAGCGGGATCAGCGCATTCAGCGCGGCCAGCTCGGCGTTGAGGGTGTCGCGTTGTTCATTCGTCAGGGCTTTGCCGTTGTCTCTGCCCAGCTTGAGGATGCCGTTGATTTGCAGGATGCGTGTCTGGCTGGTGCTGATCTCGGCCTGGGCGCGCTCGGGGCGGGTCTGGGCGGTGATGATCAGGCTGTTGGCATCGGCCAGGGCTTTTTGCAGATCGCTTTGCTGGGTGCTGCGTTCAGTCAGCATCTGTTCGAGTTGTGGCACCGACAGGTTGGCGTAACGTTGCTCGACCGGTACGGCTTTGCTGGCCTTGAGGCGCTCCAGCTCACGCTGGTTTTCGATGTTCTGCTTGGGTGCCGTGCTCAGTTGCTGCTTGAGGTTGTCCAGGCGCTTTTCATAATCGTCGCGATTGGACAGTTGGGTCAGCGTCTGTTGCAGCACCAGTTGCAGGGCTTTTTGATCGGCCTCGGGCAGCTTGCGCTCGGCGATCTTGTCCAGGCTCTTCTGGACAGACTCGGCGGACGGTGGTTCGGCCGCTTGCAGGGTGCCAACGGAGAGACTCAGCCCTAGTAGGGCGATAGCTAAAAATGTGCGCAAGGTTGGCATAGAGACCGATCGAAAACGTAACGAAAAAAGGAGTTTAGAGGAACAATCCGGGGCCCGGGCGACTTCCTTCGGGAAATCTGACGCCCACTTTGGCGATCTTGTTCCCATCCATGACTGCGACAGTCCAAATGGTGTTATTCCATTCCACCTGGTCGCCGACCACTGGGGCACCGCCGACTTTCTGGGTGATGAAACGACCCAGCGGCATGTCCGGATCGACCCCTTCGAGTTGCAGCCCGTACAGCGCTGAAACCGCGCCCAGCTGGGCGTCGCCTTCCAGAACGAAGTCGCCGAAAAAGCGCAAATCGAGGCCTCGTTGGGGGGCCTGGCTGAAGAGTTTTCCGAGTGCCGGCAGGTTGTGTTCATGGCCGATTACGCAGAGCAAATCGCCGACTTCGAGTACCGTACTACCCGACGGATGGAGCAGTTGCTGGCCGCGAAACAGCGCCGCGATACGCGTGCCTTCGGGCATTTTCAGCTCGCGAAGGGCGGCGCCGATGCACCATTTTTCCGCGCCAAGGCGATAAACGAACAACTCCCACTCGCTGGTGACATGCACTTCGAGGGCGGCCCGGGAGATCGGCGCGGGTTCAGGCGGGACAGTCACCTTCAGCAGCTTGGCGACCCACGGCAGGCTGGTGCCCTGCACCAGCAGCGAAACCAGCACGATGAAGAACGCGAGGTTGAAATACAGCTGGGCATTCGGCAGCCCGGCCATCAACGGGAACACCGCCAGAATGATCGGTACCGCACCGCGCAGGCCAACCCAGGAAATAAAGGCCTTTTCGCGCCCATGGAAAGCCTTGAACGGCAGCAGGCCGACCAGCACCGACAGCGGGCGCGCAAACAGAATCATCCACAGCGCCAGGCCGAGGGCGGGCAGGGCGATGGGCAGCAAGTCGTGAGGTGTCACCAGCAGCCCCAGCACCAGGAACATACCAATTTGTGCCAGCCAGGCCATGCCGTCGAGCATGTGCAGAATGCCGTGGCGGCTGCGCACCGGACGGTTGCCGATCACCAGGCCGCACAGGTACACCGCAAGAAAGCCACTGCCGTGCAAGGCGTTGGTCAGGGCGAACACCACCAGACCGCCAGCGATCACCAGAATCGGGTACAAGCCGGCAGCCAGGTGGATTCGATTGACCATTTGCAGCATCAGCCAACCGCCGCCCAGACCGATGATTGCGCCGATGCCGAACTCGCGGACCAGGTGCCCGAGCAGGCTCCAGTGCAGACCTGTCTGGCCGCTGGCGAGCATGTCGATCAGGGTGACGGTGAGAAACACCGCCATCGGGTCGTTGCTGCCGGATTCGATTTCCAGGCTGGCGGTCACCCGCTCGTTCAGGCCTTTGCCACCCAGCAGCGAGAACACCGCCGCGGCGTCGGTGGAGCCGACAATGGCACCGATCAACAGGCCCTGGATCAGGTTCAGGTTGAACAACCAGGCGGCGGCCATGCCGGTCAGCACGGTGGTGATCAGCACCCCGACCGTGGCCAGCGACAACGCCGGCCACAATGCCACGCGGAAACTCGCGACCCGGGTGCGCAACCCGCCGTCGAGCAGGATCACGGCCAGCGCGAGGTTGCCGACCAGATAAGCGGTGGGGTAGTTATCGAAGATGATGCCGCCGCCGTCGACGCCGGCAGCCATGCCCACGGCCAGGATGATTACCAGAATCGGGATCCCGAGGCGGGACGAAAGTGAGCTCACCAGAATGCTCGCACCTACCAGCAACGCGCCGATCAAGAACAGGCTGTTGATGGTCGTCGCATTCAATGGCAGTACTCCAGAAAGCTAAAGGCGGGCGCAAACTGACCATGCAGTCTGCGTGCCAGCGATTCTAACCTGTTGAAATGTGATGCTGTCAAAAAGCTTTTGACGAAGGAACTGATCGTTTCCCTATCTGAGCCGAGTGAGGTCATTGTGGCGAGGGGGCTTGCCCCCGTTCGGCTGCGTAGCAGGCGTCAAATCTGCGTTTGAGTTGTGTCTGAACGACCACAGCGGCTGCTTTGAGGTCGCTGCGCGACCCAACGGGGGCAAGCCCCCTCGCCACAGGATAGCAGTCGCCGTTAAAGGCTAAACCGCCCAACCATATTGTTCAGGTCCAGCGCCAGGCGCGACAGCTCGTTGCTGGCGGCGCTGGTCTGGTTGGCGCCAGTGGCCGACTGCACCGACAGGTCGCGGATGTTCACCAGGTTGCGGTCGACTTCACGGGCCACTTGGGCCTGCTCTTCGGCGGCGCTGGCGATCACCAGGTTGCGCTCGTTGATTTCGACGATGGCGCTGTTGATGGTGTCCAGCGACAGGCCTGCACCACGGGCGATGTTCAGGGTCGATTCAGCGCGTTCGGTGCTGTTGCGCATCGAGTCGACGGCGTGTTCGGTGCCGCTCTGGATGCTGCCGATCATGCGTTCGATTTCGCTGGTCGATTGCTGCGTGCGATGCGCCAGGGCGCGAACTTCGTCGGCCACCACCGCAAAACCGCGACCGGCTTCACCGGCGCGCGCAGCCTCGATGGCGGCGTTCAGCGCCAGCAGGTTGGTCTGGTCAGCCAGGCCGCGAATCACGTCCAGCACCTTGCCGATGTCACGCGACTCGTTGGCCAGATCGCCGATCAGGGTGGCAGTGCTCTGTACATCGGCGCTCATGCGTTCGATGGCACTGACGGTTTCCTGCACCAGGTCACGGCCGTCACCGGCAGAAGTGGTGGCGTTTTTCGAGGCTTCGGAGGTGCTCACCGCGTTACGCGCAACTTCTTCCACGGCGCTGGTCATTTCGTTGACGGCCGTTGCGGCTTGCTCGATTTCGTTGTTCTGCTGAGTCAGGCCACGGGCGCTTTCGTCGGTGACGCTGTTCAGCTCCTCGGCGGCGGAGGCCAGCTGAGTCGCCGAACCCGAAATCCGCTGCAGGGTGTCGCGCAGTTTTTCCTGCATCTTCAACATGGCCTGCAACAAGCGGCCAGCTTCGTCGCTACCGTCGACGATGATCGGCCGGGTCAGATTGCCCTCGGCGATTTCTTCAGCGGCGCTCAGTGCCTTGGCGATGGGCTGCGTGATGCTGTTGGTCAGCAGCCAGGCAAACAGCAGGGTCAAACCCGTGGCGATCACCAGCAGGGTCACTACCAGATTGAAGGCGGAGGAATATTGGTCGGCGGCTTTCTGGTTGAAGTCGGCGGCTTGATCGTTGTTGATCTCCACCAGGCGGTTCAGAGTGGTGTTAATCGCATCGGAGTTGGTCAGCAATTCGGTATTCAGAAGCGTGCGCAGTTCGTCGAGTTGGTTATTACGCGACAGCGTCTTCATCCGGTCCTCAATCTGGCGGTACTGACCCATCAATTGCACGTACTGGTCGTAGGTCGTGCGTTCCAGAGGGCTGCTGATCAGTTTTTCATAGGCGGTCTGCGCCGCACGGATCTGCTGGCTGCGGGTGTCGAGCAACTCCATGGTTTTTTGCTGGATATCCGGTTCGCGGTTGACCAGCAGGCGATAGGCCAGAGTGCGCTGGCGCAGGCCGAGTTGAGTGAACTCGTCCAGGGCCTTGATGCTCGGCACGCTGTTCTGAACGATGTCTTCGCCGGCAGCGCGAATCTTGCTCATCTGGTTCAAGGCGAACACACCCAGAATCAACATCAGTGCGCCAATCAGGGTGAAACCTGCGAACGCCCTGGGGGCGATATTCATATTGCGAAGGGACATGGTGTTCACCGTAAAGCGCGCATTGGCACGAGTCTGAGACGAGGTATGTATGACTTATCGGTCATACGACTAAAGTCTTGAGCCGCTGTGCGCTTTTGCCGCAGATTGGTCGCACTGACGAGCTGTCAGGAACCAGAGCGGACAAATGCAGTCTTTAAAACTCGCAAGCAAGGTTGCCGCCAGGCAAATCAAGGCTTTACGCCTGAATAACCCTGGCGCCAGTGGTGACTTTTCTTTATCGTACGCGCCCTTTGAAAATGCTCGGAAAATCAAAATGTTGGAAGCATCCCTAAGCCAATTGGAACAACTGGTCAGCGACCTGGTGCAACAGAACCAGGAGCTACTCGGCACGAACGCAACCCTGAGCGCAGAACTGGCCCAGGCCAAGGATGAAAACGAAAGCCTGCAACTGAGCCTGATGGAACAGGAAGAGAAACAGGGCGCCACCGTCGCGCGCATTCAAGCACTGGTTGAGCGCGTGAGCGCAGGTCCTGTGAACGCATGAGACACGGTGCCGACGGGATAAAAGTCGTCTCGATTCTCGGGGAAGACTATTCGATCAAGGCGCCGGCCGGGGAAGAGCAGACCCTGCTGGACGCCGCATTAATGTTGAAAGCGGTGCTGGCCGAGACCAAAAAGAAATACCCGACCCTGATCGGGGACAAACTGCTGGTGCTGACGGCAATGAACCTGTGCTCGCAGCAGCTCGAAATGCAGAAGCGTCATCAGCGGGAACTCGACCGTTACCAAGAGCAAGTCAGCGCCACGGTTGAAGTGATTTCGAAGACGATCAATCAGGCTTGATCAGCTTGCGCACAACCAAAGAGTAGATTGTCGATTTAGTTGTATACAATCGGCACGGCTGTTGCAGTAGTTTTGCCTCTTACTCTTTGGGGGTGCTTCATGCAGTTCTGGCGACGCAGTATTCAATGGCAGTTGATCCTGAGTATGGGCACCGCCCTGCTGGTCAGTATTCTGATCGTGGTCGGCATTTATACCCTGGTGGTCAACCGCCTTGCCCAGCGCTATCTGGTCGAGCAAGCGCTGCCGTCGAGCATCGAAGCGATGCGCAACGACATCGAGCGGATTCTGGTCCAGCCGCTCACCGCGGCCAAGGACATCGCCAGCAACAGCATGGTGCGCGAGTGGTTGGCCGAAGGAGAAAACGCCGACCGGGCCAGCGGCTTCGTCAGCTACCTGGAAGGTATCCGCGCCGAGCATAAAGCCTTTACCGCGCTGATCGCTGGCACTGCGTCGGGCCACTACTTCACCGAAAAAGGGCTTGATCGGACCCTCAGTCGATCCAATCCCGCAGACGCCTGGTTCTACGCCTTCCTCGACGGCAACCAGCCGCGCACCCTCAATATCGACAACGATACGGCGACCGGCGAATTGGCCTTGTTCATTGACCTCAAGGTCTCGCAGGGCGGCAAAGTCGTGGGTGTTGCCGGGCTGGGCCTGAGTATGAAGGAACTCTCGGAGCTGATTCACAACTTCAGCTTCGGCGAGCGCGGGAAGGTCTATCTGGTGCGTTCCGACGGGTTGATCCAGGTCCATCCCGAGGCCGGGCTCAGCAACAAACGCCAGCTAGCCGAACAGATCGGCGACTCGGCTGCGCAAGCGGTGATGGGCCATCAAGGTCCGACCAGCAGCGGCTTTGTGCGTGATGGCGAAGACTACCTGGCCCTGAGCCTGCCATTACGCGATCTGGGCTGGACGCTGGTGGCCGAAGTGCCGCAATCGCAAATTTACGCCGAGGCCCGACAGGCGATGTGGCTGACCAGCGCCATCGGTCTGGGCGTTGCGCTGGTGTGCCTGTTATTGGTGGTGTTGCTGGCTCGTGGCCTGGTTCGACCAATCCGTCAGGTAACAGCGGCACTGGTAGCGATTGGTAGCGGTGGTGGCGATTTGACCCACAGGTTAGATTCCAGTCGTGCTGATGAGTTGGGTGATCTGGCTCGCGGCTTCAACCGGTTCCTTGAAAATCAACGCAACATGATCGGCGAAGTGCTGGCCACCAGCGAGCGTTTGCGCACCGCTGTCGGGCAGGTTGCGCGAGTGGTGGAGAACACTGCCGAGCGTTCCGGTCGGCAGCAGGAAATGACCGACATGGTCGCCACTGCCGTGCACGAGATGGGCCTCACCGTGCAGGAAATTGCACAGAACGCCGGCAACGCGGCGGTCGCCTCACAAACCGCCCGCGATGAAGCGTTGCAGGCGCGTGAAGTGGTCGGCGGTTCCATTCGGCATATCGAAAGCATGTCCGATGAAATCGGTATTGCGGCCAGTGCTGTCGGCGAGCTGGCGACGCAGGTTGCGTCCATTGATCAGGTACTGGCGGTGATTCGCGGGATCTCCGAGCAGACCAATTTGCTCGCATTGAACGCAGCGATAGAAGCCGCGCGGGCCGGAGACATGGGCCGCGGCTTTGCAGTGGTGGCGGATGAAGTGCGGACACTGGCACGCCGTACGCAATCGTCCACCGATGAAATCCAGCAGATGATCGGCAGCCTCAAGCAGGGCGCAGAGAATGCCGTGTCGTCGATGCACTCAGGGCAAGCGGCAACCGGTACCGGCGTCGAGTCGAGCCAGCGCACCGGGGCGTCGTTGACCGCGATTACCGGACAGGTCGAGCGCATCAGCGACATGAACCATCAAGTGGCGACGGCCACCGAAGAGCAGTCGGCGGTGACTGAAGAGATCAACCGCAACGTGCAGGGAATTTCCGATCTGGCGCGGGCTACGGCGGGTGAGGTCAGGGCTTGTCGAGAGGATTGCCAGACGTTGCAGCGGTTGGCGGATGATTTGGCGCGGCAGATGGGTGGGTTCAAGCTGGTTTGATGATAATGATCGTTCCCACGCTCTGCGTGGGAATGCCGCCCGGGACGCTCCGCGTCCCTTCGCAATCGTGACGCAGAGCGTCACAAGAGGCGTGACCACGCGGAGTGTGGGAACGATTAGCGGGGACGTCAGAACCACTCATCCTGCATCTCCAGACACGTATCATCCCGCGCCTCAAGAATCGTCAGTTCATGATGACAACCCGGTACTTCCCATGTCAGGAAATACCGTGCTGCTTGCAGCTTGCCTTTATAGAAATCGACGTCCGCCGCATTGCCCTTGGCCAACCCTTCTTCCGCGCGGATCGCCTGTTCCAGCCAGCGCCAGCCGATCACCGTGTGGCCAAAAACTTTCAGATACAGCGCCGAGTTCGCCAGACTGCTGTTGACCTTGCCTTGGCCCAGATCCGTCAGCAGGCCGATGGTCACGGTTTGCAGGCGTGCCACCAGTTTTTCCAGCGGCTCACGCAGTGGCGTTAATGATTCGTACGCATGGGCGCGTTTGGCGGTATTGGCGATCAGTCGAATCAACTGCTTGAGCCCGGCACCACCATTTTGCGCCAGTTTGCGACCCAGCAGGTCCAGCGATTGAATGCCGTGAGTGCCTTCGTGGATCGGGTTCAGGCGGTTGTCGCGGTAGTACTGTTCTACCGGGTATTCGCGGGTGTAGCCGTGGCCACCGAGGATCTGGATCGCCAGTTCGTTGGCCTTCAAGCAGAACTCCGATGGCCAGGATTTGACGATCGGCGTCAGCAGGTCGAGCAATTCATGGGCCTGTTTACGCTCGGCTTCGGTCTCCAGCGTGGTGGTGTCGTCGAACAGTCGCGCGGCATACAAACCGAGGTCGAAGGCGCCTTCGACGTAAGCCTTTTGGGTCAGCAGCATGCGTTTGACGTCGGCGTGCTGAATGATCGGGACCGGCGCAGTGTTCGGGTCCTTGCTGTCCGGCAGGCGACCTTGCGGGCGTTCGCGGGCATATTCCAGCGAGTACAGGTAACCGGCGTAACCGAGCATCACCGCGCCCATGCCGACGCCGATTCGCGCTTCGTTCATCATCTGGAACATGCAGCTCAGACCTTGGTGTGGCTTGCCCACCAGGTAGCCGACACACTCGCCGTTATCGCCGAAATTCAGCGCGGTGGAGGTGGTGCCGCGCCAGCCCATCTTGTGAAACAGCCCGGCCAGCAGCACGTCGTTGCGCTTGCCCAGGCTGCCGTCATCGTTGACCAGGAATTTAGGCACGATAAACAGCGAAATGCCTTTTACCCCGGCCGGTGCATCCGGCAGTTTGGCCAGCACCATGTGCACGATGTTTTCCGACAGCGGGTGGTCGCCGCCGGAGATGAATATCTTGTTGCCCTTGAGTCGGTATGTGCCATCGGCGGCCGGTTCGGCGCGAGTGCGGATGTCCGACAGCGAGGAGCCGGCGTGAGGTTCGGTCAGGGCCATGGTGCCGAAGAAGCGGCCGTCGATCATCGGTTGCAGGAAGCGCCGTTTCTGCTCATCGGTGCCGAAGCTTTCAATCAGGTTGGCCGCGCCCATGGTCAGGAACGGGTAGGAGGTCGTCGCGGCGTTGGCGGACTGGAAGTGCGCGAAGCAAGCTTGCGACAGCAGCGTTGGCAACTGCATGCCGCCGGCCTCGAAACTGCGTGCGGCGTTGAGAAAGCCGGCTTCGAGGAATGCATCCACCGCAGGTTTCACTTCCGGAATCAGGATCGCCTTGCCGTCTTCGTAGCACGGTTCGTGCTCGTCACCCTTGCGGTTGTGCGGGGCAAAGAACTTCTCGGCAAGGCTGCGCGCCGTACCAATGGCGGCGTCGAACGTCTCGCGATTGTGCTCGGCGAAACGCTCGCGCAGGGTCAGGCCCTCGGCATCAAGGACTTCATACAGCTCGAAAGCCAGATTGCGGGAACTGAGCAACGTCTCGGACATGTCGGCCTACCTATATTGGAATGGACCGAGTCTAGGTGCGGGGAGGGTGGGCTGAACAGGATGATTGATGCGGGTGATGGAGGGGCAAAAGATCAACCGGGCGCCCATTGCAGGCACCCGGTCGTATTGCGGTTTAACCGATAGTCATCAAGCTGGCATTACCGCCCGCTGCAGCGGTGTTGACGCTCAGCGCACGCTCGATCACCAGGCGTTCCAGCGCAATGTTGGTTTCGCCCTGCGACAGGCCCTGAACCCCAATGATCGCGCCGGCACGCTTGGCCACTTGCTGGCAGACCGCACGCAACTGGTCGGAGTGGCCGTGATGCAGGACTGCATCGAACACCACTTCGTCCTTGTTCCAGTCGGCGACCAGCTTGATGCGCGCTTGCACGTCTTTCGGCAGACGAGCCAACAACGCTTTGCTCAGTTCACCTTCCGGCCACACCGCCGAGCCACCCACGGCCAGTACTGCAGCCAGCTGGCTCAACAGATCGCTTTCGACTTCCGCCAGGCACAGCACGTGTTCACGCGGCAGGATGGCGTAGCTGTTGCGCTCGCCTGTCGGGCCGTTCAGCGTACGGGTGATACCGCTTTGCGATTGTGTGGCGAACTGCGCGCACAACGCGCTCAGTTCAGTCAGCTTGTGGCTGTCGGCCCAGGTTTTCAGGGCGGTCAGCGGTTTGCTCATGGCGTCACGCAGACGCACATCCGGCGCGCTCAGGGTATCGCCGCGAGCGAAGGATTGTTCGATTGCGTCGGTAGGACGCGTCGACAGCAAGCGGTACAGGTACAACGGACCACCGGCTTTCGGACCAGTACCCGACAGGCCTTCACCACCGAACGGCTGCACGCCGACCACGGCACCAACAATGTTGCGGTTGACGTAGACGTTACCGGCGTTGACGTTGTCGATCACCTTGGCGATGGTTTCGTCGATACGGGTGTGCACGCCCAGTGTCAGGCCGTAGCCGGAAGCGTTGATCTGCCCGATCAGTTGATCGATGTCTTTGCGCTTGTAGCGCACCACGTGCAGCACCGGGCCGAAGATCTCCCGTTGCAACTCGTCGAAGCTTTCCAGCTCGATCAGGGTTGGCATGACGAACGTGCCGCGCTTGCATTCTTCCATGTCGGCGATGGCGACCTGATAGACGTTGCGACCTTTGTCACGCATGGCCTGGATGTGTTTCTCGATGCCTGCTTTCGCTTCGGCATCGATCACTGGGCCAATGTCCACGGACAGGCGCTCAGGGTTGCCGAGGCGGCATTCAGCCATGGCGCCCTTGAGCATTTCGATCACGCGGTCGGCGGAATCTTCCTGCAAGCACAGTACGCGCAGGGCCGAGCAGCGTTGGCCAGCACTGTCAAAAGCCGAAGACACCACGTCAATGACCACTTGTTCGGTCAGTGCCGAAGAGTCGACGATCATCGCGTTCTGGCCACCGGTTTCGGCGATCAGCGGAATCGGACGGCCCTGGGCATCCAGACGACCGGCGACGTTGCGTTGCAGCAAGCGTGCAACTTCGGTGGAACCCGTGAACATCACGCCTTTGACCCGGTCGTCGCCGACCAGACGGGCACCGACGGTTTCGCCACGGCCTGGCAGCAGTTGCAGCACGCCCTCCGGAATCCCGGCTTCGAGCAGTATGCGTACGGCTTGAGCGGCGACCAGCGGTGTTTGTTCCGCAGGCTTGGCCAGGACCGGGTTACCGGCGGCCAGTGCGGCGGCGACTTGACCGCTGAAAATCGCCAGCGGGAAGTTCCACGGGCTGATGCACACCACCGGACCCAATGGGCGGTGGGCGTCGTTGGTGAAATCGTTGCGTGCCTGCACCGCGTAGTAGCGCAGGAAGTCCACGGCTTCACGCACTTCGGCAATGGCGTTGGCGAAGGTCTTGCCGGCTTCACGAGCCAATAGGCCCATCAGCGGTTGAATCTCGCTTTCCATCAAATCGGCGGCACGTTCGAGGATCGCGGCGCGCTCGGCGGGCGGGGTGGCCTGCCAGATCGGAGCAGCGTTCAGTGCGCACTGGATGGCGTTGTCAGCGTCGGTGACGGTGGCTTCTTGCACATGACCGACCACGTCGCGCAGGTCCGATGGGTTCAACACCGGTACCGGTGTTTCGGCGCTGGCAGCGCAGCCCAGCATCGGTGCGGCTTTCCAGTTGTTGTGGGCGGTGGCCAACAGGGCGCAGGACAGCGATGCCAGGCGATGTTCGTTGGCCAGGTCGATGCCGCTGGAGTTGGCGCGCTCGCTGCCATAGAGGTCACGCGGCAGCGGGATACGCGGATGCGGCAGACCGAAGCCGCCTTCCAGCGTGGCCATCTGCTCGATGCTGCTCACCGGATCGGCTACCAGCTCCTGAATCGAGATTGACTGGTCGGCGATACGGTTGACGAACGAAGTGTTTGCGCCGTTTTCCAGCAGGCGACGTACCAGGTACGCCAGCAGTGTTTCGTGAGTGCCGACCGGTGCATACACGCGGCACGGACGGTTCAGCTTGCCTTCGGAAACCTTGCCTACAACCTGTTCGTACAGCGGTTCGCCCATGCCGTGCAGGCACTGGAACTCGTACTGGCCGGGGTAATAGTTCTGACCGGCAATGTGATAAATCGCCGACAAGGTGTGGGCGTTATGCGTGGCGAACTGCGGGTAGATGACTTCCGGCACCGAGAGCAGTTTGCGTGCGCAGGCAATGTAGGAAACGTCGGTGTACACCTTGCGGGTGTAGACCGGATAGCCTTCCAGGCCTTCGACTTGGGCGCGTTTGATTTCGCTGTCCCAGTAGGCGCCTTTCACCAGGCGGATCATCAGGCGATGACGGCTGCGGCGAGCCAGGTCGATCACGTAGTCGATCACATACGGGCAACGCTTCTGGTAGGCCTGGATCACGAAACCAATGCCGTTCCAGCCGGTCAGTTGCGGCTCGAAGCACAGGCGCTCGAGCAGATCCAGCGACAGCTCGAGGCGGTCGGCTTCTTCGGCGTCGATGTTCAGGCCGATGTCATATTGCTTGGCCAACAGGGTCAGCGACAGCAGGCGCGGGTACAGCTCGTCCATCACGCGCTCGTACTGGGCGCGGCTGTAACGCGGGTGCAGGGCCGAGAGCTTGATCGAGATGCCCGGGCCTTCATAAATGCCACGACCGTGGGAAGCCTTGCCGATCGAGTGGATGGCTTGCTCGTAGGACGCGAGGTATTTCTGCGCGTCATGTTCGGTCAGTGCGGCTTCACCGAGCATGTCGTAGGAATAGCGGAAGCCTTTGGCTTCGAACTTGCTGGCGTTGGCCAGGGCTTCGGCGATGGTTTCGCCGGTGACGAACTGCTCGCCCATCAGGCGCATGGCCATGTCGACGCCCTTGCGAATCATCGGCTCGCCGCTTTTGCCGATGATCCGGCTCAGGGACGAAGTCAGGCCGGCTTCGTTGTGGGTGGCGACCAGTTTGCCGGTCAGCAACAGGCCCCAGGTGGCGGCGTTGACGAACAGCGACGGGCTATTGCCCAGGTGCGGCTGCCAGTTGCCGGTGCTGATCTTGTCGCGGATCAGTGCATCGCGAGTGCCTTTGTCCGGGATACGCAGCAGCGCTTCGGCCAGGCACATCAGCGCCACGCCTTCCTGGGATGACAGGGAAAATTCCTGCAACAGGCCCTGAACAATACCTGCACGGCCGCCGGCGCTCTTCTGATTGCGCAGTTTTTCCGCAATCGAGGCGGCAAGCTTGTTGGTGGCCTCGGCCATTGGGGCTGGCAGGCGCGCCTGCTCGATCAGCATCGGCACCACTTCCGGCTCCGGACGACGGTAGGCGGCGGTGATCGAGGCGCGCAGTACCGATTGCGGAAGGATGCTTTCAGCGAATTCGAGGAAGCACTGATGGGCGTGATCGACGTGGACCTCGGCGCCTTCATCGGCTTCGGAGCGGGTCAAGCCGCTCAGCTCGGTCAGGGTTGCACCACCCTCGAGTTTTTCCAGGTAATTGAAAATCGCCTGTTTGATCAGCCAATGCGGCGTGCGATCAATCGAGGTCGCGGCAGCTTTGAGGCGCTCGCGGGTCGGGTCATCGAGTTTGACCCCAAGGGTGGTGGTAGCCATATTTTTATCCTCATGTTTGCCACGACTGCGTGGCATCAGCTGGCGGCAAGATTAGCCGTGCGCCGAAAGAGGTGCAACCGGGTGCAACCCTTTTTTTGTCGGAATAATCGGCAGCTTGTCAGGAAATAAATTCTGGTTCGTGGCCTCTGCTCTTGCTTGGTGCTTTTTGCAGCAGTTAGCGAAGGTTCTTGCTCCGAAAAGGAGCAAAAACCGCTGTTTAAAAGAAATTTTGTATTAGGTGCAACTTATTCCCAAAAACTGGTTGCACCTCATTTGCTTTGTTGAATAGCATTCGCGCACCAAGGTGCAACCGCCGTTGATGCGGTTCATCGGCTGATGGCTTTCCTGGGGAAACATCAGTCATAAATGCGCGGATGCCCTGATCGTCTCTCAAACGTCATTGTTTGGTGGCGGTTCAGCAGACCGCCGCTACATAAAAACAAAGCCAGGGCGTAACTCAATGAGTGCAAGCAATCCAACCTTGATCACGTTCGTGATCTACATCGCGGCAATGGTGCTGATCGGCTTCATGGCCTATCGCTCCACCAACAACCTTTCTGACTACATTCTGGGTGGCCGCAGCCTGGGCAGCGTCGTGACCGCGCTTTCCGCGGGTGCCTCCGACATGAGTGGCTGGTTGTTGATGGGCCTGCCGGGCGCCATCTACATGTCGGGTCTGTCGGAAAGCTGGATCGCCATCGGCCTGATCGTCGGTGCGTACCTGAACTGGCTGTTCGTGGCCGGCCGGCTGCGCGTGCAGACTGAGCACAACGGCGATGCGCTGACGCTGCCGGACTACTTTTCCAGCCGTTTTGAAGACAAGAGCGGCTTGCTGCGGATCATCTCTGCTGTGGTGATCCTGGTGTTCTTCACCATTTATTGCGCCTCCGGCATCGTGGCTGGTGCCCGTCTGTTCGAGAGCACCTTCGGCATGTCCTACGAGACTGCATTGTGGGCCGGCGCTGCGGCGACGATTGCCTACACCTTTGTCGGCGGGTTCCTGGCGGTGAGCTGGACTGACACCGTGCAAGCCACGCTGATGATCTTCGCCCTGTTGCTGACACCGATCATCGTGCTGCTGGCTACCGGCGGTATCGACACCACCTTCCTGGCCATCGAAGCACAAGATCCAGGCAACTTCGACATGCTGAAAAACACCAGCTTCATCGGCATCATTTCGCTGATGGGCTGGGGGCTGGGCTACTTCGGTCAGCCGCACATCCTGGCGCGCTTCATGGCGGCGGATTCGGTCAAGTCGATTGCCAACGCCCGTCGCATCTCCATGACCTGGATGATCCTGTGCCTGGGCGGCACCGTGGCGGTTGGCTTCTTTGGTATCGCTTACTTCTCGGCGAACCCGGCCGTGGCAATGCCGGTAAGTGAAAACCACGAGCGCGTGTTCATCGAACTGGCCAAGATCCTGTTTAACCCGTGGATCGCCGGCGTGCTGCTGTCGGCCATTCTGGCTGCCGTGATGAGTACCCTGAGCTGCCAGTTGCTGGTGTGCTCGAGTGCCCTGACCGAAGACTTCTACAAATCCTTCCTGCGTAAAAACGCTTCCCAGGTTGAACTGGTCTGGGTTGGTCGCGCGATGGTTCTGGCCGTTGCACTGATCGCCATCGCATTGGCTGCCAACCCGGAAAACCGTGTGCTGGGTCTGGTCAGCTACGCTTGGGCCGGCTTCGGTGCCGCGTTCGGTCCGGTGGTATTGATCTCGGTACTGTGGAAAGGCATGACCCGTAACGGCGCACTCGCCGGCATCGTGGTCGGCGCACTCACCGTGATCGTCTGGAAGCACTTCAACCTGCTGGGGCTGTACGAAATCATCCCGGGCTTCATCTTCGCCAGCCTCGCTATTTTGCTGGTCAGCAAAATGGGTGTGCCGTCGGCCGGTATGCTGCAGCGTTTCGCTGCGGCGGAAAAAGATTTCCACCTGAACAAGTGATCGGATGAGCTGATGCTCTAATCCTTCGCTGAATAAAAACGGCTCGCAGCCTTATGGATGCGGGCCGTTTTTTTTCCTCCGTGGTTCAGATTTGAAGACGCCATCGCGGGCAAGCCTTGCTCCTACATACCACGCGTACCTGTAGGAGCAAGGCTTGCCCGCGATGGCGCCAGAACCTTCAACACAGCCCGTCGGACAGGAATGTCTGTAGTAGTTCATCCCGATATCTGAAGGAAAATTCTCTAAAAAATCAGGGCAAATCTGATTTTTCTGACCCTCGATCTCCCCCCCTTGTCGCTCATGCAGAATCGCCCGCCTTCATTCTGCTTCAGAGGCATCGGATGCTCACGTCTGCCCATCAACCGCATATCACGTTGACCCTCGACGGCGTCCAGAATGAGCTCAAAGTGCTTGAGTTCACGGGCAAGGAAGCCATCAGCCAACCCTATCGTTTCGACCTGGAACTGGTCAGTGAACGCCCGGACCTCGACCTCGAGAGCCTGCTGTATCGTCAGGCTTTTCTCGGTTTTGACGCGCAAGGCGCTGGTGTTCACGGTCAGGTTTATCGCATCGCCCAAGGCGATTCGGGCACGCGCCTGACTCGTTATCAGATCAGTCTGGTGCCGCGCCTGGCCTATCTTGGTCAACGCATCAACCAGAGAATCTTCCAGCATAAAAGCGTTCCCGAGATCATTGCTCTGGTGCTCAAGGATCACGGCATCTTGGGTGATGCATTCGAGTTACAGCTTGGCAGCCAATACCTCAAGCGCGAGTACTGCGTGCAATTCGCCGAAAGCGATCTGGAATTTATTCAGCGGTTGTGCGCCGAGATCGGCATTCACTACCACTTCCAGCACAGCCCGCACGGCCATCTGCTGGTGTTCGGTGACGACCAGACAGTTTTCCGCCAACCGGCGCAGCCGACCCTTTACTTGCCAGGCAGCGGAATGGCCGCCGACCAGCCTGCGATCAAGCGCTTCAACGTCCGCCTGGAAACCCGCACCACCGCAGTCACCCGTCGCGACTATGACTTCCACAAACCCGGCCTGTTGCTGCAAAGCGCTGTCGACAGCGAGCAGCGTACGGTGCTGGAGGATTACCGCTATCCCGGTCAGTTCACCGATCGCGACCACGGCAAACACCTGGCGCAACGGGCGCTGGAGCGCCATGGCGCGGATTTCCGTCAGGCCGAAGGTCGCAGTGATCAATCGGCGTTGCTCACCGGCCATTTTCTGAAGATCGCCGAACACCCGCGCACAGAGTGGAATGACCTGTGGCTACTGACAGAAATTCAGCACCACGGCCGGCAACCGCAAGTGCTGGAAGAGTCCGCTGACAGCGGTGATTTTCAGGGGTATCGCAATACCTTTCTGGCGACGCCGTGGGACGTACCGTTTCGTCCGCCTTTGGCCGAAAACAAGCCGCGGGTTCCGGGCTATCAGAACGCGGTCGTCACTGGGCCGACCGATAGCGAAATCCATTGCGACGAGTTTGGGCGGGTCAAGGTGCAATTTGCCTGGGACCGCGAAGGCCAGCGCAACGAACATTCCAGTTGTTGGCTGCGAGTCGCCAGTGGCTGGGCTCATGACGGTTACGGCAGTGCGCTGATCCCGCGGGTAGGAATGGAAGTGTTGGTGGGGTTTGTCGATGCCGACCCGGACAAACCCTTGGTCATGGCGTGCTTGGCAAATGGGGCCAATTCGGTGCCGCTCGATCTGCCGGCAGACAAGACCCGCAGCATTTTTCGCAGCCAGAGCAGTCCTGGTGGCGGTGGTTACAACGAACTGCGCATTGAAGACCGCAAGGGCGCCGAGGAAATCTATCTGCGGGCCCAGCGCGACTGGACACAACACGTATTGCACGACTTGCACACGCAAGTGGGCAACCAGCGAAGTGTGGTGGTCGCGGGTCTCGATCGCCATGAACTGAAGGCTGACGAACAGCGCATCACCCACGGTCAGCGCCAAACCGAAGTGAAGCAGGACGATCATCTGGTAGTGGTTGGCGACCGGCACATTCGGGTGACCAGTCAGGCGCTCAATGCCAGTCAGCAATTCCATGTCAGCGCCGGACAGCAAGTGGTCATCGACGGTGGTGCCAGCGCGACCATTCAGGCGGGTGGGCAGTGGATCAACATCAGCGCTGCCGGGATCTTCAGCAGTGTGCCGATTCAGCTGGGTGGCGCGCCGATGGTGGCGATGGTTGCTGCTGCGCCGAAGTCGCTGGACGTTCCATTGAAACTCGCCGCAACTCCAATTGCGCTGCTGAGCGCCGCACAGATTCTGAGCCTGAAAAGCGACGCGCCGTTCTGCGAAGAATGCGAGCGCTGCAAGGAGGGTGTCTGTGCAGCCTGATGCCTTGTCACCTCGTGCCTGGCTGGAGCGCCATCCGCTGAAACCTTCCGAGCAGTTGTTCGCGGTGTTCGGCAATGCGAGCTCTGCCGAGCCCCTTAAAGCCTGGCAACGCTCGATCACTACGCAAGCACCGAGCGCCATCTGGGCCGACAGCGCATACGCCGAGTGGATGTCGGTGATGCCCTATGTCGGCATCGTCGCTGCGGACAGTGAGTTTCTGGAGTGGGTCGCCACTACCGAGTCTCGCGACTGGGGTTGGCTGGCGGTGTCCTCTGCTCCTCAAGAGGCTTTGGTCGACCATCTGCGCAGCCTTACGCAAGCCCTGTTACCCAACGGCAACGCAGTATTTTTCCGTTTCTGGGACGGACGTTATTTGCTGCCGATTCTTCAGTCTGCACAGGTTGATGTCGCTCAACTGATGCCGCCGATCAGGCGTTGCCTGATCAATGGGCGGGCCCTGGAAGTCGGTGGCTGTGCACTGAAAACATCGAGGGTTTTTCCATGGTGGGAAATTCCTGGCGCGCTATTGGAACAACTCGCGGTGCAGTCTGCCGCCACCCGAATCAACAACCTGCTGACGTGGCTGAGCGACGATCGCCCGGACCTGTACGAAGCGTTTTCCGAAAGCATTTTACGGCACAAAGTCGCGATCTTTCTTGACGCACCTGACCTGCCTCAAGCACCGAAAACTGCCTTGGTGGAGTTCCTGATGGCGGAGCTGAACTGATGGATCAGATCGCACGTATCGAGCAAGAGCTCGACAGCTTTAAAGACACCCTCAGCCTCTACCGCGAACAACTCAACCGCTGGTTTATCAGAGCCGCAGACAAAGCTAGCCACGCTGCCGACCTGCCGTCGTTGATGGGCATGGAGCGGCAGATCAAGTTCGGCAGCACGACCGCCGCGGTGAGCAGCGGCGATGACGATTTCATTTCCAGTGTGGCGCAGTGTCCGGCCGGCGGCCTGTTGCAGATCGAGAGCAAGTTCGAATCGGTCTACGACGTTCCCTTGGGGAATATTCAGGTCGATGTGATTGCCGTGGAGGGCGGTGAAAAGACGCCGGTCCTGCTGGATGAAAACGGCAAAGGGACGTTTAAGGGGATCGCCGGGAAGTTCTATCGCGTTCATGTCCAGAGCGGAGTGACACCGGAGCAAGTCGATGAGCTTTTTGATGCTTATGACGGATTGACCGATGAGCTGGAAACCTGGCTGCGCAACGAGTGGGAAGGGCTCAAGCCGCAGTGGTCGCAGCAGTCGGCGTCGGCATCGCTGGCGGCGGTGGGCAATGGAATGCTCGCGGGCAGTTGGGCGGCGATTCAGGGTGTCTGGGATGGGATTGGCGAGCTGAGCGACATCTTGAAGAATCCCGAAGCCTTTGTCGAAAAGCTTGGGGACAGCGCCCGGCAACTGGCTGATCTGGCCGAAAGCGCTCCGGACTTGATGGAAAAAGCCATGCTGCTGGCCAGTGATGAAGCGGCGCTGTGTTTGTTGATGCGCACCGCAGCACTGTGGCTGGAAATGTTGCCACCGACGCAACTGGCCGGCACCTCGGCCGAGGCCATTTCCAAGGTGGTGGTTGGTTTGATCATCGACCTGCTGATTGGCTTGGTGCTGAGCGTGGTCGGCATCGGTGTTGCCTGGTTGACGGTGCGCCTGGCCAAGTACGGCCCGCAGATTTTTCAGGCAGCCATGGGTTTCGTGAGGTCGATGATCACGATCATCAACAACTTCATGACCTACGTTGACCGCTACAAAAAAGTCGCCGCACGGGGTGTCGTAGCGGGCCTGAAAAAAGGTCGGATGCAACTGCGCTGGAATGGCCGCAAAAACTCCACGCTGAATAAACACGAACCTCACGTCGACGTCCCGGCGCAGGCGAAAAACCCCAACGGCGACAGCGCCGATTCGGCAGATAAAACCGCCACCAACAAATGCCCGGTGTCGATGGTCACTGGCGAAGAACTGCTGACCCTGGTCGATGGTTCGCTCGACGGGATTCTGCCGTTCGACTTCACCCGGCTCTATCGCACCAGCGCCGCCGAGATCGATAGCGGACTGGGCTTTGGCTGGAGCCATTCGCTGGCGCACCGCCTGGAAATCGATGGCGACAACGTCATCTGGATCGACCACGAAAACCGTCGTACGGCATTCCCGTTACCGAACGTCGAGCGCCCGGCGATCCATAACAGTCTCGCGCGGGCGGCGATTTATCTGGGTGATGAGCCCGAGGAACTGATCCTCGCCCAGGCCGGCGACGACGCGCGTTTTTATCACTTTCATAACGGCCGGCTGACGACCGTCAGCGACGCTTACAACAACCGATTGCGCATCACCCGCGACCGTCAGGAACGCATCAAGCGCCTCGATAACGGCGTGGGCCGCGCCTTGCTGTTGCGCTATGACCGCAGACATTTGATCGCCGTCGATTACCAGCGTTTTGTCCCGGCTCCAACCCTCGACGAGGCGTGGCACACCGAGCAGACGCTGGTCAATTATCGCTACGACGAACGCGATCAACTGATCGAAGCGACCAACGCCGCAGGCGAAAGCGAGCGCTACGACTACGACGATCAGCAGGTCATTTTGCAGCGGCAATTGGCCGGTGGCGCGAGCTTTTTCTGGGAGTGGGAAAGGTCCGGCAAGGCTGCCAGATGCATTCGGCACTGGGCGTCGTTTTCGCAGATGGACGCGCAGTACGTCTGGGATGACCAGGGCGGTGTCACTGTCCTGAATATCGATGGCAGCGAAGAGGTTTACGTCCATGACGATCGGGCGCGGCTAGTGCGCAAGGTCGACCTGGAAGGTGGCGAACATCTCAAGGCCTACGATGACAAAGGTCGGCTGATTGCCGAGCAGGATCCGCTGGGGGCCGTCACTGAGTACCGTTACGACGAGGTTGGACGGCTTGTCGCGCTGATTCCACCAGAAGACGAACCGACGGCCTACGAATACCGCGACGGTTTCCTGCATGCGCGGTATCGCGGTAAAGCCGTGTGGAAGTATCAGCGCAATGCTCAGGGAGACGTCACTGAAGCGACCGATCCCGACGGGCATGTCACGCATTACCACTACGACACTCGGGGGCGGCTGCTGTCGATCCGTTATCCGGACACCAGTCGGCATGTGTTCGTCTGGAACGGCTTGGGGCAACTGCTCGAAGAAACGTTGCCAGACGGTGGCCAGCGTCGGTTTTCCTATGATGCTTTGGGGCGGCAGATTACCCGGCAGGACGAACACGGTGCCGTCACCCACTACCAATGGGATGCCGTCGGAAGGCTGATTCAGACAACACTTCCCAGCGGTGCCAGCCGCGCCTTCAGCTACAACGCCTACGGAAAAATCATCGCCGAACGCGATGAGCAGGGCCAGGTCACGCGCTATGAATACGCCGACGACCTGCACCTGGTCAGCCGTCGAATCAATGCCGACGGCACACAACTGCGTTATCGCTACGACAACGCGCTGTTGTTGCTGACAGAAATCGAGAACGAATCCGGCGAAAAGTATCAGCTGGACTACACACCCAATGGCCTGATCCGACAGGAAACCGGTTTCGACGGCCGCCGCACGGCCTATGCCTACGACCTCAACGGCCATCTGCTGGAGAAAACCGAGTTCGGCGATGACGGCTCAACGCTGATCACCACCTACCAGCGGGACTCGGCAGGACGACTGCTGGTCAAGACGCTGCCCGATGGCGTCAACGTCGAGTATGGCTACGACGGTCTCGGCCGACTGGTCAGCGTCGATGACGGTCACGACCACCCGTTGGAGTTCGAGTACGACCAGCAGGACCGCCTGATCACCGAACATCAGGGTTGGGGCACCTTGCGTTATGGCTACGACGCCTGCGGCCAGCTCAATCGCCTGCGCTTGCCGGACAACAGCACACTCGATTATCACCACGCCAAGGGCGGCGCGCTCAGCGCTATCGACCTCAACGGCACACGGCTGACCACGCACGTCTTTAACGCAGGGCGTGAGCGACAACGCCAGCAAGGCCAACTGCTTAGCCAGTACCACCATGACGAACAGGGCCGGTTGCAATCCCACGCGGTCAACCAGTCAGACCGCCCGCTGTACATGCGCCACTACAGTTATGCGGTCAATGGCAACCTGGCTGCCATCGCTGACAGTCGCCACGGTCAGCGCAGCTATTACTACGACGCGCTCAACCGCCTGACCCGCGTACGCCATGCCCGCGGCGAACCCGCGCAAAGCTTTGAGCACGACCCGGCCGGCAACCTGCAAATGCACGATCGCCCGGGCCTGGCGACGATCAAAGGCAACCGCCTGCTGCTGCAAGGCGACCGCCATTACGACTACGACGCCTTCGGCAACCTGATCTTTGAGCGCCGCGGCACCGGGCAGAAACTCGTCACCGAATACCGCTACGACTGCCAGCACCGGTTGATCGGCATCACGCTGCCGGATGGCAAAACTGCCAGCTACCGCTATGACGCCTTCGGTCGGCGCATCGCCAAAACCGTCGATGGCCACACCACCGAGTTCTTCTGGCAAGGCGACAACCTCGTCGCCGAACGCGGCAAAGAACACTACCGCAGCTACGTCTACGAACCCGGCAGCTTCCGCCCCCTGGCCATGCTCGACGGCTTCGGTCCGCGCAAGGCCTGTCCGTTCTACTACCAACTCGACCACCTCGGCACCCCGCAGGAACTGACGGATTACAGCGGCGAGATCGTCTGGTCGGCGACCTACAAGGCCTACGGAAAACTCGCCAGCCTGAAGCACTTCGGTGAAGAACAACTCGAGCAGCCATTGCGCTTTCAGGGGCAGTACTTCGATGCCGAAAGCGGCCTGCACTACAACCGCCATCGCTACTACAATCCGGACATCGGCCGCTACCTGACGCCCGACCCGATCAAATTGGCGGGCGGGCTAAACGGCTACCAGTACACCCCGAATCCAACGGGGTGGATTGACCCGTTGGGGTTGAACGGAAATTGTCCGCCACCGAACAAGCCAGATTGTAAGGCGCCGGATGATGTGGGTGGCGCGGCGGTTGATGAGGGTGAGCCGCCACTGCCGAAGCTGACGGGTGAGCAGCGGCGGGAGAGGATTGATGAGTTGGCAGAAGGCGTTGCTTTTCGGCGCTTGGAAGAAATGGAGAGATCCATTAGAGGTGCCCACTTTTTGCAAAAGCATGGTAAGCAAACGACATTAGAAGCTCAGCGCGAACGGGCGATAACGGGAAGAAATCCAACAACAGGTATCGTTGAAACGTACGATAATGGCAGGAAGGCGGGGCTGCCAAAAATACCAAGTGCTGCGACTAGGTTTACAAGCTATAGAGATCAGCTAAATGCAATATATCGTGCACAGCTAATACTTAAGCGTAACGATCTGGCGGCTTCTAAAGAGCCGATGAATATGGGTAAGCAGATTGGAGAAGGCTATAAGCGCGGGGGAGTGGAGTACGGGAGGCAAACTAACGCCGTAGTCATTTTGAACAGAAATGGTGATCCAATAACTTCTTATACGGATTTTTGATTATGAAACGTGCGCCTAAACTGTCTATCTTGCGGGGCTTACTGTTCCTCTTTGATATTGATAATGTTGACGATCCTGAAAGAGAGGAAGTCATAGTTTCGAAGAATGTGAATGATAGGGTTGAGCTTGCTCAGTTATTTGATTTGCTGATGAGGTCGGAATTTATTTCCTTTAGTGATGGTGATCGAGAGTGGTATATCGACACATTGAAATACTACCTGGGTACCGATGAGAACTTTGACTCCATCTTCACCAAAATAACGACTTATTTTGATGAAGATGTTGAAGATCAACGTCAATTTATGCAGGTGCTTTTGGAGTGTTTGATGCGCTATCAGTCCGAACTATTGCAACGGTAATAGGTGTATGAGCATTTGGCGGAATGAGATTGTAGATTTACGACCGCTTCGCGCTCGATCGCCGGCAGGCCATGGGTATCTACATATTTTTCAGTTCTGCTCAGATCACTTGTAGGAGCTGCCGCAGGCTGCGATCTTTTGATCCGGCGTTCTTGCAGACGCCAAAAGATCGCAGCCTTCGGCAGCTCCTACAGGCGGTCCTGACGTTCGGCGCAGTACAAGGTAAACTTCGCCTCCGTCGCAGGAGCAGCCATGAATTATCGTCACGCCTTCCACGCCGGCAATCACGCCGATGTGTTCAAACACCTGACCTTGACCCGCCTCATCGCCTTGATGTCGCGCAAGGAGCAGCCGTTTGCCTATCTCGACACCCACGCCGGCATTGGTCTGTATGACCTGCAGGGCGATCAGGCGAGCCGTACCGGTGAATACCTGGAAGGCATCGCACGCTTGTGGGGCGAGCAGGATCTGCCGCCGCTGACCGCCGATTACATGCGGGTCTTGCATGAGATGAACCCGGATGGCGAGTTGCGCTACTACCCTGGCTCGCCGGAGTTGGCGCGGCGTTTGACCCGTCCGCAGGACCGGGTGTTGCTCAACGAGAAGCACCCGGAAGACGGGCTGTTGCTCAAGGACAACATGAAAGGCGATCGCCGGGTCAAAGTGCACTTGGGCGAAGGCTGGCACGTGCCACGGGCTTTGTTGCCGGTGCCGGAGAAGCGTGGGTTGATGCTGATTGATCCGCCGTTCGAGAAACTCGACGAGATGCAGCGTTGTGCCGCGTCTTTGAAAGAGGCGATTGGCCGGATGCGTCAAACCGTGGCGGCGATCTGGTACCCGGTGAAGGACCAGCGCATGTTGCGTCGGTTCTACCAGGACCTGGCGGGCACCGGTGCGCCGAAGTTGTTGCGCGTGGAGTTGTTGGTGCATCCGCTGGATACGCCAAACAGCCTGAATGGTTCCGGGCTGGCGATTGCCAATCCGCCGTGGGGGCTGGAGGAAGAGTTGCGCGAGTTGCTGCCGTGGCTGTCGAAGAAACTCGGCCAGACCCAGGGCGGGTGGCAGATGGATTGGTTGATCGCGGAGTAATGTGTGGCGAGGGAGCTTGCTCCCGCTCGGCTGCGAAGCAGTCGTAAAATCGGTATATAGGTTCTATCTGAAAGAACGTTGTCACTGATTTCAGGGCCGCTTCGCGCCCCAGCGGGAGCAAGCTCCCTCGCTACAGGTACTGCGTTCACCCCTCAAATCGGGCAGGTCACGCCCGTGCCGCCAATCCCGCAATACCCTTCCGGGTTCTTCGCCAGGTATTGCTGGTGATAGGCCTCGGCGTAGTAAAACGTCGGGGCTTCTTCGATTTCAGTGGTGATGGTGCCGAGGCCGGCCTTGGTCAGTTCAGCCTGGAACACTTCCTTGCTGGCCTTGGCCGCTGCCAGTTGGCTTGGGTTGGTGGCGTAGATCACCGAGCGGTACTGAGTGCCGATGTCGTTGCCCTGGCGCATACCCTGCGTCGGGTTGTGCAGTTCCCAGAACATCGCCAGCAATTGTTCGTAGCTGACCTTTTCCGGCTCGTAGACCACGAGCACGACTTCGCTGTGGCCCGTCAGGCCCGAGCAGACTTCTTCGTAGGTCGGGTTCGGTGTGAAGCCACCGGCGTAACCCACCGACGTGCTGTACACACCTTCGCGCTGCCAGAAGCGCCGCTCGGCGCCCCAGAAGCAACCCAGGCCGAAGATCGCGAAATCCACGTTGCCCGGGAACGGGCCCAGCAGTGGATGGCCGTTGACGAAGTGTTCGTCCGGCACTTTTATCGGAGTTTCGCGGCCAGGCAGAGCTTGTTCTTTAGTTGGGAGCACGTTTTTGTTCACCAGAATTTCCGAGCGCAGAACCATGATCAGTCCTCTCAGTCAGGTTGGGATGAGCGATATACGCAATAAGACCCACAGTGTGCCCGAGTGTTACAGCGCTGTCAGGCGATTGGGCCACGCGGATAGCGTTTCAGCTTCTCGATCAGCTCGGCGCCCGGAATCGGCCGGTCGAACAGGTAACCCTGGCCGACATCGCAACGGTGGCGACGGAGGAACGCCAGTTGTTCGGCGGTTTCGATGCCTTCGGCGACCACTTTGAGCTTGAGATTATGGGCCATGGCGATCACGGCCGAGGTGATTTCCATGTCGTCCTGGTTGTCCGGGATTTCATGGATGAAGCTGCGATCGATCTTGATGATGTCGATCGGGAATTTTTTCAGGTAGCTGAGCGATGAGTAACCGGTGCCGAAGTCGTCCATGGCCAGGGTCAGGCCCAGACGCTTGAGTTGGTCGAGCTGCAAGTGCGTATCTTCGGTGGCTTCCAGCAGCAGGCCTTCGGTCAGTTCCAGCTCCAGCAAGCGCGCGGGCAGCTGTTCTTCCTTGAGGATGTTGGCAATCGACGACACCAGGTCCGGATCGGAAAACTGCTTGGGCGACAGGTTGATCGCCACCTGCAAATTACCCAGCCCGGCGGCGGTCAGCTCTTTGCTCATGCGACATGCCTGGCGGGCAATCCATTTGCCGATGGGAATGATCAGGCCGGTTTCTTCGGCGACGCTGATGAACTGATCCGGGCGGATCATGCCCTTTTCCGGATGGTTCCAGCGCAGTAACGCTTCCATCCCCAGCAAGCGCCCGGAGCGCAGGCACAGCTTGGGCTGGTAGAACACGTCCAGCTCGTTCTGGGTCAGGGCGCGGCGCAGGTTGTTTTCCACAAACAGCTTATAGCTGGCCTCGGCGTTCAGCGCTTCGGTAAACACCTGAACCTGATGTTTGCCGTTGGCCTTGGCCTTGTGCAGCGCGAGCCCCGCGTTACGCATCAGGGTTTGCGGATCGCGGCCGTGCAGCGGTGCGCAAGCCAGCCCCACGGAACCCGTGACGCTGATCAACTGGTTGTCGACGAACATCGGTTTATCCAGCGTCATCAACAATTGGCTGGCGATCTGTTGGCCGGCTTTAAGGCTGGTGTCGTCGAGCAGCACCGCGAACTCGTTACTGGCGAAACGCGCCAGGCTGCCGCTCGGGCTCAGGCTGTTGCGCAGTCGCCGGGCCAGGCTGATCAACAGTTTGTCGCCGGTCTGGTGGCCGAGGCTGTCATTGATCCGCTTGAAGTTGTCGATGTCCACCAGCAGCAGGCAGATCGGGCTGTCGCTGTCGCGGGCGAAACGCTCGTCGAGGTTGCGGATGAACGCCGGACGGTTGCCCAGGTTGGTCAGGTTGTCGGTGTAGGCCAGGCGCTCGATACGTTGCTGGGCGAGCTTGGTCTGGGTGATGTCTTCGTAGATGCCGATGTAGTGGGTCAGTTCACGGTTGTCGCCGTAGACCTTGGAGATCGACAACTGGCCCCAGTAGGGTTCGAGGTTTTTGCGCCGGCTCTTGAACTCGCCCTGCCAGCTGTTGCTCTTGGCCAGGCTTGAGGGCGCGTCGAACAGTAATTCGCTGAGGTTCTCCAGCGCCGGCAGTTCCGACAGCCGATGGCCGTGGACTTCTTCGGTGCTGTACTGGGTGATCGCCGTGAAGCTCGGGTTGACGTACTCGACCACACCGTCGCAATTGACCAGCAAAAAGGCGTTGGCACTTTGCTCGACCGCGCGCTGGAACAGGTGCAGGGCGCTGGTGGCAGTGCGGCGGTTGTGGTTGTTGATGACCTGGGCGAATTGGTCGGCCAGCTCGCCGGCGAAGGCGATTTCGTCCGACTGCCAGGCGCGGGTCATGCCGGTTTGCTCCAGGCACAGCACGCCGACTACCTGACCATCGACACGGATGCTGGCGTCGAGCATGGCATTGATGTCACGCGGGCGCAGGCTCTCGGCCATGCTTCGGGTGCGCGGGTCGCGCATGGCATTGTGGGCGTCGATTGCGCGGCTGGTGTGCAAGGCTTCCAGGTAATCCGGGAAGTTGCTGGCGTCAATCACGTCCGGTAACCAGTGCTCTTGAGAGTCGCGGTGGTAGGCGGAAATCGGTACCAGCTTCTGGCCTTCGAGGTTCCACAGGCTCGCGCAGTCGATTTCATAGATGTCGCAGGCGCTACGGGTGATCAGTTCGGCGGCTTCTTGCAAGGAGTTGCCGGTGCTGTAGCGCTGGCGGGCGAGCAGCAGGATCAGATCTTGCTGGGCGCGAACGCGATCCAGGTGCAGCAGTTGTTCCTGCTGGGCGCGCTGGTTCAGTTCCAGGGCAATCTGCAGGCGCGAGTTCTGGGTTTCCAGGTCCAGCGCCGGTAGCAGCGGATCATCGGTAAACAAACCGTCGACCACCAGCAGATAGCCGCGTAGCAGGTGGCGATTGTGTTGTTTATAGGCTTCGCCCAATTCGAGCAGGCTGAGGGAGCCTTGGGCGGTGTGAAGCGTGTAGCGGACCAGGTAATGCGGGCTTGCGGTCAATTGCTGCTGGATCGCATCGTGCAACTGATAGCGCGCTTCGGGCTCCATCAGGCTCGCATAGGGTGAGCCGACCAGAGCGCACAGCTCGACAGCGGGCAAACCGAACTGGCGTTCGCAGTTTGGGTCAAGGAACAGCAGCGCCCAGCTTGGTTCATTCAGCCGTTCGAAACGCAGCATGCCGAGCCGCGAGGGCACGGGCAACTGCGTCACTACCTCGGCCACCATACGGCTGGCGGCATCGGGATGGCTTTTCATGGAAGAAACTCGCTTCGAAAATGCTGATCGCGCCGGGCTCGCGCCCTCTTTACTGTTGCCTGCGGCAAGGTTGCATCATGCTGCACTGACTGACAAGTAAGGATGAAGGCTAAGTGCTATAAGACTGTATCGGCGAGGGCGGGGTTTTCTCCAGCCGGGGGCTGAAAGTAATGTGGTAGTGCGAAAAGATCGCCGCCTTGGGGGAGCTGCCGAAGGCTGCGATATTTTCCAGGCTTAACGCAATTTAATGTTTGTCGATTGCAGAGGGTTGCCCTCCCGGTCGTGATAACCGACGCGAATCTGCTGTGCGTCGACCACCAGGTGCGCAAAGTTATCCTGGCTGACCACGTTACTGGTCAGTTGGTGGTAATAGTCGCCCGCGGCAGTCCGCACCAGTGGCTGGTCGAGTACGAAGGTCGAGGCTTTGGCGTAGGGCAGCAGTGCGCTGTTGCACAGAGGCGACGAGACGATGGTGTGAACCTCGAAGTCCGGGTCTTCGCTGTGACTCAGGCGGCTGGTGAGCGAACCATGAACATCACCGGAAACGATGATGACGTTCTTGATCTTGTGGGTCCGGATGGTTTCCAGCAGACGCAGGCGCTGCTCGGGAAAGGCTTGCCAGGCGTCGTCGCCATAGTGCTTGCGGTCGGGGTAGAGCATCACGCTGGTGACCACGAACTTGACCCGTGCCGGGCTGTTGATCAGCCATTTGAACAAGGTGTGTTCCTGCTCCGCATCGAGGATACGTCGGTCATCGGCCGCGAGCGTGCGTCGGGTTCGACTGTCGGTCACGAACCATTCGATATCCCCTTCGGAAAACTGATACCAGTAATGTTTTAGTTCGCGACTGGGTTGCCCGTTGGGCAGTAACTCATGAACAGGGCTATGACTGGCCTGATATAACTCATACGCGGCCATTGCGTTGGTGTAGAGAAGTTTGTCGTCTGCGCTTTCGTTGGCGGGCCAGTTGTCTTCTATTTCGTGGTCATCGAGGATCATGTAAGTCGCAAGGGATGCCATTACCTTCTTTATATGTGGCTGGGAAAAAGCGGCTCGATACTTGCCGAGAATGTCCGTGTATTCCCGGTCGGGGGCGATTATGTTCAGGTCATCCAGATAAACCTGGTCACCCGTCATCAACAAGGCGCTGATCGGTGGCGATGCCGTTTCAGTCAGGGCGCCGATGGCGGCAAAAATCCGGTCGCCCTTGGCGGGTGCCGACGGCTTGCCCGCTGTCATGCGCAGGTAGCGGCATGAGCCAACGATATAGCCGCGTGCTGCAGTGGTTTTGCTTGAGGCGGTGCGAAAGCGGTAGATCTCTTTCGGCCATTGCAGGAGTAGCTCTTGCACCGTTTCCACGGTGTGTACCGGGCTCATGGTACTGAACCAGCCAGCCTGGTACTCATAGGCGGTATCGGCGTCGAGGTTGTTGAGCGCAATAACGTCGGACAGGTCGCGAAGTGCTGTTAACGCAACAAACTGACCGGTGGGCCAGTGAGTATCATCGGCGCGGCGATAACGTATCCCCGCAAAGGCTGGGGCATTGTTTTCTATATCGCCGCGTAAAAAAATGCGCACATGGTTAGTTGTGGTATGGCCAATAATCGGGCCGACAGTCGGTTTAAACATTTTCGAATCCGTTCGAAATGTAGCGGTGAAAGTTACAGTGTTTTGTGAAAGCAGTCAGTGTGCTTTGTTGGCACTATCCTATTGTTCGTCAGGTGATAAATATTGATAGGTAAGTGGACTTTGGCTGTGGTCTGAATAAGCCACGAAAGTAGTCTCGACTGCTATCGGCGGTAGGAATACATACAACGCGTGATCGAACGTTGACGCATGCTTAAGTGACGGGTGTTTTTCCGGGCAAAAAAAAGCCCCGCCAAATTGGCGGGGTTGAGGTACGAGCGTGGCGCTCGGAAAACGTGGAGCGCGAGTGGCCCTCCGGTGAAGGAGGGCCGCTCGGTCTTTACAGCAGAATGGTGCGGATGTCGCCCAGCAGGTCGCTCAGACGCTTGGTGAAGCGTGCAGCAGCTGCGCCGTTGATCACACGGTGATCGTAGGACAGCGACAGTGGCAGCATCAGTTTCGGCTGGAAGGCTTTACCGTCCCAGACTGGCTGGATGGTTGCCTTGGAAACACCGAGGATCGCCACTTCCGGCGCGTTGACGATCGGCGTGAAGCCGGTGCCGCCAATGTGTCCGAGGCTGGAAATCGTGAAGCAGGCACCTTGCATCTCGTCTGCCGAGAGCTTCTTGGTCCGGGCTTTTTCAGCCAGGGAAGCGGCTTCGGCAGCCAGTTGCAGCAGGCTCTTCTGGTCGACGTTCTTGATGACCGGTACCAGCAGGCCTTCAGGAGTGTCGACGGCGAAGCCGATGTTCACGTATTTCTTGCGGATGATCGCTTTGCCGCTTGGCGCCAGCGAGCTGTTGAAGTCCGGCAGCTCCTTGAGCAGGTGCGCGCAGGACTTGAGCAGCAGTGGCAGTACGGTCAGCTTGACGCCAGCCTTCTCGGCCACGGCTTTCTGTGCGACACGGAAAGCTTCCAGCTCAGTGATGTCAGCCGAATCGAACTGGGTCACGTGAGGCACGTTCAGCCAGCTGCGGTGCAGGTTGGCGGCGCCAGCCTGCATCAGGCGGGTCATCGGCACTTCTTCGATTTCACCGAAGCGGCTGAAGTCCACGACCGGAATCGGCGGAATACCGGCACCGCCGGTTGCGCCTGCGGCTGGAGCTTCTTTGGCCTTCTGCATCATGGCTTTGACGTAAACCTGCACGTCTTCCTTGAGCACACGACCGTGTGGGCCACTCGGGCTCACCGCGTTCAGCTCGACGCCGAACTCACGGGCCAGCTGACGAACCGCCGGGCCTGCGTGAACCTTGGCACCGCTTGGCGCTGGAGCAGATACCGGCGCCGGAGCGGCGGCCTCGGTTTTTGCAACAGGTGCAGCAGCAGCAGCGGCAGGCGCAGCGGCTTGAGCCGGGGCAGCGGCAGCTGGTGCTGGCGCAGCAGGTGCCGCAGCGCCTGCCACTTTCAGCTTGAGGATAAAGTCGCCAGTGCCGACTTCGTCTTCGAGCTTGACCGCGATGCTTTCCACTACGCCGGCAGCCGGCGAAGGGATTTCCATGCTGGCCTTGTCAGACTCCAGGGTGATCAGCGATTGATCAGCCTCAACGGTGTCGCCAACCTTGACCAGTACTTCGATGATCTTGGCCTTGCCCGACGAGCCGATGTCCGGGACGTGAATGTCCTGAACAGTGGCAGCAGCAGGCGCAGCGGCTGGTGCTGGAGCAGCTTGCGGTGCCGGTGCAGCAGCAGGTGCTGCAGCGGCCGCAGGTGCAGCGGCCGGAGCCGCAGGTGCCGCAGCGGCACCCTCGACTTCCAGTTCCATCAGCTCGTCGCCTTCTTTCAGGCGATCGCCCAGCTTCACTTTCAGGCTCTTGATGACGCCGGCCTTGGGGGCTGGAATCTCCATGCTCGCCTTGTCCGACTCAAGTGTCAGCAGGCTCTGGTCAGCTTCGATGCGATCACCGACCTTGACCAGCAATTCAATTACTTCACCTTCACCGCTGCCGATGTCAGGTACGCGAATGAGTTCGCTCACAGAGTCTCTCCTCAGCAGTCCAGTGGGTTGCGTTTTTCCGGGTTGATACCGAACTTGACGATGGCTTCAGCCACCACCTTAGGTTCGATGTCACCACGGTCAGCCAGCGCTTCAAGGGCTGCCAACACCACGAAATGACGGTCGACTTCGAAGAAATGACGCAGTTTCTTGCGGCTGTCGCTGCGGCCGAAACCGTCGGTGCCCAGCACTTTGAATTCCTTGGACGGAACCCACTGACGGATCTGCTCGGCGAACAGCTTCATGTAGTCGGTCGACGCGATGACCGGACCTTTACGGCCGATCAGGCAGTCTTCAACGTAGCTGCGCTTAGGCTTCTGGCCAGGGTGCAGGCGATTGGTGCGCTCTACGGCCAGGCCATCACGACGCAGTTCGTTGAAGCTGGTAACGCTCCACACGTCAGCGCCGACGTTGAACTCTTCACGCAGAATCTTCGCCGCTTCACGAACTTCACGCAGGATGGTGCCGGAGCCCATCAGCTGAACGTGGTGCGCCGCTTCGCGGTTGTCTTCTTCGAGCAGGTACATGCCCTTGATGATGCCTTCTTCCACGCCGGCCGGCATGGCTGGCTGCTGGTAGGACTCGTTCATCACGGTGATGTAGTAGAAAACGTCCTGCTGCTCTTCGGTCATCTTCTTCATGCCGTCCTGGATGATCACCGCCAGCTCGTAGCCGTAGGTTGGATCAAAGGTGCGGCAGTTCGGGATGGTAGCGGCCAGAATGTGGCTGTGACCGTCTTCGTGTTGCAGGCCTTCGCCGTTCAGCGTGGTCCGGCCGGCGGTGCCGCCGATCAGGAAACCGCGGGTACGGCTGTCGCCAGCGGCCCAGGCCAGGTCGCCGATACGCTGGAAGCCGAACATCGAGTAGAAGATGTAGAACGGCAGCATTGGCTGGTTATGGCTGGAGTACGAAGTACCGGCAGCGATGAAGGAGCTCATGGCGCCCGCTTCGTTGATGCCTTCTTCGAGGATCTGGCCCTTCTTGTCTTCCTTGTAGAACATCACCTGGTCTTTATCGACTGGCTCGTAGAGCTGGCCGACGGACGAGTAGATGCCCAACTGACGGAACATGCCTTCCATACCGAAGGTACGGGCTTCGTCCGGGATAATCGGGACGATGCGCGGGCCGATGTCCTTGTCCTTGACCAGCTGCGCGAGGATCCGCACGAAGGCCATGGTGGTGGAAATTTCACGGTCGCCCGAGCCGTCGAGGATCGCCTTGAGGGTATCGAGCGATGGTGTCGGCACGCTGAAGCTCTGCGCGCGGCGCTGTGGCACGAAACCGCCCAGTGCAGTGCGGCGCTCGCTCAGGTAGCGGGCTTCGGCGCTGTTTGGCTCCGGTTTGAAGAATGGCAGGTTTTCCAGTTCTTCGTCTTTGACCGGAATGTCGAAGCGGTCACGGAACAACTTCAGGCTGTCGACATCGACTTTCTTGGTGTTGTGCGCGGTGTTTTTCGCTTCGCCGGCACCGGTGCCATAACCTTTGATGGTCTTGGCCAGGATGACGGTCGGTTGTTCTTTGTGGTTGACCGCTTCGTGGTACGCCGCGTAGACCTTGTACGGGTCGTGGCCGCCACGGTTGAGCTTCCAGATCTCGTCGTCGGACAGATCGGCAACCATCGCCTTGAGTTCTGGCGAGTTGAAGAAGTGTTCACGCACGAACGCGCCGTCTTTGGCTTTGTAGTTCTGGTACTCGCCGTCGATGACTTCGTCCATCCGGCGTTGCAGGATACCGTCGACGTCTTTGGCCAGCAGTGGGTCCCAGAAACGGCCCCAGATGACCTTGGTCACGTTCCACTGGGCACCGCGGAACACGCCTTCGAGTTCCTGGATGATCTTGCCGTTGCCGCGAACCGGGCCGTCGAGGCGCTGCAGGTTGCAGTTGATGACGAAGATCAGGTTGTCGAGCTTCTCGCGGCCAGCCAGCGAGATCGCACCCAGGGATTCCGGCTCGTCGCACTCGCCGTCGCCCAGGAAGCACCAGACTTTTTGCTTGCCTTCAGGGATGAAGCCGCGGGCTTCCAGGTACTTCATGAAGCGTGCCTGGTAGATCGCCTGGATCGGGCCCAGACCCATCGATACCGTCGGGAACTGCCAGAAATCAGGCATCAGCCAAGGGTGCGGGTAGGACGACAGACCGTTGCCATCGACTTCCTGGCGGAAGTTGTTCATCTGGTCTTCGGTGATGCGGCCTTCCATGAATGCACGGGCGTAAACGCCTGGCGAGGTGTGGCCCTGGAAGTAGATCAGGTCGCCGCCGTGTTCGTCGGTCGGGGCCTGGAAGAAATAGTTGAAGCCAATGTCGTACAGGGTTGCGCTGGAGGCGAAGCTGGAGATGTGACCGCCCAGGTCAGAATCTTTCAGGTTCGTACGCATCACCATGGCCATCGCGTTCCAGCGTACCAGCGAGCGAATGCGGCGTTCCATGAACAGGTCGCCAGGCATGCGTGCTTCGTGGGTAACGGGAATGGTGTTGCGGTATGGCGTGGTGATGGCGTAAGGCAATTGCGAACCGCTACGGGTTGCGAGTTCGCCCATACGGGTCATCAGATAGTGAGCACGGTCTTCGCCTTCTTTGTCGAGAACCGATTCCAGGGCGTCCAGCCATTCCTGGGTTTCGACGGGATCGAGGTCTTGCATGGCTTGCTCCAGGGCGGAAAGGCTTCCAGAATCGGTTGCCTGAGTTAGCGACTGGCCTTGTGGGCAGACGTTATAAATTCTTGGAATGCCGGAGGTTGATTCGGCGGCGTGTAGTTTTACTACAAATCGTCGGCCATTTCAGCCTTTCGAATGTATATACGAGTAGTAAAACTACAGAAGACGGGCGTGTGGCCTCCTGCTGCGTTGTGAGAATAATCGTTACTGTTGGTCTTTAGCTAACCGAGATAGGTGGAAGTTTGATGCTGGCTGCCAAAAAAACCGAAATTTCAGCTATTTCTAACTTTTGTTCGACAGTCCTTTGCGTAGTGCATTTCATGAATTCACTACAGACAGCCCTTTCTACGCCGATCAAGGATAGACCATGAGCCTTCCTTCGCTTGCCGAACTGCCGGCCATTCTGCTTCCGCTTGCCAGCCGCGCCGAGCAGTCGTTCCGTGCCGCTGTTGCCCTGTTTGACGATGATCATGGCCTGTCGACCTGGTCGCCAGAACGCTGGGCAGCGTTTGCCCGAGTGACAGCGGCCAGCGATTTCGTCATTGAGCAGAGCCTGCGTGACCCTTTGATGTTGCTTGAGCTTGTGCAGTCCGGCGAACTCGACCGAAGTTTCACCTCCGGTGAATTGTGCGCACAGATCGCCGCTGCGGTGCAGACGGCCACCACCGACGATGAGTTGGGTCGCGTATTACGCCGGCAGCGCAACCGTCAGCAAGTGCGGATTATCTGGCGCGACCTGACCCGCCAGGCCGATCTGATCCAGACCTGCCGTGACCTCTCGGACATGGCCGATGCGAGTATCGATCAGGCTTATCAATGGTTGTATCAGCGCCATTGCCAGCAGTTCGGTACACCCACCGGGCGGCGCAGCGGCGAACCGCAGCAAATGGTCATCCTCGGGATGGGCAAGCTTGGCGCAGTGGAGCTCAACCTGTCGTCGGACATCGATTTGATCTTCGCCTACCCCGAAGGTGGCGAAACGGTTGGCGTGAAGCGTGCGCTGGACAACCAGGAGTTTTTCATTCGTCTGGGCCAGCGGTTGATCAAGGCGCTGGACCCGATGACCGTCGACGGTTTTGTCTTCCGTGTCGACATGCGCTTGCGGCCGTACGGTTCATCCGGCGCGCTGGTGCTCAGCTTCAATGCGCTGGAGCAGTACTACCAGGACCAGGGGCGCGACTGGGAGCGTTACGCAATGATCAAGGCGCGGGTGGTGGCCGGTGATCAGGCGGCGGGCGCGCAATTGCTCGACATGCTGCGGCCATTCGTTTACCGGCGATATCTGGATTTCTCGGCCATCGAAGCGCTGCGCACCATGAAGCAGCTGATTCAGCAGGAAGTCCGGCGCAAAGGCATGGCCGACAACATCAAGCTCGGCTCTGGCGGCATTCGCGAGGTTGAATTTATCGCGCAGGCCTTTCAGCTGATTCACGGGGGGCGCGACCTGAGTTTGCAGCAGCGTCCTCTATTAAAAGTACTCAGCACGCTGGAAGGGCAAGGTTACCTGCCGCCGGCGGTGATCAGCGAGCTGCGCGAAGGTTACGAATTCCTGCGCTACACCGAGCATGCGATCCAGGCGATTGCCGACCGGCAGACGCAAATGCTCCCGCATGATGAGCGAGATCAGGCGCGCATTGCCTTTATGTTGGGTTTTGCCAATTGGACAGCGTTCCATGAACAACTGATGTACTGGCGCGGCCGGGTCGACTGGCACTTCCGTCAAGTGATCGCTGACCCGGATGAAGAGGACGGCGAGGAGAGCGAAGTGGTGGTCGGCGGTGAGTGGTTGCCGCTCTGGGAGGAAGCCCAGGATGAAGAGGCCGCTTGCCGTCAGTTGGAAGAGGGTGGTTTTGTCGATGCGCCCAAGGCCCTGAAAACGCTCGCCAGCCTGCGCAGCAGTCCGCAATTGCGGGCGATGCAACGTCTGGGGCGCGAACGGCTCGATGCCTTTATTCCGCGTTTGCTGGCGCAAGCGGTTGAACACGCCAGCCCGGACCTGGTGCTGGAACGTGTGTTGCCGTTGGTTGAAGCGGTGGCTCGGCGCTCGGCTTACCTGGTACTGCTCACCGAGAACCCTGGTGCGCTACGGCGGCTGATGACCTTATGCGCGGCCAGCCCGTGGATTGCCGAACAGATCACCCGTTTTCCGTTGTTGCTCGACGAACTGCTCAACGAGGGGCGGCTGTTCAAGCCACCGTTGGCGCCGGAGCTGGCCGCCGAATTGCGCGAGCGGCTGACGCGGATTCCCGAGGATGATCTCGAACAACAGATGGAAGCCTTGCGGCACTTCAAGCTGGCGCACCGCCTGCGGGTGGCGGCCTCGGAAATCGCCGGTAGTCTGCCGCTGATGAAAGTCAGCGACTACCTGACCTGGCTCGCCGAAGCCATTCTGGAGCAAGTGCTGGCCCTGGCTTGGCGTCAAACGGTCGCCAAGTACGGCTCGCCGCAGCGTTCCGACGGAACTTTGTGCGACCCGGGGTTCGTCATTGTCGGTTACGGCAAGGTCGGCGGTCTGGAGCTGGGGCATGGTTCGGACCTCGACCTGGTGTTCATCCACGATGGTGATCCGCAAGCGGAAACCGACGGTGCGAAACCGATCGACGGCGCGCAGTTCTTCACCCGGCTGGGGCAGCGGATCATCCATTTGCTGACCACCCAGACCAACTCCGGCCAGTTGTACGAAGTCGATATGCGCCTGCGCCCTTCCGGCGCGTCGGGGCTGTTGGTCAGTTCGTTGGGGGCGTTCGAGCGCTATCAGGAAAACGAAGCCTGGACCTGGGAGCATCAGGCGCTGGTGCGGGCGCGGGTGCTGGTCGGCAGTCAGGATGTCGGCCAGGCCTTCGAGAAAGTCCGGGCGAAGGTTCTGGGCCGGGCACGCGATTTACCCAAGCTGCGTCAGGAAGTCAGTGAGATGCGCGCCAAGATGCGCGACAACCTGGGGAGCAAGGGCACCGCTGCCGGGACCGCGCCAAACGCCTTCGAAGCCACTGCGCCGTTCGACCTCAAGCAGGACGCCGGTGGTATCGTCGATATTGAATTTATGGTGCAATACGCCGCGTTGGCGTGGTCTGACACGCACCCTTCGCTGCTCCGCTATACGGATAACATCCGCATCCTGGAAGGTCTGGAGGAAGTCGGGTTGATGCCCGCCGAAGACGCCAGCCTGCTGCGTGAGGCCTATAAAACCTACCGCGCGGCGGCCCACCGCCAGGCCCTGCAGAATGAGGCCGGGGTGATTCCGGGGGACCAGTTTGTGGCCGAGCGACGCGAAGTGTTGCGGATCTGGCGCGAGCTGGGGTTAAGCTGAACTCGAAGTCATGGACGAAACAACTCTTGATGTGGGAGCGAGCATGTTCGCGATAGCACAATGACAGTCGACATCAATGTTGAATGTGATGACCCTATCGTCGGAACGCCGCTGGGAGCAAGCCTGCTCCCACAGTAATTATCGAGGCGGGGAGGCTTATGCCTCCCTTATTCGTTTGTGGATAACTATGAAAATTCTGATCGTTGGGCCCAGTTGGGTCGGTGACATGGTGATGGCGCAGACACTCTTTCAGTGCCTGAAACAGCGTCATCCTCAGTGCGAAATCGACGTGCTGGCCCCCGAGTGGAGTCGGCCGATCCTTGAGCGGATGCCCGAAGTGCGTCAGGCCTTGAGCTTTCCGCTCGGCCACGGCGTGCTGGAGCTGGCAACACGGCGGCGGATCGGCAAGTCCCTGGCTGGCCAGTACGATCAGGCGATTTTGCTGCCCAATTCGCTGAAATCGGCACTGGTGCCGTTCTTTGCCGGCACCCCGAAACGCACCGGTTGGCGTGGCGAGTTTCGTTACGGCCTGCTCAACGATGTGCGCACCCTCGATAAAGAGCGTTACCCGCTGATGATCGAGCGCTTCATGGCGCTCGCCTATGAGCCGGGCGCCGAGTTGCCCAAGCCGTATCCGCGCCCGAGCCTGCAAATCGACCCGGGCAGCCGCGACGCTGCGCTGGCCAAGTTCGATCTGGCCCTTGATCGTCCGGTGCTGGCGCTGTGCCCGGGTGCCGAATTCGGCGAGTCCAAGCGCTGGCCGTCGGAGCACTACGCCAAGGTCGCCGAAGCGAAAATCCGCGAGGGCTGGCAAGTCTGGCTGTTCGGTTCGAAGAACGATCACGCGGTTGGCGAAGACATTCGCTCGCGACTGATTCCGGGCCTGCGTGAAGAGTCGGTGAACCTCAGCGGCGCTACTTCGCTGGCCGAGGCCATCGACTTGCTGTCCTGCGCCGATTCAGTGGTGTCCAACGACTCCGGCCTGATGCACGTCGCGGCAGCGCTGAACCGCCCGCTGGTAGCGGTCTACGGCTCGACGTCGCCGGGCTTCACGCCGCCGCTGGCCGAGAAGGTCGAGATCGTTCGCCTGGGTATCGAGTGCAGCCCGTGTTTCGATCGTACCTGCCGTTTCGGTCATTACAACTGCTTGCGCCAGCTCACGCCGCAACCGGTGAACGAAGCGTTAGAACGCCTGCAAGGCGCTCCGGTCGAGGTCCGTTAAGTTGCGGGTACTGTTGATCAAGACTTCCTCGCTGGGCGATGTGATTCATGCGTTGCCGGCGTTGACCGACGCGGCACGGGCGATCCCGGGCATCAAGTTCGACTGGGTAGTGGAAGAAGGCTTCGCCGAGATCCCGAGCTGGCACCCGGCGGTTGGCAAGGTGATTCCGGTGGCGATCCGTCGCTGGCGCAAGAACCTCTGGCAAACCCTCAAAAGCGGCGAGTGGAAACGCTTCAAGCAAAACGTTCGTGCGACCAAATACGATCTGGTGATCGATGCCCAGGGCCTGCTCAAAAGCGCCTGGCTGACCCGTTACGTCCGCGCGCCGGTAGCCGGGCTGGACAAGAACTCGGCCCGTGAGCCCATTGCCGCGCGGTTTTATTCCCGACGTCTGGCGGTAGCCCGTGGGCAACACGCCGTGGAACGACTGCGTCAGTTGTTCGCCGTGGCGCTGGGTTACGACCTGCCGCAAGGGTTGGGCGACTATGGCCTGAACGTCGAGCGGTTGGTCGAGCTGCCGCGCAAGAATCCTTACGTGCTGTTTCTGCACGGCACTACGTGGGACACCAAGCACTGGCCGGAAGCTTATTGGCGTGAGTTGGCCGAACGCATGGGCCACCTCGGCATGGCGGTGAAACTTCCGTGGGGCAACCCGGCCGAAAAGGCCCGGGCCGAGCGCATCGCCCAAGGTCTGCGGAATGCCGAAGTGCTGCCCAAATTGAACCTGGCCGGCGTCGCCAAAGTGCTGGCCGGTGCGCAAGCCTGCGTGGCAGTCGACACCGGTCTCGGTCATCTGGCCGCTGCGCTGGACGTGCCGACGATATCGTTGTTCGGCCCGACCAATCCGGGCCTGACCGGTGCCTATGGCAAAAGTCAGGTGCACCTGGCGAGCGACTTCCCGTGTGCGCCATGCATGCAAAAGAAATGTTCTTACCAACCGACCGCTGAAGATCAGCGTCGATTCGATCTCAAGCGCGAGTGGCCATTGTGCTTCACTCGCCTGAACCCCGAGCGTGTCGCGAGCCGTTTAAGCACGCTTTTGCAGCCGCCGCTACTGGCTGAGGAGCTGCGCTGATGCAACTGGCTTTTGTCCTTTACAAATATTTTCCGTTTGGCGGATTGCAGCGCGATTTCATGCGCATCGCCCTGGAATGTCAGCAGCGCGGGCATCAGATCCGCGTTTACACGCTGATCTGGGAAGGCGATGTGCCGCCGGGTTTCGAAGTGCTGGTGGCGCCGGTCAAGGCGATCTTCAACCATCGGCGAAACGAAAAGCTGAGTGCCTGGATGGAAGCCGACCTGGCCAAGCGTCCGGTGGACCGGCTGATCGGCTTCAACAAAATGCCGGGGCTCGACGTCTACTACGCTGCGGATGGTTGTTTCGAGGACAAGGCGCAGACCCTGCGCAATGCTCTCTATCGGCGCTGGGGTCGCTACCGGCACTTCGCCGAGTACGAGCGCGCGGTGTTCGCCAAGGATGCGAAAACCGAAGTCCTGATGATTTCCGAAGTCCAGCAGCCGCTGTTCATCAAGCATTACGACACGCCGCTTGAGCGCTTCCATCTGCTGCCACCGGGCATTGCCCTGGACCGGCGTGCGCCGGCCAATGCCGCTGAAATTCGCGCTGAATTCCGTCGCGAATTTTCCCTGGCTGACGATGACTTGTTGCTGGTGCAGATCGGGTCCGGGTTCAAGACCAAAGGTGTCGATCGCAGCCTCAAGGCGCTGGCCGCGTTGCCAGCGGAACTGCGTAAACGTACCCGGCTGTTTGTAATTGGCCAGGACGACCCCAAAGTATTCCAGCTACAGAGTGCCACGTTGGGGCTCGGCGATAACGTGCAGTTCCTCAAGGGCCGCAGCGATATCCCGCGTTTCCTGCTCGGTGCCGACCTGTTGATCCACCCGGCGTACAACGAAAATACCGGGACGGTATTGCTTGAAGCGCTGGTAGCGGGCTTGCCGGTGCTGGTCAGTGCGGTGTGCGGTTACGCGCATTACATCGCTGAGGCCGACAGTGGCCTGGTGCTGGACGAACCGTTCGAACAGGCGCAACTCACGCAGTACCTGACGACCATGTTGAGCGATGACGCAGCGCGTGCGGCCTGGAGCCGTAATGGCTTGGTCTTCGCTGACACGGCCGATCTCTACAGCATGCCGCAGCACGCGGCGGATGTGATTCTGGCGGAGCAACACTGATGAAGTTGATTCTTGCCGAACCGTTCAAGAGCCTTTGGGCCGGACGCGATGCGTTCACCGAAGTCGAAGGCCTGAAGGGCGAGGTGTACCGTGAGCTCGAAGCTCGCCGGACCCTGCGCACCGAAGTGGCCGGGAACGGCTTCTTTGTGAAAATTCACCGCGGCATTGGCTGGGGCGAAATATTCAAGAACCTGCTCACCGCCAAGCTGCCGGTACTCGGTGCCGGCCAGGAATGGCGGGCTATCCAGCGTTTGCAGGAAGTCGGCGTGCCGACCATGACCGCCGTGGCTTACGGCGAGCGCGGCAGCAACCCGGCGGACCAGCACTCGTTCATTGTCACCGAAGAGCTGGCGCCGACTGTCAGCCTGGAAGACTTCAGCATCGATTGGGTCAAGCAGCCGCCGGAGCCAAAACTCAAGCGTGCGCTGATCGCCGAAGTGGCGCGCATGACCGGCATGATGCACCGTGCCGGGGTCAACCACCGCGACTGCTACATCTGCCACTTTCTGCTGCACACTGATAAACCGGTGACAGCCGACGACTTCAAGCTCTCGGTGATTGATTTGCACCGTGCCCAGACCCGTCGGGCGATCACCCGGCGCTGGCGTAACAAGGATCTGGCGGCGTTGTATTTCTCGGCGCTGGATATCGGCCTGACGCGTCGCGACAAGCTGCGTTTCCTCAAAGGTTACTTCCAGCAACCCTTGCGTCAGATTTTGCGTGAGGAAGCGTCGTTGCTGGCGTGGCTCGAGGGCAAGGCCAACAAGCTTTATGAACGCAAGCAGCGCTATGGAGATGCGCTCTGATGGTGGGGATGGAGCCTGAAACTGCTGTACCGCCAAGAGTCTCGACTCAAGGCCTTCGACACGCGCCGGAACCGGAAGAGCGTGAGACTCTCAAGGGATACGAATGACTGATTTTCTGGCCACTGACGACCGCGAACTGCTGGAGCGTCATGGCCTCGACGGGTTCGATGCCCTATGGACCAGGCGGCTCGATGCAGTGGATGAGCCGAACACGTCACAAGACGGTTGGAGCAGCGTTTTCAGGCTGGATCTTGAGGGTAATGGTTACTACCTCAAACGACAGAGCAACTACTTGACGCGGTCCTTGTTCCGGCCGTTTGGCGAGCCCAGTTTTGCCCGTGAGTTTCGTAACATCAGCCGCTACCAACAGTTGGGAATTCCAGCGCTGCAGGCGGTATTTTTTGGTGAGCGCAAGCTAGAGGGTGAAGTTCGTGCGATTCTGCTGACGCGTGCACTGGACGGCTGGAATGATCTGGATTCGCTGCTGGAGCAGTGGTCGGGTCTCAGTGATGCGCAGCAGGCGGGGATTCTGCGTGCCTGTGCGCGGCTTGCACGTCGGCTGCACGATGTGGGTCAAGTGCACGGCTGCTTTTATCCCAAGCACATTTTTTTGCGGCCTGCTGGCGATGGTTATCAGGCGCAACTGATCGATCTGGAGAAAACCCGGCCGCTGCTGTTTGGTCAGCGCGACCGGATCAAGGATCTGGAGCCGTTGGTACGCCGGGCGCCGGTCTGGACCTGCGAGGAGGTGCGGCTGTTGCTGGCAACTTATCTGAATCAGTCGGCGAATAGCCCGCAGGTCGAGCGTTGGGTGCAGCGCCTGATCGCTCGACGCAGCCACAAGGAGACGCGTTGATGCGTTTGTCTGAACTGAAAAGCGCCGGTCGTACGCCAGGCTTGCCATTGAGCATCGAGCTGGCGGACGCCGCAGGCCCGGCGCAGTTGCAACTGCTCAGCGTGTTGCGGGTTTTGCCGGGCCAGCGTTACGTGGGCGCCGCTGTTTGGCGCGGGCGTCCGGTGCTGGCCAAACTGTTGGTGGGCAGCAAGGCAGCGCGGCATTTTCAGCGTGAGCTGGACGGTGTCCGTCTGCTCGCCGCTCAAGGCCTGACCACACCGAGGCTGCTGGCCGATGGCCTGAAGGATGGCGAGGGCGGCTGGCTGCTGTTCGATTTCCTCGAAGGCGCTGAAAGCCTCGGCGATGCCTGGAAGCAGGTCGAAGCGCTGCCGGCGCTGGCGGACGAGCAAGCCGCGGTGTTGGCCGAGGCGCTGGCCGCCATTGGTCAATTGCACAGCAAGGGCTTGTGGCAGGAAGACTTGCATCTGGACAACCTGCTGCGCCACGACGGCCAGCTGTACTTGATCGACGGTGCGGGTATTCGGGTCGAGCAGGCTGGTCAGCCTTTGTCTCGACAGAAAGTCCTGGAGAACCTCGGGGTGTTTTTCGCTCAACTGCCCAAGTCGCTTGAGCCGTTCATCGAAGAATTGCTGGTGTATTACCTGTTGAGCAACGGCGAGCATGCCTTGCCACTGGAAGCTTTGCAGAAGCAGGTCGACAAGGTCCGCAGTTGGCGTTTGAAAGACTTCCTGATCAAGGTCGGCCGCGAATGCACGTTGTTCAGTGTGCAGCGCGGGGCGTTCGGATTGCGCGCGATTCGTCGCGAGGAAGAAGCGGCCATGTTGCCGGTATTGGCGCAGGCCGATGCGTTGCTCGATCAGGGGCATCTGTACAAGACCGGTGGTGCGGCGAGTGTTGGCAAGGTCGAGGTGGCGGGGCGCACGCTGCTGGTCAAGCGCTACAACATCAAGGGCGTTGCCCATTGGTTCAAGCGCTTCTGGCGCCCGAGTCGCGCCTGGCATTCATGGCGCGAGGGGCATCGCCTGGGGTTCCTCGGTATCGCTACGCCCAAGCCGTTGGCGCTGTTGGAGAAGCGTTTTTTCTGGCTGCGCAGTCGGGCTTATCTGATTACCGAGTACCTTTCGGGGCCGGACATTATTGAGCGCTTTGCGCCGTTCGTTGAGAGTGGTGAGGCGCCTGAAGCTGAGTTGCTGGCGCTGGATCATTTGTTTGCCGAGCTGATTCGCGAGCGGATCAGTCATGGGGATTTCAAGGGGCATAATCTGTTTTGGGACAAGGATCGCTGGTCGTTGATCGATCTGGATTCGATGTGTCAGCACGGTTCGCTGAGTAGTTTTGCTCCGGCGTATGCTCGGGATCGGGCGCGGTTTATGCGTAACTGGCCTGAGGGCAGTGCGCTGTATCGGGTGATTGATCAGCGTTTGCCCAAGAATGTGTAGGCGCTGAGCTTGCTCGCGATGGCGGCCTGACAGCCGACCAACCTCTCGCAGATGTACATAGATCTACTGTGGGAGCCGAGCTTGCTCGCGATGGCGGCCTGACAGCCGACCCATCTCTTGCAGATGTACATAGATCTACTGTGGGAGCCGAGCTTGCTCGCGATGGCGGCCTGACAGCCGACCCATCTCTTGCAGATGTACATAGATCTACTGTGGGAGCTGAGCTTGCTCGCGATGACGGCCTGACAGCCGACCAACCTCTTGCAGGTGTACATATCCATTCCTGCGGTAACGGCCGCTTGCGGTTTCGCCTGACGGCGACTCACTTTTTTTACAAGCGCCTAAAAAAAGTAAGCAAAAAAACGCTCGCCCCAAGCGTACGGCACCTCGCCTAGGCTCGGCGTCCCCTCACTCCGGTGTCCATCAGGGGGCATCGCCTACGGTCTGCTTCGCGACGACCTCCTCTCGATGTGTCCGGCTGCGCCGTACGGCGCTGCGCGCCCACCCCCTGATGAACACCTCCACTCGGCCTCCCGATAGGGGCGGGCGGATCAAGATCAACAGCAAAGCACGGCGGCCTACCGGCCGGCCTGAGTGGTTGGAGCGCGTACGGCTTAGATCTCGTTTGATCGTTCGCGGATATATACAGATCAAAACGGTGGGGCGGACCGGGCGGCCCACCCCACCGTGCGTGTTACGGCGCCTCTGGCTGATCGAAATTATCCAGTGCCCGGTTCACCAACAATTCCCCCAACGAGATCATTTGCTGAATTGCCAGCGCTACATGTCGGCGGGTGCCTTCAAGCTCGAAGGCCAGGTCGCTCGCCAGCACATTGACCGAGGCGAGGGTTTCCGAGGCGTGCGCCAACAGCGTCTCATTATCCAGATCGGGGATCACCGCGAAGATGTTGGAGGGACGTTTATCGGGCAGGTTGCCCTTGTCGAATGGTGGTTTGAGGTAGTGATCCAGCGCCCGTTCGGCGGCGTCGTGGAGTTTTTTCGAGTCGTTGGAGGCGTAGGGGGAAGTGCTTGGGGTTTCTGGTGGATTTGGAGTGACTTTGTGCATGGTGAAGCTCCTTGATGAGTGGAGCCGCCACTGATCGCCGCGACGCGATGGGAGGTGGCAGCTGTACGCAGGTTCGCGGACCGGGGCATCAAGGAACCCGGCATACCCGAAGGTATCCCGCGCACAGCCGCCATAACGCAAAGCAGTAGACGATAAAAAAGCGCCAACTGAAAGGAAATGATGGCGCTATGCGCCTTGATTGATCCGGGCCGCGACGCCCGGTCGCTGAATTGGCAGCGACCACCAGAGACTAGTGATGCGGCTTCCCACCAGCAACCTGAAAAACATGTCGGATGCTTCCCTGAAACCTACAGGCTTTATAAACATCGTTCTTTTTGTCGTCGTCGCTTGCTGTGTCCTGTTGAATATGAACTTTGTGCGTCAAACAACCTCTGGGTCATTCCCGCCATCTTTACGCTATAATCCCGCCCTTTAGCTGTTTCTCGCCCTTTTGCGAGGACACATTATTTCCAGGCGCATGTCGCCTGCATGCAGACTTAAGAGGCTAGACCCCTGTGGCATTGACGATTCTTGGCCTGTCCGGCGCCCTTAGCCATGATCCTTCCGCAGCCTTGTACATCGACGGCAAGCTGGTCGCGGCTGCTGAAGAAGAGCGCTTCGTACGCGATAAACATGCAAAGAACCGCATGCCTTACGAATCGGCGAAGTTCTGTCTGGAACAGGCTGGCATCAAACCTTCCGACGTTGACGTAGTGGCGATCCCGTTTGCCCCGATCAGCCTGTTCGGCAAGGCCCGCTGGCACTACGCCAAGCGTTACTGGTACGCCCCGGATCGCGCACTTGATGCGATCCTGATGGGCAACCGTCGCTACAAGCGCTATCGCAACAAGATTGTCTGGTGCCTCGAGCAACTGGGCTTCGATCCGAAGAAAATCAAGATCCAGCCGGTCGAGCATCACCTGGCTCACGCCTCCAGTGCCTACCACTGCTCCGGTTTCAAAGAGAAAACCGCGATCCTCGGGATCGACGGCAAGGGCGAGTACGCCACGACCTTCTTCGGTTATGGCGAGAACGGCAAGATCCACAAGATCAAGGAATTCTTCGATCCGGATTCCCTCGGTGGCCTGTACGGCGCGATCACCGAGTTTCTCGGTTTTGAAATGCTCGACGGTGAGTTCAAGGTCATGGGCATGGCGCCGTACGGCGACGCCAGCAAATATGATTTCTCCCGCCTGGCGTCATTCGAAAACGGTGAGCTGGTGATCAACACCGATTACGCCAACGTCATCGGCCTGCGTCGCTACAAAGAAAAGGGCAAGGGTTTCTACTTCTCGCCGAAGCTGATCGAGTGGCTCGGTCCGAAACGCGAAGGCGATATTGCTGACGAGCCGTACATCCACTACGCCGCGAGCATGCAAGCGCTGTTCGAGAAACTGGCGTTGCAGATGATTGACTACTACCTGGGCGACGTGCTCAAGGAAACCGGCAAGCTGGCGTTTGCTGGCGGCTGTGCGTTGAACGTCAAGCTGAACCAGAAAATCATCGCTCGCGACGACATCAAAGAGTTGTTCGTACAGCCTGCGTCCGGCGATGCCGGCACGGCGGTGGGTGCTGCGGCTTACGTGTCCCACGCCCGTGGCGTACCGGTCGAGAAGATGGAGCACGTTTACCTCGGCCCGTCGTACAGCAACGAAGACGTGATCGCGGCTTGTGCTCGTCACCCGAGCGCACCCAAGTGGCGCAAGCTCGATGACATGCCGGAGAAGATCGCCAAAATCATGGTCGACGGTAATCCGGTGGCCTGGTTCCAGGGGCGCATGGAGTTCGGTCCGCGTGCGTTGGGCGGTCGTTCGATCATCGGTTGCCCGAGCGCCACAGGCGTGGCTGACCGGATCAACCACCAGATCAAGTTCCGCGAGCGCTGGAGGCCTTTCTGCCCGTCGATGCTCGACACCGTGGCGCCGCAGATGATCAAGATCGATCACCCGGCACCGTTCATGACCTTCACCTTCGAAGTGGCTGAAGAGTGGAAAACCCGCGTGCCGGAAGTCGTCCATGAAGACGGTACGTCCCGTGCCCAGGTGCTCAAGCGCGAATACAACCCGCGTTACTACGACATGATGAAAGCGCTGGAAGTGCTAACCGGTAACGGCGTGTCGCTGAACACCTCGCTGAACCGCCGCGGCGAGCCGATGATCTGCTCGCCGACCGACGCCCTGAACATGTTCTTCGGCTCCGATCTACAGTATCTGATCATGGAAGACATTCTGGTGGTCAAAGACGGCGCGGACGCTTATGACACGCTCGGCTGAACGCCATGTGCTGCAGTTCTGTCACGGCTATGACGGGCCGTTCCTGGACTGCGCCCGACAGTACGCGAGCCTGTTTGCAGGGTCTGGTTATCGAGTGACCACGGTGTTTCTCACCGGGGTTGCCGATGCTGACGTTGCGGCAGGCTGTGCGTCTGATGAAGTGTTGTTCATGGAATACAGCTCCAAGGCCATTCGTGGCCTGAAGCTTTCGGCGATTGCCGATCTGCGCAAAATCGCCCAGTCGCGCAATTTCAGTTTTTGTATCGCCCACCGTTTCAAGCCGATCTACATCGCCTTGCTCGCAACGCCGCTGCCGGTAATCGGCGTGCACCACGCCTTTGGCGATTACCGGCGGCGGACGCGCAAGCTGTTCGCGCATATTTTTCGCAAGCGCCTAAGCCTGCTCGGGGTTTCCGATGCGGTCCGCGACGATATGCGCCGTTGTCTGCCGAAGTGGCCGGCGGCGCGGATTCAAACCCTTTACAACCGCATCGATGTCGACGCGTTGCAGGCCACTCAGGTGTCCTTCGATGAGGCGCGCGACGCCTTGGGGCTGTCGCCGGATGCGTGGGTGATCGGCAACGTCGGTCGCCTGCACCCGGACAAGGACCAGGCCACTTTGCTGCGCGGCTTTGCCCAGGCCTTGCCGCGTTTGCCGGTCGGCAGTCAACTGGCGATTCTTGGCTCCGGACGTCTGGAGCAGCGGCTCAAGGATCTGGCTCGTGAAATCGGTATTGGTGACCGTGTGCTGTTTCTCGGTCAGGTGCCGGAGGCGCGTCGCTACTTTCGGGCTTTCGATGTGTTTGCCCTGAGTTCCGACCACGAGCCATTCGGCATGGTGCTGCTCGAAGCGATGGCCGCCGGTGTGCCATTACTGGCCACCGCGTGCGGCGGGGCAGCGGAGGTGGTCGAAGGTGTCGGTATTTTGTTCCCGCAGGGGGATGTCGAGCACCTGGCGCTGGGCCTGCAACATCTGGCGGTGATGAATCAGCACGAGCACCAGGTCTGCGCCGAAATGATGCTTGATCGCCTGCGCGAGCGCTTCTCGGATCGCGCCGTGCACGAGACGTTCTGGCGTCTGCCGCACGTCCTTGAACTGACGGCGAGGGCCTGATGCTCAACCGATTTCAAGGCTGGCGCGAACGTGGCTGGTCCGTTGTCGATGCGACGACGTATCGCGATGCCTGGCAGCGTTTTGGCGGTAGCGTCGCAACGCATCCACTGGTGGTCGAACGCCTGGCACAGTTGGCCGATATCCCGGTGCGTTACCTGGCCTGGGAACAGGGTGGCGAACTGAAAGCCGCGATCCCGACCTGGGGCCGCGACCTGGCATTGTCCAAGGACGTGCTCAAGCGTAACGGCAAGAAAGGTTTGTTCGATCTCGGCAACGCTGAATTCATCCTGCCGGCTGCGGCCGACGCGCAAGCGCTGTTGCGGCACCGCGGGCGCTACTTGTCGGCGCTGAATGAAGGTCGCTTTGCCGGTCTCAAGCTGCAAGCCGAACAACTGGCCATGGCCCGCACACCTGAAGAGCTGTCGAAGAAGTTTCGCTACAACCAGCGCCGTGAACTGCGCTTGCTGGAAGAGGCCGGTGGCGTAATACGACCGGTCAGCGACTTTTCCAGTCAGGAACTGGCGGCGATTTATTGCGATCTGTTCCAGCGCCGCTGGGGATTCCCGGCAACCGGTGCGCCGCGCATGGGCGAGGTGCTCGAGCTGCTGCGCGAGCTGATGATCGGCTCGGTGATTTTCCTCAACGATGCGCCGATTGCGATTCAGTTGGTCTACCGTGTTGAAGCGCCAGAGTGGATCAGCGTCGAGTACATCAACGGTGGCGTCGACCCCGAGACTCGTGAGTTCAGCCCAGGCAGTGTATTGAGTTTTCTCAATACCCAAAGCGCCTGGGAGCACGCCCGGGCAATCGATAAGCCGCTGCGCTTTTCCTTCGGGCGGGCTGATCGTGAATACAAGGACCGCTGGTGCAACCCTGTGCCGGTGTTCACCGTATGAGCCAGACCATGAGCCTGCCACTCAATCGCAAGCAGCAACTGCTCAAGCGTCATCGACGTAACAAGCGCATCGGTCTGTTGATCGGTGTCTTGCTGTTGATTGCCGTTGGCCTGCTGGTCACCTGGTGGCTGCCGCTGGTACTCGCGGTCCTGGCCTGGGTTGCCCATGAGGCGTGGTTTGCCGACCATTTGTTTTACTCGCCCAAGGACGATTACCAGTACAGCTTCCCGCCCTACACGCAGCAGCCCAAGGTCCGGCTGGAGGGTGCGCGTCTGCTGCTCGATGACGGCGTCATCCTGACCGACGACACCACGCTGGTACTGGCACTGCGGGTAAAAAGCACCTGGCTGGGACGCTTTTTCGATCCTGCAGTCGAGTTGTCGGGTGGCGATAATCCAGACCGACAAGCCTTCGAGCGTGGTGTAGACGGCCTGCGTTACCTCAATCTCAGTGGTCAGGCGCATGTTCTGTCGCAGGGTGATTTGCGTGTGCGCGGGCGTTTCTGCCGATTGCTCGGCGAACCCGTGCTCTGGTCGTTCGAACAACCTGATTACCGCCGTCAGCGAGTGATGGTGATCGCGCCTCACGCCGACGATGCGGAGCTGGCCGCTTTCGGTTTGTACAGCCAGGCCGACGAGGCCTGGATTGTCACGTTGACCGCTGGCGAAATTGAAGCCGGGCACTATCGGCAGATGGGACTGGACGCCGTCGAGGCGTCGCGCATCAAAGGCCGTTTGCGTGCCTGGGACAGTATTGCGGTGCCGCGCTGGGCCGGCGTGCCTGAATCGCAGTGTGTGCAATTGGGCTATTTCTGCCTGCAATTGCCAGCCATGCAGGCGGCGCCGGACCAACCAGTGGGCTCGCGTGAAGCGAATCTGAACGACACGCGACTGTTTCGCCAACTCAATCCGTTCGCGTTGCCCGGTGACCGCGATGGTGCACCGACCTGGAATAACCTGCTGGCCGATCTGCGCGAACTGCTGCTCAAGGCGCGCCCTGAAGTGATCGTCCTGCCGCACTCCTCGCTGGATCCGCATCCCGATCACATCTGTGCACAGCATGCGGTGCTGGAAGCCTTGAAGGGGCTTGAGTGGCAGCCGACTACACTGCTCGGATACGCGAACCATCTGCACGACAATGATCGCTGGCCAATGGGTGATTCCGAGGCCGGGATTGCGTTACCGCCGGTGTTCGATCCGGCGCACGTGCTACAACCCTATTGCCTGGTATTGTCGATCGAGCAACAGCGTGACAAGGCTATGGCGCTGGGGATGATGCATGACTTGCAGCCGCGTGCGCCGTTCAAGCGTCGGATGCGTCGCGGCTTGCAGCGTCTGCTGGCAGGGCGTTCAGGCTCGCCTTACGGCGAGAACGAGTTTTTTCGCAAGGCTGTGCGTCGGCATGAGCTGTTCTGGCGTTTGTAAATGGCTGTCGCATGGAGTCTTTCTGCCAGGGCAGAAGGGTGGTTTCAGGTTTTTGTCGGGCTGTTCAATGCTGCAAGGAAGACAATGAAGGTTCTATTTCTGGTGCAGAAAGAACAGCGGGCCATTCTGGACCGTTTGTACGAAGGTGTGGCCGCTCATTGCGAATGCGACCTGCGCTGGTTGAGCAGTGATGAACAGCGCAACCTGCGTGGCTATTTTCGGCGTGAAGTGGACGTGTCGCGCTATGACCGTATCGTGTTCTTCCTGCGGTTCAAGCAGGAAATCCGCCAGGTCGGGTTCATTCGCACGATTCCCAATCTGGTGATTCTCGAACACGATGCCTACCAGAACTACATTCCCTGCAAGTACACCGGCAAGTTCAGTGCGCATTACCGCCGCCTGCCGTGGGCGCGGGTGATCAGTTCCGGTTTCATGGTCGCCAAGCGTTTACGCGAAGAAGGCTTTGACGCGGTGTTCGTGCCCAAGGGCTATGACCAGACCCTGTTGCAGGATCAGGGGCGTGAGCGCGATATCGAACTGGCCTTCGTCGGCAGTACCAATAGCGTGGCGTACAGCGGTCGCAAAGCGCTGCTCGATGAGTTGGCGGGTGTCGAACCCTTGGTAGTGACTCGTACCCATTCCGGTGACGAATATCGCGACACGCTCAACCGTATCCGCTTCTTCGTCAGTGCCGACGTTGGCATGGGCGAATTCATGATCAAGAACTTTGAAGCGATGGCCTGTGGCTGCGTGTTGTTGGCCTTCGATCAGGGGGATGCGGAAACTCGGGCTCTGGGGCTGGAGGATATGCACAACGTGGTGCTCTATCGGGATATCCCGCAACTGCAGGAAAAACTCGCCAGGCTGCGTGCCGATCCTGAATTGGCTTCGATCATTGCCCGAAACGGACGCGATCTGGCGCTCAGTCAATTCAGCTTCGCACGTATTGGTCAGCGTATTGTCGAAGAGCTCCAGCCGGCTTTGAGGTCTCGCGCCGCATTGAGTCTGATCGAGCGGTTACGCCTGAAGCTGGGCATTTGACAGGGTTTTCAAATCATTGGAAGTGCTCGACATTATAATTAAACGTGCCATCAGCCGATGTGAAAAAGGGCTTTCCGCTCGATGAGTATCCTTAATGTCATGTGGTCCGGCGGGGCTGCCTACGCCTCTGTCCACAAGGTTCATCTGCAGATACTTGCTCAGGTAGAACCCGCAACACCGATCAATACCTGGCTGTTGCGGGGTAGTGCGCGCGGCTGTGTCGCCGAAATCGGTGAAACGCGGGAGTGGCATCTGTCCTCCAATCAACTCAAGGGCAGGCGTTTCTGGAAGCTGCTGACGCTGTGGATGCAGGCGCGTTTTTATTACGCCCTGAATCAAAGTGACGTGCGCGTACTGTTGCTCGACGGCTTGGGCACGGCTCGTGCCCTGTTACCGGTCCTCAAGAAGCTGCCGCAGTTGCGTGCGGTGGTACTTTTTCATGGTGCGACCCGGATCAGCGCAGCCGATCGCAAGTTGTTTTCACAGCTTCCCGCTTCACAGCTGACCCTCGCGGCGGTTTCGCAAACCCTGGCCAGCGCACTTGAGGCCGATTTACAGATCCCCGTCGTCACGTTGCGCAGTGCGCTCGATCCACTGGCTTTTCGTTCCCGGTTGCTTTCTCGTGAGCAGGCGCGGGCGCGGCTGCAATTGCCCGTCGACAACACACCTGTCGTGGGGGCTGTAGGGCGCCTGGTTGGCAAAAAAGGCTTTGCATGCCTGATCGAAGCCTTTGCCAAGACGCTGACACAGCACCCGCAGTTGCGCCTGGTGATTATCGGGGAAGGTCAGGCAAGGGCTGCTCTGGAGGCGCGGGTCAACCAGCTTGGGTTACGCGACAAGGTGCTACTACCCGGAAACCTGGAGGATGCAGCGACGCTTTTTCGGGCTTTCGACTGGATCGCGATCCCGTCACTTGAGGAAGGTCTTGGCTTGATCCTGCAAGAGGCGGTAATGGCCGGTGTCCCGGTGCTGTCCAGCGATTTGGCAGTGTTTCGCGAGCAATTGGCAGGGGCGGGCCGTTACGCCACGCCAGAGGATGTGACCGCCTGGAGCGAGGCGTTAATACAGGCGCTTGGTGTCGCTTCTGAATCGGTCGCTGCGGCTCAATTCACTGTACTTTCACCGGACGACGCCTGGCTGGAATTCAGCCAGGTTGCCCGCAAGCTGTTGTCATGCGCAAAGTAGGATTTGCTCCAGCGTCTGCATCGGAAAGCTCTCGTTCAGCTTCTCTCGATCAATATACCGTGCGAAGTGTTGCAGGTTGCGCTTGACCAGGTGCTGCGGCAGCGGTCCCCGCAAGAAGCGCATGTCGGCGACGTCGATCAGGCCGAACTGGTTGCCTGGAGTCACGACGATGTTGCCCAGGTGCAGCGAGCGGAAGTAGACCCCGGCTGCATGGAGTTCGCGGATGAATGCGGTCAGCGCCGGCAGGGTCTGTTGCCAGTCGAAGCCGTTTTTGTCTGCCAGCTGGCGCAGGGTTTCTCCTGGCAGGGGACGGTAAAGCACGGCCGTCATGCCGGGCGTATCCAGCTGATGGAGTGTGAGTGTCTGAAGGGTAGGAATGCCGAGCTTTTCGAGTCGGGCGGCATTGTCGATGAAGCGCTTTGAATAGGGGCGAAACAATGCCGACGAGAGAAGCCGCTTGCGGCGAAACAGTTTGAGGATGTTCCCGTCCGGCAGAAGAAATACTTTCGGGCCGAAGCTGTCGGCTTCTAGTACTCTGGCGCCTTTAATCATCTGATTTAAAGCGGCTTGTGGAAGCCGGAAGCATTGCATGTAGAGAGCCTTGTAGAAATTGCGGGCGTATTGGCGATCAATGATGCCGAAAAGTTGCTGTTTTCACCATGCCGGCTTGGCGATCGGACGATTTAACGAGGAAAGGTCAATGCAGGAAACGCGTTGGGCGCAGGTATGGATGACGACCGGATTGTTCTGGTTTTTGACTGCCATTGCTTTTGCGCCGACCAATAAGCTTTATCAGCAAGGGTTGACCGTGTTTCTCTGGTTACCGGCAATGTTTTTTGCCTGGTCGGCACGTGCTCGGTTATTTGAGCTTTGGCAAGCACAGCGGGTGTTTTGTCTTGGGCTGCTCGGGGTGGTGCTGTGGTCGTTGATCAGCGTGTCGTGGACTCATGATGATGACCTGACACGGGGCGCCAAACGCATATTGTACATCGTGGTGTTCCTGTTGTTTTTTCCGGTATTTGCCAATGCCCGTCCGGAGCGTGTTGTGCGGGTCATGCAATGGGGCGGCCTGGCCCTGGCATTGAGTGCACTGTTGGCGGCCATCAAGTTTTATCTGATCGACGGCAACACCTGGACCGCGCGCGTTGAAGGGTTGGGGGAGTTGGGTCACCCGATTCTGGGAGGTTACGTACTGGGCGTGGCGGCGGTCTGGATGATCCATTGGGTGCCCCGGACCCGTTGGCTGCAAGGTGTCTGGTTGGTTGCACTGGGTTTGCTCGCAGGCTTTGTCGTGCTGTCCCAGAGTCGTGGTGCCGCGCTGGCGCTGTTGCTGACGCTGGTGGCAATGCCCATTTGGAGCCGCAACCGACGTAGCTGCACCATCGCTATCGGCGCACTGGTGCTGGCGATGCTGGCGTTCTGGCTTTTCGAACCGCTGGTGTTGGCTCGCGGTACCTCGTACCGGCCTCAAATATTCATGGCCAGTCTGAACATGATCGCTGCACATCCCTTGCGTGGCCTGGGGTTGGAATCTGGCTACACGGTGCTTGCCGAAGGCGTCGAATTTGATCACGCGCACAACCTGTTCACCCATATCGCAATCGAATTGGGGCTGCCAGGGCTCTTGCTGTGGTGTGTGGTCTGGTTTGCGGTATTGCGTGAAGCATGGCGAGCCCGTGAAACGCTGTATGGTCAGGGTGTCATCGGGATCTGGCTGTTCTCGTTCCTGGCCATGCAATTCGATGCGGCCAGCATCAGTGGATCGCCACGAGCCGAATGGTTCATCAGCTGGCTACCGGTTGGCCTCGCCACCGTTTTGGTATGGACACAGGCCAAATACAAAGCCTGTGATAAAATTTCGCGTTCAACCTAATCAGTGAGCTCTACGATGAGTGCAGCACCGCCCAATGCGGAACAGGAATCAAGCCTGAAAATCTATTTGCGACTGTTGGGGTATGTAAAACCCTACGTTGGCATTTTCCTGTTGAGTATCGTGGGTTTTGTGATATTTGCCTCCACGCAGCCGATGTTGGCCGGGATTCTCAAATATTTCGTCGATGGCTTGAGCAACCCTGAAGCAGTGCTCTTTCCCCACACTCCGTATCTACGGGAGTTGAAGTTGCTGGTTGCCGTGCCGCTGTTGATCATCTTGATCGCTGCCTGGCAAGGGCTTGGTTCGTTCCTGAGTAACTACTATCTGGCCAAAGTTTCCCTGGGTCTGGTTCATGACTTGCGGGTGGAGTTGTTCAACAAGCTGCTGGTGTTGCCTAACCGTTATTTCGATACCCACAACTCCGGGCATCTGATTTCCCGTATCACCTTCAACGTGACCATGGTGACCGGTGCTGCAACAGACGCCATTAAAGTGGTGATTCGCGAAGGTCTGACCGTAGTTTTTCTGTTCGGCTACCTGTTGTGGATGAACTGGAAGCTCACCTTGGTGATGCTGGCGATTCTGCCGCTGATTTCCTTCATGGTCGGCAATACCAGCAAGAAATTTCGCAAGCAGAGCAAGAAGATTCAGGTGGCGATGGGCGACGTGACTCACGTCGCGTCCGAAACCATTCAGGGCTATCGCGTGGTGCGCAGCTTCGGTGGTGAAAGCTACGAGCAACAGCGCTTTGCCAAAGCCAGTCAGAGCAATACCGACAAGCAACTGCGCATGACCAGGACCAGTGCGATCTATACCCCTGCACTGCAACTGGTGATTTATAGCGCCATGGCCGCATTGATGTTCCTGGTGCTGTTTCTGCGTGGTGATGCGACGGCCGGTGATCTGGTGGCCTACATTACGGCTGCGGGTCTGTTGCCCAAGCCTATTCGTCAGCTGTCCGAAGTCAGCTCGACTATTCAGAAAGGCGTGGCGGGTGCTGAAAGCATTTTCGAGCAGCTCGATGTCGAGCCGGAGCTCGATGCTGGCACCATCGAGCGTGAGCGTATCAGCGGTCGCCTGGATGTACACAACCTGAGTTTCACTTACCCGGGCACTGATCGCGAGGTGTTGAAAAACATCAGCTTCACTGCGACGCCGGGGCAGATGATCGCACTGGTTGGACGCTCGGGAAGTGGCAAGTCGACGCTGGCCAGCCTGATCCCGCGTTTCTACCATCATGAAACGGGGCAAATACTGCTCGATGAAGTAGAGATCGAAGACTATCGCCTGCGTAACCTGCGCAAGCATGTCTCTCAGGTCACACAACACGTCACCCTGTTCAACGATACCGTGGCCAACAACATCGCCTACGGTGATCTGGCCGGGGCTCCTCGTGCAGACATCGAGAAGGCTGCACAAGATGCCTATGCGATGGACTTCATCTCCCAGTTGCCAAACGGCCTGGACACTGAGGTCGGCGAGAACGGGGTATTGCTGTCCGGTGGTCAACGTCAGCGTCTGGCCATTGCTCGCGCCTTGTTGAAAAACGCACCGTTGCTGATTCTCGATGAGGCGACTTCGGCACTGGACACCGAGTCCGAGCGGCATATTCAGGCAGCGCTGGATAAGGTCATGAAGGGTCGTACCACGCTGGTGATCGCGCACCGTCTGTCGACTATCGAAAAGGCCGATCTGATCCTGGTAATGGACCACGGTGAAATTGTCGAGCGCGGTACTCACGCCCAACTGCTGGCACAAGGCGGGTACTACTCGCGTCTGCATGCCATGGGACTGGATGAACCCTCTCCGGCGGACATAGCCTGAGCTCGACGCCAGGGTGAGCATCGCTCACCCTGTCAGCCTCCCGGGCGCGCAACGCGCCCGACGATTTGTATCCAGCCCTTTACATACTTGACCAAGCCTAAATAATTCTGCGTGCCGTGCTTGTTATGGTTCCTGCTTCGATTTTGAATGCAAACGGGAAGGACAACCTTCTCGTGCGGGGACTGGAATGTTGCAACGTCACCTCTGGAAACTACTCCCCAAAACACAGCGTACCTTTTTGCTGGGCCGTTTGTCGGTCGTTGACCGGCAAGCCGTGAACAAGTCGATGTCAGGCAATACTGTTTTTCCTGCGCACTTTCAGCAGCGTTCATGCCTGTTCATCCATGTTCCGAAATGTGCCGGCAGCAGCGTGTGCTCGGCGTTGTTCAATGGTTGGGCGCCTGGACACCTGCCGCTGTACTGGTACGAACAGCAGTTTCCCGAACACTACGCACGCAGTTTCAAGTTTGCGTTTGTCCGCGATCCATTGGAGCGGGTTTATTCCGCCTATGCCTATTTGCGCGGCAAGCAGTTGCCGCAACGGGATGAATCGGCGCGGCTGTTGGTCAACAGTTACCGGGATTTTGATGATTTCGTCGGGCATTGGTTGCACCCGGATAACCTCCGTAAACAGCTTCATTTCGCACCGCAAACCGACTTTTTGAATGACTCCATGGGGCGCATGGCGATGGATTTCGTCGGCTATCAGGAACACCTGGAACGCGACTTTCAACTGCTCTGCCAGCATCTCGGCATGACGTCATCGTTGCCTCATCTGAATATCTCGCAAGAGCGTCGCGCTGAGCCCGTACGCGATTTTTGCTCGGTGCGCACACGGCGCCTGGTACGGCGTGCCTATCAGCGTGATTACGAGGTGCTTGGTTATGAATGAGTCGCCGCTGATTGCTGCACATTCGTCGAACATTCGCCCCTTTGCATTGTCGTTGTCGCCCTCGGCCCGAGCAGCGCTCAAGCATCAGCAACCGTGTTGCCTGTGGCTGACGGGGCTGTCTGGCGCTGGCAAGTCGACCTTGGCCAATGCACTCGAGTTGCAGCTCAATGAGCAGGGGCGCCACACCTTTGTGCTGGATGGCGACAACCTGCGCAACGGTTTGTGCAATGACCTGGGTATGGGCGCTGCAGCGCGCAAGGAAAATATCCGGCGTATTGCCGAAGTGGCGCGGTTGATGGTCGACGCGGGGTTGATTGTGATTGTCTCGGCGATTTCGCCGTTTCAGGCTGATCGAGCATCGGCCAGAGCGTTGTTCCGCACGGACGAGTTTCTTGAGGTATATGTCAGCACGCCGTTCGACATCTGCGCCCGGCGCGATCCCAAGGGTTTGTATCAAGCTGCACTGCAGGGGCGAATCAAGGACTTCACCGGTCTCGACAGCCCTTATGAAGCACCGCGGCAGGCGGACTGCGAAATCAACACCGACGAGGTTGTACTGGCCGACGCCGTGCAGCACGTCCTGGCTGTTTTGCTTAAAAAATGAACAATGTAGCGGCGTAATGCACACCTGTTGAAGCTGTCGAACTAGGCAGCGTTCACCCTGTGCTAATATCGCGCCCCTGTTCATTTTGTATGTGGGTTGCACCATGAAGTTGTCCATGCCGCGATTCGATCAAGCCCCTGTCTTGGTGGTCGGCGATGTCATGCTCGACCGTTACTGGCATGGTGGTACCTCACGGATTTCTCCTGAGGCGCCGGTGCCGGTGGTCAAGGTCGAGCAAATCGAAGACCGCCCGGGCGGTGCTGCCAACGTTGCCTTGAACATTGCCGCGCTCGGCGCGCCGGCGTCCCTGGTCGGTGTGACCGGTGATGACGAGGCCGCCGACAGCCTGACCAATAGCCTAAAAGGCGCCGGTGTACGGGCGTTGTTCCAGCGCATCGCGCATCAGCCGACCATCGTCAAACTGCGGGTCATGAGTCGTCACCAGCAATTGCTGCGTATCGACTTCGAAGAACCGTTTGCCACCGACGCGCTGGCGCTCGGGGCTGAAGTCGACGGCCTGCTCGAAGGCATCAAGGTGCTGGTGTTGTCCGACTACGGCAAAGGTGCGCTGAAGAACCACCAGGTGTTGATCCAGGCCGCACGTGCCCGTGGCATTCCGGTGCTGGCGGATCCCAAAGGCAAGGATTTCTCGATTTACCGCGGTGCCAGCCTGATCACCCCGAACCTCAGCGAGTTTGAAACCATTGTTGGCGGTTGTGCCGATGAGCACGATCTGGTCAGCAAGGGTGCGAAGCTGATGCATGACCTGGATCTGGGCGCCTTGCTGGTCACGCGTGGCGAGCACGGCATGACCTTGCTGCGTCCTGATCATCCGGCGCTGCACTTGCCCGCACGGGCCCGTGAAGTGTTCGACGTAACCGGTGCCGGTGATACGGTGATTTCTACCCTGGCGGCGGCGATCGCTGCTGGCGAAGAACTGCCCCACGCGGTGGCCCTGGCCAACCTGGCTGCTGGCATTGTGGTCGGCAAGCTGGGTACGGCAGCGATCAGTGCTCCGGAGTTGCGTCGCGCGATTCAGCGTGAAGAAGGTTCCGAACGGGGTGTCCTGGGCCTGGAGCAATTGCTGCTGGCCGTCGACGATGCGCGTGCACACAAAGAGAAGATCGTCTTTACCAATGGCTGCTTCGACATCCTCCATGCGGGCCATGTGACCTACCTGGAGCAGGCGCGGGCGCAGGGCGATCGTTTGATCGTTGCGGTCAACGACGATGCGTCGGTGAGCCGCTTGAAAGGTCCTGGGCGGCCGATCAACAGTGTTGACCGACGCATGGCGGTATTGGCAGGTCTGGGCGCGGTGGACTGGGTGATCAGCTTCTCTGAAGGCACTCCGGAAAACCTCCTGGCACAGGTCAAGCCGGACGTGCTGGTCAAGGGCGGCGATTACGGGATCGACCAAGTGGTCGGCGCCGACATCGTCAGCGCTTATGGCGGAACAGTGAAAGTGCTGGGGCTGGTGGAAAACAGCTCGACGACCGCAATTGTCGAAAAAATCCGCAAGACCTGAAACTGTGGCGAGGGAGCTTGCTCCCGCTCGCCTGCGCAGCAGGCGTAAAACCAGCAAACGCGGTGTATCTGTAGAAACTCAATGGCGGGTTTTAGGGCCGCTTCGCGGCCCAGCGGGAGCAAGCTCCCTCGCCACAGCTATGTGGTCTCGTCCTATCTTGCCACCTTGCGTGGCACGATTTTCTTCAGCAGTAGTTTGGCCTTGCCGGTCAATCGGCTGAAACCCGATACCTTGCCCGGTTGGCTCAAGCCTTGCTGCCTGAGCCAGTCCTTCCAGCGAATCCGCTCGTCACGCACCAGCCAGCCTTCCTGTTGGGCAAAACTTTCTGCCAGATACAGTCCGCGTGTGCTTGCCGGGTAGAGCTGATCTTTTTTCAGGGTATAGAGCTCGGGCAGCGGCTGGCCATCCTCAAGCGGCATCAGGTACAGGTCGGGGCGCTTGCGATCCAGTCGCGCGACAAGTTGATCGCCTTCAAGGCGTTCATCGACATGAAACAGGCTCAGGGACTTGGTCTCCTTGGGCACGTCCAGGCGCAAATCGTAGATCAACTGCAACGACGCCGTGGGCAGATGCACGTAGGCTCGTGGGCGTTCGATCAACTGCATGTTGGCGCAGCGCACCGGACGTGCGGCGCCAGACAGCGGCGTCAGGCGGAACGGCAGCGCCTCGCGGTAATGCAGCGCGCTGGCGTAGGGCGCTGGCAGCCAGGTGTCATTGAAGCGCCCGCCAAGCCAGCCTTCGGGGGTTTCCAGCAGGCATTCCTCGGCGATCTCCTGAATCGCCGTGTGCAACGGCAGGTTCAGCTCGTGAGCCGGCACATAACCCGAGATCAGTTTGAGCACCACGTCGCCACGGTCCTGACGGCGCTGGCGGACCAGCACCCAGTAATCGCGATTCTGCCAGTGCAGAGTCAGCCGTACCGAGACGCCGAGGTTGGCCAGCTCCAGCGAAAAGTGCTCTGGATTGGCCACCGTGACCGGGCGCCGACGTTGCAGGGTCTGGGAGAAATTCAGCGGCCTGCCGACACTCTGATAACTCAGGCCTTCGGGAGTCGCTTCGACGTATAACGGCAGGGTCTTGAAGTTGCTGGGATTCTTTCTTATGAGCGTTCGCGGCATGTCGGCTCCTTCTTGCGTCGGGGTCGGCCGCTGTGGCGGCTGTTCAACGACTACGTAGGACTTGAGCAACAGTCGCCACATTGTGGGCGAGGTGCAGCGGATTAATGGTCCCGACAATAGCACTGGCGACACCGGGTTGCGCAAACAACAGCTCGAAGCTGGCGCGTACGGGATCTACGCCGGGGCTGAGGCAGGCGTGACCGCTGGCCAGAGCCTTCTTCACCAGAATGGCTTTGCCGTGGGCAGCAGCGTAGTCGATGACCGGCCGCTCGGCCTGCTCGTTGAGATTGTAGGTGATCATGGCGCAATCACCTTGTTCCAGAGCCTTCAACCCACCATCGACAGTTTTGCCGGAAAACCCGAACCCGCGAATCTTGCCCTCGCGCTTGAGCTCGGCGAGGGTCTGGTAGACCTCACAGTCGTTGAGAATCGCCAGGTCGTTACCATCCGAATGCACCAGCACCAGGTCGATGAAGTCGGTTTCCAGGCGTTTCAGGCTGCGCTCGATGGAAAAGCGCGTGTGGGCAGCACTGAAGTCGTGGTGCGACAGGCCGTCGGCGAATTCTTCACCGACCTTGCTGACGATCACCCACTCCTGACGCTGACCGCGCAGCAGCGGGCCGAGGCGTTCTTCGCTGCGGCCATAAGCGGGTGCGGTGTCGATCAGGTTGATGCCCAGCTCGCGGGTCAGCTTGAGCAGTCTGCGCGCTTCGTCATCGTCCGGGATCTGGAAGCCGTTGGGGTATTTCACCCCTTGGTCGCGACCAAGTTTCACCGTGCCCAGGCCCAATGGCGAAACCAGCAGGCCAGTACTGCCCAGCGGGCGATGCAGATCGTGCAGGGTGGCTTGGCTCATGGCAGCAATTGTTCCCAGGCAGGCACGCCCATCGGCGGTTTTGGCAGGGTTGGCAACGGCGCCGGATGGCTTGGCTGGATGCCGTCGCGTTGCAGCGACGCCATTACCCGGTCAGCGAAGTCCGGTGCCAGTGCCAGTTTGGTCGGCCAGCCCACCAGCAGGCGATCCTGCTCGGCGAGGAAGGCGTTGTCGGGTCGGCTCAGGCCCGATTGCAGTGGCTCGGCGCGCTCGACCCGCAAGGTCGCCCATTGCGCCTGGCTGAGGTCGACCCACGGCAACAGGTTGCCGAGTTCTTTCTGCGCGGCGGCTATTTGCGCGGCGGGTTCGCGGGCCACGCCTTCGGCTTCGGCGATATCACCGCCAAGGTACCAGATCCATTGACCATCGGCGGCCGGGTGGGTGGTGACGGTGATGCGCGGCTTCGACCCGCCGCCCAGGCAGTGGGCGTAGAGCGGTTTCAGGCTTGGGCCTTTGACGATGACCATGTGCAGCGGTCGACGTTGCATGGCTGGCTGGCTCAGGCCGAGCGCCGTGAGCAAGTCAGCGTTGCCAGCGCCAGCGCTGAGAACGATGCGCTGTGCACGGATCTCACGCTCGTCAACGCGCAGGCCGACCAGTTCGCCGTTTTTCAGCAGTGGCTCGATCTTCTGCCCGGCCAGCAGACCGTCACCGGCAAGCTCAGCCAGACGTCCGATCAGGCTTGGCACATCGACCACCAGTTCCGCAAGGCGATAGACCTTGCCCTTGAAGCGCTTGTCTTGCAGGGCCGGCGGCAGCTGCTCGCCTTTGACCTGATCAACCCGACCGCGCACCGCTTTGCTGGCGAAGAAACTGGTGAGGTTGCCGGCGAGGGTGCCGGGGGACCACAAATAGTGGGCTTCGGACAGCAGACGCACGCCGGACAGGTCCAGCTCGCCGTCGCCGGCCAAGGCTGCACGCCAACGGCGCGGCATGTCGGAAATCGCTTCGGAGGCACCGGTCAACGCACCATGCAGCGCGTATTTGGCGCCGCCGTGGATGATCCCCTGGGACTTCACGCTCTGCCCGCCGCCGAGACTGGCACTTTCCACCAGCACGGTCGAGAAACCCTGGCGACGCAGGCGCGCGTTCAGCCAGAGGCCGGCGACACCAGCGCCGACAATCAGTACGTCGGTGGAAATAACGGATGGCATGCAGCGACCTCAGAGTTCAGGACTAGAGGCGCAGTATACAGACTCGACGAATAGAGGTTTTGCTGGCGATCAATAGGTGGTTGGTCAGGCCACGCACAAACCTGTGGCGAGGGAGCTTGCTCCCGCTCGGGTGCGCAGCAGCCGCAAATGAACCAATGCGGTCTATCCCCAAGCCTCGATATCAGGTTTTGGGGCCGCTTCGCGACCCAGCGGGAGCAAGCTCCCTCGCCACAATGGACTGGTATCTGGCTTTAATGCCCGGCAGTTTTCGAGAACAGCTGGATGACCACCACGCCCAGGACGATCAGCGCCATACCAAGCATGGCCGGGATGTCGAGTTTCTGGTCGTAGAGAAACAGCGCCGCGATGCTGACCATCACGATCCCCATGCCGGCCCATACCGCGTAGGTGACGCCAACCGGAATGGTGCGCACCACCAGGGTCAGCATCCAGAACGCAATGCCGTAACCGACAATGATCAACAGCAAAGGGAGTGGTGTGCTCAGGCCCTTGACCGCTTTCATCGATACGGTGGCGATCACTTCGGCGCAGATGGCGATAGCCAGGAGGTAGTAAGCGTTCATGGTGTGATCCTCGTATTTTGGCCTGCTTGATGAGGTCGGCATTCTAGAGGCTTTCGAGATGGGGTAAAGTCATTACCTATCTGATTTGAAGATGGGTTGAGCCATGAGTGTGTTATGGAATCTGGAGCAGATGCGTTTGTTCGTCAGCGTGGCCGAGCAGCGTTCGTTTTCGGCGGTCGCGCGCGATCAACGCAAGGCACAGTCGGCGGTCAGCAGTGCGATTGCACTGCTTGAGGCAGACCTTGGCCTGAACCTGTTTGATCGCAGTAGCGGCCGCCAGCCGCGCTTGACCGAGGCCGGCAGCGCGTTGCTCGAAGAAGCGCGAGAGGTGCTGCGTCAGTGTGAGCGTCTCAATGGGCGGGCGCTGGCGTTGATGCGCGGTCAGGAAGCGCGGCTGCGTCTGGCGCAGGATGAGGCCATGCCTTATCAGCCGGTGCTCGACAGCCTCGAAGCATTGGCCGAGCAATTTCCCAGCCTGGAAGTGCAACTGGCCAGTGCCGCCCAGGGCGATGTGGCGCGCAAACTGGTGGAGCGCCGGGCCGATCTGGGCTTGCTGTTTTATCACGAACAGATTCCCGAAGCCCTGGAACGTCGGGTGCTGGGCAGCGTCGAGATGGTCACGGTGTGCGGAGTCGGGCATCCGCTGGCCGTAGAAGGGCAGGTCAATTGCCAGCAGATGGCGCAGCATCGACAACTGCTGATGGCCACGCATTCCAGCGTCTACCCCGGCAGTGAACAAGCCAGCCCGCAAGTCTGGCGCGCCGACAGTTTCTACGTTCTCGCCGAGTGGCTGATGCGTGGCCTGGGGTGGGGCTGGCTGCCGCGGCATGTGGTGCAGTACCCGGCGTATCAGGGGCAGATGGTCGAACTGGTCAGCGAATGGACCCCGCCAGCGTTGGTGGTGGAGTTGGTCTGGCGGCGTGATGAACCGCTGGGGCCGGCGGCGCGTTGGTTGGCGGAACGTTTTGCCGTGCACTTGCAGGCGATCGGCTAAAAAAGCCGATAAACTCCGCCGCCATGAATAGAACTCTCTACACCGCGCTGTTTTACTTGGGGCTGCCACTGGTAGCGATTCGGCTGTGGCTGCGCTCGCGCAAGGCACCGGCGTACGCCAAGCGTATTGGCGAGCGCTTCTCCATCGGCTTGCCGGTGATGAAACCTGGCGGCATCTGGGTACATGCGGTGTCGGTTGGCGAAAGCATTGCCGCGGCCCCCATGATTCGCGGGTTGCTCGAACGTTATCCACAGCTGCCGATCACCGTGACGTGTATGACCCCAACCGGCTCCGAGCGGATTCACGCAATGTTCGCCAATGAGCCACGCATCCAGCACTGCTACCTGCCTTACGATCTGCCCTGTGCGGCGGCGCGGTTTCTCGACCGGGTTCAGCCGAAACTGGCGGTGATCATGGAAACCGAGTTGTGGCCCAACCACATTCATCAGTGCGCCAAACGCGGGATCCCGGTGGCGCTGGCCAATGCCCGGCTTTCGGAACGCTCGGCCAAAGGCTATGGCCGTTTCGGCAAGCTGACGCAGCCGATGCTGGCCGAAATGAGTCTGTTCGCGGTGCAGACCGAAGCCGAGGCCGAGCGCTTTCGGCAACTGGGCGCGCGCGCGGAAACGGTCGAAGTGACCGGCTCGATCAAGTTTGATTTGCGCATCGACCCACAATTGCTGCAGCGGGCCGCCGAGTTGCGTCAGCAATGGCAAGCGGTCGAGCGTCCGGTATGGATCGCCGCGAGTACCCATGAAGGTGAGGACGAAGTGGTGCTGGCGGCGCATCGACAATTGCTTGCCAGCCATCCGGATGCGCTGCTGATTCTGGTGCCGCGTCACCCCGAACGTTTCAATCCGGTGTTCGAACTCTGCCAGCAGCAAGGTTTCAACACGATCCGTCGTTCGACCGGCGAAATGGTCAGCGCCAGCACCTCAGTGCTGCTCGGCGACACCATGGGCGAGTTGCTGTTTCTCTACGCCCTGGCCGACAGTGCGTTTGTCGGTGGCAGTCTGGTGCCGAATGGCGGGCATAACCTGCTGGAGCCGGCGGCGCTGGCCAAACCGGTGTTGAGCGGGCCGCACCTGTTCAATTTCCTTGAGATCGCCACGCTGATGCGTAGCGCCAAGGCGCTACAGGAAGTGGATGACGCCCAAGGGTTGGCGCTGGCCGTGCAGCGGCTATTCGAGTTGCCACGCGATGCGCAGCGGATGGCAGAGGCGGGGCTGAACGTGATGCGCGCCAACCAGGGCGCCTTGCAGCGATTGCTGGATGGGTTGGGGCGGTTGATCAACTGATTCTGAACCTGACACCTGTGGCGAGGGAGCTTGCTCCCGCGGGGCTGCAAAGCAGCCCGAAAAACTGACACCGTGGTGTATCAGGCACACGGTAGTCACCGAATTACGACTGCTTTGCAGCCGAGCGGGAGCAAGCTCCCTCGCCACAGGGTTGGTTTTTACTGGCCGGGATTAGCTTTTAGCTGTTCCGCTGCAGCCTTGGCCAGGTCCGGGGGCAGGAAGTCCTTGTCCGGGTTGTAGTCGGCCTTGAGATAACGCTTCAGGTCCTGCAAGTCGCCTGGGCTCAGGGTGCCGGCCGCCTGCTTCAGGCGCAGGTTGTCGAGAATGTAGTCGTAGCGGCTGTTGTTGTAGTTGCGCACCGAGGTGTACAGCTGGCGCTGGGCGTCGAGTACGTCGACGATATTGCGCGTGCCTACCTGATAACCGATCTCCGTGGCTTCCACCGCGCTCTGGTTCGAGATGATCGACTGGCGACGTGCCTGCACCTGCTCGACATCGCTGTTCACCGCACGGTGCAGGTTGCGGGTGTTTTCCACCACTTGCCGACGCAGTGCTTCGCGTTGCTGTTCGTTTTGGTCCAGGCGCGAGTACGACTCGCGAACCTGCGAGCTGGTCAGCCCACCACTGTAGATCGGAATGTTCAATTGCAGGCCGACCGTGCTTTGCGAGACGGTGCCGCCGTACGGTTGACCAAAGGCGCTCGGGTTGCTGAAGCCCAGCGCATCGTTGTCTCCGGTCTTGTACTGCGCCACGGCGTCGAGGGTCGGTGCGTGGCCGGCCTTGCGCTGCTTGAGCGTTTCTTCTGCCGCGCTGACTGCGTAGTTGCTGGCCAGCAGATTGAGGTTCTGTTTGGCGGCAGTGTCGACCCAGGCCTTGGCGTCGTTCGGCGCTGGCGGCAGGACGGGCAAGGTGTGGACGATGCCCTGAATCGAGTTGTACTGACGGTTGGTCAGGGTGATCAGTGCTTCGAACGCATCATCCACCTGGCGCTGGGCGAGAATCCGGTTGGCGCGCGCGGTGTCGTAACTGGCTTGTGATTGCAGCACGTCGGTCTTGTCCGAGAGGCCGACATCGAAACGCTCATTGGACTGATCGAGCTGGCGCTTGAACGCGGCTTCCTCGGCCTTGGTCGAGGCAAGGTTGTCCTGACTGCGCAGCACGTTGAAGTAGGTTTCGGCGCTTTTCAGGATCAGGTTCTGCTCGGTCGCCGAAAGTTGCAACGCCGCTTGCTCGTTGACATCCTTGGCTGCCTGGAGCTGGAACCAGCGATCGGCGCGGAACAACGGCTGGGCCAGCGTTGCTTGATAGAAGTGGGCACTGCGATTGGCAATAGCCGATGGCTGGTCGATTTTCGTCCGGACATCGGCAACCTCGGCGCTACCCGAGAGGTTCGGCAGCAGGCCGGCGCGGGCCTGGGGCACGACTTCCTTTTGCGCGCCATATTGGGCACGGGCGGCGGCCAGGTCGGCGTTGTTGTCGACAGCTTCCTGGTAGACGCTGACCAAATCGGTATTGCTCGATAATGGCGCTTCTGCTGCCCAGGCCATTCCGTTGGACGCACAAGACACGGCAAGAGCCAGTGAGAGTTTGCGCAGCATGAGGCGATCCCTAGAGTGAATATTACAGTGGTAATTTGAGCGCCAAGGCTACGGCGCACGCCCGGCAGCGTCAAGGCGCAGCATGGCGCTGCGAGTGTAGATGCGCCAACCTGCGGCAACAATCCTGTAATTACGCCATTCATCACGCTGTATGCACCGGTGTTGGCGTTCTTTGCCAGTTGTGTCTAGACTGGCCGGGTTCTTGTCGGGGTGCCTTGCTATGAGGCTGAGATCGAATAATTTCGGATCCCGTTGAACCTGATCAGGTTTAAGCCTGCGTAGGGAACAAGATTTCTCGTCACCCGGCGAGTCCTCTTGTGCTTCGTCCGGGATGTTGTTCGACAATCGAACAACCCTCGTGCACTCAGCACAGCACTCATCCAGCTGGAGTTTTCACTGGTGGGCTGCGTCCATTCGTTACAGGTTCGCTCCGACAAAATTCCACTGCCTGGATGAAGTCTGGAGAGCCCGTGATGACTACAAAATCAAAAAATGCGATCAATCTGAGTGACTCGGCCAAAGTCGATCAGCAATCGGTTCAGCCCTTTACCCGCTCGCAAAAAATTTATGTTCAGGGCTCTCGCCCGGACATCCTCGTGCCGATGCGCGAAATCAGCCTCGACGTGACCCCCACCGATTTCGGCGGCGAGATCAACGCGCCGGTCGTGGTCTACGACACCTCGGGTCCGTACACCGACCCCAACGTCATCATCGATGTGCGCAAAGGCCTGGGTGACGTGCGTTCGCCGTGGATCGAAGCCCGTGGTGATACCGAGCGCCTGGCCGGCCTGAGCTCGAACTTCGGCCAGGAACGCCTCGCCGATCCGGAGCTGACCAAGCTGCGTTTCGCTCACGTCAACAACCCGCGCCGCGCCAAGCCGGGTGCCAACGTCAGCCAGATGCACTACGCCCGCAAAGGCATCATCACCGCCGAGATGGAATACGTCGCCATCCGCGAAAACATGAAGCTCGAAGTGGCCCGCGCCGCAGGTCTGCTGGATCAGCAGCACGCCGGTCACAGCTTCGGTGCCAGCGTGCCGAAAATCATCACCCCGGAATTCGTCCGTGAAGAAATCGCCCGCGGTCGCGCGATCATCCCGGCGAACATCAACCACACCGAACTGGAACCGATGATCATCGGCCGTAACTTCCTGGTGAAGATCAACGGCAACATCGGCAACAGCGCGCTGGGCTCGTCCATCGAAGAAGAAGTGGCGAAACTGACCTGGGGCATTCGCTGGGGCTCGGACACGGTCATGGACCTGTCCACCGGCAAGCACATTCACGAAACCCGTGAGTGGATCATCCGCAACTCGCCAGTGCCGATCGGTACCGTGCCGATCTATCAGGCCCTGGAAAAAGTCGGTGGCGCTGCCGAAGACCTGACCTGGGAGCTGTTCCGCGACACGCTGATCGAGCAGGCCGAGCAGGGCGTCGACTACTTCACCATCCACGCTGGCGTGTTGCTGCGCTACGTGCCGATGACCGCCAAACGCGTGACCGGGATCGTTTCCCGTGGCGGTTCGATCATGGCCAAGTGGTGCCTGGCGCACCACAAAGAGAACTTCCTCTACACTCATTTCGAAGACATCTGCGAAATCATGAAGGCCTACGACGTCAGCTTCTCGCTGGGCGATGGCCTGCGTCCTGGCTCGATTGCCGACGCCAACGACGAAGCGCAATTCGGTGAGCTGGAAACCCTCGGCGAGCTGACCAAGATCGCCTGGAAGCACGACGTGCAAACCATGATCGAAGGCCCGGGCCACGTGCCGATGCAGTTGATCAAGGAGAACATGGACAAGCAGCTCGAGTGCTGCGACGAGGCGCCGTTCTACACCCTCGGCCCATTGACCACCGACATCGCACCGGGTTACGACCACATCACCTCGGGCATCGGCGCGGCAATGATCGGCTGGTTCGGTTGCGCCATGCTCTGCTACGTCACGCCGAAGGAGCACTTGGGCCTGCCGAACAAGGATGACGTGAAGACCGGGATCATCACCTACAAGATCGCCGCCCACGCGGCAGACTTGGCCAAAGGACATCCGGGCGCACAGATCCGCGACAACGCCTTGAGCAAGGCGCGTTTCGAATTCCGCTGGGAAGATCAGTTCAACCTGGGCCTGGACCCGGACACCGCGCGTTCGTACCACGATGAAACCCTGCCGAAAGACTCGGCCAAGGTCGCGCATTTCTGCTCGATGTGCGGGCCGAAATTCTGCTCGATGAAAATCACCCAGGAAGTCCGCGAGTATGCGGCCAACCAGCGGATCGAAACCGTCGATGCCGAAGTCGCCCAAGGTCTGGCCGAACAGGCTGAGCGCTTCAAGCAGGAAGGCAGTCAGCTGTACAAGAAGGTTTGATTTTTGCCGGCGCCTCCAGAGGCGCCGGCAACTCTGTGGCGAGGGGGCTTGCCCCCGCTCGGCCGCGAAGCGGTCGTAAATCCGGCGACGAGTTCTAACTGACAGGGCTCAGTCGTTAGCTTTGGGACTGCTTCGCAGTCCAACGGGGGCAAGCCCCCTCGCCACAGGGGATCTGACGATCCACAACAACAAATGTTCCTCTGAGATAACCCCCCTTGAGTATTCAACCCAGTACCTATTCTCCCGACCACGCCGTGCCTCTGGCCCAGCGCGTGTTCGGTGCCCGCGATCTGTTCTCCCTGTGGTTCTCCCTTGGCATTGGTCTGATGGTCTTGCAGACCGGGGCTTTGCTGGCGCCGGGGTTGGGTTTGTCGGGCTCGTTGCTGGCAATTTTCCTGGGCACGCTGGTCGGTGTTCTGCTGCTGGCGTGCGTCGGGGTGATCGGCAGCGATACCGGCCTGTCGGCCATGGCTGCACTCAAACTGAGCCTCGGTACTCGCGGTGCGAGTCTGCCGGCGCTGTTGAACCTGCTGCAACTGATCGGTTGGGGTTCGTTCGAAATCATCGTCATGCGCGACGCGGCCAGCCTGCTCGGCGCCCGTGCATTCAGCGACGCTAGCCTGATGGCCAATCCATTGCTCTGGACGCTGGCGTTTGGCGCCCTAGCGACCTTGCTTGCAGTTAGTGGCCCGTTGACGTTTGTCCGTCAGATCCTGCGCAAGTGGGGCATCTGGTTGCTGCTGGCGGCGTGCATCTGGTTGACCTGGAACCTCTTCGCCAAGGCCGATCTGGCCGCGCTGTGGGCACAGGCCGGTGACGGTTCGATGCCATTCGCCGTGGGTTTTGATATCGCCATCGCGATGCCACTGTCGTGGCTGCCGCTGATTGCCGACTACTCGCGTTTCGGCAAGCGTGCGAAAAGCGTATTCGGCGGTACGGCGCTGGGCTTCTTCATTGGTAACTTCTGGCTGATGAGCCTGGGCGTTGCCTACACCCTGGCGTTTGCCCCGAGTGGTGAAGTCAATGCCTTGCTGTTGGCGCTGGCCGGTGCCGGTTTGGGCATTCCGCTGTTGCTGATCCTGCTTGACGAGTCGGAAAATGCTTTCGCCGACATTCACTCGGCGGCGGTCTCCAGCGGGATTCTGTTGCGCATGAAAGTCGAACACCTGGCCTTGGCCATCGGGGTGATCTGCACCTTGATCGCGTGCCTGGCGCCATTGGCCCAGTACCAGAACTTCCTGCTGTTGATCGGCTCGGTGTTTGCGCCGCTGTTCGGCGTGGTGCTGGTGGATCACTTCATCCTGCGCAAGCGCAGTGCTCAAATTGCGTCAGCCGCCTTGCGCTGGCCGGCGTTGCTCGCCTGGCTGGGCGGGGTGAGCACCTATCACTTGCTGGCGAATCTGTATCCGGAGGTCGGCGCAACCCTGCCATCGCTGGTAGTGGCAGGGCTGATGCAACTGCTGCTGGGGCGGGTCTTCAGCTACGCTCCGGCACCAGCTCAGGCTTGATCTGACCCTTGAGGCGAGCGTAGGGGATGGTCATCTCGATGAGGCCACTTGAATAGGGCGCGATGGTCGCGACGTTGTACTTGAGCACCACCCCGGCGCTGGTCAAGGCCACGTTCGGGGTTTTCTGGAACGGCCAGCTTTTGACGAAGTCCGGATCCCGATCCAGTTGCGAATTGATCAGCCAGCTATTGTGCGCAACTTGTGCGGTCTTCCAGAACGCTACTTCCTGCCCCGGCAAGAGCATGTCGCTCAGGCTCAGCTCTTTTTGCTGCTGGCGCGAGTAGTTGATAAAGCCCCGTCCCGGCGTGCCATTGGCCGCGCCCGTGTCCAGATAGCTGGACACTTCAATGATCACCAGTCCGTCATGCTGCTCACGTACCTTGGCTTGCAAGTAGACGCTGTTGCGATCGCCGGACTCACGCAGGAACTGTTCGCGGTAGGCGTTGAGGGAGGCGGGTAGCGCCGCGCCCGGTGAGGTGCGGGTCATTTGCAGCAGGCGCTGTTCGACGATCCGGTCCAGTTGCGGGTCGGTCGGGAAATGCACCGTGTCGATATTCACCAGCGGGCAGTCGGGGCCGTCGCAACCCGGCTTGACCTGCTCGGACGCATCGCGAGTGGATGTTACCTGTGCCCGATAGCTGGGTTGGAACAGGCTTTGGCAAGCGCCGAGCGTGAGGGCAATACAGGCCACGGAGGCGATTTTCAACAGCGACATGGGCGTCCTTCATGAATCAGAGAAAGGCAAAATTCAGGGTCTTCGACTGCCAGCGGTGCGGTCGGTTCGCCACTAAGCTAATTAGAGCCAATTAGAGTTGTTTTCACCCCTTGCCGTCTATCCCGCTGACGGCAAAGAGGCTGCATCAAACGGTGCGGGCGCGTTAGGATGGCGCGAAGCCTGGGGGGAGCTCCGGACGGATTGACAGTAAACGAGGATTGTTATGACTGATTTTGCCAATGCCACCCCGACCATCGTAGACGTCGTACGCCGCGAAAACTGCTTCAAGGGTTTTTACCAGCTTGATCGCGTGCACTTGCGTCATGAGCTGTTTGCCGGTGGCATGAGTCGCGAGATCAGCCGCGAGTTGTTCGTTCGTCATGATGCTGTGTGTGTCTTGCCTTACGATCCGCAGCGGGACGAGGTGGTATTGATCGAGCAATTTCGCGCCGGTGTATTGGGCAAGACTGATAATCCGTGGCTGATCGAACTGGTCGCCGGTCTGATCGATAAGGACGAACAACCGGAAGAAGTTGCTCACCGCGAAGCGCAGGAGGAAGCTGGGCTTGTATTCACTGCGCTGTGGCCGATGCTCAATTATTTTCCGTCGCCCGGTGGCAGTACCGAATACGTGCACTTGTATCTGGGGCGGTGTGACAGTAACGGGGCCGGCGGCATTCATGGGCTGGTGGAGGAAGCAGAAGATATTCGCGTGACGGTCTGGGATTTCGAAGATGCCCTGCAAGCCGTACGTGATGGACGGATTTCCAACGCGGCGAGCATTATTGCCTTGCAATGGCTGGCTTTGAACCGCGTTGAAGTGAGGGGGTTATGGTCGTAAACAAACAGCGCGATCGTTATCGGGTCGATCTTGTGGGGCTGCAAAGCGCCTGCGAGGCCAACTACGCCCGACTGATGCGCCTGTTACCGGAGATGCGCAACCAGCCGGCTGCCCGGCGCATTGCCATGACCCAGGGTGAGCAGATGCTGGGCGTGCTGATGCTGGAAGTGTTGCAGGCATGTCCGTACACCACGACCCTGCGCGTGCGCCAGGAGCACAGCCTGCCATGGCTGCCGGTGCCGCAACTGGAAGTGCAGGTCTACCACGACGCGCGCATGGCCGAAGTCATCAGTGCAGAACATGCACGGCGCTTTCGCGGCATCTACCCTTATCCGAATGCGTTGATGCACCAGCCGGATGAAAAGGCCCAGCTCAATGTGTTCCTCGGCGAGTGGCTGAGTCATTGCCTGGCCTGCGGGCATGAGTTCGAAGTCGTACGCTAGTTGTGAACTGCGTCAGGTTCACGGGTTTCCTCTTTTCAAGTTCCCCCAGCATAATTGCGCCATTAATCCATATCCGTGATCACGCCTTGGGAGAACGCCTTGCCGAGCGTATCCACTCTGACAGCCAACGATGCCGTATTGCTGGTGCAGCTCTCTGACAGCCATCTGTTCGCCGAAGCGGATGGCACGTTGCTGGGGATGAACACCCGCGACAGCCTGCAAAAGGTTATCGAGTTGGCGCTGGCACAACAGCCGCGCATCGATCTGGTGATCGCCAGTGGCGACGTGTCCCAGGATGGCACGCTTGAGTCGTATCAGCAGTTTCGCGAAATGACCCGGCAGATCGATGCGCCCGCGCGCTGGATTCCCGGCAACCACGATGAGCCGCAGATCATGGCCCAGGCCGCGGTCCAGAGTCAGTTGCTGGAGCCGATCGTGGACATCGGTAACTGGCGGATCACCTTGCTGGATTCGGCAGTACCGGGCTCGGTGCCAGGGTATTTGCAGGATGACCAACTGCAATTGCTCGCGCGCGCCCTGAGCGAAGCGCCGGAGCGCCATCATCTGGTGTGCTTGCACCATCATCCGGTGTCCATCGGTTGTGCCTGGATGGAACCGATTGGCCTGCGCAACCCGGACGCCCTGTTTGCCGTGCTCGATCGCTTCCCACACGTACGGGCAGTGCTCTGGGGGCATGTGCATCAGGAAATCGATCAGTTGCGCAACGATGTGCGGTTGATCGCTTCGCCATCGACGTGCATCCAGTTCGAGCCTGGCAGTGTGGACTTCAAGGTCGATACCCTGGCACCAGGCTATCGCTGGTTGCGGTTGCTGCCGGACGGACGGCTGGAAACCGGTGTAGAACGCGTTACCGGCTTCGACTTCCAGGTCGATTACGGCTCGAACGGCTACTGAGGTGCTGAGGTGCCTTTGTGGCGAGGGAGCTTGCTCCCGCTCGATCGCGAAGCGGTCGTAAAACCGATGCGTGCGGTGAATCTGTCTGAACGCGATTGAATGTTTTGGGGCTGCTGCGCAGCCCAGCGGGAGCAAGCTCCCTCGCCACAGGGTTTGTCTCTGATCGGAACGATCTGATTCGTTCCTGAGCAAGTCAATCTCGTGGACTCCCTGTAAACTGCGGCATCTTTGCCCGCCTCACAGGGAGCTCGCATGTCTGGTTCGATCCTTTATATCCACGGTTTCAACAGCGCACCCGCGTCGAAAAAGGCCTGTCAGCTGGTCGACGTGATGGATCGTCTGGGTCTGGGCGACCAGTTGCAGGTGCCGGCCTTGCATCACCATCCACGCGAGGCCATCGGTCAGCTGGAGCAGGCGATTGCCAGGCTGGGGCGGCCACTGCTGGTCGGCAGCTCCCTCGGCGGCTACTATGCCACTCACCTTGCCGAGCGCCATGGCCTCAAGGCCCTGTTGATCAACCCTGCCGTCAGCCCGCACCGGATGTTCGACGGATACCTGGGCACGCAGAAAAACCTGTATACCGAAGAGACCTGGGAATTGACCCACGACCACGTGACGGCCCTGGCCGAGCTGGAAGTGCCGGCGCCCCAGGACCCGCAGCGGTTTCAGGTGTGGTTGCAAACCGGGGACGAAACGCTGGACTATCGCCTCGCCCAGCAGTATTACCGAGCCTGTGCCTTGCGTATCCAGGCTGGCGGCGACCATAGTTTCCAGGGATTCGCCGAGCAACTGCCGGCCTTATTGAGTTTTGCCGGCATCGGCGCAGATGTGTACCAGGCGATCGATTTCACAGCACTGTGAACCTTCGCCCCTATTTTCATGAACGACTGACGACGAGACCCCATGGCCACTCCCAGCGCTAGCTCTTATAACGCAGACGCCATCGAAGTCCTCTCGGGCCTCGACCCGGTGCGCAAACGCCCCGGCATGTACACCGACACCAGTCGGCCGAACCACCTTGCCCAGGAAGTCATCGACAACAGTGTCGACGAAGCCTTGGCCGGGCACGCGACATCGGTGCAGGTCATTCTCCACGCGGACCACTCCCTGGAAGTCAGCGATGACGGCCGTGGCATGCCAGTGGACATTCACCCCGAAGAGGGCGTCTCGGGCGTCGAGCTGATCCTCACCAAGCTGCACGCCGGCGGCAAGTTCTCGAACAAGAACTACCAGTTCTCCGGCGGTTTGCACGGGGTGGGTATTTCGGTGGTCAACGCCCTGTCGACTCAGGTCCGGGTACGCGTCAAACGCGATGGCAACGAGTACCAGATGACCTTCGCCGATGGCTACAAAGCCACCGACCTGGAAGTGGTCGGCACCGTTGGCAAGCGCAACACCGGGACCAGCGTGTACTTCGCGCCGGACCCGAAATACTTCGATTCACCGAAATTTTCCATCAGCCGTCTCAAGCACGTCCTCAAGGCCAAGGCTGTGTTGTGCCCGGGGCTGCTGGTCAGCTTTGAAGACAAGGCCACCGGCGAAAAAGTCGAATGGCATTACGAAGACGGTCTGCGTTCCTACCTGGTCGATGCAGTCAGCGAATTCGAACGTCTGCCCGACGAGCCTTTCTGCGGCAGCCTGGCCGGTAATAAAGAAGCGGTCGACTGGGCGCTGCTGTGGCTGCCTGAAGGTGGCGATAGCGTGCAGGAAAGCTACGTCAACCTGATCCCGACGGCCCAGGGCGGTACTCACGTCAACGGTTTGCGTCAGGGCTTGCTCGACGCAATGCGTGAGTTCTGCGAGTTCCGCAGCCTGCTGCCGCGTGGCGTGAAGCTGGCACCGGAAGATGTCTGGGAGCGCATTGCCTTCGTCCTCTCGATGAAAATGCAGGAGCCGCAATTCTCCGGCCAGACCAAAGAGCGCCTGTCGTCCCGCGAGGCGGCGGCGTTTGTTTCCGGCGTGGTCAAGGACGCTTTCAGCCTGTGGCTCAACGCGAATCCCGAGTTGGGCCTGCAACTGGCCGAGCTTGCGATCAATAACGCTGGTCGCCGTTTGAAGGCGAGTAAAAAGGTCGAGCGCAAACGCATCACCCAAGGACCGGCCTTGCCGGGCAAGCTCGCCGATTGCGCCGGGCAGGACCCAATGCGTTCCGAGCTGTTCCTGGTGGAAGGTGATTCCGCCGGCGGTTCGGCCAAGCAAGCGCGGGACAAAGAGTTCCAGGCGATCCTGCCGCTGCGCGGGAAGATTCTGAACACTTGGGAAGTCGACGGCAGCGAAGTGCTGGCCAGCCAGGAAGTGCACAACATTGCCGTGGCCATTGGTGTTGATCCGGGCGCTGCGGACATGAGCCAGCTGCGCTACGGAAAGATCTGCATCCTCGCCGACGCCGACTCCGACGGCCTGCACATCGCGACCTTGCTGTGTGCCTTGTTCGTCCAGCATTTCCGGCCGTTGGTGGACGCCGGTCACGTCTATGTGGCGATGCCGCCGCTGTACCGTATCGACCTCGGCAAAGAGATTTACTACGCCCTCGATGAAGCCGAGCGCGATGGCATTCTCGATCGCCTGGTGGCCGAGAAGAAACGCGGCAAGCCGCAGGTCACCCGATTCAAAGGTCTGGGTGAAATGAACCCGCCGCAACTGCGTGAAACCACCATGGACCCGAACACTCGACGTCTGGTGCAACTGACACTGGATGATTTCGAAGCCACCTCGGAAATGATGGACATGCTGCTGGCGAAAAAACGCGCGGGCGACCGCAAGTCCTGGCTGGAATCCAAAGGCAACCTGGCCGAGGTTCTGGGCTGATGCGGAGCGGTTTCGCCCTCGCGTTGCTGCTGTTGGCGTCCGCCGTTGCGGCGCAGCCTGCGCCGGAACTGACGCTGGTTTCCGAGCACGCCGTGGAGGGCATGCGCGGCGGTAACCTGTCGGGGCTGGCGCAATGCGGCAAAGACCTGTGGGCGGTTTCCGATCGTGATGATGATCAGATCTACCGGCTCGATAGCAGCGAGCGGGTCTGGCAGGCCGAAACCGTGCGCATCAATGTGCCGCCGGTGCCTGACAGCGGGTTGCCCTGGGGGCTGAAGTCGCGCACCTGGGCGGCATCGTTCGTGCGCGGTGGAAGCCTGGATTTCGAGGGAATGACTTGCGACAAGGCCGGTAACCGCTACATCGTCAGCGAAGCCCATGCTGCGGTGCTGCAAGTGCCGGTACAGGGGCCAGCCGCGTGGCTGAAAATTTCACCGATCATGGTTCGCGAAGCGCGAGCCAGCGGCATGTTGCTGCATTTCAACGCGCTGTTCGAAGGACTGGCGATCAGTCCGCAAGGCGATCAGCTATGGCTGGCGGCCGAGCGCGAGCGGCGTGGTTTGTTGCTGGTCAAGCGCCAACAGACCGTCTGGGATTGTGACGGCAGCTGTGTGCTGTTGAGCGAAGCTGGCAAGGAAATGCAGCCCGCGCCATTTCCCAACGCCAAGCCGGTATCCAAGGATTTTGCGGATCTGGCACTGTTCAACGGCAAGCTCTTCACCCTGGAACGCAATGCTTTTCAAATCTGCCGTCGCGATGCGCTGAGCGCCAAGGTCGAGCGCTGCTGGTCATTTGCGGCTGAAGCCTTGCAGGAACATCGACGCTATTCACAGCCCTACGGTCTGGCCGAAGCACTGGTGGTCGACGTTGATGGCGCCTGGATCGGCATCGACAACAACAATGGTGCTCGCGCGGATGGCGAAGTCCGGCCGATTGTCTGGCGCTTTGCCGCGCCGCAAGGCGGCTGGGACGCCAAGTCGTGAGTATCCTGAAAAAACTTGAATTTACCCAGCGCAGTGGCACCTTGTTGCTGCGCCAGACAACGAACTGATGAGGCCCGCATGAGCGACTCCCTGGATCTCAGCCTGGACGGCGTTGAACGCCGTTCACTGGCCGACTTCACCGAAAATGCCTACCTCAACTACTCCATGTACGTGATCATGGACCGTGCTTTGCCGCACATCGGCGACGGCTTGAAACCTGTACAGCGGCGTATCATCTACGCCATGAGCGAGTTGGGGCTGGACGCTGACTCCAAGCACAAGAAGTCCGCGCGTACGGTCGGTGACGTGCTCGGCAAGTTCCACCCGCACGGCGACTCGGCGTGCTACGAAGCCATGGTGCTGATGGCCCAGCCGTTCAGCTACCGCTACACGCTGGTGGACGGGCAGGGTAACTGGGGTGCGCCGGACGATCCGAAATCCTTCGCCGCCATGCGTTACACCGAGGCGCGCCTGTCGCGTTATTCCGAAGTGCTGCTCAGCGAACTGGGCCAGGGCACGGCGGATTGGGGCCCGAACTTCGACGGCACCCTCGACGAACCGCTGGTATTGCCAGCACGTTTGCCGAACATTCTGCTCAACGGCACCACCGGCATCGCCGTAGGTATGGCCACCGACGTTCCGCCGCACAACCTGCGAGAAGTCGCCACGGCCTGCGTGCGTTTGCTCGATGAACCGAAAGCCACGGTCGAGCAGCTCTGTGAGCACATCCAGGGCCCGGATTATCCGACCGAAGCGGAAATCATCACACCGCGCGCCGACCTGCTGAAAATCTACGAAACCGGTCGCGGTTCGGTGCGCATGCGCGCCGTGTATCACATCGAAGACGGCGACATTGTCGTCACCGCGCTGCCGCATCAGGTCTCCGGCGCCAAAGTGCTGGAACAGATTGCCGCGATGATGCAGGCCAAGCCGTCCAAGGCGCCGCAAGTGGCGGACCTGCGCGATGAGTCGGACCACGAGAACCCATGCCGTATCGTGATCATTCCGGTCAACAGCCGGGTCGATCATGAAGCGTTGATGCAGCACCTGTTTGCCAGCACCGAGCTGGAGTCGAGCTACCGGGTCAACATCAATATCATTGGCCTGGACGGCAAACCGCAGCTGAAGAATCTGCGGGCGTTGCTGGTGGAGTGGCTGGAGTTCCGGGTTCAGACCGTGCGCCGCCGCTTGCAATTTCGCCTGGACAAGGTCGAGCGTCGCCTGCACCTGTTGGACGGCTTGCTGATCGCGTACCTCAACCTGGATGAAGTGATCCACATCATCCGTACCGAGGAACACCCCAAAGCCAAGCTGATCGAACGCTTTGCCCTGAGCGAAATCCAGGCTGACTACATTCTCGACACTCGCCTGCGTCAGTTGGCGAAACTCGAAGAAATGAAGCTGCGCGGTGAGCAGGATGAACTGCTCAAGGAACAAGCCAAGCTGCAAGCCTTGCTGGGCAGCGAAACCAAGCTGAAGAAGCTGGTGCGCAGCGAGCTGATCAAAGACGCCGAAACCTATGGCGACGACCGCCGCTCGCCGATTGTCGAGCGTGCCGAAGCCAAAGCGCTGACCGAGCACGATCTGCTGCCGAACGAAAAAGTCACCGTAGTGCTGTCCGAGAAAGGTTGGGTGCGCTCGGCCAAGGGCCACGACATCGACGCCACCGGGCTTTCGTACAAGGCCGGGGACGGCTTCAAGACCGCAGCGGCCGGTCGTTCCAACCAGTTTGCGGTGTTCATCGATTCCACCGGTCGCAGTTATTCGGTGCCGGCGCACACGCTACCATCGGCCCGTGGCCAGGGTGAGCCGCTGACGGGGCGTCTGACGCCGCCGCCCGGCGCGACCTTCGAATGCGTGTTGATGCCTGAAGACGATGGGCTGTATGTCATTGCCTCGGACGCCGGTTACGGTTTCGTGGTCAAGGGTGAAGACCTGCAAGCCAAGAACAAGGCTGGCAAGGCGCTGTTGAGCCTGCCGAACAACGCCAAGGTGATTCTCCCGCGTCCGGTCGCTGACCGTGAGCAGAACTGGTTGGCCTCGGTCACCACCGAAGGTCGCTTGCTGATTTTCAAAATCAGCGATCTGCCGCAGCTGGGCAAGGGCAAAGGCAACAAGATCATCGGTATCTCCGGCGAACGTGTGGCCAGTCGCGAGGAATATGTCACCGACATCGCGGTATTGCCGGAAGGCGCGACCCTGGTATTGCAGGCCGGTAAGCGCACGCTGTCGCTTAAAGCCGATGACCTCGAACACTATAAAGGTGAGCGCGGACGCCGTGGCAACAAGCTGCCACGGGGCTTTCAGCGCGTTGATGCACTATTGGTAGAAGCTATCAATTAAGCGGTCCAGCGTGCTCGATCTACGATTTAACCCGTAGATCGATGCTTTCGCGCTGGAGTCGGAGGCCATATTCACGGATGATATGGCCTTTCAAACGTGGGCGTGGTCCTGCGTTCTTCATATTGATTGAGTATTTTTCACTGTGACCGGCTCGTTGGCCGTCACTTGGATGGGATGATGACTGTTCTGCGCCTTCCTCTACTTTTGTTGCTCGCTGGCGTATTTGGCCTGGCGGGTTGCAGCGTTCACCAGCCGGTGTCGCTGTATCAGCTGGACAGCGGAAGTCCGGCTCAGCCTGCGCAAAGCGCGGGCATGGCGGTTTTGTTGGGCCCGGTATCGATCGCCGATTACCTGCAACGTGAAACCCTGCTGCAGCGCCAGCCTGATGGCAGCCTGCAAGCGTCCACCGACGGTCGTTGGGCGGGCAGCCTGTCTTCGGACATCAATCAGCTTCTGTTGCGCCAGGTGGCCGGCCATCTGGACAGCCAGCGCGTAGTGCTGGCACCGGCGACCTTGGGTTTCACCCCGGATGTACAGGTTTTGCTGTCGATCACTCGCCTGGATTCGGGTGAGTCGCAGCCGGCGATCCTCGATGCCCAGTGGCGTTTGATCGACCGTCGTGGCCAGGTGCGTGACAACCGCATCATTCATCTGCAAGAGCCGCACGCCAGTGGTACGGCCGCTCAGGTGCAGGCCCAGGGCATATTGCTGCAACGTTTGGCCGAGCAGCTGTCGGTTGCGCTCAAGCCGCTGGCCAATCAGCCACCGGTTGTCGAAGCACCGCGTAAACCTGCGTCCAAACCAGCGGCGCCGGCTGAACCGGAGAAACCGAAGATCCCGATGGCTTCACCGATTCGCACGGACATGGAAGTGTTCAGGTTCTGAGGTGAATGCCGTACAGACAAAGCCCGCGTTGATGCGGGCTTTGTTGTTTCTGGCGGTTGGAAGGGAGAATGCAGGCAGCACCGTGCTGCGGGGCCAACGCATGTAGCAGCTGCCGAGCCAGCGAGGCTGCGTTCGGCCGCGAAGCGGTCGTGAAACCAGGTAACTTGTTCTTTCAGACAAGCCGCGTGCACAGGATTTGCGAGGACTTCGCCCGATCGCGGTCCGCCTCGAACGCAGCCTCGCAGGCTCGGCAGCTGCTACGCATACGGCTTCTATGCCGTCGGCCATGAAAAAGCCCGCAGACAATCACTCGTCTGCGGGCTTTTTGGTTCGCGGCCGGGTTTAGCTCTTGGCGCGTGTCTCGTGCATGCGCGCCAGTTGCCGCTCCAGCATCGACGGGTAGGGCTCCATCAACCGTTCGACGCAGCAAGCGCCTTCAGGGCTGGCGATTGGGCGGATCCGCGCACGTTGGCGGATCAGTACGTCGTCGCTGATCTTGCGCTCCACCAGCAGCAGGTTTCGGCTGTGTTGGGACAATGCGAGCGCATCCTGAGCGGTTTCGGTCAGCAGCAGATCAATCTGGCTGAGGCCAAAGAGCCCATCGCCCAAGGTCAGGCCCAGCTGCAATTGCAGGGTGATGCCGCTGTCGGCGACTTCGATCTGCAGCTGGTGGCCGAGCGCACGCAGCAACTCACCGCAGCAGATGGCATTAGTCAGGTAGTCGTCACCGCTGTCTTCACTGTGGAACAGCATCAGCGTGCTGCCATCGTTCAGGGTGTGCAGTTCGCTTTCATACAGCGAAGCCGCCTGGTCCAGGCAGTCGCGATAACGCTCCAGCAGTTCGGTCAGGCGTGCGCGCGGCAGGCGGCGCAGTTGCTCCTGAGCACCCAGCTGCACCGCCAATACCGCGCTGTGCTGCGGTTGCGCAGGGGCAGCAGGCTTGTTGAGTTGCGGCTTGGCAACGGGCGCGGCGGCAGCGGTGTCGCGAAGGTCGGCAAAAGGATCATCTTCGTCCAGTTCGTCTTCTTCAGCGCTGACCACGTGCCGTGCTGCCGGTTTCGGGCCGGCCACCGGAGCGCTCTCGTCGAAGCTTGGGTCGCGCAGGTTACGCACTTCGAAGCTCGGTTCGGCCTCTTCAGTGTCTTCGAAATCGTCGAATTCTGGCTCTGGCTCGGGTTCAGGCTCGACCTTTTCAGGTGCATAACTGCTGTGGAGCTGGCGGGCCAGGTCACCGATTTCGTCCTGGCGCTGAGTCGCCGGGGTGTGTTCGTCAATGTCGCGCAGCCACACCCGCAATTGCAGCAGCGGCGTGGAGATGTGCCGACCCAGGCGCAAGCTCAGGGCCAGGGACAACGCCAGCAGGATCGCGCTGAGAATGCCCATGCTTTGCAGGCTGATGGTCATCGGCTGCTGGAACTGCGCCATGTCCAGGCTGATCCGCAGTTGACCGGCCGTCACGTCCTGAAAGGTGATCTTGCTCTCGTACATGCCTTCGGCTTCGCCCAGCAAGCCATGCTTGGGGCGCTGTCCGGCCTCGGCGAGAATCCGGTTGTCCACGCTATAAATAGCCGCGTGAGCCACCAACGGGTTCTTGGTCAGGTTGTTCAGCAATACGTTGAGGCTGAGGATGTCGTTGGACACCAACAGTTCGGTCGCCGACATCGCTGTCTGGGTAGTCAGGCTCTGGCCGAGGGCATCCGCTTGCTCGTGCATGGCCTGTTTGAACTGCAGACCCATCACGCAGGCGTAGATCACCAGGGCCAATGCGACCAGGATCACGTTATGGCTGGCAATGCGCAATGCAATCGGTACACGGCGATGGCGCAGTGCCCGGAAGATCAGCAGAAAGAAGTTATCGGTTTTAACTGGCGTAGGCCGGTTCACTGAGCTCGGCTCTTTTGTCCGTGAAGTTGACGCGCAGTATAGCGACAGGCCCCAGACCGGCAAAGCGCTCGCTGTGCCCGATGGTCACTGAAAGTGGGTAGAATGCGGTTTTTTTCCACTTGCGGGGGTGCGCCTTGCGCGAAATCGTCCTGATAAACATCACGGGAGTCGACCGTCCGGGTCTGACTGCGGCCATTACCGGTGTACTGGCCCAGGGTGGTGTGAACATTCTCGACATCGGTCAGGCGGTGATCCACGACACGTTGTCGTTCGGCATCCTGGTTGAAATTCCCGATACCGAACAGGGTTCGTCGGTGCTCAAGGACATCCTGTTCAAGGCCTACGAGCTGGGGCAACAGGTGCGTTTCACGCCGGTCTCCGAAGAGGATTACCAGCTGTGGGTCGGCGCTCAAGGCAAGAAACGCCACATTGTGACCTTGCTGACCCGCAAAGTGACGGCCGAGCAGTTGCAGCGCGTGAGTTCGATCACTGCCAAATACGGGCTGAACATCGATCACATCGACCGTCTGTCCGGACGTATGCCACTGGACACTCCAGCTGACAAGGGCAAGGGCTGCATTGAGTTTTCCGTGCGTGGCGAAGCGGCCGATCCGCAGGCCCTGCGTGCCGAGTTCCTCAGCGTGGCCCAGGAGCTGAACGTCGATATCGCCTTCCAGGAAGATTCGCTGTTCCGTCGCAATCGTCGTCTGGCGGTATTCGACATGGATTCGACACTGATCGAAGCCGAAGTTATCGACGAGCTGGCCAAGGCTGCCGGGGTGGGCGAGAAGGTGTCGGAAATCACCGAGCGGGCGATGGCCGGCGAACTGGATTTCCGCGCCAGCTTCAAGGAGCGCCTGGCCTTGCTCAAAGGGCTGGACGTCAGCGTGCTGGACTCGATCGGGGCCTCCCTGCGCCTGACCGAAGGCGCTGAAACCTTGTTCGCCGAACTCAAGCGCCTGGGCTACAAGACGGCCATTCTGTCGGGCGGTTTCACTTACTTTGCCAAACAGCTGCAAGCCAAGCTGGGCATCGACTATGTGTTCGCCAATGAACTGGAAGTGGTCGACGGCAAAGTGACCGGTGTGGCTGTCGAGCCAATCGTCGATGCACAGCGCAAAGCCGATTTGCTGCGTGAGCTGGCGCACAAGGAAGGCTTGCGTCTGGAGCAGACCATTGCCGTCGGCGACGGTGCCAACGATTTGCCGATGCTGGCAATTGCAGGTCTGGGCGTGGCGTTCCGTGCCAAGCCGCTGGTCAAACAGTCGGCCAAGCAGGCGATTTCGACCCTGGGTCTGGATGGCGTGCTGTATCTGCTGGGCTTCAGAGACCGCGACGGTCAGCTCTGAACCGAATCAAGCGCCAAAAAAAACGCCGTAAATAGTGGCGTTTTTTCTGTGCGTAGGAGCTGCCGCAGGCTGCGATCTTTTGATCTTCGCGATCTCGCAGGTGTCAAAAGATCGCAGGCCTTTGGTTATGCCTTTGGAGTGCCCATGCCTTGGCCCATCATCACTGGCGAGCCAGCCGCCAGCTCTTCAGCCCACTTCACTTGATTCGGGCCAAATAGCACAACCGCCGTCGAACCCAGTTTGAAGCGACCCAGCTCGGCACCTTTTTCCAGGTGAATCGGCGCGCGGGCAGCTTCGTCGTAGCGGAAGGTTTTCAGTTCGCGCTTGGGTGGCGTTACCAGCCCGGCCCAGACGGTTTCGATCGAAGCGACGATCATCGCACCGACCAATACCACAGCCATTGGCCCGCGCTCGGTGTCGAAGATGCACGCGACGCGCTCGTTACGGGCGAACAACTCTGGAACGTTTTCCGCGGTGGTCTGGTTGACCGAGAAGATCCGGCCCGGAATGTAGACCATTTCGCGCAGGGTGCCGGCCAGCGGCATGTGGACGCGATGGTAGTCTTTGGGCGACAGGTAAATAGTGGCGAAATCACCGCCCATGAACGGCGCAGCGTTTGCCGTATCACCGCCGAGCAATTCCAGCACGCTGAAACTGTGGCCCTTGGCCTGGAACACTCGACCATGCTCGATCGGGCCGAGCTGGCTGACGGCACCGTCAGCCGGGCTGAGGATTGCGCCCGGGGTCTGGTCCAGCGGGCGGGCGCCATCTTTCAGTGCGCGGGTGAAGAACGCGTTGAAGTGTTCGTAAGCGGTCAGGTCCTCGACCAGCGCTTGCGACATGTCCACCTGATAACGCTTGGCGAACCAGGCGGTGAAGGCGTTCTTGAACCAGCGCACGCGGCATTCGGCGATGCAGCCGGCCAGACGCGAGAGCAGGTGATGAGGCAGCAGGTACTGGCTGAGGATAAACAAACGCTTTTTCATTAACTGTCCTTAAGAACCTTGAATCTCAACAGGCGTGTCGGGGTGGTTGCCCCATTCGCCCCAGGAGCCGGCGTAGCCTTTGACCCGCGGATAACCGAGCGCCTTGGCCACCAGATAGGTGAAGCCAGAGCGATGGTGGGTCTGGCAGTGGGTAATCACTTCTTTGTCTTTGCTGATCCCGAGTTGTTCGAGGATCTGCGGCATGTCGGTGCGGATACGCAGGTTGCGCGTCTTGTCCATGCCGGCGGTCCATTCGAAATTGACTGCGCCAGGGATGTGTCCGCCCTTGGCGGCGAGGACTTTCTCGCCGGAATATTCCAGCGGCCCGCGTGCGTCCCAGATTGCCAGGTCGGCGGCGCCAAGACGGCTTTGCAGGTATTCGCGGGTAGCGGTGGGCTCGTCGTGCAAGGTCAGTGCAACCGGGCCGCCGACAGCCGCTGGAACCTCGGTTGAAACCGGCAAGCCTTCCGCCAGCCAGGCCAGCAGGCCGCCGTCCACATAGTGGTAGTTGCTGTGGCCGATGACATCCAGCAACCAGATGAAGCGTCCGGCCCAACCGCCGCCTTCATCGTCGTAGACCACGTAGACCGCGTCCGGGTTATGCCCCAGTTCGCCGAACAGGGCTTCAAGTGCAGCCTGTGGCGGCAGCAGGCCCGGTGCCGGCGGATGACCCAGTTGAGTCCGTTTGGGGTCGACGAAGCGCGCGCCGGGAATATGGCCTTCGGCGTAGCGGGCGCTGCTGGTCAGGTCGATCAGGATCAGTTCGCGAGCATCGAGACGGGCGAGCAGGTCGCTCGGCTCGATGACCAGCGACAAGCCAGAGAAGTCAGACATGTGAGGTCTCCAGAGCACAAAGGGAAGGATTGTAGCGCAACGGCTATGAGGGCCTGTCATCAATTATTTCCTGTGCCGCGCCGGGTCTGCTGTGGTGCAGGGCAAGGCGCGAGGAGCGCGGTTTGGTCATTCCAAATAAGCTCCGAGCAACGCTGCCCTGCGCCACAGCAGGCCCGGCCCTTCGGGTTGTGCCTGAAAGCGGGTCAGACTGCGTTGCAGTCCTTGGCAAGGAAACGACCCTTATCTGCGGACTGCGCCTTGCCTGGCCCGCTTTCAGGCGACAACGCGGCACAGGAAATAATTGATGACAGGCCCTAGCGGTGGCTAAAGCTGTGCAGGGCTTTTTCGATGCACTGTGCGGTTTTGCCGAAGGCTTGCACGGTGATTTCCGAAAAGGGACCGCCGCCCTGGTCCGCCACGACCAACATGATCACCCGGCCATTGTTGACCAGTGAGCGCAGCAGCAGGTGCTCGCCACCGAACAGTGCGCGCAGGCTGGCAGGCAGCAAGGCTGAAAACTGTGCGTTGTTGACTGGCGTCAGCCGCACCTGAGCCTGTTGCGAGAGCAAGCGTTGCAGCACGGTGCTCTGGCTGACCACAAAGTTCAGCATCGCGGCTTCTTTAGGCAGGCCGTGAATCTGGTGCACGCGCAATTGGCTGTGCGTGCGATCAGCCATCAGAATCATCACCCGACGCATGCCGCAGGCAACCAGCGCGTCCCGGGCGAAGGTGGTCAGGTGCATGGCATTGGTAAAGCGGCTCGGCTCCGCCAGCAGTTCTGCGCATTGCTTGCGCCACTTTGTCAGGTCTTCGGCGGTGGGGGCTGGCGCCGGAAGCTGGCCGCGATGAAGGCGTCGCTCGTCCCACGGCCAGAGCAATGCCCCGGCGGGATGCCAAAGGTCCGGCATGGCATGGTTGCGGGCGCTGAGTGCCGCTTGCTGGTGCAGTTGCTGCTGGACCTCGTCCATCGGCATTTGCAGGTAGAGGCTGGTCAGAAACTGCCAGCGCAGGCAGTGAGGGCTGCTCCAGGCTTGCTGTGCCGATAACGCCAGGCCGTTGGCCAGCAATACCGTGTTGGCCGGTTGGTTGAGCCAGCGGCGCAGCGTCGGGTCGTCATCAAGGCGGTTTTGCTGGCGCAACGGGTGTTCGGCGTCGCGGGCGATATGCACGACTTTCGCCAACTCGCGTTGTTCATCCAGCAGCAATCGATAGCCTTGTCCTACCCAGATGGGCAGGCGCCAGACTTCCACCAGTGCCTGGCCGAGTTCCAGCAGGCGTACGCCGAACAGTTCTTTTTCGACCTTGCGTGCTGGCTCGCGCTTGTGCAGGACCCGCAGTTCCCAGTCTTCCAGCAGTTGCGGGAAGGTCAGGGCCAGTGGCCAGAACGGCGAGAGGAACAGCAAGCTACCCCAGTGGATGTCCTGCCAGAGCCGCGCCAGGCGACTGGCAAAAAAACCGTTGGCCTGTTGGGTCGCGTGCAGGCTGATCAATTGAAGTTGGCGCAGGGCCGGCGGGATTTCGTTCTCGGGCAGGGCGGGCAGGCGCGCGAGCAGTTCTTCGGTGCGCTTGAGACCGAGGCGATTGATCGCCACTTCCAGGTTCTCGCTGGGCTCGCTCATGCTGCCGTGGGTGTGGCGATTGGCTTCGCGGATGACGCTGAGGGCCAGGGCCGGGCTGCCTTGCATCAGTTCGGCAATATCGCGCAACGAGCTGCGATTGTCGGCGATAGCCTTGCAGACGCGATCATGGCTGGCTCGCGGCACGGGCAAGGTTACGCCATCGAGCAGCTTGACCCAGCCTTCGAGTGTGGTCGGTCTAGCAGTTGGAACGGTCGTTTCATTAGCCATGGTTGGGCGCGATCATCGTCTGCATTAAACACGCCCGGAGCGGGCCAAATTAGCTTTTCGCCTTAACTGGCTATAGTCTGGCGCAGTTTTGCCGATAAGTAGAAGAAGAGATTTTTTAACTTCCGAATATGACCTTGAACCCGACTTAAGTAAGTACCTTCTACCTATGGCTAAAATTATCGGCATCATCGTCGTATTCGCGAGCGTGCTCGGCGGATACGTGCTTTCCCACGGCAAGATTGCCGCCCTGATTCAGCCTTTCGAGGTGATGATCATCGGCGGTGCGGCGCTGGGTGCATTCCTTCAGGCCAACCCCGGTCACATGACGATGCACGTGCTCAAGAAATCCTTGGGCATGTTCAGTTCGCGTTTCAATCACACCTTCTACCTGGAGGTGCTGGGCCTGATCTACGAGATACTCAACAAGAGCCGTCGCGAAGGCATGATGGCCATTGAAGGCGATATTGAAGACGCCGCTGCCAGCCCGATTTTTGCCAAGTACCCGGCGGTTCTCAAAGACGACCGCATGACCGCGTTCATCTGCGATTACTTGCGCATCATGTCGTCCGGCAACATGGCGCCGCATGAGCTTGAGGGCCTGTTCGACATGGAACTGTTCAGCCTCAAGGAAGACCTCGAGCACCCATCCCACGCGGTCAACGGTATCGCCGATGCCATGCCCGGCTTCGGTATCGTTGCGGCGGTACTGGGTATCGTGGTGACCATGGCCTCGCTGGGTGAGGGCGATCAGAAGTCCATCGGTCTGCACGTAGGTGCCGCACTGGTCGGTACCTTCTTCGGTATTCTCGCGGCCTACGGTTTCTTTGGCCCGCTGGCGCACTCCCTGGCTCACGATGCCAAGGAAGAGCTGAATATCTACGAAGCCATCAAGGCTTCACTGGTGGCTTCAGCTTCCGGCATGCCGCCATCGCTGGCGGTGGAGTTCGGGCGCAAGGTTCTGTACCCGGCACACCGTCCGAGCTTCGCTGAGCTGGAACAAGCGGTTCGCGGTCGTTAGTGCTTTGTCTTGCAAATACGCTCCTTTTTTGGCGAGTGTCTGTTGTTGCCAGACAAGGCGCCGCGACGAGTCATAGCCCGCTATGGCGAGGAGCGGCAACGCCGTATGGCGACAACAGGCACCGCCAGAAAGGAACAGTATTTGTGAGACAGAGCACTTAACATGGAAAATAATCAGCCGATAATCATCAAGCGCGTCAAGCGCATTGCTGGCGGGCATCACGGGGGCGCGTGGAAAATTGCCTTCGCTGACTTCGCGACGGCAATGATGGCGTTCTTCCTGGTGCTGTGGCTGCTATCCACCGCCACACCGGAACAGAAGATTGCCATTGCCGGTTACTTCAAGGACCCGATCGGCTTCTCTGAAAGCGGTACGCCGTTCATTATCGACCTGGGCGGCACGCCGGTGCTGGCGCCGGACAAGACTCTCAACCCCGAGGTCAAGTCGCAGCCGCAACCGGACAAGGTCACCGTCGATACCGAGCAGGTCGAAGGCATGGCCGAACAGGTCGAGCACGAGCGTCTGGAACTGTTGCTGCAAGAGCTGCAGAACAAGGTCGAAGAAAACCCGCAGCTGCAGAAGTTCAAGGATCAGATTCTTTTCGAAATCACCCCGGATGGCTTGCGCATCCAGATCATCGATTCCGAAAATCGGCCAATGTTCGACTCCGGCAGTGCGCGCTTGAAACCGTACTTCGAAGATATTCTGCTGGCCATGGCTGACACCATCAAAGCGGTGCCGAACAAGATCAGCATCGGTGGCCACACCGACGCCAAGCCTTATGCGGGCACCGGTGAATTCGGCAACTGGGAGCTTTCGGCCAACCGTGCCAACGCCGCTCGCCGGGCGTTGGTCGCGGGCAGCTATCCGGAACAGCAAGTGGCGCGGGTGGTGGGTTACGCTTCGTCGACGTTGTTCGATCGCAAAAATCCGCTCAATCCGGTCAACCGCCGCATCGACATCGTCGTGCTGACCAAGAAGGCCCAGCGCGCCATCGAGGGTGAACAAGGCGCGGAACCGGCACCAACACCGATACCGGGGCAGGGCGCTCCGAGTGAGGTGCCGGCCGTCCCTGCCGATCCGAACGCCTTGCCGGCGGACAAGGAACCCTTGCCGGCACATGAGCTTCGGGAACGCTTGAACCTGTTCGACGCTCCGGCACCGAAAGCCGGCGACCTGGCCAAACCGGCCGGGCCACCCAAGCAGTGACCCAATAAAAAGCCGCGATGATCGCGGCTTTTTATTGTCTGTCGGTGCGCCAGTGGGCACTCAGCAGCCTTCAGTATCGGGGCTGCTGAGCGCTCTGGTTAATAGCTGGTTTCGGGCAAGCTGGCGATGATCGAGCGGTAGCTGTTCATGCGCTGCTGTTGCACGCGGCCTTCTTCCAGTGCCTTGAGCAGGGCGCAACCGGGTTCGCGGTCGTGCTTGCAGTCGCGGAAGCGGCAGGTGCCGATCAAGTCGTTGAACTCGATGAAACCGGCTTCGACGTCGGCACGGCTGACATGGCCCAGGCCGAATTCCCGAATACCCGGGGAATCGATCAGCTCACCGCCGCCGGGGAAGTGGAACAACCGCGCGGTGGTGGTGGTGTGGGTGCCCTGGCCGGACAGCTCGGACAGTGGGCCGACACGGGTTTCGACTTCCGGCAGCAGGCTGTTGACCAGCGAGGACTTGCCGACGCCGGACTGACCAACGAACACACTGATGCGCCCGTCCAGTTGTTCCTGCAACTGCTCCATGCCATTGCCATGGTGCGCCGAGACTTCCAGCACCGGGTAACCCAGCGTGCGGTAGACCGCTAGCAAGGCATTCAGCGCCGGGGCATTCTGCTCGTCGATCAGGTCGAACTTATTGAGCAACAGCAGCGGGCGAATACCGGCGTGTTCGGCAGCGACCAGGTAGCGGTCGATCAGGTTGGCATGAGGTTCGGGGAGCGGGGCGAAGACGATCACGATCATGTCGACGTTAGCCGCTACCGGCTTGAGCTGGCCACGGCTGTCGGGACGGCACAGTTCGGTTTTACGCGGCAATTGCGCGACGATGACGCCGATGCCCTGGTTGCCGGCACGCCAGACCACCTGGTCTCCGGTCACCAGCGCAGGCAGGTTGGCCCGCAAATGGCAGCGGAACACCTGGCCGGCCAGTTCGCCGTCGCGGGCTTCGACCTCGACCTGAACGCCGAAGTGAGCGATCACCAGGCCGGTCTGCTCGGGGCCAAGGTCGCCGCCCTCGAGCGCTTCGACGGCGGAGGATTCGCGTTTGGCGGCGCGGGCAGCGCGCTCACCTTGAATCTTTTCGATGCGCCAGTTTTGACGACGATTGAGTTGGCGTTTGGCCATGGGTGTTCCGTGTGGATAATGCAGCGATTAGGTAAAACGGCCGCGAGTTTAGCACGCCCCGAGAGTCCTCTAGGCTAAACTGCATGCCTACGCCGAGGAGCCGACACATGCAAAACCCGCAGAACCTGATTTGGATCGATCTGGAAATGACCGGTCTGAACCCTGACACCGATGTCATCATCGAGATGGCCACTATTGTCACCGACAGCAATCTCAACACCCTGGCCGAAGGCCCGGTCATCGCCATTCACCACAGCGACGAGATCCTGGCGGGCATGGACGAGTGGAACACCCGTCAACACGGTGGCTCCGGCCTGACCCAGCGGGTACGCGACAGCCGCATCAGTATGGCTGAAGCGGAAGCCCAGACCATCGCCTTCCTGGAAAAGTGGGTGCCGAAGGGCGCATCGCCGATCTGCGGCAACAGCATTTGCCAGGACCGGCGCTTCCTCTATACGCACATGAAGGCGCTGGAAAGCTACTTCCACTACCGCAACCTCGACGTCTCGACCTTGAAGGAACTGGCCGCACGCTGGGCTCCGGACGTACGCGACAGCTTCAAGAAGGGCAGCACGCACCTGGCGCTGGACGATATCCGCGAGTCGATCGCCGAGTTGCAGCACTACCGCACGCATTTCATCAAGTTCTGATTGAATGATATTGGGGGGGCTAATGTGGCGAGGGAGCTTGCTCCCGCTCGGCTGCGCAGCAGCCGTAAGTCTGGCAGCTACGGTTTATCAGGCAGCCTAGGTTGGGAGTGCTTCGCACTCCAGCGGGAGCAAGCTCCCTCGCCACGGGGTTTATATTCGCTCACCGCCCTCTTTTGGTGCCCCGACGATCTGAGTAGACTGCGCGCCTTCTCGTAAGGACCGCCGCCATGTTGCTGATGCTCTACCTGATTGCCATTACCGCTGAAGCCATGACTGGCGCGTTGTCTGCCGGTCGGCGTGGCATGGACTGGTTTGGCGTGGTGCTGATCGCCTGTGTGACGGCGCTGGGCGGTGGTTCGGTGCGTGACGTGCTGCTCGGGCACTATCCGCTGACCTGGGTCAAACACCCGGAATACCTGGTGTTGACCTCGGCTGCGGCAATGCTCACGGTCTTTACCGCACGCTGGATGCGCCATCTGCGCTCGCTGTTTCTGGTACTCGACGCCGTAGGGTTGGTGGCGTTTACCCTGATCGGCTGCATGATTGCGCTGGAAACGGGCCACGGCATGTTGGTGGCGTCGGTCAGCGGGGTGATCACCGGAGTGTTCGGCGGCATCCTGCGCGACATTTTCTGCAACGACATCCCGCTGATCTTCCGTCGCGAGCTCTACGCCAGCGTCTCGTTCGCTGCCGCGTGGTGCTACATGCTCTGTCTTTACCTGCAATTACCCGACGAACAGGCGATTCTGATCACCTTGTTTGGCGGCTTCCTGCTGCGCTTGCTGGCGATTCGTTTCCACTGGGAAATGCCCAAGTTCGTCTACAACGACGAAGCCTGACACCAGAGCTCCTACGCGAGTCCGTGTTGTTTCAGCGCCCATTGCACATGCTCGCGCACCAGCTCTGACGGATATTCCGCGCGCGCTTTCAGGGCTTCCAGCACCGGAATCGTTGAAGGCGCATTGCCAAGTCCGACGGCCAGGTTACGCAGCCAGCGTTCATAACCGGCGCGGCGCAGCGGTGAGCCTTCGGTGCTGCTCAGAAATTTCTCTTCATCCCACATGAACAGTTCGGCCAACTCGGCGTTGTCGAGGTTGTGTCGCGGTTTGAAGTCGCTTTCGCCGGACGGACGGGCGAAGCGGTTCCACGGGCAGACGATCTGGCAATCATCGCAACCGAACACCCGATTGCCGATCAGCGGCCGCAAATCTTCGGGGATCGCCGTTTTCAGCTCGATGGTCAGGTACGAAATGCAGCGGCGGGCGTCCAATACATAGGGGCCGACGAAGGCCTTGGTCGGGCAGATGTCCAGGCACGCCGTGCAGCGTCCGCAGTGCTCGGTGCTGTGAGGCGGGTCGACCGGCAGCGGCAGGTCGACGAACAGCTCGCTCAAAAAGAAGTAACTGCCGGCCTTGCGGTTCAGTACCAAGGTGTTTTTGCCGATCCAGCCGAGACCCGCCTGTTCGGCGATGGCTTTTTCCAGCACCGGGGCGCTATCGACGAAAGCCCTGTAGCCGAAGGGGCCAATGACCTGCTGGATCTTCTCGGCCAATTGCTGCACGCGTTTGCGGATCAGCTTGTGATAGTCGCGGCCCAGGGCATAGCGCGAGATGTAGGCTTTTTCCGGTTGGCCCAGGCGCTTGGCCATTTCAGTGTCGCCCGGCAGGTAGTCCATGCGCAGTGAAACCACCCGCAACGTGCCCGGCACCAGCTCTTCCGGGTGCGAGCGTTTGCTGCCGTGGGCGCCCATGTAATCCATTTCGCCGTGGTAGCCGGCTTCGAGCCAGCGCTCCAGGTGTTGTTCATGCTCAGCCAGGTCCAGACCACTGATGCCGACTTGTTGAAAACCCAACTCGCGGCCCCAGTCTTTGATCGATTGGGCGAGAGTAGGAAGATCTGTGGTAATTGCAGGCATGAGACAGGGGAAACCGGAGCTGAGGTGCGTATAATTCTGCCAGACATCGGAGCCTGAAGACGCATGCCGCAGACAAAACACCATTTACCCGACGCGCTGTACAGCGCCGCACAGGTCCGGGCGCTCGACGCGCGGCTGATTGCGGCCGGGACACCGGGCTTCGAATTGATGCATCGGGCGGCTCGTGCCACGTGGCGAGCGTTGGTCCGGCACTGGCCGACGGCCACTGAGCTCAGTGTGTTGGCGGGCCACGGCAATAACGCCGGGGACGGTTATCTGGTGGCGGTACTGGCGTTGCGTGCCGGTTGGCAGGTGCGAGTGCTGGCGGTGGTTGAACCGTCGCGCTTGCAGGGCGATGCCGCGCTGGCATATGCCGAAGCGCTGGCCGCCGGGGTTGTCGTCGAGGCCTGGTCACCTGCCATCGAACTGCGTGGGGTGGTGCTGGATGCGCTGCTGGGCACCGGCCTGAGCGGTGAGGTGCGCGAACCCTATGTTGCTGCGATCGAGGCGATCAATGCCTGTGGCCTGCCCGTTGCGGCGGTGGATATCCCGTCCGGTCTGTGCGCCGATACCGGGCGAGTCCTCGGGGTTGCGGTTCAGGCCGACCTCACCGTGACGTACATCGGCCTCAAGCTTGGGCTGTTCACCGGCGATGCGGCGGATCAGGTGGGGGAGTTGCAGTTCAACGATCTGCAAGCCGACACGCAGATCGTTGCTGAAAGCACCGTCAGTGCTTATCGCCTGAATCCAGACAACCTGCCGCGGCTGGCAGCTCGGGCACCGAGCGCTCACAAAGGCCGATTCGGTCACGTCCTGCTGATCGGTGGCGATCGGGGTTTCGGCGGTGCCATTCTCTTGAGCTCCCAAAGTGCCCTGCGCAGCGGCGCGGGCATGGTGTCTCTGGCGACCCGCAGTGAACATGTACCGGCCGCATTGGCGCGGGCGCCCGAAGTCATGGTGCTGGGCGTTCACTCGGCCAACCAACTCATGGACCCGCTCGGCCAGGCCAGTGTGCTGGTGGTCGGACCGGGGCTCGGCAAGGGCGCGTGGGGTCGCAGTTTGTTGTCGGCAGCGGCCAACGCCCCGTTACCGCAGGTCTGGGACGCCGATGCGCTGAATTTGCTGAGCCGGGGTGATGTGCGCCTGCCAAAGGATTGCGTGATCACTCCGCATCCGGGGGAGGCGGCGCGGTTATTGGGGCTTTCCACGGCCGAGGTTCAAGCCGATCGCCCCGCCGCGGCCCATGCATTGAGCAAAAAATACACAACCACCGTCATTCTCAAAGGGGCCGGCAGCCTGATTGCCAGCCCTGATGGTCGTTTGGCGCTGTGTCATCAAGGCCACCCGGCCATGGCTGCCGCGGGTCTGGGGGATGTGCTGGCCGGACTGGTCGGCGCCTTGCTGGCCCAGGGCATGAATGCATTCGATGCAGCTTGCCTGGCGGTCTGGCTGCACGCCAACGCCGGCGAGCGTGAAGGTAAAACGGGCCGTGGGCTGGCGGCCAGTGATCTGATTCCCGCCATTCGTCAGTTGCTGGAGGAGCAAGCACCGTGTCTGAAGTAACCCTGTATCTGGCCAATGAAGACGCCATGGTCGCGTTGGGCAACCGTATCGCTCAAGTGACCAAAGGGCACGGCATCATCTTTCTGGACGGTGACCTTGGGGCGGGTAAAACCACCCTGTCGCGGGGCATTATTCGCGGTTTGGGGCATGTTGGCGCAGTAAAAAGTCCGACCTTTACCTTGGTCGAGCCCTACGAGATCGGCGACATTCGCGCCTTCCATTTTGACCTGTATCGACTGGTCGATCCGGAGGAGCTGGAGTTTCTTGGCATTCGTGACTATCTAGAAGACGATGCACTGTGTCTGATCGAGTGGCCCCAGAAGGGTGCAGGCTTTTTGCCAAAGCCCGACCTGACCATTACCATTAGCCCGCATGACAGCGGGCGTTCGCTGAATCTGTCGCCCCAGGGTTTGCGTGGCGAGTCTTGGTGTGCCTCTTTGGCATTGGAATTCAAATAAATGATGGGGTTAGGTATGCGCTTTCGCGCGTTGGTTGCTGTCGTAGGAATGCTGCTTACGGCACTGGCCGTCGACGCTGTGGCCGCGACAAAGGTCAACAGTGTTCGCTTGTGGCGGGCGCCGGATAACACCCGACTGGTGTTTGACCTGTCCGGCCCGGTCCAGCACAGCGTCTTTACCCTGACGTCCCCGGATCGTCTGGTGATCGACATCAATGGCGCCGTCCTTGGCGCGCCGCTGAAGGTCTCTACCGCCAATACCCCGATTACCGACATGCGTTCGGCTCAGCGCACGCCGACCGATCTGCGGGTGGTCATCGACCTGAAAAAAGCCGTTACCCCGAAGAGCTTCGTGCTGGCGCCAAATGCGCAGTACGGCAATCGCCTGGTGGTCGACCTGTTCGACAACGCCGCCGATGCCGCGCCACCGCCCGCACCGACCCCGGCCCCAACCGTTGCCACTGTGCCAGCGGTACCGGTGGCTCCGGTTGAGCCGGCAATCAAGCTGCCGCCTGCTCCGGCCGGTAAGCGCGACATCATCGTGGTCATCGATGCCGGACACGGCGGCGAGGATCCGGGGGCTTCCGGTTCCCGTGGCCAGCACGAAAAAGACGTGGTGCTGGCCATCGCTCGCGAGCTGCAGCGCCAGGTCAACGGCATGAAAGGCTTCCGGGCCGAGCTGACCCGTACCGGCGACTACTTCATTCCATTGCGTGGCCGTACCGAGATCGCCCGCAAGAAGGGCGCCGACCTGTTCGTCTCGATTCACGCCGACGCGGCACCCTCCGCTGCAGCGTTCGGCGCTTCGGTATTCGCCTTGTCCGAGCGCGGCGCAACGTCCGAGACCGCGCGTTGGCTGGCCGACAGCGAAAACCGCTCCGACCTGATCGGCGGTGCCGGCAACGTCAGCCTCGACGACAAGGACAAGATGCTTGCCGGCGTACTGCTTGATCTGTCGATGACCGCGTCGCTGACTTCCAGCCTGAACGTCGGCCAGAAGGTCTTGAGCAACATTGGCCGGGTCACCTCGTTGCACAAACAACGCGTCGAGCAGGCCGGATTCATGGTGCTGAAGTCGCCGGACATTCCATCGATCCTGGTGGAAACCGGGTTTATCTCCAATGCCAACGAAGCCTCGAAACTGGCGGCGTCCGGTCACCAGCAAGCGCTGGCCCGTTCGATCAGCGCGGGTGTGCGCCAGTTCTTCCAGCAGAACCCGCCACCGGGCACCTACATCGCCTGGCTGCGTGATTCCGGCAAGATCGCCCAGGGGCCGCGTGACCACACGGTGCGTCCGGGTGAAACCCTGGCGATGATCGCGGTGCGTTATCAGGTCTCGCCGGCGACTCTGCGCAGCGCCAACGGCCTGCAGTCCGACGAACTGAAAATCGGCCAGCACCTGAACATCCCGGGCACCGAATTGGCGGCCAAGGAATGAACGATGCCGTGAACACCGCAGCGCGTATCGAGCTGCTCAGCCCGCGACTGGCGAACCAGATTGCCGCCGGTGAGGTGGTCGAGCGTCCGGCTTCGGTGATCAAGGAGCTGTTGGAAAACAGTCTCGACTCCGGTGCCAAACGTATCGACGTCGATGTCGAGCAGGGCGGCGTCAAGCTGCTGCGGGTTCGCGACGATGGCAGTGGGATCTCCTCCGATGATTTGCCGCTGGCGTTGGCGCGACATGCCACCAGCAAGATTCGCAATCTCGAAGACCTCGAGCAGGTGATGAGCCTCGGCTTTCGCGGTGAGGCCCTCGCGTCGATCAGCTCCGTGGCGCGCCTGACCCTGACGTCCCGCACCCGAGGTGCCGATCAAGCCTGGCAGGTCGAGACCGAAGGCCGAGACATGGCGCCTCGCGTCCAGCCGGCCGCCCACCCGGTGGGTACTTCGGTTGAAGTGCGCGACTTGTTCTTCAATACTCCGGCGCGGCGCAAGTTCCTCAAGACCGAAAAAACCGAATTCGATCACCTGCAAGAAGTGATCAAGCGTCTGGCGCTGGCGCGCTTCGACGTGGCGTTCCATCTGCGCCATAACGGCAAGACCATCCTCAGCCTGCACGAAGCCCATGACGACGCGGCTCGCGCCCGGCGTGTGGCGGCGATCTGCGGAGCGGGCTTCCTGGAGCAGGCGCTGCCCATCGAGATCGAGCGCAATGGCCTTCATCTGTGGGGCTGGGTCGGGTTGCCGACCTTTAACCGTAGCCAGGCGGACTTGCAGTATTTTTTTGTGAATGGCCGTGCGGTGCGCGACAAACTGGTGGCCCACGCGGTGCGCCAGGCCTATCGCGACGTGCTGTTCAACGGTCGGCATCCGACGTTCGTGCTGTTTTTCGAAGTCGATCCGGCGGGCGTCGACGTCAACGTGCACCCGACCAAACATGAAGTGCGCTTCCGTGACGGGCGCATGGTCCACGACTTCCTCTATGGCACCTTGCACCGCGCCTTGGGCGACGTGCGTCCGGAAGATCATTTGGCTGCGCCTGTCGCGACAGCCATAGTCAGGCCGACCGGAATCGAAGCCGGCGAGTTCGGCCCGCAAGGTGAAATGCGTCTGGCGGCCAATGCGTTGCTCGAGCAGCCGCAGGCACAGCCGTCCTTTAATACGACGGCAGGCTCGGGCGCCGGCGCCGGTTATCAGTATCAATACACACCGCGTCCGCAGTCGGGCGTGCCGGTGGCCGAAGCGCAGGCTGCCTATCGCGAGTTTTTTGCGCCATTGCCGGAAGCGAACGCCACGGCGCTGCCAGACGGTCAGGGCGATATTCCGCCGCTGGGGTATGCGCTGGCACAGCTCAAAGGCATCTACATTCTTTCGGAAAACGCCCAGGGGCTGGTGCTGGTGGACATGCACGCGGCGCATGAGCGGATCATGTACGAGCGGCTGAAAGTCGCGATGGCCAGCGAAGGCCTGAGCGGCCAACCGCTGCTGGTGCCGGAGTCGATTGCAGTCAGTCAGCGTGAAGCCGATTGCGCCGAAGAACACGTCAGCTGGTTCCAGCGCCTCGGTTTTGAACTTCAGCGTCTGGGCCCGGAAACCCTGGCGATCCGGCAGATTCCGGCGTTGCTCAAGCAGGCCGAGGCCAATCGTCTGGTTCACGACGTATTGGCAGACCTGATGGAATACGGCACCAGCGACCGGATTCAGGCACACCTGAACGAACTGCTCGGAACCATGGCCTGCCATGGCGCTATTCGCGCCAACCGACGCCTGGCCTTGCCGGAAATGAACGGTCTGCTGCGGGACATGGAAAACACCGAGCGCAGTGGTCAATGCAACCATGGCCGACCAACCTGGACCCAACTGGGCCTGGATGATCTGGACAAACTGTTCTTGCGCGGTCGTTGATGAGCCAACTCCCTCCAGCGATATTCCTGATGGGCCCGACCGCTGCGGGCAAGACCGATCTGGCTATCGAGCTGACCAAGGTCCTGCCGTGCGAGTTGATCAGCGTCGACTCGGCGCTGGTTTACCGCGGCATGGACATCGGCACGGCCAAGCCTTCGAAGGAACTGTTGGCCGAGTTTCCTCATCGGTTGATCGACATTCTTGATCCGGTCGAGGCCTATTCGGCGGCTGATTTTCGCCGGGATGCCCTGCAGGCCATGGCCGAGATCACCGCACGCGGCAATATTCCGCTGCTGGTCGGCGGCACAATGCTCTATTACAAGGCTTTGCTCGAAGGTCTGGCCGATATGCCTGCGGCCGATCCGCAGATCCGCGCTGAAATCGAGGAAGAGGCTGCACGCCTTGGCTGGCAAGCCCTGCACGATCAGTTGGCGGTCATTGATCCGGTGTCGGCAGCACGAATTCACCCCAATGACCCGCAGCGACTCAGTCGGGCGCTGGAAGTTTATCGGGTCAGCGGCCAGAGTATGACCGAACACCGCGCGCGACAATCTGCGCAAAGTACTGAAGCAGGCGCTTCGGGTCGCCCACAATTGCCCTATACTGTCGCGAACTTGGCTATCGCTCCGGCGAATCGTCAGGTACTGCATGAGCGTATTAAACAAAGATTCACACAAATGTTGGAACAGGGATTCATTGACGAGGTCGTAGCCCTGCGTAAAAGAAGTGACCTGCATGCCGGGTTGCCGTCTATACGCGCTGTAGGTTACCGACAAGTCTGGGATTACCTGGATGGCAAGCTGACGTCAGCCGAGATGCAGGAACGTGGGATCATTGCCACGCGCCAATTGGCGAAGCGCCAGTTCACCTGGCTACGCAGTTGGGCTGATTTACACTGGCTGGACAGCCTCGATTGCGACAATCTGCCACGCGCCTTGAAATACCTGGGAACGGTCTCCATATTGAGCTGAGTCCTTGCAATTGCCGTCTATCCTTGGGGGTGTGACGGCCTAAGCCATTTTTTTACCTATTTTTATTATTGAATCCTTAAAGGAGTGCGGCACATGTCAAAAGGGCATTCGCTACAAGACCCTTACTTGAATACATTGCGTAAAGAGAAAGTGGGGGTTTCCATCTATCTGGTCAACGGAATCAAACTGCAAGGCACGATCGAGTCGTTCGACCAGTTCGTTATCCTGCTGAAAAACACCGTCAGCCAGATGGTCTACAAACACGCGATCTCTACAGTGGTGCCGGTTCGTCCAATTCGTCTGCCTAGCGCAACCGAATCCGAACAAGCTGACGCTGAGCCAGGTAACGCCTGATAGGAGTCTCCTTTGTTCTTTGAGCGCCACGGTGGTGGTGAACGAACCATTCTCGTTCACTTGGATGGTCAGGACCCTGAGGCGCGCGAAGATCCGCAGGAGTTTCAGGAGTTGGCAATTTCGGCCGGCGCCGAGACCGTCGCGTTTGTTAACGTGCCGCGTCATCGGCCAACCGCCAAATACCTGATTGGCAGTGGCAAGGTCGAGGAACTGCGCGACCAGGTCAAAGCCGAGAAGGTCGATCTGGTTATTTTCAATTCCGTCCTCACGCCCAGTCAGGAACGTAACCTCGAACGTGTTTTCGAGTGTCGCGTGATTGACCGTACCGGTCTGATTCTCGATATCTTCGCCCAACGCGCCCGCACCCATGAAGGCAAGCTCCAGGTCGAACTGGCCCAGCTTGATTACATGAGTACGCGACTGGTTCGCGGCTGGACTCACCTTGAGCGACAGAAAGGCGGTATCGGTCTGCGCGGTCCGGGTGAAACCCAGTTGGAAACCGACCGGCGTCTTCTGCGGGTTCGCCTGCGGCAGATCAAGGGGCGTCTGGAAAAGGTCCGCAGCCAGCGTGATCAGGCTCGTCGTGGTCGTCAGCGTGCGGATATTCCTTCGGTTTCTCTGGTGGGTTATACCAACGCCGGCAAGTCGACGCTGTTCAACTCGGTCACCGATTCCGACGTGTTCGCGGCAGACCAGTTGTTCGCCACCCTCGACCCGACCTTGCGCCGGCTCGAACTCGCCGACCTCGGTCCAATCGTACTGGCCGACACTGTGGGCTTCATCCGTCACTTGCCGCACAAACTGGTCGAGGCATTTCGGGCTACGCTCGAAGAGTCGAGCAACTCTGACCTGCTGCTGCATGTGATCGACGCTCACGAGCCAGAACGCATGGCCCAGATCGAACAGGTCATGGCGGTGCTCGGCGAGATCGGTGCACAAGACTTGCCGATCCTTGAGGTCTATAACAAACTCGATTTGCTCGAGGGCGTAGAGCCACAGATCCAGCGTGATGCCGACGGCAAGCCGCAACGGGTATGGTTGTCGGCGCGCGACGGTCAGGGTCTGGACCTGCTCAAGCAGGCGATTGCGGAATTGCTCGGCAACGATTTGTTCGTCGGCACCTTGCGCTTGCCGCAGCGTTTTGCTCGACTGCGTGCGCAGTTCTTTGCGCTCGGCGCCGTACAGAAAGAAGAACACGACGACGAAGGCATCTGTTTGCTGGCCGTTCGTTTGCCGCGAGTCGAGCTCAATCGACTGGTGAGCCGCGAAGGAATGCAGCCGTTGGAATTCATCGAGCAACACACTTTGCAATAAAAGCCTGAAAAAGCGGTTGTGCCGCTGTGGCAGGCATTCTGTAGCATTGGTCGGCGCGCCGTGGGTGCGTCTTTGCTTTATCAGATGGAGAGCGCTATGGCTTGGAATGAGCCGGGTGGCAACTCGAATAATCAGGATCCTTGGGGTGGTAAACGCCGCAATAATGGCGACCGCAAGGGGCCACCAGATCTCGACGAGGCCTTCCGAAAGCTGCAGGAAAGCCTGAATGGGTTGTTCGGTGGTAGCAAGAAACGCGGTGATGATGGCGGTGGTTCGGGCAAGGGCGGCGGTTACGGCCTGCTCGGCATCGGCCTTGTCGTGCTGGCGGTCGTCTGGCTGTACAGCGCGGTTTATGTCGTCGACGAGCAGGAGCAAGCCGTGGTGCTGCGCTTCGGCAAGTACTACGAAACCGTCGGGCCGGGCCTGAACATCTACTTCCCGCCGATCGATCGCAAGTACATGGAAAACGTCACGCGTGAGCGTGCCTACACCAAGCAGGGTCAAATGCTCACTGAAGACGAGAACATCGTCGAAGTGCCACTGACCGTGCAGTACAAGATCACCAATCTGCAGGACTTCGTGCTGAACGTCGATCAGCCGGAAATCAGCTTGCAACACGCGACCGAGAGTGCCTTGCGCCATGTGGTGGGTTCCACCGCCATGGACCAGGTGTTGACCGAAGGTCGTGAGTTGATGGCCAGCGAAATCAAGGAGCGTCTGCAACGCTTCCTCGATACCTATCGCACCGGTATCACCGTCACTCAGGTCAACGTTCAGAGCGCCGCTGCACCGCGTGAAGTCCAGGAAGCCTTCGATGACGTGATCCGCGCTCGTGAAGATGAGCAGCGTTCGCGCAACCAGGCTGAAACCTACGCCAACGGCGTCGTGCCGGAAGCCCGTGGTCAGGCCCAGCGCATCATTGAAGATGCCAACGGTTACCGCGACGAAACGGTATCGCGTGCCAAGGGTGAAGCGGATCGCTTTACCAAGCTGGTCGCCGAATATCGCAAGGCACCGGAAGTCACTCGTCAGCGTCTGTACCTGGACACGATGCAGGAAGTCTTCAGCAATACCAGCAAGGTTCTCGTGACCGGCAACAAGAATGGCCAGAACAATCTGCTGTACTTGCCGCTGGACAAGATGATCGACAGTGGTCGTAGTGGTGCAGCGCCGGTAACCAGCGCAGCCGCGACCAGCAATGAAGGGCACGCGCGCTCGGCAACTGATCTGCAGCAGCCGGCACGTACCAGGGAGAGTCGCTGATGAGCAATAAATCGCTGATCGCCCTTATTGTCGGCGTCGTCGTGGCGATCGCTGCCTGGAACTGTTTCTACATCGTGGCTCAGACCGAGCGTGCGGTGCTGCTGCAGTTCGGGCGCGTGGTTCAGACTGATGTTCAGCCGGGCCTGCATGTGAAAGTGCCTTACGTTAACCAGGTGCGTAAATTCGACGCACGCCTGATGACGCTGGATGCACCGACACAGCGTTTCCTGACGCTGGAAAAGAAAGCCGTCATGGTTGATGCCTACGCCAAGTGGCGCGTCAAGGATGCCGAGCGTTTCTACACCGCGACTTCCGGCCTCAAGCAAATTGCAGACGAGCGCCTTTCGCGTCGCCTGGAATCGGGCCTGCGTGACCAGTTTGGCAAGCGCACCCTGCACGAAGTGGTTTCCGGTGAGCGTGATGCGCTGATGGCGGATATCACGGCTTCGCTGAACAAGATGGCGGAAAAAGAGCTGGGCATCGAAGTGGTCGATGTTCGGGTCAAGGCTATCGATCTGCCGAAGGAAGTGAACCGCAGCGTGTTCGAACGCATGAGCACCGAGCGTGAACGTGAAGCGCGCGAGCACCGTGCCAAGGGTAACGAGCTGGCCGAAGGCATCCGTGCCGACGCCGATCGTCAGCGCCGCGTACTGCTGGCTGAAGCCTATCGTGAATCTGAAGAGGTTCGCGGTGACGGTGATGCCCAGGCCGCAGCGATCTACTCCAAGGCCTACGGCCAGGATCAGGAGTTCTACGGTTTCTACCGTAGCCTGCGTGCCTACCGTGAAAGCTTCGCGAACAAAACCGACGTCATGGTTCTGGACCCAAGCAGCGACTTCTTCCGTTACCTGGAAAAAGCCAAGCCTTGATCCGACACTGATCTCGGGGGACCCCGCCGGGCGGCTAAAGCCTCTCGCGGGGTGATCCTTTGAGAAAACGTGTGTATGATGCGGCAGCCGGGAAATTCCCGGCTTTTTTGCGTCTGCACGTTTGATTGCGGTTTTTTATTGCAAGACTCGGGTTGAACAACTCGACAGGTTTTTCGAGGAAAGTGTTTGGCGAGGCCGATTCCAGGCCGATCGCCGCGTTGTTCATGCGCGTGACTTATGCGTATGGTTCAGACATTTTCTGCTTCACTCAAGGCCGGCCCGAGGGCTGGCGGCCCGGATCATAGGGGAATGGCGTAATGGCAACGGTAGACCGCTGGCTGCTGCCAGATGGCATCGAAGAAGTACTGCCACCAGAGGCGGCGCGCATTGAAGTCGCGCGTCGTCGGGTGTTGGATCTGTTCCAGAGCTGGGGTTACGAGTTCGTCGTGACCCCGCATATCGAGTACCTGGAATCCCTGCTGACTGGCGCAGGCCAGGACCTCGATCTGCGGACCTTCAAGGTCATCGACCCGCAATCGGGCCGGCAGATGGGTTTCCGTGCCGACATTACGCCGCAAGTGGCGCGCATCGATGCGCACACCTTGCGTCACGAAGGCCCGAGCCGTCTGTGCTACGCCGGTAGCGTGCTGCATGCGCAACCGCGGGCGTTGTCGACCTCGCGTAGCCCGATCCAGCTGGGCGCCGAGTTGTACGGCGATGCCAGCCCGAGCAGCGACGTGGAAGTCATCAGCCTGATGCTGGCCATGCTGCAACTGGCCGATGTGCCGGATGTGCACATGGATCTTGGCCATGTCGGCATCTACCGTGGCCTGGCGCGTGCCGCCGGTTTGTCCGGTGAGGTCGAGCAACAATTGTTCGATGCCCTGCAACGCAAGGCCATCGATGAGGTCATTACCTTGACCGAAGGCCTGCCTGCCGATTTGTCGGGCATGCTGCGGGCACTGGTTGATCTGTGCGGCGGTCGTGAAGTGCTGGTTGCCGCTCGCGAACGCCTGGCTAACGCGCCGGCGCCTGTTTTGGCGGCGCTGGACGACTTGCTGGCGATTGCCGAGCGTTTGTCCGTGCGTTTCCCGGATCTTGCGCTGTACTTCGATCTGGGCGAGTTGCGCGGTTATCACTATCACACCGGCGTGGTGTTCGCGGTATTCGTGCCGGGTGTTGGCCAGTCCATTGCTCAGGGCGGTCGTTACGACGACATCGGCGCCGACTTCGGTCGTGCCCGTCCGGCGACTGGCTTCTCTACCGATTTGAAAACCCTGGTGACCCTGGGGCGTGCTGAAATCGAGCTACCGTCTGGCGGTATCTGGATGCCTGACAGTACGGATGCAGCACTCTGGCAGCAGGTTTGCCAGTTGCGCAGTGAGGGTCAGCGTGTCGTTCAGGCATTGCCTGGGCAACCATTGGCCGCCGCCCGTGATGCGGACTGCGACCGGCAATTGATTCAGCAGAACGGGCTTTGGCAAGTATTGCCGCTGGCTTCTTGAGTTTCCCTGCCGGCGGCTGCCGGCACCAAGTTTGCGCGAATGAGGACAAGTGTTATGGGTAAGAATGTCGTAGTCCTGGGCACCCAATGGGGTGATGAGGGCAAAGGCAAGATCGTTGATCTGCTGACCGAACATGCTGCCGCCGTAGTGCGCTACCAAGGTGGCCACAACGCTGGCCACACGCTGGTGATCGACGGCGAAAAAACCGTCTTGCACCTGATCCCGTCGGGCGTGCTGCGCGATGGCGTGCAGTGCCTGATCGGCAACGGCGTGGTGGTTGCACCTGACGCCCTGCTGCGCGAGATCATCAAGCTGGAAGAGAAGGGCGTACCGGTGCGCGAGCGCCTGCGTATCAGCCCTTCCTGCCCGTTGATCCTGTCTTACCACGTAGCGCTGGACCAGGCTCGTGAAAAGGCCCGTGGCGAGCTGAAGATCGGCACCACCGGTCGTGGCATCGGCCCGGCCTACGAAGACAAGGTTGCACGTCGTGGCCTGCGCATCGGTGATCTGTTCCACCGCGAGCGTTTCGCCGCCAAGCTGGGCGAGTTGCTGGACTACCACAACTTCGTACTGGTCAATTACTACAAAGAGCCGGCCATCGACTTCCAGAAAACCCTGGATGAGTGCATGGAATACGCCGAGCTGCTGAAGCCGATGATGCTCGACGTCACCGCCGAACTGCATAACCTGCGTCGCGACGGCAAAGACATCATGTTCGAAGGCGCCCAAGGCTCCCTGCTGGACATCGACCACGGTACCTACCCGTACGTCACCAGCTCCAACACCACCGCTGGCGGCATCGCGACCGGTTCGGGTTTTGGCCCGATGTACCTGGATTACATCCTCGGCATCACCAAGGCTTACACCACTCGCGTGGGTTCGGGCCCGTTCCCGACCGAGCTGTTCGACGACGTTGGTGCGTTCCTGGCCAAGCGTGGCCATGAATTCGGTGCTACCACCGGTCGTGCCCGTCGTTGCGGCTGGTTCGACGCCGTCATCCTGCGTCGCGCCATCGACGTCAACAGCATCTCGGGCCTGTGCCTGACCAAGCTGGACGTACTGGACGGTCTTGAGACCATCAACATCTGCGTGGGCTACAAAAACCAGGATGGTGCAGTGATCGACGCACCGACCGACGCCGACAGCTACATCGGTCTTGAGCCGGTGTACGAAGAAATGCCGGGCTGGACCGAGTCGACCCTGGGCGCCAAGACCCTGGAAGAGTTGCCTCAGGCTGCTCGCAACTACATCAAGCGCGTCGAAGAGTTGGTCGGTGCGCCGATCGACATTATTTCGACGGGCCCGGACCGCAACGAGACCATCGTTCTGCGTCACCCGTTTGCTTGATAAGTCGTTGATGTAAAAAACAAAGGGCCCTTAATCGGGCCCTTTGTCATTTATGCCTGTCGGGCGGCATGACCTTTGCTGTGAATCTCTGTTCCAGAGTGCCATCAATTTAATGGCGTGCAAGTAGAGGGATTTCCTGTGTCGGCCGTTCTCTCACTGTTACAAAGCCGTTTGTTGCGGCCCGTGTTCGTTACCCTTGGTATCGCCCTGTTGGTGCAAGTGTTGGTGGCTGTCGCACTGACCCGGAGCACAGTGACCGCATTGGAAGCTGATTTGGGCAATCGTCTCGGCGTCGATAGCCAGAAGCTCTCTGGCGAACTCGAGCAGGCCGGGCGTGAAGTCACCTCAAGTCTTGATAACCTCTCCACCAGTACCCGTCAGCGCCTGACCGCCGGCCTGTCCTCACGACTCAAGGACGAGCAGGCGCAACTGCGTGCGGCCCTGGAAAAGGACCTGAAGGACTCGGCCAATGACATGGCTCAGCTCCTGGCGTCGGTCGCGCCCCGCGCGATGTGGGACAGCGACGTTCCAACGCTGTCCGAGTTCGCCCGTCGGGCCCAGCGCAATCCGAACGTACTGTTCGTGGTGTATGACGACGCCACCGGCCAGCACCTGACCCGCTATCTGAACCGGGAAAACCCGATCAACCAGGCCCTTTTGGAAAAAGGCCAGGGTGAGCGGGCGCTGGATAAAGTGCTGGATGCGGCGAAACACGATCCTTCGGTCTACTACCTCGAAGCCTCGATCAACCCCAATGGCGTGGAAATCGGCAAGGTGCTGATGGGGGTCTCCACCGCGACGGTGGAAACAGACCTGCTGGCCCTCGACAAGCGCTTCTCGGCGCTGATCGCCAGCAGTGATCAGCTGGTCGGCGACAGCCTCAAGGGCGCTGCAGCTGATAGCGCCACGGCCATGCGCTCGCGTTTGCAGTCGGCGCAGTCCACGGCCACCGAAATGAAAGCCAATACCACCAACACCGTTCAGGAAGCTGCGGCGACCTTGCGCTGGCGGATCGGCATGGCGCTGGCGTTGGTCGGCTTTGGGGTCTTGCTGCTACTGGCGGTCGTGCTTGGACGACGGGTGGTCAATCGCCTGAAGCTGTTGATCGCGGCAATGGAGGATCTGGCCGCGGGTGATGGCGACCTGACCAAGCGCGTGCAGATCAACAGCAAAGATGAAATCGGTGACATGGCGTCGGCGGTCAACCGCTTTGTGGATAAGTTGCAGCCGATCGTTCGCGAGGCGGGTGATGTGGCCCAGCGCACCGGTGTGGAAATCGGTGCCATGAGCAAGCGCAATGCCGGCGCCGATGCGGCGGCGAAATCCCAGCGCGATGAAGTGGCGGAGAGCTTGCGTGCCTTGTCGCAAATGGCTGACGAGGCGCAGGCTGAAAGCCACGCGATGCAGGCGGCGTTGCAACAGGTGGTGGATATTCGTCAAGCAACGGATGAAAACACTCGCACCTCGGCGCAGGTTGGCAGCTTGATCGAAGCCTTGGCTGGACAAGTCGATACCGGGGCCAAAGTCATCGAGCGTCTGGCGCAGCAGAGCGAGCAGATTGAAGTGGTGCTCGAGGTGATTCACGGGATCGCCGAGCAGACCAACTTGCTGGCACTGAACGCGGCGATCGAAGCGGCGAGGGCGGGTGAGACCGGGCGTGGTTTTGCGGTGGTGGCCGATGAAGTGCGGGCGCTGGCCAGCAAGACTCAAAGCTCGACTGGCGACATTCAGGCGCACATCGGGGCGTTGCAACAAGGCGCTCGCGAGGCCGTAGCGGCGATCGGGCAGGCGGGGCGTCAGGCCAGCGAAGGTTTGCTGGTATTGCGCGACAGTGCGCGCTTGCAGCAATCGGTGCAGGTTTCCGTCGAGCAGGTACATGCGGCCATCGGTCTGGCGACTCAGGCCGCAGCTCATCAGGCCAAAGGTGCGCACGCGGTGCGTGGGCGGGTCGAGACCATTCATGCTCAGGCCGAGCGTGCGGCTCAGGCGGTGGTGGAAACTACAGCCAGCGGCAAGGTGCTGGACAGCCTGGCGGCGCAGCTGAAAGCGAGCTTGGGGCAGTTTCGGGCTTAAGATTTTTGTTGGTCGGGCTGACGTCATTGCGAGCAAGCTTTGCTCCTACAAGGGGTATGACACAACACCTGTAGGAGCAAGGCTTGCCCGCGATGCTTATCAGCGGCTCAAATACATCCGCGTCGTGAGTAGATAGACGGGCAATCCCGACACCAGAATCAACAGCGCCGCATAAGGCGCCGCTGCCGCGAACTCGACATTCGCGGTGTGTGCCCACACCTCTGTGGCCAAGGTGTTGAGCCCGGTCGGACTCAGCAGCAGCGTTGCCGTCAGCTCCTTCATCGCATCCAGAAACACCAGCGCAAACGCGGCACCCAGCGCCGGGAAGATGATCGGCAGCGTCACCCGCACAAAGGCGCTGAGCGACGAAGCGCCGAGCGTCCGCGCTGCTTCTTCGAGTTGCGGTGCCGCCTTGTTCAGCGCCGTACGAATCGGCGCCTGGGCCAGCGGCAGGAACAACAACGCATAGGCGATCAGCAGCAAGCCCGAGGTCTGATACAGCGCCGGCACATAGTGCAGGGCGAAGTACACCAGCGTCAGCGCGATTACCAATCCTGGCAGCGCATGCAGCAGATACGGCAGGCGCTCGGCCCACAGCGCCAGGCGACCCTTATAGCGAACCACCAGCAAGCCAACCGGCACTGCCAGCGCCAGGCATAGCGCTGCGCCGCCCAACGACAACGCCAGTGACGAGAGCAAGGCTTCGCTGATCGCCGCCACCGGGAAAGCGGCCGAAGAGCCGACAGCCAGCCAGTACGCCAACATTCCCAGCGGAATTCCGCTGCCGATGATCGCCAGCGCCAGGCAATAGAGCTGCCCGGCCGCAGACCATGCGCCCAGCCGAACCTGTTCGGCATGTCGCGCCGCGCCTTGGCCGATTCGTACATGCCGACCTTTGCCGCGAACCCGCAGCTCCAGCCACAGCAGAATCAGGCACAGCGCAAGCAGCACTGCCGAAAGCATCGCCGCGTTGGCGTTGCTGAACTCCAGCTCGAACTGCTGATAGATCGCGGTAGTGAAGGTTTGCAGGCCGATGATCGACAGCGCGCCGAACTCCACCAGCATGTGCAGGGCAATCAGTAACGACCCGGCCAGCAGCGAAGGCCAGAGCAGGGGCAGGGTGATCTTGAAGAATACGCCCCAGCGGTTCTGTCCCAGGGTTCGGGCGGACTCTTCCAGTGCCGGGTCGAGATTGCGCAACGTCGCTGCCACCGGCAGAAACACCAGCGGGTACTTGGACAGGGTCATCACCAGAATCGCCCCGCCCAGGCCTTCGAAGCTGGCGCTCAGGGACACCCAGGTGAAGCTGCTGACGAAGGCCGGTACGGCGAACGGCAGGCAGAGGATCACGCCCCACAGGCGCCGACCCGGCAAGTTGCTGCGTTCCAGCAGCCAGGCCAGCGACAGGCCGATGATCGCGCAGGCAACCGTCACGCCGACCATCAGCAGCAGCGTATTGCGCAACAGGCCAAACACATACGGCCGCCACAGCAGATGCAGTGCTTGCGCCCAGCCGGCTTGCCAGGCTTTGAGTCCGACATACAACAGCGGCAGCAGGCTCAGGCAGACCAATAGCAATACCGGCAACAACAGCCAGATCGATGGTCGTTTACGCCGTGGCACATAACCCCCGCGTGATGCGGAGGCGCTCAGCGATGCACTCATCAGTTCAGGCCAACGTCGCGTTCCAGGTCCAGTGCGGCTTCAGCGTTGCCAAGGTCGGCAGGGGTGACATTCGGCGCTTGCAGCTCACTGAACGGCTTGAGTCCGCGGTCCGATTCCAGGCCTTTACGAAGCGGGTATTCGGCGGTGGTTTGAGTGATCACGCGCTGACCTTCTTCGCTGGCCATGTAGGCGAGGAGTTGCTGGGCTTCTTGCGGGTGTTTGCTGGACTTGAGCACGGCAGCGCTGGACACGGTGATCAGGCCGCCAACATCGCCGCCGGTGAAGTAATGCAGTTTCGAGTCGAGCGTGCCCTTTTCGCGCTGCAAGGCGAACCAGTAGTAGTTATTCACCAGCACGGTGGCGACTTCGCCATTCTCCACGGCTTTCAGCGCCACCATGTTGTTGCTGTAGACCTTGCCGAAAGCGCGCAGGCCGGTCAGCCATTCTTCGGCGGCGTCCATCCCGTGCAGCTTGATGATTGCCACGGCTTGTTCCTGGAACGCACCGCTGCTTGGCACGAAGCCAACTTTGCCCTGCCACTTCGGATCGGAGAATCCCATCACCGATTTGGGCAGGTCTTTTTCATCGATCAGTTTTGGGTTGAAGGCGACCACGCGGACCCGGGCAGTGATGCCGATCCAGGTGCCATTACCGGCAACGTAATCCTTGGGCAGTACTTCCAGCGTGGCGGCGTCGGTCTTCGCCAGCAGGCCTTGTTCGCCGAGTTTGTTCAGCGGTGGCGATTCTTCGGTGTAGATCACGTCGGCAGGCGAGCGATTGCCTTCTTCGACGATCTGGCTGGCCAGTTGGTTGCTGCTGCCTTTGCGTACATTGACGTGAATGCCGGTCTTGGCTTCGAAGGCTTTGGCGACAGCGTCGCCGACTTCCTTGTGTTGACCGTTGTAGAGCGTCAGGGAAACTTTTTCGGCGGCTTGGGTGAATGGCGTTGCCAGGGTCAGCCCCAGCAGAGTGATGGTCAGGCCGCGGCGCAGGGTATTTCGAAACATCATTGGCTGGGTTCCTCACTGTCGCATTGCAAAAACTTGCAACAATGATAAACGATATTGTTTCTCAAGTGCGTCTTGCAGGGCGGGTGCGTGCTTGTTAGCGCGACTGCGACAGGCTCTTGTAGCAGCTGGCGAAGCCTGCGTTCGGCTGCGAAGCAGTCGTGAAATCAGAGAATGCGGTCATTCAGGTCGAACTTGCACTTAGGTTCTACGACTGATTTGCAGCCGAACGCAGGCTTCGCCAGCTGCTACGGATCGCGTCGGGATTATGGTTGTGGATGCGGGGCTTTGGTTTTCCGAAAGCCAGAAACGCAAAAACCCGCTTTCGCGGGTTTTTGTGAGATTCAAGATCGCTGACCTTGAACTTTGAATTGGTGCCCAGAAGAAGACTCGAACTTCCACGACCTTGCGGTCACCAGCACCTGAAGCTGGCGTGTCTACCAATTTCACCATCTGGGCAGTATCAGCAACGTTGCCGCTGTTGATGTGGCGCACTATACGGAGAGCGTTTTGATCTGTAAACCCCTGATTTAGTTTTAATAAATCAAATGGCTAGAATGCAAAAACCCGCTTTCGCGGGTTTTTGTGTGAGCCTTGAAATTGAACTAATCTCAAGCTCGAAATTGGTGCCCAGAAGAAGACTCGAACTTCCACGACCTTGCGGTCACCAGCACCTGAAGCTGGCGTGTCTACCAATTTCACCATCTGGGCAGTATCGAGATGCGTCTGCGTCGTCGATGGCGCGCACTATACGGAGCGTCCTTTTAACTGTAAACCCCTGAACTCAAAAAAACCTGGAAAATTTTACGAGCGGTGCTTGATGCTGTCTTTCCAGGCGGAGGAAGGGCCTTTTAGGGCCTCCAGGAGCCTGAAATTTCCCGTTTCATTACGCCTATGCCAAACTAACCCGCATATAGACAAGGTGAAAACTCTCTAATGGCCGATTGGCAGTCCCTCGATCCCGAGGCCGCTCGTGAAGCGGAAAAATATGAAAACCCTATTCCTAGCCGCGAACTGATCCTTCAGCACCTTGCTGATCGGGGTTCGCCTGCTAACCGCGAGCAACTGGTAGAAGAGTTTGGTCTGACCACAGAAGACCAGATCGAAGCCCTGCGCCGCCGCCTGCGCGCCATGGAGCGCGATGCTCAGCTTATTTACACTCGTCGCGGCACTTACGCGCCGGTAGACAAGCTCGACCTGATCCTGGGCCGCATCAGCGGTCACCGTGACGGCTTCGGTTTCCTGATCCCGGACGACGGCAGCGACGACCTGTTCATGAGCCCGGCGCAGATGCGTCTGGTGTTCGACGGCGACCGTGCGCTGGCACGGGTTTCCGGTCTGGACCGTCGTGGTCGCCGCGAAGGCGTGATCGTCGAAGTGGTCTCGCGTGCTCACGAGAGCATCGTCGGTCGTTACTTCGAGGAAGGCGGCATCGGCTTCGTGGTGGCCGACAACCCGAAGATCCAGCAGGAAGTGCTGGTCACCCCGGGTCGTAACGCCAACGCCAATATCGGCCAATTCGTTGAAGTAAAGATCACGCACTGGCCGACCCCACGCTTCCAGCCGCAAGGCGACGTGGTGGAAGTGGTCGGCAACTACATGGCGCCGGGCATGGAAATCGATATTGCCCTGCGGACCTACGACATTCCCCACGTCTGGCCGGAAGCGGTGCTTAAAGAAGCCGCCAAGCTCAAGCCGGAAGTCGAAGAGAAAGACAAAGAGAAGCGCATCGACCTGCGTCATCTGCCGTTCGTTACCATCGACGGCGAAGATGCTCGCGACTTCGATGACGCGGTCTACTGCGAAGCGAAACCGGGCAAGCTGCGGCTGTTCTCCGGTGGCTGGAAGTTGTACGTGGCGATTGCCGACGTTTCCAGCTACGTGAAGATCGGTTCGGCGCTGGATGCCGAGTCCCAGGTGCGCGGCAACTCTGTGTACTTCCCCGAGCGCGTAGTGCCGATGCTGCCTGAGCAGCTGTCCAACGGCCTGTGCTCGCTGAACCCGCATGTCGATCGCCTGGCCATGGTTTGCGAGATGACTATCTCCAAAACCGGTGAGATGACCGACTACTGCTTCTACGAAGCGGTGATTCACTCCCACGCTCGCCTGACCTACAACAAGGTCAGCGCAATGCTGGAACAACCGAAAACCACCGAAGCTCGTCAGCTTCGTGGCGAATACACCGACGTGGTGCCGCACCTCAAGCAGCTCTACTCGCTGTACAAGGTGTTGCTGGCAGCCCGTCACGTGCGTGGCGCAATCGATTTCGAAACGCAGGAAACCCGAATCATCTTCGGTTCCGAGCGCAAGATTGCCGAAATCCGTCCGACTGTGCGCAACGACGCGCACAAGCTGATCGAGGAATGCATGCTGGCGGCCAACGTGGCCACCGCCGAGTTCCTGAAAAAACACGAAATCCCTGCGCTCTACCGGGTTCACGATGGTCCGCCACCGGAGCGTCTGGAAAAACTCCGCGCCTTCCTCGGCGAGCTTGGCCTGTCCCTGCACAAAGGCAAGGACGGCCCGTCGCCGAAGGATTACCAGGCGTTGCTGGCCGGGATCAAGGATCGTCCGGATTTCCACCTGATCCAGACCGTCATGCTGCGCTCGTTGAGCCAGGCGGTGTACAGCGCCGATAACCAGGGCCACTTCGGCCTGAATTACGAAGCCTATACCCACTTCACCTCGCCGATTCGTCGTTACCCGGACTTGCTCACGCACCGGGCGATTCGCAGTGTCATCCACTCCAAGCAAGACACGCCACACGTGCGTCGTGCCGGGGCGATGACCATTCCGAAAGCGCGCATTTATCCGTACGACGAAGCGGCGCTGGAGCAGCTCGGCGAGCAGTGCTCGATGAGCGAGCGTCGTGCCGACGAAGCAACCCGCGACGTGGTGAACTGGCTCAAGTGCGAGTTCATGAAAGATCGCGTGGGCGAGTCGTTCCCGGGTGTGATTACCGCGGTGACCGGTTTTGGCCTGTTCGTCGAGCTGACCGATATCTACGTCGAAGGTCTGGTCCACGTGACCGCTTTGCCGGGCGACTACTACCACTTCGACCCTGTGCATCACCGCCTGGCCGGTGAGCGTACCGGTCGCAGCTTCCGCCTCGGCGATACCGTTGAAGTGCGCGTGATGCGGGTTGACCTGGACGAGCGCAAGATCGACTTCGAGATGGCTGAAAAAACCATCAGCGCGCCGATTGGCCGCAAGAAGCGTGGTGCAGAGACCTCGGCGCCTGCCGCCAAGACGGCTGCTGAACCGGCACCGGCCAAAACCGGTCGTCGTGGTCCGGCGAAGGAAAAAGCGGTCGAGGCTTATCGCCCGAGCGATGCCGCAGCGAAAAACGCCGAAGTACGTAAAAGTCGTGAAATGAAACAGGCGTTGCTGGCCGAAGCGAAGAGCGGCGGTAAAGCGGCGTCTGGGGGAAAGACCGGGCGGTCGGCGCCTGAAAAGGCCTCCGGCGGTAAACCAGCCAAACCAAGTAAACACCGTAAAGGCCCGCCAAAAGCGGGCTCGGCTCCAGCCAAAAGCGGCGGGGCGCGTAAACCTAAGGCCAAGTCATGAGTCAGTTGGAAAAAATCTACGGCGTGCATGCCGTAGAAGCGTTGTTGCGTCACCACCCGAAACGCGTCAAGCAGATCTGGCTGGCCGAAGGCCGCAGTGATCCGCGCGTTCAGACGCTGATCGAACTGGCCAGCGAAAACCGCGTTGCGGTCGGCCAGGCCGAGCGTCGTGAGCTCGATGCCTGGGTTGAAGGCGTGCACCAGGGCGTGGTGGCAGAGGTAAGTCCAAGCCAGGTCTGGGGCGAGGCAATGCTCGACGAGCTGCTCGACCGTACCGAAGGTGCGCCGCTGCTGCTGGTGCTCGACGGCGTGACCGATCCGCATAACCTCGGTGCTTGCCTGCGTTCTGCCGACGCGGCGGGTGCCTTGGCGGTGATCGTTCCGAAAGACAAGTCAGCCACCCTGACTCCGACTGTGCGTAAAGTCGCCTGTGGTGCCGCGGAAGTGATTCCGTTGGTGGCCGTGACCAACCTGGCGCGCACCCTGGAAAAGCTCAAGCAACGCGGCTTGTGGGTTGTCGGCACGGCGGGGGAGGCTGAGCAGGATCTGTATCAGCAAGACCTGACCGGCCCGACCATCCTGATCATGGGCGCAGAAGGTAGCGGAATGCGTCGCCTGACGCGTGATCTTTGCGACTATCTGGTGCGTTTGCCAATGGCCGGCAGCGTCAGCAGCCTCAACGTTTCCGTGGCTACCGGCGTGTGCCTGTTCGAAGCCCTGCGCCAGCGCGGCGTCAAAGCCGCCGCGACCGCCAAGAAGTCCTGAGCCAGGTGCAATGATCATTCCCACGCTCTGCGTGGGAATGATCATGCTGTGGTGATTGTTCAAATAATCACCAATTGCCTTGCGCCGCTTCTGTCCCTTCTCTACAATTGCGCCCCTTGCTGTGACGGCAGGCACGCATGTGTCCATCGCCGGCAAGTCCATAAGTGTCATTCACTCCTTGTCTGACCGCTTTTGAGCGGCAGGCTACAACCCGTAAGGAGCATTCATGCGTCATTACGAAATCATCTTTTTGGTCCACCCGGATCAAAGCGAGCAAGTCGGCGGCATGGTTGAGCGTTACACCAAGCTGATCGAAGAAGACGGCGGCAAAATCCACCGTCTGGAAGATTGGGGCCGTCGTCAACTGGCCTACGCAATCAACAATGTTCACAAGGCTCACTACGTGATGCTGAACGTTGAGTGCACTGGCAAGGCCCTGGCCGAGCTGGAAGACAACTTCCGCTACAACGATGCAGTGATCCGTAACCTGGTCATCCGTCGCGAAGAAGCCGTTACCGGCCAATCCGAGATGCTCAAGGCTGAAGAAAACCGCAGTGAGCGCCGTGAGCGTCGCGACCGTCCTGAGCACGAAGGCGCTGAAAGCGTTGACAGTGATGACAGCGACAACAGCGATAACGCTGACGAGTAATCCACGGACCTTTTGAGGAGCCTATTACATGGCACGTTTCTTCCGTCGTCGTAAATTCTGCCGCTTCACCGCTGAAGACGTGAAAGAGATCGATTACAAAGATCTCAACACTCTGAAAGCTTACGTATCCGAGACCGGCAAAATCGTTCCAAGCCGCATCACCGGTACCAAAGCTCGTTATCAGCGTCAGCTGGCCACCGCTATCAAGCGCGCCCGCTTCCTGGCCCTGCTGGCCTACACCGACAGCCACGGCCGCTGAGACCGGGCAGTCGACACGTAGCAAAGGATTGAATGCATGCGCGCCATAGCTGAGTTCATCATGCGCGGTCGTATGCAGGCCACTCTCGTAGTGGCTGGATGCGCGGCATTGCCGTTGTTGTACTGGTTGGGTGCTGCCGCAGGGAGCCTTGTGCTGCTGCGGCGCGGATTGAAGGACGCCCTTGGCGTTCTTGCTCTGGGAATACTGCCGGCATTGATCTGGTGGCTGTATTCCGATGATCCACGCGCACTCATGGTGTTGCTGGGGTCTTCGGGCCTTGCGTTGGTTTTGCGCGCAAGTGAGTCCTGGAACCGCGTGCTGCTGGTCAGCATAGCGATGGGATTGGTGTTTTCAGTGGTGCTGGGCGCGGCTTACCGCCCCCAGATCGAGATGCTGTCGCAGGAACTGGTAAAGATCCTGCCGCTGGCCCTCGGTGACCTCTACCAGCAATTGTCGGTAGAGGAGCGAGCACGTCTCGCCGCCCTGATTGCCCCGGTCCTGACCGGCCTGATAGCGGCCTTGTTGCAAATCGTCAGTGTGCTGAGCCTGATTGTTGGGCGCTACTGGCAGGCGTTGTTGTACAACCCCGGTGGTTTTGGTCGCGAGTTTCGCGCCATCCGAATCCCGCTGGGGCCGGCGATGTTGCTGCTGGCGTGCATGCTTCTGGGGCCGAACTTCGGTTCCCAGCTGGCCATGTTGACGCCGTTGTGCAGCGTACCGCTGGTGTTCGCCGGGCTGGCCCTGATTCATGGGCTGGTGGCTGAAAAGCGACTGGCCAGGTTTTGGCTGGTGGGGTTGTACGTAACGCTGTTGCTGTTTATGCAGCTGATCTATCCGTTGCTGGTGGTCCTGGCCATTGTCGACAGCCTGATTGATTTTCGCGGTCGATTGACGCCGAAAGACGTCGATAGCGCGAACGGTGAAGGTTAAAAGTTAAGAGGATTTTCACATGCAACTGATCCTTCTGGAAAAAGTCACCAACCTGGGCAACCTGGGTGACAAAGTGAACGTTAAGGCTGGTTACGGTCGTAACTACCTGCTGCCTTACGGCAAAGCTACCGCTGCGACCGCTGCCAACCTGGCTGCGTTCGAAGAGCGTCGCGCTGAGCTGGAAAAAGCCGCAGCAGACCGTAAAACTTCGGCTGAAAACCGCGCTGCCCAACTGGCTGAGCTGGAAGTGACTATCACTGCCACCGCCGGTGACGAAGGCAAGCTGTTCGGTTCGATCGGTACCCACGACATCGCTGATGCACTGACCGCCTCTGGCGTTGAAGTTGCAAAAAGCGAAGTTCGTCTGCCGAACGGCACCATCCGCAACGTAGGCGAATTCGACGTAGCCGTGCACCTGCACGCTGAAGTTGAAGCCACCGTACGCGTTGTCGTGGTAGCAGCTTAAGAAGTACTTGTCGGCTGGCACCCTTGGGTGCTTGCCGGTAACATCGGGCACGATCCTGTTTACAGGTCGTGCCCTTTGTCTTTCTGCAGTTCCTGATTTTTTACAACCCCTGCTTTTCCTAAAGAACCCAAGTGGCCATGAACGATATCTCCGCTCCTGAGCAATACGATCTGCAAACCGCCGCGCTGAAAGTGCCGCCGCATTCCATCGAGGCCGAACAGGCCGTGCTCGGTGGTCTGATGCTGGACAACAACGCCTGGGAGCGCGTGCTTGATCAGGTCTCGGACGGTGATTTCTATCGACATGACCACCGCCTGATCTTCCGTGCGATCGCCAAGCTGGCCGATCAGAACTCGCCGATCGACGTCGTGACCCTTGCCGAGCAATTGGACAAGGAAGGTCAGACCTCGCAAGTCGGCGGTCTCGGTTATCTGGGCGAACTGGCAAAAAACACGCCGTCGGTCGCCAACATCAAGGCCTATGCCCAGATCGTTCGTGAGCGAGCGACCTTGCGCCAACTGATCGGCATCAGCACCGAAATCGCCGACAGCGCCTTCAACCCGGAAGGCCGCACCGCCGCCGAGATTCTCGACGAAGCCGAACGGCAGATCTTCCAGATCGCCGAAGCGCGCCCGAAAACCGGTGGCCCGGTAAGCGTCAATGACCTGTTGACCAAGGCCATCGACCGCATCGACACCTTGTTCAACACCGACAACGCCATCACCGGCCTGTCGACCGGTTACACCGACCTCGACGAGAAGACCAGCGGCCTGCAACCGTCTGACCTGATCATCGTCGCCGGCCGTCCATCGATGGGTAAAACCACCTTTGCGATGAACCTGGTGGAGAACGCCGTGTTGCGCAGCGAGAAGGCCGTATTGGTTTATTCGCTCGAGATGCCAGGCGAATCGCTGATCATGCGTATGTTGTCTTCGCTGGGTCGGATCGACCAGACCAAGGTCCGGGCCGGTCGCCTGGAAGATGACGATTGGCCGCGCCTGACCTCGGCGGTCAACCTGCTCAACGATCGCAAGCTGTTCATCGACGATACCGCCGGCATCAGCCCGTCGGAAATGCGTGCGCGGACCCGTCGTCTGGTGCGCGAACACGGTGAGATCGGTCTGATCATGATCGACTACTTGCAACTGATGCAGATCCCGGGTTCCAGCGGTGACAACCGGACCAACGAGATTTCCGAGATCTCCCGTTCCTTGAAAGCCCTGGCCAAGGAGTTCAACTGTCCGGTAGTGGCGCTGTCCCAGCTCAACCGTTCCCTCGAGCAGCGGCCGAACAAACGTCCAGTGAACTCCGACTTGCGGGAATCTGGAGCGATCGAGCAGGACGCCGACGTCATCATGTTCGTGTACCGGGACGAGGTGTATCACCCGGAGACCGAGCATAAAGGCATCGCCGAGATCATCATCGGTAAACAGCGGAACGGCCCGATCGGCTTTATCCGCCTGGCCTTCATCGGCAAATACACCCGATTCGAAAACCTCGCGCCGGGCAGCTATAACTTCGACGATGATGAGTAACCTGAGCAGCGACTTTGTGGCGAGGGAGCTTGCTCCCGCTGGGCAGCGAAGCGGCCCCCATAGTTTATCTGTGATACCGCAAGTTCAGGATTTACGACTGCTTCGCAGCCGAACGGGAGCAAGCTCCCTCGCCACAAGAGCGGTGTCATGCCTCAGGAGCTTGTTGCGAATCCGGCTCTGCAATTTCCGACCATAGCCGTCGGAATTGGTTAAATTTTGTGCTATATTCCGCGCCCGCGATTTTTCATCTCAACACCGGTCATCGTCATGCAAACAGCCAAGCCGTTATTTGACTATCCCAAGTACTGGGCCGAATGTTTCGGTCCAGCGCCATTCCTGCCAATGAGCAGGGAGGAGATGGATCAGCTTGGCTGGGATTCCTGCGACATCATCATCGTCACCGGTGATGCGTACGTTGACCACCCGTCGTTTGGCATGGCGATCATCGGCCGGCTGCTGGAGTCCCAGGGCTTTCGCGTCGGGATCATTGCCCAGCCAAACTGGCAGTCCAAAGACGACTTCATGAAGCTCGGCGAGCCGAACCTGTTTTTCGGTGTCGCGGCCGGCAACATGGACTCGATGATCAACCGCTACACCGCCGACAAGAAAATCCGTTCCGATGACGCCTACACCCCTGGTGGCCTGGCGGGCAAACGTCCGGATCGCGCCAGCCTGGTTTACAGCCAGCGCTGCAAGGAAGCCTACAAGAACGTGCCGATCGTTCTCGGTGGCATCGAGGCTTCCCTGCGCCGCATCGCGCACTACGATTACTGGCAGGACCGGGTGCGCAACTCGATCCTGATCGACGCCTGCGCCGACATCCTCCTGTACGGCAACGCCGAGCGGGCGATCGTTGAGGTTGCCCAGCGTCTGTCCTACGGTCACAAGATCGAAGACATCACCGATGTGCGCGGCACCGCGTTCATCCGTCGTGATACGCCGCAAGGCTGGTACGAAGTCGACTCCACGCGCATCGACCGTCCGGGCAAGATCGACAAGATCATCAACCCGTACGTCAACACCCAGGACACCCAGGCTTGCGCCATCGAGCAGGAAAAGGGTCCGGTTGAGGATCCGAGCGAAGCCAAGGTCGTACAGATCCTGGCCAGCCCGAAAATGACCCGCGACAAGACCGTGATCCGTCTGCCGTCGGTAGAAAAGGTTCGTAACGACGCCGTTCTGTACGCCCACGCCAACCGCGTGCTGCATCTGGAAACCAACCCGGGCAACGCCCGCGCGCTGGTTCAGAAGCACGGCGAAGTCGATGTCTGGTTCAACCCGCCACCGATTCCGATGACCACCGAAGAAATGGACTACGTGTTCGGCATGCCTTACGCACGTGTTCCGCACCCGGCGTATGGCAAGGAGAAGATCCCGGCCTACGACATGATCCGCTTCTCGGTGAACATCATGCGCGGCTGCTTCGGCGGCTGTACTTTCTGCTCGATTACCGAGCACGAAGGCCGGATCATCCAGAACCGTTCCGAAGAGTCGATCATTCGCGAAATCGAAGAGATCCGCGACAAAGTCCCAGGCTTTACCGGCGTGATCTCCGACCTCGGTGGCCCGACCGCGAACATGTACCGCATTGCCTGCAAGAGCCCGGAAATCGAATCCGCGTGCCGCAAGCCGTCGTGCGTGTTCCCCGGCATTTGCCCGAACCTCAACACCGATCACTCGTCGCTGATCCAGTTGTACCGCAGCGCTCGCGCCTTGCCGGGTGTGAAGAAGATCCTGATCGCCTCCGGCCTGCGTTACGACCTCGCGGTCGAGTCGCCGGAATACGTCAAAGAGCTGGTGACCCACCACGTCGGCGGTTACCTGAAGATCGCCCCGGAACATACCGAGGAAGGTCCGCTCAACCAGATGATGAAGCCGGGCATCGGCAGCTATGACAAGTTCAAGCGGATGTTCGAGAAGTACTCCAAGGAGGCCGGGAAAGAGCAGTACCTGATTCCGTACTTCATCGCCGCCCACCCGGGCACCACCGACGAAGACATGATGAACCTGGCCCTGTGGCTCAAGGGCAACGGTTTCCGTGCGGATCAGGTGCAGGCGTTCTACCCGTCGCCGATGGCCACCGCCACCGCCATGTATCACTCTGGCAAGAACCCGCTGCGCAAGGTCACTTACAAGAGTGACGCGGTGACCATCGTCAAGAGCGAAGAGCAGCGTCGCCTGCACAAGGCGTTCTTGCGTTATCACGACCCGAAAGGCTGGCCAATGCTGCGTGAAGCGCTGACCCGCATGGGCCGCGCCGACCTGATCGGGCCAGGCAAGAACCAGCTGATCCCGCTGCACCAGCCGGCCACCGACAGTTACCAGAGCGCCCGTCGCAAGAACTCGACGCCAGCCGGTAGCCATAAAGTGGCTGGCGAAAAGACCACCAAGATCCTCACGCAGCACACCGGCTTGCCGCCGCGTGCCAGCGATGGCGGTAACCCGTGGGACAAGCGTGAACAGGCCAAGGCCGCGGCGTTCGCCCGCAACCAACAGGCCGCGAAGGAACGCAAGGACGCCGCCAAAGGCAAAGGGCCAAAACCTGCGCGCAAGCCAGTCGTGCCGCGTTGATCGCAGCCTAGCAAGCAAAACGCCAGCCTCGTGCTGGCGTTTTGCTTTCTAGGCGCTGGAGAACCTGTTTGTTAAGGTGGCACCCATTAATTGCCATCGCAGGCAAGCCAGCTCCCACAGGGGAATGCATTCCAGAGGTGAGAGCCTGGCTTGCCCGCGATGAGGCCGGCATGGCCACTATCTACTTCAAGGACGAACACCCATGAGCAACCCCCTGCTCGGCATCGGCATGGACTCCAACCGCTCCCAGTTCATGGCGCGCCAGCGCATCGAGAGTGAACTCAACCTGCCGCGCCTGTTCGCGGCCATCGATGCCGACCCCGGCATTGTCGGCGCGGGTGTCGTGTATATCGACGCCGACTTTAACGTGATCACTCTGCGTGAATTCAAGCCCATCTGTAGCATTACGCCCAAGCGCGTAATTCTGCGGGAGGCGCAGAAGTACATTGCCCCCACGCAATTTGCTGAACATGTGGTAAGTAATCCACGTGAGTCCCGCCTGATTGGCGAGGCAATGAATACCGGTATTTCGTGTTTAGGTGCTGTCCTCAGTTGGGCTGCGATTGCCAGCGGAACCATTTTGGTTCCCTTCAGTGCTGGCGCGAGCTCCGTCATTGTTGTGGTCGGGTACGCCGCTGCTGGAGCAAGCGGACTCCAGTGTTTCAATGGTATTACTCGAACAGTTCTTGAGGTCGCCAGGCCCGAGGGAAATGATTGGCTCGACAGCGAGGCGTGGTATCAGAATGCCTCAACTGTTTTGGACGCAGTATCGCTAGTTGGAGTAGGAGCATCCGCCCTGACGACGATCAAACTCGTCAATGTCGCTAAGGCGGCCACAGGTAAGAGCCTGCGTGAGGTGCTTCGTGGGTTGAATCGCCAGGAAAGAGCGAAGCTCACAAAAGAACTGTTGACCATCAATGACCCCCGCCTGACATCGAAGATGCTCAAGCTCAAGCAATTGTCGGGCGAGCTGCCCAAGCGTTTTACCCCGACTCAACTTAAGCACAGCACCAAGACCCAAATTAAAGATGCCTTAGGCGCAACGGCGGGCTTTGGTGGGAGTGCTTATACGGGCAACGTAAAAACCATCGCATTGGGGTTGTATGAGGAAGTCGGCGAATGAGCGAGCTGATGACGCTTCGTGATTTTTTCAGGCACTACTTCCTTACTTTTATCGGTGGTGTATTTGCGGCCTATTTTTCCTTGGGCTTCGCTACCGCGCTTTCCTTTGCGACCTATTTTCGTGATGCTCCTCTCGCTGGAGGTTTGGGCTTTTCAATCATGCTTGCCGGAGCGTTTCTGACCCTGTTAACGGTCCACAGCAATTTCATGGTTTTGCGGGGGCGACCGTCTTGGGTGTGGGTAACCGTGGGTATTTACTTCGCGTGCTTTTTGTTTGTGCTTCCAATGATTCAATACAAACTCCACGCCGTTCTTTATGGCCTTGCTTTGGTTTTTCCGCTGTTTGGCCTATTGATACTCAACAGTGCCGTTCAGCGAGATATGCGTATTAAACTCGTGGAAATCCGCCATCTTCGGCAGGCATTAAAAGCCCAGCATAAAAACCGATAGGTACCACGGCTCGTCATCTGGGTGCTTTCACCACCCACCCCTTCAAGTCTAAACATACAAGCCGGGCTTGCCCGCAATGAGGCCGGTATGACCACCCTCCATTTCAAGGAAGAACACCCATGAGCAGCCCCCTGCTCGTCATCGGCATGGACTCCAACCGCTCCCGGTTCATGGCGCGCCAGCGCATCGAGAGTGAAATCAACCACGCCACTGTGACGCAAATCCGGGATTCTCTCGGTGCGGCCATTGGTATTTTCGGGAGCGCTTTGTCGGGGAACATTCGTACCGTCGCGGTAGGTTTGTATGAGGAGCTTGAGTGATGGAGCGCCAAGGTTCGTTGAGCGCTTTTTTGGCTCAGTATTTCCCTACGTTCATCTGTGCATTCTTTCTCGCCTGCTTTTCCCTTTCCGCGGCCATCTCATTGGCCTCGAGTACCTATTTTCGCGGTGATCCAGAGCGTGCGCGTTATTCTTTTCTGGCGGCGGTTGGGCTGGGGCTGCTCTTGGCGTTCAGCCATTTCGTCATGATCAGAGGGCGCACTTGGGGAAGTTGGGCCATTGTCGCTTTCTACGCTGTGTGCTTTCTGACAGTCCTGCCTACCTACGGCTACCGGCCGCATATGGCGGCTTATGTAACTGGCCTGCTGTTTCCCTTGCTCGGGATGTTGTTGCTGAATAGTCAGCGCCATCGCGAAATGCGCCGTCAACTCGTGATGATTCGCAAAAAGCGCCAGGCTGCCCTTGCCGACCGCAAGCCCCGGAAAATGAAATGAACGATTTTCCTCCATTGACGCGCTATCTCGCCCGCTACTTCCCGGTCTTCATGGGCGCGATATTTGCCTCCGTCTTCACCCTGGTCTTTGCGGTCCCGTTGTTTTTCGAAAGCTATTTTCAGAACCTTTCCATGGCCGACAGTGCCAAGTACACCTTCCTGGGTGGCATCGCGCTCACCCTGGTCATCGTGCACTGTAATTTTATGATCGCGCGGGGGCGTCCGAATTGGGTCAGGCCGCTGGTGGCGCTATTGGCCATTTGTTTTCTCGGTGTATTGCCCGCCATCGCATATGGGCCGCACCCTCTGATTTATGCCGTGACTTTGCTGTTTCCGCTGCTGGCGTTACTGCTGCTCAACAGCAAACGCCACCGCGAAATGCGCCAGAAGTTGCTCGAAGTGCGCCGTCTGCGCGAAGCCGTGATTGCCAAGCACAACGCCCGTTGACTGGATAGATTGCCGCCGCGTGCCAGCGGTGGAGAACTTGTTTGTTAAGGTGGCGCCCATTAATTGCCATCGCAGGCAAGCCAGCTCCCACAGGGGAATGCATTCCAGATGTGGGAGCCGGGCTTGCCCGCGATGAGGCCGGCATGACCACCCTCCACTTCAAGGAAGAACACCCATGAGCAGCCCCCTGCTCGGCATCGGCATGGACTCCAACCACTCCCAGTTCATGGCGCGCCAGCGCATCGAGAGTGAAATCAACCACGCCACGGTGACACAAGTCCGGGATTCTCTCGGTGCGGCCATTGGCTTTTTCGGGAGCGCTTTGTCGGGGAACATTCGTACCGTCGCGGTAGGTTTGTATTGAGGAGCTTGAATGATGGAGCGCCAAGGTTCGTTGAGCGCTTTTTTGGCTCAGTATTTCCCTACGTTCATCTGTGCATTCTTTCTCGCCTGCTTTTCCCTTTTCGCGGCCATCTCATTGGCCTCGAGTACCTATTTTCGCGGTGATCCAGAGCGTGCGCGTTATTCTTTTCTGGCGGCGGTTGGGCTGGGGCTGCCCTTGCCGACCGCAAGCCCCGGAGAATGAAATGAACGATTTTCCTCCATTGACGCGCTATCTCACCCGCTATTTCCCGGTGTTCATGGGGACAATATTCATGGCGATTTTTTCCGGGTCGTCTGCTGTTTCCCTGGCGGGTGTGACATATTTGCGCGGCGTTGATCCAGAGCTCAAATCCAGCTACTCCGGGCTTGCCATACTGGTGCTGGTTGCAGTGATAGTGTTTGGCAACGTGATGATTGCGCGCGGACGCCCGTGGGCCACTGCCCTGGTGGCGGGTTACCTGGGATGTTGCCTGCTGTTCGTATTGCCGATGATTCAGTACCACCTCCACGTGCTGGTCTATGGCTCGGCAGTGCTCTTCCCGTTATTGGGATTGTTGTTGCTCAACAGCAAACGCCACCGCGAAATGCGCCAGAAGCTGCTCGAAGTGCGGCATCTGCGCGAAGCCGTGATTGCCAAGCGCAACGCCCGTTGACTGGATAGATTCACGACCCACCCTCACACCCTCGCCACAAATATGTGCAACCCTCGCACCACGGCACCCACCTTGGCGCCGCTTTGGTGCTGCACTGCACCGGGTCTTACGATAAAGCGCAATGACCGCCGCTCTGGCATAAGTCTTGCGCGCTTTCCGTTACGCTCAAGGCTCGCAGGAGGCACGCCATGTCGATTCATGTCGCATTGCACCATGTCACGCATTACCGCTATGACCGCGCTGTCGAGCTCGGTCCGCAGATCGTTCGCTTGCGCCCGGCGGCCCATAGCCGTACGCGGATTCTTTCCTATGCATTGAAAGTGTCGCCAGAGCAGCACTTCATCAATTGGCAGCAAGACCCCCAGGGCAATTACCTGGCGCGGTTGGTGTTCCCGGAGAAAACCACGGAGCTGCGGATCGAAGTCGATCTGCTGGCCGAGATGGCGGTGTTCAATCCGTTCGACTTCTTCCTTGAGCCCTACGCGGAAAAAATTCCTTTCGCTTATGCCGCAGACGAACAGCGTGAGCTGGCGCCGTACCTGGAAACCCTGCCGCTGACGCCGGCGTTCAAGGCCTACCTTGACGGCATCGACCGCACGCCGCTGCCCGCCGTGGATTTTCTGGTGGCGCTCAACCAGCGCCTGAGCGAAGACATCGGCTACCTGATCCGCATGGAACCGGGCGTGCAAACCCCGGAATACACCTTGGAACACGCATCGGGCTCTTGCCGCGATTCGGCCTGGTTACTGGTGCAACTGCTGCGCAACCTCGGGCTGGCGGCGCGATTCGTTTCCGGTTACCTGATCCAGCTCACCGCAGACGTCAAAAGCCTCGACGGTCCTTCCGGCACCGAGGTCGACTTCACCGACCTGCACGCCTGGTGTGAGGTTTATCTGCCCGGCGCCGGATGGATCGGCCTGGACGCTACTTCCGGGCTGTTTGCCGGCGAAGGGCATATTCCGTTGGCCTGTAGCCCTGATCCGTCCTCGGCGGCGCCGATCAGTGGCCTGGTCGAACCGTGCGCGTGTGAATTCAGCCACGAAATGTCGGTCGAGCGGATTTGGGAGGCCCCACGCGTTACCAAACCCTACACCGAAGACCAGTGGCTGGCGATCCAGGCGCTGGGCCGGCAGATCGATGCCGACCTGCAAGAAGGCGACGTGCGCCTGACCATGGGCGGCGAGCCGACGTTTGTTTCCATCGACGACCCGGACGGTGCCGAGTGGAACACCGCCGCGCTCGGGCCAGACAAGCGCCGACTGTCCGCCGAGCTGTTCCAGCGCATGCGCAAGCATTACGGACCCAAGGGCCTGGTGCACTTTAGTCAGGGCAAGTGGTACCCCGGCGAGCAACTGCCGCGTTGGTCGTTGAACTGCTACTGGCGGCGAGACGGGGTGCCGATCTGGAACAACAGCGCGCTGATTGCCGATGAGCAGCAAGACTACGGCGCCGATGGCAAGTTGGCCGGGCGTTTTCTGGCGAGTGTCGCCGAGCGTTTGAAACTGCCTGCGCGCTTTGTGTTTCCGGCCTACGAAGACAACCTCTACTACCTCTGGCGCGAAGGTGCGTTGCCGGTCAACGTCAGCGCTGAAGACTCACGGCTGAGCGACGAACTCGAGCGCGCGCGCCTGCACAAGGTCTTCAGCCAAGGTCTGGACAAGGTGATTGGCCAGGTACTGCCGCTGGCGCGCACGGCCAAGGGCGATCAATGGCAGAGCGGTCGCTGGTACCTGCGTGACAGTCATTGCCGACTGGTGCCGGGAGATTCACCACTGGGCTATCGCTTGCCGCTGGCTTCGCAACCGTGGGTGACGGCGGCAGAGTATCCGTTCGTGCACCCGGTCGATCCGAATCAGGATTTGCCGGAGCTGCCCGACGCCGCCAGTTTGCAGGCCCATGGCGAGCCGGCCACCATCGATGAGCGCACACCGAAAGTCGACCAGTCCGCCGATTGGCTGACCCGCACCGCGCTCTGCGCCGAGGCTCGGGAAGGGCGGTTGTACCTGTTCATGCCGCCACTGGAACGCGTCGAGGATTACCTCGAACTGGTCAGCACCATCGAAGCCACCGCCGAAGAACTGCATTGCCCGGTGTTGCTGGAAGGTTATGAACCGCCGAGCGATCCACGTCTGAGCAACTTCCGCATTACTCCGGATCCCGGCGTCATCGAAGTCAACGTGCAGCCGTCCGCCAGTTGGGACGAGCTGGTGGAGCGCACCGAATTCCTCTACGAAGAGGCGCGCCAGACCCGGCTGACCACCGAGAAATTCATGATCGACGGTCGGCACACCGGCACGGGCGGCGGTAACCATTTTGTCCTCGGTGGTGCGACGCCGGCCGACTCACCGTTTCTGCGGCGTCCGGATCTGTTGCGCAGTCTGATCAGTTACTGGCATAACCACCCGTCGCTGTCCTACCTGTTTTCCGGTCTTTTCATCGGCCCGACTTCCCAGGCCCCGCGGGTGGACGAAGCGCGCAACGATGCGTTGTACGAGCTGGAAATCGCCTTCGCGCAGATGCCGAAACCCGGCGAAGAGTGCGCGCCATGGCTGGTGGACCGCTTGCTGCGCAACCTGCTGATCGACGTCACGGGCAACACCCACCGTGCCGAGTTCTGCATCGATAAACTCTATTCGCCGGATGGCGCCACCGGGCGCCTCGGTCTGCTGGAACTGCGCGCCTTCGAAATGCCGCCCCACGCACGCATGAGCCTGGCTCAGCAACTGTTGCTGCGGGCGCTGGTGGCGCGGTTCTGGCGCGAGCCGTATGCGCCGGCCAAGCTGGCGCGGTGGGGCACCGAGTTGCACGACCGTTTCCTGTTGCCGCACTTTATCGAGCAGGACTTCGCCGATGTGATCGTCGACCTCAACGCCGCCGGCTATGCGCTGCGCGCCGAGTGGTTTGCGGCGCATCTGGAATTCCGCTTTCCCAAGGTCGGCGATTACGCGGTCAGCGGCATCGAGCTGGAACTGCGGCAAGCGCTGGAACCGTGGCATGTGCTGGGGGAGGAGGGCTCGGCTGGCGGCACGGTGCGTTATGTCGACTCGTCGCTGGAGCGTTTGCAGGTCAAGCTCACAGGCCTGGCACCGCAGCGTTATGTGCTGACCTGCAACGGCATTCCGGTACCGCTGCAACCGACCGGGCGGGTCGGCGAGTTTGTCGCGGGCGTGCGGTTTCGCGCCTGGCAACCGGCGAACTGCCTGCAACCGACCATCCCGGTGCACGCGCCGCTGGTGTTCGACCTGCTCGACACCTGGATGCAACGCTCGCTGGGCGGTTGTCAGTACCACGTCGCCCACCCGGGCGGGCGCAACTATGACAGCCTGCCGGTAAACGCCAATGAGGCCGAGAGCCGGCGGATGGCGCGGTTCTTCCGTCTCGGCCACAGCCCGGGAACCTTGCCGGTGCCAACGCTGGCCCTTAACGACGAGCTGCCGATGACGCTCGATTTGCGACGCTTCTGAATCAGACACGACGTCCGGATTTTTCGTCTATCCGGGCGTCAAAGGTCTGCGTTAATCTGACTTTTCATTGCTGGCTGCCGAGCTTTCCATGCCTGACCTGCTTGACCGTTACCCGTTTACGCCGGGCACCTATCACGAGTTGCTCGACGATAGCGGCGCCGTGCGCCCGCACTGGCGACGGCTGTTCGATCAGTTGCAACGCAGCACGCCCGCGCAACTGCTGCAGCGGCAAGCCTTGCTGGCACGACAGATTCAGGAAAACGGCGTCACCTACAATGTTTACGCCGACCCCAAAGGCGCTGATCGTCCATGGGAACTGGACCTGCTGCCCCATGTGATGGCGGCTGATGAGTGGCAGCAATTGTCCGCCGGGATCGCCCAGCGTGCGCGTTTGCTCAACGCGGTACTGGCGGATTTGTATGGTCCGCAGCGCTTGATTGCCGAAGGCCTGCTGCCGGCAGAACTGGTGTTCGGTCATAACAATTTCCTCTGGCCCTGTCAGGGCATTCAGCCGCCGGACGGGGCTTTTCTGCATCTGTACGCAGTAGATTTGGCGCGCACGCCCGATGGGCGCTGGTGGGTGACGGCGGATCGGACTCAAGCGCCGTCCGGTGCCGGTTACGCGCTGGAAAACCGCACCATCGTGTCGCGGGCCTTTCCGGAGTTGTACCGTGATTTGCAGGTGCAGCATTTGGCCGGGTTCTTCCGTACCTTGCAGGAAACCCTCGCACGTCAGGCACCGAGTGCCGATGAAGTGCCGCTGGTGGTGTTGCTGACGCCGGGACGATTCAACGAGAGCTATTTCGAACACCTGTATCTGGCTCGCCAACTGGGTTATCCATTGGTTGAGGGCGGTGACCTGACCGTACGCGATGCCACGGTCTACCTGAAAACCCTCAGCGGCCTGCGTCGGGTTCACGCGATCATGCGTCGGCTCGACGATGATTTCTGCGATCCGCTGGAGTTGCGCACCGACTCGGCGCTTGGTGTGCCGGGCCTGCTTGACGCGGTTCGACAGGGGCGGGTGCTGGTGGCCAATGCCTTGGGCAGTGGCGTACTGGAGTCGCCGGGGCTGTTGGGCTTTTTGCCGAAGATCAATCAATTCCTGTTCGGCGAAGAACTGATCCTGCCGTCCATTGCCACCTGGTGGTGCGGCGAGCCTCCGGTGTTGGCGCAGGCCCTGGAGAAAATGCCTGAACTGCTGATCAAACCGGCGTTCCCCTCGCAGAGCTTTGCCTCGGTATTGGGCCGTGACTTGAGTGAAAAACAGCGCCAGGATCTCTCTGAGCGCATGCAGGCACGGCCTTATGCCTATGTGGCGCAAGAACTGGCGCAGCTGTCGCAGGCGCCAATCTGGCAAGCCGAAGACGGCCAGTTGCAGCACCGGGCGATTGGCATGCGCGTTTACGCAGTGGCCAGTCAAGACGGCTATCGGGTGCTGCCCGGCGGCTTGACCCGGGTTGCGGCGGAACCTGATGCCGAGGTGGTGTCGATGCAGCGCGGCGGCGCAAGCAAGGACACCTGGGTGTTGGGTGAGCGAGCGCCGATCGGCGAGCAATGGAAAACCCAGCGAACCCTCGGTGTGCATGATCTGGTGCGACGCGATCCCTACCTGCCGTCGCGGGTGGTCGAAAACCTGTTCTGGTTCGGCCGCTATTGCGAGCGCTGCGACGACAGTGCGCGGCTGCTGCGGATCATGCTCACGCGTTACGTCGACGGCGACGATCCGCAAGCCTTGCAGGCCGCGGTCGATCTCGGTGAAAGCCTGTTGTTATTGCCCGACGAAGGTGAATTGCCTGAGCGATTGCTGACGGCACTGTGCGGTGATGACTGGGCCTTCAGCCTGCGCTCCAACCTGCAACGCTTGCAGTGGGCAGCCTCCCAGGTGCGCGGCAAACTCTCGCGAGAGAACTGGCAGGCGTTGGTGGAGTTGCAGCGCGATGCCATGGAGCTGGAAACCGAAGAGCCGGATTTTGGCGAGCGGCTGGATTTCCTCAACCGCCTGGTCATGTCGCTCGCGGCGCTGTCGGGCTTTGCGCTGGACGACATGACCCGCGATGAAGGCTGGCGCTTTTTGATGATCGGGCGGCGGATCGAGCGATTGCAGTTTCTTGGCAGCAGCCTGGCCGCGTTCCTGCGCGGCGCCGGGGCTTTCGATCAAGCCGGGCTGGAATGGCTGCTGGAGCTGGGCAACAGCAGCATCACCTACCGCTCCCGCTACCTGGCGGTGGCGCAATTGATTCCGGTGCTCGATGTGTTGCTGCTCGATGAGCAGAATCCTCACGGCGTATTGTTCCAGTTGAAACTGGTGGCCCGGACCCTCAAACGCCTGAACGATGATTTTGGTCTACCGCGCGATCTGGCGTTGCCTTCGTTGGTCGAGCGTCTGGCGCGATTCGATCTCGGTTGCCTGGAGAACGGGTTGTTCGGCGAAGCCAGCGTCCGCGCAGCCCTCAGTGGATTGGCGGATCTGCTGCAAGAAATCGCCGATGTCAGCAATCAGGTGTCTGATCGTCTCGCGTTGCGGCACTTCGCCCATGTCGATGATGTCAGCCAGCGCACGGTGTCCGTCTGATGAGCGCCCGTTACCAGATTCTCCACGACACCCATTATCACTATGACAGCCCGGTCTCGCTGGCCCAGCAACTCGCTCATTTGTGGCCACGGCATTGCGCCTGGCAGCGTTGCATCGATCAGCAATTGCAGATCAGCCCGGAGCCGACTTCGCGCCGCGATGAGCTGGACGTGTTTGGCAATCCGCTGACCCGGCTGGCGTTTGAAAGGCCTCACGACGAACTGCTGGTCAATGCCCGGCTGACCGTCGAAGTGCTGGCCCGGCCGGTGCACGATTTCAATCAATCGCCGGCCTGGGACATGACCCGTAGCGCGTTGACCTACAGCAGTCAGCCGATTGCGCCGCAGCTAATGGATGCGTGCCGCTATCGGTTTGAGTCGCCGTATGTGCACTTGAAGAGCAGCTTCGTCGAGTTCTCCGAAAGCTGTTTTGCGCTGGGCCGTCCATTGATGCTCGGCGTTCAGGCGTTGATGGAAAAAATCTTCAGCGAGTTCACCTTTGACGCCGAGGCAACTCAGGTCGCGACGCCACTGGTGGAAGTGCTGGAACGTCGGCGCGGGGTCTGTCAGGACTTTGCGCACCTGATGCTCGCCTGCCTGCGTTCCCGCGGATTGGCGGCGCGTTACGTCAGTGGTTACCTGCTGACCCAGCCACCACCGGGCCAGCCCCGATTGATCGGCGCCGACGCATCTCATGCCTGGGTTTCGGTGTTCTGTCCGGTGCTGGGCTGGGTTGATTTCGACCCGACCAACAACGTGCAACCGGCGCTGGAGCACATCACGCTGGCCTGGGGCCGGGATTTCTCCGATGTCTCGCCATTGCGTGGGGTGATTCTGGGCGGCGGCAGCCATGATCCGGAAGTGCAGGTAACCGTGATGCCATTGGATGAACGCGGTTCTTGAATGCGCAGGTTTCCTGTGGTGAGGGAGCTTGCTCCCGTTGGGCCGCGCAGCGGACCCAAAACCTGCACGCGCGGCGTATCAGGTAAAACGCATTCGCTGGTTTTACGGCTGCTGTGCAGCCGAGCGGGAGCAAGCTCCCTCGCCACAGGTTCTCAGACGACCAATGTCGGGTGGGTTGTGCTTTGGGGATTTGTGCAAATCGATTGTGGAGGCTGTGAGGGTCGGCAGCATGACTGCCGACCCTGGACACAGATCCGGTGGGTTTGATCAGAACATCAAACCCTGTGGGTCTCAGGCGTCGGGCGCCTGATCTTTCGGTGCTTCAACAGCGTCATCAGCAACCACTTCACCTTCTGCATCGGGGTTCAGTGCGCCGGTTTCTTCATCGGCGGCAGCTTTCTTGCGTTGCAACTTTTCCTCTTTCTTCTGCTCTTTGGCCAAGTCTCTTTGACGTTTGGCGAAGGAGTAATTAGGTTTAGCCATGGGCGATCCTCTGGGGTCGAAGGTGAGGTTGAGCGGCGCGTATTCTGCCTTTAAACGGGGGTCAGGGGTTAGCTGGGTTTTTGCCCGGCCCATTTTGGTGCTACCACCGGTTGCCAGGCATCCAGCGCATCCAGCAGATCCTGCGGCGATTCGCTCATTTGCAGCATGTCACGGTGATGCTCGCGAACGAAGCCTTCGCCGACGACATGATCAAGAAATGCAGTGAGTTTGCTGTAAAAGCCGTTCACTTCCAGCAGTCCCAGCGGTTTGCCGTGGTAACCGAGCTGGCCCCAGGTCCAGACTTCGAACAGCTCTTCAAAGGTGCCGAGGCCGCCCGGCAGAGCGATAAACGCGTCACTCAGCTCGGCCATGCGCGCCTTGCGTGCATGCATGCCGTCGACCACTTCCAGACGCGTCAGGCCGGTGTGGCCGATTTCCGAGTTCTTCAGGCTTTCGGGGATGATCCCGATCACTTCGCCACCCGCCGCCAGTGCCGCATCGGCCACGATACCCATCAAGCCGACAGCACCACCGCCATACACCAGCGTCAGCTTGCGCCGGGCCAGCGCCTGGCCGAGGGCGATCGCCGCTTGCCGATACGCCGGGTCAGTGCCGGTGCTGGCGCCGCAAAATACACAAACAGACGCTAAAGACATGCCTTACTCCATGGTCAGTGATGACCCCAGAGTAATGGCAGACCTTGGGTGTTCCAAGGGCTATTCCTCGCAGCGAGGCCTTTCATAGGTACCGCTGGCGCCACAGGCGTAGGCGGCGAGCAAACTGCACAACAGGCTATTGAAGGACATGACAGGCGCTCCAGAGTGGGATGACAAACCGATCATAGGTGCGCGCCAGAGGTCTGGCCGGTTAATTGTTTCGATCAATGTCATAGCCCGAAAGTTGTATACAATTCTTGATTCAGGTCATAGGCACTTGCAGAAATTTCAGGCAGTCTTTATGCCCTACGGATTTTGTTAACCCTGCCTTGGAGATTCACCATGTTTGCCAAACTCGTTGCGGTATCCCTGCTGACACTGGCCAGCAGCCAATTGATGGCTGCAGAGTGCAAGGTCGATGTCGACTCCACCGATCAGATGTCCTTCAACACCAAGGAAATCACCATCGACAAGAGCTGCAAGACCTTCACCGTCAACCTGACCCACTCCGGCAGCTTGCCGAAGAACGTCATGGGCCATAACTGGGTGCTGAGCAAAACCGCAGACATGGCTGGCATCACTACCGATGGCATGGCCGCCGGCATCGACAAGAACTACCTGAAAGAAGGTGACACTCGCGTCATCGCCCACACCAAAATCATCGGTGCCGGCGAGAAAGACTCGGTGACCTTCGATGTATCGAAGCTGACCGCTGGCGAAAGCTATCAGTTTTTCTGCTCGTTCCCGGGCCACAACTCGATGATGAAAGGCGCTGTCGTCCTGAAGTAATCAGGCAGGCCCAGCCGTCATGAAAAACGCCCCTCCGGGGCGTTTTTTCGTTTATGCGCGGGCAAAACCCGCTCAGCGCTCTAGCTATGTAATTCCTGCCGCTGGTCGGAAACTACGGCCTACCTGTTATTTCTGACAGTGGTCAGCGTCTCGGAGCCGGGTGTTAGATGAGCGCCAGCCCTGCCGCTCACGTCGCGGCGACTCTTGCGAGATGGAGATTGCTCATGACTGCTCAAGAAGATGCTCCAAAAATACGCTCTGACTTCCCGGACACGCCTGTAAAGCCGGGCATCAGGCCGGCGCCGGTTGGCAACAGCCTGGACCCGATGCTGGTCCATAACGGAGGCGTAAAACAACTGAGGGCAGAAATTAAACGGAGCGAGCAGGGGTTTCGGGAGACCGATGGGGTCGTCGCCAGGCTCAAGGGCTGGAACGCTGATGAAAAGCGCGGTTCGTACATCAGCAATAAAGGCGACCCTTTACCGTTTGGGCCAGCAAACCTCAGGGCCTTGAATCTGGATCCTGAGGTCGTCGCTTTTAATCTGAACCAGATGATTGAGGTGGATTACACCGTCTATCGTGACGGCGAAGGCCCGGTAACGTCCGAGGTGCTCGAATTGAAGGTGCTCGACCTTCCGCCGGAGGAGCTGAAGGCAGGCGTGATCTTCGGGAAGGATGACGACGGTACCGGGCCCGTACTGGACCTGACCACCGACACCGACGACCGGACGGTGCGCATTGATATCTGGCCGCTGATTGCCGAAGGGCAATGGCTTTGGATCGTGCTGAAGGGCGAGGACAAGAACGGTGATTCCTACGAGTTAACCCTGTTCGAGGAGCAGGTCGATCAGGACTTGATCACTCTTCGTTACATCGAGGCGATTGTTCTTTTCAGTGAGCTGAAGCTGTTTGGTGATGGAACAGACGCGACGCTTCAGTACAAGGTTGCGTTTGATCAGGTTGATGACGAGAGCAAGGCTAACCTCTCGGAGGTGCGAAGCTATACCGTTAAGGCAACTGCAGTAGAGGTGAAGCCCGAGATCACCGCCGCGACGGACTCCAAGGGAGATCCGCTCACTAACCCCGACACCACCACGGGCACCACGGTGAATCTCAGCGGCACGGTGGCCGAGGGTGAAAAAGTCGAGATTTATGATGGAGACACTTTGCTGGACGAGGCCATTACGGCGGGCGCTGCCTGGACGTACGAGGCGAAAAACCTGAGCCAGACGGTCCATACCTTCAAGGCCAAAGGCAAGTACGGCAGCTTGCCGGAATCGAGTATCTGGACCATTACCGTGAAGGCGGTAGAGGTGACGCCCGAGATCACCGCCGCGACGGACTCCAAGGGAGATCCGCTCACTAACCCCGACACCACCACGGGCACCACGGTGAATCTCAGCGGCACGGTGGCCGAGGGTGAAAAAGTCGAGATTTATGATGGAGACACTTTGCTGGACGAGGCCATTACGGCGGACGCTGCCTGGACGTACGAGGCGAAAAACCTGAGCCAGACAGTCCATACCTTCAAAGCCAAAGGCAAGTACGGCAGCCTGCCGGAATCGAATATCTGGACCGTTACTGTACAGCCAGTGCAAACGGAAAGCCCCGTAATCGAATCAGCCCAAGACTCCAGCAACAATGATGTCCCCCATGAATCGATCACCAAAGCTACAGCGCTCGATCTGAAAATCAAGGCAGGTAAGTTCGAGCAACTCGATATTTTTCTCAATAATGTATGGAAGCACAAGGCTCCAACGAATGAACTGGGGTTTCTGCACTATCAACTGGCGCCTCTGGAGCTTGGTGATCAAAACATCACGGTGAAGGGCGTCGAGAGCGAGCTGGAGTCGGAGATCTATAACGTTTTCGTGGTGCCCGGTCCGTCGGACGGGAAGCTTGTCATCATTGCTGCCAAAGACGCTCAAGGCAAACCAGTCCTCCGTGGCAGCGCCATGACCACCACCAAGATCACATTCACAGGCACTGCTCAGCCCAGGGCAGCGGTCACCCTCCGTGACGTTTTCGATGAGCTGAAAACTGTCGTTGCTGACCTGAACGGCTACTGGCGGCTTACCCTGAGTGGTTTGAACGTCCGCTACTATCACTTGTCGCTGAGTGCCGAGGATGCCGAATCCCCCATGCTTTGGTGGCTGGCGGTATTCGCTGTTGGAACACCCATCATCGATTCGGCGACTGACGATACGAAGACGATCCCTCCTTATGGCGCAACCTCCGAACAGAAGATCACGCTGCAGGGTACGGGGCCAGCAAACGGGGAAATCATCCTTCTTGAGCTTCTCAGCGAAGTGAAAATCCCTGTTGCTGTCAACGCAGACAGCAAATGGAAACATACGATAAATATGGTCCCAGAGGTCAGGGAATATCACTACGTAGCATACGTGCCGGGCGAGGGCTCGCCGAAGTCAAATCTCTATCGAGTGCGCAAGGTCGAGCCAGCGAAGTAACAGAGTGTTGATCAGGTACGCGCTGACAATGGTCAGCGCGTCTGAGCCGAGCGCTGGATGAGCGTCGACGCTGCCGCTGACGTTGCGGCGACTCTTGCGAGAAGGACATTGCTCATGACCGCTCAAGTTATCGCTCCCCAAACACACGCCTCCATCCCGGACCTCGACCCGCTGAAGGTCGAGCCGGTGTTTATACCGTGAAAGCATCGGGAGTAACACTGCAAATCACTGACGTGATGGACTGCAGGGGCAACCTTGTCGCCAATACATGGGCGACACTCGACACCAGGCTGACGCTCAAGGGGTTGCCACGATGGAGGAAAAAGTCGAGGTTTAGAGCATCAAACAATGATCAAGTCACCTGACTGGACTATCTACGGTATTGATTCTGACAAGCCATTGCCTTGATCTGCACGATACGCCTGTTCCTGATCGACCTGACGGGGCCTGAGAGCAGGCGCGCAGCATCATTAATGCAATAAAAAGCCCACTAAGGATCACTCCTCCAGTGGGCTTTTGTTTATTTACCTGCCACCACTTACGGCGCGAACGGCATCACCCTTTTGTGATGGGTCTTGCGATACGTATCGCAAATAATCCTGAACGCCTCTTCACGCACTGGCTCACCGTGCAGGAACGCGTCGATCTCGGCATAGGTCACGCCGTGGGACGCTTCATCCGGTTTGCCGGGGGACAGGTCTTCAAGGTCGGCGGTCGGGATTTTTTCCACCAGCGACTCCGGCGCGCCGAAGCTGCGGGCGATGGCCCGGACCTGGTTTTTTACCAGGCCGCTCAGCGGTGCGAGGTCGCAGGCGCCGTCACCGAACTTGGTGAAGAAACCCATCACCGCTTCTGCTGCGTGATCAGTGCCGATCACCAGACCGTGGGCGGCGCCGGCGATGGTGTATTGCGCAACCATGCGCATCCGCGCCTTGGTGTTGCCCAATACAAAGTCCACCCAGACCGCGTGCTTGCCTTCGAAGGCCGCGACTTCACTGGCCAGCGACTTGACTGCCGGGCCGATGTTCACGGTGTGGCGCTCATCCGGGGCGATGAAGTCCACCGAGGCTTGCGCATCGTGTTCATCGAACTGGGTTTCGTACGGCAAGCGTACGGCGATGAACTTGTAGCCCGCGTCACCGGTGCGCTCACGTAACTCGCGCATGGCCCGCTGGGCCATCAGGCCGGCGGTCAACGAGTCGACGCCGCCGCTGATGCCCAGCACCAGCGTCTTAAGTCCGGAATTGACCAGGCAATCCTGGATAAAGGTAATCCGCCGTGCGATCTCAGCCTCCAGGGCTGCATGATCGGCGAAGGGCGGTTGGACCTTGAGCTGTTCAGCAATCTCACGCTGTACGGCTTGCATGAATTCACTCCTTGCTTGATGTGCCAGAGAGGGCGGCAGGTACTTGAAACACATGTCGCAAATAGGCGACGAAATTCGGGTCTTTGCAGTGCGTCTTGCCGGCCTCATCGGAAATCTTGGCGACGGGCTGACCATTGCAGGCTGCCATTTTAAGCACGATGCTCATCGGCTCGACACCCGGAATATCGCACGTCAAGTTGGTGCCAATGCCGAAACTGACATTGATTCGACCATGCAACGCGCGGAATATTTCCAGCGATTTTGGCAGCGTCAGGCTGTCGGAGAACACCAGCGTCTTGCTCATCGGCTCGATACCGAGCTTATGGTAGTGGGCGATGGCTTTTTCGGCCCAGGCAATCGGGTCCCCGGAATCATGGCGCAAGCCATCGAAGAGCTTGGCGAAATACAGGTCGAAATCGCTCAGGAAGGCATCGGTGGTGATGCAGTCGGTCAGGGCGATGCCCAGCAGGCCGCGGTATTCGCGAACCCAGCAATCAAGGGCGGCGCTCTGGCTGTCGATCAGTCGCGGGCCAAGTTGCTGGTGCGCCATGATCCATTCGTGAGCCATGGTGCCGAGCGGCTTCATGTCCAGTTCGCGGGACAGGTGCACGTTGCTGGTGCCGACAAAGCGTCCGGGGAAGTCGTGCTTGAGCACGTTCACCACTTCTTCCTGCACGCGGTAGGAGAAGCGCCGGCGAGTGCCGAAATCTGCCACCTGCAGGTGCGAGAGCTCATCGGCGCTGGCATTGGCGCTCAGCCAGTCGAACTTGCGATAGAGCTGCTCGCGCGCTTGCTCCATGACGACTTCACGGTAGCGATAGCGGTTGCGCACTTCGCTGACCACCGCCAGCAGCGGCACTTCGAACAGAATCACATGCAACCATGGCCCACGCAGGCGGATGAACAGTTCGCCGTTCTCGATGCCGGTGTAGATGTAGCGCAGATTGAATCGGAACAAGCCGAGAAAGCGCAGGAAATCCGGCTTCAGGAAGCTGATGCGCTCCAGGAAACTCAACTGATCGTTGCTCAGGCTCAGTTCAGCCAGACGCTCGATCTGAAAACGAATCTCCGCCAGGTATGGGCGCAGATCCTCGCTGTTGCGGCAGCGGAACTCCCATTCGACTTCAACGTTGGGGTAGTTGTGCAGCACCGCCTGCATCATGGTCAGTTTGTAGAAGTCGGTGTCGAGCAAGTTCTGCACGATGCGATCGGCAAACACACTCTCGCTCATAACGGGAATCTCCAGGCTGGCAGCCGCCGAGGGTAGCGACGTTTCAGCTATTTCAATGAATAGGGCTAGTGGCGCATATCGGCGGGCTGTATTGCCAGCATTTTTTAGCGTGGAGCGCTACCTGTGGCGAGGGGGCTTGCCCCCGTCGGAGTGCGCAGCACTCCCAAATCCGATGAGCGCGGTATGCCTGATGCAATGTAATTACAGGTTTTTGGGCCGCTGCGCGACCCAGCGGGGGCAAGCCCCCTCGCCACAAATTCCATTTGCCACAGGTTTTGTGTAAGGCCTCAATTCTGCGACGTGTCCGGGTTATCGATCTGCTCCAGCATCCAGGTGACAAAATCGCGCACCTTGGGCACTTCTGCCGAGTGTTCGGGGTAGGCCAGGTAATAGGCATCGCTGCTGGGCATTGCGTGTGGCCAGGGGATGACCAATTTACCGTCGGCCAATTCCTCTTCCACCAGAAACCGCGGCAACAGGGCGACACCGCAGCCGACTTGTGCGGCGCGGATGCACATATAAAAGGTTTCGAAGCGCGGACCGTGATAGCTGTGCTCGGTCTGGTAACCCTGGCTGTCGAACCAGTCGTGCCAGGCCTGAGGGCGCGAGGCGCTTTGCAGCAGCACCAGATCGCTGAGTTGTGTCGGGTCGTTGAAAGGCTGCTCCGGCAGGCTGCCCGGTGCGCAGACTGGCACCAGCTCTTCGCCGAACAGCTTCAGACACTCGGTGCCGGGCCGCGAACCCTGGCCGAAATAGAACGCCAGGTCGCTGCGCCCTTGCAGCAAGTCGTCGGCTTCGTGTTCGTTGCACAGGTCCAGATGAATATGCGGATGCCGCAGGCGCCAGCCTTTCAGGCGTGGCACCAGCCAACGAGCGCCGAAGGTTGAAGGCGTGGACACGCGCAGTACTTCGGTCTCGCCGCCGTAGGAACGCAGGTAGTGGGTCGACATCTCGACTTGCGAGAGAATTTTTCGCACTTCAACCAGGTACAAATCCCCGGCCGGAGTCATTTGCAGGCGTCGACGTACCCGGCGAAACAGCAGGTGCTGCAACAGCTCTTCGAGTTGCGCGACCTGTTTGCTCACGGCGCTCTGGGTCAGGTTCAGCTCTTCGGCGGCGCGGGTGAAGCTCAGGTGACGCGTGACCGCCTCGAAACACTGCAACGCAGTGATCGATGGCAAATGGCGTTTATTCAGCATGGGAGGGCCCTTGTTCTTGTTGCAACGCTTTGCATGAATAAACGGAATGATATCTCGCTTAATCGTCGTTTGTTGGCAAGTCTCGGTGCGGCTACAACTATAGGCTTGAAGCCCCTCGTCAGCGGGCTGTGAATTTTCTGCTTTTCACGTTGAAGGAGTGACCCATGGTTGCCGCATTGCTTGATCGCTTGGGGGTGAACCCGGCCCTGTACCAGAACGGCAAACAGCCCGTGCATTCACCGATCGACGGCAGCCATATTGCCTCGGTGAACTGGGAAGGCGCTGCTGAAGTCGAGCAGCAGGTCAGTCGCGCAGAGCATGCGTTCGACCTCTGGCGCAAGGTTCCGGCGCCGCGTCGTGGCGAACTGGTGCGCCAGTTCGGCGAAGTGCTGCGCGAGTACAAGGCTGATCTGGGCGAGCTGGTGTCCTGGGAAGCCGGCAAGATCACTCAGGAAGGTCTGGGTGAAGTTCAGGAGATGATCGACATCTGCGACTTCGCCGTCGGTCTGTCGCGTCAGCTCTACGGTTTGACCATCGCCTCCGAACGTCCGGGCCACCACATGCGTGAGTCCTGGCATCCGCTGGGCGTGGTCGGGGTGATCAGCGCGTTCAACTTCCCGGTCGCGGTCTGGGCCTGGAACACCACGCTGGCGCTGGTCTGCGGCAACTCGGTGATCTGGAAGCCGTCGGAGAAAACCCCGCTCACCGCACTGGCCTGCCAGGCGCTGTTCGAGCGCGTCTTGAAGAATTTCAGCGATGCGCCGGAGTACCTGAGCCAGGTGATCATCGGCGGCCGCGATGCCGGTGAAGCGCTGGTGGACGACCCGCGTGTGGCCTTGATCAGTGCCACCGGCAGCACCCGCATGGGCCGTGAAGTGGCACCGAAAATCGCCGCACGCTTTGCTCGCAGCATTCTGGAGCTGGGCGGCAACAACGCGATGATCCTTGGCCCAAGCGCCGACCTCGACATGGCGGTGCGGGCGATCCTGTTCAGTGCAGTCGGCACCGCCGGTCAGCGTTGCACCACCCTGCGTCGCCTGATCGCCCACGAGTCGGTCAAGGAAGAGATCGTCACCCGCCTCAAGGCGGCGTATTCCAAAGTGCGCATCGGCCATCCGCTGGAAGGCAACCTGGTCGGCCCGCTGATCGACAAACACAGCTTTGACAACATGCAGGACGCGCTGGAACAAGCCTTGAGCGAAGGCGGCCGGGTATTTGGCGGCCAGCGTCAGCTCGAAGACAAGTTCCCGAACGCTTACTACGTTTCGCCGGCCATCGTCGAAATGCCGGAGCAGAGCGATGTGGTGCGCAGCGAAACCTTCGCGCCGATTCTGTACGTGGTTGGCTATAAAGACTTCGCCGAAGCGCTGCGCCTGAACAATGCGGTGCCACAAGGTCTGTCGTCGTGCATCTTCACCACTGACGTGCGTGAGGCCGAGCAGTTCATGTCGGCAGTGGGTAGCGACTGCGGCATCGCCAACGTCAACATCGGTCCGAGCGGCGCGGAAATCGGCGGCGCCTTTGGAGGAGAGAAAGAAACCGGCGGCGGTCGCGAGTCCGGCTCCGATGCATGGCGCGGCTACATGCGTCGCCAGACCAACACCGTCAACTACTCACTGGAGTTGCCGCTGGCCCAGGGGATTACCTTCGACTGAAGGGCCTCATCGCGGGCAAGCCTTGCTCCTACAAATTTGGTTCCATCGGCACAAGTCCCGTAGGAGCAAGGCTTGCCCGCGATGCTTTGCTTTGTTGTTTGTTGGGTTTCTGATCGGAGTCTGGCGATGCCGTTACGCGAAGAGTGCTTATGGGAAAAACTGACGCCGCAACGGCCTGACCGGGCGGCGCTCAAGGGCGAGGTGACGGCGGATGTCTGCGTGATCGGCGCCGGATTCACCGGTTTATCAGCGGCGGTGCATTTGCTGGAGCAGGGCAAAAGCGTCTGCGTACTCGAGGCCAAGCGCTGCGGGCAGGGCGGTTCGGGGCGCAACGTCGGGTTGGTGAATGCCGGGATGTGGATTCCCCCGGACGAGATCGAAGCCGGGTTCGGCGAAGCGATCGGCAGCCAGCTCAATCGCATGCTTGGCGCGGCGCCTGCTTTGGTGTTCAGCCTGATCGACAAATACAACATCGATTGCCAGTTGCGTCGCGAGGGTACGCTGCACATGGCGCACAACGCCCGTGGCGAAGCCGATCTGCGCAGTCGTGAAGAACAATGGAAGCGCCGCGGCGCGCCCGTGGAGTTGTTGACCGGTGCGGCGTGCGAGCAGGCTACCGGTACCAAAAAGATCGCCGCCGCATTACTCGACCGTCGCGCCGGCACGCTCAATCCGATGGCTTACACCAGCGGTCTGGCCAAGGCTGCCGCGGATCTGGGTGGTCAGCTGTTCGATCATTCAGCAGTGACCCGACTCGAACGGCAGGGCCAACGCTGGTCGGTGCAAACCGACGCCGGTTCGGTCATGGCCGAGCAGGTGGTGATCGCCTCCAACGCCTACACCGAAGGCGACTGGACTGAACTGCGGCGTAATTTCTTCCCCGGTTATTACTATCAGGTGGCTTCCGCGCCGCTGACTGAAGAAGCCGCGCAACTGATCCTGCCCGGTGGCCAGGGTTCCTGGGACACCCGTCAGGTGCTCAGCAGCATCCGTCGCGACAAAGACGGCCGGTTGTTGCTCGGCAGCCTGGGCAACGGCAATCAGAAACCAACGTGGTTCCTCAAGGCCTGGGCCGACCGGGTTCAGCAGCATTATTTCCCTTACCTCAAACCGGTGGACTGGGAATGTACCTGGACCGGTTGCATCGCTTTTACCCCCGATCACTTGATGCGCTTGTTCGAGCCAGCACCAGGTTTAGTGGCGGTGACCGGTTACAACGGCCGTGGCGTGACCACGGGCACGGTAGTCGGTAAAGCCTTCGCCGATTATTTGTGTAACGGAAATCCTCAGGCGCTACCGATTCCCTTCGCACCCATGCAGCCACTGGCCGGGGTGGGCCTGCGCAGTTGTCTGTACGAGGCCGGTTTTTCGCTCTATCACGCGGGCCAGTGCCTGCGGATTGTTATTTGAGCGAGGAAATATGTTGCGCGAAGCGGCGCTTTTTGGCGCAGCGACTAGCCTGTAATGGTGCGGGTTTGTAGCAGTTGCGCACCAGCAGTGTGCAGTTCGGTGACGCATGCTGTTACAGGCTGGTTGCACGTCGTTTGGCGCTGCGGTTGCAATGATGGCGCACAAGGGTTGCGCCTCAAAAAGAAAATGGTTTCACCTTCCGCGGTTTAGACGGTTGCACGCCCAATAAAAAAGGGCCCGAAACAGTCGAAATAACAATAAAGCAGCGACTTTTTGAAGAATAAAAAACCGATGGCACGGCCCTTGCTCTGAGCATTCAGTGAAGTCGCAGTGCCAATTAAAAAAAACCTTGGAGCACCACCTCATGTCCCAGACGTTTTACAAGAAAGGCTTTGTAGCTCTCGCAGTGGCGGCTGCGTTGGGTGTTTCTTCGTTTGTTCAGGCGGATGTCAAACTTGGTGTGGCAGGTCCGATGACCGGTCCTAGCGCTTCCTTCGGCTTGCAATACATGAAAGGCGCGCAAGCGGCGGCGGATGCAATCAACGCCAAGGGCGGCATCAACGGCGAAAAAATCGTACTGGTCCAGGGCGATGACGCCTGCGAACCGAAACAGGCTGTGGCGGTTGCGAACAAAATGGTCCAGGACAAGGTGATCGGCGTGGTCGGGCACTTCTGCTCGTCGTCGACCATCCCGGCTTCCGAGGTCTACTCCGACGCCGGCATCATCGCAATCACCCCGGGCTCTACCAACCCGACGGTCACCGAGCGTGGCCTGCCGGCCATGATGCGTATGTGCGGGCGTGATGACCAACAAGGTATCGTCGCAGGCAACTACATCGTCGACGTGCTGAAAGGCAAGAAAGTTGCCGTTATCAACGACAAAGACACCTACGGTAAAGGCCTGGCGGACGCAACGGCCAAGCAGCTGACCGCGCGTGGCGTGAAACCGGTTCTTGAAGAAGGCCTGACCCGCGGCGAGAAAGATTTCAGTGCCCTGATCACCAAGGTCCGTTCGGTAGGGGCTGATGTCCTTTACTTCGGCGGCCTGCACCCGGAAGCCGGTCCACTGGTCCATCAACTGCGTGAGCAAGGCCTGAAAGACGTCAAGTTCATGTCCGATGATGGCATCGTCACCGACGAAATGGTCACGACTGCCGGTGGTGCTCCTTACGTCGACGGCGTGTACATGACCTTCGGTGCTGACCCGCGCCTGATTCCAGACAGCAAGGCTGTCGTGGATACCTTCCGCAAATCCGGTTACGAGCCTGAAGGCTACACCCTGTACGCCTACGCTTCGGTGCAAGCCCTGGCTGCCGGCTTCAACGGTGCCAAGTCGAACAAAGGTGAAGAAGCCGCCAAATGGCTCAAGGCGCACCCGGTGGAAACCGTGATGGGCAAGAAGGAATGGGATAGCAAGGGCGACCTGAAAATCTCCGACTACGTGGTTTACCAGTGGGATGCCGCAGGCAAATACCACCAGCTGGAAAAACAGAAGTGAGATAAGCGCACCGCCAGGCCCGGGCCTCTCGATATCCTTCGTGGGGCCCGGCTTGAGTCATGGGTTCTGCAGTCATGTCGACCCGGTATTTTTCTTCTGAGCCACATGAACCTGGCCAGGTGCGCCTCACAAGGGCTCATCGACACCGGGTTCGCGGTGGCCTCTCGAGTTAGTGAGAGTGCATGATGGACGGTATTTTCCTGCAACAAGTTATCAACGGTTTGACCCTCGGATCGGTCTACGGCCTGATCGCCATCGGCTACACAATGGTCTACGGCATCATCGGCATGATCAACTTCGCCCACGGCGAGGTGTACATGATTTCCGCGTACCTGGCGGCAATCAGCCTGGCTCTGCTGTCCTACTTCGGTGTCGAATCCTTTCCGCTGTTGATCCTCGGTACTCTGCTGTTCACGGTCTTCGTGACCGGTGTGTATGGCTGGGTCATCGAACGCATCGCTTATAAACCGCTACGCAACTCCACCCGACTGGCACCGCTGATCAGTGCTATCGGCGTTTCGCTGATCCTGCAGAACTACGCGCAGATCGCTCAGGGCTCACGGCAACAGGGTATTCCTACGCTGCTGAGCGGTGGGCTGCGATTCGACATCGGTACCGGTTTCGTGCAGATCACCTACACCAAGATCTTCATTCTGGTCGCCGCGTTTATCGGGATGGCCCTGCTGACCTACATCATCAAGTACACCAAGTTGGGGCGCATGTGTCGTGCCACCCAACAAGACCGCAAGATGGCCTCGATCCTCGGGATAAACACTGACCGGGTGATCTCCTACGTGTTCATTATCGGTGCGGCCATGGCTGCGCTGGCGGGTGTGTTGATCACGGTGAACTACGGCACCTTCGATTTCTACGCAGGCTTCGTGATCGGTATCAAGGCCTTCACCGCTGCGGTACTCGGCGGCATTGGTTCGCTGCCTGGCGCCATGCTCGGCGGGATCATCCTCGGCGTTTCCGAGTCGCTGTTTTCCGGCGTGATCAACTCTGACTATAAGGACGTCTTCAGCTTCTCGCTGTTGGTACTGATCCTGATTTTCCGTCCTCAAGGCCTGTTGGGTCGCCCACTTGTGGCGAAGGTGTAAGCATGTCCGACACTAATAACAAACCTATCGATGTGAAAAAAAGCCTGATCGACACGGTTCTGGCCGGGTTGATTGCCCTGATTGTCTTCGGCCCGATCGTCGGCGTAGTGCTTGAAGGCTATAGCTACAATCTGCAGCCGACGCGTGTGGCCTGGATGGTCGGGGCGGTGATGATCGGGCGTCTTGCCTTGAGCCTGTTCATGCAGACGGCCAAGGGTGAGAAGGTTCAGCAACGCTTCGAAATCGTCGGCTCCGGCGTGCATGTGCTGGCACCTGATTTCAAGTCGCGACTGCGCTTCATCATCCCGGCGTTGATCGTGATCGCTATCGTGTTCCCGGTCTTCGCCGACAAGTACCTGCTGACAGTGGTGATCCTCGGATTGATCTACGTGTTGCTGGGCCTTGGCCTGAACATCGTGGTCGGCCTGGCAGGTCTGCTCGACCTGGGTTATGTGGCGTTCTACGCCATCGGCGCGTATGGCCTGGCACTGGGTTATCACTACCTTGGCCTGGGCTTCTGGACCGTGTTGCCGCTGTCGGCACTCATGGCGGCGCTCGCCGGATGCATCCTCGGCTTTCCGGTGTTGCGCATGCACGGTGACTATCTGGCCATCGTGACCCTGGGCTTCGGTGAAATCATTCGCCTGATACTGACCAACTGGCTGTCCTTCACGGGCGGACCTAACGGCATGCCGGTGCCATCACCGTCGTTTTTCGGTATCGAGTTCACGCGTGTGGCGAAGGATGGCGGGATACCCTTCCATGAGTTCTTCGGGACCGAATACAACCCGAACATCAAGTTCATGTTCATCTATGCCGTGTTGTTCCTGGTCGTGATGCTGGTGCTGTACATCAAGCACCGCCTGACCCGAATGCCGGTCGGGCGTGCCTGGGAGGCATTGCGCGAAGATGAGATCGCCTGCCGCGCCATGGGCCTCAACCACGTACTGGTCAAGCTGTCGGCCTTTACCCTGGGGGCTTCCACAGCCGGTCTGGCGGGTGTGTTTTTTGCCAGCTACCAAGGCTTCGTCAACCCGACCTCGTTCACCTTCTTCGAGTCGGCGTTGATCCTCGCCATCGTCGTACTCGGCGGCATGGGCTCGACCGTCGGCGTGGTGATCGCCGCGTTCGTGCTGACCGTCGCCCCGGAACTGCTGCGCGGCTTCGCTGAATACCGCGTGTTGCTGTTCGGCATTCTCATGGTGTTGATGATGATCTGGAAACCGCGCGGCCTGATTCGTATCAGCCGTACCGGCGTGACCCCGCGTAAGGGTGCCTTGACTGAGAGGAGCGCGTCATGAGCGATGAATTCATTCTCTCGGTAGAGAACCTGATGATGCACTTCGGGGGCATCAAAGCCCTGAGCGACGTCAGCCTGAAGGTCAAGCGTAACTCGATCTTTGCGTTGATCGGCCCCAACGGTGCGGGCAAGACCACGGTGTTCAACTGCCTGACCGGTTTCTACAAAGCCTCTGGCGGGCATATCGAACTGAACACCCGTGGCGTGAAAACCAACGTCATCAAGATGCTCGGGGAACCGTTCAAGGCGACCGATTTCGTGTCGCCAAAACGCTTCGTCAACCGGCTGCACTACAAGATGTTCGGCGGCACGCACCTGATCAACCGCGCCGGCCTGGCGCGGACTTTCCAGAACATCCGCCTGTTCAGGGAAATGTCGGTGATCGAGAACCTGCTGGTGGCCCAGCACATGTGGGTCAACCGTAATCTGGTGTCCGGCATTCTCAACACCAAAGGCTACCGCAAGGCCGAAAGCGATGCCCTGGACCATGCCTTCTACTGGCTGGAGGTGGTCGATCTGGTGGACTGCGCCAACCGCCTCGCCGGTGAGCTTTCCTACGGTCAGCAACGGCGTCTGGAGATCGCCCGGGCCATGTGCACCCGGCCCAAGATCATTTGCCTGGACGAACCGGCGGCGGGCCTCAACCCGCAGGAAACCGAGGCGCTCAGCGCGATGATCCGGCATCTGCGCGACGACCACGACATTACGGTGGTGCTGATTGAACACGACATGGGCATGGTGATGAGCATTTCCGACCACATCGTGGTGCTGGACCACGGCAACGTGATCGCCGAGGGTAACCCGCAAGCGATCCGCAACGACCCGAAAGTGATTGCCGCCTACCTGGGTGCTGATGAAGAGGAGCTGGTATGACTCAACCGATCCTCGAACTGAAAGCGATCGACGTGTTCTATGGGCCGATCCAGGCCCTGAAAAAGGTCTCGCTGCACATCAACGAAGGCGAAACCGTCAGCCTGATCGGCTCCAACGGCGCCGGTAAATCGACATTGCTGATGTCGATCTTCGGTCAGCCGCGGGCGGCCGGTGGGCAGATCGTCTATCGCGGCGTGGACATCACCCACAAGTCGTCCCATTACATCGCCTCCAACGGCATTGCGCAGTCGCCGGAAGGGCGGCGGGTATTCCCTGACATGACCGTCGAGGAAAACCTGCTGATGGGCACGATCCCGATTGGCGACCAGTACGCTACCGAGGACATGCAGCGCATGTTCGAGCTGTTTCCACGGCTCAAGGAACGGCGCAATCAGCGGGCGATGACCATGTCCGGTGGCGAGCAGCAAATGCTCGCCATTGCCCGGGCATTGATGAGTCGGCCCAAATTGCTGTTGCTCGACGAGCCGAGCCTGGGGTTGGCACCGATTGTGGTGAAACAGATCTTCGCCACCCTGCGCGAACTGGCGGGCACCGGCATGACCATCTTCCTGGTCGAGCAGAACGCCAACCACGCGCTCAAGCTGTCCGACCGGGCCTACGTGATGGTCAACGGTGAAATCCGCCTGAGCGGCACCGGCAAGGAGCTGCTGGTGAACGAAGAGGTGCGTAACGCCTACCTCGGCGGTCACTGAGTTATCGCTGTTATGCACAAACCCCGGCGCGCAATCGCCGGGGTTTTTTATATCCCCAAAACCGTGCACATCCCCTGTGCTCGCGATAGCGGCCTGTAGCAGCTGCCGAGCCCGCGAGGCTGCGTTCGAGGACGCAGTCCTCGCAAATCCCGCGTACGCAGTTTGCCTGAAAGAACACATTGTCTGATTTTACGACTGCTTCGCCCGAGCGCGGACCGAGCCGAACGCAGCCTCGCGGGCTCGGCAGCTGCTACGAAAGTGGATGTTTTCAGGCGCCCACAGGTGTTTGCGAAAAATGTGGAAAACAATATTCGCAACCTGTTAAGGCGCGACATAAAGCCGCTGCAAATAGCTGTTTTTCCACAGTTTTGACTTGTCCCCGTTTGCTGTGGAACTGGCTGTGGGTAACATGGGAGCAACTGCCTGAAGGCCTTTAACGGCGTGGCTTGCAGGGTTGTGGTTGTTTTTTGATCAGGCATTTTTCAGCGGCCTTGAGTAAGCCTTGTCAACCTTTTTGTTGCCGCTGCCCGGCGCCTGAACAGTCGTTGCACAGCCTGTGGATAAGTCTGTGGTTAAACTCTGGAAAGACTCGGCAAAGGGCCGTAATGACTGGCGTGTAGCCATCGTCTCGGTGACTGCTCGGTCGCACCGACCGATGCTGGCTACACTTGTCAGTGCCCAGGTCAAGCAAAAAACTTTCAAATCTGCCCGCAAAGCCTTGTAGATCGCGCGTCTCAAGGTTTGTACTTGCCCCCAAAGACTGTGGACGGGGCTGTGGATAAGGTGCGTGCAGTTGGCTGCGAGCCAGGGCGGCCAAGGCTTGGCAGCAGTTGAGCGTTTTTTGTACAGCGAACATGGCAGAGTTTTCATTTTCGCGGTTTTGGGTTCAGGTACTCTGCGCACCTTGGCGCCCCCGAATGGGCGCTCGTCATTTGACGACATGGAGCCATTGCATGACCGATAGTCCCGCCTTTGCTCCTGTCGAGCCCGTCAGCCCTATGCGTCGGCTGCTCAAACGAATGGGCTACGACCTGGCCGTGATGGATCTCGGTGGACGGGGACTGGCATTGATCGGCGGGCTGCTTTTGCTGGCCTGGATCAGCTCCGGCATCTACAAGGTCCAGCCGGATGAACAGGGCATTGTGCTGCGCTTCGGGCGCTGGCAGCAGACCGCCGAATCCGGGCTGCATTATCACTTGCCCTATCCTGTCGAAACCGTCCTGCTACCCAAGATCACTCAGGTCAATCAGCTGCAACTGGGCACCAGTACCAGCGTGCAGAGCGCAGCGAGCAATGGCGCGCGCGACAAGCAGATGCTCACTGGTGACGAAAATATCGTCGAAGCCGATTGCACGGTGTTCTGGCGGATCAAGGACGCGCGACTCTACCTGTTCAAAATCAGCGACCCGGAGCGCTCGGTGAAACTCGCCGCCGAAAGCGCGCTGCGCGAGGTGATTGGGCGTACGCCGATTCAGTCGGTGATGTCTGACAAGCGTGCGCAGATCGCCGATGAAACCCGGGACTTGCTGCAGCAGTTGCTGGACCGCGAACAGGCGGGGATTCTCGTCACTCAGGTGCAATTGCAACGGGTCGATCCGCCGCCACAGGTGATCGATGCGTTCAACGACGTGCAGCGAGCCCGCGCCGACCAGGAGCGTGCCCGCAACGAAGCCGAAGCCTATGCCAATGACGTGATTCCCCGTGCCCGTGGCGACGCGGCGCGTATCACCCAGGAAGCCGAGGCTTATCAGGCGCAAGTCGGCAACCTGGCCGAGGGCGAGGCCAAGCGCTTTCTCTCGGTTTACAACAGCTACGTGCAATCCAAAGACGTCACCGCCTGGCGCCTGTACATGGAGAGCATGGATGAAGTCCTGAAAAAGGCTTCCAAAGTCATCATCGATTCTTCTGGCAAGGGCATGTCCGGGGTGGTGCCGTACATGCCGCTGAGCGAGCCTGGCAAACCGCAGCAAAAGGACGCCCGGCCATGAACCGCACCGTCAAAGGATTGGCCGCAGCCAGCGTCGCGATAGCGCTTTGGGCATTGGCGGCGTCGGCCTATGTGGTCGATGAATCACAGCAGGCACTGATCATCCGCTTCGGTGCACCGATGGGCGTTGCCGGAGAGCCGGGGCTCAAGTTCAAGGTGCCGTTCAGCGACTCCATCGTGTTCTACGACAGCCGTCTGCAAACCCTGGCATCGCCGGCCGAACAAGTGATTCTCGGCGATCAGAAGCGGATCGAGGTCGAGACCCATACGCGTTTTCGCATTAGCGATCCGTTGCGGTTTTATCAGGCTGTCGGGACTCTGGATCAAGCCAATGCCCAGCTGACGCAAATGGTCAGTTCTTCGTTGCGTCGTGAATTGGGCGAGGTATCGCTGCGTTCGCTGTTGTCGCCGGCCCGTCAGCAGGAAGTCGCGATCATCGAGAAAGACGTCGCCGACAAGGCCCGCGCACTTGGCATCGAGGTGACGGAGGTGCGCTTGCACCGCGCCGATCTGCCGCTGGAGGCCAGTCAGGCGATTTACGACCGGATGAAATCAGAGCGCCAGCGCGAAGCCAAGGAGCTGCGCGCGCAAGGCTTTGAATGGGCCCAGCAAATCCAGGCCAAGGCCGACCGTGATCGCACGGTGTTGCTCTCGGAAGTCCAGCGCCAGTCGGCAATTACCCATGGCGAGGCCGATGCGGCGGCCAACCAGATCCTTTCGGCGGCGTTCAGCAAAGACCCGGAATTCTACAAGTTGTACCGCTCGTTACAGACCTACCGTCAGGCGCTGTCTGACAGTCAGCCGATGTTGGTGCTGACGCCTGATGCTGCGTTTCTCAAGCAGTTCCGGAACGGGCCGGCAACGACCAGCGGCAAGTAGCAACGGCCATGAATGATCTGTTTACAGGGCACCGGCCTGAGCCGTTCGCTGGGATGATGTTCCGATGACGCCGTCTTTTGCCAGGAAACCGCTCGATGTTATTTGATGGTGCGCTGCATGCGCTGAGCATGGTCTTTGAGGTGTTCCTGCTGGACTTGATCCTGTCGGGCGACAACGCGTTGGTGATTGCCCTGGCCTGTCGCGGGTTGCCGCCGGAACAGCTGCGTCGGGCCGTATTGATCGGCACCAGCGGCGCCATCGTCCTGCGGGCGTTATTGACCACGCTGGCCGGCTGGTTACTGCTGGTGCCGTGGCTCAAGCTGATCGGCGCGCTGCTGTTGCTGGTGATCGCCATACGGCTGCTGACCGAGGAAGAGGCCGGCGAAGAGGGCGATTCGTCGGACGGCTCGCCGCAGACGCTGGGCAGTGCAGTGGTCACGGTGCTGACTGCCGACCTGATCATGAGCATGGACAACGTGGTCGGGCTGGCGGCGGTGGCCCAGGGCAGTGTCTTTTATCTGGTGCTGGGCTTGCTGTTGAGTGTGCCGCTGCTGATGTTCGGCAGCCTGCAGATTACCCGGCTGTTACAGCGTCAGCCGGTGCTGGTGTCATTTGGTGCGGCACTGCTGGGCTATGTCGCCGGGGACATTGCGGTCTCTGATCCGGTGGTCGTGGGCTGGGTCAACAGCCAGTCGCCTGCGCTCAATCAAGTGGTGCCCCTGTTGTGTGGGGTGTATGTGGTTCTTCAGGCCCGGATCATTCTTCGGCAACGTGCGCGGTTGCCCAAACCTGCGCTCGTGCAGCCGGTCGCGCGAGCGGTCAGGTTCCAGCAACCGGACAGCGACCCGGTTACGTTGCCGGTGGTGAAACCCGAGGTGGTCCTGACTGCATCGCCCGCGCCTGCAATTGAAGCATCCAATGATGAGCCGCCGCGGCGTCTGTTCGGCGATTACAACGGGCTGGCATTGGTGTTGGCGGGGCTTGCCGGTATTTTCGTGATCAGCGCTGCGTTGTATAGCCTGGTGGGTGGATTGTCCGGTGGTCTGCTGCCTACACCCCAAAAGGATTATGCGTATGTCTGCACCGGGGCGAGCACCACCCTTTACTATCGACCCGGCGGCAGCACGATCCGGCTGGTCACGGGCGGCGGTGAAGCCAGCGGTTACGTGAGGTACAAGACCATTCTCTGGCGGACCCCGCAGAGCGCCCTCAAGGACTTGCACCTGACGCTCCCCGGCGAGATCGAGAAAACCAGCGCCACGGTGGTCACCCTCAATGGCGGTAGCTTCTCGCAGATCCAGTGCGCGCGCAGCCTGTGACGTAACCACCAATGACCCGGTTGCCGCTGCGCTCCGGGCCGGGCATGCTGCCGGTTGAGTTTCTATTCCAACGGCTGCGTATCAGCCCAAACCAGGAGAACACGATGTCCAACACCCTGTTTATTACCGGCGCGACGTCCGGTTTTGGTGAAGCCTGCGCCCGTCGTTTTGCCGAGGCCGGCTGGAAACTGGTACTGACAGGCCGTCGTGAAGAGCGTCTGAATGCCCTGTGCGCCGAATTGTCGAAGCAGACCGAAGTCCATGGCCTGGTGCTCGACGTGCGTGACCGCAAGGCCATGGAGGAAGCAATCGCCAACCTGCCGCCGTCGTTTGCCAAGCTGCGCGGGCTGATCAACAACGCAGGCCTGGCCCTGGGTGTAGACCCGGCGCCCAAGTGCGATCTGGACGACTGGGAAACCATGGTCGACACCAACATCAAGGGCCTGATGTACAGCACTCGCCTGCTGCTGCCACGCTTGATCGCCCACGGTCGCGGTGCCGGGATCATCAACCTGGGTTCCATCGCCGGCAACTACCCGTACCCGGGCAGCCACGTGTATGGCGCGACCAAGGCGTTCGTCAAACAGTTCTCGCTGAACCTGCGTTGCGACCTGCAAGGCACCGGCGTGCGCGTAAGCAACATCGAGCCGGGCCTGTGTGAAAGCGAGTTCTCGCTGGTGCGTTTTGGCGGTGACCAGGCGCGCTACGACGCCACTTACTCGGGCGCCGAGCCGATCCAGCCGCAGGACATCGCCGAGACGATTTTCTGGGTCCTCAATGCCCCGGCGCACATCAACATCAACCGTCTGGAATTGATGCCGGTGAGCCAGACCTGGGGCGGGTTTGCGATCGATCGCAGCGGTGGCAAGGCTTAAACCGAGTCACCTTCATCGCGAGCAAGCTCGCTCCCTCACTGGATCTGTTAACGCCAGTGATTAAGGTGGGAGCGAGCTTGCTCGCGATGGTGGCAAATCGGTCAAAACATGGCATTAAGGTACACTCCCTCTCGAAACCCCCACCGCAAACCGCGGTTTTCAGGGTTTCAGAAGGAGGAAATGTGAGTAACCGAGGTGAGCAGGTACTGCTCAAGCAATCGACCATCCTGATGTTCGCCGTGGCAATCGCCGCGATCGTCACGGGTTTTTTTTCTGGCTCCCAATCGATTTTGTTCGATGGGTTTTTTTCGCTGATCGCGACCTTCATCAAGGTCCTGATGCTGATCACCGCCAAGCTGATCGCCAAGGAAAGTAACCAGCGCTTTCAATTCGGCTTCTGGCACCTTGAGCCGATGGTGCTGCTGATCGAAGGCAGCTTCCTGCTGCTGATTGCGATCTACGCCTTTCTCAGCGGTATGTTCGGCATCATCAACGGTGGCCGCGAGATCGAACTGGGCCTGGTGATTCCTTTTGCGGGGGTGCTTAGCGTCGTCTGTTTCGGCTATTTCTTCTACGTCCGTTATCGCAATCGCACGTTGAAATCCTCGCTGATCCAGTTCGACAACATCAGTTGGCTGGTGGACGCGATGCTCTCGGTCGGCTTGCTGGTGAGCTTCCTCATCGCGTTGCTGCTCAAGACGCAGGGCTACGGCCAGTGGGCCGCTTACGTCGACCCGTCGATCCTGATCCTGCTGGCCCTGAGCATGCTCGCGCCGGCGTTCAAAATCCTCAGGCCGGCGTTACGCGATGTGCTGGGAATTGTTCCGGATCAACTGGATGACAAGGTTCGCCAGGTGATGGACGAGGCCAAGGCCGAGCATGGTTTTGCCGACTACATCTCGTATGTGCAGAAGCACGGACGGGCGCGGTTCATCGAGATTCACGTGGTATTGCCGGCGGATTACCGACTTGATGGCGTGGCCACGCTGGATGAACTGCGTGAGCGGATTTCGGCGAAGCTCGGCAAACCGGATGCGGCGCGTTGGCTGACCATCAGCTTTACCGGTGATCGCAAGTGGATTGCCTGACGGGAAGGTGACTTGTGGCGAGGGGGCTTGCCCCCGTTGGGTGGCGAAGCCGCCGCAATCTGGTCAATTGGATTTACCTGAAGAATCGCGTCGGCAAGTATTAGGGCCGCTACGCGGCCCAACGGGGCGGTGCGGCGTTCCGACAAGCCCCCTCGCCACAGAAGACTCAGCCGAAATATTCGATCAACCCGCGATAACAGGTCGCCAAATGGTATGGCGTGGTCGACGGCATGTCCTGGCGGCTGATCGCGCCATCTCTGTCCAGGCACTCGTACCAGCCACCGGTATGCAGGAAACGCTGTTGCAGGGCGTTCAATTGACGCTCAAGCAAGGCTTCGCTGTCTGGACGCAAGGTCAGGGCGCGCAGGTACTCGGCCTGGGCCCAGATGCGCTGGGTCTCATCCCGAGGTCGGCCGTCCAGTTCAAGGTCGAGCATTGCTCGTACTGCCCCCGTTTGCTGATTAACGCCCAATTGTTCGGTGAACGGGAATGCGCGGATCAGCGAGGCGTGCAGTTTTGATCCGCGCAGCAACGCCGATGACTCCAGCAGGAAGAACCATTCGAATTGATGCCCCGGCTCAAACCAGTTATCCACAGCCCCCAGCGGTTTCTCCATCATCACCCCGTGCTGCGGGTCGATGAAGTGCTTTTGCATCGCCCCGCACAGTGCATTGAGCGCGGCCTCGACCGGGGCATCGTCGCGTACTGACAGCGTGGCGAGGAACGCTTCGGCCAGATGCATCAGCGGGTTCTGCAACGGCCCGGACTTGAGCGATGACCAGTCGCGGTCGAGGCTGGCTTCGTACAGGCCGTCGTCTGTGGCGAAACGCTGAGCGACCACTTCCAGCGCGGCATTGAGCACCGATTCCACCAATGGCTCGCGAACCTTGGCCCAGTAATGGGCGCAGGCAAACAGAATGAAGGCGTGGGTGTAGAGGTCTTTACGCTGATCCAGCGGCGCGCCATGGGCGTCGATGCTGTAGAACCAGCCGCCGTGTTCGGCATCGTGGAAATGCCGTTGCAGGGAGCGAAACAACGCAGCGGCGCGCTCTTCGGCAGCCGGCACGTCACCAATCAGGCTGGCGAACAGGTACAGCTGTCGCGCGCAGGCCATGGCCCGGTAGCGTTGTGGCGGCAATGGCTGGCGTTCGGCGTCCAGCGCTTCATACGGCAGCGCCATGTCTGAGTTCCAGCCGGGCCCTTGCCAGAGCGGCACGATCACGTCCTGGAAGTGCTGCTGCACAGTGGCGAACAGGGCGGTCAATTCAGGCTGGGAGGCGGAGCGGGGAGCATCGGGCATTGGCTGGCGTCGTCACGGCAGGAGTGTTTGCGCGACATGGTAGCAGGAGTTGTGCACGATGCTGTTTTTGTGGCGAGGGGGCTTGCCCCCGTTGGAGCGCGAAGCGGTCCTAAAATCGCATTCGCGTTATTTTTACGGCTGCTTCGCCCGAGCACGGACCGGCCGACGGGGGCAAGCCCCCTCGCCACAGAGTCAGCCGGCGAGCAACCAGACTCCGGTTGCCGCTGAAGCAGCGCCGGCCAACCGAACCAGCGGCGCAGCGGCCTGAGGCAATACGCGCACCAACGCATAACCGGCGGCATGCAGGGTTGCGGTCGCGGCGACGAAGCCAGCGGCATACGCCCAAGGGCTGGACATCTCCGGCAGCTCCAGGCCATGCGCCACGCCGTGGAACAAGGCAAACAGTGCCGTCGCGCCAATCGCCAGGCTCAACGGTGGACGCACCGCCAATGCCACCGCCAGGCCCAGTGCGAGCACCGAGGCGGCAATCCCGCTCTCCAGCGCCGGCAGGTTCAAGCCTTCAAACCCGAGCAGGCCGCCGATCAGCATGACGCCGACGAAGGTACACGGCAGTGCCCAACGTGCTGCGCCCTTTTGTTGCGCGGCCCACAATCCCACGGCGAGCATCGCCAGCAAATGGTCGAGACCGCCAATCGGATGGCTGATGCCGGCCAGCAAACCGTTGTCGCCATGACCAGGGTGGGCGAAGGCCAGTGCGGGCGTGAGCAGCAGGGCTGCGGCGGCGAAGATGCGTTTGAGTGTCATGAGTAAGCTTCCTTGTTGATAACGCCTGTGGATAAGTTTCAGGCTGCGGTCAGCAGCCCCTGGCGCTCGATGAAGGCGATGATTTCTTCAAGGCCCTGGCCGGTTTTCTGATTGCTGAAGACAAACGGCTTGCCACCGCGCATGCGTTGGGTGTCGCTGTCCATCATTGACAGCGATGCGCCTACCAGCGGCGCCAGGTCGATCTTGTTGATCACCAGCAGGTCGGATTTGCAGATCCCCGGTCCGCCCTTGCGCGGCAACTTGTCGCCGGCCGAGACATCGATCACGTAGATCGTCAGGTCCGAGAGTTCCGGGCTGAAGGTTGCCGACAGGTTGTCACCACCGGACTCCACCAGAATCAGATCGAGACCGGGAAAGCGTCGATTCAGTTGATCCACCGCTTCGAGGTTGATCGACGCATCTTCGCGGATCGCCGTATGCGGGCAGCCGCCGGTTTCCACGCCGATGATCCGTTCGGGGGCCAGGGCCTCGTTGCGCACCAGAAAGTCGGCGTCTTCGCGGGTGTAGATGTCGTTGGTGACCACCGCCAGGTTGTAGCGATCACGCAACGCCAGGCACAGCGCCAAAGTCAGCGCGGTTTTGCCGGAACCGACCGGGCCGCCGATACCGACGCGCAGAGGTTGTGTGTTCATGTGATTCTCCAAAATAACAGGCGCTAGGAACGGAACAGACGGCTGTACTGGCGCTCATGGGCCATGCACGCCAGGGACAGGCCGAAAGCCGCGCTGCCATAGTGTTGGGGGTCAAGGGTTGAGGCGTTCTGCTGAGCCTGTTGCAGCAGCGGCAGCAGTTCGCTGGTGAGCCGTTGCGCGGCTTGCTGGCCCAGCGGCAGGGTTTTCATCAACACCGCCAATTGATTCTCCAGCCAGCTCCAGAGCCAGGCGGCGAGTGCGTCTTGCGGGCTGATCTGCCAGGCGCGGGCGGCCAGCGCCCAGCCGAGGGCCAGATGCGGTTCGCTGCGTTGTGTGAGAAAGCTGCGGGCGACGTCATCCAGTTCCGGTAAGCCGTTGAGCAGTTGCTGCAGCGAATAGCCCATTTGCCGGCTTTCCTGATGCAGCTCACGGGTTTCCCGGCTGGCGCGGTGTTCCTCACAGCGTTGCAGCAACTGTGGCCAGTCTCCATTGGCGGCGGCAGTGCAATGGGCGAGCAGCAGCGGAGCTTCGAAGCGCGCCAGGTTCAACAGCAACTGATCGCTGATCCAGCGTTTGGCCGATTCCGGGTCGCTAACGCGGCCGTTATCCACAGCCATTTCCAGGCCTTGTGAATAGCTGTAGCCGCCAATCGGCAATTGCGGGCTGGCCAGACGCAGCAGCGCCCAGGCCGGGTTCATATGCGTACGCCGAACTGATGCAGTTTCGGTGGATAGTTGAAGTCCTCGTCGCCGTGCCGCGAATGGTGATGGCCACCGCCATAGGCGCCGTGCTCCGGCTGGAACGGTGCTTCGATGTTTGCGGTCTGCGCACCCAGCTGTTCGAGCATGGCTTTGAGCACGTAATCGTCAAGCAGGCGCAGCCAGCCATCACCGACTTGCAGGGCAACGTGGCGGTTGCCCAGGTGATAGGCGGCGCGGGTCAGTTCGAAGGCGTTGGCGCAGGTGACATGCAGTAGTTGCTCGGGACGGGCACAGACACGGACGATGCGGCCGTCTTCGGCCTCCAGGCATTCGCCGTCGTACAGCGGCGGCTGCCCGCGCTCCAAAAACAACCCGACGTCTTCACCTTCGGCACTGAAACAGCGCAGGCGACTTTTACTGCGCGCCTCGAAGTTCAGGTGCAACTCGGCGGCCCAGACGGGTTGAGGGTCGATTCTGCGATGAATCACCAGCATTGGAAGGCTTCCAGCAAAGGACAATGCTCAGGCTAGAGCAAGGGGCTTGCCAATCGGACGAGACGTAGGAAAACCCTGTCAGAGCGTAGAAGGTGTTTCTGGATGTTGCGTGATTTTGAATAAGTGCGGGTGGGTTTGGTGCGCGGGGGTTTTGTATGCACCAATTTGTAGCGCAAAAAGATGTTGATCGTTCCCATGCTCTGCGCGGGAATGCCTCACTGGACGCTCTGCGTCCGCTTCGGCAGTGACGCAGAGCGTGGGAACGAGCATTGGCTACTCGGTACTGCCCAACCCTTGCCAGTGTTTGAGACCGATAAAGATAAAGCGCAGTTGTTGAGTGATCTTTGCCTGTGGCGTCAGGTGCGCGGGCAAGGCTTCGGCTGGCGGGTCGATGATGTCGGGGAGGGTGGCGAACACGCTTTTGACAATCAGGTCGGCCATGACCGACAACCCGGCAAAATTGAGGTGTTGCAGTTTGGGCATCAAGGACAGGTCGGCGGCCAGGTCCGAGCTGATGTTTTCGCGCAGTTTGCCGATGGCCAGGCGCACTGGCAGCGAGCCGCCATATTGTTCGCGCGCCAGAAACAGGAACTGCGAACGGTTGGCCGCGACTACATCAAGGAAAATTCGCACCGAGGCATCGATGATCCCGCCCATGACGAATTCATTGTGGCGCACCAGGCGGATGGTTTCGCGGAAGGTCTGGCCGACTTCGCTGACCAGTTCCAGCCCTAGCTGATCCATGTCGGTAAAGTGCCGGTAGAAACCGGTCGGGACAATACCAGCGGTTTTCGCCACTTCACGCAGGCTTAGGCTGCCGAATCCTCGGCCGCATTCCATCAGGTGGCGGGCAGCGTCCATCAAGGCGTTGCGGGTCTGTTGTTTCTGTTCGGCGCGGGGCAGCATCAGGCGGCTGACTTCTAATCAAGGACAGCGGCGCACTCTAGCAAATCAGCTTTGCTGGCGTCGAACTTGAGTAAAGGAAGGTGAGGCGGGGAGTACAAGCTACATAAAGTCAAAGCCCGATCCAGGAGATCGGGCTTTTTTCCGGGCCAGCATGGCCTTAGCTCAGGCTAGCGTTGCGTTCGATCACACGGTCACCACCACCTTCAGCCAGGGTTTGGCCTTGTGGGGTATGGTCGGAACCGTCGGAAGCCAGGGTCTGACCTTGTGGAGTGCGATCGGAGCCGTCAGAAGCCAGGGTCTGACCTTGTGGGGTGCGATCGGAGCCGTCAGAAGCCAGGGTCTGACCTTGTGGGGTGCGATCGGAGCCGTCAGAAGCCAGGGTCTGACCTTGTGGGGTGCGATCGGAACCATCGGAAGCCAGGGTTTGACCTTGTGGAGTGCGATCGGAACCGTCAGAAGCCAGGGTCTGACCTTGTGGTGTCTTGTCGTAGCCGTCCTGAGTGATCAGGCCTTTTTCTTTCAGGCGTTCGTTACCATTGGCACCATCGGCAACCGTTTGGCTGTAAACCGAGTGGCTGGATTTGACTTGCGGAGTTGCCTGATCGGCAGCTGGCAGGGCAAAAGCGGTGCTGGCTAACATCGAAAGGGTCAGGCTAAGCAGTACTTGGCGTTTCATGATCGGTTGCTCCTTGGGAGGGCTATAAAGTGGGTACGAAGTTAATGCTACTCTCGATAAGTCGATATAAAAGTTCATAAAGACAATGGTAATAATCAACGGAATTGATTGTTCGGCGGAAAGCCTCTAGAACGGACGTTTCCGCGGAGCGCTTTTGCACCGAGGTGGGTATTTTCGACTCACTTGCGGGTCGAAAAAGTGCGGGGGCGGGTAACGCGAGCTGTCTGATCGGTCAGGAAAGTTGGTTTTTTCATGTCTGAATGGAAGGAGCGTTAAACCTGCGGGTCATTTGCCAGTCGTAGCTCCTATAATCGGCCGATTTTTGGCCTAACGTTTCTATGCAGGCGTCGCAGTCAGGGCGCTGAGTCGCAATCAGGAGTTCTGTGCAATGACGCGCACTCGTAAAATTCTCGCCTGGGTTGTCGGCAGCCTCGTGCTGCTGATGGCCGTGCTGGTGCTGATCATCGCGTTCTTCGACTGGAACCGGATCAAACCGCCGCTCAACAGCAAAGTCTCCGAAGAACTGCACCGCCCCTTTGCCATCAACGGCAACCTGACGGTGGCCTGGAAACGTGAAGTCGATGAAGGCGGTTGGCGCGCCTGGGTGCCGTGGCCGCATGTGATGGCCGAGGACTTGAGCCTGGGTAACCCGGACTGGTCGAAAAAGCCGCAAATGGTCAGCCTCAAGCGCGTCGAGTTGCGGATTTCGCCTTTGGCGCTATTGGCGCAGCGGGTGGTGATCCCGCGTATCGACCTCACTGAGCCCAATGCCGACTTGCAACGTCTGGCCGATGGTCGTGCCAACTGGACCTTCAAGTTCGATCCGAAAGACCCGAACGCCGAACCGTCTCGCTGGGTGGTAGACATCGGTGCGATTGGCTTCGACAAGGGCCACGTCACCCTCGACGACCAGACCTTGAACACTCAGCTCGACCTGCTGATCGACCTGCTGGGCAAGCCGATCCCGTTCAGCGACATCGTCGGTGATAAAGCCGCGAAGAAAGCTCTGGAGAAGGGCTCGGCGCTGCAAGACTATGTGTTCGCGCTGAAGGTCAAAGGCCAGTACCACGGTCAGAAACTGGCGGGCGAAGGCAAGGTCGGCGGGCTGCTGGCATTACAGGACGCGGCCAAGCCGTTCCCGTTGCACGCGCAGGTGAAGATTGCCGATACCAGCGTCGAATTGGCCGGCACCCTGACCGACCCGCTGAATCTCGGCGCGCTGGACCTGCGCCTGAAGCTGGCCGGCACCAGCCTCGGCAATCTTTATCCCTTGACCGGCGTACCCCTGCCGGCTTCGCCGCCTTACACTACCGACGGTCACTTGATTGCCAACCTGCGCCAGTCGGATGGTGCAAAGTTCCACTACGAGGCATTCAACGGCACCATCGGCAGCAGCGATATTCACGGCGACCTGACGTATGTCGCCAGCCAGCCACGACCCAAGCTCAGCGGTGCGGTGGTCTCCAATCAATTGTTGCTCGCCGACCTCGCGCCGTTGATCGGCGCCGACTCCAACGCCAAGCAAAAGGCTCGCGGCGGCGAAAGCAAGCAGCCGGCGGACAAGGTGTTGCCGGTCGAGGAGTTCCATACCGAGCGCTGGCGCGATATGGACGCGGATGTCGAATTCACCGGTAAACGCATCGTTCAAAGCGAGAAGCTGCCGTTTACCGATCTCTATACGCACCTGGTGCTCAACGATGGCCAGATCAGCCTGGAGCCTCTGCGCTTTGGCGTAGCGGGCGGCAAGCTCGATGCGCAGATCCGTCTGAACGGCCTTGCCACGCCGTTGGAAGGGCGGGCGAAACTGACCGCGCGCGGCTTTAAACTCAAGCAGCTGTTCCCGAGCTTCGAAACGATGAAAACCAGCTTTGGGGAACTCAACGGTGACGCCGATCTCGCTGGTCACGGCAACTCGGTGGCCGCGTTGCTGGGCAGCGCCAATGGTGATCTGAAGCTGTTGATGAATGACGGTGCGATCAGTCGTCAATTGATGGAACTGGCCGGGCTGAACGTCGGCAATTATGTGGTCGGGAAAATCTTTGGCGACCAGGACGTGAAGATCAACTGCGCGGCGGCAGACTTCGACGTCAAGACCGGTCTGGCGACCTCCCGGCTGTTTGTGTTCGACACCGAGAACGCGATTGTCTACATCGACGGCACGGCGAACATGGCCACTGAGCAGCTCGACCTGACCATCACGCCGGAGTCCAAGGGCGTGCGGCTGATCTCGTTGCGTTCGCCGCTGTATGTGCGCGGTAAGTTCATCAAGCCGGATACCGGTGTGAAGGGTGTGCCGCTGATGTTGCGGGGCGCGGGGATGGTGGCGCTGGGCGTGATTGCCGGTCCGGCGGCAGGGTTGCTGGCATTGGTAGCGCCGAGTGGCGGTGAGCCGAATCAGTGCGCACCATTGTTGGAGCAGATGAAGGCAGGTAAGGCACCGAAGACCGTCAAGGGTTGAAGAAGGCCCCGACAGCGGCTTTGAGCGTCAATGGCGTTCGAAACGCCATTAATGCCCCGCATGCCTTTGGCGCTTCAGTCTTTCATTTAGTGTATTAATGCAGTTGGATTTACGTGAAAAAGGTGGGTGTCTACCTTGCTACCCAGCTTTCCAGTTACTTGGCTTCTGATGGCGTCGTACTTGTCTTCCAGCAGATGGGTAGACCATAAGAAGGTCTCGGGGTCGCCAAGAATAGTCTTTTGGGAGATCACTTGATCGAGAATTGTGATGTCAACGGAGCGGGAAGTTTTGAACGATATTTGTAGTGAAAGGGTTGTTTTGTTTTCGAATACAATTGTCAGAAGCGTGCTGATGCTGAAAGTGGAGTTTTCACTGGCTAAAAAGTTGCCGGGGTTAACGTCGGGAATGTATTTTCTTTGAATTTTATTCACTATCGCCTCAATGATCGGGGAATCATCAGGCAGCTGTTTTATGATGGTAAATGCGTTGCTAAGTTGTTGTAATTGCCCTTCCATTAATGCGCTGGATAAACCTGTCTTTGCAAGGGTCAAAAGGCTCGAAGGTTCTTTCTTGATCGTTCGGCTTTCGAAGCTGTTGACTGTCCAGAACAAGGTGTTCAGGGTTTTTCGGTAAGCATTGAGCTCAGTATCGGGAGTGCTGTTGGCAATCAGTTGCGCCAGTAGGCTGGAATGCAAAATATCTTTTTTATAGCCTTCGGAGTGTGAGCCGTAAAAAAGTGTAATGTTTCCGTCAACGACGTAAATGTCGGGTGTCATAGACTTCATAAAAGCTCCGGGAAAATGAAATGAAAGCGGGTTGACGGGAACGGAGGCCATGAGTGCTCATTGGCCTCGGTTTTCATCAATTCACTTGAATGTAATTATTAGAAACCCGGAATGCTCTCCAGGAAGTCTTCGGCAGCCTGGCCAAGCTTCTTAAGAACGGAAGCACGTATTTGGTCATAGATACCCACGTTGAGATAAACGGCCGATGCTGCCGATTTTACAGCGGTGGATTGAGTGGTCGACTTCCACCAGAGAATGCCCCGAGTGCTTTCCCTGACATCCACGGATGTGCAGTTAAGAATCATCATTGGCGAACCTTCGCGGGTTTGCCAGACTGGCGACATGTCAAACTTGGCTTCATAGCCAATTTTGGCATTGCGATTGTAAATATTGATCAATCCTTCATTATTTTTCACGCCTTCCACGGCTTTGCCAGCGAGCGCCAGCAATTGGGGGGCATTTGCACCCACCAGGCCCTGAAGTATCTCAAAGGCTACAGCATCCATGGTGAGGCCGGTTTTACGGATGTTTATATCCTTGGTTTGGGACGCCTGGGTGACCCAGCCAAGTTTGGCAAGGCTCTCGGTGTAATACTTGTACCACTCGTGCAGTTGCTTGATTGGGTCATACAGTTGTGTTGCGGCGTTTTGAACTAGTAACTTGCAGTTGTCAACGTCTTTACGGTTTTGCTCCGAGACGCCGGGTATGTAAATGTTCATCATTTCCGGGCCGACTGTAGCGCTTTCTTTGTTTGGATCGATCGGTGGGCTGAACGTAGCGATTCGAGGTGTAAAGCTCGAAGCTGGTAAAACAGGAAGCGTATCAAGAAATTCGAGGCGTTGTTCAATATGCATAAATAGAGTCCTTGTTGTTTGATTGCAGACCTCTTGTCTGTGATTTGAAATATAAACAACTGAGGCGTTATGTCGAGTGTGCGTTTGTAACTCGATGATTGTTGCGGGGTGTTTCTGTGGTTGTTAGTATAAGAAGGCGTTGTTTTTTTTCGGGGGTATTAAGAATGTGTGCGATTATTTGGCTGCGCTAAGACCGCTGCTGTTACACGTCTCTGAATATAATCGTCATGTCGCCGGTGTGTCCGCTACTTAAGTGTGAGTGATTGGTGTGAAGTAGCGAGCTGGGAATGTCATAGACTGGTCGTGAAGGTGTCATCCTCGGGGGGCGATGCTCGTGAGCGACATCTTGCATCCCGCCTTGGGCCTTCTTACTCGATCACAAGGATGTCTGCCCATGTCGCAAGAGACCTCCACGCGTTATCCCTTGGTGCTGGTCCCGGGAATGCTCGGCTTTATTCGGCTGCTGTTCTATCCCTACTGGTACGGGATCATTTCGGCGCTGCGCCGGGGTGGGGCGACAGTGATCGCGGTTCAGGTTTCGCCGGTCAACTCCAACGAAGTGCGCGGTGAAGAGTTGTTAGTGCAAATCGATGAAATATTGCGCGAAACCGGTGCAAGCAAAGTCAATCTGATTGGCCACAGCCAAGGTTCGCTGACCGCCCGTTACGCTGCCGCCAAGCGCCCGGACCGGATAGCCTCGGTGACGTCGGTAGCGGGGCCCAACCATGGCTCGGAGCTGGCGGACTACCTGCACAAACACTGTCCGCCCAACAGTGCGAAAGGCCGTGTGCTGAGTGCGTTGTTGCAACTGGTCGCGTGGTTGATGGGCCTGCTGGAAACCGGTCATCCCAGGCACAAATGGCCGGTGGATGTTCATGCCTCGCACGACTCGCTGACCAGCGAAGGGGTCGCGCTGTTCAATCAGCGTTATCCACAGGGGTTGCCCGAGACCTGGGGCGGGCATGGGCCAGAGTTGGTCAACGGCGTGCGCTATTACTCGTGGTCCGGGACCTTGCAACCGGGCAAGACCGACCGTGGCGGTAACCTGTTCGACGGTACCAACCGCAGCTGTCGCTTGTTCGCCACCACCTTCGTCCGCGAAGCGGGGCATTGCGACGGTATGGTCGGGCGTTACAGCTCGCATTTGGGCACGGTGATTGGCGATGAATACCCGCTGGATCACTTCGACATCGTCAACCAGTCGCTGGGGCTGGTGGGCAAAGGCGCCGATCCGCTGCGGTTATTCGTCGAGCATGCGCAGCGACTGAAGGCGGCAGGGGTCTAGCCGCTTTTGTGGCGAGGGAGCTTGCTCCCGCTCGACCGCGAAGCGGTCGCCTGTTTTGGGGCTGCTGCGCAGCCCAACGGGAGCAAGCTCCCTCGCCACAGGGGATCAGGTGCGGCCCAACACCGTGGTCCAACGCTCCGAAAGAATCACTCCGCCCAACGTCAGCACTCCACCCACTAGGTGATACAGCGCCAGTTGCTCATGCAGCACCACCGCCGCAATCAATGCGGTAATCAGTGGCAGCAGGTTGAAGAACAGCGTGGTTCGGCTTGGCCCCAGACGCACCACCGCTTGCATCCACGCCAGTGGCGCGAGCATCGAGGCCAGCAGGCAGGCATAAAGCACCAGTGGAATGTTCTGCAAGGTCAGGCCAACTTTTGGCGAGGCCAGGAACAGCGGAAACAGCACCACCACCGCCACCAGCACCTGCAAATACAACAGCACCAGCGGCGGCAAACGCAGCTGCCATTTTTTCAGCAAGGTGCTGTAGACCGCATAGGCCAGGGTCGCGATCAGCATCATCGCATCGCCCAGGTTGACCCCGTGTTCCAGTAGCGCACCCAGGCTGCCGGACGAAACCACCACCAGCACGCCGGCAAACGACAGCACCGCACCGGCCAGCGCGCCGGCGGTCAGCCGTTGGCCGAGGCTGATAATCGCCATGGCCAGTGACATCAACGGCATCAGCGACAGGATGATGCCCATGTTGGTGGCCGAGGTCAGCGTTGCGGCGAAGTAGGCCAGGCTTTGATAGACCGCCATGCCAAGCACGCCGAGGACGAAGACCTTGCCCAGGTTCGGGCGAATGACCGTCCAATGACGTATCACCGGTTTGAGCATGAATGGCGTGAACAGCACTCCGGCGAGCAACCAGCGATAGAAACCGATCTCGGCGGGGAAGATCGCGCCGACCGCCAGTTTGTTGATCACGGTGTTGCCGGCCCAGATGAAAATGGCCAGCAGGGGATAAGCGTATTGCATGGGAAAAACCAGAACGTTGATGACGGGGTGATTATCGCCTGTCTGGATGCGCGCCTATACTTCAATCCAGACAACCTGCCCCTGATGACAGACAGCATGAACAGTAAACACATCGATCTGCTGGATTTCAGCGAACTGCCGGCCCCCGTGTACTTCCGCTATGCCGACTTTGATGCCCACCGCTTTGCCTCGGCTCACCGTCATCAGTGGGGCACGCTGGAGTATTCGGCCCACGGCGTATTGCACATGGAAATCGGCGGCAGCCGCTTCATGTCGCCGCCGCAATACGCGGTGTGGGTGCCGCCGCAGACCGAGCACAGTTTCTACAGCAACCAGCCGATCAATTACCGCGCGGTTTGCCTCGCGCCGCCACTGTGTCGCGATCTGCCGCAACAGGCCTGCACGCTGGCGATCAGTGACATTCTCAAGGCAATCCTCAAGGACTTCGCTGCCCGCGACGTCAAGATCCCCGAGCGCCCGGCAGACAAGCGCCTGGCCGAGGTGTTGGTCGATCAGCTTCAACAAGCGCCGGTGCATAACTGTTATTTGCCTTACGCCAGCAGCGCCGGATTGCTCAGTGTGCTCGAAACCTTGCAGGCATCACCGGGCGACAATCGGCCACTGGCGCAGTGGGCCGAGCAGATCCACGTCAGCGAACGAACCCTGGCCCGGCAGTTTGTTCGGGAACTGGGCATGAGCTTCGGTGAGTGGCGCCAACGCCTGCGTTTCCTCGCTTCGATCGAAGCACTGGACAGCCAGCGCAGCATTCAGGAGATCGCCTTCGATATGGGCTACAGCACGTCGTCGGCGTTTATCGCGATGTTTCAGCGCCAGGCCGGTTGTACGCCCGAGCACTACCGTCGATACAAGGTTTTTTGAACGGTTTGATGACACGTTGAATCGGCTGTTGGTTATATCGATTCATGAAACTTCAGCAAGAAATATCTTACGGTCTAATCAGACTTGCACTCCATTAATGGGCCGCCGAGCGTTGTACGCTTTTAGCGATGCGGCGCCACTATTTATTAAGGGGCTGTTCATTCAAATAATTAATTCAGGTAGTGTCAGATGGTTTCGTCGTCAACAAACAGTACGTCGCCTGCTCACGTTACTCAGGCAAGTATTCACCATGAATTTATAGAACGTGCGCTTCCTGCCTGGCTGACCCTGGCGACGCCGCAAAGGCTTCGGAGGTTAAAAGTGGGCGGTGCAGGCATTCCTGGGTGGATCAGAAACGCTTCCCAAGCCGAACACCTCAGCATGCTCAACGCCCTGGAGGCAAGCTGGTCGTCGCAGAATGATGTCGACAAAATGCTGATGGATTTGCAAGACGTCCGTTCATTTGCCGAGCCAGTGCTGCGTCAGGCGTTAAAGGAAAAATACGGGGTTGAAGATGACGTCAGGGAAACGTTTCTGAAGTTGTACTCCGAGGTAAAGTTGTCTCCGTGGGGCCATAACTTTGATGGCGGTGCGAGCAGTCGTACAGTTTCCTTGCTGGATGCGGCGCTGCACAACTTTTCAAGTGCCGAGGTGTTTTTGTCGGGGTCGGAGTTTATCTCCCGACCCGATGCGCAGGGACACTTTGATATAAAGAAAATTCGAAGCGCTATGTCCATTGAGCAATTCACGGCGCTGTGTCGCGAGTTGGATATTGGCGCCAGGTACAAACACTATTTGGAAAGTTACTTGCGCCCCACCGATGGTCTGGCCCGCGGGGTGTTGCAGCACAGAGTCATAAAAAGCCAGCAAGCCGCGCTGAAAATCGCCCTGCAAATGGCGCTCTTGAGAAAAGACATCGGGGCGCTGGCGTATGTCGTTGTGCAGGGCATGATCAAGGGACTTAAAGGCCTGACCCTGGACGGTATTCCCGTTCGTTACTATCACCTGACGATGCTCGACACGCTCCTGAAAGGCATTGTGCTCATCGCCGCTGATCTCGATGCGCCTTATGGTGCAAACAGGCGAATCATTGCCTATGTGCCGCACGATCCCGAGCATCCGTTGAAAGAGTACCCGTCGCTCGTCGAATTCAGCCGCGAGCTGACTCGCCAGTTACGTGATACCGGCCAGGCGTCGCCCCCTGCACAGCCCTCGTCCGGGCTCAGTTATCAGCAGTTCTTCAGTCGCTTTGTCGACCATCAGCAGCGTGGGCATTTTTTTGCCGCGCTCAATGCTCAACTGGTGCGGGTCACCCAGCACGATAAAGAATGGGGAGTGGACCTGCCCGTATGGCGAGAAACGCCTGAAGAAAACCCACGCCTGCGCTATGGCGTCATGCGGTTCGAGAACGACACCGAGACCCGTTTCAATGGTGACCTGTGGGTTTATCTCTATCAGCAGCAGCAAAACAAAATTCTCAACGACGCCCGGGCGTTGGTCATTTCCACTACCGATGCTGATCGTACGGAGCGTTGGGCGTGGGTTGAAAATCTGCAAAAAATGCTCTCGGACATCTTCAATGTCGCGTTATTGGTGGTGACCCCCTTCGTGCCTTTTCTGGGTGAATTGATGCTGGCCTATACGGCTTATCAGTTGGTCAGTGAAGTGGTTGAAGGTGTACTCGATCTGTCTGAAGGATTGTATCTGGAGGCCGCTGAACAGCTGATCGGCTTCACCGAAAGCGTGGTTCAACTGGCAGCGTTTGCTGGCGGCATCAAGATTGGCGACCTGGCGTTCTCCAGGCTGTCACCGTTTATCGAAGGGGCAAAACCGGTCACCCTGGCCACTGGCAAACAACGTCTGTGGGGGCAGAATCTTGAGCCTTACCAGCAAAAGGCACTGGTTCTGGCTGCCGATTCAAAGCCCGACGAATTGTGGCTGCATCAGCACGACGGCAAGCCGATCCTGCGCCTCGATACGTCTCACTTCGAACTCAAAAACGACCCGCAAACCGGCAAGCACCGGGTGCAGCATCCAACCCGGCCAGATGCCTATCAACCTGTGGTCGAGAGTAACGGGGCGGGGGCATTCGTGATCGAAGGCGAGCAGCCTCAGTCGTGGGATGAGCAAACGCTGATGGCGCGGATGGGGCCGCCGCTTGATGGTTTGACCGATTCGTTCGACGACATCCGCACGGTCAGCCGCACCCATGTCGACGCGATGCGCCGGATGTACATCGACAATGAGCCGCCATTGCCCTTATTGAGCGATACCGTTACGCGATTCAGGATTGATCGGGATATTCAGGCGTTCATCGATCAGATCAGCAGTGAACAACCACAGCACTACCTGAAGGCCGATGTACGCACACAGTTGCAACTGCTGGATGGCGTGTGGCCCGGAGAAAGGCCACTGCAACTTGTCGCGCGCGATGGAAGCGTCACTTGGCAGACAGGCTCCAACGATTCTGTTCCTGTGCGGATAAACGAGGACCGCTTGAACGATGGCGACCTGATTGCAACCTTGCTTTCGCACCTTGATGAAGGTGAAACAAAAACACTGATGGAAGACGTTTTCGGCGCGTCGGTCACGACTACGGGGGCTCATGCAAAAATCCTTCGGGCGGAAATCGCACGGCGTGCCAGCGCCAAGCGAAACTTCATGTTCAATGCTCGTTACAAAGAGCACGAGTTGCGCTGGAGTACTCAGGTACAAGCGGTTCAGTCCGAAATGCCGGGTCTGCCTGGCGCTGTTGCGCAAGAGTTGCTGGCGGTCGCCACACCCGAGGAACTGCAAATAGTCGCCCAAGGGCGCTTGCCATCGCGACTCAAGGGGCTGGCGCTCTATGCGCGTGAGGAAGTGAGAGTTGCTCGTGCTTATGAGGGGCTTTACCTGGCGTCGGTCGAAAGCTTCGATACCGAAACGCTGGTACTGCATTCGCTTGAGAACCTGCCGGGCTGGCCCTCGGATGTGTCCATTCAAGTCAGGCTGTTCGAGTACGAAGGCGGGGTGCTGGACAGTATCGGTACAGAGCACGCCACGCTTAAACGCACGATAGTCTCGCGCGTAGATGGCAGCTTCCAGGCTTACGATGATCAAGGTCATGCCTTGCACGCAGAGACTGATCTCTACTCCTCGATCTTGCAGGCACTCCCGGATGCCGAACTGACCGGTTTGAATATTCGCAGGAGTGACGTTCAGACACTGAAGCAGGCCGTACGTGACCACGCAGTAAGGCCTGACAGGTTGTCCACGATACTTGCGCAGTTCCCGGTCCCGATACCACCGGCTTTTAATCCCGCTTTGCTTCGTCTGCGTGGAGGTGCATCCAATGTGGAGGGTGTGGAGTCGGATTCGCTGAATACCCTGGAGGTTTTTAAAGACCTTGTCGGGCGGGCCTATTCTTCTGAGCCTTTGCCGTCGGTAAAAAAAGACTATTTGAATGGGTTGAAATTAATACATGAGAACCTGTCGGGACAGGACCTGAATTATCTCCAGTGGGCGTTTCACGATGCAGTCGACAGCCCTTTGGTGACTGCAACAATGCGCCAGAGTGTCGAACTGTTGCCCGAGCTGAAAAAAATGCTGTCCCCTGAGCAATTCACCGAACTACTGAACAACATGTTCATGGACGGTGAACCAACGCCCTTGTCGGATTCGCAGCGGGAGCTGGGAATGACTGCTCGTTACCTGAAGAGAACAAAACGTACGGATCAATATGAATCGCTGGCCCTCGCAGCGAAAGCAGGCAACGCTCCGTCGGGCACACTGGCTGATTTGCATAGCTACGTGGAGATGCTGGGCGAGCATATGAGCGCAACCGAGAAGGTCATTGAAGTCTCGTCGCAGACCATGGCCGATTTGAACATGGCACAGCGTGCGATCACCCGCGCCAAGGAGCTTCTCCCGTTGTCCGGCAACCAACTACCGAGCATCTGGGAAAAAGGCGGATCGGCTATCGCCGCACTGAAAAATCTCCGAAAGATCGACTTGGTTACCGGTTTGCCTACGGCCGAGCTCACCATTGCCGAAGCTGCACAGGCCGCTATCAACATCAAGGGTGGGAACTGTTCGGAGAATTCGAAAGTGACGTTCTCGATCCTCGCGAACCAGCCCCGGACATCTGAAATACATATTGTCAAAGCCACCAACTTTGACCATCAATATGTTGTCATTGGTGACTTGAGCCACCCGGAGCAATTGGTTGCTGCCGATTCCTGGCCAGAGTTTCCCTGTGCCCATCTGACCAGCGAGGGCTACTTCACGTTCGATCCTGAACCGGTGCTGAGCCTGAAGCCTGGCCCTGCCGTCGCCGAGTATGCGTTTATCGACGATGCACCTTCTGGCACTGCCGTTATTCCGCCCCGAGGCTCGGATGATTCGACGCTCAGGGCGATAAAAATTCCCAAGCTGCATCAGAAAGGCGGTTATGCCCAATGGACTTCATTGAAAGAGCTAGGCGCTACCTATGTATCGCCTGATGAGCGAGCGGTTTCTTTCGAGCGACATAACGCCTCGGTTATCGAGAATCGCCTCGAGACGTTTGAGGGCTACTACAAAGCGATCTCGTCCCGTTAACGGCCATTCTTGAAGCGTTGTTCGAGCCGGGAGCGAGTCACTGATAACTCGCTTTCGGCTTTTTTGCAGGTCGTCATAGTTGAAAGGTGAAGGTGTAACGGCATTTGTCTACACTCCGTTCGAGGCCGCGCCCATCGGCGCGGTAACAAGGAGAAAACTCCATGAAGATGCTGCGTATCCCTTTGTTGATGATCGGTCTGCTGCTCTGTTCCCAAGGCTTTGCCGCCACGGCACAACAGAACAAAATGGCCACCTGCAATGCCGACGCCACCGCGAAAGCCCTCAAGGGTGATGAGCGCAAAGCCTTTATGAGTACCTGCCTGAAAGCCGCGCCGGCAGCAGAGGCGGCCAAACCCATGACCCCTCAACAAGAGAAGATGAAAACCTGCAACGCCACCGCTACCGCACAGGCGCTTAAAGGTGATGCGCGCAAAACCTTCATGAGCGATTGCCTGAAGAAAAAATAAGCTGCGCTCCCCGTGCCCCTCTGTAGGAGCAAGGCTTGCCCGCGATAGGGGCACCGCGGTGGAACTGACAGACCGCGTCATCGTTCATCGCGAGCAAGCCTTGCTCCTACGGGTGCTGAAGTCATCCGCTCGCTTCAATGTCGGAAGGCTGGCAGACTGCCAATCCTTTAACGCCGTTTGTTTTGAGGCTGTATGCCAACGTTTTCTCAGCGTCACGTGTTGCTGTTGGTCAGTTGGGTGATCATTTTTGGTGGGCTGTTGCTGGTGATACCGCTGCGACTGTTGCCCAGTCTGCTGGCCGGGTTACTGGTGTTCGAACTGGTCAACATGCTCACCCCGCAGTTGCAACGACTGATCGAAGGACGGCGTGCACGCTGGCTGGCCGTGGCCTTGCTTGGCACGCTGGTGGTCAGCGTACTGGCGCTGATTTTTGCCGGTGCTATCAGTTTTCTGCTGCATGAAGCGGAAAACCCCGGGGCTTCCCTGGACAAATTCATGCTGGTGGTCGACAAGGCGCGTGGCCAGTTACCGCCATTCATCGACGCTTACCTGCCCGCCAGCGCCGCTGAATTTCGCGTGGCCATCGGCGAGTGGCTGAGCAAACACCTGAGCGACCTGCAACTGGTCGGCAAAGACGCCGCGCACATGTTCGTCACGTTGCTGATCGGCATGGTGCTGGGGGCGATCATCGCCTTGCAGCGCATCCCTGACCTGACCCAACGCAAACCCCTGGCGGCAGCACTGTTCGACCGTTTGCACCTGCTGGTTCAAGCGTTTCGCAATATCGTCTTTGCGCAGATCAAGATTTCCCTGCTCAACACTTTTTTTACCGGGATCTTCCTGGCAGTGATCCTGCCGCTGTTCGGGATCAAGCTGCCGTTGACCAAAACCCTGATCGTGCTGACCTTCCTGCTGGGCTTGCTGCCGGTGATCGGCAACCTGATGTCCAACACGCTGATCACCATCGTCGGCTTGTCGTTGTCGATCTGGGTTGCGGTGGCGGCGCTGGGTTATCTGATCTTTATCCACAAGCTGGAATACTTCCTCAACGCGCGGATCGTCGGCGGGCAGATCAGTGCCAAGTCCTGGGAGTTGCTGCTGGCAATGCTGGTGTTCGAAGCCGCGTTCGGCCTGCCGGGGGTGGTGGCAGGGCCGATTTATTACGCGTACCTGAAGAGCGAGTTGAAGCTGATCGGGATGGTTTGATCCTGAGATGATCTACTTGTGGCGAGGGAGCTTGCTCCCGCTGGGCCGCGAAGCGGCCCCTTATCCCGAAAAAGAGGGGACTGCTACGCAGTCCAGCGGGAGCAAGCTCCCTCGCCACAGGGGTTGCGTCAGGCCAGGGTGCCGTAACGCTTCATCGCCTCGATCGCCAGGCCGCTGCCGATGCTGCCGAAGATATTCCCTTCAACATGCTGCGCGTTCGGCAGCATCGCCGATACGCTGTTACGCAGCGCCGGAATCCCGCTCGAACCACCGGTAAAGAACACCGTATCCACCTGGTCGACGCGCACATTGGCATCGTTGAGCAATTGGGTCACGCTGTTGCGCACCCGTTCCAGCAGGTTATCGATGGCCGATTCGAATAGCGCCCGGCTCAATTCGACACTCAAACCCGGTTCGATCCGGTCCAGCGGCACGTGGCGACTGTCGGCATGGGTCAGCTGGATCTTGGTTTCTTCCACTTCCATTGCCAGCCAGTGCCCGGCGCGCTGGTCGATCAGCTTGAACAGGCGATCGATACCGCTGGTGTCTTCGATGTCGTAGCGCATGCTGCCCAACGCCAGGGTCGATTTCTGCGAGTACACCGAGTTGATGGTGTGCCAGGTCGCCAGGTTCATGTGGTGGCTGGTGGGCATGTAGGCGCCACTTTTCATCCGGCTGCCGTAGCCGAACAACGGCATCAGGCCCTGCAGGCTCAGTTGCTTGTCGAAATCGGTCCCGCCGATGTGCACGCCGCCGGTGGCGAGGATGTCGTCGTGACGGTTGTCGTGGCCGCGTCGCTCAGGCGACAGGCGCACCAGGGAGAAGTCCGACGTACCCCCGCCGATGTCGACGATCAGCACCAGCTCTTCCTTTTCGATGGTCGACTCGTAGTCGAACGCTGCGGCAATCGGTTCGTACTGGAACGAGACGTCCTTGAAACCGATGGCGCGGGCTACGTCCACCAGGGTGTTTTCGGCTTCCTGGTCGGCCATTTCATCGTCATCGACGAAAAATACCGGACGCCCCAGCACCACTTCTTCGAATTCTCGACCGGCGGCGGTCTCGGCACGCTTCTTCAGCTGGCCGATGAACAGCCCGAGCAGGTCCTTGAACGGCATTGCCGTGCCCAGGACGCTGGTGTCGTGCTTGATCAGCTTGGAGCCCAGCAGGCTTTTGAGCGAGCGCATCAAGCGGCCTTCGTAGCCTTCCAGGTACTCGTGCAGCGCCAGCCGGCCATACACCGGGCGGCGTTCTTCCATGTTGAAGAAGACCACCGACGGCAGGGTGATTTTGTCGTCCTCCAGCGCGATCAGCGTTTCCATGCCAGGGCGCAGCCAGCCGACAGTGGAGTTGGACGTGCCAAAGTCGATACCGCAGGCACGGGCTGGAGATGCGTTTTTCATGTCTTTCAGGTTCCGGTTAAAAAACGGCCGCGCAGTGTATGTCAGAGCGGCGCAGAATCGAAGGCCGACTATCCGCTAAATTCAAGGTCATCGCTCACTTGAAAGACTATCCTTGTTCCCCAAACATACGGACATGGCGTGGCAGCCACCCTGTGATCAAGTGATCCGCCCCGGCTGCCGATAAACTTCAGATGTGCTGCCCGATCAGATTCTTGAGATCGGTCAAGCCTGCGGCAGCCAATCAGTGCATGCTGTGCCTGGCTGCGCGATATCGATAACGGATGGTGATTCCCTCGATGGACTTCAAAGACTATTACAAGATTCTCGGTGTGGAGCCGACCGCTGACGATAAGGCGATCAAGGCCGCCTATCGCAAGCTGGCGCGCAAATACCACCCTGACGTCAGCAAGGAAAAGGACGCCGAGGCCAAGTTCAAGGATGTCTCGGAAGCCTATGAAGCGTTGAAAAGCGCCGACAAGCGCGCCGAATACGACGACTTGCGCAAATACGGCCAGCACGGACAACCGTTCCAGGGCCCGCCGGGTTGGCAGGGGCGTGGTGGTGCGGGTGGTTTTGGCGGCGGTCAGGACAGTGGCGATTTTTCGGACTTCTTCAGTTCGATTTTTGGTAACCGTGGCCCGGGTTTCGGGGGTGGACAGTCTGGTCGCAGTGCCGGTCGTCGAGGGCAAGACGTGGAAATGGAATTACCGGTTTTTCTGGAAGAAACCCTGTCGACCGAATCGAAGAAGGTCAGCTTCCAGGTGCCTCAGTACAACGCGGCCGGCCAGCACGTCAGCAATACCAGCAAAAGCCTGAACGTGAAGATTCCGGCGGGTGTCACCGATGGTGAGCGCATTCGACTCAAGGGCCAGGGCGCACCGGGTGTCGGTGGCGGCGCCAATGGCGACCTGTACCTGACCATTCGTTTTGCGCCGCACCCGAAATACGACGTTGAAGGTGAAAACCTGATCATCACCTTGCCGCTGGCCCCGTGGGAGCTGGCGCTGGGTGCAGAGGTCGCGGTGCCGACCCTGACCGGCAAGATCAACCTGAAAGTTCCAGCCGGCAGCCAGAACGGCCAGCGCATGCGCGCCAAAGGCCACGGCCTGCTGAACAAGGCCGGGCAGCGCGGTTACCTGTTCGTGCAGCTCAAGGCGGTAATGCCCAAACATATCGACGATGACGTCAAGGCGTTGTGGCAGGAGCTGGCGAAGAAAGCCGCTTTCAATCCGCGGGAGCATTTTTGAGTCAAGAGAAGGAGTAGCCAATCATGAGCAACCCCCTGATCGTTCAACTGGACATGGCAGAATTCTGTGAGGCGACCGATTTACCGGACGTCTACGTGATCGAAATCGTCGAACACGGCATCCTCGAACCTCAGGGCGCGCAGCCCAAGGATTGGCGTTTCAACGACTATGAACTGGCGGTCGCCAAGCGTGCCGCCAAGTTACGGCGTGACCTGGATCTGGAATGGGAAGGCGTCGCCTTGGCGCTCGACCTGCTTGAAGAAGTGCAGCAACTACGCGCCGAGAATCGCATGCTCAGGCAGCGATTGGGGCGGTTAGTCGTCGAATAGCCCCTTTTCGTAGCAGCCTGGTTAGGGGACAAGCCCCGAACCTGTGGCGAGGGGGCTTCTGTGGCGAGGGAGCTTGCTCCCGCGGGTCGGTCCGCGTTCGGGCGTAGCGACCCTAATATCGGCCGCCGCGAGTATTCAGATGGAAAGCGATTGCTGGATTACGACCGCTTCGCGGCCGAGCGGGAGCAAGCTCCCTCGCCACAGTCGTGGTCTTCACTCACGTCCACCACTACAAAACCACCCGCGACACTCTCGGCAACACTACGCTGAACGTCGTGCCCTCGGCCTCGCTGGAGCTGACTTCGATCGTGCCTTGGTGGGCGTCCACCACCTGTTTGACGATGAACAAACCGAGCCCAAGACTGGTAGAGGGGCCGGTGAGTTCTTCGCTGGCGCTGCGCACCAGTGGGTCGAATATCGTCGGCAGTGCCTCGGCGGGAATCGGCTCGCCATGGTTGTGCATGGTCAGCGTCACCTGATCTTTTTCTCCAATGATTCTCAGCGTCACTGGGTGTCGATTGGCCCCGTGCTGCAAGGCATTACCGACAAGGTTTTGCAGCAGTTGGCTGAGGCGCGTGCGGTCCCAGATACCATGGGTGTCGCCTTCGACGATCAGTTGTGAGTTGCAGTCCGGCTGCCCGGCGCCGGCTTCGTCCAGCGCAGCTTTTGCGGCGGCGGCCAGGTCCATCGGTGCCGGTTCGATCGGCAGGCTGCTGCCCAGCCGGCTACGTACCAGCTCCAGCAAGTCGCTGACCATCGCCGCCATGTGCCGGGCACTGCTCTTGATGCTTGTCACATAGGTCTGGGCGTCGCTGTCCAGTTTGGCCTTGCGTAGCAGCATCTCGGTGGACATGTTCACAGCCTGCAAGGGGGTGCGCAGATCATGGCCCAGAATGGCCAGGAAGATGTCCCGTGAACGATTGACCTGCTCGGCGTACGCTGCGGTGGACTCGGCCAGGGCTTCGTCGATGGCTTCGTTGAAACGGATCATGTCCTGCATGTACACCACGTCCGGCGACTCCAGGCTGTTGACCCACAGGCGAATCACGCTGGCCCGCAAATGCCGGAACTCAGAGGTCATCTGCACCAGATCAAACCCCACGTTATGCCGAAGCTCGCCATGACTGGCCGCGGCCTTGTCCAGGCTTGGTGTTTTTTCCGGGCCTTCGCCCCTGGCCTTGGCCGCTTGTTCGAGGCCGGTCTGGGCGGTCTTCATGTCGCGGGAAGCGGCCAGCAGGATCAATGTGGCGTGGTCGCGCAGGAGCGTCCGATCCATGGAATCAGGGTCGGGGGCGATGGTTCGGGCGAACAGCTCCCATTCGTCGACGATACGCTCGACGTGAGTCACGATGAATTCGGATAGACGCATGGTCGAAGGCTCCACGCAGTAAGCGCTTGACGGTCTCGCATTTTAGCGCCTTTAAGACCGGGTCAAAACTACCGTTGACGAGCAGGATCAGCCACTGCGGTTGTCAGGGTGGTATTTAATTGTTTTTCAGGTTTTGAAGTTGAATGTTATTGGACGTTTATGCTGGTTTTACAGCAGTTATTTAATCTTTTGTTATCTGGGGTATTGAATAAGCTGGTCGTTCTTATGAACGCACAGGGACAGTTGCGAAAATGAATGAATCATCAGAAGGATCTGTGTCGGATATTTCTGCCAATAATCCGGCAGGCGACAATCGGTATTTGAGTTACCTGGCAACCAACGTTCCAGCGCTTATAAAAAGCCCTACGCTGTCTAAACGTGTAGCGACGGCAACCCAGGCAGTCGATTTCCCTGAGTGGTACGTCAAGGCAAGCGCCATTGACCGTCAATACCTCAAGGAACTCGGCAACGAGCGCTGGCGATTGCAAGGCAATCTGGATGACACGCTGGGTGATCTGAAAAAGGACATCAACGAGTTCGCGGAGCCCTTGCTCATTCAGGCCCTGCAAGAAAAGCTGAGCCTGGAACTGGATGTGCGGGCCACGACGGTTCGGCTTTACGTGCCCGCCCTGCTGGGGTTTGGCATCGACAACAATGCCAGCCGGCTCAGGGAGTCAACGTTGCTGGAGGCTGCGCTGCATAACTTTGAGGACGCTGAAACCCGTGCCGGCGCCTTTCGCGATGGCTCGGGAATTTTCACCACCGATGCCGAAGGTGAGCTGCAACGTCATTCGTTGACCATCGAAAGTTTTGCGAGCCTTTGTCGGGAGCTGGATCTCGGTGCGCAGTATCAGCGGCACATCACAGGGTTGCTGGCCCCTGCGGCGGCAGGTGCAAAGGCCTCACTTGAGCAACACTTCATCGGGACCGAAAAAGCTGCGTTCAATGAGTCGGCGCTGATTGCATATTTGAAGGGCGATATCACTTCTTATGCGTACGGCAAGTTGCAGCAACTGCGGGACAACCAGACAAACATCACGATGGGCAAGCGCCCGTTACAGTCTCATCGACTGTCCCTTATGGGCGTGAAACTGTCGGGTATCGTGTTGTTCAGTGCCGTGGCAGATCCAACGAAAATCAATAAGATTTACGACGCCCTGGAGCCGACACATCAACGAATAATGATGGATTGGGCACGCAAACTGCTCATTTTGCCCGGGCAGGAATTTGACCAGTTCAAGTTTCTCAAAGCCTTTTTTGCCAACGGTCCCAGCGGTGCCGTCGATGAGATGCTGCGCCGCGAAGATATCGATAATCAAAGTCGGCTCGACGGTGCCTTGATCGCTTATGTGCCCGACGATCCTGAGCATCCTCTCAAGGAATATAAATCCTTCACCGATTTCATGAAGGAGCTGACGAGCCAGTTGCGCTCCTCGGACTACCAACAATTTTTCAGCCGCTTCGTACCGCAAAAAGACAAAGGACAGTTTTTCACTCGCGTCAAAGAGCGCTTTAGCACCTTCACCTGGCAACAGCGCGAACCGTTGAGCATGGGGCCGTGGTGGCGAGAGACTGCGGTGGAGAACCCCGATGCCGAGCCGGTCACCAACGTGATTGACGGTTTGCTCTGGCCGGCGCTCGGCCGATGGCGGTGCGATAAGGCCATCGCGGATTCGCGGCACATTGCCGTTCCCACTGGCGATGAAGATGCCAACGCCCGTTGGGCGCGATTGAGCAGCTACGTAAGCATCGGCTGGAACGTGTTCAACTTCGGCGCGATGCTGGTGCCGGGCCTGGGGGAGGCCATGCTGGGCGTCATGATCGGGCAAATGCTGCTTGAAACCATGGAGGGCATCGAAGACTGGAGCAAGGGCGACAAGGACGAAGCGGCGGCATTGTTGACCGGCGTCCTGATCAATGCGGCCCAGCTGGCAATCATGGGAGCAGGGCATGTGTTGCCGACGGGCGCAGCGACCGCGATCAAGCCTTCGGCATTTGTCGACCAATTGAAGCCGGTCGTACTCGCTGACGGCAAGACCCGCCTCTGGAACCCGGACTTGAGCCCGTATGAGCATCAAGTCAGTTTGAGTTCCGACTCGACGCCCAACGAGCGAGGCCTTCACGCGCACGGCGATAAGGAGTTGCTGCCGCGCGACGGCAAATACTTCGCGGTGCAGGACGATCCACTGACCGGCGAGCCAAGGATGCAGCATCCGGACCGGCCCGCAGCTTACCAGCCAAAGCTTGACCACGATGGCGCCGGTACCTGGCACACCGAACTCGACCGCCCTGTCGAGTGGACCTCGGCCGAGCTCATGCGTGGGCTGGGGGCGAAGTCAGAAGCGTTCGATGATGCAATGCTTGAACGCATCCGTATCGCCAGTGGTATCGAAGAAGATGTGTTGCGTCGGCTGCATGTCGAAAACGAAGCGCCGCCCGCGTTGCTGGTCGACACCCTCAACCGGTTCAAGGTGTGGGCGGAAACGGGGAAACTGCCTGAGAACGCCCAGTCAAACATTGCCGACGCCAGGACGCTTCAGGACACCTTCACGCAATTGCCCGCCAACATGGCAGAGGAGCTACTGAGCGCCGCTGATCCGGCTGACTTGCGAGTGCTGGCCGAGCAAAAGCGTATTGGCTTGCACCTCAGGCAGCAGGCGCGCGCCGCCTCGCTGGAGGTGCGTCTGGCGCGTGCCTATGAAGGGCTGTTCCTTGATTCACTGCAGGCGCCGGATACGGAAAAACTGGCACTGCATAGCCTGGAAAGCTTGCCGAACTGGCCGCAGGAGGTGCGCATCGAGATTCGCGAGCATTCTTTCACTGGCCGTCTGCGCGACAGCATTGGCCCAGAAGAAGCGGATCTGCGCAAAGTCCTGGTCAGCACGGAGAACGGTTATGAAGTGCGGGATGCCGAGGACAACCATCTGCACGGCGCGGATGACCTGTTTTCTTCGGTATTGCATGCCCTGCCTGACGCTGAACGCAAAGCACTGGGTTTTGAAATCAATCAAGGCGCGACACTCAAGCACACCGTTCAAAATGCACCCTTGGCGCGTGACCAGCTGCGCCCGATGCTGGCGGACAGCCCACTGCGCAAGCCTGCCTATGATCCCGAGACGATGAAGCTGCTCGGTGGAATGCCTCTTCCTCAAGGCATTCGACGGCTCACCGGACGCCTGACGTTGCAGGAACGCGTCAGGAGCGTGCGGCCGGGCTGGACGGAGGAGCAAGCCCAGGCTTATCTGGACGGTGCCGGCGACGAGGCTGACCCGGAGCTGCGGGCCAGTGCGCTGGAAGCGGAATTCAACCGCCTCAATACCAACTTCCAGCGCTGGCTGAATTCGCCGACCGAAGCGTACAGGTTCAGCCCTGCCGGCGTTGCCGAATGGCAGTCAAGAAACTCACTTTACAAGGCCATTCGTCAGTGCTGGCAGCAAACCGGGCCCAGGCATGTGGACTCTTACGAGATTCTGCAGGGAGCAGTGCTTGACCTCAGCAATATGCCCATGGGGCGGCACTTGGGGACCATGCCCCCTCTGGACGCCGATTTTCAGCACGTGACCAGCCTGAACTTGCTGGGCACTGAGATGACCGACGCACACGTCACCTTTCTTGATCATTTTCCGCGCCTGCGTTCGCTGAATCTCACCCGCAACCGGCTCACGCAATTTCCTCCTTCGGTGGGACGAATGGTAGGGCTGACGGAGTTGTTCCTCGGCGATAACCGGATAGTGCTGGATGCGCAGGGCGCTACGTATTTGAGATGGCTTACCCGGCTTCAAAGTCTGGATCTTCAGGGAAACCCGTTGGGTCGAGTGCCGGATATCGGCGGCATGCGCCTGCTGCATACGGTATTGCTGGGTGAGACGGGTATTGATACCTGGCCGGACGGATTGTTTTCTCAACCCCGATTCCGGCATTTTTACTTGAATCTTCAGCGCAATGAACTGACGGTCATCCCTAGGGCTACGCCCGGCTCTGTCGGGGCGGAGATGTTGGCTCGGACGGTAGTGAGCCGGGAACGGCAGTGGATGTCGGCCGATACTCTGAACACGCTCAGAAACTACATCAGGTCCGTCGGCCTGGACCCCGATCGTCCGTATCCGCCTCGTGGTGTGCGCGACAGCCTTGATTGGGAGGCAGGCCTGACGCGACGAGATTGGGTCGCCAAACAGGAGATATGGAACAGCGTGGAGGATGAGTTCGGCTCGGTGCATTTTTTCAATAAGATCAGGAAGCTCACCGAGTCCAGCCATTTCCAGAACGACAACGCATTCAGAGTGGACATGACGAGCAAGGTCTGGCGAATGCTGGAAGCGATGTCCAAGGACAGTGAGTTGCGGCGCAACCTTTTTGTCATCGGCAGGGACGAGGCTACCAACTGTGTGGATGCCGGGGCCCAGTTGTTCAATTCAATGGGTGTGGAGGTGCTGATCCACGAAGCTTATGCGCTGGGGAGTCCAGGCCTGGTGGAGGCTGAACTGGTGCAGCTTGCCAGAGGCAAATCCCGTCTGGATGAGTTGAGCCGGATTGCCCACCAAGTGGTCGCCAAACGACTGGCGGGCGGTGAACGACACATGGTGATCGATGCCAATGGCGTTGTTACGGGGAGCATCGATGAGGTCCAGGTACATCTGGGCTACATGACGGACCTGGCCGAGCGACTGGATCTGCCCTGGCAATCCCGTGATCTGCAGTTCCGCACGTACACGGGCGTCACGTCTGAGATGATCGAAGATGCCTATCGGCGGGTACTGGATCTGGAGGCCGGCGATTTGCTGCGTGATTCAATCAGTGAACAGCCGTTCTGGACGTCTTACATCCAGGGCTCGAATCGTCGCGCGTTCAAGGTGTTCAGGCGTCGAATCGATGCAACGACGGAGTTTTTCATGGCGCTTGATAAGCGCGCGACCGAACAGGATCTTTCGCTTGAGGCAAAGGCCGGCCTGAAAGAGGAGCTGAGGGTACTCGCCGCAGAGCTGGGCAAACCGGAAAGCGAGATTGCCCCAGGACAGATCATGACTCACGAGGCCTATTCCGCCGAGCTGGACTTGATCTATAACGAAATGAAGACACTGCTCAAAACCCTGACCCAACAGGCGATGGATCGGGCGAAGCTGTAAAGGGTGGAGATACCCTTTACGGTTGAACCGAGCAACTGATTGACCTGACATTACAGCCATCCCGGCACGAAGATTGACGCCCTTCGTGCCGGGTTTTTTATGCCTGACTGGAAATCAAAACAGAAAATACCGCTGGGCCATCGGCAACACATCCGCCGGTTCGCACCACAGCAGTACGCCGTCAGCCTTGACCTGATAGGTCTGCGGATCGACGTCGATCTTCGGCAGGTAATCGTTGTGGATCAGATCAGTTTTCTGTACCTCGCGGCACCCTTTGACCACTGCGATTTTCTTCTTTAAACCCAGCGCCTCAGGCAGACCTGCCTCCTGCGCAGCCTGGCTGATAAACGTCAGGCTGGTGGCATGTAGCGAGCCGCCGTAGCTGGCAAACATCGGGCGGTAATGCACCGGTTGCGGCGTCGGGATCGAGGCGTTGGCGTCACCCATCAGACTGGCCGCAATGGCGCCGCCCTTGAGGATCAGCGTCGGTTTGACCCCGAAAAATGTCGGGCGCCAGAGCACCAGGTCGGCCCATTTACCCACTTCGATCGAGCCCACTTCATGGCTGATGCCGTGAGTGATAGCCGGGTTGATGGTGTACTTGGCGATGTAGCGTTTGACGCGGAAGTTGTCGTTGCCCTCGCCATCACCTGCCAGTGCGCCACGCTGTTTTTTCATCTTGTCGGCGGTCTGCCAGGTGCGGGTGATGACTTCACCGACGCGGCCCATGGCCTGGCTGTCGGAGCTGATCATCGAGAATGCGCCGAGGTCGTGAAGGATGTCTTCGGCTGCAATCGTCTCGCGGCGGATACGGCTTTCGGCGAAGGCCACGTCCTCGGCAATGCTCGGGTCCAGGTGGTGACAGACCATCAGCATGTCGAGGTGTTCGTCGATGGTGTTGCGGGTGAATGGCCGGGTCGGGTTGGTCGAGCTCGGCAGCACGTTGGCGAAACCGCAGGCCTTGATGATGTCCGGCGCGTGGCCGCCACCAGCACCTTCAGTGTGGTAAGTGTGGATGGTCCGCCCCTTGAACGCGGCGAGGGTGGTTTCGACGAAGCCGGATTCGTTGAGGGTGTCGGTGTGGATCGCCACCTGTACGTCGAACTGGTCGGCGACGTTCAGGCAGTTGTCGATGCTCGCCGGCGTGGTGCCCCAGTCCTCGTGCAGCTTGAGGCCGATAGCCCCGGCCTTGACCTGTTCGATCAGCGGCTCTGGCAGGCTGGCGTTGCCCTTGCCCGTGAGGCCGATGTTCATCGGGAAGGCATCCGCCGCTTGTAGCATCCGCGCCAAGTGCCAAGGGCCGGAGGTGCAGGTGGTGGCGTTGGTGCCCGTCGCCGGTCCCGTACCGCCGCCGATCATGGTGGTGACGCCGCTCATCAATGCTTCTTCGATCTGTTGCGGGCAGATGAAGTGGATGTGCGTGTCGACACCGCCCGCGGTGAGGATCATCCCTTCGCCGGCGATCACTTCGGTGCTGGCGCCGACCGCGATGGTGACGTTCGGCTGGACGTCCGGGTTACCGGCCTTGCCGATCGCCGCAATGCGCCCATCCTTGAGGCCGACGTCGGCTTTGACGATCCCCCAATGGTCGATGATCAGCGCGTTGGTGATCAGCGTGTCGACCACTTCGGCGGCCAGTAACTGGCTCTGACCCTGGCCATCGCGGATCACTTTGCCGCCGCCGAACTTCACTTCTTCACCGTAGGTGGTGAAGTCTTTTTCGACTTCGATCCACAGCTCGGTGTCGGCCAGGCGAACCTTGTCACCGACGGTGGGGCCGAACATGTCGGCGTAGGCTTGACGGGAAATCTTCATTTCAGTTCCTTGCACAAATTTATTGTGGCGAGGGGGCTTGTCGGAACGCCGCACCGCCCCGTCCGGCCGCGTAGCGGTCGTAAAACCTGCAGTCGCGGTGTGCCAGACCGAACGTGTCAGCGCGGAGTGCGAGCGCTTCGCACTCGAACGGGGGCAAGCCCCCTCGCCACAGGGATCAGATTCAGTCGAGGTCGCCCATGATCCTGCCGGCGAACCCGAACACCCGGCGATGCCCGGCCAGGTCCACCAGCTCGACCTCGCGGCTCTGCCCCGGTTCGAAGCGCACGGCGGTGCCGGCCGGGATGTTCAGGCGCATGCCACGGCTGGCGGCACGGTCGAACGTCAGGGCGTCGTTGGTTTCGAAAAAGTGGTAGTGCGAACCGACCTGAATCGGCCGGTCACCGCTGTTGGCCACGGTCAGGCTCAGGGTGCGACGGCCAGCGTTGAGCTCGATGTCGCCTTGCTTGATCTGATATTCGCCAGGAATCATTCGGGTTGTCCCAGAGTCTTGTAGTAGATGGCGGTCGGGGTGTAGCGACCGTCCGGGCTTTGGCAGTAGTTGGGCAACTCGCCGACACGGGTGTAGCCCAGGGACTGATAGAACGCTTCGGCCGCTGAGCCGGCTTCGGTGTCGAGGTACAGCAGGCCACGTTTGTGCTGGCGCGCAGCAAGCTCCACAGCATTCATCAGTTGTTGCGCCAGGCCGCGTCGCCGCGTGTCATGGCGCACCTGCAGCTTTTGCACTTCGGCGCGATTGCGGCCGTTGGCTTTCTGGCACAGGGCCAGTTGCACGCTGGCCAGGACCTTTTCATCGTGAACCACTACCCACAGCAACAGACTGCCGTCCTCGAGCCCGGCCTGGACACTGTTGATGTAGGCGCGGGCCTGGGCATCATCAAGGTCGGCCATGAAGCCGATCGAGGCGCCGTGCTGCACGGCGTCAAACAGCAAATCGATCAAGCCCTGACGGTAGTGCGCAAAGCTTTCGGTGTTCACGCGTCGCAGTTGGGCAGTGTTCATGACATATCACTCCTTGTTGGCGACGGGCGGCTCCTCGCCCGGATTGAGGATCAGCTGCATGAAGGTCAGGTCGAGCCAACGGCCGAACTTGGTACCGACTTGCGGCATGTGCCCGGTGGTGATGAAACCGACCCGTTCGTGCAGGCGAATCGAGGCGGCGTTAGCGCTTTCGATGGCGGCGACCATCACGTGTTTATTGCAGTCCCTGGCGCGTTCGATCAGTACGTCCATCAGCTGTGGGCCGAGGCCATTGCCGCGCTGATCGCTGCGCACGTACACCGAATGTTCGACGGTATGGCGGAAACCGTCGAACGGCCGCCAGTCGCCGAATGAGGCATAACCGAGCACGCTGTTGTCGGCGTCGACAATCACCAGCACAGGGTAGCCCTGGGATTGCCGGGTGCTGAACCAGGCCTGGCGGTTAGCGAGGTCGACGGCCTGTTCGTTCCAGATCGCGGTCGTATTGAGGACAGCGTCGTTGTAGATGTCGCGGATCGCCGGCAGGTCGGCGTATACGGCATCACGAATGTGATAAGTCATGGCGCAGCCTCAGACGATGGGTTGGTGGACGGTGACCAGTTTGGTGCCGTCGGGAAAGGTCGCCTCGACCTGGATCTCCGGGATCATTTCCGGGATGCCTTCCATCACTTGCTCGCGGTTCAGCAGGGTGGTGCCGTAGTGCATCAGTTCGGCGACCGTCTGGCCGTCACGCGCGCCTTCGAGCAGCGCCGCGGAGATGTAGGCCATCGCTTCCGGGTAATTGAGTTTCACGCCACGGGCCAAACGCCGCTCGGCGACCAGGCCGGCGGTGAAGATCAGCAGCTTGTCTTTTTCGCGTGGGGTCAGGTCCATCGTTAAAAATCCGTATTGGGCAGTTAAAAATTCACTCGATCTGTAGGAGCAAGGCTTGCCCGCGATGAACGATTACGCGGTCTTCCAGTCGAACCGCGCGGCCCCCATCGCGGGCAAGCCTTGCTCCTACAGGTATGTGTGTTCAGGTGCTCCATATTCTTGGCGGCACAGCCTTACGGCCGAGCAGGGCCGGGCGCAGCAACTTCCACAAATCAATCAGCCAGCCTCGCGCCAACAGCGCTTCACTGGCCAGGCAACGGGCGACTAACAGCCCCGGCAGTTGCGTCAGATCCCCGCGCACGTCATTGGGCAGCGAGCGACAGGTCTCCAGTAAATCGCTATCGATTTCACCCGTCACCAGCAACGTCGCAAACACCGGCTGGCCATCCAGCCCTATCGGCGAATCAAGCAAGCCGTCATTCCCGACAATGCGCTGGCGTTCGTGCCAGAGCAACTGGCCGTCGCGGCGGATTTCCAGCTTTGACTGAAAGTGCCCGAGCTCGAAACGTTCGCCGCTGGCGGGGCGACCCAGCGCCACCACGTCCCAATAGAACAGCCGGGCGTCACCTTGCAGTTCAATCGAAGTGCTGAGCTCAGCTTGAGCGGCGCTGAACACGATGGTTTCCTGCGGCAGCCACTCCAGCGTGGCACCGGCGGCGACGTTCAAGTCGAGCCGTTGATAGGCTGGCCCGGCGGCGCGATACCACTTGGCGGCACCGGGGCTGGTCAACTGCGCCCAGGCGTCGGCACCGACGCAGGCCGTGATGTCCAGCCGATCACCACCGGCAATGCCGCCGGGCGGGTGGACGATGATGTGCTGGCACACCTCGGGGCCTTCGGCGTACAGGTGTTTTTGCACCCGCAGCGGGCCTTTGTGGCGACGCAGGACCGGGCGCGTGCTGTCGCCGAAGCGGGCGTAGCCGAGCTCCAGCTCGGCGTGCCAACTGGGCGTGAACAGTGCGTTTTGCGCAAGAGCAGTCATATATTTTTAATTATCGTCAGGACGCTACAGACTAGATCGTAACCAGTCCGCGCACACCCTCGGCTTCCATATTTTCTCCGCGGCCTTGCTGGACGATCTCGCCCCGGGACATCACCAGGTACTGATCGGCCAGCTCGGCGGCGAAGTCGTAGAACTGCTCGACCAGCAGGATCGCCATGTCACCTCGTGCGGCGAGCTTTTTGATCACCGCGCCAATCTCCTTGATCACCGACGGTTGAATGCCTTCGGTAGGTTCGTCGAGGATCAGCAAGCGTGGCCGACTGGCCAGTGCGCGACCGATGGCCAATTGTTGTTGCTGGCCGCCCGACAAGTCGCCACCGCGGCGTTGCTTCATTTGCAGCAAGACCGGGAACAGCTCATAGATGAAGGCCGGGACTTCCCTGGCCTCGGAACCCGGGAAGCGCGACAGGCCCATCAGCAGGTTTTCTTCCACGGTCAGCCGCCCGAAAATCTCCCGGCCTTGCGGCACGTAAGCGATGCCGGCATGAACCCGTTGATGCGGCTTGAACGAGGTGATCGGTTTACCTTCCCAATTCACCGCGCCTTCCTTGGCTGGCAACAGACCCATCAGGCATTTGAGCAGGGTCGTCTTGCCGACACCGTTGCGTCCGAGCAGGCAGGTGACTTCACCGACTTTCACCTCAAAGCTCAGGCCCCGCAGGATGTGGCTACCGCCGTAGTACTGGTGCAGCTTGTCGACGTGCAACATGTTCAAATTCCTTGTGGTTCACACCGTCCCCTGTAGGAGCAAGGCTTGCCCGCGATCGGCTGCGAAGCAGTCGTAGAATCTCAGATCGTATTGAAGGTCCTGCGGACCTTATCGCGGGCAAGCCTTGCTCCTACAAGGACAAATTACCTACCGAGATACACCTCGATCACCCGCTCGTTGTCCTGCACCTGTGCAAGCGACCCTTCGGCCAGCACGCTGCCCTGGTGCAGCACCGTGACGTGGTCGGCAATCGAGCCGACGAAGCCCATGTCGTGCTCCACCACCATCAGCGAATGCTTGCCGGCCAGGCTTTTGAACAGCTCGGCGGTGAATTCGGTTTCGGCGTCGGTCATGCCCGCCACCGGTTCATCGAGCAACAGCAGTTGCGGGTCCTGCATCAGCAACATGCCGATCTCCAGAAATTGCTTCTGCCCGTGCGACAGCAGGCCGGCCGGGCGATTGACCGAGGTGGTCAGGCGAATGGTTTCGAGCACCTCGCAGATGCGATCTTTTTGTTCACCACTCAGACGAGCCCGTAGGCTGGCCCATACCGACTTGTCGGTTTTCTGCGCCAGTTCTAGGTTTTCAAACACGCTCAAGGCTTCGAACACTGTCGGCTTCTGGAACTTGCGGCCGATCCCGGCCTGGGCGATCTGCACTTCGCTCATCCGTGTCAGGTCCAGGGTTTCACCAAACCAGGCGTTGCCGTGACTGGGCCGGGTCTTGCCGGTGATCACGTCCATCAGCGTGGTTTTGCCAGCGCCGTTGGGGCCGATGATGCAGCGCAATTCGCCGACACCGATGTACAGATTCAGCGCGTTGAGTGCCTTGAAACCATCGAAACTGACGCTGATGTCTTCAAGTGTGAGGATGGTGCCGTGGAGGGTGTTCAGGCCTTTTTCGACACGTTGCCCCAGACCGATGGCGTCGCGGCTGCTGCCGGCGTCCTTGTTGGGCTCCGGTGGAAAAAAGACCGGTTCAAGCATGAATTCTGCTGTCGCAGTGATTCTCATTGGTCACCTCTTTTTTTCAGCAAACCGATCACGCCTTTGGGCAGGTACAAGGTCACGACGATGAACAGCGCGCCGAGGAAAAACAGCCAATATTCGGGAAAGGCCACGGTGAACCAGCTCTTCATGCCATTGACTACACCCGCGCCGAGCAGCGGCCCGATCAACGTGCCGCGCCCGCCGAGTGCGACCCACACGGCGGCTTCGATGGAGTTGGTCGGCGACATTTCGCTGGGGTTGATGATTCCGACTTGCGGCACGTACAGCGCACCGGCCAGACCGCACAACACAGCGCTCAAGACCCAGACAAACAGCTTGAAACCGCGAGGGTCGTAGCCGCAGAACATCAGGCGGTTTTCCGCATCACGCAGGGCTGTCAGTACCCGGCCGAACTTGCTTTGTGCCAGGCGCCAACCGATGAACAGACTGGCCACCAACAGCAGCACCGTGGCGACGAACAGCACCGCGCGCGTGCCCGGCTCAGTGATGCCGAAGCCGAGGATCGTGCAGAAATTGGTGAAGCCGTTATTGCCGCCAAACCCGGTCTCGTTGCGAAAAAACAGCAGCATCCCGGCGAAGGTCAGGGCCTGGGTCATGATCGAGAAGTACACGCCCTTGATCCGCGAACGGAAGGCGAAGAAGCCGAACACCAGCGCCAGCAAACCCGGCGCCAGCACCACCAGGCACATGGCCCAGATAAAGCTGCTGGTACCGGTCCAGTACCACGGCAGTTCGGTCCACGAGAGGAAGGTCATGAATGCCGGCAGGCCATCGCCCGATGCCTGGCGCATCAGGTACATGCCCATGGCATAGCCGCCGAGGGCGAAGAACAGGCCATGACCCAGGGACAGCAAACCGGCGTAACCCCAGACCAGATCCAGCGCCAGGGCGACGATGGCGTAGCAAAGGATCTTGCCCGCCAGCGTCAGTGTGTAGGCCGAGACGTGAAATGCACTGTCGGCAGGCAGCAATGACAGCAGCGGCAGCGCCAGCAACAGCGCGAGAATCACCGCGCCCACTGCGATCGTGACTTTGGGGCCGGCCTTTTGCGTGGCCGTGAGCATCAGGGGCTGGTTCATCAGTCGATTACCCGTCCTTTGAGTGCGAAGAGTCCTTGCGGGCGTTTCTGAATGAACAGAATGATCAGCGCGAGGATCAGGATCTTGCCGAGTACGGCGCCGATTTGTGGTTCAAGAATCTTGTTGGCGATCCCCAGGCCGAACGCAGCGAGCACGCTGCCAGCCAGTTGGCCAACGCCGCCGAGCACCACCACCAGGAACGAGTCGATGATGTAGCTCTGGCCGAGGTCCGGGCCGACGTTGCCGACCTGACTCAGGGCCACGCCGCCAAGCCCGGCGATGCCCGAACCGAGGCCGAAGGCGAGCATGTCGACACGCCCGGTGGGTACGCCGCAGCAGGCGGCCATGTTGCGGTTCTGGGTGACTGCGCGCACGTTCAGACCGAGGCGGGTCTTGTTCAGCAGCAGCCACGTCAGCACCACCACAAACAGCGCGAACGCGATGATCACGATGCGGTTGTATGGCAGCACCAGATTAGGCAGTACCTGAATCCCGCCCGAGAGCCAGGCCGGGTTCGCCACTTCGACGTTCTGCGCACCGAACAACAAACGCACCAGTTGTATCAACATCAGGCTGATGCCCCAGGTGGCGAGCAGGGTTTCCAGCGGTCGGCCGTAAAGGTGGCGAATCACCGTGCGCTCCAGCGCCATACCGATGCCGGCGGTGACAAAAAATGCCACCGGCAAAGCGATCAGCGGATAGAACTCGATGGCTTGCGGGGCGAAGCGCTGGAACAGCAACTGCACCACGTACGTGGAGTAAGCCCCGAGCATCAGCATCTCGCCGTGGGCCATGTTGATCACCCCAAGCAGGCCGAAAGTGATCGCCAGACCGAGGGCCGCCAGCAGCAGAATCGAGCCCAGCGACATGCCACTGAAGGCCTGGCCGAGGAGCTCTCCGATCAGCAGTTTGCGTTTGACTTGCGCCAGGCTGGTTTCGGCAGCTGTGTGCACCGTAGCGTCGGCTTCGACGCCGGGTTGGAGCAAACCTTCGAGGCGGGTACGGGCCAGCGGATCGCCGGTTTCCCCCAGCAGGCGCACTGCGGCGAGGCGCACGGCCGGGTCGGCGTCCACCAGTTGCAGATTGGCCAGCGCCAGGCTCAGGGCGGCGTGAACGCTCGGGTCTTTTTCGCCAGCCAGTTGCTGGTCGAGGAATTTCAGTTGCGCTGGTTTCGCGCTTTTTTGCAGTTGTTGTGCGGCGCTCAAACGCACTTTGGTGTCAGCGGCGAGCAGTTGATGACTGGCTAGCGCGGTGTCGATCAAGCCCCGCAGACGATTGTTCAGGCGCAGGATCCTGACTTCGCCGTCGACGCTCAGTTGCCCTTGTTGCAGGGCGTTGATCAGTTCGATGCGGGCCGGGTCGGGTTGTGCGGCCCAGGTTTCCAACAGCTTGGCTTGCTGCACCGGATTGGCCGCAACAAAGTCTTCGGCGTCCCCGGCATGGGCGACCATTGGCAATAGTACAAAAGCAATAGCGAGAAACAGGCGATAAAGGGACATGGCTACGTCCTGAAAGGCGACGGCTGACCCCGTAGGAGCAAAGCTTGCTCGCGATGGCGGTGTGTCTGACGAACCGCCATCGCGAGCAAGCTTCGCTCCTGCAGGGTTTTGTAGGAGGCTTGTTCCTGCTGCTTAGTTGCTCTTCACCGCATACTCCGGCTTCTTGTCGTTACCCGGTATGAACGGGCTCCACGGCTGGGCGCGGATCGGCCCCTCGGTCTGCCAGACCACGTTGAACTGACCGTCGGCCTGGATCTCGCCGATCATCACCGGCTTGTGCAGGTGGTGGTTGGTCTTGTCCATGCTCAGGGTGTAGCCCGACGGCGCGGCGAAGGTCTGGCCGGCCAACGCTTCACGGACCTTGTCGACATCGGTGGACTTGGCTTTTTCGGCGGCCTGCGCCCACATGTGGATGCCGACGTAGGTGGCTTCCATCGGGTCGTTGGTCACCGCTTTGTCGGCGCCCGGCAGGTTGTGTTTCTTGGCATAGGCTTTCCAGTCGGCGACGAACTTCTGGTTCACCGGGTTTTCCACCGACTCGAAGTAGTTCCACGCCGCGAGGTTGCCTACCAGCGGTTTGGTGTCGATGCCGCGCAGTTCTTCTTCGCCCACCGAGAAGGCCACGACCGGAACGTCGGTGGCTTTCAGGCCCTGGTTGGCCAGCTCCTTATAGAACGGCACGTTGGAGTCGCCGTTGACCGTGGAGATGACCGCGGTCTTGCCGCCCGCCGAGAATTTTTTGATGTTGGCGACGATGGTTTGATAGTCGCTGTGGCCGAATGGCGTGTAGACCTCTTCGATGTCTTTGTCTGCCACGCCTTTGGAGTGCAGGAACGAGCGCAGGATCTTGTTGGTGGTGCGCGGGTAGACGTAGTCGGTGCCGAGCAGGAAGTAGCGCTTGGCGCTGCCGCCTTCTTCGCTCATCAGGTATTCCACCGCCGGTATCGCCTGTTGGTTCGGCGCGGCGCCGGTGTAGAAGACGTTCGGCGACATCTCTTCACCCTCGTACTGCACCGGGTAGAACAGCAGGCCGTTGAGCTCTTCGAACACCGGCAATACCGATTTACGCGACACTGAGGTCCAGCAGCCGAACACCACCGCGACCTTGTCCTGGGTCAGCAACTGCCGGCCCTTTTCCGCGAACAACGGCCAGTTCGAGGCCGGATCGACCACCACCGGTTCGAGCATCTTGCCGTTGACCCCGCCCTTGGCATTGATTTCATCGATGGTCATCAGCGCCATGTCTTTGAGCGAGGTTTCGGAGATCGCCATGGTTCCGGACAACGAATGCAGAATCCCGACCTTTATGGTCTCGGCGGCCTGGACAGTCCAGGTCATGCCCATCGCGGCAATGCTTGCCGAGAGTGTGAAAGCCTTGATCAAACTGCGACGCTTCATTGTGCGATCTCCATGAACTTATGAGTTTTCTTGGTTGGCAGATGCGGACTACTGAAGGGTCTTTAGCAAGGGCTGTGCCTGGTCGGAGAAAGGCAGGAAAATGTCGTGTTAGAGCGGTTACGCGGTTTGCTGGCGCACCATGAAGGAACGTGTCTGACATGCTGGTGCGTTGTGATGCGCCACCTTGGAGCAAGAGCCGAGCGCCGACCCTGTGGCGAGGGAGCTTGCTCCCGCTCGGCTGCGAAGCAGTCGCAAGTCCGGCGCATGCGTTGTATCAGATGGAGTGCAGTCGCAGGTTTCAGGGCCGCTTCGCAGCCCAGCGGGAGCAAGCTCCCTCGCCACAATTGATCGTGCCAGTGCGGGATCAGCGGCGGCGCATCAGGCCGATGAAGAACAGGCCACCGATGGCTGCGGTGGCGACGCCGATTGGTAAATCTTCCGGGGCGATCAACATGCGTGCCGCGACATCGACCCACACCAGAAACACACTTCCCAATAGCACGCACACCGGCAGCAGCCTGCGGTGTTCCGCCCCGACCAGACGCCGGGCAATGTGCGGCACCATCAGCCCGACAAAACCAATGGAGCCGCTGATCGAGACCAGTACCCCGGTCATCAGCGACGCAATCACAAACACCCGTAAACGCACGGTGCGAGCATTCAGACCGAGTGTGACAGCGGTTTGCTCGCCAGCCATCAAGGCATTCAGCGGCCGGGCCATGCCCAGCAGCAAAACCAGCCCGAGCAGCACGCTGGCCGCCGGCACTGCCAGCAACTCCCAGCGCGCCAGCCCGAGGCCGCCAAGCATCCAGAACATCACCGCAGAACTCGCGCGGTGATCGCCAAGGAACAGCAGCAGGTTGGCGACTGCCATCATCACGAATGACACCGCCACCCCGCACAGCAGCAGCCGATCGCTGTCCAGCCGACCGTTGCGGTTGGCGATTATCAGCACGACCAGCATGCTCAGCAATGCACCGATAAACGCGGCGATCGGCAAGGTCAGCAGGCCGACGATCTCGCCCACATGCAGCACCACGATTACCGCGCCAAGGGTCGCGCCGGAGGTCACGCCGAGCAAATGCGGGTCGGCCAACGGATTGCGCGTGACGGCTTGCAGCACCGCGCCGATCAGCGCCAGCCCGGCGCCCACCAACGCGCCGAGCAACATGCGCGGTACGCGAATCAGCCAGACGATGTGCTCTTGCCCGGCGCTCCAGTTCACCTCGCCAATCCCGAATGCCTGATGCAGCAGAATCCGCCAGACCACGTCCACCGGCACTCGTGCCGAGCCAAAGCCCAGCGACACCACACAAGACACCAGCAACAGCGCGCCGAGGGCAACCAGCAACAAGGCATAACGACGATTGATCATTCGCCGTGGAAACCCTTGGCCAGGGTTTCAACCGCCAGCACGTTGTCGATCCCCGGTGTGGCTTGCACGTAAGGGATGACGATGAAGCGCTGGTTCTTGATCGCATCCACCGATTGCAGGGCCTTGTTGTTCAGCAGGAATTGTTCCTTTTGCTCGGCGCTGACTTCGCCGTAGTCGACGATCACGATCACCTGCGGGTTGCGCTCAACCACGTTTTCCCAGTTGACCCGGGTCCAGCTCGCGTCGACATCGTCGAGAATGTTGCGCCCGCCGGCGGCGTCGATCAGCGCTTGCGGCATCCCCAGGCGGCCCGAGGTCATGGCCCGGTCTTCGCCGCTGTCGTAAAGGAACACCCGCGGTTTTTCACTCGGCAGGTTTTTGCGAACCTCCGCCACTTGCGCCTGCATGTCGCTGATCAAGCGGTTGGCGCGATCCTGTACGTCGAAGATCTTGCCGAGGTTGCGCAGGTCGTTGTAAGTGTCATCGAGGCTGGCCGCTGGGCGCTTCATTACGAAGGCGCACGACTCGCTCAGTTCATAGACGTTGATCCCTAGCGGCCCGAGGGTTTGCGGGGTCAGGTCGCCGCCAATGCGCATGCCGTAATCCCAGCCGGCGAAGAAGAAATCGACGTTGGCGTTGAGCAGGGTTTCCACCGATGGGTACTTGGCGGCGAGTTCCGGCAGGCCGTCGAGAATGCTCTGCATCTCGGGGGTCACGGCTTTCCAGCCACTGATCCCGCTGTAGCCGACCATCCGCGGCTTGAGGCCGAGGGCGAGCATCATCTGGGTCATGTTGATGTCGTGACTGAGGGCGTGTTTCGGCGCCTCCTTGAACGTCACTTCACGGTTGCAGCTCTGTATCGTCAACGGGTAGCGGCTCGCTTCGGCGAATGCCTGGGCGCTGCCCAGCAGCAGGGCGATGGACAGGCTGGAGCGGAGCAGGGTGCGCAAGGTCATGTTGGGTTATCCAGGTAATTCGGGGGTAGCCGGACAGCGGGTGTTCATCGATCAACGCTTCGACGCCGAACACTTCGCGCAGCAGCGTGGTGGTCAGCACTTCTTTTGGCGTGCCGCTGGCGACGATGCGTCCGTGGTTGATCACGTACAGCCGATCGCAGAACGCCGCGGCCAGATTGAGGTCGTGGATGCTCGCCAGGGTGCCGATCTGCAAGCGCTTGACCAGTTGCAGCAGTTCGAGCTGATAGCGTGGATCGAGGTGGTTGGTCGGTTCGTCGAGAATCAGCAATTGCGGTTGCTGAGCCAGGGCGCGGGCGAGAATGACGCGTTGTTTTTCGCCGCCCGACAGCGTGGCGAAGGCGTGATCTTCGAAGCCTTTGAGGCCCACCGATTCCAGTGCCTGTTCGGCGATTCGGCGATCTTCCAGCGTGTCGCCATCGAACAGGCCTTTGTGCGGTGTGCGGCCCATGGCAACCACTTCCTCGACGGTCAGGCCGAAGGCATCGGGGAACTCCTGCAACACCACCGCAATGCGTTGCGCACACCAGCGCGACGACTGCTTCCAGACGTTGTGATGGGCCAGATGCACCTCGCCGGACTCCGGTTTGCTGAAGCGGTAGGCGCAGCGCAACAGGCTGGTCTTGCCGCTGCCGTTGGGGCCGATCAAGCCGACGAACTCACCGGCCGCCACGTGCAGGCTGGCCTCACGCAGCTGGAACTGGTGATGACAGTGGCCATGGCCCAGCGGTGTCCAGGCGAGATGGGTGAGGTTCAGCGAGGTCATGCCATTCCTTTCGATGGTTCCCTGTGGCGAGGGAGCTTGCTCCCGCTCGACCGCGAAGCAGGCGCCATGGCTTGTTTCACGATCAAATGGAGGTGCCGATTTTGATTTAAGGGCCGCTACGCGACCCAGCGGGAGCAAGCTCCCTCGCCACAACAGTCCTAGAGCCGCAACTGTGCGTTGGCCGGGCATTCTACAGCGCCAGTCGCTGCACGCATCTCGCTGTATTCAGGATGAAGATGAGGCCGATTCAGGCTGGCGGTTCAAGCGCGACAAGAGCACGCGGTCGAGCAGCCACACCACGATCAGCGAAGCGCCCACCAACGGGAATATCACCGCCAATGCGAGGATGATCACCACCCCGGTTTTCCAGGTCGGCAGGTCATGACGCAACGGTGGAACACCGAGCTTGCCTTGTGGGTGGCGCTTCCACCAGATCACTACACCGCTGACGGCGCTGAGCAGGATCATCAGGCAGATCAGCAACACGACGATCTGGTTGAACGGCCCGAACAGTTTGCCTTCGTGCAGCATCACGCCCATTTCCGTGGCGCGGGCGACGTTGCCGTAATGCTGCCAGCGCACGTCGGCCAGCACTTCACCGCTGTACTGGTCGACATGCAGGGTGGCGTCGTTGCGCGGGTCGTCGGCGAATACGGCGATGGTGAACACGCCGCTGGCGGTGGTCGGGAAGGTGATGCTGTAACCCGGCTCGACCTGGCGTTGAACGGCGATGTCCTGCACGTCTTGCAGACTGATAGTCGGCGCCGCCGGGGCGCTGCTGTCGCCGTTGTGCGCCATGTGTTCGGCGTGGTCACCGGACATCGGCATCGGCGTGTTTTCCATGGCCCAAGGCACGGTCTGGCGCGTTGCGGTGTTGAGGCTGCGGGCCTCTTGGTCGGACTTGGGCACGTTGTTCCACATGGCTGCCGGGAAGCGGTTCCAGACTTCAGCGTATTGCTTGCCCCAGAAACCGGTCCAGGTCATGCCGCTGAGCAGCATCACCAGCAAAAACGCCGCGCCCCAGAACCCGGTCACGGCGTGCAGGTCACGCCAGAGCACACGTCCGCGACTGCTGAATCGCGGCCACACGATCCCCGCACCGGTTCGCCCGCGTGGCCACCACAGGAACACCCCGGAAACCACCAGCACCACGCCCCAGCCAGCCGCGAGTTCGACCAGCCGATCACCGACGGTGCCGATCATCAACTCGCCGTGAATCGCCCGGGCGATGGCTTGCAGGTTTTTCTTCGCGTCCTGCTCGCCGAGGATATCGGCGTGATACGGATCGATGAAGACGTTGAGCTCGCCGCCGGCATTTTTAACGACAAACTGCGCACTGCGCTCGGCATTGACCGGTGGCAGGTACTGCTTGATCTGGCCCTGTGGATAAGCCTCTTTGACACGGCGCAGCAACTCGTCGGCACTGACGGTGTGATGGCCGCCCGGCACATTGAGCAGGCTGCCGTACATCAGTGGGTCGAGTTGCGGTTTGAACAGGTAAACGATGCCGGTCAAGGCCAGCATCACCATGAACGGCGCAACGAACAGCCCGGCATAAAAATGCCAGCGCCAGGCCAGGTTGTAGAAATTCGGTTTGGGTTGGTTCATCAGGTGCTCCGCTTGGCGTGGATCTTTGTTGTTTGTTTGCGGTCGCTGCGCAACCGATCGCGGGCGAGCCTTGCTCCTACGGGGATATGTCGATCACGAATGTTATGAACGACACAAATCTGTAGGAGCAAGGCTTGCCCGCGATGCCTTTAGAAGCTCATATCGACCTTGGTCCAGAACGTCCGCCCTGGTTCGTTGATCGCTTGCGGGTCATTGGCCGGGTAGCCGAACCCGGCGTTGCCGGCCAGGTTCAAGTGCTCGGCGTAGGCCTTGCCAAACAGGTTGTCGACGCCGGTACTGACCTTCCAGTGCTTGTCGATCCGGTAGGCGCCGTTGAGCGAGAACACACCGAAACCCGGGCTCTTGTCGTAATCCTTGCCGACCACGTTGCCCTTGTTCTGCTCGATGCGGTTTTGCGCCGCAACCACTCGCCACAAGGCGCCGGCGCTCCAGTTGTCTTCGCTGTAGGTCAGGCCGAAACGCGCATCCAGCGGCGGCATTTGCGGCAGTGCTGTGTCGTGGGTGGTGTCTTTGCCCCAGGCGTAGGCCAGGGTCGCATCGGCTTTCCAATGGGAGGTGAGGTTGTAGGCTGCGCCGAGTTCACCGCCCATGATGCGCGCGTTGATGTTTTCGGCCCGAGAGGTCATGCCCATCATGCCGGGGGTGTAATCGAACAGGATGTAGTCGTGTACTTCGCCGACGTAACCCGAGGCCCAGGCTTCGAGGTCCTGGGTTTTGTATTGCAGGCCGAAGTCGAGCTGGGTGGTTTTCTCGGGCTTGATCGAATCGAAGGCGTTGAGCGAACCGGCAGGGCCGGATTTTGGCGAGAACAGCTCCCAGTAATCCGGGAAACGTTCGGCGTGGCCGAGGCCGGCATAGAGCGTGGTCGGGCTGTCCGCCAGATCATGCTCATAGCGCACGAAACCACTCGGCAAGGTATCGGCACGGCTCTTGTCGACGGTCGGGTTGGGTCGGCTCATCATCCCGGAACCGATGGTCTGGCGAAAATCCTTGGCCGAGGCACGGTCCAGTCGTGCCCCGCTGATCAGGCGATCACGGTCGGCCGCGTACCAGGTCAGCTCACTGAAAGCGCCGTAGTTATGGAAGTCCGCATCTTTGTTACGCGGCACGTCTTTGTAGGTGTCGATGCCCATGGCGGCGCGCTGACGGTGTTCGTTGGTTTGCGCATCGATGCCGCTGATCAACTGCACATCGGCCCAGCGCCAGGTGGCCTTGATCCGTGCACCGAGGGTGCGGCGGTCGACGTTGGAGGCCATTGGGCCGGCCATCATCCCGGTACCAGACGGCGTGCGCAGGGTGTAGTTGTCCATCACATGGTCGGCGTAGTTGTAGTAGACCTGCGCTTCGACTTTATCCAGTACTTCGCCAAGGTTCGACTTCTCGAAACGCAGGCCCAGGCTTTCGCGCTTGAACTGCGAACCGTCCATACCACGGCCGGCCGAACGTGCCTCGCCGTCGCCCTTGCCGGCGGTCAACTCCAGCAGCGTGTCGGCATCCGGCGTCCAGCCCAGGGCGACATCGCCGTTCCATTTGTCGTAGCGCGACGGCACGGTGTCGTTGTTGCCGTCACGGTAATCGTCGGCGTGCGCGGTGTTGCCGATCACCCGAATGTAGCCCAATGGACCACCGGCAGCGGCGTCGACGAGCTTGTCGAAACGCCCGTTGGAGCCGGCCAGCAGGCTGGCGTTAACCCTCGTGCCCAGCTCGCCGAAGCTTTCCGGCTCGCGGTCGAACAGGATGGTGCCGGCAGAGGCGCCAGGTCCCCAAAGTACGGTTTGCGGGCCTTTGATCACGGTCAGCTTGTCGTAGGTTTCCGGCGAAATGTAGGAGGTCGGGGCGTCCATCCTGCCAGGGCAGGCACCGAGGATCATGCCGCCGTTGGTGAGAATGTTCAGCCTTGAGCCGAACATGCCGCGCAGCACCGGATCGCCGTTGGTGCCGCCGTTGCGAACCAGCGCGAAGCCGGGAATGGTCTTCAGGTAATCGCCGCCATCGCTGGCCGGCACCGGTTGGCGCGGGTCCTTGGGGTTGGTGACGATGGTCAGCGGCGAACTTGGGGCGATCGCGGTAATGACCGTTGGGCTCAGCTCTTCAGTGTGCTGGCTGTGGTCAACCGGTTGCTCGGCCGCGCTGGCCAACGGGGAAAGCAGGGCGCCGCACAGAATGGCAGTGGCCTGCTTGAAACGGGCGCGTGGCGCGTTCAGGGCGAAAAATGCCTGAGCAGCGCTCAAGCGTGTGTCAGCAGAAAACCTGGACATAAAGGTTCCATCAATCAGTCGTCAACAACACGGCCAGCAGCCTGCGGCTGTCGTTCTCTACAGTCGGCCGTATGAGTAGGGAGGGGTGTTTACGCGACGATGGGTGGGGCGCGGGTGCGGGCGCCGGGGAATACGGTTTGCCGGGCATGGCCCAGGCGGGGGGAGGGGCTGATGAAACTGTGGGCGGAAGGTGTGTCGAAGGCAGCGAACGACAGGCTGCCGGGCAGCGCGGGGCAGTTGAAGAGCAGGCTGCAATAGCCGCACTTTTCCCAGAGCGCGTGGTGATCGGGTTTTGGTGCGCAGTGTTCGGCAGCCGCTTGCGCGTTTTGCTCGGCGTGGGCGTTCGCCGACATGTCCATGCTCATGTCCATCGACACGTTCATAGGCATCGGCATGCGTTGATCCATCGGCATCGACTGAGAAATCAGTGGGCCGATAAAGATCATCAACATGGCGAACAGGCTGATCCAGCTACCGCGCGCAACCTTCAACAAGGTGCGGCGCGGCACTGACCGCCTGACGCTGAGCGAGCGCCGTGCGTTCACAGGTTTTTCAGGCTGTGATTACTGGGCGTGCATGTGCGCTTCGGAGCCGGCGGGCGGTTGTTTCTGTACGGCGACCTCGACGGTCACATCGCCGGACTTTTCGAAATGCAGGGTCAGCGGGAAGCGTTTGCCGTCGCGGAGCAGGCTGCGGTCTTTGAGCTCCAGCAGCATCACGTGATAAGCCATCGGTGCGAACGTGATGTCATCGCCAGCCGGAATCTCGACGCTCGGCACTTGCTGCATTTTCATCAAATCACCTTGCATCACGTGCTCGTGCAGTTCGGCAATGCCTGCGATCGGCGAAGCAACGCTGAGCAGGCGGTCGGCGGTTTTGCCATTGTTGTGAATCACGAAATAGGCAGCAACCGTTGGCGCGTTGGGCGGTAGCTCTTGCGACCAAGGGTGGGCGATTTCCAGTTCGCCGGCTTTGTATTCATGGGCATTGGCAAAGCACGCAGGCAACAACAAGGCGGCCAGAACGATGAGTTTCTTCAACATGGCAGTTCTCCAGAACGATTAGACACGCAGATCAATTGCGAGGGTAATCAGACCAGAGGAGAGGCTCGGGGATTGAGGCTTGGCCATTGCTGGCGTGGCGTGGGGATGTCGAGGGTCGGCGCCGGTCGGCTTCGATTGGCCTCGAAACGCGCGAAATACAGCTGTGGAACATGGCCCGGCAACGCCATCAGAGGCGCCGAACCCGAGCAGCACCAGCAATGCTGCATATTTGAATGATCGTCGTTTGAAGGGGCTTTTTGTTCAAGTTTGCCCAGAGAAATCGCCACCATTTTCGTCCCGCTGGACGAGCAGAAACTGCCCCACAACAACTGCTCGGCCGGCGACTGACTGGCACCTTGCGCCATCGCGCCGGACATCGGCATGGCGAGCATATTGAACAGCACTGCGAAGCAGGCGATCCAGGCAAATGCTAGCCGTTGTCGGGACATGGGTCATATCCGGTTGGGTGGGTGATCAAGCCGGGTATTTAGCCTGATCGGGGGCGATAAGTAAAAAACCGCCGTGCGGTGTGGTGTCGCAGCGCCTTGATCAACAAGTGCAAAATGCGGTGAGCGAGTTCCGGCTCACCGTTTCGAAAGAGTGTAGCGGCTTCGTTTTGTAATGCCCGGGCGAATTCCGGGTCTCGGTTGATTCGAGCAATGATTGTATGAAAGACGTTTCGGCTGCAGGCCATAATCGACACTTGATCAGTTGCGTGTCTGTCTGCGGAAGTCGCGGGTGGAAGGTTTTGAGCTCGGCTTATATCTGACAGGGCTTCGCGGAAAAGCTCGCCATCGCCGCTATCTTCTTCAATGCAGGCTTGAAGATAGGCGGCAATTTCTCCAGAGCTTTGAATAAAGTCTACGGGATCGAAACGGGTAAATGTGATTGCCATTTTCATTCTCGGCGCGGTTTATGCCGAGAACCATAAGCTTGAGCAGGGAAATGAAACAGTCGGCTCGTTCCTGAGATGTTGTCCGTAAAGTCGTACAGCTTTATCCGAGTGTACTCAGTGCATTTAACACCTCAGCCACACTCCCAAACTCCCGCTCAACCCCCGGCAACTCTGGCCGCTTGAGGATCAACACCGGCACCCCGCGTTCGCGGGCCACTTCAAGTTTGGGTTCGGTGGCGCTGCTGCCGCTGTTTTTGCTGATCAGCACATCGATTTGCCGGCGTTCGAACAGCGCGCGTTCGTCTTCGATGAAAAATGGTCCGCGTGCGCCGATCACTTCGCAGCGCTCGTTGCCGGGATAAACCTCCAGCGCGCGCAAGGTCCAGAACTGCTCGGGCGGGATTTCATCCAGGTGCTGCAGCGGCTCGCGGCCCAAGGTAAACAATGGGCACTTGAACGGTTTCAACGCTTCGATCAGTTCGGCCCAGTCGCTGACTTCGCGCCAGTCATCCCCGGCCTGCGCTTGCCATGCCGGACGGCGTAGCGCCCAGCACGGGATGCCGCTTTGTTGTGCAGCGGTGGCGGCGTTCCGGCTGATTTGCGCGGCGTAGGGATGGGTGGCGTCGAGCAACAGGTCAATGCCTTGATCCTTGATGAATTGCGTCAAGCCTTCAGCGCCGCCATAGCCGCCGACTCGTACCTGGCAGTTCAGGTCGGTCGGCACCCGACCCACGCCCGCCAGGCTGTAGATATGTTGCGGGCCGAGTGTTCGGGCAATTGCCAGGGCTTCAGTGACACCGCCGAGCAGCAACAGACGTTTCATTGGAAAGCTCCGGCATGACCAACGATGCCACCTTGGCGATCGATGGCAAACACTTCGATCTGAACCTGCCTGGGCACTACGCTACGGGCGAAATCCAGCGCGTGCTGGCACACCGCATCGCCAAGGGCGATACCGGCGGCGCTGGCCATCGCCAGCGCTTGCTGGCTGGTGTTGGCCTCGCGGATGCCTTGCTGCAATGCTGCGTCAGCGCCAACGTCCGCGGCCCATTCGGCCAGTTGCGGCAGGTCGATGCTGGAATGGCGACTGTGTAAATCCATATGCCCGGCGGCGAGTTTGCTGATCTTGCCGAAGCCGCCGCAAATGCTCAGTTTATCCACAGGCACTTTGCGCAGATGTTTGAGCACTGCACCGACGAAGTCGCCCATTTCGATCAGGGCGATTTCCGGCAGGTCGTAGACCCGGCGCATGGTGTCTTCGCTGGCGTTGCCGGTGCAGGCGGCGATGTGCAGGTAACCGTTGGTTTTGGCGACATCGATGCCCTGGTGGATCGAGGCGATGTACGCCGCGCAGGAAAACGGTCGAACGATGCCGCTGGTGCCGAGGATCGACAACCCGCCAAGAATACCCAATCGCGGGTTCATGGTTTTCAGCGCCAGGGCCTCGCCGTTCTCGACATTGACCGTCACCTCAAAACCGCCGCCGTAGCTGAATTCTTGCGCGAGCAGTAGCAGATGGTCGGAGATCATCTTGCGTGGCACCGGATTGATCGCAGGTTCGCCGACACTCAGTATCAGCCCCGGGCGAGTGACAGTGCCGACGCCTTTGCCGGCGCAGAAACGAATACCGGGTTCGGCAACCAAGCGCACCTGGCTGTAGAGCAATGCACCGTGGGTCACGTCCGGGTCATCGCCGGCATCCTTGATCGTTCCGGCTTCGGCACCGTCGGCAGTCAGTCGACAAAACTCCAGGCGCATCTGCACCTGTTTGCCTTTGGGCAGCACAATCTCCACAGCATCGCTGCTCACCGCGCCGAGCAACAGGCGCGCGGCGGCGAGGCTGGTGGCGGTGGCGCAGCTGCCAGTGGTCAGGCCACTGCGCAGGGGCGCGGGTTGTTCGGCGGTTTCGTCACGCATCGAAGGGTTTAACCACGTCCAGCAAGGTGATCGGCAACGCCTGGCGCCAGGTGTCGAACTCTCCCAGCGGCTGCGCCTGAGCGATATGAATCCGTGTCAGCTCGCCACCGTGTTGTTCGCGCCAGGCCATCAAGGTCATTTCGCTTTGCAGGGTGACCGCGTTGGCGACCAGCCGACCGCCGGGTTTGAGCTGCGCCCAACAGGTGTCGAGCACACCGTCACGGGTCACGCCGCCACCGATGAAGATAGCGTCAGGTCGCTCAAGACCGGTCAACGCCTGCGGCGCGCTGCCACGAGTCAGTTGCAGACCGGGCACGCCGAGGGCATCGCGGTTGTGTTCGATCAGTTGCTGGCGGCCAGCATCGGCCTCGATGGCCAGCGTGCGGCAACTCGGGTGTGCACGCATCCACTCGATGCCGATCGAGCCGCTGCCGGCGCCGACGTCCCACAACAGTTCACCGGGCACCGGCGCGAGACGGGCGAGGGTGATGGCGCGGACATCGCGTTTGGTCAGTTGGCCGTCGTGCTTGAAGGCTGCATCCGGCAAACCAGCCAGGCGCGACAAACGCGGCGCATCAGGGGCGGCGAGGCACTCGATGGCAATCAGGTTGAGGTCGGCGACGACCGGGTCGGTCCAGTCGCTGGCGATGCCGTCGACGCGTCGTTCGCTCGCGCCGCCCAGGTGTTCCAGGACGGTCATCCGGCTCGGCCCGAAACCGCGTTCACGCAGCAGCGCGGCAATCGCGGCGGGGCTGTGCCGGTCGTTGCTCAACACCAGTAAACGAACGCCGCTGAACAGTTGAGCGTTCAGCGCTGCGATTGGCCGGGCAACCACCGACAGCGCGACCACTTCTTGCAACGGCCAGCCCATCCGGGCCGCAGCGAGAGAGCAGGAGGACGGCGCGGGCAGGATCAGCATTTCATCGCTCGGCACTTGCCGTGCCAGGCTGGCGCCTGCGCCGAACAGCATCGGATCGCCACTGGCCAGCACACAGACCGGCTCACCGCGTTGCGCCAGTACTGGCTCAAGGGAAAACGGACTCGGCCAGGGCTGGCGCTCACCACGGACGTAAACCGGCAGCAGATCCAGTTGCCGTTGGCCACCGAAAATCCGCGAAGCACCCAGCAGCGCGCGCCGAGCGTTCTTGCCCAGGCCGTTGAAGCCGTCTTCACCGATTCCCACTACTGTCAGCCAAGGGGCCATTTATATTCCTCAAACCGGGTGTTCCGACGGGCAGGCTTTTCATGCCGTCAGACAAAGCAGGCATAATACCGCGCCTTCGCTCGCGAAGTGCTTCTACCTCTTAGCCGGTCGCCCCCTTGAACGAACGTCAGCTGCACACCGCCTTACGCCCCTCGGCCTGTCCGGGGTTGCTGCGTATCGTCCAGGCATCGGACGGCGGCATTTGCCGGATCAAGTTGAATGGCGGGTCGATCAGCTCTGCCCAGGCTATGGCTGTGGCTGAGGCCGCCGAGCGTTATGCCGGTGGAGTGATTGAGGCGACCAACCGCGCCAATCTGCAAATTCGCGGAATTGGTAGTGAGCACCGGCCCTTGATCGACAGCCTGCTGGCCGCCGGATTGGGCCCAAAGACGGCGGCCGGCGATGATGTACGCAACCTGATGCTCAGCCCCGGTGCCGGCATCGATCGGCACATGCTGTTCGATACTCGTCCGCTGGCCGAGCAGATCCTCGCCACCTTGCAAAGCCATGAGCGTTTCCATCAGCTGTCGGCCAAGTTTGCCGTGCAACTGGATGGCGGCGAGGCGCTGGCGATGCTCGAACATCCGCATGACCTCTGGTTGAGCGCGGTTGAACGCAATGGCGAGCAATGGCTGGCGTTTGGCCTGGCGGGTTGTCCCACGGATACACCGGCAGGGGCGGTGTTGCGCAATGACGGTCACACCTTGGTGGTGGCGGTGTTGGAGCTGTTTCTCGATCTGGCGCGGCCGGATCAGACCCGCATGCGGCAGGTGCTGGCCGAGCGTTCGCTGGCGTCGGTAGTGCAGGCCTTGGCCGAGCGTGTGCCGTTGACCCCGATCAGTGACTGGCAGCGTCCCGAGTCGCGCCCAGGGTTGCACATCGGTACTTATCCACAGCGCCAGGAAGACTTGGTCTATGTCGGCGCTGTCCCGCCTCTGGGGCGGCTGGATGCTTCGATGCTCAAAGGCGCGGCGTCTCTGGCCGAGGCGTTTGGGGATGGCAGCCTGCGGGTGACCCCTTGGCAAAGCCTGCTGCTGCCGAACATTCGCCCGCAGGATGCCCCGGCGCTCAGTGAGGGAATGCAGGCCCTGGGTTTTCTGGTGAGTGCCGATCAAGCTTTGGCCCATCTGGTGGCCTGCACTGGATCGGCCGGGTGCGGCAAAGGTCTGGCAGATACAAAGGGTGATGCCCTGCAATTGTCCACACAGCTGCAAAGTCGTGGCGACCGAGTTCACGTTCACCTGTCCGGCTGCCCGCGTTCCTGCGCCGCCGCGCACATCGCGCCGGTCACCTTGCTGGCAGTCAGCCCCGGTCATTACGACCTCTATTTTCGCAATGCAGGGCAGCCGGGTTTCGGCGCCCTGCAAGCACGCAACCTCACTATTGAAGCGGCCGGCGCAGCGCTTGATGCCCGCCCACGGAGCCCACTTGATGCTTGATTACATCCGCGACGGTCAGGAGATCTATCGCAACTCCTTCGCGATCATTCGCGCCGAGGCCAACCTCGCCCGGATTCCGGCCGATCTGGAAAAACTCGCGGTGCGGGTGATTCACGCCTGCGGCATGGTCGATGCGATCGACGGTCTGCAATTCTCCGAAGGCGCGGGCAAGGCCGGGCGCGATGCGCTGGCCGCCGGTGCAGCGATACTGTGTGATGCGCGGATGGTCTCCGAAGGCGTGACCCGGGCGCGGTTGCCGGCGAACAATCCGGTGATTTGCACCTTGCGTGACGAGAGCGTTCCGGAGCTGGCCCGCGAACTCGGCAACACCCGTTCGGCAGCGGCTCTGGAGCTGTGGCGTCCGCATCTGGAAGGCAGCGTGGTGGTAATTGGCAACGCCCCGACCGCGTTGTTCTACTTGCTGGAAATGCTCGATGCCGGCGCGCCAAAACCGGCGTTGATTCTCGGCTTCCCGGTGGGCTTCGTCGGTGCCGCCGAGTCCAAGGCAATGCTTGCGGCTGACAGCCGTGGCGTGCCGTTTGTGATCATGCAAGGTCGGTTGGGCGGCAGCGCCATGGCCGCCGCAGCGGTCAATGCCCTCGCCACGGAGATTGAATGATGCAGCAACCTGGACGTTTGATCGGCCTTGGCGTGGGGCCTGGTGATCCGGAACTGATTACGGTCAAGGCCTTGCGCCTGTTGCGCGAGTCGCCGGTGGTGGCGTACTTCGTCGCCAAGGGCAAAAAAGGCAATGCGTTCGGCATCATCGAAGCGCATTTGCAGGACGCGCAGACGCTGCTGCCGCTGGTTTACCCGGTGACCACCGAGACCTTGGCGCCGCCGCTGTCCTATGAGCAAGTGATCAGCGATTTCTATGATGCAGCCGGCGAACAGCTCGCCGCGCACCTGGATGCCGGGCGTGACGTGGCGGTGATCTGCGAAGGCGATCCGTTCTTCTACGGCTCCTATATGTATTTGCATGATCGTCTGGCCGAACGTTACGAGGCTGAAGTGGTGCCGGGCGTCTGCTCGATGCTTGGCGGTGCTTCGGTGCTGGGCGCGCCGCTGGTGTATCGCAATCAAAGCCTGTCGGTGTTGTCCGGGGTGCTACCGCACGAAGAACTCAAGCGTCGTTTGGCCGATGCCGACGCGGCTGTGGTGATGAAGTTGGGGCGCAACTTTCCGAAGGTGCGTCAGGTGCTGGAAGAACTCGGTCTGGCAGAGCGTGCGTTGTACGTTGAGCGCGCCACCATGGCCAATCAGAAAATCGTGCCGCTGGATCAGGTCGAGCCGATGTCCTCGCCGTATTTTTCGTTGATCATCGTTCCCGGCGAAAGGTGGCAAGGCTGATGACTCGTTCAGTTCCGGCGATTGTCATTCTTGGCAATGGCAGCCTCGCGACCGCACGCAAGATCCAACAGCTATACCCCGGCGCCTTGATCCACGGCCTGGCCGAACGGGTCGACGGCGCGGACCGCGTTTACCACGAGTTCGGTGCGACGCTGCGCCAGCTCTATCAACACGACACACCGATCATTGCTTTGTGTGCCGCCGGTATCGTCATTCGCACGCTGGCGCCATTGCTCCTGGAAAAAGGCGCTGAGCCGCCGGTGCTGGCTGTCGCCGAGGATGGCAGCGCGGTCGTGCCGCTGTTGGGCGGTCTGGGTGGGGTGAATGTGCTGGCCCGCGAGATAGCTGACGGTTTGGGCGTAGCTGCGGCGATCACCACCAGCGGTGAGTTGCGCTTTGGCACTTGCCTGCTCAATCCGCCAAGTGGCTATGCGTTGGGCGATCTGGAACTGGGCAAGCGCTTCGTTTCGGATTTGCTGGCCGGTGAGAGCGTACGTATCGAAGGCGCTGCCCCGTGGCTGGATCAAGCGCAGTTGCCGCAGGATCCGCAAGCGCATCTGGCGATTCATATTGGTAGCGCCGAACGCGCACCTGCGGCCAATGAATTACGGATTTACCCGCAAAACGTTCTGGTCGCGGTGAGCGCCGACGTTGCAGATCTGCCGAATGCGATACGCGATGCCTTGCATCAGGCGGAAATTGCTGTGCAATCGCTGGCATGCCTGTTGGCCAGCGATCAGCAAATGGCCAGCCTGGCACTGCGCGAAGCGGCGCTGGAATTGGGTGTGCCGCTGCGTTTTGCGACGGCTGGTTCTGTGGCTGAACTGGCAGAAAACGCTGTCGGGCAATCGATGTTTATCGATACAAGCAACGGGATCGCCATCGCTGTTGCCGACCGACCGTTGGACCCGTCACTGATCGGTCGTCCTCGCGGCCGCTTGGCCGTGATTGGTCTGGGCCCAGGCGCAGCGGAACTGATGGTACCGGCAGTCAAGGCAGAATTGGCTCGTGCCAATGACGTGCTTGGCTACGAAACCTATGTGCGCATGGCCGGGCCATTCCGCGCCGATCAGGTGCTGCATTGCACCGACAATCGCGAAGAAATGCAGCGTGCTCGCCACGCCTTTGAACTCGCGGTTCAAGGGCGTTCGGTGGTCGTGGTGTCGTCCGGCGATCCGGGGGTGTTCGCCATGGCCGCTGCGGTACTGGAGGCCCTGCACGAATCGAGCGATGCGAGCTGGCACAGCGTCGATCTGGAAATCCTTCCCGGCGTGTCTGCGTCGCTGGCAACCGCCGCGCAGGCCGGTGCACCTCTGGGCCACGACTTCTGCGTGATGTCTTTATCGGACAACCTGAAACCCTGGGCGATCATCGAGAAGCGTCTGGACCTGGCGGCAGAGGCTGACCTGGCTCTGGCCTTCTACAACCCGATCTCGCGTTCGCGTCCGTGGCAATTGGGCCGTGCGCTGGAAATCGTCGCCCGGCATCGCACGCCGGAAACGCCAGTGGTGCTGGGGCGGGATATCGGTCGTCCGGGCCAGACGCTGCGGGTCACGACCCTCGGGCAGTTGACCCCTGATCAGGTTGATATGCGGACCATGGTGCTGATTGGTTCATCCACCACCTGCGTGTTCCCGCGCGCTGAAGGTGGTGAGTGGGTTTATACGCCACGCTGGTATTCAACCAAGCCGGTCTCCTGAATAACGGCGACCTCACGCCGAGGTCGCCTGCGTTTTCACAGTGGTTTTCACAACTAACACCGCTAATAAATAGCGCACTTTTATGTGCTCTGGCTATGGCTTGCTGTTGGAGCTGCATGGAGGTTGGTAACTATTGGAATAAGTTGCTTCTGTGAATGCGTTTGACGATTGAAGTCGAGTGCCTTAGTTTTGTTTCTGTCGCATGGAGCGGCGAGTATTTACTAAGGATGTTCATATGGGAAACGAAATAATTAATGTTGCGGATGTCCCTTTCTCTGAGGCTGTGCAGGATAAATACTTTGAGCGAATCGAGGCTCAGTTAGCTGAAGTTTTCGCGCGTCCCCGACTCAGGATGTTTGCCAAGAGCGGCAGTGTTTCGCTGAATGGTGCTGCGCAGGGAATTGATGCGTCGGTCGTCGGCCCATCCCTTGTGGTATTTGAGGAACGGCTTAGCGAAGATGATAAGCAGGATGCACTGGATAGCCAGGCTTTTGCCGAAGCCGTCGTCAGAAAACTGCCTGTCGAAACTTCGCAAGAGCAGCGATATATGGCTTATAACGAAGCCTTGTCGGCGATTGGCTGGGTCACAGAAAGCTACACGTATAAGAAGTATGACTCCAAAAAGCTGACGCTGAGCATGAACGAAGCATTGCTGCAAGTGCTTGAGACTGTCATCAGTGCGGGCTCTGGAAATGTATTGAACCTGGTAGCGTCGGGCTTTGACAAGCTCAAGGGCGATAAGGCAACGCTGAAAATCGTGGACGCCGGAAGCAAGGAAAGTTCGGTTGTCAGCTTCAAAGCAGTTCCTTGTATTGTTGCCCCTGGTGGTGGTATGGCAATGGTCATGGGCGGCCTGGATGTGTTCAGTAAAGACTACGATGGCGAATTTCTGTTTTTTACTTTCAAGACAGAGGGGGTTCACCTTTTTCAAGCGGCAGGCATTAGAAAGTTTAATAAACGTGCGTTTGATCGAAAGCGTCAGCAGGTTCATAACTACATTAACCAGTTCGGTGATGATCTGTTTAAAAAGATTGCAGGCTAGTAAGGCCGAAAGAGGCTTTCAATAGGGGGTGGTTTATTTAGCGTAGATGAACGGGGTGTTCAATATGTCAGTGCTTGCTGATGCTGTAGTGGTGGGTAGCTGCGTGTTATCCTTTGCGTCCGAAGTTTGCCCGCAGGACCAACAGGATATACAGGACTGTTTGCTGTATGCGGAACTGGCAGCGACTGATAAATACCCAGGGCAAGTATCAAAAAAAGTCTGGTTCGATTATTACCAGGGGCGGTTGTTGAAGGCTGGCTTCACACTCAAAACTATCGTCCCCTCTGAGCCGTTGAGGGTGTCGAATGTCAATCAACTGCTGAGCATCAGCCATACCATCATCGGCCGCTTGGGGGTGGAACGCTTAGGTCAGCTTGTTGAGGAAACTTACGCGGCGTTGAGGCTGGACGAGTTTGCCTGGAACTTCTTTCGCGGCAACGTCGCGAACAGTGGGTCGGGTATTCTCAAATGTGCACCTTGCGAACGTCTTGATTCCGGCGACGTGGTCGTCTGCCTGTACGGATTGCGCTATAGCACCAACGTGATTGAGGATGACTTCTTTTTCTGGAGTGAGTTCGGCAAAGAAGTGGTCATCATCCCGGATGGCGGCGTTTTTGCTTTCAATCGGGAGGTGTTTGAAAACTACCGTGGACGGGTTCACGAGAAAATCGACGCTTACTCAGACAAGATCCTGGTGAGGAAACTGAAGCTCTGAGTCGTTTGGTTTGATCAACATTGGCAAGGCCTTGTGCTTTAACAACAAGGCCTTGTTTTTCGATGGGCAATCTCGTGATGAACGACGAACTAAGGCACCAGATACCCTTTGACCCCGGTAAAGATAATCTGCGCTGCCAGTGCACACACAAACAACCCCATCAACCGGCTGACAATCTGCAAACCCTGGTCACCGAGAATCCGTTCGATACGGTTGGACAGGTACAGCACCACGCCGACGGTCAGGCTGGCCATGGCGATGCTGAGGATGGCGGTGAGTTTGTCGTCCCAGTGCGGCTGGCTGACGCCCATCACCAGCAAGGCCCCGATGGTGCCGGGGCCGACAGTGAGCGGAATGGTCAGCGGGACGATGGTCACGTCTTGCTGCACGTTGTCGGTCTGGACCGCTGACTTGCCCTGAGCCATGCCCAGTGCCGAAATGAACAGCACACTGCCGGCGCCAATGCGGAAGGCGTCTACGGTGATGCCGAACACGCTGAAAATCACCCGCCCGAACAAATACAACAGCACGCTGGAAACCAGGGTCGCGAGGGCGACATTCCAGGCCAGTCGACGTTGTTCCTTGCGCGAATAACCGCGGGTCAGGCTGATGAAGCAGGACAACACGAAGAAGGGGCTGTAGAGCACCAGCATCTTCAGGTAAACACTGAACAACACGTGGAGCATGGGGCAAGCTCACTGGCGAGGGAAGTCGAGGAGGAGTCTATCAGGCGCTGCGGGGTCTGTCGGCTCAGGACGTTTGAGCCGTTGCCTGATTCTGCTGATCGCGCTGCGCGACCCAATGCTCGATCAGTTCGCGCAGTTGTGAAAGCTCGACGGGCTTGGCCATATGGCCATCCATGCCGGCCTGGCGTGCGCGTTCTTTGTGTTCGGCCAGGATGTGTGCGGTCAGTGCTACTACCGGTGTGCGAGTTCGCTGGTTGCCGACCTCCCAGGCACGCAATTGCTGGGTGGCGGAGAAGCCATCGAGGATTGGCATTTCGCAGTCCATCAGCACCAGGTCGTAGCGCTGGGCCTTCATCGCTTTCAACGCTTCTTCGCCATTGCAGGCGGTGTCCGGCTGAAGGTTGAGCTTGCCGAGCATGCCGCGAATCACTTTGGTTGAAATGCTGTTGTCTTCGGCCACCAGAATGCGGAAATCGCTCGGCACCTTGACCGCCGCAGGCGCGCCGCTCGGCAGTTGCTGCGAGACCGCCAGGCCTTTGCTGCGTTGGCTCAGTTCGTCCGCCAGCGTGGTCTTGAGGGTGTAGCCGGCCACGGGCTTGGCGAGGATGCGTTTGATCCCGGCATTGCGTGCGATGACCTTGCTCGGCGCGTTGCTGATGCCGGTGAGCATGATCAGCAGAATGTCGTGATTCAGGCTCGGGTCTTCCTTGATCTTCGCCGCCAGTTGCATGCCGGTCATGCCGGGCATGTTCTGGTCGAGCAGGACCACGTCGAAGTAGTCACGCAGGTGCGCCTTGGTGCGCAGCAGGGCGAGGGCTTCCTTGCCGGAAGGTACGGCGCTGACGTTCAGCCCCCAGGCGCTGCATTGCTGCACCAGGACTTTTCGGCAGGTGTCATTGTCATCCACCACCAGCACCCGTGCGCCTTGCAGCGGGCCATCGAGATCGGAGGTCGGGTGTTCGAGGCGCTCGGGGTCCAGCGGCAAGGTCAGCCACAGTGTGCTGCCCTGATTGCTGCCGCTCTTGATGCCGAATTCGCCGTGCATCAGCAGAATCAATTGGCGGGCGATTACCAGCCCCAGGTTACCGCCCAGGCGGGTGGCGGAAAGGAAGTTCTTGCTGTGCAGTTCGGCATGCAGCAGGGCTTCTCGTTCTTCGGCATCCATGGGTTGCCCGCTGTCTTGCACGGCAATGCGCAGGCGCGGTTTGTGGCTGCGTTCGTCGAGGGCAACGACGATCAGGATTTCGCCTTCGTCGGTTTTCTTCAGGGCGTTTTCCAGCAGGCTCAGCAGTGTCTGGCGCAGACGCGTCGGGTCGCCGCTGATCACGCGAGGGACCTGTGGCTGGATGAAGCTGATCAGCTCGACGTTCTGTTGTTCGGCCTTGGCGCGGAAGATGCTCAGGCAGTCTTCGATCAGTGCGTTGAGGTCGAACTGCACATCGTCGAGTTCGATTTGTCCGGACTCGAGCTTGGAGATGTCGAGGATTTCGTTGATTAACGTCAGCAGTTCATTGCCGGCGCTATGGATGGTTTGTACGTAGTCGCGTTGTTTGACCGACAGCGGGGTGCCCAACAGAAGTTCGGTCATGCCCAGCACGCCATTCATCGGGGTGCGGATTTCGTGGCTGATCTTTGCCAGGAATTCGGCTTTGGCATTGATCTCGGCATTACTTGCTGCCAGGTCACGGCTGACGCTGAAGCGGTCTTCGGTGATGCTGCGCTGGCGTTCGCTCAAGGCGATGCTCATCAGCACGCCGCAGATGCAGATGAAGGCCATCAAGGTCATGATCAGGCCTTGCGGTGCAACCAGGGTCAGCCCCAGCAGCGCCGGCAGAATGATCAGCGTGCCGACGTTGAACACCACCATCGCAGCCACGAACAGGCGTGCCGGCCGATAACCCTTTTGCCAGTGATAGGCGCTGACAAAGAGCATGCTCAGGCCCGCCAGGGCCACCAGCGCATAGGTGATGATGTTCAGCGGCAGAGTGTCGACGAACAGCAACAGCAGGCTGCACAGGACAATGAACAGGATGTCCCCCAGCAGCAATTTGTTTAGAGGATGTGGGCCCAGCGGGGCAAAGAAGCGGTAGGCGAACATCAGGCCGCAAGGGGCTGTCAGCAGTAGCGCCAGGTAGGCGCCGGGTGTTTGCACGGCATGCCAGTCGGGAAGCCATGGGCCAGCCAGGTTCAACAACAGCACCAGGCTGAGCAGTAACAGTCCCTCGCACGCTGCCAGCCAGACGCTGCTGCGCGAGCGGCTATAGCCGTAGCGCGTGAGGTTGTACAGGATCAGCATCGCGATGCAGCCAAAAAACAGGCCATAGATCAGCGTCTGGTTCTGGTTCGCCGCCACCATCACTGCAGATTGCAGGGTGATATAGGGGCGCAACTCGTGTTCGGAAACCAGTCGCAGATAGACGTCGAGGGGTTTGTCGCTTTGTGGAAGCGGCAACATGAAGTCGCTGCTGGGGAGTGGTCGCTCGCTCTGCGGTTGCTCGTTGCCGCTGGTCAATTGCTCGACCAGCGTGTCGCCATCCAGAACGTAGAGGTTCAGGTGCGACAAATCGGGGGCGAAGATGCGCAGCAGTTGTTCGTGTTTGCCGGGACTGAGCTTGAAACGCAGCCACAACGCGCCACTGGGTTCGGCGGCGGTGATCTGGTCGAGTTCAATCGGGCTGAATTGGTTGGTGTAGCGAGCCGAGCGGATATCGCTCAGTTGCAGGTCTGCCTGTTCGTCGAGCAATACTGCCCAGCCACTGCCTTGCGCGGCCTGGGCCGGGAGCATGCAGAGCAGGGTCAGCAGAGTGACGGTGAAGCCTATGGCAATCCTGAGCCAGCGCACGGCGAAATCCCTTCGTAGGTTGATTCCAGATTATAACTATGCGCGGCGCCGGAATAGTACGGCAAGGGCCATAGGCCCCTGCCTAGCCGAATGGATAGCTTATTCCTGATTTTCGCCACGCTCACGGGCAATGGCGCGGTAGCCAATGTCCTTGCGGTAGAAACAGCCTTCCCAGTTGATTTTGGCGGCCAGCTTGTAGGCCTGCTGCTGGGCGGCATCGACGCTTGCGCCCATGGCGGTGGCGCAAAGTACCCGACCACCGGCCGTCACAACCTTGCCGTCCTTGAGTGCGGTACCGGCGTGGAAGACTTTACCTTCCAGCGCAGCGGCGGCATCCAGGCCTTCGATCACGGCGCCCTTGGCGTAATCGCCCGGGTAGCCGCCAGCAGCCAGTACGATACCGACGCTTGGACGTGGATCCCACTGAGCTTCGACCTTGTCCAGTGCCTGTGCCAGCGCCGCTTCGACCAGCAATACCAGGCTCGACTGCAGGCGCAGCATTACCGGTTGGGTCTCGGGGTCGCCGAAACGGCAGTTGAACTCGATGACTTTCGGGTTGCCGGCTTTGTCGATCATCAGACCAGCATAGAGGAAGCCGGTGTAGACGTTGCCTTCTTCGGCCATGCCACGCACGGTTGGCCAGATCACCAGGTCCATGACGCGCTGGTGAACTTCGCTGGTGACCACCGGGGCAGGGGAGTAGGCACCCATGCCGCCCGTGTTCGGGCCGGTGTCGGCGTCGCCAACACGTTTGTGGTCCTGGCTGGTGGCCATCGGCAGCACGTTCTTGCCGTCGACCATGACGATGAAGCTGGCTTCTTCGCCATCGAGGAACTCTTCGATGACCACGCGCGAACCGGCGTCGCCAAAAGCGTTGCCGGCGAGCATGTCGCGTACGGCGTCTTCGGCTTCGCTCAGGGTCATGGCGACGATCACGCCTTTACCGGCTGCCAGGCCGTCGGCCTTGATCACGATCGGCGCACCTTTTTCACGCAGATAAGCCAGGGCAGGCTCGATCTCGGTGAAATTCTGGTAGTCGGCCGTCGGGATCTTGTGGCGAGCCAGGAAGTCCTTGGTGAATGCCTTGGAACCTTCCAGCTGGGCGGCGCCAGCGGTTGGGCCGAAGCAGTCCAGGCCGCGTTTGCGGAACAGATCGACTACGCCTGCGACCAGCGGGACTTCCGGACCGACGATGGTCAGGGAGACGTTTTTCTCGGCGAAGTCGGCCAACTGCTCAAGGGCCAGCACGTCGATAGCGACGTTCTCGCACTTGGCTTCAATGGCAGTGCCGGCGTTGCCCGGGGCTACGAAGACTTTCTGTACGCGCGGATCCTGAGCGACTTTCCAGGCCAGGGCGTGTTCACGGCCACCGCTGCCAATGATCAAAACATTCATTTCAAAAACCTCGGATGACGCTAATTCTGTGGGGCAGCCTCGGCTGCCCGCCTATCGGCGTACGACATCTGCCGTCACGCCGTACCTGTAGGAGCAAGGCTTGCCCGCGATGGCATCACCTTGGTCTCGCTGATGCACCGCAGTGAACCCATCGCGAGCAAGCTTTGCTCCCACAAGAGCAATAATCAGTGACGGAAGTGGCGCATGCCGGTGAATACCATCGCGATACCGGCTTCATCAGCGGCTGCAATCACTTCGTTGTCACGCATCGAGCCGCCCGGCTGGATCACCGCAGTGATGCCAACCTTGGCGGCGTTGTCGATGCCGTCGCGGAACGGGAAGAACGCGTCCGAGGCCATGACCGCGCCCTGTACTTGCAGGCCAGCATGTTCAGCTTTGATGGCGGCGATGCGCGCAGAGTTCACGCGGCTCATCTGGCCAGCGCCGACACCGATGGTCTGACGGTTCTTGGCGTAGACGATGGCATTGGATTTGACATACTTGGCGACTTTCCAGGCGAAGATCAGGTCGTTGATCTCTTGCTCGGTCGGTGCGCGCTTGGTCACAACCTTCAGGTCTTTGCTGTCGATCATGCCGATGTCGCGGCTCTGTACCAGCAAGCCGCCATTGACGCGCTTGTAGTCCCAGGCCGGGGCACGATCCGCCGACCATTGGCCGCAGGCCAACAGGCGAACGTTGGCCTTGGCGGCAACGATGGCGCGGGCTTCATCGCTGACCGATGGGGCGATGATCACTTCGACGAACTGACGCTCGACGATGGCTTTGGCAGTTTCAGCGTCCAGTTCGCGGTTGAACGCGATGATGCCGCCGAAAGCCGATTCGGTGTCGGTGGCGTAAGCCAGTTCGTACGCCTGGCGAATACCGCCTTCAGCGTCCGGGCTCACGGCAACGCCGCACGGGTTGGCGTGCTTGACGATCACGCAGGCCGGTTTGACGAAGCTCTTCACGCATTCCAGCGCAGCGTCGGTGTCGGCCACGTTGTTGTACGACAGTTCTTTTCCTTGCAGTTGGGTCGCGGTAGCGATGCCGACTTCGGCGGGCTTGGCTTCAACGTAGAACGCCGCGCTCTGGTGCGGGTTCTCGCCATAGCGCATTTCCTGAGCCTTGATGAACTGGCTGTTGAAGGTGCGCGGGAACTCGCTGCGACCTTCGGTGGTGAGGGTTTCAGCCGCCTGGTTCACGGTGCCCATGTAGTTGGCGATCATGCCGTCATAGGCCGCGGTGTGTTCGAAGGCCTTGAGCATCAGGTCGAAACGCTGAGCGTAGGTCAGGCCACCGGCCTTGAGGTTTTCCAGCACGCTGGCGTAATCGCTGGCGTTCACCACAATGGCCACGTCTTTGTGGTTCTTGGCAGCGGAGCGGACCATGGTCGGGCCGCCGATATCGATGTTCTCGATGGCGGTCGGCAGGTCGCAACCTGGCTTGTTGATGGTGGCTTCGAACGGGTAGAGGTTAACGGCGACCAGATCGATCGGCTTGATGCCGTGCTCGTTCATGATCGCGTCGTCGATACCGCGACGACCGAGGATCCCGCCGTGGATTTTCGGGTGCAGGGTTTTCACCCGACCGTCCATCATTTCTGCGAAACCGGTGTAATCCGCGACTTCCACAGCGGCTACGCCATTGTCCTGCAGCAGCTTGAACGTCCCGCCGGTGGAGAGGATCTCGACGCCGAGGGCTTCGAGTTCCTTGGCGAATTCGAGGATCCCGGTCTTGTCGGAAACGCTGATCAAGGCGCGGCGGATCGGCAGGCGGGTGGTCTGGTCGGTCATCTCAATTTCCATCAAAAGCAAAGGAAGTCAGCAAAAAAGGCGACCGGTTTTACGCGGGCGCCTTTCTGGTTTGATTGAATGCTTACAGCAAATCGTACTGCTTGAGTTTCTTGCGCAAGGTGCCGCGGTTCAGTCCCAGCAGCTCACTGGCCTTGGTCTGATTGCCCTTGACGTAGTTCATCACGCTTTCGAGCAGGGGAGCCTCGACTTCGGAGAGCACCAGGTTGTACACATCCGTGACGGCAGCGCCTTCAAGGTGGGCGAAATAATTGTGCAGCGCCTTCTCGACACTCCCGCGAAGGGTCTGGCCTTCTTCGCTCGGTGTATTGAGGTGCTGTTTCAAATTTACGTTGTCGCTCACGGGTGCTGTTCCACTCACTAAAGTCTCGGTCATCATCGTCATGCGGCCACCCCTTCTCCGTCCCCTGTCAGGCTCTTGTAGCGCTCGGCGAAAAACTCCCGAACGTTGGCGCATTGTGTTTCCGTACCATCCAAACGATTGAAGTGGGCGCGAAACTCCCTGGCGCCCGGCAGGGTTGCGAGATACCAGCCGACATGCTTGCGGGCGATGCGTACGCCCATGACATCTCCATAGAAAGCATGGAGCGCGGCCAGATGCTCAAGCAGAATACGTTCCACCTCGATCAGTTCCGGTGCCGGGAGTTTTTCGCCGGTACGCAGATAATGCTCGATCTCACGAAAAATCCATGGCCGCCCCTGGGCAGCCCGGCCTATCAGCAGGCCATCGGCACCGGTCGCGTCAAGCACGTGCCGGGCCTTCTCGGGCGAGTCGATATCGCCATTGGCGAAGACCGGAATCGACACCGCCTGCTTGATCGCGGCAATGGTGTCGTACTCGGCTTCACCGGTGTACAGATCGGCACGGGTCCGGCCATGCACCGCCAGTGCCGTAATGCCTGCCTGTTCGGCGATCTTCGCCACCGTCAGACCATTCTTGTTCGCACGGTCCCAGCCCGTGCGGATCTTCAGCGTGACCGGCACATCAACCGCCGCCACGACGGCGTGCAGGATCTCGGTCACCAATTCTTCATCTTTCAGTAACGCGGAGCCGGCGGCCTTGTTGCAGACCTTCTTGGCCGGACATCCCATGTTGATATCAATAATCTGGGCGCCCAACTCGACGTTGGCGCGTGCTGCCTCCGCCAGCATCTGTGCATCGCCACCGGCGATCTGTACCGAGCGTGGCTCGGGATCGCCTTCGTGGACCATGCGCAGACGCGATTTGCGGGTGTTCCACAAACTCATGTCGCTGGTGACCATTTCCGAGACTACAAGCCCTGCGCCCAGTCGTTTGCACAGCTGACGAAAGGGCTGGTCGGTGACTCCCGCCATCGGGGCGAGAATCAAGCCGTTGTGCAATGTATATGGGCCGATGCGTACCGCCGACATAGGACTTCCCTGTTGTGGGGTCGGATCATGAGAGTTCGAAAAAGGGTTGGCATGATACCCGCTCTCGATGACTGGATAAAGGCTGAATTGGATAAAATCTGAACAGTTATTCTGTTATTGCCATCAGTTTGGTTCGAGGCGCCGGGAGTCGGAAAATTGCCGTCAACGGCGCGAGACCCGGCGCCGAGTGAAGCGATTCACTCGGGCGAGTGGAAGCTCAGGCTGTAGTTCACGGCTTTTGGGCCGGGATCGAGGATGTCCAGGGCAATATGGATCGGTGTTTGCGGCGGCATTTCTGCGAGGTCCGCGAGGTCGCCATTGAGGTACTCGCCCGGTTTGAAGCGGCGGCTGGCGATCAGGTGGCCATTGAGGTCGGCAAAGCGCAGTTCCAGCAATGGGAATGGCTGCGAGAACGACGCGCGGTTGTAGATGATCGCGTCGACTATCAGCGCGCCGTTGAAGTCCGGGTGGCTACGCACCACCAGATTGCTGCTTTTGATTTTCGCGATATCGACCTTGGACGGCACGCTGCAGCCAATCTGCGGGCACAGTTGCTGGAACCAGGGGCGGTATTGATCCTGGCGGGCCAGTTCGTCGAAGTGATAGGCAATGTACTGGCCGGCAAGGGCTGCTGCGCCCAGCAGGACCATCAGGCTCCAAAAGAATCGGCGACCCCAGGGTGAGCGGCGTTTTTGCCAGTCGAGTTGCAGCGGGTCGTCGATCAGGTCCTGCAGCACCTCGTCATGCATGGCTGGTTCGTTGCGCGTGCGCTTCTTGCGTACGGGCTCGACCTCGTGCGCTTCGTCGTCGAGGTCGTCGTCGGTCGCGGACAGGCGTTCGTGTTTCGTTGCAGGCTCTGGCGTTTCGAATGGCTGGTCCAGGCGCAGCTGCGGTGCCTCTGGCTCATCGTCCAGGTCGACCAGTTCGAGCGACAGCGAGGGTTCGGTGCGCGAGGGTTTTTCCGGCTCGTCGGCGATGTCTGCCGATCGATGGTTCTCGGCCGGTGCGTGTGTGTTTTCGCTGGCCAGCGCGCGTTCGGCGGCTGAATCGCTGAACAGGCTGTCGGACCAAGGCTCTTCACCTTCGGGCGTATCCCGACGGGCGCTCAGCGAGTCTTCCTTGTGCTTGCGCTCATGATGGCCGAACTCTTTGGTCGGCTGGATTTCCCGTTGTTCAAGCTTGGCGAGTTCTTCGTCAAGGTCGAGGCTGTCCAGATCCAGTTCGGCGGCTGTCCACTGCTTCTGGCTGATGGCCCGCTGCGTAGGCGGCTCAACTGGTGGCGGGGTCGTGAGGGCGATAGCTTCCTTGCCCATGCGTTGCTCGAGCAACTGCCGTGCAGCATTGAACACTTGCAGGCAAGAGCCGCAGCGAACCACTCCGCGGGCGACGCTCAATTGGGCGTGGCTGACGCGGAAACTGGTCTGGCAATGCGGGCACTGGGTGACGAAGCTATCGGTCATGCGGCTATCCGGAGTATGCAGGCGCTCATTTTAGCGCCGACGGCCGGTGATGCGCACCCAGCCATCGCGATTGGCAATCGGGTCCAGCTCAAAGTCCTTGGCATAAGCCTCTGCGACTTCCGCGCCTTGCTCGGCGAGGATGCCCGACAGTGCCAGGCGACCGCCGGGCTTGACCAGGCTGGAGAGTTGCGGGGCCAGGGAGACCAGTGGTCCGGCGAGAATGTTGGCGACCAGTACGTCGGCCTGCACTTGCGGCAAATCTTGAGGCAGGTACAGCGGGAACAGCGCTGGGTCGATGTTGTTGCGCCCGGCGTTGTCGCGGGAGGCTTCCAGTGCCTGCACGTCGATGTCGGTGCCGACCGCTTCCTTGGCGCCCAGCAGCAGGGCAGCGATCGCGAGGATCCCCGAGCCGCAGCCGAAGTCCAGTACGTGGCAGTCCTTCAGGTCCTGGCCGTCGAGCCATTCCAGGCACAAGGCGGTGGTCGGGTGGGTCCCGGTGCCGAACGCCAGGCCCGGATCGAGCAGCAGGTTGACCGCATCAGGCTCGGGCGCAGCGTGCCAGCTCGGGACGATCCACAGGCGCTGACCGAAGCGCATTGGCTGGAAGTTGTCCATCCAGCTGCGTTCCCAGTCCTGGTCTTCAATGACTTCGCTGTGATGCTCGGGCAGCGGGCTGCCGGTCAGCAGCTCAAGGTGAGCCAGCACGCTGGCGGCTTCGGTGCCACCTTCGAACAGGGCCAGCAGATGGGTGTGCGACCACAGTGGGGTGGTGTTCAGTTCCGGCTCGAAGATCGGCTGATCTTCGGCGTCCATGAAGGTCACCGAGACGGCGCCGACTTCAAGGAAGGCGTCTTCGTAGGTTTCGGCTTGTTCTGGGCTGATGGCGAGACGGACTTGCAGCCAAGGCATGGCGGGCACCTTTGAAAAATGTAATGTGCAGCCTGGCGGGCTGCGAGAAGCGCGTAAGTTTACGCGAGAGCGGCGCAGAAGACGACCGGCTTGCCAGGGATATACCTGTGGCGAGGGAGCTTGCTCCCGCTGGAGCGCGAAGCGGTCCAAAAATGGGCGCCTCGGTTTTACCTGGGACACAACTGTTGGATGGTTTGCGGCTGCTTCGCAACCGAGCGGGAGCAAGCTCCCTCGCCACAAGGGTTCTGCATTCAGTAATCCCGGATACAACAAAGCCGCTCGAAAGCGGCTTTGTTGGTCTGGATCAAGCTTTAGTGTTGTGCAGCCAGCTTGTGTTCCAGGTAGTGGATGTTGACTCCACCTTTGCAGAAGCCTTCATCGCGGGTCAGGTCGCGGTGCAGCGGGATGTTGGTCTTGATCCCGTCGACCACGATTTCGTCCAGCGCATTGCGCATGCGCGCCATGGCTTCTTCACGGGTTGCCCCGTAAGTGATCAGTTTGCCGATCAACGAATCGTAGTTCGGCGGAACGGCGTAGCCGCTGTACAGGTGCGAATCAACCCGCACACCGTTGCCGCCCGGGGCATGGAAATGCTTGACCGTGCCTGGGCTTGGCATGAAGGTTTTCGGGTCTTCGGCGTTGATTCGGCATTCCAGCGCGTGACCGCGGATGACCACGTCATCCTGGGTGAACGACAGCGGGTTGCCGGCGGCGATGCTGAGCATCTCCTTGACGATGTCGATGCCGGTGACCATTTCCGAAACCGGGTGCTCTACCTGGACACGAGTGTTCATCTCGATGAAGTAGAAGCTGCCGTTCTCGTACAGGAACTCGAAAGTCCCGGCGCCACGGTAACCGATGTCGATGCACGCCTTGACGCAGCGAGCGAAGACTTCCTGGCGAGCCTTCTCGTCGATGCCCGGTGCCGGTGCTTCTTCGAGAACCTTCTGGTGGCGACGTTGCAGCGAGCAATCGCGGTCACCCAGATGGATAGCGTGGCCCTGGCCATCGGAAAGTACCTGAACTTCCACGTGACGTGGGTTGGTCAGGAATTTTTCCAGATAGACCATCGGGTTGCCGAACGCCGCGCCAGCTTCGGAGCGGGTCAGTTTTGCCGAGGAGATCAGGTCTTCTTCTTTGTGCACAACGCGCATGCCGCGACCACCACCGCCGCCAGCGGCTTTGATGATCACCGGGTAACCGACTTCGCGACCAATGCGCAGAGCGGTTTCTTCGTCTTCCGGCAGCGGGCCGTCGGAACCTGGAACGGTTGGTACGCCGGCAGCGATCATGGCGTGCTTGGCCGAAACCTTGTCGCCCATCAGGCGGATGGTTTCAGCTTTCGGGCCGATGAAGGCGAAGCCGGAGTTTTCCACCTGTTCGGCGAAGTCGGCGTTTTCCGCGAGGAAACCGTAGCCTGGGTGAATGGCGGTGGCGCCGGTCACTTCAGCAGCGGCGATGATCGCCGGGATGTGCAGGTAAGAGTGCGCGGCCGATGCCGGACCGATGCAAACCGATTCGTCTGCCAGGCCCAGGTGCATCAGCTCCTTGTCGGCCTTGGAGTAAACGGCGACGGTCTTGATGCCCATCTCTTTGCAGGCACGCAGGATCCGCAGGGCGATTTCACCGCGGTTGGCGATCAGAACTTTTTCCAACTTCGCAGGTTTCAACATCGTTGGCTCTCCGCGGTTCAAACGATGGTGAACAGCGGTTGGTCGTACTCAACCGGCTGGCCGTCTTCGACGAGGATGGATTCGATCACACCGCTGGTTTCAGCTTCGATGTGGTTCATCATCTTCATGGCTTCGACGATGCACAGGGTGTCGCCTTTCTTCACGCTCTGGCCAACTTCAACGAAGGACGGCGAGGACGGCGAAGATTTGCGATAGAACGTGCCCACCATTGGCGAACGGGCAACGTTGCCGTTCAGCGCTGGCGCAGCGGGAGCAGCAGGTGCAGCGGCAGCAGCAGGCGCGGCAGCAGCGACAGGTGCCGGAGCCGGAGCGTGCATTGGCGCAGGAGCGTAGTACTGCTGAGCCGGGGTTTTGCTGTGGCGGCTGATACGTACGGACTCTTCGCCTTCCTTGATCTCGAGCTCGTCGATGCCGGACTCTTCCAGCAGTTCGATCAGTTTCTTAACTTTACGGATATCCATGAATCATCAACTCCCAAGGGTCGGTCAGGGGCGTTTAACGCTTGTTGTTCAAGCCGTTGCCTGTCTTTCAAGCTGTTCCAGGGCGGCCTCCAGGGCCAGTCGATAACCGCTGGCGCCAAGGCCGCAGATCACTCCCACCGCAACGTCGGAGAAGTAAGAGTGATGGCGGAAAGGTTCGCGTTTGTGCACGTTAGACAAATGCACTTCGATGAATGGGATGCTCACCGCCAGCAGCGCGTCACGTAATGCGACACTTGTATGCGTAAAAGCTGCTGGATTGATCAAAATGAAATCCACACCCTCGCCGCGAGCGGCGTGAATGCGGTCGATCAATTCATACTCGGCGTTGCTTTGCAGGTAGAGCAAATGGTGGCCGGCATTGCGCGCGCGTTGTTCCAGGTCCTGATTGATCTCGGCCAGGGTCACAGCCCCGTAGACGCCCGGTTCGCGGGTGCCGAGCAGGTTCAGGTTGGGTCCGTGCAAAACCAGTAGGGTCGCCATCGGCTGTTCCTTGTTATCTGTGTGCAGTTATCAGAACCCGGCGACTATGCCGCAAAGCGTTTGTGACTGTCCAGTTCTCTGCAATAGGCAGCACAATGACCGATGATTGCGCGATTTATGTGACCAACTGATTAAATCTGGTCATTCGCTTTAGCGACACGTTCGGCGAAGTCCCTGGCGTTGATCTCGCCAATCACCCGCACATCGCCACGTTCCTTGCCATCCTTGCCGAAAAACATCAGCGCCGGTGGTCCGAACAGCTTGTAACGATCGAGCAAGGCGCGTTGTTCAGCGTTGCTGGCGGTGATGTCGAAGCGAACCAGTCGATAACCTTTAAGGCGTTCAACGACGTTGCTGTCGTTAAGCACCTCGTGCTCGATGACTTTGCAGCTGATGCACCAGTCGGCGTACCAGTCGAGCAGCAGCGGGGTGTTGGCGGATTTTGCTTCAGTGAGCACGCGATCGAGTTCCGCCGGGGTGCTGATGGTTTGCCATTCACTCGGGTTTTGCGCTTGAGCGCTGCCAGGAACATTGATGACTTTTGGCTGGCTGATCGGATTGAGCGGATCGGCCTGGCCGCTGAAGGCGCCGTACCAACACGCCAACCCATAAAACACCAGGAGTATCCCGAGCAATTGACCGAGGCGTTTTCGCGGCGGTTTATAGCCAAGCTCCAGCGCCCCGAGAAACAAGCCGACCCCGACCGCCAGCAGACCGATCAGCAGCAAGGTGATGGGCCCCGGCAATACCCGGCTCAGCAAACCGATTGCCAACCCCAGCAACAACACGCCAATCGCATTTTTCACGTAGATCAGCCATGGGCCGCTTTTCGGCAGCCAGGCCGCGCCGCCAGTGGCGACCAGCAACAATGGCGCGCCCATCCCCAGGCCCAGAACGAACAGCTTCAGCGCGCCGCCCAGCGCATCGCCGCTGGCGCTTATATACAGCAGTGCTCCGGCCAACGGTGCAGATACACACGGCGAGACCAACAGGCTCGACACCACGCCGAGCACGGCCGCGCCCCACAGCGATCCCCCTTCGGTGCGGCCGGCAATGCGGTCCAGGCGGCTGCTGATCGCGTGGGGTAGTTTCAGTTCGAACACCCCGAACATCGCTAAGGCAAACACCGCGAAGAACAAGGCAAACGGCGCCAACACCCACGCCGATTGCAGGCGTGCCTGAAGGTTGAGCTGGGCGCCGAACAGCCCCATCAGCGCGCCGAGCACGGCGAAACAGGCGGCCATTGGCAAGACGTAGGCCAGCGACAGATTAAAACCGCGCAGTCCGCCGACCTGACCGCGCAACACCACACCGGAGAGAATTGGCAGCATCGGCAGCACGCAAGGGGTAAACGTCAGGCCAAGGCCCGCCAGGAAGAACAGCGCCAGTTCGCGCCAGCTCCAGCCTGCGGCACTGGCTGGAGGGGTAATGGCTGCACCGTCGATTTTCAGGCGTTCGGTTTCCGGTGGATAACACAGGCCTTTATCGGCGCAGCCCTGGTAGGTGACGGCCAACGTGAAAGCCCTCTGATCGGCGCTGCTGCGTGGCAGGTCGACGTCGAGAATGCCGTGGTAGACCTCGACATCGCCGAAGTATTCGTCGTGCTTTTTTTCGCCTGAAGGCAGTTGCGCGGCGCCCAGGCCAATGTCGGTGGGCTCGCTGTGAAACTGGAAACGATGCCGGTAGAGGTAGTAACCCTCGGTAGCGACGAAGCGCAGCTTGATCGATTGCGGTGTGCTTTCCACCAGGCTCAGTTGAAAAGCTTCGCGCACGGGCAGGAAGTCGGCGCTGTTATTGATCGAGCCCAGGGTCGAACTGGGGCGACTGTCCAAGAGGCCGGCGGCATTCACCGGCAGGACCAGCACTAACAGCATCAGGCAGAGCAGACGGCGCATGACAATCTCGCGTATCGAAAGTGGGAGCATGATAGCGGACGGAGCCGATGACTGCCGAGTCAGGGGTTTCGATGATTCATTGTGGCGAGGGAGCTTGCTCCCGCCGGCCGGTCCGCGCTCGGGCGCAGCAGTCGCAAAGCCATAGAGCAAGGTATGCCTGAAACAACCGAGTGGCAGGTTTCAGGGTTGCTGCGCAACCCAGCGGGAGCAAGCTCCCTCGCCACAGAGATCAGCGTCGCTCAGAGTTGGTGTCAGACGCGGAAGGCCTGAACGGCGGTATGCAATTGCCCACCCAGCACCAGCAGGTTCTCGCCCTGACTGCGGCCTTCACCGATACGCACCAGGTTATCCCCACCCAACTGATGAATTCGCTCGCTGTGATCGCGGATTTCACTGACGGCGCCACTTTGTTGCGCCGTGACATCGGCGATGCGCACCGCGGTGTCGGCAATGGTCTGGATCGCCCCGACGATTTTATCCAGTGCGCCGTCAGCGGCTTGTGCCTGGTTGGCGGTGGCTTCGGCATGTTCGACCTGGGCGCGCATGCCTTCTACCGATTGTCTTGCGGCCTGTTGCAGGCCGGCAATTAACGTCTGGATTTCTGCGGTAGCGCCGGCGGTGCGTTGCGCCAGCGAGCGAACCTCCTCGGCAACCACCGCAAAACCGCGGCCCATTTCCCCGGCGCGGGCGGCTTCAATCGCCGCGTTCAGGGCGAGGAGGTTGGTCTGATCGGCAATCGAGCGAATCACCGTCAGTACGCCGCCGATGGTGGCCGACTCTTCGGCCAGATGCTCGATCATTTGTGCGTTGCCCTGGACTTCGCCGACCAGCGCGTGCAGTCCGGTCAGGCTCAAGCCAATGACCTTTTGCCCGTGCTCGACCGCCAGACCGGCGTGACGGCTGGCGTCGGCAGCCTGGCTGGCATCGCCGGCGACTTGCTGAATGGTCGCTTCCAGCTCACCAAGCGAGTCGCGGATCAGCGCAGTGTCGCCGGCCTGATGTTCGGCACCGCTGTGCAAGTCGCTGCTCAGTTCGGCCAATACCCGGCTGCTGCCGGCAACCTGTTCGGCGTTCAGCCGGATTGTCCCGACCAGATCCACCAGATAAGCGCGCAGGCGATTCAGCGATTCTTGAATATCGTGCAGTTCACGGTTGGTTGCGCCGAGCTGGATGTCCCGACTGAAGTCGCCTTCAGCCCAGGTCGACAGCGCTGGCGCCAAATTGGTCAGCACCCGGGCGAGGCGACGTTGCAAGGTGTCGATCAGCAGTGCGATCAGCAGGATCAGGCCGATCATTACGCCCTGCATGAGCCGCACTTCACCCTGGATTTGCCCATGCTGCGCGCGCACGGTCGGTTCCAGCCCGGCGATGGCCTGCTGCACGGCGGCAATTTTCAGGTGGGTAGCGGCGCTGAGGTCGGCGCGTTTCTGAATCTGTTCGCGGGTGCGACCGAGTTCGGCGGGGTAACGGGTCAGCAGGCTGGCAAGATCACGCTTGAAACCGGTGCCGGCATCTTCGGCGGCGGTTTTTTCAGTGTTCTCCAGGCCCATCATCGCCGAGAAATCATCGGTATTCGATTCTTTGCTGGCGGTCACGCCAAGCAGCGGCAGTGCTTCGATCAGCTCGGCCTGAGTGCGGATGCTGCTGACTTCACGCTCGACATCGACCGCCAGTTCGCTGCGGCCACTGCTGACCAGTTTGTCCCGGGCCAGCGAGAGTTTGCCGACATGCTGCGAGGCAACGAGCAGCGGTGGAAGATAGGCAGCAGCGGCAGGCGTATTGGCGCTGGTGGCGTATTGGCTGAGTTGCTCCAGGCTGGCGCCCAGTTCGCGCTCGGCCTGGAGCAGCAAGGCTTGCGGATCACCCGCCAGTTTGCCGGCGGCCAACAGGTCGGTCTTGCTGAAGTCATCGAGGCTGGCAAGGCTCGGCCGCACGCTGTCAGCCAGACCGGCCGGCAGTTCGTCGAGTTCTTTTTGCAGGGTTTCGATGGCCTGGCTGGCGCTGCTCAGGCGCAAGGCATCGCCGCTGGCCAGGTAATCCTCGACGTTACGCGCCACTTGATTTTGAAAGTGCTGCGACAGGCCCAGGTAGCGCTCCATCAACAGATAAGGACGCTCCAGGGCTTTTTGCGACCACCAGAGTGTGGCGCCGAGTGCGAGGCACACCGCGACTAGAAGCAGGGTATTGAGATTGGTCAGCAACTTCAGGCGCATCGCGGTTCTACCAACGACAGAATGGTAAGTGCCTGAAGTTATTGCGTTTGTGTTACAGGGTTATGACCGAATCAGTGGATTCAGGTGAAAAAGTGGCACTTTGATTCGACGACCGCGCCGCTTGAACGCGATTGCGTCCGGCGTCCTTGGCGCGGTACAGCGCCTCGTCTGCCTGGCTGGCCATCATCAGGCTGTCGCACTCTTCATGCAGGTCCACCACGCCGGCACTGAAGGTGCACCAGAGGTCTTGCGGCTGGGCCGGGTAGTGGATCTCGGCAAAGCGCTGACGGATTTCATCGAGCACTTTATAGGCCGATTCGATATCGGTGTCGGGCATCACGATGGCGAACTCTTCACCGCCATACCGGCCGATGAAGTCGGTCTTGCGCAGGCGTTGCTTGAGAAACAGTGCCAGGCTCTTGATCACCCGGTCGCCCATGGGGTGGCCGTGGCTGTCGTTGACCCGCTTGAAATGGTCAATGTCGAGCATCGCAAAACTCAATGGCTTGTTCTCGCGGCGGGCGCGGAAGCTGCAGTCTTCGAGCAATTGCAGAATATGTGTGTGGTTATAGAGGCCGGTCAGGCTGTCACGGACCATCCGCGCCTTGAGGTTGCGCGCCCGGGCTGCTCGGTTGCGTACGGTGGTGATCAGGTGACGCGGCTTGATCGGCTTGGTCAGGAAGTCGTCGCCGCCTTCGCTCATGGCGTCGAGCTGCTTGTCCAGGTCGTCTTCGGCCGACAAGTAGATGATCGGCACGCTGACGTAACGGTCATTGTGCCGGATCACCTTGGCCAGTTCGGTGCCGGTGCAGGCCGGCATGTACATGTCGAGGATGATCAGGTCCGGCTGGAAATCCGCCAGCTCGGCCATCGCCTGAATCGGCTCGATCAAGGTCCGGGTGACGATCCCGGCGCTGTTGAGCAGGCGCTCGGTGTGCAGGGCCTGGGCACGGGAGTCGTCGATGATCAGCACTTTATAAGGTTCGTACTGGGCGACGCAGGTCAGCACTTCGATCTTTTCCAGCAGGCTCGACGCTTCGAGGGTGCCGGTCAGAAACTCCTGGCCGCCGGCGCGTACGGCCGCGAGGCGGGTCGGGGTGTCGGTTTCCAGCAGGCTGAAAAACAGCAGCGGCAGTTTCTGTTCCAGGCCTTCCTGGGCTTCGGCTGCCAATTGCAGGCCCATGCCGGGGCCGCTGAAGTCGACGTCCATGACAATCGCTGCCGGCAACCGCTCGACCATCGAGGAGCGAAACGCCGCCACGCTGTCCAGCGATTGCGCGCTGAGACCGAAAAACTCGAGTTGCTTGGCCAGTCGCTCGGCGCGGTCGTGATCTTGCAGCATCACGTAGATCGGCTTGCGCAGTGGCGGTAAAAAGGTTTGTTCGAGCTGGTCGCCATGCCGCAGGCCAGTGCGCGACAGGCGCTGCATCAGACGATTGAGGTCGGTGATCAGCCCGCTGCTCAGGCGTCCGCGATTGGCGTCGACGGCTGCAAGCGACTGGCTGATGCTGTGCGCCAGGTGGGTGTGCTCGGGTTGTTCGAAACGTTCGGCGAAACGCAGCAGCCGCAGGTTCGCTTCACTCAGCTCTGCCAGGTCGGCGCCTGACCATTCACAGCGTTGCAGGCGCTGCCATATCTCAAGAATCTGACGTGCTTGATGAATTACCCGCTGGGCAAAGTGGTGCTTGAGGCGCTCACGGCTGGGGTCTTCTGGCTCGGTCATATCCTGACTACTAGTTAGGGTGCATGCTGAGGTCGACTGGTGGCTCTATGCTAGCACCTCTTTCCGATGCCATGAGTGTCGTACATCAATAAACTGTAAAGCGACGTTATTCAGTTCCTGACCGACTGGTCGCATAGGATCAACGCTGTGCTTCATTTATAGTGGCTGCTCGATTCGCGGCCACTGTGCGATCCACGGTCTGTCGGGCAGATTTAATCTGCTCGCGACAAAGCACGATGGAGTAGGGTTGTGGTCGAACCGACGAACTCAAGTGATTGAAAGGATATCGCCATGCTGGACTGGAAGAACCGCACAGGCAGCGCGCCTGAACGTGCCGCCGAACCCAAGTCGGCAACCCGCAGCTATTTAGGTGGCCTGCTGTTCAGCCGCGCATTGGCCACCTTGATCGGCCTGTATTTGCTGGTGGTCCTCGCCGTGGGCTGGTACTGGAGCCATGAACCTGCGCTGTTCCCGGTTCAGCAGAATGCGCAACTGGCTGCCGAGAAGGAAGGCAAGCAGATGGTCATCGGCTACACCACGGTCGAAACCCTCAAGACCGTCGCCGGTACCTTGCTGCACAAGCCGGGTGGCTATATTTCCAACGACCGTTTTCCACCAGGCGTGTGGCTGGACGACATGCCGAACTGGGAATACGGGGTACTGGTGCAGGTACGCGATCTGACTCGCGCCTTGCGTAAAGATTTTGCCCGTTCGCAATCGCAATCGGCTGAAGACGCCGATCTGGCCAAGGCCGAGCCGCGTTTCAACTTTGACAACAAGAGCTGGATGCTGCCGTCCAGCGAGTCGGAGTACCAGGAAGGCATCAACTCCCTGAGCCGCTACCAGGCTCGCCTGTCCGATCCAACGCAAAAAAACGCGCAGTTCTATGCGCGTGCCGACAACCTGAACAACTGGTTGGGTGATGTCGCGACCCGTTTGGGTTCGCTGTCGCAACGGCTGTCGGCCAGTGTTGGCCGGGTCAAGCTGAACACCGCGCTGAAAACCGAAACCCTGGCGCCGGGTCAGGTGCCGCAACTGGATGAAGAGCGGGTGGAAACCCCTTGGCTGCAGATCGACGACGTATTCTATGAAGCGCGCGGTCAGGCCTGGGCACTGTCGCATTTGCTGCGCGCCATTGAAGTCGATTTCGCCGATGTGTTGGCGAAGAAGAACGCCACGGTCAGCGTGCGCCAGATCATTCGTGAGCTGGAGGCCTCCCAGGAAACAGTCTGGAGCCCGATGATCCTCAACGGCAGCGGTTTCGGGATTTTGGCCAACCACTCGCTGGTCATGGCCAACTACATCTCGCGGGCCAACGCGGCAGTTATCGATTTGCGTCAATTGCTCAATCAGGGCTGAGTCATGGTCGATAACCTGAATGAGGCTGCGCACCGCGCGGCCTCGGACGCCGAACGGATCGCCTGGGTCGACGAGCAGGACAACCTGCTCGGTTCGTTGGTGCGCTCGGACTTGCGCGAGCGCGGGCTGATCGGGCGCGGCACTTACATCATGCTGTTCAACTCGGCCGGTGAACTGTGCGTGCATCAGCGCACGTTCAGCAAAGCCATCTATCCCGGGTTCTGGGATGTGGCGGCGGGCGGCATGGTGCTGGCGACTGAAACCTATGCCGAATCGGCGGCCCGTGAGCTGGAAGAAGAGTTGGGCGTCAGCGGGGTCGAGCTGACCGCCCATGATCATTTTTTCTTTGAGGACACCGGCAACCGCTTGTGGTGTTCGGCGTTTTCGGCAGTCTGGGACGGACCATTGATCCTGCAGCCGGAAGAAGTGCTTCAGGCCCGCTTTATTCCCATCGAACAGGTGATGCAGGAAATCACGCAGAAGCCTTACTGCCCGGACTCTCTGGCGGCGTTGAAGCGCTATCTGCGCGCGCGCGGGGGTGACGCTCTGAAGGGCGTCGCAAAAGATCTATAAAATGGCGCCGATTGGCTCTTAGCAAGTGCGCTTTTTGCCGTTACACTGCGCGACCTTTGTAGGAGCAGAGCTTGCTCGCGAAGAACGTAATGGCTCCGCGTACTGTCTGACGGCACGCGTTATCGTTGACATCCTTCGCGATCAAGCTTTGCCCCAGGGCTAACTAGCCCATAGCGCTGCCCCTGCCTGAGTGGGGCTTCGCGGTCGATAGCACTTGCCAAAGTTGCTGCGACCAGTCTTTGTCCTCCCAAGAGGATTGCCGGTGGCCAAAAAAGCCGCATCCTTCGCCGCCCTTGGTGGCCTGGTATTTTCCACCGACGCAGGTCGACATTGCCCGGACTGTAGCCAGCCGGTGGCAGCCTGCATCTGCAAACAAACCGTTATCCCGGCCGGCGACGGCATCGCGCGCGTGCGCCGCGAAAGCAAGGGCCGGGGCGGCAAGACGGTGACCACGATCAGCGGCGTGCCGCTGGCTGAAGACGCGCTCAAGGAGCTTGCCACGACGTTGAAGAAACGTTGCGGCACCGGTGGTGCGTTGAAGGACGGGATCATCGAGATCCAGGGCGATCATGTCGAGCTACTCTTGGCAGAGCTGATCAAACACGGTTTCAAAGCGAAGAAATCCGGCGGCTAGCAGCCTCTGTGAAAACCACCCCGACTTGATGCAGTCCTGATCGATTCAGGTTGAACGTCGTCTCCATGGTTTTCACAGAGCCTGTTCTGACCGGTTTCTAAACTCAGCGCTGCAAGTGTGGTCTATCCCGCTTGCAGGCTAATCGTCATTTTTTCACTTTAGACTGCGCCAGCCCTCAACCCGGGTGGCGCTCTTTGACTTCTTTATAGGGGACTTCGATGTCCGTACGACGCACACGCAAAGACGATGGCAGCCAATGGACAGTTGCGGACAGCCGCAGTGTTTACGGGATTCGCCATTGGGGGGCCGGGTATTTCGCGATCAGTGACGCCGGTCGCGTAGAAGTTCGTCCGAACGGCCCGAGCAGCGCACCTATCGATCTGTTCGAACAAGTCGCACAGCTGCGCAAAAGCGGCCTGTCCTTGCCACTGTTGGTGCGCTTCCCGGACATCCTGCAGGACCGTGTCCGTCAGCTGACCGGCGCCTTCGACGCGAATATCGAGCGTCTGGAATACCAGAGCAAGTACACCGCGCTGTACCCGATCAAGGTTAACCAGCAGGAAGCGGTGATCGAGAACATCATCGCCACTCAGAACGTGTCCATCGGCCTGGAAGCCGGCTCCAAGCCGGAACTGCTGGCCGTGCTGGCCCTGGCGCCAAAGGGCGGCACCATCGTCTGCAACGGTTACAAGGACCGTGAGTTCATCCGCCTGGCACTGATGGGCCAGAAGCTGGGTCACAACGTGTTCATCGTGATCGAGAAAGAATCCGAAGTCGGCCTGGTGATCGAAGAGGCCGCCTCGCTGAAGGTCAAGCCTCAAGTCGGCCTGCGGGTTCGCCTGTCGTCCCTGGCATCGAGCAAATGGGCTGACACTGGCGGCGAAAAATCCAAGTTCGGGCTGTCTGCTGCCCAGTTGCTGTCGGTAGTCGAGCGCTTCCGTGCGGCCGGTCTGGATCAGGGCATTCGTTTGCTGCACTTCCACATGGGCTCGCAGATCGCCAACCTGGCGGACTACCAGCACGGCTTCAAGGAAGCGATCCGTTACTACGGCGAACTGCGCAACCTTGGCCTGCCGGTGGATCACATCGACGTGGGGGGTGGCCTGGGCGTCGACTACGACGGTACCCACTCGCGCAACGCCAGCTCGATCAACTACGACATGGACGATTACGCCGGTGTCGTGGTCGGCATGCTCAAGGAATTCTGCGACGCGCAGAGCCTGCCGCATCCGAACATCTTCTCCGAGAGTGGTCGTTCGCTGACCGCTCACCACGCCATGCTGGTGGTGCAGGTCACCGACGTCGAGAAACACAACGACGACGTGCCGATGATCGAGAACAAGGAAGAGCTGCCGGAAACCGTGCAATGGCTGGTCGACCTGCTCGGCCCGACCGATATCGAGATGGTCACCGAAACCTACTGGCGCGCGACTCACTATATGAGCGACGTGGCCACCCAGTACGCCGATGGCAAGCTGACCCTGGCCGAAAAAGCCCTGGCCGAGCAATGCTACTTCGCTGTCTGCCGTCGCCTGCACAACTCGTTGAAAGCCCGTCAGCGCTCGCACCGTCAGGTGCTCGACGAACTCAACGACAAGCTGGCCGACAAATACATCTGCAACTTCTCGGTATTCCAGAGCCTACCGGACACCTGGGCGATCGGCCAGGTCCTGCCGATCCTGCCGCTGCACCGTCTTGATGAAGAGCCGATGCGCCGTGCCGTGCTGCAAGACCTGACCTGTGACTCCGACGGCAAGATCAAGCAATACGTCGACGAGCAGAGCATCGAAACCAGCCTGCCGGTACACGGGCTCAATGATGGCGAAGACTACCTGCTGGGGATTTTCCTGGTGGGCGCTTACCAGGAAATTCTCGGTGACATGCACAACCTGTTCGGTGACACCGACTCGGTAAACATCTACCAGAATGCCGACGGCAGTGTTTACCACGCCGGTATCGAAACCCATGACACCATCGAAGACATGCTGCGTTACGTGCACTTGTCGCCGGAAGAGCTGATGACGCACTACCGCGACAAAGTGGCCAGCGCTCGAATCAGTGCCACCGAGCGCACCCAGTACCTCGATGCCTTGCGCCTGGGTCTGACTCGTTCGTCTTACCTGTCTTCTTGAGGTAGCGAACCGCTGTGACCAGGTTGTCGGAAAATACTCCGCGTAGTGCGGAGTTTTCCGAGGACCTGGTACGGCATTTCTTTATTTTTGTAGCGATTTGCCGTGCCCACGCACTTTCAACGCTGTGTGGTCTTCATTTCGCGTAGGCCATTTCCTAAGTTGTACTTCGGCACTCTACTCGGCCATGTCTCTCAGCGAGAATCCCCGGCCGTCCCTCCTGTAGAGAAACGCCGATGTTCGATCCCGTCAACGAGCCGTCATTTCGTCTGGAGATAGCGGGTCAGCCCCAACCCTTTGTCGTTGTCGCCTTTACCGGTTGCGAGTCCATCAGCCAGCCCTTTGTCTTTCAGCTGGATCTGCAGTTCGATGAGCTGCGACTGGACATGGCGAGCCTGATGTTTCGCTCGGCGTACCTGGGGTTTGGAGGCGCGGGCACCGGTATCCACGGACAGATTCATGACCTTGCCCCGCTTCATGACGACGCGGTGCCGGCGCTCTGGCGTCTGTGCCTCGGGCCGAAGCTGGCCTTCCTGGCGCAACGCTGCAGCCAGCGAATTTTCAGCGGCCTGTCAGTCCCGCAGATTCTGGTGCAGGTACTGAAAGAACACGGCATAGACGAAAAAAACTGTCGATTCGAACTCCGAAACGACTACCCCGTGCGGGAATTTTGCACCCAGTACCGTGAGTCGGACTTGGCGTTTCTTCAGCGCCTGTGCGAGCAAGAGCGGATTCACTACCACTTTCAGCACCGCAAGCACGCTCATTACCTGATCTTTGCCGACACTCGGCGCAGTTCGTCTCCAGGTGCCGGCACACCCTTTGATACCCAAGGCACGGCACCCGCCGTCAGGCGTTTCACGGTTCATGCTCATGCCGATGGGGCACATCACGATGGATTGCCGAAACCTGTTGCAGCAGGCGAAACGGACCTGCCGAACCTGCGTAGCGGCATGCTGATGCCGTTGTCGGGCCATCCGTTTGCTGACTGGAATCACCTGTGGTTGCTGACCCGGGTCGAGCATTCGGGCAGTCAGGCGCAGTTGCCGTACTACCGCAACCGCATTGATGCGATTCCCTGGGAGGCGCCGTTCGTAGCGTTTCGTCCAAGCGAGAAGCCTCGGATGAACAGCCTGCAACGTGGCTGGGTGGTCAATGTCGACGAACCTCGCAGCGACGCGGCCCAACGCATCGCCGTGCAGTTCGATTGGCTTTATCAGGGCGAGGGTGCACGGCCCAGCCATTGTTGGCTGCCGGTCTCGCCCCAGCTGTCTGCAGAGTCGGTTGCCGGTTTGACGGCGGGGGTTGAGGTCTGTGTGAGCTTTATCGAGGGCGACCCAGACGAGCCGTTGATCACCGGCATATTTCAGGGGGCGCCGTTGCATGTCGACAGCGTGTTGCCTGCCGAAACCTCCCCGCCTTCAATGGCCGGGGAGGCGCTCCCGGCACGGGAGGAATTGTCGCCCGATGATCGCCATGACTTGTTGGCATTGGTTCAGGGCAGTCAGCCCTTGGTGTTGCTGTGTTTGATTCCCGGCGGGGGGAGTTTCATCCATTGCCGGCAAGCGATCTGCACCTGCCGCACTGTGGCAGGGCTTGGCCAAAGTGGTGCGGCATGATCGCTGCCCGGTCGGCTCAATGGCTTTTGCTGGATGTACCAGGTTCTCCGCAGGCAGGGTGGAGCCTGCAGCAACGGTTTGCCGACGTACCGTGTTATGCGTTGTTCGAGAACACCGACCTGCATGCGTTGCGCGACCAGGGGCCGCAGTTGATCGAACTGTCGGCGCAATCGCCGCTGATGCAATGTTGCCACGACGAGCCGGCGGACTGGCCGGGGTTGCTGCTGGTCAGCTCTGCATCCACGGAGCAATTGCTCGGGCACCTTCGACGTATGCTCACGGTCACGTTCGGGCTTCATTACAAAGGCTTGCTCAGCTACTACAACCCCTTTATCGCCAGTTACTTTTTTGATGCCAGTGATGCCCGCGAGTTGAGCCGCTGGCTGGGGCCGATCGATAAACTGTACTGGCACGGTGGAACCTGGGAGGACCGGGCGATCGGCAGTCTGGGTTGGTTGCATTTGGTCAATCCGCGATTGGCCGTCAGTGAACTGGCCATCGAAGACAGCCTCAGCCTTCGCCAGCAGAACAAGTTGCAAACCTGCCTGCTGGAGCGCCATGCGTGGTACTGGAGTCGCTCGACGGGCCACGACTTTGGCGCGATCTGGTCTTTTGTGCAGGAAGGACTCGAACACGGCTTCAGCGAGCAAACTGTGCTCGATGGCTGGCTGCGATTACGTTTGCAATACCCGTCAGCCACACCCGAAGCACACCTGCCGGGGCGCACTCAGCAAGAGCGGCTCGACAGCTTGCGCAACCGCTGGCAAAGCTATCGGCCCTGAACTCACCGCGTCCTGCAGGCCAAATCACGATGAAGAACTGCACTCGTAGCAGCTGTCGAGCCCGCGAGGCGGCGTTAGAGGCGGGCCGCGTTCGGACGAAGTCCTCGTAAATCCTGAGTACGCGGTTTGCCTGAAAGAACACGCTGCCTGATTCAACGACTGCTTCGCAGCCGAACGCAGCCTCGCGGGCTCGGCAGCTGCTACGAGCGCTGGAGCAGCACGATGTTCAGACGGTGAACCAGCCATCGTTCTTGCGCAGGTTCCAGGCGAATGCCCCAAGCATCAGGCTGCGCAGCACCATGAACAGCAGGAAGGTCAGCCATAGTCCGTGGTTGCCGAACCCTTGCAGTGTCCAGGCAAATGGCAGCAATAGCAGCACCGTCAGCAGCATGCCGTTGCGCATTTCCCGGGCACGGGTGGCGCCGATGAACAGGCCGTCGAGCAAGTAGCTCCAGACGGCGATCAGTGGCAGTGCGGCGAGGTACGGCAAGTAGACGAACGCAGTGTCGCGCACGCTCTGGATGTTGGTCTGCATCTCTATGAACAAATGCCCGGCGCAGAAAAACAGCAGCGCAAAACCCAGGCTGGCAATCAATGACCAGCCGCAGGCGACCACCAGGGAACGACGCAAGGCCTGGCGGTCACGGGCACCGATGGCGTGGCCGCACAGAGCCTCCACTGCGTGGGCCAGGCCATCCAGGGCATGGGCGGTCAACAGCAAACCATTCAGCAATAATGCATTGGCCGCCACCGTCGCATCGCCGAGCCGTGCGCCTTGCACGGTCACCATGAAGAACACCGATTGCAGCGCCAGACTGCGAATGAAAATGTCCCGGTTGACCGCCAGCAGCGGCCGCCAGCTCTGCCACAGCGCCAGTGCCGCCCAGGCGATATGCCCGGGGTAGGCGCGCAGGGCGTTACGGGTCATGGCCAGGCCGAGCAGGGCGCCGGTCCATTCGGCGATCACTGAAGCACGGGCCGCCCCGACAACGCCCCATTGCAGACCCAGGACGAACCACAGGTTCAGCGCGATGTTCACCAGGTTGGTGGTCAGCAGAATCGCCAGCGGTGCGCGGGCGTTCTGGGTGCCGAGGAACCAGCCGACCAGCGCATAACTGGCCAGCGCTGCCGGTAAGCCAAACAACCGGGTGTGGAAAAACTCGCGGGTCAGTTGATCGAGCTCGGCAGAGGGCTGCATGAAGTGCAACGCCACGCCACTGAGCGGTACGCCCAGCATCCCGAGCAGCAGTGCCAGCCCCATCGCCAATAGCAAGCCTTGCAGCAGGATCTGCCGCAATGCCGCGCCATCACCGCGCCCGGCTGCCTGCGCTGCAAACCCGGTCGAGCCCATGCGCAGAAACCCCATGGCCCAGGCCAGAAAGGTGTACAGGCTGGCGCCCACCGCGACCGCGCCGAGCTGATGTGCGTGGGGCAGGTGGCCGACCACCGTGCTGTCGACCAGCGCCACCAGCGGCACGGAAATGTTCGAAAGAATCATCGGCGCGGCAAGTGCCCAGACGCGGCGATGGGTCGCACGATCGCGCCAGTCGTTAATCAACGTAGACATTCAGGCTCCTTTCGAGAGCGGGCATTGTAGCGGCAGATCCAAGCGTCAGTGGTCTTGTGAAAGCGGGCTTTTTGTGAGGAGGGAGCTTGCTCAGATGCCGGTAAGTCAAGGGATTTCGGGCTCGGCACCTCACCTGTAGCAGCTGCCGAAGGCTGCGTTCGGCGGCGAAGCCGTCGTGAATGGCATACCAAGGTCCCTCTGGATGACCGCGTCGTCAGCTTGGCGAGTGCTTCGCCCTCGAACGCAGCCTTCGGCAGCTGCTACAGGTTGTGCGTGAGTGAGCGAGGTGTTGTTCAGTGAACCACCCAGCTCAACACCCACAACCCCAGCACCAGCCAGATAATCCCTGCGATGATCGATGCACGCATGAACGCGCGGACCGCCGAGTACAGCAGCATCAAGCCGATGATCAGCACGAGTATGCTGATGATCGAGGGCTCCATGCCCAGTGCTCGTGACAGCCCGTCGACAAAATTGCCGCTGGCGTGAGTCAAGGCGCTGAACAACCCACTGAGCGTATCGACGATGAACCGGATGACCGAACCCAGCGCCTGGCCAAGCCATTCGAAAAAGCTATCTACCTGCATGTGTACGTCCTGATGAAAGAGTGGGTGCCGGCGCTGAGCGCTTTGGCCATTGTCAGGGCTGGCGAGCGCCCTTGAAGCATAGAGGTTTGGTGGTTTGAATTGGCGAATAGTAACTGAACGTCTGCACCCACTGGGCAAGCTTCTGCGTTCTGTACTGGCTAGAGTCAGAATCGGGCTTTTAGTCCCACCCACCCCTTCAAGTCTAAACACACAGGCGGGTTTGCTCGCGAACTGTCACGAAACGACAGCAGTGTTCGGTGCTTGCCTTCATCCGCCATCCGCCCGAAGCTATACGCCTTCAGGAGAGCCCGATGAACCTTGTTGAACTGACCGAACGCCTGCACTGCATCCGTGACCGCAACGACTGGCGGCAATTTCACAGCCCGAAGAACCTGGCCATGGCCGCCAGTGTCGAAATGGCCGAGCTGGTGGAAATTTTCCAATGGTTGAGCGAAGACCAGTCGCGCCAGTTGCCAGCGGACAAACTGGCGCATGCCGGTCAGGAAGTCGGCGATATCGTGCTCTATCTACTGCTGCTATGCAGCGAGCTGGGGTTGGACATGGAACAGGTAGTACGCAGCAAGCTGGCTGACAGCGAACGGCGGTTCAGCTGATGAGCGACCGTCATTTCGATCAGTTGGCGACCCGTTTCGCCGAAAAAATCTACGGCGGTGCCAAAGGCGCGATCCGTCTGGCGGTGCTGCAGGCCGACCTGGCCGAAACCCTGCCGGATCGACCGTTGCGGGTGCTGGATATCGGCGCAGGTCTTGGGCACATGTCGTTGTGGCTGGCCCAGCGCGGGCATCAGGTGACCCTGGCCGAGCCTGCTGAACCGATGCTCGAAGGCGCCCGCCAGCGCTTCGCCGAGGCCGGGCAAGCGGCGACGTTTATCCAGGCGCCGTGGCAAGAGCTGCTCGGTCAACTCACCGAACCTTACGACCTGGTGCTGTGCCACGCGGTGCTGGAGTGGCTGGCCGAACCCCACGCGATTCTGCCGGTGCTGCATCAACTGACGACCAAAGACGGCTGGCTGTCGCTGGCGTTCTATAACCGCGATGCGCTGATTTACCGCAACTTGCTCAAGGGCCATTTCCGCAAGATGCGCAAGAACGACATGGCCGGCGAGAAGCAGAGCCTGACCCCGCAGATGCCTCTGGATCCGCGAGAACTGGCGACGCAACTGGACGGTTTGTGGCAGGTCGAAACCCAGAGCGGAGTGCGGGTTTTTCATGACTACATGCCGGTAGAGTTTCAGGCCCGTGCCGAACTGATCGACTTGCTGGAAATGGAGCTGGCCCACCGTCGTCACCCGAGTTTTGCCGGACTGGGGCGTTACCTGCACTGGATCTGTCGCCCGGTCTGAACCATGGTTTCTGTGGAGAGCATCATGAAACGCCGTTTGGGATTGATCATGTTGTGTCTGGGGCTCGGTGCCTGCCAGGGCAGCAATCCGTATGTCGCCAGCTCCAATCCGCTGCCGCCAGCCCCGCCGCATGCTGCCAACACCTTTGACCGCAGCGCCTATCCAGCGGCGCCGCGTGATTACAGCCGTTACCAAAGCTGGGCCTGGCTCAATGGCCGGTTGCCCAACGGTTCGGTCTTGGCCGACTCGGCGCAGATTGCCGAAGCGGTCAGCAATGCGCTGGATCAACGGGGTTTGCGTCCGCTGCACGACAATCGTCCGGCGGACCTGTGGGTCAGCGCCGACCTGCATCAGGAAACCCGCCTGAAGCAGGTCCAGGAGGATTACGGTTATGGCGGCTACGGCGGTTATAACCGTTATGGCAATGGCTACGGGATGTACAACACGGTGCCGATCGTTCGTACCTATCAGGTGCAAGTGCTGGTGATTCGGGTGGATTTGTTCGACGCCAGCACCGGGCAACCGGTCTGGAGTGCCAGCGCTGAAGCGGGCCTTCAGGGCAACGAAATAGAGCGTGGCGATGCGTTACGAACAGCTGTGGAAAAGGCGGTAGCGGCGTATCCTCCTAGTTAGGTTCCCTGCCTGGACCCGGAGAAAAATCATGTCCCGCCGTCTCTCATTACTGGCTTGCGCTGTGTTGCTCAGCGCCTGCCAAACGACCCAGGTCAATCACGATTTTGATGCCAGCCGCGATTTCGCCGCCTATCGCAGTTGGGCCTGGAAAGAGCCTGCCGTGCAATACCGTCCCGACGATCCGCGGATCAAGAGCGACCTCACCGAACAACGCATTCGCCAGGCGGTTGCCGATCAACTCGACCAGCGTGGTCTGCGCCCGGCCGCTACCGGTGCCAAGGCTGACGTCAATGTACGGACCTACCTGATCGTCGAGGATCGCCAGCAGCAAATCACCACTAACTATGGCGGTGGTTGGGGTGGCCCCTGGAACGGCTACTGGGGCGCACCGATGTACAACGAAACCCGCAACGTCTCTTACAAGGTCGCCACACTTCAGATCGACCTGCTCGATGGCAAGGATGGCAAGCTGGTCTGGCGTGGCAGTGATGAACAACTGCTCAGCAGATCGCCGCAGCCCGCCGACCGCAGCGCCGCGATTCGCGCGACGGTAGGGCGGATATTGAGCAATTACCCACCGAAATAAAGCACTTGAATCATCGGCGCTGGCAAGTTGCCAGCGCCGTGCTCGAGCCTTGACTACACTGCCTGCACCACCGGAGGTAGCGCTCGGCAGTGCGCCGGCAAAGGAGTGCTCGATGTCTCCCAGTTTGCAGTTTCGCGGCCCCGCCGGGCAACGTGGCGCTATCGGTTTGCTCGCGGCAATGACCTTCGGCCTGGCGCTGTTGATTGCGCTGTTGGTGGTCGACAGTGGCCGGCTCTATCTGGAGCAGCGCAAGTTGCAACGGGTGGTGGACAACGCCGCGCTGGAAGCGGTCAGCCGCGGCGGCACCTGCCTGACGGGCCTGACGGCGGCCAGTTATGCCGGGCAAAGCGCGGTTCGTAATGCGTTCATCGTCAGCCCCACCAGCACCTTGACCACCACCTGCGGTTCGCTGGCGACGGCGCCGACCAACCTGCGCACCTTCGTCCCCAATGCCGCGCAATCGATGGCCATTCAGGTGGTTGCCACCAACGTGGTAGCGACCAGTGCGGCGGCGGGTATTCAGGCATTGTTCAGTGGGGCTTCGCTCAATGCCAATACCACGCTGACTGCCACGGCGGTGGCAGCGGCGCCGCAACCGACGCTGGCGCAGCTAAGCATTCGCAGTTCGGTCGTCAGTGTCGACACCGCGAGGTCGAATCTCTTGAACCCGCTGTTCTCGAGCCTTCTGGGCGGCAGCGTGAACCTGACAGCCGTGGGCTGGGATGGCCTGGCCAATGCCGATATCAACCTGCTGAAATTCATGGACCAGCTGGCCATCGAGCTGGGGGTGAGCGCAGGCGACTACACGGCATTGCTCAGCACGCAAGGAACGGTCACCCAATTCATACACGCCGCGGCAACAGTTGCAGGTCAGAACGGTGCCACGGCCGAAGTGATGACGGCGCTGACCAGTCTTCAGGTGGGGGCCAGCAATGCACCACCGATCAAACTTGGCGATGTGCTGCAACTTCAGACGGGCACCTCGACGGCCGGCCTGGATGCCACGGTGCAGCTGTTTCAGCTGGTTCAGGGCTTTGTGCAGTTGGCGAATAAAAACAGTGCGGTGACCGCCGTTCTACCGGTGAACGTACTGGGGCTGCTGGGCGTGACAACCCGTGTAAAAGTGATTGAGCCGCCGCAGTTTTCTGCCGTGGGCGATCCGGAACTAGCCAAGGCTGACCCGTTGGGCGTGAACCGGATCTATGTGAAGACGGCGCAGGTAAGACTGCTCACAACGGTCGACCTTTCTCTGATCAATGCGGTGTTGCAGTTGGTGAATACGCTGTTGAGCGCGATTGTCGTCTCTATCAACACGCTGCTGGCACCCGGGTGCCTGTTGTCAACCTGCACACAAACAGACCTGCGAATAGCGCCTGAAGGCCTCAACCTTGATGTAGGGATTGAAGCGGGAGTCGGGAGCAGTTATGTCACCGATTACTCATGCGTCAGTCCGAACAGCAAAAGTCTTACCGCGACCACGGACATTTCCACGCTCAACGTCAAAGTCGGCCAGATCAACCCTGCAATCTGGTTCTCCTCCTCGCCGTTGTCAGCGCTTACACCGTTAACCCTGGTCGATATCGGCAGCAGGACCTGCCAGGGATTGGCCCTCACCTGTGGGCCGCGCACGCCGTTTACCGGCGGTGGCAGTGAAATCATGATCGACAGCCCGATCGCCGGGGCCAGTGACCCTAACTACACCTACAACAACCCCAAGGACATCAATGTACCGCCATTGCCGCTTCACACTGTTTCGGTATCGGGTGTGGTTGGTAGTTTGAGCGCAACCTTGGGTGGTATCACACTCATTCAGCACACACCGACGATTAATGGTCTGACGGCATTGCTGCTCAGCACGCTGTCATCGCTGCTGGCAGATGTAACAACGCTGCTGATCAACGCAATCGATGGTCTGCTGGCGCCCTTGGTCGATCCACTGGTGAACAGCCTGCTGCTCAATCTGGGGATCGACGTCAACAAAGTCGATGTGGGGTTCAACCTCACCTGCGGCCAAAAAGGCAAAGCCTACCTGGTGATCTGATCACCCAGCGCAATCGGCAACTCGATACAGAACCGCGCGCCCTCGATCGAGTTGCGCACGCTCAACCGTCCGCCCATGTTCTCGACAATACCGTAGCTCACCGACAAACCCAGACCGGTGCCGACACCGACCGGTTTGGTGGTGAAGAACGGTTCGAAGATTCGCTCCAGCAAACGCGGATCAATACCGCCAGCGTTGTCTTCGACCCACAGCCGCAGCGAGCTGTGGTCACGTTCGGCATACAGTGAAATCCACGGCTTGAACGCCGGGTCGCTTTCGCGCTTGCTCAGCAGTGCGTCGCGAGCGTTGACCATCAGGTTGATCAACACTTGCTCCAGCTGATCGACATGGCCACGTACATTGGCTTCGAAGCCGAACTCGCTGATCCGCAAGTCGACGCCTTTGCCGCGCATGCCTTCGGCCAGCAACGACAGCGTGCCTTCCACCGCGTGTGCCGGGTTGAACAGCTGTTGCTCGATTTCCGAGCGCCGGCCGAACACCCGCATGTGATCGACCACCCGCGCGGCGCGCTGGACCTGGGCGTCGATGCGCTTGAGTTTGTCTTGCAGGTAGTCGATCTGTACATCGCCGTTGCTCAAGCGCTTGAGCACGTTGACGATGGCCATGCGCATCACGTTCAGTGGCTGGTTGATTTCATGGGCGAGCCCGGTGGCCATTTCTCCCAGGGTGGCCATTTTTGCGCTTTGCGTGAGCTGTTGTTGCGAACGGCGGACTTCGGTGTTGTCGCGGCCCACGGCCTGAATTTCGATCAGGCGACCTCGTTCGTCGAACACCCCGCGATCCGACCAGACCCACCAGGCATTTTCGCGCCCGGGGAGTTGCAGGCTGATTTCCGCGGTGCTCACCGGGAACTCCGGCGTCAATTGGCGCAGGCGCAGCACAAAGGCTTCGCGCTGTTCGGCCGACAGCCAGCTGCCCAGATCAACCCCCGGCAATTGTTCGGGCGTGCATTCCAGGTACGTCGCCAAGGGCCGATTGCCGAACGTCAGCGTCAAGTCGGGACGGTAGCGGCAGATCATCGCGGGCGAATCTTCCACCAGAATCCGGTAGCGCTCCTCGCTCTGTTTGACCTGTTCGGCGGCCTGGGTCGCTTCGCTGACATCCAGCCACAAGCCGACCGCCTCCACGGGCAGCCCAAGGTCATCGCGCAGTAACCGGGCTTCATCGAGCAGCCAGTGGTAGTCGCCACGCTGGTCGCGCAGACGGTAACGCGCGCGTACCGAGCCCTCGCGCAGCAGTTGGCGGGTGCGTTCGAAATACAGGTCACGGTCTTCGGGATGAACCCGCTCAACCAGCGCGTTGCCTGCTAAATCATTCAGGTTCCAGCCGAGCAACGGCAGCAAGCTGGCACTGAAAAAGCTCGGTTGCAGCGCGCCTTCGACATAGCGTTGCACGTAGATCACCGCCGGCGAACTGGCGATCAGGTTGTCCAGGCGGGCATGGGCAGCGGCGGCCTGTTGCTGTTGATTCTTGATGTCGCTGATGTCGAGCATGAACCCCACCAGCCGACGCTGTTCACCTACGCCTAGCGCTTGGCCTTGCAGGCGATACCAGACCGGCGTCTGGGCGTCGTCAGCGCGGTGCAGACGCACGCACAGCAGCAAGGTCTTGCCGTGTTGTTGCAGGTCCTGCACGCGGCTGGCCAGCTCTTGGCGGTCGGCCGGATGGATCAGCGTCAGCCACTGGGCCAGCGGTAAACGGGCACTCTCCAGGTGCAGGGTGAACGCCAGTTGCGGTGCCAGTTGAACCTCGTCAATGTTGCCGAACAGCTCCCACCAACCGGTGCCCAGCAAACCTTGCAGGGCTTCGAGTCGCTCCAGTTGATGATGTTGATGCTGCTCGCGTAAACGCCCCAGCAGTGGTCCGGCCAGCGCTGCGGCCAGCAGCGACCAGTCACGCTCGCTGAGCTGCGGCGCACGTTGCTGCACCGGGTAAAAACCACAGAGCAACCAGGCGGCGACACCGTGATCGTCCCGATAAGGCACCAGAAATCCGTCGGTATTACCGAAGGTCCCCTGCAACCGCGGGTGCTCGCTGAAACCATGCGCGACGCTCAAGCGCAACGGCGTATTACCGCTCAAGCTGTCCAGGCTGGTGCCCAGCGGTTGGCCGGTTTGCCACAGCTGCGGCGCATCGTGGGCGTTGTACTGGCTGTGGATCAGCCAGCCTTGTTCCTGATCGTCGAGCAACGCGATGGCCACACAGGGAATGTGCCAGCGCTGGGCCAGGCCTTGGAGTTGCTCGGTCAGCACCTCGGGCAGGCGCATCAGGCTGCACAGGCGAAGCTGTTCGCTCATGTGTCCGGCGAACGACTGACATTCCTCGCGGCTGTGGGCTTGTTGGCGTTCGTGCAGCAAATCACCGATGTCGAGCAACTGCAGCAGCCAGCTGTCAGGCGTCGGCTGAACCCAGCCGCGCAGGTGCAGGGTCTGGCCACCGAGGCCGGCGAAATCCAGGTCGAGGTTTTGGCCTTGCCATTCAGCGGGTATGCCTTCGACGACCAAATGGCTGTGGGGCAGCAGGTAATCGATCAGGTGTGGGGGTTGGTCGGCGTGAGGACGCTGCGCCAATGCATGACGCAAGGGGCCACTCATTTTCAGCACCCGACCCTGTGGGTTCAGCAGCAGGTGTAATCCGACATTCTGTGTCACCAGGCTGTAGGGCGTGTCGGGCTCCTGGAATGGCGGACGATTGAGCAGTCGGCCAAAGAGCTTTTCCCCAGGTGTCAAAATTGAAGACTCGATTGTGCCGTCAGGTTCGTCGGCAGATTGGGCACGGTGCCGACACCGGGCAGGACGAGAAACGGGATGACTTGATTGAGCTTGCTGGTGGGGTACGTCACGCTGACCGTCAGTAATCCGGTGCCTGCGTTATAGGCCGCCTTGGCGTCGACACCAAAGGTGATGTTGAAGGCGCTTGGCACCCAGGACAGTTGCTGCTGTAAAACGCTGTTTGCCAGGTTCTCCATCGCCGTTGGGTAGTTGGGCGTCTTCGGATCAAGCGCGACGCTTTGCCGGACTGCCTCGGCCGTGGCTTCGTTGAATGACTGCACCAGCAACAGCGGCAGGCTGTAGCTGACGATTGCGTAGAACACCGCAAAAAAGATCACGAACACCAAGGCGAACTCAATCGCCACAGCACCTTTTTGCTTTCTGGGGAGGCCTGATTTCATGAGTGCGTCTACCCTGACAACGACTACGTGGTATGAGCATAGAATCATTCAGCCAAAGCGGACGATTTTTACCGGATGCAGAGTTTTGTCCTACTGATCTGGCTGGCGCTTTGCGCGGCACAGGATGTTCAGCAACGGCATATTGCCAACAGCCTGACCTTGGGCGTCGGGTTGTTGGCATTGATTTATCTGTTGTGGACCGGCACCACCTGGCTGGGCGCGCCTGACGTTCAGGGCGGGTGGGCATTGCTGCTGGCACTGTTGTTTACCTTGCCCGGTTATGGGTTGGGACGCTTGGGGGCCGGCGATGTGAAGCTGATGGCGACGATCGGACTGGCGACCGACAACCTGCATTTGCTCGGCAGTTTTATCGGCGCTGGAATGGCTGGCCTGGTGTGGCTATTGATTGCTTCAAAGGTCTGGCCGCATATGAGTCAACGGCTTAGGGCCCGACTTCAATACCTCGCTCCCGAGCTGTCAAGAAAACCACCCTTTGCGCCCTTTGTGCTGATCGGCATGCTGCTGACACTGGCCTGTATCCGCTAGTCGTGCGGCACGACATATCGCTATGTACATAGTAGGAAAGTAGGTCTACTTTCAGTTCAGGCCTGTACAGCTCGCCGCTGTCGGTACAGGAAGTGACAGTCTTCGGACAGGGCATGGAGGCGCACGTGAACAAGCCTGCTTCTGCGGTAAAAGTGCTGGTGGTCGACGATCAACCGCTGATCGTGGAAGAGCTTTGCGAGTTTCTTGAAAGCAGCGGTTACCGTTGCGTCCCTTGTGAGTCCAGCCAGCAAGCGATCGCGCGCTTCAGTGAAGATGTCGACATCGGCCTGGTCCTCTGTGATTTGCACATGCCCGGGCTCGACGGTATTCAGCTGGTTCAGGAGCTGCAACGCATCGCCGGCAAGCACCGGGCATTCGAAGCCATCATGCTCACCGGACGCGCCGACAAGCAGGATGTGATCAAGGCCCTGCGCGCTGGGATCGCCGATTACTACCAGAAGCCGATTGACCTGGATGAGCTGCTGGAAGGTTTGCAGCGTCAGGAGGTCGCGCTTCAGGAACGGCAAAAGAGTGTGCAGTTGGGGCACTTGAATCAGAAGCTGCAAGACCTTTCCGAATCGATCGATGACCTTTATCAGGACCTTGATAAAGTTCGTCGTGCTCCGCTTTTGCCGTCGGGGGGGGAGGTTGACCGGGAGCAGATGCCGGCGATCTTTGATCAGCTGTCGCCTCGTCAATTGGATGTTGCGCGGTTGGTGGGCAAGGGGCAGACCAATTATCAGATTGCCTGTGAGTTGGGGATTACCGAGAACACGGTGAAGTTGTATGTGTCGCAGGTGTTGCGGTTGACGCATATGCATAATCGGACGCAGTTGGCGTTGGCTTTGTCGCCTAGTGGGGCGGGGACGCGGGGGCGGGTTACGGCGCACTAGGCTTTGGTGTACATATCCGTTTCTGCGGTGATGGCTGCTGACGGTTCCGCTCTTACAGCGGGTCACTTTTGGCAAACGCCCGGAGTGCCGGCCCAGCCAAAAGTAACCAAAAGGTCTCGCCCCGAGCGTACGGCACCTCGCCTAGGCTCGGCGTTCCCTCACTCCGGTGTCCATCAGGGGGCATCGCCTACGGTCTGCTTCGCGACGACCTCCTCTCGATGTGTCCGGCTGCGCCGTACGGCGCTGCGCGCCCACCCCCTGATGAACACCTCCACTCGGCCTCCCGAAGGGGCGGGTGGATCAAAAGCACAGCACGGCGGCCTGACAGCCGGCCTGAGTGGTTGGGGTGTGTAGGACTTGAGATCGTTCCTACGCTCCGCGTGGGATTGATCGAAATCTCTGACATGTCTTTCAGGTTGCCGCTCGGAAGCGCCACGTCTAGCCTTCAAACGTCGCTGCCAATTCAGCGTCCGGGCGTCGCGGCCCGAATTACTTGGTATATCCATTTCATATTCGGAGTACCGACATGACCACATCCATTCCCAATCCCCCCGAACACGACGACGTTTCCCCCTACGACTCCCCCGACTCGAAAAAGCTCCACGACGCTGCCCATCGCGCACTCGATCATTACCTGAAACCGACCCTTTCGAAGCTGCGCTTCAGCGATCTGCATTCGGACCGGTTGTTTGCGGTCAACCCGGGTATCGACAATGAAAGCCTGCTGGCGAACGCTTCGGAGGACCTGGCTTCGGTCAAGGCCATAGCCGCTGACCTGGCGTTCGAGATCGAAGGGTCTCGACGCAATGTGGCGCTAGGTATTTGCAGGATGATCGACGGGATCCGGCTGTTGGTAGATCGAGCGCTGGACAATATGGACCCTGACGAACCGGCGGAGTATGTCGTCAAACCCTGAGCGTTGCTTCAGGTAAACCTTGTTGTCGTTTATCGCGGGTAAGGATCAGATGCCCGCGATGACGATCTTGAGTTCGCTACGAACACCTTTACAGCAAATAGAAGTGTGTGGCCCGCGGCTCAGTCCAGCAGTCCGGAATACGTTCCCCATCCCCATAGGGTAAAAAAACCGAATAATGAATAGGCAACCATTCGATGGGAAATGATGATCCAACGTCGTAGGTGTAAGGGAAGGCGCTTGATGTCATTGATTAAGTGCGGGTCGCACCTCAGCAGAAATGCATCTTGCGCGTGCAGCATTATCGATAGGTGACTCAGTCGGTAGCTACGACCGTACAACCCATTACCCATTACTCGGCGATTGCGGCCTACAAAGTAGGAGTTGCAGAGATGTGATTCAAGTTCTTCCAGTTTGAAAATACTGATGTATGCCCGCAGCAATAAAATCATCAGCGTCAGGACAAGAAAGGCACTCAACAGGGCTGTGTAGAGCAGTTTCAGCTCGTCCATTGGACTGGTAATTGTTGTGTGCATATACAGCAAACCGTCCCAGAGCAAGAGAAGTCCAGCACAGGTCATCGCGATGCGTATCAGATTTCTTGGAATTCCCACCCATATTCTTAGACGCGTCGGCAGGGTTTCCGCTTCCATAAACGCATAAGGGTCCAACATCTGATGCTGATAGAAACTGCCTGTTAACGCACCTATCAGCCTTAGTCTGTTCATCCGTCCAAACGGACCGTTGCCTACACTTTTTCGATTGATGCTCACGAGATGAGACGCGATGAAGTATTTTTCAATGTGATCGAGCTTGAAGTAGGCGGCAAACAATATGATTGCCTGGCTGAGAAAAATCAGAAGAAAAACAATCATCCATAAAGTTGGTTGAATTTGATCAATGGGGAGAGCTATCACAAGTAGCCCTTAATATTGATCCAAACTAAAACTCCAAACCCCCAAACGATGCAGCACGCATTGATGTGACCAGGAATCATGACCCAAGGCCGCAGGTTCCTTGGGAAGTGCTTTACTTCCTCGATTGAGTTTGGGTCCATTTTGCGGAAAAACTTGAACACCAACAGCGACCATATCAACACTAAATTCCCGGTTCTGAGGATGAGCGGAGTACTGGCGTCACCTCGGTGAGATGCGACAAAACGGGAGTGTTTAAAGTGACTTTGCATCTCTTTAAGCTTGTAGGTCGCGACATAGACCATAAATGCGTAGTTCAGGAAAAATAGTGTGAACAGTGGGATGCCAGACAAGCCTATAATTCGGTCAAGCGTCATTACTCAGTTACCTCATACAATTTCTCGCCGAAGTATTCGCCAGCTTGACCGCCACTGTCTCCCATTTGCGATGCCAGCATTCCGCTTACAACCAGCATGCAAACCATACCGCCCACCCCATAAGTCCCTGCACCGATGGCTAAACATGTGCCCTCGGCCACTGTTACTCCAATTGCGCTCGCGACAGCGCCTCCTGCGACATTTCCCAGCAACCTTCCTCCCTCCACAAACTTCACCTGCCGACACTCCTCCACCCGCCCGGCTCGACACGTCTCATGAATTTTCATTGCCGCAGAACTGGCACCCAAACCAATCGCCACATAACCACCCGCTTTCATGTACTTCGAGGCTCGCGCAACACCCTCGATATGAGTGGCATAACCTGGCAACTGAGTCGGTGCGCCAGCTTTGCTCCAATGATGAACCGTTCGACGAGTGGATAGTCCTAACGCACGTTTGAGTTTGGGGTGATCCGGGATGCCCGTAGTCTTACGCATCATAGGTCCCAAACTGGCATCCAGTTTCGCCATGAGTCGCTTACGCTGCGCAAAAAAAACGGGGGATTTCAGGTGGCCGTATTGCCGGTACTGTTCCTGATGTAAACGCTCAAGCTCGGTGAGGGTGTTTCGCAGCGTTTCCAGATGCTGGCCAACCATAAAGGACGCCACACCCAGCGCTCCTGAGGCGACCCCCAAAAACGGCTCGATCACCTCATGATGCTCAACCATGAATGCCGCTTCTTCATCGCTTAGGTCCTTGAGCGCTTCGTTGGTCTTTTCAGCGGCGATCATCATTTGTGCTTCTTCGCGGCGACACAGGTAATGCCGAGAATCGCTGAAGATCACCATCTGTCCTGGTTTCACCTGTTCGCCGAGATGGCGGTTGAGTGAGCGGAACACTTTACGCAAGGCATCGCTGGGCGAGTTTTCGTACAGCGAGCGTTCCAGTGTTTCGAGACTCATCGGCCGCTGGATGATGTGAAACCCGGATTCGACCGGTTGGGGCAGGGTGAAAGCGTGATCTTCGACCAGATGCTGCGCCGGTGGCGGTTCGGGTTTTGGTTTGAAGGCGTTCCATGAGGCGCCGCCGTTATCGGCGGCGACGCGAGGCACCACCATCAGCCAGTCTCCGCTGCTGACTGCGTCGATGAGTTTTTTCTGATGGGTCGCCTGCATGTAGTTGGAGCGATGTACGCCGACGGCTCTCAGCAGGTCGTCGAAACCTTGCAGATTGTCTGGAGAACTTAGGGCCTGGCGCAGGTTATAGGCCGCCTGGCTGCTGTCGAGCACCTGGCCGCGCTGGCTGGCGAGTTGGCTTTTGGGGATGAGTTTGGTCATGCCCGTGTCCCGTTCCGTGGAAACGGGAGACTGTGGCGAGTCGGCTCAAGTACGGATGTCGGACAAGTTGCTTAATTGAGTAGGGTGAATCCGAATCTGGAGCTGGCTTGTCAGAGATGGCGTCTGTTGTTCACTGCAAGGCTTACGGGCCTCTTTACCGGCAATCAGGTTCCCGCGCAAGCTCGGTAGCTGCTGGTGGCTCATCCGTCGTATTTCAAAGTTGTAGGAACTGATGACGCGATTCTAGGACCCAAACGCCCGGCCAATAGCAGTGAACCCCGGGCCGGCCAAGACGATCAGCAAGGCGGGAAACAGAAACAGCATCATCACCACGGACATCTTGGCGGACATTTTCGAGATGTATTCCTGTTGGTGTGTCAGGCGCCGGTCGTCGAGCAATTGCTTGAGCGTGAGCAGCGATTTCATGGCGCCGCCGCCCTGATGGATCAGTTGCTGGAGGATCACGCAGGTGTCGGTGAGTTCATCTACCGTCAGCAGCGTCGCGGTCTTGTGCAGCTCCTGGCCGAGTTCCAGGCCGGAGTCGACCCGAGTCAGGATCAGCCGTAGTTCGCTGGTCAGCTCCGGCAGCAGTTTATGCGCCTCGCTGCTGAGCACCCGCAGTGACTGCTCTACGGCCATGCCCGATTCGAAGAGAATCCGCAGCAATGGAATGAACGTCGAGATCTCGATGGCAATGTTTCTTTGCCGACGTTTTACCGCATAGGCCAATAGTCGTTTGGGCAAGAGATAACCCAGCCCGGCGCCCAGTATCGGCGCAAGCCAGTGGTTTTGCGCAGTGGGGTAGAACACCTGTTGAAAGAACACCGCGAGCCCGAACACCAGCAGAGGCGTGCCGACCTGGCATGCGGCGAATAACGAGCGCTCGCTGGATTTGCGCCAACCCAGGCGTGCGAGCAAGGTTTGGGTTTCACTGTCGATGCTGAGCGAGCGCTGGCCAAACCGGCTGTTGCCGAGCGCCCGCAGCCAGTTGCCGAAAGTGTTGTCGTGCGCCACATGCCCTTGCAGGCGTTGGGTGACGTGTCGCGCGCGTCGTCGCTGCTCCAGCAAATGGCCGAGCACCAGCGCTATGGCTCCCAGAAACAGCAAGGCGCTCACCAGTAAGACCATCTCAGACACTCCGTAACATGCGCCACAGCGCCAGGCACCCGACGATCTGTAAGCCAACCGCAGCGATCAGCATGTGCTGGCCGGAAGGGTCGTGCCACATGCTCAGCATGTAACCGGGGTTGGTCAGCATGAAGTAACTGGCGATGAGGAGGGGCAAGGCCCCCAGAACCCAGGAGGTCATTCGGGTTTCGCCGGTCATGGCCCGAAGCTGACGGGCGCCTTGCTCGCGTTCGCGAATCAGCTTCATCAGGTTCTCCAGCAGCTCGCTGGCATTGCCGCCGTAACGGTGATTGACCTTCAATCCCAAGGCCAACATGCGCAGCTCGTCCTGGTCGTAAAACTCGGCAAAGTCGTGCACGGCGTCGGGCAGGTTGATCCCCAATTGCACGTTGCGCTGAATTCGTCCCATCGCTCTTTTAAGCGGGTTGGCGCTGGCATCGATACTGCCCATTACCGCGTCGGCCAGAGTGCGGCCGGATTTGAGGCTGCGTATGGTGTGATCGAGCAACGACGGCAACTGCTCGATCATTCGTCTCAGGCGACGCCGATAACGCCAGGAAATGTACAGGCGCAGAATCAACGGTTGCAGGACTAGCAGTGTCAGCAGTCCCAGCCAGCCGTCCAGCACAAAACCAAGCAGGCTGATAAACACCCAAAATCCCAGCCATAGCGGCAGACGCTCCGTCGGGCGGCCCAGGCCTGCGCGCACAAAGGTCCGCTCAAGGTTGACCCACGCCGGGCTTTCGACGATCAGATGCGGTTGGCCCTGAGCAAGGCGATTCAGCACGCGTTCGTTGCTGGTCTTGCGCAGGCCTTGATAGAACAGCCAGATCGACAGTCCCAGCAACACGAGGAACATCAGGCTGAGCAGTATCGGACCGATCATCGCGCAAGCCTCGTCAAGTCAGTTGAGGGGCAGAGCCAGCTCATGGCGCAGCTTGTCGCCGGCGGGGTTGACCGCCTCGCGCAGAAAGCCGAAACCGGTCCGTCGGTCGAAACGAAACAGGGTGTTGGTGACGTAGATGTCCTCGCGGATCCCCACCACTTCCACCACCTCGCTGACGCAGCGTCGGCCATCGGGCAGGCGCGTCAGTTGAATCACCACGTCGAGTGCCGCGCAAATCATCTGCCGTAGCGTGCGCTCGGCGATTTGACGCCCGGTCAGGCCCACTAACGTCTCCAGGCGCAACAGCGCGTCCTGAGCATTGTTGGCGTGGACGGTGCTCATCGAGCCGTCGTGACCGGTGTTCATGGCGGTCAGTACGTCGAGCACTTCAACGCCACGGATTTCGCCAAGGATGATCCGGTCCGGGCGCATCCGCAGGGCGTTGCGGATCAGGTCACTGGCTTTCACTTCGCCGTGGCCCTCGGCGTTCGGCGGGCGGGTTTCCAGGCGCACGACGTGAGGGTGGCCCAGTTGCAGCTCGGCGACATCTTCGATGGTCACCAGGCGTTCGTGAGGATCGATCAGTTGACTGAGGATGTTCAGCAGCGTGGTTTTACCGGTGCCGGTCCCGCCGCTGATGAGGATGTTGCAGCGCTTGCCGACGGCTTTTTCGATGAAGTCGAAAATCGCCTGGTCAATGGTTTGCATCGCCATCAGGTCGCTGCTTTTAAGCATGTCCTTGCGAAATTTACGAATCGACAGGCACGGCCCGTCCAGTGCGATGGGCGGGATGATCGCATTGACCCGGCTACCGTCCGGCATGCGCGCATCGACCATCGGCGATGACTCGTCCAGACGCCGTCCGAGTGGCGCGAGGATCCGTTGCATGACCCGTTCGACATGATGCGCGTCGATGAATCGCAGGTCGCTTTGGTGCAATACACCGTCACGTTCGATGAACACCCGGTGAGGGCCGTTGACCAGGATTTCGGTCACGGCGGGGTCGCGCAGCAGCACTTCCAGTGGACCGAAACCGGTGAGTTCGTCGACGATTTCTTCTGCAAGACGCTCCATTTCGTAGCGCGAAATCGCCAGGTGCAAACGGGCGATGTATTCGGCGACCTTGTCGGTGACGAATTGCGCAAGGAGCGGGCGCGAACCTTCCAGCAGGTTTTTCCCTGACTCTTCGATGGCATCGATGACATAGCGATGCAGCACCAGCTTCAGGCCCTCGTGGTCGGTGTTGCCGATCGGACTTTGAGTCTGTGCACCGAAGAGTTTTTCACCGCTCATTTGTGGCCTCGCAAGCGATTCAGCCAACTGATTTTGGGGGTTGCCAGCGTTTCAGAGTGCTTGGCCAGACGTTCGCCCAAGGTGCGCAAGCTTTGGGTCAGGACCTCGCGGGGAGCCAGGTCAAACAGGGTTACGCCCTGGTTTTTGGCGTTGAGCCGAACCTCTGGGCTGTAGGCCAGGACGGCGATGACTTCGAGGCCAAAGGTTTTGCCCAGGGTGTCGGCGTCCGGGGCGGAGTGGCGCAGATAACGGTCGACCAGCAGTTGGGCGTGCTCAAGTTTCATGCCTTTTTCGCGCCACAGGTTGAGCACTGTGAGGTTGCGTCGGCAGTCGAGCACGCTCTGGTCGGTGTACCACAGTAATTTGTCGCAATGGCTGACGAAGGTGCGCAGGGCTTCGCTGTCAGGTTGGCCGGTGAGGTTCACCACGATGTGTTGAAAGTGTTGTCGCAAGGCGCTGAGCAACATGTACAGCTCGGCGGCGCTGGTGCGCTCCAGCGGTTCGTCATTGTTGGCGTAGGCGAGGATTCGCAATCCGGCTTCGGCGCTGGTGAAGGCGCTGTCGATCAGCGTCGCATCAAGGCGCCGCAGATGCCGCAATGCATCACCAAAATGGAACGAGCTCTCCAGGCCTAACAACGCCAGGCTGTCACCACGGGGCAGGCCGAGGTCGAGCAGCAAGGTGTGCTGGCCACTCTTCTGGATCACCAGGGCCAGGTGTCCGGCGAGCAGAGCGCCGTCGGCGTTGCTTTGGGTGCCGAAGAGCACTGTCAGGCCACCCATTTGGGTAGTGGTGGCGACAGGCGGCAGACGTTTGCTCAGGCGTCGTACCAGGCCCGAAACTTCGCTGGCGCGTGAGCCGTAGGCAACAAAATCCCGGGCCCCGGCGCGCATGGCATTGAGCACCAGCTGATTGTCCATGCCGTCGCCCAGCGCGACGATGGCCAGCATCGGTTTGGCTGCCAGCGCGCCTTCGATCAACGCGCTCTGGGCCACTACATGGTCGCGGTCGAGGCCGATGAACACCAGGCTGGCGAAGGTCACGTCGACCAGCGCGAGCAGTTCATCGAGGCTGCCGCCACCGGCGCTGACCACTTGGCCCAAGGGCGCCAGTGCGCCTTGCAACCATTCAAGGTCAGTGCTGTTGCGAGTAATCGCAAGGAACGTCTGGCTCAGGTTCTGGCTCATGGTGAGAGTCCGATGCGTGTGTCGAAGTTGCCGTTTTTGAGGCCATGCACCCTTGCGCAATCAAGGGGTTTGTTGGGTGACCTGATTGCCGCGTATGACCTCGATGCCGCGCCGCGACACCTCTACCGTGCGGGTGTGGACGATGGTTTTCGGTGCAATGCCCTGGGCCAGTTGATTGAACTGGAATAGCTGACTGTTGGCGCTACTCAGGCGGGTGGATGAGTCGCTTTCACCGGCCCAGTATTTGGCCAGGAGCTGTTCTTCGCTGCTGCGTACGGCCAGGCGCAAGGTGCCGACCTGAGTCGCCAGCATCATTCGGCTGAGAAGCTGTTCGGGTACCGCCAGCACGACGCTGCGGGCCGCGATGCGGCGTTGATCCTGTTTGAGTTTTTCGTCGGTGCTGGCGGTGGGGGAGGCGGGTTTGCCTTCGTTGGTCAAGCCAAATTGTTCGCCAACGCCGAGTACACGCATGGCCGGAATGACGATTTGCGCCGAGTGCTGCGTATTGATGGCGTCCTGACGCAAGAACAACAGCACGTCGACGTAATCCCCCGGGATCAGTTGTCCGGCAGCGCCAATGACTTCGTCTACCGCCACCGCCAGCGCGCGTTCATCGCTGTGGATCATTCGTGCCAGCGCGCCGCCGGCCTCGAAACTCTCGTTGCTTAGCCAAGTGCCCGCGCTCAGGCGCCGCCAGGGTGTGCGGCCAACGGCCTGGTCCAGGCTGTTCAAGCTGCCGACGGGGGCGCTGCGGAGTTTTTCCAGGGTCAGGTCGGCGGCGGTGAGGGGGGTAAACGGCAGGACATCATGCACCAGAACGACGACGGCCTGGCGGGTCTGGTCTTCGGCGCTAGCAACGGTTTTTTCCAGCGCAACGGTGACAGGGGGGGGGACGGGTTCGATTGCTACCGGTTGCCGGCTCAGCACCAACCCCCAGTACCCGACAATGACGGCTGCGACTAACAGTAGTCCAGCCAGACCCATAGTGACGCGGCTGTTCATGACGGCTCTCCCTTTCCTGCTGCACCATCGGCTCGTGACGTTCAACGAGTTGATTCGCAATCAGGCAGCTATGAACATGCAACTAATTCGCTATTTGAAAGTAGCGCAGCTAAATCAAAACGCCATCACCGGTCAAAAAAATAACTCACAACCGTATGACATTTCGGTTAATCCCCAGTCGCCACCATTCCGGTTAATACTTTGTGATTAATCGCTTATTACAGTTGCTGGCGCGGGGTTTGTTGGCAATGATCCGATGGCAAAGCGCAATCATGTTGTGCACCCGCTACATGTGCGTCCTCGGCGCATAAGGAGAAGTCGTATGTTCCTTAAATTCGTGCGGTATCTGTATATCCGCCTCCAGTTGTTCATGACCAGGACCGAGGGCGCTTCAGCCATTGAATATGCGTTGATTGTCGCGATGGTGGCGTTGATCGTCGTAGCCTTTATCCCAAATATGGGCAAGTCGGTTCATGACACTTTCAACAAAGTCATTACTGCACTGGGGGGGACGGTTGTGGCCTGACCAGTGGGGCCGCGCGCGAACCCGATTGTTTACTCAGTGACAGGAATCGCACATGAACGCTTCTTCAACTGCGCGCCAACAGTTGCTTTTGGTGGACGACGAAGAAGACGCCCTGTTGGAACTTGCGGAATTGCTGGAGGGCGAGGGCTTTTGTTGCTACACCGCAACCTCGGTCAAACTCGCGTTGCAGCATCTGACTCGTCACCCCGATATCGCGTTGGTCATCACCGATCTGTGCATGCCCGAAGAGAGTGGCATGTCATTGATCCGCCGTTTGCGTGAACACACATCCCGACAGCACTTGCCGGTGATCGTGACCTCCGGCCATGCCGACATGGACGACGTCAGCGACATGCTGCGCTTGCAGGTGTTGGACCTGTTTCGCAAACCGATCTATCACGTTCGCCTTCTGGAGACCCTGGACAACCTGTTCCCGCAATCGAAGATGCACCGTGTCAGTCCTTAGAACCTTCAGAGTGTTCTACATCTTGCAGGAGAAGTCGTATGTTCCTTCATTTTGTGCAGTATCTGTCCATTCGATTCCAGCTGTTCATGAGCCGGACCGAGGGTGCTTCGGCGATTGAGTACGCGCTGATCATTGCGATGGTGGCCCTGGTAGTTGTTTCCTTTATCGCGCCGCTAGGAGATTCGGTGAAAGCCACCTTCAACAAGGTCGTCGGTGCATTGGGCGGCGTGCAGGTCACTTGACCCATTGAAAAAACTGACGTCATTCATTTGGCATTTTTTGATGGTGTCTAAATGATGGCACCTGTATATTGCCCGCGCCTGAACCAGCTCCCGCTGGTTGGCCGGTATGGATGCCTGAAAGAAGCTGGGCGCGCCTGCTGAAAAACGCGTCTTCCATAGGCTTCTGAAGGGAACCTGCATTGAACACCTCTTGCCTGCGCCGCTCGTTGTTGGCGCTTTCCGTGGCTGCTGCCGCGATTCACACCCCTGCCATTGCCGCACCTTTGAACCTGATCAACGACGGCTCGATCAAGGTCTATGGTGACGGGGCTTTTGGCATCAAGGATCAGGGCAGCGTTGTCACCAACAACGTCCTGAATTCGGGCGATATCGCTGTCAGCGGAATGAACGCGACCGGGATGGCACTGATTGGTACCCGCATCGGTAACAGTGTGATCAACCAGGGCACGATCACCGCCACGGGCGCCAACGCAGAAGCGTTGCGACTGGATGGTGCTACGTTCGCGCCGACCCCTGGTGTCAGATCGTTCAGCATTTACAACACTGGTCTGATCTCCGGCGAAAACCTCGGTATTCATGTCAGCAACCAACCGGCCAGTGGCCGTTTCATGTCGATCGATCAACAGTATGGTTCGATCGAAGGCGGTAACGCGGCCATTCAGGTCGATGACGGAGAAGCCTATTTCTACTGGAATGGCGGTAACGTCAAAGGCAATCTGATGGGCCTTTCCGGCGTGAAGATCAATGGTGATGTGAACTTCGACGGTTCGACCATCAAGGCTGGCTACATCACGGTGGAAAAGGGCGAGCTGACGCTACAGCAGGCCCACACCACGATCATCGGCGAATTCGACATGGAAGAGCCGAGTTCGGTGTTGCATATGTTCCTGGGCAACGACACCAACCCCAATCTTCCGGTGCTCAAGGTCACCGGCCTGGCAGACATCGGCCCAGGTGCTCGTCTTGAGTTGAAGGCGCGCTCCGAAGACTTCCGTACGGCTAATGGCGGTACCCGTTATACCTTGATCAGCTCCGGCAAGCTGGAAGGCGGCGAAAACCTGACGGTTTCGTCTTCTTCGGCGTTGCTGGAAGTGAAGAGCTACGGCGTCGAGGGCAACGACGTGAAGGCGCTGGTCGATGCCAAGGGTGAGGCCGTCGTGGGGCAAAACGTTCTGAATGCCGGTGGTTCCTCGAACGCCGCCAGTGCGGCAGCGCGTGTCTCGAATGGCTTGATGACCAAGCTGGATGAACACGATCCAGTGTTCCAGGCCTTCGCCAACGCCAGCAGCGACGCCGAACTGGCCAAACTGGCTGAAAAGCTCACTCCTGACGTCAGCGGCGGTGCGACCCAAGCTGCCGTCAGCGGACAGTCGTTGATCAACAGTGTGATCAACACGCGCTCCAGCAGTGCCCGCAGCGGTTTGTCCTCGGGTGATGTGTTGGCCGAAAAAGGCGTGTGGCTGCAAGCCTTGAACAGCGATGCCGATCAAGGTTCGCGCGGCGGTGTCGCCGGTTATAGCGCCAACAGCCAGGGTATCGCCGTGGGCGCTGACGGTCAGTTGAATGCCGACACCACGCTGGGTATCGCTTACAGCTACCTGAACAGCAACGTGACGTCCGACGCCGGGAGCAAGACCGATGTGATCGGTAATGCGCTGACGCTTTACGGCAACTGGACTCACGACAATTTCTTTGTCGACACCTCGCTGACTTATGGCTGGAACACCAACGAGTCCAAACGCTACATCGCCGGCACCCGTGCCAAGGGCGATTACGACAGTGATATCTTCGGCGTGAACGCGTTGGCCGGTTACACCTTGCGCTTCAATCAGCAGGTAGTGCTGGAGCCGCAGGTCGGCGCGCGCTATGCCAACGTAGCGATCGATACGTACCGCGAGAAGGGCAGTTCGGCCGCGTTGAGCGTCGGCAGCCAGCGTTATGAAGTGGGTGAGATGGGCCTCGGTGCGCGCCTCGCTGCCGCCTTCGATGTCGGCGCCGGCAGCCTCCAACCCGAAGCCAAGGCCATGGCGTGGCACGACTTCATCGGTGACCAGGCCAACGCGACCTCGACCTTTGTGCTCGGCGGCACACCGTTCACCACCAGCGGTGCGAAACCTGCGCGTGACAGTTATGAACTGGGTCTGGGCGCCACCTACCGGATCGGGGCGTGGAGCGTGGGCGGTTCGTATGATTACCTGACCAAAGCCGACTTCAATGCAGACACCTTCACCGCCAAGGTTCGCTACGACTTCTGATTGATTGGCTGTCACCCAAGCGACCCGCCATGAGCGGGTCGTTTTGTTTCTGCGGCTCTACAACTGGTAGCTGAAACTGATGCTGTAACGTGTACGCCGATTGAAAGTGTCCAGTGCTTCATCGGACATCGCCTTGCCCGCTTCTAGGGCGATGTTGTAGTACCTGGCGTCACCGAAGCGCAGGCCGACGGCCACCGAGGACAGGTTACTGCCTTGTATCGGCAGGGTGTTGAACCAGGTTTTCGCGCGGTCCAGTACGACGTAGGGTTGCAGGATGCGCACCCAGTTACCGGCGCGATTGAAGCTGTAGTTGACTTCATAAGCCGCGCCCCAGCCCTTGTCGCCGGAGGCCTGGTCGTCGGGGTAGCCACGACCGAAGTTCTGCCCGCCGAATACCGCACGCTCACTGTCAGGCAGGGTGTCGTCGGTCCAGTACATCGCGGCTGACAGCACACCTTGCCAGTTGTCGAAGAACTTGTTGCTTTGCACACCCGAGAGTCGCAGGCGGAAGAAGTCCAGGTCATAGGTCGGGTTGTTGGTGTTGGCACCCATGCCATTGATGCCCTGGTACACGCCGCCACTGATGATGCGCAGTTGTCGGTCATCGGCTTTGCGCCAATCACCTTCGAAGGCCAGGGCGCGGACATCGGTTTTTTCATCGACCGTAATCGGATAACCCAGCACTTTGTAGCGGGTCATGTCGTCGACCGCATACAAGCGCGTGGTGAGCGTGAGCAGTTGGGTGGGTGAGGCAATCAGTGGATGGCTGAACCCAATGGAGTAGCGATCGTTTTCGCGGTGTGATTTGAGTTGCAGGCCGTTGTCCAGTTGCACAAGCGTCGCCGGGTCGGCGCGGTAGCGCGAACCGGACAACAATAGCTGCGTGCCTTCGGCATTGAGGAACTGGTTGTAGTCCAGGCGGTAGTATTTTTCGTGGTCATCGCCCGGTGGAAAAAGACCGCTGAGGGTGATCTGCTCACCCATCGACGTTTGCGAGTTGCTGCTGATACCGAGCAAGGCTTTGGTGCCTTTGCGGTTGTCTTCGGTGGTGCTCAGGCTACTGGCGAACGGTTTGCGACTGGTCTGCGCGATCAGGTAGGTCGCGCCGTCGGTAGTGCCCGGTGGCGGCACTTGCGCTTGTACAGTGACGCCGGGAATGCGGCTCATCAAGGTGGTGTAGCGCTCGAAAGTCTTGCGCGTCAGCGGGCGTTCGGCCTGCAGCTTGGCCACCAGTTTGTCGAGCAGGCTCTTTACCCGACCGACATCGCCCTGCAATTGATAGTCCTTGATATAGCCCTCTACCAACACCACGCGCACCACGCCTTTATCGAAGGTTTGCTGTGGCAGGAACGCGTAGGACAGCAAATAACCATCCTCCTGATAGCGTCGGGTGATGCTGCGTGTCGCTTCGATCAGTTGCGCGAGGGTGGTTTCATGGCCAAGCAACGGTTGATAGACGGCCCCCAGTTCGCGCAATGGATAAAGGGTCCCGCCTTCAATTTGCACGGTGCGCACGCTGACCTTGGTGCCCATCGTCAAGGGTTGTGCCGAGGTGGCGGCAGGCTCCGGGACTTGCAGCTTTGGCGTGGCCGGACGGTAGGCATCGGCAGGCAGGTTGGGGACAGGCAGGTTGCGGGTGGTTTCGTTGCTATTGAGGAAAGCGGGGAGGGAGTCGGCATAAACACCAGAACAACAGCTGAGCAGCAGCAAGCAAGTCAAAGCGCGCATAGAACACCCCATGATCAAAACCGCAGCATTGCGAAAGGATCTTCGATCAGCTGTTCCCGTCAGGTTCTGAGGACGTGATTCGGAGACAGCCGAGGTCTTGCGCCAACATAGAAAAAGACGGAAGACCCATTTGAATCCTCCGTCTCCAACCAAGCGTAGGCGCTGTAGGAATGGCCGTCGAATCGGCCAGGTGCAATGACTACTTGGTACCCGTCAGTGTGCCGGTCAAGCCGCCGAGCGCACCAAGTCCGCCGAGCCCACCAGTGGTGGTGCCACCCGAGGTCGTGCCGGTGAGCAGGCTGCCGACGGTGGCACCTGCGGCGGTCACGGTATTACCGACCGCGGTGACAACCGGGTTGGGGGCGGCAGCGGTGATACTGGTGCCTGCACCGCTGATGGCGGCGCCGGTTTGAGTGAGTACCCCATTGACCGGTGCAGTCAGGCCCGTGGTGCCGGCCACTTGTTGAGTCAGAGTGGCGACACCGCTGGTGACCGGATTCAATACAGCGCCGACCGTTGCGCCGACTGCGACAAGAGGCGCGGTCGCTGCCGTGTTCGCGACACCTGTACCGCCCAGGAGCGTGCCTGCCCCGGCCACGAGGTTACCCGCCGAACCTCCCGTTACTGCGGCAGAGCTGATCGTTGGGTTGGTGTTGCCGGCGTTGAGTCCGCCAGCGACATTCACGACTGCACCGCCGACGGTTTCCAGCAGCCCGCTGCCCGTCAGACCACCCACTCCACCCGCCGTACCCGACGTGCTCGTCAGGCCACCGGCCGCGCCAGTGGTGGTTGCCGTGTTAGCCAGTGCGCCACCGATGATGTTGGTCAGCGGATTGCTGGTGCTCGAGGTGGCGACATTGCTGCCCAAACCACCGAGTGCACCGCTGACGTTGTTGAGCAGACCATTGACCGGGGCGCTTAGCCCGGTGGCACTGGCGACCTTTCCAGTCAGTCCTTCAGCCAATGTGACCACCGGAACCAGCGTGTTGGTGCCCACACCATTGCTCAACGAGCTCAGCGGACCACTGCTGGTCACTGTGCTCAAGGTGTTGCCGAGCATGGAAACGTTACTGCCTACCCCACTCACCACGGGTGCAACCTGGGTGATCAGGCCGCCGACCAGAGGAATGCTTTGAGTGGTTGTCGACAGTTTGCCGCTCAGATCCGTCACGCCGTTGCCGACGTCAGTCACGACATTACCGACCACCGCTGTGGTGCTACTCACCGCCAATGGGTTGGAAGCCAGTGTTCCCAGCCCGCCGCTCAGGCCGCTGCCCAGGCTATCGACCACATTGCCCGTGGTGTTGACGGCACTTTGGAGGACGCCGCCGACTACCGGAAGGGGCGCGACGGCAGTGCCGAGATCGCTCACGCCAGCACCTACACCGCTGATGGTATTGCCCAGATCGGAAACCAGCGTACTGGTTGTCAGGGCTGGGCTGGTGGTGCCGCCACCGGTTCCGCCTGTCCCGCCGGTAGTGCCACCGGTTCCGCCAGTACCCGCCGTGCCGCCGGTAGCGCCACCGGTTCCGCCAGTACCCGCCGTGCCGCCGGTAGCGCCACCGGTTCCGCCAGTACCCGCCGTGCCGCCGGTAGCGCCACCGGTTCCGCCAGTACCCGCCGTGCCGCCGGTAGTGCCACCGGTTCCGCCAGTACCTGCCGTGCCGCCGGTAGTGCCACCGGTTCCGCCAGTACCCGCCGTGCCGCCGGTAGTGCCACCGGTTCCGCCAGTACCTGCCGTGTCGCCGGTAGTGCCACCGGTTCCGCCAGTACCCGCCGTACCGCCACCACTGCCGTCCGTACCGCCGCTGCTACCCGAACCACTGGAGCCGCCTGCACCTGCGGCACCCGCGGCGCTATCAGGTGATGAGCTGCCGGGACTGCTGTGATGACCGCCACCGCCGCTGCTGCAACCGGTCAGGCTGAGACTCAGGACCAACGCCAATGCAGTACTGGTTTTCAACAAAACGTGAGAGCTCATGAGTAAGTTTCCTTGCACCTGTCACAACGATCACTGTTTTCGATGGCCTGCCAGTTCTGTTGCTGGCAATGCCTCGTCCGTTGCTTATCTATCTAATGCAGGTGCTGTCTCATGCCATTCTCAACTTGGTATTAACCACTTATATATCGCGGATCGGGTTGTACTTGAGGGCTAATACCAACGGTATGAAAGGGTGCGCTTTCTTATAATAAAATCCTTATAAATCAATGAGCGGTGTTTTCTTGAAAGCCGTGAGGCACTTCGAAAAACTTAAGTTATATATATACAATTAACCGGGGGCGATCAGGCGTGGCTGCACGCAAATGCCGCCCACGGTTCATCCGAGGGCGGCGTATACTGCGCGCCTCATTTACTCAGTGGAGAACAGCATGCCGGCCCCCGTCTGGTGGTTGCTTTGCCTGCCTTTTGTCGCGGGTGCGTTTTTGCCCTTGCAGGCCGGTATCAATGGCCAGTTGGCCAAACAGGTGTCGAGCGTACTGGCCGCCGCGCTGATTTCGTTTTTTGTCGGCACCGTGGCGTTGTTTCTGCTGGTCCTGGTCCAGCGTGAAACCCCGGCATTGGAGACACTCAAAAGCCTGACCTGGTGGCACTGGAGCGGTGGTCTGCTCGGCGCATTTTTTATTACCACGGCGGCTTTCGCCGGACCGCGCATCGGCGCCATGCTGTTCATGGCACTGGTGCTGGCCGGGCAACTGGGGATGGCGATGACCCTGGATCATTTCGGCTGGGCCGGGTTTCGCGAAGCACCCGTCAGCGCCGGCAAAATTGCCGGGCTGGTGTTGATTATGGCGGGTGTGTTCTTTATCAGGCGCGGCTGATTCGGCGCGGCTGAGCCGTTTCAGGCAAGCGGTCGCCAGGTGCCGGACATGTGTTCCAGATCCCCGGCGCCGATCACCTTGAAGTCACCGTTTGAGCCGGCAACGCTGGTCAGCAAGCAGACCTCGCTGGGCAAGCGCACGGGCTTCTTGAACTGCACGGCAATCTCGATGTTCGACGTCGGCAGATGCCCGCTCAGGGCCGCGAGGGTGCGCGCCTTGATCCACAAACCGTGGGCGATGGCCCGGGGGAAACCGAAGAGTCTGGCGCTGAGAGCGCTCAGGTGAATCGGGTTGTAGTCACCGGAAACCCTGGCGTAGCGCCGGCCAATCTCACTGGGCGCCCACCAGCGGGTGACCTCGTTCATGGTCAGGGCAGAATCCGTCGACGGCTCAATTGCTTCGCCGGGAAGTTTCACGCCTTTGCAGAGCATCTGGCTTTCGGCCTCCCAGAGCGGCCCGAGTGCGTCGTCAATCGTGGTGATCAACTCAAACACCGCGCCCTTGGCGTGGGGTTGCAGGTTCTGCACCCGCACGCTTACCCGCACTCGAGCGACTGCGCCCAAGGGGCGCAGGATACGGATGCGATTGGCCAGGTGAACCAGCCCCAGCAGCGGAAACGGAAACGTCCTGGCAGTGAGCAATTGCATCTGCAGGGCGAACGCCAGCACATGAGGATAGGTCGGTGGCAACAGGCCGTTATCGGTAAACCCGCACACCTTGCGATAGGCTGCCAAACGCTTGAGGTCAACGTTGACCCAGCAACGAAAGCCATCCTCGGGCAGGGTGGTGCCGGTGATCTTGCGCCGCGTCGCCGCCCGCCAATACAACTCGGGCAAGTACGGTGTAGTGCTCTGTGAATGCCAATCTGTTTCCATGTTCAGGCCCCCAAGACACTTTGCCCACACACCCGCAGCGCCTGCCCGCTGACCGCGCCGCTGCCGGGTTGGGCCAGCCAGGCGACGGCTTCAGCAACGTCTTGCGGCAGTCCGCCTTGGCCCAGTGAACTCATGCGTCGCCCGGCCTCACGCAAGGTAAATGGAATCTGTGCGGTCATTCGGGTTTCGATAAAGCCAGGGGCGACGGCGTTGATGCTGATTCCGCGCGCTGCCAACAGTAGCGCCCAGGCCTGCGCCAGACCGATCAGTCCGGCCTTGCTCGCGGCGTAATTGGCTTGCCCGCGATTGCCGGCGATGCCGCTGATCGACGCCAGCAGAATCACCCGAGCGTTATCGTGCAGGGCGCCGCCGTCGAGCAGCGCTTTGGTCAATACTTGCGGTGCATTCAGGTTCACTGCAAGCACCGCATCCCAGAATTCCGGTGTCATGTTGGCCAGGGTTTTATCGCGGGTGATGCCCGCGTTATGAACCACAATGTCGATGCCGTTCGGTAATTGCTCGATCAATTGCGCAGCGGCGTCTTCGGCGCAGATATCGAGGGTGATGCTGTGGCCGCCGAGGCGGGCGGCGAGGGCATCGAGATCGGTCTTGGCCGGTGGTACGTCGAGCAGCATCACCTGCGCCCCGTCGCGGGCCAGGGTTTCGGCGATCGATGCGCCGATCCCGCGAGCGGCGCCCGTGACCAGCGCCGTGCGCCCCGCCAACGGGCGAGTCCAGTCCTGGACCTGAGTGTCGCAAGCGTTCAGCCGCACAACCTGTCCCGAGACATAAGCACTCTTTGGCGAGAGGAAAAACCGCAGCGCCCCTTCGAGTTGGCCTTCAGCTCCGGCCCCCACATACAGCAACTGCAAGGTGCCGCCACTACGCAACTCTTTGGCCAGCGAGCGACTGAAGCCTTCGAGTGCACGTTGGGCACTGGCGGCGAACGGGTCGCTCAAGGTTTCCGGTGCGCGCCCGAAAATCACCAGATGGGCGCTGTGCTCGAGGTTTTTCATCAACGGCTGAAAGAACTCACGCAGCTGCTTGAGTTGCCCGGTCTGCATCAGGTCACTGGCGTCGAACACCACGGCCTTGAGCTTGGGACCGTGGCCCGGAATCCATGCCTGGGCCAGCAAGGGTTCAGGGCCGTAGCTGTAAATCTGCTCGGTGAGTTTGTTGGCGAACGCGCTGACGTTCTGTGACAGCGGGCCGCCACCGATCAACAGCGCGCCATTGACGGGCCGCAGGCGACCGGCCTCCCAGCGTTCCAGACGAACCGGCGACGGCAGGCCAAGGGCCCCGACCAGGCGGTGGCCGAGGGCCGAATTGGCGAAGTCGATATAGCGGTCAGACATGGAAGGCTCTCCGGCAGTGGGGGTTCAAGGTGTGGACCATGAATCGCGATCAGTCGTTCGACCCACGAGATAAGGCCTACGCTTGTGGGTTATGCCTTTCACAGAATAGGAGCTTTTCATGACTCAGTTGCGCCGCGTTGCGATCATCGGCGGTAATCGCATTCCTTTTGCTCGCTCCAACGGGCCGTATGCCACTGCCAGTAATCAGTCAATGCTGACGGCGGCGCTCGAAGGCTTGATCGAACGCTACAACCTGCATGGCCTGCGCATGGGCGAAGTGGTGGCGGGGGCGGTACTCAAGCTTTCCCGGGACCTCAACTTGACCCGCGAATGTGTGCTCGGCTCGCGACTGTCACCGACCACCCCGGCCTATGACATTCAGCAGGCCTGCGGCACCGGGCTGGAAGCAGCGTTGCTGGTGGCGAACAAGATTGCCCTGGGGCAGATCGACTGCGGCATTGCCGGTGGTGTCGACACCACATCCGATGCGCCGATCAGTGTCAGCGACGGCTTGCGCAAGATTCTGCTGCAAGCCAATCGTGCCAAGAGCACCGGCGACAAGCTGAAGACTTTCCTGCAATTGCGTCCCCGGCATTTGATCCCCGAGTTTCCGCGTAACGGCGAGCCGCGCACAGGGCTATCGATGGGGCAGCATTGCGAGTTGATGGCGCAGACCTGGAACATTCCCCGTGCCGAGCAGGATCAGCTGGCGCTGGAAAGCCACCAGAAAATGGCCGCGGCCTACGCCGAGGGCTGGCAGAACGATCTGATGACCCCGTTCCTCGGCCTGACCCGCGACAACAACCTGCGCCCGGACGTGACGCTGGAAAAACTCGCGTCGTTGAAACCGGCATTTGACAAGAGCGACAAAGGCACGCTCACCGCCGGCAACTCGACACCGCTGACCGATGGCGCGTCGCTGGTGCTGCTCGGCAGTGAGGAGTGGGCGAAAGAGCGCGGCCTGCCGATCCTCGCTTACTGGCGCGACGGCGAAGCGGCAGCGGTGGATTTCGTCAACGGCGCCGAAGGATTGCTGATGGCGCCGGTCTACGCCGTGCCGCGTTTGCTGGCACGCAACGGCCTGACCTTGCAGGACTTCGACTACTACGAAATCCACGAAGCCTTCGCCGCGCAAGTGCTCTGCACCTTGAAGGCCTGGGAAGACCCGGATTACTGCAAAAACCGGCTCGGCCTCGATGCCGCGCTAGGCTCGATCGACCGCAGCCGACTCAACGTCAAAGGCAGTTCACTGGCCGCCGGGCATCCGTTTGCCGCGACCGGTGGGCGCATCGTCGCCAACCTTGCCAAGCTGCTCGACGCCGCCGGGAAGGGCCGCGGATTGATCTCGATCTGCGCCGCCGGAGGTCAGGGAGTGACCGCCATTATTGAGCGCTGAGAACCGCAGTGTTTTGTTGTTCGGCCAATACCCGATTGCGGTTGGCATAACGCTCGGCCATCACCGAGCAGACGATCAACTGCAGCGGGTGATAGATCATGATCGGCAACAGGATCAGACCGAGCCCCGGGTTGGCACCGAAGATCAGCGCGGCCATCGGTGCACCGGCGGCCAGGGATTTTTTACTGGCGCAGAACACTGCAGCGATCTCATCGGCGGGGCTGAACTTCAGGGCACGGGCGGTGCGGGTGGTCATCCACAGAATGATCGCCAGCAGCATGGCACTGCCGAGCAATGCGCTGAGAATCACCGTATTGCCCTGTTGCTGCCACATCCCGGAAACCATCGAGTTGCAGAACGCCGCGTAGACCAGCAGCAGGATCACCAGTTTGTCGACGATGTTGGTGTAGCGCTTGTGGCGACTGAAAAACTTGCCGAACGGCGGCCGCAGCAACTGACCCAGTACCAGCGGCAACAGCAACATGGCACAGAGATCGAGCAGGGTTGAACCCAGGTCGATGCCGCCAGCGCCGCTGCCCACCACCAGGCTCACCAGTAATGGCGTGAGGAAAATTCCCAGTACGCTGGACAGGCTCGCGTTGAGAATCGCCGCCGGCACGTTGCCACCGGCGCTGCCGGTCAAGGCCACGGAAGAGGAAATGGTCGAGGGCAGGGCGCACAGGTAGAAGAACCCGAGCATCAGCAGCGACGGAATGTGTGAGCCCAGCAGCTTGTCGCTTATCAGCCATATCAGCGGGAACACCAGAAAGGTGAAGCCCTGGACCATCAGGTGCAGGCGCCAGTTTTTCAAACCGTGGCGGATTTGCTCGCTCGACAGGTTGACCCCGTGCAGGAAGAACACCAGGAACACGCCAATGTTGATCACCCACTCAGCATGCATCGCGCCCCCCGTTGCACCGAAGTGCGGGAAGACCCAGGACAGCAGCGTGGCGATCAGCATCCCGCACAGGAACCAGTCGGTGACCACGCGTTTGAGGTGTTTGAAGGCATGCATAACGGGCACCGAAGGCATTGTCAGAAGGGATGACCTAGCCTAAGGTCAAGACTTTCGCCCGTCTTGCGACATAAGGCCAACCAATGCCGGCTAACGGACAAATTTCCCTCGAACGGACCATCCCGACCCTGACAGCGTTGCCGCGCCCGCTGTTTGCCCGTGCGGAGAGCCTCAGCGCCGGCTCGTGGACGCCACCTCATCGCCACGATTGGGTGCAGTTTTCCTACGCCATCAGTGGTGTGCTCGGCGTACACACCGCCGAGGGCAGTTTCTTTGCGCCGCCGCAGTGGGGGATCTGGATTCCGGCTGACCTGGAACACCAGGTGGTGACTTCGATGCGCGCGGAAATGCGCAGTCTCTATGTGCGGCGTGAGGCATGTGCCTGGGCGGACGAGCGTTGCCGGGTGCTGGAAGTTACGCCGCTGGCGCGTGAGTTGATCAAGAGTTTTTGCCTGCTGCCGGTGGACTACCCAGAGGGTGACAGCCGTGAAGCACGCCTGGTCGAGGTGCTGCTGGATCAGCTGGCGAGCCTGCCGGAAGTCGGTTTCTCTCTGCCGTTGCCACGTCACCCGCGTTTGCTTGGGTTGTGTAACGAACTGATCGAAAGCCCTGAACAGAACGTGACGTTGCATGAATGGGCCGAACGATTGGGGACGTCGGAGAAAACCTTGATGCGCCTGTTCCAGCGTGAAACCGGATTGAGTTTCCGCAGTTGGCGCCAGCGCATGCGGCTGTTGTCGTCATTGAGTTTGCTGGAAGACGGTAACAGCGTGACCACGGCGGCGCTGTCCAGCGGTTATGACTCGACGTCGGCGTTTATTGCCGCGTTCAAAAGCCTGTTCGGGTTTACCCCGGGAGAGTTGTTCAAACAGTAATTGTGGCGAGGGAGCTTGCTCCCGCCGGCCGGTCCGCGCTCGGGCGAAGCAGTCGTAATCCAGAAAATGCGGCCTACCTGATAGACCGCGTTGACTGAATGGGGACCGCTTCGCGCTCCAGCGGGAGCAAGCTCCCTCGCCACAGGGGGCAGTGTCTGCTGGGGCGATCGAGGTGATTAAGTACGGAACCGTCGCACCAACCCGTCCAGCTCATTCGACAACCCCGCCAGACTCTGGGAGTCGAGCCGTGCCGAGTTGGCCAGTTCGGCCACCAACTGCGCATCGCCATGGATCTGGCTGATGTGTCGGTTGATGTCTTCGGCGACCTGATGCTGTTCTTCGGCGGCGGTGGCGATCTGGGTGTTCATGTCGCGGATCACATCCACCGATTCGCGAATCTGCCCGAAACTGTTGCGCGCTTCGCCGATCCGGCTCACCGACTGTTGCGACACCTCGAGGCTGGCGTGCATTTGCTGGGTGACCTGGCTGGTGCGCTTGGCCAGGTTGCCGAGCAGTCCGTCGATTTCCGCGGTGGAATCGGCCGTGCGTTTGGCCAGTGCGCGAACCTCATCGGCCACCACCGCAAAACCACGACCCTGCTCGCCAGCGCGAGCCGCTTCGATCGCAGCGTTCAGTGCCAGCAGGTTGGTTTGCTCGGCGATGGAGCGAATGGTGCCAAGGATTGACTGAATGTCATTGCTGTCGCGTTCCAGCTGCTGCATCGACTGCGCCGATTGCTCGATTTCCTGGCTCAACTTGTCGACGCTGTGCACGGCGGCATCGATCTGTTGCTGACCTTCGCGGGCCTGACGCTGGCCGCTGTCGGCCGACTCGGCGGCCTGGCTACAGGAGCGCGCGACTTCGTTGGCGGTGGCGACCATCTCGTGGAACGCCGTGGACACCATGTCCACCGCTTCACGTTGGCGCCCGGCGGCGTCGGCCATGTCGCTGGAGACTTGGGTCGCGCTTTGCGAGTTGGCAAGGATTTTGGTCGCAGCGCCGCCGATGTGCTGGATCAGGCTGCGAATCGCGGCGAGGAACTGGTTGAACCAGTTGGCCAGTTGCGCGGTTTCGTCGCTGCCACGGATCTGCAGGTTCTGGGTCAAGTCACCTTGACCTTGGGCGATGCCTTCCAGACCGCTGGCGACGCTGCGGATCGGCCGCACGATGAGGCTGGCGAAACTGGCGCCGACCACGGCGAAGAATACCGCCAGTACGGCGGCGATGATCGCGATCAGCCAAGTCAGCGCAGTGGCAGAGCTCATCACGTCGGTTTGCTTGATCAGGCCGATGAAGGTCCAGCCCAGTTGCTCCGACGGCCAGACGTTGGCCATGTAGCGCTCGCCGTTCAACTCGACTTCGACCAGACCTTTGCCAGCCTTGGCCAGTTGCGCGTAACCGTCGCCCAGGCTGCCCAGCGCTTTGAAGTTGTGCTCTGGCTGTTTCGGGTCGACCAGCACCGTGCCGTTGTTTTCCATCAGCATCAGGTAGCCGGTTTCACCGAGCTTGATCTGTTTGACGATCTCGGTGAGCTGCTTGAGCGTCACGTCGATGCTGACCACGCCGCCATTGGCGCCGAGCTTGTTGTCGAGGGTGCGCACGGTGCTGACGTAAGTCGCATCATCCTGAGCCCAGTAATAAGCCTCGGTGCGAAACGGTTTGCCCGGTTTGGCTTGCGCTGCCTTGTACCAGGGACGTTGGCGCGGGTCGTAATTGGCCAGTTTCGGGTCATCGGGCCAGGACACGTAACCCCCGGCACTGGTGCCGACGATGGCGTACGCGTACGACGGATGACTGGCGCCCAGGTCTTGCAGCAAGGCAAACACCTGCTTGTCCATCTCGCCTTGCGAAATTTCCGTCGCATTGGCGCTCATGTAGGTTTTGAGACTGGCGTCGGTGTTTTTGATCAGCGGCTGGGAGGCCAGGTAGTTGACGTTCTGGCTGATGCCGTCGAAGAACAGTTGCATGGCGTTGCTGACCTGGCGGATCTCTCGACCGCTGCCGTCGACAAAGTTATCTTTGGCATCGCTGCGCAGGTTCATGACCACCAGGGTGGCGACCAGCACAACCGGCAAGCAGGCGATGATTGCAAACGCCCACGTCAGTTTTTGTTTGATGTTCATCCGCGCTCCAGTTTTTTTCTTATTAAGCCCACGTAGTGCTGACGCCCCGCGGATTGTCGGACAAATTCCTTTCTCTTTGATGGCTTCGGCCGCCAGGGGCGGAAATTGAGGACTATTGGTAAAAATCCTACAAAGAGTGGCTTGTCTGATCTCAGACGCTGTCGCAAATGCCTGCTGATCCAGTCGCCAACGTGCGGCTGACTCTCGGCTATGATCTTCGTCGCTCAACAGGGTTTACCTGATTAATCTGGCACATTGGGTGCATCTGCAACGTTCATAGGTCGGCAACCCCTCCCCGACGGGGAAGGATTGCCGTATAACGAGTGACATTCGCGTGTTTGGTAATAAAGGACCCACAATAAAAGCTGATGAAGACTCCAAAACGCATTGAACCGCTGATCGAGGACGGTCTGGTTGACGAGGTGCTGCGCCCACTCATGAGTGGTAAAGAAGCAGCTGTTTATGTGGTGCGCTGCGGCAACGAGTTACGTTGCGCCAAGGTTTACAAGGAGGCGAATAAACGAAGTTTTCGTCAGGCGGCCGAGTATCAGGAAGGTCGCAAGGTCCGTAACAGCCGTCAGGCTCGCGCGATGGCCAAGGGCTCCAAGTTCGGTCGTAAAGAAACCGAAGACGCCTGGCAGAACGCCGAGGTTGCGGCATTGTTCCGTTTGGCCAGTGCCGGGGTGCGAGTCCCCAAGCCGTTCGACTTCCTGGAAGGCGTGCTGCTGATGGAGCTGGTGGCGGACGAGTACGGCGATGCCGCGCCGCGTCTCAATGACGTGGTGCTGGAAGCGGATCAGGCGCGTGAATACCACGCCTTCCTGATTTCACAGATCGTGCTGATGCTGTGTACCGGTCTGGTGCACGGTGACCTGTCCGAGTTCAACGTACTGCTGACCCCGGATGGTCCGGTGATCATCGACTTGCCCCAGGCAGTCGATGCTGCTGGCAACAACCACGCGTTCAGCATGCTGGAGCGCGACGTGGGCAACATGGCCTCGTACTTCGGGCGTTTTGCGCCGGAGTTGAAGCGGACCAAGTACGCCAAGGAAATGTGGGCCCTGTATGAAGCCGGCACCCTGCACCCGGCCAGCGTCCTGACCGGTGAGTTCGACGAGCCGGAAGAGCTGGCGGACGTGGGCGGCATCATGCGTGAGATCGAGGCCGCACGCCTTGACGAGGAGCGACGGCAAGCGGTTCGCGCCGCAGACGACGCCCCACCAGGTAAAACCGAAGAACCGCCTCCACCGTGGATGCAGTGATCGGTTGAATAAAAAATCCGGCTTCGGCCGGATTTTTTGTATTGGGCGAATGCAATCAACGCCGGGTCAGCAAGACCCCGGATTCCATGTGGTGCGTCCACGGGAACTGATCGAACATCGCACAGCGGGTGATGCGGTGGGTGTCGTGCAATTGGGCGATGTTGGCCGCCAGCGTTTCCGGATTGCACGAGATGTACAGAATGTTCTCGAAGCGTCGGGTCAGCTCGCACGTGTCCGGGTCCATGCCGGCGCGCGGTGGGTCGACGAACACGCTACCGAACTCGTAGCTCTTCAGATCAATGCCGTGCAAACGGCGGAACGGGCGAACTTCATTCAGCGCTTCGGTCAGCTCTTCGGCAGACAGACGCACCAGGGTGACGTTATCCACAGCGTTTTCACTGAGGTTGCTCAGCGCCGCATTCACCGAGGTCTTGCTGATTTCGGTGGCCAGCACTTTGCGCACGCGGGTCGCCAGCGGCAGGGTGAAGTTGCCGTTACCGCAATACAACTCCAGCAAATCGTCGCAACGATCACCCAGAGCGTCGTAAGCCCAGTTGAGCATCTTCTGGTTCACCGTACCGTTCGGCTGGGTGAACGCGCCTTCCGGTTGGCGATAGCTGAAGGTGCGACCACCGACTTCAAGTTTCTCGACCACATAATCATGGCCGATCACTTCGCGTTTGCCCTTGGAGCGACCGATTACGCTGACGTTGAGGTCGGCGGCCAGTTTCGACGCGGCCGCGTGCCAATGCTCGTCCAGCGGGCGGTGATAACACAAGGTGATCATCGCATCGCCGGCCAGGGTGGTCAGGAACTCCACCTGAAACAGCTTGTGGCTCAGGGCGGCGCTGGCTTGCCAGGCGGCCTTGAGCTGCGGCATCAACTGGTTGATGCGCTGGCTTGCGATCGGGAACTCTTCGATCAGGATCGGCGTGCGTTTGTCTTCCTGGGAGAACATCGCGTAATGACGCTCGCCGGCTTCGCGCCACAAGCGGAATTCGGCGCGCAGGCGAAAGTTCGCCAGCGGTGAGTCGAACACTGCAAGTTCGGGTGCATCGAACGGCGCCAGCAGGTCACGCAAGCGCGTGGCCTTTTCTTCGAGCTGAGCCGTGTAAGCCTGGGAATCGAAAGTCATGCGTTGAACCAACCCAACTTGATCACGAACAGAATCGACAGAACCACCAACGCCGAGTTCAGTTCACGGCCACGGCCGGACAGCAACTTGATGGCGGTCCAGGAAATGAACCCGAACGCGATACCGTTGGCAATGGAGTAAGTGAACGGCATGGCCAGCGCGGTAACGACCACGGGCGCGGCAACGGTGATGTCGTCCCAGTCTATTTCCGCCAGGCCGGAGGTCATCAGTACGGCGACGAACAGCAAGGCCGGTGCGGTGGCGAAGGCCGGTACGCTGGCGGCCAGTGGTGCGAAGAACAACGCCAGCAGGAACAGAACGGCCACCACGACGGCAGTCAGGCCGGTGCGGCCGCCGGCACTGACGCCCGCTGCCGACTCGATGTAACTGGTGGTGGTCGAGGTGCCCAGCAGGGAACCGGCCATGGCCGCGGTGCTGTCGGCGATCAGTGCACGACCCATTTTCGGCATGTGGCCGTCCTTGCCCATCAGGCCGGCGCGCTTGGCGACGCCGATCAGGGTGCCGGAGTTATCGAACAGGTCGACGAACAGGAAAGCGAAAATCACGCTGACCAGACCGATGTCCAGCGCGCCCTTGATGTCCAGTTGCAGGAAGGTCGGCGCCAGCGAAGGTGGCATCGCCATCACGCCGCCGAACGGTGTGAAGCCCAGGGCGATGGAAACGATGGTCACCGCCAGGATGCCGATCAGCACGGCACCGCGCACTTTCAGGGCTTCGAGGGCGACGATCAGCGCAAAACCCAGGGTCGCGAGGATCGGTGCCGGTTGTTTCAGGTCGCCGAGGCCAACCATGGTCGCCTGGTTGCTGACCACGATGCCGGCGTTGTGCAGGGCGATCAGCGCCAGGAACAGACCGATACCGGCGGCAATCGCCGAGCGCAAGGCCAGCGGGATGCTGTTGATGATCCATTCGCGGATGCGAAAGATCGACAACAGGAAAAACATGACCGCCGAGATGAACACCGCCCCCAGCGCCACTTGCCAGGTATGGCCCATGTGCAGGACAACGGTGTAGGTGAAGAAGGCGTTCAGGCCCATGCCTGGCGCCAGCGCGATCGGGTAGTTGGCGATCAGGCCCATCACCGTCGAGCCAATGGCCGCTGCCAGGCACGTCGCGACAAACACCGCGCCCTTGTCCATGCCGGTCTCGCCGAGGATGCTCGGGTTGACGAACAGAATGTAGGCCATGGCCAAAAAGGTCGTGATACCGGCAAGAATCTCGGTACGCACGTTGGTGTTGTGTGCCTTGAGTTGAAACAGCCTTTCCAGCATGCCTGCTCCTCGTGGCGCACCCGGCGCCGTGAATGTATCGACTTCAACAGCAAAGCACAGGCCGTGCCAGGCGCCTGAGTATTTTCTGTCGGTCGGAAAAAGCCGCGCATCATACCAGCAGCGTGCGGCTATGGCTGCCTAATGGCGTTGATCGTCGGCGATGTTTTGCAGTTTGAGGGAGTGGGGCATACTGCGCGCTGGTTTTGGGAGTGGATATGTCTTCTATAAAGAACAGGATGATTCTGGCTTTTGGCTTGTCTGGTGCCATGCTGCTCGGTGCGCACACCGCACTGGCAGCGTCCGCACCACCGCTGAGCGAAGTCAAGGTGCTCAAGGTCCAGTCGACCTCCTGCGGCATTGAAGATATTGCGCCAGGGCAGGACAAGACGAAGTGCGATCACGCAGGCCCCAACATCAAGATCTACGTGCTGGAGATCGGCTACGGCCGCCTGCCAAATGCAACGCTGGACGGCTTTGAAGTCAATGGCGTGCGGGCGCCTGTCTGCGCCTATGGCAACGGCAATTTGACGGAATGCTCCGGGGTGGCCAGCAAAATCGTCGGCAACCTCTACACCTTTGATCTGGCGGGTAAGCAGGAAGGCACTTTCACCTTCAGCAATACCTCGATCAATGCACCGGGCAATACGATATCGACGCAGCTGTACATCAAGTAACTTTCACTGGGTAACAGCAGGCTCGAACATCTGTCGACAAAGCTGACTACGCTTTAAGGATCACCCTGTGGACGCAGACCATGACCTTTAGAGCCCTGATTACCCTTGCCGAAGGTATCGACGACCTGCAAGCCGTGACACTGATCGACGTGTTGCGCCGGGCGAAAGTCGAAGTGGTGGTGGCGAGCATCGAGTCACGGCGCATGCTCACCTGCGCCCGTGGCACCCGATTGACCGCCGACGCGATGCTGATCGATGTGTTGGCGCAACCGTTCGACCTGGTCGTTTTGCCGGGTGGCGCCGTCGGCGCACAGCGCCTGGCGGCTCATCAACCCTTGTTACAGCTGGTCCAGGATCAATCCGCCGCCGGGCGCATGTTTGCCGGTATCGCCGAGTCGCCGGCGCTGGCGCTGCAAGCCTTTGGCGTATTGCGTCAGCGGCGCATGACCTGTCTGCCTGCGGCCAGTCATCAACTGCTCGGCTGCACATTCGTCGATCAACCCGTGGTCATCGACGGCAACTGCATCACCGCTCAAGGTTCGAGCGCTGCCCTGGCGTTTGCCTTGGTGCTGGTTGAACGACTGTGTGGCAAAGCCGTCAGGGCTGCGGTGGCGGGGGAGTTGCTGGCGTAGCGGCTTTCACGCCTGGGCGGCGAAACGCTCGATGGGGGGCTGTTCGCGGTGCTCGGCTTGCCAGAGATCGTAGTCAGTCTGAACGCCTAGCCAGGTTCTTGCCTTGCCGATACCGGCGCGCTCCAGCCGTACTGCCAGATCCGGGCTGATAGGGGCATGACCGTGAAGCACCCGCGAGAAATGCGGGCGGGCGTAGCCAAGCCGCTTGGCCAGCTCGGTGATACTGACGCCGAGTTCCGGCAACACATCCAGCAGAAGTGTTTCGCCAGGGTGTGGCGGGTTGTGCATAGGCATGTCCTGCCTCCTGTTCAGTGATAGTCCAGATAGTCGACCAGTTCGATGTCTGAACCGATAAAGCGAAAAATCAGCCGCCAGTTCCCGGAAACGTTCAGTGACCAATAGGTCTGAAGATCGCCCTTGAGCGGATGCAGGCGCCAACCGGGAAGGTCCAGGTCGCCCGGGCTCAGTGCACGATCCATGAACGGCAACATGCGGGCCAGGCGTTTCGCATGATCGGTGCGGATCCCACGAGTCGAACCGGTTTCATAGAAGCCACGAAGGCCTTTGTGCTGAAAGGATTTGATCATGGCGTCAGTGTAAGGCGATACATTACACCTTATGCACTAACTATGTACCGCCCTGCGTCGCCTAAATGCTGCTTTGTTCACCTGGCAAACGCTCGGCACTTGCCTTCGTTTCATCTACCGGCACATGCATGCGGTCGCGTTGTGCCAGGGTCGGGAACAGTTTGATCCATGTCCCGGTGACCAGCAGCGTACCGATTCCGCCCATGACCACCGCCGGTACAGTGCCGAACCAGTGGGCGGTGAGTCCGGATTCGAATTCGCCCAACTGGTTCGAGGCACCGATGAACAAGCCGTTCACCGCGCTGACCCGGCCGCGCATTTCGTCCGGGGTTTCCAGTTGCACGAAGGACGCGCGGATCACCATGCTGATCATGTCGGCGGCGCCGAGCACCACCAGCACCGCCAGCGAGAACCAGAACGAGGTCGACAGACCGAAGGCGATCGTTGCGACGCCGAACACCCCGACGGCGGTGAACATGACGCGTCCGACGTTGCGCTCCACGGCAAACCGCGCCAGACATAACGACATCAACAAGGCCCCGACCGCTGGCGCCGAGCGCAGCAGCCCGAGTCCCCAGGGACCGGTCAGCAGGATGTCCTTGGCAAATACCGGCAGCAGCGCCGTGGCGCCCCCGAGCAATACCGCGAACAAATCCAGGGAGATCGCGCCAAGAATGTCCGGGCGGCTGCGAATGAAGCGAATCCCTGCAAGCAATGAATCCAGGGTCGCCTTGCCCTTGTTCAGCGGGGTTTGTCGTGCGGGCAGGTTGAGCATCAGGCTGCAGGCGATGAGGTACAGAATCACCGTCGGGCCATACACCCAGACGCTGCCGAAGGCATACAGCAAACCACCCAGCGCTGGCGCGACGATGGTTGCCGATTGCTGAGCCGACTGGGACGCGGCCACCGCGCGCGGAAACAGTGCACTGGGGACAATCGTCGGCAATAAGGCCTGGGTGGTCGGCATTTCGAATGAACGGGCGGCGCCGAGCAGGAACGCGAGGATGAAGATCATCTCGCGGGTGACGTGGTCAGTGGCACTGCCAATCGCCAGGGCGAGCGCGATCATCGCCTGCACGGACTGGCAGATGGCCGCGACCTTGCGCCGGTCATAGCGGTCTGCCACATGCCCGGTGTGGAGCATGAACAACACCCGTGGCGCGAACTCCAGGAGCCCGACCAGACCCAGGTCCAGCACGTTGCCGGTGAGTTGGTAGAGATTCCAGCCGATGGCCACGGTAAGCATCTGGAAACCGCTGGCGGTGAACACCCGCGCCAGCCAGAAGGCAATGAATGGGCGGTGATGGCGCAACAACAGCGGGGCTTGGGTCGGCATCGGCGGGTAGTTCTGAGCGAGGAAAAATCGAGATTATCACCAACTTGTAACCTGAAGTTGCGTGTGCGGAGAATTTAGTTAGCTAGACACCTATCCTGAAGCCCGCGTCCTGTCTTCGCCACAGCCAATACCGCAGCCCTGAACAGAACGGTGAGGCAACCTGTCACGCGGCAAAAGACCACACAGTCGGGCGCTGAAAATGGGACTACTCTTTCATCGTTACTTGATCCAGATCAAAACCCTTGGTGGATTTGCTCTGACGGCCAGATGGCCAGACTCCCTGCGTTGCGATGGTTGTAAAAAAAACAACGAATTTGAATTCGCCACACTCCATAACCGTGGGGGCGGTGGGTGCAGGCTCCCAGCCAGCAGCCGTATTACCAGACAGAGGAAGACTTATGTTCGGTTTGGAGGCACTTGATCTCGCCCGAATTCAGTTCGCGTTCACCATCTCGTTTCACATCCTGTTCCCGGCGATCACCATCGGCCTGGCGAGTTACCTGGCGGTGCTCGAAGGCTTGTGGCTGAAGACCCACAACGATACCTACCGTGATTTGTATCACTTCTGGTCGAAGATCTTTGCCGTCAACTTCGGCATGGGGGTGGTCTCCGGATTGGTCATGGCCTATCAGTTCGGCACCAACTGGAGCCGCTTCTCGGACTTTGCCGGTTCCGTCACCGGGCCGCTGCTGACCTATGAAGTGCTCACGGCGTTCTTCCTCGAAGCCGGTTTCCTCGGCGTCATGCTGTTTGGCTGGAACAGGGTCGGGCGCAAGCTGCACTTCTTCGCCACGGTCATGGTGGCTATTGGCACGCTGATCTCGACGTTCTGGATTCTGGCCTCCAACAGCTGGATGCAAACCCCGCAGGGCTACGAAATCGTTAACGGCCAGGTGATTCCGGTGGACTGGCTGGCGGTGATTTTCAACCCGTCGTTCCCCTACCGCTTGATGCACATGGCCACCGCAGCTTTTGTGGCCACTGCATTCTTTGTCGGCTCGTCAGCCGCCTGGCACTTGTTGCGCGGCCGTGATAACCCGGCGATTCGCACCATGCTGTCGATGGCCATGTGGATGGCCTTGATCGTTGCACCGATTCAGGCGGTGATCGGCGACTTCCACGGCCTCAACACGCTCAAGCATCAGCCGGCAAAAATCGCCGCGATTGAAGGTCACTGGGAAAACGTCGGCAATGAGCCGACCCCGCTGATCCTGTTCGGCTGGCCGGACATGAAAGCCGAGAAGACCAAATTCGCGGTAGAGATTCCGTACCTGGGCAGCCTGATCCTGACTCACTCGCTGGACAAACAGGTTCCGGCACTCAAGGAGTTCGCGCCTGAAGACCGGCCGAACTCGACCATTGTGTTCTGGTCGTTCCGGATCATGGTCGGGCTGGGCTTCCTGATGATCTTCACCGGTCTGTGGAGTCTGTGGCTGCGCAAGCGTGACAGGCTGTATTCGAACCGTGCGTTCCTCTACCTGGCGCTGTGGATGGGGCCATCGGGCCTGATCGCGATCCTTGCCGGTTGGTTCACCACTGAAATCGGTCGTCAGCCGTGGGTGGTGTACGGGCTGATGCGCACTGCCGATGCTTCATCCATGCACAGTTTCTTGCAGATGAGCATTACCCTGGCGCTGTTCGTCGTGGTGTATTTCTCGCTGTTTGGTGTCGGTTTGGGCTACATGATGCGCCTGGTGCGCAAAGGGCCGAAGATCAACGAAGGTGCCGAACCGAGCCACGGTGGTCCCGGGCAGCAACGTACTCCGGCCCGTCCGCTTTCCGCTGCCGATGAAGGCGACGAAAACGGCGACGCCAGCCTGAACAAGGGGAATTGAGTCATGGGTATTGATCTTCCGCTGATCTGGGCCGTGATCATCATCTTCGGGATCATGATGTACGTGGTCATGGATGGTTTTGACCTGGGAATCGGCATTCTCTTCCCCTTCATCAAGGGCCACCGTGACCGCGATGTGATGATGAACACTGTCGCGCCCGTCTGGGACGGTAACGAAACCTGGCTGGTATTGGGCGGCGCGGCGCTATTTGGCGCCTTCCCGCTGGCGTATTCGGTGGTGCTGTCGGCGCTGTACCTGCCGCTGATCCTGATGCTGATCGGCTTGATCTTCCGCGGTGTGGCGTTCGAGTTCCGCTTCAAGGCCAAGGACCACAAACGACACATCTGGGACAAGTGCTTCATCGGCGGCTCGCTGACGGCGACGTTCTTCCAGGGTGTGGCGCTGGGGGCGTTTATCGACGGCATTCCGGTGGTCAATCGGCAGTTCGCGGGCGGCACGCTGGACTGGCTGACGCCGTTCTCGCTGTTCTGTGGCGTGGCACTGATCGTCGCTTATGCGCTGCTCGGCTGCACCTGGCTGATCATGAAGACCGAAGGCAAGTTGCAAAAGCAAATGCACGACCTGGCCCGCCCGCTGGCGTTCGTGGTGTTGGCGGTGACCGGTATCGTCAGTATCTGGACCCCGCTGGCCCATGCCGAGATCGCTGCGCGCTGGTTCACCCTGCCGAACCTGTTCTGGTTCCTGCCAGTGCCAATCCTGGTGCTGGTGACGATGTACGGTTTACTGCGTGCTGTGGCGCGTAACGCTCATTACACACCGTTCCTGTTGACCCTGGTGCTGATTTTCCTCGGTTACAGCGGTCTGGGAATCAGCCTGTGGCCGAACATCGTGCCGCCGTCGATCTCGATCTGGGACGCCGCCGCACCGCCGCAAAGCCAGGGCTTCATGCTGGTCGGCACCTTGTTCATCATCCCGTTCATTCTGGGCTACACCTTCTGGAGCTACTACGTGTTCCGCGGCAAGGTGACCCACGAAGACGGTTATCACTAGCAGGAGCAAAGCTTGCTCGCGATGGCGTCTTGACAGGCGCCATCAAACCCAGACCGAGGACCGAGGCAATGGTTAATAAACATTCTTTGCAGGAAATCGAACAGGCTGAAAAGAAGCCGCTCTGGCAGCGGCTTGGCTGGCTGGTAATGATCTGGACCGGCAGCGTACTGGCGCTGTTTGTCGTAGCCAGCCTGATGCGCATGTTCATGAATGCTGCAGGCCTGACCACTCACTGATCGACCCGAACATCCCATCCCGTGCTTTGCGGCACGGATTTATAACCCTCCACTGGAGGGTTTTTTTTGCCTGGGCGTTGGCCGTTATTTGCGGGCCTTGAGGATCACGAATTTGGGCGTTGCCGCGACCTGCTCGACACCCCGGAACAGACGCGCCAGTTTGCTGTGATAGCCCAGATGACGGTTGCCGACGATGTACAGCGCGCCGCCCACCACCAGGGCTTCGCGAGCTTGCTGGAACATCCGCCAGGCGAGGAAGTCCCCGACCACTTGTTGCTGGTGGAAAGGCGGATTGCACAGCACCACGTCCAGCGACTGCGGCTCCTGCCCAGCCAGGCCATCGCCCGCGCGCACGATGACTTCGCGCGAACCGAGGGCGGCCCGCCAGTTTTCGGCAGCGGATTGCACGGCCATGAACGATTCGTCCACCAGCGTGTAGTGGGCTTGAGGGTTTTGCAGGGCGCTGGCGATGGCCAACACGCCGTTGCCGCAACCCAGGTCGGCGACCTGCGCGTTACCGAGGTTTTTCGGCAGGTGAGGGAGAAACGCCCGAGTGCCGATGTCCAGGCCTTCGCGACAGAACACGTTGGCGTGGTTGAGTAACTCGATTGCCGGATCGTCGAGTGTGTAGCGAGTCGGGTAGGGCGACTGCGCGGGTTGCCTGGCATCGGCTGTGGCAATCAGCAAGCGGGCTTTCTTGACCGCCAGCGACGCTTGCACCGGGCCGATGTAGCGCTCCAGCAGATCGCCGGCTGCCCGCGGCAGGTGTTTGACCATGGCCGCAGCAACCACTTGTGCGCCGGGTGCCAGCTGCGTTTGCAGGCGGATCAGTTGCTCTTCCAGCAACGCCAGGGTTTTGGGGACGCGGATCAGTACCCGATCGAACGGACCGACCAGTGGCGCACTGGCCGGCAGCACTGACACAACATCAAAGGGAAGGCCATTGCGTACCAGGTTCTTTTCCAATGCCTGGGCTGCGAGAAACGAATCACCGCTACTGGTGACCTGAGCCTTGCCGACAAGGCTCGCCGCCAGTGCACCAAAGCTGTCATTGAGCACCAGAACCCGGGTATCAGCATTCGACTGCTGTTCGGCCAGAAAATTAAGCAGATACTCGTCAGCCGCATCGAAGGCTTGCAGCGGTTCGTTCTGCTGTTCGGGCTGGCGGATCAGGTCAAGTTGGGCGAAGGGGCTTTCGAGCAGGGGCATGGGGCGGGGACTCTGGGTAATCAACGGGTGTCCCGCGGTTTTGCACGTATTCAATGCTGGACGGGACCGTCTGAGTGGACTGCGTTGCGGTGTCGTTCGCTTCATCACTCAGAAGGGGCGTAAATGGTACGTTTTTTTCCGTCGAATTACTCGCAGGTTTTCCGTCGTGGTCAGCGCTGACAAGCACTGGTATTAGGTCAGGCTCAGATATATCTGCACTTCGCGGCCTGTACCACCGCAGAAATTTTGTTGGTGACACCCAGTTTCTTGATCGCATTGCCTATGTGGAAATTTACCGTACGTTGGGTGATGTTTAGGATTATCCCGGTTTCCAATGCGTTCTTGCCTTTCGAAGCCCACTTCAGCACATCTGTTTCCCGCGTCGATAATTGAGTCGCGCTCAAGCCGTCCGGATTCTTGCAGGCCAGCTTTTGCATTGCGAGGACATGCAGCTTATGGCTGATGAACGTTGCATAACCGAGGTTTTCATAGAGTTCGTAAGCCGTGATACGGCAATGGCTTCGGGCGACGCAGAGCATGCCGCTGCTATGGTTGTTCAGCTCATGTAGCGGCAGCGACCAACCATGCTGCATGCCTTGACCCGCGAGTGCGCGCCGTAGATCGGGGACGTTGGCGAAGGTATCACTGTCCCAGAGAATGGGCAGCATTGAATGATTGCAATGAGCTACTATTGGGTCTATTGCGCAGTAGTTGTTTTGTTCATAACGTGTGTTCCAGTCAGGTGAGTAATTATTAAGGTTCAGGTCATTGTCACAATGATTTGGCGCATGAGAAGTCATTGAAAACGCACAATATTCGTAGCCAAGATTATTAAAGAAGCCAAGTGCTATCGTGTAAGCCTTTTCAAGGCTTGACTCATAAATCAGCTGTTTTAACCGAGTCTCCTTCCAAGTATCCATACAAACTTCTCCCTGTGTTTCGCTTCGTAGGTGTTTATTTGATCCAAAATTGGTACGTTGCGAGTGTAGGGTAAATCCTACAGGTGCGAAGTGAGTTTTTTGCTCTTGATAGGTTCGCAAAATAAATAACCGGTTATTAGAGAAACAGTACCTGTACAGATCATGCGATTTGCTCCGACATCTGTAGAGATATTAATACTATCTTTATATTCAGGTTGCGAACCCTGCCTTTAACTCTTTAGTTAACTGTTAGTCATCTGTTGATTAATACCACTACAAATCGGCGGTGTTTCTTCGTCCGGCTTTGCGGGACACTGGAGCAATCAGACCTATGGAGCGCCCCATGACCGCCAGCGCAGAGAAGTTCACCCGACAAACCCTGCTCGATGTCCAGCCACTGACGTCCAGCCTGTTCACGCTACGTACTACGCGAGATCCGGGTTTTCGTTTTCGTGCCGGGCAATTCGCCCGCCTAGGGGTTACCAAGGCTGACGGCAGTACGGTATGGCGCGCCTATTCCATGGTCTCTTCACCCCATGACGAGTTTCTTGAGTTCTTTTCCATCGTCGTTCCGGGTGGCGAATTTACCAGCGAACTGAGTCGTCTGGAGGTAGGCGATACCTTGATGGTCGACCGTCAGGCCTTTGGTTTCCTGACCCTTGATCGCTTCGTCGATGGGCGTGATCTATGGTTATTGTCCACAGGGACGGGTATTGCGCCGTTTCTGTCGATCCTGCAGGACTTCGAGGTCTGGGAGAAATTCGAGCGAATCATTCTGGTGTATAGCGTGCGCGAAACGCGGGAGCTGGCTTATCAGGCGCTGATTGCTGAGTTGGAAGAGCGTGAGTATTTGGCGGAGCACGCCCATAAACTGCAATTTATCGCCACGGTTACCCGTGAGCCGCATCCGCAAGCATTGAGCGGGCGAATCACCCAGTTGATCAACAATGGCGAGCTGGAGCGGGTGGCTGGCGTCGCCATTACGGCCGAACATTCGCGAGTGATGCTCTGTGGAAACCCGCAGATGATCGATGACACGCGCAACTTGCTGAAAGCGCGCGACATGCAACTGAGTCTGACTCGGCGACCTGGTCAGGTGGCTGTGGAAAATTACTGGTAATGAAAAACGACGCCATCAGGCGCCGTTTATTACGCAACCCAGCCTTCAGGGCTTATTGTTCTGCGCTTTGAGCAGGTCGCGAATCTCGCTCAACAGTTCTTCTTCCTTGGTCGGAACCGGCGGCAGGCTTGGCGCCACCGCTTCTTCACGCTTCAGGCGGTTGATGGCTTTAACACCCATGAAGATTGCGAACGCGACGATCAGGAAGTCGATAATGCTCTGGATGAATTTACCGTAGGCCAGCACCACGGCCGGGACCGTGCCCTGCGCCGCTTTCAGCGTGACCGCCAGGTCCGCGAAGTCCACACCCCCGATCAGCAGGCCGATTGGCGGCATGACAACATCACCGACAAACGACGAAACGATCTTGCCGAACGCGGCGCCGATGATGATACCGACGGCCATGTCGACCACATTACCTTTGACCGCGAAGGCCTTGAACTCACTGAGCACGCCCATAGGTTATTCCTTGTTACAGATGAGGTTGGTGAACGCAGTGTAAATCAGCAAGTCGGGTCTTGCTCGACACAACTACTTACAGTGCTCGCTGCTATCGACCCGCTTACTGGCAAATAGTTTACAAAGTGCCATCAATCGCGCGTGAATATGCGCCAACTCACTGATAGACCAGAAAAAACTCTCAATCGACGCATTGCGTTCTTTCTATTTATGTTTTGACTATCTGGTCACTAGCCTCTGTTCAGCGCACCTGGATGCGCTACACAAAACCAGAGGAGTTCGACATGACCACCGCCATTAGCCGAGGGGCTTTTTCCCAGCGCCGTGTATTCGGCGTCTTGACCGCCAGCCTGCTGTCATTCTCCGTTCACGCGGCGACCCTGACCCGCGATAACGGCGCTGCCGTGGGCGACAACCAGAACTCGCAGACCGCGGGGGCCACTGGCCCGGTGCTGTTGCAGGACGTGCAACTGATCCAGAAACTCCAGCGCTTTGACCGCGAGCGCATCCCGGAGCGGGTCGTACATGCCCGCGGTACGGGTGCCCATGGCAGTTTTACGGTAACCGATGATCTCAGTGATCTGACCAAGGCCAAAGTCTTTGCCGCTGGCCAGACGACGCCGGTGTTTGTGCGTTTTTCAGCGGTGGTGCACGGCAACCATTCCCCGGAAACCTTGCGCGATCCACGAGGCTTTGCCACCAAGTTCTATACCGCAGACGGCAACTGGGACCTGGTCGGCAATAACTTCCCGACCTTTTTCATCCGCGATGCGATCAAATTCCCGGACATGGTCCACGCCTTCAAGCCAGACCCGCGCACCAACCTGGATGATGACTCGCGCCGGTTCGACTTCTTTTCCCATGTCCCGGAAGCCACTCGGACGTTGACCGAGTTGTACTCCAACTCCGGTACGCCGGCGAGTTACCGGGAAATGGACGGTAATGGAGTTCACGCCTATAAATTGGTCAATGCCAAAGGCGAAGTCAGCTATGTGAAGTTTCATTGGAAGAGTTTGCAGGGGATTAATAACCTTGACCCACAAGCGGTTACCAAGGTTCAGGGGCAAGACTACAGTCATATGACCGATGACTTGGTGGCTCATATCAATAAAGGCGACTTTCCAAAGTGGGACTTGTACATTCAGGTTCTAAAACCACAAGACTTGTATAAGTTTGACTTCGATCCTTTGGATGCTACCAAGATCTGGCCGGGTATCCCTGAGCGAAAAGTTGGACAAATGGTGCTCAATCGTAATCCTGCTAATGTCTTTCAGGAAACCGAACAAGTTGCCATGGCGCCGGCCAATCTAGTGCCGGGAATTGAACCTTCGGAAGATCGTTTGTTGCAAGGTCGAGTGTTCTCTTATGCCGATACGCAACTGTATCGCCTGGGCGCCAATGCGTTGCAGTTACCGATCAATGCGCCAAAAGTAACGGTGAACAACGGTAACCAGGACGGAGCGATGAACACGGGTCGCAGCAACGGCGGTGTGAACTATCAGCCGAGTCGTCTGGAGTCACGTGAGGAGCCTCAAGCGGCACGCTACAGCCAGTCGGCGCTGTCGGGTACGACCCAGCAGGCGAAGATCCAGCGCGAGCAAAACTTCAAGCAGGCCGGCGATCTGTATCGTTCGTTCAGCAAGAAGGAGCGCAGCGACCTGATCGAAAGTTTTGGTGGCTCGCTGGCCACCACGGATGACGAAAGCAAGCACATCATCCTGTCCTTCCTCTATAAAGCTGACCCGGAATACGGCACCGGCGTGACCAAGGTCGCCAAGGGAGATCTGAGTCGCGTCAAGGCGCTCGCGGACAAACTGGTCGACTGATCGTCATTGCCTCAACCGGCTCTCGCGCGGCTCAGTGCCGTGCGAGAGCCCAGGAGCTGTGCCATGCGAATGTATCTTTGCCTGTTTCTGGCCAGCCTGGCGTGCAGCGTTTATGCAGAGCCGGGTGCCGACCTGACCAAGGATCCGGCAGCGCTCAAGGCGCAATTGCAGGATTACTACTTTGACGCCGCTCGTCGCGGCGATGTGCCGATGCTCGAGACTTTCATCGAGGCGGGTTATTCCCTTGATACTCGCGACAGCAAGGGCTACACCGCGTTGATCCTGGCGGCTTACCACGGTCAGTCTGCGGCGGTAGAGCGCTTGCTCGGCGCCGGAGCCAATGCCTGCGCCCAGGACCTGCGTGGCAACACGGCGCTGATGGGGGCGATCTTCAAGGGCGAAGTGCAAATAGCCCGGCGACTGTTGGCGACCGATTGCAACCCGGAGCAGCGTAATGGCGCAGGCCAGACAGCGGCGATGTATGCGGGCCTGTTCAAACGGGTCGAGTTGCTCGACGCCCTGGCTGCCAAGGGTGCCGACCTGAATGCCGAGGATCCGCTGGGTAACAGCGCCGCGCGTCTGGCCGCGGGTGAAATCCGTACCCCGGCGCCGCGCTGATCGTGTCCAGCTGAGCTATCATCGCGGTTTTTTCCGGGAGTTCAGATGGCCAAGGCAAAGCGCATGTACGGCTGCACCGAATGCGGCTCGACCTTCCCCAAGTGGGCCGGCCAATGCGGTGAATGCGGGGCCTGGAACACCCTGACCGAAACCCTGGTGGAAAGTGGCGGTGCCGCTGCCCCCAGCGGTCGCACCGGCTGGGCCGGACAGCAGGCGCAGATCAAGACGCTGGCCGAAGTCAGTGTCGAAGAAATTCCACGCTTCTCCACCGCGTCCGGTGAGCTGGATCGGGTGCTCGGTGGCGGTCTGGTCGACGGCTCGGTGGTGTTGATCGGCGGTGATCCGGGGATCGGCAAGTCGACGATCCTTCTGCAAACCCTGTGCAACCTCGCGACCCGGATGCCGGCGCTGTATGTCACGGGCGAAGAGTCCCAGCAGCAAGTGGCCATGCGCGCTCGACGTCTGGGCTTGCCGCAGGATCAACTGCGAGTCATGACCGAAACCTGCATCGAAACCATCATCGCCACGGCTCGGGTGGAAAAGCCCAAGGTCATGGTGATCGACTCGATCCAGACGATTTTCACCGAACAACTGCAATCGGCGCCGGGCGGCGTATCGCAGGTTCGCGAAAGTGCAGCGCTGTTGGTGCGTTACGCGAAACAGAGCGGCACGGCGATTTTCCTCGTCGGCCACGTGACCAAAGAAGGCGCGTTGGCGGGGCCCCGAGTGCTGGAACACATGGTCGACACGGTGCTGTATTTCGAAGGCGAGTCGGATGGACGCTTGCGTCTGTTGCGAGCGGTGAAAAACCGCTTCGGTGCGGTCAACGAGTTGGGTGTGTTCGGTATGACCGACAAGGGTTTGAAGGAGGTCTCCAACCCTTCGGCGATTTTCCTCACACGCGCGCAGGAAGAAGTGCCGGGCAGCGTCGTGATGGCGACGTGGGAAGGCACGCGACCGATGCTGGTGGAAGTTCAGGCTCTGGTGGACGACAGCCACCTGGCCAACCCGCGCCGTGTCACCCTCGGTCTGGATCAGAATCGCCTGGCCATGCTGTTGGCGGTGCTGCACCGTCATGGAGGCATACCGACTCACGACCAGGACGTGTTCCTCAACGTGGTCGGCGGGGTCAAGGTGCTGGAGACGGCGTCCGATCTGGCGTTGATGGCAGCCGTGATGTCCAGCCTGCGCAATCGGCCATTGCCACATGATCTGTTGGTGTTTGGTGAGGTTGGCTTGTCTGGTGAAGTGCGGCCGGTGCCAAGCGGTCAGGAGCGCTTGAAGGAAGCCGCCAAGCACGGCTTCAAACGCGCCATCGTGCCCAAGGGCAATGCGCCGAAGGAAGCGCCTGCCGGGTTACGGATCATCGCGGTGACGCGACTGGAACAGGCCTTGGACGCGTTATTTGAATAAACCCAGCCCTTGTAGGAGCGGCCTGCGGCAGCTCCTACAAGAGTGGTCTAATGTGGATCAGCGCACCCAGCTCTCGCTCAAGTTCGGCCTGATCGCCCGTGTTGAGCTCGACCAGCCGCCGCAGTTTGCTGACAGACTCCAGATCGATGTACCGACAGACGAAGCCTAACTGGTGGTTATTGTCATGGGACAGTTGCACATCCATGCGGATCTCGGTGTCGCTGCTCAGGTGAATGTCGACCGAAAACATCTTCTCTTCGTCCCCAAACCAGGGCTCGGGACGTTCGATCAACAGGCCCTTGAGTGACAGGTCGAGCAGTTTCACCGCCCACCGATGCTCGCCTTGGCTGAGCTCGGTTTTGGCATCGAAGGCAATGCGTTTGAAGCGGCGGTGATTGGCGGGGTGGTCCCTCATGGCGCAATCCTCTGGGTGTTCGCTGACTATAGACCAGCATCCGCGCAGGCTGCCACTGTCGGTACGACTCTAGACCTAGGTCGGGGTATGGTCTTTGGCGCCAGTAGCGCTAAACTCGGGGTGGCTGTCTTTTTTGTCCACTCTGGCTGGAATCAAAAATGAAAAATAATAATAGCCTGCTACGCCACTTACCTTGGCTGGTGCTGGCAGTCGTAGGCGCGTGCGCCTTGGGAGTTGTGGCCCTGCGCCGCGGCGAAGCCATCAACGCCCTCTGGATCGTAGTCGCAGCAGTCGCCATTTATCTGGTCGCTTACCGTTACTACAGTCTGTTCATTGCCAATAATGTGATGCAGCTCAATCCGCTGCGAGCCACCCCCGCTGTCGTCAACAACGACGGTCTGGACTACGTGCCCACCAACAAACACATTCTTTTCGGTCACCACTTCGCGGCCATCGCGGGTGCTGGTCCGTTAGTCGGTCCAGTGTTGGCGGCGCAAATGGGTTACCTGCCCGGCACGCTCTGGCTGATCGCCGGCGTGGTGCTGGCCGGTGCCGTTCAGGACTTCATGGTCCTGTTCATGTCGACCCGCCGCAACGGTCGCTCCCTGGGCGACATGGTCCGTGAAGAAATGGGTCAGATCCCCGGGACCATCGCGCTGTTCGGCTGCTTCCTGATCATGATCATCATCCTCGCGGTGCTGGCGCTGATCGTGGTCAAGGCCCTGGCCGAAAGCCCGTGGGGTATTTTCACGGTGATGGCGACCATCCCGATCGCGATGTTCATGGGCGTGTACATGCGCTACATCCGCCCGGGCCGCATCGGTGAAATCTCCATCGTCGGCGTGCTGCTGTTGCTCGGCTCGATCTGGCTGGGCGGGCAGATCGCCGCTGATCCGGTCTGGGCCAAGGCCTTCTCCTTCACCGGGATCCAGATCACCTGGATGCTGATCGGCTACGGTTTCGTCGCGGCAGTATTGCCGGTCTGGCTGATCCTGGCGCCGCGTGACTACCTGTCGACCTTCCTCAAGATCGGTACCATTGTCGCCTTGGCGATTGGCATCCTGATCACCATGCCCGTGCTGAAAATGCCGGCACTGACCCAATTCATCGATGGCACCGGGCCGGTGTGGAAGGGCGGGTTGTTCCCGTTCCTGTTCATCACCATTGCCTGCGGCGCGGTCTCGGGTTTCCACGCGCTGATTGCCTCCGGGACTACTCCGAAACTGCTGGATAACGAAAGCAATGCCCGTTACATCGGTTACGGTGGCATGCTGATGGAGTCCTTCGTGGCCATCATGGCGATGGTGGCGGCTTCGGTGATCGAACCGGGCGTGTACTTCGCGATGAACAGCCCGGCGGCGATCGTCGGCGGTGAAGTGATGCAAGTCGCGCAAACCGTCAGCAGTTGGGGCTTTGCGATCACCCCGGAAGCCCTGCAAGCGGTGGCCAAGGACATCGGTGAAACCACCGTGCTGGCCCGTGCCGGCGGTGCGCCAACCCTGGCGGTCGGTATCGCGCAGATCCTGCACAGTGTTCTGCCGGGTGAAAACACCATGGCGTTCTGGTACCACTTCGCGATCCTGTTCGAAGCGCTGTTCATCCTGACGGCGGTCGACGCCGGCACCCGTGCCGGACGTTTCATGCTGCAGGATTTGCTCGGCTCCTTCGTTCCGGCGCTTAAACGCACCGAGTCCTGGACCGCCAACCTGATCGCGACCGCCGGTTGCGTGGCAATGTGGGGTTACCTGCTGTACCAAGGCGTGATCGACCCGTTGGGTGGCATCAACACCTTGTGGCCGCTGTTCGGTATCTCCAACCAGATGCTGGCCGGTATCGCGCTGATGCTCGGCACGGTGGTGCTGATCAAAATGAAACGCCAGCGCTACATCTGGGTGACCTTGCTGCCAGCCGCCTGGCTGCTGATCTGCACCACCACCGCAGGCTTCATCAAGCTGTTCGATGCCAACCCGGCGATCGGCTTCCTGTCGCTGGCCAAAAAATACAGCGATGCCCTGGCCAACGGTCAGATCCTCGCCCCGGCCAAGGACATCACGCAGATGCAGCACGTGATCTACAACGCCTACACCAACGCAACGCTGACGGCGCTGTTCCTGTTCGTGGTCTTCAGCATCCTGTTCTATGCGATCAAGGTCGGTATCTCCGCCTGGGGCAGCAAAGAACGCACGGACAAAGAATCGCCATTCCAGGCTATTCCAGAAGCGTAATCGAGGGTTGCAAGCATGTTCAATGACCTGAGTCGCCTCGGTAAATACCTCGGTCAGGCCGCGCGCCTGATGGTCGGCATGCCCGACTACGACACCTACGTCGAGCATATGCAAACCAAACACCCGGACAAACCGGTGATGAGCTACGAGGCGTTCTTTCGGGAGCGCCAGGAGGCTCGTTACGGTGGCAAGGGTGGGCCGAAGTGCTGTTGATGCATGAGGTCTAGGTAACACACGACTGTAGGAGCACAGCTTGCTGGCGATGGCGTCTTCAAGATCGCTATCGCCAGCAAGCTGTGCTCCTACAGTTTTTTCAGCGTTTGGGAGATCTTCTTTTGCTACCCCCTATCCCTGTTACGGTCCTCAGCGGTTTCCTCGGCGCCGGCAAAACCACACTGCTGCGTCACCTGCTCAAAGCCGAGCACGGCCTGAAAATCGCCGTGATCGAAAACGAATTCAGCGACGCCGGCATCGACACCCAACTCTTGGGCGATGAGCCGGTGCAAGTCATGACGCTGTCCAATGGCTGCGTCTGCTGCACCATTCACACCGACCTGACCAAGGCCCTGTACCTGTTGCTGGAACGTCTGGACAGCGGCGAAATCGCCTTCGACCGCCTGGTGATCGAATGCACCGGCCTGGCCGATCCGGCACCGGTGGCGCAGACCTTCTTCATCGATGAAGAGCTGCGCGAGCGCTACATCCTCGACGGCATCATCACCTTGGTCGATGCGGCTCACGCCGAGCAGCACTTGACCCAGACCATCGCCCAGGCGCAGATCGGCTTTGCCGACCGCTTGCTGGTGAGCAAGCGCGATCTGGTCGACGAAGTGACGTTCAGCGCGCTGAGCGAACGCCTGACCCGGATCAATCGTCGTGCGCCGATCCGCGTGGTTGAGCACGGCAAGATCGATCTGGCCGAGTTGCTCGACGTGCGTGGTTTCAACCTCAATGCCGACCTCGGCGGTGGTGTCAGCCTGCGCCCGGTGGGCAAGGCGCCGTCTATCGACCGCATCTCGAGCCTGGTGCTGCGGACCGACAAACCGCTGGATATCGACAAGCTCAGCGAATTCATGAACGAACTGCTGGAAGACCACGGCAAGCAACTGCTGCGCTACAAAGGCGTGTTGAACATCCTCGGCGAACCTCGGCGCATGGTGTTTCAGGGCGTACTGAAGTTGTACGGTTTTGACTGGGATACCGAGTGGGCCGAGGATGAAGGGCGCGAGAGCGTGATCGTGTTTATTGCCGATGAATTGCCGGAAGAGAAAATTCGCGCCGGGTTTGCGCGGGTGGCAGCTGAGTGAGGTCGGATATCTTCCGCGTGTTTGAGGCCGTCATCGCGGGCAAGCCTTGCTCCTACAAGGCGTAAGGCGTGCCCGCGATGGCGATCTAACCGGCGACGCTATCAGGGGCCGATTCCGGGCTCAGTAATTTCTTCTCAAGATGATCCAGATGCTCGGTCATCAGCCCCACGGCAGCCTTGGCGTCTCCGCGCTCTATCGCCTCGACAATCGCCGCATGCTCCTGCCACGCACAATGACTGGGCGACTGTTCTTCGTAGCAGGCGATAGCCAGCGATGTCAGCGGCACCAGGCTGCCGAGAAATTGTGCCAGCGGCGCGTTACCGGCGACGTGCGCCAACTGCAGGTGGAACTCACCCGACAGGCGAATCGCCGGCCCGCGTTGGTTCTGTTCGATACAGCGGCGTTCGCGTTCGATCAGTTCGCGTAACTGCGGCAGGTGCCGGGAAGTCGGTTGCTGACAGGCCAGTCGCACCAGGGTGGTTTCAGTCAGCCTGCGGGCGTGGAGTATCTGGCGGGTTTGTTCGGCATCGGGCGCCGCGACTTGCGGACGATGATTGGGCCGCAGGATGACCACCTGCTGATGGGACAAGCGCGCCAGCACCTGGCGGATGATACTGCGGCTGACCCCGAATGCCTGGCCAAGGCTTTCTTCTGTGAAGCGGCTGGCCGGGGCGATGCGTTGTTCGAGAATGGCGTCGAAAATCTGCGGATAGATGTCATCGACGCAACGCTTCTTTTCGCTCTGGCGGCGCAAGGGCAGGGCGGCGGAAATCGAGAAAACGGGATTCTTCAAGGCGTAGGAACTCATAGCCAGTCTCCAGTCCGGTTGCCGATAGGGGATTCTACAAACAGTTATTGGCCCAGATTGTCGTCCGGGATATTCAGTTCAATACCCATGCGCTGTCCTTCCTGAAGGATGTGCCGGCGCATTTCGGCGCTGGCCAGGGCGCTGTTTTTGCTGCGGATCGCGCGGACCACGGCTTCGTTTTCTTCCAGCCGCCCGGCCAAGTGTTCCGGGGAATTGCGTAGCATCTCGGCGCTCTGTTTGAGGGCGTTGCTGGTTTGCTGCACGACGTTCTGGAAAATCGGGTTCGAGGTCAGGGTGAACAGCTCTTCGTGGAACGCGATGTAGGCGTTCATTCCGGCTTCGCTGTCGTTGGCTTCGAGGGCTTCGCGCATGTCCATCAGCGTCAGGCGCAGTTGGCCGATTTCCTTGCTGCTGATGGACTGGGCAACCAACCCGACAATGAACGGTTCGAGGGTGTAACGCAGTTGCAGCACATCCTCGAGACTGGCGCCGGCTACGCCACTGTCGTTGGCTGGCGCGTCGTTCAGGTTGGCCTCCAGCACCACCACGCCTTTGCCGGGCATGGAGCGCACCAGGCCGAGGGTCTCCAGCACGATCACCGCTTCACGCAGGCTAGGCCGGCTGATACCCAGTTGTTCAGCCAGTTCGCGTTGCCCCGGCAACATGTCGCCCGAGCGCCACTGCCCGCGTGCCAAGGCGGCGCGGAGCTTTTCAACCACTGAATTTACAACTGTCGACGAGGTGATCACTGTTTGCTCCATGAGAGACGGTAAAACGCTCAATTGTTGTGCCTGCCAGTGACAGGCACAAGGTTCGGTCAAAATTCTTGCTGATGCGCCGGCGGTGCTGATTTACGTGACTGGAAGGTGTAGCCCTGCTCGCCGGACAGTACCTTGTTGGCACGCTGGACATCGATGTCTTTTTCCCAGCGTGCGATGGCCACGGTGGCGACGCAGTTACCGATCAGGTTGGTCAGTGCCCGGCCAATGCCCATGAACCAGTCCACCGCCAATACCAGCACCAGGCCCACCACCGGAATCGCCGGGATCGCGGTCAGGGTTGCCGCCAGAATCACCAGGGCCGAGCCGGGAATGCCGTGGGCACCTTTGGAGGTGATCAGCGAAACCAGCAGGATCGTCAGCAAATCGCTCATGGCCAGCGGTGTGCCGGTGGCGTTGGCGATGAACACGATGGCCAGGGTCAGGTAGATCGAAAAACCATCGAGGTTGAACGAGTAACCGGTGGGAATCACCAGGCCAACCGTCGAGCTGCCGATACCCAGGTGCTCCAGTTTGCGCATGATTTGCGGGAGCACGGCGTCGGAGGAGGCGGTGCCCAGGACGATCAGCAACTCTTCGCGCAAGTACTTGAGAAAGGGCAGCAGCCGCAGGCCGGAAAGGCGCATCACCAGACCCAGGATCAACGACACGAACACCGTGCACGTCAGGTAGAACAGGCCGATCAGGCTGCCCAGGTGTTGCAGGGAGTCCAGGCCATATTTGCTGGTGGTGAAAGCAATCGCACCAAACACACCAATTGGTGCCAGGCGCACGATCATGCCCATGATGCGGAAGATCACATGGCTGAGCTCGTTGATCAGTCGCGAGATTCCCGAGGCTGCTTCACCCACCAGGTTCAGTGCGCTGCCGAACAGGACCGAGAACAGCAGCACTTGCAGGATGTTGTTGTCGGCAAAGGCGCCAATCACCGAGGTCGGGATCAGGTCCATCAGAAATTGCGTGGTGGTGTGCATGTGCTGGCCGCGCTGGGCGATATCGCCCATGTCGGCGGTGGAAAGCTGATCCAGATGAATGTTCGCGCCGCTGCCGATGCCGGTGCTGAATGCGAACACCAGACCGATCACCAGGGCGATGGTGGTCAGCACTTCGAAGTAGATCACCGATTTGAGGCCGATGCGTCCGACCTTTTTCAGGTCGCCTGCGCCGGAAATACCGCTGACCACCACGCAGAACACGATCAGGCCGATAAGCATTTTGATCAGTTTGATGAAGCCGTCGCCGAGGGGTTTTAACTGGGCGGAGTATTCGGGAAGGGTCAGTCCGCAGATGATGCCGAGCACCAGTCCAAGGACAACTTGAAGGAAGATTGAGCGCGAGCACCATCTGAGCATGGGAGGAATCCTGGTGAGTGTCCTGGGTGCCGTGCGCTGTGCGCATCAGATTCAGGACTTAATTATTGTGGTCTTACCGGTATGTCCAGTGCAGGCGCAGTTTAGGCGCTGTTTTCAGAGGGCTGCAAGCGGAAAATGACGAATTGGCTTTACCGGTCTTACCAGTTGTGCGGTAAGGGCCGATCTTGAGCGGTTTTGCAGGCGAAAAAAAACCGGCCATCTCTGGCCGGTTTCTTTTTGCTGCGGTTAAGCGGGCTGATTAAGCGCCGTATACCGGCAGCTTCTTGCAGATGGCCTTGACCTTCTCGCGAACGGCATCGATCACCGCTTCGTTGGAAAGGTCAGCCAGGATGTCGCAGATCCAGCCGGCCAGCTCTTTGCACTCAGCCTCTTTGAAGCCGCGAGTGGTCACAGCCGGAGTACCGAAGCGCAGGCCGGAGGTGACGAACGGGGAGCGTGGATCGTTTGGAACCGAGTTCTTGTTCACGGTGATGAACGCTTTGCCCAGAGCGGCGTCGGCGTCTTTACCGGAGATTTCCTGCTTGATCAGCGACAGCAGGAACAGGTGGTTTTCAGTACCGCCGGAGACCACGTCAAAGCCGCGCTCGATGAACACGCCGGCCATGGCCTGGGCGTTCTTGACCACTTGTTGCTGGTAGGCCTTGAACTCAGGCTGCAACGCTTCCTTGAAGCAGATCGCTTTAGCGGCGATCACGTGTTCCAGTGGGCCGCCTTGGGCGCCCGGGAATACCGCGGAGTTCAGTTTCTTCTCGATGTCGGCGTTGGCGCGAGCCAGGATCAGGCCGCCACGTGGACCGCGCAGGGTCTTGTGGGTCGTGGTGGTGACCACGTCAGCGAATGGCACCGGGTTCGGGTAGACGCCAGCAGCGACCAGACCGGCTACGTGAGCCATGTCGACGAACAGGTAGGCGCCAACCTTGTCAGCGATTTCACGGAAGCGCGGGAAGTCGAGGATCTGCGAGTAGGCAGAGAAACCGGCCACGATCATTTTTGGCTTGTGCTCAACAGCCAGACGCTCGACTTCGTCGTAGTCGATCAGGCCGTTGCTGTCGATACCGTACTGAACGGCGTTGTACAGCTTGCCGGAGGAGGAAACACTGGCGCCGTGGGTCAGGTGACCGCCGTGGGCCAGGCTCATGCCCAGGATGGTGTCGCCCGCTTGCAGCAGGGCCAGGTAAACGGCGCTGTTGGCTTGCGAGCCGGCGTGTGGCTGAACGTTGGCGTAATCGGCGCCGAACAGTTGTTTGGCACGGTCGATGGCCAGTTGCTCAACCACGTCGACGTACTCGCAACCGCCGTAGTAGCGCTTGCCTGGGTAGCCTTCGGCGTACTTGTTGGTCAGAACCGAGCCTTGAGCTTCCATCACCGCTGGGCTGGTGTAGTTTTCCGAAGCGATCAGCTCAATGTGTTCTTCCTGGCGCTGAGCTTCTTGCTCCATGGCGGCAAAAAGGTCGGCGTCGTACTTGGCAATAGTCAAATCACGGCTGAACATGGCGGTCCTCAAGGATCGGGGGGGCAGAAAAGGAAAGCATTCTAACCCAATGGGTTTTGTCTGGCATATGAAAGGACATCATGTCGCAGACAAGTGGTGTTCATGAGCCATTGGGGCGACGAATAACGCCTGTGGCGAGGGAGCTTGCTCCCGCTGGATTGCGAAGCGATCCCAAAATGGGTGAATGTGGTGTGTCAGGTGCAGCACGGTTGTGGTTTTGCGGCTGCTTCGCCCGAGCGCGGACCGGCCGGCGGGAGCAAGCTCCCTCGCCACAAGGATTTCAGTCAAACATGAACAACGCATCATTGCTGAACTGCGCTTCGAAACGCGCCGCCGGCATCGGGCGGCCAAACAGATAACCCTGCACCTCGTCGCAGCCGTGTTCACGCAGGAAGTCGAGCTGTTCGTGGGTTTCCACGCCTTCGGCGATCACCGCCAGGTTCAGGCTATGGGCCATGGCGATGATCGCCCGGGCAATCTGCGCGTCCTGTTCGCCGGACGGCAGGCCGTCGACGAAGGTCCGGTCGATTTTCAGCACGTCGATCGGGAACTGCTTCAAGTAGTTCAGTGATGAATAGCCGGTGCCGAAGTCGTCGACCGCGATGCTCAGGCCGAGGTTTTTCAGCCCGGCGAGAATCTGCATGGCTTCGCTGACTTCACGCATCAGGATACTTTCGGTCAGCTCCAGCTCCAGGCAAGCCGGTGGCAGGCCCGTGTCCTTGAGGATGGTGGCGATGCGCGTGCCAAGCTGGCCGTCGGAGAATTGCCGTGCAGAGATGTTCACCGAGACTTTCGGGACGCGGACCTTGGCCTGGTGCCAGGTTTTGAGCTGACGGCAGGCCTCGCTGATCACCCAGTCACCGACATCCACCACCAGTCCAAGCTCTTCGAGCACTGGAATGAAGTCTCCCGGTGGCACCAGTCCGCGACGTGGATGCCGCCAGCGCAGCAGGGCTTCGGCGCCGGTCAGGCGTTTACCGTCGCCGCTGAATTGCGGCTGGTAGTACAGAACGAATTCATTTTGCTCAAGGGCGTGGCGCAGGTCGCTTTCCAGTTCCAGGCGCTCCAGGGCGCTGGCGTTCATGTCCGCCTGATAGAACTGGAAGTTGTTCTTGCCGCGCTCCTTGGCGTGGTACATCGCCGTATCGGCGTTCTTCATCAACTGACTCAGTTCATTGCCGTCCTGCGGACTCAAGGCGATGCCGATGCTGGCGGTGACAAAGAACTCGCGGCCTTCGAGGACAAACGGCTTCACCAGGCTGGCAAGGATTTGCTCGGCGACATGAATCGCCCGGTTCAGCGCGATCTCGCGGCTGGCACGCGGTTGCAGGAGCAAGGTGAACTCATCGCCGCCCATGCGCGCCACCGTGTCGTCATCGTCGACGCAAGCGAGCAGGCGGGTCGCCATTTCCTTGAGCATGCGGTCGCCGGCGGCGTGGCCGAGGGAGTCGTTGATCGGCTTGAAACGGTCGAGATCGAGGAACATCAGCACGACCCACGACTTCTGCCGCTCCGCCGATTGCAGCGCGGTGTGCAACCGGTCCTGGAACAAGGTGCGGTTGGGCAGGTGGGTCAGGGCGTCGTAGTAGGCGAGGCGGTGAATCCGCTGTTCGCTGGCCTTGCGCTCGCTGATGTCACTGAAAAAGCACACGTAGCTGGCGAGGTCGCCTTCGTCATCGAGTACTGCCGTAATGCCGACCCACGCCGGGTAGTGTTCACCGTTGCGGCGCTTGAGCCAGACTTCGCCTTCCCAGGTGCTGTGCTGGTGCAATTGCTTGAGCACATAGCGCAGGTGGGCTTCCTGCTGGTCATCGACGGTCAGCATGTTCGGCAACTGGTCCAGGACCTGCGCCACTTCGTAACCGCTGACGCGGCTGAAGGCTTCGTTGGCCTGCACGATGTAGCCGGCCGGGTCGGTGATCAGAATCGCCGACGTCGAGTGCTCGAAAACCGTGGCCGCCATGCGCAGGTCTTTCTCGGCGCGGCGCTGCTGGCTGATATCGCGACCGACCCCGAGCACACCTTCGAACGCGCCATGTTCATCCCAGACCAGGACCAGGCGCAGTTCGATCGGGATCTTGCGCCCGTCGGCGCGCAAGCAGTCGAACAGGAACAGCTGGGTTTGCACCTGGCTGCGCAGTTGCGCCAGTTGCTCGGGTTTATCCAGGGCTTTGCTGACCCGGTCCATCAGGCTGTAGATGCCGGTCAATTGTTGCGGGTTGGCGATGGTTGATTGCCAGCCATTCTGGAAGATCCAGTCAACGTCATAGCCGAGCACGGCGTTCACCGACGGGCTGACGTAATTGAGCGAGAGTTTGCTGTCGGTGGAGAAAATCACGTCGCTGATGCTTTCAGCGAGCATCCGGTAACGCTGCTCGCTGTCGCGCAAGGATTCGCTGGCTTCGATCTGATCGGTAATGTCTTTGGCCACGCCAATGATGCGGGTGACCTGGTCATGTTTGTCCCGCGCCAGCGCCTGTTCGCGGATTTCGAAACGCCGCCATTTGCCGTCGCGGTGACGGAAGCGCAACTGGCACTGCATCAGTTGGGTGTAACCGGCCTGGCGCTGTTCCTGCCGCAAGCGGTGGTAGTGATCGGCATCTTCGGGGTGCAGCAGAATCTCCCAGAAGTATTCGCCCATCTGGTGCAGTTCGGTTTTGCTGTAACCCAGCGTCTGGCCCAGGTGGTGGTTACTGAAAATCATCCGCTGGCTGATCACGTCCTGTACGTAGAGATGATCGGGGACGGTACGCACGACATCCGACCAGAAACCTTCACGCTCCAGCAGCGACAACTCGACAATTTTACGGCTGGTGATATCGCTGATGCTGAGGATCACCGCTTTGGCGTCGTGCTGTGCTTGCGGCAAATGCAATACCAGCCACAGATGCTGGTCGCGGCCCTGGGTGTCCCTGAGCTTGATCTCCAGTTCCAGCTGTTTCTGCTGGTTGAGCACGGCATCGAGCAACTGGTTGCCGATAGCGTTGCCATCCAGTGGCCCGCCTTCGATCAACAGCTTCCAGGCTTGCTCGCTGGACTGGACGTTGAGCAGGTGCAAGGCGACCTGGTTGACCTCGGTGATGCGCAACTCCTGTAGCAACTGTCGGCGTTGTTCGGGGTTTTCCAGCCACCGCTGCAATTGCTCGCTGGTGTGCAGTTGCGCCTTGTCGAGGCAGGCTTTGAGTCCGGAGAGATCCAGTACACAGAGCGCAACACCGGTGCCGTCGAAAATGTCCCGATAGCGCCGACGTCCGTCGTGCACCTGACGCTGGCGTCGGCGCATATTCAACAATGCGATGAGTGGTAACAGCGAGAAGGCCAAACCCAGCAGGCATTTGCCGATAAACACCGGCAGCAGTTGTTCGAACACTCGTTGCCGGTCAAACAGCCCGCGTAATTGCCAGTCGCTGTTACTGAGGGGGACGACCAGTACGCTGTTCGCCAGGTCATTGGCGTTTACCGTGTCCGGTTTGTTCGAGGGTAATCCGTCGTCGCGGCTGACGATCTGTTGGTTGATGCGGTTTTCCACCACCCACAGCGGACGGATTCCTGTGTCACTCTGCTTGGTCAGTGAAGAGAAAAACGTCGGCCGCAGGCGCAAGACCCAGTAGTCGCGCGTGCTGCCGCTGGCCTGGTGCAGCAACAGGTTCACCACCGAGCCGTCGTTGGCGTTGCTGAAGTAATGCACCTGCGCGTGACTGCGCCGGACCAGCTCGCTCAGGTAGCCGGCATCCTGGCTGTCGCTGGCGCTGTCACTGAGGATTTTCCCCGAGGGGCTGAGCAGCGCGAGGCTGAGTAAATCAGGTAGCGATTGCTGCAGTTTGCGCAGCAGCGCCTGTTGCTGATCAACGGTCTGCGGTTTTTCGACGATCGGTAGCAGATTCAGTGCGATCTGGGCGTTGAGCGTCATGTTCAGGCTGACTTGCGCGGCCAGATCGGCAGTGTAGTCAATGGTGTACTGGCGCTGGCTGTTCTGGGTTTCGCTCAGTTGGTCGAATAATTGCCAAAGCAGCAGTCCGATCAACAGTAGGACAAGCGTCGCCAATGCACCTTTCAAGGTGCCGCGCAGGGGCGATCCGGTCGCAGAACTCAGTGCGCTCACGGACGAAGGCGGAGTGACATTGGACAAACTGTGATCCTGCGGTTTGGCTGGATTGGCGCGACGTGCACTATAAGCCGGACGCCCGGAGGGCGGCTAGCATGCCTTGAGTTGTGGCAAAGTGCCAGCCCCTCTCGGCTGGACTGCCTTCCGTCATTAAGGTAGCTTTGCCGGTTACGCGGGAGCGTTCCAGCTCTTAGACTCAGGCTTTTTTCGCGCGCACGTATTGATAGCAATCAATCGCAGGCGGCGCGTATGGCCTGGCCCGGGCTTCGCCCGTGCTTATATTCATCAGTCACTGACCCTAGGTTCTCCATGGCTCAATACGTCTTCACCATGCATCGGCTGGGCAAAGTTGTTCCGCCGAAGCGGGAAATCCTGAAAAACATTTCGCTGTCGTTCTTCCCGGGCGCCAAGATCGGCGTGCTCGGCCTCAACGGCTCGGGTAAATCCACACTGTTGAAAATCATGGCTGGCGTCGACACCGAGTTCGACGGCGAAGCCCGTCCGATGCCGGAACTGAACATCGGCTACCTGCCGCAAGAACCGCTGCTGGATCCGACCAAGACCGTGCGTGACGTGGTCGAGGAAGCGGTCAGCGTGATCAAGGACGCGCAAGCTCGCCTGGATCAGGTCTACGCCGAATACGCCGACCCGGATGCCGACTTCGACAAACTGGCCGCCGAACAGGCCAAGCTCGAAGCCATCCTGCAGGCGGGCGACGGTCACAACCTGGATCGCCAGCTGGAAGTCGCCGCCGACGCGCTGCGTCTGCCGGCCTGGGATGCGAAGATCGAACACCTGTCCGGTGGTGAAAAGCGTCGTGTGGCCCTGTGCCGCCTGCTGCTGTCCGCCCCGGACATGCTGCTGCTCGACGAGCCAACCAACCACCTGGACGCCGACTCCGTGGCCTGGCTGGAGCATTTCCTGCACGACTTCCCGGGTACCGTGGTTGCGATCACGCACGACCGTTACTTCCTGGACAACGTTGCTGGCTGGATTCTGGAACTCGACCGCGGCGCCGGTATTCCTTACGAGGGCAACTATTCGGGCTGGCTTGAAGCCAAGTCCGACCGTCTGGCCGCCGAATCCAAGCAGCAGTCGGCCCATGAAAAGGCCATGAAGGAAGAGCTGGAGTGGGTGCGCAAAGGCGCCAAGGCCCGTCAGTCGAAATCCAAGGCGCGTCTGCAACGCTTCGAAGAAATGCAATCGCAGGAATTCCAGAAGCGCAGCGAAACCAACGAGATCTATATCCCGGCCGGTCCTCGCCTAGGCGACAAAGTCATCGAATTCAAGAACGTTACCAAGGGCTATGGCGATCGCGTGTTGATCGACAACCTGTCGTTCTCCATGCCTAAAGGCGCCATCGTTGGCGTGATTGGTGGTAACGGTGCGGGTAAATCCACACTGTTCCGCATGCTGATGGGCAAGGAACAACCGGATTCGGGCAGCATCGAAGTCGGTGAAACCGTGCAACTGGCCTGCGTTGACCAGAGCCGTGAAGACCTGGACGGCAGCAAGACTGTGTTCCAGCAGATCTCCGACGGTTCCGACCAGATCCGCATCGGCAACTACGAGATCCCGTCGCGCACCTACGTGGGTCGCTTCAACTTCAAGGGCGGCGATCAGCAGAAGTTCGTCAAGGACTTGTCCGGTGGTGAGCGTGGCCGCTTGCACCTGGCCCTGACCCTGAAAGAGGGCGGCAACGTCCTGCTGCTCGACGAACCGTCCAACGACCTCGACGTTGAAACCCTGCGTTCGCTGGAAGAAGCCCTGCTGGACTTCCCGGGCGCCGCCATTGTGATCTCTCACGATCGGTGGTTCCTTGACCGCGTCGCGACTCACATCCTGGCGTACGAAGACGACTCGCAAGCGGTGTTCTTCGAAGGTAACTACACCGAGTACGAAGCCGACCGCAAAAAGCGTCTTGGCGATGCCGCTTCCCAGCCACACCGGGTACGTCACAAGAAACTGGCCTGATCGGCTGGTTGCATGAAAAACGGAGCCTTCGGGCTCCGTTTTTTTTTGCGTGAGCTTTCTCTGGCTCTGGGCGCGGTTCAGTTCGGTTCGATGCGGATGATTTCGATCAACTGATCGCCGGCGGGTCGTTGCCAGAGCACTTCGTCATTCAGCTGTGCGCCGAGCAGCGCACGTCCCAGCGGCGAACTCCAGTTGATCAGGCCTTTGGCGGCATTGGCCTGATCTTCGCCAACCAGTTGCACGCGTCGTTCGGTGCCCCGTTCATCGGCGTAGGTCACCCAACTGCCAATCTGGACCTTCTTGGTGGAAGTGGCCGGTGGCACCACTTGAGCGCTTTGCAGGCGTTGCTTGAAGTAACGCAGATCACGCTCGAGATCGGCCAGCCACTGTGGGTCAGCCTCCTCGCGGGCCGATTGTTCGCCGTGCTGGTTTTGCAACTCGGCGACTTTGGCCTGCAGCAGGGCGAGGCCTTCGGGCGTGACGTAGTTGGGCTGCGTGCTGACCTGGCGTTCTACCGGCTGGTCGGCTTGTGGGGTGGCGTTATCTTCATTGACGAAAGCGCGGCTCATGGCGGTTCTCCCTGAATGGGGTTTTGGCCATCGTCGCAGGCTTCTGGTTTCCAAGGTTGTCCGAAAACGACCTGCTGCGAGCGATAGCCCCTTGCTACACCCGTGGAAGGGTGCTGATCAATCCATCGTCGTGGTTGCAAGGTGAGCGTGTTCAGCCAGTTCCTGTTCGATGAACGCGGCGATCATGGCTCGATACACCTGCTCGATGACCTGCGGGTTGGCACCGACCTCTTCAGCCAGTGCCCGGACTTTGGCGATGACCTGTTCAACACGCTGCGGTGCTTTCACCGCGTCGCTGTCTTTCTTGAAGCGGGCGGCCTGCGACACATAAGCGCCGCGCGCGGCCAACAGGCTGACAATTTGCCGATCCAGCCGGTCAATGTTTTCGCGTGCTTCCTCGAGGGAGCGGCAGTTGGCATCCATGTAGTTTGAGCTCCTTGTATAAACATAGTCTTTAACGTCGGGGGATTCACACTCCCCTTGTAGGAATACAGCTTGCTGGCGATGCAGGCTCCTCGGTCTGCCAGTAGAACGGCAGTGATCCCTTCGCCAGCAAGCTGTGCTCCTACAAGGGAGCGGGGTTCAATAGTGATACCACTTCACTTCCAGCATAACCTCGTTTTCGGGGGACGCGATGTGGCTGAACTCCCGTTGGGCGCTCAGGCGCAGGCCGAGGTTACGCGACAGTTCCCACTGCTGGTTCAGACTCAGGCTACGTCGCACTTCACCGTTGGTGAAGTAATCACCTTTGGTTTCCAGGCTCAGATTGCCCAGCGGGTTCTTCCACAGAACACCGCTGTTGAAGCCGGCGGCGGGCGCGATGAAACCGGCAAAGTCGCTGTTGTGCTCAATGCGCACGGTGCCAAGGGCGAAGCCCAGTACGTCGTCGCCCAGTTGCCAGGTGCCACCGGCACCGCCGTTGACATGGCTGACCAGGGTTTCATCGTCGTGCTTTCCCGGTACTCGCTCCAGGCCGCCGGTCACCTGCCAGGACCACGGTTGCAGCAGCTCGTTGCGCGGGGTCAATGAGCGGATGGTCGCCAGGTCCAGTTGCTGCAATTGCCAGTGATTGCCTTCGTACTGGCGCAGCTTCATCTGGAGAATTTCAATCTGCGCACCGAGTGGAAAGCTTTCGGCGTTGTCGTTGAGGTCGTGATAGGCCATGCGCAGGCCATATTCACCAAAGGCTTTGTCGCCACGGGTGCCGATGCCGGCCTGCCAGGTGCGCGATTCGTGACCGTTTTCCGGCAAGCCCGGGCGTTCGATGGACAACTCCGGTGGCGGGTTCTGATTGATCGCCCGCAGCAGCTCGAAGCTGCGTTGCGCGCGCTGTGGATCGCGTTCCTGGCCGTTGGCGCGGTAGCGCTCAAGACGGTAGGCCGCGTCGATAATCAATGCCTGACGATCACGTGGCAGCGCCTTAAAGGTCGGCTCCTGCAAGCGTTTCTGGTCGGTGCTGACCTTCAACACCCATTGCTGCTCATCGCCTGAGAGCGGTTTGGCGCGGCTCAACAGCTCACGTTCGCGGGATGGGCGGTAATCGATTTTTTCCACCAGCCCGGCGTCTTTCACGGCTTTGACGGTGTCGGTGGGAATCGCCGTCAGCGGGAATTGTTCGGTGAGCCTGAGGCTCGGTCTTGCGACTTGCAGCAACTCCAGCAAGCGGTAGGAGCAGTTTTCATCGAAGAAGAAATAATCGAACTGAATCTGCTTGAGCTCCCAGACGTGCTCGACCATGCGCTCGGTTTCTGCCTGCCTCAGGTTCAACCGGTACTCCCACAGATCGCGGTTTTCCAGGCTGCGGTATTCCGAGAGTTTTTCCTGGTAGGGCACCAGCGCGAACAACCCCGGATAGCCGCCCATCAGGCCTTTCCAGGCATACAGAATGCTGTTGTCCGAACCTTCGATATAGGCACCGAAATTGATCGCGTAACTGAGCAGGGCCGTGTGGTCGGTTTGCACGTCAGCCTGATCGATGCGCAACAAGGTATGACCGAACATCGATGACGGGCTGTTCAGATAGGCTGCCGGAAAAATCATCACCGCGCTGTGGGGTGATACGTCCTTGAACCATTGTTTGAACTCGCTGCAATCCACCGTCGGCAAATCGTTCAGGTTCAGTTGGGCTTTCAACCAGCGGGTACGCGCCGGGTAAATACATTGCGCGTGCTGCTGGCCTTTACTGGCCGGGGCATAGAGCGCTTGTACGGTGGCCGCCAGCTCTGCGTCGGGATGTTCGGCACCATTGGCTGCCAGGAAGAACTTCTTGTCGCTGACATAGCTGCGCCAGCCGCCGAGTTTTGCGCTTTCGTAATGGCCCAGGGAAATCCAGAACGGGTCGTTGGCCAGTTGCTGCAAACGTTGGTTGTCGATCAGAGGCGCGGCGGACAGCGGGGCGCAGGCAAACAGCGCCAGACAGGCAAGGCGTTTGAGCATGGTGGGCTACTTAATTAAAAAAACCCAAAGCAGGTCGGGTTCAAAAAACAAAACCCGCCCGGGTGAGGGGCGGGTGAGGCCGAGCTTAAGCCGGGGTGGCATATTTGGCCAGACGAGCATCGCCTTTGAGTACCGCCAGGGTATTGGTATGCACGTCTTCAGCAGTCACATCAGCCTTGCTGAAAATCTGCTGGAAGTGCTCGTGGGTGACGGTGGCGAAATACGCACGGTCTTGCGGTGCGACGCCCAGTACCACGGCATAGGTGGTCAGCGCTTCGCCGGAGCCCTTGGCCATGTCTTCGGACAGTTCGTTCATCATGCCGTTCATGGCGATCCAGGATTTGCCGCCATAGGTCAGCGCGGCATTGGTTGCGCAACCGTTGGTGCCGGATGTCATGCCGAAAGTGGCGTTGCCAGAAGTGCCGTTGGTGGTGGATGCCAGGAAGTGTGCCGGGGTGCCACGCTGACCTTCGAACAGCATGTTGCCCCAACCGCAATCCGGGCCGCCTGGCGCCTGGGCCATGGCGTTGAGGGATGCAACGGTGAAGAGAGTACCAAGAAGAATCCGTTTCATAGCTGTGTTCTCTTTTGTTTGCGTACCAATGGGCAGGGGTTCTGGCGCCGCTCCGACGCCATTTGGCTGGTGATTGGTCCAGCCGCGCAGTTTGGAGTCTAGGCACGATCCGGGGGTTCCGTGATTTTTTGCCAAACATTCCCAGTAACCATTGATTTAGCCCTGGCCCGTCCAGGGTTTGGCGCTTGACTATGCTTTTACCCAAGGCGCGCCTTGCCAGTCGGGCACGGGCAGCGCCAGAATGCCTTCAATTGCCCCGCCTGATGTAAGGAAGCCCGATGCCCGATCCTGTTGCTGCCAGCTTGCGTCTAGCGCCTGAAGCGCTGACCCGTCCGTTTTCCGCTGAACAGTTCAGCTTCTCTACCACCAATGAGCTGGAGCCTTTTCGCGGCGTGCTCGGCCAGGAACGTGCGGTTGAAGCCTTGCAGTTTGGTGTGGCCATGCCACGCCCCGGTTACAACGTGTTTGTCATGGGTGAGCCCGGTACCGGCCGGTTCTCTTTCGTCAAACGCTACCTGAAAGCCGAAGGCAAACGCCTGCAGACCCCGGCGGACTGGGTCTACGTCAACAATTTCGATGAGCCGCGCGAACCTCGCGCACTGGAGTTGCCATCGGGGACGGCCGGTGCGTTCATCACCGACATCAACGGCCTGATCGACAACCTGCTGGCGACGTTTCCAGCAGTCTTCGAACACCCGTCCTACCAGCAAAAGAAGAGTGCCATCGACCGCGCCTTCAATCAGCGCTACGACCGTGCACTGGACGTGATCGAGCGCCTGGCGCTGGAGAAAGAAGTCGCGCTGTACCGTGACAGCACCAACATCGCTTTCACCCCGATGAGCGAAGGCAAGGCGCTGGACGAAGCGGAATTCGCCCAGTTGCCGGAGGCCGTTCGCGAGCGCTTCCACGACGACATTTCCGGACTGGAAGAACGGCTGAACGAAGAGTTGGCCAGCTTGCCGCAGTGGAAGCGCGAGTCGAGCAATCAGCTGCGCCAGCTCAACGAAGAAACCATCACGCTGGCCTTGCAGCCATTGCTTTCGCCGCTGTCGGAAAAGTACGCAGAAAACGCGGCGGTGTGCGGTTACCTGCAAGCGATGCAGGTGTATCTGCTCAAGACGGTGGTCGAGCAACTGGTCGATGACAGCAAGACCGACGCGGTCGCCCGTAAGTTGCTCGAAGAACAATATGGCCCGAGCCTGGTGGTCGGTCATCCGCACAGTGGCGGTGCCCCTGTGGTGTTCGAACCGCACCCGACTTACGACAACCTGTTCGGCCGTATCGAGTACAGCACTGATCAGGGCGCGCTCTACACCACTTATCGGCAGTTGCGTCCGGGCGCGCTGCACCGGGCCAACGGCGGCTTCCTGATTCTGGAAGCCGAAAAAATGCTCAGCGAACCCTTTGTCTGGGATGCGCTGAAGCGGGCCTTGCAATCACGCAAACTGAAAATGGAATCGCCGCTGGGCGAGCTGGGCCGACTGGCCACGGTGACCCTGACGCCGCAACATATTCCGCTGCAGGTCAAAGTCGTCATCATCGGCGCGCGCCAGCTGTATTACACGCTGCAAGACCTCGATCCGGATTTCCAGGAGATGTTCCGGGTTCTGGTGGACTTCGATGAAGACATCCCGATGGTCGATGAGAGCCTCGAGCAGTTTGCTCAGTTGCTCAAGACCCGGACCTCGGAAGAAGGCATGGCCCCGCTGACCGCCGATGCGGTGGCGCGTCTGGCGACCTACAGTGCGCGGCTGGCCGAGCATCAGGGCCGTTTGTCGGCGCGCATTGGCGATCTGTTCCAGTTGGTCAGCGAGGCGGACTTCATTCGCGATCTGGCCGGTGACGAGATGACTGATGCCGGGCACATCGAACGTGCGCTCAAGGCCAAGGCCACCCGCACCGGGCGTGTGTCGGCGCGGATTCTCGATGACATGCTGGCCGGGATCATCCTGATCGACACCGCTGGAGCTGCGGTCGGCAAGTGCAACGGGCTGACGGTGCTGGAGGTCGGCGACTCGGCGTTCGGCATACCGGCGCGAATCTCTGCCACGGTTTACCCCGGTGGCAGCGGCATCGTCGACATCGAGCGTGAGGTCAACCTCGGGCAGCCGATCCACTCCAAGGGTGTGATGATCCTCACCGGGTATCTGGGCAGCCGCTACGCCCAGGAATTCCCGTTGGCGATTTCGGCCAGTATCGCGCTGGAACAATCCTACGGTTACGTCGATGGTGACAGTGCATCGCTGGGCGAGGCCTGCACGTTGATTTCGGCATTGTCGAAAACCCCGCTCAAGCAGTGCTTCGCGATTACCGGTTCGATCAACCAGTTCGGTGAAGTGCAGGCGGTGGGCGGGGTCAACGAGAAGATCGAAGGCTTCTTCCGTCTTTGCGAAGCGCGTGGCTTGACCGGCGAGCAGGGCGCGATCATTCCTCAGGCCAACGTTGCCACGTTGATGCTCGATGAGCGGGTGCTGGCGGCTGTGCGTGCCGGGCAGTTCCATGTCTATGCGGTGCGTCAGGCCGATGAGGCACTGAGCCTGCTGGTGGGCGAGGCCGCCGGCGAGCCGGACGAAGAGGGTCAGTTCCCTGAGGGCAGCGTCAACGCGCGCGTGGTGGAGCGTTTGCGGGTGATCGCGGAAATGATCAGCGAAGATGACTTGAAAGAGGCCGAGAAGGAACATGTGCAGGCGCAGGAAATATTGGCTGCGGCCAAGCCTGCCTGACACCCGAAGCTGTACACAGCCATTGTGGCGAGGGAGCAAGCTCCCTCGCCACGGGGTTTGTGCATGGTACTGGGTCGTCATTGTGATAGCGCTTTTTGCCGCCCGCATGGCGTCAAAAAACCAACAACGACCATTCGGCGCCTTCTAAGCTCCGTCAACTTGCTGACTCGACTTTTCTTCTATGCTCAGGACAAGGACATCGACAGTCATCACTGGATCGAGACAGCCTTCCCGTGGAGGCTGAATACCCGATTTACCGAGGGTCGCCGCCATGCCGCGCAACCTCTGCCTCACCCGCCAATGCCTGGGCCTGGTTACCCGTATTGAATGCAGTATTCGTCCGCTTGCCGGGGACACCGGTATGTGGACCTTGTTGTTTGCCGCCGGAATGGCCGGTGAACAACCTTCCGCCATCAAGGCCCAAGGCCCGTTTCATGGTCCTTTCGTGGCCGAGTCGATACTCGATACCATCGTTGAAAGCCTGACTCTGCACGGCTATCAGCTGGCCGATGACCCGCAAATCTGGTGTTTGCACTTGCAAGCCCAATTGCGGGAAATCAATGGTGGACGCTGCCGAAATCCGGGTGGTTTCCAGTTCAACCCCGAGCATTAGTGACTATTCGACAGGGTTGGGGTTTTCGGCCTTGTCGAGCTTGACCTCGAATCCGTATTCGACGGTATTGAGGTTGGTGCGCTGGTAGGTTTCCAGGCTGCTCGGCTGGCCGTAGAAATAATGCACCTCAACCAGCGCCGGGCCTTCTGCGCTGGCGTCGTGGCTGACCGCAAGAATCTCCTTCAGGTAATTTCCGCTCGCGTCCTTGGCGAAGAAGCGCCAGTTCTGGGCGGGGAATACTTTCTGGTCAACCACCAGGGCGTTGCCCTTGAGCTCCAGGCCTTTGGGCAGTTTCTGGGTGTCGAGGTTGTCTTTTGCAATATTGGCCAGAAACAACGGCATCGAGCCGACAGCATACGCCGGCGTTTCGGGGAACAAGGTCAGGTCGTAGGTGATGGTGGCGCGTAGCGGGTCGATTTCGAAGGCCTCGGCTGGTAATTCGATGGGCTCGCCACGTTTACCCTTATCGTCCTGGGTGAAGAAGGTCACGGGGGTGTCGCCAGGGCTGAAGGAGGAGCCGAGCAGTTCGTCGTTGAAGGTTTTCGGGTGATCGAATTCGATACGTGCCGCACTGGCGTCCTCGACGGACTGATTGACGTGGATGTTCTTTTTCAGCTGTTCCTCATCCAGTGCGGCGCCTTTGAGCCAGGTTGCGGCCTGATCGTCGTACACGACCACGGGCAGGTTCAGGCTCTGGATGGTTTTATCCGTGGTATTGCGGTCGAAGCGGCGTACTGGCAGTTCCAGGTCTTTGCGGGTGACGGTGACGGCCGAGAAGTCGAGGACGTTGACTTCGAGGTTTTCGATGGGACCGTTGAAGTACACCTTGGTGTAATGATGAGTCTGCTTGTGCTCGAACGCCTGTTGCTCGTCTTCTAGCTGTTTTTCGAACGCATCGCTCCAGGCGGTCTGCTTCTGCATCTCGGCCAGTTGTTTTTGATAGAACCCGATTTGGGCGGCATCTTCGTTGATCGAGCCCGAGCGTGAGAGAAGCTGCCCGGTCGTGTCCCTGGCCTGGACAATCAGCGGATTGAGCGGGGTATCGCTGACGTCTGGTGCCAGTGCTGCGCTGTTGTTGACTTCGACCTCGGCGTAGTTCTTTTCGAGGGCCTTCAGGGTGACGCTGATGTTGTCGTCAGTGCGGGTCTGGCCCACGTCCTTTTTCGTCAGGTCGAAGGTGAATACCTTGCGCGGTGCAATGACCTCGACTTTACCTTTCAGGGTTGTCGGTTGCGGCTGGCTTTTGCTGTCGATGTTCTCGCCCTCGACAAAAGGGTAGGCCACGGTCAGGTCATCCGGATTGGTCAGGCCGGCGCTTGAAGGGCTCAACTGAATGCCGGGATCGGTTTCCGACCATTCGGGCTGGAAAGGGACGACCTTCTTGTTGCTTAGCGTGACCGACTGCCATTCCAACCCATGCGGAAAGGGGAACTCGGAAGGCATGTTGAAGCTGAAGGGAAACACCGGCTGCAAGTCGGTCAGATACTCGGAGCTGGAGTCCTTGCGCAATACGAACAGGCCATTGATGTAGGTGTCGACCAGCGCCTGTGGGCTGGGATAGTGCTTGAGCAGGGCCATGGCATCTTCACCGTATTCGGTGGCGATCGGCTTGATGGCAAGCTTTTGCTGTGCGCGCTCGAGCAGCAGCAACGAGCCACCGAGGTTGGCCACGGCATCCTTGAGCTGGGGATCCTGAATCGCGTCCAGCGACTTCTCGAACTGTGCAGTCTTCTCCTCGAGGCTTTGCGGGCGCTTCTCATCGCTGGGTGAGCAGCCGCCGATCAGTACCGCGAGGCAAAGGCCGACAGTCGTTAAAGGCAATCGCAAATCCATTTTCCGGTTTTCCTCTACAACGCAAATAAACGATGCGAATGCTTTGGACACTAGCAGAAAAACGCTTTGGCAGGCTCGCAGGTTGCGGATTTGTCTGCGGTTTATGGGGTTTTGAGCGGCTGATATACTCGCCGCCGTTTAAAACCCTTGTGTGAGATTCAATGGAACGTTTTGTCGAAAATGCAATGTACGCCTCGCGCTGGCTGCTGGCGCCGATCTACTTCGGTTTGTCCCTGGGCCTGCTGGCCCTGGCGCTGAAATTCTTTCAGGAAGTCTTCCACGTTATTCCCAACGTGTTCTCGATGGCCGAGTCCGATCTGATTCTGGTGCTGTTGTCGCTGATCGACATGGCGCTGGTGGGCGGCTTGCTGGTGATGGTGATGATTTCCGGCTACGAAAACTTCGTGTCCGAACTCGACATTGATGAAGGCAAGGAGAAGCTCAACTGGTTGGGCACGATGGACTCTTCTTCCCTGAAGATGAAAGTCGCGGCCTCGATCGTGGCGATTTCCTCGATTCACCTGTTGCGCATCTTCATGGACGCCAGGAACGTCGATCCCGAGCACCTGAAGTGGTACGTGATCATTCACATGACCTTCGTGATCTCGGCGTTTGCCATGGGCTACCTGGACAAGCTGACCAAGCACTGATCCGCTTTGGAATGTCCCCTGTGGCGAGCGAGCTTGCTCGCGCTCGGCTGCGCAGCAGTCGTAAAACCTGAGGGCGCGATTTACCTGATTAACTGCATTGGCAGGTTTCAGGACCGCTTCGCGCCCCAGCGCGAGCAAGCTCGCTCGCCACAGCCATTGTGAAACGGACGGGCGGCGGCGTTTCTGGCTTGTGCTTTTGTGCGCCGAGGCATATCCCTGTAAATGTCTTGGCTCGCCATCGCGCGGGGTGCGCTCATGAACCTGCAAGAGTTGAACGCCTATGCCATCGCCGGGAAGGTCGATGAGCTGAATCTGATTTCGATGGAAGGCGGGATCTATCTGTTAGAGGCACGGATACATGGCGCCGCTCATCCAATCGACGACACCCATGGGCAAACACTGCATTTGCGTTCGGTAGAGCATGCTCGTGAAGTCCTTCATGCCTTTCCCAAGCTGACGTTCAACCTGATTCACACCTCGGTGCACGATGAGATGTGCGGTCTGGGCACCAGCGGGGAAGAGAGCCTGAAGTTGCCCATATCCCAATAGCGCTGACAGCCCTGATCACCGCAATGGCATCTGTGCTAGTCTGCTCGCCCTTTTGGTTCCGGGCGCTCCGGGATGCGCTGTGCACGCACGGCAATGTCCCGAGCCGTCCGCACAGCGGAGCAGTGTCATGTCCGAAGTAAATCTGTCCACCGACGAAACCCGCGTCAGCTACGGCATCGGCCGTCAGTTGGGCGACCAACTGCGCGACAACCCGCCACCGGGCGTTAGCCTGGACGCGATCCTGGCCGGTCTGACCGACGCATTCGCCGGCAAGGAAAGCCGCGTTGGCCAGGAAGCAATGTCTGCCAGCTTCAAGGTCATCCGCGAAATCATGCAAGCCGAAGCTGCTGCCAAGGCTGAAGCGGCCGCTGGCGAAGGCCTGGCATTCCTGGCTGAAAACGCCAAGCGTGACGGCATCACCACTCTGGCTTCCGGCCTGCAGTTCGAAGTACTGACTCAAGGTGAAGGCGCCAAGCCAACCCGTGAAGATCAAGTGCGTACTCACTACCACGGCACGCTGATCGACGGCACTGTGTTCGACAGCTCCTACGATCGTGGTCAGCCTGCAGAATTCCCGGTTGGCGGCGTAATCGCCGGCTGGACCGAAGCTCTGCAACTGATGAACGCCGGTAGCAAATGGCGCCTGTACGTGCCGAGCGAACTGGCTTACGGCGCACAAGGCGTTGGCAGCATTCCGCCGCACAGCGTTCTGGTGTTCGACGTCGAGCTGCTCGACGTTCTGTAAGCCCCCGAATGTGTAGAAGCAGAGCTTGCTAGCGATCGCATCACCGCGGTTTTACCGTTGAGCCGGGTCGGTCGGGTGCGACCCCGGCACATCGCGAGCAAGCTTTGCTCCTACGGGGTTTACGTCACTCATATTTCGAACTTGGTGTTCGAATCATTCATCGGGCGCAATGCCCGGGCGTAGCAGAATAGAAACAGGTTGCGTACCAGCTCCTTGAGCACCACTGGCTCGCTGGAACTCAGGCCATTGAGGTCGAGGTCGCCCTGGTCCTGCAGCTCACTCAAGGCTTCTTCTTCCAATACCGCACACACTTCCCCGGTTTCCCGATGCAGGATCCTGAGGTACGGGTGTGGACGATCCAGCCATGCATCGATCAAGTAAGTCATGATGCTCATCTCCTTTTTAATGGTTTGATGAGAATAATTCCTATTCAATTAATAGCAAGTACCTATTGGCGGTTTCTGCTGTTTTCTGTAGGGGAATTGCTGAGGGTCAAAACGGCTGGCGTTTTGCTATTGGGCAGGATTGCTGGGGGATCGGGCGAGGGTGAGGCTCCATCCCACGCAGGGCGCAGGATGGAATACAGCAGGTTCAGACTTTTCTGACGAACTCGGATTTGAGCTTCATCGGGCCGATACCGTCGATCTTGCAGTCGATGTCGTGGTCGCCATCGCACAGGCGGATGTTCTTGACCTTGGTGCCGACCTTGACCACCAGCGATGTGCCCTTGACCTTGAGGTCCTTGATCACGGTGATGGTGTCGCCATCTTGCAGGACGTTGCCGACCGAATCCTTTTTCACGGTTTCATCGGACGCTGCGTCGGCTTCGCCGTTGGCGGACCACTCGTGGGCGCACTCTGGGCAGATCAGTTGGGCGCCGTCTTCATAGGTGTATTCGGAATTGCATTTCGGGCAGGGTGGCAACGTGCTCACTAAAGCTCCTTGGATTCAGGATGGCTAAAAGCGCACATTATATAGGGTTTTAGGCGGGTATGGGGTCAACACTTGCAGCAGGCTGTCTTCGATGTCGCACTATCGGATAGAGGCATCTGTAGGAGCACGGCTTGCCAGCGATGGCGTTCTTGAGATCGCTATCGCGAGCAAGCTCTGCTCCTGCAAAGAGCGGGTCAGTGCGTGCGGGCGACCGCAAACTCGCTCAGCTCGACCAATGCATCCCGGTATTCGCTGGCAGGCAGCATTTCGAGGCATTTGATCGCACGGGCCACGTAATCGCGGGCCAGTTGTGCGGTGTAGTCCAGCGAGCCCGAGGCTTCCACGGCAGCGCGGATGCTTTCCAGGTCTTCGATACCACCTTTCTGAATCGCCCGGCGCACCAGTGCCGCTTGCTCCGGCGTGCCTTCGCGCATGGTGTAGATCAACGGCAGGGTCGGCTTGCCTTCGGCCAGATCGTCACCGACGTTCTTGCCCAGGGTTTCTGCGTCGCCTTTGTAATCCAGCAGGTCGTCGACCAGCTGGAAGGCCACACCGAGGTGGTCGCCAAAGGTGCGCAAGGCTTCGCTCTGTTCTGGTGTAGCGCCAGCCAGGGCCGCAGCACTGTGGGTCGAAGCCTCGAAAAGCATCGCGGTTTTGCCGCGGATGACTTCCATGTAGGTTTCTTCGGTGGTGCTGGCGTCGCGCACCTTGGACAGTTGCAGGACTTCGCCTTCGGCGATGATCCGCGTGGCTTGCGAGAGAATCTTCATCACCGGCATCGAGCCCAGTTCGACCATCATCTCGAACGAGCGCGAGTACAGGAAGTCACCCACCAGCACGCTCGGGGCATTGCCCCACATGGCGTTGGCGGTCGAGCGGCCACGGCGCATGCCGGACATGTCGACCACGTCGTCGTGCAGCAGGGTGGCGGTGTGCAGGAATTCGATGGTGGCGGCCAGCAAGCGCATGTCGTCGCCTTCGCGCCCCAGGGCCTTGCCACACAGCAACACTAATAAAGGGCGCAGGCGTTTACCGCCAGCCGAGGTAATGTAATCGCCGATTTTCGATACCAGCGGCACTCGGGAAGTCAGCTGCTTCTTGATGATGCCGTCGACGGCGTTAAAATCGTCCGCCACCGCGCGGTAGAAAGCTTGGGGTTGCATCAGCGACAGTCGCTCCAGAAGGGTTGCGCGGCATGCTAGGACCCACGTCCGGGCCTGTCAAGGCGCGATGGACGGCCACTTGCAACGCGCTCGTGGCTTGCGTACAATCGCGCACCCTGAACTTCCTGGGCAGCACCTGCCTTACGCAATTGCATTTGGGTCGTTCCATCCCATGCAGCCATGCCAGCCAATACCTCTTCTTATAAAGAGCTGGGTGAGCAGGATTATCGGAGAAATACCATGTCGTACGCAGTAATCGTTACTGGTGGCAAGCAATACAAGGTCGCCCCAGGTGAATACCTGAAGATCGAGAAACTGGAAATCGCTACCGGCGAATCCGTAACTTTTGATCGCGTTCTGTTGGTCGCCAATGGCGATGATGTGAATATCGGCGCTCCAGTTGTTGCTGGCGCTACCGTTGTGGCTGAAGTGATCTCCCAAGGTCGTCACGATAAAGTCCGCATCATCAAGTTCCGTCGTCGTAAGCACCACATGAAGCGTATGGGCCACCGCCAGTGGTACACCGAGATCAAAATCACCGGTATTCAGGCTTAATTTCAGCCTAATTCCTCACTAGGAGAATTGAACTCATGGCACACAAAAAAGCTGGTGGTAGTACCCGTAACGGTCGCGACTCAGAAGCCAAACGCCTTGGCGTGAAGATGTATGGCGGCCAGAAAATCATTCCGGGCAACATCATCGTGCGTCAGCGCGGCACCCAATTCCACGCCGGTTACGGTGTTGGCATGGGTAAAGATCACACCCTCTTCGCGAAAATCGAAGGCGTGATCAAGTTTGAAGTAAAAGGCGCGTTCAACCGCCGTTACGTGAGCGTTGTCGCGGCTTAATTGCGCGATCGCTGGAAAAGCCCTGTCTTGCGACGGGGCTTTTTCGTTTGTGGGGTGAGTCTCTTGCAAAACTGTTTGTATGGGCTGCCGGCGCTGGATTATGCGGTCGTTGATTGAGGTCGCTGCGCTCATTTTTGCAAGAGTCTTATGTCTTAGTGTTTTTCGGCTCGTCCGTATGGCGAGAGGCGTTTTGTTATGAAGTTTGTTGATGAAGTATCGATTCGAGTAAAGGCTGGCGACGGCGGCAATGGCTGCATGAGTTTCCGTCGGGAAAAATTCATCGAAAACGGCGGTCCTAACGGCGGTGACGGTGGTGACGGTGGCTCGGTCTACATGATCGCCGACGAAAACCTCAACACCCTGGTTGACTACCGTTACACCCGGCACTTTGATGCCGAGCGTGGCGCCAACGGCGGCAGCACTGACTGCACCGGTAAAAAAGGTGAGGAGCTGGTCCTGCGGGTTCCGGTCGGCACCACGGTCATTGACTCTGCTACGCAAGAAGTCATTGGCGACCTGACCAAGGCTGGTCAGCGTCTGTTGGTGGCGCATGGCGGCTGGCACGGTCTGGGTAACACCCGTTTCAAATCCAGTACCAACCGCGCACCGCGCCAGACTACGCCAGGCAAGCCGGGCGAGCAGCGTGATCTCAAGCTGGAAATGAAGGTGTTGGCCGACGTGGGTCTGCTGGGCTTACCGAATGCCGGCAAAAGTACCTTTATCCGTTCGGTCTCGGCGGCCAAGCCGAAAGTTGCCGATTATCCGTTCACCACGCTGGTGCCAAACCTCGGCGTGGTCAGCGTCGATCGCTGGAAGAGCTTCGTCATTGCCGACATTCCGGGTCTGATCGAGGGTGCGTCCGATGGCGCGGGCCTGGGGATTCGCTTCCTCAAGCACTTGTCGCGTACTCGCCTGTTGCTGCACCTCGTCGACATGGCGCCGCTGGATGACACCAGTGCTCCGGACGCAGCTGAAGTCATTGTCAGCGAGCTGACCAAGTTCAGCCCTTCGCTGGCAGAGCGTGATCGCTGGCTGGTGCTGAACAAGTGCGACCAGATCCTTGAAGAAGAGCACGAAGAGCGGGTCAAGGAGATCGTTGATCGTCTGGAGTGGACCGGTCCGGTCTACGTGATCTCGGCCATTGCCAAAGAAGGCACCGAGCGCCTGACGCGCGACATCATGCGTTACCTGGAGGATCGTGCCGATCGTCTGGCTAACGATCCGGTCTACAAGGAAGAGTTGGCCGATCTCGATCAGCGCATCGAAGACGAAGCCCGTGCCCAGTTGCAGGCGCTGGATGACCAGCGTGCCCTGCGCCGCAGCGGCGTGAAGTCGGTCCATGACATCGGTGACGATGACTGGGATGAAGAAGATGTGGATGATGAAGATGGTCCGGAAATCATTTACGTGCGCGACTGATTCGTTGCAGTAAACTTAAGCGCCGCTCTATCGAGCGGCGTTTTGGTATCTGGAAATCGGTAGTCACGAATAACGTTACGGGCAGCGCTGGGTCGCGCTGTCCTCAAGCTAAGGTTGAAGATGATGCGGAGCAAGGTGACAGGTGCGCAGCGTTGGGTCGTGAAGATCGGCAGCGCTTTGCTGACGGCTGACGGCAAGGGTCTGGATCGCGCAGCAATGAGCGTCTGGGTTGAGCAGATGGTCGCGCTGCATGAGGCGGGTGTCGAGCTGGTGCTGGTGTCCTCGGGGGCGGTGGCGGCAGGTATGAGTCGCCTTGGCTGGACCGCACGACCCAGTGCGATGCACGAGTTGCAGGCGGCTGCCGCCATCGGTCAGATGGGGTTGGTGCAGGCCTGGGAGTCGAGCTTTGCCGAGCATGGCCGGCACACGGCGCAGATTCTCCTGACTCACGATGACTTGTCTGATCGCAAGCGTTACCTCAACGCCCGCAGCACCTTGCGTGCGCTGGTCGATCTCAAGGTCATTCCGGTGATCAACGAGAACGATACGGTGGTCACCGACGAAATCCGTTTCGGTGACAACGATACGCTGGCGGCGCTGGTGGCCAACCTGGTCGAGGCTGACCTGTTGGTGATCCTCACTGATCGTGACGGCATGTTCGACGCCGATCCGCGCAACAACCCTGATGCCAAGCTGATTTACGAAGCGCGCGCCGATGATCCGGCGCTGGACGCGGTCGCGGGCGGCACTGGCGGTGCGTTGGGTCGTGGCGGTATGCAGACCAAATTGCGCGCGGCGCGTCTGGCGGCGCGTTCGGGGGCTCACACGATCATCGTGGGCGGGCGTCTTGAGCGTGTGCTGGATCGTCTGAAGGCGGGCGAGCGCATCGGCACCTTGCTGTCGCCTGAGCGCGGCCTGCTGGCGGCGCGCAAGCAGTGGCTGGCCGGGCACTTGCAGACTCGCGGCACGCTGGTGCTGGATGAGGGGGCGGTCACGGCGTTGTCTCGGGGTAATAAAAGTCTGCTGCCGGTTGGCGTCAAGCTGGTTCAGGGCAGCTTCCGTCGCGGTGAAATGGTGGTGTGCGTGGCGCCGGACGGTCGTGAGATTGCTCGTGGTTTGGCCAACTACAGTGCGCTTGAGGCGCAAAAAATCATCGGTCAATCGTCTGAGGCGATTGTCGGTTTGCTGGGTTACATGGCGGAACCGGAGCTGGTTCACCGCGATAACCTGATTCTGGTTTAAGGAAAACGCGAATGCGCATGGCAAAAGGATTGTTGGGGTTGCTGTTGGCGATGCCGCTGCTGGCTTCGGCTGAAGAAATCGGTCAAGTATCGACCGTGTTCAAATTTGTCGGGCCGAATGACCGCATTGTCGTCGAGGCATTTGATGATCCGAAGGTCGATGGCGTGACCTGCTACCTGTCGCGAGCCAAGACGGGTGGTGTGAAGGGTGGTCTGGGGTTGGCCGAGGATCGGTCGGAAGCGTCCATTGCTTGTCGTCAGGTCGGCCCGATCAGCTTCAAGGGTGAGCTCAAGGATGGCGAAGAGGTGTTCAAGGAGCGCACATCGCTGGTGTTCAAGACCATGCAGGTGGTGCGTTTCCTCGACAAGAAGCGCAACACCCTGGTGTACCTGGTCTACAGCGATCGCCTGATCGAAGGCAGTCCGCAGAATGCCGTGACCGCGATTCCGATTTTGCCGTGGGCACACGCTCAGTAATCTGATGCAAATCCAGTGTGGGAGCGAGCGGGCTCGCGCCCACTTTTTTTGCACTGCATTCGCTAAATCGCAGGCAATAAAAAACCGACCCTGGGGTCGGTTTTTTAATGAGCGTGTCGCTTAGGCAGCAGCGGCAACGTTCAGAGCCTTGACGTGGCCATTCAGGCGGCTCTTATGGCGAGCAGCTTTGTTCTTGTGGATGATGCCTTTATCGGCCATACGGTCGATAACTGGCACGGCCAGAACGTAAGCGGCTTGCGCTTTTTCAGCGTCTTTTGCGTCGATGGCTTTAACTACATTCTTGATGTAGGTACGAACCATGGAACGCAGGCTGGCGTTGTGGCTGCGACGCTTCTCAGCCTGTTTTGCACGTTTTTTGGCGGAAGGTGTGTTGGCCACCGTCGAGCTCCTCGAAAGACTTTTTAGGAAATAGCAAACAAAATAGGCCGCGAATCATGCCGATGAGTTGAAGTCTTGTCAAGGGCGGGTGATGCGTTCCGCTGAGTGGTCGATCTAAAGAGGCGGGATATTTATTTCCGGCGCTTGACCTGTAAACTCGCGAGCTTTGGCTCTGTGCTGTTGCGGCGCGGAGTATCGCATAAGTGGGCGGTTTGTTCGCCTGCTGTTTATCGACAGGCAAAAACTCTTCAATGAACCTGCTTAAATCGTTGGCCGCCGTCAGCTCTATCACGATGCTTTCCCGGGTTCTGGGGTTCGTCCGTGACACGCTCGTCGCACGCATATTTGGCGCCGGGATGGCCACAGACGCCTTCTTTATCGCCTTCAAACTGCCCAATCTGTTGCGGCGAATATTCGCCGAGGGGGCGTTTTCCCAGGCCTTTGTGCCGATCCTGGCGGAATACAAAAGTCAGCAGGGCGAGGAGGCGACACGAACTTTCATCGCTTACGTGTCGGGCTTGCTCACGCTGGTACTGGCGCTGGTCACGATTCTGGGGATGGTCGCGGCGCCCTGGGTCATCTGGGCAACGGCCCCGGGGTTTACCAATACGCCGGAAAAATTCCAGCTGACCTCCAGCCTGTTACGAGTGACCTTTCCTTATATATTGCTGATCTCGCTGTCCTCGCTGGCCGGGGCGATCCTCAATACCTGGAACCGTTTTTCGGTGCCGGCCTTCGTGCCGACGCTGCTCAACGTCAGCATGATCGTCTTCACATTGTTCCTGACGCCGTACTTCGATCCGCCGGTAATGGCGCTGGGCTGGGCCGTGCTGGTCGGTGGCCTGGCGCAATTGCTCTATCAACTGCCGCACCTGAAAAAAATCGGCATGTTGGTGTTGCCACGCCTTAATCTGCGCGACACCGGTGTCTGGCGGGTGATGAAACAGATGCTGCCGGCGATCCTCGGGGTCTCGGTCAGCCAGATTTCGTTGATCATCAACACCATTTTTGCCTCGTTTCTGGTGGCGGGTTCGGTGTCCTGGATGTATTACGCCGACCGCCTGATGGAATTGCCATCCGGCGTTCTCGGTGTGGCATTGGGCACGATTTTGCTGCCGACGCTGGCCAAAACCTACGCCAGCAAGGATCGCCACGAATACTCGCGTATTCTCGATTGGGGTCTGCGCCTGTGCTTCGTGCTGGTGCTGCCGTGCTCGCTGGCGCTGGGGATTCTGGCGGAGCCGCTGACCGTTTCGCTGTTCCAGTACGGTCAATTCAGCGCATTTGATGCCTCGATGACCCAGCGTGCCCTGATTGCCTACTCGGTCGGTTTGCTCGGGATTATCGTGATTAAAGTGCTGGCGCCGGGTTTCTATGCGCAACAAAACATTCGCACACCGGTAAAAATCGCGATTTTCACGCTGGTCGTCACTCAGTTGTTCAACCTGGCCTTGATCGGCCCGTTGAAACACGCAGGGCTGGCCTTGGCCATTAGCTTGGGTGCATGTATCAACGCCGGTTTGTTGTTCTATCAGTTGCGCAAACAGAAGATGTATCAGCCACAGCCAGGCTGGGGCCTGTTCGGGCTCAAACTGGTGGTTGCGGTGACGGTGATGTCCGTGGTTCTGCTGGGGGCGATGCATTTCATGCCGGCCTGGGGCGAAGGGCACATGCCGGGGCGCTTCCTGCGTCTGGGGGCTTTGGTCGGTGCTGGTGTGGTGACCTATTTCGGTATGTTGGCGTTGATGGGCTTCCGTCTGCGGGACTTCAATCGCAAGGCGTTGAACTGAAGACGCGGCATCAATAATCGCGGGTCGGGCGCCAGTTTTGTCGGTTCGATCACTTTGGGTTACGGTGTTGCCTGTTGTCGGCCGCCGGGTGTGGTTATAATCGACCACTTTATGAGCAAGAAGCGCGTTATGCAGCTGGTTCGAGGCCTCCACAATTTGCGCCCCCAGCATCGGGGCTGTGTCGCCACTATTGGCAACTTTGACGGTGTTCACCGTGGTCACCAGGCTATCCTGGCCCGACTGCGTGAGCGTGCGCTCGAGTTGGGTGTACCCAGCTGCGTGGTGATTTTCGAGCCGCAGCCGCGTGAGTTTTTCGCCCCGGACACGGCTCCCGCCCGTCTGGCGCGCTTGCGCGACAAGCTGCAGTTGCTGGCCGCCGAAGGGGTTGACCGGGTTCTGTGCCTGGCTTTCAATCATCGTTTGAGCAAGCTCAGCGCTGCCGAGTTCGTTGACACCATTCTGGTCGATGGCCTGGGTGTGCAGCATCTGGAGGTCGGTGACGACTTCCGTTTCGGCTGTGATCGGGTAGGGGATTTCGATTTCCTGCTACAGGCCGGGGCCGTCCAGGGGTTCACCGTCGAAGCGGCGCAGACCGTTGAACTGGACGGGTTGCGTGTCAGCAGCACGCAAGTGCGTAATGCCTTGGCCGCCGCTGATTTTACCTTGGCCGAGCGCTTGCTCGGCCATCCGTTCGGGATTGCCGGGCGGGTCCTGCACGGGCAGAAGCTGGCGCGCCAATTGGGTACGCCAACCGCCAACGTGCAACTCAAGCGTCGTCGTGTACCGCTGACCGGGGTTTACCTGGTGAGCGTCGAAGTCGACGGCAAGACCTGGCCGGGCGTCGCCAATATTGGTGTTCGGCCAACGGTTGAAGGTGATGGCAAAGCCCACCTTGAAGTCCATATTCTAGATTTTGCCGGCGATCTGTATGACCGGCGTTTGACGGTGGTTTTCCACCACAAGCTGCGCGAAGAGCAGCGTTTCGCCTCTCTGGAGGCGCTTAAGACGGCGATCAATGCGGATGTCGCCGCCGCCCGTGCCCTAGCCGCACCTAGCGCCAATCGCTAATGAAGAGCCTTAAATGACCGACTATAAAGCCACGCTAAACCTTCCGGACACCGCCTTCCCAATGAAGGCCGGCCTGCCTCAGCGCGAACCGCAGATTCTGCAGCGCTGGGACAGCATTGGCCTGTACCAGAAGTTGCGTGAGATTGGTAAGGATCGTCCGAAGTTCGTTCTGCACGACGGTCCTCCGTACGCCAACGGCACCATTCATATCGGTCATGCGCTCAACAAGATTCTCAAGGACATGATCATCCGCTCGAAGACCCTTTCGGGTTTCGATGCGCCTTATGTTCCGGGCTGGGACTGCCACGGTCTGCCGATCGAGCACAAAGTCGAAGTGACCCACGGCAAGAACCTCACGGCGGATAAAACCCGTGAGCTGTGCCGTGCCTACGCCACCGAGCAGATCGAAGGCCAGAAGTCCGAGTTCATCCGCCTGGGTGTGCTGGGTGACTTCGCCAACCCGTACAAGACCATGGATTTCAAGAACGAGGCCGGCGAAATCCGCGCCTTGGCGGAAATCGTCAAGGGTGGTTTCGTGTTCAAGGGCCTCAAGCCTGTGAACTGGTGCTTCGACTGCGGTTCGGCCCTGGCTGAAGCCGAAGTTGAATACGAGAACAAAAAGTCCTCGACCATCGACGTCGCCTTCCCGATTGCCGACGAAGCCAAACTGGCTGCCGCCTTCGGCCTGCCATCGTTGGGCAAACCGGCTTCGATCGTGATCTGGACCACCACCCCGTGGACCATCCCGGCCAACCAGGCGCTGAACGTTCACCCTGAGTTCAACTACGCCCTGGTCGACGTCGGCGACAAACTGCTGGTGCTGGCTGAAGAGCTGGTCGAGTCGTGCCTGGCTCGCTACAACCTTGAAGGTTCGGTCATCGCCACAGCCACTGGCGCGGCGCTGGAGTTGATCAACTTCCGCCACCCGTTCTACGATCGCCTGTCGCCGGTTTACCTGGCCGAGTACGTCGAACTGGGCGCCGGCACTGGCGTGGTTCACTCCTCGCCGGCCTACGGTGTAGACGACTTCGTGACCTGCAAAGCTTACGGCATGGTCAACGACGACATCCTCAATCCGGTGCAAAGCAACGGCGTTTACGTGCCGTCGCTGGAGTTTTTCGGCGGCCAGTTCATCTGGAAGGCCAACCCGGCTATCGTCGACAAGCTGACGGAAGTCGGTGCGCTGCTGCACACCAGCATCATCGAACACAGCTACATGCACTGCTGGCGTCACAAGACCCCGCTGATCTACCGCGCTACGGCGCAGTGGTTCATCGGCATGGACAAACAGCCGGCAACTGGCGACACCTTGCGCAAACGCGCGATCAAAGCCATCGAAGACACCAAATTCGTACCGGCCTGGGGCCAGGCGCGCCTGCACTCGATGATCGCCAACCGTCCGGACTGGTGCATCTCCCGTCAGCGCAACTGGGGCGTGCCGATCCCGTTCTTCCTGCACAAGGAAAGCGGCGAGCTGCACCCACGCACCGTCGAGCTGATGGAAGAGGTCGCCCAGCGCGTCGAAGTCGAAGGTATCGAAGCCTGGTTCAAGATGGACGCGGCCGAGCTGCTCGGTGACGAAGCGCCGCAGTACGACAAGATCAGCGATACCCTCGACGTCTGGTTCGATTCGGGCACCACGCACTGGCACGTCCTGCGCGGTTCGCACCCGATGGGCCACGAGAACGGTCCGCGTGCCGACCTGTACCTGGAAGGTTCCGACCAACACCGCGGCTGGTTCCACTCGTCGCTGTTGACCGGTTGCGCCATCGACAACCACGCGCCGTACCGCGAACTGCTGACCCACGGTTTCACCGTCGACGAAGCCGGTCGCAAGATGTCCAAGTCCCTGGGCAACGTGATCGCGCCGCAGAAAGTCAACGACACCCTGGGCGCCGATATCATGCGCCTGTGGGTCGCTTCGACCGATTATTCAGGCGAAATGGCGGTTTCCGACCAGATCCTGCAACGCAGTGCGGACGCCTACCGGCGGATTCGTAACACCGCGCGCTTCCTGCTTTCCAACCTGACCGGTTTCAACCCGGCCACCGACATCCTGCCGGCAGAAGAAATGCTCGCGCTGGACCGTTGGGCCGTGGACCGTACCTTGCTGCTGCAACGCGAGCTGCAAGAGCACTACGGTGAATACCGTTTCTGGAACGTCTACTCCAAGGTGCACAACTTCTGCGTGCAGGAGCTGGGCGGTTTCTACCTCGACATCATCAAGGACCGTCAGTACACCACTGGCGCCAACAGCAAGGCCCGCCGTTCGGCGCAAACCGCGCTGTTCCACATCTCCGAAGCGCTGGTGCGCTGGATCGCGCCGATCCTTGCGTTCACCGCTGATGAGCTGTGGCAATACCTGCCGGGCGAGCGCAATGAATCGGTCATGCTCAACACCTGGTACGAAGGCCTCAGCGAGTTGCCGGAAGGCTTCGAACTGGACCGCGCCTACTGGGAGCGGATCATGGCGGTCAAGGTCGCGGTCAACAAGGAAATGGAAATCCAGCGCGCGGCCAAGGCCGTGGGCGGTAACCTGCAAGCCGAAGTGACGCTGTTCGCCGAAGAGGCGCTGAGCGCCGACCTGGCCAAGCTGAGCAACGAACTGCGCTTCGTGCTGATCACCTCGACCGCGAGCATTGCACCGTTCGTGCAAGCGCCGGCCGACGCGGTTGAAACCGAAGTCAGCGGTCTGAAACTCAAAGTGGTCAAGTCGAGCTTCGCCAAGTGCGCCCGTTGCTGGCACTGCCGTGAAGACGTTGGCGTGAACCCCGAGCATCCGGAAATCTGCGGTCGTTGCGTCGACAACATCAGCGGTGCTGGCGAGGTTCGTCACTATGCCTAATGCTGCTAGCCGTTTCGGACGGCTGAGCTGGCTCTGGTTGAGCGTGCTGGTTCTGGTCATTGACCAGGCCAGCAAGTTCCACTTCGAAAGCTCGTTGACCATGTACCAGCAAATCGTGGTGATCCCTGATTATTTCAGCTGGACCCTGGCCTACAACACAGGCGCGGCCTTCAGTTTCCTGGCTGACAGCTCCGGCTGGCAGCGCTGGTTGTTTGCCCTGATCGCGGTCGTGGTCAGTGCGGTGCTGGTGGTCTGGCTCAAGCGTCTGGGGCGCAACGACACCTGGCTGGCGATTGCGCTGGCACTGGTGCTCGGCGGTGCGCTGGGTAACCTGTACGACCGCATTGCCCTGGGCCATGTGATCGATTTCATTCTGGTGCATTGGCAGAACCGCTGGTATTTCCCGGCGTTCAACTTTGCCGACAGCGCCATCAGCGTCGGGGCTGTGATGCTCGCGCTGGATATGTTCAAAAGCAAGAAGACCGGAGAAGCCGTTCATGACTGAACAGGTATTGGCTGAGCAACGCATCGGCCAGAACACGGAAGTCACATTGCACTTTGCATTGCGCCTGGAGAACGGCGACACCGTCGACAGTACCTTCGACAAAGCCCCGGCGACCTTCAAGGTCGGCGACGGCAACCTGCTGCCAGGTTTCGAAGCTGCGCTGTTTGGCTTCAAGGCGGGTGACAAGCGTAATCTGACGATTCAGCCAGAAAACGCCTTTGGCCAGCCCAACCCGCAAAACGTGCAGATCATCCCGCGTTCGCAGTTCCAGGATATGGAACTGTCCGAAGGCTTGCTGGTGATCTTCAACGATGCGGCGAATACTGAGCTGCCCGGTGTGGTCAAGGCATTCGATGACGCTCAGGTGACCATCGACTTCAACCACCCGCTGGCTGGCAAGACATTGACCTTTGACGTAGAAATCATCAACGTCAAAGCGCTGTAACCTGTAGGAGCTGAGCTTGCTCGCGATGAGGGCCTGACATTCAACATTGATGTTGGATGACAATCAGTCATCGCGAGCAAGCTCAGCTCCTACAAATGATCTAATTTCTTGCGCGCAAGACACGAGGCACAGCATGCAAATCAAACTCGCCAACCCCCGTGGTTTCTGCGCCGGCGTGGACCGGGCGATCGAAATCGTCAACCGCGCCCTGGAAGTCTTCGGGCCGCCAATCTATGTGCGCCACGAAGTGGTCCACAACAAATTCGTCGTTGAAGACCTGCGCGCACGCGGGGCAATCTTCGTTGAAGAACTGGATCAGGTGCCGGACGACGTCATCGTGATTTTCAGCGCCCATGGGGTTTCCCAGGCCGTTCGTACCGAAGCTGCAGGCCGTGGCCTGAAGGTCTTCGATGCGACTTGCCCATTGGTGACCAAAGTGCACATCGAAGTGGCGCGCTACAGCCGCGACGGTCGTGAGTGCATTCTGATCGGCCACGCCGGTCACCCGGAAGTCGAAGGCACCATGGGCCAGTACGACGCTAGCAACGGTGGTGCGATCTACCTCGTCGAAGACGAAAAGGACGTTGCCGCGTTGAATGTGCGCAATCCTGAAACACTCGCCTTCGTCACTCAGACCACCTTGTCGATGGACGACACCAGCCGTGTGATCGATGCCTTGCGCACTCGTTTCCCGGCCATTGGCGGCCCACGCAAGGACGACATCTGCTACGCCACGCAAAACCGTCAGGACGCCGTCAAGCAACTGGCTGACGAATGTGACGTGGTGCTGGTGGTCGGCAGCCCGAACAGCTCCAACTCCAACCGCTTGCGCGAGCTGGCTGAGCGCATGTCTACCCCGGCGTACCTGATCGACGGTGCCGAAGACATGCAGCGCAGCTGGTTCGATGGCGTCGAGCGTATCGGCATCACCGCCGGGGCCTCGGCACCGGAAGTGCTGGTTCGTGGCGTTATCGAGCAACTGCAGGTCTGGGGCGCGATCGGTGCCGATGAACTGGCCGGTCGCGAGGAGAACATCACCTTCTCCATGCCCAAAGAGCTACGCGTTCGCTCCCTGCTCTGATTCCTCACCTCCCGCACACAAGGCCTGCTCGGCCTTGTCGCTGCGCAGGCTGACGCGGCCGCTTCTGGACAGCACCACCTGGTGATGACTGACCGGCTCGCGGTCCGCGCAGATGTGCAACGTCCCGGCCTGAAAGGCACCGCTGGGCAACTGCGGCTCGCCCAGACCGCTGAACCGTACAAAACTCCTCACCGGCCGATTGCCCACAATCGGCACCCCGACGCTTGTCTGGCGCTCGAGCAACAGCGGGTTGCTGCTGTCCTGATGCCCCTCGCCACTAATGTCCAGAATGATTCGCCAGCCTTGACCCCAATCGTCGTTCAACGCGTGGATGACAAGGGTCTGATTGCGCAGGATGGCCTCGGTGCGGGCGTTGCGCATGCCGCTGGCGAGTGTTTGCGCCGCGGTCTCGCGACTCACTGATTGCGTGTACTCGCTGAGCACCGGACTGACCTGGTGCAGAACGATCGCTGCGATTGCCAGTCCGATAAGCAGTTCTATCAGACCGAAACCCTTCTGATGCATGGCATCTCCTTCCCTGGAGAGGGCGTTGGGTTGTGCAACGAATGTCAAAACAACCCTGCGGCTACCGGTTGAATGTTCTAGCTTGATACATCTAGGTGTAGTCGTTGGCAGCGGAGGGCAGCGATGAATCATCGTACAAAAGGTTTCACGCTGGTCGAATTGCTGGTGATCCTTGCGGTCATGGCGATTCTGCTCACCCTGGCGGTACCGGCGTTCAACAGTTCAATACAGAACGCCAAGGCCGATACCGAAATCAGTGATTTGCAGCGAGGACTCAATTACGCCCGCCTGGAGGCGATCGACCGGGGCATCACCACGCGCATCCGGCCAACAGCCGGCGGCAGCGTCTGGACCGGGGAGTTGACGGTGTACGACAGCACCGGTTCACCGGCGAATGTATTGCGGGTTATTCCGGCGATGAGCAGCGGCGCCACTCTGACGCTAACCTCTGGAGTGACCAGCATCGATTTCAACAACTTGGGTGGGTTGTCGGCGCCGGCCACGGCAGTGCTGTTCAATTACGTATCAGGGGCGCAGAGCCGGACGCTCAGCGTGTGTTTAAACGGACGGATTGTCTTGGGTGGAAGTTGCGGATGACAGGAGCGGGATCGCGTGCACAGGACGGCATGACACTGATCGAAGTGTTGGTTGCGCTGTTGATTCTGAGCGTAGGGCTATTGGGCGCGGCGGCGACTCAGCTGAATGCGCTGAAGTACACCGACAGCTCGCTCATGAGCAGCCAGGCGAGCTTTATCGCCTACGACATGATGGACCGGATTCGCGCCAATTCTGCGGCCGACTACACCGTCACGCCGCCGACCTCGGGCAATTTGAATGTCACCCGGGATCAGGACCTGTATGACTTCACCACCAATATCATCAGCTTCGGCGGCCCGACCGCTACGGGCAGCATTAGCCTGAACCAGCGGGTGTATACCATCACCATTACCTGGGATGACTCGCGGGCAGCCGCCGCTACTTCGACTCGCAGCTTTGTCCTGAGCAGCCGCGCCACCGTCGATCCAGTGACGACGCCATGAATCGTTCTTCCCGAGGGTTTGGTCTGATCGAGCTGATGATCGCCATGGCGATCAGCTTGATCGTGGTGCTCGGCGTGGCGCAGATTTTTATATCGGCGAAAAGCACCTACATCAGCCAGAGCACTTCTGCCGGGATGCAGGAGGATGCGCGGTTTGTCCTGAGCAAAATGATTCAGGAAATTCGCATGGTCGGGATGTTCGGTTGCCTGGGGACGATTACCGACGCGAGCTCGGCCGGCGACTTCAATGCCAGCCAGATCACCCCCATCAGTTGGGACAACACCGCGCTCAAACTGACCCTGGTGACGTCGGATGTCGGCGGCAACGGTGGCGTGCCTACCTGGACTGTGGTGTCTGACTGCCGAACCAGCGCAACGGCCTACTCAGGGGCGCACACCCCCGTAGCCGGGCAATTGGCGTTTCCGATCCGGCGGTTGGCCTATAGCCTGAGCAATGGCCAGATCCTGATGACCTCTGGCACCGGCGGTGCATCGGCGGTACTGGTGAACAACGTCAGTGCTTTCAACGTGACCTTCGGCATGGCCACCAGCGCCACCGATGTTGCCGCGTCGAGTTACAGCAGCAATCCGACCGACCCGACGCGAATCCGCAGTGTGCGTTTGACCCTGACCCTGACGGACCCCAACAACCGCGTGCGCAATCAGACTTTCAACGTGGTTGCCGCTTTGCGCAACCGGTTGATGTAGGGGCGATGCCAATGATTCTTTCGCCCCTCAAGGCACACGCCCAGCGCGGCATGGCACTGCTGATGAGCCTGGTGTTTCTGCTGCTGTTGACGCTGATTGGTATCTCGTCGATGCAGAACGCCACGCTCCAGGAAAAAATGGCCGGCAGCGTGACGCTGCGCAATCAATCTTTCCAGGGCGCAGAGGCAGCGTTGCGGATCGGTGAAAGCGCCGTACAACTGAGCGCATACACCCTGGCGGCCTGCGCCAACACCACCCAATGTGCCCCGCCGGCCGAATCTTCAGTGATCACGGCTGCTGGCTTCAACGCCACCTCCGGGGTGACCTGGATCGCTGCCGGCAGCGGCTTTTACGGTGTGCAGAACCTGGGCACTACGTTGAGCGCCGTGAATATCCCGAGCAACACTTCGGCGACGCTCTATCGGGTCACCGCCGTCGGGTTGGCGGGTACTTCGCGCAGTGTGGTGGAGAGCATCTATGCGAAATACTGAGGCTCGTCGTCGGGAGCCGCGCCGTTGGTTGACGCAGTTAGTCTGCGGCTGGCTGCTGGGGCTTTATCTGGCCGCACCGGCGTATGCCTTCACGCCATCGGATTCACCACTGCTCGGCGCGTCGGCAGTCGCGCCAAACGTACTGCTGCTGCTCGATGATTCGGGGAGCATGAACAGCATCATCTATGCCTCGGGGTTTGCCCCGACCGTTTCACGAACTCCGGCCCAGCAATGTAACGCGCTCTTTGGCTTGTGCTTTAGTGGCTCGGCTATCGTTGGCGATCCGATCCTGCTGTCCAGTTTGCCCCAGTCGGGATGTTCCAGCGGTTACTACGCGTTCTACAAAAACAGCCTGACGCCGCTGTGCCTCAAGCTCCCTGACCCGGTGGGCGGCGGCAACACCCGTTATTCCGATAACTACATTTCCTACCTGGTGAGCCTGGCCAACGGCAACAATCGCGACTTCACCGACGGCTCGATACCCAATGACTACCGAATCAACGTGGCGCGCAACGTAGCCACGGCGCTGATCACCAGTAATCGCGGGCTGCGTTTCGGTCTGGCAACCTATAACTCGCCGAATACCCATGGCAACAGTGATGGTAATCATGGCAACGGCGTTGGCAGTGGTATCGGCAACAATAATGCCGGTAATGGCGGTTACATCGTCAACGACATCAGTGATCTGACGGTGGTCAGCGGCAGCGTGACCCAGGCCCAGGCGGACGCCAACTACAACGCGCTGATCTCTTCTGTCGGCGCCCTGAGCGCGATATCCAATACACCACTGGCAGAAACCTACTACGAAATCACCCGCTATTTTCGCGGCATGACGCCGTACTACAACTCCGGGCCAGCCACCTACACCAGTCCGATCCAGTACCGCTGCCAGAAGAACTACGGGGTGGTCATCACTGATGGTCTGCCGACGTACGACCGGAGTTTTCCGAACGACGATCCACTCGGTGGCACCCGGCTGCCCAACTGGGACGGGATCAACAATGACGGTAACGACCTAAACGGCGATGACGAGGGTGACACCCTGTACCTGGACGATATCGCCAAATTCGCGTTCGATATCGATATGCGCTCCACCGGCACGGATCTGGCGGGCAAAAGCTGGAGTTCACCGGACTTCCCCAAGCAGAACCTGAACACCTACACGGTGGGGTTCACGACCGCCAATCAGATGTTGGCGGATGCCGCCCGTTACGGGCAGGGCAAGTACTATCAGGCAACCGACAGCGCCAGCCTCAACACCGCGTTATCGGCAGCCTTGAGCGACATCTCCACCAAGGCTGGCTCGGGTGGCAGCGGCGTCGCCAGCAGCAACACGCTGACCAGTGGCTCCAGCTATTTTCAGACCGGCTACGACCCCAAGGACTGGCGTGGCACGATCAAGGCCTTTGGCTTCACCTCAAGCGGAGCCGTGGACACCACTTCTGTGCTGTGGACCACCGACACAGCCATTGTTCCCGGCGCGACGGCGCCGACTTATCAGTCCTGGAACACCACAACCAACGCCGCGGTTACCCTGGCCTACGGCAACTTTTCCAGCACCCAGCAAACCAGCCTCAGCCAGAACTTGCCGACCGGTATCAGCGGCAGCGATCTGGTGGAGTGGAGCAAGGGCACCAATAAAACCGGTTTGAAGACTCGTGCCGTGCTGCTTGGGGACATCATCAACTCGCCATTGACGCTGGCATCGCCCACTGACAAAACCGCTTCGGACCTGGCCGGGAGTACCAGTTACAGCACGTTCCTGACCAGCAAAGCCGCGAACATGAACACCAGCCTGGTGGTGAATGCCAACGATGGCTTCGTCAATGTCATCAACGCCGGCAACGGTGCACGGCTCTACGGCTACATGCCTTCCAGCGTGCTGTCGTCGCTGCATTTCATCGCCGATACCGCCTACATCAATGGCACCAGCCACAAGTTCCTCAACGATGGCCAGGTCGGTGTATTCGATGCCCAACTCAACAACGCCTGGAAAACCCTGGCCCTGGGTGGCGTGGGGGCGGGCGGCAAGACCTTTTACGCCGTGCAGCTGTTTGATGGGACGGCGGGGAACGTGACCAACGCCTTGTGGGAAATCAGCGCGCCGACCACCGCCAACACTGCGAACGCTTTCAATGATCTGGGTTATGCCTACGCGCGGCCGGAAGTGGCACGCTTGGCCGATGGTCGCTGGGCGGCCTTCATCTCCAATGGCTACGGCAGCAATTCGGGTGTTGCCGCGCTGTACGTGGTGGATATTCGCGATGGTTCGCTGATCAGGAAAATCGTTATCGACAGCACCGAAACCACCAATGGCCTGTCATCGGTCAAGCTCAAGGTCGACTCGCAAAGCATTGTGCAGGCGGCCTATGGCGGTGATTTGAAAGGCCGGATGTGGAAGTTCGACTTGAGCAGCTCGAACCCCGCCAGCTGGGGCGTGGCCTTTTCCGGTAAGCCGCTATTCACTGCACCGGGCGGCGCGACGCAGCCGATTACTGCGCAACCGTTGCTGGCGGACCATCCGATCAACGGCAAGGAGGTGTTTTTCGGTACCGGGAAATTCAACGAGACTGCTGACAAGCTCAGCAAGGACCAGCAAGCGTTTTATGGGGTGTGGGATGCTGATGGAGGTTCGGGGCAGATCAGCGTGTCGAGCTTGCAGGCGCAGGCTGTGACCGGGGTTTTCACGGGGACCGCCGGGGGGCAGTTCATCACTACCTCACAGAACCCCGTGACCTATCCGGCGCAGAACGGCTGGTACTTGCCGCTGGTGTACAACAATGCCCTGACCGGTGAGCGGGTGATCAACCAGGCGGCCCTGGTGCTCGGGCGAATTGTATTTACCACGGCCAGCATCGACACCACGGACCCCTGTTCAAGCTTTGGCAACGGCAAACTGGTCGAACTCGATGCGTTCAGCGGTAAGATGCTCAACTATGCGGTGCTCGACACCAATGGCGATGGCCTGGTCGACACGAACGACACGATCTCCAGCGGGGTGATTTTTACCGGTGGTATTCCGACGCTGAATGCGATCGTCAACAGTGCAACCCGCAAGATCGTGAACGACTCCAGTGGTGGCATCACCACTCTGGTTGAAAAATCCGGCGGTGGTAGCCGTCGAATCATGTGGCGACAAATACAGTAAGTGAGAGTTGAGGCAATGCGCAGATCCAACCAAGGTTTTACCCTGATCGAAATTATGATCGTGATTGCGATCATCGGGATTGTGGTGACCATTTCCGCTCCACTCCTTACCGAGTACGTGAAGCGAAGCCATCGCACCGAAATTGCCGGGCTGCTGTCCGAGCAGGCGCAAAACCTTGAACGGTTCTATTCGAAAAACAATGTGTACAGCAACGCTACCGGGCTGAGTGCCGGCAATGACTACTACACCATTACCCCGACACTGACCGATCAGACCTTCTTGCTCACCGCCGTGCGCAAGGCCGGGTCAACGATGGCCAGTGACAAATGTGGGGATTTCACCCTCAGCAACACCGGCGTCAGAGGCATGAACAATGCGACGACCGGGCTGACCACCAAGGATTGCTGGGGTCGCTGAGTACCTTTCCTCGGGCGCGTTTGGCGCCCCCTGTCTTTTTTATCGTTGGATCAGATGATGGCCAAGCAACAGCAAGTGGTGATTGTCGGCGGTGGGGTGATCGGCCTGCTGACCGCGTTTAATCTGGCGTCGCACGTGCAGAGCGTGGTCCTGCTGGATCGCTCGAACGTGGGGCAGGAATCTTCGTGGGCCGGTGGCGGCATCGTTTCGCCGCTGTACCCGTGGCGCTACAGCCCGGCGGTCACCGCATTGGCCCACTGGTCCCAGGATTTTTATCCACAACTGGCTGAACGTCTGTTTACGAGCACCGGGGTCGATCCCGAGGTGCACACCACGGGCCTGTACTGGCTGGATCTGGATGACGAGGCTGAGGCGCTGGCCTGGGCAAAACGCGAAAATCGTCCGCTGAGCCCTGTGGATATTTCGGCTGCTCACGATGCCGTGCCGGTATTGGGGCAGGGGTTCTCGCGGGCAATCTACATGGCCGATGTCGCTAATGTGCGTAACCCGCGACTGGTGAAGTCGCTCAAGGCAGCCTTGCTGGCGCTGCCTAACGTGACTATTCACGAACAGTGCGAGGTCAGCGCGTTCATCCGTGAAGGCGATGCGGTAGTGGGCGTCGAGACTTCAAAAGGCTCGATCCATGGCGATCAGGTAGTACTGACCGCTGGCGCCTGGAGCGGTGATTTACTGAAAACCCTGGGCCTGGATCTACCGGTCGAGCCGGTCAAGGGGCAGATGATTCTCTACAAGTGCGCGTCTGACTTCCTGTCGAGCATGATTCTGGCCAAGGGCCGTTACGCCATTCCGCGCCGAGACGGGCATATCCTGATCGGCAGTACACTGGAACATGAAGGGTTCGACAAGACACCGACCGAGTCCGCGCTGGAAAGCCTCAAGGCCTCGGCGGTCGAGCTGATTCCGGCGCTGGCCGAGGCCGAAGTGGTCGGGCATTGGGCGGGGCTGCGGCCGGGTTCGCCGGAAGGGATTCCGTACATTGGCGCAGTGCCCGGATTTTCCGGGTTATGGCTTAATTGCGGGCATTACCGCAACGGGTTGGTGCTGGCGCCGGCGTCGTGCCAGTTATTTGCGGATGTAATGCTGGGGCGCGAACCGGTTATCGATCCGGCGCCTTATGCACCGACCGGGCGAATCTAGTCCTTCAGGCAAAAGCACAGCCTGTGGCGAGGGTCGTCTATATAAAACGGCCTCAGTCCAGCCCCAGCTTTTTCAGCCGGTAACGCATCGACCGAAACGACAGGTTCAGCCGTTGGGCCGCCGCTGTGCGGTTCCAGCGGGTTTCTTCGAGCGCCTGGAGAATCAGTTTGCGTTCGACGTTCTCCAGATACTGCTCAAGGTTGTCGATTTTCGTCAGGTCCGGCAATCCCGTATCGGCGCTGCAATTGCCATCAGTCAGGCGCAGGTCGCTGGCTTCGATCTGCTTGTTTTCGCACAGGGTGTACGCGCGTTCGAGCATGTTTTCCAGCTCGCGGACGTTACCCGGAAAACGGTAGTGCTTGAGTGCATCGAGGGCTTGCGGCTGGAGATGGACGGCCGGCAAGCCGCTGCCTGCCGCGAGACGCTTGAGTACATGACTGGCCAGCAGCTCGATGTCGTCACGGCGCTCGCGTAGCGGCGGGACGCGCAACTCGATGACATTCAGCCGATAGTACAAATCCTGCCGAAAGCGCCCAGCGGCCACTTCGGCGTCCAGATCCCTGTGGGTCGCACAGAGTATTCGCACATTAATGATGGCTTCCTGCTGTCCGCCGATGCTGCGTACCGCCTTCTCCTGAATCGCGCGCAGCAACTTGACCTGCATCGCCAGCGGCAAGTCGGCCACTTCATCGAGAAACAACGTCCCACCGTTAGCCGCCTGGAACAGCCCGGGTTTGTCTTCGATGGCGCCGCTGAAACTGCCTTTGCGATGACCGAAAAACTCGCTTTCCATCAATTCGGACGGAATTGCCCCGCAGTTGACCGGCACAAATGGCTGGCCACTGCGTGGACCTTGTTCATGAATCAGTCGGGCGACCAGCTCCTTTCCACTGCCGGATTCGCCGCTGATGTACACCGGTGCCTGGCTGCGCGCCAGTTTGTCGATTTGTGTGCGCAGGTTGCGCATGGGCACTGAGTCGCCGAGCAGCCGGCGATCGATGGCACTGGCAGCGTCGCCCGCGACCGGCAAGCGCAGGGCGCTGACCACCAGCTCGCGCAGTCGGGTGAGGTTCACCGGTTTGGTCAGGAAGTCGAAGGCACCGGCTTTCAGCGCGTTGATGGCGGTATCAAGGCTGCCATAAGCGGTGATCATCGCCACAGGCACGTAGGGATGGGTCAGCTGAATGTGCTGCACCAGCTCCAGGCCGGTACCGTCGGGCAACCGCATATCGGTCAGGCACAGGTCGAACCGCTCCTGGGCCAGCAACGACCGCGCTTCGCCGACATTACGCGCGCTCAGCGTATCGAGTTTCATTCGGCCGAGGGTGATTTCCAGAAGTTCGCGAATATCCGGTTCGTCATCGACGATCAGGACTTTTTGCCGTGGGCTTGTCTTCAACTTTGTTTCCGTCCGTGAGCAAAGGTGATGCGAAAGCAGCCGCCGCCTTGGCGTGGTTTGAAGTCTAGGCGGGCCTGGTTGCTTTCGCACAGCTCACGGGACAGATAGAGACCCAGGCCAGTACCCTGGCTACTGGTGGTGAAGAACGGTTCGAACAAATGTGCTTGCTGCTCCGCTGAAACGCCGGGCCCATTGTCCAGCACATCCAGGGTTGGAAGCTGACTGTCGGGGTCGATAAACAGCGTGAGCCAGACTTCGGCCTGTTCATGCGCAAGGGCGCTGTGGCGCCAGGCATTGCGCAACAGGTTATCGAGCACCTGAGTCAGTTGGTCTGGGTCTATCAAGGTGGTGAAGGGGCCTGGTCCGGCGTTCAGATGAATCTGTTGGCGATCCGTTGCTCCTTCGCGCACCGTGCACACGAACTGCTCCAGCCACTGCTTCAAGTCGAGCCGTTGCGGTACGACTTGCTGGCGCCGTGAAAGCTGCAGGACGTTTTCTATCACTCGGTTCATGCGTTGAGAATGGTCCTGAATAATCTGCGTCAGACGCCGGTCGGCGCCGATCAGTTCCTCAGACTCGTTCAGCAACTGCGCCGCATGGCTGATGGCACCCAATGGGTTGCGGATTTCATGGGCAATGCCTGCGGTCAGCCGCCCCAGTGCTGCAAGCTTGAGTTGCTGGGCTTGTTGCGCGACCTGGGCAAGGTCTTCGAGAAATACCAGGGTCTGGCGTTGTTCGTTCAGGCCCAGCGCGATGAAGCTCGGTTGCAGTTCCAGGCCAGTGCGGGCGACTTTCAGGCTTTGTGGGCGCAAGGTCGGGTTGTTGAACCAGAGTTGCAGGCGCTCGACCAAGGCTGTCGAATAATCGTCGATGAGTTGGCCGTCGAGGTGTGTCTGGCCAAACAGACTCAAGGCGCTGTGATTGGCCAACTGAACCCGGCGCTCACTGTCGAGTACCAGGATGCCGGTGCGCATGCGTTGCAGGATCAGCGCATTGAGCGCTTCCAGGCTGACCACTTCGCTGGCGCGCTGCTGGGCCAGACTCTCGCTGACCTCCAGTTGTCGGGTCAGGCCTTGCACCAGCAAGGCTGCGGCAAAGCACAGGGCGCCCAGGGTGCCGGCTTGCAAGTAGTGATTGGCGCCAGTCGGGTGGCTGCCGCTCAGGGAGAAAGTCAGGGAAATGATACCGATGGCGGCGACTGCCGCGAGCAGCAGGCCGATGCGCCGGCGCAGCAGTGTATTGCCGATCGCCACGGACACGATCAGCAGATTGCCGATGGCGCTGGGGACGCCACCTGCGGCATAGAACAGCACTGATAACAGCAGGATATCAACCAGCGTGAGGCCGAAGATCTGTGCGGGTTGTCTGGGGTTTCCCGCAAATACCACCAGCAGGATATTCAGAATCAGGTACAACCAACTGCCATTGCGCAGCAGGTCGTCGTTGGTGAACTCCAGCAACTGGTTGTCCATGTTGCTGGAGATCAGCAGCACCAGAAGGAGGCCGATGCTTAAACGGTAGAGATGATAGAGGCGCAGCAGTCGCTGGGCCTGTTTGTCGCCAGGGCTCGAGATCTCAGCGATCACGTGAACTCGGGCCTTGCTCGAGGTGAGCCTGGCTGCAATACCACTGTTGTTGAAGGCTCAGCGCGCGGTCGCGTGGCAGGTGTACGCCGCAATGGGCGCAGCGAACCATGGGCGGTGCATCGAGTTCGCTGGACGTATGGGAGGTTTCGTCTGGGCGCTTGAACTTGCGCCAGAACCATACTGCTGCAGCAATCAGGGCAATCCAGAACAGTAAACGAAGCATGATGAACCGCTTTGCAATGAATAATCCGGCAGTTTAGCCAAGGACTGGAGAAGCGCACAGCGCAATAAAACGCGGGCATAAAAAAGGGAGACTCGAAAGTCTCCCTTTTTGGTGCCCCAAGGTGTCAGTCGAACACACCGAAGGTCAGGCGGCTGAACCATGAGCGGTCGCTGCTTTTGCCTTCGGCCTCGTGCGGCTGTTCTTCAACCGCATCGCCTTCTTTAGGCTTGAGCTCGGCAGGGATCGCGTCCTTGGCATCCTGGAACTGCTTCATCACGTCCTGGTTGGCGCGGGTTTCGCCCGGCGGCAGCGGTGGGCGGGACTCGATCAGGCCCAGAGTGGCCTTGCTCAGCCACGAACGGTTGTCGGCTTCGGCAACGCGTGGTACGAACTGACCGTCGACCAGGGTCGGGTGGTTCGGGTAGTTGAGCTTCAGGGTTTCGAGGCTGGTGTTGGCCAGTTCGTCCAGGTGCAGGCGCTGGTAGGACTCGACCATCACCGCCAGGCCGTCACCGACCGAAGGGGTTTCCTGGAAGTTTTCCACTACATAACGACCACGGTTGGCTGCTGCAACGTACGCCTGACGGGTCAGGTAGTAGTCGGCTACGTGAATCTCGTAGGACGCCAGCAGGTTGCGCAGATAAATCATGCGCTGCTTGGCGTCTGGCGCGTAGCGGCTGTTCGGGTAACGGCTGGTGAGCTGGGCGAACTCGTTGTAGGAGTCACGTGCGGCGCCCGGGTCACGCTTGGTCATGTCCAGCGGCAGGAAGCGCGCCAGCAGGCCGACGTCCTGGTCAAAGGAGGTCAGGCCCTTGAGGTAGTACGCATAGTCGACGTTCGGGTGCTGCGGGTGCAGGCGGATAAAACGCTCGGCGGCAGACTTGGCAGCCTCCGGCTCGGCGTTCTTGTAGTTCGCATAAATCAGTTCGAGTTGAGCCTGATCAGCATAGCGGCCGAACGGATAACGCGATTCCAGAGCCTTCAACTTGGCGGTGGCGCTGGTATAGCTATTGTTATCCAGATCGTGCTGGGCCTGCTGGTACAGCTCGACCTCGCTCAGGTTTTCGTCGACGACTTCCTTCGATGAGCAAGCAGCGGTCAATGCGAGGATGGCGATCAGCAGCAGGTGTTTCACTTGCATGGCGGCTTGCGTCCCTATGACGGCCGCTGTCTTGGGCGGGGCCGTCCTGTTATGATGAGTGCCCCGTTGAAAAGCCTCGGGGCAAAAGACGCCGTATTTAACCACAAGCGCGCAGCCGAAACCAAAGGCTGTAGCCGACGCCTAGTCTGAGCATGTCCGATAAAATTGAACTTCGCGCAGAGGTGCCGTCCGAACTGGGCGGCCAACGCCTCGATCAAGTCGCCGCACAATTATTCGCTGAGCACTCGCGCTCGCGCCTTTCCGCCTGGATCAAAGACGGCCGCCTGACTGTGGATGGAGCGGTTATCCGCCCGCGAGACATCGTCCACGGCGGCGCCATTCTTGAACTCACTGCCGAGCAGGAAGCTCAGGGCGAATGGATCGCTCAAGACATCGAGCTGGACATCGTCTATGAAGATGACGACATCCTGGTGATCAACAAGCCTGCGGGCCTGGTGGTGCATCCTGCCGCCGGTCACGCCGACGGCACCTTGCTCAACGCCTTGCTGCACCACGTGCCGGACATCATCAATGTGCCGCGCGCCGGTATCGTGCACCGTCTGGACAAGGACACCACCGGTCTGATGGTGGTGGCCAAGACCATTCAGGCGCAGACGCAGCTGGTTACGCAGTTGCAGAGCCGCAGCGTCAGCCGGATCTACGAATGCATCGTGATCGGCGTGGTCACTGCCGGCGGCAAGATCAACGCGCCGATCGGTCGTCACGGCCAGCAACGCCAGCGCATGGCGGTGATGGAAGGTGGCAAGCAGGCGGTCAGTCATTACCGCGTGCTCGAGCGTTTCCGCTCCCACACTCACGTGCGGGTCAAGCTGGAAACCGGTCGTACGCACCAGATTCGCGTGCACATGGCCCACATCAACTTCCCGTTGGTCGGAGATCCTGCCTACGGCGGTCGCTTCCGTATTCCGCCGGCAGCCAGTGTGACCATGGTTGAATCGCTGAAACATTTCCCGCGTCAGGCGCTGCATGCGCGTTTCCTGGAACTGGATCATCCGACCACCGGTAAGCGCATGAGCTGGGAATCGCCACTGCCGGACGATTTCGTCTGGTTGCTGTCGCTGCTCAAGCAAGACCGTGAGGCGTTCATCGGATGAATGACTGGCTGATTCCTGACTGGCCCGCGCCGGCCGGGGTAAAAGCCTGCGTCACCACCCGGGCGGGCGGCGTCAGTCTGGCGCCGTTCGACAGCCTCAATCTGGGCGATCACGTCGACGACAACCCTGAAGCGGTTGCCGAGAACCGCCGTCGCCTCACCGATCATTTCTCTATTCAACCGGCCTGGTTGCAACAGGTTCACGGAGTTACCGTGGCCTATGCCGACCCGACTGCAGTGGCGACGGCCGATGCCAGCTGGACGGCCACGCCGGGCATCGCCTGTACTGCAATGACGGCGGATTGTCTGCCAGCGTTGTTCTGTGATCGCGCTGGCACCCGTGTCGCTGCCGCTCACGCCGGTTGGCGCGGTCTGGCGGCGGGTGTGCTGGAGGCCACCGTCGAAAGCCTGGCCGTAGACCCTGCCGAGGTGCTGGTCTGGCTCGGCCCGGCCATTGGTCCGAAAGCGTTCGAAGTCGGCCCGGAAGTTCGCGAAGCCTTTGTCCGGCAACTCGCGGAAACCGATCAGGCCTTCGTCCCGAGCCATAACGCCGGCAAGTTAATGGCCGACATCTATACGCTGGCGCGCCTGCGCCTGGCAGCCTGCGGTGTTACTGCTGTTTACGGTGGCGGCTTCTGCACCGTGACCGATCCACGCTTCTTCTCTTACCGCCGCAGTCCGCGCACCGGTCGGTTTGCTTCCCTGGTCTGGCTCGAACGCTAGACTTATCTGATCTGCATCAATCAAACGCTGCTTGAATCCTCCAGAATTGACCGCATCTAGTGGGGTATCTGGCAGGTTTCTCTATTTAGGTGTGTCCATCGCTCCGGCCTGCTCAAAGGAAGGTGACCAATGCGTATAGACCGTTTAACCAGTAAGTTGCAGTTAGCCTTGTCCGACGCCCAATCCCTGGCTGTCGGCCTCGACCATCCGGGTATTGAACCTGCGCACCTGATGCAAGCGCTGCTGGAGCAGCAGGGCGGCTCGATCAAGCCGTTGTTGATGCAAGTCGGTTTTGACATCAACAGCCTGCGCAAAGAGTTGAGCAAAGAGCTCGACCGTCTACCAAAAATCCAGAATCCCACCGGCGACGTAAACATGTCGCAGGACTTGGCACGTCTGCTCAACCAGGCGGATCGCCTGGCTCAACAAAAGGGTGACCAGTTCATCTCCAGCGAGCTGGTACTGCTCGCCGCCATGGACGAGAACAGCAAGCTTGGCAAGTTGCTGCTCGGTCAGGGCGTCAGCAAGAAAGCCCTGGAAAACGCGATCAACAACCTGCGCGGCGGCGAAGCGGTGAATGACGCCAACGTCGAGGAGTCGCGTCAGGCGCTGGATAAATACACCATTGACCTGACCAAGCGCGCCGAAGAAGGCAAGCTCGACCCGGTGATCGGTCGTGACGACGAGATCCGCCGGACCATCCAGGTGTTGCAGCGTCGCACCAAGAACAACCCGGTGCTGATCGGCGAGCCTGGCGTGGGTAAAACCGCCATCGCCGAAGGCCTGGCCCAGCGCATCATCAACGGCGAAGTGCCGGATGGCCTGAAAAGCAAACGCCTGCTGTCACTGGACATGGGCGCGCTGATTGCCGGTGCCAAGTACCGTGGCGAGTTCGAAGAGCGCCTGAAATCCCTGCTCAACGAGCTGTCGAAGCAGGAAGGCCAGATCATCCTGTTCATCGACGAACTGCACACCATGGTCGGCGCCGGTAAAGCCGAAGGCTCGATGGACGCCGGCAACATGCTCAAACCGGCCCTGGCCCGTGGCGAGCTGCATTGCGTCGGCGCCACCACGCTCAACGAGTATCGCCAATATATCGAGAAGGATGCGGCCCTTGAGCGGCGCTTCCAGAAGGTCTTGGTGGATGAACCGAGCGAAGAAGACACCATCGCGATCCTGCGTGGTCTGAAAGAGCGCTACGAGGTTCACCACAAGGTGGCGATCACCGACGGCGCTATCATTGCGGCGGCCAAGTTGAGCCATCGCTACATTACCGACCGTCAGTTGCCGGACAAGGCTATCGACCTGATCGACGAAGCGGCCAGCCGCATTCGCATGGAGATCGACTCCAAGCCGGAAGTGCTGGATCGTCTGGAGCGGCGTTTGATTCAACTGAAGGTTGAATCCCAGGCGCTGAAGAAAGAAAGCGACGAAGCGGCGAAGAAGCGTCTTGAAAAGCTTCAGGAAGAAATCGTTCGTCACGAGCGCGAGTACTCGGACCTCGAAGAAATCTGGAATTCGGAAAAAGCCGAAGTGCAGGGTTCTGCGCAGATCCAGCAGAAAATCGAACAGTCCCGTCAGGAACTGGAAGCTGCCCGCCGCAAAGGCGACCTAAACCGCATGGCCGAGTTGCAGTACGGGGTGATCCCGGATCTGGAACGCAGCCTGCAAATGGTCGACCAGCACGGCAAGAGCGAAAACCAGTTGCTGCGCAGCAAGGTGACTGAAGAAGAGATCGCCGAAGTCGTGTCGAAATGGACCGGTATTCCGGTGTCGAAAATGCTCGAAGGCGAGCGCGACAAGCTGCTGAAGATGGAAAGCCTGTTGCACCAGCGCGTGATCGGTCAGAACGAAGCGGTGGTGGCGGTGGCCAACGCCGTGCGCCGTTCGCGTGCCGGGTTGTCCGACCCGAATCGCCCAAGCGGCTCGTTCATGTTCCTCGGCCCGACCGGTGTCGGTAAAACCGAGTTGTGCAAAGCCTTGGCCGAATTCCTCTTTGATACCGAAGAGGCGATGGTGCGGATCGACATGTCCGAGTTCATGGAGAAACATTCCGTGGCGCGACTGATCGGTGCGCCACCAGGCTACGTGGGCTATGAGGAGGGCGGTTACCTGACCGAGGCGGTGCGTCGCAAGCCGTATTCGGTGATCCTTCTGGACGAGGTCGAGAAGGCCCACCCGGACGTGTTCAACGTGCTGCTGCAAGTGCTGGAAGATGGCCGTCTGACCGACAGCCATGGGCGTACGGTGGATTTCCGCAATACGGTGATCGTCATGACCTCCAACCTGGGCTCGGTGCAGATCCAGGAACTGGTCGGTGATCGTGAAGCGCAGCGTGCTGCGGTGATGGATGCAGTGTCGACGCACTTCCGTCCGGAGTTCATCAACCGGATCGACGAAGTGGTGATCTTCGAGCCATTGGCACGGGATCAGATTGCCGGCATTACCGAGATCCAGTTGGGTCGCCTGCGCAGCCGTCTGGCCGAGCGCGAGCTGAAACTGACGCTGAGCAGCGAGGCACTGGATAAGTTGATTGCGGTGGGTTACGACCCGGTTTATGGCGCACGGCCGCTCAAACGAGCGATCCAGCGCTGGATCGAAAACCCGCTGGCACAGCTGATTCTGGCCGGCAGCTTCCTGCCGGGCACCACTGTGACGGCCACTGTGGCGAACGACGAAATCGTTTTCAACTGACCGTTCGCTGCACGGTAATGAAGGAGGCCCCGCATCGCGGGGCCTTTTTTTTCTTAGGGTGTTGAACTGTAAGGAAAAGGCTTGTAAAGTGCGCCCCGCAGTAAGTCACCCCAGCGGTTTCTTCTCCCCAAGGAGAAATCTGAAATAAGTTGCAAATCATTGTCTTGAAAGCAATTTAGGGGGTTGACAGAGGTGCTTAAGATTGTAAAATAGCGCGCCTCAGACACACGAACGCAGCGATGCGAACGGGTCGAAGAGGTGAAGCAAGCTTCACAGTTGTAATTGAAATATGTAGTTCCGTGATAGCTCAGTCGGTAGAGCAAATGACTGTTAATCATTGGGTCCCAGGTTCGAGTCCTGGTCACGGAGCCAATTTCAAACCGGGGTATAGCGCAGTCCGGTAGCGCGCCTGCTTTGGGAGCAGGATGTCAGGAGTTCGAATCCCCTTACCCCGACCATTTTTGGGTCGTTAGCTCAGTTGGTAGAGCAGTTGGCTTTTAACCAATTGGTCGTAGGTTCGAATCCCACACGACCCACCATTTTTGAAACCAGTTAGCGCTGGAATCGAATCTTAAGATCAGAGGCCAAAAGCGCTGATCGAAGAAGGCGCTCTTTTAAAAGGGTGCCTTTTTTTTACCGGGGTATAGCGCAGTCCGGTAGCGCGCCTGCTTTGGGAGCAGGATGTCAGGAGTTCGAATCCCCTTACCCCGACCATATTAAAAATCCTCGTATCGAAAGATACGGGGATTTTTTTTGCCTGCTGAAATCCGGTATCGCTACAAATGATCGTTCCCACGCACTCGTAGGAACGATCAATTAACGGACGAGAGGATCTTAATGCAGCTTGAGCCGCGGTTCAGTGCCGCGACCAATCCTGCTGCCGAGCATCAGCATCGCTGTGCGGAACGGGCCGTACAACGCGACCTGGTGCATGCGGTACAGCGACACGTAAAACATCCGCGCCAGCCAGCCTTCGAGCATTACGCTGCCGGTCAGGTTGCCCATCAAGTTACCCACTGCCGAAAAACGCGACAGCGAGATCAGGGAGCCGTAATCGGTGTACTTGTACGTCGGCAACGGCTTGCCTTCGATGCGCAGTTTCAACGATTTGGCCAGCAGCGAGGCTTGTTGGTGCGCGGCTTGCGCACGTGGCGGCACGTTGCGATCGGTGCCCGGTTGTGGGCAGGCCGCGCAGTCACCGAAAGCAAAGATATTTTCGTCGCGGGTGGTTTGCAGGGTCGGCAGCACTTGCAGCTGGTTGATCCGGTTGGTTTCCAGGCCGTCGATATCCTTGAGGAAACCCGGCGCACGGATCCCGGCTGCCCAGACTTTCAGGCTGGCCTTGATCTCCTGGCCGCTGGCAGTGATCAGCGCATCGGCGGTGACTTCACTGACGGCTGCGTTAGTCAGCACCGTGACGCCGAGTTTTTCCAGGGTTTTATGCACAGGTCCGCCGATCCGCTCCGGCAGGGCAGGCAGCACCCGTGGGCCAGCTTCGATCAGGGTGATGTGCATGTTTTCCGGAAGAATCCGGTCCAGGCCGTATGCCGCCAGTTCGTGGGCCGCGTTGTGCAGTTCCGCCGCCAGTTCGACGCCGGTGGCACCCGCGCCGACGATGGCCACGCTGATCTGTTGCACCGCATCGGATTGCCCGGCGTGGGCGCGCAGGTAGTGGTTGAGTAATTGCTGGTGGAAGCGCTCGGCCTGTTTACGGGTGTCGAGGAACAGGCAGTGTTGCGCCGCGCCCTGGGTGCCGAAATCGTTGGTGGTGCTGCCGACCGAAATCACCAGCGAGTCGTAAGCCACTTCGCGTGCCGGCACCAGTTCCCGGCCATTTTCATCGTAGGTAGCCGCCAGCTGGATTTTTTTCTGTGCGCGATCGAGCCCGCTCATGCGCCCCAGCTGGAACTCGAAGTGGTTCCATTTTGCCTGGGCAACATAGTTGAGTTCGTCTTCGGAAGAGTTCAGCGAACCTGCCGCCACTTCATGTAACAGCGGTTTCCAGATGTGCGTCAGGTTCGCGTCGACCAGCATCACACTGGCCGTGCCACGCTTGCCCAGAGTCTTACCCAGACGGGTAGCCAACTCCAGACCGCCGGCGCCGCCGCCAACGATGACAATACGATGAGTCATGGGGATATCTCGCAAGGCTAAAGGAAATCGGTGCAATTACCCGAGCGAGCGCCACGCTGCTCATAGCGTCAGGTAACTGATAAGTCGGCTCACAAGGCCCAGGCCAATGGTCACTGCCAATACCACCACGAGGAGCATCCACGGCCGGAAAGGCCGGCGCTCGACTCGGTTCTGCGACAGTTGCAGATACTCTTCGACATGCTGCTGGTCGTCGGGTTTCAGGCGGCTGGTCATGATAAGGCCTCGTCAGGTAGACGTTGCTAAATGTATAGAAGCTACAGCGGGGGCGCCAACAATTGCTGTCGTGAGTTCACAGGCTGATCCCGACGTCGAAGAGGATGCTGCGTCCCAGGTTACCGCGCAAAAAGTCCGGTGCATCCGGGTGAGCGAACAGCACTCGAGCGAAGGTCGGGCCGACCAGCGACAACGAGCGCCACCCCTGGCGCAGGTATTCGGTGGGCGGCGGGAAATGGCTGTTGAGGTCGAGCACTTCGCGCTTGAGGCTGGCGAAGGCGATGATGTCCAGTTCGCCCAGGTCCATCCCGCGTTCTTTGTAGTTATGGGCTTTTTTGCGCAAGGTCGGTGCCAGTCTCAGCAAGAACTCGTTGGCTGGAATACGCCTGGGCTTGGCTTCGCGGCGCACCAGTTGGCTCAGGGAGAATGCACTGCGCCGGCGTTGCAGCTCGTCGCGCCACTCGTCATTCAACCGTCGACCTTCGTCGAGCACGAAGAACACCTCGAAATTTGCCTCGCGAAACAGTACATCCGGCGGCTCACCGGCGGGGGTGAATTCGTCGACGCGGTAGGGAATGTTCAAGCCTTGCAGCAGGCGTTGGCAAACCCAACGCTCACGCTCCCATTTGCGGGCATTGGAAAGGAACGCGTTGGCTTGCTCGGCCGCGATGGTCAGCAGGCGCAAATAATCTGAGTCATCCATAGGCCAAGCTTAGCGTTCAAATGCGATCGCAAAGAAGACAGTTTGTCGGAGAGGAAAAACTTTCCCGAGCCTTCATCGTTGCAAGCATCCAGCGATCTTCCTCCAAGGCCCGGTCCAGGGCACTGCACAAAACGGATAGCGATCTGCACAAAGCGGATATTGCCGCGCGCCAGACGTCCCTACCCTCGGCTTTACGGACGTTTACCGCGTTACCGAAGCTCTTAAAAAAACAACAACAAGAGAAAAGATGCCATGCGCACGATCGACGTACATGAGGTTATCGACAACGCACGCTTCAACCGTTTTCACTGGAGGGTGCTGTGCTGGTGTGCCCTGATCATCATCTTCGATGGTTACGATCTGGTGATCTACGGCGTGGTGCTGCCGATGTTGATGAAGGACTGGGGGCTGAGTCCTCTGCAGGCAGGTGCATTAGGCAGTTATGCACTGTTTGGCATGATGTTCGGGGCGCTGTTTTTCGGCCCGCTGTCGGACAGGATCGGCCGCAAAAAAGCCATCACCCTGTGCGTGATGCTTTTCAGTGGTTTTACCGTACTCAATGGTTTTGCCGGCAACCCTACTGAATTTGGCATTTGCCGGTTCATCGCCGGGCTGGGGATTGGCGGGGTGATGCCCAACGTGGTGGCGCTGATGAACGAGTACGCGCCGAAAAAGATCCGCAGTACCCTGGTGGCGATCATGTTCAGCGGCTACTCGGTGGGCGGCATGCTCTCGGCCGGGCTCGGTATCGTGCTGATCCCGAGCTTTGGCTGGCAGTCGGTGTTTTATGTGGCGATTGTGCCGTTGCTACTGTTGCCACTGATCATGTGTTTCTTGCCCGAGTCGGTAGGTTTCATGCTGCGTCAGGGTCGCAATGAACAGGCGCGCAAGGTGCTCCAACGGGTTGACCCGGCTTATGTTGCGCAAGCCACCGATCAACTGCACATGACCGAAGTGAAGGGCAGCGGCACCCCGGTTTTACAGCTGTTTCGTGAAGGCCGGGCGATGCGCACGTTGATGTTGTGGCTGGCGTTTTTCTGCTGCCTGTTGACGGTGTATGCCTTGAGCTCCTGGCTGCCGAAACTGATGGCCAACGCCGGTTATAGCCTGGGTTCGAGTCTGTCATTCCTGCTGGTACTGAACTTCGGGGCCATCTTCGGCGCGGTCGGCGGCGGCGTGTTGGGTGACAAACTCAACCTGCCGAGGGTCTTGGCGGTGTTCTTCAGCATCGCCGCCGTATCCATCACCTTGCTCGGCTTCAACAGCCCGACGCCGGTGCTCTACCTGCTGATCGCCATTGCCGGTGCCACCACGATCGGCTCGCAGATCCTGTTGTATGCCTGCGCCGCGCAGTTTTACTCCATGGCCATTCGTTCCACCGGTTTGGGCTGGGCCTCGGGTATCGGCCGCAACGGGGCCATCGTCGGCCCGCTGCTGGGCGGTGCGTTGCTGGGAATCAGTCTGCCGCTGCAACTGAATTTCATGGCGTTCGCCTTGCCGGGGGCGATCGCCGCCATCGCCATGGCCGTGTTCGCCATCAGCTGCCAACGCAGCAGCAAAGGCGTCGCCTCGAGACTGGTGCCGACCAGCGTCTGAATTCAGCGTGCCTGCCAACCCATTGATGTCCCCGAACAACAGCGACCGGCCCTGTGTCACGGATCGCCTGATGAGTCTTGCGGCGAGGTTCCATGAAAGCGTTGTTCCACGACTTTTCCCTGTCTGCTGCGGTCGCCGGATTTATCGCCACGGTGATTTCCTATGCCGGTCCCTTGGTGATCATTTTCCAGGCCGCTGAGACCTCGCACCTCTCGCGGGAGGTGCTGTCGTCCTGGGTCTGGGCGATTTCCATCGGCAGCGCGGTGCTGGGGATTGGCTTGAGCCTGCGTTACCGCGTGCCGGTGATTATTGCGTGGTCGGCGCCGGGCTCGGCGTTGCTGGTGGCGCTGTTGCCGGGGATTTCCATGCATGAGGCGGTAGGTGCCTATCTGGTCAGTAGCCTGATCATATTTCTGGTCGGAGTGTCGGGCGCCTTTGACCGGATCATCAGCCGACTGCCTGCAGCCATTGCAGCGGCGATGCTGGCAGGGATTCTGTTCAGTTTCGGTACCGGGCTGTTTGTGTCCTTGCAGGGTAAACCGGTGCTGGTGCTGGCGATGTTTGCCACTTACCTGGTCTGCAAGCGGGTGATGCCGCGTTATGCGGTGTTGATGGTGCTGCTGGTCGGTTGCTCGATCGCCTTGCTCGCGGGTGACTTGCACCGCGAAGCGTTGGTGATCGGTTTCGCGACACCGGTGTGGATCACGCCGGTGTTCAGTCTGAGCGCGACCCTGAATATCGCCTTGCCGCTGGTGATGGTGGCGCTGACCGGGCAGTTCGTTCCGGGCATGGCGGTGTTGCGCGCGAGCGGTTACGCCACGTCCGCGAGCCCGATTATTGCCAGCAGTGCGCTGGGTACTGCGTTATTGGCACCGTTTGGCTGTCATGGACTGAATCTGGCGGCGATTACCGCGGCCATCTGCACCGGGCGCGAGGCCCACGAAGATCCGCGCAAACGCTACGTCGCCGGGGTCGTGGGCGGGCTCTGTTACCTGCTGTTGGGGATCTTTGGCGCCACTCTGGTTTCGCTGTTTTCAGCCTTTCCCAAAGAGCTGATTGCGGCACTGGCGGGGCTGGCGTTATTCGCCGCGATTGCCGGGGCCTTGGCCAGCGCGATGGCGGTGCCGGGTGACCGAGAGGCGGCACTGGTGACCTTTCTCACTACTGCGTCGGGCATGTCGCTGTGCGGTTTGTCCGCCGCTTTCTGGGGGCTGATTTTCGGCATGCTCACGCACCTGTTGTTGAGCGTCCGGCGTCCCGTGACTGTCACTCAGGCAAGCAATACGCAGGAGGTGGCGCGCTGAGTTCGTCGGCGACTGTACTCCACATCTCTATTGCGCTTCACCACCCGCGTCGAAAGGCTACGGGTGGCGCACACCAACCTGTCGATCAATAACAATAAGAGAAAAGCGATGAAACAGATTCTCCCCACACTGGGTTCAGCGGTGTCCCTGGCGGTCGTCTCGGGTTTTTCCAGTGGCCTGATGGCTGCCGAGGGCGGCTTTATCGAAGACGCCAGCGCCACCTTGCAGGCGCGCAATTACTACTTCAGCCGGGACTTTTCCGACATTGTCGGGGCCAACAAACAGTCGAAGGCCGAAGAGTGGGCCCAAGGCTTCATCCTTAACGTCAAATCCGGTTACACCCAAGGCACTATCGGTGTCGGTGTGGATGTCATCGGCTTGCTCGGCCTCAAGCTCGACAGCAGCCCGGACCGGGTCAATACCGGGCTGTTGCCGGTACAGAGTGATGGGCGCGCAGCGGATGATTACAGTCGTCTGGCCGGTGCGTTGAAGCTGCGTTACTCAAAGACCGAATTGAAGGTCGGTGAATTGCAACCCAACCTGCCGGTGCTGGCCTTCAGCGATATTCGCTTGCTGCCGCCGACCTACCAAGGGGCGAGCATCAGCTCTAGCGAGATCAGCGGCCTGACCTTGCAGGCAGGGCATTTGAGTTCGACCAGTCTGCGCAACGAGTCCGGCGAGCAAAAGATGCAGGCCATGCTCGGTCATGTGCCGCAGCGCCAGGCCAGCAGTGACGGCTTCAACTTTGCGGGCGCCGATTACGCCTTCAATGACAAACGCACCTCGGTCAGTGCCTGGTACGGGCAACTGGAAGATATCTACAACCAGCGCTTCCTTGGTCTCAAACATAGCGAACCGATGGGCGACTGGACCCTGGGCGCCAACCTCGGTTACTACGACTCCCATGAGGACGGCAAAAAATTGCTGGGTAACATCGACAACCGGGCGTTCTTCTCCTTGCTGTCGGCCAAGCATGGCGGCCATACGTTCTATGTCGGTTATCAGGGGATGTATGGTGATAGTGCCTTCCCACGAGTCTTCGCCAACATCTCGCCGCTGGGCAACGAGGTGCCGACCTACGAGTTTGCCTACACCGACGAACGCTCCTGGCAGGCGCGCTATGACTACGACTTCGCCGCTCTCGGGGTGCCGGGGCTGACCAGCACTGTGCGTTACATCACCGGCAACAACGTCGACACCGGCAAGGGTTTCGAAGGCAAGGACCGCGAACGCGATCTCGATCTCGGTTATGTGCTGCAGAGCGGCACCCTCAAAGGTCTCGGGATACGCGTGCGCAACGCCGTGGCGCGTTCCAACTACCGCAGTGATATCGACGAAAACCGCTTGATCCTCAGTTACACCTGGACGCTGCTATGACCGGCGCGCAAGAGCGCGGGCCGCGCAAGATCGGTGCGGGTTTACTGTTGATGAGTGCTGGCGTGGGCGCTGTGATGTTGGCCTGGGGCGATAACGAGCAGCTGCTGCTGGCTGGAGGGATCAACCTCGCATTGCTGTTCGCTGCGGCGCTGTATCGTCGACAGCCACCGGTGACAGTGACGCTGCCGCTTGAGTCTGAAACTCCCGTGCCGAGCGTGGAGCTGATCGAGCCCCCGACCCCGGCAGTGCAACCCGAGCGCGAATGGCCCGGTGCGATTGTGCACCTCACGCTGGAGCAATTGACCGAGTCGGTGCTGCAAACCGAGGAAGACATGCGTTTTGCCAATCAGCTGGCGCGCACGGCCGGTGAGCGGGTGAAGGCGAGTGCGCTGAGCATGCAGTCTTCGGCCAGTGTGCTGGGGGACCTGAACCTCTATATGCAGCGTCTCGATCAAGTATTCGATGAACTCGGCGCTCAGTCGATGCGCATTGGTGCAATTGTCGGCAGCATTCAGGACATTTCCCGTCAGACCAATCTGCTGGCGTTGAACGCAGCCATCGAGGCGGCGCGGGCGGGCAGCCATGGTCGAGGCTTTGCGGTGGTGGCGGACGAAGTGCGCAATCTGTCACGTCAGGCGGCGGATTCCAGTGCGCAGATCAGGCAGATCGCGACGGGCCTGGAACAGTCCGCCGAGCATGCGCGCCAAGGTATCGAGCAGTTGGCCGGTTCAACGCGTCTGGGGCTGGAAAAGGCCGAAGTGGCGCTGCACTCGATGGGCGAACTGCAAAGTGGTGCGCTGGCCCGGGTCGAAGTGGTCGAGCGCATCATGGCGCGCTTGGCCGGGCTGCATGATCTGGCCTTGCAGGCGAAACGGATGGTCGTTTGAGTCGTGCAGCGAGCCAGCGATCACAGGTCGCTCGTGCAGCTGCCCATGACCTGGTAAGTCACGCGATGGGTCTGACCTTGATGATCGATGTAGACCATGGTCGCCGGCACCACGTCGCAGGCGGTGGCGGTGTTTGTCACCGATACCACTTTGGCGATGTCCAGCGGTTGCGCCGGGTTGTACGGAGTGGCGGGTTCGTTGCCGGCGGCTATGGCGGAGGTGGCGACAACGGTCAGAAACAGGCTGATCAAGGTTTTCATTTTTGTGTACTCCGTGTGGGTTCCGATGCTTGAAGTCTATGCCTTGCCCGCTACCGATAAAGGGGCAAGTGCCTGATGCAGCCTTACGTGAAACGCAACAGTCAGTGCCCGAGGAGGGCCTATGGATTTGCTCAATAACTTGCGGGTGTTTGTCCGCGTGGTGGACAGCGGCAGCTTTACCGCCGCCGCCGACGCGCTCGAACTCTCGACCGCGCAAGTGTCCCGACTGGTCGCGGATCTGGAGCAACATGTGCAGGCGCGCCTGCTGCAACGCACCACTCGGCGTTTGAGCCTGACCGAGGCCGGCGAGCGCTTTTTGCTGCGCAGTCGGCAAATACTCGAAGAGATGGAAGAGGCCACGGCCGAAGCGCGTGGCGCTCATCTCAAGCCCAGCGGTCGGTTGCGGGTTCACAGCATGCATGGCCTGGGTGTGCTGATCACGCCGCTGATCGCTCGATACACCGAACTCTATCCTGATGTGGTGTTCGAGCTGACCTTGTCGCAACGCAATCCGGATCCGCTGGAAGGAGGCCATGACGTGGTGATTTCGATTGCCCATGAGCTGGCCGACTCGCAGTTTGTCGCCCAGGTCGTCGGGCAGATCTACAGCGTGCCCTGCGCCTCCCCCGACTACCTGCAACGCCAGGGGGTGCCAGACAAGCCGCTGGCCCTGAACGATCATCGCTGCCTGCGCATGCTGGATCCGTTGTACAGCGATCAATGGGTGTTCCATGACGCGCAAGGTGAGCACCGCGTCAGCCCGGCGAAGACCTTTCAGTGCAATGTTGCCGAGTCGATGGTCAAGGCTTCCGAGGCGGGGATGGGGGTCAGTCTGTTGCCGTTTTATACCGCGACACGGCCGTTGAGCGACGGCACGTTGCTGCGCCTGCTGCCGAGCTATCGCCCGCGTGAGCGCAATGTCTACGCGTTGTACCCGTCGCGGCGCTTTCTCGATGCAAAGGTCCGAACCTGGGTGGATTTTCTCAAGGCGGAGTTACCGCGCCTGTTCGCCGAGCATGAGGCAGTGATGAGCGATCCACGCCACTGGGCCTGAGATCTGAGGGCGCGCGCAGGGCGGTGTAGACTCAAGGCTTGTTTCGGTTCAGGAAGGAGTCTGGAGTGAAGGTCTGCTCAGTAGGGTTACCGGGTTTTGTGCCGTTGTGGGCGTGGGAGTGCCTGCCGCGATGATCGGTGCCGCATTGCTCTCGCCCGAAACCCTCACGGTCGGCTGGCTGATCTACGTGCCAGTGCTGATCTGGGCCGTTGCCCGAGCACCGTGGGTCGAGTTGTTCACTGACAGTCGGCGTCAGCATTTGCTGTTCGGTACGGTGTTCGCGTTGTTCGTCCTCTGGCTGGTGCGACGGGACTTCGACACCGGCGTGTCTTATCACATCATCGGCATGACGGCGGTGACGTTATTGCTGGACTGGCCGCTGGCGATTGTCGGCGGGCTGGTGGCGCAGGCGGGGCTGGTGCTGCTCGGGCGTCAGGACCTGGCCGCGATGGGGGTCAATGGTGCGTTGCTGATTCTGTTGCCGGTGCTGGTCACCGAAGGCTGCGCGATCCTGGTGGAGCGGGCGCAACCGCGTAATCCCTTTGTGTATATCTTTTGCTCGGGCTTTTTGGCCGCCGGGCTTTCGGCGTTGCTCTGCCTGCTGGCGGCGCTGGGGCTATTGTGGTTCGACGAGCGTTTTGCGATGCCGGAATGGCTGGAGGATTTTGTCGGTTACCTGTGGCTGATCATTTTCCCCGAGGCGTTTATCAACGGCATGGTGATCAGTTCGCTGGTGGTGTTCTGTCCCGAGTGGCTGGAGACCTTCAACCGCACGCGTTATTTGTCGGCGCCGTGGAAGGACGACGACAAGCCTTGATCCATATCAAATGTTCGAATCGGCTGCGATTCCATGCTCTGGAAAATCCTCAGGAGCAGTGGCATGAGCGTTTACGAATGGGCAAGGCAGGAATTGCGCAACAGTCTCGAGTCGGCGCATGAGGCGGGGTTTGAACCGGGGTTGAGCCTGCGTGCCTTGCTCAGTGCGGTGGTGCAGCAGAGCAAGGGCGTACGCAGTGTCGAGGATCTGGCCGATGAGTTGCAGTTTCTGGCGGAGAATCTCGACGACAGCCAGGACTACGGGTTCATGCGGCCCTGAGGGACGGGATCAGTGGCGCGGGTCGAAATCTTCCGAGAACAACTCGTCTTCAGAGTCGGGGCTGACCGGAATCTTGTGTTCTTCCGAGGCCCAGGCGCCCAGATCGATCAGTTTGCAACGGTCCGAGCAAAACGGCCGGAAGGTGCTGGTCGCGCTCCATTCAACAGGGGCGCCGCAAGTTGGACATTCGACGACAGGGGGTTGGCTCATGACTGGCCTCCACGCAAAGTAAGGTAAAAGTGATGCAGGCGTTCGACCTCGCTGTGCAGCCAGGCGAGGTCGCGGTCGTTGACCACCACATCGTCGGCATGGCTGAGGCGGTCCTGACGGCTGGACTGGGCCTTGAGGATCGCCTGGACCTGCTGTTCGCTAGTCTGGTCGCGCTGCAAGGTTCGTTCGATCTGTAAGTGTTCCGGTGCGTCGATCACCAGCACTCGCTGGGTCATTTTGTACTGCCCGGATTCGATCAACAGCGGCGACACCAGAATCGCATAAGGTGATTGTGCGCGTGCCAGGTGAGCGGCGATTTCCTGAGCGATCAGCGGATGCAGCAACGCTTCGAGCCAGCGGCGTTCTTCGGGGACTTCAAAGATCAGCTTGCGCAGTGCCGCGCGATTCAATTGGCCATCGGCTTGCAGCACGCCGACACCGAAGTGCTCGGCAATCTGCGCCAGCGCCGGGCGACCGGGTTCGACCACCCAGCGCGCGGCATGATCGGCATCCACCGCGTGCACACCCAGATCAATGAAGTGCTGGGCCGCCGCGCTTTTGCCGCTGCCGATGCCACCGGTCAGACCGAGAATCCAGGGTTTTTCCACAGGGGTATTCATTTGAAACCGACAAACTGCCAATAGAAGCCGGTTATTTGACCACCCCAGAGCAAGGCAATCCAGCCGGCAATTGCCAGATAGGGTCCAAAGGGGATCGGCGTCGAGGTGTTGGTATCTTTCAGGCGCAGTAAAATCACTCCCCCCACAGCACCCACCAGCGATGAAAGCAGGACCGTCAGCGGCAGAATCTGCCAACCGCCCCAGGCACCGAGCAGCGCCAGGAGCTTGAAGTCGCCGTGACCGATACCTTCCTTGCCGGTTATCAGTTTGAACAGCCAATACACCGACCACAGCAGCAGATAGCCGGCCACCGCCCCCCACATCGCCGCCTGCAAAGGCACGAAAAGCTCGAAGCTGTTGACGATCAGACCCAGCCACAACAACGGCAACACCAGCACATCCGGCAGCAATTGGTGGTCGGCGTCGATCAGGCACATCGCCAATAACCCCCAACTCAGGACCAGCACCCACGCAGCTGTCCAACCGAAGCCGAAGTGCCAGGCGACAAACGCCGACAGCACGCCGCAGGCCAGTTCGGTCAAGGGATAGCGGGCGCTGATCGGCGCTTTGCAATTTGAGCACCGGCCGCGCAGTGCCAGGTAACTGAGCAGCGGAATGTTTTCCCAGGCGCGGATTCGATGGGCGCACTGCGGGCAGTGTGAATGCGGCAACATCAGGTTGTAGGTCGGGCCCGGTGCTTCAGGGGGTAAACCGAGTACATCCAGGGCTTGTTGCCGCCAGTCGCCCTCAAGCATTTTCGGCAGGCGCCAGACTACCACGTTGAGAAAACTACCGATCACCAGCCCAAGCACTAGCGCAGTGACAACGAATGCCAGTGGGTAACCGGCCATGAATTCACTCAAGGGCATGTTCAAATCGCTGAACCGAGTTGGAAAATGGGCAGGTACATGGCAACCACCAGCCCGCCGACAATGACGCCGAGCACCACCATGATGAACGGCTCCAACAGGCTGGTCAGGCTGTCGACCATATTGTCGACTTCAGCTTCATAGTAGATCGCAACTTTGTCGAGCATATCGTCGAGTGCGCCAGACTCCTCGCCAATGGCGGCCATTTGAATCGCCATGTTGGGGAAAATCCTGCTGGTGCGCATCGAGAAGTTCAATTGCATGCCGGTGGAGACATCCTGTTTGATGCGCAGAACCGCCCGTTTGAACACGATATTGCCAGTAGCACCTGCTACCGAATCCAGAGCTTCGACCAGGGGGACGCCTGCGGCGAAGGTGGTCGACAGGGTACGGGCAAAGCGCGCCACCGCCGATTTGTAGAGCAGTGCGCCGAGTATCGGCATTTTCAGCAGTTTGGCATCCAGCCAATCGCAAAAGCGTTGCGAGCGCTTGAGCGCATGGCGAAAGCTCAGGGCCCCGATGATCAGGCCGCCGAGTAACAGCCACCACCACGCCTGCATGAACTCGGACAGACCGATCACCATCAGGGTAAAGGCCGGGAGTTCTGCACCAAATCCGGAAAACACCGACTGAAATTGCGGGACCACTTTGACCAGCAGAATGCCGGTGACGATGATTGCGACAAAGACCACGGCCAGCGGATAGGTCATGGCTTTTTTGATCTTGGCCTTGAGGCTTTCGCTTTTTTCCTTGTAGGTCGCAATCCGCTCCAGCAGCGTGTCGAGCGCGCCGGCCTGCTCGCCCGCGTCGACCAGGTTGCAGTAGAGCTCATCGAAGTACTGCGGCTTTTTCCGCAGTGCGGTGGCGAAGCTGTTGCCGGCGGCGACTTCCTGTTTCACCTCGTCCACCAGCTTGCGCATGTTCGGGTTGTCGAAGCCCTCGCCGATGATGTCGAACGACTGCAGCAGCGGCACACCGGCTTTCATCATGGTCGCCATTTGCCGGGTGAAGAGAGCAATGTCCAGCGGCTTGATACGGTTGCCGAGGTTGAACAGCGAAGCGGTTTTTTTCCGTACTTTGCCCGGGTTGATCCCTTGTTTGCGTAGCTGCGCCTTGATCAAGGCCGGGTTATGACCGCTCAGCTCGCCGGTTACCTTGCTGCCTTTCCTGTCGGTGCCTTCCCAGGCGTAGACGCTGACCTTGATTGCTTTGACCGCCATGACTCAATCCTTGGTGACCCGGTTGATTTCTTCGAGGCTGGTGATGCCCTGCATGGCCTTGAGCAAGCCCGAGGTGCGCAGGTCGTTGAAGCCGTCCTTGCGCATTTGCGTATCGATTTCCAGAGAATTGCCTTCAGCCATGATCAGCCGTTGCAGCTGCGGGGTGTTTTTCACCACTTCATAGATTCCGACTCGCCCTTTGTAGCCGTTGTTGCAGAGATCGCAACCGACGGGTTCGTAGATCGTGAAGGAGCCGATGCGTTCCCGTGGGAAGCCTTCCTTGATCAGGGTTTCGTCGGGAATCGAGAGGTTTTTTTTGCAGTGGCTGCACAGCTTGCGGGCCAGGCGCTGGGCAATGATCAGGTGCACGGCCGTGGCGATGTTGAACCCCGGGATGCCCATGTTGTGCAGCCGGGTCAGGGTTTCAGCCGCGCTGTTGGTGTGCAGGGTGGAAAGCACCAGGTGTCCGGTTTGCGCAGCCTTGATCGCGATTTCGGCGGTTTCCAGATCGCGGATCTCGCCGACCATGATCACGTCCGGGTCCTGGCGCAGAAATGAGCGCAACGCCTGAGCGAAATCCAGGCCCTGCCTGGGATTGACGTTGACCTGGTTGATGCCTTCCATGTTGATTTCCACCGGGTCTTCGGCGGTGGAGATGTTGATGTCGACGGTATTAAGGATATTCAACCCGGTGTACAGCGACACGGTTTTCCCTGAACCCGTCGGCCCGGTGACCAGAATCAGCCCTTGAGGTTGCTTGAGCGCCGCCATATACAGGTCTTTTTGATCGGGCTCGTAACCCAGCGCGTCGATGCCCATCTGTGCACTGGAGGGGTCGAGAATCCGGATCACGATTTTTTCGCCCCACAACGTTGGCAGGGTGTTGACCCGAAAATCGATGGATTTGCTTTTCGACAGGTGCATCTTGAGCCGCCCGTCCTGGGGTTTTCGACGTTCAGAAATGTCCAGGCTGGCCATCACCTTGAGACGGGCAGCGATGCGGTTGGCCAATTGAGTCGGCGGCCTGGCAACTTCGCGCAGCATGCCGTCGGTCCGTACCCGCACCCGATAGATTTTTTCGTAGGGCTCGAAATGCAGGTCCGAGGAGCCGCCCTTGATCGCGTCTAGCAGCATCTTGTTGACGAAGCGCACCACCGGGGCATCGTCGGAGTCCTGGCCGGTGACAGCGTCCTGGCGCTGGTCGTCGACGGCTTCGATGTCCGGGCCCCCGAGGTCGATATCGGCCATGTCTTCCAGGCCCGTGCTGTGGCTGTCGAAGAATTTCTCGATGGCGTCGCTGAGCTTGTCGTCTTCGACCAGGATCGCTTCGGTGGTGAGCCCGGTGCTGAACTGGATATCGTTGATCGCCTGCTGATTGCTCGGGTCGGAAATGCCCACGAACAGTTTGTTGCCGCGCCGCCAGAGTGGCAGGGCGTGGTGCTGACGAATCAGCTTTTCACTGACCAGGTCTTTGGGCTGGGAGTCTTTGTCGAGACAGTTGAGGTCGAGGAAGGCGACGCCGAAATGCTCTGAGGCAATTTCCGCAACCTGGCGACTGCTCACCATTTTGTTCTGTACCAGATAGCTGACCAGGGAAACGCGATTGCGCTGAGCTTGCTGATACGCCTGTTGCGCGCTTTTGTCAGTGAGCAGTTCGGCCAGCACCAATTGCTTGGCCAGACCGCTGAGGGCGATGTCATTCATTCGATTACCAGGCACAGACCGTTCAAGACTTATAGCCTAGTCAACGGATGGAACCTCACCAGCGCTCTTGAGGTGACAAAAAGTGTCAGATAGTGCGGTTCCTCGGGGTATGTGCCGGGCTTTTGCCGATCTGACACCCTGTAAGCCGGGGGCGCAGGGGTTGGCATGTGCTGTGCTTTGACTGGTTCAGGACATGAGATTTCGCCTCATGCATGGAGCCTGTTCTATGAATAATCAAAAAGGTTTTACCCTCATCGAGCTGCTGATCGTGGTGGCGATCATCGGCATTCTGGCGACGTTCGCGTTGCCGCTGTATTCCAAGTATCAGGCGCGGGCGAAGGTCACCGCGGGGCTGGCGGAAATTTCAGCACTGAAGGTGCCTTTTGAAGACATTATCAATCAGGGGACCGACCCGACACTGGCGCTGATCGGTGGTACGGCAACTACCGGTAACTGCACAATCACGGCATCGGGTACTGCTTCCAGCGGTGCAGGTACTATTGTTTGCACGATTGTCAATGCACCAGGTCCGGTGCTCAGCAAAACCATCACGCTGACGCGGACACTGGCCGGTGGCTGGACCTGCGCGACCACCGCGCTGCAGGACTACGCGCCCAAGGGTTGCACTGGCGTCTGATCCTGTATCGAAGCCTCAATGCCTCGCCTCTACGGACGCGAGGCATTTTCTCGACCGTTCGATGGCATCGCGGTAATTCGATAAAACCCGCAACTTGCATGTCAACAACGCCCGGGTCATGCATTTTGCATGACTCCAGTTATTTGGTTTTTTTATAACGCATTGATTTTTATCGGTTTATTTAGCTGTCTCAAGTTGGCACGGCCTTCGCACTGTCTCTGTTAACCCTGCTGAGAAGGCATGCAGCAGACTTTCTGGAAGAACAGGAGTGACTCGTATGAAGACGTTCGCTATCGCTGCCGCCGCTGCAACCGCTCTGACCCTGACCATGGCCAACGCTGCATTTGCGCAGACCACTCAAGCCACACCGTCGCCGATGGTGGTGGCTGCCGGTGAAATGACCAAGGCCGAGGAAGCAACTTCCGATACCTGGATCACCACTAAAGTGAAAAGCGATCTGGTCACCGAGAAGGGGATTCCTGGCACCGACATCAAAGTCGAAACCAACAAAGGCGTCGTTTCTCTATCGTCGAAAGTAGCCATTACCCAGTCTCAGAAAGATATGGCCGTCGCTATCACCAAGAAAATCAAAGGTGTCAAAGCTGTATCGGCTGATGGCCTGTTGGCCCAGTAAGACTGAAGGTTTCCCGCCGGAGCGGGGAGAAGCAAAAGATCGCAGTCTGCGGCAGCTCCTACAGACCATGATTTTGGCGTAGGAGCTGCCGCAGGCTGCGATCTTTTCCAATCAGTTTCCGCGTTTGCTGGTGATCCGTACCAGGCGGTTGCCTTCAAAGCGCAGGTATTGGTACATGCCGCTGTTCGGACCGTAGGTCCATTCCTCAACCGGGACTTCTTCCCGGCGATTGGCGCTGCGTTTGTAGCCCAACGCATCACGTGCAACCGGCTCGCCACATTTGTGCAGCACTTCACTGGTGCGATCGCCGACGCTGATCAACTGACTGCCGCAGCGCAAGGTATCGGTCTGGGCTTGCACCTGGCTGGCGAAGAACGCCAGTGCCAGGCTGATCAGCAATCGGCTATTCATGCTTACTCCGCATCCAGGTGCATGGGCGTGACGACTCGGCCATCGCTTTCGGCTTCGCCCAGGTTAGCGTCAACGAAATACACCCGGTCATCGGCGAGCTGGGCTTTGTCGACCAGGTAGTCCTTGATGGTGCTGGCGCGATCCTGACCCAGTTGGCGCAGCAGCGCGGTGTCTGAAGACCAGAACTTGATCACGCCTTCACGCAGTTTGGCGGTGCGCTCTGCTTTGCCCAGTTGCGTCCATTCGGCCGGTGGCTGGGTTTTCAGGCGTGTGCGGTAAATGGCTTCGAGCAGCGGGCCTTTTTCGCTGTCCGGGACTGCCAGCAACGAAGCTTGCGCAGGGACTTTGTCGCCGCGACGCTGGAGCATTTTGTAGTAGTTGTACTGGTATTCACGTTCCAGTCGCTGTTCGGCAATCAAGGGGCCATCGCTCTTCTCGGCGGCGGTACCTTCGATTTCCAGGCGCAGGGCCGGACGTTCCTTGAGCGCTTTGGCCAGGGTATCGAGCGCCGACTCGGCGTTCTTGCTCAGCTCACTTGAACCGGGTGCGAACGACACGCTGCCCAGGTCCTCGGCCCCACTGCCGTTGACCAGCCCGCCAATGAGCTTGAAGGGTGCCTCGGCCGCGCGCACGATCAGGTTGCGCAGGGTTTGCCAGATGATCGGCATGATGCTGAATTGCGGGTTGTTCAGATCGCCTGTTATCGGCAGATCAATGGAAATTTTGCCATCGCTGTCCTTGAGCAAGGCGATGGCCAGTTTCAGCGGCAAGCTCACGGCGTCCGGGCTGTCGACTTTTTCGCCCAGTTGCAGTTGCTCCACCACCACTTTGTTTTCGGCTTTCAACTGGCCTTTGACGATCTGGTAGTGCAGGTCGAGATTGAGCCGGCCCTTGCGGATCCGGTAACCGGCAAATTTGCCGGAGTAGGGGGTCAGGGTGGTCAGTTCGACGCGTTTGAAACTGGTGGCGATATCCAGCGCGGTCATCGGGTCGAACGGGGTGACGCTGCCCTTGATGGTCACCGGGGCGTAGCGGTCGACTTTGCCCTTGATGTCGACGGCGGCAGGTTTGACCTGGCGGCTGTCGATGGTGCCGATCTGGCCGTTGAGCTGTTGAATGGCGGTGGCAAAGTTCGGTGTCAGGCTGAAGTCGGCGAAGTTCGCCGAACCGTCGTTGATCGCAATCGCGCCGATGTGGATACCCAGTGGCTTGTCCTTGCTTGCAGCAGGTTTCGCGGCGGCGGTTTTACTGCCGTTGTCGGGCGATTGCGGGATCAGCAGGTCGTTGATGTTGGTGGTGCGATCATCGTTGATCATGAAGCGCACATAGGGCTGTTGCAGGTTGATCTTGTCGATCGACAGGCTATCGCCATGTTGGTAGTTCAGGCCTTCGACCACCACTTGCTGCCACTTGAGGAAGTCGCGGGTTTTCAGAGTGTCCAGGGTGTGCAATTGGTCGACCTGAGCGCGGCCGGTAACGCTGAACGCCAGTGGCTCGGTGCTTTTCAGGTCAACCGCCAGGTCGCTGCCGAGCATCCCGGAACGCAGCTCCAGACGAATGAACGGGTTGATATAGGACTGGGCGACGCGCAAGTCGATGTCTTTGGTCTGGACCTTGAGTTTGGCGCTGATCGGCGCGAGGTTGACCTCGCCATTCGCGAGAATCTTGCCCTGCTTGCCCAGGCCGGTATCGACCTTGAGGGAGAACGGCGAACCATTGAGGCTATCGAAATTCTTCACGTCGACGTTCAGCGGGCCAAGCTCCAGTGCCACCGCCGGCTGGGCCTGACGGTCGGCCAAGTGCACTTGATAGTTGCGCAGCTCGACATCCTTGAGCAGCACTTGCCAGGGCTTGCTCGGCACCGCCGGATCGGGTTTTGGTTGCGGCGAGTCTGCCGCCGCCGGAGCCTTGGTTGACTCGGGTTTTGTGGCCGGTTTGGTCGGTTGGCTGGCGAAGAGTTTCTGCCAGTCGAGCAGGCCATCGGCTTCGCGGGCGGCCCAGGTTTCGAGCTTCTGGCTGCGGATCTTGCCGACGATCACTTGTTGCTTGACCAGATCGACCGTGGTCTCGCTGACGTCCAGACGTTCGAGGCGCACCAGCGGCCGGCCATCCGGGGCCTTGATGGCGAACGGAGCAACGCTGACCGAGGCGTTGCTCAGCAGCAGTTCGGTTCCCTGCGTCAGGTTGAACTTGTAATCGGTGCTCAGGTTCAGCGTTCCGTCTTCGAGCACCAGCGGCAATGCGTCACGCACGTAAGGCCACCAGGATTTCATTTTGCCGTCGGTGACTTTCAGTGTGCCTTCGGAGCTGATGGGCACCAGGCTGATGTGGCCGGTCCAGTCGATCCGACCACCCGCCGGGCCAGCTGCGACGAGGGTCATGGCGGCGTTGTCGTCGGGCAGGGTACTGAGGTTGTTCAACTCCAGATTGAGCGTGTCGTACAGGAATTCGATCGGCTCGCTCGGGCGCAGGTCCTGGAAGTGCACATAACCACTGGCCAGATTGATGTGGTCGATGCGCAGCGGGAAGGGTTTGGCGTTCGGGTCCGCAGGCGTCGGCTCACTGGCTGGCAACTTGAACAGTTGCGTGAGGTTCAGGCTGCCGTCCTTGTTGAACAGAATCTCGGTTTTCGGCTTGTCCAGCTGCACATTGATCAAGTGCAGTGCACGAGTCCAGAGGCTATCGATTTGCAGGTTGGCGTACAGGCGCTCGAAGGCGAGCTGTTCCTTGCCCGGCTCGCCGATGTTCAGGCCCCAAACGGTCAGTTCGAGACTGAAAGGATTGAGTTCGATCCGTTGAATGTGCGCAGGCACCGCCGCGTAGTTGGCCAATTGTTGATTGGCGATTCGCAAGGCGATGCCCGGTAAAATCAGAAACCCCAACAAGCTATAAAGGGCGACGGCAATCAACAAGGCGCCGATGGCGCGAATCAATCCTTTGGGCATGTTCGGCTTCAACTATCGGAATCGGGAGTGGCTTGGAGTATGGCATGCGATTCTGGTTCCAAAGCAATCACCTTGAACAGCAAATGTCAGGTTTTTTCGAAAGAGCTCAGAGTTGCAGGATCAGGGTTTTCAGCGGCGGCTGCTGATCCATCGACGGAAAGTCGCTGCCAGGTGTCAGCACTTTCCAGTCGCGCACCGGGCGTCCGGCCTTTTCTGCGCAGCGCAGCACCTGCTCACGCCAGTCGTCCATGCTGACTTTTGCCAGGTTGTTGCAGCAGATCAGCACGCCATCGTCGGCGGTGGCCAGTAGCGCCGGTTTGAGCAAACTCTGGTAGTCGCGCAGCAGGTCAACGGTGCCGAATGCACTTTTGGCCCAGGCGGGTGGATCGAGCAGGACCAGGTCGTACTGACGCTGTTCCAGGCGCGGATAACTGGGCAGTTTCTGTCCACGGCGCTGGCTGATCGGCAGGCCGGCGAGTTGGCGGATGGCCGGGAAGTAATCGGACTGTACGAACTGCATGGTCGGCAATTGCGGGTTGAGCAGGCCGTTCTCACGGCCGACTGCCAGGTTACCCTCGGCGAAATCCAGATTGCACACCTCGCGTGCACCGCCAGCCGCCGCGGCAAGGCCGACGCCGCAGGTGTAGGCGAACAGGTTCAGCACGCTTTTGCCGGCGCTGTGGTCCTTGACCCAGCCGCGGGCGTTGCGCAGGTCGAGAAACAGCAGCGGATCCTGTCCGGCGTGGCGACCGCGGACCCGGTAGTTCAGGCCCCATTCGTGGCCGACCATGTCGACAAGAGCTGCCTCTTCGGCGCGGTAGACCGTGTCTTCGCGATCAATGCGCGAGTTACCCCGCGAGCGGTCGTTATAGACCAGCAGGGTGTCCAGGCCCAGATGCTGATTGATGGTCGCGTGCAGCGCGAGCAAGTCATCGCGTTCCAGCGACTGGTGAAAGCTCTGGACCAGCAGTTGCGGGCCGTAACGGTCGACGGTCAGGCCGCCAGCACCTTCCTGGCTGCCATGAAACAGTCGATAGCAGTCGGTGCCTTGCGAGTGGAGCTCGGCGAGCAAGTCTTGGCGATGATCGAGGGCGGCGCGCAGCGCCTGATTCAAGGAAGACATGGACGCGCCTTGCTGGGGAATTTGGCGCGAGAGTTTAACAGGATTGTGATCGATGGATCCCCTGTGGCGAGGGAGCTTGCTCCCGCTCGGGTGCGCAGCACCCGTAAAACATTCGACCGTGCTCTGTCTGAAAGAACTCGGCTGAAGGATTTGGGAGCGCTTCGCGCTCCAACGGGAGCAAGCTCCCTCGCCACAGGGTAATTGTTTGGCGAGGACTTGGTGTTCGATCGGCAGCAGTACGCATTCAGCTGGGGATTCCCATCCGCCGTTTGGCCCGCTGCACCGAACCATTGCGCACCGCCCAGCGCAGCATCGGGGCACTGCGATTGACGCTGGCGCGAATCAGTTTGCGTTGCAGCGGATTCTGGCGGACACCAAGCATGTCACTGGCCCAGTCGGGCAGCAGGTCGATGCCCGCTTGCATCATCAGCCCACCGAAGGGCCTGGCCAGGCGGCTGGGTGACGGTGCAGCGAGGAGCAACCGCAGCACTTCGCGGCTGCGTTCATCGCACAGTAGTTGTGGGCGAATTCGCTCAAGGTATTCGCTGATTTCCCGCCGTGAGCGCGGAACATCGCGGGCGCCCAGACGCTCGGCGACCAAGGCGATCTCGCTGTAGTAACGGTCCTGATCGGTGGGCGAAAGATTCGGATTGCGGTAGCGCAAATGCGCAGCGAGAAAATTGCTGACCTCGGCCACATGGACCCAGGTCAGCAGGTCCGGATCGCTGGCGGCATAAGGGCGCCCATCGGGCGCGGTGCCGACCACTTGCAGGTGAATGGTGCGCACTTTCTCGATCAGCCACTCGGCGTCCTGACGCGAACCGAAGGTGGTACCGGAGATGAACTGCCCGGTGCGGCGCAGTCGACCGAGCATGTCCTCACGGAAATTCGAGTGGTCCCAGACCCCGGCCAGTGCCAGCGGGTGCAAGGCTTGCAGCATCAAGGCGCTGATGCCGCCGATGAGCATGCTGCTGAAGTCGCCATGCACTTGCCAGCTCACCGAGTCGGGGCCGAAGAGCCCGGGATCGCCCTTGGGGTTTTCCAGGTCGAGCTTGCCCAGCGAAAGGCCGGACAGGCTCATGATCTGGGTTTCGATACGGCTACGGATGAATTCCATGACGACTCGGTGGCTATGGCATTTAAAAAGTGCGCGGCCAACGGCCGCGCTTGGGTGAACAGATCATTGGTTCAGACGCTTGTCGATCAGCCCGGCGACCACGCTGGGGTCGGCCAGGGTCGAGGTGTCACCGAGGCTGTCGAGCTCATTGCAGGCAATCTTGCGCAGGATGCGCCGCATGATCTTGCCCGAACGGGTTTTCGGCAAGGCCGGTGCCCATTGGATCAGATCGGGTTTGGCGAAACTGCCGATTTCCTGGCTGACGTGGGCCAGCAGTTCTTTCTTCAATGCGTCGCTGGGTTCGATGCCGTTCATCGGCGTGACAAAGGCGTAGATGCCCTGGCCCTTGAGGTCGTGGGGGTAACCGACCACCGCAGCCTCGGCGATGCTGTCATGCAGCACCAGTGCGCTTTCGACTTCGGCGGTGCCGATGCGGTGCCCGGAGACGTTGATCACATCATCGATGCGTCCGGTGATCCAGTAGTCGCCGTCTTCATCGCGCCGTGCGCCGTCGCCGGTGAAGTAGTAGCCGGGATAGGGTTTGAAATAGGTATCGATCATGCGTTGCGGGTCGCCATAGACACTGCGGATTTGCCCTGGCCAGCTTGATTTTATGGCGAGCACGCCGCTGCCGGCGCCGCTGATTTCCTTGCCGTGTTCATCGAGCAATACTGGTTGCACGCCGAACATCGGCCGGGTTGCGCAACCGGGTTTGATCCGTTGTGCACTGACCAGCGGGCTGAGCATGATGCCGCCGGTTTCGGTCTGCCACCATGTGTCGACGATCGGGCAGCGCTGCTCGCCGACTGCGTTGAAATACCAGTCCCAGGCTTCCGGGTTGATCGGCTCGCCAACGCTGCCCAGCAGCCGCAAACTGGCGCGTGAGCTGTCTTTCAACGGCTCCAGGCCTTCGCGCATCAGGGCTCGCAAGGCGGTGGGTGCGGTGTAGAAGATGTTCACCTGATGCTTGTCGATGACCTGCCAGAACCGCGAGCTGTTCGGGTAGCTTGGCACGCCTTCGAAGATCAGTGTGGTCGCGCCATTGGCCAGTGGCCCGTAGACGATGTAGCTGTGGCCGGTGACCCAGCCGACGTCGGCGGTGCACCAGAAAACTTCGCCGTCGCGGTAGTCGAACACGTACTTGAAGGTCATCGCCGCTTGCAGCAGATAGCCGCCAGTGGTGTGAAGCACGCCTTTGGGTTTACCGGTGCTGCCGGAAGTGTAAAGGATGAACAACGGGTCTTCGGCGTCCATGGGTTCTGGCGGGCAGTCGTCGCTGACGTCGCGTAGGGCCTGGTGATACCAGAGGTCGCGGCCCTCGACCCAATTGACCTCGATCTGAGTGTGTTCGACCACTACGACAGTACTGACGGCCGGGCAACTGAGCAGGGCTTTGTCGACGTTCTGTTTGAGCGGTACGTATTTACCGCCACGTACCCCTTCATCGGCGGTAATCACGGTGCGGCAGTCCGCGTCGAGGATCCGGTCACGCAGGGAGTCGGGGGAAAACCCGCCAAAGACCACCGAGTGCACGGCGCCAATGCGTGCACAGGCGAGCATTGCGTAGGCGGCTTCAGGGATCATTGGCATGTAGATGCACACCCGGTCGCCTTTTTTTACGCCACGGCTTTTCAGCACGTTGGCCAGGCGGCAAACGCAGTGATGAAGTTTTTGGTAGGTGATGTGCAGCGATTCAGCCGGGTCGTCGCCTTCCCAGATGATCGCGGTCTGTTCGCCGCGTTGGGCGAGGTGGCGATCGATGCAGTTATAGCTGACGTTGAGCTGAGCACCGGCAAACCATTGTGCCGCGCCGGTTTTGATATTCGTGTGTTGAACGCTTTGCCAGGGGGTCGACCAGTCAAGAAAACGCTTGGCCTGTTCGGCCCAGAAAACGTCGGGTTGCTCGATGGATTGGCGGTACAGGCGCTGGTAGTCGTCCTGACTCAGTTGCGCAGCCTGGCGGACGGCATCGGCTTTGGGGAACGTGCTGATATCGAACATGGCGGTTCCTTATGCTTGTATTGCACAAGTGATAAAGATGCGCCGAGTGACTATCGGGTTCAAGAGGGGAGCTACGCGACCCTCGTAGGAGCAGAGCTTGCTCGCGATGAACGATGATGCGGTGTATCGGATACACCGCAGTGTTTGCATCGCGAGCAAGCTTTGAGGGTCAAATCACCCGCGGTGACGACCGCGGAAGTAGTTGATCAGGCCCTGGGTCGAAGCGTCTTCGGCCGGGGTTTCTTCGCTGCCGACCAGGCGGCTGTAGACGCCTTTGCCCAGCTCCTTGCCCAACTCCACGCCCCATTGGTCGAAGGCGTTGATGCCCCAGATCACGCTCTGCACGAACACCTTGTGCTCGTACATCGCCACCAGCGCGCCAAGACGACGCGGGCTGATGCGCTCGACCACCAGGGTGTTGCTCGGGCGGTTGCCCGGGATCACCTTGTGCGACGCGAGTTTTTGCACCTGGTCTTCGGCCACGCCTTTTTCACGCAGCTCGGCTTCCGCCTCGGCGCGGGTCTTGCCGAGCATCAGCGCCTGGCTTTGCGACAGGCAGTTGGCGTACAGCCACTGATGGTGGTCGGCAACCGGGTTGAAGCTAACGATCGGCACGATGAAGTCGGCTGGAATCAGCTGGGTGCCTTGGTGCAGCAACTGGTGATAGGCGTGTTGACCGTTGCAACCGACGCCGCCCCAGATGACCGGACCGGTATCGGTGGAAACCGGTGTGCCGTCCTGACGTACGCTCTTGCCGTTGGACTCCATGTCCAGTTGCTGCAAGTGCTTGGTGATGTTGCGCAGGTAGTGGTCATACGGCAGGATCGCGTGGCTTTGCGCGCCCCAGAAGTTGCCATACCAGACACCCAGTAATGCCAGCAGCACCGGCATGTTCTGTTCGAACGGTGCGCTCTGGAAGTGCTGGTCCATGGTGTAGGCGCCGGACAGCAGTTCCTTGAAGTTCGACATGCCGATGGCCAGGGCAATCGGCAAACCGATGGCCGACCACAGCGAGTAACGCCCACCAACCCAGTCCCACATCGGGAAGATGTTTTCTTCGCGAATACCGAAGGCCACGGCCGCAGCGTTGTTGCTCGAAACGGCGATGAAGTGGCGATACAGCTCGGCTTCGGAGCCGCCCTGAGCCAGGTACCAGGCGCGAGCGGCCTGGGCGTTTTTCAGGGTTTCGAGGGTGTTGAAGGATTTCGAGGAAACGATGAACAGCGTGGTTTCGGCACGAATCTTTGCCGACAACTCATGGAATTCGCTGCCGTCGATGTTCGCCAGGTAATGGCAGCGCACGCCTTTCTGGGCGTAGGACAACAGCGCTTCGGACACCAGCTCAGGGCCGAGGAACGAACCACCGATGCCGATGTTCACCACGTCAGTGATCGGCTTCTCGGTGTAACCACGCCACAGGCCGTCGTGAATGCGCCCGACCAGCTCGGTGATCTGGTTCAGCACTTTGTGCACGTCAGGCATGACGTTGACGCCATTGACCGACAGCTTGTCGCCCACCGGGCGGCGCAGGGCCGTATGCAGCGCCGGACGGCCTTCGGAGGCATTGACGATTTCGCCGTTGAACAACGCCTTGATCGCGTCTTGCAAGCCGACTTCGTTCGCCAGGCCCACCAGCAGATTGCGGGTTTCGGTATTGATCAGGTTTTTCGAGTAATCAAGAAATAGTCCACAGCTGCTCAGTGTGAACTGGGTAAAACGCTGCGGGTCGGCATTGAACGCTTCGCGCATGCTGAAATCCTGCATGGCTTGGCGGTGATCATTCAGCGCCTGCCAGGCTGGCAGAGCGGTAACGTCATGAGGAGTGCGGTAGTACGCCATCGCTGCGGGTTTCCTTTTTACTTGGGCTGCCTTTAGGACACTGAAAAAACCGGAATGTCCTGTTTGATGACAGGCACCCTCCGGTTGAACTGCGAATAAACGATTAAATAGCGCAGGGCGATAACAGTAAACCTCGCGGTGTGATCTGTCTTGGCTTTGTCTGACCTGTGGCCGGTACTTTTTTGTACCGGCACATCAGGTAGCCAGGCAGGCGGGTTTTCAGTGTTCGGAGTACGGGGGAGGGTTCAGGCGACCTGAACCGGGATGGCATTGCTGGTATGGCTCAACTCGTTGCCTGGAGCCATGTAGAGCATGCGCGGTTTGAAATTGAGCAGTTCGGCTTCGCTGTAATGAGCGTAAGCGCAGATGATCACCCGATCACCGACCTTGGCCTTGTGTGCGGCGGCACCGTTGACCGAGATCATGCGCGAGCCTTCTTCGCCACGGATGGCGTAAGTGGTGAAGCGTTCGCCGTTGTCGACGTTGTAGATCTGGATCTGTTCGTACTCACGGATCCCGGACAGGTCCAGCCATTCGCCGTCGATGGCGCAAGAGCCTTCGTAGTCGAGCACTGCGTGGGTAACTTCGGCGCGATGCAGCTTGGCTTTGAGCATGATGGCGTGCATGAGTGTTTCCCTTGGTCAGATCCGAACGGCGGGCAGTTTGCCCGAAGCTTTTGAGGCCGGCAATACACCGCAAAAGATCGCAGCCTGCGGCAGCTCCTACACGGAATCGTATAATTCTGTAGTTGCTGCCGCCGGCTGCGATCTTTTGATCTTGCCCTTTAAACCGGAGCGTCGAGGTTCAGGTGCAGGTTGTCGATCAACCGGGTCGTGCCCAGGAAAGCGGCCACCAGGATCACCAGGTCACGGTCATCCACGGTCGCTGGGCGCAGGGTCAGTGCGTGGCGGATTTCCAGGTAATCAGGACGCAACCCTGCGGCCTGGAGCTGCTCGATCTTCCGGGCCAGGAGCGCCGGATAATCGCGTTCGCCCTGTTTGATGGCTTCGGCGATGTCGCTCAGCGTGCGATACACAATTGGCGCGACGGCCCGCTGTTCTTCGCTGAGGAAACCATTGCGCGAGGACAGCGCCAAACCGTCGGCGGCTCTTACGGTGGGTTCGCCAATGATCTGGATCGGCATGTTCAGGTCATGCACCAGCGCACGAATCACCGCCAGTTGCTGGAAGTCTTTCTGACCGAAGACCGCGAGGTCGGGCTGAACCATGTTGAACAACTTGCTGACCACCGTCGCCACGCCTTCGAAATGCCCGGGGCGGCTGGCGCCACACAGGCCTTCAGACAGCAGTGGAACGCTGACGCGGGTCTGGCCGGCCATGCCGTCCGGGTACATTTCCTCGACGGTTGGGGCGAACAGCAGGTGACAGCCGGCTTGCAGCAGTTTCTCCTGGTCGGCGGCCAAGGTCCGCGGATACTTGTCGAGGTCTTCGCCGGCACCGAATTGCAGCGGGTTGACGAAAATGCTCGCGACCACGAAGTCCGCTCGTTGGGCGGCTTTGGTGACCAGTGCGACGTGACCACTGTGCAGGTTGCCCATGGTCGGTACGAAGCCGATACGTTTGCCTTCGCCGCGAGCGCGGGCGACGGCGGCACGCAGTTCGCGTACGGTTTTGACAGTGTTCATGCAGAGAATCCGTGTTCGGCGCCAGGGAAGGTTGCGGCTTTGACTTCAGCGACGTAGGCGCTCAGGGCAGCGTGAATGCTGTCTTGGCCGGCCATGAAGTTCTTCACGAACTTCGGCGCGCGGCCGCTGAGGGACAGGCCGAGCATGTCGTGCAGTACCAGCACCTGACCGTCGGTGGCATTGCCGGCGCCGATGCCGATCACCGGAATCTTCACCGCTTGAGTGATTTCGTGGGCCAGCTCGCTCGGTACACATTCGAGCAACAGCATCGCCGCGCCGGCCTGTTCCAGGGCAATCGCGTCGGCACGCATCTGCCGGGCCTGGTTTTCATTGCGGCCCTGAACTTTATAGCCGCCGAGAATGTTCACCGACTGTGGCGTCAGACCCATGTGTGCGCACACCGGAATACCGCGTTCGGCCAGCAGACGAATCGACTCGGCCAGCCACAGCGCGCCTTCGACCTTGACCATGTGTGCACCGGCCTGCATCAACTGGGCACTGTTGGTCATCGTTTGTTCGATGGTGGCGTAGGCCATGAACGGCAGGTCCGCGAGGATCAAGGCATCGGTGTTGCCACGCTTGACCGCGGCGACGTGGTAAGCCATTTCGGCGTTGGTCACCGGCAGGGTGCTGTCGTGTCCTTGCAACACCATGCCAAGGGAGTCGCCCACCAGCAACACTTCAACACCCGCCTCATTGCAAGCGTGGGCGAAGGTAGCGTCGTAGCAGGTCAGCATGGTGATTTTTTCACCCTTTTGCTTGAGGCTCTGCAATGTGGTCAAGGTGATAGCTGGCATGTAAGAAATCCTCATTCAGGCGCTTGGAAAACTACTGCGGGTAACGCGCGTGATTCTTCATTTACTCAGGCGCACGGTCTTGTGTCGTGCTTTAAAAGCCTGGATTGCGCCCTGTAGTGCCGGGTTGCCGGCAGCGGGACGCCTATAGTCGTGAGGAGAACTCGGGAAGTCAATTGGATGTGTTACCGCAATGTTACGCCGTTGGTGTTACCGGCGTTACTGATGCGATTCAGCATAGATCTGTAGGAGCTGAGCTTGCTCGCGATGAACGATTACGCGGTCTGTCTGGAAACCGCAGTGTTGCCATCGCGGCAAGCCTTGCTCCTACGGGGTCAGGCGTTCCAGCCCGACGAACGGGCATGCAGCGAGCAGGTCGCGCAGGTGACGACCGTCGGCCAGTTGCAGGTCAGCTGGCGCCAGCTCGGCCAGCGGGTACAGCACAAAGGCTCGGGCCTGCATGTGGTAATGGGGGACTTTGAGGCGGGGCTCGTCGATCAGTCGATCGCCGAACAGCAGGATATCCAGATCCAGCGTGCGCGGGCCCCAGCGTTCATGACGCTCGCGACCCTGGTCGATTTCGATGGCTTGCAGCGCATCGAGCAGCTCGAGCGGCGCCAGCGTGCTGTCGAGCGCGGCCACCGCGTTGGTATAACGCGGCTGGCCCGGCAACAGGGAGTCACTTTGATAGAAGGACGAAACTCCCACCAGCGCTGTCTGGGGTAACTGCGCGAGCGCTTCGACGGCGCTGCGCAATTGTTCCGCGGGGGCGGCGAGGTTGCTGCCCATGCCAATGTAAATGCGTTCCATCGATTTACTCGCCCGACGCACTCGGTACGCCAGCGGCACGTTTGCGCTTGGCGCCACCGCTGCGGCGACGTTTACGCGGCGCACCGCTGGCACCGTCGTCCTTGCCGCTGAGGTCGCGGATCATGTCGCGGCGTTCGCTTTCGTTGGCGTCCTGATAGTCCGTCCACCATTCGCCCAGGCCATTGGTCTGTTCGCCAGCGCTTTCACGCAGTAGCAGGAAGTCGTAACCGGCACGGAATCGCGGGTTGTCCAGCAACAGGTCGGCACGTTTGCCGCTGCGGCGTGGCAGGCGCTCCTGCATGTCCCAGATCTCGCGGATTGGCATGGTGAAGCGCTTTGGAATCGCGATCCGCTGGCATTGCTCGCTGATCAGTTCGTGAGCCGCTTCCTGCATGGCCGGAATCGGCGGCATGCCACGATCCTGCAAGCGCAGTACGCGGGCCGGCAAGGCTGGCCAGAGCAGGGCGGCGAACAGGAACGCTGGCGTCACCGGCTTGTTCTGCTTGATCCGCAGGTCGGTGTTGATCAGCGCTTCGCTGATCAGGGTGTGAGTGTAGGTCGGGTTGTGTTCCAGGGCTTCGGCGCTGGCCGGGAACAGTGGGTCGAACAATTGCAGATCGACCAGCATCTCGAAGGTGTCCGCGGCATGACCCGAAAGGAACAGCTTCAACACTTCTTCGAACAAGCGCGCCGACGGGATCTCGCGCAGCATCGGTGCCAGGTTACGGATTGGCGTGGCACTGTGCTTCTCGATGCCGAAGTCCAGCTTGGCGGCGAAACGCACCGCACGGAGCATTCGCACCGGGTCTTCCTGGTAACGCTGGGTCGGGTCGCCGATCAGGCGGATCAGGTGATTGCGGATGTCGTGTACGCCGTTGGCGTAGTCGAGAATGCGCTCGCTGACCGGATCGTAATACAGGGCGTTGATGGTGAAGTCGCGGCGTTGTGCGTCTTCCTCCAGCGTGCCGTAAACGTTGTCGCGCAGAATGCGCCCGCTTTCGTTGCGCGAGGACTGGTTGCTGTCTTCTTCCTCGTCGTTTTGCGGGTGATTGGCGCGGAAGGTCGCGACTTCAATGATTTCGCGACCAAAATGGATGTGCACCAGTTTGAATCGGCGCCCGATGATCCGCGCATTACGAAACTCGGCGCGAACCTGTTCCGGTGTGGCGCTGGTGGCGACGTCGAAATCCTTGGGTGTGATGTTGAGCAACATGTCGCGCACACAGCCACCGACCAGGTAAGCCTGGTAGCCGGCGCTCTGCAGGCGTTCGACGATGTTCACCGCATAACGGCTGAACTGAGCCCGTTGCAGCGAGTGTTGGCTGCTGTTGAGCACTTCAGGCGTGCTGCGAATGTGTTGCGTACGACGCAAGGGAGAACGGAATGACTGGAACAGCTTCTTCAGCATGGGATGCACTGTTTGAAGGAATGTTCGGCCAAAACGAAGAATGACCGCATGATGGGCCGGGATTCTAGCATTTAGTCGGGGGATGGTGTAGGAAGCTGCGCAAGGTCTCTGTAGCAGCTGTCGAGCCTGTGAGGCCAAACGCCAGAAACTACAAGGGGAGCCGAAGCTCCCCAAGAAGTAGTTGCATGCTCTATTTTTATTTTTGGTTTCGGGCTTCTTGTTTTTGTGTCGCGCCCTTGTCATGAAGGTTTCCTTCATGACCCTCCCAATCGGGAGCCAAGAGCAAACGGATTGCTTTGGTCGCTGTGCTGCAATGATCTGTGCGATCCAACCAGTTCAGGCTCTGCCTTAGGGCAGTTTTTGTTGTTCTCGGCCTGGTTGCGGGGCAAGCCCCAAATACAACGCCTCTCCAAAAGAATCAGTTAGCTACGCCTCTCGCCGTCTTGTTTTTGTTGTGCGTGAGTCGATTCGTCTTATTTTTATTGTCTTGTGCATTGCTTGTTATTGTTCTTGTACCAAACATATAGCAGGTGGCGTGCCAACTTTTGCGAGCCCCAGTAAAACAAGGGGTTAGGTGCCTGTGTCGCCTTTTTCAGGGCCAAAAAAAACCGGGGCTTCGTTACCGTAAGCCCCGGCTTCTGTTACGAGAAAAAGCTGCGGTAACAGTTTTTTCACACGGTCATGTGTTACTCGCACACTCGACAGGTGACGTTCAGCTTTCGCTGGTCGCGCCGGTCTTGCGTCGTGGGATACCCAGGCGCTGACGACGCTCCCACAGGCATTTGCGGCTGACGCCGAGTTTGCGAGCCAATTCGGTTTCGGTCATGTGATCCTGGTGTTCGAGGACGAAGTGCTGGAAGTAGTCTTCCAGTGACAGGTCTTCGGTGGGCTCGTGGCTGGTGTTGCCGGTGCTGCCCTGTTGCGGTGCCAGGCCGATGAACTCGTCATCTTCAAGATCGCTGAGCTCGATATCGATGCCCAGCAACTCGGCAGAAATCTCCGGGCTCTCACACAGGATGACGGCACGCTCGACAGCGTTTTCCAGTTCACGCACGTTGCCCGGCCAGGAGTAATGACGAATTGCCTGTTCGGCGTCCGGAGCGAATTTCAGGTCGGTGCGATTCACGCGCGCGCTCTGGCGGGCGAGGAAAGCATTGGCGATTTCGTTGACGTCCGCGCCACGCTCACGCAGGGCCGGCAGTTTCAGGGCGATAACGTGGAGACGGTAATACAGGTCTTCACGGAACTGGCCGATCTTGGCCAGGCTCTTCAGGTCACGGTGAGTCGCAGCGATCAGGCGTACGTCGACCTTCTGCGATTGCACCGAGCCCACGCGGCGGATTTCACCTTCCTGGAGCACGCGCAGCAGGCGCGCCTGGGCTTCAAGTGGCAGTTCGCCGATTTCATCAAGGAACAAGGTGCCGCCGTCGGCTGCTTCAACCAGGCCCGCGCGCCCGGCGCTGGCGCCGGTAAACGCGCCTTTCTCGTGGCCGAACAGCTCGGACTCGATCAGGCTTTCCGGGATGGCTGCGCAGTTCACCGAAATCATCGGCGCCTTGGCGCGTTTGGACAGGTTGTGCAGGGCGCGGGCGACCAGCTCTTTACCGGTGCCTGATTCGCCCTGAATCAATACATTGGAATCGGTGGGAGCCACTTTACGGATTTTGCCGTACAGATCCTGCATCGGTGGGCACGAGCCGATGATGCCGATTTCGCCATTGCTGTTATCGACAGCGGACTTCGCCGAGCCGCTGGCTTTGCCGACCGCAGGTTCGCCCACGGAGCTTTGCGCCGATTGCCGGTCACGCAGGATGCGTGCGACGGCCTGGAGCATCTCGTCATGGTCGAAAGGCTTGGCGATGTAGTCCACCGCGCCCATCTTCATTGAGTCGACTGCCGAGCGCAGGCTGGCGTAGCTCGTCATGATCAGCACCGGCTTGCCCTGGCCCAGTTTGATCAGCTCGGTGCCCGGTGCGCCAGGCAGGCGCAGGTCACTGACAATCAGGTCGAACGTGGGAATGCTGAAGCGTTCTTGTGCTTCCTGCACTGAACCGGCTTCGCTGACCTGGTACTGGTTACGTTCCAGCAGGCGGCGCAAGGCGGAGCGGATAATTGTTTCGTCTTCGACGATCAAAATGTGCGGCATTGATTCGATTCTCTCGACGGTCTCAGTTCACAGCGGACGTCGCTTCGACATGACGCGGTAAGGTCACCCGGATACGGGTGCCGCGTTGGCTTTGTGTGTCAGCCGGGCTGTCGATGGTGATTTGTCCATAATGCTCTTCAACGATGGAATAGACCAGTGCAAGGCCCAGACCGGTGCCTTCGCCAGGATCCTTGGTGGTGAAGAAGGGTTCGAACAATCGGTCCATGATGCTCGACGGGATACCACTGCCTTCGTCTTCCACGATCAGGTCGATCGTGTGTTCGTTGGCTTCACTTTTTACTCGAACCGCACTGCCGGCCGGCGATGCGTCGCGGGCGTTGGACAGCAGGTTGATCAATACCTGGGCGAGCCGCTGCGGATCGCCATCGACCCAATGCTCGGGATCGCACAGGTTGAAGAACTGCACTTCGAAGTTGCGGCGGTTCAGCGCCAGCAGACCAATGGCATCCTGGGCCACCTCGGCCAGACAGACCGGTTCGTCATTGTGCTGATGGCTGCCGGCGTGGGCGAAGCTCATCAGCGACTGAACGATGCGTGACACGCGTTTGGTCTGTTCGAGGATTTGCCCGCTGATTTCCTTCAGTTCGCTGTCTTCTTCACGCTCTTCGCGCAGGTTCTGCGCCAGACACGCGATGCCGGTGATCGGGTTGCCAATTTCATGGGCTACGCCGGCCGCCAGTCGCCCGATACTCGCCAAACGTTCGGAGTGCACCAGTTTGTCTTCGAGCATCTGGGTTTCAGTCAGGTCTTCGACCAGCAATACCAGACCGCTGTTACCGGGCGCGAGCGGTTCGTCGATCGCCGCTTTGTGCAGGTTCAGCCAGCGCGTCTGACCGTCCAGAGCCAGGTGCTGTTTGTGCAAATGCTCGTCGGGAAGATTGATGAAGCCTTGCAACAGTTCTTTCCACGGCTCGCCGAGGGTGCCCAGGCGTGAACCGACCACGCGTTGCGCGGCGATCCCGGTCAACTCCTCCATGGCCTTGTTCCACATGAGGATTTCCTGATCCTTGGCCAGCGAGCAAACACCCATCGGCAACTCTTGCAAGGTCTGGCGGTGATAGCGGCGCAGGGCATCGAGTTCGGCGGCAAGGCCGGTGAGGCGCGAGTGATAGTCCTCGAGGCGGCTTTCGATGAAGTGAATGTCTTCGGTGACGTAGTTTTCGCCGCCAGCCTTGTACGGCAGGAAGGTTTCGACCATGTCTTGCGCAACGCTCGGGCCCATCAGGCCGGAGAGGTTGGCTTCGATTCTGTCACGCAGGCGGCGCAAGGCATATGGGCGACGCTCGTCGAACGGCAGATAAAGGTCGCGCAGGGCCTGTTCGACTTCTTTCTGCGCGGCTTTGGCTCCCAACGGTTTGGCCAGTTGGGTGGCGAACTCCTGGGGTGAGGCGGCGTGCAGTTCGCGGCGTTGCGGGCGGCGAACGTTGTCCACGGCGCAGGCTTCGGCGGCGCTGGCTTCTTCGGTACTGGCGTTGGTGAACAGCGAGATCAGCGTGAACATCAGCACGTTGGCCGCCAGCGACGCGATCGCCGCCATGTGCCAACTGGTGTCGTCGAGCACGTAGATCATGTTCAGCAATGGGATATAGAAGCCCTGCAGGTTGCCGACCAGCGGCAACAGCATGGTCACCAGCCAGACCAGAATCCCCGCCAGCAACCCGGCGATGAAGCCGCGACGGTTGGCGGTCGGCCAATACAGGACGGACAGTACGCCGGGCAAAAACTGCAGGGTGGCAACGAATGCGACGATGCCCAGGTTGGCCAGGTCCTGCTCGGCGCCCAGCAGCAGATAGAAACCATAACCGGCCATGATGATCGCGACGATCAAGGCGCGGCGGGTCCATTTCAGCCAGCGGTAGATGTTGCCTTCGGCAGGCGGCTGATACAGCGGCAGCACCAGGTGGTTCAGGGCCATCCCGGACAGCGCCAGGGTGGTGACGATGATCAGGCCGCTGGCAGCTGACAAACCACCGACGTAGGCCAGCAGTGCCAGGGCCTTGCTGTTGGCGGCGATGCCAACGCCGAGGGTGAAGTATTCCGGGTTGGTGGTGGCGCCAAGTTTGAGGCCAGCCCAGAGAATCAGCGGTACGGCCAGGCTCATCAGCAGGAGAAACAGCGGCAAGCCCCAACTCGCACTGACCAGCGAGCGCGGGTTGAGGTTTTCGGTGAAGGTCATGTGGTACATGTGCGGCATCACGATCGCCGAGGCGAAGAACACCAGCAGCAGCGTGCGCCATGGGCCTTCTTGCAGCGGCGTGTGCAGGGCGGCGAGGGCGGTCTGGTTTTGCAGCAACCAGACTTCCAGCTGTTGCGGACCGTCGAACACGCCGTACAAGGCGTAGAGGCCAACGCCGCCAATGGCGATCAGCTTGATCACCGATTCAAAGGCAATCGCGAACACCAGGCCTTCGTGTTTCTCTCGGGTCGCTATATGCCGCGAGCCGAAGAAGATCGTGAACAGGGTGATCAGCGCACAAAAACTCAGGGCGACCCGATGCTGCACCGGCTCACGGGTGAGGATGCCAATCGAATCGGCGACCGCCTGAATCTGCAACGCAAGCAACGGCAGCACGCCGATCAGCATGAAGATGGTGGTCAGCGCGCCGGCCCAGGTGCTGCGGAAACGAAACGCAAACAGGTCGGCCAGAGACGACAGCTGATAGGTGCGGGTGATCTTCAGAATCGGGTAGAGCAACACCGGCGCCAGCAGAAACGCTCCGGAGACACCTAGATAGCTGGACAGAAAGCCGTAGCCGTACTGATATGCCAAACCAACCGTGCCATAAAACGCCCAGGCGCTGGCGTAGACACCCAATGACAAGGTGTAGGTCAGCGGGTGGCGAATGATCGCTCGCGGGATCATTCCGCGTTCACTGATCCAGGCAACACCAAACAGCACTGCCAGGTAGGCGGCACTGATCAGGATCATCTGGGTCAGGCTAAAGCTCATCGGCATCTTTTTGGCTCTGCAGGATGAAGGTCACGACGATCAGAATCAGCCACAGCAGATACGGGCGATACCAGGCGCCAGTGGCGTCGATCCACCAGTCCATGATGGCTGGGGAGAACAGATAGATCCCCACTACCAGGAGCAGGACCAAGCGATAGATGTACATCCCGGCCTCTCTTTATTGTGCGCGTGCCCGAAAACGTGCGGCGATGGTAACGGATGGGCGCCAACCTGCAAGCTTAGTCAGCGTAATTGCGCTTCGGGTAGTGTCAGTGTGCGCGGGATTAACGCCGCATCCCAGTGCCTGATGCCCCAGTTCAATACTTCCCTGGGGCTGGCGTTATCGAGTTCGTGGCCGGGTTTTTGTCCCAGTGCGCGCAGGGCGCGCAGCAACAGGGGGGTCGCCTGATCTTCGGTCAATGGCGGCGAGCGGTAGGACTTGCCGAGCTTGTTGCCGTCCGGCTGGGTAATCAGCGGCAGGTGCAGATAGCGCGGTTGGGGCAGGCCGAGCAGTTCTTGCAGGTACAGCTGGCGCGGGGTGGAATCGAGCAAGTCGGCACCGCGGACAATATCGGTGATGCCTTGCCAGGCGTCGTCGAGCACTACTGCCAGTTGATAAGCGTAGAGCCCGTCGCGTCGACGGACGACGAAGTCGCCGACCTCACGGCCCAGGTGCTGGCGGTATTCGCCTTGCACGCGGTCGGTGAAGTGATATTCCAGTTCCGGGACGCGCAAGCGGATTGCGGCGTCTTCGCTGGCATGACCGGCGTTGCGGCACAGACCTGGATAAATCCCGTGATAAGGCGCCAGTTTTTTCCGCGAGCAGGTGCAGGCGTAGGCCAGGCCATGGTTGAACAGTTGATTCAACACCTGCGCGTAGGCGTCGTGACGGTCGCTCTGGCGAACCATTTCGCCGTCCCATTCGAAACCGTAGCTTTCCAGTGCCTTGAGGATCGCCGCTTGGGCGCCGGGTTCCTCCCGAGGCGGGTCGAGGTCTTCCATGCGCAACAGCCAGCGGCCGCCAACCGAGCGGGCGTCAAGGTACGAGGCCAATGCCGCGACCAGCGAGCCGAAGTGCAGGTGCCCGCTGGGGGTGGGAGCGAAGCGCCCGATGTAGGCGGGGGATTTGATGGCAGTCATGGGCGCGATGTTAATTGAAAGAACAAAACAGTCAGAAACAAAAACGGAGCGTTCGCACGCTCCGTTCTTCGTTCAAGCGGCCACTTACTTGCCGACTTGCTTTTCCTTGATCTCTGCAAGGGTCTTGCAGTCGACGCACATGTCAGCGGTAGGGCGTGCTTCCAGGCGTTTGACGCCAATCTCGACGCCGCAAGACTCGCACCAGCCGTATTCTTCGTCTTCGATCAGTTGCAGGGTCTTGTCGATTTTCTTGATCAGCTTGCGCTCGCGGTCGCGGGCACGCAGTTCGAGGCTGAATTCTTCTTCCTGACTGGCACGGTCGGCCGGGTCGGGGAAGTTCGCCGCTTCGTCCTTCATGTGATCAACAGTGCGGTCGACTTCCTGCATCAAGTCCTGTTTCCACTTCTGCAGGATCTTGGTGAAGTGTTTGCGCATGGGCTCGCCCATGTACTCCTCGCCCTTGCTTTCAATATAGGGTTCGAAGCCGCTGATCTTTGGCTCAGTGCTTTGCTGCTTTGCTTGGGTGGGCATGAAATGGACCGCCTCTACTCTTGTAATCCATTGCGCAGGATTGCTCCATCACCGACACCTGCCGGCCCTGCGGCTGCAAGCGGGCGAACTTACCAGATCAAATCGGAGCGCGCTACTCCCGGATGTCGAGGCTGCGGTCCGTAAGGCTTGCAAATGTTTGCAAAGCCTTGTCTGGCGGGTCTGGAGGCCTGATCAGATATTGATTTTAGTCAATCCTGAGGCTTATGTATCAGCTCTTTTACGGGTGAACTTCCGGTTGTGACCGCTTTAGGTTCTCGCTCGTTCCCGGGCTTGGGTAGAATCAATTCTTTTCCCCCGTTGAAGGAAGGCTAATGGCTCAGCCCTACAGTGCGCGCAGCCGCGCTATCGAACCTTTCCATGTCATGGCATTGCTGGCGCGCGCCAATGAATTGCAAGCGGCCGGGCACGACGTGATTCACCTGGAAATCGGCGAACCGGATTTCACCACCGCCGAGCCGATCATCAAGGCCGGCCAGGCGGCGCTGACGGCGGGGAAAACCCGTTACACCGCGGCTCGTGGCATTCCAGAGCTGCGTGAAGCCATTTCGGGCTTTTATGAACAACGTTACGGCTTGAACATCGACCCGCAGCGCATCCTGATCACGCCGGGTGGTTCTGGCGCGTTACTGCTGGCCAGCGCCTTGCTGGTCGATCCCGGTAAACACTGGCTGCTGGCCGACCCGGGTTACCCGTGCAACCGGCATTTCCTGCGGCTGGTGGAAGGTGCGGCGCAACTGGTGCCGGTCGGCCCGGACGTGCGCTATCAGCTGACGCCAGGTCTGGTCGAGCGTTACTGGGACCACGACAGCGTTGGCGCACTGGTCGCTTCACCGGCCAACCCGACCGGAACCATCCTGACCCGCGATGAGCTGGCCGGGCTGTCTGCGGCAATCAAAGAGCGCCACGGCCATTTGGTGGTGGACGAGATCTATCACGGCCTGACCTACGGCACCGACGCTGCCAGTGTGCTGGAAGTCGATGACAGCGCTTTTGTGCTGAACAGTTTCTCCAAGTATTTCGGCATGACTGGCTGGCGCCTTGGTTGGCTGGTCGCCCCGGAGGCTGCGGTCGGCGAGTTGGAAAAACTCGCGCAGAACCTTTACATCAGCGCGCCGAGCATGGCCCAGCACGCAGCACTGGCCTGCTTCGAGCCGGACACCATCAGCATTCTCGAAGAGCGCCGGGCCGAGTTCGGGCGCCGACGTGACTTCCTGCTGCCAGCCTTGCGCGAGTTGGGTTTCGGGATCGCCGTGGAGCCGGAAGGCGCCTTCTATCTGTATGCCGACATCAGTGCCTTTGGCGGTGATGCGTTTGCCTTCTGCCGGCACTTTCTGGAAACCGAACATGTTGCCTTCACCCCGGGCCTGGATTTTGGTCGGTATCAGGCCGGTCATCACGTGCGGTTCGCCTACACCCAGAGCCTGCCACGCTTGCAGGAAGCGGTTCAGCGGATTGCCCGTGGCCTGCGGAGCTGGCAAGGCTGATGCATTTCAATCCTCCTCTGGAAGAAGGTCGGCTGATTCGTCGCTACAAGCGTTTTCTCGCCGATATCGAAACCGTTAGCGGCGAGTTGCTGACTATTCACTGCCCAAACACCGGGTCGATGTTCAACTGCATGGTCGAAGGCGGGCAGGTCTGGTTCAGCCGCTCCAGCGATCCGAAACGCAAGTTGCCCGGCACCTGGGAAATCAGTGAAACCCCGCAAGGGCGGCTGGCCTGCGTGAACACCGCGCGGGCCAATACCTTGATTGAAGAAGCGCTACGTGGCGGTTTGATCAGCGAGCTCAATGGCTTTACCGGGCTCAAGCGTGAAGTGCCGTATGGTCAGGAAAACAGCCGCATCGATTTCCGCCTCGATTACCCGAGCGGCCCGGCCTTCGTCGAAGTCAAAAGCGTCACGCTGGGCTTCGATGGCTCAGCGGTTGCGGCGTTTCCGGACGCAGTGACTCAGCGCGGTGCCAAGCACTTGCGCGAGCTGGCGTGCCTGGCGCGGGACGGTATTCGTGCGGTGCAGTTGTATTGCGTCAATCTGACCGGCATTGACTCGGTGCGCCCGGCCGAGGAGATCGATCCGGGTTACGCGGCCGCTTTGCGTGAGGCGAAAGCGGCCGGGGTTGAAGTGTTGGCGTACGGTGTGAGCCTGACCTCGCACGAGGTACGTGTTGACCGTCGACTGGAGGTGTTGCTGAGCTCTTGAAGATAGTCGTTCCTAAAGTTGAACCCAGATTCCCATGCTGTCTTCGCGGCATGCCAGGGCACTGAGGGACTGCCCGGCACAGGGCCCGGCCACGCATTCACCGCTTTCGATCAGAAACAATGCACCGTGAGTGGCGCACTGGATCAGGCTGGCGCTGGGGTCGAGAAACTGGTCCGGCTGCCATTCCAGGCCGACACCGCGATGCGGGCAGCGATTTTCGTACACGTAGACCCGGCCTTCACGGCGTACGGCAAACAACTTCTGGCCATCGATCTCGAAACCACGGCTGCTGGCATCGACCAGCTCGGCGCTGGAGCAAAGAAACTTCATGACTATCCTCAAGTGCCAAAGGCTCTGGCCTCTGGCGGTGATGCGTGCGCGCTCACTGGTTAGCAAATGTGTCTGCGCTTGACGTGCAAATGCAAACAATTATCAAATGGGTGTTTCGCCCGTGGCGGCTGCGTAGCTGACGACGCCTTGATCCTGCGGGAAAACTCCACAAAGGAAACCCTGTTATGCGCCTGAGTACCAGCGCTATTGCGCTCTGTGTCGGACTTTTGCTCAGCCATGGGGCTCAAGCGACCGAATTGCCGCAACGCTGGGTCAGTGCCGGCGGGGCTTTGTCCGAGTGGGTGAGTGCGTTGGGCGGCGAGTCGAAACTGGTCGGCGTCGACAGCACCAGCCAACATCCTGAATCGCTCAAGGCCTTGCCGAGTATCGGTTATCAGCGGCAATTGTCGGCAGAGGGCATTCTGAGTTTGCGGCCGCAACTTCTCATTGGCACCGAAGAAATGGGCCCGCCGCCAGTGTTGTCGCAGATTCGCGGTGCCGGGGTGCAGGTTGAGTTGTTCTCTGCACAACCTGACTTGCCAACTCTGCAAGGCAACTTGCAGCACCTGGGTAAATTGCTCGGTAGCGAGTCGCAGGCCACCGCCCTGTTCGACAGTTATCAACAGCAACTTGAACAGCAGAAAGCCTGGGTCAGCCAGGTTCAGGCCAAACAAAAGGCGCCGGGCGTGTTGTTGTTGCTGGGGCATGCTGGCGGCAAGCCGCTGATCGCCGGCAAAGACACCGCAGCCGATTGGCTGTTGCAGCAGGCGGGTGGGCATAACCTGGCGACCCATACCGGTTACAAGCCTTTTTCCGTTGAGTCCCTCGCAGGCCTGACGCCAGACGTGCTGGTGTTTGCCGACCGGGCGCTGACCGGTAACGCCGCGCGTGCCGCGTTGTTCAAGGAAAACCCGATTCTTGCGTCGACGCCGGCGGCCAAGGCCGGACGGGTGTTCGAGCTGGACCCTACGCTGTTGGTTGGCGGCTTGGGGCCGCGCTTGCCGGAAAGCCTGGTAAAGCTGTCCGCCGGGTTCTATCCCGCTGAATCGGCCAAGGCAACCATCGCCCCATGAGTACTCTGGTCAAACCTCGTTCGTTGTTCATCGGGCTGAGCTTGCTGTGTTTGTTGGCGATCTGGTTGTCATTGGCCCTGGGCCCGGTCAGCTTGCCGCTGCTCGATACGTTGCGCGCCGCAATGCGGATGATCGGTCTGCCGGTTCCTGCCGAGGGATTGGAGCAGGCTGAACTGATCCTCGGGCAGATTCGCTTGCCGCGTACTTTGCTCGGTCTGGCGGTGGGCGGGGTGCTGGCGTTGTCTGGCGTGGCGATGCAGGGGTTGTTCCGCAATCCGCTGGCCGATCCGGGGTTGGTCGGCGTTTCCAGTGGTGCAGCCTTGGGCGCGGCGATTGCGATTGTTGGCGGCTCGCTGTTTGGCGGCTTGCCTGAGGCGATCGGTCCTTACCTGTTATCGCTGTGTGCGTTTCTGGGTGGGCTCGGGGTGACGGCGCTGGTTTACCGTCTTGGTCGGCGTAACGGCCAGACCAACGTGGCAACCATGTTGCTGGCAGGCATCGCTCTGACGGCGCTGGCCAGTTCGGCGGTGGGTTTGTTCACCTATCTGGCGGACGACGCGACCTTGCGTACGCTGACCTTCTGGAACCTGGGCAGCCTGAATGGCGCCAGCTATGCGCGACTCTGGCCATTGTTGTTGGTGAGCGCCGCGGTAGCGCTGTGGTTGCCGCGCCGGGCCAAGGCGTTGAATGCGTTGTTGCTCGGTGAGTCCGAGGCCAGTCATTTGGGGATCAACGTCGAAGGGCTCAAGCGCGAGCTGGTGTTCTGCACCGCGCTGGGCGTCGGTGCCGCTGTTGCGGCGGCAGGGATGATCGGTTTTGTCGGGCTGGTGGTGCCGCATCTGGTGCGACTGTTGGCGGGACCCGATCATCGCGTGCTGTTACCGGCTTCAGTCCTGGCGGGCGCCAGCCTGTTGCTGTTTGCCGATCTGGTGGCGCGCTTGGCGCTGGCCCCGGCTGAATTGCCGATTGGCATCGTTACGGCGTTTATCGGCGCACCGTTCTTTCTATATTTGCTGCTACGAGGTCGCGCCTGATGCTGCGAGTGGAAAACCTGCAGATCTGCCGCGGCAAGAAAATCGTCCTGGCCGATATCGATCTTGAGCTCAAGCCGGGCGAAGTTCTCGGAGTGCTGGGCCCCAACGGCGCGGGCAAAAGTACCTTGCTCGGCGCGTTATGCGGCGAGTTACGTCCTGATCATGGTCGTGTCTGGCTCGATCAGCGCGAGCTAAGCCAATGGGATGGTGCACAACGGGCGCAACGCCTGGCGGTATTGCCTCAGACCTCGACCCTGGATTTTGCGTTCCGGGTCGAGGAAGTGGTCGGCATGGGCCGTTTGCCGCATCAAACAGGCCGGGTGCGCGATGACGAGATTGTCGCCGCTGCCTTGCAGGCCGCCGATGTCGGGCATTTGAGTGGCCGCAGCTACCTCGCCCTGTCCGGCGGCGAACGCCAGCGTGTGCATCTGGCGCGGGTGCTGGCGCAGCTTTGGCCGGGGGAGGCCGGGCAAACCTTGCTGCTCGACGAGCCGACGTCGATGCTCGATCCGCTGCATCAGCACACCACCTTGCAGGCGATTCGTGAATTTGCTGATCGCGGAGCGGCGGTGCTGGTGATTCTGCATGACCTGAATCTGGCGGCGCGTTACTGTGATCGCATTCTGTTGCTCGAAAGTGGCCGTCCGCATGCATTGGACACACCGCAGCAGGTGCTGCGGCCGGAGCCGCTCAAAGCCGTGTTCGGGCTGGATGTGTTGGTGCAGCCGCACCCGGAGCGCGGGCATCCACTGATCATCGCCCGTTGAGGTGAGCTCATGCGTGGGATATTGATTCTGGCGCTGTTGTTACTGGTGTCATGCCAAAACATGGCACCCAGTGCCGTGGATCAACCGGCTGGGGTGATTCGCGATCTGCATAGCGGTCAGCGTCTGAGCGCGCAAGCGCTGGTCGAGCGGTTGGCCGGGGCGCCACGGCTGATCGTTGGCGAGCTGCATGACAATCCTGATCATCATCACGCACAGCTGTGGTTATTGCAGGCACTGTCCCAGCGCCGGACTCAGGGCAGCGTGCTGCTGGAAATGCTGACGCCGGACCAGCAGGCACGTGTCGATGAAATCCATGCGTTGGACACCGCTCGCTGGCCCGCCGATTTGCCGGCGGCGTTGGCCTGGCAATCGGGTTGGGACTGGAATCTGTATGGGCCGATTGTGCGCTTTGCCCTGGCTCAGCCCTATCCGTTATTGGCGGCGAATCTGGACTCGACTGACGTTCGGCGTATGTACAAGCAAGCGCCGGCCGTAAGCGGAACCCGGTCGAATGCACCAGCGGTCAGGAATGAGCTGCTGGCGCAAATCCGTGAGTCTCATTGCGGGTTGTTACCCGAAAGCCGGATGCCGGCCATGCTGGCGGTTCAGCAACAACGTGATCGGCAAATGGCCGAACAACTGCTGGCAGCGCCCGCGCCGGCATTGTTGTTTGCCGGCGCTTATCACGCACGGCTGGACATTGGCGTACCGCTGCATGTGCAGGATCTTGGTGAGCATTCGGCGCCCGTGGTGGTGATGCTGGCGGAGAAGGGAGCTGTGGTCTCGTCGGCATCGGCGGATTACGTCTGGTACACGGCCGCCCGCCCCGTGCAGGACTATTGCGCGCAAATGCGTCAGTAACAAGCAGTCGGCATATCTCGCGAAGCACTTTTCGACAGGCAAAAAAAGACCCGGCAAGAGCCGGGTCAAATAACCGTGATTAGCCTGATGAGGAGATAATCTGAGAGTCCGAACCAATGGTCTTTCAGAAGATCAGCTGATCTCGCGATCAGTTGTGATAATCATAACGATTCTCATTTCTAAGTCAATCGCTGTTTTCCGAGTTCTATGCTCTTTTGCTAAACACTTGTTTGGATCGCCTGTAAATGCTGGGCTTTAGACCTTGTGACGTGACGAAATGGCTTCAAGCTGTTTATTGAGTGCTTCCTTGCGATCAGCGGGGATATCGTTCCAGTGCACATCCATCAGCGCCCCCTCAATCGCATACAACAACACCTTCGAGGCGCGAAACCCGCGAGTGCGTACCGCACGATAAGCATCTACCGCGCCCAGGCGGCGCAAGTCCGAGGCGCTGTGGATGCCCACGGCATGCAGCCATTGCGCCGATGTCTTGCCAAGGTTTTTCAGGTGTTGCAGTTCATCATTCATCAAGCCTCCTTGCGACAGCCGAAGAGTGCGTGGGCAAGCCTCACAGGAGTGTAGCGGTCAGTAGGAAAAGCGTGGTTGTTTGGTCAGTTTGAACGCAAAAGCTTCTAAGGCGTTCTACCAGATAGTTCTGGAAAGGGCGGTAGCGGCGGCAGGAAAGGACTTGGGAGATCAGGCATGCAGTCCGGCGCGCAGCAGGGGCACCGGACTTCAGGTGACGGCAGGTGTTAGCGGGTGCGGTAGCGCAGGCGAGTGCCGAAATTCATCGACATGAGAATTTCGTCAGCGCTCAGCTCGGAGGGAAAGTAAGCGCCGGAGATTTGTGCGTGGGCCAGGCTCGCGCCTTCGAGGGAGGCATCACGAAAATCAATGCCGCGCAGGTCGGCAGAGCGGAAATAGGCATCGCTGAAATCAATACCTTCGGCGTTCAGCTCGCGCAGGTCGAGGCCACGAAAGTCGCCGCCCACCATATCGATAGGCCCGGACTTGGGCCTTTCGCGATTGAAGCCTTCGATGTCGTCTTTGTGCAGCAGGGCATATAGCGGGGTGTCGAGAAGTTTCGGCTGGCTCATGGTGTCACCTGTTGGTTTTATGACGCCAGTATAGTGCCACTATTTTGCAGGCGTGAAGCCGGTTAGGGCTTCGCGCCTGAATTTAGTTTCTTACAGCCCCGGCAGACGCTGACGAATTTGCGCGACCACGGTGTCGAGGGTCCCGCTTTCATTGGTCTGAACGCGTTTGCTGCAGAGAATCTCTGCCGGAGTCAGCTGCTCGCGGCTGGCTTGTTGAGCTGCGATAACAGCCAGATTGGCGTCAGATGGATCGTTTTTGTCTGCTTGACGCTGTGCGAGCCAGCTCTCGATCACGGCTTGTGGTGCGTTGCAATCGAGGATCAGGAATGGCGCGCCGGTCGCTTCGGCGATTTTTGCCGCGTTATCGCGTTGTTCACGCTTGAGGTAAGTCGCGTCAATGACTACCGGGAAACCGGCGCGCAGAATCACGCCAGCGATTTCATGCAGGCGGGAATAGGTGCTGGCACTGGCGTCGGCGCTGTAGATACCGGCTTGCAGGTCGTTCGGTACGTGCTGTTCGCCGAACAGGCGCTTGCGCTCGACGTCGGAGCGCAGGCGAATCGCGCCCAGTGCTTCTACCAGGCGCATGGCTACGTGGCTTTTACCTACGGCAGAAACACCGTGGGTGATCGCCATGAAGCGCGATGGAATGGTGCTGTAACTTTCCGCCAGGTTGGCGTAGTTGCGGTACTGGCGCAGGGTGGTGGCGCGCTGCACCGGATCGGCCTCGGCGGGCATGCTGAACAGGGCGACCTTGGCGCGAACCAGTGCGCGGTAGGCTTTATAGAAGTTCAGCAGTTCAAGGCCCTGATAGTCGCCGGTCAGCTCCAGGTATTGGCTCATGAAGCGCCGAGCCAGGCTTTTCAGGCCACGGTCTTCAAGGTCCATCGCCAGGAAGCCAGTGTCGGCATAGACGTCGGTGAAGCGGAACGGCTCGTTGAATTCGATGCAGTCGAAAATTACCACGTTGCCGTCGATCACGGTGACGTTGCCCAAATGGATATCACCGTGGCATTCGCGGATGAAACCTTCGGCCTTACGTTGTACCAGCAGTGGTTTCAGGCGTTCGAAACTGCTTTCGGCCCAGGCTTGCAGGGCGTCGAGTTGCAGCAGGTCGGCTTTTTCGCTGAGGAACGGGCGGATTTGTTCGAAGTTCTGCCGCACCGGTGCCATGACACTCTCAGGCGTACCGGCTTCATGAGCTGCCGGAACCTTCGGGGTGCTCAGGTGGAACCGGGCGATCTGCGTGGCCATCTCGTCGATGTGCGCAGTCGTCAGTTCGCCATTGGCCTGCAGGTTACTGAGCAACTGGCTTTGCGGGAACTGGCGCATTTTCAGCGCGTAATCGAGCACTGGACCGGTGCCGCCCAATTGCGGCGCTTCAATGCTGCCGGTGATCGGCAGCACTTCAAGGTACAAATCGTTGGTCAGACGCTGGTTAAGGCGCAGTTCTTCGCTGCAGAAATGTTCGCGTGACTCGAGACTGGTGAAATCGAGGAAGCCGAAATTGACCGGCTTCTTCACTTTATAAGCATAGGGGCCAGTGAGCAGCACCCATGAGATGTGCGTCTCGATGACCTGGAATCCCTCTACAGGATGCGGGTAGAGGGCCGGGTTTTGCAGGGCAGCGATCAAGGACTGGCTCACAGGTGATCCTTCAGAGTCTGGAAAAATTCAAGGGCAACATTATGGCGGCTAGCCGGGTTAACGCAAACCTCGCTGGGCTCATGTTGATCGGGAATAAAGTGCGTATAATCCGCCGCCATGACTCGTACCCGATCCCCTCGTACCCCTAAAAAACCTCCTTCTAGAGGCCTGCGCCCCTGGTTAGGCTGGGCGCTCAAGCTCAGTCTGGTCGGCCTCGTAGTGCTGGCAGGCTTCGCGGTTTACCTTGATGCCGTGGTCCAGGAGAAGTTCTCCGGCAAGCGCTGGACCATTCCGGCCAAGGTTTATGCGCGCCCGCTCGAACTGTTCGTCGGACAGAAACTGAGCAAGGATGACTTTCTCACCGAGCTCGATGCCTTGGGTTATCGCCGCGAAAGTGTGGCCAATGGACCTGGCGCGGCATCGGTCAACGGCAATACCGTCGATTTGAACACCCGTGGGTTCCAGTTCTATGAGGGCCTGGAGCAGGCTCAACCGGTACGTGTGCGCTTCTCGGGCGATTACGTCGCCGAGCTGTCGTCGACCAACGGTTCAAAACTGTCGGTGGTGCGCCTCGAGCCGCTGTTGATCGGTGGCCTTTACCCGAAAAACCTCGAAGACCGCATCCTGATCAAGATCGATCAAGTGCCACCGTATTTGCTCGATACGCTGGTGGCGGTGGAAGACCGCGACTTCTATCACCACTTCGGTGTGTCGCCAAAATCGATCATGCGGGCCGTTTGGGTCAACACATCGGCCGGGCAAATGCGTCAGGGCGGTAGTACGTTGACGCAGCAACTGGTCAAGAACTTCTACCTGACCAACGAGCGCAGCCTGAGCCGTAAGCTGACCGAAGCGATGATGGCGATGCTGCTTGAGTTGCACTACAAAAAGCCGGACATTCTTGAGGCTTACCTCAATGAAGTGTTCATCGGTCAGGACGGTCAGCGCGCCGTGCACGGTTTTGGTCTGGCCAGTCAGTTCTTCTTCAGCCAGCCGCTGTCCGAACTCAAGTTGCATCAAGTCGCGTTGCTGGTAGGTATGGTCAAAGGGCCGTCCTATTACAACCCGCGTCGCTACCCGGAGCGCGCACTTGAGCGACGCAATCTGGTACTCGATCTGCTGGAACAGCAAGGTGTCGCTACTGCCGAGCAAGTCGCTGCGGCGAAGAAAATGCCGCTGGGTGTGACCAAGCGCGGCAGTCTGGCCGACAGTTCGTTCCCGGGCTTCCTCGATCTGGTCAAGCGTCAGCTGCGCGAAGACTACCGCGACGAAGACTTGACCGAAGAAGGTCTGCGGATCTTCACCAGTTTCGACCCGATCCTGCAGATGAAGGCCGAAGCCTCGGTCAACGATACCTTCAAGCGCCTTGCCGGCCGCAAAGGTTCGGATGACGTTGAAGCGGCGATGGTCGTGACCAATCCTGAAACCGGTGAAGTCCAGGCGATGATCGGTAGTCGCCAGGCCAGCTTCGCCGGCTTCAACCGGGCGCTGGATGCCGTGCGGCCAATCGGTTCCCTGATCAAGCCGGCGGTATACCTGACCGCGCTTGAAAAGCCGAGCCAGTACACCTTGACCAGTTGGCTGTCCGATGAGTCCTTCTCGGTCAAAGGCGCAGATGGTCAGGTCTGGAAACCGCAGAACTATGATCGTCGCTCCCACGGTACGGTTTTCCTGTACCAGGGGCTGGCACACTCCTACAACCTGTCGACTGCGCGTCTGGGCTTGGAAGTCGGTGTGCCGAACGTCCTGAAAACCCTTGGGCGTCTGGGCATCACTCGCGAGTTTCCGGCCTTCCCGTCGATGTTGCTGGGAGCGGGTGGCATGACGCCGATTGAAGTGGCAACCATGTACCAGACGCTGGCCAACGGTGGTTTCAACACGCCGATGCGCGGGATTCGCAGCGTACTGACCGCCGAAGGTCAGCCGCTCAAGCGTTATCCGTTCCAGATTCAGCAGCGTTTCGATCCGGCGTCCATCTACCTGATCCAAAGCGCCATGCAGCGCGTGATGCGTGAAGGTACCGGTAGCTCGGTTTACAACGTGCTGCCCAAGACGCTGACGCTGGCGGGTAAAACCGGTACCAGTAACGACTCGCGAGACAGCTGGTTCGCCGGTTTCAGCCAGGATCTGCTGGCAGTGGTCTGGCTGGGGCGCGATGACAACGGCAAGACGCCGTTCACCGGTGCCACGGGCGCGCTGCAAGTCTGGACCAGTTTCATGCGCAAGGCCGACCCGTTGCCGCTGGATATGCCGCAGCCGGATAATATCGTTCAAGCCTGGGTCGATTCGCGCACCGGGCAGGGTTCTGAAGCCAGCTGCCCAGGCGCAGTGCAGATGCCGTATATTCGCGGCAGCGAACCGCCTCCTGGCGCTGCGTGCGGTGGTTCAGGCCCCGCGTCAGGCGAATCGGTGATGGATTGGGTCAAGGGCTGGATGAATTAAGCAAAGAGGGATTCAAGTGAACAAGTGGTTTATTCCAGCGGTTACGGTGACAGCCCTGGCTTTGCTCAGCGGTTGCTCCAATGTGCAGCACGGCTCGATTCCAGTGGTCGACTCCGGTACGGCCGTGTCCAACAGTGAGCGGATTTCTGCCAATGGCGGTTTCCGTAAAAGCACCGTGAAACGGCCGGCACAAGCCCAGACTCAGGCGATCCCGCAGGGTGACACTGGCGTGGTGGTAATGATCCCGGGCGGTGGCGCGACGACGTCGACGCCAATCAGCACGCAGCCGATCAGTCCTGGCCCGACCAGTTCCGGTCCGATTACTCCGGGGACGTATGACAGCGGACCGATGCAGTCGGCACCAATCAATCAGGGTAACTACAGCATGCCATCGACGCCGAGCGGGATTCCTCCTGCGAGCAGCGGCGGCGGTTTGTCTGCCGACGAGCAGCTTGACGGTCCGGTACTGGCCTTGCTGACCACCGCGCAGCAGCAACAGGCGAGCGGCGATCTCAATGGTGCGTCTTCCAGCCTCGAGCGTGCCCAGCGGGTTGCTCCGCGTGAGCCGCAAGTGCTTTATCGTCTGGCGCAGGTGCGCTTGGCCCAAGGTGATGCAGCGCAAGCCGAGCAGTTCGCTCGCCGCGGTTTGACGTTTGCCAATGGGCGTCCGGATCTGCAGGCAAGCCTGTGGGAACTGATCGCCCAGGCGCGTGAGAAACAGGGCGACTCCGCAGGTGCGGCGCAGGCTCGTCAAAAGGCCAAGGTTTCGCTCTGATGGATGTCCGTTTTCCGAAGATCGCCGAACAGCTGCTGCTGATCGAGCGTGAGTTGCGTCTTCAGGGCTGGTGGGACGAGGTTCCGCCAAGCGCTGAAGCGCTGGCCAGCGTCGAGCCATTTTCCGTCGATACGCTGGATTTCGAGCAGTGGCTGCAATGGATCTTCCTGCCGCGCATGAAGATCATCCTTGAGAACAACCTGCCGCTGCCGAACGCCTCGGGCATTCAGGAAATGGCCGAGATGGTCTTTGCTTCGCGTAATGTCCAGGGCAAGGATCAGCGGTTGCAAGCCTTGCTCAAAGAGTTCGATCAGCTCATCACGGCCTCCCGCTAAGCCGGAAACTGCCAGTGCCTAACTACTGGCAGTTATCCTTGATCTGTTTTTGTGTTTCGGTGATGCGTTCCTGACGCTGTTGATCTGTCAGGCGACGCATCTCACCGTCGACTTCCTCACGTAACCTCGGATTGTTCTGCAGTTGAGCCAGGTTCGTTCGTGCCTGTTCGCAGAACGTCTTGAGCTGGGCTTGCTGCTCTGCGACTTGTTTTTTCACTGTGCTATCGATGGCCTGTTGATCGCCTGTCGCGCTGTTGCGCGGTGGGGTGGTCGGTTTGCCAGCGGGCAGGGCGGGTTTCACTACGGTGGTGGCTTCCTGCCCTTGAGGCGGCTGTGCATCGAAATGGGTAACGCCCTGGCCATCAATCCATGTGTAGATCGAACTGGCCATGCACAAAGGGCTCAGGCCAATCAGCAGACTGGCCGTGAAGATCAACGTTCGCATGCCGTTTCCTTGTCGTGGGTTGCGCAATTGAAGCTAACACACCTGCGGTTTATAGGTTTTTTCTTGCGTTCTCATGCGCTTAGTTCGAATAAAGCACATTGACGGCTTGACTTGCAGAGGGCGAAACAGAAGAATCCAAAGTCCGCTGTAGAGGGACTGCCAGAAGCAGGCCCGCTCGGCAGATCATGAGGCGCACATCCGCGCCGACCTGTTACACCCGCAACGCGTTACCTCGCGCTGGGTGGGAAAGCCCCGCAACACTTGGGACGATCCCAATACTTGCTCAGTCAGTGCTGACGTAGTCGGCGACCACCGTCGCTCATGCTCTGCCGAGAAGTAAACCTATTAAGACCCGTCCCCTTGATGTGGGCGGTATTCTGGCGTTTTAGAGGTGAACAACGTGGAGCTTTTATCTGGCGGTGAGATGCTCGTCCGCTTTTTGCGCGACGAAGGCGTCAAATATATCTACGGGTACCCGGGTGGTGCTCTCCTTCATGTATACGATGCCCTGTTCAAAGAACCGGAAGTGACCCACATCCTGGTTCGTCACGAACAGGCTGCGACCCATATGGCTGACGGCTATGCCCGTGCTACCGGTAAAGCCGGCGTAGTACTGGTGACCTCCGGGCCGGGCGCAACCAACGCCATCACCGGTATTGCCACGGCCTACATGGACTCCATCCCGATGGTGATCATTTCCGGCCAGGTGCCTAGCACCATGGTAGGCACCGATGCGTTCCAGGAAACCGACATGATCGGTATCTCCCGGCCGATCGTGAAACATAGCTTCATGATCAAGCACGCGTCGGAAATCCCGGAAGTCATGAAGAAAGCGTTCTACCTGGCGCAATCCGGTCGTCCCGGTCCTGTCGTTGTCGATATCCCGAAAGACATGACCAACCCGGCCGAAAAATTCGAATACGTCTTCCCGAAAAAAGCCAAGCTGCGTTCCTACAGCCCGGCGGTTCGTGGTCACTCCGGGCAAATCCGCAAGGCAGCAGAAATGCTTCTGGCGGCCAAGCGTCCCGTGCTGTACTCGGGCGGCGGCGTGATCCTTGGCGGTGGCTCCGCGCCGCTGACCGAACTGGCGCAAATGCTCAACTTGCCAGTGACCAACACCCTGATGGGCCTGGGTGGCTACCCTGGCACCGACCGTCAGTTCATCGGCATGCTCGGCATGCACGGTAGCTACACCGCCAACCTGGCCATGCACCATGCTGACGTGATTCTCGCTGTCGGCGCGCGTTTCGATGACCGCGTGATCAACGGCCCGGCCAAGTTCTGTCCGAACGCCAAGATCATTCACATCGACATCGATCCGGCTTCGATTTCCAAGACCATCAAGGCAGACGTGCCTATCGTTGGCCCGGTTGAGAGCGTCCTGACCGAAATGGTCGCGATCCTCAAGGAAATCGGCGAGACCCCGAACAAGGAGTCTGTTGCCAGCTGGTGGAAGCAAGTTGACGAGTGGCGTGGTGATCGTGGCCTGTTCCCGTATGAAAAGGGCGACGGTAGCGTTATCAAGCCGCAAACCGTGATCGAAACCCTCTGCGAAGTGACCAAGGGCGATGCCTTTGTGACCTCCGACGTGGGCCAGCACCAAATGTTCGCGGCGCAGTACTACACGTTCAATAAGCCGAACCGCTGGATCAACTCCGGTGGCCTGGGCACCATGGGCTTCGGTTTCCCGGCGGCGATGGGCATCAAGTTGAGCTTCCCGGATGCCGACGTCGCCTGCGTGACGGGCGAGGGTAGTATCCAGATGAACATTCAGGAGCTGTCCACCTGCCTGCAATACGGTTTGCCGGTAAAAATCGTCATCCTGAACAACGGTGTTCTGGGTATGGTTCGCCAGTGGCAGGACATGAGTTACGGCAGCCGTCACTCGCACTCCTACATGGAATCGCTGCCTGACTTCGTCAAGCTGGCAGAGGCCTATGGTCACGTCGGCGTGCGCATCACCGACTCGAAGGATTTGAAGTCGAAGATGGAGGAAGCGTTCGCCATGAAAGATCGCTTGGTGGTGCTCGATATTTCGGTCGATACCAGCGAGCACGTCTATCCGATGCAGATCAAAGACGGCTCCATGCGCGATATGTGGCTGAGCAAGACGGAGCGTACGTAATCATGCGGCATATTATTTCCTTGCTTCTGGAAAACGAACCGGGCGCTCTGTCTCGTGTAGTCGGCCTGTTCTCGCAGCGCAACTACAACATCGAGAGCCTGACCGTGGCACCTACCGAAGACCCGACCCTGTCGCGTCTGACGCTGACCACTGTTGGCCACGATGAAATCATCGAGCAGATCACCAAGAACCTGAACAAGCTGATCGAAGTGGTCAAGCTGGTCGACCTGTCGGAAAGCGCTCACATCGAGCGCGAACTGATGCTGGTCAAGGTCAAGGCCACCGGCGCCCAGCGCGCCGAGATCAAACGCACTACCGATATTTATCGTGGACAGATCGTCGATGTCAGTGCCAGCGTGTATACCGTTCAATTGACCGGTACCAGCGATAAGCTCGACAGTTTCATTCAGTCGATCGGCACTGCCTCGATTCTGGAAACCGTACGCAGTGGCGTCACCGGGATTGCCCGTGGCGACAAAGTACTCAGCATCTAAACCAAATTAGCGAATGGCCTGAACGGCCTGGATATATAGGGGAAATTCATGAAAGTTTTCTACGATAAAGACTGTGACCTGTCGATCATCCAGGGCAAGAAAGTTGCCATCATCGGTTACGGTTCCCAGGGCCACGCTCAAGCGTGCAACCTGAAAGACTCCGGCGTTGACGTTACTGTCGGTCTGCGTAAAGGTTCGGCCACTGTTGCCAAAGCCGAAGCCCACGGCCTGAAAGTGACTGACGTTGCTTCTGCGGTTGCCGCTGCCGACCTGGTCATGATCCTGACCCCGGACGAGTTCCAGTCTGCCCTGTACAAAAACGAAATCGAGCCGAACATCAAGAAAGGCGCCACCCTGGCCTTCTCCCACGGCTTCGCGATCCACTACAACCAGGTTGTGCCGCGCGCTGACCTCGACGTGATCATGATCGCGCCGAAGGCTCCGGGCCACACCGTGCGTTCCGAGTTCGTAAAAGGCGGCGGTATCCCTGACCTGATCGCTATCTATCAGGACGCTTCCGGCAACGCCAAAAACGTAGCACTGTCCTACGCTGCCGGCGTTGGTGGTGGTCGTACCGGCATCATCGAAACTACCTTCAAGGACGAGACCGAAACCGACCTGTTCGGCGAACAAGCCGTTCTGTGCGGCGGTACCGTTGAACTGGTCAAAGCCGGTTTCGAAACCCTGGTTGAAGCTGGCTACGCGCCAGAAATGGCCTACTTCGAATGCCTGCACGAACTGAAGCTGATCGTTGACCTCATGTACGAAGGCGGTATCGCCAACATGAACTACTCGATCTCCAACAACGCCGAGTACGGCGAGTACGTTACCGGCCCTGAAGTCATCAACGCTGAATCCCGTCAGGCTATGCGTAATGCCCTGAAACGTATTCAGGACGGCGAATACGCCAAGATGTTCATCAGCGAAGGTGCTACCGGCTATCCTTCGATGACCGCCAAGCGTCGTAACAACGCTGCACACGGCATCGAGATCATCGGCGAGCAACTGCGCTCGATGATGCCGTGGATCGGCGCCAACAAAATCGTCGACAAAGCCAAAAACTAAGTCACGAGTTTGTACAGAAAACGCGGCTTAGGCCGCGTTTTTTCGTTTGAGTGGTCGGTTCTGGTATAAAGCTGCATCGTTTGCGGCCGAACCGTTGTCGCAGACACCTGTCGAAACTTTCCACACCGTTGCAAGGTAATGTCCATGAGCGAACGTCCCGAAGAGCCAAACCAGGCCTCTGACGCCGAAAGCCTGCTACCCATCGATGAGCATGTCGAAGAAGGGCATGACGCTGAAGGCCGTAAAGTCCGGCATCGTGGTATCTATCTTCTGCCGAATCTGTTCACCACTGCGAACCTGTTCGCAGGGTTCTATTCCATCATCAACTCGATGAGTGCCCAGAGCGCCTTGAGTGCCGGTGATGCTGCAAGCGCGAGCAAGTATTTTGCTTTCGCGGCGATTGCGATTTTCGTCGCCATGGTCCTCGACGGCCTTGATGGCCGGGTAGCGCGCATGACCAATACCCAAAGCGCCTTCGGTGCCGAGTACGACTCGCTGTCGGACATGGTTGCCTTTGGTGTTGCGCCGGCATTGCTGGCATTTGGTTGGGCGTTGGGGGATATGGGCAAGGTTGGCTGGATGGTTGCCTTCATCTATGTTGCGGGCGCGGCATTGCGTCTGGCGCGTTTCAATACTCAGGTCGGCACCGCAGACAAGCGCTACTTCATCGGTCTGGCCAGTCCGGCTGCGGCAGGTGTGGTTGCAGGTATTGTCTGGGCATTCAGCGATTATGGGATTCAGGGCTCCAAGATGTCCTTCCTGGTTGCGCTGATGGTTGCAGCCGCCGGGATGTTGATGGTGAGCAACATCAAGTACAACAGCTTCAAGGAACTGGACCTGAAAGGTCGCGTACCTTTCGTGGCGATCCTGGCGGTGGTGCTGGTGTTTGCAGTGGTCTTCAGCGATCCGCCACGCATTCTGCTGCTGGTTTTTCTCGCCTATGCAGCTTCTGGCCCGGTGCAGTACCTGTTGCATCTTCGTCGGCACAAAAACGCCGAGTGATGTAATTTCCCCCATACTCCGCAGTCTATTGGTGCATCTGTCCTCCAATTCTGCGGAGTTGCCATGTTGTTCAAGTTTCCCAAGTCGTCCGACTCTCATGAGTCGGACGTCACGCCTGAGTCTCTCTATCTCTCTCGTCGCAGTGTGCTTGGTGGGGCGATCGCCGGTATGGCGGTCAGCGGCCTGCCACGATGGGCCAGCGCTGACAACGCGGCTCGGTACGCGGATGTCGAGTCGGGCAAGGCGCCTTCCTGGTTTTCCGAAAAACTCCCTGCCACCAAATGGGAGGCGGTTACCGTCAAGGATGAGGCGATCACGCCGTTCAAGGACGCGACTCACTACAACAACTTCTATGAGTTCGGTACTGACAAGGGCGATCCTGCGCAAAACGCTGGCGCGCTGAAAACCGAGCCGTG
>NZ_CP012830.1:3222500-6387500 GCF_001307155.1 Pseudomonas fluorescens
CATACACCGAAGCTACGGGTATCACTTAGGTGATGCGGTAGAGGAGCGTTCTGTAAGCCTGTGAAGGTGAGTTGAGAAGCTTGCTGGAGGTATCAGAAGTGCGAATGCTGACATGAGTAACGACAATGGGTGTGAAAAACACCCACGCCGAAAGACCAAGGTTTCCTGCGCAACGTTAATCGACGCAGGGTTAGTCGGTCCCTAAGGCGAGGCTGAAAAGCGTAGTCGATGGAAAACAGGTTAATATTCCTGTACTTCTGGTTATTGCGATGGAGGGACGGAGAAGGCTAGGCCAGCTTGGCGTTGGTTGTCCAAGTTTAAGGTGGTAGGCTGGAATCTTAGGTAAATCCGGGATTCTAAGGCCGAGAGCTGATGACGAGTGTTCTTTTAGAACACGAAGTGGTTGATGCCATGCTTCCAAGAAAAGCTTCTAAGCTTCAGGTAACCAGGAACCGTACCCCAAACCGACACAGGTGGTTGGGTAGAGAATACCAAGGCGCTTGAGAGAACTCGGGTGAAGGAACTAGGCAAAATGGCACCGTAACTTCGGGAGAAGGTGCGCCGGTGAGGGTGAAGGACTTGCTCCGTAAGCCCATGCCGGTCGAAGATACCAGGCCGCTGCGACTGTTTATTAAAAACACAGCACTCTGCAAACACGAAAGTGGACGTATAGGGTGTGACGCCTGCCCGGTGCCGGAAGGTTAATTGATGGGGTTAGCTAACGCGAAGCTCTTGATCGAAGCCCCGGTAAACGGCGGCCGTAACTATAACGGTCCTAAGGTAGCGAAATTCCTTGTCGGGTAAGTTCCGACCTGCACGAATGGCGTAACGATGGCGGCGCTGTCTCCACCCGAGACTCAGTGAAATTGAAATCGCTGTGAAGATGCAGTGTATCCGCGGCTAGACGGAAAGACCCCGTGAACCTTTACTATAGCTTTGCACTGGACTTTGAATTTGCTTGTGTAGGATAGGTGGGAGGCTTTGAAGCGTGGACGCCAGTTCGCGTGGAGCCAACCTTGAAATACCACCCTGGCAACTTTGAGGTTCTAACTCAGGTCCGTTATCCGGATCGAGGACAGTGTATGGTGGGTAGTTTGACTGGGGCGGTCTCCTCCTAAAGAGTAACGGAGGAGTACGAAGGTGCGCTCAGACCGGTCGGAAATCGGTCGTAGAGTATAAAGGCAAAAGCGCGCTTGACTGCGAGACAGACACGTCGAGCAGGTACGAAAGTAGGTCTTAGTGATCCGGTGGTTCTGTATGGAAGGGCCATCGCTCAACGGATAAAAGGTACTCCGGGGATAACAGGCTGATACCGCCCAAGAGTTCATATCGACGGCGGTGTTTGGCACCTCGATGTCGGCTCATCACATCCTGGGGCTGAAGCCGGTCCCAAGGGTATGGCTGTTCGCCATTTAAAGTGGTACGCGAGCTGGGTTTAGAACGTCGTGAGACAGTTCGGTCCCTATCTGCCGTGGACGTTTGAGATTTGAGAGGGGCTGCTCCTAGTACGAGAGGACCGGAGTGGACGAACCTCTGGTGTTCCGGTTGTCACGCCAGTGGCATTGCCGGGTAGCTATGTTCGGAATAGATAACCGCTGAAAGCATCTAAGCGGGAAACTAGCCTCAAGATGAGATCTCACTGGGACCTTGAGTCCCCTGAAGGGCCGTCGAAGACTACGACGTTGATAGGTTGGGTGTGTAAGCGCTGTGAGGCGTTGAGCTAACCAATACTAATTGCCCGTGAGGCTTGACCATATAACACCCAAGCAATTTGCGAACTCGAAAGAGGCCAGATTGCGGTGTGTGAAGACGAAACGAACCGAAAGTTCGAGCTGCTCACAAACACCGAGATCTATCACATACCCAATTTGCTGAAGCGAGACCAACAGGTCACGACTCAGTACCCGAATTTCTTGACGACCATAGAGCATTGGAACCACCTGATCCCATCCCGAACTCAGCAGTGAAACGATGCATCGCCGATGGTAGTGTGGGGTTTCCCCATGTGAGAGTAGGTCATCGTCAAGATTAAATTCCGAAACCCCAATTGCGAAAGCAGTTGGGGTTTTGTTTTGCCTGCGAGAAAGTTGATTCCGGAATCCAGACAAATTTGCACAGTTATTTCTCGGCCAGAACACTAGAATAGGCCGGTCATTTTCAGAGCCCGAGCCCTTTATGCCAGATTCGGTTGACGCCCCAGGGCTGTCAGATTTACCGCTGGACGACTTGGTGGCGTGTCATGAGTGCGATTTACTGATGCGCAAGCCGCAACTCGCTCATGGCGAGAAAGCCCTATGTCCACGCTGTGGTTATGAGCTCTATGCCCACCGGCACAATGTCGTGGAACGTAGCCTCGCCTTAGTGATCGCCGCGCTGCTGTTGTATGTTCCGGCGAATTTTTTACCCATCATGCAACTCCATCTACTCGGGCAGTCGTCGCACGACACTGTCTGGAGTGGCGTCGTTGGCCTATTCGATACCGGGATGCAAGGCGTAGCGGTAGTGGTGTTTCTGTGCAGCATGGGAATCCCGTTGCTCAAGTTGCTCTGTCAGTTGTTGGTACTGCTGAGCGTTCGTTTTGATATAGGGCGCAGCTACGGCTTGCTGCTCTATCGCATCTATCACCATCTACGCGACTGGGGAATGCTCGAGGTCTATTTGATGGGCGTGCTGGTGGCCATCGTCAAACTGGCAGACCTTGCGTCGATAACGGTTGGCGTGGGTCTGGCGTGCTTTATCAGTTTGCTATTGGTACAGGTATTACTTGAGGTAGTGATGTCGCCTCATCAGATCTGGCAAGCGTTGTCAGGAGAGGATGCTCATGCGGGCAATTGATGCAGGCATTCTGATTTGTATCGAATGCCATGAGCTTAACAAGCAGGAACCGGACACCGACGAGCAGACATGTACTCGCTGTGGAGCACTGGTCCATGCGCGTCGCCCCAATAGTTTGATGCGCACCTGGGCGTTGCTGATTACCGCGGCGATTCTCTATATACCCGCTAATGTGTTGCCGATCATGACCGTCAGTACATTAGGACAGGGTGAAGGCGATACCATCATGTCCGGCGTGATCACCCTGGTTCAGCACGGAATGTTTCCGATTGCTGCTGTGGTGTTTGTCGCCAGTATTCTGGTACCGACCTTCAAATTGGTGGGCATCGCATTGCTGTTGTTTTCTGTACAGCGGCGTCAGCCTTTATCCGCACGGCAACGTATCGTGATGTATCGGTTTATCGAGTTCATTGGTCGATGGTCAATGCTGGATATTTTCGTGATCGCCATTCTGGTGGCGGTGGTGAACTTTGGTCGACTTGCCAGTATCGAGGCGAATCTCGGTGCGGTGGCCTTCGCCAGTGTGGTGATTTTAACAATGCTTGCTGCAGTAACTTTCGATCCCCGACTGATTTGGGATAACACGGAGTCGGACGACGACCATGACTGATTTGCCTAAAGCTAAAACTCGACCGGCCTCGAACTGGTCGGCCATTTGGGTTCTGCCCCTGATCGCCTTGATGATTGGCGGATGGCTGGGCTGGCGTGCCTACAATGAGACCGGCATCGAGGTTCAGGTTCGCTTCGAAAGTGGCGAAGGCATTCAGGTCAACAAGACCGAAGTTGTCTACAAAGGCATGCCGGTCGGCAAGGTAAAAAGCCTGGCGCTGGATGACGAGGGAAAAACCCGCGGGGTTATCGCTACCATCGAAATGAACAAGGACGTCGAACAGTACCTGAAGACCAGCACGCGCTTCTGGCTGGTTAAGCCGAGCGTCACCCTGGCCGGGATTACTGGCCTGGAAACGTTGGTTTCAGGTAACTACGTGGCGATCAGCCCGGGTGAGGGTGAGCCAAGCCGCAAGTTCACCGCCTTGACCAAAGAGCCACCGCTGTCTGACTCCAAGCCAGGCTTGCACTTGACCATCAAGGCTGATCGTCTGGGTTCCCTGAACCGTGGCAGTCCGGTGTTCTATAAGCAGATCCAGGTTGGCCAGGTGAAAAGCTACCTGCTGTCCGAAGACCAGAGCACCGTCGAGATCAAAGTCTTTATCGAGCCCACCTACGCCAACCTGGTGCGCAAACATACGCGCTTCTGGAATGCCAGCGGGATCAGCATTGACGCCAACCTGTCAGGGGTGAAAGTGCGCAGCGAGTCGCTGGCCAGTATCGTTGCGGGCGGTATCGCCTTCGCCACGCCGGACAACCGCAAAGACAGCCCGCCCACCGATCCAAGCTTGCCGTTTCGTCTCTATGAAGACTTCGACGCCGCTCAGGCCGGTATTCGTGTCAAAGTGAAACTCAGCGACTTCGAAGGCCTGCAGGCCGGCCGCACACCCGTGATGTACAAAGGTATCCAGGTCGGTAACCTGAAAGCGCTCAAGATCGACCCGGACTTGTCCAGTGCCACGGCCGAGCTGACCCTTGATCCACTGGCCGAGGATTACCTGGTGACCGGGACTCAGTTCTGGGTGGTCAAACCTTCAATCTCGCTGGCCGGGATCACCGGGTTGGAGGCGTTGGTCAAAGGTAACTACATTGCCGTGCGCCCAGGCGACAAGGGCGGCGCGCCGCAACGTGAATTCGAAGCCCGGCCGAAGCCGCCGCCGCTGGATCTGCGGTCTCCAGGTCTGCACCTGGTGCTGTTCACCGAAAATCTCGGTTCGCTGGAAGTCGGCAGCCCGATTCTCTACAAGCAGGTCAAGGTCGGGTCGGTGCAGAGCTATCAGTTCTCTCGTACCAAAAAGCAGTTGGTCATCGGTGTACACATCGAGAAGGAGTACGAAGGACTGGTCAACGCCTCGACGCGATTCTGGAACGCCAGCGGAATTACCCTGACCGGTGGCCTCACCGGCGGGATTCAGGTCAAAAGTGAATCTCTGCAAAGCCTGATGGCCGGCGGTATTGCGTTCGAAACACCGAAAGCTACGGCGCCGTTGCAGAAGCGGATTCCGCGTTTCCGTTTGTTCGCCAACCGTGACGAGGCGAGCCAGAAAGGCGCTGTAGTCACGATCAAAGTCGATCGTGCCGACGGTTTGCGTACCGGCACGCCGATTCGCTTCAAAGGTCTGGATGTCGGTAAGGTAGAAAGCGTCGACCTCAGTGATGATCTGCAGTCGGTGCTGCTTACCGCACGGATCACCGAAGTGCCGGAGCGCATTGCTCGAGTCGGCAGCCAGTTCTGGGTGGTCAAGCCGGAATTGGGCCTGATCAAAACGTCCAACCTGGAAACCCTGGTCTCCGGGCAATACATCGAGGTTCAGCCCGCCGCGAAAAACCTTGGTCCACAGAAAAATTTCGTGGCACTGGCCAATCCTCCAGAGTCTGTCAAGGAAGAGGCCGGTCTGAGTCTGGTGTTGAGCGCCGCTCGCCGTGGTTCGCTGAAAACCGGCGTGCCGGTGACTTATCGTGAAATCACCGTCGGCAAAGTCACCGGCTATGAACTGGGTCAAACGGCGGATCGCGTGTTGGTCCACATCCTGATCGAGCCGAAGTACGCGCCGTTGGTACGCAGCGGAACACGTTTCTGGAACACCAGCGGCTTTGGCCTGGACTTCGGGCTGTTCAAAGGCGCAACGGTGCGGACCGAGTCGCTGGAGACGCTGATCCAGGGCGGCATTGCGTTCGCTACTCCGGAAGGAGATCGCATGGGCAGTCCGGCACGGCCCGAGCAGACCTTTCCGCTTTTCGACAAGTTCGAAGATGAATGGCTGAGCTGGGCGCCGAAGATTTCCCTCGGTAAATAACTCGCAACGGCAACCATAAAAAAGGCCGCGATCCATTGGATCGCGGCCTTTTTCGTTACGACGCCGGTAAAAGGATCAGACCTCGTCCAGTTCCGGTTCAGTCGACTCAACGTTGACCGTCGCCTTCACCTCGTCATGCCGGCGAATGTACTTCCAGTCTGCCTCGTCGATGTAGATACCCTGCGGCCCGCTGCCACCTTCCAGGTCGATGGCAACACTGGCGCAGACCTGCGGCTTCACACTGGCGAGGATCGGTACGAAGCCCAGCTGCAAGCTGGTTTCCAGCAAGGCGGCCTGGTTTTTCTCGTCGATGTCCGCGGCCTCGTCGAGGTAGTACGGCAAACGTACACGCCCGGCCTGGTCGCGATCCATCAAGTGCAGCAACAAGTACATGTTGGTCAGCGCCTTGATGGTCATGGTGGTGCCGTTGGACGCCGCGCCATCGATGTCGGTGTGAATCACCGGCTGGCCGTTGACCTTGGTGATTTCGAATGCCAGTTCGAACAGGTCCTTCAGGCCCAACTGGTTGTGGTTCGCAGCCACCAACCGTGCCAGGTATTCCTTGGCTTCTTCGTTCTTGTTGTCCTGATCGGCGCTTTGACTCAGGTCGAACACCGACAGGGTTTCGCCTTCCTCATACTGACCTGCGCTGTGGATGATCTGGTCGATGTGCTTGAGGGCTTCCTTGTTCGGCGCCAGCACGATGCGGAAGCTTTGCAGGTTGGAGACCTGACGTTTGTTGATCTCGCGGTTGAACAGCGCCAGTTGGTGTTCAAGGCTGTCGTAGTCGCTGCGAATGTTGCGCAGGGTCCGGGCGATGTCGGTTACCGCTGCACGACGCGCCTTGCCGAGGGTCAGGGCTTCGTCGGTGCGGTGCGCGTAAGCGTTGATCAGCAATTGCAGGCGACGCTCGACATCGTCTTCGCTGTCGAACTTGGCCACGCCCTTGAGGCGAACCTGCGCGTAAAGCGCTTCAATCTGCCCGTCGACACGCAGCAGGCCTTGCCAGCTGTCCTGATAGTCATTGAGCAGCGGCAGCAGGTTGTCCATGGAATCGTCGATCGGGTCCATGAACGGCGTACCGAACGGCAAGTCTGCCGGCAACAGCTGACGGCGGCGCAGGGCGTCGTCGAGAGTGCGTTGCTTGGCTTCCATGTCGCCGATCTGCCGGCCGACCAGTTGCAGCTTGGCCGACAGTTGCTGGACGCGTTCGGTGAAGGCATCGCTGGAACGCTTCAACTCGTCCTGCGCAGCTTCCATTTGAGCCAGTTGCTCCAGCTTGTCGCCTTCCTCGGCGCTCAGGGTTTGCGAGCGGCGGAAGTCTTCCAGGGCTTTTTGCGCATCCAGCACTTGTTGGTACAGCGCTTCGGTCTGGGTCTTGCTGGCCGCGCGGTCCGCCACGACGGCCGCTTGGGTTTTCAGTTGCTTGAGTTCTTTGTCCAGGCGGTCTTTCTGATCACGCAGCGCGGCACGGTCGGCCAGGGCTTGCAGGGCCGGCGGCTCGATGTGCGACAGGTCGATGGACAGGCCCGGCACTTCGAAGCGCTCGCCCTTGAAGCCATCAAGGATCAGCTCCATGGATTTGACCCACTGGCCGTCTTCGTTCAGGGCAATGCCATGTTCGCCCAAGGGCAAGCTGAACAGCGCACTGTTGAACAGACGCATCAGGCGTTCGACGTCCTGTTGCGAGAACTCTTCGCGCAAGCGGGCGTAGCTATTGTTGTCGGCGTGATCGAGTTGCTGCTTGACCGACTTCAGGCGTTTTTCCAGATCCCGCAGACGCTCTTCGAGGTCTTCGGCACTGAATTGACGGGACTGTGCCAGCGCACCGGCCAATTCATCGTGTGCGTCCTTGGCGGCGAGCAGTTGCTGTTCAAGCACCTTGACGTCATCGACCAGGGCGAAGCGATGCTTGAGCACCGACAACTCGCCCAGCCAGCGCTGGATGCCAGTGATTTCGCGCTCCAGGCGCATCAGTTCCTGAGTACCGCCGCGCTGATCGTTTTGCAGCGCGTCCTGTTCGTTGCGGTAGTGTTCGGCCTGAATCGTCAGCTCTTCCTTGCGTGCGCTGGCGTAGTCCGACCAGGTGCCGAGCAACGAGTCGAGCAACGGCGAGATGCGGTGCAACTTGCCGCGCAGGATGTTGCGCTGGGTCACGCCGGCAGCAAGCGCTTCGACCAACGGGCCGGCGGTGACCAGCGAGTTGTAATCCTGCTCCATGCGGCGCACGTCGCGGAAGGCTTCTTCGCAGGCGGCAATGTAATCGACACTGCCGGAACGCAGGCTGTGTTCAAAGGCATCGAGGAACAGTTGCTTGAGCTTGGCCGCAGTGATTTCGCGCATGTGCAGCAGGTTGATGAACAGTGCGCGGAAAGTTTTCAGGCTCTGCTCGCTGGTGGAGCGCAGCGGGATCAGCGTCAGGTCCAACGGGACCGAGGTGTGGCCACCGACCAGCAAGCGGCGCAATTCATCCGGCTTGAGTTCGTAGGCTTTCAGGCCTTCGCGCTCAAGGTTGGTGAACAGCTCTTTCTGGCGCAGGCAGGTATCGTTTTTCTGGTAATGGGCCAGGTCCAGTTTGCCCGCGTAGGCGAAAAACTGGTGACCGAACCCACCGCCCGGGCCACGTCCGACCACGCCAATCACGTGGGGACCGTGGGGCAGGGCGACTTCGACCAGGATGTAACTGGTGTCGGTGGCGAAATAGAAACGCCGCGATTGTTCCAGGCTGTACTTGCCGAAGCTCATGTCCGACATGCGCGCCAGGATCGGGAACTGCAAGGCGTTGATCGAGGCGGATTTACCGAGGTTGTTCGCGCCGTAGACCGACAGCGGCTCTTCCAGCGGGAACAAGCCGAGGCTGTAACCGGCGGTGTTCAAAAGGGCAAAGCGGCGGATGCCGTAGCGTTCCTTGCTCATGCGTCGAGCTCCTGTTCTTCGGCAATGGCACGCGCGAGCGCGTCTTCTTCGCTGTCTTCGGCGCTCTCTACCTCAAATTCTCTGAGATCCAGCGGATCATCGGTTTTCAGCAGTTTTTCGTCGCTGTCGTCATCGATCAGCACTGGCACCGGCAATGGCAGCACGCTGTGCAAGCTGGCGGCCAGGTCGCGGTCTTGCTGGACCGACAGGCAAACGTCGAGGAAACGGTGCATCGGCGGCAGGAAACGGTAGATGCCGTTCTCTTCGCTGGCGAACCCGAGCTGGGTCATGCGGCGCATGATCTTTTCTTCGAGTTCTTCGACGGTCTGCACTTCGGCCTGAATGAACAGGTCGCGGTATTTTTCCAGCAACGACGGCAGTTCATCGCGACCGAGGCTGCCGCCATCGAGGACGGCAATCGGATCGCGGCCCTGGTCAGCCAGATGCTCGACGAGGATGAAGGTGAACAGTGCCAAGCGCTGGGCGGTCTTGTTCACCGCTGCAGCGGCGAGGTCCGGCACAAAGTAGTAGAAACCACGGGTGTCGCAGACCAGTTCAAACCCCAGGGCCTTGAACAGCGTGCGGTACTGGTCCTGAAAGTTCGACAGCTGCGCGTAGAGTTCAGGATCGCGACGGCTGACGTGGTAGCCCTTGAACAGCTCGCGAAAGATCGGCGCCAGCTGAGACAGTTCGGATAGATCAAGATGCATTAGATGTGCTCGCAGAATTCTCGGGCGCGTCATCGCGGGCCGAGAGCAGGGCGAAGGAGCGCAGGCTGACCTGGTGCTCGTGAGTGTGGTAATCGCGGCGTTCCAGGCGCTCGCGCTTGAAGCGTTTTTCCCGTGATAGACGGGAGAACCAGTACAGCAACTCGTCGGTCGCGCCGTCCGGTTCCTGTTCCAGCAGCCAGGTCATCAAATCCGGCATCGGCAGCGCGTCTTCGCAGCGTTCGAGCATTTCCCGAACGGTGCGCGGTGCCCGCGGGGCTTCGCCTTTTTGGGTTTTGTGGGCCTTGGGGAAACGTGCCGGTTTTGGCTCGAAACGCGCCAGTGCATAAACGTAGGCTTCGACCTGACTGGCGCTGCCGAGGAAGGTACTTTGCGGGCGGGTGAACATCGGCATCGCCGCTTGCGGCACTGCGTCGATGCCCTTGCGGCGGATCATCGACAGTGCCAGCGCCGCGCCACGGGTTACGGCGTTGTGCCGACGGGCCTCTTCACGCAGCGGCAGCAACAGCTCGCGAGCATGACGCAAGGTCAGTTGGGCGCTGGTCTGCATTTCGAGGATGCGCGCGTGGGTGCGCAGCAACATGTCGTCGTCGACCAGATGGCCGAGGCGCTGTTGTTCGCTGAGCATGCGCAGCAGCACGTTTTCAACCTTGCGCACGCCTTGCTCGAAGGCGCCGTCGGCGTTGACCAACTGAATCATCGGCTCGACGTATTCGTCCCACGTCGCCAGCACTTCGGCATAACGCTGACGCAGCGGAATCTGCCGGTCGCTGGTCTTGGCCCGCTCGGCAACGGCCACCAGGGCTTGTTCGTCGTTGGCGAGTTTTTTCAGGACATCGCGCACGCGCATGTCGAGCAAACGCAGCTGGCGTGCCAGATCATTGCCGTCGCGGATGTCGAAAGCGTCCTGAATGTAACCGGCCAGCCGCTCCAGATGGCGCAGGTAGGCTTCGATTTCCAGGCACAGGCCCAGACGGTGCTCACGGCGCAGGTAGGCGAGGAAGTCGTGAATCTGCGCGTTGAGCTCAAAACGGTTCGGGCTTTTGGCCACCGGAACCAGAATGTCGAGGCGGATCCACACGTCCAGCAGGCTGGTGATGTCCTGTGGCGTGCTGTCCAGTTGCTGGGCGGCCAGCTGTGAGCGCAGTTCGTTGAGGCTCAGGGTGCCTTGGTCGAAGTGCTCGCACAAAGGCTCCAGAAGTGCCCAGTGTTCGGCGAGGGCGCGCAAGACGCGCTTGGGTTCGATCATTGGAATGGCCGGCTGGTTGGCGATTAAAAGCAGCGATTGTACTGCATCACGTGCGATGGGAATCACTCTCGAGGCATCGACGGGACGGACAGCCGCTTTTCTATCGATCAACTGCGGGCGATCTTGAGCGAAGGGCGGTAGAATCCCTGCACTATCCGTTATCCACAAGTGGCCGACCTTTGCTTATCGAGTCCCGTCGCCGCGCCTATTTGACCGCCATGCAGGTGGTCAACTGGCTGCCGCGCACCGAATTGCCCTTTGCCGCACCGTCGCGGCCCGAGCTGCTGGAAGCGCCGGAGCCGTTGGTCGAGACGCCGATTGCGCCGACGCAGGTCGCGAAAGCGGCCGTAGAGCCTGTGGCCAAGCCGGCCGAACGGGTCAAGGTCGAAGTGCCGCGCCCGACGCCTTCTGTTGCGCGCCCAGCGAGCAAGCCGGTCGAGGACGCCGAAGACGCACCGGTCGTGGCCAAGGCGCCGCAAGTGCCGCCGCCGCGTTTTGCCCTGCAATTGTTGCGGGCCGGCCGTTGCCTGCTGCTGGTGGAGTTACCCACAGGCGGTGCGTTCCAGACTCGCGATCCAGCCTACTTGCTGCTCAAGGACATGCTGCGCGCCGCCGGTCTGCCGGACAGCCCGCAAATTGTCGGCGAACCGGTCCGCTGGCCGCTGCTGGTACGCGGAACGATGGATCAGGGCCCGGAAGCTGCCCGCGATTTCGTTCAAGGGTTCCTTTCGGCTCGCCTGGAAGACGCGCCTTGTGTGTGCCTGTGGTTGATCGGCCTGCCGGCGGTGCGTTTTGCCGGTGAGGCAAATACTGAAGCCTACAACCGCGAACTTCAGGTTGAAGGCCTGGGGTCGGTCTGGGCGCTGCCCGGCCTGGAATTATTAATGGAAGAGCCACAGCGTAAGGCTGATGCCTGGCAAGCCATGCGTCGGCTGATGGCGCGTTGGAAAGAATCGAATGAGTGACGCTGTATCGTTCCGCCCGATGACTGAAGCGGATTTGGACGCTGTACTGAAAATTGAATACGCGGCGTTCAGCCATCCCTGGACCCGTGGGATTTTTCTTGATGGTCTGGGCAAATACCAGATCTGGCTGATGTTCGAAGGTCAGCAACAGGTTGGCCACGGTGTGGTGCAGATCATCCTCGATGAGGCGCATCTGCTGAACATCACGGTCAAACCGGAAAATCAGGGGCGCGGGCTGGGTTTGAGGCTGCTTGAGCACTTGATGTCCCGTGCGTATGAAGCCAAAGCCCGGGAATGTTTCCTGGAAGTGCGCGACAGCAATCAGGCGGCATTCCGTCTGTATGAGCGTTATGGTTTCAATGAAGTCGGTCGCCGTCGTGATTACTACCCGGCGGTCGGTGGGCGTGAAGATGCGGTGGTGATGGCCTGCACGTTGGTCGACTGACGCACATCCAATGTGGCGAGGGAGCTTGCTCCCGCCGGCCGGTCCGCACTCGGGCTAAGCAGTCTTAAAATCGGCTAACGCGCTCTTTCTGATAAATCGCGGTTGCTGATTTCAGGGCCGATTCTCGACCCAACGGGAGCAAGCTCCCTCGCCACAGGATTACCGATTGCCATCAACCGGATCGCGCTCTGCCAGTTCCGCCTCATCCAGCCCGTTGCCGCCGCCGATTTCGTCCTCATCGACAATGCTCAAGTCCCAATCGGCGCTGAAGTCTTCTCCGGCCTCATGAGCGTCACGGGCGCCATCTTCGCGAATCAGGTTTTCCGGGCTCATGTCGTCGTCAATGGGTTCGTCGTCAGCCGCGGTCCCGCCCGTGCCTTTTTCACGTACGCGTTCGCTGGGCATTTGTTGCTCACGCTCGTGCTCGCGGGTCAGGCCACCGATAGTCTCGCCGGGTTCTTCTTCATCGAAATCCAGCTCGCGCATCGAACCCATGCGGTCTTCGTTGTCGTCGATAGGCTCGGGTTGGACCGCGCCGTAAGGACGTCGTGAATCAGTCATGGAAATTCCTCATAATGTGGGGCCTTATAGGGTGGACAGGCGTTACCCTTAAAGATTCCAAGGCATTTCTGTTCGGCTACTGCAACATCCGCGTGACCCCGACGGGCGGTTGTCTGTCAAAGCAGTGCATCATTCTTGAGGCTTCAGAGCATGAACGAATTACAAGATCTGATTGATAACAACGCGCGTTGGGCCGATGCGATCAAGCAGGAAGATCCTGACTTCTTCGCCAAGCTGGCCCGCCAACAGACGCCGGAATACCTGTGGATCGGTTGCTCCGACGCGCGCGTACCGGCCAACGAAATCGTCGGCATGTTGCCTGGTGACTTGTTCGTACACCGTAACGTTGCCAACGTGGTGCTGCACACCGACCTTAACTGCCTGTCAGTGATTCAGTACGCGGTGGATGTGCTGAAGGTCAAACACATCCTGGTCACCGGCCATTACGGTTGCGGCGGCGTGCGCGCCTCGATGCAGGACCGCCAGTTGGGCCTGATCGACGGCTGGCTGCGCTCGATTCGCGATCTTTATTACGAACACCGCGAAGAGCTTGGCCAATTGCCGACTGAAGAAGAGCGGGTCGACCGTCTCTGCGAACTCAACGTGATCCAGCAAGTGGCCAATGTCGGTCATACCAGTATTGTGCAAAATGCCTGGCACCGTGGGCAGAGCCTGTCGGTCCATGGTTGCATCTACGGGATCAAGGACGGTCGCTGGAAGAGCCTGAACGCGACCATCAGCGGTTTCGAGCAACTGCCGCCGCAATACCGTTTGCGTCCGGTCGGTGCCTTGTAAACGGCGCTGAGCCTCCGTTTATCAGGGGCTATGTCGATGCCAGTGTTGCAAGAACTTCTGGCCTTCGGCGTTTGGCGGATCATCGTAGCCGGTGATCCAGCCACGGCAATCGGGCGAGCCGCACTGACAGGCAAACTGACGTGTCAGCTTCTCTTCAGTGCTGGCGTAGTCCATGCACAGCACTGTGCCAGGTGCGATGTCCTTCAGAGCCCATAAACACAGTTCGCTCATGTCGAGAAAGACGTTAGGGTCGCAGGAGTGCAGCAGTAGTCCGGAAAAAAACGGGTCGTAGACGTGGATACCCGGCGCCAGTTGCAGGGTATGCAAACGGCGGATATGCATCAGCAGTCCCGATACCCGACAGATACGACTGATGCGCAGGTAATCGCGCTGTGCCGTGATTGCCGCGCCGCGCCCATCGTCAGTCTGGATAACTGTGAAGTGAGCTCTGGAGGGGTAGCCCTGGCGGGCACTGAGTTCTTTGTTCGGGTAAATGCAACTGCTTGACAGCGTAGCTGCCTTATCCCTGGCCTGAGGCTTCATAACGATCCTTGTTCATTGGGCGCTGCGACCACAGGAAGCTGGCGATCCTGCCAGCCCTGCAGCACATGGGTACGCCTAAAGAGTCTCGCAAATGAAACAGAGGGTCTACTGTCAGATCTGACAGGCGATAGAGGCTGCCTGCTGCGTCAGCGAATACTTACGCAGCAAGCGTGTCCGCAGGATTACAGGTGCGATGTAGCCAGTGCGGGTGCAGGTACCTTCAACTGGTCCAGTTGGGGTTTGATGTCCGGGGCCGAACACTTGGTTGCGGCTTGCTCGGGCGTCAGATTGCGGATCGAGGTGTAGAACAGCTCGCAGGTTTTCTCTTTCTGGGCCACTTGCCAGGTTTGCGTGCAGGTGTTGAGTTGTGCACTCGGGTCACTGCCGGGTTTGCTGCCCATACCCGCTTGCCAGCAAGCCGCACTCAAGTCTTGCCCCATCACCTTCAAACCCACGGCATCGGCCTTGGCCTGATCGTCGTCATAATTCGCCGGGTCGGCCGCATACCAAATGTAACTTGGGTGGTTAGAACCCAGCACCGGCACCTTCACGCCCGGGGTCGGGATGATTTGTGCCAGACCCAACACGGCCACGGTCTGCCCATACTGCTCCTTGACCCAGTTGCGCACCGGTGCACCAAACGCGACCATCGGCAAGGTCACGCCGCTGCTGGTCTGGCTGAATTGCTTGACCAGAGTGGTCTGGTAGTCCTTGAAGTAGCCGTAGACGCCTTCAAGGTCCTTGCCAGCGGTGGAAGGGGCGGCAATCGGCGCGATGTCGATGATGGTCTGGTAGGCCGGTGTTTGTCTGGCGGCGATACCGTTGGCAGTCAGTAGCGTGGCCCAGCGGTCGGTGGTCTTCGATTCCAGGTAGTCCTGGGCCTGGGTCAGCGAATAGTCCGGTGGGAAATGCAGCAGCTCGACGCTTTTGCGGTTTTCCAGCGCCATGCCCAAGGGCAGGAACAGGTACCAGTTGTATGCCCACTTGCCGTCGGCGTTCAGTTTGTTGGCGCCGGCGTGGGCCAGATCACCGGCATCGAGCAATGCAGTCAACGGTTTCGCGTAGTCCTTTGGCACGCCGCTGATGTTTGCGTAGAGTTGATTGTTATCGGTTTTTACCTGGACCTTTGCCGTGGCGTAGCCATCTCGCTGAACGCTTTGGGTCAGGTAGTGTTCGACCGTTTGCTCCAGCGTCCAGTCGCGATAGCAAATCACGTTGCAGTTGTTGGGGTAGGCGAACAGCTGCGTTACCCGTTCGGTACTGCCCAGTTTCAGGTCGGTATCGGCGTGGGCGGTAGCGCCCAAGGTAAGGGCGGCGAGGGTGAGGCTCAATCCTGCGAGTTTGAACATGCTCAGATCCTTTTCAGCGTGGGTCCCCGGAAGCGAGGGCGGTTACATACTGAAACCACTTGCGTTGATAGGTCTAGTACCCACGCGAAAAGATCGCAAGACTGAAAATCAATCAGCCGGGAAAATGCAACGCATTGCTCAAATCGCCCATCGGCTTCTGGCCTCGGGCAATCATTGCGGTATCGCGCTGCTTGATCCCGTCGAGCGTCTCAAGCTGGAACACCCGGGTGATTAACCGCAGGATCGACGCGGTGTCGTACACCGTGTGATCCACCGTACCTTTACGGGCGAATGGCGACACCACCAGCGCTGGCACCCGCGTGCCTGGGCCCCAGCGATCACCTTGCGGTGGCGCGACGTGGTCCCACCAGCCGCCGTTTTCGTCGACCGTGACTACGACCACCATGTTTTTCCACTGCGGGCTTTCGCGCAGCACCTTCAGGGCACGGACGATATGCCGGTCGCCGGACGCCACGTCTGCATAACCGGCGTGCATGTTCAGGTTGCCCTGGGGTTTGTAGAAACTCACCGCCGGCAACTTCCCGGCTTCGGCATCGGCAAAAAAACGGTTGGTGCTCGACTCGTCACCCAGACCGCCATCGCGCAGGTGTTTACTGCGTTCTGCCGGGTTCTCCGGACCCAACTGCTTGAAGTAGTTGAACGGCTGATGGTGATACTGGAAGTTGGGGATCTTCGGAATGCCCCCCGAGTCCTTGAACTGGTCCAGCGTCGCCTGCCAGGCGCCGGCGTACCAGGCCCAGTCGATGTTCTTCTTCGACAGCTTGTCGCCGATGTGTTCGTGGGTTTGCGGCACCAGCACACTGGGTAGATCGGCTTTGGCGTATTCCGGGCGTTCCGGATCGCGGATCCAGGTCGGCCAATAAGGCGGGGCCATGGTGTTGACCGCATAACCATCCGGGGTCAGGGCGCTGGGGCCGAACTGCGGTGGACCGTTCATGGCGCTGGCCGGGGATTTCTCCAGTGGCTTGAGGCGCGTGTCGAGCGGGTCATCGCTTTGCAGTGAAGCGATTTGCGCCTTGGCCACCGAGTTGACGGCATCCGGGTAAAACGGCACGGCGGCACTGATCAGGTACTGATGGTTGAGAAACGAGCCACCGAAAGCACCCTGGAAGAAGTTGTCGCACAGCACAAACTCCCGAGCCACATCCCATAGACGCAGGGAATAACGGCTTTGGGCGTAATGTCCCATGGTCAAGCCGCCCGAGTCGGCCCAGGCGACAAAACGGTCGTTCTTGCCGCCGTTGATCTGCATCTGGTTCTGATAGAACACATGCCACAGATCCCGCGTCACCAGGCCAAACGGCAAGTCTTCGCCATTCGGGCCCTTGAGGGCGTAGGGGGCATTGGGCAAGTGTTCCTGGAATTGGGTTTCGTTCGAATACGTCACACCATCAAGGGTTTGCGGGCCGATCTGCAACACGCCACCCCAGGCCGGCGGCAAGGTTTCCAGCAGACTGCCATCCCGGTCGCGCTGTTGATAATCCTCAGGCTTGAGCGCTGACAACGGTTTTTCAAGGCCAGGGAAGTCGCTGAACAGGTTATTGAAACTGCGGTTCTCGGCGAAGATCACCACCACGTTTTTCACCTGGTCGTGCAACGCCTTGTCCAGCTCGGCAGGCGACAGTGGCCGCTCTTCCGGCTTACCCGGCGTGTCGCCAGTGTTGCCGCACGCACTCAGCGTTGCGCCGACGCCGAGGACTGCAACGCCCCCCAGAAAGCGCCGACGGCTGGTGTCGGTGGGGCTGTCGTCTGCTGGAGGAGGTGCATCGTTGCCGGTTTTGTCGTCGTTCATCCTGAATCCTGTTTTGCGGAAAAGTGTTGCCGTATATTTCGGCTGGACGCTAGCAGCGAGATATGACGGCGAGGTGACAAGAGGGTTTCAGACCCCCTTTTACTAAGGCAATACCGGCGCCACATACGCAAGCGTCGTCCCCAGCGCCCACAACAGAAACAGCACCAGCGGCGTGTGCACCAGCAGTTGCACGAACGAAAACCCGATCAGGTCCCGCGCTTTCAAACCGAGCACGCCGAGCAGCGGCAGCATGTAAAACGGGTTGATCAGGTTGGGCAGGGCTTCGGCGGCGTTGTAGATCTGTACGGCCCAGCCCAGGTGGTATTTGAGGTCGTTGGCGACTTGCATCACGTACGGCGCTTCGATAATCCATTTACCGCCGCCGGACGGAATGAAGAAACCGAGGATCGCCGAGTACACGCCCATCAGCAGGGCATAGGTGTCGTGGGAAGCAATGCTGACGAAGAAGGTCGAGATATGGTGCGCCAGGGTCTGGCCGTCGGTGCCTTTGACCACGGTCATCAGCGCGGCGATGGAACCGTACAGCGGGAACTGGATCATCACACCCGTGGTGGTCGGCACCGCACGGGCCACCGCATCCAGGAAGCTGCGCGGGCGCCAGTGCAGCAGGGCGCCAAGCATCAGGAACAGGAAGTTGTAGGTGTTCAGGCCCGAGATCGCGCTGATCGCAGGTTTGGTCGAAAACTCGTGAAACAACCATCCGGCCGCCAGCAGTACCAGCAAAATGGTCAATATCGGACTGTACTCCAGCCATTCACCAGGGCGAGTGCGTGGCTGTGGTGCCGGTAGGCTGAAGCTCGGGTCGATGCCGCAGGCCTTGGCGTCACGGGCGGAGTTCGGGCCGGGGGCGGTGGCATAGGCGATGATCAGCGAGACCACGATCAGCGCCAGCAAGAGCACACCGGACTGCCAGAGGAAAATCGTTTGGGTGAATGGAATCATCCCGGTGATCGACAGGATCGACGGCGGCAAACTGGCCGGGTTGGCCTGCAACTGCGCTGCCGACGAAGACAGCCCCAGCGCCCAGACTGCGCCGAGCCCCAGGTAAGCGGCGGCACCGGCGGCACGGTAATCCATACGCAGATCGGTACGGCGCGCCAGTGCACGCACCAGCAAACCGCCAAACACCAGCGACAGTCCCCAGTTGAGCAATGACGCGACCATGGAAATCAGGGCGACCCAGGCCACGGCCGAGCGACCGTTTTTCGGGATGCGCGCCAGGCGGTCGATCAGTTTTACCGCCGGTGGCGAGCTGGCGACCACATAGCCGCCGATCACCACGAAGGCCATTTGCATGGTGAACGGGATCAGGCTCCAGAAGCCGTCACCGAAGGCCATCGCGGCATCGGTGGGCTTGGCGCCCATGATCATGGTGGCCACGGCAACGATAATGACCGCGAGCGCGGCAAACACCCAGGAGTCGGGAAACCAGCGTTCGGCAAAGTTCGAGCAGTGCAGGGCAAAGCGGGCGGAGCGGCTATCTTCGATTGCGGCGGCCACGGGAGTACCTCTATTTTTATGTTTATTGTGGTGCGAGCCGGGCCGCGCAGGCCCTTGCGCTCAGACATAAACAGTAAATCAATCAAGATGTTTTTGCGGTGCTGTTTTGCACACTTGGGACTATGGTCTAACGGGTTGTTCGAACGCGTTTTTGCGTAGACCATGGGCGCCGTGTGTTTTTTGCCCATTTCAGAGCATTTTTTATGACTGCCATCCTTGATGCACGACCGGCACCGTTCTCCCGGTCTGACTACAAGATCCTGGGCCTGGCGGCGCTCGGCGGGGCGCTGGAAATCTACGACTTCATCATCTTCGTATTTTTCGCCCTGACCCTCAGCCAACTGTTCTTTCCTCCGGAAATGCCCGAGTGGCTGCGTTTGCTGCAAAGTTTCGGGATTTTTGTCACCGGTTACCTGGCGCGGCCGCTGGGCGGGATTCTGATGGCGCACTTCGCAGATCGGCTGGGGCGCAAGAAGGTCTTCAGTCTGAGCATCCTGATGATGGCGCTGCCGTGCCTGCTGATCGGGATCATGCCGACCTACGCCCAGATCGGTTATTTCGCACCGTTGCTGTTGTTGCTCCTGCGAGTGCTACAAGGCGCGGCGGTGGGCGGTGAAGTGCCAAGCGCCTGGGTGTTCGTGGCCGAGCACGCACCGGCCGCGCACCGGGGTTATGCCTTGGGCTTCCTGCAGGCCGGGCTGACCTTTGGTTACTTGATCGGTGCATTGACGGCGACCTTGCTGGCGCGGGTCTACACCCCGACGGAGATCCTCGATTACGCCTGGCGTTACCCGTTTCTGTTAGGTGGCGTGTTCGGGGTGATTGGGGTCTGGTTGCGTCGTTGGCTGAATGAAACCCCGGTGTTCATGGCCATGCAGGCGAGTCGCGAACGGCATGTCGAGCTGCCGCTGCGCACAGTGTTGCGTGAGCATCGGTTGGCAATGCTGCCGGCGGTGATCCTCACCTGCGTGCTGACCTCGGCGGTGGTGACCTTCGTCGTTATCACCCCGACCATGATGCAGAAAACCTTTGGCATGACCGCCAGTCATACTTTCGCCCTGAGCAGTCTGGGCATCGTGTTTCTGAACGTCGGCTGCGTGATCGCCGGGTTGATCGTCGACCGTATCGGTGCCTGGCGCACAGTGATGCTCTATAGCCTGCTGCTACCGTTGGGGATTGGCGTGCTCTACGCCAGCCTGATTGGCGGAGCACACTGGATTGGCCTGGCCTATGCCATTGCCGGTCTGGGCTGCGGGGTGGTCGGTGCGGTGCCGTCGGTGATGGTCAACCTGTTCCCGGCGCGGATTCGTGTCTCGGGTATTTCCTTTACCTACAACATTGCCTACGCCATTTGGGCCAGTATCACGCCGTTGCTGCTGATTGGCCTGATGCCGTGGAGCCCATGGATCTGTGTGATGTTCTGCGCGGTGATGGGGGCGGTCGGGATTGGCGCTGCGCTCTACTTCGGTTCGCGCCTGCCGCGGGTCGATCATGCGGCTGGCGTGGCCTGCAGTCCCTGAGGCACTTCAATCGTAGGGTTCATCTTCCTCAAACGGTGCTGGTTCAGGCTCAAGCGCGACGATCATGTCGACTTCGACCGAGGCGTTTTTCGGCAACTGGTACACGCCTACCGAGGTCCGTGTGTGAACACCGGCTTCGGCAAAAATCCGGTAAAGCACCTCCGACGCACCGTCGGCGACTTCACTTTGTTGCGTGAAGTCGGCGGCGCTTTGCACGTAGACGTTAATGCGCAAGATCTTCTTGATACGTTCGAGGTCGCCGAGTAACTGCATGAGGATCGCCAATGCGCGCATCGTGCAGATCTGCGCGGCATACCGGCCTTGATCCAACGACACTTCGGCACCGATCCGGCCCACCACCATCACCGTATTTTCAATGCGTGGAATCTGCCCGCTGACGTACACCTCATCACCGTTTTGCACCGCAGGCACGTAGTTGCCGCCAATGCGCATTTCACCGTCGAAGCGGTGCCCCAGCTGTTGGGCGATGCCATCGAATAGTGCTTTGCGTGACTGATCCATGCGTCGATTCTCCTGTAGGTGGCGGTGGTGCAGCGCAGACTATAGCGTGTTGAATCGCCCTTCAAAACGCCGTTTTTGAGGCATTACGGGCGCATAGTGGCCAGCTGCCAACTATTTTTGTAGGACAACCCGGCAAAGCTCTTCAGAAAAGCCGGGTAAGGCCGATGGTAAGTCTGAAGGACGCTCTCAACCCTGCCCATCGGTGCATCGCAATGTTCAATAAACGCTTGAAGCAGGAGCTGTCGGCTCTTCGCGAGGAACTCTCCAGCCTTCAACAAGTGAAGGAAAGCCTGGAAAGCGAGATGCTTGTGCTCACCCTGGACCCTGATGGACGGGTGCAATCGATTAACCAGAATTTCGCCCAGGAAATGCTCTACAAGGGCAATGACCTGATTGGTCGGCACATCGAAGAGATCGTTCCGGCCCACGTCAAGACCGATGAATTTCACCTGCGCTTCAAGAATGCCCTGACCCGTGGTGAGCACTTCGCGGGCGCTGTGCGCTTGCTCAGAGGCAATGGCGAGGAAGCGTGGTTGCGCTCTATTGCCCAGCCGATTCGTAGCTCGGATGGCCGGATAAGACACTTTTCGATTTACTCCAGTGACCTGACCCGAACCATCGAGGCGTCACGTGAACACGAGAACCTGATCGGGGCGCTGGTTCGTTCGACAGCCGTCATCGAGTTCGACCTCAACGGTAATGTGCTGACGGCCAATGAGCGGTTCTTGAACGGTATGGGTTATAGCCTGGCGCAGATCAAAGGCAAACATCACCGCATGTTCTGTGAGCCCGAGGAGTACAACAGCTCCGCGTATCAGGACTTCTGGCGACGCTTGAACGCTGGCGAGTTCGTGGCCGACCGCTTCAAACGCGTCGACAGCCATGGTCGAGTGGTCTGGCTCGAAGCGTCCTACAACCCGGTGCACGACGCGAATGAAAAGCTCTACAAAGTGGTCAAGTTCGCCACCGTGATCACTGATCAGGTCAATCAGGAACAAGCGGTTGCCGAAGCGGCGAACATCGCTTACAGCACCTCGTTGCAGACCGACAACTGTGCACAACGCGGTACCGCCGTGGTGACTCAGGCGGTGGACGTGATGCGTGAGCTGGCCAAGCACATGCAGCAGGCTGGTGAAGGCATCGAGGCGCTGAACGAACAGTCGCTGGTGATCGGCACCATCGTCAAAACCATCAGCGGCATTGCCGAACAGACCAACCTGCTGGCGCTCAACGCCGCCATCGAAGCGGCCCGTGCCGGTGAGCAGGGCCGAGGTTTTGCAGTGGTGGCGGACGAGGTCCGGCAATTGGCTTCGCGCACCAGCAAAGCCACCGACGAAATTGTTGGTGTAGTGCGTCAGAACCAGGACATGGCGCGCGATGCCGTGGTGTTGATGACAGATGGCAAGCTCCAGGCCGAACAAGGTTTGGCGCTGGCCGCCGAGGCGGGCACGGTGATCGTCGAGATCCAGGATGGCGCGCAAAAGGTGGTCAACGCGGTCGGGCAGTTCGCCAATCAGCTGTCGACTTAAGCGCGGCTCGAGTGAGCCTCGTCAGATCCAAAGATCATTCAGCGCCGTACGCTCGCCACCTTCGCTCCCGGTATTGAGCACACCCTTGGGTTCGATCAGCAGCAGTTTGACCTCTTGTTCGGCAAACGGCTTGTGCTCGACGCCCTTGGGCACCACGTACATTTCGCCTTGGGACACCAGCACCTGACCATCGCGAAAATCGATGCGCAGTTGGCCTTCGAGGACGATAAACGTTTCGTCAGTGTCCTGATGATCGTGCCAGATGAAATCTCCCAGCAGTTTCACCACCTTGAACTGGTAGTCGTTCATTTCGGCGATGACCCGCGGCGACCAGTGCTCGTTGATCTGCGCAAGTTTGTTGGCAAAATTCAGGCTTTGATATGGCTGCATGACGTGGCTCCCGTTGGTGATTGTGAGCCCACGGTAGCCTGCGCAGCAGTGCACTTCTTGCACGATTGTGCGCGGCTCAGCGGCGGTGCATTTTCATCCAGCGGGCGGGTGACAGGCCGTAAGTTTTGCCAAACTGCCGGGTCATGTGGCTTTGATCGCTGAAGCCTGCGATCAGCGCGGCGTTGGTTAGCGACTCACCCTGCATCAGCAATGAGCGCAGCAGATCCAGGCGGCGCATGGTCAGGTAACGATAGGGGCTGGTGCCGAACAGCAGGCGAAAGTCCCGCGACAGACTCCAGCGATCACGCCCGCTGTGTTCGGCCAGTTGATCCAGGGTCAGCGTTTGGTCGAGGGCGCTGTGCATGAACTCGCGAGCGCGTTCTGCCGCGAGGTAATCGAAGCTCTGACGATGGGTGGGCACCCCCGATACCGCGCTCATGGCCTGCGCCAGATCAAACAGCGCATCTTGCTGCTCCAACGGATCGAGGGGGCGATCGATACTCTGCAACAGGACCTCGGTCGCCGCGAACAAGCGTGGATCAGTGGAAATACCGGTCTTGATAAAGGGCAAAGGCTGGCCGCCGAGCATCTGCTGGATCAGTGCCGGCTCGACGTAAAGCATCCGGTATTTGAAGCCATCCTCGGTACCGGCCTCGCCATCGTGGACTTCGTCGGGATGCAACACCATGGTCCCGCCCGGCAAGCTATGTCGCCAGCCGCCACGGTACTGAAAGCTTTGCACCCCCGACAGCGTGCGGCCTATGGCATAGGTGTCGTGACGATGAAGGTCGTAACCATGGCCCGAAAAAAACGCCTCGATACGCTCCAGCCCGCCCGAATCGGGGGCGCGCTGGAACCAGTCGGTGAGGATTTTCTGCTTGCCCATGGGGAGTCTTCGTGTCCGGGTGTTCGGTGACGAACACGGTAGCTCAGCTGCGGGTTGGCTGTCAGCCGGATAACGGTTGATTGCTGTGCCTAAGGTCGAGTAAAACGCCGTGGGCGTTGTTCTGCGGTTTTTCCACCGCTCACATAGAGGTGATTCACAGGTGGAACTCCAACACCTGACCTATGCTGCCCCCTTGTTATCGCTGGCGTTGCTGTGGACCGTCGCGGTGGTTACTCCGGGGCCAAACTTTTTTACCACCGCGCAACTGGCCGCCAGTTGCTCGCGGCGCCACGGAGTGGTGGCTGCGTTGGGTGTCGCGACAGGCACTGTGCTGTGGGGGCTGGCCGGCGGCCTGGGAATAAAGTCGCTGTTTACCGCCGCACCGACGCTGTATCTGGCATTCAAGATCGCCGGTGGTTGCTACCTGATCTATCTGGGGTTGAAGCAGTTCAAGCGCAAACCGGCACTGAGCCTCGGTGCAAGTGCGGGGTCGAGCGAGCCATACCGCGCGCTGTTTTCGGCCTATCGTCAGGGATTTCTGGGCAACATGACCAACCCGAAATCAGCGCTGTTCGTCGCCACCATCTTCGCCACTTCAATGCCGGCTTCGCCACCGCCGATGTTGCTGACACTGGCGGTGATCACTATGGCTACGCTGTCCTTCAGCTGGTATTGCGCCGTAGCGCTGCTGTTTGCCAGCCACCGGGTAGCGGGCGCTTATGGTCGTTCACGGCAATGGCTGGAGCGCTTTGCCGGCAGTTGTTACGTGCTGTTCGGCGCCCATCTGGTGGCGAATCGTTGAAGTGTTACGGGGATAAGGCGTCCCCAGAATGGCTGTCGGTTTTCGCCCGGTAAACGAGCAAGACATCCGAAACGCTACTTTTAGAGACGAGGTTCGCTGATGACCGATTCAAGCAATGCGCAGGTCTACCTGTTTTCCTACGGAACCCTGCAGGACAAAGCCGTGCAACTCGCCAACTTCGGTCGCGAACTGTCCGGCAGCGCGGATCAGATGCTCGGTTACGAGCAGTCCTGGGTCGAAATTACCGACCCCGAAGTGTTGGCGACCAGTGGCAAGACTCACCATCCTATCCTGCGTCCCGGCAGTGCTGACAGTGCGCCGATCCCCGGTATGGTGTTCCGGATCACGCCAGCGGAGCTGGCGGCTGCTGACAGCTATGAAGTCTCGGATTACAAGCGGGTCAGCGTAGTGCTGGCGTCCGGGATCGAGGCATGGGTGTATGTGAGTGCGTGAGTCTGCAGGCCAGGCGCTGCTTGAATGTTAGCGCCACGGCGGTGATCAAGGCCTCGCACATCATTCTGGGTGTGCCGGCTTGATATCAGTGGCGCCTGGAGGAAAGCTCAAGCTTGCGTGTTTCGCTTTTTTCGAACGAAACGCGCAATGCTTAAATATCTCTGGCGGGCTTGATCAGGCTCTCTGCCGGAATCCCGAACAGCTCATGGAGTTTCCAGATCATGGGCAGTGTCAACGCCCGTTTGCCGTTGAGTACTTCATACACTCTGTTTGTCCGGCCAATGGCTGGGGCCAGGTCAGCAGCAGATAAGCCCGATTGTTCCATGCGAAATTTGATCGCATCTATCGGGTTGGGAAGGTCAACCGGGAACTGCTTCGCTTCGTAGGCCTGAATGAGGGTAATCATGATGTCGAAGTAGTCACCTTCAGACGTGCCCGGTTCTGGTTCGTTGTCGAATAGTGCAGATACTTCCTTGAGGGCTGCACGGTAGTCCTGTTCGGTATGAATCGGACGAATGTTCATGGGTTACTCCATTTCAACGGTATCGGCATCGATAGCGTCGTATTGCTGGTGAGTGCCGACAAACTTTATGTATACGGCCCCGAAGCGATAGGCCACGGCGACGACAAGCCGATAGGCGTTACCCTTGATGTTAAACACCACCCTGCGGCTCTTGAGGATACTGGCGCTGCCAAAATTGGCCTTGATATCTGCAGGGCTTGCCCAGTTAGCGTCCTTTGTTTCGTCAATCCAGGCCAGGAATGACTGCTCTGAGTCAGGGTATTTCTCCCAGAATCCTTTCATGTGACTGATAGCGATAATTCTCATGGCACGATCCTAGTCCCATGCTGGGACTGCTGCAAGTTGCTGTAGGTGAATAGCGATGTACGGCGGATCGAGTTTGCTGTCCATGTCACTCAATGCCCCGGTACTCAAGCATAGCGACCGCTGTTCAAGCCCTTGGATAGGTCAGGCGCAAATATCATTGCTGGATGTGGCCGTTCACATACCTGCACTCCGCTATCGGGTAACGGCACGAATTGACCGTCATTTACGACTACAATCGCGCGCTGGGTGGCAGCAGGCGTGGGTGTCTGTCCTGGTCGAACGTGTCGGAGGGAGCAGATGAAGCGCAAACCAGGTGTCTTGAAGATTGCGTTGTTGCTCGGCGCTTTGCTGAGTGGTTGCCAGTCGCCCAGACAGTCTCTGGAAGCGCTGGCGTCAGAGCATGCTCAGCATGTGGAAATAATCGTTACTCAAGCTTTTCCGCTGATGCTGAGTACTCCGTTGAAACGTCCCGATAGCCGTCGGATCCGTCTTTACCTGGAAGGTGACGGCCACGCCTGGGCGACGGCTTCCCAGCCGAGCCTCGACCCCAGTCCACAGCAGTTGTTGATTGCCGGGATGGCGTTCAGTGATCCGACCCCGAGTCTTTACCTCGCGCGTCCTTGTCAGTTCGTCAGTACGCCAGGGTGTGTGCCGGCACTGTGGACCGCGCGGCGCTTTTCTCCCGAGGTGCTGGACAGTCTCGATCAGGCGTTGAACCAGATCAAAAGTCGCTACGGCAACCAGGACTTTGAGCTGATCGGTTATTCCGGCGGTGCCGCGTTGGCTTTGTTGCTAGCGGCTCGCCGCGACGATATTGCCCAGGTGCAAACCCTGGCCGGTAATCTCAGCCCCAGGTTGTGGGCCGAGCGATTGAACCTCAGTCCGCTCACCGGCTCGCTGGAACCCTTGGATAACCGAGCGCGCCTGGCTCATGTTCGGCAACGGCACCTGGTCGGCGCTGACGACTCCATCGTACCGCCGGCCCTGGTCGACAGTTATCGTCGGGCGCTAGGGCAGGCTGACTGCCTGGAAGTGGTGGTCTTGCCAGGTGTGTCCCATGCCGAGGGGCTGGACAAGGTATGGGGCGATTGGCGGGATCGACCGATCCAGTGTGCTGGCGCCAGACAATAAAAAAGGGCTTGCCTCGCGGTAAGCCCTTGGTCATTTCCAGAGTCGATCAGTCCCCCAGCGCTTCACCTTCACGCCGTGGATCGGCGCCACCGGCCCAGGCCGCTTTGCCCTGAGCGTCGCGTACGCGAACGATGGCCTGGGTGCCGCTGGTCATGTCGATTTGATTGACCGTATGCCCTTTGTCCTTGAGGGCCTGAATCAGCGCCGGGCTGAACTGGCCTTGCTCCAGTTCGGTCGAGCCATTGCGGCTGCCGAAGTTGGGCAGGCTGATGGCGGCTTGCGGGTCGAGGTTCCAGTCGAGCAGGCCGACCACCGACTTGGCAACGTACTCGATGATTTGCGAGCCGCCGGGCGAACCGAGTGTCGCGACCAGCTCACCGCTTTGACGATCAAAGATCAGCGTCGGCGCCATGGATGAGCGCGGGCGCTTGCCGGGCTCGACACGGTTGGCCACGGGTTGGCCGTTTTCTTCGGGGATGAACGAGAAGTCGGTCATCTGATTATTGAGCATGAAACCCTGCACCATCAGGTGCGAGCCGAAGGCGGCTTCAACGGTGGTGGTCATCGACACGGCACCGCCCTGATCGTCGACGGCCACCACTTGCGAGGTAGAGATTCGCAGTGGTGAGCGGTCTGGGGCGTAGGCCACCTGGATGCCCGGTGGCGTGCCGGGTTTGGCGCTGCCCATGCTGCGTTCGCTGATCAAGTTTGCACGGTTGGTCAGGTAGGCAGGGGAGACCAGACCGGCGACCGGGACCGGCACGAAGTCCGAGTCGGCGACGTACTGCGCGCGGTCGGCGTACGCCAGACGCTCGGCTTCGGCGATCAGGTGCACGGCTTCAGGCGCGGGTTCGAGCCCCGCCGGTTTATCGGTCTTGAGTGGTTTCAGTCGCGCCAGAGTGAAGCGACTGTCGTTGCTTTCGAGTGCCTGCAAGGTGCCGAGGATCTGCGCCACGGCGATCCCGCCCGATGATGGCGGCGGCATGCCGCACACTTGCCAGCGCTTGTAGTCGGTGCACAGCGGGGCACGCTCTTTGGCGCTGTAGCCGTTGAGGTCGTTCAACGACAGGCTGCCGGGGTTGGCATTGCCTTGAACCTTGGCGACGATCTCCTGAGCAATTGGACCTTCATACAACGCGCTCGGGCCTTCTGTGGCAACACGTTTGAGGACCTTGGCCAGTGCCGGGTTTTTCAGCAACGTACCAACGGCTTTCGGGCTGCCATCGGCATTCAGGAAGTACGCAGCCATGTCAGGGGAGCGCGGCAGGAACGGATCGGAAGCGATCATCGTATGCAGGCGCGGCGAGATCGCAAAGCCCTTTTCCGCCAGGGCAATGGCCGGCTCGAACAGCTTCGCCCATGGCAAACGACCGTGCTTTTGATGGGCCAGCTCCAATGCACGCAACACCCCTGGTGTTCCGACCGAACGACCACCAATCTGCGCATCGGGGAAGGGCATGGGTTTACCGTCGGCTTGCAGGAAGAGCTTTTCAGTCGCGCCAGCGGGTGCGGTTTCGCGGCCGTCGTAGGTGCGCACGGCCTTGCCATCCCAGAGCACGATCAACGCGCCGCCACCGATCCCCGAGGATTGCGGCTCAACCAGTGTCAGCACCGCTTGCATGGCGATGGCCGCGTCGATTGCCGAACCGCCCTGACGCAACATCTCTCGTCCCGCTGCGGCTGCCAGTGGGTTGGCCGCTGCGGCCATGTGTTTGGCAGCGTATTGGGTGTGCAGGTCGGTGCGAAACCCCGAGGCGATTTCCGGGGCCACGGGCAAGGCGCTGATGGCCGACGAAGCGGGCGGGGCGCTGCAGGCAGCGAGGGTCAGCGCGGCGGCTAGCAGCGACAGGGCAGTCAGGCGGTAGCGACTCAAATGGAAGGTTGGGAACACGTGGGGCACTCCGTCCGTTGGATAAAGGATCAATGGACTGTATCTGCGCCTTGAGCCAGCTGCAACGCTGGTCTTGTGCGTATTGGTCGACGGATGGGCAGCTTTTCTCTTCTTCGATGCTGGGTTTTTCTGTAGGGTCGGAGGCGCTAGATCTTCGCTAAAAACACATCAATAACAACAAGAGGCCGACATGCAGACCGAGTTCCCAACGCAGCCAAGTTACCGTTCGCAGCGCGAACAATTCCTGGCGGCAGCGACCGCAGCCGGAGCCCGGTTGACCGAATACCCGCATCCACTCAAAGGGCCGTTTGGCGAGTCGTTGAGCACTGACGTGGCGGTGCTCGGCGACCCCGGTGCAAAGCGTTTGCTGGTGATGCTGAGCGGCACCCACGGGGTTGAGGGCTTCTACGGTTCTGAGTGCCAGATCAATTGGCTGAACGAGTTCGGCAAACGCCCACTACCCGCCGATGTCGCAGTGGTGATGATCCACTTGATCAATCCCTGGGGCACGGCGTGGCTGCGTCGCGTCAACGAAGACAACATCGATCTGAACCGCAATCACCTGAACTTTGATCGGCCGTTGCCCGACAATCAGGCCTACGCAGCGCTTCACCCGATTTATGCCTTCAACCAGTTACACGGCCCGGAGCGTGAACGCGCCGATGCCTTGCTTGCCACGCAGTTAAGCGAGCATGGCTGGCCGACAGTGATGTCGATTGTCGAGGGCGGCCAGCACAGTCATCCCGACGGTCTGTTTTACGGTGGGCTGGCGCCGAGCTGGTCGAACCGGACCTTGCATCAGATCATTGCGGCGCATCTCTCCCAGGCCGAGGTCGCCATGTGTTTCGACCTGCACTCCGGTGCGGGAGAGTACGGCCATCCGATGCTGCTGACCGTTACGCAAGCGGCTTATTCGGCACTGGAGCAGGCGCAGGCCATTTACGGTCCGTGGCTCTACACCATTCAAACCGGTGCGCAGACCCACAGCGAAACCGGGATTGCCGCATCGGCCACTGGCTACACCTCGCAGGCGCTACTTGATGCGCTGCCGCAGGTGCGCCTGATGCCGTTTGTCATCGAGTGCGGCACCTACCCGGGAGAGGCGGTGCATGCTCATCTGCGTGACGATCACTGGTTGCACCTGCACGGCAATCCGGGTGATGCAGTGGGGCGGGCGATCAAGCTGAAACTTGTTGAGCAGTTCTATCCCGCTGACAGTGACTGGCAGGAAATGGTCTGGGTTCGCACCCGGCAGATATGGGAAAAGGCGTTGTCGGCATTGCCCACGCTATAGTCGAGCGCTTCGGCGCTTGATGAATCCTGCGGCTCACAGAGCGATGTGAGCCGTCGGTGGGCCGGGTACTTTTCTTCAGGCATAAAAAAACGGCCTACCTTTCGGTAAGCCGTTTTTAGTACTTGGTGGCTACACAGGGACTTGAACCCCGGACCCCAGCATTATGAATGCTATGCTCTAACCAACTGAGCTATGTAGCCAAGTGGCGCGCATTATTGGCTCGTAACGATGAAGTGTCAAGCGTAAATCTAAAATATTTCTCTACGCTTTCAACCGCTTATCAACCCGCCCCATAAAAACGGATGAGTTTTCAGCTTTAACCCAGCTGAAACCGCCCGGTATTCTCGCTTAATGCCTTGCTGCCTGAACTCAAGGTGTCCGCCGCGAGGTTCACCGCTCGTGCGCCTTCAAGCAGGCGCACGGCGGCCTGATCGACTTGCTGGATGTTGCCACTGACCTCATCGGCCGTGCTGGCTTGCTCTTCTACCGCCGTCGCGATCTGCGCCAGGGTATCGGTGACGCTTTGCACCGCGCTGGCGATTTCCCCCAGCCGTTCGCCAAGACCGGTAACCGCTTGTGCGTCGGTTTGGGCCTGGCCGCAGGCGGCTTCCATCAGGGTCACGGCTTCGTTGACAGTGCTGCGCAGGCTGTCGACGGTGCCGGCGATCTGTGCGGTGGAGGATTGAGTGCGCTGCGACAGACTGCGCACTTCATCGGCGACCACCGCAAAGCCCCGGCCTTGTTCGCCTGCGCGGGCGGCTTCGATGGCGGCATTGAGCGCCAGCAGGTTGGTCTGCTCGGCCACACCGCGAATGGTGTCCACCACCAGTTGAATCTGCTGCCCTTGTTCGCTGACCCGGCCAAGGGCGGCGGCAGTATCGTTCAGGCGTTGATTGAGCTGCTGAATGCTCGCTGTGGTGCGTTGGCTGTCACGGCTGCTCTCGGCGGCAATGCGCTGGGTCTGCTGAGCGCTGCCTGAGGCGTGTTCGCAACTCTGGGCGACCCCTTGCGAAGTGGCGGCCAGTTGCGTGGCCGCAGCAGCGATCTGGCTGATCTGCAACTGTTGGGCTTCGACTTCGCCCAGTGCCTCGCTGGCGTGAGTATTGAGGGCTCGCACCGCGTTGCCCAATTGCAGGGTTTCGTGATCGACCCCCAGCAGGCTGGTGCGCAGTTGCACCACCGCAACGTTGAGCGCGGTGCTGATCGCTGCCAGCTCATCGCGACCGTGCACCGGCACTTGCAGGCTCAGGTTGCCATCACGCAGGGCTTCGGCGAGCAGCGTAATGCCGCTGGCGCTACGGCGGATCGAAGCTTGCAGGCAGATGAACAAATACAGCGCGGCCAGCAGCAGGCAACCGAGGACGCTCGCCACCAGGATGAACTGGCGAATGGCCGAGCCGTGGTAGTAGTCCAGACGCTGATCCAGTGACACCAGCGTTTGCTGGCGCAGCGAGGCGAGGTCAGAGAGGAGGGCGTCGAGGTTGCGTTCGAAGTCTTCTGGTTTGAGCGTGATGCTGGCGCCGAACATGCCGTCATCCAGGCCTTTCAGTCCGGTGTCCAGATGCTTGAGGCTGTCGTGGTATTGCCCGGCCCAGGCTTGCAATGCACTGGGTAGTCGTGCTTCGAGCAAGCTGCCAGTCTTGATCAGTTGCTCGCGAGCGTCGCCAATGCGGCCGCGCAGATCGCGCAGTTGCAGGCGGCTTTGCAATGAGAATTGTCCGGACACCACCGATGCCTGGCCGATGCTGGCAAGGCGACCGACCCGTTCGATCAGGTCTGGCGCGTGCTGGGTCGAGATCTGCGTCAGCAGGTAGGTTTCCAGCCAGGGAGCCAGGGTCAGGCGGTTATCCATGGCGATCTGTTCGCGCAGTGCTTGCAATGCGCTGAGGGCCGCAGTGAAACGTTCATAGCCATCCGGCCACCAACCGACGCTGCTCAGGCTTTTCGAGTCCAGACCATTGAGCGCGGTTTGCAGGGTTTGATAGCGACTGAGGGTGTCGGCCTCGGCCCCTTCGGTTGTCAGCGCATGGCCAAGATCGTTCACGGCTTGATTCAGAGCAGGCTGTACGGCATCGAACGCGGCCATCGCGGCGACAGTGGCCGGTGTTGGCTGGCGATTGGTTTCGGTGGCGCGCCAGCGTGCGGCGCGGTCGCGTTGGGCGGCGAGCAGGTTGTCCAACGCGTCGAGGGCGATCAGCTGGCGCACACCGGCACGCTCGCCGGCGATCAGGCTGAGCTTGTCGCGGTAATCCTGGCCAATCATCCACAGGCTGCCCGCCAGCGGCAGGATAAACAGCAGAAACAACAACTGAAACTTGCGGGCGAAACCGAAACGCCCAAGCAGTCCAATCCCCGGTGCCAGAAAAGCCTGCATGCCCGACTACTCCTCTGGGCACCACGCACCAATGGCGTGCGGTCGCGGCGTTATGGCCGCACCCTGTGCCCTCATAAAAGGCCTCGAAAGTTCACCTCGGCGGGTCATGTGGGACCAGCGCTGTGGTGAAACTTCCCATTCTCGATCCCCTTTGTAAGGGGCCGCGTTGAAGCGGATAAGCAAGGCAAGATTCAGACCATGGCACTGCGCTAGCATCTGACGGCCGACAATCCAGAGATCGTTAGCAGGCTAAGGGGATGGCGTTGCTGCACCGAAAGATGGCACATTGTCGCACCTGCAAGTGCTCTCCTTTACGCTGTATGGAAACTCTCATGGCTACCAGTAACGCTCAAACTGTCGCATCGCCGGCACTCGCGACTTCGCAAAGCAGCCCGTTGGTCATGCGAATCATCGGCGCGGTGGCGCTGGCACATTTGATCAACGACCTGATTCAGTCGGTGCTGCCGTCGATCTACCCGATGCTCAAGGCCAATTACGGGCTGACCTTCACCCAGGTTGGCCTGATTACCCTGACCTTTCAGCTCACGGCATCGCTGTTGCAGCCATGGGTCGGTTACTACACCGATCGCCATCCCAAGCCGTATCTGCTGCCGGCAGGAGCGATCTGCACCCTGGTCGGCATTTTGATGATGTCCCAGGTCGGCAGTTTTCCGTTGATTCTGTTGGCAGCGGGGTTGATCGGAATCGGCTCCTCGACCTTTCACCCGGAAGCTTCTCGCGTGGCGCGGTTGGCCTCGGGTGGGCGTTTCGGGTTGGCGCAATCGACCTTCCAGGTCGGTGGCAACGCCGGCTCCGCATTTGGGCCGTTGCTGGCGGCGGCGATCATCATTCCGTTCGGTCAGGGCAATGTCGCCTGGTTCGGATTGTTCGCCGTGTTTGCGTTGGTGGTGCTCTATGGCATCAGCCGCTGGTACGCCAATCACTTGAGCCTGTTCAAGCTCAAGCAAGGTCAGGCGGCGACTCACGGGCTGTCGAAGGGCAGGGTCGTGAGCGCGTTGGTGGTGTTGGGGCTGTTGGTGTTTTCCAAGTATTTCTACATGGCCAGCTTCACCAGTTATTTCACGTTCTACCTGATCGAGAAGTTCGACCTGTCGGTGGCCAGTTCGCAGTTGCACCTGTTTCTGTTTCTCGGAGCGGTCGCGGCGGGGACCTTCTTTGGTGGGCCGATTGGCGACAAAGTCGGCCGTAAGGCGGTGATCTGGTTTTCGATTCTCGGTGTTGCACCATTCACCTTGATCCTGCCTCACGTCGACCTGTTCTGGACCAGCATCTTGAGCGTAGTGATTGGCTTCATCCTGGCCTCGGCATTCTCGGCCATCGTGGTCTACGCGCAAGAACTGGTGCCGGGTAATGTCGGCATGATCGCCGGGGTGTTCTTCGGCCTGATGTTCGGTTTCGGCGGGATTGGTGCGGCGCTGCTGGGGCATCTGGCGGACATTCACAGCATTGAATACGTGTACAGGCTGTGTTCGTTCTTGCCGCTGTTCGGGGTGCTGGCGATCTTTTTGCCAAGGACCCGAAAAGCCTGAGCAGAACCCTCATGAGGCCAAGGCGCTGACGATCCCGTCGGCGCTTTTTTTTGCGTTCAGATTCGCCACGTCACCGGGAAAAGCGACGGGATCGTGGATAAATAGGGGGCGTTATCAAGGGGCTCTAAACAGGTATTCATGAAAACTCGCGACTGAAACAACATCCGAACCCAGTCCCTTAAATAGGTCGTGCCATTTGAAAAATGCGACCAGGTCTATAGCCGGCAATGTCCATCTAGTTGCCAGGAGGGGCAATCAGGCAATGCACCTGGGTTGCTTTTTAGCGCAAATCTGTACATTGAGTTTCCTTGCATTTAACCAATAATCGGGCACCTCCTACGCCCATCCCGCGGGGGGTTCAATCACCACAGGAAGACACTTGTGAGCATCCATACCCGTACTAAACGATTGACGGTTCCACAACTGGTCGCGATGAAGGGCCAACAGAAAATCGTATCCCTGACGGCGTATTCCAGTTCTATTGCCAAGCTGATCGACCCTATCGTCGATTTCATTCTGGTCGGTGACTCCACTGCAATGGTCGGCTATGGCCGGGCCTCGACACTGAGCATGCAGCTTGAAGAAATCATCGGCCACACCCGGGCCGTGGTTGACAGTACACGTCTGTCCTGTGTCATCGCCGACATGCCTTTCGGCAGCTATCAGGAATCCAACGAACAGGCCTTTCGCAATTGTGCCCAGGTCCTGGCGCGCACCGGTTGCGATGCTGTCAAGCTGGAAGCCAACAAGGCCCTGTCGGGTACCGTCGAATTCCTGGTGGCACGTGGTATTCCGGTCATGGCTCACGTCGGGCTGATGCCGCAGTTCGTCAATGTCATGGGTGGTTTCAAGGCTCAGGGTCTGTCCGCCGAAACCGCTGCGGTGATTGCCGAGGATGCCCGGGCCAACCTCGAAGCCGGAGCTTTCAGCCTGCTGCTCGAAGGTGTAGCCGAAGGTGTGGCTCGGCAGATCACCCTGGATTCGAAAATGCCCACCATCGGCATCGGAGCTTCACCGGCTTGCGACGGCCAGGTGCTGGTGACTGAAGACGTGCTGGGCTTGGGCGGTGAGCAAGTGCCGCGCTTCGTCAAACAGTACGCCGATGTCGGCGCGGTGATTCGCGACGCTTGCGAGCGTTTTGCCGAAGAGGTGCGTCATGGCCGCTTCCCTGAAGCGCGGCATTGCTATGGGCTCTAGGTATGGCTAGTGCTCTTCGCCGATAGCCTGGGCCAGTTTCTTCAGGGCCTGGGGAATGTCCTTGCTCCAGTCGAGGGTGTAGCTCAGGCGCAAGTGATGCCGCCAGAACCCCTGTTGGCTGAAGATTTCCCCTGGGGCGATGACGATGCGCTGGGCCAGCAAGCGCTCGAACACCCGCCGCATGTCCGCTGAGTGTCTGGCCTCGAGCCAGAAGGTCGCGCCGCCTTGGGGGGCGACCACCCGCAACTGGCCATCGGCGTGTTCCTCCAGCAGGGCCTTCATGCGTTTCATACGGTCCAGCAACATGGCTCGCAGCACTATCAGATGCTGATCGATGCGCCTGGAACTGAAGAGTTTGGCGATCGCTTTCTGACGGATCGGCGACAGGCGAAATGCCCGTTCCAGGAATAGCCGATGCAACTGCGGCCCGTGCCGACGACACAGGACATAACCGTAGGGCGCTTCCGAGCCGATGATCTTGTCGAAGGTCGAGAACACCAGCAGTTTTTCCGGATCGGCAAAATCGCGATAGCGGGCGTGGTTGGGGGAAAAGCAGAACTCACCGTAGCTGTCGTTTTCGAACAGCCAGACATCCCGCTCCGCCAGCCAGCGACAGATCTGCTGTTTATCCTGCGCTGGCATCAGCTTGCCTTGGGGAATGTTCACGGTCGAAGACAGCACCGCCAGCCGGACGGGCTCACGCCTGAGCAGCTCACTGAGCGCGGGCAGGTTGAAACGTCCATCCTCGCCGAGGGGTACTTCGATCACGCGGATCTTCGCCGCCTGTAACTGGCGCAGGATTGCCCATGAGCAAGGTGATTCCACCAGCGCCACAGTGCCACCCAGATTCAGCGCACTGAGGGACAACTCCAGCACACTGCGCAGATCCGAGCCGATATACACATGCTCGGCCTGCCAGTAGCGGTGAGTGGAACTGGTGTAGCGATCGGCCAGAGCGCCGCGCAACTCGGGCTCGCCGAACGGCTGATAGAGCGGCGCATGGGAGCGTGGGTACTGCCGGGCCAGTTCGCGCTCCATCATCCGCAGCGGGTTTTCCAGCGACAACAGCATCGCTGGCGCGTCGCTGCTAAGGGCCAGTATCCCCGGCTGGCGTGCGTTGGAGAACACCTTGTCGAGCAAGTTGGGCGAGTTTTCACTCAATAATGGTGCCGGCATCGCCTTGGTGAAATAACCGAACTTGGGTTTGGCATAGATCCGCCCCTCGTCCTCGAGAAGCGAATAGGCATACTTGGTCGTCGACACCGACACGTTCAGGCGCTGGGCCAGTTGCCGCAAGGATGGCAATTTCTGCTCAGGTTCCGAATGGGCGATCTCGATCATCTCGACAAGATAGCGGTACACCGCCTGATAGGCGAAGGAAGTGCCCTTGTTTGTATCCATGCTCACTTACTGTCATCCCTGTGTGCCCACCTCATGACAACGCTGCCAACCTGGCGTGGTGTGCCTGAGGCGTGTTGTTTCAACAGTCTGCCATGTTGAGGGGGCGATCCCAAAAAGCAAAATCCCCGTATCATCGAGTGATGACGGGGATTTTGAGTCTATCGAGATCCGTGTAAAACCACGGTCGCTGTTAGACGTTAAACCGGAATTCGAGGCGGCTGGGGCCGTGACTGAAGGGATGTTTGCGCTGGAAGCAGAAATATAGTCACCCCCGTATACACTTTAATGTTGGCTACTCTATTTCCAGGTGTTGATGCGCGGTTTGTCCCGCTTCCTGTAGATAAGTCATCCAGAGAGTGAATCACGGATTTTCTCGTGCTGAAAATAAAAAAGTGAGAATTCGTGAACTGAGAATACACACTGCTGACACTGCATGCACACCGATAAGCGGAGAGGTAGTTATGCAGATCATCCGCGGAAAGCCGTTTGCAAAAAGCTGGGAGGCATCAACCCTTCAACGCTCTGGCGTCTTGAGCGTAACGCCCCTTCCTTCCCTGCTTCGGTGCAATTAAGCGGTGGGGTAGTGGGCTGGTTTGAGCATGATCTCGATCTTTGGCTCGAATCTAAAGCTACCTGGACCTCAACCAAGGAGGGCATTAAAAATCGCTGACTACTTCAGACCTTCCCAAGGTCAACGGATTCCGGCACCAAGGGGCATTCTGGCGTCGGCGCCAACACCCCGACTCCCAAATCATTAAAATTCCATTGCTTCGGTGGAAGTATTCCGCTCGCCCGAGTTACCCAAGATAGGCCGTTTTTGGACCACGCCTGACTCTCCGTTCCCGCAGGCGGCGCATGCCATCGGCTGTCGCGCAAGAAAAACGCAAAAGTGACTGGAATCGTGCATTTTTAATCATTTTTAATCATTTTCATTTTTTAACTATATATATAGTCGTTGCTTCCATAGCGAATTCTTTGCGCCATATCGAATCTACACCAAAAAGGAATTTACATAATGGTCTCTAACGAAAGAGGGTTTTGGGCTAGCGCTGAGCATCATGTGAAAGGAAAAGATTTTATTGAGGCAGTCCAGGTCAAACAATGGATCAAGAACTTAGTGGTTTCGCTGGTCGGCCTGGCCATGTTAGATCCGGGAACGGAACAGCAAATGAAAGCCTGAACATTCTTTTCGTATTCTGCGCATTTTGTTTGGTCACCTCGTCAATCTATGGTTCCTGCAATCGATGATGTTTTTTGTAGTCAAATCCAACTGGAGAAGTAATATGTCCGTCAATCTCGTCATCAGCTTTAATGTAAAAGAAGAAAAACTGCAATCGTTCAAGGACATCATGAACGACGTGAAGATCAATCTGCCGAAGGTGGACGGTTGCCAAACGGTCAAGATCCTCAACCACCTGGAAGATCCACTCGCGTTCACGCTGGTGGAAGCCTGGGATTCGCGTGAAATGCACGGCACCCACGTCGACCTGATGATCTCGAGCGGTCAGTGGAGCGTCATCGTCGAGCATCTGAGCAGTGCGCCGGTCAGCGGCTACTTCAGCGAAGTTTGATGCCGTAACAATTTGTTGAGAAGCCATAGCAATGACACTCGAAGTAGTACCGGCGGCGCTTTATTCGATGCGCAATGTAAAGCCTATCCTCGCTGACGGTAGCTCGTCCATCCTCCATAAAACGCTTGAAACGAACCTGGAAAACAAGGCGATCTATATCGCCACGCCGTTGATCGTCTACATCAAGCAGGGCAAGCAGATTATTCGCGACTATGACGCCATGGCCAATGTCGTTGACGAGAATCATTTGATTTTCCTCTCCAAAGGCGTTTACACGGTATCGGACTACGTCACTGGCAGCGATATCTTCGAGGCGGTGCTGCTGTTTTTCGACGACAAGCTGATCGCCAAATACCTGTCGCGCGCGGTCGGCACAGGCAATTCGCACACGGACGGCCTGCAGAAAAACGTGCACGGCACTTATACCCTGCACGCCAATGAACAGATTCAGCGTTATATCGATTCGCTGAATTATGTCTACAAGGGCGCGGAGGGCTCCGACGCGCTGCTGGAATTGAAACTGCTCGAACTACTGCACCTGATCGCCATCCAGGACAAGTCCTTCCGTTTCCTGCGCGAGCTGTCCTGCGGCGGCAGCCGCAAACGCCGCCTCATCACCGACTTCATGGAGCAGTACTATTCGCACAAGCTGAAGATTGAAGACTATGCCCTGCTGACGGGACGCAGCGTGTCGACCTTTATCCGCGACTTCAGGCGCAGCTACAACACCACCCCGAACCGCTGGATCATCGAAAAAAAAGTCGACATCGCGCATCAGCTGTTGACGGCTAAAAATTATTCCGTCACCGACGCGGCTGCGGAGGTGGGATATGAAAATACCTCCCACTTCATCAAGGTCTACAAGCAACGGTACGGTGTCACGCCGAAGAAAGCCAAGACCTTCGCGGCAGAACTGTAGCGCGACAAGGCCCAAGCCCCCAGTTGCCGCGACAGAGTGTTGTTGGGCGTGGTTGTAGGCGCCGACTAAATTTTGGTTCTTCACGGAATCCCGGGAAACACAGAAACAAGAACGCCGATTCTGTTGAAAAAGTCGATCTGCCCAAACTGCCCGATCATTGACTGGTGAAAACGCCTTTTTTGCACGCTGCTACGTAAAATCCGAGTCCGGAAGCCTCTGCCAAAAGTAAAGATTTCAATCCCGGATGCGCACTTTTTGATGCGCAAACCGTGGCCGACTTTTTCAACAGAATCGGTCGATTCCGGCCTGTCACAACAGGCGGCTCCTGACCGAAAGCCCTCATCCATAATGCACGCGGCTGACCGCGTCAGAGTGTTTGGATGCGCTATTGGGGCAAGCCATTGCTCACGTTGAAGTCAAACGTATTCCCAGGGAGCGGATACCCGGTGCTGCGACCGCTGTATGACGTTTTGTCAGTCAATCTGTATCTAACGTTCCCCCCTTTGACCACCCTACTATCGCAGTCTTGGTCTGGCGGTTCCCTATGCGTATGACGCGCTGCGACTCGGCTGCGCGCGCTATCTGCTCTACCTTGCCTGGCAAGCGGTCAAGTCCAACACGCCGACCACGGCAGCATGCTGGCGCAATCCATCGTGCTCGGTTTTACGCAGATCGTCATTAGCGTGAGCGTCAACGCGCTGATTGCCGTCATGGCTGGCCCCATCGCGACATTTCTCGCCAGCAGGCCCGTGTGGCAGATCGTGCAACGCTGGCTGATGGAGACGGTCCGCGCGGGCTGGCCGTAGAAGGGCGGCGCTGAACCGGTCTGTTTGCGGTTGGCGCGGCGCGGTAAACCTGCATCACCCGGATTTGAGAGCGGCCCCTGTGCATCGCGCCGGGCGCACTAGAAAAAGATCCGAGTGGGTTATCGAAAGCCCCTGACCAACCACCCTGAACGATAAGGACATGAAATGTTGCGCATATTGGGTAAGGCATCGTCGATCAATGTACGAAAGGTACTTTGGGCATGCGCCGAGATCGAAATCCCCTTTGAGCGAGAGGATTGGGGGTCTGGCTTCAAGTCGACGCGCTCGCCCAAATTCATTTCGCTGAACCCCAACGCAACGGTGCCGGTGATCCTGGACGACGACTTCGTGCTCTGGGAGTCAAACTCGATCATTCGGTATTTGGCGTCTCGCTATAACGGAGGTCATTTTTACCCGGTCCAACCGAGAGCAAGAGCGCGGGTGGACCAATGGATAGACTGGCAAGCGTCGGACCTCAACAAATCGTGGACGTATGCCTTCATGTCGTTGGTCAGGCATTCGCCTGACCATCAGGACAGCAGAGCCTTGGCAGCCGCTTGCAGCCTGTGGTCAAGGCACATGGAGATCCTGAATCGACAACTCGAATCAACAGGAGCCTACGTCAGTGAAGACGGGTTTTCTCTCGCAGACATACCGATAGGCCTGTCGGTTAACCGGTGGTTTGAAACACCGCTCGATCATCCAGACTTTCCTGCTGTAAGTGCCTATTACGAACGGTTGAGTCGTCGACCTGGCTACCTCCTGCATGGAAGAAACGGGACTCCGTAATAGTTCAGCATGCTGTCAGGCGGCGCCAGGGACATTTGTTCCCATGCCCGACGGCAGAAACGGCCGAATTTCGTCGATTTCCGCCGTGTCAAGGCGCAAATCCGAGGCTGCAATCAGCCCGTCTACTTGTGAGGGACGGCGGGCACCGACAATAGCGCCCGTGACTACAGGTTTGCGAAGTACCCAGGCGATGGCAACCGCAGCAGCGCTCACCCCGTGCCTTTCTCCGATGCGTGCCATAACATCAACCAATGCCAGGTTCGCACTCAAACGGGGCTCCTGGAAATCAGCACTTCGGGCCTTACGCCAATCGTCTTCGGGCAGTTGCAAGATGCGTTCGCGTGTCATGCTGCCGGAAAGTAGCCCCGATTGAAGCGTGGAATAGGCAAGGACACCCATCCCGGCCCGCTCACAGAATGGCAGGACGTCCTTCTCGATGTCTCGCATCAAGGCGGAGTACGGCGGCTGGAGCGAAACGATCTCTGTCACCGCCTGTGCCCGCTTGAGTTGAGCGACATTGAAATTCGATACACCGATAGCGCGAATTTTTCCTTGATCGCGCGCGGTAGCCAAAGCCGAAAGCGCCATTTCAATACCTTCACTGCTTGCGTCGGCAGGAAAAGCAGGCCAGTGGATCTGATAAAGATCGATAGTCTCGACTTGAAGCCGGCGCAAGCTTGCGTCGATCTCGGCGAGCAAGGATTGGGGGGCCAGTGAGTGCGAAATCGTCTTCGTGACCGGGTCCCAGACCAAGCTGCCTTTGGTGAACACCAAAGGGCGCCGCGAGGCCGGCACCCGACGCAGCAATTGCCCCACTAATTGCTCCGCATGGCCCAAGCCATAAACTGCAGCGGTATCAATCCAGTTCACGCCGCGTTCGACGGCATACTCAAGTGCGCTCAGGCTGTCCTTGTCATCCTGCGCTCCCCAACTGTACTCCCAACCGGTGCCGGCGATTGCCCATGTCCCCAGGCCAATAGGCGAAATAAGAAAATCCGATGAACCAAGACGATTCCGTTGCATAGCGACCTCTGCACAAATGATGTGAGAAGTATCCGAGAGAGATCTCACGACGATAAGATAAGTAATCGCATTTGAACTACTGAACGATTTTCATGAGTCAGCCCCCCGATCTATCTGAACTCGATACCTTTGCCGCCGTTGCTCGCCATCGCAGCTTTCGCAAGGCCGCCGACGAGCGTGGCGTTTCGGCTTCCGCGTTGAGTCACGCGATGCGTGCGTTGGAGGCGCGCCTGGGCGTCCGACTGCTCAACCGAACCACTCGTAGCGTAACCCCGACCGAAGCCGGACAGCAGCTATTGGCGACGCTGCTCCCGACCCTGCAGCAGGTTGCCGATACGTTGGCGCAATTGACCTCGATGCAGGAAGTGCCCACTGGCAAACTTCGACTCAACGTGGCGCGTCCGGCGGCTCGCATTGTGTTTGCGCAAGTGCTCGCGCCCTTCGTAGCCAGGTATCCACGCATTCAGTTGGACCTGATCACCGATGATGGATTGACCGATATCGTGAACGACGGCTTTGACGCTGGAGTCCGCTTTGGTGAAAGCCTGGCCGGCGACATGATCGCAGTCCCTGTCGGCGCACCTCAATCGTTCGTGACCGTTGCTGCGGATGCCTATCTGGCCGCGAAGGGGATCGCACACGCACCCCGCGACTTGCTCGACCATGCGTGCATTGCCAGACGTTTTCCCAGTGGCAAACTTTACGCCTGGGAATATCAAGCAGACGGTCAACCGATACGGTTGTCCATCACAGGCCCGCTCATTCTGGAAGACGATGCGCTGATGATCCAAGCGGCGAAAGATGGCGCTGGTATTGCCTATGTCTACGAGGAACTGGCGCGCGACGATATCCGGAACGGGCATCTCAGAGAAATACTCCAGGAATGGAAAGCACCGCCAAGCCGATTCTTTCTTTATTACTCCAGTCGGCACCATGTGCCACCAGCCTTGAAAGCGTTCATCGAATTCATCAGGGCGGGTGACTTGCGAACCTGATTCAGAACCATCGCGACCGGTTGAATCCACAGCCGAAAGTGGTCCCGCCAAGCAACTGGCCGATCCCACTTGCTCGCAAGCTCGACCCTAAAAAGGATGGCCGGCATTGATCCAGCTTTCGGTCTGCTCCTGGTTGGCCGAGAGTGTCGATACTTTCCTTGCTTCGGTCAGGACGTCGCAATGCTCGAACAGGCATTATCTGCTGCGTCATACAAAGCACTTCCCGGTGGTTTCTTGTTATCCTGACTGCCTTCTTTCATGGACGAATACCGAGACAAGCCATGGCTAACCTCACCCCGTCACGCCTCGGGAAGATGCTTCAGGGGCTGCTCTTTGCCCTGATTGGTATCGGCTTGTTGGGCATTGCCGTCAATCTCACGCTTGAACGACGCGAATTCCTCGCCCACGCACAGACCGCCGATGGCATCGTCAGCCACTTGAATGCCGGTGGTTCGCATCCCGAGATCGCCTTCACCACCAGCAGTGGTGAAAAGATTTCCTACCCCCAGGGCGGCTTTATTTTTGGCTATCAGCAGGATCAGCCGGTGCGGGTGTATTACCTGCCCGAGCAGCCGACCAGTAGCGCCGTGGTCGATACCCCTGCCGCACTGTGGGCCACTCCCGGGGTACTGGGCTGTATTGGTCTGCTGTTCACCCTTGCCGGCCTGTTAATGGGCATCCGCCAGTGCGGTCGCGGCGCAGTTCATTCACATAAAGGACTTTGAACGATGAGCTACAACATCCCGATCCCGCTCAATGAGAGTCGCTGGCAGTATCAGACCGCCAGCGGTGGCGGTCTGACCGTAGCCCTGGTGGCGGGCAGTGGTGGTTCGATCATCCTGCGTTCGCCCCAGGGCGAGAACGTCAGCTACCGCTACGGCGGCGTCGGGTTGGGGGTCGGATTTGGCGCGCGCCTGCCGCGTTTCGGCAAGATCAATATCCAGCTCAAGGGTAAGAGCGTAGGGGCAGCCGGTGCGGCGGAGGCTTTTCCCAGCACTGGCAAGGTGTTTGTCAGCGACGCCCTGGTCAGTCGTGACCTGACCAGTGACGACATCACCGGGCCTTGCCTGTATACCGAAGTGGGGGCGGGGCTGGTGGTCGGTGGTTCGGCCACGGCCCTGTTGTTCGGGCTTGATCCCAAGCTGCTGGCGTTGGCGGCGGTTCTGAGCTCCAACCCGGCGACCTCGCTCATTGCCTCCTCCACGGTCAACCGGCAGTTGCTGCAGTCGGCCAAGGGGGCGGTGGTCATGGCCGGCATGAACGCTGGTGTGCAGGCCGGTGGAGCCGCCGCGATCTACATGGGCTATCTGTTCTAGTCGCGCATAGCAGGTCGATATAACGCCCACAAAAAAGCCGCGAATCAACGCGGCTTTTTCGATTCCAACAGCGCTAGACGTTGAAGCGGAAGTGCATCACATCGCCGTCTTTGACGATGTAATCCTTGCCTTCCAGACGCCATTTACCGGCTTCTTTGGCACCGGCTTCGCCTTTGTACTGGATGAAGTCGTTGTAGGCGATGACTTCGGCACGAATGAAGCCTTTCTCGAAGTCGGTGTGGATCACGCCAGCGGCTTGTGGTGCGGTGGCACCGACGCGGACGGTCCAGGCGCGGACTTCTTCAACGCCGGCGGTGAAATAGGTCTGCAGGTGCAGCATTTCGTAGCCAGCGCGGATTACGCGGTTCAGGCCAGGTTCTTCGAGACCCAGGGCTTCGAGGAACATGTCTTTTTCTTCGCCGTCTTCAAGTTCGGCGATTTCCGCTTCGATCTTGTTGCAGACCGGCACAACCATTGCGCCTTCTTCTTCGGCGATGGCCTTGACCACGTCGAGTAGCGGGTTGTTTTCGAAGCCGTCTTCGGCAACGTTGGCGATGTACATGACCGGTTTGGTGGTCAGCAGGTGGAAGCCACGGATCACCGCTTTCTCATCGGCGTTCATGTTCTTCATCAGGCTGCGCGCAGGCTTACCGATGGTGAAGTGAGCGATCAACTGCTCCAGCAGGCCTTTCTGAACCACTGCGTCCTTGTCACCGCCCTTGGCGTTGCGGGTGACTTTCTGCAGTTGCTTCTCGCAGCTGTCGAGGTCGGCGAAGATCAGTTCGAGGTCGATGATCTCGATGTCGCGTTTCGGGTCGACGCTGTTGGAAACGTGAATCACGTTCTCGTCTTCGAAGCAGCGGACCACGTGAGCGATGGCATCGGTTTCGCGGATGTTGGCCAGAAACTTGTTGCCCAGACCTTCACCTTTCGAGGCGCCGGCAACCAGGCCGGCGATGTCGACGAATTCCATGGTGGTCGGCAGGATGCGCTTTGGATTGACGATGGCCGACAGGGCCTCCAGACGCTTGTCCGGCATCGGCACGATACCGGTATTCGGTTCGATGGTGCAGAAGGGGAAGTTCTCGGCCGCGATACCGGATTTGGTCAGGGCGTTGAACAGGGTGGACTTGCCGACGTTAGGCAGGCCGACGATGCCGCAATTGAATCCCATGGTGTTTCCCCTAGGAGTTAGAGTCAGGCCTTCTGGCTGTGCAGGTTTTTCATCGCGCGGTTCCATTCTCCGGCGAGGATATCCGGCAGCACGCCGAGGGCAAAGTCGATGCTGGCATCGAGTTTTTCCTGTTCGGCGCGTGGCGCACGACCCAGGACAAAGTTTGAAACCATACTGGCAACGCCTGGGTGGCCAATGCCGAGCCGCAAGCGGTAAAAGGTATTTTGATTGCCCAGTTGCGCGATGATGTCGCGCAACCCGTTGTGACCGCCATGCCCGCCGCCCTGCTTGAGCTTGGCAACGCCGGGTGGCAAGTCGAGTTCGTCATGCGCCACCAGTATTTCTTCCGGTTTGATCCGGAAAAAACCGGCAAGAGCCGCCACGGCCTGTCCGCTACGGTTCATGTAGGTGGTGGGAATCAACAGACGAACATCCTGACCCTGATACGAGAAGCGCCCGGTCAGGCCGAAATATTTGCGATCGGCCACAAGGTTGACGCCTTGTGCTTGCGCGATGCGCTCAACAAAAAAGGCCCCTGCGTTATGCCGGGTCTGTTCGTATTCGGCGCCTGGATTTCCCAGGCCAACGATCAGTTTTATGGCAGTCACATCAGGGGCCCTTCTTTGGAGTGGTGGATAACATCGCTGCAATGGGGGTGTGCGGCGAAAGTGGACGAAAAATGCTCATTTACCATTATGTAAACTTCGCGTTCCCGCCCGCTTTCTCGCTACGTTCCAGTCCGCGATGTTACTGGGTCACTCCAGCGTACAGAGTGAATTACTCTGCAGCGCCTTCTGCAGCTTCTGGAGCAACACGTGGAGCGTGAACGTTGGCAACAGCCAGGTCGTTACCGTGAGCCAGAGCAACAAATTCAACGCCTTTAGGGGCCTTGAGGTCGGACAGGTGAATGATCGAACCGATTTCGGCGTTAGCCAGGTCGACTTCGATGAATTCAGGCAGGTCTTTTGGCAGGCAGGAAACTTCAACTTCAGCAACAACGTGCGAAATTTCGCCGCCTTTTTTCACTGCAGCAGCTTCGTTGACGAAGTGCACAGGAACGTGAGCGGACAGTTTCTGACCAGCAACAACGCGTACGAAGTCAGCGTGCATCACGTGGCCTTTGGCCGGGTGACGCTGCAGAGCCTTGATGATTACGTTTTGCTTGGTGCCGCCAACATTCAGCTCGATGATGTGGCTGTAAGCCGCTTCGTTTTCGAGCAGTTTGGCAACTTCTTTGGCCAGCATGCTGATGGATTCAGGGGCTTTTTCGCCACCGTAAACTACAGCTGGAACCAGGCTTGCGAGACGACGCAGGCGGCGGCTCGCACCTTTCCCCAGGTCGGAACGCACTTCAGCATTCAGAGTAAAATCGTTCATGTTGTATCTCCAAAATAACCACATTCGCCCCAGCGTTTGCGACCAGCGCTAAAGGCGATATGGGCAAAAAAGCCCCGCCCCGACAGGTTATGCCGGGGCGGGGCGCTTTTCGTCATCGAGATGTATCCGAAGGGCAGGGCCCTTAGCGGAACATCGCGCTGATCGATTCTTCGTTGCTGATGCGGCGAACTGCTTCGGCAACTACCGGTGCGATATCCAGTTGGCGGATACGTGCACAGGCTTGTGCTGCAGCGGACAGCGGGATGGTGTTAGTCACCACCAGCTCGTCCAGCACGGAATTTTCAATGTTTTCGATGGCCCGACCCGACAGCACAGGGTGTGTGCAGTAGGCAAAGACTTTGGCAGCGCCATGCTCTTTCAAGGCTTTAGCCGCGTGGCACAAGGTGCCGGCGGTATCGACCATGTCATCAACCAGGATACAGGTACGCCCTTCGACATCACCGATGATATGCATCACTTCAGAGTGATTGGCTTTCTCACGGCGCTTGTCGATGATCCCGAGATCCACGCCCAGGGATTTGGCAACAGCACGTGCACGCACGACACCGCCAATGTCCGGGGACACGATCATCAGGTTTTCGAAGCGTTGATCTTCGATGTCATCCACCAGTACCGGGGAGCCGTAGATGTTATCTACCGGAATATCGAAGAAGCCCTGGATCTGGTCAGCATGCAAATCAACCGTGAGAACACGATCGATGCCGACTACGGTAAGCATGTCAGCGACGACTTTCGCGCTGATAGCCACACGTGCGGAACGCGGACGGCGATCCTGACGGGCATAACCAAAGTAGGGGATCACCGCAGTGATTCGAGTGGCTGAGGAACGACGGAAGGCATCAGCCATCACGACGAGTTCCATCAGGTTATCGTTGGTCGGAGCGCAAGTCGGCTGAATAATGAAGACGTCTTTACCGCGGACGTTTTCATTGATCTCGGCAGTGATTTCGCCGTCGGAGAACTTACCGACAGAAATGTCACCGAGAGGGATATGCAGCTGACGTACGACACGCCGAGCCAGATCGGGGTTAGCGTTCCCCGTAAAGACCATCATCTTGGACACGCGCAGTACCTGAAGGCTGAGGGTAACCTGGATGAGTATAGGAAAATGGCAGGGGCGGCTGGATTCGAACCAACGCATGGCAGGATCAAAACCTGCTGCCTTACCGCTTGGCGACGCCCCTGTATCTGTTGCAACGAGTACCCAGTACCCGGTTCTTTTAGAGCAGACCTTGCAGCTTGCGATGCAACATCGAAACGTTGCTTCCTTTTGCTACAAACCCTGTAAGGGTCTCTGTAAGAAGGGCCGAGACTTTATCAGCTTCAGCTTTGCTTGGGAAGCCCCCAAACACACAACTTCCAGTTCCGGTGAGTTTTGCTTCGGTAAATTTACCTAACAAATTCAAAGCGTTACGTACCTCTGGATAACGCCTTGTTACCACCGGTAAGCAGTCATTTCGACTGTTTCCCTTGGGAACGGGGCGCACTTTAATGGGAGAAGAGTTACGTGTCAACAGCGGATCTGAAAAAATTTCTGCTGTACTTACAGATACTTGCGGCACCAGCACGAGATACCACGGTTCTTCCGGGTCTACAGGGGTGAGCTTTTCTCCCACGCCTTCAGCAAAAGCCGCGTGCCCACGGACGAAAACCGGGACGTCTGCGCCGAGCGTCAGGCCCAGCGTGGCGAGTTGATCCTCGTCCCAGCCCAGTTGCCAGAGATGATTGAGGCCCAGCAGTGTGGTGGCCGCATTCGAACTGCCGCCACCGATTCCGCCGCCCATGGGCAGGATTTTTTCGATCCAGATATCAATGCCCAGTGAACAAGCGGATTGTTCCTGAAGTTTTTTGGCGGCTTTGACGATCAGGTTGCTGTCGTGAGGGACGCCTTCGAACTCGGTGTGCAGGCGAATGACACCGTCATCGCGTACGGCGAAGGTGATTTCGTCGCCGTAATCGAGAAATTGAAACAGCGTCTGCAACTCGTGGTAGCCGTCTTCACGGCGGCCCAGGATATGCAGCATCAAATTCAGTTTTGCCGGCGAGGGCAGGGTCAGGCGAGTGGCAGGCATGTCATTGCCCCAATTTGCGAGGTTGCCAGTCCTTGATCACCAGCGTGACATCAAGGTCGGTGCCGTGCAGTTTGATCCGCTCGGGCAGCCAATAACCGTTTTGCTGGATGTAGCTGAGGTACTCGACTTGCCAGCCATCCTGCTCAAGCGTGGCCAGGCGACTGTCGGCATCCAGGTTCAGGCGGCTTTTGCTGTCAGGGGCGGGCAATCCACGAACCCACCAGACCAAATGCGAAACCGGCAGTTTCCAGCCCAGCTGTTCTTCAAGCAGGGCTTCAGGCGTTGGCGCCTCAAAGCGACCCTGGTTGGCCACTTCCAGCGACACCTGGCCAGGACGACCGGTCAGGCGGGCAGCACCGCGACCCAACGGGCCGGACAGACGAATATCGTAGTAGTCCTGTCGTTGCAGCCAGAACACGGTGCCGCTGCCCGAGTCTTTCGGGGCCCGGATACCGACCTTGCCGTTGATTTGCCAGCCATCGAGGCTGGTCAGTTGCTGTTTGTGCTCGCGCCATTGCGCGGGGTTGCCGTGGCCCTCGACGGATTCACGGGCGCCAAAGCCCGCGCAACCGGCGAGCAGGGCGATGAAGCTGAAAACGATGATGTGGCGCAAAAACATGATTTTAAAGAGTCTCGGAACCGGTCAGGCGCTTGATGGTGCTGCGCAGGGTTGGGCTGTCGGGTTGTTCCTTGAGGAATTTGCCCCAGATTTGTTTGGCTTCGCGTTGCTTGCCGTTGGCCCACAGGACTTCACCCAGGTGCGCCGCGACTTCTTGATCGGGGAAACGCTCCAGGGCCTGGCGCAAGTAGCGTTCGGCTACATCGAGGTTGCCCAGGCGGTAATTCACCCAGCCGAGGCTGTCGAGAACGGCCGGGTCTTCCGGGTTCAGTTGGTGCGCGTGCTCGATCAAGGTCTTGGCTTCGTCATAACGCGTGGTGCGGTCGGACAGGGTGTAACCGAGGGCATTCAGCGCCATGGCGTTATCCGGATCACGCTTGATGATCAGTCGAAGGTCTTTTTCCATCTGCGCCAGGTCATTGCGTTTTTCCGCGAGCATGGCTCGGGTATAGAGCAGGTTCAGATCGTCCGGATACTGCTTCAAGCCTTTATCGAGAACGGCCCAGGCGCGATCATCCTGCTTGTTGGCAGACAGGGTTTCGGCTTCGATCAGATACAGCTGGATCGCGTAATCCGGTTGTTCGTCGCGCGCCCTGGCCAAACGGCTTTGGGCTTCGGCGGTGCGTCCGTTGTTCATCAGGATGTCGGACTGACGCAGTTGCGCCGGCAAATAGTCGTTGCCCGGGCCGACCAGTGCGTACTCGATCAGGGCGCCTTGCGGGTCGTTGCGTTCTTCGGCGATGCGACCCAGGTTCAGGTGGGCCGAGTCGACATGGCTTTCCCGGGCGATCAGGTCTTCCAGATAACCCTTGGCCTCCTTCCAGGCCTTGGCTTCCAGGCAAACCAGTGCCAGGGAATAGCGCAACTCGTCGTCTTCCGGATACTGCTGGACCAGGCTTGAGAACTGCTCTTTGGCGTCATCCATACGGTCCTGTTCGACCAGCATGCGGGCATACGTCAGGCGCAAGCGTTTGTCGTCCGGGTATTTGCGGATGCTTTTTTCCAGCAGCGGCAGCGCTTCTTTGCCACGGTTAAGGCTTTGCAGCAGGCGCGCGCGCAACAGAATCGGGGCGATTTCACCGTCTTGCGGAGGATTTTTCTCAAGCAGCGCCAGTGCACCCTTGGTGTCACCGTCCTGTTGCAGCAACAGGGCCTTGCCGAAAATCAGTTGGCTGTTCTTCGGGTGGCGCAGCAGCAAACGGTCAAAACTCTTCATCAGGCCGTTGCGGGTGTCCTGATCGGTATCGGCTGCAGACAGGGCGAGGAAGTCGAAGTGAGTATCGCCCTTGCCCAGCAGAACCTTCTCCATATAGGCCATTGAGTCGTCATAACGCCCGGCGCGGGCCAGCTGCACGGCGGCGGCGCGCTGTGCTTCGAGGTCGTTCGGCGCGTTTTTCGCCCAGATCAGCGAGCTATCAAGCGCTGCCTGATCGGCGCCAAGGTATTCGGCGATGCGAAAGGCTCGCTCGGAGATGCCCGGGTCCTGGGTGTTGACGGCCTGGGTCACGTAGTTGTCCAGGGCAATGTCGAAACGATTGCGCTGGCCAGCCAGTTCCGCGCTCAGCAGGCTGAAGATCGTGTCTTCGCTGAACGAGCTGTAAACCTTGGGCTTTTCAGGGGCCTTCGTGCTGCCTTCGACCGGCGGCGTACCGCTCGGCGAAACGGGTGCCAAGGCCTGGCAGCCGCTGAGGAAGACAAAAGCGAGGAGCAACGCGGAAGATCTATTCATAGGGGAAGAGGACGACTAACCTGCGGTCGGATCATCATGACACAAGCCTTCGACCAAACATAACCGGCCTGTCAATTTGCCGTTGAACTCAATCCCTGTTCAGGTGCTCGAGCCCCTATATAGAGGCAAGGTATCAGGACAATAGTCGGCAATGGTTGTTCTGAGTCAGGCGAAGTAGGACAATTGTCGGCTTCTCGACATCATCAGCGATCTTGAATGGCCTTCCTTGCACTCGGTATTAACCACAAGACTGCTTCCGTAGACGTCCGCGAGCGCGTGGCTTTTACCCCGGAACAGCTGGTTGAGGCCTTGCAGCAGCTCTGCCGACTCACCGACAGCCGCGAAGCTGCGATCCTCTCCACCTGCAATCGCAGTGAACTCTATATAGAACAGGATCAGCTTTCTGCCGATACCGTGTTGCGCTGGTTGGCCGATTATCACCATTTGAGCCTCGAAGAGCTGCGTGCCAGCGCTTATGTGCACGAAGATGATGCGGCAGTTCGTCACATGATGCGTGTCGCTTCCGGGCTCGACTCGCTGGTGTTGGGCGAGCCACAGATTCTCGGCCAGATGAAATCGGCCTATGCCGTGGCCCGCGAGGCCGGCACCATTGGTCCGCTGCTTGGGCGTTTGTTCCAGGCCACATTCAATGCGGCGAAACAGGTGCGTACCGACACCGCCATCGGTGAAAACCCGGTGTCCGTGGCGTTTGCCGCGGTCAGCCTGGCGAAACAGATTTTCAGCGATTTGCAGCGCAGCCAGGCGTTGCTGATCGGCGCTGGCGAGACCATTACCCTGGTCGCCCGCCATTTGCATGAGTTGGGCGTGAAGCGGATTGTGGTCGCCAACCGGACCCTGGAGCGCGCCAGCATCCTGGCTGAGCAGTTTGGCGCCCACGCGGTGCTACTCTCGGACATCCCGGCAGAACTGGTGCGCAGTGATATCGTCATCAGCTCGACCGCCAGCCAGTTGCCGATTCTTGGCAAAGGCGCGGTAGAAAGTGCCTTGAAACTGCGCAAACATAAACCGATCTTCATGGTTGATATCGCTGTACCACGGGATATCGAACCGGAAGTCGGCGAGTTGGACGACGTTTACCTCTATAGCGTCGACGATCTCCACGAAGTGGTCGCCGAAAACCTCAAGAGCCGTCAGGGTGCTGCCCAGGCGGCGGAAGAGATGGTTTCCATCGGCGCCGATGACTTCATGGTTCGTCTGCGTGAACTGGCAGCGGTGGATGTGCTCAAGGCCTATCGTCAACAGAGCGAACGCCTGCGTGATGAAGAATTGCAAAAGGCCCAGCGTCTGCTTGCCAACGGCAGCAGCGCTGAAGACGTGCTGGTGCAACTGGCTCGTGGCCTGACCAACAAACTGTTGCATGCCCCCAGCGTGCAGTTGAAAAAGCTTACCGCCGAAGGCCGCCTCGATGCGCTGGCCATGGCTCAGGAACTCTTTGCCCTCGGTGAGGGCAACTCGGATAGCTCTTCGGATAAAAAACCGCAATGAAAGCGTCACTGCTCAATAAGCTGGACATCCTCCAGGACCGTTTCGAGGAACTGACCGCCTTGCTTGGCGATGGCGAAGTCATTTCCGATCAGAACAAATTCCGCACCTATTCCAAGGAATACGCGGAAGTTGAGCCGATTGTCGCCACCTATAAACAGCTGCTCAAGGTTCAGGGCGATCTCGAAGGTGCCCAGGCGCTGCTCAAGGACAGCGATCCGGACATGCGCGAAATGGCCGTCGAAGAAGTTCGCGAAGCCAAAGAGCAGCTGATCGAACTTGAAGCCAGCCTGCAACGCATGCTGCTGCCCAAGGACCCGAACGACGGGCGCAACGTGTTCCTGGAAATTCGTGCCGGTACTGGCGGCGACGAAGCAGCGATCTTCTCCGGCGATCTGTTCCGCATGTATTCGCGTTACGCCGAACGGCGTGGCTGGCGGGTCGAGATTCTGTCGGAGAACATCGGCGAACACGGCGGCTTTAAGGAAGTTATCGCGCGGGTCGAAGGCGACAATGTCTACGGCAAGCTGAAGTTCGAATCCGGCGCGCACCGCGTGCAACGGGTTCCGGCCACCGAATCCCAGGGCCGTATCCACACCTCGGCGTGTACCGTGGCGGTATTGCCTGAGCCGGACGAACAGGAAGCGATCGAGATCAACCCGGCAGATTTGCGCGTCGATACCTATCGCTCCTCCGGCGCAGGCGGTCAGCACGTGAACAAGACCGACTCAGCGATCCGGATTACCCACTTGCCGTCGGGCATCGTGGTCGAGTGCCAGGAAGAACGGTCCCAGCACAAGAACCGGGCGCGGGCGATGTCCTGGCTCTCGGCTAAATTGAATGACCAGCAAACCAGCGCCGCGGCGAATGCCATCGCCAGCGAGCGCAAATTGCTGGTGGGCTCGGGCGACCGCTCCGAGCGAATCCGTACCTACAATTTCGCCCAGGGGCGGGTCACCGACCATCGGGTCAACCTGACGCTGTATTCCCTCGACGAAATCCTCGCGGGTGGCGTCGATGCCGTGATCGAGCCGTTATTGGCCGAATTCCAGGCAGATCAACTGGCAGCGATAGGTGAATAAATGACCATCATTGCCAGTTTGTTACGTGCAGCCGACCTGCCTGACTCGCCTACCGCGCGCCTGGATGCTGAATTGCTGCTGGCCGCGGCCCTGGGCAAGTCCCGCAGCTTTCTGCACACCTGGCCGGAGCGCATCGTTCCCAGCGAAGCCGCGCTGATCTTTGCCGAGTACCTGCAACGTCGCCGCGCCGGCGAGCCGGTGGCCTATATTCTCGGCCAGCAGGGTTTCTGGAAGCTGGACCTGGAAGTGGCGCCGCATACGCTGATCCCGCGTCCGGACACCGAGTTGCTGGTTGAAACTGCCCTGGAACTGTTGCCCGCGACACCGGCCAAGGTTCTCGATCTGGGCACCGGCAGCGGCGCGATTGCCCTGGCGTTGGCCAGCGAGCGTCCAGCCTGGCAAGTCACTGCAGTGGACCGGATCCTCGAGGCCGTGGCCCTGGCCGAGCGCAATCGCCAGCGTCTGCACTTGAACAACGTCACGGTGCTCAGCAGTCACTGGTTCAGTGCGCTGAAAGATCATCGCTACACGCTGATTATCAGCAACCCGCCTTATATCGCCTGCGCCGACCCGCACCTGGTGGTCGGTGACGTGCGTTTCGAGCCGGTCAGCGCGTTGGTGGCCGGCACCGACGGGCTCGATGACTTGCGTTTGATCATCGCCCAGGCGCCTGGCCACCTGGAAGCGGGCGGCTGGTTGATGCTCGAGCACGGTTATGATCAGGCCGATGCCGTGCGCGATTTGCTGCTGACCCAAGGTTTTGAAGAGGTCCACAGCCGCAAGGACCTCGGTGACCATGAACGTATCAGTCTGGGGCGTCTACCGTGCTGAATGATCAGGAGCTGTTGCGGTATAGCCGGCAGATTCTGTTGCAACACGTCGACATCGACGGCCAATTGCGACTCAAGCAAAGCCGCGTCTTGATCGTCGGCCTCGGCGGGCTTGGTGCGCCGGTCGCGCTGTACCTGGCGGCTGCCGGCGTCGGTGAGTTGCATCTGGCGGACTTCGATACGGTCGACCTGACCAACCTGCAACGGCAGATCATTCACGATACCGACAGCGTCGGGCTGAGCAAGGTCGACTCGGCTATCCGGCGTCTGACAGCGATAAACCCCGAGATTCAACTGATCGCTCATCGCACCGCGCTGGACGAAGACTCGTTGGCCGCTGCGGTGTCGGCGGTCGATGTGGTGCTCGATTGCTCCGACAATTTTTCCACCCGCGAAGCGGTGAACGCGGCGTGTGTAGTGGCGCGAAAACCCTTGGTCAGCGGTGCGGCGATTCGCCTGGAAGGGCAGTTGTCGGTGTTCGACCCACGTCGCGCGGAAAGCCCGTGTTACCACTGCTTGTACGGGCACGGCAGCGAAGCCGAACTGACCTGCAGCGAGGCCGGCGTGCTCGGTCCGTTGGTGGGGTTGGTGGGCAGCCTGCAAGCGCTTGAGGCGCTGAAACTGTTGGTCGGGTTCGGTGAGCCGTTGGTGGGACGGTTATTATTAATCGATGCCTTGGGGGCGCGGTTCCGCGAGTTGCGGGTCAAGCGTGATCCAGGCTGCAGTGTTTGCGGGGGCAGGCATGCGTGAAGCGCCCATCGGCGTGTTCGATTCCGGGGTCGGCGGGTTGTCGGTGCTGGCCGAGATCCAGCAATTGTTGCCCAATGAATCGCTGTTGTATGTCGGCGATTGCGGGAACATTCCCTATGGCGAGAAATCTCCCGAGTTCATTCGCCAGCGTTGCAGCGTAGTCGCGGAGTTTTTTGTCCGGCAAGGTGCCAAGGCCTTGGTTGTGGCCTGCAACACGGCAACCGTGGCCGGTGTCGCGGATTTGCGTCGTGACTACCCGGACTGGCCCATCATCGGCATGGAGCCTGCGGTCAAGCCAGCCGCCGCGGCCACTCGCAGTGGCGTGGTCGGTGTGCTCGCCACTACCGGGACGTTGCAGAGCGCCAAGTTCGCGGCCTTGCTCGACCGTTTTGCCACCGATGTACGGGTCATCACTCAGCCGTGCCCAGGGTTGGTGGAACTGATCGAAGCCGGTGACCTGCACAGCCAGGAGCTGTGCCAGTTACTGGCCGGTTATCTCGAACCTCTGCTGGCAGCCGGGTGTGACACGATTATTCTTGGTTGCACGCACTATCCTTTCCTCAAGCCATTGCTCAAGCAAATGCTCCCCGCCGACATCAGCCTGATCGATACTGGCGCGGCGGTTGCCCGGCAAACCCAGCGCCTGCTGGCCGAGCGTGAGTTGCTCGCAGTAGGGCCACCTCGCGACGCGCAGTTCTGGACCAGTGCCAGCCCCGAGCACTTGAGAAATATCCTGCCGCTGCTCTGGCATAACGCCGGGGTTGTGCAAAGCTTCAGTCTGTAGAAAGTCGTTTTGGGGAGCGCTTCAATTGGATGCATTTCTATTGAGGCGTGGATCTTCATAGCACGTCTGTAGAGCCCCAAAAAACAAACATAATCGTTCGGAAAAGGATGTTTCTCATGAAACGACTGTTCTGTTTAGCCGCGATCGCGGTCGTGTTTTTGGGGCACAGTTTTACCGCACAAGCCGCTGGCGTCGAGTTTGCGGTTGGCCAGACCAGCGGTTCGACCCAGACTTATCGCCTGGGCCTGCAATGGGATTGGGATAAAAGCTGGTGGCAGACTGATGTCGGGCGCGTGACGGGCTACTGGAGCGGTGCGTACACCTATTGGAATGGCGACAAGACTGTAAGCAATCACAGCCTGTCATTCTCTCCGGTGTTCGTTTATGAGTTTTCCGGGCAAACCGTCAAACCTTATCTGGAGGCCGGCATCGGCGTTGCGGTATTCGCTCACGACGAAGTGGACGATCGCCGGTTGGGCGAGGCTTTTCAATTTGAGGATCGATTGGGGTTCGGCCTGCGGTTTGCTGGCGGGCATGAAATCGGGATTCGCGCGACGCATTACTCCAACGCCCATATCAACGTCACCAATGACGGTATAGAAAGCTACGCGTTGCATTACACGATGCCGCTGTAATGTGCCGACGCATGGTGGGTAATTGTGGTGAGGGGGCTGTGCAAATCAGGATCAGCGATACACCGTCGCAATCCCCTGGCGCTCGTCGATGCACTCCGGTGCGCCCATCTCGAACTCCCGGCAGATCAGCGGGCGCTTTTCGTAAATGGTGCACATCATGCTGTCGCGATCCAGCGCGGCGCACCAGCCGTCATCCAGGCGCAGCATGACTTCCCCGCCCCAATCGTCGGTGTCGATAAAACGTTCGGGCACGCCAGTGTCGGTGATCAGCATGACTTCGAGCTGGCAACAGCAGGCTGCGCAGGTCGAGCAGGTGACCGCTGGTTCGGCGATGGTCTTGATGGGGATCGTGTTCATAGGTGCGCAGTGTAAGGCAGCGCGCCGTAGCTGTGTGAAAGGCCTGACGGACGCTCAACCGGATGGGGTTGTCGACAGGCATTGGTCATGATTCGTTTGCGGCGTATCGATGCTTGGCGGCGCGCGTCTGACCATGCGTTTGCCGATCACTAATTTTGCGCGGTTGGACATTTTCGACAAAGGCCAGAGTGCAACCATCGACAGGGCCAGGAGGGGGATTTCCTGCGGGCGCTGCTTGAGGGTTTCGACGACGTGGCGTGCGGCGTTGTCGGCCGACCAGATTTGTGGCATCGGATAGTCGTTGTTCCCGCTCAGCAGGGGGGCGACGGAACCGGGGCTAACCAGGGTGATTTCAACACCTTCCGAGGCGGGGTCGATGCGCAGTGACTCAAACAGATACCGCAGCCCGGCTTTCGAGGCGCCATAGGCTTCGGTCCGAGGCAGGGCCAGATCAGTCACTGAGCTGGCGATACCCACCAGATGGGGGGCGATACCAGCGCGCAGCAGCGGCAGGGCGGCGTCGATGCAATAGCTGCTGGCGAGCAGGTTGGTGCGCACCACATGTTCGATGATCGAGGTGTCGAACTGCTGGGTGTCAACATATTCACAGGTGCCGGCATTGATAATCACGGTGTCCAGCGAGCCCCACTCCTGTTGGATCCGTTCGCCAATCTCGCGCACGGTCTGACTGCTGGTCAGATTGCCCGCCACCACCAGCACTTGCCCCGGATAGCGCTGGGCCAGGACTTTCAATGGTGCAATCGTGCGAGCACTGACCGCCAGGTGCATGCCGGACTTCAACAGTTCCTCGGCCAGTGCAGCACCAATGCCGTTGCCGGCTCCCGTCAGCCAATACCGTCGTGGCGTTGTATGACTCAATCCACTCTCCTTTTCAGTCATGTCTCGCTCCGAGATCCAGACGCGAAGGCAAATGTTTGAATGCCGCCAGTGCGCGCTCGCGTGACTGGCCCAGATTGACGATTGGCAGTGGATAGTCGGCCACGCCAAACAGTCCGCCCATGGCCGCCGGGTTGTGGATCGATTTGTTGTTCAGCCCCGCCAGTTCCGGCAGCCAGTGCTTGATGAACAGACCTTCAGCGTCGAATTTTTCCGACTGGCTCAGCGGGTTGAAAATCCGGAACCAGGGCGCCGAATCGGTGCCGGTGGAAGCGCTCCACTGCCAGCCGCCGTTGTTCGCGGCCAGATCGCCATCAATCAAATGGCGCATGAAAAAACGCTCACCTTCGCGCCAGTCGATCAGCAGGTTTTTTGTCAGGAACATCGCCACCAGCATCCGCAGACGGTTGTGCATCCAGCCGGTTTCCAGCAGTTGGCGCATGGCAGCATCGATGATCGGCAGCCCGGTGCGCGCCTCTTTCCAGGCCGCCAGCTCATCCGGAGCGTCGCGCCAGGCAAGGGCTTCGGTTTCCGGGCGAAAGGCGCGGTGCCGGGAGACCCGTGGATAGCCCACCAGAATGTGTTTGTAAAACTCGCGCCAGAGCAGTTCGTTGATCCAGGTGATGACGCCAACGCTGCCGCTTTCGAACTCGCCTTGATTGCTTTGCACGGCGGCGTGCAGGCACTGGCGTGGCGAAATCACCCCGGCTGCGAGGTACGCGGACAACTGGCTGGTACCGGGTTTTGCCGGGAAGTCGCGTTGCTCCTTGTAGTCATCAATCTGCCCTTGGGCGAAGTGCTCCAGACGCCGATGAGCTTCACCTTCACCGGCGGGCCAGAGCACGCGCAGATGTTCGCTTGGTGTGTCGAAGCCCTCGACCTGCAATGGAATCGGGTCACGGTTGATGGCCGTTGGCATCTGAACCCCGGGGGCGGCAATCAGGCGCGGTAATGCAACCTGCAGGCGGGTGTAGCAAGCTTTGCGGAATTGGCTGAAGACCTGGAAGTACGTACCGGTTTTGGTCAGCACGCTGCCGGGCTTGAGCAGCAATTGATCGAGGTAGCTGTAAAAGCCAATGCCCGCAGCGTCGAGAGTCTTGCTGACGGCTGCATCACGGCGACTTTCATTCACGCCGTATTCCTCGTTGACGTGAACCGCCTCGACGTTCAGCTCTGTGCATAACTGGCCAAGCACCTGCGGCGCATCATCCCAGCGTGCGGCAGTACGGATCAGCAAGGGAATGTTCAGCTCGCCGAGGGCGTGGCTCAACTCGAGCAGGTTACGCAGCCAGAAATCCACTTTGCACGGTGCATCATCGTGGGCATGCCATTGCTGCGGGCTCAACAAATACACCGCCACGCATGGACCACGAGCTGCGGCGGCCGAGAGGGCAGTGTTGTCATGCAGACGCAAGTCGCTGCGCAGCCAGATCAATTGCAGGGAAGTTTTGCCTACAAGCATTTAAATGAGCCCACGCTGAACCAGTGCCTGATGGGCCGACAACGGATCTTCGGCCAGAAATAAATCGGCTATTTCAGAGGTTTTGGCGGACAACTCGGCGTGGTGGATGCACACCGCAGGGCCGGCCATGAGTTTTGGGCCGTCGACATTGGTCAGAAGTTTCAATAAGTGTTTGAGATCGATTGTTTTACTGGAATACAGCAGCACGCCACGCGCTTGCAGATGCTCGACCGCCAGTGCCAATTCGCCGGCTGGCAACGGCCAGTCGAACACTTCCACGGGGCAATCGGCGCTGCTGATCAGCCAGGCGATGAGCCACAGATGCGGCTCCAGGGGTAAGTCGGAGTGATTGATCAGCAGCAACGGCGCGCCGCGCAACTGACGGTTGTTGTGGTAGACCCTCGCACCGAACTTGCTGCGCAACCAGGAATAAAAGAACGCCCGCTCCATCTGCGCGCCAAACTGACCTTGCCAGCGCTGCTCGAGTTCGGCCAGCAGCGGCATCAGCAGTTGCTCGCACAAGGTGCGCGGTGGATACAACGACATGGCCTGATTGAGCGTCTCATCGAGCTGGCGCTCAGCGAGTTGTCCGATCGCCTGCATCAGCTTGAGGCGCAGGACGTGCCAGTCATTTGTGACCGGTTCACGCAATGCTGCTGGCGTATCCAGCAGCTGTTTGATCTGGCTGACGGCCACGCCGCGATTGAGCCAGGTGAGAATGTCATGGATCCGCTGCACATGTTCGACCGAGAACAGTCGGTGTCCCTTGGACGTACGCAGCGGCACGATCAGGCCATAGCGACGTTCCCAGGCACGCAGGGTAACGGCGTTGACGCCGGTGATTCGTGCAACTTCGCGAATCGGCAGCCAATCGTTCTCCGGGGGCTGTTGATCGCCGGTGGCTGGGCTGTCGTCATGGGGATGAATGTCAGGTTCGGTTTTCATTTAAATCGCATTTCGCAAGCTGAGATTTTCCGGGTGCGGTTGCAGGTACGCCTGCTGCATAACGTACGGATCGGGATGATGGCGCAAGTGATGCTTGAGCAATGTCAGCGGTACCACCAAGGGCACGATGCCGTGGCGGTACTGACCGATCACATGCTGCACTTCCTGTTTGTCTTCGGCGCTGATGACCTGTTTGAGATAGCCGCTGAGGTGTTGCAGCACATTGGTGTGGGTGCCGCGGGTGGCACATTGTTTCAGTGCCGCCATCAGCTCGCTGAAATAGCGCGGGCCGAGTTCATCGGGATCGGTCTGGCCCATATCACCCAGGAGCTTGCCCAAGGCTTGGTATTGCAGTGGGTTATGGGCCATCAACAGGTATTTGTAGCGTGCGTGAAAGTCGGTCAGGCCATTGCGACTCAAGCCGTTTTGCAGGAGCTCCTGCCAGGCTGAGTAGGCAAATACCCGGGTCAGGAAATTCTCGCGTAGTACGGGATCGTTCAGTCGACCGTCTTCTTCCACCGGCAGGTCCGGGTGTCGGGCACAAAACGCTTGAGCGTAGATGCCGCGTGCACCGCCGTCGTGCGGGCTGCCGTTGGCGTGGTAAACCTTGACTCGCTCCAGGCCACAGGACGGTGATTTTTGCATGAAGATATAGCCGCAAATATCGCCCAGCGCGCCGGCCATTTGCTGGCCGTAGTTCGTCAGTGCCTGAGTGACATCCAGTTCGTGGTGAACCGTACCGACGGCGCGAGGTTGCTGCGGATTGCCGACCAGTCGAATCGGTTCGCGGGGAACCCCCAGGCCGATGGCGACCTCCGGGCACACTGCAATGAACTCGAAATAATCCGTGAGGGTTCGACTGCACAGCGGAGAGGCTTTATGCCCGCCGTTGTAACGCACCTCGGCGCCCATCAGGCAGGCACTGACAGCGATTTTCGGTTTGCTTGCTGAGTCGCTGGGCATGGAGGCACCTCGGATCTATACCTGTACAGGCTGTTCGCGCTGTACAACACGGTTTGATCATAGATCCAAGGGTGTACAAGTCAAATTGTTTGTACAAGTTTTACCGGCTCCCTCTTCCTGTGGGATTCATCGTGCAATGTCTGTGCAGGTTGACGCGTTTCACTGCAGGTGTGCGTGCAGGCGGCGAGCTGCTTCCTGGCCGCTCATCCAGGCGCCTTCGACCCGCCCTGACAGGCACCAGTCGCCACACACGTACAAGCCCAGGTCGGCATCGGCCAATACGCCCCATTCATGGCTGCTGGACGGACGGGCGTAGAGCCAGCGATGGGCAAGGCTGAAGACCGGCGCAGGCATGGAATCGTGCAGCAACTCGGCGAAGGCGCCGTGCAGTTGCTCGATCACTGCCTCTTTAGACAGGTCGATATGTTGTCGGCTCCAGTTGCTGTTGGCGTGCAATACCCAGGTGTCGAGGGTGGTGTCGCGCCCCGGTTTGCTACGGTTACGCGCCAGCCAGTCGAGTGGGCTGTCCTGTACAAAGCAGCCTTCCATCGGCGTATCCAGCGGCGTGTCGAAGGCCAGTGCAATGGCCCAGGTCGGGTCCATTTTTACCCCGGCGGCGACCCCGGCGAGTTTCGGCGCGGAGGCCAGCAGGGCAGTGGCTTGCGGCGCAGGCGTAGCGATGACGACATGGCTGAAGGGACCGTGGGTGAAGCCTTCGGCATCCTGCAAATGCCAATGTTCTTCGCCACGATAGACCTCGGTAATCCGGCAAGCGAAATGCGCTTCCGTATCGCCGATCAGCGCGCGGGTGATGGCGCTCATGCGTGGGGTGCCGACCCAGCGGGTCTGTTCATCCGGTGATGGGCTGAGCTGGCCACCCTGATAGTGGTAGAGCTGCGGCGTCCATTCGGCGACCCAGCCATTGGCTTGCCAGCGCTGGACTTCAATGACAAAGCGGCGATCACGGGCGGTGAAATATTGTGCGCCCATGTCCAGTGCGCCGGCGTCGCTGCGTTTGCTCGACATGCGACCGCCGCTGCCACGGCTTTTATCGAACAATTGAACGACGTACCCGGCCTCTTGCAAGGCTTGGGCTGCCGAGAGTCCGGCGATGCCGGTGCCGATGATTGCGATGGGTACAGTCATAGAGGCCTCGTTTACCTTTCTGTACAGGCTACGCTGCAGGTTAAACCTATACAACATTGTTTTCTGGTATAACTTTCAGCGTTCTCGTTCTGGCAGGTTGGCCTATTGTTAAACACAGAACCTGCCAGATCCGAAACATCCCTGCTTATAAAAATAGACTAGTGATCAGGGTAAAACGCCACGCGAGGAAGATGTCATGCACATATTGCTGACCGGCGGTACTGGTTTGATAGGACGTCAACTCTGCCGACACTGGTTGAGCCAGGGCCATAGCCTGACGGTGTGGAGTCGCAGGCCCGAACAAGTCGCGAAATTGTGCGGCACGCAGGTACGTGGCGTCAGGCGTCTGGAAGACATTGGCCAACGTCCGGTGGATGCGGTGATCAATCTCGCGGGTGCACCGATTGCTGATCGCTTGTGGACTCATCGACGCAAGGCGCTGCTCTGGAACAGTCGAATCAGGCTTACCGAAACCCTGTTGGCCTGGCTTGAAAGCCTCGAGCAGAAACCGCAGTTGTTGATTTCGGGCTCCGCAGTCGGCTGGTACGGCGATGGCGGTGAGCGTGAGCTGACCGAGAAATCGCCGCCGGTCAGCGAAGACTTCGCCAGCCAGTTGTGCATTGCCTGGGAGGAGACCGCACAGCGCGCCGAGACGCTGGGGATTCGGGTAGTGCTGGTGCGTACCGGGTTGGTGCTGTCGGCGGAGGGCGGCTTTTTGTCGCGGCTGTTATTGCCGTTCAAATTGGGGCTGGGCGGGCCGATCGGTAATGGTCGGCAGTGGATGCCGTGGATTCACATCGACGATCAAATCGCCCTGATTGATTTTCTTTTGCATCAGAAAGACGCCAGCGGTCCTTATAATGCGTGCGCGCCAAAACCGGTGCGCAATCGCGAGTTCGCCAAGACCCTCGCCAGCGTTTTGCACCGGCCGGCGTTCATGCCGATGCCGTCATTTGTGCTGAAGGTCGGTCTTGGCGAGTTGTCACTGTTGCTGCTGGGTGGTCAGCGGGCGACGCCGGCGCGCCTGCTGGCGGCGGGTTTCACATTCCGCTTCACTGATTTGCGTGCGGCCCTGGACGACGTGTCCAGCCGCCTTTGAAATAGGACGTTGCATGACCGATCACGCGTTGCTCCTGGTCAACTTGGGTTCGCCCGCTTCCACACAGGTGGCGGACGTGCGCAGCTACCTCAATCAATTTCTGATGGACCCTTATGTCATTGACCTGCCATGGCCGGTGCGACGTTTGCTTGTCTCGCTGATTCTGATCAAGCGTCCTGAGCAATCGGCTCACGCCTATGCCTCGATCTGGTGGGACGAAGGTTCGCCGCTGGTGGTGCTCAGTCGCCGTTTGCAGCAAGCGATGACCGCGCAGTGGACCCAAGGGCCGGTCGAGTTGGCCATGCGTTACGGCGAGCCGTCGATTGAGTCGGTGTTGACCCGCATGGCTGCTCAAGGGATCAAAAAAGTCACCCTCGCACCGCTTTATCCACAGTTCGCCGACAGCACCGTGACCACGGTGATTGAAGAGGCCAAGCGGGTGGTGCGCGAGAAGAAACTGAATGTGCAGTTCTCGATTCTCCAGCCGTTCTACGATCAGCCGGAATACCTCGATGCGCTGGTGGCCAGTGCCAGGCCGTACCTGGAGCAGGATTACGATCATCTGCTGCTGAGCTTCCATGGTTTGCCGGAGCGGCACCTGAAGAAGCTCAACCCGGGCCATAGCTTTGAGGGCGACGGTGATTGCTGTGCCGGCGCGCCGCCGGAAGTGGTTGCAACCTGTTATCGCGGTCAGTGCCTGCGTACCGCGGCAGCATTTGCCGAGCGCTTGGGCTTGCCGGACGGCAAATGGTCGGTGTCGTTCCAGTCACGGCTGGGTCGCGCCAAATGGATCGAACCCTACACCGAAGCGCGTCTTGACGCGTTGGCCAAGCAAGGTGTGAAGAAGATTCTGGTGATGTGCCCGGCGTTTGTGGCCGACTGCATCGAAACCCTGGAAGAGATCGGTGACCGTGGGCTCGAGCAGTTCCGCGAGGCGGGCGGCGAGGAGTTGGTGCTGGTGCCGTGTCTCAACGATGACCCGCAGTGGGCGCAGGCGTTGAACATCTTGTGTGAAAGAGCGCCGCTGGCGTTGTAGGCGAGCGGTAATGTGGCGAGGGAGCTTGCTCCCGTTGGAGCGCGAAGCGCTCCTGAAACCGATACCGCGCTACATCTGACGGACCGCGACAACCGGATTACGACTGCTTCGCAGCCGAACGGGAGCAAGCTCCCTCGCCACAGGGGGCTGTATAAGCCGTTAAAGCAACGGCTCATCCGCCTTCTTGTGCTTCCAGCTGTCATTGCCCGGCAGAATCAGGTTCAGCGCGATCGCCACGACAGCGCACAGCGCGATGCCCTTGAGGCCGAAGTCCTGCGCGCCGGTACCGGTGCCGACCAGCATGCCGCCAATCCCGAACACCAGCGTGACCGAGACAATCACCAGGTTGCGCGCTTCAGCCAAATCGATCTTGTGGCGGATCATGGTGTTCATGCCCACCGCAGCAATCGACCCGAACAACAGGCAAAGAATCCCGCCCATCACCGGCACCGGGATGCTTTGCAGCAGCGCACCGAACTTGCCGATAAACGCCAGGCTGATGGCAAAGATCGCTGCCCAGGTCATGATTTTCGGGTTGTAGTTCTTGGTCAGCATCACCGCGCCCGTCACTTCAGCGTACGTGGTGTTAGGTGGGCCGCCGAGCAGGCCGGCGGCAGTGGTTGCGATGCCATCGCCAAACAGCGTGCGGTGCAGGCCGGGCTTCTTCAGGTAATCACGTCCGGTCACGCTGCCGACTGCAATCACGCCGCCGATATGCTCGATGGCCGGGGCCAGCGCCACCGGGACGATGAACAGAATCGCCTGCCAGTTGAATTCCGGAGCGGTGAAGTGCGGCAACGCAAACCACGGCGCGGCAGCGATCTTCGCGGTGTCGACGACACCGAAGAAGAACGCCATGGCAAACCCGACCAGTACGCCGGAGATGATCGGCACCAGGCGGAAGATGCCTTTGCCGAACACCGCTACGATCAGGGTCGTCAGCAGCGCTGGCATGGAGATCATCATGGCGGTCTGGTAATGAATCAGCTCGGAACCATCACCGGCCTTGCCCATCGCCATGTTCGCGGCAATCGGCGCCATCGCCAGGCCGATCGAGATGATCACCGGGCCAATCACCACTGGTGGCAACAAACGGTCGATGAAACCGGTGCCCTTGATCTTCACGGCCACGCCGAGAAAGGTATAAACGAAACCGGCCGCCATCACCCCGCCCATGGTCGCCGCGAGGCCGAACTGGCCCTTGGCGAGAATGATCGGGGTGATGAAGGCAAAGCTCGACGCCAGGAACACCGGCACTTGCCGCCCGGTGACCACCTGGAACAGCAGAGTCCCGAGGCCCGCCGTGAACAGCGCGACATTCGGGTCGAGGCCGGTAATCAGCGGCATCAACACCAACGCGCCAAACGCCACGAACAGCATCTGCGCACCAGACAGCACCGTGCGCCAGAGCGGGTCGTTGAACTCATCCCGCATGCTCACGCGTCCTTCTGCTTGGTGCCGAAGATCTTGTCGCCGGCATCGCCCAGACCCGGGATGATGTAGCCGTGTTCGTTCAGTTTTTGATCAATGGACGCGGTGTAGATGGTCACGTCCGGGTGAGCCTTCTCTACCGCGGCGATGCCTTCAGGAGCGGCCACCAGGACCATTGCGCGGATGTCCTTGCAACCGGCCTTTTTCAGCAGGTCGATGGTGGCGACCATCGAACCTCCGGTGGCGAGCATCGGGTCGATGATCATTGCCAGGCGTTCGTCGATTTCCGGAACCAGTTTTTCCAGATAGGTGTGCGCTTCGAGGGTTTCCTCATTGCGGGCCACGCCCACGGCGCTGACTTTGGCGCCCGGGATCAGGCTGAGCACGCCTTCAAGCATGCCGATGCCGGCGCGCAGGATCGGCACCACGGTAATTTTCTTGCCGGCGATCTTCTCGACCGAAACGGTGCCGCACCAGCCTTCGATATCGTAGGTTTCAAGGGGCAGGTCTTTGGTCGCCTCGTAGGTCAGCAGGGCACCGACTTCCTGAGCGAGCTCGCGGAAATTCTTCGTGCTAATGTCGGCGCGGCGCATAAGGCCAAGTTTGTGTCGGATCAGCGGATGGCGGATCTCACGGATGGGCATGGGGAAAGGCTCCGGCGGCGGGCAAAAAAACCGGCCTAGATTAATCTATCCGAGGGTGTTGTCCTATAGACATACAGTACGTTAGTCCAGAAACGCTTGATCTGACCCGGCTGGATGCGTACCTTTGCTCGCTTTTCCGAATCCGCCACCCCCTTGGAGAGCACCATGTCCGCTGATCTCGAGCATATCCGTCAAATCATGCGAGAGGCTGACTGCCTGTACACCGAAGCTGAAGTCGAGGCGGCCATCGCCCGCGTGGGTGCGCAAATCAACGATCAGCTGGCTGATAGCAACCCGGTGGTCTTCTGCGTGATGAACGGCGGCCTGATTTTCTCCGGCAAACTGCTGACCCATCTGAATTTCCCGCTGGAAGCGTCCTATCTGCACGCTACCCGCTATCGCAACGAAACCAGCGGTGGCGACCTGTTCTGGAAGGCCAAGCCAGAAGTCTCGTTCATCGACCGTGACGTGCTGATCATCGACGACATCCTCGACGAAGGTCACACCCTGGGCGCGATCATCGACTTCTGCAAACATGCTGGCGCCCGCGCCGTGCACACCGCCGTACTGATCGATAAAGACCACGACCGCAAGGCCCGCCCGGACCTGAAAGCCGATTTCGTCGGCCTGCCGTGCATCGACCGCTACATCTTCGGTTACGGCATGGACTACAAAGGCTACTGGCGCAACGCCGCCGGGATCTACGCCGTCAAAGGAATGTAAGTCATGGCCGCGCCGAGCTTTCTCGATCAAGCACTGTTTACCGAGCTGGCCGAGAAAGCTGCGGCTAATCCTCGTGGCCGGGAGCATCACAACTTCCACCAGATGGAGGAGCCGTGCCACCGTATGGCGGTGGGCTTGCAGCCATCGACGTACGTTCCGCCACATCGGCATTTGAGCGATGACAAGGCTGAAACCCTGTTGGTCCTCAAGGGCCGTCTGGGTGTGCTGGTTTTCGACGACGCGGGCCAGGTGATTGCCAAGCGAATCCTGGAGTGCGGCGGCGATACACTGGGGATCGACCTGCCGGCCGGTGTTTACCACGGTCTGGTCGTACTCGAAGCAGACAGCGTGATGTTCGAATGCAAGGCCGGTCCTTATCGTCCGGTGGGCGAGGGTGAACACGCGCATTGGGCTCCCCGCGAAGGCGAGCCTGGCGTAGCCGACTATCTCGCCTGGATGCGCGCGCAGTTCGACTGACGAAAAGCGCCGACCTGTGGCGAGGGAGCTTGCTCCCGCTGGATCGCGAAGCGGTCCCAAAATAGGCGACTGCGTTTTATCAGGTAGAACGTATCAGCCGGTTTTACGACTGCTTCGCCCGAGCGCGGACCGGCCGGCGGGAGCAAGCTCCCTCGCCACAGGATTTGTGTCCACTTCAGAGGCCTTGTGAGCGACTGGTATCGAGGCAGATCAGGTCTATTCGTCACCCCACCCCTCGCGGGTATTTACCCCATCGACCAGCCGCAAAATCCCCAGTGGATTGGCGTTCTTCAGGGCGTCCGGCAGTAACCTGTCCGGACAGTTCTGATAGCACACCGGTCGCAGGAACCGCTCGATTGCCAGGCTGCCGACCGAGGTACCGCGAGCATCCGACGTCGCGGGATACGGTCCGCCGTGGACCATTGCATCGCACACTTCGACACCGGTCGGATAGCCGTTGAGCAGCAGGCGCCCGGCTTTCTGTTCGAGGATCGGTATCAGCTGCGCGCACAGCACAAGGTCTTGCGGTTCGGCGATCAGCGTAGCGGTCAATTGCCCGTGCAAGGCACACAGCGCCAACCTGAGTTCTCGCTCGTCGGCCACCTCCAGCACGATGCTGGCCGGGCCGAACACTTCTTCTTGCAGTACTTCATCCCCTTCAAGCAACAGGCTGACGTCAGCCTTGAACAACTGCGGCTGCACCTGATTGCCTGGCACAAGGTTGCCGCTCAAACGCGTCACCCGTGGATGCTCCAGCAAGCGTTGCACGCCGCTTTCATAGCTACGCCGGGTACCGCTGTTGAGCAGGGTTTGTGGCGGTTTTTCGTTGATCTGTGCGGTGAGTTGTTCAATGAAGGCGCTGAACGCCGCCGAGCGCAGGCCGATGATCAACCCCGGATTGGTACAGAACTGGCCGCCCCCCAGCACGATCGAAGCACTCAATTCGCTGGCGATGCTTGCGCTGCGGGCCGCGAGGGCGGCGGGTAGCAGCAGTACCGGGTTGATGCTCGACATTTCGGCGAACACCGGTATCGGTTGCGGCCTTGCAGCGGCCATGTCGCACAGGGCCCGGCCACCTTTGAGCGAGCCGGTGAACCCCACCGCCTGGATCGCCGGGTGTTTGACCAGTGCCTCACCGACGCCCGCGCCATAAATCATGTTGAACACGCCTTCAGGCATGCCACTGCGCTGTGCCGCGCGAATGATCGCTGCCGCCACCAGCTCGGCGGTTGCCATATGCCCGCTGTGGGCCTTGAACACCACAGGGCAACCCGCGGCCAGGGCGGCGGCGGTATCGCCACCGGCGGTGGAAAACGCCAGTGGAAAGTTGCTCGCGCCGAACACTGCCACCGGGCCCAGGCCGATGCGCCACTGGCGCACATCAGGTCGTGGAAAAGGTTGGCGCTCAGGCAGGGCGCGGTCGATACGCGCACCGAGGAAGTCGCCTTGACGCAGCACCCGGGCGAACAGCCGCAACTGGCCGCTGGTTCGCGCCCGTTCGCCCTGAATCCGCGCAGCGGGCAGGGCCGTCTCGCGACAGACGATGGCGATGAAGTCATCGCCCAGGGCGTCAATTTCTTCGGCGATGGTTTCGAGAAAACCGGCGCGCACCGTGGCCGGCAGGTTGCGATAAATCGGGTAGGCCGTGGCGGCGAAGTGGGCGGCGTTGTCGATTTCCTCTGCGCTGGCCTGGCTGAAGTCATAGGGCAGCGGTTCACCGCTGTGGGCGTCGACGCTGTGCAGAACATGATCACCTGCGGCGCTGCGGCCGAAGCCGATAAAGTTGTGGCCGATAATGGCTGACATAGAAAATGCTCGGCATGGCCGCGCTCGATGCCGAGCGCGGCAGTGGGGAGGGGCGGTTACAGACCGACGTCCGGCAAGCTCGGGCGGTTGGCGAGCGCGGCCTTGACCAGCGCCTCGACCTCGCTGCGCTCGTGGTCAAGCAGACCCAGGCGAGGTGGACGGGTCAGCGCCGTGCCGCGGCCCATCAGTTCCTCACAGAGCTTGATGCATTGCACCAGGTCCGGGCGTGCATCGAGGTGCAGCAGTGGCATGAACCATTCGTAGATCGGCATGGCCTCTTTGAAGCGGCCATCGCGGGCCAGCCGGAACAGCGTCTCGCCTTCTTTCGGGAAGGCATTGGACATCCCGGAAACCCAGCCCACCGCACCGACGGCGATGCTTTCGAGCACCACGTCATCGAGCCCGGCGAACAGCACAAAGCGGTCGCCGACTTCATTGCGCACATCGATGAAGCGCCGGGTATCGCCCGAGGAATCCTTGAAGCAGACGACGTTGTCGCAGTCGGCCAGGGAGATCAGGATGTCCGGGGTGACATCGTTTCTGTAGATCGGCGGGTTGTTGTAGACCATCACCGGCAGGTCGATGCTGGCGGCAACACTGCGAAAATGCGCGGCGGTCTCGAAGGGTTTCGAGGAGTAGACCAACGCCGGCATCAACATGATGCCGTCGGCGCCCACGCGCTGGATTTCCTTGGCGACCTTGCTGGCGTTGGCGCTGGTGAATTCGGCAACACCGGAGATCACCGGCACCCGACCTGCGGCGGCGTCCTTGGCGACTTCCACCAGGCTGATTTTTTCTTCTGTGCTCAGCGAGGTGTTCTCGCCGACGGTGCCGCAGATCACCAGCCCCGACACGCCGTCACGCACCAGCCCGCTGATGACCTTGTGCGTGCCTTCATAGTCGATGGAAAAGTCCGGGTTGAACTGGGTAGTGACCGCAGGGAAAACGCCGCTCCAGTTAACGTGCTTGCTCATGTTGCCTCCGATGATGACTATTTAGTATTTCGTATACGTTTAAATTGAGCACTGAAAGTGCCATGGGGTTCAAAGGGTTTTGCCAGGTACGTTGCTTTAAATAGCCAGTTCGACGGGCCAGGTGTCGGACAGTCGATAACCGCCCGGCCAAGGATCGCTTGGGTCGAGCAGATGCTGGTGGGTGCCGGTGATCCAGGCGCGCCCGGACAGGCAGGGGATAATGGCCGGACGGCCGGCGATTTCGCTGGTGCTGTCGATCCGGCAACGAAACTCGGAACCGATGATCGAGCGCCCGATGAACACTTCACCCACTGCCAGTTGGCCTTTGGCGTGCAGCACCGCCATGCGTGCCGAACAGCCAGTGCCGCAGGGCGAGCGATCGATCTTGCCGGGGCGGATCACTACCGCATTGGCGGCACTGGCCACACCGTTGGTGCGGTCGAGCGGTGCGGCGATCTGACAGAACGAAATATGCTCCCAGTCCGGGTTCAGCGGGTGCACGAAACCCAATTGTTCATTGGCCGCTTGAGTGATCTTCAGGCCGCTGGCGACCAGGTCCGCCGCTTCATCGGCGGTCAGTGAGAAGCCCAGGCGCTGGGCATCGACGATCACAAAACTGTCGCCGCCATAGGCAGTATCGACCTGCAGCGAACCGAGGCCTTCGACTTCGATCCAGGCATCGAGCTTGTCGGCAAACGACACTACGTTACGCACCTCGACCCGCTCGGCCTTGCCGTTGCGACACTGGGCAGTCACTTCGATCAAGCCGCCAGGGGCTTCGAGCACCAGCCGGGTCAGCGGTTCGGTCATCGGCAAAATGCCGCTGTCGAGCAGCACCGTCGCCACGCACAGCGAGTTGGAACCGGACATCGGCGGCGTATCAGCCGGTTCCATGATGATCCACGCCATGTCGGCTCGCGGGTCTTTGGCCGGCACCAACAGATTGACGTGGCGAAAGACTCCGCCGCGCGGCTCGTTCAGCACGAAGTTGCGCAGGGTCTGGTCCTCGGCAATCCAGCGCGACTGCTCCCATAGGGTCGCGCCGGGTGGTGGCGCGACACCGCCGACGATAACGTCGCCGACTTCACCTTCGGCGTGGCAACTCACCACATGAATGATCTTGCTCGAACGCATGACTGTCTCCTGAGGCCTGACTGTGGGTTACAACACCGACTTCAGGAAGTCGGCGGTTTCCGCGCGTTGCGGTTGACCGATCACCTGGTCCGGTGAACCGATTTCGTGGATCTTGCCGTCGCGAAAGAACGCCACCCGGTCCGACACATCCCGGGCGAAACGGATTTCGTGGGTCACCAGGACCATGGTCATGCCTTCCTCGGCGAGCAGGCGCATGGTGTCCAGCACTTCACCGACCAGTTGCGGGTCGAGGGCCGAAGTGGCCTCGTCGAATAGCATGTAGTCCGGCGACATGGCCAGCGCCCGGGCAATCGCCATGCGCTGTTGCTGACCGCCGGAGAGCTTGCTCGGAAACACCTTGAGCTTGTCGCCGAGGCCCACGTGGGTCAGTTGCCGCACGGCGATTTCTTCAGCCTCCTGACGGCTTTTGCCGAGCACCTTGCGCGGGGCGAGCATCACGTTTTCCATCACCGTGAGGTGCGGGAAGGCGTTCCATTGCTGGAAGACGATGCCGATTTTCTGCCGCAACTTGTTCAGGTCAGTGCCGCTGGCATGCACCGATGTGCCGTCGACACGGATCTGCCCACCCTGAATGGCTTCCAGGCCGTTGATGCACATCAGCAAGGTCGATTTTCCCGAGCCCGAGCCACCGATGATCGACAGCACTTCGCCTTTGTTCACGGTCAGGTCGACACCCTTGACGACTTCCAGGTTGCCGAAGGATTTACGAACGTTCTCGATCTCAATCATTTTCCTGCCACCTCTGTTCGAGCCGCGCACCCAGACGAGCGATCACCAGGCTCATGACGTAGTAGATAAGGCCGGCCAGGGCCAGTACGAACAACGGTTCCTGGAGCCGGGTGACGATGGTTTGCGAAGCGCGCAGCAATTCGACGATGCCGATCCAGAGCACCAGCGAGGTGTCTTTCATGACCGCCAGTGTCAGGTTGATCCAGCCCGGAAACGCCACCCGCGTGGCCATCGGCAGGACAATGTGCAGCAAGTCCTGGCGGTGACTGAGGCCCAGCGAACGGGCAGCTCGCCGTGTGCTCAACGGCACCGAGAGCACGCCGCCGCGAACGATTTCTGCGCAGTAGGCGGTGGAGTAGGCGCCGAGGATCACGCAGGCCACGGTGAACGCGCTCCAGTTCAGGCCGACGATCGACTTGAACGAGTTGAGCAGCACAAACTGGATCAGCAACGGCACGCTGCGAAACACGTCCAGCACCCAGGCCAGCGGCAGACTCACACGCGGCAGCAAGGCCCGAACCAGGCCACAGGCGACACCCAGCAACGTGCCGATCAACATTGCCCAGAACGTCAGCAACAGCGTGGTGCCGGCGCCTTGCAGCAGGTAGAGGAAGTCGCCCGAGGTAAAACTTGAGGTGTACATGCAGACCTCCTAGTACCGAAACAAACGCCAGGCCAGCAGGCGGGCGATCAACACCACCAGCTTGGCCAGGACGAAGTAGAGGACGGCGGCGATGGCGAAGAACTCGAAGGTGCGAAAGGTCTTCACGTTCAGCGCCTGGGTCACGCCGGTCAGGTCGCTGGTCAGGCCGACCACCACGCCCAGTGACGTCATCAGCAAGGCCCAGACCATTTGATTGGTCAGCGGGTAAAACACCACGCGCAGCAATTGCGGCAGGACCACCAGCCGATAAGCCTTCGGTGCGCTCATGCCCAGTGAGCGGGCTGCGCGCAGTTGGGTTTCCGGCACGGCGTTGAGGCCGCCGCGAAAGGTCTCCGCCAGGTAGCCGGCGTTGTTGAAGGTGATGCCGATCAGCAATGCCAGCCATGAGCCCATGTGAATGCCAAAGGCGCCGAGGCCGAAGTACAGGATGTACACCTGAAACAGGGCTGGCGTGTTACGTGCAATCGACACCCAACTGGCGGCCATCGCCCGCAACAGGCGCTTATCGGACAGTTGGCCGAGGGCCAGGAACATGGCGATCAGCGTGCCGGCCAACATCGACAGCACCGCGATTTCCAGAGTGATCCGCGCGCCGTCGAGCATTTCCGGCAACGCCTGGAAGGCGGCGCGCCAATGGAAGGTGTAGTCGAACATCAAAGGAGTTCCTTGGTTTTCAACTGGTTTGGGGGCCGGGTTTATCCTGAATATCTATCAGCTAAACGCAGAACCTGTGGCGAGGGAGCTTGCTCCCGCTGGACTGCGTAGCAGTCCCATTTTCAGGGCCGCTCCGCGCCCCAGCGGGAGCAAGCTCCCTCGCCACAGGTTCTGCACTTGACTGACATTCAGGGCCAGCCCATCCCCTCGGCTATGCAGTCCTTAGCGATACACGCCGCTGGCCGTCAGCTGTGGCGCGGTGCCGCCGACCCATTGCGCGAACAACTCCTGATACCGCCCGGAGCGCACCTGGTGATTGACGAACAGGTTCAGGTAGTTGATCAGGCCGAACTCATTGCGCTTGGCGCCCAGCGACACGTAGTCGATGTCATACGGAGCGGTGCCGGCGACGCTGAGGTTTTTGTACTTGCCGGACTTGATCAGCGACGAGGCGACCGTCGAGGTCACGGTCGTCGCGTCGATCTGCCCCTGGCTCAGCGCAAGCACCGCGTCGGCCAGCGACTGGTAGGCATGGAAAGCGCCCTTGGCGTTGGCCCATTTTTTCACGTCGTTTTCCAGTGCGATGGCTTCAAACGTGCCGGCCGGGCCGCCCACCGAGTGGCCCTTGAGGTCATCGTAGGATTTGATCCCGGCGTCGCTGCGGGTCAGCACCACCATCTGGAAGGCGAAGTAGGGAATGGTCATGCCCACGGTCTTGGCCCGCTCCAGGGTGTCGGAGGTGGAGGCGACGATCACGTCGGCGCGGCCGGAAACCAGTGCCGGGATTCGGTCAGGGAACGGGGTCTCGACAATCTCGGCTTTGACCCCGAGGGTTTTTGCCAGGTCGTTGCAGTAGTCGACATCGAAGCCGGCCGGGATATTCTTCTCATCGCGAAAACCCATCGGCGGGAAGTCCAGGGTGACCGCACAACGCAAGCTGCCGGACTCGATGATGTCGTCGAGTTTGTCGGCCTGGGCCTGGGCGATGAACGCGCTGCTCAGCAGGGCGGTAATGAAGACGGCGGGTGCAGGATTTTTCATAAGGGGCCTCGTTGTCGGATGGTGTCGAGCGTTGGGCAGTTCTTATCAAATGTGTATTTAGAATTTCGTATACGATATTTGATATGCACTGGATGTGCCAAAAAACCGCGAGCCACATCGGGTTAAACCTTCGACGGCCTGCAAGGCCCGAAACAGACGCCAGCCGCCAGCGACGCAGATTCCGGCCAGGGACATACGCGGCAAAGACGGACGCCTCGACGACGGGTGTCGTGTCACAAAAGGGAGCAGGGTTTGGCGGGGTGCGCAGTAACGGGTAACAGTCAGCGATGGTTGTCGCGGTACTGCGAAGGGGACACGCCGGTGAGCGCCTTGAACTGGCGGCTGAAGGCGCTGTGGTCGGTGTAGCCGCAGCGCAGGGCGATCTCGGTGATCGGCAGTTCGCCCGACAGCAGTTGCGTGGCTGCACCCAAGCGTGCCTTGTGAATCATCTGCCGGGGTGTCAGTTGGAAGATCCGTTTGCACAGGCGCTCCAGTTGCGCCACGGAAAACCCGCTGAGGGCTGTGAGCTCACCGAGCGCAATGTGTTGTGCGTAGTGCTCGCGGATATGCCCGTCGACCGCCGCGAGTTTTTCGTAAGCCGGATGACTGGACTGGGGGGCGAGCAGATCGTAGGAAATCCCCGCCATGCCGATAATGCGGCCCTGTGTATCGCGCAGTGCCAGTTTGTGGGTCAGGCACCAGCCAGGTTCGCGTCCGGGATAAAGGTGCAACTCCAGCTGATCGCTCAACGGGCTGCCGTCACTCAGTACTCGCCGGTCCTGCTCGGTGTAATGCGGGCCGAAGTGCGAGGGAAACACCTGCTCAGCTGTCTTGCCGAGAAGCGCGTTGGGCTCTTTGGCGCCGCAGCGCTGGGCCAGGGTCTGATTGATCAGCACGTAGCGGGCGGCGGTGTCCTTGATGAAGAACACCACGCCGGGCATGGCATCGAGCAGCGGAGTAATCAGTTGCAAACTGCCCAATAGCTCGGGCAGGTCGCGGGGGCAGGGCAATGTCAGGGGGAACGTCATCTGGTGGCGGCCCGCAGGGATGAGGGCCTTACTCTACGGTGACGGACGCGCCATTGGGAAGCTCGGCAAGCTGCAACAGCGTATCGATGCGCGTTGGGGAAAACGGCGGGCGTGGCGCCGGTTGTGGCCAGTCGAACAGGTAACGGGTCGCCGCGCCACAGACTCGCCCCTGGCAGGCGCCCATGCCGCAACGGGTGTGCAGTTTAGCCTGGTTCCAGCCGGTGCAAGTCTTGAGCGCCGACAGCGCCACGTCTTCACAACGGCAGATCAGCGTATCGGGTCTGGCCAGTTGTTTGAGTTCATCGCGCAGGGCAAAGCTGCGCCGTAACTGATCGGCGAACGCTTGCCAGTGTTGCCGTTGCGGCCAGAGTGCGCGGGCCTGCTGCACTTCGCCAACGGCCATCAGCCCAGCGATGGCACCTTCGACCAGCGCCAGTTCACTGCCTCCGAAACCTGTGCATTCGCCCGCGGCATAGTGCCCGTTCAGGCTACTGAGCTGGCTGGTGTCGACGGCAATTGCGTCGTCCTTTAATTCGCAGCCCAGCGCTTGGGCCAATTGGGTATTGGGGATCAGGCCGAAGCCGCAGGCCAGTCGCTCACAGGGGATGTCGACGATCCGCCCCTGACGGTTCAGGCGAACGCCTTGCAGGTGACTGTCGCCATAGGCTTCGAGGACATGACTGTCGCAGCGGTAGTGACGATCAAACAGTTGAACCGCTTGCAGGCCTTTGGCCGGCCATTTGCGCAGTTGCAAGGCGAACCTGGCGACCGCACTCAGTGGCGCTTGTTCGGCAATCTGCAAAACCTGAGCGCCAGCCTTTTTCGCGGTAGCGGCGCTGGCCAGCAGCAACGGACCACTGCCGGCAATCACCAGCCGTTCGCCAGCCACCGGCATGCCGCCCTTGATCAGCGCTTGCAGCCCGCCCGCGCCGGTGACACCGGGCAAGGTCCAGCCAGGAAACGGCAGCAACAGTTCACGGGCGCCGGTGCACAGAATCAGTTGTTCGTACTCAATGATCCAGCCGTGCTCGGGGTCTTCCAGCAACAGTTTTTTCGGGCCGGCCAAGGCGACCACGCGTGTCGAATTGAACACCTGCACGTTACTCGCCGCTGCGAGTTTCTGGCGATGAGCCTGGGCACTGGCCGGCAAGTGTGCGTTAACCCCATCACGCCAAATTTGCCCGCCGGGCGCCGGGTTGTCATCGATGATGGCGATGCGTGCGCCGCTCGGTGCGGCGGCCAACGCGGCCGCCATGCCTGCCGGTCCTGCGCCGATAATCAGCAGCTCGACGTTCATGGCCGGGTCTCCACGCGCATGCCTGTGCGGCAGGTGGTCTGGCAGGCGAGGCGGCGCTGACCGTCGATGTTCACCCGGCACTCCTGGCAAACCCCCATCCCGCAAAAAGGTGCCCGGCGCTGACCGCTGACCGAGGTTCGACTGCAGCCGTCGCCTGCCAGATAGAGCAGCGCCGCAACCGTCGTGCCGGCATCGACCGTTACGCTGCGGCCGTCGAGACTCACTTCAATCATGCGCGTAACCCTTGTGCAGTGGACAGGAAACGCCCCGGCAGGTAAGGCGTCGGGTCGATGGCCGGGGTGGAATTACACAGCTGCGCGGCCAACAGCTGTGCGCTGCCGGGGGCGGTGGTCACGCCCAATCCTTCATGCCCGGCCGCCAGCCACAAACCTGCTTGCTGTGGGTGTTCGCCGAGCAGCGGCAAGCCATCGGGCGTGGCCGCGCGCAGGCCGGTCCAACTGCGGATAGCGTTCATCCTGGCCAGTTCCGGCAAATAGTCGATCGCCCGCCGCAGCATGCGCGCCAACACGGCCGGTTCGACGCTCAAGTCGGTGGTGTCGAACTGACGCGATGAGCCGAGAAAGAGTTGCCCGGTCGGACGTGGCTGGGCATTGAAGGCCACCGAGGTGCCTTCGCTGGCGTGAGCACTGGTGACATAGCCCAGTTCGACCAGTTGGTGATGGATCTTGCCGGGGTAACGGTCGGTGATCAGCAGATGGCCTTTCTTCGGGCGAATCGGCAGGTCGGGGCACAGCTCGGTGGCGTGAATGCCGTTGGCCAGCACCACCGCTTCGGCACGCAGCCGCTCGCCGCTGCTCAAGCGCAACTGATTGCCGTCGACCTGCGTGACCTCGACCGTGCGCCGAGTGATCCGCCCAGCGCTTTGCTTGAGCAGCCAGTGCGCGGCGTTTGGCGCATAGAGAATGCCGTCACCGCTGACCTTCAACGCGCCACTCAGGCCGGGACGGAGCATTGGCTCGGCTTCGTAGAGTGCACGCGGGTCGAGCATTTCGCAGGCGATGCCGCGGGCCTTGAGCGTCTGGCGTTTGTGCTCGGCGCCGGCCATTTCCTCGTCATTGGCGGCCAGCCACAGCGTGCCGCAATTGCGGTAGGCGCAATCGGGGTCCAGACGTGGCTTCCATTGCCGCCAGAGTTCAATGGAGTATTGGCTCAGCGCCAGTTCGGCCGGGTTGTCATCCATCGCCACCAGGTGACCCATGCCGACTGCCGTGGCGCCGCCGCGCTGGCTGTCGAGCACCAGCACGTCGAGCCCGCGTTGCGCCAGCTCAAAGGCACAGGCACTGCCAACAATACCGGCGCCGATGACAATGACGTCGGCATTCATGAACCGATGCCCCACACGAACGGGTCGTCTTCCTCCAGCAACAAGTGGCTCTCGCCACTCATGTGGGCGCGACCGCGAATCGTCGGAATGATGCGCTGTTCGTCGAGCCGCTCGTAGCTGGCTTCGAACTGGCTGCCGATCACACTGGCCTGGCGCCAGACTTCACCGGGCTGCAATTTGCCGTCGGCTGCCAGGCACGCCAGCTTGGCGCTGGTGCCGGTGCCGCACGGCGAGCGGTCGTAGGCTTTGCCAGGGCAGAGGACAAAGTTGCGGCTGTCGGCCACCGGGTCGTCGGCAAACAGCTCGATGTGATCGATTTCGCCGCCGTCCTCGCCGCGAATGCCCTGGTTCTCCAGCGCTTCGCGGACTGCCCAAGTGTAGGCGGTCAGGGCTTCGAGGTTGTCGCTGGCGATGCGTTGGCCGTGGTCGGCGATCAGGAAAAACCAGTTGCCGCCCCAGGCGATGTCGCCGCTGGCGGTGCCGTAACCCGGCAGTGTCAGCGGCACGGCCTTGCGATAGCGATAGGCCGGGACGTTGCGCACGCTGACCGAGCGATCCTCATGCAAGGTCGCCTCGACCGTGCCGACCGGGGTTTCGATCCGGTGCACGCCGGGCTCGATGCGTTCGAGATACGCCAGCGAGGCCACCAGGCCAATCGTGCCGTGACCGCACATGCCGAGGTAACCGCTGTTATTGAAGAAAATCACCCCGGCACAGGCTTCGGGATCTTGCGGCTCGCAGAGCAGGGCGCCAACCAGCACATCGCTGCCGCGCGGTTCAAGTACCGTGGCGGTGCGCCAGTGGTCGTGCTCTTCGGCGAGGCGGCGCTTGCGTTCGGCCATGGAGCCGCTGCCCAGTTCCGGGAAACCGGCGATCACCAGGCGTGTCGGTTCACCGCCAGTGTGAGAATCGAGGACGTGGATACGTTTCATGAAGGGCGCCACCTTGCACAGGAAATGTCTGTACAAGACTGGCGTTTGAGGCGCGGGATGGCTTGAGGGTTTTAACCGTTACCGATGACGAAATCGGCACACCCGATCAGATCCGCGCGGGGGCATTGGGCAGGTGTTCATAGAGCGTGCGGCACACGCCAATGATGTGTTGCTCGATCAGTTCGGCGGCTTTGTCGGCATCACCGGCCCGGCACGCGGCGATAATCTCGCGGTGCTCGTGGTCCGCACGGTCCTTGCCTTCGGAAAAACTCATCTGCATGCGCAGGTAGCGTTCGACCTTGTCGTGAATCGAGCGAATCAGGTTGAGCAGGAACGGCCGCTGCGCCGGCTCGTAGAGGCAGGCGTGCAGCGCCCAGTTCAACTCGGCCCAGCGCCCGATGTTGTTTTCGTCGAGGAACTCGGCACAGATGCTTTCGGCGCGGGCGAACGTGGCTTCGGTCATGTTCGGCACGGCCAGGCGAATCGCCTGGACCTCCAGCAGCACCCGGACTTCAAAGATCTGCGCCAGCTCGGGCTCGGAAATCTTCGTCACCACCGCGCCCTTGTTGCGTTGAAACTGCACCAGGCCTTCCGCCTCAAGGCGTTTGAGCGCCTCGCGCACGGGGATCTTGCTGACGTTGAACAAGCGGGCGATATCGTCCTGACGGATTGGTTCGTCTTCGGCAAAGTGACCGCCGATGATGGCCTCGCGCAGATGCTTGACGATGACTTCCGACGCTGAAGGCACAATCCCCAGATTGGGGGCATTGAAGCTGGGTAGAGGCACGTGAATGAATCCCGGCAGGCGTGATGGCGAATATTGTATACGAGCGCGTCAGCGCACCAAGCGCTTTTCCGCCAGGCGCATTGTCCGGGCGCACGCATTGAGTGCTGGTCGTTGAGGCTTGGGGCGGGGCGGGGGTAAACTGCCCGCCCCGTGAGATGTCTGCGAGCTGGAGTCGGCAATGCGTAAAGATAAGAAACAGGTGATTGGTGACGAGATCGGCGATGCGCAGATCAAATTGTTCCTCGATTTTGAACCGGTCGACGCGACATCACCGTCCCTGCACAAACTGATCAAGGCCTACCGTGGCCTGCGTATCGACGATTTCGAGCGTTTCCTGGCGTTCTTCGTCGAGGCCGGTTATGACCTGGACGGCAAGGACGAGCACGGCAAGGACTTCGTTGCCCTGATCCAGGATCAGCGTAATGCCGCCGACTACATCGAGTTGATCCAGAAAGCTCGCGGCTAAGATCTTTCAAAAGCCATAAAAAAACGCCCCGCTCTCAACGAGAACGGGGCGTTTTTTTATGCGGGGGCCTCAAGCGAAGCTTGGGGTCTCGCTGCTTTCTTCAACCAGTTCCAGCGCGATGTTGTTCTGCGCATTGATCTTGCGATACAGCGCAGCATCGGTTTCCAGGACTTTTTCCCGGGCCGGGAAGATTTCGGCCAGCTTGGCTGCCCACTCACCCTTGGCTTTGTTCGGGAAGCATTTTTCGATCAGCTCAAGCATGATCGACACGGTGACCGAGGCGCCAGGCGAGGCACCGAGCAGCGCGGCAAGCGATCCGTCCTTGGCCGCAACCAGTTCGGTACCGAACTGCAGGATGCCGCCTTTTTTCGGGTCTTTCTTGATGATCTGCACGCGTTGGCCAGCGACTTCCAGACGCCAGTCTTCGGCTTTGGCCTGAGGGTAGAAGCGGCGCAGCGATTCCAGGCGTTGTTCCATCGACTGCATCACTTCGCTGACCAGGTACTTGGTCAGGTCCATGTTGTTTTTCGCCACGGCCAGCATCGGGCCGATGTTGCCGAGGCGAACTGACATCGGCAGGTCCATGAACGAACCGTGCTTGAGGAACTTGGTGGTGAAGCCGGCGTAAGGTCCGAACAGCAGGGACTTCTGGCCATCGACGACACGGGTGTCCAGGTGCGGCACCGACATCGGTGGCGAACCCACTGCTGCCTGGCTGTAGACCTTGGCCTGGTGGTGCTTGACCACTTCCGGGTTGTCGCAACGCAGCCATTGGCCGCTGATCGGGAAACCGCCGAAACCTTTGCTTTCTTCGATACCTGAAGCCTGCAACAACGGCAAGGCCGCGCCGCCAGCACCGAGGAAGACGAACTTGGCGTCGACTTCGCGGCTGTTGCCGCTGTTGACGTCCTTGATGCTGACGGTCCAGCCGTTGCCGTTGCGCTTGAGACCGGTCACGCGCTTGCAGTACTTGACCTGGGCATCGGGTGCGCTGGTCAGGTGCTTGAGCAGTTGATTGGTCAGGGCGCCGAAGTTGACGTCGGTGCCGTTGATCACGCGGGTTGCGGCGATGACTTCGTCGGCCGGACGACCAGGCATCATCAATGGCATCCATTCGGCCATTTTTGCCTTGTCTTCGGTGTACTCCATCTCGGAGAAGGCGTGGTGCTTGCTCAGCACCTTGAAACGTTCCTTGAGGAATGAAACGCCTGCGTCACCTTGCACGAAGCTCAGGTGCGGGACCGGGCTGATGAAGGATTTCGACGAGCCGAAGGTGCCTTTTCGGGTCAGGTAGGACCAGAACTGCTTCGACACCTCGAACTGGGTGTTGATGTGCACGGCTTTCTTGATGTCGACGCTGCCGTCAGCGGCCTGTGGCGTGTAGTTCAGCTCACATAGCCCGGCGTGACCGGTACCGGCGTTGTTCCACGGGTTGGAACTCTCCGCGGCACCGGAATCCATCAGCTCGACGACTTCCAGCTTGATCGCGGGGTCGAGCTCTTTGAGCAATACAGCAAGGGTGGCACTCATGATGCCGGCCCCAACCAGTACTACGTCGACTGCTTCGTTATGCGCCATTTAACGCGTCTCCAAAATCTGCAGCACCAAATTGTCGGCATAGCTGCCAGGCGTGACGGGGCATGCTCTGTAGAGCCCCGGGTCACCCATGGCCAGGATCGCCATGTCCGAATCTTCGCAATTTTTTGCAACTTCGACAGACGCTACCTACCGGGCTCAGGGTTCCTATGAACTCACTTCAGCGCGCGGGAGGCAATTCGACTTATGGTCGATACGTCCGTTTGTGCAACCAAATCCGTAGTGGACAGGCTTCAGGCTCCAGTTCTTGAGGAGTACTCGGTCCTGTGTCGTTGGGCTGTTGTAGACGCTAATGGTGCATATTCAGACGCAAAACTATTCATTTGCTCGCCACACTCTTGTGAAGTTGTGAAAACCCGTTTTTTTCACGCTCTTTTGAAGACGTGAACCTCAAAAAAGGGCTGTCCCAGCCTGGCACCGTGTCCGCATGGATTGCCGCCATGGGATACAGGGCAGGCAAAACGGGCAAACAGCTCAGTGACCGAGCGTAACGACAGCTCTGGCAGATTCGCGAAAAGTGGTGGTTTGCAGGATAAACAGCAAGCTCGCCAGCTTCACTCGATCTGTGTGGGCGGCTCTCTGTGGGCGGTGCGGGGGTTGTCAATACAAGCGCATTGACGATGCTGCGAGGCCCGATCAGGAGACGTCCTTATAATCGGGGGGAGATTGTAGCGAAGAAACGCAGGGAAATGGTCGTGTTTAATGACTTTTATTAGCCGTTCGGTCAGGTGGGCTAAACGGCATGCAACCGTGCATGAGCATTGCGCGGGCTCAGACGGGCGCTGGCCGGCAGCGGCTGGTGCAGCCAGTTGAGACGAATCTCTTCGATTTCCACCCAACCATCGCCCTCTGGCGGCACGCGACAGTGCTTGAACGCCAGGCAGCATTGATTGCTGTCGAGCTGGGCGAAGTAGCGATATTTGCGGCGTGAAGCAAACAGCAACCAAAGAAATTGCATGGCAATGCCCTCGAGGTGAGACGGCCTTGAAGTTAGCAGTGTGGCATGACACTGGCGTTACGGAGCACCCGATACACGTGACATTGCGTATCTCTTCAGCAAGTGTTCAGGGTTGCTGGTTCGAAGGTGCTGCCCCCCGCTATACTGCGGGTCTGTCTGTATTTGTATCTGGAGAGTAGCGCATGTTGCAACGCCTGTTGTTCGGTTTGATCACTGTGACCAGCTTGACCCTGGTTGGCTGCGCCAACAGCCCGCAACAACTAGCCCCGGAGCCGAAACTGACGACTCAGTTGGCGCCGGTCGGACATGGTCAGCCGGTGGTGGTGAGGGTGGTTGATGGCCGTCCGTCGCCAACCTTGGGCACTCGTGGTGGCCTGTACCCTGAAACCAGCGCAATCACGGTGCAAGGTGCGCAAATCCTGCCGAAGCTGCAGGCCCAGGCCGAAGCGGCTGTGCGTTTGCTGGGTTTCACGCCAACGCCTAATGCTTACAACGTGCCGCAGTTGACGGTGACGCTGGCAGAACTGACGTATCAGTCGCCCAAAGAAGGCATGTATGTGACTGAGGCGACTATTGGCGCGGCTTTCCGCTCTGATGTGCAGAATGCCAACCATCGTTACAGTGGCCGTTATGCGGCGTCGCTGAATCAGCGTTTTGGTATGGCGCCGAATCAGGAAACCAACACCAAGCTGGTGAGTGATGTGTTGAGCGATGCGTTGACCCGGTTGTTCAAGGATCCGACGGTGGGTCAGATGCTCGCCCAATAACGGCTGGTTATCCTCAAAACCCCGGTGTCAGTGATGGCTCCGGGGTTTTTTGTGCCTGCCGGTTTTTTGGGGGGAGGCTTTCTGTAGGAGCCGGGCTTGCCCGCGATGGCGGCCTGACAGCCGGCCTATCTCTAAGCAGGTGTACACCAATCCATTGTGGGAGCCGGGCTTGCCCGCGATGGCGGCCTGACAGCCGACCAATCTCTTGCAGGTGTACATATCCATTCCTGCGGTAACGGCCACTTACGGTTTCGCTCTTACAGCGACTCCCTTTGGCAGACGCCCCAAAGGAAGCAAAGGTCTTCGCCCCAAGCGTACGGCACCTCGCTTAGGCTCGGCGTTCCCTCGCTACGGTGTCCATCAGGGGGCATCGCCTACGGTCTGCTTCGCGACGACCTCCTCTCGATGTGTCCGGCTGCGCCGTACGGCGCTGCGCGCCCACCCCCTGATGAACACCTGCGCTCGGCCTTCCGATAGGGGCGGGTGGATCAAGATCAACAGCAAAGCACGGCGGCCTGCCGGCCGGCCTGAGTGGTGGGGGAGGGGCGCGGCTTCTAGGCCGCTTCTACATAGAAATCCAGCATGCTCACGCCGGTCAACAGGTCGGTTTCCGGCAGGTCGGCGTGTGGGTGGCCGCCCAGGGCGCAGTAGACGAGCCAGTGGCGGTCCTGGACGTTGAAGGCGAGGCTGCCGACGAGGTTTTGTTGTTCGTCGCTTTGGGTGATGAGGTAGAGGCGATCCTGGATTTCTGCGTGCAGCATGACAGGCTCCGTGTCGGTTTCGAGGGGCGACAGACTGGCTTGTTAAGGTGACGTTCAGGTGACAGTGCGCATTAATCAGTAAATTACCGGTCACTGGAGTGCAAAGTGCGGGGCGTAAAAAGCGTCTGGCCACTTGCCGCTGTTTTCAGGCCACAAGTGCTGTTTTTTACGTGAGGGGCATGATGTCGCTGCATATGAGCTGGTCTGCTGTCAGCGCTCATCCCGGGAGCCTGATGAATCTTTTTGCGTTGTTGATCGCCTTGCCCGGTGCCTGGCTGTTGCACGTGACCCGTCGCCGCGAGCGGCTGGCGCTGAAGAACCTGGAGGCACAAAGCGCGGTACGGGCGATCGATGAACCGCTGCTGTTTCCGGAAAGCGCGACACTGCGCCTGAACCGGTTTTGCTACCGTTTCGGCTTTGCCTGCCTGGCCTTGGCGCTACTGCTGTCGTGGATCAGCCGGCATTTTTGAGATTCGCATCGCACATGAAAACGGCGCCTCGAGGCGCCGTTTTTGTATTCAGCCGAAACCTTACAGCGGCAAACCCGCTTTGACCCGGTACTGATTGCGCACCGGTGTTGCGTATTGCAGCACCAGGAACGGCCGATGTTCCTCGGGGCAGGCATCGAGGCGGCTTTGCCATTCTTGCTGGGCCTTGGCCAGTTCCTCGGCCGGGAACAGTGTGGCTGCGCTCGGCACCTGCAGTTGCGGGTCGGCGTTGCTCCATTGGGCGTATGCCAGGTAGTGCACCGGGAACAACCGGTAACCGCCGAGGATCTGCCGGTCCATCTCGATTGCCAGTTGCTTGGTGTCTTCGAACAGCTCGCTGATCGGTGCCGCGAAGTTCACGTGGACCCGGCCTTTGTAGCCGGTGATGCCTTTGGCGATGCTTGCATCGTCCTCGCCGGGCACCTTGGTGTAGCTACCGGTGGTGGCGCGGATATACAGCTCGCGGGCCTTGGCCTGATCGCACGGGTCGTACTCGTAGCTGATCGACACCGGCGTCAGGTTCAGCGACTGGATGACCTCGCCAAACGGCTCGTCCTTGCGGCTCATGTGGAACATCTTGAGGATCGCCGACTCGGTACGGTCGTCACCGTCCTTGGCGCGGCCTTCGGCCTGGGCGATCCAGATCGACTGGCAGTCGTTGAGGATCGAGTGATTGATATAGGCCGAGAGCAACTGATACGCCGCCATCTTCTCGCGCCGACCGCTGATGGAGCGGTGCACGATAAAGCTCTTGTTCAGGCGCATCAGATCGCTGACGAAGGGCTTTTGCAGCAGGTTGTCGCCAATCGCGATGCGCGGCGTCGGCAGGCCGGCGTGGTAGATCGCGTAGTTGACGAAGGCCGGGTCCATCACGATGTCACGGTGGTTGGCCAGGAACAGATAGGCGCGGCCGGACTTGAATTGCTCGACGCCGGTATAGGTCACGCCGTCGGTGGCCCGCTCGATGGTGTGGTCGACATAAAACTCGACCTTGTCCTGCAAGGTTGCAACCGAACGGACGCCGGCAAACTCACGGCGCAGCCGATAAGCTATAAGTGGTTTGAGCATCCAGCCAAAAGCACCGGCAAAACGCGGGAAGCGGAAGTGGGTGAGGATATCTAGAAACGCCTTGTCGCCCAGCAACCGTGCCAGCACCGCTGGGACTTCGCTGTCGTCGTAAGGTCGGATGGCATCGAATTCGCCCATCATGCTCTCTTGTTAGAAACGGCTAGGGTAAGTAATGGATTGGATCGATTACGGCAGGTGTACAGTCTGAAAAATACGCTCAAACAAAAATGGCCCTGCAAATAGACCGGCGATTATACGCACAAGTCACTTGGGAGACCGCGATGCTGGAAACCGAGCGCTACGAATGTCCTTATTGTGGTGAAGAGTCAGAGGCGGTTCTGGATTTGTCGGGAGGGGATCAGACGTATATCGAGGATTGCCCCGTGTGTTGTCGACCTATCACATTTACTCTGCAGACCGATGGTCATGAATGGATGCTCGAGGTTCACAGCGAAAACGAGTGAAGGGTGGCTTCTATGCAGCGCATCTACGAACCGGAAAACCTGATGGAAGGCGAGTTGCTGCAAGGAATGCTGGCCAGCGAAGGGGTCGAGGCGCATCTGGTGGGGCGTGATCTGCTGGGCGGTGCGGGCGAGTTGCCGGTGTTCGGGCTGCTTGGACTGGCGGTGGATAACGATCAGGCGCAATACGCACGCGAGTTGATCGCTGCGTACAATGCCGCGCTGCCGATGCCCGGCGACGAACCGGATAGCTTTCCCGACGTCCTGGTCTGTTAGGCTGACGTCCGTTTTTGTTCAGAGTCGTGTTGCCCCATGTGTGGACGTTTTGCCCTGTTTCGTTGGAACCCCGCGTTCGCGGCCTTGCCCGGCTTCCCGGCCGATCAGCAGGCGCAGTGGAATATTTCGCCCAATGATTCGGTGCTGATCCTGCGCGCCGAGGCGGGGCAGCGCACGCTGGCCCGCGCGCGTTGGGGGCTGACGCCGCCGTGGCTGACCGATCTGTCGAAGACCCCGGCCCATGCGCGGGCAGAGACCGTCGCCGAGCAACCGATGTTTCGCGAAGCTTTCCGTCAGCGCCGCTGCCTGCTGCCGGCCAACGGCTTCTATGAATGGCGTGGCACTACCCGTAAACGCCCGTACTGGCTGACGCCAGGCGAAGGTTCGGCGCTGTTTTTTGCGGCGATCTGGGAAGCGTATCCGGTGCAGGAACAGGTGTGGCTGAGCACGGCGGTGGTGACTCAGGCCGCCTCGAATCAGCGTCGTCCGTTGATTCTCGATGCCGCTGGTCAAGAGGCCTGGCTCAACCCCGAAACCCCGTTGCACACCTTGCAGGCGCTGCTTGCCAGCGAACCTGCCGCCTTGCGCGAACGGGTGCTGGCGAACCTGGTGAATGATCCGAAACTCAATGCGCCGGAATGCCTGACGCCGGGCTGATGGGTGGCGCCTGTGCTGACGCCATCGCGAGCAAGCCTTGCTCCTACGGTGCTGCGGCATGCCATTTTATGCGGTCCGATCACCTCTGTAGGAGCAAGGCTTGCCCGCGATAAGGTCCGCAGGACCTTCCGGCGATTTCTAGACCTTGAACTGATTGATCAACCGCCGCTGCTGCTCGGCCAGTTTGGTCAGGTCGGCGCTGGCCGCGCTCGATTCATCCGCGCCGCCCGCGACTTCGTTGGCCACCTGACCGATATTGATCACGTTGCGGTTGATGTCATCGGCAACCGCGCTTTGCTCTTCGGCGGCGCTGGCGATCTGGGTGTTCATGTCGTTGATTACCGACACCGCCTGAGTGATGGTCTCCAGCGCCTGCGCTGCCTTGGCCGCGTGCTGCACGCTTTCGTCGGTCTTGTTCTGGCTGTCTTCCATCACCCGCACCACGTCGCGCGTGCCTTGCTGCAACTGCTGAATCATCGACTGGATTTCTTCAGTTGCCTGCTGGGTTTTCTGCGCCAGGTTGCGCACTTCATCGGCCACCACCGCAAAACCCCGGCCTTGCTCACCGGCGCGGGCGGCTTCGATGGCCGCGTTCAACGCCAACAAGTTAGTCTGTTCGGCAATCCCGCGAATGGCGATCAGGATCGCGTTGATGTTCTCGCTGTCCTTGGCCAGGGTTTGCACCACGCCGACCGCTTTACCGATTTCCACCGCGAGCACGCCAATCGAGGTCGAGGTGTCGCGCACGATCTGCATGCCTTGGGCGGCGGCCTGATCCGCGTGGCTGGCGGCTTGGGCAGCCTGGGTCGCATTGCGCGCCACGTCCTGGGCGGTGGCGGTCATTTCCTGCACTGCGGTGGCCACCTGATCGATTTCGGCCATTTGCTTGTGCACGCCGAGGTTGGTGCGAATGGCGATGTCGGCGGTGTGTTCGGACGAATCGCTGACGCTCTGCACCGAGGTCACCACTTGGGTGATCATCGCCTGCAACTTGGCGAGGAAGGTATTGAAGCCCTTGGCGATCGAGCCGAGTTCGTCGGCGCGGTCGCTGCTCAGGCGGCGCGTCAGGTCACCTTCGCCCTGGGCGATGTCATCGAGCATCGCGACCATCTGCTTCAGCGGTCGGGCGATACCGTGGCCCACCAGCCAGATCACCAGCAAGCCCAGGCCGGCAATCACCAGACCGACCATGGCCATGCCAAAGGTGTCGGCCTTGCGTTGGGTGTTCAGGTCGCCTTGCAGTTGTTGCAGGTCGGCCATGACCGCGTTCAACGGTAATTGCAGCAGCAGGGTCCAGCGTGCATCGGTCTGACCAATACCGAATGGCAGGTACAGCTCGATCCTGCCATTGGCCTTGTCGACGTTATAGGTCACTTCGCCGCGATTGAGCTTGCCGAGGTTGGCAACCTGAGTGGCGTCGAGGATGTCGCTGACCTTTTCGCCGAACTTGCTCGGGTCCTTGGTGTAGGCGACCAGACGCTGGTTGCCGCCAATCAGGGCCATTTCGCCGGCACCGTTATAAAGCTTCTGGTTCGCGGCCAGGAGCATTTCCTGAATGAAGTTCACCGACAAGTCAGCGCCGACGATGCCCTGGAAGGTGCCGTTGAGCATGATCGGTTCAATAAAGGAGGCGAGCATGACGATTTTGTCGCCGACCTTGTAAGGCGCCGGGTCGATCACACAGGATTTTTTGCTTTCCTGGGAGCACAGGTAGTACTCACTGGAGCGCACACCCGTGGACAACACGGTACGGTCGTTGACATCCGCCAGCTTGTCGACGCCCAGCGTGCCATTGTCGTTGCGGAACCACCACGGCAGGAAGCGCCCGGTGGTGGCGTCGATGCCGACGGTTTTACTGCCGATGTAGGCCGCGTCATTGTGATCCAGTGCGTTCGGCTCCCAGCCGATGTACGTGCCGAGAATCTTCGGATTTTTCGCGACGTTTTCCTTGATCAGGCTGATCAACTGTTCGCGGCTGAGGGTCAGCGCCGGTTTGCCATCGGCATCCTGGGAGCCGATCAAGGCGTTGACCCGAACCAGACCGCCGGCGATCAGCAGGGGCGCTTCGAGTTCGCGCTGGATCTGGCTGACCTGGGTTTGCGCCAGCCCACGCAGGCGTTGCTCGATGACTTGCTCGAATTGCGCCTGGGTCCGCTGCTGGACCATCTCCTGGGTTCGCGCGCCGGAAAACAGTGCATACAGCACCAGCGCAGCCACCACGCTGAGCACAATGGCGCCGGCAAGCGCGGCGACAGAAAACTGGATCGACTTGAATTTCATAAAGACTCCGCACGCAATATGACGTCTGCCGGGTTGTATCGGCGCACGTGAGGCGGTCCATGAGCGGTTTTTTTGCCGATGACTGTTTTTGATCTGTGCGGGTCGCATAGAGACAGGTGTCAGGCCCGTGTGTTCTCGGGGACAGTGTTTTATGAATTTATTGCGACAGTGAGGGGGAATGTATCGGTAAATGACGTGCTACATGTCTGTTGTATCTAGCGCTGATACAAAGCACCGCCTAGGATACGCGCCATATTTCCAGGGAGGCTGTTCATGAGTAAGGCATTGGTTTTGTGTGCACTGGGTGCAAGTCTGCTGCTCAGTGGTTGCCAGTCGGTCAACACCACCAACGGCGGCGCGGTGGGCGTGGAGCGCAAGCAGTACATGTTCAGCATGCTGTCGACCGATGAGGTCAACCAGATGTATGCCCAGTCCTACCAAAAGACTGTGGGTGAGGCGAGCAACAAGGGTGTGCTGGACAAGAACAGCAGCGAGGCCAAGCGGGTCCAGGCGATTGCCAATCGGCTGATCGCGCAGGCACCGGTCTTCCGTCCTGATTCGGCGCAGTGGACGTGGGAAGTCAATCTGATCAAGAGTGACGAGCTCAACGCCAACTGCGGTCCTGGCGGCAAGATCATTTTCTATACCGGGTTGATCGACAGCCTGAAACTCACTGACGATGAAATCGCCGCAGTCATGGGCCATGAAATCGCCCACGCCTTGCGTGAGCATGGTCGTGAAGCGATGTCCAAGGCCTATGGCATCGAAATGGCCAAGCAGGGAGCTGGTGCCTTGCTCGGGTTGGGGCAGGACACGCTGGCCCTGGCCGACACCGTGGCCAACTACGGCATGACCTTGCCCAACAGCCGCGCCAATGAAAACGAAGCTGACCTGATCGGCCTGGAACTGGCCGCCCGCGCCGGCTACAACCCGAACGCGGCGATCACCCTGTGGGACAAGATGAGCAAGGCTTCCGAAGGTTCGCCGCCAGAATTCATGAGCACTCACCCGGCGTCCAGCAGCCGGGTTGCGTCGCTCCAGGCAGCGATTCCGAAAGTCATGCCGCTTTACCTGAAGGCCAAAAAATCCTGAATCCTGAAGTGAGCCACAAGAGCTGAAGTCGTGCAGCTCTTGTGGCGAGGGGGCTTGCCCCCGTTCGACCGGGCTGGCGCTCCAGTGCGCAGCAGTCGCAAAGCCAGCGAGTGCGGTGTATCTGGCGGATCTCGGTTGCAGGGGTGAGGGCTGCTTCGCACCCCAACGGGGGCAAGCCCCCTCGCCACAGTTATCTACCAGGCAGTGACATGTCAGTCGAAAGTGTTACACCCACCCGCTGCTTTGCATCGCCTTGTACACCGCGACGATGGCCAGGATGAAGAACGCCGATGCTGCCAGGCGGCGGATCAGGGTCAGGGGCAGTTTGTCTGCGGCAAAATTACCCGCCAGCACCACCGGCACGTTGGCAATCAGCATGCCGAGCGTAGTGCCAATGACCACCAGCCACAACTCAGGGTACTGAGCGGCGAGCATCACGGTGGCGATCTGGGTCTTGTCACCGATCTCGGCGAGGAAGAACGCAATCAGCGTGGTCAGGAACGGCCCGAATTTGCGCGCAGTGCTGGCTTCGTCCTCATCCATCTTGTCCGGCACCAGGGTCCACAGCGCGGTCGCGGTAAAGCTTGCGGCAAGGATCCAGTGCAGCGTCGCATCCGAGAAGAAACTCCCGAACCAGGCACCGACAGCACCCGCCGCCGCGTGGTTGGCCAGGGTTGCAGCGACGATACCGGCGATGATCGGCCAGGGTTTGCGAAAGCGTGCGGCGAGAATGAGCGCGAGCAGTTGCGTCTTGTCGCCGATTTCAGCCAAGGCAACGACGGCGGTGGGAACGAGAAGAGAATCCAGCATCAGGGTTTTCCTAAGGGGCGGGTCGACACGGCTATGACACGTACAGCCTTCCCGCCCCGGGTAAGGTGTTCGTGTCATAGGTCTTGTCAAACCCTGCGATCCATCTGAGTGGACGCTTGGGTCGCATACGCCATGGTCTGAGGACCAAGTATGTTGACGTATGCCGGACGAGCATGGCGCTCGTGGGAGACTACTCCCCTAGGACGGAGCGGATTCTGCCTAGGCAAAAGCCATTCGGCAAGCGCTAATTTCTAGCCGCGCTTGGCCCGATAGATCCGGAAACCTTGCCCTTCGGCCTTGATCGCACACACACCGAGATGCTCCTCGATCAGCGGCTGATACTTCAGGAAGCTGTTGGCTACCAGGCGCAGTTCGCCACCGTTTTTCAGGTGTTTGGCTGCTTTTCGCAGCAGATTCTCCGTGGCGTGATAATCGGTGTGAACCCCGACATGAAACGGCGGATTGCTCAGGATTGCGCTCAAACCCATCGGTGCAGCGTCGATGCCATCGCCGGTCAGCACCTCGGCCTCCAGGCCGTTGGCCGCCAATGTCAGGCGACTGCTGGCAGCGGCGAACGCATCAACGTCGAGCAGGGTGACGGTGTTGTGTGGATAACGCCGTTTCACCGCCGCGCCCAACACGCCAGCACCGCAACCGAAATCCAGCAAGTGACCGCTTGGCAGTTTGTCCAGATGTTCGAGCAGCAGCGCGCTGCCGCGATCCAGTCGACCGTGACTGAACACGCCCGGCAGGCTGATCACTTTCAGTGGGCCTTCAGCCAGCGGCAGTTCGTATTCCTGCGCCAGGCTTTCCAGCGATTTGGCCTCGGGCGCATTGGCCACGGTGACCTGCCAGAGCTGGCAGTGGCGGGCGCTGTCGAGCTTGCGCGGTTTGCCGAAGGGGCTCAGCTGTTTGGCCGCGCCTTCGATGCCGCTGCGTTTTTCACCCACCAGGTACAGCTCGCGACCGGCCAGGCGCGAGGCGAGGGCATTGAGGATGTAATCGGTCAGGTCCTTGGATTTGGGCAGGAACACCACCGCCGTTTCAAATTCGCGGCTCGGAGCATTCACGCCAAAGTGGCTGCGCTCGGCAAAGCGTGCGTCCAGCGCCGCTTGATCACCTGCGTGCCAGCACCAGCCGTGAGCGTTGGGCAATTTGCCCAGCAAGTCATCGGCGGGCAAACCGGCCAGCAGCAACTCGCCTTGAAACAACTCAGCCTGACGAAGCAGTACTTCACTGCGCGGATCCATACTCTGCTCCTTGAAAAAAAGTGCGGCAGTTTATCAACTGACGACCCGCCGCGCTGTACCGCTGAAGAAGCCTTGGGCGTTTTCGGTCAGTTGACCGACGATCCGCTGCCGCGCCTCGCGGCTGCCCCAGGCGTTGTGCGGGGTGACGATCAAGCGCGGGATGTCGGCGGCCAACAGCGGATTGCCGGCGGTGGGTGGCTCGACACTCAGGACGTCGGTCGCCGCGCCGCCCAGATGCCCGTTGCGCAACGCATCGGCCAAGGCTTGTTCGTCGATCAGTCCACCGCGTGCGGTATTGACCACAAAGGCGCCGGGTTTGAGCAGCGCCAGTTCGCGGGCACCAATGAAGTTACGGGTATGTTCGTTGAGCGGGCAGTGCAGGGTCAGCGCGTCGATTTGCGGCAGCAGCTCATCCAGCGGCAAGCGGTCGGCGCGGGCCGGCCGCCCAGGCAATTGGCCGAGCAACACGCGCATGCCAAAGGCTTCGGCCAGCCGCGCGACGGCGCCACCCAATTCACCATGGCCGAGCAGGCCGAGGGTTTTGCCTTCGAGTTCGACGATCGGGAAATCCAGCAGGCAGAACTGTTTGGCCTGCTGCCAGCGACCTTCAGCGACGGCTTTCTGGTAATCGCTCAGGCGGGTGGCAAGGTTCAGCAGCAACATGATCGTGTGCTGCGCCACCGACGGCGTGCCATAACCCTGGCAGTTGCTCACGGTAATCCCTTGGGCGCGGGCGGCGGCCAGGTCGACATTGTTGGTGCCGGTGGCGGCGATCAGGATCAGCTGCAGTTCGGGGCAGGCCTTGAGGGTTTCGGCGTTCAGCGGGACTTTATTGCTGATTGCCACGCTGGCGCCTTGCAGCCGTTCGACGATGTTGTCGGGCGTGGTCAGTGAGCGCAGCTGCAAGTCATCGAAGCACTGCTGCAACCCACTGAGGTCGAGGTCACCGAGGTCCAGTGAACTGTGGTCGAGGAATACGGCGCGGCGATTGTTCGTCATTAACTGTACCTTTTGCGCAGGAGTCTGAAGGCGTACTCTGCCGAGCCTACCAGATGAAACAAGTTGTTATGCCCTGAGCTAAAACAGACACCAAAACTGTGGCGAGGGAGCTTGCTCCCGCTCGAGTGCGCAGCAGTCGCAAAGCCGCCAACGCGGTACACCTGACGAAACGCGGTTGCAGGGTTCAGGGCTGCTTCGCAACCCAGCGGGAGCAAGCTCCCTCGCCACCGGTATGATGTTTGACCAAGAAATCTTCGATTGATCGGCCTGGCCTAAAGGAGCCCCCCATGTACTGGACAGAGTTTTTGACCGTCGCCCTGATTCACCTGCTTGCCGTGGCAAGCCCTGGTCCGGACTTTGCCGTGGTGGTGCGTGAGGCCGTGACCCACGGTCGTCGCGCCGGGACCTGGACGGCGCTGGGTGTCGGCTCGGCGATTTTCCTGCACGTGGGCTACTCGCTGCTCGGTATCGGCCTGATCGTCTCGCAGTCGATCATGCTGTTCAACGCGCTGAAATGGCTGGCGGCCGCCTACCTGCTGTACATCGGCTTCAAGGCGCTGCGCGCGCAGCCGGCGAAACCTGCCACTGAAAACCTGCACAAGGAAGCCGGCGAGCGCACCGCACGCGGCGCATTTACCTCAGGTTTCGTGACCAACGGCCTGAACCCCAAAGCCACGCTGTTTTTCCTGTCGCTGTTCACCGTGGTGATCAACCCGCACACACCGCTGGCGATTCAGGCCGGTTACGGCGTTTACCTGGCGGCAGCCACCGCGATCTGGTTCTGCCTGGTGGCAATGCTGTTCAGCCAACAGCGCGTACGGGCCGGTTTTGCCCGCATGGGCCACTGGTTCGACCGCACGATGGGCGTGGTGCTGATCGCCATCGGCGTGAAGCTGGCCCTGACCGAGATGCATTGATCCACTCTCGGAAACAAATGCTGGCGCAAAGCTAGCATTTGTACGGCTCTGCAAATCATCCCTTTGGCTGATTTAGCTGGCGCTCCGGCTGACTAAAGTGCTTATCTTTTCAGTCACGACCGTGTAGTCAGATAAAGGGATGCTTATGTTGGAGACGCGCGTTATTCCGCCAGCCGAAGGCGCTTATCAATACCCGCTGTTGATCAAGCGGCTGCTGATGTCCGGCAGCCGTTACGAGAAAACCCGCGAGATTGTCTACCGCGACCAGTTGCGCTACAGCTACCCGACCCTCATCGAGCGTGTCGCGCGGCTGGCCAACGTGCTCACGGCGGCCGGGGTCAAGGCCGGGGATACCGTGGCCGTGATGGACTGGGACAGCCATCGCTACCTCGAATGCATGTTTGCCATCCCGATGATCGGTGCGGTGATCCACACCATCAACGTGCGCCTGTCGCCCGAACAGATTCTCTACACCATGAACCACGCCGAGGACCGCTTCGTGCTGGTCAACAGTGAGTTCGTCGGGCTGTACCAGGCGCTTGCCGGGCACCTGACCACGGTCGAGAAAACCCTGCTGCTCACCGATCTGCCGGAAAAAACCGCCGACTTGCCCAACCTGGTCGGCGAGTACGAGCAACTGCTGGCTGCCGCGAGCACCCAGTACACCTTCGAAGATTTCGATGAAAATTCGGTGGCGACCACCTTCTACACCACCGGCACCACCGGCAATCCCAAGGGCGTGTATTTCACCCATCGGCAACTGGTGCTGCACACCATGGGCGTGTCGACGATCATGGGCAGCATCGACAGCGTGCGCCTGCTGGGCACCAACGACGTGTACATGCCGATCACCCCGATGTTCCACGTGCATGCCTGGGGCTTGCCGTACGTGGCGACCATGCTGGGGCTCAAGCAGGTTTACCCCGGCCGCTACGACCCGGAATACCTGGTGGAGTTGTGGCGCAAGGAAAAGGTCAGCTTCTCCCATTGCGTGCCGACCATCCTGCAAATGGTCCTCAACGCCAAGTCCGCGCAAGGCACGGATTTCGGCGGCTGGAAAATCGTCATCGGCGGCAGCGCCCTGAACCGCGCGCTGTACGAAGCGGCCAAGGCCAAGGGCATTCAGTTGACCGCCGCCTATGGCATGTCGGAAACCGGTCCGCTGGTGTCCTGCGCTCACCTTAACGATGAGCTGATGGCCGGCACCGAAGACGAACGCACCACGTATCGCATCAAGGCTGGCGTGCCGGGTCCCTTGGTGGAAGCGGCGATCATCGACGCTGATGGCAACTTCCTGCCGGCCGACGGCGAGTCCCAGGGCGAACTGGTGCTGCGTGCGCCGTGGCTCACCGAAGGTTATTTCAACGAACCCGAGAAGGGCAAAGAGCTCTGGGCCGGGGGCTGGCTGCACACGGGCGACGTGGCGACCCTGGACAGCATGGGGGTGATCGACATCCGTGACCGGATCAAGGATGTGATCAAGACCGGTGGCGAGTGGATTTCCTCCCTCGACCTCGAAGACCTGATCAGCCGCCATCCGGGGGTACGGGAAGTAGCAGTGGTCGGTATCCCTGACCCGCAATGGGGCGAGCGCCCGTTTGCCTTGCTGGTGCTCCGTGAAGGCCATGCAATAGGCGCCAGGGAACTCAAGGAACACCTCAAGCCTTTCGTCGAACTGGGGCACCTGAGCAAGTGGGCCATCCCGAGCCAGATCGCCCTTGTTACTGAAATTCCCAAGACCAGTGTCGGCAAGCTCGACAAGAAGCGTATCCGCGTCGACATCGCACAATGGCAGGCCAGCAACAGCACCTTCCTTTCGACGCTGTAAGCGTCCTTTGCCGGGCCCGAAAGGGCCCTGCAAGCCCACCAAGCAAGCGCTTGGCTTGTTTATTCAGAATTTTCAGCCATCCTTGCCAGGCCGACATCTGTCGGATTGGCAACAGGACTGTTCCAGAGTGGTGGGGCTGCAAATCACACTTTAGAGGGATCAAGCAGTACTACCTGCTGGCTATAGTCCGCTCAAGGATTTTTAAGAACGGGGCAAACGCACAAAACGGGGCGATGCAACTTTGGATGACTTCGGGACGACATGGGCTCCCCGTTATTCAGAGCGTTTTTAGAAGTGCTCAATGCCATAACAATAAAGCACATGGAGTAGCGTCGATGACATCAATAAACCAGTTCTGGCGCCGGGCGAAACTGCCTCTGGCAGTCAGTCTCGCCTCTACGCTCGCCGGACCCGCATTCGGCGTCAGTTTCAACGTCGGTGAAATCGAAGGTCAGTTCGACTCGTCCCTCTCCCTGGGCATGAGCGTGTCTACCCAACAACCGAACAAGAACCTGATCGGTGTCAACAACGGTGGCAAGGGCCTGTCCCAGACCTCCGATGACGGGCACTTGAACTTCAAGAGCGGGCAAGCCTTTTCGAAAATCTTCAAGGGCATCCATGACCTTGAATTGAAATACGGCGATACCGGCGTCTTCGTGCGCGGTAAATACTGGTACGACTTCGCGCTGCAAAACCAGGACCTGGAATTCAAGAACGTCAGTAATGAGGGACGCAAGGAAGGCGCCAAGTCGTCGGGTGGGGAAATCCTCGACGCCTTCGTCTACCACAACTACTCCATTGCCGATGAGCCGGGTTCCGTGCGCTTGGGCAAGCAGGTGGTCAACTGGGGTGAAAGTACCTTCATTGGCGGCGGCATCAACTCGATCAACCCGATCGACGTGTCTGCATTCCGTCGTCCCGGTGCCGAGATCAAGGAAGGCCTGATCCCGGTCAACATGTTCTACATCTCGCAAAGCCTGACCGAGAATCTGTCGGCTCAAGCGTTCTACCAGATCGGCTGGGACCAGACCGTTGTCGACAACTGCGGTACCTTCTTCTCGCAGCCAGACATCATTGCCAACGGTTGCACCGACAACCTGCGCGTCCTGAACAAGCGTTCGACCATCCCCGCCGTCGCCTTGGGGCCATTGGCCGCGAACGGTGTCAACGTCAACGAAGAGGGCGTGCTGGTGCGTCGCGGGCAAGACCGCGAGGCGAGCAACAGCGGCCAGTGGGGTGCGGCGTTCAAGTACATGTTCGATCCGCTGGACACCGAGTTCGGTGCCTACTTCATGAACTACCACAGCCGTGCGCCGATCTTCAGTGCCACTGGTGCTCCGCAGTCGGTCTACAACGGCGTCAAGGCATTGCCCGGTCCGTTCCAGGCCCTCGGGCCGCTGCTGGTCGCGGGTAATTCGCAGTACTTCGTCGAGTACCCGGAAGACATCCGCCTCTATGGCCTGAGCTTCTCCACCACCCTGCCTACCGGTACGGCGTGGAGCGGTGAGATCAGCTACCGGCCGAATGCGCCGGTGCAGTTGAACTCCACCGATATCCTCTTCGCCGGTGTTCGTCCGCTGGGTGGCGCGCTGACCAACGCTTCGTTGCTCCAGGGTGTTCCAGGGGAAGACCTGCACGGCTATCGCCGCAAGGAAATCACCCAGATCCAGACCACTTTCACGCACTTCTTCGATCAGGTCATGGGCGCCCAGCGTCTGACTGTGGTGGGTGAAGTCGGACTGACTCACGTCGGTGGCCTCGAAAGCACGTCCGATGTCCGTTATGGCCGCGATCCGGTCTTCGGCCCAGGCGAACTGCCCGCCACGGGCGGTCTGGACACCTGCTCGCAGATTCTTAACACCTCCACCATCAACGGTGCCGGGCCAGGTGCTGCGACCAACAACCGTAGCTCCAACTGCAACAACGACGGTTTCACCACCGCCAACTCCTGGGGGTACCGCGCCCGCGCCATCTGGGAATACCCGGACGTCTTCGCCGGTGTGAACCTCAAGCCCAACGTCGCCTGGTCGCATGACGTCAGCGGTTACTCGCCAGGCCCTGGCGGCAACTTCGAGGAAGGTCGCAAAGCGGTCAGCCTGGGTCTCGATGCCGAGTACCAGAACACCTACACCGCGAGCCTCGCCTACACCAACTTCTTTGGCGGCAAGTACAGCACCGTGGATGATCGCGACTTCGTTGCGCTCAGCGTCGGCGTGAACTTCTAAGCACTGCATCTTCAGGACGAACAAGAATATGAAAGTAACCAAAAGTCTGTTGCAAGCGGGTGTCCTCGGGCTTTCGCTGTTGGCAACCGCGGTCATGGCAGCAGTTCCGGCCGCTGAAGCGGACAAGTTGGGCAAGAGCCTGACGCCGATGGGCGCGGAAATGGCAGGCAATGCCGATGGCTCGATCCCGGCCTGGAAACCCATGGAGAAAAACGCCGGCAGCGTCGACAGCAAAGGCTTCCTGTCCAACCCGTACGCCAGTGAGCAACCGCTGTTCACCATCACCGCGCAAAACGTCGACAAGTACAAAGACAAACTGGCGCCGGGCCAATACGCAATGTTCAAGCGTTACCCGGACACCTTCAAAATGCCGGTTTACCCGTCGCATCGTGGCGCGACCGTGCCGGATCAGGTGTTCGTCGCCATCAAGAAGAACGCCACCAACACCAACCTGGTGTCCGGCGGCAACGGTCTGGAAAACTTCGAAACTGCCGTGCCGTTCCCTATTCCGAAAAGCGGCGTCGAAGTCATCTGGAACCACATCACCCGCTATCGCGGTGGCAGCGTGACCCGTCTGGTGACCCAGGCCACGCCGCAACCGAACGGCTCCTACAGCTTGGTGTACTTCCAGGACCAGTTCGTGTTCCGCGACAAGATGAAGGATTACGACCCGAAAAACCCGGGCAACATCCTGTTCTACTTCAAGCAGAAAGTGACTGCACCGGCGCGTCTGGCCGGTGGCGTGCTGCTGGTTCACGAAACCCTCGACCAGGTGAAGGAGCCGCGTTCGGCGTGGGTCTACAACGCCGGTCAGCGTCGTGTGCGGCGTGCCCCGCAAGTGTCTTATGACGGGCCGGGTACGGCTGCCGATGGCCTGCGTACTTCCGATAACCTGGACATGTACAACGGTGCCCCGGATCGTTACGACTGGAAGCTCGAAGGCAAGAAAGAGATGTACATCGCCTCCGACAGCTACAAGCTAGACTCGCCGGCGCTCAAGTACGACGAAATCATCAAGGCCGGTCATATCAACCAGGACCTGGCGCGTTACGAACTGCGTCGCGTCTGGCATGTGGTTGCGACCCTGAAGGAAGGTCAGCGCCACATTTATGCCAAGCGTGACTTCTACATCGACGAAGACACCTGGCAAGCCGCGGTCATCGATCACTACGACGGTCGTGGTCAACTCTGGCGTGTGGCTGAGGCGCATGCCGAGAACTACTACGACCAGCAAGTGCCGTGGTATGCCCTGGAAACCCTCTACGACCTGCAGTCCGGGCGCTATCTGGCGCTGGGCATGAAGAACGAAGAGAAACGTGCGTATGACTTCGGTTTTACCGCGAGCACCAGTGATTTCACCCCGGCTGCACTGGCTCAGGACGGTGTTCGCTAACGTGTCGTAACACAGAGGCCGCATCCTCGAAAAACGCCCCGACTGGTTCGGGGCGTTTTTTTGTCTCGAAAAAAGATCGCTGCATAACCAGCCCGGTAACTTTTGTTCGTAGTCTTTTTGTAGCCATTTGTAGCAGGAACCTTCAATCCGCTCCGGTTTACCGCTAGTCTGCGGACATCTGCAATGCCGACAACAGCACTTAAACAAGAGTTGGCTATGACTGACCTGTTCCGAATCCAAAGGCCATCCGGCGCGGCAATGCCTGTGCTGGAAGGGCGTTTTTACCGGCCCCCCTTGCCCGACAGCTATGTGCTGCGGCCTCGTCTGTGCGAGCGGCTGAGTGCCGGGTTGCAAGGGCGACTGCTGCTGGTCAGCGCGCCGGCGGGGTTCGGTAAAAGCTCATTGGCGGTGGAGTTCTGTCAGAGCCTGCCGGCGCATTGGCAAAGTCTCTGGCTGGGGTTGAGCCCGCGCGACAATGATCCCGGGCGCTTCCTCGAACGGCTGCTTGAAGGCCTGCAAAACTATTTTCCACAGCTGGGCAGCCAGGCCCTTGGCCTGCTGAAAATGCGTCAACGCCATCAACCGTTCGCCTTCGAAGAATGGCTGGACGGGCTGCTCGATGAACTGGCCATTCACCTGTCACCGAGCGCGCCGCTGCTGCTGGTTCTGGATGACTACCATCTGGCCCAGGGCCCGGTGCTCGATCGCTGCCTGCAATTTTTCCTCAATCACTTACCCGATGGCCTGCTGGTGCTGGTGACCAGTCGCCAGCGTCCCGACTGGCACCTGGCGCGTTTGCGCCTGTCGCGGCAATTGCTTGAGCTGAGCGAACAGGACCTGCGCCTGACCCACGACGAATCCCTGACCCTGCTGGATCGACACAGCAGCTCATTGCGCGGCGAGGCGCTGGAGAATCTGATCCAGCGCAGCGAAGGCTGGGTCGCAGGGCTGCGTTTCTGGTTGCTGGCTGCCTCTGAAGCGCGCAATGGCGGCGCGTTGCCGCAGCCGCTGCACGGTGGCGAAGGCTTGATACGCGACTACCTGCTTGAAGAAGTCATCGACTGCCTGCCCGCCGAAGTGCAGTCGTTTCTATACGACACCGCACCGCAAGAGCGCTTCTGCAGCGAGCTCTGCGACGCCGTGCGCGAAGCCCATGACAGCGCTGAGATCCTGCGCTTTCTGCTGTCCCATCAAGTGTTCCTGGTGCCGCTCGACGAACACGGCCATTGGTACCGTTATCACCATCTGTTTTCCGACCTGTTGCGCAGTCGGCCGACCGCCAATGCGATGGTGCCCACCGCCAGCCTGCACTTGCGCGCCTGCCGCTGGTTCAACGCCCAGGGTCTGCTCGATGAAGCGGTGGAGCAGGCATTGCGCGCCGGGCACCTGGATGTAGCGGCGAACCTGGTGCAGAACCTTTCCGAAGAACAGCTGCTGGCCGAACAGAACGTCGGCATGCTGCTGCGCTGGAAAATGGACTTGCCCGACAGCCTGCTGATCAGCACCCCGCGACTGATCGTGCTGTACAGCTGGGCGCTGGGGCTGGCCTGCCAGCTCGATGCGGCTGAAGAATTGGCCAGCCACTTGAGTCGCTTCCTGCCGGCACCGTCGGCCACCGCGCAGAAATCCATGCTGGCGCAGTGGCTCGCGCTCAGCGGGATCATCGCGCGTGGCCGCGGCCAGCGTGAACTGACGCTGCTGTATTGCACCGAAGCGCTGGAGAGCCTGCCGCACAAACGTTACGGGCAGCGCTTGATGTGCCTGTCGACCTTGTCCAACCTGGCGATCGCCGACGCGGACCTGTGGCGCGCCCGGGGCTTGAACCGCGAGTCGCTGGAGCTGGCGCAACGGGTCGGCAATCCGCTGTTCGAAGCGCTGGCCCATTACGACCGCGCACGGGTGCTGCAAGCGCGCGGGGAAATTCTCCGTTCGCTGGATGAAGTGCATCAGGGCCAGCAACGTTTGCAGGGTTTATCGCCGCAGCGGCTGTATGCGATTCGCGCACGCCTGACCTTGTACGAAGGTTTTCTGCTGACCCTGCGCCTGCAGCCCGAAGCCGGGCTGGCGCGTTTGCGGACAGGGCTGAACGAAGCTCGGGCCTGTCGCGATATCAGCGTGCTGATCGGTCATTGCGTGATCGCCAAGCTGGAAGGCTGCAATGGCGAGTTCGCCCGGGCGTTTGCCGAACTGGCCGAGGCTGAACGGCTGATGCACATCTGGGACGTGCCGCCGATTTACTACCTGGCGATGATCACGCTGGTGAAATGCGAGCTGTGGCTGGCTCAGGGCCGCACCGATCTGGCCGAAGCCTGGTTGGCGCGATTGGGTCAAACCTACAACGGCGAGCACGCTGCGGCACCGCCGGAGTTTCATCCACAAATGCCGCTGCACATCGAACTGCAACAGGCGCTGCTGGAGTCCATCCAAGGGCAGCCGATGCTGGCGGAAGGGCGTTTGAACGCATTGCTGGAACATGGGCAGAAGACCGGAAGGCAGATGCTCAGCGTGATGGCGTTGAATCAGAAGGTCGCGCTGTTGCTGAACAATGGCCGTGAACCTGAAGCGCGTCAGGCGTTGGGGCTGGCCTTCGAGGCGGCGGCCGGTGGTGTCCTGCAACCTTTTGGTGAGTTATTGCGCGATCACCCGGACTGGCTGCGTGAGCAACTGGCACAGTGTCCGACCGGTGCACTGCGTGAGAGCCTGATCGAGCGCTTACCCCAAGCCACTGCCCGCGAGACGGTTGAGTTGCAGCACCCCAGTGAAGCACTCAGCGCCCGCGAACAGGCAGTCCTGCAATTGATCGCCCAAGGCTGCTCGAACCAGGAAATCAGCGATCAGCTGTTCATCTCGCTGCACACCGTCAAAACCCACGCCAGCCACATCAACGGCAAACTCGGTGTCGAACGCCGTACCCAGGCCGTGGCTCGGGCCAAGGAGCTGGGCTTGTTGGCGTAACGTCCAGCGATCAGGGGCGGGCCTTGGCGGTCAGCTGCTCGCGACAATAATCGGCAAACAACTGCGCCGGTTTGGTCAGTTGCCCGCGTTTGAGCCAGGCCGCCACCAACCCCGAACCGGTGACGTCTTCGACAATGTCGACGCACACCACTTTCTGCCCGTCGTAGGTGCATTCCGAATGCGGCCGGGTGACCAGAATTGAAAAGCCGAAACCCTGGCCAACCATCCCGCGCACCATCTCGATCGACGGCGAGCTGAAAGCAATTCTGGGCGTCAGCCCGAGTTCTTCAAACAAACTGACGAAGTAGGTTCGGCTTGGCTGCACGTCGAGCAGAATCATTGGTTCCAGGCACAGGTCACGCAGGGACACTTGTGCTTGCTGGGCAAACCGATGATCGGCCGGCAGCAGCGCGTAAGGCCGTTGCGCCGGCATCAGCGGTTCGGTTTCGATGGTGGCGTCCAGGTCGTGCTCGTAGAGGATCGCCAGATCGAACGCACCCGAGGTCAGGTTCTGGACCAGCTCTTGCTGCTCGCCGTCGCGAATGCGGATTTCCACTCCCGGATACAGCGCCGAGAACCCGGCAATCAATTGCGGCAGGTACAACGGCGCGACGGTTTCGAAGCAGCCGATATCGATCTGCCCGGACACCACGTCGTTGTCGGCCAGGGCGTTCTGTTCGAACTCCTTGGCCATGCGCAGCAGCTCCTGAGCCTTGCGGTAGAAGCGTGCGCCACTGGGTGTCAGGGAAACGCCCTGGGCGTGGTGACGAATCAGCAACTGCACGCCAAAGCTGTTTTCCAGACCCTTGATCGCCGTGGAAATCGACGGCTGGGCGATGTACAGCTTACGCGACGCCTCGGCGACGCTGCCGCATTCGACGGTGGTAATGAAGTACTTCAATTGACGCAGATTGTAAGCAGCCACAGCAAACCTCGGGGTGGATGGATTCGACGCCAGTCTCGACCGTTGAACCCAAGCAATTTGCGCACCGCCCTTATCCACTGGGGCGACGGTTTTGTTGTGCTTGAACAATAACCACATGGCGCGCACGCGGGGAGCTTGGCTGCCCAGTTTTTTCATGGCCTGCGACCACATATTTACTATTTTTCCCCTGCCGCCGCCTGAGCCACCATCGATCGCACACTAAAAAGTCCAAGGAGCATCCGAACGTGTTCGAGCTTGAATATTGGCAAGGCCAGGCCGCCGCGCTGCAGTTTCCTACGCAGGCGTTGATTGAGGGCAAACAACGGCCGGCACAGTCCGGGCAAACCTTCGCCGCGATCAACCCGGCCACCGGCGCAGTGCTGGCCGAGGTGGCGGCGTGCGGTAATGCAGACGTCGATGCGGCGGTTATTAGCGCACGACAGGCGTTTGAGTCGGGCGTCTGGTCGGCGCGTTCGCCCGGCGAGCGTAAACAGGTGTTGCTACGGTTGGCCGAGCTGATCATGGCCAACCGCGAAGAACTGGCGCTGCTCGATTCGCTGAACATGGGCAAACCGGTGATGGACGCCTACACCATCGATGTGCCGGGCGCCGCCGGGGTGTTTCGCTGGTACGCCGAAAGCCTCGACAAACTCTACGACCAGATCGCCCCGAGTGCGCAGAACGTGCTGGCGACCATCACCCGCGAAGCCCTTGGCGTGGTGGCCGCCGTGGTGCCGTGGAATTTTCCGCTGGACATGGCCGCGTGGAAACTTGCGCCGGCGCTGGCCGCCGGCAATTCGGTGATCCTCAAACCGGCCGAGCAATCGCCGTTCTCCGCCTTGCGTCTGGGCGAGCTGGCGCTGGAAGCGGGTGTGCCGCCAGGCGTGCTGAACGTGCTGCCGGGCCTCGGCGAACAGGCCGGCAAGGCCTTGGGCTTGCACCTGGACATCGATTGCCTGGTGTTTACCGGATCCACCGAAGTCGGCAAATATTTCATGCAGTACTCGGCGCAGTCGAACCTCAAACAGGTATGGCTGGAGTGCGGCGGCAAGAGCGCCAATCTGGTGTTCGCCGACTGTCAGGACCTCGATCTGGCGGCGCAGAAAGCTGCGTTCGGGATCTTCTTCAATCAGGGCGAAGTCTGCTCGGCCAACTCGCGGCTGCTGGTGGAACGCTCGATCCATGACGAGTTTGTCGAGCGCCTCATGGTCCAGGTCGAACGCTGGCAGCCGGGTGATCCGCTGGACTCGTCGAGCACTGCCGGGGCGATTGTCGACAGCCGGCAAACGGCGCGAATCATGAAGTTCATCCAGCAGGCTGAACGCCAGGGTGCGAAGCGTGTGTGCGGTGGCCAGCAGTCGATTATCAACGGCTCGGACAACTTCATTCAGCCGACGATTTTTACCGGCGTGACGGCGGACATGCCGCTGTTTCGCGATGAAGTGTTCGGCCCGGTGTTGGCAGTCACGGCGTTCGATGACGAAGCCAGCGCACTGCAACTGGCCAACGACAGCGTCTATGGTTTAGCCGCATCGTTGTGGACCGACGACCTCAACCGCGCCCACCGCGTGGCGCGGCAATTGCGCGCCGGGACGGTGTCGGTCAACAGTGTCGATGCGCTTGATGTAACGGTGCCTTTTGGCGGCGGCAAGCAGTCCGGTTTTGGCCGTGACCTGTCGCTGCACTCATTCGATAAATACACCCAGTTGAAGACCACCTGGTTTCAACTGCGCTGACAATAAAAACGGAGAACTGGCGATGACCACCCCACGTGAAACCCGCGACTATCAGGCCGCCGATGCTGCGCATCACATCCACGCGTTCGTCGATCAGAAAGCCCTCAACGACGAAGGGCCACGGGTGATGGTCCGTGGCGACCGCCTGCACCTGTGGGACAACGACGGTCGGCGTTATCTGGATGGCATGTCCGGGCTGTGGTGCACCAACCTCGGTTACGGGCGCAAGGATCTGGCCGCCGCAGCGAGCCGGCAACTGGAGCAGTTGCCGTACTACAACATGTTTTTCCACACCACCCACCCGCAGGTGATTGAGCTCTCCGAACTGCTGTTCAGCCTGCTGCCGGGGCACTACAGCCATGCGATCTACACCAACTCCGGTTCCGAGGCCAACGAGGTGTTGATCCGCACGGTACGGCGCTACTGGACGATCCTCGGCAAGCCTGAGAAGAAAGTCATGATCGGCCGCTGGAACGGTTATCACGGCTCGACCCTGGCCGCCACGGCGCTGGGCGGGATGAAGTTCATGCACGAAATGGGCGGGATGATTCCGGACATCGCGCACATCGACGAACCGTATTTTTTCGCCCACGAAGGCAACCTCACGCCCGCCGAATTTGGTCTGCGGGCGGCGCAGCAACTCGAAGAGAAGATTCTTGAACTGGGCGCCGACAAGGTCGCCGGGTTCATCGCCGAGCCGTTCCAGGGCGCTGGCGGGATGATCTTTCCGCCAGAGAGTTACTGGCCGGAAATTCAGCGGATCTGCCGCAAATACGACGTGCTGCTGTGCGCCGATGAAGTGATCGGCGGCTTCGGGCGCACCGGTGAATGGTTCGCCCACGAGCACTTCGGTTTCGAGCCCGACACCTTGTCCATCGCCAAGGGCCTGACCTCGGGTTATATCCCCATGGGCGGGCTGGTTCTGTCGAAAAAAATGGCCCAGGTGTTGGTGGAGCAGGGCGGGGTATTCGCCCACGGCCTGACCTATTCCGGGCACCCGGTCGCGGCGGCGGTGGCCATCGCCAACCTCAAGGCCTTGCGCGATGAAGGCGTGGTCACGCGGGTCAAGGACGACATCGGCCCGTACCTGCAGAAATGTTTGCGCGAAGTGTTCGGCAATCACCCGTTGGTCGGTGATATCCAGGGCGTGGGCATGGTCGCGGCTTTGCAATTGGCCGAGGACAAAACCAGCCGCAAACGCTTCGCCAACGAGAACGACATCGCCTGGCGCTGCCGTACGATTGGCTTCGAAGAAGGAGTGATCATTCGCTCGACTCTGGGCCGGATGATCATGGCTCCGGCGCTGATTGCCACGCGTGAAGAAGTGGATGAACTGGTCGGCAAAACCTTGCGCGCGGTGGATCGTACGGCACAGGAATACGGCCAGCTCTGAGATTGCTGGAAGGTCCTGCGGACCTTATCGCGGGCAAGCCTTGCTCCTACGGATTTGTAGTCGATCACACTTGCGTGGTTCGACACACAACCTGTAGGAGCAAGGCTTGCCCGCGATAGCTATTGCCCGTTCAGTACACTTCTCACCTCTTGCACCCACCCCGGGCACCTCCGCCCATGGCGCCCATTTGCAGTGCGCGCTACCGAGGTTTTTCTTCATTCGCGGCGACATATTTCCTCGTTTTCCTATGGTCTTCCTTGGGCCAACATCAACCTCGCCAGTCAGCCGAACGCTGACCACCTCAAGGTCCATTCAGAGACCGCAGGTAGCACCTGTTCCAAGGCCGCTGGCCGTACTGCCCAGGACAAAACTAAATCAACAGCTGTGGGAGTGCTCCATGATCAAGTCCTTGCTAACCCGTTTCGCTCAACCACTCGCGATCACCGCCATCGCTGCCGGGGTCGCCACCAGCGCCCAGGCCGGCACCCTGTCCATCGGCCACACCACGTGGGTCGGTTACGGCACCCTCTACCTCGCCCAGGACCTGGGCTACTTCAAGGAGAACGGCCTGAGCGTCGAACTGCCGGTGGTAGAAGAAGCCTCGATGTACATGGCCGCCCAAGCCTCGGGCCAGTTGTCCGGTTCGGCCTCGACCATCGATGAAGTGCTCAAATATCGCCCGCAGTTCTGCTTCAAAGCGGTTGTGGCTCTGGATGACAGCCATGGTGGCGACGGTGTGTTGGTGGGCAAGGACGTCATGAGCCTGCAAGAGCTCAAAGGCAAAGCCGTGGCGGTGAACGAGGGCTCGACCTCGCAGTTCTGGCTCTCGTACCTGCTGAAAAAGAACGGCATGAAAATGAGCGACATCACCGTGCAGAACATGACTGCCGACGATGCCGCCACCGCGTTCATCGCCGGTCGCGTACCGGCCGCCGTGACCTGGGAACCCCACCTGTCGATGGTCCGTGACAAGAAGCAAGGCAAAGTGCTGATCGACAGCAGCACCACCCCCGGTGTGATCGTCGACGTGGTCGCGCTCAACTGCAACGTCATCGAGAAACAACCGGAAGACGTCAAAGCCCTGGTCGCCGGTTTGTACAAAGCGGTGAAGTACACCCAAGAGCATCCGGACGAGGCTTACGCAATCATGGCCAAAGGCGTCGGCGGTTACCTCGCCGATCCGAAGGAACTGGCCGCAGCCGCCAAAGGTGTGCGCTTCTACGATCAGGCCATGAGCGAAAAACTCCTTGGCTCGCCGGGCAAACCGGGTGACAGCGCAGCGCTGATCAAAATCGCCAACGAAACCGCCAGCGAACTGCAAGGCAAACCCTACAACGTCAGCCACGACGAACTGGTCGACAACCGCTTCGTCAGCCCGCTGTAGGAGGTGGCCATGTTCAAGCGAAATTCATGGTTGAGCCGCTGCATCACGCCCAAGACCGGCTTGCCGGTCAAGGTGATCTGGAGCGCCAGCGGCCTGGCCTGGGTGCTGCTGGTCGGCCTCTGGGCCGGGTTGTCGTACGGCGGCGTGGTGCCGGGCATGTTCCTGCCGACACCCGGCGCGGTACTCGATGCCGCCGTGCGCCTGGCGCGCGACGGCACACTTGGGGTCCACGTTTGGGCAAGCCTGGAAGTGGTGATGGTCGGCTTCATCGTCTCGTCGCTGGTGGCGGTGCCGTTGGGGTTGCTGATGGGCAGTTTCCGCATCGTCCAGGCGTTCCTCGAACCGATGGTCAACTTCATCCGCTACCTGCCGGTGACCTCGTTTGTGCCGCTGTTCATCCTGTGGATCGGTATCGGTCTGGAGCAGCGGGTCTCGGTGATCATTTTCGGCGTGTTCTTCCAGCAACTGGTGATGATCGCCGATGTCTCCAAAGGCATCTCCAAGGACCTGATCAACGCCTCGTACACCCTCGGTTCCAATCGCCGCGATGCGGTGCTGCATGTGATCGCTCCGGCCTCGTTGCCGGGTGTGCTCGACACCTTGCGCGTCACCATGGGCTGGGCCTGGACGTACCTGGTGGTCGCCGAACTGGTGGCCGCTTCCAGTGGTCTCGGCTACCTGAGCCTCAAAGCCATGCGCGGCTTTCAGGTGGATGTGATCTTTCTGGCGATCGCGATCATCGGCCTGTTGGGCCTGATCACCGATCAACTGTTCCGTTTTCTTCGACTGAGGATCGCCGCATGGGCTCAGTAACCGCCGCCAATCATCGTTTCACCACACCCACTGCAGCGCTGGTGCACGCCGCGCCACGGCTGCAAGTGGACAAGGTCAGCTTGCGCTACCAGAAGCCTGACGGCGGGATGTTTACGGCGCTGGAAAAGGTTTCGTTCGAAGTGCCGGACCAGCAGTTCGCGGTGCTGGTCGGGCCCTCGGGCTGCGGCAAATCCAGCCTGCTGTACCTGACGGCAGGCCTGGCCGAACCCACCGAAGGCGAGATCTACGTCGGTGGCCAGCACGTCGAAGGCCCCGGCGCGGATCGCGGCATGGTCTTCCAGAGCTACACGCTGTTCCCCTGGCTGACCGTGCGGCAAAACGTCGAGTTTGGCCTCAAGCGTCGCGGCATGCCGGCGGCCCAGCGCAAGGAAATTGTCGACTACTACGTCAACGAAGTCGGCCTCACCGGCTTCGCCGACAACTACGCCAAGCAACTCTCCGGCGGCATGATGCAGCGTGTGGCCATCGCCCGGGCTTTGGCCAACGACCCGCAAATCCTGCTGATGGACGAACCCTTCGGCGCTCTCGACAGCCAGACCCGTCTGCAAATGCAGCAACTGCTGCTACGGGTCTGGGGCAACAGCAAGAAGACCGTGCTGTTCGTCACCCACGACATCGACGAAGCGATTCTGCTCGGCGACCGGGTCTATGTGATGGGCGCGAGACCTGGGCGGATCAAACAGATTCTCGACGTGCCGATCGAGCGTCCACGCACGCTGGACATGGTCATGGAGCGCTCGTTCATCGAGATGAAGCGAGAGATCTTCGGCTTGCTGCATGACGAGTTGGAGGAGGCGCATTAATCGCAGTGCTGCATCAGACACAAAACCCGTGGCGAGGGAGCTTGCTCCCGCTCGCCTGTGAAGCAGGCGCAAAACCTGCTGACGGGGTTTGCCTGGCAACACGTTTGGGGGGCGCTCTGCGCCCCAGCGGGAGCAAGCTCCCTCGCCACAAATCGCCACGCATTCCGCCATCAAGCTCATCGAGATGAAGCGCGAGATCTTCGGCTTGCTGCATGACGAGTTGGAGGAGGCGCATTAATCGCAGTGTCGCGTCAGACACAAAACCCGTGGCGAGGGAGCTTGCTCCCGCTCGCCTGCGAAGCAGGCGCAAAACCTGCTGACGGGGTTTGCCTGGCAACACGTTTTGGGGGGCGCTCTGCGCCCCAGCGGGAGCAAGCTCCCTCGCCACAAATCGCCACGCATTCCGCCATCAAGCTCATCGAGATGAAGCGCGAAATCTTTGGCTTGCTGCATGACGAGTTGGAGGAGGCGTGTTGACAAGGACTCAGGCGTCCGTTGTCTCCGGGAGCGGCTCCGGTGCCTGAACTGAGAAGTTCAGGGTAACTGTGAAGCGGTTCTTTTCGGGCGCGACCTCGATGTGCCAGCCCAGTTTTGCGCAGAGCTGGTGCATCAGTTCGAGCCCGAGGCCGTAACCGAAATCGGTAGATTCCTGATGCAGCGGGGTGTCGCGTATCCGGTTGACGATGCGCAGTTGCAGCTGTTCGAAGGTGATTTCGACGCTGCCATTGTCGGCATATTGCAAGGCGTTGCGCAGGAAGTTACCCACCACGATGCGGCACGCGGTCAGGGGCAGACGGCAAGGCTCGTCGCTGATGCGCAGGATCAATTCGATATCGCGTTTGCCGATCAGGTAGCGATGTTCCTTGATCAGTTCATTGAGCAACTGGCGCATGTCGAGCGGTTCTTCGCGAAGCGCTTCCGGGCTCTCGCGGCTCATCCACAACAACGTCTCGGCAATCCGCTGCATGTTCAGCACCGAGCGCTCGATCCGCTGCAAGGGCGGGGGCAGTTCGCCGCCGGACTGCACGGCGAGCAATTCGACATTGGCCTTGAGCACCGCCAGCGGTGTACGCAGTTCATGGCTGGTGTAGCGCAGCAGACGCTCTTCACGCAGGCTCGCGGCTTTAACCTGTTGCACACTGTGGGCCAGCGAATCGGCCAGCACATTGAACTCGCGAAAGATGAAATGCGGCCGGCCATTCGGCGCCGCGCCGACGCATTCCAGGCGGGTCGACCACTGCGTCAGCCGGCCGAGTGGCCGGACCACCCACCACACCAGCAGGGCGATGATGATCAGCGCGGGAATAAACACTGCCAGACCGATCATGCTGATCATCGCCAACTCGTGTTCCAGGTAGGCATCGGACAACGGCGTCTCAACCACGCCACCTGCTTCATGGTCGTGGTCGGTGCCGTACATATACAGCGTTTTACCGTCGTACAACGGGTGGATCAGGATGGCCGTACCGTCATCCTCGTCGTCGGATTCCATGTCACTGAAGAACTGCACGGCGCCGAAGACCAATGTCGGCGTGGTGTCGAGCAGGTCGCGGATGTTCTTCGGCAAGGCCTCCTTGCCGATAGCACTCTTGACGAAGTAGTTATCGGGTGGCGGGGTCGTCGGGTCCTGCTGGTAATGCCGGGCGAAGTATTGCGCTTCCTCTTCCATCATCGCGCTGGCGGTAAACAGGAACCCGCGCATGGTGTACACCGGCAGCAGCTGATTATAGATGATCAGCACCACGGCAATAATCAACAGCAGACTGCCACTGATCACCCACTTCAGGCTCAGGCCTTTGCGCATGTCGCCCCCAACTGAACGCCGATACCGGGCAACGTCTGGATCAACGCCACATCGAAGTCTTTGTCGACCGCCTTGCGCAGACGGTGCATGTGCACCTTGAGCGTGTTGCTGTCCGGCAGTTCGTCGCCCCAGATCGCTGCTTCCAGGCGTTCGCGGTTGACCGGCACGGGGCTGGCGCGCATCAGGCATTCGAGCAACGTCCAGCCGGTCGGTGACAGGTGCAGTTCCTGCCCGTTGCGACTGACCTTGCGCGTTGAAAGGTCCATGATCAGGTCTGCAACTTGCAGCCGGCTGGCCTGGCCACTGCGGCGCAGGCTCAGGGCGCGGATCCGCGCAACCAGTTCCGGCAGTTCGAACGGCTTGACCAGATAGTCGTCGGCCCCGACCGAGAAACTGGCGAGTTTGTCGGCCAAGGCATCCAGCGAGGTGAGCATCAGGATCGGCGTCTGATTACCGTGCTCGCGCAGCTTTTTACACAGCTGCTGACCGTCCAGGCGCGGCAGCATGATGTCCAGCAAGATCACGTCATAGTGCTGAGCAAGTGCCAGGTTCAAACCCATTTGCCCATCACTGGCGTGGTCGCAGACGATCCCGGTGATTTCCAGGTATTCGATGACAGTGTTCGCCAGGTCGATGTTGTCTTCGACCAACAACAGATGAATATGCACGCACAGACCCACGGTTTTTTACTGGTGGGGCAGAGGATAGCGGAGTTGCGATTCTTCGCGACAATGTTCACCTGACGTTAACCCGCTGGTCCCTATTGTGGCGGCGTGTTTCAACAACAGGACCTCGACATGCAACCCGCAGGCTCGGAAAAGGAAAGCGACCACTACACCGCACAGTTTGTTTTGTGCTTGCTGCTGGTGCTGAGCATCGCTATTGGTATGGCCATCTACATCTCCCAACTGAATGCCTGGATCGATAAGAGAAGAGCCTATTCAACCCCCCACTCGTTTGAGTGCGGCAGAGGGCAGGGCGTCTTCATCATCGACCCCAACGGCAAACGCCGTGATTGCTACTTTGTTGAAGAGACTGAGGACGCTGAAGATCAATAGCGCCAAATGCCGGTGGCATCAGCCCGCGAAATTCAATCGCAAGAAACGTAGTTCTTGCGTTTGAACCCACAATTACTCTGAATACGTCCTCTGACACAGATGAACGATCGCCTTCAGCGTCCAGCGACGTCTGAAGCTACTGTCGGATCAAGGAGTCAACCATGTCGTACGTATTCAAACTGATGAAATCCCCCGTCGGCACCCTCACCCTGGTCGCCAAAGGCAGCAAGCTCTGCGCGATCCTCTGGGAGAACGACAAACCCGACCGCGTTCGCCTTGGCCCGTTGCACGAAGATATCCACAGCCCGGTGTTGCTGGAAGCTGAGCACCAGCTCAATCAGTACTTTGCGAGTGAGCGGGATTGCTTTGAGCTGGAGCTTGATTTTGCTGGCACCGATTTTCAGCAGAAGGTTTGGCAGGCGTTGCTGACGATACCGTTTGGGGAGACGCGCAGTTATAGCCAGATTGCTCGGCAGATTGGTAACCCGAAAGCGGTTCGGGCGGTGGGGGCGGCGAATGGGAAAAATCCGATTTCGATTGTTGCGCCGTGCCATCGGGTGATTGGGGCTTCGGGGAGTTTGACCGGGTTTGCGGGTGGGTTGGGGGTGAAGCAGTTTTTGTTGGGGTTGGAGGGGAAGGAGACGTTGCAACTGGATTTTTGATGTAGGGAGATGTTGTGGGCACCATGGCCGGTAATCTCGAGGCGAATTGGCTCCGCGCAGGGCTTCGTGAAACGTTAAAGACCTTTCCTGGTTTGATCGAGTACCGCGCCTACTGCCCGATGAGCGACGACCGAATCTTCGCGGACTTAGCAATGTGGGACAGTCTTGAGAACGCACAAAAAGTGGCAAAGGCGTTCAATGATGGAGATCCGAGATTCTCTGAGTATATGTACGCTATTGAAAACCTGACGCTCATGAGTCACCTCGTTCCAGAGATGAGTTGACCCCGACGGACTGCCAGAGCAGGCAAGAAAGACCGATGCCTTTGCTGTCAGGCATCGGTGTCGTCACTTCCAGTGTAAGTGTCCTCAGATCACCTATTGCTATGTTCCGGGCTGCAAACTGACGTTATCTGGTAAAACCGTTTCGAAAAAACGTATCGTCCGCCCTCACACCTTGCGTGACTAAATGGGCGACCACGTATGGGGCAGCAACTCGATAAACCCACCACACTGTCGTCCGCGTAACGCACAACGATCACATCGCCACGGGCATGCCGCTGCAGGGACATCGAACTCTCGATTCAAGATGTTCGGGATATCCAACCGTTCAACCGTCGCTCGTTTATAGGCATGAGAACCTGGCTATTTGCTGACGAGGTCGGGCTCACGCATCAAGCTGCGCACTTTGAACCGACCGATTTGCTCACCATCGTCACGCATCAACGAGAGAAGGCTACGGCTGCCGGCAGCACTACGACTTTGTGAAAACAACTCGCTCACCCGGCTGCGCAACAGAAGCCGTTCGACATCAGGCGTTTGGCGCTTGAGGCGATGGGTGTAGTAACTTTACCGGTTGATTTCAAACACTTTGCACAGCCAATCAACAGGCTCATGGACGCTTAGCTGATTGATCAGCGCGTACGCTCGTGATCTCCGACATCAAGAGCGCGGTAGCCTTTTTTAATATCGATTTATCCCACTCAAGGCGGGCGATCCGGGCTTCCAGTTCCTGGATTTTCTGCTGTTCCGGTGTCAGCGCTTTACTCTGCGGGGTAACGCCTTGGCGCTCCTGCTGAACCTGGTCGACCCAGCGGCGTAGTGCCGACTCGCCGATGCCAAGTGAGCGGCTGGCTTCGATATAGCTGTAGTTTTGCTTGAGCACGAGGTCGGCAGCCTCGCGTTTGAATTCAGCAGAAAAGGAACGGCGTTGTTTGGTCATCTGACACCTCGATCTGGTGAGCATTCTCACCTAAATGGGTGTCCGTTTTCATTAGACCACTACAGTGTGCACTCAAATTGTGCGCACCATTTTTAGCCATTCTTAAGCGGACACCCATACGACAAGAGCGTCGCAGCTATTCCAAGTCCTTTAAAGCTCAGGTTTCAACCGATCAGGTTCACCGTTAAGGACAGCGATAAACATTTCCTGAAAGGGTGACGTTGGTTTGCTCCAATCGGTTGTCCGAACCGGTTTGGCCCGCTCGTTGAGTTAGCAGATAAACCCGATTGCCCCCCATTGCTGCTGCTTTGTTTTTCAGGTCATTACGGGCTCCGGTCTCCAGGTTGGCGTTCCCAGTAATACTGCCCAGCAGAAAGTCGCCCTGACTACCTGTAACGTCTCCCAGGAACTGGCATTCGGAGCCAGGCTCGTTATGAGTTATGCGTACGGTGTTGGCGATGGGACCCACAGTAGATGTAGGTGCGCAACCTATCAGTCCAAGCAATACGGTGGACAAACTGATGCGAATAAGGGTACGGGGGATAAGCATGTACACGACTCCTTTCTTACCAAAATGACATTGCCCTTTTGGATAATCTGCCAGGGCTTTAAGCCTGCGCAGTATCAAGATTTGGTGGAATAGGAACTGTATTAATTAGTAATTTTTTCTTGCAAATCTGTAAACAAAAATTATACGTATCCGACGCCCATTCGCTCGCGGCAGGAATGGCAGTTACCTGCCCCCCGCGAAAAAATGCATGCCCCCCCGGGTTGCATAAGCCAATCAGCTTGTCGCAGACACGTTGTTTCAAGGGATGCGCCCGCGCAGCTGAGAAATATGGAAAAAGGGGACTGGAAAAAGGGGACGGATTTATTTGCCATTGGTGGGGGGGCATTGGGCTAACCTTTGGCCAAAAAAATAAATCTGTCCCCTGTCCCCTATTTTTTGCGTATTACGGGCTAACGGCATTACTGTTGGCGCGGACATAGTAATTATCAAACTCGCCGCTCTCGACAAATACGAAGCCATGTCGAGTGTAGAAACGATTTGAAGCGCTTTCCTTGAGTGCGCCAACCTTAATAGGACGCCCGATTTCATCAGCCTCTCTGAAAATCCGAGTGAGAACTTCAGAACCTATCCCTAATCCTTGAACACGAGGTATGACATACAAGTGGTCAAGTAGAAGCTCGCTCAGATGGTTTTTTATGACGACAAAACCGACCAGATCACCTGATACCACTATGCGGCGTGTGCTGTTAACGTCGAACCCACTAAGAAATCGTTCACGCGCACGATTAGGATCAAATCGCCCGAGCCGCTCAAGGCTTTCGCGCATAGCCTCAATCCGAATGGCTACCAGATCCTCCAAGTCACTATTTGACGCTGGGCATAAAACGACAGCGGATTTTTGATCAGAGGAAGCTGGCATAACGAGCGCTCTAAATATGGCCAGTGAGTGATTATGGAGAACAGAAGTCGCATAACCAAGGAATGAGGAGGGTTATGAATTTTCTCAGTCGTATCAAAACTCCAAATTTATAAACGGCAGCTTTGTGGTTCATGGAGGAATGTCCACTAGTGGCTGTTTTCTGCCGATCATGGTTACAAAGCGTGCTGGTCAAATCCGACGGAGTCGGTGGTCAGAACGAATGAAAATGACAGGTCAGGTCGAACGCAAACGGGTGCTCAAGTGTCAGGAAACAATGGCGGGAGCGATGCAGCATGGTGTTCGCTGAACTGAGCCTCAGAACAGGTTGATCGGCACGTTGGCGACGATGCGGAACTCGTCGTAACTGCCGTCAATCTGCCCGCCGCTGGCGAGGTGGTTGTAGACGATGGTGCGCAGCACCGAGTTTTTGAGTTTTCCGGACTGGATGATATAGCCCAGCATCAAACCGTTTTCGCTGTGTTTGGCGTCGTCCAGGCCGCGTACGTTGTAGCCGGTATTGCGGCCGTAGCGGTCGCCGTCGTAGTGGGTACCGTCGATGTCCCAGCCTTTGGCGTGCCACAGGCTGGCGGTGAGACCAGGGACTCCGTAGGTCGTGAAGTCCAGGTCGTAGCGCAGTTGCCAGGACTTTTCGTTGGGGCCGTTGTAGTCCGCGTATAACGAGTTGGCCATGTAGTTGCCAGTGGATTCCCACACATAGTCAAAGTACTCGTTGCCGAATATTTGCTGCCAGGCAAGCGTCAGGCTATGGGCCTGGTGAGTGGTGGTGAAGGCCAGGCTGGCGGCGTTGTTGTCGATGTAGCCGAGGTTCTTCTTGCCTGAATCACTGGTGTGGTAGTAGTTGAAGGCAGTCTTGAGGGCCAGATTATCCTGGTCGCCCATGCGGTGTGTAACGCCGACGTAGGTCTGGTCCCACATGTCTTCGAAACGCGAGGCGTAGACGCTGGCTTCCAGTCCATAACCCGGTTTGACCGTGGCCCCCAGGTAGCTGATGCGCGCGCCACTGTAGGCGCGGTTGCCGAAGGTGGTGGTCAGCTTTTCGGCGCCGGTGCCGGTGCGCGGAATCGCCCGTTCGAAGCTGCCGCCCTGTATCGACAGCCAGTCGAGTTCGTTGCTGAGCAGGCCCACGCCCTGGAAGCTGGAGGGCAGGGCGCGGTTGTCCTTGTAGCGCAGGATCGGATTGTCGGTCATTAGCCGGCCGGCCTTGAGCTCGGTGTTGGACAGGCGAACACGCACATCACCTATACCTAGGCGACTCCATGTGGGAATCGCATCGCCGTCGCCGTCCACCAGCACCCGGTCGCCGCCGTTGGCCACCTTTCCGTGGCCGCGCTCCAGGTTTACGGCACTGAAGATCCCTGCATCCATGCCGACGCCGATCAGGCCCTGGGTATAGCCGGAGCTGTACTTGAGCATGCTCGCCTGCACCCAGGTTTCGCGAATACGGGTGGGCTCGATGCCGTCGGGTTTCTTGATGCTCAGGTGAGTGGTGCGTTTGGTGTGCTGGTTGGAATAGTAGTGACGCAAGTTCAGGTCCAGGGTACTGCCTTCCAGAAAGCCTGGCGCGTTAACCTGGGCCTGCTCTTGGGGGAATGGCTGAGCGAAAGCCTGGGTGCCGGATGCCAAAGTGACGGCCAGCAAAAGACGTGGATACATGGTAAATCCCATACAAATCAGATGTAAGGCAACCGTCCCGGGAAGGCCCCGGGGCGCATTTATCAGTGGACCTGGGCTTCTGCAAGCCGGGTTTCGCGGGCGGGGCGTTCGGGCAGCAACGGACGCGTTTCCTTGGCGAACCAGGCGGCGGTCAGGCACACAAGGTTAGCGATCAGCAGGTACCAGACTGGCGACATCGGGTCACCGGTGGTGCCGATCAGCCAGGTAATGATGATCTGCGCCGTACCGCCAAACGCTGCGACACCGAAGGCGTAGACGATGGAGAAACCGGTGGCGCGCACCGATTTCGGGAAGCTCTCCACCAGCAGGACGATCAACGCTGCGCCGCTCATGCCATGCAGGCCCGAGAGTACCGCCAGGGTCAGCAGGAAGGTCGCCGAACTGGGGTGCTCGGTCATCAGTTGCAGGGCCGGGAACAGGATCAACAGCAACACCACTCGGGGCGTCATCAGGATCACCCGACGCCCAAAGCGGTCGCAGAGCATGCCACCGGCCACTGCGCACACAGCCATGGCGGCGCCGGCCACCAGGGTCGAGAGCATGGCAATGCTGGTGGGCAGCTTCAATTCGGTGAGGGCGAAGGTGGTCATGTAGTTCAGGAAATACTGGGTGATGGTGCTGCCGGAAAGAATCAGCAGCCCCAACACCAGAGCGCGCCGGTGTTTGCCGACTATTTCCCGTACCAGATCGCCGGTGCGGGTTTGTTCGGTGTGGCCGTGGAAGGTTTCAGCAAGATTGCGACGGATGTAGATACCGATCGGCAACACCAGCAGACCGAACACGAACGGTACACGCCAGCCCCAACTATTGAGGTCTTCCGGGGACAGGACTTTTGTCAGGGTGAACCCCACCAGCCCGGCTACCATCGCGGCGACGCCTTGGGCAACCACTTGCCAGCAGGCGTAGGTGCCGCGTTTGTGGGGGGGTGCCGCTTCAAGGATGTAGGTAGTGGCGGGGCCGGCTTCACCGCCCCAGGCCAGGCCCTGGATCATGCGGGTGACCACCAGCAGGATCGGCGCGGCGATGCCGATGGTCTCGTAGCCGGGCAATATCGCGATGCTGCCGGTGCCCACCGCCATCATCACCAGGGTCAAAAGCATCGCCGGTTTGCGCCCGACACGGTCGGCGTAGGCGCCGATCAGCACCGCACCCAGGGGCCGGACGATAAAGCCGGTGCCGAACGCGATGACCGATAGCATCAGACTGACGAAGGCACTGTCGGACGGGAAAAACGTGTGCCCGATCATCACCGCAAAAGTTGCGTATACACCAAAGTCGAAAAACTCCACGGCGTTACCCAGGACGACAGCGAAGATGCTTTTTTTGCCGGCGCCCGGCGTGGGTGTATCGCGTGCAGGATCGGGGCGGGTCAATGGTTGTACGGGCATTCCGTTGCCTTTCAGGTCGATAGCGCTCCGGCCGGGAAAGCCCGGAGCAACAAGGTGGGAGGGGCGTTCTTGAGGGGCCGAAGTCAGGCAGGACTCGGCCAGCAGTGGATTGCGCCACGCCAGTTTTCGTAGGTTTTGGCGATTTGCAGCAGCCATTGATCGGCAAAGCGCGGGGCGATCATCTGCAGCCCGATGGGCATACCGTCGGCGGCGAAACCGCAATTGATCGACAGCGCCGGTTGTTCACCCATGTTCCAGGGCACAGTGAACACGATGTGTTCGAACGGTTGCTGCGGGTCATTGCTCGGTGACGGCCAGTCGGCCGCAAAGGCGTTGATCTGGTTGGTGGGAGAGAGCACCAGGTCGAATGTGTCGAACAACTGCGCGGCGCGGCGGCGCATTTCGAAGGTCTGGTTGAAGCCCCGTACGGCTTCCACGCCGGTGATATCGGCGCCTGGGGCGGCCCAGTCGCGGATATACGGCAAGACTCTGTCGAATTGCTCGCTGCTCAAGGCCGACAGCTCAGCCCATTGGCGAGCGCGCCAGAACTGGTCGAGGCCGTCGAGCTGGGCGCGGTCCATGATCGGTGCAATCACTGTGACCTTGGCACCGTGGGCTTCGAACAGCCGCGCTGCTTGCTCCACGGCGTTACAGACGAAAGCTTCAGGTGCGAGGCCGGCACCGGGTTCGAGCATCAGGCCGACACGCAGGCCCTTTACCGACAGCGGCTGATTGCTCCATGGCGTGGTGAGCGGTGGCAGGCTGGTAGCGTCGCGCGAATCGGGGCGGGCCAGGTGTTGCATCAACAACACGCAATCATCGACCGTGCGGGTCATCGGGCCGGCCGTGCGGCCGGTGTAATACGGGTCGATGGGGATGCGCCCCAGTGTCGGCTTGAAGCCGACCAGCCCGCACCAAGCCGCGGGCAGTCGCACCGATCCGCCGATGTCAGTGCCGACGTGCAGAGGCCCGTAACCGGCAGCTGCAGCAGCGGCGGCCCCGGCACTCGATCCACCCGGGTTGTTGGCTGTGTTCCAGGGGTTGCGGGTGATGCCGTGGAAGCTGGAAAGGCCCGAAGAGAGCATGCCGAAATCCGGAACGGTGGTCTTGGCCAGGATGATTGCCCCGGCTTCACGCAAGCGCGCGGCGGGCGGTGCATCCTTCAGCGCAGGCGTCAGGCGGGTGGCGGCGCTACCCAGCGGGATGGGCTGGCCCTCGGTGGCGATCAGTTCCTTGAGGGTCACCGGCACACCGTCGAGGGCGCCGTTGGGTTGGCCTTTGTTCCAGCGTTCGGTGGAGGCTTGGGCCTGCTGACGCACTTGTTGCGGGTCGAAGGCGTAGAGCGCATTGATCTGCGGCTCCCAGCGGTCGATGTGGGTCAGGAGCTGGTCGTAATAGTCGATGGGAGTGAGTTGCCGGCTGGCGAATCGGGCCAGCAGTTCGGCGGCCGTAAGGGTGTGCAGGTCACTCATCATTCTCTTCCTTGGAATGGGCCGGCGGGTTGCAATGGGGGCGACTATATACACCCCGCCGTGCATCGGCCAACACCTGTTCAGCAAAAGCGGTGGGGCATTTCTGTTCAGACCTTTGTTTTTTGGCGCCGGGAGCGACGTCGAGGATTTGCCAGGTTATTGGCCAGCGTCGGTTGCCAACAGTTCAAGCCATTGCTGTGCCGCTACCGACAGCTGTGCGTTTTTGCGCCAGATTACGACGAGTTGCCACTGCAGTTCGGCGCATTCGAGCGGGACGATTTCCACACCTGGCGGGATATGGTGTTGAGCCAATAGCCTGGGCAATACCATCAGGCCTGCATTCGCGGCCACTAATGACAGGCAAAAAGCCAGGTTGTCGCTCTTGGCTGCCTGTAGGCGACTGACGTCCAGAGCAGGGCAACAGAGCTTGATACGGTGATTGAGGATAGAGGCGCCCTGCAGCTGTACCCATGGGTGATGCGCCAAATCTGGCAGAGTCAGTCGATGGCGGCTGGCGAGTGGGTGGCGAGGCGGCAGGACGACAACGAGTGGCTCCTCACAAATCGGCAGCCAAGCCAGGTCGTCGCCCTCTGGTCGCAGACTGATAGCCAGCTCTATCTCGCCCTTGCGAACGGCCTCTTCCAGGGCTTGGCCTCCTTGTTCACACAATTGGAGTTCCACTTGGGGAAAGCGTCGCCGAAACTCGGTCAACACGACCGCTATATGATCGGTACTGCCTAAAGGGGGTAACCCCAGCCGAAGGACGCCGGTGACGAGGCTATTGAGCAGGTTTACGTCGGTCAGCATTTGCTTGCTGCGGTTCAGTAATCCTTTGGCATGGCGGAATACCACTTCACCCGACGGGGTCAAGCGTGACGGCACGCCTGGACGGCTGCGAACCAATAGCGTCGTACCCAGTTCTTCTTCGAGTAATTGAACGGCTTTGCTAAGTGCCGATTGGGTGACGTGAATAGTGTGGGATGCCCTCGAGAAGCTTCCATGCTCAGTCACTTCCACGAAATAGCGCAAGTTCTTCAGGTCCATCTTGTATTCCATTTCCGCATAGAGTTTATAAAAATTGTTCACTCACTCCGGTTGGAGAAATGCTTCTACTATCGCCCCGCCAAAAACGTCCGGATGCCAAGACGGGGAACATCAAATCAGTAGTAGAGGCCAACCTTGTTCAGTGATTGTATTCGGCTTGATCAGACGCTGGTTGAATCTGCACAGCGCTATCCACAGAGGCCCGCGCTACAAGCGGAAGATGCGTCATTCAGCTATCAACAACTGAACGAAACGGTTAATAAGTTATGCGAGTTGATGCGTGCGGAAGGCGTGCAGGCCGGTGATCGAGTAGGCATCTATATTGCGAAGAGCGCAGCCGCTGTTGTGGCTATTTATGCCGCATTAAGGCTGGGGGCATTAGTCGCTCCGATGGATGTCAAGGACCCCGCGGAACGGGGTGCACGGATGTTGGCCAACGCCGACCTGGATTTTTTATTGGCTACCCCTGCAAGCCAGGCAGCAGCCTCCAGGGTGGTTTCCATTCATGGTCAGTCTGGCGACGCTCGCGCAGTGGGCGATCTATGGCTGTTCCCCTTGCGAGGACAACCACGTCGACATGCCGGGTGCGAGGGTGGCTATGTTTTGTTTACATCAGGCAGTACCGGCGTGCCCAAGGGTGTATGCCTATCGCATGCCAACGTCCTGCATTTTGCTGCCTGGGCGGCACGCGCAATTGCTCTGGACTGTGAAGACCGTGTTGGATCACAAGCGGCACTCACCTTCGATCTGACGACCTTCGATCTGTTCTCGACCGCACTGGCCGGCGCCTGTCTTTGCCTGTTGCCAGACTATCTCAAGACTTTTCCTCGCGATGTGACGCGCTGGCTGGGTGAGCAGTGTATCTCAGTGTTCTACGCAGTACCCACCTTGTACCAGATGCTGCTACAGCAGGGCGGGATTGAGCAAGCGAGGCCGTCTGCACTACGCGCCGCGTTGTACGCGGGTGAACCGTTCCCGCCACAACTGCTTAAGCGCTATCTGACTGCATTCCCCGACTTGCCGTTCTACAACCTGTATGGGCCTACGGAAACCAATGTGTGCACCGCAGAACAGGTGAGCCTGGCGAGTATCGAGACGGTTTTGCCGTCGATCGGTTGGGCGATTGATGGAGTGGAAGTCGACATCATCGGTGACGACGGTCGCGCAGCGTCGGAGGGTGAGATTTTCGTTGCAGGGCCGACGGTATTCGCTGGTTATCTGGTTGATGGCATCTGTCGCGATGCCCGCCGTGCAGTGTACTTCCGCGATGGAGTGGAAAGGTTGGCCTATGGCACGGGGGATATCGGGTATCAGGCGGCGGATGGTCGCTTTCATCTGCAAGGTCGACGAGACCATCAGGTGAAGCGTCGCGGCCACCGCATTGATCTTCTGGACATAGAAAGTGCGGTATTGGCCTTGCCAGGTGTTGAAACTGCCGCCGTTGTAGCTCGCCATGGCACAGCGCCTGACTGTGAGATCTGGGTACACGTGGTGAGTGCAAGTACAGGGCGGGATGAGATTGTTCGCGGCTTGAGCGGAACATTACCGAAGAGGATGCAACCGGATGGAGTTCGTATGGCGCGAAAGCTGCCAACGACTGCCAACGGCAAAATAGATCGACATGCTTTGAGCCTGTTGAGTTTAAACATGGAAGAGATAAGTCATGAAGAACATTGAAACGCTGTGCGCGCTGATTCATTCGAATCTGCTGACTCAATATCAAGGTGCAGACCTTAATGTGGTACCGGATACGGCGCTATTGGAGGAAGGCTGGCTGGACTCTCTCACGATCATATCCATTGTCGCCGACGTTGAGAAAAAGTTCGAAATAGCGTTCCCCGAAAACAAAGTTGTCGCGGCTTCATTTCGCACGCCGGCCGCACTATGGGCCGTCATTGAGGCCAGCCTGGTCGAGCTCGCTTGAGTCTGTGCCGATAACAGAGAGGGCGAGTGATGCTGTTCGCAGACGAAGACAAGTTAGTTGAACAAGCGATGCAGGAGAGTTGCATCCAGGGGCAGGCTTTGTTGCCTGAGCTGGAAGGCAAAACGTTCCGCGAGCAATGGTTGCTGGCAGCGGCGACAGGGCTGCTGCGCACCTCCAATAGCACCGTGACAAACAAGCTCGCGATGGTGGAAGGATTGGGCATGAGCGGTCTGAGTCCTGCCCTTTGCTATGCGCTGGCTTCACAGTTGTTCGGTATGCAATTGCCTATGCAGCCCTGGCTGAATGCCGAACAGCGCAAACAACTGGCAGGCCTGGAAACCGGAGAGACGCTGTTGTGTCACGCGCTGACTGAAGTGCAGGGCGGTAGTGATCCGAAGTCGATGGAAACCGTGGCTGAACGTCAGGCGGACGGTAGTTATCGGTTGACGGGCGAGAAGCGCTTCATTACCGCCGCCCCGGTAGCCGATCACGCTTTGGTGTTCGTTCGTACCGGCAAGGGCCGATCACCATTCGATTTATCAGTCGCACTGGTTGACCTGTCGGATGCGGGCGTAGTGCGCAGTGAGCCGCTGGACAAGACCGCGTTGCCCGGCGTACCGATGGGGGTGTTGACCTTTGACGGTGTGCGGTTGGAAGAGCACAGCCTGTTGGGAGGCGAGGGGGCGGGTTTCTCTGTAATGACCGCGACCACGACCTGGGAACGAGCGCTGCTGATGGGGTATGCACTAGGCCCCATGCACAGGATGCTGGATCAGACGGTTGAGTGGAGCCGGGAGCGAATTCACTTCGGTAGATCCATGAGCTCCAGTCACCTGGTGGCGGGGCATGTGGCCGACATGAGCATGTACCTTTACCGTTCGCGAAAACTGCTCTACGGCATTGCGCGGCGCATCGATGCCGGGGTGACGATTCGTCAATTGAGCGGTGAGGCCGCGATGGTAAAGATTTCGGTTTCTGAAGACTTTACGCGGCTGTCGCAGTTGGCAGCCCAGTTAGGTGGTGTGCGTTCTTACATCGCCGATTCCGGTCGGGCGATCGATCTCATCAGCCCATTGGCGTCAATGACCTATGCGGGGGCGAACGATCTGCTACGTATCAGCGTGGCGCGCCAGGCTGGTTTGCCAGTCGAGAACTGAGCGCTCGCTAGAGTTTTTGAATCATATACATAAGGTCAACGCATATGGCTTTGCCACATCAAATCGATGAAATTCTCACGTTGGTGGATCGCATCGGTACACGGCTGGTCGACTTGGCTCCGTTGGTAGATAACCAACAATCGGATAGTAGCGAGAGCTATCAACTGATCAAGGAGTCTGGTCTGTTGGGCTTGCTGATCCCTCGCGAGGCTGGGGGGGCGGGTCTGAATTATCTGGAATATAGCCAGGTTCTGGCGCGACTTGCCCAGTATGACGCGGCAACTGCGCTGGGATTCAATATGCACAATGTGGCGCTTGGCTCGTTATGTGAGTCGGCGGGGAAATCGCTGTCAGCGGCTGCGGATGCCTTTCGCTCCTGGGTATTTGATGAGGTGATATCGCACAACAAGATGTTTGCATCTGCGACGTCAGAGCTGGGTAGTGGTGCGCGGTTGCGAGGTATCCAGACACATTACCGCCCGCATGAAGGCGGCTTCCTGCTCAATGGCAACAAGTCTTTCGTGTCGTTGGCAGGCGCTGCAGACTATATCGTAGTAACGGCAAAACCTGAGGGTAACGACAGCGACAGCGAAATCAGCCACTTCGTGGTCGGTCGCAATGACGAAGGTGTGCGTTACGGCCAAGTTTGGGACGGGTTTGCCATGAATGGTACCCAGACCGCCAGCATGACTTTTGAAAATGTACTTTTGACCCGCCAGCGTTTGTTTCTGGCAGTCGAAGGGATGTCTTTGTTCAAGCTGGTACGTGAGCCTCATTGGATGATTTCCGGTTATACCGGTGTTTATCTTGGGATTGCTACCGCGTTGCTGCAACACATCACCGAGGCCGTGCGCTCCACGCCTTCCCAACTCGAATCCAGCGCGATCCATCAGGAAGTAGGCCGGCTATCGGCTGAGTTGCAAGCGGGTCGAGCGTTGCTGAATGAGGCCGGCACACTCATCGTGCAACGGCGCGGAACGATAGAGGCGAATGCCGCTGTGCATGCTGCCAAGTACTTCATCGGTGAGCTTGCGCCGAAGATGGCAATGGCGGCGGTCAAGATTTGTGGTGCGAGCACATTGAATCGTAGCCGACCGCTGGAACGATTCCTGCGCGAATCGTTCTTTTGCAGTGTTATGCCGGCCAAGCCAATGGACTGTCTGGAGTACTTAGGCAAGGCCCAACTGGGGGTTAATCTGTTCGATGCACGACAGATTAACTGGTAGTGACTCATGCGAGTTCCAACCCAATTCAGACGCGCCGCCTGGCTCAGCACTTATCTGTTGTTGGTGGTGATGATGGTGGGGACCTTGCCGACACCGTTGTATCCGCTCTATGCCACGCAATTAGGCTTGTCTCCATTTGTGGTGACGTTGGTATTCGCGTCCTACGCACTCGCCATCCTGTTCAAACTGATGGTGTTTGGTCGATTGTCTGATTTGTTGGGCAGACGCGCAGTGCTGGGGCTCGGGCTCGGGCTGACATTTGCCAGTCTGTTGAGTTTTTTGCTCTGGCCCACGTTAGCCGGTTTGTTCGTCGGGCGAATATTGTCCGGGATGGCAGTAGGGTTGATGGTGGGGGCCACGACTGCCTATCTGAGCGAGTTGCTGAGTAATCGGTCACTCGCGGCACTGATCTCCAGCTTGAGCAACATGAGCGGTCTGGGGCTTGGGGCGTTACTGTCTGGCTGGGTGGCAGAGAGTGCCGCGCAGCCGCTCCATGCCAGTTATATCGCGCTGCTGTTCATGCTGTTGCCGGGTTTGCTGTTGCCATGGCTACCCGAAACAGTGATCTACGGAGGTACTCGCCCACCGTTGCGATTGCAGCGATTGAGGATACCGAGTGAGATGCGGCAAGCCTTTATGGCCGTGGCAATGTCGGTGTTGTGCGGCTTTAGCTTTCTTGGCTTGTTCGCCGCACTGGCTGGTCGTTTCCTCGCAATTGGATTGCATCACAGTGGCCTTCTGTTGAGCGGAGGCATTGTCTTTTTGACTTTCTGCAGTGCTGCAATCGGCCAGTTGCTGGTGTTGCGATTGTCGCCCCGTCGAGTCGTTCCCGTTGGTGTCTGGCTGCTGCCCTTGGCTTTGGCCTGTGTCTGGCTGGCCTTTCATTTTGCATCCTTGTCCTTGTTCCTGGGGGGAGCGGTCTTGGGAGGGATGGGGGCGGGCATGGTGCTGCGCGCAGGTCTGGGACTGGTGACGATGTTGTCTCCTGCCGATCGTATTGCGGAGGTCAGTTCAGGCTTTTTCGTCGCGGCCTATTTGGGGTTGATTGTGCCCGTGGTCGGGGTGGGTTTGCTTTTGTCCGTATGGGATATGTCTTCAACCATTGGCCTGTTCGGCGCACTGGTGACGATATTGGTGATTTTCAGCAGCCGTGCGGTTTTGGGGCTTGGCCCGGCACCCGGTTTGCCTATCGCAGTAGGGGGTGAATGATGGCGACGATCTCGCTGAATGGCGGAGAAATTGATTATTTGCTGATCGACGGTGAGTCAGATCTTCCTCCGCTTGTACTGCTGCATGAGGGACTCGGTTGCATTGCGATGTGGCGACGTTTCCCTTATCGACTGGCAGCAATGACCGGACGCCGAGTGCTCACTTATAGCCGCTATGGTTACGGTCACTCGTCTCGAGCGGATTTGCCACGTCGTTCTGACTATATGCACGTGGAGGCGCAGCAGGTATTGCCTGAACTGCTGGAAAAACTGCAGCTTCGCAATCCAGTGCTGGTGGGGCATAGCGATGGCGCGTCTATCGCGCTGCTCCATGCGAGCAAATTCCCTGTTGCGGGGCTGGTGCTGTTTGCTCCACATGTTTTCGTCGAATCCATCACCTTGAGCGGCATCGACGCCGCGCGAAATTCGTTCCTGGCCGGGAACCTGGAACGACAACTCGCTCTGTTTCATCCCGATCCCAAAGCAGTCTTCGAGGGGTGGAGCAGTGTCTGGAGGTCCGATCATTTTCTTGACTGGAATATTGAGCAGTGCCTGGCCGATATCCGTTGCCCTGTCTTGTTGTTGCAGGGAGATCGGGACGAGTACGGAACGCTGGCGCAGCTGAGCGCGATTCAACGCAAGATACCCGCAGTGGTCACCCAGCATTGCCTGATCGATTGCGGACACTCGCCGCATCTTGATCAGACCGCCCACACACTTGATCTGATAGTCGAATTCTTCGACCAGATGACGGGCGTATCGCCCAGAGCCGAATTGGCGTCCGCGTCGATTTAAGAGGTCCTTCCTTCAACGCTATTTTCGCGAGGAGCTAACTTCATGAGTACCGCAATCAGTGAAACCCGCCGTCTAACCGTACCCGACATCAGGGCTTGCAAGGGCAACCGCAAGATCGTGTCGTTGACCGCGCACAATCGATCGCTCGCTGAAATCGTTGACGAATTTGTCGACGTTATCCTGATGGGGGATTCGACCGCGATGGTTGCCTACGGGCAGCCCAACACACTGGATTTCACTTTGGATCAGACGATCCAACACAGTCGCGCGGTAGTGCGTGCTACACGTCGCGCGTGTGTGGTGGCTGATCTGCCGTTCGCCTCCTATCAGGAGTCGCCGGCTCAGGCTTTCCGCAGTGCAGCGCGGTTGATGAAGGAAGCGAATGTCGCAGCGGTAAAAGTGGAAGGTAATGCGGCCATGGCGCCCACCGTGCAGTTTCTGGTGGAGCGGGGCATTCCAGTGATGGCGCATATCGGGTTGATGCCCCAGTTCGTCAACACCATGGGTGGGTTCAAAGCCCAAGGTATGGATGAGCAATCGGCAGACTCTATCTGTGAGGCAGCCATGGCGATGGAATCAGCAGGGGCCTTTTGCATCGTGCTGGAGGGGGTAGCAGAGCCGCTGGCCCGAGAGTTGACCGAGGTACTGCGCGTGCCGACGATCGGAATCGGGGCCTCGCCCGCGTGCGATGGCCAGGTGCTGGTGATCGAAGATATCCTGGGTCTTGGTGGTGAGTTCGTACCGCGTTTCGCTAAACGTTATGTCGATGCCCATGCTGTTATCCGCGATGCAGTGGGGCAGTACGCATCGGATGTCCGCAATGGCTGCTTTCCTGAACTCTCGCACTGCTTTGGAGTGAAACGCTGACATTAATGCTGCTTGACTCGGAGTGCTCGGCAAGCGTTCGAGCTACCTCCCCTCTTGAAACTCAGACCTTAAGGGGATTGCGCGCAGACTGATAGAGGAAGTCTATGCACAAGCAGGGTCGCTTCAGCTTCGCTGCGGCTGACGAACGCGCCGGCATCCATTTCCCGCTCTATCATGGTCGCCCGGGGTTTTGCTTCGAGCTGGGTATTGAATGTGTGTGTCTGTTGGGGTCAACCTTTACGTCTGATTTGGGCGTGCCATTGGTGGGGGCCTTTCTTTCTAAACCTCGCCATCGCTTTTCGCACGGTACCAAAAATGTGCCATTAACTTTTTCAGGAACGCCCATGGACGCTGCCAAACCCGCTCTGATTCGCGAGACCTTTCCCGTTGGGCCGTTGCAGTGCAACTGCACGATCATCGGTGATCCGATCACCAAGAAGGCCATCGTTGTCGATCCGGGTGGCAATCATGAGTTGATTCTGGCGCGGCTCGAGGCGTTGGGGTTGAAGGTGGTGAGCATCATTCATACACACGCGCACCTGGATCACTTCCTTGCGTCGGGCCAGTTGAAAGAGAAAACCGGCGCGACGTTGCACCTGCATAAAGAGGATCAGTTCCTTTGGGACAATCTGGAGATGCAGTGCCAGATGTTCAGGGTGCCATACACGCCGGTGCCATCGCCGGATCGTTGGTTGGCCGATGATGAAGAGCTTGCCTGCGGTTGTGGCGTGGCATTGCACACGCCGGGTCATACACCGGGTTCCATGAGCTTTTGGTTTTCTGAGGCTAAGCTGCTGATTGCCGGCGACACGCTGTTTCGTCGCGGGGTAGGGCGTACGGACTTGTGGGGCGGTGATCAGGCGACCATCGTGCGTTCGATCAAGCAGCGTTTGTACACCCTTGATGAAGAGGCGACAGTCATCACCGGACACGGTCCCGATACTCGTCTGGGCGATGAAATGCGTGAAAATCCTTTTGTGCGGGCCTGATTTTCCGGGCTGCGTAATGGCCTGATGGAATTTTTGCCTTAGGTCGTGTTCCAACGCCCGCAGGGGTCTATTGCCAACGTCCGTTGCACCACAGAATGTAAAAGTAGGAGCTCTCCATGTTCACCTCGAGTCGTTTGATTATTGTCGCTACTGCCGTGGCCATGCTGGCTGGCTGTGCCAACCAGAACCCGTATGACAATCAGGGGCAGGCCGACAGCGGCTCCACGGGCATGAGCAAAACCGCCAAGTACGGCGGCCTGGGTGCGCTGGCCGGTGCTTTGGCCGGTGCAGCCATCGACCACAACAACCGTGGCAAGGGCGCGCTGATTGGCGCCGCTGTTGTCGGTGCTTCCGCCGCCGGTTACGGTTACTACGCTGACCAGCAGGAAAAGAAACTGCGCGCCAGCATGGCCAACACCGGGGTTGAAGTGCAGCGTCAGGGCGATCAGATCAAGCTGATCATGCCGGGCAACATTACGTTCGGTACCGACTCGGCAAACATCGCTCCAAGCTTCTACCAGCCGCTGAACAACCTGGCCGGTTCGCTTAAAGAGTTCAATCAGAACCAGATTGAAATCGTCGGCTACACTGACAGCACCGGCAGCCGCCAGCACAACATGGACCTGTCCCAGCGTCGTGCTCAAAGCGTGGCAACTTACCTGACGTCGCAAGGTGTCAGCGGTGCCAACCTGTCGGCACGTGGTGCCGGTCCGGATAACCCGATTGCCAGCAATGGCGATGTCAATGGTCGGGCGCAGAACCGTCGTGTAGAGGTTAACCTCAAGGCGATTCCGGGTCAGCAGTATGGCCAACCTGCCCAGCAGCAAGGTCAGCAGTACCAGTAACAAAAAACCTGACTGAACCCCAGGTGTAAAAAGCCCGCCCGATTCTCAGCAGATCGGGTGGGCTTTTTTTTGGTTCTTCACGGATTACCGGGAAACACAGCAACAAAAAAGCCCTCGGACATCACCTGTCCGAGGGCTTTTTTTATGTCGCGTGAAACCGGGTTATTTCTTCAAGCCGTAATGCTCGTCGAGCATGCCAGGGGAGTTCGGCATTTTCGGCGCGTAATCGCGTGGCGGCTCCTGATTGCGTGGCGGCGTCAGGCGTTCCCGTGGCGCTTGCACGGCGGCCTCGGAGTGCAGGGCGGCCAGCAGGCGTTGGCGAGTCTGTTCGTCCAGGGCCAGGCGGTTGGCACCCTCGGCGAGGTGGTCTTGCACTTCCTGATAGCTCTGAGTGAGCTTCTTGACCAGCGTTGCGGTGCTGTTGAAGTGGGTGACCACTTCATTCTGATAGTTGTCAAAACGTTCCTGAATGTCATCCAGCTGACGTTGCGTGCTGCTAGGCGCGGCATTCGGCAGAAGGCGGGCGATCAGGAAACCAATGGCGACACCGGCAACCAGGGCAAGAGTCGGCAACAACCAAACTAAGAGCGAGTGTTCCACGAGTCCTTCCTCTATAAACGGCTTTGCTTTACGTTAACGGCTCGGACCTGCGCTGTATACCGCGACGAGATCGCAATCATGCCAGGCACAGACTTTTAGCTAGACGAGTCGACCCTTCGAGAGGTCACGGAGTTCCTTCCTTGCTTATGCGTGAAACCCCTGTATTGATTGATGGCCCGGTGGGCCAACTGGAAGCCTTGTACCTGGACTCCCCCGAGCCACGTGGCCTGGCGCTGATCTGTCACCCCAATCCGGTGCAGGGCGGCACCATGCTCAATAAAGTCGTTTCGACCTTGCAGCGCACTGCCCGCGACGCCGGTTTGATCACATTAAGATTTAATTACCGTGGCGTCGGTGCGAGCGCCGGCACGCATGACATGGGCACCGGCGAAGTCGATGACGCTCAAGCCGTGGCCGAATGGTTTCGCGCCAAACACCCTGGTTTGCCGATGACCCTGTTCGGTTTCTCGTTCGGTGGTTTCGTTGCGGCGAGCCTCGGCGGACGCCTGGAAGCCAAGGGCGAGCAGCTCAAGCACGTGTTCATGGTCGCGCCGGCGGTGATGCGTCTGGGCGATCAGGATCAGCTGCCGCAGCACGGCGAACTGACGCTGATCCAGCCAGAATCCGACGAAGTCATCGATCCGCAACTGGTTTACGATTGGTCTGACGCCCTCGATCGCCCCCATGAGCTGCTGAAAGTGGCAGAATGCGGACACTTTTTTCACGGCAAGCTGACCGATCTCAAGGATCTGATCCTGCCGCGCCTTTCGAATTGATTGCAGTCTGATAAGCGATTACCCATGACTACTCGTACGCGTATCCTCACCGGCATCACCACCACCGGCACCCCGCACCTGGGCAATTACGCCGGCGCGATCCGTCCGGCGATCCTCGCCAGCCGCGACAGCAATGCCGATTCGTTCTACTTCCTGGCGGACTACCACGCCCTGATCAAGTGCGATGACCCGCTGCGCATCCAGCGCTCGCGTCTGGAAATCGCCGCGACCTGGCTGGCCGGTGGCCTGGATGTGGATCGGGTAACGTTTTATCGCCAGTCCGACATCCCGGAAATCCCGGAGCTGACCTGGCTGCTGACCTGCGTCGCCGCCAAGGGCCTGCTCAACCGTGCGCACGCCTACAAGGCCTCGGTGGACAAGAACGTCGAAGCCGGTGAAGACCCGGATGCCGGCATCACCATGGGCTTGTACAGCTACCCGGTGCTGATGGCGGCGGACATTCTGATGTTCAACGCGCACAAGGTTCCGGTCGGTCGCGATCAGATCCAGCACGTGGAAATGGCCCGCGACATCGGCCAGCGCTTCAACCACCTGTTTGGCCAGGGCAAGGAATTCTTCACCATGCCGGAGGCGCTGATTGAAGAAAGCGTCGCCACGCTGCCGGGCCTCGATGGCCGGAAGATGTCGAAAAGCTACGACAACACCATTCCGTTGTTCTCCAGCGCCAAAGAGATGAAGGACGCGATTTCGCGGATCGTCACCGACTCCCGTGCGCCGGGCGAAGCCAAGGATCCGGACAACTCGCACCTGTTCACGCTGTTCCAGGCTTTCGCCACTCCGGCGCAGGCCGACGAGTTCCGCAGCGAACTGTTGCAGGGCCTGGGTTGGGGCGAGGCAAAGAATCGTCTGTTCCAATTGCTCGACAACGAGCTGGGCGAGTCCCGCGAGCGTTACTACCAACTGATCGATCGCCCGGCAGACCTCGAAGACATTCTGCAGCACGGTGCCGCCAAGGCTCGCGCCGTGGCCACGCCGTTCCTCAACGAGCTGCGTGAAGCGGTCGGCCTGCGTTCTTTCGTCAAGCAGACGCAAGTAGCGGCCACCACCAAGAAGAAAGCCGCGAAAGCCGCACGTTTCGTCAGCTTCCGTGAAGACGACGGCAGCTTCCGCTTCCGCCTGCTGGCGGCCGATGGCGAGCAACTGCTGTTGTCGCGCAACTTCGCTGACGGCAAAACCGCAGGCCAGGTGACCAAGCAACTGCAATCCGGCCAGGCGCTGGACGTTCGCAGTGAAGACCTGAGCTTCAGCGTCTGGCTCGAAGGCGAGTGCGTCGCCGACAGCCCGGCGTTTGCTGACAGCACTGCGCGGGATGTCGCTATCGACGCCTTGCGGGTTGCGCTGACGCCTGTTCAGGAATAATCAACGGCTCGGCCCGACCAAGGGCTGATTGCCATTCTCAAGGGTCGTCGCTACAGTGTCGGCCCGTTTTTGTTGCCTTGCTAACGAATTATGACGCCCCTAGAACGATATCAAGCTGATCTGAAACGCCCGGAATTCTTCCATGACGCCGCCCAGGAAACTGCCGTGCGTCATTTGCAGCGCCTGTACGACGATCTGGTCGCGGCCTCGCAGAACAAACCCGGCCTGCTCGGCAAACTGTTTGGCAAGAAAGACCAGGCGCCGGTCAAGGGCCTGTACTTCTGGGGCGGCGTAGGTCGCGGCAAGACTTACCTGGTCGACACCTTCTTTGAAGCGCTGCCGTTCAAGGAAAAGGTCCGCACTCACTTCCACCGCTTCATGAAGCGCGTGCATGAAGAGATGAAGACTCTCGGCGGCGAGAAAAACCCGCTGACCATCATCGCCAAGCGTTTCTCCGACGAAGCGCGGGTGATCTGTTTCGATGAGTTCTTCGTGTCCGACATCACCGACGCGATGATCCTCGGCACTTTGATGGAAGAGCTGTTCAAGAACGGCGTGACCCTGGTCGCGACCTCGAACATCGTACCGGACGGTCTGTACAAGGACGGTCTGCAACGTGCGCGCTTCCTGCCAGCCATCGCGCTGATCAAGCAGAACACCGACATCGTCAACGTCGATAGCGGCGTCGACTACCGTCTGCGTCACCTTGAGCAAGCCGAGCTGTTTCACTCCCCGCTCGACGAAGCGTCCCATGAGAGCCTGCGCAAAAGTTTCCGCGCACTCACGCCGGAATGCACTCAGGCCATCGAGAACGATGTGCTGATCATCGAGAACCGTGAGATCCGTGCCGTGCGTACGTGCGACGACGTGGCCTGGTTCGACTTCCGCGAACTGTGCGACGGCCCGCGTAGCCAGAACGACTACATCGAACTCGGCAAGATCTTCCACGCCGTGTTGCTCAGCGGCGTAGAGCAGATGAGCGTCACCACCGACGACATCGCCCGACGTTTTATCAACATGGTCGACGAATTCTACGACCGTAACGTCAAGCTGATCATATCTGCTGAAGTCGAGCTCAAAGACCTCTACACCGGCGGTCGCCTGAACTTCGAGTTCCAGCGCACCCTCAGCCGTCTGCTGGAAATGCAGTCCCACGAGTTCCTGGCGCGGGCGCACAAGCCGTAGGACGTTTCGAAAATAAAAAAGGGCCTGCATTGCAGGCCCTTTTTTATGCGTCAGTTTTGAAACCGGATGTCGTCGTTGAGATAGCGGGTCAGCTCATCTAGTCGCTGGCAGCCAACGAGCAGCCAAAGCAGGATTCTGGCTTTGCGCGGACAAAGAAATCCAGCCATCGCTGCGCCTCTACGGATCAGATCCATCTCGCTGCCGATGAAGCCGTAGGAGGATTGAGCGGTGGGGCCTGATCCGGTCCGGGTCGCAATGATGACCGGGATTTCTTTTGCGATTGCTTCGACGGCGTCAGCCCAGCGCTCTGAGACGTGTCCTGCGCCGAAACCGGCAATCACCAGCCCGTCGTAACCCAGTTCAAGGATGTTTTCCAACATCAAGGTGTCGGCAGACAGAGATGCTTCCAGCATGGCAATCGTCTGTGTTGTCTGTTGTGGCAAGGGTAAAGGCTTCCGGCGGGACGGCTGGCGTAGATAGCGGACGGTTCCCTCCAGGAGCATCCCTGCGGGACCCGTGACAGGGGAGGAAAACGCCTGCAACGCCAATGAATCGGTTTTGCGGACGACGCTCGCTTGGTGAACCTGGCCGTTCATTACCACTAGAACGCCTCGCTGACGGCTGTTTTCAGCCCGTGCGACTCGGCAAGCATCCAGCAGATTCGCCGGACCATCGGCCCCTGCCTGGGCTGCCGAACGCATGGCGCCGGTCAGAACCAGTGGTTCGTCGTGGTCCCATAAGTAGTCGAAAAATGTTGCGGTTTCTTCGAGGGTGTCCGTGCCCTGAGTGATGACAACGCCAATAGCGCCTTGCTCAATCTGGTATCTCGCCCAGGAAAGGACGCTCAGCAAGAGCTCGAAATCCAGTGAGGCACTTGGGAATAGGCCGAGTGTTTCAACGGTCACCCGGGCCAGTTCCTTCAGTTCCGGTACTGAGGCCAGCAGGGTTTCACCGTTGACGGTCGGGATAACACCTTCACCAGCATGCCTGGCTTGCATGCTCACGGTACCGCCGAGCGCCGCAATAGCCAGTTTGGGGAGGTTCATGTCATACCTCGTTCGATTGGGTGTGATTAAAAAGGTGGCTGTACCCGGTCTTGAGCGACAGGACTTCGGTACAGCTGAATGGGAGAAGTGCGGCATGAAATTTATTGGGTTATGAGGAACCCGATTAGCGGAACGATCAGCAAGGTGCTGATGGCCATGGACAGGACATTCCCTATGTAGGGGTGCATATCAGCCGGTAACCTCTTGGCAATCACACACGCCAAAGGTGGCGCGATGAGTGCCCCTAGCAGCGCACTTGATCCTATTACCTGCCAACTGCCGCCATAGGTCAGAACCGCCGCCGGCACTACGGACACCAGCGGAATGTAGGTGGGATACCAGCCGCGCAAGATCCATTGTCGACGCCAGATCACCACGCCTAAAGCTGACGTCAAAGCCTGTGCTCCGATCAGTTGTGGCAGCAAACCGGAGCCGTATACCGGATCCATGGGGTTCAAGGTGTAAGCCAGCAATGCACCCAGTAACAGCCCGAGGCTGGCCAGTTCATTGCCAAAGAAGGGCGCTTCCGAAAAGTCTGCCAACACCCGGCGCAGGCTCCAGAAGATTCCGTAGTCGGGCGTCTTTGATCGGGCAGGTGTGGCCGCAGAATCGGATGACTCCTCAGATGGGACGGATTGCTCGGACTTCACCAGGCTCGGCACGTAACGACAGAGTAGAAAGGCAAAGACGCTGGCGGCGGCCATGCCTGTGACATTGCCGATCACGGCTGGCAGGCCCAGTGGATTGCAGACGTAGTTAACGATTAGTAAACACATCGGGGTGACAAGAATGGCACCCATGATGGCTCCGTTGATCGTCACTTTCCAGCCACCGCCAAACATCAGCACCATCGCCGCTGGCAGTGAAACAAAGGCTGCGAACGTCGGTTGCCAATGGGTAGCCGTGACCGTCCAGCCCCACAGCAGGTTACTCAACAGCAGTCCAAGCAGCGAACTGGTGATCAGCCACGGCCATAGCCCGCTGCCATAGGAGATTGCAAAGCCTTGCCAGGATTTCCCCGTTCGATTGGCCCAGTAAGCCAGATAGGCTCCCGCCAAGAGTCCAATAGAGGCGAACTCGTGTTTGTAGAATGCAACCTCGCTGATGTCTCCCAGTACCCAGCGCAACCAGGCACTCGGCTCGGGGAGGCTCGTCACCATGTGACTGTAGTCTGGCCAATGGGCTGACCAGGAAGAGCGGTTGGTGAGTGAAAGCCAGAAAATCAGCAGTGTCGTGCCGATCATGAGGAGGATGATCGCAGTATCAAACGGCGATCTGCCGACAAGCCGATTTAACCGATGTTTTTCGGTTGTGGTGTCCATGAGTGATGACCCCCTTATCAGCGCGGGAGACAAGGGTGTTGGGTGTAACCAAGCATTTGATCGTAGAGATCGGCTCGACGATCGCGATGCAGATCGTTCAAGTTGTTCCAGATGGGTGCGCTACGGGAGCTGGTCAGGTCGATGTCGGCAAACAGGATTTCCTGCTTGTCCGCTGAAGCTACTGCGCCAATCGGCCAGCCATTGGTGCCGGCAATCAGTGAGCAGCCCAGGTATCGGGCGCCTCGTTCTTCGCCGATCCGGCTGGCGGCGGCAATAAACACGTTGTTGACGTGAGCTGCCGTCATCGTCAGATACGAAGCCATGCATTTGCCGGCGTCATCGAACAGCGGCGGAGGCGTCCAGACCCAGTTGTTCAAACTGCAAATGATGTCCGCGCCTTGCTGACTCAGGATGCGCGGCACTTCCGGGAACCAGATATCCCAGCAGATCAACAATCCGATACGGCCTATTGGTGTATCAAAAACCGGGAAGCCCAGGTCACCTGGAGTGAACCAGAGTTTTTCCAGGTTCCACAAATGGGCTTTCCGATATTTCCCGATAAAACCGTCAGGTCCGACCAGAATGCCGGTGTTGAAGAGCCGCATGCCGTCGCGTTCGGTCAGGCCGGCCACGAGGTAAACCTTGTGTTTGCAGGCGAAATCTACCCAGCTCTGCGTACTCGGTCCGCCGGGAACCGCCTCGGAATGGTCGAAAGCATCCTGCCGATTGCTGAAGAAATAGCCGGTATTTGTAAGCTCGGGCATAACGATGAGATTTGCCCCTCCATTGACCGCTTGTAGCGCCAGTTCCAGGCTGTGATGCAAATTTCCTTCACGATTCTCTATGCCGACTTGTGGGTCGAATTGCACGACTGCGACACGAACAGGACTCGTTGATTCACTCATTTACGCTGACCTCTTATTATTGTTTTTCAACCTGTGTAGTTGTGCGTTTATAAGAGTTGAACCGGTGAGTGAGCGAAAGTCAGCGGCTTCCGTTAAGCGTGTAGTCCTTTTCCCAAGGTGAACAAGGTTGAGCCAATACACAGCGTGCATCGACTCTTTAGCGGGGAAAGTCTAGGTCAGGTCCTGAGTTTGTATTCTGGATAGTCACTCATGGTAAATCCGCCATTGAATGTAGCTTCGGTTTTATTGCAGATATGAATGACTGCATCGACGGCACCTCGAAAGCAAGGCTCTGTCCAGCCGGCATCGACTGAAAAAGACTCGCCAGAAAAATAGAGGCCAGAAATATGTGAAAAATCTCTGTTGTACTTCATCAAGCCCACTGCGTCGTAGTAGGTTCCGGGCCTGTACAACTTTGCACACCCCAAAGCATTTTTATCGGTCATCCAGCGTTGGACGACTGCTTGATCAATGCCAATATAGGGAGAAATTTTTTCCTGGATATTGGCGGAGTTCATAAGGATTCGATCAAGCTCTTTTGCGCATTTCGTAACCAGCTCTTTGTCAGTGAAGGACGCGAGTTTGGTTGCGTCATCCTCCCATGTGTAACTCAGAAGGATGCAGTCATAATTATAGTTGTCGTTATAGCGATAGGTATAAATGTCGTGAATGAAACTGTCTGTGACTATGGCTTGTGGGATTTTGGTGTTTTTTGATAAGAATGATTTTTTTAATGGTGCATAGACTTTGCAACTGGTTTCCCAGTGAGCGGTTTTATAGGCATTGATCGTTTCGAATGGAAGCATTTCTTGATTGAAGTCCTCGAGCTTGATTCGAGTTTCGATCAGCCATGAGGGAAGGGTCATGATGATTGAATCAAAGTCGTCGAATAATTCCTGAGTTTGCCCGGGGTGGCTCGATTTCCAGTTGTAGTAGACGCGTATTTTTTGATTGTCCAGTTTTTTCAGTTTTGTGACGGACGAGTCCGTGAGGAAACCATTACTGCGCTCAAGGCAGTGTTCGTAGAAGGATTTTCCGGTTTCGTCTGTTTTCATGAATAACAGGCATTCATCCAAAGAGGCGAGCCCGATATAGCGAGGTCTGTCGAAAACCAGCCCCTTGGAGTCAAAAACGGCTTCGCTGTGCAGGTGTGGTGAGGCTATCGGTTCACCGGTCGCGTCCACTCGGCCATGAATCAGTTGCAGTTGGCTGCTGAATCCAAAAATTGCCGTACGCAGGGGATAAAGCGAGCAGACATCGTAGAAGGCGCCCCAGCTACCGTCACCGATGCCTATCGAATAGAAAATGGCGGACTCGTCCGGGGACATTCCCATCCCGCCGAAGTCTCCTGGCGAGCTTTCATGCCAAGCGTCTACTATTGGCATGCTGACCAGGTCACGAAAAGAAATGCCCTCGTATTTCTTGACGATACCAGCCCACATGGCTTCCCACCGTTGGCTGGCATAAACCTCTGCTACGTGGCGGGTCATGCGGTCAGCAAATGCTTTCCACTTGGCGTAAACCCGTTGAAGCTCCTCGCCAGGAGGTGGTGTCATGCCGTCTTCATTTGTCCATATCAACATCTGTGGAGTAGCGCTGCCTCCCATGCTTCCTTCTCGAAGATAGATGCCAGTCGACGTTACCCACTGGCTTCCGGGATTTGGGAAGTCTGAAATAGCCAAGTCAAACTCCTTGGCGTAGTAAGCCATCAGAGACTTACCTTCTTTAGGCGGTTCGTCTGCTGTGTTGAAGAAAGGCATGCGCATCGCCCCCATTTCAAAGGGAGTATGACTTTTTACGGAGTTTCGGCTTCCGGGGATTGTAAGGTGTCTGCCGCCTATGCGTTTGGATTGTTCTATAAGCGTTATATTGGTAAAGCCGCAACGATAAAGCTCCCTGGCGGCAGTGAGCCCAGTCACACCTGCACCAATGATGCATATTTTATGATGTGGGTTGGGCGCGTTTGCGATGCCGTTTTTTTGTTCTACCAATGCTCGATAGTCAAAACATAAGTCTGGCGGGTTCGGAAAGCGAGCGCTCCACTTGTTGTTCGATGAGCGCTTTGTTCGAGTAATATCTTTAGCAATATGTGAGGGGTAGTTGTAACTAGAGCCGATGGTCATTGTTGATCTTCCCTGATGTGTGCATATTTTGTTTGCAGGGATGTATGTTGAAGTCTTGAACAGTCGGCTAACAAGTGTAAATCTGAGTTATCCATCACTCTGGTTTCCGATTTACTCGTAGGATAAAGGCTCGCGAAGCGAGGTGTTGCGTTTAGATCGCAATGTCGAGTTTGAATTGTTAGTTACATAAAGCTTCTGAAGCAGGCGCCGCTCCTCAGCCGTCTGTTGGAAATGCAGTCCCACGAGTTCCTGGCGCGGGCGCACAAGCCGTAACGGTCCACATAAGGCATGGTTGACCCTTTCCTTGGGTCAACCGCGCCTTCATTGCACCGCCGGGGCCGGGAATTCCAGCAGGTCCCCGTCGTTCGGGATCAGCAGGCGCGACTCGATGCCGGCCTGTCGGGCGGCATTGGCCAACGACTGGCGTGTCACCGGGCAGTGGCTGAGCGCTTCAAGGTGATTGGCGACCACTGTGCCTGAAGACTGCCGAGTGAATGCCAGCACCTCATCAATCCCCATGATGATGTCCCCACCCAAATCGAATCGCGCACCGCCTGCCGGTACCACCGAAACGTCTGGCCGATGCCGTGCAACGAATGCCTGAACGGCAGGCGTGAGCAGCGTATCGCCCGTCAGGTAGAGGCTGGGCTCGCCAGGCATTTCAATCAAATAGCCCACGCCATGCTCCATCATCTTGCCTACCAGTCCCCGCCCATGGGTGCAGCGAATCGTGCGGATCTGGCCGCCGAGGAACGCGCTCGGTTGCTCGTGATCGGCCGGTAAGGGCTGCACATTCAACTCATGCTCGGCCAGATGGGCGGCGTCGTGCGGTGTGCAGATGACCGGAGTTCGAGTCTCGCGCAGCCACTTTTTCGCGGCGCGATCCAGATGGTCGAAGTGTCCTTTCTGGCAATGGGTGATCAGGCAATGAGTGACGGACTCCAGTGCGGCCATGGCCGAGTCGGGTAGCTCGACCAGTGGGTTGCGGTCTCGTGCGCTGAAAATGCGCAAGGGCGGAAGTGCGTGTTTTCGCGCCAGCATCGGGTCGACCAAGATGCGATGAGGGCCGAGCTCGACAATAATTGTCGCGTTGCGTAGCTGATGAATCTTCATGGCGATTCCTCTGGGAAGAAGCGCCATTGTGTCCAGTCGCGTTGCACCACAGAATGGCAGGCCCGGACATAATTGATTCGATTTCAGCCATGACGCCACCTCTTCGAATCGGCTTGCTGCTTTTCCCTCGTTGCATGCCAGCGGGCTTGTTGGCATTTGCCGATTTGCTGCACGCCGCCAATCGTCGTGCTTCGCGGGTGTTCTTTGAAACACGCTTCGTTGCAATGCAGGCCGGTACGGTTGAATGCGCTCAAGGCTTGTCATTACAGGTGGGCAGCGCGTTGGCGGAGGCTGACATTGACGCGCTATTGATCCCCGGTTTTTGGGCCGAGTCGGCACAGCAGGTTGGTGATACGTTGGCCGCCAATGCCTCTTTGGTCTCGGCTTTGTCGGCACGCTCGAAGAAACAGCAGTTGTGGAGTTATTGCACGGGTGTCTGTTTGTTGGCTGCAAGCGGGAGGCTGGACGGTCAGCCAGCAACGGTGACGTGGTGGCTGGCAGACGTTATGGTGCAGCGGCATAAAGCCGTGAAGTGGCAAAGCGAACGTCACAGCATCATTAACGAACGGACGGCTACCGCGTCGGGTGTGAACGGTTACTTGCCCATCGCTCAGGCCTTGATCGAGCGGTATGTCAGCGCGGAAGTGTTTCGCGATCTCACCAAGCTGATGGTGCTTGCGCGCCCGGCCCAGGCGCATAGCGCCTTTGCGGCCATGAGTTTGATTGAGCAGTCGAGCAAGCTGTTACGCCAGTTGCATGCACTGGTTGAGCAGTTGCCGGCCGAACAGATAACCGTGCAGCGGTTGGCGGGGCAACTCGGCATGTCCGAACGCACCTTGTCGCGTAAGGTGAGCAGCGAAACCGGTGTCGCCGTTGCGACCTATGCTCGTTGCATCAAGCTGAATCAGGTCAGCGAGCGCCTGATCCTCACGTCCGCAGCGGTCAACACGATCAGTGCTGAATTGGGTTTCAGCAGCGACTCCAACCTGCGGCGCATGTTCAAGGAACTGACAGCGTTGACTCCGCTGGAGTACCGGCAGCAGTTCGGGCGGTATTGAAAAGTCGGGTTCGCCTTGCGCACGATCGTCCCACGCAGAGCGTGGGACGATCGGCTGTGTGATTACGCCGCTTGCTGAAACTGCTGCCGATACTGGTTCGGCGACAACTCGGTGTGCTGGCGGAACAGCCGGGCGAAGAAGCTCGCGTCGTCGTAGCCGACTTCATAGCTGATGGTCTTGATGCTTTTACGGCTGGCGGACAGCAAGCCCTTGGCGGTTTCGATGCGCAACCGTTGCAGGTAGTGCAGCGGCTTGTCGCCAGTGGCGGTCTGGAAGCGCCGCATGAAGTTGCGGATGCTCATGCCATGTTCGCGGGCGACGTCTTCGAAGCGAAACTTGTCGGCAAAATGCTCTTCGAGCCAGTGCTGGATCTGCAGGATGATCACATCCTGGTGCAGCTTCTGTCCGCCGAAGCCGATGCGCCCTGGCGAATAACTGCGCTGCACTTCATACAGAATGTCGCGGGCCACGGCCTGGGCCACGTTGGCCCCGCAGAAGCGCTCGATCAAATAAATGTAGAGGTCGCAGGCCGAGGTGGTGCCGCCGGCGCAGTACAGGTTGTCGGCGTCGGTCAGGTGCTTGTCCTGATTGAGCTGAACGTTGGGGAAGCGCTCTTCGAAGGCGTTGAAGAAACGCCAGTAAGTGGTCGCTTCCTTGCCATCGAGCAAGCCCGCCTCGGCGAGCCAGAACACCCCGGTGGCTTCACCGCAGAGCACCGCGCCGCGTGCGTGTTGCTCGCGCAGCCACGGCAGCACCTGTGGATAACGCTTGCAGAGCGTATCGAAATCGTCCCAGAACGCCGGGAGGATGATGATGTCGGCGTTTTCCAGGCCGCCATCCACCGGCATGATCACATCGCTGAAGCTGTTGACCGGTTTGCCGTCGGGGCTGACCAGGCGGGTTTCGAACGCCGGGGTCAGGCCGTGGCCCAGTTGTTTGCCGTAACGCAGGCTGGCCAGATGGAAGAAATCCTTGGCTTGCATGAGGGTAGAAGCAAAAACCCGATCGATTGCCAGGATGCTGACGCGCCGCAGGGGCGTGGAGAGTTGGATAGACATATTCAATTTATTCTTATAGGGGAAAGTGGTCACCAAGCGGCTGGATCGTCTTATTTTTTGTCTGATGTGTCCAGTGTCCTGTTATCAACTGGAGGCTTAGGCTCAGGGATTCAATAGCGACCCACAATAACCACAGGTGCCCCGATGATCCCCAGAACCTTGTTCAGTTCCGAGCACGAGCTGTTTCGCGACAGCGTACGAACCTTCCTCGAAAAAGAGGCCGTGCCGTTTCATGCGCAGTGGGAAAAACAGGGTCATATCGATCGCAAACTGTGGAACAAGGCGGGGGAGGCGGGGATGCTCTGCTCCCACTTGCCGGAAGCGTACGGCGGGTTCGATGCGGACTTCCTCTACAGCACCGTGGTGATTGAGGAGGTTGGTCGACTGGGTTTGACCGGTATCGGTTTCTCTCTGCATTCGGACATCGTGGCGCCGTACATCCTGCATTACGGCAGTGAAGTGCTGAAGCACAAATACCTGCCGAAACTGGTTTCGGGTGAAATGGTTACTGCGATTGCCATGACCGAGCCGGGCGCCGGATCCGACCTGCAAGGGGTGAAAACCACAGCGCTGCTGGACGGCGACGAGTACGTGATCAACGGATCGAAAACCTTCATCACCAACGGCTTTCTCGCGGACCTGGTGATTGTCGTGGCCAAGACTGATCCCAAGGCCGGGGCCAAGGGCACCAGTCTGTTTCTGGTGGAGGCGAACACCCCGGGCTTCGAAAAGGGCAAGCGCCTGGAGAAGGTCGGGATGAAGGCGCAGGACACCTCGGAGCTGTTTTTCCAGGACGTCCGTGTGCCCAAGGAAAACCTCTTGGGGCAGGCCGGGATGGGGTTCGCCTATCTGATGCAGGAATTGCCGCAGGAACGTCTGACGGTCGCCATCGGCGGTTTGGCCTCAGCCGAGGCGGCGTTGCAGTGGACCCTCGATTACACCCGCGAGCGCAAGGCGTTCGGCAAGGCGATTGCGGACTTTCAGAACACCCGTTTCAAACTGGCAGAGATGGCCACGGAGATTCAGATTGGCCGGGTCTTCGTCGACCGCTGTCTGGAGCTGCACTTGCAAGGCAAGCTCGATGTGCCGACGGCGGCGATGGCCAAATACTGGGGCACCGACCTGCAATGCAAGGTGCTCGACGAGTGCGTGCAACTGCATGGCGGTTACGGTTTCATGTGGGAATACCCGATCGCCCGGGCCTGGGCAGATGCGCGGGTGCAGCGGATTTATGCCGGGACCAATGAAATCATGAAGGAGATCATCGCGCGGTCGCTGTAATGCCGCGTGATCGTTCCCACGCTCTGCGTGGGAATGCATCCCGTGACGCTCTGCGTCACATTCAGAAGCGGGCGCGGAGCGTGGGAACGATCAGTGCAGGTTACGGTGCCGGGTTCGGGTGATCCTTGTGAATCGCCTCGATCCCCGCCAGCACTTCATCCGATAGTTTCAGGTCGAAACTGGCAATGTTGCTGTCCAGTTGTTCCAGCGTGGTCGCGCCAATGATGTTGCTGGTGACGAACGATTGCCGGGTCACGAACGCCAGGGCCATTTGTGCCGGGTCCAGGCCGTGTTCACGGGCCAGTTCCACGTAACGGCTGCACGCGACTTCCGACTGCGGGTTGAAGTAGCGGCTGAAGCGGCTGTAAAGGCTCAGGCGAGCTTTTGCCGGACGCGCCCCGCCTTCGTACTTGCCGGACAGAAAACCAAACGCCAGCGGCGAATAGGCGAGCAGCCCGCATTGTTCGCGGATGGCGATTTCCGACAGGCCGATTTCAAAGCTGCGGTTGAGCAGGTTGTAAGGGTTCTGGATCGACACCGCACGCGACCAGCCGCGGGCTTCGGCCAGCGCGAGGAACTTCATGGTGCCCCACGGCGTTTCGTTGGACAGGCCAATGTGGCGGATCTTGCCGGCCTTGACCTGTTCGTCGAGTGCTTCGAGGGTGTCTTCCAGCGGGGTCAGGTTGACTTCGCTCTTGTGCGTGTAGCCCAGCTGACCGAAGAAATTGGTGCTGCGCTCCGGCCAGTGCAGTTGGTAGAGGTCGATATAGTCGGTCTGCAAGCGCTTGAGGCTGGCGTCCAGGGCCTGGACGATGTGTTCGCGGTTGTGTTTGAGGTGGCCGCCGCGAATGTAGTCGATGGTGTTGCCGGGGCCGGCGATCTTGCTCGCCAGAATCCAGTCGGCGCGATCGCCACGACTCTTGAAGTAATTGCCGATGTAGCGTTCGGTGGTGGCGTAGGTTTCGGCTTTGGGCGGCACCGGGTACATCTCGGCGGTGTCGATGAAATTGATTCCGGCGCTCTTGGCTCGTTCAATCTGTGCGAAAGCCTCTGCCTCGCTGTTTTGCTCGCCCCAGGTCATGGTCCCGAGGCAGATTGCACTCACGTTCAGATCGGTACGGCCCAGCTGTCGATAGTCCATCGGGTAGTCCTTGGCGGAAAACAATCATAAAAGCAGGTTGAATTTTTTTTCGCAATCTGCATAATTGCGCACCTCTTTCTGCAGTGGAAGTGATGCGCCGCCTGCCGAAGAATCTTGCCGTTGAACGGACGCGCCGACCCGAGCCCCCGATAGCGTCTGTACCCGGCTGCCTTTGACTTGTCAAAGTACGCACTATTCAGTAAGATCCGCCGTCTAAATTTACAGGGCGGCCCCTGAGGCTATAAAGAATGAAAACTTTTACTGCTAAACCGGAAACAGTAAAGCGCGACTGGTTTGTCGTCGACGCTGCTGGTCAGACCCTGGGTCGTCTGGCCACCGAGATCGCGAGCCGTCTGCGTGGCAAGCACAAGCCTGAGTACACTCCTCACGTTGACACCGGCGACTACATCGTCGTTATCAATGCCGAGCAGATTCGTGTGACCGGTGCTAAAACCACCGACAAAATCTACTACTCCCACTCCGGTTTCCCGGGCGGCATCAAGTCGATCAACTTCGAAAAGCTGATCGCTAAAGCCCCTGAGCGCGTGATCGAGACCGCGGTCAAAGGCATGCTGCCTAAGAACCCGCTGGGTCGCGACATGTATCGTAAGCTGAAAGTCTATGCGGGCGCTGCTCACCCTCATACTGCTCAGCAGCCCCAAGAACTGAAGTTTTAACGGAATAGTTCATTATGTCGGCGACTCAAAATTACGGCACTGGCCGTCGCAAGACCGCAACCGCACGCGTTTTCCTGCGTCCGGGCACTGGTAACATCTCCATCAACAACCGCTCCCTGGATAATTTCTTCGGTCGCGAAACTGCCCGCATGGTAGTTCGTCAGCCGCTGGAATTGACTGAGACTGTCGAGAAGTTCGACATCTACGTCACCGTGATCGGTGGTGGTGTAAGTGGTCAAGCTGGCGCAATCCGCCACGGTATCACTCGCGCTCTGATGCAGTACGACGAAACTCTGCGCGGTGCTCTGCGCAAAGCTGGCTTCGTTACTCGTGACGCACGTGAAGTTGAACGTAAGAAAGTTGGTCTGCGTAAAGCGCGTAAGCGTCCGCAGTACTCGAAGCGTTAATTCGCTTTCGCGTTCAAAGCGCCCAGTCTCCTCGCGGAGCTGGGCGTTTTTTTTTGCTTAAAGATTTATGATGTGACAACTTGCCACATCCGTAGAGCCCCTATACTACAAGGCTTGGCGCTGACCCTGGATGGTAATTACCTTGTCAGAACTGGGGCTTTTCATTACCATTCTGCAAAATTTTTATAAGTTCAGATTTTTACTTAGTAGATGCCTGATTTAACAGGCCACAAAGCTGATGGGAGAGGACTGAATGAGCAATGACGGCGTGAATGCAGGCCGGCGTCGCTTCTTGGTAGCAGCCACATCCGTGGTGGGTGCTGCAGGAGCGGTGGGGGCTGCGGTCCCGTTCGTGGGGTCATGGTTTCCCAGTGCCAAGGCGAAAGCCGCAGGTGCACCGGTGAAAGTGAATGTCAGCAAAATCGAACCAGGTCAGCAGATGATTGCTGAATGGCGCGGTCAGCCGGTATTCATCGTCCGCCGTACGCAGGAGATTTTGGGGAATCTTGCAAAGATCGAGGGTGACCTCTCTGATCCAGACTCCAAGAATTCGGTACAGCCAACTTACGTGGACCCCAAGACGCGCTCGATCAAGCCGGAAGTTCTGCTGCTGATCGGTATTTGCACGCACTTGGGTTGCTCTCCGACCTTCCGCCCAGAAGTAGCGCCTGCCGATCTCGGCCCGAAATGGGTAGGTGGTTATTTCTGCCCTTGCCACGGTTCCCACTACGATCTGGCTGGCCGCGTCTTCAAGTCGCAACCCGCGCCTTTGAATCTGCCAGTTCCCCCGCATTCCTATGAGTCGAACGACATCATTGTCATCGGCGTCGATACGGAGAAAGCGTGATGAGCAAGTTCATGGATTGGGTTGATGCGCGCTTTCCTGCCACTAAAATGTGGGAAGACCATCTCAGCAAGTACTACGCCCCGAAGAACTTCAACTTCTTCTATTTCTTTGGCTCCCTGGCGCTGTTGGTTCTGGTTAATCAGATCGTAACCGGTGTCTGGCTGACCATGAGCTACACCCCGTCGGCGGAAGAGGCATTCGCCTCCGTCGAATACATCATGCGCGACGTCGAGTACGGCTCGATCCTGCGTCTGCTGCACTCCACCGGCGCTTCGGCGTTCTTCATCGTGGTTTACCTGCATATGTTCCGTGGCCTGCTCTACGGTTCGTACCAGAAGCCGCGTGAGCTGGTGTGGGTCTTCGGCATGCTGATCTACCTGGCGCTGATGGCTGAAGCCTTCATGGGCTACCTGCTGCCGTGGGGCCAGATGTCCTACTGGGGCGCCCAGGTGATCATCTCGCTGTTCGGTGCGATCCCGGTCATCGGTAACGACCTGACCCAGTGGATCCGTGGTGACTACCTGATTTCGGGCATCACCCTGAACCGCTTCTTCGCCCTGCACGTCGTGGCCTTGCCGATCGTGATTCTCGGTCTGGTGGTGCTGCACGTTCTGGCGCTGCACGAAGTCGGCTCGAACAACCCGGACGGCGTGGACATCAAGAAACACAAGGACGAAAACGGCGTACCGCTGGACGGCATTGCCTTCCACCCGTACTACACCGTGAAAGATATCGTCGGCGTGGTGGTGTTCCTGTTCATCTTCTGCGCGATCGTGTTCTTCTTCCCGGAAATGGGCGGTTACTTCCTCGAGAAGCCGAACTTCGAAGTGGCGAACGCCTTCAAGACTCCGGAACACATTGCCCCGGTCTGGTACTTCACCCCGTTCTACGCGATTCTGCGTGCGGTTCCGGACAAGCTCCTGGGCGTTGTGGCCATGGGTGCTTCGATTGCCTTGCTGTTCGTCCTGCCCTGGCTCGACCGTAGCCCGGTCAAGTCCATGCGCTACAAGGGCTGGCTGAGCAGGATCTGGCTCTGGGTGTTCTGCATCTCCTTCGTGATTCTTGGCTGGCTGGGCGTCATGGCGCCTACCCCGGAACGTACGTTGCTGTCGCAGGTCTGTACCTTCCTGTACTTCGCCTACTTCATTCTGATGCCGTTCTACACCAGGCTCGAGAAGACCAAACCGGTTCCGGAAAGGGTGACTGGCTGATGAAAAAGCTATTTGCTGTACTGATTCTTGCTGCGTTGCCTGTCTTGTCCTTCGCGGCCGAGCACGGCGGTCCAGAGCTCGAAAAAGTCGATATCGACGTCTCCGATAAAGCGGCAATGCAAGATGGCGCGCGTACGTTCGCCAACTACTGCATGGGTTGCCACAGTGCCAAGTTCCAGCGCTATGAGCGCGTTGCCGACGATCTGGGGATTCCTCACGATCTGATGCTGAAGAACCTGGTGTTCACGGGCGCCAAGATCGGTGACCACATGAGCATCGGCATGCAGCCGGCAGACGCCAAGTCCTGGTTCGGCGCTGCGCCGCCCGACCTGACGCTGGTGGCTCGCGTTCGTGGTACTGACTGGCTCTACGGCTACCTGCGGTCGTTCTATGAAGACCCGACTCGTCCTTGGGGTGTGAACAACAAGGTGTTCCCGAACGTCGGTATGCCTAACGTTTTGGTCGGCCTGCAGGGTCGTCAGGTGGTAGGCTGCAAACAAGTTCAAATCGTCGAAGGCGGCAAGAAGCAGTATGATCCTCTGACCGGCACGCCGCTGACTCATGAAGCGTGCGATCAGCTGACCATCGTGCCAAAAACCGGTGCTCTGAACGAGCAGCAGTTCGACGAGAAGGTCAAGAATCTGGTGACCTTCCTGGCCTATTCGGCCAACCCGGTGAAGCTGCAGCATCAGCGCATCGGTACCTATGTGTTGCTGTACCTGGCGTTCTTCTTCGTATTCGCTTACCTGCTCAAGCGTGAATACTGGAAAGACGTGCATTGATAAAGCTTTAAGTAATTGCTGTTAATCGCGCGCGCCCAAGGGCGTCTCTGAAGGTGTAACGAGTCTGGTCATCCAGACGTTACGGGAGGCGCCCTTTGGGCGCGCGCGTTTTTCCGCTCCCGATAATTTCTACAAGCGAGGAGGACCGCCATGGGCGTGACCAATCGGTTGGCCTGTTACTCCGACCCCGCCGACCACTATTCCCACCGAGTGCGTATCGTACTGGCAGAGAAGGGTGTCAGCGCCGAGATCATCAGTGTGGAGGCGGGCCGTCAGCCGCCAAAGCTGATCGAAGTGAACCCTTACGGCAGCTTGCCCACCCTGGTCGATCGTGACCTGGCGTTGTGGGAGTCGACCGTGGTGATGGAATATCTGGATGAGCGTTACCCGCATCCACCTCTGCTGCCGGTTTATCCGGTGGCGCGTGCCAACAGTCGTCTGCTGATTCACCGTATTCAACGTGACTGGTGTGTTCTGGTGGATCTGATTCTGGATTCGCGGACCAAGGAGCCGGCACGTGTGCAGGCTCGCAAGGAATTGCGTGAGAGCCTGACTGGCGTTTCGCCGCTGTTCGCCGACAAGCCGTTTTTCTTGAGTGAGGAACAAAGTCTGGTGGATTGTTGCCTACTGCCAATACTCTGGCGCTTACCGATTCTGGGTATTGAACTGCCGCGGCCTGCCAAGCCGCTGCTTGATTACATGGAGCGCCAGTTTGCGCGTGAGGCTTTCCAGGCGAGTCTGTCTGGTGTCGAACGCGATATGCGCTGAGGCTTAAGGAGCCGCTATGAACTCCAGTCGACCTTATTTGGTCCGCGCGCTCTATGAGTGGATTGTGGACAACGATTGCACCCCGCACCTGCTGGTCAATTCCGAGTATCCGTCGGTGCAGGTGCCGCAAGGCTTTGCCAGCGACGGACAAATTGTCCTGAACGTATCGCCTGCGGCGGTGCGCCATCTGCACATGGATAATGATGCGGTCAGCTTTGAAGGGCGCTTCGGTGGCGTGCCGCATACGCTGTACGTGCCTATCGCTGCGATCCTCGGCATTTACGCCCGGGAGAACGGTCAGGGCATGGTGTTCGATCTGGAATCGCCTATGGAAGACGAGGAAGAGATCGAGCCGGATGATGATCTTCCACCACCCGACAGCGAGCCACCGCGTCCAAGCGGCAGGCCAAGCCTGAAGGTAGTGAAGTAATAAAAAAGGCGACCTGCAACGGTCGCCTTTTTTGTGCCTGCTCTTCTGTAGGTCTGTAGGAGCAAAGCTTGCTCGCGATGGCGGCCTCAAGGACGCCATCGCCGGCAAGCCGTGCTCCGGCAGGGGGCGCGGCAGGTATCAGTCGATGTACTCGAACAGCTTCACAATCTTCTGTACGCCAGAAACGCCCTGCACCAGGTTGGTGGCCTGTTCGGCTTCCTGTTTGGTCAACAGCCCCAGCAAGTAGACGATACCGTTCTCGGTCACAACCTTGATGCGCGAGCCCGGGATGCTGGCGTCGGCGAGCATCTGGGTTTTGATCTTGGTGGTCAGCCAGGCATCGTTATTGCGGGCCAGTATCGACGAAGGTTGCATCACCTGCAGTTCGTTGTGCACGGTCTTTACCCGCTGAACTGCAGCAGCGGCTTGTCCGGCCAGTTCCTTGAGGTCGGGGCGTGGCGTTTGTCCGGCGAGCAGCACCACACCGTTGAAGCTGGTGACGATGATGCGCGAGCCTTTATCCAGGTCCGGGCTGGCCTTGGCCACGTTCACGCCGACCTTGGTTTCGATCAGGGAGTCGTCGATCTTGCTGCCGAAGGTGCGAGTGCCGCGATCGTCTTCAATGGGGGCGTCGCGGGTCGCGGTGAGTACCGAGGTGCAGCCGCTGATGCCCAGGCTTAGAGTCAAGGCCAGAAGGCCAAGGCGATTAAGGGTCATTCTTCACTCCCGAACAATTGGCTGTCGATCAAGTCGCAAAGACAGTGGATCGCCAGCAGGTGGACTTCCTGAATACGTGCAGTGACATTGGCCGGGACGCGTATTTCAACGTCTTCGGGCAATAACAGCGATGCCATGCCGCCGCCATCGCGTCCGGTCAATGCTACGACAATCATTTCGCGATCATGTGCGGCCTGGATCGCTTGAATAATGTTTGCCGAGTTGCCACTGGTGGAAATCGCCAGCAGCACGTCGCCGGGTTGGCCGAGCGCGCGGATCTGTTTGGAGAAGATTTCGTTGTAACTGTAGTCGTTGGCGATCGAGGTGATCGTCGAACTGTCGGTCGTCAGTGCAATCGCCGGCAAGCTCGGGCGTTCGCGCTCGAAGCGGTTGAGTAGCTCGGAGGAGAAGTGTTGTGCGTCACCGGCTGAACCGCCGTTGCCGCACGAGAGCATTTTACCTTCGTTGAGCAGGGCGTTGACCATCACCTGGCTGGCTTGCTCGATGTGCGGTGCAAGTACGTCCATCGCCTGTTGCTTGGTATCGATACTGGCCTGAAAAAGCTGGCGAATTCGCGATTGCATGTCCATCTGTGTGACCTTAAGTAGCGCGGCTTGGTGGCACAGCAATGTGCAGCCCGCAAAGCAAAGAGCAAAAGTGTTGAGTGAAGATCGGCCTTGCCTTTGAGCAGTCAGCTGTCAAAGGCGTTCCTTAGCCAGTTCAAATGAGCCGCGCTGCCGTCTATGGCAACCACGTCGAAACGGCAGGGGGAGTTGGCCCAGCGCGACTCGCGCTGCAGAAAATACTGCGCGGCGAGTATCAATTTCTGACGCTTGCGCGCATCGATGCTGCCGAGCGCGCCACCCCATTGGGTGTTTTGTCTGTAGCGGACTTCGACGAATACTACTGTATCGCCGTCAAGCATGACCAGATCAAGCTCGCCGCGTTTACACAACCAGTTCTGCGCCAGGAGGCGCAGACCTTGTTGCTGGAGATGCTTGAGCGCCTGGCTTTCGGCATCTCGACCGCTTTGTTGGCGTGACCTGTCGGGCATCAGCGCGGCGTATCAGGCAGGCGTTGAACCTGGCCATTGATGAACTGTGCCCATGGCAGTTGACGCTGAACGCGTTGCGACGAGGTCATGCTCAGGGTGCCCGACTGACCTTCGATGGTGCTGTCTGGCAGTGTCTTGAGTTGGCCCAGGCGCGGCGCCAGGCGATAGGCGTCGACGCCCATTGCGTAAAGGCGGCCCAGGCTGCCCGCAGCTTGCGGCCATTGAGCGGTCACTTGTCTGCGCAGCGGGTCGTTGGCGTCCAGCAGCCATGGGGTTTCGCAGAAGCGAACGCCGTTCATGTCGTTGTACTGGTTCTGGTCGCCGCTGGCGCTGAATACGTGGGACGTGGCGTAAACCGGTACGTCACCTGCGTATTGGAAGTTCAGCGTTGGCTTGATCTGCTGGGCTTGCTGCGGTGTCGAGGCGAGGAAAATGAACTCGATGTCCTGGCGGCGCGAAGGCTGTGCAGCGACCTGCGAGCCTACGGTGCTTTGCAGACTCTTGGCGCGACCTTCGCTCTGACGCAGCTGGAACAGGTCGGCGATTTGCTGAGCCAGGGCTACCGGCTGATCAACGCGTTCAATGCCCACGACGGTACCGCCGTTGGCTTCCCAGTCCTGGCGGAAGGCTTTGAGCACGCGATCGCCCCATTCGCCTTTCGGCACCAGTGCGGCGGCGCGGTGCAGGCCATCGGCGCGTGCCCGGCGGGAAACTTCGCGGGCTTCGTCTTCGGCAGCCAGGCCGAACTGGAACAGTTGGGCTGGTCCTTGCTCGCCTTCGCTGTAGTTCAGCGCCAGCGTGGTGATCGGCAGTTGCGGGCGAGCGCTGAGTTGTTTGACTAGCGGTTTTTCCAGCGGGCCGATGACCAGTTGCACGCCGTCGGCTTGTGCCTTGCGATAGAAGTCGTCCAGCGAGGTCAGGTGCGAGCTGTCATAGAACTCGATGGCAGGCGGCTTCTGCCCGGCTTGTTGAGCCTGGTAGTGAGCCGCCATGAAACCTTCGCGCAGTGCCTTGGCGACCGATGCCAGCGGACCGTCTTGCGGCAGCAGCAGGCCGATCTTGCTGATCGGTTGGCTGGCCAGTTCCTTGAGTTTGGTCAAAGGCAGTGGCAGCACAAGTGCAGCGGGGTGTTTGGGGTGCTGGGCGCGCCAGTTGTCGATGGCGGCCTGCTGCTGTTCCAGCGTAGCGGCGTTTTTCACCGCCACGGCCAGGCTCATCCAGCCGCCGAGGTCGTCGGTGGTGATGGGTTGCAGTTGATCGGCCGGCAAGGACGCAATGAGTGCCCAGATGGCCTCGTGGTTTTTGCTGGCCGCGTCATCCTTGAGCAGTGGGGCGATAAAGATGCGTTCGCGGGCGGCGGCCAGGGTCTGACCGTCGGCTTCAAGGGCGCGCGCATGGACGGTGCCAGTGCGTACTTGCTGCTCGACCGGCATCTCGCTCAGGTGTTGCTGGCTCGGATGGCTCAAGGCGGTCAGTGCTGCCTTGGGCTGGTTGCGAGTCATCGCCAGTTCGGCGGCCAGGGTGCTGGCGTATACCTGTTGGCCGGGTTTCAACTGGTCCATTGGGACCTGTTGAAGGATTTGTGCCGACTGGCCGGCATTACCCTGGCGGTAGGCCAGGTCTGCCGCGCTCAGGCGCAACAAGGCGGCCTTCTCCGGCGTTTTGCTGGTGGCGGCCTGTTCGAGCAATTGCTCGATACTGGCATCCGCAGTCCGTGGAAGTTCGCCAAGGCTGGAGGAGGGCGAGCTGGCGCAAGCCGCCAACAGAGCAGCGAGGCAGAGGGCAGAGAACAGCCGCAGGCAAGCGATCATGTAATGTTCCTGATACTCGATCAAATTAGCGTGGAATTGTACCCAAGCGCTGGCCGGGGCGCGATGTTACTGGCGTGAAACCTTCAATTTAGGTCGTGTAAATGTTACGGCGATCAACAAAAGGGCGTGGAGCAAGATGATCGCTGCGCGTATTCAAGGCACTTCTACGCGCTACAATGCCGGTTTTACCGATCATGAGGTGTGCGCTTTGACTGCTCCAGGTGCTTTGAATTCCGTTGCTGGCTCGCTTTATGTGGTGGCGACGCCCATCGGCAACCTGGATGACATCAGTGCGCGGGCGCTGAAAATCTTGCGTGACGTGGCGTTGATCGCGGCTGAAGACACTCGTCACTCCTTGCGGTTGCTGCAACATTTCGGGATCGCCACGCCGCTGGCGGCGTGTCATGAGCACAATGAGCGCGATGAAGGCAGTCGCTTCATCACGCGTTTGCTGGCTGGTGACAATGTCGCGCTGATCTCCGATGCGGGAACGCCGCTGATCTCTGATCCGGGTTATCACCTGGTGCGTCAGGCGCGGGCTGCAGGTATCAATGTAGTGCCGGTTCCTGGTGCCTGCGCGCTGATTGCGGCGTTGTCTGCGGCGGGGTTGCCATCCGACCGGTTCATCTTCGAAGGCTTTTTGCCGGCCAAGGCGGTGGGGCGACGTGCGCGCCTGGAGTCCATAAAGGAAGAGCCGCGTACGCTGATCTTTTACGAAGCGCCACACCGGATTCTCGAATGCTTGCAGGACATGGAGCTGGTATTTGGTCCTGAGCGTCCGGCGCTGCTCGCTCGCGAGCTGACCAAAACCTTCGAAACCCTCAAGGGGCTGCCGTTGGCCGAGTTGCGTGCATTTGTCGAGAACGATAGCAATCAGCAGCGCGGCGAGTGTGTGGTGTTGGTGTCCGGTTGGTCGGCGCCTGAGAGTGAGGAGGCGGTGAGTAGCGAGGCGATGCGTATTCTCAATCTGCTGCTCGAGGAAATGCCGCTCAAGCGTGCTGCGGCGTTGGCGGCGCAAATTACCGGTGAGCGCAAGAACGTTCTCTACCAGGTGGCCCTGGATAAACAGAAAGGCGAGTAAAAACGCGGGTTGTAGAGCGGCAAAAGGCTTTTATCGCTTGTTCTTCGGGCTCTCTGCCGTTAACCTTTGCGGCGGAGAGTCGATTGGACAGTCGCTGCCCTCTATGAAAATTAGGGGGGGGAGGAAAGTCCGGGCTCCATAGGGCGAAGTGCCAGGTAATGCCTGGGAGGCGTGAGCCTACGGAAAGTGCCACAGAAAATAACCGCCTAAGCACTTCGGTGCCGGTAAGGGTGAAAAGGTGCGGTAAGAGCGCACCGCACGACTGGCAACAGTTCGTGGCTAGGTAAACCCCACTTGGAGCAAGACCAAATAGGGTCCCAAGGCGTGGCCCGCGCTGGGACCGGGTAGGTTGCTAAAGATGTCCAGTGATGGCCATCGTAGACGAATGACTGTTCAAGACAGAACCCGGCTTATAGATCGACTCTCCACCTTTTTGTTCCTTCGGCTTGAATCTTTGGCGGAAGGACGTGGTAATACTGGTTGGCCATCTGCTGAGCCCCAAGCAGAGGCATTGATGTAGTGGCGATTACCCTCCCTGCTTGAATCAATAGCAGAAGCGCTTTTGTAATACCGAAAAAATCTTACTCTTAACAAATCACTTTAACTTCTGAACGTAGCCTTCAGTGCTGCTTCAAGTTATTGAGCAAAATCATCCGCCAAATACTCGTAACCCCTTCTTTTACAGCGCTAAATCTCCGATCTGTAAGGGTTTTCCTTCAATCCGTGCCTTGACGGTGTGGTGGGCGCATTCCTATAGTGTGCGCAAGTGGCGGAAAGTGGCATGAAGTGGGTTTTTTAAGCGTAAAACGCTAAAATTTGGAGAAACGCTGACGTGTTTCGCGGAGCTAACGCTATCAGTCTCGATGCAAAAGGCCGTCTCGCCATGCCGAGCCGGTATCGTGACGAGCTCGTTTCGCGAAGTTCCGGGCAGTTAATTGTCACAATTGATGCCGTTGACCCTTGTTTATGTGTTTACCCGCTCGATGAGTGGGAGCTGATTGAAACCAAACTGCGCGCACTGCCTTCGCTTCGCGAAGAGAACCGTCGTTTGCAACGTTTGCTGATTGGTAATGCCGTCGACCTCGAGCTCGATGGCAGTGGTCGTTTTCTGGTTCCACCGCGTCTGCGCGAATACGCCAAATTGGATAAGCGCGCGATGCTGGTAGGTCAACTGAACAAGTTCCAATTGTGGGACGAGGATGCCTGGGATGCGGTTTCTGCTGCTGACCTGGCTGCTATTCAACAACCGGGCGCTATGCCTGATGAACTGCGTGATTTGATCCTGTGACTATTGATAGCGGCTTTAACCACATCACCGTACTGCTTGACGAAGCCGTTGAGGCTCTCGCCGTACGCCCTGATGGCTGCTATCTGGATGGCACGTTCGGGCGCGGCGGGCATAGCCGCCTGATTCTCAGCCAGCTTGGACCCGATGGTAGGTTGCTGGGGTTCGACAAAGATCCTCAGGCGATTGCCACCGGGCAAACGCTAGCGGCCGAAGACGGCCGCTTTGTCGTTGTGCAGCGCAGCTTTGCCGAGCTCGGTTCGGAAGTTGCCGAACGCGGTCTGGCCGGCAAGGTCAGCGGCGTTCTGCTCGACCTGGGCGTGTCTTCGCCACAGCTCGACGACCCGGAACGTGGCTTCAGCTTCCTCAATGACGGCCCGCTGGACATGCGCATGGACCCGTCTCGCGGGATCAGTGCGGCAGAGTTCGTCAACACCGCACCCGTCGAAGAAATTGCCCGTGTGTTCAAGGAATACGGCGAAGAGCGATTCTCCGGTCGTATGGCCCGTGCCGTGGCCGAGCGCCGCGATATCAAGCCCTTCGAGCGCACTGGCGATCTGGCTGAAGTCCTGAAAGTCGCCAACCCTGCCTGGGAGAAGGGCAAGAACCCGGCTACCCGCGCGTTCCAGGGCCTGCGAATTCACGTCAACAACGAGTTGGGCGATCTTGAGACCGGCCTCGAAGCCGCGCTTGAAGCTCTCGAAGTCGGTGGTCGCCTGGTGGTGATCAGCTTCCACTCGCTGGAAGACCGCATCGTCAAACAGTTCATGCGCAAACTGGTCAAGGGCGAAACCGACAACCTGCCGCGCAACCTGCCGGTACGTTTCGAAGCCTTTGTGCCGAAAATCAAGATTCATGGCAAACCGCAGTTCGCTGGCGAAGCCGAACTCAAAGCCAACCCTCGTTCCCGTAGCGCCGTCATGCGTGTCGCGGAGAAACTTCGGTGAGCAAGCTCTTCGCCAAGCCACTTCCAGGCGGAAGCTTTTTCATGCTGCTGCTATTTATTGCCGTATTGGTCTCCGCGATCGGAGTTTCCTATAGCGCTCACTGGAACCGTCAACTGCTGAACTCGCTGTACAACGAGTTGAGTGTGCGCGACAAGGCGCAGGCAGAGTGGGGCCGGTTGATTCTTGAACAGAGCACCTGGACCGCTCACAGCCGTATCGAAGTATTGGCCACTGAACAACTGAAGATGCGCATTCCCGGCGCCGCTGAAGTACGGATGGTGGCGCCATGATGAAACTCGAAGGGGCACTCTTTCCGTGGCGGTTTCGCGTGGTGCTTGGCTTGCTGGGTGTCATGGTGGTTGCCATCGCGTGGCGCATTGTCGACCTGCAGGTGATCGACCGTGACTTCCTGATTGGTCAGGGCGATGCGCGCAGTGTTCGACACATCCCGATCCCGGCTCACCGTGGTTTGATCACCGACCGTAACGGCGAGCCGTTGGCCGTGAGCACCCCGGTCACCACCCTGTGGGCCAACCCCAAGGAAATGCAGCTGGCCAAGGAAAAGTGGCCGGCACTGGCGATGGTGCTGGGCCAAGACCCTAAAGTCCTGGCCGAGCGACTTGAAGCCCAGGCGAATAAAGAATTCATCTATCTGGTGCGCGGGCTGACCCCCGAGCAGGGCCAGGTCGCGCTCGATCTGAAAGTGCCGGGCGTTTACGGCATCGAAGAGTTCCGGCGTTTCTACCCGGCCGGCGAAGTCACTGCGCACATGGTCGGCTTTACCGACATCGATGACCACGGGCGTGAAGGCGTGGAGTTGGCGTACGACGAATGGCTGGCTGGTGTCGCTGGCAAGCGTCAGGTCATCAAGGACCGGCGCGGCAGACTGATCAAAGACGTTCAAGTGACCAAAAACGCCAAGGCCGGCAAGCCCTTGGCGTTGTCGATTGACCTGCGTCTGCAATACCTGGCGAACCGCGAGCTGCGCAACGCGATCATCGAGAACGGCGCCAAGGCTGGCAGCCTGGTGATCATGGACGTCAAGACCGGCGAGATTCTTGCCATGGTCAACCAGCCGACCTACAACCCGAACAACCGTCGCAACCTGCAACCGGCGATGATGCGTAACCGCGCGATGATCGACGTGTTCGAACCGGGTTCGACCATGAAAGCGATCTCCATGAGCGCCGCGATCGAATCCGGGCGCTGGAAACCGAGCGACACCGTCGAGGTATACCCGGGCAGCTTGCAGATTGGTAAATACACCATCAAGGACGTATCCAAGACCGAAGGCCCGGTGCTCGACCTGACCGGCATTCTGATCAACTCCAGTAACGTCGGCATGAGTAAGGTCGCCTTCGATATCGGCGGCGAAACGATTTTCCGTCTTGCGCAGAAAGTCGGCCTCGGCCAGGACACCGGCCTGGGTTTCCCGGGCGAGCGCGTCGGCAACCTGCCGAACTACCGCGAATGGCGCAAGGCCGAGACGGCCACGCTGTCGTACGGCTACGGCATTTCGGTGACCGCCATTCAGCTGGTCCACGCCTTCTCGGCGCTGGCCAACAACGGCCGTATCGCACCGCTGACCCTGATCAAGACCGACAAGGCCGCGCAAACCACCCAAGTGATTCCAGAAGCCGTGGCGAAAACCATGCAGGGCATGTTGCAGCAGGTGATCGAGGCGCCGCGCGGGGTATTCCGTGCGCAAGTGCCGGCCTATCACGTCGCTGGCAAGTCCGGTACTGCACGTAAGACATCGGTGGGCACCAAAGGCTACGCCGAGAACTCCTACCGCTCGCTGTTCGCAGGTTTTGGTCCCATGAGCGACCCGCGCTACGCGATCGTCGTGGTCATCGATGAACCGAGCAAGGCCGGTTACTTCGGTGGTCTGGTTTCGGCGCCGGTGTTCAGCAAAGTGATGTCCGGGACCCTGCGTCTGATGAATATCACGCCGGACAACCTGCCGCCCACCCAGCAAGCCAACGCGGCCCCGGTTACCCCTGTTAAAGCCAATGGAGGGCGTGGCTGATGTCGCTTAGCCTGAACAAGATTTTCGCCCACGCTGACCGTGATCTATTGATTCGCGAACTAACCCTGGACAGCCGTAATGTCCGAGCGGGCGACCTGTTCCTGGCCGTCCCAGGCGCTAAATTCGACGGTCGTGCGCACATTGCCGATGCTTTGCAACGTGGTGCCGCCGCAGTCGCCTACGAAGTCGAAGGTGCGACTGTTCTGCCGATTACCGATGTGCCGCTGATTCCGGTCAAGGGCCTGGCCGCGCAATTGTCGGATATTGCCGGGCGTTTTTATGGCGACCCGAGCCGTAACCTGAACCTGGTTGGCGTGACCGGCACCAACGGCAAGACCAGCGTGACCCAACTGGTCGCGCAAGCGCTGGACCTGTTGGGGCAGCACTGCGGCATTGTTGGCACTCTGGGCACCGGTTTCTACGGCGCACTGGAAAGCGGCCTGCACACCACGCCGAACCCGATTGCAGTACAGGCAACCCTGGCCGACCTGAAAAAGGCCGGCGCCAAAGCCGTGGCCATGGAAGTGTCCTCCCACGGCCTGGATCAAGGGCGGGTGACGGCATTGGCGTTCGATGTGGCGGTGATGACCAACCTGTCGCGCGATCACCTGGATTATCACGGGACCATGCAAGCCTATGGCGAGGCCAAGGCCAAGCTGTTTGCCTGGAACGATCTGAAGTGCCGGGTGATCAACCTGGACGACGCGTTCGGTCGGCAACTCGCGGCTGAAAAGGGTGAGTCGCGACTGATCACTTACAGTCTCGAAGACGCCAGCGCCTACCTCTATTGCCGTGAAGCGCAGTTCGACGATGAAGGCGTGCGCGCCACACTGGTAACGCCGCAGGGCGAACACCATTTACGCAGTGCCTTGCTCGGCCGTTTCAACCTGAGCAACGTACTGGCCGCTGTCGGTGCCTTGCTCGGTCTGGATTACGCGCTGGATGAAATCCTCCACGTACTGCCACAACTCGAAGGTCCGGCCGGTCGCATGCAGCGTCTGGGCGGCGGTACTCAGCCGCTGGTGGTGGTCGACTACGCCCATACCCCGGATGCGCTGGAAAAAGTCCTGATGGCCCTGCGTCCACACGCCAAGGGCAAATTGCTCTGCCTGTTCGGTTGCGGCGGTGACCGCGACCGCGGCAAGCGTCCGCTGATGGCCGAAGTGGTCGAGCGTCTGGCTGACGGCGTGCTGGTCACCGATGACAACCCGCGCAGCGAAGACCCTGCACAGATTTTCGACGACATCCGCGCCGGTTTCACGGCGGTGGATAACGTTCGATTCGTCGCCGGTCGTGGCCAGGCGATTGCCCAGTTGATCGCCAGCGCCAGCGCCGATGACGTGATTGTGCTGGCCGGTAAAGGTCATGAGGACTACCAGGAAATCAACGGCGTGCGCCATGACTTCTCCGATCTGGTGGAGGCCGACCGTGCCTTGACCGCGTGGGAGGTGGCCCATGCTTAAAGCCTTGAAATTGAGCGAAGTGGCTGGCCCATTGGCCGGCCGCCTGCTGACTGCCGACAGCAGCTTCGATGGCGTCAGCATCGACAGCCGGGCGATCAAGCCGGGCCAGTTGTTTGTCGCCCTGGCCGGGCCGCGTTTCGACGGTCATGACTACCTGAATGACGTGGCTGCCAAAGGCGCGGTCGCGGCCCTGGTCGAGCGTGAAGTGACGAACTCCACGTTGCCTCAGCTACTGGTCACGGATACTCGTCAGGCCCTTGGCGAACTCGGCGCGCTGAACCGTGCGGCGTATTCGAACCCGGTCGCGGCGATTACCGGCTCCAGCGGCAAAACCACGGTCAAGGAAATGCTCGCGAGCATCCTGCGCACGCGCGGTCCGGTACTGGCGACCCGTGGCAACCTGAACAATGACCTCGGCGTTCCGCTGACCTTGCTCGAACTGACTGCGGAACACACCGCAGCCGTTATCGAACTGGGTGCTTCGCGGATCGGCGAGATTGCCTACACCGTCGGCATGACCAAGCCGCATGTAGCCGTGATCAACAACGCCGGGACCGCCCACGTCGGCGAATTCGGCGGCCCGGAAAAAATCGTTGAAGCCAAGGGCGAGATTCTCGAAGGGCTGGATGCCAATGGCGTCGCCGTTCTGAACCTCGACGACAAGGCGTTTGATATCTGGAAGAAGCGTGCCGCGGGTCGTCAGGTGCTGAGCTTTGCCCTGAACGACAGCCGTGCCGATTTCCATGCCACTGATCTGGCTCGAGACGTCCGCGGTTGCCCGTCCTTCACGCTGCACAGTCCGCAAGGCGTCGAACAGGTTCAACTGAACCTGCTTGGCACCCACAACGTTGCCAATGCCTTGGCCGCCGCGGCTGCCGCGCATGCTCTGGGTGTGTCGCTGTTCGGTATCGCCACGGGGTTGAATGCGGTGCAACCGGTCAAGGGCCGTGCCGTGGCGCAACTGGCGACCAATGGCATGCGCGTAATTGATGACTCTTACAACGCGAACCCCACCTCAATGTGCGCCGCCGTTGATATACTCGCCGGCTTTTCCGGCCGCACCATTCTGGTGCTCGGAGATATTGGCGAGTTGGGCGAGTGGGCAGAGCAGGGGCACCGTGACGTTGGCGCGTACGCCAGCGGCAAGGTTTCCGCGCTTTATGCCGTTGGCCCGATGATGGCGCATGCTGTCGCAGCCTTCGGTGAACAGGCTCGCCACTTTGCCAATCAGGCTGATCTGATCGCGGCGCTGGGCGCCGAACACGATACAAACACCACTATTTTGATCAAGGGCTCGCGAAGCGCTGCGATGGAAAACGTCGTTGCGGCTTTGTGCGGTTCGAGCGGGGAGAACCATTAATGCTGCTGTTGTTAGCGGAGTATCTGCAACAGTTCTACAAAGGCTTCGCGGTCTTTCAGTACCTGACCCTGCGCGGGATTCTCGGTGTGCTGACCGCGTTGTCGTTGTCGCTGTGCCTGGGTCCATGGATGATCCGCACGTTGCAGAACCGCCAGATCGGCCAGTCTGTCCGTAATGACGGCCCGCAATCGCACTTGTCCAAGTCGGGCACTCCGACCATGGGCGGCGCACTGATTCTGACCGCCATCGGCGTCAGCACCTTGCTTTGGGCCGACCTGCACAACCGCTATGTGTGGGTCGTGTTGCTGGTCACGCTGCTGTTTGGTGCCGTGGGCTGGGTCGACGATTACCGCAAAGTCATCGAGAAGAACTCTCGTGGCTTGCCGAGCCGCTGGAAATACTTCTGGCAGTCGGTGTTCGGCCTGGGCGCGGCGATCTTCCTTTATATGACTGCACCCAGCGCGGTTGAAACGACCTTGATCGTGCCGATGTTCAAAGACGCCAGCATCGCGCTCGGCATTGGCTTCGTGGTCCTGACCTACTTCGTGATCGTTGGCTCCAGCAACGCGGTCAACCTGACTGACGGCCTCGATGGCCTGGCGATCATGCCAACCGTGATGGTCGGCGGCGCGCTGGGGATCTTCTGCTACCTGTCGGGTAACGTGAAATTCGCCGAATACCTGCTGATCCCTTATGTACCGGGCGCAGGTGAGCTGATCGTGTTCTGCGGAGCGCTGATCGGCGCCGGCCTGGGTTTCCTCTGGTTCAACACCTACCCGGCTCAAGTCTTCATGGGCGACGTCGGCGCACTGGCGCTGGGCGCAGCGTTGGGCACCATCGCAGTGATTGTCCGCCAGGAAATCGTCCTGTTCATCATGGGCGGCGTGTTCGTGATGGAAACCCTGTCGGTGGTCATTCAGGTTGCCTCTTTCAAGCTGACCGGTCGCCGCGTGTTCCGCATGGCACCGATTCACCACCACTTTGAACTCAAGGGCTGGCCCGAGCCACGCGTGATCGTCCGTTTCTGGATCATCACCGTGATTCTCGTACTGGTCGGCCTTGCCACCCTGAAGCTGAGGTAGAACAAGTGTCTCTGATCGCTTCTGACCACTTCCGCATCGTTGTCGGCCTCGGCAAGAGCGGCATGTCCCTGGTTCGCTTCCTGGCGAACCGGGGCGTGTCGTTCGCTGTCGCCGATACGCGGGAAAATCCACCGGAGCTGGCCACGCTGCGTCGTGACTACCCGCAGGTGGAAGTGCGTTGTGGCGAGCTGGATGTCGAATTCCTCTGCCGTGCCGACGAGCTCTACGTGAGCCCGGGCCTGGCCTTGGCGACTCCGGCCCTGCAAGCGGCGGCGGCCCGTGGCGTGAAGCTGTCGGGTGATATCGAATTGTTTGCACGTAACGCGAAGGCGCCGATTGTTGCCATTACCGGCTCCAACGCAAAAAGTACCGTGACCACGCTGGTCGGCGAAATGGCGGCAGCAGCCGGCAAGCGCGTGGCGGTGGGCGGTAACCTCGGTACCCCGGCACTCGATCTGCTGAGCGACGACGTCGAGCTGTACGTGATGGAACTCTCGAGCTTCCAGCTGGAGACCACCGATCAGCTGGGCGCCGAAGTGGCTACCGTGCTGAACATCAGCGAAGACCATATGGACCGTTACAGCGGCCTGCCGGCCTATCACCTGGCCAAGCACCGGATCTTCCGTGGCGCGAAGCAAGTGGTGGTCAATCGTCAGGATGCGCTGAGCCGTCCGTTGATGGGCGAGGGCCTGCCGTGCTGGACCTTCGGGCTGAACAAGCCGGATTTCAAGGCCTTTGGTCTGCGCGAGGAAAATGGCGAGAAGTATCTGGCTTTTGAATTCCAGAACCTGATGCCGGTACGCGAGTTGAAAATTCGTGGTGCGCATAACCAGTCCAACGCCCTCGCGGCCTTGGCCCTGGGGCACGCCGTGGGCCTGCCGTTCGATGCCATGCTCTCGAGCCTGCGGACTTTCGCCGGGCTTGAGCATCGCTGCCAGTGGGTCCGCGACCTGAATGGCGTGAGCTACTACAACGATTCCAAAGCCACCAACGTTGGCGCTGCCTTGGCCGCTATCGAAGGCCTGGGCGCAGACATCCAGGGCAAGCTGGTGCTGATCGCCGGTGGCGACGGCAAAGGTGCCGAGTTCAAGGACCTGCGTGATCCGGTCGCGGCCAACTGCCGCGCCGTGGTGTTGATGGGGCGTGATGCCGAGCTGATTGGCCAGGCCATCGGCGATGCCGTGCCACTGATTCGCGTCAACTCGCTGATCGAAGCGGTCGAGCAATGCCGCGCCATCGCCCAGCCAGGCGATGCGGTGCTGCTGTCGCCGGCGTGCGCCAGTTTCGACATGTTCAAGAACTACGAAGAGCGTGGGCACCTGTTCGCCCGGGCCGTGGAGGACTTGGCATGAGCTTGAGAAATATCATCAAGCCGTACCCGTCGCCGATCATCACCGGGCGCGGTATTGACCTCGACTTCCCGATGCTCGCCGGTTGCCTGGCGTTGATCGGCCTGGGGCTGGTCATGATCGCCTCTGCCTCGACCGAAGTGGCGGCGGTACAGTCGGGCAGCGCCCTGTATTACATGATTCGCCACCTTGTCTACATCGTGCTCGGCTTCGGTGCCTGCATCGTCACCATGATGATTCCGATCGCTACCTGGCAACGCCTGGGCTGGCTGATGCTGATCGGTGCATTCGGTTTGCTGGTGATGGTGATCGTCCCGGGGATCGGCCGTGAGGTGAACGGTTCGATGCGCTGGATCGGTTTCAGTTTCTTCAACGTCCAGCCTTCCGAGATTGCCAAGGTCTTTGTGGTGATCTACCTCGCTGGTTATCTGGTGCGTCGGCAGAAAGAAGTGCGCGAAAGCTGGATGGGCTTCTTCAAGCCGTTCATCGTGCTGCTGCCAATGGCCGGCCTGCTGCTGATGGAGCCCGACTTCGGTGCCACCGTCGTGATGATGGGGGCCGCGGCGGCGATGCTGTTTTTGGGCGGCGTCGGGCTGTTCCGCTTCACCTTGATGGTGATACTGGCGGTGGTGGCGGTGGTGCTGCTGATCAAGATGCAGCCTTATCGAATGGCGCGTCTGACCACCTTCACCGATCCTTGGGCCGACCAGTTCGGTTCCGGCTACCAGTTGACCCAGGCACTGATCGCCTTCGGTCGCGGTGAGTGGCTGGGCGTTGGCCTGGGCAACAGCGTGCAGAAACAGTTCTACCTGCCGGAAGCGCACACCGACTTCGTGTTCTCGGTTCTGGCCGAAGAACTGGGCGTGGTCGGCTCCCTGGCCACCGTCGCGCTGTTCGTCTTTGTGTGCATACGCGGCATGTACATCGGGTTGTGGGCAGAAAAGGCCAAGCAATTCTTTGCCGCCTATGTCGCCTACGGCTTGTCGTTCCTGTGGATTGGTCAGTTCCTGATCAACATCGGGGTGAACGTCGGCCTGCTGCCGACCAAGGGCCTGACCTTGCCGTTCCTCAGTTACGGCGGCAGTTCGTTGGTGATCTGCTGCGCCTGTCTTGGCTTGTTGTTGCGCATCGAATGGGAGAGTCGAACCCACTTGGGCAGCGAAGAGATGGAATTCAGCGAGAGTGACTTCGCCGAGGAGCCGACCCATGGGCGCTAACGTGCTGATCATGGCGGGCGGCACCGGTGGCCACGTGTTCCCGGCGCTGGCCTGCGCTCGCGAATTTCAGGCGCGCGGCTATACCGTGCACTGGCTCGGGACGCCTCGCGGAATCGAAAACGAACTGGTCCCGAATGCCGGCCTGCCGTTGCACCTGATCAACGTCAGCGGCCTGCGTGGCAAGAGCAAGCTGTCGCTGCTCAAGGCACCTTTTGTATTGCTCAAGGCGATCTGGCAGGCCCGTGCCGTCATTCGCCAGCTGAAGCCGGTCTGCGTCCTGGGCTTTGGCGGATATGTCACCGGTCCTGGTGGCGTAGCCGCCAAACTGGCTGGCGTGCCCGTGATCGTTCATGAACAGAACGCCGTCGCCGGTACCGCCAATCGGTTGCTGGTGCCGTTGGCCGCGCGAGTCTGCGAAGCTTTCCCGGACACCTTTGCTGCCAGTGGCAGTCGGCGCACTACCGGTAACCCGGTGCGCACCGAGTTGTTCCTCGATACAGCGCGTCCAGCCCTGGCCGGACGCAAAGCGCGTTTGCTGATCCTGGGCGGAAGCCTTGGGGCAGAACCGTTGAACAAATTGCTGCCTGAAGCCCTGTCGCAGGTGCCTGTTGAACTGCGTCCGGAAGTGTTTCATCAGGCCGGTAAAAACCACGATGAAGTGACTGCCGAGCGCTATCGCACGGCCGGTGTCGAGGCTCAAGTGCAGCCTTTCATCAAAGACATGGCCCAAGCCTATGGCTGGGCCGACCTGGTGGTCTGTCGCGCTGGCGCGCTGACTGTCAGTGAGTTGGCTGCTGCCGGTCTGCCCTCGATGCTGGTGCCTTTGCCCCACGCGATCGACGATCACCAGACCCGCAATGCCGAATATTTGGCTCGTGAAGGCGCTGCCTTCCTGATGCCGCAAAGAACGACTGGCGCAGCGGATCTCGCTGCACGCCTGACAGAGGTCTTGATGCAACCGCAACGACTCAACGACATGGCTGGCGCCGCTCGTCGCCTGGCCAAACCTGATGCAACCCGCAACGTGGTCGATATCTGCCTGGAGGTGGTTCATGGTTGAAAATCAGAAAGCCATGCCGCAACCGGAAATGCGCCGCATCCGTCGCATCCACTTCGTCGGAATCGGTGGTGTGGGCATGTGCGGCATTGCCGAAGTGTTGCTGAATCTGGGCTATCAAGTGTCCGGTTCCGACCTGAAGGCGTCGCCGGTGACCGAGCGTCTCGAATCGTTCGGCGCCCAGATTTTCATCGGCCACCGCGCCGAAAATGCCGCGACCGCCGATGTACTGGTGGTGTCGAGTGCCGTGAACCCTTCCAACCCGGAAGTCGCGACGGCCCTTGAACGTCGTATCCCCGTGGTGCCGCGTGCAGAAATGCTCGCCGAGCTGATGCGCTACCGCCACGGCATCGCCGTCGCCGGTACTCACGGCAAAACCACCACCACCAGCCTGATCGCTTCGGTGTTCGCCGCCGGTGGCCTGGACCCGACCTTCGTGATCGGTGGCCGCCTGAATGCAGCAGGCACCAATGCCCAACTGGGCACCAGCCGTTACCTGATCGCCGAAGCCGACGAAAGCGACGCCAGTTTCCTGCACCTGCAGCCGCTGGTGGCCGTGGTCACCAACATCGACGCCGACCACATGGCGACCTACGACGGTGACTTCAACAAACTGAAGAAAACCTTCGTCGAATTCCTCCACAACCTGCCGTTCTACGGTTTGGCGGTGATGTGCCTGGACGACCCGGTGGTGCGTGAAATCCTGCCGCTGGTCAAACGTCCGACCATGACCTACGGCTTCAGCGAAGATGCCGACGTACGCGCGATCAATGTTCGCCAGCAAGGCATGCAGACCTTCTTCACCGTGCTGCGCCCTGATCGCGAACCATTGGATGTCTCGGTGAACATGCCGGGCAATCACAACGTACTGAACTCGCTGGCGACCATCTGCATTGCGACCGACGAGGGCGTCAGCGATGAAGCCATCGTTCAGGGGCTGTCGGGCTTCCAGGGTGTTGGCCGACGCTTCCAGGTCTACGGCGAACTGCCAGTCGAAGGCGGCAACGTGATGCTGGTGGACGACTATGGTCACCACCCGACCGAAGTCGCAGCGGTTATCAAAGCCGTGCGCGGTGGCTGGCCAGAGCGCCGCCTGGTGATGGTTTACCAGCCGCACCGCTACAGCCGCACCCGCGACCTGTACGACGATTTCGTCAATGTACTGGCCGACGCCAACGTGCTGCTGCTGATGGAAGTCTACCCGGCCGGCGAAGAGCCGATTCCGGGGGCTGACAGCCGCAAACTGTGCAACAGCATCCGCCAGCGCGGTCAGCTCGACCCGATCTACATCGAGCGCGGTGTCGACCTCGCGCCTGTGGTCAAGCCGCTGCTGCGTGCCGGCGACATCCTGTTGTGCCAGGGCGCCGGTGATATCGGTGGTCTTGCACCGAAACTGTTGAATAGTCCGTTGTTCGCGGGTGCGGTTGTCGCTCCTAACGAAGGAAAGTTGAAATGACTGCAGCCTACGCCAACCTGTTCTCGACAATCGCTCCGAAAGACTTCGGCCGCGTGGCCGTGCTGTTCGGTGGCAAAAGCGCCGAGCGTGAGGTTTCGCTGAAATCCGGTAACGCGGTGCTTGAAGCGCTGCAGTCCGCTGGCGTGGATGCGTTCGGCATCGACGTCGGCGACGATTTCCTGCAACGCCTGCTGAACGAAAAAATCGACCGCGCCTTCATCATTCTCCACGGTCGTGGCGGTGAAGACGGCAGCATGCAGGGTTTGCTCGAATGCGCAGGGATTCCGTACACCGGCAGCGGCATCCTTGCTTCGGCACTGGCCATGGACAAGCTGCGGACCAAACAGGTCTGGCACAGCCTCGGCATTCCGACGCCACGTCACGCGGTACTGACCAGCGAAGCCGACTGTATTTTGGCGGCGACGGAACTGGGCTTCCCTTTGATCGTCAAACCGGCGCATGAAGGTTCAAGTATCGGTATGGCCAAAGTGACTTCGGCAGCAGAATTGATCGAAGCCTGGAAAGCGGCCAGTACCTACGATTCGCAAGTGTTGGTCGAGCAATGGATTCAAGGTCCGGAGTTCACCATTGCGACCCTGCGTGATCAGGTGTTGCCACCGATCGCTCTGGGCACGCCTCACACTTTCTACGACTACGACGCCAAGTATCTGGCTTCCGATACCCAGTACCGGATCCCGTGTGGCCTCGATAGCGCTAAAGAACAAGAACTCATGGACCTCACGGCAAAAGCCTGTGAGGCGCTGGGTATCGCCGGTTGGGGAAGGGCTGACGTGATGCAGGACGCCGATGGGCAGTTCTGGTTCCTGGAAGTCAATACCGCACCGGGCATGACCGACCACAGTCTGGTCCCGATGGCCGCACGCGCCGCCGGTCTGGATTTCCAGCAGTTGGTGCTGGCGATCCTGGCGGCCAGTGTTGGCAGTCACGTAGAGCCGCGAGGTTAAGACCATGCAAGGCGCCCAGCTACGTCATCAGCCATCCGCACCCGGCCGCAAGCCGGTGCCGCGGGGTGCCAGCCGAATGGTGGCCAAAGAGCCGATGTCGGTGCGCCTGCCGAAAGCCAATTTTGGTTTTCTCAAAGCCTTGTTCTGGCCCGTGCTGTTGGTCGCGTTGGGGTTCGGTACTTACGAAGGTGCACAGCGCTTGCTGCCGTACGCCGATCGGCCGATCACCAAGATCAACGTGCAGGGCGATTTGAGTTACATCAGCCAGCAAGCAGTGCAGCAGCGGATCGCCCCGTACGTGGCGGCGAGCTTCTTCACCATTGACCTGGCGAGCATGCGTACCGAGCTGGAACAGATGCCATGGATTGCCCACGCCGAAGTGCGTCGCGTCTGGCCTGACCAGGTGGTGATTCGCCTGGAGGAGCAACTGCCCGTGGCCCGTTGGGGTGACGAAGCGTTGCTGAACAACCAGGGGCAGGCGTTTACGCCGCGTGAATTGGCCAACTACGAACATTTGCCACAGCTGTTCGGCCCACAACGGGCCCAGCAGCAAGTGATGCAGCAGTATCAGGTGTTGAGCCAGATGTTACGGCCATTGGGCTTCTCGATTGCCCGGCTGGAATTGCGTGAACGCGGCAGCTGGTTTCTGACCACTGGCGCGGGTAGCGCGGGCCCTGGGATCGAGCTGTTGCTGGGACGCGATCACCTGGTGGAAAAGATGCGCCGCTTCATTGCCATCTACGACAAGACGCTTAAAGAACAGATTACGAACATTGCGCGCATCGACCTGCGTTATGCCAACGGCCTGGCCGTTGGCTGGCGGGAACCTGTAGCGCCCACGACGGCCCAACGCGCTGTCGCGAAGAATTGAGAAGAGGCAGGACCATGGCAAACGTGCAAAGCGGCAAAATGATCGTCGGTCTGGATATCGGCACCTCCAAGGTGGTGGCGCTGGTAGGCGAGGTCGCGGCCGATGGCCAACTGGAAATCGTCGGGATCGGTACTCACCCCTCCCGCGGCCTGAAGAAGGGCGTGGTGGTGAATATCGAATCCACCGTGCAGTCCATTCAGCGTGCGATCGAAGAAGCGCAACTGATGGCTGGCTGCCGGATTCACTCGGCGTTCGTCGGTGTGGCGGGCAATCACATTCGCAGCCTGAACTCCCACGGCATCGTGGCGATTCGTGATCGCGAAGTCAGCTCGGCCGACCTTGAGCGCGTGCTCGATGCGGCCCAGGCCGTGGCGATTCCGGCGGATCAGCGCGTACTGCACACGCTGCCGCAGGATTACGTGATCGATAACCAGGAAGGCGTGCGCGAGCCTTTGGGCATGTCCGGCGTACGTCTGGAAGCCAAGGTCCACGTGGTCACCTGCGCGGTGAACGCTGCACAGAACATTGAAAAATGCGTGCGTCGTTGCGGCCTGGAAATCGACGACATCATTCTCGAACAACTGGCGTCGGCGTACTCGGTACTGACCGATGACGAGAAAGAGCTGGGCGTGTGCCTGGTGGACATCGGTGGCGGTACCACCGATATCGCGATCTTCACCGAAGGCGCGATTCGTCACACCGCGGTGATCCCGATTGCCGGTGATCAGGTGACCAACGACATCGCCATGGCGCTGCGCACACCGACCCAGTACGCCGAGGAAATCAAGATCCGCTACGCCTGCGCCCTGGCCAAACTGGCCGGCGCCGGTGAAACCATCAAGGTCCCAAGCGTCGGTGATCGTCCGCCGCGCGAGCTGTCCCGTCAGGCCCTGGCCGAAGTGGTTGAGCCGCGTTACGACGAGCTGTTCACGCTGATCCAGGCCGAGCTGCGTCGTAGCGGCTACGAAGACCTGATCCCGGCCGGCATCGTGCTGACCGGCGGTACTTCGAAGATGGAAGGCGCGGTCGAGCTGGCCGAAGAGATTTTCCACATGCCGGTACGCCTGGGCGTACCGCATGGCGTCAGAGGCCTGGACGACGTAGTGCGCAACCCGATTTATTCCACCGGCGTTGGTTTGCTGATGTATGGCCTGCAAAAGCAGTCCGATGGCATTTCCTTCTCGGGGATCAGCAGCAGTCGCGATAGCTACAACAACGACGAGGCCAAGAGCCCGTTGATCGATCGCATCAAAAGCTGGGTCCAGGGCAATTTCTGAAGATTTACCGCAACACCGTGACACCGCAGCACCGTTGTACGCAGTAGGCGCAGTAGGCGAAAAAAACTAGAGAATGTAAGGAGAGGGAAAATGTTCGAACTCGTAGACAACATCCCCGCAAGCCCGGTTATTAAAGTTATCGGTGTTGGCGGTGGCGGCGGCAACGCTGTGAATCACATGGTCAAGAGCAACATTGAAGGCGTTGAGTTCATCTGCGCCAACACTGATGCCCAAGCGCTGAAAAGCATCGGCGCGCGGACCATCCTGCAATTGGGCACCGGCGTGACCAAAGGTCTGGGTGCTGGCGCGAACCCTGAGGTCGGTCGTCAGGCCGCTCTGGAAGACCGCGAGCGCATCGCCGAAGTGCTGCAAGGCACAAACATGGTGTTCATCACCACCGGCATGGGCGGCGGTACCGGTACCGGTGCTGCGCCGATCATTGCCGAAGTGGCCAAGGAAATGGGGATCCTCACCGTTGCGGTAGTGACTCGTCCGTTCCCGTTCGAAGGTCGCAAGCGCATGCAGATCGCAGACGAAGGCATCCGCCTGCTGTCTGAAAGCGTCGACTCGCTGATCACCATTCCCAACGAGAAGCTGCTGACCATCCTCGGTAAAGACGCAAGCCTCTTGTCGGCTTTCGCCAAGGCCGACGATGTACTGGCCGGTGCCGTTCGCGGTATCTCCGACATCATCAAGCGTCCGGGCATGATCAACGTCGACTTCGCCGACGTCCGTACCGTGATGAGCGAAATGGGCATGGCGATGATGGGCACTGGCTGCGCTAGCGGTCCTAACCGTGCGCGTGAAGCGACCGAAGCGGCTATCCGTAACCCGCTGCTCGAAGATGTGAACCTGCAAGGTGCACGCGGTATCCTGGTGAATATCACCGCCGGTCCTGACCTGTCTCTGGGTGAGTACTCCGACGTGGGTAGCATCATCGAAGCCTTCGCTTCCGAACACGCCATGGTCAAGGTCGGTACCGTTATCGATCCGGACATGCGCGACGAGCTGCACGTTACCGTGGTTGCCACCGGTCTGGGCGCGAAAATCGAGAAGCCTGTCAAGGTCATCGACAACACCGTTCACACCTCCATGGCTTCGCAGCCACAACAACAATCCCCTGCACGCCAGGAACAGCCAGCGGTAAACTACCGTGACCTGGACCGTCCGACCGTCATGCGCAACCAGGCTCAAGCCGGTGCTGCGACTGCCGCGAAGATGAATCCGCAAGACGATCTGGACTACCTGGACATCCCGGCATTCCTGCGTCGTCAGGCCGATTGATGGAATGTATCAGGGCTATGAAGGTGATTGGTGTTCAGCAAAGGTCTGGTCTGCTATTATCGCCAGCCTTTGTTGATACCAGTTCGCAATTTGCGCTGAAGCGGCCCAAGCCATGATTAAACAACGCACCCTGAAAAATATTATCCGTGCCACAGGTGTAGGCCTGCACTCCGGGGAGAAGGTATACCTGACCCTCAAGCCAGCACCTGTAGACACCGGCATCGTGTTTTGTCGTGCCGACCTGGACCCTGTGGTGCAGATTCCTGCTCGCGCGGAAAACGTTGGTGAAACCACTATGTCGACGACACTGGTCAACGGTGACGTCAAAGTGGACACGGTGGAGCATTTGCTCTCGGCCATGGCTGGCCTGGGCATCGATAACGCCTACGTCGAGCTCTCCGCGTCCGAAGTCCCGATCATGGATGGTAGCGCTGGACCCTTCGTATTCCTGATTCAATCGGCTGGCCTGGAAGAACAGGACGCAGCCAAGAAGTTCATCCGGATCCTGCGTGAAGTGACAGTGGAAGATGGCGACAAGCGCGCCACTTTCGTCCCTTTCGAAGGCTTCAAAGTGAGCTTCGAGATCGATTTCGATCACCCGGTGTTTCGTGACCGCACTCAAAGTGCCAGCGTGGATTTTTCCAGCACTTCGTTCGTAAAAGAAGTCAGCCGCGCCCGGACCTTTGGTTTCATGAGTGATATCGAGTACCTGCGCAAGCACAACCTCGCACTCGGCGGTAGCGTTGAAAACGCCATCGTGGTCGACGCGGATGGTGTACTGAACGAAGACGGCCTTCGCTACGAGGACGAATTCGTGAAGCACAAGATCCTCGATGCAATTGGTGACCTCTACCTGCTGGGCAATAGCCTGATTGGTGAGTTCAAAGGCTTCAAGTCGGGCCACGCATTGAACAACCAGCTTCTGCGCAAATTGATTGAGCAGAAAGATGCTTGGGAAGTCGTGACGTTTGAAGACGCCAGCACTGCACCGATCTCTTACATGCGTCCCGTTGCGGCCGTGTAAGCAAAAACCTCTCTAGTTTTTAAAGGCTGCCTTCGGGTGGCCTTTTTTTATGCCTTGTAGGAGCACGGCTTGCCGGCGATGGCGATCTCACTGGCGCCATCGCTGGCAAGCCATGCTCCTACGGTTCGCGGGTATTACGAAGATTGATGGCTCGCGCATGACCTGTAGGAGCACGGCTTGCCGGCGATGGCGATCTCACTGGCGCCATCGCTGGCAAGCCATGCTCCTACGGTTCGCGGGTATTACGAAGATTGATGGCTCGCGCATGACCTGTAGGAACACGGCTTGCCGGCGATGGCGGCATCAGATGCACCGTCTATTCCTGCGCGCTGACCACCCGGTTACGCCCTCGGTGCTTGGCCTGATACAGCGCCTTGTCGGCCGCATACATCAGGTTTTCCAGGCTCTCGCCCGGTTGTCCTGTAGAGGTACAGAGGCCGATGCTGACGGTGATGGGGGACTCGTCGCCTTCGAACGGTGGCAGTTGCTCGACTGCAGCGCGGATATTTTCGGCAATTCGCAGTGCACCGCTGCTGTCAGTCTCGGCCAGCACCACGGCAAACTCCTCACCGCCATAGCGCGCGGCGAGATCAGAGGGGCGACGGATGTTTTCGCTGATGACCCTGGCGAGCACGCGCAAGGCATCGTCGCCGCTCTGATGGCCGTGGCGGTCGTTGAACGACTTGAAGTGATCGGCGTCGATCATCAGCACCGACAACGGTTTGCCCGAGCGCTGGGCGCGGGACCATTCATGGTTCAGGGCCTGGTCGAGGGTGCGCCGGTTAGCCACGCCGGTGAGGGCATCGATGGCGGCCTGTTGCGCCAGTTCCTGCTCGGCGTGATGGCGCAGGCGTAATTCGCGGCATAGCAGCAAGGTCAGCCACATCAAGCCGATACACAACACACCGGTTGCGCCGCTGATCACGTACGCGGTGCGTCTCCAGCTGGCGAAGATTTCGTCCATGGAGAGCGCGACGCTGACCGTCAACGGCAGGTTGCCGACGCGCGAGAAGGTGTACAGGCGTTCCTGGTGGTCCATGCTCGACAGGCTGCTGAAGCTGCCACTGCCTTCACGCATGATGCGTATGACGTTGGGACGATTGCCGAAACTCTTGCCAATGCTGGCATCGGTCAGCATGGGCTTTTGCGCCAGCAATATGCCGTCCTTGTCGAGCACGTTGAGGGTACTGTTGGAGCCGATGTCCAGGCTGCTGAACAGCTCGTCAAAGTACGCCAGTTGCATGGACGCGACGGCAACGCCAAGAAACTCCCCGGTGGGCGAAGAGATGCGCCGGCTGAAGCTGATGCGCCACTGATCGTTCTCGGGGCAGTCGCAACGGGGTTTGAACGGGCGACTGATAAACATCCCGCTGTCGCTGTTGCTGACGTGGGCCTGGAAGTAGTCACGGTCAGCAAAATTGCCCGATTTTGGCTGAATCGACGACGAGTTGGCGATTACCTTGCCCTGCTGGTCGAGTAGCAGCACATCGCCCTTGTAGCGTGCGGTACTTGCGCGGTCGAACAGCACCAGGTGGCGGATCTGCGCCGAAACCTTCTGCAGGTCGTCACGTTGGGCGGCAGCGATCAATCCTTGCAGTGACAGGTCATAGAGCTCGACGTTGCGCAGCACATCGGCGTCGATCAGTTGCACGATGTTGGTCGCACCCCGCGTGGCCGCCTGCATGGCATTGGCGTGTTCGCGGATCAGCAGGAAGGTGACGATGGCGATGATCGCGACGACGGTCAGCGAGCTGCCGAGAACCAGCAGCAATTCCGGTCGGCGGGCAGAGCCTGTTATGGCGTGGTATGTGCGGTTTGCACTCATGGTTCTGATTTCTGCACAGGGACATCATCAGCGTAGTTCCCGGACAAACCGGGCGGCATTGCAGATATCAGTTCGTTTATCTCAGTGCATGTATAGATCCCGGATACAAAAAAGGCCAGCACCGGTGCTGGCCTTTTTGTGAATTTTTCTCAGAAAACGTTCAGTGGGTAGTCGACGATCACCCGGTATTCATCGGTGTCGGTATCCAGCGCGCCGTAGCCGTTGCCGCCGCGATTGGTGGCCCATTGCAGACGCACCGCCAGATCCTTGGCCGTACCGCCCTGGACCACGTACTTGAGATCGACATCACGCTCCCAGTGTTTGGCATTTTTACCCGCTTCGTTATAGAAGCTGGCATAACCGAGACTGTTCGGGTCAACCTTGGTCAGGTCCAGCGTGCCACGCGAATACGACACGGCGGAGGTCAGGCCCGGCACGCCGACACCGGCGAAGTCATAGGCATACTTGAGCTTCCACGAACGCTCGTTCGGGCCGTTGAAGTCCGAATACTGCTGTGAGTTGTCGAGGAAGATGCTGTCGCCCTGAGCGATGTAATCGAACGGCGTGTTGCCGTTCACGCGCTGGTAAGCGGCGGTGACGCTGTGGCTACCGACGCCCACGGTAAAGTGCAGGCTGTAGGTGTTGTTGTCGATTTTTCCGAGCAGTGCGTCGCCAGTGTCCTGGGTGTGATAGTAGTGCAGGCCCGGGTTGAGGCTGATCAGCTCATTGACCGCGTAGGTGTAGTCCAGGTCGTAGTAGTACTGGTTCCAGATGTCCTTGAGCTCGGACGCATAGAGGCTGCTGGTCAGGCCCGGCAGGCCGCTCCAGGCTACGCCGGCCCAGTTCAGGTGCTGGCTTTTGTCGCCGTCTGCCAGTTTGCCGTAGGACGTCCCGATGCGCTGGTGCCCGCTCTGGTTGTAAGGCTTGGTGAAGCTCGCCTGGCCGCCCTCGATCAGCCAGCCGTCGAAGCTGTGGTTGGTCAGGCTGACACCGCGAAAGGTCTGCGGCAGCATGCGGCTCATGCCACCGGCGATTACCGGGTTGTTGAGGAACAGGTCGCCGGCTTTCAGCTCGGTGTCGAGGGCGCGCATTTTCAGGGCACCGCCAGCGCTTGAAAACGAGCCCGGCGCTTTGCTGTTGTCATCGCCGATCGGCAGGATGCTCGAGCCACCGGTGCCGCCGCCACCGTCGAGTTTGAGCCCGAGCATGGCGTTGGCATCCACGCCAAAACCGACCGGGCCCTGGGTGTAGCCCGATTCGAAGATACCGAGGAAACCCTGGCCCCATTCGATGTTGTCGTTAGTCTGCTGCTGACGGTTGCGGTTCAGGTAGTAGTTGCGGGCATTGAGTTTAAGGCTTGCACCTTCAACGAAACCTTCGCGGCTGGAGTCGTCGGCGGCCTGGACGTTTGCGGCCATCGTTGCGGCCATTGCAATGAATAGCGGACTGAGTTTGAGGGTAATGCTCACGCGGGATACAGCTCCTTGGGTCAATAACAAGCGTTGTTATAGTTAATAATCCGGGTGTTTCTTATTGGGTAATAACGAAGGAATGCCTGACAAATACACAACGAAAAAAAGCCGCTGATAGCAGCGGCTTGAAGACAACTTCTCAAGGGAAAGAGCCCTGAGAAGTGTCGAGGGAAACTGAGTGGTGTTGCCGATCAGCTGTCTTTTTCAACCTGTGGTTGAGCCTGGCTGGCCGATGTTTGCCGGGTTTTCTCAGACTTCTGTGCTTTTGCGGTCAGTTCAGCCTGGGCCTTGTCGAAGGCTGCGGCACGCGCAGCATTATGCGCGACAAATGCCGGCGATTCTTCAGCCATGGCAAAGGGAGACAACAACAAGGACGACAAAACGAAAGCGCTGGCAATACCCATACTGTTGGACATCTTGAAAACCTTCTTGCTTGGCAAGTGCTGTTTGGTGTGGCCAAGGTAAAGGTCTTGGGGGGTGGGAAAAAGAGCGGATTGCATAAAGGACTGTTGCATCAAGAGCAACAGTCGCACCGACCTGTGGCGAGCGAGCTTGCTCGCGCTCGGCTGCGTAGCAGTCGTAATTCGGGGCAGGTGGTATATCTGATTAAACACGGTTGATTGTCTTGGGGCCGCTTCGCAGCCCAGCGCGAGCAAGCTCGCTCGCCACAGGAATCAAATCGGCAAATAGATCCCGAAGGTATTCACGCCGTTATCGCTGTGCACAAACACATTGCCGCCATGCATCAGCGCGATCGCCTTGACGATGGCCAGCCCCAGTCCATGATTGGCGCCGCTGTTGCTGCGCGAGGCGTCGACCCGGTAGAAGCGCTCGAACAAGCGCGACAGATGTTCACTGGCGATGGGCTCACCGGGGTTGGTGACGCCGATACTGACCTGATGCTCCTGAACATCGATCCGCACCCGAATGACCTGGCCGGGAGCCGTGTGCTGCACGGCGTTGTTCAGCAGATTGATCAATGCCCGGCGCAGGTGGGCGATTTCGATCTGCACTTGGGCATCACCGCTGACCTGAACCTTGACCTGCGCATCTTCGAGGATGAAATCCAGGTAGTCCAGAGTGGTGGCGACTTCGTCCGCGAGCGAGGTGGTGGTCAGTTTGGTGGCCTTGCTGCCTTGGTCGGCGCTGGCCAAAAACAGCATGTCGTTGATGATCGAGCGCAGCCGTTCGAGTTCTTCGAGGTTCGATTGCAGCACTTCGAAGTAGTGTTCCGCCGAGCGCCCACGGGTCAGGGCAACCTGGGTCTGACCGATCAGGTTGGTCAGCGGCGAGCGCAGTTCGTGGGCGACATCGGCGTTGAACGATTCAAGTCGCGTGTAGGCTTGCTCGACCCGCTCCAGCGTCGAGTTGAACGAGCTGACGAACTGATTGAGTTCTGGCGGCAGTGGCGACAGTTGCAGTCGTGAGGACAGCAACGGCGGTGCCAGTCGTTGCGCTTCCTGCGACAACTTGATCAACGGTTTGAGGCCGATTCGCGCCACCCAGTAACCCAGCGCCGAGGCCAGCAGTACGCCGATGATCGCCAGGCTGATCAAGGCGATCAGCAAGTGATGCTGGGTCTCATAGAAGGTTTGCGTGTCGATGCCGATCATGAAGCGCAACGGTGGACGCTGGTCCTTGGCCGGAAACTGACTGACCAGCACTTTCATCGGATAGGGCTGACCCGGCAGTTGTACGTCGCGCTTGCCGGTTGGCCCTTGCGCCAAGGCACGGATCTGCGGGGTGATGTTGCCGTACTCGTAGTTGGCATCGCCGCTGATGATCCAGAAGCTGATGCGCTTGTCCTCTTCACTCAGCAGGTTGAGTTTGTTGTTGATCTTCACCCAGTGCTCTGGCGTACCAAAGCGCCCGACCGTGGATTCGAGTACGCTGTAACGCGCATCCAGTTCGGCTGCCGGCAACAGCGCCAGACCCTTTTCAACCTGTTGATACAGCGCCCAGCCGATCAACAGAAACACCAGCGCCGCCACCAGTGTGAACATGCCGCTCAGGCGCAACGCGATACTGTTTCGAGGGTAGATCATCACTCATTTCCTATGCCGCGCCGGAGTCTGTTGTTGCGCAGGGCAAGGCGCGAGGAGCGAGGTTTGGTCGTTCCAAATAAGCTCCGAGTAACGCAGCCCTGCGCAACAACAGATCCGGCCCTTCGGGTTGTGCCTGAAAGCGGGCCAGGCTGCGTTGCAGCCCTTGGCAAGGAAACGACCCTTACCGGCGGACTGCGCCTTGCCTGGCCCGCTTTCAGGCGACAACGCGGCATAGGAAATGAGTGATGATCTACCCTAAGCACTGCGGCTCTCCAGCACATAGCCCATGCCGCGAATGGTGTGCAGCAGTTTCTCTTCGAACGGCCCGTCGATCTTCGCCCGCAGACGCTTGATCGCAACTTCGACGACGTTGGCGTCGCTGTCGAAATTGATGTCCCAGACCATCTCGGCAATCGCGGTTTTCGAGAGAATTTCACCCTGACGCCGGGCCAGCACGCTGAGCAGCGAGAACTCCTTGGCGGTCAGGTCCAGCCGCGTACCGGCACGGGTGGCCTTGCGGCTGATCAAGTCGACCCACAGGTCGGCGATGGTCACTTGCACCGGTTCATGGCCACCGCTGCGGCGGGTCAAGGCTTGCAGGCGGGCGACCAGTTCGAGGAACGAGAAAGGTTTGCCCAGGTAATCGTCGGCACCGTCGCGCAGGCCTTTGATCCGGTCTTCGACACGCTCACGGGCGGTCAGCATGATCACCGGGGTCTGTTTGCGGGCACGCAGGGCGCGCAGCACGCCGTAGCCGTCGAGACCCGGCAGCATCACGTCGAGGATGATCACCGCGTAATCGTTTTCGAGCGCCAGGTGCAAACCTTCGACGCCGTCCGGCGCGCGGTCCACGGTGTAACCCTGTTCGGTCAGGCCGCGGTACAGATAATCCGCGGTTTTCTCTTCGTCTTCGATAATCAGAACGCGCATGACCCGCCTCAGTGTGTGGTCGCCAGCGCAGGCGCTGGTGTGGAGCGATGGAACACCCGCTCAAGCCATAAGTATATGACTGGCGTGGTAAACAGCGTCAGCGCCTGGCTGACCAGCAAACCGCCGACCACCGCGATCCCCAGCGGTTGGCGCAGTTCGGCGCCGGTGCCGTAGCCGAGCATCAGCGGCAGCGCGCCGAGCAGGGCGGCGAGGGTGGTCATCATGATCGGCCGGAACCGCGTAAGGCATGCCTCGAAAATCGCCTCTTGCGGGGACAGCCCGCGATTGCGCTGGGCGTCGAGGGCGAAGTCGATCATCAGGATGCCGTTCTTCTTGACGATACCGATCAGCAGCACCAGGCCGATCAACGCCATGATCGAGAAGTCCTGGCCGAGGATCCAGAGCAGTATCAAGGCGCCGAGGCCAGCGGAAGGCAAGGTCGAGATGATCGTCAGCGGGTGCACGAAACTTTCATAGAGCACGCCAAGAATGATGTATACCGCCACCAGCGCCGCCAGAATCAGCCACGGCTGGCTGGCCAGTGAACTCTGGAACGCCTGGGCCGCGCCCTGGAAATTGCCGTTGACCGAGGCCGGCATGCCGATGTCGTTCTTCGCCTGATTGAGCAAAATCACCGCATCACCCAAGGCCACGCCGGGCGCCAGGTTGAACGACAGGTTGGCGGCCGGGAACATGCCGTCGTGGGCGATGGACAACGGGCCGATGGTTGGCGCATCGAAACGGGCCAGCGCCGACAACGGCACCATCTCGCCACTCAGCGGCGAACGCAGGTAGAAATAGGCGAGGCTTTCGGCCTTGCCGCGCTGGCGGGTGTCGAGTTCGAGGATAACGTTGTACTGGTTTATTTCGGTCTGGAACTCGTTGACCTGCCGTTGGCCGAAGGCGTCATAAAGCGCCTCGTCGACATCGCTGGCGGTCAGCCCGAAACGCGCTGCAGCGGCACGGTCGATGTGGATGTGGGTGATGCTGCCGCCCAGTTGCAGGTCGTTGGAAATGTCGCGGAACGCCGGGATGCTGCGCAGTTTTTCGGTCAGGCGTTGGGTCCAGAGGTTCAGTGTCGGACCGTCGTTGCTCTTGAGCACGTATTGATACTGGGCGCGGCTGGGGCCGGAGCTGAGGTTGATGTCTTGCCCGGCGCGCAGGTACAGCACAATGCCCGGGACCTTCAGCAGTTGCGGACGAATCCGGTCGATGAAGGCGCTGGCGGACACATCGCGATCGCCGCGTTTTTTCAAGGAGATCCAGAAGCGCCCGTTGGCGATGGTCTGGTTGCTGCCGGAAACACCCACCGAATGCGAAAAGGTCTGCACTGCCGGGTCGGCGGCGACGATGTCGGCCAGGGCCTGGTGCTTTTTCACCATCTCCGGAAACGACACGTCGGCGGCGGCTTCGGTAGTGCCAAGGATAAAACCGGTGTCCTGTATCGGGAAGAAACCTTTGGGGATAAACACGTAGCCGGCAACCGCCATGCACAGCGTCAGGCTGAAGATCCCCAGCATCAGTTTCTGATGCGCCAGGGCGCGGCGCAGTGCGCGTTCATACAGCGCCAGCAGGCGCTCCCCAAAACCGGGTTTGGCATGGGCATCGTGTACCGGCGCGCGCATGAACAGGGCGGCCATGGTCGGTGCCAGGGTCAACGACACCACCACCGAAATCATGATGGTCGAGGTGGCGGTCAAGGCGAACTCCTTGAACAACCGGCCGACCACGCCGCCCATGAACAGCAGCGGAATAAACGCCGCCACCAGCGAGAAACTGATCGAGACCACGGTAAAGCCGATCTCGCCAGCGCCCTTGATCGCCGCCTCACGCATACCGTCGCCGGCCTCCAGGTGGCGGTGGATGTTCTCCACCACCACAATCGCATCGTCGACCACAAACCCTACGGAAATGACGATCGCCACCAGCGTCAGGTTGTTCAGGCTGAAGCCCATGATGTACATCAGCGCGATACTGGCGATCAGCGAGACCCCGAGTACGCTGGAAACGATCAGCGTCGCCGACCACTGGCGCAGGAACAGCGCCATCACCGCGACCACCAGCAGGACCGCGATCAGCAGGGTGACTTCCACTTCGTGCAGTGAAGCGCGGATAGTCTGGGTCCGGTCGATCAGCACGTTGACCTGAATCGACGCCGGAAGCATCGCTTGCAGGCCCGGCAACGCGGCTTGAATCCGGTCCACGGTGTCGACGATGTTCGCACCCGGTTGCCGCAGGATCACCAGGTTGACCCCCGGCCGATCGCCAGACCAGGCCTGGACATAGGCGTCTTCCGAGCCACTGACCACGGTGGCGATGTCCCGGAGCTGGACCGGTGCACCGTTCTTGTAGGAGACGATGAGCTGACCGTATTCGTCGGGATGGAACAGTTGATCGTTGGTCGATAGCGTGGAAATGCTCGACTCACCGTACAGCGCGCCCTTGGCCAGGTTGAGGCTGGTTTTCTGAATCGCCAGGCGCACATCGGCCAGGGTCAGGCCGATGGCGGCGAGTTTGTCGGCCGAGGCCTGGACCCGGATCGCCGGGCGTTGCTGGCCGGTGATGTAGATCTGGCCGACGCCGTCGATCTGGCTCAATTGCCGCGCCAGCAGGGTTTCGGCGTAGTCGCTGAGTTCGGTGCCGGGCATTTGCGTCGAGCTGACGCTGAGGATCAGCACCGGGCTGTCGGACGGGTTGACCTTGCGCCAGGTCGGCAGCGTCGGCATGTCCTTGGGCAGCTTGCCGGCGGCGGTGTTGATCGCGGCCTGAACTTCCTGCGCGGCGGTGTCGATGCTTTTGTTGAGGGTGAATTGCAGGGTCAGGTTGGTCGAACCCAAGGCGCTGCTGGAGGTCATTTGGGTCATGCCGGGGATGGCGCTGAATTGCACCTCCAACGGCGTCGCCACCGACGAAGCCATGGTGTCGGGGCTGGCGCCGGGCAACTGCGCGGCGACCTGAATGGTCGGGAACTCGGCTTCCGGCAAAGGGGCGACGGGCAGGCGCGGGAAGGCGATCAAGCCCAGCAGCACCAGGGCGAAGGTCAGCAGTGCCGTGGCGACCGGATGGTCGATGCACCAGGCCGAAATACCGCCATGGACTTTCATGGCTGTTGCTCCGCCGCAGTGCTTTGCGTGAGCGCTGGCGGCTCGCCGAGAATCTGCACGCTGGCCCCTGGCTTGAGCCGCGACTGACCATCGCTGACCAGCACATCACCGGCCTTTACCCCTGTGATGATGTTCAGCCCGCTGTCCTGATAGACCATTTGCACCGGAACCGATTCGACCTTGTCGCCGTTGACCCGGTAAACGAAATGCTGATCCAGCCCGCGCTGGACCACCGACGGCGGCACCACCAGCACATGCTGGTCGACGGCGGTCTGGATCTTCACGGTCACCAGTTGCCCGGGCCAGAGTTTTTGCCCGGCGTTGCTGAATTCGGCCTTGGCGCGAATGGTCCCGGTGTTGGTATTGATCTGGTTGTCGATGAGCGTCAGATGGCCTTCGCCGAGCAAGTCGCCGGTCTGGCCATTGGTGTCGGCGCCGAGGTAGGCATTCACGTCAGCCGGCGGGGTTGCGCTGATCAACCGTTGCAGCGTCGGCAGCATTTGCTGTGGCAGGGAGAACTCGACGGCAATCGGGTCGATCTGGGTGACCGAGAACAATCCCTGGGTATCGCTCATGCGCAGGAAGTTGCCTTCATCCACGGTGCGAATACCGACGCGGCCCGTCACCGGCGAGCGAATCTGTGTGTAGGAGAGTTGTACCTGCGCCGCATCGATGGCCGCCTGATTGCCTTGCGCCGTGGCTTTCAACTGATTGACCAGGGCTTGTTGCTGGTCGTAAGTCTGCTTGGAAACCCCGTCATCGACACTCAGCAATTTGTAGCGTTTGAGGTTGACCTCGGCGACCTGCAACTGCGCCTGGTTTTCGCCCAATTGCGCACGGGCCTGATCGAGGCTGGCGCGGATCGAGCGATCGTCGATAGTTGCCAGCAGGTCACCGGCCTTCACCAACTGACCTTCCTTGACCAGTAGTCGGGTGAGGATGCCATCGATCTGCGGACGAATAACCACGCTGTGCAACGACAGCACCGAGCCAATCGCGCTGACATAGCGCGGCACGTCGCGTTCGACGACGCTGACCACCCGCACCGGAATCGCGGTGGGGGCCGCGAGTTTGCTCGTTGCCGGTTTGAGCGCAACGCCAATGGCCACGGCAGTGACCGTCACCAGTAACGCGGCGATCAGCAGTTTTTTTCCTGGAATGGGCATGAGCATCGAACGCCGGGGCAAAAAGACGGGAAATAATGGCCTAGTTATAGTCCTTCGTTGCGGTCAGCAGGGTGACGGCTAACTGACAGGGCTGTCAGCAAAGGTGACCATTCATGCGTCGGGAGGTTAAAGATCACGGGCGCGCAGGTATACTGCCGGCCTTTCGCGGCCCACCCATCGGGCCCGACTCACTGTAACACCCGGAGCATTCATGACTTCCCCGATACAAGCGCCTGCTGCTGACGAACAGGCTGACCTGCCAGACAGCGTCGACTCCAGCGCCGACAGCGAAACCAAAGCGGTGATTCCGGCCTTCAAGTTTCCGTTCAAACCGGGCGAGTTGGCCTCCGCCAAAAACGCCAGTCAGCCGTGGTACAAGAACGGCGCCAAGAATGGCCACACCAAGGTCCCGGGCGCAGCGCCTCCTGGCACCCGTCGCTCGATGGGCAAGCGCTGAGTTGTCCCTCTGAGTTATAAATCTCAGGCCGCGCGCAACGAGATAAACGCATAGTTCAGCGGTTCTGCCGTGACCACGTTCGCGCCAGCGGCCTGCACTTGTTCAGCAATGTCGTTGCCCGATACATGGAACAGCCATTCACCGGCCGAACCCGGCAACGGCGCAGCCTGAACCTGATCAATTGCCGAGGCAAACGCCGTCATGTCCGGCAGGTAGGCGGTAAACCCGTCACCCTTGAGCGCCGTGGTGCGAATCCCCAGAAGTTCGCAAATCGCTTCCTTGGCCTGGACATCGTCGCGGTCTGCCTGACGCGAGCGCTGGATCAGGTCGGCCAATGCCTGATCAACCAACTGACCGCCGACAATTAACGCAGGACCTTGCTCCCACGATTCGGGCGGGCAGTCCTTGGCGGTTGGTGTCAGCGGGATGTGCGGATTGATTTCCATCGGGTAGATGCGGCACACCAGCGGCCGGTGCTCGTAGATGCGGCAGAGGTTGTCTTCGTCAAGATTCCGGCAGCGACCGGCGTTGTATGCAGCGAAGGTAATCGCTACGTGGGCCTGGGTCGCACCGCTGGGCACCACCACGGAACGGCGTTCGGCGTGCTCGCGTTGCAAGGCCGGAAGGCCCAGGCCATTGCCAAGAAAGCCTTCCACCAGCACGATCACAGCCCCGCCGTCAGCCGTCCACATCCGGGCCTCGGCGAGGGTCAGGGGCACATGGTGGTCGTTGCAGCACTTGCCGCAACCTACGCAGGAAAACGTCGTATTCATTAGGCGACCGGTCACATTCCAGAGGCGTCAGCGATGGCGGAAAACCACCGCGCGGGATGCTGCCAAAGCAAGTTGTGCGCCAGTCATGGACGTACAGAATCCCATTCGGTGATATACGCGGTTTTACTCTTTTTGTTGTAGAGGCACAGTTCAGTGCCTTGTTGGCCTTTCATATGTTTTTGCGGGTACTGGCCTTGCAGCAACAGTGCGGTATAGCCGACGCGATCATCGAACTGCGCAGCATTGCCAACGGGTTTGGCGTGACTCAATTGGCTGGCTTTGGTGCAACTGGCGAGAACGGCTTTGTCATGGGCGGCCCATGCATCTGGGCTAGAAGCGAAGGCTTGGCTGGTGATTGCGGTCAGGCTGATGAATATCAGACTTGAGGCTTTCATGGTTCGGGCATCCTTGGGTGAATTTTGGCCAAGGATTGAGTATGCCTGAAGGATTGAGGAGGGTTGTGCGGGGAGCTTCGCGATAGCGGTATCAGTCTGGAACCAGCTCCCGGCGCACCACGCGCATCCCGGCGCTTTCATACAGTCGCCGAGCGCGCTGGTTATCTTCCAGTACCTTGAGGTCAACAAACCCTTCGCGACGCTGTTGAAACACACTGAAGGCATGCAACAACAACGCTCGTCCCAAGCCTTGGCCCTGAGCCCGTGGATGCACCACCAGGTTCTTGATGTAGGCGCTGGTCCAGCACTGGGCCACGCCGACAACGCCTTGAGGGTCCGAGGCGATGAAACACAGCGCCGGGTCATATTCCGCATCGCTTTCAAAGCGCTCGCGCCACACCTCCAGCGCCGGTACTCGACCGCCGCCGTGCTGATAACCCTGCTCCATCAGTTGATGAACCGCTTCGGCCAGCTCGGGGCGGTATTGGTTCAGCACAATGCCTGGAGGCCAGGCAATGGCGGGCAACACTCCAGCGAGGTCGCGCCGAAGCAGCAGGCAATACTCTTCAGCCAAGGCTCAATGACCTTGTTCTTGCTGCGCGACAGCTTTTGCGGCGGTGATCAGGCATTTGGTCAGCTCTGGCGAGGAGAACTTGGTCAGCACCGCATTTGCCCCGGCCAGACGGGCTTTTTCGCTGTTCATCGCACTGTCCAGCGAGGTGTGCAGCAGGATATAGAGGTGGGAAAAGTCCGGGGTTTCACGCAGGGTCCGGGTGAGGGCGTAACCGTCCATCTCGGACATTTCGATGTCCGAGACAATCAGGTTGATCTGCTGTGCAGTGCCTTGCAGGTCCAGCAGGCAGTCGATGGCTTCTCTGGCGCTGCGTGCGGTGTGGCATTGCAGGCCGAGGTTGCGCAGGGTGTGTACCGATTGTTGCAGCGCCACCTGGCTGTCATCGACCACCAGAATGCGTGCGTTGCCCAGTACTTCGGCGTCTTCCATGCTCAGCTCGGTCGGGGCTGTTTCGATCTGTGCCGGGGCGATGCCGTGGATGACTTTCTCGATGTCGAGCACCTGCACCAGCGTGCCGTCGACCGAGGTCACGCCGGTGATGTACGCGCGCACGCCGCCGGAGCCGTAGGGTGGCGGGCGGATGTCGGTGGTCAGGCAATGGACGATCTTGCTCACCGCCTGAACGTGCAGGCCCTGTTTGGAACGGCTGACGTCGGTAACGATCAGGCAGCCACCGTCCGGGTCTTCCAGCGGCCGCTCACCGATCGCCCGGCTCAGGTCGATGACCGACAGCGAGGTTCCGCGCAGGGTGGCGATGCCTTTAACGTGCGGGTGCGACTCCGGCAGCCTGGTCAGCGGCGGGCAGGGGATGATTTCACTGACTTTCAGCAGGTTGATCGCCATCAGCTTGCCACTGCGCAAGGTAAAGAGCAGAAGCGAAAGTGAATCTGCGCGGGCTTTGTTGGAGGACATAAAAACCTTCTGTGGAAAAGGTGATGGGCGATTGTAGGACCGCCAGCAACTATTGATATCGGGTTATCGACGTAAGCGGGGCGGGCTTTAATGCCAAACGGCAAACCCTGTGGCGAGGGAGCTTGCTCCCGCCGGCCGGTCCGCGCTCGGGCGCAGCAGTCGCCAAATCGGTACCTGTGTACTGTCTGTTGCAATGTGGTGACTGATTTGGGAGCGCTTCGCACTCCAGCGGGAGCAAGCTCCCTCGCCACATTGGTTACTACTTCATGCCCAAACGCTTGGCCATCCGCCCAAGGTTCGCCCGGTCCAAGCCTAGCTCACGGGCGGCGCTGGCCCAGTTGTTTTGATGGCGCTCAAGACAAGCGGTGATCAACTGGCGTTGATAGTTCTCGGTGGCCTGGCGCAGGTCGCCGAACACTTCAACGGTGGGCGCCGGTTCAATGCTGGCTGGCGCAGAAGGCGTTTCAAGGGGCGTGTGGGGCAAGTCCAGATCCGCCGCGCTCAAGCTGAGAATCTTCGGCCGTTCCCGCGAGTTGCCCAGCGCTTTCAAGGCACTGCGACCAATCAAGTGCTCCAGTTCGCGGACGTTGCCCGGCCAACTGTAGGCCAGCAATGCCGCTTGGGCGTCGCTGCTCAGGCGCAGGCTGTTGAGGCCCATCCGCGAGCGGTTCTGTTCAAGAAAGTAACCGCTAAGCAACAACACATCCCGACCGCGATCACGCAGCGCCGGCACCAGCAACGGGTAGACGCTGAGGCGATGGTAGAAGTCGGCGCGGTAGCGGCCACTGCGCACCTCGAAGGCGAGGTCACGGTTGGTCGCGGCGATCAGGCGTACGTCGACCTGATGCTCCTTGTCCGAACCCAAGCGCTGTAACTGACCGCTTTGCAGCACACGGAGCAATTTGGCCTGCACCGCCAGCGACAACTCGCCCACTTCATCGAGAAACAGCGTGCCGCCATTGGCCAGTTCGAATTTGCCACGCCGGTCGTTCAGCGCCCCGGTGAAGGCGCCACGCACATGGCCGAACAACTCGCTTTCTACCAGCGTGTCGGGCAGCGCGGCGCAGTTGAGGCTGATGATCGGTTTGTCGGCACGCGGTGAAGCGGCGTGGATCGCCTGGGCCACCAACTCTTTACCGACCCCGGTTTCTCCGGTGATCAGCACCGTCAGGTCGCTACCGCCGACCAGGTTGATTTCTTCCACCAAGCGCTTGTGCGCTTTGCTCTGGCCGATCATTTCGCGACTCTGCTGACCGCTGGCCTGGCGATAGACCTCGGCGCGCTGGTGTTCATCTTCTGCGCGATTGGCCAGCCGTTCGATGCGTTCGGCGGCGTTGACCGTGGCGGCGGCGAGGCTGGCAAAGGCTTGCAAGGCGTCCAGTTCGATCGGCTCGAAGCGCTCCGGGTCCAGCGCATCGAGGGTCAGCAAACCCCACGGACGCTCATCGATAAACAGCGGGCAGCCCATGCAGTCGTGGACTTCCAGGTGATCGCCGTGGCCGTCGACCAATCCGTCATAAGGGTCGGGCAAGGTGCTGTCGCTGGGGAAACGCGTCGGCTCCGAGCGGCTGAGCAACGCTTCAAAGCGCGGGTGTTCGCTGACCTTGAAGCGCCGGCCGAGGGTGTCGGTGCTCAGGCCATCCACTGCCAACGGTACCAGCCATTCACCGTCGAGCCGCAGCAAGGCGGCGGCATCGCAGGGGAGCAGGGCGCGCATGGCTTCGAGCAGGCGCCGGTAGCGCTCGCCTTCGGGCAATTCGCGGGAAAGGTCGGAGACCAGTGGCAGCAACGCGGTGAGCAAGGGTTTTGCAGTCATATTGACTCCATGTAGTCGAGGTGACTATAAATCCGCTTGTGTCGTTATGACTACATGTTTATTAACTTATTGATTTATATGGTTTTAATTGTTGGCACGGAAACTGAAACGTCATGGGTAGAAAACTATAAACCCAGTCGTTCAGGAGTACCCCCTTAATGCTTAGCGCTCAAGACCGTGCCATCGTCAAATCCACCGTACCGTTGCTGGAAAGCGGCGGCGAAGCCCTGATCACGCACTTCTACCGCATGATGCTCTCCGAGTACCCAGAGGTTCGTCCGCTGTTCAATCAGGCGCACCAGGCCAGCGGCGACCAGCCACGGGCTTTGGCTCGCGGGGTGCTGATGTATGCGCGGCACATCGATCAGCTCGATCAGTTGGGCGATCTGGTGGCGAAGATCATCAACAAGCACGTTGCCCTGCAAATCCTGCCGGAGCATTACCCGATTGTCGGCGCCTGCCTGCTGCGGGCGATTTCCGAAGTGCTCGGTGACGAGATCGCCACGCCCGAAGTGATGAGCGCCTGGGGCGCCGCCTACAACCAATTGGCCGATATCCTGATCGGCGCCGAAACCGCGATCTACGACCAGAAGGCCGCAGCGGTCGGCGGCTGGCGTGGGGCGCGGGAATTCAAACTGGCCAAGCGCGTGGAAGAGAGCGCGGAAATCACCTCGTTCTACTTTGAACCAGCGGACAAGGGGCCGATCCTCGCGGCAGAACCGGGTCAGTACATCGGCATGAAACTGATCCTCGATGGCGAAGAAATTCGTCGCAACTACTCGCTGTCGTCCCTGGGCGACGACGGTCAGTACCGGATCAGCGTCAAGCGCGAAGAGGGCGGTCGTGCCTCGAATTACCTGCACGACCAGCTTCATGTGGGCGCGAGCATCCTGCTGTTTCCGCCAGCAGGTGAGTTCACCCTGACCGCCAGCGACAAGCCGCTGGTGCTGATCAGCGGCGGCGTCGGCATCACGCCAACCCTGCCGATGCTGGAAGCGGCGCTGGCCACCGAGCGTCCGGTGCACTTTATCCACTGTGCGCGTAACGGTGGCGTGCATGCCTTCCGCGACTGGATCGACGGCCTGGCCGAGCGTCACCCGCAACTCAAGCGCTTCTACTGCTACGCCGAAGATGACGGCGTCAGCCCTGCGGCGGATAAGGTCGGGCTGTTGAGTCAGGAGCTGTTGGCCGACTGGTTGCCGCAAGAGCGCGACCTGGACGCTTACTTCCTCGGCCCGAAAGGCTTCATGGCCGCGATCAAGCGCCACCTCAAGGCCTTGGGTGTTCCAGAGAAGCAGAGCCGCTACGAGTTCTTCGGCCCGGCTGCTGCGCTGGAGTAAGCGTAGGGTGGCGACTCAGTCAGACCGGGTCGCCTTCATCGCGGGCAAGAGCTAGGCGCCCCCCCTGCTCCTACAGGTACTCACAATCCTGTAGGAGCAAGGTTTGCCCGCGATGGCGTTATCAGTTTCGCCACCGATCCATCTGTTTAATCCGCTGTTAATAAGCCTGCCGTTAATTCCCTCCTGTTAATCCACCCCGATGGCTAGCGTGTAAACTTGCGATCAATTGATACGTATAAGATCCACTGCGGCCGGTGGGTCTGTTGAATACAACCAGCACTTTTGGCAAAGGAAACGGGAATGAACGAGGAAATGATGCGGATGGGCCGTGAGCGGCGCTTCCTGGTCTTGCTGGGCATCATCTGCCTGGCGCTGATCGGCGGCGCGCTGTACATGCAAGTGGTGCTGGGCGAGGCGCCATGCCCGCTGTGCATCCTGCAACGCTATGCGCTGTTGCTGATCGCGATCAGTGCCTTTATCGGTGCCGCCATGCGCACCCGTCGCAGCATCACCGTGTTTGAAGGGCTGGTGGTGATCTTCGCCCTCGCGGGCGTTGCAGCGGCCGGGCATCACGTCTATACGCAGTTTTACCCGGCGGTCAGTTGCGGCATCGATGTGCTGCAACCGATTGTCGACGGCTTGCCGCTGGCGAAGATCTTCCCGCTGGGCTTCCAGGTCGACGGCTTCTGCGAAACACCGTACCCGCCGATCCTCGGCCTGTCGCTGGCACAGTGGGCACTGGTGGCCTTCGTGTTGACCGTGGTGCTGGTGCCACTGCTCATTTCGCGTAACCGCAAACACCTGAACTGAGGCTTCTCGCCGCAGCCACAGGCCTTGAATAAAGCGCCCCGGACCTCGAAAAGAGGCCGGGGCGCTTTGCGTTTCAGCGGGTCTGTCAAAGGATCGTGACGCGCGGCAAAGAAGGGTGCGACACGTGTGCGACATGTTGTCACAGCAAAGGTGTCGCAACTCATTTCAAAGACGATTGTCGTCGCTGAAACTGACAGGGAATTTATCTTGCTGGCGGGCCTCTCCGGAAGCCGGAAAATGCGGTGCAGCAGGCAGTTTTAACAGGCTCGGACGAATGGCTAAAGGCCTTGTGACAAGGGGGCTTGCGCGAGGTCAGCGATGCTTCGAGAGGGGCTGAAGCTGTCTGAACTGCGGACAGTAGCGCTGGTTTTTTTGGGGTTGTTATTGAGAATCTGTCTCGATATCGTGGATAATCTTTGCAGATTTCGTTAATGATTGTTGCGGTATCCGATAAAAATTATTTCGAGTTGAGACATGGTTTATACAACGTTACATATCTACAATCGCCCGCACTGAAATTCCGGGGCGGCACTCTCCTTGGCACAAGGGGTGGTCGTGGGGCTGTAACGGGCTTCATTCGACGCCAGGTGTCGGCGCCTTCCAACTATCCGCACCAAATGGAATTGGTCTGTAACAAGGCCTTTGACCACGAATTCGAATAAGAACTCACCGCTAGCCCAGGATGTGTCGACCAGCGTTTAGCGCGCGACGGGCAAGCCCTTATTCAATCCAAGAAAAATGCCAACCCTTGGCAGGGTGAAGTGTTGGCGATCAAAACCCAACTGCATTGCGCAAGCTGCTTTAGAGGTCGTGAGATGAGTAAAAACAGGTACCCCAGACTACTAGGCTTATTGCCGCTGCTCGGCACGCTGTTGCTGGGAGGCTGCAACATGACCCTGCTCGATCCCAAGGGCCAGGTCGGCCTGGACGAGCGCAACCTGATCATCACCGCAACGCTGCTGATGCTGTTGGTCGTGGTTCCGGTCATCGTCATGACCTTCCTGTTCGCCTGGAAATACCGCGCTTCCAACAAGGACGCCGTCTACACCCCGAAATGGTCGCACTCCACCAAGATTGAAATCGCAGTGTGGGCTGTTCCGGTGCTGATCATCATTGCCCTGGGTTACGTCACCTACAAGTCGACCCACGCCCTGGACCCTTACCGTCCGCTGGAATCCGACGTCAAGCCGATCACCATTCAAGTGGTCGCGATGGACTGGAAGTGGCTGTTCATCTACCCGGAACAAGGCATCGCCACCGTCAACAAGATGGTGTTCCCGGCCAACACGCCAGTTAACTTCAAGATCACCTCCGACACCGTGATGAACTCGTTCTTCATTCCGGGCCTGGGCGGTCAGATCTACGCAATGGCGGGCATGGAAACCAAGTTGCACCTGATCGCCAATCAGAATGCCGAGTTTGACGGTATCTCCGCCAACTACAGCGGTGCTGGCTTCACTGGCATGAAATTCAAAGCAATCGCCACCTCTCAGGCAGATTTCGATGCCTGGGTCAGTGATGTCAAGAAAGCACCTAAACAGCTTGAAAAAGCTGAATACGAAGCCCTTTCCAAACCAAGCCAGAACAACCCGGTTGAACTCTACTCCTCGTACGCGCCGAACCTGTTCCAGACCATCATCGACAAGTATGAAGGCATGAAACCGGGCAAGCCGATGCACCACGAGAAGAAAGAACACGAAGTGGCCGGCGCCGGTATGGAAGGGATGGACATGAGTTCGCATTCAGCTGCCGGGGCAGAGGAGTAAACGATGTTTGGTAAATTAAGTTGGGAAGCGATCCCGTTCCACGAGCCGATCGTGATGGTGACCATCGCCATGATCGCGCTCGGTGGTCTGGCGGTATTTGCTGCAATCACCTACTTCAAGAAGTGGACCTATTTGTGGACCGAGTGGCTGACGTCGGTCGACCACAAGAAAATCGGCGTGATGTACATCATCGTTGCCATGATCATGCTGCTGCGTGGTTTTGCCGACGCCGTGATGATGCGCTCCCAGCTGGCCCTGGCCACTGAGGGTTCGCCTGGCTACCTGCCACCTGAACACTACGACCAGATCTTCACCGCTCACGGTGTGATCATGATCATCTTCATGGCGATGCCATTCTTCACCGGCCTGATGAACCTTGCAGTGCCGCTGCAGATCGGCGCGCGTGACGTTGCCTACCCGTTCCTGAACTCCCTGAGCTTCTGGCTGCTGGTTTCCGGCGTGGTACTGGTGAACGTGTCCCTGGGTGTCGGCGAATTCGCCCGTACCGGTTGGGTTGCGTATCCACCGCTGTCGGAACTGGGCTACAGCCCGGGCGTGGGTGTGGACTACTACATCTGGGCATTACAACTGTCCGGACTGGGTACGACATTGACGGGGGTCAATTTCCTGGCCACCGTGCTGAAAATGCGTACCCCGGGCATGAAAATGATGGACATGCCGATCTTCACCTGGACCTGCACCTGGGCCAACGTACTGATCGTCGCTTCCTTCCCGATCCTGACCGCTACCCTGGCACTGCTGACGCTTGACCGTTACATGGATTTCCACATTTTCACCAATGAACTTGGTGGCAATCCAATGATGTACGTCAACCTGTTCTGGGCCTGGGGTCACCCCGAGGTTTACATCCTGATTCTGCCGGCGTTCGGGATCTTCTCCGAAGTCATCTCGACCTTCTCCGGCAAGAAACTGTTCGGCCACCACTCGATGATCTACGCCAGCGGCGCGATCTCGATCCTGGGCTTCATGGTTTGGCTGCACCACTTCTTCACCATGGGTTCGGGTGCCAACGTCAACGCCTTCTTCGGTCTGGCGACGATGCTGATTTCGATCCCGACCGGGGTGAAGCTGTTCAACTGGCTGTTCACCATTTACCAGGGCCGTCTGCGTTTCACCAGCCAGGTTCTGTGGACCCTGGGCTTCATGGTGACCTTCGCCATCGGCGGCATGACCGGCGTACTGCTGGCCATCCCGGGTGCTGACTTCGTACTGCACAACAGCCTGTTCGTGATCGCGCACTTCCATAACGTGATCATCGGCGGCGCCGTGTTTGGCTACATCGCCGGCTTCGGTTTCTACTTCCCTAAAGCGTTCGGCTTCAAGCTGCACGAAGGTTGGGGCAAGGCAGCGTTCTGGTTCTGGATCTCGGGCTTCTTCGTCGCGTTCATGCCGCTCTATGTACTGGGCTTCATGGGCATGACCCGTCGTCTGAACAGCACCACCAACCCTGAGTGGACGCCATACCTGCACGTTGCAATGGTCGGTGCGGTACTGATCGCTTTCGGTATTGCCTGCCAGTTGATCCAGTTGTACGTGAGTATCCGTGATCGCAAGCTGCCACAGAACATGTGCGAAGCCGGCGACCCGTGGAATGCCCACACGCTGGAATGGTCGACCTCGTCGCCACCACCGTTCTACAACTTCGCTGTACTGCCGAAAGCCGACGGTATCGACCCGTTCACCGAAGCCAAGGAAAACGGTACTGCGTACCAGGCTCCGGCCAAGTACGAGCCGATCCACATGCCAAACAACACCGCGACCGGCCTGGTCATGGGTGCTCTGTTGACCGTGTTCGGTTTCGCGATGATCTGGCACATCTGGTGGATGGCTATCTTCGGCCTGGCTGGCACCGTGATCTATTTCGTGATCCACGCTGCCCGTGATGATCAAGGCTACATGGTGCCGGTCGATGTGATCGAGCGCATTGAAGCCGAGCAGCACAAGCGTCTGGTTGCGGCCAAAGCGATTCCGGCCACCGCCACCCGTGTTGAAACCTCGTTGGAACAGGCTTAAACCATGTCGAACTTAGTGACCAATGTTGGACACGCCCATGGTCATGACCATGGGCACGATGACCATCACCACGACTCGGGCGAGATGACCGTATTCGGTTTCTGGCTCTACCTGATGACCGACTGCATTCTGTTTGCGTCGATCTTCGCGGTGTACGCGGTACTGGTAAACAACGTAGCCGGTGGCCCGTCGGGCCACGACATCTTCGAACTGCCTTACGTGCTGGGCGAAACCGCCTGCCTGTTGCTCAGCTCGATCACCTACGGCTTCGCCATGCTGGCGTTGTTCAAAGGCAAGAAGACTCAGGTGCTGGGCTGGTTGGCCATCACCTTCCTGTTCGGCCTGGGCTTCATCGGCATGGAGATCAACGAGTTCCATACGCTGATCTCCGAAGGCTTCGGTCCGAACCGTAGCGGCTTCCTGTCCGGGTTCTTCACCCTGGTCGGCACCCACGGTCTGCACGTGACCAGCGGTCTGATCTGGATGGCGATCATGATGTATCAGGTCCAGAAAAATGGCCTGACGGCGACCAACAAGACCCGTCTGAGCTGCCTGAGCCTGTTCTGGCACTTCCTGGACGTAGTGTGGATCTGCGTATTCACCGTTGTTTACCTGATGGGGACTCTGTAAATGGCTAACGCAGCTCACTCACACGATAGTCACGACGACAGCCACGGCAGCGTCAAGTCCTACGCTATCGGCTTCATCCTGTCGGTGATCCTGACCATCATTCCTTTCGGCCTGGTGATGTACCCATCCCTGCCGAAAGCCATGACCCTGGCGATCGTACTGGCCTTCGCAGTGATCCAGGTGCTGGTGCACCTGGTCTACTTCCTCCACCTGGACCGCTCCGCCGCCCAGCGTAACAACGTGATTGCGTTTGTTTTCGCGGCGCTGGTTATCGTCCTGTTGGTCGGTCTGTCGCTGTGGATCATGTACAGCATCCATTCCGTCATGATGGCGCACTGAGGAAAGTCCGGATGTCCTTAAAGCACTTTATCCAAATCACCAAACCGGGGATCATTTTCGGTAACGTGCTTTCTGTGGCAGGCGGGTTTTTCCTGGCCTCGAAAGGGCATGTCGATCTGGCCATTTTCCTGGCTGCGATGATCGGCACGTCCCTGGTGGTCGCGTCGGGTTGCGTGTTCAACAACTGCATCGACCGTGACATCGACCTGAAGATGGAACGCACCAAGAACCGTGTGCTGGTGCAGGGCCTGATCTCCCTGAAACTGGCACTGGTTTACGCGACCGTCCTGGGTGTCGCCGGCGTGGCCTTGCTGTATCGCGTGGCCAACCCGCTGGCGGCGTTGTTCGCGGTGATCGGTTTTGTCATCTATGTCGGCTTCTACAGCCTGTACCTCAAGCGCAAGTCGGTTCACGGCACGCTGGTGGGCAGTCTGTCGGGGGCGATGCCGCCGGTGATCGGCTATGTCGCGGTCAGCAATAACTTCGACATGGCGGCGCTGACGCTGCTGGTGATGTTCAGCTTGTGGCAGATGCCGCATTCCTATGCGATCGCGATCTTTCGCTTCAATGATTACCTGGCGGCATCGATTCCGGTGTTGCCGGTGAAGCGTGGGATTCAGGTGGCGAAGAAGCACATCCTGCTGTACATCCTGGCGTTCCTGGTGGCGACCTTGATGCTGACGTTCAGTGGTTACGCTGGCATGAGTTATCTTGCGGTTGCGGCGGCCATGGGCATGTACTGGTTGTACATGGCCTGGACGGGCTACAAGGCGGTGGATGACACGGTTTGGGCACGTAAGCTGTTTGTGTTTTCGATTTTCACCATCACGGCGTTGAGCGTGATGATGTCGCTGGACTTCAAGGTGCCGACTGAGTTGTTGCTGACTTACGCGCCTTAAGGTTTTGCGGTTGTACAAAGAGCCCCGCCTTCGAGAGAAGCGCGGGGCTTTTTCTTGCCCCCGGATTTACCTGCTCGCGATGGCGGCCTTACAGCCGACCAATCTCCCGCAGGTGTACATATCCATTCCTGCGGTAACGGCCACTTAGGGTTTCGCCCTGACGGCGACTCCCTTTGGCAAACGCCCCAAAGGAAGCAAAGGTCTTCGCCCCAAGCGTACGGCACCTCGCCTAGGCTCGGCGTCCCCTCACTCCGGTGTCCATCAGGGGGCATCGCCTACGGTCTGCTGCGCGACGACCTCCTCTCGATGTGTCCGGCTGCGCCGTACGGCGCTGTGCACCCACCCCCTGCTGAACACCTGCGCTCGGCCTCCCGATAGGGGCGGGTGGATCAAGATCAACAGCAAAGCACGGCGGCCTGACAGCCGGCCTGAGTGGTTGGGGCGCGTCACTTCATTGTGGGTGAGTGATATTCGGAGCTGCCGAAGGCTGCGATCTTTTGATCTTGGCGACCTGGCCACCAATTGCCGAGCTATAAGCAACATGTCTATAGTTTTGCGATGGTCGCCGACCAAGTTAATGCGCTCAAAAAAGCCATTGAAGCAGAGTTGAAAGCACGAGGTAGCTTCATGAAAAAGCGCGACCTGTTCGTAGAGTTAATGCGAGGCGTTGGCGAGATGGTGGCTCAGCGCGAAGGTGAGATCGCACTGCGCAGTCATTCCGTGCAGGACAAACCGGCTCCCGAGCTGGGGGCGAAAGAAAACGTCGAAGCCCAATGCTCAGGCCGCCTTGTTGATCAGGCTGGTGGAGAAATTCCCCGACATGGTTGAGCGGTTAGGCGCCGTTTGAGCAAATAGTCGAACGCCTGAAAAGCCCCGCCTTCATAGAGAAGCCTGGGGCTTTTTCCATTCAATCGCGGTTATTACCCGGCGCACCCAGCACCTTCACCACGTCATCGATCACCGCCTTACTCATCTCCTGCAAATAATGCGACGCCCAGGCATAGCGGTCCTTGCCGCGTTCCATCGCCGCGTCTTCGGCCAGCAGTTTGGAGAGGTGGAGCAAGTCGGACACGTGGGACAAGGCTTCGTGGATCGAGACGCCGCTGTTGACGCGGAAGAGGGGGTGGTCGGAATGGATGGAGAAGGGTGTGAGGCCAGCGGTTGTCAGGTCTTTGAGGTTAGTCATTGCAAAACTCCCGTGTCAAAGTTGGAGCTACCACGTTCGTTCTCAGGCGAATGGGTGGCAGCTATGCGCAGGCTGAGAAACCGGGGATACGGGAACCCGGCAGACCCGAAGGTCTCCCGCGCACAGCCGCCATTGCACAGATTACGGGCATAAACGCCAGTAATTGTGAGGTGGGACGTTGGTGCGCCAGTATCTTACCCAGGTTCTCAGGCCCGGTCGCTGAATGGGCAGCGACGGTTTGACGTTAGCGTGCAGAGATTGGCGGGCACAATCGTAGCGATGTGCTGGCTCTGTATGGTTTTTTGTCGCCTGTGAGGCCGCTAATCGCCGCAGGGCAAGCTCCTGCTGGCGCGCCCCCAGAAATCCATCCGATGCCCAAAAACCAAATTCAGAACGGTCCTACATTTACCGAAAGCACCCCAACGTGCCTCATATCATCCCGCTACCATCTCACTCCATGCCGCTGGCCTTTTTTCTGCATGCAGAACTACCGTCACGTCAAACCGGCATCATCGGTCGAACCGACCTAAGGAAGAACAACCGTGAATATCAATTGGGCTGAAAAGCTTCGCCAGAGCGTCCATGAGTTGGCCGGATCGCTGGGTAACCTGTTCGTTGAGACGTTCCATTACCTGGCGCTGTTCGCCATCGGTGCAGTCACTGCCTGGGCGGCGGTGGCGGAGTTTTTGTTGATGATCAAGGAGGGTGACATCAAGATCGATGACATCCTGCTGCTGTTCATCTACCTCGAGTTGGGCGCGATGGTCGGGATTTACTTCAAGACCAACCACATGCCGGTGCGCTTTCTGATCTACGTGGCGATCACCGCGTTGACGCGCCTGCTGATCTCCAACGTGTCGCACCACAACCCGCCGGACATCGGGATCATCTACCTGTGCGGCGGCATTCTGCTGCTGGCGTTTTCGATTCTGGTGGTGCGCTATGCCTCGTCGCAATTTCCGTCGGTGAAGATCGCACACCCGCAGCGCAAGACCGGGGCGGGCTCCGGTGAGCATCCGGAAGTCGAGAAGGGCGAGCTTTAAAACCTTGCCGGCCGAGGGGCTGGAGTCTTGGGTGAGGGCGGCGGTAATTTGAAGTTGTCGCCGTTGGTCATCGCTTCAAGGATCGCCACGGCGCTGTGGCCCTGTTCGATGGCGATGCCGAACTGAATGCTTTGCACCAGCCGTTTCAGGCGTTGCGGGTCATTGCGTTGTGCGGCGCTGATCATCCGCTTGGCGACGATTCGGCCGGTTTTGGAGAGGGTCAGCATGATGCTGCCGTCGAGTCCCTGAATGCTCAGGTTGACCTGATAATCCGGCGCAAAAGCGTCGGTGATCAGTTGGAAAGGGTTATCCATAATGCGTCACCGCTTGATGGGATCGTGCAGTCATTGACCGGACGGGATCAGGATTGGTTCGCTTTTCCAGACCACCGGCAGGCCGTTCGCCGAGGTTTCAACAACATCCGTGTGCCTCCATTCTGACGAAGCAAGGGCCATGCCGGTCCTGCTCCGGGTCAATAAACCGGCAATAAAAAGGCGAGCCCAATGGCTCGCCTTTTTCATTCATGGTCCGTTTCAGGGCATGACGGAGTAGATGATCGCTGACAGTGCGATCAGGCCGATCAGCACCACAAACACGTTCGAGGCTTGCCCCGAATACTGGCGCAGCGACGGCACGCGGCGGATCGCGTACATCGGCATCAGGAATAGCAGGCAGGCGATCACCGGCCCACCGAGGGTTTCGATCATGCCCAGGATGCTCGGGTTGAAGGTTGCCACCGCCCAGCAGCTGAGGATCATGAACAGCGCGGTCACGCGGTTCAGCCAGCTGGTTGGCATCACCCGGCCACGGCCGCGCAGGCTTTTCACGATCAGGCCCTGGAAGCCTTCGCTGGCACCGATGTAGTGGCCGAGGAAGGATTTGGTGATTGCCACCAGCGCGATCAACGGCGCGGCGTAGGCGATGACCGGGGTCTGGAAGTGGTTGGCCAGGTACGACAGGATCGAGATGTTCTGCGCCTTTGCGGCTGCCAGGTCGGCTGGCGACAGGGCCAGCACGCAGCTGAAGCAGAAGAACATCACGGTCAGCACCATCATGCTGTGGGCGACGGCGAGGATGCCGCTGCTTTTCGGCTCGGCCTGGGTGCCGTAACGCTGTTTCTGATCGACGGCGAAGGCGGAGATGATCGGCGAATGGTTGAACGAGAACACCATCACCGGAATCGCCAGCCACAGGGTTTTGAAGAACAGCGGCAACGGCATGCCTTCACTGGCCGAGGCGAAGAACGCGCCGTTCCAGTTCGGGATCAGGCTCACACCGAGCAACAGCAACGCGGCGACAAACGGGTAAACCAGCACGCTCATGCATTTGACGATCACGCCCTGACCGCAACGGACGATCGCCATCAGCCCCAGAATCAGCGCCAGCGACAGCACCGAGCGCGGTGGCGGTGCGATGTGTAATTGATGCTCCATGAAGCTGCTGAGGGTGTTGGTCAGCGCCACGCTGTACACCAGCAGGATCGGGAAGATCGCAAAGAAATACAGCAGGGTGATCAGCTTGCCGGCACCGATGCCGAAGTGCTCTTCCACTACTTCGGTGATGTCCCCGGAGCGCCCGGACAGCACGAAGCGGGTCAGGCCGCGGTGGGCGAAGAAGGTCATCGGGAAGGCCAGCAGCGCCAGCACCAGCAACGGCCAGAAACCGCCGACACCGGCGTTGATCGGCAGGAACAGCGTGCCTGCACCAATCGCCGTGCCGTAAAGTCCGAGCATCCAGGTGGTGTCGTGTTTGCTCCAGCCTTTGCTGGTTGTTGCGGTACTACGGGGCAGTTCTACAGCAGGATTATCGGCAGCAGGTGTACGTACATCGGTCATCAGTATCGCCTCGTTATTATTCTTGCTCGGGCTCACGTAATGCAGGCGGTCAGGGAATGCTCGTCAGCACTCCACCCAGCTCACAGCCAGGCCGCCCCGTGAAGTTTCTTTGTATTTGTCATGCATATCGGCGCCGGTATCGCGCATGGTGCGGATCACCCGGTCCAGGGAAATAAAGTGTTTGCCGTCGCCGCGCAGGGCCATTTGGGTGGCGTTGATTGCCTTCACCGCGGCAATTGCGTTGCGCTCGATGCACGGCACCTGAACTAGCCCGCCGACCGGGTCGCAGGTCAGGCCGAGGTTGTGTTCCAGGCCGATTTCGGCGGCGTTTTCCAGTTGCTCGGGTGTCGCGCCGAGTACGTCGGCGAGGCCAGCCGCGGCCATGGCACAGGCGGAACCGACTTCACCCTGGCAGCCGACTTCGGCACCGGAGATCGAGGCGTTCTTTTTGCAGAGGATGCCCACCGACGCGGCGGCGAGGAAAAACGCCACGACATCGTCGTCCGAGGCGTCGGGGTTGAACTTCATGTAGTAATGCAGGACCGCCGGGATGATCCCCGCCGCGCCGTTGGTCGGTGCGGTGACCATGCGGCCGCCGGCGGCGTTTTCTTCGTTCACGGCGAGGGCGAACAGGTTCACCCATTCCATCGCCGAGAGGGTCGAACTGATGACGTTCGGTTTGCCGATTTCCAACAGACTGCGGTGCAATTTCGCAGCGCGGCGCGGCACATCCAGACCGCCCGGCAGGATGCCTTCGTGGCGCAGGCCTTGCTCGACGCATTCACGCATCACCGACCAGATGTGCAGCAGGCCGCTGCGAATTTCCGCATCGCTGCGCCAGGCCCGTTCGTTGGCCATCATCAGCTCGGAAACCCGCAAGCCGTGCTGGTTGCACAGCGACAGTAATTCCACGGCGCTGGAAAACTCGTACGGCAACACCACGTCGCTGGAGGCCGGCACGCCCGACTCGGCTTCGGCTGCTTCAACGATGAAACCGCCGCCGACCGAGTAGTAGGTTTGTTCCCACAGTTGGCCGCTTTCACCGAAGGCTGTCAGCGACATGGCGTTGGGGTGGTAGGGCAAGCTTTCGTCGAGCAGCAGCAAGTCGCGTTGCCAATCGAAGGCAATGCTCCGGCGACCGGCCAGCAGCAGTTCGCCGCTTTCACGCAACTGCTGGATACGCGGACCGATGCAGCTCGGGTCGATGCTGTCGGGCCATTCGCCCATCAGCCCCATGACGCAGGCGCGATCGGTGGCGTGGCCGACACCGGTGGCGGACAGCGAGCCGTAGAGACGGACTTCCACCCGTCGGGTTTGCTCCAGCAAACCCTGGTCAAACAGCGCCTGGGCGAAGGTCGCGGCGGCGCGCATCGGGCCGACGGTGTGGGAACTGGACGGACCGATACCGACTTTGAAGAGATCGAAAACACTGATAGCCATGCTAAAGCCTTACAAGCAATGGAGTAGGAATCGCCGCCATTTTTTGTAGGACAAGCGCAATGTAGGCGATACTGCCTACCTCGGTCAGCGCTGACCAACGAAACTTCCTAAGACAGGCTTTAGTAGGACTAAACGATGAGTCGTCAATTTCATGCCCAGACCTACGTCTGGCTGCATGTGTTTTCCTGTGCGGCACGCCACTTGTCGTTCACCCGCTGCGCCGAAGAACTGCACATCACCCCCGGCGCCGTCAGCCAGCAGATCCGCCAGTTGGAAGAGCGCCTGGGGTTTCGCCTGTTCCACCGCCGCGCCCGGGGTGTCGAATTGAGTGCCGAAGGCCAGCGTCTGGCGATCACAGTTAACGAAGCCTACGGCAGCATCGACGCGGAACTACGCCGGCTGGATGCAGGAATGATCAGCGGCATCCTGCGTTTGCGTTCGATTCCTTCGTTTCTCGGTAAATGGCTGACGCCGCGCCTGCCGCGTTTGCAGCAGCGGTTTCCGGATATCCAGTTGCGCTTGGTGGCCGAGGACAGCAGCGTGGCGCTGCACGAAGGTGACTTCGACCTGGCCATCGATTTGAACGATGGCAGTTACCCGGGATTGTTATCCACAGCCTTGCTCGACGAGCAGATTTTCCCGGTCTGCGCGCCGAGCCTGCTGCGCGGTCGACCGCCGCTGCACGGGCCGGCGGATCTGGTGCATTTTCCGTTGTTGCACGACATCACCGCCTGGCGCGGCAGTTATGAATACGCGGAGTGGGAGTTTTACCTGAACGCTATCGGCTTCGACGGTGCCGACGTACGGCGCGGGCATACCTTCAACCGCAACCACTTGACCATCGAGGCGGCGATTGCCGGGATGGGCGTGGCCATCGCCCGCCGGACCTTGCTCAACGATGAGCTGGAGCGGGGCACGCTGATCGTGCCGTTCGGCGTCGCGGTGCCCAACTACAAACGCTATGTGTTGCTGTATTCACCGGGGGCGCTGAGCCATCCGGGCGTGCGCGCGGTGCATGACTGGCTGGTGGAGGAAGCGGAGATTTTTCGCGGGTTGCACCCCTTGGGCGAGGGGCAATTGTGAGGATTTGTTGCCGCGTTGCAGGTCGAGTCGACTCCCGACAGTAACAGCGCTTTTGCCCGTTGTCCGGCTTTTTTTGCGTATGAATATTTATCTTTTTTTAGGGGTTGAATTGTTTCTCCGTCTGCCCAACTCTGTAACCAAGAGGTCACGGTCAACCAGATTTCAAACACCGCACCGGATCTCTCGCGAGCTAGCTGAAATAAGGGATGAACTATGCAAATCCAAGTCAATAGCGATAACCATATTCAAAGCAGCATCCGACTGGAGGAGTGGGTACGTACTACCATTGAGAGCACGCTCGAACGATACGAAGAAGACCTGACACGGGTCGAAGTCCACCTGCGGGACGAGAACGGCGATAAACCCGGTCCACACGACATGCGCTGCCAACTTGAAGCGCGGCCAAAAGGCCATCAACCGGTTTCCGTTACTCATAAAGCCGACACACTGGAACTGGCCATCGAAGGGGCGGCCACCAAGCTTGAACATGCGCTGGAACACCTGTTCGGCAAATTGCGCGGTAAACGCGCCACCGTCACGCCGATCAACTCGGGTGCCCATGCCGACGCGCTGCTGGAAGAAGAATTTCTCGAGAACGAACAGGCCGCTTTCAATAGCTGATGCCTGAAACACCCTTACCACCCCACTGAAAACGGGCCTGCAGATGCAGGCCCGTTTTGGTTTCAACTGCGCCCTGCATCAAGTCATGGCTAATGCGTGGTCATGCGACCCCGGGGTCGCTCCTTACTCGGCTAAGGCAAAAACTCTACCCGTAATCCTCGGCTCACGCTGCGGCCCTGATCATCACTGACTCGCAAGTGATACTCGCCCGACTTGCCTGGCCGCCAGTTCAGTGTGGCTTGGGGTGGGCCCTGACCGATCAGGGTCTGGTCGGCGAACCAATACAGGGTCAAGGCATCACTCGCGGCGTTGGCGTTCAGGGGAATGCTTTCCTGGGGGTGGGACAGGCGCAGCTGATAGGTGACCTGAGTCAGCGGCGAGCGGATTTGCGGGGCTTCGCTCTGATCGCCGTGGCGATTGGGCTGGCAGCTCTTGAGCACGTCAGGCGGCATGCGCCGTGGCAGGCCGGCGGCGCGGAACAGTCGTTGTACATCGCTGGGCCAGAATTCGAATACCTCTTCGCGGGTGTACTGCGGATCGAACGGCGGGCAGGCAGCCTTGCCGGTACGGGTGTCGAGTAGCACCGGGCGATGCAGGTTGGACACACGAATGGGTGAGACCCCGGGGATATACCAGGTCTTGCGGGTCGAGGGGCACCAGCGGTTGGGCAGCTCGCCGGAGGCGGCGCAGACGTCGATCCGCGTCAGTCCTGCAGGTGGTTTGTCGACTTTGTCGGCGACCGTGGGCAATGCCAGAGGTAGGGCGTCGGCGATGCGAAAGAACAGTGGCGCTGCCGTCTTTGCGCCAATGAACGCCGGGTTGGGCCTGCCGTCGAAATTGCCGACCCATACGATTAACACGTACGGGCCGACGATTCCGGCGCTCCAGGCATCGTGAAAGCCCCAGGAAGTGCCGGTTTTCCAGGCCGTGCGCCAGTGCCGACTAGAGCTGTTGGCCGGCAAGCCATCCGGGCGCGGGTTGTGCCTGAGCATATCGCGCACCATGAACGCGGCTTGCGGCGTCAGCAGCGCGGCACCGCTGGTCTGAGGCTGCTCGACGAGGTAGCGCAACGACCGCAAATGCCCGTCGCCGGCCAACATCAGGTACAGCCGCGCCAATTCTTCGGGGGTCATCTCGCCACCGCCCAGGGCCAGGGCCAGACCGTAATGGCTCTCGCCCCGCAATCCCTTGATCCCGGCCCTTTGCAAAAAGCCGTACAACGAAGGGGATTTGACCTTGCTGGCCAGCCACACCGCCGGAATATTGCGGCTGCGAATCAACGCGTCCCGGGCTGTCAGTGGGCCGACAAAACTGCCATCGAAATTTTCTGGCTGGAAGTAGCCGAAGTTACTGGGCATGTCCTTGAGAATGCTCATGGGGTGGATCAACCCCTGATCCAGCGCCAGCCCATAGAGAAACGGCTTGAGGGTGGAACCGGGTGAGCGCCGTGCCAGTACGCCGTTGACCTGCCCGTGAATGGCCGTGGATAAGTAATCCGCCGAGCCTACCAGCGCCTTGACGCTCTGGTCGCGGCTGTCCACCAGGATTGCCGTGGCGTTCTCGATACCGGTGCTGCGGCGTTCGGCGATAAAGCCGCCAATCAAACGTTCCAGCAGCCGTTGCAAGGGCAGGTTGAGAGTACTGTTGAGCTCATTACCGGTCTGGGACGTCAGCAGCTGTTCGCTCAAATGAGGCGCCAGGAAAGGAATCTGCTGACGAGTGCGCGCTTCCAGTGGCAGCTCCAGCAAACTGCTGTTACGCGGATCTTCGGGATAGGTCTCGCGCCAGTCCGCCATCAGCCGCAGGCGAGCGTTTTGCAGCGACGGCCCGAAGCTGGCGCGCCGTCCTGGCTGCTGGGGAATCACCGCCAGCGCGAGGGCTTCGGATAACGACAACTGCGCTGCCGCTTTACCGAAGTAAATCCGGCTTGCCGCTTCGGCACCTTCGATATTGCCGCCCATGGGCGACAGGTTGAGATAGGCCTCAAGGATGTCGTGTTTGCTGTAACGCAGCTCCAGCCAAAGCGCCAGGGCCATTTGTTGCAGTTTGCCGGGGACCTGCCGGGTATTGAGGTCCCACAGCCGTCGCGCCAGTTGCATGCTTAAGGTCGAGCCGCCCTGGCGCTGGCCCCCGCTGTAAGTGGCCGTGGCCGCCCGCAGCAATGCTGGCGGGTTGATTCCCGGGTGCCAATAGAAGTTGCGGTCTTCCTTGAGCAGCAACGCCTCGACCAGTGATGGCGAGATGCGCTCCAGGGGCAGCCACAGCCGATACTGGCCGTCGGCGGCCAGGGTCATGCGCAGCAGCGAACCGTCGTCGGCCAGCACCAGTCGCGAGGATGAGGTGGTTTGCTCCAGTGGCTGATGGGGCCACAGTCGCAGCCCCACCAGCACGTCCACTGCCAGCCCAACTGCCAGCAGGGGTTTCAAGCGCCGTCCCGGATGTTTCAAGGCTTGACGATTTCAAGCTGGCCGACCTTGCCACGGCCTTGCAAGGTGGTTTGGTACAGGCCTTCGGCATAGGCCGGTGGCGTGTTGAAGGTCCCGGCGTTGGTGGCCCGTACGCGGTAGACGAAGGTGCCGACGTCCCGTAGCGCCGTGCCATAAAACACCACCCGGTCATCGCGCACATCAATGTAATCCGGTTGCCAATTGCTCAACTCGCTCTCACCAATAGGCGCTTGCCAGGCGTTGGCCTCTTCGCTGTTTTCGGCGTATTGCGATTCTTCGCCTTCGCCTTCGCCTTCACCTTCACTGGCGGCCTGCGGCTCTGGCGGCAGGCGATACACCGGCTCGACGCCGCCCGGCAACAAATCGACCACCGCCACTTGCTGCACCTGATCCCGATCCGTGGCCCGCAGTCGCAGGCGCACCAGGAACTCATCACCGACGCTCACCTGGCTGACGGGCTTGCCGTTCAGGTCGAGGTATTCGTGGATGATTTCCAGGCCATTACTGATGGAATGGAGGGTCGCACTCCGATCAAAACCGGCCTCGCTGAGCATGTAGAACGCAGCAGGACCGTCAGTTTTTTCCATCAGCAGTTTTTGCGTGCCTGGCGGGACTGCCGCACGAGGCGGTTGACCGGCCATCTGTAACAGTTGTTGCTGCTTGTCTCCCAGCCAGGCCGTGGCTTTGAGGGTCATGTTGCTTTGCGCCCGTTGGCCGTAGTTGTCCAGGGCGCGCAACAACAGTGCGGCCGACAGCGAGTTGTAACGCTGCTCATTGAGGCGCTTGCCAAGCTTGTCCAGCAGGTTCACCGGCACGTCGCCCAGCAACTCGGGGAAGTGGCGGCTGAGCAAATGCAGGTGCTCGGCGTCGTGGACCAGTGGGTCGTAATACAGACCGTCGCTGTCCCAGGCATCGCTGATGGAACGCCACGGGATTTTGCGCACCAGTGCATCAGCCTGACGATCCTGCTTCAGTAACTTGTAACTGGCGGCGAGGTAGGCGGCGCCCAGGTCATTCTTCCAGCTGTCGCGGAAGTAGCTCTCGTAGCGCTCGCGGATATCGCTCAAGGCACCACTGACCAGAATCCCCTGACGGCTCAGCAGGTAGCTGGCGTAGGCACGGTTGCGCAATTCCGACAGGCCTTCGCTGGGACCGTTGGCCAGGTCGGTGAGGTAAGCGTTGGCGCGCACCAGCACATCTTCCGGCACCGGCAGACCGCGCTCCTTGGCTTCGATCAGGAAGTCAGTGGCATACAGGCTGGCATAAGGCGCGACGTCAGGATTGGCGGCCCACAGGCCGAAACCACCGGCTTGATTCTGCCGCTGTCGAAGCATGCGCACCGCACCGGTAAAGGCCTGTTCCGCTTCTGGTGCGGTGCCGCCCCAGATCAACGTCGGCATGGCCTTGGACACCAATTGCTCGGTACAGGCGTAACCGTAGTCATCAAGATAGTGCTTGAGGCCATTAGCCCAGACCAGAGGCGAGGCGGCCACCCCCAGTTGCACATTGCGCAGTTGGGGGAACAGTTCGCGCGTGGGTTTCAACTCTTTGCTGGTGCTGTCGAAACGGCCGAGGCTGAGGGCGACCCGGTGTTCACTCAAGGGCCGGATCGAGGTGGTTTCGGCCACCTGGATACGCTTGCCGTCCGGCAGCACCGCGACAAAGCGCAAATCCGCCGAGCCGAGGTTTTCCAGGACCTTGATCCGGAATTCGGCTATGCCTTCCTTGCGCGGTTGCAGGTCCAGGGTGCTGTTCGGGTCGCCTTCGACTTTCAGGCCTGCGCTGGTTTGCAGCTCAAATTTCACACGGGTGGGCGTTTCCAGATTGCTGAAGACCCCGGCACTGACACTGAACACATCCCCAGGTGCAACGAAGGCCGGCACGTTCGGCGTGATCACCAGTGGCCCGCGCACATCGGTGCTGGCTTCGCTGACACCGACGCTGTCGGTATCCACCGCCACCGCAAACAGGTGCAACTTGCCGTTGAAGCTGTCCGGGATCTGGTAATGCAGCACGGTATCCCCGGCCGGCAAGTCGATCAGCCCTGACCACCATGCCACGGGCGGCTGGTGTTTGCGTTTGAACGGGTTGAGGTGCGAGGCCAAGGCGTTTTCCGTATCGCCACCGGGTGCAGCGCCACTGAGCAGGCGGCTGAATTCCGGCAGGATCAGGTCAAGAATCTGGCTGGTACCGACCTCCAGCGCCCGTTTCTGAAAAAAGAAGCCCAGCGGGTCCGGCGTCTGATAACGCGCTACTTGCAGAATGCCTTCGTCCACTGCGTAGACCACGGCGCGGGAAGGGCGGTCGGCATTGACCTTGATGTCTAGCACCTGCCCCGGCTCGGTCTTCGTCGGGCCTTCGACCTTCAGCGCCATGCGCCGCGCATCGAGGTTGATGCTGAACGGCACCACGCCGTAGGACAATGGACTCATATAGACCTCGGAAGAACCGATGTCCCGCACGAATTGCACGTTGATGTAAGCATTGCCCTCCAGCCCGGCTGGCACACGGATGTGCTGCACGCTGTTGGTGCTATCGGCCTTGAACCACTGCTGGGTGTAGACCTTATCGCGCTCGATGGTGATCAGCCCGGCGCCGGTGTAAGGCGCGCGGATGCTGATGGCGATCTCGTCGCCGGTGGCATAGCTGCGTTTGTCCAGGCGCAGTTGCAGCTCGGCGTTGCGCTCCAGGGAGCGGGAAGTGTTGCCACGCCCGGCGACGCTGTAGTCGATGGCGTTGAGCAGGTTGCCGTTGGCGTCCTTGAGTTGCAGGGTGTAGTCGCCTGGTGTGGCGGTGTTCAGCGTCTGTTTCGCGCCGTCCTTACCCAAGGGCAGGGGCGTGGCTGACTGGTTGATGTGCTTGATCCGCGACTCGTATTTGTAGGTGCCGTTGGATTGCTTGATCAGCACCGAAACGTAGCGGTGTTCCACCAGCTCGGTGCTCAGGCCCTCGACCGCTACCGGCGTGAGATCCGGCGCGACGGCCAGCCATTGCACCTGGCGCGACGCATCCTTGGCCACGTAGCCCAAGGAATCCTGGCTCTTCACACCTACCAGGTACGGCGCCGAAGACACCAGCAAAGCACTCTGGGCGGCGACGTTGCGACCGCCTTCGGCCTCGTAGACCTGAGTCATGACTTGCAGGCGATAGGTGCTGTTGGCAAAACGTTGCAAGTTGAGGTCAAGGACGGCCTGGCCGTTGTCGTCGGCCTCGGTCTCTGCCAGGTCCTCGGAGTTGGCTTCTTCCAGGGAGTCTCTGAGACGGAAGCGGTAATCCGGGAAGCGATCGAAGGCGGCCAGCGTCGGGCTCAGGGACATTTTTGCGGTCACCCGCCGACCCGACGCCGGAGCGCCGAACAGGTGCAGCGCAGTGACCTTGGCCACCACTTGCTCCGGCGGTATCCAGCCTTGTACCGGCGTATCGTGCAGGCTCAGACTGACTTTCATGCGGTCCGGCTCGAAGTCGCGAACCTTGAAGCTGACGCTGCCCAAATCGGTGCGGGTCTGTTGTTCGCCAATCAGTTGCAGGGTCGCGGTGTAATCCCCGGCCGGCGCTACTTCACTGCTGGCGAAATCGAAGCTTTCAAAACCCGAGGCCGACAGCTTCAGCGGCTGGCGTATCACTTCGAGGCCCCGGGGGTCGGTGATTTGCAACTCCAGTGGCAGGCCTTGCAGCACACCTTTCCAATTGCCGCTACGCACGATCATGCCCAGATGCGCGGTCTCGTCGGGGCGATAGAGGCCGCGGTCGGTAAACAGGTAAGCGCTCAAGCGGTCGATGGCGCCGTCTTCTTTCAGACCGCCGACGTCGAAACGCGACAGGTCCAATTGCTGGGACTGTCGGGCAATTGGCAGGAAGGACTGGTCGTTACCACGGGTTACCACGTACATCAGTGGCGTTTTTTCGCGGCGCAACTCGTCGAGTTTGGCAAAGTGGGCGTGGCCTTCGGTGTCGGTTTTACCGCTGCTCACTGGCAAGCCATTGCGGCCGATGATATCGACCTGAGCGTCGGCCACGGGTGAACCGTTGCCGATGGATTGCACGTACACATCGTGGCTGCCGTCGCTGGAGCGTTTGGCGATGATCCCCAGGTCTGTGACCACGATAAAGCGCAGGTCACTGGTGGTGTTGCGCGAATAACCGTCGAAGGTGTGCTCGGCCGGATCGTCCTGGGGGCTCAGCTTGAGGACGAAAATCCCTCGACGGCCACCGTTGGCGGTGAGGTAACGGCTGAGATCTACGTTGTCATAGAGGGTTTTCGACGGATCGGCGGCCGAAAGCGGAATGTCCAGGGACATGCGCTCTACCATCCGGTCGAAATAGTCGTTGCCGAAGTTTGGCCGGGCGAAGCTGCCGCTGCTTTGATCCACCAGGTGCTGCAATTGGTTGGGCAGTAAACGGGCGATTTCCACATGGGCGCCGGGCACGCCACGAGCCATGAAACCCAGGCGTTTTTCGCCGTTGAGGCTCAGCAATGCACCGTTGGAGAGGAACTGCAAGGTACGCGGATAGGCCGGCATACTCACCAGCGACGCCACAGGATTTTTTGCCAGGTAACCGCCGATGGCTTCCAGATTGGCCGGAACCCGTGCATACAGCATGCGGCCCGCCGGGGCCTTGAACTTGAAGGCGTGCTGAGTGTTCAGCGGCTCGATGCTCGGTACGTGGGTCAACTTGACCGGGATGCTGCGGGCCAACAGTTTTTCGTCGATTTCGCTGGTGGACCAGGGGCGATGGTCATTCTCGGCTTTTTCCGGCAGCAGCCAGGCCTGGACCTTACCGGCGATGGTCTCATCGGCCACAGCGTTGGAGCTGCTGAACATCAGCACAGGTTCCGGCTCGCCGCGTTCGTTGTCGACAAACTGGATGTCGGCGCTGCTGAAGGTCAGGCGATAACGCCCGGGCACCGTCACATCGGCGCTCAACGGCGCAGGGCTGGTGTTGCCGCCATTTCGAGCCTTGATGCCTTCGTCGAGTTTGATCGTGACCGAAGCGTTTTCCAGCGGCGTGGCCAGGGCGGCGGAACGGATGTAGGCGTTGAGCCTGCGTTCGTCGAAGCTGATTTCCGGCAGGTTAGGCGCCTGGGCATCGCGGTAGGCCAAGCCTTTGCCAAGGGTAATGGACACTCGCTTGCGCAGGCTTTCTTCGTCCACCGGGTGGGAGAAGCGGAAGGTCGCCACCTGCTGTTTCAGTGTCGGATTGACCGGGTCCTGGTACAGCTCGTTTTGGGTCAGTTGGCCGCGGAATGGCGGGGTGGTTATCTGGCTGTTGTATTCGGCCAGTAGCACACCGTCAGCCAGCAGGTTGCTCTTTGAAAGTTCGAGACTGTAATGGGCGTCAATCGGCCAGTCCTGGTCCGGCACGAACAACAGGCTGCGATCATCGGCCCAGCTCCAGGTACCTTGGACGGCGGGCTTGAGGCTAATGCCCCGAGTGACGGGCTTGCCAATGTCCTGCAACGGCGCCACCGATTCGGCGAAGCGGATTTTCAAGGTATCGACGATGGGGGGCTGCTGGGTGTAATCCGTCAGGTTCGGCTTGTGCACCGAATAGGCCACGGTGTGCGGTTTTGGCAGGTTTGAATACCAGTGCCAGCCGTAAAAAGCAGCCGCCACTACCAGCAGCAAGCCCAACACGCCGCCAGTGGTCTGGCGCGGATAAGCTCGGGCCTTGTGCCCCAGCGTCGTCAAGCCAGCGCCGATAGCCCTCAGCCAGAAGGGCGGCTGCCACTGGCCGAAGAGGCTTTTCAGCAACCAGCCAACGACTTTGGAAAGAACGCTCACCACGGTGAGAAAGACCCCGGATATCCGGCGCCAGGCTTCCTTGCACGAGTCAAACATTGTGAGCATCCTTGGCAAAATGGCACATATCCTACACGCGAACAGGCTAGAAGCCCTAAGGACTACCCCCTATTCAGCGAATTGCTGTCTCGCTGGTCAACGTAGTGCTGCCCGGCTGCTCCAGCACGGTCCGTGCAAGCGCATTCGCGCTCATCATCCCCCCGCCTTATTGCACACCATTCAGCCTCAGCCCTGTTGATTGTGACTGCCCGCGCCGTGCCTGACACTCGGGCTCACTGTCCCTGGCCTGCTGGAGTTTGGTAATGAAAGAGTCTGTGCGCTTTGAAGATAAAGTGGTGATCGTCACCGGTGCAGGCGGCGGTCTTGGACGGGCTCATGCATTGTTGTTCGCCAAGCAGGGCGCCAAGGTACTGGTCAATGATCTTGGTGGTTCGGCTCAAGGCGAAGGCGCCAATGCCTCGGCAGCCGACCGCGTGGTAGCAGAGATTCGCGAGGCCGGCGGCAGCGCCGTGGCCAACCACGATTCGGTGACCGACGGCGACAAACTCGTGCAGCACGCCCTCGATACCTTTGGTCGCATCGACGTGGTGGTCAACAACGCCGGGATATTGCGCGACAAGACCTTCCACAAAATGGAAGACGGCGATTGGGACCTGGTTTACCGCGTGCATGTCGAAGGTGCTTATAAAGTCACCCGTGCCGCGTGGCCACACATGCGTGAGCAAAACTACGGTCGAGTGATCTTCACTGCCTCGACCTCCGGCATCTACGGCAACTTCGGCCAGTCCAACTACGGCATGGCCAAACTCGGTCTTTATGGCCTGACCCGCACCCTGGCCCTCGAAGGCCGCAAGAACAATATTCTGGTCAACGCCATCGCCCCGACCGGTGGCACGCGCATGACCGAAGGCTTGATTCCGCCACAAGTCTTCGAACAGCTGAAACCGGAATTGGTCAGCCCGCTGGTGGTGTACCTGGCCAGTGAGAACTGCCAGGAAACCTCCGGCCTGTTCGAAGTCGGCGGTGGCTGGATGGGCAAAGTACGCTGGGAGCGCAGCCTCGGCGCCGGTTTCGATCCGCGTGAGGGCTTCTCGCCGGAAGATGTTGCTGCTCACTGGGAGCAGATTTGCGACTTTGAAGGTGCGGCGCATCCGAAGGACAACATTGAGGCGCTGAAGGAAATGATGGCGAATCTGCAGAAGTATCCGTTGTAACTCCGAAGACTATTGCCAGCGTGCGCTCAATCAGCTTCGCCTCCGAGCACTTCCCCCATCGAACCCCGTGCTCACGGGGTTCTTTATTTCGCCCATAAAAAAGGCCGCTGCAAACGCAGCGGCCAAGGTAAGACGTTGGATCAAGGAGCTACAAATCAACGTCAGTGAACACGGGTCGATGAGCTGAAACGGATTCAAATCACCTGGATTCTGTTGCTGATGAGGCGGGAAAATCACACCTCGGTACTTCGTGCTTTCGGCCCCATTGCCCTGAAAGCCAGGCAAGGATAAGTCCTTATCCCCAAAGGAAAAATAGCGATTCGAGACAATGACTGTTACAGCATCGGCAACAGTCGCTGCCATGGGCCGATGCACGTCAGGTGGCGCCTTTTGTACAAAAACCGTTGAGTTAACGTGAAATAGAAGTGCTCAAGTTAGTCGCTCAAGGTAACGCGAACTAACGAATAGCCGACCTCTTGTTTATATCGTTACATACGGTAAATGCCCTGGCACGACGGATCAATGGAACGTTGGGCGTGGGGCGAGGAACTCCAGCGGTGGCCAGGGAAACAGTGCAGGGGTTCAGTATTTTAAGTGTGGGTGGAACATGATCTTGTTGTGGTTGTTTACGAATGCATACATGTTTCGGGGTGTACTTTGATGGCTGGAATCTTTATAAGGTGTTCGTCGGCCCGGTTCATCTGAGTTTATCTGCTGTGCAGGGCGATCACTTATTTATTAAAAGGATTTAAGAGATGTCGAATATGGATTTGTTGAAAGAAATCAGTGCGATGCTGGATAAGGATTTTAAACAGTTGAAGTATGGTATCAAAGCCGATGAGACTTACCTGACCTCGACAGTGGTCAATGATCTTGGGCAGCCGGTAGTCGATTACTCGCAAACCCTGAGCTGGGCGATCATGGAGAAGGTCCAGGATGACGAGTTTCCTGCGTTCGGCGACGAGTATGCGGGTGTATTTACCCGGCAGTGGACGTTTGATCCGCTTTATCGCGTGGATAACAACATCTTCAATATTGAAAAGCTGAATTTGTTTGGCCGCGGTATCGTCGAGTATTACCGAGCGCAATAAGCAGTGCCTTATAAGCCTGTGCGGTGACCGATAAATGGGATAAGTCGGTAGAATGCCCCGCGCGATCAGTGTGCGGGGTGTTAAAGAATTTTATGGGCTGTTGCTAATAATAATTTTGTATTTGGTAGTGTTATTGGATGCCAAAAGGAAGTGTGCATGAATGTTAATATTTTAACGGCCGTGGCGGGGGGCGACTCTTCGAAAGAGCTGTTACGTCCGTCGAAACGAACAATGGCCGAACAACCTCTCCTGATACCGGATTGGTTGCAGCGTGCCAGTGAAGAAGATCGCCAATATTATGTCGATACGGAACAGTCCCTGGCAGCAAAAGAGCAAGCGCTTGATGAGTGGCTGAAAGAAACCGTATCTCTCAAGGCGTTCGCACATTTCTATGCCCAAGAGATTGTCAGAATTGAAACCGGTGAACTTGTCGACCCGGAGCACATTCTTGTCAACGCTTCTCATACGTTTTATGTGGGGCAGCAAAAGGTTGTTCAACGCAATCGCCTGACACTTCCCGAGTTCATGCTCAACGGTTTGTATGATCCGTCCTCTGTTCCATTGGAGATCACCCTTGAAGGTGAGACGTTACCGCCAGACTTTACCGAGCAAGTACTGAGGGAGGTGCTGGGCGATGAGAACAGCATGCGCTCGCTGTATGCCGAGAAATTTGAAGAAAAATACACCAGCGAAGCGGTGCTGCAAGCCCTGCAAGCCGTGCTGGACAGTCGCACGGACCTGAGTTCGTTCAGCGCGAAGTTGCAAGGGCATCTCAGTGACGACAGCCTCAAGATCGTCGAACTGGCCAGCCAGAACGTCAGAAACTATTCCATGGGGAGTCTTTCGTTTGACACCTGGAAACACGCCTTCCAAGGGATGATTGTTTATTGTGGACCGGAAGGTGAGGACGGTCCTTGCGTGCTCTATGCGCCGGAAGCCCCCGGGGGCAGGGTCTGGTTCGAGTTTGTGAGCATCAAACAACTGAACTTCCATATGGCCGATTGGACGAATCAGCCGGCAGGGCGCAGTTACCTGAGTCGGCAGTCTCACGCCGCTGAGCGAGAGCGCACCGATGCTTACATGAGATTTGTGCTGGAGTTGCCGAGTCAATGGCGCGGCATCAAGCGTACCCCATGGCCGCAGTTCGGTGCAGGGGCATTACGCCAGGCTGTTCTGCTCAATGTCGGTTGGCTGCGGGGCGAAGTGGAGGCGGTCATTCCCGCTGGTTATCGTTCGGCGTCCTCTTACCATCGACGGTATTTCGCTCGTTTGAATACCGAGCTTAAAGCGTTGACCCGGCTGGCCAGCCATGAGGCGGCGCTGATCAGTTACGAGAAGTTTGCGTACAACCTCATCAAACAAAGGGTTGAAGATGTTCTGGAGGAACACGGTGAAACAGTCGTCGTGAACCCCGATCTGATAAAGGTGGTACTGGACGAGTCGCAAGAAATGACCTTGTCTCAGCTCATCATCAAGGAACAACACATCACGGAAGATAGCGGGCCGATACATAACCCGGGAATCTACCCGAAACTGCGTTTGTTGGCCGGCCATCCCCCCATCTCCGACACCTTGATGGCCGACGTGCTGATGAAATACATGGTGGGCTGGTCGAAGACGTTGCGTCCTGGCGAAAAATATATCGACATGCTGTCCAGCGACTACCTGGACCCCAATGCCCCGCGTTACGCGCTGAAACGCGACGTGTATGTAAACACGCAACTGCATGAGATGCAGCGCGCCGCATTGGCGGAACTGTTCAGCGGTGTGCTTTCGCGGGAACACTATGAACGTATCGAACAGGCTATTGATCGGTTACGAGTACCGGAGTCCACCGATCCAATAGAAAATGATGAGCCTGAATCTCCCCAACGCAACGGTGTGTACCAGTTTTATCTGCAAAACCGCAGGGTCCAGGGCGTTTATGTTTTCCGCTTGATGAACGATGGCGTGGCCACGGATCTGTTGTATACCCCGAATGCACCTGACGGCCGATGGTTTCGACCACGGGCCGAGTTCGCCAGGTCGGTGAAAGTGGGGGGGTTAGGCAGTTATTACTGCAAGCGAGTCAAATACACCGACCAGCGAGTGATCAGCGCATACATCGAAGAGATGACGCAACGTAGTACCGACGACGAGCCGCCGGCACTGCACGTTCATAGCCGGGTATTCGACTTTTCGCATTGTTACAGCGAGATGATCAAGCAGATCATTGACGGTGTCGATGCACAAACCACGAGTCTCATCGAGATTGTTGCCAAACTGAGCTACGACGCTGCGGTAGCGGCAGTCACCGTCATAGGCTGTATCTTCCCACCGATCGGTCTTGGGTTAAGCGCGGTCGTGATGGCAAAAGGGGTGTTCGAGGGGGCAAAGGCTTATCACGAAGGAGATCATTCGGGGGTATTCGCAAGCTACCTCGATTGCATGCTGGAACTGGCCACGATGCGTATCGGCAAGTTGGGTTTCTCGCAGGTGCAGAAGGCGATTGCCAAGCGCTTGGGCGATGCAAATACCTGTTTGAGCGTTGTCTCTGCGTGCAGTGGAAAAACCGTGGATCTGGCGGTGATGACCGAATTGATGAAGGAGGCGCTCGAAGAGCCTGATTCCAGCGAGCAGACGCTACTGGAGTAAACACAGGCGTTCAGCGCCGAACAATTTAACCGGCGATGCTGGGCTCGTAGCCCATCCGCCAACTCACGGCCCGGGTCGCCGCCAGCAATCGCTGCGCCGCCGGGCCGTTTTCGTCGGCGTGGAACAACGACGTCGGGCCGACGATGGTCAGCACTGCCGCCACCTGGCCGACGGCATTGAACACTGGAGCCGAGAGCGCATCGACTCCCGGCATCAGCAAACCATGCACATGATGCAGGCCGCGTTCGCGGATCTGTTCACACAAGGTCGCGTAGACCTGGTCATCGGCCAGCGGATGGGCCGCCGTTGCCTGCACTTCCAGTTCGCGTAACTCAACGGTTTCGCGGTTCGGCAAAAAAGCGCTGAACACCAGGCCGGTGGATGAGCTGAGCAGCGGCAAGACCGAACCCAGTTGCGTCACCACCGTCACTGCACGCACCGCCGGTTCGATATGCACCACGGTTGCGCCCTGGTTGCCCCATACCGCGAGGAAGCAGGTTTCGTTCAGGTCGTCGCGTAACTCGGCGAGTGGCAGGGCGGCGACTTTCAGCACGTCCATACTGTTTAAAGCGGCCAGGCCGACGCGCAAGGCTTCGCGGCCGAGACCGTAATGATTGGTGGCGGCGTTTTGCTCGGCAAAGCCGCTGGCGATCAACGCCTGTAAATAGCGGTGAACCTTGCTCGCTGGCATCTGCACGTGTTCGGCCAAGCGCGACAACGATGTCGATGGCGACAACTCGGCCAAGGCCTTGAGGATGTCGGTGCCGACCTCGGCCGAGCGGACTTTTTGTTTACCGCTGTCGGCGGTGCTGCTACGCGGCTTTTCCATGGAGGCGGTGTGATCCCGGGACGAATGGGCGTCTTTATAGCTTGACGGTCAATACCAATCAAATTACGTTATGCGTAATCGAATTACGATAAAAATAACCTGGGCGTGCCGAGACTTCTGAAAGGGAGCCACAGGCCACGGCCTACTCCCTGTTCAGGAGGCTCCATGAACCTTGATTCAACGGCGCCAGCGCTGGTTTACCAGTCAGGTTTCGGCAACGAATTCAGCAGCGAAGCGTTGCCCGGCGCACTGCCCGTCGGCCAGAACTCCCCGCAAAAAGCCCCGTACGGTCTCTACACCGAACTGTTCTCCGGTACTGCGTTCACCATGGCGCGCAGTGAAGCGCGACGCACCTGGATGTACCGTATTCAGCCGTCGGCCAATCACCCGGCGTTCGTTAAGCTGGAGCGGCAATTGGCTGGCGGACCGCTGGGCGACGTGACGCCCAACCGCTTGCGCTGGAACCCGTTGGAGATCCCTGGCGAACCGACCGATTTCATCGACGGTCTGGTGCGCATGGCGGCCAACTCGGGTTCGGAGAAACCGGCCGGGATCAGTATTTATCACTACCGCGCCAATCGCTCGATGGAGCGGGTGTTCTTCAACGCCGATGGCGAGTGGTTGCTGGTGCCGGAGCAGGGGCGGTTGCGCATCGCCACCGAACTCGGGGTGCTGGAACTGGAACCGCTGGAAATTGCCGTGCTGCCGCGCGGTTTGAAGTTCCGCATCGAATTGCTCGACCCGCAAGCCCGTGGCTACCTGGCCGAGAACCACGGCGCGCCGCTGCGCCTGCCGGACCTCGGGCCGATTGGCAGTAACGGTCTGGCCAATCCACGGGACTTCCTGACTCCGGTCGCGCACTACGAAGACCTCAAGCAACCGACCACCCTGGTACAGAAATTCCTCGGTGAGTTGTGGGGCTGCGAGCTCGACCATTCGCCGCTGAACGTGGTCGCCTGGCACGGTAATAATGTGCCGTACAAATATGACCTGCGCCGCTTCAACACTATTGGCACGGTTAGCTTCGATCATCCGGACCCGTCGATCTTCACCGTGCTGACGTCGCCGACCAGCGTCCACGGTCTGGCCAACCTCGATTTCGTGATCTTCCCGCCGCGCTGGATGGTGGCCGAAAACACCTTCCGTCCACCGTGGTTCCACCGCAACCTGATGAACGAATTCATGGGCCTGATCCAGGGCACCTACGACGCCAAGGCCGAAGGTTTCCTGCCGGGTGGCGCGTCGTTGCACAGCTGCATGAGCGCTCACGGTCCGGACGGTGAAACCTGCACCAAGGCGATCAATGCCGAACTGGCGCCGAGCAAAATCGACAACACCATGGCCTTCATGTTCGAGACCAGCCAGGTGTTGCGCCCAAGCCGCTTTGCCCTCGATTGCCCGCAACTGCAAAACAACTACGATGCATGCTGGGCCTCGCTGCCCGTCACATTCAATCCAAACCGGAGATAACCCATGACTCAGACCACCCCCACTCGTAGCTGGGTTGCCTCCGCCAACGGTCACACTGACTTCCCGCTGCAGAACCTGCCGCTGGGCGTGTTCAGCACCAAGGGTTCGGCGCCGCGCAGCGGTGTGGCGATTGGCGAGCATATTTTCGACTTGGAAGCGGCGCTCGAAGCAGGTCTGTTCGACGGTGCTGCGCGTGCAGCCGTCGAAGCCACCCGTGGCGGTCAGCTGAACGCGTTTTTCGACCTCGGGCGTGGCGCCCGCGTGGCCCTGCGTGAGCGTCTGCTGGAGCTGTTCACCGAAGGCAGCACCCTGCGCGGCAAGATCGAAGCCCAAGGCGCAAAACTGTTGCCATTGGCCGCCGATTGCCAGATGCACCTGCCAGCCAAGATCAATGACTACACCGACTTCTACGTTGGCATCGAGCACGCGCAAAACGTCGGCAAACTGTTCCGCCCGGACAACCCGCTGCTGCCGAACTATAAGTACGTGCCGATCGGCTACCACGGCCGTGCATCGACCATTCGCCCGTCCGGCACCGACGTGCGTCGTCCGAAAGGCCAGACCCTGCCCGCCGGTCAGACCGAGCCAACGTTTGGCCCGTGCGCGCGGCTGGACTATGAACTGGAACTCGGCATCTGGATCGGTCAAGGCAATGAAATGGGCGACTCGATTGCCATCGGCGACGCCGCCGAGCACATCGCCGGTTTTTGCCTGCTGAATGACTGGTCGGCGCGCGACATCCAGGCCTGGGAATACCAGCCACTGGGGCCGTTCCTGTCGAAAAGCTTCATTACCAGCATCTCGCCATGGGTCGTCACCGCTGAAGCATTGGAGCCGTTCCGCCGTGCCCAACCGGCGCGTCCCGAGGGCGATCCGCAACCGCTGCCGTACCTGTTCGACAAACGCGATCAGGCCGCGGGTGCCTTCGATATCGAACTGGAAGTGCTGCTGCTCACCGAAGCCATGCGCGAACAAAACCTGCCAGCCCATCGCCTGACGCTGAGCAACACTCAATACATGTACTGGACCGTGGCGCAAATGGTTGCGCACCACAGCGTCAACGGGTGCCAGTTGCAGGCCGGTGACCTGTTCGGTTCGGGCACCTTGTCGGGGCCGGAAAACGGTCAGTTCGGCAGCCTGCTGGAAATCACCGAAGGCGGTAAAAAGCCGATCGAGCTGGCTTCGGGCGAGGTGCGCAAGTTCCTTGAAGACGGCGACGAAATCATCCTGCGCGCACGCTGCAGCCGTGACGGTTTCGCCTCCATTGGTTTCGGTGAATGCCGCGGCAAAATCCTGCCGGCACGTTAAGAGGTTCAGGCCATGGAACTCTTTACCTACTACCGTTCGACGTCGTCCTTTCGGGTGCGCATTGCCCTGGCACTCAAAGGGCTGGAGTACCAGGCGCTGCCGATCAACCTGATCGCGCCGCAAGGTGGCGAACACCAGCAACCGGCGTATTTGCATATCAACCCGCAAGGCCGGGTGCCAGCCTTGCGTACCGATGAAGGCGAGTTGCTGATCCAGTCCCCGGCGATCATCGAGTACCTGGAGGAGCGTTATCCACAGGTGCCGCTGCTGTCCAAAGACCTGGCCAGGCGCGCGCATGAGCGTGGGGTGGCGGCGTTGATCGGTTGCGACATTCATCCGCTGCACAACGTCAGCGTGCTCAATCAACTGCGCCAACTCGGTCATGATGAGCCGCAGGTGGTGCACTGGATCGGCCACTGGATTACTCAGGGGCTGGCGGCGGTCGAGCACTTGATTGGCGACGAGGGGTACTGTTTCGGCAACGCGCCGGGGCTGGCGGATGTCTACCTGATCCCGCAGCTGTACGCGGCCGAGCGGTTCAACATTTCCCTTGAGGCGTATCCACGGATTCGCCGGGTCGCGGCGCTGGCAGTGCAGCATCCGGCCTTCATCAAGGCCCACCCGGCGAATCAGCCCGATACCCCATAGCTGAGTGGACACTGATTGTTCTTGTGGCGAGGGAGCTTGCTCCCGCTGGAGTGCGAAGCGCTCCAAAAACAGGCAGTAACACTGTTTCTGAAGGATCTCATTCGCCGGTTTTTGGGCTGCTGCGCAGCCCAGCGGGAGCAAGCTCCCTCGCCACAGGAATGCAGTGGTTAAAGGGTTAATGCACGATGGCGTTAGGTGGCAAATGCCCCAATCGTTCGGTCAGGCGGATGCGCTGGATCGGGTCGTCGGTGAGCAGCAAGGCATGCTCCAGGTCGAAACGCTCGGCGTTGGGACATTCCAGCCGTTGATAGAGGCTGGCGCGGGCCAGGTAGTCGCTGACGCAAGCGTTGCCGAGTTCCAGCACCCGCTCGGCATCGATCAGCGCGTCGATGTTGTCGTCGTTGGTTAAATGCAACTGGCGCAAATTGCGCGACAGTCGCTGGAGCATCTGGACCGGTTCGCTGGTAAGCAGATGCTCGGCGTTGAGCTGCATGTTCGGACCGTACTGGCGCTGCAGCAACTCGCGGCAGTCGTTGGGGTACAAGCGCCGACCGCCACACGGGTCGAGCAAATGATCGGCACCCGGCACCCGCAACAGAAAATGCCCGGGAAAATTCACCCCGACCATTGGGATCTCCAGCCGCCGGGCCAACTCCAGCGCGATCAAACCGAGGGCCAGCGGTTGTCCGCGCCGGCGTTCCAGCACCTTGTTGAGCAGCGCCGCCTGCGGGCGCAGTGGGATGGACTCGTCCTGTCGATAACCCATGTCATTGAGTCGCCGCAACAACGGTTGGGCCAATTCGCTGACCGGCAACATGGGTAAACCGGCACTGACCCGTTGTTGCAGGTCCTTGAATTGCTCCAGCAGTACCTCGGGCTTCACCTGTGGATCGTGTTCGGCAGCGATCCACAGCGCCGCTTCGAAGAGCGCCGGTGGCGAGCGTTGCAGACAAGCGAAAAAAGCGTGGCGCGGGTTCATCAAAATCTCCGGCGGATGCCTCGTTTTAGCCCCGTCTCAGGCATTCGTCCAGTGCTCTACACATGCCGTTGCAGGTTATGTCTTAAAGGCTGTAAAACCGCTTCTGCTTATTCCGGTGCGCTTCAGCAATTTTCAGCCGCAGGCCTATACTGGCGACTACAAGAAGTGATTCGGGAGCCCTACGATGTTCGCTCTCATGCAAAGCACTCGCCTTGAATCGCTGCACCTGAGCGTTGACCCGGTGACCGGGTTGAAGGCGGTGATCGCCATTCATTGCAGCCGTTTGGGTCCCGCCCTTGGTGGCTGCCGTTACCTTGCCTATCCCGACGATGAAAGCGCCGTGGTGGATGCTGCGCGCCTGGCGCAAGGCATGAGTTACAAGGCCGCGCTGGCCGGGCTGGCGCAGGGTGGCGGGGTGGCGGTGATCGTTCGTCCGCCCCATGTCGAAAGCCGCGCAGCCTTGTTCGAGGCCTTCGGCCGCGTTGTCGAACAGCTCGACGGTCGCTACATCACGGCCATCGACAGCGGTACTTCGGTCGCCGACATGGATTGCATTGCCCAGACAACCCAGCATGTCACCAGCACCACCGCCGCCGGCGATCCGGCGCCGCATGCCGCCATGGGGGTGTTCGCCGGTATTCGCGCCACGGCCATGGCCCGCTTGGGCAGTGACAACCTCGAAGGCCTGCGGGTGGCGGTCCAGGGGTTGGGCAATGTCGGTTTTGCCCTCGCCGAGCAACTGCATGCCGCCGGGGCTGAATTGCTGGTCAGCGACATCGACGCCGGCAAGGTACAACTGGCCATCGAGCAGTTGGGCGCCCGTCCGATTGCCAACGAATCGCTGCTCAGCACCCCGTGCGACATTCTCGCGCCTTGTGGGCTGGGCGGCGTGCTCAACAGCCACAGCGTTGCGCAATTGCGCTGCGCCGCAGTGGCCGGTTCGGCCAACAATCAGCTGACCAACCTGCTGGTGGCCGACCAGTTGGAAAACCGCGGCATTCTGTATGCGCCGGACTACGTGATCAATTCCGGCGGGTTGATTTATGTATCGCTCAAACACCGTGGCGAGGCGTTGTCGAACATCACCGCGCACCTCTCGAAAATCAGCTCGCGGCTGACTGAAGTCTTCGCCCATGCCCAGGCTGAAAAACGCTCGCCGGCCCGGGTGGCGGATGAGCTGGCAGAGAAAGTGCTGTACCGATGACGGAGTGAGGGCCTTACCCGGTCGACTTGCTCCCTGAGCCTGGCGCCACAAGCATCAGGCCCGACAATGGCACGCTGACCCGGCGTGCAAGGAGCCGTTTCATGCCTCGTAACAAGGTCGACCTTCCCTATACCCGTTATTTATCCCCCGACGGCCAGGCATTGAGCGAACTTCCCGCCTGGGCCGACGACTTCAATCTGCTGACCCGCCTCTACCGGCAAATGGTCCTGACCCGTCTCTTCGATCAAAAAGCTGTCGCCCTGCAACGCACCGGGCGCATCGGCACATACGCGCCGACCCTCGGCCAGGAAGCGATCGGCGTGGCCGTCGGCAGCCTGATGCATCCCGAGGACGTGCTGATCCCGTATTACCGCGACACTGGCGTGCAATTGATGCGTGGAGTGCGCATGGAAGAGATTTTGCTGTACTGGGGCGGCGATGAGCGCGGCAGCGACTTTGCCGAGCCCGCGGCGGTCGAGGACTTCCCGATCTGCGTGCCGATCGCCACCCAGGCGCTGCACGCGTGCGGAGTCGCCAGTGCATTCAAGATTCGTGGCGAGCACCGGGTAGCCGTGACCACCTGCGGCGATGGCGCCACCAGCAAGGGCGACTTTCTTGAGGCCTTGAACGTCGCGGGGGCCTGGCAGTTGCCGGTGGTGTTCGTGATCAACAACAACCAGTGGGCGATCTCGGTGCCTCGGCGGATTCAATGCGCAGCGCCGACCCTGGCGCAGAAGGCGATCGGCGCCGGTTTCCACGGCGAGCAAGTCGATGGCAACGACATACTCGCGGTCTACGACCGGGTGCAAATCGCCCTCGAACGTGCGCGTCACGGTAAAGGCCCGGTGTTGCTGGAGTGCGTGAGTTACCGCCTCGGCGATCACACCACCGCAGACGATGCGACGCGTTATCGCCCGGCCGAAGAGGTCAAACAGGCCTGGCTTGAAGAACCGGTAAAACGCTTGCAACGTTATCTGGCCGGGCAGGGCGTGTGGGACGAAGGGCGTGAACAGGCGCTGATTGCCGAATGTCAGGCGCTGGTGCAGGGCGCTGTGGATAACTTCGATGCGGCTGGCCAACAGTCAGCTGAATCGGTGATCGATCACGTTTATGCCCAGTGGCCGGCGGCTTTGGCCGAGCAGCGCGAGTGGTTGCTCGAACGCGCGGCGCGCCGAGCAGGAGGGGCCGCTCATGAGTAACGGTAAAGTCACGCTGCTGGAGGCGATCAACCTGGCGTTGCATCGGGCCATGCGCGAGGACGAAAACGTGATCGTGCTCGGTGAGGACGTCGGCGTGAACGGCGGTGTGTTTCGCGCCACACTAGGGTTGCGCGACAGCTTTGGCTTCAAGCGGGTGATCGATACGCCGCTGGCCGAAACCATGCTCGGCGGGCTGGTGATCGGCATGGCTGCCCAAGGTTTGAAACCGGTGCTGGAAATCCAGTTCATGGGCTTCATCTACGCGGCCATGGAGCATCTGGTGTCGCACGCCAGCCGCATGCGCAATCGCACGCGCGGGCGGATCACTTGCCCGATGGTGCTGCGCACACCGATGGGCGCGGGCATTCGTGCGCCGGAACATCACAGTGAAAGCACCGAGGCGCTGTTTGCGCATATCCCAGGGTTACGCGTGGTGATTCCTTCGTCACCGGCGCGGGCTTATGGGCTGCTGCTGGCGGCCATCGATGACCCGGACCCGGTGATCTTTCTCGAACCGACGCGGCTCTACCGAATGAACCCGCAACCGTTGATCGACGATGGCAAACGCCTGCCGCTCGATACCTGCTTCACCTTGCGTGAAGGCAGCGATATCACCCTGATCAGCTGGGGCGCCAGCGTCATGGAAACCCTGCAGGCGGCCGATGCGCTGGCGGAACAAGGGATTTCGGCCGAGGTGATCGATGTCGCGAGCATCAAGCCGCTGGACCTCGACACGCTGGAGGCGTCGGTGCGCAAGACCGGCCGTTGCGTGATCGTCCATGAAGCGCCACGAACCTGTGGCGTCGGCGCGGAAATCGCCGCCAGCCTCTATGAACGTGCGTTGCTGGATTTGCAGGCGCCGATCCTGCGGGTCACCGCACCGGACATTCCGCCACCACTGTATCGGCAAGAGTTGCTGTACATGCCCAACGTCGAAGACATCCTTCACGCCTGCGACAGCGTGCTGCACCACTTCTAAAGAGGCGCCTGAGGCCCGGGAGGCTGCAATGAAATATTTCAAATTGCCTGACTTGGGCGAAGGGCTGCAAGAAGCGGAAATCGTCGAATGGCACGTCAAGGTCGGCGATACGGTGAAGGCCGATCAACTGTTGGTTTCGGTGGAAACTGCCAAGGCCCTGGTGGATATTCCCGCACCTTACGACGGTGTGGTGGCGAAAACCTTCGGCGGTGAAGGTGACATCCTGCACGTCGGCGAGCCCTTGCTGGGGTATGAAGGCGAGGCGGATGCCGGCACGGTGGTGGGCCGGCTTGAAGGTGGCGGCAGCCATCAGGACGATCAGTTTTTCGTTGGCGCCGCGCCCTCGACCCGTGAACACATGAGTCCTCGCGCAACCCCGGCGGTGCGGCAACTGGCCCGACAACTGGGCGTCGAGTTGACTGGGCTGAGCGGGTCCGGCCCCGATGGGCTGATCACCCGCAGCGATGTGGAAAGTGCCTCGCAAACCGAGCGCGACAAATTTGGCGGGGAGAAGCTGCGCGGGGTGCGCCGCAGCATGGCGCAAAACATGACCAGGTCCCACGCGGAGGTGGTTCCGGTGACCATCTACGCCGATGCCGACCTGCATCGCTGGGGCCGTGCCCGCGATCCGTTGATCCGTTTGGCCAAGGCCATGGCGGCTGCCTGTGCCGTGGAGCCGATGCTCAACAGTGGCTTTGATGGCAAGTCCTTGTCGATCAAGCACCACGACGCCCTGAATCTGGGCATTGCCGTCGACACCCCTGACGGTTTGTTCGTGCCGGTGTTGCGCGATGTGGGTAATCGCTCGTCAGATGATTTGAAAGAAGGCATCACCCGCTTGCGCGCCGACGTGCAGGCGCGTTCGATCCCGGCCAAGGAAATGATGGGCGCGACCCTGACCTTGTCGAACTTCGGCACCATGTTCGGGCGCTATGCCAACCCGGTAGTCGTACCGCCGCAAGTAGCAATTCTTGCCGCCGGAGCCATTCGCGACGAGCCGGTGGCGATGGCGGGCAAGGTTGTGGTGCACCCGATATTGCCGCTGTCGCTGACCTTCGATCACCGGGTGGTGACGGGGGGAGAAGCAGCGCGGTTCTTCAAGGTGTTGGTCGAGGCACTGGAACAACCGGACAGTTGATACGCAGGCATGAAAAAGGCCCTGAGTCAGTGACTCAGGGCCTATTCAATTCGGGCGTTGCTTACTTCGCGGGCTTAGCCGGTTTCGCGGGTTTGGCAGGCTCCGCTGGCTCGGCTGGTTCCGTTGGCTCTGCAGGTGCCGCGGCTGCAACCGGCACGTTGAGCAATTCGGACAGGGCGTCCGGCTGGCTCTTGAACGCCTTGGCGAACACATCGCGATTTTTCGCCATGTAGATCCCGGCTTCTTCCACCTGTTGCTCGGTTAGCGACGGAACCGCTTTTTGCAACACTTCAGCCAGCAATTCGGCCAGTTCGAGCATTTTGTCATGACGGTCAGCTTCGGCTTTATCCATGAACAAGCGCTCCAGATCTCGGCTGCTGCGGTATACCACTTCGACGGCCATTCACCACCTCACATGCCTTCACGATAGTTGTCTTTTGCGACTACTGTATTTATATACAGCCAAAAGGATAAGCGAATCCCTGCGCTTTGGGTAGTGGCTTTTTAATGTAGACCGGATTCAGGATTTGTCAGGCGGAGCGAGTGGCCTAATTGCTGGTAATAGCTCCCGTTACTGCCGTAGCAGCTGTCGAGCCTGCGAGGCTGCGTCCGGCCGCAAAGCGGTCGTAAAATCAGGCAATGCGTTCTTTCAGGCGAACCGCGTATCCAGGATTTGCGAGGACTGCGCCCGATCGCGGTCCGCCTCTAACGCAGCCTCGCAGGCTCGACAGCTGCTACGAGCCGTTGTGCAGGAATCGCGGATGGTTACTGTGCCGCGATGCTGTAGCCGTCGAACGCCGTCTGCTGTTGCAGGGCGGTGACGATGGCTTTGCGGGTGGCCGGTTGTTCGGTACCGGCATTGTCGATGAAGGTCTCGCTGGCAAGCTCTGCCTCGTCGCCTTCACCCACAAAGGTGAAACCGAGGAATTCGAAGGCTTCACGGTCGACGTACGGTTTGGAGCGCGGATTGCGCAGCGGCAGGCTGACGCTGACACCGTCCTTGCTGATGCTGAACACTTCGATTTCTTTCTTGGCGCGGGCTGCTTTGCTCTTGCCGGCGCTTGGGTTGCTGATGGCCTGATGGGTCTGGTTCAGCACTTTCAGCGCCAGGCCGTAGACCAGCTCCTGAAAGTCTGGGTCATCCTTGAAGCTCGACAGAATCCGGCTGATCGGGAACTTGCTGCTCAGGTCTTCCAGGGCTGCGATATCGGCGGCCTCGGCGTCCTTGAGTTGTTTGAGTTCGCCCATCAGTTCATAGGCTTTGTCGTCGTCGAAGCGGTCGTGAGCCTGGCGGATGGCCGCGCGAAGCTCGCGAATCTGGTCGCTTTCTTTCGAGGTGTGGAAGGCGTCCAGGACCATCTCGCTGATGGTTTTGGCCTGCGGCACGTGTTGTGAAAGATTGATGGAGTTTTCGTATTCCGCTTTGGACGACAAGGTGATTACGGATTCAGCGGTATTGGAATCTGGCATTGAAATTTCACTACTTCTTTAAACAGAATTTAAGACGAGAACAGCATCGGCGTTTTCGGGTTGCCTAATCTATTGGACCGCCGCGATGTTGTCACGGACCAACGGACGATCAGGGCAGCGCGGCGACCGATGTGACCGCAACAGCGGCCAATCGTTGCGCAAAAAAAGCCCCGCGTTCGATTCGACGGCGGGGCTAACGGCAGTCCGGCGGGCATTGGGTATTCAGTTCATTTCAGCGACCAGCACTTCAACCATGGCCTTGGCGTAACGCGTGGGCTGTTTTTTAACCAGCGGGAGCGCTTTTGAGTGTCCGCAGCGCCATCAACTCGCGGTACAGCGTGATTGCCCGACCGCAAAAGAGCCCGAGCGTAAACCCCGAGGCGATGCCGGTGAGTGCCAGCATCTGCATACTGGCCGAGCGCTCCGGGTGAACGGCGGATTGATAGCCGATGAAGTACTTCACCGCAAAGAACAGCAGAGAGATGTAGAGAATTTTCCAGGTGCCGGGAACGATCAGGTCTTTGCCGTCGCTGTCCAGCGTCAGCCCACGGCGCGAGAACAACACAATCGCCGCCAGACTGCCCAGCGCGATACCGGCGAGCCAGCTGCCCAGCGCCAACTCGGGTTGTTCGTGGTAGTTCAGTGAAAAGAATGACCAGAGCGTCAGGATGCCCGGTGTAATGAGCAGGGAAAGTTTGCTTTCCCGGCTGGCCGTCCTGGCCCTGAGCCCGTAATAACAGATCAACAGGAAAACCCCGTAGACCCACAGCGGCGTACCTTGCAGGATATCGAGCATCAGCGGATAACTGCGCGGGGTTGAGGCGGGGTGGTCTGGTAAAACATGGTCAGCGTCCTTGCTTGAGTCAATGTCAGGGAGATTAGCGGATTATCGCTGGGGCGAATTCAGATTCATCGAACGAACCGCCAACGCGCTCGCCGTTTCCTCATCCACCGGCAGCGAAAAACGGAAGGTCGCGCCCTGGCCCGGTATATCGAGCAAGTGAATCTCGCGGCCATGCAGCTGCAGAATCCGGTGCACGATGCGTAATCCCAAACCACCGTCGCGGCGTGCGCCACCAATGTTGAAGGGCCGCAGGAACAAGCCCTCGCGCAGTTCTGTGGCGATGCCCGGGCCGCTGTCGCTGACGGTGATCTCGACGAACTTGCCTTGCGGGGCAAGGCTGATGTCGATTTCCCCACCATCGGGTGTGTGGCGCAAGGCGTTGTCGAACAGGTTGGTCAGCACGCGCTCGATCAACCCAAGGTCGGCGCAGACTGCCGAGACATTCGGTGCGAAGCTTGCCTTGAGCTGCACGTGTCGGGCTTCGGCGGTCAGCTCGAATTTCTGAAAGATGTCCTGCACCAGATCGGTCAGGGAAAAACGCTCCAGCACCGGCTGGACGAAGCCGTGTTCCAGGCGCACCAGTTCCAGCAATGACTGCGCCAGGCCGCCGACCTTGCGGCTCTGGTCGAGGGCGATGCCCAGATAGCGGCGGCGCTCGGCCGGGGTCAGGCTGGCGTCTTTCAACGACAGGGTTTCGAGGTAGCCATGCAGCGATGCCAGCGGTGTGCGCAGGTCGTGGGAGATATTGGCGACCAGCTCGCGGCGCTCCTGATCCTGGCGGGTCAGGGAACGCCATTGTTCGCCCAGGCGTTTTTGCATCTGCCGGAAGGCGGCATCGAGCACGGCGATTTCGTCCTGAGTGGCGAGGTTCTCCGCTGGACCTGAGGGCGCCGGCGAGGGCGGGGCGACCGGTACGCCGTCAATGTCGAAATGCGCGACCGTGTCGGTCAAGCGGCGTAGCGGCCGGGTGATCAGGGTAAACGCCGTGAGACCGGCGATCAGGCACAGCAACGCGACCATCCCGATCGACCACAGCGCGGTGTTCAGCGCGGCGCTGGTGGCGCCGCGTTCGGCGTAGCGGTCATGTTCTTCGCTGAGCAGCACCACGTAGAGATAGCCGACCTGCTGACCGTTGACCTTGAGCGGTGCGGCGCTGAACACCTTGCGCCCGTCGATGCTGCGCGGGTCGTCGCCGAGAATCGGCAGGGCTTCACCGTTGAGCAGGCGCCGCACGGGCGCCAGATCGACCTGCTCGCGACGCAGGTGGCCTTCGGGCGCCGCATTGCCGACCACCCGGCCGCTGCTGTCGAGCAGGTACACCTCGACGCTCGGGTTCACCAGCATCAACTGGCTGAACAACTCGCGCAGTGCATCGGGTTTCAGGCCATTGGCGTCCATCAACTGGGTGTCGTGGGCGATGTGCTGCGCCAGATCCCGGGACAGGCCTTGCACCACTTCCAGCTCATGCATGTGGTTGGAGCGCACCTGCATCCACACCGACGTGCCGCTGCACACCAACAGCAGCAGGGCGAACACCGCCGACAGGCGCTGGGTGAGTGTCAGTCTCATGGCTGCTCCTGCGCCGGGGCGAATTTATAGCCACGGCCCCACACCGTGAGAATCCGCACCGGTTGCGCCGGGTCGGTTTCGATCTTGGAGCGCAGACGATTGATGTGCGTGTTGACGGTGTGCTCGTAGCCTTCGTGGCTGTAACCCCAGACGGCGTTCAGCAGGTCCATGCGCGAGAAGACCTTGCCCGGCTGCCGGGCGAAAAAGTACAGCAGGTCGAACTCGCGTGGGGTGAGGTCCAGGCGCTTGCCGTCGAGCGACACATCGCGGGTGATCGGGTCGATGAACAGCCCGTCGCAGGTCAAGCTGCCAGCGTCCATTTTCAGGTTGCGGGCCATGGCGTCGACCCGTCGCAGCAGGGCCTTGACCCGCGCCACCAGCTCAAGCATCGAAAACGGTTTGGCCAGGTAATCGTCGGCGCCCAGCTCCAGGCCAAGAATGCGGTGCATTTCGCTCGACCGGGCGCTGGTGATGATGATCGGGGTATAACGGGCCATGGCGCGGGCGCGGCGGCAGATTTCCAGGCCGTCGACGCCCGGCAGCATCAGGTCGAGGATCAGCGCATCCCAACTGCCTTGCTCGAGCAGGCGCAAGCCTTCGTTGCCATCGGCGCTGTGCACGACCTCGAAGTGTTCGTCGCGCAGGTGCAGGCAGATCAGGTCGGCGATGTGTTTGTCGTCCTCGACCACCAGGACGCGTTTGGGTTGATCCATTTGGACTTAATCCTGTTGCGCAGTGCACGTATTGTGCGGGGTTTTCCCTCGGCGAGTTATCACGAATTGTTTAACTCCACGTGAGGATTTGGCGATCACCTCAAGCCTAGGCTGTGTTCCATGTCATCCACGGCGGATTTAGGGAGAGGGCCATGTTTTCACGGCGACAGATTCTTCTAACGGGCGGCGGGCTGGGCCTTGCAGCGCTGGTTGCCGGTGTATTGCCAAAAATGACCGGAGGCTCGCTGCTGATCAGCGAGGCGAGCGCTGCCGAGACCTTTGAGGTCACCCATAGCGATGCCGAGTGGCACAAGCTGCTCAGCGCCGAACAGTACGAAATCCTGCGCGAAGAGGGCACCGAACGGGCCTATTCCAGCGCACTGAACAACGAACACCGCGACGGTACTTTCGCCTGTGCAGGGTGCGATCTGGCGCTGTTTTCATCGAAAACCAAATTCGACAGCCATACCGGTTGGCCGAGTTTCTGGGCGCCCCTGGATCATGCCGTCGCGACCCGCGAAGACCGCTCGTTCGGCGTGCTGCGCGAAGAAGTTCACTGTCGACGCTGCGGCGGCCATCTGGGCCATGTATTCAACGACGGGCCAAAACCGACCGGTCTACGCTACTGCATGAACGGTCTGGCGATGACCTTCAAGCCGCAAACGGCCTGACACCATGGGCAGGCTTTTTCCTTCACTTCATACAGGTCCTTGTTATGTGGCTTCTGGTCCTCGCTTATCTCGGTGGTGTGCTGACGATTCTCAGCCCGTGCATTCTGCCGGTACTGCCGTTTGTCTTCGCTCGCACCGGGCAGCCGTTTATCAAGAGTGGCTTGCCGCTGTTGGCGGGGATGGCGCTGACCTTCGCGCTCGTCGCCTCGTTGGCGGCGGTGGGCGGCGGTTGGGTGGTGCAACTCAATCAGTACGGTCGCTGGCTCGCGTTGCTGTTCGTAGCACTGTTCGGGCTGACGCTGCTGCTGCCACAACTCGCCGAACGGCTGACGCGTCCACTGGTGGCCGCCGGCAGTCGACTGTCGGAAGCGGCGGGCGCCGATGCCCGGCCGCGTCCCGCTGCTTCGTTGCTGATCGGCGTCGCCACGGGCCTGCTTTGGGCACCGTGCGCCGGGCCGATTCTCGGGCTGGTGCTGACTGGCGCGGCGCTGCAAGGGGCAAGCATCGGCACCACCTTGTTGTTGCTGGCCTACGCGCTGGGCGCCGCCACTTCCCTCGCGGTCGCCTTGCTGCTGGGCGGTAAAGTCTTCGCGGCGATGAAGCGTTCGATCGGTGCCGGCGAATGGCTGCGCCGTGGTCTTGGTGCGGCGATGCTGGCGGGTGTGGCCGCCATCGCCCTGGGCCTGGACACCGGGATTCTGGCGCGGGTGTCGACCGCGTCCACTGGTGGGCTTGAACAGGCGCTGGTCGGTCGACTGGCAGGTAAATCACCGGCCAACAGCGGGGCGATGATGGCGCAGATTCCGCCGTCCGCCGACGATCAACCAGGCTCAGCCATGATGGCTGCCGACGGTGCGATGAAAGTGGCCGCCAACGCTCCCGCGCCGCTGCCGGTCGAAGGCAACCTGCCGTCGTTGGACGGTGCGGTGCAGTGGCTCAACTCGCCGCCGCTCAGCGTCCAAGCGTTGAAGGGCAAAGTGGTGTTGGTGGATTTCTGGACCTACTCCTGCATCAACTGCCTGCGCACCTTGCCGTACGTCAAAGCCTGGGCCGAGAAGTATCGCGATCAGGGCCTGGTGGTGATCGGCGTGCACGCGCCGGAGTTTGCCTTCGAACGGGATGTGGGCAACGTGACCAAGGCTATGAAGAACCTGGGTATCAATTACCCGGTGGCCATCGATAACGACTACCGGATCTGGCGGGCTTTCAACAACGAATACTGGCCGGCGCACTATTTCGCCGACGCTCAGGGACGCATTCGCTACCACCATTTTGGCGAGGGCAACTACGCCGAATCGGAACGGGTGATCCAGCAGCTGTTGCGTGAAGCCGGTGCGGCGAAAGTCGCCGATGGCCTGATCGACGCCAGCGCCCAAGGCGTGCAACGGGCACCGGACATGAACGAAGTGCGTTCGCCGGAAACCTACGTCGGCTACCAGCGTTTGGAACATTTCGTACCTGAGGCGAGCCTCGCGCCCGACAAGGTTGCCGCCTACAGCGCCCCCGCAACATTGGCACTGAATGACTGGACGCTGGACGGTCACTGGAACGTCGGTTCGGAGCGCGCCACATCGGCGGCCCCGGCCAGCCGCATCGTTTACCGCTTCCACGCCCGCGACCTGCACCTGGTGCTGGGCCCCGGCGCCGACGGCAAACCGGTGCGCTTCAAAGTCATGATCGACGGCAAGGCCCCGGGCGATGCCCACGGCACCGACGTCGCACCGGATGGCAGCGGCAGTGTGACCGAACAACGCCTCTACCAATTGGTGCGCCAACCCGGCGACGTGGCAGATCGGACCTTCAGCATCGAGTTCCTTGACCCGGGCGTGTCGGCGTATGCGTTTACCTTTGGTTGATGAACATTCAGTTGCCCAGAGCGTGCACTGATTACTGTGGCGAGGGAGCTTGCTCCCGCTGGAGCGCGTAGCGATCCCAAAACCATTGACCGGGATGCATCAGATACACCGCATTAACTTAATTACGACGGCTTCGCCGCCGAGCGGGAGCAAGCTCCCTCGCCACGGGTGTTGTGCTCGCCACATTACTCAGAGTTGTTTATGCAGGAGTCGTCATCATGAAAACCCGATTTACCTGGCGCCAGACCCTGCTCGGGCTGACCGTCGCTGCCGTTGCAGGTCAATGCATGGCTTTTTCATTTGGCGCTGCCGAGGACGCGGTTGCCATTGCGCCGCCAGCCGTGGATGAAACGCCCAAGACCAACAGCGAGACGGCGGTGTTCGCCGGTGGTTGCTTCTGGGGCGTTCAAGGCGTGTTCCAGCATGTCAAAGGCGTCAAGAATGCGCTCTCCGGTTATGCCGGAGGCGCAGCGAACACCGCGCAATACGAGCGTGTCAGCGAGGGTGATACCGGCCATGCGGAATCCGTTCAGGTCACTTTCGATCCTGCTCAGGTGAGCTACGGCACCTTGCTGCAAATCTACTTCTCGGTCGCTCACAACCCCACTGAGCTCAATCGCCAGGGCCCGGACACCGGAACCCAATATCGCTCGGCGATCTTTGTCGAAAGTGCCGAGCAACAAAAAGTCGCCCAAGCCTACATCGCACAGCTCGATGCCGCACATGCCTTCAACAAACCGATCGTGACCAAACTCGAAACCTACAACGGCTTCTACCCGGCAGAGGCCTACCATCAGAACTTCCTGACGGAGCATCCGACGTATCCCTACATCGTGATCAACGACCTGCCGAAAGTGGCACAACTCAAACAGCTGTACCCGGAGCGGTATCAGGAGAAACCGGTGTTGGTGAAGACTGGCATGTAGTGCTGGATCAACCGGAAATCATGTTCTTGCCGATGATCTTCGAGCGATACAACGCCTGATCCGCCCGAGCCAGCAGGCCGGTTTGTTGTTCGTCTTCAAAGCGTTGCGCCACGCCGAAGCTCATCGTGACCTGGAAGTCGCCCACCGGTGGCAGGCTCGACAGCTCAAGGCGGATATTTTCAGCGAGGGCGCGTGCGGTGGCCGCGGTGCTGTTGGGCAGGATCACGATGAACTCGTCGCCGCCCCAACGGGCCAGCAAGTCACCCTCGCGCACGCAGCGTTTGACGCTTTCGACCACGTGCACCAACGCCGCGTCGCCCAAGGCATGGCCGTAATGGTCGTTGATATTTTTGAAGTCATCGATGTCCATGGCGATCAGCGACAGCGGCTGGCGAAAGCGCTGGGAACGCTCGCATTCCAGTGGCAGGGCTTTTTCCAGGAGGTAACGGTTGGCGATCCCGGTCAGGGTGTCGCTTTCTGCCAGTTTGCGGTTCTCGTCCAGCTGCGCCTGTAACTGCTGATTGAGCAGAGACAACTCGCGGGTCCGTTCCTCGACCATCGCTTCGAGGGAATGATTGCGCCGTTCGAGTTGATCGAGCAGACGCTTCTTGTCTTCAATGCTGCGGTTTGCCCCGATCATCCGTGCCACTGAGCCATTGGCGTTACGTGCGATCACATGACCGCGATCCTCGATCCAGATGTAGCTGCCATCCTGTTTGCGGCAACGGTACTCGGCCTGGTAATGGGACGCGCGCTGATGCAGGTGGTCATCGAAACGCATCATGACCTGCTGGTAATCGTCGGGATGAATCGCGTTCTCCCAGGCCAGCACGTTGTTCTCAAGGGTATGAGGCGCATAGCCGAGCATTTCGTACCAACCGCGATTGCGGTAGACAAATCCGGTGTTGGCATTCCAGTCCCAGATCCCGTCGCTGACCAGTTCCAGAATCGTGTGCAGCATGTCTTCATTCAGATCAGTCAGGCTGACCTTCAACGGCTCGATACTGGACAACTCAACCATCACCGCTCTCCCTGCTGCCCTGATCTTCAAGTGGCCGGCCAGTCGTAGAGTCTAACTCATGGCACGTTGACACTGTAGCGCCGGAAATCAAGGGATAGAAGCCTCGTGCGTAGTAATAATGGTGGGCACGATCAGTTCTGTTTACCCCACGTCTGCAACGCAAACTCGACAAAACTGCGCAGCTTCGGCAAACGGTAGCGGTCCTGCGCGTAAATCAGATTCATCGGGCGACGGGGCAGTTGATAGTCCTGCATCAGGGCCACCAGTTTCCCTTCCTGAAGGTCTTGATCCACCAGTGCATCCGGCAGCATCACCACACCCATCCCAGTGCGCGCCGCCTGGTGCAGGCCCGATGAACTATTGATCAGCATCGGGCCGCTCACCGCCACGACGATCTCCCCGTCAGGGCCGCTCAGGCGCCACTGTTTTTCCACCGAGCGCCATTCATCGCCCGCCGGGTAGGCAAAGGCCAGGCAGTCGTGATCGGCCAGCTCCTCCGGTTTTTGCGGTGTGCCACGGCGTGCCAGATACGCCGGCGATGCACACATGGTCAGTGTGTAGTCCTCCAGTGGCCGGGCGATCAGGTTGGGCGGTTCGGTATTACCCAGGCGAATCGCCACATCAAAACCGTTGTCCAGCAGATCAAGGCGTTGATTGGTCAACACCACATCCAGCTTGACCTGCGGGCAGCGCAGCACGAATTCGCTCAAGGCCGGCGCCAGGCGTTCCGTACCGAAGGTCAGCGGGGCGGTGATGCGTAGCGTACCGCTGGGTTCGCACTGGGTTTGTTCGGCCAGCCGTTCGGAGTCGGCCACTAGCCCCAGCACCTCAAGACAGCGTTGATAATAGGTCGAGCCAAATTCGGTCAAGCGCTGACGCCGTGTCGTACGGTGCAGCAAACTGACGCCGAGACGTTGCTCCAGCGCTCGCAGGTGATTGCCGACCATGGTGGTCGACATTTCGCACTCCAGGGCGGCGGCGGTCATGCTGCCAGCCTCGACCACCTTCACGTAAACCGACATCGCCAGCAGTAAGTCCATTATCAAGCCCAGCTTTAAAATGATTGAAGTGTTTCGGCGTTTATCCAGCTCAGGTGGCTAACGATACTGCAAAAACACTGACCAATGATGGAGCTTGATGTCATGACCGCCGCCTGCCTGATGACCACGTATCAACCCCTGGCCTTGAGCTTTACCAGAGGGTTGGGCACACGCCTGTGGGATCAGGCTGGTCGTGAATACCTGGATGCGGTGGCGGGCGTGGCCGTGACCAATGTCGGCCACTCGCACCCGAAGGTGGTCAGCGCCATCAGCGAACAGGCCGGCCTGTTGCTGCACACGTCCAACCTGTACAGCATCGACTGGCAGCAACGGCTGGCGCACAAACTGACGCAGTTGTCGGGGCTCGACCGGGTGTTCTTCAACAACTCCGGCGCCGAGGCCAATGAAACCGCGCTGAAACTGGCCCGGCTGTACGGTTGGCACAAAGGTGTCGAGCAGCCGTTGGTGGTGGTCATGGAGAACGCCTTTCATGGCCGCACGCTGGGCACCTTGTCTGCCAGCGATGGCCCTGCGGTGCGTTTGGGTTTTCAGGAGCTACCGGGGGATTTCATCAAAGTGCCGTTCGGCGATCTCGCCGCACTGGATAAGGCACACCAGACTCATGGCCAGCGCATCGTGGCGGTTTTGATGGAGCCGATTCAGGGCGAGAGCGGTGTGCAACTCGCGCTGCCCGGCTACCTGAAAGCCCTGCGCGAATTGTGCAATCGGCGCAACTGGCTGTTGATGCTTGACGAGATCCAGACCGGTATCGGCCGTACCGGGCAATGGTTCGCCTTTCAACACGAAGGCATCGTTCCGGACGTCATGACCCTCGCCAAAGGCCTGGGCAACGGTGTCCCGATCGGCGCTTGCCTGGCTCGCGGCAAAGCCGCCGAACTCTTCACTCCGGGCAGCCACGGCAGCACCTTTGGCGGAAACCCGCTGGCGTGTCGGGTGGGCTGCACCGTGCTGGAAATCATCGAAGAACAAGGTTTGCTGGAAAACGCCAAGCGTCAGGGCGAACGCCTGCTCGCACGCTTGCACGCCGAACTCGATGGCAGCCCGCAGGTGCTGGCGATCCGTGGCCAAGGCTTGATGATCGGCATCGAACTGGCCCGGCCCATTCGCGACCTGACCCTGATCGCCGCGCGGGACCACGGGTTGCTGATCAACGTGACACGGGGCAAGACCATCCGCTTGCTGCCGCCGCTGACCATCGATGAACGCGAGGTGGAGATGATTGTGCGGGGGGTAGGGAGGGTGGTGAGAGGGGATTAACCAACTCCATCTTTGTTTACGGCAGGCGGTATTTCAGAGTGTTTTTGAAATACCACCTGCCGGCACTCGTCTTTTACGTCCTTCACTGCGCGCAAGTTGCAGATTGAGGCTATGAGACGTTCAGAGTTGGCTCGTGAAGCAAGAAGATAGGTTGTTTCGTTGGCGTTGGTTGAGGTGGTCATGATGGGTAGAAACGCTCGGAGTTTAGTAACCAGCCTCGATTAGGCGCTCGGTATGCTCCGTTGTCTTCAAGACGTTTCCTTGAAAAAGGTAGGTTCGATCCGAGTAAAACGTGCTCAGATTTACTGCTGCAACTTACGCTTGTTTCTCAGGTGCACGATTACCGCCACAACCACAACGACCAGCACAACACCCAAGGCAATCGGCAACCGGTAAGGTCTGAGATCACCAAACAATTGCTGAAGCGCTTCGCCCGCCCAATAACCGCCGCTGACAAACAGTGTGGCCCAGACCATTGCACCGAGCATGTTCCACAGTGAAAAACGCAACGGCGACAGGCCACTGGCACCGATCACCATAGGGCCGACCAACCGCATGCCGTACAGAAAGCGCACCGAAAAAACCGACATCGACGGGTAGCGTGCGATCAATCCGCTGACGCGCTTGATCTGCGCTTGCTGGCGTTTGAGGCGAGGCAAGAGTCGTGAGCCGAAATAACGACCGCTCCAGAACAGCAGTTGATCCCCCAACATTCCACCGGCGCTGGCCCAGGCGATCACTGGCCAAAGCTTCAGCAAATGCTGATGCGCCGCCATGCCGCCCAATATCAGGATGGTTTCGCCTTCCATGACACAGCCAATAAAAACCGCCCAATAGCCGTAGGTCGCAAGGAGGTGATTGAGGTCTATGTGCTCGAACATGGGCGGTTGGCGGCCTTTGGCGTGTTGTGGAGGCTGGGTAATGGTGGACCGCTATCGGCTGGGGTCGTTGCCCGTGCATTCATGATTGAAGCGATTATGTGGCTGCGACATTCGAGAGCGGACGCTCCCCCAGGTACTCAACCAACCGTAGCAGATAACCGTCCGGGTCCTGCACCAACAGCTCATGCTGGCCGACTTCCACCGTACCGGATCGATACCACTTCTCGGCAAACGGGCGAAACAATGGCCACTCGGCAGCGGCCAACCGCTGGAGAATCGGCTCGACACTGTCGACCGTCATCTGAAAGTTGATGCCGCGCCCAAATGGCGGTTCCAGTGGAGCGGTCACCCATTGCCCTTCGAGCGGGTCGTACTGCTCCAGCATGACCTGTACCCCGTCGAAATCGAGGTAGGCAAATCCCTCTTCGGGACGGTCGTAGGCGACCCTGAAGCCAACCAATCCGGTCCAGAAATCCAGACTGTTCCTGATATCGCCGACCATCAGTTCGGGGACCATTCTGTTCCTTGAAAACATACCTCTCCTTAGTGAGCGTCCAGCCCGATCAATGTGCGTTCAGGATACCGCCTCAATCGGATTCGGCCTGCTCAATCGCCTTCTTGATATTCGGTACCGCATAGTTGGTAAACCAGTGGTTCATTCCATTGATCGCCTGTTGCGCTGGCGCCGCATCCCGAGCCCCGATCAGTTCGCTGCACGCTTGGGCCATGGCCAGCAACATCCGCGCCGACTCAGGCACATAGGGCAGGCTGACGCCTTTGTCGTGGCGTTCCTGAATGATCCGGTAGCGAATGTTCTCCGGCAGTGTCCAGGCACTGATCAGAAACTCATGAACGGAGTACGGATGGCCGTTGACCTCCACCGTGGCCGTGCGGTGCTCCTCTCGATAACCGGCGTTCTCGATCTGCTCGCAGCTGTCGATGACAGTGTTCATCATCTCGCGGATTTGCTTCCAGTCAGTGTGCATGTGAAGAGTCCTTTTCAAATGGCGATAGCTATAGGCTATAGGCTATAGGTTGCGGTGCCTGTCTTCCAGATCATTGGACAGGTCGAAGATCAACGTGTAATTGATCGCTCCCACGCGGGTGAACGTGGGAACGATCAATCGGCAAGACTTCCAAAGCGTCCCCACCCTGCACCAACGTTTGCGCCTCACCATTCTCAATCACCCAGCGCAGCAACTCGGTCACCGGCACGCGGTGGCTGCGTTCGACCCATTGCAGGCCGTCGGGGCTGTAGTGTTCGGTGTAGCGGGTGAGGATCAACTCGCGCTGGTCACTCGACAGTTGGAGGCTGACTTCGCGGCAGTGCAGGTTGGCGTTGGCGTGTTTCACCACGCGTTGTTGCAGGATCAGCGGCTGGTTTTCAGAGATCATCGGTCTGGGCTTCCTGGCAGCGGTGTACGCGTGCGCAAACAGTCTTCGGGAAAAGGTGACAGATGCTGACATTCGGGCCTTGCGCAAAGATGTCTGCTTTTTTACCTGGCTGTCGCTTTGTTACCCGATTGAAATATATGACGGAGCGCGCCGAATGGTTTTAGATGTGGGTTCTTTCAGACCTTAAGTGATGCCGCTGGTGAGCAGTCTTTTGATCGTGGACGACGACCTTGAGGTCCTCGCGCTGCTGAAGAAATTTTTTGTGCAACAAGGCTATGCGGTGGAGGTGGCCACCGATGGCGCCTCGATGTGGGCGGCGATTGAGCGCCAGGCGCCGGACCTGATCATTCTCGACCTGATGCTGCCGGGCGAGAACGGGCTGACGCTGTGCCAACGCTTGCGCCAGCAATACCCGACGCCGGTGATCATGCTGACCGCCATGGGTGAGTTGAGTGATCGGGTGGTCGGGCTGGAGATGGGCGCCGATGATTACCTGAGCAAACCGTTCGACGCCCGGGAGCTGCTGGCCCGCGTGCGCGCCGTGCTGCGTCGTGCAGGCGAAAGCCGCCCGCTGACCGGGGAAGCGCCGCGCCCGCTGATCAAGTTCGCCGACTGGCAACTGGACCTCACTCGTCGGGAACTGCGTTCACCGGATCAGGTGATGATTCCGCTGTCGGCCGGGGAGTTCGACTTGCTGCTGGTGTTTGTCGAGCATCCACAGCGCATTCTCACCCGGGAACAGTTACTGGACCTGGCGCGAGGCCGCACCCATGAGGCATTTGATCGCAGCATCGACGTTCAGGTCAGCCGCTTGCGGCGCAAGCTGGAGTACGACACCAAGCGCCCGGAGATGATTCGTACCGTGCGCAATGGCGGGTATCTGTTCACCCCGAGCGTGACCCGCCAGTGAAAAAACTCATGGCCGCTTTGCGTCTGCGCCCGCGTGACACCGTGGCCCGCTGGATCGCCCTGACCACCCTCATCGCAATGCTTACGTCGCTGGCGTTCAACGCGCTGTTTATCCAGTTGGCCGGCGTCTGGGCTTATCCGCCGCTGGCCGAAACCGGACTCCTGGAAAAAACCGCGTCCATTACCCGGATGATGGAAGCCTCACAAGCGTCGCAGCGCGAGCGCCTGGCCGAGGCCGCCAGCGAAAACTCCTTCAGCGTCAGCTGGCATGCCACCCGTCAAGGCCTCGACTTGCCGGACACTCCCGAAGCGGCTTACCGCACGGCCTCACCGGAGGCCCAGCGACTGTTCAACACGCCGACCCGCCGAGTCGAAGCCTATCAACCCGGCGACTGGCCACAGAAGAACGGTCACTACGCTTTGCTGGTGCAACTGGCGGATCAGTCCTGGCTGATGTTCAGCGTGCCGTCACGCAGTTGGGGGTTGGCGGAAGGGCCACGAACCCTGATCGTGATTCTGCTGGTGTTGCTGTCGACTGGCATCGTCGCGCTGATAGCCACCCGCCGACTGGCCAAACCCTTGCAGCACTTTGCCCAAGGCGCCCGACGTTTTGGTGTCGACTTTCGTGCACCGCCCATCGACCCGGTCGGCCCGCATGAAATCCGTCAGGCGATCCTCGCGTTCAATGCCATGCAGGCCCAGTTGCAGCACTTCATCAAAGACCGCACGCAGATGCTCGCCGCTATCTCCCACGACCTGCGCACCCCGCTGACCCGCATGCGCCTGCGTGGCGAATTCATCGAAGACCCGGAGCAGCAACAACGGCTGTTTCGCGACGTCGACGAAATGCAGGCCATGATCAATTCCGCCCTGGAATTCTTCCGCGATGACGCCCGCCTGGAACAGGCAACCCAGTTCGACCTGGCCGAACTGCTGCAAACCCTGATCGACGACTACCGCGACCAGTCCATCGACATCACCTTCAGCGGCCCACCCCGATTGGTCTACTTCGGCCGCCCGCTGGGGCTGAAACGGGTGATCACCAATTTGCTGGACAATGCAATCAAGTACGCCAGTGATCCGGCGGTTGAACTGTGCCAGGAGGACGAACAGGTGATCGTTCGCGTACTCGACCGTGGGCCGGGTATCCCGGCTGACAGTTATGAACAGGTGTTTGCGCCGTTCTTTCGGCTGGAAGGGTCGCGGAATAAAAGCACGGGGGGCGTGGGGCTGGGGTTGTCGTCGGCGCGGGCGATTGTTCTGGAACACGGCGGCACGCTGACCGTGAGGAACCGCACGGGGGGAGGGTTGGAGGCACGGGTGGTGTTGCCGGTGCAGGTGGGTTAGAGAGGATTTATGCGGGGACAGACGTGCTGTTCCTGAAAGGTTTTTTCGTACAGAACCAAGCGAGCTTTGGGCAATCCAACAGCAAGTGCCAATCAAGGCGCCGAATCATCTGGCCTGAGGATCAATCGTGAAAGCCCTGATGCAATTCAAGTCAATTTCCCGAATAAGGCCTGGGCGCACGGCGGCCCCCGGTTGGTGAACGACCGCTATCAAATGAATTGGGGCCGAGGCACATCTGGAAACCTTCCATGCGTTGATAAACGCGAACGGACGCCCACTGTATGATTCTTCGTAAAATCGTGCCAAACCGGCTATCCACCAGAGTTCGAAACCTGGCTGCCGCTGTCCTCTGGATTCAGGTCTGTACGGGCTGCGTTGCCCAGGAAGCTCAACATGACGTGTCTTCCAAAACCGCAGCGCCCAGCCAGCAGGCAGCCTGGCCAAGTGCGGAACTGGTCGACTCGCTACGCACGTCACCAGGGCGGTGGTCCGCACTGCGTGCGACGTGCGATCGGAACCTCGACTACACCCCGCATCCAGTCGCTGATTTCACCCCGCCAGCGCATTATGTCGACCGGGCAGGCGAGCAACGCATCGCCAAGTCACTGGGAGACGACGGTAACGTCGCCTATCAAGAGGCGCTGTGTTTTGCGCTGAGCGGCGATCGGCAATACGCGAAAACCAGTGAGCGCATACTCGATGCGTGGGCGGCAGGTGTGCAACACATCGACCGTGGGCAAGGTACCGCCGATTTCAACTTCACGTTTCCCAAGTATGTGTTGGCCGCGGTGATGCTGCGTGCTGACAGTCAGTGGCATGACGCTGCGTTCAAGAGTTTCCTGCGCGAACGAGTGCTGCCCCTGTCGGTCGCATCGCGAGCAAACAACTTTGGCAACTGGGGTGTGCTGCTTGAAGCCAGCAGTGCCGCCTATCTCAATGACCGTCACCTCATGGAGAAGGCAAAAAATCGATGGAGCGCCCTGATGCTTAGTCAGGTGTCGTTAGATGGGTCAATGGCGGCTGAGATCTGCCGGAGCAACACCACAGATTGGTGTGGCGGACCCGATAAAGGAGTCAATGGCCTTTCGTATACCCACTATACGTTGCTGCCCACCACACTGGCCGCGGAGGTCTTTCGCAATGAGGGCTTCAACGTTTATGCAAGCAATGCTGGTCAGCGACTTGCCCTGGCCTATGCAAGAGCCGCCGGTTGGACCTTGCATCCGGAAACCTTCCCTTACTACGCCAGTAATGGTGGGCATTTGAACGGTGTGCGCAACGCGGCATATTTCCGGATTTTGCAGCACAGGATTCCCGGTACTGACGGCGGTGTTGCCATTCACCAGGGCAGTCTCGGAATGGATGGATACGAAATCGCCCTGTTGTATGGAGAGGCTCTGTAAGTCATTGCTGGCGCTCCCTGCCACATAAAAACGCGGACAGGCTACGTTGTCTCACATCCAAAATCGTAGTCTGTCCCGTATTTTCATTGACGTTGTGAGCTCAGGCATTAAGCAATAATCCACTCTTTAATGAAGATGTTGAGCATTCCGCTTAATGCCACTGACTCCTTACTTCCTGCCACTGGGTTTCTGACAGCCACTTATCTGCCATCGGGAAGAAGATGTTCTCCTCGGACTCCATATGATCATAGTATTTCTTGATAAAGTCATCGATGGTATCAGCGATCACTTTCATTTCCTGAGTTGAATCTTCCAACGCCTTGAGTTGTCCAGCAATGCGCCCAAATGCCAGATGGTCGCGCTCGATATCCTTGACCCGTGGATGGATCGGTGCCTCGGTCTCCAGCAAGGCCCGCCGGATAATCTCTTCATTTTCATGGTGATGCCGCTCTGCGTCACCGTGCAAGGCTTCCAGTTCCTGAAACAACAGCTTGCGATCATCGGCATCGGCGGACTCATGTTTCATTTTTCCCAGTAATCCTTTGATCTGGGTAATTTTTTTAGCCGCCTCATGATGGTAAGTGTGCAGTTCATTCAACAGGGTGTTCATATAAAGTCCTCTCCGCTGCACCAAGGCATCATGAATAATTAATATTAATCACCAACTTCCAAGGGTGGCCATATATAAACTTCCATCACGTCTAATGCCTCCACCCACAGCATTCATCACTATGTACTAAACCTTCTTAGTATAGTCGGGCGCCCAATACTCACCCCGGGAAATGTGCAGCCCTTGGATGAATTGGAAATATCAGGTCAGTGTTGATATGCGTTATTTGATCTGCAGCAGGAAATGCTGCAAATAACAGAGGACGGTGGTTTTGGAGGGGGGAAGAACGGGGGGGGGTTATCAAGCAGAGCATGAGTTTGCCCCTTGGCCTGTCTTCACAGGCCAAGGGGCAATTTCAATGGATCAGATGAACCTAAGCCTCCCAGCCCGCCTCACTGACTGCCGCCTGCACCAGCGGGTGCAAGTCTGCCCCTTGATGCTCTGTCTGCCAGGCCAGCAATTCCTTGCGCATGCCGGGCGTCCAGTACATTTTCATATGATTACGCACGTCGAGCACGGCCTGTTTCTGGTCCGGCTCGCTGGCAAAGTACTGGGCGATCTGGTTGGCCATTTTGATCAGGTTGGCGGTGCTCATCGGCGTACCTCGGCTTTTGCTCCGGCAGCGCGGGCCTGGCGGCGTTCGTCGAGCAGGCGTTGTTGTTCGTCGCTGAACTCCTGATAGCGTTTTTGCCATTCGGAAGGGTGGTAGACGCGGCTGACTTCCACGGCGGTGACCTTGTACTCCGGACAGTTGGTGGCCCAGTCGGAGTTGTCGGTGGTGATGACGTTGGCCCCCGATTCCGGGAAGTGGAAGGTGGTGTACACCACGCCCGGGGCTACTCGTTCGGTGATCCGCGCACGCAGTACGGTTTGTCCGGCGCGGCTGCCAATGCCAACCCAGTCACCTTCGTTGATGCCACGGCTCTCGGCGTCGGTCGGGTGGATTTCCAGGCGGTCTTCGTCGTGCCAGGCGACGTTTTCGGTACGCCGGGTCTGGGCGCCGACGTTGTACTGGCTGAGGATCCGCCCGGTGGTCAGCAGCAGCGGATAGCGGCTGTTGACCTTTTCCTCGGTGGGCACGTAGCCGGTGAGCATGAAGCGTCCTTTGCCGCGCACGAATTCCTCGATGTGCATGGTCGGCGTGCCGTCTGGTGCTGCGGCGTTGCACGGCCATTGCAGGCTGCCGTGGCGATCCAGCGAGGCGTAGCTGACGTTGGTGAAGGTCGGCGTCAGGCTGGCGATTTCATCCATGATTTCCGATGGATGCTGGTAGTTCATCGGGTAACCGAGGGCGTTGGCTAGGGCCACCGTGCCTTCCCAGTCGGCCTTGCCGCCCAGCGGTTCCATGACCTTGCGCACTCGGGAGATGCGTCGCTCGGCGTTGGTGAAGGTGCCGTCTTTTTCGAGGAACGAGCTGCCCGGCAGGAACACGTGGGCGAACTTGGCGGTTTCGTTGAGGAAAATGTCCTGCACCACGATGCATTCCATGGCCGACAGGGCCGCGGTGACGTGCTGGGTATTCGGGTCGCTCTGGGCGATGTCTTCACCCTGGCAATACAAACCCTTGAAGCTGCCGCCCAGGGCGGCTTCGAACATGTTGGGAATACGCAGGCCCGGATCGGGTTGCAGCGTAACGTTCCAGGCTTGTTCGAATTGCGCTCGTACCACCTCGTTGGAGATGTGCCGATAGCCGGGCAACTCGTGCGGGAAGGAGCCCATGTCGCAGGAGCCCTGAACGTTGTTCTGCCCACGCAGCGGGTTCACGCCCACGCCTTCGCGGCCGATGTTGCCAGTGACCATGGCCAGGTTGGCGATGCCCATGACCGCGGTGCTGCCCTGGCTGTGTTCGGTAACACCCAAGCCGTAGTAGATCGCCGCATTGCCACCGGTGGCATACAGCCGGGCGGCGGCGCGGATGTCGGCAGCGGCGACGCCGCAGATCTCGCCAAGGACTTCCGGCGAGTTTTCCGCACGGCTGACGAACGCCTTCCACTGGGCGAAATCGCTGCCTTCGCAACGGGCGTCGATAAAGGCCTGGTTGAGCAGGCCTTCGGTGACGATGACGTGGGCCAGGGCGTTGAGCATGGCGACGTTGGTGCCCGGACGCAGGGCCAGGTGCAGTTCGGCGCGGGCATGCACCGTGTCCACCAGATCAATGCGGCGTGGGTCGATGACGATCAGCCGCGCACCTTCACGCAGGCGGCGCTTGAGCTGGGAGGCGAACACCGGGTGGGCGTCGCTCGGGTTGGCGCCCATCACCAGAATCACGTCGGCTTGCATCACCGAGTCGAAGCTCTGGGTGCCGGCGGATTCGCCCAGGGTTTGTTTCAGGCCATAGCCGGTCGGCGAGTGGCAGACCCGCGCACAGGTGTCGACGTTGTTGTTGCCGAACGCGGCGCGCACCAGTTTTTGCACCAGGTAGGTTTCTTCGTTGGTGCAGCGGCTGGAGGTGATGCCACCAATGGAGTCGCGGCCGTATTTTTGCTGCAAGCGGCGGAATTCGCTGGCGGCGTAGGTCACCGCTTCGTCCCAGCTGACTTCCTGCCAAGGGTCGTTGATGTGCTTGCGGATCATCGGCTTGGTGATGCGATCCGGGTGGGTCGCGTAGCCCCAGGCAAAGCGCCCTTTGACGCAGGAGTGGCCGTGGTTGGCCTGGCCATTCTTGTCAGGGACCATGCGCACGACCTGGTCGCCTTTCATCTCGGCGCGGAACGAGCAGCCCACGCCGCAATAGGCGCAGGTGGTGATCACGCTGTGTTCGGGCTGACCCAGCTCTACCACGCTTTTTTCCATCAGCGTCGCGGTCGGGCAGGCTTGTACACAAGCGCCGCAGGACACGCATTCCGAGTCGAGGAAGTTCTCGCCACCGGCGGCCGCGACCCGGGATTCGAAACCACGCCCGGTAATGGTCAGGGCAAAGGTGCCCTGGGTTTCTTCACAGGCGCGCACGCAGCGGTTGCAGACGATGCACTTGCTCGGGTCGTAGTCGAAATAGGGGTTGGAGGTGTCCTTCTGGTCGTCCAGATGGTTCTCGCCTTCGTAGCCGTAACGCACTTCCCGCAGGCCGACCTGGCCGGCGACGGTTTGCAGCTCGCAGTTGCCGTTGGCCGAACAGGTCAGGCAGTCCAGCGGGTGATCGGAGATGTACAGCTCCATGACGTTGCGGCGCAGGGTCGCGAGCTTTGGCGTCTGGGTGTGCACGCTCATGCCTTCGCTGACCGGCGTGGTGCAGGACGCCGGGTAACCGCGCATGCCGTCGATCTCGACCAGGCACATGCGGCAGGAACCGAAGGCTTCCAGACTGTCAGTGGCACACAGTTTGGGAATGGTGGTGCCGAGCATTGCGGCGGCGCGCATCACCGACGTGCCTTCGGGCACGCTGATGCTTTGGCCGTCGATGTTCAGGGTGATCTGCACTTCGCTGTGGCGAGCCGGGGTGCCCAGATCGATATCGGTGTTCGGGTCGAAGAGAGTGATCATTGGTCGGCCTCCGAGGCTTGCAGACCGAAGTCAGCGGGGAAGTACTTGAGGGCACTGACCACTGGATAGGAAGTCATGCCGCCCAGCGCGCACAGCGAACCGTACTGCAGGGTGTCGCACAGGTCCTTGAGGATGATCACCTGTTCATCGCGACTGCTCTGGTCAGGCGCGGCCAGCAGGCGGTCGATCACCTCCACGCCGCGGGTCGAGCCGATGCGGCAGGGGGTGCATTTGCCACAGGATTCCTCGGCGCAGAACTGCATGGCGAAACGCGCCATGTGGGCCATGTCGAGGCTGTCGTCAGCTACCACCACACCGCCGTGACCGAGCATGGCGCCGATGGCGGCGAACGCTTCGTAATCCAGCGGCGTGTCGAATTGCCCCGGTGGCACCCAGGCGCCGAGAGGGCCGCCAACCTGTGCGGCTTTCAGCGGTCGTCCACTGGCGGTACCGCCGCCGTACTCTTCCACCAGTTCGCGCAGGGTCAGGCCAAAGGCCCGCTCTACCAAACCGCCGTGACGAACATTGCCCGCCAGTTGGAAGGGCATGGTGCCCAGCGAACGGCCCATGCCGTAATCGCGATAGAACTGAGCGCCCTTGGCCATAATCATCGGCACCGAGGCCAGCGTCAGCACGTTGTGCACCAGGGTCGGCAGGCCGAACAGGCCCTGCAACGCCGGGATCGGCGGCTTGGCGCGGACGATCCCGCGCTTGCCTTCGAGCGAGTCGAGCAGCGCGGTTTCTTCACCGCAGATGTAAGCGCCGGCACCGACCCGCACTTCCATATCAAAGGCTAGACCGCTGCCGCCGACATTGGCGCCGAGGTAACCGGCCGCCCGGGCGATGTCCAGCGCCTCGCGCAATGTGGCCACGGCTTGTGGATATTCCGAGCGCACATAGATGTAGCCGTAGCTGGCGCCGACGGTGATGCCGGCAATGGCCATGCCTTCGATCAACAGGAAGGGGTCACCTTCCATCAACATGCGGTCGGCGAAAGTGCCGGAGTCGCCTTCGTCGGCGTTGCACACAATGTATTTCTGCGCCGCCTGAGTGCCGCGCACCGTGCGCCATTTGATCCCGGCGGGGAAGGCCGCGCCGCCACGGCCACGCAGGCCCGAATCGAACACGGCGGTCGCGGTTTGCTCACCGCCCAGGGCGATGGCCTGGGTCAAACCCTCGAAACCGCCATGGGCGCGGTAATCGTCCAGCGACAGTGGCCGGGTAATACCGGCGCGGGCGAACAGCAGGCGTTGTTGCGACTTCAGGTAAGGCAATTCTTCCACCAGGCCCAAAGCCAGTGGATGGGCGGACGGCTCGCCTTGCAGCGCATCGAGCAGCGATGGCACATCGGCGGCGGTCAGCGGGCCGAAGCCGATACGGCCTTGCGGCGTGTCCATTTCCAGCAGTGGTTCCAGCCAGTACAGACCACGAGAACTGGTGCGTTGCAGGTCCAGCGGCAGATTGCGTTCGCGGGCCTGAGTGGCCAGGGCCACGGCCACCTCATCGGCGCCCACGGCACGGGCAAGCGAATCACAGGGCAGATAAAGACTCGGCATCATGCGTCCTCCAGACAAGCGTCGAGCAGGGCATCGAGGCGCTCGGCGCTGAGGCGCGCATGCACCTGACCATCCAGCTCAAGGGCCGGCGAGCAGGCGCAGGCACCGAGGCAATACACCGGGCGCAGGCTGATGCTGCCGTCGGCACTGCTGCCGTGGTCGTCCAGTTGCAGGCGTTCACGCAATTGCGCCGCGAGCTGCTCGGCACCGCGGCTCTGGCAGGACTCGGCCCGGCACAAGCGCAGGATATGCCGCGCCGGAGGGGCGGTACGGAAGTCATGGTAGAAGCTGATCACCCCGCGAACCTCGGCCTGACTCAGGTTCAGCGCATGGGCAATCTCGGGGACGGCGGCATCGGGGATGTAACCGATGCCCTCCTGAATATCATGAAGGATCGGCAACAGCGCGCCGGGCGAACCCTTGTGGCGCTCCAGCAGGTTGTTGACCATAGACAGGTGCAACATCTCATCAGGCATACAGCATTCCTCACGATCACGGGCAAACCAGGTGGTTGTCGGTTGTCCGAAAGTGTCGGCTGCGGCGTTCACGCCACGTCACGGTATCGTGGCATTTTCAGGCCGTTGGCCAGGCACCCTGAGCGGGCATCTTGTTGGGCCCGGTACGGTCTTTGCCGCACCTCTTCAGGGCATATAGGGCAGCTTGCCACGCCGCCTTTGAATCATCTGCACGAAAGCGACGTGTTTGGTTCTTTCTACGACTACCCGTTAAGTCTAGAAGAGTGTGGCCGAAGGCGCCGTCTCTGGAGGGGATTTATGCCTTTTTGCTTTAGGGGTTATGCAAAAAGGATCGCAGACGGGGAAGGTGACGACTGAGTTCAGCGGGAGGAATTCGACGGTGGAGATTTCGAAACGGGTTTCTCAAAACAAAATGACAGGGATCAGGAGTTTTGGCAGAGCATTTAGGATTTGTCTTGCAGCCAATGCTTGAGTTTTTGGATAGGGTCATTAGGCCCAGACTTAAGTCAGGATTCCCAAGGACGAACAAGGATGATTCATGAGCGAATACGGAAACGTACCTAGACCCGCCCTCGCAAACTCACCGAGAAATAAACCTTATCGCGGTGGTGAACCTACAGACCTGCACGCCAAATACTGGTCGCAATACCCTGAAGCCCCAGCGAAGAAGCCCGTAGCTGCAAAAGAGCCGGCTGAACCTGGCTTCTACATCGTTCAGGAAGTCATGCCGCGCTCTGCTCTCGAATCTGCATTGTTCGATAAACCAGATGGAGCAACGCTTGAGAAATTCAAGCGACTCAACCCACACGTAACCGGCTACGCCAAGCCCGGCCAACTCATCGTCTTGAGCGATCCGAATAACCCGCAATGCACACGCGAAGAAGCACTGCTCATGGAAGCAGCTCAGAAGGTGGACGCTGCACTCAAGCCCATGAGCGACGAAGACGCCAGCTTCATGGTTCGCCATCGGAGCGAAATAGAATCCATTCTTTCAAAAGGCTCAACATCAATCGGGGTTGCTGAATCAATCTTCGCCAAGAACTTGGAAGACGTGAAAACCTCTCTGAAAGATATTGAGACCTTGCACCAGAAAAGCTTCCAACGTGACGGCCACTTGCGTAGCCCAGAGTTCTTTGCTGAGCGTGCACGACTGTTTGCCAAGCTCGATAGGCAGCTCACCGGGCTAACCAGAAAGGGCATCGGCTTCCCAGATCATCCGAGCCTGAAAACAGCTCTTGGAATATCAAGTAAAAGCTTGGTGCACCACTGGGGTTTAGCCGGCGCTCCGGGGCAGATTCCAGGTTATGCCACGCACTCGGAAGGTGTAGCCAAAGCGGCCAAAGTTGTTAAGTACGGCGGCTGGATTGGCACAGCCGTAGGGGGCGGTGCGTCTTACATGAAGGTTCAAGAAGTCTGTGCGGCAGGCAACAAAGACGCCTGTGAAAAGATCAAATACACCGAGAGTGGTAACTTCGTTGGTGGAGTGGCTGGTGGTGCTGCTACTGGTGCGTTTTTGACCGGTTCCACAGCAGGAGTTATCTGCGTTGGCTTGGGCGTACCCACAGGTGGCATGGCAACGCTAGCATGTGGCGTCATAGTTGTAGCGGCAGGCTCATACGCTGGGGGCGCCCTTGGAGGGGCTACAGGCGAATGGGCCGGTGAGAAGATCTATGAGGCGGGCAAATGAGTTTGAACGTTGTTGATAAGGTACTCCTATCCATTGCCCTCATTGATCTGGCAGGGATTTTTCTTTGGATAGGCGTCTGTCTGCATCTGGCCTACACGAAAATGGATTTGATGTTGGAGCATCTGAAAAGTTGCTCAGCCATCATGTCTCGTGCTCCGCTTCGACATGGTGGGCCTTGGGGAAAACTTCTGCTCGTCGGTGGCATTTCGGGAATTGTTACCTTCCCTGGATTTTATTTGAAAAGGGGCGAGCTAAGTTCTGAAGATTTAGTCAATTTTCCCGCCTCCCTTAAACGCAAGTTAGCAGTAATGCAATGGAGCGTGATTTGGCTGTTATTGGTAATGATCAGTTTCGGGGTGGCTGTTAAATTGGGTTTTATTTAATGTTGCTGTGTACTGAGTTGCCCCTGTTTCATATGCATATTCGAATGGCTCTTTTGGCCTATAGTGGCGGTTGGTGCCGGGCGTAAAGGAAGGTCAATGAAGGAAAGTCAGTCGGTCAGTCATTTTATAGGTGGCTATGTACCGCTATACAACCAGCTTCCTTCACAAATTATACTTCGCTCGCGGAAAATGACAGAGACCAGGTGTTTAGGCGGTGCTACTGGCGAGTTGGCAGGTGAAATGGTTTTCGAGGTCATGAAATGAATACCGCTGAGCTCATTGTCGGTGGTCTGTGCGGCATGGTGATCGCTCTGTTGATCGTCTGGATCTATATTGCACACACCAAGATGGACTTGATCCTGGAGCACCTCAAGAACAGTTCCGCTGGAACTAAGTTGGCTGCACTAAAACACGGAGGAGTATGGGGAAGACTGCTGTTAGTCGGCGGTGCGTCTGGACTCGTTACGTTTGCGAATTTCTACATCAGACGCGGCACTCTCAGTACAGAGGACGTAAACAACTTTCCGGGTCCACTCAAGCAGAAACTTGTGTTGGTGCAATGGAGCGCTATAGGGCTGCTTTCTGCGATGACTGTGCTGGTTGCTGTGGGTAAATCAGGGTAAGCGTCCGGGGGACACACCTGTTTGAATACGCCACCGCTCATAGCCCTAAGGACGGTGGCACATGCGGCCTGTTCAAATGTAGGATTGACGCAAAATGGTGATGGATATCCATATGAATCTTGCGACGCTAGCGTTATTCCTGCCCGCCTGCTTTGCCCTGAATATGGCGCCAGGGCCTGACAACCTGCTGTCTATCAGCAATGCAACACGCTACGGATACCGCACATCATGCATGGCAGGTGTTGGTCGCTTGCTGGCGTTCGCGCTGATGATTGCGCTGGTTTCGGCAGGCTTGGCCGTAGTGTTGCAAACCTCAGAGCTAGTCTTTTATGGGATCAAAATAGTTGGCGCGGTCTACCTTTTTTACTTGGCATACCAGTTGTGGAGGGCTGAACCACGAGCGGAAGCCGAGTCAAAAAATGCCCCGTTAGGTCTTTGGGCGCTGGCAAGCAGGAATTCCTCGTCGCCGCAGGCAACCCTAACGATGGACAATCTAAATTCCGCTGACTGGTTGAATCCACAGCCAGAAACGGCCCATTAGAATCGCCTATTGGAAACGACGAATATCTCTTTCAACGCAACTTGATCAACACGTCCAGAAATGCGCGTACAGCCGGGTTGGTGCGGCGACACACCCGAGATTTAACAGAAAGAAATACAGCGCTGCGAAAGCCAAAATCGCGGTAGACAGCCCTGGATCATGCCGAAGTCAGTAAACGCAATGGCACCGATATGAACGCTGGGCAGCGCCAGGCGCAGTTCTTTCCCATCCGATTGACAGATTCCCGCCGGCTCATTGTAATAGCCGGCGTTTACGGACGATGCAAGGGACCTGCCATGACCAAGACGCCATCTTCTGACCGGGGCGATCTGCCCCGCGCGCTGATTTTCATCCCGCTGGGCCTGTGTCTGCTCTACCTCACCCTATGGCTGGTCGAAGACCGGCTGGGCTTTCTGGCCCAGGCGCAACGCGCCGAAGGGCATGTCAGCGCCCTGAACGCGGGCGGCAGCCACCCACAAATTGACTTCACCGACGCCACGGGCAAGGCGTTCAGCTACCCCGAGAGCGGGTTTATATTCGGCTACGCGGTGGGCGACTCAGTGACAGTGCTCTACCGCGCCGATGCACCCTCCAGCACCGCGATCATCGAAGACCATGGCGCGCTGTGGGGCGCGAGCCTGCTGGCGGGCCTGTTCGCAATCGTGTTCACCGCAGGGGGCGGCTACCACGTGGCCGCATGGATTCGCCGGCGCCAGATGGCGCGGCCCAAATAAGGACATTCAAATGCAAATCCCATTACCTGTAACTGTCAGTGACTGGCGCTACAAGACTGCCAGCAGTGGCGGATTGACCGTAGTGTTCGCGGCCGCCGCTGGCGGTGCACTGACACTGACCGACCCCAAGGGGGTCGACCAGCAGTTTCGCTATGGCTCGGTCGGGGTCGGCGTGGGCGTGGGCGCGCGCCTGCCGCGGTTCGGCAAGGTCAACTTGCACGTGCGGGGCAAGAGCGTCGGGGCAGCGGGCGCAAGCGAAGACTTTCCGGCGTTCGGCAAAGTGCTGGTTGCAGACTCGATCGCTGCCCGCGGTCTGCTCCGCGAGGACTTCCAAGGCGCTTGTGTGTTCATTGAAGGGGGCGTGGGCCTGCTCGGTGGGGCCAGCGGCTCGGCCATGCTGTTCGGTCTGGACCCCAAGCTGCTGGCCACGGCCGCCGCCACGCTGACGCCAATGGGCAGCATGCTCCTGCCTCACGACAGCACGGCGCGCCTGCTGCGCTCGGCCAAAGGAGTGATCATCGCTGCTGGCCTTAACGTGGGGCTGCAGGCTGGAGGCGGCGCGACGATTTCCCTGGGCGGGCTGTTCTGATCATCAGCCCTCGCGGGCGTGAGGCTCGCCAGTGCCCGCAAGCCTGCCAGGATTTCCCGGAGCGTCGAGCCGATCAAGAACAGGGTCATCCGTTCACGCTCGGCCAGCACGGCCATGGCGTTTATTCCATTGACTGCTTCGAAAGCAGTCATTGATAAGCCTAAAATCAAGCTGGCCACCAGCAACCCTAAAACCATCCTGATTTTTACCGCGTTCTTACCTCAATTCGTCGACCCAACGGCAGACATGGGTTCTCAGTTTGCGTTGTTAGGTCTTCTGTTTTTGGTATTGGAGTGGATTGCCATTGGCATCTATGCGTTCATCGGATTGTATATGCGACGTTGGTTTGCCCTGCCTCAGGGTAAGCAAATTTTCAACCGTTGTTGCGCTGGTTTGTTGTCGGCTGCCGCCTCGATGTTATTGATGGCACGTCGAGCGTGATTCGCAGTAAGCAGATGATGCGAAGCGTCTGCGACTCATCTGCGTAGTTGGACGGGTTGCCAGTCCTATGCTAGTTCTCCTACCACGCCTCCCGGCATGAAATCCGTACTTCGATCTCGAGAGTGGCCGATTATTAATGAGCACCTGGCTCATTCCACATACCGGGCCCGACTAAAAAACAGCCCCGTCCCGCTACCGATGGCATAGGTCGAAGCGATGCCCAGATCGAAGCCGGCAATGAAAGGCGGCAGCATGAAAATACTCATAAACCCCAGAACGAACAGGGTGATGCCCAGCCATTTTCTGAGGCGGTAGGATTTCAGATAGAAGAAGAACAGCAGGAACACCGCGTAAGCACCGGCATACAAGCCATATTCGCTCATGGTCTATCCGCCTTGATTCGCTGCGGCGAAAACACCACTGGTGAGGATGGCGATACTCGTTCGTTGGGCATTGAGTAAATCCCCCTGTGGCCGGGTCAGGGGTTTGGAGATCCCGACCATCATTTGGCAGGGCAAATCCTTGGCGAGCATTTTGTCGTACAGCTCCACCACAAGATTGCTCACTTCATAGTGGGCGGCTTTCGTTTCACCAAAATGCAGCGTTCTGAGGCTACCCCGTTCGCTGGCTGACAGGGTGAAGCGCGATACGTTGAAGACAATTCCATGGTTGCCGGAAAACTGGTCATTCTCAAACTTCAATGCTCGCATCCTTGTCGAGTCTGGAAAGGCGAGGAGTCTGTCTTAGCCCATGGGCGTTCGCAAGCGCTTGGTAATACGCTGAAAAAGACTTTCATCTCGGGTGAAAGTGGGGCGCTTTGACCTGCCCCTGTACTTCCCAACAACTTCTCTATCGAACGCTAGCGATGAAACGCAGGATTTCCCGCTCGACCTTTTCGGGCTGGTCGAGCTGTATCCAGTGTCCCGTATCCGCCACCACGGCGTGGGGTAACTCCGGTCGTAACGCGTAGAGCGCATTGGGATTGTCGTTCGCGCTACTGACCAGCAGAAAAACAGGACCTTTCCATGCATCCAGTGCGGGTTCCGGGTTCCAATTGGCGAACGCCACCGCAAACCCCAACCGTGCCGCTGCATCGACCGCAGCACAATCTTCCAGAACTCTGGACGTTACCTTTACGTTATTGCCCGCGATCGTGGCGTAGAACCCCTGTTGCACATCAAGGCTCGCAGGCCCTGCAAGCGCCTCCAGCATTCCGGCGCGAACCTCATAGGGAAGTGCCCTTGGATCGGTCGCGGGATCAAGCAGGAACACGCCAGCCACGCGGTCGGCGTATCTGGCGGCATAGTCCAGTGCTGCGGCGCCACTTCCGCTGTGGGCCACGATGATGAAACGCTCAAGCTTGAAGGCGGCGGCTGTATCGATGATGTCCTGCGCACGCCCTGCATATGAATAGTCACCATCTGCAGCCGGGGAGCTGTCTCCGCTGCCCCGTGAATCAAGGGCATAGACTTTCCTGTCGCGTCCGATAGGTTCGAGCATTTCCGCCCACTGGCTTGCTCGACCGGAGTCCGCATGGAGGAAGAGCACCGGCAAACCTTCGCCGTGCCCTGCTTCAATCACAGCAAGATTGCCCTGCGTTCCAGCGAATAGCGTCTGCTTCATAGTGTTCTCCTTTGTGTGTTCCGTACCGTCCGTGGAAAAAGATAAGCCGACGACAACGCCGATCAGCAGCGTAGGGCAAAGAAGGGGGGCAGGCTACGTTTTCTCATACCCATGATCGTGGTCTGTCCCGTGTTCCCCAAATCCCAGTCAGCACGCACAACCCCTGTGGGAGCGAGCTTGCTCGCGATAGCGCCAGATCAGCCAACACCAATGCTGAATACCCAGCCATCATCCCAAACAATCCGCCCCCACAAACATCACACCTCACCAACCGGTATCAGGAAAGAAACGGGGACAGACCACGATCATGAATGTGATGAAACCTTATCTGTCCCGCGTTTCCCCTCGTCCTAGGACATTTCCCGCAAACCGTAGTGCCTTCCATGAACTGGCGGCAGCTCTTCTTCAGGGATAGCCTTCAGGTGTCGCTGCGCATCAGCGATCGGCTTTGACAGGCTGAGAAACGTAGCTTTCACTCCTCTTGATAAAACGGCATGCTTTCCCGCGTGCAGTTTCGTTCTGGCGGCTGTGCGTGGGGCATCTTCGGGTGCACCAGGTGCTTACGTTCCTGGTCTGTCAACCCGCGTACAGTTGCCACCCAATCCTGTTTGACAGCAGGGGCTGGCAGCTTCGTTAACCAACGTAAGGAGTTCTGCCATGAAAAAGGTCACCCCCAATCCGCCCGAAGTCCCGACCTCGTCTACCTCTGATCCCGTAGATCCCATCCCGCTCAGCGAAACCGCCCAACGCGCCGTCAGTGCCCGTTTGCGTAACCCCAGTCACCCTGATCCCGTCAGCCATGTATTCACCATTGTCCCCGATGTAGACACGCCAACCTTGCTGGTCCACGCCAGCGAAACCCTCGCCTCTATTAACGCCATGACCACCGACCTAGCGTTCGAACTCGAAGGCTCGCGGCGTAATATGGCACTGGCGATTCAGCAGTTGGCCGTGCTGGCCGAGTTGCTGGTAAACCGAGCGCTGGACCACCTTGACCAGCCCGATGAAGCGGTTGAGAGTCAGTCCGCTGTCCACCACTGAATGACCGCGCTCGTTTACCCAATGGAGGTTTGTCATGGATCGATACATGCCAGTCACCGGCATTGACTGCACCATCCCGTCACTGCTGATCGATACCCAAGCGCCACTCGATGTGCTGCACGAAACCGCGGCCTACCGCATCCGTACTGCGACTCAACTGCTGGAGAACATCGCCGTGGGCGAGGGGGTTCACAGTGAGCTGGCGCGGGTGCTGGTGACTTCACTGCGCGATGGTTGTGATTTGCTGGATGTGGTGGGGCGACGATTGCAGGTGGAGGTGTTGTTGGTATGAAGAATGGGCGACCTTGTTTAGGTCGCCCATTTTAGTTGGTGGAAAAACTGGTATGAAAATAAAGCTGTCCCGTTTTTTCACACAAAAAAAGACCTTGAATTTCAAGGTCTTTTTTAATTTAGTGCCCGAGGGAGACTCGAGAGTTCCATATTTTCCGTGGCTTGCAGACGGATTATAAAACTTGGGATACAAGGAGGGATACACGAAAAGTTTTGCTGAAGCTTGCCGCTATGATCCCCACCATGCTTCAGGTGTCGAGATTATCCCATTCCTCACCGAGAACCCAGCGGAGAGCAGATAGTTTTCCGTTGAGCATTCCCCACTCAAAATCGTCCCAGGGCCCCAAATCTGGATGTCTGCCCTCGACTTCCTCCGCCGCTTTCAACGCACCTGCCCAGATGTGCTCGTGGATTTCCGATCCGTTGGCTCTCTCTGCACCTTCAGGTATGAGTTGTATACGACCGGTCTCAATACCCTCTGCTCTCAGGCAATGTCGGCTGTACCAAATTTTGTCGGTGAGTTCGTCCAGCATTTCGAGTATTTCGAACAGCCCTCGGGTTTCCTCCTCCCAGCCGTTATCGACTTCAAAATCTAAATCGTCAGGTGTGAGCAGATCGGCTAGTGCGGCATTGGGGGTGATGAAGAATTGAGACGACGGCTCAGCAAATATCTCGGAGAAGTCCGGGTGGGGCTTGCGATGGTCGCCATCAGAGAAGTCCGTGTAATTGACGGTTATGAACCGGAAAGACTCAAAGTCGTGAAGGTTTGCGCGTCGGAACTCGTCGAAGACCTCAATGAGGGCCGCATCAGCCATGCTGTTTTTGCTCTTATGGAACGGAGCTAGTTTGTCAATTGCTCGGTTAGCGGCTTTGAGTTTTGCTGAATCAGAAACGGGAGTGGCGATGGCTTTGGCGAACAGATCTTCTACACGGTGAATTGTCATGTAGTTCGCTTCCGAGAGTATCGGCAGCCTGTGTTTCACATCGTCAATCGTATTGATTGCCTGGAGCTTATCCGCACCACCGAAGGCTTCAACGATTTCTCTCACCAGTTTGCATTCTTGAGTGAGTCGCTGGCGCGTCTGGTTTGCTACGCGATCTTTGTTTCGTTCGTACTCTTCCTTTACGAGATCTGGAACCAGCAGTGTGACGATCTCACGGTCTACCAAATGCTCGATGAGACCCAGGATAGGGATCTCGCTTTTTTTCGAAGACACCTCCAGCCATACGCATGTGTCGATCATCAAGAGGTGCATCCCTGTACTCCATGGCTAGTATCGATGAGTGCTTGATTCTGGTTTCTAGACGGAATCTTAGACCAGAAGAGCGCCCGGGGACCTTTAGATTTTCTCCTTCATATGAGGTCGGAATCCCATACGCTTTCACTGGCGGTAGAGCCTCAACCTAACTGATATTTTGAGTATCTATCTGGCATCCCAGCCAACATCAATGTGTAAGGTTTTTCGTAAAATATCAATTATACGGATGTTTGATCGTATAGCTCACTAAAGTCGATTTCACCTTTCTCAAGTTTTTTTAAATTTAGTTCGATTTCTCCAGAGGTGGGAATTCCAGAAATTGATAACTGGCAATCAAATTCCAATATCGCAAATAACTTATTTAACTCGTTTGTAATATGTTCTCTTAGAAGTGCCTGTGCATGCCGAAACTTCGCTCTCTTGTATGCTGAATGATATTCGGTTTGCTTGTCGCTAGATATGTCTCTTCTATTCCAGCTCCATGCTTCGGTTGCTTTGTTTATAGCTTTTGTTTGCAGTAGGTCGTACTCTTGCACGCTGAAGCTTGAGTTTTTAATTCCTAAGCTCATGTCTATGCGTGCAAACTCTGGTAGGGCGCCGGATGTAACCGCGCTCAAGGTTTTTATAGTTTTTTTGTATGCGTGTTTTCCTCCAAGTGAGTCTGGTATTGACAGTCTCCATACATTGGAGTTTCTTATTATCGCATACCTAACTTGCCATTCTGCCTGATCTGCTCGCGGCACAAGCTGAACAGTGAACCACGGTAAACAAAATGTTCGATCCTCGGAGATGTAGATGATATTTGGTTTCTCTTCTCGCTCGAAAATCTCATATAGTGAGCTTCCGTTCCAAACTAAATCCTTAACTAGCTTGTCAATTGCTTTGCACACACTTTGATTAATGTTTCGCTCTCTGTCCCCGTTCAGTGACTGCAGAAATTCAGAGGCTCTGGCTGAGTCTGATCCAGTTATCTGCGCTTTAAAGTTAGGGTGTCTTCTCGACCTTCCACCTATTGGCATTACCGCCAGCGCGATATCTTCTCTGAACATTTGAGCGTATAAATGGAATACATGTTCGTCAGCTAAGCTCCGAAAAAAAGGAACTAATTTTAGGCCTCGACTAGGCTTTCCGTTTAAGTGGCTCAAAGATTTTCTCCTCCCTGTACCTTGCGATCTTTTTCTACCAGTTTTAGTAAGTCACGCTGCTCCCAATCTAACTCAAAATTCTCCTGGCCTTCCAGTTCAATAAAAAAGAAGACAATGAAGATATTTAAGCCACTAGGCAGATGTTGATAACGATCTTTTGCTGAGAACTGCACTAGCTTGCTTGGGTGTACTGCGACTCTTTCTAGGAAAAAGTCGTGGTTTGCCTGTACTTCTTCTCTTGGTATCTTTTCTAGTAATGAATTAATTTCCCTTTCCCACTCAAACCTAAGCTCGCTTCGATGAGGGATTGCATATGCGGCTCTTGAGAACTTGATTATTAAATTCAGATATGCAGTTATTGTTTTCCCCTGTTCGTCTTTAATCAAATGGTTCCAAGTGTCTTTTACGTTCTCCCAAATTTTGATGTTTTGATGAAGTTCTGAAAGCAGCTTTGCATAACCACTTAACTCCATCAGGTCCATAATTGCTGCAGATGCTATATGTAATTTATGTTCGGCATTTTCGGTCTCTCCATTTTTGGGCTTCAGCCTTTCGAAACGAGAAAAGCATCCCAGTATGTAGATTCCAAAAAGATTCTTTATTAGGCTTGCATCGTTGCTGCATAAAGCTGAAAAAAGTGCTTCACCGGTAATGTGCAGAAATTGCCCCGCATAATCTGGATACTCAGGCGGTACCTCCGCGTCTGCGAGTATTATTCCTTGGGCAGCCATGGCTTTTATTAACGCTTTTTGATTGGAATGCAGGGATTGTTCTGTGATTGAGATGTCTACTATTGGCCACGGCAGCCCTTGAATCAGACGTTTATTCTCTATTTCCAACCAGTTGTTACTAAGAAGTTCAACAGTTCTCTCAGCTTTATGCCAGAACTCATGCTCACGACTTTGCGCAGCTGCATATAACCAAGGATTCGGTAATTTTTGCAATTCTTCAGCGAGATTGTTGTAGTATTTCTTTGATCTCTTTGGGAACTCTTCAATATATTTTGCTAATGTTTTGGCCTCTGCTAACAGTATGATTTCTAATTGGTACCAAGATGGACTAATAATCCTTCTCTCAGTTGTTTTTTCGAAATCTATTCGCGTCTGGAGCCATTCGGTTTGCGGGATAAGGTGAGTTGGAATATTTTGAGCGTAAATTGAACTCTTTGTGTGCCAGTTGATTTTAGATGTTTTCTCAGAAAGTATTGCTCTAGAGTTGTTGCTAACATGCTGTGCCATGTTTAATGCTATTGAAATTGGCAGTGTTGCGATTGCTTCAATTATTGATAGGGTTTCTATCTTGGCAAGTTTGGGTTTTTCTGGTTCTAAAGCGAATGCTTCAATTGCAGTTTTGGATATTTGATCTATTAAATCAAAAGCTTTTGTAATGTCACCCGTATAAGCAAGTACTGAAACGTAGCTTTCTATTTTACTTAAGACTTGCATCGCTTCTAGGTGTCTCCCCTCCGCCAGATTTACAGAAAGGGAGCGTAGAATATATGGGTGCAGTTGTTCTTCAATCCAGTGATGGCGTCTGACCATATCCGGCTGTAATGATGTGCCTGTTATATGGGCTATTTTTACGTTATAGCCAGGCGTAGCATACCAGTCTTTGTGTTTAAATTGTTCAGGATACCAATAGCTGTTGGAGGGGATGTTTTTTTTCATTAGTTCGTAGTTTGACAAAAAGTCCAGCGTATAACATATGAGTTTAACTAGCGAGCGACCGTTCTGATGAGTCTCCTTGACCGCGATTTCTATTAGGAGTCTTAGCGTTTCTATGCTTCTGCTCGCCTTCTTATAAGCGTGATTTTGAAAGGCTGGGTCGCTCCATCTGTAGCCATTAACTTGTACTAGAGACAAGCTTTTTTGAATGTCTTCAAATACATGATGAGAAAGCGCTGTAGGATCAAACAAATTAAAGGCGTTTTTTCCCAGCTTTACAAATGCTACGACGCCCGCGCCTGCGAGCAATCCCACAATCGGAACTGCGGCTATGATTCTTGGAAGTCCACACACTCGAAAAGTAATTAGCGTTATGCACAGAAGCGTTAAGGTTGATAGGAAACGCATATATACTGTGCCGGATCGCTCCTGTGTTAGTAAGTCTCGGATATTGTTTGGTACCTTCGCGTATATAGCACTTCCGACCGAGCTCAATGCTGCGTAGTACAAACCAATAAAGACGCCTCCTATTCCTCCTACAGCGGAAAGGAAAGTTACGTAATCTCCATCGTTGGGCACGGAGAGCCCAATATGTTCAAAATAAGGTGTGGTATATGCATTCGTTTTTTGAAGAACGACAGCGAAAACGATGGCCGCTATAACTAACCAAAGTGTTTCGCTTAAAGTGCTTCTTAGAATTCTAAAATTTTGTGCTTCGGAATTAAAGTAATTCGTGGTGTTGTATTTTTTGCTCCGGGCCTTCAGTAAGTAAGAGTTTAATCGTTTCTTTATAGCCCAATAAATCCTATGATCAATGAGGCGCTGGGTAATTAGTTTTTTCATATTTCGCCCGTGTTGCGAAGATCGTCCATTAGCCTACCCTAGCGTTAGCTGAGCCTGCCTGCAATTGAGTGTCCGTCTAAATATGATTACTCACCTGGTGCGATCTGATGTGGAGAACGCGAGTCGGGCGCATATCGGCGGTTACGTCGTCAGATTTCTTGCACCTATCGCATTGCTTCCGCCTCAACAGCGGCAGCCTGTATATGGCTTGCAGGCTGATCATAGGTTGCCCGTAACCTAGTTGAGCGTAAAGGGGACGGATTTATTTACCTTTCAACTGATCAAGGCAGTGCGGGATGGGGCTGTAATTTTTGAGAGTAGAGGTGTTGCCGCTAATTGTGACGCGGAGCGTCACGGGATGCGTTACCACGCGGAGCGCGGGAACGATCAGTGGGGGACAGGTCCATTTTCATTTCAACTAAACCACTGTCCAGTATCAGTCGGTGTAAAGAGGCATCAAACTTGCCCTCAACCCAATCACTCACTGAATATCTTTCAAATAATCCTTAAGCGCAGTCAGCGGACTATCAAGCTGCTCCAGCGTCTGCGCAGCGCTGAAATCTCCCGACAATCTATTCAGCTCTCGCCCCAGCGGCGTACCCGTCCCACCGATCGCCTCAAGCGCCAGCCCCACGCATTCAGCCACTTTTACCTTAATGGTCTCGACATCACCTCTGCGTACCAGCAAGCCGAATACGTCCCGCTGGTAGTCACCCATCATCAGGTCGTCGCGCAGGATCGGGCTTTGATCTTCCGTTTCGTAAGCGAGTTTGAGGGAGAAGAGGGCGACGGTTTCCAGTGGCAATTCCATGGGGGGAATCCTTGTGAAATTTCCTGCCGGTGCATGAGGGCGGAATAGAAGCAGGATCAAAAGATCGCAGCCTTCGGCAGCTCCTACGCGGGCGGTGGATGTCAGGTGCTTTTTTGTAGGCGAAAAAAAAGGCCTTGCTAAGCAAGACCTTTCTTAATTTTGGTGCCCCGAGGGAGACTCGAACTCCCACTCCTTTCGAAAACGGATTTTGAATCCGCCGCGTCTACCAATTCCGCCATCAGGGCTCAATGGCGGCGAAGTATAGAGATGAGATAACCGTCGGTCAATCAGGTACATGGAGAATTTTCACTATTTCCGCTAGACTTCCCGGCCCTGCTAGACGAACCCCATCATGCGCGTTGCTGACTTTACTTTCGAACTCCCTGATTCGCTGATCGCTCGCCACCCTTTGGCTGAGCGGCGCGGCAGTCGCCTGTTGACCCTGGATGGGCTCAGCGGCGCTCTGGCGCACCGTCAATTCACTGATTTGCTTGAGCATTTGCGCCCGGGCGATTTGATGGTGTTCAACAATACCCGGGTGATTCCGGCGCGGCTGTTTGGCCAGAAAGCTTCCGGCGGCAAGCTGGAAATTCTGGTCGAGCGGGTGCTCGACAGTCATCGCGTGCTGGCCCATGTGCGCTCCAGCAAGTCGCCGAAGCCGGGTTCGACGATCCTCATCGACGGTGGTGGCGAAGCGCAAATGCTCGCGCGTCATGATGCGTTGTTCGAACTGGGGTTCGCCGAAGAAGTGCTGCCGCTGCTCGACCGCGTCGGGCACATGCCGTTGCCTCCTTATATAGACCGCCCGGACGAAGGCTCGGACCGCGAGCGTTATCAGACGGTCTACGCCGAGCGTTTGGGCGCGGTGGCGGCACCGACGGCGGGGCTGCATTTCGATCAGCCGTTGCTCGAGGCGATTGCCGCCAAGGGTATCGAGACCGCGTTCGTGACCTTGCACGTCGGCGCGGGCACCTTTCAGCCGGTGCGGGTCGAGAAGATCGAAGATCACCACATGCACAGCGAATGGCTGGAAGTCGGCCAGGACGTGGTGGATGCGGTTGCTGCGTGCCGTGCGCGGGGTGGGCGCGTGGTGGCGGTGGGGACCACCAGCGTGCGTTCGCTGGAAAGCGCGGCCCGCGATGGCGTGCTCAAGCCGTTCAGCGGCGACACCGATATCTTTATCTACCCAGGCCGGCCGTTCCATGTGGTCGATGCCCTGGTCACCAACTTTCATTTGCCCGAATCCACGCTGTTGATGCTGGTTTCGGCGTTCGCCGGTTATCCCGAGACCATGGCCGCCTACAAGGCCGCCGTCGAGCATGGATACCGCTTTTTCAGCTACGGTGATGCGATGTTCATCACCCGTAATCCCGCGCCACGCGGCCCTGAGGATCAAGCATGAGTCGCACCAGTCGTATGTCTTTCGAATTGCTGGCCACTGACGGCAAGGCTCGCCGTGGTCGCCTGACGTTCCCGCGTGGCACTGTCGAAACCCCAGCCTTCATGCCGGTCGGCACGTACGGCACGGTCAAGGGCATGTTGCCGCGGGATATCGAGGCCACGGGCGCCGAGATCATTCTGGGTAACACCTTCCACCTGTGGCTGCGTCCTGGCACCGAAGTGATCAAGAAGCACGGCGACCTGCACGATTTCATGCAGTGGAAAGGCCCGATCCTGACCGACTCTGGCGGTTTCCAGGTGTTCAGCCTGGGCGCCATGCGCAAGATCAAGGAGGAGGGCGTGACCTTCGCTTCTCCGGTGGATGGCGCGAAAGTGTTCATGGGCCCGGAAGAGTCGATGCAGGTTCAGCGCGACCTGGGCTCCGACATCGTGATGATTTTCGACGAATGCACGCCGTACCCGGCCGACGAAGATGTGGCGCGGGTGTCCATGGAGCTGTCGTTGCGCTGGGCCCAGCGCTCGAAAAACGCTCATGGCGACAACACGGCGGCGCTGTTCGGCATCGTTCAGGGCGGCATGCACCAGGACCTGCGCATGCGCTCCCTGGAAGGCCTCGACAAGATTGGTTTTGATGGCCTGGCGATCGGCGGTCTGTCGGTCGGCGAGCCCAAGCACGAGATGATCAAGGTGCTGGATTATCTGCCAGGCCAGATGCCGGCTGACAAACCTCGTTACCTTATGGGCGTTGGCAAACCGGAAGACTTGGTTGAGGGTGTGCGCCGCGGTGTGGACATGTTCGATTGCGTGATGCCAACCCGTAATGCCCGCAATGGGCACTTGTTCATTGATACTGGCGTGCTGAAGATCCGTAACGCGTTCCATCGCCATGATGATTCGCCGCTCGATCCGACCTGCGATTGCTATACCTGCCAGAACTTCTCCCGTGCTTATCTGCATCATCTGGACAAGTGTGGAGAAATGCTGGGTAGCATGTTGAATACAATCCACAATTTGCGCCATTACCAGGTACTTATGGCTGGTTTGCGCGAGGCTATTCAACAGGGTACATTGGCCGCCTTTGTCGATGCCTTCTACGCCAAACGCGGGTTACCCGTACCGCCTTTGGACTGAGTTTTCTGACCCCAAGATTCAACATTTGCAACTGGAGTGCTAAATGAGCTTTTTTATCTCTAATGCCATGGCTGATGCTGGTGCCCCTGCGGCAGGCCCAATGGGCGGCGGCTTTGAGTGGATTTTCCTGGTCGGCTTTCTGGTCATCTTCTACCTGATGATCTGGCGTCCACAGGCCAAGCGCGCCAAAGAGCAGAAGAACCTGCTGAGCAGCCTGCAGAAAGGCGACGAAGTTGTGACCACCGGTGGTATCGCCGGCAAGATCACTAAAGTGGCAGATGATTTCGTTGTTCTGGAAGTTTCCGACACTGTCGAAATGAAATTCCAAAAGGGCGCCATTGCCGCCACGCTGCCAAAAGGCACGCTAAAAGCGATCTAAGTTTCAACTTCTACTCAATCGACGGGGCGCGCAAGGCGCCCCGCGTCATAAGCGGGCGGCGTGATGCTGAACAAATACCCTCTGTGGAAATACATTCTGATCCTGGCGGTGCTGGCGGTCGGTCTGATTTATTCCGCTCCCAATCTTTATCCTGACGATCCGGCCATTCAGGTCAGCGGTGCAAGCACTGCGCTGCAGGTCAATCAGGCTGATCTGGATCGTGTAAGCAAAGCGCTCAACGATGCCGGGATCAACGTCAAGGCGGCCACTCTTTCGGCCAATGGCAAGGGCGGTTTGTTGCGCCTGACCAAGGCGGAAGACCAACTGCCAGCCAAAGACGTCGTGCGCAAGGCGCTGGGTGATGACTACGTCGTCGCACTGAACCTGGCACAAACGACTCCGCAATGGCTGCGCACTGTCGGCGCGCATCCGATGAAGCTGGGTCTGGACTTGTCCGGTGGTGTGCACTTCCTGCTCGAAGTGGACATGGAAAAAGCCCTTGATGCCCGCCTGAAAGTCTACGAAGGCGACGTCAAGAGCCTGCTGCGCAAAGAGAAACTGCGCTATCGCAGCCTGCCGCAGATCAATGGCGCCATTCAGCTGGGTTTCAGTGATGAGGCTTCCCGCGAAGACGCTCGTGCGCTGATCCGCAAGAACTTCAACGATTTCGACATTGTTCCGGCCGACCTCAATGGTCAGGCGGTACTGCGTCTGGCGATGACCCCGGCCAAGCTGGCGGAAATCCGCGAATACTCCATCAAGCAGAACTTGACCACGGTGCGTAACCGCGTCAACGAGCTGGGTGTTGCCGAACCTATCGTTCAACGTCAGGGTGCCAACCGCATCGTGGTTGAGCTGCCAGGCGTGCAAGACACTGCCGAAGCCAAGCGTATCCTCGGCAAGACAGCTAACCTGGAGTTCCGTCTGGCGGCAGAACCTGGTGCTTCGAAAGCCACTTCCGAGACCTTCGAGTTCCGTGAGGGCAAGCGTCCTCCAGCGCAAATCGAGCGTGGCCTGATCATCACTGGCGACCAGGTAACTGACGCCAAGGCTGGTTTCGGTGAGCACGGTACGCCGGAAGTGAACATTCGTCTGGACGGTCACGGCGGTGAGCTGATGAACCGTGCGACGCGCTCCAACGTCGGTCGCAGCATGGCGGTGATCTTCATCGAGCAACGCCCGGTGACGACTTACGTCAAGCAGATGGTCAACGGCGTCGAGAAAGACGTGCCGGTCCAGAGCTTCAAGGAAGAGAAGAAGATCATCAGCCTGGCGACCATCCAGTCGCCGCTGGGTGCTCAGTTCCGCATCACAGGCCTGAACGGTCAGGGCGAATCCTCGGAGCTGGCCTTGCTGCTGCGCGCCGGTGGTCTTGCGGCGCCGATGTACTTTGCTGAAGAGCGCACCATCGGTCCAAGCCTGGGTGCTGACAACATCACCAAGGGTATCGATGCGTCGTTGTGGGGCATGCTGTTCGTTTCGCTGTTCATCATGGCCATCTACCGCTTCTTCGGCCTGATCGCCACGGTTGCGCTGGCGGTGAACATGGTGCTGCTGCTGGCCTTGATGTCTTTGCTGGGGGCAACGCTGACCCTGCCAGGTATCGCCGGTATCGTCTTGACCATGGGTATGGCGGTCGACGCCAACGTACTGATCTTCTCGCGGATACGTGAAGAGATCGCGGCCGGCATGACCGTGCAGCGGGCAATCAACGAAGGCTTCGGCCGGGCATTCACCGCGATTCTCGACGCCAACCTGACCACTCTGTTGGTCGGCGGCATCCTCTTTGCGATGGGCACCGGCCCGGTCAAAGGTTTCGCAGTGACCATGTCCCTCGGGATCTTTACCTCGATGTTCACGGCCATCATGGTGACCCGCGCGATGGTCAACCTGATCTTCGGCGGTCGTGACTTCAAGAAGTTGTGGATTTAAGGGGCTGCCATGTTACGTACTATCAACTTCATGGGCGTTCGCAACGTTGCGTTCGGCGTCACATTGTTCCTTACCGCTCTGGCGTTGTTCAGCTGCTTCCACAAGGGCATGAACTACGGTCTGGACTTCACCGGCGGTACGCTCATCGAGCTGACCTACGAGCGTCCGGCCGACGTCTTGAAAGTTCGTTCCCAGCTGACTGAGGCGGGTTATCACGAAGCGATCGTTCAGAGCTTCGGCGCCACCACCGATTTGCTGGTGCGTATGCCTGGCGAAGACCCGCAATTGGGTCATCAGGTCGCTGAAGCGCTGCAGAAAGTCGGCGGCGACAACCCGGCTGTGGTCAAGCGCGTCGAGTTCGTCGGTCCGCAGGTCGGTGAAGAACTGCGCGACCAGGGCGGCCTCGGCATGCTGATGGCGCTGGGCGGTATCCTGATCTACCTGGCATTCCGCTTTCAGTGGAAGTTCGCGGTCGGTGCGATTGTCTCGCTGATCCACGACGTGATCGTGACCGTGGGTATCCTGTCGTTCTTCCAGATCACCTTCGACCTGACGGTGCTGGCGGCGGTACTGGCGATCATTGGTTACTCGCTCAACGACACCATCGTGGTATTCGACCGGGTTCGTGAGAACTTCCGTGTACTGCGCAAGGCCAGCCTGATCGAGAACATCAACATCTCGACCACGCAAACCCTGCTGCGGACCATGGCGACGTCGATCTCCACCTTGCTGGCGATTGCAGCGCTGCTGTTCTTCGGTGGCGACAACCTGTTCGGCTTCTCCATTGCGCTGTTTATCGGCGTTCTGGCGGGTACTTACTCGTCGATCTACATCGCTAACGTGGTGCTGATCTGGCTGAACCTGAGCAGCGAGGACCTGATTCCTCCGGCCAATACCGAGAAGGAAGTGGACGACCGCCCTTGAGGCGTTATTTCCTCTCGTTATAACCAGAAGGCGCGAGTATTGAACTCGCGCCTTTTTTTATGCTCCAAGATTGGGAGAAGCGCGGGCATGTCCCGCATGTGATGGTCAGGAGGTTCATGTGAACAAGTCGTTACTGGTTGGTGCGGTATTGGGTGCTGTCGGTGTGACTGCCGGAGGCGCTGTTGCCACCTACAGCCTGGTAAAAAGCGGCGGACCTGAGTATGCGCAAGTACTGGCAGTAGAGCCGGTCAAAACACAGATCAAGACTCCGCGTGAAGTGTGCAGGGATGTACCGGTTACCCGGCAGGCGCCGGTGAAAGACCAGCATCAGATCCTCGGTACGGTGATCGGTGCGGTCGGCGGTGGTTTGTTGGGCAACATGGTCGGTGGCGGTAATGGCAAGAAGCTCGCCACGGTCGCCGGTGCAGTTGGGGGCGGTTACGCGGGTAACAAGGTGCAGGAAGGCATGCAGGAGCGTGATACCACCACCACAATGCAAAGGCGTTGCGAGACAGTCAATGACGTCAGCGACAAGCTCGTAGGCTATGACGTTCGGTATTCGCTGGGCGGCAAGGAAGGCAAAGTGCGGATGGATCGTGATCCGGGCAACCAGATCCCGGTCGACAAGGACGGTCATCTGATCCTGGGACAGAACCAGCCTGCTCAAAAATAAGCTGAATTGCAGGCATAAAAAAAGCACCCCGAAGGGTGCTTTTTTGTGCCTGGCGTTTAGCGTTTCAGCGAGGCTGGCAGGTGCGGCTGGATGGCCGTCAGTACTGCTTTGAAGCATTTGGTGTTACCGGCAACGATGTGGCCTTTTTCAAGGAAGTCGTGACCGCCGGTGAAGTCGCTCACCAGACCGCCAGCTTCCTGGATCAGCAGGGCGCCTGCAGCCATGTCCCACTCGGACAGGCCCGACTCCCAGAAGGCGTCGAAACGGCCGGCAGCTACATAAGCCAGGTCCAGGCTCGCTGCGCCAGCGCGGCGGATGCCGGCGGTCTGGCCAACCAGGGCGCGGAACATGCCCAGGTAGTTGTCGAGGTTGTCCATCTGATCGTCACGGAACGGGAAGCCGGTACCCAGCAGGGCGCCGTCCAGGCTGGTGCGACCGCTGACGCGCAGGCGACGACCGTTCAGTTGAGCGCCACGACCACGGCTGGCGGTGAATTCTTCCTGGCGAACCGGGTCCAGAACCACTGCGTGTTCCAGGCGACCGCGGTATTTGCAGGCGATGCTGACAGCGAAGTGAGGAATGCCGCGCAGGAAGTTGGTGGTGCCGTCCAGTGGGTCGATGATCCACAGGTATTCTTCGCCTTCGATCCCGTTGCCTGCGTGCATGCCGGTCTCTTCACCCATGATCGAATGATTTGGGTAAGCCTTGCGCAGCGCGTCGATGATTTTCTGTTCGGCAGCGCGATCCACTTCGGACACGTAGTCCTTGGCGTCTTTTTCGTCGACCTTGATGGTATCCAGGCGCTCGATGGAGCGGAAAATCAATTCACTGGCGCTGCGGGCGGCGCGCAGCGCGATATTCAGCATGGGCTGCATGGATGTGTCACCTAAGGTTGTTAAAGAAAGCCGAGCATTCTATCAGAAAGTTTCTACAGGTGAAGGTCGACGTTCGCTTTCATAGCTTAACGGTAGGATGAACTGTAAGATTTGCTCCCTAATTTCCCTGTCAGAGAGCGCCTCCTTTGCTGCAGAACATTCGTGTCGTCCTGGTCAATACCAGCCATCCGGGGAATATCGGCGGGGCTGCGCGTGCCATGAAGAACATGGGGCTGTCGCGACTGGTGCTGGTCGAGCCGCGGTTGTTCCCGCACCACGAAGCCGATGCGCGAGCTTCCGGTGCCGGTGACATCCTGGAAAACGCCCAAGTCGTCGCCACGCTGGAAGATGCGCTGGTCGGTTGCAACCTGGTGCTGGGCACCAGTGCGCGTGACCGTCGTATCCCTTGGCCGCTGCTCGATCCCCGTGAATGCGGGACGAAGGTGGTTGAGGAGGCAGCGCAAGGTGCTGAGATTGCTTTGGTCTTTGGTCGTGAAGATTCCGGCCTGACCAATGAAGAGCTGCAGCGATGTCATTATCACGTGCACATCCCATCAGACCCTGAGTTCAGTTCGCTGAACCTTGGGGCGGCGGTGCAGGTGTTGAGCTATGAAGTGCGCATGTCCTGGCTGGCGGCCCAAGGTCAGCCAAGCAAGATCGAGAAGGAAGAAGTGGCGTCGACCAAGAGTGGCGAGCTGGCGACCATGGATGAGCTTGAGCGATTCTATGAGCACCTGGAGCAGACACTGGTGGCCATCGAATTTCTCGATCCGGAAAAACCGCGGCACTTGATGGCGCGCCTGCGTCGGTTGTACGGACGAAGCTCGGTCAGCCGGGCTGAAATGAATATTTTGCGTGGCATCCTCACGGAAACCCAAAAAGCGGCCCGTGGTGAGCTTCTTAAACGGAAGGATTAATGATGTTCGAGCGTTTGCGTGAAGATATCCAGAGCGTTTTCCACCGTGACCCGGCGGCACGTAATGCGTTTGAGGTGTTGACCTGCTACCCCGGCATGCACGCCATCTGGATTCATCGACTGTCTGCTGCTCTGTGGGGCATGGGCTGGAAATGGCTGGCGCGGTTGGTATCGAACTTCGGCCGCTGGTTGACCGGGATCGAGATTCATCCGGGCGCCAAGGTCGGTCGTCGCTTCTTTATTGACCACGGCATGGGCATTGTCATCGGTGAAACCGCCGAGATCGGCAATGACGTGACGCTGTATCAGGGCGTGACCCTCGGCGGTACCAGCTGGAACAAAGGCAAGCGCCACCCGACGCTGGAAGATGGCGTAGTGGTAGGGGCAGGCGCCAAGGTGTTGGGGCCGTTCACCGTGGGGGCGGGGGCCAAGGTGGGCTCCAATGCGGTGGTGACCAAGGCTGTGCCGGCGGGGGCGACAGTGGTCGGAATTCCGGGGCGGATTATCGTCAAGTCCGATGATGAGCTGGAAGCCAGGCGCAAGGCCATGGCCGAGAAGATTGGTTTTGATGCCTACGGCGTCAGTGAAGACATGCCGGACCCGGTGGCGCGTGCCATCGGTCAGTTGCTGGATCACTTGCAAGCGGTCGATGGTCGACTGGAAGGCATGTGCGGCGCGCTCAAGGACCTGGGCAGCCCTTACTGTGCCAAGGACTTGCCTGAGCTGCGCGAAGAAGACTTCGCCTGCGTCAAAGGCAAAGATGAAAGCCAGGCCAGCTAACGACTCCGCATGGGGGCGCAATCAGGCAATGGTGCGGCGTTGAGCGGTGTGCCATTAGGTGGCAGATCCTGCTATAGTGCGCGCGCTCTTTTGCGGGTAAACCTGACTAAAGTACTAGGTCTTATAGTTGACTTGAATACTCGGGAATTGCATACTCGCCCCCATCCCGTAACTCCGTGGTAATTGTCCATGCGACTGACTACAAAAGGCCGATACGCTGTCACCGCCATGCTTGACCTGGCGTTGCACGCGCAACATGGCCCGGTGTCCCTGGCCGATATCTCTGAGCGCCAAGGCATTTCCCTGTCCTACCTCGAACAGCTCTTCGCCAAATTGCGCCGCAGCAATCTGGTTTCCAGTGTCCGTGGACCAGGCGGTGGCTACCAGCTATCGCGTGACATGCAGGGCATCCAGGTCGCTCAGGTGATCGATGCGGTAAACGAATCGGTCGATGCAACCAAATGCCAGGGGCTGGGTGATTGCCATGGCGGCGACACCTGCCTGACCCACCATTTGTGGTGTGATCTGAGCCTGCAAATCCACGAATTTCTGAGCGGTATCAGCTTGGCTGACCTTGTCACTCGCCGTGAAGTGCAAGAAGTAGCCCAGCGTCAGGACCAGCGTCGTTGCAACAGCAAGGCGTCGCGTCTGGACAAGATTGAAGCGTCCGCCGTCGAATGACAGCCAAAGAGCTAGCGGCACGCCAGCCAGCCTGAATTAGGAGAGAGTCCATGAAATTGCCGATTTACCTTGATTACTCTGCGACCACCCCGGTTGATCCGCGTGTCGCGCAAAAGATGAGTGAATGCCTGCTGGTCGACGGAAACTTCGGTAACCCGGCGTCCCGCTCCCACGTGTTCGGCTGGAAAGCCGAAGAATCGGTCGAAAACGCTCGCCGCCAGGTCGCCGACCTGGTCAACGCCGACCCGCGTGAAATCGTCTGGACCTCCGGTGCCACCGAGTCCGACAACCTGGCAATCAAGGGTGTCGCGCATTTCTATGGCACCAAAGGCAAGCACCTGATCACCACCAAGATCGAACACAAGGCGGTCCTCGACACCATGCGCCAACTGGAGCGCGAAGGTTTCGAAGTCACCTACCTCGATCCTCGTGAAGACGGTCTGGTAACGCCTGAGATGATCGAAGCCGCGCTGCGCGATGACACCATCCTGGTGTCGGTCATGCACGTGAACAACGAAATCGGCACCATCAACGACATCGCAGCCATCGGCGAACTGACCCGTTCCAAGGGCATCCTGTTCCACGTCGACGCTGCGCAGTCCACTGGCAAGGTCGAGATCGACCTGCAAAAGCTGAAAGTCGACCTGATGTCCTTCTCGGCCCACAAGACCTACGGTCCTAAAGGCATCGGCGCACTGTACGTCAGCCGCAAGCCGCGTGTTCGCCTTGAAGCGACCATGCACGGCGGCGGTCACGAGCGCGGCATGCGTTCCGGCACCCTGGCCACTCACCAGATCGTTGGCATGGGCGAAGCCTTCCGTGTAGCCAAGGAAGACATGGCTAGCGAAAACGTTCGGATCAAAGCCCTGAGCGATCGTTTCTTCAAGCAGGTCGAAGGCCTCGAAGAGCTGTACGTCAACGGCAGCCTGACCGCCCGTGTTCCGCACAACCTGAACCTGAGCTTCAACTACGTTGAGGGCGAGTCGCTGATCATGGCGCTCAAGGACCTGGCGGTATCGTCCGGTTCGGCCTGCACCTCGGCGTCGCTTGAGCCTTCGTACGTACTGCGCGCCCTGGGCCGCAACGACGAACTGGCACACAGCTCGATTCGCTTCACCTTCGGCCGCTTCACCACCGAAGAAGAAATCGATTATGCCGCGCAGAAAGTCTGCGAGGCCGTCACCAAGCTGCGCGCTCTGTCGCCGCTGTGGGACATGTACAAAGACGGCGTCGACATTTCGAAGATCGAGTGGGCGGCACACTAACGAATTAAGTCGCCGCACAGGGGCTTTGCAAGCCGGTTGAAAGGTTGGCTTGCAGGGCTCCAAGAGCGACTCTCTGATGAGTGAGGATTGAATCATGGCTTACAGCGAAAAGGTCATCGACCACTACGAGAACCCGCGTAACGTCGGCAAGATGGACGCGGAAGATCCTGATGTCGGCACCGGCATGGTCGGCGCTCCAGCATGCGGCGACGTTATGCGCCTGCAAATCAAGGTCAACGAGCAAGGCATCATCGAAGACGCCAAGTTCAAGACCTACGGCTGCGGCTCTGCCATTGCCTCCAGCTCCCTCGCTACCGAGTGGATGAAGGGCAAGACTCTGGACGAAGCAGAGACCATCAAGAACACCCAGCTGGCTGAAGAACTGGCCTTGCCGCCAGTGAAAATCCACTGCTCGGTACTCGCTGAAGACGCCATCAAGGCTGCCGTTCGCGATTACAAGCAGAAGAAAGGCTTGATCTGACTTTCAAGTATTGGCGACGAGTAAGGAGTCACCGATGGCTATCAGCATGACAGAAGCGGCTGCTCAACACGTGCGACGCTCCCTCGACGGGCGCGGCAAGGGTGATGGGATTCGTCTGGGTGTTCGCACCACGGGCTGTTCCGGCCTTGCCTACGTGCTGGAGTTTGTCGATGAGGTAGGGGCCGACGATCAGGTCTTCGTCAGTCATGGCGAGAAAGTGATCATCGATCCGAAAAGCCTGGCTTACCTGGACGGCACCGAGCTCGATTTCGTCAAGGAAGGGTTGAACGAAGGCTTCAAGTTCAACAATCCCAACGTACGCGGTGAATGTGGCTGCGGCGAAAGCTTCAACATCTGAGGCTGCTCGTGGGGACTCCTTGTCATTTCGCATTATTTGAGCTGCAACCGAGCTTCAATCTGGACCTCGATCAGCTGGCTACGCGCTACCGTGAGTTGGCGCGCGGCGTTCATCCAGACCGCTTTGCTGACGCTTCCGAGCGTGAGCAACGGCTGGCGCTAGAGCAATCCGCTAGCCTCAACGAGGCCTACCAGACGCTCAAAAGTCCCCCCAAGCGCGCGCGTTACCTGCTCGCCATGGGTGGTCGCGAGCTGCCGCTGGAGGTCACGGTGCATGATCCGGAATTTCTTCTGCAGCAGATGCAATGGCGCGAAGAGCTCGAAGACCTGCAAGACAGTGCCGATCTGGCCGGGATTGTGGTATTCAAGCGCCGCCTGAAGGTCGCTCAGGATGTACTGAACGAAAGCTTCGCAGCTTGCTGGAATGATGCAGTGCAGCGTGAACAGGCCGAACGCCTGATGCGGCGCATGCAGTTCCTCGACAAGCTCACCTACGAAGTGCGCCAGTTAGAAGAGCGCCTCGACGATTAACCCAGTGCCGCCTCGGTCGCACGCCTGATATACAGATAAGTCCTGATAACGATGGCCCTACTGCAGATCGCCGAACCCGGCCAAAGTCCTCAACCGCACCAGCGTCGTCTGGCTGTGGGGATCGACTTGGGCACTACCAATTCGCTGGTCGCTGCGTTGCGCAGTGGTCTTTCCGAGCCACTGGCCGACGCTGACGGGCAGGTCATCCTGCCGTCTGCGGTGCGCTATCACGCTGACCGTGTCGAGGTCGGCGAGTCCGCCAAGCTGGCAGCCGCTACCGATCCGCTGAACACGGTGTTGTCGGTCAAGCGCTTGATGGGTCGTGGTCTGTCCGACGTCAAGCAATTGGGCGAACAGCTGCCGTATCGCTTTGTCGATGGCGAGTCGCACATGCCGTTCATCGACACCGTGCAAGGGCCGAAAAGCCCGGTCGAAGTTTCCGCCGATATCCTCAAGGTGCTGCGTCAGCGCGCCGAGTTGACGCTGGGCGGCGAACTGGTTGGTGCAGTGATCACCGTTCCGGCTTACTTCGATGATGCACAGCGCCAGGCAACCAAGGATGCGGCCAAGCTGGCCGGTCTGAACGTGCTGCGTTTGCTCAACGAGCCGACCGCTGCGGCGGTGGCTTATGGTCTGGATCAACACGCCGAAGGCCTGGTCGCCATCTATGACCTGGGCGGCGGCACCTTCGATATTTCGATTCTGCGTCTGACCGGCGGTGTGTTTGAAGTGCTGGCCACCGGTGGCGACAGCGCCCTGGGTGGCGATGACTTCGATCACGCGATTGCTGGCTGGATCATCGAGAGCGCGGGCCTGTCCGCCGACCTCGATCCTGGTGCGCAACGTCATCTGCTGCAAACGGCCTGTGCAGCCAAAGAAGCCCTGACTAATGCGGCGACGGTCGAAGTCGCCTATGACGGCTGGAAATCCCAGCTGACCCGCGAAGCCTTTGATGCGCTGATCGAGCCGATGGTTGCTCGTAGCCTGAAAGCCTGCCGCCGCGCCGTGCGTGATTCCGGTGTCGAGCTGGAAGACGTGAAAGCAGTGGTGATGGTCGGCGGTTCGACCCGCGTGCCGCGTGTTCGCGATGCCGTGGCTGAAGCCTTCGGTCGTCAGCCGCTGACCGAGATCGATCCGGATCAAGTGGTGGCCATTGGTGCTGCGATCCAGGCCGATACCTTGGCGGGCAATAAGCGCGATGGCGGCGAACTGCTGCTGCTCGACGTGATTCCGTTGTCCCTGGGGCTGGAAACCATGGGCGGTCTGATGGAGAAGGTGATTCCGCGTAACACCACCATCCCGGTCGCTCGCGCTCAGGACTTCACGACCTATAAAGACGGCCAGTCGGCCATGATGATTCATGTGCTGCAGGGCGAGCGCGAGCTGATCAGCGATTGCCGCTCCCTGGCGCGCTTCGAATTGCGCGGCATTCCGGCCATGGTCGCGGGTGCGGCGAAGATTCGCGTGACCTTCCAGGTCGATGCCGATGGCTTGCTCAGCGTGGCTGCCCGCGAATTGGGTTCGGGCGTCGAAGCGAGCATTCAGGTCAAGCCGTCCTACGGCCTGACCGACGGCGAAATCGCCCGCATGCTCAAGGAATCGTTCCAGCACGCCAACGACGACAAGGTCGCCCGCGTACTGCGTGAGCAGCAAGTCGATGCCCAGCGTTTGATCGAAGCGGTGCAAGGCGCCCTCGATGTCGACGGCGAGCGCCTGCTCGACGCCGAAGAACGCATGGTCATCGAATTGCAGATGCAGGAACTGAGCGAATTGATGAAAGGTACCGATGGTTACGCCATCGAGCAGCAGACCAAGCGTCTGTCGCAAGTGACCGATGCCTTTGCTGCCCGCCGCCTGGACTCGACGGTGAAAGCCGCTCTGGCGGGGCGCAACCTGAATGAAATCGAGGAATAACTGATGCCGCAGATCATTTTTCTGCCACACGCCGAGCATTGCCCGGACGGTATGGTCGTAGAGGCTGAGACCGGCAAGTCCATTCTCGAAGTGGCTCATGAGAACCATATCGAGATTGAGAGCGCCTGCGGCGGCGTCTGTGCCTGCACCACCTGCCACTGCATCATTCGCGAAGGCTTTGACTCGCTGAATGAGGCCGATGAGCTGGAAGAAGACTATCTTGATCGGGCCTGGGGTCTGGAAGCGCAATCGCGCCTGACCTGCCAGGCAATCGTCGGGACTGAAGACCTGACCGTTGAAATTCCTAAATACTCGCTCAACCACGCCGCCGAAGCGCCGCACTGATTCAAGGAACTGGCATGAGTCTTAAATGGGTTGATGTGCTGGAAATCGCGATCCAGCTGGCTGACAGCAAGCCGGATGTGGATCCGCGTTACGTGAACTTCGTCGATCTGCACAGCTGGGTCATGGCCCTGCCGGACTTCAGTGATGATCCGACCCGCGGTGGTGAGAAGGTGCTTGAAGCGATTCAAGCGGCCTGGATCGAAGAAGCAGACTGAACGCACTGTACGCCGTTAGGCAATACCCAAGAACCCGCGTATAATTCGCGGGTTTAATTTTTCGCAAATTACCGTTTCTGGAGTTACACCATGGCTGTTCAACGTACTTTCTCCATCATCAAGCCTGATGCAGTTGCAAAAAACGTCATCGGCGAGATCACCACTCGTTTCGAAAAAGCTGGCCTGCGCGTTGTAGCTTCGAAAATGAAGCAACTGTCCAAGGCTGAAGCTGAAGGCTTCTACGCTGAGCACAGCGCTCGTGGTTTCTTCGGCGACCTGGTTGCTTTCATGATCTCCGGTCCGGTTGTCGTTCAGGTTCTGGAAGGCGAAAACGCTATCGCTCTGAACCGTGAGCTGATGGGCGCTACCAACCCTAAAGAAGCTGCTGCCGGCACCATCCGCGCTGACTTCGCTGACTCCATCGACGCCAACGCTGTGCACGGTTCGGACTCCGAAGCCGCTGCTGCTCGCGAAATCTCGTACTTCTTCGCAGCTACTGAAGTAACCACTCGCTAAGCATTGGCTTATGAGTGAAGGTGAATCCATGACTACATCGACTGCAAAAACTAACCTGCTGGGTCTGACTCAGCCGGAAATGGAAAAATTCTTCGACTCAATCGGGGAGAAGCGTTTCCGTGCCAGTCAGGTAATGAAGTGGATTCACCACCTTGGCGTCGATGATTTCGACGCCATGACGAACGTCAGCAAGGCCTTGCGCGACAAGCTCAAGGCTATTGCCGAAGTTCGCGGCCCCGAAGTGGTCAGCGAGGACATCTCCAGCGACGGCACCCGTAAGTGGGTGGTGCGCGTGGCGTCCGGCAGCTGCGTCGAGACCGTCTACATTCCCCAGGGCAAGCGCGGCACTCTGTGCGTTTCGTCCCAGGCAGGCTGTGCCCTGGATTGCAGTTTCTGCTCCACCGGCAAGCAAGGTTTCAACAGCAACCTCACCGCCGCCGAAGTCATCGGCCAGGTGTGGATTGCCAATAAATCGTTCGGCAGCATCCCGGCAACCGCCGACCGTGCCATCACCAACGTGGTGATGATGGGCATGGGTGAGCCGCTGCTGAACTTCGACAACGTCGTTGCCGCCATGCACTTGATGATGGACGACCTGGGCTACGGCATTTCCAAGCGTCGTGTGACCCTGTCGACCTCGGGCGTGGTGCCGATGATCGATGAGCTGTCCAAGCACATCGACGTTTCCCTGGCGTTGTCCCTGCACGCACCGAACGATGCGCTGCGTAACCAGTTGGTACCGATCAACAAGAAGTACCCGCTGAAAATGCTCCTCGAGTCCTGCCGCCGCTACATGTCGTCCCTGGGCGAAAAGCGCGTGCTGACCATCGAGTACACCTTGCTCAAGGACATCAATGACAAGGTCGAGCATGCGGTTGAAATGATCGAGTTGCTCAAGGACACACCTTGCAAGATCAACCTGATTCCGTTCAACCCGTTCCCCCATTCCGGTTACGAGCGGCCGAGCAACAACGCCATCCGTCGTTTCCAGGATCAACTTCATCACGCTGGCTTCAATGTCACCGTGCGCACCACCCGTGGCGAAGACATCGACGCTGCGTGTGGCCAATTGGTAGGACAGGTGCTGGATCGCACCCGTCGTAGCGAACGTTATATCGCCGTGCGTGAGTTGAGCGCCGACAACGATATGCCGCAAGACGCTGCGAATCGTACTTAAGAGAGGATCTCTATGTCACTGCGCCTAGCGCTGCTTCTGCTGTTCGCCAGCCTGTCGGCTGGTTGTGTTCTGTCGGGTGATTTCAATCCGATGAAAACCAGCAAGGGGCGCGATGAGGCGCGTGCTGCGTATGTGCAGTTGGGTGTGGGGTATCTGCAGCAGGGCATGACCGAACGGGCGAAAGTTCCGTTGAAGAAGGCCCTCGAACTGGATAGCGCCGACCCGGATGCCAACGCGGCGTTGGGCCTGGTGTTTCAGGCCGAGATGGAGCCCGAGCTCGCGGATCAGCATTTTCGCAAGGCATTGTCCGGCCGTCCTGGCGATGCTCGTATCCTGAACAACTACGGCAGCTTTCTCTTTGAAGAGAAACGTTACAAAGAAGCTTACGAGCGCTTTGAACAAGCGGCTGCCGATAGCCTTTATCCTGAGCGTTCACGGGTTTTCGAGAACCTCGGTATGACGGCTTCGATGCTTGGCCAGCGGGATCTGGCCCGTCAGCAACTGGAAAAAGCCCTGCGTCTGAACCGCCAACAGCCACGGGCGTTGCTGGAAATGGCTGAGTTGTCGTACGAAGACAGGCATTATGTGCCCGCGCGTGACTATTACGATCGTTTTAGCCTGCTCGCCGAGCAAAATGCACGTAGTCTATTGCTCGGCGTTCGGCTGGCCAAAGTGTTCGAAGATCGCGACAAGGCCGCCAGTTTTGGCCTGCAATTAAAACGACTCTATCCCGGTACTCCGGAATATCAGCAATACCTGTCGGAGCAATGATGAAAGCGGCGCATCCAGAAGTTGTAGCAGCGACTCGCGTAAACCCCGGAGAGACCCTGCGTCAGGCCCGCGAAGGCAATGGTTGGTCGCTGGCGGAAGTAGCGCTCAAGCTCAATCTCACCGTCAATTCCTTGAAGAATCTGGAAGACGGCGCTTTCGACAAGCTGCCGGGGCATACCTTTGCTCGCGGCTATATCCGTGCTTACGCCAAATTGCTCGGTATGGACCAGGCCGTACTGGTTCAACAGTTCGATCAGCACACCGGCACCGATTCCCAGGGCAGCAACGTGCACAGCCTTGGGCGTATCGAAGAACCATCGCGGGTCTCCCACACCATTTTGCGCATCGTCAGCCTGTTGCTGCTGATGGCCGTGGTGGGGGGCGGTTTTGTCTGGTGGCAGGATCAAACCTCATTGCGCACCAAGGACCTGAATGGTCTCAGCCCTGAACACGTCGAAGTCGAAGGCGCCGATGGCACCACGCAGATCCATCCGCTCGACGAGCCGGAAGATCAGGCCGTGGTAGAAGGCCAGGCCGAAGCCGGGACGCCTCTGGCATTGCCTGAAGGCCAGGCGCCTGCCGAAGCTCAGGCAACGGTCGAAGCACCGACGCCGGCCGCCCCGGTGGTTGCACCGACAGCCCCGGTTGCCGCTCCAGTGCGCACCGCGCCTGTCCCGGTTGTTGCGACGCCAGCGGCACCGGTTGTGGCTGTTGCGCCAGCGCCCGTCGTGGCCGCCGCGCCAGCACCCACGGCTTCGGCTGCTGCCCCGGCCACTCCGGTTGCTGGCGCGGGCCAGGTACGGATTCAGTTCTCTGCCAACTGCTGGACGCAAGTCACCGATGGCAACGGCAAAGTGCTGTTGAGCGCTCTCAAGCATAAGGGCGAAACCGCCGACGTCAGCGGTAAACCACCGTTTACAGTACGCCTGGGCTACGCCCGTGGCGCGCAGGTCAGCTACAACGGGCAAGTGGTCGATGTAGCTCCGTTCACCAGTGGCGAGACTGCTCGCCTGAAGTTGGGTCAATAAGTCATGCACGGCGAATCTCCAATCAAACGTCGCGAATCCCGCAAGATCTGGGTTGGTTCGGTACCGGTGGGCGGTGATGCGCCTATCGCTGTACAGAGCATGACCAACAGCGACACCAATGACGTTGCCGCCACCGTGGCCCAGATCAATCGTCTGGAAGCGGCCGGTGTCGACATCGTGCGGGTTTCCGTTCCGGACATGGACGCGGCCGAAGCCTTCGGTCGCATCAAGCAACTGGTCAAGGTGCCGTTGGTTGCCGACATTCACTTCGACTACAAGATCGCTTTGCGCGTAGCCGAACTGGGCGTCGATTGCCTGCGGATCAACCCGGGCAACATCGGTCGTGAAGACCGTGTGCGCGCGGTGGTCGATGCCGCCCGTGACCGGGGGATTCCGATCCGTATCGGCGTTAACGCCGGTTCGCTGGAAAAAGACCTGCAAAAAAAATACGGCGAGCCGACACCGGCCGCGCTGGTCGAGTCGGCCCTGCGCCACGTCGAGCACCTTGAACGCCTGAACTTCCAGGACTTCAAGGTCAGCGTGAAGGCCTCCGACGTGTTCATGGCCGTCGAAGCCTATCGTCTGCTGGCCAAGGAAATCGTCCAGCCACTGCACCTGGGCATCACTGAAGCCGGCGGTTTGCGTTCAGGCACAGTGAAATCCGCCGTGGGCCTCGGTATGCTGCTCGCCGAAGGGATTGGCGATACTATTCGCATCTCGTTGGCGGCTGACCCGGTCGAGGAAGTGAAAGTCGGCTACGACATTCTCAAATCCCTGCATCTGCGTTCCCGTGGCATCAACTTCATCGCCTGCCCGAGTTGCTCGCGGCAGAACTTCGATGTGGTGAAAACCATGAACGAACTGGAAGGGCGCCTCGAAGATCTGCTGGTGCCGCTGGATGTCGCGGTCATCGGTTGCGTGGTCAACGGTCCCGGTGAAGCCAAAGAGGCCCATATCGGTTTGACTGGCGGTACGCCGAACCTGATTTACATCGACGGCAAGCCGTCGCAGAAATTGACGAATGACAATCTGGTGGATGAGCTGGAAAGGCTGATCCGCCAGAAAGCGGCCGAAAAGGTCGAAGCCGACGCAGCAGTAATCGCTCGCGGCTGATCGAACGAATTTAAGGATTTAAAGTGAGCAAGTCTCTGCAAGCCATACGTGGCATGAACGACATCCTGCCCGAACAGACCCCGCTGTGGCGTCATTTCGAGGGCACCGTTTCGCGTCTGCTGGATAACTACGGTTACAAGCAGATTCGTATGCCGATCGTCGAGTTCACCGAGCTGTTCAAACGCTCCATCGGTGAAGTGACCGACATCGTCGAAAAAGAGATGTACACCTTCGAAGACCGTAACGGCGACTCGCTGACCCTGCGCCCTGAAGGCACAGCGGCCTGCGTGCGTGCAGTGCTTGAGCACGGCATCACCGGCGGTGGCCAGGTGCAGAAACTCTGGTACATCGGCCCGATGTTCCGCCACGAGCGTCCGCAGAAAGGCCGTTATCGCCAGTTCCACCAGATCGGTTGCGAGGTTTTCAACCTTGATGGCCCGGACATCGACGCCGAACTGATCGTGCTGACCTGGCGCCTGTGGGGCGAGCTGGGCATCCGTGACGCGGTCAAGCTCGAGCTCAACAGCCTGGGCACCAGCGCATCTCGCGCTCGTTATCGCGATGCACTGGTCGAGTACCTGACGGCACGCCTGGACCAACTGGACGAAGACAGCCAGCGCCGCCTGAAAACCAACCCGCTGCGAGTGCTCGATACCAAGAACGCCGATACCCAGGCGGCGCTGGTCGATGCACCGAAGATGGCCGACTACCTCGATGAAGAATCCCGCGTGCACTTTGAGGGCCTCAAGGCTCGTCTGGACGCTGCCGGCATTCCTTACGTGATCAACCCGAAGCTGGTGCGCGGGCTGGATTACTACAGCAAAACCGTATTCGAATGGGTCACCGACAAACTCGGCGCCCAGGGCACTGTCTGCGCGGGTGGCCGTTACGACGGCCTGGTCGAGCAGATGGGCGGCAAGCCGACGCCGGGCGTTGGTTTCGCCATGGGCATCGAGCGCCTGGTGCTGCTGCTCGAAACCCTGGAGCAGATCCCGGAAGAAATCTCCCGGCAGGTTGATGTCTACCTGTGCGCCTTCGGTGAGGCTGCCGAACTGGCCGCTCTGACACTGAGCGAGCGGGTTCGTGATCAGTTGCCAAACCTGCGTCTGCAGATCAATGCCGGTGCAGGCAGCTTCAAAAGTCAGTTCAAGAAGGCCGACAAGAGCGGTGCGCTGTACGCATTGATCCTCGGTGACGACGAAATGGCCCAGCAAGTGGTAGGTTTCAAACCCCTGCGTGGCCAGGGCGAACAACAAAGCATTGCCTGGGATGCGCTTGCCGCTCACCTGGCCACCTGCGTCGTGCAGGGTTGAAGCTGTCAAACAGCCGATTTAGCGATTAAGGAGTATTGGGGTGTCGAGTACCGAAGACGAACATCTGGCGGAATTCAAAGACTGGTGGCAGCGTAACGGCAAACCTCTCGTAACCGGCGGCCTGTTGGCGCTGGTCATCGTGTTCGGCTGGCAGGCGTTCCACAAGTATCAGAGCAATCAGTCGCAAGGCGCCTCGATGCTTTACCAGCAACTGCTGGAAACCACGCTGACCCCGGACGGCAAGCCTGACGCGGCCCGTGTAGCGGACCTCGCCAGCAAGCTCAACAGCGAGTTCGGCGGCACGGCTTACGCCCAATACGGCAGCCTGTTCGTGGCGAAAGTCGCGGTCGACAGCGGCAAGCTGGATGACGCTGTAAGCCAGCTCAAGGCTGTGGCTGACAAACCTGCCAACCCGGCGCTGGGCGAAGTGGCGCGTCAGCGTCTGGCTCAGGTTCTGGCCGCACAGAACAAGGCTGACGAAGCACTGAAATTGCTCGAAGGTGATGCCGATCAGGCATTCCTGGCCACTCGCGAAGAACTCAAGGGTGACCTGCTGGTCCAGTTGGGTCGTACCGATGAAGCCCATGCTGCTTACCAAAAAGCCAAGGCTGCGCTGTCGGATGAAGCGGCGGTCGGTGGCTTACAAATCAAGCTGGACGACCTGGCCAAAGGGGATGCGTGACGTGATCCGTTGGAAACATGCAGCATTGCTGGCTCTGGCCATTCTGGCCGCGGGTTGCAGCAGCAACAGCAAAAAAGAATTGCCGCCGGCCGAGCTGGTCAAATTCAAGGAAGAAGTGGTCCTGCAAAAGCAGTGGAGCCGTTCGGTCGGTAACGGCCAGGGCGAGACCTACAACATGCTGGTGCCGGCCATCGATGGCAACACCATCTATGCTGCTGACGTCAAAGGCGTGGTGATGGCGCTGGACCGCATGAACGGCGACGTCAAATGGAAGAAAGATCTTGAGTTGCCTGTGTCCGGCGCCGTTGGCGTGGGTTACGGTCTGGTCATGATCGGCACGCTGAAGGGCGAAGTGGTTGCCCTGGATGCAAGCTCCGGCGAAGAGAAATGGCGCGCTCGCGTGACCAGTGAAGTCCTCGCGCCGCCTGCCAACAACGGTGATGTGGTGGTGGTGCAAACCCAGGACGATCGACTGATCGGCCTGGATGCTTCCACCGGTAACCAGCGCTGGTTATATGACAGCACGCCAGCGGTCCTGACTCTGCGCGGCACCAGTGCGCCGATCGTGACCAACCGCCTGGCGATTGCCGGCCTGTCGACCGGTAAAGTCGTGGCGCTGGATATCTCCAACGGCGTGCCGGTGTGGGAGCAGCGCATTGCGATTCCACAGGGTCGCTCGGAGCTGGAGCGCGTGGTCGATATCGATGGTGGCTTGCTGCTGTCCGGCGACAAGATCTATGTCGCCAGCTATCAGGGGCGCGTAGCGGCCCTGGACCTGCAAAGCGGTCGTCAGCTCTGGCAGCGTGATGCTTCCAGCTATGCCGGTGTCGCCCAAGGTTTCGGCAGCGTCTACATCAGCCTGTCTTCGGGCACTGTTGAAGGCGTCGACGAGCGTTCGACCACCTCTTTGTGGAGCAACGACTCGCTGGTCCGCCGTCAACTGTCGGCACCGGAAGTGTTCTCCAGCTACGTTGCAGTCGGTGACCTGGAAGGTTACCTGCACCTGTTGAGTCAGGTGGACGGTCGTTTCGTCGGCCGTGAACGCATCGACAGCGACGGCCTGCGTGCCCGTCCGCTGGTGGTGGGTGACATGATTTACGTGTATGGCAACAGCGGCAAACTGGAAGCCCTGACCATCAAGTAATGGTTTGACTATGCTTGGGGTTAGTTCCCCAAGCGGCCTTGTTCTGCAAGGCTCGCAGCACATCAAGTGCTGCCCCGAGCACCAGCCGCTGCCTCGCAGCGGCTTTTGTATTTTCTGAAATAACGAAGTGGAGAGCCGCATGGTTCCCGTAATCGCCCTGGTGGGCCGACCGAACGTCGGCAAGTCCACCTTGTTCAACCGCCTGACCAGGACTCGTGACGCCATCGTCGGCGACTTGTCCGGTCTGACCCGTGATCGCCAATACGGTGAGGCCAAGTGGCAAGGGCGTTCCTACATTTTGGTCGACACCGGCGGTATCTCCGGTGACGAACACGGTATGGACGAAAAAATGGCCGAGCAGTCGCTGCTGGCCATTGAAGAAGCGGATGTCGTTCTGTTCCTGGTAGATGCCAAGGCCGGTTTTACCGCGGCCGACCAGATGATCGCCGAGCACCTGCGCAAGCGTAACAAGCGTTCTTACGTGGTTGCCAACAAGGTCGACAACATCGACCCTGAAATGGCCCGCGCCGAGTTCGCCCCGCTGGGCATGGGCCACGCGATCCCGATCGCCGGTGCCCATGGTCGTGGCATCACCCAGATGCTGGAAATCGCCCTGAGCGACTTCCCTAAAGACAGCGAAGAGCCGGAAGACGGCGAAGAAGAGATCGTTGCCGAAGGCGAGGAAGCCAAGCGCATTCCGGGCCCGAGCGAAAAAGACGGTATCAAGATCGCTATCATTGGCCGCCCGAACGTCGGCAAGTCGACCTTGGTCAACCGCATGCTCGGTGAAGACCGGGTGATCGTGTATGACCAGCCAGGCACCACCCGCGACAGCATCTACATCCCGTTCGAGCGTAACGACGAGAAGTACACGCTGATCGACACCGCGGGTGTGCGCAAGCGCGGCAAGATCCACGAAGAAGTCGAAAAATTCTCCGTGGTCAAAACCCTGCAAGCGATCAAAGACGCCAACGTGGTGATCTTCGTGATGGACGCCCGCGAAGGCGTGGTAGACCACGACCTCAACTTGCTGGGCTTTGCCCTGGAAGCGGGTCGGGCGTTGGTGATCGCGATCAACAAGTGGGACGGCATGACGCCGAGCGAGCGCGACTTCGTGAAGGTCGAGCTGCAACGTCGGCTGTTCTTCGTCGACTTCGCCGACATCCACTTCATCTCGGCCCTGCACGGTACTGGCGTGGGCAACCTCTACGCGTCGGTGCAGAACTCGTTCAAGTCCGCGGTTACCCGCTGGCCGACCAACCGCCTGACCCAGATTCTCGAAGATGCTGTTGGTGAGCACGCGCCGCCGATGGTCAACAACCGTCGGATCAAGCTGCGTTATGCCCACTTGGGTGGTGCGAACCCGCCGATCATCGTGATCCACGGTAACCAGGTCGAGAAGGTTCCAAAGTCTTACGTCCGTTACCTGGAAAACACCTACCGTCGTGTCTTGAAGCTGGTCGGTACGCCGATCCGCATCGAGTTCAAAGGTGGCGAGAACCCGTACGAAGGCAACAAGAACACGCTTACGGACCGCCAGGTCAACAAGAAGCGCCGCTTGATGACGCACCACAAGAAAGCCGACAAGAAGCGTCGCGACAAGCGCTGATTGGTGCGCCGGCTCGTCCCGTCGGGATGGGCTTTTGTGGCGAGGGAGCTTGCTCCCGCTCGACTGCAAAGCAGTCGCAAAATCAGCGGATGCGTTCTATCTGAATAACCTCGGTTCCAGGTTTTGGGGTCGCTTCGCGGCCCAGCGGGAGCAAGCTCCCTCGCCACAGGTTAAGGTGGCGGCTGTATTAGAAGAAGGGCGCCTATGGCGCCCTTTTTCGTGCCTGGCGTTTGAGCTATCCTCGGGCTCTCCCGCGCCGCCGTTAGCGTCGGGTGTTCAGTAGGGAATCACCGATGATCACCAGCAAGCTGCCGAATATCGGCATCACTATTTTCACCCAAATGTCTCAGCTCGCGGCACAGACCGGCGCGATCAACCTGTCCCAGGGCTTCCCCGATTTCGATGCTCCGCAAGCCTTGTGCGATGCGGTCGGCCGGCATATCGCCAATGGCCATAACCAGTATTCACCGATGACCGGCCTGCCGGCGCTGCGCCAGCAAGTGGCGGCGAAGATCGCTCGCAGCTATGGCGTGAGCGTCAATGCCGACACCGAGGTGACCATCACCCCCGGCGCGACCCAGGCGATCTTCTGCGCCATTGCGGCGGTTATCCACAGCGGTGACGAAGTGATCGTCTTCGATCCGGCCTACGACAGTTATGAGCCTTCGGTGGCGCTGGCCGGTGGTCGTTGCGTGCATGTGCCATTGGGCGGAAAGGACTTCGCCATCGACTTCCAGAAGCTCGGCGAAGCACTGAGCCCGCGCACGCGAATGATCATCCTCAACTCGCCGCATAACCCGAGTGGTGCGCTGATCTCGCGTGCCGAGCTGGATCAGTTGGCGGCCTTGATCCGCGACCGCGATATCTACCTGATCAGCGACGAAGTGTATGAACACCTGGTGTTTGACGGTGTAGCGCATGCCAGCGTTTTGGCTCACGAAGAGCTGTACCAGCGGGCCTTCGTGGTCAGTTCTTTTGGCAAGACCTATCACGTCACTGGCTGGAAGACCGGCTACGTGGTCGCGCCACCGGCGCTCACGGAAGAACTGCGCAAGGTGCATCAATACGTCAGTTTCTGCGGTGTGACCCCGTTGCAGTACGCGCTGGCCGACTTCATGGCCGAGCACCCGGAGCATGTCGAAGAGTTGCCGGGTTTCTATCAGGCCAAGCGTGATCTGTTCTGTGATTTGCTGGCACCTTCGCGGTTCAGCTTTACCAAGGCCACCGGGACCTATTTCCAGTTGGTCGACTATTCGCAAATCCGCCCGGACCTGAACGATGTCGAGATGGCCAAGTGGATGACGCGCGAGCATGGCGTGGCGGCGATCCCGATTTCGGTGTTTTACCAGAACCCGCTGCCGGAACAGCGTCTGGTGCGCCTGTGTTTTGCCAAGCGTGAGGAGACGCTGCGTCAGGCAGCGGAGAAACTATGCGCGATCTGACGACCTTGCCCAATCTGAATGTTGCGTTGATCCAGACCACATTGGCCTGGCATGACCGCAAGGCCAACCTCGAGCATTTCGAACAGTTGCTGGAGCAGGCGCGGGGCGCCGATCTGATCGTGCTGCCGGAGATGTTCACCACCGGCTTCTCCATGGAGTCGCCCACCCTCGCTGAAGCGGAAAACGGCCCGACCAGTAAATGGTTGCGAGCGCAGGCCGCCAAACTTGACGCGGTGATTACCGGCAGCGTGATTGTCCAGGCGGCCGATGGCAGCTATCGCAATCGACTGTTGTGGGCGCAGCCGGGCGGTGAGGTGTTGCATTACGACAAGCGTCACCTGTTCCGCATGGCCGGCGAGCACAAACATTACACCGCCGGCGAGCATCAGGTGCAGTTCGAGCTCAAGGGCTGGCGGGTGCGTCCGTTGATTTGCTACGACCTGCGTTTCCCGGTGTGGAGCCGCGATGCGCAAGACACCGACCTGCTGCTGTACACCGCGAACTGGCCGGGTGCACGGCGTCAGCACTGGAACCGTTTGCTGCCGGCGCGGGCCATCGAGAACCTCTGCTATGTCGCGGCGGTGAACCGGATTGGCACTGACGGTAAAGGCTTTGCTTATACCGGTGATAGCCAGGTGCTGGACTTCCAGGGCGAGACACTGCTCGGTGCCGGTGAGGCCGACGGGGTATTTCAGGTCGTGCTGAGCGCTGCGGAGTTGGCAGCGTATCGCACACGGTTCCCGGCGAATCTGGATGCCGATACCTTCGAGCTGACCTGAGATCTTCGCTGCCTGACAGGCAACGAAAACCTGAAGATAAAAAAAGGCCCCGAGGTTTTCACCTCGGGGCCTTTTGCGTTTCAGCTGGCGGGTTTACGCCGCTTTCGCTTCCGGCTGGCTCAGGGAGCGGTTCAGCGCGCTGAACAGGGCCTTGAAGCTGGCGGTGGTGATGTTTTCATCGATGCCGACGCCATGCACTGCACGCTCGCCGTTCACGCGCAGTTCAATGTAGGCCGCAGCCTTGGCGTTGGTGCCTGCGCCGATCGCGTGTTCGTTGTAGTCCATGATCTCCACCGGAATCGGCAGACCGGCCACCAGTGCTTCCAGGGCGCCGTTGCCCTTGCCGCGCCAGTGCAGGTTGGTTTCGCCCTGGCCTTTGCTGGAGACTTCAACTTCGACGGCGCTATGACCGTTCTCTTCCTGCAGGCGATGGCTGACCAGTGCGTACGGCGTGTTGGCCTGCAAGTACTCGCTGTGCAGCAGCGCGTGGATCTGCTGGGCTGTCATCTCGAGGCCCAGGCGATCGGTCTCGCGTTGTACCACCTGGCTGAACTCGATCTGCATGCGGCGCGGCAAGTTGATGCCGTATTCCTGTTCCAGCAGGTAAGCGATACCGCCCTTGCCGGACTGGCTGTTGACGCGAATCACTGCCTCGTAGCTGCGGCCAATGTCGGCCGGGTCGATCGGCAAGTACGGCACTTCCCACAGGGCATCCGGTTTCTGCTGAGCGAAGCCCTTGCGGATCGCGTCCTGGTGCGAGCCGGAGAACGCGGTGTGAACCAGGTCGCCGACGTACGGGTGACGCGGGTGCACCGGAATCTGGTTGCACTCTTCAACGACTTTGCGCACGCCGTCGATGTCGGAGAAATCCAGCTCAGGGTCAACGCCCTGGGTGTAGAGGTTCAAGGCCACGGTGACCAGGTCAACGTTACCGGTACGCTCGCCGTTGCCGAACAGGCAGCCTTCGACACGGTCGGCGCCCGCCATCAGGCCCAGCTCGGTGGCCGCAACGCCAGTACCACGGTCGTTGTGGGTGTGCAGGCTGATGATCACGCTGTCACGACGGTTGATGTGACGGCCGAACCACTCGATCTGGTCGGCGTAGATGTTCGGTGTAGCGCATTCGACGGTGGCCGGCAGGTTGAGGATGACCTTGTGCTCAGGCGTCGGGTTCCAGACCTCGATCACCGCGTCGCAAACTTCCTTGGCGAACTCCAGCTCAGTGGCGCTGAAGGTCTCTGGCGAGTATTCGAAGGTCCACTCGGTGTCCGGCTGCTGGGCGGCATATTTGACGAACAGCTTGGCGGCGTTCACGGCGATGGCCTTGATCCCGTCCTTGTCCTGATTGAAGACAATCCGGCGGAAGGAAGGGCAGGTCGCGTTGTAGAGGTGAACGATGGCTTTTTTCGCGCCACGAAGGGATTCGAAAGTCCGTTCGATCAGGTCTTCACGGCCCTGGGTCAGCACCTGGATAGTGGTGTCGTCCGGGATGTGGCCGCCTTCGATCAGGGTCCGCACGAAGTCGAAGTCGGTTTGCGAAGCGGCCGGGAAGGAGGCTTCGATTTCTTTCACGCCGACGGCGACCAGGGTTTTCCAGAAGCGCAGCTTTTTCACCGCGTCCATTGGCTCGATCAGCGACTGGTTGCCATCGCGCAAGTCGGAGCTGCACCAGATCGGCGCGGCAGTGATGGTCTTCGACGGCCAGGTGCGATCCGGAATGTCGATTGTCGGGAAGGCGCGGTATTTCGAAGACGGGTCTTTGAGCATGCTCATCGGAAAATCCTTATTGTGTGGGCCGAAAAAAGGCGGCCTGCCGGTGGATCAAAAAAACGTTGGATAAAACGTGGGACGAGGCACCGCGATTCAGCCCGGCAGTCGTGCGCTGACGAGGCACAGGCTGCGGTGCTGGCGGAGCTGAATGAGGGTGTGAGAAGTTTTCATGTCTTCAACCCTAACCGCGAGGGTGAAAGATGGCAAGCAGTCGAAAAACTTTGAGAGGAATACTCGAAAAATATGTTTTTGCGAGATTTTATTCTGGAAAGGACAATATTGTTTGATAGGTATTGCGCGGACCGTTCGTCGTGCGCAATACCTGTGGGAGCAAGGCTTGCCCGCGATGAACGATAACGCGGTGTATCTGTGACACCGCATCGCGGCATTCGCGGGCAAGCCTTGCTCCTGCGAGATTACGCTGACTTATGGTTGGAATGCGCCGATGAAAATCGCCGGGTCCACGCGGGCGTCGTTCAGGCTGACGTTCCAGTGCATGTGCGGCCCGGTCGCACGCCCGGTGGAGCCGACTTTGCCGACTACGCCGCCGCGCGCCAGTTGCTGGCCGACTTTCACGTCGATTTTCGACATGTGGCAGAACATGCTGATAAAGCCCTGGCCGTGGTCGACGAATACCGTGTTGCCGTTAAAGAAGTAGTTGCCGATCAGGATCACCTTGCCGGCCGCCGGGGTCTTGATCGGCGTACCCGCCGGCACCGCGAAGTCCAGGCCCGCGTGGGGATTGCGCTCTTCGCCATTGAAGAACCGGCGCACACCGAACTTGCTCGACAGCGGACCATTGACCGGCTTGTCCAGCAGCAGGTTACTCGGCGTCACCGGGCTGAAACTGCGGTAGGCGCGGACCTGTTCGTCCAATTCGGCGTCGATGCGTTTCAGGTCGTCCGGGTTCGGATTGACCTGACGCTGGTTCTTCAGGGTGATGTGCTGTTCCGGGTACTTCTTGTTGCCGACCATGAAGTTCAGGTTACGGCCACCGCTGCTGAGCTGCTGGTTGCCGGGTTTGACGGTCAGCGGCACGCCGACAACCGCCAGCCAGTTGTTCTGTTCCTTGACCACCAGCACCGGTTTGCCTTGATAGCTGGCCTTGGGCGCCTGAGCCGAAGTGCCCAGGTCGACCACCGCCACACCGCCGGGCACTGGTTTGTTCAGCAGGCGCGTGATGTAGCTGTCGGCGTGGGCGTTGAAGGTCAGGCAAAGCAACAACAGCGGTGCAAGAAAACGCGGCATGGATCAATCCAGTAAAGAAAGGGTGACGGGCGTCAGGTGGTTGTCTTCGACCCGGACCTGCAATTGGCCTTCGCCGAGTATGGCTTTCAGGCGTTGGCCGTTTTGGGTCTGCGCGGCGCTGCGGATCGCGTTGCCGCGTTCATCGAGCAAAATGCTGTAACCACGGCCCAGTGTCGCCAACGGGCTGACCACATGCAGGGTTTGCATTTGGGTTTGCAGTTGCAGGCGACGAGCCTTGAGACCCTCGCGCATCGAGCGCGGCAGGCGCTCGGCGAGGCTGTCGAGGCGCTGGCGCAGCAGCGCCAGTTGGCGTCCCGGATGTTGCCCGGCGAGGCGGGTTTCGAGGCGGATCAGTCGCTCGCGACGGGTATTGAGGCTGCGCTCGAAAGCCCGGCGCAGGCGCATGTCCAGGTCGTCCAGGCGTTGCGCTTGCTGACGCAGGCGTTCGCCGGGATGGCGCAAGCGGCGCGAGATGCCTTCCAGGCGCAGGCGATCACGCATCAAGCGGTCGCGGATGCGCATCACCAAACGCCGATGCAGGCTTTCGACCCGGCGCACCAGGTCGCTGGAATCCGGCGCCAGCAGTTCGGCTGCGGCGGAAGGCGTCGGTGCACGGACGTCGGCCACGAAGTCGCTGATCGACACATCGGTTTCATGGCCGACGGCGCTGACAATCGGGGTGACGCAGGCATCTATCGCGCGGGCCACGGCTTCTTCGTTGAAGCACCAGAGGTCTTCCAGCGAGCCACCGCCACGCGCGAGAATCAGCGCATCGAAACCGCGGGCGTCAGCCAGTTTCAGTGCGCGGACAATCTGCGCGGTGGCTTCGCGGCCTTGCACGGCGGTGGGGATCAGGGTCAGCACCACTTGCGGTGCACGGCGGCGGAAGACGCTGATGATGTCGCGAATCACCGCGCCGGTCGGCGAACTGATGATGCCGATGCGTTGCGGGTGTGCCGGCAGCGGCACTTTGCGTTCGGCACTGAACAGGCCTTCGGCGCTGAGTTTTTCTTTCAGCGCATCGAACGCCAGGCGCAGCGCACCGTCACCGGCAGGCTCCACGGTGTCGAGAATCAGCTGATAGTCGCCACGCCCCTCAAACAGCGAAACCTTGCCCCGGACCTTGACCGCCAGGCCATCCTTCAGCGCCTGGCGAACCCGCGCAGCGTTCTGCCGGAACAGCGCGCAACGCACTTGGGCGCCACTGTCCTTTAGGGTGAAATAGATGTGGCCGGACGCCGGGCGGGCGAGGTTGGAGATTTCGCCTTCGACCCAGATGTTGCTGAACACGTCTTCAAGCAACACCCGCGCGCGGCCGTTGAGCTGGCTGACCGTCAGGACTTCTCGGTCCAGGCCGAGTCTTGCAAAGGGATCTTTAATCATGGAGCGCAGTTTAAAGGCATTCGACGATCAATCTCCATGGCCGATTACCTTCTGGCTGAAGTGAACGCTGTGCGATCCTTTGTGGCAGCGAGCCTGCTCGCTCCCACAGGGGGGCGCAGGCTAAGACCATCACAGTGATAAAAAGGAAGTTGCGTTGCTGGAATTACTGAATCAATGGGCCTTCGGCGCCATGGACTGGCTGGTGATCGGGCTGGGCATCAGCCTGGCGTACATCGTCTTCGGCGTCGCCGGTTTCGGTACGGCGCTGGTGGCCGGGCCGATCCTGATTCTGTTCATGCCATTGTCGAAGATTGTGCCGCTGCTGGTGCTGCTGGATTTTATCGCGGCATTCGGCAATCTGCTGCCGTCGCGGCGCGATGTCGCCAGGCCCGAGTTGTTGCGCTTGCTGCCGTGCATGGCGGTGGGGTGCACGTTGGGAGTGATCTTCCTACTGAACCTCAAATCGAACCTGTTGCTGCTATTGATGGGGTTGTTTATCAGCGCGTATGCGATTTACAGCTTGTGGGGGACAGCCCGGCCGACACAATTGGCTGCCGCGTGGGCGATCCCGATGGGCACGGTTGGCGGAATGTTCGGGGCGTTGTTTGGCAGTGGCGGCTTTTTATATGCAATTTATCTGAACAGCCGCCTGCCCAAGGATGAGGCCCGCGCCACGCAAAGTGCGTTGATCAGTTGCAGTACGGTGGTGCGCTTGAGCCTGTTCGCGATCGCCGGGGTCTATGCCGAGCTACCCTTGTTGGTACTGGCGGTATGTTTGTTGCCGGCAATGGCGCTGGGGCTGTGGACCGGTCGACGGTTGACCATGAAGTTGTCCCGCGAGGCCTTTGTGCGGCTGGTGACCTGGCTGGTGCTGGCCAGTGGCATTGCCTTGATCGGTCGCTATATCAGTACTTGACCGGATTTCGTCAGGGATTAAGCTGCCGCGCCTCATATCGCTATCGCGGGCGAGCCTTGCTCCTACAGATTGATGTCAGGCCACAATAATGTGATCGACACATAACCTGTAGGAGCAAGGCTTGCCCGCGATGACGCCAGGCCGGTTACTGCCGATCTCTCATTGAACGCTTCAGGGCTGCACCCATGAACTCGCAAAGCATTATCGTCCCGAAAATCTCCACACTACCGGTGCACGAACCTCGGGCGCGGGCGATTGTGCGGTGGCTGGTGCGCAAGAACATCATTGAAGAACAACTCACTACGTGCGGTCGTACCGGCAATCGCATGGCCCACGCCATCGCACCGGGTGCGCGGGCGGTGGTGTTGCATCCCGAAGCGCTGCCGTTTGGCGAGCCGATCAATGGGCTGGAAATCATCACCAAGCGCTGCATCTATACACCGGCCAAGGGCTTTCTCGAAGAAGCCGGTTGTGCTGAATGCCGCAAGGAGATTGGCGAAGCGCTGTTCGAAAGCCTGGAAGACTGGATGCCGGGGCGCACCGACAACTTCATCTGCCCGGAATGCGGGCATGAAGACGACATCAACGGTTTTCTGTTCCTGCAGGAATGCGGCTTCTCGAATCTGGGCTTTATCTTCAATAACTGGGCCGAGGCCGGGTTCAAGCAGAGCTTCATCGACGAGTTCGCCGAATGGCTGGACCTGCCGGTGAGTTGGGTGAAAGTGGAACTGTAAGGCGCCGCCGTCCCTGTAGCAGTTGCCGCAGGCGACGTTCGGTTGCGAAGCAGCCGTAAATCCGCATAACGCGATTCAACAGGAAAAACGGGGTGATCGAGTAGCGACCGCTTCGCGGCCGAACGTCGCCTGCGGCAACTGCTACAGGGACCGCGTCAGGCCAAAATAAGCCCATCCGATAATAGGCTGAGTTTTACATTGAGCCGGCGGGGGTGTCTGAGTATAATGGCGCGCTTCCATTTTCCCGCTCGGGAGCCCCCGCGATGCTGCGTATCAGCCAAGAAGCTCTGACCTTCGACGACATTCTTTTAGTGCCCGGTTATTCCGAGGTGCTTCCTAACGAAGTCAGTCTCAAAACCCGCCTTACCCGTGGCATCGAGCTGAATATTCCACTGGTTTCCGCTGCCATGGACACCGTCACTGAAGCCCGTCTGGCAATTGCCATGGCTCAGGAAGGTGGCATCGGCATCATCCACAAGAACATGACCATCGAGCAGCAAGCTGCCGAAGTGCGCAAGGTCAAGCGGTACGAGGCCGGCGTGGTCAAGGACCCGATCACCATCGAGGCTGACGCCACGGTTCGTGAGCTGTTCGAACTGACCCGCATGCACAACATCTCCGGTGTTCCGGTACTGCACGATGGCGACCTGGTCGGCATCGTCACTTCCCGTGACGTGCGCTTCGAGAACCGTCTGGACGCCACTGTCCGTGAAGTGATGACGCCTAAAGAGCGTCTGGTCACGGTCAAGGAAGGCGCCAACAAGAACGACGTTCGCGAGTTGTTGCACAAACACCGTATCGAGCGCGTGCTGATCGTCGACGATAAATTTGCCCTCAAAGGCATGATGACCGTCAACGACATCGAAAAAGCCAAGGCCTACCCACTGGCCAGCAAGGACGACCAGGGTCGTCTGCGCGTAGGCGCTGCGGTCGGTACCGGTAAAGACACCGGCGATCGCGTCGCGGCACTGGTGTCTGCCGGCGTTGACGTGGTGGTGGTCGACACCGCACACGGTCACTCCAAAGGCGTGATCGACCGTGTTCGCTGGGTCAAACAGAATTTCCCTGAAGTCCAGGTGATCGGCGGCAACATTGCCACCGGCGCTGCTGCCAAGGCGCTGGCCGAAGCGGGCGCGGACGCGGTCAAGGTCGGCATCGGCCCTGGCTCGATCTGCACCACCCGTATCGTTGCCGGTGTCGGCGTGCCGCAAATCAGCGCCATCGCCAACGTCGCCGCTGCCCTTGAAGGCACTGGCGTTCCGTTGATCGCCGACGGCGGTATCCGTTTCTCCGGTGACCTGTCCAAGGCCATCGTTGCCGGTGCTTCCTGCGTGATGATGGGCTCGATGTTCGCCGGTACTGAAGAAGCGCCAGGCGAGATCGAACTGTTCCAGGGCCGTTCGTACAAGGCTTACCGTGGCATGGGTTCGCTGGGCGCCATGTCCCAGGCTCAAGGCTCTTCGGATCGTTACTTCCAGGACTCCTCGGCAGGCGCCGAGAAACTGGTTCCGGAAGGCATCGAAGGGCGTGTTCCGTACAAGGGCACCCTGAGCGCCATCATCCATCAACTGATGGGCGGCCTGCGGTCCTCGATGGGTTACACCGGTAGCGCCGACATCGAAGAGATGCGCACCAAGCCAGAGTTCGTGCGCATCACCGGCGCTGGCATGGCCGAGTCGCACGTCCACGACGTACAGATCACCAAAGAAGCGCCAAACTACCGCGTAGGTTGAGCCTTCAAGCAAATCGTTAAGCAACCGGGGCTGTTCTATTCAGCCCCGAGTTGTTTCTGAATCACGACTGTTTTTGAATTACTTAGACGAGACTGAATCATGGCCCTCGACATTCACGCTCACCGCATCCTGATCCTCGACTTCGGTTCCCAGTACACCCAACTGATCGCCCGTCGCGTGCGTGAAATCGGTGTTTACTGCGAACTGCACCCGTTCGACATGGATGAAGACGCGATTCGCGAATTCGCTCCAAAAGGCGTCATTCTCGCCGGCGGCCCCGAGTCCGTGCACGTAGCTGACAGTCCGCGCTGCCCGCAAGCCGTATTTGACCTGGGCGTCCCGGTCTTCGGGATCTGCTACGGCATGCAGACCATGGCTGAACAGCTGGGTGGCAAGGTTGAAGGTTCCGAACTGCGTGAGTTCGGTTACGCCCGTGTCGACGTGGTCGGCAAGAGCCGCCTGCTGGATGGCATCGAAGACCACATCGACGCTGATGGCCTGTTCGGCCTCGACGTATGGATGAGCCACGGTGACAAGGTCACCAAGATGCCGCAGGACTTCCACATCCTGGCCAGTACCCCGAGCTGCCCGATTGCCGGCATGTTCGACGATGCTCGCGGCTACTACGGCGTGCAGTTCCACCCGGAAGTGACCCACACCAAGCAGGGCGGTCGCATCCTCTCGCGCTTCATCCTCGACATCTGCGGCTGCGAAGCCCTGTGGACGCCTTCGAAGATTGCTGAAGACGCCATCGCTCAGGTCCGCGCTCAGGTCGGCACCGACAACGTACTGCTCGGCCTGTCCGGCGGCGTTGACTCCTCGGTAGTTGCCGCGCTGCTGCACAAAGCCATCGGCGACCAACTGACCTGCGTCTTCGTCGACAACGGCCTGCTGCGTCTGCACGAAGGCGAGCAAGTGATGGCCATGTTCGCCGAAAACATGGGCGTCAAGGTGATCCGCGCCAACGCCGAAGACCAGTTCCTGAACAACCTGGCTGGCGAAAGCGACCCAGAGAAGAAACGCAAGATCATCGGCCGTACCTTCATCGACGTGTTCGATGCCCAGTCCAACAAACTGGACAACATCAAGTACCTCGCCCAAGGCACCATCTACCCGGACGTGATCGAGTCGGCTGGCGCGAAAAGCGGCAAGGCGCACGTGATCAAGTCGCACCACAACGTGGGCGGCCTGCCGGAAGAAATGAACCTCAAGCTGGTTGAACCGCTGCGCGAGCTGTTCAAGGACGAAGTCCGTCGTCTGGGCCTGGAGCTGGGCCTGCCGTACGACATGGTCTACCGTCACCCGTTCCCGGGCCCGGGCCTGGGCGTGCGAATTCTCGGTGAAGTGAAGAAGGAATACGCCGACCTGCTGCGTCGCGCCGACCACATCTTCATCGAAGAACTGCGCAAGGCCGACTGGTACCACAAAGTCAGCCAGGCATTCGTGGTGTTCCAGCCGGTGAAATCGGTAGGCGTGGTGGGCGACGGCCGTCGTTACGCCTGGGTTGTCGCCCTGCGTGCGGTAGAAACCATCGACTTCATGACCGCACGTTGGGCACACCTGCCTTACGAGCTGCTGGAAACCGTCAGCGGCCGGATCATCAATGAAATCGAAGGCATCTCCCGCGTTACTTATGACGTGTCGAGCAAGCCGCCAGCGACGATTGAGTGGGAATAATGAGGCGACCCACAAAGCCGGCACCCTCTAGAGTTCGACGTTAGATTCGGAGGGGCGCTGGAGGGTTTTTAGCCAATGCCAGTCAGTTATGCTGACTGGCATTTTTGTTTTTGGGGGGAAAGCTCCGAAGCAAGAGCTGTCGCTTTCAATGAACGGCAAAGGCTGGCGTAGGTATTAGAGAAACTGTGATCGAATCAGATCCGTATCGAACGGCGTTATCCCTTGATCAGGTGCAAACACCGCCTGTGCCTGCTGCGGCGAAGCCACTCGTTCCCCCCGTGCTCGAACATGTAAATCGAACAGAGTCTCCAAATCAGGCCGAGGTGTATGTACCAAAGCCCGCAGCATCAACGATATTCCACTGAGGTTGTTCCTGACATTGTTCCACCGGGGAGATGAAGTCAGCCCCAGATCGGCCCAGATCACTCGTCGCTCCTGCAAGTCCATCACAAATGGCAGACAGACCTGTGTGTCGGATGCGATATCGATACGGTCGAACACGGATCGCGGCTCGAATATCTCACCCGACGCCGTGTCGGCGCGGGCCATCCAGCCAGCGAAGCATTCTGGAAGGTCGCAGTACGACTGCTCGGTGAATGAGTTGATAGACGTGACGACATAGCGGATACCCTTCTCGACGAGGACATCCATGTCGAGGTCGATGAACTCCGAAGCCCCGTCGGGCGCGTCGACGATGTCGCCGCTATGGTAGCCGCCGAAACCTTTCAGGTTGTAGTACGCGACCGTTTGTGTGAACACGAAGTTGGCGTCGAAAAATGCGGCGGACAAGTCAATGTCAGTGCGTTCACGACCGTTTTTCCACCACAGGAACAGGCGAATAAAACGCGTGTCAGGTATAGGCAACCGACTGCCCCGCACCAGCGTACGTAGCGATTTCGATGAGGAACGCTGCGCCAGCGGAACCCGGTATTCGCGTAATGCTGGATCGATGAAACAGCGGCCTAGCGGTGGCAGTGACGCAAAACGCTTTACGAGAGCGTCTTCGCAGATTCGGGCTGCACGAGCCAACACGTCGGGTGTGAGCGGTCCGCGTCGATCCTTGATGCCATAGATTTTGGCGAATGAACCTTTCGGTGTGAAGGCCCGCAGGGGCAGGGGGCGCGGAGCGCGTACTTGGGCCAGCACCTGCAGCAGAACAGGTGAGGACACTTGTGTCGCAACAGCCTCGAACGCGTCGAGTACAGAGTCTGCTTCGGTCGCGCGGCGCAGGGTCACGTCCAGTCGTCGTGCGAACTCACCAGGACGGCTTTGTAGTAGGGGCGTAAGCGTGGCGATGTGACGCTGGGCAAGCAGTGTTTCGACACGTGAACCAAATGAGGCCGGCGCTTCGTTGCGACGCGCGGCCGTGATGGCGGCTAGCGCTCGTGGGTACTTATCGGCATAGTCGCCTGGATGCAGTGCTTCAGCCAGACGTTTCCAGCGCTCAGCATGGCGCATCACGTCTTCAACAGCGTTGGGTATGTGGTCGAGTAGGCGCAACAGCAGACGGCGCGTCGAGCGCTTCATCGCTTTGAAACGTGTCGAAGCTGTCGTCAGTGACACGTCTCCTCCATTCAGTGCAATCGCCAGTCGTAGCACGTCAGTCGCCGTTTCGAAGTTTCGCTCCAGGAATGCGTCCACCCGTGCATCGCCAGCTACATGAAGGATCAGTGCACCGCCAAGCTGCGCGCGGATCTCCCGGAACGGGATGGCCTCAGGCAGCAGACGGAACACATCGCGTTTGTACTCTCGGACAAACCAGATGACATCGGCATTTTCTTCTTCGGAGAGCGAGGTGCGCGATGAAACCAGCGGCTCGAGCAGTGACTCGAACTCAGAGACGCTTCCCGGTTCGATAACGCGGGATATGAAGTTGCCTTCAAGCATCGCAGGTCGAGCGTGTTCAGTCGGTGGTAAACGCCAATGCGTGAGGTAGTGCATGACGGCGTTAAGGTACAACTCCGCCTCTGAAGCCGTCAGAACTTGCTCTGGAAAGTTAGGATAAAACGGCTTGTGGTGAACATGAGCGCCAGTCTGCCGTCGAAGCACTCCGACAACTTCGCGCAGCCAGTGCGTGAGTTCTGCCGCCGACAGCATGCCGATTTGCTCAATCAGGGGCTCGGACAGAACGCATCGGAATGCCGCAACTTCCCGGACAGCCGACGCGACCTGAGCGCGCGTGGCACCGCCAGTGCCCATCGGGACGTGAACTTTGGTACGGCGACGCAGGAACAGCTCCTGATTCATCCTTGATTTTCTCCCTTGGCCGCCGTCGTGAACGAGCTGCAGCATTGTGTCTACAACCGATATAAAAACGCCTGCAAGAAGCAGGCGCGGTGTGGAGAGCGGAACCCCTAGGTCATAGGAGGTTTAGAAGGAAGGTGTTCCATAGCCACGAAGGCATTCTACGGGAGGTTGTCTCTGGTTGTCAGGTTGCTGCATACCTCAACGGTAACAAGCTACTTCGCCAGAAGGATCGAGTGGGAGTGATCCCGGTTTCAACTGATCGTCCGTAACACCTGAAAGGCCCCGTGAACGCGAGTTCACGGGGCCTTTTGCGTATCAGGTGCCCGCCACCTGGACCTGTTTGAGCCCAATGAGCCTTAATGCCGCCGAGAACTCCGCAATGCTGGGGTAGCGTCGACCACTGATGGACGGCCATTTGGGTCGCTCAACGTAGAACGAGCCATGGTCGCGCTGTATCAGTGTGCGAACGATAGAGCCGTCGCTGCTGCGATGAATGAGCGTGGCCCGTTTATCGATATTCATCACTGTGTAATCACCTGTATTGCGCAGACCTTTTTCCAGATTTTCGGCCAGCGCAACACTGGGCGGTGTATCCAGTTGCAGGCGCAGATCACCTTTGACGCTGGCCAGCGGCCGGCCGAAGTTATCGGTTGGAATACGCCCCGGGTCCAATTCGATGCCCCTCGCCGTACCGGCATCGGTGCTTTCTATGCGCAAACTGATGCCCCCCTCCAGTTCGCTGACACCCGGCACGCCTGCCCATGTGCTGGCGTGACTGTCTCCCATCAATGCAACCCAGCGATGAGCACCTCGGGCAGCCTGATCGGCGCTGATCACCTCATGGGCAAAAAAATTCATCATCCGCTGGCGAAAGTTACTTTCGACACCGGTCATCCCCGTGCTCCTGTAGCTGGCCATGCAATCGATGGCCTGGATCCGGATATGGCTTTTGCGGGCGGCCTTGACCACTTCCAGAAACGTGAATTGACCACTGGGGTCGGTGCCGTGCCCTCGATCCTGAGCTTTCAGGTAGCTCTCGAGATCTTCGGACAAGTGCCCGTCCGGTTGAAGATGTCCAGGTCGGCCTGATGGAAGTCGCTCAGCAAATGCTCCATGTAGAGCGTCTTGACCTTTTGCTTGCTCAGCACCTCCATGTTTTCGATCAGGAACTGTTTGCTGGCAACGCTTGAATGGCTCTCACCGACCACCAGCCCCGATATCAGGCGATACAGTTTCTTGATGATTTCCTTGTTGGGCAGGTGGGCTGGCAGGGAAGGAATCTCGGGCCTGGCTGGCAGAGTGTTTGATTCGAAGAAAGCCGTAGCGTCCCGGTACAGGGTTTGCCGCATAGCCTTGAAGTCGGCAACGGGATTACTGCCGTCAGGCTTGGGCAGGCTGGCGGTGTAGTCTTTGAGGTCGTATTTGCTTCCGCCCCCTCGGGCGAGGTCTTTGAGCTGTGCGCGCGAGGCTTGTGGCATATCGTATGCGCTGGGCGGGCTGTCGATGTCCGGCAGCGGCGTGCTATCACGGCCCCACGGCCATAACCCATCGAATTTGCCACCGCCGAACAGACCCGGACGGTTGATGGGTTGCCATTCTCCAGCCGCATCCAGGCGAACGGGCAGGCTGCGATAAAACGAGTAGGGGTTGGCCGGGTCAATGATGACCCAGGTTTTCAATGCCTCGACGTAGCGTACAAGGTAATAGCTGTCGTTGATCAGCACATAGTTGCCGCCGCTTGGCGGCTGATAGATACCGGCGAACTTGCCTTCCTCGCTGATGGGCGACAAGCCATCCAGCACTTCATTGGTTTCGAAGGATGAGAGCAGCTCCGCGCCTTGCTCCGCGTAGGCCGGGCCGGGGGCGAATCGGGCAATGGGGGGTATGCCTGAAGGGGTGGTTGGTGCTTCATCGACAGGTTCGGTGACGCTTTCCTGTGGACTGAAGGTTTCGCTGGCTTCACCTACTTCGGCAAGCTCCGTTGCTCCACGCAGGAAAGGCAGGTTGAACAGGGTTTCGATACCGCTGGAGATGGCGCCAACGACTCCCGCCTTGCGCTCGGCCTTGGTACTGCCGTTGATCGCCTGATCAATGTTCAACCCCATATCGGCAATGCCGGCGCCAACGGCAGCCAGTGCCACCGGCCAGCCAAGACCGGCCATTGAGCCGAAGAGGTGAACAAACGCGTTCAGATAGCCAATCCAGAGCTTTTTTCGCAGTTGTCCGTTGGAATGCAGGGACAGGTCCGCATCGCTGTACATGCGAGCCTTCACCGAGTCTCGCAACCAGCTGAAAACATCGCCGGTGATCGGCTCGGCGTTTTGATTGATCAGGTGATGGTCGTAGGCGCCCCATGTGGTGTAGAGCAGGTCGATCGTGGCGTTCAGACCGATTTTGCCGTTGTCCTGCTGTTGGGCGGACAACGGGAAATGGCTCATGAATCGCGCCCGGTTTTCCGCAAAGTTGTTTTGCAGCAGTAGCCACCAATGGAAATCGAGCAGGGTGGTGAAGAGGTGAAATGTTTGGGTTTCACCCGGTGTGTAAAGAATGTTCACGCCGTTGCGGTCGGTGATGCAGAGGATGTCGGTGGCCTGATAACCCCCGATATCCAGGGCACACACGCGTAACCCGTCCACAGGGCGTGCCTGCGTTTGCAGCATGTCGAGGCTGACCGGCCAGGAGACATTGCTGGCCACGGCTTTGATCACGGTCTTGAGGTTTTCGTTGTTCAGCCGAGCCCTATCGTGTTCGTCGAGTGCCTGCACCAGGAAATTGAGTTTGGCCAGGGTACGAAAGTCGTCCGAATGGAGGGGCCAGAAACGCTCCATTTTTTCTCGGTAGGACTGACTGAAGTTGAGGGCCCAGAAGTCCTTCAGGACGTCCCTGGGGTACATCCGCACTTCGTTGGTTTCGTTGAAAATGGAGGCATGTGGACCTTCGTTATAGAAGCCGCCGTCGCCGTCCGGCATGCCAGGGTCTTCCTGATCGCTGAGGCGGAATCGCTGGACCACCAGTTGCGGCAAGGTCAACGACTCACTGGGTTTCGGATAACGCTCCCAGCCCAGAAAAGCCTTGGGGCTGCTGACCGATACGTTATCGAAACGGTGCCACCAGACCTTGTCCGGGTCGATGCCTGTGATTCCGTGTTTGTCGAGTATGCCCTTTGCTACTTCGTGGGCCATCGCATGCATGTCGGGGCAGGCCTCGGTAAAGGGCACTACCAGTGCTTTTAGAGATCGTTCGTCGGCTGGGTTCGGGAGGAGGGACGGGGAAATCGATTCAGGCGTGTGCACTTCTCGCTCCTTGAGAAATGGGGGTAAGAGACGAGGAACTATGACAACCAGACCCGTTTGAATCTGTAGGAGCGGGAGCTATCGGGTTTTGGTCTTGATCGACGAACCCTGTAGGAAAAGAGTGTCTTCGAACTTCGCTGCAGGCGCCGAGTCAGCGCCGCGCCACGTCCGAAAAGTAGAACTTGTCCAGGGTATGCCGTGATTCGGTGTACTCGAACTGCCGGCCGTCCTGCAAAAAGGTCTGGTTGCTGACCACGATCACATGGCTCTGGCCGTCGAGGTCCAGGTGCTGCTGGTCATCCTTGCTCCGCGGCATCGCTTCAATGGTGCGTTGGGCGTAGGCGATTTGCAGTTGCAGGGTCTGCTCGATGAAGGCGTAGATCGAGTGCTCGGCGATCTCGCGGTTCAGCCCCGGAATGAGCTCGGCGACGAAGTGGTTGATGTCGAGGATGACCCTTTTGCCATCGATTCGCCGTACGCGCTTGATCCGCGTGATCAGGCTGCCTTCTTCGGCTTTCAGGTGTTCGAGCAAGGCGCCTTGCAGGGGAATCTGCTCGAACTCCACGACCTCGGTGCTGACGTCGTTGCCCAGCCTTGGGTAGGTCTCCTGAAAACTGACGATGCCGCCGAGCTGGAATTCGATCGGGTTGGTCGACAGTACGAAGGTGCCTTTACCGTGGATTTTCTGGGCGAAGCCGCGTTCCTGAAGCAGTTCGATAGCCTTGCGCACGGTGCCGCGACTGGCCTGGTAGCTGTCCATCAATTCGGTTTCGGAAGGTAACCGCGCGCCGCGTTCCAGACGTTCGGTGGTGATGCTGGCAAGCAGATCGCTGTAGATCTGGTTGTATTTGCTCATGGTAGTGGCTGCGTTGTGCTCAAGGCAGGAACCTTAAGGGCAGAGGTGGGGTTTGTCCATTTAGCGTTGAAATCCTCACCTGTGGGAAATAGGGCCGCTGGTCGGCTTGTGAGTAAACAAATCGAAACTCGTCTGTACGAGTTATTGCAATAACTCGTACAGACGAGTACTTTTCGCTTCGGCATGCTGCCAACAACAAAAAAACACAGTGGATGAAAAAGCATGAGCCACGATTACCCGACTATCGCCAGCGAGCTGCTTCATAGCCTCGGTGGTGCTGACAACCTCGAACAGGCCGCGCATTGCGTTACGCGTTTGCGCCTGGCCCTCAAAGACCCGCAGCGGGTCGACAGTGCGACGCTGAACCAGATCGACCTGGTCAAAGGTTCGTTTTTCACCGGTGGCCTGTTCCAGGTGGTCATCGGTCCCGGCGAGGTCGAGAAGGTCTATGCCGCGCTACGCCAACAGACCGGCCTTGCCGCGTCGACCATCGCCGATGTGAAACAAAAGGGCGCCGACAAGACCAATGCCATGCAGCGTCTGGTGCGGGTGTTCTCCGATGTGTTCATGCCGATTCTGCCGGCGCTGATCATTGCCGGCCTGTTGATGGGCGTGAACAACCTGATCGGCGCCAAAGGCATGTTCATTGCCGGCAAGACCCTGCTTGAGGCCTACCCGACGCTGGACGGTGTCTGGAGCCTGATCAATCTGATGGCCAACACCTCGTTCGTGTTCCTCCCGGCGCTGGTCGGCTGGTCGGCGGCCAAGCGTTTTGGCGGCAGTGAAATCCTTGGCATCGTGCTCGGCCTGATGCTGGTTCACCCGGACCTGCTGAACGCCTGGAACTACGGCAAGGCGGTGGCCGGGCTGGATGGGCAGAGCCTGCCGTACTTCGATATTTTTGGCTGGTTCAAGATCGAGAAGGTCGGTTATCAGGGCCAGATCCTGCCGATCCTGATGGCCGCCTACGTCATGAGCGTCATTGAAAAATGGCTGCGGGCACGCGTGCCGAACGCCATTCAACTGTTGGTGGTGCCGATTACCACCATCGTCGTGACCGGGGTGTTGGCGCTGGCCGTGATCGGTCCGGTGACCCGGCACCTGGGGATTCTGATCACCGAAGGCGTGGTGACCTTGTTCGACCTGGCGCCGATGGTTGGCGGGGCTATTTTCGGTCTGCTCTATGCACCGTTGGTGATCACCGGCATGCACCACATGTTCCTCGCGGTGGACCTGCAGCTGATCTCGACCCAGGGCGGTACGTTCATCTGGCCGATGATCGTCATGTCCAACCTTGCACAAGGCAGCGCGGCACTCGGGGTGTTCTATATGACCCGCAGTGCGCGGGATAAAAGCATGGCCTCGACCTCGGCGATTTCCGCCTATTTCGGCATCACCGAACCGGCGATGTTCGGCGTCAACCTGCGCTACAAGTTTCCGTTCTACGCCGCACTGAGCGGCTCGGCGCTGGGCTGCATGTTCCTGTCGCTGAACAAGGTTCAGGCCTCGGCGATTGGTGTCGGTGGCTTGCCCGGTTTCATCTCGATCATCCCGCAGTTCATTCCGATGTTCATTGTCGGGATGGTCATCGCCATGGTCGTGCCGTTCGTGTTGACCTGTGGCATGAGCATGAAAATCGTTCGAGCGGGATATCGAGTGGCTTAACAGGCTGAGCACACCTGTGGCGAGGGAGCTTGCTCCCGTTCGGCTGCGAAGCAGTCGTAAAACCGGCGGATGCGGTGTGCTTGGCTAAATGCATTTACACGTTTTTGGGGCCGCTTCGCGGCCCAGCGGGAGCAAGCTCCCTCGCCACAAAAGAACAATGCTCAGCGCATAAATTCATTGAAGGAATCCGCCATGCAAGACTGGCAGCGTTCGGTGATCTACCAGATCTACCCGAAGAGTTTTCACAGCCACGCCGGCAACCCCACGGGCGATTTGCTCGGGGTGGTGGCCAAGCTCGATTACCTGCAATGGCTGGGTGTCGACTGCCTGTGGATCACCCCGTTCCTGCGCTCGCCGCAACGCGACAACGGCTACGACATCAGCGACTACTACGCCATCGACCCGAGCTACGGGACCATGGCCGACTGCGAGTTGCTGATTGCCGAGGCCGGCAAGCGCGGGATCAAACTGATGCTCGATATCGTGGTCAACCACACCTCCATCGAGCACAGCTGGTTTCAGCAAGCGCGCAGCAGCCTCGATAACCCGTACCGTGACTTCTACATCTGGCGCGACCAGCCGAACAACTGGGAGTCCAAGTTCGGCGGTTCGGCCTGGGAATACGAGGCGCAAACCGGGCAGTACTTTTTGCACCTGTTCGACCACACCCAGGCCGACCTGAACTGGGACAACCCGCAGGTGCGTGCTGAAGTCTTCAAGCTGATGCGCTTCTGGCGTGACAAAGGCGTGGGCGGTTTCCGTCTGGATGTGATCAACCTGATCTCCAAGCCGGCGGACTTCCCCGAAGACCACACCGACGGCCGACGCTTCTACACCGACGGCCCGAACGTGCATGAATACTTGCAGGAAATGCACCGCGAAGTCTTCGAAGGACATGACCTGATCAACGTCGGCGAGATGTCTTCCACCAGCCTTGAGCACTGCATCCGCTATTCGCGACCGGACTCGAAAGAGCTGTCGATGACTTTCAACTTCCATCACCTGAAAGTCGATTACCCCAATATGCAGAAATGGGTGCGCGCCGATTTCGACTTCCTCGAACTCAAGCGCATCCTTTCCGACTGGCAGACCGGGATGCAGGCTGGTGGCGGCTGGAATGCGCTGTTCTGGTGTAACCACGATCAGCCGCGTGTGGTGTCGCGTTTCGGCGATGACGGCGAACACCGCGTGGTCTCGGCGAAGATGCTCGGCACTGCGCTGCACTTTCTGCAGGGCACGCCGTTCATCTATCAGGGTGAAGAGTTGGGCATGACCAACCCGGGCTTCGAGCGCATCGAGCAGTACCGGGATGTCGAAACCCTGAACATCTATCGCCTCAAGCGCGAGGCGGGCGAGTCCGAGGCCTCGAGCATGGCCGCGATCATGCAGAAGTCCCGCGACAACAGTCGCACTCCCATGCAGTGGAGCGCGTTACCCAATGCCGGTTTCAGCAGCAGCGAGCCGTGGATCGGCGTGCCGGCCAACGCCATGCAGATCAACGTCGAAAACCAGCTCGACGACACGACTTCGGTGCTGCACCACTATCGCCAGCTGATTGCCTTGCGCCGCAGCGAACCGCTGATCCAGGACGGCGTGTATCGCCAGCTCTTGCCCACGCACAAACAGGTTTGGGTGTACCTGCGTGAAGGAGAAGGCGAGCGGCTGTTGGTGGTGAACAACTTCTATGGCACGGCGTGTGAAGTCGAGCTGCCGGAACGGGTGATCACCGACTGCATGTTGCAACGCTTGGTGATCAGCAACTACCCGGACTCTGAGGTGCGCAAGCAGCAGCTGTTCCTGCGGCCATACGAGTCATTCGTTCTGCACCTGACCGACCACTAAACAACAGGCTTTTCAAACAACTCGCAGGGCACTGCGCGGGGGCTTTTTGCGCGCAGGTTTTGCCCGATGAGCACAATAAAAATAAAGGGGTGGCTCTTGAAAACAACAATAAATCGTAGCCTTGCAGCATCGTGCGTGTGCCTGGTATTGCCGTTCTCGGCCCACGCTCTGGAGTTCGCCGGCTACCTGCGCAGCGGCGTCGGGAGCACGGTCAATGGCGGCTCGCAATCGTGCTTCAAACTGCCCGGCGCTGAGTCGAAGTACCGTCTGGGTAACGAGTGCGAACAGTACGCGGAGCTGGAATTGCGTCAGAACCTGCTGACCCTCGATGACGGCTCGGTGCTCAGCGTCGACGGCATGGCTTCGCTGTACAACCAGTACGACCGCAACCTGACGTTCCAGGGTGATAACGGCTCGGTACGAATGCCGCAGATGTATGCGCAATGGTCGAATTTACCTAGCCTCAATGGCGGTTCGCTGTGGGCCGGTCGGCGCTACTACAAACGAAACGACATCCACATTTCCGACTTCTACTACTGGAACCAGAGCGCCACCGGCGGCGGTATCGAGGACGTGAAGATCGGCGACCTGAAATACAGCTACGCGTTTTCGCGCAAGGACAACCTGTACCAGAAGGACTACGTTACTCGACACGACTTCAACGTCTCAGGCTTTGATACCAACCCCGGCGGCGAGCTGGAGTTTGGCCTGAGCTACATCGACAAACCCGACCGTCGCGACGCGCACGCAGGCTGGGCGATCACCGCTCAACATGTGCAAAAAGACTTTTTCGGCGGCAAGAACAAACTGGCGCTGCAATACGGCGAAGGCCCCGGCACCGGGTTGGGCTATACCGGCGATGTGGGACTGGATGACCGCAACAAGAGCTACCGCCTGGTGGAGTTCTTCGACTGGCAACTGACGCCGCGTTTTGGTGGTCAGGTCGAAGCGGTCTATCAAAAGGACATTCGCCCGGACGGTAACGGCCAGAACTGGATTTCCCTGGGCGTTCGTCCAGCGTATGCGATCACCGATCAATTCAAACTGGTGACTGAGCTGGGACACGATCAGGTCGAGGCTCCTGGCGGTACGCGCAAGTTGAGCAAGTTCACCTTTGCCCCGACCTGGTCGCCAAAAGGCCCTGGGTTCTGGGAACGTCCCGAGGTGCGTTTGTACTACACCTATGCCAGCTGGAACGAGGCGGCCAAGCGGGCAGCGAATGAACTGGCGCAAGGTTCGGCGTTATCCGATACCGGCGCATTCGGCACGGCACTGCATGGTGCGAACGTCGGATTGCAGGTCGAGTACTGGTGGAAATAAGCGATGCTGTCGGGGCTCGCGCTCCATCGGCACTTCAAAGAACAAAACCGCAGGTGAAGTCATGACCCTAACCCAACCCTTGCAATTGCTGGCGCCGCTGTCCGGGGTGCTGATGCCGCTTGATCACGTGCCGGATCCGGTGTTCGCCAGCCGGGTGATCGGCGACGGCCTGTGCATCGATCCGACCTCGCAGGTCCTTTGCGCACCGTTGGCCGGCGTAGTCAGCAATCTTCAACACAGCGGCCATGCGATCAGCATCACCGATGACAGCGGTGTGCAGGTGTTACTGCACATTGGCCTGGACACCGTGAACCTGAAAGGCCAGGGGTTCAGCGCCTTGGTCGAGCAGGGCCAGCGTGTCGAGGCCGGGCAGCCGTTGATCGAGTTCGATGCCGACTATGTCGCCCTGCATGCCCGCAGCCTGTTGACCTTGATGCTGGTGGTCAGTGGCGAGCCCTTCAGTCTGCTGACACCGGACAGCGGTCTGGTGGCCTGTGCGCAGCCGGTGTTGCGCCTGAGCCTGGGCGATCCGCGTACCGTTGTTGCGCAGGAGGAGGGCGAAGCGCTGTTCTCCAAACCGGTCCACCTGCCTAACCCCAACGGTTTGCACGCACGGCCGGCGGCGGTCTTTGCGCAGGCGGCGAAAGGCTTTGCGGCGAGCATTTGCCTGCATAAGCAGCAGGACAGCGCCAACGCCAAGTCGCTGGTAGCGATCATGGCGTTGCAGACGGTGCATGGCGATGCGTTGCAGGTCAGTGCGGTGGGCGAAGATGCCGAATTGGCAATCAGCACACTGGCTCAATTGCTGGCGGATGGCTGCGGTGAGGCTGTGACTCCGGTGGCAGTGGTAGCACCAGTGGTTGAGGCGCAGGAGGTGTCGACGAAACTGCTGCGCGGTGTCTGTGCTTCAGCGGGTTCGGCCTTCGGCTACGTGGTGCAAGTCGCTGAACGTACCCTGGAAATGCCTGAGTTTGCCGCGGATCAACAGCTGGAGCGCGAATCGCTGGAACGTGCGTTGATGCACGCGACGCAGGCGCTGCAACGCTTGCGTGACAACGCGGCCGGAGAGGCGCAGGCGGACATTTTCAAGGCGCATCAGGAACTGCTGGAAGACCCGAGCCTGCTGGAGCAAGCCCAGGCCCTGATCGCTGAGGGCAAGAGCGCGGCATTTGCCTGGAACAGCGCCACCGAAGCCACCGCTACGCTGTTCAAGTCGCTGGGCAGCACGTTGCTCGCTGAGCGCGCGTTGGACCTGATGGACGTCGGTCAGCGTGTGCTCAAGCTGATTCTCGGGGTACCGGACGGTGTCTGGGAGTTGCCGGATCAGGCGATTCTGATTGCCGAACAACTGACGCCGTCGCAGACCGCTGCGCTGGATACCGGCAAAGTGTTGGGTTTCGCCACCGTCGGCGGAGGTGCCACCAGCCATGTGGCGATTCTCGCCCGGGCCCTGGGTTTGCCGGCCGTATGTGGTTTACCGCTGCAAGTGCTGTCGCTGGCCAGTGGCACCCGAGTGCTGCTCGATGCCGACAAGGGCGAATTGCACCTGGACCCGGCAGTGTCGGTGATCGAGCAGTTGCATGCCAAACGCCAGCAGCAACGCCAGCGTCATCAACACGAGCTGGAAAACGCTGCACGGGCCGCCGTCACCCGCGACGGTCATCACTTCGAAGTCACGGCCAATGTGGCTTCGCTGGCCGAAACCGAGCAGGCCATGAGCCTCGGGGCTGAAGGTATCGGCCTGTTGCGTTCGGAGTTTTTGTATCAGCAGCGCAGCGTGGCGCCGAGTCACGATGAACAGGCCGGCACCTACAGCGCCATCGCCCGCGCACTGGGCCCGCAGCGCAATCTGGTGGTGCGCACGCTGGACGTCGGCGGCGACAAACCCTTGGCCTACGTGCCAATGGACAGCGAGGCCAATCCGTTTCTGGGGATGCGCGGGATTCGCTTATGCCTGGAGCGGCCGCAGCTGTTGCGCGAGCAATTTCGGGCGATTCTGAGCAGCGCCGGGCTGGCCCGTCTGCACATCATGTTGCCAATGGTCAGCCAACTGTCGGAGCTGCGCCTGGCGCGGCTGATGCTCGAAGAAGAGGCGCTGGCGCTGGGGCTCAGGGAGCTGCCGAAACTCGGCATCATGATCGAGGTCCCGGCAGCGGCGCTGATGGCGGACCTGTTTGCGCCCGAGGTGGATTTCTTTTCCATCGGTACCAACGACCTGACCCAGTACACCCTGGCCATGGACCGCGATCACCCGCGCCTGGCCAGTCAGGCCGACAGTTTTCACCCATCGGTGCTGCGCTTGATCGCCAGCACCGTGAAGGCCGCCCATGCCCATGGCAAGTGGGTCGGGGTGTGTGGCGCGCTGGCGTCGGAGACCTTGGCGGTGCCGCTATTGCTGGGGCTTGGCGTGGATGAGCTGTCGGTCAGCGTGCCGCTGATTCCGGCGATCAAGGCGGCGATTCGCGAGGTCGAGCTCAGCGACTGTCAGGCCATCGCGCATCAGGTGCTCGGGCTGGAAAGCGCCGAGCAGGTCCGCGAGGCCTTGAGTGTGCAGCAGCAGGCAATGGTCGAAACTTCACAGGTGTTGGAGAGCTGAACATGTTCGAGAAAATGCAACGGGCGTTTTGGAAGGCGTTGACCCCGGACCTGGTGGTGGATGAGCCGAAGGTGGCTGCTCATCCTGTCTCGGGCCTGGCAGCGAATATCGTGGCCGCGCTGGGCGGGGCGAACAACCTCAAGTCGCAACAGCGGGTTGCCCTGACGCGGGTGCGAGTGGAGTTGAAGGATGCCGCGCTGCTGGATGCGACGGCCTTGCGTGCGGCGGGTGTACCGGGGGTGATGACGTTGGCGGGTGGGGTGGTGCATCTGATCACAGGACTGGATGCGTAACCGAATCCTGTGGCGAGGGAGCTTGCTCCCGCGGGCCGGTCCGCGCTCGGGCGAAGCGGCCCTAAAACCTGAAATCGCATTCCGCCAGACACCAAGCACAGGATGGTTTTACGACTGCTTCGCACTCGAGCGGGAGCAAGCTCCCTCGCCACAGGTGATGTGCGTCTCTTTGTTGCCCTTACTGTTTCTCATCCGCAGGTGTATCGTATTCGCCTTTTGCGGGCACTGGCCTGCCGCTGATACGTGAGGTTGTTGAGTTCATGTCCTTTACCCGTCGACAAATACTGGGTGGTCTGGCCGGTTTGGCAGTGGTGGGCGTCGGGGCCGGTGGTGCATCGCGTTACTGGCTGGGGAAAATGGCCGACGCCAACGCGGGTCATGACTACGAACTGATCGCCGCGCCGCTGGATGTCGAGCTGGTGCCAGGGCACAAAACCGAGGCCTGGGCCTTTGGTCCGTCGGCGCCGGGGACGGAACTGCGGGTACGTCAGGGCGAATGGCTGCGGGTGCGTTTCATCAACCACCTGCCGGTGCCTACGACCATTCACTGGCACGGCATCCGTTTGCCGCTGGAGATGGACGGCGTGCCGTACGTCTCGCAATTGCCGGTGCTGCCGGGCGAGTATTTCGACTACAAATTCCGCGTGCCGGACGCTGGCAGCTACTGGTATCACCCGCACGTCAACAGCAGCGAAGAGTTGGGGCGCGGGCTGGTCGGGCCGCTGATCATCGAAGAACGCGAGCCCACCGGTTTCAAGTACGAGAAGACCCTCAGCCTGAAAAGCTGGCACGTCGATGAAGAGGGCGCCTTCGTGCCGTTCAGCGTTCCTCGTGAAGCGGCGCGCGGCGGCACGGCCGGGCGTCTGGCGACCATCAATGGCGTACCGCTGCCGGTGATTGAGTTGCCGGCCGGGCAGATCACTCGGGTACGCTTGTTGAATCTCGACAACACCCTGACTTACCGCCTCAACATTCCGGGCGTCGAAGCGCAGATCTACGCGCTCGACGGCAACCCGATCGAGCCGCGTCCACTGGGTAAGGAGTACTGGTTGGGCCCCGGCATGCGCATTTGCCTGGCGATCAAAGCCCCAGCGGCGGGTGAAGAGTTGTCGCTGCGTAACGGGCCGGTGCGCATTGGCACCTTGCGTTCGGTGGTCAACAATGACGCACCAACCCAGTGGCCACCGGCGCTGCCGGCCAACCCGATTTCCGAGCCGGACCTGGCCAATGCCGAGAAGCTCAATTTCAATTTCGAGTGGGTTGGATCGGTCTCGGTGAACGTCGATAATGGCAAGCCGCCGAGCCTCTGGCAGATCAATGGCAAGGCCTGGGACATCACCGACAAAACCTGTGCCGACCGCCCGATTGCTACTCTGAAAAAAGGCAAAAGCTACATTTTCGAATTGAAGAACATGACCCAGTACCAGCACCCGGTTCACTTGCACGGCATGAGCTTCAAGGTCATTGCCTCGAACCGAAAAAAGATCATCCCGTATTTCACCGACACCTACTTGCTGGGCAAGAACGAACGCGCCCAGGTGGCGCTGGTGGCGGATAACCCCGGGGTGTGGATGTTCCACTGCCATGTGATCGACCATATGGAAACCGGCCTGATGGCCGCCATCGAGGTGGCCTGATGCGTCAGATACGCCCGGCGAAGATCATCGACCGTAGCCGCGATCAGGACTTCATGCGTGAGGCCCTGGCGCTGGCCGCGCAAGGTGCCGCCCTCGGTGAAGTGCCGGTGGGTGCGGTGCTGGTGCAGGACGGTGAAATCATCGGCCGCGGCTTCAATTGCCCGATCAGCGGCAGCGACCCCAGCGCCCACGCCGAGATGGTCGCGATCCGCGCTGCGGCGCAGGCCGTGAGCAACTATCGTCTGCCGGGCAGCACGTTGTATGTCACGCTGGAGCCGTGCAGCATGTGCGCCGGTTTGATCGTGCATTCACGGATTGCGCGGGTGGTTTATGGGGCGCTGGAGCCCAAGGCCGGGATCGTGCAAAGCCAGGGGCAGTTCTTCACCCAGGGCTTTCTCAACCACCGGGTGCTGGTCGAAGGCGGGGTCTTGGCCGAAGAGTGCGGCACGGTGCTGAGCGAGTTCTTCAAGGCCCGACGCGCCAAGCCAACAGACTAAACACCCAACCAATGTGGGAACGGGCTTTTGTGGCGAGGGAGCTTGCTCCCGCGGGCCGGTCCGCGCTCGGGCGAAGCGGCCCTAAAAACAGTCAATGCGTTTTTAGCTGGATAGACCCTTTGCGAGTGCTATGCACTCGAGCGGGAGCAAGCTCCCTCGCCACAGGTGTGCTGCGTTATTTTTTGGCGACGATCACTGCGCGCATCGGTGCCGGCAGGCCTTCAATGGTCTTACTGTGGTCCTCGGGGTCGAGGAAGTCGCTCAGCGACTGATACTTCATCCACTCGGTCCCGCGTTGTTCTTCAACCGTGGTCACGCTGACATCCACGCAGCGCACATCGCTGAATCCGGCGCGGCGCAGCCAGAGCATCAGCGCCGGCACCGACGGCAGGAACCAGACGTTGCGCATCTGCGCATAGCGGTCTTCCGGCACCAGCACCTGCTGCTCATCGCCTTCGATCACCAGCGTTTCCAGCACCAGCTCACCGCCCTTGACCAGGCAATCCTTCAGCGCCAGCAAATGCTCGATTGGCGAGCGGCGATGGTAGAACACGCCCATGGAGAACACGGTGTCGAAGCCTTCCAGATTCGGTGGCAGGTCTTCAAAAGGAAACGGCAGGTGCCAGGCATTGGGCTCGGACAGGTAACGCTGCACTGCCTGGAATTGGCAGAAAAACAGCCAGTTCGGATCGACGCCGATCACGCTGTCGGCCCCCGCGCCGAGCATGCGCCACATGTAGTAGCCGTTGCCGCAGCCGACATCGAGGATGCGTTTACCTTTGAGGTCGAGGTGCGGGGCGACCCGCGACCACTTCCAGTCCGAGCGCCATTCGGTGTCGACGTGCACGCCGAACAGATCGAACGGGCCTTTGCGCCAAGGCGACAAACCCATCAGTGCGGTACGCATTTGCGCGCGGGTTTCATCGTCGCAGTCGGTGTCGAGGGTCAGGCCGTTCAGCAGGTCGACTTCACTCGGCTGAATCTTCGGTAAGGCGTCCAGCGCGCTCTGCCAGCGCTCGAGGTCGCCGTGACCTTTTTCCATTTTCACGTCGAGTTGCGCTTGCAGGGTGTTGGCCCAATCGGCCAGTGGCGTACCGGCGAGACGGCGGGCGAGGGGGGACAGATCAATCATGGCAAGGCAATCAACGAGGCAAAGTTAAGACACTGGAACCACGGCACGACTTTCGAGAACCCGGCGGCCAGCAGGCGTTCGCGGTGTTCCTGGAGGCTGTCGGGCTTCATGACGTTTTCGATGGCGCTGCGCTTCTGGGCGATTTCCAGTTCGCTATAGCCGTTGGCGCGTTTGAAGGCGATGTGCAGGTCGGTGAGCAGTGCGTGTTCTTCGGCGTCTTCGAAACGCAGCTTTTCCGACAGAATCAGTGCACCGCCCGGCAACAGCGACTGACGAATACGTGCGAGCAGTGCCAGGCGTTGATCCGGGGCGATGAATTGCAGGGTGAAGTTCAGCGCCACCACCGAGGCCGGTTTGAACTCCAGCGCGAGAATGTCGCCTTCGATCACTTCAACCGGCAGCAGCTCCTGGAACATCGAGTCCTGGCCGTTGAGGTATTCGCGGCAACGCTCGACCATCGCCGCCGAGTTATCCACCGCGATCACCCGGCAACCGTCGGTGCGCACGTGACGGCGCAGGGCCTGGGTCACAGCGCCGAGGGAAGAACCCAGGTCGTAGAGCACGCTACCCGGTTGGGCGAACTGCGCCGCGAGCACGCCGAGGTTTTCGACTATGGTCGGGTAACCCGGCACCGAGCGCTTGATCATGTCCGGGAACACCCGCACCACGTCCTCGTTAAAGGCGAAGTCAGGCACCTGGGCCAAAGGCTGGGCGAAAAGGCGATCGGATTCTTTGCTCACGGCGGTTCCAGCGGCGGATGTGGAAAAGGCCGGCATTTTAGCCAACTTGGCGCGTGGATGCGCGGGTTGTCTGATAAACCGCCTGGTTCACGCAATCTGTGCGGCGAGCGGGCTGTTGTGGCGAGGGAGCTTGCTCCTGTTGGAGTGCATAGCACTCCCAAAACCTGCAATCGGGTTTTGTCAGGTACACCGCGTTCACCGGGTTTAGGGCCGCTTCGCAACCCAACGGGGGCAAGCCCCCTCACCACAGGGTTCAGCGCGGTTTCTGGTGGAACGCCGACGCTGTAATCCCCCATTGCCCCAGCCAGTAGCTGAGGATGATCACGTAGGGCGCAGCCTCGAACGGCACGACAAAACGGCTGATGCCGATCACGCTGTCGGAGAACACAAACGCCAGCGCGCCAGCGGCGGCCAACAGTGCCGAACGCTTGGGCACGTCGCTGCCCAAACGGGCCAGGGCACGCCAAAGCATGGCGCTGATGGCCACGCCGTAGACGATCACCGGAACCAGCAACGGCCCCAGGCCATGGCTGATCAGAATCCCCAACAGCACGGCACCGACGCCTAGCGCGAAGATAAGCGGCGCCAGCGCTAGGCGTCGGCAATCACTCAAGTAGGCTTTCAAGTACACCAGGTGCGCCACCAGAAACGCGCCGAGGCCAAACACGAACAAATCCCCCGGCCACGCCAGCAGCACATCGCCGAGCACGGAAAACATCAGGCCAAGGCTGATCCAGCGCCGATAGTCGCTGGGCGGCGCATCGTGCAGCCAGCCGAGCAGCGCCAACACCGGCAATGGTTTGACCAACAGGCACAGCAACGCGGCGTGCGCGCTCACTCCGTAGAGAAACGTTACCGCGCCCATCAGCGCCAGAATCAGCCAGCCCATGATCAGTTAACCGAAATCGCGCAGTCGAAGGTTTGCGCGGGTTCGACTTCCGGTTCCCACGGCTGTTGATAAGTCAGGCGCAAACGCCCGTTGCCTGCGGCGAAGGCTTGAAAGCGCCAGGTCGATTGCCCGCCACTGCCCACCAACCCGGTGTTCTCCGGGTTGCTGTAAACCTCGGGGCTGATCGCCCGCAGCACACCGCCAGCCGAATCCTGGATCGCCCAGCGATAACCGGTGGTCGGGTTGCTTGGCAGGGTCAGGATCAGGTGTTGCCCGTTGTTCAGTTGCACCGGGCATTCGCTTTGTTTTTCCACCGTCACGTTGTGTTTCGGTTGAGTGGCGCAGGCGGCCAGCAGGGCGAGGCTCAGGGGCAGAAGCAGACGGGTAGGGGACATTGGATCGGGAACTCCGGTAATCACGACGAACGGCGAGCATAACCGAAGATGAATCAAAGTGTGACGGTCCCGACCGGGACGGCCGAAGGTTTGGCGTCGTGAGTGCTGACGCCATCGCGGGCAAGCCTTGCTCCTACAGATTGTGCGGACCGTAGGAGCAAGGCTTTCCAGCGATGGCGATGGTAATGGCGCTACATCACTGTCAGAACAACACCTTCGCCACATCCGCAAAACGCTTGGCGAAGTGCACGGTAATTCCTTCCTTCAGGTAATCCGGCAGTTCCTCAAAACTGCCACGGTTAGGCTCCGGCAGGATCAGTTCGAAGATCTTCTGGCGGCGCGCCGCGATCACCTTCTCGCGGACCCCGCCAATCGGCAGCACGTGCCCGGTCAGCGTCAGTTCACCGGTCATGGCCACGCCTTTTTTCGGCGGCTGGTTGCGCGCCAGAGAGAGCAGGGCGCTGGCCATGGTTACGCCGGCGCTTGGGCCGTCTTTCGGTGTTGCACCTTCGGGTACATGCAGGTGGATGAAGGCTTCGTCGAAGAACTTCGCGTCGCCACCGAACTGCTTGAGGTGCGAGCTGACGTAGCTGTAGGCGATCTCGGCCGATTCCTTCATCACGTCACCCAGTTGCCCGGTGAGTTTGAAGCCGCGGTTGAGGGTGTGAATGCGCGTGGCTTCGATCGGCAAGGTTGCGCCGCCCATGCTGGTCCAGGCCAGGCCGGTGATGACCCCGGTGCCGGACAACACTTGTTCGTTGCGGAACACCGGCATGCCGAGTGAGGCTTCGAGGTCTTTGGGGCCGATCTTGATCACAGCTTTCGGTTCGTCGAGCAGCTTCACGACGGCTTTGCGCACCAGTTTGCCCAGTTGTTTTTCCAACTGGCGTACCCCGGCTTCGCGGGCGTAACCGTCGATCAGGGCTTTCAGCGCGCTGTCGCTGATGGACAGGCTGGTTTTCGACACCCCGGCTTTCTCAAGCTGTTTTGGCCACAGGTGACGCTTGGCAATGGCGACCTTTTCTTCGGTGATGTAACCCGACAGGCGAATCACTTCCATCCGGTCGAGCAACGGACCTGGAATCGAATCCAGGGTGTTGGCGGTGCAGACGAACAGCACTTTCGACAGGTCCAGACGCAGGTCCAGGTAATGGTCGAGGAATTCGACGTTCTGTTCCGGGTCGAGGGTTTCGAGCAGTGCCGAGGCCGGGTCGCCCTGGAAGCTTTGGCCCATCTTGTCGATTTCGTCGAGCATGATCACCGGGTTCATCACTTCAACGTCTTTCAACGCCTGGACCAGTTTGCCCGGCAGCGCGCCGATGTAGGTGCGGCGGTGGCCCTTGATCTCGGCTTCATCGCGCATACCGCCGACGCTGAAGCGATAGAACGGTCGCCCCAGCGACTCGGCGATGGATTTGCCGACGCTGGTCTTGCCCACGCCCGGCGGGCCGACCAACAGCACGATGGAGCCGGCGATCTCACCTTTGTAGGCGCCGACTGCAAGGAACTCGAGGATCCGGTCCTTGATGTCGTCGAGCCCGGCGTGGTGCTGGTCGAGGACTTTGCGCGCGTGTTTGAGGTCGAGTTTGTCCTCGCCATAAACGCCCCACGGCACCGCTGTCGCCCACTCCAGGTAGTTGCGGGTGACGGCGTATTCCGGCGAGCCGGTTTCGAGGATCGACAGCTTGTTCATTTCCTCTTCGATGCGTTTCTGTGCCTGTGGCGGCAGGACCTTGCCCACCAACCGCTGCTCGAACTGCTCGACGTCGGCGCTGCGGTCGTCCTTGGTCAGCCCCAGTTCCTGCTGGATGACCTTGAGTTGCTCCTTGAGGAAAAACTCGCGCTGGTGCTCGCCGATCTTGCGGTTCACCTCGGCAGAGATTTCTTTCTGCAAGCGCGCGACTTCGACTTCCTTGCGCAGCATCGGCAGGACTTTTTCCATGCGCTTGAGCATTGGCACGCAGTCGAGCACTTCTTGCAGCTCGCTGCCGGTGGCCGAGGTCAGGGCGGCGGCGAAGTCGGTCAGTGGCGACGGATCGTTGGGGCTGAAGCGGTTGAGGTAGTTTTTCAGCTCTTCGCTGTACAGCGGGTTGAGCGGCAGCAGTTCCTTGATCGCGTTGATCAGCGCCATGCCGTAGGCCTTGACCTCATCGGTCGGCTCGCTTGGCTGGTGCGGGTATTCGACTTCCACCAGGTACGGTGGGCGATGGTGCTTGAGCCAGGTCTTGAGGCGTACTCGGGTCAGGCCCTGGGCGACGAATTGCAGTTTGCCGTTTTCGCGGCTGGCGTGATGGATCTTCACCAGGGTGCCGTAAAGCGGCAGGGCGGAGGTGTCGAAGTGCCGTGGGTCTTCCTGCGGGGTGTCCATGAAGAACAGCGCGAGCGAGTGATGTTCGGATTTGGCGACCAGGTCGAGGGTTTCGGCCCAGGGTTCTTCGTTGACGATCACCGGCAGTACTTGCGCGGGGAAGAACGGGCGGTTGTGAATCGGGATGATGTAGACCTTGTCCGGCAGGTTCTGGCCGGGCAGGGCCAGGCCTTTGCCTGATGAGGTGTGGTGTTCGGCGTTTTCGGGGTCGGCGTAGTCGCTCGGGTTTTCCGGGAATTCTTGCTGGTCGCTCATGGGGCACCTGCGCAATGGGGTATGAGGGATAGATGGGGCAGGTGGTGGGTGGTTTCAATGGGGGGCGGTTGTTAGCGGGTGTTTCATAGAGTGTATTCACCCAACTATTGTAGGAGCCGAGCTTGCTCGCGATGGCGGCCTGACACCCCCGGCCTATCTCTTGCGGATGTACACCAATCCAATGTGGGAGCCGAGCTTGCTCGCGATGGCGGTCTGATAGCCGGCCAACCTCTTGCAGGTGTACATATCCATTCCTGCGGTAACGGCCACTTGGGGTTTCGCCTGACGGCGACTCACTTTTTTTACAAGCGCCTAAAAAAAGTAAGCAAAAAAACGCTCGCCCCAAGCGTACGGCACCTCGCCTAGGCTCGGCGTTCCCTCACTCCGGTGTCCATCAGGGGGCATCGCCTACGGTCTGCTTCGCGACGACCTCCTCTCGATGTGTCCGGCTACGCCGTACGGCGCTGCGCGCCCACCCCCTGATGAACACCTGCGCTCGGCCTTCCGAAGGGGCGGGTGGATCAAGATCAACAGCAACAGCACGGCGGCCTGACAGCCGGCCTGAGTGGTGGGGGTGTGTACGGGTTTAGAGGCTGATGTACATCAATTAAAACGGTGGGACGGGCCGTGCGGCCCTCCCACAGTCCGGTGTTACGGCGCCTCTGGCTGATCGAAACTATCCAGTGCCCGATTCACCAACAATTCCCCCAACGAGACCATCTGCTGAATCGCCAGCGCCACATGTCGGCGGGTGCCTTCCAGCTCAAACGCCAGATCGCTGGCCAGCACATTGACCGAGGCGAGGGTTTCCGAGGCATGCGCCAGCAGGGTTTCGTTATCCAGATCAGGGATGACCGCGAAGATATTGGAGGGGCGTTTGTCGGGCAGGTTGCCCTTGTCGAATGGTGGTTTCAGGTAGTGATCCAGCGCCCGCTCTGCGGCGTCGTGGAGTTTTTTCGAGTCGGTCGAAGCGTAAGGGGAAGTGCTTGGAGTTTCAGGCGGATTTGGAGTGACTTTGTGCATGATGAAGCTCCCAGAGTAGTGGAGCTGCCACCGTTCGCGGTCAAACGAATTGGGGCGGCAACTGTACGCGGGTTGACCGACCGGGACTCTAGGAACCCGGCATACCCGAAGGTATCCCGCGCACAGCTGCCATAACATGAAATGACAGACATAAAAAAAGCGTCTGTTCATGATCAGTGGACGCTGTGCGCCTAGAGTGTACACGGACGGTCAAACCCGGTCGCTGAATTGGCAGCGACCACCCAAGACTAGTTATGCGGCTTCCCACCGACAACCTGAAAACCATGTCGGAAGCTTCTCTGAGTCCTACTCACGGGATAAACACGCAACCTGTGGCGAGGGAGCTTGCTCCCGCTGGGCTGCGAAGCGGCCCCAAAACCTGCAATCGGGTTTTGTCAGACACACACGGTTCGCTGGGTTTGCGAGCGCTTCGCACTCGAGCGGGAGCAAGCTCCCTCGCCACAGTACGGTGTTGTATCAGATATCTGTGGGCCATAAAAAAGGCGACTACCGCGAGGTAGTCGCCTTTCTCTTAACTGCGGTTAACGCTTATTCCGACAGTTTGTAAGCGATCACATAGTCGCCCATTTTGGTGCCCAGCGAACCATGGCCGCCAACTACCAGCAGCACGTACTGTTTGCCGTCCTTGCCGGTGTAGGTCATCGGTGTGGCCTGGCCGCCGGCCGGCAGGCGCGACTTCCAGAGTTCCTTGCCGTTGTTGACGTCATAGGCGCGCAGGTACTGGTCCAGGGTGCCGCTGAGGAAGCCGACGCCGCCGGCGGTGACGATCGAGCCGCCCATGCTTGGCACGCCGATTGGCAGGCCGATAGGCAGTGGCGAGCTGTCGCGGCTGGTGCCGTTCTTGCGTTTCCACACCACTTTGCTGGTGGTCAGGTCGATACCGGCGACGTAGCCCCAGGCCGGAGCCTGGCACGGTACGCCGAATGGCGACATGAACGGGTGCATGGTCACCGCGTATGGCGCGCCGGTGTTGGGTTGGACGCCCGAGGTCTCGCTCTCGCGCTTGCTCCCGGCAGCCACTTCAGCCTGCGGGATCAGTTTGGAGACGAATGCCATGTAGTTCGGGCTGGTGAACAGCATCTGGCGAACCGGGTCGAGCGACACGCTGCCCCAGTTGAACACACCAACGTTACCCGGATAGATCAAGCTGCCCTGCAACGACGGCGGGGTGTATTGGCCTTCGTAGCGCAGTTGCTTGAACTGGATGCGGCAGAGCATCTGGTCGAACGGGCTGGCGCCCCACATGGCCTTCTCGGTCAGATCCGGAGCGAGCAGGTTGAGGTCCGAGCGAGCCTGGGTCGGCGCGGTATGGTCGCCGGTGACTGCGCCTTGCGGCGCCGGCACTTCGCGAATCGGCACGATCGGTGTGCCGTTGCGACGGTCGAGCACATACAGGCTGCCCTGCTTGGTCGGTGCGATCAGCGCCGGCTTGATGCCGTCGGCGGTTTTCATGTCGAGCAGGGTCGGCTGGCTGCCGACGTCCATGTCCCACAGGTCGTGGTGGGTGAACTGGAAGTTCCAGCGCACCTTGCCGGTCGCCAGGTCCAGGGCCACCATGCCGGCGCTGAATTTCTCTGCGCCCGGCGTGCGGTCGGCACCCCACTGGTCAGGCATCTGGTTGCCCAGCGGCAGGTAGACCATGCCCAGTTTCTCGTCGACGCTGGCCAGCGACCACATGTTCGGCGAGTTGCGGGTGTAGGTCTTGCCCGGTGCCAAAGGCTCGGTCGCTTCAGGGTTGCCGCTGTCCCAGTTCCAGACCAGGTGACCGTCGCGGATGTCGAAGGCGCGGATTACGCCCGACGGCTCGTTGGTCGATTCGTTGTCGGTGACGTGACCGCCCATGATCACCAGATCACGGGTGATCGCTGCCGGCGAGGTCGCGTAGTAGCCACCGGGGGTGAACGGACCGATACCTTGGGTCAGGTCAACCACGCCGTGATCGCCGAAGCCTTCGCAGACTTTGCCGGTGTCGGCGTTCAGGGCGATCAGGCGAGCATCGGCGGTGGGCAGGTAGAGCCGACGTGGGCAGGCTTGCGCAACCGCTTTGCCAGCTTCGGAGATGACTGCGCTCGACGCGTTGTCAGCCTTGGCGTAGGCGTTCTCGTCGTAGTAGGAAACGCCACGGCAGGTCATGTGGGCGAAGCCCTTGAAGCCCACCGGGCTCTTGATCTGCGGGTCGAAGCGCCAGAGTTCCTTGCCGGTGTCCGGGTCCAGCGCCAGCACCTTGCTGTGGGCGGTGCAGGCATAGAGCATGCCGTTGACCTTCAGCGGGGTGTTTTCGTTGGTCAGCTCCACCGGGTCATCGGCGGTCGGCAGATCGCCGGTGCGGATGCGCCAGGCTTCCTGCAGCTTGCCGACGTTGGCCGGGGTGATCTGCTTCAGCGGCGAGTAGCGGTCGCCGAATTCGGTGCGGCCATAGGCCTGCCACTCGCCTTCGGGCATTGCTGGCGCGGTGCTGGTCATGTCGGCAGTGTCGCGGCCCAACTCGCCCATGATCTCACCCGGGTGGGTGAATTGGCTGGCAACCGCGGTGGCACCGGCCAGAACCACGGCCACGCTCAGCGCGGCAGTGCCCAGCGGAGCGGCGCCATCACGCAGCAGCGGACGGCGGAACCACGGCAACAGCAGGACTACGCCAAGGGCGAACCACAACGACAGACGTGGCACCAGTTGCCACCAGTCGAGGCCGATTTCCCACAGCGCCCACACCGTACTGGCGAACAGCACCACGGCGTACAGGCCCAATGCTGCACGGCGGGCAGCCAGCAGCAAAATCCCGGTCAGCACCAGGCCGATCCCGGCCAGCAGGTAATACAACGAGCCGCCGAGCATGCTCAGCTTGATCCCCCCGGCCAGCAAGGCCAGGCCCATTAGCAGAAGCACGATACCGAGCAGGCTCGGCAGCAGACGGCTTCGACTCAAAGCACCATCAGTGCTCATAGTGTGGTTCTCCGTGACGTTTAAGTAGTCCCGCGCCTGTTCACTGTAGATGACGATCAGGTACGGGCAGGTTTCAGTAAGGGTTTTAGAACGACGATTGCACCTTGATCCCGCCGATCAGCGCGTCATCGACCTCATTCACGCCACCGGGATGGCGGATGTATTGCAGGTTCGGGCGTACGGTCAGCCAGTTGGTTACATGCACGCCGTAATAGAGTTCGGCGCTGTATTCGGTGTCTTGCGGCGGCAGGTAGGACGGGTCGTTGAAGTCGAAGACCGCGTGCGCCTGGTTGATCGCCTCGGCGTTTTTGCGGAAGGCCGGGTTGACGTGAACCCGGGCCATGGCGAAGCCGATGTCGTCTTTGCTGCGGGCATCGAACAGGCCTTTGTAGACGACACCGGCCTGGACATAGTTGTCGACGGCGTTGGTCTTTTTGTCGTGCATCGTGCCGTTGGCAAACACACTCAAGCCTCGCGAGTTATCGCTGGCGCGGCTGGTCAGTTGCTGCTGCACGCCCAGCCAGACGCCGTGCTTGCTCGATGCGCTGCGGTAGGGCTGACCACTCAGGGCGGCGGGTTGGCCGTTGCTGTCCTTGTAGACGTCGGTGGCCTTGGCGCTGCTGTAGTAGTAACCGGCGCGGTATTCGCCCGGCAGGCCATTGAGCTTCGGTGTCCACACCAGCTCCACCGGCAGCACCGTGCCTTGGGTGCCACTGCCGCTGAGCTTGAAGCCATTGTCGCGATCCAGGTTCGACGGGTTCTGCTCGTACGCACCGATTTGGGCGTAGAGCTCGGGCGTCAGGTGATATTTGACCCGCAGCGCCCATTGGCTGACTGGCCAGTTGTACCAGATGCCACCGGCCCAGTTGCCGACCTGGGAGCCGCAGAACGCCAGGTTCTGGAAGTCGCAGGGGAAGCTGTTGAAGTCTTCGCCTTCGCCAAAACGGCCGGCCTTGATGTCGAGTTTCTGATCGAAGAATTTCTGCTGATACCACATCTGCGTCAGCCGGGTGGTCTGACCACGGCCCCAGACTTCCTGGGCCGAGGTGAAACCGCCGACACGCGGATCATTGACTCGGTCGTTGCTGATGTTGTTGCCGTTGCGTTCGGTGATGGTCAGCTGAAATTCAGCGTCGTGCCAGCCGAGGATCTTTTGCAGGTCCAGGTGCGTGCCGAGGCCGAACTGGTCGCTGTAGCGCGCGGTGCGGTCGTGGTCGTAGCCGCCGTGCAGGTTGCTGCCCATCTCGCCGGTGTAGTCGAGCTTGAAGTCGTAGCCTTTTTCCGCGAGTTCGGTGCGTGTGCCGTTCCAGTCGCCGAGCATCCACGGTGAGTCGCTATCGAATGCAGGGGCAGCTTGAGTGCAAGTGGCAAGGCCGAGGGCGCTGAGCCCACCGATCAGGCTTATGGCTTTTCGAGCAGCAAAAGTGGGGCGGACAGCGCTGTCTCGCAAAGTCTGAATGTCAGGCATAGAGAAGGAATTCTTGGTCTTTTAGGGGAAGAGAGCTGAACGCTGCGAGGGGAAATCGGGCAGGTGAAGCGATTCAGCTTTTAGGCCTGCAAGGATAATGATCTGTAACAAAGAGAGAAAGGGCTTTTCTTGACATGGATCATTTCGGATTTGGTAACAGTGTGCAGTCATCCTTGAAAAGATCGCAGCCTGTGGCAGCTCCACATCGGAAGGTGAACACCCGCAGGCTGCGAACTTTCAGAGTTCACCTACATTTAACCGATAGCGCACAGAGTCCTTCCACCGCAGGACACCCTCGGCTAAGGTGCGCGGCTTCCTCTACTTTCTTCGTTCAAAGGCCCGGCATGACCGAACAGAACACCAACCCGCTGCACGGCGTGACCCTGGAACAGATCCTTAACACGCTGGTTCAACACTACGAATGGTCGGGGCTGGCCGAGCGCATCGACATTCGCTGCTTCAAGAGCGATCCGAGTATCAAGTCGAGCCTGACCTTCCTGCGCAAAACCCCGTGGGCCCGTGAGAAAGTCGAAAAACTCTACGTGAAGCTGATGCGCACCAAACGTCCGCTCTAAGGAATATAGATGCCCGCCGAGCCGACTCGACTGTCGCCCGTCATGAGCCGTTTTACCCACTCGGCCGCCGTGCTGGGCTGGCTGGGATTGAGCATTCAGCTGTACCTGGTGTTTTACGGCCGCTGGAGTGTCAGCGCCAGCCAACTGGGTGGGCTGGTGAGTTACTTCAGTTACTTTACGGTCCTGACCAATACGCTGGTGGCGACGGTGCTGACTTGCGCCGTGACTGCACGCGAGTCGAAGGGCCGTACGTTTTTTTTACAGCCGTGGGTCAGCAGCGGGATTGCCGTGAGCATTACCCTGGTCGGCCTGGCGTACAGCCTGTTGTTGCGGCATTTGTGGCATCCGCAGGGCTGGCAGTTCATCGCCGACGAGTTGTTGCATGACATCATGCCGCTGCTGTTTCTGTTCTATTGGTGGCGGTGCGTACCCAAGGGCACCTTGCGCCTTGGGCACATCGGTTTGTGGGCGATTTACCCGGTGCTGTATTTCGCTTTTACCTTGCTGCGCGGGCACTCGCTGGGGCTTTACCCGTATCCCTTTATCGATGTCGAAAAACTCGGTTATCCCCAGGTGTTCATCAATGCCAGCGGGATATTGCTGGGGTTTGTGCTGATTGCGCTGCTGGTGGTCGGGCTGGATCGCTGGCGCGGGACTGGGGCAGGCCGAGTGGGCATAGATTCAAAGTGAACATCAAATGTGGTGAGGGGGCTTGCCCCCGTTGGGTTGCGCAGCAGCCCTAAACCCATTAAACGCGGTGTGCCAGACAAAGCCCGATTGCAGGTTTTGGGAGTGCTACGCACTCCAACGGGGGCAAGCCCCCTCGCCACAAGTGTTTGTCATTACTCCTCGTCGCTGTCGTCGAGTTTCCAGTAGCCGACGGCTTTCACCTGGTCCTGACTCAAGCCCTTCTCGTCCAGCAGCACGCACTCTGTTGCGATCCACGCATACAACTCGCCGCTCGGCATTGGCAGTGGTTTATTGCTGGGGTTTGTGCTGATTGCGCTGGATCGGTGGCGCGGGACGGCGGCAGGCCGAGTGGGCATAGATCCAAAGTGAACATCGATTGTGGCGAGGGAGCTTGCTCCCGCTCGGCGGCGAAGCCGTCGTAAACCGGGTAATGTGGTCTGCCTGATACAACCCGATTGAATGGCTTTGGGGTCGCTTCGCGACCCAGCGGGAGCAAGCTCCCTCGCCACAGGTGTTTGTCGCTTACTCCTCGTCGCTGTCGTCGAGTTTCCAGTAGCCGACGGCTTTCACCTGGTCCTGACTCAAGCCCTTCTCGTCCAGCAGCACGCACTCTGTCGCGATCCACGCATACAACTCGCCGCTCGGCATTGGCAGTGGTTTATTGCTGGGGTTTGTGCTGATTGCGCTGGATCGGTGGCGCGGGACCGCGGCAGGCCGAGTGGGCATAGATCCAAAGTGAACATCGATTGTGGCGAGGGAGCTTGCTCCCGCTCGGCGGCGAAGCCGTCGTAAACCGGGTAATGTGGTCTGCCTGATACAACCCGATTGAATGGCTTTGGGGTCGCTTCGCGACCCAGCGGGAGCAAGCTCCCTCGCCACAGGTGTTTGTCATTTACTCTTCGTCGCTGTCGTCGAGTTTCCAGTAGCCGACGGCTTTCACCTGGTCCTGACTCAAGCCCTTCTCGTCCAGCAGCACGCGGCGGATCTGTCGTGAGACTTTGGACTCTGTCGCGATCCACGCATACAACTCACCGCTCGGCATTGGCAGTGGTTTATTGCTGGGGTTTGTGCTGATTGCACTGGATCGGTGGCGCGGGACGGTGGCAGGCCGAGTGGGCATAGATCCAAAGTGAACATCGATTGTGGCGAGGGAGCTTGCTCCCGCTCGGCGGCGAAGCCGTCGTAAACCGGGTAATGTGGTCTGCCTGATACAACCCGATTGAATGGCTTTGGGGTCGCTTCGCGACCCAGCGGGAGCAAGCTCCCTCGCCACGGGTGTTTGTCGCTTACTCTTCGTCGCTGTCGTCGAGTTTCCAGTAGCCGACGGCTTTTACCTGGTCCTGACTCAAGCCCTTCTCGTCCAGCAGCATGCACTCTGTCGCGATCCACGCATACAACTCGCCACTCGGCATTGGCAGTGGTTTATTGCTGGGGTTTGTGCTGATTGCGCTGGATCGGTGGCGCGGGACGGCGGCAGGCCGAGTGGGCATAGATCCAAAGTGAATATCGATTGTGGCGAGGGAGCTTGCTCCCGCTCGGCGGCGAAGCCGTCGTAAACCGGGTAATGTGGTCTGCCTGATACAACCCGATTGAATGGCTTTGGGGTCGCTTCGCGACCCAGCGGGAGCAAGCTCCCTCGCCACAGGTGTTTGTCGCTTACTCCTCGTCGCTGTCGTCGAGTTTCCAGTAGCCGACGGCTTTTACCTGGTCCTGACTCAAGCCCTTCTCGTCCAGCAGCACGCGGCGGATCTGTCGTGAGGCTCTGGATTCTGTCGCGATCCACGCATACAACTCGCCGCTCGGCATTGGCAGTGGTTTATTGCTGGGGTTTGTGCTGATTGCGCTGGATCGGTGGCGCGGGACGGCGGCAGGCCGAGTGGGCATAGATCCAAAGTGAACATCGATTGTGGCGAGGGAGCTTGCTCCCGCTCGGCGGCGAAGCCGTCGTAAACCGGGTAATGTGGTCTGCCTGATACAACGCGATTGAATGGCTTTGGGGTCGCTTCGCGACCCAGCGGGAGCAAGCTCCCTCGCCACAGGTGTTTGTCATTTACTCTTCGTCGCTGTCGTCGAGTTTCCAGTAGCCCACGGCTTTCACCTGATCCTGACTCAAACCCTTCTCGTCCAGCAGCACGCACTCTGTTGCGATCCACGCATACAACTCGCCGCTCGGCATTGGCAGGTGTTTATTGCTGGGGTTTGTGCTGATTGCGCTGGATCGGTGGCGCGGGACGGCGGCAGGCCGAGTGGGCATAGATCCAAAGTGAACATCGATTGTGGCGAGGGAGCTTGCTCCCGCTCGGCGGCGAAGCCGTCGTAAACCGGGTAATGTGGTCTGCCTGATACAACCCGATTGAATGGCTTTGGGGTCGCTTCGCAACCCAGCGGGAGCAAGCTCCCTCGCCACAGGTGTTTGTCGCTTACTCCTCGTCGCTGTCGTCGAGTTTCCAGTAGCCGACGGCTTTTACCTGGTCCTGACTCAAGCCCTTCTCGTCCAGCAGCATGCACTCTGTCGCGATCCACGCATACAACTCGCCACTCGGCATTGGCAGTGGTTTATTGCTGGGGTTTGTGCTGATTGCGCTGGATCGGTGGCGCGGGACGGCGGCAGGCCGAGTGGGCATAGATCCAAAGTGAACATCGATTGTGGCGAGGGAGCTTGCTCCCGCTCGGCGGCGAAGCCGTCGTAAACCGGGTAATGTGGTCTGCCTGATACAACCCGATTGAATGGCTTTGGGGTCGCTTCGCGACCCAGCGGGAGCAAGCTCCCTCGCCACAGGTGTTTGTCGCTTACTCTTCGTCGCTGTCGTCCAGCTTCCAGTAGCCGACGGCTTTCACCTGGTCCTGACTCAAGCCCTTCTCGTCCAGCAGCACGCGGCGGATCTGGCGTGAGGCTTTGGACTCTGTCGCGATCCACGCATACAACTCGCCGCTCGGCATTGGCAGTTGTTGCACGGTGCTCAGCAGGTGGTTCTGACCGGCTTCGCGCAAGACCCAGATCACCTTGACCTCTGCCTGGCTTTCAAGGACTTGCTGTTCGGCACCGTTTTCGATTTCCACCACCACCAGCGCGCGCCGGTTGGCCGTCAGGCCTTCGAGGCGGCGGGCGATGGCGGGCAGGGCGGTCTCGTCGCCGATCAACAGGTAACTGTCGAACACGTCCGGCACGACCATCGAGCCCCGTGGCCCGCCGATGTGCAGGAACTGGCCGGGTGTGGCCTGCGCTGCCCAGGTCGCGGCAGGGCCATCGCCGTGCAATACGAAGTCGATGTCCAGCTCCAGCGTGTCCAGGTCGTAACGGCGGGGCGTGTAGTCACGCATCGCCGGCAGTGGCCCATTGTCCTTGCCGGCGCCCAGCACCAAAGTTTCCAGAGCGGCGTGTTCCGCAGCGGTTTGCGGGAAAAACAGCTTTACGTGGTCGTCGGTTCCGAGGCTGACGAAGCCGGCCAGTTCCGCTCCGCCGAGGGTGATCCGACGCATGCGCGGGGTCAGGTCGACCACCCGCAGCACTTCCAGGCGACGGCGTTTGAGTTCGTGGCTGACACGGTGAATGGTTTGCACAATGACTTCAGTCATTCGTCCTTCTCCTGAACAGATTGAACGACAGGGCCATCGACGATGGCTTTGGCGGTGTTGTTGAGCAGATCGCGCACCCGCAGGATTTCTTCCGGGCTCCAGCGGCCGTGATGCATTTGCAAGGCATGCCGCAGGTTGTGCACCGCTTCGTGGATCTCGGCCGGGCGGTCTTGCCCGCGCAACGAACGCTTGCTGACCTCGATGCGCATGCGCACGCCGTCCAGGGCAATGGCCTGCTCGCTTAATGACAGACGTCCGGCGTCGGTGATGCTGTAGCGTTTTTTTCCAGCTTCGGCATCGCCGAGGATCATTTCGCTTTCTTCAAGAAAGGTCAGGGTCGGGTAGATCACGCCGGGGCTGGGGCTGTAGGCGCCGTCGAACATGCTTTCGATCTGGCGGATCAGGTCATAACCATGGCACGGCTGCTCGGCGATCAGCGCCAGCAACAGCAGTTTCAGATCGCCGGGGGCGAATACCCGCGGGCCGCGCCCACCGCGTTCGCGGCCGGGGCCAGGGCGTTTTTCGAAGCCGTCACGGCTGTCGCTGTGGTCTCGATGGGAATGATGGTCTCTCATTTTTTCGTCTTCTCTCGTCGTGTTTAGATACAACTTAAGATATATCTTATGGCTTGCGCAAGCGTTCTGGACCAACGGTCGCCATCCTGTCGGCCTTGGGCGGCGCTTAAAGACCACGGGCAATGAATGATGAGTTGATTGCTTTTTTAGAGTAATTGAACTAATTATAAAGTTAATCTGCTGATCATTAACCGAGTGCCGGGAGTTAAGTAGTACCGGTCTTACAGAAGTTGGGTTGGTTCTTATCTGTGTGCTTTTTTAGTTTGAGCTGTGTGTAGTATTTCTCTGAGGGTAAAGAAGTGCTGTTAGTTCTTTTTTGACTTTTCTCCTGCGGCTCGAAAGTCGTTGTTACTACCTGTTCTTAGGAAGTTGCGTACTTACTTTCTCAACGGATTTGACGATCATTCTCCGGTGTCGAAAGTTAAGAGAATTCGCCATCGTTGTATTGAGTGGTATTCGCATCTCAAGACTTTTCTCGGCCCAATCCTTTGAAATAGACAGGTACTTAATAATGTTCAAGAAGTTTGCAGTTGCCGTTCCGATGACCCTCCTGGCCCTGAGCTCTTCAATGGCGTTCGCTGCGGAAGAAATACGCTCGTCCATCAACATCAGCGCGAATATCCCCACCTATGATTTCTACGCTCAACCGGTGAATCCTGACTTCGGTAAAGATGAAAAAATGGCCTGGAACGTGATAACCGAGAGCTTGGCCCCGCTGCGTGCGGCTTACGATATCCGCAACACCCTCGGTTCGGTCCATGCTTATGTGGAAGGTGGTCCGCAACACCTGAACAACGGCCACACCGCCATCCAGCTGACCTACGCCTTCAACGGCGTAACCTTGACCGGTATGCCTAAAGAAGTGGTCAGCGATGCTGCATCCAACGGGGGTATGCGGGCTGATCTGGTGATTACCGCCGCCCTGCCGGGGAACAATCAGGTAGGTTTTTACACGGCCAATCCAGTCGTGATCTTCGATGCCGTACCGCGCATCTAAGTCAGCCATGACTTAAGGCTCAGCCTTATTCGTTAGCACTTACCGGTCGATGGGTAGCCACTGCCTGTCGATCGGGTTTCAACGCATTTATCTTCAGAGTATTTCGTTCATGTTCCCGATGACTCCCATCGCGACGGCGCTTGCCCTATGTTTTTGTGCAACCGCCCTGGCCGCGCCAGCGGACAACGGCCACACGCCCCGAAGTTTGCTTGCGCAAGCCAAGGGTTTACCGAGCGAGTTCGAAGAGCACTTCTTTGATGTGCCGCTGGCGGTGCGCGTGGAACTTGATCAACAATTTCTCGGTGAAGCGATGGTCGTGTTGACCCGCGACGATCGAATCACCTTAGTTGACTTCAATGATGTCGGCGACAGCACAATCCAGCCCAGCGAGCGCGACATCTGGGCCAACCATCTGAAACAAGGCGTGACGCTGGGCGCCTGCCAGGCCAACTGCCCCGAACAACTATTGGCCGTGCACTACAGCCTCGAAAACTCGCTGGTGTCGATTCTCACGGAGAATGCCGAACGGGACGATCAGGTGCAGCAGTATTACAACCTGCCCGAAGGCGGCAGCACTGGCTTGATCGTGCGCAACCAGTTGAACCTCAATGGTGGCCAGAACCAGGACCTCGGGGGTCGTTACGGTCTGGAAGCCAGCAGCAGCCTGGGCAACTGGACCCAAGCGGTCAATATGCAGCTGTCGCGCCTGGGCGGTGTCGACAATCAGACCTATCACGCCGTGCATGAGCTTTTCACCCAGCGTGAATTGCAGGGCAACTTTTTGCGCCTGGGCTATTTCACGCCCACCTCCGAAGGCCTGACCCGTCAGCCGCGTACGTTTGGCGCGAGCCCCGATACCGCGTTGGGCGTCATGTATGGCAGCTCCGACAGCCTGGCCATCAATAATCCGAAACCGGCGGTTTATCCGATCTATGTCACGGCCAATCGATTGGGCTCTGTGGAAATTTACCGCGACGGATTGCTGATCAACACTCAGGCAGTCCCGGCAGGGTTGCAGACCCTCGATACGCGTCCGCTGCCCGGCGGGATTTATGAAGTGGAAGTGCGCCTGATCGAAGACGGCCAAATCACCTCCAGCACCCTGGAGCTGGTCTACAAGCCGAGCAATTGGCGCAATCATGACGAGCGCTGGCGCTACAACCTGTTCGCCGGTCGCGAATCCAAATTGCTCAGCAACTGGGAACAGCAGGCCGCTGGCGACATGACCGCCGGTGCCGCATTCAACTTCCTGTGGCACCCGCGTGTGATCCTCGGCCTGACAGGGCGGCAGGTCCGCGACTCGCTGCAATACGGCACGTCGGTTGACTGGACGATCGTCAACAACGCCAGCCTTTTCGCCAACGTCTACAGAACCGAAGACTACGGCACCGGCCTCGATGTGCAGGGACTGTATTCCTATGGCAGCGGCAGCCTCGTCGCCAGCCATAACCGCAGCTGGCTCGACACCACTCGGCTGTATGACACCCTGCCGGACGGCACGCGCGTGCGGCAGCGCAACGTCTTTATCGGTCAGACCAGCAACTCTTCCTTATCGTTGAATCATCGACTCAGCCGTAAAAGTTCGGTCAATGCCCGGGTGTCCCACAGCGAGGGCAACACCAAAGGCGTCGGCCTGGATCTGGGATGGACCCAACGCACTCAACTGTTCGGCAGCGATGCCAACTGGCGCCTGTCGTTGTTCGACCGTCCGGGCAGTTTCAGCTCGGGCAATGACCGCAATCGCGGCCTCGACCTGAGTGTGAACATCGCGCTGGGCGGCCCGGGAGAGCAGTGGTCCGGCAGCATCGGCACCCGCACCGATCGTGATGGCGGGCGCGATAACAATGCCTCGCTCACCTACCGCAAAGACCTGCAGGATCACCTGCTGCAGAGCGTCTCGGCCACGGCAATCACCGACACCTACGGCATCGGTTTGAACGCGATGGCGTCGATGCAATCGGACCTGGCCAACGGTGACGGGTTTATCCAGCGCTCGTCGTTCAACAACGACCTCACCGGCGGTTTGAACCTGGACAGCACCGTGGCCGTCGGCGGACAAAAAATGGTCATGACCAGCCAATACCACCGCAGTGGTGCGGGCATGATCATCGATGTCGAATCGGACATCGACGGCATTACCCTGCGCGCCGACGATTTGAGCGGTGGCAGTGCGGTGCTCAAACCCGGGCGCAATTTTGTGCCGATCACGGCTTACAAAAGCAGCTCGGTCAGTTTCGATTTCGAGGGCACCGACGTCCCCGCCGCGACCATTCAACCGGCCCGTTCCAGCTATCACCTGAACAAGGGCGGCGTGGGCTATCGGCAGATTCGCGTGATGCAAACCCTCACCGTGCTCGGTCGCCTGATCGACCCCCAGGGCAATCCACTCAAGGGCCATCACATCATCAATCACGCCAGTCGCGGGGTGAGCGAGGTGGACGGGTTCTTCTCGATGGAAATGAACGCCGGCTCACCGACGCTGGAAGTGCGCCACGGCAACCAGTTGCTGTGTCAGTTCCGGCTGGACCCGAGCCAGGGGCGAACTGAAAACAATGTGTTGATGATCGGGGATTTGCGCTGCACGCCAGACACGTTGGCGGATGTGGGTGATGCCGTGCAGAGCGCCGGTTGATGTGTATTGCGCAATCTCTGGAGTCCATAACTCGATGAATGTTTCGACTGTTTTCCCATGGCGTTCGGTAGTGGCTCTTTTCATAGGGGCCTGCCTGGTTGTGTCAAGCCTCCAGGCCGTCGCAGTCGTGCTTCCGATTACAGCCACTTTCAACCCTGACCCGAGCAACCCGCAGAAAAACGAGTTCAAGAACACCACGCGCAATGTCGGATTTTGCTGGTCTTACCCCGCCATCTGCAAAAGTTACGGCATATTCAGTTTGCGTTCTCACGTGAATGTTGGAGTCCAAGGCGCGATCCAACCCAACCAAGAGGACGTGCGTAAAGGCGCGATGATCAAGACGCCAGCCGCCTGGCGAGCGTTGACGGTGTTGAACCGCGAGACCGGTGAACTCGCCACGGTCGAGGTGCGCATTGCCGGGATGGGCGGCGTTTACAGGCTCAGCGATTCCGCGATGGAGCTGACAGGGGAGCCGGAGTATGTCGGGGCGCATACGGCATTGTGGGGAAGCGACTGGCGAACAGCGCCGGGGCCATGCGTGGCCATAGGCACCACAACCTATTACGGTCCCACCGGTTTCCAATTCTTCTGGCTGACGCCTGAAGAAACGGTGTGTGGCAAGCAGGCTAAGTTCCTCATTCCCGGGTTTGGTTACGAGTCTCTGGACTTTACTTACGAACTGCGCACGCCGGATCCGCTGAAGATGTCCACGGGCGTCTACCAGGGCACGCAGGTTTATTCGATCGGCCCTGGCGGCGACTTCGATCTGGGCGATGTCGTCGCGCCCTCGGACAACATTATTCAGCTCGACTTCACTCTGACAGTCGAACACACCCTCAAAGTCGAAATTCCGCCGGGCGGCAACCGGATTGAACTGGTGCCGCAAGGTGGCTGGCAAGCCTGGTTGCAACAGGGCCGCAAACCCACGCGTCTGTTCCGCGACCAGACTTTCAATATCTCGGCCAGTTCGCGCTTCAAGATGAATCTGGAGTGTGAATACACCCAGGACGGCAAGACCTGTTCATTGCGCGAGCCGGTGACCGGTCATGCCGTACCGCTGAACGTCAGCGTCAGTCTTCCCCCTGGCTTGACTGATGCGGGCGGACAGTCTGTCAGTCGTCAGCAGTTACTGCGTGATGGCAGTACTACCAAAATGTTCCAGCCGGGCGTTTATGTCGACCGTAAACCGGGAACCCTGCATTTCGAGATTCCTTCAAGCGAAGTGGCAGAGATGATTCGTCCCGGATCACAACGGCAGTACTCGGGAAGTGTGACGGTTATCTGGGATTCAGAGGTTTAGTGCGTCGCGCCATTGCAGCATTCATTCAACGAGGGACAGGACGATGAAACACCTGGTGGCATTATTTGGTTTTTGCTTATTGACCCAGACGGCTCATGCCGGCCCGAGCATCAATGTCGGGACGGTGTATGACTATCTGGACGGGGACAAAAGTACTTACTTGAAACGCGTGTTCAACGGAGGTGACAGCACCGCGTTCGTCAAGGTCAATATTCTCGAAATTATTTATGACGCCGATGGCAGCGCACGGGAAGAGCCGCTCAAAACCCAGGCCGACGCCACCGCGCGTGATGGTTTGATGGCCAGCCCGGCCCGATTGATCGTGCCGGCCAATGGCATGCAGGGCACGCGCCTGTTGTATATGGGCGAGCGTGAGAAAGAGCGGTATTTCCGGGTGCGTTTCGTACCGGTGGTTCCGGAGAAGGAAGACGAGTTCGCCGTCTCCAGCGAAGAGCGTGAAGATTACAAGAAAGGCCTGTCCGCCGGGGTCAATGTGCTGGCCGGGTACGGCACGGTATTTTTCGTGCGCCCCAAGGAAACCCGCTTCGACAGCGCGATCGAGAACGACGCGCGCAACTACCGGATTCGCAACAACGGCAACAGCGTGGTGGTGATCGATGAGTTCAAGGACTGCGCGGTGAAAAACGAGCAGGACTGCCAGCCGACCACCAAGCATCACATTCTTGCGGGCCGGAGCTTTCAGTTCGAGAAACAGGCCGGTCGCGAATACCACTTCACTCTGGTTGAAGGCGAGAACAGCAAAAAACTCGACGTGAAGGGATAACGCCATGTTCAAGAAACCGTTCCTGGTTTTTTCGTCCGCCGCTTTCGTGCTGGCCAGTGCTTCGGCCTTCGCCGCTCGGGAGGTTCATCAGTTTGATGTGTCGGTCTCTGTTCCTTCCCTGGGGTTTTATGTCATTCCCGCTGATTCAGGCTGGATTCATCAGGAGCAACAACTGCCTTGGAACCTGTCGGCCTCGAAGCTGGGCAGTTTGCGCAAGTATTTCGACGTGAAGAACGAAGCGGGCTCGATCAACGCGCGGCTTGAAGGCCGGCCGTATCTGTCGAACGGCACCGATGCGCATGACATTAATTTACGCGTGTCGTTTAACGGAAAGTTGTTGAGCGAGCAGGAGAGCAGCGAAGTGGTTTCTTTGACTGACGCCGCTCTTGGCAAACGCGTATTGCTCGAAATAGTGCCGATGCCACCCGCCGATGGGGTGTACCAGCCCGGCAAATATTTTGGCAGCGTCAACATGATTTTCAATGCGGTGTTGGCGGGTGCCTGAGGCCGGACGAGATCGCCCATTGCACGAGACGATCCCGCCACACGGCCACAAGCGTTAGAACAAAAAGAAGTGCCGATACTTATGTCTTTGAGTGCAGTCCTTTAACAGTTTTTGCAGGGAGTTTGTGAGCCATGAAGGTAATAAGGGCATTGAAGCCTGCGAATGCATCGAGGGTTGCCGGTGTGTTGTTGGCAGTACTCACTACACCGGTGGTAGCGGTGACCGTGGAAATGAGCGCAATGTTCCGGCCTGATCCGGCAAAACCGATGCAAAATGCTTTCGAAAACACCACACCACAAGGCGGTTATTGCAAGGATCATCCGGCCTATTGCGAAAACGGGGTCTTCAGCATCGCCTTGCCGATTCGTTTCAGGTCTGTCGCGGCCATTCAGCCGTTGCATGGCGAACGCCAGGGGCCCATGTTCCGGGTTCCCTCCTCCTGGAAGGAGGTGACGGTCATCAATGACAGTACCGGTGAACCCGAGACGGTTAAAATGCGCATCAACGGTATAGGCGCGGCCTATACGATCAAGGATCCTCTGCCGGGTGGTGTCTGGCAAAGTAGCTGGGTAAATGCCCCATCACCCTGTATCTATGGCGGAGTGGGTTATGGTCATGCCTTGTACTACGCTTTTTTTTGGCGAGTGCCGGCTAATGCAGGCGTTTGCTCGAAACAAGCACAGCAGCTGATTCCTGAATCACTCCAGTTTGCCTATCAGGATGTCAGTTTCTCCTATGAACTTATTACCCCCGATCCGCTAAAAATGTCGGCCGGCACTTACCGGGGTGTATTGAACTATACCGTCGGGCCTTATAAAGACTTCGACATGGGCGATATGTTGTTGCCCGATGATGATTTGATAACCCTTAACTTCACCCTGAGGGTCGAACATACGCTCAAGGTCGAGATTCCACCGGGCGGCAATCGCGTTGAGCTGGTGCCACAGGGCGGCTGGCAGGCCTGGCTGACTCAGGGGCGCAAGCCAACGCGGCTGTTTCGTGATCAGACGTTCAATATTTCGGCGTCGAGTCGCTTCAAGATGCTCGTGGAGTGCCAGATTACGGGGCTGTTCGATTGCATGATCCGTGACCCGGTTTCACAACGCGCAGCCACGGTGCAGCTCAGTGTCAGCCTGCCCAACGGCTTGACGGACGTCAGTGGGCAACCGGTCAAACGTCGTCCGTTGCACGTGGGCCAGGTGAATGCGCAAGCATTCAACCCCGGGTTTTATGTGGATCGGGCTCCAGGTGTTTTGCACTTCGAAATTGCACGCTCTTACGTGGACTACATGTTGAAACCCGGGGTAGCGGCCAACTATTTCGGGAGTATCACGGTGATTTGGGACTCCGAAGTGGGATAACCGCGAGGCGCGAACCGGTTTGCCTGTAAAGCCCTGAAAGCGGGTCTGCGAGCCTTCAGGGCGGGTTACCTCTACACGGCCTTGCGCAACGCCTCGCGCGTCAACTGCCTGCTCAGTTGCTTCTCCTCGTAGCCGATGTCGTTCAACAACCTGCCATAGGCCACATCCGTCATGTCCTCATCGGTGAGCACAGCGCTGTCGTCGACGTTAAATTGCCTGGCGAGGTCCTGGACGCGTTGTTTGAGTGCCCGTCGTTGAGCAATCTGCATGCCTTTGGAACGGGCCCAGGCGTGTTGAGCTTCGCGCAACTCATCCAGCAGGCCGGTCTTGTTTTCGTACAGTCGGGCATTGCGCCTGAATTCGATCGGGTAGGTGTTGCGCAGGTATTTCTCCCAGAAGGGTTGCTCGATCATTTCATTGATCAGTCCATCGCCACTCTCCATCGACGTCACGGTGTCATAGGCGGTATCGAGCTTGGCTTGTTTGACTGCCGCCCTTTCGTGGTACAGCAGGGTTATCGATTGCCAAGGCAACTCCAGGCGTTGGGCCAGCCCGGTTTCAAACGCCAAAAACACCTGGACTTCATCCGGGTTAGCCTCCTCTATGTTCTCTGGGGTTTCGTTGCGTCGGCGAAACTCTTCGCGCGCGATGTCATCTACCCGCACCAGGCGAGCGGCGCCTTTGGCCAGGTTGACCAGTCGGCTTTCAAGGATCGCGCCTGACGTCGACAAGGCATAGGCTTCAGACGCGAGCACCTTGATGCCCATATGGTTGAACACCTGGGCCCCGGCATCTGCGCAGGTGGTAGGCGCTGTCGCCATCTCGAACAGTTCCTTGCGCAACTCGCTGTCCAGGTCGATGGCCTCGACCATTCGCCATACCCGGCTGCTGAGCTGTTTGCGCCATTCACCGCCGGCCCGGTAATCGGCCGAGAGGGTCTGCTTCTGGATCAGCAAGAAAAAACCTTCAGAATCAGGTTCGGTCATCAAGTCGTGCCAGGCTTCTTGCCGGAAGGTGCCCAGCCCGGAGACTTCGGCACTCCACCATTGAGAGTCGTCGTTCATTGGCCATTGGGCCATCGCATCGGTAGCGGCTTCGGTATAGAGCTGCTTGGGAGAGATGCCGACCGAGCGCCGATAGTCTTTGAAAATGACCAGATTTACCTCTGAAAGATTCCTTTCGTACAAACGGGTTCGCGCCACGATGAATGCATCCTCCGAGCCGGGTACGACGGTCGGGATTTTACTGATCGGGTTCTCCTGCAGATCCAGAAAAAAACCTCGCGGTCGACGCTTGCCGACGGGCGCGAAAAGGCCGTCGGGCCACGTGGTTGCGCCCGTGTTGCTCAAACTCAGGATGCTAAGCTTGGGCATGCGTTCAACGTTCGGTAACCTCGTCAATTGCGGGTTGTCATCGAGCCTGAGCGTTTCCATATGGGTCAGGTTTTTCAGATGTTCGACAGCCAAGGGTGTCAACGTGATGTCGTTGTTCATCAGCCGCAAAGTACGCAGGTAATGCATCTTGCCAATGTTTGCAGGCAACTGCGTCAACCCGCAGCTCCTGGCACTCAGCTGCCGAAGGTGAGGAAAGTCGCTCAACAGGCCGGAGGCGGTTTCGGAAAAGGTCGTGCGGTCCAGGTTCAAGGTGCTGACCTGATCGAGGTAGTGCTTGATATCCGGCAGCTCTTTCCACCAGCGTTCGAGATCAAGAACATCGAACGCTGTTGACAGATCCAGCGCATAGCCGCCGTCGGCGGTGATACTGCGTTCGCCGAAGACGGTGGGTTTTCTTTTAAAACAATCGACGAGCCGTTCGAAAATGTGTAGCCCGCCGCCTCGCACGAACCCTTGTCGATCCGGCCCCCACGTCTCGGGTTGCCGGTATCGCCAGCGATGGAGCAGCACGCGAAGATCATCCAGTTCGCGGTCCAGTCGTGTCAGTGTCCGATGCCCTTGCTCTTGCGAGCCCAGGGATCGAACAAAGGTATTGACCTCCCTGTCGTTGAAGTGGGGGTAGATGTCCTGCACCCGTTCGTCGAGCGTGGCAGCGGTGGTGGAAAAGCCGGGACCGCGCAACAGCAGCATGTCTTCATGGTCAGCCAACGGACGGATCGGCGGTGCGGCGAGCGCTGTGCGGCGTTCGGCAGGCGTCTCGGTCTTGACCATCACCCATTGCTTGAAAAATGCACCCTGGCCAGGCCGATAACCCAATTGCGTTTGTTGGTTTTTCGGCAAGGCCTTGAGCACGGCTTCGAAAAAATCAGCGGCTTCATGCAGTTTGTGGTTTTCAGCGTCCCAGACTTCGAATCGGTTCATGTCATCCTTGACCAGTATCCGGACCGTCGACGCGTCCTGCGCACCCACACTGCCACGCAGTGGTCCGGCATCGCCGCCTTCGCGAACCTCGATGCGCAATTGCGCGAACGTGTCGGTATGAATCCTGAGCGCGTTCAGTACCAGACTTTCGGTTTCCGGCACCCACTGCACCCCGTCGTGAAAGCCTTCGTACGCATGGTTGGTCCGTGCTTCGAAGGCCGCTTCACGCGCGCGGATCTTGAGGCGCAACGGTAGGCGTTGCTCCTGAGTCATGCGCACGAGGTCTGCACCCTCGCTACTGTTCAACAGCGTCTGCGCCGCTCGGGACGGCAGCTCTGGAAATGCCTGGCGAATGAGCCGGACCTGCGGATCGTCGGACGCTTCTGCCCCCTGATACAGCTGATTGACGATATCGGCGTTCAGGCGGTTTGCTTCGTCCGCCAGACGATTTCGCAGCGCTTGCACCTGTTCGTTGTTGGCGGTTGGTCGACCGAGCACCGCTTGCAGCTCTTCTTCGCTGAGGAACTCGACAAGGCTTGGCGCAAACCGCTCGCTGAGGAGGTGGGACAGACTGGTTGAAAGGGTTTGCTCGTCGGTCGCGTCGGCATTGCCGTACTGGCGGAACCGCCCCGACATGTCGGCGTTTTCATAGACCCTCAGGGCTTTATCCGAAGGCCAGCCGTCCAGGTAAGTCGCCAGCGGTTCAAACCAGTAGGAGGACGGGTCCAGAGACCGGCCTGTTCGAATCCGCTGAATGGTTTGTCGGGTCTGGCGCTGGATGTTCAAGCGTTTGAGGCTGTCGTCCAGTAACGGTGGCGGGGCCGTATTGTCGACGTACATCCGACGCAAGGCACCGTCGTCGGTACCACTGGCGATGCGAACTTGCTCCAGCTCTGCGTCGCTGAAAGCGTCCACGGAGTGGCCGAGACGACGCATCAGTGTCGGGCTTGCCCACGCGCGTGGATTTTCGCCTTCGTGAGTCCAGGCACCGAGACCGTTGTGTTTCAACTGCGGTGAATAGGTGTTGGAACGGTGTGGATGCTTGACGCGATAGCTACCCGTTTTCGGGTCTTGCTGCACGGCATAATGTTTTTCATCCAGCGGCAGAATGTCCTGGCCTTCGTGGGAGTGAATACCCAACGCGTCAGGCCTGGAGTTGGCCGGTAACGTGTAATCGGGCAGTTCGTAAGGTTTGAGATCGGGGTGCCACAGGCGGGGCTGGCCGTTGGGCAGTTCCACCGGTTTCATGCCTTCGATCAACGGCGAGAGCTTCAAGCGAGCGAACTGGCCAATCTGCGCGCCCGCCGCAAAGGCCGCCAGCTGAACGACGTCGGTCACCACGCCTACGATATGCTCGGCGGCTTCGATCCACAGGCCTTCGGTCAGGTCCACGACAAACTCGATGACGTCGCTGGCAATCTGGTAAGCGCTGTAGGCCATCATCAATTCGCCCAGGCCCGGGACGAAGGGGGTGGCGATCATCAGCGCGACGTTGAAGAGGTCCGAGACTATTTTTTTGAAATTGTCCCACCAGGCCCAACGGGCGTTGCGATCGGTGTCGGCGGTGGACACGGCAATGTGTCGGGCGTCATTGAGGATCTTGTTGAGTTTTTGCTGGTAAAGGTACTCCCAGAATTCGCCGGTGATCGGTGCGGCGCTGAATTGCAGATTGGGCTTGGTGACCGGGACTTCCTGCCAGCCAGGACTCTGGTCCAGCGGTTCTTTCTGATGCCATTTCACCTCGAACAGGCGTTGTTGCAACCCGCCGAAAAAATGCCCGCGCTGTTGCTGATCGACGAACCGGCTGAAGTACTGCTGGTAAGTCATTCCTGTGGACGATATGACGTCGTTGTCGCGCAGCTGGCGAGTCAGTTCATTCATGAACGCGACGGTTGACGGGTACTCTTTCAGTGGATGCTCAGGGTCCTGTGGGACATAAGCGATCACCGGCGTAACGTCGCGGATTTTTTGTTCCGGGCGCGGTGTAATCAACACGACTCCGGTCAGGAGCTTGTCCAGGATGGACAGTTCAGCGAACTGCATCACCCGGCCTTTGCGGGTGAGGTTGCGTTGGCCATCGAGCATCATCAGGATCAGGTCGCGGGCATCGGCGTCGATGTCGCCGGTCATCACCGCCTGTTGCGCAGCCGCTTTAAAGGCGGCTTTCTCGCTCTCGACAATGTTGAGTTTCAAAAAGCCCTGTGCGAGGCCGTCACTGGGCAGCAACTGTTCTTCGAGGTATTGGGTATAGCGCGCGCCGATGTCCAGTTCGCGGCACAGGGCCTGGAACTGGGTGATGGACATTGTGCGTTTGATCGCCAGGATGTCGAAGTGCCCGCGAGCATCGGGCTGGCTGATGAAGTCGGAGTCTGGCTCACAGGTTTCAGTACGCGCGAAGTTGTGTAAGGCGGCGTCCAGCAGCGAGACGGTTCGGGTGACAACGCCGCCGGACGTGTTGATGACATACCAAGGGCGTTCCTTGGGTAGATAGAGGTGCAAGTAAGTGGTTCTGACATTGGCATTGACGCCGAACTGTTTTATCAGTGCATGGGTGAGTATGGGTTCTGCGAACTCATAAACATCTTGTAACTTATCAATAAACCGGTCCACCTTGTTTTGAGCGGACCAGAGTTTAAGGTTGGCCTCTTGTAACAGCGTGTGATCGAAGTCTGTGGCTGTGGTTATCCATTGCGCAGCCCGTGTTTTTGTGAGGCTAAGCTCCCGAACCCTTTGCAATGAAGTGTTCTTGAAAGCGGGGTGGATCCGGCTCTTGATGAAGTCGTAATGGCGGCCTTTATTATCGCTTGCCTCCAGTGCCTGGCGAGCAGAGATACTTCCTTGTAAGTCAGACATGCTTTTAATAAACCTTGAGTCTTTATCGGGAGTATCAGCCTAACGCCCGAGGCTCAAAGTAATAGCCTGAATTTCAACTGTTAAACAGGTGTTCGCGCGGATAAGGCATTGAAATTTACAATGCCGAAAACAACTAATTACTACCTTCCTTTAATGTTCTTCTTCATCAGCGCTGCGCTACGTTGACAGGCAGACACAGCGTGTTGCTCCCCGGTTGCAAATACGGTGTGAGAATCGGTGCCATCCCTTTAAGTACCTGCACCGGTAATGCCGAGGTGAATTTGAAGGCTTCGGCCGAGGCGCCTGGCACGAAGGCGGTCAGGGTGCCGAAGTGATGCTCGCCAATGTAGAACACGAACGTGGCGGTGCGGTTGATCGATTTCGAGCTCAGCACCCGTCCGCCGGAGCCGAAGGCTTCAATGCGGTTGTCACCGGTGCCGGTCTTGCCGCCCATGGCCAGCGGGGTGCCGTTTGGCAGTTTGAACGTACCGGCGACCCGTTTCGCGGTACCGGCGTCGACCACTTGCGACAACGCTTCGCGCATCGCCGTCGCCACTTCGGACGGCATCACGCGTTTGCCTTTGTCCGGGTCATTGATCACCGTTGTTTCATACGGCGTGCCGGCGGCGAAATGCAGGCTGTCGATGCGCAAGGTCGGCATCCGCACGCCATCGTTGAGGATCGTCCCGATCAGCTCTGCCAGAGCCGCTGGCCGATCGCCGGAGCTGCCGATGGCGGTGGCCAGTGACGGCACCAGGTGGTCGAACGGGTAGCCGACTTTCTGCCAACGCTGGTGAATGTCGAGGAAGGCTTCGATCTCCAGCATGGTCCGGATGCGGCTGTCGCGAGCGCTCTTGTGCCGGCTCTTGAACAGCCAGCTGTAGACTTCCTGACGCTCGAATTCACTGGCTTTGACGATCTGGCTGAACTTGGCGTCGGGGTGGTTCAGCAAGTAGCCCATCAGCCACAGATCCAGTGGGTGGACTTTGGCGATGAAGCCTTGATCGGGCAGGTCAAAGGCGCCTGGTCCGTAGGTTTTATAGAGTTTTTCCAGGCGCTCGTCAGTGAGCTTTTCGTTGATCTTGCCGGCGGTTCTGTCGATATTCTTATCGGTATTTTTGGCCGTTTTCAGGTGTGCGCGGACAAAGCTGTTGAAGCTTTCCTGACTGGCTTCGGGCAGCAGGTAACGGTGCACCGCGGCCAGACGAATCGCCGTCGGGTGCATGCTGTCGAGGAAGGTCTCGAGGCGAGCCTGGGTGTCTTTTTTCTGGTACTTCTTCCAGAAGCGCAGTAAAAACGCGGTGCCTTCGTGGTCGGCGAATTGCGCCAGATACTCCTGGCGCCGTGGGTTGTCATCGTCACTGAGCAACTGGCCGCTGCTGTTGGGCCCCGAGTAAGTGCTGTAGCGCACCAGGTCGCGCATCAGGCGAATGAACGGCAGGTTGATCGATTCGCGCAGGGCATCGCGCAGGGTCGGGCTGCGACCGTTGTCTTCCTTGCGGAAGTTGTGAAAGGTGTGCAGGCCGCCACCGGTGAAAAATGACTCGCCGGGGTTGGCCGAGTACGTACGGTTGAGCGCCGCATCGAGCATTTTCGGCAGGCTGCGGTCGGTGTTCTGGATCAGGTAATCGACGGCCCAGCGGCTAATCACGTCCTGCTCGGGGACCGCGGTTTTTTTCAGCTCGGCCGGTGACTGGTCGCCATAACGGTCGTGCAGTTCGGAGATGATTTGCAGGTAGGAGGTCAACACCCGCAGTTTGGCGGTGGAGCCCAGTTCCAGTTTGCTGCCTTCGTTGATGTCGAAGGGCTGATCGGTGCTGTCGGTCTGCACGCGCACCCGCGAGCCATCGGGGGTCCGCTCGAACAGGGTGAAGCTGTAACGCACCTGGGTCGTGCTGGTGGGGGTCAGCAAGTGTTCGCCAAGCAGGCCCAGTTGCGCCGCGTAGGTCGGGTCGGCCAAATGCTTGAGGTACGCGGTGGCCTTGGTTTGCAGGTCGTACTGCAAGGTGCTGGTGGCCGACAGGTCAAGGCGATCGAGGTCATACAAAGGCCGATTGAGCAGGGCGGCCAGCCGACTGCGCGCCACACTGATGCCCTTGTTGGATTCGATCGGTTGAATGGTCGGTTGTTGTTGCCAGTCGCGGTAGGTCACCTTGCTGGCCAGTGCGGCAGCGGCCAGCGGGTCGTCGATCACGCCGTTTTGTGCGAGCAGGCGGATGTGGCTGTCGGTGAGTTCTGCCAGTTCGTCACGGCCATTGGCCAAGTAGTGTGAAGGCCGACGCTGGGCGATCATCAGTGACAGTACCTGACGCAGGGCCAGACCGCGTTGAGACAGACTCAGCGGGTCACTGGCAACACTTGTCAGGGCTTTATTGACCTGATTGAAATCGGCGCCGTACCACACGCGCAACCCTTCGGCCATGCCATGCACTTCACCATGACCAGGCACCGCCGACAGCGGCACGCTGTTGAGGTAATCGCGCACGATATTTTGACGAGCCGTGAGGGTTTGCGGGCCATCCTGATAAGCACGCACGCTGGCGGAAATCATCTGGCGGATTTTCTCGCTGCCGGACACCGTGAGGCCATCGGGTGAGTGGCGGTATTTTTCCAGCTGAGTGGCCAGGGTGCTGCCACCGGCAGTCTGACCGGGCAGGTGCAGCAGTTTGGCGATTTGCGACCAGGCCGCCTTGCCAAAACGCGGCCAGTCCACAGCGGGGTTGGCCAGGGGTTGTTTGGGGTCGAGCAGGTCGCGGTTCTCGATGAATAGCAGGCTGTGCACCACCAGCGGCGGGATAGCGGCAAAGCTCGAATACAGCTGCTGCGGATAGTTGTACTGATACAACGGCAAGGCGCGGCAGTCGGTAATGGATAAACCGGCCTGGATTTTTTCCGCGTAGGGCACGAAGAAGCCCTTTTCGCTGTAGTTGAACAGTTTCGGTGAGAAACGGGTTTGCGCAGAGATCATGTAGCCACGCTTGAGCAAGCGCGGCAAAAACTCACCCAGAGAACTGTAGCCCAGGCGTTTGTCGAAAGGCCCGGCACCCGGATAGAAAATCGAATCGCTGGGCCCCGGTTGCATCGAGTAACTCAGCGATGCAGCAAACTGGCTGAATTCGCGCGCCTGCAGTTTCGAGGTACGCATTTCCTTGGAGGCTGCCCAACCGAGCGCAACCAGAATAATCAATAACAGCAACCAGAACAGCCGCCAGCCATAACGACGACGGCGAGGTTTTTTCGGTGAAGGCGCTTCTTCCACGTTGTCAGTTGGCACAACAGCTTCACTCGAATCGGATTGCCACAAAGCGCCCATAGTCGATTGATCCATTTACGTAGATTGATCGGACTTGTCTGAAGCTTAGTCGCTGGTTGGAACTGGTGAAAAATTTGTGAATGCAAAAAAACACGAACCCATCACTGACCGTGGCGAGGGAGCAGGTACCCCCGAACGTCAATGTGGCGAGGGAGCTTGCTCCCGCTGGAGTGCGAAGCAGTCCCAAACCTGCAAGCGCGGTTTGTCAGGTGAATTGCGTTTATCTGTTCTGCGGCGGCTTCGCCCCCGAGCGGGAGCAAGCTCCCTCGCCACAAAAGCAGGAACCGCTCTAATGATGTGGTCAGAGCCAGCTTGCATCCCAGAGCGGATAGTCTCCGATGTTTTCCACCAACCCGGCCCGCAATGGGTTGGCGACGATGTATCGGGCGAATGGGCGCAGGTCTTCACCGTCGCGTATTGCCCTGTCGTGGTAACCGCTTTGCCAGAAGGCTCCTGAGCCATTGACCGCTCTATTGATAGTGAGTGTGCTACGAGATTTGATTGATTGCATGACCTGAGACAGGGTGCCTTGCTTCAGTTCAAGCAACCAGTGGAAATGATCAGGCATGACGACCCAGGCCAGAGAGTCGATTTGATTTCTTTCATGAGCCCGTTTCATTTCTGTTACCAGCAATCGGCCTATACGCCAGTCGGCGAAGAGCGGGCACCGCTGGTGAACGACGGTCGTGACCATATAGGCCCGTCCGGGTTCAGAGTACCTGCCACGGCGTAGACAATGAGAGTTTGGGCGGGGATGCATTCCATTGCGTCCTTAGGTCTGGGGTATCAATTGACCTTAGCTGCCCAGCCATGGAGTCGAAGCTGCCACTGCTGAGTGAAAAGTCCGAAAACACTGAAGACCTCAATGTGGCGAGGGAGCTTGCTCCCGCTGGAGTGCGAAGCAGTCCCAAACCTGCGAGCGCGGTTTGTCAGGTGAATTGCGTTTATCTGTTCTGCGGGGGCTTCGCCCCCGAGCGGGAGCAAGCTCCCTCGCCACGGGGGCTGGTGGTTGTCTGAGAGTATTGGGCTAGAGCCATCAAGCCGGTAAATACGGCCTAGGTAGGGGCATGACGCCGCACCATTGCTGTGCAATACTCGGTGCCGCTTCGCTGGCGAGTTCAAGGCTGAATCCCAGGTAATGCCCCTCCGCAAGGACCGCTTTTGCCGAGAGTTCTGGCTGAATCTTGTCGTTTATATAGTGAAAAGCCCTACGTTGAGCTTTTTATACTGCACGCCCCGCTGATCTTGCAGGTTTTGTCCTACAAGACGTATCTACCCATGAAGTGGATCCGGTTTCAGGAGGTTCAGGCTTATGGGTCTGTACCTCGACACTCGGTGGCTATATCCAATAACAAGATGAGGTTTGTACCCTATGACCGTTGGCAATCACCTGCCCCACGGCGAGACCGCTCAGGGCGGCCCGCTCAAACGCGAACTCGGCGAACGGCATATTCGCTTGATGGCGCTCGGCGCCTGTATCGGTGTCGGTCTGTTCCTCGGTTCAGCCAAGGCCATCGAAATGGCCGGCCCGGCAATCATGCTGTCTTACATCATCGGTGGTCTGGCGATCCTGGTGATCATGCGCGCCCTTGGCGAAATGGCGGTGCACAACCCGGTCGCCGGCTCGTTCAGTCGTTACGCACAAGATTATCTCGGCCCGTTGGCGGGCTTCCTCACGGGCTGGAACTACTGGTTCCTGTGGCTGGTGACCTGCGTCGCGGAAATTACCGCGGTGGCGGTGTACATGGGCATCTGGTTCCCCGAGGTGCCGCGCTGGATCTGGGCACTGGCGGCGTTGGTGAGCATGGGCTCGATCAACCTGATCGCGGTCAAGGCCTTCGGTGAGTTCGAGTTCTGGTTCGCCCTGATCAAGATCGTCACCATTATTGCAATGGTGGTCGGCGGTGTCGGTGTGATCGCCTTCGGTTTCGGCAACGATGGCGTTGCGCTGGGGATTTCCAACCTGTGGAGCCATGGCGGCTTCATGCCCAATGGCGTGCAGGGCGTATTGATGTCCCTGCAAATGGTGATGTTCGCCTACCTGGGTGTCGAGATGATCGGCCTGACGGCCGGTGAAGCGAAGAACCCGCAGAAGACTATTCCGAATGCCATCGGCTCGGTGTTCTGGCGCATCTTGCTGTTCTACGTCGGCGCGCTGTTCGTGATTCTGTCGATCTACCCGTGGAACGAAATCGGCACTCAGGGCAGTCCGTTTGTGATGACCTTCGAGCGCCTGGGCATCAAGACCGCTGCCGGCATCATCAACTTCGTGGTGATTACTGCCGCGCTGTCGTCCTGCAACGGCGGCATCTTCAGCACCGGACGTATGCTCTACAGCCTGGCGCAGAACGGCCAGGCCCCGGCCGGTTTCGCCAAAACCTCGAACGGTGTGCCGCGTCGCGCCTTGTTGCTGTCGATCGGCGCGCTGCTGCTGGGCGTGTTGCTCAACTACCTGGTGCCGGAAAAAGTCTTTGTCTGGGTCACCGCCATCGCGACCTTCGGTGCGATCTGGACCTGGGTGATGATCCTGCTGGCGCAGCTCAAGTTCCGCAAAGGCCTGAGCCCGGCTGAACGTGCCGCTCTCAAGTACCGCATGTGGCTGTACCCGGTGAGTTCCTACCTGGCGCTGGCGTTCCTGGTGATGGTGGTTGGTCTGATGGCCTACTTCCCGGACACCCGCGTCGCACTGTACGTGGGACCTGCATTCCTGGTGCTGCTGACGGTGCTGTTTTATGTGTTCAAGCTACAACCGACCGGTGTCCCGCAAGCTGCGGTGCGCACGGCGTCGTAAGCGGCTAGCGCAGTAAAGAAAAAGCCCTGGTCGCAAGGTCAGGGCTTTCTCATTTCGGTTGGGACAACGCGATTTACCTGTGGCGAGCGAGCTTGCTCGCGCTGGGGTGCGTAGCACTCCCAAACCTGCGGTCTGTCAGGTAGATCGTGTTTATCTGTTCTGCGGCGGCTTCGCCCCCGAGCAGGAGCAAGCTCCCTCGCCACAGATGTGCGCTTTGATCATCTAAACCGCGGCCACTTGCGCCGGCCGGTTCAGCCGTTTGTTCCAGTCCAGCCACGCCGCCAGTACCGCCATCAATCCCGCCCCCAACAGGGCGCTGAAAATCTGCATGACCAGAGCATCCCCGGCCAGCGAGTTGAGCATGTCCGCCAGCGGTGCCAGCAGCACACCCAGGCAAAACACTTCCAGCGAGTAACGGCCCATGCGGCAGCTTTGCCGCGCCAGCCAGTTTTGCGTCCAGCCGCTGTTGGGCAAGAGCTTGGCGATGACGTACGCCAGCGCCAAAAAGTGCAGCAGCCGCGCCGGTGACAAGTTGGTCTTGCTGATCGGGTACAGCCATTCGCCCAGCATCCGGGGCATGAACGCGTCATGCACCGTCGGCCAATTCCACGACACTGCGATCAGCCCGGTGATCAGCAGATAGGTCGCTGCCGCAACAAACAGTGGCTGTCGGGGCAAGGTGCGGGTGTCCGGTACAGCGGGGCGCTGACCGTGAATCGCCGCTGCGCCACCGAGGATAAACAACAACTGCCAGGCCATCGGGTTGAAGAACCACACGCCACCGTCGGTGGCCGCCAGGTTCCATTGAAACCACGGCGCCAGCATGTACAGCACCACCGACAACCCGACCACGTACTCGGCCTTGCGCAGCAACATCGGCAACACCAGCGGCAGTCCGAGCAACAGCAGAATGTACAACGGCAACGGGTCCATCAGGTTGGGCTTGAAGCGCAGCAGCAACTCATCGACCAAGGCCTGTTGCGGGTTGCTGAGGAAGTATTGCAGGCCCATTTCCTGCACCAGGTCACGGGTTTCCACGTGGCTGTTGGCGAAGAACACGATGCCCATCAGCACCGCCAACAGAAAGATATGCACCACGTACAGCAACCAGGCGCGACGGAGGATTTTTACCGTGGCCAACAGCAACCCATCGCGTCGGGCAATCTTGCCGTAGGCCAGCACCGCCGCGTAGCCCGCCAGAAACACGAAGATTTCCGCCGCATCGCTGAAACCGAAATTGCGCACCGTGAAATGGGCAAGGGGGTTGTGTGGCACGTGATCCCAGAAAATGAAGATCAGTGCCAGTCCGCGAAAGAAATCGATACGAAGGTCGCGTCCTTGGGTCATGACAACGGGCTCTTGAACAGATGTGAATAAAGGGTGGTCAGCGGGGCAAAAGACTGTGCGCCGCACATCGGCGGCGCGCAGGGTGGCGCGATTTGGCGGCAATTGCAAAGGCCGGATATTACCGGATGTCTCAGCGGCGAACGGAGCGGGTTGGGGGCGTATCTCTGAACGTTGAAGCGCATCTCTAAAACAGCATTTTTAGCCATTGGTCTATTTGTTGACTGGAAAATAGACAAGCGGACCAAGGGTGCCAAGCTTTCAACTGGGCAGGTGTTCAGACTGGAAACAAACGCAATGGACATGAGAGCCGCATTTCACGGTTTCCCCAGATTCGTGTCGGTTGGCCTGCTTAATACGTTGATCCACTGGTCGACGTTTTTTGTTCTGCACACCGTCATGGGATTTCGTCAGGCACCCAGTAACTTCGTGAGCTTTTGCCTGGCCGTTTCTTTTTCCTTTTATGCCAATGCGCGATACACCTTCAAACAAAGAACCAGTGTTCTACGGTATGTGCTGTTTGTCGGGTTCATGGGCGTATTAAGTTATGGCGTGGGGTATGGGGCGGATCAGTTACTGCTGCCAGGGTTGGTGACGTTGGTGGTTTTCTCGGGTATCAGCCTGGTCTGCGGTTTTTTTTACTCGAAATATTTCATCTTTCGGGGGCGTGAGCAGTGAAGATCTCGCTGATTGTTCCCGTATTCAATGAAGAACAGGCGATTAACCTGTTTTATCAGGCGGTTCGTCAGGAACTGTCGATCGCTGATTGTGACGTCGAGATCGTGTTCATCAATGACGGCAGTTCCGACCAGACGGCAGCGCAGGCCAAAGCCATCGCATTGGCTGACGAGCATGTGCTGGTGATCAATTTTTCGCGCAATTTCGGCAAGGAGCCCGCGTTATTTGCCGGGTTGGAGTACGCCACCGGCGATGCGGTGATACCGATGGATGTCGATTTGCAGGACCCGATCAATGTGATCCCCTTGTTGGTCCGGGAATGGCAGAACGGGGCGGATGTGGTACTTGCCAAGCGCCATGATCGCACCGCCGACAGTTATATGAAGCGGCACAGCGCGGCACTGTTCTATCACCTGTTGAACCGGATCGCTTATACCCGGATAGAAGAGAACGTCGGTGATTTTCGGTTGATGGACCGCAAGGTCGTGAACGTGATTCGCACGCTCCCGGAACACCGGTTATTCATGAAGGGCATTCTCTCGTGGGCGGGGTTCAATACCGCCGTCGTCGAATACGAACGGGCCGAGCGCGTGGCGGGTACCACCAAGTTCAATCTCTGGAAACTCTGGAATCTGGCGCTGGAAGGGATTACGTCTTTTAGTACAGTGCCCTTGCAGTTGTGGACGTATGTCGGTAGCGCGATTTCCCTGTTTGCAATTCTCTACGCCATTTACATGGTGCTGGACAAGATTTTCTTCGGCAATAACGTGCCAGGTTACCCTTCGTTGATGACCGCGATTTTATTCCTGGGGGGGGTGCAACTGATCGGTATTGGCATATTGGGTGAGTATGTGGGGCGAATCTATATTGAATCGAAACACCGACCGAGGTACGTGGTGAAAGATATTGTGGGTGGCAAAGGAGTGCCGAAATGAAGGTGGCGAGTGTATTGAGCAGGGCGTTGTCCGGTCGTGAAGTGTTTGTGTTTTTTTTACTGGCCACTCTTGTTTATATACTCCCTCTGATACTGGTCGATTATTACTATATAGATGATAACTGGCGCTCCTTGGCGGCCGGTACTGGCTGGGCGGGACAGGGACGGTTACTGGTCGAACTGTTTTACAACACCTTGAGCTTCACCTCGGGCGCGCCTGATATGTTTCCCTTACCCTTGCTGATCGCCACGCTTGCCATGGTGTTTGCCTTGACGAAACTGACGATGCATTACTACAAAGTACCGACTGTTTCATGCTGTCTGGTGTTCCTGCCACTGTGGTACAACCCGTTTTTTCTACAGAATTTATCGTATCAATATGACGGGCCGGCAACGGCGTTGAGCCTGGTGGCGGTGATCTATGCGGTGGCGTTTCAACATAAAGCTGGCGTCGTTCAGGTACTGGTGCCTGGCGCATTGATTGCAATGGGGCTCAGCTTGTATCAACTGAGTATCAATGTGTTTTTGGGGCTGTGCTGCATCGAGTTCGTGAGAGCTCTTGATAATAAGGAGTCCCTTGCCTGTTTATTATCAATCGCAGGAGTGAAAGCGGTGCAGTTGGTTGCAGGCTTGATCATTTATTTTTTGTTGGCCTATCCACTCATGAGCCATGAGCGCCTGGAGATGATTCCGTTCAATACGAGCGGGCTGTTGCTGATCCTGAACAATGTCGGCGTATTAGTTGGAAAAATTGGATTGCTGTTTCAGGGAGGGAATCGTTGGCTGGCGTGGATGGTGGTGGTGTTTGCGGTTGTTGGAGGAGGGCGGGTTGGGCGAAATATTATCCAGGGGAAAGAAACGTCGTTAAATAAGATACTTTTGTTTTTTTTGTATGTGCTTATGGTTTTATTCCTGGTTTTTCTGGTGTCAGGTTCGGCCCTGTTGTTCCGGTTTTTCAATGAGGGCGCCAGAACACTATTGGGCTTTGGCGTGTTGCTGGTGTTTTTGTTTTACCTGGCTCATCAGTGGTTGGTGACGGTGGATGCCAGGCTCGGTGTTGTATTGATTGTGCCGTTGCTGAGTATGCTGTCGATGTCATATGCGTATGGGCGGGTACTGAATCTGCAGAAGGAGTTTGGGCTGAATGCTGAATTCAATATGGCCTATGATATTGCCTCTCATCCTGGCTTGCGCGAAGCGAAGCGGATATACATGGCAATCAGCTATTCAAACAGTTGGTTGCTAAGCGCCAAGGGAAGTTTTGAGCGCATCCCGGTGCTGAAATACATACTCAATATTGATTTTTACATGCTGTCTGAAAATCTGCTCAGAGAGGGGATTACCAATGTCGTTATCGAAAATGAACGGAAAAATGCGACGCTGGTAGGGTATCAACGGTACACGCCCGTGGTGGACAGCAAATTTTATTCTATGTACGTGATTGGCGATTATGGCTTTATCGTTATGAAGGAAGTGCCCTCTTCTGGAGAGGATAAGTGGTAAGCCAGGTTAACCGTTCGAGTGCCAGCACTCTCCAGAGCACGTGCTGGATACTGCTGATTATTCTCGTGGCGGCAGGGGTACGTTTTTACGACTTGGGTAAACCTGCAATCTGGGCCGATGAAGGGTTTACCTTGCTGTTGAGTTCATATTCACCCTCTCAAATCCTGTTCCATACGGCCCGGGATGTGCACCCGCCGCTGTATTATCTGCTGTTGCATGAATGGATGAATCTGTTCGGACAGGGTGTTTTTGCTGCTCGAAGCCTGAGCGCACTGGCGGACGTTGTCACCGTCGGGCTGGGCATCTGGCTGGTTCGTTTGGTCAGTACGCAACGGGCGGCGATGCTCGCCGGAACCATGTTGGCGTTACTGCCCATAGCGGTACGCTACAGTCAGGAAATTCGCATGTATGCGTTGCTTGCGCTGTTAATGGTTAGCGCAACGATTGCTTTCGTCTACTGGGTAAAAGGCTCAGGCCGTCATTGGCCGCTTGCCATCTATACGTTACTGATGGTTGCAGGATTTTATACTCACTATTTTGCTGCTGTGTGTATGGCGGCACACTGGGCCTGGCTTTTGGTATTGAGGTTTCAACGCGTAGCACAACAAAGACAGTTGCTAGCGCCTGCATGGTGGATGGCCAATGGAACGGTCGTTTTACTGTTCATGCCCTGGGTGCCGAGCCTGATGAACCAGTTAAGGTTTTCCGGCTTTAACTGGATAGCGCCGCTGGATGTTCCTACGGTGGTTTCAGCGTTCTGGCAGTTTGTGAGTTATAGCGATGGGCCAAAAGAATCAGTCTGGCTGTTCTACAGTGTGCCGTTATTGATGCTGCTGGTGTCGGCGGTCATTGTCATGCGGGACACGAGTGAGAAAAGATTCAGCACGCTGCTCGTTATCTATACCTGGTTCCCGTTGGTATTGATTGCAGGGGTCTCACTGGTTCGGCCACTGTTTATATATCGTTATTTTGTGTTTGCTGCGTTGGGCTTTCCGATGATCCTGGCGATGTCACTGGATGCTCTGTGGGAGCGCGCAAAAACGTTATTTTTTGTCCTGTTGCTATTGATAGTGTCGATGGAAAGTGTCGGATTATATAACGTTCATCAACGGGGCCATATTGTGTATGCCGAAGTCAACAAGGTCGATGCGTTGGCAGACTACATCAATGCCTTTGCGCGTCCCGATGACGGTGTCGTTGTAGTCAACAGGTTTCTTTACTATCCCTTTGCGTACTACAACAAGACTGGCGTGACACCGATGCTCTATACGCCCCTTCAAAAGGACGGTACTTCCGGACGTCCCGATGGCTATCAAACCTCGACACTGACTCAACAAAACGCAGATAAGGTCTATCTCGATAACCTTGAAACCCTGACACCGGGCTCAGGTCGGGTGTGGGTGCTGGACGGCCGTGGTGACGGGGCGCAGCAGGTCGTTATCCCTGAAAACTGGCGACTGCTCGATACCTTTATCCAAGGGGATGGGGACGTCCGATTATTTTCAGTAAGTCCCTGAATTCCGTGAGGAATCAAAAAAAACCAATCCGGGGCAGCTCCTTTGGCTAGCCTTTACCGATGACTGCAGGCCGTTTTATCGAGAGTGTTTAGCGTAAACACGGATTCACGATGAGGGTAGTCGTCCGTGGACAGGCACCTGTTTCTATCAGGTTTACGTTGTCGGGGAGAAAATATGCGCTTTAAGCGTCGTGACGATACGGGGTTTCTATCCCTGCACTCATCGATAGAAAACGCTGGGTGGGTGCTGGTCATGATGCTCGCGATCATTGTTCGGTTTTACTGCATCAGCCTTCCTTATTTCTGGACCGATGAAGCGTTCTCGGCATTGGTGGGGGTTCAGTCGCCGGGGCGTATCTGGTTTCACCTGGGGCATGACGTTCATCCGCCGCTGTATTTTCTGGTGCTGCATGCCTGGATGGCGATTTTTGGTGAAGGGGTGTTTGCGATTCGGGCCCTGAGTGCGCTGGCGGGGGTTGCGACAGTCGCGTTGGGCATGTGGCTGATGCGATTGATCAGCACGCCGAGGGTGGCCTTGTTGGCCGGGTTGTTTCTGGCCCTGTTACCGATATCCGTTCGCTACAGCCAGGAAGCCCGGATGTATACGCTGGAGGGGGTATGGCTGCTGGGCGCAACCATCGCCTTGGTCTATTGGCTTAAAAGCGCTCGCAACCGATACCTGATGAGCTATCTCGTGCTCATGACGGCCGCGTTATACACCCATTACCTGGCTGTTTTATGTTTGCTGTCTCACTGGCTATACCTCGTTGTCTTGCGTCTTCAGCGAGATAAAACCCTTCATTACCTTTCGCGGCCAACGTGGTGGGGCACGAATGTGGCCATTGTTGTTCTTTATATTCCCTGGTTGATCAGCCTGGGCAATGAGCTGTTTTTAAATACGGAGAAGCTGGAGACCGGAGGGGATATTTTCTGGATTCCTGAATTGACGATCTATACGTTGCCTTCAGCGGTCTGGAAGTTTTTGACGGTGAAGAGTGGACTGGAGTTTGCCAGCCCGATTTATGTACTGCTTCCGGCGCTGGTAATGGCATCGGTGGTATGGGTCGGGTTCAAGGAAAGAAGCCGGTTGAAACTTGAGTTGTTACTGGTTATCTACGTGCTGTTGCCGGTGTTGATTGTCTTTGTGGTGTCATTCGGTTTCCCCATATTTGTTGAGCGGTACATGGCCTTTGCGGCGCTGGGCTTGCCGATGATTGTGGCGTTGGCAATCAGCCGGATAGCACATCGCACGCGTGCCCTGGCGTGGGTATCGGCCTTGTTGATGGTCGGCGTTCAACTCATGGGGTTGAATACAATCTATCAACAACAAGATGATCTGGATGATCCACGCAATGCGTCCCAGTATCCGCTTGACGATATTGTGTCGCGTATCAATGAAAACGCGATCGCAGGCGATAACATCATTGTGGATGGCGCGTACTGGTATTACAGCGTTGCTTACTACAATCGCTCCGACATTCAACCAAGGCTGTATCAGGCGCCCTGGGATAGCAGCACGGCTCACCGACCCAACGGTTATGGCGCGTCCACGTTGATTTATCAGGATCGGGATAAGGTCTTTCTCGACAACCTTGTCAGTGTATCGCCCGAGATCAAGCGAGTGTGGTGGGTGACATCGACTCGCCTGGCGGATGAAGAAAACCACTTTCCAGGCAATTGGCAGTGTGTGTTCGCGCAAGGCTTGGGAGACATGGAGCTTCGACTCTATGTGACCCGCGCCTGGGCAGAGCAAATCACCACCGCCACCACCACCGGCGGTGGCTGTGCTACCCAGCCACCTGATAATCGCGAGTACGCCTTACACGACATTGGCCTCAAAGCTGTCAGCCCGAGCCATCTGCCACATCCGTGAATAGAACTCGCCATTCACTTCTTTTGTATCTTGCAGGAGGTCAGAACTCATCCATCAGCACAACAATGCAATCTTTGGCCTGATAGCGGTTGATTTGCGGCACCAGCCGTCTGAAGTGTTCTGACTGGCAATGAGCGTCCAGCGCGGCCTGATTCGGCCATTGCTCAACGAAGATGAAATGCCCCGGGTCTTTCTGATCGACGAACAGGTCGTAGGCAATGCAATCCGGCTCCTGTCGGGTTTTCTCCACCAATTCGGTGTACCACGGGCGGACGGTTTCGATATGTTCGGGTTTGATGAAATCCCGGGCAATTACTTTCAGCACTGTTTCTTCCTTGGAAAGAGCGCCAATCTCGCAACGAGATTGGCGTAAAAACTATCTTCAAGCGGCCACTTCATTCGCCTCAAAACTATCCGCCCGCGCCATCTGCCACATCCGTGAATAGAACTCGCCATTCACTTCCCCGGTCAGCAACTCGCCGGGTTTGAGGAACACGTGCAATTGGGAGAACAGTTTGATCTCGGTCGCTGACATGCGCCGTACCAGGTGTTTGGCGGACAGCTGCGACGGGTGTTCGAGGCCTGCCGCGGCGAGCATTTCGGCCAGGGCCTTGAGGGTGCTGCGATGGAAGTTGAACACGCGCTGGGCCTTGTCCGGTACCACCAATGCGCGTTGGCGCAGGGTGTCCTGAGTGGCGACGCCGGTCGGGCACTTGTTGGTGTGGCAGCTTTGCGACTGGATGCAGCCGATGGCGAACATGAAACCACGGGCCGAGTTGGCCCAGTCGGCGCCAATCGCCAGGACGCTGGCGATGTCGAAGGCGCTGACGATTTTGCCGCTGGCACCGAGTTTGATCTTGTCCCGCAGGTTCAGGCCCACCAGGGTGTTATGCACGAACAGCAGACCTTCACGCATCGGCACGCCGATGTGGTCGGTGAACTCCACTGGCGCAGCGCCAGTGCCGCCTTCCTTGCCGTCGACCACAATGAAGTCCGGCAGGATGCCGGTTTCCAGCATGGCCTTGGCAATGCCCATGAATTCCCATGGGTGGCCGAGGCAGAACTTGAAGCCCACCGGTTTGCCGCCCGACAGCTCACGCAGTTGCTTGATGAAGTGCATCATTTCGATTGGCGTGGAGAACGCGCTGTGGCGCGATGGCGACACACAGTCCTGGCCCATTGGAACGCCACGCGTGTCGGCAATTTCCTGGGTCACTTTATGCTTGGGCAGAATGCCGCCGTGGCCGGGTTTGGCGCCCTGGCTCATTTTGATTTCGATCATCCGTACCTGCGGGTCCTGAGCCTGGGCGGCAAAGCGCTCCGGGTCGAAGTGTCCGTCGGCGGTGCGGCAGCCAAAGTAGCCGCTGCCCAGTTCCCAGGTCAGGTCGCCACCGTGTTCGCGGTGGTAGGGGCTGATGCTGCCTTCGCCGGTGTCGTGTGCGAAGTTGCCGAGTTTGGCGCCCTGGTTGAGGGCGCGGATCGCGTTGGCGCTCAGCGAGCCGAAGCTCATGGCCGAGATGTTGAAGACTGAGGCCGAGTACGGTTTTGTACATTGCGGGCCACCAACGGCCACCCGGAAACTGCTCGGGTCACTGACGGGGGCCGGGCGCATCGAATGGCCGATGAACTCGAAACCCGACTGGTACACGTCGATCAGCGTGCCAAAGGGTTTGTCGGCACTTTCGTTCTTGGCCCGCGAATAGACCAACGAACGCTGGGCCCGGGAGAAGGGCAGGGCGTCGCTGTCGGATTCGAGCAGGTATTGGCGGATTTCCGGGCGAATGCCTTCGACCAGATAACGGATATTGCCCAGGATCGGGTAGTTGCGGCGTACCGCGTGAGGGCTTTGCAGCAGATCGAAAATACCCAGCAGGCTCAGCAGGCCAGTGACGATGGAGATTGGCCAGAGCCAGTCGTATTCAAGAAACGGCAGACTGGCGAGGGTGAAGATCACACAGACGGCAAAGAAGGCGTAGCGGCTCAGGAGTGACAGGCTCATACGGTTTCCTTGGGTTCGGACTTATTGGTTATTCACTGCGTACTTCTGTGTGGCGAGGGAGCTTGCTCCCGCTGGACCGCGAAGCGGTCCCAAAAAAGTGGCACCGCGTTCAGTCAGATAAAACCCGTTAACCGGTTTTGCGACTGCTTCGCCCGAGCGCGGACCGGCCGGCGGGAGCAAGCTCCCTCGCCACAAGGTGGTTCATTCAACGCAGCAGGTTTTACAGGCGTTTTGTGCCCGGAGAAATATCGAAAACAGCTCGGACCGGGATTTGATCCCCAGCTGGCTGTAAATGTGTTTCTTATGGACTTTCACGGTTTCGGCAGAGATTCCCAGCTTACGGGCGATTTCCTTGCAGTGCCACCCGGGTGCCGAAGGCTGCGATCTTTTCTGCGGATTCAGGCTGTGGTTTTTGACTGTCGGATCGGTAGCTCGATCCGAAAGGTGCTGCCCACCCCGACTTCGCTGCGCACGGTAATGTCGCCACGATGCTTTTTCACAATGCCATAGGACAATGACAGGCCTAATCCGGTCCCCTGGCCCACCGGTTTGGTGGTGAAGAAGGGATCAAAGATTTTCTGCAGGCATTCGGGCGCGATGCCCGAGCCGGTGTCCGCCACTTCGATCCAGACTTTTTCCCCGGCAACTCCGTTACTCAGGGTAATGGTCCCGCGTTCGGGGCCCATGGCCTGGGCGGCGTTGACGATCAGATTCATGATCACCTGATTGATCTGCGAGGGCAGGCACTCGATCTCGGGAAGCGTCTGGTAGTGCTTGATCACGTCGGCCTTGTACTTGAGTTCGTTGGCGACAATGTTCAGCGTCGAATCAATACCCGTTTGCAGATTGACCGACTGCCACTCCTGGCTGGCGTCTACGCGTGAGAAATCCTTCAGGTCCCTGACGATTTGCCCGACCCGGTTGATGCCGTCCTTGGACTCCTTGATCAGCAGCGGAATATCTTCACGCAGGAAGTCCAGTTCCACGTCTTTACGCAACGTTTGGAGCCGTTCGAGAAGCTCAACGGAGCCGATGGCTTCTTCGGCTCCCTGATAGGCGTCGAGCATGCTCTGCAACTGCTTGAAGTAACCGTCCAGGGCACCGAGGTTGGAAGAAATGAAGCCGATGGGGTTGTTGATTTCATGGGCCACACCCGCCGCCAGTTGCCCCAGGGACGCGAGTTTTTCCGACTGTATCAACTGGCTTTCGAGCTGCTTGCGCTCGTCGATCTCCTGTTGCAGTTCGACGCTCGCTTGCTGGAACTGCCGGGTCCGCCGTTCTACCAGGTGCCCCAACTGATCCAGTTGCACGCTGGCGCGCTCGGTCATGTCCCATTTGCTGGTCAAGGTATTGGCCATTTGCTGGACTTCGATGTTGTCGAAGGGTTTTTTCAGGATCAGCAGCCGGTCGTGGGCCTGCAAGCGATTGAGCAGGTCATCCCAGGAGTAGTCGGAATACGCCGTACAGACCACCACCTGCAAACGCGGATCGGCTTGCCATAAATGCTCGATGGTTTCGGCGCCGTCCCAGCCCTGGGGCATGCGCATGTCGACGAACGCCAGTGCATAGGGGCGATTGTCGTGTTGGGCCTGGACCAGTTTGCTCAAGCCTTCCTGGCCTGCATAGGCCGAATCCAGTTCGAAGCGGGTGCTCGCCGCTTTGATTTGCGTGCCGAACAGCGCCGACTCCATCTCGTCCAGTTCGCCGTGTTGTGGTAGCTCAGGTGTCAGGATCTTGCGAAAGTCGTCATGGATCGACGGTGTGTCGTCGATCAGCAGGATGCGTCGATTCGATGACTGCTTCATGTTTCACCTTCGGCGATTTTCAAGGGGATTTTCAAGGTGAACAGCGCACCTTTTCCCGGACCGTCGCTGTGGGCTGTCAGGTGGCCATTCATCTCGATGGCGGCGAGGGCGCAACTGTGCAGGCCAAAACCGTGACCTTCCTTGCGCGTGGTGAAGCCGTGGGCAAAGATCCGGGTCATGTTTTCGGCCGAGATGCCTTCGCCTTCGTCCTTGACGCTGACCTGCAGCGTGGCGTCGTCGACCACCTTGACCCCCAGGGTCATTTCCCGGGGGCGGTCGCTGAGGTCCGACATGGCGTATTTGGCGTTGCTGATCAGGTTGATCAGAATCAGCAACATCCGGTGTTTATCGCCCATGACCGTGGGCACTTCGGCGTAGTCCTTGACCACGGTGACATGGTGGCGGGTCAGGGCGCCCGAGTTCATGCGCAGGGCGTCTTCGAGCAGTTCGCTGACTTGCAGCGGCTCCATCAGGCTGTTGGCCCCGGCGTAGGACTGCTGGGTGGCAACGATGTCCTTGATGTGGTCAACGCTTTTGCTCAATTGCGCCAGTTCGTCGCTAATGCCTTGCTGCTCAAGGGCAATGGCGTCCACCAGTTGATTCAGGTAGCCGGGCAGCAATTTGCCTTTTTCGTCTTCGGTGATGAAGTGCCCGAGATCACCCTGGTGTTCGTTGATCAGCTGCATCGCCTTGCCCAGCCCCAGCGCCTTGCTGGTGCGCAGTTTGCGGGTGACCAGGTCGGCAGAGATATTCACGCTGTTGAGCACATTGCCGACGTTGTGCAGCACGTTGGTGGCGATCTCGGCCATCCCGGCCTGGCGTGCGGTGTCCAGCAGTTCGCTTTGGGTGTCCTTGAGTTCGCGGGTGCGTTCTTCGACCCGCTGTTCCAGGCTTTCATTGGCTGCTTGCAGGTCCTTGTTGACGCGGTTGATTTCCGCAAAGCTGCGCAGCAGACCATTGGCCAGAAACAGTAGCAACAGCACCAGCAGCGCCGAAAAAACCGCCATGTAGAAGTGGTAGCGTTGATCGACTGCATCGACCAGTTGTTGATCGTTGTCCAGCAGGCTGGTGATGTTGTCCAGGCGCTCGGACACGGGGACTGCCTCGATCCGTTCCAGCAGGCTATTGACCAGGGGTTGTTCACGCAGGATCAGCGCGATGTGGTTGCTGAGAATCTCCACCGGTGTGTGGAACTCGGCAGGCAGTCGGTCTTTGTTCACCGCCAGTTTATTCAGGCCGAGCAGGATGTCGGCGGCTTTGTCGTCGGACGTGACCTGGGCGAACTCCAGGCCGCTGAGTAGCAGGTCGTAGGTGTCGGTGGCGGTGTTCTGCATTTGCAGTTTGTTGTCGTCCTCAAGGCGTGCGAACTGGTTCTGAATGTCGTCTTCGGCGGCGGGCAGGAACGCCAGTGAATTGCGCAGCACCGCATTGTGTGACTTGAACTGTTCGACCAGCCGGGTCTTTTCCTTGATCGCGTTCAGGTAAGCGTCATGGCTGGTTTGCCACTGTGTCGAGTCGTTGCGGCCGTGTCTGGACTCTATCGAGTCGAACCGTTCCCACAGACGGCTCATTTCGCTCAGCGGCGAAACCAGTGGATCGTAGTTGTGGACGAGGGCGATTCGGGCCTTGAGGATCTCGGTTTCCCATTGCGCGTCCAGTTGTTTTATCTGACGGATCAGATCCCGCGATTCGGTATAGGTCGAGGTTTGATCCGAACTGGACTTCAGATACAGGAACAGCAGGATCGAGGCCAGCAAGACGGTCATGCCGGTAAGCAACAGCAAACTGAGTCGACGGGACACTTTCATAATGGTTTGCCTCCCCACTCGCCGGTCAGGGTCTTGAGGAATTTGATGATCAGGGCCTTGTCTTCATCCGAGGGAACGCGTCCCAACTGGAACTTGAACATCACATCAACGGCTTCTTCGAGGGTTTTTGCCGCGCCGTCATGAAAGTACGGCGCATTCACTGCGACGTTGCGCAGGCTGGGGACCTTGAACACGTTGCGGTCTTCTTCATCCTTGGTCACCAGATAACGCCCAAGGTCCGATTCGGTCGGGTTACCCCGCGCCTGGAAGTAGTCGCCCATGACCCCGAGCTTCTGGTACATGTTGCCGCCGATGTTTACCCCTTGGTGGCAGGCAATGCAGCCGTAGTCCTTGAAGCGTTGGTAACCGTATTTTTCGTCGAGGCTGAGAATGTCGGTGTTGCCCTGCAGGTACTGGTCGAAACGCGAATTGGTGCTGAGTAATGTGCGCTCGTAGGTGGCCAGGGCATTTTCCACATTGGCCACCGTAACCCCATTGGGGTAAGCGTTGGCAAACGCCGAGCGATAGGTCGGGTCAGTGGACAGCATTTGCACAACGTGTTCCCAGTTACTGCCCATTTCAGTGGGACTTTCCACCACTGCGTGAATCTGGTCTTCCAGGGTAGCGGCGCGACCGTTCCAGAACTCCCTGAAGTTCAGGCTGGCATTCAGCACGCTGGGGGTGTTGACGACCAGCGGCTTGCCGTCGAAACCGATGGAAAATTGCTTGTTATCGGCACCGCCCTTTTCCAGGTGATGGCAGCTGGCACAGGACAGGCTGTTGTTGACCGACAAGCGCGTTTCATTGAACAGCTGACGACCCAGCTCGACACGCTGAGGGTCTTGCACAGGCACCGGTGGCAGCGGTTTGAGGGGTTCGTCCAAAGGCTCGGCACTCGCCGTCAGGCAGAGTCCGAGCATCAACGTGGTGAGCAGCGTGAATCCATAGGGCGACATCTGATGATTCCTTTGCCGGGTGCCTGCCTGTCGGGGCGTCAGTCTACGTGCGCGGTGGTGTCTGTTCGCTGTCGGTGAGCAACTGTACGAACTCCTGGGGGAGCACGGCTTTGCTGAAGAAGTAACCCTGGCCTTCCTCACACTGAAGGGCCTTGAGAAAGTCCAGCTGTTCCAGGGTTTCCACGCCTTCGGCGATGATATTGAGGTTGAGGCTCTTGCCCAGGCTGATGATGGCGCTGACCAGCGCAGCGTCGTTGTTTTCGGTGCTCAGCCCGCGTATGAATGACTGGTCGATTTTCAGTACATCGACCGGGAACCGTTGCAGGTAGCTCAGGCTGGAATAACCGGTGCCGAAATCATCGATTGCCAGGCGCACGCCCAATGCCTTGATGGCGTGCAGGGTCTGCACGGTGGCCTCGACGTTCTGCATCAGCACGCTTTCGGTGATTTCGAGCTCCAGTAGCGTTGGGTCGAGGCCGGTCAGTTCGAGGATCCGCACGATACCGTCGACAAAGTCGTGCTGACGGAAGTCGATGGCGGAAACGTTGACGGACATGCTGATCGCCGGCAATCCGGCCAGTTGCCAGGCGCGGGCCTGTTGGCAGGCCTGGGTCAATACCCATTTGCTCAGGGGAATGATCAGCCCACTGTCTTCGGCCACTCCAATGAAATCCATTGGGTACACCCAACCGTGACCGGGTTTGAGCCAGCGGATCAAGGCTTCCGCACCGACCACTTTACCCGTGCGCAGATCCAGTTTGGGTTGGTAATGCAGGACGAACTCATCGCGTTCCAGCGCCAGGCGCAGGCCGGATTCGATGCTTTGCTGTTCACGGGCGCGCTGATTCATCTCGTCAATGAAAAAGCTGAAGTCGTTAAGGCCTCTCTCCTTGACGTTATGCATCGCGGTTTCGGCTTTCTTGATCAACGGCACGGCATCGAAGCCGTCGTCCGGGTAGATGCTGATGCCCAGGCTGGCGGTCACACTCAGGTCATGGCCGGCAATGTGCTGCTGGGTGTTGACGGCTTTCAGCAGCTTTTCGGCAATGCCTTGGGTTTGCTGGGGATGGTGGATGTCCGCGAGGATCACCACGAACTCGTCGGAACCGTAGCGAAATACCGAATCGGATTCACGCACCGTGGACGCGAGGCTCCGGCCGACCCGTTTGAGCATTTCGTCGCCCACCGGGTGGCCCAGTGCGTTGTTGATGCGCTTGAAGCGGTCGAGCCCCAGAAATATCACCGCCAGTTGTTTGTCGTGTCGCCGTGAAAGGGCCAGGGACTGAGTCAGTCGATCACCGAGCAAAGTGCTGTTGGGCAGGCCGGTCAGTACATCGTATTGCAGCAGATGGGAGACTTTGAGCAGTTCCTGAACGCGGTCTTCGATGGTTCGCTCCAGGCTGAGCATTTTTATCGCGGCGTCCTGGGCCATCTGCCATTTCCAGGTCAGGGCACTGGCCATCTGACGGATTTCCAGGCTGTCGAAAGGCTTTTTCAGCACCAGCAACTGGTCGCCGAACGCCAGGCGTTCGGCCATCGCTTCCCAGGTGTAGTCAGAGAAGGCGGTGCACAAAGCTATTTGCAGGTGCGGGTCGACCTTCCAGAGTCGCTCGATGGTTTCCAGGCCGTCCCAACCCGGTGGCATGCGCATATCGGTAAACGCCAGGGCATAGGGCCTGCCTTCGGCCTGGGCACGTTTTACCAGCTCCAGTGCTTCTTCTCCCTGATAGGCCGAATCGAGGAGAAACGTCGGGCGAACGCGTTGTTCTGTGCCGAATAACAGTTCCTCGGTGCCGGCCAGCGACTGCTCGTCCGGCACATCGGGGCTGAGAATCTTGCGAAAGTCCTGATGGATCGAAGGCATGTCATCGATGATCAGGATGCGCCGGTTGGTGGGGGCGAGCGATGGTTTCATCCTCGGTCCTCCGGTGGATAGCACGAGTCTTCGAGCAGCGGGTTCGTTGCGCCGGGGAAGGTCGGCGGCACGATGCTGCCGGCCATCAGCAACGCCGCTGCCTGCTGGCTGCTGACGGCTTTGCTGAAGTAATAGCCCTGAGCGTTCATTGGCGAGCCGGTGGAGATCAGCGAGCTGCGCTGTTCCTGGGTCTCGACACCCTCGGCAATGATGCCGATCCCCACTTCGCGGGCGAAATTGATGATCGCGCGCAAGGTCGTGGCGCTGGCGGGATCGCGAGTCGCGGTGTCGATGAAAGCCTGGGCGAGTTTGAGGTGATTGACTCGATAGGTCTTGAGGTAGTCGAACGAGGAGTACTCGGTGCCGAAGTCGTCGATGGCTATTTTCACCCCCAGCTCACGCAAGCGCGGCAGCACATCGTTGTGGGTCCATTTGGTTTGCGCCAGTGTCGCTTCGGTGACGTCGAAGCGCAGGTCCCAGGGGCAGAGGTTCCATAGGGCCGTGGTGCGCAGCACGTCGTAGATCAGGTCCGGACCGCTCTTGAGCTGGGCCAGCGAAAGCTTGATTGCAATCACCGGGGGCGCCATGCCTTCGTCGCGCCACTCACGCATTTGCCGACAGGCCCGATCCAGCAACCAGTGCCCGAGCGCGATGATTACACCGGTTTTTTCCGCCGCGGGAAGAAACATATCGGGTTCCAGTATTCCTCGCTCTGGATGACTCCAGCGGACCTGGGCTTCCATGCCAAGGATCTTCCCGGTACTCAGGTCGACTTCGGGCAAATAATGCAGTTCAAGCTGGTTTTGCTCGATGGCTTGTTTCAAATCGTTGGCAATCGACACCCGGTCGAGTACTTCCTGATTGATCTCCTCGGAGTGGAAGTGGTACTGGTTGCGACCTTTTTCCTTGGAGCGATACAGCGCCATGTCGGCTTGAGCCAACAGGCTTTCGGCACTCAGGCTGGTACTGGAGTAAGTGCTGATGCCGATGCTGACCGAAACCCGCACATTGTTGCCATCGAGGGTGTAAGGCATTACCAGTTCATCGCGGACCTTGCCTGCCAGGGCCGCCGACTGTGTCGGGTCGCTGGCGTCGAGCTGCACGATTGCAAACTCGTCACCGCCGAGACGCGCCACAAGGTCGTTTTCGCGGACACAGGCCTTGATGCGGCGGGCGACTTCCTGCAACAGCAAATCCCCGATGGGATGGCCCAGGGTGTCGTTGATGCGTTTGAAATGATCGAGGTCCAGGTAGAACACCGCGAAGGGGGCGCCGCCCCGACGGGCGGCAGCGAATGCCTGGTGCAGGCGTTCGAGGAGCGTTGTTCGATTGGCCAGCCCGGTCAGCCCGTCGGTACGTGCCAGCAGGGCGATCTTCTCTTCGGCCAGCTTGCGTTCAGTGATATCGATGATGATGCCTTCGACTTCCAGCAAGCGTCCGTCCTGGTTACGCACCGGTACGTAGCGGTTTTCGACCCAGCGCCAGTCGCCGGTGCCGGTGCGCAGACGAAACTCGATGGACGCCCCGACAGCGTCCCGGTCGAGTATCCGTGCCATGGCATTGTCGACTTTACCTTGGTCCTCGGGATGAATCAGCTCCTGAGCCCAGTTTGCCGACGCCACCAATTGCGCGGCCACGTGACCGAACTTGGTAATGTTGTGGGAGATGTACATCAACGGGAACGAGGGTTCGCCGCGCAGCCGGTACAAAATGGTCGGGCTGTTCTGCACGATGATATTGGCGTCGGACAGCTCGCGGGTGCGCTCCTCGACCGCCTGCTCCAGCAGGTTCATCTTTAATTCGGCTTCTTCGGTCATTTGCCATTTGACGGTCAGGGTGCTGGCCATCTGCCGGATTTCGATGGCATCGAAAGGCTTCTTCAGGATCAGCAAGCGATCGCCGAGCTCCAGCCGTTCGGCGATATCGTCCCAGGAGTAGTCGGAATACGCGGTACACAGCGCGACTTGCAGTTTTGGATCGACCTGCCAGAGCCGTTCGATGGTTTCCAGTCCGTCCCAGCCGGGCGGCATACGCATGTCGATAAAGGCCATCGCATACGGAAGGTCCTTGGCCAGGGCGGCTTCGACCTTGCGCAGGGCTTCCAGGCCCTGAAAGGCGCTGTCGAGCACAAACCCCAGGTCCGCAGCCACTGCTTGCGTGCCGAACAGGGCTTCTTCGGCGCTGCTCAGCGCATCATCGTCGAGCACGTGGGGGCTGAGGATCTTGGCAAAGTCCTGATGGATAGAGGCGGTGTCGTCGACGATCAGGATCCGTCGGTTTTTTCGCGCAAACGGTGTCTTCATTGCAATGCACCGTTGCAAATAAGCCCTCGCAGCGTCGTGTTCATACGGCATCCCTTCCTGATCGCAGTGTGGCTACGGGTGCAGATTTTGGATCCAGGTACCCAGAGCATAGTCTGCGACTCTCAAGTTCGCCGCCTGCCGTGTGGCAAATCTATTGCGAACTGTGCTGAAAAACCGTCTAGCCTGTAGTTCAGGCCCAAGGAGGAGGGGGAGTTCCCTTGGGTGCTCACAAACGACTGGTCTGTTTCAGCTGAGGTAATGCCATGGATGAGCCGCTTAAACCCCGAGTGTTACTGGTTGATGACGAAGAATCGATCCTCAATAGCCTGCGTCGGCTGTTGCGCGGCCAACCCTATGAAGTGCTGCTGGCCACAAGCGGCACCCAGGCGTTGGAGATCATGGAGCAGCAACCGGTCGATCTGGTGATGACCGATGCCCGCATGCCCAACATGGACGGTGCGACCCTGTTGGCGCACATCCACGAACACTATCCCGACACCGTACGCATCCTGCTGACCGGCTATGCCGATCTCTCGATGATCATCAAGGCGATCAACGAGGGGCAGATTCACCGTTACATCAGCAAGCCCTGGAATGACGAGGAAATGCTGCTGACCTTGCGTCAGTCGCTGGCGTATCAGCTCTCCGAGCGCGAGCGGCTGCGTCTGGTGCAGTTGACGTGGGATCAGAACGAGCAGTTGAAGCTGCTCAACGTGTCCCTGGAAAAACGTGTCGCAGCGCGCACCGCGGAGTTGCAGCAGACCGCCGACATGCTCGATCTGGCCTATGAAGAGCTCAAGCACAGCTACGTCACCGGCACCGAAGTGTTTTCGCTGCTGGCCAACTTGCGTCTGCCACCGGCCAAGCAAACCAATCGGCAAATCATCGATCTGGTGCGTATCTACTGCCAGACCCATGGGCTGGATGAGGCCAGCAGCCGAGACCTGACCATGGCTGCGGCGCTTTACAACATCGGCAAGCTGAGCTGGACCGACGGCATGATGACGACGCCTTCGGACCTGCTGCATCACCCCGAACGGGAGCTGTATCGCGGTTATCCGAAACAGAGCGAATCGCTGTTGATGACCCTTGAGCCGATGAAGGATGCCGCACGCCTGATCCTGCACCATCAGGAGCGCTGGGACGGCAGCGGGTTTCCCGATCGCCTCAAGGGGGAGGCAATCCCTTTGGGTTCGCGCCTGCTGAAGCTGGCCGTGGACTTCATCGAATTGCAGTGCGGGCTGATTCTTGAGCGAAACATGAACAGTGATGAAGCGCTGCTGTTCATCCGCAAATACACCGGGCGTTTCTACGACCCGGAGCTGGTGGAAGACTTCGTTCAGGTTTGCGCCACCTACCAGCGTGATATCACCCTCGGCGATCCGACAGTCAAGGTGCTGAGCACCCGCGATCTGGCGGCCGGGATGGTGCTGGCGCGCAACCTCAATGCCGACAACGGCATGCTGCTGCTCAATGCCGGCAAGGTGCTCAATGGCCCGCTGGTGGAAAAACTCATCGCCTTCGAAGCCATGGAGGGTGCCAGGTACAGCGTATTTGTCCACGTGCCCGAGGAGCTGGAAGCGGTGATTTCTGCGTAGATACCGTTGTGAACTTCACCGGGCATCCGTAGGCGCACGGCTTGCCGGCGATGGCGAGTCCACAGACGTCATCACTGGCAAGCCATGCTCCTGCGGGGCGGTGTTTTTCGAGGTGACGCAGCACCTGCACTCATGTGATCCTTGGCTCTTTTGTCCAAGGCCATCGTTGATCCATGACGCTTTCATCCTCTGTTTCACCGCGCATTATCCGCATTGCCGCTGCCCTGCTGATCGGCCCGGACGGTCGAACCCTGCTGGTGCGCAAGCGCGGGACCCAGGCCTTCATGCAACCGGGTGGCAAGATCGAGGCCTCTGAGCAACCGATCGATGCGCTGGCCCGCGAGCTGGAAGAAGAACTGGGTTTGGTCATCGACACCCTTCAAGCGAGTTATCTGGGCAAGTTTTCTGCCCCGGCAGCCAATGAGCCGGGGTTTGTGGTCGAGGCCGAGATTTTTCAACTGGATATCCAGCAACACGTCACCCCGGCGGCAGAGATCGAAGAAGTGCTGTGGATTGATCCGCACAATGTCGTTGATTTCATCCTGGCGCCATTGACACGGGACCTGATCCTGCCGTTTTATCGTGCCTCCCTGACGGCTCCGGCCTGACCCCCCCACACAATGACAAGGACTGCGTCATGATTCCAACACATGATCTGTTGATTTTTGCGGCGGCCTCGCTGCTACTGGTGCTGACCCCGGGCCCGAACATGATCTATCTGATCTCCCGTTCGATCTGCCAGGGACGCAAGGCGGGCGTGACCTCGTTACTTGGGGTTGTCGCAGGTTTTTTCGTGCATCTGTTCTGCGCGGCGGCCGGTTTGACAGCACTGTTCATGGCGGTGCCGATGGCTTACGAGGCGCTCAAATGGGCCGGCGCCCTGTACCTGCTGTGGATGGCCTGGCAGGCAGTCAAACCGGGTGCGCGCTCGCCCTTTGAGGCGCAGCAACTACCGCCGGATTCTTCTCGAAAACTGATGCTGATGGGCTTTTTCACCAGCGCATTGAACCCGAAAATCGCGGTGTTCTATCTCTCGGTGTTCCCGCAGTTCATCAGCCCGGAACACGGTTCGGTGTTTACCCAAAGTATTGCCCTGGGCCTGACCCAGATCAGCGTGAGTTTCACGGTTAACCTGTTTATCGCACTGTTTGCTGCCGGGATTGCCTCGTGGTTCGTCAACAATCCGAGCTGGCTGGCGGTTCAGCGCTATTTCATGGGCTTCGTACTGGCCGGGCTTGCAGTGCGACTGATGTCTGAACAGCGGCGCATGGCCTGAAGCACATGGCAATCCAACGACTCGATGCCAGCCATGCACTCGCTTACCGGGCGCTGATGCTTGAGGCCTATGACCGTCACCCGCAGGCGTTCACGTCGAGTGTCCGCGAGCGCGCGGTAATGCCGTTGAGCTGGTGGGAGTCACGCTTGACCAGCCCGCTGGACGTGCTGTTCGGCGCATTTGAAGGCGACGAACTGGTAGGCATTGTCGGCCTGGCCTTCGAGGCACGGGAAAAAGCCCGGCACAAGGCAACGCTGTTTGGCATGTATGTGTCAGACGAGGCCAGACAGCGGGGGCTCGGTTATCAGCTGGTTCAGGTGCTTTTCGACGAGGCACGGTGTCGGTCGGGCTTGAAGCTGATTCAACTGACCGTCACCGCTGGCAATGACGCCGCATTGGCGTTGTACCAGCGTTGCGGTTTCGTGCAGTTCGGGCTCGAACCGCTGGCGGTGCGGGTTGGCGAAGAGTACTTCGACAAGATCCATATGTGGCGCGAAGTCCCGGCCTGACGCTGAGTGCTTTTGTGGCGAGGGAGCTTGCTCCCGCTGGGCTGCAAAGCAGCCCCAAGCTCTGCCACCACGCTCTGTCAGGTATACCGCGTTCGCTGACATTACGACGGCTTCGCCGCCGAGCGCGAGCAAGCGCGCTCGCCACAGGTGTGATACCTGTCAGAGAATGTCAGCGCACCGCGCTAACCCCATCCAGGGTCGAGAACGAGGTGTCCTTGGCCGTCAGCAGGAAGTCGCGCATGTACGGCGCGTCGAGCATGTCGGCGCGGATCCCGGCGTATAGCGTGGCAAATAAACCTTTCTCACCGAGCCGCTTGGCCTTCACGTAACCCCGTGAGCTGTATTCATGCAGCGCCCAATGCGGCATGCCGCAGACGCCACGGCCGCTGGCCACCAACTGCATCATCATCACCGTCAGTTCCGAAGTACGGACCTGCGCCGGTTCAATGTCGGCCGGTTCCAGGAAGCGGGTGAAGATGTCCAGCCGATCACGTTCCACCGGGTAGGTGATCAGGGTTTCGCTGAGCAAGTCTTCCGGGACGATGTACGGCTTGTTCGCCAACCGATGCTGATTGGCCACCGCGAGCATCGCTTCGTAGGTGAACAACGGCACGTAGGTGATCCCGGCCAGCTCCAGCGGGTCGGACGTTACCACCAGGTCCAGGTCGCCACGGGCCAGGGCCGGCAGCGGGGCGAAGGAAAAGCCCGACGCCAGGTCCAGCTCGACTTCCGGCCAGGCATCGCGGAACTGGTCGATGGTCGGCATCAGCCACTGAAAGCAACTGTGGCATTCGATTGCCATGTGCAGCCGTCCGGCGGTGCCTCCGGCCAGGCGCGCAATGTCACGTTCGGCACCGCGCAGCAGCGGCAGGGTGGCATCGGCCAGTTGTAGCAGGCGCAGGCCGGCGCTGGTGAAACGCACCGGTTTGGTTTTGCGCACGAACAGCGGCATGCCCATGCGCTCTTCCAGCTCTTTGAACTGGTGGGACAGGGCGGACTGGGTCAGGTGCAGACGGTCGGCGGCGTCGACCAGGCTGTCGGCCTCGCGCAAGGCGTGCAGGGTCTTCAGGTGACGGATTTCGAGCACTGGGGGCTCCATGAGCAAATTTTGTGATCAACACGAAAAGGTTGAGTTTGTCTCATGTTGGGTTGGCTGTCGACAATAGGGCCATCTTTTACTTCGGAGAAACACGCCATGGCCTTGGCCCACACACTCGGTTTTCCACGCATCGGTGCCGACCGCGAGCTGAAAAAAGCCCTCGAATCCTACTGGAAGGGCGACCTCGATCAGGCCGGGTTGCAAAGCGTCGGCCGTGAACTGCGAGCCAGACACTGGCAAGTGCAGAAAGACGCCGGTATCGACCTGCTGCCGGTGGGCGACTTCGCCTGGTACGACCAGGTGCTGACGCACTCGCTGACCTTTGGCGTGATCCCCGAACGCTTCGACAGCGCCAAGGATGCACAGGGCCTGCCGACCCTCGACACCTTGTTCGCAATGGCCCGTGGCGCCAGCGCAAAGTGCTGCGATGGTGAGTCTGCCAAGACGCACCATGCGCAGGAACTGACCAAGTGGTTCGACACCAACTACCACTACCTGGTCCCGGAATTCAGCGCTGACCAGCCGTTCAAATTGAGCTGGGAGCAGCTGTTCGACGAAGTCGACGAAGCCCACGCCCTCGGTCACCGCGTCAAGCCGGTGATCATCGGCCCTTTGACTTACCTGTGGCTGGGTAAAACCAAAGGCAACGACTTCGACAAGCTTGAGCTGCTCGAACGCCTGCTGCCGCTGTACGGCGAAATCCTCAATCGCCTAAAGGCCCAAGGTGTGGAATGGGTGCAGATTGACGAACCGATCCTGACCCTCGACCTGCCGCAAGCCTGGAAAAACGCCTTCGAGCGCGCCTACCACATCCTTCAGTATTCGCCGCTGAAGAAACTCGTGGCCACCTACTTCAGTGGCCTGGAAGACAATCTCGGGCTGGCGGTGAGCCTGCCGGTGGACGGCCTGCACATCGACGCGGTGCGAGCGCCGGAACAACTGGGCCAGGTACTCGATCGCCTGCCGACTTACAAAGTGCTGTCGGTGGGCCTGGTCAACGGTCGCAATGTCTGGCGTTGCGAGCTGGAACAGGCGCTGGCACAACTGAAACCGGCGCAAGAACGTTACGGCGACAACCTCTGGGTCAGCAGCTCGTGTTCGCTGCTGCACAGTCCGGTGGATCTGGACCGTGAAGACACACTCGACGCCGAGCTGAAGAGCTGGCTGGCGTTCGCCGTACAAAAGTGCGCTGAAATCGCCGTGCTGCGGGATGCGCTCAACGATCCGCAAGCGCCGAAGGTCCAGGCTGCTCTGGCGCAGAACCGTGCCGTGCAGGCCAGCCGTGCGCAGTCGCCACGCATTCACAAAGCCGAGGTGCAGGCGCGCATCCGGGCCATTCGCGACACCGACAGTCAGCGTCATTCGGTGTTTGCCAAGCGTATCGAGTTGCAACGCGCTCGCCTGAATTTGCCGGCCTTCCCGACCACCACTATCGGCTCGTTCCCGCAGACCGCATCGATCCGTCTGGCGCGTCAGTCGTTCAAACAGGGCAAGCTCTCGGCCAACGATTACACCGACGCGATGCACAGCGAAATCCGCCACGCGGTGCAAATCCAGGAACGTCTCGGCCTCGACGTGCTGGTGCACGGTGAAGCCGAGCGCAACGACATGGTCGAGTACTTTGCCGAGCAACTCGACGGCTACCTGTTCACCCGTTTCGGCTGGGTTCAGAGCTACGGTTCGCGCTGTGTGAAGCCGGCGATCATCTATGGCGACCTGAGCCGTCCGAAGGCCATGACCGTCGACTGGATCACTTACGCCCAGAGCCTGACCGACAAGGTCATGAAAGGCATGCTGACCGGGCCGGTGACGATGCTGATGTGGTCGTTCCCGCGCGAAGACGTGTCGCGTAAAGTCCAGGCGCAACAGTTGGCGCTGGCCTTGCGCGATGAAGTGGTCGACCTGGAGCAGGCCGGGATCAAAATCGTCCAGATCGACGAAGCGGCGTTCCGCGAGGGCTTGCCGCTGCGCCGGGCGCAGTGGCAGGAATACCTCGACTGGGCGGTGCAAGCGTTCCGCTTGAGCGCGTCTGGCGTGCGCGATGAAACCCAGATCCACACCCACATGTGCTACAGCGAATTCAACGACGTGATCGAATCCATCGCGGCCATGGACGCTGATGTGATCACCATCGAAACCTCGCGTTCGGACATGGAGTTGCTGGAAGCCTTCAAGGCCTTCGACTACCCGAACGACATCGGCCCGGGCGTCTACGACATTCACTCGCCACGGGTGCCGGACACCACCGAGATGGTCAAGTTGATGAGTAAGGCGGTGCAGCGGATCCCGGCCGAACGGCTGTGGGTCAACCCGGACTGCGGCCTGAAAACCCGCGCCTGGCCCGAAACAGAAGCCGCGTTGGTGAATATGGTCGCCGCCGCGCGCCAACTGCGTAATCAACTGGCCTGACAGAGACCCGTAGGAGCAAAGCTTGCTCGCGATGAACGATGACGCGGTCCTTCAGACAAACCACGTCGCCGGCATCGCGAGCAAGCTTTGCTCCTACAAATAGATTTCGACAACTGACCGTTGAGCACTCTTCATCAAACTGTCACGTAACTGTGGCAGCGCGCTTTAACAAAGTTCATCAGACTCGCTCTCTACTGGGGTTCTGCGTTTCGGTGTTTCTTCATGCGGGTACGATTTTTTTCAACGGCGGTTTTTTTGACCGCTCTGCTATTCGGCTTACCGTCTTTGGCGGCGTCGCGCTGCGATGTCAATGTTCCGACCGAGCGGGTCGATCTGGCGCAGGTCAGCCTGGCGTACCAGAGCATCGGTCGTGCGTCCGATCCTGCATTACTGCTGGTGATGGGCCTGGGTGGCCAGTTGATTCACTGGCCGGACGAGGTGGTGGTGGCGCTGTGCGAGCAGGGTTTCCGGGTGATTCGCTATGACAACCGCGATGTCGGGCTGTCGACCTGGCGTCAGGCTCCGGCCAACGCCAACCTGACCTTTGAGGTGCTGCGCTACAAACTCGGATTGCCGGTGGCGGCGCCGTACAGCCTGACGGATATGGCGGACGACGCGCTGGGCCTGATGGATGCGCTGCATGTCGAGCAATTCCATGTGCTGGGCGCGAGTATGGGCGGGATGATCGCCCAGCACATGGCGGCCATGGCACCGCAGCGGGTCGAGAGCCTGACGCTGATCATGACCAGTTCCGGCGCAGAAGGGCTGCCGGCGCCGAATGCGGCGCTGGTGCAATTGCTCTCACGGCGCGGTGCGCCGAACCGTGAGGTGGCGCTGGAGCAACAGGCTGATCTGCTGGCCGCGCTGGGCAGTCCGCAAGTGAGCGATGATCGCCAGGCGCTGTTGCATCAGGCCGCGGTGGCGTATGACCGGGCGTTTAATCCTGAAGGCGTGAAACGCCAGATCATGGCGATCCTCGCCGAACCGAGCCGGGTGGCACTGCTCAACCAACTGCGGGTGCCGACGCTGGTGGTGCACGGTACTGCTGATCCGCTGTTGCCGGTGATGCATGGCATTCACCTGGCGGCGCATATCCAGGGCAGTCAGTTGAAGCTGATTCCGGGGCTGGCCCATCGTTTTCAGGAAGCGTTCAAGGCGCCGTTACTGGCGGCAGTGTTGCCGTACCTGAAAACCCATCGTGAGGACACCGCGCATTGGGCGCAGATCGATCCGGTGCAGGCACCGAACCTGTTGTAACGCTCAACGCGCCTTTGTGGCGAGGGAGCTTGCTCCCGCCGACCGGTCCGCGTTCGGGCGCAGCAGTCGCAGACTGTTTCTATCTGAAAGTACGCGGTGACGGGTTTAGGGCCGCTTCGCCCGAACGCGGACCGGCCCAGCGGGAGCAAGCTCCCTCGCCACAGGGACCGCGTCGAGGGTTTTAGCGGACGATTTTGTCCACATGAATCCCGAGTTTTTTCAGCCGATACCAGAAGCTGCGCTCCGAGATGCCGATCAGTTGCGCAGCGGCCGCTTGCACGCCATTGCTTTGTTGCAGGGCGGCAAGAATGTACGACTTCTCGACTTCCACCAGCGCGGCGTCGAGGTCCGGCGGCACGCCAGTGCCTACGTTGAGGGGCACGCGGGTGCCGTCGACGGTGGGTCTTGAGGCGAACAGGTACGCTGGTAGATCGTCCTCCTCGATCACCGAACCCGAGGCCACGATGGTGGCTCGTTCAACGCAGTTCTGCAGTTCGCGGATGTTCCCCGGCCACGAATAATTGGCCATGGCCTGCAAGGCTTCCGGGCTGAAACCGGTGATGCGTTTGCCGGCGGTGGCGCCGAGGGTGTGAGCGAAGTGTCGGGCCAGTGGCGCGATGTCTTCGACCCGTTCACGCAGGGCGGGCAGGGGGATCGGGAACACGTTGAGGCGATAATAAAGGTCTTCGCGAAACTCTTTGTTGGCCACCGCTTCCAGCAGGTTCTTGTTGGTGGCGGCGATCACCCGCACATCGACTTTGCGCTCGCGCGGGTCACCCACCGGCTCGATCACTCGCTCCTGCAAGGCCCGGAGGATTTTTGCCTGCAAGGCCAGCGGCATGTCGCCGACCTCATCGAGAAACAGCGTGCCCTTGTCGGCCTGCATGAAGCGCCCGACCCGATCCGCTACGGCGCCGGTGAAGGCGCCTTTGCGATGGCCGAACATTTCACTTTCCAGCAACCCTTCGGGGATCGCCGCACAGTTCACGGCGACGAAGGGTTTGTCAGCACGGTTGCCGTGTTTGTGGATGGCCCGGGCGACCATTTCCTTGCCAGTGCCGCTTTCGCCGGTGAGCAGGATGGTCGCATTGCTTTCGCGTACCGAATCCACTGCTTGCAGCACTCGGCGGAAGGTCGGGCTGTCGCCCACCAGGCTGTCGATCTGCTGGTGTTCTTCAAGCTCGGCGCGCATGCGCTGGTTGTCTTTGAGAATGTCGCGAAATTGCAGGGCCTTGTTGACGGTGATGTCCAGCTCATCGATGTCGAACGGCTTGGCAATGTAGTCGAAGGCGCCATTGCGCATCGACTGCACGGCATTTTTAACCGTGCTGTAGGCCGTCATGACGATCACCGGCAGTTGCGGATAGCGCACTTTGATTTCCGCCAGCAACTGCGGCCCGTCCATGCCGGGCATGCGCCAGTCGCTGATCACCAGGTCGATGTCTTCCTGTTCCAGCACCTTGAGCGCGTGCAGGCCATTGCTGGCGGTGAACACCTGGATGTCGTTCTGGCTCAGGGCCGAGGCCAACAAGTCGCAAAGCTTGGGCTCGTCATCGACCACCAGAATGTTATGCGTCATCACTGTCCTCGTCGTCGCTGTCGTCTTCACCGTTGGCCGGAATGTACAGGCTGAATGTGGAGCCGGCATCTTTTTCGCTGATGCATTCGACCCGTCCGTCATGGTTCTCCATGATCGAGAAGACTTTTGCCAGCCCCAGACCGGTACCCGAAGCCTTTGTGGTGACGAACGGTGTAAAAATCCGTTCGAGCATGTCCGGTTCGATGCCTTGGCCGGTGTCGGAAACACTGATGACGGTGTATTCCTTGTCGCTGGTTATGCCCAGGGTCAGGCGACCGCCGTCGGGCATTGCGTCTATGGCATTGATCACCAGGTTCAGGCAGGCCTGTTTGAGCTGTCGTGCGTCGGCATAGATGGTCGCGCCAGGGGCGTTGTCTTCGATTCGGGCGTCGATGTTGTGAGTCGCCAGTTCCGGGGCGCAGAACCCGACCAACTCATCAAGCAGCGGTCGCACCGGTTGGGTGGAGCGCATGGGCGCGTTGGGCTTGGCAAAGTCGAGGAACTCGGTGATCAGGTCGTTGATCCGGGTGACCTCGCTGACCACGTATTCCAGATGCCGCTTGTCGGTCTCGGGCAGGTCGGCGCGACGGTGCAGTAATTGGGTCGCGGTCTTGATGATGCCCAGCGGGTTGCGGATTTCATGGGCCAGCCCCATGGCCACTTCACCCAGGGCGTGCAAGCGATCGCGGCGGCGCAGTTGCGACTCCAGGTGCTGCAACTCGCCGAGACGTTCGGTCATGTGGTTGAAGGTGCTGCTCAGTTCGGCCAGTTCGTCGCTGCCATAAACCGGCACTCGCTGACGATAATCGCCGTCGATCACCGCCCGAACGCCTTTGGAGAGCGCGCGCAGGGGCTGGGTCAGGCGTTGCGAGACCAGCCAGCCGACACCCAGCGACAGCGCCGAACTGAGGATGAAAATCAGAATGAACAGGTTGCTCTGGTTCACCAGCCCGACCAGGCTGTTGTGGCGCAGCAGGCCACTGAAGATCACCCCCTGAAGTTCACCGCTGTCATTGAGGATTGGCCGATAGATGCCGCTGTAGTTTTTGGTGAACTGTTCGATCGGATTTTTCGTGGTGCGCAGGATCTGCTCGATGTCTTCGGGCACCTTCATGGGGTGATCTTCGAAGCGCTGGGTCGCGAAAATTTCCGAGAAGTCATCGGCCTTGGCCAGGTACAACCGCAGGTCAAGGGAATGCACATCGGCGACGCTGGTGAGAAAGCTGCTGTCCAGGTAGTTGGCGAGGACCAACTGATAATCGACCCCAGCCTGTGTTGTCTGGAAGGTCGAGACCAGGATGCCGGTGGACGCGCCCGTGACCTGAATGGTTTGCAGGACGGCTTTGGGCGCGGTGTTGATTTGCTGGACGATGTCGTCGGCCACGGTACTGAACAGCACTTTATGATCGCTGGTGCGCACCAGCGCCACGACGTCGATGCCCATGGCTTCGGCAATGTCGGCGCTGAGGCGGTCCTGCCGGGCCGAGAGCTGGTCGTTGATCGGGCGGATGTGGCGCAGCAACAACTGGGCGACCCGCGTGTTTTCGCGGAGGATTTCGCGGACCTCGTCTTCGACGATCTTGGTCGATTCCTGCAACCAGATGCGCACGTTGCTATCGAAGATCTGTGACAGCGTGGTGGCCGCCAGTTCCGCAGCGATCATGGTCGGGATCACGCTGACCAGCCAGAATGCCAATACCAGCTTGCGTTGCAGGCTCCAGCGGGAGATGGCGAAGGGCAGGGCTTTACGGCGTCGGACTTTGGTCATCAGGTTTCGCTTATCGCAGCAGCCATCGCTGGGTCGGATTTATCCGGTCGGATAAACAGTTTCACAAGTTTCAGTAATGTATTGAGCAACCCGCTGCGGTGGTGAAAAAACAGCGTATTGCCTTCAAATTTACAACCGAGCCGCAGCGTACTGGCATAGTCGGGCTGGCCGCACTCATACAGCGGGATTTTATGCTGAATACAATAGTCGACATTGGCCAGCCAGCTTCTGAAGTACAGGTTGTACTCACGGGACTGTTCCAGGTCGTGGGCAAAAAATTTGTCCACCAGTCGATGTTCGTCCAGCAATAGCAGGTTGAACGCCACCAGTTGCTTGTCCACCCAATACAGTACGCACGCGGCACGTTGGTCGAGGTGTTCGAGGATACTGGTGAAATACTCTGCCGACAGTCGTTCGAACGTCAGATCACTGCGCGCCAGAGTGGCTTCATACAAGAGCATCATCTGTGGCAATACATCGTCGACCGAGCGTCGCCATTCGATTCGCGGGCCTTGCGCCCGAAGTTTTCGGCGCAAGTCCTTGCGGGTGGATTTGCCCAGCGTGCCGAGGTAGGCGTCGAGTGAGCCGAACGCAATCGGCAATACTGCACTGGGTAAAGCGGGCATGGTTTGCAGCCCGGCCTCGCGGCAGACTTCAATCCACTGGTGATCGTGGCTGGGCACATCCTTGACAGCCAGCAGGCCGATCCCGGCCTTGTCGGCATCGTTGCGGGCCAACGCCAGCAACTGACGCAGCAACGCCGGACGCCGGTCGCCAGCGATATGGCTGGCGGTGCCTGCATGGCATTGCTCGGTCACTGGCGATCCGATGGCGTACAAGCGAATTTCCAGCACGCCCGGCAACCATTGGCGCAGGCATTGCGTGATGCGTTTGCCGATGCCCTGCATCGTAGTGTCGAGCGAGCACTGTGTGGTAAATGCCGCGGCTGCGGCTATCAATGTGCTGCCTTCATAGAGTGCAAGGTAGCGCCACTTGAAGTCGGCGACCCCCGCCCGTTCAACCGCCCGGTAATAATCCCAGTCCTCCAGTTCCCCAGGGAAACAGTCATTCCAGGCGCAGCGTTCGATGGCCTCGATGGTTGAAAAGGCTTGGGCGGTAATCACGTCTTGTCCTTAAGCTACGCCAGCTGTCGATACTCTTCACGCTCGCCAGGCTTCATGGAAAGCTGATGGACAAAGTCCGCGCTCAGGTCCACGACGCGGCGGTATTCCAGGTCAACTGTGATCATGTGATAGCAGTTGTCCAGCAGGATCTTGGTGACTGGGCCGCCGAGATGACGTTCGACGTAGTCGGCGTTCCAGCGGCTGGTGATGTCGTCTTCGATGGAGTGCAGCACCAGTGCTGGTGTCTTGATCGACGGCATGCGTTTCTTGACCACGGCATTCATCCGGTGCAATTCGCGCACGGTGACGCCTTCCATGGTCAACAGACCGGCATTGCTGCTTTCGCCGTCCTTCATCTGGCGTTCGACGATCGCCCGCAGGCGCTCGTTCTTGATGCCATAAGGTGGCTTCTCTTCGAAGCTGCAGATGTGCACGCCGAACGGAATCTTCATCAGCAAAGGCGTCAGGAACGCCAGTTTGTGGATGCTCCAGCCGTCGTAGCGCAGGGTGGTCGAATACATCAGCAGGCCGGCGACCTGTCCTGGATGCTCGGACGCGACGTACATGGACATGACCGCGCCCATGGACAGACCGCCGACGAACACCTGTTCGTGCTTCTGGCGTATGCCCACGAATGTCTTGCGGACACCTTCGTACCAGTCCTGCCAGCCGGTGGCTTGCAGGTCGGCGTTATCACCGCAGTGCCCGGCCAGGGTTGGCACGTACACCGTGCAACCCGATTTGGCCAAGCCGATGGCAACCCGACGCAACTCCGTCGGGGTGCCGGTCAGGCCGTGGATCAACAACACCGCGACCTCACCACTGCCGAGAACGAAACCGGTGCTACCTTCGCCGAGATCGATCTCTGTTTCGTTCATCGTTTCATGGCCCGGTTCAGCAATTGCTCGAGCAGTTTCAGGCCCAGGTCGATTTCCGCGTAGCTGATTTCCAGCGACGGGGCCAGGGTGATCACGTTCTTGTAGTAGCCGCCCACGTCGAGGATCAGACCCAGTTTCTGACCGTCAACCACCATATCGCCCTTCATGCCTTCCTCGACCATGTAGTCCAGGGTCGCCTTGTCCGGGGTGAAGCCGTCAGTGGTGCAGATTTCGCAGCGCAGGGCCAGGCCCAGGCCGTCGACGTCGCCGATGATCGGGAAGCGTTTCTGCAGCTCTTGCAGGCCTTCGAGGAAGTACTTGCCCTTGGCCATGACCATCGAGCCGTAGTCGACTTCGTGGGTCATCTTGAACATTTCCAGACCGACCGCAGTCCCCAGCGGGTTGGACGCGAAGGTGGAGTGAGTCGAACCTGGCGGGAACACCTTAGGGTTGATCAGCTCTTCGCGAGCCCAGATACCGCCCAGTGGGTTGAGGCCGTTGGTCAGCGCCTTACCGAAGACGATCACGTCCGGCTTGACGTCGAAGTGTTCGATCGACCACAGCTTGCCGGTACGCCAGAAACCCATCTGGATTTCGTCGACGACCATAAGAATGCCGTGCTGATCCAGCACTTGCTTGAGTTCACTGTAGAAGTTCATTGGCGGAATCACGTAGCCGCCGGTGCCCTGGATCGGCTCGACGTAAAAGGCTGCGTATTCGCTCTGGCCGACTTTAGGGTCCCACACGCCGTTGTATTCGGTTTCGAACAGCCGGGCGAACTGCTGCACGCAATGGCTGCCGTATTCTTCCTTGGTCATGCCTTTCGGGCCACGGAAGTGGTACGGGAACGGGATGAAGTTGGCACGCTCACCGAAGTGACCGTAGCGGCGACGGTAGCGGTAGCTCGAAGTGATCGACGAGGCGCCGAGGGTACGACCGTGGTAGCCGCCTTCGAAGGCGAACATCAGGCTCTTGCCGTTGGTGGCGTTACGCACGACTTTCAACGAGTCTTCGATGGACTGCGAACCGCCGACGTTGAAGTGCACGCGACCGTCGAGGCCGAACTTGTTCTTGGCGTCGACCGCGATCATTTCCGACAGCTCGATCTTGCCTTTGTGCAGGTACTGGCTGGCGATTTGCGGCAGGGTGTCGATCTGTTGTTTCAGGGCGTTGTTCAGGCGCGGGTTGGCATAGCCGAAGTTGACCGCCGAGTACCACATTTGCAGGTCCAGGTAAGCCTGGTCGCTGGTGTCCCACACGTACGAGCCTTCGCAACGGCTGAAAATACGCGGTGGTTCGATGTAGTGAACGGTGTCGCCGTAGGAGCAGTACTTGGCTTCTTTTTCCAGAAGAATCTGGTCTTCTGCGGTAGCAATTCGGATATCAGACATGGTGGAAGAGTTCCTGATTGTGTAGCGAGAGTTCAGAAGAGGTTTCAAGTGCGAAGTCAGTGGCGTTGGCTGCGCTGCCGGCCGGCAGTTTGGCCAGCAAGGCCGGAAGTTCGGCGAAGCTGTCGAAGCGGGCGTAAGCGATGCCATTGCGTTCGCAATGTTCGGCCAGGCGGTCCTTGGCAAATACGAAGTCGGCGGTGGAGGCCACGCACATGTCGGACTGACCGTCACCAATCACCAGCACGCGTTTGCTGCTGGGCGTGGATTTGCATTTGCAGTTGCCGGAAGCCGCGCGGCAGGCCTCGCTCGAATACGGGAAGTCGATGCGCCAGCTGTTGTTGTCGACCTGGCGCAGGCGGTTGGCGAGGATCGGCAGGAGGCTGACGTAGTTGCGCGACAGAATCCGCGCGATACCTTGTTCGATACCGTCACTGACGACTTCGATGGAAGCCCCCAGGCCGACCACATGGTCGACAAAGTCCGGGAAGTCGGCATCGATTTCGACGCTGTCGAAGAACTCGAGCAGTTCATTGGGCGTTGCCTTGACCAGTGAAAGCTGGCGGCTGAGGCATTCACGGGAGCCGATAGCACCGCTCAGCCACTCTTCCTCGATCGCTTCCCAGCTCGGGTCGGCGAAACGTTGGAGAATGCTGTCGATTACGTCGGTCCGGGTGATGGTCCCGTCGAAATCACACACGATATGCCAATCAATCATCTGCATTACCTATTGGGGCAGGGGCGCGCTGATGCGCTTGCAACGGGGTAGAGCAGGGACTGTGCCAAGTTGTTTCAAGCCCAGCGGGCTAGGGCTCTGAGATATGCTGGGCAGGAAATATGTCCGGCTAGCTACAATTTTTGTAGGTTGCTACAAACAACATGAGTGCTTGCGCAGCAAAGTCGACCTGGGAGTTGATGCGCGCCTGTACTGATAAGGAATCGCTTTATGTTCAGGATTACCTCTGCTGTATTCACTGCCTTGCTGGGCCTTGGCGGCTTTTGCGCCACCGCGCAGGCTGCCGGGATAACCGGTGAGGCGGGTCTCGGCATGAGCAATCAGCCCTATGACCCCACGGGTAGCCGTTATGAAACCGTGCCGGTGCCTTACTTCGATCTGGACTGGGGCGATGTCAGCCTCAGCACCGACGACGGTTTGACCTGGAGCGCCTTGAAAGCCAATGGTTTCAGTGCCGGGCCATTTATCAACTACATTCCGGGCCGTAACTCCAATGGCACGCTGCGAGGCCTGCACAATGTGTCGGCCATGGGCGAGGCCGGCGGCTTCGTTCAGTACAGCCCGGCTGATTTCTGGCGCATTTTCGCTTTCGTCGGCCATACCGTGGGCGCTAATCGCGGCCAGGGTGGTGTGCTCGGTCGGGTGGGCGGGGAAGTGGGTTATCCACTGGGGCTGGGGATCATTGGCAGTAGTGAACTGAGCGCCAATTTTGCCGATCGCCAGCAGACTCAGACGTTCTTTGGTGTTTCCCAGAAAGATGCCCGGGATTCGGAGTTCCGTCCGTACAAGGCCAGTGGCGGCTTGCAGAATGTGGCGTTGACCCAGAACTTCGAGTTCCCGCTGGCCGCAAAGTGGTCGCTGGTGACCAGTGCCACCTGGAAGCACCTGACCAATTCGGCGGCGGACAGCACTATCGTCAAACAAGAAGGCCGCGTGAACCAGGGCGAGGTTCAGGCGGCGATCAGCTACAAATTCAATTGACCTGAGCTCAGATCCCCGTAGCAGCCTGCGTTCGGCTCGGTCCGCGCTCGGCTGCGTAGCAGTCGCAATCAAGTAACTCTCGGTATTTCTGGAAGTACCGGATGGCCGGTTTTACGACTGCTGCGCCCGAGCATGGACCGGCCGGCGGGAGCAAGCTCCCTCGCCACAGGGGGTTCTGGTCAGGCGTGAACGCGGACCCAAACAGAAACCAGCACCGTCGCCGCCATCAGCCACGCAAGCGCAGCCACCGCCAGCGAGGCCTCCAGGCGAAGGCGATCGACCATCACATACAAGGTTGCCAGATAAACGAAGTACGGAATGATCGACCACATGCCAAACACGATGGTGGTCTTCAGATCGTCCAGCGAGCGGCCCTTGCCGACGATGTAATGGGCAATCAGTGCAAAGGTCGGAAACAGCGGCACCAGGCCTGCGATGTAATAGTTTCTGGTTTTGGCGAGGAAGGCGAGGATCACCACCACCGCGGCGCCCAGTGCAGCTTTTAACAGTAGATCCACGAAAACTCTCGCAGTGGGTTAGTGGCTCAAGCCGTATTTTTTAACTTTGTCGAACAGCGTGGTCTTGGCCATTCCCAGTTCCTGGCTGGCCTGGGTCAGGTTGCCGCCGCTGCGCTGCAAGGCATCGTTGAGCAGGTTGCGTTCGAAGGCTTCCACCGCTTCGGAGAACGCCAGGCCTTGGGCGGCGCCACCGCTGCCGGACTTCTTGAAGGCCGGCAAACCCAGGGCAAAACGCTCGGCGACGTTACGCAGCTCGCGCACGTTGCCGGGCCAGTCGTGGCTCATCAGGTTCGACAGGGTCTGGTTGTCCAGCTCAGGCAGCGCACGGTCAAAGCGCAGGGACGATTGCTGCAAGAAGTGTTCGAACAATTGCAGGATGTCTTCGCGACGCTCACGCAGCGGTGGCAGTTCCAGCGTCACTACGTTCAAGCGGTAATACAGGTCGCTGCGAAACTGGCCGGCGCGGCTCAAGTCGTCGAGGTCAGACTTGGTCGCCGCGATCACCCGGCAGTCGACCGCGACACTCTGGTTCGAGCCGAGCCGCTCCAGCGTGCGCTCCTGCAATACCCGCAGCAGTTTGATTTGCAGCGGCAATGGCATGCTTTCTACTTCGTCGAGGAACAACGTGCCGCCGTGGGCATGTTCGATCTTGCCGATCCGGCGTTTTCCGGCACCGGTGAACGCATTCGCTTCATGACCGAAAATCTCACTTTCGAACAGGTTCTCCGGCAGGCCACCGCAGTTCAGCGCGACGAATTGCTGCGACTGACGGCGGCTGAAGTCGTGCAGGCAACGCGCGACCAGCTCTTTGCCGGTGCCGGTCTCGCCTTCGATCAGCACGTTGGCCGACGTATCGGCGACGTTGGCGATCAGCTCGCGCAGGTGCTGCATGGCGGGCGAGCGCCCGATGATCCGCCCCTCCAGGGAATCACGCTCGGCCAGTTGCCGGCGCAACGAGGTCACTTCGCGAGCCAGGCTGCGTTGCTCCAGGGCGCGGCGTGCGACGTCGACCAGGCGTTCGGGGGAGAACGGTTTCTCCATGAAGTCGTAGGCGCCTTTTTGCATCGCGCCAACCGCCATCGAGATGTCGCCATGACCAGTGATCAGCACCACCGGCAGGCTACGGTCACGGGCCTTGAGGCGGTTCAGCAGTTCCAGTCCATCGATGCCCGGCAGGCGAATGTCGCTGATGACGATCCCGGCGAAGTTGTCGCCGACTCGCGCCAGGGCCTCTTCAGCGCTGCCAACGCCTTCGCAGGGGATATCTTCCAGAGCCAGCGCCTGCTGGCAACCGAGCAGGACATGGGGATCGTCTTCGACGATCAGCACACTAAGGTCGTTGTTCATATCGGCTCGGCAGGAACGGGGCTTACCAACGGTAAGCTGAGGACGAAAGCGGTACCACCGCTGGCCGGGTGCTCGACGCCGAGGTGACCGCCAGTGGCGGCCGCCAGGCTCGCCGACAGGGTCAGGCCAAGGCCCAGGCCCTGCTCGCCGGGTTTGGTGGTAAAGAAAGGTTCGAACAAATGCTTGCGGGCTTCGGCGTTGATACCGTGGCCGTTATCGCGGACGCGCAGGCGATATTTGCCGTCGACAATGTCACCTTCCAGCCATAGTTCGGGCAATGGCTGCGCTTGCATGGCGTCCAGGGCGTTGCCAATCAGGTTGACCAGAATCTGTTCCAGGCGGGTCTGGTCGATCTGTACTTGCACGTCGCTGAACTCGCGGTGCAACAGCAAACGAGCGCTTTCAAGGCGTGCGCCGAGCAACTGCAAGGCGGCATCTACCGCTTTACCGAGGCTGGCCTGGCCCTGATCGTCGCCGCGCCGGGCAAAGGAGCGCAGGCTGGCGGTAATCCGGCCCATGCGGTCGATCAGATCGTTGATGGTTTTCAGGTTGGCACTGGCGATGTCCAGCTGACCGCGCTCGAGAAAGCGCACGGTATTGCCGGACAAGGTACGCAACGCGGCCAGCGGCTGGTTCAATTCGTGGGCAATGCTGGTGGACATCTGGCCGATGGCCGCGAGTTTACCGGCCTGTACCAGTTCGTCCTGAGCCCGACGCAAGGTTTCTTCGGCCTGGCGCCGTTCGCGGATCTGGCTTTTCAGGCGCTCGTTGCTGGCCCGCAGGTCGGTAGTGCGTTCGGTAATCCTGCGTTCGAGCTGATTGTTGGCTTCTTGCAGCGCTTCGCGGGCGGCGAGGCGGGTGGCGATGACTTTGCGCCGTTCGTTCCAGGCAATCAGCAGGAACGCCACCAGCGCGAAGGCCACCGCGACCAGGATGCCCTGGTTGATCGCTTCCCGACGCAAATCCCCGAGCGGTGTGAGCAGGGTGAAATTCCACGGTGTATCGCTCAAGACGCGGGTCTGCGACAGGTAACTGATTTCCTGTTCATCCGAGACCAGCTCGGCGTTGGCCGGGAAGGTGATTTTCTCCACGCCTTCGGACAGCCGCTCGCGGGCCAGCGGTTCCAGTTCGTTGAGCGGGTACCAGTAATATTGCAGGCTGCGGGCCAGGCGTTCCTTGGTGTCGTCGCTGAGCGGGCGAACCGATTTGAGCCGCCGCGCCGGGTCGCTGGACAGAATGATGATGCCATTCTCGTCGCTGACGAAGGCTTCCAGGCGTGCACGCTGCCAGCGTTCTTCCATGGCTTCGAGGCGGACTTTGACCACTGCGACGCCGATGATCTTGCCTTGCTCTTCCAGGCCATGGGCCAGGTAGTAACCGGGCTCGCCGTTGGTGCTGCCAATGCCGTAGAAACGACCGGGCTGACCGCGTACGGCATTCTGGAAATACGCACGGAAGGACAGGTCTTCGCCTAGGTAGCTGTCGACATCGCGCCAGTTACTGGTGGCCAGTACCCGACCGGTGGTATCCATCACGTAGATTGCCCGACTGCGGCTGCGCCGGTTCAGGCCTTCGAGGTAATTGTTGACCGCTTGCCGGTGCTCGGGCGTAGGGTCGCCCAACAGTTCTGAAACACTCGATTCGAGTTCCAGCAGGCTGGGCAGGTAGGTGTATTTGCTGATCTCGCTTTCGACCGCGCGGGCGTGCAGTTCCAGCTGACGTTGACCGTTCTCGCTCAGGCTGCGAATTCCGTAGTGCTCGCTGACCCAGAAGCCGAGGTAACCCAATCCGACCATCAGCAAGATGATCAGCGGTGGCAGGAACAGTTGGCGAATCAGACGAGGTTTCACGGCAAGTGATGGCGGCGCTGCGCGATAGAGAGTGGGGTCGCATTTCATCACAGATGCCTTGGGTCAACCAGTGTGGCGGCGGGCCTGCGCTCGTTTCAGTCGAGCGCAGGACCTGTGGCGAGGGAGCTTGCTCCCGCTGGGTCGCGAAGCGGCCCTAAAACCTGCCAATGCATTTAATCTGACACACCGCACTGACTGGTTTACGACTGCTGTGCCCGAGCGCGGACCGGCCGGCGGGAGCAAGCTCCCTCGCCACAAAGGCAGGCCCGCTCCAACAGGGAGCGGTTGCCGGTTTTAGTGCTGCAGAATCTTGTCGAGGAAGTGCTGCGCGCGGTCCGAGCGGGCGTTGATGTCGCCGAAGAACTCTTCCTTCTTGCAGTCTTCGATGATTTTGCCCTGATCCATGAAGATCACCCGGTCCGCCACTTTACGGGCGAAGCCCATTTCGTGGGTTACGCACATCATGGTCATGCCTTCGTTGGCCAGTTGCACCATCACGTCGAGCACTTCATTGACCATTTCCGGGTCGAGCGCCGAGGTCGGTTCGTCGAACAGCATGACGATCGGGTCCATCGCCAGTGCACGGGCAATCGCCACACGCTGTTGCTGACCACCGGAGAGCTGGCCCGGGTGCTTGTGGGCGTGAGCCGAAAGGCCGACGCGCTCAAGCAGTTGCAGGCCCTTTTTGGTGGCTTCTTCCTTGCTGCGGCCCAACACCTTGATCTGCGCGATGGTCAGGTTTTCGGTGATGGTCAGGTGCGGGAACAGTTCGAAATGCTGGAACACCATGCCAACGCGCGAGCGCAGTTTCGGCAGGTCGGTCTTCGGGTCGGCGATGGAGGTGCCATCGACCACCACGTCGCCTTTCTGGAACGGTTCCAGGGCGTTGACGCATTTGATCAGGGTGGATTTGCCGGAGCCAGACGGTCCGCACACCACAATCACTTCGCCTTTTTTGACCTCGGTGCTGCAATCAGTCAGTACCTGGAAGTCGCCATACCACTTGTTGACATTCTTGATAGAAATCATACGGCAAACCTTTTTTGCAGACGCTTGACCAGCCGTGAGGCGGCAAAGCTGATTGTGAAGTACACGAGACCTGCGATGATCAGGAACTCATTGGCGCGGCCGATGATGTCGCCACTGGCCCGCGTAGCATTGAGGAAGTCCACCAGGCCGACCGTGTAGACCAGCGAGGTATCCTGAAACAGGATGATGCTTTGTTGCAGCAACAGCGGAGTCATCTTGCGAAACGCTTGCGGCAGGATGATCAGGCGCATCATCTGGCCGTAGCCCATGCCCAAGGCCTTGGCTGCGCCCATCTGTCCCTTGGGAATCGACTGCACGCCGGCCCGGACGATTTCGCAGAAGTACGCCGCTTCGAACATCATGAAGGCCACGATGCACGAGGTGAATGCACCAATCGGCGTGTCTTCGCCGGTGATCCAGCGCAGCACGAACGGTACCGCCAGGTAGAACCAGGTGATCACCAGCAGCAGCGGGATCGAGCGGAAGTAGTTCACGTAAGCGCCGGCAATGTTCGACAGCAGCTTGCTGTGGGACAGGCGCATCAGCGCCAGGAGAGTGCCGAGGATGATCCCGCCGACGACGCCGAGTACCGTCAGTTGCAGGGTCATGACCATGCCGTTCCACATGCCGGGGACGGCCTGTACGACGCCACTGAAATCGAGATCCATTATTTACCCCCCACGGAAATCAGGCCGGGCACCGCAACTTTCTTCTCGACCATACGCATCAGCAGCATCAGGCTCATGTTCAGGGTGAAGTAGATCAGGGTCGCCAGGGTGAAGGCTTCGAACAGGTTGGCGGAGAACTCCGCGGTCTGTTTGGTCTGTGCAAGCAGCTCCATCAGGCCGATCAAGGAGGCGACGGAGGAGTTCTTGAAGACGTTGAGAAATTCCGAGGTAAGCGGCGGAATGACGATCCGGTAGGCTTGGGGCAGCAGCACATTCCAGTAGATTTGCGGCAGCTTGAAGCCCATGGCGCGGGCGGCCGATTCCTGGCCACGCGGCAGCGCCTGGATACCCGTGCGCACTTGCTCGCACACTCGGGCGGCGGTGAACAGGCCCAGGCACACGACGACGCTCAGGTAGGCCGAGGTGGTCGGATTCAGGTCCTGCTTGTACCAGTCCTGCAGGTTTTGCGGCAACAGGTCGGGCACCAGGAAGTACCAGATGAACAGCTGAACCAGCAGCGGTACGTTACGAAAGAGTTCCACATAGCAGGTGGCGATGCCCGATACCAGGCGATTCGGTACGGTACGCATGACGCCGAGCACCGAGCCCAGCATCAGGGCGATGATCCAGGCCACGATGGCGATGGCGATGGTCCAGCCCAATCCCGTGATGAACCAGTCGAGATAGGTCTCGCTGCCCACGCCGGTGGACTTGAAGAACACGCCCCAATCCCAGTTGTAATTCATTAGGGTCTCCCCTCAGATCGATCGATGTACAAGTGCCTGCCTGGGGAAACTCCGTTCCCTCTGATCTCGACGATCAGGCACACGCGATCGGCTCGACAACCACCGGTTCGAGTGTTTCCAGAAAGTGCCAGCAGGTAGTGACAGCCTCCTGAAAGGGCGCAGGCCCTGTCAGGAGGTGGGTTAGTCAGAAATCAGGATTTCTTTTCTTCAGCCGCTTTGTCGGTCGGGTTGGAGATCAGGGCCTTGAGCTCGTCGCTCATCGGGAACATCAGGTTCAGGTTTTTTGGCGGGATTGGCTGGGTGAACCACTTTCCGTAGATAGTGTTGATCTCGCCGGACTTGTAGGTCGCGACGATGGCGTCGTCTACAGCCTTCTTGAACGGCGCGTCGCCCTTGCGGACCATGCAGCCGTAGATTTCATAGGACTGAGCAGTACCGGTCACGGCCCAGTCAGTCGGACTCTTGGCCTTGGCCATTTCACCGGCCAGCAAGGCGTCGTCCATCATGAAGGCGACAGCACGGCCCGATTCCAGCATCTGGAAGGATTCGCCGTGGTCTTTGGCGGAGATGACGTTCATGCCCATCTGCTTGTCGGCGTTCATCGACTTCAGAATGCGCTCGGACGTGGTGCCGGCGGTGGTCACGACGTTCTTGCCCTTGAGGTCGGCGAAGTCTTTGTAGGTCGAGTCTTTTTTCGACAGCAGCTTGGTGCCGATTTCGAAGATGCCAACGGAGAAGTCAACTTGTTGCTGACGCTCGGTGTTGTTGGTGGTGGAACCGCACTCGACGTCTACAGTGCCGTTTTGAACCAGTGGAATACGGGTTTGCGAGGTGACCAGGTTGTACTTGACCTTCAGGTTTGGCATGTCCAGGTCTTTCTTGATGGCTTCGACGATTTTCAGCTGAATATCGTGGGAGTAGCCGACCGGTACACCGGAAGCATCTGCAATGTAGGAAAACGGAATAGAAGCGTCGCGATGCCCCAGGGTAATGGTGCCGGACTCTTTGATCTTTTTCAGGGTGCCGGTGAGTTCGGCGGCGAAAACTGGCGTGCTGATCAGAGCGGCCGTAATGGCTGCGCCCAGGATATGGGGAACGATGCGCATCAAATTTTCCTCTACATTGTTTTTATATGGAGCCAGTTTGTCGGCTCTTTTGTACTGCTGAATGCCTTGACGGCTCCTGAAGTGTTGGCACATCAGGCATTCGTCCCAAGTTGTAGAGCATGAGTCGTGCCAGTTCAGAATTTATCAATCAACTTATTGATTTTAAAGGATATTAAATTTTTACAGGATTGGATTCAGGACGTGATAGTCCGGTTAACCGAATCGACTGATGGGTCGCGTTCGGAAAACCGAATGCAAAAATCGCAGCCCGCGGCAGCGCCTACGCTGGAATGCGATCCCCTGTGAGTTGCCGCAGACCGCGATGCTGATGATCTGAATGGCAGCGGAGTTCTTCACCTTCATTGCGGGGTTTCAACGGATGAAAGTCCTCGGCATCCTTTGCCTTCTCCTGACCCTCGGCGGTTGCAGCTCCTTGCTGTTCTACCCCGATCCCGGTCTGCCGTTTACCCCGCAAAGAGCCGGGCTTGAATACCGTGACATCACCTTGACCAGCGCTGACGGCGTGAAACTCAACGGTTGGTGGCTGCCGGCCAAAAAAGGCGTAGCGGTCAAGGGCACGGTGCTGCACTTGCACGGCAATGGCGGAAATCTCGCCGGGCATCTTGGGGCCAGCTGGTGGCTACCGAAGCAGGGTTACCAGGTGCTGCTGGTGGACTATCGCGGCTATGGGCTGTCGCAGGGTAAACCCGGCCTTCCGGCGATCTATCAGGACATCGACGCTGCATTCAAATGGCTGGACCAGGCGCCAGAAGTTCAGGGCAAACCGTTGATCGTCCTGGGTCAGAGCCTTGGCGGTGCGCTGGTCGTGCATTATCTGGCTGAACACCCCGAGCGTCAGCCCCGGCTCAAGGCGCTGGTCCTCGACAGCGTGCCGGCCAGTTACCGGGATGTCGGGCGGTTTGCACTGAGTTCGTCGTGGATGACCTGGCCGTTTCAGGTGCCGTTGTCCTGGCTGGTGCCGGACGCCGACAGCGCGATCTACGCCATGCCGCAGCTCAATCGCGTGCCAAAACTGATCTTCCACAGCATCGACGATCCGCTCGTGCCTCTTTCCAATGGCATCCGACTGTATCAAGCTGCGCCCGCGCCCAAGGTCCTGCAATTGACCCGAGGCGGGCACGTGCAGACCTTCAGCGTCCCGATCTGGCGCACTGTCATGCTGCGTTACCTCGATGACCCGCAGCACTTCAACGGTCTGCGCCGCTTGGGCGAAACGCCCAATTACCCGGCACCCCCGAATTCAGAAGTTGAACCTCCAGAGAGTCCGCAATGAGTGAAGAACGTAACGCCATCCCGCTGATCATCACCGGTATCTGCAGCATCCTCGGCACCGTCGGGGCCTTGTGGTTCTACGGTTACCTGCACTTCGCCAAACCGGAAGACGCGCTGCTGCTCAGCGACTTCACCATGCTCAAGACCATACCGGGTGAAGACTACAAAGTCTCCCTGGAGCCGGCCGCGCAAGTCGCCCAGTGCGTCGATGGCGTACTGGTGCTGTTCGACACCGAACAGAAAGGCCTGACGGGTGTGCTGGTCAACAACAAGAAAAAAGCCGTGCGTTGCATGGGGCAAGAGACTCCGCAGCTCGAACAGTAATCCCAGCGACGTGAACCTTTGTGGCGAGGGAGCTTGCTCCCGCTGGCCTGCGAAGCAGGCCTGAAAGCCGTCACCTCGTTGTTTCAGATAGACCACCTCAGTCGAGTTACGACTGCTGTGGGGCCCGGCGGGAGCAAGCTCCCTCGCCACAGGTCCTCAGTGTTTTTGCTTGCCGTTCTGAGCCGATAAATCGTGCAAATGGCGCCGCGACAATTCGAGAAAGCGCGGTGTCGGGCCAACGTCTTCGTAGAGCGGGTCGCCTTCCTCATCGGTTGCGACCACGTGCTGACCCTTGATGTAAGGGAAACTCGCTTCGAGCTCTTCCAGGGCGGCGCCGATCAGTTCGCCCAGCAGTTCTTCGGGGTGGCGTTTGGGGTACATCTCGGTAAGCGCCGCCAACCGCGCCGCGGCTTCGACGTCCAGGTGAATGGTGTAGCCGGTCTTGGTCAGACGGCCTTTGGCGGTTTCTTCCCAATGTTGGGCTAGCTCACGGATTTTCATAATGACCTCAATAGGCACCTGCTGGTGGCAGGGGAGATGAGTGTCCGGCCGTGGCCGGTGGCAAGCCTTTGTACGGCTTATTCTTCAGACTAGCCCCAACCTTCAGGATTTACCGTCGATTTGTCGTCTGACTTGTAAGAACCCGCTGTGGACGGCACTCTTGGAGTCGACCGCCATTCGCTGGAGAACTGCTGATGACTGATATCGATGCACGCTTGCGCGAGGATGTTCACCTGCTGGGTGAGTTGTTGGGCAACACCATTCGTGAGCAGTACGGGGATGGCTTTCTCGACAAGATCGAGCTGATCCGCAAGGGTGCCAAGGCTGACCGTCGTGGCTCGACGGACGCCGAACTGCGCGCCAGCCTCAACCAGTTGACTGAAGATGAACTGCTGCCAGTGGCGCGAGCGTTCAACCAGTTCCTGAACCTGGCGAACATCGCCGAGCAATATCAGTTGATTCACCGCCGCGAAGAGTCCCAACCGGCACCGTTCGAGGCGCGGGTGTTGCCCGAACTGCTCGCCCGCCTGCGGGCTGAAGGGCATGGCAGCGACGCGCTGGCGCGGCAATTGGGACGGTTGGAGATCGAACTGGTGCTGACGGCGCATCCGACTGAAGTCGCCCGCCGGACCTTGATCCAGAAATACGACGCCATCGCCGCGCAACTGGCGGCACAGGATCACCGTGACCTGACCCGCGCCGAGCGCGAGCAGATCAAGTCGACCTTGCAGCGCCTGATCGCCGAAGCCTGGCACACCGAAGAAATTCGCCGCACCCGGCCGACCCCGGTCGATGAAGCCAAGTGGGGCTTTGCGGTGATCGAGCATTCGCTGTGGCAGGCGATTCCCAACTACCTGCGCAAGGCCGACCAGGCGCTGCATGCGGCCACCGGTCTGCGCTTGCCGCTGGAGGCGGCGCCGATTCGCTTCGCCTCGTGGATGGGCGGCGACCGTGATGGCAACCCGAACGTCACGGCGGCGGTGACCCGTGAAGTGCTGCTGTTGGCGCGCTGGATGGCGGCCGACCTTTACCTGCGCGATGTCGATCAACTGGCCGCCGAGTTGTCGATGCAGCAGGCCAGCACCGCGTTGCGGGCCAAGGCTGGGGACAGCGCCGAACCTTACCGTGCAGTGCTTAAACAACTGCGTGAACGCCTGCGCGCGACCCGTAACTGGGCGCAGGCATCCTTGACCGCAAGCACCCCGGCGCCGGCCGACGTGCTGCAAAACAACCGCGAGCTGCTGGATCCGCTGGAGCTGTGCTATCAATCGCTGCATGAATGCGGCATGGGCGTAATCGCCGATGGTCCGTTGCTCGATTGCCTGCGTCGGGCGGTGACGTTCGGCCTGTTCCTGGTGCGACTGGACGTGCGCCAGGACTCATCGCGGCATGCGTCGGCGATGACCGAAATCACCGACTACCTCGGGCTCGGTCGCTATGAAGACTGGGACGAGGACGCGCGCATCAGCTTCCTGATGGGCGAGCTGAACAATCGTCGACCACTCCTGCCGGCCTATTTCAAACCTTCGGCCGACACCGCCGAAGTCCTGGCGACGTGTCGCGAAATCGCCGCGGCGCCGGCGGCGTCGCTCGGCTCGTATGTGATCTCCATGGCGGGTGCTGCTTCGGACGTGCTCGCCGTGCAGCTGCTGCTTAAAGAGTCTGGCGTGCTGCGGCCGATGCGTGTCGTGCCGCTGTTCGAAACCCTCGCCGACCTCGACAACGCCGGCCCGGTGATCGAGAAACTGTTGCTGCTGCCGGGTTACCGCTCGCGGTTGCAGGGCCCACAGGAAGTGATGATCGGTTATTCCGACTCGGCCAAGGACGCCGGCACCACGGCGGCGGCCTGGGCTCAGTACCGGGCGCAGGAACGCTTGGTGGATATCTGCCGCGAGCAACAAGTTGAACTGCTGTTGTTCCATGGTCGCGGCGGCACCGTGGGCCGTGGCGGTGGCCCGGCGCACGCGGCGATTCTGTCGCAGCCGCCGGGGTCGGTGGCCGGGCGTTTCCGTACCACCGAGCAAGGGGAAATGATTCGGTTCAAGTTCGGCTTGCCGGACATCGCCGAGCAAAACCTCAACCTGTATCTGGCGGCGGTGCTCGAAGCAACGCTGTTGCCGCCGCCACCGCCGGAACCCGCATGGCGCGGCCTGATGGACGAATTGGCGGCCGATGGCGTCAGCGCTTATCGCGCCGTGGTGCGGGAGAATCCGCAGTTCGTCGAGTATTTCCGTCAATCCACGCCCGAGCAGGAGCTGGGGCGCCTGCCGCTCGGCAGCCGTCCGGCCAAGCGTCGTGCTGGCGGGATCGAAAGCCTGCGGGCGATCCCGTGGATCTTCGGCTGGACCCAGACCCGCCTGATGCTGCCGGCCTGGCTTGGCTGGGAAGCGGCGTTGAGCAACGCCTTGGCGCGCGGTGAGGGCGAGTTGCTGGCGCAGATGCGTGAGCAGTGGCCGTTCTTCCGCACACGCATCGACATGCTGGAGATGGTGCTGGCCAAGGCTGACGCGGACATTGCCCAGTCCTACGACGAGCGATTGGTTGCGCCGGAATTGTTACCTTTGGGTGTGCATTTACGCGACCTATTGTCGCAGGCATGTGCCGTGGTCCTTGGCCTGACCGGTCAGTCGCAGCTGCTGGCCCATAGCCCTGACACCCTGGAGTTCATCCGTTTGCGCAACACCTACCTCGATCCGCTACATCTATTGCAGGCTGAACTGTTGGCGCGCTCGCGACAGCCGGATGTGGTGCAGGGCAGCCCGGTGGAGCAGGCGTTGCTGGTGTCTGTGGCGGGGATTGCCGCCGGTTTGCGCAATACCGGCTAAGGTCTTTTGCGGGGTGTCGCAGGCAATTTTACTGCGACAAACGACCGGTCCGCGGGGGCCGGTCGCGCTTGTCAGGCGACACTTTGTTATGGGGTTGCGACTTGGATCGCCTCCTCGCCAGGGTATAACAGGCACGGGTTGCTCCGACTTTCGGCGGCTTGTGTGGTCAGGGCCTGCTGTGTATCTTGATCAGCCTTTGGCCGTTTGGGCGGCCCACGACCCTATTTTTGAGATTGGCCCCACGCGGCAAATCCGATCGTTATCTAAATAAGAAATTGAGGAGCACATCGATGCGCGTCATTCTGCTGGGAGCTCCCGGGGCCGGTAAAGGTACTCAGGCTAAGTTCATCACTGAAAAATTCGCTATTCCACAGATCTCCACCGGCGACATGCTGCGTGCTGCCGTCAAGGCCGGCACCGAGCTGGGCATTAAAGCCAAGAGCATCATGGACGCAGGCGGCCTGGTCTCCGACGACCTGATCATCGCATTGGTCAAGGATCGTATCGCTCAGCCCGATTGCGCCAATGGCTTCCTGTTCGACGGTTTCCCGCGCACCATTCCTCAGGCTGAAGCCCTGGTCGATGCCGGTGTAGAACTGGATCACGTGGTTGAAATCGCCGTTGATGACGAAGAAATCGTCCAGCGTATCGCCGGTCGTCGTGTACACGAAGCCAGCGGTCGCGTTTACCACACCGTCTACAACCCGCCGAAAGTCGCGGGCCAGGACGACGTCACCGGCGAAGCGCTGGTGCAGCGTAAAGACGACACTGAAGAAACCGTGCGTCATCGTCTGTCGGTCTACCATTCCCAGACCAAACCACTGGTGGATTTCTACCAGCAACTGTCGGCTGCCCAAGGCAAGCCGAAGTACAGCCACATCGCAGGCGTCGGTTCGGTCGAAGCGATCACCGGCAAGGTGCTTGAAGCGCTGAGCTGAGAAAGCTGATTTGCTTTACCTACAACGGCCCGCTTGCGGGCCGTTGTTGTTTATACTGGCGGACTTTTTCCAACTCTCTTTACGGAAACATCGATGAGCACCTTGCTGGCCCTGGACACCGCGACTGAAGCTTGCTCCGTTGCCTTGCTGCATGACGGCAAGGTCACGAGTCATTACGAGGTGATCCCGCGCCTGCATGCGCAGAAGTTGTTGCCGATGATCCAGCAGTTGCTGGCGGATGCGGGCACCACCTTGCAAGCGGTCGATGCGATTGCCTTTGGTCGCGGCCCAGGTGCGTTCACTGGCGTGCGAATCGCCATTGGCGTGGTTCAGGGCCTGGCGTTTGCGCTGGATCGTCCGGTGTTGCCGGTGTCCAACCTGGCGGTACTGGCGCAGCGCGCATTGCGCGAGCACGGTGCACATCAGGTTGCGGCGGCCATCGATGCGCGGATGGATGAAGTCTATTGGGGCTGCTACCGCGAAACCGCGGGCGAAATGCGTCTGGTGGGGGCTGAAGCGGTATTGCCGCCAGAAGTCGCGGCATTGCCGGCAGAGGCCACGGGCGACTGGTTTGGCGCGGGCACCGGCTGGGGCTATGGCGAGCGCATCGCGGTCAACCTGATCGGCCAGGATGCTGGCATGTTGCCTCACGCCGAAGACTTGCTGACCCTGGCCCGTTTCGCCTGGGAACGCGGCGAAGGCATCCCTGCCGACGACGCACAACCGGTTTACCTGCGCGACAAAGTGGCAACCCCCAAAGCCAAGTGAATCCGAGTGCCTTTGTGGCGAGGGAGCTTGCTCCCGCTGGGGTGCGAAGCGCCCCCAAAATCCGCAGCCTCATTTCGTCAGATGTACCGCGTCGGTTAATCTGCGGGCGCTTCGCCCCCGAGCGGGAGCAAGCTCCCTCGCCACAGGGGCGCAGCCAATTGTCAGTTTCTGCCGCGCGCTTTTAAACCTTTTCCGGTTTCTGTGCTCTAGTTATCACTTGGGAGTTTGCGCACACTGGTAAGTGCCGCTAAATTGCCATCATCGATAGCGAGTTTGTACCTATGCGCATAGACGGCTTTGCCTCTCAGTCCTACCCCATCAAGCGCAAGCCACGCAAAGGCGATGTGTCGGTGGACGAGTCCATCGAGGATATCGATGGCGAGCAGGAGTTTCCTTCTGAGGAGCAACTGGCCGCCCGCGCCGCCAAGGCTTCTGCGCAACGCCTGAGCAATCTCCCCGCCCGTCAGCAGGACATGATCTACCATCGCGCCATGAGCAAAAGCGTGGCGATGGCCCTGGCCAGCTACCTGAGCACCGCGGCTTTCGTCGATTGGGATATGGAAGTGCTGGGTCTCGACCTGCACATCTGATGCGGTTGCCTTATTACCTCGGTTGCCCGTCCTGGAGCGAAAACGCCTGGCGCGAATACCTGTATCCGCAAAACGCCCGTCCCAATGAGTTTCTCGGCCTGTACTCACAGGTGTTCAACGCCGTTGAAGGCAACACCACGTTCTACGCACGCCCTGCGCCGGCGACGGTGGAGCGCTGGGCGCAGACGATGCCGGAACATTTTCGCTTCACCGCCAAATTCCCCGGCGACATCAGCCACGGCGGCGACCTGCGCGAGCAACTGAGCGCCGCCGAAACCTTCGTGCAATTGCTCAGCCCGCTCGGTGAGCGGGTTTCACCGCTCTGGTTGCAACTGTCGGCAGCCTTTACCCCGCAACGGCTGGGCGAACTGGCCGGGTTTATCGATGGGCTGCAGCGGCCGTTGGCCGTTGAAGTGCGGCATCGGGACTTCTTCGCCAAAGGCGATGCCGAGCGCAGTCTCAATCGGCTGTTGCTGGATCGTGGCGTGGAGCGCATTTGCCTCGATCCACGGGCGCTATTCAGTTGCACGTCGACTGAACCTTCGGTGCTGCATGCGCAAGCGAAAAAGCCCAAGGTGCCACCGCGCCCGGCGGCTTTTACTCAATTCCCGCAGGTGCGTTTCATCGGCCATCCGCTGCTTGAAGCCAACGATACGTTCCTGACGCCATGGGTCGAGAAAATCGCCCAATGGATCGAAGAGGGCCGCACGCCGTATATCTTCCTGCACACCGCCGACAACCTGCTGGCCGCCGCTTTGGCACAACGCTTTCATACTCGGTTGATGACGCGTTTGCCTGGCTTGCCGGCGCTGCCTGAGCTATATAGAGAACCCGCCGCCGAGCAGCTTGGGTTGCTCTGACGACGGGTTTTCCCTTCTGCAGGAGTGAGCCAATGGATGCGCAAACCCTTAAAGCTCAGGCCTTCAAGGCCTTACACGAAGGTGCCGGAGCTTTTGTGATTCCCAATCCGTGGGACGCCGGTTCGGCAAAAATGCTTGCCGGCCTGGGTTACCAGGCGCTGGCGACGACCAGTGCCGGTTATGCTTTTTCGCTGGGCCGCCCGGATGGCGCGGTCAAACTCGAAGAGACACTGCTCAACGTTCGGGCGATTGTCGCCGCGAGCGATCTGCCGGTCGCAGTCGATCTGGAAAACGGTTTCGCCGACAGCCCGCAAGAGTCCGCCGAGAGCCTGCTGCGTGCCGCCGCTGCCGGCGCGGTCGGTGGTTCGATCGAAGACGCTACCGGCCGTGAAGACGGCCCGATTTACTGCTTTGAACACGCCGTAGCACGAATCGAAGCGGCGGTCGCGGCCGCCCGCAGTTTACCGTTCCCGTTCACCCTGACCGCGCGTGCCGAGAATTACCTGCACGGGAATCCGGACCTGGCCGACACCATTCGCCGTTTGCAGGCCTTTGCCGAAGCGGGCGCCGATGTGCTGTATGCGCCGGGCCTGCGCAACGCTGAAGAGATACTGGCGGTGGTCCGTGCGGTGGCGCCGAAACCGGTCAATGTGCTGATGTCCGGCGGTCTCAAGTTGAGCGTCGCGCAGCTCAGTGAAATGGGCGTCAAACGGATCAGCGTCGGCTCGGCCATGGCCCGTGCGGCCTACGGTGCGTTCTATCAGGCCGCGCAGGAAATTCAGTCGCACGGCACCTTCGATTTCGCCGACCGCGCGCTGCCGTTTGGGCAGATCAATCAGTTGTTCAAAGGCTGATCCACAGGGAGTTGTCGTGCGGTTTCTGAAAGTGCTGTTGGCGGTGATGCTGGTGATGGGCGGCTTGCTGGTGGGTGTCTGGCGCGGTTGGCTGTCGTTGCCAGCGGCCTGGAACCCTTGGGCGCCGCTGGATGTCCGGGCGACGCCGAACCTGCTGACGCGCTTCAAATTGATCAGGCTGCGCGATAACCCTCAGCTCTGCGATCAGGTGCTCAGCGGTGCCGGGTTGAAGTTCACCCGCCAGGTCGACAGCAACCCGGACGTCGATTGCCCGCTGAACAACACCCTGCGCGTGCAGGGCGGCGAGGTGGCGCTGAGCAGCAGCTTTCTCGCCAGTTGCCCGCTGGCGGTGGCGTTTGTGCTGTTCGAGCGGCATGCCCTGCAACCGGCGGCGCAGGCCATGTATGGGCAGGCGGTAGCGCGGGTCGATCACCTCGGCAGTTTTGCCTGCCGCAATATGTACAACCTCGAAAACGGCTCGCGCAGCCAGCACGCGACGGCCGATGCACTGGATATCGCCGGCTTTCGCCTGGCGGACGGGCGCAGTATCAGCGTGCTGCGCGATTGGCCGAAGGACAATGACGATGCGCGCTTTCTACGCAAGGTTCGCGATGGCGCGTGTGACATGTTTAGCGTGGTATTGAGCCCGGACTACAACGCAGCCCATCGCAACCATTTTCATCTGGATGTCGGGCCGTGGTGGGTGTGTCGCTGAGGCTGAAGTTGAGGCTCAGGCGGCGATGCGCAGGTTTTGCAGGACGATCGGGCGGGCCCAGCCGTTATCGAAGTCGAATTGCTTCTGTTGCTCGGCCAGCTCTTCATGCGGATAAGGGGTTGCCGGTTTATCCAGCAGGTCGAGTTCGAACTCGGCAATCGGCAGGTGCAACGGACGCGGTTGCGGTGCCGGGCCTGGCGCGGGCAATGGCTGGCCGGCAGCGAGGACGATCGGGCGCACCCAAGCGCTTTCGAAGTCTTGTTGCTTCTGTTGCGCGAGAATTTCTTGCGGCGGGAACGGCGGAAACGGTTTGTCTGCCAGGTCCATTTCGAATTCGGCAATCGGCAGGAACAGCGGCTCAGGCGGGCGGACTTCGGTGTCCTTCACGTCGCAGGTGCGCTGCGTGACGATGTGTTCGAGCAGTTCCGCGCCAACGGTCGGTTCGACCGGGCCATCGATGGCGACGGGGGGGTAATTGCCAGGCTCCGGTGCAGCATCGCCCAATTGATCGGCCAGTGCCTGGGCAAAAAAATCCTGCCACAGGTGACTGACGCCGCTCAGTGCTTGGGAATTACGCAGGCCATAATCGCCGTGGGGCGAGATGTAGCCTACTGATGTGCGTTGAATGTCTGACATTTCTCTCGGTCGACGCTCAGCTCTGGCAAAATGCTCGATAGTTTTGTTATCGGCCGTTTTTGCCGATCATTAATTTTTTGAGTGTGTTTTCTGATGAGTGAGCAACCCGCGGCCAGCCGCATCAAAGTCCAGGCCCTGGCCGAAGCGTTTCAGGCACGTGCCGAGCACTGGGCCGAGCGATTGAACTTGCCGTTGTTGCTGGACGATGCCGAGTTTGCGTTGCAAGTGGGTGAGCACGGCTTGCAGTTGCAACAGCTCGGCCCGGATGCGCCGGGCCCGGTGCGGGTGGACTTCGTCGAGGGCGGCGCGGCCCATCGCCGGTTGTACGGTGGCGGCAGCGGCCAGATGATCGCCAAGGCTGTCGGCGTCGCTCAAGGCGTGCGGCCGAAGGTGCTGGATGCCACGGCGGGGCTGGGCAAGGATGGTTTTGTGCTGGCAAGCCTGGGCTGCGAAATGAGCCTGATCGAGCGTCAGCCGTTGATTGGCGCGTTGCTGGAAGACGGTTTGGCCCGCGCGGCGGAAGATTTTGAGGTGGCGCCGATTGTCGCGCGGATGACCTTGCTCAAGGGCAACTCGATCGAGTTGATGCGCAATTGGGAAGGTGAGCCGCCGCAGGTGATCTACCTCGACCCGATGTTCCCGCATCGTGAGAAAACCGCGTTGGTGAAGAAGGAAATGCGCCTGTTTCGCCCGTTGGTAGGCGATGACCCGGACGCACCGGCCCTGCTTCAAGCTGCGCTCGCACTGGCCAGCCACCGGGTGGTGGTCAAACGCCCGCGCAAGGCGCCCTGCATCGAAGGGCCGAAGCCGAGCCATGCGCTGGACGGCAAGTCCAGCCGCTACGACATCTACCCCAAGAAAGCGCTCAAGCCTTAGGACCGTGTCGCCCCCATCGCGGGCAAGCCTTGCTCCTACAGAATTGTCTGACCTGTAGGAGCAAGGCTTGCCCGCGATAGCGTCCGCCCAGACGCTACCTATCTATCAGGCCGAATCCGGCCGATATGCCCGCATAAACAACCCCACCACTTCCTGTATGTGAGCCTCGGCCGCGTCCCCGGTCAGGGGGTCGCCGCAGCCGTAGAGCAAGCGAAAATTTGCTGCGCCTTTGAGCATGCAGAAAAAGTGCTCGGCGGCATTCAGTGGCTTGTCGATGCTCAAGGCGCCGATCTGGTCGATCTTCGTCAGCAAGCGCTCCATGCCCTGCAACATCCGCTGCGGACCTGCCTCGAAGAAGATCAGCGAGAGTTTCGGGTCCTGACTCCCCAGCGTCATGATCAGGCGATTCAGGTTCACCGATTCATCGCTGTTGATCAGCAGATGAAAGCGTCGGGCGATGTTCAACAGCACGTTCTCGATCGGCATGCCGTCGGGCAGTTCGAAGAACAGTGTGGGCAATTGCTCTTCGCATTTGGCCATCACGGCAGAGGAGAACAGCGTCTCCTTGTCGTTGAAGTGACTGTAAACGGTCAACTTTGATACTCCGGCCTCAGCCGCCACCGCGTCCATGCTGGTGCTTGCGTAACCATTGCTTAGAAAAAGACGCTTCGCCGCCTCGAGGATCGCCTCGCGCTTGGCGAGATCCTTCGGGCGGCCGGGGCCGTTGGATGCAGGAAGATTGTTGGACATTTTTCGCTTTAATACTGGACTGGTGAGTTTGCTATTAATAACATACCGGCCAGTATAAATATTCCGAGCTCCATTAGCGAAAGGTCGTTCACCATGTTCCGCTATGCCTTGCCAGTCAGCCTGGCGTTCTTGTTGTCTGCGTGCGGCCACGAAGAGCCGGCGCAAGTCACCGTGCGTCCGGCCATGGTGGTTCAGCCAGAGCCTTCCGCGCAGGCGATGGACAGCTATCCCGGCGAAGTTCGCGCGCGTTACGAGCCAGACCTGGCCTTCCGTATTGGCGGCAAAGTCAGCCGACGGCTGGTCGAGGAAGGGGAGAGGGTCAAGGCCAACCAGCCGCTGGCAGAACTCGATCCCCAGGACGTACGCCTGCAACTGGAAGCGACTCGCGCGCAGGTTGCTGCCGCTGAGGCCAACCTGAACCTGGTGCGTGCCGAGCGTGATCGCTACAAGACCCTGATGGACCGTCAGATGGTCAGCCGCTCGCAGTACGACAATTCTGAAAATCTCTACCGCTCCGGCGAAGCGCGACTCAAGCAGATCAAGGCCGAATTCGATGTGGCCAGCAACCAGGCCAGCTACGCCGTACTGCGTGCGCCACATGACGGTGTCGTGGCCAAGCGCGCCGTGGAAGTCGGGCAAGTGGTGGCCGCCGGGCAAACTGCCTTCACCCTGGCCACCGACGGCGAGCGTGAAGTGCTGATCAGCCTGCCGGAGCAAAACTTCGGCCGTTTCAAGGTGGGCCAGCCGGTCACCGTTGAGCTGTGGACCCAGCAAGGCCAGCGGTTCGCCGGGAGTATTCGTGAGCTGTCGCCGGCCGCCGATCCAAAATCGCGGACCTTTGCCGCGCGCATCACCTTTAGTGCTGGCAAGGTGCCGGCCGAGCTCGGCCAAAGCGCCCGAGTATTCATTCAACTGGCTGACGTGGTGCCGCTGTCGGTGCCGCTCTCGGCGCTCACCGCAGAAAACGGTGCAACGTACGTCTGGGTCGTCGGTGCCAACAACACCCTGAAAAAGGCCCCGGTTCGTGTCGGCGCCTTCGGTGAGAAAAGCGTGCCGGTGCTTGATGGCCTCAACCCCAGCGACTGGGTGGTAGCCGCTGGCGTTCATGTGCTCCACGAGGGCCAGCAAGTGCGGCCGGTGGATCGCTCCAACCGCGTGGTCAATCTGGCGGTCAAGGAGTAATCCCCGATGCGTTTCAACCTTTCCGAATGGGCGCTGCATAACCGCCAGATCGTACTGTTCCTGATGATTTTGCTGGCGGTCGTCGGCGCGTTGTCCTACACCAAGCTGGGCCAGAGCGAAGACCCGCCGTTCACCTTCAAGGCCATGGTGATCAGGACCAGTTGGCCGGGGGCGGCGGCCCAGGAAGTCTCGCGGCAAGTCACCGAGCGCATTGAAAAGAAGCTGATGGAAACCGGTGAGTATGAACGGATTGTCTCGTTCTCTCGCCCCGGTGAATCCCAGGTGACCTTCATGGCCCGGGACTCGATGCATTCGGCGCAGATCCCCGAGCTCTGGTATCAGGTGCGCAAGAAGATCAGCGACATCCGCCAGACCTTGCCGCCGGGGATTCAGGGACCGTTCTTCAACGATGAATTCGGCACTACCTTTGGCAATATCTATGCGCTGACCGGCGAGGGTTTCGATTACGCGGTGCTCAAGGATTACGCCGACCGTATCCAGATCCAGCTACAACGGGTCAAGGATGTGGGCAAGGTCGACTTGCTCGGGCTGCAGGACGAGAAAATCTGGATTGAACTGTCCAACGTCAAACTCGCCACCCTGGGATTGCCGTTGGCCACGGTGCAGCAAGCGCTGGAAGAACAGAACGCGATGTCCAACGCCGGGTTCTTTGAAACCTCCAGTGAGCGTTTGCAGCTGCGGGTGACGGGCAATTTCCAGACGGTCGAGCAGATCAGGGATTTTCCGATCCGTGTCGGCGACCGGACCTTCCGTATCGGCGATGTGGCTGATGTGCACCGTGGCTTCAACGATCCACCGGCACCGCGCATGCGCTTCATGGGCGAGGACGCAATCGGCCTGGCCGTGGCGATGAAGGATGGCGGCGACATTCTGGTGCTCGGCAAGGCGCTGGAGCTGGAGTTCGAGCGTATCCAGAAAAACCTGCCGGCCGGTATGCAACTGCGCAAGGTCTCCGACCAGCCGGCCGCGGTGAAAAGCAGCGTCGGCGAGTTCGTCCAGGTGCTGGTGGAAGCGCTGGCGATTGTCTTGCTGGTGAGCTTCTTCTCCCTCGGTGTACGCACTGGCATGGTGGTCGCCCTGGCGATTCCGCTGGTGCTGGCAATGACGTTTGCCTGCATGTATTACCTCGGAATCGGCCTGCACAAGATCTCTCTCGGTGCGTTGGTGCTGGCTTTGGGATTGCTGGTGGACGACGCGATCATCGCCGTGGAAATGATGGCGATCAAAATGGAGCAGGGCTACGACCGGCTCAAGGCTGCCAGCTTTGCCTGGACCAGCACCGCGTTCCCGATGCTCACCGGGACATTGATTACCGCGGCCGGTTTCCTGCCGATTGCCACCGCGCAATCCGGCACCGGTGAATACACCCGCTCGATCTTCCAGGTGGTGACCATCGCGTTGCTGGCCTCGTGGGTCGCCGCCGTGATGTTTGTGCCCTATCTGGGTGAAAAACTCCTGCCGGACCTGGCGAAAATTCACGCTGCCAAACACGGTGCCGGTCAGCCGGACCCTTACGGCACACCGTTCTATCAACGCGTTCGGCGTCTGGTGGAGTGGTGCGTGCGCCGCCGCAAAACCGTGATCGCGTTGACCATCCTGCTGTTCGTGGCCTCGGTGCTGTTGTTCCGTTTTGTGCCGCAACAGTTCTTCCCGGCTTCCGGGCGCCTGGAACTGATGGTTGATCTGAAACTGGCCGAAGGCGCCTCGTTGAGCAACACCAACGAGGAGGTCAAGCGCCTGGAAGCGATGCTCAAGGAGCGCGCGGGCATCGACAACTATGTCGCGTATGTCGGCACCGGTTCGCCGCGTTTTTACCTGCCGCTGGACCAGCAATTGCCGGCAGCGAGCTTCGCGCAATTTGTGGTCCTGGCAAAAACCATCGAGGAGCGCGAAAGCCTGCGCACCTGGCTGATCGAAACCCTGAACGAACAATTCCCGGCCTTGCGCTCGCGGGTCACGCGCCTGGAAAACGGTCCGCCAGTGGGGTATCCGGTGCAGTTCCGGGTTACCGGTGAACACATTGAAGAAGTCCGCGCGCTGGCACGTAAAGTCGCGGCCAAGGTGCGTGAGAACCCGCATGTGGTCAACGTGCACCTGGACTGGGAAGAGCCGAGCAAAGTGGTGTACCTGAACGTCGATCAGGACCGCGCGCGAGCCTTGGGCGTGAGCACGGCAAACCTGTCGAGGTTCTTGCAAAGCTCTCTGACAGGTTCCAGCGTCAGCCAGTACCGTGAAGACAACGAGTTGATCGAGATCCTCTTGCGCGGCACCTTGCACGAACGCACCGAACTGTCGCGGCTGTCGAGCCTGGCGGTGCCGACCGACAACGGCAAAAGTGTCGCGCTGTCGCAGGTGGCGACCCTGGAATACGGCTTCGAAGAAGGCATTATCTGGCACCGCAACCGCTTGCCAAACGTGACGATTCGCGCCGACATCTATGACAAGGAGCAACCGGCAACCCTGGTTAAGCAGATCCTTCCGACACTCGAGCCGATTCGCGCCGAATTGCCTGACGGTTATTTGCTGGACGTCGGCGGCACGGTAGAAGACTCGACCCGTGGCCAGGATTCGGTGAATGCCGGTGTGCCGTTGTTCATCGTGGTTGTACTGACCTTGCTGATGCTGCAACTGCGCAGCTTCTCACGCACGGCGATGGTGTTTCTGACAGCGCCGTTGGGATTGATCGGTGTCACCTTGTTCCTGATGGTGTTCCGTCAGCCGTTCGGTTTCGTGGCCATGCTCGGGACCATCGCGCTGTCGGGGATGATCATGCGTAACTCGGTGATCCTGGTCGACCAGATCGAACAGGACATCCTCGCCGGGCTCAAACCCTGGCAAGCGATCATCGAAGCCACGGTGCGGCGCTTCCGGCCTATCGTGCTGACTGCACTGGCCGCCGTGCTGGCGATGATTCCGTTGTCACGCAGCGTGTTCTTCGGCCCGATGGCGGTAGCGATCATGGGCGGCTTGATCGTCGCGACGGCGCTGACCTTGCTGTTCCTGCCGGCGCTGTATGCGGCGTGGTTCAGGGTCAAGAAAGAACCGGTTTGACACAGGAACCGTAGGAGCAAAGCTTGCTCGCAATGGCATCAACGCGGTCATCAGGTCGACCGCGTCGCCTGCATCGCGAGCAAGCATTGCTCCTACAGATATCTCAGTTTTGGCTGATATTGAGACATGGGCGTCGTTATGTTGTACTCATAACTCAGTTTCTCGAGTTTTTGAGACAGCGATGATAAAAAGCCCTCCAGCCATAGACCCGAGTCTTTTCGACGCACTCGGCCAATCGCCTCACAAGGAAAAGCTGGTCGACTATCTGGCACTGCTCAAGCCGCTGGATGATCAGGGGCGTTACTTGCCGTTCGATGATCTGCGTTTTCGCTGGCCGCCCGGTCTTGATCCGACTTTGTGCTGGGCCTTGGTGAAAAAGGCCCGCGTGGCGCAATACGTGCGTTTGTTGCCGCTGGGCGAGCCGAGCCAATGGGGCCAGTTCGTTCTGACACCGCTGGCACAGAAAACCCTCTCGACGGTTGATCGTCAGGCCACGACCGCCGCGCTGGAATACATGACTCATCATATCGGTGAGACGGCGCATTTCAGTTACCTGCTCAATGACCTGATCGAAGACGAAGCCATCAGCAGCAGCCAGCTCGAGGGCGCCGCGACCACCACGCTGGTGGCCAAGGACATGCTCAAGCGCAATCGCCTGCCGCGTACCCCGGACGAGCGAATGGTCATCGGCAACTACAAAATGATGATCTTCGCCTGGGAGAAGCGTCACGAGCCATTGAGTGTCGAACTGATCCGGCAACTGCATCGTGTCGGCGTCGAAGGCATTGATGACGCGCTGTATTCGCCGGGACTTTTTCGCAGCAATGATCAAGTGGTGGTGCAGGATGGCGAAGGCAATACCGTTCATACACCGCCGCCAGCCACGGGCATCAGCGCTCGGCTCGATGGATTGGCGAGCTGGATCAACCAGTCCCACGACGACCCTCTACGCGTTGATTATGTGCACCCGATGATCAAGGCCATCGCCCTGCATTTTGCCCTGGGCTACGAGCATCCGTTTCGCGATGGCAATGGCCGGGTGGCGCGGGCGTTGTTTTACTGGTTCATGTTCAAGAATGACTTCTCGGCATTTCGCTACATCGCGATCAGCATTCTGCTGCGCAATGCGCCGGTGAAGTACGGTCGGTCTTATGTGCATACCGAGAGCGACGCGCTGGACCTGACATACTTCATCGATTACCAGTGTTCGGTGATTTTGCGGGCCGTGACCGGGTTCACGGCGGCTTATCAAAAAAGCCTGGTTGATGCCGAAGGTTTTGATCGCTGGCTGGAGGAATCCGGGCTTTTCGAGCAGTTGACCGAGAAGCAGCGCACGCTGTTTCAGATTGCCAAGAGCGGCAGGGCCAAGGAGTTTACCGCGGTCAATGTGAAGGACAACCTGAACTGCTCCTACAACACGGCGGCCACGACCTTGAATGGTTTGGTTGAGTTGAAGCTGTTCGAGAAGAAAAAGATGGGCCGTGAGTGGGTGTTCTTTTTGCGCGAGTCATCACACATCAAAACAGACTGGTCGTAGGCTGCGATCCAAACATCAAAAGATCGCAGCCTGCCGCTGTTCCTACGCGGTGGTGCTGTTAAGTCTCTGGCTGATCAATGTTATCCAGCGCGCGGTTTACCGCCAGTTCCGCCAGGGCGACCATCTGCTGAATCGCCAGTGCGCTGTTGCGTTTGGGGCCGTCGAGTTCAAACGCCAGGTCGCTGGCCATGACATTGGCCGAGGCCAGGGTTTCGCTGGCGTGGGCCAATAGGGTTTCGTTGTCGACCTGCGGGGCGATGACGAAGATGCAGCTGGGCCGGCGGTCGGTCAGCAACTTCTTGGTTTCAGGTAACAGCAGGTAATGATCGAGCGCCCGGTGGGCGGCGGCGTGGAGTTCTTTCGAGTCGAGGGACGCGTAGGGGGAGACGCTTTCGGCGTCGGCTTCGGGGGGATTGGGTGTGGGCTTGAACATGGCGAAACTCCTCAGTGTACGGAGTCGCAACCTATGGGCTACCAACCAATAGGGTGGCGACTGAACGCAGGTTGGTAGCCCGGCCACCAAGGAAACCGGTGCGCCCGAAGGCGCCCTGCGCACAGCCGCCATAACAAACAGTAGGCCAAAAGAAACCGCCCACCGTGTGGAAATGTCGGCGCTGTGCGCCTTGGAAAAAAACCGGGCTACCAAACCCGATCGCTGATTTTCAGCGACCCGGAGACGATAGAGCCCAGTGCCCAAGCGCACAAGCCGGCGGATTCTGGCGTAGGTGTAGGGCGCAACGCAAGACGCTGTGGCTTGTGACGAACGCAGTCGCCATGCAATTAAACACCACCAAACTGATGTGGGGGCGGGCAAGCCCTAATCCCCGTAGTCAAGCCGTTACGCGACCCTGTAGCAGCTGGCGAAGCCTGCGTTCGAGTGCGAAGCGCTCGCAAAAAGGCAAACTTCGTCCTTTCAGGAACACTGCATATCGCCTATTTGCGACCGCTTCGTCCGGATGCGGCCCAGACCTAACGCAGGCTGCGCCAGCTGCTACAGGGAATGTGCCGAGGCTGACATTCCTTGACTTACAGGCATTAAGGCAAGCCCGCTTGTATTGATCGTTCCCGCGCGTGGGAACGATCAGCGGGGGGAGGGTTACAGCGCGCCGAAGACTTTCTTCGCCAGGCTGGTCGCGGCTTCCGCCGGGTTGGCGCGGATGCCTTCTTCTTTCTGGGCGATCATCTTGAACAGGCCGTCCAGGGCCTTTTCCGTCACGTAGCCTTCAACGTTGGCACTCTTGGCATCGAGCACGCCGAAGGTTGCCGCCTGGCTGGCGAACGAGTTGTACTGCTTGGCCAGGCCCACCTGGTCGGTGGCCTGTTTAACGATTGGCAGGAACTTGGCGCGGATTTGTTCGCGGCTGGTCTTGTCCAGGTACTGGGTGGCCGAATCCTTACCGCCGGTGAGGATGCCCTTGGCATCGGTCACGGTCATCTTTTTCACCGCATCCACCAGCAGCGCCTGGGCCTGCGGCATGGCCGCTTCCGCCGCCTTGTTCATGCTGGTTTCCAGTTGATCGACCTGGTCCCCCATGCCGAACTGTTTCATCTTGCTGGCGACCTTGCCCAGTTTGCCCGGCAGTTCGATCTTCACTTCAGGGTTGTTGCTGAAACCGCCCGGTTTGCCAAGCGTGGTGACGGCCGCTACGGCCCCTTGGGCCAGGGCGTCCTTGAGACCGCCCGAGGCTTCGCCCTGGGAAAGACTGCCCAGCGACAGGGCCAGAGCGTTGGCGGAGATCAGCAGGCCAGCACAGAGGCCGACCAGACGTAGGGAAGGACGGAGCATGGAAAGCTTCCTTATTCGAGAAGTGTAGAAATTACCGGGCGGAATCGACACGGATCCGCAACGGTTGTGGATCCTTGCCGTCCAGTTGCACCGCGTTATGTTCGGTGGTGATGAACATCAGTTTGCCATCGACTTCGATGCGTGCACTCACTGAATAACGATGGCCGGGTTTGACCTGCGCCGGATCGTAATTCAAGTGAAACGCCAGCGGCACCTGACCTTTGACCGGACCTTTCTGCTCATCGAGCACCACCGCCGGCGCATCGGCGAGCGATACGTCCTGCAGGCTGACGCTCAGGGTCGCGGTCGGTGGCAGGGCAATGCGTTGCAGGTAGAAGACTTCGCCATCAAGGGACGCTTTAGGCGCCGGTTGTGGGCTCTGACAGGCACCGAGCAGTGCGGCGACGGCGAGCAGGGTGAGCTTTTTCATCGGAGATCTCCGTATCGAGGGCGCCAGAACCACGCTGGCGCCTTAAGTAATTTAGTCGGCTTGCAGCGCAGGTGCGGGTTGATCCGCCGCATCTTCGCTGCGATGCAGCGCCACTTGACGGATCGACAAGCGAATCTCCGCCGGCAGCACGCGTTTGGCCGCGCCTTCAGCCAGTTCGCCGAGCAGTTCGTGGTGGCTCAGCTTGCCGGCTTCGTCGCGCTTGAGCACGTCGAGGTTCAGCAGGGTCTGGATGAAGTGGCGGAACAGGCTCTTGTCGAAGAACTCCGGGGCGTTCAGGCCATGCAGGATCGACAGGCGCTGGGCCATGACCGTGCACAGGTCTTCCAGTTCTTCGGCGCTGAGGGTGTTCTGGCCGCTGTTGAGCAGCAGGGAAACGGTCATGTAGAAGCGCTGCAAGGTCTGCGCGATGCTCTTGGACAGCAAGGTCAGCAACACGAAATGCCGGGAGCTTGGCGCCGGGCGCAAGTACACGTTGTTCTCGAAACGCAGCAGGCCTTGTTCGACAAAGGCTTCGAGCCATTGGTCGATCACCGCATCCAGTTCGTCCAGCGACCAGCGAATGAACAGCTCCGATTGCAGGTACGGATACAGCGCGCGCGCGTAGCGCAGGATTTGTTCGCGGCTCATGCGCGAGGCGCTCTGGAAGAAGCTCGCGAGCAACGCCGGCAGGGCGAAAATGTGCAGCACGTTGTTGCGGTAGTAGGTCATCAGGACGGCGTTTTGCTCGTCCAGGTAAAGAATCTTGCCCAGCGCATCGCTTTGCTCAGAGAGCAGGTCCATGTCCTTGACGTGTTCGATCAACGCCCGGCCGTCACCTTCCGGCAGCGTGGTGTGTGGCGAGTAAGGCACTTTGCGCAGCAAGGCCAGATACAAATCGAGCACTCGCGCCATGGCGCGATCGTCCAGCGCCAGACGGCTGGTGGAGAGCAGGGCCAGCGCCACCAGGTTCACCGGGTTGATCGCGGCCGCTTCGTTCAAATGCCGCGCCACGCGCTCGCCGAGGCGGTTGGTGGTTTCGTTGAGCCAGGCCGGCTTGAACTGTGGGCCAAGCTCCTGGGTGCGCCAATCCGGTTGTTCGCTGTCGAGGAACTCCGCCAGTTTGATCGGCTCGCCGAAGTTTACCGCCACCTGGCCGAAGCGCTGTTTGAGCGCGCCGATGACTTTGAAAATGTCGAAGATCGACTCTTTCTTCTTGCTCGCGCCACGCAGTTCGCCGAGGTAGGTCCGGCCTTCGAGTACCCGCTCGTAACCGATGTACACCGGGATGAAGACGATCGGCATGCGCGACGAGCGCAGGAAGCTGCGCAGGGTGATCGCCAGCATCCCGGTTTTCGGTTGCAGCATGCGCCCGGTGCGCGAACGGCCGCCCTCGACGAAGTACTCCACCGGAAAGCCTTTGGTGAACAGCGTGTGCAGGTATTCGTTGAACACCGAGGTGTAGAGCGGATTGCCCTTGAAGGTGCGGCGCATGAAGAACGCGCCGCCGCGCCGCAGCAGGCTGCCGATCACCGGCATGTTGAGGTTGATCCCGGCGGCGACGTGCGGCGGCGTCAGGCCGTTGCGAAACAGCAGGTAGGAGAGCAGCAGGTAATCGATGTGGCTGCGATGGCACGGCACGTAGATCACTTCGTGACCTTGGGCGACTTTCTGCACGCCTTCGATGTGGTTGACCTTGATCCCGTCGTAGATCTTGTTCCAGAACCAGCTCAGCACCACTTCCAGAAAACGGATCGCGGTGTAGGTGTAGTCCGAGGCAATTTCGTTGCCGTAACGCAGGGCCTGCGCCTTGGCTTTCTCGGGTGAAATGTTTTCACGCTCGGCTTCGTCGAGGATCGCCTGTTTGACCAGTGGCTGATTCAGCAGGCCTTTGACCAGGTTGCGACGGTGGGAAATGTCCGGGCCGATGACCGCGGCTTTGAGGTTGCGAAAGTGCACCCGCAAAATGCGTTGGGCCATGCGCACGGTGCGTTCATGGCCCTTGTTGTGCTCGATCAACTCGCGCAGGTGGATCGGCGCGGAGAATTGCACGCGGGTCTTGCGCCCCAGGATCATGATGCTCAGCAGTCGGCGCAGACGTCCGGTCACCGCCCAGCTATCAGCGAAGAGCAGTTTCCACGGGCTCGATTCGCTGTCCGGCGACTGGCCCCAGAACACGCTGACCGGGATGATCTGCGCGTCTTCGGCGCCATTCTGGCTCAAGGCGCTGACCAGCCGGGTCAGGGTGGGCGGTGCGCCGCGCTTGTCCTGGCGGCCGAGCCAGTCGGGCTCAGGCGTCAGGTAGAAAAACGCTGCAGGCTCCAGCAGATTGCCCACTGATGTCGGCAGCACCGGACGCGGCAGTCCGGCCTTGCTGCATTCGGTATCGACCACGGCAAGATCAGTCAGCGAAGGATTTTGCAGGACGTAGAACACCGGACGACTGCGGTCGAGGTTGAGGGTGAAGGACGACTGATTGATCGTCTCCGAGCGAACCCAGAGGTACAACAGTCGGCGCAAGGCGCCAAACACCAGACGGCGGAACGGGGAGCGGGTCATACGGCTTCTGCTTTAGTTGAAAAAACCGAGCAAGCGCTCGGGGCCGGTAGTGTGCCGTATTCGTCGAAAATCGGCAAAAAAGCGCCGAAGTAATCTTGAGTTGAGAGTTTTTACCACTGTCATATACTCGGCCAGTCGTTTGCCACTATCGGCGCTGTTTCTTACAGTCAAACGAGCGCTGGCAAACGTTCACAAGGCGTGTTCATGAGCACGCCGACCAATAATAAAAATAGGGGGATTGATTGATGGCAACGCGCGAGACCGGCAACGTGAAGTGGTTCAACGACGCCAAGGGCTACGGCTTCATTCAGCGTGAGGACGGGGCAGACGTGTTCGTGCATTACCGCGCGATCCGTGGCGAAGGCCACCGCTCGTTGGCCGAAGGCCAGCAGGTTGAATACGCCGTGGTCGATGGGCAGAAAGGTTTGCAGGCTGAGGATGTAGTCGGCCTGTAACCCACGGACTGCGAAATCACCATCATTCCCTGTGGCGAGCGGGCTTGCCCGCGTTGGGTCGCGAAGCGGCCCCAAATTCAGCAAACGCAGTGTTTCAGGAAGTACGCGTTCGCTGGTTTTACGGCTGCTGCGCAGTTGAACGGGGGCAAGCCCCCTCGCCACACGGCTGTTTAGCAGGGTTAAGCGGTTTTCCAGGTGATCTCTTCTTCACCGTCGACGCTGATCCGAATCCAGCGATCCGCCGTCTCTTCACCTTCTTCCTCGACCCAGGTCCCTGGCGCGCAGCGCACTTCGACATTCAGTGCGGCAAAGGCGGCGCGGGCGCAGGCGATGTCGTCGTCCCACGGCGTCTGGTCGCTTTCCAGGTACAGGCTGTTCCATTTGCCCACGGCTTTTGGCAGCCAGGTCACAGGCACGTTGCCGGCCTTGCACTTGTAGGTCTGACCTTTCTGAACCCAGTCGGTGCAAGGGCCCAGCGCCGCGCCGAGCCAGGTGGCAATAGCCTTGTAGTCGACGTCGGCGTCTTTCAGGTAAATCTCGATATCGGGTTGGCGCATGGATGTTCCTCACTGCGGGTTTCGAAAAATCCATTCGCGGATTTAGCCGGTCTCAAGCCACTGCTCAAGACCAAAAGTTTAAGGGTTGCTCTGAAATAATTACTGCAGAACGAAGTAATCGTAGCGCATCGACACACTGACCTCGAACGGCTCGGCCTGTTCGATGACGGCCGCCCGGCGTTCGGCACTCGCGCGCCAGCCGTGAGGCGTCATGGCCAGCAGGTTGGCGCGGTCCTGGCCGCTGACCAGGTTCAGTTTGAATTCGAGGATTTCGCTGTGTTGCAGCGTCATGCCTTCCGGCACCAGGGCCAGGTGTTTGTCGTCGGTGTATTCGCGCACTTCGTCATACAGACGCTCACGCAGTTCCATCAAATGTCCGCTGGTCGGCCCGACTTTCATCAAGCCGCCACCCGGGCTGAGCAGGCGTTTGGCTTCCTGCCAGTCGAGCGGGCTGAACACGCTGGCGAGGAACTGGCAGCTGGCATCGGCCAACGGCACCCGGGCCATGCTGGCGATCAACCAGGTCAACTGCGGGTTACGTTTGCAGGCGCGCTTGACCGCTTCGCGGGAGATATCCAGCGCGTAGCCGTCGGCATTTGGCAGCGCGTCGGCGATTTGCGCGGTGTAGTAACCCTCGCCACAACCGATGTCCAGCCAGCGTTGTGGTGCACGTTCGGCCGCCAGTTCGGCGAGACGCTTGGCTACCGGCGCGTAGTGCCCGGCATTCAAGAAATCGCGACGGGCTTCGACCATCGCCAGGTTGTCGCCTGGATCACGGCTGTTCTTGTGCTGCACCGGCAGCAGGTTCAGGTAACCCTGGCGGGCGCGGTCGAAGCGATGCCCTGCCGGGCACGCGACGCCGTTGTCGACCGCGTTCAGCGGCGCGCTGCAGATAGGACAGGCAAGCATCAGGCGAGCAACTTGATCAGGGTCTGGTAGTAGATTTCGGTCAGCAGGTCGAGGTCGCTGGCCAGCACGCGCTCGTTGACCTGGTGAATCGTCGCGTTGACCGGGCCAAGCTCGACCACTTGCGTACCCATGGTGGCGATGAAGCGCCCGTCCGACGTACCACCGCTGGTGGATGCCTTGGTTTCGCGTCCGGTGATGGTCTTGATGCTTGCCGACACCGCATCGAGCAGGGCGCCCGGCTCGGTGAGGAACGGCAGGCCGGACAGCGCCCAGTCGACATGCCAGTCCAGGCCATGTTTGTCGAGGATGTCGGCTACCCGCTGTTGCAGGCCTTCGACGGTCGATTCGGTGGAGAAACGGAAGTTGAACACCGCCACCAGATCACCCGGGATCACGTTGGTCGCGCCGGTGCCGGAGTTGACGTTGGAAATCTGGAAACTGGTCGGCGGGAAGAAATCGTTGCCGTGGTCCCAGTGCTCGGCGGCCAGTTCGGCCAGAGCGGGGGCGGCGAGGTGGATCGGGTTCTTCGCCAGGTGCGGGTAGGCCACGTGACCTTGCACACCGCGCACGGTGAGCTTGGCGCCAAGGGAGCCGCGACGGCCGTTCTTGACCACGTCACCGACCAGCGTGGTGCTCGACGGTTCGCCGACGATGCACCAGTCCAGACGCTCTTTGCGCGCTGCGAGGCGTTCGACCACTGCTTTAGTGCCGTGATGCGCCGGGCCTTCTTCGTCGCTGGTGATCAGGAAGGCGACCTTGCCCTTGTGGTCCGGGAAGTCGGCGACAAAACGTTCGGCTGCTACGGTCATGGAGGCCAGGCTGCCTTTCATGTCTGCCGCGCCACGGCCGCAGAGCATGCCGTGTTCGTCGATCACCGCGTCGAACGGATCGATCTGCCAGGCCTGCACCGGGCCGGTCGGCACCACATCGGTGTGACCGGCGAAGCACAGCACCGGACCTTCGTGTTTGCCGTGGGTGGCCCAGAAGTTATCCACATCCTCGATGCGCATCGGCTCAAGCGCAAAACCGGCATCGCCCAGGCGCTGCATCATCTGCTTCTGGCAATCGGCGTCGACCGGCGTCACGGACGGACGACGGATCAGGTCGATGGCGAGTTGGAGGGTCGGCGAAAGGTCGGCGTGGGCCGTCATGTAATAACTCCGGAAGCTTATTGTGTAGGAGCAAAGCTTGCTCGCGATGAACGATTATGAGGACTTTCTGTTACACCGAGTCGCGTAATCGCGAGCAAGCTTTGCTCCTACAGGAATTGGGGCTGGCCCCACAAAATGGCAGATATCTTAAAGCAAAACGGCGGCCAGAGGCCGCCGTTTAGTGGTTTGCGCAGATTTAAGCGGCAGGTGCCGGCTCGGTTTCTGGCGCAGGTTTTGGCAGCGAAGACAGGAAGGCCATGATCAGCGCAGCCAGATACGGCAGCGACTGCACCAGCAACATGGTCACCCAGAAGCGCATGTCGTTGCTCGGGATGCCCTGCACCAGGTAGATCCCCAGTGCCGCGCCCCACAACAGCAGCATGATGAACAGCTCTTCGCGCGCTTCCGAAATCGCTACCCAGAAGCCGTGGTTATCGGCATTTTTCGGGGTGCGGAAAAACGGAATGCTGCTGGTGAAGAAACCGTACAGCACCGCTTTGGCGATGGTGTGCGACAACGCCAGACCGGCCAATGCCGCGCAGAATGCATCCTTCAGGTTGACCCCGACCGCACGGCGGTAGAGGAAAATGATCTTGCCGACCTTGAACACGAACAGCGCCAATGGCGGGATTGCGAAGATCAGCAGCGGTGGATCGACCCGTTGCGGCACGATGATCATCGCCGCCGACCAGAGCAGGGCGCCGACGGTGAAGAAGATGTTCATGCCATCCGCGACCCACGGCAACCAGCCCGCGAGGAAGTGGTAACGCTGGCCACGGGTCAGTTCGGTGTCCTTGCCACGCAACAGGCTGGCGGTGTGCCGCTTGATGATCTGAATCGCTCCGTAGGCCCAGCGGAAACGCTGTTTCTTGAAGTCGATAAAGGTATCGGGCATCAGGCCCTTGCCGTAACTGTTGTGGTAGTACGCCGCCGACAGGCCTTTTTCGAACACCCGCAGACCCAATTCGGCGTCTTCGCAGATGCACCAGTCAGCCCAGCCGAGCTCTTCGAGCACCGAGCGACGGGTCATGGTCATGGTGCCGTGCTGGATGATCGCGTCGCGGTCGTTACGGGTGACCATGCCGATGTGGAAGAAGCCTTTGTATTCCGCGTAGCAGAGCTTCTTGAAGGTGCTTTCGTTCTGGTCGCGATAATCCTGTGGCGACTGCACCACGGCGATTTTCGGATCGGCGAAGTGCGGCACCATGTGCTTGAGCCAGTTCGGGTCGACGCAGTAGTCCGAGTCGATCACCGCGATGACTTCGGCATCCTTGGCGGTGTGCGGGATCAGGTAGTTCAGCGCACCGCCCTTGAAGCCGGCCAATGGCGATACGTGGAAAAACTTGAAGCGCGGGCCGAGGGTTTCGCAATAGGCCTGCACCGGTTCCCAGACGGCCGGGTCCTTGGTGTTGTTGTCGATGATCAGGACTTCGAAGTCCGGATAGTCGAGGTTGGCCAGGGCGTTGAGGGTCTGTTTGACCATCTCCGGCGGCTCGTTGTAGCACGGCACATGGATCGAGACTTTCGGACGGTAGTCCGAGTCGCCCACCACCGGCAGGAATTCACGCCGACGTTTGTGGGTCCAGACGGTCTCGGCCAGTTCGTGGGCTTCGGTCAGCAGTACGATAAATACCCCGAGCGCACCGAGGGCGAGCAGGAAGCCCACCGTCAGGCTGAACCAGGTGCTGTATTGCTGGCTGTAGTCGTAACCGATCCACACCAGTGCCGAACCGCCGAGGAACGCGGTGAAGGTCAGGAAGGTCCGACCGCGCTGGCGCAGTGCCGAGCCGTCGATCATCAGCAGGGTCAGGGACAACAACGCCAGGACCACGGAGCCGACCGCCAGTACTCGCCATTGCGGAATCGCTACGACCGGGCCTTCGAAGTTGAATTTCTGCTGACGCGCAGCGTTGAACACGCCCCAATAGGCGCCTACCGAACCTTCGTCGCTGGCTTTCCATGGCTGGTCAAACGCTTCGATCACGAAGTAGTTGAAGCCCTGGCGGTTGAGCTTGTTCACCAGCGTACGCAGGTAAATCGCCTGGTCCGCCGGGGTCGCATCAGCACCACCGCGCATGCGGCCATTGCTCGGCCAGCCCACTTCGGACAGCAGCAGCGGCTTTTTCGGGAAGAGTTTTTTCAGGTCGCGGGCACGGTCCAGAACAAACTGGCCGGCCTGGTCCACCGGAATGAATTCCCAATACGGCAGGATGTGAGCCGCGATCAGGTCGACGTGCTTGGCCAGCATCGGGTTTTCTTCCCAGACGTGCCACTGCTCGGACGTGGTCACCGGGACCTTTACCGCTGCGCGCACGCGATCGAGGATCACGCTCAATTGCTCGGCGGTGATTTCCTTACGGAAGATCGCTTCGTTACCGACCACCACGCGCACGACGCTGCGCGAACTGTTGGCCAGTTCGATGGCGCGCTGGATCTCGCGCTCGTTACGCTCAAGATCGGGGCTGATCCAGATCCCGAGCGTTACGCGCAGGCCGAATTCTTCCGCCAGTTTCGGGATGTCCTCCAGCGTACCGTCGACGGAGTAGGTCCGAATGTTGTCGGTCAGCTTGCTCATGATCTCCAGGTCGCGACGCATTTCATCGTCGGACGGGAACTGGTTTTTCTGTGGGAACTGGCCTTGCTGGAACGGCGAGTAAGAAAAACCGGAGATCTGCTCAGGCCAGTTGGGGGTCGTGACGGGGCGGTTGATCAGCGCCCAGAAACCGGTGAACAGCGCGGCAATCGCCAGCACTACCACCAGATTGAGTCCAAATTTACGCGATGACATAGCTATATCGGGTTCCAAAAGGTGTGGAACGAGGGGACGGTTGGCACGCGCCAATCGGCGCGCATCCTACACTGGCGTTCAACTGAGCGTACAGCAGACAGAAAAAAGCCGGACATTGGGCAAGCCATCTTCGCTTAAGTTCTTTTGTGTGACAAAAAATGTACATATGCCGACACAAATAAAGCACGACCTGCTGCCGTTTATAGCGCAAAGATGTTCTTGGCACGTATCGGCCCTATAATGCGCGCCGGTTTTTAGGGTAGTGGTCATGAGTACAGAAGATCCGCGGTTTGCTGGCATTGCCCGGTTGTATGGCATTGAAGGCCTGGCGCGTTTGCGCGCGGCCCATGTGGCGATTGTTGGCGTCGGTGGCGTCGGTTCCTGGGCGGCGGAAGCCATGGCCCGTTGCGGTGTCGGCGAAATCTCGCTGTTCGACCTCGATGACGTGTGCGTCAGCAACGCCAATCGCCAGTTGCATGCACTGGACAGTACTGTCGGCAAACCCAAGGTCGAGGTCATGGCCGAGCGCCTGCGCGGGATCAACCCGGAGTGCACCGTGCACGCGGTGGCGGATTTCGTCACCCGCGAAACCATGGCCGAGTACATCACGCCAAATATCGACTGCGTGATCGACTGCATCGACAGCGTCAACGCCAAGGCTGCGCTGATCGCCTGGTGCAAACGTCGCAAGATCCAGATCATTACCACGGGCGGTGCAGGCGGGCAGATCGATCCGACGCTGATCCAGGTGTGTGACCTGAACCGTACCTTCAATGACCCGCTGGCCTCGAAAGTGCGCTCCACGTTGCGTCGCGATTATGGTTTCTCGCGCACTGTGACCCGTCACTACAGCGTGCCGTGCGTGTTCTCCACCGAGCAACTGCGCTATCCGAAACCCGATGGCAGCATTTGCTTGCAGAAGAGCTTTGTCGGTGATGGGGTGAAACTCGACTGCGCCGGCGGTTTTGGCGCGGTGATGATGGTGACCGCGACTTTTGGCATGGTCGCCGCGACCAAGGCTGTGGATAAGATCGTAGCGGGTGTGCGGCGCCCGGCAGACAAGATCAAACCAGCGGTCTGACACGACGCTGCCTCCGCCCCGTAGGAGCAAAGCTTGCTCGCGATGCAGGCGACTCGGTCCATCCAATGACCGCGTTGATGCCATCGCGAGCAAGCTTTGCTCCTACAGAAAAAGGCGAGAGTGCGTCAGGTGGACAGTTCGCGCATCCGCTGCAACACCGCATTGAGGCCATTGCTGCGCGACGACGACAGTTGTCGCGATAACCCCAGTTGATTGAACCAATCGGGCAAATCCACCTGTTGCAACTCGGCGGCGGTCAAGCCGTTGACCCGCGCCAGCAGCAACGCCACCAACCCGCGAATCAATCGTGCATCGCTGCTGGCAGCAAACTGCCAATGACCATCGTGCAGCGCGCCCACCAGCCACACCTGACTTTCGCAGCCGTGTACGCGATTGGCCTCGGTCTTGTCTGCATCGCTCAACGCCGGAAGCCGTTCGCCCCATTGCATCAGCAAGCGAGCGCGTTGTTCCCAGCCGGCAGCGGCCTGAAAGGTTTCCAGTGCCGTAATGGCATCCGTCGGCAGGCTCATCGCAACAACTCCAGTGCTTGATCAAGGGCTTCGAAAAAGCGCTCGAGGTCTTCCGAGTCGTTGTACAGCGCCAACGAAACCCGGATCGCTCCCGCCAGTTCGAAGCTTTTCAGCAACGGCATTGCGCAGTGGTGTCCGGCGCGTACGGCGATGCCCTGTTCGGTGAGCAGATGCGCCAGGTCGGCGTTGTGCACGCCTTCGACGACAAAACTGGCCAGTGCCAGTTGCGGCTTGCCCAGCAGGCGAATGCCATTGCGCGCCTGCAAGCCCTTCAACAGGTAATCATGTAGCGCGGCTTCGTGGGCGCACACGGCGTCCTGGTCGAGACCGGCCAGATAGTCGAGGGTCGCACCCAGGCCAATCACGCTGGCAATCGGTGGCGTGCCGGCTTCAAAGCCCAGCGGGGCCGGGCGGAAACGTGCGTCGTGGTAGTTGGCGTCCAGTACCATCTCGCCGCCGAACTGCCATGGGCGCAGCTGTTGCAAGGCTTCGTTGCGGCCATACAGCACGCCGAGACCGTCCGGGCCATAGAGTTTGTGGCTGGAAAAAACGTAAAAGTCGCAGCCCAGTGCCTGCACGTCATGGCGGCCATGGACCACGCCTTGGGCGCCGTCGACCACGGTCAAGGCGTTCTGCGCCTTGGCCAGCGCCAGCAACGGCGCTAACGGTTGCCATGCGCCGAGCACATTGGACAACTGACTGACCGCCAGCAATCGCGTGCGCGGGCCGACCAACCGGGCGGCGGCGTCGAGATCGATCAGGCCGTCCGCGTCCAGCGGCAACACCACCAGTTTCAGCTCGCGACGGTGCGCCAATTGCTGCCACGGCAACAGGTTGGCGTGGTGTTCCAGGGCGCTGATGACAACCTCATCGCCCGGATTGAAAAGGTGTTCCAGGCCGTAGGCCAGGAGGTTCAGCGCAGAGGTTGCGCCGTGGGTAAAGATGATTTGCCCGCTGTTGCCGGCATTGAGCCAATGCGCGACTTTGCTGCGGCTGCCTTCGAACGCCTGCGTGGCATGGGCGCCGGGCAGGTGTTGCGCACGATGAACGTTGGCTGCGCCGTTGGCGTAGTAGTGCGCCAGCGCATCGAGCAGGGCTTGGGGTTTCTGGGTGGTGGCGGCGTTGTCCAGATAGGTCTGGTCTTGCCGTTGCAGAGCGGCGATGGCCGGAAAATCGGCGCGCCAGGGAGAAGGAATCATCATGCCATCGGGCCCTGATAAACATGGGCGGGTGTACGCCTGGCCCTGTAGGAGCAGAGCTTGCTCGCGATGGGGCCCTTGAGGCCGCCAAAAGCATCGCGAGCAAGCTTTGCTCCTACGGGGGGTGTTTGACGCTCTGCTTAGTTGTGAGCGTGCAGCGCTTCGTTCAGTTCGATGGCCGATTTGTGGGTTTTGCATTCCACGGCACCGGTCTCCGAATTGCGGCGGAACAACAGGTCAGGCTGGCCGGCCAGTTCGCGGGCCTTGAGCACTTTGACCAGTTTGTTGTTCTCGTCCAGCAGTGCCACTTTGGTGCCAGCGGTTACGTACAGGCCCGACTCAACAGTGTTGCGGTCGCCCAATGGAATGCCGATACCGGCGTTGGCGCCGATCAGGCAGCCTTCGCCGACCTTGATCACGATGTTACCGCCGCCCGACAGGGTGCCCATGGTCGAGCAACCGCCGCCCAGGTCCGAACCCTTGCCGACGAACACGCCCGCAGAGACGCGGCCTTCGATCATGCCAGGGCCTTCGGTGCCGGCGTTGAAGTTGACGAAACCTTCGTGCATCACGGTGGTGCCTTCGCCCACGTAGGCACCCAGACGAATACGTGCCGCGTCAGCGATACGCACGCCAGCCGGTACGACGTAATCGGTCATTTTCGGGAACTTGTCGACCGAGAACACTTCCAGCAGCTCGCCACGCAGACGGGCTTCCAGTTGATGCTCGGCCAGTTCGTTCAGGTCGATTGCGCCCTGGCTGGTCCAGGCCACGTTCGGCAGCAACGGGAAGATCCCGGCCAGGTTCAGGCCGTGTGGCTTGACCAGGCGATGGGACAGCAGGTGCAGCTTGAGGTAGGCCTCAGGGGTGGAGCTCAGTTGTGCGTCTTCGGCCAGCAGGGTGGCGACCAGCGGCTTGTGGCTTTCGGCCAGGCGGGTCAGCAGCGCCGCTTGAGCAGCGTCGGCACCTTTCAGGGCTTCAGCCAGTTGCGCGGCCTGGGCGGTAGTGAAGGCGATAGCCTGATTGCCTTCGGTGTAGCCCAGAATCGGCGCGATAGCGGCGACCAGCTCAGCCGATGGCTTGAGTACCGGAGCTGCGTAAAACACTTCCAGCCATGCACCTTGACGGTTTTGAGTGCCGACACCAAAGGCCAGGCTGAACAGGGTAGTGGACATGTTTATACCTCTAACAAAATTGAACGGGCTGGCTTACTTGAGCGCTGCCGCGTAAATGTCTGGCTTGAAGCCAATCAGGGTTCGGTCACCGAGATCGAGCACCGGGCGCTTGATCATCGAAGGTTGTGCGAGCATCAATTCGATAGCTTTCGCCTGGTCGAGATCGGCTTTACGTTCGTCGTCGAGTTTGCGAAAGGTCGTGCCTGCACGGTTGAGCACCACTTGCCAGCCGTGCTCGTTGCACCACTGGGTCAGGTGTTCACGGTCGATTCCGGCCGTTTTGTAATCATGAAAGTCAAAATGCACAGCGTTTTCATCGAGCCAGGTGCGCGCCTTTTTCATGGTGTCGCAGGCTTTGATGCCGAAAAGGTGCAACGTTTTGCTTGAAGCGGTCAAGGAATTGCCCCCCTTTGGAGGTGCTGGAAATAAAAGATCAAGGATTATGCCATGAGCGAGCGGGTTCGGCGTCGGCCATGACCGGGCTTTGTCGCATTGCCGATGGCAGCTGTCAGCGGGCAGCTTAAGCGACCAATATGGCACTTCAACGGCGATTGATCGGGAACCCTGGTCGGATTTCATGCAGGAGCTGCCTGCGGCAACTCCTGCGGGCGATGTAACAGTTATTGACGGCGCAGAATGAAGTCGCGAATCCGTTCTGCCGCTTCAACGCATTCCGCCAAAGGCGCGACCAATGCCAGGCGCACTCGGCCAGCACCCGGATTGAAACCGTCAACCTCGCGGGACAGGTACGAGCCTGGCACCACCGTCACGTGTTCTTCGACAAACAGATCACGGCAGAAGGCGGCATCATCGCCTTCGACGTTCGGCCACAGGTAGAAACCGCCGTCCGGGCGCTGTACGTCCATCACCGGGCTGAGGATTTCCAGTACCGCATCGTACTTCTCGCGGTACAGCGCACGGTTGGCCCGCACATGCACTTCGTCATTCCACGCGGCAACGCTGGCGAGTTGGGTCTGAACCGGCATGGCGCAGCCATGGTAGGTGCGATACAGCAGGAAGCCCTTGAGAATCTCGGCATCGCCGGCGACGAAACCCGAGCGCAGGCCCGGCAGGTTGGAACGCTTGGACAGGCTGTGGAACACCACGCAGCGTTTGAAATCCTTGCGACCCAGTTCCACGCAGGCGCTGAGCAGGCCTGGCGGTGGGGTCTGTTCGTTGAAGTAGAGCTCGCTGTAGCACTCGTCGGCAGCGATCACGAAGTCGTGTTCATCGGCCAGGGCGATCAGTTTCTTCAGGGTTTCGACCGGGATCAGCGCCCCCGTAGGGTTGCCCGGCGAGCACAGGAAGAGGATCTGGCAGCGCTTCCAGATATCGTCCGATACGGCGTCGAAGTCCGGGTTGAAGCCGTTTTCATCCAGGCACGGCAAGTAATGCGGCTTGGCGCCTGCGAGGAACGCTGCGCCTTCATAGATCTGGTAGAACGGGTTCGGACTGACGATCAGTGCGTCGTCGCCGCGATTGACCACGGTCTGGGTGAAGGCGAACAGCGCTTCGCGAGTGCCGTTGACCGGCAGCACGTTGCGCGCCGGATCGATCCAGCCACTCGGTACGCCAAAGCGCCGCTCGCACCAGCCGGCAATGGCTTCCCGCAGGGCCGGGATGCCAAGCGTGGTCGGGTACACCGCCATCTGATCCAGATTGCTCGCCAGCGCTTCAGCGACAAAGCTTGGCGAACGGTGCTTCGGTTCGCCGATGGACAGCGCAATCGGGCGCTTGTCCGGGTTTGGCGTCACCGCACCGAGCAGGGCGCGCAGTTTCTCGAACGGGTAAGGCTGGAGCTGGTTCAGAGCGTTGTTCATCGGTGCGGGGTCTCACTCAAAAGCAGTTAAATCATGGCGCGCATTCAGATGCTGATGCGCGACAGTTCGATAGAGGGTTCGGGGCTGACGCTCAGTTGTTCGACGATCGCATCCTGCAAGCGACTGCACAGTTGCGGGTCGGACAACGGGTGATTGCTCGCGTCGGTGATGAAGAACACGTCTTCGACCCGCTCGCCGAGGGTGGCAATCTTGGCATTCTGCAGCGACAGGTCGAATTCGAGAAAGATTGTTCCGATCCGTGCCAACAGACCCGGACGGTCGGGGGCGCTGAGTTCCAGCACCGTCACCTGACGCTGGGCGTCGTTGTGGATCGTCACTTGCGGTGCGAACGCAAAGTGCTTGAGCTGACGCGGCACCCGACGCTGGATGATGGTCGGGTAGTTGTCCGGATTGCGCAGGGCCTCGGTCAGGCCGTCGCGGATCTGCTTGACCCGCGCCGGGTTGTCGCCAATCGAGTCGCCATCGGTGTCGAGCACGATATAGGTGTCGAGGGTGAACTGGCTGGTCGAGGTGATCACCCGGGCGTCGTGAATGTTCAGGTTGAGCTGGTCCATCGCCGCCACGGTCACGGCGAAGAAGTCGTGCTGGTCCGGCGCATAGATGAAGATCTGCGTGCCGCCCTCGAACTCGCGCTGGGTGGTTTCCTTGATCAGTACCAGTGGCCCGCCGTCGGCTGGCTGCTGGAGGATCGCCTCAGTGTGCCAGGCCACGTCGCCAGCGGTGTGACGCAGGAAATAGTCGTCGCCCAGTTGCGACCAGAGCTGTTCGACATCATCCGGGTCAGTGCCGCCGCGTACCAGAATATCCAGGGCGGCGCGTTGGGTCTGGCGGATCTGTTCTTCACGATCGACCGGGTTTTCCAGGCCACGGCGCAAGGCGCGCTTGGTTTCGGTGTAGAGCTGGCGCAACAGACTGGCGCGCCAGGAGTTCCACAGCGTCGGGTTGGTGGCGTTGATGTCCGAAACGGTCAGCACGTACAGGTAGTCGAGGCGGGTTTCGTCGCCGACGATCTGCGCGAAGTCGTGGATCACTTGCGGGTCGGACAGGTCTTTGCGCTGGGCGGTGGTCGACATCACCAGGTGGTTTTGCACCAGCCAGACAATCAGTCGGCTGTCCCACAGGGGCAGTTGATGGCGTTGGCAAAACGCTTCGGCGTCGACCGCCCCAATATCCGAGTGATCGCCATGCCGGCCCTTGCCAATGTCGTGGTACAGCCCGGCAAGGTAGATCAGCTCCGGCTTGGGCAGTTTGCCCATGAGCTTGCTGGCCAGCGGGAATTTCTCGGACACCTGGGTGTACTGCAGCTTACGCAGGTGTTTGATCAGGTTCAGGGTGTGGGCGTCGACCGTATAAATATGGAACAGGTCGTGCTGCATCTGCCCGACGATAAAACCGAACTCTGGCAGGTAGCGCCCGAGAATGCCGTAACGGTTCATCCGTCGCAGGTTGCGGTGGATGCCGATCTTGCATTTGAACAGTTCGATGAACAGGCTGGTATTGCGAATGTCGTTGCGGAAGTCGTCATCGATCAGGTGCCGGTGTTCGCGCAGCAGACGAATGGTGTCAGCCCGCACGCCCTTGATTTCCGGCTGTTGAGCCATCAGCACGAAAATTTCCAGCATGGCAAACGGTGTGCGTCTGAACACGTTGGTGTTGATCGCCTCGATGTAGCCGTCATGCAACTGGAAGCGCGAGTTGATCGGTTGCGGCGGCGCTTCATCTTCCGGCGCGAGGATGACTTCCTCGAAATGCTGGATGATCAGGTCGCTGAGCTGGGCAATGCTCATCACCACCCGGTAGTACTGCTGCATGAAGTTTTCGATGGCGTGCTTGGCGTCATCGCCTTCAAAGCCCAGCAGCCCGGCGATCGAGCGTTGGTGATCGAACAGCAAGCGGTCTTCGGCGCGGCCAGCAAGCATGTGCAGGGCGTAACGAACCTTCCACAAAAACTCCTGGGACGAGGCGAGAAGGGCGTTTTCGCTTTCGACCAGGAAGCCTTCGCCCGCCAGTGCGCGCAGGTTCAGCGTGCCGTATTGGCGGCGTGCCACCCACAGAATCGTCTGAATATCCCGTAGGCCGCCAGGCGAGCCTTTGACGTTGGGTTCCAGGTTGTATTCGGTGTCGTTGTATTTGTGGTGACGTGCCTTCTGTTCAGCACGTTTGGCCAGGAAAAAATCCTTGGCCGGCCACATGTGCTCAGTGCTGGTGACATCGAGCATGCGCTGGCGCAAGTGCTCGGGGCCGGCAATGGTGCGGCTCTCCATCAGGTTGGTGATGATGGTCAGGTCGGCGCGGGCTTGTTCGGCGCATTCGTCCACCGAGCGTACGCTCTGGCCAACTTCCAGGCCGATGTCCCATAGCAGCGTCAGAAAACGCTCGATGGAGTCGCGGAAAACTTCGTGATCGGCGTTGTCCAGCAGAATCAGCAAATCGATGTCGGAGTAGGGGTGCAGTTCGCCGCGACCGTAGCCGCCGACCGCGACCAGCGCGATGTCGGCGTCTTCACTCCAATTGAACTGCTCCCAGGCCTGTTGCAGGATGTTGTCGACGAACCAGGCGCGATCTTCTATTAGCCGGCGAATATCCCGTCCGCTGCGAAATCGCGCGTCGAGCACCTCTTGTGCCTGGCGGATGGCCTTCTTGAAGGCCGCGATCGGGCTTGCCTTCAGGGCCAGTTCGGCCTGGAACTGGCCGCGGTCGAAAAGTTCGGGATCCACCTGCGGCATCGATTGGCTTTCCTTCTATAGGCTGGGTGCGGAACTTGTCGGATCAGGCCGAAACGCGAGGGATGGTGTCATCGCTGCGCAGGGTGAAGATCTCGTAGCCGGTTTCGGTCACCAGCAGGGTGTGCTCCCACTGCGCCGACAGCTTGCGATCCTTGGTGATCGCGGTCCAGCCATCGCCGAGGACCTTGGTGTCGGCACGGCCCTGATTGATCATCGGCTCGATGGTGAAGGTCATGCCGGCTTTCAGTTCCATGCCGGTACCGGCGCGGCCGTAATGCAGGATTTGCGGTTCTTCGTGGAACACCTTGCCGATGCCGTGGCCGCAGAACTCGCGAACCACCGAGAAGCCATTCTTTTCAGCGTGCTTCTGGATGACTTCGCCGATATCGCCGAGGCGGCAGCCGGGCTTGACCAGTTCGATGGCCTTGTACATGCATTCCTGGGTGACTTGCGACAGGCGCTCGGCCCAGACCGGCACGGTGCCGACGTGGAACATGCGGCTGGTGTCGCCGTGATAGCCATCCTTGATCACAGTGACGTCGATGTTCAGCGTGTCGCCGTCTTTCAGCGGCTTCTCGTTCGGGATGCCGTGGCAGACCACGTGGTTGATCGAGGTGCAGATCGACTTTGGAAAGCCTTTGTAGTTGAGCGGGGCAGGGATGGCTTTCTGCTCGTTGACGATGTAGTCGTGGCAGATGCGGTCCAGCTCTTCGGTCGTGACGCCCGGCTTGACGTATTCGGCAATCATTTCCAGCACATCGGCGGCAAGCTTGCCGGCGATCCGCATTTTTGCGATGTCCTCTGGGGTTTTGAGGGTGACGGTCATACAGGTTCTCTCTACGCTCAGTGGCGCTTTCTATACGGAATGGGCCTGCGTGATGCTGCTCGCAGCCCTGAAAAACACGATTCTAACAGACGATCACGGCGAGTCCGCGCCTCTGTGCATCGCTTCTCTCTATAGAATGGCGCATTCTGGGGGGATTCCAAGGGCCGGAACCAACGCACTGATCAGGTTTTAAGAATCCGGGTTTCGTTTTCGCCCTCCTTGTGATATAAAATGCGCCGCTTTCCGGGTATACCCCGAAAAGCTTAAATCCACACACGTGTCGACACGATGACCTGGGTGCCTTCAGCTGATGCTGCTGGTTGGTCATTGGGATACGTGGAGGCCAAACCCGACTTATTAAGGAACTATCATGTCCCAAGTCAACATGCGCGATATGCTGAAGGCCGGTGTGCACTTCGGTCACCAGACCCGTTACTGGAACCCGAAAATGGGTAAGTACATTTTCGGCGCGCGTAACAAGATCCACATCATCAACCTTGAAAAAACCCTGCCAATGTTCAACGAAGCTCTGACTTTCGTAGAGCGTCTGGCCCAGGGCAAAAACAAGATTCTGTTCGTCGGCACCAAGCGTTCCGCTGGCAAGATCGTTGCTGAAGAAGCAGCACGTTGCGGTTCGCCGTACGTCGATCACCGCTGGTTGGGCGGCATGCTGACCAACTTCAAAACCATCCGTGCTTCCATCAAGCGTCTGCGTGACCTTGAAGTGCAAGCCGAAGACGGTACTTTCGCCAAGCTGACCAAGAAAGAGGCGCTGATGCGCACTCGCGACCTGGAAAAGCTCGATCGTTCCCTGGGTGGTATCAAGGACATGGGCGGTCTGCCTGACGCACTGTTCGTTATCGACGTTGATCACGAGCGCATCGCGATCACCGAAGCCAACAAGCTGGGCATCCCGGTTATCGGCGTAGTCGATACCAACAGCAGCCCGGAAGGCGTTGACTACATCATCCCAGGCAACGATGACGCAATCCGCGCTATCCAGCTGTACATGGGTTCGATGGCTGACGCTGTAATCCGCGGTCGCAACCACGTTGCTGGCGGCACCGAGCAGTTCGTTGAAGAAGCTCCGGTAGCAGCAGCTGAGTAATTGACGCCTTGGCGTTGACTCAGTAAGCAAAAAGGGGGCTTGGCCCCCTTTTTGCCACCTCGAAAACCATTTGTTGGCGCCTGTTTTCAGGATGCCGCTACTGCATCTGTAATGTGCAGCAGCTAACAAGGGTGGTTCGGGAAGAATTGAACGCCCGTTCGATCGGGTGGAATGGTTGATAACCTATCCAAGAGGAATTTTGAAATGGCAGAGATTACTGCAGCGTTGGTCAAAGAACTGCGCGAGCGTACTGGCGAAGGCATGATGGACTGCAAGAAAGCCTTGACCAAGGCTGGCGGCGACATCGAGAAAGCCATTGATGACATGCGTGCTTCGGGCGCCATCAAGGCTGCCAAAAAAGCAGGCAACGTTGCTGCTGAAGGCGCGATCGCTCTGAAAGAAGACGGTAAATCCGCAGTCCTGCTGGAAGTGAACTCGCAGACTGACTTCCTGGCTCTGCAGGACGACTTCAAGGTATTTGTTGCTGCTAGCGTTGAAAAAGCGTTCGCCGACAAGATGACTACCGTTGAGCCTCTGATCGAAGCTCAAGAAGCTGCTCGCCTGGTATTGGTCGGCAAGGTTGGCGAAAACGTCAACATCCGTCGCCTGACTCGCGTTGAAGGTGATGTTGTCGGTGGTTACCTGCACGGCAACAAGATCGGTGTAGCTGTTGTTCTGAAGGGCGGCGACGTTGAGCTGGCCAAAGACATCGCTATGCACGTAGCGGCTACCAACCCTGAATTCCTGCTGCCGTCGGAAGTTTCCGCTGAAGCGATCGAGCGCGAGAAAGGCGTGTTCCTGACCCTCAACGCTGACAAAATCGCCGGCAAGCCAGAAAACATCGTTGAAAACATGGTCAAAGGCCGTATCAGCAAGTTCCTGGCTGAAGCGAGCCTGGTTGAGCAGGCGTTCGTCAAGAACCCTGAAATCAAGGTTGGCGAACTGGCCAAGAAAGCCGGTGCTGAAATCGTTTCTTTCACTTACTTCAAAGTAGGCGAAGGCATCGAGAAGCCAGTCGACAACTTCGCTGAAGAAGTTGCTGCTCAACTGGCTGCTGCCAAGCAGTAAGACGGTTTTTTAACTGTCGCCCTGAAGAGGCTGCCCGCTTACGCGCGCAGCCTCTTTTCAGATGGGGAAGCCAATTTATTTGGTTTTCCGTCGGAACTGGCTTACAAAGCCGTGTTCCGATGGCGCTGTGACAGCGTCACGTTAGAGTAAACGCAGGCTGCAAACAGCCCGCAAGAATTTTTTAAAATACGCCGCAGGAGAGATTCGCAATGGCTCAGCAGGGCAGTGGTTATCAGGCTCGCTATAAACGCATTCTACTCAAGCTTAGCGGCGAGGCCTTGATGGGCTCCGAAGAGTTCGGGATCGACCCCAAGGTTCTGGATCGCATGGCACTGGAAGTCGGCCAACTGGTCGGTATCGGTGTTCAGGTCGGTCTGGTGATTGGTGGTGGTAATCTGTTCCGCGGCGCGGCACTGAGTGCGGCCGGCATGGATCGGGTGACTGGCGACCACATGGGCATGCTTGCCACTGTGATGAACGCCCTGGCCATGCGTGATGCGCTGGAACGTGCGAATATCTCGGCCATCGTGATGTCGGCTATTTCGATGGTAGGCGTGACCGATCACTACGATCGCCGCAAAGCCATGCGTCACCTGAACTCCAAGGAAGTGGTCATTTTCGCTGCCGGTACCGGCAACCCGTTCTTCACCACCGACTCGGCAGCCTGCTTGCGTGCGATCGAGATCGATGCTGACGTTGTGTTGAAGGCGACCAAGGTTGATGGTGTGTACACCGCTGACCCATTCAAAGACCCGCATGCCGAGAAGTTCGATCATCTGACCTACGATGAAGTACTGGATCGTAAGCTGGGTGTGATGGATCTGACGGCTATTTGCCTGTGCCGCGACCACAAGATGCCGCTGCGCGTATTTAATATGAACAAGCCCGGCGCCCTGCTGAACATCGTACATGGCGGCGCTGAAGGAACCCTGATCGAGGAAGGCGAGCAATGATCAACGAAATCAAGAAAGACGCTCAAGAGCGCATGACCAAATCCCTGGAGTCCCTGGCCCACGCTTTTGGTCAGATTCGTACAGGCAAGGCGCACCCAAGCATCCTGGGTAGCGTGATGGTGCCTTACTACGGTTCGGATACTCCTTTGAGCAGTGTGGCCAACGTCACCGTGAAGGACTCCCGGACCCTGCAAGTCGTGGCTTTCGAGCGCAACATGCTCGCCGCGGTCGACAAGGCGATCCAGAGTGCTGGCCTGAACCTCAACCCGACGAACCTGGGTGAGTTGCTGCTGATCTCCATGCCGGCCTTGACCGAGGAAACCCGCAAGGGCTTCACCAAGCAAGCGCGCAGCGCAGCCGAAGATGCTCGTGTCGCGGTGCGTAATATTCGCCGTGATGCACTGGGCGACCTGAAGAAGCTGGTCAAGGATAAGGAAATCAGCGAAGACGAAGAGCGTCGCGCGAGTGCCGATATCGACAAGTTGATCAAAGACTTCGAGGCTCAGATCAACAAGCTCACTGAAGACAAAGAAAAGGACCTGATGGCCGTATAAGGGGTCAGGACGCCTTCATGGAAAAGACCAAGCAGCCAGTGCTGTCCTCGGTGCCGCGCCACGTCGCGATCATCATGGATGGTAATAATCGCTGGGCAAAAAAACGTTTCTTGCCCGGTGTTGCCGGGCACAAGGCTGGCGTCGATGCTGTGCGCGCGGTTATTGAGGTATGCGCTGAGGCCGGGGTTGAAGTACTGACCCTGTTCGCCTTCTCCAGTGAAAACTGGCAGCGTCCGGCCGATGAAGTCAGCGCCTTGATGGATTTGTTTTTCAAGGCGTTGCGTCGCGAGGCCAAGCGCCTCAACGACAACAACATCACGTTGCGTATTATCGGCGATCGTTCGCGCTTTCATCCCGAGCTTCAGGCCGCCATGCGTGAGGCGGAGGCAATGACCGTCGGCGCCAATCGTTTTGTCCTGCAGATCGCGGCCAACTACGGCGGCCAATGGGATATCGCCCAGGCAGCCCAACGTCTGGCGCGAGAGGTTCAGGCCGGGCATTTACGTCCGGACGACATTACTCCGCAATTGCTGCAGACCTGTCTGGCTACCGGTGATTTGCCGTTGCCGGATTTGTGCATTCGTACCGGTGGCGAGCATCGCATCAGCAACTTCCTGCTGTGGCAATTGGCGTACTCCGAGCTTTATTTCTCCGACCTGTTCTGGCCGGACTTCAAACACGAAGCCATGCGTAATGCATTGGCCGATTTCGCTTCTCGCCAGCGCCGCTTCGGTAAAACGAGTGAGCAGGTCGAGGCTGGAGCCCGGGTTTAATGCTTAAACAACGAATCATCACTGCGCTGATCCTGCTGCCGATCGCCCTGTGCGGATTTTTTCTGCTCGAGGGCTCCGGTTTTGCGCTGTTTATCGGCCTGGTCGTGACTCTTGGTGCCTGGGAATGGGCGCGTCTGGCAGGTTTCACTGCTCAACCGATGCGTGTCGCTTATGCCGCGGTGGTCGCGGCGATGCTGTTTGTCATGCACGTGTTGCCGGGGCTTTCGCCTTGGGTGCTGGGGGCTGCCGTGCTTTGGTGGGCGGTGGCAACCTATCTGGTGCTGACCTATCCCAAGACCAGTGAGCATTGGTCCAGTGCGGCCTGCAAACTGGTTATCGGCCTGCTGATCCTGTTGCCGGCCTGGCAAGGTTTGATCCTGATCAAGCAAGAGCCGCTGGGTAACTGGTTGATCATGGCGGTGATGGTATTGGTCTGGGGCGCAGATATTGGCGCTTACTTTTCCGGTCGGGCATTCGGCAAGCGCAAGCTTGCTCCGCAGGTCAGCCCTGGCAAGAGCTGGGAAGGCGTGTACGGCGGCTTGCTGCTGAGTCTGGTGATCACCGCCATTGTTGGTCTGGTGCGTGACTGGACGGTCGGCGAGATGCTGAAAGGGTTGATCGGCGCGGCGATTATCGTGTTTATCTCGGTGGTCGGCGATTTGACCGAAAGTATGTTCAAGCGCCAGTCGGGTATCAAGGACAGCAGTAATCTGCTGCCGGGTCATGGCGGCATTCTGGATCGTATCGACAGTCTCACTGCGGCGATTCCGGTGTTTGCGGTATTGCTGTGGATGGCTGCATCGTGAGCCGCCCACAACAGATCACTGTCCTGGGGGCGACCGGCTCTATTGGCCTGAGCACCCTTGATGTCATCGCGCGTCATCCCGAGCGCTATCAAGTCTTTGCCTTGAGCGGCTTCTCTCGCCTGAGTGAGCTGTTGGCTTTGTGCGTCCGCCATGTGCCGCGCTTTGCTGTTGTGCCGGAGCCCGTGGCTGCCCGGCGTCTGCAAGACGATTTGCGGGCTGCGGGCCTTTCTACGCGCGTGCTGGTGGGGGAGGAGGGTCTGTGTCAGGTCGCTTCCGACGCTGAAGTCGATGCGGTGATGGCGGCGATTGTCGGTGCGGCGGGGTTGCGTCCGACGCTGGCGGCGGTGGAGGCGGGCAAGAAGATTCTGCTGGCCAACAAGGAAGCGCTGGTGATGTCCGGCGCCCTGTTCATGCAGGCCGTGCACAAGAGCGGGTCGGTGCTGCTGCCGATCGACAGCGAGCACAATGCGATCTTTCAGTGCATGCCCGCAGATTTTTCTCGTGGGCTCGGCGCTGTAGGCGTTCGACGGATTTTACTGACAGCTTCTGGCGGTCCGTTCCGGCAGACATCCATGGCTGAGTTGGCGCATGTTACGCCAGAGCAGGCATGTGCCCATCCCAATTGGTCGATGGGGCGCAAGATTTCGGTCGACTCGGCCAGCATGATGAACAAAGGCCTGGAGCTGATCGAGGCCTGTTGGCTGTTTGATGCCAAGCCGTCACAGGTTGAGGTGGTGATTCATCCGCAAAGCGTGATTCATTCGCTGGTCGACTATGTTGATGGTTCGGTATTGGCGCAGTTGGGTAATCCGGATATGCGGACGCCGATCGCCAATGCACTGGCATGGCCTGAGCGCATCGACTCCGGGGTTGCGCCGCTGGACCTGTTTGCAATCGCGCGTCTGGACTTCCAGGCGCCTGACGAAGAGCGTTTCCCGTGCTTGCGTCTGGCGCGCCAGGCGGCAGAGGCCGGGAACAGTGCTCCGGCCATGCTGAACGCCGCGAATGAGGTAGCTGTTGCAGCCTTTCTCGATGGACGTGTCCGTTACCTGGAGATCGCGAGTATCATTGAGGAGGTGCTAAACCTCGAACCTGTGGTTTCGGTCGATGATCTCGATGCGGTTTTCACTGCGGACGCGAAAGCGCGTGTCCTGGCCGAGCGTTGGTTGAGTCGTCACGGGCGATAGGTGTTGCGGCGGGTTTGCCCACGGCAGCACTGAATAGGATTGCGGAGAAAGTAGATGAGCGCGCTCTATATGATTGTCGGCACCCTGGTGGCTTTGGGCGTGCTGGTCACCTTCCATGAATTTGGCCATTTCTGGGTCGCGCGTCGCTGCGGCGTCAAGGTTCTGCGTTTCTCCGTGGGCTTCGGCCTGCCATTGCTGCGCTGGCATGACCGGCGTGGCACCGAGTTCGTGATCGCTGCCATCCCTTTGGGTGGTTACGTGAAGATGCTTGATGAGCGTGAAGGCGAAGTGCCGGCCGAGCAGCTTGATCAGGCCTTCAATCGCAAATCCGTTCGTCAGCGCATTGCCATCGTAGCTGCCGGGCCTATCGCCAACTTTTTGTTGGCATTGGCGTTTTTCTGGGTGCTGGCGATGCTTGGCACCGAGCAGGTGCGTCCTGTCATCGGCGCCGTTGAAGTCGGCAGCATGGCCGCCAAGGCCGGTTTGAGTCCGGGGCAGGAAATCGTCGCCATCGATGGTGAGCCGACTTCGGGTTGGGCAGCGGTGAATCTGCAACTGGTCCGGCGTCTTGGTGAAAGTGGTTCATTGCAATTGCTGGTGCGCGAACAGGGCTCTACCGCCGATTCGCCGCGCGAGCTGGTCCTGGATCACTGGCTCAAGGGGGCTGATGAGCCGGACCCGATTCGTTCGTTGGGTATCCGTCCTTGGCGTCCGGCATTGCCGCCTGTGTTGGCAGAGCTGGACCCTAAGGGCCCGGCGCAGGCAGCAGGCCTGAAGACCGGTGACCGTCTGCTGGCGCTCGATGGCCAGGCGCTGACCGATTGGCAGCAAGTGGTCGATTGGGTGCGTGTGCGTCCTGATACCAAAATTGTGCTGCATATCGAGCGTGACGGTGCTCAAATCGACGTCCCGGTTACCTTGGCAACTCGCGACAAGGCGAAAGTAGCCAGTGGTTATCTGGGTGCCGGGGTGAAGGCTATCGATTGGCCACCAGAGATGATTCGCGAGGTCAGCTACGGTCCCGTGGCCGCGATTGGCGAAGGTGCTCGACGCACCTGGACCATGAGTGTGCTGACCCTTGATTCACTAAAGAAAATGTTGTTCGGCGAGCTCTCGGTAAAAAACTTGAGTGGACCGATAACCATTGCTAAAGTGGCGGGCGCTTCTGCCCAGTCGGGTGTCGCTGATTTCCTGAATTTCCTGGCTTATCTGAGTATTAGCTTGGGGGTTCTGAATTTGCTGCCCATTCCTGTACTGGATGGGGGGCATCTGTTGTTTTATCTGATCGAGTGGGCGCGTGGTCGTCCCTTGTCGGATCGGGTGCAGAGTTGGGGGATACAGATCGGTATCAGTTTGGTGATCGGGGTGATGTTGCTTGCTCTGGTCAACGATCTGGGTCGACTGTAACGCTTCGCTGAATTGCGAATCTGCCGCATTTTGCGGCAGTTTGTTTATTGCCAGTTGGAATAAGAAAGGACTTCATGAAACGTCTGCTGCTAACTGCGGTTCTCACCGTATTGATGATCGCCGAAGTTCACGCCGAGTCCTTCACTATCTCCGATATTCGTATCAATGGCCTCCAGCGGGTATCCGCGGGTAGCGTCTTTGGTGCCTTGCCGTTGAACGTCGGTGAACAGGCGGATGATCGTCGCCTGGTGGAATCCACTCGTGCGCTGTTCAAAACCGGTTTCTTTCAAGATATCCAGCTGGGCCGCGATGGCAATGTCCTGGTCATTACTGTAGTCGAGCGCCCGTCGGTCGCCAGTATCGAGATCGAAGGCAACAAGGCGATCTCCACTGAAGACCTGATGAAAGGCCTTAAACAATCCGGTCTGGCCGAAGGCGAGATCTTCCAGCGTGCGACGCTTGAAGGCGTGCGTAACGAGCTGCAGCGCCAGTACGTCGCTCAAGGTCGCTACTCGGCCACCGTTGACACTGAAGTTGTTCCTCAGCCGCGCAACCGCGTTGGTTTGAAGGTCAATATCAACGAAGGCACTGTCGCGGCTATCCAGCACATCAACGTGGTGGGTAACACGGTTTTCCCTGACGAAGACCTGATCGACCTGTTCGAACTCAAGACCAGCAACTGGTTGTCGTTCTTCAAGAACGATGACAAGTATGCTCGTGAGAAACTTTCCGGTGACCTGGAACGTCTGCGTTCCTACTACCTGGACCGTGGCTATATCAACATGGATATCGCTTCGACCCAGGTGTCGATCACTCCGGACAAAAAGCACGTCTATATCACCGTCAACATCAACGAAGGTCAGAAGTACAACGTTCGTGACGTGAAGCTCAGCGGAGACCTGAAGGTCCCTGAAGACCAGGTCAAGGCGCTGCTGCTGGTGCAAAAAGGTCAGGTGTTCTCGCGTAAGCTGATGACCACGACTTCCGAGTTGATCACCCGTCGCCTGGGTAACGAGGGCTACACCTTCGCCAACGTCAACGGCGTACCGACCCCGCATGACGACGATCACACCGTTGATATCACCTTTGTGGTCGATCCGGGCAAGCGTGCCTACGTAAACCGTATCAACTTCCGCGGCAACACCAAGTCGGAAGACGAAGTGCTCCGTCGTGAAATGCGCCAGATGGAAGGTGGCTGGGCTTCGACTTACCTGATCGACCAGTCCAAGACCCGTCTGGAACGTCTGGGCTTCTTCAAGGAGGTCAACGTCGAGACTCCGGCCGTACCAGGTGTCGATGACCAGGTTGACGTGAACTACGCCGTTGAAGAGCAACCTTCCGGTTCGATTACCGCCAGCGTTGGTTTTGCTCAGAGCGCCGGTTTGATCCTGGGTGGTTCGATTACCCAGAACAACTTCCTGGGTACCGGTAACAAGGTCAGCATCGGCTTGACCCGTAGCCAATACCAGAGCCGTTATAACTTCGGTTATGTCGACCCCTACTGGACAGCCGATGGCGTGAGCCTGGGTTACAACGCTTTCTATCGCACCACTGACTACAAAAACCTCGACGTCAACGTATCGAGCTATGCGGTAGACAGCTTGGGCGCGGGTGTCAACGTCGGTTATCCGATCAGCGAGACTTCGCGTCTGACCTTTGGTCTGACGGCGCAGCAAGACAAGATCAAGACCGGTCAGTACACCGTTGACGAGATTTTCAACTTTGTTAACACGGAAGGCGACCAGTACCTGAACTTCAAGGCTTCGGCCGGTTGGTCTGAATCGACCCTGAACAAAGGCGTGCTGGCGACCCGTGGTCACTCGCAAAGCCTGACACTGGAAGCCACTACCCCGGGCAGCGATCTGTCATTCTTCAAGCTCGACTACCGTGGTCAGTTGTTCCAGCCATTGTCTGAGAACTACACCATGCGCCTGCACACCGAGCTGGGTTACGGTGATGGTTATGGTTCTACGAGTGGGCTGCCGTTCTACGAGAACTATTATGCTGGTGGTTTCAACTCGGTACGCGGTTTCAAGGACAGTACATTGGGGCCTCGTAGTACGCCGAGTCGGGGTGCTGGCGGTGCAAACGGTACAGGTAACGCAGGCACTCTCGCCGATCCGGATCAGGATCCGCTGCCATTCGGTGGTAACGTCCTGATTCAAGGTGGTGTAGAAGTTCTCTTCCCATTGCCTTTCGTCAAGGACCAGCGATCCCTGCGTACCTCTGTGTTCTGGGACGTCGGTAACGTGTTCGACTCCAAGTGCGAGCAGGTCAGGAATACCAATGGCAGTCTTTCCAATACTCAGTGCAACGACATCAGCCTGAGCAATATGGCCAGTTCGGTGGGTGTGGGTGTGACATGGGTTACCGCCCTTGGTCCGTTGAGCTTTGCCTTGGCAATGCCGGTCAAGAAACCGGACAGCAATGCGGAGACTCAGGTGTTCCAATTCTCCCTCGGTCAGACTTTCTAATAGCCTGATCCAAGATAACGACAATGGATTTTGTAGGAGTGCATCGTGCGTAAGTTGACTCAATTGGTTCTCCTGGCAACTGTCCTGGTAGCAACCCCGGCATTTGCCGAAATGAAAATCGCGGTACTGAACTATCAAATGGCTCTGCTGGAATCTGACGCGGCGAAGAAGTACGCCGTGGATGCCGAGAAGAAGTTCGGGCCACAGCTGACCAAGCTGAAAACCCTGGAAAGCAGTGCCAAAGGCATTCAGGATCGTCTGGTAAGCGGTGGCGACAAAATGGCCCAGGGCGAGCGTGAGCGTCTTGAGCTTGAGTTCAAGCAAAAGGCCCGTGACTTCCAGTTCCAGTCCAAAGAACTGAACGAAGCCAAAGCCGTTGCTGACCGTGAAATGCTGAAGCAGCTCAAGCCGAAACTGGACAGCGCTGTGGAAGAAGTCATCAAGAAAGGTGCTTTTGACCTGGTCTTCGAGCGTGGCGCAGTGATTGATGTCAAGCCTCAGTACGACATCACTCGCCAGGTTATCGAGCGCATGAATCAGCTGAAGTAATCCATGACAGCGACTATAAAGCTCGGTCAATTGGCCGAGTTCCTCGGGGCCACTCTCCGTGGCTCCGCGGAGAAAGAAATCACTGGGCTAGCCACCTTGCAGGAGGCTGGCCCAGCTCAGTTGAGCTTTCTGGCAAACCCCCAATACCGTAAATATCTGGCTGACAGCCAGGCCGCAGCAGTGTTGCTGAAGGCCGCTGACGCAGAAGGTTTTGCCGGTGATGCGCTGGTTGTGCCTGATCCGTATGCGGCGTATGCCCGGGTTTCCCATCTGTTCGACCCCAAGCCCAAGGCTGCTGCCGGTATCCATCCGACAGCGGTGGTGGCAGCGGACGCAGTGGTTGATCCGGCTGCGAGCATTGGCGCGTTTGCCGTGATCGAAAGTGCTGCGCGAATTGCCGCTGGCGTGACGGTCGGTGCCCACTGCTTCATCGGTGCGCGCAGCGAGATCGGTGAGGGCGGCTGGTTGGCCCCGCGTGTGACGCTGTACCACGATGTACGCATCGGCAAGCGCGTGGTGATTCAGTCCGGTGCCGTGCTCGGTGGTGAAGGCTTTGGTTTTGCCAACGAAAAAGGCATCTGGCAGAAGATCGCCCAGGTGGGTGGGGTATTGATCGGTGACGATGTGGAGATTGGCGTGAATACCGCCATCGACCGCGGTGCGTTGGCTGACACCATCATCGGCAATGGCGTGAAGCTCGATAACCAGATTCAGATCGCCCACAACGTGCAAGTCGGTGATCACACCGCCATGGCGGCGTGCGTGGGGATTTCCGGCAGCACCAAAATCGGCAAGCACTGCATGCTGGCAGGTGGTGTGGGGCTGGTCGGACACATTGATATTTGCGACAACGTATTCCTGACCGGGATGACCATGGTGACTCACTCGATTACCGAGCCGGGTTCCTATTCCTCCGGGACAGCTATGCAACCGGCTGCCGAGTGGCGCAAAAGCGCCGCACGTATCCGTCAACTCGATGATATCGCGCGACGTCTGCGACAGCTGGAAAAGCGTGTTGGGGACGTGACCCCTGACGGCAATGCTTCATCAGATGGCTGATACCATTTCCATATCAAGTGTGCACAGCCGTTAGACTGCCTCCTTGATTTGCTAGAGGAGTGTGCGTCAGTCGCGCGCTCCCAATCTTTACATAGGCTTCCCCCCGAAATGATGGACATCAACGAGATTCGCGAATACCTGCCTCACCGTTACCCGTTCCTGTTGGTGGACCGGGTAGTGGAGCTGGATGTTGAGGGCAAGCGCATTCGCGCCTACAAGAATGTCAGCATCAACGAGCCGTTCTTCAATGGTCACTTCCCGGCGCATCCAATCATGCCAGGCGTATTGATCATTGAAGCGATGGCTCAGGCTGCCGGGATCCTTGGTTTCAAAATGCTCGACGTCAAGCCGGCCGATGGCACGCTTTACTACTTCGTCGGCTCCGACAAGCTGCGTTTCCGCCAGCCGGTTCTGCCGGGCGATCAGTTGATTCTTGAAGCCAAGTTCATCAGTTGCAAGCGTCAGATCTGGAAGTTCGAATGCCAGGCTTCGGTCGATGGCAAGCCAGTCTGCTCTGCTGAAATCATCTGTGCGGAACGCAAACTATGAGTTTGATTGACCCTCGCGCAATCATCGATCCGACGGCCATTCTGGCCGACGACGTCGAGGTCGGCCCATGGTCGATCATCGGCGCTGGTGTGGAAATCGGCGAGGGAACAGTGATTGGCCCGCACGTGATTCTCAAAGGGCCGACGCGTATTGGTAAGCACAACCGCATTTACCAGTTTTCCTCGGTAGGTGAGGACACGCCCGATTTGAAGTACAAGGGTGAAGAAACCCGTCTGGTGATCGGTGACCACAATGTGATCCGTGAAGGCGTGACGATTCACCGTGGCACCGTTCAGGATCGTTCCGAAACGACCCTGGGCGACCACAACCTGATCATGGCCTATGCCCACATTGGTCATGACAGCGTTATCGGCAATAACTGCATCCTGGTCAACAACACCGCGTTGGCTGGTCATGTGCATGTCGATGACTGGGCGATCCTGTCAGGCTTTACCCTGGTTCATCAGTATTGCCATATTGGCGCCCACAGTTTTTCCGGTATGGGCACAGCCATTGGCAAGGATGTTCCAGCCTATGTCACGGTGTTCGGCAACCCTGCCGAAGCCCGCAGCATGAACTTCGAAGGCATGCGTCGCCGTGGTTTCAGCGAAGAGGCGATCCACGCATTACGCCGTGCCTACAAAGTGGTTTATCGCCAGGGTTTGACAGTCGAACAAGCGCTTGCCGAGTTGGCCGAGCCGTCGGAAGAGTTTCCGGAAGTCGCGATATTCCGTGACTCCATTCAGTCTTCGACTCGCGGCATCACCCGTTAATCATGGCCAGTCTGCGTGTTGCACTGGTGGCGGGCGAAGCCTCCGGCGATATTCTGGGCGCAGGTCTGATGCGGGCGCTCAAGGCACAGCATCCTGCGGTTGAGTTCATCGGTGTCGGCGGTCCGCTGATGCAGGCTGAAGGCCTGACGTCTTACTTCCCGATGGAGCGTCTGGCGGTCATGGGCCTGGTCGAGGTGCTCGGTCGCTTGCGTGAGCTGTTGGCTCGTCGCAAAAAACTGATCGCGACCCTCATAGCCGAAAAGCCGGATGTTTTCATCGGCATCGACGCTCCGGATTTCACCCTTAACATCGAACTCAAACTGCGTCAGGCCGGGATCAAGACCGTGCATTACGTCAGCCCATCGGTTTGGGCATGGCGTCAAAAGCGCGTGCTGAAGATTCGCGAAGGCTGCGATCTGATGCTCACGCTGTTCCCGTTTGAAGCCAAATTCTACGAAGAGAAAGGCGTGCCGGTGCGGTTTGTCGGTCATTCCCTGGCCGATGCAATCCCCCTTGAGGCTGACCGCACGGCTGCGCGCGCCGAACTGGGATTGCCAGAAGACGCCCCATTGGTTGCGCTGATGCCAGGCAGTCGGGGTGGGGAGGTTGGGCGCCTGGGGGCCTTGTTCCTCGACACCGCCGAGCGTTTGCGGGCCATGCGCCCCGGTGTGCGGTTCGTCATGCCGTGCGCCAGCCCCGAGCGCCGCGTGCAGCTCGAAGAGCTGTTGGCGGGCCGCGATTTGCCAGTGACCCTGCTCGATGGCCGTTCCCATCAGGCGCTGGCCGCTTGCGACGCGGTGCTGATTGCTTCGGGAACCGCCACGCTGGAAGCGCTGTTGTACAAGCGACCGATGGTCGTGGCTTACCGCCTGGCGCCGCTGACGTTCTGGATTCTCAAGCGCATGGTGAAAAGCCCTTACATCTCCTTGCCGAATTTACTGGCCCAGCGTCTGCTGGTGCCCGAATTGCTGCAAGACGACGCGACCCCCGAGGCATTGGCGCTGACGCTGTCGCCGTTGATCGATGGCGGTGAAGAGCAAACCACCGGTTTTGACCAGATTCACCGGACCTTGCGTCGCGACGCCTCGAACCAGGCCGCAGATGCCGTCCTCAATCTGATCGGCAAATCTCAGTGAGTAACGTAAAGATGCAAATGGGTCTGGATTTTACCCTCGTCGCAGACGTCGAAGATCTGGTCGCCGGTGTCGATGAGGTGGGTCGCGGCCCGCTTTGCGGCGCTGTGGTGACGGCGGCGGTGATCCTCGATCCGAACCGGCCGATTCTCGGGCTCAATGACTCGAAGAAGCTCACCGAAGCACGCCGTGAAAAGCTCTACGACGAAATCTGCGAGAAAGCCCTGAGCTGGTGCATCGCACGTGCCGAAGTCGAAGAAATCGATGAGCTGAATATTCTGCACGCCACCATGCTGGCCATGCAGCGTGCCGTCGAAGGTCTGCACATCACGCCGAAGCTGGCGATGATCGACGGCAACCGCTGCCCGAAGCTGGCCATGCCGGCTGAAGCGGTGGTTAAAGGCGATAGCAAGGTCCCGGCCATCGCAGCAGCATCGATCCTGGCGAAAGTCAGCCGTGATCGCGAAATGGCGGCATTCGAATTGATTTACCCGGGTTATGGTATCGGCGGCCACAAAGGCTACCCGACGCCCGTTCATCTGGAAGCCTTGGCCCGACTGGGGCCGACACCAATTCACCGGCGTTCGTTCGCGCCGGTGCGCCTTGCTTATGAGGCCCGCGAGGGTTTGATCGAGAGCTAGTCACAAGGCTGATGTTTTTGCCAAGGCCCGGTACAATCCGGGCCTTGTTGTCTTCACGTTTTCAGACAGGATCACTATGCCGGCTTCATTCGTTCACCTACGCCTGCACACTGAATACTCCCTGGTCGACGGTCTGGTGCGGATCAAACCGCTGGTCAAGACCCTGGTCGGCATGAACATGCCTGCCGTGGCGGTCACCGACCAGAACAACATGTGTTCCCTGGTCAAGTTCTACAAAAACGCCATGGGCGCCGGGATCAAGCCGATCTGTGGCGCTGACCTGTGGCTGTCGAACAAGGATCCTGACAATCCGCTGAGCCGGATCAGCTTCCTGGCGATGAACGCCGTTGGCTACCGCAACCTCACCGAGTTGATTTCGCGTGGCTTTATCGATGGCCAGCGCAATGGCCAGGTCATCATCGAGCGCGAGTGGGTGGCCGAGGCCAACGAAGGCTTGATCATGTTGTCGGCGGCCAAGGAGGGCGAGATCGGTATCGCCTTGCTCGGTGGCAATCCTGATGAGGCCGAGACTCTGGCCCGTGAGTGGATGGCCGTATTCCCGGATCGCTTCTATCTGGAAATCCAGCGCACCAATCGCCCCAACGACGAAGAACAGTTGCACGCCGCCGTGGCCCTGGCTGACAAGATCGGCGCACCGCTGGTGGCCACCAACGACGTGCGCTTCATCAAGCAGGAAGACTTCGCCGCTCACGAAACCCGCGTATGCATCGGTGAAGGGCGGGCGCTCGACGATCCGCGCCGCTCGAAGAACTACAGTGACCAGCAATACCTCAAAAGCGCCGAGGAAATGGCCGAGTTGTTCAGCGACTTGCCCGAAGCGCTGGAAAACACCGTCGAGATTGCCAAGCGCTGCAATATCGATGTGAAGCTCGGCAAGCACTTCCTGCCCAACTTCCCGATTCCCGATGGCATGACCATCGACGAGTATTTCCGCAAAGTCTCCTTTGACGGCCTGGAAGAGCGCTTGAGCGTTCTGCTGCCCAAGGACACCACCGAAGATTACGAGGCCAAGCGTCAGGTCTATGTCGACCGGTTGAATTTCGAGCTGGATATCATCATCCAGATGGGCTTCCCCGGTTACTTCCTGATCGTTATGGACTTTATCCAGTGGGCCAAGAACAACGGCGTACCGGTAGGTCCTGGCCGTGGGTCGGGTGCCGGGTCGCTGGTGGCCTATGTGCAGAAGATCACCGACCTCGACCCGCTGGAATATGACCTGCTGTTCGAACGTTTCCTGAACCCGGAACGGGTATCCATGCCCGACTTCGACGTCGACTTCTGCATGGACGGTCGTGACCGGGTGATCGACTACGTGGCCGAGAAATACGGCCGCAACGCGGTAAGCCAGATCATCACCTTCGGTTCCATGGCCGCCAAGGCTGTGGTCCGTGACGTGGCGCGGGTGCAGGGCAAGTCCTACGGTTTGGCGGATCGTCTGTCGAAGATGATCCCCTTCGAAGTCGGCATGACCCTGGAAAAAGCCTACGAGCAGGAAGAAATCCTCCGCGACTTCATCAAGGTCGATGAAGAGGCTGCGGAAATCTGGGAGATGGCGCGCAAGCTTGAAGGCGTTGTGCGTAACGTCGGCAAGCACGCCGGTGGTGTGGTGATCGCACCGACCAAGCTGACCGACTTCTCGCCGATCTATTGCGACGAAGAAGGTGGTGGCCTGGTAACCCAGTTCGACAAGGATGACGTCGAGGCGGCCGGTCTGGTGAAGTTCGACTTCCTGGGTCTGCGAACCCTGACCATCATCGATTGGGCACTGAAAACCATCAACCGCGACCGCGCCAAGGTCAATGAGCCGCCGCTGGATATTGCGTTTATCCCGCTGGACGACAAGCCGACCTATACGCTGCTGCAAAAAGCTGAAACCACCGCAGTGTTCCAGCTCGAGTCGCGCGGCATGAAAGAGCTGATCAAAAAGCTCAAGCCCGACTGCCTGGAAGACTTGATCGCACTCGTGGCGTTGTTCCGTCCAGGCCCGTTGCAATCGGGCATGGTGGATGACTTCATCAACCGTAAACACGGGCGCGCCGAACTGGCGTACCCGCACTCGGATTACCAGTACGAAGGCCTCAAGCCGGTATTGGCGCCGACCTACGGCATCATCCTGTATCAGGAACAGGTGATGCAGATTGCCCAGGTCATGGCCGGCTACACCCTCGGTGGTGCGGACATGCTGCGCCGGGCCATGGGTAAGAAAAAACCCGAAGAAATGGCCAAGCAGCGCGGCGGTTTCATTGAAGGTTGCGCGACCAATAATATCGATGCCGACCTTGCCGGTAACATTTTCGACCTGGTGGAAAAATTCGCCGGTTACGGCTTCAACAAATCCCACTCCGCCGCCTACGGCCTGGTGTCGTACCAGACTGCCTGGCTGAAAGCCCACTACCCGGCGCCGTTCATGGCGGCGGTACTCTCGGCGGATATGCACAACACCGACAAGGTCGTGACCTTGATCGAAGAAGTGCGGACCATGAAGCTGCGCCTCGACGCGCCGGACGTGAACACCTCGGAGTTCAAGTTCACGGTGAACGACGAAGGCCGGATTATTTACGGTCTGGGGGCGATCAAGGGGGTTGGTGAAGGGCCGGTTGAAGCAATTACTGAAGCGCGCCTGGAGGGGCCATTCAAGGATCTGTTCGATTTCTGCGCCCGAGTCGACCTCAAGCGCATCAACAAGCGGACCCTCGACGGGTTGATCCGCAGTGGTGCGCTGGACCGACTCGGTCCGTATTTCCACGACGAACCGAAAGCCTATCAGGCCAACATCGACCGCAATCGCGCAGTCTTGCTGACGGCCATGGAAGAAGCGATCAAGGCGGCCGAGCAGACCGCACGGACCCACGACAGTGGCCACGCCGACCTGTTTGGCGGTCTGTTTGTCGAGGAAGACGCCGACGTCTACGCCAATCACCGCAAGGCCAAGGAACTGACGCTCAAGGAGCGCCTGAAGGGGGAGAAAGATACCCTGGGGCTGTACCTGACCGGTCACCCGATTGACGAATACGAAGGTGAAATCCGCCGCTTTGCCCGTCAACGCATCATCGATTTGAAACCGGCGCGTGATACACAGACGGTCGCGGGCATGATCATCGCCTTGCGGGTAATGAAGAACAAGAAGGGCGACAAGATGGGGTTCATCACCCTCGACGACCGCTCGGGCCGGATCGAAGCGTCGCTGTTTGCCGAGGCGTTCCATTCCGCGCAGTCGCTGTTGCAGACTGACGCGATGGTGGTGGTCGAAGGCGAAGTCAGCAATGACGACTTCTCCGGTGGCCTGCGCTTGCGGGTCAAGCGGGTGATGAGCATGGAGGACGCACGCACCAACCTGGCCGAAAGCCTGCGCTTGAAGGTCCAGACCCAAGACCTCAAAGGCGATCAGCTACGCTGGCTGGGTGAGTTGTTCAAGCGTCATCGTGGTGCGTGTCCGATTACCATGGAGTACACCAGTCCTGACGCCAAGGCCTTGTTGCAGTTCAGCGAGACCTGGCGAATCGATCCGGCGGATGCCTTGATTCAAGCCCTGCGTGACCAGTTCGGGCGAGACAACGTCTTCCTCCAATACCGTTGACGGTCAGGTGCCATTCTTTACTTTTGAAAGCTTGGCCTTGACCTTGACCCAATTTTTAATCTCGACCTGAACGCGCCTGTCCCTTAAGGTAGGGCGCGAATAGACAACCGGCCGGCCCAAGCTCTCTTGGACGTCGACCCAAGACGGACGCCTATGAACCCGAATTTTCTTGATTTCGAACAGCCGATCGCCGACCTGCAAGCCAAGATCGAAGAGTTGCGCTTGGTCGGTAATGACAATTCGCTGAATATCGGCGATGAAATCTCCCGCTTGCAGGACAAGAGCAGCACGCTCACCGAAGACATCTTCGGCAAGTTGACCAGCTGGCAGATCGCGCGTCTGGCGCGTCACCCACGTCGCCCGTACACCCTGGACTACATTGAACACATCTTCACCGAGTTCGATGAGTTGCACGGTGACCGTCACTTCTCCGACGACGCTGCGATTGTCGGCGGTGTTGCCCGTCTGGACGACCAGCCGGTGATGATCATCGGCCACCAGAAAGGCCGTGAAGTCCGCGAGAAGGTTCGCCGCAACTTCGGCATGCCGCGCCCTGAGGGCTACCGCAAGGCCTGCCGTCTGATGGAAATGGCCGAGCGTTTCAAAATGCCGATCCTGACCTTCATCGACACCCCGGGTGCATACCCTGGCATCGACGCTGAAGAGCGTAACCAGAGCGAAGCGATTGCCTGGAACCTGCGTGTCATGGCCCGCCTGAAAACCCCAATCATCGCCACCGTGATCGGTGAGGGTGGTTCCGGCGGTGCGCTGGCGATCGGCGTTTGCGACCAGCTGAACATGCTGCAGTACTCGACCTACGCGGTGATCTCGCCGGAAGGTTGCGCCTCGATCCTGTGGAAAACCGCCGAGAAAGCCCCGGATGCCGCTGAAGCCATGGGCATCACCGCCGAGCGCCTGAAAGGCCTGGGTATCGTTGATAAAGTGATCAGCGAGCCGCTGGGTGGCGCGCACCGTGATCCGGCCGCTGCTGCTGCCTCGATCCGTGCGGAACTGAGCTCGCAACTGGCGATGCTGAAGAAGTTCGACAACGACGCGCTGCTGGCCCGTCGTTATGAGCGCCTGATGAGCTACGGTCTCTGATCGAGCACAGCTCTCTGTAGGAGCGAGTCTTGTTGTGGTGAGGGGGCTTGCCCCCGTTGGACTACGAAGTAGTCCCAAATACAGTCGATGCGATCGAACGAATCGACCTTTTTGCGACGGCTACGCCGCCGAACGGGGGGCAAGCCTCCTCACCACAAGTTCATCGCGAGCAAGCTTTGCTCCTACAGGTTTGGGGATGTTCATGAGCCTTTCAGCTGCACTTCTCAAACGCCTGGCTCCCTGGCACACCGCGCCGACCTGGCGTGTCGCTTTCTCCGGTGGTCTCGACTCCACCGTTCTGCTGCACCTTCTTGCGCAACTCGCCAAAAAACACTCCCTGCCTGAACTCAAAGCCATTCACATCCATCACGGTCTCCAGGCTGCGGCTGATGCGTGGCCGGGGCATTGTCAGACGGTGTGTGACGCCCTGGGGGTGCCATTGGAGGTTATTCACGTTCAGGTTCAGCCTGGGGCGAGCCTGGAGCGAGCGGCGCGCGAGGCGCGGTATGGCGCCTTTGTCGAGGCGACTCAAACCAATGAGTTGCTACTCACGGCGCAGCACCAGAACGATCAGGCGGAAACCCTCTTGTTCCGCCTGTTGCGCGGGGCAGGGGTGAGAGGTTTGTCGGCGATCCCGTCGCAGCGTCCTTTGGGTAGTGGTTTTTTGCTGCGGCCGTTGCTTGAGGTGTCGCGGGCTGAACTCGAGGCCTATGCCGTCGAGCATCGGTTGAGCTGGATCGAGGATCCGTCGAACGCTGATCAGCAGTTTTCTCGCAATTACCTTCGCCAGCAGATTTTTCCAGCGCTCACTCAGCGTTGGCCACAGGCCGTGGCCACCATCGCCCGCAGCGCCGCGCATTTGAGTGAAGCGCAGGGTTTGCTCGATGATTTGGCCGAGATGGATCTGGCGCCCGCCGCAACGGTCAGCGAATTCGATTGGCTGGGCGTGCCGTCGCTGGAAATGGCTGCGCTTGAAACGCTTTCCGCCGCCCGCCAGCGCAATGCTCTCAGCCACTGGCTGGCGCCGTTGACGCGGATGCCGGACAGCGACCATTGGTCGGGTTGGGAAAATTTGCGCGATGCAGCGACGGATGCTCGGCCGATCTGGCGCCTGGCGGACGGTGAGTTGCATCGTGCGAACGGGCGAATCTGGTGGTTGTCCGGCCATTGGCTGAACCGCCCCGAGCCGGCTCCGCTTTGGCCTGATCCGTCGCTGGCACTGCTGCTGCCGAACAACGGCCGGGTGACCTTCAGCGGGACCATTCCTGCCGGCGTATTAAGCGTGCGCTACCGGCAGGGCGGTGAAATCATGCATTTGCCGGGGCGCGGGCATCGCGACCTCAAGCGTTTGCTCAATGAAAGCGGCCTGCCGCTGTTTGCCCGTGGCAGATTGCCGCTGCTCTTCTGCAATGAACAATTGCTCGCGGTGGCAAACCTGCGTGGGCTCGACGGTAGTGCGGGGGGAAACGGTCTTTTGCGGTGGCAGCCAGCGATCAACGATCAAGGTTTGAGCTGAAAGGGGCTTTCCGGTAGACTACGCTCCCTTCTTGATACAACTTCTGTGGATTCAGCTGAATTGCAGGAGTTGCCGATTACCAAGCAGTCTTTGCTGGGCGATTCCAAAAAATGTGTAGCGAGCAACGTACCGGTGATTCTTCTTCCGGTCTGTCCCAACGCGGCGGTTTTTTTGAAAGATGCACTGTAATTAATGCAGGTGATCGGGGGCTTCGGCCTTCCTTCGCTTTCCCCGGCGGCTCGGACCGCTTTAACGCAGACTTCTAGGGTTTTTCATGACGCGCTACATATTCGTCACGGGCGGTGTTGTTTCTTCATTGGGGAAAGGCATTGCATCGGCTTCATTGGCGGCCATCCTGGAGGCGCGGGGACTTAAGGTCACCATGCTCAAGCTGGACCCGTACATCAACGTTGACCCGGGCACCATGAGCCCGTTCCAGCACGGTGAAGTGTTCGTCACTCACGACGGCGCCGAGACCGACCTGGACCTGGGCCACTACGAGCGGTTCATCCGCACGACCATGACCCAGAACAACAACTTCACCACCGGCCGTGTCTACGAGCACGTCCTGCGCAAAGAGCGCCGTGGTGATTACCTGGGCGCAACCATCCAGGTGATTCCGCACATCACCGACGAAATCAAGCGCCGCATCATCAAGGGTGCAGGCGATGCCGACGTGGCGATGGTCGAGATCGGTGGCACCGTGGGTGACATCGAATCCCAGCCGTTCCTCGAAGCCATCCGTCAATTGCGTTTCGAAGTCGGCGCCAAGCGCGCGATGCTGATGCACCTGACACTGGTGCCGTACATCGCCACTGCCGGCGAAACCAAAACCAAGCCAACTCAGCACTCGGTCAAGGAACTGCGTTCCATCGGCCTGCAGCCAGACGTGCTGGTGTGCCGTTCCGACCACCCGATCGATATCTCTTCGCGTCGCAAGATCGCGCAGTTCACCAACGTTGAAGAACGTGCGGTCATCGCGCTGGAAGACGCCGACACCATCTACAAGATCCCGGGCATCCTGCACTCCCAGGGCCTGGATGATTTCGTCGTCGAGCGTTTCGGCCTGCAATGTGGCGGCGCCGATCTGTCCGAGTGGGAAGCCGTGGTCGATGCCAAGCTCAACCCTGAGCACGAAGTCACCATCGCCATGGTCGGCAAGTACATGGAACTGCTGGACGCCTACAAGTCGCTGATCGAAGCGATGAGTCATGCCGGCATCAGCAACCGTACCAAGGTCAACCTGCGTTACATCGACTCCGAAGACATCGAGAACCAGGGCACCGCGCTGCTGGAAGGCGCTGATGCGATTCTGGTGCCAGGCGGCTTCGGTCTGCGTGGCGTGGAAGGCAAGATCACCGCCGTTCAATACGCTCGCGAAAACAAGGTTCCATATCTGGGTATCTGCCTGGGCATGCAAGTCGCCGTGATCGAGTTCGCCCGTAACGTGCTGGGCTGGAAAGACGCCAACTCCACCGAATTCGATCGCACCAGCGGTCACCCGGTCGTGGGTCTGATCACCGAGTGGGAAGATGCCACCGGCGCCGTTGAAACCCGTTCCGAATCGTCCGATCTGGGCGGCACCATGCGTCTGGGTGCTCAGGAATGCCTGCTGGAAGCCGGCTCCCTGGTTCACGATTGCTACGCCAAGGATGTGATCGTCGAGCGTCATCGTCATCGCTATGAAGTGAACAACAAGCTGCTGCCGCAACTGATCGAAGCCGGTCTGAAAATCTCCGGTCGTTCCGGTGACGGTGCGCTGGTTGAAGTGGTTGAAGCGCCGAACCACCCATGGTTCGTTGCTTGCCAGTTCCACCCGGAGTTCACCTCGACTCCGCGCGACGGCCACCCGTTGTTCAGCGGCTTTGTCAAAGCAGCTTTGGCTCAACACCAGAAGAAGGCTTGAACCTGATGGCTCAAAAGATCATCCGCGTAGGCAACATCGAAATCGCCAACGACAAACCGATGGTGCTGTTCGGTGGCATGAACGTGCTGGAAAGCCGTGACATGGCGATGCAGGTCTGTGAAGAGTACGTAAAGGTCACCGAGAAACTCGGTATCCCTTACGTGTTCAAGGCCAGCTTCGACAAGGCCAATCGTTCGTCGGTAACCTCCTATCGGGGCCCCGGCCTCGAGGAAGGCATGCGGATTTTCCAGGACATCAAGCAAGCCTTTGGCGTGCCGATCATCACCGATGTCCATGAGCCTGAGCAGGCTGCAGTTGTCGCTGAAGTCTGCGAGATCATCCAGTTGCCGGCCTTCCTGTCGCGCCAGACCGATCTGGTCGTCGCGATGGCCAAGACCGGCGCTGTGATCAACATCAAGAAAGCCCAGTTCCTCGCCCCTCAGGAAATGAAACACATCCTGAGCAAATGCGAAGAGGCCGGTAACGATCAGTTGATCCTCTGCGAGCGTGGTTCGAGCTTCGGCTATAACAACCTGGTCGTGGACATGCTCGGCTTCGGCATCATGAAACAGTTCGAATACCCGGTGTTCTTCGACGTGACCCACGCGCTGCAAATGCCTGGTGGTCGCTCGGATTCTGCCGGCGGACGCCGTGCGCAGGTCACCGACCTGGCCAAGGCGGGCATGAGCCAGTCGCTGGCCGGCCTGTTCCTGGAAGCGCATCCGGATCCGGACAACGCCAAATGTGACGGCCCTTGCGCCTTGCGTCTGGACAAACTGGAGCCATTCCTGGCTCAGCTCAAGGCTCTGGACGAGTTGGTGAAGAGTTTTCCGACGGTAGAAACCGCGTAATCCTCAATTCTCCGGTAAAGTACCGCTCGATTTATCGCTCTGGCCCGCTGGCCGCACTGCTCTTGTAGGGGCAGGGCTTGCCAGCGATGGCGTCCTTGAGGGCCCCATCGCCGGCAAGCCGTGCTTCTACAGCGTTTTCGTCAACTTTGGAGTGTTTACAACAATGGCAAAAATCGTCGACATCAAAGGTCGTGAAGTTCTCGACTCCCGTGGCAATCCCACCGTCGAAGCGGACGTGCTTCTCGATAACGGCATCATCGGCAGCGCTTGCGCGCCGTCCGGTGCTTCCACCGGTTCGCGCGAAGCGCTCGAGCTGCGTGATGGCGACAAGAGCCGTTACCTGGGCAAGGGTGTACTGAAAGCTGTAGCCAACATCAATGGCCCGATTCGCACCGCGCTGCTGGGTAAAGACCCGGTTGACCAGAAAGCCCTCGACCGCATCATGATCGAGCTGGACGGTACCGAGAACAAGGGCAGCCTGGGCGCCAACGCAATCCTCGCCGTGTCGCTGGCTGCTGCCAAGGCTGCTGCCCACGACCAGGACCTGCCGCTGTACGCACACATCGCCAACCTGAACGGTACTCCGGGTGTTTACTCGATGCCGGTTCCGATGATGAACATCATCAACGGTGGCGAGCACGCCGATAACAACGTCGACATCCAGGAATTCATGGTTCAGCCAGTGGGCGCCAAGACTTTCTCGGAAGGTCTGCGCATGGGCACCGAGATTTTCCATCACCTCAAAGCTGTACTGAAGGCTCGTGGCCTGAGCACTGCGGTGGGCGACGAAGGTGGTTTCGCACCGAACCTGGCGTCCAACGAAGATGCACTGAAAGTAATCTCCGAAGCCGTGGCCAACGCTGGCTACAAACTGGGCACCGACGTGACCCTGGCTCTGGACTGCGCGGCCAGCGAATTCTACGAAGACGGCAAGTACAACCTGTCCGGTGAAGGCCAGGTGTTCACCGCCGAAGGTTTTGCCGACTACCTCAAAGGCCTGACCGAACGTTACCCGATCATCTCCATTGAAGATGGCCTGGACGAGTCCGACTGGGCTGGCTGGAAAATCCTCACCGACAAAATCGGCGAAAAAACCCAGCTGGTGGGCGACGACCTGTTCGTGACCAACACCAAGATCCTGAAAGAAGGCATCGACAAGAAGATCGCCAACTCGATCCTGATCAAGTTCAACCAGATCGGCACCCTGACCGAAACCCTGGAAGCGATCCAGATGGCCAAGGCCGCTGGTTACACTGCCGTGATCTCGCACCGCTCCGGCGAAACCGAAGATTCGACCATTGCCGACCTGGCTGTGGGCACTTCGGCTGGCCAGATCAAAACCGGTTCGCTGTGCCGTTCCGACCGCGTTTCCAAGTACAACCAACTGCTGCGCATCGAAGAGCAATTGGGCGGCAAAGCCAAGTACAACGGTCGTGGCGAATTCCGCGGCTAAGCTTGGGTAGTTAAAAAGACACCGGATTGTGTCGAAAAAATCGCAGCATCAGTCCCTGTAAAAACGTAGCGAGCGCAGAAAAGACAAGGCAAAAACAGGCGAGGACGCGGAGTTTACGTGTTGTAAATGAGCAGTCCGAGCCTGTTTTTAACGCAGTATTTTGTGCGTAACGCCGAAGGCGCACAGCCTGTGGTAGTTTTTACAGTGACTGATCGGGATTTTTGCCACTAATCTGATGCCTTATAAGTACGAGCCTGGTTCTTCCAGGCTTCGTGCTATCAGAAGCTTTAAAGTTGGCATGGCTGTCTTTTTTCACTGGATACCTGATATTCGATGCGCAGTCCTTACTGGTTGTTTCTTGTCTTGCTCTTGCTGCTGGCTGGTCTGCAATATCGCCTGTGGGTGGGTAATGGCAGTCTGGCGCAAGTGGCCGAGTTGACTCAGCAAATTGCTGATCAGCATGCTGAGAACGAATCGTTGCTGGAGCGCAATCGGGTCATGGACGCCGAGGTCAGCGAATTGAAAAAAGGCATGGAGACCGTTGAAGAGCGGGCTCGCCATGAGTTGGGCATGGTCAAGGACGGTGAAACCCTTTACCAGTTGGCTCAATGATGAATACGTTACCGGCCTTCTGGGCCGTGATTCCTGCCGCGGGCGTCGGTGCCCGTATGGCCGCGGACCGTCCCAAGCAATATCTGCAACTGGGCGGGCGCACTATTCTCGAACACAGCCTTGGCTGTTTCCTCGATCATCCAGCCTTGAAAGGCCTGGTGGTCAGTCTTGCCGTTGATGACCCTTATTGGCCGACCCTGGCGTGTGCTGCCGATCCGCGTATCCAGCGGGTGGACGGTGGCGAAGAACGCTCGGGTTCGGTGCTGAACGCGTTGCTGCATTTGCATGCGCAAGGCGCTGCAGATGAAGACTGGGTGTTGGTCCACGATGCTGCGCGGCCGAACCTGACCCGTGATGATCTCGACAAGTTATTGTCGGAATTGGCTGACGATCCTGTCGGCGGGTTACTGGCTGTGCCTGCGCGTGACACGCTCAAGCGTGTGGACAAGCATGGTCGGGTCCTTGAAACGGTTGATCGCAGTTTGATCTGGCAGGCGTATACGCCGCAGATGTTTCGTTTGGGGGCTTTGCATCGGGCGTTGGCGGACAGTCTGGTGGCTGATGTGGCCATTACCGATGAGGCGTCTGCGATGGAGTGGTCGGGTCAGGCGCCACGCTTGATCGAGGGGCGGGCGGATAATCTCAAGGTTACTCGGCCTGAAGACCTTGAATGGCTGCGGCTGCGTTGGGCTAATCGCCGCTGATTCCTCTGTCGCTCCGCTCAACTGATATGGGGGGGCCGGGCTTGCCCGCGATGGCGGCCTGACAGCCGACCCATCTCTTGCAGATGTACATAGATCTCCTGTGGGAGCCGAGCTTGCTCGCGATGGCGGCCTGACAGCCGACCAATCTCCCGCAGATGTACATCGATCCATTGTGGGAGCCGGGCTTGCCCGCGATGGCGGCCGGACAGCCGACCTATCTCTAAGCAGGTGTACATATCCATTTCTGCGGTAACGGCCGCTTGGGGTTTCGCCCTTACGGCGAGTCCCTTTTTCAAACGCCAAAAAGGAACCAAAAGGCTTCGCCCCAAGCGTACGGCACCTCGCCTAGGCTCGGCGTTCCCTCACTCCGGTATTCATCAGGGGGCATCGCCTACGGTCTGCTTCGCGACGACCTCCTCTCGATGTGTCCGGCTGCGCCGTACGGCGCTGCGCGCCCACCCCCTGATGAACACCTGCGCTCGGCCTTCCGATAGGGGCGGGTGGATCAAGATCAGCAGCGGCAGGCGAGCTAACGCTCGGCCTGTTGAGTGGTGGGGGCGTGTTATTGGTTATCTTTGGAGCTGCGGTAGGCTGCGATCCTTTGATCCTTTGATCCTTTGATCAAAGTTGGTATTCCGGCCTTTTTGCTAACCCTTCTTTCAGATGGTCCACGAGTTTGCGCACTTTCGGCGATAGATGCCGTTGCTGTGGATACAGCGCCCAGACGGCGGTGTTCGGTGGTTGATGAGCGTCCAGCAACGACACCAGTGCGCCGCTGTTCAGGTGTTCCAGCACGTAATAGTCCGGCAGCTGACACAGCCCGACGCCTTGTAGTGCTGCGTCCAGCACTGCTTGCCCGCTGTTACAGCGCCAATTGCCTTGTACTCTCTGGGAAAACTCTCTGCCGTCCTGTTCCAGTTGCCAGATGTCCGAGCTGCCGATCAGGCAGTTATGCCGACTCAGCTCGGACAAACTGTGCGGTCGGCCGTAGCGTTCCAGATAGGACGGTGAGGCGCACAAGTACATGCGTCGTGGCGCCAGGCGCGTGGCTACCAGCCGTGAGTCTTGCAGGCGGCCGAGCCGGATTGCCAGGTCCAGGCCCTCGTGCACCAGGTCGAGCGGGCGGTTGCTCAGCTCGATATCGACCCGCAATTGTGGGTAAAGCCCCATGAAGCTGGTCACCAGCGGAACGATGAAACGTTCGCCGTACGCCACTGCACAGGTCATGCGCAGCATGCCTTTGGGTTCGCTGGTCAGGTCGCCGACGGCGCGCAAGGCTTCTTCGCGTCCGTCTTGCAAGCGTTGGCAGTGTTGCAGGAAAGTCTGCCCGGCTTCGGTCAGCGTCACCCGACGGGTACTGCGGTAAAGCAGGCGGGTTTGCAGGCGCTCTTCAAGGCGTACGATTTGTCGACTGATGTGCGAGGACGAAACCCCGAGGCGTTCGGCGGCAGCCGTGAACTGGTTGCATTCGGCGACGGCGACGAATTCATCGATGCCTTCCCAGCGGTTCTCGGACATGAGGATTATCCCTGTGCAGCAATAATGTTTTGCTTTCGGCTGGATTATTAATCGTCTGGTGGTGTTTTACACTCGTTGTCTCGTTTTTATTCGCTGGAGAGACAGGATGATCAAGTCGCGCGCTGCCGTTGCCTTCGAGGCCAAGAAACCCCTTGAGATCGTTGAAGTCGATGTCGCCATGCCCAAGGCGGGTGAAGTCCTGTTGCGTGTGGTCGCCTCCGGTGTTTGCCATACCGACGCCTACACCCTGTCGGGCGCTGACCCGGAAGGTATCTTCCCGTCGATCCTCGGCCACGAAGGTGGCGCGATTGTCGAAGCTATCGGCGAAGGCGTGACTTCGGTCGCGGTCGGCGATCACGTGATTCCGCTGTACACCCCGGAATGCGGCCAGTGCAAATTCTGCAAGTCGGGCAAGACCAACCTCTGCCAGGCCATTCGTGCGACCCAGGGCAAAGGCCTGATGCCAGACGGCACCACGCGTTTCTCCTACAAAGGTCAGCCGATTTTCCACTACATGGGTACTTCGACCTTTTCCGAATACACCGTGTTGCCGGAAATTTCCGTCGCGAAGATCCCTAAAGAAGCACCACTGGAAAAAGTCTGCCTGCTGGGCTGCGGCGTCACCACCGGTATCGGCGCGGTCATCAACACTGCCAAGGTCAAGCCGGGCGACACCGTGGCCATCTTCGGCCTGGGCGGCATTGGTCTGTCAGCGGTCATCGGTGCGGTCAAAGCCAAGGCAGGGCGAATTATTGCCATCGACATCAACCCGGCCAAGTTCGAAATCGCCAAGCAGTTGGGCGCTACCGATTGTGTGAACCCGAAAGATTTCGACCGTCCGATTCAGGACGTGATCGTCGACATGACTGACGGCGGCGTCGACTTCTCCTTCGAGTGCATCGGCAATGTACAACTGATGCGTGCGGCACTGGAGTGCTGCCATAAAGGTTGGGGTGAGTCGGTGATCATCGGCGTTGCCGGTGCTGGCCAGGAAATCTCTACCCGTCCGTTCCAGTTGGTGACCGGTCGCGTCTGGCGCGGTTCGGCATTTGGCGGCGTGCGCGGTCGCACCGAGTTGCCAAGCTACGTGGAAATGGCCCAGAGCGGCGAAATCCCGTTGGACACTTTTATCACCCACACCATGGGCCTGGAAGACATCAACAAGGCATTCGACCTGATGCATGAAGGCAAAAGCATCCGCTCTGTCATCCATTTCTGAGGTCGGTCATGAGTCTGGAAAATCTCTCATGCCAGAAGAGCTTCGGTGGCTGGCATAAACGCTACAAGCATCATTCCGAAGTGCTGGGCTGCGACATGGTGTTTGCCGTGTACTTGCCGCCGCAAGCGGAGCAGGGCGGTAAGCTGCCGGTGTTGTACTGGTTGTCGGGATTGACCTGCACCGACGAAAACTTCATGCACAAGGCCGGCGCGATGCGCATGGCGGCCGAGCTGGGGTTGATCATCGTCGCGCCGGACACTAGTCCGCGAGGTGCCGATGTTCCGGGCGACCCGGATGGCGCATGGGATTTCGGCCTCGGTGCCGGGTTCTATCTGAACGCCACGCAGGAACCCTGGGCAAAGCACTATCGGATGCACGACTATGTGGTGCAGGAATTGCCTGCGTTGGTCGAAGCGCATTTTCCGGCCTCGGACAAACGTGGCGTCAGCGGCCACTCCATGGGCGGGCACGGCGCACTGGTCTGTGCCTTGCGCAACCCTGGGCGGTATCAGTCGGTGTCGGCCTTCGCGCCTATCAACAATCCAATGGATTGCCCTTGGGGTCAGAAGGCGTTTTCGCGCTACTTGGGTGAAGAGCGTTCGAAGTGGCGCGAATGGGATGCCTGCGTGCTGATCAGCGAGGCCAGCGAAAAGCTGCCGTTGCTGGTGGATCAGGGTGATCGGGATGACTTCCTCGCCACTCAGCTCAAACCCGAAGCGCTGCAGCAGGCGGCGAAACTGGCCGGCCATCCGCTGACCTTGCGTCTGCAACCGGGCTACGACCACAGCTATTTCTTTATCGCCAGCTTTATTGATGAACACTTGCGACATCACGCACACGCTCTAGGCGCCTAAAGCAGGTAGAATCACGCCCTGACTAAATCGGGGCGTTTTTTTATGCGTATTGGCCACGGCTATGATGTGCACCGTTTCGCTGAAGGCGATTTCATCACCCTGGGCGGCGTGCGAATTGCACACGGTTTCGGACTGCTCGCCCATTCCGACGGCGACGTCTTGCTGCATTCGTTGAGCGATGCCTTGCTCGGCGCAGCGGCGCTGGGTGATATCGGTAAACACTTTCCAGACACCGACCCGCAATTCAAAGGTGCTGACAGCCGCGTACTGTTGCGTCACGTTGTCGCTCTGATCCACGCCAAGGGCTGGAAGGTCGGTAATGTCGATAACACCATCGTTGCCCAGGCGCCGAAAATGGCCCCGCATATCGAATCGATGCGTGCGCTGATCGCCGCGGATCTTCAAGTTGAGTTGGATCAAGTGAACGTGAAAGCTACCACCACCGAAAAGCTCGGCTTTGTCGGTCGCGAAGAAGGCATTGCCGTGCACTCCGTTGCCTTGTTGTTGCGCGCATGAATGAACTGCAATTGCTTGGCCCGCGCGCTTATGGTGAAGCCCTCGGCACTGCCGTACTGAAAGCCATCGCGGAAGATTTTCAGGTCGATGAAGTCCTCGATATCCCGCTGACCGGCGAAGGCGAACACCTGTGGATCTGGGTGGAAAAACGCGGCCTGAACACTGAAGAGGCGGCCCGGCGGATTGCCAAGGCTGCCGGCGTGCCGTTGCGCACCGTCAGTTATGCCGGCTTGAAAGATCGCCAGGCACTGACCCGCCAGTGGTTCAGCGTGCAATTGCCGGGCAAGGCCGATCCTGACTTGTCTGCGGCAGAAAACGACACACTGAAAATCCTCAAGACCGCACGCCATAAACGCAAGCTGCAGCGCGGTGCGCATTCGGCCAATGGCTTTACCTTGCGCTTGACCCAGTTTGCTGGCGACAAGGACGCGATTGACGCGCGTCTGCAATTGATCGCCAAACAAGGCATTCCCAACTACTTCGGCGCGCAGCGTTTCGGCCACAATGGCGGCAACGTGGTGGATGCCCGTGACTGGGCGGCACGTAAAGCCTTGCCGGAGCAGCGCAACGTGCGTTCACGCCTGCTCTCTACCGCGCGCAGCTTTCTGTTCAATCAGGTATTGGCGGCGCGAGTTGCCGACGGCAGCTGGCAGCGCGCCCAGGTCGGTGACCTGCTGGCTTTCACCGACAGCCGCAGCTTCTTCCCGGCAGGTGAGGCCGAATGCAGCGATCCGCGCCTGGCAATCCTCGACCTGCACCCGACCGGGCCGCTGTGGGGCGAGGGCGAGTCCCCCGCGACCGGTGCGACTCATGAACTGGAGCAGCGGGTCGCGGCAGGCGAAGCGGATCTGCGCGATTGGTTGATAAACGCTGGAATGAGCCATGAACGTCGCATCCTGCGGCTGCCCATTGGCGGGTTGACGTGGCATTATCCCTCGCTGGACATTCTGCAACTGGAATTCGTCCTTCCGGCCGGATGCTTCGCCACCGTATTGGTGCGTGAACTCGTCGATCTGGTGCCGGTGGGGCAGACGGACAGCTCATGCGTATTCTGATTTCTAACGACGATGGGGTAACAGCGCCCGGTCTTGCCGCGCTTCATGCTGCGCTGGCGGATTACACCGAGTGCGTGGTTATTGCCCCTGACCAGGACAAAAGCGGCGCCAGCAGTTCGCTGACGCTTGACCGTCCGTTGCACCCGCAAACCCTGGCCAATGGCTTTATCAGCCTAAATGGCACGCCGACCGATTGCGTGCACCTGGGCCTCAACGGTTTGCTGGAGCGCGAGCCGGATATGGTGGTTTCCGGGATCAACATGGGAGCCAACCTGGGCGACGATGTGTTGTATTCCGGCACGGTTGCGGCAGCGCTCGAAGGGCGTTTCCTCACGCTGCCGTCGTTTGCCTTTTCGCTGGTATCGCGGCAAGTGGAAAACCTGCCGACGGCGGCCTACTTTGCGCGCAAGCTGGTGGAGGCTTATGCCGACCTTGATTTGCCACCGCGCACGGTGCTGAACGTGAACATTCCGAATCTGCCTCTGGAACATATTCGAGGTATCCAGCTGACTCGCCTGGGTCACCGTGCCCGCGCTGCCGCGCCGATTCAAGTGGTCGATCCGCGTGGCAAATCCGGCTATTGGATTGCCGCGGCCGGCGATGTGGAAGATGGCGGGCCTGGTACGGATTTCCATGCGGTAATGCAGGGTTATGTCTCGATCACCCCGCTGCAACTCGATCGTACCTTCAATGATGCCTTCAAAAGTCTTGATGGCTGGCTGGAGGGGCTGCGCTGATGGCTCGTGAACAAGACGATATCCTGCGTCGTGGTATCGGGATGACCTCCCAGCGCACGCGCGAACGGCTGATCCAGCGCTTATATGAGGAAGGCCTGTCCAACGCCCAGGTGTTGGAGGTCATTCGGCGGACACCGCGTCATCTGTTTGTCGATGAAGCCCTGGCGCACCGTGCCTACGAAGACACGGCATTACCGATTGGCCATAACCAGACCATTTCTCAGCCTTATATGGTGGCTCGCATGAGCGAGCTGCTGCTGGAGGCCGGTCCTCTGGATAAAGTGCTGGAGATCGGCACCGGGTCCGGTTACCAGACAGCGGTGTTGTCGCAATTGGTCGAGCGGGTGTTTTCCGTCGAGCGCATCAAGGTCCTGCAGGATCGTGCCAAGGAGCGCCTGGTCGAGTTGAACACGCGCAACGTGGTATTTCGGTGGGGCGACGGTTGGGAAGGCTGGCCAGCGCTGGCACCGTACAACGGCATTATCGTCACCGCGGTGGCGACCGATGTACCTCAGGCGTTGCTCGATCAATTAGCGCCGGGTGGGCGGCTGGTGATTCCGGTTGGTTCAGGGGAGGTTCAGCAATTGATGTTGATCATCCGTGAAGAACAAGGCTTTTCCAGGCGTGTTTTGGGGGGGGTGCGCTTTGTACCGTTGCTCCATGGGCCACTGGCTTAAGCATTTATTTAACGACGCTGAATTCTATTTGATTACCTTGGTCTTACAGCGGCATTGATCGGTTAAACGCGATTGAACAGCGATAAGCAAACGTGCGCGCGTGTCGATTTTGTTTTGCCGACGGTAAAGCCCGGACGGCCAGTTATACTTGCGACATTTCATGCCTGAATACGGCGATTTTTATTTTCAACCACCACAAAGGGAGCGGCGGGTGAGTCTCACAGTCATTGCGCAGCGTATCGGTACAACAAGCTTTCAGCGCCTGGTGACTGGCCTTGTCTTGAGTTCCTTGTTGGTCGGTTGCTCCAGCACGCGTTCAGGCGATGTGCGAGTGGTCGATCGTAATAATGCGGCGGCCCAACGCCCTGCAGTAACCACCGGCCAATACGTGGTCCGTCGCGGCGATACCCTGTTCTCGATCGCGTTTCGCTACGGCTGGGACTACAAGGCCCTGGCGGCACGCAACAACATTCCTACGCCTTACACAATCCATCCAGGTCAGACGATTCGCTTCGACGGACGTTCCGGTTCAACGCCGACAGAGGTAGTGACCCCGTCTGGAACAACCGCTTCTCCTTCGAGCAAATTTACCGTAACCCGGGGTCCAGCCTCGGGTGCGACCACCGCGAAACAGACGGCTGCGCCGTCCGTCGCAAACAAGCCGACACCTGCGCCATTGCCTCCTGCAGGGCCCGCGCCGACAGGCTGGGGATGGCCATCCAACGGCATTTTGATTGGAAAATTCTCTTCAAACGGTAGTTTGAATAAAGGAATTGATATCGCCGGGGATTTGGGACAGCCTGTTTTAGCTGCGTCTGATGGGACCGTGGTTTATGCCGGGAGTGGCTTGCGGGGCTACGGCGAATTGGTCATCATCAAACACAGCGATACCTACGTCAGTGCCTACGGTCACAACCGCAGGCTGTTGGTTCGGGAGGGGCAGCAGGTCAAAGTCGGACAGACAATTGCCGAAATGGGGTCCACGGGTACAGACCGGGTGAAACTGCATTTTGAGATTCGCCGACAAGGTAAACCTGTAGATCCGCTGCAATTCCTGCCACGTCGTTGATTTGTTACCAGCCTGTTCCGTCACGTAGAGGGAACAGGCTCCAGCGTTGCCAAGGATAAAGGTGTCGCTTGAGCTTGAGGTCGAACTCACCAAAGGACTATAACAATGGCTCTCAGTAAAGAAGTGCCGGAGTTTGACATCGACGATGAGGTTCTCCTGATGGAGACCGACGTCGCATCGGATGAGATGTCGAATGAAGGATCAGCTACGCCTTCAGTTCGCTCCAAATCCAGGCACTCCGCAACACTCAAGCAGCATAAGTACATCGACTACACCCGAGCGCTCGATGCTACCCAGTTGTACCTCAACGAAATCGGCTTTTCCCCCTTGTTGTCACCGGAAGAAGAAGTTCATTTTGCGCGACTGTCGCAAAGTGGCGATCCGGCTGGGCGCAAGCGCATGATTGAAAGCAACCTGCGACTGGTGGTGAAAATCGCCCGACGCTATGTCAATCGTGGACTGTCGCTGCTCGACCTGATCGAAGAGGGCAACCTCGGCCTGATCCGGGCAGTGGAAAAGTTCGACCCAGAGCGCGGCTTCCGTTTTTCGACCTACGCGACCTGGTGGATACGCCAGACCATCGAGCGTGCAATCATGAATCAGACCCGGACCATCCGGCTGCCGATTCATGTGGTGAAAGAGCTCAACGTCTACCTTCGTGCGGCACGGGAGCTGACGCAAAAGCTCGATCATGAACCCTCACCCGAAGAAATCGCCAACCTGCTGGAAAAACCGGTAGGAGAGGTCAAGCGCATGCTGGGCCTGAACGAGCGGGTTTCTTCGGTCGACGTCTCGCTGGGTCCGGATTCGGATAAAACCCTGCTGGACACCCTTACGGATGACCGCCCTACCGATCCTTGTGAGCTGCTTCAGGATGATGACCTGTCGCAGAGCATCGATCAGTGGCTCTCGGAGCTGACGGACAAACAGCGCGAAGTGGTGATCCGCCGCTTCGGCCTGCGCGGCCACGAGAGCAGTACGCTGGAAGACGTAGGCCTGGAGATTGGCCTGACCCGTGAGCGGGTCAGACAGATTCAGGTTGAAGGTCTGAAACGTCTGCGTGAAATCCTTGAGAAGAATGGCCTGTCGAGTGAGTCGCTGTTCCAGTAGCAGGAGCGCGTTCGCCTGATAACAATAAGCCCCGTCTGTTTCGGGGCTTTTTGTTATTCGCCGATTGATAGGCTGTTTAAGCTTCGTAAGAGCTATTCGGACGCTTTCGCAGGTTAACGTAAGCCATGGCTTACTCTTTCGTAAGTGTTCGGTTTTTCTACCGGGTAGTGGTCGTCTATCTCTGTTGGCTTAATTATGTAAATTATTGATTTATAACGATATTTTTTATAGATAAACATATCGTTTCATTCGGGCTTACCCGTGGCAGGTGATTGCTCTTACCGGGGAACTCTTTAATATCAGCCCTGTGTCGACGGATAGACACAGCCATCAAGGATGATGGTCAAGGAACATCGCAAGGACGTGATTCATCAGGACGATGAAAAGGAACACAAGGAATAGGGAAAAAATGTGGGCGGGTCATACCGCCCCTTTTTTTGCCCGCAGAAAAGGACCGCACCCCCTGAAACGCAAAAAGGCCCGCAGGGGGCCTTTTCAAGAGCGCGACAATGATCAGCGAGCGAGGTCTTTGATCTTGCCTTTAACGCCATCAAACTCTGCCGCGTCTGGCAGCGGATCTTTCTTCTCAGTGATGTTGGGCCAGATCTCGGCCAGTTCAACGTTCAGCTGAATGAATTCTTGCATCTCACTCGGGACTTCGTCTTCAGAGAAGATGGCCACAGCAGGGCATTCCGGCTCGCACAGGGCGCAGTCGATGCACTCATCCGGGTGAATCACCAGGAAGTTCGGGCCTTCGTAAAAGCAGTCCACCGGACACACTTCTACGCAGTCGGTGTACTTGCACTTGATGCAGTTGTCGGTGACGACGAAGGTCATTCTAATTCTCTCCTCAGGCGGCGGCGTGCTGCGCCCCTTCACGGTGGGGTCGCCAGGTTTGGGAGCGATAGTCTGCAGACCAGGCTATTTGCCTGCAGCATCCCAAACCGCGCGAGATTCTAACAGCTTGCAGGCCAGTGCGTTAGATCCGTGTCTTTAATGTATAGAGCATTTCGAGCGCCCTACGCGGGGTCATGTCATCCAGATTAAGCTTGGCAAGTTCATCGAGCACTGGATGCGGCAGGCTGGCGAACATATCGCTCTGCTGCGGTGCGGCCGGTTTGCCTTTGCTTGGCTGCGCCGTTTCGTGAGGCAGTGCCGTGGTTTCCAGTCGCCCCAGATGCTCGCGAGCCCGCACAATCACCTCGGTGGGGACGCCGGCCAGTTGCGCAACCGCCAATCCGTAGCTCTGGCTGGCAGGGCCAGGCAGTACGTGATGGAGGAATACGATGCGCTCGTTGTGCTCGGTGGCATTGAGGTGGACGTTGGCCACCAGCGGCTGGCTTTCCGGTAGTACCGTCAGCTCGAAGTAATGGGTGGCGAACAGCGTATAAGCGCGCAGCTGAGCCAGACGCTCGGCCGCAGCCCAAGCCAGCGACAGACCGTCGAAGGTGCTGGTGCCGCGACCGACTTCGTCCATCAGCACCAGGCTGCGTTCGGTAGCGTTGTGCAGGATGTTCGCGGTTTCGCTCATCTCGACCATGAAGGTCGAACGGCCACCGGCCAGGTCATCACTGGAGCCGATCCGGGTGAAAATCCGGTCCACCAGCGACAATTCGCAGCTGGCGGCAGGCACGAAGCTACCGATATGCGCCAGCAGCACGATCAGCGCGGTTTGCCGCATGTAAGTGGATTTACCGCCCATGTTCGGGCCGGTAATCACCAGCATCCGCGTGCTGTCGTCCAGGCTCAGGTCGTTGGCCACGAACGGCGTGGTCAATACTTGTTCAACCACCGGGTGACGGCCCTGGCTGATGCGCATGCACGGCTCGCTGACGAACCGTGGGCAGTTCAGGTCAAGGTTCAGCGCACGCTCGGCCAGGTTGCTCAAGACATCCAGCTCGGCCAGTGCCGCGGCAGTGTCCTGCAGCGGTGGCAGTTGGCTGATCAGGTCTTCGAGCAGGGCTTCGTAAAGCATCTTCTCGCGGGCCAGCGCACGGCTCTTGGCTGACAGGGCCTTGTCTTCGAAGGCTTTGAGTTCTGGCGTGATGAAACGCTCGGCACCCTTGAGGGTCTGGCGGCGGATGTAATCGGCCGGTGCCTGCTCGGCTTGCTTGCTTGGCAGCTCGATGAAGTAACCGTGAATCCGGTTGTAGCCGACTTTCAGGTTGGCCAGGCCGGTGCGAGCCTTCTCGCGGGCTTCGAGGTCGATCAGGAATTGTCCGGCGTTTTCGCTCAGCGATTGCAGCTCGTCGAGTTCGGCGTCGTAACCGGTTTTCAACACGCCACCGTCGCGGATCACCGCCGGCGGGTTGTCGATGATGGCTTTTTCCAGCAGGGCGGCCAGCTCGGGATAGGTGCTGGTAGTCACCGCCAGTTGGTGAAGGTGTGGCGCCTCAAGCTCGGTCATCGCCACTTGCAGTTCTGGCAGGGCACCGAGAGCGTCGCGCAGGCGAGCCAGGTCACGCGGGCGAGCGTTACGCAGGCCGATACGCGCCAGGATCCGCTCGATGTCACCGATCTCTTTCAACTGCGGTTGGAGTTTCTCGAAGCGGTAACCGTCGAGCAGGCAGGTGATCGAGGTCTGGCGTGCCAGCAGCACGCTCAAGTCGCGCAGTGGGCGATTCAGCCAACGGGTCAGCAAGCGGCTGCCCATGGCGGTCTGGCAACGGTCGACCACCGATTGCAGGGTGTTCTCGCGGCCACCCGCCAGGTTGGTGTCCAGCTCCAGGTTGCGACGGCTCGCGCCGTCCAGCACCACGGTATCGTCCAGACGCTCATGACGCAGGCTGCGCAAATGCGGCAGGGCGGTGCGTTGGGTTTCCTTGGCGTAGCTCAACAGGCAACCGGCGGCACCGATCGCCAGGGTCAGGTTCTCGCAGCCGAAACCTTTGAGGTCCTGGGTGGAAAATTGCTGGCAAAGACTTTTCAGCGCCGAATCACGCTCAAAATCCCACGGTGCACGACGACGAACGCCACGGCGCTTCTCTGCCGGCAAGTCTTTTGGCCAATCGTCCGGAATCATCAGCTCGACCGGATTGACCCGCTCCAGCTCCGCCAGCAGGTTTTCCCAGCCTTTGATCTCCAGCACGCTGAAGTTGCCGCTGGTGATGTCCAGCACGGCCAGGCCGAACAGGCGCTCGTCACCCAGTACGGCGGCGATCAGGTTGTCGCGGCGCTCATCCAGCAGCGCTTCATCGCTGACGGTGCCGGGGGTGATGATTCGTACAACTTGACGGTCTACCGGACCTTTGCTGGTCGCCGGGTCGCCGACCTGTTCACAGATCACCACCGACTCACCGAGCTTGACCAGTTTCGCCAGGTAACCTTCCGCCGCGTGGTAAGGAATCCCGCACATCGGAATCGCCTGCCCGGCCGATTGCCCACGGGCAGTCAGGGTGATGTCCAGCAACTTGGCGGCCTTCTTCGCGTCTTCATAGAAGATCTCGTAGAAGTCACCCATGCGGTAGAACATCAACTGGTCAGGGTGCTGGTTCTTCAGACGCCAGTACTGCTGCATCATCGGAGTGTGGGAAGACAGATCGGAGAGTGCTTTATTCATCAGGTAATCAGGCGAATTCGTTGAAAGGGGTGGGGCAAAAGAGGGACATCAGCCCGGCTTTTCCGCGATGGGCGCAAGGTTACCATGGGCAGTCCGACCTACGCAGGGATGAAAGGCCCGATGCACAACTCTGCGATTTATGCACTGGTTATGCAAAACAGCATTTGTCATCTTCGATAAGAACAAGCACTATGCGCGTTATGCAAAAACGCAATGTTTCTACCGTCTTAAGAGCACTGCTCGATCAGCACGGGATCTCCCCCACGGAGCTTCACCGTCGCACCGGCGTGCCTCAATCTACCCTCTCGCGGATTCTCAGCGGGAAGATCGTCGATCCTTCGGATAAACACATCTCGAAGATCGCCGAGTACTTCCGTGTGAGCACTGACCAGTTGCGTGGCCGCGCCGATGTTGCGTCGGCCAATGCGCCTGCACGCGAAGAGTCGCATTCGGAACTCAAGGACATAAGTCTGTGGGATGACGATACCCCCGTCGATGACGACGAGGTCTCGGTCCCCTTTCTTCGCGAGGTTGAATTGGCTGCTGGATCAGGAAGATTCGTCATCGAAGAAAGCGAGCGCTCAAGCTTGCGCTTCGGCAAGCGCAGCTTGCGGCATAACGGTGTGCAGTTCGACCAGGCCAAATGCGTGACCGTGCGCGGCAACAGCATGTTGCCGGTGTTGCGCGACGGCGCCACGGTTGGGGTCAATGCCGGCAAGTCCGGGATTGGCGACATCGTTGATGGTGATCTGTATGCCATCAACCATAACGGCCAGCTGCGGGTGAAGCAGCTCTATCGTCTGCCTACCGGCATTCGTCTGCGTAGCTTCAATCGCGATGAACACCCGGATGAGGACTACACCTTCCAGGAAATCCAGGAAGAGCAAATCGTCATCCTCGGCCATGTCTTCTGGTGGGGCATGTACGCCCGCTAACGCTTAGCTGTCAGACAAAACCCGCTATCAAGCGGGTTTTTTTTCGCCCGACGAAAACCATCCCACCCTTTGTTTGCGGGGCTTTCATGCGTCCGTGCATTTCTGATGCATAAATAAATGCATTTATGCATTGACTGTATATGCATCCATGCATATTCTTTGCCTCAAGCCGCTCAACAACGGCTCGCAACGAAGCTCTTTAGTTCCACAGCAAAGGCAGCGATGAACCGGCCTCAACGGTTCAGAGGGTTGGCAACTGACCCGGGTGTGCAGCGTAAAGCACCGTAAGCAGTTATCCGGCGGACAGGGTCGCGGTCGGAGGAACAATTTGAATGGATCCGTACCGCGCCAGTAGCGCCGAAAGATCGGAAGGACCGTATTACTGAAAAGCCCGGGCGACCGGGCTTTTTGGAATGCCTACCTACCGTCAGGCACATCAAGAGACAGCGTTTGAACAACACACAAACCCATCACCTATTTATCAACGCAGGAGGCGTGACATGACAAACGAGCAGCAAGCGTTGGCGGACATGCCTATCTGGCTGGTCATCGCTCTGGCGGTGGTCGGCGGGGTGTCCGGCGAAATGTGGCGCGCCGACAAGGAGGGCGCTCGCGGCTGGCCACTGTTGCGGCGTCTGGTGCTGCGCTCCGGGGCCTGCATGGTCTGCGGGGTCTCGACCATCATGCTGCTGTATGCCGCTGGCGTGTCGATCTGGACCGCCGGCGCTTTCGGTTGCCTTACCGCGATGGCCGGTGCCGACGTCGCTATCGGGCTTTACGAGCGCTGGGCGGCCAAGCGGATTGGCGTCGATGAAATGGCGCCGCGTGATTCCAGTCAGGACCGCTAATGGTACTGGCAGCAAAGAGGATCATCGCAGAACAAGTCCAATGGATTGGCTGACGGGGGGCGTAGACAACGACCCCGACCTGCAAGGATGCGGGTCATCGGCGGTAACTTTCCTTAACGAAAAATGAGTGCGGTAAGTACCGCATGACTCAATCATTCAACTCAACAGGTAAATACATGAACGTTATCAATAAAACTATTGCTCCACTCGCATTGTCCGCTGCATTGCTTGGCGTTGGCAGCAACGCTTTTGCCGCCAACCTTCTGATCAATGGCAGTTTTGAACAGCCAGGTTGCAGCAGTAGTTGTGTTCTGGACACCCCGGCGAAAACAAACTTTATCACTGGCTGGACAACCTTTCTGTCGGGTGCGGAGTACTTCAATATGCCGGCGTCGATCCCGAGCTCCGTCGCGGCAGACGGTGTGGTAATCGTTGACCTTGCCAACTACGCCTATCTGAACGGTGGCGGGATTCAGCAAAACTTTGAAACCGTTATCGGTGCTAAGTATCGGCTGACGTTTAGTGCCGGTAACTCCAAGTATGGCGGCCGTTCGGGCGACGGTATTATTCAAGTGAAAGTGGCGGGGCAAACGACCAGTTTCAATACACCTACCGCGTCAGGAGTGGCAACGGTATGGGACACCATTACTTATGACTTCACCGCAACAACCGCTCACACCACACTCAGCTTTTCGAATGAACAGAACCCGAACTATAACTTTGCCTTTATCGATAAGGTTGTCGTCGAGCGCTTGTAATTAGTTCGCCTCGGCCCATGAAGTATCTAGACAAAGTTCTCGATAACGTCCTGGGCTTTCCAGGTGCATTAGACGGCGGGGGAGACCGCCGTCCGGTGGTGATTTGACGCAGTAATACTCGAACAGGAAACCGCTTATGTCTCCAAGCGTTATCAATAAACCCTCGGAGCTGATTTTCGCTATCGGTGAGGCACTTCGGCCGATTTATCCAGGCCTGAAGGTTGGGGGATATCAGGATTTCGATGGGGTTGTCGATGATGCCTGGGTCCTGATCGCGATTCAGCGCGATGCCGCGGGCACCCGCGCCAACGATGGGCGTATCGCTCATGTCCTGACGATCTCGCTGCAAGGCGTGGTCGCCGGGAAGAGCGGGCATTCAGGGCTTGAGGCCTGCAATCTCGCCAGCGCACTGAAGGATATCGTCACGGATAACCGTTGGGGCGTATCGGGAGGGCAATGCGACCTGCCGATGAGCATCGAGGCAGTGCCGTCGACGTTCACCAGCGGTGAGCAGGTGTACGACGCATGGACAGTTTCGTTTTCCCAGACGCTGTACTTCGGCTCGCCGTTGCTCGATGAGCCAACGGGCACACCGAAGTTCGCGTTCACCTCGCAGGTCTCGAACATCGACGATCCGGATCAATACACAGCGCTTGTTTAACAAGCACTCAAGGAGTGGCCCATGTTTGACGCTCTTCTACGTATGCAGCTCGGTCCGATCATCGAGCGCTTGGCCGAAATGGAGACCGAGTTCGAAGACCTGCACCGGCGTGCCGACAGCTTCTGTCGCATCGGCGTGTGTGTAGAGGTCGATGCCGCCAGCAACACCTGCAAGGTCAGCCATGGGGATCTGCTGACGCCAGCGATCAGGTTCTTCAACCCGAGTGCAGGCGAACAGAGTGAATCGCGCATCCCTTCCGAGGGTGAGCAGTGCTTGCTGCTGAACTATGGCGGCGGCGATGGCGCCGGGCAATCGGTCGCCTTGTTCGGCCTCAACAGCAATCGGTTCCCGCCGGTTTCGACCGTGGCCACGCTGACACGTCGTCGACACAAGGACGGCACCGAAAGCAGCTACGACGATGCAAGCCATGTCCTGAGCTGGACCAATGGACAGACGACATTCAAGGGCTCGCGTGAGTCGGTCGAGTTGACTGTCGGCCCGGCCCGGCTGGCGCTGACCCCTGAGGCCATCGAGCTGAAGCTGGGCGCAGTCGGCGTGCTGCTCGACGCCTCTGGCGTTCACTTCCTCGGCCCTTTGGTGGATCACCAGGGGCGAGTCATCAGTACGGCATAAGGGACTTCCCATGATTGGAGTCGATAGAAATACCGGAGCAGCGGTCGACGACTGGCTGCAGTTTGTGCAGCGCGCAACCCGCGCACTGACCACCCCGCTGGGCACTCGTCAAAAGCGTCCGCTGTATGGATCGCTGGTGCCCGATTTGCTGGGGCAGAACGTTGGCGACGACATGTTGATCCTTGCGCAGAGCCACGCAGCACAGGCGTTTTACAACAAGGCAAACGGTATCGATGATTTTCAGCCTGAGGTCATCGTCGCCAGTCGTCGAGGGGCGGGGCTGTTGTTGCGCTTCGCCGGCACCTGGAAAAACCGCAAACAGACATTCGAGGTCGTGACATGAGCATGCTGATACCCGGTCAAAACCAGTTGGCTGAGCCGGCGATTGTCACGGTCGAGGCGTTCGAGGCGCTGCTCGCAGAATTCAAGGCGTTTGTCGTCGACTACGTGGCCGCCCGTTCACCGGAAACTGCCGCCAAACTGCAAGTCAGCCTCGACAACGAAAGCGAGCTGCTGACCCTGGCCCTTGAGGCCTTTTGTGTGCGGCTGCAAACCCACGAACGCAAATACAACGCCCGCATCAAGCAGATGCTCGCGTGGTGGGCGACCGGCAGCAACCTCGACGCCCGCCTCGCGGACATGGGTCTTGAGCGTCAGGTACTGGACCCGGGAAATCCGGCGGCATTCCCGCCGATCCCACCCACTTATGAAAGCGACGACAATGCCCGGCTGCGTTACTACCTGGCGCCGCATGCACCGGCAGCGGGTTCGCGGATGCAGTATCGCCGCGAGGTGTTCACCCTCGGCGAACGGCCCGCAGTGAAGGTCGAAACCACGGCCCCGGGTGTGGTGACGGTGACCTACAGCTTTGATCCGGATGGCTACGCGGCGCAGGTCAAGGATGGCAACGGGTGCCGAACAGCGCCTGGCGAGGTGAGGGTCACCGTGCTGTCGCGAGAGGCTGACGGCACGCCGTCTGCGGACCTGCTGGACGGGGTTCGCCGGCACTTTGCCCGCCCTGACGTGAGGCCCGAAACGGATCTCGTTACGGTGCAGGCCGCCGAAATCAAGCGCTACAAGATCCGGGTGGTCGCGAAGATCAACGCCGGACCGGATTCGGGTCTGACCAAGGTGGCCGCTGAGCAGCAGTTGCAGGCATATGCCGATGCGTGCCATCGGCTGGAAGGGCGGGTCGATCCGAGCTGGATCGATTACACGATACATACCGCCGGCGCGGTACAGCTGGAGATCCTCGAGCCAGTGGAGCCCATCGTGACCACAGCCTTCCAGGCTCCGTACTGCACGGGTGTCGAGGTTGAGGTGCTGACGCTATGAGTGATCAAGCTTCTCGTCCGAGCCTGTTGCCGGCGAACAGTTCGCCGCTGGAAAAAGCGCTCGATCTCGGTTTTGGTCAATTGCTCGATCGCATTGCTCTGCCGTTCCCTGAATTGATGAATCCAGCGAAGACACCGTCGGCGTTCTTGCCGTATCTCGCCGCAGATCGTGGTGTCAGCGAATGGGACGCGGGCGCCAGCGAGTCAGAAAAGCGTTTGACCGTCTCACTGTCCTGGCAGATCCAGCGGCAGGCCGGAACCAATAAAGCGTTGAGTCATGCCGTCGAATCGCTGGGTTTCACACCGAATATCTCTGCCTGGTACGAGCAGCGACCTCTCGGTAACCCCTACACCTTCGACGTGCAGGCGATCATCGGTCGAAGCTGGTCGAGTGGCGATCACAATCGCTTGATACGCCGCGTCAATGCGGCGAAGAGCGAGCGAGACGATGCAACCATCACCGTCGTTCACGAAACGAGCGGCGACCTGCGTGTTGCTGCGGGTGCTGATCCTGGGCTGAGTATCAGCGACGACAGTCAACCGGGCGCATTGCCTGAAGTGAGGCTGCACGCTTGGCTTGCAATGCACAGCGCCGCACACACGCCGCTTTCCGATGGCGAATTATTCCTTTTTGGGGCGCTGCCTGAATACGACTGACAGGCGCTGGGGTGTCTCAGCGCTACACCATTAACGATTACGACCTCAGGGCGCAGCTATGACAGAAGACATTACGCGCTTGGTTCGCTTCACTTCCGCCGGTCTGGATGAAGTGTTGCAGGCAAAAAACCAAGGCTTGAAAGGTGAGATTACTCACATCGGTGTGGGCACCGCTCGCTATGACCCGAACGGTTCGGAAACAGCCCTTCGCGATGAGCGGCAACGGGTGGCGATTGTTGACTACGAGGACCTTGGTTCCCGGCAGCTACGGATGGCCGCGCTGTTCAGCGGTCCGGATGAATACGAGATTGGCGAGTTTGGCTTCTATCTCGCCAGCGGCACGCTGCTGGCGGTGTACTCGGTCGCTGGAAAGCTGCTGACGTATAAGGCCAGCGCCGCTCGTGTATTGCAAAAATTCACCCTCGATATTTCGCCATTGCCGGCGGACAGCGTGACCATTGTTGTCGGTAGTGAAAACCTCAATGTGTTGCTGGCTGAGGAGATCTCGATCATGGCTGCGGCCTCGATCGGCAACATGTCCCGCCATGTTGATCTGATGTTGCGGGTTATGGATCTTGAAGCGAAATAGGGGGGGCATGAGTGTTCCACATTTGACGAACTTCGACGGTGCTGTTTTGGGCTTTGAAGTGGTGTGCGCATCCGCTGATCGCGCTTCAACGCTGGACGCGAATATGAACTATGGCTTTCATAAACTTGTAGCGGCGTTTAACGCTGGTGCTGAAAAGATAAACTTTACCAGGGGTTGATGATGGGAATTGAAACAACTATCACAAAGGTTGTAGATGCATGTGAAAAACTTACCCAGACGGTGACTGATCAGATCGGCAAGATCGATGCGCGCATGGACGCGGCATTAGGTCAGTTCACTGCATGGCGCGGCGCCGTACAGGCAAAGGATATTAACGGGCGGGCCTCTTACTCACAGATTATTGATTTGACCGGGTTGTCTACTAATATTTTTTATCCGGTTTGGTGGCGAATGCCTGGCAACGAGCAGGGCATTTCCGAGATCTTGATATCCAGGAACTACAGCCTCGACAGTGAAAAAAATCCGTTCAACAACAATTTTGAAGTCCATGTGGCTGGCTTGAATTTGCAGATGGAGGGGTGTGGGATTCCCTGGAATGGCGATGCAAACTTCCTGGCAGTAAAACGGGTTTCTCAAACGTATCGGGAAACCGTTCGGCGCGTTGAGTTTGGGATGCTTTCGTATGTCCGTCCGGTAACAGGCGTCAAGCCGATTTATCTTAATCAGGTTTCCGGTGCGCTGGTGAACTCTCCGCAGGAGTCGGGATGCTATTTGCGTGGCGGACTGTCCTATATCATTACAAAAAGTTTTGAAGCGCCGGTGAAGTACAGTCGTTCTGATGCTGAGGTTGAACTGAGTCAAGCTGTAACTTCTGAATATGAGATTTCGTGGAAGGTAAAACCTTTTGCAGTTACCGCGCCTGAGTTGGGCACAACGTATCCCGAAAACAGAATGGCTTATACGTTTGACAACGATAAACGCTATGCAGCAAAAGGGGTTTAAAGATGACCGGTTTTATCAAAGAGCTATTGCTTGACTCGGGTGAGACGCTGATCAATGTGCCAACTGATCGCCCCACATTGGTAGCGCTTGGATTCAGTGAGGCCCGAGCCGATGAGCTCTGCCTTGAAGCTGAGCGCGTAGCGAAGTCGGTGGCAGTCGGGGCAGCGCGTCGTGCCCTGTACGTAGCTGAGGCTGATCCGTTGTTTCTCGAGTGGCAATACGACGAAACACCTGAAAAGGAAAAAGCGTGGCGCGATAAGGTGGCCGAAATCAAGGCGCTCTATCCGTTACCTGATCGCACCTGAATCCCCAACCGCGTAAGCGGTTTTTTTTCGCCCGCACAAAGCCCCTGCAATGGGGCTTTTGTGTTGTTGAGTCTGGAGAAATTCGTAAATGTCCAATCGTCAGAAATACACCGTCCTCATCCCGTTCCCCACCGGTGGTGGCCATTGGTCGAGTGTTGGCCAACAGCTCGAACTGCTCGACGTTGAGGCCTCTGCTCTGCGCAGCGCTGGCCGTCTGGAGCTAACCAGCGTCCTCGAGACCTCCCCAATCACCCCGGCCAAAAAGGCCACCATCAAGAAGGCTGAATAACCATGGCTGAGGTTTTGAACTTCGAGCACAACGGCATCACCGTCAATGCCACCGAATCCCCCGAGGCCATGGGTGGCCTCGGTGACAACGTCATCGGTCTGGTCGGCACGGCGCCGAATGCCAATCCGCTGATCCCGAAAAATACCCCGTTCCGCATCAACAGCTTTACCACCCATGCGCAGCTCGATCCGACAGGCGCCGAGGCGGGCACGCTGTATCAGGCGGTTTACCAGATCCTGAAAGTGGTCAAGGTGCCGGTGTATGTGGTCATCGTCGAAGAGGGCGCGACCCCGGCCGACACCCTGAACAACGTGATCGGCGGCAACGAAGCGCTGACCGGTCGCAAGCTGGGCCTGGCCGCACTGAGCGGTGTGCCTGAAGACCTGACCATCATCGGTGCGCCGGGCTTTACCGGCACCAAGGCGGTGGCCAGTGAGTTCGCCTCGTTCGGCAAGCGCATCAAGGCCCGTGTGGTACTCGATGGCAAGGACACTTCGATCGCCGATCAGGTGACCTACAGCAAGGAACTGGGCGGTGCGGATCTGGGTTTCGACCGCTGCCTCGTCGTGCACAACATGCCTGCGGTGTACTCCAAGGCGGCGAAGAAAAACGTGTTCCTGGCGCCTTCGAGCCTGGCTATCGCGGCCTTGGCCAAGGTCAAGCAATGGGAAAGCCCGGGCAATCAGGTGACCTACGCCGAAGACGTTTCGCGGACCGTGGAATACAACATCCTCGACACCTCGACCGAGGGCGATCTGCTCAACCGCTACGGCATCAGCTACTACGCCCGGACCGTTCTCGGCGGCTTCTCGCTGCTGGGTAACCGCTCCATCACCGGCAAGTTCATCAGCTACGTCGGCCTGGAAGATGCGATCAGCCGCAAGCTGGTCAAGGCCGGCCAGAAAGCCATGGCCAAGAACCTGACCAAGTCGTTCATGGATCAGGAGGTCAAGCGCATCAACGACTGGCTGCAAACCCTGGTCGCCGACGAAACCATCCCTGGCGGCAGCGTGTACCTGCACCCGGAATTGAACAGCGTCGAGAAGTACAAAAACGGCACTTGGTTCATCGTCATCGACTACGGCCGGTACGCGCCGAATGAACACATGGTTTATCAACTCAACGCCCGCGATGAAATCATCGAGCAGTTCCTGGAGGATGTTCTCTAATGTTTACCAACCGCGTAAGACAGGCCATCGCGGCCACCCTGCAAGGCCTGCCGTTGTCAGCAACGGTGGAAGATTTCACCCCGCCGAAAATCGATTTCGACATGGAGCCGATGACCGGCGGGCGCTTTATCGCCGAGGAAATGGCCAAGAGCGGCAAAGTGCTCAACGCCACGTTGAACCTGCAAGGCACTGGCCCGGAAATCATGCTGGCGCTCGGTGTGAAACTGGGTGAAGACATCCTGTTGAATGTCCGCGAAGCCGGTCAGGACCAGGATGGCAACACCTGGTTCACCTATCACACCGTGGGCGGCAAGCTGAAATCCCTGAGCGAGGCGAAGCTGAAGATGGGCGAAAAATCCATCACAACGCTGGAGCTGTCCTGCCGCACCTACAACCGTCTGGAAAACGGCATCCCGGTGATCGACATCGACGTGCGCACCCAGAAGTTCGTGCTCAACGGCGTCGACATTCTCGGCGACGCCCGCCGCGCCGTGCTGCTGCCTTAAGCGACCGCAACACCTTCCTGTATCGCCGTCTTCACCTGCTGGTTTCCGGCTTGCTGCGGGCGGCTTTTTTGTATGAGCAAGGAATCATTTCATGTCCTGGATGCCGCCTAAACATGTCCTGTTGTCGCCGATTACCGGTGACGATGAGTCGCAGCTCGAGCAGATCCAACTCAAGCCGCTGTACTACGCCGCGCAGAAAGAGGCGCTGGCCCGCGCCGGCGAGGATGAGGACGATCAGTTCTTCGAACTGGCCAAATTGGCCACCGGCCTGTCGGTCAAGGAACTGGATCAGCTCAAACGCCCGGACTACGTAAGCATTGCGCAGTACGTGCACGAAATGTCGACCCGCCCGGCGTCGTACTTTCTACAGCAGGCTACCGAGGCTGGCGAAGTTTCGGACGACGATCCCGATCAGGTGCAACTGCTGCAACCGCTCAATGTGGCGGGCCGCTGCATGACTTCGCTGACCCTGGAAATGCCGGTGCTGCGCGCCACCAAGGCGATGAAAAAACTGAAGACGGCCAAGGAACGCGCCGAATTCATCACCGCCCATTGCACCGGCCTGATGCTTCCCGACCTGGCCTCGCTGACCGTGCCCGACTGGACCCAGTTGCAGGTGCGCATTGACGATTTTTTAAACAAACCGGCGGACTTCTTTCGGAACGCGACATCGAAGTAATCCTCGATGTGGTGCCGCTCATTTACTCGGTAAGTGAGGCGGAAATTCTGGAGTGGGACGCTGGCAAGGCATTGCGCCGCTACGACATCGCGATCACTCGCCTTGGCGTGAAACAGGAGTAGAGCGGGATGGCGGACGATAGATATTCGCTCAAATACGCGGCCCTCAACGACAGCGGGTTGGCGTTCGGTAATACCAGCCTGACTACGGCAGTGACGAGCGTTGCGTCAGCACAAGGTACGGGCACGTCCGCCAGGGATCAGATGTCTGGCCTCGGTCTGGCGCTGGAAAACGTCGGGCTCAAGCTCGGTCTGCTGACGACGGCTATCGAGTCGTTGACCTTGAAACTTTCGTCGCAACGATTGTTGCCCCAAACGATGGGAGCCGGTGCCAAGAGTGAACCGGCCAGCGAGCAAAAGAGTGCGGGCAAGCCGGGTAGCGGTATCGAACCGCCGGACCTGCTCAAACCCGCGATAGCGATGGATTCGGCCATGGCCGATCTGAAGCAGGCAACCCAATTTACCCCGCGCCAGAGCGAAGAGATGGCGCAGTCAACCCAGCACATTGCCAGCGCTCCGCTGGTGGCGGCCGGGGGGACCAAGGCAGTTGATTTGGTGAAGATTGAAAGTCTGGCTGCCAGGGCAGGAATCGTTAGCGATCTGCCCAATGCGTCGGACCGGCAGTTAGAGCTGCAGCGCTTCGCCAGTGACGCTGGCGTCGCCGCGTCGGCGTTCAAAATGCCGGCCATGGATGTCGCCGAGATGATGGTCGGCTGGCGCACCTCCATGAAGCTCAACGGTGCTCAAGCCTTTGACCTGGCGGATGCAACCAACCATCTGGGCAAGATACCCAATGGTGCGAAAGCGGCCGATATCGGTGCCGTCCTGCAGCGTGACGGTGCTGCGGCAACGGCGGCAGGCCTGTCCCCTGCGCTAGCCGCAGCGTTGACGGCGGCCTTGCTCAATACCGGTACGCAAAAGGCTGAGGCCGGCGTAGCGCTAAAAAGCATCACCACGGTCATGGGCAAGGGTGATCAGGCCTCGGCAACCGAGCAAGCGGCCTGGAAGCAGCTGGGGCTGGAGCCGAAAGCGGTGGCGAGCGGCTTGCGTGACAAGGACGCCGCGCCTGGCACGGTGATGTCGGTGCTTGCGGCCTTGAACGCGCAACCTGCCGAGAATCGCGCGACGCTTGCCTCCACGCTATTTGGCGATGGTGATAAGCCCGCGCTGAACATGGCGCAAAACCTTACCGATGTGAATGGCGCCTTCTGGCAGGTAAAAGACAAAGCCCAGTACGCCACGTCGGAGCTGGGTGACAAGGGCTCGGTAAGGCAAGACGCACTCGCACTGTCGAAAACCCGGCAAGGCCAGTGGAACGTCTTGAGTGCAAGCAATGATCGTCTGTCGGTGGCCACGGGTAATGCTCTGGCGCCCGTGACGGATAGTTCGCTCCACTCGCTTGGTTCGCTGGTGGACGGCTTGAGTGAATTGGCTGAAGCCTCCCCGAAAACCACCGCTGCCATTGTGCTGGTTGCAGCGGCGATCAAACCGCTGGTGGGGGCGCTATTCAAGGCCATAACGGATGAGCTGACCAATCGGATGGCCAAGCGAGTCTTGGGTGGGGTGGCCGCACGGCTCCCTGATCGATTGGGTGAGGCGATTTCCGACGATTTCAGAAACAAAGGCCGGACGGACAAACCGAATGCCAGCGAGACAAACAGGAGTCCAGAACCCAGAAATGGTCCGTCTGTGCGTGTGAGTCCGCGAGGCTCGCGTGCGAGCACTCCTCGCTGGGGCGGGTTGACTGCCTCAATGCGTTCGATACCCCGCAAGCTTCCCGGTCCATTGAAAGGAGTCAGCGCCGTCGCTGATGTGACCGAGGGTCTGCTTGTCGGCAACACCCGGATGGTGGGAGCAGGCCTTGGGGCTGCAGGCGGTGGCTGGGCGGGGGCTTCGGCCGGTGCGGCCGCGGGTGCCGCCTTGGGCAGTGTCGTTCCGCTGTTGGGTACTGCCATCGGTGGAGTTCTTGGCGGGCTGGTAGGCGGCTGGATGGGCAGTGAGTCAGGTGCCTGGCTGGGTGAAAAACTCGCAGCGCCTGCCGACAAACTCGCCGCTCCGGACCAGGTCAGTAAAGACCTGACCAACACCCAGGCCACCAGTCAGCAAAATGCACTGACCGCGAACATTTATATCAATGGTCAGGATCAAGCCAGCGCCGCTCAACTGGCAAACCTGGTGGTGCAGCATATTTCCGGGCAATTCGGACTGATGACAACGACTAATCAACTCGCCGTGCGACGTGACACGGCCCTGACTGACGGGGTGGCTTGATGAGGCAGCAAATGGCACTCGGAAGCTTCATTTTCGGCTTGTCACGCAACTTCGCCTACAGCGGTCTGGTGCGCAAGTCGGACGGCGGCTGGGTGAAGGTGGATATCCTGACCAGCAAGCCCAAGTCCAGCCAGACCGGTCAAGGCCTGCAAAGCCTGACGATAACCGGCAAGGCGATGTACGCGGTGGCCATGGACCGGCTCGATGAATTGCGCGCCTTGCAAGCAATGAGAGTACCGCTGCCGTTGGTCGATGGCATTGGCCGCAACTGGGGTTTATGGCGGATCAATGATGTGACGGAAACCCAAAGCGATGTGATTGATGACGGCACGGCGATGTTGATCAATTGGTCGATTACGTTGGAGGAATTCGTCAATGCGTAAGGTACGAACGGTGGCCGGTGACTCGGTGAATCTGTTGCTCTACCGCGAGCTTGAACGTTGTGATGATTTGGCTGAAGAGGCGCTGTGGCGCCTCAACCCGACGCTGGCCGAGCAGGCTCCGGTACTGCCAGCAGGCATCTGGGTGGTGCTGCCGGAACTTGAATCCAGACCCGTAGCGACCACACCGGTAACCGCGTGGGATTAAGGAGGTTACATGGCATTGGGGTTCACGCCAGCGATAGAAATTTACGGGGCCAACGCGACCCTGATCAATCAGCGCCTGATCAGTTGGGAACACATTGATGCCGCCGGTATCGAGTCCGATCAACTGACTCTGGTGCTCGATCTGGAAGGCCTTGAAGGGCTGCCGAGCCTGGGCGGGAAAGTCGGCTTGTGCGTGGGTTATCTGGAATCCGGGCTGGTGGATAAAGGCCAGTTTCTGGTAACCCGACGCACGCCGACGCTGTTCCCGTTTCGCGTATCGCTGGTGGCTACCGCCGCACCGTTCAGTGCGGCAGACGAGAGCGGATTTCAGCAGCGCCGCTCGGCCAGCCATGGCCCGACTACCCTCGGCGCATTGTTTCGCGAGCTGACAGCCAGGCACGGCTTTTCGCCGAGGGTGGACCCGGCATTGGCGCTGAAAAAGGTCGAGCACATCGACCAGTCGAATGAAACCGACATGGGTTTTATCACGCGCTTGGCGAGCAAGTACGGCGCCATCGCCAAACCGGTCAATGAGCTGTATGTGCTGGCTCGGCCAGGTCAGGTCAAATCGTTGTCGGGCAAAGTATTGCCGGACGTGAAATTGTCGGTCACCCACAACAATCGCCCCGGCGATCATGCGTTTATTACCGCCACCCTCGATGACTCCGCCCGGGGCAAAAGCCAGGGCTGCAAGATCAGTTGGTGGGACGCCGCAGCCGGTTTGCTGCGGGTGGTTGAAACCGGGCTCGCGCCGTTCAAGACCGTGCGCCAGCGCTGCCAAAGTGCGGAAGAAGCGCAGGCGGTCGGCGAAGCCGAAGTGCGCAAAATGGGCCGTGAAAAGCTCAAGGTAAAAATCAGCTGTCCGGGTAATCCTGACTTTTCGGCTGAAGGGTTGGTAGTGCTGGACGACACGTGGCCGGGCTTTATGCGTGGGCGCTGGTCGATCGATAAAGTCACCGCCAGCGGCGATCGCACCAATAGCTATCGCTGCATGATCGAGGCGACTTGCCTTGACCCGAATGCTGACGCCATCGCCTGATCCAGGTTCCGGTCAGATCGCCTGCGGCAGCACATTCAACATCACCGCGACTGACGCACCGCCATCGCGAGCAAGCTCTGCTCCTACAAGAGCGGTGCCTTTCATAAAACGCTGGAGCGCCCTCATGAAGATCACGCCGATCCTCACGCAGTTGCGTGAGCAATGCCCAACCCTGGCCAATCGCGTGGCCGCAGGCTTAGACCTCGCCACGCTGCAAACCAACACACCGCTGCAAACCCCATGTGCCTACCTCGTGCCGCTCGCCGATCTGGCGAGCAAAAGCGTGGCGCAAAACCTGATGTTGCAACCGATCCGCGACCGTTTCGAAGTGACCCTGGTGCTCGACACCACGGACGCTACAAAAGCGCTGGATCTGTTGCACGACCTGCGCGCCGAACTCTGGCGCGCACTGGTGGGTTTCAAGCCCGGTAGCGGTTACGACGCCATCGTCTACGACGGCGGCGAACTGGTTTCCATCAACAGCAGTCGTGCGCTGTATCGCCTGCGCTTTTTTACCGAGTTTCAGCTCGGCCGCAATCTGCCAGGTCAGCCGGCAGAGAGCTGGCACGAGCGTGAACTGGACGGATTGTCGTCCTTTGCCGGGGTGACCGTGCGGGTCGATGCGATCGATCCGGCGGACCCCAACCTGAAACGTCCGGGGCCTGACGGGCGCCTGGAACTGACTTTTTCTGGAGACGTAAAGCAATGAGCAAACGCATCACTGTGCTGCCGGCCGAAGGCCGTGCCGTGCCCGACCCGGAAGCGGGCGATCTGTTGCCTCTCGAAGGCCGTGAAGTGCCGGACAACGCCTGGTGGCGTCGACGTCTGGCCGATGGCGATATCACTACCAAAGCCGTGGAAGCGGCAACACCACAGGGAGCCAAATAATGGCGATCGGATTCAGCAACATTCCTGCGGACATTCGTGTTCCGCTGTTCTACGCCGAGATGGACAATTCGGCAGCCAATAGCGCGTCGTCGGCCATGCGCCGGTTGATCGTCGCTCAGGTCAACGACAACGTTGCCAGCGCCGAAGTCGGCAAACTGGTGCTGGTGTCCAGCGTGGCGCTGGCCAAAAGCATCGGCGGCCAAGGCTCGATGCTGGCCTCGATGTACGAGACCTGGCGCAAGACCGATCCGGTCGGCGAAATCTGGTGCCTGCCGGTGCACAACACCGTGGGCAGCATTGCCAAAGGTGTGCTGACCCTGACTGGCACCGCAACGGAAAGCGGTGTGCTCAACCTGTACGTTGGTGGCGTGCGTGTTCAAGCGGCCGTGGTCAATGCTGCAACCGCGGCTCAGGCAGCGACTGCACTGGCTCTGAAAATCAACGCCAGCGCCGATTTGCCGGTCACCGCCGCTGCGGTCGAAGGCGTGATTACCCTGGCCGCCAAATGGACCGGTGACAGCGCCAACGACATCAGCCTGCAGTTCAATCGCCTGGGCAAGAGCAATGGCGAAGACACACCGGCTGGCCTGACCACCGCCATCACCCCAATGGCCGGTGGCGCTGGCGTGCCGGATCAAGTAGCGGCAGTCGCAGCGCTGGGTGATGAGCCGTTCGAATTCATCTGCATGCCGTGGACTGACACTGCAACCCTCAATACCTGGCAAGCCGTCATGGATGACAGCGTCGGTCGTTGGTCGTGGGCCAAGCAATTGTTCGGTCACGTCTACACCGCCAAACGCGGCACCGTTGGCACTCTGGTCGCCGCCGGTCAAACCCGTAACGACCAGCACATGACCATTCAGGCGCTGGAGTTGGGTGTCCCTCAACCGTTCTGGGTTCAGGCTGCCGCACTGGCTGCGCGGACTTCGGTGTTCATCTCTGCCGACGCCAGCCGTCCAACCCAAAGCGGCAGCCTGCCGGGCGTTGAACCGGCTCCGGCCAGTGAGCGCTTCACCCTGACCGAGCGCCAGTCGCTGCTCAACTACGGCATCGCTACCGCGTACTACGAAGGCGGCTACGTGCGCATTCAGCGGGCGATCACCACCTACCAGAAAAACGCTTACGGCCAGGCAGACAACTCCTATCTGGACAGCGAAACCATGCACCAGTCGGCGTTCATCGTGCGTCGCCTGCAAAGCGTGATCACCAGCAAGTACGGCCGTCACAAACTGGCCGCCGACGGCACCCGTTTCGGTGCCGGCCAGCCGATCGTGACCCCGAGCACCATTCGCGGTGAGCTGATCGCCCAGTACGCCAAGCTCGAGCTGGAAGGCCACGTCGAGAACGCCGAGCTGTTCGCCGAGCACCTGATCGTCGAGCGCGACAGCCAGGACCCGAGCCGCGTCAACGTGCTGTTCCCGCCGGATTACATCAACGGCCTGCGCGTGTTCGCGCTGCTCAACCAATTCCGTTTGCAGTACGACAACGCGGCCTGAGTGCCGCGTTTCACTGTGTGATTTGTGCCCACCTCGCGTGGGCTTTTTATTGAAGGGAGAAACACCATGGGTCAACTGATTGCGGGCACCTGCTACGTCAAAGTGGACGGCGCTCAACTGACCATCAACGGTGGCTGCGAAGCGCCGCTGATGTCCACCAAACGCGAAACACTGGTGCCGGGTTTCTACAAGGAAACCGACATCACCCCATCGTTCAAGGTGACGGCACTGCACACCCCGGACTTCCCGCTCAAGCAGCTAATCGCCGGTACCGACATGACTGTCACCTGCGAATTCAGCAACGGCAAAGTCTTCGTGCTGGCCGGTGCCTACCTGGTCGATGCGCCGATTTCCAAGGGCGATGACGCGTCTATCGCGTTGGTCTTCGAAGGTGTGAAGGGGACCTGGCAATGACTCAAGCCGTGAAGCTGCAAGTGGCCATCGAGGCCCACGGCGAGCCGCTGACCGAACTGACCCTGCGCCGTCCGACGGTGCAGGAGGTGCGGGCGATCAAGGCGTTGCCGTACAAGATCGACAAGAGCGAAGAAGTCAGCCTGGACATGGACGTCGCGGCCAAATACATCGCGGTCTGCGCCGGCATTCCGCCGTCGTCGGTCAACCAGTTGGATCTGGCTGACCTCAACGCGCTGAGCTGGGCTGTCGCGAGTTTTTTCATGAGTGCGGCATCGGCGCCATCACCGACCTGATCGCTGTCGCCTATGACCTGGCCTGGTTCTGGAAGGTTGACCCCGAACAGATGATGGCCAGGCCACTGGACGTGCTCCGCGAATCACTGGAGCACGCGCAACGGATCAATGCGATGCAGCAGGTGCAGTGATGGCAGAGACAGAAAAGATTGAGAAAAAAGCGGTCTTGCTGACCGGCATCGATGAACTGTCACCCAAACTCAAGGACCTTCGGGCGAAAGTCGATGGCTTCAAAACCAACCTTGAGCAGGCCGGTATGGGCAGGCTGGACATCAGCGGCTTGTTCAAGGGCGGCAGCGTGGTCACGCCCTTCGTCGAAGGTATCAAGTCGGCGGCAGCGTTCCAGGGCAAATTGGCAGAAGTCAGTGAGTTGGCAAAAGGCGTTGATGTACCGAGCGTACCCAAAAGTGCTGCGCAAAACCTGAACGTTTTCAGCGCTTCGATGGACAAGGTCTCGGTCGCGGTTGACGCCGCATTAATGCCGGCAGTCAGCGCGGTGGTGGTCGGTCTCGAGCCGTTGCTCAATGGCGTCGGAACGTTGCTCAACGACAACCCGGAACTGGTCCAGGGCATTGCCGCGGGCGCTATCGCGTTCTCGGCGATTCAATCGGCGGTTACGGGTGCTTCACAAGCGCTTGATCTGATGAGCACGGTGCTCAAGACCAGTCCGCTGATGCTGATAGCCATGGGCATTGCGTTGGTGGCTGGGGTAATCGTTGCAAACTGGAAGCCGATCTCGGCGTTTTTCGCCGGGCTCTGGCAAGAGATTGCACCGGTTGTCATGCCGATGGTCGAGTTCTTCAAGACGATGTTCGCCTTCACGCCGCTGGGGCTGATCATCAATAACTGGGGGCCGATCAGTCAGGTGTTCGCTGCGCTCTGGGACGTTATCAAAGCGGCGGCTTCGCTGCTGTTCGAAGCGTTCAAGGTGATCTTCAGCTGGACGCCATTGGGGATGATCATCGCCAACTGGCGTCCGATCAGCAGCTTCTTCAGTTCGCTTTGGCAAGGGGTCAAAGCCGTTGCTGTGCCGGTGATCGACTTCTTCAAGACGCTGTTTTCCTGGACTCCGTTGGGGATGATCGTCAGCAACTGGCAACCGCTGGTTGGATTGTTTTCAGCAATCTGGGATTTACTTCGGGCATTGTCCGTGCCCGTGGTGAGCTTCCTTAAAAGCCTGTTCGACTGGTCGCCGATGGCGTTGGTCAGCGCAGCCTGGGACCCGCTGAGCAATTACTTCTCGGGGATGTGGCAAACCCTGGAGGTGATGGCGCAACCGGTGGTGGACTTTTTTAAAGGTCTGTTCGACTGGTCGCCGATGATGCAGGTCAGTGCGGCGTGGCAGCCACTGAGTGAGTTCTTCTCAGGCTTGTGGGACTCGCTGACCAGTGTCACGGCCCCGGTCGGGGAGCTGTTCAAAACGCTGTTCGACTGGTCACCGATGCAGATGATTACCGAGCACTGGACGCCGATCATCGCGTGGTTCAGTGGGCTGTGGGAAAAGCTCAAGGCGATTATCGAACCGATCAAGGACCTGTTCGGCGGCAGTGTCAGTGGCTTCATCGCGAAGATCACCGGCAAGGTCGAAGGCTTGACCGAGGCGCAACAGAAAACCAACGCCGAAGGCAAAGGTGAACTGGCGCCAGCGTTTTTCGGTGCCAGTAGCGATCAAGCGTCGCTGTCGAGCGATTTGCCGAAAGGCTCCAACGCCCTGGTGCAACAAAGCGCCGCCAACAACCGTGCGCAACTGGAAGGCGGCCTGACGGTGCGCTTTGAAAATGCACCGGCCGGCATGCGTACCGATCAACCACAGACCAACCAGCCTGGCCTGGCCGTGACGTCGCAGATTGGCTATCGCTCACTGTCTCTAGGAGGTTCCAATGAGTTGGCGTGATCGTTTGTTGCCAGCGTCGTTTCGCGGCGTCGGATTCTGGGTCGATCAGGCGAAAACCCCGGTCGGCCAGAAAGGTCAGTTGCATGAGTATCCCCAGCGTGACCAGCCGTTCTTCGAGGGGCTTGGCCAACAGGCGAAGATCCACGACCTGATGGCGTTTATCGTCGGGCCGGATTGCCTGGAGCAGCGTGACAAACTGCTCAAGGCGCTGGAGGAGGGCGCGGGTGAGTTGGTTCATCCGTGGCTGGGGCGGATGCAGGTCAAGGTCGGCGAATGCGAAATGACCCAGACCCGCCAGGACGGCGGGCTGGTGACGTTCGCCCTGAAGTTCTACCCCGACCAGCCGCTGCAGTTCCCCACCGCTCAGGTCAACACTCGCGAGCAATTGCTGGTGTCGGCCGACAGCTTGTTGGGATCGATGGTAGGTCGCTTCGAAGATGCCATGAGCCTCATCAAGGCGGCACGGATCGGCATCAAGGAGCTGCGCGACAGCCTCAAAGACGTCTACGAGGTCATCGAGCATGAGTTCAAGCAGGTGATCGAGACCTACAAGGAGCTCAGTTTGCTGGTCAAGGCGATCAAGGAATTGCCCCGTGAAGTGAGCGCGGAGTTCAAGGGTTTGCTGGGCGACATCAAGGAACTCGGGGACTTCGCGCGTGAGGGTTACCGTGGCGTGCTCGCCAGCGCTTCGCAGCAGGTTGAAGCGGTGAAAAAGATCGACGCTCCCAAGCTCACCACTGGCAAGGACACGGTGGCGGCGGCTCAGGCCATGGCCAATCTGGTGCAGGACGCGTTGTTGGTGAAGCTCGGCTATCAGGTGGCGCGAATGCCGGTGGCGACCCCGGTGGTCAAATTGAACTCCACGCCGTCCCTCGCGCAGCAAGCGGTGCAGCCGGTGCAGCGGGTGGACGTGCCGGTGGCCGACGATGTGCTGACCTTGCGCGATGCGCTCAATGAAGCGATCTGGCAAGCCGCGCTCAAGGCGGACGCTGTGCATTATCAAGCGCTCAACGCCATGCGCCAGCAACTGTTCGGGCATCTGACGGCGGTGGCATCTTCCGGTGTGCGGCTGATCACGTTGTCTCCCAATCAGAGCATGCCGGCACTGGTGCTCACCTACAAATACCTGGGGGATGCCACTCGGGTAAGTGAAGTGACGCAACGCAACGGGGTGATCCACTTTGGATTCCTGCCCCCGGGCGGCCTGCAAATCGCCCGGGAGTAGACCATGACCGACCTTGCAAACGCCGTCAGCCTGACCGTTAACGGTCTGGATTATGGCGGCTGGAAAAGTGTGGAAATCAGTGCGGACCTGGAGCGTCAGTTCCGTACTTTCACACTCAACATCACCTGGCAATGGCCGGGGCAAACCCTGGCGGTGCCGATCAAACCCGGCTCACGTTGCCAAGTGCGGATCGGTTGCGACCTGGTGCTCACGGGACACGTCTACAAGGCACCGGTCAGTTACGATGGCAAGCAGATCAGTCTGAGTATCGAGGGCAGTTCGCTGACCCGGGACCTGGTGGATTGCGCGGCGATCAATCGTCCGAGCCAATGGCAGGAACAAAGCGTGCTGAGCATCGTCCAGGCCCTGGCATCGCCTTATGGCGTGGGAGTGGTCAGCGAGATCGCACAAACCGCCAAGTTGAATAAACACAGCATCGTCCCGGGAGAAACGGTGTTTCAGTCCATCGACCGCTTGCTGACCCTGTATCGGGTGTTCTCCACCGACGATGCCGAAGGCCGTGTGCTGTTGGCGAAACCCGGCAGCGGCGGGCGGGCCAGTGATGTGCTGGAACTGGGCAAGAACATTCTCTCGGCCAACGCGCCGATGGATTTCAGCCAGGTCTTCTCTGAATACCGGGTAATCGGCCAGCACAAGGGCAGCGACAGCAAAAGCGGCAGTGCGGTGAGCGAGGTGTCGGGTGTGGCGACCGATGCTACGGCCCAACGCAAACGGGTCACGGTGATCAGCGAAAGTGCGCAACTGACGCCAGAACTGGCGCAACAACGCGCCGATTGGGAAAGCGCCACCCGCACTGGCAAGGCCCTGACGACGACCTATCGCGTGCAAGGCTGGCGGCAATCCAACGGCGATTTGTGGCGGCACAACACGCAGGTCAGGGTGATCGACAAAGTGCTGGGTTTTGATCAGGACATGCTGATCTCGAAGGTCACTTACTCGCTCTCTGAACAGGGCTCCATTACCACCCTGCAAGTGGCGCCGCCGCATACCTTCGACGCCAACCCGGTACCCCCAAAATCCTGAGCACGGCGCACTTGTGTAGGAGCAAGGCTTGCCCGCGAAGCGTCCTGTCTGACCCAGCGCATTTGCCCCTATCGCCGGCAAGCCGTGCTCCTACGAGGAACCCATAATGAGCCTACTGACACGCCTCTTGGCGCGCGGCACTGTCGTGCTCGCCAATTCGGCGACCAAGCTGCAATCGCTGCAAATGCGCCTGACTGCCGGCGAAGTGAACGACGACATGGAGCACTTCGAACCCTACGGTTTCACCAGCAACCCGCTGGCCGGTGCCGAAGGTATCGCGACCTTTCTCGGCGGCGATCGCTCCCACGCCGTGGTACTGGTGGTCGCCGATCGCCGCTATCGCCTCAAGGCGCTGGCGCCCGGTGAAGTGGCGATCTACACCGACGAAGGGGACAAGGTCCACTTCAAGCGCGGGCGGATCATCGACATCGAAACCAGCACGCTGAACATCCGCGCCAGCAGCGCTGTGAACATCGACACGCCGACCCTGACCCAGACCGGCAAGATCGTCTCCCAGGGTGACCAGATCGCCGGTGGTATCAGCCAGATCAAACACGTGCATCCGGGCGTCCAGCCGGGCAACGGCCAGACCGCTGCCCCCGCAGGAGGCCAGTGATGTTTATCAGTCATGACCTCAAAACTGCACTGACCCGTTCGGTGCTGATCAGCCTCTTCACCTGGCGCCGCGCCGCCGACGATGACTTCCTCGATGACGACGAACGCTTCGGCTGGTGGGGCGACAGTTTTCCCACGGTGGCCGACGACCGAATCGGCTCGCGCCTGTGGTTGTTGCGCCGAGTCAAGCTGACCCGGCAGACCCAGCTCGACGCCGAATTTTATGCCCGCGAAGCCCTGCAATGGCTGATCGACGATGGCCACTGCAGCGCCATCGAGATCCTCAGCGAACGCCTCGACGACCAGCGCTTGAATCTGCGCACGGTCCTGACCCTGGCCGACGGTGAGCGTCTGGACATCAACCCTGAACACAGTTGGCAGGTGACCTATGCCGTTTGAAACGCCTTCGCTGCCGGTGCTGATCAAGCGCACCCAAAGCGACCTGGCCAGCGATTCGCTGCGCCAGTCCGATGCGCAAGTTCTGGCCCGAACCCTCGGCGGTGCAGCCTTTGGCCTGTATGGCTATCTGGACTGGATCGCCGAGCAGATTCTGCCGGACAAGGCCGATGAACCGACCCTGGAACGCATCGCCGCGCTACGCCTCAACCAGCCGCGTAAAGCGGCGCAATCCGCCCGCGGCAGCGTCAGCTTCAGCGCCACGGCGGGCGCGGTGCTGGACGTCGACACCCTGCTGCAATCGAGCGACGGTCGCACCTACAAAGTGACCGCCGCGCTCACCACCAGCAATGGCCTCAACAGCACCACCATCGCCGCGCTGGACGCCGGATCGCTCGGCAATGCGGATGCAGGCATGACGCTGATCCCGGTGCAACCGATCCAGGGCATCGGCGGAGTCTTCACCGTGCTGGCGCCGGGCCTGACTGGCGGCATTGCCCGCGAAAGCCTCGAATCGCTGCGCTCGCGGGTGATTCGCTCGTACCGCATCATTCCTCACGGCGGCTCGGCGCAAGACTATGAAACCTGGGCGCTGGAGTGCCCCGGAATCACCCGCGCCTGGTGTCGCGGCAGCTATCTGGGGCCAGGCACTGTCGGTTTGTTCGTCATGCGTGACGATGACCCGCAACCGGTTCCGGATGCGACACAACTGGCGTTGGTCCAGGCATACATCGAGCCTTTGCGCCCGGTCACTGCCGAGCTGCATGTGCTGGCGCCGGTGCAGTTGCCGGTGACCTACCGTCTGCGCCTGACCCCCGACACCAGCGCCGTGCGCGCCGCCGTCGAAGCGCAGTTGCGCGACCTGCACAACCGTGAGGCCGGGCTCGGGGAAACCTTGCTGTTGACCCACATTGCCGAAGCCATCAGCAGCGCCACTGGCGAAAGCGATCACAAACTGGTCGCGCCAGCCGCCGACGTTACGGCCGCGAGCAATCAGTTGCTGACGTTCGGAGGCTGCGTATGGCTGCAATAAGAACCGCCGAGCAATACCAGGCCCAACTGCGCAGCCTGCTGCCCAGCGGCCCGGCCTGGGATCCGGAGCGAGTGCCGGAACTGGAGCAAGTGCTGGAAGGCGTCTCCCAGGAACTGGCACGTCTCGACGCCCGCGCCGCCGACCTGCTCAACGAAATGGACCCGGCCGGCGTCAGCGAACTGGTGCCGGACTGGGAACGGGTGATGAACCTGCCCGATCCATGCCTGGGCCTGACCCCGCTGTTCGACGACCGCCGCCTCGCAGTACGCCGGCGGCTGCTCGCGGTCGGGGCCCAGACCGCTGTGTACTTCGTTGAAATCGCCCGTAGCCAGGGCTATCCAAATGCCACCGTCACTCAATCGCGAGCACCACGCATGGGGAGCTCAAGGTTTGGATCGGCGCACTTCGGTACATGGCAGGCTCAGTTTATGTGGACGCTTAATACCGGCGGCCGCCTCCTGCTGGGTCGCCGCTTCGGTGCCAGTTACTGGGGCGAGCGTTTTGGCATGAACCCGGGCTCGGCGCTGGAGTGCCTGATACACCGAAACGCACCTGCTCATACGCAGGTGAAAATCAATTATGACTAGGGAATAGAAAAGTGGATTATCCAAAGAGTGTGCCCAGCGTAGGGCTGGTAAATGGAAAGTTTGTCGACGAGAACCCGTTGAATGGCACCCCGGGGTCACTGATACCTGCCGCGTGGGGGAACTCGGTTACAGAAGAGTTGTTGGCTGTGATCAAAGGTGCAGGGGTTGTTCCTGACGAAGTCGAGCTTGGGCAATTGCTGTTGGCTGTACGCAAAATCAACCAGGCAGGATTGGTTGATTATGCGTTGGACACCGGTAAGGCCGATGCCTATGCGGCCAATTATGCTCCGGCGCTCATCAATCTGGTTGACGGCCTGGTACTGCGCTTCAAAGCGTTACACGCCAATACCGGCGCGAGTACCTTTTCGCCTAACGGACTGGCTGCCAAACCCATCGTTGGTACCGACCATAACGCGGTCCAGGAAGGAGAGATCACTGCCGCAGGTGATGTTTGGGTGCAATGGAACAGCTCGATTGCAGAGGGTGCCTGGGTGATGGTCGCCAGCACCGGAATGATCAAGCAGACCGGCAGTGATATTGGTGACATCAAAACTGTAGCGACTGCGGAGCCGCCAAAAGGCTGGCTGAAATGCAATGGTGAAATCGTTTCTCGCACGCAATATGCCGCGCTTTTTGCAGCCATTGGTACACGTTTTGGTGCTGGTAATGGAAATACGACCTTTGCCCTGCCTGATCTGCGCGGTGAATTTGTACGTGGCTGGGACGATGGTCGCGGAGTCGATGCCGCACGGGAAATGGGCAGTACGCAAGGCGGACAAAATGCCTCGCACACCCACGCGGCCTCGACTGCCGGCGCGGGTACACATAACCATAGCGCCTCGACAGGAGGCGCAGGTACCCACACCCATACCGGCATCACTAACAATTCCGGAGATCACCAGCATGGCGTTTATGCCAACGGTAACAACACCTCTTTTGGTCGTCAGGGCACCGGCAGTGGGCCGGGCGACTATAACGCGGTGACCGCAGCAGGGGGCAACCACGCCCATGGCTTGGCGATCAATGCGGTGGGTGACCACGCCCACTCCGTTGCGGTAGCTGCCGTTGGCGATCACGCTCACACCGTTACTGTGGCGGCGGTCGGCGGCAATGAATCGCGCCCTCGCAACATCGCGTTGCTGTACGTGATCAAGTACTAAGCAATAGGACATTGGTTTATGCCTCTTACAGAACAGCAGCTGCTCAAAATAATGCCCAACGCCCGCCTCCAAGCGGGCGTTTTCGTTTCTGCCCTCAACACCGCCATGACCCGCCACAACATCAACACCCCCAAGCGCATCGCCGCATTCCTTGCACAAATCGGCCATGAGTCGGGGCAGTTGCGGTATGTGCGTGAGTTGGGCAGCGACCAGTACCTCAGCAAATACGATACCGGCACGCTGGCCGTCCGCTTGGGCAATACGCCTGAAGTTGACGGTGATGGTCAGCGCTATCGGGGGCGTGGGCTGATTCAGATCACCGGGCGCGATAACTATCGTCGATGCAGCCTTGGACTGTTCGGTGATGAGCGTTTGCTGACCCTGCCAGAGTTGCTCGAGCAGCCTCAATGGGCGGCCGAATCGGCGGCCTGGTTCTGGGAGCTGAACGGTTTGAATGAACTGGCCGATCGTGAGCAGTTCAACAGCATCACCCGCAGGATCAACGGCGGGTTGAACGGGCTGGAAGAACGTTTGCAGCTCTGGACACGGGCGAGGGCGGTGTTATGCCAGCCTTCGGTCTGATGCCGGTTTCTTACCGGATGATTGGCGTCGCTGTACTGCTGGCCATTGTGGCTGGCGGTGCTGCGGCAGCGTCCTGGCACCTTCAGGATTGGCGTTACGGTCGGCAACTGGCGGAACAAGCCAGGTTGCACGGCGAGGCGCTGAACCAACTGACCCTGGCGGCGGCGAATCAACAGCGCACCGAACAGGACAAGCGCCTGGCCCTGGAGCAGCGTCTTCAGGCCAGCGATCAAACCTATTCAAAGGCCTTGAGCGATGCACAACGTGATCAAGGTCGCCTGCGCGACCGTCTTGCCACTGCTGATTTGCGCCTGTCAGTCCTTGTCGACCCCCGTGAAGCCGACACCGGTTGTGCTGTGTCAGCCGCCTCCGGCACCGGCGGCGTGGTTCATGGAACCCTACGAGCCCGACTTGAGCCGGCGCATGCTCAACGAATTATCGGCATCACCGACACAGGCGACCGCGGACTGATTGCCTTGCAGGCCTGTCAGGCCTATGTCAGAGCGCTTGCTCGCTAACATTTTGATCCAGCCTGCGTCTTGCAAGCGTGATTCGCTCGTGTACGGTAGTGCGCATGCCCGCCTGATCTAGGAGAGAGTCGTGAACGAAATCACCCAGCTTGCCGCGCAACTAGGCCGGCGTTTGCAGATGCTCAATGCCCACGTCAGCACGGCCGAGTCCTGCACCGGTGGCGGGATCGCCGAAGCGATCACCCGAATCGCCGGCAGCTCGGCGTGGTTCGAGGCGGGTTACGTCACCTATTCCAATCGGCAGAAGACCCAGCAACTGAATGTGCCCGCCGAGTTGTTCACCGAGGTCGGGGCGGTCAGTCGTGAAGTGGTCGAAGCCATGGTACGTGGCGCCCAGCACAATAGTCGCGCGCGTTTTGCCGTGGCGGTCAGCGGTATTGCAGGACCGGACGGCGGTACGTCGAACAAGCCGGTGGGCACCGTGTGGTTGGCCTGGGGGATCGGAGATGCCGTGTATTCGGAGTGCCGACACTTCCCCGGTAACCGCGGTGAGGTCCGCCGACAAACGGTGAAGGCCGCGCTAGAGGGGTTGCTGCAGTATACCGCCGGAGAAATCTCAAATGAGGGGTAGGCGATCCCGAAACGCTGTGGAATAATACTGGCTACTTATACAGGTGTTGGCCGTCAGGCCTTATTGATTACGTGAGGACTTTAATGGACGACAACAAGAAGAAAGCCTTGGCTGCGGCCCTGGGTCAGATCGAACGTCAATTCGGCAAAGGTGCCGTGATGCGTATGGGCGATCAAGACCGTCAGGCGATCCCGGCTATTTCCACTGGCTCTCTGGGTCTGGATATCGCACTCGGCATTGGCGGTCTGCCAAAAGGCCGTATCGTTGAAATCTACGGCCCTGAATCCTCCGGTAAAACCACGCTGACACTGTCCGTGATCGCCCAGGCTCAAAAAGCCGGCGCGACCTGCGCATTCGTCGACGCCGAGCACGCCCTGGACCCGGAGTACGCTGGCAAACTGGGCGTCAATGTCGACGACCTGCTGGTTTCCCAGCCGGATACCGGCGAGCAAGCCCTGGAAATCACCGACATGCTGGTGCGCTCCAACGCAGTTGACGTGATCATCGTCGACTCCGTGGCGGCCCTGGTTCCGAAGGCTGAAATCGAAGGCGAAATGGGTGACATGCACGTGGGCCTGCAAGCCCGTCTGATGTCCCAGGCGCTGCGTAAAATCACCGGTAACATCAAGAACGCCAACTGCCTGGTGATCTTCATCAACCAGATCCGGATGAAAATCGGCGTGATGTTCGGCAGCCCGGAAACCACCACCGGTGGTAACGCGCTGAAGTTCTACGCTTCGGTTCGTCTGGACATCCGCCGCACAGGCGCGGTGAAAGAAGGCGATGAAGTGGTCGGCAGCGAAACCCGCGTCAAAGTCGTCAAGAACAAGGTGGCTTCGCCGTTCCGTCAGGCCGAGTTCCAGATTCTTTACGGCAAGGGCATCTACCTCAACGGTGAGATGATCGACCTTGGCGTACTGCACGGCTTCGTTGAGAAATCCGGTGCATGGTATGCCTACAACGGCAGCAAGATCGGCCAGGGCAAAGCCAACTCGGCCAAGTTCCTGCAGGATAACCCGGACATCGCAGCCACTCTTGAGAAGCAGATTCGCGACAAGCTGCTGACGCCGACTCCAGACGTCAAGGCTTCGCCGGTCAAAGAGACTGCCGATGATCTGGCTGACGCTGATATCTGATTGATCCGATGACCGCCGTACTCGATACCCTCGTCGCGGTGCGGCGAACCGCAATGGACCTGCTCGCACGACGCGAGCACGGTCGAGTCGAGCTGACGCGTAAACTGCGTCAGCGCGGCGCTTCTGATGAAATGATCGATACAGCACTCGACCGTCTGACGGAAGAGGGGCTGCTGTCCGAATCCCGATACCTCGAAAGCTTCGTTTCCTACCGTGCCCGTTCCGGCTACGGCCCTTTGCGCATTCGCGAAGAGTTGAGCCAGCGTGGTTTGCAACGTGCCGATATCGAACTTGCCCTGCGTGAAAGCGGAATCAGTTGGCAGGAGAACCTGGAGGAGACCTGGCGACGCAAGTTTGCCGGGCATTTACCGATAGACGCCCGCGAGCGCGCCAAGCAAGGGCGCTTCCTCGCCTATCGGGGATACTCCATGGAAATGATTGGCCGCTTGTTCAGCGGCCGAGGAATGGATGACTGACTGAAAGGGCCCGACTATTGAAATAGTCGGGCCTTTTTTTGCTCAAGTAACCTTGATCTGTTCCCGTTTGCGTTGTGGCGTCTGGGGCGGCTGAGCCGTGGCCCAGTTTTCCGGCTGGTTGATGTAGTCGACCAGTTCACGCAGGCGTCCGTGATCACGGGCGTTGAACGTGAAGGACAGCCGTACCAGATGGCTGAACTGAGCCTCGTCGTGCTCCTCGCCAGCGTAAGTATGTTGATGAAAGTGATCGCTCAGGCACAGGTCGGCAAAGGCCTCCTGTATATGCTCGAGCGCCTGGTCGCTGAGTTTGTGATTCATGCGGATCACGAACTGATGTTTCAGCCAGCGGCTGGAGTGGAAGTTGCTGTAGAACTGATTGATTTCCGCCACAGCGTCATCGACGGTGTACACCAGACGAATCAGCTTCAGGTCGTTCGACAGGATGTAATGGTTGGCCTCCAATTGATTGCGGATGAAGTTCAGCGCACTTTCCCAGAACGTGCCGCCAGGAGCATCCAGCAACACCACGGGAACCAGCGGGCTTTTGCCGGTCTGGATCAGGGTCAGTACTTCCAGGGCTTCGTCCAGCGTGCCGAAGCCGCCAGGGCAGAGCACCAGTGCGTCGGCCTCTTTGACGAAGAACAGTTTGCGGGTAAAGAAAAAGTGAAACGGTAGCAGGTTGGCAGTGCCGCCTACGGTCGGATTCGCATGCTGCTCGAAGGGCAGGGTGATATTGAATCCAAGGCTGTTATCCCGGCCTGCACCTTCATGGGCGGCGGCCATGATGCCGCCGCCGGCACCGGTGATGACCATCAGGTTCGATTGGGCGAGTTTTGCGCCCAGTTCCCGGGCCAGGGCGTACAGCGGATGTTCAACCGGCGTACGTGCCGAGCCGAAAACGGTCACTTTGCGCCGCCCCTTGAACTGCTCCAGCACACGGAAGGCATGCTCGAGTTCGCGCAGGGTTTGCTGGGTGATCTTGGCGTTCCAGCGATTGTGGTCTTCTTGCGCCATGCGCAGGACCGTCAACATCATGTCGCGATAAATCGGAATATTCGGGCTATTGGGTGAAACCAGGTTGAGTTGCTCTTCGATCTTGCTGGTGAGATCGACGCCGATGCTCTGAAAATGACGCACCAGAAGCTCATTCGGTTGGTAAGGCATTCAACTTCTCCTTCTACACAGAACCTTCGGCTCGAACGAGAAATTCGCCTGAGCCGCGACACAGCTTGTGTCGCTCTCAGCCCGCAAGAGGGCTGGGCACTACACCCGACCCGACCTGACCATGAAGCGTTGAAGTGGCGGTCGAGTCATCCAGACGGGTTCTGCTTATCCCTTGGATGAAAGAAACGTTCGCACGACAGGACTCTGAATGGGCAGCCCCTTTTCTGCCCCGGACATTAAACACCAATACATTGAATCTAGACGCTCGTGGTGAGTTGCGCTGACTTGATCATGGTCCTCGAAAGTCTTCGCTGGCAATCACTTATTGCGAGTTCACAACCGACTGTCACCGCTCGTCAGAACCTGTGTCGGACGGCCAAGGCTCTGATTTACTCAGTTACAGACACAACACGACAGCATTGCGTCCAGGGCAAGGCGCAAGGCTTCAGGAGCGGTAGGGGATCATCGCGCAATGATTGGCGATCAAGTGCAAGGAGGCAGGCTATGAGCCTGGTGATTCTGGAGGTCGATGCGCAACTGTATCGATTGCTGCAGTCGGCGGCCGCGCGCAATCACGTGAGCCTTGAAGAGGAATGTCGTCGGCGCCTGGAAGGCCAAGAGTGGCGCTCGCCTTATTTGCAGGCGCTGGTGGCAGAGCTGCGCGCCGATGACGAGCAACGACGCGCAGGTTCGCACTGATTAAGTGATTACTTTTTCTTTTGCGCCGTTTGCGCAGGGCAATCCGATTCCTGGTAGCTGGCCGAGCCTACAGGGCGATTGGTTTTGTTTTCCGAAAAGTCGTAACGCATGATCGCGCCCTTGGCCATCAGCTTGCGGTAGTTCACGTTGCGGCAAACGCTGGCGCCCAGTTGCAGATAAACCACTTTCGGATTGGCGCGCATTTCGTCGGCATAAGCCGATTGCACGCTGATGTGGTCGATCAGCTGTTTGCCATCGACCGTATAACCTTGGTCGAGAAGGTTCTCATTGATTTCCCGAGGCAGGCCGACGTTACTTTCCGCAGCAACCTTTTCCAGCATCTTGCCCAGATTCAAGTCATTCAGGGAGGCTGCTTGAGCGCTGAAGGGCAGGGCCAGCAGAAGGGCAGCGGTGGGGACGATAAGGCGCAGCATGAAACTCTCCTGGTTCAGTGACTGGTGCTTCGACCAGCCACATGGCGGTGCGTTCAGTGGCGGCGGATTATAGGCGAGCGGGGGGTAGGCGGTACAGGTTTGGGCGAGCTGCTCTGGTAAACTGCCGCGACTTTCTGCCTTGCCGAGTGTTTTTTGTGTCGATATCCCTTCCCAGCCGGTGCTGCCTGCGATGAGCGATGCAGCCCAACGTTTTGCCACGAACGCCGTAGCCCGTCTGCGCGATGAGCGAGAAGAGGAGAGCACCAAGCCTTTTCTGGCCCGCGGTTCACGGGCGCCCCGTTGCCATACGTGCCGGGTGATCGAAAGCCACTGCCTATGTAACTGGCGTCCCCAGGTCGAATCACGGGCCGGTGTTTGCCTGATCATGACCAGGAAGGAAGTGTTCAAACCGAGCAACACCGGCTGGCTGATCGCAGACGTGGTCAGGGATAACTTTGCCTTTATCTGGTCGCGTACCGAGATCGACCCGCAATTGATCAAGCTTTTGTCCGACCCGCAATGGCAGCCTTATCTGGTCTTTCCCGGCGAATACGTTGCTCCCGAACGCGTGACTCATACCGTCGAGGCGACCAGCGAAAAGCGCCCGCTGTTCATCCTGCTGGATGCAACCTGGACCGAGGCGAGGAAGATTTTTCGGAAAAGCCCTTATTTCGACGGGTTTCCGATTCTGAGCCTGCTCCCCGAAAAACTCTCGCGGTACCGCCTGCGAAGGTCTACCCGCAGCGAACACCTGTGCACCGCGGAAGTGGCTGCGTTGTGCCTGGATCTGGCAGGGGATGTAGACGCTGCATCGGCACTGGATGCCTATTTCGATGTGTTCAGCCAGCATTACCTCGATGCCAAGCATCAACTGGAAATGAATGTCTCGACCCCGGCCCATACAGAATTGCTGCCTTTCGTTGAACACACCGCGCCGGTCATGTCCTGAGAGTCGCCCATACTGACAGGTAACCGCAGGTTTGCGGCTTGACCACCCAGGCTTCGCTGGGCATCCTTGGCGCCGATTAGGGTGCGGCCGAGATTGAAACGCCGGTTTTATGGGTTCTTGGCGTTGAACGTGCCCTGTTGGTGCCGCTGTCTGGTGGTACCTCGAGTTGCCTTGGCTAGGCCTGAATGCATCGGGTCTGCCATAAAAAACAGGATCATTTGAAAAATGGCCACATACGAAATCCTGATTGCCGATGATCACCCTCTCTTTCGCAGCGCGCTGCGCCAGGCCGTGACCCTGGGCCTTGGCCCCGAGGTTCGTCTGGTGGAAGTGGCGAGCATTGCCGAGCTGGAAGCCCGCCTGACCGAAAAGGCTGACTGGGATCTGGTGCTGCTGGACCTGAACATGCCGGGCGCGTACGGGTTTTCAGGGCTGGTGCTGTTGCGCGGTCAATACCCGCAGATTCCGGTGGTGATGGTTTCGGCTCAGGAAGAAGCCTCGATCATGGTGCGCTCCCGTGAATTCGGGGCCAGCGGTTTCATTCCCAAATCCAGTTCACTGGAAGTGATTCAGCAAGCGGTGCGCTCTGTGCTGGATGGCGATGTCTTCTGGCCGCCGCAGGCATTTGAAGCGGTCAGCGTTTCGGACGAGGCCAAGGCTGCCAGCGAAGGCTTGGCCAGTCTGACGCCACAGCAGTTCCGTGTATTGACCATGGTCTGCGAAGGTCTGCTGAACAAGCAGATTGCCTACGAGTTGAGTGTGTCGGAGGCGACGATCAAGGCGCATGTGACGGCGATCTTCCGCAAGTTGGGGGTGCGTACCCGGACTCAGGCGGCGTTGTTGTTGCAACAACTTGAGTCAATTTCGAGCCACTAACGGCGCTTTCATTCACGCTTTTTTAACTTCTGTTGATCTAGCTTTTCTACTTCTTCTGGTTCAGTTGCCTACTCTATGTCGCCTTTCAAAGGTCAAACCGGTCTCAAGCGCATTCTCAATGCAGGTGGTTATTCTCTCGACGGCCTGCGTGCAGCCTTCACCGGCGAAGCTGCTTTCCGTCAACTGGTGCTGCTCAATGTCATCCTGATTCCGCTGGCGTTTGTGCTGAACGTCAGCCACGTCGAGCGTGCCTTGCTGATTGCCGTCTGCATGCTGGCGCTGATCGTCGAGTTGCTCAATTCGGCCGTGGAAGCGGCCATTGACCGGATTTCCCTCGATCGGCACCCGTTGTCGAAAAATGCCAAGGACATGGGCAGCGCTGCTCAGTTAATGGCCCTGAGCATGATCGTGATGGTGTGGGCGGTGATTCTGCTTTAGGCAATCGTCGGCAAAACGATCTCGTCGCTGCGCTGAACCCCGGCGGTGAAAGCGCGGCACAGGTCGAGAAACTCGCGCATGGCCGACGTCTGATATTTCTGTTTATGCCAGATGAAATAAAACTGCCGCGCCAGATCCAGGTCTGGTGTTTCAACCGCCACCAGGCTGCCGCGGCGGAATGCATCGCGTAGCGCCAACCGCGATATACAGCCAATCCCCAAGCCAGATTCCACCGCGCGCTTGATCGCTTCGGTGTGTTCCAGCTCAAGCCGAATATTCAAGGCGCTTCGGTGGTGACGCATGGCCTGGTCAAAGGTCAGGCGCGTGCCTGAGCCTTGTTCGCGAAGGATCCATGCCTCGTGTGTCAGCTCCTCCATGCTGGCCTGGCCACGGGTGGCCAGCGGATGTTGCGGGGCGCAAAACACCACCAATTCATCCTCGACCCAGCTTTGTACCTCGATGTCCGGGTGGCTGCAGTCGCCTTCGATTAGACCCAGATCAATTTCATAGTGGGCGACTTGTTGCACGATGTTGGCAGTGTTCTGCACGTGCAGCTTCACCTGGCTTTCCGGATGGCGCTGCATGAAGCTGCCGATCAGCAACGTTGCCAGGTAGTTGCCGATGGTGAGCGTGGCGCCGACCGCCAGCGAGCCGAAACCGGACTTGCCGTTGAGCAGGTCTTCGATTTCCTTGGCCTGGTCGAGCAGGGCCACCGCCTGCGGCAACAATTGTTTGCCCATGGCATTGAGGCTCAGCCGCTTGCCGGCGCGGTCGAACAATTGGCAGCTGGATTGACGCTCGAGTTCGGTGATCGAGGTGCTGGCCGCTGACTGTGAAAGGTTGAGCAGGCCGGCAGCACGAGACACACTCTCTTGCTGAGCGACGGCGACGAAGACTTGAAGTTGACGTAGAGTAAATCGCATATCTATATAACCGATAACCCTTATCTTAATAATCCAGTTAACAGATATTGTCGCTGCCATTAGAATGCGATGCAATTGCGCACTGCTCTCTTGGCGCAGAGCATGCGCAGACAAAATCTCCAGGAGTCCCCCGTACATGAGCAACATGAACCACGAGCGTGTCCTCAGTGTTCACCACTGGAATGACACTCTGTTCAGCTTCAAGTGCACCCGCGATCCGGGCCTGCGCTTCGAGAACGGCCAGTTCGTGATGATCGGCCTGCAGCAGCCCAACGGCCGCCCGCTTATGCGCGCTTACTCGATTGCCAGCCCGAACTGGGAAGAGCATCTCGAGTTCTTCAGCATCAAGGTTCCCGATGGTCCGCTGACTTCCCAGTTGCAACATCTGAAGGAAGGCGACGAGATCATCATCAGCAAAAAACCGACCGGCACCCTGGTGCTGGACGATTTGAAGCCTGGCAAGCATCTGTACCTGCTCAGCACCGGCACCGGTCTGGCGCCGTTCATGAGCGTCATCCAGGATCCGGAAACCTACGAGCGTTTCGAAAAAGTGATCCTGTGCCACGGCGTACGTTACGTCAACGAAGTCGCTTACCGCGAGTTCATCACCGAGCACCTGCCGCAGAACGAGTTCTTCGGCGAGGCCCTGCGTGACAAGTTGATCTACTACCCGACCGTGACCCGCGAACCGTTTGAAAACGAAGGTCGTCTGACCGACCTGATGCGCAGCGGCAAGTTGTTCAGCGATATCGGCCTACCGCCGATCAATCCTGAAGACGACCGCGCCATGCTCTGCGGCAGCCCGAGCATGCTCGACGAAACCAGCGAAGTACTGAACAGCTTCGGTCTGAAAGTTTCGCCGCGTATGCGTGAGCCCGGTGACTACCTGATCGAGCGTGCGTTCGTCGAGAAGTAAGCTGTTGTTCCGCTGACGCAGAGCGTCACAGGATGCATTCCCACGCAGAGCGTGGGAACGATCAGCCCGCGTTGCCTGAGAAGGCAGCGCGGGCTTTTGCGTTTCTGGGGTTCAGGCTTTCGCGGGGATGACTTCAAGGACGCGGATCAGCCCGGCTTGCGGGTAATGCCAGCGTACGTCCAGGTCCCAGAACTGTGCGCCGTATTCGCGTTCGGGTGCGGGTGTCTGGTAAGCCGGGCGTGGGTCTTGCGCCAGGCATTGCTCGATCAGCTCGACCAAGGGCTCTTCAAGGCGCTGAGCGTGCGTATGCGCCTGTTGCAAGGCTGAATCCGCCCACAGCACGGGAATCAGTTGCGGCGCGGCGCTGGCGATCTCGTTGGATGCGCCCGGGATGATATCGGCATAGGGCACGTAGGGTTTGATGTCGAGAATCGGTGTACCGTCCAGCAGGTCAATGCCGGAGATCCACAGGCGATTGGCTTCAACCTTGTCCAGCTTGACCACCGATTGGCCAATGCCGTTGGGCCGATGGGTCGCGCGCGTGGCAAACACGCCCATGGACTTGTTACCGCCCAGGCGCGGTGGGCGGACTTTGAGTCGCGGCTTGTCTTCCAGTGCCTGATGGAACAGGAACAGCAGCCAGACATGGCTGACCTGCTCCAGGCCTTGCACCGCATCACCCTGATCGAACGGTGCCACCAATTCCAGAATGCCGCGAGCGGCCGGTGCCAGTTGCGGCTGACGCGGAATGGCGAACTTCTCCTTGAAGCAGGAGCGCACGAAGCCGATCGGGGAAACGCTGTAGGTCATGGTCTGGGGTCGAGACGGAAAAGAGGTGGGCATGATAACCCACGCTGCCTCTGTGGCGAGGGAGCTTGCTCCCGCTGGGGTGCGAAGCGCCCCCAAAACCTGTGACCGAGTCCTTCCCGATCAATTAAGGTGCCAATTTTACGGCTGCTGCGCAGCCGAACGGGAGCAAGCTCCCTCGCCACAAGAGCGTCAGAGGCTGAACCCGCCATCCAGTGGAATGATGTTCCCGGTCACCGCAGGCCAGGTGATCAGCCGCGAACGCGCAGGGTCAGGCCCTTGAGGAAATTGCGCAGCAACTGGTCGCCACAAGGGCGATAGTTGGTGTGGCCGAACTTGCGGAACAGTGCGCTCAGCTCAGGCTTGGAGACCGGAAATTCGGCGGCCTTGAGGATGGCGTGCATGTCGTCTTCTTTCAGTTCGAAGGCCACGCGCAGTTTCTTCAGGATGATGTTGTTGGTGACTGGCAGCTCGATCGGCTGCGGTGGACGGCTTTCGTCCTTGCCGCGCTTGAAGAACACCAGGCCATCGAGGAAGTGCGCCATGACCTCGTCCGGGCAGCGTACGAAGCCTTCTTCGTCTTCTTCTTTCTTGTCGAGGTACGTCACCAGGTCGGGCAGGGTGACATCCATGCCGCCGAGCTTGATGATCTCGATGACTTTTTTGTCACTGATGTCGAGCATGTAGCGCACGCTGCGCAGTACGTCGTTATGAATCATGTGTGCAGTCCTGATCATTCAGCTGTGGGCGTTGCCGTTAACGGCGACGCCGAAATGTGTGGCGGCCTTAGAATTTCTCTTTGGCAGACAGATAGCGCCATTGGCCCACCGGCACTTTGCCGATGGAAACACCGCCGATACGGATGCGGCGGATGGCGACGACCTTGAGGCCGACAGCCTGGCAGAGCAGGGCGATGATCCCCGGTTGCGGGTTTTTCATCGCGAAGCGCAGGCGATTTTCGTTCTGCCAGCTGGCTTTGACCGCTGGCAGTTCCTTGCCTTTGTACGACGGGCCGTGGGTCAGGCGGTTGAGCCCGTGAGCGACCATGTCACCTTCGACCTCGACCACATACTCTTGCTCGATCTTGCTGGCATCGGCAGTGAGTTTGCGCAGGATCTTCCAGTCCTGGGTGAACACCAACAGCCCGCTGGCGTTGGCCTGCAGGTCGGCGCTGGCGGTCAGGCGCAGGAAGTGGCCCTTGAGCGGACGTTTGCTGAAGCGGTGTTCTTCGCTCAGGGTCTCGGGGCCGATCAGTTGCAGGGCGGTCTCGGCGTCCATGCCCGCTGGCGCGTGCAGCAGGATGGTCACGGGTTCCGGTGCGGTAGCCTTGGCTTCGGGGTCGAGTTCGACTTTCTGGGTGTCGACCTTGAACTGCGGCTCATCGATGACTTCGCCGTCCACGGTGACCCAGCCGCCCTCAATGAACAGCTCAGCCTCCCGACGGGAGCAGCCGACGAGCTCGATGAGGCGTTTGGAGAGACGAATCGGGTCAGTCATGACAGGGAGCCGTTACAAAAGGGGGGAGGCATTGTACCTGCCTCGCGCCGGTTAATCGCGGGTCCATTTGCCTCGTGTGGCTTTTAGCCGCGCCGCGCCTGTTGATTGGCCTGTTTCAAACGCATGTGCAACAGCGGATAAGGCTGGCCCATGCCATCGATCTCCGAGCGTCCGATGACTTCGAAACCCTGTTTGAAATAAAACCCCAAGGCTTGCGGGTTTTGTTCGTTGACGTCCAGTTGATCGGCGTTGAGGTGTTCCATGGCGTAGTTCAGCAGTTGTTTGCCCAGGCCCTCGCCACGGTGTTCGGGGGCGATAAAGAGCATTTCGATCTTGCCTGCCGCAACGCCGGCGAACCCGGTGATGTGCTGGTGTCGGTCGCGGGTGCAGATCAGCATGACGGCATCCAGATAGCGGGTAAGCACCAGGTTTTTCAGTAGCTCGATGTAACTGTCCGGTAAAAAGTCATGCGTGGCGCGGACCGACGCCTCCCAGACCCGGGTCAGTTCTTCATAGTCGCTGTGTTTTGGTGTGTGGATGACCGAATGATGGCGCATGCCCGCCTGCCCCTTGTGCCGTGAGTGAGGTTGAATCCTCTTGCTGAACAATACGATAGACGTAAAAAAGCCCCGCATCTCGTGAAGAGAGCGGGGCTTTTCATATTTTTTGCGTTTAGATCTGTTCAGCCCACAGGTCGTATTCGTCGGCGTCGGTCACTTTGCACCAGACTTTGTCGCCCGGCTTGAGGTTGCTGCCGTTGTCGATGAATACGTTGCCGTCGATTTCCGGGGCGTCGAAGAAGCAACGGCCAACCGCGCCTTGCTCGTCGACTTCATCGACCAGCACTTCGATTTCACGGCCGATGCGCATTTGCAGGCGCGCCGAGCTGATGGCCTGCTGGTGCGCCATGAAGCGATCCCAGCGGTCTTGCTTGACCTCGTCTGGAACGATCTCCAGATCCAGATCGTTGGCCGGTGCGCCTTCAACCGGCGAGTACTGGAAGCAGCCGACGCGGTCGAGCTGGGCTTCGGTCAGCCAGTTCAGCAGGTACTGGAAGTCTTCTTCGGTTTCGCCGGGGAAGCCGACGATGAAGGTCGAACGGATGATCAGGTCCGGACAGATCTCGCGCCAGTTCTTGATGCGCGCCAGGGTCTTGTCTTCAAACGCTGGACGTTTCATCGCCTTGAGCACTTTCGGGCTGGCGTGCTGGAACGGGATGTCCAGGTACGGCAGGATTTTCCCGGCGGCCATCAGCGGGATCAGCTCATCGACGTGCGGGTACGGGTAAACGTAGTGCAGGCGAACCCAGACGCCGAGGGTGCTGAGCGCTTCGCAGAGTTCGGTCATGCGGGTTTTCACCGGCGCGCCATTCCAGAAACCGGTGCGGTACTTGACGTCAACGCCGTAGGCGCTGGTGTCCTGGGAAATCACCAGCAGCTCTTTAACGCCGGATTTGACCAGGCGCTGGGCTTCGTCGAGCACATCGCCCACTGGACGGCTGACCAGTTTGCCGCGCATCGACGGGATGATGCAGAAGCTGCAGCTGTGGTTGCAGCCTTCGGAAATCTTCAGGTAGGCGTAGTGACGCGGCGTCAGCTTGATGCCTTGCGGCGGCACCAGGTCGATCAGCGGGTTGTGGTCCTTGCGCGGTGGCACGACGTCGTGCACGGCGTTGACCACTTGCTCGTACTGCTGCGGACCGGTGACGGCCAGCACGCTCGGGTGTACGTTGCGGATGTTGCCTTCTTCGACGCCCATGCAGCCGGTGACGATGACCTTGCCGTTTTCCTTGATGGCTTCGCCGATCACTTCAAGGGATTCGGCCTTGGCCGAGTCGATGAAGCCGCAGGTGTTGACCACCACGACATCGGCGTCCTGATAGGTCGACACGACGTCATAGCCTTCCATGCGCAGTTGGGTGAGGATGCGCTCGGAGTCGACCAGTGCTTTCGGGCAACCCAGGGATACGAAACCAACTTTAGGGTTGGCCGGCGTTGTGGTGGACATGTCTAACCTCGGTGTTTTGTGACGCCTCCAGCCGACAACGGCAAGGCGACAGACGGGCGCTTGACGCGCCTCTGATCAAAAAGTGCGCAATTCTAGCGGTGGTCAGCGCAGTTGACCAGCTTTATGGAGGGAAATACGACGAGTGCTGCGCTATGCTTCGCGCCGTTACACCCAGGCGTATTTTTTAAGTCAATAAATCGCCTGTATCAATAAGTAAAACAGCGCATGCTGCACGGCAGTCTGCGCAGATTGGCAAAGCTCAGGCGCTTGTTCGTGTCGTGCTTTTTACATGAAGCCCCGGTCTTGGTGGCAGGAGTGGTTGATGGGTCAGGCAAGTAGTCAGGCAGTAGGCTCAGCGCATTCCGGGGCAGCAAAGCCCTTGGGAATGTTGGTGGCGGCGGTCGGGGTGGTTTATGGCGATATCGGTACCAGCCCGCTCTATACCCTCAAAGAGGTGTTTACCGGCGGCTATGGGGTGCAAGCCAACCATGACGGAGTATTCGGGATTCTGGCGCTGATTTTCTGGTCGCTGATCTGGGTCGTCTCGATCAAGTACGTGTTGTTCATTCTGCGTGCCGACAACCAGGGCGAAGGCGGGATCATGGCCCTGACCGCGTTGGCGCGGCGAGCCTCGGCATCGTATCCGCGGCTGCAATCGGTGCTGGTGATCCTCGGTCTGATCGGCGCTGCGTTGTTCTACGGCGACAGCATGATCACCCCGGCGATTTCCGTATTGTCGGCGGTGGAAGGTCTGGAGCTGGCATTCGAGGGCCTCGAACGCTGGGTCGTGCCGTTGTCGCTGATCGTGCTGGTGGGGTTGTTCCTGATCCAGAAACACGGCACTGACCGCATCGGCAAGTTGTTCGGTCCGGTGATGGTGTCGTGGTTCCTGGTGCTGGGTGTACTGGGGGTACTGGGTATCTCCCGGCATCCGGAAGTGCTGCAAGCGCTGAACCCGATCTGGGGTGTACGCTTCTTCGAGGTTCACCCTGGCATAGGCATCGCGATTCTTGGCGCGGTGGTGTTGTCGTTGACCGGCGCTGAAGCGTTGTATGCGGACATGGGCCACTTTGGTCGCAAGCCGATTGCCCGTGCCTGGTTCGCATTGGTGCTGCCGGCGCTGGTGCTCAACTACTTTGGTCAGGGCGCGTTGCTGCTGGAGAACCCGGACGCCGCGCGTAACCCGTTCTATCTGCTGGCACCGGGCTGGGCATTGATTCCATTGGTGGTGCTGTCGACACTGGCCACGGTGATCGCTTCCCAGGCGGTGATTTCCGGTGCGTTCTCCCTGACCCGTCAGGCGATTCAGCTCGGCTACATCCCGCGCATGTACATTCAGCACACCTCAAGTGCCGAGCAAGGCCAGATCTACATCGGCGCGGTGAACTGGACGCTGATGGTCGGCGTTATTTTGCTGGTGCTGGGTTTCGGGTCGTCCAACGCCCTGGCCTCGGCTTACGGTGTGGCGGTCACCGGGACCATGTTGATCACCAGTATTCTGGTGGCGGCGGTCATGCTGTTGCTGTGGAAGTGGTCGCCTATCCTGACGGTGCCGATCCTGGTCGGCTTCCTGCTGGTGGACGGGCTGTACTTCGCCGCCAACGTACCTAAAATCGTGCAGGGCGGTGCCTTCCCGGTATTGGCGGGGATTGTGCTGTTTATCCTCATGACCACCTGGAAACGCGGTAAAGAGCTGCTGGTGGATCGACTGGATGAAGGCGGTCTGCCGTTGCCGATTTTCATCAGCAGTATTCGCGTGCAGCCACCTCACCGGGTCCAGGGTACGGCGGTGTTCCTGACCGCGCGGCCGGATGCGGTGCCCCATGCGTTGTTGCACAACTTGCTGCACAACCAGGTGTTGCATGAGCAGGTGGTGTTGCTGACGGTGGTTTACGAGGACATTCCGCGGGTGCCGACACAGCGACGGTTTGAGGTCGACTCCTACGGTGAAGGGTTCTACCGGGTGATCCTGCACTTCGGTTTTACGGACGAACCGGATGTGCCGCAAGCGCTGAAGTTGTGCCATCTCGATGAACTGGACTTCAGCCCGATGCGCACGACTTACTTCCTCAGCCGGGAAACGGTCATCACCTCCAAGCTCGTCGGCATGGCTCGCTGGCGCGAGGCGTTGTTCGCCTTCATGCTGAAAAACGCCAACGGCAACTTGCGGTTCTTCAAGTTGCCGGTGAACCGGGTGATTGAGCTGGGTACACAGGTAGAAATGTAAGCCTCACAAAAAGCCCCCGTTGCCAGTTTGGTAACGGGGGCTTTTTCGTCTCTGTGCCTTTAGTTGCTTTCAGGCCGCGGGTCTTCGGATTTGGTCTTTGTCCGGGCCGGTCGCGGGGTCAGGACCTTTACCACGTCATCAATCACTGCCTTGCTCATTGCCGTCAGATAATGCGCGGCCCAGGCGTGGCGGTCGGTGCCTTTTGCGAAGGCGGCATCCTGAGCAAATGATCGGGCGAGGAACAGCAGATCAGAGGCCTGTGACAATGCATCAACGATGGGAACACCGGCGCGGACGTTGAATAAGGCCCGGTCCGAGCAGTAGATGAGAGGGGTCAAGCCGATGGTTTTCAGTTCTGAAGTCGCGGAAGAATCTGTTTTGGTCATGGTGTTACTCCTGGGTTCAAGGAGCCGCCACATTCGTTTCCAAGCGAATGGGTGACGGCTGTACGCAGGTTGGAAAACCGGGAACCTAGGAACCGGCACGCCCGAAGGCGTCCCACGCACAGCCGCCATAACACAGGATTGCAGTCGTAAAAAACTCTGCAGTCATGATGGGGTGCTGTTGCGCTACGGTTCGACGGGTTTCCAAGCCCGATCGCTGAAAGCACAGCGACGTCCGGAGAGTATCCCGTCGAAGAAAAGCGCAACAAGGCATCAAAGTGCCCCAACGCAAGATTCGGAGTTTGCCTACAAGGTCTGCGAGCGTCATCCGATATTTCGACACCTTGAGTAAACGAAAGTAAACGCGGCGAGCGATTTACAAGCCGCTGGGTGCTTGCGCAGTTGTTATTCCAGCGACAGTGCGTTGACTGTTCATTTGGCCTGGGTTAGCGACTGTCCTTTGTCCTGGGACTGAGGACAGTGCTCACAAAAAAGCCCCCGTTACCTTGCGCTAACGGAGGCTTTTTGTTGAACTCGGCTCAGGTCACTGTTCTGCGACCTTGTCCTTGTTCTGACGCTTCTCGATCGCATTGACCAGACGTTTGGCCAGGGCCGGGTAGTTCTCGTCGAAGTGGTGGCCGCCCGGCAGCTTCAAGGCTTCACCCACAGCGGTCTTGTCGGTGCAGCCACTCTCGGCGATTTCTTCTGCGCCGTAGATGCACAGGACCTTGTCGGCGGGCAGCTTGGCCATTTCCGGGCCGGTGTCGGCCTCTTTGCCGGCATTGCCGAGCCAGCCTTCGACCTGGATTTCGAAGCTGCCGGTGCGGGCAAAGGCCAGCAGGATGATTGCATCGACCCGTTGCTGTTCGCTTTCCGGCATACGGTTGTAGATCGCTGGCAAGACGTCGGCACCGAACGAATAGCCCGTCAGGATGAAGCGTTTGGTGCCCCACTTCTGACGGTAGTGCTGCATCAGTTCGGTAAGGTCAATGGCGCTTTGCTCAGGGCTCTTGTGCTGCCAGTAGTAGCGCAGGGTGTCGATGCCGACCACCGGGTAACCGATCTTCGCCATTTCACCGGCTACGTCACGGTCCAGGTCACGCCAGCCGCCGTCACCGGAAAGGAACAGGGTGACGGTGTCCTTGGCCTGGCCGGCGGGCACTTCGACCACAGGAATGTTCAGGCCGCCGTTGCCCTTGTCAGCGCCGACGAGGAGCTTGCGCAGTTCGTTGTTGAGGACTTGCGGCAGGTTGATGTCGTAGTCGCTGATGCTGGTTTCGGCATTGGGTTGATCGCGCACGAAGCCGGCGCTGGTGTCGTCCGGGTTATCGTTCCATGCGACCAGCCAGTGACCGTGGGCTGCGCTTTTTGGCAGCTGTTGTGTACAGCCGGGTTTTTCCAGCGCCAGGTCTACTGAAACGGCCTGGGACTTGTCGTCCTTCTGCTCGGCCAGCCAGCGCCAGGCCAGGATGGCGCCAGGGCCGATACCGCTGACCAGGGTCGCTGGGCCCTTGAGCTGCTGGAAGGCGGCCTGCAGGGCATTACCTTGCTGCGCGCAGTCCGTGGGCAGGACCACCTGAACGATTTGCGCGGCACCGCCACGGCTCAGGGTCATCAGTTGCTTGTCGCTGAGCTTCTGATCTTCGTTCACCGCGACGACCACCTGGGCACGCGGCGTGGTGCCAGGAATGACCCGGGTCATTGCCGGGCCATCAACAGGCGTCAGCAGTTCGAGGGTGGGCTCGGGGGCCGGGCGGCTCCAGTACCAGTAACCGCCACCGAGGATCACAGCCAGTACCACCAGAGTGGCTAATACATACCGCCAGGAGCGTTGAATCATCAGCGTTTCACCAATCCAGTCAAGCCGCCCGCAATCAGGGCGGCGGTATCGGCCAGTGCCACCAGCGGATCGAGTCCGGCGGGCACGGCCATGTAACGAGGTTCCCAGTCAGGCTGGAATTTGTCCTTGAAGCGGCGCAGCCCCTGGAAGTTATAGAGCTGCTCGCCACGGCGAAACACCATCGAGCCGAGGCGTTGGGTCAGTGGCGCGCCACGACGGGGTTGCAGACCCGACAGCGGCACCATGCCCAGACTGAAACGTGCATATCCATGATTTTTATAATGTTGAATCAGGCCGACCATCATGAACTCCATGGTCAGCTTGGGCGCATCCGGGTGTGCACGCATCAGGTCGAGGCTGGCCAGGTCGTGGCTATACGTCTCGAGCAGGTTGGCGAATGCCACCGGGCGACCTTCAAAGTGAATGATCGCGATACGGAAGTGCTTGAGGTAATCGTCGCTGAAACGGCCGAGGGAGAAGCCTTTTTCACGAACGTTCTTGCCGGTCAGCCAGGCATCGGAAATGACCTTCAGCTCCTCCATGGGGGCTTGACCCGGTTCGTAGATTTCCAGCGACAGGCCATCGCGGGTGCCACGGTTCCAGGTGTAACGCAGGTCCTTCATCTCTTTGCCCTTGGCCTCGAGATCAAAGCGATGCAGGTCAACCCGCGCTTCTTCGCCCAGTTTGATCGCGGTCAGGCCGATGTCCATGTAGTACGGCAGGTTTTCGGCGCGTACCTGATAGAACACCGGACGGGCGTGATGAAGGTCGCAGAGGTCACGGAACTGCCAGATCATTTCCGCGCGTTGCTGGGTCGGGCCGATCGGGTCGTACAGGGCCACCAGGCTGCGGCCACGACGCGCATACATCAAGAACGCTTCGTCGTTAGGGTGAAACAGTAGCGCCTTGTCACCGGTCAGGGCGAGGCCGCCGTCCGGTTGCGATGAGGCCATCAGGATCTTCAGCGCCTTATCCAGTTCTGCGGCGTCGGGCTGATGAATCACCGGGCGCGCGGTGCGCAGCAGCCAGGTCAGAGACACCACCACCAGCAGAACGGCCGCCCCGAGCAACGAGCGCAGGCCGCGCGGGGCATCGGAATCCAGGGTGAACTGCCACCACAATTGATGGCTGTACGGCACATCCTGATAGGCGAACAGCAGGAGCCAGATCGAGGCACCCAATACGCACAGGCTGGCCACCAGGTATAGCGGCGAGAACGGCACTTCGGTCAAGCGGCTTGGGCGGTAGAAAGAGCGACGGAAGATCGCCAGCAGGCTGGCGGTCAGGATCATCAGGCAGGCTTCTTCCCAGTCGAACCCTTTGAGCAGCGAGAGCACGGCACCGATCATCAGCAAGATGGTGGTCAGCATCCACGCGGCCGAGAGGCGACGACGCAGACCTTGAGCCAGCAACAGGCAGAGCACGCCGATCAGGCTGGCACCGAAGTGCGAGGCGTCGACCAGGCGATGGGGAATCAGGAACCCGATGTGTTCCAGACGGGTGTCGATTTCCGGTGTCGCACCGGAGAACAGCAATACCACACCAGACAGGAACACCAGGATCGCCAGTACCGGCGCGGCCATGCCCGAGGCGGCGCGCAGCGATTGACGGGTGTTGAACAGGCGCTGTGCTTCATTGATCAGCAGCAGGACGCAAGCCGCCAATAGCGGCAGAACCACATAGATCAGGCGATACAGCAGCAGGGCGGCGGCCAGTGGCGCAGCGCCGAGCTTGTCGGCGAAGGCCGCCAGCAGAATCGCTTCGAATACCCCGACGCCGCCCGGTACGTGGCTGAGCACGCCAGCGGCCAGGGCCAGCAGATAGACCAACAGGAAGGCGCCGAACGGTGGCGCTTCCGGCAGCAGCAGATACAGCACGGTCGCGGCGGCTGCCACGTCCAGTGCGGTAATCACCAATTGCAGGAAGGTCAGGCGACGACCCGGCAAGCGTAGCGTGCGTCGTCCGATGCGAACCAGCAGATTGTCCGTATACGGTTGTTCTGGCAGGCGGCGGCGGTAGAGGCCGATGGCCAATACCGAGCACAGCAGCAACACGGCAATCGCAATGGCGCCCAGCAACGGCTGCGACACATGCAGCGCGATGGAGGCAGCAGGCAGGTTGCTGAGTGTCGCCAGGGCCGCGAGCGGCGGCAGGGCGCAGCCCAATGACAGGCTGGCAAACAGCGTCATGTGGGCGACTTCCGATGCCCCGAGCCCGTGACGTGCGTACAGGCGGTAACGCACCGAACCGCCGGACAGCAGCGAAAGGCCAATGGCGTTACCGATGGCGAATGCGGTGAAGCCACCCAGAATCATGGTGCGCGGCGGCAAGTTCACGCCAGCGTAACGCGTGGCTGACCATTCATAGCCGAGCAAGATGATGAAGCCGGCAATGGTTGCAGCCAATGCGCCGAGCAGGGCCGGCTTCGGCACTTCCAGAATCGAGTCGTGCAGGGCGTAGAGATCCAGCTCGCTTAATAGATGGCGACAGGCAATCAGCGCGATAGCGAACAATAGCAGTGTGACCGCCAGGCCAATGGGCTGACGGTACTTGCTGACCAGATCCAGCCAGTGCAAACGGGTGGCTGTGATCGGTTGTGTCGCTGTGACGGTGTCTTGTAAATCAGACGAGTTGGCGCGCATCAATCACCTCTTGGATTGTGCGCGACAGGATGGGGGTATCCAGCCAAGTTACCAATCCCTGTAGAAAAAAATAATCACAAATATTAACGCGTATCACCGAGCATTGGGGATTACGCACATTCAATCGTAGAGAGGCTTGCCTGCGACTCAGCATAGCCTGATCTGGTGGACCCTGAAGGGTGCCAAAGGTTCGTAGAACATTGCCAGATCATTGTTGCGAAAGGACTTTTCTACAGATACAAAAAAGGCCGCTCTTTCGAGCAGCCTTTTTTGATGTTTGGTTGCGGGAGCCGGATTTGAACCGACGACCTTCGGGTTATGAGCCCGACGAGCTACCAGACTGCTCCATCCCGCGTCTGTGTGGCGGCATTCTACAGGCGATCGCCTGAGTGTCAACCGTTAATAGCCTGCTTGGTCAAATTAACGTTAATTAGCGTCGGACGGTTGCTGCGCTCAGGTTAAGTATAAGAAGCGCAAAGGGTTTTTTCCTGGCTCTGGCGACAAGAGGGAAGGAGGGGTGACGAAAAACACACGCGCACAAAAAAGGCCACTCTTTCGAGTAGCCTTTTTTGATGTTTGGTTGCGGGAGCCGGATTTGAACCGACGACCTTCGGGTTATGAGCCCGACGAGCTACCAGACTGCTCCATCCCGCGTCTGTGTGTCGGCATTCTACAGAGGATCGCCGGGCTGTCAATTGCTAATTGATAAAAATCTGTTCCTGTTCAATCGCTTAGCGTATCAGTCAGACAGTCGAATTGGGCTTGAGGGCTTGCTGTATAAGGCTTTCAGCTCTATTGACGGGTTTGTTTCGATTGAAAAAATAAATCCAGTGCAGGCATTTTCTTCTGCTATGAGATAAGAAATCAGGCACTGGTGCTATATACAGTTGTCAGTGAGATACTGGCGATCCGGTTCGCCGTAGTCCTTTTTCCTTCATTGAACACTGCCTTATATGACGCAGCGCAAAATCATCCACGTCGATTGTGACTGCTTTTATGCCGCCATCGAGATGCGTGACGACCCGACTCTGGCGAGCAAGCCGCTGGCGGTGGGTGGCTCGGCGGATCATCGCGGAGTTATCGCGACGTGCAACTATGAGGCGCGGGCTTACGGGGTGCGCTCGGCCATGTCCTCACGGCATGCCTTGAAGCTGTGCCCGGACCTGGTCATCGTCAAGCCGCGCATGGATGCCTATAGAGAAGCGTCGAAAGAGATCCAGGTGATTTTTCGCGATTACACCGACCTGATCGAGCCACTGTCGCTGGATGAGGCGTACCTCGACGTGTCGGAAAGCACGCATTTCGCTGGCAGTGCCACGCGAATTGCCCAGGACATTCGGCGCCGCGTCTCCAATCAGCTACATATCACCGTCTCGGCGGGTGTAGCGCCGAACAAGTTTCTCGCGAAGATCGCCAGTGACTGGAAAAAGCCCAACGGATTGTTTGTGATCACGCCGGATCAGGTCGAGGACTTCGTCTCGCAGTTGCCGGTGAGCAAATTGCATGGTGTCGGCAAAGTCACTGCCGACAAGCTGGCAAAGCTCGGTATTGCCGATTGCCTGCAGTTGCGTGAGTGGAACAAGCTGGCGCTGGTGCGCGAATTTGGCAGTTTTGGCGAGCGTCTGTGGAGTCTGGCGCGTGGGATCGATGGTCGGCAGGTGCAGAACGACAGTCGCCGGCAGTCGGTGAGTGTCGAAAATACCTACGATGTGGATCTGCCGGATCTGCTTAGTTGCCTGGATAAACTACCGGACCTGCTGGAAACCCTGAACGGGCGTATGGCGCGGATCGATAGCAGCTACCGGCCGGGCAAGCCGTTCGTCAAAGTGAAGTTCCATGATTTTACCCAGACGACACTGGAGCAGGCCGGGGCAGGGCGTGATCTTGGTAGCTATCAGTTGTTGCTGACTCAGGCGTTCAATCGGGGTGGCAAACCCGTGCGTTTGCTGGGGATTGGCGTGCGCTTGCAGGATCTGCGTGGCGGGTTCGAGCAGTTGGATCTGTTTGAGCGGTAGGGTCCGATCGGGGGCAAGCGCGTTTGACTCTGTAGGAGCAAGGCTTGCCCGCGATGCTTTTAAGCTTTAGTTCGGCCCTGGATCCGCCACCAAACGCCCGGCATCCTTGGTCAGCGACTTGAGAAACTCGCTTTGCAACTCGGGATCGTTGCGGGTCAGTTCGATCAGGCTTTGTTCCAGCTCGCTGGCTTCTTCTTCCAGGCCCAGCTCCGACAGGCGTTTGACCCGGTGTACCCACTGGCTCACTTCGTCGTCTTCGAGGTCGTCGTAAATCAGCGTATGAGCTTCCAGCAGCTTGCTGCGCAAGGTGCTGCTGATCGTCAGGGACGAGTCGGTGTGCACATCGTCCTGAGCATCTTCAACAGTAATCTGCAGCTTGCCGATACGGTTCAGGTCCTGTTCCGCGAACGGGCTGTCCAGCAGGTTCAAGCGCAACACGCCGTTGCGGTCGGTGGTGAGCTCGAAGGTCTGCGTGCCGGCCTTGACCTCTACCGGGCGCTCGCTCCATGGCAGGCTCGAATATTCCATACGCTTATCACGCTGGACTTCATCGATACCGGCCAGGTTCTGTTGTGCGCGACCATGGGACTGTATGTTCATGAACGGGTTGAGCCCGGCAATGCCATTGCTGATCCAGTCCTTGGTCATGCTGTCTGGCAGGTTGCCGAGGGCGAACACGTTGGCGATGTTTGCGCCGACGCCGCCCACCAAAGTCACCGCGCCCAGCGGAATCTCGTAGACCTTGCGCCAGGGTTGGTAAGGCGTGTAGCGATCGTAGCGCCGGGTGACATCGTACTCGGTGACCTCGAAGGTCTTCTGCTCGTGAATCCGAACCCGGCGTTGCGGCAGCTCAAGCACCTTAGGCTCACCGACATCGATCTGCAGGCTGTGATCGAGCAGTTTGCGCTCGATGCGTTCCTCGTGCTCGCTGCGTTGTGACATCTGATTGGCGCAGCCGCTGAGCAACAGGGTGCCGCACAGGGCGGCACCACCGAGGTTTAAGGTGTTTCGCTTGAACATGACTTCTCTATCTGGTGTCAGCGGCGGATACGAGCCTGAAGGAACGACAGCACGTCAGCGACCGGCAGCGCTTGCGGCTCGGCCTCGGTACGGCTCTTGTATTCCAGGTTACCTTCGGCAAGGCCGCGGTCACTGACCACGATCCGGTGAGGAATGCCGATCAGCTCCATGTCCGCGAACTTGATGCCCGGGCTGGTTTTCTTGTCGCGATCGTCCAGCAGCACTTCGAAGCCGGCAGCGGTCAGTTCCGCGTACAGCTTGTCGGTCGCTTCGCGAACCTGCTCGGTTTCGTAGCGCAGAGGCACCAGGGCGATCTGGAAGGGCGCGAGGGCGTCGCTCCAGATGATGCCTTTCTCGTCATTGTTCTGCTCGATGGCCGCAGCTACTACGCGGGACACGCCGATGCCATAGCAGCCCATTTCCAGGGTGACCGGCTTGCCGTTCTCGCCGAGTACTTCGCACTTCATCGCTTTGCTGTACTTGTTGCCCAGCTGGAAGATGTGCCCGACTTCGATGCCGCGCTTGATTTCCAGGGTGCCTTTGCCGTCAGGGCTAGGGTCGCCGGACACGACGTTACGCAGGTCGGCAACGGTCGGTACTGGCAGATCGCGCTCCCAGTTCACGCCGAAGTAGTGTTTGTCGTCGATGTTGGCACCGATGCCGAAGTCGCTCATCAGTTCGACGGAACGGTCGATGATGATTGGCAGCGGCAGGTTCAGCGGGCCAAGGGAGCCGGCGCCGGCGCCAATGGCGTCACGCAGTTCGGCTTCAGAGGCCATGACCAGCGGGCTGGCGACGCCAGGCTGGTTGGCGGCCTTGATTTCGTTCAGCTCGTGGTCGCCACGGATGATCAGGGCAATCAGCTTGCCTTTCTCTTCAGCGTGAACCACCAGGGTCTTGATGGTTTTTTCGATTGGCAGGTTGAAGCCTTCGACCAGTTGCGCAATGGTCTTGGCGTTCGGGGTGTCGACCAGGCGCAACTCTTCAGACGGTGCGGCGCGCGAGGTCTCCCGTGGTACGGCTTCGGCTTTCTCGATGTTCGCTGCGTAGTCGGAACCGTTGCTGAAGACAATGTCGTCTTCACCGGATTCGGCCAGTACGTGGAACTCGTGGGAGCCGGCGCCGCCGATGGAGCCGTTGTCGGCTTCTACAGGGCGGAACTTCAGGCCGAGGCGGGTGAACACGTTGCAGTACGCCTGGTGCATGCGGTCGTAAGTGATCTGCAGCGATGCCTGGTCGGCGTGGAAGGAGTAAGCGTCCTTCATGATGAATTCGCGACCGCGCATCAAGCCGAAGCGTGGGCGGATTTCGTCACGGAATTTGGTCTGGATCTGGTACAGGTTGATCGGCAGCTGCTTGTAGCTGCTCAACTCGTTGCGCATCAGGTCGGTGATCACTTCTTCGTGAGTCGGACCGGCGCAGAAGTCGCGACCGTGACGATCCTTGAAGCGCAGCAGTTCAGGGCCGTACTCTTCCCAGCGACCGGATTCCTGCCACAGCTCAGCCGGTTGAGTGCTCGGCATCAACACTTCGAGAGAGCCGGCGGCGTTCATTTCTTCACGAACGACGGCTTCGACCTTGCGCATCACTCGCAAGCCCATCGGCAGCCAGGTGTACAGGCCGGAGGCGAGTTTGCGGATCATGCCGGCGCGCAGCATCAGCTGATGGCTGACGACGACCGCATCGGAAGGCGTTTCTTTCTGTGTGGCGAGCAAATATTGACTGGTGCGCATGGTAGGCCGTTGTCGGTTGCTGAAGACTAGAAGTGACGAAGCATTGTACGGGCGAGATTTGCTGGCGTACAGGATTGCGGCCGGCGGTGTGGCTTGAGTGCGGAGAAAGCCCCGCACTCAAGGGGCTATGATTCTTCGACGGCGGTAGCGGTCTGGGCAGGCTCGGGCGTTGGAGTCGGGCCTTCGCGGCGGTTTTCCTGGAACCAGTGCAGGGCGATCAACAGCAGGGTCGGCACGCCAAGCAGCGCTGTGATGATGAAGAAGTTGTGATAGCCGTATTTCTCCACCATGACTCCGGAGTAGCCGCCGATCAGGCGTGGCAGCAGGAGCATGATCGAGCTGAGCAGGGCGTACTGGGTCGCGGAAAACTTCAGGTTGGTCAGGCTCGACAGGTAGGCGACGAAGGCCGAGGTCGCCATGCCCGAACTGAAGTTGTCGAGGGAGATGGTGACGATCAGCATCTCCAGGTTGGCGCCCATGTCGGCGAGCATCACAAACAGCAGGTTGGTAGCAGCTGATGCGAACCCGCCGATGAACAGAATCGGCAGGATGCCGAAACGCACGATCAGCAGGCCACCCATGCCGGCGCCTACCAGGGTCATGATCAGGCCGAAGATCTTGCTGACGCCGGCGATCTGATCCTTGGTGAAGCCCAGGTCGATGTAGAACACGTTGGCCATTACGCCCATCACAGTGTCGGACATTCGGTAGGTGGCGATCAGGCCCAGCAGCAGAAAGGCCTGCCAGCGGTAGCGGACAACGAAGTCGTTGACGGGCGTCAGCACCGGGGCCAGGCCGCGGCGGCCCATGGTGGAGAGGCACAGGCTGGTCAGGATGATGTAGAGCAGCGCTCGTAGAAATGCCCGATCTTCCAGCAGCAGATCCAATGGGCTCATGGCGCCCGTGATGACGCTGGCGAAATCAGTGTTGTAGAGCTGGGTAAACATCGCGGGTACGGATACCAGCAAAACGATGAGTACGAATACCGAGGCGAGTTGGTGCACAAAGCTGTAGCGCCCGGCGGACAGCTGGGTACGCAGCGGCACGGGAGGTTCGCGCATCAGCAGGGTGGTCACCAACGCCGGGATCATCAGCAGGCCGAACAGCGCGTAGGTGCCGGTCCAGGCCGAGTGTTTGTAGTTGAACCCGGTGGAGCCGAAACCTTCGGCAATGAACAGTGCACCGGCTGTCGCCAGGAGCGCCGCGACCCGATAGCCGGACATATAACTGGCGGCCAATGCAGCTTGGCGCGTGTCGTCGACAATTTCCAGGCGATAGGCGTCGACGGCAATATCCTGGGTGGCAGAGGCGAACGCGACCAGAACGGCAATCGCAATCAGCCAGGACAGGTGCTTTTGCGGGTCGCAGAAACCCATGCCGATCAGGCCGAGGACCAGCAGTATTTGCGCCAGGACCAGCCACGAGCGTCGTCGGCCGAGTTTGCCGAGTAATGGCAGGCGCCACTGGTCGAGAAGTGGCGACCACACCCATTTAAACGCATAGGCCAGCCCGATCAGGCTGGCATAACCAATCGTTTCACGGGCTACGCCGGCCTCACGCAGCCAGACGGATAGCGTTGAGAACACCAGCATGTAGGGTAGGCCAGCGGCGAAACCCAGTAGCAATAGTACGAGCGTCGAGGGGCTGGCATAAGCAGCGAGCGCGGCGCGCCAGGTTTTACGGGGCATGGGCTGGAGTCTGCCTCAAAATTGCGAAAACAAAGCGCGCACTCTAACCGCTGTGCTCTACCGGGCGCCAGCCATGACGCTGAATATCAACACGATTGTTCAGGACACTGACACCTTCCATGCGCAAGCGTGCCCGCTGTTCATCGCCGGAGGGGCTTCCCGCTGGTAGGCTGAGGCGACCGCCGGCAGCCAATACACGATGCCAGGGCAGCTTGGTGTCGCCGGGCAACTGACTCAATGTGCGCCCCACCCAGCGGGCGGCCCGCCCCAAGCCTGCCAGTTCGGCGAGTTGACCGTAACTCACCACTTTGCCTTCCGGAACCTGGGCCAGGGTCAGGTAGAGCGTGGTTCGGCGCATCTGTGCCGGGGTCTCGGTTTCATGGTTGGCGTCAGTCACGTTGCCGCTTCCTGATGAGGGTGTTGAGGCTGCTTCCAGAGTAAGTCTTCCGTGAGCGAATGAAAATCTCGCCAAATCGGGTGTGGCCGGTAAAAACAGACAGGCACAAAAAAGCCCCGCTTTTGAGGGCGGGGCCTTTTACTAAATCAGGACAAGTTAGATAACTTGAACTTCTTCAGCTTGCATGCCTTTCTGACCGCGGGTAGCGATGAAAGAAACCTGTTGGCCTTCTTTCAGGCTTTTGAAGCCGTCGGATTGGATAGCTTTGAAGTGAACGAACAGGTCGTCACCGGATTGTGGAGTGATGAAGCCGAAGCCTTTTTCATCGTTGAACCACTTAACGGTACCGGTTTGGCGATTAGACATGGTGTAACTCCTTGAACAAAGATAACTGCGACTCAGGAAGAACCCTGGCCGAGACTGAGTGCAAAGAGCAGGAAAAATTCTTGTAGATGGTTGGATCGAAATTCAACATATCGTGTAGAGATTCTCAGTGACACAAGCAGCACAGTGGCGCCACCTTAACCCTTTTTCCTGAACGTGCCAATGGTCTTTGCGAAGGTTTCTCTGTTTTCATGACTGACGGTGTGCCGTATTGCCGCGAAGGCCCGGAAATCGTGGGGGATCGGCGAGAATTGTGCCCCGGACTTTGAACCGGCGGCGCGCCCCGGTAAGATGCCGGACAGAATTTTTCCACCTCGCTATTCAGGACACCCCCGCCATGAGCATCAAATCGGACAAGTGGATTCGCCGCATGGCGCAAGAGCACGGCATGATCGAGCCGTTCGTAGAGCGTCAGATGCGTGGCGAAGGCGCCGACCGGCTGATTTCCTTCGGCGTATCGAGCTACGGCTATGACGTGCGTTGCGCCGATGAATTCAAGGTGTTCACCAACATCAATTCGGCGACTGTCGATCCGAAAAACTTCGATGAGAAGAGCTTCGTCGACGTCAAAAGCGATGTCTGCATCATTCCGCCGAACTCTTTCGCGCTGGCGCGTACCGTCGAGTTCTTCCGTATTCCGCGCAATGTACTGACGATCTGCCTGGGCAAGAGCACCTACGCTCGTTGCGGCATCATCGTCAACGTCACGCCGCTGGAGCCGGAGTGGGAAGGTCACGTGACCCTGGAGTTCTCGAACACCACCACGTTGCCTGCAAAGATCTACGCCAACGAAGGCGTGGCGCAGATGCTGTTTTTCGAGTCCGACGAAGAGTGTGAAGTGTCTTATAAGGACCGTGGCGGCAAGTATCAGGGCCAGCGTGGCGTGACGCTGCCGCGTACCTGAGTCAGCCGTCTGACAAACCGTTGGAATTCCTGAGCGGGCGTACACTCTATGGGGTGTACTGCTCCGATGCGCGCAAGGCGTATCGGGCCATCGCTCAGGAGTGCTTCATGAAGATCGATCCGCGAGTAAGTGCCGAACTGGCAAGGCTTGAGCCCAATCAAGTGGGCCTGCTGGCCTGGTCATTGCTGGCGCATCCGCCTGTCACGCAGGCCGGCGGAATCCCTGGTCAGCCCGACCCCGATACCCCGAACGAACAACCGACGGAACCAGGCGAGCCTGGCGAACCCACCTTGCCGGATAAGCCGCCTCCCGCGCCGGTTGCCTGATTTTCCGCATCGAAATTCAATGGCCCGAGGTTGGATTGATCCCTGTGGGAGCGTGGCTTGCCCGCGATGAACGATAACGCGGGTTATCAGATAAATCGCGTTGCCCCATCGCGGGCAAGCCACGCTCCTACGGCATCTGGGGTTACTTGAGGTTGCCGCTGAGGAATTGCTTGAGGCGTTCGCTCTTCGGATTGCCGAGCACGTCTTCAGGCGCGCCTTCTTCCTCTACCAGCCCCTGATGCAGGAACAGCACCTGATTCGAGACTTTGCGGGCGAAGCTCATTTCGTGGGTCACCATGATCATGGTCCGGCCTTCTTCGGCCAAGCCCTGGATCACTTTGAGCACTTCGCCCACCAGCTCCGGGTCCAGCGCCGAGGTCGGTTCGTCGAACAGCATGACTTCCGGCTCCATCGCCAGTGCGCGGGCAATGGCAACACGTTGTTGCTGACCGCCCGACAGGAACGCCGGGTATTGATCGGCCACACGTGCCGCGAGGCCGACCTTGTCCAGATAACGCCGGGCGCGATCTTCGGCGTCTTTCTTGCTGACACCCAGCACCCGGCGCGGGGCCATGGTGATGTTTTCCAGCACCGTCATGTGGCTCCACAGGTTGAAGTGCTGGAACACCATTGCCAGGCGGGTACGAATTCGTTGCAGCTCGGCTTCATCGGCCACCCGCATGCCATGGGAGTCTTTGATCATGCGGATCGCTTGACCGTCCAGGCTCATGGCGCCGTCGTTGGGTTGCTCGAGAAAGTTGATGCAGCGCAAAAAGGTACTTTTGCCCGAGCCGCTGGCGCCGATCAGGCTGATCACGTCACCGGTCTTGGCCTTGAGCGAAACGCCTTTGAGCACTTCATGAGTGCCGTAGCATTTATGCAGGCCTTCGATGGTCAGTTTGTACATGGGGCATGCATCCTCAAGGCGAAAGTAGGTAGCCGGTGCGATAGGCTTCGAGGCCTGCAACATGGGCGATCACCATGCCTGCGGTGGCCATCCGGCGAGTCGAACGGGCGTAGAGCAGGCCGGCGTTGGCGCAATGAACCGGGGTCACGCGGTCGCCGATCGGGTCGATGATTTCGGCGATCAGTTGTCCCGCCTCCAGGTACTCGCCCGGCAGCACGTGGTACACCAGCAAGCCGCCGACCGGGGTTGCAACCGGTTCTACTGCGGCCAGTGGCGTGGCAGGGTAGGGCAGTTCGGGCAAGGGTGCGGCTTCACCTTCGATTGCGCCGAAATGAACCAGATAGTCGATCAGCGCCTGGCAATCGAGGCTGGCCAGCGGATGATTGACGTCGCCTTGACCGCGCAATTCGACGGTCACCGAGAAGCTGCCCAGCGGAATGTCGAAATGCTCACCGAAGCGTTCCTGCATTTGCCACCAGACCAGCGTGAAACACTCATCGAACGAATGACCGCCGGAGTCGGTGGCCAGCAGGCTGGCTTCGGCGCCGATGTAGCGCGCCAGTGGCTCGACTTGCGGCCAGGCCTCGGGCGTGGTGTACAGGTGCGCGACGGCTTCGAAATCACAATGCAGGTCCAGCACCATGTCCGCGTCGCAGGCCAGTGTTTGCAGGGTCAGGCGCTGGGATTGCAGTTGGGTGCGGGCGGTTTGCCGAGCCAGCGCATTGCGCAGGCTGCTGCGGATCAACTCAAGGTTGTGTTGTGGGTCGTCGTTGAGTTGCCCTTCGATCTCGTTGCCGACTTCTTCACCGAGGTCGACGAACCAGCGGTTGAAGTTCTGTCCGCTTTCCAGTTCATAGCGGCCCAGTGGCACGTCCATCAGCACTTGTTCGAGGCCAATCGGGTTGGCCACGGGCACCAGCACGATCTCGCTGCGCAGACGGCCGGCGGCTTCGAGCTCGGCCAGGCGCAGCTTGAGGTGCCAAGCCACCAGCATGCCGGGCATTTCGTCGGCGTGCAGCGAGGACTGGATGTAGATTTTGCCTTTGGCCTGGGTCGGGCCGAAGTGGAAGCTGTGGATCTGTCGTGCAGTGCCCGGCAGTGGGGCAAGCAGGTCATGGATCTGGTGGCGCATTTGCTTTTGTGTCCTGAAGCAGGAGAGCTAGTGAGTCGGCCCGAGGAACGCCAGCCATCGGCGTTCGGCCAGTCGGAACAGGCCGACCAGCGCAAAGGTGACGGTCAGGTAAATCAGCGCGGCAATGCCGAACGACTGAAAGGTCAGGAAGGTCGCCGAGTTGGCGTCACGAGCGACTTTCAGAACGTCCGGGACGGTGGCGGTGAAGGCTACAGTGGTCGAGTGCAGCATCAGGATCACTTCGTTGCTGTAGTACGGCAACGAACGACGCAGGGCCGACGGCATGATCACGTAGGCATATAGCTTCCAACCCGTCAGACCGTAGGCCTTGGCGGCTTCGACTTCACCGTGGTTCATACTGCGAATCGCCCCGGCGAAAATCTCCGTGGTGTAGGCGCAGGTGTTCAGGGCAAAGGCTAAGATGGTGCAGTTCATCGCATCGCGAAAGAACGCGTCGAGTACTGGCTGCGCACGGACCGCGGCCAGGCTGTAGATCCCGGTGTAGCAAATCAGCAGCTGGATATACAGCGGCGTACCGCGAAACAGGTAAGTGTAGAACTGCACCGGCCAGCGCACATAGAGCTTGCTGGAAACCCGGGCAATCGACAGCGGAATCGACACCAGGAAACCGATGAAGATCGAGGCGCTGAGCAGCCACATGGTCATCGCCAGGCCGGTGATGTGGTAGCCGTCGGTATAAAGGAACGGTTTCCAGTAGTCCTGTAGAAGTTCGATCATCGTACGGCCTCCCGGGCACCGGCGGCATAACGGCGTTCAAGCCTGCGCAGGACAAAGTTCGAAGCGCTGGTGATCAGCAGGTAAATCAAGGCGGCCAGCACCAGGAAGTAAAACAGTTGATAGGAGCTTTTACCGGCGTCCTGAGCCGCTTTGACCAGGTCCGCCAAGCCGATGATCGACACCAGCGCAGTGGCCTTGAGCATCACCATCCAGTTATTGCCGATGCCCGGCAGGGCAAAGCGCATCATCTGCGGGAACACCACGAAGCGAAACCGCTGGCCGCGCTTGAGGCCATAAGCCGTGGCGGCTTCGACCTGACCCCGTGGAACGGCGAGGATTGCGCCGCGAAAGGTCTCGGTGAAGTACGCGCCGTAGATAAAGCCCAGGGTGATGACCCCGGCGCTGAACGGGTTGATTTCGATGTACTCCCATTCCATCAGATCGGTCAGGGAGGTCAGCCAGGTTTGCAGGCTGTAGAAAATCAGCAGCATCAGCACCAGGTCCGGCACGCCGCGAATCAGGGTGGTGTAGATCTGGGCGGGAACTCGTAGCAGTTTGACGCTGGAGAGTTTGGCAGTGGCGCCGAGCAGGCCGAGCAACACGGCCACCAGCAGCGACAACACCGATAATTTGATGGTCATCCAAGTGCCTTGCATCAGCAGCGGGCCAAAGCCCTTCAAGCTGAAGGCAGAAAGCCCGAGGTTTTGTAAGAGTTGTTCGAACATAAAATCTGCAACCTGATAGCGTGAAAAAAGCGCCCATCACGAGGATGGGCGCCGGGCATTATTTGCCGCTGTACAGATTCAGATCACCGAAGTGTTTCTTTTGAATGGTCGCGTAGGTGCCATCATCGTGTAACGCTTTGATACCTTTATCGAGAAGGGCTTTGAGCTCTTTGTTACCTTTCGAGATACCGACAGCTGTTTTGGCTGGCAGCAAAGGATCGTTGACCGGCTTGCTGACTTCATAAGCAGCGCCTTGTGGCGACTTCAAGAAGCCCAGTTCGGCTTGCAGCATGTCCTGGATCGAGGCGTCCAGACGACCGGAAGTCAGGTCGGCGTAGACCTGATCCTGGTTGGCGTAGGCCTGAGTGGTCACGCCAGCCTTGTCCAGTACGGCCTTGGCGTAGGCTTCCTGGATGGTGCCTTGCTCGTAGCCGACCTTTTTACCCTTGAGCGAAGCCACGTCAGAAATGCCGGAGCCTTTCTTGTAGACCAGTGCGGTAGGGCCGGAGAACAGTTCGCTGGAGAAGTCGATGACTTTTTCGCGGGCTTCGGTGACGGTCATCGAAGAGATCACACCGTCGAATTTATTGGCCTTGAGGCCTGGAATCATGCCGTCGAAATCGCTTTCGACCCATTTGCACTTGACCTTCAGCTCGGCGCAGATCGCGTTGCCCAGATCAATGTCGAAGCCCACCAGGCTGCCGTCGGCCGCTTTGGACTCGAACGGAGCGTAGGAAGGGTCAACGCCAAAACGCAGTTCTTTATATTCCTTGGCCAGTGCGGAACCAGCGGCCATGCACAACGCCAGTGCAGAAAGGGTCAGCAATGCTTTTTTCATTATTAAATCCCTAAGAACCAATTTGAGCGCTTGTGGCGCGAAATTATTGTTACTGGAAAGCGTAAGACCTTATGAAAGTAGCAATTTCCGAACCAGAGTCCCGAACAAGCGTTTTAAAAGATGATTCAAGACACGTCTGGAGAGGAATCGTGCCCAAAAACGGGCGTGAACAAATTGCCGCACCAAAGTAGAGCGATCGGTGGCGAGGAAGCAAGCTCCCTCGTCACTGATCGCTCTACGTGTTACTTGCCTGGCACCAGGGTCAGCCGCGTTTTGCCATATACCTTGTCGAAGTTCTGCGGTTGCATCGGCAAGCTCATGTATTGGCCTTTGAGCCACGGGTCGATGCTGTCGATATAGTTCGGGCTGGCCGGGTTACCGGATTGGCCGGTGCCGCTCTGACCCATCAGCGGTTCGGCCTGGCCGAAGTCGACAATGAAACGCATCGCCGGCACCCGCGTCACGTTGAAATCCTGCCCCCACGTGTACGCGGCAGCATTCAATGTGGTGTGGTCACCTCCGGCTGACATGGCGCCACGCACGGTCTGGCCTCGGCTGTTTTTCCATTCGTAGTGGTGCAGTTTGCCCCACTGCCAGGCTTTGTGGTCGGCGCCCATCTGACTCTCGCCGGCGGTAATGGCCGCGGCCAGGCTACGGGCGAGAATGGTCGGTTTGTCTTCTTTTTGCTGCGTGCGCAGGTCATCCCAGAACGGGCTGTCTTCGCGGCCCAGCAAATGGTCGGCCTGGGCCGAGTAGGACAATTTGCCGTTGGCGACGAAGGCTTTCCACGTCGGGCTGGACTCTGGGCCGAGCTCGTCGAGGAAGATCTGCTTCATGCTTTCTTGCAGGAACAGTTCATAGATCGCTGCGTCGGCCGAAGTCGGGCTGAGCTTGCCGTCGAACGCCATCAAGCGGTTGTAAGCTTCGCGCGCTTTGCCGGCTTCGGCAGCAGGCAGTGCGTCGATCGCCTGTTTCAGCGGCTGGGACATGCCCGGGGCTTCAAACATCTTTTTCAGTTTGGCGGCGAACAGCGTGGTCTGGTCGTACTGCATCGCGATCATGCTGCGGCTGTCGTGCTTGCCGGCAGCCGCCAGCTCGGCGATGCGCTCGCCACGCTCGGGCGCGGCCCAGGAGTTGGACAGCTGCATGCCGTAACCATGAGGGATGACCCGCTGGTTGGCGGTGCCGACCCAGCCTTGGGCCGGGTCCTGGTCATAAGGGTGGAGCATCGGGTCGGCGTAACCGTCCCAGTCGTAACGACCTTCCCAGCCCGGCGATGGCAACAGGCCTTCACCTTCGCGGCGGTTCGGGAAGCGCCCGGTGACTTGCCAGCCGATGTGGCTGGCATCGGCGAATACCATGTTCAGCGCGATAGCGCGGATTTCACGGCTGGCGTCCGAGGCTTTCTCTGCGCTCTGCGCACGGGACAAGTCGAAGAAGGCATCGAGGCTCTTGTCGTCGGTAAAGTTCGGCATCTGCAACGCCAGACCGAAACCATTGCCCAGTGCGCTGCCTTGGGCGCTGTTGAGCAGCGGGCCGTGACGGGTTTCGTACACGGCTTCGCGAATCGGCCGCTGGCCTTTGACGAAGTAGGTTTCGTTGCGAACCGTCACCGGTTGCCATTTGCCTGAGACTTCGTAGCTCAGGCCATTGCCTTGACGCTTGAGCTTTTCAAGGAACAGGTCCTGGTTATCGCCCATGACCGCGGTCATGCTCCACGCCACTTTACCGTTGAAACCGGCGAGGACCATCGGCAGGCCGGCAACGGAAACCCCGGCCGCCTGGTACTTCGGCGAACGGATCTGTACGTAGTTCCACAGCGACGGCACGCCAATCGGGAATTGGCTGTCGCTGGCCAGCAGGCTCTTGCCGCTGCGACTGCGCTGCGGGGCAATTGCCCAGTTGCTCGACGCCGTGGCGCCGAGCAAATTCAATGCGGACAACTGGTCGCCGGCTTTACTGAGTTCGCTCAGGCCCGGGACCGTGCCGTTGAGCTTCACGCCTTTAAGCTTTTCAGCTTCGGCGAGTGGCAGCTTTTCGTCCGGATACGACGGCAACAGCCACGGGAGTTTGTCTGTCGTGACGGTTTGCGCCATCACCAGCGAAGCGATTTCTTGCGGCAGGTTGGCTGACTGGCTGAAATTCAGCAGGCAGAAAATCAGCGCCGAATCTTCCGGTTTCCAGTATTCAGGTTGGTAGCCAGTGGCGGCCAGGTCTGACGGCAGTTTGTCGCGATAGCGGAACAGGTAGGCGTTGACCCCGCGTGCATAGACTTCAAAGAAGCGTTGCAGGCGCGGAGAGGAGGCCTTGTAGAGCTCGTCGGCACTTTTCTTCAGATTGACTGCGCGCATGTAGCGGTCAGCGTCGAGCATCTCTGCGCCGGACATCTCCGACAGGCGACCCTGGGCCAGCAGGCGCATGGTGACCATCTGGGTGATGCGATCACTGGCGTGTACGTAGCCGAGGGTGAACAGTGCGTCGTGGAAGGTGTTGCTTTCGATCAGCGGCACGCCCATGGCATTGCGCCGCACTGAAACGTTCTGCGCCAACCCTTTGAGCGGCTGCACGCCTGCGGTGGGTGGCAGGCTGTCCTGGGCATTCCAGGTCTGGCAACCGGTGAGGCTGAGCACACTGGCCACTGCTGCGGCAACGCCGAACCGGGGAAGAAAAGATGTAAAGGCTGGCGAGGCCATGGCAAAGCTCCTGCGGGAGTAGAGGCGCAATAAAGGCGCTACGTTAGTGAGCAGGAGAAGGCCGCGCAAGCGGGTGCCGATCTTATTTCAAGGTTTGTCCGATAAATCAAAGAATTTGACGCTGGAGGCTGTATCTGTGGTGGGGGAGCTTGCTCCCGCTGGACTGCGTAGCAGTCCCATTTTCAGGCCCGCTTCGCGCCCCAGCGGGAGCAAGCTCCCTCGCCACAGGGGACTGCGCTGTTTTCAGGGGATTGGCGTTCACGATGACTTGCCTGGAGGAAGAGGTAATGCTCAAGTGTGGAAAATTCAATGACCCGTGCAAGAGATAACTCGCCATGGAACTTCAGGCAAACGCAGTGCTTATTCTGATCGATCAGCAAAAAGGCATTCATCACCCCAGGCTTGGACCACGCAATAACCCCCACGCCGAGGAGCGGATGGCCGAGTTGTTGAGGGAATGGCGGCGCATGGCGCGGCCGGTGATTCATGTGCAGCATTTGTCCCGCTCGCCGGAATCGGTGTTCTGGCCACAGCAGTCGGGTGTCGAGTTTCAGGAACGGTTCGAGCCGCAATCGGGCGAGTGTGTGATCCAGAAACAGGTCCCCGATGCGTTCAGCGGGACGACGCTTGCAGCGGGTTTGCGTGAGGCGGGGATCGAGCAACTGATCATTGTCGGCGTGGCGACCCATAACTCGGTCGAGTCCACGGCGCGTACGGCGGGCAATCTGGGGTTTGAAACCTGGGTCGTGGAAGACGCCTGCTACACCTTCGACAAGTTCGACTTCTTCGGCAACAAGCATTCGGCGCAGGAGGTGCACGCCATGTCGCTGGGCAATCTGCACGGGGAGTATGCGACGGTGATTCGCACAGCCGAGATTCTGATGGCTGATTAAAACCTGTGGGAGCAAGGCTTGCCCGCGATGAACGATGACGCGTAATACCTCAGATACCGAGGCGATCCTATCGCGGGCAAGCCTTGCTCCTACAGGGGGGATGCGTTGTGTTAACGCATCAAGCGCCGTGGCACTTCTTGAACTTCTTGCCGTTGCCGCATGGGCAAGGGTCGTTGCGGCCAACGTCTTTCAACGCGTTGCGCACCGGCTCCTGGTGAGCGTGGCCGCAGTTCGGGCCATGAACATGGCCATGGTCGTGATCATGGTGGTCGTGATGGTCATGATCGTGGTTGCAGTCAGGGCCATGGACATGGGGTTGCTGGGTCATCGAGGTTACTCCGGAATAAAATCGCCGGGAATTATCTCGCCATTATTGGCCAGGTGCACGTCATTGCCGATGAATAATCCGGTTTGAAGCGTTCCTTCCAGGCGATAGGGGATCGGCTGGTCGGGTTTCTTCAGCAATTTCACCACGTCGCGCAGGTGTTGCCAGAGGTTGGTGCGGATCGGCACCTGGAAATAGCTGCTGCTTTTCGGGTCGACGGTGAACCATTCGCTGGCCTCGCCTTCGGCCAGCAGGAAATCGCTTAAATGAATCCGGTACACCAGGCCGCGAACTCTAAGGTCGGAGTCGTTGGGGTTGTCGACGCGAAAGTAGAGCATGAATTTCTGCTCAAGGAGTTTGGCGCGCACCACTTCGACTTTGAGCAGGTGGACTTGCGGGTCGAGGCTGTCATCAGCGAACCAGGACGCGCAGCCACCGAGGCTCAGGAACATGAACAGGGTGACAATTCGTAAGGCGCGCTGCTGATGGGTCATAGTGGTATTTCTCCTTGACCCCCAGTCTAGCCCCAAAAGATCGCCTCAAACGGTGAAATAACTCGCACAACACTTCTTGAATTTCTGCCCGCTGGCGCAGGGGCATGCATCATTGCGCCCGGCCTTGAGCTGTACAGTCGGGTCGATGAAGTACCAGCGCCCGGCGTTTTGCACAAAGGATGAGCGTTCGCGATGGCTGTGCTCGCCGGTGCTGTCGTGCCAGCGTGCGGTGAAGGTGACGAATGCATGTTCGGGCTGGCCGCCGAAGACCTCGGAGCTTTCCACCTCAAGGCCAAGCCAGGTGCTTTGCGCGCTCCATTCGCTGATCGACTGACGATCCAGGCCTGCCTGTTGGGCGGGCAGGGTGGTGGCCACCAGATAGTCGATCAGGCCCAGCACATAGGCGCTGTAGCGCGAACGCATCAAGGCTTCGGCGCATGGCGCGGGGTGGCCGGCGTGGTAATGGCCGCAGCAGGCATCCAGCAGGGTGCCACTGCCGCACGGGCAAATGGACGTACTCATCGTGTTACCACCAGTATTTTCCGAAGTTTTCCGGATTGGCCCAGAAGCGTGAATTGAGCCAGTCAGGCACTTGTTTGTAGTCAAGCAGATCGTAGGTAAACAGTGTCAGGACCTGTTCGTCACGCTGGAAGCGTTCGCTGGCCTGCAGTGCCAAGGAAAAGAAGTCGGTTTCTTGCCAGCCGCAGGCTTTCAGGTCTGCCAGCACCGCGATGCGGCTAGCGTTGAGATTGCGAATTCCGCCGAGCAGGTTCAGGCCATCGCGTTTGGGCAGATGCTCAAGGCAGTCGAGTGCCAGCGCCAGGTCGAAGCGTTGTGCGGCAAGCTCAGGTGGCAGAGGGCCGGGCGCGACTTGCGCGACGCAGGCATCCGGGTGCGCGAGCTTGAAAGCTTCGAGCGCCGGGAAGCCGCTGGCGCCGATCAGCAACAGACGTTGTGGCGCATAACGGTCGAGCAAGGCGGCGAGTGCTTGCTGGGGCGTGCGCGAAGAAATACCTGTGGTCATCGAAGATCCTCAATCAGATGTGCGAAGACTAGCCTGCCCGAACGTGCGGGCCTAGAGGTGGTTTGCAGGCAATGGTGAGGCCCGCCGTAAATACGCGGCGAAAAGCCGTGGAGTCGAACGGGTGATGGACCGCTGATCGACAGATGCGACGCTCTAAACCGCCCGTTCAGAAGAATTTTCGTTGGCCTCTGGCTTATCCGTTGCGGAAGTCGGTACTGTGCGTGCAAAGAATAATGATCTGCGGGGGGCGTACATGAAGGTGCTTTGGGGCTTGGGGAAGGGGTTGACCCTGTTGTTCTGGCTGGTGGTGCTGGTCAATCTGATCAGCCCGTTGATCGGTCCGTTTCATTTGATGATCAATCTGATCGGCTGTCTGTTGCTGATGACCCATGTTGTGGAGTTGGTGCTCTTTAACCGCAACCTTAAAGAGCGGGCTCATCCGTGGCGTGATCGCTGGCAGATCCTCATTGTCGGTATTTTCCATGTGCAAACCCTTGCAGCTCCTGCCGCCGGGGAGGTTCGCCATGCGTAAGCTCTGCCTGCTCACCGCCTTGATCAGCCCGATGGCGATGGCTCAAGTGGTCACGGTCGAGACCAACTCGCTGCTGCGTTTGCCCAATACCGCCAGCACCTTGCAGTTGGAGCGCCTGGAAGTCGCCGATAATGGCACGCTGCTGATCCCCTCGAACGTGACCGAATTGAGCGTTGGCGAGTTGCGTCTGGGCCGCGAGGCACGGATCGCCATTGTCCCCAGCGAACAGGCTCTGCAACTGAATATCAGCCGTGCGCAGCTTGCCAGTGGCAGCCAGATCACCTCGCGAGGCGCACCCGGCACTTACCTCAAGGCCGCCCGCGCCGGGCGCAACCTGAATCTGCGGATTGCCTCGCTGAATGCTCCCGAGTTGTCGGTGGATGCCCGTGGCGGCGCCGGTGCGCCAGGTTACGTGGGGCTTGATGGCGGCAACGGCCAGGAGCCGGGTTGCACATGGGGCCAGGCCGGGCATGGGGCGGATGGTGACAATGGTGGCGATGGTCATGCCGGGGCGCCGGGTGCGCAGGTCCGGGTGGAATTACCGCGTGATTACCCGGCCCAGCAGATCAAGGTGCTGGTCGACGGTGGCGCCGGCGGCGTAGCGGGTGCCGGTGGCAAGCCCGGCGCAGGCGGAAAGGCCAAGGGGTGTTTCGTCTACCGTGCCGACGGCGGTAAAAGCGGTCGTGCAGGTGCGCAAGGTCAGCCAGGTCCTGCCGGGGCGGCAGGTGCCGTGACGGTACAGCGGTTGTAACAATTGGCGAGTCCCCCTGTGGCGAGGGGGCTTGCCCCCGCTGGGTCGCAAAGCGGCCCCAGAACCAGCGCTCCCGTTCCTTCAGAATGCATGCGGTGACTGGTTTACGACTGCTTCGCCCGAGCGCGGACCGGCCGACGGGGGCAAGCCCCCTCGCCACAAAAGCCCTGCTGGGCTTGCGTTATCCCTAGAACATCGGCCGAGCCGAAGCCACCGCCACCAGCAGCAACCCCAGCAATAGATTGATCCCCACCAAGCGCCGAATCTTGCCCAGCATCGCCGCACCCGTCGGCCAATCCTCGGCCAGCACCGCTTTACGCAATTCCGGCAGATTCAGCGCCTGAATGCGGATAAACAGCGCGGTCATCACCAGGTACAGCCCCATCATGATCTGCACGTAACGCGGTGCGGTTTCAAAACCGCTGAAGCGCAGATGAATCAGCCCGACACCACTGATCGGCAAGATCACCACCGCGACCCAGACCCAGACAAAAAAACCTTGAAACACTTCTACCCACAGCTTCAGTCGCGCAGGCCCTTCAAGTGCCTTCATGGCGGCGGGGCGCAGGACCATCCAGGCGAAAAACATGCCGCCGACCCAGATCAGGGCCGCCAGTACATGCAGGGTATAAATGAGGGCGAAAGGTGTCATTGGGGTACTCCGTTCTGCGCGGGATTAATTAGCGGGGTATGATAGCCGCCGATCCGAACCACTGAAAATTTATCCAGCGTTTTTTGCGCCCGACAATCCATGATCAGCACAGAACTCAAAACCACGATCCAGGGCGCCTACTCGCGTTTTCTCGAAGCCAAGAGCCTCAAGCCGCGTTACGGCCAGCGCCTGATGATCGCCGAAATTGCCAAGGTCCTCGGTGACATCGACACCGACGACGAAGGCCGGCGCAGTGGCGACCCCGCGATTGTCGCGGTGGAAGCCGGCACCGGTACCGGGAAAACCGTGGCCTACAGCCTGGCGGCGATTCCGACTGCCAAGGCCGCCGGCAAACGCCTGGTGATCGCTACCGCCACCGTCGCCCTGCAGGAACAGATCGTCTACAAGGACCTGCCGGACCTGATGCGCAACAGCGGGCTGAACTTCAGCTTTGCGCTGGCCAAGGGCCGTGGCCGCTACATGTGCCTGTCCAAGCTCGACATGTTGTTGCAGGAAGGCCACGCGCAAACCGCTACCGCGCAGCTGTTCGAAGAAGAAGGCTTCAAGATCGAGGTCGATGAAGCCAGTCAGAAACTGTTCACCAGCATGATCGAAAAACTTGCCGGCAATAAATGGGACGGCGACCGCGACAGTTGGTCCACCGCCCTTGAAGATGCGGATTGGGCGCGCCTGACCACCGATCACAGCCAGTGCACCAACCGTCATTGCCCCAACTTCGGTCAGTGCGCCTTCTACAAGGCCCGCGAAGGCATGGGCAAGGTGGACGTGATCGTCACCAACCACGACATGGTCCTCGCTGACCTGGCCTTGGGCGGCGGAGCCGTCCTGCCCGACCCGCGCGACACCATCTACGTGTTCGACGAAGGCCATCACCTGCCGGACAAGGCGATCGGCCACTTCGCCCATTACACGCGTTTGCGTTCCACCGCCGACTGGCTGGAAACGACCGCCAAGAACCTCACCAAATTGCTGGCCCAGCACCCGTTGCCGGGCGATCTGGGCAAGCTGATCGAACAAGTGCCGGAGCTGGCGCGAGAGATCAAGACCCAGCAGCAGTTCATGTTCACCGCCTGCGAACAGGTTGCCGAATTCAAGCCCGGCGAAGACGTCGAGGGCCGCGAACGGCCACGTCATCGTTTCGTCGGCGGGGTGATTCCCGAGCATATGCGCGAGATGGGCGTCGAGCTGAAGAAAGGCTTCGCGCGCCTGACTGATGTCTTTACCCGGCTCACCGAGCTGCTCAAGGAAGGCATGGATGGCGAGGTCAATATCGGCATCGCCAGCAATCAGGCCGAAGAATGGTATCCGCTGTTTGGCAGCCTGCTGTCCCGTTCCCAGGGCAACTGGGAGCTGTGGACCGCATTCACCGCCGAAGACCCGGAAGACAACCCGCCGATGGCGCGCTGGCTGACCCTGGCCGAAAGCGGTTCGCTGTTCGATATCGAGGTCAACGCCAGCCCGATCCTGGCGGCGGAAATGCTCCGACGCAACCTGTGGAATGTGGCTTACGGTGCGCTGGTGACCTCGGCCACCTTGACCGCACTGGGCACCTTCGACCGTTTCCGCATGCGCGCCGGTCTGCCGAAAAAGGCCGTGACGGCGGTGGTGCCGAGCCCGTTCCATCACGCTGACGCAGGCGTGCTGCGGGTGCCGGACCTGCGCGCCGACCCACGGGACGCGGCGGCCCACACCGCGGCGATCATTCGTGACCTGCCGGAACTGGTCGAAGGCTCGCGCGGCACGCTGGTGCTGTTCTCTTCGCGCAAACAGATGCAGGACGTGTTCGACGGCCTGGACCGCGACTGGCGCAAGCAAGTGTTCATTCAAGGCAACCTGTCGAAGCAGGAAACCCTGAACAAGCACAAGGCGCGGGTCGATGGCGGTGACTCCAGCGTGCTGTTCGGCCTGGCGAGTTTCGCCGAGGGTGTCGACTTGCCGGGTGCTTACTGCGAGCACGTGGTGATCGCCAAAATCCCGTTCTCGGTCCCGGACGATCCGGTCGAAGCCGCGCTGGCCGAATGGATTGAAGCCCGAGGTGGTAATCCGTTCATGGAAATCTCGGTGCCCGACGCCTCGCTCAAGCTGGTTCAGGCTTGCGGGCGCCTGCTGCGCACCGAAGAAGACCGCGGCACCATCACTTTGCTTGACCGGCGTCTGGTCACGCAACGCTACGGCAAAGCTATCCTCAACGCGCTGCCGCCGTTTCGCCGCGAAATATCTTGAGACACGGTGGGCGAAATCGCCCACTTCGTTGTCTATCCCCCCACTACCGATTCCACACAGGCCGTTCACTGGTCGTTAGGGAGAACCTGGTTCATATGATTCGCCGTTCGTTACCCGCTGTTTTTGCCCTGATGTTCGCTGCGCCACTGCTGGCGGCTCCGGCCGGACAACAGACGCTGTTCAACTTTGTCCGGCCCGCCGATGTGGTCCAGGTGGCGACCCAGGACGCCAGCCTGCCGCAGTCCAACGCAGAGCAAACGGCCGAAGGTGAAGTGCTGCGCCGGGTGACCTTCAACCCGGCGGCTCAACCGAACCTGCGTCTGACTCCGCAAAGCGGCGCCTGGGACTGGTCGCAGTCTGGTGTCATGAGCTTGCGTATCCAGAGTGCAATGAACTGGCCTGTAACGCTCTACGTGAAAATCCAGAGTAACGACGGCAAGACCTTGGTCAGCCGCATCGATTTGCCGGCCGGGCCTGCGCAAACCTTGCTGGTTCCGCTGACACCGAGTTCGCCACTGAGCCAGGGCCTGAAAGCCGGGCCGCCGATGCCGATCACTGTCGAAGGCCAGCGCGTATTGCTGACCAGCAGCACGGGTGAACTGGATCGCAGCCAGGTGGTGTCGGTGACGCTGTCGATGGATCAGCCAAAAGTCGCCCAGAGCATCATGCTTGAGCGCTTTGGCGTGCAGGACGGCGAGTCGGTGGTCAAGGCCGCCTACGGTTCGTTAGTGGACGCTTATGGTCAGTCCACGCGAGCGAAATGGCCGGAAAAAGTCACCAGCGACGAGCAACTCAAAGCGGCGGCAAACAAAGAACAACAGCAACTGAAAACCTGGCTGGCCGAGCGTAAACGCTCGTCCCTGGACACGTTCGGTGGCTGGAGCAAAGGCCCGGCGTTCAAGGCCAGCGGCTTCTTTCGTACTGAAAAGCGTGACGGTCGCTGGTATCTGGTGACCCCGGAAGGTCACCCGTTCTATTCCCTGGGAGTCAATACAGTCACCGCCGATACCAGCCAGACCTACGTCGCCGGGCGCGAAGCCATGTTCGAGTCGTTGCCCGCTAACGACGAGCCATTGGCCAGCCATTACGGTGAAGGCGACAACCGCAATGGCAATGGTGCCGATCAGGGACGTGGGTTCAATGCCGGTCGCTGGTATGACTTCTACGGTGCCAACCTGCAGCGCACTTATGGCCAACCGTGTGCGGTGACGAGTGAAACCAAGGCTGATGAAGCCAAAGCCGAAGAAGCCAAGGCCGACACCGCCACAACCCCGTGCACCTCCCACACGTTCGACGAAAAACGCTGGACCGGCCATACACTCGACCGTCTGCAAGCCTGGGGTTTCAACACCATCGGCGACTGGAGCGCCCCGGCGCTGGGCTTGAATGACCGTGTGCCGTACACCTTGCCGCTGTCCATCGTTGGCGATTACGCCAGCATCAGCACCGGCACCGACTGGTGGGGCGGCATGCCCGACCCGTTCGACCCGCGTTTCGCCATGGCCACCGAGCGTGCCGTGGCCATTGCTGCACGCGATCACCGTGACGACCCATGGCTTATCGGTTACTTCGCCGATAACGAACTGGCCTGGGCCGGTCCCGGCGATGACCCGAAGGCCCGTTATGCCTTGGCGTACGGTACTTTGAAAATGACCACCGACGTGCCGGCCAAACGGGCGTTCCTCAAGCAACTGCGGGACAAATACCGTAACCAGGCGGGCTTGTCGAAAGCCTGGGGCATTGATTTGCCGGCCTGGGAATTGATGGAAGACCCGGGGTTCGTGCCGCCGCTGCCAAGTGCGGAACACCCGGAAATCGAAGCCGACTTCAAATATTTCCAGAAAGTTTTCGCCGACACCTATTTCAAGACCATCGCCGATTCGCTGAAATGGCACGCACCCAACCACCTGCTGCTTGGTGGTCGGTTTGCCACCAGCACACCTGAGGCTGTCGAGTCTTGCGCGCAGTACTGCGACGTCCTGAGCTTCAACATGTACACGCTTAAACCTCAGGACGGTTATGACTTCGCCAAACTACAGGCGTTGGACAAACCGGTGCTGATCACCGAGTTCAACTTCGGTTCGCGTGATCGCGGTCCGTTCTGGGGCGGAGTAACGGAGCTGGCGAAGGAAGAAGACCGTGGGCCGGCCTACGCCAATTTCGTCAAGCAAGCGGTGAGTGAACCGTCGATTGTCGGCGTGCATTGGTTCCAGTACCTCGATCAACCGGTGAGCGGTCGCCTGCTGGACGGTGAAAACGGCCATTTCGGTCTGGTCGGGATCACCGATCTGCCGTTCCAGGGCTTTGTCGAAAGTGTGCGCAAGGCCAACTTGCAGGCCGTCGATCAGCTCGGCAAAGAAGCCGAGAAGGCCAAGGCTGCGGCGGATAAAGCCGACAGTGCCGGTCATGAAGACACAGCTGGGAAGAAAGGCCGCGACAGCAAGGGTGCAGGGCAGGGCGCTGGCCATGCAGGTGGGCATTCCGCCAATGGTCATTAAAGCCTGCGATCTTTTGATCTTTTGATCGCTGACCTATTAACGATTACGGCAACCGCCGAGCCCGCCCCTGTTCCCAAATCGCTCAAGGGCTGGAACAATGCAGGTCATTGTGTCGAAACGTTTTTTCGGAGAGTTACGGGTGCTGATTCAGGGTCATTACGAGCTTAAATTTGAAGCGGTACGTGAAGCTTTCGCGGCACTCTTCGACGATCCCCAGGAACGCGGCGCGGCACTGTGCATACAAATTGGCGGTGAAACCGTCGTCGACCTTTGGGCCGGTACTGCCGACAAGGATGGTCACGAGGCTTGGCACAGCGACACCATTGCCAACCTGTTCTCCTGCACCAAGACCTTTGCTGCAGTGACTGCCCTGCAACTGGTCGCCGAAGGCAAGTTGCAGCTCGATATTCCGGTCGCCAGGTATTGGCCGGAATTCGCCGCTGCCGGCAAGGAGGCGATCACCTTGCGTCAGTTGCTCTGCCATCAGGCCGGTCTGCCGGCCTTGCGCGAGTTGCTACCCCCTGAAGCACTCTATAACTGGCAAACCATGGTCGACGCGCTGGCCGCCGAAGCCCCTTGGTGGACGCCCGGTGAAGGCCATGGTTATGCGGCGATCACTTATGGCTGGCTGGTCGGGGAACTGCTGCGACGCGCCGATGGCCGTGGTCCGGGCGAGTCGATCGTGGCACGTGTTGCGCGACCGCTGGGGCTGGATTTTCATGTCGGCCTGGCGGATGAAGAGTTTCATCGCGTGGCGCACATCGCGCGTGGCAAGGGCAATGTCGGCGATGCGGCGGCGCAGCGTTTGCTGCAAGTGACGATGCGTGAGCCGAAGGCCATGACCACTCTGGCGTTTACCAACCCGCCATCGATCATGACCAGTACCAACAAGCCGGAGTGGCGTCGTATGCAACAACCGGCAGCGAATGGCCACGGCAATGCCCGCAGCCTGGCCGGATTCTATAGCGGTCTGCTCGATGGCAGCCTGCTGGAAAGCGAGATGCTCCAGGAACTGACTCGCGAGCACAGCCTGGGCGAAGACAAGACTTTACTGACCCGGACCCGTTTTGGTCTGGGTTGTATGCTCGATCAACCGGACGTACCCAACGCGACCTTTGGCCTCGGCCCTCGAGCGTTTGGTCATCCGGGTGCTGGTGGCTCCATCGGTTTCGCTGACCCGGAACATGATGTGGCCTTCGGTTTTGTGACCAATACCCTTGGGCCATATGTGTTGATGGACCCTCGTGCGCAGAAGCTTGTGCGGGTTTTAGCCGCCTGTCTGTAAAGGGTAGCTTCAAGGCATTTTTTTGAAAAAAACTTGCCCAATGGTCGCAGGACGGAACCCTGTGGCTTCTATAGTTTCAAAGCGTCTGTTTTATACGGGTCGTAGCGGCCCACAGCTTCTTATCTCATTTTGTGGATATCCCCATGTCACTGAACAAATCTCTAGCCTTGGCACTGTGTCTCAGCATTACCGGTTGCGCGCAAACCCCACAAAATGATGCAGACGGGGCCCACTGGTGGTCATTCGGTTCCGGTTCGGACAAAGCCGCTGCCAAACCGGACGCGAAGGCCGCTGAAGACGCTGCAGCCGCGAAGGCCAAATCGACTGCAAGTGCTGCCGCGCCAACCACCCCGGCTGCAGTTCCAGGTTCTTCAGCTGCCGCAGCAGCCAAGGCCGATAGCGAAAGCAAATGGTGGTGGCCGTTCGGCGACCAGCCAAAAGCCATCACCAAGGCCGACATCAAAGATGTGCCGATGCCTGATCCGAAAATCACCCAGGCCTGGCTGGACAGCTACGAGCCACGCTTGCGGTCTGCGGTCCAGGACGGCCATATGCAGGTTGAACGTCGTGAGAATGTGCTGGTGGTCGTAGTGCCAGTGGATGACTCTTTCAACCCGAAACGTCCAGCCATGCTGCTGCCGTCGTCCCTGGGGCAGTTCACCAAGATCGCCAAGCTGGTTGAGCCCGATACCCAGGCTGCCGTCCTGGTACTTGGCCACGGCGACGCTGTGGGCACAACTTCCGACGCTCAACAACTGAGCAAGGACCGTGCGACTTCCGTTGCGTCGATCTTCAGCCTCAGTGGCTTGAAGCGTGATCGTCTGATGTTGCGTGGCATGGGCAGCTTGATGCCGCGCGCCGCCAATGACAGCGCCCAGGGCCGTGCCTTGAACCGTCGCGTGGAAATCATGCTGACCCAGCGCACCACCATGCTGGCATTGCTGAACAAATACAGCCAGCCGACCCCACCACCGGTGGAAATGGTTGCAGCGCAGCCCGTCAAGCCCGCAGCACCAGCCGTGGCCACGAAAAAAGCAACGTCGAAGAAGAAAGGCGCTGTCTCGAAAAAGGCTCCGGCGAAGAAAGCTCCGGCCAAAAAACAGCCGGCCAAGAAGCCAGCAGCTGCAGCCAAAGCGGATACAGCGGCAAAAAGCACCAGCGGCCAGTAATCGGCCAGCAACTGACTGATCAAGCACAAGGAAAACGCTATGCCCCGGACTTTGGCTGATATGCGTCGTGACTACACTCGCGATGGTTTGACCGAGGCTCAGGCCCCGGCCGAGCCATTCGCGCTGTTTCATCAGTGGTTTGCCGAGGCGGTAAATACCGAGCAACCTCCGGTCGAGGCGAATGCCATGACCCTGGCCACGGTTGATCAGGACGGTCGCCCGCATTGCCGAATCCTGTTGCTCAAGGGGCTTGATGATCAGGGGTTTACCTTCTTCACCAACTACGACAGTGCCAAGGGGCAGCAGCTGGCGGGCAATCCGTTTGCTGCCATGACCTTCTTCTGGCCGACCCTGGAGCGCCAGGTGCGTATCGAGGGTCGAGTGGTGAAGGTCACGCCGCAGGAGTCCGATGCCTATTTCCAGGTACGGCCGCTGGGCAGTCGCCTGGGGGCCTGGGCGTCTCCGCAGAGTCAGGTGATTGCCGATCGTGCCGAGCTGGAAGGGCTGCTCAAAGTCACTGAACAGCGCTTCAGCGATAGCCAGCCGCATTGCCCGGAACATTGGGGCGGCTATCGTTTGTTGCCAGAACGCATCGAGTTCTGGCAGGGTCGGGCGAGTCGTTTGCATGACCGTCTGAACTATCGTCTGCAAGGCGCGGACTGGAGTCGCGAGCGCCTGGCACCGTAAACCGGCTACACAGTGGGGTAGGTGGCAGCCGCCGCCTCCAGCCACTGTGGCAGGTCCCGACGTTTGATATTCTGCTGCCGGGCAATAGCCAATTGTTGCAGCATGAACGCCTTTTTCCGCTCGTCATTGCCGGCAAGTGCCAGCGCCAGATCACGGTCCATCCAGCGTTTGATCCGCACGTACAGCCACCAATGGAAGTACAGTCCGGCAACGGTGGTGGCGACAATGATGAAGTAATCCATGGAAATCCTTGGTGCAATGGCGCAGATTCTGGAATTTGGCGCTACTGTGTGATGAGTTCTCAAGTGCGACTGTACTGCACCTGAATGAAACCAATTTTATCCGGGCAGTGCCGTGACAGGCGTCAAGCTGCGGAGTTTAATGAATACCTGTCCTTTGGAGTTGATGCTATGCGTAAGTCTGTTTTGCTGGTTGCTTCTTTTTCTACGATGGCGATGCTGCTCACCGGTTGCCAATCGAGCCTGACCGGTGACTCCTACTCCCGTGACGAAGCACGTCGGGTGCAGACGATCCGTATGGGTACCATCGAGTCCCTGCGTCCGGTGAAAATCGAAGGCACTAAAACCCCGATCGGCAGCGTAGCCGGTGCGGCCGTTGGCGGCGTTGCCGGCAGCTCCGTGGGTGGTGGCAAAGGCAGCATCGTCGCTGCGGTGATCGGTGCTGTGGCTGGCGGTCTGGCGGGTTCTGCCATCGAAGAAGGCGCGACCCGTACCCAAGGCGTTGAAATCACCGTTCGCGAAGACGACGGCAGCATGCGCGCCTACGTTCAGGAAGTTCAGCCAAACGAAGTATTCCGTGTTGGCGAACGCGTGCGTATATCCACCGTCGGTGGCACCAGCCGCGTTTCGCACTAAGTTTTACGCGGTTAAAACAAAACCCCGACCAGGTAACTGGTCGGGGTTTTGTGTTTTTGGCTGATTGTTTTGTTAGACCACTACAGCACACCTCGGCTGTGTGAACTCAGTAATAAATCCGGCTATTCAGGGCGCTCTATTGATGCTCTTGCGACTGGCCGCTGCGGTCACCGCGTAACCGATCAATGCGGCGAGGATCGAGCCGGTGAGAATGCCCATGCGATCCATGCCCGCGTATTCGCTGCTGCCCGGCACAAAGGCCAGGGAGCCGACAAACAGACTCATGGTGAAACCGATACCGCAAAGGATTGCCACGCCGAGTACCTGGCCCCAATTAGCGCCAGCGGGCAGGGCTGCAATGCCTATTTTGACGGCGAGCCAGGTCAGGCCGAAGACACCGACGGTCTTGCCCAGCAGCAAACCGGCAGCAATGCCCATCGGTACGTGGTGGGTGAAGCTCTCAAGGTTAACGCCAGCCAGTGAAACACCGGCATTGGCGAAAGCGAACAACGGCAGGATACCGAAGGCCACCCAAGGGTGCAGCGCGTGCTCCAGGCTCAGCAACGGTGACGGTTCAGCGTTTTTGGTGCGTAGCGGAATGCAGAACGCCAGGGTCACACCGGCCAGCGTGGCGTGGACACCGCTCTTGAGTACACACACCCATAGAATCAGGCCAATGATCATGTAGGGGCCGAGCTTGACCACGCCTAGCCGATTCATCGCCACCAGCGCCACCAGACAGGCTGCGGCCAGCATCAACGACAGCGTCGACAATGCGCCGGAGTAGAAAATCGCGATGACGATGATTGCACCCAGGTCATCGATGATCGCCAGGGTCATCAAAAACAGCTTCAGCGAGACCGGCACACGCTTGCCCAGCAAGGCGAGCACGCCGAGGGCGAAGGCGATATCAGTGGCCATCGGGATCGCCCAACCACCCAGGGCTGACGGGTTGTCTTTGTTGAGGAACCAGTAGATCAGCGCCGGCACGACCATGCCGCCGATGGCCGCTGCGCCCGGCAGGACGATCTGCGACGGTTTGGACAGATGGCCTTCAAGGATTTCGCGTTTGACCTCAAGGCCGATCAACAGGAAGAACATCGCCATCAGGCCGTCGTTGATCCATAACAACAGTGGCTTGGCGATTTTCAGGGCGCCGATCTGGGCGACCACGGGAGTGTCCAGCAGGCCGTTGTAGAGCCAGGACAGCGGTGAGTTGTTGATGATCAGGGCAAGAGCTGCAGCGGCAATCAATAACAGACCGCTGGCAGCTTCCAACTGAAAGAAACGCGTGAAAGTGCTACGCAGAGGCAAGGTCGCTCTCCATCTATTGATTCAAAAGGTGGACCACCCTAACCCGTACGGTTAGTTGTTAAAACAAAAGTTATATTCTTTTTTGTTATATGCCGTTACAACGATGTCTCCCGGGCCCGGCCTGAGCCTAGCAGTTGGTTGGCGTATTGGGCCTCAGCTGTACCTGTGCGTTATGTGGGTTTTTTCCTAAGCTTGTTGATTGAGCCTTCCGACAAGGTCAATCCATTGCCTGTTGTCACCGCCAGGTTTCCTTATGCCTATTCGATTCAATGAGAAAAAGACCATGAGCGACAACCGTCAGTGGGCTCGCGAAGCCATCCGGATCATCGAAGCCGACTTCCAGCGCAGCGCTGATACGCACCTGATCCCTTTGCCACTGCCGGGATTGCCGGGCATCGAGTTGTATTTCAAGGATGAGTCCAGTCATCCCACCGGTAGCCTCAAGCATCGGTTGGCGCGCTCACTGTTCCTTTATGCGCTGTGTAATGGCTGGCTCAAGCCTGGGGCGCCGGTGATCGAGGCGTCCAGCGGCTCGACGGCGATCTCCGAGGCGTATTTCGCGCGCTTGCTCGGTTTGCCGTTCATTGCAGTGATGCCGGCCACGACCTCTCGGGAAAAAATTGCGCAAATCGAGTTCTACGGTGGCAAAAGCCATCTGGTGCAGGATCCGACACAGATCTACGCCGAGTCCGAGCGCTTGGCCCGGGAACACGACGGCCATTTCATCGACCAGTTCACCTATGCCGAGCGTGCCACTGACTGGCGAGCCAACAACAACATTGCCGAGTCGATCTTTCAGCAGATGCGTTTCGAACGTCATCCTGAACCGAGCTGGCTGATTTCCAGCCCTGGCACCGGCGGTACGACGGCCACTCTGGGGCGCTACGTGCGTTATCGCCAGCATTGCACCCGCGTGTTGTGTGCCGATGCCGAGCGTTCGGTGTTCTTCGAGTACTACCAGACCGGCGATGCGAGCTTGCGTCTGGATTGCGGTTCGCGGATCGAAGGCATTGGCCGGCCGCGGGTCGAGGCGTCGTTCTTGCCTAAGGTCATCGATGCGATGGTCAAGGTGCCGGATGCGTTGTCGCTGGCGGCCATGCATTATTTGGCGCAGCGTCTGGGCCGGCATGTGGGAGGCTCGAGCGGGACCAACCTGATTGGCGCCTTGATGGCGGGGCAGCAGATGGTGGCAGCGGGGGAGAGTGGCTCGATCGTGGCGATTCTGTGTGATGGCGGCGAACGCTACGCGACCACCTATTACGATCAGGACTGGCTGAAGGCTCAGGGGTATGAGCTGAGTGGACTGATCGCGGCCGTTGTGGGCAGTGCCGAGCGCGGTGAGCCGCTGCCGACCAGCGTGTTGCGCGCCGGTATCTAAAACCAGGCACTGTCCCCGTAGGAGCAAGGCTTGCCTGCGATGAACGATAATGCGGTCTTACGGGAAGACCGCGTCAACTTCATCGCGGGCAAGCCTTGCTCCTACAGGGTTTCGGTCAGGCCTCGATGCCGAGAATATCCCGCGCCACCGCTTCGGCAATGCGAATACCATCGACACCCGCCGACAGGATCCCACCGGCATAACCGGCGCCTTCACCGGCCGGGAACAGGCCTTTGACGTTCAGGCTCTGCATCGACTCGTTACGGGTGATCCGCAGCGGCGAAGAGGTGCGGGTTTCGATTCCGGTCAGCACCGCGTCGTGCAGCGAGTAGCCGCGAATCTGCTTCTCGAAGGCCGGTAAGGCTTCACGAATGGCGTCGATGGCAAACGCCGGCAACGCCAGCGCCAGATCGCCCAGTGCAACCCCGGGTTTGTAGGAGGGTTCGACGCTGCCCAGCGCCGTCGACGGCTTGCCTGCGATGAAATCGCCGACCAGTTGCGCCGGTGCTTCGTAGTTGCTGCCACCCAGCACAAAGGCGTGGGACTCCAGACGCTCCTGCAACTCGATCCCGGCCAATGGGCCACCCGGATAGTCGACTTCCGGGGTGATGCCCACAACAATCCCGGAGTTCGCGTTACGTTCGTTACGCGAATACTGGCTCATGCCGTTGGTCACCACGCGATTCGGCTCGGAAGTCGCCGCCACCACGGTGCCGCCCGGGCACATGCAGAAGCTGTAGACCGAACGACCGTTCTTGGCGTGGTGCACCAGTTTGTAGTCGGCGGCACCGAGTTTCGGGTGACCGGCGTATTTGCCCAGGCGCGCGCTGTCGATCAGCGATTGCGGGTGTTCGATACGGAAACCTACCGAAAACGGCTTGGCTTCCATGAACACGCCACGACCGTGGAGCATGCGGAAGGTGTCGCGGGCGCTGTGGCCGAGGGCAAGAATCACGTGTTTCGAGTGGATCTGTTCGCCGCTGGCGAGCCCGATACCGGTTAACTGGCCGTCTTCGATCAGCACGTCAGTGACTTTTTGCTGGAAGCGTACTTCACCGCCCAGCGCACGAATCTGCTCACGCATGTTTTCGACGACGCCCGTCAGACGGAACGTACCGATGTGCGGTTTGCTGACGTAGAGGATCTCTTCCGGCGCGCCGGCCTTGACGAATTCGTGCAGGACTTTGCGGCCATGGTGCTTGGGATCCTTGATCTGGCTGTACAGCTTGCCGTCAGAGAATGTCCCCGCGCCGCCTTCACCGAATTGCACGTTGGACTCAGGATTCAGCACGCTTTTGCGCCACAGACCCCAGGTGTCCTTGGTGCGCTGACGCACTTCTGTGCCGCGCTCAAGAATGATCGGCTTGAAGCCCATCTGCGCCAGCAGCAGCCCGGCGAAAATCCCGCACGGGCCGAAACCGACCACGATCGGCCGTTGGCTCAGATCCTGCGGAGCCTGGCCAACGACCTTGTAGCTGACATCCGGTGCCGCATTGACGTTACGGTCATCGGCGAATTTGTGCAGCAATTTCGCCTCATCGCGCACGCTAAGGTCGATGGTGTAGATGAAGCACAGTTCGGAAGATTTTTTGCGCGCGTCGTAGCTGCGCTTGAACAAGGTGAAATCGAGCAGGTCATCACTGGCGATGCCCAGGCGCTGCACGATGGCTGGCCGCAGGTCTTCTTCGGGATGGTCGATCGGCAGCTTGAGTTCGGTGATTCGTAACATGACAGGGTCCGGTTCGCGGGGGCGCACAACTGCGCCAAAGGCGTTTCACAAACGGGCGATTATAAGCCTCAACGGCCCGTTCCGGTGAGGCTAAAACAGCATCCTGTCGAATCAGTCGTTACGTGAGCCGCCGAAATACGCGCAGCCACGTTGTACCTGGCCGTTGACCCGCAACTCGGCGCTCATGAATTGAACGCTGCCACGGGTGCTGTCGACGCAGCGTTGTGGTGCGATCCAGAGTTCAACGTGTTGGTCATTGGCTTCGCTACTGAGGCTGAAACGCCCGTCACCGAGTTGTTCTTCCAGAAACGGCAAGGCCAACGCTGGCTGGCCGGCGCGCTCGATCACCATGCCCTTGGTGTTGACCTTGACGTTCCAGTCGGGCGTAGTGCCGCTGGCACGCAGGATCAGCCGCTGGAAGTTGGGGTCTTCACAGGCCGCGCTCGAGCGCTCGACGCGGTATAGCTGCTGCACGTCGAACTGGGCAGCCGCATCAGCTGATTTGCCAGTGGCAACCCGGCCGCGCACGTCAGCGAAAATCTTGTGCTGCGCGCCCGCCAGCGTTGCAGCTTCCTGCAGGATGCTGGTGCTGCCGGTGTCATTGACGACATACAGCTTGTTTTCCTGGCACGGCTGAAACATCAGCTTGCCGTTGGCCATGCTGAGTTCGCCCTGCATGCGGGACAGGCCCGCCATGGACGGTTTCTCAGGCTGGCTCTGCAGCAACTGGCAACCGGCGAATACAGGAAGCAGGGCGACAAACATCAGGGAACGGGCAGCACGCATCGTTGGGTCTCCAGACAAGTGCCGCCACGTTACTCAGGCTGACCGCTCATCACAACCCTGCAGTGCACCTGCCCTCCTGTAAAACGCCTTGCTCTCAGCCGACGTTGTAGATCTGGCCAGTCTGCAGGCCTTCCACACTTTTCGCGTAGGCCAGCGCCACATCGGCGGCTGGGACCGGTTTGAATCCGCGGAAGTACGGTGCGTAGCTGCCCATGGCTTCAACCAGTACGTTAGGGCTGACCGAGTTGATCCGCAGACCGCGTGGCAACTCTATCGCTGCCGCACGGACGAAACTGTCCAAGGCGCCGTTGACCATCGACGCCGAGCTGCCGGTACGAATCGGATCGTGGCTGAGAATGCCGGTGGTGAAGGTGAACGACGCACCGTCGTTGGCGAAATCCCGGCCGATCAACAGCAGATTGACCTGGCCCATCAGCTTGTCTCGCAAGCCCAGTTCGAAGTCTTTTTCAGTCATGTTCGCCAGCGGTACGAAGTTGACGCTGCCGGCGGCGCAGATCAGTGCATCGAATTTGCCGGTCTGTTCGAACAGCTTGTGGATCGAGGCGCTGTCACTGATATCGACCTGGAAGTCACCACTCTTGCGACCGATACGAATGATTTTGTGGCGCTGGGACAGTTCCCGGTCAATGGCCGAGCCGACAGTGCCGGAGGCTCCAATCAAAAGAATTTTCATCGTGCGAATCCTCAAGTGGGTGAATGTGGTTTCAGTTTAGTGTGGTTTTTTTTATTGATAAGCGTGCTAATGGGCAACCTTTGGTTTTCAAATGGAAACAATCCATGAGCGAAATGGATGATCTGGCGGCGTTTGCAGTGTTGATCGAGGCCGGCAGTTTCACGCTGGCAGCGCAGCAACTGGGGTGTAGCAAGGGGCAGTTGTCCAAGCGCATCAGTCAGCTGGAAACACGTTTCAGCGTAGTGCTGTTGCAGCGAACCACACGGCGTTTGAGCCTGACAGCCGCTGGTGCAGCATTGTTGCCGCAAGCGCAGGCGCTGGTGATTCAGGTAGAGCGGGCGCGACAGGCCCTGGCACGCTTGAAGGACGACATGGCAGGGCCGATTCGGATGACGGTCCCGGTGTCGTTGGGGGAGACTTTTTTCGATGGGTTGCTGCTGGAGTTTTCCCGAGAGTACCCCGACGTGCAGATCGAACTTGAGCTGAACAACAGTTACCGCGACTTGTCGCGGGACGGGTTCGATCTGGCGATTCGTTCAGAGGTGGCCAACGACGAGCGAATGGTCGCCAAACCACTGTTGGCCTGGCACGAGATGACCTGCGCCAGCCCGGCTTATCTTGAGCAGTTTGGTGAGCCGCAGACGCCGGCGGACCTGGCCGATCATCGTTGCCTGCTCAACAGCCATTACAGCGGCCGGGAAGAGTGGTTGTATCACCAGCAACATGAACTGTTGCGGGTGCGGGTCTCGGGACCGTTCGCCAGCAACCACTACAACCTGCTGAAGAAGGCTGCGCTTGCCCATGCGGGGATTGCGCGCCTGCCTTCTTACTTGCTCCAGGCTGAATTGGCCGATGGCCGTTTGCGCTGGCTGCTGCGCGACTATCAGACCCGCAGCATGCCGATGTATCTGGTGCATCCGTATCAGGGCGGCTTGCCCAAGCGCACGCAGGTATTGGCCGACTACCTGATGAGGTGGTTCAAGCGCAGCGGCGAAGCACTGGATCGGCTGTAGCAGCTGCCGAGCCAGCGAGGCTGCGTCCGAGGACGAAGTCCTCGCAAATCCTGAACATGCAATTTATCTGAAAGAGCGCGTCGTCTGATGTACGAGCGCTTCGCACTCGAACGCAGCCTTCGGCAGCTGCTACACGGGCTTAGCGTTTGGCGGCGTAATGTTTGGCGATCAGGTGATCGATCGACAGCATGCCCGGACCTCTGGCCATCAGGTACAGCAGAACGGCCGCCCAGGTGCCGTGAGTCGGGTAGGCGTCCGGGTAGACAAAGGTCTGAATGGTCAGCGTCATCCCCAGTAGCGCCAGGGCCGAGAAACGTGTGGCGAAGCCGACGAGGATCAGCATCGGGAAGAAATGCTCGGCGAAGGCCGCCATGTGCGCCGCCAGTTCCGGGGACAGCAGCGGCACATGGTATTCGCTTTGGAACAACGGAATGGTCGAGTCCGCGAGGTGCGGAATTCCGAGCTGGAAGGTGCCGTCGAGCAGGTCGATGGCCAGGCCTTCGACCTTGGTTTGCCCGGACTTCCAGAACACCGCGGCAATGGAGAAACGTGCAACGAAGGCGATCAGGCTGTGGGGGATTTTCTCGAACAGTTCGATGATCCGTTCGATCAAGTGGGTGATTGCGTTCGGGTGTTCGGTGCGGGTGTTCATGGCGATACCTTGTCGTGTTGCAAGTGGATGATGGCGTTGTGGCCGATCAGCAGCGCCAGGCACTGACTCGGGTCGAACGGCGGTGCAGCGTTCAGGGCATCGGCGACCGCTTGCCCCAGAGGGTGGTTTTTTTGCAGGCTGTGGATGAAGGTCGCAGTGCCGACATCGATCGCAAAGACCTCGACCTCCAGGCCATTGCGCAGCACCAGTGCGTTTTGCGGGTGATACGGCTCAAGGTTCCGGGGCGGTATGTCAGTCTGGTGGGCAGCCCATAGCGCAACGGTGGCGTACGGCGAACTCAGCGTGAACGTTGAGGGATGCAGATGAATGTGTAGCTGTGCGAGCGCTTCGGGAGCAGCCAGCGCAGCAGCAATCTGTGCAGGCTCGACGGCATTGGCATCCGCTGCGTGATAGGCCATTACCCGCAAGCGTTCCAGGCGCGCAACATCTGCGAGGTACGGCACTGAAGCGGCCGGCGCAAAGTGCTCGATGAAACTGGCGAAGTCACTGCCGTAGTCGTTGATCAGCGCACTGGTCGGTGGGAAGTCCCGCACATAAAATCGGGCCATGGCCCGGAAGAACTCATCACCGACCAACTGCGAAACCACCGGATAGCTGTCGGTCAAGGCGTTGATCAACGAGCTCTGCACGTTGTTGCGGTACACCGCGAAGCGGCTATCCGGGTCTGCGCCGTCGGCGCTGAACAAACCGTCAGGGCAGGGCTGTCGAGGATCAAGCAGGGCGGCGGCGAAATAGGCTTGAGTATTCATCGGTGAACCTCGGTGTAACCCAGCAATTCATCGGCCTGACGGGCCTCGGCGAGCAGCACGGAAAATGCCGGCACCTGATTGTCGCGCTCAATCAGCGTGGCCACCGGCCCGACGCGCTCAAGAACTTGCGTATACAGCGTCCACACAGCGTTATCGATGGGGGCACCGTGATCGTCGAGCAGCAGGCGATCGCCGAGGCTGTCAGTGTCTTCGGCAAATCCGGCCAGATGGATCTCGCCCACGGCATGCAACGGCAGTGCGTCGATGTAGGCCAAGGGATCGCGCTGATGATTGATGCAAGAGACGTAGACGTTGTTCACATCCAGCAGCAAGCCGCAGCCGGTGCGGCGAATGACGTCAGTGATGAAGCAGGCTTCTTCCATGCCGGAGTGCTGGAACTGTAAGTAAGTCGCCGGGTTTTCCAGCAGCATGGGGCGTTTCAGATGCTGCTGGACCTGGTCGATATGCTCGCAGACACGCTGCAGTGTCGACTCGTTATAGGCCAATGGAAGCAGGTCATTGAGAAACACCGGGCCGTGGCTCGACCAGGCCAGGTGTTCGGAAAAGGATTGGGGTTGATAGCGTTCGATCAGTTTGGCGAGCCGGGCAAGGTGTTCGGAGTTCAGCGGGCCTTCGCCGCCGATCGATAGACCGACGCCATGCAGCGACAGCGGATACTGCTCGCGGATCAAACCCAGGTAATGATGAAACGGGCCGCCGGCCACCATATAGTTTTCGGCGTGGACTTCGAAGAAACCGATGTCCGGGCGAGTATCGAGTACTGCGCCGAAGTGCTCGGTCTTGAGCCCCAGCCCCGCGCGGGGCGGGAGCTCGGACGCCAATGCCTGAGTGTGAGGATGTACGTTGTGCAGCGCTGAAGTGGTCATCATCAACACTCAGGCAGAGGAGGGATTACGACTTGGCTTTGTAGGCGGCCATTTGACCGAAGCCGGTCGGTGAGGTCGGGCTGGCGGTCTTCTCGCAAGTGCCTTTTGGCACCAGTTTGAAGTGGTTGCTCTCGAAGTCGATTTTCGAGGTGCCCGCGCAGGTAGTGCCTGCACCTGCGGCGCAATCGTTCTTGCCTTTCATGGCGACGCCAAAGCATTTTTCCATGTCAGTGGCTGCGGCGTGGGCAGTGGTCGGCAGAGCCGCGATGCTCAGGGCGGAACCCAAGGCCAGGGCGAGGGCGGCGGCGGACAGGGTGCGAGTGGTAGCAGTCATGGTGTTTCTCCAAACGAGGGGTGGGTTCAAGTAAGCGTTGGTGCTTGCTTACCCCTCTAGAGAAAGGTCATTCGAGTTCGTTACAGCGCGTGTGAAAAAACTTTTGTACACGACACAATCCTGTAGGAGCACGGCTTGCGGCGATGGTGCCCGGGAGAACGCCATCGCCGGTAAGCCGTGCTCCTACAAGGCAAAAAAAAACGGCCCGCAGGCCGTTTTTTTTGCAGCAGTGCTTAGCCGCCCAGGTAGGCGTCGCGCACTTTAGGGTCGCTCAGCAGGGCTGCACCGGTGCCTTGCATCACTACCCGGCCGTTTTCCAGCACATAGGCACGGTCGGCAACCTTCAACGCCTGGTTAGCATTCTGTTCAACCAGGAACACCGTCACACCATCCTTGCGCAGCTGTTCGATGATGTCGAAGATCTGCTGGATGATGATCGGCGCCAATCCCAGCGACGGCTCGTCGAGCAGCAGCAGCTTGGGTTTGCTCATCAGCGCCCGACCGATGGCAAGCATCTGCTGCTCACCACCCGACATGGTGCCGCCGCGCTGGTTGAAGCGTTCCTTGAGCCGCGGGAACAACCCCAGGACCTTGTCCATTTGCTCCTGGTAATCGCCTTTCTCGGTGAAGAAACCGCCCATGGCGAGGTTTTCTTCCACGGTCAGACGGGCAAACACCCGACGACCTTCCGGGACCACGGCGATGCTTTTACGCATGATTCGCGCGGAGTCCTGGCCGACCAGTTCTTCGCCCATGTAGCGAATGCTGCCGCTATGGGCTTGCGGCGAACCGCACAGGGTCATCAGCAGGGTGGATTTGCCGGCGCCGTTGGCCCCGATCAGCGTGACGATCTCGCCCTGACGGACTTCGACGTTGACGCCGTGCAGGGCCTGGATCTTGCCGTAGAAGGTGGAAACGTTTTCGAACTGCAGCATTTACGCTTCCCCCAGGTAGGCTTTGATCACTTCAGGATTGTCGCGGATCTGTTCCGGCGTGCCGTTGGCCAGAGGCGTGCCCTGGTTGATCACGAAAATGTGGTCGGAGATGCTCATGACCAGTTTCATGTCGTGTTCGATCAATAGCACGGTGACGTTATGCTCTTCACGCAGGGTGCCGATCAGCGCCTTGAGGTCGTCGGTTTCCCGCGGGTTGAGGCCGGCGGCTGGTTCGTCGAGCATCAGGATGCTTGGACGGGTCATCATGCAACGGGCGATTTCCAGGCGGCGCTGCTGACCGTAGGCCAGGGTACCGGCCGGACGGTTGGCAAACTCCTTGAGGTTGACCTTGTCGAGCCAGAACTCGGCGTATTCCATGGCCTCGCGTTCGCTGCGGCGAAACGCCGGGGTCTTGAACAGACCCGCCAGGAAGTTGGTGTTCAGGTGCCGGTGCTGAGCGATCAGCAGGTTTTCCACGGCGGTCATTTCCTTGAACAACCGCACGTTCTGGAACGTCCGCACCACGCCTTTACCGGCGATCTTGTGGCCGGGCAGGCCTTCGATCGCTTCACCGTTGAGCTGGATAGTGCCAGCAGTGGGCTTGTAGAAACCGGTCAGGCAGTTGAACACAGTGGTCTTGCCGGCACCGTTAGGGCCAATCATCGATACCACCTGTTTCTCTTTCACGCTCAGGGCAACGCTATTGACCGCCAGCAAGCCGCCAAAGCGCATGCTCAGGCCTTCTACTTTCAGGATCTCTCTGCTCATTTACGCAGCTCCATGTGAGGACGTTGCATGGGCAGCAGACCTTGAGGACGCCAGATCATCATCAGCACCATCAAGGCGCCGAACATCAACATGCGGTATTCGCTGAAGTCACGCATCAGCTCGGGCAACAGGATCATCACGACGGCCGCGAGGACCACGCCCAGTTGCGAGCCCATGCCGCCCAGCACCACGATGGCGAGGATGGTGGCCGACTCGATGAAGGTGAACGACTCCGGAGTTACCAGTCCTTGACGTGCGGCGAAGAAGCTACCGGCAAAACCGGCGAAGCAGGCACCCAGGGTGAAGGCCGACAGCTTGATCACGGTCGGGTTCAGGCCCAGGGCCCGGCAGGCGATTTCGTCTTCACGCAACGCTTCCCAGGCACGGCCGATCGGCATGCGCAGCAGACGGTTGATCACGAACAGCGCGAACAGCGCCAGCAGCAGCGCGACCAGGTAGAGGAAAACCACCTTGCTGACCGGGTTGTACGTCAGGCCGAAGAACTCGTGGAAGGTCTGCATGCCTTCGGCGGCCGTTCTCTCGAAGCTCAGGCCGAACAGCGACGGTTTGGGAATGTTGCTGATACCGTTCGGTCCGCCCGTGAGGCCCGTCAGGTTACGCAGGAACAGACGGATGATCTCACCGAAGCCCAGGGTCACGATCGCCAGATAGTCACCGCGTAAACGCAGCACCGGGAAGCCCAGCAAGAAGCCGAAGGTTGCCGCCATCAAGCCGGCGATGGGCAGGCAGATCCAGAAGCTCAGACCGTAGTAGTGCGACAGCAGCGCATAGCTGTAGGCGCCCACGGCGTAGAAACCGACGTAGCCCAGGTCGAGCAGACCTGCCAGACCGACCACGATGTTCAGGCCCAGACCGAGCAGCACATAGATCAGAATCAGTGTGGCGATATCCACCGCACCGCGCGAGCCGAAGAACGGCCAGACCAGAGCGATGACGATCAACCCCATGATGACCCAGCGCTGGGTGCTGGGCAGGGTCAGGAAATTGCTCGCACTGGCCGGGATCAATTTACCTTTGGGCACGGAGCGCATGGCCGCCGTGTATTCGCGGTCGAACAGCACGCGCAGGAACATCAACACCGAGCAGGCGGCGATGATCAGCAGCGTGGAGGTCGTGGCACCCTGTACTTCGAGGTTGATGCCGGCGATGGACAGTTTCAGGCCGAGTACCGGGTACGCCACAGCCCAAACCAATAGCGCGCTGAAAAGCGCCTGTCTAAGATTCCTGATCATACTTTCTCAACCTCCGGACGGCCCAACAGGCCGGTTGGCCGGAATAACAACACCAGAACCAGAAGGCCGAAAGCCACCACGTCCTTGTACTGGTCACCGAATATATCGGCGCCGAATGCTTCGGCCACCCCCAGCACCAGACCACCGAGCATGGCGCCCGGAATGCTCCCGATGCCGCCCAGAACCGCCGCGGTAAAGGCCTTGAGGCCCACCAGGAATCCGGCGTTCGGGTTGATCACGCCGTACTGCATGCTCAGCAGTACAGCCGCCACGGCTGCCAGGGCAGCACCGATGACGAAGGTCAGGGCGATGATGTTGTTGGTGTTGATGCCCAGCAGGTTAGCCATCCTGATGTCTTCGGCACAGGCCCGGCAGGCACGTCCCAGACGTGAACGCGAAATGAACGTGGTCAGGCAGAGCATCACCACCAGGGTCACTACGAATACCAGGATCTGCATGTAGGAGATCAGTACTTCCTGTGCCCCGCCTGGACCAAAGCTGAAGCTGCCCGGAATCAGGTTGGGGATCGATTTGTCCTTGGAGTCCTGCGAGAGCAGTACGGTGTTTTGCAGGAAGATCGACATGCCGATGGCCGAGATCAGCGGGATCAGGCGGTTACTGCCCCGTAGAGGGCGGTAGGCGATCCGTTCGATGCTGTAGCCGTAGGCACTGGTGACAACGATGGTCGCCAGGAATGCGGCGGTCATCAACAACGGTAGAGAATGGATACCCAGCATGGCCAGTCCGGCAAGGACGATGAAGGCCACGTAGGAACCGATCATGTAGACCTCGCCGTGGGCGAAGTTGATCATTCCAATGATGCCGTAAACCATCGTATAGCCGATGGCGATCAGGGCATACGTGCTGCCAATGGTCAGACCATTAACCAGCTGTTGGAAAAAGTGATAGATCTCAGGCATTACTGCGCTCCTAAAAACCTGATACGCATTTCACTGGTGGAGTCATTTTCCCGCTCAGGCCCCGTGGATCTGCATCCACTTCGAACATGAGGTTTGCCAGCGAACCGCTGATGACGGTTTTGAGATTTTCAGGTGGGGAGGCTTCCGGATCACGGAGGCACGGCCCATTACCTCGTAAAACAAAGCCCACGGCACGCCGTGGGCTTTATTGGCAGTCAGTCAGGCAACGCCTTACTGAGGCGAAACTTCGGTTTTAGGTTTGCCAAAGTGCCACTGGTAAACCACGAACTTGAAGTTCTTCAGGTCGCCCTTGGCGTCGTAGCTCAGGTCGCCAGTCGGAGTCTTGAAGGTGCCAGCGTGAATGGCTGCGGCCACTTTGGCGGTGTCTTCGCTCTTCGCTGCCTTGATACCTTCAGCGATGACTTCGACTGCCGAGTAGGCCGGGAACACGAACGGGCCGGTCGGGTCCTGTTTCTTGGCGGCGAATGCGTCAACCAGTGCCTTGTTGGCCGGATCCTGGTCGAAAGACTTCGGCAGGGTCACCAGCAGGCCTTCGGAAGCGTCCTGGGCGATCTGCGAGATGGATTCGTTGCCGACGCCTTCTGGCCCCATGAACTTGGCGTTCAGGCCTTTTTCCTTGGCTTGACGCAGGATCAGGCCCAGTTCGGGGTGGTAGCCGCCGTAGTAGACGAAGTCGACGTTGGCTTGCTTGAGTTTCTGGATGATCGAGGAGAAGTCCTTGTCGCCGGCGTTCAGGCCTTCGAACACGGCAACCTTGACGCCTTTGCCTTCGAGAGTTTTCTTCACGGCGGTGGCGATGCCTTCACCGTATTGCTGTTTGTCGTGCAGAACGGCAACGATTTTCGGCTTTACGTGATCGGCGATGTAGTTACCGGCGGCAGGGCCTTGGGCGCTGTCGAGGCCGATGGTGCGGAACACCATTTTGTAGCCACGGTTAGTGATGTCCGGGCTGGTGGCGGCCGGGGTGATCATGATCACGCCTTCGTCTTCGTAGATGTCCGAAGCCGGTTGAGTGGAGCTGGAGCAGAGGTGGCCGACCACGAACTTGACGCCGTCGTTGACCACTTTGTTGGCAACGGCAACGGCCTGTTTAGGGTCGCAGGCGTCATCGTATTCCTTGGCTTCGAGCATCTTGCCGTCAACACCGCCTTTGGCGTTGATCTGCTCGATGGCCATTTTAGCGCCGATGAACTGCATGTCACCGTACTGGGTCACTGGACCGGTTTTAGGGCCGGCGATGCCGATCTTGATGGTGTCAGCTGCGAACGAATGGCTGGCAACCCCGGCCAGAACCATAGCGGCAAACAGTTTGGAAATCTGCTTAGTAGCCTTATTCATAGTGCTCCACTCTTACTGTTGTAGTTTTTATAGTCCTGGCAGCCTGAGCCACAGAACCGGATCGATATCTTGGATATCCCCCGGAAATGCCCCCGGCAACTGTACCGGTACAGTGTAGAGCGCCGGTTGTTCGCTTGGAAAGCTGGCGCTCAGGGGCAATTTCTGGGAGTGTCGCATTTTTGAAAGAAAAAGACAGAATTGCGGCGGGATTTTGGCTGCGTAGTAACCCGATTCAGCGGCTATCCTTGCTTTCCTGCAGTTCTCGATCAATGACTCTATTGCATCCGGGTTTTTCTGCCAGAGCGCCGACGTTATGATTGCGCCGATTTCAATTCCGGACAGGGCCCATGACTCAAGAACCTAGCACCCTCTATGCCAAGCTGCTTGGTGAAACCGCATCTATTACCTGGAAGGAACTCGAACCGTTCTTCGCCAAGGGTGCCCTATTGTGGGTCGATCCCGACCTGGATTTGATCGCTGCCGCCGAGGCAGTTGCCCAGGACGAAGGCGAGAAAGTGGCTGCCTGGCTGGCCGCCGACAAACTCGCCAAGCTCTCTGAAACGCGGGCGCTGGATATTTTCGAGCGTGATCCGGAGTTGTGGGCAGTGGTCGTTTCGCCGTGGATTCTGATCCAGGAAAGGGCGCAGGCCTGAAGTGGCGCACCGATTTGGTGCTGGTGGCGTTCGGGTAAAAGTGTGTAGCCGAGTAGCGTGATGGCAGGTTGCCGTAGAGAAATGCCACAGGCAGGCGGGGGGAAGGTTACGTAAACGTAACGGGAACAGTTTAATAAGCAGCCGAATGGCTGCTTAATTGTTTCTGGATGTTGGAAATTTGCTGGATGTGAGGACGCCAATCGCGAGCTTGCTCGCGATTGGCCGTGACGCGGTCAGGCCGTCTTGCCCGTATGGTTATTCAGCGAGATGACCTTGGTCTTGCCGATGCGGTGGCGGTAGATCTCGCGCAGGTACTTGATGGCCTTTTTCACGCAATCGCGCGACAGGCGGATGTCGTTGATCGAGACGAATTTGTCTTTGTCGTTGATCAGCTCGCGGTACTTCTTCTCGTACATCGGCTTGATCGCGTACCAGTTGGTGTCGAGGATCTTCGCCGGGTTTTCGAACTCGTTGAGCAGCTCGTCGATTTTCGCCTCGTCGAAGTCTTCATGAATGATGAAGTCGAGGATCGAATTGTCCAGCGTTTCGTCGAAACGGTACGGATTGCGGGCGAAGCAGCGCTTGATGAACGCCACGATCAAGGTCAGGAAATCGTCTGACAGGCACGGGCTCTTGGCGATCAGGGTGGTCAGCGAAAGGTTGGCCGAGGCGCCGATCACCAGTGCATAACGCTTGAGCGTGGTGTTGGGGAACAGGCTGTTGAGGTGAGTCTTCAACCGGTTCAGGTCCATGTAGGACAGTTTGTAATCCTTGGGCAGCGATACGATCGACACCACCGACGAGCAGTTCTTGAAGAAGTGCAGGTCATGCAGCGCGGCAGCGTCGTAACCCGAGTTCTTGTACTGCTCAAGCGATGCGCGATAACGCTTGGACTCGATCGGCAACAGGCTGATACCTTCGATGGCCTGGGTCACTTTGTTGAAGTGCGGCAGGTCGATGGAGCGGAAGAACAGGTCGTCGATGTTCAGGCGCTGCGGCTCTTTGTCGAACACCTTGAACTTGTCGCTGCTCGGTGCCGGTTGCTCTGGCACCACCGACTCGGCGTAGGCAATCGCCACTGGCCCGGCCAGACTCATGAACAGGTCGTTGGCGTCCAGGCGAATGGTTTCGCCGATATCGATGCCGGCCCGGCGGAAATAGTTCTGATCGTAGTCGGTGGTGACCGCCTGGGCTGTCAGAATGTTGAAGATTTGCTGCGAGATGTACTGGTTGGCGTGCTTTTCCATGGCATTGACATCAATGTTCTGGATATTGCCGTCATCGTTCTCTTCGGCGTAACGCATGATGTCGTTGGAGATCAGCATCATCGCGTTCCATGGGCGGATGCGGCCCATGACGCTGGCTTCGCTGCTGTCTTCGTTGGCGAAGTTGTACGAGAAATCCCATTCTTCCGACAGGTACTTGCACAACAGGCGACCGGCGTTGATGTGCAGCGCTTCAGACATTTCACTGCGGTGATCGGAAATGTTCGGCAGTACACAAATGCCGCTGGTGAAGATCGGCTCGAAAACGAAGGAGTGGCCGCTCTTGCTGTCGTGTTCGTCCACCGGTTTGGTGTCGAACGTCTTGTTCATGTACGAGTGTTGCTGGGCCAGCCCGAACTCCGAGGCCATGCCCGAACCGGTACCGCCACCGGCGCTGAAGATCGAGAAGTACAGGCGCGACTGGTTGGCCTTGATGCCGCAGCTGTCGATCAGGTACGAGTGGATCATCTTCCAGTCGGGGCTGGAGAAACGCTGGGTGTCCTTGTTCAGGATGATCTTCGCCAGGTACTGGCCGAGGATCGGCGCGTTACCGGCGCCACCGGCGTGGACTTCCGAGAGGTCCATGATCTTCATTTTGCTGTAGTCGCGCAGGAAGCCGCTTTTTTCGCCCTTGCGCGAGAAACGGATACGTCCGGCGATGTCTTTATCCAGGTCGCCGAGCATCACCAGTGGTTCGACCAGGAACACCGGTTTGGTGGCCTTGCCGACACCCAGTTTGAGGTTGTTACGAATCCATTGCGCAGGGCTGTAGCCCTTTTCAGCATAGGGCTTGTCTTCGTTGTTGAACTCGTTGAGGTAGAACTTGCGGGCGTTGTACACCAGCTCCGCAACGTCCAGCGCAATGTTCGAACCGCAGCGACCCAGACCGATCAGGCACACCGAAGGGAATTCCTGCTGATGCAGTTCGTGGGCGTCTTCCAGGTGCGGCGGCTTGGGGAACACCAGATCGCGCAGGCCATCGAGGTTGTCGAGGATGCGATCGGTGTTGGTCTCGGTAAAGTACAGGTACTGCTGGGTCGCAAGCGGGCGCGAGCTGGTCAATGGCTTCGGGACTGAGGGTTTATCCGTGGCGGCGGTGAGCGTCAGTTCGGATACCGCTGGGGCAGGATTATTTTTAGAAGTCATTGTGCGCCATGTGCCTGGACTGGTTGGTTCGGTGGCGAGATGTCATCAAGCCATCACGAATAAAGAACTCGCGACTTTACAGCGCGATATTGTCCCCAGCGATAGGGCTTTACCTGAGCGTCGCTAGGGGGAATCCTTTCCTGAGTCATGATGAATCGGCCAAAATTTGGCGATCTTTAATCGAACGGAGGCAATTTGATGGCAGCGTTACCTTCTTTGGCGTTTGCCGGTATTGGCTTGATGGGTTTACCAATGTGTCGGCGTTTGTTGGCAGCGGGCTATCCACTGACCGTCTGGAACCGCAACCCCGACAAGTGCGCGCCCTTGGTCGAGGCCGGAGCGCGACAAGTGGCCACACCTGCCGAGCTGTGTCAGCACGCCGATCTGGTGATGTTGTGCCTGGCCAATACCGAGGTGGTACGCGAGGTCGTGTTCGGTGCTGCGGGCGTGGCATCCGGTGCGAAAACCGGTCAGTTGCTGGTGGATTTTTCCAGCTTGGAGCCCACCGCGACGCGGGAAATGGCTGCCGAACTGGTCAGTCGTACGGGCATGGGCTGGGTGGATGCGCCGGTGTCTGGTGGTGTGGCGGGGGCCGAGGCCGCAAGCCTGGCGATCATGGTGGGTGGTGAGTCAGCCGATGTCGAACGCGTACGCCTGGTGTTGTCGAGTCTTGGCCAACGGGTCACGCACATGGGCGCGGTCGGCGCTGGGCAAGTGACCAAGGCCTGCAATCAGATGATCGTTGCCTGCAATGCGTTGGTGATCGCTGAAGTGGTGGCGTTGGCTGAACGTTCAGGCGTGGAGGCGAGCCTGTTGGCCGAAGCATTGAGCGGCGGGTTTGCCGACTCTAAACCCTTGCAGATACTTGCCCCGCAAATGGCCGAGAGCCGTTTCGAACCCATAAAGTGGCATGTTCGAACGCTGCTCAAGGACCTGGATGGCGCCGTGAAGTTTTCCCGCGAGCAAGGCTCCGCGACGCCGATCAGTGGACTGGCCGCGCAGTTGATGCGTCTGCATGCAGGTCAGGGCTATCTGGAAAAAGATCCCGCGACACTAATCCATCTATACCGCGAGCCAGATTCAAAGGATTGATGGCGTGTGCGTGCTTGCGCTGGTTGATCTCGTTCAGTACCGGACGTAATTCAGCCAGCGGCACCGGGCGGCTCAACAAGTAACCCTGAACAAAGTCGCAACCGAAACGTTCGAGAAACTGGTACTGCTCCAGGGTTTCGACCCCTTCGGTGACCACTTGCAAATGCAGGGTGTGGGCCATGACGATAATGGCCTGGACGATCTCCATGTCCTGAGTGGCCTTGGGGATGTCCTGGATAAACGAACGGTCTATTTTCAGGGTGTTCAGCGGCAGACGCTTGAGGTAGGCCAGCGACGAATAACCGGTGCCGAAGTCGTCGATCGACAACGAAACTCCCAGCGCCCGAATCTTGCGCAGTAGCACCAGCGTATTGGCAATATTGCCCATCAGTGCGTTTTCCGTGACCTCCAGCTCCAGCCTCTGCGGTGAGACGCCGGCTGCTCGCAGCGCACTTTCGACTTCCTCGGCGAGCTCTTCGCGAGCGAGATTGAGAGGTGAGCAGTTCACGGCGATTTTCAACGACTCGCAGCCGTGCCTGGACAGCTCGCTAAGGTCTTCGCAGGCTTTGCGCAGCACCCAGTTGTCGAGTTCGGCGATCAAGCCATTGGCTTCGGCAATCGCGATGAAACGATCAGGGGCGAGCAAGCCGTGTATCGGGTGCTGCCAGCGAATCAGCGCTTCCAGTTTGGTGACCTGGCCGCTTTTGAGGTCATAGATCGGCTGGTAATAAAGCATCAATCCGTCTTCGTCGCGTAAGGCATTGCGCAGTTCTTCTTCGAGCTGCAGCGCCATCGTCGCCTTGGTTTTCAGGTTGGAGCTGAAGAAGTGCAGGCCGTTTCGGCCGTTGCCCTTGGATTGGTACAGCGCCAGGTCGGCGTGTTTCAGCAGTTCCTCGCAGGTTTTGCCGTCGTCAGGGAACACGCTGATACCGATGCTGGTGGTCATGACCATGCGCCTGCCGGCCAACTCGATCGGCTCCTTCATCTTTTGCATGATGCGCTGGGCCATGTGCCGTGCTTCGTCGCGCTCACGCAGGTTGATCAGAATGCAGAACTCATCGCCGCCAAACCGCGCGACCACATCGTCGTGACTGCGGGTCGAGCTTTTGATGTGGCTGGCGAGCACTTTCAACAGTTCGTCACCGGCGTCATGACCGAGGCTGTCGTTGATCCGCTTGAAGTGATCGATGTCCAGAAACATCACCGCCAGCATGCCGCCATGGGTGCTTTTCTCGATGAGCTTTTCGGCGAAGATCTGGTTGAAACCGCGGCGGTTGATCAGGTTGGTCAGGGGGTCGTAGTGCGCCACTTGTTGCAGCGACATGCGCGCCTGATCCAGTTGACTGAGCAGCGCGTTGACCCGGCGCAGGTCATGGTCCTTGTGCTGCAGTTTTTTGTCGGCGAGGGCGGCGCTGATGCTGCTGCCGATGACCACCAGCGCGATCAGCGCAATCGTCAGCGCCAGTTGCAGGTGGTCGTCGTCGACCGACAGTTGCATGGGGACGCCAGTCGGCAACACCAGGCTCATGGACTGCATGCCGGTGAAGTGCATGCTCACGATGCCGGCGCCGAGTACCAGGCTGGCGGTGTACTTGAGTACTTGATGAGCGATGCCGCCGCCGTTGCGCAGACCATGCGACAGCAGCAAGGCAATGGCGCTGGCACCGATGGCAATCAGGACCGACAGGCCGAACACGATTGGCTGGTAGTGGGCCACGGCGTTCGAGCGCATTGCCGTCATTCCCACGTAATGCATGGTGGCGATGCCCAGTCCGATGCAAATCGAGGTTTGCACGTATTGCCGCACGTTCAGTTGAGCATTGCTCAGGGTGTTCATCGCTACAAAGGCTGCAATAAAGGCGATCAACAGGGAAAGCAGGGTGGCCGGCAAGTCGTAATGGATGTCGATGGGGGCCTGGAACGCCAGCATGCTGATGAAGTGCATGGCCCAGATACCGCCCGACAGGCAGCAGGCACCGACCCAGCGCCAGAGCCGTTGAGAGGCAGGATTTTCGGCATTACCGACGCGTTCGGCCATGTCCAGCGTGGCGAAGCTGGCTGCACAGGCAACCAGATAGGCCAGTAGCACCAGAAAGGGGTTATGAGTGCAATTGAGGACGACTTGCCCGCTGCTCTCTGGCAGCTCGGTAATGAAATGCAAACCAGGCCACTCCATAGCATGCCCCGCCTTTGAGTCATTCTCTGCCGGCGCCATGAACGCTGGCGAATGTCTGGAGTATAGAGGCCGTGCACAGAGCACAAGAAATAGTGGCACATTGGCACTAATGATTTTGCAATAAGCCGGGGAGCGCTTAGACATAAATTGTCACGCGCGCGGCGTTGGCTGTCATGAGCGGGTATCAGCCTGACGAATAATGACAGACAGCGGCCATGGCGCTGACTAGATTGCGGGTACCGGGCTGGAGTGTTGTCGGCAGTGAAGCCCTCATAACAATAAAAGAGACGGACCCATGCAGAACTCGACCCAAGCGGCGAATGCCTGGCGCATTCTGTTCCTGCTGTTTCTGGCCAATCTGTTCAACTTCTTCGATCGTACAATCCCGGCGATTATCATCGAGCCAATCCGCATGGAATGGCACCTCAGCGACTTTCAACTGGGGATCATCGGTACTGCATTCACGATCGTTTATGCCATTGCCGGTCTGCCGTTAGGGCGACTGGCGGACACCGGTTCGCGCAGCAAACTGATGGGCTGGGGCTTGGCGGTCTGGAGCGGGTTGACCGCAGTCAACGGCCTGGTGGGGAGTTTCTGGAGTTTCCTGATCGTGCGCATGGGGATCGGCATCGGTGAAGCCAGCTATGCGCCGGCCGCCAATTCGCTGATCGGTGATTTGTTCCCGGCACACCGTCGGGCGCGGGCCATGGGGATCTTCATGCTCGGTTTGCCGCTGGGCCTGTTGCTGGCGTTCTTCACCATCGGCGCGATGGTCAAGGCGTTCGACAGCTGGCGTGCACCATTCTTTATCGCGGCGATCCCGGGTTTGATCCTGGCGATCTTCATGTTCTTCATCAAAGAACCCCAGCGCGGCGCGGCGGAAACTGTGCGCGTGTCCCAGGAGCGGGTGGATCGGCCGATTCGCCGGGTACTGGCGATTCCAACGTTCCTCTGGCTGGTAATGGCGGGGCTGTGTTTCAACTTCGCCACCTATGCCTGTAACTCGTTTCTGGTGCCGATGTTGCAGCGCTACTTTCAGATGCCATTGCAGCAAGCGGCGGTGGCGACCGGGGTGATCGTCGGTGTGACCGGCTTGTTCGGCCTGACGCTGGGCGGCTGGGTGGCTGACAAGATTCACCAGCGGGTGGCCAACGGTCGGCTGCTGTTTGCTGCGTTCAGCCTGATCATCTCGACCCTGTGCACGGCCTGGGCACTGCATGCAGGACGGATTGAAATCGGTGTGTTCGTCGCCGTATTCAGCGTCGGCTGGTTGTTTGCCTACAACTTCTATACCTGCGTTTACACGGCTATTCAGGATGTGGTCGAACCGCGTTTGCGCGCCACGGCGATGGCGTTGTTTTTTGCCGGACTCTACCTGTTGGGCGGTGGCTTGGGGCCGGTGGTGGTCGGCGCTTTGTCCGATCACTTTGCCCATAGCGCAATGCTGGCGGCCGGCGCCGAGCAAATGAACGAGGCCTTCAAGGCGGCAGGGCTGCATGACGCGATGTACCTGATTCCGGTGGCGTTGTTTTCGACTATGGTGTTTCTGTTCCTGGCTTCGCGGTGTTTTGTGCGGGATGCCAAGCGGATGAAGGAAGGGTTGGTGGCGGTGGTTGAGCCCGGAATTGCGGTGGCAACAGCTTAAGATCTTGCAGGTCTTCAGAAAACAAAAAGGCCCGCATCGCTGCGGGCCTTTTGTTTTTACCGGAGGAGAGGAGGGATTACCCCGCCACCAGCACCCGGATCGCTTCCAGTCGCAGTGCCGCTTTATCGAGCATGGCCAGGCCTTGCTCGCGCTGTTGGCGCAGGGCAACCAGTTCGCTGTCGCGCACGGTCGGGTTGACCGCTTGCAGGGCGGTCAGGCGCGCCAGCTCTTCTTCGGTGTCGGCGGCCAGGCGGCGTTGCGCTTCGGCTACACGTTCGGCGTGGCGCGGAGTGATCTTCTCTTCACCGGCATTGATGCGCGGTGTCAGTTGATCACGCTGGGCCTGGACAAACTTGTTGGCGCTGGCGCGAGGCACGCTTTCGAGCTGGTCGTTGAGGGTTTCGAACGAGACGCGGCCCGACAGGTCGTTGCCGTTGGCATCGAGCAGGCAGCGCAGCGCGGCCGGCGGCAGGTAACGGCCCAGTTGCAGCGAGCGCGGGGCAACCACTTCGCTGACATAGAGCAGTTCCAGCAACACGGTGCCAGGCTTGAGCGCCTTGTTCTTGATCAGCGCCACGGCGGTGTTGCCCATCGAACCGGACAGCACCAGGTCCATGCCGCCCTGAACCATCGGGTGCTCCCAGGTGATGAATTGCATGTCTTCGCGAGACAGCGCCTGGTTGCGGTCGTAGGTGATGGTCACGCCTTCGTCGTCACCCAGCGGGAAGCTGGCGTCGAGCATTTTTTCGCTCGGCTTGAGGATCAGCGCGTTTTCCGAATGGTCTTCGCTGTCGATGCCGAATGCGTCGAACAGGGTTTCCATGTAGATCGGCAGGGCGAACTGATCGTCTTGCTCAAGAATCGCCTCAACCAGCGCGTCACCTTCGCCAGCGCCACCGGAGTTGAGTTCCAGCAGGCGGTCACGACCGCTGTGCAACTCGGCTTCGAGGTTTTCACGGGTGGTGCGGGCTTCGTCGATCAGCGCTTGCCACTCGCCGTCATCGGCATTTTCCAGCAGCGGCAGCAGGCGCGGGCCGAACTGATGCTGCAAGGCGTTGCCGGTCGGGCAGGTGTTGAGGAACGCATTCAGCGCTTCGTGATACCACTGGAACAGGCGCTCTTGCGGGCTGGTTTCCAGGTACGGCACGTGCAGTTCGATGACGTGCTTCTGACCGATCCGGTCCAGACGCCCGATCCGCTGTTCCAGCAGGTCAGGGTGCGATGGCAGATCGAACAGCACCAGGTGGTGGGAGAACTGGAAGTTGCGACCTTCACTGCCGATTTCCGAACAGATCAGTACCTGGGCACCGAATTCTTCGTCAGCGAAGTAAGCCGCCGCGCGGTCACGTTCGAGGATGTTCATGCCTTCGTGGAACACCGTGGCCGGAATGCCGGAACGTACGCGCAGGGCGTCTTCCAGGTCCATCGCGGTTTCGGCGTGGGCACAGATCACCAGCACTTTGGTGCGCTTGAGCATTTTCAGCTGGTCGATCAGCCATTCGACACGAGGGTCGAAGCGCCACCAGCGTTGTTCTTCATCTATATCCGGCTGAGCCTGGAAGCTGACTTCCGGATACAGCTCGGCGTGTTCGCCCAGCGGCAGTTCTAGGTATTCGTCCGGGCACGGCAGCGGGTACGGGTGCAGTTTGCGTTCCGGGAAGCCTTGTACCGCGGCGCGGGTGTTGCGGAACAGCACGCGGCCAGTGCCGTGGCGGTCCAGCAATTCGCGGACCAGACGGGCGCTGGCCTCGGCGTCGCCAGCGTTGACGGCAGTCAGCAGCGCTTCGCCTTCGTCACCGAGGAAACCCTGGATGGTTTTGTGTGCGGCCGGGGACAAGCGCCCCTGGTCCATCAGCTCCTGAACGGCTTCGGCCACCGGGCGATAGTTTTCGCTCTCGGCGCGGAAGGCTTTCAGGTCATGGAAACGGTTTGGATCGAGCAGGCGCAGGCGCGCGAAGTGGCTGTCCTGACCCAGTTGCTCCGGGGTCGCGGTCAGCAGCAGCACACCGGGAATGGTTTCCGCGAGTTGCTCGACCAGCGAATACTCAGGGCTGACCTGATCTTCGTGCCACACCAGGTGGTGCGCTTCGTCGACCACCAGCAGGTCCCAGCCGGCAGCGAACAACGCGTCCTGGGCCTTTTCGTCGTCCACCAGCCATTCCAGAGCGACCAGTGCGAGCTGGGTGTCTTCGAACGGGTTGCCGGCATCGCTTTCGATGAAGCGTTCTTCGTCGAACAGCGCGACTTGCAGGTTGAAACGACGGCGCATCTCCACCAGCCATTGGTGCTGGAGGTTTTCCGGAACCAGGATCAGCACGCGGTTGGCGCGGCCCGAGAGCAGTTGGCGATGGATCACCAGACCGGCTTCGATGGTTTTACCCAGACCTACTTCGTCCGCCAACAGAACCCGCGGCGCAATACGGTCAGCGACTTCACGAGCGATGTGCAATTGGTGAGCGATCGGCTGCGCACGCACGCCACCCAGGCCCCAGAGCGAGGATTGCAACTGGCGGCTGGTGTGTTCCAGGGTGTGGTAACGCAGGGAGAACCAGGCCAGTGGGTCGATCTGTCCGGCGAACAAACGGTCGCTGGCCAGACGGAACTGGATGAAGTTCGACAGTTGGGTCTCAGGCAGCGTGACGACTTCGTTCTGTGCGTTGAGCCCGTGATAGACCAGCAGGCCGTCGACGTCGTCGACTTCGCGCACGGTCATTTTCCAGCCTTCGAAGTGAGTGATCATGTCACCCGGAGAAAACCTCACGCGAGTGAGGGGCGCATTCCGTAGCGCGTACTGGCGAGTGTCGCCAGTGGCCGGATAGAGCACGGTCAGCAAGCGACCGTCCTGTGCCAGAACGGTGCCTAGACCTAGCTCGGCTTCGCTGTCACTAATCCAGCGTTGCCCCGGTTGATACTGCTGCGCCATGCTGCCTGACTCCCGCCTTGAAAAAGCCGACTATATTAACGGATGCGGGTCCCGAGGCCAAAGGGTTACTCGCGTAGGAGCGGCCGAAGGTTCGGGCCGCGTTGGCTCGCAAGTTTGCGACCGTTGGCTCAAGTCGCCGACTCAGCAGCCGACAGCCTGCTGTCAGGAGACTAATAACCATGCTGCCACCGATGCTCCCCTTGAGTGCCGTGCCGATTACTTCCCAACAGGATCCGATACGCCAGCGGCCGGATATTCCGCCGGTGGTGCCGGTGGAGGCGAGTTCCAGCGAAAGTACGATCGACCTGCACAAGCGCCATGCCGAAGAGTCGGCGCAGTTGTTGCGCGAAGAGCAACGGCGTCAGCAAGCGCGCGACAAGCGTCGCCGCGAAGCCGAAGAGGACCCTGAAGAGCACTTGGCTGTGCCGGGTGACGAGTTGAACGCCGACAACACGGTGCCGGTTGTCCCGCTGATAGACGATCAGCCGCGCCAGGGATTGTGGGTCGATGTCGAGGTCTGACGCTTACTCACTTTTTGTTGCGCTGTGATGTTGCTGGCGACTGGTCAGCGCCGGCTATTGGCCGCATTATTGGCAAACCCTGAGCGGGCAGGGTGACAGTAGTCACTTTGCTACGCCTGTATTGACCTTGAAGATGTAAGCCACGCCATGAGCCAAGATGACAAGCTGATTGACCTCAACACTGAGCGTGCCAAGCGCGTGCATGACCTTAATGAAAAGCGCCTGAACGAAGTGCGCCAGGCTTTCGAGCAGGCCATGCCTTTGGGTAAAGCGAAGAAAAAGCCGAAAAACAAACCGAAAAAGCGTTGATCCTCCCTGTTTCCATTGATGCAGGTCAGTTATTTCCCTTCCTTTTACGCCCGGTCTTGGGCGGCATTGATCCCGGTCAATTTTCTTCTGCGCCCGATTGGGTAACTTAGCCCCATCGCAACAGGGCAAGTGCAGGAGGCCAGTCATGTTTTTCGATAATGTGGTGATTGCCGGAGTGCTGACAGTTGGCCTCATGGTTCTGTTTTTTGCCGGGTTTGGATTTTTTATCTGGAAAGACGCACATAAGCGTAAAAAGCCTTAGGTCTTTCTGGAAGCACGAGCACGCAAGGCATTTTGGGCGACTTCGGTCGCCCTTTTTTTTTTGCCTGCGGTTTTTTGCGGAGTCAGCGCTTGTAGGTGTACACCAATCAAACCTGTAGGAGCTGAGCTTGCTCGCGATGGCGGCCTGACAGCCGGCCAATCTCTTGCGGGTGTACATATCCGTTGCTGCGGTAACGGCCGCTTACGGTTTCGCCCTTACGGCGCCTCACTTTTCCAAACGCCGGGGTGCCGGCCCAGCGAAAAGTAAGCAAAAGTCTTCGCCCCAAGCGTACGGCACCTCGCCTAGGCTCGGCGTCCCCTTGCTCCGGTGTCCGTCAGGGGGCATCGCCTACGGTCTGCTTCGCGACGACCTCCTCTCGATGTGTCCGGCTGCGCCGTACGGCGCTGCGCGCCCACCCCCTGATGAACACCTCCACTCGGCCTCCCGATAGGGGCGGGTGGATCAAGATCAACAGCAACAGCACGGCGGCCTGCCGGCCGGCCTGAGTGGTAAGAGCGCGTATGGCTTAGATCTCGTTCCCACGCGCAGCAAAGGAATGCCGCCCGGGACGCTCCGCGTCCCTTCAAGGACATGGAAACGATCAACAAATCCTTGCAAATCCTGCAGGCATAAAAAAAGCGCGACCTCCAGGAGGGCGCGCCTTTTTTGTACGGCGGTAGATCAGCTGCCGAGTGCCTTCGATGCCAGCCAGAACAGGCCGGCCGACAGGGCCACCGTTGCTGGCAGGGTCAGGACCCAGGCCAGCAGGATGGTTTTCACGGTGCCGCCTTGCAGGCCGCTTTTGTTGGCGATCATGGTCCCGGCCACACCCGAAGACAGCACGTGGGTGGTCGATACCGGCAGGCTGAAGATGTTCGCCAGGCCGATCATGCCCGCCGTGGTGATTTGTGCCGACATGCCTTGAGCGTAAGTCATGCCTTGCTTGCCGATTTTCTCGCCGATGGTCAGTACCACGCGTTTCCAGCCAACCATGGTGCCCAGTCCGAGTGCCAGGGCGACCGCCAGAATCACCCAGAACGGGGCATATTCGGTGGTGGTGGTCAGGTCTTTGCGCAGTTTGTCCAGGTCAGCCTTTTCGCGGGCATCGAGGCCAGGCAACTTGCCGACCTTTTTCGCCGTATCGTCCAGGCAGAGCAGGTAGCGACGCACTTCAATGCGGCTTTCTTGCGACAGCGAGTGGTAGTCCGCTACACCCTTGAGGGTGCCGAGCAGGGCGGTAATGGTCGGTTCGGTCTGTTGCGGGTTGCAGCGGAATTTCTCCGGCAAATCGCCATCCAGGCTTTTGCCCAAGGCCAGGAACTCGCCCAGGGTATCGGCATTACGCTTATAGAACTGGCTCAGGTGCAGGGTCGCATCGCGAGTCCGCTCGATCTGGTAGGTGGTGCTGCTCAGGTCGAGTACGAACTGGGCCGGCACGATACCGATCAATACCAGCATGATCAGGCCGATGCCTTTCTGGCCATCGTTGGAGCCGTGAACAAAGCTGACAGCCATTGCCGAGATCACCAGAACCAGGCGGTTCCAGAACGGCGGGTGCTTCTTGTCGTCAAGCTTGCGGCGTTGGTCCGGTGTCTTGTGCATCTTGGACAGGGGACGCCACCATTTCAGGCCAACCAGCACCAGCGCGGCTACCAGGAAACCGGCTAATGGCGAGAACACCAGCGAGGCGCCGATATCGATCGCTTTCTGCCAGTTGACACCGTCAGCCAATGGAATGTCGTTGATCAGGGCGTTCGCCAGGCCCACACCGAGGATCGAACCGATCAAGGTATGGGAGCTTGAGGCCGGGATACCGAAGTACCAGGTCCCCAGGTTCCAGGTGATGGCCGCAGCGAGCAACGAGAACACCATCGCCAACCCGTGGCCGGTATTCACATTGATCAGCAGTTCCACCGGCAACAGGTGGACGATGGCATACGCCACGCCAACGCCGCCCAGCAATACGCCGAGGAAATTGAACACACCGGAAAAGAACACTGCCAGATGAGGCGGCATGGCTTTGGTGTAGATAACAGTGGCAACCGCGTTAGCGGTGTCATGAAAGCCGTTGATGAACTCGAAGGCGAGGACAAAGGCCAGGGCGAGCAAGAGGCTCACAAGCACCCAAGCATCCAGTCCGCTGAATAAATCGATCATGAAGGTTTTCTGACCCGGTCATAAGGGGGCGCGATTATGCCAGAAAACCCTGCTAATCAATGCACTTGCTGCTCATCGGTTACATTCTTCAACGAATTAGTGTGTAACAAGGCCCTAAGTCCCAGCGTTGCCGTAGGTTTTTCAAGCCTTTGATTTCATTGGGTGTTGTGGCGCACGCCGGCATTTCAGCGACTTCGATGGGAGGCCGAACGGGGTGTGTGAAATATCTGTAAGGAGGGCCAGCCAAGCGCCAATAACCTCATCCGGTAGGAGTGAGGTGGCAATCGCCGGCTTTTAGCAGGCGCGATATGGGACGCCATTTCATTCAGCGTGTAGCTGAAGGTGACGCAGGCCCTGAAAACTCAAACCTTCGCGATTATGGCTCTTCGGCTTTGAGTTCCTTTTCCATCTTCTGCAGTTCCTGGGTAAAGGCCTGATCGAGGATGCTGGCGCGTTTACGCCAAGGTTTGCGTTCCGGGTCGGGCTGAGCGGCGTAGGTGGTGACTTCCCCGCCGTAAACTTCCTTGTAACGTTGTTCCTGGCGCTCAAGTTCCGCGCGCAGTTCTTCTTTCGTCACAGTGTTACCTAATTGAGTTGAGATAAATTCTGGTGATACGCACTGCATTCGTTGTGTCGGTCACACGACTCTCGAGCAGAGTGTCCGGGAAGACACCCATTGCGACAGCGTTGTGCTTGACAGCTTCCTTCGTGCAGGCGGCCACGGCACCAGAGTAGAACCACTGACGTAGCATCAGTTTCTTTGTTTTTTGCAAACGCATGGGTCGGGCATTCGAAATGAGCGTCAGGCGTTTGCCAGCAGGAAGCAGGGTTGAAACCTCGCGCTGCCTGAGTGATTGGATCCCGTAGTTGCCAACAAGCACGGTCATCACTGAGTTGCATTATAGCGACCGATTGGCAGAACACTATCTCGAATAACTTAAAAGTGCTTCGTTCTGTGAATTTGTGTTGTTACCCGCAAGTCGTGTGTGCAGTGCACTTTGGGGCAACGTCTTTAACAAGCCCATTTCCTGGCGCCATTAAGTCGTACAAGTTGAGTGGATTAGAACGTGGTTGTTATTCAGTGTCAGCTAAAGTGTCAAAATCTGTAATGAACGGTTCCCGGTCTTATCGGAAAATGTACCGCAGGCCTTATGCCATTGGGTCGTGCGTCGGTTGATTGCGATTATCGATTAATGGTTCGATAATCGCCCAACCTTGGCTGCCGATGCTTGTACACAAGCTCCGGAGCAGCTTGTAATAGCTATCGAACTCTGGGGAATGACCTGAAATGAACGATCAATTGCGCAATTCCTTTGCTTCAGTGGCGCCGCCGATCGTTGCTTCGCCGGCCAAGCGGATTCAGGCATTCACTGGCGATCCGGACTTCATGACCTCCCTGGCCCGTGGTCTGGCGGTGGTGCAAGCCTTCCAGGAGCGCAAGCGGCATCTGACCATCGCGCAAATCAGCCACCGTACGGAAATACCCCGCGCTGCCGTACGCCGTTGCCTGCATACGCTGATCAAGCTCGGCTACGCAACCACCGATGGCCGAACCTATTCGCTGCTGCCCAAAGTCCTGACCCTTGGCCATGCCTATCTGTCCTCGACGCCGCTGGCGGTATCGGCCCAGCCTTATCTGGACCGCATGAGCGAACAACTGCACGAGGCGTGCAACATGGCCACGCTGGAGGGGGATGACATCTTGTACATCGCCCGTTCGGCAACCACCCAGCGTTTGATCTCGGTCGATCTGTCGGTGGGCGGGCGTTTGCCGGCTTACTGCACCTCCATGGGGCGGATTCTTCTGGCCGCGCTGGACGATGCATCGCTGCACGATTACCTCGAACATGCCGAATTGCAGGCCAAGACCAGCCGCACCCTGCATACGCGCGAGTCATTGCTTGAATGTCTTCAGGAAGTTCGGCAGCAAGGCTGGTGCATTGTCGATCAGGAACTCGAGCAAGGCCTGCGCTCGATTGCCGTTCCGGTGTACGACGCTTCCGGTCAGGTGCTGGCTGCGCTGAATGTCAGTACACACGCTGGACGGGTCAGTCGCAATGAACTGGAGCAGCGCTTTTTGCCCGGGTTGTTGAGTGCCAGCCGTGAGTTGAGTGCCCAGCTGTTTGCGTAAGCTGTTCGGTAAACGCACAGAGTCGCGTTTGGCGAATTGACGCTGTTTCCCTTGCCTCATTAATGTCGCGGCAGCGTCATCCGCTGCTGTTGGCCACTGCTCCTGGCACCGGAAGACGACCGAATAATAATGAAGAGGCGATTGCCTGCGCGTATTCGCCTGCGCTTCTTGCCTGGGATAAAAATAATGAACCAGCCTCAATCCGCTGTCGGGAACTGCCTCGATGTGCAGTCCTTTATCAATGCCCAACCGCTGTCGCGCTATCAATGGCGGGTGGTGATCCTGTGTTTCCTGATTGTGTTTCTCGATGGCCTGGACACCGCGGCCATGGGTTTTATCGCACCGGCGCTGTCCCAGGATTGGGGGATCGACCGCGCCAGCCTCGGCCCGGTGATGAGTGCCGCGCTGATCGGCATGGTCTTCGGCGCGCTGGGCTCAGGACCGCTGGCTGACCGTTTTGGACGAAAAATCGTACTGGTCGGCGCGGTACTGTTATTCGGCGCCTTCAGTCTGGCCTCGGCCTACAGCACGAATGTCGAGCAACTGCTGGTGCTGCGTTTCCTGACCGGGCTTGGCCTGGGCGCCGGCATGCCGAACGCCACCACGCTGCTGTCGGAGTACACCCCGGAGCGCAAAAAATCCCTGCTGGTGACCAGCATGTTCTGCGGCTTCAACCTGGGCATGGCCGGTGGCGGTTTCATCTCGGCCAAGCTGATCCCGGCGTTTGGCTGGCACAGCTTGTTGCTGATTGGCGGGGTTCTGCCGCTGATTCTCGGCGTGGTGCTGTTGCTGTGGCTGCCGGAGTCAGCGCGTTACCTGGTAGTGCGCAATCGCGGCACCGACAAAGTGCGCAAGGCGCTGGCGCCGATTGATCCGGCGACTATCGCCCAGGCGTCGAGTTTCAGCGTACCCGAACAAAAAACCGTGAAGGCCCGCAATGTGTTCGCGGTGATTTTCTCCGGCACTTACAGCACCGGCACGTTATTGCTGTGGCTGACCTATTTCATGGGGCTGGTCATCGTCTACCTGTTGACCAGTTGGCTGCCGACCCTGATGCGTGACAGCGGCGCGAGCATGGAGCAGGCGGCCTTCATTGGTGCGCTGTTCCAGTTTGGCGGCGTGCTGAGTGCAGTGGCGGTGGGCTGGGCGATGGACCGGTTCAATCCGCACAAGGTGATCGGCACTTTCTACTTGTTGGCCGGAGTGTTTGCCTACGCGGTAGGGCAGAGCCTGGGCAACATCACGCTGCTGGCAACGTTGGTGCTGGTTGCCGGGATGTGCGTCAACGGCGCGCAATCGGCGATGCCATCGCTGGCGGCGCGCTTCTATCCAACTCAAGGTCGGGCCACGGGCGTGTCGTGGATGCTCGGGATTGGCCGATTCGGGGCGATTCTCGGCGCCTGGATGGGGGCGACATTGTTGGGCCTGGGCTGGAATTTCGAACAGGTGCTGACAGCCTTGGTGATTCCGGCCGCGTTGGCCACCACGGCGGTGGTGATCAAAGGCATGGTCAGCCATGCGGATGCGAATTGAGTCGCGATCGTTCCCACGCTGAATGTTGATCGTTCCCATGCTCCGCGTAGGAATGCCTCAATGGACGCTCTTGGGACGCGGAGCGTCCCTGGCTGCATTCCCACGCGGAGCGTGGGAACGATAGGGAGGCAACAATCTGTTCGATAAACGAACACTTAGTCGATTATCGGATTGTTTGGGGTTTTTCGGCGGCTTAATCTTCAGTCATTCCGGCGCTGCTCATCGCGCTTTGTCCTCCACATCGGTTTACTGATAATCGGGAGTCCAACCCCATGGCTGAAATCCTTTCGCTGCACGACGCGGTGAAGCAATTCGTCAACGACGGCGATACCGTCGCGCTTGAAGGCTTCACGCACTTGATTCCGACCGCAGCGGGTCATGAAATCATTCGTCAGGGCAAGAAAGACCTGACGCTGGTGCGCATGACTCCTGACCTGGTCTACGACCAATTGATCGGTGCCGGTTGCGCTCGCAAGCTGATTTTCTCCTGGGGCGGTAACCCGGGTGTAGGCTCCCTGCACCGTCTGCGCGATGCCGTCGAGAAACAGTGGCCGCACGCGCTGGAAATCGAAGAGCACAGCCACGCCGACCTGGCCAATGCCTACGTTGCGGGCGCTTCCGGCCTGCCGTTCGCAGTGCTGCGGGCCTACGCCGGTTCCGACTTGCCGAAGGTCAACCCGTTGATCAAAAGCGTGACCTGCCCGTTCACCGGTGAAGTGCTGGCGGCGGTGCCATCGGTGCGCCCGGACGTCACGGTGATCCACGCGCAGAAGGCCGATCGCAAGGGTAACGTCTTGCTCTGGGGCATTCTTGGGGTGCAGAAGGAAGCCGCATTGGCTGCCAAGCGCTGTATCGTCACCGTTGAAGAAATCGTCGACGACCTGAAGGCGCCGATGAACGCCTGTGTCTTGCCGACCTGGGCCTTGAGTGCGGTCTGCCATGTGCCCGGTGGCGCGCATCCGTCCTACGCCCACGGTTATACCGAGCGCGACAACCGCTTCTATCAGGCCTGGGATCCGATTGCCCGCGACCGTGAAACCTTCACCGCGTGGATCAACGAATACATCCACGGCAGTGCTGACTTCAGTGAATTCCAGGCCAAGCTGGCCAAAGCGTCGGAGGCTCAATAATGGCTTACTCCACCAATGAAATGATGACCGTCGCCGCCGCTCGCCGCCTGAAGAATGGCTCGGTGTGCTTCGTCGGCATCGGCCTGCCGTCGAAAGCGGCCAACCTGGCGCGTCTGACTTCCTCTCCAGATGTCGTCCTGATCTATGAATCGGGTCCGATCGGTGCCAAGCCGACGGTATTGCCGCTGTCGATCGGTGACGGCGAGTTGGCGGAAACCGCCGACACCGTCGTCCCGACCGGTGAGATTTTTCGCTACTGGTTGCAAGGCGGGCGCATTGACGTCGGTTTTCTCGGTGCTGCTCAGGTCGACCGTTTTGGCAACATCAACACCACCGTGGTCGGCGATTACCATCAGCCGAAAGTCCGCCTGCCGGGTGCCGGTGGTGCGCCGGAGATCGCCGGCTCGGCGAAAAGCGTGTTGATCATCCTCAAACAGTCGGCTCGCTCGTTTGTCGACAAACTCGACTTTATTACCTCGGTCGGTCATGGCGAAGGCGGCGACTCGCGCAAGCGTCTCGGCCTGCCGGGCGCCGGTCCCGTGGGGATCATCACCGACCTGTGCATCATGGAACCGGAAGCCGGCACCAACGAATTCGTGGTCACCGCGCTGCACCCGGGCGTGACCCGCGAGCAAGTGATCGCCGCCACTGGTTGGGCTGTCCGCTTTGCCGATCAGCTGGAGCACACCGCCGAACCGACCGCCATCGAATTGGCTGCGCTGCGTGATCTTGAAGCGCGTACCGCTGCCGCCCACGGCCAAGCACCGGGAGAAGCCTGATGCGCGAGGTTTATATCTGCGATGCGATTCGCACACCGATCGGCCGTTTTGGCGGTGGTTTGTCGGCGGTTCGCGCTGACGATCTGGCTGCCGTACCGATCAAGGCGCTGATGGAGCGCAACCCGAGCGTCGATTGGAGCGCCGTGGACGAAGTGTTCCTCGGTTGCGCCAACCAGGCCGGCGAAGACAACCGTAACGTGGCGCGCATGGCATTGCTGCTGGCCGGGTTGCCGGACAGCATTCCCGGCGTGACCCTCAATCGCCTGTGCGCTTCGGGCATGGACGCCATCGGCACGGCGTTCCGGGCAATTGCCAGCGGTGAGATGGAGCTGGCGATTGCCGGTGGTGTCGAGTCGATGTCCCGCGCACCGTTCGTGATGGGCAAGGCCGATGCAGCGTTCTCGCGCAACATGAAACTGGAAGACACCACCATCGGCTGGCGCTTCATCAACCCGTTGATGAAGGCTCAATACGGCGTCGACGCGATGCCGCAGACGGCCGATAACGTGGCCGACGATTACGCGGTTTCCCGCGCCGATCAGGATTCTTTCGCACTGCGCAGTCAGCAACGGACGGCAGCCGCGCAAGCTGCCGGCTATTTCGCCGAAGAAATCGTCCCGGTGCGCATTGCCCACAAGAAGGGCGAAAGCGTGGTCGAGCAGGACGAACATCCGCGCGCTGACACCACTCTGGAAACCCTGAGCAAACTCAAACCGGTCAACGGCCCGGACAAAACCGTCACCGCTGGCAACGCCTCAGGCGTGAACGACGGTGCCGCGGCGCTGATTCTCGCATCTGCCGAAGCGGTGAAAAAACACGGTCTGACCGCCCGCGCTCGGGTATTGGGCATGGCCAGCGCTGGTGTTGCGCCGCGAGTGATGGGCATCGGCCCGGTGCCGGCGGTGCGCAAGTTGACCGAACGGCTGGGCGTGGCGGTCAGCGATTTCGATGTGATCGAACTCAATGAAGCCTTTGCCAGCCAGGGCCTGGCGGTGTTGCGTGAACTCGGTCTGGCCGACGACGCAGCGCAGGTCAACCCGAACGGTGGCGCCATTGCGTTGGGTCATCCGTTGGGCATGAGTGGTGCGCGGCTGGTAATGACGGCGCTGCATCAGTTGGAAAAAACCGGCGGCAAGAAAGCGCTGGCGACCATGTGCGTTGGCGTTGGCCAAGGGCTGGCACTGGCCATCGAACGGGTCTGATGCGCCGCCGCGCTATCGAACAAGAAAAGAGGAGGTTTCATGACTGACAAGCCTGGTTACCGTCGCCCGCAAGCGGGCACCCAGCCGGAATATTTGCATCCGGCCTATCAATCGACCAATCGCCGTTCGCCGTCCAAGCCGTTGGTGTTTTTGCCTCACTCATTGTCGGAAATTACTGGCCCGACCATTGGCGCCGAGTCTCTGCAAGAACGGGATAACGACCTGACCGCCCAGCATCAGGGCGCGCCATTGGGTGAGCGGATCATCATTCACGGCCGTGTGCTGGATGAGAACGGCCTGCCGGTGCCGGGGATTTTAGTGGAGATCTGGCAGGCCAACGCCGCTGGCCGCTACAACCATGACCGCGACCTGCATGACGCGCCGCTGGACCCGAACTTCACCGGCACCGGCCGCACCGTGACCGACGCCGATGGCTGGTACCAGTTCCAGACCATCAAGCCTGGTGCTTACCCGTGGGGCAACCACCACAATGCCTGGCGCCCCGCGCATATCCATTTCTCGCTGTTCGGGCCGAGCATTCTGACGCGCCTGGTGACGCAGATGTACTTCCCCGGTGATCCGTTGCTGGCCTACGACCCGATCTACAACTGCGTACCCGATACCAGCGCCAAGGAGCGCTTGATCGCCAGTTTCGACCTGGAAAAAACCATCCCGTCCTACGCCCTCGGTTATCGCTGGGATATCGTTTTGCGCGGCCGCGATGCCACGCCGATGGAGAAATAAGATGACGCTGAACGCGACGACGTCCCACACGGTCGGGCCGTATTACCACATCGGTCTGACCTGGTTGAACCGTGAAAACCTGACCGTTGAACAAACTCTCGGCGAGCGTGTGACGATCACCGGGCAAGTGGTCGATGGCAACGGCGATTTCGTCAACGACGCGATGCTGGAAGTCTGGCAGGCCAATGCCGCCGGCAAGTATGACCATCCAGAAGACGAGCAAGACAAACCGCTGGACCCGAACTTCGAAGGGTTTGGCCGAGTGCCGGTGGACGCAGAAGGGCGATTCCGTTTCACCACCATCAAACCGGGGACAGTGCCGGGGCTCAAGGGCAGCACCCAGGCGCCGCACCTGGTGGTGCTGGTGTTTGCCCGAGGCCTGGTCAAGCACTTGCTGACGCGAATCTATTTTGACGGCGAACTGGCCAACACCAGCGACCCGCTGCTGGCCTGCGTGCCTGAAGAGCGCCGCACGACCTTGATGGCGAAAGCCAATGGGACGGGCACGTTGCAGTGGAACGTGATCCTGCAGGGCACCGATGCCGAGACGGTGTTTTTCGATTACTGAGTTCACCGCACTTTTGTGGCGAGGGCGCTTGCTGTGGCGAGGGGGTTTGCCCCCGTTGGTCTGCGTAGCAGACCCAAAACCTGGCTGTGCAGTTTTTCATATAGAACTGGTCAGCCGGATTTACGGCCGCTTCGCGACCGAGCGGGAGCAAGCTCCCTCGCCACAGGTTTATCGCAGTGTTCGGGTTTGTTCTGTGGAGCGGGGCTGTTGCAAAGTATGTCTAGACTCTCTCTGTCCCCATCGAGTGAAAAACCATGACAACAATAACCAGTCTCTATACCGCTGAAGAGCGTGGCAAAAGGATCTTTGCAATTGTCGGGGCGTCTTCCGGCAACCTGGTCGAGTGGTTCGACTTCTATGTTTACGCCTTCTGCGCAATCTATTTTGCCCCGGCGTTTTTCCCCTCCGACAACCCCACGGTGCAACTGGTTAATACCGCCGGAGTGTTCGCCGCAGGGTTTTTGATGCGTCCCATCGGCGGCTGGCTGTTTGGCCGGGTGGCCGACAAGCACGGGCGCAAGAATTCCATGATGATTTCGGTGCTGATGATGTGCGCCGGCTCATTGCTGATCGCCTGCCTGCCGACCTACAAGGACATCGGTGTCTGGGCACCGCTCCTGCTGCTGGTGGCTCGCCTGATCCAGGGCGTGTCGGTAGGCGGTGAATATGGCACCACCGCGACCTACATGAGTGAAGTCGCGCTCAAGGGCCAGCGCGGCTTCTTCGCCTCGTTCCAGTACGTGACCTTGATCGGCGGCCAACTGCTGGCCGTGTCGTTGGTGGTGATCCTGCAACAGTTCCTGACTGAGGACGACCTGCGTGCCTGGGGCTGGCGGATTCCGTTCGTGGTCGGTGCTGCTGCTGCATTGATTTCGCTGTTCCTGCGTCGTTCGCTGAAAGAAACCACCAGCAAGGAAATGCGCGAAAACAAGGATGCCGGCAGCATGGCCGCGCTGTTCAGGAACAACACCGCCGCCTTTATTACCGTGCTCGGCTTCACCGCCGGTGGTTCGCTGATTTTCTACACCTTCACCACCTATATGCAGAAGTACCTGGTGAACACCGCCGGGATGCCCGCCAAGACCGCCAGTTACATCATGACCGGCGCACTGTTCCTTTATATGTGCATGCAGCCGTTGTTCGGCACGCTCGCCGACAAGATCGGCCGGCGCAACTCGATGCTTTGGTTCGGTGCGCTGGGGACTTTGTTCACCGTGCCGATCCTGCTGACCTTGAAGTCGGTGACCAACCCGTTCCTGGCGTTTGGGCTGATCACCGTGGCATTGGCCATCGTCAGTTTCTACACCTCGATCAGCGGTCTGGTGAAAGCCGAAATGTTCCCGCCGCAAGTCCGTGCGCTGGGGGTGGGCCTGGCCTACGCGGTGGCCAATGCGATCTTCGGCGGTTCGGCCGAGTACGTGGCCTTGAGCCTGAAATCGGTGGGTATCGAAAACTCCTTCTACTGGTACGTGACGGCGATGATGGCGATCGCCTTCCTGTTCAGCCTGCGTTTGCCGAGGCAGGCAGCGTACCTGGAAAACGAACTTTGACTTGTCGGCGCGCGCCTGAAGCGGGCGCGCGCCGCGTAAGGAATCTCCTATGCAACGACCGGGCAATCAATTGTTCGATGCCTATTTCACGGCTCGAAATATGCGTGAGGTGTTCAGTGATCAGGGCCGGGTTCAGGCCATGCTCGATTTTGAAGCTGCATTGGCCCGGGCCGAGGCGCGGGTCGGGCTGATTCCGGCATCTGCCGTTGCCCCGATCGAGGCGGCTTGCCGGGCCGAGCACTACGACTTTGCGGCCCTTGGCGAGGCGATTGCGATTGCCGGTAACTCGGCGATTCCGTTGGTCAAGGCGCTGGGCAAGCAGATCGCCGCACATGATCAGGACGCCGAACGTTACGTGCATCTGGGCGCAACCAGTCAGGATGTGATGGACACTGGGCTGGTGCTGCAAGTGCGCCAGGCACTGCACTTGATCGACAGCGATCTGGCGCGACTCGGCGAAGCGTTGGCGATCCAGGCCCGGCACCATGTGCTCACGCCACTGGCCGGACGTACCTGGCTGCAACATGCGACGCCGGTCACGCTGGGGATGAAAGTCGCCGGTTGGCTGGGGGCGGTGACGCGCAGTCGGCAACGTCTGCACGCACTCAAGCCGCGCCTGCTGGTGCTGCAATTTGGTGGTGCCAGCGGAACCCTCGCGGCCCTCGGCGAGCAGGCCATGCCGATTGCCGAAGCGCTGGCGCAGGAGCTGCAACTCACATTGCCGGAACAACCTTGGCACACCCAGCGCGACCGGCTGGTGGAGTTTGGCGCAGCGCTGGGCCTGATCGCCGGCAGCCTCGGCAAACTCGGCCGTGACATCAGCCTGCTGATGCAGACCGAGGCGGCGGAAGTCTTCGAACCCTCGGCGCCGGGCAAGGGCGGCTCCTCGACCATGCCGCACAAACGCAACCCGGTGGGCGCGGCGGTGCTGATCGGTGCTGCGACGCGTGTTCCCGGATTACTGTCGACCCTGTTCAGCGCCATGCCGCAAGAGCACGAACGCAGCCTGGGGTTGTGGCATGCCGAGTGGGAAACCTTGCCGGAAATCTGCTGCCTGGTGTCCGGTGCCTTGCAGCAAGCGCTGTTAATTACAGAAGGGCTGGAGGTCGACGCCGAGCGCATGGCGCAGAACCTCGATTTGACCCAGGGCCTGGTGCTGGCCGAAGCCGTGAGCATCGTCCTCGCCCAACGGATCGGTCGCGATAAAGCCCACCATCTGCTGGAACTGTGCTGCAAACGCGCGGTGGCCGAGCAGCGACATTTACGTGCGGTGCTCGGTGATGAGCCACAGGTGACTGCCGAGCTCTCGAGCGCTGAACTCGATCAATTGATGAACCCTGCGCACTACCTTGGTCAGGCTCAAACCTGGGTTGAGCGTGCGCTGGCCGAACATGTTGCCCTGACTGCCTGAAGGAGAATTTCTGTGGGATTCGTACAACTCGCCGACGGCGAACTGAAATACCAACTCGACGGTCCGGAACACGCCCCGGTGCTGGTGCTGTCCAACTCGCTGGGCACCAACCTGCATATGTGGGACGTGCAGATTCCGGCGTTCACCAAGCACTTTCGCGTACTGCGTTTCGACACTCGCGGTCATGGTCGTTCGCTGGTGACGCCGGGGCCGTACAGCATCGAGCAGTTGGGCCGTGACGTGCTGGCGCTGCTGGATGCCCTGAACATCGAGCGCGCCCATTTTTGCGGTCTGTCCATGGGTGGGCTGATCGGTCAGTGGTTGGGGATCAACGCTGGCGAGCGTCTGCACAAACTGGTGGTGTGCAATACCGCGGCGAAGATCGGTGATCCCTCTGTGTGGAACCCACGTATCGAAACCGTGCTGCGCGACGGTCCGGCGGCGATGGTCGCACTGCGCGATGCATCGATTGCCCGTTGGTTTACCCCGGATTTTGCCCAAGCCAATCCGGCGGTGGCGAAGCAGATCACCGACATGCTCGCCGCCACTTCACCGCAAGGTTATGCCGCCAATTGCGCGGCAGTGCGCGATGCCGATTTCCGCGAGCAACTGGCATCGATCACGGTACCGACCCTGGTCATCGCCGGCACCGAAGACGCGGTCACGCCACCTTCTGGCGGGCGCTTCATTCAAGAGCGGGTGAGAGGCGCCGAATACGCCGAGTTCTACGCCGCCCATTTGTCCAACGTTCAGGCCGGCAGCGCGTTCAGTGACCGGGTGCTGAGTTTTTTGTTGGCTGAAAAGTCTATCTGAGGAGTGATTTGTGGACGAGAAACAACGTTACGCCGACGGCATGCAAGTGCGTCGCGCGGTGCTCGGCGATGCTCATGTCGATCGCAGCCTGGCGACCCTGACCGAGTTCAATTCGGAGTTTCAGGACATGATCACCCGCCACGCCTGGGGTGACATCTGGACCCGCCCAGGCTTGCCACGCCACACCCGCAGCCTGATCACCATCGCCATGCTGATCGGTATGAACCGCAACGAAGAGCTGAAACTGCACCTGCGTAGCGCGGCGAACAATGGCGTCACCCGCGCCGAGATCAAGGAAGTGCTGATGCAGAGCGCGATCTACTGCGGCATCCCGGCGGCCAATGCGACTTTCCACCTGGCCGAGTCGGTGTGGGATGAGTTGGGCGTCGAATCGCGCGAGTAGTCGCGACATCAGGCCCTGACATGACTGTCAGGGCCGCAATGCTTCAGCGACGGCGTGCCTCAATGAGAGTTGCTGTCCCAGAACCAGCTCCACACGCCGGGCAAATGCACCGGTTGCGAGTCATCGCGCACCGTGCGGGCCATGGCGGCGCGTTGCACGGCAGCCTGGTCGTCGTAAAACGGTTTGTCGGCGGTTGTCACACCGGTCTCGCGGGCGCTGTCGAGCAGAATCTGTAGATATTCCCCCATGTGCCAGGACGTGTAGCGATTGAGGTCGTGAAACGTCACCACCACCGGAATAACGCCATCAACTGTCGGCAGTTCCCCTGCCGCTATCCGTTCGCGTACCTCGGACATTTGCCTGAGCATGTTGGAACGCCGGCGCGGGCTGCCATTGAAGCCCCATATCTTGCCGTCATTGGCGCTCAGGTCGGTCAGCAGTACATGCAAGCCATGGTGTTGATACGCGGCGAACGTGCGTTTGTCGTAATTCCAGAACGGCGGCCGCAGCAGTACCGGCGTGCTGCCGGTGATCGCCGCAATGTCCGCAGAGCCTTGGGTGAGCGACTGTTCGAGTTCTTCCGGGGAGAGTGAGCGGTGATTGGTATGCCACTGCGTGGCGGTGTGGAAACCCAGGGTCTGGCCCTCGGCATGTTCACGCTGCATGATTGTTTTGCCCAGTTCGCTGCCACCGGCCCGGGGGGCTTGTGTCTGTACGAAGAACACCGCCTTGATACCCGGCTCAATCGGGTTGTTGGCAAGCACGTCGAGAACGGCACTGGTCGGATTGAAAAAACTGGACGCGCTTGGACCGTCGTCAAAGGTCAGCAAAAAGCGGATCGGCGGGGTCGAGCGCAGAATCTGCTCGGTCTTCGGGGTCAGTTCGATCGGCGGGCCGATACAGCCGCTGAGGCCGACCGTTACGGCAAGGACGGATAAGACAGCAGCGATCAGTTTCATGTTTTTGCTTTGGCCTACGACAGATCAGGACGAATGCAGACTGTCGGTGCGCGGTTATTCACCACGCCGCCAACCGTCGCTCCTATGGAAGTCTCCATAGGAGCATAACGGTGCTGAACGGTTCATGTCCTCGCGGTATTTTTATCGCTTTAGAGCAGGCTGATCGGATAGCTGACGATCAGGCGGTTTTCGTCGAACTCGTTGTTGCTGTAGTCCCGACGCATGGTCGAGTTGCGCCACCTGACGTTGAGGTTTTTCAGGCTGCCACTTTGCACGGTGTAGCCGATTTCACTTTCGCGGCCCCATTCCTTGCCGTTGGTGACGGTCCCGGTGTGCACGTTGTCGCCGCTGATGTAGCGGTTCATCAGGGTCAGACCGGGAATGCCGAGGGCGGCGAAGTTGTAGTCGTGGCGCAGTTGCCAGGATTTCTCCCGGGCGTTGTCGTAGCTCGAGTTGTAACTGTCGTTGGCCAGCGTCCCGCCGCTGGTGCCATTGACCCGCATCCAGGCATTGTCGCCGGTGAGTTTCTGCAAGCCGACATAGAAGGTGTTGCCGCCATATTTGGCCGAGAACAGCCCGGACCAGGTTTTGTTATCGAGGTCGCCGGCCCGTGCGCTGCCATCTTCCTTGCCATAGAAGAAGCCAAGGTTGGCGCCCAGCGTCCAGTCGCCCAGTGGCTGGGTGTGGACCAGGTTGATAAATTGCTGGCTGTAGATGTCCTTGAGCTGGGCATTCCACACCGCGATTTGCGTGCGCTTGTCGTTGAAGCTGTATTCGGCGCCCTCAAAGTTGAAACGGTCGGAGGTGAAGGCGGGTTTGCCGGTCATCGACATGTCACTCATGCTGCTGTCGTCACGCGGGCTGTTAGCGCGCATCTGACCGCCGTAGAGCGTCAGGCCGTCGATTTCCTTCGAGGTGATCTGGCCACCGCGAAACGTTTGCGGCAACGAACGCCCATCGTCCGAACGCAGGATCGGCAACACCGGCATCCATTCACCGACTTTCAACTCGGTCTTGGAAAGCTTCGCCTTGAACGCCACGCCCAGACGTCCGAAGTTATCGGCGGGGCGACCATCGTGGTCCAGCGGCAGCAGCTGCGTCCCGCCGGTGCCGCGTCCGCCATCGAGCTTCACCGAGTACAGGCCCAATACGTCCATGCCGAAACCGACGGTGCCCTGGGTGAACCCGGATTTGGCATCGAGGATGAAGCTTTGCGTCCATTCTGCCGCTGTTCCTTGCGCCTTGGTCGGGTTGGTGAAATTGCGGTTGAAGTAGAAGTTGCGCAGGCTGAGGTTGGCCTGGGCGCCGTCTAGAAAACCCGACTCTTCGGCTAGCGCCGGGAGGGCTGCGCTGACCAGTGCGGTGGTCAATAGAGTCGGCAAAAGCTGTTTTGCACAGGTGGAAGGCTTCATGAGGTCGGGTCTCTCTAATTGTTAGGGATGAAGCAGGACGCAGCCGCAACCAAGGGGTTGCAGACAAAAATTCGAATTCGGGTCAACGAACGGGAGAGATCAGCCGGAGCGGGTAGGGTGTGCAGTCATGGTGCCGGACCTGTTGTTATTGGTTCTTGTAGGTGGGGGAATGGTGCGGGGGATCAAGGGCGGGATTCAATCGGGCGTACCGGGTTTTGGGCGATAATCGAACACAAATCGACGCCTGTCGGATCACCAGCGGTATGAAGCATTGTTAATTAAATCCCATAGTTATTCGGGGCAATAATGGGTGTCTGGCTGTGTGTTCTATTAATGACGCATTGCTGTCCAGTGGCTATTAAATAGAAGGGCCTATTACTTTGGTTGTAAGCGCTTTCCTACAGTTCTTGTTGTCATTAAACGACTATCGATAATCGCCAGTTAACCTTAAGAAACGGTGTTATCGATTATCGTGAAACGGTTTAAAGGGAGCCGTGGGGATGGCTGGAAAAGAGCAGTGGTCTTGCTATATTCAAAGTCCCCAGGACGGACGAGGGAAAGTTACATGCTTCGTCAGGGGTGCATTTTTCGTCGTGCCGAAATAACAAGGAGAAGTACCATGAGCAATAAAGTCAATCAGCAAACCTTGGCCACGGTTGTTGGACGGGCGGTGCTGGATCCGGGGTTTGCCGATGCACTTCACAATGATCCTGCTTCGGCAGCTAAAAATATTGGTGTGCATCTAAGTGCTGATGAAATTGCGGCGGTTAAAGGCATTGATGCTGCGAAACTGTCGGCTGCCTCTGCCGGTATTCGAAGTAATCTGGGGACGCGTGCCATATTTGATACCCAGCAACAGCAAGCGCGCATGGATTAGCGGCCGGTGATGCCATTTGGCGTACCCCGAAAGGTGGGTCTTTCATGCAGGTACGCCGAATGGCTTTATGAAGTGTCATGAGGCACAGCGGTCGAGCGCGGAGTGAATGACTCATGCCTGTCACCTTGGCTCCAATGGATAACGCGGACTTTGCAACGTTCGCCGAAAGAGCCGTTGCTGAATATGGTGACGGTATGGTCGTCTCGGGTGAGTGGGCCCATGAGGAGGCCTCGCAAAGGGCACGCAGTGTCTTCGAGCAGTTGTTGCCGCAAGGGCGACTGACTGAAAAAAACCAACTCTGGGTGATCAAGGATCAGGAGCGTCGTATTGGCGAGTTGTGGGTCGCCGAGCGACACACCGGTGCCGGCAAGAGTGCCTTCATCCTGGATATCTACATTGACCCTGGAGAGCGCCGCCAGGGTTATGCGAAACAATCACTGTTGGCCCTCGAGTCATGGGCACGCCAGGCGGGATGCGAAGAAGTGCGACTGCATGTCTTTGGTCGCAACGATGCGGCGCGTCGTCTTTATGAACAATCAGGGTATGGCATCGCCAGTCTGACGATGGCGAAGCCGTTGCCGCCTACCTAAGGGAAGGTTGAAAAATGGAAATCGGGAACAGTGGTCTGCGTGAGCTATCCGATGACGAGTTGTTTCAGGGCACGACATTCCTGCCGGACACGGATCCTTCACGATTTGACGTATTGCTGGAACGTGTCAGTCGAAATCGCTACACAAGTTTTGTGGCGCTGTACACCGAACTTTTTCAACTGTTTCCCAATGCTCCGCAGTTGGCGGAGTTTTTCGAGCAGGCATTCAATCTTATTGTGCCGCCGACCCGCGAGCAGCGCGTGATTATTAATGATCCGGTGTTTCAAGTGTGGAGTGTATTGACGGCTCATTATGCCAACCTGGTTATCACGAAAAAGGCGGCGAATACCGATGAGTTAGAGCGCATGTTGATCGAGTTCCCACTGATGCTGGCGCGGGTGAAAAAGAACGACAGTGTTCACATGAATGATTATTGCCCGCCGGTGTATCGTTTTAATATTGATCCGTTGGTGATGAGAGTGGCACCGCCCAGTTATGAGTTTCCGGAAGATGAAGCAACCCGTAAACAATTGGAACGTCATGGTCATTCCGTGAGTTTCTTTTGCGATGTGGTGAATATCGCGCTGTTGCGGATAGAACACTCGTGGCCCGCCTGTCGCGAGCAGTTTAGAAAACTGGTCAAGTCCATATGTTATTTGCCCGATGGTTCATTTCGAAGCTGCTCGGCTTCGCGCTTCACCGGGATCATCCTCATCTCGAACCGGGATGATTCGATACTCGACCTGGAAGAGTCGCTGGTGCATGAGGCCACTCATCAGTTGCTCTACAACATTGTCGAAGTGTGCCCGGTCGTCAGGGATGAGACCTCGCGGGAGGCGTTGTTCACCTTGCCGTGGTCGGGGCAGAAGCGTGACCTCTATGGCTATTTTCATGCGTTTTTCGTGTACGTCGCGTTGGTCAAATACCTGGAGCGGGTTCGTTCGCGCTCGTCCCATGAACTGCAGCGGGCACAAAAACGCCTGGTGTTCATCCTGCAAGGCTTGATCAAGGCGTTACCGGATTTCGAAGCGTGCGCGGATTTCACCCCTCAGGGCCGCCAACTGCTGGAAAACCTGATCAAAGAAGTCAGGGCGCTGGAAACTCAACACGCCGCGTTGTTGGCGATATCGGGCGCTGCGGCGGGGGCTAAACGCATGCTGGGCCTGACCGGTTGACGCCAGGGAGGCGGACATGGCGATGTTTGATGTTTCGCAGTTTCCGGAGGCCGGCGTTGGGCTGGAATACCATTTGCCACGGCACACGCCTCAGGATGAGTTATCGGAGGAGGGACTCGACCCGACCGTCGAACGGATTCTCGCCGAGGGCTTGCCGCATTTTGATTACGTCGAGTTTCAGCCGACGCACTGCATTCTGGAACCGCGTCTGCTTGAGCTCGGTGCGCAAGTACCGAGCTTGCTGCATTCTTCCAGTTTGTCCTTGGGCAGTGTGGGCATCGCGATGGACCGCGAGTTTCTGAAAATGACTCGGCGGCTGTGCGAGAAAACCCGCTCGCCCTGGTTGGCCGAGCATATTTCCTGGTCGCGGTTTCACGGAGGCGACACTCAGCATTTCATTCTGCCGACCCTGGCCCAAGAGGTAGCTGACACGGTGGTGGCCAACGCCATCGAATTGCGTGACCTCACGGCAACGCTGCTGGTACTGGAAAACGCGCCGAGGTTGTTTTCGTTGCACGATGCACAAGAGCAATCCGAAGGCGCGTTCATCTCTCGAGTGGTGGAGCGCAGTGACTCGGGCTTTCTGCTGGACCTCGACAGCGCAATCGCGACCGCCAGAACCCTGGGTTACGACCTGAACAGCTACTTGCGTTCGTTGCCGCTGGACCGGCTGATTGAAATTCATACCGGCCATCCGCAGCGGGATTGGGAAATCTTGCGTCATTTGTTTGATTCGTCGCCGGTGAAAGCGATCACCCTTGAGTGGGATATTTCCCGCAAAACCGATGATGCAGAATTGTTGACGTTGATCACGGCCATCAAGTCTCTTCGCCCCAAAGCCTTGTTCTGGCAGGGGTGTGCCCGGCAGGCGCCGCAAACGCAACTCGAGCAGGGTGCACAAACCCTGCTCAAACTCAGGGAAAGCACCTGGCTCAGCATCGGTTCGGCGTCGTTTTTTATCCGCGATCGGCAGTGCGACCTGAGTCTGGAATTCGGTGTGATGTTTCTGCCGTTGCTGCGCCACTTCCTGACTCCCCAGACATTGGGCAGTGCCTTGTTGCTGCCGGGTGTTTTGCAGAGTCCCGAGCAGGACGACAACCTGGCGTTCCTGCGGGAACTGTTCAGCCAGGGTGTCCTACAGCCGGTCGATACATCATCTGACACTGGCGCTTCCATTGAGCGCAGCCATCCGGCCAGCCTTTGGGCCCATTGGGACGCGGCGCTGGAGTTTTACCTGAGCACCCGCACCGGGTCGCACACGCCCTACATCAGCGTCAGCGATCTGGAAGCGCAGCTTGAGCAAAAGGCCTCAGCGCGACGTCAGCCGTCGGCATTCAAGGATTATTTCTCCCATCCTTTTGTTGCCCTGGAAAACCCGCTGCTGGCGCCTTCCGGCGCGATCGCCCAATCGACATTGCTCGATTCGCTGTGCGAGCGCCGCACGTCGCGCACCTTCAGCGACCAGCCGCTGAGCGCGCAGCAATTGTCCCTGTTGCTCTACTACACGTGGGGCGCGACGGTCATGGAACAGAACCGCATGGGGGATTACTTCCTGAAGAAAACCTCACCGGCCGGCGGTTCGCTGCAGGGCACCGAGGTGTATGCGGTGCTGATGAATGTGCAAGGCTTCGAACGCGGTCTTTACCACTATTCGGTACGCCGCCACGGGCTCGAGCTGCTGTCACGGGAAGACCCGCGAGTCTGGATCGGCGACGCCTGTGGCGAGCAGCCGTGGATCAAGGACGCAGCGGCAGTGTTTGTATCCACGGCGCGGGTCGAGCGAATGGCCTGGAAGTACGAGTTCAGCCGAGCACTGCGGGTGGCGCTGATGGATGCTGGGCATTTGAGTCAGACCTTTTCACTGGTGGCCACGGCCCTTGGGCTGGGTTGTTTCACTACGGCAGCGTTACGCGATGAACTGTTCGAAAACCGGCTGGGACTCAATTATCTGGAAGAACCGGTTTTTCTGGTCAATGGCGTTGGAGGGGGCCGTCTGTCAGTTAAGCCGTAACGCGCCCCGTAGCAGCTGCCGAGCTGCGCGAGGCTGCGTTCGAGGACGCAGTCCTCGCCAACCCTGCGTACGCGGTTTACCTGAATGAACGTGTTGCATGATTTTACGACTGCTTCGCAGCCGAACGCAGCCTCGCGCAGCTCGGCAGCTGCTACGACGGGTGTTTAAGCTTGCCCACGCTGTGCCCATCAGAGGCTACAGCGCCTTGCGTCACGGCCTACACCTGCGCCAGAATCCGCCGGCTTGTGCGCCTTGGTCCACGCCTCTATCGTTTCCGTGTCGCTGATTATCAGCGATCGGGTTTGGTAGCCCGGACACATGGCGCACAGCGTCACCTTATGCAGGTGCTTTTTGTCGGCATTCGCTTTTATGGTGGCCATGCGCAGGGCGCCCTCGGGCGCGCCGGTTTCCAAGTGTCCGGTCTACCAACCCGCGTATGGCCACCACCCTTCGTTTGGTAGCGAGGGTGATGGCTCCTCTACTTACATTTGGAGTTTCATCATGTTCAAAGCCACACCGAATCCCCCCGAAACCGATCCGGTTTCCCCCTACGCCTCCCTCGACTCAAAAGAACTCCACGCCGCCGCGCACCGCGCGCTCGACCACTACCTGGTGCTGCCCGAGACCAAGCAATTGTTAGCCGACCGCCGCCCCGGCTGCATTTTCGTCATTGCCCCCGACGTCGACAGCGAAACCCTGCTGGCCCACGCCTGCGAAACCCTCGCCTCGGCCAATGTCATGGCCAGCGATCTGGCGTTCGACCTCGAAGGCCCCAAACGCAATACCGCACTGGCGATTCAACAGATGATCTCGCTGGCCGAGCTGGCGGTGAATCGCGCACTGGACCACCTCGATCCACCGGAGTAACAGATAAGAACGCGGCTCCCGCGTAGCAGCTGTCGAGCCCGCGAGGCTGCGTCCGAGGACGCAGTCCTCGCCAACCCTGCATACGCGGTTTACCGGAATGAACGTGTTGCATGATTTTACGACCGCTTTGTCCGGATGCGGCCCAGAGTGTGTAAAAACGCCTTAGCGAACCCTTGCTATGATTTCTGAGGATTTCATCGCAAGGATCGCCCATGACGCGCTTTATTCAAGGTGAACATCGAGGTCAAAGCACCTTGCTTCCCGAAAGCCTCGACGACTACGTCAGCGATACCAATCCGGTGCGCGTAGTCGACGTCTTCGTCGATGAACTTGACCTGGCTAAGCTGGGTTTTGAAGGCGTCATACCGGCCGATACTGGCCGGCCTGCTTATCACCCCGCGATCCTGCTGAAGATCTACATCTATGGCTATCTCAACCGGATTCAGTCGAGTCGACGGCTGGAGCGAGAGGCCCAGCGTAACGTCGAGCTGATGTGGCTAACCGGCCGCTTGAGGCCCGATTTCAAGACCATTGCCAACTTCCGAAAAGACAACAGCAAAGCCATCCGCGGTGTCTGCCGGCAGTTCGTCGTGCTGTGTCAGCAGTTGGGATTATTCGAAGAAAACCTAGTTGCCATCGACGGCAGCAAGTTCAAGGCGGTCAACAACCGCGACCGCAATTTCACCAGCGCCAAGTTGCAACGGAGAATGGTAGAAATTGAATCGAGCATAAACCGGTATCTGACTGCACTCGACGAAGCCGATCAACAAGAGCCCTCGACTGCGCAGCCCAAGGCTGCGCGGCTGGAAGAAAAAATCGTCAAGCTGAAGGCTCAAATGAAAGAGCTTCAGGCGATCGAAGTGCGGCTCAACGACTCGCCGGACAAACAGGTCTCACTGACCGATCCAGACGCCCGTTCCATGATGACGCGTGGCACTGGAATCGTCGGCTACAACGTGCAGACAGCAGTCGATACCCAACACCATTTGATCGTTGCGCACGAGGTCACCAATACCGGCTCCGACCGCGATCAACTCAGCTCGATGGGCAAGCAGGCCCGCGAGGCCATGGGCTTGGAAACGCTGTCAGTAGTGGCTGATCGAGGCTACTTCAAAAGCGAAGAAATCCTGGCCTGTCACAATGCAGACATCACCGCCTATGTGCCGAAGCCAATGACCTCCGGAGCCAAGGCGGACGGGCGTTTCAATAATGATGTCTTCATCTATGACGCGACGAAAAATGAATACATTTGCCCAGCTGGACAGGCGTTGATCTGGCGTTTTTCCAGCGTTGATAACGGCCTGAAGTTACACCGTTACTGGAGTTCCAACTGCCAACAGTGCCCACTGAAATTGAAGTGCACACCGGGCAGGGAACGGCGAGTCCGACGCTGGGAGCATGAAGCCGTACTGGAAAAAATGCAGAGTCGGCTGAGCAACGCGCCAGAAATGATGCGGATCCGCAAACGAACGGTTGAGCATCCCTTCGGGACGCTCAAGCACTGGATGGGAGCGGCCCACTTCCTGACCCGAAAGCTACCCGGGGTGAGCGCCGAAATGAGCTTGAATGTGCTCGCCTACAACCTGAAACGAGTGATGAAAATCATGGGGGTCGGGAGCTTGATTAAGGCTCTGGCGACCTAAGATTTGGTCAATTTCGGACATGATTCAGAGGACGTTAGAGCCCGTTCAGGCCTTTCTAGTCATCGGCAACGCCAAGTTGGTGGGCCAAGAGCATCTTGGCCGTGCGTGGGGGCCGAAGCGTAAGAAAGACCCTAGATTTGAAGATGAAAGCCTCAGACAGTGTTTTTACACACTCTGGGCCCAGACCGAACGCAGCCTCGCGGGCTCGGCAGCTGCTACGACGGGTGTTTAAGCTTGCCTACGTAGCGCCCATCAGAGGCTACAGCGCCTTTTTCCCGTATCCATTAGTTCCTCCTGAAGATAAGTCAGAAGGTGTAAACCTTATTCAGGACGAGACACAGCCCATAAAAAAGCCCACCAAATGGTGGGCTTCGTTTTTGCGGGTGTTATCAGAACATCTTCAGCTTCGGTGCTTCTTCTTTCACCGGCTCGTTCTTCGCGGTTTGTGCGTTCCAGCCACCACCGAGAGCCTTGTACAGATTCACTTCGCTGATCAGTTGCGACAGACGGTCGGTGATCAACGATTGCTGCGCAGTGAACAACTGACGCTGGGCGTCTAGGAAGGTCAGGTTGCTGTCGACACCGATGCGGTAGCGACGTTCGGCCAGGCGGTAGTAGTTCTGGTTGGCGGCCACCAGATCACGCTGGGCCTGCAACTGTTCGTTGAAGGTCAGGCGTGCGGCGAGGCCGTCGGAGACTTCCTGGAAGGCGGTCTGGATCGACTTCTCGTACTGCGCGATCGTGATGTCTTTCTGGATTTTCGAGTAATCCAGGCTGGCGCTCAGGCTACCGGCATTGAAGATCGGCAGGTTGATTTGTGGCTGGAACAGCCAGGTCCCCGAACCACCCTTGAACAGACCGGACAGATCCGGGCTCAGGGTGCCGGCATTGGCGGTCAGGCTGATGCTCGGGAAGAACGCTGCGCGCGCCGCGCCGATGTTGGCGTTGGCAGCCTTGAGCTTGTGTTCGGCTTCAAGGATGTCCGGGCGACGTTGCAGCAGGTCGGACGGCAGACCGGCCGGTACTTCGCTGAGCAGGTCATCGGACAACGGCTGGCCCGCGGCCAGATTGGCCGGTACACCGGTGCCCAACAGCAGCGCCAGGCTGTTTTCGTCCTGGGCCACCAGGCGAGTGAATTTCGCCTGCTGGACCCGGGCGGTCTCCACGGCCGTACGCGACTGGCTCAGGTCCAGCGCCGACGCCACGCCGACTTCGTTGCTGCGGGCGGTGAGCCGGTAGCTTTCTTCGAAGGTGGCGAGGGTGTCCTGGGACAGTTTCAGCTGTTCCTTGTCGGCCTGCCAGGTCAGGTAAGCGTTGGCCACGCTGGCCACCAGGCTGATCTGGGTGCTGCGGCGTGCCTCTTCAGTGGCGAAGTAGTTTTGCAGCGCTTGTTCGTTCAGGCTGCGAACCCGACCGAACAGGTCGAGCTCATAGGCGCTGACGCCCACGGTGGCCGAGTAGCTGGCACTGATGCTCTCTTTACCGGTCTGCGAGGCACGCGCCGGGATCCGCTGACGGCTGCCGGTGCCGGTCGCCGAGACGGCCGGGAACAGGTCGGCGCGCGAGATGCGGTATTGGGCCGCAAAGGCGTCGATGTTCAGTGCCGCGACACGCAGGTCGCGGTTGTTTTCCAGAGCGGTCTGGATCAGCTGTTGCAGCGCCGGGTCACGGAAAAACTGCTTCCAGCCTTGTTCGGCGGCAGCCTGGTTCGCGGCCTGGGCCGGCGAGTACGCCGGACCTTGTGGGTATTGCGATGCAATCGGTGCGGCAGGCTGCTGATAATCCGGTATCAGCGAGCAGCCACCGAGCACGAACGCGGCGATGGCTAGGGAGAGTAGCGACTTGCTCATTGGCCAGCCTCTTTAGAAGTTTCTATAGCGACGTCATCCTGATCCGCAGTTTTGCGTTGACCCATCGACGACACAGTGACAAAGAACAGTGGGACCCAGAAGATCGCCAGTACGGTGGCCGTCAGCATGCCGCCGATAACCCCGGTACCGATCGCATGCTGGCTACCCGAGCCTGCGCCGGTGGAAATGGCCAGCGGTACCACACCGAGGACGAACGCCAGCGAGGTCATGATGATCGGTCGCAAACGCATCCGGCACGCTTCGATGGCTGCGTCACTCAGGCTGCGCCCTTGTTCATGCAGTTCCTTGGCAAATTCGACAATCAGAATGGCGTTTTTCGCCGCCAGACCGATGGTTGTCAACAGGCCCACCTGGAAATACACGTCGTTGGACAGACCGCGCAGGCTGGTGGCGAGCAGGGCACCAATGATCCCCAGCGGTACAACCAGCATCACCGCAATCGGAATCGACCAGCTTTCGTACAGCGCCGCCAGACAGAGGAAGACCATCAGCAACGACAAGGCGTACAGCGCCGGAGCTTGCGAGCCGGACAGACGTTCCTCATACGACAGACCGGTCCAGGAAATACCCACGCCTGCCGGCAGTTTCTGGGCCAGGGCTTCGACTTCGGCCATGGCTTCACCGGTGCTGTAGCCAGGTGCCGGGGAACCGAGGATTTCCACCGCTTCTACGCCGTTGTAACGCGCCAGCTTCGGCGAGCCGTAGATCCACTCGCCCTTGGCGAACGCGGAGAACGGAACCATGGCGCCCTGGCTGTTGCGTACGTACCATTTCTTCAGGTCTTCAGGGCTCATGCGAGCACCCGGCTGGCCTTGTACGTAAACCTTTTTCACTCGACCACGGTCGATGAAGTCATTGACGTAGCTACTGCCCAGCGCGATCGACAGCGTGTTGTTGATGTCGGTCATCGTGATGCCCAAGGCACTGGCCTTTTCATCGTCGATTTCCAGCTGGTATTGCGGTTCGTCGTTCAGACCGTTCGGACGGACCTGCGACAGCACCTTGCTCTGCGCCGCCATACCGAGGAACTGGTTACGGGCAGCCATCAACTTGTCGTGACCGATGCCGGCGCGATCCTGCAGGAACACATCGAAACCGGTGGCGTTACCCAACTCCAGTACCGCCGGTGGCGCGAAGGCGAACACCATGGCGTCGCGGAAGGTGAAGAAGTGCTGTTGGGCACGGGCCGCAACCTTGAACACGCTGTTGTCGGCGTTTCGCTCGGCCCATGGCCTGAGCATGATGAACGCCATGCCCGAACTCTGGCCACGGCCGGCGAAGTTGAAGCCGGTCACGGTAAACACCGAGTTCACCGCATCGCCTTCACCACCGTCCTTGCCTGGACGCAGCAGGAATTCACGCATCTCGTCCACGACCACTTGGGTGCGCTGGGAGGTAGAGCCGGCCGGGGTCTGGACCTGGGCAAAGAGTACACCCTGGTCTTCTTCCGGCAGGAACGCCGTTGGAATGCGGGTGAACAGCCAGATCATGCCGACCACGATGATGATGTAGGCCAGCAGGTACGGCGCCTTGTGCTTGAGCATGTTGCCGACACCGCGCTCGTAGCTTCTTACGCTACGGTCGAAGTTGCGGTTGAACCAGCCGAAGAAGCCGCGTTTCGGAGTGCCGTGCTCGCCTTTCGGAATCGCCTTGAGCATGGTGGCGCAGAGCGCCGGGGTGAAGATCAGGGCAACCAATACCGAAAGGGCCATGGCCGAAACGATGGTGATCGAGAACTGTTTGTAGATCACCCCGGTCGAACCGCTGAAGAACGCCATCGGCAGCAGTACCGCCGACAGAACCAGTGCGATACCGACCAGTGCGCCCTGGATCTGGCCCATGGATTTCTTGGTGGCTTCCTTGGGTGAGAGTCCTTCTTCGCTCATCACCCGTTCGACGTTTTCCACCACGACGATGGCATCGTCCACCAGCAAGCCGATGGCGAGCACCATACCGAACATAGTCAGGGTGTTGATGCTGAAGCCGAACGCCGCGAGGATCCCGAAGGTACCCAGCAACACCACCGGTACGGTCATGGTGGTGATGACCGTGGCGCGGAAGTTTTGCAGGAACAGGAACATCACCAGGAACACCAGCACGATCGCTTCAACCAGGGTTTCAACCACACCCTTGATCGATTCGGTCACCACCGGAGTGGTGTCGTACGGGAACACCACTTCCATCCCTTCCGGGAAGAATGGCTTGAGGTTGTCGATGGTCTTGCGCAGGGCCTTGGCGGTGTCGAGGGCGTTGGCGCCGTTGGCCAGCTTCACTGCCAGACCGGAAGCCGGGCTGCCGTTGAACTGGGCGCTGATGCTGTAGTTTTCGCCACCGAGGCCGACATCGGCAACGTCAGACAGGCGAACCTGCGAGCCGTCCTTGTTGACCCGCAGCAGGATTTCCTTGAACTGCTCGGCCGTCTGCAAGCGGGTCTTGCCGATGATCGTGGCGTTCAGTTGCTGGCCAGGCAGGGCGGGCAAGCCACCGAGTTGACCGGAGGAAACCTGGACGTTCTGCGCGGCGATGGCGGTTTTGACATCGACCGGGGTCAGGTTGAAGTTGTTCAACTTGGCCGGGTCGAGCCAGATACGCATGGCGTACTGGGCACCAAACACCTGGAAGTCACCGACACCGGCTGTCCGCGAGATCGGGTCCTGCATGTTGGAAACGATGTAGTTGGACAGGTCGTCCTTGGTCATGCTGCCGTCGCGCGAGACCACGCCGATGACCATCAGGAAGTTTTTCACTGCCTTGGTCACGCGGATACCCTGTTGCTGCACTTCTTGTGGCAGCAGCGGGGTGGCCAGGTTCAGTTTGTTCTGGACCTGGACCTGCGCGGTATCGGAGTTGGTGCCCTGCTCGAAGGTCGCGGTAATGGTCATGCTGCCGTCGGAGTTACTTTCCGAGGACACATAACGCAGGTTATCGATACCGTTGAGCTGCTGCTCGATCACCTGCACCACGGTGTCCTGCACGGTTTGTGCAGAAGCACCTGGGTAGGTGACGGAAATGGCGATCGCCGGCGGGGCGATGCTCGGGTATTGGTTGATCGGCAACTTGAGGATCGATAGAGCCCCGACCAACATGATCACCAGGGCAATTACCCAGGCGAAAATCGGACGGTCGATAAAAAATTTCGACATGGTTTACTCCCCTTTACCGCCAGTGGCAGTGTTAGCTGCCTGTGCGGGGGCTGGGTTCTTTGCGCCAACGTTAGTCGCTTCAGTGGGCTTGACTACGACGCCTGGTTTGACGAATTGCAGTCCTTCAGTGATCAGGCGGTCGCCGGCCTTGAGGCCATCTTCAATCAGCCATTGGCTGCCGACCGTACGGCTGGCCTTGAGCTGACGCAGCTCGACCTTGTTGTCCGGACCGACCACCAGAGCAGTTGGCGTTCCCTTGAGGTCACGGGTCACGCCCTGTTGCGGTGCGAGAATCGCGGCAGCGTTCACCCCGGCTTGCAGCTGGGCGTGAACGAACATGCCCGGCAGCAAGGTGTGATCAGGGTTCGGGAACACTGCGCGCAAGGTCACGGAACCGGTGGTCTGGTCAACCGACACTTCGGAGAACTCGAGCTTGCCCTGTTGCTTGTACTGGCTGCCGTCTTCGAGGGTCAGCTTGACCATGGCGGCATTCTCGCCGGCCTTTTGCAGACGACCGCTTTCCAGTTCGCGGCGCAGCTCCAGCAGTTCGACCGAAGACTGGGTAACGTCGACGTAGATCGGGTCCAGTTGCTGGATCACGGCCATGGCGTCGGCCTGGCCATTGTTGACCAGTGCGCCTTCGGTGACCGAAGAGCGGCCGATGCGACCGGAAATCGGTGCGTAAACCTTGGTGTAGCGCACATTGATCTCTGCGCTTTTCAGGGCGGCTTCCGATTGCAGGCGGTTGGCCACGGCAGTGTCGTATTCCTGACGGCTTACGGCTTGCTCGTTGACCAGTTGCTTGTAGCGATCGGAAATCGACTTGGTCGATTGCAGGTTGGCTTGTGCGCTGTTCAGGGTGGCCTGATAGACCGAAGGATCGATCTGGTAAAGCTGCTGGCCTTCCTTCACGTCACCGCCTTCCTTGAACAGGCGCTTGAGAATGATGCCATTGACCTGTGGGCGAACTTCCGCGATGCGGTAGGCCGTTGTGCGGCCCGGCAGTTCGGATGTCAGGGTAAAGGCTTGAGGTTGAAGGGTTACGACGCCGACCTGAGGGGTTGGAGGGGCTGGGGGCGCCTCTTCCTTTTTACATCCGCTGAGCAGCGATGCCAGGGCGACGGCAGTAACCAGAGCGGTAACAGCTGGCTTGAATTGCATGAAGATCCTCGGGTCAGGCGCGCAACATGCGCACAAGAAAAGTGTAAAGGTAAAAAAACTGTGCTGGGTGGATAAGTAGCTTGCTAAGGAATATACTTACGTTCATGGTTGTTTGTAAATAGCCTGGCTCAGTACCCATCCGGTTACAAAAGTCGATGCAAGGTGAAAATTGTAGGCTGGGGATGAGATCTCAAAGAGCTCGCACCCACATTTATTCAGACGGTGTACAGACATCGCTGAAGCATTCCTGATTGAGGTTTTACTGCCATGGTCCGTCGCACCAAAGAGGAAGCTCAAGAAACTCGCAGCCAGATACTCGAAGCGGCAGAAAAAGCCTTTTACGAAAGGGGCGTGGCGCGCACGACACTGGCGGACATCGCGACCCTGGCCGGTGTTACGCGTGGGGCCATCTACTGGCATTTCAGCAACAAGGCTGATCTGGTTCAGGCGATGCTCGACAGCTTGCATGAACCGCTGGATGAAATGGCCAGGGCGAGCGAAAGCGCAGAGGAAGAGGATCCGCTGGGATGCATGCGCAAACTGCTGATTCATTTGTTTCATCAAGTTGCCCTGGACCCGAAGACCCGACGCATCAATGAGATTCTGTTCCACAAGTGCGAATTCACTGATGAAATGTGTGATCTGCGCCAGCAGCGTCGCACCGTCAGTCTGGAGTGCAATGTGCGTATCGAACTGGCATTGCGTAATGCGGTGAAACGAGGCCAGTTGCCGGAGAATCTCGACACGGCCCGCGCAGCAATCAGCATTCATGCCTATGTTGACGGCATCCTGTATGGGTGGCTGCTCGCTCCCGACAGCTTTCAGCTGCACGCTGAAGCCGCGCGCTGGGTCGACGCGGGTCTGGACATGCTGCGCTTGAGCCCCAGCCTGCGCAAATGAAACAAGATGCGTAATTGGATCCGATTCTGTCAATAGACGCGGGCGAAGACCAACTCTTCGCCCGCGTTGTCGTAATGGGTGCTTTTATATACGGACGCGCTTCGGGATGACAGGTAGCAAGCTACGTATTTTGTAGGAGTTTTGTGTCGTAGATGTGAAAAGGTGAGAACAATCCGGAAGGGGCGTTGCTTCAGCCCAGCCTGATTTCCACCTCGAAATTGAAAGGCTCACTCTCTCCCATGCTCGTGATTTGGGTTGAGCAATTGATTTTGGATGAGCCAATGGAGGTGACGGTGTTTTTTACCCTTGCCCTGTGTGTGGGCGACAGAACGCCGAAGGACGTATTCATTATCATGCCGAGATCAAAACGAACCCCGACGTTCTGATCGATAAAATCCACGAACTGATTGAACATGATTTTGTTTTTTTGCCAAGGATAGGCGTAGGTATAGGCGAAATCGGATTTGAATGCTGTATTGCCGTACGCGGGGAGCAGGAATGACTCACGCTCTGATGTGTGCAGTGGCAAGCTGGTCTGTGCAATTTTAAACGTGTGAGGGGAGTTATTGATGAGTTTGACTATCACGCGAGTGATGTTCGAGCGCTTGTTTTGATTTCGCCACTGTTCGATTTGTTTGTTCTGGGCGTGCTCCGAATTAATTTGATCTAACAGGCTGATCAATTCAACCTTGGCGACCCCAATCAACTCATCCAGTGCTTGCTGGTTTTCCTCGCTGAATAGAAGCGGCGTCAGGTTGTAAAGCATTCCAATGGAGGTGTAGTTGAAAAACGAGAGCAGCTCTTCGTAGTTGTTGCTGGTGTCTTTGATGTCGTTCATGTCGATTCCTTTCGATTAAGTAAGTGGTTTCAGGGGCTTTGCGGGCCACGGCTCAGCCCTCCAGGACGATCAGCTGTGTGCTAAGTGGCATGACGTTGGAAGGGAAGGCTGACGGGGTGTCATCCAGCATGACGTCGTTGCGTCAGACTATCGAGTCAGTGAGGTTGCTGAGTGTCAGTGTGATAATAAGTTTGTGTGCGGGGGCGTCCATGTTAGATAACGTGTTAGTCGTGTTGGTGGTTGAAGTTAGCCCCGCTGTCAGTGTCGGTGCAATGTTGATGTTGTTTCATTAGTTGAGCGTTTTCCAATAAAGAAGCCCCGGGTATTTCTACCCGGGGCTTCTTTATTTAAACGGAGTTTACAGCGTCGGATAGTCGATGTAGCCGACCGGACCCTTGCCGTAGAACAGTTCTGGACGCGGTTCGTTCAATGGTGCATCGGCTTTCAGGCGTGCCGGCAGGTCCGGGTTAGCGATGAACGGTACGCCGAAGGCGACCGCATCGGCCTTGCCGCTGGAGAGCCAGGCGTTGGCGCTGTCCTTGGTGAAACGTTCGTTGACAATGTATGCGCCGCCGAAGGCTTCTTTCAGTTGTGGGCCGAGGCTGTCGCCAGCTTCTTTCTCGCGGGAGCAAATGAACGCGATGCCGCGTTTACCCAGTTCGCGAGCGACGTAGGTGAAGGTTTCGGACAGGTTGTCGTCGCCCATGTCGTGGGAGTCGGCGCGGGGTGCCAGGTGCACACCGACGCGACCTGCGCCCCAGACCTCGATGGCAGCGTCGGTCACTTCCAGCAACAGGCGAGCACGGTTTTCCAGGGAGCCACCGTAATTGTCGGTGCGCTGGTTGGTGCTGCTTTGCAGGAATTGGTCGAGCAGGTAACCGTTGGCGCCGTGGATTTCCACGCCGTCAAAACCGGCAGCCTTGGCGTTTTCCGCACCGACGCGGTAAGCGTCGACGATGTCGGCGATTTCAGCGGTTTCCAGTGCGCGTGGCGTTGGGTAGTCGGCCAGTGGGCGAACCAGGCTAACATGACCTTTTGGCTGGATGGCGCTCGGTGCAACCGGAGCTTCGCCGTTCAGGTAGGACGGGTGGGAAACCCGGCCCACATGCCACAGTTGCAGGAAGATCTTGCCGCCGGCGCCGTGGACCGCTTTGGTCACGTTGCTCCAGCCGCGCACCTGGTCGTTGGACCAGATGCCCGGGGTGTCCGGGTAGCCGACGCCCATCGGCGTGACCGAGGTGGCCTCGCTGAGGATCAGGCCGGCGGATGCGCGCTGCACATAGTATTCAGCCATCAGTGCGTTCGGTACACGGCCTTCGTCGGCGCGGCAGCGAGTCAGTGGCGCCATGATGATGCGGTTTGCCAGTTGCAGGTCGCCAAGCTTGATCGGATCGAAAATAGTCGTCATTTAATACAACCCTCGTGAGGTATCAGTTGGTAGCAGGAGCCAGTTCGGGATTACCGCTCTGACGGAAAGTAATCAGGGTCACCAGCAGCGCCAGGATCGCCAGCGCAGCGGCCGCGAGGGGCACGCTGGTCAGGCCGAAACCATGGGCGATGACGCTGCCGCCAACCCAGGCTCCGAGTGCGTTGCCGACATTGAAAGCGCCGATGTTCAGGGTCGACACCAGGTTCGGTGCCGCCTTGCCAAAGGTCACTACGTTCACTTGCAGGGCGGGGACGGCGGCGAAGCACGCGGTAGCCCAGAGGAACAGGGTGATTTCGGTCGGGATCACTGCGACGCTGGTCCAGGTCAGCACGGTGGAGACCACCGCCATGCTGATGAACACGCCAATCAGTGTCGCCGCCATGCCTTTGTCAGCCAGCTTGCCGCCGATGATGTTGCCGACTGTCAGGCCCAGGCCGATGAGCATCAGGGTCCAGGTCACGCCGCGTGGCGAGACACCGGTAACTTCGCCCAACAGCGGTGCGACATAGGTAAACAAGGTGAAGACCGATGCGGCGAACAGTGCGGTCATGCTCAACGACAGCCAGATACCGGCCCCTTTGAGGGCGCTCAGTTCGGCGCGCATGTCGAGTTTTTCTTCGTCACGTTTGGCCGGCAGGAAACGGATCAGGCCGATCAGCGCAATCACGCCGATCACGGTCACTGCCCAGAAGGTCGAGCGCCAGCCAGCTTCCTGACCCAGCGCAGTGCCCAGCGGTACGCCCAACACGTTGGCCAGGGTCAGGCCGGTGAACATCAATGCAACGGCCGACGCCCGTTTGTTGGCAGGCACCAGACCTGCCGCCACCACCGAGCCGATACCGAAGAACGCGCCATGGCACAGGGCGGTGACGACACGGGCGAACATCAGCACCTGATAATCACTGGCGAGGGCGCAGAGCAGGTTGCCGACAATGAAAATGCCCATCAACGCGACCAGCGCAGCCTTGCGTGGCAGTCTGGCGGTGGCCAGTGCCATGAACGGCGCACCGATGGCCACGCCCAGGGCGTAGCCGGTCACCAGCCACCCGGCGCCAGGGATCGACACACCAAGGTCGGCCGCCACATCGGGCAGCAAGCCCATGATGACGAACTCGGTGGTGCCGATGGCAAAGGCGCTGAGGGCCAGAATGAGAAGCGAGAGGGGCATTGTTGATTCCTTATCGGCGAAAGGGTCAGAGCTCTTTGCTGAAGGTGCGGAGGAATTCCTGAATGGTTTCCTCGTTGCGTTTGAAAAAATGCCACTGGCCAACTTTACGGCTGCTGATCAGGCCGGCGCGTTGCAGGGTCGCCAGATGGGCGGAAACGGTGGACTGCGATAAACCGCAACGTTGATCGATCTGCCCAGCGCAGACGCCGTGCTCGTTGCTGTGGGATTGGTCGGGGAATTCGACGGTCGGGTCTTTGAGCCAGTGCAGGATTTCTCGCCGTACCGGGTGCGCCAGGGCTTTTATTATTTCGTCGAGGTCAATGGTGGACATGGCAGTGCTCGGGTTGGGTAAAACGTTATATCGCGATGAGGCGAACTTTAAATCGGTATTTCGCGATATACCAATATGATTTTGATCTGATGACAGCCTAAATCGGTATATCGGGTTATAACGATATTGAGGGCGCAGTGCTAAGCTACGCGGCATGAACTATCTCGCACATCTTCATCTCGGTGGCCAGCGCCCCGGTCAAATGCTCGGCAGTTTGTATGGCGATTTCGTCAAGGGGCGGCTGCAAGGGCAGTTCAATCCGGAGATCGAAGCGGCCATTCAGCTGCATCGCAGCATCGACGTGTTTACCGACCGCCATCCGTTGGTCGACCTGGCGTTGTCGCGCTTTACGCTGACGCGACGGCGTTATGCCGGGATCGTGCTCGATGTGTTTTTCGACCATTGCCTGGCGCGGGACTGGAGGCTTTACGCGGACCAGCCGCTGGAGCAGTTCACTTCGGATGTGTACCGGGTGCTGGCTGCCGAACCGCAGCTGCCAGGGCGACTCGCGCAGATTGCCCCGCACATGGAGGCGAATGACTGGCTTGGTTCTTATCGGGAGTTTGCGGTGCTGGACCAGGTGCTGCGGGGGATTTCACGGCGCCTGTCACGGCCTGAAGAACTGGCTGCAGCGATGGAGGAATTGCAGCGGCTGTATGAGCCGTTGAGCGAGGACTTTCGGTTGTTCTATCCGCAGCTTCAGTTTTTTGCACAAGACCATCTGGAGCGCCTGAATCCGTATCCGTAGGAGCAAAGCTTGCTCGCGATCGATGCACCGCGGTTTTTCTGAACCACCGCGTCATCGTTCATCGCGAGCAAGCTTTGCTCCTACGGGATTGGGTCGGGATCGGGATCATGCGGCAATCAGTTCGCCAGCGCGTCGTGGTTCCGCAGGTTTTGCCACGTCGCCAAACAACGCCTTCTGCACCGCTTGTTGCGCCGCAAACGCCAGCGCCGCGCGTTCCTGACCGTGGCAGGCAATCGGTTTGAGCAGATGGATCTCGACGTCGCCCTGATCGTTGGCGAACAAGCGCATCAAGTGCGAGAGCAAGTCGTCATCACCAATGAACGGGGCGAGCGGGTCGATCTGGCCGTCGCGCAGATAACGAACGGCCACCGGTTGCAGCGCCACGTCCGCGTCGATGGCTGCCGACAGCAAGCGACCATGAAAGGTGCGCAACGAACGGCCATCGGTGGTGGTGCCTTCCGGGAACATCAGCAACGGATGGGCTTGCTCCAGGTGGCGGCTCATCTGCTTGCGGATCAGTTGGCTGTCACCCGAACCTCGACGAATGAATAGGCTGCCAGCCTTGGCCGCGAGCCAGCCGGCGACCGGCCAGGTACGCACTTCGGCCTTGGACAGGAAGGACAAGGGCGTGAGCATGCCCAGTAGCGGAATGTCGGTCCAGGACACATGGTTACTGACCCAGAGCATCGGCTTTTGCGGCAGTTCACCGTGAACCGTCACGCGAAAGGGCAGGGCGTTACTCAGACGGGTCATGAAAAAACGCGACCAGCGTTGGCGCCGCACCATCGAGTTGGCCACCCCCATGCGTTCGAACAGCCCGAACACGCTGGCCATGCTCAAGCCCAGCGCGACCACCAGCAGCACTCGCGCGATCCGCGCGTACACCCGCAGCCGGCTCATCAGACTGCCGCCTTGAAGTGTTTGGCGTAACGCGGGCACAGTTCGTCACGCTTGAGCAGGATGAACACGTCGGCGACCTGGAAGTCTTCGTCCCAGCACGGCTCACCGCAGATCTTCGCGCCCAGGCGCATGTAGGCCTTGAGCAGTGGCGGCATTTCGGCGATCACGTTGGACGGAATGTCGAGGGCCGGCAGCGGTTTCTTCGGTTCGGCGCGCAGGTGTTCGGTGCACAGATAGCGTTCACGCAAGCGCTGCATGATCGCCTGGGCCTGAATACCGCCGTCCTGCATCGGGATGCTCGCGCAGCCCATCAGGTAGCTGTAGCCGCCCTGATTCAGCACTTCGGCCAACTCGCCCCAGAGCACGGCGATGGTGCCGCCGTTGCGGTAGGCCGGGTCGACGCAGGTGCGACCGATCTCCAGGATCGGCCCTTGCAGATGGACCAGGCCGTGCAGGCTGAATTCTTCTTCGCTGTAAAAACGCCCCAGGCTGCTGGCGGCCTGATGGTCGAGCAAACGCGTGGTTGCTACCAGGCGTCCGCTATTCAAATCACGCACGCCAATGTGGGCGCAGTGAACATCATAGTCATCCATGTCCAGACCCAACTCTGCGCCTTTGAGCTTGGCGTTGAACTCGCCACTGAAAACGTTGAAGCGCAGGGCCTGGGCTTCCTGCAACGCCTCGGCGCCGATCAGGCGTTCGGCTTGCAGGCGGCGTTCATTGCCGGTGTCGCTGATGCGGGCGATCTGAGTCATTGCGAATCTCCGTACGGGCTGCTCACCCGTCTTGGGTTGCAGTCGATCGACTTTGTTGTGCAAAGTCAGGCTATGTAGCCCCGGTGTCATCGCCATGAAGCTTTGGTGATGCTTGTGTGACAGCCCCCAGAGGACCCGTTTATGCCTTGGCAAGTCTTGTTGAACTGTAACCAGCGCCAGCCCGAAAACCCCGACCTGGCAGAGGGGTATGCGACGTTGCTGCAGGTATTGGGTGCGGTGACGCCGTTCGAATTGGCGGTGCGTGGCGGGCGGATGATGGCAACACCGGGATTGGCCTTTCTGGTGGGATACCAGGCGGCGTTGCGTATGTTGTGGCCCAGCGCACCGCCGAGCCTGGGGGCATTGTGTGCGACTGAGCAGCGCAGCCTGCGCCCGGCAGACCTGCAAACCCGGCTCAAGGATTTGCGTTTGAGCGGGCGCAAGGATTTCGTGACTGCGGGTGATGCGGCAGACTGGCTGTTGATCGCCGCACGCAGCGAAGAGCAGGGCGAGTCAGCGCGTTTGAGTCTGGCGGTGGTGTATCCCGGCGAACCCGGCGTACGGGTTGAAAAGCTGCCGGCCATTGCCTTGATGCCGGACATCAGCCATGGCCGGCTGTTTCTCGACAACGCGCTGTGTGAACTGCTCGCTGGAGATGGCTGGGACGCGTACGTCAAACCGTTCCGCACCCTGGAAGACATCTATGTACTCAGCGCAATGAGTGCCTGGCTGTACGGTGTGGGTCAGGACAGCGCCTGGCCGCAAGACCTTCAACTGAAGCTGCTGGCACTGTTGGCCGGGTGTGCGGAAGTCAGCCGCCAACCACCGAACAGTAGCGCCGGGCATGTGTTGCTGGGCGGGTTGTTTGCGCAGTTCGATGGGCTCAAGTCTGCACTCAATGAAGCCTTTGCCGCCGGACCGCCACAATGGGCGGCGTTGTGGACGCGCGATCAGGCGGTGCTCGATCTGGCGGCGGGAGCCCGGGCCAAGCGGTTGGCCAAGGCGTTGGCGGGATCTGACTAGCGCCCCAGCTGCTACGGAAGCTGAGTAGTTGCTGGTTGGGTACTTACATTCGAAACCGTCATCTGCCTCGACTACGCTCAGAGGGTTAATCCCTCTGAGTGCCTACCGTGTTCAAACGCCTGACTCTGCTGTTCCTGTTGCTGGCCAGCCTTCCGGTTCTGGCGGAAAACTGGCCTGCCGAGCAATGGTCACCCGGCCCGAAAATCAGTGGTCCGGCGCTTCAGGCCCTGGAAGATTACGCCTTTGCACCGCGCGACGACGGCAGCCGCACAGGCGTTCGCACCGATGCCTTGCTGGTGATTCGTGACGGGCAATTGATCTACGAACGCTACGCCGGCCCAACCACAGCCGAGACACCGCACCTGACCTGGTCCGTCAGTAAAAGCCTGATGGCCACGGTGCTGGGCGTGGCCTATGGCGAAGGCTTGTTCAAATTGCAGGACCCGGCCGTGAAGTTTTATCCACCCTTGCAGGGCCATCCGAATGTATCCATCGCGGATCTGCTGCATTGGGCCTCGGGGCTGGACTGGCAGGAAACCTATGAATATGCACCGCTGAATTCTTCGATAGTGGCGATGCTCTACACCCATGGACGCCAGGACATCGCCGCGTTTGCTGCCGGCCATGACGAGTTCAGCCCGCCGGGTCAGGCGTTTCGTTATTCCAGCGGTGACAGCAATCTATTGTCCGCAACGCTGAAGACCATGGTCGGTGCGCAGCGCTATGCCGACTATCCATGGACCGCGTTGTTCGGCCCCTTGGGGATACGCAGTGCTGTTTGGGAGACCGATGCCACGGGGACGTTTGTTGCCTCGTCCTATGCCTATATGACGGCGCGCGATCTGGCGCGGATCGGCCTGTTGATGCAGCGCGACGGTCGCTGGGGTAACCGGCAGTTGCTGCCAAAGGACTGGGTCGAGTTCAACCGCCAACCGTTCATGCGCTTCAAGGCCAATCAGGATGAAGCCGTTCCCGGCGGGCATTGGTGGCTCAATCGGGCGGTCGGCGGCGCCGAAAGACCCTGGGAAGACGCACCCGATGACACCTTTGCCGCACTCGGCCATTGGGGGCAGGCGCTGTACGTGGTGCCCAGCGAGAACCTGGTGATCGTGCGCTATGGCGATGATCGCGACGGCAGTTACCGGCACAACGAATTGCTCAGGCTGGCACTGGCGGCATTTGCGCAGAAGGTGCAGCCATGAATCCTGGAATTATTCTTCGTCGACCACGGCTCAGCATGCTGCTGTTGTTGAGTGTCGTGCTGCTCGGCTGGATCTGGCAGGAACGGGTCGCTTTGTGGGCATTTCCCGACATCATCAGCGCCTACACCGCCAAGGAATATTGCTCGTGCCGGTATGTCGAGAACAACCCGGCGGATTATTGCCAGGGCTATGTGACGCAGTACGTGCCCGTCAGCAGTTTTCTCGATGACGCTCCCAACAAACGCGTGACGGTCAGCGGCATGGGGCGCAGTCATATCGCCGCGTGGCTGGGGATTCGTCAGGGGTGTCGGTTGAACCCATAGAGGCGGTCTTTTGCCTTGCGCGGTTTGCAAGCGCGTTCACTCAGGCTAAGGTTCGGCTCAGGTTTACTTGCCCATGAGTGTTTATGTTCAAGCGGTTTTGCTGCACAGCCCTGGCCTTGCTGCCGTTGGCTTTCGTTACCTCGCCAGCCCACGCCGACTGGTATCTGGACGGTGAGTCTTCACGTCTGTCGTTTATCTCCACCAAGAACGCCAACCTCTCCGAAGTTCAGCGCTTTCTGGTGCTGCATGGCAAGGTCGATGCCAACGGCCAGGCGCAAGTGCAGGTCGAACTGGAGTCGATCAACAGCGGCATTCCGCTGCGCGATGAGCGCATGCGCAAAGAGCTGTTCGAGATCAAGACGTTCCCTGAAGCGCTGATCAGCACGCAGATCGATCTGCGGCCGATCAAGGATCTGGCCCCCGGTGCGCAACTCGAATTGCGTTTGCCACTGACGGTCAGCCTTCACGGCAAAGAGCACGCGTACAGCGCCGAGTTGCTGGCGACACGCCTCGATGATCGGCGCTTTCAAGTGGTGACCCTGGAACCGCTGGTCATTAAAGCGGAGGATTTCGATTTGCTGCCAGGGCTGGAAACCCTGCGCACAGTCGCCGGCCTGTCGGCCATTAGTTCGTCGGTACCGGTGGGTGCGGTGCTGATTTTCACGGCGCGCTGACATGAGCGGTGCAGTGTTTCCCTGGCGCGACGGCAATCGCTATGAGCTGTTGATCGACGGGCCGCAGTTTTTTCCACGGATGCTGGCGGCGATTGCCGCTGCGCGGGAACAGGTCGAACTGGAACTGTACCTGGTGGAAGCGGGCGCCTGTGCCGAGGCGATGGTGCAGGCGCTGGTGCAAGCTGCCGAGCGCGGCGTGCGCGTGCGTTGCCTGTTTGATGACTATGGCAGCCTGGCATTCACCCTGAGTCTGCGGCGACGCCTGATCGAGGCCGGCGTGGAGCTGCGTTTCTACAATCGCCTGAGCTGGCGGCGCTGGGTGCGCAACCTTTACCGTGACCACCGCAAGTTGCTGTTGGTCGATCAGTCGCTGGCGGTGGTCGGCGGCACGGGCGTCACCGACGAGTTCTGGACCCCAGGTTGCGAAACCAGCGAGTGGCATGAAGTGATGGTGGAAATCGGCGGCCCGCTGGTGCTCGACTGGCAGTTGCTGTTCGACCGCCAATGGATCGCCAACCGCCACCGCCGCGCCTGGAAACCTGCCTCCCATTTCGGTTTGCCGCGTCTGCCACGGGTGCCGCCGATGGGTGAAGGCATGGGGCGGGTAGCGTATGCCGACGCCCGGCAACATCGGGACATCCTGCAATCGCTGTTTCGTGCACTGAACAGCGGTCAGCAGCGAATCTGGCTGGCCACGCCTTACTTCCTGCCGACCTGGAAAGTCCGCCGCTCGCTGCGCAAGGCTGCTGCACGGGGCATCGATGTGCGCCTGCTGCTGACCGGGCCGCGCACCGATCATCCGTCGGTGCGCTACGCCGGGCATCGTTATTACCCGCGCTTGCTCAAGTCCGGGGTGAAGATCTTCGAGTACCAGCCGTGTTTCCTGCACCTGAAAATGGTCCTGATCGATGACTGGGTGAGCATTGGCTCATGCAATTTCGATCACTGGAATCTGCGCTTCAACCTGGAGGCCAACCTCGAAGCCCTCGATCCGACGTTGAGCCTGGCAGTGGCGGCGAGTTTCGAGAGGGACTTTGCCCTGAGTCATAGGGTCAGTCTTGAGGAATGGCAACGCCGACCGTTGTGGCGACGGATCAAGCAGCGGGTGTGGGGATGGGTGGATCGGATGGTGGTGAATCTGCTGGATCGGCGGGGATAGCCGGTTACGTGGAACTGTGGCGAGGGGGCTTGCCCCCGTTTGGCTGCGTAGCAGCCATAAAACCTGCAAACTCATTCTCAGGACAGAACGAGTTTGCCGGTCTTAGGACCGCTTCGCGGTCCAACGGGGGCAAGCCCCCTCGCCACAAGAGCCCGCCAGATTTCAGGGGGGTTAAAGCAACTCAAAGCTCTGCTGCGTCACGTCCTCGGAATCGAGGCCGATCTGCACGTTGAACTTGCCAGGTTCTGCTGCATATTTGAGCTGGGCGTTGTAGAACTTCAGGTCGTCCTCGTCGATGGTGAAGTGGATGACTTTCTGTTCGCCGGCCTTGAGCATCACTTTCTGGAAGTTTTTCAGTTCCTTGAGCGGGCGAATCATCGAACCGACCACGTCCTGAATGTACAGCTGCACCACGGTTTCGCCGTCGCGCTTGCCGGTGTTTTTAACGGTCACGCTGGCGTCGATCTTGCCGGACTTGTTCAGCGTGGTCGACGACAGGGCCATGTCCGACAGGCTGAAGCTGGTGTAGCTCAGACCGTAGCCGAATGGAAACAGAGGACCGGTGGTGTCATCGAAATACTGCGAGGTGTAGTTGCCCGGTTTGCCAGGGGTGAATGGGCGACCGATGCTCAGGTGGTTGTAGTAGGTCGGAATCTGCCCCACCGAACGCGGGATGCTGATCGGCAGCTTGCCGGACGGGTTGTAGTCGCCGAACAGCACGTCAGCAATGGCGTTGCCGCCTTCGGTACCGGTAAACCAGGTTTCGAGAATCGCGTCAGCCTGGTCCTTCTCGTCGAGAATGGTCAGCGGACGGCCGTTCATCAGCACCAGCACCAACGGTTTGCCGGTGGCTTTCAGGGCCTTGATCAGGTCGCGCTGGTTGGCCGGGATGTTCAGATCGGTACGGCTCGACGATTCGTGGGACATGCCACGGGATTCCCCGACTGCCGCCACCACCACATCAGCCTGCTGCGCGGCTTTCACCGCTTCGTCGATCATGACCTGCGCCGAACGCGGGTCATTCACCACTTCCGGGGCATCGAAGTTGAGGAAGTTCAGGTAATCGAGGACTTTCTTGTCCTCAGTGATGTTGGCGCCACGGACGTAGGTCAGCTTGGTCTGATCACCCAGGGCACGGGTCATGCCGTCGAGCAACGTGACCGACTGTTCCGGTTTACCGGCGGCAGCCCAGCTGCCCATCATGTCGATCGGTGCCTTGGCCAGCGGGCCGACCAGAACGATTTTCGCAGTCTTCTTCAGCGGCAGGGTTTCGTTCTGGTTCTTCAGCAACACCATGCTGCGACGTGCAACGTCACGGGCCTCGGCGCGGTGCAGACGGTTTTCGGCGTAAGTGTCGGCCGGATCATCCTCGGCCTTGCCGATACGCAGGTAAGGGTCCTTGAACAGGCCCATGTCGTACTTGGCACCCAGCACTTCACGCACGGCGTTGTCGATGTCGCTTTGCTGGATCTCGCCGGACTTCAGCAGCCCTGGCAGTTCCTTGCCGTACAGGGTGTCGTTCATGCTCATGTCGATGCCGGCCTTGATCGCCAGCTTCGCCGCTTCACGCCCGTCGCGGGCCACGCCGTGCTTGATCAGCTCGAAGATCGCCCCGTGGTCGCTGACCGCCAGGCCCTTGAAGCCCCACTCCTTGCGCAGCAGGTCCTGCATCAGCCACATGTTCGCGGTGGCCGGAATGCCGTTGATCGAGTTCAGCGCAACCATCACCCCACCGGCGCCGGCATCAATCGCGGCGCGGTACGGTGGCAGGTAGTCCTGGTACATCTTCACCGGGCTCATGTCGACGGTGTTGTAGTCGCGACCGCCTTCGACCGCACCGTACAGGGCGAAGTGTTTGACGCTGGCCATGATGCTGTCGGCCGCGCTCGGGGTCTCGCCCTGATAGGCCTTGACCATCACTTTGGCGATGCGCGAGACCAGATAAGTGTCTTCGCCGAAACCTTCGGAGGTGCGGCCCCAACGCGGGTCGCGGGAGATGTCGACCATCGGCGCGAAGGTGATGTCGAGGCTGTCGGCCGCGGCTTCCTTGGCGGCAATGCGCCCGCTACGGCCAATTGCGTCCATGTCCCAGCTCGAGGCCAGGGCCAGGGGGATAGGGAAAATGGTCCGGTGGCCGTGGATCACGTCATAGGCGAAGAACATCGGGATCTTCAACCGGCTGTGCATGGCCGCGTCCTGCATCGGACGGTTTTCCGGGCGCGTGATCGAGTTGAAGGTGCCGCCGATGTTGCCGGCGGCGATTTCCTTGCGGATCAGCTCGCGGGGCATTTCCGGGCCGATGCTGATCAGGCGCAATTGGCCGATCTTTTCTTCCAGGGTCATCTGCTTCATCAGGTTGCTGATGAAAGCGTCCTTGTTTTCAATCGGTGCAGGCGTTGTGTCGGCCCATACCGAGTGACTGGCCAGGCCGATGGCAAGGCCCAGCAAACACAGCTTCTTCATGAATAGTGATCTCAAAAGCCTAAACGGACGCAGTGGTTACGCGCCGGTCAGCCAAAAATTAGGGGGCGTCTGTTGTTGTTCGACTAAATGCCGCAAACTTCTAAACTCTTTCAGCGCTGGGCATCTTTTAGCCGATTGGCCCGATGCAATCCAGTGGCGGCGGCAGATTATGCCCCAAGAGTTCGAGTTGAAGGCGCGCAGGAATATTTCCAGGGTAATGGGCAAGGGAGCATCACTCGCATGAATGTACAACAGCGCTATCGTTCGGGCTGGCAAATAGCAGTATTGATGGTGCTCAGCACGGTTCTGGCCGGCTGTGGCATCAACACCATACCGACCCTCGACGAGCAGGCCAAGGCGGCCTGGTCGCAAGTGCAGAACCAGTACCAGCGTCGCGCCGACCTGATCCCCAATCTGGTGGAAACGGTCAGGGGTTACGCCAAACATGAAGAGGAGACCCTGACGGCGGTGGTCGAAGCGCGGGCCAAGGCGACCTCGATTCAGGTCGATGCCAGCACCCTCGACAACCCGGAAAAACTCAAACAGTTCCAGCAGGCCCAGGATCAGCTCAGTGGCGCCCTCAGCCGTTTGATGGTGGTGTCCGAGCGTTATCCGGACCTGAAGGCCAACCAGAACTTCCTGGCGCTGCAATCGCAACTTGAAGGCACCGAAAACCGCATCGCCGTGGCGCGCCGGGATTTCATCCTGGCGGTGCAGAACTACAACACTGAACTGCGGACGTTCCCAGGCCGTTTGTGGCACAGCGTGCTGTACAGCGACCTGCCGTTGCGCGACACCTTCGAGGCCACCAGCCCGGGTGCCGACAAGGCGCCGCAAGTGAAGTTCTGATCAGCGCAGGTTCCCGGCGGGTTTTCAGTGCTGTCGGGATACCACCCCATGAATCATGAGGAAAGAGCCATGAGGCATGAGCCATTAGGGATGAGGTGCCAATGCGCGTTTTGAAAATCAGCCTGGTGGTGATGCTTTGGATCTTTGCCATCACCACTCAGGCCGAGCTGAAGTTTCCGGCGCTGACCGGTCGGGTGGTGGATAACGCCCAGATGATCGAGCCTGCGGTGCGCGCGCAACTGACTCAGCAACTCCAGGCCCACGAACAGGCCACCGGCGAGCAGTTGGTGGTGGTGACGCTGCCGGACCTGCAAGGCACCAGCATCGATGATTATGGTTATCAGCTGGGGCGCTACTGGGGCATCGGTCAGAAGGGCAAGAACAACGGCGCCTTGTTGATCGTCGCTCGCGCCGAGCGCAAGCTGCGGATCGAAGTCGGGTATGGCCTGGAGGATCGGCTGACCGATGCGCAAAGTTCGGTGATCATCAATCAGGTGATCACTCCGGCGTTCAAGTCCGGCAATTTCAGCAAAGGCATCAGTGACGGCGTTGCCGCGATGCTGGTGGTACTGGGCGGCAGCCCACTGGATGAACCGTCGACGATATATGATTCGGGCGGAGATCAGGGCAGCGACTTTATCGGGCGTCATCCGACAGTATTCGTGTTATTGGCGGTGCTGTTTATCCTGACGATTTCTATCATGCAGATGCTCGGTATCCTGCCCCGTGGCGGCGGTCGCGGAGGTTCCGGCGGGTTTGGCGGCGGAGGCTTTGGCGGCGGTTTGGGAGGGGGCGGCGGCTTCAGCGGCGGCGGGGGCAGTTTCGGGGGCGGCGGTTCGTCGGGCGGCTGGTGATAACAATAATGAGCGAGCATTCAAAACCATGGCATTACTGACGGAACACGAACAGCGCAAAGTCGCCGAGGCCATCGCGCGTGTCGAGCGCGACACCGACGCTGAACTGGTCACCGTGCTCGCGGCCCGGGCCGACGACTACGCGTACATCCCGCTGCTCTGGGCCAGCCTGCTGGCGTTGATCGTGCCGGGCATCGTGCACTACGTTACCGGCTGGCTGAACATGCACAGCTTGCTGCTGGTGCAGTGGGTGAGTTTTATCGTGCTGTGCCTGGTGTTTCGGATTCCGTCGATCACCACCCACCTGATCCCCCGGTCGGTGCGCCATTGGCGCGCCTCGAACCTGGCGCGTCGGCAGTTTCTGGAGCAGAACCTGCACCACACCGTCGGCGGCACCGGCGTGCTGATTTTCGTCTGTGAAGCCGAGCGCTATGTGGAGATTCTGGTGGACGAAGGGATTTCCAGGCGGCTGCCTGCCAAAAGCTGGGATCCGATCGTCGCAGCCTTCACCCGGCAGGTAAAACAGGGCCAGACGTTGCAGGGCTTTGTCACCTGCATCGAGGCCTGTGGCGAGTTGCTCAAGGTGCATGTGCCGGTGACGCAGGCGCGCAATGAGTTACCGAACCGGTTGGTGGTGTTGGGCTGAAGCTGGTTCTGGGATTTAGAACCGGGAACTTTGTGGCGAGGGAGCTTGCTCCCGCTGGGGCGCGAAGCGGCCCTAAAACCAGTAAACATAGGCCATCAGGTAATCGCGGTTGCCTGTCTTGCGGCTGCTTCGCAACCGAGCGGGAGCGAGCTCCCTCGCCACAGGATGTGCACCGTTCGTAAATAACTGCGTGTCCCGACGCGCCATCCCCCCTAAAATACCGGTCATTCCCCGATCCGCACCGCCCGAGGCGCTTTCTACATGTCTGTTACCGCAACTCCCGCCAGCCTCACGCCGGATCATCACGCGCAATTTATCGACCTGCTGAGCACCAGCCTGGCGCAGAACGCCTTCATCAAACTGGTGCTGGCCAAGTACGTCGGCGCTGAAGTCGACTTGCAGCGAATCATCATCAAGCAGCTGACGGTCAAGGATCAGCCGTGCCTGTCCTTCGTCTATCGCTACAAGACGCGTGACATCACCAAGAATTTTCCGGTCGAAGAGGGCATCGCGACGATTGCTGCGCTGTTGCCGCAGGACTTCAAGAACGCTCACCTGCTGGCGCTGACCGATGAAGCCCAGCTCGAATACAGCAAGAAGGGCAAGAGCTCGCTGTTCAAGAGCAAGCCCCAGCAACTGCGCGAAGTGCCGTCCGCCGAGCACAACCGCGAGAAGAACCGCTTCCTCGACCTGACCCGACCGTTCCTCGCGGATCTCGGTGTAACCAACAGCAAGCACGAGCTGATTCCGGCGATGTCGCGCAAGTGGAAGCAGATCAACAAGTTCATCGAAGTCTTCAGCCATGCGCTGACATCTTCACCGCTGGCGCTGGATAAACCGGTACGGGTGGCGGACTTCGGTTCAGGCAAGGGCTACCTGACCTTCGCCATTCACGATTACCTGCGCAACACCTTGCACGCCGAAGGCGTGGTCACCGGTGTCGAGTTGCGCGAAGACATGGTCACTCTGTGTAACACCGCTGCCGCGCGCCTGGAGCATCCGGGGCTGGTGTTCAAATGTGGTGATGTGCGTAGCGTGGCACCGAGCGAGCTGGACGTGATGATCGCCCTGCATGCCTGTGACATTGCCACCGACTACGCGATCCACACCGGCATCCGCTCCGGTGCGGCAATCATCATGTGCTCGCCGTGCTGCCATAAGCAGATTCGCCTGCAAATCCAGAGCCCGGCGCTGCTCAAGCCGATGCTGCAATACGGTTTGCACCTCGGTCAGCAGGCGGAAATGGTCACCGACAGCCTGCGGGCGTTGTTCCTCGAGGCCTGCGGGTATGAAACCAAGGTCTTCGAGTTCATCTCCCTGGACCACACCAACAAGAACAAGATGATCCTGGCAGTCAAACGTGCGGAGCCGGTGGACCCGGCCCAGCTGTTGGTGAAAATCCAGGAGCTCAAGGCGTTCTACCACATCAGCGAGCATTGTCTGGAAACGCTGCTGCGAGCCGATGGGCTGCTTATTTGAACGGCTTGATCTGAATACCCGCCGGTAACGTACCCGGTTGCGCCGGGCGCACTGCCGTCTTGCGCCCGAGCATCACGGTGACAATCACCCCGACCGCAAACAGCCAGGTAATCGGTTCGATGTGTTCGCCAAAGAACAGCGCCGAGAAGGCGATGGTGAAGAAGATCTGCAGCAACTGGATCTGACTGACCCGGGCGATGCCACCCATCGCCAGCCCGGCGTACCAGGCGAAGAAGCCGATGAACTGCGAGAACAGCGACACGTAACCGAAGGCCCACCAGGTTTTCGCCGAAATCTCGCCTTGGTGCTGCAGCGCCAGATACGTCACCGGGCCGATCAACAGCGGTGTCGACAGCACCAGCGCCCAGCAGATCACTTGCCAGCCGCCCATCTCCTTGGCCAACCGGCCACCTTCGGCGTAACCCAGACCACCGATGGCAATCGCCCCGAGCATCAACAGATCACCGGCCTGGATGCTGCCGGCACCGCTGATCAAGGCGTAACCCAGGACCAACGCGCTGCCCAATGCGGCACAGGCCCAGAAGGCTTTCGACGGTCGCTCATGGGACAACCACGCTGCATACAGCGCTACGCACAAGGGCTGCAAACCGTTGACCAGTGCGCCATGAGACGCCGGCAGTGTTTGCATCGCCCAGGCCGAGAGTACCGGGAAACCTAGAATTACTCCGGCAATCACCAGCGTCAGGCCTTTGATCTGTTTCCAGGTCGGCCATTTCTCCCGACGCCAGAGCAACAACATCGCCGCCGGAATCGCCGCGAACAACGCTCGGCCCAGGCCATTGAGCAGCGGATGGACTTCTTGCACCACGATCCGGGTGAAGGGCAGGGTCAGGCTGAAGATGACGACGCCGAGCAGGCCCAGCGCCATGCCGGTGTTTTCGCGGGAGGACATAACGGTAACCAGAATTCTGAAGTGGCGGGAGAGTGTTCATCTAGCCATAAACCTTGAGCGCAGCGCTGCTACAGCTAGGCACAGAGTGACACGTACAGTTTTGAAGCAACCGCAAATCCTGTGGCGAGGGGGCTTGCCCCCGTCGGCCGGTCCGCGTTCGGGTGAAGCAGTCGTAAACAGATTGACGCGGTTTGTCTGAAAGAAAACGGTGTAGGGGTTGAGGGCCGCTGCGCGCCCCAACGGGGACAAGCCCCCTCGCCACAAAGGCATCTGCGTGCTACAGGGAGTGCGCTGCTTTACGTAGTAGCTGGTTATTACCCGCCTCGCTGGATTCGGACTACCTTGAATACTCCTTCCTGCCCAATTTTTACCAGAGGAGTCATCCCCATGGCCGCGAAAAAAATTCTGATGCTGGTCGGCGATTATGTCGAAGACTACGAAGTGATGGTGCCGTTTCAGGCACTGCTGATGGTCGGTCACACAGTGCACGCGGTCTGCCCGGACAAAACCGCCGGGCAGACCGTGCGCACCGCGATCCATGACTTCGAAGGCGACCAGACCTACAGCGAGAAACCCGGTCACCTGTTCGCACTGAACTTCGACTTCGCCAAGGTCGATGCGGCGGACTACGACGCGTTGCTGGTGCCGGGTGGGCGGGCGCCGGAATACCTGCGCCTGAACGAAAAAGTCCTACAACTGGTGCAAGCTTTCGACAAGGCCGGCAAACCGATTGCGGCGGTCTGCCATGGTGCGCAATTGTTGGCGGCGGCGGGGATTCTTGAAGGTCGCGAATGCAGCGCTTATCCGGCCTGTGCGCCAGAAGTGCGTTTGGCCGGTGGCACGTTCATCGATATCCCGGTGACGCAAGGCCACGTTCAGGGCAATCTGGCGACGGCTCCAGCCTGGCCGGCACACCCGAGCTGGCTGGCCGGTTTCCTTGGTCTGCTGGGCACCAAAATCACTTTGTAAGCGGAGGCCTGCGCATGTGCGAGCTGTACGTCAAAGCCGACCCGATCCTCTACGAGTCACGCTCGCGCTCGCTGCGCATCTGCGGGGTGGTGACCACGCTGCGGCTGGAGAACCAGTTCTGGGACATCCTCAGCGAGATCGCCGAAGTCGATGGCATGACCACCAACCAGTTGATCGCCAAGCTCTACGAAGAGGTGATGGACTACCGGGGCGAAGTGGTGAACTTCGCCTCGTTCCTGCGGGTCAGCTGCACGCGTTACCTGAGCCAGCGCCGGGTGACGACGCCGGAGTTATCGGTGGTGCGCGCGGTGGTGAAGTAAGTGGGTTTGTATTGATCTTGAGGGCCCCATCGCGGGCAAGCCTTGCTCCTGCGCGGTGCGCACAAACGCTATTGAACCGTAGGAGCAAGGCTTGCCCGCGATGAGGCCGGTACAGGCGACAGAAACCCCGACCTGGTCTTTACTCTGAAGCGCGAACCTCTCAATCTCCAAGGAGAACGAGCATGTCCGGATGGTACGAGTTGAGCAAAAGCATCACTGGCCAGTTCCGCTTTGTGCTGAAGGCGGCCAACGCCGAGACCATTCTTACCAGCGAGCTGTACACCACGCGCAGCGCTGCTGATGACGGCATCGCCTCGGTTCAGGCCAATAGCCCACTGGATGAACGCTACGAGAAAAAAACCACCAAGGATGGCCATCCTTACTTCAATCTCACGGCTGCCAATCATCAGATCATCGGCAGCAGTGAAGCCTATTCTTCAGACACCGCACTGGAAAAAGGCATCGCCAGCGTCAAGGCCAACGGGCCGACCAAGGTGATCAAGGACAAGACGTTGCCGGTGTTTTAAAGGCTGCTGATGATCGTTCCCATGCTCTGCGTGGGAATGCAGCCCGTGACGCTCGTTTCTGTTTGTCCATGAAAGCCAGGTCGAAGTCGACTTCATGAGCGAACGGGTGATTTTGAACCGTGGCGATGCGCTGCACTTCAACGCGCAAGAACCGCATCGCCTGCGCTCGGTGGGCGAGGTGCAGGCGCAGTTGCTGGTGCTGCATCGCGGCGAGGAGTGAGCTGGAGCTGCAGGTTCTGACTTGAGAGCACAGCTTTTGTGGCGAGGGAGCTTGCTCCCGCTGGGGTGCGAAGCAGCCCCGAAATCAGCAACACGATTGCGTCAGACACACCGCGCATTCTGGTTTGCGGCCGCTGCGCGACCGAGCGGGAGCAAGCTCCCTCGCCACAGGTGTCAGCGTTCGACCGGCACACTCAGTGTTGGGCTACCCAACGCATGGCTCTTCGAATCAAAAAACCTCAGCGCCACACCGGTCCCTTCAAACACCTTCGCGTAATGCCGCTTCTGGCTCTGGATGAACGCCGCGCTGCGCGGGTAAATCGAGATCGCCACGGTCTTCGGTTGTGCCTGGCGCAGCGCATGCACGATGTGAGCGTCCTGCTTGCCCAGGCTGTGGCCGAAGATGCACAGCGCGTCGCTTTGCTTGAGTAACTGGTCGTAGCAGAACGACAGGTAATCCGAACTGCGGATGGTCTTGAGCTTGTCTTCAGAGCTGCCTTCGCTGACGAACAGCGGCACGTCGTCCAGCGTCTTGATCGTGTTGTTGATCGCAAAACTGCCCAGCAGTGTGCCCTCCGTCGAGGTCAGTTTGCGCGCGGTGCCGTCCTGGTTGCGCACCAGATGCAAGCCGCCGTGCAGGTAGAGCAGGCGGGTTTTATCCGCGGTACTGGTACTCAGGTCGAAGCTCGGCTCGGTGCCGTGAAATAGGTCGCTGATGGTATTGGGTTGGTGCTGGATCGCCCAGTAATTGAGCAAGTCGTAGTTGGTGGTGAACACCGTCGGATAGGTGCTCAATTCCTGATTGATTGCCGCCAGGCTTGACGGCTGTACCAGACGCCACGGGATGTGCACCGCGTGCACGGTGTTGATCAGCGCTTCCTTGATTGCGTAGTAGCGATTGCGCGGCGCGGCGGAGCTCACGGCCAGGGCCTTGTTGACCCGGCTGGTGGTTTTCAGTGCACTAAGCACTTGCTCGAAACTGCGGGTTTGCATTGCGTCGAACACGCTCAGTTCGGACTGGCTCAACGGCTTTTCTTCGACCGTGCGGGCGTTCTCGAACAGCGAGTCGTAACCAAAGTCATCCCACACCGCACGGCTGGCGCCGTTGCCCACCAGCAGGCCGCTGAACGGGGTGGTTGCGCGCAACGCATTCCAGTCTTCTAGTCGGGCATCAAATTCCTGGAAATCGGTCATCGCGTCGGTCATCTCAAGCGGGTGGAGTGCAGGGCGCAGACTTTATCACGACCGGGTGTTGAGCCAGATCAAGATGCGCGGTAACGGATGGGTCGATCCTTTGGGCCTCCGCTGAATCGGGGTTGCCGGTTCGGCTCTATCGAAGAGGATTGGTGATGACCAGCACGTTTTTCATTCCTGCCGTGAACATCATGGGCACCGGTTGCCTCGACGAAGCCATGAATGCCATTCGCAACTATGGATTTCGCAAGGCCTTGATCGTGACGGACGCAGGATTGGCCAAGGCTGGCGTGGCAGGGTTGATCGCTGAAAAACTGGCGATGCAGGACATCGACTCGGTGATTTTCGACGGTGCCAAACCGAACCCGAGCATCGCCAACGTCGAGAGCGGCCTGGAACTGCTGCAGCGCAGCCAGTGCGATTGCGTGATTTCCCTGGGCGGCGGCTCGCCCCACGATTGCGCCAAAGGCATTGCGTTGTGCGCCACCAACGGCGGCAAGATCGCCGATTACGAAGGCGTCGACCAATCAGCCAAGCCGCAATTGCCGCTGATCGCGATCAACACCACCGCCGGCACTGCCAGCGAGATGACCCGTTTCTGCATCATCACCGACGAATCGCGCCACGTGAAAATGGCCATCGTCGACCGCAACGTCACGCCGCTGCTGTCGGTCAACGACCCGGCGCTGATGGCGGCGATGCCCAAGGGCCTGACCGCCGCTACCGGCATGGACGCCTTGACCCACGCCATCGAAGCCTACGTTTCCACGGCCGCCAACCCGATCACCGACGCCTGCGCACTGAAAGCCATCGAGCTGATCAGCCGCAACCTGCGCTTGGCCGTGCACGACGGCAGCGACATGATCGCCCGGGAAAACATGGCGTATGCGCAGTTCCTCGCCGGTATGGCATTCAACAATGCTTCGTTGGGGTTTGTGCACGCGATGGCGCACCAGTTGGGCGGCTTTTATGACTTGCCCCACGGTGTGTGCAACGCGGTACTGCTGCCGCACGTACAAAGCTTCAACGCCGCGGTCTGCGCCGAACGCCTGGCGGTAGTGGCGCAGGCTCTGGGGGCCGACACCCTCGGTGTCAGTCCGGAAGAGGGCGCCCAAGCGGCCATCGTGGCGATCCGCGCGTTGGCCAGGGATGTGGAAATCCCCGGCGGTTTGCGCGACCTCGGCGCCAAGCTGCAAGACATTCCGATCCTTGCCGCCAACGCCTTGAAAGATGCCTGCGGCCTGACCAATCCACGGGCGGCAGATCAGCGGCAGATCGAGGAGATCTTTCGCAGCGCGTTTTGAACTGCTGTATCGAACGGGTTGAATCGGCAGACCGGGCGGGCGATAGTGCAGGGCTGATCTTTTATCGATTGATGACGTTCACAAGGAACAGGGAATGACCTTGAAATACAGCTGGTTGGGATGTGTGGCAATGAGTGGTGCGCTGGGCGCGACCCAGGCGTATGCCGAGTGTGTAACACCGCCATTGCCCGAGGGTGTACCGGGTTATTCGGTGTGCAAGGACTGGCCGGCCTACAGCGGCCAGACTATCACTGCACTGTCGCAGATTGAGCCGGACTCGACTCATAGCGATGAGCCTGACGGCATGGGTATGTACGACTTGAAACTGGCGGTGGTGTCCAACGTTGATGGCAAGCCGCTGGCCCACTATTCCAAAGCCTCGGTGTTCAGCTCCGATGCCATCCGGTTCGATGGGCTGAGCATCGATACCGCGCGCTACAAACTCACCTCCGATCTGCGAGCGTTCGGCGTGCGGGCAGGTTTCACTGGCTCGTCGCGGGCCAATCCTTTCGGCGAGTCCCAACTGTCGCTGTATGTTCGCGAAGGCAACACGCTGCGCCCGGTACTGGAGCAACTGGTGATCGAATCCGCTAGCGGTGAGTGGGATACCAACTGTGCGGGCGAGTTCTCGAACATCAAACGCACTCTGGATATAGCCAAAACCAGCAGCCACGGCTTTGCCGACCTGATCGTTAAATCGGTGACCACCGGCTCGCAAGACTCGGTGAAAAATGGCGAATGCGAATCCAAAGATACAGTGGGGAAAACGGTACTGACGACGCTACGGTATGACGGTCAGCGGTATGTTGTTCCGAAAGAATTGCAGGGCTCATGACACAGGTTGAGACCTACCATGTTCCGGGGGGTAGACGGCGGGTGTGGAACACTCGCAGAACCTGCAAACGCCCTTGGCGGACTCTATAAGGGATGACGTAGGGGCGATCGGCTAGTACCCACTCTCGAGTGCCGGGCAGACGGCCTTCACGGCCAATCGCAGGAAATTGGGCAAGGTGCTCGATACTGGTGAAGATGGCTTTGACGAAGTCAGCTGCGGCTTTTGGACTTTCCAGCGCGATGTAAGCGGCTTCGTCATCAATATTTTTTAGTGCGGTTTTCAGCCACTCAACGCGCATTGTTTGCCCACTTGCGGGCCAAGGCATTTACGTCTTCGTCACTGGCAAAATCTCCAGCGTCAGCCTCTTTTAAGGCATGTTGGATTTCTTCGATTTGCCAGGCCTCTCGAGCCAGGTATTCACGTAGCGCATCTACGGCGAGAAAAGATTTGCTGCGGCCTGTCGCTTTAGCCAAATTGGCGAGAGTCTCGGCGATTTCGTCTGGCAGGCGCAAAGACATGACGGACATGGCAGTCTCGATGTAGTGGTTTGTAATACAACATACTACATCGCTGTCAGGGGGGCGCTGCTAGCCCCATTTGTCTGTTGCCCCCAGAACCTTTGATTCAAAACATCACCCACAAGGTATTCCTGCATGCTCTCCGGCCTCAACCATCTGACCCCGGCGGTCACTGATCTGGACTGCAGCGTGGTGTTCTATTTTCTGGATCCGGATGGGCACAAGATCGAGGCCCATGTCGGGGATCTGGTGTCGCGACTTGAGGCGTGCCGCCAGAGACCTTATGCCGGGATGAAGTTTTTCACTCCGTGACCGGGCGCACTCCCGGCATGTCCATAGCTGATCTTTCCGAGTTTCGTTGGCGGTATCGCCGCATACGCTATTCTGATCGGCATTGTGGGCACTCGTCGGGTGCGCATGTTGTATCAGCGTCATGAGCTGGCAATTACCCGGATTTGCGGGGTAATGTTCACCGGTTTCGCCATCAATGCCTTGCTGCACGCGGTGCCAGGGTTGCTGACGAACAAGGTTTGAGGCTGCGCGCAGGGCTGCGACAGCTGCATCAGGACATCCGTTTCAGCGATGCCGGGTCCAGGGATTGATACTCACGGCTGCACTTTTGGACAGTATCCATCCACGATGACCACCAGTAATTCCGCGCCGCTGGCGAGTTACATCGATCTTTTGCTCGACGTCGTGTGTGCGGTCGATAGCCAGGGGCGCTTCGTCTTTGTCAGTGCCGCCAGCGAGCGAGTGTTCGGCTACACCCCGGACGAGCTGATCGGCCAGTCGATGATCGAGATGGTCCACCCGGCCGATCGCCAACGGACCCTGGACGCCGCTCGGGAAATCATGCGCGGCCAACCCAACCCGAACTTCGAAAACCGCTACCTGCGCAAGGATGGTCAGGTGGTGCATCTTCTCTGGTCGGCGCGTTGGTCTGAAGTCGATCAACTGCGCATCGCCGTGGCCCGTGACATCACCGAGCGCAAACAGGCAGAGTCCCGGCAGGCCGCACTGTACGCGATCTCCGAAGCAGCCCATGCTGCTGAGGATCTGCTGGCGCTGTTCAAGCTCGTTCATCAATTGATTGGCGAATGGCTGCCGGCGCTGAACTTCTCGGTGGCGCTCTATGACGAGCACTGCGAGCAATTGAGTTTCCCGTACCACGTCGACGAACACGAGAGCGATCCGCTGTGCAGCGTTACCGGCCGGCTTTGCACCGAGGTGATCGAAACGGGGCAGCCGGTGCTGGTGACGCCTGACCAACCTTTCTCGATGCCCGGACTGTTCGAGGTTGGAAATGGCCAGGACTCACCCTGCTGGCTGGGTGTGCCGCTGAACTCACAGAAAGGCACCATCGGTGCGCTGATCGTCAAAAGCGTACCCGGTGGCGAACGCTATACCGAGCGCGACAAGGAGCTGCTGCAATACGTTTGTGCCCAGCTCGCGGCAGCCATTGAGCGCAAGCAATTGCACTGCCGGTTGCAATTCATGGCGCAGCACGACCAGTTGACCCGCTTGCCTAACCGCGAACTGTTGCGTGAACGCCTGACTGCTGCCCTCGGTAAAGCCAGAAGAAACTCTGGACGCATGGCGCTGCTGTACGTCGACCTGGACCACTTCAAACAGGTCAACGACACCTATGGCCATGGCGTCGGCGACATGTTGCTGCAAGCGGTGGCCAATCGACTGCAAGGCTGTGTGCGTGAGTCCGATACGGTGGCGCGCATTGGCGGTGATGAGTTTGTGGTCTTGCTCGACAGCATTCAGGCCGCCGAAGATGCAGCCCGTGTGGCGATCAAAATCCGTCAGGTGCTTGGCCAGCCGATGCGCCTGGAGAGCCATACCCTGAACATCCTGCCGAGTATCGGCATCGCGCTCTACCCCGAGCATGGCAGCGAAGAAAAGCAATTGTTCAAGCATGCGGATGAGGCCATGTACGCAGTCAAACGCCTGAGTGGACGGCTGGACCGCGTCTGATTCGGCTTCCATTCGGGCGCCGTTCGTCGCGGCCGGTGCAATTTTTCTAAACCTTTGCGGTGTTTTAACTTCAGACGTCAGGCGGGGAAACCCGTTGCACTCATTTGCCTGTTCAAGGAGGGCGTGACCATGAGCCGTATGGCCAGCCGATTATCGACCATCAGTTTTGTCGTGTTGCTAGGCCTGGGCGCCAGCAACGCTTTTGCCCAGTCGCCAACCGACTTCATCAATGACACCTCGGTCAAAGGTATGGCAGACATCGAAGCCAGCCGCCTGGCTCACCAGAAAACCGAATCCAAAGAGGTCAAGGATTACACGATTGTGGTGATCAACGACCGCACCACGGCTAACCAGCATCTGGCGAAAATCGCCAAGAAACTCGATCTGCCCGTCGCCCCCAGAGACGAGGTGGCCAGCAAGGCCAAGGCGCTGATTCCTGAGGTCAAGGACGGCGACTCCTTCGACACGGCCTTTGCCGCCAGCCAGGTGAAAACCACCCAGGAAACCATCGAACAGTTGAAGCAGGAAGCACAAACCACCGACGTGCCGGAACTCAAGGCCTTCGTTGCAGAAACCCTGCCCAAGCTCGAAAACCATTTGCATATGGCAAGGGCCCTTCAGGCCAACAGCCAATCGGGTCGGGTGGATGGTTGAGTCATGCATGCTCACTCGATCCGTAGCAGCTGGCGAAGCCTGCGTTCGAGGGTGAAACCCTCGCAAAACCGTGTTCTCTGTACCTCAGAAATGATGCGGTGCCAGATTTACGGCCGCTACGCGGGCCGAACGCAGCCTTCGGCAGCTGCTACAAAGTAGGTGGCGAGCCGGTACCGCTTCGAGCCTCGCCACAAAAACAGTCCGGGCACTTTAGCTCGACAGCTTTACCCCAACCGTCCAACTGAAATACCCCAGCACTTCACAGCTGCTGTTCACCAGCATAAAGCTCAGCTCGCACTGCTCGACTCCGGTGCTCAGCTGCTGGCAATGCCAGTAGTGATCATCGGCTTTTACCGCGAGCGGTTCGGTGGGGGATTCGGGATTGGGGGCGGGCAAGGTCTGGCCGTTATGCACCACCAGATGCGGTTTTGAGAACACACCGGCGTCGCCCACAGTCAGGTTGTAAAATACCACGCTGTGTTCGGCGTGCAGGCCGACGGTTCGGCCACGGATGTGGAAGGTTTTGGTTGAACTTGCCGGTAGTTCAAGGCAAGGGCTCTTGGACGTTGGCGTTGTCCCCAGGGACGCGCCAAAGGTGAAAATGAAGCCGTCCTCGATCACGGTCGGTTTCTGCGGGTCGAGGCTCGGTTCCGGGTAGCGGGTGAGCAGGGTTTCGGCGTCGATAATCAGCAACACATTGGTTGCCTGCTCAGTGGTGGATGACGGATTTGCGCTGGTATCTGTAGACATCACGGCTTCCTTTCATGATGTGGGTCGATCGCGGCCACCGCTGCGGCTTACGCAAGACATCCAGTTCCAGTCGGGGCGCGAGGTAGAGGGGACGGCCCCTTGTCGCCAAGGGGCCGTCCAGATCAGTTACGGATGGTGATGAACGGATCCCACGAGCAGCAACCTACAATCTGGCAGTCCCGGTTCACGATCAGGAAGTTGAAGTGATAGGTCACGCTGCCGGTGGCCAGGGTTTCCGAAGACCAGTAATGGTTATCGACTTTCTGGCAGCTAGGCACTGACGGGTTGCTGGTGTTTGGCACGGCAACACATGCGGTGGCCTTGCGTGGCGTCGGTGTCGAGATCAGCTCATTACCCGCGTTGCCGATGAACTTGTAGAAAATTACCGCTGTTTCGAAGCTCTGCGACAGGCTGGTTTCACGCCAGCGAATCAGGTCACCGACGGAGGCTTTCAGATTCAGTTCGCCACCGGCCTGGCCATTGATCACGTTGTCCCGGTTGGTGACCATGTACACATGACTGACATCGATAAGCGTTGGCGCGTTGGGATTTTTGCTGATGTTCGGGTAGTTTTTCAGAATGGATTCGGTGTCGATCGAAACAAGCACATCCGTGACTCGAGACATAGTAAAGCTCCTTGTTCATAGTGAGGGCCTGGCGTCTACCAGGCACAACAACGCTTGATTGCCATACGGCTGCTGTAAGCGCGCTACTATGGGGAACCTACCGATCACAAGGTACGAGCTGGCCTGGCTCCTTGCCTATAAAAGTGACCGGCCCAGGTTCCTTCCAACAGGCCGCGTCTGGAATATAGATGTCCGTCTTAAGCTGTCAAAACAGACGGGGCTTCGTTCGACGAACGGTAGTTTTGCTTCTAATTTCCGATGATTTGGCGATAAGGAAGTGGTGATCCAGAACGTTTCCCAAGCGTTGATTTCCCTCTGAATTGTGTGCCATTGAGCAACGATTACCGACCTCGGCAGCTTCACTTCCAGGGTGTCGGAGAATTGACCGTCGATGGCTTTGAGCAAGCCTTGCGCCGATCGCCGATCAGAGCAACTGCAATGCGTCCGGACGCGCACCGGGAAATACGTTCTGCAACTGCGAAGCGGATAAGCCCCAGGTCCTGCCAAGTAAACCACCGAGCAGGTTCCGATAATTGTTGAGCACCGGGTAATCGCGGTTTTGCAGCAGGCTTTGTGGGTTGACCGCCACCTGTTCACCCACGATGCGTCCACCGCGAACGTTGCCGCCGAGTACCCAGTACACCGTGCCATGCCCGTGGTCGGTGCCCCTGGAGCCGTTTTCACGGAAGGTACGGCCGAACTCCGAGAGCACCACCACGGTGGTGTTGTTCCACTCTTCCCCCAGCGCCTGGGCATAGGCGACCAGGCCTTCACCGAGGTTCGCCAGGTTGTTGGCCAGTTGGCCGCTGGTGCTGCCTTGATTGACGTGGGTATCCCAGCCGCCGACACCACGAACTGCATCGGGTCCTTGAATTTGGTAGCAGTGCTTTGTAGCAACTTCTCGCAGGTTCTGCGATCTGTGGAAGGTCAACTTTTCTTTACACAGTTCCTTTAGGTGGGTTCAGGTATTAGACAGATATCTACTGGTACAAATATTCATACGCCAAGCAGGAGCGCGGCGGTAAAGGGGGCATGGTTGTACAGGGTTACTCTATTGGCCGATGAGCCTCAGGAGGCAGCATGTTGTTACGTTACGCGGCATTGGTAGCAGTGGTCATCGCGGCCTCCGGTTGCGTACAGGAGCGTGTGGTTCACGATCGGCGTCCGCCACCACGCGAGTACGTCGAAGTCATCGCGCCGCAGCCACCACCGGTCCAGGTGATCGAAGTGGAGCCCGCGGGCCGGCCAGGTTATGTCTGGTCGCGCGGTTACTGGCGCTGGGAAGGCGGGCGTTATGTCGCCGTTCGTGGGCACTGGGAACCGGAACGCCGGGGTTATCGTTACGTGCACCCGCATTGGGAACAGCGCAACGATGGCTGGCATTGGCAAGGCGGGGGCTGGGCCCACTAGATCCAGCGTTTCGCCGAATCAAAAAAGAGCGACCTTCGGGTCGCTTTTTTGTGCTGTCCGGACGCTGTCACGATCTCGAATTCATGACAATACGTAGCAGCTGCCGAAGGCTGCGTTCGAGTGCGAAGCGCTCGTAAAATCAGGCAACGCGTTCTTTCAGGTTAACCGTGGATTCAGGGTTTACGACTGCTGCGCAGCCGAACGCAGCCTCCGGCAGCTGCTACGAATCGCGTTCCCTCTCATCCAGCCGAGTCTTGACGAACTTGGTTGGGCCGTCGCTTACTGGCGCCCCACGAGCGAAACGCAGAGTCTAGCGCGTCGCTCATGTCCTGATCCGTTACAGGAGTACGCGATGAGCTGGTCTGCCAAACAGTATGTGGCTTTCGAAGATGAGCGCACGCGCCCGGCGCGCGATTTGCTGGCGGCTATCCCGAACACCGATGCGCGTTCGGTGATCGACATCGGCTGTGGCCCCGGCAACTCTACCGAATTGCTCGTGCAGCGTTTTGCCAACGCCGCGGTGCGTGGGCTGGACAGCTCGGCCGACATGATCGACGCCGCCCGCAAACGCTTGCCGGACGTACGTTTCGACATTGCCGATATCGCCGCCTGGAGCGAGCCCGGCCCGTTCGATGTGATCTTCGCCAACGCGGTGTTCCAGTGGTTACCCGACCATGCCACGCTGTTGCCGTCGCTGGTGGCCAAGCTCGCACCGGGTGGCAGCCTGGCGATTCAAATGCCCGACAACCTCGATCAACCGTCGCATCGAATGATGCGTGAAGTCGCCAATAACGGGCCTTGGGCCCGCAAGCTTGCGGATATCGCCGGGCAACGGACGACCCTCGACGATGCCAATACCTACTACCAGATGCTGTGTTCGTGCGCCTCGCGGGTCGATGTGTGGCGCACCACCTACCATCACCCGCTGGCGGGCGGTCCTGCGGCCGTGGTCGAGTGGTTCAAGGGCAGCGGTTTGCGGCCGTTTCTTGAACCGCTCGACGAGGCGGAAAAAGCTCAGTACCTCGAGCAATACCTGGCTGCGTTAGAGCCATTCTTCCCGGTGCTGGCCGATGGTTCGGTGTTGCTGCCGTTCCCGCGTTTATTCATTGTGGCGACCCGCTAAAGGCCGTTGCTGCATCAGGCCTGAAGCTGTTGCCCTCAGCCCTGTTGCAACACTTTCAACGCCGCCGAGGCGAGGAAGCCGGAACGGCTTTTTTCTTCCGGGTGATGCAGCACGTATTCGTCGATACGGGTCAGCAGATAGCCGGGCAGGGTGATGTTGAGTTTCTGAGCCTTGCCCAGGTACTTGGTGACATCGATGTCCACCAATGCCCAGGTAGCGCCGGCGTACTGCGGATTGGCCGCGTGTACGGTGACCTTGTTGGCGGGTGGAATCGCCGAGCCGTCTTCGGCGAGTATCTCGAAGTGGCCTTCGATGGCTTCGCGCGCCATGGCGATCGCATCGTCCAGGTCATCACCGGCCGAGAAACAGCCCGGAATATCCGGCACTTCCACGCCCCAGGCGTGTTCGTTATCGCCCATTGAAATCGCAATTGGGTAAAGCATGTTCGTTGTCCTCTGGGTGCTGTTCGCCGGTTCAATACAGCAGGGCCTGTTGCAGGATGCTGACGGCCGTTTTGGTCAGTAAATCCTTTTTCGGGTGTGGGACGGTGACCAGACCGGGCTTCACAGGATGCTTGAAGTGGTGATGGCTGCCCCTGACCCGTACCAGATACCAGCCGTCTGCGACGATTTGGGTTATCAAATATCGGCTATTCACATCACTTCCCTGTGCTGTGTAGGTGGTTACTATACCTACTGAAAATAAGTTATCAACACTATAACCACCGCTGGTGGCGACAGAATGGATGAGTGGTAGGGAACAGTGTAGGAACCACCGCAAGACACGGTGTCCAGGAGCAGCGCTGGAGTGTTTCTGATTCCTTCAATGCCAGTTCAACGCGTGTTATTGCTGAATGGCGGGCATGAAAAACCGGTCACTGAGGACCGGTTTTTCTTGTCTCTGCATTTTCTGTTTACAAAGATGAGTTTTTGACACCGCGCTTCCCCCGCAGAGAAAACCCGATGCCGAGAATCACGTAGTCGCTACTCAAGCAGCTGATCAATCAATACCGCATTGGTATAGATCAAGCTTCCATCGCTTGCTCGATGTCCGACCAGATGGAACTGACCGCGTTCGTGTTGCAAATAGACGCGCATTTGGCAGTCGGACAAGGGGCCGTATCCCTCGGGCAGGATCAAATCCATTGAACTCATGTCGACATCGACCATGGCTTCACGCTCATGGGTCTTCTGCAGGCGTTCTTCAGCTTCCTCCAGGCGCAGGTGGAGGGGGGCATCGACGTCAAAATGGATCTCTCCCACCGGGGTGGATTTTTGGGCGCCGCTGATTTTGCACCAGCCTTCGATCGTCAAGGCACTCATGACGGAACCTCCGTTGTGGACTGCTGGACTCTGTAGCTCGGGCCACTTCTGGTCGATCTCTACCGTCCGTAATCAGAAATTAAGTATAGCTGGCAACCGGGCGTCGCTTGGGGGCGTGGGGCTCGATCCTGATTATTTTGACTGATCGGAAACAAGTCGCTATGCCCAATTGAGTACAGGGAGGCGTGATGCTGAATATCTTTAGCTATAGGTGGCGAATGGATTTAACTAATTAACTTACTGTTGGAGTTGGAATGCTCGTGCGTCACGGTACTTCAGGAAAAGCGCTTGCTCCGTTCCTGCACTATACTTCTTGCTGACTTTACCGTCAGGAGCAGTGGTGCTTGTCTGCTCTGCTGGGACGTCAGATTAATATTAATTTGACGATGCTGTTAAGTGGCGATGCTTTTGCATAATCCACGCGTGACAGGAATAGGATGAAGAGAAAATGGCAATAGCAATTATCTTGATTCTAATCGTTGTTGCATCAGTGTTGTTCAACATCCTGGCGCCTTGGCATGCGACACCGGCCGCTTCCAACTGGGGGTCAATAGACACCACCCAGTTCATCACCCTGGTCATCAGCGGAATATTTTTCATCGCCATCACGGTATTTATGGCGGTCGCCGTGATGCGTTATCGTCACAAGGACGGTGCCAGGGCGGCTTACCAGCCAGGCAATAAGAAATTGGAGTTATGGTTAATTATCGTTACGTCGGTCGGTATTGCCGCGATGTTGGCGCCAGGCCTGGTTGTTTATAGTGATTTCGTCCGGGTGCCGAAAAAAGCTTATGAACTTGAAGTGGTTGCCCAACAGTGGCAGTGGGCTTTTCGTTTTCCCGGTCGAGACGGGAAGTTGGGAAAGTCGGATATCAAGTTTGCTGATTCCATCAACCCTTTCGGTCTTGATCTCAAGGATCCTGCAGGGCAGGACGATATATTGATACTCAACAATGAAGTTCACCTCCCGCTCGATAAGCCGGTAAAAGTTTTACTGCGTTCTAAAGATGTACTGCACGATTTCGATGTACCGCAAATGCGCGGCAAGATGGACATGGTGCCGGGGATGGTGTCGTACTTTTGGTTTACGCCAACTAAAACCGGGCAATATGAAATTATGTGCGCTGAGTATTGTGGCGTAGGGCATTACAACATGCGCGGCCATATGATCGTGGACGAACAGAACGCCTTCGATCAATGGCTGAGCAGCCAACCGACTTTTGCGCAGACATTAGCGGCAGCTGCCAAACCCAGTCGCGACAGCGTGCTGGAAAAAGGCCGGCTGTTGGTCGAGAAGTACGGTTGCAACGCCTGCCATAGCCAGGATGGCAGTGCCAGTCTCGGCCCGGGATGGAAAGGGCTGTACGGCCGCACTGAACAGCTTGCCGATGGCACCAGTGTGCAGGTCGATGAGGCTTACCTTAAATCGGCGATTCTCGATCCAAAGGCCCGGCGGGTGCAGGGCTACCCGCCGGTCATGGTGGCCTATACTCTCAATGATGATGAACTGGGTGCTCTCGTCACCCTGATCAAATCACTGGGTACCGCGCGCCAAGGCGATGAGCTTTCTGCCCCAGGTGAAGACTTGGCGGCGCAGGGACAGCAACTGGCCAAGTCGTTCGGCTGTCTGGCCTGCCACAGTGTCGATGGCAGCAAGGGCGTTGGTCCCAGCTGGCAGGGCCTGTATGGCAAGACAGAAACCCTTGAGGACGGTACGAGGATAAAGGTCGATGAGGACTATATAAAAGAATCGGTTCTCAAGCCTAACGCCAAAATCGTCAAGGGTTATGCACCCATCATGCCGACCTTTACGCCGAGTGATAAGGAGTTGAGCGCACTGATCGCTTTTATCAAATCCAAAGCGAATGCCGACGCTGATACGAGCAAGGCGGAGCCAGGAAAGTAGCCGTAAGCAGCCAGCAATACACCGAAACTTCAGTTGGAGGATGACGTGATGGCCTATGCGGAGCAAGCCGAAACAGAAGCACTGCACGAGCCCAAGAGTTTCCTGACCAAATATATCTGGAGTCAGGACCACAAGGTCATCGCCATTCAGTATTCCTTGACGGCTATATTCGTGGGCATCATCGCCGTGGTGTTGTCCGATTTGATGCGCTTGCAGATAGGCTTCCCCGGTAGTTTGGGGTTCATGGACGCCAGTACTTACTATCAAGCGATGACCATGCACGGCATGATCATGGTCATTTATTTGCTGACGGCCTTGTTTCTCGGCGGCTTCGGCAACTATCTGATCCCGCTGATGGTGGGGGCCCGTGACATGGTCTTCCCCTACGTCAACATGCTGAGTTACTGGACCTACTTGCTCGCGGTACTGGTGTTGCTCGCCAGTTTCTTTGTTTCTGGCGGCCCCACCGGTGCGGGCTGGACGCTCTATCCGCCACAGTCCATTACCAAGGGGACACCGGGGACCGAGTGGGGCATCGTACTGATGCTCGTCTCACTGGCGATTTTTATCGTCGCAACCACCATGGGCGGGTTGAACTACGTCACCACGGTGTTGCAGGCGCGCACGCACGGCATGACATTGTTTCGCATGCCGCTCTCCGTATGGGGAATCTTCATGGCCTCGATTATGGCCTTGCTGGCTTTCCCGGCGTTGTTTGTCAGCGCGATCATGACGCTGTTCGACAAGCTGTTGGGCACCAGCTTCTTTATGCCGGCGATCATCTCGCTGGGGCAGCAGCTCGATCACCAAGGTGGCAGCCCGATATTATTCCAGCACCTGTTCTGGTTTTTCGGCCACCCGGAAGTCTATATCGTTGCTCTCCCGGCGTTTGGTCTGGTCTCCGACTTGATCAGCACGCATGCGCGTAAAGGTATCTTCGGCTACCGAATGATGGTGTGGGCCATTATTGCGATTGGCGTACTCAGTTTTGTGGTCTGGGCACACCATATGTATGTCAGCGGAATGAACCCGTACTTTGGCTTTTTCTTCGCCACCACCACCTTGATCATCGCGGTGCCGACCGCACTGAAAGTCTACAACTGGATTCTGACCCTGTGGCGGGGCGACATTCATTTGACCGTACCGATGCTGTTTGCCCTGGCCTTTATCGTCACCTTTCTGGTCGGCGGTCTGACCGGGTTGTTTCTCGGTAATGTGATCGTGGACATTCCGCTCTCGGACACCTATTTCGTCGTGGCCCATTTTCATATGGTCATGGGTGTCGCACCGGTACTGGTGGTGTTCGGCGGCATTTATCATTGGTTCCCGAAAGTCACCGGGCGCATGACGAACGACACCCTCGGCAAGCTGCATTTCTGGATTACCTTTCTCGGCACCTACGCGATTTTCTTTCCCATGCACTACCTGGGGTTCCAGGGTATGCCACGCCGCTACTACGCCTATGACAACTACGCGTTCATTCCGCAGTCGGCGCAAGAACTGAATTCTTTCATTACGGTGGTCGCATTGATCGTCGGCGTTTCCCAACTGCTGTTCCTGTTCAACCTGGCCTGGAGCACTTTCAAAGGCAAGCCGGCAGGCAGTAACCCCTGGGGCGCAGCCAGTCTGGAATGGCAAACGCCGGACACCCCGCCGGTACACGGTAACTGGGGCGCGAAGCTGCCGGTCGTGCATCGCTGGGCCTACGACTACAGCATGCCGGGAATAGACCAGGATTTCGTTCCGCAAACGGTCTCCGACGAGGAGCTGGAGCAGATGCGGCAACTCAGTGCCGGAGCCAGTATTGCGGACGTTAAGACATGAACAGGCTGCTATTGAGAAACGTCGACGGTGCTGACCCCGGCGGTAGTTGGAGTGGTGGTCCTGAGGATATTCAGGCCGCCGAGGCTGCCAATAGAATCCAAAACGCAAGAGTCGGCCTGCGCTTGTTTCTGGCCGTGGTGAGCTCGTTATTCTTTCTTTTTCTGGTCGCCTTTATCGAACGTTCGCAAATGGCCGACTGGCAACCCCTGACGGAGCCCTTGGCGCCGTTAGCCAATCTATGGCAGCTATGGCTGAATACGGCTTTTCTGGTATTCAGTTGCATCGCCCTGCAGTGGTCGCGTATGGCCGCCCGACAGGGGCGACTGGACGCAACGGTCATTGGTTTTGCAGTGGGGGGCATATTTGCAGCTGCCTTTCTGACGGGACAACTCTGGGTCTGGCAGCAGTTTGTCGCCTGGGGCTATTTTGTCGCCAGTAATCCGGCCAACAGTTTCTTCTACCTGTTGACCGGCCTGCACGGGTTCCACCTGCTGGGCGGGCTGATCGCCTGGAGCAGAACCGTCGCTAAATTCCTGCATCACGTGCCGTTGCCGCAACTCAGCGCCAGCGTAGAGCTCTGTGCCATCTATTGGCATTACTTACTGGGGCTTTGGTTCGTGCTATTCGCGCTGCTGACCAGTACGCCGGCAACCTATGAAGCCATTGCCAGATTCTGCGGCCTGAGGTGAAAAGCCATGGCATCGCACCCGCTAGCCCCAGTCGAATCCAGTTCATCCAATCCACCCAGCTCGCCGCCTGCAACGGGATGGCAGGGCATCGCCAACGACTGGGCCTCGGACAGAGAGGCTTTCAGGCAGGTGCCTTGGGGCAAGGCGATGATGTGGATATTCCTGCTCAGCGATACGTTTGTATTTACCTGCTTTTTAACCGGCTACATGTCGGTACGCATGACGATCACCAGCGCCTGGCCGAACCCCAGTGAAGTGTTTGCATTGACGATTGGCGGCAGAGAAATCCCGCTTATTCTGATCGCCATCATGACCTTTGTGCTGATCAGTAGCAGCGGCACCATGGCTATGGCGGTCAATTTCGCCTATCGCCGTGATCGCGCGAAAACCGCTGCCCTGATGCTGGCGACCGCAGCCTTCGGGGTGACCTTCGTCAGCATGCAGGCATTTGAATGGAGCAAGCTCATCGCAGAAGGGGTGCGTCCCTGGGGGAACCCCATGGGGGCGGCGCAATTTGGTGCCAGCTTTTTCATGATTACCGGTTTCCACGGGCTGCATGTGTCAGTCGGCGTCATCTACCTCAGCATTGTGGCGATGAAAGTATTGCGCGGAGATTATGAGCGCTCCGGAAACTATCAGATCGTCGAGATAGCCGGGCTTTACTGGCACTTCGTGGACTTGGTGTGGGTGTTTATTTTTGCTTTCTTCTATTTATGGTAGGTCGTGAACAGGTTCTGAAGAGGAGCACTGATGATGGCGCATACCCAGGGTCAGCAACATCCAATCAGCTTGTACCTTAAAATCTGGGGGCTGTTATTCGTCCTCAGCACGTTGTCGTATCTCGTCGACTATTTTCACTTCCAGGGCTACCTCCGGTGGTTCCTGATCATCACGCTCATGTTGTTGAAGGCAGGTCTGATTGTCTCCGTCTTCATGCACATGGCCTGGGAACGGTTGGCCATGGTCTACGCCATATTGGTGCCACCGTTGTGTTTACTGGTACTCGTCGGACTGATGGCCACCGAGGCTGATTATGTGTTCCTCAGCCGGGTGATTTTCTTCGGCCAATAAGCGACGTCCGGATGGCACTTCCGGACGCCCTCAAACCTGCGGGGCTAACCCGATATCACTCGTTTGAACTGATGCCATTTGTGCTGCCAGGCGACTGTCCAGTGGGGGGCTGCCGTTCCCGTGCCGGCGATCTTCAGCCTTGGATGATGTTCGATTACCCGGTCCAGTACCGATTCCTGATCCGGCTCAACATCCACGAAGAAGATATGTTTACCCTCGTCTACCACCTGTTTAAAACTGCGGAAGTGAGTGTTTGGCACCTGGATACCAAAAAAACCACCTTCCCAGATGGAGAAGCCCGCGATAACAATCGCCAGGAAGATAAAAGGCATCCAGCCTGCTGCGGATTCGGTCCAGCCTAGCCAATAGGCGCCACCCAGGACCAGCGCCGCGAGTGGTATACCGACCACCGCACCAATCTCGCCAGAGTGAACGGTATCTTGTTTCATTAACGAGTTAACTTCGTGGAGGTGATGTTCTTCAACATCAGCCACTTCTTCACTGAGCACATGAATTTGTTCGGTATTGATGCCGTTGGCTTCCAGTTCAGTTTCAACGGTTTCAAGATCGTCGAGATTGTCACTGATGTAATAGTGCCGATTCATACCACACCTCCCATCTCGTGCTTGCTGTGGACCTCCTCTGTCCTGCAGCCGTTAACTGAGATTTGCAGTCGGTATCTGTAGCCGTGGGGGACGTTGCAGACTTCATGCAATTTGAAAGAAGTATAGCATTCGCTAGCATGCGTAGTTTTTGGTGTCAAGATCTGGAGGGGGCGCCGAAACAGCGCCCCCTTGTGACGTCAGGACGGTTCTGCATCCATACGTCGCGCAATCACATCCAGCACATCGCAACCGTCGCGCAAAGGTATGCAGCAGAGCAATGCGAAGTCGCTGAGAATGACTGAGTCAGTGGTGATGTCACCCCGCATCGCGAGGTTTTCAAGAATCTGCGTCACGGCTCGGATTCTGTAGCTGGCCGTGCTGAGCAGTGAATGCAGCGGTTGAGTGGTGTTGACGAACAGGGAGGGTAGGTCGTCGGCGTTGCTGGTTAAGGCCATATATTCATTCATGAGTGATCACCATGTAGTTGGAAGACCCCACCACTCAATTGTCGCCAAACAAATGGGTGGCAGCTGTACGCGGGTTGGCGAACCGGACATGGTAAAACCGGTAGATCCTAGGATCTCCCACGCACAGCTGCCAAAAAACAGGTAGCTAAGTGCGTTCAAAAGCGCTCCGAAACTGCTCGGAAGCTTCTGCACCATGTCGCCGAGTCGCCAAACCCGACACGCCATTTGGGCGTCGGCCGACTATAAGTCTCGTGACAAAAGCACAGCAATGAGCAAGTGTACGGACAATTCCCAGTGTCGTGTGGGACATTGCCTTTTCGGAAATTGGCTTCTTTGTGCCACCAGTAAATAGGTGGTCGACACTGAATTTGGCTGGCATTAATCCGCCGCGCCGTAGAATCACTCTTCGCCGCCCCCCATCTCACGATTCTCAAACGCAGAACGCACGGCCGCCACAACGCGTTCTGCCATGCGCTCACCTTCAAGCTGCGGGTAACCTTTCTTTAGCTTGCCGGACACCACCCAGCCGTTCTTCTTGATGAAGCGGATGATGCGGTTCGCATCCTGGTCTGACATTTCCAGTACTTCTTTCAGCCGGTCCTGAGCTCGCTGAAAGATCACCAGTACTCTGGCTTCATCCGCCATTTCCTTTCGAATCGTGTGCGCGACGACACGTGCGGTGTAGAAGATGAAGTTGCTGCGAGTCCCGTGCGAAAACGCTAATTTTCGTAGGCGTGAAAATGCTAACGCTTGATGAAATTTGATAATAAATCCGTGTTTTTAGAAAAAAACGCTAACAGACTTCAGGGTAGTCGCTAACGCTCCGAGAGTACTCGCTCATCGATCAGCGGACAAAAGTGGGGGAGATGCCTCGGAGCCCGATTCCACCAAACCCCAGACATAAAAAAACCGGCCATCAAGGCCGGTTTTTTCTTTATCTGCATCCGCCGTCAAAAAACGACGTGAGACTGAAATCTGATTGGAGCGGGTGAAGGGAATCGAACCCTCGTTATCAGCTTGGGAAGCTGGAGTAATGCCATTATACGACACCCGCTCAGAGCGGCTGACTTTGTACCAGATGTGGCCGGGGATTTGAAGTTTTTCTTTAGCGGATCTGTGTTTACGTGGTTTTTTGCAGATTCGGGCGGGTAGGCGCACGCCTCGTCGGCCGCTGGGCTCAGCGCTGGCGATGGTGATGGTACGCAGGGTTTGAAAGCGTGTTGCGGTCTGTCGCGGGCAAGCCTCGTTCCGGGAAGTAGTGCGTGTACCTAGGAAGACGAGGTTGCTCGCGAGGACGCTGTTTCAAATGGCCAATGCATGGTGGTCCTGGGTGAAGTGGGAACGCGTTCGGCCTTCATGATGAGCCGGTTTCAGGAACCCCAGCAGTGCATGGCGGCTGTCTCGGCAGGCGGCTTTGTGCTCCATGTCGAGAAAGTGCCCGGTGGCCCGGATGGTGCTGAATGTGCTGTGTTGCACATGGCTGGCGAACAGGTGGGCATCGCTGGCGGCGGTGTACTCGTCCCATTCACCGTTCATGAACAGCACCGGCACGTCGATGTGCTTGGCCGCCTTGAGGTAGCACATGCGATCGCTGTTGAGTACTTGGCTGATGTGGAAGTGCATTTGCCCGTATTCGTGTTCGGCCAAGGTGCTGACGTGACGATAGTTGAAGCGTTTGAACAGTGATGGCAGGTGCTTGCCGATGGTGTTGTTGACCAGATGGCCGACACGGTCGCGATCAAGCTTGCCGAGGTAGTCGACACCGCGCTCCAGGTAGTCGCGCATGTGCTCGTTGACCACCGGCGAGAACGAACTGATCACGGCTTTTTCGATCCGGCGCGGGCGCTGTGCCAGAGCAATCATGGTGGCTGCGCCACCCCACGAGAATGACATCACGTGTTCCGCGGCAAAATGGTCGATCAGCTCAAGGAGGATCTGCCCTTCGACTTCCTTGGTGAGCATTTTCTCATGCCGATTGTGGGCTTTGGACTTGCCCGCGTAGGGCTGGTCGTACAGCACCACGTTGAACTGCGGGTGCAGGTTTTTCACGGTTTGTGCAAACGATGCAGTAGTGGCCATCGAGCCGTTGACCAGAATGATGGTCTTCTCTGCGGCGTCTGCGCGATAGAACTCCGTGTAAACCCGGTACTGACCTTGTATATCCAGCACAGCGATTTCTGGCCTCATGTCGTAAGACTCCTGGCAAGCGGGTATGCGCGCAATGAGATTGCACGAGCTTTGTGACAGGTAGGCATACGCCTGGAATTTTTGAGCCCATGTCGATCCGGTGGAGGCTGGTCGACGGGTATTGTTATTGGCGGGCAGTCTGTCGGGAGAGGTGGAATCTGCGAGGCGCTCTGCCGACAAAAAGTTTCTTAGAAGTATGTTATGACTTGCCGGTCACATTTCGGCCGACGTCCTGATTCAAGCAGGGGAGTGGTCATCGCGCAAGTGCAGTTTGTAAATTGTTCGACAACTTCTGCTCAGCGGTCGCTTGCTTCAGATCAGCTGGGTCTCTGTGGCGCTCAGCGGACGGTACTCACCCGGCCTCAATGTGTCATCGAGTACCAGCGGCCCCATGCGTTCGCGGTGCAGACGCAAGACCTTGTTATCGAAGTGGCCAAACATCCGCTTCACCTGGTGATAACGGCCTTCGACGATACTCAATCGCGCAGATTTTTCGCCCAGCACTACCAGGTCCGCAGGCTGGGTGGTGAGGTCTTCAAAGGCGAAGTACAGGCCCTGGGCGAAGGTCTGTGCGTACTTTGGCGTTATCGGTTGTTCGGTTTCGACGTAGTAGACCTTCGGCAGTTTGGTCTGCGGTTGGGTCAGGCGCCGCGACCAGGAACCGTCGTTGGTGATCAGCATCAGCCCGGTGGTGTTGAAGTCCAGACGCCCGGCGATGTGCAGGTCATCCTTGTCAGGTTCAAGGATCAGGTCGAGGACAGTCGGGTGTTGCGGGTCGCGAGTGGCGCTGACACAACCTGGCGGTTTGTGCAGCATGAAGTAGCGCGGTGGTTTGCCGGCTTGCAGCACTTCGTCGTCGCACTCGACACGGCTGAACTCGCGGACTTCCCAATGTGGATCGCTGACGATCTGCCCGTCGACCCTGATCCGCTGTTCGACCAACAGCAAGCGCACCTGTTTGCGGTTGAAGCGGGGCAGGTTGCTGAGGAAGCGGTCAACGCGCATGACGGTCGGCAGATCGGAAAAGGGCGCGCATCTTACCCTATAGGGCTGCTCGCAGCTGCGACTCGACTTGAGCGCAGCTCGGGCACAGGCATGACTGGTCGCGCAGTTCGGCGGGCAACGCCAGCAGCACTGCCGGGTCGATAGCCACGGTGTAGCACCAGCAAGCCTGGTCGGCGGTTCGCGGATCGGCCAGGCTGCAATCGTTGCTGGCGCCGCAGGCCGGGCAGAGGTCAGGTTTATTCATCACTGGAGTGGGGCACTTCTGCGCAGGTTCGGTCAGGGTCGATAGGCTTGGCACGGTACATCGCCTGATCGTTGCGTGACAACAGGCTGTGCAAGTTGGGCGGGCCGCTGATCTGAAGTTCTGTGAAAGGAGGCACTTGGCGGTTGTGACAGAGTCTTAATCAATGTCAGCCGTTCAGTGTTCCGACTGGCAGCAATCCGCGTTTTCGGAATGTGCTGCCTGCGGTCCAGGAGGCCGCCATGTACCGTCGAATCTTGCTCAGTGGGTTGTTTGGCTTGAGTCTTTCCGCCTGTTTTTACTACGCAGAACCCGGCTATTACGGTCCAGAGGTGTACACCGTGCCGGCACCTTATTACTACGGCGGTTATTACTACAGGCCTTATTACTATGGTGGTTACTACTATGGCCCTCGCTATTACGGCGGTTATCGCCATTATTACCATGGTGACCATGACCGCGGGCGCGGGAGGGATCGCCACGAGCACGATTGACGCCAGATAAGGCGAGCGGGCTCAATGGTTTTTCAATCCTTTCATTTCACGGCGCTTTACGGGTGAAGGAAGCGCCGTTTTTCATGCCGGCTTCCAGCGGTCGAGAAGCGTTATCGGCTACTTGTTTATATTTGTTTCTAAATCGCACCAGATTCTGATTTTGCTGTCAGATGTTTCGTCAGTCAGATGAATTGGCTGCCGCTGACCAGCGTCGCTGGTATGGCTCATTCGCGGTCCAGGAGGCCGCCATGTATCGTCGACTTCTTCTCATTGCTTCATTGGGTTTGACGCTTTCTGCTTGTGTTCCCTATTACGACGAAGGCCCCGGTAATTACCGCTCTGAGGTCTACACCTCTCCGGCGCCAGCCTATTACTACGGAGGTGGATCCTATTATTCCGCACCGCCTGCGCGTTACTACTCGCCGCCGCGCTACTACCAGCCAGCGCCGCGTTATTACCAGGCACCACCGCGAGTCGAGTACCGCGTTTACCAGAACCGTGGCTGGGATGACCGCGACCGCCATGGCTGGGGTCATCGCGAAGAGGGTGGCCATGGTCGCCGGGAATGGAATGATCGGGGGCATCGTGACGGGCGTGATCACGACAGACAGGGTGACCGTGATGGTCGCGATGGCCGCCGCAATTGGGACGGCCACCGTTAGGCCTTGCAACGAACAAGCGGCGCATTCAGCGCCGCTTTTTTTTTATGCCCGGATTTCAATAACCCGACAAGTCTGCCAGCGGATGCCGACCTTCCCAGACCTTATGGAAATGCGCCTGGACCACCGCTTCAGGTATCGCGTTGATGTCCGGCCAATGCCAGTGCGGCTTCTGGTCCTTGTCGATCAAACGCGCACGAACACCTTCGCTGAATTCCGGGTGCCGGCAGCAGTTCAGGCTCATGGTGTATTCCATCTGGAATACCTCGGCCAATGACAGGTGCCGAGCACGCTGGATTTGCTCCCAGACCAGATGAGCCGTCAGTGGGCAGCCCTCGTGCAGGTTTTTTGCCGCGCGGGCCAGCAACAAGTCACGGTGATCGCGCAACAGACTGATGGCGCGCCAGGCACAGCGTACATCGCTGACATCCAGCAACTCATCAATCTGCTGGCGTCGTGGCAGCCATTGCGCCTCGGGCATTTTCCCGACGGCTTCTTGCTGCAAGGCCTTGAGCAGGCTGTTGAGCTGCATTGGCGTTTGTTCCTGCCAATTCAATTGCAGCAGACCTTCGATAAGCTCCTCCTGCTGTTCATCGAGCAAGAAGCGGTCAGCCAGGTCCAGGTCAATGGCGTCGCGTGCGTTCATCTGCGCGCCGGTCAAACCAAGAAACAGGCCGAGCTTGCCGGGCAATCGTGACAAAAACCAACTGGCGCCAACATCCGGGTACAGGCCGATACTGATTTCGGGCATGGCCAGGCGGCTGCTCGGGGTGACGATGCGAATGCTCGCGCCTTGCAGCAACCCCAGGCCGCCACCGAGAACGTAACCGTGACCCCAGCAGATCAGCGGTTTAGGGTAGGTGTGCAAGCGAAAATCAAGGCGATATTCCGCCGAGAAAAACTGTGCGGCCAAGGGCGGAACCTCACCGGGATGGGCTCTACAGGCCTCTACCAGGTTGCGCACTTCACCGCCGGCGCAAAACGCCTTGGCGCCGTTACCGCGTAACAGCACGCAGACAATCTGCGGCTCTTTGGCCCAGGCTTCCAGTTGATCGCTCAAGGCCCTGATCATCGGCAGCGAGAGGGCGTTCAGGGATTTTTCGGCATCCAGGCTGGCGATGCCGATGCGTGCGCCGTCCGTGCCGGTGAGTTCTTCGAAGTGCAGATTCATTTTGACCTCGATGACTGAATTGAACGTTCAGTATGATCGCTGTACGAGAAAGTGCTGGATCTGCGTCAGATCAATTGACAAGCGCGGTGGGCTTTCCTAGGGTTCGCCCCATTGAATTCTCGGGTGTAACCATGACTGTTGAAGACCGTATCAAACTCGAACCGAGCTGGAAGGAAGCACTGCGTGCCGAATTCGACCAGCCTTACATGGCTGAGTTGCGCGAGTTTCTGCGGCAGGAAAACGCCGCAGGCAAGGAAATCTATCCGCCGGGACCGATGATTTTCAACGCCCTCAATTCGACGCCGCTGGACAAGGTCAAAGTGGTGATTCTCGGCCAGGACCCGTACCACGGCCCGGGTCAGGCCCATGGCTTGTGCTTCTCGGTGCAACCGGGTGTACCGGCGCCACCGTCGCTGGTGAACATCTATAAAGAGTTGAAGCGCGACCTGAACATCGACATCCCGAACCACGGTTACCTGCAAAGCTGGGCCGACCAGGGCGTGCTGATGCTCAACACCACCATGACCGTGGAGCGGGCCAATGCCAACGCCCATGCGGGCAAGGGCTGGCAGCACTTTACCGATCGGATTATCGAGGTGGTCAGCGAACATCAGCCCCATCTGGTGTTTTTGCTGTGGGGTGCTCATGCACAGAGCAAACAGAAACTGATCGATGCGACCAAACATCTGGTGCTGACGTCGGTGCACCCGTCGCCGCTGTCCGCTTACCGCGGATTCCTCGGTTGCGGGCATTTCAGCCGCGCCAACAAGTATCTTGAACAGAATGGCGAGACACCGATCGACTGGCGGTTGCCACCGGTCTGAAACGACGCGAAAGTGAAGGGGAGCGGCTTTTGTGGTGAGGGGGCTTGCCCCCGTTGGGTCGCGAAGCGGCCCCAAAACCAGCCACTGCATTTTGTCAGACACACCACAGACATATGGTTTACGACTGCTACGCAGCCGAACGGGGGCAAGCCCCCTCGCCACAGGTGATCAACTCAGGTGTCATCCGGCAACCGGTCCCAATACCTGAACAACGGCTCCGCCAGAAACAGCACGAACAACAACCGCATCACTTGCATCGCTGTGACCAACGGCACTGACAGTTGCAAGGTTTCAGCGGTCAGGCTCATTTCTGCAATGCCGCCAGGCATCATGCCCAGAGTCAGTGAGCGCAGGTCCAGTTGGGTCAGCGCACTCAGTCCCAGCGCCGCCAGTGTGGCGATCAGCATGGTCAACGCCGTACCGATCAAGGTCCGGCCCATGAACGACGGTGCTCGACGAAAGAACTGCCGATTGAAGTGACAGCCCAGGCCACTGCCAATCAGCCATTGGCCGATCTGACTGCCGCCGTGGGGCAGCCCGATGTGTAAATCCCAGCCGATGCTCACCGCTGCACTCACCAGCAACGGGCCAAACAGCCAGGGGTTGGGCTGGCGCAACCGTTGCCAGATCCAGGCGAGCAGGGCACCGGCCGGAAACAACACCGCCAGCCAGCGCCAATCGACGCTGGCCGGATGCAGTTGTGGAACGCCGTCCCCGAGCAGGTATTTGAAGGCCGCCGGTACACACAACACCACCACCAACACCCGAAGACTTTGCCCTGCCGCCACCCGGCTGAGCACGGCGCCATTGCGTGCGCCAAGGTTGACCATTTCACCGGAGCCGCCCGGCATGCTGGAGAAAAATGCAGTGGCGCGATCCTCGCCGGTGCGCCGCAGCAACCAAACCCCGACCACTGCCGACAGGCTGGTGACCAGCGCCCCAAAGAAGATCAGGCCAAAGTGGCGCATGATCTGCTCGATCACCAGCGGGGTGAAGTGCAGACCAATGCCGATTCCGATAATCCACTGGCCGCATTTACGCCCGCCAGGAATTTCCGCCAATTGCCAGGGTGTCAGGCAGCGCACCAGGATGATCGCCAGCAACGAGCCGACCATCCATGGCAGCGGCCAGCCGATCTGGCTGGCGAGGTACCCGCCCAGCAGACCGACCAGCGGTGTTCCCCACCAGCTTTTGAAAGGCCGATCAGACATCGGCGATTGCACGCCGCGCGACGGAGCGTTTGCGCCAGATGCGCAAGATCGGCATCAGCAACATGATTGCCGTCAGTACCCAGCAACCGAAGGTGATGGGACTCGACCAGAGGATTTCCAGCGCACCGTTGGAAATCGACAGCGCTCGACGCAGGTTCTGTTCCATCAAGCCGCCGAGAATGAACCCCAGTAGAACTGGCGACAACGGGAAGTCCAGCTTGCGCAGGATGTAGCCGAAGATGCCGATGCCGATCATCAGGAACAGGTCGAAGGTCGTCGCGTGCACGGCGTAGACGCCGATACCGGTAATGATCGCGATCACCGGCACCAGTGCCCAGTTCGGCACCGCAAGAATGCGGGTGAAGATGCGGATCATCGGGATATTGAGGATCACCAGCATGACGTTGGCGACGAACAACGAGGCGATCAGGCCCCAGACAATGTCCGGCTGTTGTTGGAACAACAGCGGCCCCGGGGTGATGTTGTACAGCGACAGGGCGCCGATCATTACCGCCGTGGTGCCCGAACCCGGTACGCCGAGGGTCAGCATCGGTACCAGTGCGCCGCAGGCAGCACCGCCGATGGCAGTTTCCGGCGCCGCGAGGCCACGTTTGTCGCCCTGGCCGAAGGTGCCGCTGGCACCGGCGATACGTTTCTCGGTCATGTAGGCAACGGCACTGGCCAGCGTCGCACCAGCACCTGGCAACACGCCCATGATGAACCCCAGAACGCCGCAGCGGATGTTCACCGCGAACACCGAGGCGGCTTCCTTGAAGTTGAACATCATCCGCCCGGTGGCTTTCACGGCTTCCTGGCCGTGATGGGTTTTTTCCAGCAGCAAGAGGATTTCGCTGATGGAGAACAGGCCCAGCACCAACACCACGAACTGAATACCGTCAGTGAGGTGGATGTTGTCTCCGGTGAAACGGTACACGCCGCTGTTGGCGTCGATCCCGACGCACGACAGAAACAACCCGATCAGCGCGGCGATGAAGGTTTTCAGCGGTCGATCACCGGCCATGCCACCGAGGCAGACAATGGCGAAGACCATCAGCACGAAGTATTCCGCAGGGCCGAAGGCGATGGCCCATTTCGCCAGCAGCGGGGCGAACAGCACCATGCCGCAGGTGGCGATGAATGCGCCGATGAACGAGCTCCAGGCCGACAACGACAGTGCCACCCCGGCCATGCCCTGGCGAGCCATCGGGTAGCCGTCGAGAGTGGTCATGACCGTCGACGCTTCGCCCGGAATGTTCAGCAGAATCGAGCTGATACGCCCGCCGTATTCGCAACCCAGGTAGACGGCAGCCAAGAGGATCAGCGCGGACTCCGGTGGCAGGCCGAGGGCGAACGCAATCGGTATCAACAACGCCACGCCGTTGATCGGCCCAAGACCCGGCAACAAGCCGACCACGGTGCCGATCAGGGTGCCGCACAACGCGGTGACCAGGTTGTAAGGAGTCAGTGCGACGCCAAAACCCTGGCCGAGATAGTTAAGGGTATCCATATCAGTTCTCCAGAACGTCGAGCAGGCCCAACGGCAGTGGCACGTCCATCAACCGGTCGAACAGCATGTACAGGCCGACGCTCATCAAGCTGATGATCACCACGCTCGGCAACCAGCGACCGCCATACAAACGGGCCATCGGTACGCCGATGAGGATGCTCGAAACAATGAACCCGAGCGGTTCGAAGGTTCCGGCGAACACCAGCAGCAGAACGACACAGATACCGATCTTGGTCAGGGTTTCGCGGTCCAGTGGCGGCTCGTCTTCACTGTGTTTGATCGGTGCAGGGCGAAACACCATGTACAGCAGTGCCACGCCCATCAAGCCGAGCATCAACAGCGGAAAGGCCCTGGGGCCGACGGGTTCATAGGAAAAAGCCGCTTGATACGGCCAGGCCATCAGTGCCAGGCCGAGACAGGCCAGTAACAGCACCGAGGCAAAAATACGTTGTAAGAGCATGACAAACTCCTGGGCCAGCCCCTTGATGCGCAAGGGGCTGGCCGCGAGACAGAGGCGATTACTGAATCAGGCCGAACTCTTTGGCCAGCAGTTTGTAGTCCGCTACCTGCTTCTTCACGTAGGTGTCCAGCTCTGGCCCGGTCATGGCGAACGGGAACAGTTCACGCTGATCGCGCAGCTTGGCGAAGTCTTCCGAAGCCAGCAGTTTGTCGAAGGCGTTTTTCCACCAGGCGTATTCCGCATCGCTGACTTTTGGCCCGAGGTAGAAACCCCGAACCACTGGCCAGACGATGTCGTAGCCTTGCTCTTTGGCGGTCGGAATGTCCTTCATTTCCGGCTCGTCGAGACGCTCGTTGGCGAACACGGCCAGCAGGCGCATGTCACCGCTCTGGATGTGCGGCATCGAGTCGGAGATGTCGGTGCTGCCGACCTGGATGTGACCACCGAGCAGCGCCGTAGCAATTTCGCCGCCGCCTTCGAGGGCGACGTAGCGCAGATCACGCGGGTTGATTCCGGCGGCCTTGGCAATCAGCGCGGTTTGCATCCAGTCCTGACTGCCCACCGTGCCACCGGAACCGATCACTACTTTGCTCGGGTCTTTCTTCAACGCCTGAACCAGGTCGTCGAGGTTCTTGTAGGGCGAGTCGCTTTTCACCGCGATGGCACCGTAGCTGGTGCCCACCGCTGCCAGCCAGCGCACGGCGTTTTCGTCGAAGCGGCCGAACTTGCCTTGGGCCAGGTTCAGCAGCGAGCCGCTGGACCAGGCCACCAGCGTGCCGGCATCGGCTGGGCGTTGGGCGACGACGGCGTTGTAAGCCACCGCGCCGACACCGCCGGGCATGTAGGTCACGCGCATCGGTTTGGTCAGGATTTTTTCGTTCACCAGCGCGCTTTGCGCCAGTTTGCAGGTCAGGTCGAAGCCTCCGCCGGGGGATGCCGGGGCAATGCATTCCGGGCGCTTGGGCTCGCCGGCCACATCGGCCAGCAGTGGGCCGGCGAACAGCAGGCAGCTGGCGGCTAATGCAACTTTACGCAGTGATAAGTCCATTTTTCGTCTCCACAGGAGTTGTTGTTGTGTAGGAGCTGTCGTTTGTTGAATCAATTACCAAAGGGCAACGCTGTAGCTCACCAGCAAACGCACTTCATCAGCGTCACGGGCAGAGTAGTTGGAGCGGTAGGTGGCATTGCGCAGACGCACGGCGACGTCCTTGAGGGCACCACTTTGCACCACGTATTTGATCTCGGTGTTGCGTTCCCACTCTTCGCCGGTAGCACCGTTTTTCAGCTTGATGTTGTCACCGCTGATGTAACGGGTCATGAAGCTCAGGCCCGGAACCCCGAGCTTGGCGAAGTCGTAGTCGTAACGCGCCTGCCAGGAGTGTTCTTCGGCGCCGGCAAAGTCGTTGATCTGCACGAAGTTGACCAGATACGGGTCGGCACCGTCGACATACGGGAAGGCGCTGTCACCGGACATGTGCTGATAACCGGCGGTGAGTTTATGCCCGCTCAAGGCATAACTCACCAGGCCGTTGAGGGATTTGTTGTCGATCTTGCCGCCACGGGCCTGGCCCTGGTCATTGCTGATGGCCAGCCGCAGGTCGGTGGCAAAAGTGCCCGGACCGAACGGTTGCGAGGCGACCAGACCAAGGAAATGCTGGTTGTAGACCTCGCCCAGTTGAGCGAAGTGGTAACTGCCGGTGATCTTGTCGGTGAACTTGTAGTCGACACCGCCGAAATCGAAATGCGTGCCGGGCACGGTGCCGGCGAAACGGCTGTTCTTGTTGTTGAGGGCGATGTCCTCGAAATCGGTGCTGTCGCGGTCCTTGGCTTTATCGAGGCGCCCGCCGGTGAAGGTCAGGTTCTTGATTTCCTTTGAAGTCACCAGGCCGCCTTCAAAGGTCTGCGGCAGAATTCGCCCATCGTTGGGCTTGAGGGTCGGCAATTCAGGTATCAGGCTGCCGACTTTGAGCTCGGTAGCAGAGATCTTCATTTTGCCGGTCAGGCCAAGTTTGGAGTACTCATTGGCGGCACGCCCGTCATCGTGGGTTGGCAGCAAGCCGGTGCCGGTACGGTCGGGGCTGGAATCGAGCTTGACCCCGAGCATGCCCAGCGCGTCGACACCAAAACCCACGGTGCCGTCGGTGTAGCCTGACTGCACGTTGAGCATGAAGCCCTGGGCCCATTCGTCACGCTTGGACTGTTGAGCACTGGTGCCACTGCGAAAGTCGCGGTTGAAGTACATGTTACGGGTTTCGAGGGTCGCGCTACTGTCTTCGAAGAAGGCAGCCTGGCTGACAGGCGAAAAGCCGGCGAGGGCGGCGGCACTGGCGAGAGCTGTGGAGGCGAGGCGGGAAAAACGCGCAGGCGGGCAAGCCTGAGGCTGTGTGGACAGCATGCTGAAATACTCCATTTATTGTTCTTATTTGACGAAAACGCTTCGAGGCGTTTTTCGGTTGCAGCGCTTCATGGTCACGGCAGTCGAAACTGTCCGTGGCTGGACTCTAACGGGCTAACCTTTCTCCAACCTTTCAGCAGACTTTCATTGTTTTCGGTCTTCACAGAGGCGGATGCGGCTGTAAACTCCGCGCCAAAGAATGGCGTCGACCATCCCCGAACGAGGTAAAAAACCATGCGTGTTCTTCTCGTCGAAGACCATCTGCAGTTGGCCGAAAGTGTCGCCCAAGCGCTCAAGAGCACCGGTTTGACCGTCGATGTGCTGCACGATGGGGTAGCTGCCGACCTGGCCTTGAACAGCGAGGAGTACGCGGTGGCGATCCTTGATGTCGGCCTGCCGCGCATGGATGGTTTCGAGGTGCTGGCGCGTTTGCGCAGCCGTGGTAAGAACTTGCCGGTGCTGATGCTGACGGCCCGCAGCGACGTCAAGGACCGGGTTCACGGGCTCAACCTTGGCGCCGATGACTACCTGGCCAAACCCTTTGAACTGACCGAGCTGGAAGCGCGGGTCAAGGCCCTGTTGCGGCGCAGCGTACTCGGCGGCGAGCGTCAGCAACGTTGCGGTGTGTTGGTGTATGACCTGGACACTCGGCGCTTCACCCTCGGCGATGAGCTGCTGACCCTGACTTCCCGTGAGCAAGCGGTGCTCGAGGCGTTGATCGCGCGCCCTGGGCGGGTGATGAGCAAGGAGCAGTTGGCCTCCCAGGTGTTTGGTCTGGACGAAGAGGCCAGCCCTGACGCCATCGAAATCTACGTCCACCGTTTGCGCAAGAAACTCGACGGCCATGCAGTCGCAATCGTGACCTTCAGGGGGCTCGGTTACCTGCTGGAAGCCCGCGATGCATAAGCCTGGCAGTCTGCGCTGGCGGCTACTGTGGAACCTCGCACTGCTGCTGGTGGTGCTGATGATCGCCAGCGGTTTGAGTGCCTACTGGAATGGTCGCGAAGCGGCCGACACGGCGTATGACCGGACCTTGCTGGCCTCGGCGCGAACCATCGCCGCCGGGCTTTCCCAGCGCGATGGCAGCCTCAGCGCCGATGTGCCTTACGTGGCGCTGGATACATTCGCCTACGACAGTGCCGGACGCATTTACTACCAGGTCAACGACATCCATCAGCAGCTGATTTCCGGTTACGAAAACCTGCCCGGACCACCGCCAGGCACGCCGCGAACCGACGATTATCCAGCGCTGGCGCGGTTCTATGACGCCATTTACCAAGGGCAGAACGTGAGGGTAGTGAGCCTGCTCAAGCCGGTGACCGAACCGAACATGAATGGCATGGCGGAAATCCGCGTAGCGGAAACCGACGAGGCCCGCGTCCGCATGGCTCGCAGCCTGATGACCGATACCTTGCTGCGTCTGGGCCTGCTGGCAGTGGGGGCGTTGCTGTTGGTGTGGTTTGCGGTGAGCGCGGCACTGCGCCCGCTCGAGCGTTTGCGCACGGTGGTGGAGGAGCGGCAATCGGATGACCTTCGGCCTTTGCCACTGGTAGAAGTGCAGCGTGAATTGTGGCCGCTGGTACGCGCGCTTAACCACTTTACCGAGCGCTTGCGCAGGCAGTTCGAGCGTCAGGCGCAGTTCATCGCCGATGCCGCCCATGAGTTGCGAACGCCGTTGGCGGCTCTTAAAGCAAGGCTCGAATTAGGACTGCGGGCGGGCGAGCCGCAAATCTGGCGAAATACGTTGGAGAGCGCCGCTCAGGGCACCGATCGGCTGACTCATCTGGCGAATCAATTGCTCTCGCTTGCACGCGTCGAGAACGGTGCGCGGGCGATTGCCGAGGGTGGGGCGCAGTTGCTCGATTTGAGTCAGCTGGCTCGTGAACTGGGCATGGCCATGGCGCCGTTGGCCCACGCGCGGGGCGTCGCGTTGGCGTTGGAGGCTGAGGAGCCGGTGTGGCTGCGCGGCGAACCAACGCTGTTGAATGAGCTGCTGAGCAATCTGGTGGATAACGCCTTGGCTCACACGCCCCCCGGCGGCAACGTGATCTTGCGCGTCAGTGCGCCCGCGGTGCTGGAGGTCGAGGATGATGGGCCGGGGATTCCGCTTGAGGAGCGCGACCGGGTGTTTGAACGCTTCTACCGGCGTAATCAGCAGGTGGCGGGTTCAGGCCTGGGCCTGGCGATTGTCGGTGAAATCTGCCGCGCCCATCTGGCCCAGATCAGCCTGCACGATGGCGCGCAACGTGGGCTGAAGGTTCGGGTCAGTTTTATCGCCGGGTAGGGCTGATTACCTGCGAGCGAAACACAATACCTGTGGCGAGGGGGCTTGCCCCCGCTGGAGCGCGAAGCGGTCCCAAGAATGGTCACCGCGTTTTATCTGAATCAACGACTCAGCCGATTTTACGACTGCTTCGCAGCCGAACGGGGCGGTGCGGCGTTCCGACAAGCCCCTCGCCACAGACGCCCCTCTGCAGTGATCAATAAAACATCGATCGTGACTCATCCAGATCGCTGCACATTGCCGTGTTCTCCGGATCAATCCCCAGTTTCTTGAACGCCGGCACGTTGAGCACGTCAATTCTGGACAACGGATGATCGGTGTCCTTGTGGCAATACAGGCTGGCGATCTGCACCAGATCGACATAATCGACCTGCTCGGACTGACGCTTGAAGTCCAGATACAGCCCCGGCAGTTTCACCAGCATTTCCGGAAACTCCCAGACCTGCAGCAGCTTGTCACCGAGCAGCGGATGAATGTGTTCGATCACATGGTTGAGGCTGACCGGGTCTGACAGCAGCTCGTAGTGGTCTTCGGCATAGGTCAGAATTGGCAGCACGCCGATCTGATGCACCAACCCGCCAAGGGCCGCCTGATCCGGTTTCAATTGGGTATGAGTGCGGCACAGTGCATAGCTGACACCGGCGATTTCCAGGCTCTTGCGCCAGACTTCGCGCATCTTCTGTTCCACCACCTCGGAGCGGGCGTGGAAAATCTGTTCCATGACCAGACCGATAGCCAGGTTGCTGCTGTAATTGATGCCCAGTCGGGTGATTGCCGTGTGCAGGTCTGTCACTTCCTGAGCCGCACGCAGCAACGGACTGTTGACCACTTTGATCAGCCGCGCGGACAACGCGGTGTCGCGGCCGATGACTTTACTCAGGTCGGCGACGCTGATTTCCGGGTCTTCGGCGGCCTTGCGAATCTGCAGGGCCACTTCCGGTAACGTTGGCAGAACCAGGTCATCGTTATCGATGGCCTCAACCAAATCCTGTTGGACCTTTTCCGCCAGCTCGCTCATTTAGTTTCTCTAGGGCATTGCAAAAAAATGCTGCAATTAACGCTGGATCTCGAGGTCACGATCCAGTTGGTAAGGCAGGTCGAGCAGGTGCAGGGCCGGGCCCTCCAGGGCGCCAAGATGCACGTCGCCACTGTCCGCGGCTTCGGCTTGCAGCACCGCCAACAGCTCGATGTTCTGTTCGGCATGAGCGGCAATCACCACTTCACCGATGGAGCTGCCGTGGGTTGGGGAAAACAGTGCGATGCCTGGCTCGGGCAGCTCGGTGGCGTCGAGTTGCAGGCGATACAGCCGACGCTTGAGCTTGCCCAGGTACTGCATGCGCGCGACGATTTCCTGGCCGGTGTAGCAACCTTTCTTGAAGCTCACGCCGCCTACCGCTTGCAGGTTGAGCATTTGCGGAATGAACAGCTCGCGGGTTTGCGGCATGACCTGGCCGATGCCGGCGCGGATCTGCCCGAGCAGCCACTGGTTCAGGTCGCCTTCAGGCAGCAATGCGGCCAGCGAGTTGCGCAAGGTGCCGGCCTGACTGGCCGCCGCCCAGAGTTCGACGCGATCGGATGACACTCGAATGGCAATCAGACCGCCTGCGCGGGCAACTGCGCCGTCTTCCCGGGGAAGCGCCAGGCCCAGGCCGGACAGGACGGCTTCCGAGTGCTGCAGGCCAAAGCGAACCCAGTCAGCGCTTTCGTCGGTCAGCTTGGATTTGGAGAACACCGCGTACTTTTTCAGGTCCGCCAACTGTGGCTCCAGCAACTCGCTGGCCATCGCCAACAGGACCCCATCACCTTCCAGCAGGATGCGAAAACTCGACTGCATGCGGCCTTTCTGGGTGCAGCGTGCACCGAGGCTGGCGTGGGTGTCGCTCAGGTAATTGAGGTTGCAGGTCAATTGTCCCTGAAGGAACTTGCTGGCGTCGGAGCCGCGAACGGCGAGTACGCCTTCATGGGACAAGGTGCAGAAAAAAGCAGAATCAGCCATGGGTCATCGCAGGGTAAAGAGTCTGGAGCACATCATAAGGGGGCGCCCTTGAAATGGGTAGTTCACAAAGGTTCGAACGTGCCCGACCAAAGCCGACTGTTCGACGGGGATTGGGGCTGTATACTTGCGCTCTATTTGAGGAGCGCTCCATGGTCGAAGATGTTGAACTGAATCGCCTCTACTGGCACAGCCGCCGCGGCATGCTCGAGCTTGACGTGTTGCTCGTGCCGTTTGTCAAAGAGGTTTATCCGCACCTCAACGATGTCGATCGCGAGTGCTACCGCAAACTGCTCGAATGCGAAGATCAGGACATGTTCGGCTGGTTCATGGAACGCGCCGAGTCGGAAGACCCTGAGCTGCAGCGCATGGTTCGCATGATTCTGGACCGTGTCCAACCCAAGTGAGAGTGTCCTGTCTCACAGTGACTGTTTCTTTTTGACGGCGTCTGTTGTCGCCATGCCGCGTTGCCGCTCCTCGCCATAGCGGGCTATGACTTGTCGCGGCGCCTTGCCTGGCAACAACAGCCACTCGCCAAAAGAGAAACGTAACTGTGAGAAAGGACACCCAGTTTGAGTGCCGCTGGCATGCCTCACGGCAATTGCTGGCGGCTTATCTTCTTGCCCAGCTGTTCGCGCTGGGTTCGCTGTTGCTGCTCTCTATGCCGCTATGGGCCAGTTTGCTCGGCATAACGCTGTGTGTGGCTCACGGTTTTTGGGTGTTGCCGCGACAGATTCTACTGACGCACCCGCAGGCATTCCGCGGCTTGCGTCGGGACGCTGATGGTTGGCAATTGTGGAATCAGGCGTCGGGTTGGCAAGCTGTGCAATTGCGTCCAGACAGCCTGGCGCTACCGTTGGTCGTCGTGTTGCGTTTTCGTCTGCGCGGCGAGCGGCGGGTCCGGGCGATCTGTGTGCCGCGTGATGCGCAGGCGGCGGATGTTCACCGACGCCTGCGGGTCCGGCTCAAGTTCAGTCGGCGTAGGTGGGCGGCACCAGAATAGTGTCCAGCGCTTCTGGCAGCATGTTCGGGTAATCGAGGGTGTAATGCAGGCCGCGACTTTCCTTGCGCTCCATGGCTGAGCGAATCATCAGTTCTGCCACCTGGGCCAGATTACGCAGTTCGATCAAATCCCGGCTGACCTTGTAGTTGCTATAGAACTCGTCGATCTCGTCCAGCAGCAGGCGCACGCGATGCTGGGCGCGTTGCAGGCGCTTATTGGTGCGCACGATGCCCACGTAGTCCCACATGAACCGCCGAAGCTCATCCCAGTTGTGCGCAATGATCACGTCTTCGTCGGAGTCGGTGACCTGGCTGGCGTCCCAGGCGGGCAGGGTGCTCGGAATCTCGACTTGAGGCAGTTGTTCAAGAATGTCTGCCGCCGCCGAACGGGCATAGACGAAACACTCCAGCAGCGAGTTGCTGGCCATGCGGTTGGCGCCGTGCAGGCCGGTGAAGCTGGTTTCGCCAATCGCATACAGGCCTGGCACGTCGGTACGACCGTGTTGGTCGACCATGACACCACCGCAGGTATAGTGCGCAGCCGGAACCACCGGGATCGGCTGCTTGGTGATGTCGATGGAGAATTCCAGGCAGCGTTCGTACACCGTCGGGAAGTGCGACTTGATGAACGATGCAGGCTTGTGGCTGATATCCAGGTACACGCAGTCGATACCCAGGCGCTTCATTTCATGGTCGATTGCCCGGGCAACGATGTCCCGTGGCGCCAGCTCGGCACGCGGGTCAAAACGCGGCATGAAGCGTTCGCCGTTCGGCAGTTTCAAATGTGCGCCTTCACCGCGCAGGGCTTCGGTAATCAGGAAGCTTTTGGCTTGTGGGTGGTAGAGGCAGGTGGGGTGGAACTGGTTGAACTCCAGATTCGCCACCCGGCAGCCCGAACGCCAGGCCATGGCAATGCCGTCGCCGCAAGCGCCGTCAGGGTTGCTGGTGTAGAGATAGACTTTCGCGGCACCGCCGGAGGCGAGGATCACGAACCGCGCGCCATAGGTATCGACTTCGCCAGTGCCGCGATTGAGCACATAGGCGCCAAGGCAGCGATCACCTTCCAGGCCCAGGCGTTTTTCGGTGATCAAATCAACGGCGACCCGTTGCTCCAGCAACTCGATGTTCGGCCGTTGTCGTGCTTGATCAAGCAACGTATTGAAAATCGCAGCGCCTGTGGCGTCGGCGGCATGAATAATGCGCCGATGGCTGTGACCGCCTTCGCGGGTCAGGTGAAACTCGAAACCGCCGTCTTCAGTGCCGGACTGTTCATCGCGGGTGAATGGTACGCCCTGATCGATCAACCATTGAATGGCTTCGCGGCTATGCTCGACGGTAAAACGCACGGCGTCTTCGTGGCACAGGCCGCCGCCAGCGTTGAGCGTGTCATCGACGTGGGATTCAACGGTATCGGTGTCATCCAGCACGGCAGCGACACCACCCTGGGCCCAGTACGTCGAACCGTTGGCGAGGTTGCCTTTGCTCAGTACGGCAATGCGCAAATGATCGGGCAAGGTCAATGCCAGACTCAAACCGGCAGCGCCGCTGCCAATCACCAGAACATCGTGTTGAAACTGTTGGCTCATTTCAGGATTCCGCTCAAAGCGACCCGGGTCGGGGTTGGCGCAAGACACCTGAATCGGCGAGTCGAGACAGCCACACAGCGCACTAGTATATAGAGGGGTGGATCGGCACAATAGTCGGGCCTACGTGGCAATGTGAAACTACCGTGACGGAAAAGGTAGAGGGCCGTGTAGGGAAATTTACACGCGGGATCGACGATAAGACAGCCTGATCGCCGATGAAGCGCTGTTTTTCGCCGCGTGGTCATACATTATTCGTCTCGCGCGACTATAAAGCTTGGGAACTTTGCAAGGCGTCCAAGCTCAATAGAAGGTTGCCTGAAACAAGGAACAGCGTCGGCTTCACGCAGGATTTGTGTTTTGGTCATTGCGGGTGGATTCGACGAAAAGATTATTCGCGTAGCCGGCCCAGCCCGTGCTGCGTCTTTCGTGTGTGCCAAATCAGAGCGCGCAGGAAACTTGCTTGGAGGGGGAGAACTTTTGCGAAAAGCCCGAGTCTATGTTTGCAAGCCTGATCGATTAGTTATGCAAGCCTCCTCCGAGCTTATCGAGGAGTGTTCATGCTAACCCAGGAAGAGGATCAGCAGCTGGTCGAGCGCGTTCAACGCGGCGACAAGCGCGCTTTCGATCTGCTAGTGCTGAAATACCAGCACAAAATTCTCGGGTTGATCGTGCGTTTCGTGCACGACACCCATGAAGCCCAGGATGTCGCACAAGAAGCCTTTATCAAGGCCTACCGTGCACTTGGAAATTTTCGCGGCGACAGCGCGTTTTATACGTGGCTTTACCGCATCGCCATCAACACGGCGAAAAACTATCTGGTTTCACGCGGCCGTCGGCCGCCGGATAGCGATGTCAGTTCAGAGGATGCAGAGTTCTACGATGGCGATCATGGCCTCAAGGATCTCGAGTCGCCGGAACGTGCATTGCTGCGTGATGAGATCGAAGGCACCGTCCATCGAACCATCCAGCAACTGCCAGAAGATTTACGTACGGCGTTAACTTTACGTGAATTCGATGGTCTGAGTTACGAGGACATTGCGAGCGTCATGCAGTGTCCGGTGGGTACCGTGCGCTCCCGGATTTTCCGCGCTCGGGAAGCCATCGATAAAGCCCTGCAGCCGTTGTTGCAGGAAAGCTGAGACAGCGGCGACAGCCAAGAGAGGAACCGCCATGAGTCGTGAAGCCCTGCAGGAATCGCTGTCCGCAGTGATGGATAACGAAGCGGACGAACTGGAATTGCGTCGGGTACTAAATGCCTTTGACGATGTTGAAACCCGCGAGACCTGGGCCCGTTACCAAGTCGCTCGGGCAGTCATGCACAAGGACCTGCTGATCCCTCGTCTGGATCTTGCTTCGGCCGTTTCTGCTGCCCTGGCTGACGAAGCCGTACCGGTCAAGACCACTCGTGGTCCATGGCGTACCGTGGGCCGTCTGGCAGTGGCCGCATCGGTGACCCTTGCTGTTCTGGCGGGCGTGCGTCTGTACAACCAGGATGAGATCGCCGGTGTCGAATTGGCCCAGCACTCCACTCAACCGGGTCTGGCCGTTCCTCAAGTAAAAGGCCCAGCCGTTTTGGCAGGCTACAATGAGAGTTCGGAAGCCACTGGTCCTATGGCCAACGGCGTATTGCAAGGTCAGCCGGGCTGGCATGATCAGCGTCTGCCAGGCTACTTGCGCCAACATGCTCAACAAGCTGCACTGAAAGGCACTGAAAGTGCTCTGCCTTACGCTCGTGCGGCAAGCCTGGAAAACCGTTAAGGAGGATCATGCGCGCCATCCCTCTACTTACGCTGCTGGTGACTGGCTGGTTTGTTGTTCCAGCCTATGCCGATGAGGCTCAGGACTGGTTGACCCGCCTGAGCCAAGCCGAACAACAGCAAAGTTTCCAAGGCACTTTCGTCTACGAGCGTAACGGTAGTTTTTCTACCCACAACATCTGGCATCGTGTCCAGGATGGCAAAGTCCGCGAGCGTTTACTTCAGCTTGACGGTTCTGCTCAGGAAGTCGTACGCATTGATGGGCATACTCAATGCGTCAGCGGCAGCCTGGTAGCGGGGCTGGGGGATACTCCCGACTCTTCTGCTCGTGCGCTCGATCCTCAAAAGCTCAAGAATTGGTACGATCTTGCCGTCATCGGCAAGTCGCGCGTGGCTGGGCGCCCGGCGGTCATCGTTTCATTGACGCCGCGTGATCAGCATCGTTATGGCTTTGAATTGCACCTGGACCGCGAAACCGGCTTGCCGTTGAAGTCATTGCTGTTGAATGACAAGGGGCAGTTGCTGGAGCGTTTCCAGTTTACTCGACTGGATACGGCTGACATGCCGACTGAGCGTGACCTGCAAGCCACTTCCGAGTGCAAGGCTGTGACGCTCGACAGCGACAAGGCATTAGCGGTGAAAACCGCTCAGGTATGGCATTCCGACTGGTTGCCACCTGGCTTCGAGCTCAGTAGCAGTAGTGCACGCCAGGATCCGCAGACCAAGGTCCAGATCAGCAGCTTGATGTATGACGATGGCCTGGCGCGTTTTTCGGTGTTCCTCGAGCCACTGAATGGCGCGGTGGTTACCGATACACGTACTCAGTTAGGCCCAACCGTTGCGGTTTCGCGACGTCTGACCACGCCTGAAGGCGAGATGATGGTCACTGTAGTCGGCGAAATTCCGATCGGCACCGCTGAGCGCATTGCACTCTCCATGCGTGCCAATACCACTGCGGCCAAGCAGTGAGCTGATCCGGTGATGCTCATCGGACAGTCGGATGGTTGTGAAAGAGGCCAGCAATTGTCCACTGCACAATTGAGATGTTGAAATGTTTGGTGAGCATTTCCATTTGCAAAATCCCCAAAAATTTTCTATAGGTCAGAGCCCCACGGCTCTGGCCTTGTTTGTTGTTCCCGGAACAAAAGTACCGGTGTATGTTTCCCGGTATTCCTTGCTCCATATCGCTTAACCATGCTCGTCGTAACGGGAGCCGTATGTCGATACCACGTTTGAAATCCTACCTCTCCATTTTTGCCGCTGTATTGGTACTCGGTCAGGCCGTCAGTGCCCAGGCGGCCGAGCTGCCTGACTTCACGCAGTTGGTCGAGCAAGCCTCGCCTGCGGTAGTGAACATCAGTACCACGCAGAAATTGCCGGACCGTAAGGTCTCCAATCAGGATCTTCCGGATCTGGAAGGCCTGCCGCCGGCGCTGCGCGAGTTTCTCGAGCGTGGCATGCCGCCACAGCAGCGTGCGCCTCGTGGTCGCCAGCGTGAAGCGCAATCCCTGGGTTCGGGGTTCATCATCTCGCCTGATGGCTACATTCTGACCAACAACCATGTGATCGCCGATGCTGATGAAATCATCGTGCGTCTTGCCGATCGCAGTGAGCTGAAAGCCAAGTTGATCGGCACTGACCCACGTTCCGATGTGGCGTTGCTGAAGGTCGAGGGCAAAGGTCTGCCGGTGCTCAAATTGGGTAAGTCCCAGGATCTGAAAGCCGGGCAGTGGGTTGTTGCCATCGGTTCGCCGTTTGGTTTTGACCACACGGTGACCCAAGGCATCGTCAGTGCCATTGGCCGCAGCCTGCCGAACGAAAACTATGTGCCGTTCATCCAGACGGATGTCCCGATCAACCCGGGTAACTCGGGTGGTCCGTTGTTCAACCTCGCGGGCGAAGTGGTCGGGATCAACTCGCAGATCTACACCCGTTCCGGTGGTTTCATGGGGGTGTCGTTTGCGATCCCGATCGATGTCGCCATGGATGTTTCCAATCAGCTGAAAAGCGGTGGCAAAGTCAGCCGAGGCTGGTTGGGTGTGGTCATTCAGGAAGTGAGCAAGGATCTCGCCGAGTCCTTTGGCCTGGAGAAGCCGGCCGGTGCGCTGGTGGCGCAGATCCAGGAGGGTGGTCCGGCTGCCAAGGGTGGTTTGCAGGTCGGTGACGTGATCCTGAGCATGAACGGTCAACCGATCATCATGTCAGCGGATCTGCCGCATCTGGTAGGTGCGCTCAAGGCGGGCGAGAAAGCCAAGCTTGAAGTGATTCGTGACGGCAAGCGTAAAAATGTCGATCTGACGGTTGGTGCGATTCCAGAGGAAGGCAAAGAGCTCGATGCCCTTGCCAAGCCTGGTGTCGAGCGCAGCAGCAATCGACTGGGTGTATCTGTGGCCGATTTGAGCGATGAGCAGAAGAAAGCCTTCGATCTCAAAGGCGGCGTGGTGATCAAGGATGTTCAGGAAGGTCCTGCCGCCCTGATCGGCCTGCAGCCGGGCGACGTGATTACTCATTTGAACAATCAGGCGATTGGTTCTGCCAAGGAGTTCACGGAAATCGCCCAAGCGCTGCCAAAGAACCGCTCTGTATCGATGCGGGTCCTGCGTCAGGGGCGTGCCAGCTTCATTACCTTCAAACTGGTCGAGTAAGCCGGTTAGTCACTGAATAAAAAAACGCCTCGAAAGAGGCGTTTTTTTATGGGGCAAAGAAACCTCAGCCCATCATGTCCTTGACCAGGCGCTCTTGCTCCATCAGCTCCCGTTGACGCGCATCGATGCGTGACGACAGTGGGAAGTTGGTGCCCGCGCGACGTTTGGCGAAGTCCAGTTGCTGGATCGCCTGGCGGTAGTCGCCGATCAGTGCGAAGTACTCGGCGCGGGCTTGATGCAGGCCAATGATGTTGCCGGACTGGCCACGAGTCTCGGCCACCATGTACCAGACGTCCGGATCGTTCGGGCGGTTCTTGAGCAAGGCTTCAAGGGCTTTCTCGGCGTCAGCCGGGCGGTTCTGCTTGAGCAGCAAGTCGACCCGCACCTGATTCAGCGGATAGTTGCGCGGGTACTGCACGAGCATCCGGTCGACCCGCGCCTGTGCATCCGGCAGGCGACTGTTGGCGATGTCCAGATCGACTTGCGCCAGGTTGTAGATGATTTCGTCAGGCGACTTGGCCAGCAACTGCTTGAGGTTCTCACGGGCGTCGTTGAACAGGCTGCCCTTGATCTGGGCGATTGCCAGGCCATAACGTGCTACGTCGCTTTTCGGGTTTTCATCGAGTTGGGCGCGAAAGCGTTTAGCGGCAAGACCCGGACTGTCTTCGTAGAATAACTGGACGCGCGCGCGAATCAGTTGATACGTCAGGCTGTCTTCCTTGCCGCCCGGTTTGAACTGCTCGGCGCGGTTGCGGGTGTCGGCGATCCGCGATTCGGTGACCGGGTGAGTCAGCAGGAATTCGGGCGGTTTGGCATTGAAACGGTACTGGCGCATCAGACGTTCGAACATGGTCGGCATCGAGCGCGGGTCGTAACCGGCTTTCTCGAGGTTGAGCATGCCGATACGGTCGGCTTCCTGCTCCTTCTCCCGGGAGAAGCGCAGTTGCTCCTGAATGGCCGCTGCCTGGGTGCTGGCGATGGCAGCGATACCGGCGTCGCCGGCGCCAGCCGCGGCCACGATGATCCCGCCGAGTAGGGCCGCCATCATCGGGATTTGCATACGTTGCGAAGCTTCGACGCCGCGCGCAAAGTGGCGTTGCGACACGTGTGCCAATTCATGGGCGAGTACCGAAGCGTATTCGCTTTCAGTCTGGGCATTCAGAAACAGGCCGCCGTTGACTCCGACAATCCCGCCGGGTGCGGCGAAGGCGTTGAGTTGCGGGCTGTTGATCAGAATGAACTCCAGGCGCCGGTCATTCACCTGGCTGGTTTCCACCAGTTTATAGACACTGGTTTCGACGTAATCCTTGAGCAGTGGGTCGTTGAGTTGTGACACCTGGCTGCGCAGCATCGCCAGCCATGCGCGGCCCAACTGGTATTCCTGCTGTGGCGATACGATGGCAGAACTGGCATCGCCAAGTGACGGCAGGTCGTCGGCAAAGCCCGGTGAGGCTAGCAGGCAAGCGAGCGTCAGCAGGGTGGGGCGCAGAAAAGTCATGCATGAAGCCTTAGTCGACAAAGACCTTACTGTAGCCGGACACATGCGTTGCGACCAGATATTCTAGATCACTCAATCACCTATCCGGAGTGAAGCAATGACCGACGCTGTAGAGCATGACGCCGAACTGGACGCCAGCGGGTTGAACTGTCCATTGCCGTTGCTCAAGGCCAAGCTGGAACTCAATCGCCTGCCCAGCGGCGCGGTACTCAAGGTCATCGCTACCGATGCCGGCTCGCAACGCGACTTTCGCACCTTTGCCCGTTTGGCAGGTCATACGCTGCTTCATGAAGAAGACGAAGCTGGCGTTTATCGCTACTGGCTGAAAAAAGCCTGAATTTTGCGGCGTTCGTTGTTAAGGAATATCGATGTTCAAAGTGTTACGCGACTGGATTCAGCGCTACTTCTCCGATGAGGAGGCCGTGGTCCTGGCCGTACTGCTCTTTCTAGCCTTCACCGCGGTCCTGACTCTGGGTGGAATGCTCGCGCCAGTATTGGCGGGAATGGTGCTGGCGTATCTGATGCAAGGCCTGGTCAGTACCCTTGAACGCCTGCATTTGCCCGGTGCTGCCGCGGTGGGGCTGGTGTTCGCGTTGTTCATGGGCATGTTGTTGCTATTTCTGGTCGTGGTGCTGCCGTTGCTTTGGCATCAACTGATTGCCTTGTTCAACGAACTGCCGGGCATGCTCGCCAAATGGCAGTCGTTGCTGCTGTTGCTGCCCAAGCGCTATCCGCATCTGGTGTCCGATCAACAGGTGCTGCAGGCCATCGAGGTGGCGCGTGGCGAGATTGGCAAGTTCGGTCAGTGGGCGTTGACGTTCTCGCTGTCCAGCTTGCCACTGCTGGTGAACATCATGATCTATCTGGTGCTGGTGCCGATCCTGGTGTTTTTCTTCCTCAAGGACCGGGTGATGATCGGCCAGTGGGTTCGCGGGTATCTGCCGCGTGAGCGTGCACTGATCACCCGCGTTGCCGAAGAAATGAACCGGCAGATCGCCAATTACATTCGCGGCAAGGTCATGGAAATGGTCATTTGCGGCGGGGCGACCTACATCGGCTTCGTTACCCTGGGGCTCAACTACGCCGCGCTGCTGGCACTGTTGGTCGGTGTTTCAGTGGTGGTGCCGTATGTCGGGGCGGTGGTGGTGACCGTGCCGGTGCTGCTGATTGCGTTGTTCCAGTGGGGCTGGAGCGATCAGTTCATCTACTTGATGGCAGTCTACGGGATCATTCAGGTGCTGGACGGCAATGTGCTGGTGCCGCTGCTGTTTTCGGGGGCGGTCAATCTGCACCCGGTGGCGATCATTTGCGCAGTGCTGCTGTTCGGCGGGCTGTGGGGGTTCTGGGGCGTGTTTTTCGCGATTCCGCTGGCTACCCTGTTCAAGGCAGTGCTGGATGCCTGGCCGCGCAAGGAGCCGATAGTCGCGCCGTTGTTGTAATTACCGCTGACCTGCAGGAGCAAGGCTTGCCCGCGATGACGGTGTACCTGACACACCGCGTTATCGTTCATCGCTAGCAAGCTCTGCTCCTGCAGAACGTAAATAACTCAGGCTTTGTTCAAGGCTTGGGCCGCAGCCAATACCGCATCAACATGCCCTGGCACTTTCACGCCACGCCATTCCTGACGCAGCACGCCATTCTTGTCGATCAGGAAAGTGCTGCGATCAACCCCCATGTATTCCTTGCCATAGAGCTTTTTCAGCTTGATCACGTCGAACAGCTGACAGATGGTTTCGTCCTTGTCGCTGATCAGCTCGAACGGGAACTCCTGTTTGCACTTGAAGTTCTCGTGGGATTTCAGGCTGTCACGCGATACGCCGAACACTTCGGTGTTGGCCGCGGTGAACTGCGCATACTGGTCGCGAAAGCCCTGACCTTCGGTGGTGCAACCCGGCGTGCTGTCCTTGGGATAGAAGTAGATCACCACTTGCTTGCCCTTGAGGGCCGCGAGGCTGACGGTTTGCCCGCTGGTGGCAGGCGCTTCGAAATCGGCGACAGGTTGGTCGATAGCAACGGCCATGGGAGCTTCCTTACATTGGGTTCTGTGGGCGCCACGGTTCGATCAGCGCGTCCAGGTTCAGCGCGTCGGCAAAATCCAGGAACTGATCGCGCAGCCAGCTGATCTGCACGCCCGCCGGTAGCGTCACGGTAAATGTGGCGTTGAGCATGGTGCCGCCGGTTTGCGGTGCCTGATACGTGTCGCAGGTCAGGTTTTCCAGCTCGACGTTGTGGTCCATGAAGAACTGGCACAGCTCGTTGATGATGTCCGAGCGGTAAGCCGAACTGACATAGGCGACATACGGCAGGGCCTGTGGACGGTTTTCCAGCGCCGCGCTGCGCACCACGTTGACCGTGAAGGCGTGCTTTTTGGCGAGGCTCGACAGGCTGCCTTCAAGGCGCGCCAGCGCGTCCCAGCTACCGGAAATCTCGAGGACCAACGCACTGCACTCGCCATGACGGGTCAGGCGAGAGGTGACCACGGCACAGCGGTTTTCATGGCTGGCGCGGCACAGGACGTTAGTCAGCTCCATGGGGTTGGCGCCAAGGGCACTGATGACAAGGAATTGTTCGCGAACTGTGGGGGTGGACATGCAGCATTCCTAAAGCGATGAGCGGTCGGTACTTATCAAGGGCCGATTCGTCGGGGTGGGCGTCCGGATGCGAAATCAAAAAGCCCGAGCCAGATGGTTGCGACGAGCTCCAGTGAGGCGAGATCGGGTAGGCGGCAACGCAGGATCGGGGCTTGTGAGGCCGAAAGTGGAGGCTGGAACCCGGCGTACGAGCCTGTCGGTACTGATCAAAGTCTGAAGGGTAGCGAAAACCGGCGCTTAGGGGAATGGCGCGAGCGCAGTACTTCGCTTGTACAAGCATCTTGGCGCCAGTACCATTACCGTTCTCTTTTTCCGGCAGGAGCGGTTGCATGATTGCGGGCAGTATGGTGGCACTGGTCACACCCATGGATGCACAGGGTCGTCTTGACTGGGACAGCCTGAGCAAACTGGTGGACTTTCACCTGCAAAACGGCACCCACGCCATTGTGGCGGTCGGCACCACAGGTGAGTCTGCGACCCTTGACGTGAACGAACACATCGAAGTGATTCGTCGCGTGGTCAAGCAGGTCAACGGTCGTATTCCGGTAATCGCCGGTACAGGCGCCAATTCGACGCGCGAAGCGATCGAACTGACCACCAATGCGAAGACCGCCGGCGCCGATGCGTGCCTGCTGGTAACGCCGTACTACAACAAGCCGACGCAAGAAGGCCTGTACCTGCACTTCAAGACCATCGCCGAAGCTGTCGACATCCCGCAGATCCTCTACAACGTGCCGGGTCGTACCGCGTGCGACATGCAGGCCGAGACGGTCATCCGCCTGTCGACCGTGAAGAACATCATCGGCATCAAGGAAGCCACGGGCGATCTTTCGCGCGCCAAGGCCATCCTCGACGGTGTCAGCAAGGACTTCCTGGTGATTTCCGGCGACGACGCCACCGCAGTCGAGCTGATCCTGCTGGGCGGCAAAGGCAATATCTCGGTGACTGCCAACGTTGCGCCGCGTGACATGAGCGATCTGTGCATCGCCGCCTTGAACGGTGATGCCGTGAAAGCCCGCGCGATCCACGAAAAGCTGATGCCGCTCAATAAAACCCTGTTTATCGAATCCAACCCTATCCCCGTGAAATGGGCGCTGCATGAAATGGGCTTGATGCCGGACGGTATCCGTCTGCCGCTCACCTGGCTCAGCGAAGCCTGTCACGAACCGCTGCGACAGGCCATGCGCCAGTCCGGCGTATTGGTTTAATTGAGGAAGTACAACGCATGAAGCGAATGGCCGGACTTTCCGCACTTGCCTTGATTATCTCCAGCACCAGTGGCTGTGGATGGATCTGGGGCCCGGAAGGTTACTTCCGTGACCGTGGTAGCGATTACCTGGAAGCGCAACAGACTGCACCGATGCAACTGCCGCCGGATGTCCATACCTCCAAGCGCCTGGACCCGTTGCTGCCGATTCCGCGCAACGTCGCCGATGACACGTTCAAGGGCGAATACGTCGTTCCTCGTCCGCAGCCGTTGTCGGCGATTGCCGATGCCAGCGATTACAGCCTGCAAAAAAGCGGCGATACGCGTTGGGTCATGGCCCAGCATCCACCGGCTGAAGTCTGGCCAGTGGCTGTGCAGTTCTTCCAGGACAACGGCTTCCGTCTGGATCAACAGCGTCCGCAAACCGGCGAGTTCACCACGGCCTGGCAGCGTCCTGACGAGCTTTCCGCGACGATGGCCAAGCGCCTGAGCAGTACCGGCGTTGGTTCTGACAGCCAGACTCGGGTGCGGGTGCGCATCGAGCCAGGCGTGCAGCGCAACACCAGTGAAGTCTACGTGGTCAGCGCCGAGCGTCCTGCCGGTAGCACCGCCGATGTCGCGTTCACCAACCGTTCGGTCAACACTGGCCTGGACGCTGCGCTGATCGACGACATGCTCGCCAGCATGAGCCGCACGTCGGAGAAGGGCGGTTCGGTCTCGATGCTCGCCTCGCGTGATTTCGATACGCCAAACCGTGTCAGCCTGACTGAAGACGGCAGCGGTAACCCGGTGCTCAACGTCGGTACCGACCTTGACCGTGCCTGGTCGAGCGTAGGGCGCGCGCTGGAAAAGGGTGAATGGCGCGTTGAAGACATCAACCGCAGCCTGGGCCTGTACTACATCAACCTTTCCGAAAAAGCCGAGAAGAAAGACCAGAAGCCAGGTTTCTTCAGCAACCTGTTCGGCAGTGCGCCGAGCAAGGAAGAAGTTGAAGCCCGCGCCGAGCGTTATCAGGTTCGTCTGAGCAAGGTTGGCGAGAACGTACAAGTGACCGTCGAGAAGAACATCAACACCGTTGCGCCGGCTGAAGTGGCGCGCAAAGTGTTGGGCGTGATTCAGGACAACCTGGGCTGATCAGATGCGTTTCGCCGTTCTCGGCAGTGGTAGCCAAGGGAATGGCACGCTGATAGCCAGTGATGACACGTACGTCCTGGTCGATTGTGGTTTCTCCTTGCGTGAAACCGAAAAACGCCTGCTGCGCCTGGGTGTAAGCCCGACGCAGTTGAGCGCGATACTGGTGACCCACGAACATGCCGACCACGTGCATGGCGTGGGTTTGCTGTCTCGGCGCTACAATCTTCCTGTCTACCTGAGTCGTGGCACCCTGCGCGGGATGCGCAAACCGGTTGAACCGGCAGGCTTTATCGCCGGTGGTGAGCAGTTGCAGATCGGCGGGCTGAGTATCGGCGTCATTGCCGTGGCCCACGATGCGCAGGAACCGACGCAGTACGTCTTCAGTGACGGTTCGCGGCGTTTCGGCCTGCTGACCGACCTCGGTTCGTATTGCGCCACGGTGCTGGACGGTTATCGGGATCTCGATGCATTGATGATCGAATCCAATCACTGCCGCGACCTGCTGGCCCGCGGTCACTACCCGTACTTTCTCAAGCAGCGGGTAGGCGGTGAACTGGGACATTTGAACAACCATCAGGCCGCAAGCCTGGTGGCCGAGTTGGGCTGGCAGGACCTGCAACACCTGGTACTGGCCCATCTGAGCAGCAAGAACAACCTGCCGCAGCTGGCCCGGCAATGTTTTGTCGACACCCTTGGGTGCGACCCGGACTGGCTGCAATTGGCCGATCAAGATTCAGGGCTCGACTGGCGACATATCGCCTAGCCCATCTACTTAGCAAGCGGAGCCCATCATGGAAAAACGTGAAGAACTCTACCGCGGCAAAGCCAAATCGGTTTACAAGACCGATGACGCTGACCGCTTGATCCTGCTGTTTCGCAACGACACCTCGGCGTTCGACGGCAAGCGCATCGAGCAGCTCGACCGCAAAGGCATGGTGAACAACAAGTTCAACGCCTTCATCATGCAGAAACTCGAAGAAGCCGGCGTGCCGACCCAATTCGACAAACTGCTGGGCGACAACGAGTGCCTGGTGAAGAAGCTCGACATGATCCCGGTCGAGTGCGTCGTGCGTAACTACGCCGCCGGCAGCCTGGTCAAGCGTCTGGGTGTCGAAGAGGGCATGAAGCTCAACCCTTACACCTTCGAACTGTTCCTGAAGGACGACGCCAAGGGCGACCCGTTCATCAACGAATCCCACGTCGTGGCATTCGGTTGGGGCAAGGCCGAGCAACTGGTTCGCATGAAAGAACTGTCGCTCAAGGTCAACGAAGTCCTGAGCAAACTGTTCGACGATGCCGGCCTGCTGCTGGTCGACTTCAAGCTTGAATTCGGCGTGTTCCACGGTGAAATCGTCCTCGGCGACGAGTTCAGCCCGGACGGCTGCCGCCTGTGGGACAAGGCCACCGGCAAGAAAATGGACAAGGACCGCTTCCGTCAGGGCCTCGGTGACGTCATCGAAGCCTACGAAGAAGTCGCCAAGCGCCTCGGCGTACCGCTGTAATCGACGCAAGCATCTGATAGCACGGAAAAAATTTCACTCAGGGGGTTCGCTTCCGCTGAATGTGCTGTTATGATGCGCGCCGTTGGAGAGATGCCAGAGTGGCCGAATGGGACGGATTCGAAATCCGTTGTACCTTCACCGGTACCTAGGGTTCGAATCCCTATCTCTCCGCCATTACATAGAAAAAGCCCCCGTAGCTGAAAAGTTACGGGGGCTTTTTCGTTTCTGGCGTTTTGTTTGCCACATGTCCAGCGCCGCTTCAGCGTTCGCCCAGCGCCTCTTCCTGCGGGGCAGTCTCTGTTTTGAACAGCAGCCAGACCAGGCAGAAGCTGATGCTGAAGATCGAGGTCATGATCATCATCGGGTAGACGCTGCCATCCGAAAGTTTGCCGGTGACGAAGCCGCACACCGCGGTCATGGCCATCTGGATAAAGAAAAACAGCCCTGAAGCGGTGCCGGCTATGGCCGAGAAGGGTTGCAGTACCGCCAGTTGGCAGGCGGGGATGGCGATACCCACCGAGAGCATGATCAGCAGCATCGGGCAGACGATCGACAGCAGCGCCTCGGGCCAGAGCCGGGTGGCCATGGTCAGTAGCAACGAGCCCACCAGATTCAGGGCGATGGCGTAGCTGATCAGAGTATCGGCATCGTGTCTGACGGACAGGCGGCGGAACAGATTGGAGCCCAGCACATAACCGGCCACGGTGACGGCGAACACTTGGGCATATTCCATTGAGGACAGGCGCAGGGTGCGTTGCAGCAGGGTCGAGGACTCGGCGATAAACGGAAAATAGGTGCAGTACACGCAACCTATGGCCAGGGAGTAGCGCAGGAAATAGCGGTCGCGCAGCAGTCGTGCGTAAATGCGCAGGGTGCCTTGCTGGCGCGTATCGGGCTGGGCGGACGGACGGGTTTCCGGCAGCAGCAGGCTGATCAGGGTCAGCGTTAGCGCAGCAATCACGCTCAGGATGGCAAACACTCCACGCCAGCCGAAGGCGGTTTCGATAAGGCTGCCGATCATCGGGGCCACCATCGGCGAAATGGCCATGCCCATGGAGATCCGGCTGAGCAGGCGGGTCTGTTCATGGCGGTCGAAACGGTCGCGGACCATGACCCTGCCGATCACCGTGCCGCAGCAGCCACCGAGGGCCTGGAGCATCCGGGCGACGATCAGCACCTCGACATCGCGGGCGAGCGCGCACATCAGGGTTGCCATCAGGTACAGCGCCGTGCCGCCGATCAGCACTGGCCGCCGACCAAAATGATCGCAGAGCGGGCCGCCAATCAACATCGAAAAGGCGTACCCGACCATGTACAGGGTGAGGGTCAGTTGCAGTTGGGCATCGCTGGCACGCAGGGCATCGGCCATCGCCGGCAATGAGGGCAGGTAGATGTCGATGGTGACGCGTGGCAGGCAGACGACCACCAGCAACAACGCCGACCAGATCCAGGGCGCCAGGTTAGATTTTACAGGCATGGGTTATTCCGTAGGGGCGAGCATGACATCCAGTGGCAAGTCAGGCTCGGGCCGCCAATGGTTGCGAGGGTGAATTCGGGGAGGGTGTAGAAGCCATTGCGTTCTTGGGTATCCGTTACAGGACCGTGACGTTAAGCGCTTTGTGGTTTAATTCCGAGAGCCATTAATTAGTATTTCGACTGGACCACTATGAGCCGAGGAAAGGTTTCCGTTCCCCTGGATCTGCCCCAGCCCGGTAGCCTGAGCGATGGCAGCCGGGTGTTGACCAAACAGGAAAGCGCCTATGAGGCATTGCGCGGCGCGATCCTGGAAAAACTCCTGCCCGCCGGTAGCCAGTTGCCTTCTACGCGAACCCTGGCGCAGCGCTGGTCGCTGTCCCGGGGGACCGTGGAAATGGTCTTCGACCGCTTGCGCAGCGAAGGTTATGTGACCCGGGTGTCGGGCTCGGGGACTCGGGTCAGTGCGGTGGTGCCCGATCTCTTTATTCGCGCGCCGCAGGCCCGGGCGGCTCTCCAGGCACGGGAGCAGCAGACGCCAGCAGCACCGCCGCCGGCGCTGGAGATCGCGGTCAGGGTAGGGCAGCCTTTCGTGGCACGCCTGGCGGACCCGGCGCTGTTCCCCATTCGCGTGTGGTCGCGGGCGGTTGCCAAGGCCATGGCCGAAGCCTCGGCGCAGTTGCTCTGTTCGCCAGACCCCGGCGGCATGCTGGCCCTGCGCGAACAGATTGCCGATTACCTGGCCAAGTACCGTGGCATCCGCTGCAAGCCTGATGACCTGATCGTGACCACGGGCATTCGCCACTCCCTGGACCTGGTGGCCCGCAGCGTGGTGACGCAGGGTGACAAGGTGTGTGTCGAAGATCCGGGTTACCTGTCGGCGAAAAGGATCTTTTCCATGGCTGGAGCGCGGCTGGTGTATATCCCGGTCCTCGAAGACGGCATCGACGATGGGGCACTGCGCGAGCACGGCGATGCCCGGTTGGTTTATGTCACGCCCGCGCACCAGTCGCCGCTCGGGGTGACCCTCTCGGTGTCGCGGCGCCTGGCCCTGCTGGACTGGGCCAGCCGGACCGATGCCTGGGTGGTGGAGGACGACTACGACAGCGAATTCAACTACAACAGCGCGCCACTGGCAGCCCTCAAGTCCCTGGACCGCGATGACCGGGTGATCTACTGCGGCAGCTTCAACAAGACCTTGTTCGCCGGGCTGCGCGTCGGTTTCATGCTGGTTCCCGGGGCGTTGCGCAATCGCCTGCTGGCGACCCTGCAGACCACCGGCCGCTCCGTTGGGGTCACCGAGCAGGCTGCGCTGGCGGAATACATGAGGAGCGGGGCGTTCGTGCGTTACCTGCGCTCGGCGCGCCAGGCCTATCAGGAACGCCGTGACGCGTTGCTGGCCTGTCTGGCGGAACAGGCGCCGGGAGGTTATTCGGTTTCCGGGCACCATGCCGGTCTGCACTTCGTCCTGGAATTGCCTGCGGGCAGTGACGAATCCGACTTCTGTCGCCGTGCCAGCGGCATCGGACTGGCCTTGCAACCAGTCAGCGAATTCTGTCAGGAGGTGCGACGGCCGGCGGCGGTGATGATCGGGTTCACGGCCCTGAGCCTGTCGCAGATCCGCTTTAGTGGCCGCAAGCTCGGACAGTTGCTGGCCGGGCAGGCGGTTCTTCTCGCATCAGGCTCAGGCGTCGTCGATTCTGGCTGCCGGCGCGCTACTGAAGACTTCCAGCGCTCCGGCGTATGACAAATCATGCTGTACGCAATACATGAAAGCCCCGTAGCTGAACACACTACGGGGCTTTTTCGTTTTTGGGTTTATGGCTTGGCGCGCGCTCCGCGGGCCGTGCTTATTCGGCGCTTCTCTCATGATGGCTGGAGACGAATTGCCGAAAGCGTTCGGTGGGCAAGCCTTCGAATAGTTCCGTCGGTGTACCCTGCACATCGATGAGGCCGCCATGCATGAACACCACCCGATTTGACACGTGTCGGGCAAAGCCCATTTCGTGCGTGACCACCAGCATGGTGCGGCCTTCTTCAGCCAGAGAGCGCATTACGCGCAACACCTCTCCAACCAGTTCAGGGTCAAGTGCCGAGGTTGGTTCGTCGAACAACATGACCTGTGGATTCATTGCCAGTGCGCGGGCTATCGCTACGCGTTGCTGCTGGCCACCGGACAGGTGCGCCGGGTAATAGTCGCGGCGATCGTACAGGCCGACCTTGTGCAGCAGGGCTTCTGCTTCCTCAACGCATTCGGCACGGGAACGTTTGAGAACCCGCATCGGGCCTTCGATGACGTTTTGCAGCACCGTCATGTGCGACCAGAGGTTGAAGCTCTGGAACACCATACCCAGGCAGCTGCGCATGCGCTCGACCTGGCGGCTGTTGCTCGGTGTCTGGCGGCCGTCGGCATGCTGCTTCATTTCGATCACTTCACCATTGACGCTGATGATGCCTTGATCGGGTGTTTCCAGGAGGTTGATGCAACGCAGGAAGGTACTTTTACCTGATCCACTTGCACCGAGGATCGAGATCACATCGCCCTTGTGGGCTTCCAGGGAAATGCCTTTGAGGACATGTGCGCTGCCGAAGGACTTCTGAATGTTAGTTACCGACAAGGCTGAAGCGGGCTGAGTGCTCATGGCATGCTCCGTATCAAATCAGGAATGGGAAGGCAGCGAGGGGCTGGCTTTTTTGATGGCGTCAACTGGCCGCTCACGCAAGTGCGGCGAGAGGCGATACTCGAGCCAGGCGACAGCGCGGACGACCAGGAAATTCAGCACCAGATAGATCAGGGCTGCGCAAATGAACACTTCCATCGTGCGATAGGTACGCTGGATGATCTGCTGCGCGACGCCAGTGACGTCCCACACAGTCACCAGGCTAGCCAGAGCCGTGGACTTGACCAGCAAAATGGCTTCCGTGGAGTAGGCCGGCAGGGCCTGGCGCAGGGTGACCGGAGCAATGATCCGGAGTAGCAGTTCCCAAGGCGACATGCCCACGGCCTTGCCCGCCTCGATTTGCCCTTGTGGCACGCTAAGCAGCCCACCGCGAATAATTTCGGCGGTGTAACCGGCGGTACACAAGGCCAGTGAAAGCACCGCGCAGCCATAGGGCGATTTGAGCAGTACCCAGGCGAAGCTATCGCGAATGGCCGGGAACTGGCCCAGCCCGTAGTAAATCAGGAACATTTGAATCAGCAGCGGCGTACCGCGAAACAACATGATGTAGAACCGCGCCGGATAGCTGAAAAACCACCAGCGGCTGACCCGCAGGCTGACAATGCCGACAGACAGGGTAAGGCCGATCACCAATGAGCTGAAAAACAGCGTCAGCGTTGTGGGCAGCGCTGCCAAAAGCTTGAGCATGGTGTCAGCGAGGAACGGAAAATCGATCATACGTAGCGCTCCCGACTCGAACTAGACTGGACTGCGCTGCCGCGTGCGACGCACACGAGCCTCAGCCATATTGAAAAGCCGACCGGACAAGCCGGTTAGAATGAGGTACACGGCGCCCCCGATGATGTAGAACGTGAAATATTGACGAGTGGAACCGGCCGCAACCTGGCTGGCACGCATCAATTCCACCAGGCCGATGACCGAAATCAGCGCCGAGTCTTTCAGGCTCATTTGCCAGACATTTCCCAGGCCGGGCAGCGCAAATCGCAGCACCTGGGGGACCAGAATCCGTTTGAAGCGCATCGCGCGGGACATGCCTATGGCCAGGCCGGCTTCCAGTTCGCCTCGCGATACCGCGAGAAAAGCGCCACGGTAGACTTCAGCCTGATAGGAGCCGGAAATCAGCCCGACTGCCAACGCGCCGACCAGAAAAGGTGGCACGTCGATGTAGCCTTCACCCCCGAACCAGTGGCCAACCGCCGTCACCACACTGGCTCCGCCAAAGTAGAACAGGTAGATCACCAGCAACTCGGGGATCCCCCTGAACAGTATCGAATACAGATCCCCCAGCCAGCGCAAACTGCGTCGACGGGATAGCTTGGCAGCCGCGACCAGGCTGCCAAATACCGCACCCACCAGCAGCGCTGCCAGGGTCAATATCACGGTCATGCCCGCTGCCTTGAGCAGCGCCATTCCCCAGCCTGAGTCACCAAAACTGAGTAGCTGCAAGAGGTTCATAGAGGCTCCCATTCTTGAGAAGGTTTAAGCAGCCCGGCAGCCTTCACGGTGCCGGGCAATTCAGGGGTCAAGACTTAGGTGTGAGGTCTACTTTGAACCACTTCTCGCTAAGTGTCTTGATCGTGCCGTCAGCCATGGCTTCCTTGAGAGCTGCGTCGAACTTGGCTTTGAGCTCAGGGTCTGTCTGGCGGAAGCCTAGAGCTTCCCCTTCACCCCAGATCGGGCCTTTGATGACCGGGCCGGTAAAGGCCAGCGGTTTGTTTTCCGGCTTGTCCATCACCGAATTGAAAAAGGTCACGTCATCGAATGCGACGTCAATGCGGCCGGCCAGCAGGTCGAGAATGGCTTCGGCCGAGCTGCCGTATTCACGAATGGTCGCCACATCCTTGAAGTTCTGATCAATGAATGACGTGTAAATGGTGCCGGAGGCGATACCAATGGTCTTGCCCTTGAGTGCCTTGCGCAGCTCTTCAACGCCGGCGCGTACTTCCTTGGCGTCGGTACCCAGTGTGATGGCGGCTTCGGCACCGGTTTTGCCCGGCAACAGATCGGCTTTCAGCGCAACGAAACTGGCAGGTGTCTGGGCGTAGGGAATCGAAAAGGCCATTACCTTTTGGCGCTCTTCGTTGATGACAATGGCGTCCATCAGCATGTCGAATTTACCGGCATTGAGGCTGGCGATCATCCCGTCCCAGTTCTGTACGACAATGTTGCACTTGAGCTTCATGCGCGGACAGATGATATCCATCAGCTCCGGTTCGAAGCCGCCAATTTTTCCGCCTGGCAGAGTCACGTTCCAGGGCTCATAGGCGCCCTCGGTTGCAATATTCACCGAAGTCCATTCTTTGGCCTGCAGTGCCGGAGCACAGGCGAGAACCATTGCACTGAGCGCTACAGAACCCAACCAGCTTGATTTCTTCGACATCTTGATAATTCCTGCCTAATCAATGGAGTGTTGCGATCTGATCCGGCTCAGGCCGAATCTCCTGTGCGGGTATGCACAACTATTTTTGTGCATACCATACAAAGCAGTAAAAACCAGCCAGGCAGCGGGCGAGCAAGCCTGTGCACGGCATTGCGCTACAAGTGAAATAGTGGAGAGGCAAAGAGGTTCTCGTGACTCTTACGCACACATACTTACTTGTACATACAAGGCTATGCAATCAAGCGGCCAACTTATTGGATCGCTTTTCTATAAAGCTCAGGTTTGGTGGGAATGGCTTTGGGACAAGGGTTTGGCGGGAGGCAATTTTTTTTGAGAGACTTTGCGAAGGTGTGACGGTCGTTACTTGAGTGTGGAATTGCGCTATGCCGGGGCGCTCGGTAACAAATTGAGAGATGTTGGTGCGCGATGGGGAACGATTGGGTGAGTGCTTTGGTGGCGATTATCCGCCGCAGCCACTTATGAATGGCTGCGGCTTGGCACGCTGCTTGGGAATCGATTTTAGTGCAGGCTCGGTAACGCGGTTTGCAGCAATTGCGGATCTTTCAACACGCTTGCTGCACTGGCGATATCTGGCGCCAGCCAGCGGTCCTGGTCGTAGGCCGGAACGCGCTCGCGCAGCAGTCGCCAAGCGACCTCCGTGCCTGCACCGAAGCATGGCCCCTTGAGAAAGTCAGCCTTGAGAAATTCGAAGGCCTGGGCCGCCAGCAGATACTCGATAGCGAGGATCTGCGTGCAGTTTTCCAGCGCCCGATGCAGCTTCAGTGCAGCGTTGGTGCCCATGCTCAGGTGGTCTTCCTGCAGACCCGATGTGACGTAATTGTCGAGCACCGCCGGTTGCGCCAGCTGACGATTTTCCGCACACAAGGAAGCGGCAACGTACTGGACGATCATCATTCCAGAGTTAACCCCAGGGTTGCTCACCAGAAATGCCGGCAAGCCACTGACGTGCGGGTTGATCAAACGGTCCAGGCGACGCTCGGCGATCGAGCCGATCTCCGCCATGGCGATCGCCAGCAAGTCGGCAGCCAAGGCCACCGACTGGCCGTGCGGGTTGGCCTGAGACATCACCCGGTAGTTATCCGGTGTACCCAGAAGCAGCGGGTTGTCAGTGGCGGAGTTGAGTTCGGTTTCGATCTGCCGGGTCGCGTGGTCAAGTTGATCACGGGCCGCACCATGTACTTGCGGGATCGAACGGATGCTCAGTGCATCTTGAGTACGAATGCCCTTGCTGCTGGCGATCACTTCACTGCCATCGAGCAGGCCGCGCAAGTTGATGCCGACTTGCTGCATGCCCGGATGTGGCTTGAGGGCGATTATTTCAGCGTCGAATGCGTCGATCTGACCGCGCTGGGCTTCGAAGCTCATGGCACCGATCACGTCTGCCCACTGGATCAAGCGGGTTGCATCGGCGAGGGCGAGGCAGCTCAGGCCGGTCATGCACGGCGTACCGTTGACCAGGCACAGCCCGTCTTTCGCGCCCAACTGCACCGGCTTCAAGCCTTCTTCAGCCAAAGCTTGCTGCGCAGGGACGATCTGCCCGCGATAACTGACCTGGCCGACCCCCAGCAGACTGATGCCGATATGCGCCATGTGAGTCAGGTAGCCGACCGAACCCTGGGACGGTACTTGTGGGGTAATCCCGCGATTGAGCAAGGCCAATAGCGCTTCGACCACTTGCCGATGCAGACCGGATTTGCCGTGGCTGTAATTTATGATCGCCGCGCACATGATCGACCGCGTCTGCTCATCGGTCAGTGGTGCACCGACGCCACACGCGTGGCTAAGCAATGTATTGCGCGACAGTTGGCTCAGTTGTTCGCCTTGCAGCGAGACATTGCAGAGCGCGCCCAAACCGGTATTGACGCCATACGCGCGCTCGCCGCTGACGACGATGTGCTGGACGATGGCCTGGGCATTGTCGATCCGTGCCCAGGTTTGAGCCGACAATTCAAGCACAGCACCGTGCCGGGCAACTGCGACCACATCCTGCCAACGCAACGGCGCATCGGCGATAACAATTTTTTTAGCCTGTGACATGTGAAGCCTCACGCAAGGGTTGTTGTCGAGTTACACCTGTGGCCAGAGGATTCGGCCCCTGGCCACATTGGATACACGTCGTCCGGAAAAACTCATTTCAAGCAGGTGCGGCAGGACGCTGAACGAAGCGATCAACCTATTCGTCAGCAGACGAGTCAAGGATCCCTTTCGGTGCACCAATCTGAATCAATCGGCCGTCCTTGAGAATCACGACGCGGTTGCCGATGCACACGTCTTTGTTGTGCGCGGCATTGCTCTACAAGCAAGGCGGTGGAGGTGAAGAGGTTCCCGCGACTCTTGTGCACACACGTTTACTTGTACATACAAGAATATGCAATCAGGCGGCCAACTTGTTGGATCGCTGTTCAATAAAGCACAGGGTTTAACTGGAACGCTTTTGGGGCAAGGGTTTGGCCGGAGGCGATTTTTTCGGAAGGTTTTGCGAAGGCGTGACGGCTGTTACTTGAGCGTGGAGTTACGTCGCGCCGGGACGTTCGGTAACAATTGGGTGTGCTTAGGAAACGGCTGCAAACCAGAGCTGAAATTTGATTCACCCCCCCTCTTTGGGACTGAATGGTTTGAGCTGGAAGGTGTCCCCGTCGAGCAATCACATCGAGTCAATCGCAGCCGTTGCGCAGAGGAATGCAGCACCGCTACGCGAAGTCGCTGAGGATCACCGAGTCGATGGTGATGTCGCCACGCATCGCGAGGTTTTCCAGAATCTGCGTAAAGGCCCGGGTTCAAGCTCTTGGAAAAAGTATCGAGTATTTTGGCGTTGGATAAGCGAGCGCTGAAAATATCCCCCCTTTCATTGACCGCTTCCCTTCCAAGGCGCATTTCTTGTGATGATGTCATTGAGCCATTAACTCAACTCTATTATCCTCCTCGCGTTTTCAGGGACAGCCGCCGACACTCCGGCCTTCATTCGCAGACCCTGATACGACGTTTACCGTTACTCGCCCCTTTTTGGACATCAAGGATCGACCATGCTCCGTTTGCTTTCTATCTCCCTGTTTGCCCTTGTTCTCACTGGCTGTGCTTCATCAGCCAAGGTCGAGAATATGCAGGTCAATCCCGCGCAAGCACAAACCTATGACGTTGCGCTTCGCGACAACATGAAAGTCGACAGTGTCGGCGGCGGCAGCACGACCAACCCGCTGTGGACTTCGCAGATCGAAAGCGCGGACTTCCGTTCGGCGCTTGAGCAATCGTTGAGCAACGCTGGCCTGCTGGGTAAGAACAGCAAGGCAAACTACGCCCTGCGCGCCAATCTGGTAAGCCTCGACCAGCCGCTGATCGGCCTGAACTTCACCGTCACTTCGATGGTTGAATACAGCCTGGTAGAGAATGCCACGGGCCGGGTGATCTGGACCGACAAGGTCAAGGCTCCCTTCACCGCCGGCGTCGGCGACTCGTTCTTCGGTGTGAAACGCCTGCGACTGGCGAACGAAGGCTCGGCACGGGAGAACATCAATGAACTGCTCAAGCGCCTGGCCGGGTTGAAGCTCGGCGCTGGTCAGGTGTCGCTGGCCCAGTAAGAAAGCATTTGTCCCCGTTATTTTGGGGGCGAATCCCTATCTCTGCGCCATACCTATAAAAAAGCCCCCGTAGCTGAAACGTTAGGGGGGCTTTTTCTTTTTTGGGGTTATGGCTTGGCGCGTTCGCTTGCGGGCGACGGCTGCGCAGCAATCACATCGAGCAAGTCGCAGCCATCACGTAGAGGAATGCGGCACAGCTGCGCGAAGTCGCTGAGGATCACTGAGTCGGTGGTGATGCCGCCGCGCATCGCGAGGTTTTCCAGAATCTGCGTAACGGCCCGGATTCGATAACCGGCCGTGTCGAGCAGTACGTGCAATTTCAGATACCCATCGGTGATGGGCGAAAAAAATGTGCCGAACTATCAACAAGATTTTTATCTTTCACCCGCCCCTAATTTTCAAGGACCGTATCCGCATGGACGCCAGCTCTACCTTTTTCCGCCACCCGGTTGTGTTGGGCTTCTCGCTGCTGGCCCTGAGTCTGACCGGTTGCAGCTCCAGGCCGATCCCGCAGGAACCCAAGGTGCACCCGGGCCTGGCCGTCTTCAATGAGGCCCTCACGTTGCCCGTCCTGGAGCACTCCATTGTGCGCGAAGGCGACAAGGTGACCTACTTGGTCACGCGAGTGGGCAACTCTGCGATCTATGCCAGGTTCAATGCGTCCTGCAAGCAGGGTCCGAACAGCATGTTCTATCCCACCCGTAACGGTTTGAGCGCGTTTACCGACCAGCCAATGACCAGCACTGCTTTGCCGGCGGAGCAAAGTCAGCAGTTGCAGCACAGTGCGCAGTTGCAACAGGTATGCACACAACGTCCCACGCCCGATTGGCGGATGCTGGAATTAGCCGAGGATCAGGATTGGCTGATGCTTGACCGCAATAGCCTGCAACAGGAAGGCGGACTACTGTATGTCTGGGCCGGCCGCGATTATCGGCACTACCTTATTGCCAGCGACGGAGCCGCGCTGATAGCTCAGAGCCAGGAGCGACTGGCCTTGGACTGCAAGCAGCAAACGGTCACGGCACTAAGCCAGTTCATGATCGATGGCTCGCACGAAGTCTCCAGCGGCAAAGTCGAAAGGCCGGCTGTGCCGCAACCGCTGATGCAGGCTTCGGCCGACCGGCAACGCGTGTTCAAGGCCGCTTGCCTGCCGCAAGCGGAGCTGGCCAGGTTGCCTGTCTTCAACGCACGCCAAACCTTGCCGCCGGTCATCAGCACGCCGACGGTTGCACCGTCAGTCGTAGCGGCCATCCAGGCCCTGGACCTGCCCGCGCCGGCCAGGCCCCTGCGCCACCTGGGATATCGCTATGACATGGTGATGTTTAACGGGACTAAACTTGGCGACTTCTCCAAGGAGGTCTTCATCAGCACCGACAGCGCCTCGGGGCAAACTCTGGTGCAGCCAGTGGACTTTGTGCTCCCGCCTGCGATCAACCTGACCTTCCGTGGCTTGTTCGATCTGGCCAGCCACAACATCGACAAAGAAACCGGCAAGGAAGTGGCGGATTCGCGGCCCCTGGTCGACCTGAGCTTTCAGGGTGACTGGCGCAACTTGCCGCTCAAGACCCAGGTCAGCTATATCGAAACCCGGGCAGAGCCTGCCAACGCTGACGGCAGCCCTTCGCACAAGACCAGTGAACCCAGGACTGTGACCTGCCAGATCGTCCGCGAACAACCTGCCAGCGCCTTGCATCCGACTCTGCTGGGCTCGGCCAAGCTCCTCAATTGCACCAAGATGAAAGCCCGCGGGCTGGATTGGACCGATCTGTCCTGGTACCTCGCCGACTATGGACAGTTCGTTCATGTTCTCGAGAACAGTCCGGTAGGTCTGTGGAAGTGGCGCATCGAGTCGGTGCGCTGATAAGCCCGGAAGCATGACGCCATGACATCCAGTGTTGGTGATGGCGAATGATGAAAACGCCGCTTGTCTCGACATGAGAAAGCGGCGTTTTACTTGGTTTTCACCGTAGAGTTTGAAATAAAAAAGCTCTGGTCTCCGGCTTAAGTGAACAGAATGGCGGGTAATGCCGGGGTTTTTTATTGAAGCGCGACCCGATTCAAACCGCTGCAAGCCCCGGCCGAATCCGCGCCGACCGCACCGCAGTCACCAGCGCCAGAATCGGTGCAATGGTAAACAGCGCAAACAGCCAGCGTGCGGCGTTGGCAGTGCCTTGCATGTTGCTCGGGTCGTTGAGACCGGCCATGTTGGCGATCATCCCGGCCAGTGCCGCGCCGAGTGCGGTGGCGAACAGTTGTACGGTGGTGATGGATGAAGCCGCCGAGTCCTGGTCTTCGGCCGAGGCCACTTGCAGGACTCGGGTCAGCAGGTGTGGCCAGCCGATACCGATGCCGAATCCCACCAGGGTCAAGGCAATGCAGATCGGGGTGAGCAGCGCCCAGTCTCCACCACTGTCGAACGGTATGGCGACGGCCAGGATGATCAGTCCGACCAGTACGAACACCGGGCCACTGATGATTGCGCGGCGCACGCCACGCTCGCGCCAGCCGGAGCTCATCACTTCGGACAGCGTCCAGCCAGCCGCCATGAGGGCCGCCAGGTAGCCGGCAATCAGCGGCGTCTGCCCGTGCAGGGTTTGCAGGAAGTACGGCACGAAGATTTCGCTGGTCATGCCAACCACCAACAACCCCATGGTCGCGTACAGCGCACAGAGTGGGGTGTTGAGCCGCAAGGCATCCTTGGGCAGCAGGCGTGTCAGGGTGCTGGATTCATGACGAACCAGGAAGAACACCAGCAGCAGGCAGAGGCCTATGCCCAGCAGGTTCCAGGTCGGAAGCGACGAAGCGCTGCCGATGCATACCGAGAGCACCGCCGCAGCCAGCAGGAACAGTTGCAGCAAGGGCAAGCGGCCCACGGGCGGTTGATTCATGTCACGTTTGGGCAATACGCTGCTGGTCAGCAGTATGTACGCCAGCGTCACCGGCACCAGCGTGCCAAAGGCTAAACGCCAGGCATCCATTTCCGCAAAGATGCCGCCGATGGCCGGGCCGATCAGCGTGGCGATCCCCCACATGCCCGAGACCAGGGCCATGGCCCGAGGCCAGAGGCGCTCTTCGAACACCAGCTGAATCATCGAGTAGCACAGGGCGAACATCAAGCCGCCGCCCAAACCTTGAACCGCGCGACCGACCAACATCACTGGCATGCTCGGTGCCAGGGCACAAATGAGGCTGCCAGCGAGGAAAAATAACGAGGCTATCGCATAGGAAACGCGTGGCCCTGTGCGTTGCAGGATTTTGGCCGTAAGCGCGGAGCCGAGGATGGATGCGACGACGAACAGTGTGGTGTTCCAGGCGTACAGGTCGAGCCCGCCGATTTCCTTGACCACGGAGGGCAGGATAGTCGTAGCGATGTAGATATTGATCGCGTGCAGCGTAACGCCTCCTGACAGTGCGATGGATCGCGCGGCGTTTTTTCCGGAGAGTAAATCGCTCCAGCTGCTTCCTTGTGTAGACATACAACCTCCTGCTGTGACTCGCGACCCGGCGGATTGCGAGAGTCAATTGCCTGCTTTCAAGGCTTGGGTTAGATTTACCAAGTTAATTCTTTAAATATTGAAGCTGCGAGGGCTGTTGTTTGTCAAGTAAACACTTGGAAAACCAGGATGACGTGTCGATGTCGGCTGCCGACCGACTGCTTCACATGCTCAAGACCCGCGGCCCGCAACTGGCGGCCGATGCCGGACGCGCGATGGGCACCACGGGGGAAGCGGCGCGCCAGCAGTTCGTCAAACTGGCCGCCAGTGGCCTGGTGGAGGCTCAGTCCGAGGCCCGAGGCGTCGGGCGCCCGTCGCAGGTCTGGCGTCTGACGGCGGCCGGCCATGCGCGGTTTCCCGATACCCATTCGGAGCTGACCGTGCAGCTCTTGCAGACCGTGCGCGAGACCTTCGGGCCCGAGGCCATCGATCGTCTGATCGACGTTCGCGAGCAGCAGAGTCGCACCTTGTACCTGCAAGAGCTGGCCAGTGCCGAGACCCTTCAGGAACGGGTCAAGCGCCTTGCGGCCCTGCGGGCCCGCGAGGGCTACATGGCCGAGTGGAGTGAGCAACCGGATGGGGCCTTTGTGCTGATCGAAAACCATTGCCCGATCTGCGCGGCGGCGACCGCGTGTCAGGGTTTCTGCCGTGCCGAACTGGATGTGTTCGAGCAGGTTCTGCAAGCCAGGGTTGAGCGTGTGGAGCACATTCTGATGAATGCCCGCCGTTGTGCTTACCGCATTACTCCGGTCTGAAGTGCCCTCGAGATACTCATTTGCGGCACACCAGGGCCAACTGATCGTGCTGCCGGGGATGACCCCGGCAACGATGTCAGTGGGGGAGGGTTACTGAGCGGGAATCACCGCCTGCCATTTTGGCAAGGCGGTCTCCAGGCGCTTGCCGAACTACCGGGAAAGATCGTCCTCGCGAATCATCGGTCTGCGCTCCGTGGGGTCATGGCGTAGGGGATGCGGTAGAGATTGCGGATGATCGGCGTCATCAGTTTGAGCATCCAGCGCGGCTTGCTGGCGACGGCCTCGAGGGATTCTTCCAGGGCCTTGAGGACCTGGCTCACTTGCGCGGTGCTGATGGTCAGCGGTGGATAGAAACGCAACACCGGCGCCGAGGCTTTTTCGTTCAACGAGTGCCCTGAGTGAACCCCGCGTTTGCTCAGTTCCATGCTGATCAGGTTTTCCCACACCGCGCCCTTGAGGCGTAAACCGGTCATCAGGCCAATCGCTGGCGCGTCGCTGATGATCTGCGGGTAGGCTTCGGCCAGTAGCTGCAATCCCTGACACAACTGTGTGCTGGCAGCCTGGGATTTTTCGATCAGTTGGCCTTCTTCAATCGCATGAATTGCGGCCAGGGCCGTTTCGCAGGCATAGGGCAAACCGCCCTGGCCGCAGACCTGATCTTCAAGAGGGTCGAGTGGCTGCCGGTCGATCAAGGCGCGGCTGTACATCACCGCCGCGATGGCTGCGTAGCCGCCAGTCAAGCCCTTGGACAGCACCATGATGTCAGGCACCACGTTGTCGTAATCGACGGCGAACCATTTGCCGCAGCGACCGAACGCCGTCTGGATTTCATCGGCGATCATCAGGCAGCCGTGGGCGCTGCACAACTCGCGGATCCGCGTGTTGTAGCCGGCTTCGGGCAACGTCAGGTGGGCACCGCCGAGGATCGGCTCGATGTAGACCGCCGCCACCTGGTCGGTGATGGCGTGTTCCAGGGCGGCGAAGTCGCCGTAGGGAATGAAGTCGACCATCACGCGGTTCAGGCCATGCTGGTTGCTTTGGTACTGCTGGCCGAGGATCGCCATAGTGGTCAGGGTTTTGCCATGGTAGGCATTGCGCATGACCACGATCCGTTTGCGCGGCAACTGCCGTTTGAGCGCATAGCGCAAGGTTTGCTCGATGGCTTCGGCACCGGTCATGGTGTAGCGCACATCGCCCCACTCGCCGGGAGCCAGACGCTTGAGGGTCTCGCTCAGTTGGTGCTGCGAATTGTGGGTCAGCCCCTCGGGCTGCCAGGCCATCCGGTTCAGCTGACGCTGGCTGGCGTACTTGACCTGAGGGTTCTGGTGACCGACCAGGAATATTCCATAGCTGCACGCACAATCGATGAAGTGCTTGCCGCGATGGTCGGTAACGATCGCCCCTTCGGCGGAGCGTTCGATGCCGGTATTGGCAATGCGATAAAGCTTGGCCGCCGAGGGCGTCCAGTGTTTGTAGCAGTCATCCACCAGGCGGTTAAGCAGCATATTGCAAAGTCCTTTTTATCAGGTGTGCGGCGTCGACCACGCGCTCCGTGCGCGCGACCAATGGGCAACGCAAGAGCAGTTCGCGCCCGCTTGGCCGGCGAATATGCACACCGGCGGCGTACAGCGCCCGTTGCGCCTCGAGGGCTTGCTCGGTGCTGGCCAGCGGAACCTTGACGATGCCACCGATGGCCCTTGCGTTGAGGTCGGCCAGTTCGCTGGCCAGCGCCTTGCCGTTGTCGAGACTGCGCTGGTCCAGCCGCTGTTCCTGCGCGTAGCGCAGGGCAGTCTGTGCCGCGATGCACGATGGCGGGTTACCCGCCGTGGTGCTCCCGTGTTTGGCCGGTGTGGCTTTGCCGTAGGCCTTGTAGGCCAGCGCATGGCTGCAGGTGTAGGTGCCGATGGGGATGCAGCCGCCGCCCAGGCTTTTGCCCAGGACGACGATGTCCGGGCGCGCACCGGACAGGTTCTGCGACAGCAGATGCCCGACGCTGCCCAGGCAGGTGTCGACGTCATTGAACAGGGTCACAATTCGCTGGCTGTTGGCGATCCGTTCCAGACTGGCGATCAGCATCGGATCGACCGCCTCCAGCAGCCCGTTGGCGGCCGTGCGCAACGGGCCGTAGCACAGGGCAAAACAGTCCTGCCAGATCGCCATGTCCGGCAGGTCGTGCACCGAGTCGACGTGCACCACCTTGATCCCCAGAAACTCCCCGGACTCCGGATAAAGCCCAGGGGCGCTCAGGTAGCGCCCGTAAGACAACGAACCGTACGCCACGCCTCCCACGGCAATCACAGTGCGCCGATGGGGGGTGAGCGAACGCGCGAGTTTCAGCGCACCTTCAAACGCCTCGTCGCCAGAGTTGCAGACGTACGAGTTCTCCAACCCTTCGGGCATGAACTCGCTGAGTTGCTTGCACAACTCGATCAACGGCGCGGACAGCAGGACACGGTTGGACAGGCCGATTTTATCGACCTGCCGACTCACGGCCTGCACCACTTCGGGTACTTGCAGGCCGAACCCGCCACTGAGGTCAATTAGTTGATGGCCGCGGTTGTCGATGAAACTTTCGTACTGGCCTTCGACGGCCCAGGTTTGCTCTGGATGATTGGTCATGGCGGCCATTACCGATAGCTCAGCGCATTGAAAATGCGACGCTGGTCATCGATGATCGCTTGCCGGCCGTGCATCACCCGACGGTTGTCGATCATCACCAGGTCCAGGTCCTGCCAGCCCACGGTGTGCGTATTGCGTTCGGTGACCTCGGTGATTTCTGCCAGCAGGTCGGCGGGAATCTCTTCGCCGTTCTCGAAGTCGATCACCGGTTTTTCGTAGTTGAAGGACGGCCCGAGAATGCTGTTGGCGAAGGCTGGGTGCTCACAGAAACTGGAGGTCTGGCACGCCGGGACACTGTAGGCGTAGGCCACGCAATCGGTGCTTGGGTTGTACTCCATCCGGGTGTTGGGGTCCTGGCCGATGATCTCGTTCAGGTGCTCGAAACGGGCGTCTTCCAGCTGCTGGATTTCCGGTTTGTAGTAGCTGACGATCTTGCGCCACTTTTCGCCCGTCACCGTGCGGCGGTAGCGGATGCGGTTGCTCTCGAAGCGCTGACGGGCCTCTTCGCTGAGTTCCTGGTAGACCTTCACCCCATCGCACAAGGTGGTTTGCGAACCTTTGGTGGGGGCGATCTCGCAGAAGAACCAGGTCAGGTCAGGCCAGATCGGCGCGTTGCCGTTTTCGCAGTGCAGGCCTACAGCATCGGTGCCGGCGTCGACCAGTTGTGCGACGCCTTTGGCGATCACCCGGCCCGGGTCCAGGCTCAGGCGCGAACTGTGTTTTTTCACGAAGGCACCGAACTCGTCCAGCGACTGGATGCAGTTGCGGAAGATAATCACGCCGGCGTTCGAAAGCTCTTCGAAAACCGCCGCAGTGTCGGCGCTCAAGGCATACGCGCGATCGGTGATGACACTCGCCTGATAAGTAGATTGAGTCATGTCGCTAATCCTTTAGTGAGTACATGTCTGACGATGCAGGTCGGTGGCGTGCGCTCTACGGGCCGGGCCATTGAGGGCATAGAGGCTTTGCAGCTGCGGGGCGTCCGGCGCCAGTGGCCAGATGGCCTGCGGCAGTTCGACTTCCGAGAAGCGCTGTTGCGCCCAGTCCTGAGTGTGCTGGTGATCGAATAGCGGTCCGATGCTGAGTACGATCGCCAGTTGCCCGTCTGTGGTCATGAACATCAGTGCATCGTTCACGCCGGTTTGCTCTTTGAACTCCAGCTCGATTTGCTCTGGAGAAACATTGCGGCCGTTGGGCAGGCAGATGATGTTTTTCTCGCGGCCGGTGATGAACAGGAAACCCTCGTCATCGAACTCGCCGATATCACCGGTGCGCAGCCAGCCATCCTCGGTGAAGGAGCAGGCGCTCGGATCGACCCACGAGTAGCCCTGGAACATTGAGCTGCTTTTGATTTCTACCCGTTGCTGATCCGTCACCCGGACCTGGACGTGCGGCAGGGGTTTGCCAACGCTGCCGAGCTTGCTGTTGGCCGGGGTGTTGACGCTCACCACCGAACCGTTCTCGCTCAATCCGTAACCTTGATGAACCTGAATACCCTGTGCGCTCAGGCGCTGCAGTTTTTCACTGCTGATCGGAGCGCCACCGGCGGTGATGTACAACTCGTTGCGCAGCAACGACAGCAGCTCCGTGTCGGTGTTTTGCTCGGCCACTTCAAGGAGCACGTCGAGCATGATCGGCGGTACGGTCACCGCGCTTGCCCGGGTTTTGAGCAGTTGCGCCAGAATCGCCGAGGTGTCGTAGCCCGCTTCGCCGATCAACGGCGTGCGCTCGTCGAGGAAGTATACCGTGCCGCCGGACAGCAGCGGCAGGTAGACCGCCGTGACCTGTTCGATCAACAGGCTCAGCGGCACCACCGACAGGTAGCGCTTTTGATAGCTGGCCGGGACCACGCCGAGTAGCGATTGCAGCACGGCGCTCAGGCCGCCCAGGCTTTGCTTAACGCCTTTGGGTTTGCTGGTGGTGCCGGAGGTGTGGATGACTTTGCAGGTCCATTCGGCATCGGCGCTGTCGATGAAGCTCGGGCCCGTTGGCACCGGAGCCGGGGTCTCGAGTGCGCTGGGCACATGGATCAGGCGGCTGGCGTTCAGGTCGATTTCCCAGCGCTTTTCCAGCGTCTCCCGGCCTTTGTCATCGACCAGGAAGCCCGAGCATTCGAAGGCCAGGTGTTCGGCCTGGTACTTGCTGAAGCCCAACGGCAGCGGCAAGGAGGTGAAGCCGAAGAGCAGGCAGGCGAAGTCGGCGATGACCCAGTCGCTGCTGTTGCGCATGACGATGCCGATGGTGCGCTTTTCGTCGGTGAACTGACGGTTCATGTGTTGCCCCAACTGCCGGGCATGCTCCAGCACCTGGGTGTAGGTCAGGCGCCGCCCACCCGTACCGTCTGCCGCAGGAATATCGACGACGCAGACGGCATCCGGTGTGCGTTGGGCCTGGGCCAGCAAGTCTTCGACGAAATGCGTCATGCTGCTTGCTCGCTCTGCACGTCGAGTCGGAAAACGGTCTTGAGGACGGTCTCGTGATAGTGACGCTTCATATCGCCCAGCTTGATGTAGCCGGTGATGGGCGTCTGCTCGTAGTAGGAGCCCCATTCGACTTCCGCTTGTGGGGTCATGCGTTGCGGGTCGGCATCGCAGATTTTGTTGACCTTGACGTTGCAGTAGCCCATCGATTTGATCAATTGCGGTGTGCAGGTGCACAGCACGTAGCGTGCGCCCATACACCAGGTCACCATTGAGAGCATGTTGAACAGGGTCTGGCCGGCAGCCGAATTGATCGATGCGGTATTGCCGATTTCGACGATGCTGTCGCGTTCAATCCGGGTGTTGGTGATGCGCGACAGCGTCTCCTCGGACGGTGAGTCCAGATAACACTCGGACAATAGAGGGCCTGACTTGGCGAAACTGAAACCGGCACACGACTGAATGGAGTCATTGTTATCGAATACGATTAAAAAGTACTCGGGAGATGGCTCGATGATGGCGTTAAAGGCTTTCATGTACCGGCGTTTAACAAAGTCGACGGCGGACTTCCAGAGTAGGGTGTTGCGTTTGGCTACTTGAGTACGCATGCAAGTTTTCCTTTCTTTTCTGCGTGAGTCGATAGACGGGTTGTTTTGGTACAAAGGTACTAAAGCCTCTTGTTGTTACGGCAACAGGGGGCTTATCCATGCCCTATGTAATAGCGTGGCTTAATAAAGTTAATTGATTGATTTTTATAGTGTTTTTATTTAGTTATGACGAATTTTCAGGCTGCCGCACGCGTCCGCAGAAAAGGCCACAAAGGTATGTGCGATTTTTCTGAACGGAAGATACGGGTGTGATTTGGCGTGTCAGCGAGTAGCGAATCCTTCCGATGGATTAATGAGATAGCGTCCTGCTTGGCGTGGCGTTTTATCATGAGCGGCTTGATTGTTTTAAATGAATTAATTAGTCGCTATTCATTCAGAATCTTCATGTGAGGCATGAGGGCAATCGCGGTATCGATGGTGTAGGGCGAGAGGTTTTTTTGTGGTAAAACGCCGAGCCGCAGTAGCGGTGGTTTTTACCCGATACGGACATGGAGGTTCGAATGTTTTCCAGGATCAGTCTCGACCAGTGGCAGGCTTTTGTTTCTACAGTCGAGTGTGGAGGTTTCCAGCAGGCCGGCGAGTATATGTTCAAGTCACAGTCGGCCGTCAGCCATTCGGTCAACCGCATGGAAACCCTGCTGGGTCAGGAACTGTTCCTGATCGAGGGGCGCAAGGCCGTATTGACACCTCTGGGCCAGGCCCTGTTGCCTCAGGCCAAGCATCTGCTGGGCTCGGCGAAAAAGCTTGAGCGACTGGCCATTCAGTACCAGCCGGGGTTGTGTATCGAACACTCGCTGGCGGTCGACATGCTGTTTCCCGCCAACGTGCTGGAGCAAGCGCTGTCACGCTTTTCTTCGGTTTTGCAGGGGTACCATGTCCGGCTTCACGAAACGGCCGTGTCCGGCGCATACGAATTGCTGGAAAACGGCAAGGTCGAGTTGGGCATCGCCAGTAGTCTGCCGGAGGGCTATATGCAGGAGTTCCTGCTCAACGTTTCACTGCTGTGTGTCGTGGCGTCTGATCACTCTCTGGCCCATTTCAATGGCGAGCTGAACCTGGCTGACATGAAAGACTACCGGCAAATCGTGGTTAGCGATTCGGCTATCCGCAACTCCCAGAACAGCAGTTGGTCCGGCGCGTCCCAGTGCTGGACCGTAAGCAACCTGAGCACCGCGCTGACGTTTGTCGAACGCGGTCTGGGTTTTGCCTGGTTGCCTGAACACATGGTCAGCGACAAGCTGGCGAGCGGTCAGTTGCGCCTGGTACCACTGTGTCATCAACGCGAATGCAACGTGCCGATGTATATGGGATTCCTGGAAGAGTACAGGTTCAACCCGGAAGTCCGGCTGATGACCGACATCATTCGCGAGCAGTGCCGGAACATTAATAGCGCCAAGGCCGATACTCTGGCCCTGGCGCTCTGATGTGGTCGACCGAGACGGGCGGGCTGGTCAATTATCCTCGGCGCTCGGCAGGCTCTTGAGGAGTTGATTGATGCGTTTGACCTCTTCGGTTTTGGCGCACTGTTCCCAGTGCTTATAGAGATGGCATGGGGTATTTCCTGAAATCGATGAGATGGTAGGACTATCCCTTGGCGGGTGATGAACAAAAAAGCGACTTTTTTGAGGTCTATCCACCCAGGGTGCTCATCATCGGGCGGATAGCGGTCGTAGCAGCCAGGTAAGGGGGCGGTGCAAAGACGGAACAATCCTGTTTGTTCCGTGCTTTTTTCCAGCAGGTCGGGATGAATGCGGTCCAGGCTCTGTATGAAAAATAAGTACGATTTCCTGAAAAATGACGCTGTTCAGTCAGCCTTTTAACTGGCCTCAGTGTCTGTTGGCTTTCGTTGGGGTGGAGGGTATTTTGGGTAATGTCTGCTTACTTTTGATCGCCGTTAAATCTTGAATCACTCGTCTACTCTGCCTGCACAGACCAGGAGTCTGTCGTTATCAGCAGTCGCAAGGAGCGAACCATGTACTTTGAGATCTACAGGCAGTCGCGAGGCACTCCGCTTACCGGGAAGGGCCAATGGCGCTGGCGTTTAAGGGCGGCCAATCATGAGACGGTTGCCAGCGGCGAGTCGTACGTCAACAAGGCGGATTGCCTGCACGTGATCGGGTTGATCAAAAGCGTCCACAACGAAACGTCGGTGAAGGAGATCTAGGCTGTACCTGCTGGTGTGTGGAAACGAAGCTGCTCAGGTACATCGAGCAGCTTCGCGGCTTCGGCGTCTGCTGAATCAGGTCATCCGCCAAGTGGCGAAAGGGGGGGGTAAATGAATGGCCAAAATCGCCGCAGTTTCGCCCTTGCATCACCTCCCACGCTCCTGCTTAATGTCACGCAGCTCATGGCGCTGGAGATTAGCCGGCGACCTCGGATAGTAGAAAAATCACTATAAAAAGAGCAATCAGTGACTCATCAGCATGGAACGCATTGGGGCGAGCATGTGGCGCTATCGCTCGTCATTCCGGTCTTTAATGAAGCTGCCACCATCGATTTGTTCATGGCGCGGATCACTGACGTCTTCAAGGATGAGGCGCTGGTCGGTCTGGAGATGGTGTTCGTCAATGACGGCAGTACCGACACCACGCTGGAGCTGCTTCTGGAGCGCCAGAAGACTGACCCCCGCGTGCGAATCGTCGATCTGAGTCGCAATTTCGGCAAGGAAGCGGCGTTGACCGCGGGCTTGCAGACTGCCACTGGCCAGGTGGTAGTGCCCATCGATGTCGATCTCCAGGACCCGCCCGAAGTCGTCCTCCAGATGATCGCCCGCTGGCGTGAAGGCTATGAAGTGGTGCTGGGCCATCGCGTGAGTCGTCACAACGACTCTTGGGCCAAGCAAACCTCCGCCAACTGGTTTTATCACCTGCACAACAAAATATCTGATCAGCCGCTGCCGAAAAATGTCGGTGATTTTCGGCTCATGGACCGCTGCGTGATCGATGCCTTGCAGACCTTGCCGGAGTCACGGCGTTTCATGAAGGGCTTGTTCGCCTGGGTCGGGTTTCGGACGACCCATGTCGATTACGAGCGTCCGGAGCGGGTGGCGGGGGAAAGCAAATTCAATGGCTGGCGCTTGTGGAATTTCGCGCTGGAAGGCATCACCAGTTTCAGCACCGACCCGCTCAAGGTATGGACGTATCTGGGGCTGTTGGTGTCGGTGGTTTCTTTTTCATTTGCCACTTTCATTGTGTTGCGGACGTTGTTGACCGGGATCGATGTCCCGGGCTACGCCTCGCTGATGGTTGCCGTCACCTTTCTGGGGGGGCTGCAATTGATCGGTATCGGGGTGCTGGGTGAGTACCTGGGCAGAACCTACATCGAATCAAAACGCCGCCCGGTTTTTCTGGTGCGTCGCGTCCATAACGCCAAGGACTGACCATGGATCTCAAGGAAACCGACATCCTCGGTTCAAGCATCGAGCAGCATTGGTACTACCGCTCAAAAGCGGCGGCGACGACTCGTTTGCTGGGCAATGCGCGGGTCGACAGGATTCTTGACGTAGGTGCGGGTTCGGGGTTCTTTTCCCATCATCTGCTGACCCATACGGCAGCCACCGAGGCCTGGTGCGTGGACATCAGCTACGAAGCGGATTCGGACGCCACGACTGCCGGGAAACCGGTGCACTATCGCCGTTCGATCGACTCGGTTGATGCCGATCTGGTGCTGCTGATGGATGTGCTGGAACATGTCGATGACGATGTCGGGTTGCTCAAGGCGTACGTCGATAAAGTCTCGTCCGGCAGTCGTTTCCTGATGACCGTGCCGGCATTCCAGTTTCTCTGGAGCGGGCACGATGACTTTCTTGAACACAAACGTCGCTATACCTTGCCGCAACTGGAGAGGGTGGCCAGGGAAGCCGGTTTGACAGTGAAGCAGGGCACTTACTATTTCGGCGCGGTGTTCCCGATTGCAGCGACCCTGCGGTTGCTGTCCCAAGGCGCACAACCTTCGTCGCCACGCTCGCAACTCAAGCAGCACCATCCATTGGTCAATACGCTGCTCAAGACCTTGTGCAGTATCGAACGTCCGTTCATGGGCGCGAACCGCCTGGCGGGTCTGACGGTGTTCGTGCTGGCGCAGAAACCGTGACCTCAGCCGAAAAATCAGCCCTGATCAAGCGTGGCCTGCGTTTTGCCGTGACCGGGTTATTCGTAACGGCCCTGCATGCGGTGGTGGCCGTGTTGCTCATCAACTACGTGCTGGCGCTGCCACCCGTGGCCAACGGTGTAGCGTTTTCTGTGGCGACCCTGGTTTCTTATGTGATCAACACGAGCTGGAGTTTTTCCAGCCGATTGCATGGCCGGACGCTGGGGCGCTTCATGATGGTTTCCGGGGCCGGTTTACTACTGGCGATGCTGGTGGCCTGGGCCGCACAAATGGCCGGGCTTCATTACTTGCTGGGGATAGGGGCAGTGGCGCTGACCATTCCGGCCTTTACGTTTGTGCTGCATAACTTTTGGACGTATCGATGAAGGTTTCCGGAAAACACCTGACGATCTCGATGTTGCCTGTTCTCATGGGGATATTGGCGTTTTTTATCGTGGTCGGTCCTCGGGCATTGAACCCGATGAACATTGCCTGGCTGGATAATGGGGACCCGGCAACCCATTACCTTGGTTGGGTTTTTTTCAGGTACTCACCTTGGTCGTTTCCATTGGGTCTCAATCCGTCCTATGGGCTGGAGCTGGGTAACGCCATCATATTCTCGGATTCAAATCCGCTGTTTGCGTTGATATTCAAACCCTTTGCTGCGCTGCTCCCCGAGCCTTTCCAGTATTTCGGTCTCTGGTTCCTGACATGTTTCATTCTCCAAAGCTGGTTTGCCTGGAAGCTGATGGGGCTGGTCACCACCAATGTGACATTACGCTTACTGGGGACGGGGCTATTTCTCTTCACCCCCGCAATGATTGCGCGATTGGGTGTGCATCTGTCTCTGGCGGGCCATTTTCTGATTCTTGCCGCCTTGTACCTGGCCTTGCGTCCTCAAAACGACAAGCGCCGTCTGGCCTGGGGCGCTCTGTTGGCGGCAACGGCACTGGTGCATGCTTATCTATTGGCAATGGTCGCGCTGATCTGGATTGCCGATCTGCTGGCTAAAACCTTACGACGTCACCTGATGCTGCCCAAGGCGTTTATCGAGCTGGTCATCTTGTTTCTTCTGGTCAGTTTGTGCTGCTGGCAGGCCGGCTATTTCAGTGTCGGAGGCAGTGGCGTAGGCTCACTCGGTTTTGGGTTGTTTCGCGCGAACGTGCTGACGTTCTTCGATGCCAGCAACTGGTCCTACGTACTGAACGATATGCCAGGCGTTTTGGGCGATGGCGAAGGTTTAGCGTTCCTGGGGCTGGGAGGCATTTTTCTGGCCATTTGCGCTTTTCTGGTGTCGCTGCAGGGCAACAGCAACGTTATCGTTGCAGTGCGTAGGCGGCCGGTATTACTGATTGCTCTTTTGGGGCTCGCACTGTTCGCCGTCTCCAATAAAGTCGGCATTGGCGCATTTGAGTTCGACTATCCATTACCCGAGTTCTTCCTTTCCGCGGCAGGTATTTTTCGGGCTTCGGGGCGGATGATCTGGCCAGTCATGTATGTGGCGATCTTCGGCATCATCTACGTGGTTGTCCGAGGGCACACGCAGCGAACGGCGTTGGTGCTGTTAGCCATTGCTCTGGTGATCCAGGTGGCGGATACCCGGGCGGGCTGGATGGGGGCGCGGAAACTCCTGATGGTTTCGCCAGCATCGAAATGGAAGACCCCGCTGGTCGACTCGTTTTGGCCGAGTGCTGCATCGCACTATCAGAAGGTGCGCTGGGTTCGTCCGCAAAACTTTTCGGTCAAGTGGTTGACGCTGGCAGATTACGCGGGCACTTACCGTATGGCGACGGATGCGGTCTATCTGGGTAGAGTGAGTGCCGTGGCCGTAGAGGCGGCACAACGCAAGGCGGACCTGACTCTCGCCTCCATGAAGTATGACGCCGATTCCCTGTATGTACTGGACGAGAGGGCACTGCTCCAAGCGGCAGTCTCCCTCGACAGCAGCACCGATGTTCTGGCCAGAGTCGATGGCTTGAACGTACTGGCTCCTGGCTGGAAACAATGTGCCGATTGTCCCGCAGTCAATGCCGTCAATCCGCTGGATTTGATTCCATTGCTCAAGCAGGGCGAAAGGATGCTGTTCACGGAAGGGAGCCCGGCGACAGCCTATCTGGCAAAAGGCTGGTCTGCCAACGAACCGTGGGGGACTTGGTCAGAAGGAACCGATGCGGAAATCATTCTGCGACCGACGACTGACGTGCATTCGCTGCTGCTCGAAACCAATGCCTTACTGGCCCCTACACACGTACGTCAGTCGTTGGAAGTCCGCGTCAATGAAGTTCGGCTCCTCGATACCAGCCTGATCAAGCCAGAAGCGAACAGGATTGAAATCGCACTGCCAACCGAAGTGAAAAAGCTCATTGCGCAGCAGGGTGTGTTGCGGATCCAGTTTCACTTTGCCAATGCAATCAGTCCCGGCGAACTCGGCATGGGCGAGGATTCGCGTAAGTTGGCAATCGGGTTACAAGCGTTGACCGTGCATTGAACCGGCCTGCCGGCTCCATACTGCGCTCGGTCGACGCTGTTGTTCAGTGGCACGAGTGCGTAGACGCCAGCACTCAAGCTTTTCTACACTGCTCCCAGTCTTGGGGACTGAGGGCAGCTGATGAACCGCAATGAATTGCGTAAGGCCGACATCAATTTGATGGTGGTATTCGAGACGCTGATGCTCGAACGCAACGTGACGCGAGTGGCAGAGAAGCTGTTTCTCGGGCAACCGACCATCAGTTCGGCACTCAACCGTTTGCGGGCGATGTTCAACGATCCGCTGTTTATCCGGGTTGGCCACCGCATGGAGCCGACGGCGCGGGCCGAGGAGCTGATTCAACACCTCTCGCCGGCGCTGGATGCGTTGTCCTCGGCGTTGAGCCTGACCCACCACTTCGAACCTGCCAGCAGCACCATGACCTTTCGCATCGGTTTGTCCGATGACGTCGAGTTCGGTTTGCTGCCACCGCTGTTGCGCGCATTGCGCCAGGAAGCGCCGCAAGTGGTGTTCGTGGTTCAGCATGTCGATTACTGGCGGATTCCGGACTTGCTCGCGTCCGGTGATATCACGGTCGGCATCAGCCAGACCCGCGGCCTGCCGGCCAATGCCAAGCGCAAACTGTTGCGGCACATTCAGCCCTGCATACTGCGCGCCGATGCCTGCGATACGCCGCTGACCCTCGACGAGTACTGTGCGCGGCCGCATGTACTGGTTTCGCATACGGCCAATGTCAGCGGTTATGCCGATGAGTGGCTGGCCGAAATCGGTCGCAAACGCCAGGTGGTGCTCTCGGTGCCGCAATACAGTGCCTTGCCGGCCCTGCTCGCGGGGACCGACCTGATTGCCAGCCTGCCAGACTACGCGGCAGCGGCGATGGCCGCCTCGGGTCAGTTGTTCATGGAACCGTTCCCGTTCAAGACGCCGACCCTGGACCTGTCCATGGTCTGGCTGAGCCACGTCGATAGCGACCCCGCCGAACGTTGGCTGCGTGCACGGCTCGAAGCCTTCATGAGCGAGCGCGGTGTGTCCGGGATACAGAGCGACAAATTGCTCGGACGGTAACCGGCGGCGGCTTGCTTGCCCGACATAGTGTTGTTTTGCTGCCAGTGTTTTCCCGATGACTGACCGGAGATCCATCCCATGAGCAGTTCCCGTTCTCTGTTGCGTGGGCGCGGCAGTCAAGACAGTGGCAAGGTTGGCATGATCGAGCTGTTTTTCGATCTGGTGTTCGTGTTCGCCGTCACCCAGCTTTCTCACACCTTGCTCGCGCACCTGACGCTAGGTGGCGCGGTGCAGGTCGCCTTGATGATGGTGGCGGTGTGGTGGGTGTGGATCTTCACCTCTTGGGTGACCAACTGGCTGGACCCCGAAAAGTTGCCGATCCGCCTCGGCCTGTTCGGTTTGATGGTCGCCGGCCTGCTGCTGTCGTCGTCGATTCCCAAGGCTTTTACTGAGCACGGAGTGATGTTCGCCGCAGCCTTTGTCTTCATGCAGGTCGGCCGCACGCTGTTCGCGATCTGGGCGGTGCGTGGCGAGCCGTTGAATATGACCCGTAACTTCCAGCGAATTCTGGCGTGGATGGTGCTGTCCGGGGTGTTCTGGATCAGCGGCGCACTGCTTGAAGGCGATCAGCGCCTGGCCTGTTGGGCGCTGGCATTACTGATCGAACTGATCTCGCCGTCGTTGTACTTCTGGGTGCCGGGGCTCGGCCGTTCAACGCTGGCCGACTGGAACGTCGAGGGCAATCACATGGCCGAGCGCTGTGGTCTGTTCGTGATCATTGCCCTGGGCGAGTCGTTGCTGGTGACTGGCGCAACGTTCGCCGATCTGGTGCTGAACTGGCAGGCGCTGGCGGGTTTTTTGATTGCCGTGCTGGGTAGCGTGGCCATGTGGTGGGTGTATTTCGACAGCGGCGCCGAGCGCGCTCACCACCGGATCGCCCATTCCAGCGACCCTGGGCGGCAGGCGCGGATTGCCTACACCTATCTGCATGTGTTGATCGTTGCCGGAATCATCGTCAGCGCGGTGGCCGATGAGCTGGTGCTGGTGCATCCGGAACAGGCGAGCGATGCCGGGATCCTCGTGATTGTCGCCGGGCCCTGGCTGTTCTTGCTGGGGTGTGCGTTGTTCAAGTGGGTCATGGCCGATCGGATTTTGCCGCCGCTGTCTCATCTGGCGGGCCTGGCGCTGCTGCTCGCGCTATTGCCTGTGGCGCTGAATCAGCTGTTTTCGGCGTTGGTTCTGGGAGGGCTGACCACCGCGGTGATGATTCTGGTAGCCGCGTGGGAAACGCGAGTACTGCGTGAATCGCTACCGGCGCAGGAGCATTGACGCGCAGGTGTTTTCGCGGGGAAGGGCTGGGGCGCTCTATGGTATATCTACGGCCCTTCGTTCAATCCTCAAGGAGCATCGCAATGCCTCACCTGCACATGGAGTACACCGCCAACCTGCCGAACCTCAATGCCGATGTGGCATTGTTGCGCTTGAACAACGCATTAGTGGCGTCCGGGCAGTTTTCCGCAGAGTTCGATATCAAGAGCCGTGCGGTGCAGGTCGACGCATTCCGGGTCGGTACCGGGCTGGGCGAGCGTGGTTTTGTGCATGTGAAGCTGGCCTTGCTGAGCGGGCGCTCGCCCGCGATCAAGAAGCAATTGTCCGAAAGCCTGTTGGCGGTGGTGCAGGATCTCTGCGAATGGCCTGCCAGTGTTGATGTGCAGCTATGCGTCGAGATTCTGGATATCGATCGCGATTCCTACGCCAAGACTGCCATCAGTCACTGATACCCTGCGCGCCGATCCTCAGATAAAACCCTGTTCTGTGCAGGCCTTGACCACTTGCTCGCGAAGCCAGGTGTTGGCGCTGTCCAGCTCGTGGGTTTGACTCCACTGCATCTCAAGGGTGAACCCTGGTACGCCGTTCGGCGCCTCGCAATGGCTGAAGACCGAGTCTTTGGCCAGCAGGTGCTGGATGCGCCGGGGCATGGTCAGAATGAAGTCGGTCCCGGTGATCAGCTTCAGTGCAGCGCTGTAGCTGTTGGCGCGTGCAACGATCTGGCGTTTGTGCGCCTGTTGGGCGAGCCAGCCGTCGACCATGTTGGTGGTGGACGTCCACGGCGTGGGGAACACGTGTCGGCGCTCGACGTAGGCTTTGAGGCTGATGCGAGGCTCCAGCGGCGTCGCCCGTTTATCGAAAACGCACACCAGATCGTCCTCAAGCAACACCTGGGATCTGAAGTCAGTGTGGCTGCGATGAAAGTTCGGGCCGAAGCCGATCACCAGGTCGAGGCTGCCATCGCGCAGCTCTTCGGCGGGTATGTCGGTTTCGAGTTTGTGCACATTGACGATCACCGGCAGGTCGGCGAAATCGAAGTTCTTCAATAGCCGCGGCAGGATCAGTTGCTCGAAGTATTCCGGCGCACAGATATTGAAGGTCACGGCTTGCTGCGTCGGGTCGAACGCCTGAACCCCGGCATGGCACAGATTGATGCTTTCGAGAATCTTCTGCACGTGTGTGTACATGGTGCCGGCCTTGTAGGTCGGACGCATACCGGTGCGGGTATTGATGAACAACTCATCCTCGAAACTGGTGCGCAGTTTCTTCAGGCAGTAACTCACCGTGGACTGGCTGACAAACAGCGCTTCAGACACACCGGTGACGCTGCTTTGCTCATACACGGCGATGAACACCATGAGGTCCTGCATGTCGAGCTTTCTAAGCAAGTTACTGTTCAGCATCCGTACTATCTCACTCCGCTCGTTGCGCAAGTTGTGCGCAAACGTGTGCGAGTGATGCTAGCGGAACGATCGTCCTAGGAGAATGGTTCGTAGGATTATTCACGGACAAGTGTGGGACAGAAGTTGTAGCAAATGCGACGTCTGTCGCAATCCGGGCCGAAGGCGGGTGAGCACCTTCAGCCTTCAGCCGCTGTGTTTACGCAGTTACCGGAAGTGCGCGACGACTGGACATCACCAGCGCGAGCATCCCGATGGCCACCAGCAAGGCACCCACGACTTCCAGCATCAGCGGTTGCTGCGCCAGCCAGAACCAATGGAACAAGGTGATGAACAACGTGCTGAGGTAGACGTAGGAAATGACCGTGGACGGTGCAATCACCCCGATCGCCCGGTGCAGCAACCAGAAGGTTGCCAGGGTTGCGAACAGCGCCAGGTAGACCAGCCAGAACAGGTCGTGGGCGGACAACAGGGCGCCGGATCGCCAGCCGCCATTGGCCAGGCTGAACGCGAACAGGAACAGCGAGCCGAAGAGCATGTTCCAGAACGTCATCACCACGGGCCCACGACCCTTGAGATTGTGGGCCTTGAAGCGCTGACTCAACGGTGAATAGAGGGCCATCGCCAGACAGCCAATCCCGAACACCGACACCGCGTAGAGCGAAGGGACTTCGCCGGGGCCTGTGCCCTTGAGGATCAGCAGCAGCGCACCGGCCGCCGCAATCAGCATCGGCAGCAGACGGCTTTTCGACCGGTTGCCAGGTATCAGGAAGGCCTCGAAGCACAGCGTCATCAACGGCACCAGGGTAAACAGGGTTCCGGTGTTGACCGCCGAGGTGTAGCGCAGCGCTTCAAACAACGAGCCGAAATACACGGCCAGCAACAGCCCGAGCCAGGCATGACTGACAAGGCCTTTGGCGGTGATCGCGGTGCCGCCGTTGAGCAGCAGCATCGGCAGAAATGCCAAAGCCGAAAACAGCAGCCGCAGGCCGGTCAGCAGGATCGGGTCGATGGATTGGCTGACCTCGGCAGCGGCGAAAAACGAGGCGGCAACCAACGCAGCCCAAAGCAACATGCCCGCGTTGGCGGAGGCGAAACTGATCTGTTTCATTGGTGTGCCCCTGATCAATCAATGTGTTTGGCGTAATGCCGTGGGTCAAAGCGCAACACCATCAGAACCATCAACAGCATCACTGCCGTCAGTGACCACCAGGCCCATTCGAAACTGCCCAGTTGATCGCGAATCATCCCGGCGATCAGTGGCGACAAGCCGGCGATCAAATAGCCGATTCCTTGCACGAATGCCGTGAGCCCACCGGCGCGCTGCGGATTGTCCAGGTGATCCAGCGAGACAATCAGGCTCATGGGAAACAAGCCGCCAATACCCAGGCCCAGCAAACACGGCCAGAGCAGGCTCAGGTGTTGCGGGCTGAGGATCAGCCCGCAGAAGCCGGCCATGATCAATCCCAGCAGCACCATCAGAACCAGTCGTTTATCGCGGCTGCGGTTGGCGATAGCCGGCGTCAGCAAGCCAGAGATCACCTCCATGGCCGTCAAAAAGCCTAGCAGCAGGCCGGCGCTCTGCTCGCTCCAGCCTTTCTCGACGTAGTACGGGGCCAGCCAGGCCAGCACGCAGGTGTAGGACGCAGTGCCCAAACCGAAGAAAATCGCCAGCAGCCAGGCGCGCGAATTGCTGAAAAACGCTTCTTTGCGTTGCACGGCGGCAGGCGTCGCCGGGACGGCGTGACGTTGGCCATACCAGAGCAACAGGGCGAGCAATGCCAACAGCGCCCAGATCGCCAAGCCCACACGCCAGCTGCCGGTACGCGTCATCACCAAGGGCGCGAACGATGCCGCGATGGCCGCGCCGCCCATGATCGAGGTGACGTAAAGCCCCATGAACAACGAGACGTTGTCGCTGAAGCGGGATTTGATCAGCGCCGGCATCAAGGCCTGGATCAGCGCAATGCCGATGCCGGCGAGGACTGCGCTGAGGATCAGTTCGGCGGCCGAATCGAGGAACAGTCGGGAGACAGTGGCCAAGCCAATGATCAGCAGCGACAGCACCACTGTTCGATGTTCTCCCAGGCGCCGGCTGACGCTCATGCCGAAGAACATCGCCAAGCCCATGGCCATCACCGGCAACATGGTCAGCAGCGACGCCAGGCTGAAACTCAACGCAATATCGCCGCGAATGGCCGACAACAGCGGACCGACGGCGGCCATCGACGGACGCAGGTTCAGGGCGACGAGGATCACGGCGATCATCAGCCAGACAGCGGGGCGGGAGGTGGCGCGAACGTTTTCCATAACCATACCTTGAAGGACAAGGTATGGATTAGGCGGTGCGCGGCGGGCGTCGGCAAATCAGAAAGTCATGTGCAGTATTTAAAAATTAAATACTGCTCGGCTTACCGGAAAAAGTCGCAAGGGAAGGCGCACGGATACTGTTTCCAGCCATAGCGACGCGGACCAGCTTATGATGCCATCCATAATCCATGTCTATAGTTGAGCCGGCATGCTGTTACGCCATATCCGTTACTTGCTCGCCGTCGCCGAGCATCGCAACTTCACTCGGGCGGCGGAGGCATTGCATGTCTCGCAGCCAACGCTGTCGCAGCAGATCAAGCAACTTGAGGATGTCCTCGGTGCGCCGTTGTTCGATCGCTCCGGGCGTACGGTGCGTTTGACTGATGCCGGCGAGGCGTATGTGCGTTATGCGCGGTTGGCCTTGCAAGACCTGGAGGCGGCCAAACGGGCGATGCACGATGTGCAGGACCTGACACGCGGCTCGTTGCGGCTGGCCATGACGCCGACCTTCACCGCTTACCTGATCGGCCCGTTGCTGGCGCGTTTCAACAGCCTGTACCCGGGCCTCACCCTGAGCGTCGAGGAGATGACCCAGGACCAGATCGAGGCCGCGCTGGCCGAAGACCGACTGGACCTCGGCATCGCATTCACCGGCAGTCACCTGGCGGACATCGACAGCCAGACGCTGTTTGCCGAAACCTTGAGCCTGGTCGTCAGTGAGGCGCATCCGAGGTTTGTCCGGCAACAAGCACTCGACGCGCAGGCGCTGGGCCAGCAGTCGCTGGTGTTGCTCAGCGGCGACTTTGCAACCCGTCAGCACATCGACCTGTATTGCCGACAGCAAGGCATCGCGCCACGCATCGTCATCGAAGCCAACTCCATCAGCGCGATTGTCGAGATTGTTCGTCGCGGGCACCTGGCGACCATTCTCCCCGAAGCCATTACCCATGCGTTGCCGGGGTTGCGTCCGCTGGCGCTGCAACCAGCGTTGCCACAACGCACGGTGGCGTTGCTCAGTCGTAAGGGCGCTTATCGCAGCGCGGCGAGTGAGGCATTCCGGGTGCTGGTCAGTGTTCAGTGACCGGGGGCGGTCGCCAGCCACTGGGCGAGCACCGCATCATAGGCGCCCGTGGCTTTACTCAGGTGTAGCCACTGATCCACATAGGCCTTCCAGGCCACGTCATCGCGAGGCAGCAAGTAGGCTTTCTCGCTGTACTGCAAGTACTGCTCGGGGTTGACCGCGCACAAACCGGGTTTGAGCTTCTGCTGGTAGCGTGCTTCGGAAGCGTCGGTGATCATCACGTCGGCCTTGTTTTCCAGTAATTGCTCGAAAATCGTCACGTTGTCCGGGAACAGGGTCAGCGTGGCATTGGGCAGGTGAGTGCGGGCAAACACTTCGTTGGTGCCGCCTGCCGGTTCGATCAGCCGCACGGACGACTGGTTGAGTTGTTCGACGGTTTGATAGCGTTGTTTATCTTCGCAACGCACCAGCGGGATTTTTCCGTCGACGCCCAGCGTGTCACTGAAAGCCGCCTTTTTCTGTCGCTCCAGTGAAACCGAAATACCACCCATACCGATATCGCAACGGTCAGCCAGAAAATCCGTCATCAGGTTCTTCCAGGTGGTGGGGACCCATTGCACATCAACGTTCAGGCTTTTCGCCAGGGATTGGGCCATGGCGATATCGATCCCTTCGTATCCGCCCTCTGCGCGCAGATAGGTGTAAGGCTTGTAATCGCCGGTGGTACAGACCTTCAGATGACCTCGTTCAATCACCTGGTCCAGGTGCGAAGGTGCATTCTGGGCAATTGCCTGGACGCTGAACGTGAGCAAGGAGCAGAGCAGTAAACGAGCTTTCATCGGGTCGTCCTTGAGTGTTGCCAGAGGAGGAGGGGAGGTCGACGTCAGTATTTGTTGGCCGGGTGCGCTGGTGCAAGGGTGAAACCAGCGTGCGGCGCAGCAAAAGCTGCAGGCTAGCCCCGGCATCGTCATTAAACCTTTTTTTCACGCGCAACTTGATAACCTGTCGCCAGTAAGTCGTTTCCTTTATCAAGAGTCGCCAGTTATGTCTGCGCAACCCCCTTCCTCAGTCGAGCACGAATGTGCTCGACGCTACGATCAGGAGCACGCTCGAGTCTGCCTCCAGCGGCATCCCCGTGGGCTGGTGCAGCGGTTTTTGCAGTGGCGTGGCAAGCGACTGGTGCGGCGCGCACTCAAGGTGGCCGGCGAACCGGGGCTGATTCTCGATGTGGCCTGCGGGGCAGGGGGCAACTGGCCGGTGCTGGCCGAGCATACCAACCGGGTGATTCTCGCCACCGACCCGTCCCAGGAAATGCTCGACCATGCCCAGACTCATCATCCGGCCGAGCTGCTCAAACGGGTCAAAACCTTTCAGAGCTCGGCATTCACCATCGGTTTGCCGGAAAATTCCGTGGATTGCATTTTTTGCATGCCGTTGTTCCAGCACATCGAAAACAGTGAAGATCGCCTGGCGATGCTGCGTGAGTTTCACCGGGTCAGTCGCGACGCGCTGATCGTGTCGGTACAGCGAGACGGGTATTTCAAGCTGCGTGCGCGGTTCGGCGAGGATGCACAAGCGCATCAACTGGCGACCAAGGCCGAACTTGAGGCAGAGTTTCGGCAAGCGGGCTTCAAGACGCTCAAGTACCTGGACACCCTGCCTGGCAGCGACCTGCCGCGAGTCTACGTGCTGCATAAAGCCGACTAGTTGTCCTATTCTTCTCGAGCCGCGGGAGTTTTGCTCAAGCGCTTGCTCAGTCAGTGCGCGGAAATCGCCGGGGCCGATATATACTGCGCGCCATTCTTCAAGGGAGAGCCGTGTGGCCATCGATATTCACTGGATTCGCGACAACGATAGCCTCGGTCAGTTTTGCGCCCAATGGCAGCAGTTGCCGTTCGTCGCCCTCGACACCGAATTCATGCGGGTCGACACCTTTTATCCGATCGCCGGCCTGTTGCAGATTGGCGATGGCGAGCGGGCTTTCCTGATTGATCCGTTGACGATCGACAACTGGCAACCGCTGGCCCAATTGCTGGAAAACCCGGCAGTGGTCAAAGTGCTGCACGCTTGCAGCGAAGACCTCGAAGTCCTGTTGCGCTTGACCGGCAGCCTGCCGGCGCCATTGTTCGACACGCAACTGGCGGCTGCCTACCTGAACCTGGGTTTCTCCATGGGCTACTCGCGTCTGGTGTCGGAGGTGCTCGGCATCGACCTGCCCAAAGGTGAGACCCGTTCTGACTGGCTGCAACGTCCGCTCTCGGAAACCCAGATCAGCTACGCCGCCGAAGATGCCGTGCATCTGGCAGAGGTTTTCGTGCATCTGCGGCCGAAGCTGTCGGACGAAAAGTACGCCTGGGTCCTGGAAGATGGCGCCGAACTGGTGGCCAACCTGCGCCGCGAAGTCGACCCTTACGAGGTGTATCGCGAAGCCAAGCTGGCCTGGAAACTTTCCCGCGCGCAACTCGCCGTGCTGCGTGAACTCTGCGCCTGGCGCGAGCACGAGGCCCGTGCCCGCGATCTGCCGCGCAACCGCATCGTGCGCGAGCATTCGTTGTGGCCGCTGGCACGCACCCAGCCGGACAATCTCGGGGCATTGGCGAAAATCGAAGACATGCACCCGCGCACCGTGCGTCAGGACGGTGAGTTCCTGCTGGGCTTGATCAAGCAGGCCGGCAGTGTCCCGCCGGACCAGTGGCCGCCAGCGGTGCCGGAGCCCTTGCCGGTGGAAGCCGCGGCACTGGTCAAGCGGCTGCGGGCGCTCGGTCAGGCCGAAGCTGAACGCTTGAACATTGCCCCGGAACTGATGCTGCGCAAGAAAACCCTCGAAGCCTTGCTCAAGAGCGGCTTCCCCGAGGGCCCTTACCAATTGCCTGATTCGCTGCGTGGCTGGCGCCGCGAATTGATGGGCCAGGCCCTGCTCGACTGCCTGGCCACCGCCGGAGAACAGCCTTGAAACGTATTTGCTCTATCTACCGAAGCCTGAAAAAAAACGAGATGTACCTCTATGTGCTCAAAAGCGATGCACTGGAGCGCGTCCCGGAAAACCTGCTGCTGGCGTTCGGTAAACCGCATCACGCCTTCGACCTGGTGTTGACCCCCGAGCGCAAGCTCTCGCGCGAAGACATCACGGTGGTCCTGGAAAACCTCGACAAGCAGGGCTATCACCTGCAAATGCCGCCGGCTGAAGACGAGTACATCGAACACTTGCCGGAAGAGCTGCTACGACGTAATGATCCGGTTTGACGGATATCTGTAGAGGCTCTGTCCAGAGCCTCTGGAAACAATGGAATTGATAATTTTGGCAAGGGCCGCGAGCGAGGGAGAAACACTCCTTCGGCGGCCTTGTGCACTGTTTTTGAAGGTTCGAACCATGCGCGTTCTGATTGCCGAACACGACCACGCTGTATATGCCCAACTGTTGCGACAGGCCGCGCCTGAACTGCAGGTACTGACCAGCGGCGACTCCGCTGAACTGGCCAGCATGGCCGCCGACTGCCCGGTATGGCTCGGCCAGCCGGACCTGTTGGCGACGCTGTTGCGTCAAGGTCATGAGCCTCAGTGGCTGCAATCGACCTGGGCCGGTATTACACCGTTGCTCGCCGACGGCTTGCCACGCCACTATCGGCTGACCCGTGCGGTCGGGATTTTCGGTCAAATGATGGCTGAATATGTGCTGACCTACATGCTTGGCCATGAGCGCGAAGTGCTGGCGCGACTGGTCAGCCAGGTCGAGCGCAAGTGGGATAACCGTCTGGGCCAGAGCCTGGCGGGGCGCAAGGTGCTGATCGTCGGTACTGGCGACATCGGTCAGAGCGTGGCGCAGTTCCTGGTGCCTTTTGGCGTCAAGCTGTACGGGATCGCCAGTACGCCGCGCGAGCAGGCGCCGTTCATTGAAGTCGCGAGGCTGGAGGATCTGGGGCGCCTGGTCGGTGAAGTCGATTACGTGATCAATTTGCTGCCGAATACACCGAACACTCACGATCTGTACAACGCCGCGTTGTTCAAGCAGTTCAAGTCGACCGGGTTGTTCATCAACGTCGGGCGTGGCGTGGCGGTGGTCGATGCGGACCTGGTAGAGGCCTTGAAGGAAGGGCATCTGGCGGGGGCGGTGATCGACGTCTGCCGTCAGGAACCGTTGCCGCAGCGCCATCCATTCTGGACCGCCTGGGGCTTGCTGCTGACCGGCCACAGCTCGGCACCTACCTCACCGCCAATGATGGTGCAGCTGTTTGTCGAGAATCTGCGGGCGTTTCAGGCGGGCGAAGCGTTGCGCGGCGAAGTGGATTTCACACGGGGCTACTGATCAACTCCGAACAACTGTGGGAGTGAGCTTGTTGTGGCGAGGGAGCTTGCTCCCGCTCGGCCGCGTAGCGGTCGTAAACCAGCGGATGCGTTCTATCAGATAAAGCGCGGTTGCCAGTCTTGGGGTTGCTTCGCCCGAGCGCGGACCGACCCGCGGGAGCAAGCTCCCTCGCCACAGGTTTTTCAGTGTGGCTTACAGGGTGAAATCACCCTCAGCCGCCAGCTCGCTCAGCGGGCGACGCGGGCTTGGGACTTCCCGGGCCTGCAGGTAATCGGCGAGCGTCGCCTTGTCACCCAGCTTGCCAATCGCGACTGCCGCGTGCAGCGCGTAGCCTTCAGGAATATTCAGCTCCTTGCGGGTCAGTTCCTGATCGAAACCGGCCATGCCGTGGGTGTGCCAGCCGCTGATAGAGGCTTGCAGGGCCAAATGGCCCCAGGCGGAGCCGGTGTCGAAGGTGTGCCACAGGGCTGCGGTTTCTTCGGTGGCGCCTGGCGCGGTGAAGGTGGTTTTCGAGATCACGATCACCAGGGCCGAGGCGTGTTGCGCCCAGCTGCGGTTGAACTCGTTCAGCAGACCCAGGTAACGCTCCCAGTTCGGCGTATCGCGGCGCGCGTAGAGAAAACGCCATGGCTGCGAGTTGTAGGCCGACGGTGCCCAGCGAGCCGCTTCGAAAAAGCTCAGCAGGGTCTCTTCAGGGATACTTTCACCGGTGAAGGCGCGCGGCGACCAGCGATCAGTGAACTGTGGGTGAATGGCATATTCGGCAACGCGGGGATTAGCGCTCATGGACGAGTTTCCTGACTACATTTATGAAGGAAAAGTTGAGTAAAAACCGACGCGCGCAGTGGAGCTGGGCAGTGAGGTTTTTCAGACCCGGGGCAATTGCCCTGAATGCAACGCGGTAGAGCGTTTATGGCACCTTGGCATGGGTCGTTGCGACTGGCAAAGCTACTTCGTGGCGGCATAACTGACAAGTTCTGTTCTACCGGCAGTCGCCAGCACTTGGCCCGCAGGGGCGGGGGCACTAGACTGGCGGCCTTTTCACCACCTGATGTTGATGCTTGAGCCATGGCCGCCAAAGTCGAACCTTTCTGGATACGCAAAACCCTCGAACAACTCGATCAAGAGGAGTGGGAGTCGTTGTGCGACGGGTGTGGCCTGTGCTGCCTGCAAAAGCTTGAGGACGAAGAAGACAACAGCGTCTACTACACGCGCATCGCCTGCAAACTGCTGGACCTGAAAACCTGCCAGTGCACCGACTACGCGAACCGTCGCGACTCGGTACCGGACTGTATCCAGCTCACGCCGGGCAAGGCCGATCAGTTCAAGTGGCTGCCGCCGACCTGCGGTTACCGTTTGGTCAGCGAGGGCAAGGACTTGCCGCTTTGGCATCACCTGGTTTGCGGCGATCGGGATGCCGTGCACCACGAGCGCATTTCCCAGTCCGGGCGTATGCTCGCCGAAGGCAGCGTGGCTGAGGATGATTGGGAAGATCATCTGATTTTTCGGGCGGGTTAAGCACCTGTCGTAGTACGAGTAAGTCACGAAGGAGTGTGTATGGCTGTTGGGTTGAAGCTGCCGATGGTTTTGTCGTTGCTGGTGCTGAGTTCACCGGTATGGGCGGCAAAAAAAGTCGATCTCGATTACCACGTACGATTATTGCCGCAAAGCGATCAGGCTGAAGTGCGCTTGACCCTGGCACGTGGCTCGGCGGTGCACAGCCTGGATTTTGATCTGGGCGATGGCAGCCAGTACAGCGACTTCAAGGCCGATGGTCAGTGGCAACTCATGCCGGGCAACGCAGCGCGTGGCGTCTGGCATCCGGGCGCTGACAAGGCCAGCCTGACCTACCGGGTACGCATCAGTCACACCTTCAAGAATTCCAGTTTCGATACCCGCATGACGCCGAATTGGGCGTTGATGCGTGGCGACGACCTGGTCCCGGCGGCGCGCCTGGATCAGCAGGACGGTGTCGAGCTGGTATCGCGTCTCGAGTTCGAATTGCCGGAAGGCTGGAAAAGCGTCGAGACTTCCTGGCCGCGGGTCGGCAAGAACCGCTTTCGCATCGACAACGTTGCTCGACGGCTCGACCGGCCTACGGGCTGGATGCTCGCCGGCAACCTGGGCAGTCGTCGCACACGCCTGGGCGAAACCGAAGTCACGGTCGCCTCGCCGCAAGGGCAGGGCATGCACCGGATGGACGTGTTGACGCTGCTGACCTTCGTCTGGCCGCAAGTGCAGGCGCTGTATCCGCGTCATCCCGGCAAGCTGCTGATTGTGGGGGCCGCGGACCCGATGTGGCGCGGCAGCCTGGCCGGGCACGAATCGATTTATCTGCACAGTCATTTGCCGTTGGTCAGCGAAAGCGGCAGCAGCCCGTTGCTCCGTGAGTTGGCCCAGGTATTGGGGCGAATCAAGGACAGTGATCGCAGTGACTGGATCAATGAAGGCTTTGCCGAGTACTACGCGATTGAACTGCTGCGCCGTGCCGGCGGCATGAGCGATGATCGTTATCAGGTGCTGGAAGATAAAATGACCAAGGCCAGCCATCATGTCAGCACCCTGCGCGGCGATCAGCTCAGCACGGCACAGCTCGCCAAAGCGGTGTTGCTGTTGCAGGAACTGGACCGCGAAATTCGCCTGAAAACCCGTAACAAGCGTTCGTTGGACGACATGTTGCGCGGCGCCATGGACCTCGGGCGGGTGAGTACCAAAGAGTTTGTGGTGTTGGCCGAGAGCATTATCGGTGAGCCGTCGAAAGTGCTGGACACCGAGTTGCTCAGATAACTTGAGTCAAGCGCAATTGTGGCGAGGGAGCTTGCTCCCGCTGGAGCGCGAAGCGGTCCTGAATGCGGTAAACGCGGTTTACAGATAAACCGTGTAAGTCGAATTTACGACTGCTACGCCCGAGCGCGGACCGGCCGGCGGGAGCAAGCTCCCTCGCCACAGGGTTTTGCAGTGTTTCTCAAACCCCGGCCTTGGGCGACTTCAGCGAATCATTGCCCGTCACCGTCGCGGTATGGGTTGCCATATCAGCATTGGCTTTAAGGGTTTTGAGCTCTGCACCGGCCCGTTCGATTTTCGACCGGACGTTGGCCATGTCCTGACGACTTTTTTCGAAGAAACTTTTTGCCGAACTGTGACCGGTGATACCGCGGGCCAGGGCTACACCGCCGAGCGCCACCTCGATCAACCCGAACACGCCACCACGGCGCAGGCCTTTGCCGACCATCACCACGCCGCCGGCCGTGCTCGCGATGCGTTCCCAGCCCTGGACGTTTTGCGTTGGCGGCGTCTGGAACGGCGTGGGTTCTACGCGTTTGATGTCGCTCATGATCTGTCTCCTCAGGGGCAATGGCTATACAGCTGACTGTGCGGTCGGCCGCCTTGTTCCATACCGCGCCCAGCGTATCAGCGAAATTTTGGACCGGAACGGGTGTTATTGCCCTTGGCCATACGGTCGTAAAGCACCACGTTGACGGTGGCCGCCAGGTTCATGCAGCCGGTGGTCGGGATGTAGACCACGTCTTCGCACCACTCGCGAATCTCTTTATCGAGTGAACCGTCTTCCGGCCCGAAGATGTACAGCGCACGGTCCGGGTGGGTGTACTCGGGCAACGAACGGGCGCCATCGACCAGCTCGACCGCCACCGGGACGCAGCCCAGCGGGAGGATTTTCTTCAGGTCGTCGATGCCGATCAGCGGAATGTCGTGGTGGATTTTCTTGGTGTCGGTGACAAAGTCACGGGCGCGTTCATAACGCTTGCCGGTGTAGAACACCGACGCCACGCCGTAACAGCCGGCGGCGCGCATCACCGAACCGACGTTCTCCGGTGATTTGGGGTTATACAAACCGATGCAGCTGTACCGTTTGTTTGCCACGAGCGGGGTGCCCTTCGAGAAAAACCGCAATTATACGGGGATTGGGTGGGAACGGTCAGTTTCGAGATTGGCGGTGCGTGGGCAATGGCTCTCGCGAGTTTGTTCGCGATAGGGCCGGTGCATACAGCGTCAATCTCGACTGTCGGTCAGCTGCCGTTGCTCCAACCGCCACCCAACGCCACGACCAATCCAACGCTCGCCTGCAACTGCCGGGTCTGCAGATCCTGCAAACGTCGTTGAGCCTGCAGGGCAGAGGTTTGTGCGGTCACTACGTCCAGATAGTTCACGGCTCCGGCTTCATAGCTGTTCATGGCCAACGTCTGAGTCGTTTGCGCGGCATGTACGGCTGCCTGCTCATCCTCTGCCTCACGCTGCAGGTCACGCATTTGCGCGAGGTTGTCTTCGACTTCGCGTACCGCTCGCAACACCTGACTGCGGTAATGGGCGGCCGCTTCTTCAAATTCGGCCTTGGCCTGACGCTCGTTGGCATCCAGGCGACCGCCGTCGAAAATCGGCAGATTGACCAACGGCCCAAGCGCCCAATAGCGGTTGCCGGCAGCCAGCAGATTGCCGCTGCCGGCGGTTTGCCCTCCGAGCAGCCCCGTCAGGCTGAAGTCCGGGTACCAGGCCGCTCGGGCGACACCAATGCTGGCGTTGGCGGCAAAGACTCTTCGCTCGGCTGCTGCGACATCCGGGCGCCGTTGCAACAAGGTGCTCGGAAGCGCGCCGGGTATCGATGGCAGATTCAAGGCCTGGCTGTTTGCGTCCAGATGGAAATCACTGGCCGGTTGGCCAACCAGCTCACCGATCGCATGTTCGGTCAGATTGCGTTGCGCGCGGACATCGTCCAGCTGCGCCTTGGCCTCGGCCAGTTGGCTCTGGGCTCGGGTCAGATCGAGTTCCGAGGCGATTTCTCCCTGATAGCGGTCACGGGTCAGTTGCAATGCCTGGCCGTAATCATCGAGAGAACTGGCGAGGATCTTGCCTTGGGCATCGAGGCCATTGAGCTGGACATACAGCGTTGCCAGTTGACGTTGCAGGCTCAAACGAGCGGCGGCGAGGTCGTCGGCAGAGGCTTGGGCCTGGGCATCGCCTGCGGCCACCTGGTTGCGAATCCGCCCCCACAGGTCGAGATCGAAGCTCAGTGCAAAGCCTGCGGTATCGCTGTTGTACACCGACGGTTGGCTGGCCCCGCGTAATGGTCGGTTGTCCGACTGGCGCTGGCGCAGCGGCTGCGCACTGGCGGTGACCTGTGGGAACAGCCCGGCATGCAGTTGGCCGGCATAAGCCTGCGCCGCATCAAAGTGCGCGAGGGCTGCCGCCAGGTCCGGGTTGGCCTTGAGCAGTTGCTGTTGCAGGTTGTCCAGACGCGGGTCCTGGTACAACTGCCACCATTGCGAAGACAGCTGTTCGGCGGGTTTGGCCATGTGCCAGGGACCGTCGCTGGTCTGTTCGCGGTATTGCGCGGGCAAGTCGATCGGCGGCGCCTTATAGGTCGGCGCCAGTGAACAGCCCTGCAGGGCCAGCGCCATGGCCAGCACTGCGGCGAGAGGCTTAAGCCTTGGGCGCATGAGAACCCCCAGCGTCGGCCAGTTGTACGGAATCACCTTCGCGCAACGCATCCGGCGGGTTGTCGACGACGCGGTCGGCAGGCTTCAAGCCCTGATCGATGACCAGGCGCTCGCCCAGGTCCAGGCCGATATGAATCTCGCGCAGGTGCACATGGTTATCCGGGTCGAGTACTGCCACTTGAGTGCCCTGGGCGCGGAAGATCAGCGAGCTGGCGGGAATGCTCACGCCATGGGTGTCGGCCGGAATCTGCAGAGTGGCTTCGGCATAATCGCCGGGCAGCAACGCCCCGTCCGGATTGTCGGCGACAAACTGTGCAAGCAAGGTCCCGGAGCGGCGGTCGACGGCGGTGGAGTCACCGATCAGCCTGGCGCTGAAGTGCTGGCCGGGGTGTTCCGGCACAATCAATTCGGCTTGCATGCCGGGACGGATCACGCTGGCGTAGTTCTGCGGCACCGGCACATAGAGGCGCAGCTGATGGGTGTCGGCGATGTCGAACAGCTCCGGATCGCTGTCGCTGTCAGCCTTGATCAACTGGCCGATGTCAGTGTTGCGAGCGGTGATGGTCCCGGCGAACGGAGCGCGAATGGTTTTGTAGTCTTCCAGCGCCGAGAGCCGGGCGTAATCGGCGGCGGCCGCCTGGGCGTTGGCCTTGGCCGCTGCGGCGTTGGAGCGTTTTTCGTCGGCTTCCTGACGCGACACCGAATGCGTCGCCAGCAGGTTTTGCCAGCGGGTCGCGGTGGTTTCGGCAAGGCGTGCGTTGGCTTGCTCCTGGATCAGCCGCGCATGGGTCTGTGCGACTTGTTGATCAAGGTCCGGGCTGTCGATTTCGCCGAGGATCTGCCCGGCTTTGACCGGAGTGCCAATGTCGGTTTTCCAGTCCTTGAGGTAGCCGCTGACCCGGGCATGAATCGGTGCCTTGCTCCAGGCTTCCAGATGCGCCGGCAGACGCAGGCTGTCGCCATGCACGTTCTGTTGCGGCTGGAACACGCTGACCAAGGGCATGGCCGCAGTTTCGGTCCAGGCGGCAACGGCTTTTTCATGGCGGGTGCGGGCAGCCAGGCCGTTGGTGACCAGCAGCGCGGCCAGAGTCAGGCCTCCGATACCCGCCAGCATCAGGCGTTTGCGCGAAGGTTTTTGATCAGGCGACATGAGAGCTTTCTCCAGCAAGGTTTTCTTCAGCATTAGCGCGAGATTGACGTCCGTGGACCAGGCTGAACACCACCGGAACGAACAGTAGAGTGGCAGTGGTCGCGAGGATCAGGCCGCCGATGACGGCGCGGCCCAGTGGCGCGTTCTGTTCTTCGGACAGGGCTAGCGGCAGCATGCCGATGATCATCGCCAGGGCCGTCATGCACACCGGGCGAAAGCGCGTGTAGCCGCCTTCCAGCGCCGCCTTGAGGGCATCGCCGTGTTCCGCCAGGCGTTCGCGACAGAAGCTGACGACCAGAATCGAGTTAGCGGTAGCCACCCCCATGCAAAGGATTGCCCCGGTCAGTGCCGGCACCGATAACGAGGTGCCACTGAGAAAGAGCATCCAGACAATCCCGGCGAGCGCCGCGGGCAGGGCGGTGATGATCACGAACGGATCGACCCAGGACTGAAAGTTGACCACGATCAGCAGATAAATCAGCACCACCGCACCCAGCAAGCCGAAGCTCAGCCCACTGAAGGCTTCATGCAGCGCGTCGATCTGCCCGTGCAGGCTGATCACCGAACCCTTGGGTCGCAAGGAGGCGGTGTCATCCAAAACTTTCTGGATGTCCTTGGCCACACCGCCGAGGTCACGGCCCTGCACGTTGGCGTACAGATCCAGGGTCGGCATGACGTTGTAGTGGCTGACGACCGCCTCGCTCTGCACCCGGGAAATGCTCGCCAGGCCGCCGAGGATCTGCGAGCGACCGTCACTGCCGGTGACCGGCAAGGCTTCCAGCGATGGCAGGCTGTCCAGGCGATATTGCGGGGTGGCCGCGACCACTCCATACGACACGCCGTTGGCCGGGTTTAGCCAGAAGGTCGGCGCAACCTGGGAGCTGCCGGCCAGCGAGGCGACCATGCTGTTGGTCACGTCACGTTCGGTGATGCCCAGGCCATTGGCCCGCAGTCGGTCGACCTTGACTTGCAGTGACGGATAACCGGTGGACTGCTGGATTCGCAGGTCGGCAATACCGGCCACATGTTGCAGGCGTCGCTCCAGTTCCACCGCATAGGCCCGGTTGGCATCGCTATTGGGGCCGGAGATTTTCACGTCCAGCGGCGCCGGTGCGCCGAAGTTGAGGATCTGGCTGCTGATATCCGCCGGCAGAAAAGCGAAATGGCTGCCGGGGAAGCTTTCGGGCAAGGCCTCGCGCAGCCGCTTCACGTAGTCGGCGGTGGGGCTGTGTTCCGTTTTGAGGGTTACTTGAATGTCACCGTCCTGGGGACCGATGGTGCCGCTGTTGCTGTAGGCCATGTCGATGCCGCTCAGCGGGATACCGATATTGTCGACGATCGTGTCCAGTTGCTCGGCCGGAATGATCTCGCGAATGCGTGCTTCGATCCGGTCGAAGGCCGCAGCGCTTTCCTCGATCCGCGTGCCCAGCGGCAAGCGCACATGCAAGGACAGTGCACCGGCGTCGGTGGCCGGGAAAAAGTCCTGGCCCAGGCTCGGTAGCAGCGCAAAGGAAGCCAGGACACAGGCCAGAAACCCCAGCAGGAATCGCTTGCGGTATTCCAGAGCCAGTTCCAGCAGTCCGTAGTAGGTGTCCCGCAGGTTGGAAAATCGCTGTTCGAACCCCTGCTGGAAATTCAGCAGCGCTTGCAGCAACGGATGCCGAGGCGTGTGGTGATGTTCGCCCTCATGATGATTGATGAATTCATCTTCCGGGTGATGCCCCGGACCTTGCTCGGGCACGTGGGGTTTGAGCAGGAACATCGCCAGGGTCGGCACCAGCGTTCGCGAGAGGATGAACGAACTGGCCATGGCGAAGATCACCGCGAGGGCCATCGGCCGGAACAGGTATCCGGCGATGCCCTGCAGCAGGAACATCGGCACGAACACGATGCAGATACACAGCAGCGACACGAAGGCCGGACCGACAATCTGTTTCGCACCGTCGAGGATCGCGGTCTTCACCGCCTTGCCTTGTTCCAGATGCCAGTTGATGTTCTCGATGGTCACCGTGGCATCGTCCACCAGAATCCCCACCGCCAACGCCAGCCCTCCAAGGGTCATGACGTTCAGGGTCTGGCCACTGGCGGCCAGCAGGGCGATGGCCGACAGTACCGCCAGCGGAATCGAGGCAGCGATGATCAGGGTCGAACGCCAGCTGCCGAGAAACAGCAGAATCATCGCGCTGGTCAGCAAGGCGGCGATGATGCCTTCCCGGGCTACGCTGCCCACCGACTGTTTGACGAACACTGAAGCGTCGCCCAGCAACGAGGTCTTGAGCGATGGCGGCAGGGTTTCATTGATGCGCGGCAGCATCTGGCGAATGCCGTCGATGATCGACAGGGTGGAGATGTTGCCGTTCTTCAAGGCTGGCATCAGCACGGCGCGTCGGCCGTCGACTCGCACGATATTGGTCTGTGGCGGTGAGCCGTCACGCACGTGGGCCACCTGGCCGATGGTGATCAGCGCGCCGTCGACCGTCTTGATCGGCAGGTCGTTGAGTTCGTCGATGGCTTGCGGGCTGTTGTTCAGCAGCACTGTGTATTCGTTGGGGCCGAGCTTGGCGGTGCCCACCGGGATTATCTGGTTTTGAGCCGCCAACGCGTTACCCACGTCCTGGGCCGAGAGCCCCTTGGCGGCCAACGCCTGAGGGTCGAGGTCGAGGGTGATCTGGCGCTGTTTGCCGCCCATCGGGGTGGGGATCGCCAAGCCCGGGACCGAAGTCAGTGGCAGGCGGATACTGTTCTGCACCAGGTCGCGAATTTTCGCTTCCGACAGGGTCGGGCTGGAGAACGCCATCTGCAGGATTGGCACCGTGGAGGCGCTGTAGTTCAGGACCAGTGGCGGGGTAATCCCCGGGGGCATCTGTTTCAAGACTGTCTGTGACACCGCCGTAACCTGGGCATTGGCGGTACGAATATCGACGCCTGGCTGGAAGAAAATCTTGACGATGCCCATGCCCGGCAGCGATTGCGACTCGATATGTTCGATGTCGTTGACCGTGGTGCTCAGGGAGCGCTCATAGGTATAGATCACCCGTCCGGCCATATCCTGCGGGGCCAGTCCGTTGTATTGCCAGACCACTGCAATCACCGGAATGCCGATGTCAGGGAAGACATCGGTCGGTGTGCGCAGCGCCGCCATGGGCCCGATGATGCAGATGAAAATTGCCAGCACGATAAACGTGTAGGGCTTTAGCAGTGCAGTCTTTACCAGCCCGAGCATGCCGTAAACCTCCGAGGAGTTGAGTTGCAATCCTCGGCAGTCTTGCGGTTGCAAACTAACAATTTGCCTTCATCGGGATGAAGAAATTTTTACCGATTTCCTGAAAATCCTTTCACCTGGATTCATTTGTCTGCACCTGCCTGTCTCGTCACTCTGATGCTCAAGCCGATGGGCTGCTTTCAACCCTGACGACGACATCGGCTGTCATTTGCGAGGTTTTTTTCAATGACATTCAAACCCCTGTTACTGATTCCAGGTCTTGGCCTGGCCTGCCTGTTGTCTGCCTGTGCGGGGCCGGTCCCCAAGTCCGATCCGAGCGATGCCTGGATTGCTCTGCAACAAGCCTCGAGCAGCAGTTTGCTGGCGGATCGAGTCGATGGCCGGCGAGTCGACGATGGTCGCTATTTCGAGGTCAAGCCTGGCGCTCATCGTCTGCAGATGACGCTGCTGACCGGGGCAGATGGCAACTCGGTTGAGCCCACTTGCATGGGGCATCTTCAATACAGCGGCTTTCAGGCAGGTGAGCATTACCAGATAAATACGTCGAGCGAGGGGCAGTCCGCCAGCGCCCGCCTGGTCGATTCCCACGGCAAGCAAGTCGCGCAAAGCGACCGCTTCAAGTGTTTGTAGGCCGGCTTTCCAACGATTGCTGATTGACCTTCAGGCATGCCGGGGTCTGTGTTTTTTACATGAGAGAGAGTCATTCGATGACACTTAAACAACTGCTGCTGATTCCTGGCCTGAGCGTGGCCTGTCTGTTGTCCGCCTGTGCCGGTCCGATGCCAAAACCTGATCCGGGCATGGCCTGGATCGGGCTTCGGGATGAGGCGCCCAATGACATGCTGGCAGAACGGGTGGATGGCAAACGTATCGATGACGGACGCTTTTTCGAAGTGACCCCAGGTGCTCATGATCTGGCCGTGACGCTGTTCGAGATCCCGAGTGGTGACTCGAACCAGCAGGACTGCCAAGGCGAGGTCCGCTACAACCAATTCAAGGCGGGCGAACACTACACACTGGTGGAGTCGAGCCTGGGGCAGGAAGTCAGTGCACGTCTGGAGGACTCCCACGGTCAGCAAGTCGCGCAGACTGGCGACTTTAGATGCATGCCGGGGTAAACCCTTCCAGGGGGCCGTCGTGCGCTACTGAAACTGGACAGGTCGGCACACTAAGGCTTTGCCCGAACCGGATCTAACCGGAATGACAATCCAGAATCAGCCGCGCGCCTCCATGCTCACGGGTTCCGACCTCCAGTCTGAACCCGTGCAGATCGATGATCGCTGCAACAATCGATAGCCCCAGTCCGAAGCCGTTCTGCTGGTGAGTGCTGTCGCAGCGATAGAACCGCTGAAATACCGCTTCTCGTTCAGCGGGAGGAATTCCCGGGCCGGAGTCCAACACTTCGATCCGTGTGCTGCCGTCATGACTGACGGCCTTGAGGATGACCTCACCGCCGTGCGGTGTGAACTTGATCGCATTGCTCAGCAGGTTGGCCAGCGCTTCGAACAGCAATGCCCGGTCGCCGTCCAGGGATGGCAGCGATTGCGGTAGCTGCAACAGCAGGGTGAGTTGGCGCTCCTCGGCAAGCGGCGAATAGAAGTCATGAACCTCCTTCAACAACGTCATTGGATCGAACTGGATGAACGCGGAGCGACGCTGATGATCTTCCAGTTCAGAGATGCGCAGCAGGCCGCGAAAACGCGCCATCAACGTATCGGCTTCGGCAATGACCTTGTTCATTTGCAAGGCCTGCGGCGAACCCTCACTGGCCTGTTGTTGAATACGGTAGAGCTGTGTCCGTATATGGGTGAGGGGTGTGCGCAAGTCATGCGCAATGTTGTCGCAAGTACCTTTGACTTCATTCAGCAACCGCTCGATGCGTTCCAGCATGGCATTGGCGATAGCCGCGAGCATATCCAGTTCGTCGCGTCGATCCGACAGCGGCAGGCGCTGGGTCAGTTTGCCGGCGACAATGGATTGCGCACTGGCCTGAATCGCTCGAATCCGCAGCAGTGGGCGGCGGCGCAACAGTTGCCAGGCAGCGATACCGGGAATGATGGTCAAGGAAATACCCCAGAGCAGCGCATGCCAAATGATCAGGGTGACGGCGAGTAACGAACCGTTATCCCGAACCAGAACCAGCCAGCGGTCATTCTGGATGTGGGTCGCGATGGCATAACAACTGGACTGCGGCAGCGCCGGATCGTCGGAATCTACGCAGCTGTTCAACTCGTGAATCCGGCCGTCCAGCGGCAGTTGTGCAGGGATTTTCCGGATCGCTCCGTTCAGCGGTTTTTTTTGCCTGTCGAATACCCCAAAGGCATCCACGTTCGGCATATCGAACTGCATGCTGGTGGTCAGCGCTTCGATCAGCTGATCGCCTTGAAAGCGCGAGAGCAGGTGCTGGCGCTGCATCAACGAGTGTTTGGCCAGACGGTTCATGTAGCCGGAAACTTCGTAATAGAGCCCGCCCATCAGGACACCGCTCCAGATCACGAACAACGTACTGTAGAGCACCAGCAAGCGACTGGTCGAAGAGCTCCAGCCTTTAGAGGGGTTCAGCAATGACATAGCCCGAGCCTCGCATCGTCCGGATCAAGGGCGTCAGGCCGGGAGGATCGATCTTCTTGCGCAGGCGCCCGATATGCACGTCGATCAGGTTGGTTCCCGGGTCGAAGTGATAACCCCATACTTCTTCGAAAATCATCATCCGCGAGAGAACTTGTCCCGGATTGCGCATCATGAATTCGAGCAGTTTGTACTCGGTAGGCAGCAGACTCAGCGGCTGACCGGCACGATTGGCTTCGTGGCTGATCAGATTGAGTTCCAGGTCGGCGACTTTGAGGGTGGTTTCGAACTTTCCGACCGGGCTTTTACGCCGTAGCAGCACTTCGACACGCGCTGCCATCTCATCGGTGGCGAACGGCTTGGACAGGTAATCGTCGCCACCTGCGCGCAGGCCGCGTACGCGTTCGTCAATATCGGAGAGGGCACTGATCATCAGAATCGGCGTCACCACGCCGATGGCACGCAGCGTGGTGACAATGGCCAGGCCATCAAGCTCGGGGAGCATGCGGTCGAGCGTGATCAGGTCGTAATTGCCACTGACGGCACTCACCAGGCCTTCACGGCCATTGTCCACCCAATCCACTTCAAATCCGTGGCTTTGCAACTCGGTTGCAATTTCCCTGGCCGTCACGGCATCGTCTTCTATCGTCAAAATACGGGACATTTCGGTTACCTAATGAAAAGATCATTACCGGGTGTCCAATTTTGCCAATAAAAGTTGCCAGACTTTCTGATGAAAGTTTCATGTTGAATACAAGCAGCTTGCGGTAGGTACCGAGTTTGAAAAAATCCGATGACGTTCGGGACTTTGCACGTCAGTCGTCTTTTTTCATCAACCCGGCCAACGCGGCGAACGGGTTATGCGTTGCCTTGGCGATTTTCGGCGTGCTCAGCGAGCCGTCGCCGAAGTACTGCTGGTCGGTGTAGCGCGAGTGTTCGTTGTCGTGGCAGTACAGGCACAGCAGCTCCCAGTTGGAGCCGTCCTGCGGGTTATTGTCGTGGTTGTGGTCGCGGTGGTGCACGGTCAGCTCGCTCAGGCGCTTGCCGGAGAACTCGCGAGCACAGCGTCCGCAGACGTGCGGGTACATCTTCAGGGCCTTGTCGCGGTAGCCCATTTCACGGTCGCGCTGGGCGTCGGCGAGGATGCGGTCCAGTTTGGCCGTGTTGGAGGGAGGCGTTGACGAACTCATGGGTTCACCTTTGTAAAAAGACTAATGACGGTAATAACGAGAGTTTAGCTCAGCCTTTGAGCTTCTCGGCAATCCAGATCGTGTGTCGGGTGCCTTTGTTGCCGTGGGCGAAGACTTGCACTTCTTCGGACTTGAAGCCGGCCTTTTTCAATTTGTCGGAAAACTGCCGGTCAGCGCTGGCCGACCATACGGCGAGCACGCCTTTGTGGCGCAGGGCCTTGGCGCAGGCGCTCAGGCCTCCGGCCGAGTACAGCCAGCTGTTGGCTTTCTGGGTCAGGCCTTCGGGGCCGTTATCGACGTCGAGCATGATCGCGTCGAAACCTTGCGGCTCGGCCTGCAGGACCTTGGCCACGTCTTCCATGCGGATCACCGTGCGCGGGTCGAGCAGCGGTCGCCCGGACTTCTCGCCCAACGGCCCGCGGTTCCACTCGACCACCCCCGGCACCAGTTCGGCGACCACCACTTCAGCGGTCTTGCCCAGGTGCTTGAGCGCCGATGCGAGGGTGAACCCCATGCCGAGACCACCGATCAGCACCCGTGAATTCGGTCGGCCGGCGACCTTGCGGCAAGGAATCTCGGCCAAGGCGTCTTCGGAACCGTGCATGCGGGTGTTCATCAATTGTCCGCCGTCACCGCCCTGGATCTTGATGACGAAATCTTCGCCATACTCGAACAGGCACAGGGCACCGCCGTTTTCGGGGATCGGGGTGGTGTCGAGCAGAACGAAACGTTTCATGGGGCTCTCTTTAAAGGAGGGAAACTGGCATCAGGGAGGAGAAACCGGCATTGAGAAGGGCAATCTTGCGCGGTTGGGAGTAGCCTTAAGGCAACAAGCAAGGGCAACGGAGCCATTGATGAAGTGCACCATTCTAACGGTCATTGTGTTGGCCGCGCTCTCGATAAGTGCAGCGCAGGCGCAAGAGTTGCAAACGGTCCCTGTTGCACCGTCAGCGGCCCCCGGTTCACCCGGCACCGCAACCCCTACGCCATACCCGCAGATTACCCCGACCACTGTACCCAAGGTCGGCAGCAGTAGCGGCGGTGAACCGTTGTTGCCACCGATCGAAATGCCCAACCCGCCCAAGGACCAGACCTTGCCGGGGCTTGAGCAGATTCAGCAAAAAAACAAATCTCCCGGCGGTTAAATCTGTTGCGAGAGCAATTGGCCGTCGGCCATGCGCAGGCGTTTGGACAGCGACACGGCAATAGCACGGATGATCTTCGCGGCGATTTTCGGTGCGTCGTTGAGCATCTTTTCCAGCGAGTCCTTGCCCAGGTTGAGCAGTTGGCAATTGCTCGCCGCCACGCAACTGGCCGAGCGCCGTTCGCCATCGAGGACAGCCATTTCGCCGAATGCCCGGCCGCTGCGCAGCGTTGCGATCGTCACCGGCTTGCCGTCGCTATTGGTTTTCTGCACCGCCACCTGACCCGAGTGAATGATGCACATGAAGCTGCCGGCATCACCTTCGTGGAAGATCTCCTGGCCCTCGGCGATGGTGCTGATGCTGAAGTAGCCGGCAGCCGCCGTGAAATCGGCCAGTTGCAGTTGATCGAACAGGCCGCAGTCCATCAGCCAGTCGCGAATTTCTTTGTTCAACAGGGTCGGTTCTGACATGTCATCACAGTCTTTTTCTTGTGTGTTGCCGGTTCGGGCTTTGTGGGTAATTGCCAATCCCTTGTGGGAGCGAGCCTGCTCCCACATTTAAGACTCATACGCCTTGCAGAGTTCTTCAGGCGATTCCCAATACCTTGAAAACAAATGCGTATTCGAGGGCTACGTCACGTAATCCTTGATAACGCCCGCTCATCCCGCCATGACCGGCACCCAGTTCGGTCTTGAGCAGCAACAGATTATTGTCGGATTTGGTCGCTCGCAACTTGGCCACCCACTTGGCCGCTTCCCAATACTGCACGCGGCTGTCGTTGTAGCCGGCGATCACCAGGGTTGCCGGATAGGCGTGAGCGCCGACGTTTTCGTACGGCGCGTATGCCTTGATCCGATCATAAACTGCCAGCTCTTCAGGATTGCCCCATTCGTCGTATTCGGTGACGGTCAGCGGCAAGTCCGGATCGAGCATGGTGTTGAGCACGTCGACGAACGGCACCTCGGCAATCGCCGCCGCAAACAGTTCCGGGCGCTGGTTGAGCACCGCGCCGATCAGCAATCCGCCGGCACTGCCGCCGCTGATGGCCAGTTGTTTTGAGGTAGTGAAGCCGTTGGCGATCAGGTGTTCGGCGCAGGCGATGAAGTCGTTGAAGGTGTTCTGCTTGTGTTCCTGCTTGCCGGCGCGATACCAGGCTTCGCCCAGCTCACCGCCGCCGCGCACATGGGCGATGGCGAAGGCCATGCCGCGATCGAGCAGGCTCAGGCGCGCGTGGGAGAACCACGGGTCGAGGCTTTCGCCGTAGGCGCCGTAGCCGTAAAGGTAAAGCGGCGTCGGCTTGCCGAGCATTTCACGTTTGACCACCAGGCTGATCGGCACCTGTGTGCCATCGGGCGCGGTCGCCCACAGGCGCTGACTGACATAGGCATCGGCGTCGAAAGGGCCGAGCACCTGGGTTTCCTTGAGGACTTTCTGTTCGCCGCTGGCGAGGGTGAGCTGGCGAATCTGCGCCGGGCGATTCAACGCCTCGTAACGCAGACGGATCTTGTCGCTGGCAAACTCCAGGCTGTTTTGCACATGCAGGCTGTAGGCCGCGTCTGGCAGTTGCACGCGGTAAGCAGGCAGGCCTTGTGGGTGAACTTCGATGATCGGCAAACCGCCTTCGCGCAGGCTCAGGGTCATGGCCGAGGTATTCAAGCTCATGCCGTCAAGCATCACCGTGTCGCTGTGAGGGATCAGGTTTTGCCAGTCGCTTTCGGTTGGCGCAACCCCGGTGTCGGCAGCCTGATACAGCGCAAAGTTGATGCCGTCGCGGTTGCTGCGAATCAGCCAGGTCCATTGGTCGTCGAGCTTGCCGTGGTCGACGTCGTACTCGTGATCTTCAACCCGTGGTGCCAGGCAGGTGAAGGCCTGCTGTGGCTGCGACGCATCGAGCACCCAGACTTCGCTGGTGGTTTTGCTGCCCAGCGACAGCAGCAACTGGCGTTCGGAGCTTGAACGGTAGCAGTGCAGGAAAAACCGTCCGTCCGCTTCATGGAAGACTTCTTCAGCGGCGGTACCGTCGAGACGATAGCGAAACAGCTTGTGTGGGCGATGGGTGTCATCCAGTTCGCCGAAAAACAGCGTCAGGCTGTCGTTGGCCCAGGTCATGCTGCCGTCGCAATTGTCGAATGCCAGTTCGCTGACCTTGCCGTTGGACAGCTCCTTGACGAACAGCGTGTAAATCTCTTCACCGCTGGTATCGAGGCTGTAGGCCAGGCGCTGGTGGTCCGGGCTGATGCTGAAGGCGCCCAGCGAAAAAAAACCGCCATTGGCCAGCACATTGGGGTCGAGCAGCAGCTGTTCCTGGCTTTCGTCGACCAGCAGGCTGTCGTCGGCCGGACGCGGGCAGCGGTAATGCCGGGCATATTCGTCACCGGCGACGGTGCGGGTGTAATACAGGTAGGGCCCCCACGGGGAGGGCAGCGACAGGTCAGTTTCGAGAATCCGGCTTTTTATTTCGTTGAACAGGGTTTCTCGCAGCTCGGCCTGGTCGGCCAGTTGTGCTTCCTGATAGCTGTTTTCAGCCTTGAGGTAGTCGAGCACCTGTGCGCTGTCGCGCTCCTGCAGCCAGGCGTATGGGTCATCGCCGTCGGCCTTGTGGGCAATCGGGGCGCTGCAAACGTGGGCGGATAGGGGCATGAAGGACTCTCGGGCGTAATGTAAAAATGGCTTCACAGACAGCGGGGCAGCCTGATCGGTGAAAAGCCGTTATCATAAGCGCCTCTTTGCCTGCCTTGCCATGGACACCATGACCGAGAACGACTATCTGATCGCTTGGGGCCTTTACGCCTTTGCCGCTTTAGGCTGCCTGTTGGTGTGGATGCGGCTGACCCGCTGGATGTGGCGCTGGTTGCGCGAGCCACTGCGTCTGCTCATGGTCGTGCTGTTGTTCAGCCCGACCATTATCGACCCGGTAAAGGAAAAATTCGCCCCGGCCATCGCCATTACTGCCCTGGACCTGCTGTTCAAGGTCGGTAACAACATCTGGCGCGCGATCTCCGACCTGGTCATGTACAGCATGATCGCTTTCGGCATTTACCTGATCTTCGCGTTGATCCGCTTTCCCATCGAGCGCGCCGCCAATGCTCGCAAGGAGCGGGAGGCCGCCGCGAAAGCCGCTGCCAAGGCTGCCGATCCGGATGATGACCAGCCCTTTGGCGGTGCTGGTGACGATCGTTATGGTCGTCCGCCGGTTCCGAGCAACCCCCAGCGTTCGCGAGTTGAACCCCGTCTTTGACGTTGCCCCGGCATTGAAGCGAGAGTCCAGGCATGTGTGAATTATTGGGCATGAGCGCCAATGTACCGACCGATATCGTGTTCAGCTTCACCGGGCTGATGCAGCGTGGCGGTCGAACCGGCCCGCATCGGGACGGTTGGGGCATCGGGTTTTATGAGGGCCGTGGCCTGCGCTTGTTTCAGGACCCGGCGGCGAGTTGTGAGTCCGAAGTCGCGCAGCTGGTGCAGCGCTATCCAATCAAAAGCGAAGTGGTGATCGGGCATATCCGCCAGGCCAACGTCGGCAAGGTCTGCCTGTCCAACACTCATCCGTTCGTGCGTGAGTTGTGGGGTCGCAACTGGTGTTTCGCACATAACGGCCAACTCACTGACTTTCAGCCGACCGCCAGTTTTTACCGGCCGATTGGCGACACCGACAGCGAAGCGGCATTCTGCGATGTACTCAACCGCGTGCGTGAAGCCTTCCCGGAGCCGGTTGAAGTCGAGCAGTTGCTACCGAGCCTGGTGGCGGCGTGCGCCGAATACCGCAGCAAAGGTGTGTTCAATTGCCTGTTGAGCGACGGCGACTGGCTGTTCTGTTATTGCTCGAGCAAATTGGCGCACATCACCCGACGCGCGCCGTTTGGTCCGGCACGCTTGAAGGATGCGGACGTCATCGTCGACTTCCAGGCCGAAACCACGCCCAACGATGTGGTGACGGTCATTGCCACCGAACCCCTGACCGAAAACGAAACCTGGACCCGTTACGAACCGGGCCAATGGAGCCTGTGGCGACGCGGTGAATGCGTCAGCCAGGGCAAGACCGAATAAGGAACACCTTTCTATGTTGCTCAGTTATTTGCGGCTGGTGTTGTTTGCGATCGGCCTGTTGGTGGGTGTGCAGGTGCCGGGTTTCATCAACGACTACGCCAAGCGGGTCGAGGCGCACCTGATCGAAGCGCAGACCGGCTTGCGGGGTTTTCAAGGCACCGCCGAGCAGTTCTTCAAGGGCGATCTGCAAGCATTGGTTGCTCATTACCGTGCCAGTGACGACCCGGTGTTTCGCAGCGATGCCGACAGCCTGAGCACCTTGCTCACTCGCCAATTGGCGCTGGACAAGCAATTCCAGGCCATGCAAGGCCCGTGGTACATCCGCTTCTTGCAGGTGGTGTTGGCGGCTGACCCGGATATTCGCAAGGAAACCTGGAATGGCTACAGCTACCAGCTGTTGCTGACACCTGAAGCCATGGGCTGGGGGCTGAGCGGGGCGATGTTGCTGTCGTTCGGTCTGGAATGCCTGTTCCGCCTGATCGACTGGGTGGTGTTGGGCGGCAAGCGCCTGCGCCAGAGCCGGCCGATCGAAGAGCGTGATTTGCGCGGTTTGTAACACCCTTCGTAGGAGCACGGCTTGCCGGCGATGGCGTCCTTGAGATCGCCATCGCCGGCAAGCCGTGCTCCTACAGCATCTGCGCAAGCCCTCGATCTCGATCCCCCGAAACCGGAACCGACTCCTACGGCGATTGGGTTATTTACCAATCGATCGAGTAGCTCATGCTCAACGTACGGCCTTCGGCGTTGGCGAACGGCGCTTTGGCGTTGGCCTGGGCGAACAGGTTGACGTAGGTACGGTCGGTCAGGTTGTACACCCCACCTTCGAGACGCCCGACCGGCAATCGCACCGATCCCAGCAAGTCCACCAGCGTATAGCCCTTGATGTCGCGCCCGTTGTTGTCCTTGGCGGCGGCGTCGTAACTGGCCAGGCGCATGCCTTGCAAACGCAGGGTGTAGTCATCTTCGGTGTAGCCGACAAACAGCGTGGTCTTGGCCGGTGAGATGCGTGTCGCCGGCAGGTCGATCCATTTGCCGTTCTGCTCGGTCTCGCCTTTGGCCCACGCATAAGTGCCCCCCACCGACCAGTGATCGGTCGCGCGGTAGGTCAGGCTGTTTTCGATGCCGCGTACCCGTTCCTTCTGGTTGATCAGGCGCAGGACGCGATCATTGGCATCGTAGAACTGGGTCACGTCCGAGGTGTTTTCATACACGGTGACGTCGGCCTGCCACTGGTCCCAGTTACCGCGCCAGCCCAGCTCGTAGCTGTCGACCTTGATGGCCTGGGCGTTGAGGCTCTGGATGTCGAAAGTGCTGTTGACGTCACGCAAGAAGCGCTGGATATCCGGCAGCGAAAAACCCTGGCTGTAATTGGCGAAGAGGTCCTGGTTCTCGCTCAGGTGATAGACCGCGCCCAGGTTATAGAGCGTGGCGTCATATTTGAGGGTGTCGCCGGGCAGGGTGGCGCGGACGCCGGTCTGGACGATCTGACCGTAGGCGATGCTGTCGGCGACCTCACTTTCGATCCACTCGCGGCGCACACCGCCACGCAAGGTCCAGTCGCCAACGTCCCAGGACATTTGCCCGAACAGCGCCTTGGTGGTGGTTTCGAGATCCGGGCCCATCTCGTAGGTGGTGCCGGTCTTGCTGTAAGTCAGCCCTTTGAGGGTGTACTGGTCGCCACGCTGGCGCGAGCGCTCGTGATCGTAGTCGGCGCCCCAGACCAGATTGCCCGTAGCGCTGCCGATGGCCGGCAACGGCGTGTCGATGGCCGCGCGCAAGCCGTAGACATCCTGCACGCTGTTGTTGTCGGCGATCCCGGCCTTGCCCCGCGACAGGTCCGGGAAGAACAGCGCGTCGGCCCGACGCCAGTAGCTTTCCAGCTGCAGGCCCTGACCGTAGAAGTCCTTGTCGGTGTAGTTGAGGTTGACCGCCTGGTTATGGGTGTAGGGCTGGTCGTCGAGTTTCAGCCCTTTGACCGCTACGGCTTGCTGCAGGTTTTTCGGGTCTTTGGTGAAGTCCGTGTCCTGCTGGTCCTTGTAGTCCTGCAGCGACAGGCTGAGTTTTTTGTCGGCATCCAGTTCGTAACCGAAACGACCTTGCAGGTCATAGGTTTCGGTGTCCATGTTGCTGCCCTGGGAGGTGTCCTGAGGGATGCGCTTGCCGTTGCCATCGAACTGATCGTTGCGCTGGGTCAGGTCGGCGGACACGTACCAGTCCAGCGCGTCCTTGCGCCCGGTCGCACTCTGGAAAGCTTCATAGGCGAAGCCTTTGCTGTTGAGATTGTTGCCGCTGGTCAGGCCCAGTTTGCTGCTATAGGCAATATCCTGGCCCTGGTTGCGCTTGGTGATGATGTTGATGATGCCGCCTGAAGCGCCGGCACCGTAGATGCTGCTGGCGCCGGAAATCACTTCGATGCGCTCGATGCTGGCCGGCGCGATGCTGTTGAGCTGGCGGAAGTTGTCGCGCGTAGCGTTCTGCGATACGCCGTCGATCAACACCAGCATGTTGCGCCCGCGCAGGGTCTGGCCGAAGTTGCTCATCCCGCCGCTGGACGGCGCAAGGCCGGGCACCAATTGCCCAAGAATGTCGGAGACTCGGCGACCCGCGCCGCTTTGCTCGCGGACCTGCTGTTCGTCGATGACCTGGACCGAGCCTGGAATCGAGGCGATGCTCGCCTCGCTACGAGTCGCGGAGACGACGGTGGCTTGCATGTTCAGGGTGCCGGGTTGCTGTTCGGTCTCCTCGGCCCAGGTTTGGGCGCTGAAGGAGCCAAGCAGCGGAATCAACAGAGAAAGTTTGGTTCGGGTCATGACGTGGTCTTTTTTTAGTTTTGATAAGTGTGGGTGGATAAGGGTGTTGGGCCGGGTGTGGAGGTGAAGGACCGCACCCAGCGAATTCCGATGGCGGCCAGCGCATAAGTCAGCGCCACCAGCCAGAAACTGTGCGCCAGCCCGACCAGCCCCATGCCGATCCCGCCGAGGACGGCACCGAGCAAGGCGCCAGCCTTGGCCGCGCTGTTGCCGAGGCCGAGGGCAAAACCCTGTTGGCTTGAAGCAACGGTGTTGGCGATCAGTGCATAGGCGACCGGCAGCAGGGCGCCTTGCCAGACACCCCAGACCAGCCGGCTGACGAGGAACCCCAGCCATTCGTTGGCCAGTGCCGTGGCCGCCAGTGTCAGGGCGCACAGCCAGGCGACGCCTTCGATGACGCGCAAGGTGTAGGCCGGTTGCCAGCGGTCGAACAGGCGTCCCCACAGCGGGGCGGAAATGGCCAGGGTCGCGGCGCTCGCCGCATAAGTGGCGCCGATCAGCCAGCTCGGTGCGTGCAGAATCTCGGCGACGTACAGCGCGTAGAACGGCTGCGGCATCATCTTCGCGGCCTGAATCAACACGATCACCAGCAAGATTCCACCGAGCCAGCCTTTGGGCAGGGCCACTGGCGCGACTGGTTTTTTCGTCGAGGCCCGGGCCTTGTCGGCCGGCAGGAAAAAACTCCCCAGTGCGCACAGCAGGCAAATCGCCGTCGCGCCATAACAGAGCAGGGCGAATCCCGAGATATCCATCAGCCAACCGCCCAGCACCGGGCCGATCAACGAGCCGACGGCGGTCGCCGATTGCAGGCGGGCCAGGGTGTGGCCGCGCCGGGAATTGTCGCAGCAGGCCAGGGCATAGGCTTGCGCAGCGGCGAGAAACCCGGCCAATGCGCCTTGCATCACACGAATGCCCACCAGCAGCCACGGGTCGACGGTGATGGCCGCCAACCCTTGGCACAACGCCAATGCCAGCAACGCCCGAACGATCATCGGCTTGTGCCCGGTGCGATCACCCAACTGGCCCCACACGGGAGTCAGGAGCATGGCGGCGAGCATCGGGCCGGCATAGACCAGCGCCGATAACAGCGCTGTGTAGCCGGCGCCCTCTGGCCCGAGCAGATGGCGGATCTGCAAGGGCCAGAACGGGCCGCTCATTTCCATGGCACCCATGGAGACCAACTGGATGACGATCAGCAGTCGCAACGCGCGACTGTCAGCGAGCATGGGCGCTGGATCGCAGTGGGTTGCTCAAGCGTCCGACGATGTCGGCGTGGCTGTCGTGCAAGCGCATGCGCATGAACGATTTGGCCGGCCAGTCCTGTTCCAGCAAGGCCGCGCGCTCGCTGTCCCAGCGTGCCGGTTCGACGTGTTCGCGCAAGGCGTCGAAGCACTCTGCAACGTGCGCTGCCAATCGCTCCCACAGGAGGTTTTCCGATACGTTCCAGTGACGGGCGCAGAGCAACGTCAGCTCGCCGAGGTGGCACATGAACGTGGTGTGCAGGAGTTTGTCGCGGACAAAACCGGGCTCGTCGTACAGGGTCATTTTCGGATCGTGCAGCTGGATATCCAGACCCTTGGCATGCAGGGTCTTGCGATCGATGCGGATGTCGCCGAAGTCACGCAGTAACAGCCGATTCAACTGCCCGTCAGCGCCCATCACCATGAAGCTGTTTTGCTGGTGCGCTTCGAACGCCACGCCATACATCAGGTAAATGCCCAACAGGCTCGGTACGGCAATCGACAGGTAGTCATCGAAGAACGCCAGCATGGCCTCGCTGTCGTCACGGCCCTGAGCCAGGCGTACCCAATCGCGCAGCAACGGTTGTTCGAATTCGTTGACGGCGAACAGGCTGCCGACCGGTATCGCCAACTCGCCTGCTTGCAGCAGGGTCAGCGGGTTGTCGCGGTACAGCACGGCAGCATGCCGGGACAGTTCGTCATTGGCCGGTTGTGGCGCGTAATGCACGCCGATGCGCTCCGGCACGATGTTCAGCAGACGCTGAATCTGCGGCTCCTGATCGAGAATATCCAGCAACAGCTGACTGATACGCGGCCCCATCCGGGCCGAGCGCGGCGACACGGTGCGCTGCACGCTGGTCAGGCGCAAGGCCACCGGCAACTTGACCATCGGCGCAACGCGACTGGCCTCCGGTACGACCGTGCGAAAGGACATGGTCGGGTGGCCAGTGAAGGCCACGATGTCGGTGACGATCAGCAGGTTGTCGGCGATTTCGTTGGCGAACGATTTTGGCAGCTCTTCTTCGGCTTGCCAGGGGTGCGACGGGAGCGGGAGGTAGTCCGTAACGTCCAGGCCCAGTTGCTGCAAATGGCGCTGCAATTGTTCGGCGGCCTGCGGGAAGTGACCTTGCCACCATTCCCAGTAATCGGCGCTGCCGGCCAGCGTTTCGACGTGGGCGTATTGGCGGTGCAGGGCGCACAGCACAACAGGGAAGCTCGCTTCGAACTCCGGCGAGAAAGCGATGACCTGAGTGGCGCTCAAGCCCAGTTTGGTCTTGTAGTTGGGGTGCCACGGATGGCCGAGCGTGCCCCACTGTTCGAGCAACGACGTCGGGTTCCGCTGACCGGGGCTGGTTTTGAGCCAGGCGAGCAGGTTGTCGTCGTGTTCGGTGCCGATCTGCTCTCTCAGACGTTCGGTCCATCCATGGTGGAACGCCAGGCACAGGGTGTCGTTGCTGTAGCTGTCATCCAGCTCGCGGGCCAGACGTTCCAGTACTTGCGGGGAGGCGGGCGGGTTCAGCTGGGTGGAGAGATGGGCGAGCAGTTCGCTGGGCAGCTGGATCTTGTGCGGCAGTGCGTCGGGGGTGTGCAGGACGATGCTGCCGCGCACATCCCAACTGTTCATCCTGCCACCGGACAGATGATCGAAGCACAGGTGTGCGCCGTTGCCCAGCGGCAACCAGCAGCGGCGGTTGTCATCGTATTCGCAGGTGTCGGGGTTGATCAGGTCTTCACGAAACAGCGCCTGGATCAGGCGTTGAAAACAGCGCTGGGCGGCGGGTTCCAGCGCATTGCTCAAATGATCGAGGGTGATGCGGTGGGACTGGAAAGCCTGGGTGCCAAGGGCTTCGCTCCAGTGTGCGAGCAGTTGCTGCTGTTGTTGCGTGTAGGCGCGCATCAGGTCCGACTCCTTCTGGACAGTTGTTTAGCTGAATGCGCGCTGAGAATACCGTCTAAAAATAATAATGCAAATGATAGTAATTCCTACTTGTGGTGTGGGAAAGCTCCTATTCAGAGGCCGGCTTAGTCTTTGCTCAAGACGATGTAGTGCTCACCGACCTTCTGCGCATAGCCCTCCACCACGTGCTGACACAATGCCACGATCTCCTCGACCCATTCCGCGCCGACCCGCCATGACACCACCACTTGCAGGTTGGGCGGGCGTTGGTCGATGGCCAGCAAGGTCAATTCGCCCCGGGCCAGTTCTTCACTGACCAGCACCGGCGGCAAGGCACCAATGCCGAAACCGTCACGCAGCAATCGGATAATCGCCGACACCGAATTCACGCAATTGAGCTTTGGCGCGAGTACGCCATTGGCCTGCATCAGGCTGAGCACGTCCTGATGCGGGTGGGAGTTTTTCGAGTAGGTGATGATCCGTTCACGGGCCAGTTCGGCGACGCTGGTGTAGTTGCGGTTGTAGATCGAATGGCTGGCGACGATCCAGCCCATCGGGTGGCTGGCCAGTTCCAGGCTGCGCACGCTTTCCTGGCGCAGCAGGTCGGTTTGCAGAATCAGGTCGAGAAAACCTTTTTGCAGCTGATCGCAGAGATTCAGCGAGGTATCGGCGACCAACTCGATTTCTACCAACGGATAGTGATCGGTCATCTGTGCCACCAACGGACTGAGCCAGGTGTGAATGACCGTGTCCATCACGCCGATGCGAACCCGTCCGACCTTGCTTGAGCGGGTTTCCAGCGACTGCTTCAGCGCTTGCATGGTGTCGAGCATTTGCTCGGCGTAATCGAGCACCTTCACGCCTTCGGGCGTCAGCTTCACGCCGCGTGAATCGCGCAGGAACAGCTTCACCCCAAGCTCGCTTTCCAGCACCGCGATGCGGCTGGAAATCGAGGCCTGGGTGGTGAAGAGCTTGTCGGCCGTCAGGCGAAAGCTTTTCAACCGGGCGACCCAAACGAAGGTCTCGAGAAATTTGAGGTTCATGCGATCAACTTTTTCTTATGCCTTGGCAGGGTTTTTATTAGTTGGACGAGCAGGGCGCCGTCGTCGAAAAATGCGCCGAACCCACGATAGGCGTCGTCGGTGTTCAGAACAATACCAATAAAATTCAGCTGGAGATTTGCCATGAGTGCGCCCGACACGCTCGATGTCGCCAAACCCAAGATCGAGAGCCGCCCCGGCCCGTTCGACTGGTACCGCAACATCAATCAGCAGGAACGCCGAACCTTCTGGAGCTGCAAGGTCGGCTATGGCCTGGACGGCATGGACACCCAAATGCTGAGCTTTGTGGTGCCGACACTGATCGCCATGTGGGGCATCACCACTGGCCAAGCGGGGCTGATCCACACCAGCACGCTGATCGCTTCGGCGATTGGCGGTTGGGTCGCCGGGATTCTCTCTGACCGCATCGGTCGCGTGCGCACCTTGCAACTGACGGTGCTGTGGTTCGCCTTCTTCACTTTCCTCTGCGGGTTTGCGCAAAACTACGAACAACTGTTGATCGCCCGAACCTTGATGGGCTTCGGTTTCGGTGGTGAATGGACTGCCGGCGCAGTACTGATGGGCGAGGTGATCCGTGCCAAGGACCGCGGCAAGGCGGTGGGCATGGTGCAATCCGGCTGGGCCCTGGGCTGGGGCCTGACGGCGATTCTGTATGCGCTGCTGTTCTCGATCCTGCCGCCGGAGGATGCCTGGCGTGCGCTGTTCATCCTCGGCATTGTGCCGGCAATTTTCGTGATCTTCGTCCGCCGGTTGGTCAAGGACCCAGAAATCTACCGCCAGGCCAAGGCCCGGCAGGAACCGAGCAACCCGTCGAAGTTCTACGAGATCTTCGCCCCCGGCATGCTCAGCACCACGTTTCGCGCATCCTTGCTGACCACTGGCGCCCTGGGCGGTTACTACGCGATCACTTCCTGGCTGCCGACCTTCCTGAAAAACGAGCGCGGACTGAGCGTACTCGGCACCGGCGGTTATCTGGCGATGGTGATTCTCGGGTCTTACGCCGGCTATGTGATCAGCGCCTACCTGACTGACATTCTGGGTCGCAAGAAGAACTTCATTCTGTTCGCGGTCGGCTCGTTCACCATTGTGCTGCTCTACACCCAACTGCCGGTCAGCAATGGCGTGATGCTTTGGCTGGGCTTTCCGCTGGGGTTCTTCGCCTCGGGGATTTTCAGTGGCATGGGCGCGTTTCTCACCGAGCTGTTTCCAACGCGGATTCGCGGTTCGGGCCAGGGCTTTTGCTACAACGTTGGTCGCGCGCTGGCGGCGCTGTTTCCGCTGCTGATCGGTTTGCTCAGCCAGAAAGTACCGCTGAGCGTCGGGATCGGCGCGTTTGCGGCGGTGTCTTACGGTGTAGTGATCCTGGCGGCGTTGAGCCTGCCGGAAACCCGTGGCAAGCAACTCGATGCGCAGTAACTGATAATCTGGAGACCGCTCGAACGTCCCCGGTTAAAACGATAAAACCCTCAGGAGTACTCACCGTGAGCCGCCTGCTATTGAACTGCGATATCGGCGAAAGCTTTGGTCACTGGACCATGGGGCTGGATGCCGAAGTGATGCCGTACATCGATTGCGCCAACATTGCCTGCGGGTTCCATGCCGGCGACCCGAGCATCATGCGCAAGACCGTCAGCCTGGCGCTGAGCCACGGCGTGCAGATTGGTGCGCATCCGGCCTATCAGGATCTGCTGGGGTTTGGCCGCCGTTCCATGGCCTACACCGCGCAGGAACTTCAGGATCTGCTGCACTACCAGATCGGCGCGCTGGACGGCATTTGCCGGGCGCAGGGCGCTCGCGTCAGTTACGTCAAACCCCACGGGGCGATGTACAACGACATGATGGCCAACCCGGCGCAACTGCGGGCGGTGATTCAGGCCGTGGCGGCGTATGACCCCCAATTGCCGTTGATGCTGATGGCGACCCGTGACAACCACGCGGCTCAGCTGATGGGCGACGAGTACGGTGTGACGCTGTGGTTCGAAGCATTCGCCGACCGTGCCTATGACAGCGCCGGGCATCTGGTTTCACGGCAGCTGCCGGGGTCGGTGCATCACGATCCCGAGACAATCATTCAACAGGCGCTGACTATCGCTCGCGGTGACAACCTTGTCGCCAGTGACGGCAGCGCTTTGCATTTGCAGGCCAACACCCTCTGCGTACACGGCGACAACGCCAGTTCGGTGGCGGCTGTGCAGCGGATCCGTGAAGCGTTGAATCAGCAGAGCGCGCCATGAAGCCACGGGTTGAAGTGGTGGCCATCGATTGTTTGATGGTGCGGTTGTTCGATGAAATCGCCGAAGCCAACATGCCGTGGATGCTCGCCGCCAGCGAGCGACTGCGTGCGGGGTTCGCCGGGCATTTGATCGATCTGGTGCCGTCTTATACTACCCTGATGGTGCATTACGACCTGCTCGCCTTGAGTCCGGCTCAGGCGCGGGAGCTGATCGCCGAAGCCTTGACCGATCTGACCCCTAACGCCCGGGCCAGTGGTCAATGCCATGTGTTGCCGGTCTGGTATGACCTCAGTGTCGGGCCTGAGCTGAGCCTGCTTTCGCAGCGTAGCGGGCTGGCTGTGGAGGAGGTGATTCGTCGCCACAGCGAGCGTGAGTATCAAGTGTTCGCGCTGGGTTTTGCGCCGGGGTTTGCCTTCATGGGACTGGTTGAAGAAGTGCTGGCCGCGCCCCGTTTGAATACCCCGCGCAAGCGCGTGGCAGCCGGCAGCGTGGGGATTGCCGAGCGGCAGACAGCGGCGTATCCGGTGGTTTCTCCGGGTGGCTGGAATCTGATCGGTCGCACTCCCGCCAAGTTGTTCGACCGCGAGCGTGAGGGCTACAGCCTGATGCAACCGGGCGACACGGTACGTTTTGCCGCGGTCGGTCATGCCGAGTTCGTCAATCTGGGCGGCGACGATACACCGCTGGAGGTGCTGGCATGAGCCGTTTGACGATCGAAGCCAGCACGCCGCTGTGTTTGCTGCAGGATGCCGGTCGGTTCGGTGTACGGCATCTGGGCGTGACCCAGGGCGGTGCAGCGGATTGGCTGTCGATGTCCTGGGCCAACTGGCTGCTGGGTAATTCGCTGGAGGCCGCGGTGATTGAAGTCACCCTCGGCGGTTTGACCCTGGAGGCGCAAGACGATTGCTGTCTGGCGCTGGCGGGGGCGGACCTCGGTGCGCTGCTCGACGGCCAGCCGCTGGCGCCGTGGCGTAGTTTTCAGTTGAAGAAAGGCCAGCGTTTGCAATTCACCCAGCCGGTGCAAGGTGCCCGCGCCTATCTGGCAGCGCCCGGCGGTTTTAATGCGCCCCAGGTGTTGGGCAGTTGTGCGACGGTAGTGCGCGAGGAACTCGGCGGTCTCGACGGTTTTGGCCGGCCCTTGGCACGCGGCGCCGAGTTGAGTTATTCCGGGCCGGCGCAGGCGCTGCGGGAGGTGCCGCGCGAGCAGCGACCGGACTTCACGCTGAATCAGCCGCTGGATCTGGTGCTCGGTGCGCAACATGGCGAGTTCAGCGGGCAAAGCCTGTTCGACGCCTTCAACCGTGTCTGGACCCTCGACAGTCGTGCTGATCGCATGGGCATTCGCTTGCTGGGGACGGCGTTACAGTATCAAGGCAAGCCGATGATCTCCGAAGGCATCCCGCTGGGCGCGGTCCAGGTACCACCGGACGGGCAGCCGATCGTGCTGCTCAATGATCGGCAGACCATTGGCGGTTATCCACGATTAGGCGCGTTGACGCCATTGGCGTTGGCCCGCCTGGCGCAATGTTTGCCAGGGCAGCAGATCCGGTTGGCACCGGTGGTGCAGGAAACGGCGCATCGGCAGCAGGTCGAGTATTTGCGCAGGTTTCTTTAAGCACAGCCGAGCATTGTGGCGAGGGGGCTTGCCCCCGTTGGGTCGCAAAGCGACCCTAAAACCTGTGGCGTGGTTCTATCGGGTAAACGCATGCAGCCGATTTGCGACTGCTGCGCAGCCGAACGGGGCGCTGCGGCGTTCCGACAAGCCCCCTCGCCACAGAGAACGCAGTTATTTGGAGAGAAACCGCATCCCTTCTTCCAGCCCGCGCAAGGTCAGCGGGAACATCTGGTCTTCGATCAGATCGCGCACGATCTTGGTCGAGGAGGTGTAGCCCCAGGTGTCTTTCGGGTACGGATTGATCCAGATGAGCTTCTTGTACTTCTCCATGAAGCGCTGCATCCACACGTAACCGGCTTCTTCGTTCCAGTGCTCGACGCTGCCGCCGGCCTGGGTGATTTCGTAAGGCGCCATGGCGGCGTCGCCGACGAAGATCACTTTGTAGTCGGCGCCGTATTTGTGCAGCAGGTCCATGGTCGCCGTACGTTCCGAGCCACGGCGCATGTTGTTCTTCCACACCGATTCATAAATGAAGTTGTGGAAGTAGAAGTACTCCAGGTGTTTGAACTCGGTCTTGCAGGCCGAAAACAGCTCCTCGCAGATCTTCACATGGGCGTCCATCGAGCCGCCGATGTCGAACAGCAGCAACAACTTGATGTTGTTGCGACGTTCCGGGCGCATCTGAATATTCAGTAGCCCTGCGTCACGGGCGGTGTGATCGATGGTGCCGTCGATGTCCAGCTCGTCCGCCGCACCCTGGCGGGCGAATTTGCGCAGCCGCCGCAGGGCCACCTTGATGTTGCGCGTGCCTAACTCGACCTGGTCGTCGAGGTTCTTGTACTCGCGCTGGTCCCAGACCTTGACCGCTTTGCCCTGGCGCTTGCCGGCATCGCCGACCCGGATGCCTTCCGGGTTGAAACCGCCGGAGCCGAACGGGCTGGTGCCACCGGTGCCAATCCACTTGTTGCCGCCGGCATGGCGCTCCTTCTGTTCTTCCAGACGCTTCTTGAATTCTTCGATCAGTTTGTCGAGACCGCCGAGGGACTGGATTTGCGCGCGCTCCTCATCGGTCAGCGAACGTTCGAATTCCTTGCGCAACCAGTCTTCGGGAATCAGTGCCTGAAGGTGATCGTCGAGTTTTTCCAGGCCATTGAAGTAGGCACTGAACGCCCGGTCGAACTTGTCGAAATGCCGTTCGTCCTTCACCAGAATCGCCCGTGACAAGTAATAAAACTCGTCCATGTCGGCGAAGGTCACGCGCTGTTTCAGCGCGTTGATCAGGTCCAGCAGTTCACGTACCGAGACCGGCACCTTGGCTGCACGCATTTCATTGAACAGGTTGAGCAGCATGGCTTTCGCCCTTGATCTTGTAAGAAGAGTATCAGCGGGTGCCGCGACGGCTCATGAACGCCAGACGCTCAAGCAATTGCACGTCCTGTTCGTTCTTCACCAGGGCGCCGGCCAGCGGCGGGATGGCCTTGGTCGGATCGCGTTCGCGCAGTACCGCTTCGCCAATGTTGTCGGCCATCAGCAATTTGAGCCAGTCGACCAGTTCGGACGTCGATGGCTTCTTCTTCAAACCCGGGACCTTGCGCACATCGAAGAACACGTCCAGCGCTTCGCTGACCAGGTCTTTCTTGATGTCCGGGTAGTGCACGTCGACGATTTTTTGCAGGGTGACGCGATCCGGGAAGGCGATGTAGTGGAAGAAGCAACGGCGCAGGAAGGCGTCCGGCAGCTCTTTCTCGTTGTTGGAGGTAATGATGATGATCGGACGCTGCTTGGCCTTGATGGTCTCGTCGATCTCGTAAACGTAGAACTCCATCTTGTCGAGTTCTTGCAGCAGGTCGTTCGGGAACTCGATGTCGGCCTTGTCGATTTCGTCGATCAGCAGAATCACCCGCTCTTCGGACTCGAAGGCCTCCCACAGCTTGCCCTTTTTCAGGTAGTTGCGGATGTCATGGACCTTGTCCACACCCAGTTGCGAGTCCCGCAGGCGGCTGACCGCGTCGTACTCGTACAGGCCCTGGTGAGCCTTGGTGGTGGACTTGATGTGCCAGGTGATCAGCTTGGCACCGAAGGACTCGGCCAGTTGCTCGGCGAGCATGGTCTTGCCGGTGCCAGGTTCGCCCTTGACCAGCAAAGGCCGCTCCAGGGTGATGGCGGCGTTGACCGCCAGCTTCAGGTCATCGGTGGCGACATATGCGCGGGTGCCTTCGAACTTCATCGGTAATTCCTCGAACGGTAACGCCGATCTGCGCCAGGCAGGGCGGGCGAAATAAAAGTATGCCCGACTATAACGCGGCGCCCGGTCGACTGTGAACGCAGACGGCTTATTCAGTCTCTGAATGGGGCGTCACATGGTGACCCGGTCAGCTTAACGAATGACTGAACATGCCTATCATCCAGCGTCGCGACTGGACGCACGAGGGTTGCGAGGCATACCCTTGGAGGCTTCTCCAACGCTGCATAAGGACCCAGCCATGAGCCGCATTTTTGCTGATAACGCGCATTCCATCGGCAATACGCCATTGGTTCAGATCAACCGTATTGCGCCTCGCGGCGTGACCATTCTGGCGAAGATTGAAGGACGCAATCCGGGCTATTCAGTCAAATGCCGGATCGGCGCGAACATGATCTGGGATGCCGAAAGCAGCGGCAAACTCAAGCCGGGCATGACCATTATCGAACCGACCTCGGGCAACACCGGCATCGGCCTGGCGTTCGTCGCGGCAGCTCGCGGCTACAAGCTGGTGCTGACCATGCCGGCGTCGATGAGCATCGAACGGCGCAAGGTGCTCAAGGCCCTTGGCGCCGAACTGGTACTGACCGAGCCTGCCAAAGGCATGAAGGGGGCCATCGAAAAGGCTGCCGAGATTCTGGCCAGTGATCCGGCCCGCTACTTCATGCCGCAGCAGTTCGAGAACCCGGCCAACCCGGCAATCCACGAAAAAACCACCGGTCCGGAAATCTGGAATGACACCGACGGAGCCATTGATGTGCTGGTTGCAGGTGTCGGCACCGGCGGGACCATCACCGGTGTTTCGCGCTATATCAAGAACACCCAGGGCAAGCCGATTCTCTCGGTGGCGGTGGAACCGCTGGTCTCGCCGGTGATTACCCAGGCCATGGCCGGTGAGGAAATCAAGCCAAGCCCGCACAAGATCCAGGGCATAGGCGCGGGTTTTGTACCGAAAAACCTCGATCTGTCGATAGTTGACCGGGTCGAGCTGGTCAGCGATGAAGAATCCAAGGCCATGGCCCTGCGCCTGATGCAGGAGGAGGGGATTCTCTCCGGGATTTCCTGCGGTGCGGCCATGGCGGTTGCCGTGCGTCTGGCCGAAACCCCGGAAATGCAGGGCAAGACCATCGTGGTGATCCTGCCGGACTCTGGTGAGCGTTATCTGTCGAGCATGTTGTTCAGCGATTTGTTTACTGAGCAAGAGTTGCAGCAGTAACGTCTGTGTTGACGTTGTGGCGAGGGAGCTTGCTCGCGCTGGAGTGCGAAGCACTCCTTAACCCTGCGGGAGTGTTTCGTCAGACTGATGTCACAAGTAAATAAACCTTGTCACGGTTGCTGCCCTACGTCGGGGTAGCAACCGCAATCATTAATCAGGTTCACAATCTTTTGTGAGGTTGTGATGCTATGCATCCTGCGCTGCGATTCGACAGCATGAGTTCCCCCTCTCTACCAGCAATGCTCTTTTTGGAGCGTTGCCACGTCATTCAGGTAGTCCGGTTAGCCAGATGAGCCAGGTTAAATTGTCACCTTGCAAACCAGTGCGCTCGAAGGTCGTTTTACACAGGGAAAGATAGATAAACGGATAACCGCCGGCGATGGCCAAGGGGGTCAGCGAAGAATACATTCCCTGGATCAAGGTGCGGGCATTTGTATCGCGTGGTACTTCCCACATCGTGCCAGGAGTGAAAGTCCATTGAGCTCACCACCTGCTTTCGAATGCTGAGTACCACTACCACGTGATGCTTGAGCATGACCGGTCAATCATTGATATTCGTGAGCAGTTCCCCTGCTGCCTGCAGCTGAAACCCATGCAATTGCTTCGAGCTTGAACGTCCGGCCAGCGGTTTACCCTGGGACTTCCGTTTCTCTAGTGCTAACGACCGATTTTCTAATCACGCAGGTGGACAGTACGGGTAAGGAACGACTGGTCGCGAGATCAATGAAGTATGCAAAAGAGATCGAAGACGCCCCGAAAGCCGAGCAGGGCAGATGGCTCAAAAAACTCGGGATTGAGCGACTTTTCTGGGCCAGAAGAGATATCGAGTGGAAGTTGGTTAACTACGAAAGACTTTCGCAAGTCAGAATTAGGAATCTGCTGATTCTTAGAAGCTACGCGCTTATCTCTCCAGCGCTTGTGAGTGAAAAAATATAAGTCGGATGTTAGAGGTTATCTCCACGGCAAGAACAGATGAGATACCGCTGAATACCCTCCTGCTCAAAATCACGAAATCTCTATACATGGAACACATGGGAGTGAAGTGCCTATTTTTCCACCTGATTTGGGTCGGAAGGCTGAGAGTGACCTGAAATCAAAGATTACCGAGCTGTCAAAGCCTTTGCATGTAGAGGTGATGAGCTTGAGTGAATTCTCAGCGGTTGAGGATTCCCGTCATGCTTAGTTTCACAATCCTAAATGTTGAACTGCCTCTTAATTTTATGATTCGCCGTGAAGATGAACTGAATGATCGAGAAAAAAGCAGTCTCGAGAAGATCTGGAGTTTGATCAAGGATATGGTCGAGGGTAAGTCACCTCTGGATTTTCTGACCGTTAATTTCTGTGCAGATGTAAAAGAACATGCCGAGGTGATGGGCGTTGATAGAAAGCAAATCTATCGGCTGTTGTTTAGGTATTGGAGTATGGGACAGATTAAAAATGCTTTTCTGTGGAATACATCCAGATGCGGTGGAAGGGGTAAACCTAAAAGTAGAGAGTCCGGCATCAACCCTGGGCGCCGACCAACGTATCACAGCGTCAGTCAGTGAGTGAGTGAACAGCATTGCGGCCTTGCCGCGCATTTTTATTCGTACAGATAAGTGACGTTTAAGAATCGTCTTATGGACTGGGTGCTTGTGCCGGTAAATCATTGATTCACCTGCTGCGGCGAGCCGTGGAACAGGGAAGTTAAATGATTAAATCGCACATCGACTACAGCTAAGGGTAACTTTCATGGTTAAGAATTTCTGTAAATGCACCGCCCTGTGTGGCTCCTCATTGTTGATCCTGATGGCCGCCGCCAGCGCGCGGGCATCGGATGGTCAAGTTGAATTTACTGGTTCGATCAATGACAACGCTTGTACCATCAGCAGCGAAAATGTGAAGAAGTCGGTGGATATGGGGCAGGTCCGCTTGGCTGACTTCGCCAACACGGTCGGCGCCACCGCTGGATCCGTTCCGTTTTCCATCTCGCTGGAAAACTGCAGCAGTGCCACGTTGAAAAATGCGGCGATCACCTTCCGCGGACAGCAGTCGTCTTCAGATCCAACGATCCTGGGCATGACCGGTGCCAATCAGGTAGCGGGAGTCGGCATTCAAATCAACGATGCCCGCACCGGAACCAAGCTACCACTCAACACCGCCAGCACGGATTACGTGTTGCGCCCGCAGTCCAATACCTTCGATTTCACCGCATCCTATGTGCGCCTGGTTGCAGACACAGACGGTGCTGATGGCAAGCCTGGCGTTCGCGGTATCGGTACCGGCCAGGTGAATGCGCTGGCCAGTTTCGATGTGACCTACAAGTAATCATGATATTAACGCCAGGGGTCGAATTCACCAGCGAGTCCTGATGTTAACCGAGGAAAACTTATTATGCGCTTAAAAGTTGCGGCTTTTACGGCTTTGGCGGCGTGTCTTTGGCTTCCCCAACTTCAGGCGGGCGTCAACGTGGGCACCACACGAGTGGTTTACCAAGGTAAAGACAAAGAGGCGAATCTTTCCCTGGCCAACACCGATGATGACTCGCCTTATCTGATTCAGTCCTGGGTAAGTCCCTATGACAATCGCGACGCCAGCGCCGATGAGTTCATTATTACTCCGCCGCTGTTTAGACTCGATGCGAAAAGTCAGAACATTCTGCGGATAATCGCGACCAACGTACAGAGCTTGCCCAACGACAGGGAAAGCCTGTTCTTTGTCAACGTCAAGGCTATCCCGGCGGTGAGCGCCGAGCAGCATAGTCAGAACGTACTGCAGATTGCGTTAAAAACGACTATCAAACTTTTTTATCGTCCGGAAAACTTGAAAGGATCACTGAAGGAAGCTGTTGATCAGCTGGAGTGGAGCGTTGACGATGGCAAGCTGAGTGTTCGTAATCTCTCAGGCTTCAATGTGGTGGTTAGTGAGTTATTGGTCAATAACGCTATTAACAAGGATTTGCCTGAGGTCATTAAGCCTGTTAGTACGCTAAAATCCGTACAAGCACTTAAAGCTGGCGACAAGATTGTACTAAGTTACATAAATGAATACGGCAGCACCGTCAAGACAGATCCCATAAAAGTTCACTAAGCATTAAGTTGTAAGTCTTAAAGAAAGGACTCTCTCATGCCCCCTTTGCGCATGTGTGTCTATGCGCGCCTATCTAAGTATTGGAGTTGTTTTGCCCTGATCACTTCAGGTTTGACAACCACTGCGGTTTACGCTGATTACAGCTTTGATGCTTCATTCCTGGAAATTGGCGGAGGTAACACTTCGGCCGAAGTGGCCGAGCAAGTCAAAACGATGAGCCAGGGGCAACTGCCGGGTATCTATCGAGTCAATGTGACGGTCGATAACCGCATGATCGAACAGCGGGACGTGCGCTTTGTGCGTGAGACGGCTCAGCAGAAACCCACCCTCACCGGGCTGTTTCCTTGTTTGAGCATTGATCAGCTCACGGCATTGGGGGTCGACCCTGCGCGGCTGGCGCATGCCGATATCAGTACCGAACAGTGTGTGTATTTCAATCGTGACCTGGCGGGTGTGACGTACACCTACGACTTCCACAAACAGCGCCTGGATTTGCAGATCCCGCAAGCCTTCGTCGGCAGTGTGCCGTTTGCCACCCGACGCAAACGCTGGAGCGATGGCGAGCAAGTTGCCTTCGCTAACTACAGTTTTTCCGGCAGTCAGTACCAGACGGACTACAACAACCGTCAATCGCAGTTCGGTAGCGTGCGCAGCGGGATTAATACAGGCGCCTGGCGCTTGCGCAATTTCTCGAACTGGCAAAAAAGCACCAACGTCGAAGGCCAGTGGAAGTCGCTGGACACCTATGTCCAGCGTGACATGGGCAACATGATGGCAATCGCCACCATCGGCGAAAGCTCAACCGACAGCGACCTGTTCGACTCCATCTCCTATCGTGGTATCGGCATCGAGTCCGACTTGGACATGCTGCCCGAAGAGTCGCGTAACTTTGCCCCGGTGGTGCGCGGCGTCGCCAATGGCCGTTCGTTGGTGACCCTGCGCCAGCGCGGCTATGTGATCAGTGAACAGTGGGTGCCTTCAGGGCCGTTCGCACTCAAGGACCTGTATTCCACGCCCAGCAACGGCGACATCGAAGTCACGGTTCAGGGCCCCAACGGCGAGCGTCAGGTGTACACGCAATCGTTCTCGTCGGTGCCGTATATGATGCGCGAAGGTCAACAGAGCTATTCGCTGACAGCGGGGCAGTATCGTCCGGCGGACGGCGCCCGTGATCAGGCTAAGCCGGCGTTCGTCCTGGGCACCCTGCGCCGTGGTTTGAGCGACGGCACTACGCTGTTTGGCGGGGCGCTCGTCAGCGATCAATACAAATCCTCACTGTTGGGTTTCGCTCACGATTATGCCGGTTTCGGCGCCATCTCCCTTGATGTGACGCATGCGGTCAGCGACGACCTGGGCCCGGAACGCAAAACCCTGGCCGGGCAGTCATACCGTTTCCGGTATTCCAAGACATTGAGCCTGACCGACACCAACTTCAGCCTGATCGGCTACCGCTACTCCACCAGTGGTTATTACAGTTTCAGTGAGGCGAACAACGCGCGTGCCAACCGGTCCCTGGCCCCCTATGTCGATGAATCGCTATCGAATGGCGAACACTTTTCGCCTTACTTGCAAGGTCATATGAAGAGCAGTTTTACCGCCAATGTGTCGCAGCAATTCGGCAACTACGGCGGCCTGTACGCCAACCTGACCAAGACGGCTTATTGGAACATGGCCAAGAGCAATACGTCGATTCAACTGGGCTACAGCTTCAGTGTGGGGCGCGCTTCTTACAACCTGGGCCTGGCGCAGAATGGCGGCAGTGATGATGACATTCGCAGCCTGTCGTTGAGCGTGAGCCTTCCGCTTGGCGATCCGGGCAGCAGCAGTCGCATCGGCTTGAGCAACAACCAGGACTCCAATGGCAATGCAACGCGCGCAGCCACATTCAGCGGCTCAAGCTTCAAGGATGACGCGCTGTCCTACAGCCTCGGCGTCAACCAGCAGCTGAGTGATGAGGATCGCATATTGGGCGGCTCGGTTGCCGCACGCTACAACGCCGCCAATGCGATCTGGCATGGCTCGTACAACCAAGATCGAAATACTCGGCAAATGGATTACGGCGTCGAGGGCGGCGTGGTCGCCATGCGCGACACCCTGATGTTTACCCAGCCGCTGGGGGAAACCAACATCATCGTTGCCACCCCAGGCGCTGCCGATGTGGGGGTATTGACCCGCAGCGGGGTCAGGACCAACAACAGTGGCTATACGATCATCTCGTCGGCGCAGCCTTACCGGGATAACCGCGTATCGCTCGACACGGATTCATTGTCCGACAACGTCGATATCGCCGGGCTGGTACAGGAAGTCACGCCCAAGCGTGGGGCCTTTGTGATGGCCCGCTTCAAGACCCAAAACGGTCGCCGCCTGTTGGTGACCGTTGAAACGGCGCAGGGGATGGCCGCGCCATTCGCGGCAAACGTCCAGCTCTTCGATTCGACCGGTGCCGTGCTCAGCGAGGCCATGGTTGCCGATAAAGGACGGGTATTTATCACCGGTGTACCGGAGCAGTCTCGATTGGTTATCAAGGTCAACGGTAAGACTTGGTGCCGTCAGGACCTGGACTTGAGTCATTACACCTTGCCTCAAGCCGGCATTGGACAATTCAAGTTGACCTGTAACCCCACTACTGGCGCTAGTGATAATTAAGGAAGCGTACTGATGTACTGTTTTGCGAACCTAAAATATTTAATCAGAAGACGAGTAAGCTGTTTAGTGGTTGCACTATTGTGCGGTGTCGTTGGGCCGTCGGCGAGTGCTTATGTTGATCCCTCCGTAACGTGTTCAGGTAGCCCGGTCTCATCAAGCGTTTTACTCGGGGCGGTACGTCCGGGCACTAGGTTTCAATTACCCTTTGCTTCAGGCACCTGTAGAACGGATGGCTGGTACCCGTTGGGCGGCTATTACACCCAGACCCAAAGTCCGGTAGGCACTAGCGGGAATCTGACATTTTTAGTTGTAGCGAAGGATGCGAGAGTCGCGGTTCCATCAGACGCCAGTGGGTCACAAACGGCATGCTTCGTGCCGAGCAATTGCCGTGGCGAACTTCTTGAAGGCAGTGTGTTTCCCTATGATTTTTTTGTGGTGTTCAATGCTGAGCGTGCGACAGGTATCTACAGCACTGTCGTTACCGTTTACGGTTATTCGCCCATAGATAATGTTAAGCGTAAGGCCAAGATCGCGGAGGTCACCTATACCTACATCGTCGTAGAACCGGCCTGCTCTATTGGTTCAGCAACCAGTCTGGCGCTTCAGTTCGGTACGCTGTCCCCCAATGATGTTGGCGCCCAACGCACCGCCGATATCACCGTCAACTGCCTGTCTGGCGTCACCGCCAGGGCCAGGCTCGTGCCTACACAAAGCGCGGTCGGTACCGGATTATCTGCAACCAGCCTTGAGGGTTTGTCCATGGCGGCGACCTGGGCCGATAACGGTCAGGCGGTTGACTTCAATGTGACGCGAAGTTTCAGCCTGAGTACCGGTAGTAACCTGATAAGCCTCAACTTTCGCCCCGTGGTTAACGCCGGTGCTTTACCGACCGGAGCGTTCTCCAGCCAATACACACTCAACCTCACTTATCCATGATTCCCGCAGGAGCACACTCATGAAATTACTGGGATCCGCTACCGTCTTACTCGTCGCCGGCATAACCTGCCAGTCCGCCTTTGCAATCACCGATACGGTCACGATCAACGTGAGCGGCACCTTGACACGCCCACCGTGCAACGTGACAAGCAGCAAGACACTGAGCGTCGACTTCGGCAGCTTGCGCTACGACCAAGTAGAGTCCGCCCCAGTCGTTCCAGTGCCCATCACCCTGATATGCCCTGCCAATTCATCCCTGAGTGTTAGTATCAAGGCGTCCGGTGCCGTTTCAGGTTCGACAACCCAGGCCACTACGGACAAAGCCAACCTGGCCTATACACTGACGCTCAGCAGCGACAACTCGGCCGTGGATATCACGGGCGCGAAGCGCACCCTCACCAAGCAAAACGGTAACGTCGACCTGAGCATGAAGGCAAAACTGCTAAAGAACGGCGAGTTGACCGAGGGCAAGTTCAGTGCCTCGACAGTGATCAATATCGAGTACCTGTGAGGTGCCTATGGCGATCAGGCTGACGCTGTGGGGAGCGCTTTTGACCGTTGCGGTGTTGTGTTCGGCTCAAGTGTGCCAGGCGGCGCCAACGGCCCGGCTGGATATCCGCGGAACCTTGATACAGCCGCCTTGCTCAGCCAATTTTCCGTCCACGCAAAACGTTGAAATTCCCAAGGTCAATCTGAACGCTTTGGGTTCTGGAATGACCGACTGGACTGACGTAGCGTTTGATTTTCAATGCACGAAAGGCAGTAAATTGCAATTGCGCTTCACTGCCGGCAACGGCGCCTACGACACCGCTACGTTGCGTACCACGTTGGACAAACTGGGATTGAAAACCCGTCTGAGCGACGTGACAGGCACTGTCCGCGATGTACATTTCAACCTTGGCGAGCAATTTACGTTCTTCGTGGAGGCGACAGCGCTGAATCTCAAACTCTCGGTCAGACCGGTACTCGGCGCACAAGAGTTACCTGCCATTGGTAGCTATAACGCAACCCTGATGATGGAGATCGTCTATCTGTAGCGATGGACGCTCGTTTTGAACCTGATTGTCTGGTCGTTTTGTCCAACAAACTGCCACCTCTTCCCTCCATTAAAGATCGCTACGCCATTGTCGACGTAGATCTTAACTACTTCAGTTAGGGTTATTCACATGGACAGTAAGTACTTGGCGGCGGGAGTGACGCTATTAGTTACCTGAACGAGCCCCGTCAGCGATTCAGCCTCGATTTCTATACGCGCCAGGTTCGCCATACTGCTCAGTTGCCCACGATCAACGTTGGTCACCTCATGGGTAATGATCAGATGGTGTTTGTCGTCGACAGCTGTTTGTACGTTGTAGCTGGCCGTTATGGTGCCTCGGCCGCTCGTGGCCATTGAACGTGCATCTTGGGCTGTGAGGGAGATCTGCTGTTCTGGACTTTCGTGGAGCTGCGTTGCGCCTCGATTTCCTTAATTTTCTGCATCTGCTTTTTCAGTTTTCTATCTTTTCTTTCAGCCGCTCGCCTTGGCCTCGGCCACTTCGGGCGTTGTCCTATCCGCCGAATCCATTGCCGTCAGATATCGATCAATACTCTGCTCGATCTGCTGCATGCGTGCCTTCAGCTTGCCCTGAATAAAATTGCGGTCGCGGTTATTGACGGCTTTGAATTTGCGGCCGTCGATGGCGATGATCAGCTGAGAAAAGAGATTGAGGTTGCGGCAAAGAACTGCAAGCTGGCGGCATACGCTGCGAACGGCTTTGCCGTTGTCTTTGCGAAAGTCGGCAATGGTTTTGAAGTCTGGAGCCAAACGCTTCGCCAGCTTGCCTGCAACAAGACAGAAATGACCCTTGCCAAAAGCCTTATCGGTAAAATCGATAAGACTTGTCGATAATACGGTAAAAAACCGATAAGAAAATGACTTAGACTGCGTACATGGTCACTCACACATATTAGGAAGATTGCCATAACGCATAGGTATCTTGCTGGTTAAACATTTGACCATATGAGCGGACCATTGGGTGGTACGCCAATTCATTCTGGCGACCAGGGGCTAGCAGCTTTTCATTGATCTTGACTGATTTTCATGGATCTCCAAGTTCGCGCTCCATTTCTGAAGGGTATTGAACATCGTTCTGTTTTTCATACTGTAGTGTTTGTACACGGTTCGGTGGGACTTGTTTTTGATGGGATAAGCAGATTTCAGGATGCGCTTTAGCGCGGCTGACTAATTTAGGGTTTTGGCTAATTCTAAATAAAAAGCGCTGGATCACTTCTTGTAAAGGAGTGGCGGCAATGTATATGTTCTTGCCGTTCTTAATCGCTCTGCTGAGCTCCGTTTCTATATTTTTCTGGAAAAAGCGAACTGGCTTCGGAATGTGGGGTGTTATTAATTATCAGTCTCGTGTGGTTTAACTCTCACTCAACTGATCTTCTTGACTTGCACTTTTGAAAGGTGTTAGGGAGTGGGTAATTGCAGTTCGCGGCCTTGATGGGGGAGAGTGCTTCTCAGCTCTCCAAGCTCAGTAGTGGTGATGCGTTAAATATTCTTGGTCTTCTGGGCGTCAGTTTGTCGCTGGTAATTGCATTTTATTACCAGTTGTTTTGGCATGAGCTGCCATGCCCGGTATGCGTGCTACAACGATTGAGTATGATTATCATAGGTTCTGGATTTTTAATGAATGTGCGTTTCGGTGTGCGCTACTAGGGAGTTTGCTAGCCGGAGCTATCGCCTCACGCCAGATGTTTCTGCATGTTCTTCCAGAGGATCCGGGCTATGGGGTGACGCTTTTGGACGCACATTTCTATACGGGGGGGCGTAGTGTCTACCCTTGCACCCATGGGGTTTATCTCGGGGCTTCTACTGCTTAAGAACTGGGAGCAACCATCACCTATCAGGCAACAGGCGCATGTTCTTGGGAAGTTGGCCATGGTCGTATTTATTTTCCTGATAGCTGCAAACCTGGTATCTACAGTCCTGGAGTGTGGCATTGGAGAGTGTGAGACTAATTCCGTGGTTTATCAGCTACTGACAAACTAGTACTGCTCAGGTATGACTTTTCTTCGAGGTGTTAGGTAATGAGCTCAACGCTCGCCGTACTCCAATGACTCGCTTCTTGTATTTCAATCCTGGTGGTTAAGGTTCGGTCTTTTACTGATTGAAAAAAATTTGAGCCGGCTTGCCGTCTGTGATTCTGCATGCCATCCCGGCAGAGAAAGTATGTCGGTCATGTAGAACCTCAGTAGCTAACTTGAAAGCACTGTTGCAGTCACGCTTTATCCGTATATAAGAGGGCAGTTATGTTTAATCTACAGGCATTAGACTTGGCGCGAATGCAGTTCGCATTTACGGTCTCGTTCCATATTCTGTTCCCGGCTATCACAGTCGGTTTGGCCGGTTACCTGGCAGTTCTTGAGGGTTTGTGGCTGAAGACCCGTAACGACATCTATCGTGATCTGTACCACTTCTGGTCGAAGATCTTTGCTGTCAACTTCGGCATGGGCGTGGTGTCCGGTGTTGTTATGGCCTATCAGTTCGGTACCAACTGGAGCCGTTTTTCGGACTTCGCCGGCCCCATCACCGGTACTCTGCTTACCTATGAGGTACTCACCGCCTTCTTTCTTGAGGCGGGTTTTCTGGGAGTGATGTTGTTCGGCTGGAACCGGGTCGGGCGAGGACTGCATTTTTTTTCTACCGTTATGGTGTCTCTTGGAACGCTGATATCGTCCTTTTGGATCTTGGCGTCCAATAGCTGGATGCAGACCCCTCAGGGCTTCGAAATCGTTAACGGCCAGGTGATTCCGACGGACTGGCTGGCGGTAATTTTCAGCCCTTCGTTTCCCTACCGCCTCGCACACATGTCAATTGCTGCGTTCGTTGCCACCGCCTTCTTCGTCGGCTCATCGGCTGCCTGGCATCTGTTGCGCGGCCGTGACAACCCTGCGATCCGCACCATGCTGTCGATGGCCATGTGGATGGCCCTGATCGTCATGCCCATTCAGATCATGGTCGGTGATATGCACGGCCTGAATACCCTGAAACATCAACCGGCGAAAATCGCTGCGATTGAAGGTCATTGGCAAGACCATGGTAATGAAGCGACTCCGCTGATTCTGTTCGGCTGGCCGGACATGAAAGCCGAGAAGACTAAATTCACCGTCGAAATTCCGTACCTGGGCAGCCTGATCCTGACCCATAGCCTGGACAAACAGGTGCCCGCACTGAAATCGTTTCCCCCTGAAGACCGCCCCAACTCGACCATCGTGTTCTGGTCGTTCCGGGTCATGGCCGGCCTCGGTATGTTGATGGTCTTCACCGGATTGTGGAGCTTGTGGTTGCGCAAGCGCGGAACGCTTTACCAGTGCCGCCCGTTTCTGTACTTGGCGATGTTCATGGGGCCGTCCGGTCTGATCGCGATTCTCGCCGGTTGGTTCACCACTGAAATCGGTCGTCAACCGTGGGTGGTGTATGGCCTGCTGCGTACTACCGATGCCTCGTCGAACCATAGCGTGGCACAGATGAGCCTTACCCTGGGTCTGTTTGTCGTGGTGTATTTCGCGCTGTTCGGGACCGGTTTCGGCTACATGATGCGCCTGGTGCGCAAAGGTCCAAAGACCAACGAAGGCGCAGAAATCAGCCACGGAGGTCCTGGTCAGCAACGTACGCCGGCTCGTCCACTTTCTGCTGCCGACGACAACGGTGAAGGTGATCACAGCCTTAGCCTGAACAAGGGGAATTGAGTCATGGGTATTGATCTTCCATTGATTTGGGCCGTGATCATCATCTTCGGGATCATGATGTACGTGGTCATGGATGGTTTTGACCTGGGAATCGGCATTCTCTTTCCCTTCATCAAGGGTCACTGTGACCGCGATGTGATGATGAACACTGTCGCGCCCGTCTGGGACGGTAACGAAACCTGGCTGGTATTGGGCGGTGCGGCGTTATTTGGCGCCTTCCCGCTGGCGTATTCGGTGGTGCTGTCGGCGCTGTATCTGCCACTGATTCTGATGCTGTTCGGGCTGATCTTCCGGGGCGTGGCCTTCGAGTTCCGCTTCAAGGCCAAAGAAGACAAGCGCCATATCTGGGACAAAGCCTTCATCGGTGGTTCGCTGGTCGCCACATTCTTCCAGGGCGTGGCGCTGGGGGCTTTTATCGACGGCATACCGGTGGTCAATCGGCAGTTCGCTGGCGGTGGGCTGGACTGGTTGACACCCTTCAGCCTGTTCTGTGGCGTGGCGCTGATCGTCGCGTATGCCTTGCTGGGTTGTACCTGGCTGATCATGAAAACCGAAGGCAAGTTGCAGGAGTTGATGCATGACCTGGCGCGGCCGCTGGTCCTCGTGCTACTGGTGGTAATCGCTATCGTCAGTATCTGGACCCCAATAACTCATCCCGAGATTGCCTCACGTTGGTTCACCTTGTCGAACCTGTTCTGGTTTCTGCCGGTGCCGATCCTGGTGCTGGTAACAACCTGGGGTCTGTTCAAGGCGGTGGCGCGTAACGCGCACTACACGCCGTTCCTGCTGACCCTGCTGCTGGTCTTCCTCGGCTACAGCGGTTTGGGCATCAGTCTGTGGCCGAACATCGTGCCGCCGTCGATCTCGATCTGGGACGCCGCCGCACCACCGCAAAGCCAGGGCTTTCTCCTGGTTGGCACCTTGTTCATTATCCCGTTCATCCTGGGTTACACCTTCTGGAGCTACTACGTGTTCCGCGGCAAGGTCACCCACGAGGACGGTTACCACTAGCAGAGGAGCGCTCCAATGGACAGTAAGACAATTGTTGAACCGGCCGGACATAAGCCACTACTGCGGCAGCGGCTGGGCTGGATGCTGGTGATTTATGCGGGCAGCGTGGCGGCACTGGGTGTGTTTGCCATGCTGATCCGACTGTTCATGCAGGCGGCGGGGATGAAGTCGCACTGACCAACTTTCCGATGCTGGATACAGCCTCTTCAGGAAATGGACCCTGGGTCGAGGAGGCTGTTCTTTGCTATCAGCTCATACTCATTCATGGGGGTATCTATCGATATCACCATTGCCAAGTACTTTGTCTGTACCAGCATTAACCAATCGAAGTTAAGGGGGGGATGTTGTCATCCAGTACAGCACTGGCGAGCAACCTTTGTCTTTAGGCGATAAGGTTACTTCTTCTTCTGCTCAAGTAACGCTCGGTGATACCCCTGTTAATTAGGCAAATGATGCACAAATCAGCACTCACTTTTGCCCAATCTGTCTATTCGTTGCTCACAGTCTGCTCTGGCACAATTGCCGGTTTGGCTCGCACATATCACGTAGCACGTCATCGTAGAAAATTCCTTATCGGTAAAATCGATAAGCTATGACGATAATACGGCGAAAAGCCGATAAGAAAATCACCTAGAATGAGCACACGATCATTACACACTCATCAGGAAGATTGTCATGTCGCTTAGAGATCTCGCAACTATCAATGCGGGAGCCAAACCCCTTAGCCATTTGAGCCGACCACGGGAGGCGATACGCCAATTCACGCCGAACTGGTTCGCCGCGACCATGGGCACCGGCATCCTTGCCTTGGCCCTGGCTCAGTTTCCTCTAGCCATCCCTGGCTTGAGATCCATTGCTGAAGGGCTCTGGATGTTGAACATCGTTCTGTTCTGCACCTTCAGTGTCCTGTACATGGCTCGGTGGATCATGTTTTTTGATGAGGCCAAGCAAATCTTCGGGCACTCCACGGTCTCGATGTTCTTCGGCACTATTCCGATGGGGCTTGCGACCATTATCAATGGTCTTCTGGTGTTCGGCGTTCCTCGTTGGGGCACAGGTGTCATACCGCTGGCTGAAGCCCTGTGGTGGATCGATGTCGTCATGGCGCTCGCCTGCGGTGTGCTGATTCCTTACATGATGTTCACCCGTCAACAACACAGTATCGATCAAATGACGGCCGTCTGGTTGCTGCCAGTAGTAGCCGCGGAAGTAGCGGCTGCAAGTGGTGGGTCGCTGGCTCCGCACCTGCTCGATACCGGCGCGCAATTCGTTATGTTGATTACCAGCTATGTACTGTGGGCCTATTCGGTTCCTGTTGCGCTGAGCATTCTGGTCATCCTGCTGTTGCGCATGGCGTTGCACAAACTTCCCCACGAAAGCATGGCCGCATCCAGCTGGTTATCGCTGGGTCCTATTGGTACAGGTGCACTGGGCATGCTGGTCATAGGCGGCGAGGCCCCCGCAATCTTTTCGGCGCAGGGACTGCAAGGGATTGGCGAGGTTGCTCAAGGCATTGGACTGATTTCCGGCATTCTTTTCTGGGGCCTGGGGTTGTGGTGGATGGCAATGGCCGCCCTAATCACGATCCGCTACTTTAAGGCGGGTGTTCCTTTTAACCTGGGGTGGTGGGGGTTTACTTTTCCTATCGGCGTCTATGCCGTCACGACTCTCAAGTTGGGCTCTGTTCTGCATTCCAGCTTCTTCAGTATTTTTGGTGGATGCCTGGTGTTGGTGTTGGCGGTCCTGTGGTTGATCGTGGCTTTCAGGACGATTGCTGGTGCGTATCGAGGAAATCTTTTCGTCTCGCCATGCATCGCTTCTTTGGCTAAATAGTCAACTCATCAATAGCTACCTCAGGCTTGCAAGTCTGAGGTCAGCGACCAACTTGGCCTACTGTATTACTTATCTGACGAACAACAGGCGCGTAGAGCAGGCCACTGGTAGCGCTTGGGAAAAATAAAGTAAAGAGTCTGATCTTCGATCCTTATTCGTGTTGAGAGTGTAGAACTTATGTCTATTGATAACAGAAACACTATTAAGCGCCGTGTCTTTCTCCAGGGGGCAAGTCTGGTAGCTGCGGGGCTTGCATTTAAACCGTTGCATAGTCGAGCGGCAGAAACTGAGGCTCAGGACTTTTCCAATGGAACCCGGGAGTTGGTGGCTTATCCGCAGAAAAGACCGCTGATGCGTGTCACGGCTCGTCCACCGCATCTGGAAACACCGTTTTCGGTGTTCAACGAGTCGATACTGACGCCCAATGATGCTTTTTTTGTTCGCTACCACCTCGCTAATCTTCCTACCTCGATTGATGCGGACAACTATCAGCTACAGATCAAAGGCCTGGTGGACAAACCGCTCAGCTTGAGCCTCGCGGAACTCAAGGCGTTGGGAAAGACCGTCGAGGTAGTGGCTGTCAACCAGTGTTCCGGTAACAGCCGAGGTTATGGATCGCCACGGGTATTTGGTGCGCAGCTGGGTAACGGCTCGGTAGGTAACGCGCGGTGGACGGGCATCCCGTTAAAAGCAGTGCTTGAACAGGCTGGGGTGCAGGCGGGGGCTAAACAAGTGACCTTTCGCGGCCTGGACCACCCGGTATTGCCGACAACACCAGAGTTCATCAAGGCACTGGGTATCGATCTGGCGCTTAGCGATGAGCCGATGATTGCCTGGGCCATGAACGGCACCGATATCCCTTTCCTTAATGGTTACCCCATCAAACTGATCGTTCCTGGCTACTTCGGTACCTATTGGGTCAAGCATTTAAGTGAAATTGAGGTCATCGACCATACCTTCGAAGGCTACTTTATGGAAAAGGCCTACCGCGTTCCTGACAATGATTGCCAATGCGTACCGCCAGGAACGGTACCAGACAAAACCCGTCCGATCGGTAGGCTGAAAGTACGATCCTTTATTACCAGTTTGCAGCCTGGTGCCAAGGTGAAGCTTAACGAGCCCATTACCTTGAAAGGCTTTGCATTTGATGGTGGGCACGGCATCCAGTCAGTTGAATTGTCTGAAGATGGCGGCAGAAATTGGCAGTTGGCTGTATTGGGCGAGAACCTGGGCAATTACTCATTTCGCGAATGGACACTGCAGTGGGTACCTCGAGAAAAGGGCAAAGTAGGTTTGCAAGTTCGTGCCACGAACGGGCAGGGCGAACAACAACCGGTGAGAGCCTTGTGGAACCCCGCTATCTATGTAAAGAACAATATTGAAACCACCCCGATCACGGTTGTATAGGACTCCAGGATGAAAAGTGTATTTGAGCACTACAAAGCGTTGCTGTTTGCATTTTGTACCTTTCCGATTTGCGCAGTAGCTTCTCCATTAACAATTAATCTGCCTGCCGAGACTATCAGCCTGCGCCCCTCGGACTTGCCGGGTTACTCCGTTGCTCAGCAGAAGTGCGGAATATGTCATTCGGCCGATTATATTGAGTATCAACCACCCGGCTTCAGCCAGAAACAGTGGACAGGGCTGGCCAGAAAAATGAAAGAGTCTTATGGCGCCCCACTTTCAGAGAGTGAAGTAGGGCTGGTGGGTGAATACCTGGCCGCTACTTATTCAGGTCAACCTGCTCTCGAGAGTAAATCTGCGATCAAGACCATCGAACGTGTGGCTCATACAGTGGATAACCCTAAAGTTGCCGATGCGAAGGTGCTTCTGGAGCAGAATGGCTGTCTCGGCTGCCATGCGATTGATCGAAAGATTGTTGGCCCCGCGTACCACGATGTTGCTGTGCACTACAAAGGTGATGCCCAGGCCATTTCGCAAGTTATCGATCACATCAGTCACGGTGGCGCTGGACGTTGGGGGGCGATACCTATGCCACCATTCCCAGGTTTACAGCCGGCCGAGCTGAAACAGTTGGCGGACTTTGTTCTGGCGCAGTGATCGTCACAAATACACTTCGATTCATAAAATGAGTGAGGTACTTTGATGCGTAAGTTCTGCTTGGCTTTGATTATGCCTGCGATATTTTATATTCCAATAGGGATGGCGGCCTCGGTTATTTCATTACAGGCTGGAAAGAATTATACAGTGACGGATGAGCCAGTAAGCCAAACGCCAAAAGTGCTCGAGTTTTTTTCGTATGTCTGCTCTCACTGTCGGCAACTCGATCCGAGCATGACCCAATGGGCTGCCAAGGCTGGAAATGACGTGGTCCTGACTCGGGTCCCTGTCACTTTTGGCAGCAAACAATGGGAAGGCTACGCTAAAGCCTTTTATGTTGGTGAAGTCCTTGATATTCAAGTCGTCACGAATCACGCGCTATTTGAACTAGCGCATCACGGCGGGAAGCTGGAGACTGCTGAGGAGATTGCTGACTTTTTCGTTGGGCTCGGCGTAGAAAGAAAAGTTGCCGAGCAACAAATCAACTCATTCGCAGTTAAAAGTCGGATGGCTCAAGGCGATAAACTTGCCCAACGCTATAAAATCCAGGCGGTGCCCAGTTTTGTGGTGAATGACAAATACTTCACCGACGCCAGCATGGTGGGTTCCCCCGAGGCAGTGCCTGCCGCTCTCACGCAGTTGGTAAAGTTGCACGATTAGAGTGTACAGCCTCCAGCATCGTTTGTTCTTTGTTGGGGGCTATCGATTGACGTGGCCGACATAAAACGATTATTCATGACTACCGGTGAGGCCGTTAGTCTGCTTCCGGCTGGAGCTCTTTCAGCAAGAGGTTCGATTGCAGTCTACACGGAACAGTTTGCGTAGTTCCGTCAGAGCCATGGACAGGTTCTGGAGACGCTACGGCAGCAGCATCCCGATCTGGAATCGCTCACGCCTGATGTCGAGTTGCACGCATCCGCGCAGCAGATAGTGGATTGGTGTGGCTGATCCTTTAACTCTACAGCTATCGGCGCTGGTACAGCTTAGTCATGGTTTGTGAACCAAACTTGGGCCCGGTCTATCCACCAAATCCGGGACAGACAAGGCGGGCTTACGTTACGTCCTCGAGAAGTAATGTCGTAAACAGCGTATGGTGCTAGCCACTGAGACCATTGCGCCAAAGCTTTTCACCAGTTTGTCGTGGCGTGCACCGATCTGATGTCCAGGGAGTAGCGGATAGGATAATATCATGCAGTTGTTTGACTTGCTTAGCCATGGTGCCAAGTCAGCGCTGTTCACTTAGCGCTGACTGCATCGTCCAGATCCTGGATAGACTGAGTACCCGCTAGCATTTGCTCATGGCCATTCTTTCTTCCCTTATATGAACCTTCATCATCTCTTAGTCTTTCATACGATTACCAAAACAGGCAGTGTTACTGCCTGCGCAAAGGCGTTGCACATCTCGCAACCGGCTTTGTCTCGCGAATTGCGCAAACTGGAGGAGCGCTTCGGTCTAACACTTTTTGAACGACAACCGCGTGGTATGCGTTTGACGCACGCCGGCGAAGTTCTTGCCGAATATGCCGATCGACTCTTTGATATTGCCAGAACGGCTGACCTGGCGATGAAGGAACTCGCAAGTGCCAAGATTGGGCACTTATCCATAGCGGCGAGCAGCACCATCGGTACATATGTATTGCCGCGCGTTCTTGCACGTTTTCGCAATAACAATCCAGGTGTAAAGGTAAGTCTTTTCGTGAATAACACTGAACAGGTTTCTCAGGCCGTTGCAGATATGCGCTACTCGCTGGGGTTCATTGAAGGTCCTTTGCATATAAATGGTTTGACCGCGACCAGTTTTCGCGAGGACGATTTGTTGCCGGTAGTAGCCGCGTGGCACCGGTTGGCCGATGCTACCGCCATTAAACCCCAGGATATCAATGACGAGCCATTACTGATGCGCGAGGTGGGATCGGGCACGCGCGAATTGGTTGCGGCAGTACTCGAAGATCTTGGTGTGCAGCAAGGATCAATCATGGAGTTTGGCAACACTGAGGCCATCAAGCAGGCTACCATTCATGGCGGCGGCATTGCCTGGCTGCCCTCCATCAGTATCACCGATGAATTGGCCAATGACGTACTCATCCCTCTACCTTGCGCGCAGCTCACGCTTCGTCGAACGTTGAGTATTGTGCGTCGCGCTGCCGTACCTGATGGGCCGGCCGAGCGCGAATTACTTTCCTTGCTCGAGCAGTAACTGCAAACGACGGGCAAATAGAGGTTCTACATGAAAAAGACTCGCTATCCCGCTAACCATAAGCCATCCGCTTGATCACTTGATTCGATTGTTTATCCCTTCCAACTGCCTTGTGTGCATCGTCAGCGACTCCGACTTAGGTTGTCTTGCCAGTAAGTCTTTAGCCGTTTGGCGAACTGGATGAGAACGCCTTTTTTCAGATGTGTTTGCTCGCACGAACACCATCAATCAAATCGGCGTTCTCGTTTCTGTGTCTTCTGGAACTTTGTGAAGATACAAAAAAAGGGCTGAGCAACGAACTCAGCCCAAAGCTATTCAAACGGAACTCTCAGAACCCGGCTTGGGTTTAGCTGTTACCCGTCGTCGGTCGTTGATGGACATACCTGGCGACATTGACCACGCGGCTACGTAGCGCGTCCTAAATTGAATCGAACCGCTACGCTGGCCGTATGGTCACTTCGGCCAACGCGGGAAGACCTTGGCCAGCCAATGGTCTGCGCTGACATAGCGACCTGCGCCATAGAAGAACAGCACCATAATCATGACGGCATAGGTCACCGTGAATTCGATGCCGTTGTTGAGGATTATTGGGTCACCCAATTCCGTAACATAGTTGAAGCGGCCCGGAAAGGAATGCTGCAGCCAAGTCATGAGACCACTGAGGCGCATACTGGCTTCGGTGGTTTTGTCGGCAATCGCGGCCCAGCCGTGCGACCAGTGCACGGACAAACCGGCGACGGTCATCAATATCGCCAGCGGAATGGTGACAATGCGGGTGAACAGACCCAGGGCGATGCAGATGAGCCCTGCTACTTCGGTTCCCGTAGCAAGCGTGGCCATCAGAGTGGGCAAAGGCATGCCGAGACCGCCTTGGGCCACCGGAGTGGCGAACCACTCGACCAGGCCACTGAAGCCGGTGACTTTGGCGTGGGCGCCCTCGTAGAGGGTGGGTAGCAGATACAGACGGATGGAAAGTAGCGCTACGAAATCCAGCTTTTTGGACTTTTCGAGGCCGCGATTGAGAAGTGCGATCAGTTTATCCATGGCGATGCCTTACTATTCGTGGTGTAAAGTAATGAGTTCGTGCCGAAGCGCGTGCGTGAACCAGTGTGCTGACTCTGTTGGAGATACGAGCCGCTCGCCGCCCGTGAAGGTGGACAGTTCTGCAATGTCGTGGTTTGAAAGCCGTTGCGTCACGACCCTATGGTCGAATGTGCGAAAGACGGCATAGACATAAGGCGCGTCGTGGTTTAGCGGCGCTTGCGCCGCATGTTGGTCGTCCTCGTGCAGATCAAACGGAGTGGCCAGCCATCGCACGGTGGGGTTGAGGTAAATGCGGGTAGGGCGACGAGCGTCCTCCCCATGGGGGCGGGGAACTGGGGTCTTATCGACCTCAACGTCAAACAACATCCATTCGTACTCGATAAGGGGGCGCCCGATACCCGGTGGCAGGCGCGGCTGTATGAAGCGGACAAACTCGGTCGCGAGGTGAATGAATTCGGCCCGCGTTGCGCCAAAGCATTTGTAGAATGCGTCGATATCCTGGCGCAGGCGCTCGGCACCGCGATGTTGGGTAAACCGTGGGAACATCGTGGTGACTAGCTCTTGCGCGTTCGCCCGGACCAATTCTCCATACGGGCCGAGATCACCGCTGCGTACGGCCTGACACCGACGCTCTGCTTCGCTGGCGACATCTGGTGCGATGCGAAGGTTCATTGCAGCTTCCCTGTCGAGCCGGTCATGGCCTGGTGGATGCCGCGCAGTTCCTCACATAGCTCGTCGAGGCTGGGTATATTGTTGTCGCGCTCTAGCACAATGGGCTGCTCGCCGAACCGATGAACCGCATAAGCACCCAGGTTCAGCACGGCGGCCGAAACATCGGTTCCATGCGTATCCAAGACCCGCTCTTGAGGTCCATTATCTAGATGACCGGCCACGTGAAAGTAGGTCACCGCGTCCGTCGGCAATGCATCTATGAATGCGCGCGGATCGAATCCGTGGTTGCGCGCGTTCACATACGCATTATTGACATCCAATAGCAGCCCGCAGCCCGAGGTGTCGACCAGCCGAGCGATGAATTCGGTTTCGGCCATCTGTCCCTCCTCATCGTAGTAGTAGGAGATGTTCTCCAACGCGATACGCCGGGACAGGTAATCCTGCACTGCCTTGATCTTATCGACCATAAGCTGCAGGCTTGCCTGCGTGCGACGCACAGGAATCAGCTCGTAAAGGTAGCCGCAGCTATCGCGTGACATGCTGACGTGATCGCTATAGATCGCAATGTCGTAGTTGTCTAAGAAGGTCTTCACTGCGCGCAAGTAATCCATATCCAGCGATTGTGCGTCGCCGATGGACAGGCTCAAGCTGTGTGCCACCATTGGATATTTATCCGCGATGGCGTCGAGTTGTTCCATGCTCTCTCCACCCAACCCCATCCAGTTGTCCGGTACGACTTCTAGAAAGTCGAAGTCATTCCGAATAGGGCCGTTGGCGAGAGACAAGGCAAACTCACGTCGGAGCCCAAGCCCTCGTCCTTGGATGATCATTGGCCACAAACCCCTTCTGCGAGCTTCTTCAGGGGCGTTTCGGCGACGTCGTAACCTTGAGCAGTCAGACCACATTTACCGTCACGTGTGCGGACCAATCGATCCTGTGGGTCCTGATTGATCTTGGCCTTGCCGTAGATCTTCTCGGTGCCGCACTTACCGCTGGCACACTTGCCGCCACCCTTGGTGGTCTTGGCAATGGCCGGTGGTGGGGTTTCACTGGCGTGAGCTGGCTGGCTGATGACGGCGAGCGAGGCGAGCGAGGCAACGGCGATGGATAGCGCGAATGTGTGTTTCATTGGGTGCTCCTGGGTAATGGCATTTCGAAGCGCGAGAGATCACGACCTGCGTAGACCGGGCCGTGGTAGTAGCGTTTGATGATTGCGACGTTGCTATCCTTGTTCTTCAGGGATCTGCCCATGAAGTGATTGAGGACAAGCATTTTGGGATTGACGGCTGCGGCAATCTTGCCAACGACCGTGGGCGTTGCATGGAGGAATTTAGAGGTGGCGTCGGCATCGTCATCGATGGCAGCCGGCATGACCAAAATGTCTGCGCCCTTGGCAAAGTCGACGAATCCAGCGCGGCTGCCGTTCTGATCCGCTGAGATCACGATCGTGCCGCACTTGCCTTCGATGCGAAACGCCAGGGTCGGCACATCACCGTGCGGAATGCCGTAGGCATATACCTTAACCTCGGCGTCTTGATATACGAGGGACGCTTTCTCGGCGTGACGATCCACGTTGATAATCGGGCTGACCTTTAGATTCAACCCATCACTGCCATCATGCAGACCCTCGAGGTAGGCAAACGAGCCAGTCTTGGCGCCGAACGTGTCATGGAAGAATTCCGTCATGCTCGGGAATGAGTCAGATCCGTCCGGACCGACCAGTGCGGTCGTGTTGCCCGAGGCCATAAAGTAAGCGCCCTTCAAGATGGCGGGTAAATCGGCACTATGGTCCGTGTGGAAGTGCGAAATACCGATGAAGTGCAGGTCTTCCAACCGGGCATGCGCCTGGCCAAAGCGCAGGTATGTACCGCCGCCGGCGTCGATGAGCAGCCGCGACTTGCCATCGATCCAGACAATCTCGCCCGATGAAGCACGGGCGTCGTCAGAGATGGGGCCACCAGAGCCGAGCAGTTGAATGCCCATGGAGTGCGTTGTGTCAGCGCTGGTCGTAGCGGCGAATGTGCCGGTGGAGAGTGCCGCGAAGCCGAGAGCGGTGGCGATTCGCAAGATTTTTTTCACAGTGAGGCTCCAAGCGGACTGAAGTGGAATGTGCGAGTCACCGAGTGGTGCCAAGCAGCACCAATGAGGTGTTACACATCGTCACCTACTGCTGACGTATGCACCATTGCTTGTTTTTAATAGGTGGCATGCCTTTTTGGTATGCATTGGCGCGATGCTGCCGTGTGGGTGGATTTGACCCTCTCGTTGGGCTGGGGAACGTAAGCCATGCCGTTAGGGCATGGCGTACATGCGAAAAATGTCATCGTGCATATCGGGTGAGAGTGGAAGGATGAAATCGAATCATTCACCGGCTCATCTCGCATTACCTGCTAATGGACACCACCATGGTTATTTCTCATCCCTTTTTCCGCGCTGAACTCGTCCCGCGAGGTCGTTCACCCGTTCACCCCGAACTGATGAGCCACCACTATAGGAACAGCTGTCCTAGCGCTGTGCTCACCAATGCCCTCTGGGGCACCACTGTCCTTTTTCACAGAGGCAATATTCTGTTTTGCCAGATGGGGAATCAGGCTTTTCTAGGCGGTATCCCAATTGTGAGTGTCCGGCTCATTAGTCCTATACACATCTCATGCAGTTACGCCTCATGAGTCTTAAGGGGGGGCGAGTTTGCACTACAACTTTGCCATTGTTCTGTTTGTAGAATGTTTGAGTCGGATTAGTTGCTGTAGGCTAATTATCAGCTAGCAAGAAACTTACCAGTAGAGAGATAGTTTAATGAAATTGTTTATGCTTGGATTTGCTACCTTGCTCACCTGCGGTTCAGTTTTTGCCGATACTACCGAGAAGTCACCGGTGATTCATGACAAGACCGGCTTCTATGTTCATATGGATGTTGCAAAAATCATATCAATTACTGATATCTCGGACCAGTGCGGTGTGATTCCCGCGCGTCTCGATTACCTGGATCATCAGGGGCGGGAGCATGTTTTGGACTATCTGGTTCAAGGACGTTGCACGAACGAAAACTGATGAGCACTTAACGCTCTGTTAATAACGACACTTCCTAAAGTGCTATCCATAAATTTCATATAGCCCAAGCGGCACTCTTCTTTATCACCTCAGGAAATTTATTCTATGAAACTGTCCACCCTTGTCATTGCCGGCCTATTGTCCGTTATCTCTGTCGCCGTCTTTGCCGAAGATGGTTCTGACCGGGCCCGCGCCCGATGGGAGGCGTTTCAGGCCAGCCAGGTGGAAGCCCACGCTGAAGCCGCACAAAAGGCCCTGACAGCCCAGACCAAAAACAACGGTTCTTCCGCAGCAGACACTATCGAACAGAAGCAACAACCCGATATCTGATTATTCGAAGCGTTCCCGATATTCACTTCTTTTATACTCGGCTCACTTGGAATTGGTGTTCGATTTAGCGCCCGATAATACGGGCGTTTTTTTGCTTTGTAGTATCTGGGTCTAGCCAATCGATTGCGTTGAGTTGTTGAAGGCAAAAACACTCGTAATCACTTCGGCGCCATCATCACCGCTAGGGTCATCTTGATGAACTCTTCGTTTCGGTAAAGTGCAGCCAGGCGCCGCGAACGTTGTCCGCAACTTCAGCCGATCCGCGCTTCTCTACCCCATTTGAAAGTTCCATGATGGCAGCTTACAGCGCGAGCTGGTTTTCGTTGATTTTGAACAGCAGTTGTGTACCTGTAAGCGTGAGCCATTCGGCAGTGCGGTAGCATCGACGCAGGGAGTGAAAAAAACCGTGCCAATTTCAACACCGGTAGGTGTGTCATGCCGCAGGATTAGATGGGCAGATTCAGCAAGGGAGAACATTCCATTGACTCAGGGCCATGAGATGATTCCTAAACGCCGCAAGGAGGGGCTCTTTACCGTACCCTCGGTCAGTAACTTGACCCCACTACTTGGGTTTATTGATACGTCATGGTGAACCTGATACTTGTGTTCGCCGTGCCTGCTTGAATATCACCCGGAACTCGGACGTAAGCGGCGTTGAAATTGGCTTCTGCGGTTTTATTGCCGGTTACATAACTCCCCAGTTTATAGGTCTTATTCATTGTGACGGCACCGCCCAGTGTGTCAGTTAGCTTTAACCCTATGCCTCTGGACGTGGATTGCTTGTCCAATGACACAATACCGCTGCTCTCTTCTTCGATTCCATTGACCGCCTCGAATGACAGCTGGATTTTGTTGATACCTTCATCGCAGTCATTCAAACGGATCTTGAAAGGTATCGGTGGCGTACTATCGCCAGGATGTTCAAGTTCATACAATTGGTAGCTGTCACCCATCTGCACATTGACGTCGCTGACCGAACATGACGCAGCTACCACTTGGATGGGGTTCAGCAAATTGAAGCGTGCGACCTCGAAACCGCCGGTTGTAACCCATGTTCCGAGTAGGCCCGCCGGAATAGTCACGCCTGGTTTGATTGGGCCGTTTTTGATCAAGAACAGCCTGTAGGGCCCGTCTTTGAAAGTTTCATTTGTGCCCACCGTGAAAGTACTGTTTTTTTCAGTTAGAGAATGGAACGGGCTGAGCCCCTCGATCCTGAGCCTCATATCAAGTCCGCTTTCCCTTAAAGGGAATACAGTGCCAGTGGCGGGCTGCGCACCGAGAGAGGGGTTCAGTAAAAAGCCGGAATCCTCCCTTGGAGAGCAAGTCAATACAATGTATGAAGCCGGACCTGCGGTTTGTACGTCCACCACCGTCAATGCGGTACCGTCCACCGGGACGTTGATTGTACTGGGCGCGGTAAAATTTATGACGCGGGGCTTGTCATTGTTTTTGAAAGAACAACTGGCCATTGCGTCATTCATGCAGCCGACCAGTGCTATTGAGGTGAGGCATAACAGTTTTTTCATCGCTGGATTTCGGTCAATGTGATCTTTTATAGAATGCATGGAGACACCGATAGCCTTGGGTGATTGAAGAAGGTTTCTGAACAGACTTCAGGGCGAGCAAACCAACGGTACGCGCTCATAGTTCAGTGCCTTATCGCGCTCTGGCAGTGAATAGGTCGCCTGGCATTGCCGGTCCGCCCATTTGATAGTGAGCAGGGCGCGCGGGTCTTGAACCAGTGCCAGGGCCTTGCCATTGGGGTCGGCAATGGCGATCTGTTTACCGCTTGCATCTTCCAGGGCTGCACCAAACGGCAAGCGTCGGTGTGCGCTGTCGAATAACTCGAATTGCACGCGACGCCCGGTCTCGGAGAGATAGCGCACCAGCACCGCGGCGCCACGGCGAGGCACGACTTGCTGGGTGGCGTTTTCGATTTCGACGTCGGCGCCAAGGTCGCGCGTGTCCAGGCTGATCCAATTGACCCGGTAGGGCTGGGTGTTGGGGATCACGGCATAGCCATTCGAGCCGGTTTTCGTGCCGCTGAAGCTATTGATCTTGACCCCGCCTGGTACACCAGGCACTTCGGCCAGGGCGAAGGTCTCGCCGAGGGTCTGCCCCAGATTGATGCCTCCTGCATGTGCGACGATCGAGCCTGCCAGGTTGAGGTTTTGTGAGTTGTAGCCGCGCCCTTGGCTGTAACCAACGTTGGCATCTACAAACGCGCTGCGTGTGCTGATGCTTGCCGAACCCGTATTGCCGCCATTGCTGCTATTGCCTGCTTGCAGGGAATAGTAGGTGTCGCTGTCTTCGGACACATAGCCGTTTACGCCCAACTGGGTACTGTTACCGGATTTTTGCGTACTGCTCGAGATGAACGCTCTCGGTGCCCGAGGCGTGGAGCCCAGTGGGAAAGACAGCGACAGATTGACCTGAGTGTCGTTATTCGCGGAGCCGCGATTGCCCACATCCTTGGTATGGGTCACACCCAGGTTATAAGTCAGGTCGCGCCAGCTATTGCTGTAGCCAGCGGACAGGCTTTGTGAGCCGCCACTGCCCCAATAACGCTGGTCAGTGGCATTGAGGTAGACACTGCCCAACTGTTGATTGCGACCCAGGCTTTGATTGATGGTCAAATCTGTCCGAGTCTTGGAGTTACCGCGCCGTTGATCGGTATAGCTCTGATCTTCGATATGCTCGGACAGCGTGCGGTAGCCTTCGGTGGAGTAACGATAGGCGGCCAGCGTGAAGTTGGTATCGGTACCGGTGAAGGTTTTTGCATACAGCATGCGCAGGCTGTTGCCCTTGCTCGAGCTATCTCGTACCTGACTGGAGGAGTGGGTCAGGTCGAATGAAAAAGCGCCGAAGGTTGTATTGCGGCCCATACCCAGCGACATCGCACTGAAGTTGTCCGAAGACTGCATGCCGACAATGCCGGTGAGATTACTGCTGATGCCGTAGGCCAGCGTACCGCTGAAGAGCTTCGGCGAGGCCAGCCCTTCGGAGTTGCTGTTGTATTTGCCTGCCGATGCGCTGTATTTGATCTGGCCCTTGCGCACCATGATCGGCAAGCTTGAGAAGGCCTGGCGGGTTTCGCGGCGACGACCGTCGGCCTCGATGACTGTGACCTGCAAGTCGCCGTTGGAGCCGCTGGGGTAAATATCGTTGATCTCGAACGGGCCCGGCGGCACGCTGGTGGTGTAGATAATGTAGTTGTCCTGACGAATCTCGACGGTGGCATTGGTTTGCGCCACGCCTCGGACAACCGGGGCATAGCCGCGTTCGCTGTCGGCGCGCATCCCCTCATCCGAACTCAGTTTTACGCCGCGATAACGCACGCTGTCGTAAAGCTGCGAGTCGGAAAAAATATCACCTGCGCTGAACTGCCCCTTCAAGGCAGTCACGTCATGCTCCACGTAGCTGCGATTGCTGGTGAACGAATTCGATTCGCCGGTACGGCTGCTGAAGTTCGATTCATTGCGCAAACGCCACGCGCCAAGGTTGATGCCGTTACGCAACCCGAGACTATTGGAGATCGACGTGGAATAGTCCGTGTCGTTGCGATTGCCGCTCAACTGGTAATTGATGAAGGCCGCCGATATGCCGGCGTCCCATAGGGCCGGGTCGACGTAGCCGCGCATTCCGCGTTGCAGGGCAACCTGCGGTATCGTGATGGAGAGCCGCAGGCGGCCGGGGTCGTAGTTCACGGTAGCTTTGTCGATCAGGCTCGGCAGATCGTAACAGGTGCCCGGCGCGTCGGGATTGAGCTGACCGCCGGTTTCGAGCTTGCTCATGTCGATGCCCAGTTGACGAATGATGTCCAGGGTTAGGCATGCTTGGACTTTATTGGACGTCGACATCAGTCGAAAGTCGATATCGCGGCGCCCTACCATTACCTCGTTGCTGTACACGTCGACCCGGTAAGTGCCAGGTATCACGCTGTTTGGCACGAGCAACAGGTCAAGGTCCACGTCGGACCCGGCACCTTGCAAAAACGAAGTGTTGAACCGTGAAACTTGAGCAGGCTCGGCGAGAGAGGGGGCGTCGGCTTTGGCCATTAGAGGCACGCCGAGGGCAATGGCTAGCGACAGCGCATTTAGCCCTGCATTAGCCAAACTATCCTGTTTTTTTACGTCGTTGGAATTGCCGCGTGGGTATAAATACATGCCCAGCCCTATAAAGCGATAAAAGACAGAATACATTCATGTTTGAATTACAAAACGTTCGAGATGTACGGTAAGTGAATACCGTAAGCTAGTGCTTGGCGGTGGCGCTGACAGCAGTCCCGCGTGACAAATCGGCAACGTAACGATCTTGCGCACCGTAATCATTGATACTGAGAAAGTCCAACTTGATGGGGTGTGAACTGTTCAACTTTTCAAGTGGAAAATTTTTGTGTTGACCGGGTGCAATCATGGTCGAGTCGAAGGGCTGCTCGGTTATAACGCCTGATTTAAGCGTCAGCTCCGCCAGTGAAACATGATAAAGTCCTGGATTGGTGACCTGTAATATTGCATGTCCATTTTGCTCGGCTACTTGCCACATTAACTGTGTCGGCGCCAAGTAAGCTTTGGCCGTCAGTCCGGCGGGGCGGAAAAAAACTTTAATGCGCTGACGGACCGCCAATTGTAAGGTGTTCTTTGTCGTTGAGGTTTGAGGGATCTCCTGCACGTTGAGCCATACGACAGATTCTTTATCGGCCGGCATACCGGTGCCCTCATAGATCACTCGAAGTAACTGTTGTTGCTTGCCAAGGATTTTTGCCAGCGGTGGCGTGACGGCAAACGGCGCCGAACCGACGTTAGAATCGCTGTCGATCCATGACTGAATTAACAAATCATCGCCGTTGTTGCGCACTTTGATACTGACTTCTTTGTGTTCGCCGTCAAACACCAGGCGAGTGGCGCTCAGCGAAATACCCGCGCTGGCGTGCGTGGCCAGGAATGCACAGTGCAAGCCCATGCAGAGGGAGATGAAACGACGGTTGAACATGTGCAAGGCCCTTTAGGTGAATAAAGGCGGGACATGCAGCCCCGCGCAATGTAGCCCTGGTGGTTATTACTCGTATTGCAAGGTGAACGGCAGGGTGGCATCGCCACGGCCGGCCACAGCGGTTTTGACATCACCGGTGGTGACGTAGGCAGCGGAGAACTTCAGAGTTGCGTTACCGTCTTGCAGGGTGTTTTCAATCTTTGCGGCAGTCGGCGAACTCAGGTCGATCTGATCGCCATTGGCGTCGAGCAGAGCGATACCGATACCTCTCGCCGCACCGACACCATCAATCAACTTCAACACCTTGGTACCAGTCACCAAGCCTGTACCCGCACCCGTAGTGGGCTGGAAGATCATGGCCACCTTAGTACCGGCATTGCAGTTGATTTTCATATCAAAGTTTTCAGCGCTCAGTTTGCCGCTGCCTTTCGGCGCGGAAGCGGTGCCCATATCTTTAATGGAAACGTCGCCCATGGGCACGGAGATGGTTTTACCGATTCCGGCATCTTCGATCGAGCAGGCGTCATTGTTGATAACACCACTGAAATTGATGGTGCCGCTACCTGCCTTGGTCGGTACTACAGGGTCGGCTGCAAAAGACTGGCCTGCGGCAGCAAGCATTGAAAGTGTCAACAAGGTCAGCGAAAGCTTTTTCATCGGGTTGTCCACAAAAGTAAGGCGAAAGTAGTGTGTCCTTCGGGCACAGGCCAAATGTTAAGTGCGGATGTGAGTGGCGGCTATGGGACGATTCTGATAGTGCAAAGTTGATAGTCTAGGGGGGGTATTTTATTTAACCGTGTGCACGTCGCGAGGGTGGATTGAATTAATGGGTTTTTAAGAATCGTCTAATGGGGCGCGTTACAGTGGACCGGGGTGCTGCTCAAGGATGTATTGGCGCGTGCCGGGGTCAAGGCCGGTGCGGTGGAAATGTAGTGGTCAACTAATCCCGGACACGACGTTAAGTTTTTTCTCGGCCTGAGCTGGCGCCAGCCCACCGTTGAATTGATGGGGCCGAATCCAGTTGTACCGATGCTTCAGGTAATGGCTGATGTCTCGGTGTGCTTCTTGAGCCGTCGTGTAGCCCACGGTCGGTATCCATTCAGTTTTCAAGCTGCGAAACCCGCGCTCCATCGGGGCATTGTCCCAGCAGTTTCCACGACGGCTCATGCTCTGGCGCATGCGGGGTAACGCCAGAGTCGTTGGCGAAACTGACGGCTGCCATATTGCGAGCCCTGATCCGAGTGAAACAGCAGCCCTTGAGGCCTCCCACGCTGCTCATAAGGCATATCCAGCGCCTTGATCACCAGATTCGTATCCGGTTTGTAGGCATGCGATCCAGGTTGTTTGCTGACTAACGCCAGTTCCCGCATCAGACCACGCACCTTGAACCGCCCGATTTGCTCGCCGCCGTCCTGCATCATCGACACGATGCTGCGGCAACCGGCAGCGCTTCGGGTTTGCGTAAACAGTTCGTTGACCCGCCTGCGCAACCGAAGCCGCTCAACGTCCGGAGTTCGTCGCCTGAGGCGGTGGGCGCAGTAACACGAGCGCGTGACATCAAAGACTGTGCAAAGCCAATCGACCGGCTCTCGGGCACTCAACTGATCGATCAGCGTGTGCGCTCGTGCTCTTCCGACATCAAGAGCGCGGTAGCCTTGTTAAAATGGATTTCTCCCGCTCAAGACGAGCGATTCAAGCTTCCAGTTCCTGGATTTTCTGTTGTTCGGGCGTCAGCGCTTTGCTCTGCGGAGTGACGCCATTGCGTTCTTGCTGGAGCTGATTGACCCAGCGACGCAACGCGGACTCGACCACCCCCGAGCGAACGACAGGCTTCGATATGGCTATAACCCTGATCGAGCACGAGGCCTGCGGCCTCGCGTTTGAATTCAGCGGAAAAGGAACGACGTTGCTTGGTCATCAGGCACCTCTATCTGGCGAGCATTCTTGCCTAAATGGGCGACCATAGATTTCATTAGACCACTACAGTAGTCTCTTGAGACCGCTGAATCCGTGGGGTGCTGTGACTATCTTTATTCTTCGTCACAACTGATCGCGTCAGCTGACGGGAGCAAGCGCCCTCGCCACAGGGGACTTGTGTTGACTCAAATCAGTCAAGGTTCAGGTGCCTTATGTTAATAAGTGCTTTATTGCGCAACCTTTAACACTGATTGTTCAGTTATGTGGGTTTTTCCCAAGGCCGGTAGTGTTTATCATGGCCGGCTGCCATGTCGGGTAAATGACGATGCGCAGAGAGACCTTTTTCCAAGGAGTTGCCCCATGACCTTTTCCTTTGCCGCAAAGGCGTCGCTGTTGCTGCTGTTCATCGGCAGCACGCTCTACGTGCATTTGCGCGGCAAGGCGCGTTTGCCGGTCTTGCGTCAGTTCGTCAACCACTCGGCGCTGTTCGCTCCTTATAACGCCTTGATGTACCTGTTCTCGGGAGTGCCGTCCAAACCGTACCTGGACCGCAGCAAGTTCCCGGAACTGGATGTGCTCAAGGAAAACTGGGAAGTCATTCGTGACGAGGCCATGCACCTGTTCGACGAGGGCTACATTCGCGCCGCCGAGAAGAATAACGACGCCGGTTTCGGTTCGTTCTTCAAGAAGGGCTGGAAGCGTTTCTACCTCAAGTGGTATGACAAACCGCTGCCATCGGCCGAATTGCTCTGCCCGAAAACCGTCGAGCTGGTCAGCCGCATCCCCAACGTGAAAGGCGCGATGTTTGCCCTGTTGCCGGGCGGTAGCCACCTCAACCCGCACCGCGACCCGTTCGCCGGTTCCCTGCGTTATCACTTGGGCTTGTCGACACCGAACTCCGACGACTGCCGCATTTTTGTCGACGGTCAGGTCTACGCCTGGCGCGATGGCGAAGACGTGATGTTCGATGAAACCTACGTGCACTGGGTCAAGAACGAAACCGAAACGACCCGGGTGATTCTGTTCTGTGACATCGAACGACCGCTGAGCAACCGCTTGATGACGCGTATCAACCGTTGCGTCAGTGGCCTGCTGGGCCGTGCCACGGCGCCGCAAAACCTCGATGACGAGCGCGTCGGCGGGATCAACAAGGTCTACGCCTGGAGCAAGACCTCCAGCGACAAATTCAGCGGCGTGGTCAAAAAGTGGAAGCGCCGTAATCCGAAGCTGTACCGCATCCTGCGGCCAGTATTGGCGGTTGTGGTGCTGACGGCGCTGGGTTACTGGTTGTTTGGCTGATACCAATCGCCAAAAAAGAAAAACCGCTCATCGATGAGCGGTTTTTTTTGGCTAGAGAAAATCAAGGACGGCCTGCGAGGAGGCTTGGCTCTTCATTTTCGGTTCCGATCAGGGCCGCTTTGAACAATCGAAATTGATTGGCGGATAGCCTCGTATTCATCTGCTTTTTATGCATCCTCCATAATTTGTCCTTCGCGCAAGGCTTCTTAACTCGTGCTCGCATATGGCCTCTTGTATTTTTAGTGGTGCCGCTGCTATGGGGAGTGGTGCGTTCTGAAGGCTATTCGCAGGCACATCAGCTGTCTTTACTGGCGCTTTGACCAAGTCATTGCAATCTGTGTCGAGCGCTGGTTATAGTCAGCGCTCGCTGCGTTTCCAACCCAGCGATTTCTCCCTCGAAAAAGATCAGCCCATGCCTGCATCCCTCATCAACGCGGTAGTCGATTCAGCGGCACAACGCTGGCGTCGTGCCGTGCGGGAATATGCAGCCTGCGCAGATCAGTCACTATCCCCCTCCTGTCAGTCGCACGCCGGTGTGCGCGGTGGTTTCACCGCCAGGTGTTGGCTTCTCGGGCTGATCAGCGGCTTCTGCTGTTGCCTGTGCCCGCCTGAACACAACGACTGAATTTCAGCTTCGGCTGAGTTGGCTTCTTGCCTGATGACAGGTGGTTTTCATGTTGCTCATTTCAAAAAAGACCGCGCTCGCGGCGGCGTCCACGAGCCTGTTTGTTCTGCTCTGGAGTAGCGGGGCGATTTTCTCCAAATGGGGGCTGGCTCACGCCTCACCCTTTGCCTTTCTGTTGATCCGTTTCGCCATTGCCCTCTGTGGGCTGGTGCTGTTGATCCCGTTGCTCAAGCTCAAACTGCCTCGTGGCCGCAAGCCGATGCTGTATGCCGCGGCCACCGGCCTGGTATTGCTGGGCGCCTATCAGATTTTCTATCTGCTGGCGCTGGACCTGAAGGTTACGCCTGGGGTCATGGCCACGATCATGGGGGTTCAACCGATCCTCACCGTGGTGCTGATTGAGCGCCAACGCTCCAGGAGCCGGATGTTCGGTCTGATGCTCGGGCTGGCGGGGTTGATCATGGTGGTCTATCAGGGCATCGGCCTGGCCGGCATGTCGCTGGCCGGAATGCTCTTTGGTTTGCTGGCGCTGGTCAGCATGACCGCAGGCTCGATCATGCAGAAGCGCATCACCGACAATCCCCTCGGCACACTGCCGGTGCAATACCTGGCCGGGCTATTGTTGTGCGGAGTTTTCGTGCCGTTCCAGCCATTCCACTTCGAGCACAGCACGGGGTTCATCGTGCCCGTGTTGTGGATGGGCCTGGTGGTATCGCTGCTGGCGACCTTGCTGCTGTATCGCCTGATCGCCCGAGGCAATCTGGTGAATGTCACCAGTTTGTTCTACTTGGTGCCGGCAGTGACGGCGGTGATGGACTACCTGATTTTCGGCAACCGACTGGCGATGTTGAGCATGCTCGGCATGCTGTTGATCATCGTCGGCCTGGTGTTTGTGTTCCGTAAAAGCCGCTGATGCTGACGCGGCCTTCGTGATTGGCGAAGGCCGCGTTTTTCATGGCTGGCATTGCAGGCGCACGCGCTCATAGTTCAGGGCTTTGTTGCGCTCGGGTAATGCGTAGGGCGCCAGGCAGTGTTTGTCAGCCCATTTGATGGTGAGGGTGGCTGAATCCTCTTCCACCAGCGCCAGCGCTTTACCGCTCGGGTCGGAAATGGCCAGTTGTTTACCGGCGGCGTCTTCCAGCGCGGCGCCAAATGGAATGGCCTTGTTCTGCGCGTCAAACAGCTCGAACTGCACCCGTCGCCCGGTCTTGCCGACATAGCGGGCCAGCACCACGGCACCCCGTCTTGGTACGACTTGCTGGGTTGCATTATCGATCTCGATGTCCGCACCCAGATCCCGGGTATCCAGGCTGATCCAGTTCACCCGATAGGGCTGGGTGTTGGGGACCACGGCAAAGCCATTGGCGCCGGTTTTAGCGCCGCTGTAGCTACCGATTTTGGCCCCGGAGACACCCGGCACTTCGGCCAGGGCAAAGGTTTCGCCCACAGTCTGCCCCAGATTGACGCCTCCCGCGTGGCCTACCACGGAACCTGCAAGGTTGAGATTTTGCGAGGTGTAGCCGCGTCCCTGACTGTAGCCGGCGCTGACATCCGCCACCGAGGTGCGGGTGCTGATGTTGGCCGAGGCCGAGCTGCCACCGGTGCTGCTGTTGCCACCTTGCAGTGAGTAATAGGTGTCGCTGGTTTCCGACAGGTAACCGTTGATACCGACTTGAGTGCTGTCGCTGTTCTTCTGCGTGCTGGCCGAGACAAAGGCCCTGGGAGCGCGGGGCTTGGAACCCAGCGGGAACGACAGGGACAGGTTGATCAACGTGTCATTGTTGGACGGTCCGAAATCACCGACATCCTTGGTATAGGTCGCGCCGACGTTGTAGCTGACCTCACCCCAGTAGTTGCTGTAGCCGGTAGACAGGCTCTGGGAACCGCCGCGTCCCCAGTAGCGCTGGTCGCTGGCGTTCAGGTAAACGCTGCCATATTGCTGGTTGCGGCCCAGGCTCTGGTTGATGGTCAGGTCGGTACGGGTTTTCGAGTTGCCTGTGGTTTTTTTGCCGTCGGCGTTGAGTTCCTCGACGTGGTTGGTCAGGGTCCGGTAGCCCTCGGTCGAATAGCGATGGGCCGCCAGGGTGAAGTTGGTGTCGGTGCCGGTGAACGTCTTGGCATACAGCGCCCGCAGGCTATTACCCTGGACGGTCTGGCCCGCGGTAAGGCTGGAGGAGCGGGTCAGGTCGACAGAGACGGCGCCGATCGGGGTGTTGCGCCCCGCCCCGACTGACAGCGCCTTGAAGTTCTCCGAGGCCTGGACGCCGACGATCCCGGTGAGGTTGCTGTTGATGCCGTAGGCCAGGGTGCTGCTGACAAACTGCGGCGACGCCAGGCCATCGCTGTTGCTGTTGTACTTGCCCGCCGAGACGCTGTACTTCACTTGGCCTTCGCGGACCATGATCGGCAGGCTCGAAAATGCCTGCATCGATACTCGTCGACGGCCATCGGCTTCGATGATGGTCACTTGCAGGTCGCCGTTCGAGCCGCTGGGATAGATATCGCTGATCTCAAACGGGCCCGGTGGCACGTTGGCGGTGTAGAGGATGTAATTGTTCTGACGGATCTCCACCGTGGCGCTGGTTTCCGCCACGCCGCGAATGATCGGCGCATAGCCGCGCTCGCTGTCGGCGCGCATGCCTTCGTCGGAGGCCAGTTTCAGGCCGCGATAACGCACGCTGTCGAACAGGTCGGTGTCGGAGAATATATCGCCGGCACTGAACTGGCCCTTCAACGCGGTCACGTCATGTTGCAAGTAGCTGCGGTTGCTCTTGAACGTGTTGGGCTGACCGGTGCTGCTACTGAAGTTCGACTCATTACGCAGGCGCCAGGCGCCCAGATTGAGGCCGTTACGCAGACCCAGGTTGTTGGAGAACGTGGTGGCGTAGTCCGTGCTGTTACGGTTGCTGCTCAACTGGTAGTTGATAAAGGCCGCCGAGACGCCGCTATCCCATAAGGCCGGGTCGACATAACCACGCATGCCCCGCTGCATGGCGATTTGCGGCACGCTGGCCAACAGCCGCAGACGGCTGACGTCATAGCGCAAAGTGGCCTTGTCGATCAGCGACGGCAAGTCATAGCAGGCGTGCGGCTCATGTGGGGTGAGTGTGCCGGCCGCTTCCAGCTTGTTCATGTCTCAGCCACTATAGCGAGGCGGCCCCTCTGGGTAGTGGCGTCGAAAAGATGCCATCCAATTTAGCCACGGATAGACGGTGCAGCGTGTCGCTCGGGGGAGAACTCATCGACTACGGTACTCAAACTCGGTGGCAATTACAGAATGCACCTGCCGTAAGTAATAGCTCCACCTTTGGCAAACGTACAGTAATGCTCAGCGTGATTTGCCCCTATACACAGGCCATGCGTCTAACCCTGCGTGGTCAGACAAACGCCAGCGGCAATGTGGTTTACGGGGAGCGCGGCAGCTTGGTTATCCGCTTATCCAATGCGCAAGTGGATGGCAAAAGCGTACAGATAGCCGGCAGTACTGCTGACGGAATTATCAATGATGCCGCTTCGGACTCGCGATTGCTTCAACCCGGCCGGACCTTTGCTCCGGTCGTTAGCGGCGAGCTTACGAGAGGAAAAACTCTTACCGCCCAACTGGAAATCGAACCCGTGATACCGACAGCAGATGCGCGGGTATCCAGGCGCCAGATCAGTGAAGCCAGATTGACGATGGAACTGATGCCTGGCGGTCCAGCGAGACACTAAGGAATTAGTCAGAGGAGGCTAAATACCAGATGCTCGAGCGCGAGCAAACCTACGAACGGGCGCAACGGCGTGACGTCGTCTTGCTCGGTGGTGAGAGCGCTACGAAGAACGCGACTGTTTGAGGGGGGGGGGATTACGAGCTGAGAGTTCGATGCTGGCGTTCACGCTGATCCAGGTGAGCGCCTTTTTTACTGATTGAATTCGGCTGAAGGATCAGCCTCAGTTGAAAACGTTATTTTCTAGGCAATACGTCAGCAAATCCTGGTCGCTGGAAACATCCAGCTTGCGCATGGCCGCATTCTTTTGCGTACTGACGGTTTTTAAGCTGCGGGAAAGGTTGCGGGCAATCGTGGTTACGCTCTGTCCGGCGACGAACATTCGCAAGATTTCGAACTCCTTGGGTGAAAGCCGGGACAGCCTCTCATCCAGCGCGACGTTCGGCTCCCTCACGCACGTCGGTGCCGGCTTGGCGCTGTTAAACGGGCGACCTTGCGCCACAGCCATCAGCGCCAATTGGATCTCGCCATGTAGCTGGCTTTTCTGGATGACCCCGACGACGCCCAATTCATGCAGGCGGGTGAGGATCAGCGAACTGGAAATCATGGTCAATACCAGAACTTTCACATCGGCAAAGTGCCGGCGCAGGTATTCCACCAGTTTCAGGCCATCGCCGTAAGGCGAATCGGCGGGCATCTTGAAGTCGGTGATCACCAGATCGACCGATTGATGTTTGAGCAGCTCGATCAGCTCGTTCGAGCCCGCCGCTTCACCCACGACGCGAAAGCGCTCATCGCGCTCTATCAGCTCACGTACACCCAGTAATACGATGGGGTGATCATCGGCGATCACGACGTTGAGTTTTGCCATGTTCGGCGCTCCTTGATTTGTTGTTGAATGCATACGGATTACGCCAGCGCGTCGAGCATTGCTGCCAGTCGTTCCAGCAAAGCGCTGACCTCGGTAGCCAAGGCCGGAGTGAGAGGGTGACCCTCCAGGCGGCTCTCAAGGCTGATGCATGCGTCTGCCAGACTGCCGGCCTGCACGGCGCCCAAAGCTCCGGCCATGCTGTGCAGATGACGGCCAAGCGCAGCCGCATCGCTGTCCCGAAGTGAGGCCGTGACCTTGTCGATGTCCTGCTGCATGGTGCTGAAAAACAAGGTCCGCATTTTTGGCGACAACTGCGGCTGATCGGGGATTTGCGCGATATGCGCGGGCTGGTCCGGCTCAACCAGGGGCAACGGGTTGGCTGCTTTGCAGTGCTTGAGCAATTGCGTACGCAGCGTGTGCAGGTTCAATGGCTTGACCAGCCAGGCGTTCATGCCGACCGCCGCACAGCGTTCGCCTTCATCGCGCAGAGCATTGGCGGTGACGCCGATGATCGGCAGATCCGCATCGTTTCTGCGCAGTGCTTTGGTCAGTTCATAGCCATTCATCACGGGCATGTTGACGTCGGTCAACACCATGTCGAACAAGCCAGGCAGCCATTGGTGCAGGGCTTGTTCGCCATCGGCGGTGGCGACCACCGTGCAACCGAGCGCCTCAAGCTGCTCTTTGATGATCGCCCGATTGATCGGGTTGTCTTCGGCAATCAGAATGTTCAGATCCAGCCGTCGGGCCTGCTCGGTAAGCGCAGTGTGGTTACGCTGTCCCACGCCTTGTTGCGCGAAGCTGACCGCCCAGGCCATCGCCCGGATGTCATGCGCATCCACCGACCAGCCTTCGGCGGTGTATTCCGCCGGGTTGGCCCCAGCGGTCGTGGCGATGACACGCGGGCCGCCCCAAGCGGTTTGCGAGGACGGCAGCACATCCAGCAGCAGCGCTGAAGAGCCAGGCAGGTTTTTCGCGTCCGGGCCGAGGATGCGGGTTTCCTGACCCAGTCGGTTGAACCAGTTGCACACATGCTGCGCCAGTTCCGGTGCCGGTGCCTGTACGTAAATCGGCGGCGCGTCAGGCGCGAATTCGGGGCAATCGCTCAACTGACCGACTGCGCAAGCGAGGTGCAATTGCAGTGAGAAGCTGCTGCCCAGTCCGGGTTCACTGACCACTTTCAACTGCCCGGCCATCAGCTCGCACAACCACCAGCAAATCGCCAGACCGAGGCCCGCCCCGGCTTCGCTGGAGGCATCGCGCACCTGATAGAACGGGTCGAACAATTGGCTTTGCTGGGCCTGGGAAATACCGATTCCGGAGTCGCTGACCTGCCATTGCAGATTGGCACCGCCGGCGTTGAGATCCAGCAGCCGCAGTCGCAATACCACGCGGCCATTGTCGGTGAACTTGATCGCGTTGCTCAGCAGATTATTGAGAATCTGCCGGATGCGCAGCGGATCGCCTTGCACCCGGTCAGGGATCGCCGAATCAATGCAGGCATAAAGCTGCAAACCTTTGGCCTCGGCGAACGCACTGTAGGCGCACAAAGTGTCTTCGGTCAGTTCCAGCGGGCAGAAGTCCTGAGCTTCAATGGTCATCTGCCCGGATTCGATTTTCGACACGTCGAGCACGTCGCTGATCAGCTGAAACAGGGTCGCCGAAGAGCGCTGAATGGTGCGCAAGTATTCCTGTTGACGCGGCCCGAGATCGGTCAGCCCCAACAGTTCGAGCGTGCCCAAAACGCCGTACAACGGCGTTCGGATTTCATGACTCATGGTCGCCAGAAAGCGCGTTTTCGCCTCGTTGGCCGAATCGGCCGCACGCAATGCCTGCTCCAATGCCGCGGCATCATCGATATGCCGGGTCACGTCGTGGAATGCGCAGATCCACACATCCTCGCCATGATAACGGGCGTCAACCACCCCTACGTGCAGATGATGACCCTCGATTTCGAGGTCGGTCTGGCCGGGGCTGGTCAGTGGGTATTTCTGGTCGAGGGCGGCGATCAACCGGTCGCTTTGCTGCCACTCCTGAATACGCTGGTTTTCCAGTAATACCTGATGGTCACTGCGCCGTACCACACACAGCCCGGTGGGCGCAGCATCGATGACCGCGCGGCTGAATGCCTCGCTTTCGGAGATGCTCTGATGCGCTTGATGGGCGGGCAGTACCACGCGGGTTTTGTACCAGCGGCTGAAGGCCCAGCCGCCACCGATGCTGGCAATTATTAATGTCAAGACGCCGAGCAACGGCCACCACGCGTAATCGATAAAGCTCTTGAAACCGACCACGTAAACCGCCGTCCACGGGTGCGGCCCCTCGCTGGAAATCTTGAACACCAGACCGTCGAGGCGCACGTTCAGCCCTTCGCTCAGCGCCGGGTCGGGCGGCTCGGTCCCGACCAACAGGCTGCCGTTGGGCGCGGTGAGACCGAAGCGGTCGTAGATCGACCATTCCATGATGCGCTCGATATCGTTGATCTGGCTCAGATTCAACAGCGATGCCACGACCACCCACGGGCTGGCGCCTTCAATATCCAATTGGCTCGCCGGCAGGTCGACGTTGATGTAGGCCAGCACTGTCGGAGCAACGCCTTTATCCGCTTGCGCACCATAACGAACCCAGTGAACCTGACTGTCCAACGGCTGTGGATTTTTCTTCTGCAGGCACTGCAACACCTGGGTTAGTACCTGCTGAAAGGTACCCCCCTGAATCTGCCCGGCGCCGCGCAGTTCCCCGGCGGCGGGCACCGCGATGTCAAAGTTGTCCGGGACGTTGAATAGAAATACCTGGGGCGACTGGTAGTGCGAGGCCGACCAGAATGCGCTGTAGTAACTGGCCAGATGCGCGCCCAGCGCGAATACCTTGGGGCGCTCACTCGGTTCAATCGATGTCGGGTTGATCTTGACGCTAAAGGGCAGGGAAAAAGACAGTTCTTTAGCCCGGTAAATCCCGCTGTCTTGCTCCGGCATCGGCTCCTGCACAGACATGTGCATCCGCTGGGTATTCAGCGTGAGTCCCTTGGCGCTTTGTTGGGCGATAGCGCTGAGGAAAAGATCTTGTTCGCCCATGTTCTCCATCAGCCGGGCGAAGTGATAACGCACCGCATCGCGTTGTTCGGCGACCATGCGATTCAGGCCCCAGACGCTGAGACCGACCAACATCGATGCCAGACCGCAGAGCACCACGACACCTTTATTCATGCGCAGTGAGCTACTGGTCAGTTTGTGCAGACGCGCATTGGGATGAGTCATTGGGCCAGCCTGTTGGAGATGCTTGGATAAGCCTTGGACACCGCTACCTCGGATGCAAACAGAGTCTGTGCGTCAGGGATCAATCCACGACAGCCGGGCCGTCCTGGGTTAGCAGTTGTTGAAATTCGGATGACGACACCGCATGTGAAATGAGAAACCCCTGAACCTGAGTGCAGTTGATTCTACGCAGTAGAGCCAATTCCTGTGCTGTTTCCACGCCTTCGGCCACCACCGTGAGGCCCAATTGGCGGCCAAGCGCGACGATGCTGGTCAGGGCCTGGGCCAACTCTTCGTTTTCACTGCAACCGTGCACCAGCGCCCGGTCAATCTTCAACTCGGTGAACGGCGTCGACACCAGATTCATGTACGAACTGTAACCCTGACCGAAGTCATCCTGCGACAGCCCGAACCCCTTCATGCGCAACCGGCACGCACCGGCGTAGAAGTTGCTGATGTCCTCGGGCATCGAACACTCCATCAACTCAAAACAGATCATCGCCGGGGCGCCATGGTGCTTAAGGACAAACTGCAGAATCCGGTCGGCCAGATCGGGACTGTTAAGCAAGTGGGTGGGCAGGTTGATCGACACCGGGATGGCGTAGTCTTGAGCGCCCCACAATTTCTGCGCCTTCATCGCTTGTTCGAGAATATGCCACAGCAGGCTTTCCTCCAGGGCAAACGCCTTGAACGCCGGCAGAAACATACCCGGCAACAGCACGCCATGCTCGGGATGAATCCAGCGCACCAGCGCCTCTGCGGCGACGATACGGCCGTTGGCCAGCGATTTTTTCGGCTGGAACCAGGCTTGCAGTTCACCGTTGTCCAGCGCTGCGAGTATCGCCAAGTGATCAATCTGCGGGCCGGGCAGGGGCAGGATGGCTTGACGCCGACTGCCCAACTGATCAGTCAGATTGCGCAAAGCGCTGCTCTTGACCGGTTTGGAAATCAGACCGATGACGCTGACGCCGAGATTGCGCGCGGCGAGGCTGGCGCTGGTCAGCATGCGTCGGGAGGCGACGCTCATGATCGCCAGCGCGGGTCGCGAACCGGACGCCGCCAGCCCCTGAATGAACTGGACGCCGTCCATTCCCGGCATCAGCAAATCAGTCAGCACCAGATCGAAGTCGCGCCTTTTCAGGTAGTCCAGCGCTGCGCTGCCTTCTTGAGCGAACTCCAGCTCAAAGTCTCCGAGCTCGCTGAACAGATTCTGCAGATACAGTTGCTGGAACGGATGGTCTTCAACGATCAGGATACTAAGTGGTTTCATGAGGTGTTCTTTCGTAAGGCGCCAGTTGGTTGTGCAAGGCCTGCAGCGTGAAAGGTTTGACCAGGCAATGGTTCATGCCAGCAGCCAGGCACAGGGCTTCTTCGCTGCGCATGGCGTTGGCGGTTGCGCCGATGATTGGCACCTTGCACCCCAGACGGCGCAGCTCTCGCGCCAGTTCATAGCCATTTTTGCGCGGCATGTTGACGTCGCTCAGAATCACGTCGAAACGGCCTCTGCGCCACATCGCCAGTGCCTCCTCGCCATTGCTCGCCAGTTCGGCCGTACACCCCAGTTCCTGCAATTGGTCATGCAGGATCAACTGGTTGATGACGTTGTCTTCAGCCACGAGGATGTGCAGATGCAACTTTTTCAGTTGCCGTTGCGGGTTGTCATTTTCCGGTTTGATCACGGAAAGCCCTTGGGCCCGGCTGACGGCCTGATGAATGGCCTCCAGGTAGTTGATGTTGACCACCCAGCCTCCGGAACCTGCCTGGGGTTCGTTGTAGCCGTCGCCGGTGGCCATCACCAACGGCCCGGTCCATTGCGGATCGAGGCGTTCTTCGAAGCAACCGGGATGCAACTCAAGCAGCACGCTGTCTGGCGTGGCGGCACAGCGTGAAGCGCGATCAAGCTGCGGGCGGGCGCCCCACCGGCGCAACCAGCCGCTCATGGTTTCCGTCAGTTCGCGAATCGGTGAAACCACAAACACCACTTTTGGTAGCAACGGCGTGAAACTGCTGGGTAGTGCGGGGGTTGAAGGCTGTTCCAGAGACAGATTCAGCGAGAAACTGCTTCCCAGGCCGGGTTCGCTGACCACGCGAATACTGCCGTTCATCAAGTGTGTCAGGCGTTGGCAGATGGGCAGGCCGAGGCCGGTGCCGGCGATCACATTAGTGTGGCCGCGAGTCTGGTAGAAGGGTTCGAAAATACGCGCCTGGTCTTCCTGAGTGATGCCCTTACCGGTGTCCGAGACTTGCCAGAACAGGTTGGCGCGCTCGCCGTCGCGGCCAATCAGACTCACGCGCAGGACGATGCGCCCGGCGTCGGTGAATTTGACGGCGTTGCTCAGCAGGTTGTAGAGAATCTGGCGGATACGCGACACGTCGCCGATGACCCGCTCCGGCAACTTCGGATCGATCACTGCGTACAGGTCGAGGCCCTTGCCATGAGCGGCGGCAGCGTAGCCCTGAAGCACCTCGTGAACCAGCTCAAACACACTGAACTCCGTAAGCTCGAGCGCCAGTTGCCCGGCCTCGATCTTCGACACATCGAGCACATCACAGATCAATTGCAATAACGTCGCGGACGACCCTTCGATGGTGCGCAAGTAGTCGGTTTGTTGCGCGTCCAGTTCGGTCCGCGCCAGCAACTCCAGAGTGCCCAGCACGCCATACAAAGGTGTGCGGATTTCATGGCTCATGGTCGCCAGAAACAGGGTTTTCGCGTCGTTCGCGGCATCGGCCAGTTGCCGCGCCTGATCCAGCGCATCCTCAATCTGGGTGCGCGTGCTGATGTCGCTGAAGGCGCACAGCAAGACGTCTTCGCCCTTGTAACGGGTGGGCGCGCAACTCAGGTACAGGTGGCGGCCGTCGGCAGCTTCGAAATAGTCGGTGACTTGCGGGTTCATCTCGTCGAACGCCTGGTAGATCCAACGCGGACTGAGGCGCTCACGCTCACCGCTCTGGCCCAGCCATTGCTGCGCCAAGGTGTTTTCCAACACCACCTGGCCATTGGCGCGACGCAGAACACACAGCGCAACCGGTGCGGTCTGGATCACATCGCTGCTGAACAGCTCGCTTTCGACCAGCGCCTGGATACGACTGATGGTCGGCGTGATAAAGCGGTATTCGAGGCGGCGAATCACAATCCACACCAGGCTGATACTGAACAGGCAGAACAGCAGGGCGCCGCCAAGTCGTGGCCAGAGTGTGATGAGCACCTTGCGCAGATCGATGGAATAGACCAACTGCCAGTCGGATGACTTCAGTTGTTTGCGCATCACCAGATTATCGGGCAGCCAGTTTTTGCCGACAAAACCAAAAAAATTCTGCATCTGCATTTGCATCAGATTTTTGCAGATCTGGGCAGGTTGGCTGTTGCTGAACACCAGCATGCCGTCGGGATTGAACATCGTGAATTGCCCGGCGCTTTGATCATCCAGCGCGTTGGACACCTCGCGACCGTCCATCTCAAGCCCCAGCCAGCCGGAATCGAGATCCCGCGCATCCAGCCGAATGAAAATGTAGAGCTGCGAATGGCCGGACGATTGATTGGTCAGCCACAACTGGTCCATCGCGTTGGTATTGTCACTTTTCAACGCCTGCAAGCGATTGAGCATCGCCTGGGGGAAATCTCCAACCACCGGTGTGGCGGTATAAAGCCTTTTCACTTGAAGGTCGTTTCCACTGCTGACGTACAGCAAGTTGACCTGCTTGCTGGTCAGGTACTGCCGGATCCGCTCGGTCAGCCAGATGCTCCATTGCTTGCCGCGTGTGGTACCCAGCAGCAAATGGATTTCTTCTGGCGAGACTTGCGGTTTTACCCCGTCGGGCTTGCGAATCGCCGACAGGCTTAGACTTTCGAGCAGCGCTTCGCGGGTGGTGAAAAACGTGTGGGCTTCAGCAATCGCACTGCTCATGTGGCTGCGTCTGCGCGACACTTCGGCGTTGAACGTCAGCAGCAGGAAACTGTAGACGCCACTGAGTATGCCAACGAGCAAAACTACGCCAAAAATACGCAACAGACGTCGTGCGGCGTTCGGTGTGGAGAGGAGGGGATTGATCTGGTGAAGGTAGTTCTTCAGTTTCATCTGGCTACCCTAGCGAGGGTGGGCCTGCGTGCGAATCAGACGATTCTTAAAGTGGCGATCGAGTGTTATACATGCCTCAATAGCTAAGTTGATACTGGGATTGGCTGTTCCAAATTCGATCTCAAGTTCTTTTCAATAGAGCCGAGAATCTGCTTTTTACCGAGGAGACCTGTCTGTGATTCGAGAAGCTACTCGTATTACATCAAGCGCCGACTTTAAGCTGTTGCCGCAATACTCAGTTTGGTTCCTGAGATGTTCTGGCACATTTCGGCCAAGCAACAGATGGACGCGCTGATGCGTCTACCCGATCGTTGCCTTGCTTTCGTCCACATCCCTAAAAGCTCTGTGTTTGCCAGATTTAATCGCCTTAATCATCTCAACGAGACCTGCGCCTGTTGGAAGGTGGTGCTTAGCTGGATAATTGACCGTTACAGGTGAAGGGGGGGGCGTCTTTTCCGGGACATTCGGATTAGGTGCTTTTATACGGAATGACCGCCCGGTTTTGCCCAGGGGGTCAGTATTGCCGGAAGGTACGCCGAGCGCAGGCGTCATGACCATTCCGTAGTGAAACGACGCTGTGCAGGTAAAGAAAAGTTCTTCATGTTGAAGGCTCTCCTCGTAAATGACTGTGTTTATGGGGCATCTTGGGGGGATTGCCAAGCTGTCAGCGGTCAAACTGGTCCCGCAATTCAGGGGAGTAGAAGTATTATTAGAACCGCTGGTATTGAGGAACTTGCAATTGGCAGCCATTGCACCGGGGCCGTAGGCAAACGCCATTACGCAAGCGATGTTCAGAACAGTGCGCAATCGATTCTGTTTGTTTGAAATATCCATGTTGCTAGCAATGCGTAGTGATAAAGAAACTAACACCTTAGCGTCCGTGAAAGTCTGTGAACATCAGGCGTTTCTTGGTTTGTCAGCGGCAGCCTGCTGGCGGATGCGCCGGTCAGTACCGCATGCATTGGCAATCGATGCGCCCTGAGACGCCGTTGGCAGCTTCAAGAAATAAACATCAGACATTTCCTAAAATCCTCAAGATCCCAGCCAGACTTGTCGATGCAGTCCTTACAACCCTAAGGAGCATCAACATGAACGGTAAGCGTTTGTCGGTCGGAATCAGCCTGTTCTTCGCGCTGAGCGGTGCGTGCCTGGCGGCCACCCCGCTAGGCCAAGGTGTCATCCAGTTCCACGGCAGTATTGTCGAGTCAGGTTGTAGCTCCCACATGGGGGCGAGTTCGACGTTTGAGTTCAACGGTTGTCCGACCAGGGTGGATGGCAGCTCGGTCAGTGTGCGCAGCGTCGAGCCGGTTCGCTCGGTCAGTGCGCTCGATCATTCCCGCGTGGGCGTGAAGCTGGTCACAGAGGGGAGCAAGGATGGCCGTTACTACGATCAGCAATACGCCTTGGTCGACGCGGCCGGTAAACCGGTGAACTCGGGCGCTTATCTGATTACGCTGACTTCGCCTTGAGGTGAAGTGCAAGCAATCCCAAGCGGCGCATAGTGTGTCGATGCGCCGCTCCCGATGGGTTATTGCTCTACCAGTTCAGGCACCTTCACCGCCGCAGGTTTCAACACCAGCCACAACGCCCCTGCAATCAACAGCCCGCCATACAGGTGCGCCATCGACAGCGGTTCATCGAGAAACAATGCGCCCCACAACACGCCGAACGGCGGGATCATGAAGGTCACGGTCATCGATTTGACCGGGCCGATGGAGCTGAGCAAACGGAAATACAGGATGTAGGCGAATGCCGTGCAGCCCAGGCCCAAGCCCAGCAGCGACAACCAGACATTCCAGCCACCCCAGCTAACGGGCGGCTGAGTGATGACGCTGTAGCCGAACAACGGCAACACAAACAGCGTTGCCCCGAGCATGCTGCCCAATGCCGCGAGACGGCTGTCGAGGCCGCCTTGATGATCGAGCCAGCGTCGTGCCAGGAACCCGGCGAAGCCGTAGCAGGTGGTTGCCAGCAGGCAGGCGAGGGCGCCCATCAGCAATTGCATGTCGAAGGCCACGGGACCTGCGCGGGTCAGGATGGCGACGCCAAACAAGCCGAGGGCAACGCCGGCAATTTTTGACAGGGTGAGTCTTTCGCTGAAGAACAGGCCGCCGATCAACACGCCCATCAGCGGTGTGGTGGCGTTGAAAATTGCCGAGTAGCCGGCCGGCAGCACTTGAGCGGCCACTGAGTACAGGGTCGCTGGAAGACCGGAGTTGATCACCCCGAGCAGCAGCACGGTTTTGAACTTGCCACGGAAATCCCAGCTGATCCGCATCAGCGCCAGAATCACCAGCAACCCGGTGGCGGCGATCGAAACGCGGAAAAAAGCAGTGGGGATTGTGCCAATCACTGGGGCGATGATGCGCATGAACAGAAAGCTCGCCCCCCAAATGGCAGCAAGTGACAACATACGCAGAATATCGACGGGGTTCACAGCTCGTTCCTTCCTTTATCAGGGCGCAAGTGTCGCTGCCGCAGGGTGCCAAGGCAATGGTTGCGTTGCGTAACAATTGACCTCTAAGCTCAGCCCCAACGACAAGAACCATCCCGCAGAGGTCCTCACATGCCGCAGCCATGGCCCGCCGCCGATATCGCCCAGATGATCCTCGACGGCTTCGACGATTACCGCGAGCATTTCCGCCAGATCACTGACGGCGCCCGGGCGCGCTTCGAAAAGGCGCAGTGGCAGGAAACGCAGATCGCGTCGGCAGCGCGGATCAACCTCTATGAAGAAAAGGTCGGCGAAACGGTGGGGTGCTTGCATCAGTCGTTCGCGGACGATGTGCTGATGGACGTCACCTGTTGGCCGCTGGTCAAAAGTGCCTACATCAACCTGATCGACTTGCGTTTCGACGATGAATTGTCCGAGACCTGGTACAACTCGATTTTCTGCGGGCTGTTCAGTCATGACCTGATCAGCGATGGCTGCATGTTTATCCACACCACCCGGCCCAGCTTGCACCGGGCCCGGGCCGCGCAGACCCGGATCTATAAGCCGCATGGTCAACTGTCCGGCATGCTCGCGAGCATTTTTGCCGATTACCGCTTCAGCGAAGACTACGCTGACCTCGACCGCGACCTGCGCCGACTCGAAGCGCAACTGCGCGAGAATCTGCCGGATTGGGTCTGCAAGGACCCGGATCTGAGCGTCGAGCTGTTTTCCTCGGTGCTCTACCGCAACAAGGGCGCCTACCTGGTAGGGCGCATCTATACCGCGGACGAGCAATGGCCGCTGGTGATTCCGTTTCTGCACCGCGAAGGCCGGGGGATTCAGATTGACGCGTTGATCACCGATGAAGCCGAAGTGTCGATCATCTTTTCGTTCACCCGCTCGTACTTCATGGTCGATGTGCCGGTGCCGGCGGAGTTCATCGGTTTTCTCAAACGCATCCTGCCGGGCAAGCACATCGCCGAGCTGTACACCTCGATCGGTTTCTACAAACACGGCAAGTCGGAGTTCTACCGGGCGTTGATCAATCACCTGGCCAACACCGACGACCAGTTCATCATGGCCCCAGGCGTGCGCGGCATGGTCATGAGCGTGTTTACCCTGCCGGGGTTCAACACGGTGTTCAAAATCATCAAGGACCGTTTCTCGCCGTCGAAAAACGTCGACCGCGCGACGGTGATCGAGAAGTATCGCTTGGTGAAAAGCGTCGACCGGGTCGGGCGCATGGCCGATACCCAGGAGTTCGCCGACTTCCGTTTTCCGTTGAGCAAGTTTGACCCGGCGTGCCTGGCCGAGCTGCTGGAAGTCGCCGCGTCGACGGTTCAGGTGGAAGGCGACACCGTGCTGATTCGCCACTGCTGGACCGAGCGGCGCATGACCCCGTTGAACCTCTACCTGGAAAACGCCAACGACGCGCAGGTGCGCGAAGCGCTGGAAGACTACGGCCTGGCGATCAAGCAACTGGCGGCGGCGAACATTTTTCCCGGCGACATGCTGCTGAAGAACTTCGGCGTCACCCGACACGGGCGCGTGGTGTTTTATGACTACGACGAGATCTGCTTTCTCACCGAAGCCAACTTCCGCCATATCCCGCAACCGCGCACACCGGAAGACGAAATGGCCTCCGAGCCGTGGTATTCGATCGGGCCGCTGGACGTGTTCCCCGAAGAATTCCCACCGTTCCTGTTCGCCGACTCTGCGCAGCGCCGATTGTTCGATCAACTGCATGGCGAGCTGTACAACGCCGATTACTGGAAAGGCCTGCAAGCGGCGATTCGCGCCGGCAAGGTGATCGATGTGTTCCCGTATCGGCGCAAAGGCCTCGATAACGAGTAGCCCTCCTGAGTGAACACCTTGTGGCGAGGGAGCTTGCTCCCGCTGGACTGCGCAGCAGTCCCTTTTGGGGCCGCTTCGCAACCCAGCGGGAGCAAGCTCCCTCGCCACAAAAGCAGGTTGGGTTCGTCGCTATGGACTCAAATCTGCGACAATCGCCCCCCTGCGCCACTAGACGACCTTTGCGTACCTGATGACTGACGAATCGCCTTCAATCGACAAACTGCTGAAAAACCTCGACCACGCCATGCTCGCCGACCGCCACCGGCTGCGGCGGCAGTTGCTCGAGCTGCGCAAGAAACCCGACGAGGCCAAGCTGGCCCTGTGGGTGACGCGCATGCAAGCGTCCTGCGATCAGGTGCTGGCGCGACGTGCCAGCCTGCCGCTGATTCGTTACGACGACAGCCTGCCGATCGCCGCCAAACGCGACGAAATCAAGGAAGCGCTGCTCAAGCATCAGGTGCTGATCATCGCCGGCGAAACCGGCTCGGGTAAAACCACCCAGTTGCCGAAGATCTGCCTGGAAATCGGTCGCGGCCAGCACGGCCTGATCGGTCACACCCAGCCGCGTCGAATTGCAGCGCGCAGCGTGGCGAGCCGGGTCGCCGAAGAGCTGGCGACGCCGCTCGGTGCCTTGGTCGGCTATCAGGTACGGTTCGAGGATCAGAGCGATGCCAACACCCTGATCAAGCTGATGACCGACGGCATCCTGCTGGCGGAAACCCAGAACGACCGCTACCTCGAACGCTACGACACGATCATCGTCGACGAAGCCCACGAACGCAGCCTGAACATCGACTTCCTGCTCGGTTACCTGAAAACCCTGCTGCCGCGCCGCCCGGACCTGAAAGTCATCATCACCTCGGCGACCATCGATCTTGAGCGCTTCTCCAAGCACTTCGACGATGCGCCGATTGTCGAAGTCTCGGGCCGCACCTTCCCGGTGGACACCTGGTATCGGCCGTTGACGCTGGAGCAGGACGAAGAGGGCAACCGGGTCGAAGACGACCTGACCGTGGATCAGGCGATCCTCGCCACCCTCGACGAAATTGCCGCATACGAACGCAGCGAACGCCGCAGTCCCGGCGACGTGCTGGTGTTCCTGCCCGGCGAGCGCGAGATTCGTGACGCCGCGGACATGCTGCGCAAGGCCCAGCTCAAACACACCGAAATTCTGCCGCTGTACGCACGGCTGTCGCCGGCCGAACAGCAGCGGATTTTCCAATCCCATCCGGGCCGTCGCGTGGTGCTGGCGACCAACGTCGCGGAAACCTCGTTGACCGTGCCGGGCATTCGTTACGTGATCGACAGCGGTACCGCGCGCATCAGCCGCTACAGCTATCGGGCCAAGGTCCAGCGCTTGCCGATCGAGGCGATTTCCCAGGCCAGCGCCAACCAGCGTAAAGGCCGTTGCGGACGGGTCGAGCCGGGCATTTGTATCCGTCTGTACAGCGAAGAAGATTTCATCGGGCGGCCGGAATTTACCGACCCTGAAATTCTCCGTACCAACCTCGCGGCGGTGATTTTGCAGATGCTCCATCTGCGCCTCGGTGAAATCACCGATTTCCCGTTTATCGAGCCGCCGGATGGCAAGGCCATCAGCGACGGTTTCAACCTGCTGCAAGAACTCTCGGCAGTCGACCGCAACAGCCAACTGACGCCGCTCGGCCGGCAACTGGCGCGGTTGCCGGTGGACCCGCGCATGGGCCGGATGTTGCTCGAAGCGGCGAAACTCGGCAGCTTGCAGGAAGTGCTGATCGTCGCCAGTGCGATGTCGATCCAGGACCCGCGCGAGCGTCCGCCGGAGCGTCAGCAGGCCGCCGATCAGGCCCACGCACAATGGAAAGATGTGGACTCGGATTTCGCCGGGCTGGTCAATCTGTGGCGTGGATTTGAAGAGCAGCGCCAGGCCCTGACCGCCAGCCCGCTGCGCAATTGGTGCCGCAAGAATTTCCTGAATTACCTGCGCCTGCGCGAGTGGCGCGACTCCCATCGTCAGTTGAGCCTGATCTGCCGCGACATGCAGCTGAGCCTGAACAAAGAACCGGCGGACTACCCGAAACTGCACAAAGCGGTGTTGTCCGGATTGCTCAGCCAGATCGGCCAGAAAACCGAAGACGGCGATTACCTCGGCGCGCGTCAGCGGCGCTTCTGGATTCACCCGTCGTCGGGCCTGGGCAAGAAACGTCCGCAATGGCTGATGACTGCCGAACTGGTGGAAACCACCAAGCTTTATGCGCGCATGGTGGCGAAGATCGAGCCGGACTGGATCGAGCCGCTGGCCGGGCACCTGATCAAGAAGAACCACTTCGAACCGCATTGGGAGAAGAAGCGCGGACAGGTCGTGGCCTACGAGCAAATCACCCTGTTCGGGTTGATCGTGGTCGGTCGCCGGCCCGTGCATTACGGGCCGATCGATCCTGTCACCTCGCGTGAGCTGTTTATCCGCGAAGCGCTGGTACGCGGTGAGATTCAGTCGAAAGCCAAGTGTCTGTTTGCCAATGAGCAATTGTTGGAACAGCTCGACGAACTGGAGGCCAAGGCCCGTCGTCGCGACATTCTGGCAGACGAGGAAACCCTGTTTGCCTTCTACGACGCGCGCTTGCCGGCAGAGATCCATCAGACCGCGACCTTCGACAGCTGGTATCGGATCAACAGCCAGAAAGACCCGCAATTGCTGATCATGCGCGAAGAAGACGTGCTGGCTCGCGAAGCCAGCGAAGTCACCGCCGCGCATTACCCGGACACCCTGCGCCTGGGTGATCTGACGTTGCCGTTGAGTTACCACTTCGAGCCTAACCATCCCCGCGACGGTGTGACCTTGCGCGTACCGGCACCACTGTTGCCGGCATTGCCGCCGGAACGCCTGGAATGGCTGGTGCCGGGGGTGATCGAAGCCAAGTGCATCGCCCTGGTGCGTAACTTGCCCAAGGCCCTGCGCAAGAACTTCGTGCCGGTGCCGGACTTTGTCAAAGCGGCGTTGCAGCGAGTCACTTTCGCCGAGGGCTCGTTGCCGCATGCGCTGGGTCGTGAACTGTTGCGCATGACCGGTGCACGGGTCAGTGATGAGGCCTGGACGGAAGCGGCGCAGCAGGTTGAAAGTCATCTGCGGATGAACCTGGAAATCGTCGATGGCCAGGGCAAGTTCCTCGGCGAAGGCCGTGATCTGGCCGAGCTGACCGCACGTTTCGCCGAGGCCAGCCAGGCGGCTTTGGCGGTACCGCAGACGGCGAAAAGCCAACAGCCGGTGGAGGCCAAGGTCTTCGCCGCGGTGGCCGAGAAAACCCAGCAGAAGATCGCCGGGCTGTCGATGACGGTCTACCCGGCGCTGGTGGAAGAGGCGGGCAGCGTTAAGGAAGGGCGTTTTTCGACCCCGGCCGAGGCCGAGTACCAGCATCGTCGGGCATTGCAGCGGTTGCTCATGCAGCAACTGGCCGAGCCGGCGAAGTTCTTGCGCGGCAAGCTGCCGGGACTCACCGAGCTGGGCCTGATGTACCGCGAGCTGGGGCGTATCGACAGTCTGGTGGAAGACATCCTGCTGGCGAGCCTCGACAGCTGCATTCTCGACGGCGAAGCAAGCTTGCCGCGTGACGGCGCTGGTCTGGCCTCGCTGGCCGAGCGCAAGCGCGGTGCGTGGACCGAGCATGCCGAGCGTCTGGCGAAACTGACGCTGGAAACGCTCAAGCTCTGGCACGCTTTGCAGAAACGCTTCAAAGGCAAGATCGACCTGGCGCAAGCGGTGGCCCTGAACGACATCAAGCAGCAGCTCAGTCATCTGGTGTATCCGGGCTTTGTCCGTGAAACCCCGATGCAGTGGCTCAAGGAATTGCCGCGTTACTTGAAGGCCGTCGAGCAGCGCTTCGAAAAACTTGGGGCTCAGGTGCAAAAGGATCGGGTCTGGAGCGGCGAGTTGTCCGGCCTCTGGACCCAATACCAGACCCGCGCCAACAAGCACGCGCAGGAAGGCAAGCGCGATCCGCAGCTTGAACTCTATCGCTGGTGGCTGGAGGAATACCGGGTTTCGCTGTTCGCCCAGCAATTGGGGACCAAGGTGCCGATCTCCGACAAGCGTTTGAGCAAGCAATGGACCCAAGTCGAACCGTAACCCCTGTGGGAGCGGGCTTGTGTGGCGAGGGGGCTTGTCGGAACGCCGCACCGCCCCGTTCGGTGGCGAAGCAGTCGTAAAACCAGCGCACTCGGTGTAACTGATACGCCGAGGTTGCAGGTTTTGGGGCGGCTTCGCCACCCAACGGGGGCAAGCCCCCTCGCCACACGAGCTTCCACAGGTATGCCTGCCTTTGTTCTTGCGACAGGGGCCAAACGCCAATGTTTATGGCAAACTTCGCCGTTATAAACACCGCCCGCGCATATTTGAGCCTCGCAACCCGGGCGGATCGGAATCAAGAAATGCCAGGTTGATGCCCTTCGACGGGATAAACCCTTTATGTGTTGGTACGTCGGTACCAATACTTTCTGCCTGAACAGATCAGAGAAACGACCATGCATAATGTCGTCATCAGCGGCACCGGCCTGTACACACCGGCCAACAGCATCTCCAACGAAGAGCTGGTGCAGTCTTTCAATACTTACGTCGCTCAGTTCAATGCTGACAATGCTGACGCCATCGAACGTGGCGAAGTGCAGGCACTGACCGAATCCAGCGTCGCGTTTATCGAAAAAGCCTCGGGGATCAAAAGCCGCTTTGTCATGGACAAGGAAGGTATTCTTGATCCAAAGCGCATGGCACCTCGTTTGCCCGAGCGTTCCAATGACGAATGGTCGGTGCTTTGCCAGATGGCCATTGGCGCTGCCGAGCAGGCCCTGCAACGCGCCGGCAAGACGGCGGCGGACATCGACGGGGTGATCGTTGCCTGCTCCAACCTGCAACGCGCCTATCCGGCCATCGCCATTGAAGTCCAGGAAGCGCTGGGTATCGAGGGTTTCGGTTTTGACATGAACGTGGCCTGTTCCTCGGCAACGTTCGGCATTCAGGCCGCCGCCAACAGCGTACAGCTGGGCCAGGCCCGGGCGATCCTGATGGTCAACCCGGAAGTCTGCACCGGTCACCTGAACTTCCGCGACCGCGACAGCCACTTCATCTTCGGCGATGCGGCCACTGCGGTAATCATCGAACGTGCCGACCTGGCCACGTCCAAGTATCAGTTCGACATCGTCAGCACCAAACTGCTGACCAAGTTCTCCAACAACATTCGCAACAACTTCGGCTTCCTCAACCGCGCGGCGGAAGAGGGCATCGGTGCCCGTGACAAACTGTTCGTCCAGGAAGGTCGCAAGGTGTTCCGCGATGTCTGCCCGATGGTCGCGGAGCTGATCGCCACCCACCTGGACGAGAACACGCTGAACATCAGCGACGTGAAACGCTTCTGGCTGCACCAGGCCAACCTCAGCATGAACCACCTGATCGTCAAGAAGCTGCTCGGCCGCGAAGCCACCGAAGAAGAAGCCCCGGTGATTCTCGACACGTATGCCAACACCAGCTCTGCAGGTTCAGTGATTGCCTTTCACAAGAACCAGGACGATTTGCCAGCCGGTTCGCTGGCGGTACTCAGCTCGTTTGGTGCCGGTTATTCGATTGGCAGCGTGATTCTGCGCAAGCGCTGAGTTGTGAAGGGTAGTGACAAGCTTGAGTCATGCACCCACAGGGAATCAGCACTGATGACTGACGACACGCAACTGCTCGCCCGCCTGCTGGCGGGCGAGCAGCAGGCTTTCAAGGAGTTGGTCAGCACCTATCAGAGCGCCATGCGGGCGGTGGCTTATGCCATCGTCGGTAACCGGCATGCCGACGAAGTGGTGCAAGATGCCTGGCTGTCGGTGGTGCGCAACCTGAACCGGTTCGAGGGGCGTTCCAGCCTCAAGACCTGGCTGTTGACCATCACCGCCAACGCGGCAAAAGGCCGATACAAACAAAACCGCCGGGAAGTCTTGCTCGATGACCTGCCGTCACCCCACGGCACCATCGACGATGATCGGTTCTCCGCCGCTGATGGCCACTGGCTGGTGGCGCCGTTCAGCTGGCATCAGGACACCCCGGAAGCGCTGCTCACCGAAAACGAACTGCGTGAATGCCTGGAACATACCTTGCTCAGCCTGTCGGAACTGCAAAGCAGCGTGCTGCTCTTGCGTGAGCGCCAGGGCCTGGAGCTGGAGGAGATTTGTAATCTTCTGGAGATCTCGCTCTCCAATGTTCGTGTGCTGCTGCACCGCGCACGGTTGAAGGTGTTTGCAACCGTGGAGCATTTTGAGGAGACCGGCGAATGTTGACCTGTAAGGAACAAGTAGCGCGGTCCAGCGATTATCTCGATGGCCAGTTGAGCTTTCGTGAGCGGCTGATGGTGCGCCATCATTTGATGTTTTGCCCCAATTGCCGACGGTTCATCCGACAAATGCGCCTGATGCAGGCGACCTTGCGCGCCATGCCCGAAAAACCGCTTCCCGGTGTCGACGAACTTGCCGCGCGGTTGGCCGCCGAACGTCAAAAGGGTAACAAGTAGTTTTAGGCCGCACCTCCTCATATGTCGCTGGCTTTTAGCTTAACGGTGTTTCGTGCAGGTAAAGCCACTGGGCCGAGTGCTCGTCGATGCGAATCACCACCACCGAGAGACGCGATGTTTCCTGCTGGTTCAACCGGTGAGTTTCCTTGTAACGGATAGCCACGCTTTGGCCTTCCTGCCAGACGGTCAACATGTCGCTGATAGCGATCTCCAGGCCTGAGCGCGCGCCGACGGCGCCACGGAACATCTGCTCGACCTGAGCGCGATTGACGATGGCGCCCGAGGTGGTGACCATGCTGAAGTTATCGTCGAAGGCGGGCATCAGTTCGTCGATCCTCGCGGCACCGTCACCCTGGTGATTGGTAAAAATGGCGTGGATCAGGTCGTGGATCGCGTGGATGCTGTGCTGTGCCTGTTCAACTATTTTGTTGTGCATGACGTTCCTTTCGAGTGTTGAGGTTGCTCATCTGCAACAGGGGAAACAATCCGATCAAGGCGGCAATGGCGAAGGTCAGGTGGTAGGCCTGGGTCGACTCAAGGTGCTTGAGTAGCAGGTTGTAGATCATCAGAAACAACGCGGTACCGATGCTGAAAGACATCTGCCGGTTGATATTCCAGATCACGCTGCCCTTGTGGGTGGCGTCGCCTTCGAAGTCCATGAGCGAGGTGGTCTGCGCAGTGTTTGCGCCAATGCCGCCGCCGATGCCCATCAGGCAGTAAGCGATGATGATGACCGGAAGGTCCGACGGGCTGTTCACCAGATACAGCGTGGCGATACCGGCGCTGTGCAGCAACATGCCCAGGGTGAACAGATACCTTGCGCCCAGCCGGTTGTAGACCCGGCCACAGATCAGCATGGCGACGAAGGCGCCGATGGCGTAGAGAATCATGAACATGCCTGTCAGCTGTGCGCTGAACTCCAGGCTGTTTTGCAGGTAGAAAATGTTGAGCAGGTTGACCCCGGTGAATACCCCGGGAATGGCGTAATAAATGAAAATCGAGGTGCTGAGCTTTTTGCTCTTGAGCAGACTCAGTTCAACGATGGCGTTCTTGCAACGGCGATAATGCAGCAGGTACAGCAGGATAAAGGTCACGCCTGCCGCGAGACAGATCAGCGCCGCCATGGCCGGGTAATCGCCGCCGTACAGTGACATACCCATCAATACACAGCCCAGCGCCGCGCTCACCAGTAACAGCCCCTTGATGTCGGGCCTCGTGAGGCCGGCCGGGCGCTCTTCCCTGATCCACAGCCAGGACAAGCCGGCGGCGATCAACGAAAACGGGATGTTGCAATAGAACACCCAGCGCCAGGAACTGGTGTCGACGATGACGCCGCCGATGGTCGGGGAAATGGCCGGTGCGATCAGGGCGACAGCCATCACCAGCGTGGAGATTTTCGCCCGCTGGTCTCCCTTGAACAAGTTGAAGGTCAAGGCCTGGCCCACGGGAATCAGCAAGCCGCCTCCGATGCCCTGGACGAAACGCCAACCGACCAGTTCGTGAAAGCTGCCTGCCATGCCGCACAACCCGGCTGCGACACTGAATACGAGCATTGAGGCGGTGAGAATTTCCCGGCTGCCAAATCGTCCCGCCAGCCAGGTGCTGATCGGAATGATCAACGTCAGACCGAGAATATAGGCATTGGCCACCCAGGCCACGGAGGACGTCGAGACATGCATGTCATCAGCAATACTCGGCAATGCCACTGCCGACATGAATATATTGACGCAGTCGATAAAGAAGCCGATGAGGAATATAAGAGCCACTGTGTAGCGATAAGTCATATGATCTCCCTTTTGCCGGGGATCATAGGAGCGATAGACCGAAAGTGTCGATGCGCCTATACTTGAAACATTGTTTGATGGAATTTAACAATGGGTTATAACATGCACACCCATCTTAACCGCGTCCAGACATTCCTCGCGGTTGTCGACTTCGGCTCCTACACCAAGGCTGCCAACTACCTGTGCATCAGCAAAGCCATGGCCAGCCTTCATGTCAAGGCGCTGGAGGAAGTTCTTTCAGTAAGCCTGCTGATCCGTAATACTCGAAATATTGCCCTGACAGAAGTAGGGCAGAACTTTTATGATGAGTTCAAGGGTATTGTCGCTACTATCGATAACGCCTTTGAAAATGTGTTGCAGGGGCATAATCGTATTTCCGGTAAGTTGCGCTTCAGCTCAACGAGTGAGTACGGTGAGAAGTACATTCTTCCGATCCTCTCCAGGTTTACCGAGTGCTATCCGGAACTACGCTTGAGTTACAGTTTTAACGCTTCGCTCAATGATCTTGTTGCCGAAAAACTTGATCTGGTTATTCGTCTGGGCAATCTGGCGGACTCAGCGTTCAAGAGCCGCAAGCTGGCGGACTATGAAATCGTGCTGGTGGCGACCGAGACGTTTCTCAAGCGTTGGCCGGTGCTCAACCCCCAGGACCTGAATACAGTGCCCTGGATCGCCAACAGTAATTTGCAAGGTCCGACCCACTGGGTTTTGCGTCATCGGTTCCAGGGTGAGGTTGAGGTCACGGGGCCGAATCACTTCGAGTCCAACTCATCCACCGTCATTCGTGCCATGACCTTGTCGTCTCTCGGCGTTTCGGTGCTTCCCGTTTGGATGGTGGACGACGATATTGCCAACGGCAGTCTGGTCCATCTGCTGCCCGAATACACCCTGCCGTCGCAGTCGGTCAATGTGGTATTCCCCAACAGCCCACACCTGCCGCACAAGTCGCGGGCGTTCATCGATTTCCTGCTATTGCACCTGGGGCAGTGATCGCAACGTGCGGCAGGGCTATTCCGGCTCGTCGAGGGATGGGCGATACTCGGCGGGTCTGTAGGCAATAACCGCTGGGGAACAGGATGCCGTTACATGTTTTGCACAGTCTGTCCGCCATCGCGCCTCAAGAGTGGGACGCGCTGGTGCCCGAGACTCAGCCGTTTCTGCGGCACGCTTTTCTCAGGGCGCTGGAAGACAGTGGCAGCCTGGGGCCGCAGTCCGGCTGGCAGCCGGAGCATCTGCTGCACATCGAAGACGGTCGGCTGCTCGCGGCAATGCCGAGTTACCGCAAATGGCATTCCTACGGCGAATACGTGTTCGACCATGCCTGGGCCGATGCCTGCGAGCGCGCCGGGATCGATTACTACCCCAAACTGTTGACGGCTGTGCCGTTCAGCCCGGTCAGCGGGCCACGGTTGTTGGCGGCGAATGTGCAGGATGGTTTCGAACTGCTCAACAGCGTGCCGGGTTATCTGGAAATTGAAGGGCTCTCCAGCGCCCATATCAACTTTACCGACGCCTTTACCGACGCAGCATTGGCCGAGCAACCGGGCTGGTTGCAACGCATCGGTTGCCAGTACCACTGGCAGAATCGCGGTTATCGGGATTTTCAGGACTTCCTTGATGCGTTGAGTTCACGCAAGCGCAAGCAGATGCGCAAGGAGCGTGAACAAGTGGCGGGGCAGGGTATCGAGTTTGAATGGCTTGAGGGGAATCAACTTGACCAGGCACAGTGGGATTTCGTCTATGCCTGCTACGCCAACACCTATGCAGTGCGTCGGCAGTCGCCGTACCTGACGCGGGAATTTTTCAGCCTGTTGGCCGAACGCATGCCCGAAGCCATCCGGGTGGTGCTGGCCAAGCAAGGCTCACGGCCGGTGGCCATGGCCTTCAGTCTGGTCGGTGGCGATAGCTTTTATGGACGTTATTGGGGCTGCCTGGCGGAGTTCGACCGCCTGCACTTCGAGACCTGTTTCTATCAAGGCATGGACTACGCCATCGCCAACGGTTTTCAGCGTTTCGATGCCGGTGCCCAGGGCGAGCACAAATTGATTCGTGGTTTTGAACCGGTGATCACCCATTCCTGGCACTACTTGCGTCACCCGGGATTGAAGTCGGCGGTGAAGGATTTTCTTGAGCGCGAACGTTTGGGTGTCATGGGCTATGCAGAAGAGGCGAAGAGCGCCTTGCCCTACCGCCAGGGCTGATGTCAGAGCGCTGTGGCGGATTTTTTGAGCTGACGGAGGCACTTGTGGCGAGGGAGCTTGCTCCCGCTGGACAGCGAAGCTGTCCCAATGCACGAGACGGCGTTGTGCCAGGTAAACCCGACAACCTGAATCTGCGGCCGCTTCGCGCCCGAGCGGGAGCAAGCTCCCTCGCCACAGACGCAATCCTCAATCGATGCCGACAAACCCACCGGTCTGGTGCTGCCACAGCCGCGCATACAACCCGCCATGGGCCAACAGTTCGGCATGGCTGCCGGTTTCGGCGATGTGGCCTTTTTCCAGCACCACCAGGCGATCCATCCGCGCGATGGTCGAGAGTCGGTGAGCGATGGCAATCACGGTCTTGCCCTGCATCAGGGTTTCCAGGCTTTCCTGAATCGCCGCTTCGACTTCCGAGTCCAGCGCCGAGGTCGCTTCGTCCATGATCAGGATCGGCGCGTCCTTGAGCAGCACTCGGGCGATAGCGATCCGTTGGCGCTGGCCGCCAGAGAGTTTCACCCCACGTTCACCGACATGAGCATCGAAACCGTTGCGGCCTTCAGCATCCGATAGCAACGGGATGAACTCGTCGGCGCGGGCCTTGCGGACTGCTTCCCAGAGTTCTTCGTCGGTGGCGTCGGGTTTGCCGTAAAGCAAATTGTCACGGATCGAACGGTGCAGCAGCGAGGTGTCCTGAGTGATCATGCCGATCCGCTCGCGCAGGCTTTCCTGGGCTACGCTGGCGATGTTCTGCCCATCGACCAGGATCTGCCCGCTCTGCAGGTCGTAGAGGCGCAGCAGCAGATTGACCAGGGTCGATTTGCCAGCACCTGAAGGGCCGATCAAACCGATTTTTTCACCGGGTTTGATGATCAGGTTGAGGTCGTCGATGATTCCGCTTTTCTTGCCATAGTGAAACGTCACGTGTTCGAAACGCACTTCGCCACGGGCCACTTCCAGGCGCGGTGCCGGTACGCGGTCGGTGACGCTGATCGGTTGGGCGATGGTTTGCAGGCCGTCCTGGACCATCCCGATGTTTTCGAAGATGCCGTTGACCACCCACATGATCCAGCCCGACATGTTGACGATGCGGATCACCAGGCCGGTGGCCAGGGCAATGGCACCCACCGAAATCAGCGACTGGGTCCACAGCCACAGCGCAAGGCTTGTGGTGCCGACGATCAGCAGGCCGTTCATGCTGGTGATGACCACGTCCATGCTGGTGACGACGCGGCCCGCCAGTTGGGATTTTTCGGTTTGTTCTGCGATGGCTTCGCGGGCGTATTGCTGTTCGAAGTTGGTGTGGGCGAAGAGCTTCAGCGTGGTGATGTTGGTGTAGCCGTCGACGATCCGGCCCATGAGTTTGGAGCGCGCATCGGAGGACACCACCGAGCGTTCCTTGACCCGTGGCACGAAGTAGCACAGAGCGCCGATGTAGCAAGCGATCCAGGTCAGCAGCGGGATCATCAGGCGCCAGTCGGCTTCGGCGAACAGCACCAGCGAGCTGATCGCGTAGATCAGCACATGCCATAACGCGTCGACGGCTTGCACCGCCGAGTCGCGCAGGGAGTTGCCGGTCTGCATGATCCGTTGGGCGATGCGTCCGGCGAAATCGTTCTGGAAAAAATTCAGGCTCTGTTTGAGCACGTAACTGTGGTTTTGCCAGCGAATCATGCTGGTCATGCCGGGGCTCAGGGTTTGATGCACCAGCAGGTCATGCAGGCCGACGAATATCGGCCGCAGAAAAAGTGCGACCACCGCCATCCAGGCCAGCTCGACGCCGTGGATTTTGAAGAAGTCTACGTTTGGCGTGCCTTGGGCCAAATCGATGATTCGACTCAGGTAACTGAACAGCGCCACTTCGATCAGTGCGCCGATCAAACCGACGACCAACAGCGCGGCAAAACTCGGCCAGACCTGACGCAAATAATAGGTATAGAAGGGGAGAACCCGGCTCGGCGGAGCCGCCGTCGGGGCGTCACGGAAAATATCGATCAGTTTTTCGAAACGACGATAGAGCATCAGATAAACGCCCGCGTACGGGCTCTCCTTTTTTCGATGCGAGCGGCGCGGTGATACACCGCTGCCGCTCAGGACGCCTTATGCAGTTTAGTCGATGCGCTTGGCCGACTTGATCAGCACCGGGTCGATGGGCACATTCTGCATGCCTTGCTTGGTGGTGGTTGGCGAGTTGACGATGATGTCGACGACGTCCATGCCTTTCACGACTTTGGCGAACACTGCGTAACCAGCATCGCGGCCCGGGTCGAGGAAGTCGTTGTCCTTGACGTTGATGAAGAACTGGCTGGTGGCCGAATCCGGATCGGAAGTACGCGCCATCGACAGGGTGCCACGCACGTTATGCAGGCCGTTGCTGGCTTCGTTCTTGATCGGTGCATCGGTAGGCTTCTGTTGCATCGACGTCGTGAAGCCGCCGCCCTGAGCCATGAAACCCGGAATCACGCGGTGGAAAATGGTGTTGTTGTAGAAACCTTTGTCGACGTAAGCGAGAAAGTTTTTGGTGCTGATCGGCGCCTTGACCGGGTCCAGTTCGATTTCAATCTGGCCGTTGGTCGTTTCCAGCAGCACGTGCGGTGCCGGGGCGGCCATCAGGTTGGCGGCGAACAATACTACGCCTGTGGCTAGGGCGATTTTTTTCAGCATGGGTCAGTGATCCTGAGTAGTGGTGTCGACTGCGGTTAGAAATTCAAGCAGGGTTTGGTTGAAACGGTGTGGCTGGTCCAATGGCGTTGCGTGGCGTGAATCTTCGATCACCACCAACTGCGCATCGGGCAGCAGTTTTACATAGGCTTCTTTCAGTGCCACCGGCGTGTAGTCGCGGTCGGCGCTGACGATCAGGGTTGGACAGGTGACTTTTGCCAGTCGTTCCTGAACTCCCCAACCAACAATGGCATTGAAGCTGGCGAGATAAGCACGTTTGTCGTTTTTTGCCCAGCGCTCGGCTATTTTATGCCGCAACTCTGCCTGTTCGGGTTTGGGAAACAGCTTGCCGCCCAGGGCCGTGCCGATGGTGCGCATACTGAGGAGGTGCATCAGGCTCCAGCGCTTGAACCACTGCCAGTAATCATCCGCCGTGCGGACTTTGACCTCGGGGGCACTGTTGACGATGCACAGGCTTTTAAGCAGCGAGGGTTGGTCCACCGCCAGCTGAAAACCGATCATCCCGCCCATGGACAACCCGACCAGATGCGCCGGGCCGAGCTTCAGGTGTTCGATCAACGCGACCAGGTCGGCGCTGAAACCGGCAATGCTGTAGCGCTCGTGGGGTTTGTCGGAGCGACCGTGGCCGCGTACATCCGGGACGATCACCCGGTAACGGGTCGAGAGCTCCGGGATCTGTTTTTCCCAGTCCAGCGTACTCGAGCCCAGCCCGTGAACCAGCAGCAGGGGTGTGCCGTGGCCATATTCCTCGTAGTGCAAGGTGCAACCTTCATGTTCGAAATAGGCCATCGCGCAACTCCTTGTCAGGCTTGTTCCGGGGCCGCGAACGGCGCATCGAGCGGTGCGGTGTCGAAGGTGCGCAGCAACTCGATGAGAATCTGCGTCGCCGGGCCCAAGGGTTTGTCCTTGTTTGAATACAGATAGAAGCTCGGGTTTCGACTGCCGCCCTGATCCAACGGTAGCAGTTTGAGCGTACCTTCTTTCAGTTCCCGCTCAATCATGTGCCGGGGCAACCAGGCGAAGCCCAGGCCGCTGCTGACAAAGGTCGCGGCGGTGGCGAGGCTGCCGACGGTCCAGCGCTGTTCAGCGCCGAGCCAGCCGACATCGCGCGGTTGCTGCCGACCGGAGTCGCGGATCACCACTTGCATCTGGGTTTCCAGATCCTGGAAATTCAGTTCGCGGTTCAGACGATGCAGCGGGTGTTCGGGGTGGGCCACGGCCACAAACTCTACGTCGCTCAATTCCGCGCCCAGGTAACCGGGAATGCTGAGACCGGTGATGGCCAGGTCGGCTACGCCTTCGAGCAAGACTTCCTCGACTCCGGACAATACTTCTTCACGCAGACGCACCCGGCAGCCGCGGCTTTGCGGCATGAACGCGGTCAAGGCGCGGACGAGGCGGGCGCTCGGGTAAGCGGCGTCGACCACCAGCCGCACTTCCGCCTCCCAGCCTTGCTCCATATGGTGCGCCAGATCTTCTAGCTGACTGGCCTGTTTGACCAGTTGTCGCGAGCGGCGCAGCAGCACGCCGCCGGCTTCGGTCAGCACTGCCTTACGGCCGTCGATGCGCAACAGCGGCACACCGAGCTGGTCCTGCATGCGTGCGACGGTATAGCTGACGGAGGACTGCGAACGGTGCAGCACTTCGGCGGCCTGGGCGAAACCACCGTGGTCGACCACGGCCTGTAGTGTTCGCCATTGATCAAGGGTCACGCGGGGCGCTTTCATGATGAGCTCCTCTTGTCCTAAGCTGGCAGCTTCCATTGGAGGCTGCCGAATGAAAAAAATCTGTTGTGTGGTGCTGGCGATGTTGCCGCTGACCGCGTTTGCCTACCCCATTGATGTACAAAAACAACTCAACGGCCTGAAAATCGACTACACCACCCATGACACCGCTCGCGACATGGGCGCCATTACGCTGAACAACTCCAGCGGTAAAGCCGTCGAATGCACGGTGGCATTTCGCAATGGCCCGGAATTACCGCGTACTCGCCGCGTGAGCCTGGAGGCAGGCAAAAGCGCCGACCTCTCGGCCAGGTTCAACCGTGAAATCATCAAGCTGTACATCACCCTGACCTGCAAACCCAAATAGGGTCGTTGCACCAGCGGGGCAGATACGCTCCGCTTATAAACGAATTTATTGATGGTTTATAGCAGTTATTTGTGCTTTTTCATCGATACAACACTGTTTAATCTCCACTCCATCGACTTACAGCATTCACCGATGGAGGCTACATCCCATGTCCCGCGTTCTGATCATCGAAAGCAGTGCCCGCCAGCAAGACTCGGTATCGCGTCAGCTGACCCAAACCTTCATCAGTCAATGGAAAGCCGCACACCCGGCCGACCAGATCACCGTTCGTGACCTGGCGACCCATCCGGTTCCACACCTGGATGCCAACCTGCTGGGCGGCTGGATGAAACCTGCCGAGCAACGCAACGAAACCGAACAGTCGTCGCTGGAGCGCTCCAACCAGTTGACCGACGAATTGCTGGCTGCCGACGTCTTGGTCATGGCCGCACCGATGTACAACTTCGCAATCCCCAGCACCCTCAAAGCCTGGCTCGACCACGTGCTGCGTGCCGGTGTGACCTTCAAGTACACCGAAACCGGCCCGCAAGGTCTGCTCAGCGGCAAGCGTGCTTATGTGTTGACCGCTCGCGGTGGCATCTACGCCGGTAGCACCTCCGATCACCAGGAACCGTACCTGCGTCAGGTCATGGCGTTCATCGGCATCCACGACGTCACCTTTATTCACGCCGAAGGCATGAACCTGGGCGGTGACTTCCACGAAAAAGGTCTGAACCAGGCCAACGCCAAGCTTGCCCAGGTCGCCTGAGCCGTTAATCGCCAGATAATCACCTGATGGTTAAGTAGCTCCCGCACCTCCTTCAAGCCGGTTCGCGCATCGAACCTCCCTTTGCACTTGTTGCTCATGAGTGCTCTAGCCCGATTGAACGCTTTAGCGAGATCGGGCTTTTTTTTGCCTGCGATTTTGTGTAGTGGCTGACTGTTCGCGATAACCGGCAAAACCCGCTATCGTCGCCGCCATTCGAAACGAGGCGAGCATGGGCTATCTACTTTTTGTCACGCTGATCCAGGCGTTTTCCTTCAGTTTGATCGGTGAATACCTGGCCGGTCATGTCGACAGCTATTTCGCGGTGCTGGTGCGGGTGTTGCTGGCCGGGCTGGTGTTCATCCCGCTGACCCGCTGGCGCTCGGTGGAACCGGCGTTCATGCGCGGCATGCTGTTGATCGGCGCGCTGCAGTTCGGCGTGACCTACGTCTGTCTGTACCTGAGCTTCCGCGTACTGACCGTGCCGGAAGTCCTGCTGTTCACCATTCTCACGCCATTGCATGTGACGCTGATTGAAGACGCGCTGAACCGACGCTTCAACCCGTGGGCGCTGATTGCCGCACTGGTGGCGGTCGCAGGCGCGGCGGTGATTCGCTACGACCGGATCAACCCGGACTTCTTCATGGGGTTCCTGCTGCTGCAACTGGCCAACTTCACCTACGCCGCAGGCCAGGTGCTGTACAAACATCTGGTGGCGCGCCATCCGAGCGACCTGCCGCATTATCGGCGCTTCGGTTACTTTTACCTCGGCGCGCTGGCCGTGGCCCTGCCGGCGTTTCTGCTGTTCGGCAAACAGAACTTCCTGCCGGAAGCACCCTTGCAGTGGGGCGTGCTGGTGTTCCTCGGACTGGTGTCCACCGCGTTGGGCCTGTACTGGTGGAACAAAGGGGCGTGTCTGGTCAATGGCGGGACACTGGCAGTGATGAACAACCTGCACGTGCCGGTGGGGCTGCTGATCAACTTGCTGATCTGGAATCAGCATGAAGCGCTGGGGCGGTTGTTCCTGGGCGGCTCGGTGATACTGGCGGCGGTGTGGATTAGTCGGTTGGGTATAAGATCCATTGAGGTCCGCTCTTCGTAGGCGCAAGGCTTGCCCGCGATGCAGGCACCGCGGTCTGTCAAATACACCGCGTTATCGTTCATCGCGAGCAAGCTTTGCTCCTACAACGGCATAGGCAATTACATCGAGCGTTTTTCTGGCTCGGGGATGTGGCTGGCGCCGAGTACTGCCGGGAGTAATCCGGCCCTGAGATCCCCGCCGCTCGGTTGCTGATACAGGCTCAAGCCAAACTCCGGCAGCACCGCCAGCAGATAATCGAAGATATCGCCCTGGATCCGCTCGTAGTCGGCCCACGCCGTGGTGCGGGTGAAGCAATAGATTTCCAGTGGCACACCCTGAGCAGTGGTCTGCATCTGGCGGACCATGCAGGTCATGTTCGGTTGAATTTCCGGATGGCTCTTCAAATACGCCAGTGCATAGGCGCGAAACGTCCCGATGTTGGTCATCCGCCGACGGTTGGCCGACATCGCCGCGACGTTGCCCTGGGCCTCGTTCCAGCTCTTGAGCTCGGCCTGCTTGCGGCTGATGTAATCGGTGAGCAAGCGCACCTGGGTCAACTTCTGTTCTTCATCGTCATGGATGAAGCGCACGCCACTGGCGTCGATGAACAGGCTGCGCTTGATCCGTCGGCCGCCTGACTGCTGCATGCCGCGCCAGTTCTTGAACGACTCGGACATCAAGCGCCAGGTCGGGATCGAGACGATGGTCTTGTCGAAATTCTGTACTTTGACCGTGTGCAGGGTGATATCCACCACGTCACCGTCGGCGCCCACTTGTGGCATTTCGATCCAGTCGCCAACCCGTAGCATGTCATTGCTGGTCAGCTGCACGCTGGCGACGAACGACAGCAGGGTGTCCTTGTAGACCAACAGAATCACTGCCGACATGGCGCCCAGCCCCGACAGCAGCAACAGCGGCGAACGGTCGATCAGGGTCGCGACGATGATGATCGCGCCAAACACGAACAGCACCATTTTCGCCAACTGCACGTAGCCTTTGATCGAGCGCGTGCGGGCATGTTCGGTGCGTGCGTAGATGTCCAGCATGGCGTTGAGCAGGGCGCTCAGGGCCAGTACCAAGAACAGAATGGTGAAGGACAGGGCAACGTTGCCGAGGAAGTTTTGAATGGTTTTGCTCAGTTCCGGCACCAGGTTCAAACCGAACTGGATCACCAGCGACGGGGTCATTTGCGCCAGGCGATGGAACACCTTGTTCTGGAACAAATCGTTGAACCACTGCATCGCCGGTTGCCGGCCAAGCAATTTGACGGCGTGCAGCACCACATAACGCGCCACTCGTCCGAGCAGCAAGGCGATCACCAACAACACCATCAGCGCCAGGCTGGAATGCAGAAGCGGGTGCTGGTCGAGAGCGCCCCAAAGGTCTTGGGTATTGAGCCAGAGCTGTTTGAGATCCATGGGTTAAAACGATTCTTCTGTGGGACGAGAGGGGGTGATTAGAGCATTTAAGACGCATCGAGTTACGTTCAGGGACAAATCCGCTAACAAAATCGCCATTGTTTGCGTCCGATTGCATAAAGAAACTCGGCCTTCGCGCTCGAAACCGTTACCCTATGCAGCTGATTTTTTGTATTTCTTCGAGGTAGCACCCGTGTTTTCCCAATTCGCCCTGCACGAACGCCTGCTCAAAGCCGTGGCCGAGCTTAAATTTGTCGAGCCAACGCCAGTGCAAGCAGCGGCTATCCCGCTCGCGCTCCAAGGGCGTGACCTGCGGGTGACTGCGCAAACCGGTAGCGGCAAAACCGCTGCATTCGTATTGCCGATCCTCAACCGTTTGATCGGCCCGGCCAAAGTCCGCGTCAGCATCAAGACCCTGATCCTGCTGCCGACCCGCGAGCTGGCCCAGCAGACCATCAAGGAAGTTGAACGCTTCGCGCAGTTCACGTTCATCAAGTCCGGCCTGATCACCGGCGGTGAAGACTTCAAGGTCCAGGCCGCCATGTTGCGCAAGGTGCCGGACATCCTGATCGGTACTCCGGGCCGGATGATCGAGCAACTGAACGCCGGCAACCTCGACTTGAAAGAAGTTGAAGTGCTGGTGCTCGACGAAGCCGACCGCATGCTCGACATGGGCTTTGCCGAAGACGTACAGCGTCTGGTCGACGAGTGCACCAACCGTCAGCAGACCATGCTGTTCTCTGCCACCACCGGCGGTTCGGGCCTGCGCGAGATGATCGCCAAGGTCCTGAACAACCCTGAGCACTTGCAGCTCAACGCGGTCAGCCAGTTGAACGACACCACCCGTCAGCAAATCATCACCGCTGACCACAACCAGCACAAAGAACAGATCGTTAACTGGTTGCTGGCCAACGAGACCTACCAGAAGGCCATCGTCTTCACCAACACCCGAGCCATGGCCGACCGTATCTACGGCCGTTTGGTGGCGCAGGAGTACAAGGCGTTCGTCTTGCACGGCGAGAAAGACCAGAAGGATCGCAAGTTGGCGATCGACCGTCTGAAGCAGGGCGGGGTCAAGATCCTCGTCGCCACCGACGTTGCCGCTCGCGGCCTGGACGTGGAAGGCCTGGACCTGGTGATCAACTTCGACATGCCGCGCAGCGGCGACGAATACGTTCACCGTATCGGTCGTACCGGGCGTGCCGGCAACGATGGCCTGGCCATCTCGCTGATCTGCCATGGCGACTGGAACCTGATGTCGAGCATCGAGCGCTACCTCAAGCAGAGCTTCGAGCGCCGCACCATCAAGGAAGTCAAAGGCACCTACGGCGGACCGAAAAAGGTCAAGGCCTCGGGCAAAGCCGTTGGCGTGAAGAAGAAAAAGGTCGACGCCAAAGGCGACAAGAAAAAGACCGGCGCCAAGGCTCCGACCAAGCGCAAGATCGCCAACCGCCCGAAGACCGACGCCTTGTCGCTGGTCAGCAAGGACGGCATGGCGCCGCTCAAGCGCCGCAAGCCGCAAGCACCGGCCGCTGAATAACGCGCCTTGGCGACCCCATAAAAAACCCGGACAGTGTCCGGGTTTTTTATGTTCGATGTACGCCGGGTTCAACGCAAACTGGCGACGGTTCCACCTGCTACTTTGCCCTGACTCTCGAGTTCACCCAGTGCGTGCAGCAATTGCAGGCGCAGGGCTTTGGGTGTCGTGTAGTCCGACGTCTTGTGGCGTGTCTCACACCATCGATTGATTTCAGCCAACCAGTCGCCGTTATCGGTGTCGGCCTGACTCAAACCGCGCATCCAGTAATTGAGTTGTTCCCAGCTTGCCTTGATGCTGACCAGTGCTCGGCGATGCTCATGACTGAGCGTTCGTGAGCCGGACTCGAGCAGATCCGAGACCGGACCATCAACCGCGGTACTGGATTGTTTTCTCAACACGTCAACTGCAACACGGAACACACGAGGCGAGGGGTCGCCCAGTGCGCGGATCAGTGCAGGCAACGAAGCTTCGCCACACACTTGTTCGAATGTCTCCAAAGCCTGCGCACGAACTCGTGGTGCGGAATATTCGACGGCTGACTCGAGCATCTCTCTGGCCTGCGGTTCGTTCAGCTCCCGAACCAACCCGATCAGGCCAATCCATTCACGCTGGGTAGTCGGTAACGGCGCTTGCAGGCGTTGCAGCAGCACCTCTCGACAGTCGAGTTGCCACTTCGACGACGCCCAACGTGCAAGGGAACGCACCGAGGTCGAAGTGTCGAACAATGCTCTTTTCAAAACGCAGTGAATCTGGTCCGGGGTGTTCGCCAGATTCAGCCAAGCGCGCAGCGCATTCACCCGAAGGTTTGCGGCGTGACTGCTCAATGCTCCGAGCAATAGAGCCTGTACCTGTGCGTCGGGCAACTGCAGGCTTGCCTGTAATGCCAGGCGTTGGACCGATGGGTCCTGATGGTTCAGGGCTATTTCCAGCATGTGGGCGAGGTCATGCGCAAACGCCTTTTCTAATACCTCCAGCAGTAGGCGTGCTGGTTTACCATGCGTTGCCTTAAACGCTTCAAGGGTGGTATCTCGCACCGAAGGCGCCGCCAAAATACGAATGACGTTTGTCAGCGTTGATTGGTGATCGATACGGTTTTTCTGGGCCAGGGAGATGAATGAGTCCAGTACCTGAATCAGCATTACTGCATGTTGTGGATCGAGAAAGCGCTGCACATGATCGCTGGCCAGTGTACGAATCTGCGGCACGTAGTCATTCAAGCTGTCGATCAACGCTGCCAGTGCATCGCGGCCCTCAACCTGCATGAGCCGGCGCACGGCCGCCTCGCGGACGAATCCATTACGATGACGACTCAGAGCGCACCAATCGCCGGTGCTCTGAGCCGTGCTGAGCACAGCCATCGCTTGGTCACGGCGAATCTCTTCGTCTGTGCGCAGGTCCTCATTGCGCACCTCTCTTGGGAGCGGAGTCTCGTCGTGTAGCGCAATGGTGGAAGTAGTATGAGCGGTGCGATTAAAAATGCGTTTGAGCCATCCCTGGAAGGCGTTCATGGTTTGTCCTTGTGGCCGGAGGCTGTCGGACAGGACTCGCAGCGTGTATGTATTGGGTGAGGCAAGGATATCGTTACGAGGGAATGATGGCTATCTGGTATCATCGATTGGGTCGCGCAAAAACCGATCAGGGCGTTTGTCGCCGTAAACAAATCAGTCCCTTCTGTGTTTGTAAAATCTCGCTCTTAAACTAACGTGAAACTCCTCAAGGACGAATCGACATGCGTGTGTTGGCTTTACTGTTGGCGATCTTATTTTTGTCGGGCTGCGCCTCGAAACCTGCTTACTACATCTCCCCCACGCCAGTTCAGATCCCGGCGACCGCTACCTACTGGATCGACAACTTCGACCTTGAACTGGTCGGCAAGAATGAGCGGTTTATGCCGCAAGACGCGTTGCGCGAGCAGCTCAGCGTTGAGCTGATCAATCAATTGTCGAGCGCTAATCGCTACGCGACGAGCAAGGAAAGTGCCGATTACCTGCTGGATGTGAACACCGTCTACAAGCGTCGGATCGGTAACTCCAATGGCGGATTGGTGTCGGTCATTGTCGACGACAATACGATCCTCGCCAGTGTTGATTTCAGTTATCAGGTCAAGGTCAAAAAGGCCGGTACCGAAGTCTTGCATTTCTCCCACGCTCGCGAGGGTCTACAGCCTGCCGGTGCATTCGGTCAGCTTCGCAATATGAAGACGATGGTGGCGGCGCTGACTCACAAAGATAATGCTGATGTGGAGCCTTTCTATATTCGTACCTTGCCGACATTTATCGTGTCCGACATCAGGGATATTCCTTCACGCTAGTTGCTGAGCGAGAAAAGAGCGTTATTTATTGAAAAAGGGGGGCAGGTTTATTTAATGACAAACAATTTTGGTCGTTGAGATTAAAACTGTCTCCTTTTGGTCAGGTTTTTTTGTGTTTTTTTCAGATGGTGGAGAGTTTGATGCGTAATACTGAATCCGAAGCATTGAAGTCGTTATACGATTTGGCCAGTCCGGGCAAACGCTTGGCTGGATATTTTATTGATCTGTCTATTGTGTTTGTTCTGATATTTTTGAAAGGATTGATTGGTTATATGCTCATGGCGAGTAGCTCCTACGGCGTCGCGCTTTTTTACAGCGTGATAAGTAATATTCTGCTGGTGTTTGCGATCAGCTATTTTCTATTTTGTGATGCTCTACCGAACGGTCAGAGTGTGGGTAAACGGTTGTTGAAGATGTCCGTAGTAGGGTTTCCTGTGAATAAGAAGTGCACGATTTTTCAGTCGCTTTTACGAAACGTTCCGAAAGTGATGTTTAGTATTTTAGACGCAGTCTTTGTGTTTTTCGGGTTTAGGCGACGTCTTGGCGATATGCTTGCCATGACCATGGTGGTCAATGTCAAATAAATTGATTTCTGTATGGCTATTATGAGAGACGGGGCCAGATTTATTTATGGATAACTGATTTTTGTTGTCGTAAATAAATCTGTCCCCTTTTTTGTTCTAAGGCTAATGGGTATGATGAAAATTATCCTATCGATGCGGCTAACGTGGACGGGAAGTTGATTATCCTTGATGGCCACCATCGCGCGGAGGCTGCTTCAAAAGCTGGGATCAAAGACGTGCCAGTCAATGTGCATAGCGTGACTAAGGAAGAGGCAGACCAACTTATGCGAGAGGCTGCTGAAGCTCGGGTGAGATACTAGTTATGAGGCAATTAGTATGAATGATGTATTTCTTTTCGTAGAGCTTCAGTGCCAATTGGTGTTTGCGTTCGCAGAGCTACATCCCAACGTAAAGGATTTGAAATGGCTTATCGATTTTCCTCGGAGTGGAGAAATGATAGTTGATGGTGTTCAGTGGCGATTTGTTAAGCATGGTGCAGGATTGCGTTTTGAGAGAACGTCATGCGAGCCGCATTGGGTTGTGGACGTACATAAGTTTTTTGGTGAGCCAAAAAGAATCGATGAATGGCGGCTAATCAAGTTTCTAGAGTCGTGTGGGAAATGTGTAGATAGGAGAAAAGTTTCATCGTTATTAATAGAAATGTGCTTGGAAGGTCATTTGATTGATCTCGGTAGTGGGCAGTACTTTTTTGTCGGGTAGTTGTCGGTGCAAAAGAAGTAGCGAGCAAACCATTGAAAAGCTCTAGCGGCGCAGTGAAAAGGGGACAGATTTGAATGGCACTTACTTAACCTTCTTCGGGTGCCCATTCCTCCGTACCTCAGCCCTTGCCGATCGACGTGTTTGCATCAACAAATAAATCGCACCCCGCGATGAGGTACCTAGTTATCGCGGGGTACGGCGTTGAACACCATCGCTTTGCAAGATTCTGCACGCACGACCTAAGGCTCAGTTGATCCTTCCCCACTACGTGCGGGAACAGCCTATGCGTTACTTCAGTGCTGCGCCCGAATCTGGCGCCCCAACACATCCATCACATCACAACCGTCCCGCAGCAGCATGGCCGCTGCGTGGGCGATTTGCTGCACGTCTGCGCCTTTGGCATGGGTAATGTCGAGGCTGGCCAGGCTTTCCATCATCTGCGTGACCGCCAGAAACCGTGCAGCAGCGTTGCTGTGCAGCACATCCAGCGGCGCTTGGGTGGCGACCAGCAGCACCGGGATGTCGCAATCGTTGTTGGTCATCGGCATGTGTGGGTTCATGCGTCATCTCCCGGTTGGGCGGCGTGCAGTCCGTCGATCGACGCCTGGAGTAATGATCGAGCGGTGCCGAGCATCTGCTGGCTGGCCCAGCGTAACGAGACGATGTGTTCCGGGGTGGTGGCGGTGGGGGCTTGATGGGCGAGGGCTTCGGCGCAGCTCAGGTAGACCGAGGCGTGTTCGAGGGCGTCGAGTAACGGGATGTCGGGTTGGACGGCGAACAGGTAATGGTCGACATGGTCGCAGCGGGCGAAGGGGGTGGATTTTGTGGTTGGATCGGTCATGGGTGAAGCTCCGTGAGATTCAAAAGAGCTACCACAAAAAACGCCGTCAAACGAAATTGGGTGGCAACTGTGCGTGGGTTGACGGACCGGCTCTCACGAACACCGGCGCACCCGAAGGTGCCCCGCGCACAGTCGCCATAATGCAATGCAGCGGGCACAAAAGTGCTCGAGCAGAGAGAGGCTATGCGCGTCGTAAGAAAATACGGGCCGTCAAACCCGATCACGAATGAGTCGTGACAGGCGCGAGGATAGGGAGTGGGGCGAGGTCAGTCAATCGGCCTAAGGTCTGACGCAGGTGGTTTGTTTGTAGGTTTGTTCCGAAACGGACAGTTGCCGTGTGCGCAGATACCGATATGGAAAAGGGGACACCCATTAGCCGGTCCCGTCCTGATCAAGGTTCACAGCAGTTTCAGGACCAGACACTCACCAAAAAGCCCGGACACGTGTCCGCAATGCTGTTCACTTACGCCGATGTTTCAGGCATATCCGCAGTTGTGGCGAGGGAGCTTGCTCCCGCTGGGGCGCGAAGCGGCCCTGAATTGGGCCTGCTACGCAGTCCAGCGGGAGCAAGCTCCCTCGCCACAGATACTTCTCAGGCCTCCAGACTTCCTTAAGTGAACAGCATTGCAAACACTGTCCGGGCTTTTTACATTTCAGCTCACCAACAGCTGGTTCAACTCCCCAACAATCCCGTAGTGTCCGCATCAAACAGTTTTTTGGTCTGGTTGGCAGCAGGCGTCAGCAGGGCAAGTAGTTTGGCCTCGTTATACAACTGCGTACTGGCCAGGCTCTTGGGTGTCGGCTCAATCGGGATAATGATGTCCTCATTACCCGCGTCGTTTGCATGCAGCCAGATCGCCACAAAGTGCAGTGCCGAGACAAACAACACTCTGAGCTCATAGGATTTCCCCTGCAAACTCGCCGAGTTTTCTGCCAGGTTCAGCGCGCTGACGGTGGCGGGGGCCATAGCACCATGGTTCAGCGATGAGAACTCGACATTGCCGTGTACTTCGGCCAGTTCGGCATCGGCAATGGTTGTTCCATCGGAAAACACCAGGTAGTGCCAGTTACCTTGGGTGGCCGCTTTCAAGCCTTTACCCTGGGTCAGGTCTTCCAGGCTCAGTGAATAACCGCGGTAAGGCTCGGAGAGGCTGATTTTGCTCGGGACGGCATTTGCAAACTGGCGGTTGATGCCAAAACCTTGTGTCTGCAAGGCCGCTTGAAGAGCAGGACGCAGTGTTTGTACGCCGTTGGAAGGCGCCATTGGGTAAGAAAGTTTCATGCTGCCCTCCTAGTTTTTCCGGGTGAAGTAAGTGTTGGTCCAGTTGCCGCCGCCGTTGTATGAGCCGGGGAACGTATTTAATGCGCGCGTGGAATAGCCATAGATGGAATCTGCAACCAGTACATAGTTGCCGTTGGTCCCATAAAACGTCAGGAAGTGAGCGCCACCGCCATACCAGGCAACGCGTATGCCGATGGGTCTTCCCATGTTGATCTGGTTTTCGATGGCGCTCATTTGAATCGAACCCTGGCTCATGCTGGCAAAGCTTCTTGTGGTCCTGAGGGCTGAGTCCAGATAGCCATAAACGTTGCAGGGGCCTGGTTGGTTACAGCAGGAGTTCCTGTCGAGTTCATAGTTGGCGACGACGCATTGGGACCAGGACCCGGTGCCGTAATAGTTGCCAATAGACGCCGAAACCGCTGCCCAGCACCAGTTGGTTTGGGTTTGCCGCTGCATGCTGAAGCTGAGACTGGCAGCGGCCAACGCTGCTGGCTCTACCGATGTTTCGATATCGGTCAGTTCAGGGTTGATAAGGTGTTGGGACAGGCATTTGGGAAGTGCTTCGCCGGTGGCCGAACTTTTAAACTGTGTTTCTTCAGTCAGTAACATGATTCATCCTCCATGAATGAACGTAAGCGTCCAGCTTGGGTATATGTACCTAATTGAAATAAAACTGCTTTTTAGCGGGTGAGGTATCGGCTTGCGCTATTTGCCATTTTCGATGGCCTGCTCCGATCGGGTCTCGCTGTAACCTTAGGATGCAATATGCGTTAGCGCAAATTTATAATGCGTTAATGCATTTTCTGTGGCGGACGCCTTCGAGTTGAGAGGGCGCTTGCACTCCCTCGCCCCGGCCGGGGCGAGGGGCCGGCAGCATTACTCGCAGCCACAGTCTTTGGCGCTCGGCGCGGTCTCGTAACGATCGTGATGGCGCACCCATTCCATGCCGTGCTCTTCGTTGCGGCCCTTGGGCGTCAGGTCGAGGAAGTTATAGGCACCGACCAGCAAGTCCAGGCCGCGAGCGTAGGTGGAATAGGTGTGGACGATTTCCCCGGCGTCATTGCGATAAAACACACTCAGCCCCGGCAGTTCGCCTTCAGTGCTGGTGCTTTTTTCGTAGTTGTAGGTCGCGGTGCCGTCCGCGAGTTCCTGATCGCTGATGGTCACCTTGTAGTCGGCGTTGAAGTCGCTGCCGGCCGATGAGACCCATTTGAACTTCCAGCCCATGCGTTTGCGGAACGCCTGGAATTCTGCCAATGGCGCGTGGGAAACCACTACCAGTGAAACGTCGTGGTGGGCCAGGTGCAGGTTGGCGCCGTCGAAGTGGTCGGACAGAAACGAGCAGCCATGACAGCCTTCTTTCCAACCCTTGGCAAACATGAAGTGATAGATGATCAACTGGCTGTTGCCACCGAAAAGGTCGGCGAGGTTTTGCCGTCCATCGGGGCCTTCGAACACATAGTTCTTGTCGACTTTCACCCAGGGCAGTGCGCGACGTTCGGCGCTGAGTTTGTCGCGTTCCCGGGTAAAGGCCTTTTCGTGGATCAGATGCTGTTTACGGGCCGCGAGCCATTCTTCTCGGGACACGACCTTGTGCTGTTGCACGCTGTTCATGACTTTCCCTCCTGCGAGGTTGGCGTGTTGTGGCTTACACAGCCTAGTCGTTTGATCGACGCTGTAATCGACAAGCCGCTGATCGGTTGTCGCCGTCATCTGCCCGCATGACAACCTGGCTGAACGGCTGCCGATGGCGCCGGTCACAACCTATGAGAGGCCTCTCACTGTCTGGCTGGAGGTTGATATCGGATGACGGCTTATAACTGGGATTTGCTTGAACGAATGCTGCACGAAGTGCAGAACAGCGCCGACCACAGCTTTGCTCCGCGCGTCTATGCCGAGCAGCATGCGGCAGAGAAGGCGGCAGAGGGTGAGCCCATCGGCAATCTGGATGAGCTGAAAGTGACCGCCACCGAATATGAAAAGCTCCTGCTCGACCGTGGCTATATCGAGTCCCGCCCCGAGGACGAAGGTGGTAACGGCGAGAACTTCATCCTGACACCGCGCGGTTCGAGCCTGCTGTACATGATCGACAGCAGCAGTGCGGGCAATGATCATTCACGGCAGGTGCTCGACGAGCAGGTGGATGCATTGGACCCGGCGACCTTTGATGAGGTGGCGTCTAAAGCGCAGATCGCTTAAGAGGCTCCTGCGACCTTCAAGCACTTCAATGCGCTGAAATCGCTGCGCATCTTGTCGATTTTTTTCAGCAAGTGCTGACGTTGATCGGCGGTACTGTCGGCCATCAGGTCGACAATCAGGCTGCGTGCCTGGGCTTCGGTGTTGCTGTAAGCCTGGCGATAGGCCGGGGTCCATAAGGTCTCGCGATCGACCAGCAGGGTTTCGATGCGTTGCGCAAAGTCGCTGCTGTGGCGTTGTTCCACTGCTGCGCTGAACAGTGCCTGCCAATGAGCGCGGTTGGCGAGCCATTGCTGATTTTGCTCGCCCAGCGCGTTGGCCCAGGCAACAACGCGCTGCGCCTGAATAGTGTTGAGCGGGCCAAGCCAGTCGCCCAGGCGTTTATCCATCCGCTCGATGCGATGTTTGATCTGTTGTGCCAGCGGTGCTTTGAGGTATTTCTCCTGATGCACGCGCTGGTCTTTGGCGAAGGCCTGTTTCATCTCGTTGACCTGCTGGTCATTCAAGCCTTGCAACAACTCGACCGCCGACGGGGTGATTTCCCGGGCGGTCTGGGCAATGGCTTGCTTGGCTTCCAGGATGCGGGCTTGCAGTGCGGCGTCTGTGACTTGATTGGTTTCGACCATCTGCTGCAAACGGTCGAGCCAGTCGACGTAGCCGGGTATTTGTGTGGAGCAATGCCAACTGAGGTGTTCCTTGAGACGTTCGCTGAGCCAGCCTTTCTGCTCGCTGTTCATGTCCAGGTAGTCGTTGAGCGTCCAGGGAATGATGATGTCGAGATTGCGATAGGCCAGGCTCACTCGGTTGCAGGCCGGTAGCGAGAGACACAGGGTCAGGAACAGGGCCAGGTGTTTCAACCAGCGCGACATGAGCCAATCCTTGCAAGGGCGTAGTTCTGGTATCTGAATGCAGGATGGACCCGGCTGTTCAGCTGATCAAATCGAACGCACGTTTGGTCTTGAAGGGTGTGGCAGGGGAGGAGGGTTCCAGTCCTAGCGCTTCGAAGCTCAAAGCGCTTAGGGACCAGGGTGACGCGAGGGGGGGTATTACTTTTTGCCCAGGGTGATCTGTTTGGACGGGCCGAATGTCTGGCCGCTGACGCCTTTGGCAATTTGCTGGATCTCGCCGCCGGACTTGAGGAAAGCAGCAATCTGGTTGTTGATCGATTCGCTGGTTTCAACGGCTGGAGCTGGCTTTGCTTTGCTGTTGGATGCTTTTACACGCATGGCGGCCATTAACCTGTAGAAAATTAACTTGGCCAGGCATCGTACAGGAAATACTTGACAATTGCTTGGTAAATATCTGCCTGAAATAACCGGGGGCGGGTGTCGATTATTCATAAGTTACTGTTCGCAATAATCACCTAAGCTGCTGTTTTGAATAAGAACGCAGGCCTGAAAAGTACCGTGTATGGCTTACCGATATCAGCAGAAAACCGTCTGGACGGTCTGACGAGCGGGCTCTGCTCTGGTGCAAAACCCAGGAAAAATGAGCCTTGCAGCGGATTTTTCTTCGCAAGCCTGCCAGTCACCTAACAGCACCGGCAAAACCGGGTAGAATGGCGCCCAAGCAATGAGGGTATTGGAAATGGCTTTAGTCGGGCGCTACAACAGCTTGCAAGTGGTTAAACACACTAACTTTGGTTTATATCTGGACGGTGGCGCGGATGGCGAAATCCTTCTGCCGAATCGTTATATCCCCAAAGATATTCCCAGCGAAGATGAAGATTGGCTGAACGTTTTTGTTTATCTGGACAGCGATGACAAACTCATCGCAACTACCGAAAAACCGAAAGTTCAGGTCGGTGATTTCGCCAGTCTTAAAGTCGTTGAAGTCAACAGCATCGGTGTGTTTCTCGACTGGGGTCTGCCCAAGGACCTGCTGCTGCCGTATTCCGAAGAAAAGCGTCAGATGACCGCGGGCGAATACTGCGTGGTGCATGTCTACCTCGACAAGCACACCCGCCGTATTACCGCGACCGCGCGTCTGGATCGCTACCTGGACAAAACCCCGGCCAACTACAAGCCTGGCCAGGAAGTTGACTTGCTGGTAGCCGAAGCGACCGACATGGGTTTCAAGGCGATCATCAACAACAAGCATTGGGGGTTGATCCACAAGAACGAAATCTTCAAGTTCATGCGTGCCGGCAAGGAAGAGAAGGGGTTCATCAAGGAGATCCGCGCCGACGGCAAGATCAGCCTGAGCCTGCAGCCCGTGGGCGAAGAAGCCGCCACCAGCCTGAACTCGAAGATTCTCGCCAAACTGCGCGACAACAACGGCACCTTGCCGGTCAGCGACAAGAGCGATCCGGCGCTGATCAGCAGCCTGTTCGGCGTCAGCAAAGGCAACTTCAAGAAGGCCATCGGCGCGCTCTACAAGAATGGCCAGATCGTCATTCATGCGGATCGCATTGAACTGAGTTGATCCGAGCTGACCAGACCTGACTGCCCCGGCCAAGTACCGGGGCATTTTGTTTTTAGTGAGTAACTGCCATGTCGTTAACCGTTCGCGAGGTTTCGCGGTGATTGCCACTCGGCGCAGCGCCGATGGTTTTGCCCTGCAAGTGATGCTCGGGTTGTGTCTGATCTGGGGTATCCAGCAGGTCATGATCAAATGGGCGGCGGCGGACATCGCACCCGTGATGCAGGCCGCCGCACGTTCCGGAATTTCCGCATTGCTGGTGGGTTTGCTGATCTGCTGGAAGGGCGGCTGGAATCAGGTTGGCAGCACCTGGCGCGGCGGTTTGCTGGCGGGCGGTCTGTTTGCCACCGAGTTTCTGTTCATCGCCGAAGGCCTGAAACTGACCACGGCGGCGCACATGTCGGTGTTCCTCTATACCGCGCCGATCTTCACCGCATTGGGCGTGCACTGGCTGCTGCCAAGCGAGCGTTTGCGACGGTTGCAATGGCTGGGGATTTTGCTGGCGTTTATTGGTATTGCCGTGGCCTTTGCCGGGGGCGTGTCCTGGGACAATCTGGACCGGCGGATGCTGCTCGGCGATGCGTTCGGCGTTCTGGCGGGGGCCGCCTGGGGCGCGACGACTGTGGTGGTGCGCGCCTCACGGTTGTCGGAAGCGCCGGCGACCTTGACCCTGTTTTATCAACTGATCGTCGGCTTTCTCGGCCTGCTGCTGATTGCCGCGCTAAGCGGGCAGATCACCCACGTCCACCTGACTAACGTGGCGGTGGCCAGCGTGCTGTTCCAGGGGCTGGTGGTATCGTTTTTCAGCTACCTGACGTGGTTCTGGCTGCTGCGCCGTTACCTGGCATCGAACCTCGCGGTGTTCTCTTTCATGACGCCGCTGTTCGGTGTCACCTTCGGGGTGTTGCTGCTCGGTGAGCCGTTGAGTGTCAACTTTGTCGTCGGTGCCGTGCTGGTGTTGCTCGGCATCACCTTTGTCAGCGCAGAACAGTGGGTGCGCCGTCGTTTGCGCACAATGCTGGAGCGTTGAGTGGACGCAGCAGCAAACCACCGGCTACCAGCAGGCCGCTGCCCGCCACCATCAACGCCGGTTGCAAGCCACCACTGAAGTGGCTGCTCAGCGCTGCCAGTAATGGCCCGCTGAGCTGACCCACGGCAAAACACGCGGTCAGCAGGCCGGCATTGCGCTGGGTGGCCTGCGGCGCCAGTTCTCGCGAGCGCTGCATCACCAATTGCATGCAGGCCAGAAACGGCGTGCCACACAGAATCACCCCCAGAGCCAGACCTAGACCGCTGCCCAGCAGGCAAGCGAAGACCCCGGCGGCTTGCAGCCACAACGTCGCGATCAGCCAGTGACGCGTGGCGTTGGGGTTATGCCGGCGCAAACTCACCAGCAGCACACCGGTGGCGGACGCCAGACCAAAACACGGCCAGAACAGATCGGCCTGCCATTGACCGTGAAAATGGGCGCTGGCCATCTGTGACAGGAAGGTCGCCGGAATGATGTAGCCCAGGCCGTACAGCGCGTAAATCAAACCCAGTCGCGGGATACCGGCACTCTTTGGAGCGCCGGCCGTGGCTGTGGCTGCCACGCTTGCAGTCGGTTGCGGCAGGATCGGCAGAATCACCAACAGCATCGCCAGGCCCACGCCGGCATACACCAGCCACAGGGTCGCAGAGCTTTGTCCCAACAGGTTCGAGCCAAGTGCGAGCAAACCCGTCAGAAAAATCCCCAGGCCCGGTCCGGCGAATACCAGTGCGCCGAGCCGTGGACGTCCGGCGGCCATCGCTAATGGCTGACTCAACGCGGTGATCATCACCAGCACCCAGGCACTGGCTACACCAGTACCGAAGCGCAAAACCAGATGCGGCCAGAAGCCCTTGGCCCAGAACGAGGCGAGGGTCAGTAGCACGCACAGCCACAAACCGCCGAGCAAGCGTCGACGGACTTGCTCGGGGCGATGGGCGAACATCGCGTCCACGGCACCGATGAAGTAGCCCAGGTAATTGGCTGCCGCAATCAGACCCGCGGCAGTCAGGTCGATCTGACCTTCGCTGAGCAAATGCGGCAGCTGCGGAGTGAGCGCAAAGCGCCCAATGCCCATGGCCATCATCAAGGCAATGAAGCTGGCGAGTAAGCGTATAAGCGGCGACATGGTCAGGATTCCTGCAGCGGAGCAATGACCGTCAGGCTAGGACTGATTGACTTTCTTTAAAAATGAATAATAGTGAGTAACTTGTTCTTATTTGGAGAATGATGTGGAATTCAGCCAATTGCGCATCTTCCAGGCGGTGGCCGAGGAAGGTTCCATCACCCGCGCCGCCGAACGCTTGCATCGGGTGCCGTCCAATTTGTCGACCCGGCTCAAGCAGCTTGAAGATCAGCTGGGTGTAGAACTGTTCTTGCGTGAGCGTCAGCGTTTGCAGTTGTCGCCCGCAGGCAAAGTACTGTTGGACTACACCGCCAAGCTGTTTGCCCTGCATGACGAAGCCCACGCAGCCGTGCAGGGCGGGCAACCGGCCGGCGATTTCGTGCTGGGCACCATGTACAGCACCGCGGCGATTCATCTGCCGGGTTTGCTGGCGCGCTATCACCGCACTTATCCGGCGGTGAACCTGCAAGTGCAGTCGGCGCCCAGCGGTGAATTGCTCGAAGGCCTGCTCACCGGGCGTCTTGACGCCGCGCTGGTCGATGGCCCGCTGCAACTGGCCGGGCTCGACGGTGTGCCGCTGTGTGACGAAAAACTGGTGCTGATCAGCGAAGCCGATCACCCGCCGGTGCGCAGCGCGCTGGATGTGCAGGGGCGTTCGGTGTTCACCTTTCGCCAGGGCTGTTCCTACCGGATGCGCCTGGAGGCCTGGTTCGCCCATTATCATGCGGCGATGGGGCGGGCGATGGAAATCGAGTCCTATCAGGGGATGCTGGCGTGTGTGATTGCCGGTTCCGGCGTGGCGCTGATGTCCGAGTCGATGCTGGCCAGTCTGCCGGGACGCGAGAGTGTGGCCGTGCATCCATTGGCCGAGCCTTTCGCCAGTGCCACCACCTGGCTGATGTGGCGAAAGGGTATGCTCGGCGCCAATCTCAATGCCTGGATCGAGGTGCAACAAGCGGTGTATGGGGTCTCATCTTCGGCGAACGATTGTGGCGAGGGAGCTTGCTCCCGCTCGGCTGCGCAGCAGTCGTAAAGCGTTTGGCGGGTTCAGCCCTAAAGGGTTGGGTGAATGGTTTTGGGGCCGCTTCGCCCGAGCGCGGACCGACCCGCGGGAGCAAGCTCCCTCGCCACAGTGATTTTGATGAATTCGGTAACAGATCTTTGCCTTTTGAGGCGAGCATTGCGTAAGACTTCGGACTACTATCTGTATGAAGCGTCTATAGAACCCGGTCGCTCAGCACTACCCTGAAGGGGGGGCACCATGAAAGAGAAACTGCAAAACTGGCTCCATGACCTCGGTGTCGCGCTTGGTTTGATCGAACCACCTCTGCAACCCGTGCCAATCCGCACCGACGATGAGCAACGCCGCCGTCAGCAACGCCGCCGGTAAACGAGGTAAGGCGTGAAAGGATCGCAGCCTTCGACCACCGCGTCGGAGGCGCGGCTGCGCTAGCTCACTTGCCTCAAGCGTGCTGTTGCAGCCACTGGTCAATCATCGTGTGCAACTTCTCCCCGGAAAAACTCCCGAAATGTCCGCCATGCACAGTGCGAATCGGCAACGAGCGCAAGCGTTGCAGGCTGCGGGCGTAATCCTCAAGGTTGGAATGATAGGCGTCTTCGACCAGCGGTCCGTCGTAGATGATGTCGCCGCTGAACAGTGTGCCAGTGGCAACTTCAAAAAGGCTGATACCACCCGGTGAATGACCGGGAGTGTGCAGCACCTGCAAGGTTCGATTTCCCAGGTCCAGCACGTCACCTTCTTCGATCAGCCCGGTGGCGGGTGCAGCTTTGACCCGGTATTCGGCGTAGCACAGTGGGCAATCGGGGTGGGCTTCGAACATCTCGTCGCCGACAAACGCCCTGGAAAGGGTGTTGTCGCCGTCGGGTTCGGCGAGGATCTGCGCTTCGGCCGGATGCACCAGCCGCTCGGGGAATTCGTGATGACCGGCGATATGGTCGAAATGGCAATGGCTGGCCACGGCCACCAGCGGCCGGTCGGTCAGCCAGGGCAGTTGCTCGCGCAGGCTGACCAGGCCCGAGCCGCTATCGAGCAGCAGGTCTTTGTCGCGGCCCTGAATGTGCCACAGGTTGCAGCGGTAGAACGGTTGTATGTACGGCTCGTGAATCAGCCGAATACCGTCGCTCAGGTGTTTGACTTCGAACCATTGGTCGCGACTGACGATTTTCATCGTGCTTTCCTCCAGGCGAAAAAAACGGGTGCAGCAACCGACGCTGCACCCGCCGAAGAAAAGGTTCAAGCCATTATTGGTTTCAGCTTATATCGCGTTCGCCACGGCAACCGGGCGAGGGGACAGCAGGCTGACCACGACGAAACTCACCAGGCCGACGGCCAGGCTGTAGTAGATCGGGGTGTTGGCATCCAGGCCATCCTTGAACATGAACACCAGGGCAGTCACAAAGCCCAGGCCCATGCTGGCGATAGCGCCGGAGGTGGTTGCACGTTTCCAGAAAATGGCCCCGATCAGCGGAACCAGCATGCCGCCCACCAACAGGTTGTAGGCCAGGGTCAGGGCACTGATCACGTCACTCACCACCAACGCGATACCCAGCACGACAATACCGGTCAGCAGGGTGAACAGCCGGTTGATGCTCAGGCTCGACTGTTTGCCACCGCGCAGTTTTGGCAGCAGGTCTTCGGTCAGGGTGGTTGATGCGGCGAGCAGGCCGGCGCTGGCGGTGGACATCATGGCGGCCAGGGCTGCAGCGATCACCAGACCACGGATACCGTCAGGCAAGGACAGTTTGACGATTGCGGCGAAGGCGTTGTTGACGTTGCCCAGGTCCGGGATCAGCACGTGTGCAGCCATACCGATCAGCGCACAGGCCAGACCGTAGAGGATGCAATAGAAGCCGGAGATAGTGCCTGCGTACTGAGCGACTTTTTCGTTCTTGGCGGTGAACACCCGTTGCCAGATGTCCTGGCCGATCAGGATGCCGAAGAAGTAGATCATGAAGTAGGTGATGATGGTGTCCCAGCCGATGGTGGTGAAGCTGAAGCTGGACGCCGGCAGTTTCAACACCAGCTCATCCCAGCCACCCACGCGGTACAGGCAGATCGGCAACAGGATGAACATCAGGCCAACGGTCTTGATCACGAACTGAACGATGTCGGTCAGGGTCAGCGACCACATGCCGCCGATGGTCGAATACACCACCACCACGCCACCGCCGAGTACCACTGAAATCCAGAAGGGCAGGCCGAACAGCACTTGCAGCACGGTGCCGATCGCGAGGATCGAGGTCACGCCGATCATCAGCGCGTAGGCCAGCATGATCACCGCACTGGCCTGGCGGGCCATTGGGTTGTAACGCTTTTCGAGGATCTGGGTGACGGTGAAGATCTTCAGTTTGAGCAGCGGCTTGGCCAGGAACAGGTTCAGCGCAATGATCCCGCAACCCAGTGCGGCGCAGAGCCAGAAACCGGAAATACCGTGGACGTAGCCCAGGCGAACGGTGCCGACGGTCGATGCACCGCCCAATACAGTAGCGGCCATGGTGCCCATGTACAGGGTTGGGCCGAGGTTACGACCGGCCACGAGGTAGTCTTCGTGGGTCTTGGCCTTGCGCATGCCGTAATAGCCCAGCACGAGCATGCCGGCGGCATAGATGAGTACAACGAATAAATCCAAAGCCATGAAGCGTGTCTCCGATTGTCTTTCTTATAAGAGTCTCGTAGGAGCAAGGCTTGCTGTGGCGAGGGAGCTTGCTCCCGCTGGGCTGCGTAGCGGCCCCAAAAATGCGACTGCTGCACAGTCGAGCGGGAGCAAGCTCCCTCGCCACAAACGTCCTGTCCCTACGAGTAATGCTTGAATCTGGCGGTTTGCACATGACCGCTTTAGCGAGCGAATCCGTGCCCGTACTGCCCGTGCTGCCCGAACACCGCCACTGGTGCTGGGAACAGGCTCGACAACGTCGGCAGTCGCACAACGCCTGATTGGCATTGCGCGATAGCTGCGGTTGTCCGGGGTGCAGAAAGCGAAACCGTTAGCGGTGCTGAAGCAGCAGGCTGGGGGCGCTGCCTCAGCGGTGCGCCACGCCCGGCAATACGCAGAGCATTTCGTACAGCAGGTTGGCGCCCAGCAACGAGGTGTTGCCGGTGGTGTCGTACGGCGGCGAGACTTCTACCAGGTCGCAGCCAACCAGGTCGAGGCCTTGGCAGCCACGAACGATTTCAATCGCCTGAATGGTCGTCAGACCGCCGATTTCCGGGGTCCCGGTGCCGGGTGCCCAGGCCGGGTCGATGCCATCGATGTCGAAGCTCAGGTACACCGGGCCACCGCCGACTTTTTCACGGACTTCAGCCATCAGCGGTTCCAGCGACTTGTGCCAGCACTCCTCGGCCTGAACCACGCGGAAGCCCTGTTTGCGGCTCCAGTTGAAGTCTTCGGCGGTGTAGCCCTGCGCGCGCAGACCAATTTGCACGACGCGGTCGCAATCCAGAAGGCCTTCTTCGACGGCGCGACGGAAGGTGGTGCCGTGGGCGATCTTCTCGCCGAACATGTGATCGTTCACATCGGCGTGGGCATCGATGTGCACCAGACCGACCTTGCCGTGCTTTTTGTGGATGGCACGCAGGATCGGCAGGGTGATGGTGTGGTCGCCACCGAGGGTCAGCGGGATCACGTCGTGTTCGAGGATCTCGTTGTAGGACTCTTCGATGATCCGCACGGCGTCCAGCAGGTTGAAGGTGTTGATTGCCACGTCACCGATGTCGGCAACCGACAGCGAGTCGAACGGTGCAGCGCCGGTGGCCATGTTGTACGGGCGGATCATTACCGATTCAGCACGGATCTCGCGCGGTCCGAAGCGGGTGCCAGCGCGCAGCGAAGTACCGATGTCCAGCGGAATGCCGATGAAGGCAGCGTCCAGGCCGGCAGCGGTTTGCAAGTGCGGGAGTCGCATCATGGTGGCGATGCCGCCGAAGCGCGGCATTTCATTGCCGCCCAGTGGTTGGTGAAGAATCTTGTCCACGGGTATGGCCTCATCATCATTGTTTTATTTATGGGGTTGCACCGCGCAAAGGGATCGCACGGGCACCTGTTGGACGGATTCTGCGAAATACGCTGCGGGAGAAGAATCGCTACCGGCAAATACTTAGTTCAGGTTTTTCTAAACTAATGGCCCCGGCAGCGATAGACTTCACACTGATCGTGTTTGGAGATCCCCCCATGGCCAACGCTTTACCCGACCTGAAACTGTTGCGCATCTTCGTCAGCGTGGTGCGTCATCAGGGGTTTGCCAACGCGCAGCAAGAGCTCAACCTCTCGACATCGGCCATCAGCACCTACATGAGCCAGCTCGAAGCGGCGTTGGGTTTGGTGCTCTGTCATCGTGGGCGTGGCGGTTTCAGCCTGACCAGCAAGGGCGAGCTGTTCCATCAGGAAACCTTGCGCCTGTTCGGTGAACTGGAAGGTTTCGAGCAATACGCCGCGGCGCTCAAGGGCGAGTTGCGCGGCACGCTCAACCTCGGGGTGATCGACTCGACCGTCAGCGACAAGGCCTTGCCGTTCGCCGAAGCCATTGGTGCCTACAGCCAGGAGCACCCGGCGGTGCATTTGCACCTGTCGGTGATGAGCCCTTACGAACTGCAACTCGGCGTGCAGGACAACCGCCTCGATCTGGCCATCGGTGCGTTCTCCACGCGCATGAGCGGGCTGGTCTACATGCCGCTGTACCGTGAACAACATTGGCTGTATTGCAGCAATCGTCATCCCTTGTTCAACGAGCGGCGCATTCCCGAACAAGTCATCACCCAGCAGCGCATGGTCGGTCGCGGTTACTGGAGCCAGGCCGAATTGGCCCGCCACGGCTTCAAGCACAGCGCGGCGACTGTGGAGAGTATGGAAGCACAGCTGATTCTGGTGTTGTCCGGCGCCTACATCGGCTACCTGCCGGAGCACTACGCTCAAGCCTGGGCCGACAAGGGCGATTTGCGCGTGCTGCTGCCGGCCACTTTCGGCTACCAGGCCCCGTTTTCGATGATCGTGCGTCGTGGGCGCAGTCGCGAGCCATTGATCCAGACCTTCCGCGATTTGCTCAAAGCGCAGCTCAATCAGGTCTGATGGGGAAATCGTATGTCCAGAATCCAATGCGCCCGTTGCCTGCGCCCGCAAACTCACTGCCTGTGCCCGTTGATTCCGAGCCTCGACAGCCGCACCCGGGTGCTGCTGTTGCAGCATCCAAGCGAGGTGAACCATGCGCTGAACACCGCTCGGCTAGCGGCGTTGGGGCTGAACAATGCCGAGCTGATCGTCGGCGAAGTGTTCGAGGATTTACCGCGTCTGCTGAATCAACCGGGTTACCGGGCCCGCTTGTTGTTCCCGGCTGACGATGCACAACCGTTGCAGGCCTATACGCCTGACGATCAACCGTTGCTGCTGGTGGTGCCCGACGGCACCTGGCGCAAGGCGCGCAAGATGCTGCACCTCAATCCATTGCTGGCAGCGTTGCCCCGAGTGACGCTGGCCGAAGGCGCTGTCTCGCGCTATCGCTTGCGCAAGGCTCCCGGGCCGGGAGCGTTGTCGACGGTGGAGGCGATCGTGCAGGCGTTGCAGGTGCTTGAGGCACCGACGACCTTCGAGCCGCTATTGCGACCGTTTGAAGCGCTGATCGAAGGGCAGATTGCGGCGATGGGGGAGGAGACGTACCAGCGTAATCATGGTGGCAAAGTCTAGAGGCCACGACGCAAGCTGGCGTAGCTTGCCACGAGGCGGCTACACCTGCGTACTACATGGGTTCTGGTGGTCCGATCAGCCGGCCCATGACGCCGAACAGTCCCAGCGACCTGATTGCCTCCAGTTCCCCCTGCGTTTCTATCTGCTCGGCAATCAGCGGCAAATCGATGCTGTTGGTCGCGCGGAAAATGGCTTCGATGAACAGGCGCTTGTCGCTTTGTTGGTCGATGGCGCGAATGTAGCTGCCGTCGATTTTCAGGTAGGCCAAACCGAGTTGGGCGAGGTTGCCGATCTGGCTGAAGCTGCCACCGAAGTGCTGCAGGCCGATCCCGTAGCCGGTGTTGTGCAGGCTCAGGCACAGTTGACGCAACTCTTCGGGGGGCGGCAGTTGGCGTTCGTCGAGTTCAAGGGTCAGCAAGGGGCCGAGGCTGGGCAGGCCGTCGAGCATATCGAGGATCAGGCGCCGTTGTGCAGCATCGCGCAGGGTACTGCCGGACAAGCTAAGGGCCAGCGGCCAAGGGTGTTCGGCAAGGTAGTCGAGGGTGTGTTCGAGCATTGCCAGGTCGAATCGCGCCGACCAGCCCAGCCGTTCTATCCAGGGTAGAAAGTGCCCGGCACAAATGGCTTTGCCCTGCGGATCGAGCAGGCGCGCCAGCACCTTGTGGTGCAGCACCTGGCTGGTGTCGGCGCATTGCACCACGGGTTGGAAGTACAGCTGCATTTTGCCGTGAGTCAGGGCGTCATCGATCCAGGTGCGCCAGTCGTGCTGCGTATGGTTCGGTGGGTTATCGGACTGCTGCAGATGCACCCACGGCCGTTCTGGATGCTGCTGGGCCTGAGTCAGTGCCTGATCGAGGCGCAGCAGAATGTCGGTGGAGGCTTCGCCGGGTGTGTAGGCGACGATTCCCAGATGCGCCACCGGCATGCAGTCGCTGGCGCCGGTCAGGCGCAGGTTTTCCAGAGTGGCGCTGATCTCGGCGGCCAGGCGCGCGGCGTCCTTGCTGTCCAGACCTGGAGTCAGCAGGCTGAACTCACCGCCACGATTACGTGCGGCCAGCCAGGTATGGCGATCCGGCTGTTGAGTCAGGCGCTTGAGTAACTGAGCCACGGCGCTGATCAGCACGTCGGTGCGCTGGCCACCCAGTCGCTGGTTGAGCCCGGTCAGGTCATTGATCCGCAACATCAGCAGGTGTCCGGCGCTGCTCTGCTCGGTCACCAGCAATTGATCGGTGAGTTGCTCGTTGAGCAAACGGCGGTTGGCCAGTCCCGTGAGGCTGTCCTGAAACGACTCGGCGCGCAGTTGTTCGCTGCGTGCGGCTTCTTCGGCAAACAGCCCTTTGAGCTTTTCAACCATTTGGTTCATCGCCAGCACCACGCGTTTGAGTTCCGGGGTTCTGGGCACCTTCGGCAGGCTGAGAAACTCGCGCTTGTTGATGGCTTCGGCCTGTTTGACCATGGCGTCCAGCGGGCGCAGTTGCCGACGCAGCAACCAGCCGCCGAACATCGCGCTGAGCAACCCGCACAGCAGTAACCAGACCAGACTGCCGAGGGTACTGTCCCACAGTTTGCTCAGGACGAACTGTGGGTTGCTCACCACTTCAACCCGCGCGGCTTGCTCCCAACCGCGCATTACCAACGCATCCCCGCCTTGCGGATGCAGGTTCACCAGATCGACGAACCAACCCGGTACGCGTTCGGTGGTGGCGACCGCATTGCGCTCGACCAGGACGCGCTCGTCCTCGATATTGATGACCCGGATACTGGAAAAGTAGCCACTGTCGAAGACCGAGCTGACCATCAATTCAATCATCGCCAGATCGTCGATCTGTGTGGTCAACGACAGCCCCAGTGCGGTGGCAGTGTCCTGGGCATGGGAGCGCAATTGGCTGAGTATCTGCGCACGCGAGCTTTCCAGGCCGACAAAGAAACTGCCGCTGAAGGCGACCAGCAAGAACAGGCAGATGGCCAAAAACAACTGTTTGAGTAGCGACATGAGACGCTCCGGAGCGTTGACCTTCCTGGACGACGGGATATGTCTGGCCGCAGACGTGCAGATGCCTGGAGTTTAGGCGCTGTTTTGCGGGAAGCAGGGCAGATTGTCGGGGGTGGGGGGATCGTTGAGCTTAGGTGGCGAGGCGTATTCAGGGTTTGATCAGGGTTTTCTGCCGCAGGATATACACCGTCACCAGCACTGCGCTGGTCAGCATGAAGCCGCGTGCCCAGGGCAGTGGGACGAGGATGCAGGACAGGCCGATACTCAGCCACATCAGGCCAATGGCGTAGACCTTGCCCTTGAGCGGAATGCCGTTGCCGTCCAGATAGTCGCGAATCCAGGGGCCGAGTCGTGGATGCTCGACCAGCCATTGATAAAAGCGTGGCGAACTGCGGGCGAAACAGGCGGCCGCCAACAGCAGGAAAGGGGTGGTGGGCAGTACAGGCAGGAAGATCCCGATCACCCCCAACGCTACGCTCAGCCAGCCGATGGCCAGCAGCACGTAGCGCAGGATCAGGGGGCGTTTGCCTATGGGTTCAGCCACAGGCAACGACTTAGTGGTGACGAGGCTTGAGGATCGCCGGTTTTTCGTCTGGCGCGTTGCACAGCAGGTACAGCGCGGTCAGGGCTTCCGGGATCTGCACGATCATGTCGTCCATCAGGTTGGCGTCGGCCGCGATGTCGGAGAACTCCGGCTGTTCGTCGAACAGGCCGGAACCGACCATGATCGGCAGCAGCATTTCGCTGACTTCGTCTTCGGCGGTTTCGAACCAGGCTTCTTCACGCAGGAATACGCCTTCCATGAAACCGATGCACCAGCCGCGCAGGTCGGAATCATCCGGCTCTTCGCCCAGGTCCAGGTCGCATGGCAGCTCGAACTCTTCATCGGACGCCAGTTGGCGAGCGATATGAGCCTTGAGGGCCAGAAGGGTCGATTCGATTTCCTGACGCTCGGCGTCATCGCGATAATGCGGCTCTTCGGCGAACAGCGCGTCGATCCACTCACGATCAGGCACCGTCTCGGAACAGATCGACAGGGCTGTCAGATAGCCGTGGGCGGCCACATAGTCCAGCGCCTCGTCATGCAGCTCGTCGGCGTCGAGGAAGGCTTGCAGGCGGGTTAGTTGCTCAGCGAAGGACATTGAAGGGCTACCTTGGGAATATACGATGCCCAATTCTAGGCGTTCTTGAGCGGTCCGGCCAGCCGCACGGCAGATTTGCCCGCATTCCAGACCAGTCTAATCCCGATCCGTAGGGAATTGTTGATCTGGGCGGGGAGGCTATTCGTCAGTGACCCCCATTGCCCGGTATCGCTCGGGTATACTCGCGCGTTTTGCAAAGCCCTGCAGGTGTCGCGACGGTCCCGGACAAATCCGCTTACGGATCTGTCCGTGACAACGTGGTTTTTTGATCCAGCCTGCACACAGGGATATTCAGCACCATTTGGAGTTTTTCATGCTCGAACAGGCTCAGCGCGTCCTCAAGGACATCTTCGGCTACGACAGTTTTCGTGGCCGTCAGGGTGCCATCATTGAGCGCGTGGCCAGCGGCGGTGACGCTCTGGTGCTGATGCCGACCGGCGGCGGCAAATCGCTGTGCTTCCAGGTCCCGGCACTGTTGCGCGATGGCTTGGCGGTGGTGGTTTCACCGCTGATTGCCTTGATGGACGATCAGGTTGCGACCCTCGAAGAACTCGGTGTGGCCGCGGCAGCGCTCAATTCGACCTTGAGTGCCGAGCAACAACGCGATCTGGCGGCGCGGATCAAGCGCGGCGAAGTGAAGATGCTGTACCTGGCACCTGAGCGCCTGGTCCAGCCACGGATGCTGGCGTTTCTGCAAAGTCTTGAAATCGCGCTGTTTGCCATCGACGAAGCTCACTGCGTGTCGCAATGGGGGCACGATTTCCGCCGGGAGTACCTGCAACTGGGCCAGTTGGCGGAACTGTTCCCCAACGTCCCGCGCATTGCCCTGACCGCCACGGCCGACAAGCGCACCCGGGAAGAAATCGTCGAGCGCCTGCATCTGCAGAACGCCGAGCGCTTTCTGTCGAGTTTCGATCGGCCGAACATTTTTTACCGCATCGTGCCCAAGGAGCAGCCGCGCAAGCAGTTGCTGGCGTTTTTGGCTGAACGGCGTAGCGATGCCGGCATTGTCTATTGCCTGTCGCGCAAGAAGGTCGACGAAGTAGCGGTGTTCCTCAGCGAGCAAGGTTTCCCGGCACTGCCGTACCACGCCGGCCTGCCCAACGATACGCGGGCTCACCACCAGAAGCGCTTCCTCAACGAGGAAGGCCTGATCATGGTCGCCACCGTGGCATTCGGCATGGGCATCGACAAACCCAACGTGCGCTTTGTCGCGCATCTGGACTTGCCAAAGTCCCTTGAGGCCTATTACCAGGAAACCGGTCGGGGTGGCCGTGACGGTCTGCCGGCAGATGCCTGGATGGCTTACGGCCTGCAAGACGTGGTGATGCTCAAGCAGATGCTGCAGAACTCCGAAGGCGATGAGCGCCACAAGCGTCTGGAGCAGCACAAGCTCGACGCCATGCTCTCGCTGTGTGAAGAAACCCGCTGCCGCCGTCAGACGCTGCTGGCCTATTTCGACGAAGACATGCCGCAGCCCTGCGGGCATTGCGACAACTGTGTCGACGGTGTGCAGACCTGGGACGCCACCGAACCCGCCCGTCAGGCGCTGTCGGCGATCTACCGCACCGGCCAGCGTTATGGCGTCGGGCATTTGGTGGACGTGTTGCTGGGCAAGGACAACGAAAAAGTCCGCAGCTTCGGCCATCAGCATCTGTCGGTATTTGGTGTCGGCAAGGCGCGGGCCGAAGGTGAATGGCGTTCCCTTTTCCGACAGTTGGTGGCGCGCGGTCTGGCGGACATTGACCTGGAAGGCTACGGCGGCCTGCGTTTAAGCGACAGCTGCCGGCCGTTGCTCAAGGGCGAAGTGACCCTGGAGCTGCGCCGCGACCTCAAACCGCAAACCACCGCGAAAAGCAGCAGCACCAGCCAGGCCAGCCAGTTGGTGCGAGGCGAAGAACGCGAGCAGTGGGAAGCCTTGCGCGCCCTGCGCCGCAAGCTCGCCGGAGAGCATGGCGTGCCGCCGTACGTCATCTTCCCCGATTCGACCTTGCTCGAAATGCTCCGCAGCCAGCCAAGCTCGTTGCCGGAAATGGCCAAGGTCAGCGGTGTCGGTGCACGCAAGCTGGAGCGCTATGGCGAGGCCTTCCTCGAAGTGCTGGGCGGCCAGGCCGAGGCCCCGAAAGTGGTTGCCGACCTGCGTCACGAATTGATCACACTGGCGCGCGCCGGCATGACGCCGATGCAGATTGCCGGCCAGTTGCAGTGTTCGGAAAAGAACGTGTACACGATGCTCGCCGAGGCCATCGGCAAGCAGCAACTGTCGCTGGAGCAGGCACTGGACCTTCCGGAAGACCTGATGGGTGAAGTCCAGGACGCCTTCCTGGACGGCGAGGGCGAGTTGCCGCCGGTGTCGGAGATTTCCGCGTTGTTTGCCGGTCGTGTTCCCGAGGGCGTTTTGTACTGTGTGAGAGCGGCATTGCAGTCGGAGTTTGAAATTTAAGTGTCGAAGATCAAGATGTAACGATTCAGTACAGACCGAGCCTTGCCTAGAGTCGAGGGCCATGCTTAGCTGACTAATAATTAGTTTCAGCCTATTTCAGTCTAACCATGAGTTTTTTTTATGCCGTTAACCGATCAACACCGTTTTGGCATGCAGTTGGCGCAGATGTCTCGCGGCTGGCGCGCCGAACTGGATCGCCGTCTTGCCGGTCTTGGCCTGTCCCAGGCCCGCTGGCTGGTGCTGTTGCACCTGGCGCGTTTCGAAGAAGCCCCCACTCAGCGTGAGTTGGCACAAAGCGTCGGTGTTGAAGGACCGACACTGGCGCGCCTGCTCGATAGCCTGGAAACCCAAGGCCTGGTGCAGCGTCAGGCGGTGGCGGAAGACCGCCGGGCGAAAAAGATCGTGCTGTGCGCGCCCGCCCGTCCCTTGATCGAGCAAATTGAAACCATTGCCGCCGAGTTGCGCCATGAGCTGTTCGAGGGTGTCAACGAGGAAGATATGCGGGTGTGTATGCGGGTCCATGGGCACATTTTGGCCAATCTGGAAAAATCTTGAGGCATAACCACACCGCAGACTTTTGAGAACTGGCGCAGAGCAGACTATAAGAACTACCAGGCAATAACGTGTTCACACTGGACGTGCGAATGCGCACAGGTTGATTCTGGTTAGCTAAGGAATGCTCATGCTCAAGAGTTTGCAGTCTGTGTTACGGCGCTCCGTCAGCCTGTTGTCGGTCGCCGGTGCCTTGAGTTACTCCGCATTGGCACCCGCGTTGGGGTTGGGCGACATCACGTTGCACTCAGCCCTTAACCAGCCGTTGAATGCCGAAATCGCCTTGGTCGATCCCGGTGCCCTGAGTGACGGTGAACTCTCGGTCAGCCTGGCGACGGCGGATGAGTTCGCCCGCGCCGGTGTCGAGCGAGTATTTTTTCTCAACGACCTGCGTTTTACCGCCGTTCTGCGTGGCAATCGCAGCGTGATTCGGGTGGTGTCCAGCAAGCCGGTCAATGAACCGTTCCTGAATTTTCTGGTGCAGGCGAACCAGCCCAATGGGCATCTGCTGCGCGAATACACGGTGCTGATCGATCCACCGGGTTCACCGGGGATCGTACCGGTGAGTGATGTCGAGCCGGCCCCGGCGATCACCCAGCAACCCACTGCTGCCGCACCCGCCAAAACGCCAGCTGTTGCTCCAGCGAGCACGGCGCCTGCGGCTACCGATCCGACTTCCGAATTGCTGGCAGCCAGTGTCCTGGAAAACCAGCAACTGAAACAAACGATCGATCAGTTGAACAGCCGGCTACAAGCCCAGGATGAACAGATCGCCAGCCAGCGCAAGCAAGTCAGCGATCTGCAAACCGAGTTGGCCGACGCCAAAAAACCTTTACCCGCCCCCGTCATTCCCGTCGTGCCAATTCCGGTGCCCACAGCCCCTATGGATGAGACGAGCAGTGGTTGGGCGTTGTGGCTGATCGGCGGCCTGTTGGTGCTTGGCGTGCTATTGCTACTGGGCCTGTTTGCGCTCCGTCGGCGGCGGGTACAGCCTGTATCAGCACCCGCGCCGCGACATGAGCCGGTGGTCAGTCGGGGAGCGCCCGATAGTGCACAGAAACCATCGATTGAGCTTTCTGCGACGCCGTCTCCCCCTGCGAACCGCGAAACCGCTCATGGGGCAGAAGTGCTTGAGAGCGTCGGTATCTACCTGACCTATGACCGCTACGCCGAGGCGGCCAGTCTATTGCGCGAAGCCTTGCTCAAAGAGCCGCAGCGCAGCGATTTGAACCTGAAACTGTTGGAGGTGCTGGGACTGCAGGGCGACAGCGCAGCTTATTCGGAGCATGAAAACAGTTTGCATGAAGCGGGTTACAGTGCCGAGGTGCTGGAGCAGATTCGCGCACGTTCGCCGAAACTGGCCAGTGCACAATCGTTGGCGACTCTTGAGTCGACGGCTGAAACGACGGCTGAACCTGCTGCCTCGGTAGAGGATGAGTTCCAGTTGAATCTGGATGACTTGTCGATGGATTCGAGCTGGGATCTGGCCTGTCCGTCCGACACAACAGCGGCAATGGCTGAACCCGTGGATCAGCTGGAACCGCTGGACGATGGCTTTCTCGACGATTTCGCCGATGCATCACCGACCCTGGAGCTTGAGCCGTTGTCGGGCGAATTCGCGGTACCTGCGCACGAAGAGATCCACCCCGGCAAACTGGAAGAGGCGCAGAACTGCATCGACGACGGTGATCTGGACAGCGCCATTGCGCTATTGAACGAGTTACTCAAGGACAGTGACGAATCCTTGAAGCAAACCGCCCGCAGCCTGTTGGCCAGCATACGCTGAGCTCCTGTAGGAGCATGGCTTGCCAGCGATGGCGTCCGTGAGATCGCTATCGCCAGCAGCTGTGCTCCTACAGGTCTCGCGCCGCCATCAATTTTCGCAATACCTGCGATCAGTACGTCTGCCCAAGGCTCAGGTAGATCGAGCGGCAAAGGCGGCTATTATAGCGGCGCCATCGAGTTCAGGAGTCCAGCACGCCATGACCACGCACAAACCGGAAGTTGTCATCACTTACTGCACGCAATGCCAGTGGCTGTTGCGCGCCGCCTGGCTGGCCCAGGAGTTGCTCAGTACCTTCAGTGATGATCTGGGCAAAGTTTCACTGGTGCCGGGAACTGGCGGGGTGTTTTTCATTACTTGCGACGGGGTGCAGATCTGGGAGCGCAAGGCTGATGGTGGTTTCCCGGAAGCCAAGGTACTCAAGCAGCGGGTCCGGGATCAGATCGATCCCGACCGTGATCTCGGACACAACGATAGAACTCAGTGAGAGGCGGCTTCGGCCGTCACGCTTTTCTTGCTTGAGCTGCCAGACAGACTGCTGGACACCACAATCGCAATGATGATCAGCGCACCGCCAATCAACATCCGCAGTGTCGGATTCTCATCGAACAGCAGCCAGGCGACGGTGATGCCATAAACCGGCTCCAGTGCAAACACCACCGCGGCGGTACGGGCCTTGATCACCGCCAGGCTGGCAACGAACAGGCTGTGGGCGACGCCGGTGCAGAACACCCCAAGCAGACCGATCCATAGCCAGTCGATGGCGCGCACCTCACTCAAGCCCGGTGCTGCCACCGGCAACAGGCAGAGGGCGACCACTACGTTCTGACACAGCGCTGCCTGCACGGCGGGTATACGCCCGGAGCTGGCACGGTTGGTCAGCGACAGCAAGGCGAACAGCAGGCCCGAGCCCACCGCCCAGAGCAGACCGCTGGTAGCTTCACTGGCGAGGTCAAAATCCGGGGTAACCAACACCAGGCCGACGCTCACCAGCGCCACCAGGAGAATTTCATTGGCGCGAATTCGCTCGCGGAAGATCAGGCCTTCGAGGATCACCGTGAACGCCGGGAAACTGGCAAAGCCCAGGGTCGCAATCGCCACGCCGGCAACTTTCACCGCAATGAAAAAACTCACCCAATGCCCGGCCAGCAACAGGCCGCTGAGGAGCAGGCGACGCCAGTCCACGGCTTCGAGTTTCTGCCAGCCAGTGCTGCTGGCGAAACGGGCAAAGAATGCCAGAGCGATCACCGCGAATGCCGCACGGCCAAAGACAATGATGGCAGGGGAGGCCGCGGCGAGTTTGCCGAACACACCCGTCAGGCCAAACATCAATGCGCCGATATGCAGGGCGCCAAGGGCGGTACGCGGAGTCATTTCAATCCTTAATCCATAGAGGCAATGACGACATTGAACCGCGTGACGGCCTGATCTGTCTGTCGTCAAACTCGCGTTTTTTATCGTCAGCCTAGCGCTTGCCCGCCGTACGACGCAGTGCGCCCGGCGAGGCGCCGAACTCGCGCATCACCGCTGCGGCGAAGGCGCTCTGGGAGCCATAACCGACACGGCAGGCGACTTCGCCGATGGGCAGCGCGGATTCACGGAGCAACTTCACCGCGATATGCAGGCGGCGACTGCGGATGTAATCCATCGGCGTCTGTCCGCATTCAGCGACAAAGCGTGCGTGCAGACGTGCGCTGGACAGCCCGGCGACGCGCGCCAGATCGGCGACTTGCAGCGGATAGGCGGCGTATTGGTCGATGTGCGCGTTGAGCGCGGCGTAAGGCAAGCGGCGCCCGGCGATGCTGCTTGGCGCGGCGTTGTTGAGGCTGGCGAGCAACAATACGGCGCCTTGCTGGGCGATCAGCGGGTCTGCGACCGGGCTGCTCGCCAGCCAGCTCACCAGCTGGCTTTGCCCGGCATCCAGCGGCAAGCGTCCGGGGTTGTCGAGCAAGCGCCGACTGGCCTCGGCATGCTCGCCCAATGATTGTGAAACCCATTGGTCGCTCGGCACATCGAGCACCAGGCAGCGGCTGCCATTCGGGCTGCCGCAAGCGTGATGAGCACCTGCCGGTACGACCACAAAACTCTGCTGCACCACCTGGCTGCCATGACCGCCGACCTCGAAGTCGAGCGCGCCCGACAGGCCGAACACCAGTTGCGCGTGGTCATGGCTGTGGACGATCAGGTCGTGGGTGTACTGGCGTAGCGTGAGGATCGGTCTCATCGCAGTCTCCTGGGCAGACTCGCAGTCTACACCGGCCGCGCCTGGGTCCGGGTTGTCATCAGACTGCCGTATTTGTGTCATGGGCTATTAATCGCTGCGGTGCAAGCTTGCGAAAAATCTCGCAGAGGTTGCCCATGACCAGCGCCGAACGTGCAAAACCCAGCCGTAAACAACGCGTGCGCACCTTGTGGATCTCCGATGTGCACCTCGGCACCCGGGATTGTCAGGCCGAGCATTTGTCGCAGTTTCTCAAGGGCTATCAGGCTGACAAGATCTATCTGGTCGGCGACATCATCGATGGCTGGAAGCTGCGCAGCGGCATGTACTGGCCGCAGGCTCACACCAACGTCATTCGCCGTTTGCTGACCATGAGCAAGCGCGGCACCGAGGTGATTTATGTCACCGGCAACCACGACGAGTTTTTGCGGCGTTATTCGAAGCTGATCCTGGGTAATATTCAGTTGGTGGACGAGGCGGTCCACGTCACCGCGGATGGCCGGCACCTGTTGGTGATTCATGGCGATCAGTTCGATGTGATCACGCGTTATCACCGCTGGCTGGCGTTTCTTGGCGACTCGGCCTACGAGTTCACCCTGACCCTCAACCGCTGGCTCAATCACTGGCGTGCACGGTACGGCTACGGTTACTGGTCGTTGTCGGCGTACCTCAAGCACAAAGTCAAAACCGCGGTCAGCTTCATCAGCGATTTCGAAGAGGCCATCGCCCACGAGTGTGTCAAACGCGAGCTGCACGGGGTGGTTTGCGGGCACATTCACCACGCGGAAATCCGCAAGGTCGGTGAGGTGGATTACCTCAATTGCGGAGATTGGGTGGAGTCGTGCACAGCCTTGATCGAGCATTTGGACGGCACGATCGAGTTGTACCGGTTGGCGGATGCTCAGGCGCGCGAGGCACAACTCAAGGCCGTTAAGGTTGCTGAACCGGCTTGATCCGACAGGTTTAGCTTTTGTGGCGAGGGAGCTTGCTCCCGCTCGACCGCGAAGCGGTCGTAATCCGGCAATCGCGATCCATCCGAATACTCGCGGCGGCTGACATCAGGGTCGCTTCGCCCGAGCGCGGACCGACCCGCGGGAGCAAGCTCCCTCGCCACAGGTCCGCGGATATTTCAGACCGGTGCGTATTCTTCCATCGCTGCCATGTAGATCGAGTTTTTCGGCCGGGCGAACAGGCGTTCCATCATCGGTTCGAAGAAACTCAGCGGCAGGGTCTCGTAGTCCGGATCAAAGGCTGCCGCGTCATACCTGGCGCAGAACTCGAGGGTTTGCCGGTACTGCGGGTGTTCGCGAAACTGCTCGCGCAGGTGCCGGTCCATGCCCAGGTGATGGAAAAAATAGTAGCCCTGGAAAATCCCGTGCTTTTCGACCATCCACAGGTTTTCAGGGCTGACGAATGGCTTGAGGATCGCTGCCGCAATGTCCGGGTGGTTGTAGGAGCCAAGGGTATCGCCAATGTCGTGGAGCAGCGCACACACCACGTATTCCTCATCCCGGCCATCGCGCCAGGCGCGGGTGGCGGTTTGCAGTGAGTGGGTCAGCCGATCGACCGGGAAACCGCCAAAATCACCCTCCAGCAGTTTCAGGTGCGCCACAATCCGTGTCGGCAATTGTTTGGCGTAGGCACTGAAGTCCGCGGCGATGATCGCCCAGTCTTCCTGCGTACCCTCCTTCATGTGGGTGAAACGGGCGTGCGCATTCATCAGCTATCCTCTTATTGTTTTCGAAGGGACGTCGTGCAGTGTAGAACTTGGATCCAATGCTGCACTGGCCATGTGGGACGGCTTGATGGCCCGGCGAGCCTAGAAAGGCACTTTGCCGAGGATCATGTCGCGATACATGATGAAGTCGCCGAGCAGGCTGTAAAACGGATGCTGGAATGTCGCTGGCCGGTTTTTTTCAAAGAAAAAGTGTCCGACCCAGGCGAAGCTGTAGCCGGCCAGAGGCAGGGCCAGCAACAACAGCCAGGCACCGTTGCCGATAGCGAAGGCCAGGATGAAAAGCACCAGGCTGGTGCCGACAAAGTGCAGGCGTCGGCAGACACTGTTGCTGTGTTCGCTGAGGTAATACGGGTAAAACTCGGCGAAGCTGCTGAAACGTTTGATGTTTTCCACGACTGCATTCTCTGTGGTTATTGTGCTGCCGAGCGGATGTTCTGCGGGCAGCTTATTTAAGTCTAGAGTCATCAGTGGCAACAGCCAGTGACCTTGGGCGCCACTTTAGTATCCTTCTGAAATTGGCCGTGATGCGCGGCACATCAAGTAAGAAAACGCCATGAGCGAACGAACGACTTCTGCAAGCTGGGCGATGGGGATTGTCAAGGCACTGGAGATGGACGGCCTGGATTGCCGGGTCTTGTTCAAACAGCTGGGGCTCGACTACGCGGCGCTGAATGATCCGGATGCGCGCTTTCCTCAAGATTCGATGACGCGACTCTGGCAGCGTGCGGTAGAGCTGTCCGGCAACCCGGCAATCGGTCTGAACATGGGCAAGTTGGTCCGCCCGGCATCGTTTCATGTGGTCGGTTATGCCTTGATGTCGAGCCAGACCCTGGCGGAAGGTTTTCAGCGCCTGGTGCGTTATCAGCGGATCATCGCCGAAAGCGCCGACCTGAGTTTTCGCCTGTTACCCGAAGGGTATGCACTGATTTTGACGGTGCATGGCGACCACCTGCCGCCCACCCGACAAAGTGCCGAAGCGTCACTCGCCTGCGCGCTGGGCTTGTGTGGCTGGCTGACCGGGCGCACCTTGCAGCCACGCAAAGTGCTGATGCAGGGCGATCAACCCCAAGACCTCGAACCCTACAAATTTGCCTTTCATGCGCCGCTGGAGTTCAGCGCGCCTTATGACGCGCTGATTTTCGAACGGGCAGACATGGAAGCCCCGTTGCCGACTGCCAACGAGGCGATGGCGTTGTTGCATGACCGGTTTGCCGGCGAATACCTGGCTCGGTTTTCTGAAAGCCAGGTTACCCACAAGGCCCGGCAAGTGCTCTGTCGCCTACTGCCGCAAGGCGAGCCCAAGCGCGATACGGTGGCGCAAATCCTGCACTTGTCCCAGCGCACCTTGCAGCGACGCTTGCAGGAAGAGGGTACGAGTTTTCAGACGCTGCTCGACGACACGCGCCGTGAGTTGGCCGAGCAGTACCTGGCGCAACCGAACATGACCCTGCTGGAAACTGCCTACCTGTTGGGGTTCGCCGATCCGAGCAATTTCTTTCGGGCTTTTCGGCGCTGGTTCGATACCACGCCCGGCGAATACCGGACGCGGTTGATGGACGCGCCCAAAGAACTCAGTGACGCCAGAACGCCGGGATACACAGCACAAACACGGTAATGATCTCCAGTCGCCCGAGCAGCATGCCGAGGGACAGAATCCACTTGGCGGCGTCGGGCAGGCTGGCGAAGTTACCGGACGGTCCGATGGTTTCACCCAGTCCCGGACCCACTCCGGAAACCGTACTGGCGGCACCGGTCAAGGCGGTCATCCAGTCCACGCCCAGCAGCGACAGCGCCAGGGCGATGGCGCAAATGGTGATTGCAAAGAAGAACGAAAACGTCAGGATCGAGCGCACAATTTCTTCGTCGAGACGATGACCGTTGTACTTCTGCTTGATCACCGCACGGGGGTGGATCAGTTGGTTGAGGTTAGCCTTGAGCAGGATAAAGGCCACCTGGAAACGGAAGATCTTGATCCCGCCAGCGGTCGACCCAGAGCAACCACCGACAAAGCCCAGATAGAAAAACAGCATCAATGAGAAGGTGCCCCACAAGCTGTAGTCCCCCAGCGCGAAACCGGTGGTGGTGACCACCGAGGTGACGTTCAGCGCAACGTGGCGCAGTGCGTCCAGCCAATGCAGGTCGGTGGTCCACCAGTACCAGGTGCCGAGTACCAGCCAGGTCACCAGCAGCATGCCGAGTAACCCCTGCACTTGCTGATCCTTGATCAGCGCCCGTCGATTGCCGCGTAAGGTCGCCACGTACAAGGTAAATGGCAGGCTGCCGAGAATCATGATCACCACCGCGACCCAGTGCACAGCCGGTTGCGTCCACTTGGCCAGGGACTGGTCGGAGGTGGAGAAGCCGCCAGTGGATATTGCCGACATCGCATGGTTGACGGCATCGAACGGGCTCATGCCCGCCCACCAGAACGCCAGGCTGCCGAGGATGGTGATGCCGACGTAGGCGGCGACGATCAGCCGGGCCACCATGTGCGAACGCGGCATGACCTTTTCGGAACGGTCCGATGACTCGGTCTGAAACAGCCGCATGCCGCCGATGCGTAGCAGTGGCAGAATCGCGACCGCCATGCCGATAAAGCCGATACCGCCCAGCCAGTGCAGCAACGAACGCCACATCAGGATTCCCGGAGACATGCTGTCCAGGCCGCTGAGCACAGTAGAACCGGTGGCGGTGATGCCTGACATGCTTTCGAAAAACGAGTCGGTGTAGCTGATGTGCTGGGTTAGCAGAAATGGCAAGGCGGCGAATATGCAGACCACCACCCAGCTCGACACCGTGAGCAGGTACATGTCCCGCGGGCGCAGGTGTATATGCTCTGGTCGCCCGGGGATGACCAGCGCCAGGCCGGCGAGGAAGGTAATCATGCTGGCCCAGAGGAACGACGGCAGGTCGCTGGTGCGGTCGTAAATCAGCAGGGTTGCCATCGGCACAACCATGCTGATGGCCAGGGTGATCAGGAAGATGCCGATGATGAAACCAATGATCCGTAAGGTCGGCAACGCCATGAAGTCCGCTCGGGCTGATAGGGAAGGGCGCCATTCTACCTGCGAGGCAGGGCATGTAAACCGGCATCCCGGCGGCAGTTGCCGCTAGAATAGCCAGACATTTTTTTCAGGAGGTGGCCGATGCAGGCTCTCGACGCTTTGCTCAACCGTGTATCCGTTCCGCGTTTGCTCGACCCGGCGCCCACCGCAGCACAACGGGAAGTGTTGTTTTCCGCGGCCATGCGCGCGCCGGATCACGGGCATTTGCAGCCGTGGCGTTTTCTTACGGTCGAAGGCGCGGCGCGCGAGCAATTGGGCGAGATACTGGCGCAGGCTGCACGCCTGCAAGACGCCGATGTGCCTCAGGCCCTGGTGGACAAGGCGCGCAATGGCCCGCTGCGTGCGCCATTGGTCGTCGTTGTGGTGGCGCGCGTTCAAGACCACGTCAAAGTGCCAAAGTCCGAGCAGTTGCTGGCGGCAGGTTGTGCGGCCCACGCTATCTTGCTGGCGGCTTACGCTCAGGGGATCGGCGCGGTGTGGCGTACCGGCGAGCTGGTCTATTCGGAGCATGTGGCCCAGGGGTTGGGCCTGGCCGAAGGTGAAGAAGTGATTGCGTTCCTTTACCTGGGCACACCGCAGAACGAACCGCGGGTGGCTGGGAAAGTCGATCTCGCCGAGTTTGTCAGCGCCTGGCCTGCCAAGCCCTGAACATGATCGTCCCCACGCGGGAGCGTGGGGATGATCGTTACGGTGCGATACCGGGCTCTAATGGCAGCTCCAGGCTGGCAATGAATCCACCTTCCGGGTGATTGGCCAGAATCAGGCTGCCGCCGTGGCGCTCTGCCGCGCGACGGGCGATGGCCAATCCCAGGCCATGTCCGGGGGCGGTCTGGCCGGGTGCCCGAAAAAACGGCTCGCCCAATTGCTTCAAATGCTCGGCTTCTACACCGGGGCCGTGGTCGCGCACGCTGATCACAATCCGATCTCCCTGACGCAATGCCAGCACTTCAATCGGTTGTCCTGCCGGATTGAAGCGCTGGGCGTTGCGCAACAGGTTGTCCAGCGCCCGCTCGATCATGGTCGGCCAGCCCTTGAGGCTTAATTGCCGTTCGGCTTCGATACGGATGCTTTGCTCTGGCGCGCCAAGCTGAGCGTCTTTTTGCACAGTATTGAGTAGCGCGTTGAGGTCGACCGCTTCGGCACTTGCGTTGTCGGCGTCGACCCGTGCCAGCACCAGGATTTCACTGATCAGTGCTTCCAGACGATCACATTCGCGGGTCAATCGTGGCCAGAGTTTTCCGCGTTCTTCGGGACCGGCCCGTTCCGCAAGCGCCAGGGCGATGCGCAACCGGGCCAAGGGTGAGCGCAGTTCGTGAGACACGTCGCGCAGCAGTTGCCGCTGGCTGCCGATCAGGCTTTGCAGGCGTGCGCCCATGCGGTTGAAGTCGTTGGCCAGCACGCCAAACTCGTCACGCCGGTTGGCCAGCCGCGCCAGGCTGTTTTGCTGATAGGTCGTCTGACCGAGATCGTGCACCGCGCCGCGCAAACGGCTCAGCGGGCGGGTGATGGACAGCGTCACCAGCAGGCTGAACAGTGTCAGCACCACCAAGGCAATCGCCAGCGCACTGAAGGGCCAAAGCAGGCTGTTGCGGTGCCAGGCGTTGAGCTCTGGATGCGGAATACGGTAGATCAGCAAGTAGGTTTCGGCGCTTTTCGGGCTGGTGTACTCGACGGTCAGACGCCGCCAGGGCAGGTGACGGCCGCTGTCGTCGGGGTTGTCGTTTTGCCGTGCTTCCAGGGCTGCCGCGCGGCGAGGAAAGGTCCCGCGCACCACCGGGTCACCACCTTCGTTCAGTACCTGAACATCGATGTGGTAACGCCGTTTGCGTTGTTCGAGCAAGGCTTGTGCCGCGTCCTCGCCTTTTTCTTCGTAGAGCTGCGTCCACTCTTGCGCCAGGGTATTGAGGCCCGGGTGGCGACTGAGAATCCAGGCGTCCTGGTTCAACATGTGCCCGAGCAGGATCGACAGCCCTGCAACCAGAGCGATGGCCAGCCAGAAACTGGCAAGGATGCGCCAGAACAATGAACGCACGGTAAGTCCTCAAACAAAGAAAGCCCAATGGCGATTGACCATTGGGCTGGGGAGAAACGCTAGAGCATTATTGCGTTTTTTGCGGTTGTTGGGCTTTCCAGGCCTGGAACTGCTCCCATTCGGCTTTGCGTTCGGCCTGCTTCTTTTGGATCGCATCGAACTTCTGCTGTTGGTCCGGCTTGAGAAGGGCACGAATGTCCTTCTCGGTTTTCTGGCGGCCGGCCGCCATTTGGTCTTTCATGGCCTGCTGATCGGCTGGCGAGAGTTTTTGCAGGTACTGCTCGACCAACTCTTTACGTGCATGCATCTGCTCGCCGATCAATTTGCGAATCTGCTCGCGTTGTTCGTGGCTGAGGTTCAACTCTCTGTACATGCCTTTGCCGCCATGCATGTGCTCGCTGTAGCCGTGGCCTTCCATTGGGCCCATCGGGCCTGGGCCTTCTGGTGCAGCCATGGCAATGGTTGGCAGTGCAGCGGCGAACATCAAAGCGATAAGGGTCTTGCGCATGGTGTGTCTCCTTGTCTCGTTCCCGGTGTGTTCCGGATGAGTACAGAATACGGAGATCAAGGTCAGCGGCGGTCAGCAGAGCGTAAAGCTTGGGTAAAGACGGTTCAGAGGCTGTAGTAATAACCACGGCTGCGCAGGGCAACGATGCGCGGGCGACCGTCGGGGTGCGGGCCGATCTTTTTGCGCAGGTTGCTGACGTGCATGTCCAGGCTGCGGTCGTACAGGGTCAGCTTGCGCCCCAGGGCGATCTGCGCCAGCTCCTGCTTGTCCAGCGGTTCGCCGGGTTGCTTGAGCAGGGCTTCGAGCAGGCGACTTTCCGAGACGGTCAGGGTGAATTCCTGGTCGTCGATGCTGACCACGCCGCGGACCGGGCTGAAGCACAGGTCGCCGAGTTCCATCTGGCTGGACACCGCTGCCGGATGGCTGCGTCGCAGCACCGCACGCAGGCGCGCGGTCAGTTCTCGGGGATCACAAGGCTTGGCCAGGTAATCGTCGGCGCCCAGTTCCAGCCCGAGGATCCGGTCCAGCGGCTCGCCACGGGCCGAGAGCATCAGCACCGGCAGGTCCGGGTGGTCGTTGCGCAACTGCTTGAGCAGCTCCAGACCGCTGCCGTCGGGCAGCATCACATCCAGCACCACTGCTGCTGGCGCAGACTCGGCCAAGGCGCGGCGCGCACTCAGACCGTCGTGGCAAGCGTGCACGACAAAACCTTCCTGGCTCAGCCAACTGCTCAGGAGCTCACACAGCTCCTGGTCATCATCAATTAGTAACAGCTCGCTCATGACTCACTCAATTTAGCCATTGCCGACGTGTTCTACGTCCACCACTGGCGAAGATACCGCAGAGCAGGGCCAATAGCGCTACTCCGGCGCCAGTGACGAACCACTGCTGTTGATCGGTCAGCAGGCGCGGCAGCGGGTTTGCCTGGGCTTCCTTGAGTTGCAGCTTGAGGCGCTGATTCTCTTGGCGTAACCGGCCCAGCAAGGCGCTTTCGCGTTCGTTATCGGCATTTTGCAGTTGTTTGTTCAGCTCTTCTCGTTGCCGCTCGCTCTCTTTCAAGCGCTGCTGCAATTCGGTGATCTGGCTTCCGGCGCTTAACGACAGAGGCGTTGAATAGCCTGAGTCCGAATGCTCTTCGGCATGGGCGAAGGCCCCGATCGATAACGTGACCAACAGCAGGCACAGCGGACCTTGGCGCATCGAAACTCCTGATTCCAATCGAGTGTTGGGCAGGTTGTCGGCCGTGGAACGAGAATAATGAGCAATTGAACACGCGATGAACCGAAGGTTCATCGCGCAGAGGCCGGGTTATGGCAGGACTTGCTTGAACGGTTTGACCAGAACGTTGGCGTAGACGCCTGCGGCGATATACGGATCGGCGTCGGCCCAGGCCTTGGCGGCTTCGAGGGAGGCGAACTCGGCGACGATCAGGCTGCCGGTGAAACCTGCTGCGCCCGGATCATTGCTGTCGATGGCAGGGTGCGGGCCTGCCAGGACCACGCGGCCCTCGGCCTTGAGCTGTTGCAGCCGCTCGATGTGGGCAGGGCGCGCAGCCAGGCGGTTTTCCAGGGAGTTGGCGACGTCTGTAGCAATGATTGCGTAAAGCATGTCAGTCCTCGGTTTTTGGCGTAGAAGTGTCGGCGTCGTGCAGGTGGCGGGACAGGTAAATGCCCTGGCCGACCAGGAACAGCAGGGTCATGCCCAGGCTGCCGAAGACTTTGAAGTCGACCCAATAGTCCTGGAAGGTGAACGCAACGAACAGGTTGGCCGCGCCACAAAACAGGAAAAAGCCGATCCAGGCGATGTTCAAACGGCTCCAGACCAGGTCCGGCAGGGTCAGCGCATGGCCCATGATGCGTTTGATCAGCAACTGCTCGCCGATGAAGTGGCTGCCGATAAAGGCCAGGGCGAACAGCCAGTTGACCACCGGTGCTTTCCATTTAAGGAAGGTTTCGCTGTGGAACGCCAGGGTCAGGCTACCGAAGACCAGGCAGGCGATCAGGGTCAGCCACTGGCTCTTTTCCAGCTTGCGCTGCTTGATGAACAGCGTGCCGTAGACCACCAGGGAGCTGGTGATCAGCATCGCAGTGGCGCTGTAAATGCCGCCTACGGTCAGTGGATAACCGGCGATGTCGACGACTCGTGGATCGATTTTGAAGACGATGAAAAACAGCAGAAGCGGGATGAAGTCGATGAATTGTTTCACAGTGGCAGCCAGAAGCAGGATGTGGCGGCATAATAACAAACATATTGAGTCGCGAAAGCGCCAGCTGATTTGAGGTTACACAGTCCTGTGAATGTTGATTTGCACTGCCATAGCACGGCCTCCGATGGCGCCCTGGCGCCTGCGGTACTGGTTGCGCGTGCGTTCGAGAAAGGCGTGCGAGTCCTGGCCTTGACCGATCACGACACCCTTGAAGGCCTCGACGAGGCCCGCAGCGCTGCGGTTGCGCTGGGGATGCAACTGATCAACGGCGTCGAATTGTCCTGTACCTGGGGGGGTGCGACCATCCATGTGCTCGGTTACGGGTTCGACGTCAATGCCCCGGCGCTGGTCGAGGCGATTGCCAAATTGCGTGACGGGCGCTGGCTGAGGTCCGAAGAAATCAGCCGCAAGCTCGAACTCAAGGGCATGCCGGGCGCGCTGGAAGGCGCGCGAGCTATCCAGCAGGAGCTCGGTGACAGCGGCAATGCGCCGGCCCGACCGCACTTTGCCGACTATCTGGTCCGTGCAGGCTTCGTCAAGGACCGTGCCGAAGCCTTCCGCAAGTGGCTGGGTGCCGGCAAGCTGGGGGACGTCAAGCAGCACTGGCCGACCCTGGAAGAAACCGTCGAAACCCTGCGCGCTGCCGGGGCCTGGGTCAGTCTGGCGCATCCTTGGCACTATGATTTCACCCGCAGCAAACGCCGTCGCCTGATTGCCGACTATATTCAAGCAGGCGGCCACGCAATCGAGGTGGTCAATGGCCATCAGCCGGCCGAGCAGGTCGGCAGCCTGGCTATTCTTGCGCGTGAGTTCGGTCTGCTGGTCAGTGCCGGCAGTGATTTCCATGGACCCGGAGGCTGGTCCGAGATCGGTGAGTACCGCCCACTCCCGGAGGACCTTCCACCGCTTTGGTGTCGGTTCAAACATGACCCAGCCGTTATTGCCGTCTGAACAGGTAGACAATGTGAGTCAATTTTTCCAGATTCATCCGGAAAACCCGCAAGCGCGCCTGATCAAACAGGCTGTCGAGATCATCCGCAATGGCGGGGTGGTGATTTATCCCACTGACTCGTCCTACGCCATTGGTTGCCAGATCGGTGACAAGAATGCTGTGGAGCGCGTGCGTCGGCTACGTCAGCTGGATGAAAAGCACAATTTCGCGCTGATTTGCAGCGACCTGTCACAGCTGGGGCTGTTCGCCAAGATCGACACCGGCACCTTCCGCTTGCTCAAGGCCCACTTGCCGGGACCGTACACGTTTATTCTCAACGCCACCCGTGAAGTGCCGCGTCTGCTGCTGCATCCGAAGAAGCGCACCATCGGACTGCGGGTGCCGAGCCATCCGATTGCCCTGGCGTTGCTCGAAGAGCTGGGCGAGCCGCTGATGAGCGTGACCCTGATCATGCCCGGTGACACCGACCCATTGAGCGATCCGTATGAAATGCGCCAGTTGCTTGAGCATCAGGTCGACCTGATCATCGACGGCGGTTTTGGCGGTATCAAAGCCTCCACGGTGATCAACCTGGCGGATGGCGAGCCCGAAGTGATTCGCGTCGGTTGCGGTGACCCCGCGCCCTTTACGGTTGAGGCCTAGATGTCCGCAGTAGAGCCCGTCGATAGCCAGACCGGTGCACAGCAAGAGCTGCCGTTCGCCATGGTCTATGGCCAGGCGGTCATGGAAATGCCGCTGGACCTGTACATTCCGCCGGACGCGCTGGAAGTCTTCCTTGAAGCCTTCGAAGGCCCGCTCGACTTGCTGCTGTACCTGATACGCAAGCAGAACATCAATATCCTCGACATTCCGGTGGCGGAAATTACCCGGCAGTACATGGGTTATGTCGAGTTGATGCAGTCGGTGCGCCTGGAACTGGCTGCCGAGTATCTGGTGATGGCGGCGATGCTCGCCGAGATCAAGTCGCGGATGCTGCTGCCGCGCTCGGCCGAGATCGAAGAGGAAGAGGACGATCCGCGTGCCGAGCTGATCCGGCGCTTGCAGGAGTACGAACGCTTCAAGGCCGCGGCTGAAGGCATCGACGGCCTGAGCCGGGTCGGCCGCGATGTGGTGGTGCCCAAGCTCGATGCCCCGCAGGCGATGGCGCGCAAATTGCTGCCGGACGTGAGTCTGGAAGAGTTGCTGATGTCCATGGCCGAGGTGCTGCGCCGTGGCGATATGTTCGAAAGCCATCAGGTCAGCCGCGAGGCATTGTCAACGCGCGAGCGCATGAGCGATGTGCTGGAACGGCTCAAGGGCGGCGGTTTTGTGCCTTTTGTCGAGCTGTTCACCGCCGAAGAAGGACGCTTGGGTGTGGTCGTGACCTTTATGGCGATCCTCGAACTGGTCAAGGAATCCTTGGTCGAGCTGGTGCAGAATGAGCCGTTTGCGGCTATCCATGTGCGGGCGCGAGCCGAATAACGAGCAAAATCAATGAATCTGAGTGAACCCCGCGAGCTGGCGCCACTGCTTGAAGCCTTTCTGTTGGCCTCGGGAAAGCCGCAGTCGATGGAGCGTCTGTACGAACTCTTCGAGGAGGGCGAGCGCCCGGAGCCGCCGGTCTTCAAGAAGGCCTTGGCGATTCTCGCGAAATCCTGCGACGGTCGGGCTTTTGAGCTGAAGGAAGTCGCCTCGGGCTACCGTCTGCAAATTCGCGAGAAGTTCGCTCCCTGGGTCGGACGTCTGTGGGAAGAGCGCCCGCAGCGCTATTCCCGGGCGATGCTGGAGACCATGGCGTTGATCGCTTATCGTCAGCCGATCACCCGTGGCGAGATCGAGGATGTGCGCGGTGTGGCGGTCAACAGCCACATCGTCAAGACCCTGCTGGAGCGTGAGTGGATCAGGATCGTCGGTTATCGCGACGTACCGGGCAAGCCGGCGATGTTCGCCACCACCAAGGCGTTCCTCGATCATTTCAACCTGAAGAACCTCGACGACCTGCCACCGCTGGCCGAACTGCGCGAGCTGGAGCCCGAGCCGATGCTCGAGTTCGACGACGCACCGGTGCCGCAGGGCCTGCAAGAACTGGCCGATGCCAGCGCCGAGCCGGAAGAGCCGAAAGACGAGACCAGTTTCCATACCTTGCTGCTCGAACTGGACTCGATGGAAGAGGGGATCAAGACCGACTTCGACGACTTGCTGCGTGATGGCGCGGTCAGCGACAGCGAGCCGCAGCCGCCCGTTGATGCGCCCGTCGAAGTGGCGGTAGAGACCGAGCACCAGGTTGAAGCCGAGGCCGAAACTGAAGAAGTTGAGGAGGAGGCTGAAGACGACGTCCTCGGCGTTGCCGAAGCTCGGGAGAAACTGCTCGCCGCCGTCGCCGCACTGGAGCAGCCCAAACCCGAACCCAAACCCAAACCCAAACCCGAACCCGAACCCGAACCCGAGCTGAGCGAAGAAGAAGCCGAAGCCCGGGCCCTCGCCGAAGCGATCGAGAACGAACGCCGCCAGTTTGAGGATTGAGGGGGCCAAAAGATCCTTGCGCACCACCGGTCAGCGGAAAAACAATTAACCGACCGTTTATCCGCTAGTCTCTGATGCGCGAGCGGCGTCATGCGCGTATGATTCGCGACCCTTCGGCGATCCTTTCGCCCAAAGACCAGATTTCAACTCTTCAGGCCAGGCCTGAACAGACCACACCGGGAGGTGCCCAGATGAGTATCAATGACCAGAAAGACGACCAGGAAATCGGCCCAGCAGGCGAAAAACTGCAGAAAGTCCTCGCCCGTATCGGCGTCGGCTCGCGCCGCGACGTAGAAGCCTGGATCAGTCATGGCCGGATCAAGGTCAACGGCAAAGATGCCACCCTTGGCCTGCGAGTCGACCTGCACGACGCCATCACCATCGATGGCAAGGTGATCAAGCGTGAAGAAGCGGCCGAATCGGTCCGCCGCGTGATCATGTACAACAAACCCGACGGCGAAATCTGCACCCGTGACGACCCGGAAGGCCGTCCGACCGTGTTCGACAAAATGCCGAAACCCAAAGAAGGCCGCTGGATCAACATCGGTCGTCTGGACATCAACACCACCGGTTTGCTGATGTTCACCACCGACGGTGAACTGGCCAACCGCCTGATGCACCCATCCTACGAAATGGACCGTGAGTACGCGGTACGTGTTCGTGGTGAAGTCGACGACGAAATGATCGAGCGCCTGAAGGCTGGCGTCGTTCTCGAAGACGGCCCGGCGAAGTTCACCGACATCAAGCAGGCTCCAGGTGGCGAAGGTTTCAACCACTGGTACCACTGCGTGGTGATGGAAGGTCGTAACCGTGAAGTTCGACGTCTGTGGGAATCCCAGGGGCTGGTGGTCAGCCGTCTGAAGCGCGTGCGTTTCGGTCCGGTGTTCCTCAACTCTGACCTGCCGATGGGCCGCTGGCGCGAAATGAGCCAGTACGAAGTCGACGTACTGAGTGCTGAAGTCGGTTTGACCCCGGTGGCCATGCCGCAAATGAACGCCAAGAGCAAAGACAAGCTTGAGCGTATGCAGCGCAAGTCGTCCCGTCCGGTCGGCAAGAGCGAGCGCGTGCGGACCCTGCGTCCAGCGACCGGTGCTCCAGCGGCTGCTGGCCCGCGTCCAGCGCGCGAGCCGCAGATCGAAGGCGAGCGTCCGGCTCGCAAGCCGGCACCACGTCAGGACGGCGAGCGCGGTCCACGCACTCCGCGTCCGGCCAACGGTCGCACTGAACGTGGCGAAGGCCGCGGTGCTCCGTCCGGTGGTCGCAGCGATCGCGGTGCGCCGGCAGGTCGTGGTGAGTCGGGTCGCGGTACGCCAGTGGCAGACCGTCCGTCCGACACCAAGCGCCCGGCCAAGCCTGCGCCGAAAAAGCGTCCGGGCATCGTCCTGGTCGACCGTGATGCGCCATCGGGCAAGCGTCGCGGCGCACCGGCCGGTTCCGGTCAGCGTCCTGGCTTTGGTCGTCGCAAGCCGGAATAATCGGTAAGCGCTCCATAAAAAACGCCAACCCTCGGGTTGGCGTTTTTTTTTGCCTCTTTGGAGCATCGCGGGCAAGCCTTGCTCCTACAGATTTACCTCCATTTTCAAGATCACCGCAAAACCTGTAGGAGCATGGCTTGCCCGCGATGACGTCAGCCGCGTCACCACTGAACTCGCTTAGAACACAAACCGCCCATCAAACACCGGCTTGTCATCCAGCGCCAACACGCCGCTGGCGAAGATCAGGTCCAGGTGATGGCTGCCCTTGGCGCCACCGCCCAACCCCAGGTGGAGGCCGCAATGGCGCTCTTCGAAGCCGGCGTTGCGCGCATACAGGTCCTTGACGCCCTCGTTGGTGCCGATCCCCAACTCCTCGATGCGTCGGTTGGAAGGATTGGCATCCAGGTATTTGTTGAAGTCATGTTCCAGCCCCGGCACTTGCGTGGCGATTCGGCTGATGGTCGAGTTCTCGATCCACAATTCCAGCGGCGATTCGAGCACACCATATTTGCGGGCGAAAGGAATGGTGCCGAGGAAGGTACCGACGAACTTTACCTGGCCATTGATGGCTTCGCTGTGGGTGGCGATCTCGCCGGGCGCCAGGTCGAAGTTGCCGACGCCGTTGATATTGGTCCACTTCTTGATGCTGCTCAACGGTGTTTCAAAGTAAGAGCCATGTCGATCACTGAAGCTCAGGGTGGTGGCCTGGGACATGCGCTGGATCAGATGGCCGTTGAGCCCGGCGATACGTTGCGGCGTGACGCTGAAGGTGTCGTAGAAGTAATCGCCGTAATCCTTGAACAGCAGCGACTTCTTCCAATGGTCGGCCATGACGCTTTGCAGGGCGCGAACAAAGTCGGGGCCGTCCGGGCGCGGGTTGGGCAGGGTCGACGAGTCATAGAAGAAAATGTACAGATCGCAGTCGGCAATCGCCTGCGCCAGGGTTTGGGTCGATTCGAGGTCCAGGCGCATGGCACTGAAGTGGAATGGCTCGTTGGCCGCTTGCTCGATGATTGCGCCGGTCAACGCCTCGTAAGGTTGCGTATGCCCGAGCAAGACCTTGGCCGGACGTACGCCAACGAGGGCAGGGTGGTGTTCGAGGTAGTAAAGGAAATGCGAAATGGCGCGGAGTCTATCCATGAATCCTCCCTGACAGTCAGCAATAGTGGCAGGTACGACCGGCCGGCGCGTACCTGCCTGGATATCTTACAAAGGCCACATCGCCGTGCCGAACGGAACGACCGCGTCGGCTTGCATCATTTCAACGGCAGCGTCATGAGTCGGCGCTTCAAACCACTCGTCCAGTTGCAGTTCGGTTTCCAGGTCTTTATTCATTGCTTGCATAGTGAATCTCCCTGATAGCTTTAAGGTTGAATGACGGTGCTGTTTTTCAGTGCATGAATAAATCATTGCGACTGAAAAAACTGCCGCTTACTTGCGGGACTTCACGGTCTGGCAAGTGGTTGGAAACCTAGTCCAGTACTTTTTAAAATACAATTTAAAATTTAAATTCAATTGCGGTGAAATTTTTATTCCGTTTTTTGTTGTCTGTTTTTTCAATTAAAAACAAAACGCTAACTCGGTCTCATCGGCAGGAATGGGGCTGCTGTCAATTTGCAGTCGGCCTCCAGAAAGATCTGTTGTGGAAAAAATACGTTACGCCTCGTAACGGAGGCTTTACGAAAAGCCGCGTTCTGCGCCATGGATTCGGGTTGCAGTGAGGGCTGTAAGGAAAAGCTTCCGATTGGCGCTCGGTCATACGGTTTGCAGGGCTCTGGTCCGCTTGTTTCAAGACGGTTTCAGCGGTGAGATGCGCCCATGCCTGTCGTGCAGGTGCATAACAAGAAGGAGGCGCAATGAACGCCGTGAGTCATCTCCATCTCTCTTCGAGGGGCGATTTTTCCATCGTCCCCGTCAACGACCCGCAAAGGTCTGAGCCTTTTTTTGCAGCCGTCCGGGCTCCCCGAGGCGGACACAGGCAATCCCGGCAAACGACACGCTGATTCAGCGGTGTCTGGCAGCAGGGGGTTACAGGTGTACAATGCGCCGCGTTTTAACTGTGACCTCCCTGCGTAACTGCGCAAACTCAAGGCTATCCGCTTTGTTAACTCCGCCGCGCCACAAGCGTGTCGGGTTCGATTTCGTCACAGATAAAAACAAACAGGTGACGCATGACCGGTAAAAAAACGCTGAACTCCTGGTGCCTGCGCTGGGGTTTGATCCGCGCTGCTTGATCCTGATCCGAGCGGCAACGTCTTAACGAACATTATCAAACCTTGCGTGAGACCCTTTTCATGAGTGGACAAAACTCGCATTCAGGTACGCTTCAACGCGGCCTGAAAAATCGCCATATTCAACTGATCGCCCTCGGTGGCGCGATCGGTACCGGATTGTTCCTGGGCTCTGCCGGTGTGCTGAAATCGGCCGGCCCGTCGATGATTCTCGGTTACGCAATCTGTGGCTTCATCGCTTTCATGATCATGCGCCAACTGGGCGAAATGATTGTTGAAGAGCCGGTGGCTGGCTCGTTCAGCCACTTTGCGCACAAGTACTGGGGCGGTTTCGCCGGCTTCCTGTCGGGCTGGAACTGCTGGATCCTGTACATCCTGGTGGGCATGTCGGAACTGACTGCGGTCGGCAAATACGTGCACTACTGGTGGCCGGATGTCCCGACCTGGGCTTCGGCTGCAGTGTTCTTCGTGATGATCAATGCGATCAACCTGGCTAACGTCAAAGTCTTTGGCGAAGCGGAGTTCTGGTTTGCGATCATCAAGGTCGTGGCGATCGTCGGCATGATTGCCCTGGGCAGCTACCTGCTGGTCAGCGGCCATGGCGGCCCGCAAGCCTCGGTGAGCAACCTGTGGGAACACGGTGGGTTCTTCCCGAATGGCGTCAGTGGTTTGGTGATGGCCATGGCGATCATCATGTTCTCCTTCGGGGGCCTGGAAATGCTCGGTTTCACCGCAGCAGAAGCCGACAAGCCGAAAACCGTGATCCCGAAAGCCATTAATCAGGTGATCTACCGGATCCTGATTTTCTACATCGGCGCCCTGGTGGTTCTGCTGTCGCTGACCCCGTGGGACAGCTTGCTGGTGAGCCTGAATGCGTCCGGCGATGCCTATAGTGGCAGCCCGTTCGTTCAGGTGTTCTCGATGCTGGGCAGCAAGACCGCGGCGCACATCCTCAACTTCGTGGTGCTGACTGCTGCGCTGTCGGTGTACAACAGCGGCACCTACTGCAACAGCCGCATGTTGCTGGGCATGGCTGAACAGGGCGACGCCCCGAAAGGCCTGGCGAAGATCGACAAGCGCGGCGTGCCGGTGCGTTCGATCCTGGCCTCGGCCGCGGTAACGTTCGTTGCGGTGGTGATGAACTACCTGATCCCGCAGCACGCGCTGGAACTGCTGATGTCACTGGTGGTTGCAACGCTGGTGATCAACTGGGCGATGATCAGCTACTCGCACTTCAAGTTCCGCCAGCACATGAACCGCACCAAACAAACGCCCTTGTTCAAGGCGCTGTGGTACCCGTACGGCAACTACATCTGCCTGGCGTTCGTGGCCTTTATCCTGTGCATCATGCTGATGATCCCGGGCATCCAGATCTCGGTCTACGCGATTCCGGTGTGGGTCCTGTTCATGTGGGTCTGCTACAACATCAAGAACAAACGCAGCGCTCAGCACGCGTTGAATGCTGCGGCTTCTGCGGTGAAGTAGCGCAGAAAGCAGAAACGACAAACCCGGCCATGTGCCGGGTTTGTTGTTTTCAGGGTTCATACAAAACTCTGTGGGGACGAGCCTGTAATCTCCTTCAGGCTATTCGGGTATCCTGATGCACTCCTAACGCGGATACGCTTTTCCATGCTGGTGATTTCCAACAACGTGCATCTGCCGGATGCCGAGATCGAATTGACCGCCATTCGTGCGCAAGGTGCGGGTGGGCAGAACGTCAACAAGGTCTCCAGCGCGGTGCACCTGCGCTTCGATATTCCAGCGTCATCCTTGCCGGAGTTCTACAAGGAGCGCTTGCTGGCGCTGCGTGACAGTCGGATCACCAGCGACGGCGTGATCATCATCAAGGCCCAGCAATACCGCACGCAGGAGGCCAACCGCGCCGATGCGCTGGCGCGACTGACCGAGTTGATCCTCAGCGCCACCAAGGTTGAAAAGAAGCGTCGTCCGACCAAGCCGACCCTGGGTTCGAAGAAGCGTCGGCTGGAGTCAAAAACCAAGCGCGGCTCGATCAAGGCCGGGCGCGGCAAAGTCGACTTCTAGGGCACTTCGCGCTCTTCGCGATACTTTGGTGATTGCCGGTACAGGTAGAAGCTGAGCATCAAACCGCTCAGCGCGGCGAGGGCGGCGAACAGGAAGATCGAGGCAAAGCCGAATCCGGCCGCGATGGCGCCCGCCAACGGCCCGGTGATCCCCAATGACAAGTCGATGAACAGCGAGTAAGCGCCAACTGCCGCGCCACGGCTGGAGGCGGGCACCAGATTCACCGCTTCCACGCCCAGCGCCGGGAACACCAGCGAGAAGCCGAACCCGCTCAACGCCGCGCCTGCCAGTGCCCAGTGTGCGTCCGGGGCCAGCCACAACAGCAACAGGCCAAGGGTTTCGACCGACAGGCAGGCAATGGCCACGCGAAAACCGCCGAGGCGATTGATCAGGTTACCGAACAACAGGCGCGCGCCAATGAAGCAGGCGCCGAACAGGCTCAAGCAGAGCACGGCGTTGTCCCAGTGTCGGGTGGCGTAATACAGGGTGATGAAGGTGGCGATGGTGCCGAAGCCGATCGAGCCCAGCGCCAGTCCACAGCCGTGGGGCAGCACCCGTCCCAGCACATGCATGAACGGCAGGCGTTCGCCGGCAACGATCGGCGCCGCGGTTTTTGGCCAGGCCAGCAGCAGCCCCAACGCTGCGAGCAGCAGAATGCTCACGCCCATGCTCCACAGCCCCAAGTGATGCACCAGCAGCACGCCGAGCGGTGCGCCGACCGCCAATGCGCCATAACTGGCGATGCCGTTCCAGGAGATGACCTTGGCGGTATTCGCTGCGCCGACCCGGCCGATGCCCCAGCCAATCGATCCCGAACCGACCAGGCTTTCGGCGCTGCCCAGCACCAGTCGGCCGATCAGCAGGCTGATCAGGCTCAAGGTCGGCAGGTTTTGCGTCCAGGCCGACAGCAGCATAAACACGCCGCTCAAGCCGCACCCCGCCAGGCCGATCATTACCGCGCGTTTGCTTCCCTGGTTGTCGATGATCCGTCCTGCGTACGGGCGGCTGAGCAGGGTGGCGAGGTATTGCACGCTGATCACCAGGCCCGCGATCACCGCGCCAAAACCCAGGTCGCTGTGCACGTAACCCGGCAACACGGCCAAGGGGATGCCGATATTCAGATAGCCGATGAAGGTAAACAGGACGATGGAAACGACTTGCAGCGTGACCGCCATGGGGCGCTGAGGATCTGGCATGGGAGTGGGTCCACGGGACAGCGGGATAGATAGGCTGCTTATGATACCGGTGGTTGGATGCGCAGAGGGGGAGAAATTGGTGCCGGGTGTCGATCGTTGTGTTGCCTGGCCGGAATCAGGATTTGGCAGGTGCGACCAGTTGCGTGGTTACCAGTGCGGCGAGGGCGTTTTCCTGGCTGCCGAAGCGGGTCAGGAGCAGGGCTTGCTTCTCGGGTGTCAGGCGGTTCCAGACATCGATCATCTTTTCGGCAGTGCCGATCAGTACGCTGGCCTGGCTTTCGGTGAAGGTGTCGCTCATGTGCGGGTCCTTGGTTCAGGCTGTGTGGAAAGCGCATGAGTTAGCGCTTTCCACACGGTCTGGGTAGTGCTTTTTTCAGTCTTCGCTGTCGGCCTTGCGGCTGCCAGTGGCTTCTTTCGGCTCGGGCTTATGGGCACCGGCTTGTTGCGGGGTTGTCTGCGCAGTTTCGTGCAGGCTTGGGAAGGGGAGATTAGGAATCTCGTGCATGTTGGTTGCTCCTCGCAAGGTCTGTTTTTAAATCGCTGTGTAGATCCGCGCTTTTAAAAAGCCTGGGCAGGATACAGCAGGGGAGATGACAGAAAGACTTTTATCTCCCGTTGTTGCGACGGATGGCCGCATGCGGTACCCGTGCTTTGAAGCATTTGTGGCGAGGGAGCTTGCTCCCGCTGGGCTGCGGAGCAGCCCCAAAAGTAAGGTAATTAGTTTGTTCAGTTAAAGCTCGAATGCAGGCTTTTCGACCACTGCGTGCTCGAGCGGGAGCAAGCTCCCTCGCCACAAGGAGCCTGCCAGGGATTTACTTGCAGACGTCAGCGAAAGCTTGCGCCAGCAAATCCAGACGTGTCGCATCAATCCCGGCGACGTTGGCACGACCGGAGCTGACCATGTACACGCTGTGGTGGTCGCGCAGGTTTTTCACCTGCGCCGGCGTCAAACCAGTGTAGGAAAACATCCCGCGTTGCACGCCGATATGCGCGAAGCGTTCGCCCAAACCGTGTGGCTCCAGCGCTTCCACCAGGCCCGAGCGCAACTGCGCGATGCGCAAACGCATGGCTTCCACTTCATCGGCCCACAGCTGTTTCAGCTCCGGGTCGCCGAGGATGGTTGCCACCACGGCAGCGCCGTGATCCGGTGGTGTCGACCACAGGTTGCGGGCGATGTTGGCCAATTGGCTGCGGATATCCACCAGCTTTTCGGCATCCTTCGCGCAGACGATCAGTGCACCGGTGCGGTCGCGGTACAGGCCGAAGTTTTTCGAGCAGGAGCTGGTGATCAGTAGCTCGGGCAGCTCAGCGGCAAACAACCGCACCGCCCAGGCGTCCTGCTCCAGACCATCGCCAAAACCCTGATAAGCGAAGTCGATCAGTGGCAGCAGTTCGCGGCTGCGAACCACCTCCAGCACTCGGCGCCAGTCATCGTGGGACAGGTCGAAACCGGTCGGGTTGTGGCAGCAGGCGTGCAGCAGCACCACATCGCCCTTGGGAATCAGGTTCAGGGTCGCCAGCATCGCTTCGACATCGAGGCGATTGTCGCTGCCCACGTACGGATAGTGGCTGACCTTGAGGCCGGCAGTGGCGTAGATGGTTTCGTGAATCGGCCACGTCGGGTTGCTCAGCCAGATGCCACGCCCTGGCAGGCAGTGCGCAATGAAGTCGGCGCTCAAGCGCAAGGCGCCGGTGCCGCCCGGAGTCTGGGTGGCGCCGACGCGCTGCTCGGCGATCAGCGCGGAGTCGGCGCCGAGCACCAGCTCATTGATCACTTTGCCGAAAGCCGGGTCACCGTGACCGCCGATGTAGGTCTTGGTGGTCTGACGATCCACCAGGCGCAGTTCGGCGAGTTTCACCGACTGCGGAATCGGGGTCAGGCCCTGGGCGTCCTTGTAGACGCCCACGCCAAGGTCGAACTTGCACGGATTGCTGTCCTGCGCATAGGCCTCCATCAGGCCGAGAATCGGGTCGCCGGGTACTCGGCCGATGGCGTCGAAATGCATTATTTGCGGCCCTCGGCGTCTTTGGCTACTTCGTCAGTGCGCGCGGCCATGATGAAGTCGTTGCGGTGCAAGCCTTTGATCGAGTGGCTCCACCAGGTCACGGTGACTTTGCCCCACTCGGTGAGCAGGCCTGGGTGGTGACCTTCGGCCTCGGAGATTTCACCCACGGCGTTGGTAAAGGCCAGGGCGAATTTGAAATTCTTGAACAGGAAGACTTTTTCCAGCTGCATCACGCCATCGCGAACTTCGATGTTCCAGTCAGGGATCTGCTTGATCAGTACCGGCAGTTCTTCGTCGCTGACTTGTGGGGCATCGGCACGGCAGGCTTCGCAATGGGCTTGGTTCAGAGCGTTCATGGTTTATTCCTGAATTCAGTTCTTGTTAGACGTTGTTACTTTTTACGGGCATTTGCAAGGTTGCCGCGACTGCGGCGCTCTCAGGCCGCCTTGGGTTTAGGCGGAAACTTGGGTGCGTGCAGACCCAGCTGCATGCCTTGATGGACCATGCCCATGATGTCCTCGTGGGCCAGATCGAACAGGCGCTTGAGGTTCGGCAGGACAAAGTACAGTGGTTGCAGGATGTCGATACGATACGGTGTGCGCATCGCCTCCAGCGGATCAAAGGCTTGATGCTCCGGTTCGCCGGACAGGCTGTACACGGTTTCTTTCGGCGAGGAGAGGATGCCGCCGCCGTAGATGCGTTTGCCTTGCGGGGTGTCGACCAGGCCAAACTCGATGGTCATCCAGTACAGGCGCGCCAGATAAACGCGTTCTTCCTTGGAAGCCTGTAGGCCGAGTTTGCCGTAGGTGTGGGTGAATTCGGCGAACCAAGGGTTGGTCAGCAGCGGGCAGTGCCCAAAGATCTCGTGGAAAATGTCCGGCTCTTGCAGGTAATCCAGTTCTTCGCGAGTACGAATAAAGGTCGCGACCGGAAACTGCTTGCTGGCCAGTAATTCAAAGAAGGTCTGGAATGGAATCAGCGCCGGTACCCGGGCAACTTGCCAGCCAGTGGTCTCGCCGAGGACTTTGTTGATTTCGTCGAGTTGCGGAATGCGGTCATGGGGCAGGCCGAGTTTTTCGATACCGTCCATGTATTCCTGACACGCACGACCCTCGAGCACTTTCAGCTGGCGAGTGATCAGCGTGTTCCACACTGCATGTTCTTCAGCGGTGTAGTGAATAAAACCTTGCGCATCGGGCTCGCGGGCCACGTATTGCGTCTGCTTCATGCTGCTCTCCTGCAAAGGGATACGTTCTTGTTATGTCTGTTGCCTATGGACCTAGAGATAACCCGAAGTGTGCGACCTTGCAGCAGGTTTGGAGCGTTGCGCGTAGGAGAATTCCCTGATTTCCGTAAAGTATTCGTTACGGATGGGCGGCTGTGGCGTAGGTATTGAGATTTTCGGGTTTTAAAAGGCCCTTGGCTGTCACATAATCTTGACAACAAACTTCGCGCCTCGGCAGAAAAATCCTCGCCATGCGCCTCATTTACCACCGTTCGGGCCTTTATATGCGTATCAAAGTCCACTGCCAGAACCGCATCGGTATCCTGCGCGACATTCTCAACCTGCTGGTGGAGTACGGGATCAACGTCGCCCGGGGTGAGGTCGGCGGCGAGCATGGCAACGCGATCTATCTGCATTGCCCGAACCTGATCAACCTTCAGTTCCAGGCACTGCGTCCGAAGTTCGAGGCCATCACCGGTGTATTTGGCGTCAAGCGCGTAGGGCTGATGCCCAGCGAGCGTCGGCACATGGAGCTGAACGCCTTGCTCGGCGCGCTGGAGTTTCCGGTGCTGTCGATCGACATGGGCGGCTCGATCGTCGCGGCCAACCGTGCCGCCGCGCAATTGCTCGGGGTGCGGGTGGACGAGGTGCCGGGCATTCCCTTGTCGCGGTATGCCGAGGACTTCGATCTGCCGGAGCTTGTTCGCGCCAATAAATCGCGGATCAATGGCTTGCGGGTCAAGGTCAAGGGCGACGTGTTCCTGGCCGATATCGCGCCGTTGCAATCGGAGCATGACGACAGCGAGGCCATGGCTGGTGCGGTGCTGACGTTGCACCGGGCGGACCGGGTCGGCGAACGCATCTATAACGTGCGCAAGCAGGAGTTGCGCGGTTTCGATAGCATTTTCCAAAGTTCGAAGGTCATGGCCGCGGTGGTGCGTGAAGCGCGGCGCATGGCGCCACTGGATGCGCCGCTGCTGATCGAGGGCGAGACCGGCACCGGTAAAGAACTGTTGGCGCGCGCCTGCCACCTGGCCAGCCCGCGCGGGCAGTCGCCGTTGATGGCGCTCAACTGTGCCGGATTGCCAGAATCGATGGCCGAGACCGAGCTGTTCGGTTATGGCCCGGGTGCGTTCGAAGGGGCGCGCGCCGAAGGCAAGCTCGGGCTGCTGGAATTGACCGCGGGCGGTACGTTGTTTCTTGATGGAGTCGGGGAAATGAGCCCGCGCTTGCAGGTGAAACTGCTGCGGTTCTTGCAGGACGGTTGCTTCCGCCGGGTCGGCAGCGATGAAGAGGTTTACCTGGATGTGCGGGTGATTTGCGCCACCCAGGTCGATTTGTCTGAACTGTGTGCCAGCGGTGAATTCCGTCAGGATCTCTACCATCGATTGAATGTGCTTTCGCTGCACATCCCGCCGCTGCGTGAATGCCTCGACGGTCTGACGCCGCTGGTCGAGCACTTTCTCGATCAGGCCAGTCGGCAGATTGGTTGTCCACTACCGAAGCTGGCACCGGCGGCGATGGAGCGGCTCAGTCATTACCACTGGCCGGGCAATGTCCGGCAGTTGGAGAACGTGCTGTTTCAGGCGGTTTCGCTGTGTGACGGCGGCACGGTCAAGGCGGAGCATATTCGCCTGCCGGATTACGGCGTGCGCCAGCCTCTGGGGGATTTCTCGCTGGAAGGCGGGCTGGACGAGATTGTCGGGCGTTTCGAAAAGGCGGTGCTGGAGCAGCTGTATTCCGAGTACCCGAGCAGTCGCCTGCTGGGCAAGCGCCTCGGGGTTTCTCATACCACCATCGCCAACAAACTGCGTGAATACGAAGTCGGTAAAGAACCGGGCGCATAGCTTGTGGTGGACGGGCTCTTTGTGGCGAGGGAGCTTGCTCCCGCTCGGGCGCGAAGCGGCCGCAACTTCCGTCGGCGGGTAATGCCTGCTGGAACTTCATTGTTGTTTTTGGGGCTGCTTTGCAGCCCAGCGGGAGCAAGCTCCCTCGCCACGGTGAATGTGTCGCGTGTAAAAGGCCGACACTTGCCGTAAGCGGCATAACCGCGCCGGTTTTTCGTCTTTGATGCCATTGCCCATTCTCCTCCAATTCCTCTCAAGTCCTTTGTTTATAGGGCTTCGAACCCCTGCGTGAAAGTTGGTCTGCAAATTGCTTGAGGCTCAACAGTACAGCGGTGGGCGGCAAACGTCCGACATGCAGAGGAAAGACTGTGGACAAGTACCTTTATGTGGCAATGACCGGCGCCAGCCAGAACGCACTGGCGCAAAAGGCTCATGCCAACAACCTGGCGAACATCTCCACCAACGGTTTTCAGAAAGACCTGGAGCAGGCGCGGTCGATGCCGGTGTTTGGCGACAGCTTTCCGGCGCGAGCGTTTGCCCTGTCCGAACGTCCGGCCACCGACTTCTCTCCAGGCGCGATGATTGAAACCGGTCGCGACCTTGATGTAGCGGTTCAGGGCAGCGGCTGGATTGCCGTACAGAATCCGAACGGTGGTGAAAGCTATGTGCGCACCGGCAGCCTGAATGTCGACGCCTTGGGCGTGCTGCGCGCCGGCAACGGCATGCCGGTCATGGGCAACGGTGGCCCGATTGCCGTGCCGCCCGAGCAGAAAATCGAAGTCGGTCAGGACGGCACCATCAGCATTCGGTCAATGGGTGAAGGTCCGCGCGTCATCGCAGAAATCGACCGCATCAAGCTGGTCAACCCGGACATCAAGAACATGACCAAGGGGCTGGACGGTTCGATCAACACCGCAGACGGCAAGCCGGCACCGGTCGATGCCAATGTGCAACTGGTGTCGGGCTTCCTTGAGTCGAGCAACGTCAATGCCGTTGAAGAGATGACCTCGGTGTTGGCCTTGTCCAAGCAATTCGAGCTGCACATCAAGATGATGAACACCGCCAAAGACGACGACCAGGCCATGGCTCGGGTCTTGCAGATCAGCTAATTATCAGAACGTCGCGCCGTAAAACAGGCGCACGAGGAGAATTGAATGCTTCCGGCTCTATGGGTTGCCAAAACAGGTCTGTCCGCCCAGGACACCAACCTGACGACTATTTCCAACAACCTGGCAAACGTATCGACCACGGGTTTCAAGCGTGACCGTGCCGAGTTCCAGGACTTGTTGTACCAGATCAAGCGTCAGCCAGGCGCCCAGTCGACCCAGGACAGCGCACTGCCGTCGGGTCTGCAATTGGGTACCGGTGTGCGCATTGTCGGCACTCAGAAAAACTTCACCGCCGGTAGCCTGCAAACCACCGACCAACCGCTGGATATGGCGGTCGACGGTCGCGGTTTCTTCCAGATCCTGCAGCCGGATGGCACCACCGCCTACACCCGTGACGGTACGTTCCACCTGGACTCCAATGGCCAGATCGTCAACGCCAGCGGCTTTGCCCTGGAACCGGCCATCGTCATTCCGAACAATGCACAGACCTTCACCGTCGGTCGTGACGGCACCGTGTCGATCACCGTTCCGGGCGCTGCTGCCGCGCAAGTGATCGGCAACCTGCAAACCGCCGACTTCATCAACCCGGCCGGTCTGCAGGCGATGGGCAACAACCTGTTCCAGGAAACCGCCGCCAGTGGCGCGCCGCAAATCGGTACGCCGGGCCTGAACGGTTTTGGTACCACGCTGCAGAACACCCTGGAAACCTCCAACGTCAGCACCGTTGAAGAGATGGTCAACATGATCACCACTCAACGCGCTTACGAGATGAACTCCAAGGTGATTTCTACCGCCGACCAGATGCTCTCGTTCGTAACGCAGAATCTGTAATCAAGTCTATGAGGCGGCATGCAGCCGCCTGCAACACCGTGAGGTAGGGTCATGAATCGCTTTGTATCTGTTCTCGCATTGAGTGGGATCGCCGTGCTCGCGGGCTGCGTCGGTCCGACGCCGAAGCCCAATGACCCCTACTACGCGCCCGTGTTGCCTCGTACACCGCTGCCTGCAGCGGCGAACAACGGCTCGATCTATCAGGCCGGTTTCGAGCAGAACCTGTACAGCGACCGCAAGGCGTTCCGGGTCGGTGACATCATCACCATCACCCTGAACGAGAAGACCCAGGCCAGTAAAAACGCCAACTCCCAGGTGGACAAGACCAGCAAGGCCGGAATCGGTCTGACCTCGTTGTTCGGTGGCACCCCGGCCGCCAACAGTCCGCTGAGTCTGGGTGCCAATTACAACGGTGACCGCGCGACCAAGGGCGACAGCAAGGCAGGGCAGGGCAACAGCCTGGTCGGTTCGATCACCGTCACCGTTGCCGACGTGCTGCCCAACGGCATCATTGCCGTGCGTGGCGAGAAGTGGATGACCCTCAACACCGGTGATGAGCTGGTGCGCATTGCCGGTCTGGTCCGGGCAGACGATATTGCTACCGATAACACGGTGCCGTCGACGCGTATCGCTGATGCACGGATCACCTATTCGGGCACCGGTTCGTTTGCCGACGCGAGTCAGCCAGGCTGGTTCGACCGTTTCTTCCTAAGCCCGCTGTTCCCTTTCTAGGTGATGAAACGACTCATGTTTAATTTCAAGCACCTGATGGCGGCCGTGTTGTTGCTGTCCACCTCCCTCGGCGTTCAGGCCGAGCGGTTGAAGGACATCGCCAGTATTTCGGGCGTGCGTTCCAACCAATTGATCGGCTACGGCCTGGTCGTCGGGCTTAACGGCACGGGTGACCAGACCACGCAAACCCCGTTCACTCTGCAGACCTTCAACAACATGCTCTCGCAGTTCGGCATCAAGGTGCCGGCCGGCTCTGGCAACGTGCAGTTGAAGAACGTCGCGGCAGTGTCGGTCAGTGCCGATTTGCCGGCGTTTGCCAAGCCGGGTCAGCAGGTCGACATCACCGTATCCTCGATCGGCAACTCCAAGAGCCTGCGTGGCGGCACCTTGCTGCTGACGCCGCTCAAGGGTATCGACGGTAACGTCTATGCGATCGCCCAGGGCAACCTGGTGGTCGGTGGTTTTGACGCTGAAGGTCGCGACGGTTCGAAGATTACCGTCAACGTTCCGTCGGCCGGTCGCATCCCGGGTGGTGCTTCGGTCGAGCGTTCGGTGCCGAGCGGTTTCAATCAGGGCAACAGCCTGACCCTGAACCTCAATCGCTCCGACTTCACCACCGCCAAGCGCGTGGTCGACAAGATCAACAACATGCTCGGCCCTGGTGTTGCACAGGCGATTGATGGCGGTTCGATTCGCGTCACCGCGCCGCTCGATCCGAGCCAGCGCGTCGACTACTTGTCGATCCTGGAAAACCTCGAAGTCGATCCGGGTCAGGCGGTGGCCAAGGTCATCATCAACTCGCGGACCGGCACTATCGTGATCGGCCAGAACGTCAAGGTTTCACCCGCCGCCGTGACTCATGGCAGCCTGACCGTAACCATCACCGAAGACCCGATTGTCAGTCAGCCAGGACCTTTGTCCAACGGTCAGACCGCCGTCGTGCCGCGTTCCCGGGTCAATGCTCAACAGGAAGCCAAGCCGATGTTCAAGTTTGGCCCTGGTACCACGCTGGACGAGATTGTCCGTGCGGTGAATCAGGTCGGCGCGGCGCCGGGTGACTTGATGGCGATCCTTGAAGCATTGAAGCAGGCTGGCGCCCTGCAAGCCGACCTGATCGTGATCTGATATGGCGAACATGGATCTTCACAAGAGCGGGTTGGTCAGCAGCGGCGATTCGGGGTCGTACTCGGACCTGAACCGGCTTAACCAGCTCAAGGTCGGTGACAAGAACAGCGATGCGAACATGCGCAAGGTGGCGCAGGAGTTCGAGTCGCTGTTCCTCGGCGAGATGCTCAAGTCCATGCGCTCGGCCACCGAGACCCTGGGCAAGGACAATCCGCTCAACACGCCTGCGGCCAAGCAGTACCAGGAAATGTACGACCAGCAGTTGGCGGTTTCCATGTCTCGTCAGGGTCATGGTATCGGTCTGGCCGACGTGCTGATGCGCCAGATGTCGAAGAACAAACCGCTGGCGCCGGGCGAGGCGGCGGCAATGTCTGCGGCCAAGCAGGAAGCAGCGAAAGCGGCAGTATCAACGCCGGTGGCTGCCGGTACGGTGGGCACCGACGGGCCGTTGTCTCGGCTCAATGGCCAGCGGCCGTTGTGGGCGTCGCGTGCGGTCAATCCGCCGCAGCAATCGCTCGATGGGCACCGCAATGACGTGGCGATGCTCAACCAGCGTCGTCTGGCGCTGCCGCCGAAACTCGCGGATCGCTTGCTCGCCGGCCTGGTGCCGTCGGCATCGACGACCGCTGCGACCAGCGCAACGGCGCTCAACAACATCCAGGCGCCTCAAGGCATGAAGACCGGCTCCGGTCCGCTGTTCAATGGCGATTGGCTGGCTTCGCAAACGGATTCGGGATCGAGCGGGCGGATGCAGATTTATGGTCGTGCCATGGCTCAAATTCCGTTGGCGCCGGCGAAGAAAGCCTTCAGCTCTGCCGACGAATTCGTCAATACGATGATGCCGATGGCCAAGGAAGCCGCCGACCGCATTGGCGTCGATCCGCGTTATCTGGTGGCCCAGGCGGCCCTGGAAACCGGTTGGGGTAAATCGGTCATGCGTGCCCAGGATGGCAGCAGCAGTCATAACCTGTTCGGCATCAAGGCTGGCAGCAGTTGGACGGGCGATTCGGCGCGGGCGATCACCAGCGAATTCAGGAATGGCGAGATGGTCAAGGAGACGGCCGAGTTCCGTTCCTATGCCTCTTACAAGGACAGCTTCCATGACCTTGTGACATTGCTGCAAACCAATAATCGCTATCAAGATGTTGTGAAGTCGGCCGATAACCCAGAACAGTTTGTACGCGAGTTGCAAAAGGCCGGGTATGCAACCGACCCGGGCTACGCCCGCAAGATTTCGCAGATAGCCAAGCAGATGAAGAGTTACCAGAACTACGCTGCGGCGGGCTCTTCCACGACGCCTTTATAGGCATAAGGTATAAGGTCTGAATCATGAGTTTGCTCAATATCGGGATGTCGGGGTTGAGTGCGGCCTCATCGTCTTTGGCGGTGACCGGCAACAACATTGCCAACGTTGATACGGCCGGCTATTCACGTCAGCAAACCGTGCAGAGCAGCAAGGCCTCGATTCAGTACGGCAACGTATTCATCGGCACTGGCACGACCTTGGCGGACGTGCGTCGGGTGTATAACGCCTATCTGGACAAGCAATTGCAGCTCACCACTTCGCTAAGTAGCGATGCCCAGGCCTACTTGAGCCAGGTGACGCAGGTCGACAAGTTGTTGTCCGATAGCGGGACCGGCATCACCAAAGTGATGCAGTCGTTCTTTTCTTCTTTGCAGACGCTGTCTTCGACGCCGAATGACGCCGCTGCGCGTCAGGCACTGCTGACCAACTCCCAGAGTCTGAGCAGTCGCTTCAACGCCATGTCCGATCAGCTTAAGCAGCAGGGCTCCTACATCAATGCTCAGATGGGCTCGATGGTGGATCAGGTCAATAAACTGGCCTCAACCATTGCGACCTACAACCAGAAGATCACGGCAGCTAATGGTACTGGCAGCGCGCCAAACGACCTGATGGATCAGCGCAACGAAACGGTTCGCCAGCTCTCTCAGTTAGTGGGCACGCAAGTTGTCGAGCGCGATGGCAGCTACGATATCTATATGACGGGCGGTCAACCGCTGGTCATGGGCAGTACCGCCAACTCGCTTCAGGTTTCTACCGACAAGAGCGACCCGACCCGCAGTTCGATCATCATGAATCGCGGCTTCTCGACGCTGGATATCACTTCCGCCGTGACCGGCGGCGAGATGGGTGGTTTGCTGCGTTACCGCGACGACGTGCTGGCGCCAGCGACCAATGCGCTGGGGCGTATCGCCATGGTCGTTTCCGATCAGGTGAACAGGCAGCTGGGGCAGGGCCTGGATCAGAACGGTGAGTTCGGTGCTGCCCTGTTCAGCAATATCAACAGTGCAACGGCCATCAGTCAGCGCAGCATTGCCAGTAGCAACAACAATCCCGCGTCGGGCAACCTTAATGTCACGATCCAGGACACCAGCAAGTTAAGTACCAGCGATTACCAGGTGACCTTCACCAGCGCCACGGGTTACAGCGTCAAGCGCCTGTCGGACAACACCGACATGGGCAGCTTTACCCTGGGGGCCTCTCCGGCGCCGGTGATCGACGGCTTCTCTCTGAGCCTGAACAGTGCGGCCGGGGTGAGCGCCGGTGACAACTTCAAGATCACCCCGACCCGCAGCGGCGCCGGGGACCTTTCGACAGTGATGACCGACACCAAGCGTCTGTCGACTTCCGCGCCGTTGACCTCGACTCTTGCCCAGGGCAACAAAGGCACGGGCTCGGTCAGTCAGCCGACGTTGACCTCCACTCTGGATATCTACAACCCTGTCCAGAGCCAGGATATGCAGAACGCTATCAAGACGGCGATGCCTGTGCGCATGCTCATGACGTCTGCCAACGCTTACGAGGTGCTGGACGCCAAGGGCAACAGTCTGGGGACGGGCAGTATCGTGCCTGGGCAAAGCAACAAACTGAGCATTCCGGTGCCTTACACCGATTCGCTGGGGGCAGCCCAGAACTTCAACTTTGAAATGACGGTCAGCGGTAATCCGGTTTCGGGTGACAGTTTCAATGTCTCGATGACCGCGGCCAGCAGTACTGACAATCGTAACGCGCAGGCATTGCTGGGCCTTCAGTCGAAGGCCACAGTGGGTGCAACCACGACCAGTCCGGGTGTCAGCTTCTCGGATGCCTATGGCGGTCTGGTTTCCGAGGTCGGCGCGAAGGCCAAGCAAGGCCAGATGGATGGCACCGCCAACGACACGCTCCTCAAGGGGGCTGCTGCGGCTCGCGACTCCTTGTCCGGTGTCGACCTCGATGAGGAAACCGGCCATCTGGTCAAGTTTCAGCAGTACTACAGCGCTTCTTCGCAGATCATCAAGGCTGCGCAGGAAATTTTCAGCACTCTGATCAACAGCCTTTAAGGAGCCGTAGATCATGCGTATTTCTACTGCACAGTTTTATCAAAATACCGCGGCCAACTATCAGCGCAACTTCAACAACCTGCTCAAGTCCGCCGATCAGGCCAGCAGTGGCGTCAAGCTCGAGACGGCGGGCGATGACCCGGTAGGTGCTGCTCGCTTGCTGCAGCTTGATCAGCAGAGCGCAATGCTGGGCCAGTACACCAACAACATCACCGCGCTCAAGACTGCTCAGGCCCAGGAAGAGAGCGTGCTCGACAGTGTCAACAACGTGCTGCAGAAAGTCAGTGAGTTGGCAGTGCGTGCCGGTGGTGGTTCGTTGAACGACGATGACCGCAAGTCCATCGCTGCTGAACTCGATCAGTCCGAGCAGCAGCTTTTGAGTCTGATGAACAGCAAGGATGCCAACGGCAACTTCCTGTTTTCCGGAGCCAGTAATGATACTGCCCCCTTTGCGCGCAACGCGGACGGCACCTATAGCTACAAGGGTGACCAGACTCAGCTCCAGCTGAAAATCGGTGATTCGATGTCGTTGGGGCTCAACGATTCTGGCTGGAGTGTTTTCCAGCAGGCAGTCAACGCGAGCCGCAGCCAGACCACCATGACCGCGCCGGCTGTCGATGACGGGCGCGTGGCGCTGTCGCCCGGGTTGGTGAGCTCCGGCCCGACCTTCAACTCCAGCTTTCGCAGCGGTGAGCCTTACACGCTGTCGTTTCTGAGCAGCACCCAGTTTCAGATCAAGGATGGGGCAGGCAATGACGTCACTGCCGAAGCGACCCAGGGTGGCACCTTCGATCCGAATGCCAAGGGCGGTTCCGATATCAATTTCCGTGGCGTGACATTCGGCTTGGATGTCACCTTTCAAAGCGGCGACACGGCCATCAATGCGGACGCGGTGATCGCGGGCCACAGTTTTCAGCTGACGACCAAGCCGGACACCATTGCCAGTACACGCAATCCGGGTAACCCCTCTACCGCGCTGGTCAGTCAGAGTACGGTCACCAACCCGGCGGACTATGCGGGTTTCTTCCCGGACGGCGGTGCGGTACTCAAGTTCACCAGTGCAACCACGTTTGACCTGTACGCGAGTCCATTGACGAGCAGCAGTCAGGCGGTGTCGTCGGGTACGGTGACGGCCGGTGTCGCGACGGCGGCCGGCATCAGTTTCACCATGAGCGGTACGCCTGCGGCCAATGATCAGTTCGACGTATCGGTTAATGCTCACCAGACCCAGAATGTGCTCGATACAGTGAGCCAGTTGCGTCAGGCGCTCGAAACGCCGGTGCAGGGCAACCCGACGGCGCAACGTCATCTTAAGGAATCGATAGCCTCGGCGATTGCCAACCTGGGTAACGCGAAGAATCAGGTCGACCTTACTCGGGGAGCCATCGGTGCCCGGGGTAATGTGATGGATCTGCAGAGCGAGCAGAATCAGAGTGCCGGCTTGATCAATGCCTCTACGCAATCGGATATCAAGAACACTGATCCTGCGGAAGTGCTGACCCGCCTGACCTTGCAACAAACCATGTTGCAGGCGGCGCAGCTGGCGTTCTCGAAGATTTCCCAGCTGGGCCTGTTCAACAAGCTTTGATCGGGCGTCAAGCCTTGGCGGCCAGTCCTTTTAATCGAGGGCTGGCCGTTTTTTTTGCTCTGCCGTCAGGCCGAAAATGAATTTTCAGGGTGGCTTTAGTCGCAAAAATACATAAAGCTTCGCAGTCGGAGTGACCCGTCAGTCAAAACGCGCATCTTCACTGTATCCTGTCTGCGGGCGGTGAAGGGTGCGGGCCTGTTCAATGTCGTCATCGACTCCCGCCATTGCCACCGGTTTGGGCTGGTGCAGCCCCTGACTGTCGACACCCTCGACCTTCTGAGTGGTGATATTCAGCTGTTTATTATTGGGAAGCCATAATGATTGGCATAAAAAGTATAGCGAGTTACGTGCCGGCAGCCGGGGTTGACAACTACGCCCAGGGTGCAAAATTCGACAAGGATGAAACCTTCATTCTCGGCAAGATAGGCTCGGCCTTTTTGCCGCGCAAAGGCGCTGATCAGGAAACCTCCGATCTGTGCGTCGAAGCAGTCAATGCGCTGTTTGCAGCCAACCCTGAACTCAAGCGTGAATCCATTGATGCCTTGATCGTTGTCACTCAGAACGGTGATGAGGAAGGCCTGCCGCACACTGCGGCAATCGTTCAGGACAAGTTGGGGCTGCCGACCAGCGTTGCCGCCTTCGATATTTCCCTCGGTTGTTCCGGTTATGTTTACGGCATCTATGCGCTCAAGGGCTTCATGGAGGCGACAGGGCTGAAAAATGGCCTGCTGGTGACCGCCGACCCCTATTCGAAGATCGTTGACCCGGAAGATCGCAATACCACCATGTTGTTCGGTGATGCCGCGACGGCAACCTGGATGGGCGAAGACCCGACCTGGCGCCTCGGCAAGGCGAAGTTCGGCACTGACGGTTCGGGGGCGCCGCACTTGAAGGTCTCTGATGGCGTGTTCTTCATGAACGGTCGTCAGGTGTTCAACTTTGCGCTGCTGAAAGTCCCGGCGCATTTGCATGAGCTGCTCGATGAGTCTGACCTGCAAGCCAGCGATATCGATGCCTTCTGCATTCACCAGGGCAGTGCGGCCATCGTCGATGCCGTTGCGCGCCGCTTTGAAGAGGCTGAACCGGAGAAGTTCATCAAGGACATGCTTGAAACCGGTAATACCGTTTCGTCGAGCATTCCGCTGCTGTTGCAGAACCATGTGTTCGATTCCAAGTGGAAACGCGTGGCGCTCAGCGGTTTTGGCGTGGGCTTGTCATGGGGCTCGGCGATTATCTATCGTCCTTGATTACCCGCCCTTGCAGCGATCGTAAAAACGCCCGGGAACGAAAGTTCTCGGGCGTTTTGCGTTTCGTTGACGCCACGTTTTTGGCTTCAAACCCTTGAAAATAAAGGGCTGGCACGCTGCCACTAAAAAATTCCAAAAAACCCCTCAAGCAAAGTGTTTTCACGACGATAACTATTACGAAGGTTCTCTAGGCCACACCCGACGGATGTCAGGGCCGGAAGCCGCAGTATCCATCCAACGAGGATTTCGTCATGGCTTTAACCGTAAACACCAACCTTGCATCGCTGACCGTTCAGAACAATCTGAACAAAGCTTCCAGCTCCCTGCAAACCTCGATGCAACGCCTGTCTTCCGGCCTGCGTATCAACAGTGCAAAAGACGACGCGGCCGGCCTGCAGATCTCCAACCGTCTGACCAGCCAGATCAACGGCCTGGGCACTGCCATCAAGAACGCCGGTGACGGTATCTCCATTGCGCAAACAGCTGAAGGCGCAATGCAGGAATCCACCAACATCCTGCAGAAAATGCGTACCCTGGCTCTGGCTTCCGCGAACGGTTCGCCAAGCGCTGAAGACCGCAAGTCGAACAACGCTGAATACTCTGCACTGACTTCCGAGTTGACCCGTATCGCCACCACCACTACTTTCGGTGGCCGCAAGATTCTGGACGGTTCTTTCGGTACTACCAATTTCCAGGTTGGTGCTAACGCCAACGAAACCATTGGCATGACTTTGGGTGACGTTTCGGCTAACAACATCGGCTCCCAGCAGCTGAAAAGCCTGGCCATCACGCCAAGCGCGACCGGCGTTGCCGGTGGTGCTATCGCTGTAACCGGTGGCGGCCAAACCGCTAACATCGTCATCGGTGCAGGTCAGTCGGCCAAGGTCACTGCTTCTCAGTTGAACGGCGCTATCGGTGGTCTGTCGGCTACTGCCAGCACTGAAGTCAAGTTCGGTGTAAATACTGCAGCCATCACCGGTTCCGCCACCGGCAGCGCCAACTTCACCATCAAGGTAGGCGCCGGCGCCGCTGTCAGCATGGTCGGTGTGACCGACACTGCTGGTCTGGCTGACCAACTGAAGTCCAACGCTGCCAAGCTGGGCATCAGCGTTAATTTCAACGCCACCACCAACAACCTGGAAATCAAATCCGACACCGGTGAAAACATCACCCTGAACAGTGGCGACGCCGGTGCAATCGCTGGTATCACTGTTGACGCCAAAGACGGTGCAGGCAACTACAGTGGCGCTCCAGTTGCTGCTGCCGCAGGTGCAATCCAGGTGACTGGCGCTGTTTCGCTGAACTCCACCAACAGCTACTCGATGAGCGGCGCTGGTGTAACCGGCCTGTTTGGTGCAGCCACTTCTGCCAGCTCTGCCAAGACCGTTGTCAGCAACACTGATGTGACCACTGCTGCCAACGCGCAAAACGCTGTTGACGTGATCACCCAGGCCATCAGCAACATCGACTCCCAGCGTGCTGACCTCGGCGCGGTACAAAACCGTTTCGACAGCACCGTGGCCAACCTGCGCAGCATCTCGGACAACTCCACTGCTGCCCGTGGCGTGATCCAGGACGTTGACTTCGCTTCTGAAAGTGCTCAGATGACCAAGCAAAACACCCTGCAGCAGGCTTCGACCGCAATCCTGGCTCAGGCCAACCAGCTGCCAGCCGCTGTACTGAAGCTGCTTCAGTAATATCGGCGCTTGGTAACTGACGGAAGGGCGCGTTACGTGCCCTTTCGTCTTTTTCGTGATGAGGAGATCAGCATGGACATGAGCGTCAAGTTGAACCTGTCTTATCCCCCGGTGGCCCCTCAGGGCGCAACACCACCAGTGGCTGGCTCCCCGGAAAAACCCAAGGCTGACGCCGGCGTGTCTGCGGTATCGGAGCCTAAGCGCGCCGATCTGGAAAAGGCTGTCACCGATATTCGGGATTTCGTCCAGGCTACTCAGCGCAAACTGGATTTTTCCATTGATGATTCTACGCACCAGATCGTGGTCAAGGTCATTGCCACCGAAACCGGTGAAGTGATTCGCCAGATCCCTTCGGAAACTGCACTAAAGTTGGCACAAAGCCTACACGACGCCAGCAGTCTGCTGTTTGACGGCAAGGCCTGAGCTGGCATGAATTTTGTTGCTGTCGATGCTTGAGGCGCTCTTCGTCAAGAAAGCGGCAGCCACTGGATAAGGAGAGAAACGATGGCGGGTACAACGGTTAGCGGTATTGGTTCGAACATCGATACCCAGGCAATTGTGAAGTCTTTGGTGGATGCCGAGCGAGCTCCCAAGCAGACACAGATCAACAGCCAGACGCTGAAAGCCACCACCTCGCTGTCGTCCATCGGCAAGATCCAGGCGGCGCTGGATGCCTTTCGTGGTGCCTTGACGACGATGAGCACGACGGCCAGTTTCAGCGGGTTGGCCGGTTCGTCTTCAGATGAAAAGGTCGCCACGGTCACGACCGGCAACGGTGCTGCTGCCGGCAATTTCTCGCTGGTGGTCACTCAACTGGCGGCGGCTTCGAAGATATCTACACCGGTTTTTGCTGGTGGTGCGTCTTCTGTTGTCAACAGCGGCGCGACCCCGACAACCCTGACCATCGGGCAGGCGGGCACCAATTATGATGTCAGCATTCCTGTAGGTGCCACGTTGCAACAGGTGCGTGACTCGATCAACTCGCAATACGCCAACCAAGGGCTGAGCGCCAACATTTTGAGCGACGCAAGCGGCTCTCGGCTGGTATTGACGTCGAGCACCACCGGGCTGGGAACGGATTTGACCCTGTCGGGTAATTCCGGGCTGGAAGTCGGTACCTCGGTGATCACTGCGCCTCAAAACGCCAATTACACCATCGACGGCATTTCGATGACGTCCAAGAGCAACACTGTTTCCGATGCGGTGAGTGGTGTCAGCATCAAATTGCTGTCGACCTCGGCGGTGCCGACAGTGACTCCGCCTGCGGTCGCGCAACCTACGCCAACCACCATTTCCGTGACCGCCAGCGGCACGACTCTGAAGTCCTCGGTCAAGGGCTTTGTCGATACCTACAACGCCTTGATCAAGGCGGTCAATGCTGAAACCCAGGTGACCACAAACCCTGATGGTTCGCTCACCTCTGGCGCGCTGACCGGCGATGCTTCGCTGCGTTCGCTGCTGTCTTCGGTGCGTAACGAGTTGAACTCGATGTCGGGCACCGGCTCGTTGAAAGCGCTGGCACAGTTCGGTATCACGACGGATCAGAAAACCGGCATGCTGTCGATCGATGACAAGAAGTGGGACGCGGCAGTGCTTACCAATGCCGCAGACATCAATGGTATCTTCACCGGTGGCAACGGTTTGCTGGCGCGGATGAAAACGGCGACCGACAGCTTCGCGCTGAGCAAGACCGGTACCTTCGCGAGTCGTGCGGCGAGCCTGGCTGACAGTCTGACCGACTTGAAGAAACAGCAGGACGCTTTGGACTCGCGCATAACGGGTCTGCAGGCCAGCTTGAGCGCCAAGTACAATGCGATGGATTCTCTGGTGGCCAAGCTCAAGGCGCAGGGCGATAGCATCATGAGTACGCTCAATGCGCTCAATAATCCGAAATCCAGCAACTGATTCGGATTGAAATGCAAAAAACCCAGGCAAGCTGTAAGGCGGTACCTGGGTTTTTTCTTGAGTCGCCAGTCAGTGTTAAAGTTTTTTGCGCCAGCGTCGACATAAAGATCAGAGCCAATCCTTTTTAGTTGTTACCTGTTACGAGGTAGAAGCATGAATCCCATGAGAGCCCTTCGTCAGTATCAGAAGGTCAATTCCCATGCGCAGATATCTGAAGCCAGCCCTCATCGTCTGGTGCAGATGCTGATGGAGGGAGGGCTGGACCGCATGGCTCAGGCCAAGGGCGCCATGGCTCGTGGCGATATCGCGCTCAAGGGGTTGATGGTGGGCAAGGCGGTCGACATTATCATCGGCCTGCGTGATGGCTTGAATCCCGAAAAAACCAGCGATCCGGCTTCGCTCCAGCAACTGGATAACTTGTACGCTTACATGATGACCCGGCTGATGGAGGCTAATCGCCTGAACAGCGCCGAGATGATCGATGAGGTGTCAGGTTTGCTGGCTACCCTGAAAAGTGGCTGGGATGAAATTGCACCGCAATAGGCCTGCGGGTCTGAGGAAGACATCATGAACCATGCACTGCAACGGATTGAAGAAACCCGTGAAGCGCTCATTGATGCGTTGGCTGCGCGCAATTGGGATGCCATCGGCAAACTGGACGCTGCTTGCCGTGCCTGTGTTGACGATGTGCTCAGTGAGGCTCCGGTAGATGAGCAGGTTCTGCGCGAGAACCTGGAAAGTCTGCTGGCGGTCTATAGGCAGTTGCTGGAAGTGACAACGGAGGAGCGTCAGGCGATAGTCGACGAGATGTCACAGATGACCCAAGCGCAAAATGCGGCAAAGGTTTACCATCTGTTCGGTTAATCCTCAGTTAATCCGATCGTAGTGCGTCATAAATTTGACTGTGTACGGTTTTTTGACTTAACTAGTGGCTGTTTGAAGATTTCAGGCGTCTATCAGGCTTAACGTGCCTGCAAGCGTCTAGCTTGCCCACTTATTTCGGGCATTGAGTTGACTAGGGAAGTTGCTATTGCATGTGGCGTGAAACCAAAATTCTGCTGATTGATGACGATAGCGTCCGCCGCCGCGACCTGGCGGTGATTTTAAATTTTCTTGGCGAAGAAAATTTACCCTGCGGTAGCCATGATTGGCAGCAGGCTGTCGGCTCTTTGTCATCAAGTCGTGAAGTTATTTGCGTCCTTATCGGGACTGTAAATGCTCCTGGCTCACTTCCGGGCCTGTTAAAGACACTCGCTGCCTGGGATGAGTTCCTTCCGGTTTTGTTAATGGGCGATAATTCTTCCATTGACCTGCCGGAAGACCAGCGTCGCCGGGTACTTTCCACGCTGGAAATGCCTCCCAGCTACAGCAAGTTGCTCGACTCCCTGCACCGCGCCCAGGTTTATCGCGAGATGTACGACCAGGCCCGCGAGCGCGGTCGTCACCGTGAACCCAACCTTTTCCGTAGCCTTGTCGGCACCAGCCGGGCAATTCAGCACGTCCGCCAGATGATGCAGCAAGTGGCCGACACCGATGCCAGTGTGCTGATCCTCGGTGAGTCCGGTACGGGCAAGGAAGTGGTCGCGCGCAACCTGCACTATCACTCCAAGCGGCGCGACGCGCCGTTCGTTCCGGTCAACTGCGGTGCGATCCCGGCCGAGCTGTTGGAAAGCGAACTGTTCGGCCATGAGAAGGGCGCCTTTACCGGGGCCATCACCAGCCGTGCCGGGCGTTTTGAGCTGGCCAACGGCGGTACGCTGTTTCTCGACGAGATCGGCGACATGCCATTGCCGATGCAGGTCAAGCTGTTGCGAGTATTGCAGGAGCGCACCTTCGAGCGCGTGGGGAGCAACAAGACCCAAAGCGTCGACGTGCGAATCATTGCCGCGACCCACAAAAATCTCGAAAGCATGATCGAGGTCGGCAGCTTCCGTGAGGATCTGTACTACCGCCTCAATGTTTTCCCGATCGAGATGGCGCCGCTGCGTGAGCGCGTTGAAGATATTCCGTTGCTGATGAACGAGTTGATCTCGCGCATGGAGCACGAGAAGCGCGGTTCCATTCGCTTCAACTCGGCAGCGATCATGTCGCTGTGCCGGCATGGCTGGCCGGGCAACGTCCGTGAGCTGGCCAACCTGGTCGAGCGCATGGCGATCATGCACCCGTACGGCGTGATCGGTGTGGTCGAGTTGCCGAAGAAATTCCGTTATGTCGATGACGAAGACGAGCAACTGGTCGATAGCTTGCGCAGCGATCTTGAAGAGCGGGTAGCCATCAATGGCCATACCCCGGACTTCAGCGCTAACGCCATGCTGCCGCCAGAAGGGCTGGATCTCAAGGACTACCTCGGTGGTCTGGAGCAAGGCCTGATTCAGCAGGCGCTGGATGATGCCAACGGCATCGTGGCGCGTGCTGCCGAACGCCTGCGCATTCGTCGTACCACCCTGGTCGAGAAGATGCGCAAGTACGGCATGAGCCGTCGCGAAGGTGATGAACAGGCGGATGATTGACGCCTGTTTTTCAACTCACTGAATAATGGGCGGTTTTTTTTAGGCACGGGTATTGCTACGTCCCTCGCAACGTTCCGTTTAACTGACGGTCAGCCAAGCGAGAGAGCACGATGCCCCACGCCGCCCAAATGTCCCCTGTCTCCGAAGTCTCGGGGCAATCGTCCTCTGTAGAGCAGGCAAGTCGGCTTGGCCTTGAGCAGGCGTTCGCGCTGTTCAGTCAGATGTCGAGCCAACTGACCGATTCCTACAGCATGCTTGAAGCACGGGTCACCGAGCTCAAGGGCGAACTGGCAGTGGTCAGTGCTCAGCGCATGCAAGAGCTGGCCGAAAAAGAACGCCTGGCCAACCGGCTGCAAAACCTTCTCGACTTGTTGCCGGGTGGCGTCATCGTCATCGATGCCCAGGGGATGGTGCGCGAAGCCAATCCGGCGGCCTGCGAGCTGCTGGGTCTACCGCTTGAAGGCGAGTTGTGGCGTCATGTGATTGCCCGCTGCTTTGCTCCACGCGAAGACGACGGTCATGAAATTTCTCTGAAGGATGGTCGACGCCTGTCGATTTCCACGCGCTCGCTGGATGCCGAACCGGGCCAGTTGGTGCTGCTTAACGACCTGACCGAAACCCGGCACCTGCAGGACCAATTGGCTCGCCATGAGCGCTTGTCGTCCCTCGGCCGGATGGTCGCTTCCCTGGCGCATCAGATTCGCACGCCGCTGTCCGCAGCATTGCTGTATGCCAGTCATTTGACTGAGCAAGAGCTGCCGGTCGCTACCCAGCAGCGGTTTGCCGGACGTTTGAAAGAGCGCCTGCATGAGCTTGAGCATCAGGTGCGGGACATGCTGGTGTTCGCTCGCGGCGAACTGCCGTTGACTGATCGCCTGACACCCGGGGCGCTCCTTCACTCGCTGCAAGCGGCGGCATTGACGCATGTCCAGGATTATCCGGTGCGCTGGCAGTGCGACAGTCATGCCGGAGAGTTGCTGTGTAATCGCGACACGCTGGTCGGCGCGCTGCTGAACCTGATTGAAAATGCGATTCAGGCCAGTGCTGGCGATGTCCGTCTGAAGGTCCATCTCTACACCCGTGAAAACACCCTTCGGCTGTGCGTCAGCGATAACGGCGGCGGTATCGACCCCACTGTGCTGGCGCGCCTGGGTGAGCCGTTTTTTACGACTAAAACCACCGGTACCGGCCTTGGCCTGACCGTAGTCAAGGCGGTGGCCCGTGCTCATCAGGGAGAATTGCAACTGCGCTCGCGGCCGGGCCGCGGCACGTGTGCGGTGGTGGTCTTGCCGTTGTTCTCCAGCGCTCAAGGAGTGGAAAGAGACTGATGGCAATCAAGGTTTTACTGGTCGAAGATGACCGCTCGCTGCGCGAAGCATTGACGGATACGCTGCTGCTGGCCGGTCACGACTACACCGCAGTGGGCTCGGCCGAAGATGCGCTGCAAGCCGTGGCGAGCGAGTCATTCAATCTGGTGGTCAGTGACGTCAACATGCCGGGCATGGATGGTCATCAGTTGTTGGGGTTGTTGCGAATTCGTCAGCCGCAGTTGCCGGTCTTGCTGATGACCGCTCATGGCGCGGTCGAGCGCGCTGTCGATGCGATGCGTCAGGGGGCGGCGGACTATCTGGTCAAGCCGTTCGAGCCCAAGGCGTTGCTGGATCTGGTGGCGCGCCATGCCCTGGGTTGTCTCGGCGCCGCAGAGGGCGAAGGCCCGGTAGCGTTCGAACCGGCCAGTGCGCAGCTGCTTGAGCTGGCAGCTCGTGTGGCGCGCAGTGATTCGACGGTGTTGATCTCGGGTGAGTCGGGGACCGGCAAAGAAGTGTTGGCGCGATACATCCACCAGCACTCGCGTCGCGCCAGTCAGCCGTTCATTGCAATCAATTGCGCGGCGATCCCGGACAACATGCTCGAGGCGACCTTGTTCGGGCATGAGAAAGGTTCGTTCACCGGCGCTATTGCGGCTCAGGCCGGCAAGTTCGAGCAGGCCGATGGCGGGACCATTCTGCTCGATGAAATTTCCGAAATGCCCCTGGGGCTTCAGGCCAAGCTGCTGCGCGTGTTGCAGGAGCGTGAAGTCGAGCGCGTGGGTGCACGCAAGCCGATTGCGCTGGATATCCGGGTGGTCGCAACCACGAACCGCGATCTGGCGGGCGAAGTGGCGGCGGGGCGCTTTCGCGAAGATCTTTACTATCGCCTGTCGGTGTTTCCGCTGGCCTGGCGTCCGTTGCGTGAGCGCACCGCCGATATCTTGCCGCTGGCCGAGCGTCTGCTGGCCAAGCACGTCAATAAAATGAAGCATGCCGCTGCCAGGCTGTCGCCGGAAGCTCAGGCTTGCCTGATCGGTTATCCGTGGCCGGGCAACGTACGTGAGCTGGACAATGCCATTCAGCGGGCGCTGATTTTGCAGCAGGGTGGTTTGATTCAGCCGCAGGACTTTTGCCTTGCGGGGCCGGTCGCTTGCGCGCCACTGCCAGCATTGACACCGGCTCCAATGTCGTCACGCATGCTCGAAGTCGAGGCACCGCAAGGCGATTCAGCGGGCGCGCTGGGCGATGACCTGCGGCGTCGCGAGTTTCAGATGATTATCGATACCTTGCGTTCCGAGCGCGGGCGGCGTAAGGAGGCGGCCGAGCGCTTGGGTATCAGCCCGCGGACCTTGCGCTACAAGCTTGCGCAAATGCGCGATGCGGGAATGGACGTCGAAGGTTACTTGTTTGCGACCTGACCCGTATCTGTAGCAGCTGTCGAGCTTGCGAGGCGGCGTTCGGCTCGGTCCGCGTTCGGGCGAAGCAGTCGTAAACCGGGCGACGAGATTTTCCAGAAAAAACGCGAACGCAGGATCTGCGAGGACTGCGTCCTCGAACGCAGCCTCGCAAGCTCGGCAGCTGCTACAGGGGCGGTGATCGGTGTCGGACTTTTATGAAGTGTCGCCATGGAGCTGGCACCCTTGTTGCTAACACCACTCTATCCGCCGAGTGAGTGTCAAAAAATTGCGGGTCGTCAGAGAGAGTAGACCATGAGCCAGGGTATTGAATTTAATCGGTTGATGTTGGACATGCGGTCCATGCAAATGGACGCCATGGCTCAGCCGAAAGCCGCCGTTGCAGTGCCGGAAATGGGCGGCAGCAGCTTTTCCGACATGCTCGGTCAGGCCGTCAACAAGGTCAACGACACCCAACAGGCTTCGAACCAACTGGCCAATGCTTTCGAAATTGGCAAAAGCGGCGTCGACCTGACAGATGTAATGATTTCCTCGCAAAAGGCCAGCGTATCTTTCCAGGCGTTGACCCAAGTGCGTAACAAGCTGGTTCAGGCATACCAAGACATCATGCAGATGCCGGTTTAAGGACGAGATTGAGTCATGGCAGAAGCAGTCGCCGATAACGTTCCGGCCAAGGTCACGCCAGCAGACGGCAAACCGCCGTTGTTTGGTCTGTCCTTCCTGGAAAACCTCTCCGAGATGACCATGCTGCGTCAGGTAGGCCTGTTGGTTGGCCTGGCTGCGAGCGTGGCGATTGGTTTTGCCGTGGTGCTGTGGTCGCAGCAACCCGACTATCGGCCGCTGTACGGCAGCCTTGCCGGTATGGACGCCAAGCAGGTCATGGAAACCCTGGCCGCTGCCGACATTCCCTACACCGTTGAACCCAACTCCGGTGCCTTGCTGGTCAAGGCCGATGATGTAGCGCGCGCGCGGCTCAAGCTCGCCGCTGCTGGTGTCACTCCCAGCGACGGCAACATCGGTTTTGAAATCCTCGACAAGGACCAGGGCCTGGGGACCAGTCAGTTCATGGAGGCGACCCGTTATCGTCGCGGCCTTGAGGGTGAACTGGCGCGGACCATTTCCAGCCTGAACAACGTCAAGGGCGCCCGAGTGCACCTGGCGATTCCGAAAAGCTCGGTATTCGTGCGTGATGAACGCAAGCCCAGCGCATCGGTGCTGGTCGAGCTTTACTCAGGCCGTTCGCTGGAACCGGGCCAGGTCATGGCCATCATCAACCTGGTGTCGACCGCCGTTCCTGAGTTGAGCAAGTCGCAGATCACCGTCGTCGACCAGAAGGGCACCTTGCTCTCCGATCAGGCGGAAAACTCCGAACTGACCATGGCCGGCAAGCAATTCGATTACAGCCGCCGCATGGAAAGCATGCTCACACAGCGTGTGCACAATATTCTGCAGCCAGTGCTGGGTAACGATCGCTACAAGGCTGAAGTCTCCGCCGACGTGGATTTCAGTGCAGTCGAGTCGACTTCGGAGCAGTTCAATCCGGATCAGCCGGCCCTGCGCAGCGAGCAATCGACGTCCGAGCAGCGCACCGCCAGCAACGGCCCGCAAGGCGTTCCCGGTGCGCTGAGCAACCAGCCGCCATCGCCGGCTTCAGCACCACAAACCACCGGTGGCTCGAGCGCTTCCGCTGGCATGGTGCAGCCAGGTCAGCCGCTGCTGGATGCCAACGGCCAGCAAATCATGGACCCGGCAACCGGTCAGCCAATGCTGGCACCGTACCCGGCGGACAAGCGTCAACAATCCACCAAGAACTTCGAGCTCGACCGTTCCATCAGCCACACCAAGCAACAACAGGGCCGATTGAATCGCCTGTCGGTTGCGGTCGTTGTGGATGATCAGGTCAAGGTCAATGCGGCCAACGGTGAAACTACCCGCGCGCCGTGGAGCACCGATGAATTGGCACGCTTCACACGTCTGGTGCAGGACGCCGTCGGTTTTGATGCCAGCCGTGGTGACAGCGTCAGCGTGATCAACGTGCCGTTCTCGGCCGAGCGTGGCGAAGTCATCGCTGACATTCCGTTCTACTCGCAGCCCTGGTTCTGGGATGTGGTGAAACAGGTTCTCGGCGTGTTGTTCATCCTGGTGCTGGTGTTCGGCGTGCTGCGTCCGGTGCTCAACAACATTACCGGCGGCGGTAAAGGCAAGCAATTGGCGGGTCTTGGCAGCGATGTCGAGCTCGGTGGCATGGGCGGCCTGGACGGCGAACTGGCCAACGACCGCGTCAGCCTAGGTGGTCCGCAAAGTATTCTGCTGCCTAGCCCGAGCGAAGGCTATGACGCACAGTTGAACGCAATCAAGAGCCTGGTGGCCGAAGATCCGGGTCGTGTGGCTCAGGTCGTGAAAGAGTGGATTAACGCAGATGAGTGATAACCGAGCCGCTATCGCCAAACTCAGCCGGGTCGACAAAGCCGCGATTCTGCTGCTGTCCCTGGGTTCAACCGATGCTGCGCAAGTGCTGCGTCACATGGGGCCCAAAGAGGTCCAGCGTGTGGGTGTGGCCATGGCGCAAATGGGCAACGTGCACCGTGAGCAGGTCGAGCAGGTGATGAGCGAGTTCGTCGACATCGTCGGCGATCAGACCAGCCTCGGCGTCGGCTCCGATGACTATGTGCGCAAGATGCTCACCCAGGCGCTGGGCGAAGACAAGGCCAACGGCCTGATCGACCGAATTCTGCTGGGTGGCAACACCAGCGGCCTGGACAGCCTGAAGTGGATGGAACCGCGTGCCGTGGCGGACGTGATCCGTTACGAGCACCCGCAGATCCAGGCCATCGTCGTGGCGTATCTCGACCCGGATCAGGCCGGCGAAGTACTCGGTAACTTCGACCATAAAGTACGCCTCGACATTATTTTACGCGTGTCTTCGCTGAACACCGTACAGCCTGCCGCGCTGAAAGAACTCAACCAGATTCTCGAGAAGCAATTCTCCGGCAACTCCAACGCCGCACGCACCACCTTGGGTGGTATCAAGCGTGCAGCCGACATCATGAACTTCCTCGACAGCTCGATCGAAGGCCAGCTGATGGACTCGATCCGCGAAGTCGACGAAGACCTGTCCGGTCAGATCGAAGACCTCATGTTCGTGTTCAACAACCTGTCCGACGTCGACGACCGCGGAATTCAGGCGTTGCTGCGCGAAGTCTCCTCGGATGTGCTGGTGTTGGCCCTCAAGGGCTCGGACGAAGGCGTCAAGGAAAAGATCTTCAAGAACATGTCCAAGCGGGCGGCCGAATTGCTCCGCGACGACCTGGAGGCCAAGGGCCCGGTACGCGTCAGCGACGTCGAAACCGCACAGAAAGAAATCCTCACCATTGCCCGCCGTATGGCCGAAGCCGGAGAAATCGTTCTCGGCGGCAAGGGCGGCGAGGAAATGATTTAACGCCATGGCATCCAAGAGTGATGAGTCGCCCACCGACCTGATCCGTGCGCGTGATGTTCGCGGTTTTGATACCTGGTCGTTGCCCAGCTTCGACCCGCACGTCCCGGAGCCTGAACCCGAGCCTGAGCCCGAGCCGCCGGAGATGGAAGAAGTGCCGCTGGAGGAAGTCCAGCCACTGACCCTCGAAGAGCTCGAAAGCATTCGTCAGGAAGCCTACAACGAAGGCTTCGCTACCGGTGAGCGAGAAGGTTTTCACAGCACCACGCTCAAGGTTCGTCAGGAAGCTGACGTGGCCCTGAGCGCGAAGCTCGCCAGTCTTGAATTGCTGATGGGCAATCTGTTCGAACCGATTGCCGAGCAGGATACGCAGATCGAGAAATCCCTGGTCGGGCTGGTTCAGCACATTGCCAAACAGGTGATTCAGCGCGAACTGGCCATCGACTCGACGCAAATCGAACACGTCATGCGCGAAGCCCTGAAATTGCTGCCGCTAGGCGTCGGGAATGTGCGTCTGTACATCAACCCGCAGGACTTCGAGCAGGTCAAGGCATTGCGTGAGCGCCATGAGGAGACCTGGCGCATCGTTGAAGACGAAGCCATGTTGCCGGGCGGATGCCGGGTAGAGACCGAGCACAGCCGCATCGACGCGACCGTAGAAACCCGTATCACGCAGATCATGGCCAAGCTGTTCGATCAATTGCACGATCAGGCGCTGCATCCGGCCGAGGCGGATTTGACGCTGGAGCTACCCGTCAGCGAAAAGCCGTCTGCCGCAGCACTTGAGCCAGAGCCGGAAATCGCTGATGCGCCTTGATCGCACCAGCTTCGGCAAGCGCCTGAGCACTTATGCACAGGCCACCGAGTTGCCCGGCCAACCGATCCTCGAAGGACGCTTGCTGCGCATGGTCGGCCTGACGCTTGAAGCCGAGGGCCTGCGCGCCGCCATGGGCAGCCGTTGCATGGTGATCAACGACGACAGTTATCACCCGGTACAGGTCGAAGCTGAAGTCATGGGCTTCTCTGGCAACAAGGTGTTTCTGATGCCGGTCGGCAGTGTCGCCGGCATCGCCCCGGGCGCCAGGGTGGTGCCCTTGGCCGATGCCGGGCGCTTGCCGATGGGCATGAGCATGCTCGGGCGGGTACTGGATGGCGCCGGCCGTGCGCTGGACGGCAAGGGCGGAATGAAAGCCGAAGACTGGGTGCCGATGGATGGTCCCACCATCAACCCGCTCAAGCGCGATCCCATCAGCCAGCCGCTGGACGTGGGTATTCGCTCCATCAACGGATTATTGACGGTCGGTCGCGGTCAGCGCCTCGGCCTCTTCGCCGGCACCGGCGTCGGCAAGAGTGTGTTGCTGGGCATGATGACCCGCTTCACCGAAGCCGACATCATCGTGGTCGGGCTGATCGGCGAGCGGGGTCGCGAGGTCAAGGAATTCATCGAGCACATCCTCGGTGAGGAGGGGCTCAAGCGTTCCGTGGTGGTGGCGTCGCCTGCGGACGATGCGCCGCTGATGCGTCTGCGCGCCGCGATGTACTGCACGCGAATCGCCGAGTATTTCCGCGACAAGGGCAAGAACGTCCTGTTGCTGATGGATTCGCTGACCCGTTTTGCTCAGGCGCAACGGGAAATCGCCCTGGCCATCGGTGAGCCACCGGCGACCAAGGGTTATCCGCCATCGGTATTCGCCAAACTGCCGAAACTGGTGGAGCGTGCCGGTAATGCCGAGGCGGGCGGCGGTTCGATCACCGCATTTTATACGGTGTTGTCCGAGGGTGACGACCAGCAGGATCCGATCGCCGATGCCGCTCGAGGCGTACTCGACGGGCACATCGTCCTGTCGCGTCGCTTGGCGGAAGAGGGGCATTACCCGGCGATCGACATCGAAGCGTCCATCAGTCGGGTCATGCCATCGGTGGTCAGCCCAGAGCACATGACCCGTGCGCAGTATTTCAAGCAGCTCTGGTCGCGTTATCAGCAAAGCCGCGACCTGATCAGCGTCGGCGCCTATGTAGCGGGCGGCGACCGGGAAACCGATCTGGCGATCTCGTTGCAGCCGCAGTTGGCCAAGTACTTGCGTCAGGGCCTGAACGACAGCATCAACCTGGGCGAGAGCGAGGCATACCTTGCCTCGATCTTTGCCCCGGCGGCTGGCGGCTAACACCTCATGGCCCAGAGCCGGTCGGCGCGCCTGGCGCCCGTGGTCGATATGGCTGAAAAGGCCGAAAAGACCGCTGCCCAGCGCCTGGGTCACTTTCAGGGCCAGGTGCGATTGGCCGAAAGCAAGCTCGCCGACCTCGAAAGCTTCCGCCTCGAGTACCAGGAACAATGGATCGTACGCGGCAGCAGTGGCGTCTCGGGGCAATGGTTGCTGGGGTATCAGGGCTTTCTCGCGCAACTGGGTACCGCGATCGATCAGCAGCGCCAAAGCCTGGCCTGGCATCAGAACAACCTGAACAAGGCGCGTGACACCTGGCAGCAGGCATTTGCCCGGGTTGAAGGGCTGCGCAAGCTGGTGCAGCGTTACATTGATGAGGCTCGCCAACTCGAAGACCGGCGTGAGCAGAAACTGCTCGATGAGCTTTCCCAGCGTTTGCCGCGCCACGACCCGTATTGAGCGATCTTTTGACCTTGCTCATGCTCCCGGCAAGTGCTAAACCTTCTACACGTTGCCAATGACAGGGAAGCCGCAGCATGTCAGTCGTTACAGAAGTATCGCCGGATGGGCAAAAACTCACGATTTCGGTCAAGGGGCGGTTCGATTTCGCCAAGCATCAGGAGTTTCGCGAGTCCTACGAGCGCCCCGACGGGCAAATGCCAAACTCGGTGGTGGTCGACTTGAAGGAAGCAACCTACCTCGACAGCTCGGCGTTGGGTATGTTGCTGCTGTTGCGTGATCACGCTGGCGGAGACAATTCCGATATTCGCGTGGTCAACAGCAGTTCCGATGTGAAGAAAATCCTCGCCATCTCCAACTTCGACAAGCTGTTCGACATCAGTTGACCGTCATGTCGACGCTGCCCGAGCCGCTGACCGTGCTGATCGCTGAAGACAGCGCGGCCGATCGCTTGCTGCTGTCGAGTATTGTCCGTCGTCAGGGGCATGAGGTGTTGGCTGCGGCCAACGGCGCCGAGGCGGTTGAGCTGTACCAGCAGCAGCGTCCGCAACTGGTGTTGATGGACGCGATGATGCCGGTGATGGACGGTTTCGAAGCGGCGCGACAGATCAAGCTGCTGGCTGGCGAAACGCTGGTGCCGATCATCTTCCTGACCTCGCTGACGGAAAGCGAAGCCTTGGCGCGCTGCCTGGAGGCGGGTGGCGACGACTTTCTGGCAAAACCTTATAACCAGGTGATCCTCAGCGCCAAGATCAAGGCGATGGATCGTTTGCGGCGCTTGCAGGCGACAGTCCTGGAGCAGCGCGATCTGATCGCCAGGCATCATGAGTACCTGCTCAATGAGCAGCGGGTGGCCAAGGCGGTATTCGACAAGGTCGCTCACTCCGGTTGCCTGAGCGCTCCCAATATCCGTTATTCGCAATCCCCCTATGCACTGTTCAACGGCGACCTGTTGCTGGCGGCATTTACGCCTGCCGGTGACATGCATGTGTTGCTCGGGGATTTCACTGGTCATGGCCTGCCGGCAGCAGTCGGCGCCATGCCGCTGGCGGAAGTGTTCTACGGTATGACCGCCAAGGGTTACGGCCTGTCGGAAATGCTGTGCGAGATGAACGCCAAGCTCAAGCGTATCCTGCCGGTGGATATGTTCTGTTGCGCGACCCTGTTGTGCCTGAGTTTTCAGCGTCGTTCGGTGGAGGTCTGGAACGGCGGTATGCCGGATGGTTATCTGCATGATATCGCCAACGACAAGCGCACCGTATTGCCGGCGCGGCATCTGCCGCTGGGAGTGTTGAGTGCGCAAGCCTTTGATGATCGCACCGAGGTGTTGCCGATGGCCCTCGGCGACCGGGTATTCCTGTTGTCGGACGGCGTGATCGATACCTGTGATGCCAACGACCAGTTATTTGGTGTCGAGCGGTTGCAGCAGGTGTTTGCCGACAATCGCCAGCCAGACCGATTGTTCGAGGAGATCGAACAGGCGCTGCGGGATTTCCGTGGCGAGGCGCGTGACGATGTCAGCATGCTCGAGGTTCGCCTGCTCGAAGCCTCGCAACTCACGCCGCCGGCCATGGTGTATTCCGACAGCAGTGTGTCTTGCCCGCTGGATTGGTCGGTGAGTTTTGAGTTTCGTGCAGACTCGCTCAGGCGCTTCAATCCGTTGCCTTATATGATGCAATTGTTGCTTGAGGTGCATGGGTTGCGGGCGCAAAGCGGGGCGCTTTACAGTGTGCTGGCCGAGCTCTATTCCAATGCACTGGAGCATGGTGTACTGGGCCTGGATTCGAGTATCAAGCGCGATGCCTCCGGGTTTGCGCGGTATTACGAGCAGCGCAATGCGCGTCTGGAAGCGCTTGAGGATGGCTACCTGCGGGTGCATATGCAGCTGTCGCCGCAAGGTGCGGGAGGCTGTCTGGTGGTGGAAGTCGAAGACAGTGGTGCAGGGTTCGACGTAGAGCGGGTCATGACTCGACCTGTCGACAGCGGCCGCTTGTCGGGTCGCGGTGTGAGTCTGATTCGTCAGTTGAGTCACAGCGCCAGTTGGTCGGACAATGGCCGACGTGCCCGCGTGGAGTTTTCCTGGGAGGCTCAGGCATAATCCGCGCATTCTTGATCAAGGAGCGAACAAGTGACTGACATTCATCTGGATCACGACGTACTGAGTGCGCTGCAAGAAGTCATGGAGGATGAGTACCCGATACTTCTGGATACTTTCCTTCAGGACTCCGAAACACGCTTGACCCAACTTCGCGAAACTCAGGACCCCGACCAGTTGCTCAGTGCCGCCCACAGCTTCAAGGGCAGCAGCAGCAACATGGGGGCTACGCGCCTGGCTGAACTGTGCAATGAGCTGGAGCAGCGAGCGAAACAAAAAAGCCTTGCGGGCATTGAAGAGCTGGTCGGCGAAATCGACGGCGAATTTGCCATCGTCCGACGCTTGTACAGTGAAGAGCGCCAGCGTTTTCATTGTTGAAAGCACCCACGTTGCAGGTTTTTCCAGCACCTGAGCAAACCTGGCTCGACCCTTGCAGCTTTGCTTCTCAACTGTACCTACGATCCCAGTGCAGCGGAGACCGTTATGCCCCTCGCCCCGAATTCGCTTCTTCAGGCCGCCTCGCAGGCCAAGACTCAGTCCGTGTCTGCCAGCGTGCCTGTCAATGCGCCGGCAGCGCCTGCGGAGCCCCGGGATAAGGCCGCCAGCTTTTCTCAGGTCTACGCCAAACAGGCGCAAGCTACCCCGGCGTCCAGTGCTGACGGGGCCGGTAAAAACGTGCGCGACAAAGTGGCGGACAGCACCGGCAAAAAAGTGGCGCCTGACGACAAGTCTGCCGCCCCGCAGGCGACCGTTGCCGATAACGGCAAATCCTTGCCCGCCGACAAGCCGGCGGATACCAGCGACAAGGCCACCAGCGACGTAAGCGGCGCGAGCGACTCGGCAGCAGCCAAGGATGCCCCGGTCGCTGATAGCACTCCGCTAGACCCAACTCTCGATCCGGCATTGGCGCAGGCGGTGCAGCCGATGCCGACGCTGGTGCCAGTGCCGGTACCCGATCCACAAACACCGCCAGTGGTCGCTCAGGTTCAGGTTCAGACCCAGCCTCAGGTCGATCCGGCTTTTACGGCGACAGTGACGCCTGCACCGGCTCAGCCGTTGGTTGCGACTGATCCTTCGTTCGATCCTGCATCCGATCCTTTGGACGCGATGCCAGCGGTGCGCCTGGCACTTGAGCAAAGTGGTCACGTGTCGGCCTCCAGCCAGCCCCCGACCAAAGCGACGCCGGATCAGGCTGATAGCGAGCCCACCGTGGCGCAGAACTTTGCCAATGGCATGGCGAGCATGCTTGATGTGCAAACCAGCAAGGACAGCACCAGCCAGGGAGGCGAAAAGTCCTTCAGCGGGTTGATCGACGACGGGCTCAAGGACCTGAAATCGGCAACCAGCGACACGCGCGTTGACGATTTCGCCAATCGCCTGGCAGCGCTGACTCAGGCCGCCACGCCCAAGACTGCGAATGCGTTGCCGGTGAATCAGCCGATCGCCATGCATCAGAGCGGCTGGACCGAGGAAGTGGTCAATCGGGTCATGTACCTGTCGAGTGCCAACCTCAAAGCGGCCGATATTCAGCTTCAGCCGGCGGAGTTGGGTCGCCTGGATATTCGGGTGAACATGGTTCCCGATCAGCAGACTCAAGTGACTTTCATGAGTGCTCATGTAGGTGTACGTGAGGCGCTGGACAGCCAGATGCATCGTTTGCGCGACATGTTTACCCAGCAAGGCATGGGGCAAGTCGATGTCAACGTGTCCGACCAGTCCCGCGGCTGGCAAGGGCAAGGGCAGCAGCAGGCCCAGCAAGGCCAGGGCGCAGGCGCGACTGCCAGCGGTGGTCGTCTGGGCTCGGCGGATGAAGAGCTGCCGGCAAACGTGGCTGAAGCGGCCGCCAGCACGACCAGCGTCATCGGCTCCAGCGCAGTCGATTACTACGCCTGACAAGCTGCAGCAACCCGAACAGATCGCAGCCTTCGGCAGCTCCTACGCCCCGCCTTTGTAGGAGCTGCCGAAGGCTGCGATCTTTTGATATCGGCATTAGCCGACCGCTACACCATTCCCCCTCCTGACACTTCTGGCATAACACTTGCTCTTGCCTTGCCGTGCACCTGTGAAAACTCGAATAGTGACGGATTATTGGCATGGCGAAGAGCGAAGCAGCAGTGAAAGACCCTGCCGGGAAAGGCAAACTCAAGCTTATTCTCGTGATTGTGCTGGCCGTGCTGCTGGCGATCGGTCTGTCCGTGGGGGCGACCTGGTACTTTATGCACAGCGCTCAGAGCAAGCCTGCGCCTGCAGCCGAAACCGCCAGTAATGCCAAGCCTGCGGCGATTTACGAACCCATGGCTCCGGCCTTCGTGGCCAACTACAACCAGAATGGCCGTCAGCGCTACATGCAGGTGAGCATTACCCTGCAGGCGCGTAACCAGGCCGATCTGGATGCGCTGAAAGTGCATATGCCGGTGATTCGCAACAACCTGGTCATGCTGTTCTCCGCGCAGAGTTTCGACACCCTGGCGACTCCGGTCGGTCAGGAAATGCTGCGCCAGAAAGCCACTGCCAGTGTGCAGGAAGTCGCGCAGAAAGAAGTCGGCAAAGTCGTTATCGACCAGTTGCTGTTTACCAATTTCGTACTGCAGTAGGAACACGACATGGCCGTGCAGGACCTGCTGTCCCAGGATGAGATCGATGCGCTGTTGCATGGTGTCGACGATGGTCTGGTACAGACCGACAACGCTGCTGAACCCGGCAGTGTCAAAAGCTATGACCTGACCAGTCAGGATCGCATCGTCCGTGGACGCATGCCGACCCTGGAAATGATCAACGAGCGGTTTGCCCGTTACACGCGCATCAGCATGTTCAACATGCTGCGGCGTTCGGCGGACGTCGCTGTCGGTGGCGTGCAGGTGATGAAGTTCGGCGAATACGTGCACTCGCTGTACGTACCGACCAGTCTCAACCTGGTCAAGATCAAGCCGTTGCGCGGTACCGCATTGTTCATCCTCGACGCCAAGCTGGTGTTCAAGCTGGTAGACAACTTCTTTGGCGGTGACGGTCGTCACGCCAAGATCGAAGGCCGTGAATTCACCCCGACCGAATTGCGCGTCGTGCGCATGGTGCTGGAGCAGGCCTTCGTTGATTTGAAAGAAGCCTGGCAAGCGATCATGGAAGTCAATTTCGAGTACATCAACTCGGAAGTGAACCCGGCCATGGCCAACATCGTCGGGCCGAGCGAAGCGGTGGTGGTCTCGACCTTCCACATCGAACTCGACGGCGGCGGTGGTGACCTGCACGTGACCATGCCGTACTCGATGATCGAGCCGGTCCGCGAAATGCTCGATGCCGGCTTCCAGTCGGACCTCGACGATCAGGACGAGCGTTGGGTCAACGCCCTGCGTCAGGACGTGCTGGATGTCGACGTGCCGATCGGTGCCACGGTTGCCCGTCGCCAGTTGCGCCTGCGGGACATCCTGCACATGCAGCCGGGGGACGTGATCCCGGTCGATATGCCGGAAGAGATGATCATGCGCGCCAACGGCGTGCCGGCCTTCAAGGTCAAGATGGGCTCCCACAAGGGCAACCTGGCGTTGCAAGTGATCGAGCCGATCGAGCGACGCTGATCTGCGTTCGCACACATTCGCTTTTAATTGACGGTTTCCAATTGATTGGTTGCCCGCTGAGGACAAATGATGGCTGACGAAATGAATACCCAGGACGACCAGGCGCTGGCCGATGAATGGGCTGCGGCGCTCGAGGAAACGGGTGATGCCGGGCAGGACGATATTGACGCCTTGCTGGCCGCCGATGCGGCGAGTTCCTCGTCCTCCAGCCGTCTGGCAATGGAAGAGTTCGGCAGTGTGCCGAAGAACCACGAGCCAGTGACCCTCGACGGTCCTAACCTGGACGTGATTCTGGACATCCCGGTGTCGATTTCCATGGAAGTCGGCAGCACCGATATCAACATTCGTAACCTGCTGCAGCTCAACCAGGGCTCGGTGATCGAACTTGACCGTCTGGCCGGCGAACCGCTGGACGTGCTGGTCAATGGCACGCTCATCGCTCACGGCGAAGTGGTGGTGGTCAACGAGAAGTTCGGCATCCGCCTGACCGACGTGATCAGCCCAAGCGAACGCATCAAGAAGCTGCGCTGAGTGAAGGCGTTTCTCGGCGTATTGCTGGCCTTGCCGCTCAGTGCATGGGCAGCGGAACCGGTAGCGGCGGCCGCGACCCCGGCGGTCGGCAGCGGCGTGGCCGGGCAGTTGACTCAGCTGGTGCTGGGTTTGCTGATGGTGCTGGGCCTGATCTTCTTCCTCGCCTGGTTGTTGCGCCGCGTCCAGCAGGCGGGTCCTGCCGGCAAAGGGCAAGTGATCGAGCTGATCGGCTCGCGCGCCCTCGGGCCGCGTGATCGCCTGGTGCTGGTGCAAGTCGGTAACGAGCAGATTCTGCTTGGGCTGACCCCGGGCACCATTACCCCGTTGCATGTGCTCAAGGAACCGGTGCAAGTGCCGAGCACCGAGCAGGCGACCCCCGAGTTTGCCCAGCGCCTGATGGAGTTGCTGGGTAAAGATAAGGATAAGAAGTAATGCCGTTGCGCATCCTGTTGACACTGGTCCTGATGCTGGCCGCGCCGTTGGCGTTCGCCGCCGACCCGTTGTCGATTCCGGCGATCACCCTGGGCACGAACGCCAATGGCGCTCAGGAGTACTCGGTCAGCCTGCAAATCCTGCTGATCATGACCGCGCTGAGCTTCATCCCGGCGTTTGTCATGCTGATGACCAGTTTCACCCGGATCATCATTGTGTTCTCGATCCTGCGTCAGGCCCTGGGCTTGCAACAGACACCATCGAACCAGATTCTCACCGGCATGGCGCTGTTTCTGACCCTGTTCATCATGGCGCCGGTCTTTGATCGGGTGAATCAGGATGCCTTGCAGCCGTATCTGGCCGAGAAGCTGACGGCTCAGGATGCAGTGGCCAAGGCGCAAGTGCCGATCAAGGACTTCATGCTGGCGCAGACCCGTAGCAGCGATCTTGAGTTGTTCATGCGCCTGTCCAAGCGCACCGACATCGCAACGCCGGATCAGGCGCCGCTGACCATTCTGGTGCCGGCCTTCGTGACCTCGGAGCTGAAAACAGCGTTCCAGATTGGCTTCATGATCTTCATTCCGTTCCTGATCATCGACCTGGTCGTTGCCAGTGTGCTGATGGCCATGGGCATGATGATGCTCTCGCCGCTGATCATTTCGCTGCCGTTCAAGATCATGCTGTTTGTGCTGGTGGATGGCTGGGCGTTGATCATCGGTACGCTGGCGAGCAGTTTCGGCGGTGTTTAGGCATAAGTGGGCGGGTAGGGCGATATGACTCCTGAAGTTGCGGTAGACCTGTTCCGTGAGGCGCTTTGGCTGACCACCATGATGGTCGCCATATTGGTCGTTCCGAGTTTGCTGGTGGGCCTGCTGGTCGCGATGTTTCAGGCGGCCACGCAGATCAACGAACAGACCCTGAGCTTCCTCCCGCGTTTGCTGGTGATGCTGATCACACTGATCGTTGCCGGTCCGTGGCTGATACAAACGTTCATGGAATACATCCTGCGCTTGTACACCAGCATTCCGCAGTTGATCGGCTAAACCATGTCATTGCTGGCGCTGACCGATGCGCAAATCAGTACCTGGGTGGCCAGCTTCATGCTGCCGCTATTTCGGGTTGGCGCGGTGCTGACGACCATGCCGGTCTTCGGCACGACCCTGGTGCCCAAGCGTATTCGGTTGTACTTCGCGCTGGCGATAACGGTGGTTATCACGCCGGGCCTGCCGCCGATGCCGCAGGTCAATCCGCTGGACTTGAGCGGTCTGCTGCTGATTGCCGAACAGATACTGATTGGCGCGCTGCTGGGGTTTTCCTTGCAGTTGTTCTTTCAGGCGTTCGTGGTGGCCGGGCAGATTGTTTCGATCCAGATGGGCATGGGCTTCGCGTCCATGGTCGACCCCACCAACGGCGTGTCGGCGGCCGTCATCGGGCAGTTCTTGACGATGCTGGTGACGTTGCTGTTTCTGGGGATGAATGGCCATCTGGTGGTGTTTGAAGTCCTCACGGAAAGCTTCACGACCCTGCCGGTGGGCAGTGGCATGCTGGTCAATCATTTCTGGGAAATGGCCGGCAAGATGGGCTGGGTGCTGGGGGCGGCGATGCTACTGGTATTGCCGGCAATCACCGCGCTGCTGGTGGTCAACATTGCCTTCGGGGTCATGACTCGCGCGGCGCCGCAACTGAATATCTTCTCTATCGGTTTTCCGCTGACCCTGGTGCTGGGCCTGGTGATTTTCTGGGTCAGCCTGGGGGACATTCTCAACCAGTACCAACCGCTGGCCACCGAGGCCTTGCAGTTGTTGCGTGATATGGCACAGGCGCGCTGAGTCATGGCTGAAAGCGAGAGCGGTCAGGACAAGACAGAAGACCCCACGGACAAGCGCAAGAAGGACTCCCGTGAAAAGGGCGAGATCGCGCGCTCCAAAGAGCTCAATACTCTGGCGGTGATGCTGGCCGGTGCGGGCGGATTGCTGATCTACGGCGGCGGTCTGGCGCTGGACCTGCTGGAAATCATGCGCCTGAACTTCTCCCTGCCGCGTGAAGTGGTGCTGACTCCGGACGCCATGGGCCTGTATTTGCTGAAGTCGGGCAAGATCGCGATTATCGCGGTGCAACCGGTGCTGCTGACCTTGTTGCTGGCGGCGATCATCGGCCCGATTTCCCTGGGCGGCTGGCTGTTCGCCGGCAGTAGCCTGGCACCCAAGTTCAGTCGAATGAACCCGGCCAACGGCCTCAAGCGGATGTTTTCGTCCACGGCGCTGATCGAGCTGCTCAAGGCCCTGGCAAAATTCCTGCTGGTACTGTTCGTCGCGCTGAGCGTGCTGCGCTCGGACATTGACGACTTGTTGCGAATCGCCCATGAGCCGCTGGAGCAGGCGATTATTCACAGTGTGCAACTGGTGGGCTGGAGCACCTTGTGGATGGCGTGCGGGTTGATTCTGATCGCGGCGGTCGATGTGCCGGTTCAGCTTTACCAGAGTCACAAAAAACTGCTGATGACCAAGCAGGAAGTGCGCGACGAGCACAAGGATCAGGAAGGTCGCCCCGAGGTCAAGCAGCGGATTCGCCAGTTGCAGCGCGAGATGTCCCAGCGGCGGATGATGGCGGCCATTCCTGAGGCCGATGTGGTCATTACCAACCCGACCCACTACGCGGTGGCGCTCAAGTACGATCCGGAGAAGGGTGGGGCGCCGATGCTGGTGGCCAAGGGCAGCGACTTCCTGGCGCTGAAGATCCGCGAAATCGCGGTGGCTAATGAGGTCTTGCTGCTTGAGTCGCCGGCTCTGGCGCGTTCGATTTACTATTCCACGGAGCTTGATCAGGAAATTCCTGGTGGGCTCTATTTGGCGGTTGCTCAGGTGTTGGCTTACGTTTATCAGATCCGTCAGTACCGTGCGGGCAAGGGTAAGCGCCCGGATCCGCTTAAGGATGAATTGCCGATTCCGCCGGATCTGCGGCGGGATTCCTGACCGGCTTACGCTGATCAAAATTGTGCGGGTTGGCTTGCCTGCGATGGCGGCCTGACAGCCGACCCGTCTCTTTCAGATATACCCCCATCCCCTGTGGGAGCCGGGCTTGCCCGCGATGGCGGCCTGACAGCCGACCAATCTCTTGCAGGTGTACATATCCATTTCTGCGGTAACGGCCACTTAGGGTTTCGCCCTGACGGCGACTCCCTTTGGCAAGCGCCGGAGTGCCGGCCCAGCCCAAAGGAAGCAAAGGTCTTCGCCCCAAGCGTCCGGCACCTCGCCTAGGCTCGGCGTCCCCTTGCTCCGGTGTCCATCAGGGGGCATCGCCTACGGTCTGCTGCGCGACGACCTCCTCTCGATGTGTCCGGCTGCGCCGCACGGCGCTGCGCGCCCACCCCCTGATGAACACCTGCGCTCGGCCTCCCGATAGGGGCGGGTGGATCAAGATCAACAGCAACAGCACGGCGGCCTACCGGCCGGCCTGAGTGGTTGGGGCGTGAACGGCTTTAGATCGTTTCCGCGCAGGAGCGTGGGAGCGATTCGCGGTGGGTGAGTTAATGTTCGGCTTTTTGATGGTTGTTCGATGCGGCTATGACTTTCACCGCGTTATCGATGACGGCTTTGCTCATCTCCTGCAAGTAGTGAGAGGCCCAGGCACAGCGGTCGGTTTTGCGCTCCATCGCTGCATCTTCGGCCAGCATCTTGGAGAGGTGGAGCAGGTCGGACACGTGGGGCAAGGCTTCGTGGATCGAGACGCCACTGTTGACGCGGAACGAGGCTTGATCGTTGTGGATGGAGAAGGGGGTGAGGCTGGCGGTTTTTTAATCGTGGAGGTGCGAAGATTTGTTCATGGCGAGGTTCTCGTTTACTGGTTAGAGCGGCCTCGTTTACTCAATCGGGTTTCCAGGCCTGGTCGCTGATTTGGCAGTGACCACCGAAGACTAGCGATGCCACTTCCGAGGGGCACCTTGAAAGCCTGTCGGACAAATCCCGGTGTTTTCCAGATTTGTGGCTGAATTCTCAGGATGGGCGTTGAATATTCCGGTCTCTTTGCGGGCAAGGCTTGCCCGCGATGGCGTCTGTCCGGTCGCTGAAAAACTCCCGATAAACCCCGCTGTTTCAAGCTCCCCGCAAAAGTTGGAAGGCTTCTTGCAATAGCCGGCCTGCGCCCGCTTCAGGCGTCAAAAGTTTGCTTCAAGGAACGGGGAATACCGGTGGATCGCTCTCAGTTAATCAACAGTGCCCGCAGCAACCTGGCAGACCTCAGTCGAGGCAATCTGGGTGTGCCGCTGTTGCTGTTGGTCATGCTGGCGATGATGATGTTGCCGGTCCCGCCGTTCCTGCTCGACGTGTTCTTCACCTTCAACATTGCGCTGTCGATTGTCGTGCTGCTGGTCTGCGTCTACGCCTTGCGGCCGCTGGATTTCGCGGTGTTTCCGACCATTCTGCTGGTCGCCACGTTGTTGCGACTGGCATTGAACGTGGCCTCGACCCGGGTGGTGATGCTCCACGGTCAGGACGGCCATGCCGCCGCCGGTAAGGTGATTCAGGCCTTCGGCGAGGTGGTGATTGGCGGTAACTACGTGGTCGGTATTGTGGTCTTCGCGATTTTGATGATCATCAACTTCGTCGTGGTGACCAAAGGTGCCGGGCGGATTTCCGAGGTCAGTGCGCGGTTTACCCTGGATGCGATGCCGGGCAAGCAGATGGCCATCGACGCCGACCTGAACGCCGGCCTGATCGACCAGCCCGCAGCCAAACTGCGCCGTATGGAGGTGGCCCAGGAGGCCGAGTTCTACGGTTCGATGGACGGTGCCAGCAAGTTCGTGCGCGGTGATGCCATCGCCGGTCTGCTGATTCTGTTTATCAACCTGATTGGCGGTATGGCGGTCGGGATCTTCCAGCATGGCATGAGCTTCGGCGATGCCGGCAAGGTCTACGCATTGTTGACCATCGGTGACGGTTTGGTGGCGCAATTGCCATCACTGCTGCTGTCCACCGCGGCGGCGATCATGGTGACCCGTGCTTCCGGTTCGGAAGACATGGGCAAGCAGATCAATCGGCAAATGTTCGCGTCGCCCAAGGCGCTGGCGGTAGCTGCCGGTTTGATGGCGGTCATGGGCCTGGTGCCAGGCATGCCGCACTTCTCCTTTCTCAGCATGGCCGCCGTCGCAGCGGGTGGCGCGTATCTGTTCTGGAAAAAACACAACATCGTCAAGGTTCAGGCTCTGGAAGAGGTCAAGCGCCAGCAGGACCTGCTGCCGTCGCCCGCACGGGCCATGGAAACCAAAGAGCTGGGCTGGGATGACGTGACCCCGATCGACATGATTGGTCTGGAAGTCGGCTACCGTCTGATCCCGCTGGTGGATCGCAACCAGGGTGGTCAGTTGCTGGCGCGGATCAAGGGCGTGCGCAAGAAGCTTTCCCAGGATCTGGGCTTCCTGATGCCGACCGTGCACATTCGCGACAACCTCGATCTGGCGCCGAGTGCCTACCGCCTGACCCTGATGGGGGTGATCCTCGCCGAGGCGGAGATTTATCCGGACCGCGAACTGGCGATCAATCCCGGGCAGGTCTACGGCACGCTCAATGGCATCACCGCCAAAGATCCGGCCTTTGGCCTGGAGGCGGTCTGGATCGAAATCAGTCAGCGTCCGCAGGCGCAATCCCTGGGGTACACCGTGGTTGATGCCAGTACGGTGGTGGCGACTCACCTCAACCAGATTTTGTACAAGCATTCCAGCGAGCTGATCGGCCACGAAGAAGTTCAGCAGCTCATGCAATTGCTGGCTAAAAGCTCGCCAAAACTGGCCGAGGAGCTGGTGCCGGGCGTCGTTTCGCTGTCGCAGTTGCTCAAAGTACTGCAGGCCTTGTTGGCCGAACAGGTTCCGGTTCGCGACATTCGCAGCATTGCCGAAGCCATCGCGAACAATGCCGCCAAGAGTCAAGATACTGCCGCTCTGGTGGCGGCCGTTCGCGTCGGCGTATCGCGCGCTATCGTCCAAAGCATTGTAGGCACTGAGTCCGAGCTGCCTGTGATCACCTTGGAACCAAGGTTGGAACAAATATTGCTCAATAGTCTTCAGAAGGCAGGACAAGGCTCGGAAGAGGGCGTTTTGCTGGAGCCAAGCATGGCAGAGAAGCTGCAACGTTCGTTGATCGACGCCGCGCAGCGTCAGGAAATGCAAGGTCAACCGGTGATTCTGCTGGTAGCAGGTCCGGTACGCGCGATGCTCTCGCGGTTCGGACGTTTGGCAGTGCCGGGGTTGCATGTGTTGGCGTATCAGGAAATCCCTGACAACAAGCAAGTGACCATCGTTGCGACAGTAGGGCCCAACGGCTGAGGTAGTGGTTTATGCAAGTTAAGCGTTTTTTCGCCGCCGATATGCGTCAGGCCATGAAGCTGGTTCGCGATGAGCTGGGCGCTGATGCGGCCATTATCGGTAATCGCCGGATCGCCGGTGGTGTCGAGCTGACGGCTGCCCTGGATTACAAGCTGTCGGCGCTGGCCCCGCGTGTATCGAACATTGAACTCGAAGACGAGTTGCGCAAGACCCAGTCGCGGATCGTCACGGCTCAGGCTGAATTGAGCCTGCGTGGCGACGGCGAAGGTGATGCGAGCGCCAGCACCAATCGCCAGTTGTTTGCCGGCCTGCCGCTGACCGCTGCGGAACCTTTGATCGAGCCGACCTTTGCTGAGCGGCCGCGTCCTGCTCCAGCGCCTGTGCATTCTGCCGGGGTCGATCCGCGGGCTTTCGACTCGATGCGTTTCGAACTCAATGGCCTGCGTGAGTTACTCGAAGTGCAGTTGGGTTCGCTGGCCTGGAACCAGCTGCAAGGCAGTCGCCCGCAGCAAGCCAACCTGTGGCGTCGCCTGCAACGCATTGGCCTGTCCGGTCCGTTGTCGCGCGACCTGCTGGAACTGATTACTGAAATTGAAGAGCCCCGCCAGGCCTGGCGCATGCTGTTGGCGCACCTGGCGCGGATGATCGTGACTCCCGAGATCGAACCACTGGAAGAAGGTGGCGTGATCGCCATGGTCGGCCCTGCCGGCATGGGTAAAACCACGACACTGGCCAAGCTGGCCGCGCGTTACGTGCTCAAGTACGGCGCGCAGAACATCGCGTTGGTGAGCATGGACAGCTTCCGCATTGGTGCCCAGGAACAGCTCAAGACCCTGGGGCGTATCCTCAATGTCTCGGTGACTCACGTCGACCCAGGCCAGTCCCTGGCGCAAGCCCTTGATCCGCTGTTGCGCAAGCGTGTGGTGTTGATCGACACCGCCGGCCTGCAAGCCAGTGATCCGGCGTTGCGCATGCAGCTGGAAAGCCTGGCCGGTCGCGGGATCAAGTCGAAGAATTATCTGGTGCTGGCCACTACCAGCCAAAAGCAGGTGCTGACTGCCGCTTATCACAGTTACAAGCGGTGCGGGCTAGCAGGCTGCATTCTGACTAAACTGGATGAAACAGCGAGCCTGGGCGAGGTGTTGAGCCTGGCAATCAGCCACGAATTACCTGTCGCTTATCTGACCGACGGGCCACGGATCCCGGATGATCTACATTTACCGCGCCGGCATCAGTTGGTCAGTCGCGCCGTTAGCGTGCAGATGCAGGAAGAACCCAGCGAAGAAGCCATGGCTGATATGTTCGCTGACCTCTACCACAGCCCGGCCAAGCGTGTCGGCTGAGGTAATAATGAATAGATTTGTATCTACATCGATGGCCTGCCATGCATTGTTCACAAGTGAGCGCGCAGCCAGTCATGTAGTCCGCGTCTAAGCAAGACAAGGTAAAGAACGAACATGGGCAGCATGCATCCCGTACAGGTGATCGCAGTGACCGGCGGCAAAGGTGGCGTCGGGAAGACTAATGTGTCAGTGAACTTGTCCCTGGCTCTTGCTGAGCTCGGCCGGCGCGTCATGCTGCTGGACGCCGATCTGGGGCTGGCGAACGTTGACGTCCTGCTGGGGCTCACGCCCAAGCGTACGCTGGCCGACGTCATCGAAGGCCGCTGTGAACTGCGCGATGTATTACTTCAGGGGCCGGGCGGAATTCGCATTGTTCCCGCAGCGTCCGGTACCCAGAGCATGGTTCACCTGAGCCCGGCCCAGCATGCTGGCCTGATTCAGGCATTCAGCGACATCGGCGATAACCTCGACGTATTGGTGATCGACACGGCGGCGGGTATTGGTGAGTCGGTCGTCAGTTTTGTTCGCGCAGCCCAGGAAGTATTGCTGGTGGTGTGCGACGAGCCGACGTCGATCACTGACGCCTACGCGCTGATCAAACTGCTCAACCGCGATTACGGCATGAACCGCTTCCGCGTGCTGGCCAACATGGCGCAAAGCCCGCAGGAAGGGCGAAATCTGTTCGCCAAGTTGACCAAGGTCACGGATCGCTTCCTCGACGTCGCCTTACAATACGTCGGTGCGGTGCCTTACGACGAATGCGTGCGTAAGGCGGTGCAGAAGCAGCGCGCCGTGTATGAAGCGTTTCCTCGTTCCAAGTGTGCGCTGGCATTCAAGGCCATCGCGCAGAAAGTCGATACCTGGCCGCTGCCTGCCAACCCGCGTGGGCACTTGGAATTTTTCGTCGAGCGTCTGGTGCAGCAAACTGCGGGTCCGGTTCTATGACAGCCAGCGGTTACAACCTGTACAAGAAGTCGGCGCGTGACGCGCAGTACGAACTGATCGAGCGTTACGCGCCACTGGTAAAACGTATTGCCTATCACCTGTTGGCGCGCTTGCCGGCCAGTGTTCAGGTCGAGGACCTGATCCAGGCAGGCATGATCGGTTTGCTTGAAGTGTCGACCAAATACGACGCGAGCAAAGGTGCGAGTTTCGAGACGTACGCGGGGATCCGTATCCGTGGTGCGATGCTCGATGAAGTCCGCAAGGGTGACTGGGCGCCACGCTCGGTACACCGCAATACTCGGATGGTGAGTGACGCGATTCGCTCAATTGAAGCTAAAACCGGGCGTGACGCTAAAGATCACGAGGTTGCGGCCGAACTCCAATTGAGTCTCGACGATTATTACGGGATTTTGAATGACACCTTGGGCAGTCGCCTGTTCAGCTTCGACGATCTGTTGCAGGACGGCGAGCATGAAGGGCTGCACGAGGATGGCGCGAGTGCTCATCTCGAACCGTCGCGCGACCTGGAAGATGAACGCTTCCAGGCAGCACTGGCGGATGCGATTGCCAATTTGCCGGAGCGTGAGCGACTGGTGTTGGCGCTGTACTACGACGAAGAGCTGAATCTCAAGGAAATCGGTGAGGTCCTGGGGGTCAGTGAATCGCGGGTCAGCCAGTTACACAGCCAGTGCGCGGCCCGTTTGCGGGGGCGTTTGGGGGAGTGGCGAGCGCGCTGACAGCAGTGTGGGGACACTGCGAACGAAACAGGCAGGGCGTAACGCTGTGCCGGTCTTCATCCGTTGTGCTCCAGACAGTCGTCGAGTGCTCTGCCGAATTGATTGAATGGCGTGTTCAGGTGCTGAACGCGTTTAAGACTGCTTGGAGGTCGAATTGGACAAGAACATGAAAATCCTCATCGTTGATGACTTCTCAACGATGCGGCGGATCATAAAAAACCTGTTGCGTGACCTTGGGTTCACCAACACGGTCGAGGCGGACGACGGTATTACCGCCATTCCCGTCCTCAACAGCGGGAGCATCGACTTTCTGGTAACGGACTGGAACATGCCTGGCATGACCGGTATCGATTTGCTGCGCCACGTGCGCGCCGATGAAAAGCTCAAGCACCTGCCGGTGCTGATGGTCACTGCCGAAGCCAAGCGCGAGCAGATCATCGAAGCCGCTCAAGCCGGTGTAAACGGCTATGTGGTCAAACCCTTCACGGCCCAGGCGTTGAAAGAGAAGATCGAAAAAATATTCGAACGCATCGGTTGATGCGCGGAGCCACTGCGCCACGGGGGGAGCTATGGAGCAAAGAGAATCTTCACAGGGCGATTTCGAATCGACCCTGAAAAAACACGCTCACGAACTGGTCGAAAGCCTTGAAAAGGGCAGGTTCGGTGACGCTGTGCAACTGATCCATGAGCTCAATCAGACCCGTGACCGCGGCCTGTACCAGGAGGTGGGCAAGCTCACTCGCGAGCTGCATAGCGCGATCGTCAATTTTCAGATTGACCCGAACATGCCGCAAGCCGAGGAAGTCTCACAGATCACAGACGCCACCGAGCGCCTGTCCTATGTGGTCAAGCTGACCGAAGCGGCCGCGAACCGGACCATGGATCTGGTCGAGAACAGTACTCCGCTGGTCAATGGCCTGAGCACTGACGCCCAGGCCTTGAGCGCCGACTGGGGACGTTTCATGCGCCGCGAAGTCGGTGCCGAAGAGTTCCGCGAACTGGCCCGGCGTGTCGACGGTTTCCTGACGCGTAGCGTCGAGGAGAGCCAGGTCGTCTCGGGCAACCTCAACGATATTCTGCTGGCTCAGGATTACCAGGATCTAACCGGTCAGGTGATCAAGCGCGTGACTCAACTGGTCACTGAAGTCGAAAGCAACCTGCTCAAGCTCGTGCTCATGGCCAGTCAGGTAGACCGCTTTGCGGGCATCGAACATGACCATGAAGCGATGCTGGCTGAAAAAGATCCGCAAAAACATCTCTCTCAGGGTGAAGGTCCGCAGATTCATGCCGATAAAAGAGAAGACGTTGTGTCCGGTCAGGACGATGTGGACGATTTGCTATCCAGTCTTGGATTTTAGGTTTTTTAGGTTTTTAGACCTTTAGGAGCACCCCCTTAATGAGCTTCGGCGCCGATGAAGAGATCCTTCAGGATTTCCTGGTTGAGGCCGGCGAGATTCTAGAGCAACTGTCCGAACAGCTGGTCGAGCTGGAAAGCCGACCCGATGATGCGGATTTGCTCAATGCAATTTTTCGCGGTTTTCACACTGTAAAAGGGGGCGCCGGCTTCCTCCAGCTCAATGAGCTGGTGGAGTGCTGTCACATCGCCGAGAACGTGTTCGACATCCTGCGCAAGGGTGAGCGTCGCGTCGACTCGGAACTGATGGACGTGGTTCTCGAAGCGCTGGACGCCGTGAACAGCATGTTCAGCGAAGTCCGCGAACGAGCACCGATCACTGCGGCTACACCGGAACTGCTGGCGGCTCTGGCCCGCCTGGCCGAGCCTCAAACAGCCGATGTGGCGCAACCAGTTGCAGAGGTGGTTGAAGCACCCGCCGCTGAAAGCGAATCGGGCGACATCACCGACAATGAATTCGAACTGCTGCTGGACTCGCTGAACGCGGTCAAGGCGCAAGCTGAGTCGGGGGCGCCTGTAGCCCCGGCACCTGAAGCGGCTGCCGGCAGCGATGAAATCACCGATGCCGAGTTCGAGTCGTTGCTCGACCAATTGCACGGCAAAGGCCAGTTCGCCCCTGATGCAGTGGCGGCAGCGCCTGCCGCACCGGCTGCCCCGAAAGCGGCAGGCGACAGCTCCGACATTACCGACGACGAATTCGAAGCACTGCTCGATCAGTTGCATGGCAAAGGCAACTTCGCCGTTGATGCCCTGGAATCGGCAATTGCTGCCGTTCCGGCACCTGCGGCACCTGTGGCTGCAGCCGTTGGTAGCGATCTGATCTCCGATCACGAGTTCGAATCGCTGCTCGACGAATTGCATGGCAAAGGCAAGTTCACGGAGGTTGGCACGGGTTCTGCTGCTTCTGTGGCGGCACCAGTTGCCAAGGCTGCAGCGCCAGCACCTGTGGCTAAAGCGCCCGAGCCAAAGGCTGAAACGCCGAAGCCTGCTGCCGCTGCTGCACCGGCTCCCGCCCGCGCAGCGGCGTCACCGCCACCGGAAAAACCGGCCAGTGAAGCCGAGACCACCGTACGTGTGGATACCGCACGTCTCGACGAAATCATGAACATGGTCGGCGAACTGGTACTGGTGCGTAACCGCTTGGTCCGTCTGGGGCTCAACAGCGGCGACGAAGCCATGTCCAAGGCCGTGTCGAACCTCGACGTGGTCACGGCCGACTTGCAGACCGCAGTGATGAAGACCCGGATGCAGCCGATCAAGAAAGTCTTCGGGCGCTTCCCGCGCCTGGTTCGCGACCTCGCGCGCCAGTTGAAGAAAGAGATCAACCTGGAGCTGGTCGGTGAAGAAACCGACCTCGACAAGAACCTTGTCGAGGCTCTGGCCGACCCGCTGGTCCACTTGGTGCGTAACTCGGTCGACCACGGTATCGAAGAACCGGCTGATCGTGAGGCGATGGGCAAGCCTCGCAGCGGCAAAGTGATTCTGTCCGCAGAGCAGGAAGGCGATCACATCCTGCTGTCCATCTCTGATGATGGCAAGGGCATGGACGCTGATGTTCTGCGCGGTATCGCCGTGAAGAAAGGCTTGATGGACAAGGATGCGGCGGACCGTCTCAGCGAGTCCGACTGCTTCAACCTGATCTTCGCGCCGGGTTTCTCGACCAAAACCGAGATCTCCGACGTGTCCGGTCGTGGCGTGGGCATGGACGTGGTGAAAACCAAGATCGCCCAGCTCAACGGCACCATCAATATCTACTCGACCAAGGGCAAAGGCTCGAAGATCGTCATCAAGGTCCCGTTGACCCTGGCGATCATGCCGACGCTGATGGTCATGCTCGGCAACCAGGCCTTTGCTTTCCCGCTGGTCAACGTCAACGAGATTTTCCATCTCGACCTGTCGCGCACCAACGTGGTCGACGGTCAGGAAGTGGTGATCGTACGGGACAAGGCGCTGCCACTGTTCTACCTCAAACGCTGGCTGGTCAGCTCCGCCGCTCACGAAGAGCAGCGTGAAGGCCATGTGGTGATCCTTTCAGTGGGCACTCAGCGGATTGGCTTCGTCGTCGATCAGCTGGTGGGCCAGGAAGAAGTGGTCATCAAGCCATTGGGCAAAATGCTTCAGGGAACCCCGGGCATGTCCGGCGCCACCATTACCGGTGACGGTCGCATCGCCTTGATTCTCGATGTTCCGAGCATGCTCAAGCGTTACGCCGCACGGCGTATTTGATTCTGGCGGAGCGGGGCGACTGAGCCTCGCTCCGTCTAACGGAGTGTTTATGGCAGTCAAAGTCCTGGTGGTGGATGATTCTGGTTTTTTCCGCCGCCGCGTCTCGGAAATTCTTTCAGCAGATCCGAGTATCCAGGTTGTCGGTACGGCGACCAACGGTAAAGAGGCGATCGATCAGGCCCTGGCCCTCAAGCCAGACGTGATCACCATGGACTACGAGATGCCGATGATGGATGGCATCACGGCGGTGCGGCACATCATGCAGCGCTGTCCTACCCCGGTTTTGATGTTCTCCTCGCTGACGCACGAAGGCGCTCGGGTCACTCTCGATGCACTGGATGCCGGCGCGGTGGACTTCCTGCCGAAGAATTTCGAAGACATCTCGCGCAATCCCGAGAAGGTCAAGCAACTGCTGTGCGAAAAGGTCCACAGCATTTCGCGCAGTAACCGTCGTTTCAGCGCCTACAGCGCCCCGGCTCCAGCCGCCGCGCCAGCCCCGGCACCGGCACCTTCGAGTTTCGGCAGCAGTGCGCCTGCGCCTGTGCGTCCGGCCCCGACGCCGATTCCTGCGCGTGCGCCGGTTGCCAGCGCATCGTCGCCGGCCCCGAAACGCAAAGCCTACAAGCTGGTTGCCATTGGTACCTCAACCGGCGGCCCGGTTGCGTTACAACGGGTGCTGACACAGCTGCCGGCAAACTTCCCGGCGCCGATCGTGCTGATCCAGCACATGCCGGCGGCCTTCACCAAGGCTTTCGCCGAGCGTTTGGACAAGCTCTGCCGGATCAGCGTCAAGGAAGCCGAGGATGGTGACATCCTGCGTCCGGGCCTGGCCTTGCTGGCACCGGGTGGCAAGCAAATGATGATCGACGGCCGTGGCGCGGTGAAAATCCTCCCGGGTGACGAGCGTCTGAACTACAAGCCGTGCGTGGACATCACCTTCGGTTCAGCGGCCAAGTCCTACGGTGACAAAGTTCTGGCGGTAGTCCTTACCGGCATGGGCGCCGACGGTCGCGAAGGCGCGCGTCTGCTCAAGCAGGGCGGCAGCGCGGTCTGGGCCCAGGATGAAGCCAGTTGCGTGATCTACGGCATGCCGATGGCGATCGTCAAAGCCGATCTGGCTGACGCGATCTACGGCCTCGACGATATCGGCAAGCACCTGGCCGAGGCGTGCATCTGATGGATGTTTTAAGCCTCATCGGGATCATCATGGCGTTCATCGCCATTATTGGTGGCAACTACCTGGAAGGCGGGCATCTCGGTGCCTTGGCCAATGGCCCGGCGGCACTGATCGTGCTCGGCGGGACCATTGGCGCTGCGTTGTTGCAGTCGCCGATGAGTGCCTTCAAGCGCGCCATGCAGATTCTTCGCTGGATCCTCTTTCCGCCTCGCGTCGACCTCGCCGGTGGTATCGACCGTGTGGTCAACTGGAGCCTCACCGCGCGCAAGGAAGGTTTGCTCGGGCTTGAAGGGGTAGCGGACAGCGAACCCGACAGCTACTCGCGCAAAGGCTTGCAGTTGCTGGTCGACGGCGCTGAACCCGAGTCGATTCGCAGCATCCTCGAAGTGGATTTCTACACCCAGGAAAGCCGTGACATCGAAGCCGCCAAAGTCTTTGAAAGCATGGGCGGCTATGCGCCGACCATCGGTATCATCGGTGCGGTCATGGGCCTGATTCATGTGATGGGCAACCTGGGTGATCCGTCGCAACTGGGCAGCGGCATTGCCGTGGCCTTCGTCGCGACCATCTACGGTGTGGCCAGCGCCAACCTGGTGTTGTTGCCGATTGCCAGCAAGCTCAAGTCCATCGCGTTGCGGCAGTCGCGTTATCGCGAAATGTTGCTGGAAGGCATTCTGTCGATCGCCGAAGGTGAAAACCCACGCTCCATCGAGTTGAAGCTTCAGGGCTTCATGGACTAAGGGAATAACCTCATGGCTCGTCGCCGTCAGCACGATGAACACGTCAACCACGAGCGCTGGCTGGTGTCCTACGCGGACTTCATCACACTGCTGTTTGCCTTTTTCGTGGTGATGTATTCCATCTCTTCGATCAACGAAGGCAAGTACAAGGAAATTTCCGAAGCGCTGGTCGGGGTCTTTACCAACTCTGACCGTGCCCTCAAGCCGATCCCCATTGGCGAAGAACGTCCGAAGACGGTTACCCCGGCCAAGCCGCTGGTCAAGGACAGCGAGCAGATCGATGCCGGCATCGCCCAGGCCAGCAAGGATCCGCTCAAGAGTATTGCCGATGACATCAGTGCGGCGTTTGGCGATTTGATCAGTTCCAATCAGATGACCGTGCGTGGCAACGAGTTGTGGGTCGAGATCGAACTCAACTCCAGCCTGTTGTTCGGCAGCGGCGATGCGATGCCCAGCGATATCGCGTTCAACATCATCGACAAGGTCGCGGCGATTCTGAAGCCGTTCGACAACCCGATTCACGTTGAAGGCTTCACCGACGATCAACCGATCCGCACGGCGCAGTACCCGACCAACTGGGAACTGTCCTCGGCCCGCTCGGCGAGCATCGTGCGCATGCTCGCCATGCAGGGTGTCAACCCCGGGCGTCTGGCCTCGGTGGGTTACGGCGAGTTCCAGCCCGTGGCCAATAACGCGACCGCCGAAGGGCGTGCGCGTAACCGGCGCGTGGTGTTGGTGGTGTCGCGCAATCTCGATGTACGCCGCAGCCTGACCGGTACCGGAACCGCTAATGCAAAACCGGACGCCGCGTTGAAGCGTGCTGGCACACAAACTGCACCGACGACTGTCAAGTCGCCGGGACACGAGAGTGCCGTCAATTCTCCGTCACCCGGCTTATAACGTTGAGCTATTTCTCGGTTGTATTGATTCGACCGGGAGGAACAATCTGAATGAGAGTCTGGGCAGTCGCCAATCAAAAGGGTGGTGTCGGTAAAACCACTTCCTCCATCGCTTTAGCCGGTTTGCTGGCTGAGGCGGGCAAGCGCGTGGTTGTGGTCGATCTCGACCCACACGGCTCTATGACCAGCTACTTCGGTTACGACCCCGACAGCCTGGAACACAGCAGCTACGACCTGTTTCTGCACAAGGGCAGCGTGCCGCAAGGCTTGCCCGGGCAGCTGTTGCTGCCGACCAGCGACGAGCGTATTTCCCTGTTGCCGTCGAGCACCGCGCTCGCCACCCTCGAGCGCCAGTCGCCGGGGCAGAGTGGCCTGGGCCTGGTGATCGCCAAGAGCCTGGCGCAATTGTGGCAGGACTTCGATTACGCGTTGATCGACAGCCCACCGTTGCTTGGCGTGCTGATGGTCAATGCCTTGGCGGCCAGCCAGCAGTTGGTGATCCCGGTGCAGACCGAGCACCTTGCAGTGAAAGGTCTGGAGCGCATGGTCAACACCTTGGCGATGATCAACCGTTCGCGTAAACAAGCGCTGCCGTTCAGCATCGTGCCGACCCTGTTCGATCGTCGCACCCAAGCCTCGCTGGGAACCTTGCGGGTGCTGCGCGACATGTACCCGGAAGAAATCTGGCAAGGCTACATCCCGGTCGATACCCGACTGCGTGATGCCAGCCGTGCCGGCCTGACCCCTTCGCAGTTCGACGGCAAGAGCCGTGGAGTGCTGGCGTACCGCGCACTGCTCAAGCATTTGCTGGCGCAGCAACTTGTTCCGCAGGTGGCTTGAGGTGAATCTTTTCTCTGCCGGGATGGGGTGCCAATGAACCGGCCAGTAAAAATTACCAGCCGACCACAACTGGCGTTGCAGTCCTATCTGGATGCGTTGTTGCAAGACGCGACCGAGGAGTTGCCGTCAGAAGTCGAGGTATTGCCCGAGGTTGTAGAAGTCGTCGAGGTCGTTGAAGCCATTGAGGCGCAAGGCGCACTGGACGAGTTCCAGGCTGCAGTGCTCGAAGAGCAGGCTCGCGATGCACAAAAGCCCGTGGTTGCGCCTCCCGTTGTAGCTCCGGTTGCCGAGGCGCCCGTTGTCGTGCCGGTACTGGAAGCACCTGTACCGATACTGGCGCCGGTTTCAACGGTCGCCCCCTTGCTCAAAGCGCTGGTCGAGCCGGTGGTTGAAGTCCATCTGCCGCCGAGCAACACGCCACCGCCGGTGGTCGGCGATGACCGGCCAAGCTGGGCTGCCGAACCGTTTGAATGCCTGTTGTTCGACGTCGCCGGTTTGACCCTGGCCGTACCGCTGGTGTGCCTCGGTTCGATTTACTCGTTGGCCGGTCATGAGCTGACGCCATTGTTCGGCCAGCCGGAATGGTTCCTCGGGATCCTGCCAAGTCAGGCCGGCAACCTGAAGGTGCTGGATACCGCGCGCTGGGTCATGCCCGATCGTTATCGCGATGACTTCCGCCAGGGCCTGCAATACGTAATCTCGGTTCAGGGTTATGAGTGGGGGCTGGCGGTGCATCAGGTCAGCCGCTCGTTGCGCCTGGACCCGAACGAAATCAAATGGCGCAGCCATCGGGGTCAACGGCCATGGCTGGCCGGGACGGTGATCGAGCACATGTGTGCGTTGCTGGATGTCTCGGAGCTGGCGGAGTTGATCGCCAGCGGTGGTGCCAAGCACATGGGCGGCGGTAAGCCGGCCCACAAACCTACATAACAAGCAGCTGGCCGCATACACAGTGCGGCCGGGCAGAACACACACCGCCACAGGCGGTTTTTCGAGGGGTCAGGGTATGAATGATAAGGCGTCGTCTGCAAAGGGTTCCGAAGATCCGATCCTGCAATGGGTAACCTTCAAGCTGGACAATGAAACCTACGGCATCAACGTGATGCGTGTTCAGGAAGTCCTGCGCTACACCGAAATCGCTCCGGTTCCGGGTGCGCCAAGCTACGTGCTGGGCATCATCAACCTGCGCGGCAATGTGGTGACCGTGATCGACACCCGCCAGCGCTTTGGCCTGGGCACCGTCGAAGTCAGCGACAACACCCGCATCGTGATCATCGAAGCCGACAAGCAAGTGGTCGGGATCATGGTCGACAGCGTGGCCGAAGTGGTTTACCTGCGTCAGTCCGAGATCGAAACCGCGCCTAACGTCGGTAACGAAGAATCCGCCAAGTTCATCCAGGGCGTGTGCAACAAGAACAACGAGTTGCTGATCCTGGTCGAGCTGGACAAAATGATGAGCGAAGAAGAGTGGTCGGAACTGGAGAGTATCTGATTGATTCTCGAGGTTGCTGTCATAGTACTGGGGTTCCTGTGGGTAGGGACCCTGGCGATGTTCCTGGCTTACACGCGCAAGCAGCGAGAGCTGGCAGCGCTGCAAGCCCAGGGCAATGCGTTGCGCGATCAACGCATCAAGGACCTGGCCAAGCGTGTCGACGACTACCAGAACGGTAACGTGCGCATGGGTGAAGACCTGCATGAACTGCGTGCGGTGGTCGGCCCCTTGCCGGACAAGCTGGCCCAGCTTGAGCAGCGTGACCCGTCGAGCCTGTCATTCGCCCAGGCAGCCCGCCTGGTGGGAATGGGCGCCAGCGTCGACGAATTGACCCAGTCCTGCGGCCTGACCCAGGCAGAGGCCGAGTTGATGAGCAAGTTGCACAAGAACTGATAGCGACTGCGCGAGTCTGCCGACGGATGAACAATTGTGGCGAGGGAGCTTGCTCCCGCTGGGCTGCGAAGCAGCCCTGAAACCCACAATTACATTCTTCCAGATAGATTCCGTCAGCTTTTTTACGACTGCTGCGCCCGAGCTCGAACCGGTCGGCGGGAGCAAGCTCCCTCGCCACAGTGAGCTTGCAACAGCTGCTTGATCAGTAATCATCCCCGCGTTCTGTCACATCCCGCTCCACTATCGTCTCCTCAGAACCATGCCCTTGCGGAAACTTGCCCTTGAGTTTCCAGGCAAACGCAATGATCTCGGCAATCGTGCGATAGAGCTCTTCAGGGATGCTTTCACCCAACTCCATCCTCGCCAGCAACTTCACCAGCTCGGCATTCTCATAAATCGGCACTTCATAGTCGCGGGCGATCTTCAGAATCGCTTCGGCCAGTTCGTCATCGCCTTTGGCTGTGAGCGTCGGGGCATGGCTGCCGTCGTATTTGAGGGCGATGGCCTGGCGCGGTGGCGTGTGGTTGTTCATGCGGTTTCGTCGACCCAGCGTTGTTCGAGGCGGGTTTGATTGCCTTGGGGCGGCGTACCGAGGTGGCAATTCAGGTCGCCGACATTCAGGCCCGATGCCAGCAGCTGCGCGCGCAAGCCCTCCAGGTTGCTTTCGATCAGGCTGGCGGTATAAGGCCGTTCGGCCCAGAGCTGGCTGGAGAGTTTGCCCTGGGCCAGCTGTGCCTGGATCTGCAACGGCCCAAGCGGTTCCATGTCAAACGCCAACTCGACTCGCCAAAGCCGTTGCTTCGGCTGGCGCTCGACAGGTTTCTCGTGCTGTTGCTTTTCCGGTGTGTCCTCGCGTTGAAACTTCACCTGCAACGGCACGATGTCTTGCAGGTTACGCAGGGGGATTTCCAGCTGCCAGGTGGTTTGCAGCTTGCCATCCTCGGTCATGCCGGTCTGTTCCAGGCTCGACAGTTGATGACTTTGCAGGCGCGAAACGGCCGCTGCAGCCAGGCGCAGCAAATGCTCCAGATCGCCTTCACCTTCCAGGCTTTGCAGCAACCGCGAGGGCAGGGGGAAGCTGCTCGGCTGCGGTTTGGCGCTGACCTGCCCGAGGGTGCCGAGGGCGCTGCGGACAAAGCTTGGCAGCGCCTGCGCCAGGGTGTTGGCGGCGATGATCGCGTTGAAACTGGTATTGGCCGGCAGGTCGGGGGCCAATTGTGCGATCAATCGCAGCAAATTGCCTTTCATGTCCGGCGTCAGCGCAGGGTTCTGTCCGGTGAGCAGTTTGCTTTCCAGAAACAGCCCGCTGTTGACCAGCGCCTGCGCCAGACCTTTGGGGGTGCTCAGTTGCTGAACGTCTGGCAGGTCGGCAAGCAGTTTGTCGACGGCGGCGCGCAGATCGTCGGAGGTGCTGTCGGAGGCTGGCAGGTTTTGCAGGGCATCGATCAGCCCGCTCAATGAGCCTTGGCGACTTTGCTGGGCCAGCAGTTGCTGACTCACCGCCAGTTGCTCCTGACGACTGGCCAGAGGCACGAAGCTCAGGCTTTGCGCGCCCTGGACCAAGGCACTGAGCAGGCTGCCGATGCGCAACGGCTGCGGGCTGTCGATACTCAAGGTGCTGCCACTGAGCGCGGTATTGAGCACACTCACCAGCGAGCGATAGACCGCCGGCTGCCCCGGTGTTTGCGGCATCAACTGGGTGGTCAGGACTTTACCTTGCAGCAAGGTGCCAACCGGCAGTTGTGAGGTGTCGAGACGGGTGAGGGTGGCGATGTTGGAGGCGATGGCCTGTTGCACAGTAATCGCCAGGCTGCCGGCTGAAGGTTGACTGACCGTCAGGTTAGTACCTTGAGGCAGAGGCTGGTTGCTGGTGGCTTGCACAGTGGTCTGACGGCCACTGTCCAGAGTGACCTTGAGCAGCAACTGGAAAGTCTGGTCGTTCTGTTTGAGCGACAGCACTTCAGCGCTGGCGCTTTGGCCTGCGGCGATCAAACCTTCCACCGGGGTCTGCAACTTGAGCAACTCACCACTGACCACCAGCGGGCGCGAGGTGGCCGGCGTCGTAGCGGGCAGTGGAAGGATGTTCATCTCGCCGGTCATCAGGTCACACCCTGTCGAAATTGCCCTCTTTGGAGTAGGACATGACATGTATAATGCCGCCCCGTTGTTGTCGGGGCGCGGAAAACATCGCAAATGTTTGACGCAGCTCTCTAGAACAGGCCGTCAATACATCTATGCTGCATCACTTTAACGGCCGCTCCATTGCCGACTTGAACCGTAAAGGCCCGCGATCTCTTGACCATCCCTCTACTAGAAGCCGTAGCGCTCGCCTGTGAGCGAGACTGGCGGATGCTCTTCGAAAACCTCGAGTTGCGTCTGGGCCGCGGTGACATGTTGCAGATCAGCGGCCCTAACGGTAGCGGCAAGACCAGCTTGCTGCGCCTGCTTGCCGGTTTGATGCAGCCGACCAGCGGCCAGGTATTGCTCAACGGCCAGCCTTTGAACACGCAGCGTCCGGAGCTGGCCCATAACCTGTTGTGGATCGGCCATGCCGCCGGAATCAAGGACCTGCTGACCCCTGAAGAGAACCTCAGCTGGCTGTGCGCGTTGCATCAGCCGGCGACGCATGAGGCGATCTGGCAGGCGCTGGCAGCGGTAGGACTGCGCGGTTTCGAAGATGTTCCTTGTCACACCCTGTCCGCTGGTCAACAACGCCGCGTGGCCCTGGCCCGCTTGTATCTGGACAGCCCGGCGCTATGGATCCTCGACGAACCATTCACCGCGCTGGATAAACAAGGCGTCGCCCAGTTGGAAGAACACCTGGCCGCACACTGCGAGCAAGGCGGCATGGTGATTCTGACCACTCACCACACGTTGGCCCGGATGCCGGCCGGTTACCGCGACATCGATTTGGGGCAGTGGGCCGTATGAGTGTTTTCGCACTGTTGGTCGCCCGTGAGGCGCGTTTGCTGTGTCGTCGTCCTGCCGAGCTTGCCAACCCTCTCGTGTTCTTCGCCATTGTTGTCTCAATGTTTCCATTGGCGGTCGGACCTGAGACACAATTGTTGCAAACCTTGTCACCGGGGCTGGTCTGGGTCGCGGCCCTTTTATCGGTTTTGCTCTCGCTGGACGGGCTTTTCCGCAGTGATTTCGAGGACGGATCCCTTGAACAGTGGGTCCTTTCGTCGCACCCCCTGCCTCTTCTGGTTTTGGCAAAGGTGCTGGCACACTGGGCGTTTTCCGGCTTGGCACTGGTGTTGCTTGCCCCGTTATTGGCGTTGATGCTCGGTTTGCCTGCCGCTTGTCTGCCGGTTTTGCTCTTGTCGCTGTTGCTCGGTACACCGGTATTGAGCTTGCTCGGTGCGGTGGGCGCGGCGCTGACGGTCGGATTGAAGCGCGGCGGTTTGTTGCTGGCGTTGTTGATTCTGCCGCTGTACATCCCGGTGTTGATTCTCGGCAGTGGCGCCTTGCAGGCAGCCTTGCAGGGTATGCCGGCAACCGGTTATTTGCTGTGGCTTGGTAGCCTGACCGCCCTGGCGATAACCCTGACACCCTTTGCAATAGCCGCTGGCCTGAAGATCAGCGTCGGCGAATAATGAGGTCTGGTTAAATTTTAACCAGTAAAGACCCTGGTTCTTCGTGATGGCGAAGAACAACCGTGATGGAAACAGTAATGAACTGGACCTGGTTTCATAAGCTCGGCTCGCCCAAATGGTTTTACGGCATCAGCGGCAAACTGCTGCCCTGGCTGAGTGTCGCGGCGTTGCTGCTGATCGGCGTCGGCGTGGTCTGGGGCCTGGCCTTCGCGCCGCCGGACTACCAGCAAGGCAACAGCTTTCGAATCATCTACATTCATGTGCCGGCCGCCATGCTGGCGCAGTCCTGCTACGTGATGCTGGCGGTCTGCGGCATTGTCGGGCTGGTGTGGAAGATGAAACTGGCGGACGTCGCCCTGCAATGCGCAGCGCCGATCGGTGCCTGGATGACCGCCGTGGCGCTGGTCACCGGAGCCATCTGGGGCAAACCGACCTGGGGCTCGTGGTGGGTCTGGGATGCACGACTTACGTCCATGCTGATTCTGCTGTTTCTGTACTTCGGTCTGATTGCACTGGGCAACGCCATCAGCAATCGTGACAGCGCAGCCAAGGCCTGCGCGGTGCTGGCGATTGTCGGCGTGATCAACATCCCGATCATCAAGTACTCGGTGGAGTGGTGGAACACCCTGCACCAGGGCGCCACCTTCAGCCTCACCGAAAAACCGGCAATGCCAGCCGAAATGTGGCTGCCGTTGCTGCTGACGGTGCTGGGTTTCTACTGTTTCTTCGGCGCCGTGCTGTTGCTGCGCATGCGCCTTGAAGTGCTCAAGCGCGAAGCCCGTGCCAGTTGGGTCAAGGCCGAAGTGCAAAACAGCCTGGAGGCCGCGTAATGAGTTTTGCTTCATTCGGCGACTTCCTCGCCATGGGCCATCACGGTCTTTATGTCTGGTCGGCTTATGGCATCTGCCTGGCGGTACTGGCTCTCAACGTGGCTGCGCCGATCCTGGCCCGCAAGCGTTACCTGCAACAAGAGGCGCGCCGTCTGCGCCGGGAGAACAGCAAGTGAATCCGCTGCGTAAAAAGCGTCTTATCATTATTCTCGCGATCCTGGTCGGTGTCGGCGCAGCTGTCGGCCTGGCCCTCAGTGCCCTTCAGCAGAACATCAACCTCTTTTACACACCGACCCAAATCGCCAATGGCGAAGCCCCGCAAGACACGCGCATTCGTGCTGGCGGCATGGTCGAGAAGGGCTCGCTGCAACGCTCCGGCGATTCGCTGGACGTGAAATTCATTGTCACCGACTTCAACAAATCCGTGACCATCACCTACCGCGGCATCCTCCCGGACCTGTTCCGTGAAGGGCAGGGCATCGTTGCGCTGGGCAAACTGAATGCAGACGGCGTGGTGGTGGCTGACGAAGTGCTGGCCAAGCACGACGAGAAATACATGCCGCCAGAAGTGACCAAGGCGCTCAAAGACAGTGGTCAATCCGCTCCAACACCCGCGAAGGAGGGTTGACCCATGACCTCAGGCATCTTCATTCCCGAGTTGGGCCATCTGGCGATGATTCTCGCCCTGTGCTTTGCCATCGTTCAGGCCACCGTGCCGTTGCTCGGTGCCTGGCGCGGTGACCGCATGTGGATGGGCCTGGCCCAGCCAGCGGCCTGGGGCCAGTTCACTTTTCTGCTGTTCGCCTTCGGCTGCCTGACCTACGCCTTCATGACCGATGACTTCTCGGTGGGGTATGTCGCCAACAACTCCAACAGCGCCTTGCCGTGGTACTACAAATTCAGCGCGGTGTGGGGCGCCCACGAAGGTTCCTTGCTGCTCTGGGCGTTGATTCTCGGCGGCTGGACCTTCGCCGTGTCGATCTTCTCCCGGCAGTTGCCGCAGGTCATGCTGGCTCGCGTGCTGGCGGTGATGGGCATGATCAGCACCGGGTTCCTGCTGTTTCTGATTCTCACCTCGAACCCGTTCGCACGGATTCTGCCGCAGATTCCCACTGACGGTCATGACCTCAACCCGTTGCTGCAAGACATTGGCCTGATCGTTCACCCACCGATGCTCTACATGGGTTATGTCGGTTTCTCGGTGGCGTTCGCCTTCGCGATTGCTGCCTTGCTCGGCGGGCGTCTGGATGCGGCGTGGGCCCGTTGGTCGCGGCCCTGGACCATCGTCGCCTGGGCGTTCCTCGGTATCGGCATCACCCTCGGCTCCTGGTGGGCCTACTACGAACTCGGCTGGGGCGGCTGGTGGTTCTGGGACCCGGTGGAAAACGCCTCGTTCATGCCTTGGCTGGTCGGTACGGCGCTGATTCACTCGTTGGCCGTGACTGAAAAACGCGGCGTGTTCAAAAGCTGGACCGTGTTGCTGGCCATTGCCGCGTTCTCGCTGAGCCTGCTGGGAACCTTCCTGGTGCGTTCTGGTGTACTGACCTCGGTGCACGCGTTTGCCTCGGACCCAGCGCGGGGCGTGTTCATCCTGATCTTCCTGCTGTTTGTAGTCGGCGGTTCGCTGACGCTGTTTGCCCTGCGTGCGCCAGTGGTCAAGAGCCACGTCGGCTTCAACCTGTGGTCACGTGAAACCCTGCTGCTGGGCAACAACCTGGTGCTGGTGGTTGCGGCTTCGATGATTCTGCTCGGCACCTTGTACCCGCTGGTGCTCGATGCCCTGAGCGGCGCCAAGATGTCGGTCGGCCCGCCGTATTTCAACGCGTTGTTCATTCCGTTGATGGCGTTGCTGATGGTGGTGATGGCCGTCGGTGTGCTGGTGCGCTGGAAAGACACCCCGGTGAAATGGCTGATGAATATGCTGACCCCGGTGTTGCTCGGTAGCGCTGCTTTGGCGGTCGTCGCCGGGATCGCTTATGGCGACTTCAACTGGGCCGTGCTGGCGACCTTCATGCTCGCGGCCTGGGTGTTGCTGGCCGGTGTGCGTGACATTTTCGACAAGACCCGCAACAAGGGCCTGATCAAAGGTCTGCCGAGCCTGACTCGCAGCTATTGGGGTATGCAGGTTGCGCACCTCGGTATCGCCGTGTGCGCCTTGGGCGTGGTGCTTTCAAGCCAGAACAGCGCCGAGCGCGATCTGCGCCTGGCACCGGGCGAGTCGATGGACCTTGCCGGTTATCACTTCATTTTTGAGGGCGCCAAGCACTTCGAAGGACCGAACTTCACCTCCGACAAAGGCACCATTCGGGTGATCCGTTCGGGCAAGGAAGTCGCGGTGCTGCACCCGGAAAAACGTCTGTACACCGTGCAGAACTCAATGATGACCGAAGCCGGTATCGACGCCGGTTTCACCCGCGACCTGTACGTGGCGCTCGGTGAGCCGCTGGAGAATGGCGCCTGGGCCGTGCGCGTGCACGTCAAGCCGTTCGTGCGCTGGATCTGGTTCGGCGGTTTGCTGACAGGTTTCGGTGGGTTGCTGGCGGCGCTGGATCGTCGTTATCGGGTCAAGGTGAAAAGTCGCGTGCGTGAAGCGCTGGGCATGACGGGAGCCACTGCATGAGACGTTGGTTAATGGTGTTGCCACTGGCGCTGTTTCTGCTGGTGGCGGTGTTTCTTTACCGGGGGCTCTACCTGGACCCGGCCGAGCTGCCCTCGGCGATGATTGGCAAGCCGTTCCCCGAGTTTTCCCTGCCGACCGTGCAAGGCGACAAGACCTTGACCCGCGCTGATCTGCTGGGCAAACCGGCCCTGGTCAACGTATGGGGCACTTGGTGCATTTCCTGCCGGGTCGAGCATCCGGTGCTGAACAAACTGGCCCAGCAGGGTGTGGTGATTTATGGCGTCAACTACAAGGACATCAACACCGATGCCTTGAAGTGGCTGGTCGAGTTCCATAATCCGTACCTGCTGGACATCCGTGACGAGGCGGGCTCCCTGGGCTTGAATCTCGGCGTTTACGGCGCTCCCGAAACCTTCTTCATCGACGCCAAAGGCATCATCCGCGACAAATACGTCGGGGTGATCGACGAAGTGGTCTGGCGCGAAAAACTGGCGGCCAAGTATCAGGCGCTGGTCGATGAGGCCAAGCCATGAAGCGCTGGATTGCTGCCGCCGTACTCGGCCTGAGTATCGCCGGAGTCGCTCACGCGGCCATCGACACTTATGTGTTCGCCAATGACGCCGAGCGCGAGCGTTTTCACGAACTGACCAAAGAACTGCGTTGCCCCAAGTGCCAGAATCAGGACATTGCCGATTCCAATGCACCGATCGCCGCTGACCTGCGCAAAGAGATTTTCCGCATGCTCGGCGAGGGCAAGGACAACCAGCAGATCATCGACTTCATGGTCGACCGCTATGGCGACTTCGTGCGCTACAAGCCAGCCCTGAACAGCAAGACCGCGCTGCTGTGGTTTGGCCCGGCCGGGTTGTTGCTCGGTGGCGTGCTGGTGATCGCCTTGATCGTCCGTCGCCGTCGTGCCGAGCGCACGGCAGGTACCGACACGCTTTCTGTTGATGAGCGCAAGCGCCTCGACCAACTGTTGGATAACACCAAGAATGATTGATTTCTGGCTCGCTGCAGGTCTGCTTCTACTGGTTGCCCTGAGTTTTTTGTTGATCCCTGTTCTGCGTGGCCGTCGGGCCCAGCGTGAAGAGGATCGTACCGCGCTGAACGTGGCGCTTTACCAGGAACGCGTGGCTGAGTTGCAGGCTCAACAGGCCGAAGGCGTGCTTGATGCGACGCAAATGAGCGCCGGGCGTGACGAAGCCGCTCGTGAACTGCTGGCGGATACCGAAGGCGTCGACACGGGCCGGGTTTCCCGTCTGGGCAAGCCGTTGCCAGTGCTGGCAGCGATTCTGGTGCCGGTGTTGGGCCTGGGGCTGTACCTGCATTTCGGCGCCAGCGACAAGGTCGAACTGACCCGCGAATTTGCCCAGGCACCGCAATCGATGGAAGAGATGACCCGTCGTCTCGAACGCGCTGTGGCGGCTCAACCGGATTCGGCCGAAGGCCTGTATTTCCTGGGTCGTACCTACATGGCTCAGGACCGTCCTGGCGACGCTGCGAAGATCTTCGAGCGCACCGTGGCATTGGCTGGCCGTCAGCCTGAATTGCTCGGCCAGTGGGCCCAGGCGCAGTACTTTGCCGACAACAAAAAGTGGTCGGAGAAGATCCAGGCGTTGACCGACGAAGCACTCAAGGCCGATCCTAAAGAAGTCACCAGCCTTGGACTGTTGGGCATCGCGGCTTTCGAAGGCGAGCGTTATCAGGAGGCCATCGACTACTGGGGGCGTCTGTTGGCGCAACTGCCACCCGAAGATAACTCGCGCAGCGCGCTGGAAGGTGGCATTGCCCGGGCAACCGAAAAACTGCAAGCGAACGGCGCTACTGTCGCCAAGGCGCCAGTCGTAGCGGCCAAGCCGGCAGCGTTGCTGAAAGTGACGGTTGATCTGGCGGCGAACGTGAAAGCCAAGGTACAGCCAGGTGACAGCGTGTTCATCTTCGCTCGCGCAACCTCGGGGCCTCCGGCACCATTGGCAGCCAAGCGCCTGACCGTTGCCGATCTGCCAGCGACCGTCGAACTGGGCGATGCCGACGCAATGATGCCGCAATTGAAACTGTCGAACTTTCCTGAAGTCCAACTGGTCGCGCGCGTATCCCGTGCCGGCCAGCCGACTGCTGGCGAGTGGGTCGGTCGCAGCGAGCCTTTGGCCAGCAGCACTACCGCGCCGCAACAATTGACCATCGACAGCCCAGACAAATAATCAGGAATCCGCTATGACCGCCATCGCTCGTATCACCCTGCTCAGTCTTGTCTTGGGGTTAAGTGCATGTGCGGTCCAGCCACCGTCACATGAAGAGCGGTTGCCGCCCATTCCGTCATCGTACCCAGGCAGCAAACCGACGACCGCCCCTGGCAAACCGGTGACCCCAAACAAGCCCGGCAAGCCACAGCCGCGCACCTCCGCAAGCTTCGCGCCACCACCCGGCGGCAACAGCCACTGGGATGCGAAACTCGGCGTCTACGTCCTCGACAACCAGACCGACACCTTCTACCGCCAGCGCACCTACTACCACTGGAACAACGGCTGGAGTCGTTCGATCAGCCCGAACGGGCCGTGGGAAGAGATCGATATCCATGGCGTACCGCCAGGATTGGGCAAGCAATACAGTCAGTAACGAAAACGGCGACCCTAGGGTCGCCGTTTTGCATTGTGCGCCAGGCATGGCGTGCAGGTTGAAACTGGCACGAATAGTGATTACTCATTGACTAACGATTGTTGAACAATCCTGAGGCGATGAGTATGAGTAGCGGACTGTCCCTGGCTGACCACATCACACTGGAGTTGCGCGCCGACATCATTGGCGGTCGTTTGCTGCCGGGGCGGGCGTTGGTGGAAGGCGATCTGGTGATTGCCTATAACGCCTCGCGCAATACCATCCGCGAAGCGCTGCACCGCTTGGGGCAGGAGGGCCTGACCCTTTATGTCCGAAATAAAGGCGTGATGGTTCGCCAACTCGGCGCCGATCAGCTGCGCGACCTGTTTCAGGTCCGACGCACGCTGGAGCTACAGGCCATCAGCGCCAGCCGACCGCTGCGCGAATACCAATCCGATCACATGCTCGACGCCATTGAAACCGCGCAGTTGGCCCGCGAGCGTGAAGACTGGCGGGCTGTCGGCACCCACAGCCTGCGTTTTCATCAACATATTGTCGGTTTGTTACGCAGTCCGCTGTTCGATGAGTTTTTTACCAACGTCGTTGCGCAACTGCGCCTGGTGTTCAGTGCGGCACCTGACGAGTCCCGCTTCCAGGCGCCCTGGCTTGAGCGCGACCGGCACATTCACGACTTGCTGGTCGAGGGCGACAAGCCCGGCGCTTACGACGCCTTGAGCGACTATCTCGACGATTCCGAACAGCAATTGCTTGAGTTGTTCAACCATCCTTCCCGTCATTGATCGAGGACTCATGCCATGTACAAAGACTATCCCGCGGCTTATCAGGTCAGTAAGGGTTCGGCGTTGCAGGTCGATAAAGCCTTCTACGAGCGGATCCGCGATACACCGGCCGGGCGCACGCTGATCGAGCAATTCGAAGTGCCGATCCGCACCGGCCGCGCCTGGCATGTACCGGCGGGGCATGTGTTTCGTGTGACCACACCCGTGGGCCCGCAAGTGGGAGACTTCAACGTCTGGAATGCCAACGACCCGCGCGAACGGCTGTGGGCTGCGCGGACCCGGCAATTGCAGGGGGCTCATGTCAGCACCCATGACCGGCTCTGGTCGAACCTGCCTTTTCTGCGGCCGCTGGTGACCATCACTGACGACAGCCTGGCCAACTATGGCATCGACGAACACGGTGGACGTTTGCACGATCTGCTGGGCACGCGCTGCGATCCCTATGTGAACAAAATGCTCACCGGCGAGGATTTCCATCACCACTGCCATTCGAACCTGACCCGCGCCGTGTTACCTCACGGTCTGACCGAGTTCGACGTGCATGACGTGCTGAACATTTTTCAGTGCACGGGGCTCAACCACGATGACATGTACTTCATGAAGGCCTGCCCGGCGCAGAAGGGCGACTACCTGGAGTTCTTCGCCGAGATTGATCTGCTGTGTGCATTGTCGACCTGCCCGGGGGGTGATTTGTCGTTGCCGATGTGGGGGCCGAATGCGCAGGATCCGTTAAGTGTCTGCCGGCCGCTGGGCGTGGAAATCTATCGTTTGGAGGAGACGTTGCTCAAAGGCTGGAGCCAGCCTGAGCGGGCTGCGTACAAGGGGCTGCACGGCTTGCATATTGCCAAAGCCGAGTGGGAGAAATAGAGAAGTTTTTGTGGCGAGGGAGCTTGCTCCCGCTCGACCGCGCAGCGGGCGCCATTCCAGTGTAAGCGCTACATCTCAAGAAAATGTGCGAGGGACTCCAGGGGCCGCTTCGCGGCCCAGCGGGAGCAAGCTCCCTCGCCACAGTTCAGTCAACGATTCTGCGCATCCTTGGCGTCCGCTTCGGCGTTGCGCTCAGCGACGCGTTTACGTTGCTCATCGGTCAATTCCACTTTGTTCGCGGTGTCGCGCAGCAACATCAAGCCACCGACGATCGATCCGATAGCAACCACCAGAATCAACCAGGCATACCAGGGCATAGGTGTTCTCCTTAAGGGCAGGCCGGTAGGCGAGGGCTTCACCAACCGATCGTGCATACCACTTTTGAGCGATCAATTTTCGCAGTGGTTCCATTCTATGCCTGATATACCGCAGACGCCGCACATCCTTGTACGCGACGTCATCAGCGTCGTTTCAGTGCTTGCTCAAAGCCCGGTCAACATCGCATCCGCTGGTGCATCGGCACGCAATTGCGCTGTCCGCAGGAAGTAGACAAAACCGACCGCCATGAAGCCGAGGAAGATCGCCCCGATCAGCGCGTTGAACCAGGCCATCGCTACCAGGCACACCACCGCCAATGCCAGGGCAGTCGCCGGTACCAGTGGATAGCCGGGCGCGCGGAAAGTCCGTTCCAGATTCGGTTCGGTTTTACGCAGTTTGAACAGACTGAGCATGCTCATGATGTACATCACGATAGCGCCGAATACCGCCATGGTGATCATCGCGGCGGTCAGGGTCATGCCGCCGAGGTTGATCAGCCCGTCGCTGTAAATGGCCGCGATGCCGATCAGCCCGCCAGCGATGATTGCCCGGTGCGGGGTCTGGAAGCGTGACAGCTTGGCCAGGTAGGCCGGCAGGTATCCGGCGCGGGCGAGGGCGAAGAACTGTCGCGAATAGCCAAGGATGATCCCGTGGAAGCTCGCCACCAGCCCGAACAGGCCAATCCACACCAGCATGTGCAGCCAGCCGGAGCTTTCACCGACCACGGCTTTCATCGCTTGCGGCAACGGATCGTTGATGTTCGCCAGGGTCCGCCAGTCACCCACGCCACCGGCAAAGAACATCACGCCCATGGCCAGCAATACCAGGGTCAGAATGCCGCTGATGTAGGCCTTGGGAATCGTCCGTTTCGGGTCCTTGGCTTCTTCGGCGGCCATGGCCGCACCTTCGATGGCGAGGAAGAACCAGATAGCGAAGGGAATAGCCGCGAACATCCCGGCGATGGCCGGTGCACCGAACGCATCGGAGCCGGCCCAACCATTGAGCGCGAAGTTGCTGAAGCTGAACGCCGGGGCGACCACGCCCATGAACACCAGCAACTCGATAACTGCCAGCACGCACACCACCAGTTCGAAGGTCGCCGCCAGTTTTACGCCAAGGATGTTCAGGCCCATGAATACGATGTACGCACCGACCGCGGCATGTTTTGGGTCGAGGGCGGGGAACTGCACGTTTAGATAAGAGCCGATGGCCAGGGCAATGGCCGGAGGTGCAAAGACGAACTCGATCAACGTCGCCAGGCCGGCGATCAGCCCACCTTTTTCGCCAAAGGCGCGGCGACTGTAGGCGAAAGGGCCGCCTGCATGCGGGATCGCCGTAGTCAATTCGGTGAAGCTGAAAATGAAGCAGGTGTACATGGTCGCGACCATGAACGAGGTCACCAGAAAGCCGAGCGTTCCGGCTACGCCCCAGCCGTAACTCCAGCCAAAGTACTCGCCGGAAATCACCAGCCCGACCGCGATCCCCCATAAATGCAGGGTGCCCAACGTCGGTTTGAGTTGTGTGTTCATGCGTTTCTCCCGCTGCGATTTGGAAAAGCCCGTGGAGGGCGTGTGCAGTGGGCGTGCCATGTCGATTTGTTAGGTCGTAAAGCGCAGAAAGCTGTCGTATCGAGGATGTTCGCTGCGGGATGTGCGCTTTTTGTGCGCCAGTTGAGGGCGGTGGTGATTCATATGACGCCATCGCGGGCAAGCCACGCTCCCACAAGGATTGTGTGAAACCTGTGGGAGCAAGGCTTGCCCGCGATGGGGCCGTTCCTGACACCACTGAAATCTGGCCTGTAACCCCCCACGTAAAGCCACTCTTTACGCTTTCTTTATGCCGCGCCCAACCCCTCGGTCTCGTTCCTTTACAGCCTTCCTGCGGACAATTGCGCCACACGCGGCAGTTGCCGTACGACGGAGAAATTCCATGAGTGTTCTGGACGGGGTGTCCCTGCTGTTGGCGGTGGGACTGTTCATTTATCTACTGGTTGCGCTGTTGCGCGCGGATCAGCACTAGGAGCGGCTATGCACAGTTATGACTATTGGCTGATCCTCGCCTTCTTCGCCGTGGTGCTGATTCCGGCACCGTTCCTGGGAAGGTTCTACTACAAGGTGATGGAAGGCCAGCGCACTTGGCTGACGCCGATCCTCGGGCCCGTGGAACGGGGCTGTTATCGCGTGGCCGGGGTCGACCCGCAGAGCGAACAGAGTTGGCAGAAATACACCCTGGCGTTGCTCGCGTTCAACCTCGCGGGCTTTTTGCTGTTGTTCACGATCCTGTTGTTTCAGGACTATTTGCCACTCAACCCGCAAAACCTTCCGGGGCAGGAGTGGACACAGGCGTTCAATACCGCCGTCAGCTTCATGACCAACACCAACTGGCAGTCCTACAGCGGTGAGGCGACCCTGAGCTATCTGAGCCAGATGATCGGCCTCACCGTGCAGAACTTCGTCAGCGCCGCCACCGGCCTGGCTGTTCTGGTTGCCTTGTGTCGCGGCATCGGTCGCAAATCGGCGCAAACCCTCGGTAACTTCTGGGTCGACATGACCCGCGCCACCCTCTACGGACTGCTGCCGCTGTGCCTGTTGCTGGCGCTGTTCCTGGTCTGGCAGGGCGTGCCACAAACCTTCGCTCATTATGTGAATGCGCTGACCATGCAAGGCGTGGATCAAGTGATTCCGCTGGGGCCAGCAGCCAGCCAGATTGCGATCAAGCAATTGGGCACCAACGGCGGTGGCTTCTTCGGCGTCAACTCGGCGCACCCGTTCGAGAACCCGACGGCCTGGAGCAACCTGTTCGAAGTCACCTCGATCATCCTGATCCCGGTGGCGCTGGTGTTCACCTTCGGCCATTACGTCAAGGACCTGCGTCAGAGCCGGGCGATCATCGCCTGCATGCTGGCGTTGTTCCTGATCGGTGGCGCGGTGTCGCTGTGGGCTGAATACCAGCCGAACCCGACCCTGAACAACGTTGCGGTCGAACAGACTGCGCCGCTGGAAGGCAAGGAAGCACGCTTCGGTACCACGGCGACCGTACTCTGGTCGGTGACTACCACCGCAGCCTCCAACGGCTCGGTCAACGGTATGCATGACAGCCTCAACCCGCTGAGCGGCATGGTCGCGCTGATCAACATGATGGTCGGCGAAGTGATCTTCGGTGGCGTCGGCGCCGGCCTCTACGGCATGTTGCTCAACGTGCTGATCGCGGTGTTCCTCGCCGGTCTGATGATCGGACGTACACCGGAATACCTCGGCAAGAAACTGCAAGCCAAGGAAGTACAACTGTTGGTTGTCACCTTGCTGGTGATGCCGGTCGGCGTACTGGTGCTGGGTGCCATTGCGGCGAGCCTGCCTGGCCCTGCGGGAACCATCAGCAACCCCGGCCCCCACGGTTTCAGTCAACTGCTGTACGCCTACACCTCCGCCAGCGCCAACAACGGTTCGGCATTCGCCGGCCTGAACGCCAACACTTCGTTCCATAACCTGATGCTGGGCCTGGGCATGTTGATCGGGCGCTTCGGCTACATCCTCCCGGTACTGGCCCTGGCCGGCAGCCTGGCGATGAAGAAAACCGCGCCGATTGGCCAGAACAGCTTCCCGACCCATGGCCCGCTGTTCGTGACGTTGCTGACCGTGACCATATTGCTGGTGGGCGGCCTGACGTTCCTGCCGACCCTGGCGCTGGGTCCTATCGCTGAACACCTGAGCTTGGGCTTCTGAGGGATTTGATGATGAATATGCCCGTTCGTGTATCGAAAAAAGCCGCACCACACGTTGTGCCGGCGCAACCTGTCGAACAACCGAAAACTGCGATTTCGGCCCTGTGGCGGCCGGCGCTGGTGCAAGCCTTCGTCAAGCTCGACCCACGGCAGTTGAAGCGCTCGCCGGTGATGCTGGTGGTCGAACTGACCGCGATCCTCACCACCGTGTTGTGTGTGATTCCAGATCCGGCAGTGCCGACGTTTGTCGCGGCACAAATCGCCCTGTGGCTGTGGTTCACCGTGTTGTTCGCGAACTTCGCCGAAGCCTTGGCTGAAGGTCGTGGCAAGGCCCGTGCCGACAGCCTCAAGGCCGGCAGCGAAGGCTTGAGCGCTCGGCGTAAGAAAGCCGATGGCAGCTTTCAGGTAGTGCCAGCGGTCAGCCTGCGCAAAGGCGATGTGGTTCGCGTCGAAGCCGGCGAGATGATTCCCGGTGACGGCGAGGTGATCGAAGGTATTGCCGCGGTCAACGAAGCGGCGATTACCGGTGAATCCGCACCGGTGATTCGTGAGTCCGGTGGTGATCGTTCGGCGGTCACCGGCAACACTCGACTGGTGTCTGACTGGTTGCTGGTGCGCATTACCGCGAACCCCGGTGAATCGACGCTGGACCGTATGATTGCACTGGTTGAAGGCGCCAAACGCCAGAAAACCCCGAACGAAGTGGCGCTGGATATTCTGCTGATCGGCCTGACCATGATCTTCCTGGTGGTGGTCGTGACCTTGCAGCCGTTCGCCCACTTCGCCAACGGCAACCTGCCGCTGGTGTTCCTGGTGGCGCTGTTGGTAACGCTGATCCCCACCACCATCGGCGGCTTGTTGTCGGCCATCGGTATCGCCGGCATGGATCGTCTGGTGCGGCTGAACGTGATCGCCAAATCCGGCCGTGCGGTAGAAGCGGCGGGCGACGTGCATGTGTTGCTGCTGGACAAGACCGGCACCATCACCTTCGGTAACCGTCGCTGCACCGCGATTTATGCCGCGCCGGGTGTCAGTGCCAAGGAACTGGCCGAAGGTGCGCTGTTCGCTTCGCTGGCTGACGACACGGCTGAAGGCAAGTCGATCGTCGAGTACTTGCGTGGACTTCATCCACAGGCTGAACCGTCCGCCGAGGTGCTGACGGTTGTACCGTTCAGTGCCGAAACCCGCTTGTCCGGCGTTGACTATCAGGGCCGCGTCTACCGCAAGGGCGCGGTGAATTCGGTGTTGGCCTTCGTTGGCCTGACGCGTGCCGAGATACTGCCGGCGATGTCCCGGGAAATCGACAAGATTGCCCAAAGCGGCGGTACGCCATTGCTGGTGTGTGCCGAGGGCAAATTGCTCGGTGCGATCCACCTCAAGGACGTGGTCAAGCCGGGTATTCGTGAGCGTTTTGCCGAACTGCGCAAGCTGGGGATTCGCACGGTCATGGTGACCGGCGACAACCCGCTGACCGCGGCGGCGATTGCCGCTGAAGCCGGTGTCGATGACGTGTTGGCCGAAGCGACGCCGGAGAAAAAGCTCGCCCGCATTCGTCACGAGCAGAACGACGGGCGTCTGGTCGCCATGTGCGGTGATGGTGCCAACGATGCGCCGGCACTGGCTCAGGCTGACGTCGGCATGGCAATGAACGATGGGACGCAGGCAGCGCGCGAAGCGGCGAACATGGTCGACCTCGACAGCGATCCGACCAAGCTGCTGGACGTGGTGCAGATTGGTAAAGAGTTGCTGGTGACGCGCGGCGCGTTGACGACGTTTTCCATCGCCAACGACGTGGCCAAGTACTTCGCCATCCTGCCGGCGCTGTTTGCCTCGATATACCCGCAACTGGGCGTGCTGAACATCATGCACCTGAGCAGTCCACAGAGCGCGATTCTCTCGGCCATCGTCTTCAACGCCTTGATCATCGTCGGGCTGATCCCGCTGGCCCTGCGCGGGGTACGCGTCCAGGCCGCGAGCGCTGCACACCTGCTGCGGCGCAACCTGTTGATCTACGGCGTGGGCGGCATCGTGGTGCCGTTCGTGGGCATCAAGCTGATCGACATGCTGCTGACTGCTTTGCATTTGGTGTAACGGTGGGCCTGGAGGCCGGGGCTTTTGTGGCGAGGGAGCTTGCTCCCGCTGGGCTGCGAAGCGGCCCCACCCCGGGCCACCGTGTTTATTCAGGCACACCGCATGTACCGCGTTTACGACTGCTGCGCAGCCGAGCGGGAGCAAGCTCCCTCGCCACAGGCGGTGTGTACCTCCCACGCTGATGAATATTTTCCGATTCGAGGGTTTTGAAATGTCTTCTATGATCCGTCCGGCCTTGAGCCTGCTTGTCCTGATGACCCTGATCACCGGCGTCGCTTATCCACTGGTGGTCACCGGTGTCGCCCAGGTGGCGTTCCCTGATCAGGCCAATGGCAGCCTGGTGCGTGACGCCGATGGCAAGGTGCGCGGCTCGTCCTTGATCGCCCAGGACTTTGCCGGTGATGCGTGGTTCCATCCACGGCCATCGGCGGGCGCATTTGCGACCGTATCGAGCAGTGCGAGCAACCTGGCACCGAGTAATCCGGCACTCGCGACCCGGGTGATCGACGATGCCAACAAACTGCTGGTGCCTGGCCAGGGGCCGGTGCCGTTGGCGTTGCTGACCACCTCTGGCAGTGGCCTCGATCCACACTTGCCTCCGGCGGCAATTGCCTATCAACTGTCGCGGGTTGCGGCGGCGCGCAATCTGCCGATATCGACGGTCGAGCAGTTGATGAATGCACACATCGAGCAGCCGCTGGTAGGACCGCCGGTAGTGAATGTGTTGGAACTGAACATCGCGCTGGAAAAACTGTAGATCAAAAGATCGCAGCCTTCGGCAGCTCCTACGCCTCTGTAGGAGCTGGCGTAGCCTGCGATCTTTTCCGCAACAACGAAACCGAATTTGAAAGGCGAGAAATCAATGAGCGACTCCGGCCGCGCCGACGCACTGTTAGCAGACTTACCCCGCGATGGTCGTGGCCGGCTCAAGGTTTTTCTCGGCGCCGCGCCTGGCGTCGGTAAAACCTACGCCATGTTGCAAGCCGCCCACACCCAGCTACGCCAAGGCGTGAAAGTCATCGCCGGGGTGGTGGAAACCCACGGTCGGGCGGAAACCGAAGCGCTGCTCGGCGGTTTGCCGCAGTTGCCGTTGGTGCGCTCGGAATACCGTGGCGTGATGCTTGAGGAAATGGACCTCGATGGCCTGCTCAAGGCCAAGCCAAAACTGGTGCTGGTCGATGAACTGGCCCACAGCAACGCCCCCGGCAGCCGCCACGCCAAGCGCTGGCAGGATATCCAGGAGTTGTTGTCGGCAGGCATCGACGTGTTCACCACGGTCAACGTCCAGCATCTGGAAAGTCTTAACGATCAGGTGCGCGGGATCACCGGCGTACAAGTGCGCGAAACCCTGCCTGACTGGGTGCTGCAAGAAGCCTACGAATTGCTGTTGATCGACTTGCCGCCGCGCGAGCTGCTCGAGCGGCTGCGTGATGGCAAGGTTTATGTGCCGGAGCAAGCGCGAGCGGCAATCGATGCGTTCTTCACCCAAACCAACCTCACGGCACTGCGCGAACTGGCGATGCAAACCGCGGCGGCGCAGGTCGATGATGACCTGAGTCGCGGCTATCGACAGTTGGGTCAGGCCGCGCCGGCCGTGCGCGGTCGCTTGCTGGTGGGCGTTGATGGCGATGCCCAGGCCGAGCGCCTGGTACGGCATGCCAGTCGGGTCGCGCAGCGTCGGCATTTGCCGTGGAGCCTGGTGCATGTGGACAACGGCAGCGTGCGCGACGAGCAATCGCGTTTGCGCCTGCAGAGCGCTCAGCAATTGGCTGAACGGCTGGGCGGCGAAGTGGTGCTGCTGCGCGCTGGCGAAGTGGCGAAAACCCTGATTCAACACGCCACCGAACGGCGTGCCAGCCTGCTGCTGGTCGGTCAGTCGCGTCAGCGTTGGCGTCGTCGATTGTTCGGCGGCGGGTTGGCCTCACGCTTGTTGCGCAATGCCCGTGGCCTGGAAATCAACGTCCTCGACAGCGATGAACAGCAGCATCAACCGCGTCAGCGTTCGGCGCATTCGTTGGTCTGGTTCGACTATGCGCTGGCACTGTTGGCGACGGTACTGGCCAGCGCTTTGGCGTGGGCGGTGTCGAGTATTTTGCCGCTGCCGAATATCTCGCTGGTGTTCCTCGCGGCGGTGTTGCTGGTGGCGGTACGCAGCAGCCTCGGGCCGGCGCTGGCGTGTGCGGCGTTGTCATTTCTGACCTACGATTTCCTGTTCATTCCGCCGACCTTCTCCTTTGCTATTCAGCGTGAGGAAGACGTGTTGACGCTGCTGTTTTTCCTGCTGATGGCGGCGCTCACCGGCAACCTCGCGGCGCGCCAGCGGCGCCAGCTGGAAGCCTTGCGCGACACGCAGCAAGAGACCAGCGAACTGCTCGACCTGTCGCGCAAGCTCACCGCTGCCACCGACCGGCAAGCGGTGATCAGCGCGGCGGCGACGCATCTGGTTGGCTGGAACGATCTGCAATTGTGTCTGGTTAACCGTGACGGACAGGGCGGCTGGAAGGTCGAAACCGGTGGCCCGCTGCAGTTTTCCGAAGCCGAGCGCGCTGCCGCCGACTGGGCCTGGCAGCACGATCAACCGGCCGGCATGGGCACCGGCACATTACCGTTCGGTCGCTGGTGGTGGTGGCCGTTGTCAGTCGACGACGGGCCGTTGGGCTTGCTCGGCGTTTGCCCGAAAGAGGGTCAGCAGCTCAGTGGTCAGCGGCGACGCTTGCTGACTGCATTGAGTCAGCCGCTGGCTCAAGCGTTGGCCCGTGCGCAGTTGGCCGACGACCTTGAGGCGGCACGTTTGCACGGTGAAACCGAGCAATTGCGCAGTGCTTTGCTGGCGTCGGTGTCCCATGATTTGCGCACACCGCTGACGTCCATGCGCGGCAGCATCGACAGCTTGCTGGCGCTGGGCGAGGCGATCCCGCTGGAAGATCGCCGTGAGTTGCTGGAAGGCACCCGCGATGAAGCCGAACGGCTCGACCGCTACATTCAGAATTTGCTGGACATGACGCGCCTGGGCCACGGCGCGCTGAAGCTGGCGCGCGATTGGGTGTCGCCGGCGGATATCGTCGGCAGTTCGCTCAACCGTTTGCGCGCAGTGCTGGCGCCGTTGCAGGTGAGCACCGATGTGCCGGGCGCGTTGCCGTTGCTCTATGTGCATGCAGCATTGATCGAGCAGGCACTGGTGAATGTGCTGGAAAACGCCGCACGCTTTTCGCCGGCCCATGGCCGTTTGCAGCTGAGTGCCGGTGCCAGTGACAGCGAGCTGTTTTTTTCCGTGAGTGACGAGGGCCCGGGCATTCCCGAGGAGGAACGCGCGAAGATCTTCGACATGTTCTATACCGCCGCCCGTGGTGATCGGGGCGGGCAGGGCACCGGGCTGGGTCTGGCGATCTGCCAGGGCATGGTCGGCGCCCATGGCGGGCGGATCAGCGTCGCCGATGGTATCGGTGGGCGCGGCACCTGCATCACCATTCATTTGCCATTGCAGGAGCAGCCGGGGTTTGAAAGTGAAGCCTGACGCTGCCTGCGCTACTCTCTCGCCACTTACTTTGCCTGATTTGAAACCATGAGCCAGACCACGACCATTTTGGTCATTGACGATGAACCGCAGATCCGCAAATTCCTGCGCATCAGCCTGGCCTCCCAGGGCTACAAAGTGCTTGAAGCCGGTACCGGCACCGAGGGCCTGGCCCAGGCTGCGCTGAACAAGCCGGATTTGCTGGTGCTCGACCTCGGCCTGCCCGACATGGACGGCCAGCAAGTGCTGCGCGAATTCCGTGAATGGTCGACAGTGCCGGTGCTGGTCCTGTCAGTGCGCGCCAGCGAAGGGCAGAAAGTCGAAGCGCTGGATGGCGGCGCCAACGACTACGTGACCAAGCCGTTTGGCATTCAGGAGTTTCTGGCGCGGATCCGTGCCTTGTTGCGGCAGTCTCCAGCGGGTGAAGCCCAGGAAGCGGCGCTCAAGTTCGGCCCGTTGACGGTCGATCTGGCGTACCGGCGGGTATTGCTGGACGGTGCTGAAGTGGCGCTGACCCGCAAGGAGTACTCGGTGCTGGCGCAACTGGCGCGTCACGCCGGGCGGGTCATCACCCAGCAGCAGTTACTCAAGGACATCTGGGGCCCAACCCACACCGAAGACAGCCATTACTTACGAATTGTGGTCGGGCATCTGCGTCAGAAACTGGCGGATGACCCGACCCGGCCGAGGTTTATCCTGACCGAGGCGGGGGTAGGGTATCGGCTATTGAACGAGGGCAGTCTGTAGTCCTGTATCGTTTGGCCAATCGCTATCGCGGGCAAGCCTTGCTCCTACGGATTTTGAGTCGGCCGCACGATTTGTGGATGGCATCAATACGTAGGAGCAAGGCTTGCCCGCGATGGGGCCGGAACATCCGGCCAGGATTTGGAGGGGGTCAATCGCGCTCATTCTCATACCGATCCAGGGTATCCCGGGCAATCTCCCGTCCCAGCGCGATCAGCTCCGGCGCCTTGTAGAACTCGAAAAACCGGCAAACCCGCTTTGGCACGTTGATCAGGATGTCCGGTGGATAACCGGCGATCTTGTATTGAGCCAACGACGTTTGCATCACTTCGAAACTTTGGTTGATCAAGTCCAGCAACGAGGCTGGGCCAACGTTGTCGATGATAAATGAGCCCGTGGCCGATCTCGGCGCCCCGTCGCCTTCCGGGGCGGCAGCGGGTTGTTGCGCTTCGGGCTCGGCGGATTCGATCCAGGGGTTGATTTCGGCGGCTTCACTGCGCAGTGCTTCCTGTTCCAGAAGCAGCAATTGTTCGGCCTGTTTGCGGCGGAACGGCAGACGTGAACCGAGCGAGTTGAGCAGGTTGTCGAAGCGGCTTCTGAACGCGGCAGGGCGCTGGATCACTGGCAACTGATAGTGCCGCTGGTTGGTCGCGTTGAGGTTGACCGCAATGATCAGGTCGCAATGGCTCGAGACCACTGGAACAATCGGCAGAGGATTGAGCAGGCCGCCGTCGACCAGCATGCGATTGCCTTGCATGACCGGCGTGAACAGGCTGGGGATCGCCGCCGAGGCGCGCATAGCCTGGTGCAGGCAGCCTTCCTGGAACCAGATTTCCTGCTGGTTGGTCAGGTCGGTGGCGACGGCCGTGTAGGGGATGCGCAGGTCTTCGATGTTGATCTCGCCGACAATCTTGCGGATCTGCCCGAAGACTTTCTCGCCGCGTATCGCCCCAAGACGAAAGCTCACGTCCACCAGGCGCAGTACATCAAGGTAATCCAGGCTCTCGATCCAGTCGCGGTAATCGTTGAGTTTGCCGGCGGCGTAGATACCGCCGACCACCGCGCCCATGGAGCAACCGGCGATACAGGCGATGTCATAACCGCGTCTTTCGATTTCCTGGATAACTCCGATATGGGCATAGCCTCGGGCGCCACCTGAGCCCAGCACCAATGCGACACGCTTTTTCATGACTCGCCCCTTCATCAAACAGGCTTCAACAATGCACCCATTGAGGGGCGTGCTTCAATCATGCTGACTCTGAGTCAGGCCATTAGCGTCGTTTTTTTGATACTCAATAACGGCACATGAGTATTCTCGCGGGCGCTATAGTTTCCATGGGTGGACCAAGGCACTTTTTGCAGCATTGGCCGTCTTACCTGCACGATTGTTTTTTATACCTTGAGGAATCATTGATGAAAGCCTGGATCTGTCTGCCATTGATCGCGTTGGTGCTTGCCGGTTGCGCGGGAAAATCTGCTTACCGCGACAGTTGCGGTAGTCAACTGGATGCCGCCTGGCAGGAGCTGGACATTGCCAAGGCCGAAGGTTTCGCTGGTACCGTGAGTTACTCCAAGGCGCTTTCGCTGCTGACCGGGGCCAAGACCCAGCAGCAGTTCGAGGCCTACGAGGGCTGCACTAAAAAAGCCGAGAAAGCACGCTTCTATATTCGCGAATCCCGCGCAGGGCGTTGAATTCACAATGATCTGACGCAATGTCGGCACCCGGTTTTACCGCCAGCATGAGCGTAAACTTGCGATCTGATGCTGGTTGTCGACTTGGGAGAGAGCGATGTCTGCGTTGGTGAATCGGTTGGTAGCCAAGGTGTTGGGGCTGGAAGTGCGTTTGCTGGCCTGCCAGGCGCGCTTGAGCGCCAGCACCGACCCTGAAGCGCTGCATGACTTGCGCACGACGGTTCGCCGTTTGCGCAGCTTGTTGCGGCCATTGCGCGGTTTGCCCGGAGTCGAACAACTCGAAGCGGCAGCGGCGGGTGTTGGAAGCCTGACCACGCCGCTGCGCGAGCGAGAAGTGCTGGCGGCGTACTTGCTGGCACACGGTCAAGCAGACGCGGCCAAGCGCCGAATGGTGCAAATGGCGCAGGCCTATCCGGCTGTGGCCGACAGCCCGGAATTGGCGCAGCTATTGATGATTCTCGACGCCTTCCCACGCTTTTTGCGCGCCTCCCAACGTCAAGGCTTGCTCAAGGGGTTGCGTACGCGCATCGAGAAACGCCTGGCCAAACAATGGAAAGCGCTGGATGTGGCCCTGCACGATCCCGCGCATGACCGCCATCGCCTGCGGTTGTTGATCAAACGCGTGCGCTATGCGATCGAAGCCTACCCGGAACTGGATCGCTTGCCCAAAGCTGCCATGCGACGTCTCAAATCGGCACAGGAAGCGCTCGGCGACTGGCACGATTGCTGGCAATGGTTGGCCCGTGCCGAGCACGAGCCCGACTTGCTGCCTTGTGTGGCCGTCTGGCGAGCAACCATGACCAAGGCTGAAGGTCGCGCTGATCGGGTGCTCGACAAACTCATATCGGCTTGCTTCAAAGCCTGACGCGGATTGCCTTTCGTCGCCGTTGGCGGCCTATCTGTCAGCCTCTTTGGCCGGAATAGGTGCTGTACAGGCGCTGCTGGCTGGTTAAGATCCTTCGATCCTTTCCCAGCCTTGAGGTTTCCATGCGTTTTTCCGATTTGCTCGACGCCGTGCACAGTTCGCCGCATGAGCTGTCTATTCCGGCGGAATGGGCCCAGGGCCGCGCCAGTTTCGGCGGTCTGGTCGCCGCGTTGCAGTACGAAGCCATGCGCGCGAAAGTCCCGGCGGATCGCCCGGTGCGTTCATTGGCGATCACCTTTGTCGGTCCGGTCGAACCCGGTGTGCCCGTGAGTTTTGAGGTGGACGTGCTGCGCGAAGGCAAAGCGGTCAGCCAGGTGCTGGGGCGAGCCGTGCAGAACGGCCAGGTGGTGACCCTGGTTCAGGGCAGCTTTGGCGCTTCGCGTCCTTCCGAAGTCGAGGTGGTGGCCGCGCCCGCGCCAGAGATGAAACACTGGGACGATTGCCAGGAATTGCCCTACATCAAAGGCGTGACGCCCGAGTTCATGCGCCATCTGGCGATGCGTTGGAGTGTCGGCGGTTTGCCGTTCACCGGTAATAAATCCCGGGAGATGGGCGGCTGGGTTCGCTTGCGTGGCGACGTCAAGGAAGAGCCGGTCACCGAGGCGCACATTCTGGCGCTGGTGGATGCCTGGCCTCCGGCATTGTTGCCACACCTGAAGAAACCGGCGGCGGGCAGCACGCTGACCTGGACCATCGAATTCGTTCAGCCGTTGCTGGCGTTGAGCACGTTGGACTGGTGCAAATATCTTGTGGAAATCGAACATGCCCGTGACGGATATGGCCACGCCGCCGCAGCGCTGTGGAGCGCTGAAGGGCAATTGATTGCGTTGAGCCGACAGACGGTGACTATTTTCGCGTAAGACTTTTAGCGGTGATGGCGCTTGCGCCAGGCGCGCCACCAGCCACCGCTGAGGACAAAACGCGGGAACGTCAGGAATTGCTCGACCAGCAAGCGCGACACCGCATCTTTGCGATCACTGAACGGCTCGGAGGCTTGCGCCTCCAGGCTGTGACCGTGGCGTTGCAAGCCAAGTGCGGCGAGCAGGCCGACGACCCCGATGGCGACGTTCAGAAAACTCAGGCCGAACACCCCGGAAACGATCAGTAGAAACGCCACGATGAACAGCGGCACGGCAATCAGGTGCAACACCAGATTGGTCGGGTGCTGGTGGTTTTGCGGGTATGCACGCCATTGCCAGGCGGGAAGGTTGGGGTGACGTTTGCCCATGTGGGGAATCCTCGATCCGTGTTGAACACATGATTGAAGGATAGGTGGGGCGGCGGTCGTCGGCGAATCAAGGTTGGCTATCGGCGCGATAGGTGTCATGGCCAACATTGATGAGATTTGTCCGGCGCTATCGCGGGCAAGCCTTGCTCCTACGAATTTAGACTCGTCCACGCATCGCGCAGTTGGCCCAAAATCTGTAGGAGCAAGGCTTGCCCGCGATGGGCCCCTCAAAGCTTCAGTTGCCCGATCGCCTTGCTCAACTCACCCGCCAGCGTTGCCAGTTCATTGCTGGTGGTCGCCGAATCCACGGTCTGCTGCACGGTGTTCACGGTGACGTCACGGATGCTCACCACTGCGCGGTTCATCTCTTCTGCCACCTGGCTCTGCTGTTCCGCCGCCACGGCAATCTGGGTGTTGCTTTCGCGCATCTGCGCCACTGCGCCGGTGATCTCTGCCAGTGCGGCGCCAGCTTCTTGAGCCTGCTGCACACAGTCATCGGCCTTGAACGAGCTTTCCTGCATGAAGTCCACCGCATCCCGTGTCCCGGCTTGCAGCGCCGAGATCATGCTGGTGATTTCATCAGTAGAGGTCTGCACACGCTTGGCCAGATTGCGCACTTCATCGGCGACCACCGCAAAGCCCCGGCCCATTTCCCCGGCGCGTGCGGCTTCGATGGCGGCGTTCAGGGCCAGCAGGTTGGTTTGCTCGGCGATGCTGTGAATCACACTGACCACGCCGTTGATTTTCTGGCTGTCTTCGGCGAGACGCTGAATCATCTCGGCGGTTTGCTGCACCCCGCTGGAGAGTCCGGCGATGGACTGTTGTACCCGGATGACCACTTCCTGGCCACTGCCGGCGAGGCTGTCGGCGGTTTGCGAGAGGTCGCGAGTGGCGCCGGCATGTTGGGCGATGTGATAGACCGTGGCCGACATCTCATTGATCGCGGTGGCGGCCTGATCGGTTTCGCTTTGTTGGCCGAGCATGCCGTGGCGTACCTCGTTCATGCTGGCGGCCAGACGCGCCGCGCCGATATCCAGTTGGCGGGCAGTATTGGCCACGGTGTTGACCACGCGTTGGTAGCCGGCCTGCATGGCGTTGAAGGCGCTGGCCATCTGGCCCACCTCATCGGTGCAAGCCAGCGGTACGCGAGCCGACAGGTCGCCGGTTTTTTCGACGTGCAGCATCACGTCCTTGAGGGTGTTGAGCTGGGCGAGCAGAAAACGGATCAACAATTGCGAGGCGCCGAGCATCGCCAGCATCAGGATGAACACGGCTGCCGCATAGTTGGCGAATCGTTCGCCGAACACCTGACTTAAACTCGGGCCATAGGCCAGAACGGCGATCTGCTCGCCGTTGGCACGCGCTAGCACCTCGGCACCGATCAATGGGTTCTCGCCAAACAGCGGCATGTCATTGATGTCGACCCAGCCATTGGCGTTGTTCAACTCGGGCAATGGCTGTTGGTTCAGCAGGGGGATCTGGCCTTTGCCGAAGCTCAGGAAATGCTCGGCTTCAGGCAAGGCCTGGCCGACCGGCCAGTTGCTGATCAGTCGCGCTTGAGCAACGGCCGACTGCTGTGAGGCCTGGTTGCGCGCTTGTTGCTCCAGTTGCACGGCATACAGCACCAGCAGCAGGGTGGTGACGAAGGCGACCGCGTTGACCGCCCAGAATTTGTATTTCAGCGAAATGTTGCTAAGCCAGGCACCCATGGAGGTCTTCTCTGATAGCGGAAACAGTATTGGCAAGGTGCCAGCATTGTGCCGCTACTCAGCGAAGGGCTTTTTGATGTGGATCAATGATGATCCTGGTGTAGCGGGTTCAATCAACCGACGGCAACCCGAAAAACGCTCGCGCACACGCGGTGCTGTGAGCCGCTACGTCTTCCAGGCTTTCGCCACGATGCAAGGCCACCTCACGCAGCACTTCGGTCAGATACGCCGGTTCATTGCGCCCGTTCTTGGGTTTGGGGCGCAAGCTGCGGGGCAACAGGTACGGCGCGTCGCTTTCGAGCATCAAGCGCCCGCGCGGGATCTCGCGAACCAGCGGGTGCAAGTGAGTGCCGCGACGTTCATCGCAGATCCAGCCAGTGATGCCGATATGCAGGTCGAGGTCCAGGTAGCTGAACAGCGCCCGCTTCTCGCCGGTAAAGCAATGCACCACGGCGGCCGGTAGTTGGTCGCGGTAGTCGCGCAGGATTTCCAGCAGGCGCTGGCTGGCATCGCGTTCATGGAGGAAGACCGGCAGTTGCAGTTCGACGGCCATTGCCAGGTGCTCTTCGAGCACTTTTTCCTGTTGCGGGCGCGGTGAAAAGTCACGATTGAAATCCAGCCCGCATTCGCCCACCGCCCGCACGTTTGGCTCCTTGAGCAAACTGCGCAAGCGCTGAGCGCTGTCGGCATTCCAGTCACTGGCCGAATGCGGGTGGATACCGGCGGTGGAGAACAACCGCTGGCCGGTTTCGTCCAGTTGCTGGCACAACTCCAGGGCCTGTTCACTGCCTTCGACACTGGTGCCGGTCAGTACCAATTGGCAGACGCCAGCGGCATACGCACGGTCGAGTACCGCCTGGTGTTTGTCGGCAAAACTGGGGTTGGTCAGGTTGACGCCGATATCGATGAGTTGCATGGTGTGACCCTAGGCCTGCGGCCGGAAAGCATACCAGAGCTGTAGATTTATAATAAAAACGAAGAACTACAAAGAGTTAAAGCTGTCTTTTGATGCCGGAAGAGAGCTTCGACGAGCCAGATGGCCGTCGCGGCTGCGCTCTTTCGCACTCTGCCAGCGCTCCAGGCGCTCTGTTTCTGTCGACCCACGGCTCGAAATATCGAGACGTTGGACAGTATTCTTTCCGGAGAACGGATGACACGACTCCAGGTTTTGCTAGTGCTGTGCTTGTCGATGCTGCTGCCGATGCCGGCCGTTGCGCGGTTGGCGGGTCCCTTGGAAGCCGTTCAGTCGGGCAAGGTCCGCGATCTGGCGGAAATCCGCGGCAGCCGCGTGCTGCGGGTGCTGGTCAATCAGAGCCGGAACAGTTCCGGCGAGGTTCAGGGCCAGACCATCGGCGTTGAATACCATCGCCTGCGAGCCTTCGAACAGTACCTCAATGGCCATGCCCGTGACGGCCAGGAAATCTCCCTCAAGATCATCCCCAAAGCCAAGGATCAATTGCTCGGCGCGTTACAGCGCGGCGAGGGTGACCTGGTAGCGCCGGGGGAGTTGCTCGATGCGCAGTCCGCACACGCGGTCAGTACCAGCGAGCCGATAGGTGCAAACGTGCCATTGCTGCTGGTGGGGATCAAGGGCGAGCGCCGCTATACCCGGCTTGAACAACTTTCCGGTAAAACCCTGGCGCTGCCCGCCGGTAGCACGGCCGGTGAGGCAATCAACCAGATCAATCAGAAGCTGGCGCTGCACAAACTGCCACCGGTCAAGGTCGAATGGGTCGACCCGAGCCTGGCGGTCGAAGACGTGCTGGAAATGGTGCAGGGCGGGATTTTCCACCTGACCATCGTCGAGCAACCGATTGCCGAGCGCTGGGGCAAGATCCTGCCCAAGCTGCGTTTCGATCGGCAGGTGGTCATCAGCGAGCCGGGCAAGGAGTACTGGTTCGTCCGTCGTGACGCATCGATGTTGCGAGCGAGCATCGATCGCTTCCTGCAAACCTATAAAACCCCGTCCGATGAGGATGTGGCTTTCCTGCGTATTTACCGACGCCTGTATCAGGTTCACTACCCGCTGGATCGCGCTGACCGTCAACGTCTTGAGAAGCTGCGCCCGGTCTTGCAAAAGCACGCCCGAGAACAGGGTATGGACTGGTTGAACCTGGCGGCGCTGGCGTTCAAGGAATCGGCGCTGGAGCCAAGCGCCCGCAGCGGCAGTGGCCCGACCGGGTTGATGCAAATTACCCCGTCGGCGGCGCAGCGGGTCGGGGTCAATAACATTCAGTCCGTGGACAACAATGTGCAGGCCGGGGCCAAGTACCTGGCGCTGATCCGTCGCAAGTTTTTCGCCAGCCCCAAGCTCAATGAGCGTGAGCGCATGGCTTTCGTTCTGGCGGCCTACAACCTTGGGCCGGAACGTGTTCAAGGGATGCGTGCCGAGGCCAGGCGCCGGGGCTTGAACCCCAATCAGTGGTTTTTCCAGGTCGAGCGCATTGCTATGGAGCAGGTGGGAATGGGTCCTGTCAGCTATGTTAATAGTGTGAATAAATACTTTTTGGCATATGACCGAGAGCGGGAGTCATTGGAGCCTCAAGGTCAGAAAGTTGCCTCACGTAAATGATCGACTAAACTGATTGTTATGGCGGGTTTTTTGCGCTTTTAACATTATGTTTACTGATTAATATAGCGGTCAACCAACACACTTACACTGGATGACATAGCATGAGCACACTGATCAATAAGGTACTGTCCACCCGCGCTGGCTACGGTCTGACCGTTCTGCGGATCTTCGTCGGCATCATCTTCGCGGCCCACGGCTCACAGAAGCTCTTCGGCATGTTCGGCGGTTATGGCATTGCCGGCACTGCGCAGTACATGGAAAGCGTCGGCCTGGCCCCGGGTCACCTGATGGCAATCCTGGCCGGTGGTACCGAGTTCTTCGCCGGTCTGGCGCTGATCATTGGCCTGCTGGTACGCCCGGCTGCGCTGGGGCTGACCTTCCTCTCGCTGGTCGCGATTTTCTCGGTGCACATCGGCAACGGTCTGTTCCTGACCAACAACGGTTATGAATTTGCCCTGGCCTTGCTGGGCGGTAGCATCGCCGTGCTGATCGAAGGCGCAGGCAAGTTGTCGGCAGACCGTGCCATCAGCGGTTGAGCGCTCTGACTCAACGAAAAGACCCGCCTTGTGCGGGTCTTTTTTTTTGTTGCGCGAGATTCTTGACACTGTCCTGTCGGCTTCTCTAGGATGCTTGCCATGCGCCGATTTAAACAGCTACTTGCGGGGCGCCAGGTAACTCATCCAGTTGCCGATAGAAGCTTGAAACAGGCTTCGAAATACCGCTAAAGCGCTGGTTCGGTGTTGCCTCTCACCTGCCATGCAGACTTTTGAGGCCGAGACACGACACGATGAATGCACTACGCCCCCCAGTACGTCCTGCGCCGATTACGGCACACCCGACCCAGCGCAATCCAAAAATCCTCCTTGGCGGTAATCATCAGCCGACCCTGTTGCGTTATCTCGATGGCTGGCCACGTCGTACTGGCGGCCCTGCAGCGTTCCTGATCCAGTTTGTCGAAGACGGCGAATCGCTGGCGCGCTTTGCCAGCGATAGCTTCGATCTGGCGGTGATCCAGTCACCCAGCGCCGAAGACGCGCCCGAAGTGATCAGGCAACTGACGCGTGTTGCGCGCCAAGGGTTGATTACCCGTCGCTGAGGTCTTGCCGAGATTCAGGGATAGTCGATTGCGACGATATACACGAACTGCTCGCCAGTAGGCGTCTGAACCTGGACTTCGGCATCCAGCGCTTTGCCGATCAAGGCCCGCGCCAGTGGTGAGTCGATGCTGATCAAGCCTAGTTTGAGATCAAGCTCATCCGGGCCGACGATGCGATAGCGCGACTCTTTGCCGTGTTCATCCTCGATGGTCACCCAGGCCCCAAAGTAGACCTTGTTGGGATCACTGGGTTTTTCGCTGACAACCTTGAGCGCTTCCAGCCGCTTGGTGAGAAACCGCACGCGGCTGTCGATCTCGCGCAGCATCTTTTTGCCGTAGGTGTACTCGGCGTTTTCAGAGCGGTCGCCCTGCGCAGCAGCCTCGCTGACCGATTGGGTCACCTGGGGGCGGCGTACATGCCAGAGCTCATGGAACTCGGCACGCATCCGCGCTTCGCCCTCAGGCGTGATGAGGGCGGTGCCGGCGGTGCGAGGAGGGCGATAGCGGCTCATTGCGGTTTCTTTTGGTCAGGAGGCATCAAGTTTATCAACCCTCGCGCAAGACTGTCAGGGGGCTGGCATTCAGCGCCCGACGAGTGCCGAACACGCCCGCACCGCCGATCAGCAATGCCCCAATCACCGGCAACCACAGCAGCCACGGATGCGGATGCCAGGCCAGATCGAACGCATAGCGGTAAAGCACCAGGCTCACCAGTTCCGAGCCCAGCGCCGCGAGCAAACCGCTGACGGCTCCGAGCAAACCGAACTCGATACGCCGCGCCTTGACCAGCAACTGCCGTTCGGCACCCAGCGCACGTAGCAATGCACCTTGGCGAATGCGCTCGTCGAGTGTCGCCTGCAAGCCGGAAAACAGCACTGCCATGCCGGCCGCGAGCACGAACAACAACACGTACTCGACCGCCAGCGTGACTTGCTCAAGGATGCTGCGCAGCTGCGCCAGCAAGGCTTCGACCTGCAGAATGGTCACCGCCGGGAACGCTCGCGCAAGATCGATGATCTGTTGGTCATGACCGGCCGCCAGGTAAAAACTGGTCAGGTAAGTAGCCGGCAGGTCTTTCAAGGTGCCGGGCTGGAAGATCATGAAGAAGTTCGGCTGGAAGTTGTCCCAGTTGATCTTGCGCAAGCTGGTGACCTGCACCTCGCGGTTGACCCCGCCGATGCTGAAAACCAGATGATCGCCGAGCTTGAGCTTCAGGCTCTCGGCCACTTTGCCTTCCACCGAAACACCGGGTACATCGCCTGTCGGCTGCGTAGACCACCAGCTACCAGCCGTGATGCTGTTGCCGGCGGGCAGGTCGGCAGCCCAGGTCAGGCTCAGATCGCGCTGGATGGCCCGATCACCTTCGGTGTCCTTGCTGACGATGCCTTGCACCGGTTCGCCGTTGATGCTGATCAGCCGTCCCGGCACCACCGGGTACAGTGGCGCCGATTGCGCGGAGAGTTCGATCAGCCGATCGGTGAAGGCCTGTTTGTCGGCGGGCAAAATATTCAGTGCGAAGTAGTTTGGGGCGTTTTTTGGCAACTGGTTTTGCCAGGTATCCAGCAATTCACCGCGCAGCAGGGCGATCAGCGCCATCGACAATAGAATCAAGCCGAAGGCCAGCGATTGTCCCGCCGCCGCCAATGGGTGACGCAGCAATTGGCCCAGACCCAGCCGCCACGGCAAGGATGCACGGGCCAACAGGCGCCGCAGGCTGTTGAGTACCAGCAGCAACAGGCCGCCGAGGACCAGTGCGGCGATGACACCGCCACCGAGCAGGGCGAAGGTCAGCAGCAGGTCCAGGCTCAAGCGCCACATGATCAGGCCCAAGGCTGCCAGTGCGGTGCCGTAAACCATCCAGGTGCTGGAAGGGATTGGCAGTATGTCGCGGCGCAGTACCCGCAGCGGTGGTACGCGACCCAGTGCTGCCAGTGGCGGCAGGGCGAATCCGGCGAGAGCGACCAGTCCGGTGCCGATCCCGGCGATGGCCGGTAGCAGCCCGCCCGGCGGTACATCGCTGGGCAGCAATTCACCCAGCAAGGCGAACAACCCCAACTGCGCAAGCCAGCCGAGGAGGGCGCCGCTGAGGCTGGCCAGCAGGCCGAGTACAGTCAGTTGTACGCTGAACAGCAGCAGGGTTTCCCGACGCGATAAACCCAGGCAGCGCAGCAGCGCGCTGGCGTCGAAGCGGCGGGTGGCGAATCGGGTCGCCGAGAGCGCCACGGCAACGCCGGACAACAGCACGGCGACCAGGCTGGCCATGTTCAAGTAACGTTCGGCTTTGCCCAGCGCACCGCCGATTTGCCGGTTGCCGTCGCGGGCGTCCTGCAGGCGCTGGTTGGCGGCCAGCCCCGGTTTGATCAGCTCTCGATAGGTTTCCAGGGCCGGTGCCGTGCCGCGCCAGAGTTCGTGGTAACTGACCCGGCTGCCGGGCTGGACCACACCGGTGGCCGCCAGGTCGGCGAGATTGATCATCACCCGGGGCGTGAGGCTGTAGAAATTGCCGGCACGGTCCGGCTCATAGGTCAGCACACGAGTCAGGTGCAGGGTTTTCATGCCGACGTCGATGGTGTCACCGACCTTCAGATTCAGTGCCGTCAGCAGGCGCGCTTCGGCCCAGGCTTCGCCCGGTTTCGGACTTCCACCGGCCTCTTCGGGAGCGAACGGCGCGGGCGCGCTTTTCAGCTGGCCGCGTAATGGATAGACCCCGTCGACCGCTTTGATGCTCGACAGCTGAATGCCGTTGTCGGTGGCGATGACGCTGGAAAACTCCACCACTTGGGCGTGTTGCAGCCCCAGCTCCTTGCCGGATTGAATTTGTTCCGGGCGCGCGGGTGAGCTGCCTTCCAGCAGCATATCCGCCCCCAGAAACTCGGTGGCGCGCAGCAGCATGGCGCCGTTCAGGCGGGCACCGAAATAGCCGATGGCGGTACTCGCCGCCACGGCGACCAACAGGGCGAAGAACAACACCCGCAGTTCTCCGGCGCGGGCATCGCGCAGCAATTGGCGAATGGCGAGACTGAACAGGCGCAACAGCGGCAAACGTGCCATCAAGGCTCCAGAGGGGCGACGACCAATAGGCCGGCTTCAAGGCGGATCAGACGGTGGCAACGGTGTGCCAGGCGTTCGTCGTGGGTCACCAGGACCAGCGTCGTGCCGCTTTCTTTATTGAGTTCAAAGAGCAGGTCGCTGATGTGCTCGCCAGTATGCGTGTCGAGGTTGCCGGTAGGTTCGTCGGCAAACAGCACGTCGGGTTCGGCGGCAAATGCCCGGGCGATCGCCACGCGCTGTTGTTCGCCACCGGAAAGCTGGCGCGGCGAATGGCTCAGGCGTTGGCCCAGGCCAACGCGGCGCAGCAGTTCGGTGGCGCGTTCGCGGGCGTCTTTGCGGCCGTCCAGCTCGAGCGGCAACATGACGTTTTCCAGGGCGTTGAGGCTGTCGAGCAACTGGAACGACTGGAACACGAAGCCGACATGCTCGGCGCGTATCCGCGCGCGCTGGTCTTCATCCAGATTGCTCAGGGCTTGCCCGGCAAGGGTGACTTCGCCGCTGCTGGGCAGGTCGAGACCCGCCAGCAAACCCAGCAGGGTGGATTTGCCGGAGCCGGAACTGCCGACGATGGCCAAACTGTCGCCCTTGTTCAGTTCCAGGCTGAGTTCGTGCAGGATGGTCAGTTCACCTTCCGCGCTGGGAACCACTTTGCTAAGGTTCCGCGCAGTGAGAATGCTTGCGCCCATGGAGAGTCCGATGCGTGTGTGGTTTTTGAGTGCTGGCCTGGCCTTGATGTGCATGGCCCAGAACGCAGCGGCGGGTACAGTCCTGATCGTTGGCGATAGTATCAGCGCAGCTTTCGGCCTGGATACCCGGCAAGGCTGGGTGTCGTTGCTCGAGCAGCGGCTCAAGCACGAAGGTTTCACCGAGACGGTGGTCAATGCGTCCATCAGTGGCGACACCAGTGCCGGCGGCCAGGCACGCCTGCCGGCGTTGCTTGTGGAGCATAAGCCTGAGGTGGTGATTCTCGAGTTGGGGGGCAACGACGGGCTGCGCGGATTGCTGCCAACGCAATTGCAACAAAATCTTGCGTCGATGATCGACAACGCCAGGGCCAGCGGTGCCAGGGTGCTGCTGCTGGGTATGCAATTGCCACCCAATTATGGGGTGCGCTACACCGAGGCGTTCGCGAAGGTCTACAGCGATCTGGCCGAGGAGAAAAAAGTCCCGCTGGTGCCGTTTTTTCTTCAGGGAATCGGCGGGAATCCCGAGCTGATGCAGGCCGATGGCATTCATCCGGCGGTCGCGGCGCAGGGCAAGTTGCTGGAAAATGTCTGGCCTACGCTAAAACCGCTGTTATGACGCTTTTCTAGCGGCAGTCTTTCGGCTAATGTGGCGCCCCCCTGATTTGGAGCCCCCGATGCCGCGTCCTGCCTGGTCCCTGTTTGCCTACCAACTGATCGAGCCTGACGAACAGCTGGATCTGTTCGCCTGCCAGGAAGTCCGGGTGCATCTGGTGACGCGTCAACTGGAGTTGGGTGGCTCGGCCGACCGTACCCTGTGCGGCACTTTGCTGCCGGCACAACCGCGCTGGTCGAGCGTCGACCGGACGGTGTTTCAGGACCAGCGACTGTGCTCGCTATGCCGGGCGATCCTGGAATCGCAAAAGCGCGGCACATCGCCGATCTGGCCCGAGTTGCGCTTCGAGCTGTAAAGCCCTCAAAGGGTAGTCCATCGACCCGGCTCCCCGAATTCGGGGGCTTCGGTGTACAATCTTGCCCCCATACCCTCTGTTGATCATACGAAGGATGTTCCGGATGCTGCCGCGCTTTCCTGCCGTCACCCGCTACTTGTCTCTTGCCGCCTTGTGTGTAGCGGGTCCCGTTGCAGCATTGGAGCTGCCTTTACCGCCGCCGGGCGAAGATATCGTCGGCCAGGTGCAAACGGTCAAAGCCAAGTACGAAGACACCTTTGCCGATCTGGGCACCACCTACGATCTGGGCTACCTGGAAATGGTCGCCGCCAACCCGGGCGTCGATCCGTGGTTGCCGGGTGCTGGTACCGAAGTCGTACTGCCAACACGCTTCATCCTGCCACCAGGCCCGCGTGAAGGCATCGTGATCAACCTGGCCGAGTATCGCCTCTACTACTACCCCAAAGGCCGGAACGTGGTGTACACCTTCCCGCTGGGTATTGGTCGTGAAGGCTGGGGCTCACCCATCGCCCACACCAGCATCACTGCCAAAACACCGAACCCGACCTGGACCCCTCCAGCCTCGATCAAGGCCGAACACGCCGCCGATGGCGATCCGCTGCCAAACGTCGTGCCGGCCGGCCCGGACAACCCGCTGGGGCCGTTCAAGTTCACGTTGGGCACACCGGGCTACCTGATTCACGGTTCGAACAAGAAGTTCGGTATCGGCATGCGTACCAGCCATGGCTGCTTCCGCATGTTCAACAACAATGTGCTGGAAATGGCCGGCATGGTGCCGGTGGGAACGTCGGTGCGGATCCTCAACGACCCGTACAAGTTCGGCATGAGTGGCGGCAAGGTTTACCTGGAGGCGCATACGCCGCTGGACGACACTGGCAACCCGTCGGTGGTCGACAAGCACACCGCGGTGATCAACGCTTTGCTCAAGCGTGAAGACCTGGCCAAGAACCTGCGCATGAACTGGGATGTGGTGCGCGACGTGGTCGCCGCTGAAGATGGTATGCCGGTGGAAATCGCTGTACCGAATACCTCCGCGCCTGTGGCGTCGGCTGTACCGATCGATCTGCAGTAAGCGCTTCAAACGACCCGCCGGGGCCTCACAGCGTCGGCGGGTTTTTTATTGCCCTCGGCAAAATCGGGGCAATAAAAAAGCCGACCCAAAAAATGGATCGGCTTGATAACAGTCCCGAGGACTATTACTTGCGGCTAGCTTTGTCCAGCATGCGCAGAGCACGCTCGTTAGCTTCGTCAGCAGTCTGTTGTGCTTTTTGAGCAGCAGCCAGAGCTTCATCAGCTTTACGGTAGGCTTCGTCTGCACGAGCCTGGGAGCGAGCTGCTGCGTCTTCAGTAGCAGTCAGACGTGCTTCGGTTTCTTTCGATACGCTGCTGCAACCGGTAGCCAGAACTGCGGCCAGAGCCAGAGCAGAGAATTTCAGAACGTTGTTCATCGTGTTCCCCTTCAAGGACTTTCTATTAAGTAGCTGTCTCCTCAGAGTGAGGAAATAGCCGGCATACATACTACCCATTACTTGTAGTAAGTAAACTGACGTAGCGCAAGAAGCAAAAAAAATTGTAGGCGCGGAATCTTTTTCGAGCAACTTTTAATCGTGTTGTATAAAAATTAGTCAGCTGGGAAGCCCGCCCTGAGCGACCTGCTTGTATAGCTGACAGACGAATATGACTGTTTCACGCTCTAGAGCCCAAGTCGCTCTATATCGATTCGTCTACACTTTTGTTCAGAATTTGCGGAGCGGCTCACGCCTCTTTGTGCATCTAGAGGTGACTTTAACAAGGCCGGTTCGTCTTAAGTCTCAACATCCGGCAATGTTCAGGCTATCGACCAGGGGAGATGTTCGGTCGAGCCGCCACTACGTGCCCTGCGCTGGACCGACGCAATCGACATGATGACAAGTGCGCCTTGAGCATTTCAGCCTTTGGTGACTACTATTCGAAATGTGTCCGGTTGCGCGAGATGGCTGCAGTTCCTCTCGGTGTCCAAACAGACACGGGGTGGCGTAGAGGTTCCTTCGCCGGGAAAACATCGGTAAGGTAGGGGTCAGTTCAAGACCCGCGAGGAGTAGTGATGAGCGAGGCGTTGTCCATCCACCATGACCAGGCTGGTCATCAGTTCGAGACCAATGTGGACGGTCATCGTGCCTACCTGACCTATATGGATCTGGGGAAACAGACCTTGGATATCTATCGTACTTTCGTGCCCAACGCGCTGCGTGGTCGCGGTATTGCGGCGGCGTTGACCGAACAGGCGCTGCAGTACGCCGAGGAAATGGGCTACACAGTCATTCCGTCGTGTTCCTACGTGGAGCGCTACATGGAACGTCACCAGCGGCATGCGGCCAAGCTCTGAGCAGGATCACCGAATAAAAAAACGCCGGGCTTAGCCCGGCGTTTTTGTGTGCGCTGAATGCAGTCAGGTGCGCTGACGTTTCGGCAGCACATCCTTGAGCTTGGCATGCATGCTGCGCAAGGTGTTTTCGGTCGCTGTCCAATCGATGCAGGCGTCGGTGATCGACACGCCGTATTGCAACTCGGCGAGGTCTTTTGGAATCGCCTGGCAACCCCAGTTCAAATGGCTTTCGACCATCAGGCCGATAATCGACTGGTTGCCTTCGAGGATCTGGTTGGCCACGTTCTCCATCACCAGCGGTTGCAGCGCCGGGTCCTTGTTGGAGTTGGCGTGGCTGCAGTCGACCATGATGTTCGGCTTGATCTTCGCCTTGTTCAGCGCTTGCTCGCAGAGTGCGACGCTGACCGAATCGTAGTTCGGCTTGCCGTTGCCGCCGCGCAGCACCACGTGACCGTAGGCGTTGCCCTTGGTGGTGACGATCGACACGCCACCTTCCTGGTTGATCCCCAGGAAGCGGTGCGGGCTGGAAACCGATTGCAGGGCGTTGATGGCAACCGTCAGGCCACCGTCGGTGCCGTTCTTGAAGCCGACTGCCGAGGAAAGGCCCGAAGCCATTTCACGGTGCGTTTGGGACTCGGTGGTGCGTGCGCCAATCGCCGACCAGCTGATCAGGTCCTGCAGGTACTGTGGCGAGATCGGGTCAAGGGCTTCGGTCGCCGTCGGCAGGCCCATTTCGGCCAGGTCCAGCAGCAACTGACGACCAATGTGCAAGCCATCCTGAATCTTGAACGAGTCATCCAGGTACGGGTCGTTGATCAGGCCTTTCCAGCCGACGGTGGTACGTGGCTTCTCGAAATAGACCCGCATGACCAGATACAGGGTATCGGACACTTCAGCGGCGAGTACCTTGAGGCGCTCGGCATATTCGTGTGCAGCCTTGATGTCGTGGATCGAGCAAGGCCCGATGACGACGAACAGGCGGTGGTCGGTGCCATCCAGGATATTGCGAATGACTTCGCGGCCCTTGGTCACGGTGCGCAGGGCAGCATCGCTCAGGGGGATATCACGCTTGAGCTGGTCAGGAGTGATCAGCGTCTCGTTGGAGGCGACGTTTAGGTCATTGATCGGTAAATCAGCCATCGTGTTACTCGTCAGGTCACGGGTGCCGGCCGCCAGCGATCCCCGCGCGGCGGAGCACAGCATGATTTAAGCGCAGCGGGGAGCCGAACCTTAGCGCGTTACGCGGTGGCTCGACAATGGGCAGGCGCGGGTTTATCCAGCGTTTACTGCGCAAAGGCCTGTCGAACGGTCTCGTGAGAGTACTCGGTGGCATGCTGGTCGAGCCATTCGAGGGCCAGCGCATCGACGCTTTGCTGTTCAACCTGGGGCTTTTGCTGACGGTAAAAACGTTCAATCTGGCAGACCTGCTCGCCCATCCGCGCTTTAAACAGGGTCTGTTCGTCGATGAACGCGATGCCGACCAGATAACCGTGCTTTCGTCGCAGGCACCAGGCCACGTAGCCCAGATAACAGACATTTCCGCTCAGGGTCGGCATTCGCACTTCCAGTGCCGTTCCTTTGCGCCAGGCGCGGTGGTAATTGCAAGCCACGCCTCCGAGACTGATAGTGTGCAGTTCTTGCCGAGAAATACACTGATGCTTGCGCAACGTTAACTCGACAGGCACATCGTCAGGATGAGGAATAAAGCGCCCCATGAACACAGACTCCAAGTGTCGGTCTTTCGACAGTGCTTCACCCAGTATAGTTGTCGAATGCGAGCTGACTGATTTCGATGCCGACCAGCGGCTGTTGGCGATGAGTGGTGTGTCGCTGGTGATTTTTACCAGCGTCGGCTGTTCCAGTTGCCGTTGGGCGCGCCAGCAGTTGCCGGAACTGGAGCTTGAAGTCGATCAGCTGTGCTGGATCGACGCGGGGAACAACGGTGGTGTGGTGGAGCGTTATCAGGTCTTTCATTTGCCCGCGTTGTTTGTCGTGCGCGATGGCGAGTTTTATGGGGCGTTACAGTCGCGCCTGGCCCGCACCGAACTGAATGCTGCGCTGGGGCAGGCGCTGAGTCGAAATCCAGAGGAGTTGCCATGACGGGCACTGCAGTTGAAAAGCCGAGAATCGGCATTATCGGCACCGGAGCAATCGGTGGCTTTTACGGCGTAATGCTGGCGCGGGCCGGGTTCGATGTGCACTTTCTGTTGCGCAGCGAGTTTTCAGCGGTCGCCGAACGCGGCCTGCAACTCAACAGCGCGCCCTATGGCGCATTGACCTTGAATCCGGTTCAGGCGTATTCGTCGGCCGACGATATGCCGCTGTGCGACTGGTTGCTGGTCGGCGCGAAAACCACCAGCAACGCCGAGCTTGCACCGGCGATCATCAAGGCTGCGGCGCCGGGGGCGAAGGTCCTGTTGCTGCAAAATGGCCTGGATGTCGAAGACAGCCTGCGCGATCTGTTACCCGACTCACTGCACTTGTTGGGTGGGCTGTGCTTTATCTGCGTTCACCGCGCGGGGCCCGGAGTGATCGAACATCAGGCACTCGGTGCGGTGAACGTGGGTTATCACAGCGGACCGGCGCTTGATGACGAGACTGCGCGTCAGGCGATTGTCGAGCAAGGGGCAGGGTTGTTTCGTACCGCCGGTCTTGAATCGCAGGCGATGAGCAACCTTCAGCAGGCGCGCTGGCAAAAACTGGTCTGGAATGTTCCGTACAACGGGTTATCGGTCTTGCTCGGCGCGAGCACGACACCGCTGATGACTGATGACAGCAGCCGTGAACTGATTCAGGCATTGATGGCCGAAGTGGTGAAGGGCGCACTTGCCTGTGGCCACAGCATGCCGCCGGGGTATGCCGAGCACCTGTTCAAGGTCACCGAAAAAATGCCCGACTACTGGCCGAGCATGTACCACGACTACCAGCATAAACGGCCACTGGAACTGGCTGCGATTTATGCGCGGCCACTGGCAGCCGCCAAGGCCGCCGGTTGCGAGTTGCCGAAAATCGAGGCCTTGTATCAGGCCCTGGGTTTTATCGATCGGCATAACGGTTAAGTCGTTTCACCTGGGGGGAGCAGCATGGCAAAAGGGATAGGCGATAAATTGGTGCTGGCGATTTCTTCGCGAGCGCTGTTCGATCTGAGCGAAAGCCACAAGCTCTATCTGGCGAGTGGCGTCGAGGCTTATCGGCAGTATCAGATCGAGCACGAAGACGAAATCCTCGAGCCGGGTGATGCGTTCCCACTGGTGCAAAAACTGTTGAACCTCAATACCAGCCTCGGTCGGGCGCGGGTCGAGGTGGTGCTGGTGTCGCGCAATAGTGCAGACACCGGTTTGCGAGTCTTCAACTCGATTCACCATTACGGCCTGACGATTTCCCGCGCGGCGTTTGTCGGTGGGCGCAGTCCGTATCCGTACCTGAAGGCCTTCGGCTGCGATCTGTTTCTCTCCACCCATGCCGATGACGTGCGCAGCGCGCTCGACGCCGGCTTCGCGGCGGCGACGATTCTGTCGGGTGGTGCGAGCCGCGCCGCCAGTGAAGAATTGCGCATCGCCTTCGATGGCGACGCCGTGCTGTTTTCCGATGAGTCGGAGCGGGTTTATCAGTCGGGTGGCCTCGAGGCCTTTCAGGCCAACGAGCGTGAAGCCGCTCGCGAGCCGTTGCGCGGAGGTCCGTTCAAAGGTTTTCTGGCCGCGCTCAATCTGTTGCAGCGCGAGTTTCCTGATGACAGTTGCCCGATCCGCACTGCACTGGTGACCGCGCGTTCGGCACCGGCTCACGAGCGGGTAATCCGTACGTTGCGCGAGTGGGATATTCGACTCGACGAATCGCTGTTTCTCGGCGGGCTGGCGAAATCGGCGTTTCTTGAAGCCTTCGCCGCCGACGTTTTTTTCGACGACCAGGCAGGTCATTGCGAGTTGGCGCGTGAGGTGGTCGCCACCGGCCACGTCCCTCACGGTGTCAGTAATGAACTGAAGATTTAAGCCCAACGTTCAATGCCTTGCGCAGAACGTCGTATCGCTGTGGCGCTGCTAAGCTGAATTAATCGCCGCCATCTTTGCATTCGAGGAGATCAAATGATCCATTCGATGCTGTATGCCACTGACCTCGGCCTGTACGCACCCTTTGTGATGCAGCATGCGTTGGCATTGGCACGAACATTCAAAGCCGATCTGTATGTGGTGCACGCCGTTGAGCCTATGGGGCTTTTTGCCGAATCGGTGTTGCAGAGCTATCTCGATGAGCAAGCCTTGAATGAATTTCACAGCCAGGGTTTGAACACGGTGATGGCCAATATCGAGCAGCGGGTATTCGACAGCTTTCGCGAAGAGTTGGGGGAGGGGCAGCAGGACCTGGAGCTGATTCAATCGGTCAGAGTATTTCAGGGTGACCCGTCGCAGGTCATTCTTGATCAGGCACAGAAACTCTCGGTGGATTTGTTGATCCTAGGAAGTCACAGCCATGGGGCCGGTGGAGAAACACCGTTGGGACGGACTGCTGCGCGTGTGCTGCAGTTGTCGCACGTGCCGGTTTACCTGGTGCCATTGTCGCAGCGTCGGCGTCACGGCGATATTTAAGGCGAGAATGCTGGCCTTTTGATGAAAAAGTTCTAGATTTATTCTTCAAACCATTAATATAGTTATATACCGTCGCTGATGCCCGTGGCGTCTATCTGCTTTGAGGGATTCATATGAAGCTTCAACAATTGCGCTACATCTGGGAAGTGGCGCACCACGACCTCAACGTTTCCGCAACGGCCCAAAGCCTGTACACCTCGCAGCCGGGCATCAGCAAGCAGATCCGTCTGCTGGAAGACGAATTGGGTGTCGAGGTTTTCGCGCGCAGCGGCAAACACCTGACCCGAGTCACCCCGGCCGGTGAACGAATCATCACCACCGCTGGCGAAATTCTGCGCAAGGTCGAAAGCATCAAGCAGATCGCTCAGGAGTTCTCCAACGAGAAGAAAGGCACCCTGTCGATTGCCACCACCCACACCCAGGCACGTTATGCACTGCCACCGGTGATCAGCAATTTCATCAAGCAATACCCGGACGTTGCCCTGCACATGCACCAGGGTTCGCCGATGCAGATCGCCGAAATGGCCGCTGACGGCACCGTGGATTTTGCCATCGCCACCGAAGCGCTGGAGCTGTTCGGCGATCTGGTGATGATGCCGTGCTACCGCTGGAACCGTTGCGTAGTCGTGCCGCAAGGTCACCCGCTGACCAAGCTGCCGAAGCTGACCCTCGAAGCCCTGGCTGAATACCCGATCGTGACGTACGTGTTCGGTTTCACCGGTCGCTCGAAACTCGACGAAGCCTTCAGCCATCGCGGCCTGACCCCGAAAGTGGTGTTCACCGCCGCCGACGCCGACGTGATCAAGACTTATGTTCGCTTGGGTCTGGGTGTCGGGATCGTGGCGAAAATGGCCGTCGATACCAAACTCGACAACGACCTGGTGGTGCTCGACGCCAGCGAACTGTTCGAATCCAGCGTGACCAAAATCGGTTTCCGTCGCGGGACGTTCCTGCGTGGCTTCATGTGCGACTTCATCGAGAAGTTCGCCCCGCACCTGACTCGCGAAGTCATGGCCAAAGCCATCCAGTGCCACAACAAGCAGGAACTGGAAGAGCTGTTCGAAGGCGTTGAACTACCGGTTCATTGAACTGACTAGACGACCTCGGTGACAGCGAACTGTTGCCGAGTGCCCGCCACCACGATCTCCACCTCATCGCCCTCGAACTTGCCCAGCAAACTTTTGCCCAGCGGTGAGCGCGGGGTGATGACGGTAATCAGTTGCCCCACCAGATCAACCTTCAAGCCGGCCGCATCAGGCGCCAGGAACAGCCACTGTTCGCGCCCCTTTTCGTCTTCCAGGCCCAACAGTGAACCGACTTCAATCCCGCGCTGGTCGTCATAAGCGCGCAATGTCAGGTTCTGGCACAGTGCCAGCGACTGGCGGATTTCCTCCACCCGTTTGGCCTGTCCGGCGGCCAGATAAGACGCTTCCAGTCCCAGGGTGTCGTACTTGTTCTCGGCGATGTTTTCTTCGTGAGTCGCGGTTTCGTACGCGGTTTGCGCTGCACGCTCGGCGATGTCGAGATCGACCGCAAGCTTTTCCAGAATCAGTTGGTGGACCGTGTGTTTGTTCATGATCAATCGCAGAATTGCTGGACGTTGGCGCGGCTTTTTTCGCTGGGTGCGGTTTGGTCTTGCTGCATCCAGAACTGGCATTTCGGGTTGGACAGGTTACGGGTATTGCTGCGTGCCTGATCGAGCGTTTGCTGTTGCGCCTGTTTGCGCAGGTTTTCCTTGTACTGCTCGAACATCGGATTCTCGGGTGTCGGTTCAACCGCCGCAGGCTTGGGTTGTGCTATTCGACGCGCCGCATCGGCAAGCGGGGCGAGTTGTTCGCTGAACAGCAGTTTCGACGCCAGCCAGCAGGTCAGCGCGATGGCCAAAAAGCCCAGCCACAAACCCACGGCGATGCTGGCAATCAGTTGCAATGGGCTGAGTGTGATGGACACCGTGCGGCGAACGTGTGGACGGTAGGGCATGGCTGCTTCCTGGCGAGGGTGGTGGGCTGCGGCGATTGTCGCATGAAGATTAATCGGCGTCGGCTCTTCTGCGCGCAACGATTTATGCGGACAATTAAGTTCTTTGCCTCACGGAGCCTGGAATGAAAGTCGACTGGGATATTTTCTGCACGGTCGTCGACAACTACGGCGACATCGGCGTGACCTGGCGTCTGGCTCGACAATTGGTGGCCGAACATCACTGCGCAGTACGGCTGTGGGTCGATGACCTGCGGGCGTTCGAACGCTTGTGCCCGGAACTCGACATCAGTGCTGCCCGGCAGTGGCAGCAAGGCGTCGAGGTCTGCCATTGGCCGGCCGACTGGGCGCCGACAGAGGCCGCCGATGTGGTGATCGCTGCATTCGCCTGCCAGTTGCCGCATGCCTATATGGAGGCAATGGCGGCGCGCGAAAAGACTCCGCTGTGGATGAACCTCGATTATTTGAGTGCCGAAGACTGGATCGTCGGCTGCCATGGCTTGCCGTCGGTGAAGTACAAACAGGTGCAGAAGTACTTCTTCTTCCCGGGGTTTCAGGCGGGTACCGGCGGTTTGCTGCGTGAGCGCGGGTTGCTGGAACGGCGCGAGCAGTTTCAACACAGCACTGAGGCTCAGCGCGAATTCCTGCAAGGGCTGGGCGTCGATCGCGCCGACGGTGCACGGCTGATTTCGTTGTTTGCCTACGAGAATGCCGGATTGGCCGATTGGCTGGACGTCATGGCGGGCGACGTTCATTCCACTCATCTGCTGGTGCCCGAGGGCCGGATCCTGGGCGACGTCGAGCGCTGGCTGGGCGTTGAAGGGCTTGGTGTCGGCGCATTACAGGTGCGCGGGGCGTTGACCGTGCAGGTGTTGCCGTTCGTCCGGCAGGATCAATATGACCTGCTGCTGTGGTGTTGTGATTTCAATGCGGTGCGTGGAGAGGACTCGTTCGTCCGCGCGCAATGGGCGGCCCGGCCAATGCTGTGGCATATTTATCAACAGGAAGAAGATGTCCACCTGGACAAACTCGAAGCCTTTCTGACGCTGTACACCGCAGGCCTTTCACCGGCGGCAAAAGCCGCGCTCGTCGGGTTATGGCGAGCCTGGAACACGGGCGCTGGAATGGCTCAGGCATGGGTTGCGGCACAGGAACACTGGCCAGAACTGCAAAAGCACGCCCAGGCATGGTGTCTGGAACAGGCTTTGCAGGCCGATCTTGCTTCGGCGCTGGTGCAGTTTTACCTAAATTGGATATGATACGCGGCCTAGATTTTTGTAAATCCCATCCAAATTCGGATATTCGCAATGAAAACTGGTAAAGAACTGAAACCCGGTACGGTGATCCGTCTCGAAAACGACCCTTGGCTGGTTCAGAAAGCTGAATTCACCAAGTCCGGTCGTAACAGCGCGATCATGAAGACCAAGCTGAAAAACCTGCTGACCGGTTACAAGACCGAGATCGTTTACAGCGCTGACGACAAACTGGACGACGTAATCCTCGACCGCAAAGAAGCGACCCTGTCGTTCATCAGCGGCGACACCTACACGTTCATGGACACCACTGACTACACCATGTACGAGCTGAACGCCGAAGACATCGAAGCTGTTCTGCCTTTCGTTGAAGAAGGCATGACCGATGTTTGCGAAGCGATCTTCTTCGAAGAGCGTCTGGTTTCCGTAGAACTGCCGACCACTATCGTGCGTCAGGTTGACTACACCGAAGGTTCCGCTCGCGGTGACACTTCCGGCAAGGTGATGAAGCCTGCCAAACTGAAGAACGGTACCGAACTGTCGGTTGCCGACTTCATCGAAATCGGCGACATGATCGAGATCGATACCCGCGAAGGCGGTTCTTACAAAGGCCGCGCTAAATAAGCGCAGTTTTTTGCAGGAAAGAAAAAGCCCGACCATCGAGTCGGGCTTTTTTGTGTGCGTCTGTTGGGTGCGAACACTCAGACAGTGACGTGCAGGCGAACGTCTACATTGCCGCGCGTGGCGTTGGAGTACGGGCAGACCTGGTGCGCGGCGTCGACCAGCGATTGCGCGTCGGCCTGTTCCACGCCTGGTAGGCTGACGTGCAGGTCGATGTCGAGACCGAAACCACCTGGAATCTGGCCAATCCCGACGTGAGCGGTGATCGAGGCATCATCAGGGATTTTGCGCTTGGTCTGGCTGGCGACGAATTTCAGTGCGCCAATGAAGCATGCGGAGTAACCGGCCGCGAACAGTTGCTCAGGGTTGGTCGCCGCACCGCCGGCACCGCCGAGTTCTTTTGGCGTGGCGAGCTTGACGTCGAGGATGTTGTCGCTGGAAACGGCGCGACCATCACGGCCACCGGTAGCGGTTGCAACTGCGGTATAGAGAGTTTGCATGGTATGGGCCTCGTTCGAATTTTATTTTGCGCTAAAGGTTTGCGCGCTAAGTAATTGCGAAATAAATGTAGCTCGCGAATGTTTTGCGCGCAATATAATTTTTAAAAATGTTTGTCGAAGGCAGACTGGCAAGTGGATACATGCGCCTGGAAGTATTGAGCTAGAGGTGCTGGCGGGGGATATGTGAGGAGAGAGATTTTTATCTCAAGGCAGCCGTCTTCGTGGGCAAGCCCTGCTCCTACAAACCTGTAGGAGCAGGGCTTGCCCGCGATGAACGATGACGCGGTAGCTCAGGCAGCCCGCTCAGAGGCTCTCTTGCAGATGACTGCGCAGATTTTGCAGATCGGCCTGCAGTTTGCGCATTTGTTCCAGGGTCTGGCCGCTGGCGCCGAGGATGCACGGCGGAATCTCTCGGGCTTTTTCCCGCAGGGCGCGACCTTGTTCGGTCAGCTCGACAATCACCACGCGTTCATCTTCGCGGCTGCGGGTGCGGCTCAGCAGGCCTTCGGCTTCCAGGCGTTTGAGCAGTGGCGTCAGGGAGCCGGGATCGGTCAGCAGGCGCGTGCTGATTTCGCCGACGGTCAGCCCGTCGCGCTCCCACAGCACCATCATTGCCAGGTATTGCGGATAGGTCAGGCCCAGTGCTTGCAACAAGGGTTTGTAGACCTTGGTCATCAGCAGTGAGGTTGAGTGCAGGGCAAAGCACAGCTGGTTATCCAGCAGCAGGTTGTCGCAGTTGTCCGGGGTGTTGCGTTGGGTGTTCATGTCTAAACCTTGATCATTCATCGTCATGAATTTAGCGGTCGAGTCTTTAATGCGCCAGATAATTTTTGGTTTAGGATGCGAGGCCTGATTTGAGAGGGAGTCGTCAGTGATTGAGTTAGTCATGTATCTGGTGCTCGGCGCTGCGCTGGGCACTGTCGGCGGTGTGTTCGGGATTGGCGGTGGTTTGATCGCGATTCCCGCGTTGGGCGTGTTGTTCGGTCTGGATCAGCAAATTGCCCAGGGCACGGCGCTGGTCATGGTGGTGCCTAACGTGATGCTGGCGCTGTGGCGCTATCATCAGCGCAATCGCATCGAACTGCGCCACGCATTGCCGCTGGCTTCGATGGGCTTCTGCTTTGCCTGGATCGGCTCGATCTGGGCGGTGGGCATTGATGCACAGCTGATGCGCATCGGTTTTGTAGCGTTCCTGATCGCCTTGTCGGCCTACAACTTGTTGCGCATGTTCATGGCCACTGCGCCGGCTGCCTCGCAGATGCGTTACTCGTGGCCTTGGCTGGGTGTGTTGGGCGCAGCGTCGGGGACCATGGGCGGGTTATTCGGCGTGGGCGGCGCGGTGGTGGCGACGCCGGTGCTCACCAGCCTGTTCGGCACCACGCAAGTGGTGGCTCAAGGGTTGTCATTGGCGCTGGCCTTGCCCAGCACCGGCGTCACGCTGGTGACTTACGCGCTCCATCATCAAGTGAACTGGAGCATCGCACTGCCGATGGCCGTCGGCGGTTTACTGAGCATCAGCTGGGGCGTGAAGATCGCCCACGCCATGCCGGAGCGTTTGCTGCGCGGGTTGTTCTGCGCCTTTCTGGTGCTCTGCGCGGTGATGCTCGCCTTTAAAGTTTGAAGCCTTCGACAATGTGCTCCGCCAGGCATTCGGTGATGGGTGAAGGGTTGTTCAGGTTGCGCACCAGCATGATGCTGGCTTCGGGCAACAAGGGCAGGCCTTCAGCCTCGCCGAGGATGCGCATGTCCTGGGTGATCAGGCTTTCCAGTTGCGCGGTGACCGCCAGCCCGGCGCTGACCACCGCCATGATCGCCGACAGGCTCGAACTGTTGTAGGCGATCCGGTACTCGCGCCCGGAAGCGTCTAGCGCATTGCAGGCCCAAAGCCTGCAAAAACAATCACTGTTGAACATCGCCAGAGGCAGCGGCGTCTGCTCGTTGGGGTTGAAGCACTGCGCCTGCGCCCAGACAAACCGCTCCTTGCGCAGCAACTGGCCGATCTCGCTGCCGGGTTCGCGGGTGACGATCGACAGGTCCAGGTCCTGACGCAGCAATAGCTGCTTGGATGACTCGCAATGGACTTCGATCTGGATCAGCGGATAGGCCTGGGCAAAGCGCGAGAGGATGCCCGGCAAGAAACGCATGACATAGTCATCCGGGGTGCCGATGCGCACCGTGCCGACCATGTGTGGCTCACGCAGGGTGTTGAACACTTCGCTGTGGAGTTTCAGGATCCGCCGGGCATAACCGAGCAACACCTGACCCTCGGCGGTCAGCTTCACCTGACGGCCGTCGCGCTGAAACAACTGGCGTTGCAGCACATCCTCTTCCAGCCGTTTCATCTGCATGCTCACCGCCGATTGCGTGCGATTGACCAGCTCGCCAGCGCGGGTGAAACCACCCTGGTCGGCAATGGCAACGAAGGTGCGCAGGACTTCCGTATCGATACTCGGGTAGTGGCTCAATTCATCAATCTCAGAGATGTATTGCATAAGAAACATTCGTTGGATTGATCTTAGCTCCGGCGCGAGACTTCAGTCATCTACAACGGAGGGCAAGATGATGAAAGGTCAAAAAGGTTATGTGCTGGTTGGAAAGTTTCACGGGTTTTCCCTGGGCCATTGGCTGGAAAAAATCGTCCGCTGGCATGAACTTCATCGTGAGCGCGCTTTGCTGGCGAGCATGAGTGATGAGGCGCTCAAGGATATCGGTATCAGCCGCGCCGATGTCGAGCATGAAGTCGTCCGGCCATTCTGGGATGACCCGATGCACAAATGAGTACCGAACCGCTACACAAGCAGCTTCACACTGAGGTAGTTTGCGAGCAGACAAGGAGATGCACATGCCCGCAGAACTGTCCTTATCCCTCAAGCAGGCTCGGCGTCTGGCACTGGCCGCCCAGGGTTTCACCGGGCGCCAGCCGCCAGCGGCGGTCAAGCCCGCTCAGCTCAACCGCCTGATCGAACGCTTGGGTATTCTGCAAATCGATTCGGTCAACGCACTGGTGCGCTCGCACTATCTTCCGCTGTTCTCGCGTCTTGGCAACTACTCCGCCGACTTGCTCGACCAGGCCGCCTGGAGCCAGGGCCGACGGCGTACGTTGTTCGAGTATTGGGGGCATGAAGCGTCGTTGTTGCCGCTGTCGATGTATCCCTTGATGCGTTGGCGCATGCAGCGCGCGGCGCAAGGCGAGGGGATCTATCAGCAACTGGCGCGATTCGGTCGCGAACAGCAAGAGACCATTCGCCGCGTCCTGGCTTCAGTCCAGGAGCTGGGTGCACTCGGCGCTGGCAGTTTGTCGACGCGCCAGGAGCGGGCCGGTCCGTGGTGGGATTGGAGCGCTGAAAAGCATGCACTGGAATGGTTGTTCGCTGCCGGCGAAGTGACGGTGGCGGGGCGTCGCGGTTTTGAGCGTCTTTACGACTTGCCGGAACGGGTGATTCCCGAATCGATACTCAAGCAACCGCTGCTCGGCGAAACCGAGGCGCAACGCGGATTGCTGTTGCATGCAGCCAATGCGTTGGGTGTCGGCACGGAAAAGGATCTGCGCGACTATTTTCGTTTGGGTCTGACCGAGTGCCGCAACGGCCTGGCCGAGCTGGTTGAAAATGGTGAGTTGCTGGTGTGCGGGGTGCAGGGCTGGAAGCAACCGGCATACTGCCTGCCGGAGCCAAAAGTGCCGCGTAAGGTTGAAGCCAGTGCGTTGCTTTCACCGTTTGATTCGTTGATCTGGGAACGCAGTCGAACCGAGCGGTTGTTCGATTTTCGTTATCGACTGGAAATCTACACGCCACCAGACAAGCGGGTTTACGGCTATTACGTGCTGCCGTTTTTGCACAACGAGCGGATTGCCGCGCGGGTCGATCTTCGAGCGGAACGGGCGTTGGGTCGATTGGCAGTGCATGCGGTGCACGAAGAAGAGCAAGGCCTGGATGAGCAGGGGATGCAGGCGTTGGCGGCGAATCTTCGGCAGATGGCCGATTGGTTGGGGTTGGAGCAGATTCAGCTCAATTGCCCGCGGACCAGTGCGGCGCGGTTGCGGGTGGCGTTGACGCAGATTGGCGGTGCCTGAGCTGACGCCTTCGCGAGCAAGCCTGGCTCCTACGGGTTAGGGTTGTTACGGCCAACCTCATTCTCTGTAGGAGCCAAGCTTGCTCGCGATGGCGGTGTGTCAGGCAACACAAGGCTTACAGATTCAGCGCCGAACCTGCTTCAGGGTCTCGGCAATCAAGAACGCCAGCTCCAGCGACTGATCGGCATTCATCCGCGGGTCGCAATGGGTGTGGTAACGGTCCGACAAACCATCTTCGGTGATCGGCCGTGCACCGCCGATGCATTCGGTGACATTCTGCCCGGTCATCTCGATATGAATGCCGCCGGCATAGGTGCCTTCCGCTTCGTGAACCTGGAAGAACTGCTTCACCTCGCCGAGGATCTGCGCGAAATCCCGGGTCTTGTAGCCGCTGCTGGCCTTGATGGTGTTGCCGTGCATCGGGTCGCTGCTCCAGAGCACTTTCTTGCCTTCGCGTTCGACCGCACGAATCAGCTGTGGCAGATGGTCGCCGACCTTGTTTGCGCCCATCCGCGCGATCAGGTTCAGGCGGCCTGGATCGTTGTCGGGGTTGAGCACATCGATCAGGCGAATCAGTTCTTCGGGGTTCATGGACGGGCCGACCTTGACCCCGATCGGGTTGTTCACCCCGCGCAGGAACTCGACATGAGCGCCGTCGAGCTGACGCGTGCGATCGCCGATCCACAGCATGTGCGCCGAGCAATCGTAGTAATCGTTGGTCAGGCTGTCGCGGCGTACGAAGGCTTCTTCGTAGTTCAACAGCAGCGCTTCGTGGGCGGTGAAGAAACTGGTTTCGCGCAATTGCGGCGAGCTGTCCATGCCGCAGGCGCGCATGAACGCCAGGGTTTCATCGATACGGTCGGCCAGGTGGCTGTACTTTTCGGCCAGCGCCGAGTTGGCGATGAAGTCCAGGTTCCATTTATGCACTTGATGCAAGTCGGCAAAACCGCCCTGGGCAAAGGCCCGCAGCAGGTTCAGGGTCGCGGTGGACTGGTGATAGGACTGCAACAGGCGATCCGGGTCGGGGACGCGGCTTTTTTCATCGAAACCGATACCGTTGACGATGTCGCCGCGGTAGGCCGGCAGGGTCACGCCGTTGATGGTTTCGTCATTGGACGAGCGCGGTTTCGCGAACTGCCCGGCCATACGCCCGACTTTTACCACCGGACAACCGGCAGCGAAGGTCATGACGATCGCCATTTGCAGCAGGACTTTGAAGGTGTCACGGATTTTTGCCGCCGAGAATTCGGCGAAGCTTTCCGCGCAATCGCCGCCTTGCAGCAGAAACGCCCGGCCCTGGGTCACCTCGGCAAACTGACGACGCAACTCCCGGGCCTCACCGGCAAACACCAATGGCGGATAACTGGCCAGGCTTTGCTCGACCTGTTGCAAATGCGCAGCGTCAGGGTAGTGGGGTTGTTGCTGGATCGGCAGGGCGCGCCAGCTGTCAGGACTCCAGGGTTGGCTCATCGTGGACTCTAATGTTTTACGATCGGACGTTTATGTTATCAGCAATTAGTGCGTGACCTGTTCCCGAAGCTTGGCGGACAATCGCGCCTTTGCCGCACCAAGCGGAACGAATGATTGCGTTGCCGGGGATCAACCCGACAACGACCAGGAGACGAAATGACTGAGGAGCGCGTCGAGCATCTGCTCGCCGAGGTGCACGATGAATTCGGCATGATCCGGGTGCTGGAAGTGGCGGATTACCGTTTTCTCGAATTTGGTGATGCCATCGAGCAGAGCTGCGTGTTCACTGCCGATCCGAGCTGGCTCGAGTACGACTACACCCGCGCGATGCTGATTGGTGCGCTGTGCCATGAGCAGCCGGAAAGCGCGCTGTTTCTCGGCCTGGGGGCGGGCACCCTGACTCAGGCGTGCCTGAAGTTCCTGCCGCTGGAAGACGTCGAAGCGATCGAGTTGCGCCCAGACGTACCGCGCCTGGCCATCGAGTACCTGGGGCTGGACGACGATCCTCGTCTGTATATCCGCATCGGCGACGCCCTTGAGTTGCTCGAGACCGCTGAGTCGGCGGATCTGATTTTCGTCGACCTTTATACCGATGTCGGGCCGGGTGTCGGCCATTTGGCCTGGGGCTTTCTGGAAAACTGTCAGAAACGCCTGAACCCGGGCGGCTGGCTGGTGATCAATCAATGGGCGACCGATGACGGCAAGCCACTGGGTGCGGCATTACTACGTGGGCTCTATCACCGGCATTATTGGGAGCTGCCGGTGAAGGAGGGCAACGTGATCCTGATCGTGCCAGCCGACCTTGACCAGGAACTGGACATGCAAGGATTGACCGCCCGCGCCGAAGCGCTGGCGCCGCGGTTGGGGTATTCGCTGCAATCGCTGATCAAGGCGATTCGCCCGGCGACGTGAATTCTGGCGAGCCACTGTGGCGAGGGAGCTTGCTCCCGTTGGGGCGCGAAGCGACCCCAGAACCGGCAAGCGCCGTCTTTCTGATCCACCGCGATTGCTGCTTCACGACTGCTGCGCAGCCGAACGGGAGCAAGCTCCCTCGCCACAAAGGCAATGTCAGCAGCCTTTGAATACGCCCGGGCGTTTCTCGATCAACGATCGCACGCCTTCCTTGGCGTCTTCACTGTTGAGCAACTTCTTGACCAGCGCTGGCAAAGCCAATGCCGCCGCTGTTTCGCCCTCCAGATGGGCCTGGCGCGCGGACTGCAAGGTCGCCTGAACCCCCAGCGGCGCCTGCCTGGCAATGCGTTCTGCCAGCTCGATCGCACGCGGTAACAGGTCTTCGCTGGCCATCACCTCCTGCACCAGTCCCAGACGCAGCGCTTCGTGGGCATCGAACTCATCGCCGGTCAGCAGCCAGCGCATGGCATTGCCCCAGCCGGCTACCTGATGCAGGCGCAAGGTTGCCCCGCCAAAGGGGAAGATGCCGCGCTGCACTTCCATTTGCGCAAAACGGGTGTTGCTGGCGCAGAGGTTGATATCGGCGGCCAGCATCAGTTCGATGCCAATGGTCAGGCAATAACCCTGGGCCGCAACAATCACCGGTTTGCTGACCCTGGGGCCAACGAACACCCCCCACGGATCGCAACCGCCGGCCGGGACTTGCCAGCCTTCGGCCAGTGCCGCGCTGACACTCGCCAGGTCCAGCCCGGCGGTAAAGTGCTCGCCATGACAGAACACCACCGCAACGCGGGCCTCGCTGTCGGCTTCGAACTCGCCATAGGCCAGGCTCAGTGCGTTGAGCAGATCGAGGTCAAATGCATTGCGCTTGGCCACCCGGTCCAGCCCGATCAACAGGACATGACCGCGTCGTTCACGGCTGACACGACTGCAATCTGCTTGATTCATGGGGTCTATCCTCGGGCGGGGAAGGGGGGGCGCGGACCAAAGGTCATAGCCTGAAAGATGAACCGTTTAAGTGTCACGACCAACAGGGCCGGGCCTTTGAAAAATAGACCGTTGCACGATTATCCGCAAAGCCTGTGACACAACGGTGTATGCGGGTTTTTTCCGACAAATAAAGCTCCCTTTTTTGGCGAATTCCGGTATAGTGCGCGCCGGTCTTTAGCCAGGCCGCGTTTAGGTAGCGCAATTCCCCGAAGTCAGCTTCGGCTGCACGTCCGCACAGCGGACTCTTCCTTGACGAATCTTTTTCATTCATTCGTTTTCGCAAATCCCCGCCGACAAAGCAGCCAGGGCGACTCTTGAGTCTTACACGGCATGCGCAGCTTTGGAGCATGGGTCTTTGCGGATGCACTTAGAGGCAGACCCATGACCCAGGAAACCGGCGGCTTCGCCGCTTTTAACCTTAATCCGAATATTCTTGCAGCCGTCATCGCGACTGGCTACGAAGAGCCTTCGGCTATTCAGCAGCAATCGATCCCGATCATCATGGCCGGTCACGACATGATTGGTCAGGCGCAAACCGGTACGGGTAAAACCGCTGCGTTCGCCCTGCCGATCCTGCACCGCATCGATCCTGCTAAGCGCGAACCGCAAGCCCTGATCCTGGCGCCAACCCGTGAGTTGGCGCTGCAAGTAGCAACCGCTTTCGAAACCTACGCCAAGCAAATGCCGGGCGTTACCGTTGTGGCCGTTTACGGCGGCGCGCCTATGGGCCCGCAACTGAAAGCAATCCGTAATGGCGCACAGATCGTTGTCGCCACTCCGGGCCGTCTGTGCGACCACCTGCGTCGTGACGAAAAAGTATTGGCGACCGTGAACCACCTGGTTCTCGACGAAGCTGACGAAATGCTCAAGCTGGGCTTCATGGACGACCTGGAAGTTATCTTCAAGGCCTTGCCGGCAACCCGTCAGACCGTATTGTTCTCGGCTACCCTGCCGCAGTCGATCCGTGCCATCGCCGAGCGTCATCTGCGTGATCCGCAGCACGTGAAGATCCAGACCAAGACTCAGACCGTTACCGCGATCGAACAGGCTCACCTGTTGGTTCACGCTGACCAGAAGACCTCGGCTGTATTGAGCCTGCTGGAAGTGGAAGACTTCGACGCGCTGATCATGTTCGTGCGTACCAAGCAAGCGACCCTGGACCTGGCCAGTGCCCTGGAAGCCAAAGGCTACAAGGCCGCTGCGCTGAACGGTGACATTGCTCAGAACCAGCGTGAGCGCGTGATCGAGTCCCTCAAGGATGGCCGTCTGGACATCGTTGTGGCGACCGACGTTGCTGCTCGTGGTCTGGACGTTCCACGTATCACTCACGTTTTCAACGTTGATATGCCGTACGATCCAGAGTCCTACGTTCACCGTATCGGCCGTACTGGCCGTGCCGGTCGCGAAGGTCGTGCATTGCTGCTGGTGACTCCGCGTGAGCGCCGCATGCTGCAAGTGATCGAGCGTGTAACCGGTCAAAAGGTAGCTGAAGTTCGCCTGCCAGACGCTCAAGCCGTTCTCGATGCACGCATCAAGAAACTGACCAACAGCCTGTCGCCGCTGGTGGCCGATGCCGAATCGACTCACGGTGATCTGCTGGATCGCCTGACTGCCGACATCGGTTGCACCCCGCGTGCACTGGCTGCTGCTCTGCTGCGCAAGGCTACCAACGCTCAGGCGCTGACCCTGGCTGCCATCGAGAAAGAACGTCCACTGGTGCCGAACAATGCACCGCGTGGCGATCGTCCAGAGCGTACCGGTGATCGTCCTGACCGTGGTGACCGCGAGCGTCGTGCTCCGATCCCATTGGCCGAAGGCCGTGCTCGTTGCCGTACCGCGCTGGGTGCGCGTGATGGTATCGCTGCCAAGAACCTGCTGGGCGCCATCCTCAACGAAGGTGGTCTGGCTCGTGAAGCAATCGGTCGTATCCAGGTGCGTGACAGCTTCAGCCTGGTCGAGTTGCCGGAAGATGGTCTGGAGCGTCTGCTGACCAAACTGAAGGACACTCGCGTTGCCGGTAAGCAGCTGAAACTGCGTCGCTATCGCGAAGATTGATCCGCTTTCGGGCTGATTGATCGCAGATAAAAAATCCCCGACTGGTTCGGGGATTTTTTTTGCCTGCAGTTTTGTGTCTGGCCTTTGTTGATCGTTCCCACGCTGCGCGGGAACGAGCGGCAGGATTCAGCCGAAACGATAGATGTCCATCCCCAGCGCACCCATGGTGAACCCCTGGTGGGCGATGCTGAAATCGCCACCGGCGCCGCGGGCGAAGTACAGCGGCAGCAAGTGTTCGTCGCTGGGATGGCTGCGCACGGCATTCGGGGCTTGCCGACGATAGTCGTGCAGGGCGGCTTCATCGTTTGCGGCGAGGTTTTCAATCATCCAGTCGCGAAAGGCCTTGGCCCAGGGCTCGACGCTTTCCGGGCCGGCATGCCAGTCCAGTTCGCGCAGGTTGTGGGTGATGCTGCCGGAACCAATCAACAGCACGCCTTGCTCGCGCAGACTGGACAATGCGCGACCGACGCGGGTTTGCAGGGCAGGGCCGAGATGGCTTGGCAGTGACACTTGTACCACCGGAATGTCGGCCCGCGGATACATCAGAGACAGTGGCACCCAAACACCATGATCGAACGGACGCTGGTTATCGAGCTGTGCCGGCAAGCCATCAGCCTTGAGTAATTCGGCGACCTGCGCCGCGAGTTCCGGCTGGCCGGGTGCCGGGTATTGCACCGCGAACAGCGCGGCGGGGAATCCTCCGAAGTCGTGCCAGGTTTCCGGTTGCTCAGCGCTGCCGACGCGCAGGTCCTGGCTTTCCCAGTGTGCGGAAACGATCACGATGGCCTTGGGTTTCGGCAGTTCGCTGGCCAGGTGGGCCAGCGCCGGGCCACTGGCGCCGGGCTCCAGTGCAAGCATGGGTGAACCGTGAGAGATAAACAGGCTGGGGAACATGAATAAGGTCCTGAGCGTTAAGATGAGAGCATCTTCAGTCAGATCATTGATCTAAATCTAATATAAGTTTTAGGGCATATAGATCGAAATATCAGGGGGATTTATGCAGCCAGAGTTTTGGCAAAAGCGTTGGGAGCTCAATCAGATCGGTTTCCATCAGTCAGAGGTTAATCCTTATTTGCAGCAATACTGGCCGCAATTGAATCTGGCAAAGGGCTCGCAGGTGTTAGTGCCGCTCTGTGGGAAAAGTCTCGATCTCGTGTGGCTGGCAGGGCAGGGACATCGGGTGCTGGGTGTCGAGTTATCGGAAAAAGCCGTTGAGGAGTTTTTTCGTGAGCAGCAACTGACACCGCAGATCACCGAGCAAGGTGCGTTCAAGGTCTACCAGGCGGGTCCCCTGGCATTGTGGTGCGGGGATTTTTTCGGCCTGACCGCAGACGATGTGGCCGATTGTGCGGCTGTCTATGATCGGGCGGCGCTGATTGCCTTGCCACCGCTCATGCGCGAGCAATACGCCGCGCACCTGAGCCGGATTTTACCGTCAGCTTGTGAAGGCTTGTTGATTACGATGGACTACGATCAGGCGCAGATGGACGGGCCGCCCTTTGCCGTGACGGATGAAAACGCGCAGACATTGCTGGGTGGTCGCTGGCAGCTTGATTTCTGTGAGGTGCGGGACATTCTGGGGGAGAGCTGGAAGTTCCTCCAGGCGGGCGTTACGCGCCTTGAAGAGCGGGTATATAAATTGATGGCTCGCTAAACAGCAAAAGATCGGCATAAAAAAGGGGCGATCAAATCGCCCCTTTCGTATCACCGCAGAACCTCTCAGCCCCGACGACGCAAGGCGTCGATACGCTCTTCCAGTGGCGGGTGGCTCATGAACATGCGAGCGAACCCTTGCTTGATGCCACCGTTGATGCCGAAGGCATTCAAGGTGTCCGGCATGTGCACCGGCAGGCCTTGTTCCGAGCGCAGGCGCTGCAGGGCGCCGATCATGGCGCTGGTGCCGGCCAATTGGGCGCCGGCTGCGTCTGCACGGAATTCGCGTTTGCGCGAGAACCACATGACGATTGCGCTGGCCAGGATACCCAGTACCAGTTCGGCGAAGATGGTCGCGACATAGTAGGCGATGCCTTGGCCTTCTTCGTTTTTGAAGATCACCTTGTCGACGAAATTACCGATGATCCGTGCGAAGAACATCACGAAGGTGTTCACCACGCCCTGAATCAGCGCCAGCGTTACCATGTCGCCATTGGCCACGTGACCGATTTCATGGGCCAGGACGGCTTTCACTTCATCGGGCGAGAAACGCTCGAGCAAGCCCTGGCTGACCGCGACCAGCGCGTCGTTCTTGTTCCAGCCGGTGGCGAAGGCGTTGGCCTCGTAGGCCGGGAAAATCCCGACTTCAGGCATTTTGATTCCGGCTTCACGAGACAGCTGCTCGACGGTTTGCAGCAGCCATTGTTCATGGCGAGTGCGCGGCTGGCTGATGATTTGGGTGCTGGTGCTCATCTTCGCCATCCACTTGGAGATGAACAGCGAGAACAACGAGCCGGCGAAACCAAAGACCGCACAGAAAATCAGCAGCTGATTGAGGTTGAGATCAACCCCGTTGGCCGCCATGAACCCGTTGAAGCCGAAAAGGCTCAGGGTGATGCTGGCAATCAGCACGACCGCCAGGTTAGTGGCCAAAAACAGCAGGATGCGCATCATGGTTGTAGAAATCTCCTCGTGCTAAATATGTAGCGTACTGCGGGGTATATAAGGTGCCGCACCAGGCTATTCAACCGGGTGACTATTTCAAACTGTGTCCTACAGCTGGATTCTAGATGCTTGCAGGGCATTTCTGACGTCACCTGAATAGATATTTGGCTGGATTTTGCTTTCACAAGTCCCGCCTCTGCTGGGCGTAACCGGCAGCCGCGTAAATCCGCCTGCACTCAAGGCGCTGTCGCAGTCGAAGAATGGAGATATGTTGCTGAATTAATCGCCGAGGGCCTTTTTGAGGCCCTCGGCGTTATCGCGCTTACTGGCGATAGGACTTGAGGAAGTTGCCGATCCGACCGATAGCCATGTCCAGGTCGTCCACCCGTGGCAGGGTCACGACGCGGAAGTGGTCCGGCCATGGCCAGTTGAAGGCTGTGCCCTGGACCACCAGCAGTTTTTCCGAAAGCAGCAAGTCGAGAACGAATTTTTCATCGTTGTGGATCGGGCAGACTTTTGGGTCGATCCGCGGGAACGCGTAGAGCGCGCCCATCGGTTTGACGCAACTGACGCCCGGGATGTCGTTGAGCAGTTCCCAGGTGCGGTTACGCTGTTCCAGCAGGCGACCTTGCGGCAGCACCAGATCATTGATGCTCTGATAACCACCCAATGCGGTCTGGATTGCATGCTGGCTTGGCACGTTGGCGCACAGGCGCATGTTGGCCAGCATGTCGATGCCTTCGATGTAGCTTTGAGCGTGATGCTTGGGACCGGAAATGGCGATCCAGCCGGAGCGGAAACCGGCAACCCGATAGGACTTGGACAGACCGTTGAAGGTCAGGCACAGCAGGTCCGGCGCCAGGGACGCGGTGCAGATGTGCACGGCATCGTCGTAGAGAATCTTGTCGTAGATCTCGTCGGAGAACACTACCAGGTTGTGCTGGCGAGCCAGTTCCAGCATGCCCAGCAGGACTTCCTTGGAGTACACCGCACCGGTCGGGTTGTTCGGGTTGATGATGACCAACGCCTTGGTGTTCGGGGTGATCTTGGCCTTGATGTCGGCCAGGTCCGGCCACCAGTTGGCTTGCTCGTCACACAGGTAGTGCACCGGATTGCCACCCGCCAGGCTGACCGCCGCGGTCCACAGCGGGTAGTCGGGAGCCGGGACCAGTACTTCGTCACCGTTGTTGAGCAGCGCCTGCATCGACATCACGATCAGTTCGGAAACGCCGTTGCCCAGGTAGATGTCTTCGATGCCGACACCTTCTACCTGTTTCTGCTGGTAATACTGCATGACGGCCTTGCGCGCGCTGAACAGGCCTTTGGAGTCGCTGTAGCCCTGGGCGGTCGGCAGATTACGGATCACGTCCTGGAGGATTTCATCGGGCGCTTCGAAACCAAAAGGCGCCGGGTTGCCAATGTTCAGCTTGAGGATGCGATGGCCTTCCTCTTCCAGGCGTTTGGCGTGCTTGAGCACTGGGCCGCGAATGTCGTAGCAGACGTTGGCGAGCTTGTTCGATTTGCTGACCTGCATGGCGATGTGTTCCCGAAAATGAACGATCCAGACGCTGTATGAACTACCGTACTGGGAATCCTGCGTTTTCACACACGCCTGGCGCCTGGGGTCACCGCACCAAAATCCGTTTGAATGCGGGTAACGCGGCTGCCAGACTGGCGATTAACGAGGCGCAATCATACGTGCCGCCTGATCCGTGGAAAAGGTACAGATCAGGCTTTTTCAGATGCAGAGGTATGACAATGGAAAAGTTGGAAAAAACCCTGGAAGAATGGCGCGCGATGCTCGACCCGGAGCAGTACAACGTTTGTCGTCTGAAGGGCACCGAACGGCCGTTCTCGGGCAAGTACAACGGCACCAAGACCGATGGTGTCTATCACTGCATCTGTTGCAACGAACCGCTGTTCGACTCAAAAGCCAAGTTCGATTCAGGCTGTGGCTGGCCGAGCTTCTATGAGCCGATCGGCGAGAGCGCCATGGTCGAGATTCGTGATATCAGCCACGGCATGATTCGTACCGAAGTGGTCTGCGCCAAGTGCGACGCGCACCTGGGGCATGTATTCCCGGATGGCCCGCCACCGACTGGCTTGCGTTATTGCATCAACTCGGTGTGCCTGGACCTGGTGCCGCGCGAATAATGTGAGTCCTGACCTGCGGCAGCTGCTTGTCGGCAGGTTATTGATTTATTAAATTGCACACAATTTAATTGCTCGCTATGTTTAATCCTTCCCCATCTTCCACCGGAGCATGCGCGATGACCGACACTCTGCTGAGTATTCCCTGCACCACCATCAACGGTGAGCAAAAGACCCTGGCCGATTACGCCGGCAAAGCGGTATTGGTGGTCAACACCGCCAGTAAATGCGGCTTTACCCCGCAGTACAAAGGACTGGAAGAACTGTGGCGGACCTACAAGGATCGAGGCCTGGTGGTGCTCGGTTTTCCGTGCAACCAGTTCGGTAAACAGGAACCGGGCAATGAAGGGGAGATTTCCGAGTTCTGCGAATTGAACTTCGGTGTGAGTTTTCCACTGTTCAAGAAAATCGACGTCAATGGTAGCGACGCCCACCCGCTGTTTGTTCAGTTGAAAAAACGTGCGCCGGGTGTACTGGGCTCCCAGGGCATCAAGTGGAATTTCACCAAGTTCCTGATTGGCCAGGATGGCAAGTTGGTCAAGCGTTTTGCACCGGCGACCAAGCCGCAGGACCTGACCCGCGAGATTGAAGCCCTGCTCAAATGAACGATGTGTCAGCCGATTCGCTGCTGCTCGACAGTCAGCTCTGCTTCAAACTGTACGCCGCGTCCCGAGCGGTGATCCGCGGTTATAAGCCGATGCTCGATCAACTGGGTCTGACGTATCCGCAATATCTGGTGATGCTGGTGCTATGGGAGTGGCAGCAGAGTGCACCCGGGCAGCCAACAGTCAAAGCCCTTGGCGAGCGATTGTCGCTGGATTCCGGGACGCTCACGCCGTTGCTCAAGCGTCTTGAGCAGTTACACCTGGTCCAGCGTCAACGCTCGGCGCGCGATGAGCGAGAAGTGCACTTGAGTCTGTCGCCGGCAGGGGTTGCCTTGCGCGAACAGGTCGGGCCTCTCAAGGCACGCCTGTTGTGCGACAGCGGTGTCGACCTTGAGCGCTTGGACGAATTGCGTGACGGCCTTGATCAACTGCTGGGGCAAATCAGGGCGCTACCGTAGCCGGCACCCACTGCTCAAGCAGGGCGGCCAGTTCCTCGCGACGGAACGGTTTCGCCAGATAATCGCTCATGCCTGCCGCGCGGCAGCGTTCGCGCTCCTCGGGCATGGCGTTGGCGGTCAGGGCAACGATCGGTAGATCCGGCCAGCGCCCACTCTGACGGATCTGCCGGCTGGCCTCGTAGCCGTCCATCACCGGCATGTTGCAGTCCATCAGCACCATATCAAACTGTTTGAGCTCCAGCTGGTCGAGCGCTTCGGCGCCGTGGGAGGCGACAACCACCTTGCAACCCAACTTGCTGAGCATGCCTTTGGCTACGAGCTGATTGACCGGGTTGTCTTCCACCAGCAGGATTCTCGCCCGCCGCTGGGGCATGAGGCTTGGCTCTTGAGTATCGGACACGAGAGCGACTTCGTCGGCCTGCAAAGTGCGTCGTAGTGTCTGGTAGAGTGCGTTGCGGGCCAGTGGGCGGGCTTGTTGTTGCAGAGGGGCGAGGGCAGCCGCTTCTTCGCTGGGCATGAAACTGCCATAGGCGGTCACCAGCAAAATCGGTGCGGTCATGCCCGGACGTAATCCGAACAGACATTCCGGGCAGTCGGTGATCAGCACATCGGGCGATAAGCCGATCATTGAGTCGTCGATGGTGCGCTGCTGGTATTCCAGCCCCCAACCGGGCAACAGATTGCCTAACAGTTCGGCCAGACCGCTGCTGGCGGCGGTGATCGCCAATACCTTGCCTTGCAGGGACGCGGGAACGATTGCCGGCGTGTGGGTGGGCAACGGCAGATCAGCGCAGAACTGGCTGCCGAAACCAGGCTCCGAGCTGATGCCGAGCCGGCCCTGCATGGCTTCGCACAGGTTAAAGGTCAGGGCCAGCCCCAGCCCGGTACCACCGAACTGACGAGAGATGCCGGCACCTGCTTGGGTAAACGGCTGGAAGATTTTGACCTGATCATCCTGCGCGATGCCGATACCGGTGTCGCAGACTTCGATTCTGACACCGTCTTCGTGGGTGCTCAGGCGCACGTCCACCCGTCCAAAACGGGTAAATTTAAGGGCGTTGGAGAGCAGGTTGCTGACAATCTGCCGAACCCGCATCGGGTCGCCGAGTACCAGCGACGGGAACTGCGGATCAATCAGGCACGTCAGTTCGACGCTGGGCGCGGCGTTCTGTGACAGCAGGTTGGCGGTGTCTTCGATCAGTGAGCCGAGGTCGAATGGAATGCGCTCCAGCTCAAGCTGACCGGCGTCGAACTTCGACAGGTCAAGAATATCGTTGAGCAATTCCACCAGCACTTTGCCGGAGTCGTGGGCAATCGACAGTTGCTGGCGTTGTTCGGCATTCAGCGGGCTGTCCAGCGAGAGTGCGATCATCCCCAGCAAACCATTGAGCGGCGTACGGATTTCATGGCTCATGTTGGCCAGAAACACAGAGCGTGCCTGGGCCATGTCCAGGGCGGTCTGGCGCGCGATTTCCAATTCTGCGTTCGATACCGTCAATCGGCTATTGATCGCTTTCAGTTCACCGGTACGCGCCGAGACAATATTTTCCAGTTGTCCCAGGTAGTCGGTCAGGCGGTTTTCGGCGTTGCGGCGCTGCTGGATTTCAGTGGTCATGCTTTCGAATTGCTGGTTGGCCACCGTGACCAGAACGCCGATCTCATCGTTTTCGTGCGCTGCCGGACACTCCAGCGGTGGCTGTTCTGAACTGCTCGGGTCACGTGCGCTCAGTTCGCGAATCACCCGCACCAGCGGTTTGGTGAGCATCACGTAGAACAGCGCCAGCAAAATCCCGGTCAGTATCAGGCTGCGGACAAAACCGTTGATCAGAGTGACTTCGGCCCGGCGCAGAAAGCGGCTGCCAAACGTGTAGGTATCGATATCCAGTTGCAAGGTGCCGAGGGACTCATCGGGCAGGTGGTCGAGGAACAGGCGGTCCTTGAACTGTCGATTGGCGCCGAACAGAAAGTCGCTGATCACCCGATAGTTGCCGTTTTGCGTGTCCGGGCGTTTGACGCTGACGAGGATCGTATTGTTGTTATCACTCAGTTGCGCACTGATCACTGCGGGCGAGCGCAGCAGGCCGAGGGTCAGTTCCTGAGCCAGTTCGGCATCGATGTTGTAGGCGATCCGCGAAGCCGGGTTATGGCTGATTTCCAGCAGCGAGTGTATTTCCCGGTTGATGGAGGCGTCTTCGCTGGCATAATCGATGCCTATTTGCACCAGACTGAGCAAGGTTCCCAGAATGAAACCGACCAGCACCGTAAGCCTGGCTTGCTTGTAAGACAGGCGGTTGGTGAACTTGATATCCATGGTGTGCTGAACCACTTTCGTTTCCCTTCTGGGCGAAGCATAGCCGATCATCAGTGTATTTCGGCATGACTGGCGGGTAAGCCATTATCGCGATAATCCCGGCATTACGCGCTGCGCTTGGTTTTCTGTCGCCCATCATTACTGTGAACGTGCCTGAGGAGAAGTCGTGGATTCCCGATTGAATGCATTTCTTGAACGCGCCGATGCGGTTCTGGCTCGTATTGAGCCGCTACTGCCCGCGCAACGCACGGCCATCGACTGGACGCAGTGCCTGGCAGCACGCTGGCAGCGCGAGGGTCGCAGCGGATTTCTGCTGCCGCTTGAGGTCAGCCTGGACATGCGTCTGTCCGACCTGATCGGGGTCGACAAGCAGTTGGAACAGTTGGGGCGAAACACCCGGCAGTTTCTCGACGGCATGCCTGCCAACCATGCGCTGCTCTGGGGTTCGCGCGGTACCGGTAAATCGTCGCTGGTGCGGGCCTTGCTGGCCGAGCACGCCAAGGGCGGTTTGCGTCTGATCGAGATCGAGCGCGATCACCTGGCGGACCTGCCACGCGTCGTCGAGCAAATCGCCAAGCTGCCACAGCGCTTTGTGCTGTTTTGCGATGATCTGTCGTTCGAGGCCGGCGAGGGCGATTACCGGGTGCTCAAAAGCGTGCTCGATGGCTCGCTGGAACAGGCACCGGATAACGTACTGCTGTATGCCACCTCCAACCGTCGCCACCTGGTTCCGGAAAAAGAAAGCGATAACGAAAACTGGAAAAGGGTCGACGGCGAGCTTCATCCCAACGAGGCGGTCGAAGACAAGATCGCGCTGTCGGATCGATTTGGCCTGTGGCTGTCGTTTTATCCTTTTACCCAGGAGCACTTCCTCAATGTGGTCGAGCATTGGGTGGGAGCATTGGCGGGCAAGGCCGGCCTTGAGTGGAAGCGTGATGAAGAACTCGAGATTCTTGCGGTTCGCTGGGCTACCGGACGCGGTAATCGCAACGGCCGTTGCGCGTATCAATTTGCCCGGTATTGGGTCGGACTGAAGTTGTTGGAGCACAAGGCATGATCGATTTGCAAAAGAGCGGCGCTGGACTTGAGGGCTACGGCCTGCTCTGCGCGCAGTTGGAGTCGCTGCTGGCGGATGAGCGCGACTTTATCGCCAACGCCGCGCAGTTTTCGGCGTTCTTGTTCAATCAGCTCGATGATCTGAATTGGGCCGGATTTTACCTCAATCGCAACGAGGAACTGGTGCTCGGACCGTTCCAGGGGCAGATCGCCTGTGTGCGCATTCCGTTCGGTCGTGGCGTTTGCGGCGCAGCGGCTGCAACCCTTCGCACTCAACGGGTTGAAGATGTGCATGCGTTCGCCGGGCATATTGCCTGCGACAGTGCCTCGAACAGTGAACTGGTGGTGCCGCTGGTCAAGGACGGTCGGTTGATTGGCGTGCTGGATCTGGACAGTCCTTTGCTGGCGCGTTTCTCCGTTGATGATCAGGCCGGCATTGAGCGGTTGGCGGAGATTTTCCTGCGTTTGACCGAGTGCTGATCAAACCCGCAGCCGCTACCGAAGGCGGCTGCTACGGGGTGCTTCAGGGGAGGTTTTACACGTTGGCGTGATGATGGATCTGTCGTTGTAGCGCCTGCTCCAACTCAAGCATGGCGTGCTCTATGCCTTTGCAGCGGGCCTCGAGCAGGTCCAGACAGAAGTTCTCATGACATACGCGCTCAAGCGCTTCGCAACCGTCGATAAGCCTTGAGGCCTGAACAATACGGGCCGCACCTTTGATTTTGTGCGCCATATCGATGAAGGCTTGCGGCCCGCTTGCAGGAGGCAGTGCGAGGAGTTCCTGGCGGTCGAGGCGATTGCTGTTGAACAGTTCGGCGAGCAAGCGCTGAACCAGTTGTGGATCGCCGCCGGTGAGTAACTGCAAGCCGTCCAGGTGAAAGGCTTGATCTTCAATGATCGGCTTGAGTGCTTCCAGTCGTTGGCCCAGCGTCGTCAGGCTGATGGGTTTGAACAGGCAATCGTTCATGCCAGCCTGTCGGCATCGGTGTTTTTCCTCCGGTTGAGCATTGGCGGTGAAGCCAAGCACCGTGCAGGGCGGGCGCTGCTCATCGCGCTCGGTCTGGCGGATGGCACGGGTGAGTTCGTAGCCATTCATCAGTGGCATATTGCAGTCTGCAATCACCAGGTCGAAATGGCCCTCTTTCCATGCCTGGAAACCTGCCTCACCGTTGTTGGCCGTGACGGATCGATGCCCCAGAAAACCAAGTTGCTGGCACATGAGCAATCGATTCGCGGGGTGGTCGTCGACCACCAGCACGTTCAGGGTGGCCGAGGCGTTCGCGATGACCGGTTGCGGGGTGTCCAGCACCACGGCGTCAGGCAGCGCGGCCATCGGCAATGAAATCCTTACCTGAGTGCCGACCCCGGGCGAACTGGTCAGTTGCACGCAACCGCCCATCATTTCGCATAGGTTGCGACTGATCACCAATCCCAATCCAGCGCCGCTTCTGGCCAAATGCCCGGTGTTATCGGCCTGAGTGAAAGGCTCGAACAAGCGTCGCTGATCGTCCTCGCTGATGCCAATTCCGGTGTCATTGACCCACAACTCCATCTGGAGACGGTCGGACTCCGACGCCGGTTGCAGATTGACCTTGATCCTCACCTGGCCGTGCTCGGTAAACTTGATGGCATTGCTGATCAGGTTCGACAGTATCTGTTTGAAACGCAGTGGGTCTATCAATACATCGGGCTGTTCAGCGCTGGTGGGGAACTCCAGCACCAGGCAGAGGTTTTTTTGCCGGGCCAATCCATCGAAGACCCGCACGACCGACTCAATCGTGTCGCCAAGGTTCACCCGCTCTGGCGCCAGGCTCAAATGGCCAGACTCGATTCGGGCAATATCGAGTATGTCGCCAATCAACTCCAGCATGTCCTTGGCCGAGCTATAGGCCACTTCGATGGCCGGCCGATCCAGGTGGCTCTGGTCGGTCCGTTTCAATGTCAGTTCGAGCATGCCGATCACCGCATTCATCGGTGTGCGAATTTCATGACTCATGGTGGCCAGGAAGGTGCTCTTGGCGCGATTGGCCTTGTCCGCCTGTTCCTTGGCTGACCTGAGCTCATCAAAAAGCTGCCGTCGTTCGCTGATGTCGATCCAGCCTCCGATGATCCCCTGGACCTCACCCGTCGAGTCTCGATAGGGAAGAATCCAGTGATAGATCGTCAGCCTTTTCCGGCCAATGTGCAGGGGGCGGTCGAGAATCAACGGGACACCTTCAGCCACCACTCGCTGGTAGTCGGCCAGGTATTCCCGGGCCTCGAACTCGTTGCTCATGGCACCCTGCATGAGGCTTTTGCCAATCACGTCCTCGCGTTTGGCACAAAAGGCTTCCAGATAGCTGTCGTTACAACTTTGCAGCAGTCCTTCACGGTCCCGTACGTAGATGGGGTGAGGCGTACCATTGACCAGCGTGCGCATGAATTCGAACTGGTCGTTGAGTGCGCGCTCTGCTTTCTGGCGTTGTTTGATCTGCCTGCGCATGTGGGCATTCCAGGCCAGCGAAATCAGCAACAAAAGACCGCTGCCAATGACCAGTTGATAAAACAGGCGATGGTAGTTGCGCCAGGCGCTATTGGCAGTGCCCGTGTAGCCGCGCCAGCGGCTGTTGATTATTCCCAGTTCGTCCGGCGCAATGCTGAGCAGGGCTTTGTCGAGGATGGAGTGCAGTTCTGTGGCATCGCGCGCGGTTGCCAGTGAAAACGCGGCTTGCTGCGTCCCGACAGTCGCGCTGATTTGCAATGCGTCCTCGAACACTTGCGATGAAATGAAGTAGTTGGCAATCACCAATGAGTTGACGGCGCCCTCGACCTGACCTTTGGCGAGTAACTCCACCGCGCTGAAACTGTCAGGTGTTTCAACCAACTGGATCGTCGGGTAGGCACGGTGCAGGTAGTCGAGGAGCGGATTGCCTTGAGTGATGGCAAGGCTCTTTCCATTCAATTGCTCAAGATTGATTGGGCTGGAGGTGCTCTTTCGGGTCAGTAGTACAAATGAATTTTCCAGGTAGGGACGGGTGAAGCTCAGTTGCGCCTCGCGCTCGGCGCTGGGAATCATCGCGGCGATCAGGTCGGCCTGGTTCCCTTTGACCTGGCTGATCATCTCGCTGTCACTTTGGCTGCGGTGAATCTCGAAGCGTAAACCGGTTCGAAGCCTGATCAGTTCGAGCAAGTCGGCGGTGATTCCCCGAAAGCTCTCGTCGGCGTCAAAGAATGTCAGCGGGGCGAAGGCATCGTTGACGACTACGCGAACAACGGGGTGCTGCGCAAGCCAGCGTTCCTCGCGGTTGGTCAGTTGCAGTTTGTGGTCGGTCAGAAGGATGTCGCTGCCCGCGCTCCAGCGCTTGGCAATGTTTTCCCGCTCGCTCGCAGGCACTTCCTTGAGTACCGCGTTGATGATTGCCAGCAGGTCTGGATTGTCCTTGTTGACTGCGAAGCTGAAGCCATAGGCCTCATGTTTACCGAAGTTGGCCATCCGTACATTTTTCAGATAGCCCTTGTTGATCATGAAATGGGTGGAAATGGTATCGCCCAGGAATACGTCTGCCTGGTCGAAGGCGACGGCATTGATCGCGTTCTGGTAGGACGGGTAGGAGGTGATGATGGCCTTGGGATATTGCGCCTTTACCTCCTCCAGCGGCAGATAGTGATAGACCATGCTCAATCGCATGTCGGCGAGACCTTCGGTCAATGATCGGTTTTCAGCGTTCCGGGTGACCAGAACCGGTTGATCTATGGCGTAGGGGGCAGACAGTACGATGCTGGAACGTCGTTCTTCAAAGCTATTGGCCGTTCCGAGCAGGTCGACGTCGCCATTTTCGAGTGCTTCGATGGCGGCCTCTCGGGAGAGGTAACGACGGACCTTGATCGGCAAGCCTAGGGATTGTGCAAGAACTCCTGCGTAATCAGCCGTGAAACCCTCATAGTCGTGACCGCTGATCGTTAAATCAAAAGGAGGGTAGTCAGGCGCGGAGGTCCCCAGGATCAGTTCGCGCTTGTTTTGCAGCCACAACCGTTGTGATTTATCCAGTTGGACGTCCATGTAACCTGCCGTTGAGCGGCTGAGCAGCGCGTAATTTCCGACTCCGCTGCCTGCTCCTGACACAGAGGTGCTCAGACATAAACCTGCACTCAAATACAATAAATAGTCCTTTAAACACCTGGGCATCCTGTCTCTCACACTAGCGCGTTACGTTTTGCCATCTCGATAAGTTCTACCAGGGATTTGGCCTTGAGTTTTTGCATGAGTCTTTTTTTGTAGGTGCTGACGGTCTTGTTGCTGAGGAACATGCCCTTGGCGATTTCCTTGTTGGTACGACCCTGGGCGAACAGTTGCAGGACCATCAGTTCGCGATCGTTGACGGACTTGAACAAGTCCAGTTCAGCGCAGAGCGCTTCATCCCCGCGAACCGGGTTCAAGGCCTGGCTGGGGAAGTAGTTGTAACCGGACAGCACGGCTTTGATGGCACTGAGCAGCTCGCTGAGATCTTCCTGCTTGCAGACATAACCGGAGGCCCCGGACTGCATGCAGCGGATGGCGAACAGTGTTGGGCTCTGGGCCGTCAACACCAGTGTTTTCAGCGGGGTGCTCATTGCATTGAAGCGGGAGAGAACTTCCAGTCCGTCGAGTTTGGGAATGCTGATGTCAAGAATGATCAGGTCGGGCATGCATTCGCGAACCATCTGCATCGCATCGACGCCGTTGTCGGCTTCACCGACTACTTTGTAACCTTCATGTTCCAGCAACATACGAACCGCAAGGCGAATGACGGGGTGATCGTCAACAATAAAAACCGAGTTCATAATCATGTCCCATACGTGCGCAAATAAAGCGAGCACCTTAGCTCAGATAAGTGCGTTGACGCATGAACTGACGAGGCTATAGGTGCAATATAGGACATGTCCTACATTAAAAGAGGCAGAGGACTACGAGTGAACTAGGTTTGTGAGGAGGAATAAGTATATTAACCGGGCATGTAGGCGCATTTATTCAGGGTCGATATGTGTTTTTACAATATATGCCGCATCGCTGTTTTCTGATGCGTAATGGCGCTGAGGGTTTTTTATTTGTCGTGAGGTATTCGAGGGGGTTAATTGTGTTTATTTATAAAGGTCCGAAAGGGTCAACAAGTTTATAAATTCAGATTGTTTCAGTGGCTTTGCCAAATAACCAAGTAATGGCAGTCGTTGTTCATGTGCATTTTTTTTCAAGGTGTCCAGTTCGGTTGAGTCAAGGCTGCTCAGGATGATTGCCTGTCGTATCAGGCCCTGGTGGCTGGCAATACCGATCAAGTCGAGGCCGCAGAGGTCTGGCAGGCATTGATCGCACAGCAGTATTTCGAAGGGGGGCTGCACATGTCTCAACGTTTGTAATGCATTTTCGGCATTATCTACGGCGGTGACTTGAGTAAAACCGTAACTTTCAAGCAGGTATTGGGTTGCTTTCAGCTGAAAAGGATGGTCCTCCACCAGCATGATGCGCAGATCGTAGTTGAACATATAGCTTTCCATGTGGAGGGTCGAACTGCGGTGGGTGTCGGAAACAGCGTTGTCGGTTTAATCCGTACTGTCTTGTTTGCCGTTGCTGGAGCTATATCGGCTGTAAGGCCGCCAATTCTATTGTTCAGGATAGAGTGATTATTTCGTGTGTATACAGAGCAAACGATCAGTTTGCTCTGTATACGATGTAGGGAGATTCTCCCGGTACTACAAAGTGTGGGGAGATCAGCCGTCACGGAATATTTCGGGGCGACCGATCAATGGATTTTTAGTGGTGACTGGAGCGTCCGGTCATTTCCAGTGCCATTTCGCTGGCATAGCTGTCGGTCATTCCGGCGATGAAGTCGATCATGCGTAAAAACGAGTTATGCAAAGGACCGTGCGGGTCGGGTGCATTATTACCCAGCAGATCGAGTATGCGACGATTCTTGAATGAAGCCGTACGACCGCCGTGCTGTTCCAGTGCCGCCCCACAAAAGCCATTCAACAGAATTTCCAGCGTGGTGTAAGCGCCGATTTCATGCAGGGTTTTGCGCTTGTCCTGGAAGATTTTTTTACGCGCCATGTCTTTGGCATTCAGTACGCAACGCTTGGCGGGCCCGTGCATGTGTTCCACCAGATCGCCGTGAAGGGTGCCGGCCAATAGCGCGTCCTGTTGCTCGACGAATGCCCGTGCCGCAGCGTTGGTCAGGTGCTCGATGGCTTTACCGCGAAGAATCGCCAGTTTGCGGCGACGCGAGTCATCGGGGCCGAGTAGGCGGTAGGTTTCCGGCAGATCATCACCCACCAGGCCGAGCAACAGGGACTCCACCTCGGCGTACTCCAGAAGCTCCATCTCCAGGCCATCTTCAAGGTCGATCAAGGCGTAGCAGATGTCGTCGGCGGCTTCCATCAGGTAGACCAGAGGATGTCGAGCCCAGCGCTGCTCCTCGAGTTGAGGCAGGCCGAGTTTCTGGGCGATCTGCTCCAGCAGGGGCAGTTCGCTCTGATAGCAACCGAACTTGTGTTTTTTGTAACCCAGCGAATCGGCATGGCGCGCGGTCCACGGGTATTTCAGATAAGTGCCCAGCGTTGCGTAAGTCAGCCGTGTACCGCCGTCAAACTGGTGGTATTCCAGTTGGGTCAGAACCCGGAAGCCTTGGGCATTGCCTTCGAAGTTGAGGAAATCGTTGCGTTCGACTTCGCTCATGGCGTCCAGCCAGCCTTTGCCCGCGGCTTGCTGGAACCAGTAGCGGATGGCGTCTTCACCCGAGTGGCCGAAGGGTGGGTTGCCAATGTCGTGGGCCAGGCACGCTGACTGCACCACCATGCCCAGATCGCTAGGCTCGCACCAGTCGGGCAGGGCGCTGCGGATGGTTTCACCGACGCGCATGCCCAATGAGCGGCCCACACAACTGACTTCCAGTGAGTGGGTCAGGCGCGTGTGGATATGGTCATTGCTGGACACCGGGTGAACCTGGGTCTTGCGCCCAAGACGGCGGAAGGCGCCGGAGAAAATGACCCGGTCGTGGTCTTTATGGAAAGGGCTGCGACCGAGCTCTTCCGGGCTGTGTAGCGGTTTTCCGAGGCGTTCACGATTAAGCAGGGTATGCCAATCCAAGGCAGGTTCTCCGTCAGGTGACTGATTGGGGGCTGTGGGTCTACGGGTCTTTGCGCGAGGAGCCTTGCAGCACCAGCTTGATCAGCGGCAACAGGCTGGTGCCGAGCTGGACTAACCGAGTGACGCTGCTGATGGCACCGCCCTTGGCGCCCTTGGCGGTGAGAAAGCCAAGCAAGGTTACGGCGGCGATGCCCCAGAGTGGCGCGTGCTTGATGCCCAGACCCTCCTGAAAACTGTGCGTCATTCCCCGTACGCGTTGCAAGGGTTCCAGCATCTGCCGGGACTCGTGGCGCATTTCCTGGCGATGCATTTCCATGCGCAAGCGTATCAATGCCTTGCGCATCTCTTGTCGGGAACTGTTTTTGGGGATTTCAGGCAGGTTCATGGCAGCAAGCGCTCCCTGTCGTTCGCCAGCTCTTGAAGGGTGGCATTGAACGGTGATGTTTCATCGAAGATCGCCGCTTTCAAGCGCATGCCACAAAAGAGTGCCGCGAGCGCATAGAAAACGCACAGGCCGATGATCCCTGCCAGGCGATAAGTGTCCCACAGCAGAATCAACACCAGCGCCGAAAGCCCGATCAACAGCAATAAGGCGAAAACCAGTGCCAGCCCTGCGAACAGCAACAGGCTTACGGTGCGGGCTTTTTGCTCCTGCAATTCGATGCCGAACAACTCTACATGGCTGTGCAGCAACCCGAGAAAAGCGGCACCCAAGCGTCGCGATGAAGACCCCGTACCTGTTTCGGACGAGCCGGATTCATCGATAGCCATATCAGCGCCGCGTCGTCAGCAGGCCAATCAAAAAGCCTACGCCGGCCGCGATGCCAACCGCTTGCCAAGGGTTGGCCTGAACATAGTCTTCGGTGGCGGTGACAGCTTCCTGGCCGCGTTGGCGCAAGGAATCTTCGGTCAGTTTCAGGGTTTCGCGAGCCCGCTGCAGGCTTTCGTGAATCTGGCTACGCAACTCATCGGCTTGATCACCGGCCAGTGTCGCAGTGTGTTCCAGCAACCGTTCGGTGTCGCTGACCAATGTTTGAAAATCTTCCCTGAGGATTTCTTGAGCAGTCTTTTCCGTTTTTCTGGCCATGATGATCTCCATTATTGGTGTGTGAAATGTTCGAGTATGAGCCTTGTTCGAAGGTTCAGTGCTAGGGGCTGTTCTCAAATAGATTCCCCCGCCGCGTTGAGAACCCCCTAATGCCTGGTACAGCTTTTGCTATGTCGTGGTGCGTCAGCCAGTGCTGTTGTACTGAAACTGGGCGTGCTTCGCGAAAACCTTAACCTAAATAATAGAAACTCGCGCAAACACCCGAGCAACGATCGACCTCAATGAGTTTTTTGCGCCAAAACGGTTCGCCGGAATAAGGGTGGATGCCAAGTCTGGTGTCAACTTGGTGCGTAAATTGTCTCGGCGAACCGCTTTGGTGCTTTTGCGACTTTAAGGTCTGCCAACTCCATGGAAAATTTGCAAAGTGCTGTGGACAGCCTGGTCCATAGCTCCAATACGCTGTTCATTCTGATCGGCGCTGTCATGGTTCTGGCCATGCACGCCGGTTTTGCTTTTCTGGAAGTCGGCACGGTTCGGCAAAAAAACCAGGTCAACGCGTTATCGAAGATCCTCAGTGACTTTGCCATTTCAACGCTGGCTTACTTCTTTATAGGCTACTGGATTTCCTACGGTGTCACTTTCATGCAACCGGCCGCGGTAATCAGTGCTGATCACGGCTATGGGCTGGTGAAGTTTTTCTTCCTGCTGACCTTTGCTGCGGCCATTCCGGCCATCATTTCCGGGGGGATTGCCGAGCGCGCACGATTTGTTCCGCAGTTGTGTGCGACGGCGTTGATCGTGGCGTTCATTTATCCGTTTTTTGAAGGTGTGGTCTGGAACGGAAACTTCGGTCTGCAGGCCTGGTTGTTGGCACGCTTCGGTGCCGGCTTCCATGATTTCGCAGGTTCTGTGGTAGTGCATGCCATGGGGGGTTGGCTGGCGTTGGCGGCGGTATTGCTGCTCGGTCCGCGCAATGGTCGGTATCGCGACGGGCGCCTGGTGGCGTTTGCGCCGTCGAGTATTCCGTTTCTGGCATTGGGTTCGTGGATTCTCATCGTCGGCTGGTTTGGCTTTAACGTGATGAGCGCGCAAACCCTGCAAGGCGTCAGCGGTCTGGTGGCCGTCAACTCGTTGATGGCGATGGTCGGCGGCACGGTAGCCGCGTTGATTGTCGGTCGTAACGACCCAGGGTTCCTGCACAACGGTCCATTGGCCGGGCTGGTGGCAATCTGCGCTGGCTCCGACCTGATGCATCCGGTTGGTGCACTGGTGACCGGAGCCATTGCCGGTGCCTTGTTTGTCTGGTGTTTCATTGCGGCGCAAAGCCAATGGAAGATCGACGATGTGCTCGGCGTTTGGCCGTTGCATGGTCTTTGTGGTGTTTGGGGCGGGATTGCCTGCGGGATTTTTGGTCAGAGTGCCTTGGGCGGGCTCGGTGGCGTCAGCCTGATCAGCCAGTTGATAGGCACTGCACTCGGGGTAGCCATAGCACTGATCGGAGGCTTTGCGGTGTATGGCACGATCAAGCTGTTGCACGGGCTGCGGTTAAGCCAGGAAGAGGAGTATTACGGGGCGGATCTGTCGATCCACAAGATCGGTGCAGTCAGCCAGGATTGATTGTCTTCAGCTAATTGGCCGGGCTCGCGCAGGATATTTTCCGGTTCTGCGCGAGCAACGCGACCACGCTTCATTACCCCGCCAACAGCCGTGCTTCACAGGCCTCGATGGCAGACAAGGTGCCTGACATCAACACCCGATCGCCCGCCAGCAAGCAGGTGACGCCCTCAACTGCCAAATCAGCGCCATTGCGCTGAATGGCTTGAACGTCCACCCCCAATGCTTCAAGTGCCAGCTCATTCAAGGGCCGGCCGCATGCATGGGCATCCATTGTCAGGTTGACGGCATACATCAATACTTTCGGCTGCCCACGACTGTCCAACAGGTTGCTTTGCGCTCCGTGATAGAAACCGTGCAGCAGGCGATAGCGCCCATGTCGCACTTCGTCGACACGCTCCTGGACCTGCGGATGGGGCAAACCCAGCATGAGCAACGCGTGGGAAGCGAGCATCAGACTCGATTCCAGCAGTTCCGGGACAACCTCATTGGCTCCGGCCGCCTTCAGTTCGGCCAACTGACTGTCGTCACGGGTTCGAACCAGTATCGGGACCTGAGCGTTTAGCTGCCGTGCTGCCTTGAGTACGGTCATGGCTATATCGGTTTTGTCCACTGCGATCACCAACAGTCGTGCGCGTTCAAGACCTACGGCACCCAGCAGTTCCACGCGACGGGAATCGCCATAGTGCACGCAGCTTTCACCCGCTGCGGCTTGATGAACGCGAACCGGGTCATCGTCCAGCGCAACGAAGGGCTGACCTTCGCGACGCAGAAAACGCCCTATGGACTGACCCACCCGACCGTAGCCGCAAATCACTACATGCCCGTGCAGCTCGGCGTTCAATGCCGCGACCTGATCGAGTTGCGCTTCCTTATCGGGTTTGCGATGCAAGCGTGCGGCAATGCCCGGTGCTGCGCGCAGCAACAGTGGTGTCAGCAGCATCGAGCAAAACGTCGCGGCCAGTAACAGACCGCTGAGTTCGGCCGGTATCAGTTTGTTCTGTTGCATCTGTGCCATCAGCGCAAAGCAGAATTCACCGCCTTGCGCCAATGCCAGGCCGCTGCGCCAGGCAGTTTCGCCGTTGCTGCCGCGCCATTTGACCAGCGCCGCGACAATGCTGCCCTTGATCAGCAGTAACCCCAATGTCAGGCCGAGAATCAACAGGCCATGGCTGGCGAACAGCTGCAGATCGATCAGCATGCCGATACTGACGAAAAACAACCCGAGCAGAATGTCGCGGAACGGGCGAATATCGGCTTCGATCTGATGCCGGTAATGGCTTTCGCCCAGCAACATGCCGGCAAGGAAGGCACCGAGGGCGGGGGAGAGTCCGAGCAGATGTGTCAGCCAGGCAGTCAGCAAGACGATGACCAGGGCCAGCAGGACGAACAGTTCGGCGGAGCGCGAGGTGGCGACTTCGTGGAACAGTCGCGGCAGTAACCAGCGACTGGTCAGCAACAGGCCGACAAACGACAGCACGGTTTTGCCCAGTGTTATCGGCAGCGCCCAGTACCAGCTTTGATCACTGCTACCGGCGAACACCGGGACCAGCGTCAGTAACAACACCGCAACTACATCCTGAAACAACAGCACGCCTATCGCATTCTGGCCGTGACGACTGAAGATCTCGCCGAGGCTGCTCAGCTCTTTGCTGACAATTGCCGTGGACGAAAGCCCCAGACCGGCGCCAAGCAACATGGCCGGAGGGGCGGGCATGCCGAGTAACATCAGCAAGCCGCCCAGCAGCACCCCCGAGCACAGCACTTGCAGGCTGCCGAGACCAAATACCACGCGCCGCAGCGCAAGCATTTTCGACAGGGAAAACTCCAGCCCCAGGGAGAACAGCAGAAACACCACGCCCAACTCGGCAAGGTCTGGTAGATCCTGGTTGTCATTCACCCAGCCGAATGCGCCGGGCCCAACCAGCAGTCCCACGCACAGGTAGCCCAGCACGGGAGGCAGCTGAAGACGCCGAAACAGCGCAATCACCACCAATGACGAGGCGAGGATGATCAACAAATTGACAAACACAACACTCTCCGTTTCGGTGCCGGGACGTACCCAGCGTAGAGGCAAAAAAAGCCGCGAGCATTGCGCAGTTGGAGCCGACGTCGAATGATTTGCATCAGGGTTATACCAGATAGCTAAAATTGGCTGTCGTCACGGAGGGCGTTGCTCGACGACTTTTCATCCCGGGCCTAGAATAGTCACCCAATCCTCGTTGGTCTGTTTGTCATGACTCCTGAATGCCAGTTGTTCAGCACCCTTGGTTGCCATCTCTGTGAACTCGCAGAAGCAGAGCTGATGCCGCTGGTCGAGCATGGGCTGCTGGTGGAACTGGTCGACATTGCCGACAGTGAAGCGTTGTTCGAAGCCTACGGTTTACGCATTCCGGTGCTGCGCCGTGTTGATACAGGGGCTGAGCTGGGCTGGCCCTTCGACGCCGAACAGGTCGTGGCATTCCTGCGCTAAACCCCTTCTTGTTTTCAGCGACGGCCGTTCCGCCTGTCGCGCTCCTCAGGTAATGCGTTGGCGTAACCCCGAGTATTCGTTTACTGTATGTGCATACAGTTATTCGCGTCAGAGGGAAGTGCATGGTCAATGTCGAACAATTGAAAGCCAGCGTGAATCGCATGTCGGCTGATGTGGTCCAAGAGGCAGTGCTGGAGTTGCGCCTGGATGGCCTGGTTACGGAAGGGAAAACGCCATTCAACAAATTGCACTTCAATACGTGCTTCGCTGAAATCGAAGCCTTGTTTCAGCGTGCGGGTTACCACCGTCAACTGGATGTCGTGGGTTATCAGGGGTTGTTGTATGCGCTTTATGATCCCGGCCGTTGGGAGGCTGTCGATGTATTGCGCTGGCTGAAGGAGTTTACCGAAGCGGCGGCGCAGCGAGTGTCGCTGACCGCGTGATAGTCATGAGGGAGACCCGCACGGAATCTGTCCTAGGATCGCTCGGGTCCTTGTTGGATAATGCCCACCTGCATTAGGGCCAGAGCTTTCGTATGTCCACCTCATCTTTTTCCGCCGCACAGAACCAGGCCAGCACGCTGTACCTGCCGCCTGGCGCCTGGTTGACCGTTCTCGATTGTCTGTGCGAGCACTTCAGCGCCATAGGTCGTGAACAATGGCTGGACAGGATTGCCCGTGGCCGTGTCCTGGATGGCCACGGACATGCGATTGCCGTCGATCTGCCTTACAAGGAAGGGCTGCGGATTCACTATTTTCGGGAAGTCCCCGACGAAAAGACAATCCCGGTGCTCGAGACGATTCTGTATGCCGACGAGCATCTGGTGGTCGCGGACAAACCACACTTTCTGCCGGTTACCCCAGCAGGCGAGTACGTCGAGCAGACGTTGCTGCGGCGTTTGATCCGTCGCCTGGATAACCCGCACCTGGTGCCATTGCACCGCATAGACCGACACACGGCTGGGCTGGTGCTGTTTTCGGCCAACCCCCAGAGTCGCTCGGCTTATCAGTCATTGTTTCCGACTCGACAGATCGAAAAGCGCTACGAGGCAATTGCCCGTGCCTTGCCTGAGTTGTCGTTTCCACGGGTGCACAAAAGCCGTTTGGTTGATGGCGAACCCTTCTTTCGCATGCAAGAAGGTCCGGGGGCGAGCAATACCGAGACAGCGATTGAAGTCGTAGAAAAAAATGCCGATCTCTGGCGTTATGCGTTGTATCCGGTGACTGGCAAAAAGCACCAGTTAAGGGTCCACATGACGGCGTTGGGGGCGAGTATCTGCAATGACCCGTTTTATCCCGACGCATTGAAAGACGTTGAGGATGATTACGCCAATCCGTTGAAGTTGCTGGCCAAAGGGCTGCGCTTTATCGATCCGGTGACCGGGCTGGAACGAAGTTTTGAAAGCGAGATCACCCTGCAGTGGTGAGTGCCCTGCGGTGGTGATTGCACAGCTCAAACGCGGTGCTCAGTGAGTGACTTGGCCTGTGCAAGGCCTGCTTTTGCCAGAAACGATAAAGCCCGCACACTGGCGCAATGCTGTTCACTTAAGGAAGTCTGGAGGCCTGAGAAGTATCTGTGGTGAGGGAGCTTGCTCCCGCTGGACTGCGTAGCAGGCCCAATTCAGGGCCGCTTCGCGCCCCAGCGGGAGCAAGCTCCCTCGCCACAACTGCGGTTGTGCCTGAAACATCGGCTTAAGTGAACAGCATTGCGCACACTGGCGGGCTTTATCTGTACCAGGCTGTCGCCGTGAGGCTTACAGGTCTTTAACGGTACGAATCTGATCTTTGTTGATGCGGGTTTGCTTGCCATCCAGTTGCTCGAATTCGTAAAAGCCCGACTTGGAATCGAAGTGGGGGGTGTCGACCGACTGGATCTCGCGACCGTCATTCAAGGTGATCACCGCGGGCGATGAGCAACCGGCGAGGGTAGCGAGGCCCAGTGCGAGCATGAGAGTGGCGAGGGTCCGATGAGTCATGTGATTTCTCCGAATATGAATTCTTTTGAGTACTGGGCTGAGACGTATGCCTGGCGTGCAAGTTCCTTGGTTGGCCTCATTCTGGCACGTTGCTGTGCAGGCTTAACAGTTCAGGTGTATTCAGGTTGGCCAGGCGTCGATCGTTTTCGGGGCATTGCAGTGCGATGGCACCCAGGTTGCGCATGATGCGTCCGGGGCTGCGTTCACCCTCGTTCCAGGCGTTTTCAAACTCGCCTGCCAGCGCTACAGGGATAATGCACAGCAACGGTTCCCAATGTTCGCCCTGGCGTAGCATCAAGGGTTTGTCCGGCTGTTGGCAGGCGGCTTCTCGCATGGCCGTGAGCAGTTGGGCGTCAATGCGCGGCACGTCGCAGGGCAGTACCATCAGATGGGGATGTCGCGCGACCGCCAACCCGGCGCGAATCCCGGCCAAGGGGCCCGGGAAGTCGCTATTGTCGTCATGCACCAACTGGTCGGCATAAAGCGCGTATTTTTCCATATTGCGGTTGCAGGAAATGATCAGGTCATCGCTCAAGCCTCGAGTCAGGTGATGCAGATGAGCAATCAGAGGCAGGCCTTGCCACACCAGCAGCCCCTTGTCCTGACCGCCCATGCGCTGACCACGTCCTCCCGCCAGAAGCAGGATGGAGCAGGGCGGCAACTGGAAGTTCGAGGTCATGCTGCATCTCCATCGGTGCGCTGAAAAAATGAGGCGCTGTGATATAACACCGGGCTGTTTCTCCTACAACTGGACGAGCCTATGAAAGCCAAGGCTGATGTACCTTTCGCCCCGCTGAACATTGCGGTGCTGACTGTCAGTGATACCCGCACGCTGGAAACCGATACCTCGGGACAGGTCTTCGTTGACCGCCTCAGTGCTGCCGGGCATAACCTGGCCGCGCGTATTCTGCTTAAAGATGACCTCTACAAAATTCGTGCGCAAGTCGCGACCTGGATCGCTGACGACGTCGTGCAAGTGGTGCTGATTACGGGCGGTACGGGTTTTACCGGTCGTGACAGTACACCGGAAGCTGTCAGTTGCCTGCTGGATAAGCAGGTCGACGGATTTGGCGAGCTGTTTCGGCAGATCTCGGTTGCGGACATCGGCACCTCGACGGTGCAATCGCGTGCATTGGCAGGGTTGGCCAATGGCACGCTGGTCTGCTGTCTGCCGGGTTCTACCAATGCGGTGCGAACCGGTTGGGACGGGATTCTCGCGGAGCAACTGGATTCGCGGCATCGTCCGTGTAACTTCGTCGCTCACTTGAAACAGGCGGCACCCTGTGAATCCCGTGGGTAAGCCGGGCAAGACCGGCAGCTTGATGCCCGTCGAAGTGGCGCTGGCACGCTTGCTGGAAATGGCTGAGGCGTCGCCAATCCTCGAGCGTGAACGATTGCCGTTGGCCGCGATCCAGGGCCGCGTTCTTGCCGAGGACCTGGTATCGACCCTTGATCTGCCGCCATGGCCCAACAGCGCCATGGATGGTTATGCCTTGCGCCTGGCCGATTGGACTGGCGAGCCACTGGTGGTCAGCCAGAAGATTTTTGCCGGGCAAGCCCCGGAGCCATTGGCCCCCGGTACATGTGCACGGATATTCACCGGTGCCCCGGTGCCAGTGGGTGCAGACTGCGTAGAAATGCAGGAAAACGCCGAGGTCCAGGCGGACCAACGGGTACGTTTTACCGAGCCGATGCGCGCAGGGCAAAACATTCGCCCACAAGGTCAGGAAACCACGGTGGGTGAACAGGTATTGACCGCCGGTACGCGCCTGGGTCCCATCGAGCAAGGTTTGGCAGCGTCACTGGGGTGTGCAGAACTAGAAGTCGTGCGCAAGGTACGGGTTGCGGTGCTGTCCACCGGAGACGAGTTGGTCGAGCCTGGGCAAGCCCTCGGTCCGGGTCAGATCTATAACAGCAATCGGGTATTGCTGTGCAGTTGGTTGCAGCGTTTAGGCTGCGAAGTGATCGATGCGGGGATTCTGCCGGACGATTTGCAGGCCACTCGCAATCGGCTCGCCGAACTGGGGGATGTCGACCTGATCCTGTCTACGGGCGGTGTATCGGTAGGCGAGGCGGATTTCCTGGGTATTGCGCTGCGCGAAGAGGGCGAACTGGCCTTGTGGAAATTGGCCATCAAGCCGGGGAAACCACTGACGTTCGGGCATTTTCGAGGCGTGCCGGTGATTGGGTTGCCTGGCAATCCTGCGTCGACACTGGTGACCTTCGCCTTGTTGGCACGCCCTTATCTGTTACGCCGCCAAGGCGTGAGAGAGGTTCGGCCTTTGCAGTTTCAGGTTCCGGCAGGATTCGTCTGGTCCAAGGCCGGCAATCGCCGTGAATACCTGCGCGGTCGTCTGGAGCATGGGCGGGCAATTATCTACAAGAATCAGAGCTCGGGTGTTTTGCGCAGTGCTGCCTGGGCGGAAGGGCTGGTTGAAGTGCTGGAAGATCGCACGTTGGTCGAGGGTGATTGGGTGAACTTCATCCCCCTGAGTGAAGTGCTGGGCTAGGTCTTTGCGCACTACAGCCTCGCCAGCACCAGGCCCGGTATGGATCACGTCGGGCCTGGTGTTTCGTGGTGCAGGTTATGCGTTAAGTAGCGTCACGAGTTGATCGAAGCGGCTGTTGGCAATCCAGCCGAGCAGGCTGATGATCACCGCCGCAGCGCCTGCCGAGTAGGCAAGCCTGTGCTTGATGGACTTGACGTTGTTTCGGACCTCTTCCATATCTCTGCGGATGTACTTGAGGTGGGTCTCCAGCTCTACAACGCGCGGTTCCATGTTGTTCACTCCAGGTGTGTTGACGGTGCAATTGCATTCAATCGGGTGAGCGGGGTGGCCGGTGTTTGGAGGCGCATCCCGGTTCGCTGGAAATCGTAAGTCATGGCTTTGCATTAAGTGCATGGCTCCCTGCCTGATAGACCCTGGTCATATTGCGTGCACATCCTTGTGGATTTTTTGCTGTTGCCTGATAACTGCAGTCACAAGGTGTACCAATGCCAAATGACCGTCAATTGGGCATATTCATCATGACTTGTAAGAAAAAAGTCGACATGTAGGACGCTTCTGAATGCCTGAGGGATAGGCACTGCAGGGCGTTGCATCTGGCCTAATCGTCGAGACTGATGATTTGCTCGCGCACGGCAAACAGTACCAGGCCCGCGACATCGAAGATCTGCAAGCGCTTCATGATCTGAGAGCGATGGGTTTCCACCGTTTTGATGCTCAGGCCCAAACCATTGGCAATCTCGCGAGTGGATTTGCCACGCACGATCAAGCGCAGAATCTCTAGCTGGCGAGCCGTCAGATTATGGGTGTCGACGGGTTCTGGCCGGCTTTTCTGGGCACGCACCAGCGCCTGGTTGATCACGGTGTGAGCGATGGCCGGGCTCAGGTAGCGTTCGTTGTTGCGCAAGGCTTCGAGCGCGTGTTCCAGCTCCGTGGCGGTGGTGTCCTTGAGCAGATAGCCGTGAGCGCCTGACTCCAGGGCTTGCATGATCAGCGTCGGGTCGGTGTGCATCGACAGGATCAGCACTTTGCTTTGTGGGCGTACGGCCTTGAGTCTTTGCAGAGCCTCGAGCCCACCGGTTTCCTTCATGGATATATCCAGCAGGATGATGTCGGGGCTTAGCTTCTCGACCATTTCGAGCAGTTGCGCACCATCATTGGCTTCACCAATGACGGCGTAACCGGGAATGTCCAGAACCAGCGCACGCACGCCGGCTCTGATCAGCGAGTGGTCATCCACCAGAAGCAAGTTACAAGTCAATGTTGAACCTTATTCGTACTGGCTCGTTCGAGCGCGCGGGGCGCCCAGGGGAAAAGTGCTTCGATCTGCGTACCCTTGCCGGGCTCGCTGATGACGCTCAAGGTGCCGCCCAGTTGTTCGACCCGCTCCGACATGCCGGCCATTCCGCGTTGCCCTTCACGACCAGGATGGGTGGCTGGAGAAAAGCCCAGTCCGTCATCGCTGATAAACAGCGCCAGTCCTTGGGGCAGACGTTGCAGGCGAATCAGCAGGTTTTTGGCTTGGGCATGACGCAGCATATTGGTGACGGCTTCCTGAGAAATCCGAAACGCCGCCACCGCCATTTCTTCCGGAATACCGGTCAGGCGCTGCTGGCATTCAAGGCTCCAGTTCACGGCAGTATTGGCCAGCATTTTGAGCAGATGTGCACGCAAACTGGCTTCAAGGCCAAGGCTGGTGAGTTGTCTTGGATTGAGAATGGCCGAGACATCACGAACTTTGGTCAGGGTTTCTTCCAGCGTGTCGCAGAGCAGGGTGCAATGGCTTTGCAGTTCTTCGGGCTGACGTCGCTTGAGCCATTCACTTTGCAGCTTTGCCGCCGTCAGCAATTGGCCGATGTCGTCGTGGAGTTCACGGCTGAGCCGATGGCGTTCGTTTTCCTGTACTTCCAGCAAACGATCGGCCAGTTCCTGAGGCTGGAACCTGATCGATTTTCGCGAACTGCAATACTGCACCCAGACGCTGGTGGCTGCCGCGAGATTCAATATCAGCAGTGCGACTGGAAATTGGCTGGACAGGCAGTAAACCAGCAGGCTGCCCACCGCAGAGCACAGGCACAGCAGCAGTGTGAATCGGCGAACGCTTTTTCGGGAGGGTGGCCAAGAGGCGACTGACTTGAGGCTGGCGTACATAGCGGATGGAGCCAATGAATGTTCGCTGCGGGCAGACCGGTCACGATGGCTGACGGGTCTCTGTGTGGAAAATGCTGGTAATTGAATAGTGAGCTTCAAGTTAGCGCAGTCTGATTGTCAAAATCGAGTGTTGCACTGTACAAGGGGGTAGGCTCCGCCTGAAGTCAGAGTGCCATAGCGCAGAACCAACTAATTGGGCCGCATAATACCACTTAACATACCGTTGGTCGCGTTCGCTATATATGTCCAAAGGGTCAGGAATTTAGCCGTTGCTGGACATATGCTCCACGTTGGCGGTCATGGGCTGGTGACTGAGCGTCCAGCATGACTCATTACGTCACTAATCAGTTTGCAGCGCTCTGGACGGGTAGCTCAGGAGGTCGGAAGTCGGCAACTAATGCTTGGGTTATTAATTTGATTCTGACGTTAAAAGATATGAAGTATTCAATTGCGACGCGAAAGCGTTGTTGCTGGAAGTGTTAAAAATTATCAAACGATGCCATGCATTATCTGATGCAACTCAGGCATGCCTTGCCGAAAGCGGAACGCATGCGAATGGCTTGGTGGGTAATGCCAGGCGCGTCGGGGCACGGCCAATTTCCATCGCGAAGGCTTCGATCAACGATAGCTGTTCGGCGTCATCGAGGCTGAGTTGGCCGGTAGTCAGGTCGACCAGTTCAAGTTGCCAGGCCATCAATGTGAAGCACTCTTTCAAGGCACACAGTGCCTGGTCGTTCAGGTCGATTTGATTGCGTGCACCGTTGAGCAAGGCGTGAATGCACATCGAGAACTCGGATACCGCCCGCAGTGCCAATGCATCGGCCCGGTTGGCCAGGGTGAACAGTGTGTTCAGCATGCAATCGATGGCGTCCTGATCATTGTTGATCAGTTGCAGGTGGCTCAGGCATTCCTCGGATTTGGCCAGCAGGGTTTCTGCCTCGATCAAGAATTCGGGCAGTCGCTGATTCCGGTTTTTACGATCGTTCAGCATGCTTTTCTCCACGACATCAAGTCAGGTGATGCAATCAGCCGTATGGCGAACGGGCGTAAGGTACTGCCGGACCACGACCGGAATCTGTAGGGCAGTTCTGATTTTTTGCTGTTGACGATGAACGGTCTGTTTGCGTTCGACGCGAATGCCCCGATGGAGCGAGCCTGATTGACAGCGTAACGAGGTGCCGAACCCATTAGCCGTGAGGCATAAGGTGCGTAACCCGGCGGGCTGAAAAAAGAGCTCGGCAACGGTACTTCGATCACAGACAAAAGCCTGACTCCATTCATGCAGTGAGAATGGCGTCACATTAATGGCTATTGGATATCGCGAATATCAGGCTGATCCCGATTGCGGCTAGGGGATTCCCTGATGTCACGGAACTTGACACGCAAAGACGGGTCGCGCGCAGGGTTGTGCAGTGGATGAAATAGCCGCTTCAGTAGAGCATGATGTTAATGTGACATCAATTCCTTTGCGTGGCATTTTGTTTGCGGGTCAAGATTGCGTGAGATCCGCCGATAACTTTCTTTAGTGAATTCATCAGAAAAGCCCAGGAGTCATCAATGGCCGGCATTCTCGACACAGTAGATCAACGCACACAGCTGGTGGGTGAGAATCGCCTGGAAATTCTCATGTTTCGCCTGGCCGGTCGGCAGTTATTTGCAATCAACGTCTTCAAGGTGCAGGAAGTCCTGCAATTGCCAAAGCTGACCTTGATGCCGCAGCGTCACCCGTTTGTCTGTGGTGTGGTCAATCTGCGTGGCCAGACATTGCCGGTGATCGACCTGTCCCAGGCCATCGGCATGCGACCGCTGGTGCCGGGGCCCAACAGCACCATCATCGTGACCGAGTACAACCGCTCGGTGCAGGCCTTCCTGGTCGGTGGCGTCGATCGCATCGTCAACATGAACTGGGAAGCTATTCTGCCGCCGCCAACCAGTGCCGGGCGCCAGCATTACCTGACGGCCATCAGCAAGGTCGATGACCAACTGGTGGAGATCATCGACGTCGAAAAAGTACTCGCCGAGATCGTGCCTTACAACGCCAAGGTTTCGCGTGACAAGCTCGAAGACCCGGTGCTGGAGCGCGCCCGCGGTCGTGAAGTGCTGCTGGTGGACGACTCCAATGTTGCCCTGTCCCAGTTGCGCGATACCCTGGGTCAGCTCGGGGTGAAAATGCACATCGCCAGTGACGGTCTGAAGGCGCTGAACATGCTCAAGGCCTGGGCCGATACGGGTGTGGTCATGACCGACAAATTGCTGATGATCTTCACCGACGCGGAAATGCCCGAGATGGACGGTTACCGCCTGACTACCGAGATTCGCAACGATCCACGCTTGCGCGGCCTGTACGTCGTCCTGCATACCTCGCTGTCCGGCAGCTTCAACGACTCGATGGTGAAGAAGGTCGGTTGTGACAACTTCCTCTCGAAATTCCAGCCAGACAAACTGGTCGACGTGGTGCGCCAGCGCCTGATGCTCGACGCAGTCCCGGCCTGACGGAACGTCACGGGCAGGCAGGATATCTGCCCGTGATGTGCTTCTTTGATTCATCAGCCGGCTCGTATATCGTGGCGCTTTTGCCCACCAGGGAGCTGGCCATGTTGCGTCTGAGCGCGCTTTACCGTTATCCACTCAAGTCCGGCAAGGGCGAAATCCTGCAACAGGCCAGCCTGGACAAACTGGGGCTGGAGGGGGATCGACGCTGGATGCTGGTGGACGAGGCCAGTGGACGTTTCCTGACACAGCGTGTGGAATCGGGAATGAGCCAGTTGTCGGCGTTGTGGAATACTTCCGGCGGCCTGACGCTCAGTGCACCCGGTCGCTCGTCGATCGATATTGCCTTGCCTGCCAGCGACGCTGAACTGCGTGGGGTGACCATCTGGCGCGATACCTTGCGAGTTCCCGATGCGGGGGAGGCTGCCGGCGCCTGGGTCAGTGAATTCATTGGCAAACCTACCCGATTGGTGCAGGTGCCCGAGGCGCTGGCCCGTACCACTCAGGCCGGCTACGGCAAGGAGGACGATAAAGTCGCCTTTGCCGACGGTTTTCCGCTGTTGTTGATTGGTCAGGCGTCGCTTGAGGACTTGTCGCAACGGGTCGGCCGTCCACTGGAGATGCTGCGTTTTCGACCGAATCTGGTGATCGAGGGCAGCGAGGCATTTGCCGAGGACGGCTGGAAGCGCATTCGCATTGGCGATGTCGAGTTTCGTGTGGTCAAGCCGTGTTCACGCTGCATTCTCACCACCATCGACCCGCAAACCGGTGAGCGCAGTGACGACCGTGAACCCTTGGCGACGCTGCAGAAATACCGTGCGCAAGAGGATGGCGCGATGTTTGGCCAGAACCTGGTCAACGACGGCAATGGCCGGCTCGAAGTCGGCATGCCGGTAGAGATTCTCGAATGAGGCTGTAATGCTGGAATGAAAAATGCCCGTGTCTTTCGACACGGGCATTTTTTTATCGCGGTGAAACGCTTAGCCGCGGTATTCGCACAGGTAAGCGGTGTCGACGGCGACTTTCAGCTGGAACTTGCTGTTGGCCGGTACGTTGAACTGGCTGCCGGCGGCGAAGGTTTCCCAGTCGCTGCTGTCAGGCAGTTTGACGGTCAGGGCTCCGGAAACCACGTGCATGATCTCACGCTGGCTGGTGCCGAATTCGTATTCGCCCGGTGCCATGACGCCAATGGTGGCCGGACCTTCAGCGGTGCCGAAGGCAATCGACTTGACGGTGCCGTCGAAGTACTCGTTGACTTTAAACATGGGCGATTCCTCGAAATGGGCTAAAAAGGCCGGCCAGTATGCACAAGGCCTTTTCGTCCGTCACCTGTTGCCCTCAAGGATCAGGCCGGAAGAATCAGCGGTAACAACCGCGCAGTATTACGTGCATCTTCCAGCGCCCGGTGCTGTTGACCGGTAAATTGCATACCCGCCAATTGCAGAGCGCCATTGAGCCCCAACGGCCGCTCCAGTCGACGGGCCTTGGCAAAGCGTTGCTTCAGGTTCATGTGGGGGACTCGGCTGAGGGCACTATCGAGTTGCAGGCTTCGCCATTCCTGAAGCAGTTGTTGTCGGTCGTAATCGCCCCAGCTGGCCCAACCTTCAAGGCGCGTATGATGCTGGCCGAGCCAGCGCTCGAACAGCGGCCAGACCTCGGTCAGTGGCTGGGCAGCGTCGATATTGGCTTGGGTTATGTGGGTCAGTTCGCGACAGAAAGGGGTCAGCAGCGGTCGTCGCAGGGGCCGAACGAATCGCTGGAAGTAGTCCAGTTCGCGGCCTGCGCGATTGACCAGGGTGGCGCCGATTTCGATGATTTCCATCTCGGTTACTGGCCAGCCACCGTCATCGGTGGTCGCTTCGAGATCAATTACCAGCCAATGAGGCATCGCAGGTTTCCTGGTGTCCGCGTCCTGATGAGGCTGAGCGTAGCCAAATGCGATGGATCCGCCTAGCGGCTTATTCAACCTCCAACAAAATCTGACGATTTTTTACCTGATCGCCGGGGCTGACCTGCAGCCGTTTGATCACACCGTCGATGCCAGCCTTGAGCGGGTGCTCCATTTTCATTGCCTCCAGCACCAGCAACAGCTGCCCCTTGGTCACCGATGAGCCTTCACTGACCAGTACGTCGACAATCGCACCATCCATCGGGGCTTTCAGCGTGCCGGTGCTGGTGCCGACCTGGCTGCTGACGGGCGCCAATGTCTGGTCTTGCAGCAGCAAGCTGCCGGGGCGAGTGAACAACCACAGTTGTCCGGCGGCCAGTTGATAGGCGTAGCGGCGGCGAATGCCGTTGATTTCCAGGTTGGCCGAGCGGGCGTTGATATCGAGCAGTTTCAGTTGCAGCGTTTCCCCGGCCACCTGAATGACCAGTTGCCCGTCGGGCAGGGCCGTCACCTCGGTTGACCAGCGATCGCCGTTGAGGCCGATCTGTTGCAACAGCGGCGCGTTGGCGTTGTTGCGCCAACCGGCAAGTCCTGGCGGATGAGCGCCAGCGGACTGCTGATAGAACAGCGCCGTGGCGATAGCCAGCTCTTCGGCCGTGGGCGCGTGCGAGTGAAGGCTTGGGTGATCGGCGAAGTGTTGCGCGATGAACCCGGTATTGAAGTCCCCGGCGATGAACTGTGGATGCTCCAGCAAACCGGCGAGCAGACGCTGATTGGTTTGCAAGCCCAGCAAGGCACTGTCCTGGACTGCCCGCAGTAACTTGCGCCGAGCCTCCTCGCGGGTGGCGCCGTAAGCGATGATTTTGCCAAGCAACGGGTCGTAAAACGGGCTGACCTGCTGACCCTCAAGCAAGCCGTGGTCAATGCGCACCCCGTCCGCGAGGGCCGGTTCCCAACGCATAATGCGCCCGGTCTGGGGCAGGAAATCCTGCGCCGGATCTTCGGCGTAAAGACGCACCTCCATCGCGTGGCCCTTGAGTTCGACCTGTTCCTGGCGCAACGGCAGCGGTAACCCAGCGGCGACATCCAGTTGCCAGGCCACCAGGTCCAGGCCGGTAATCATCTCGGTCACCGGGTGCTCGACCTGCAAGCGGGTGTTCATCTCCAGAAAGTAAAACTGCCCCCGCGCATCGAGCAAGAACTCCACGGTGCCGGCGCCGACGTAATTCACCGCGCGTCCGGCCTTCAGCGCAGCCTCGCCCATGGCGTCGCGCAATTCGGCTGTCATCACCGGACACGGCGCTTCTTCGATGACTTTTTGATGGCGACGCTGGATCGAGCAGTCGCGCTCGCCGAGGTAGATCAGGTTGCCATGCTGGTCACCGAACAGTTGAATCTCGACATGACGCGGTTCGATCAGCGCTTGTTCGAGAATCAACTCGTCGCTGCCGAATGCGTGCAGGGCTTCGGAGCGTGCGGTACGGATCTGCGCAAGCAATTCATCCGCAGTGTGCACCAGGCGCATGCCGCGCCCACCGCCTCCGGCGCTGGCCTTGATCATCAGCGGATAGCCGATGCGTTCGGCTTCGCGGCTGAGGGTAGCGTCATCCTGCTCCGCTCCTTGGTAACCGCCGATGCACGGCACGCCAGCGGCGAGCATGGCGATTTTCGACAGGCGTTTGCTGCCCATCAGTTCGATGGCCGCAGGATCCGGACCGATAAAGGTGATGCCGGCCTGGGCGCATGCCGTGGCGAATTCAGCGTTTTCCGAGAGGAAGCCGTAGCCGGGATGGATCGCGTCCGCGCCGCTGCGCAATGCAGCGTCGATGATCGCTGCACTGTTCAGGTAGGACTGGGCAACAGCAGCGGGGCCGATGTTGACCGCTTCATCGGCCATGCGCACATGCAGAGCGTCGGCGTCGGCATCGCTGAACACCGCCACCGTGCGATAGCCCAACGCCTGGGCGGTACGCTGGATGCGGCAGGCTATTTCACCGCGGTTGGCGATGAGGATTTTGCGAAGGGTGGGCATTTGTGGGTTCCCTTGGGGTAGGCGGTATGTGAGGGCCTCATCGCGAGCAAGCTTTGCTCCTACGGCGCCCAACCCGGTTTGCGCTTTTGTACGAAGGCCATCGTCCCTTCGACACCTTCCGCCCCGGTCACGGCTTCACTGAACCAATCGGCTGCCTGGTCGAGCAACGGTCCCATGGACTGTTCGGTGCTGGCCAGCAACAAGACCTTGGTCGCGGCATTGGCGCCAGGCGCGCAGCACAGCACATGCGCGAGCACCGCATCCAGACGTTCGGCCAAGGCTTGGGCATCGTGTTCGACAAAATGCACCAGCCCCAGACGCCGCGCTTCATGCCCGTCAAAACGCGCGGCGGTCAGCGCCAGGCGTCGTGCCTGTGTTAGGCCGATACGCTGGACCACGAACGGTGCGATTTGCGCCGGCAGCAGGCCGAGGCTGGTTTCCGGCAAGCCGAACTGGGCGTTGTGATCGGTCAGTGCAATGTCGCTGACACACACCAGACCGAAGCCGCCGCCGAGCACCGCGCCTTGCAACACCGTGATCAGCACTTGCGGCGCGTGCTGGGCTTCTTCGAGCAGGGCGCCAAACGCGCGGTTCAATTCGCGGTAGGCCTGCTGACCTTGAGCGCGGGCATTGGCCATGTCTTTCAAATCACCGCCGGCAGAAAAATGCCCGCCGGCACCGCCGAGCACTATCGCGCGGATGTCCCGGTCATCGCGCACCGCCGCGAGTACCGCGCGCAATTCGGCGACCATCTGCAAGCTCATGGCGTTGCGGCAGTCTGGCCGGTTCAAGGTGAGGTGCAGAACGCCGTTGTGCAGTTCCAGCAGCAGGGTCTGGCAAACGGGCAAGGTGGTCATTTTTTCTTCCCGGGCAGGATGCCCATCAATTTGCAGATGATCCCCAGCATGATCTCGTCGGCGCCGCCGCCAATCGACACCAGCCGTACATCGCGGTAGGCGCGGGCCACCGGGTTGTCCCACATATAGCCCATGCCGCCCCAGTATTGCAGGCAACTGTCGCTGACTTCCCGGCCCAGCCGCCCGGCCTTGAGTTTGGCCATGGACGCCAGGCGCGTGACGTCCTGGCCTTTGACGTATTGCTCGGTGGCCTGGTAGACCAGCGCGCGCAGGCATTCGATTTCAGTTGCAAGCTCGGCGAGGCGGAAGTGAATCACCTGGTTGTCGATCAGCGCAGTGCCAAAGGTCTTGCGCTCCTTGCAATACTCGATGGTGCTGTCGATGCAATATTCCAGGCCCTTGATCATGTTCGCCGCACCGAACAGGCGTTCTTCCTGGAACTGCAGCATTTGCATCATGAAGCCTGCGCCTTCATGGCCGATGCGGTTGCGTTGCGGCACGCGCACATTGTCGAAAAATACCTGGGCGGTTTCCGAACTGCGCATGCCGAGTTTGTCCAGAGGCGAACTGAGGCTGATGCCGGGGCTGTTCATCGGCACCATGATCAACGACTTGTTGATGTGCGCCTTGTCGTCCGAGGTGTTGGCCAGCAGACAGATGAAGTCGGCGCTTGGGGAGTTGGTGATCCACATTTTGCTGCCGTTGATCACGTAGTCGCCGCCGTCCTTGCGCGCGGTGGTTTTCAGCCCGGCGACGTCAGAGCCGGCACTGACTTCCGAGACGCCGATGCAGCCGACCTGTTCACCAGTAATCGCCGGGCGGAGGAATTCTTCACGCAGCTCATCGGAGCCAAAACGGGCGAGGGCCGGGGTGCACATATCGGTCTGCACGCCAATCGACATCGGAATCCCGCCGCAATGAATGGTCCCGAACTCTTCAGCGGCGACAATCGAATAGCTGTAGTCCAGGCCCATGCCACCGAATTTTTCCGGTTTGGAAATCCCCAACAGACCGAGCGCACCGGCCTTGCGGAAAATCTCGTGGATCGGAAAGCGCCCGGCCTTTTCCCACTCATCGACGTACGGGTTGATTTCACGGTCGACAAAATGACGGACAGTACGGCGCAGTTCTTCGTGTTCCTGGGTGAAGATCATTTTTATTGTTCTCCCTAAATCGGGTGGTGATCAGAGCCTCAAAAACGTGCGATACCGAAACTGTTCGGTTGCAACTGACGAACCTCGGCTTCGTGGCAGATATCCAGCAGATAGCCAAGCAAGGTGCGCGTATCGCGTGGATCAATCAGCCCGTCGTCCCACAGGTTGGCGCTGCCGTAGAGTGCGGTGGACTGGCTGTCGAGTTTTTGCGCGGTGACCTGTTCCAGCGTGTCGAGCATCTTCGGGTCCGGGACCAAACCGTCCTTGGCCTGCCTGGCTTCGCTGACAATGCGCAGCACCTTGCCGGCCTGGGCGCCACCCATCACGGCGGTGCGGCTGTTGGGCCAGGCGAAGATGAAACGCGGGTCGAGCCCGCGGCCGCACATTGCATAGTTGCCGGCGCCGTAAGAGCCGCCGACCACCATGGTCAGCTTCGGCACCCGCGCGTTGGCCACCGCCTGAATCATCTTCGCGCCGTGTTTGATCACCCCTTGCTGTTCCGATTCGGTGCCGACCATGAAACCGGTGGTGTTATGGAAAAACAGCAGCGGTGTCTGGCTCTGGTCGCAGAGCTGGATGAACTGCGCGGCCTTGCTGGCACCTTGCGGGGTGATCGGACCGTTGTTGCCGATGAAACCGCAGGGCCGCCCCTGGATCTTCAAATGACCGCACATCGTTTGCTGATCGAACTCGCCCTTGAACTCGAGAAAGCGCGAGCCATCGGCGATGCGCGCAATGATCTCGCGCACGTCGTAGGGTTTTTTCGGATCGTCGGGAATCAGCCCCAGCAGATCGTCGATGGGGTAGAGCGGCTCGTCCCAGTGTTCGGCGCTGCGCTGCGGTAATTGCGCATTCCACGGCAACAGGCTGACGATTTCGCGTACCAGGCGCACACCGTCGGCATCGTTTTCGGCCAGGTACTCGGCAGTGCCGGCGATTTGCGCGTGCATCTCGGCGCCGCCGAGCTCTTCATCGGTGGCGACTTCGCCGGTAGCGGCCTTGAGCAGCGGGGGGCCGGCGAGAAACAGCTTGGCCTTGCCGCGCACCACCACCACGTAATCCGAGAGCCCAGGCTGATACGCGCCGCCAGCGGTGGCCGAACCATGCACCACAGTGATTTGCGGTAAGCCCATGGCTGACATCCGCGCCTGATTGGCGAAACTGCGCGCACCCTCGACGAAAATCTCCGCGGCGTAATTGAGATTGGCGCCGCCACTCTCGGCGAGGGTGATCACCGGCAGTTTGTTTTCCATGGCGATCTGTTGCAGGCGCAGGGATTTCTTCAGGCCACTGGGAGAAATGGTGCCGCCCTTGATCGCGCTGTTATTGGCGACCACCAGCACCCGCACACCGGACACATAACCAATTCCGGCGATCAACCCGCCACCGGCCTGGCTGCCGTCCTTGTCGTCGTGCAGTTTGTAGCCGGCCAGGCTCGCCAGCTCAAGAAACGGTGCGCCAGGATCGAGCAGCAGGTTCAGCCGTGCGCGAGGCAGGAGTTGCCCGCGTTTGTCGAATTTCGGTTTGGCCTCTGCGGCTTTGGCCAGCAGGTTGCGTTCCAACTGGCGGAACTGTTCGATGTTGCTCAACATCGCCTCGCGGTTCTGCGCAAACTGCCGGCTGTGGATGTCGAGTTGCGATTCAATCTGTGGCATAGATCAGTCCTCGCCCTTGAGCACATCGGGTAAGCCTGCGCGGTGAAAGCCATTGAAGGATTCACTGTGCTGCGCCTTGTGCAGTGGCCAGGCGCGACCGCCGAGGCTCGCCGCACCGTCGATCCGCAGTGTGCTGCCACTGATAAAGGCCGCCGCCGGGCTCAGCAGGAAAACGATCGCTGCGCTGACTTCCGATTCAGTGCCGATCCGCTTGAGCGGCACGTGTTCGCGCAGGGTCGGGATCAGCGCCTTGAACGCCCCTTCGTAGGTGTCCATGCCGCTGGAGGCAATCCAGCCAGGCGCCACCGCGTTGACCCGCACACCGGCGTAACCCCACTCGACCGCGGCGGTCTTGGTGAAGTTGTCCATGCCCGAACGCGCCGCGCCCGAATGGCCCATGCCGGGCATGCCACCCCACATGTCGGCAAGCATGTTGACGATGCTGCCACCGTACTTGCTCATTGACTGATTGAACACCTCGCGGGCCATCAGGAACCCGCCCACCAGATTGGTCCGCAACACGGTTTCGAAACCTTTCTGATTGATCGAGGCCAAGGGCGCCGGGTACTGGCCGCCAGCATTATTGACCAGGCCATGAATCGGCCCGTGGTCCTTGATCAGTTGCCCGACCAATTGCGTGACCGCTTCTTCATCGCGGATATCGCAGGCCTGCCAATCCGCCTTGCCACCGTCCTCGATGATTTCCGTCGCGACCTTTTGCAGCTTCTCGGGTTTGCGCCCGACTAACAGCACATGAGCGCCGAGGGTCGCCAGTTCGTGCGCGGTGCAACGGCCGATGCCACTGCCGCCACCGGTGACAATAATCGTCTGGCCGGCAAACAGCTCGGGTTTGAATATCGAATCAAAGGCCACGGCAACCGTCCTCTACTTGACTTGGTCAGCGATGCCTTGCGGCACCGGGATCTGGATTTCCAATAGCTGCTGGGCGAACGCCTTGCCTTGCGGGTCGATTCGCAGGCTGGCCACGCCACCGCCACCGAGGGCGTTTTCCAGGAGAAAGTTCAGGCTGTGAGTACCGGGCAAATACCAGCGCTCGACACGTCCGTGGATCGGGTCAAGCACGTGACTCATCCAGTCGACGATCACCGCAGGTGTCAGTGCTTCGGCGATCCACGGCAGGTATTCGGGGGCGCGGGCCATGACGCCGATGTTGCTGTGATTGCCCTTGTCGCCGGAGCGCGCCACCGCGAGTTTCACCAGCGCCACACTGGCGTCGGCGCGAGCGTGGGGTTTGGGCGGATCAAAGGGCAGCGGCAGGTCGGCAACGTCGAGGTGATCGAGGGCAGGCAGGGCGCAGGGATAACGTTGGCCTTGCAGGTCGACTTCCAGCACGCAGGTATTTTTGTCGATCAGGAACGAGAACAGACGAATCAATGGGTACACGGTTGGCCGGCCTCCGACGATTCCGGTCAACCCCGGCGCCATACCGGTGGCGGCTTGAGCGATCTCGCGGGAAAACAGGATCAGCGCTTGTTTGTCCGGGTGCCGCACCGCCAGTTTGATCACTACTTCGCGGCTGTCCTGGCGCTGACCATGCGGACCATAAGTCGCTTCGCTGCCGAGCAGCTCAATGTTCACTTCGCTGTAGGGCGCCCAGCCGCGTTGGCTGAACATTTCCGAGGTCTTGGCAATGATCGCCTGGCTCACCCGACGTGCCTTGGCCACCGCGTCGATCCCGGCGATCAGGCAACTGGCGGTGCAGCGAAAGCCGTCAGGCCAGGTCGCGCAGACCTTATATTGACGGGGTGGTGGCAAGCCTTTGGCGCCGTGTACATGCACGGCGTTGTTGGCGTGTTGCTGGAGTTTGACCAGGCTGAAATCGCAGACCACATCGGGCAGCAGATAGGCGCGAGGATTGCCGATTTCGTACAGCAGTTGCTCGCCGACGCTCAGCGGTGTGACCAAACCGCCGGTACCTTCGGGTTTACTGACGATGAACTGGCCGTCGGCGCTGACTTCGACGATGGGGAAACCGATGTGTTCGTAGTCGGGCACCTTTCGCCAATCGGTGAAATTGCCACCGGTGCACTGTGCGCCGCATTCGATGAGATGCCCGGCCAGCGCGGCCTGGGCCAGTTTGTCGTAGTCCTGCCATGACCAGCCGAACTCATGCACCAATGCCGCGCTGACCACGGCGCTGTCGACCACCCGGCCGGTGATAACGATGTCCGCACCCAGGCGTAGCGCCTCGACGATGCCGGGGGCGCCGAGGTAGGCGTTGGTCGACACGCACATTGGCGGCAGTGGGGCGCCGCTGAACATTTCCTTTACGCCGCTGGTAGCCAATTGCTTGAACTGCGGTTGCAGGTCATCACCGAGCAACACGGCGATCTTCAGTGGCGCACCGGCTTTATCGCACGCCGCTTGCAGCGCTGCTGCGCAGGCCAGTGGGTTGACCCCGCCGGCGTTGCTGATCACGCGGATGTTCTGTTCGCAAAGTTGCTTGAGGAGCGGGCTGAGGACTTCGACGAAGTCGGTCGCGTAACCGGCCTGGGGATCTTTCATTCGCGCGCCGGCCAGCAGCGACATAGTGATTTCTGCCAGATAGTCGAACACCAGATAGTCCAGCTGGGCACCGTCAACCAATTGCGCGGCGGCGGTCGAGGTATCGCCCCAGAAGGCACTGGCGCAGCCGATACGAACGGTTTTGTTCATTGCAAGCCTCCGACAGAAGTGGCTCGAGACTACCAAGCAAGCGCTTGGTTTGTAAATGCTGGTTACATCTTCTGCCCAAGCGCTTGCTTGGTCGTCCCGGTCAGCTTAAATTGCCCGCGCAAACCCATTGCATTCGTGGTGTGATCGCACAATTGATTGAGCGACTGTAGGAGAGAACGGGTGGACGAGCAAAAAGCCCTGCTGGTAATGCGCGAGTTGGTCGACAACGGGCAACTGACCGATCCCGACAGCGCTCGCGGCAAACTGCTGCAAATGGCTGCTCACCTGTTTCGCAACAAGGGCTACGAGCGCACTACGGTGCGTGACCTGGCCAGTGCGGTCGGGATTCAGTCGGGAAGCATTTTTCATCACTTCAAAAGCAAGGATGAAATCCTGCGGGCGGTGATGGAAGAAACCATTCGCTACAACACCGCATTGATGCGCGCCTCCCTGGCGCAAGCGACCAATGTGCGCGAGCGGGTGCTGGCACTGATCCGCTGTGAGTTGCAGTCGATCATGGGCGGCAGCGGCGAAGCAATGGCGGTGCTGGTCTACGAATGGCGTTCGCTTTCGCAAGAAGGTCAGGCCCAGGTGCTAGCGCTGCGCGATATCTATGAGCAGATCTGGTTGCAGGTACTGGGTGAGGCGAAAGACGCCGGTTTCATTCGCGGCGACGTATTTATTACCCGACGTTTTCTAACCGGCGCGCTGTCCTGGACAACCACCTGGTTTCGGCCGGATGGCAGCATGAGCCTCGATCAATTGGCCGACGAAGCCTTGATTCTGGTGTTGGAAGAAAAGTGACCGTTTCGCAAAAACTTATTAAATAGCCATCACCAAGTTGTCGAAGCGGATAAAACCGCCTAGCTTGGTTGTAGTCGATATATTTTTAGAGGTGGGCTCGTTTTGATGTCTTCGCCAGTTCGGAAGGCTTTACGGATTTCGCTGATGGCGCTGGGTGCGCTATCCGTACTCCCGGTTTCGGCCGCACAAGTAGTGCAGGTGGGCGCTGCGCACTTTCCGCCGTACACCGTTCGACCGGAGAATGGCGACGATACCGGGTTGCTACCGCAGTTGGTCGAGGCGCTGAACCACTCGCAAACCGACTATGAGTTCAAACTCGTGCCGACTTCCTTGCAGCGTCGATTCGGTGATTTCCAGGATGGCCGGACTGACATGGCAATCTTCGAAAATCCGGAGTGGGGTTGGAAGGATATCCCGCACAGCACCGTCGACATGGGGCTGGAAGATGCTGAAATCTTTGTCGCACAGAGCAAGCCGGATCGTCAGCAGGGTTACTTCACCGATTTGAAAGGCAAGCGTCTGGCGCTGTACAGCGGTTATCACTATGAATTCGCCAATTTCAATAACGATCCGCAATTTCTCAAGGACAGTTACAACGCGACGCTCACGACTTCTCACGACAGCAATATTTTAATGGTTCTGCGCAATCGCGCCGACATTGCACTGGTCACACGTTCGTACCTCTACGATTACCTGCTGCGTAATGAAAAGGTCAGGCCGCAGTTGTTGGTATCCCAGCGCATCGATCAGGTTTATCACCATTACGCGCTGTTACGTCCGCAAGCGCCGATCAGCGCGGAAACCTTCGGCAAGTTGCTGCAGGGGTTGCGGGATAACGGGCAGATGCTGAAGATTTTCGATCCGTACAAGATTGCCATCGTGCCGGTGCCTAAAAGCTGAAGTCAGGCCAACCCTTTGACCTGAAACTTGCGCTTGCTCGGTAAGGCTCAAGGCGGTATCTCCAGAACGGTCCAAAAAAAACTGAACCACAACACACAGGCTGCGATCTTTTAGCGGCGGGCGAACGTATCGCTGCGCTTGCCCGAAACCTTGCGGCAATGCACCAGGGCATCACGAATCATGAAATTCACCAGGGTCGGCGACACGCCGAGTTCCTTGGCGATATCCTTTTGCGGCACGCCGTGCAGGCGATACATCTCGAAGGCGTAGCGGGTGCGACTCGGTAATTGGCCGAGGGCATCGGCAATGTTTTCCAGAATCGAGAAGTTGATGTGCGAGGTTTCTGGCGAGGCATCGTGAATGACCACGTTCAAGCCTTCTTCTTCGGTGCCCGAATACTTTTGTTCCAGCGCCTGTCTGCGGTAGTGGTCAATCGCCAGGTTGCGCACGATCTGAAACAGGTAGCTGAGCTGAGCCTTGAACGAGGAGGTGATTTGCGGTGCTGATTGCAGCCTGAAAAACGCATCCTGAACGACATCTTCAGCGCGGGATCGGCAGCCGGTAATGCGGGCTGCGATTTTGACCAGAATCAGTCGATTATTAACGAACGCCTGGAGTAAGGGTGAGTCGCACCTGCTTGTGGTTACTGGTTCCGTCATGGAAATCACCTTGCTGCAAAAAGTAAATAGGACGACCAAGGGGGGGCGGAGCCGTCCTACGCATCGAGTGACAAGCTAGTGTTAATGATAATAATTGTCAATTGATAGCGATTGTTATGTTGAGGCCCCTTTGTCCAACACCTCACGCAGACAGTCCTTGAACCGCGCTTGCTACTGACCAGCGCAGACGTGTTACGACCTCTATTGAAGTTCGGATTGACTGTCCCCCGTCGCCGGGACAGGCTGCCGGAGTTTTTGGTTGACCCGATTCAGAAAGGAGACAGTTGATGCCCTTCGCTACGATTGATGGACAATTGCTTCACTACGTTGACCAAGGCACTGGTCCGGTGGTGCTGTTGGCGGGTAGTTACTTGTGGGACCAGGCCATGTGGGCGCCGCAGATTGTGGCGTTGTCGCAACACCATCGGGTGATTGCCGTGGACCTGTGGGGGCACGGGGAGTCCGGGCCGTTACCTGAGGGCATGACTTCGCTGGATGATCAGGCGCGGCAGGTACTGGCGCTGCTTGATCATCTGGATATTGACCGCGTCACCCTGGTCGGGCTTTCGGTCGGCGGCATGTGGGGCGTGCGTCTGGCGCTGTCGGCCCCACAGCGCCTCAACGGCCTGGTGTTGATGGACACCTATGTCGGTGTCGAGCCCGAGCTGACTCGCCAGTACTATTTCTCGCTGTTCAAGCAGATCGAAGACAGCGGTGTGATCTCGCCGCAGTTACTCGATATCGTGGTGCCGATTTTCTTCCGTCCAGGCATCGACCCTCAGTCGGCGCTTTATCAGGATTTCCGCGCCAGGCTGGCCGCGCTGCCGCCTGAGCGTTTGCGTGAAAGCATTGTGCCGATGGGGCGCATTACGTTTGGTCGTGATGATCTGCTGCCGCGTCTGGGCGAGCTGAATCCTGAAACCACGCTGCTGATGTGCGGTGATCAGGACAAACCGCGACCACCGTTGGAAACCAGGGAAATGGCCGAGTTGATCGGTTGCCCGTATCTGTTGGTGCCGGAGGCAGGGCACATTTCGAACCTGGAGAATCCTGAGTTCGTCACCAAGGCGCTGCTGAAGTTTCTGGCGGAGAGAACTTAGTCGATCATTAGGACGCCATCGCGAGCAGGCTCGCGATGACGTCGTTGCATCCAGTAGAAACCTGACGGTAAAAAACTACTTCGGTCCGAGAATCTTCACTAGTTTTTCCGGCGACGGCGCGCCTTGCTGCTGTTGCAACTCACCCTTGTCGTCCATGTAGAAGATGGCCGGAGTGGCGGACAATTCCAGCTCTTCCATCAACTTCATATTGGTGTCGAGTTTGGCCTGGATCGCGGCGGGAATGCTTGTCAGCGCTTTCAACGAGCTTTGCTTGCCCGCCTTCTCGTGTTCCTCCAGCGCCTTGCCCGGGTCTTTGCTGGCCAACAGGGCTGCGGATTTCCCGGGGCTGTCCTCTCGGATGATCCCGACCATGATGTGCCGCAGCTGCACTTTGCCGGCCTTCACCCACGGCCGGGCCTGCTCCCAGAACATATTGCAGTAAGGGCAGTTCGGGTCGCTGAACAGGTAGACGGTGCGCGGTGCATCCTTGCTGCCGTCGGCGATCCAGTTGCTGGCTTCCATCTTCGCCCAGACTTCCTTGGCCATTGGCGCGTAGACCAGTTTTTGCAGCGGCTCGGCACTCAGGTCCTTGCCATCGGCGTCGTACAGGTTGCCGAGCAGCACGTGCTTGCCGTCGGGCGTCAGGTACAAGGCCATGCCGCGGTTCTGGTACTGCGCGGCATAACCACGCAAGCCATCAGGCGCATCGAAACTGCCGATGATTTTCGCACCTTTTTCTTCGATCTTGCGGATCGCCGCAGGCAGCTCTTCGGCCTGCAGCATCGGGATTTGCAGCAGCGCTGCGCCCAGGGACAGCGTCAGCAGGTGGCGGAGGCGGGGCATGGCAGTTTCCTTGAAGGTGTGGCCTGTATGGCAGAAGTTGGGGAGTCGAAGTTTTCCAGGGCACGGGCCAGGCTGGCTTCCGATAATTCACCCAGGTGGCTACCGAGCATTCGGCCTTCGGCGCTGTAGAACAGCGTAGTCGGTAGCGCCATGGAGCCAACGGCCTGACTCAGTCGGCCGCCGCCATCGAACAGCACATTGGAAAGGCTCAGGCCTTGGGTTGCAAGGAAGGTGCTGACGCTTTGCATGCTTTCGGCCTGATTGACGAACAGAAAGGTCAGGTCGGGCCGATGTTGCTGGGCGTTCTCCAGCACCGGCATTTCACGCCGGCAGGGCGGGCACCAGGTGGCCCACAGGTTGATCACCAAGGGGCCGCCCTGATAATCGGCCAGTTGCACGGTTTCGCCGGCGGCGTTGCGCAAGACGATGTCCGGCAGGCGCGTGCCTTGTTCGTAGAGGTTCAGGGACAAACTTGCCAGCAACCAGAACAACAGGCCGCTGCCAACGCCCGCGCCCAACGGTTTGCGCAGCGCCGGTCGGCGCCAGCCCCGCAACAGTGTTGCCAGCAGCAGGGCAATCACCCCGGGCCAGGCGAGGAAACCGCCATCGCGCAGGTCGATGATCTGCCACGGGTCATCACGGTAGTGGGCCCAGTAGGTGAGCACGAATCCCACTCTGGCCGCGAGCAGGCCCAGCAGGAACAGGCTGAACAGCACCGACTCGGGGTTCTCGCCACCGCGCTTGGCCACCCGCCAGCCGACCAGGGTGGCCAGTGCCAGGGCACTGATCAGCAGCAGGTGGTTGAGCGCAATGGCAAAGGTGCCGAGGGTAAAGGTCAGCATTAACGAGCGTCCCGAGTCATGTTCCAGCGTTGGAGGAAACCGGCGGCATCCACCTCTCCGGTGATGCGCTGGCTACGGCGCTCGATGCCGTCGGTGCCGATCCACAACAGGCTTGGCGGCCCCGGCACTTTGTAACGGCCGAGCAGTTCACGGCTGGCAGCATTGTCGGCGGTCACGTCCAGGCGCAGCAAGCGGACATCTTTCAGCGCATCCATTACCTGGGGTTTGCCGAACACCTGTTTCTCCATGATCTTGCACGACACACACCAGTCAGCGTAGTAGTCCAGCAGCACCCACTGGCCCTGGGCGCGGGCAGTGTCGAGTTCGTGTTGCAGCGCAGCGGGATCCTTGACGGTGATGAAGGCGTCGTCAGCCGTGGGGCCGGCGACGCGGGTCGATGCCTGTGCACTGTAAACCTGCAATGGATTGAACAGGTCATCGCTGCCACCCGCAGCACCGATCAACAGCAGGCTGCCCCACAATCCGGAAAGCAGCGCCATGCCACCGAACACATGGGCGGCGCGGCCGAATCCACCGGTCTGGCGCCAGGCGCTGTAGGCGATGATCAACAGCAGCGCACCCCATAGACCAATCCATAGCGACTCATCAAGCACTGGCCGCACCATCACCAGCGCGGTACCGAGGAACAGGAAACCGAAGATGCCTTTGAGCAGGTTCATCCAGGTGCCGGGTTTGGGCAGGAAGCGGTTGCCGACGGTCACCAGCAACAGCAGCGGCAAGCCGATGCCGATGCCCATGGCGAACAGGATCAGCCCTCCGTGCAGCGCGTTACCGCTCTGGGCGATGTACAGCAAGGCTCCAGCCAGCGGCGCGGTCATGCACGGGCCGACCAGCAATCCGGACAAGGCGCCGAGCACCCCGGCACCGATAAGGCTGCCGCCGCCTTGCTTGCGACTGGCGTTTTCCAGACGGTCACGCAGAGCGACTGGCAGTTGCAGTTCGAAGAAGCCGAACATCGGCAACGACAACAACACAAACACCACGGCGAAACTGCCGAGCAACCAGACGTTCTGCAACAAGGCCTGCAAGTTCGCACCGAGCAACGCGGCTACTACGCCCAGCACCGCGTACACCAGCGCCATGCTGACCACATAACTGCCGGCCAAAGCGAAACCACGCTTGGGGCTGGCGCCGCTACCGACGATCAAACCGGCGAGAATCGGCAGCATCGGCAACGAGCAAGGCGCGAAAGCCAGCAACAGTCCCAGACCAAAGAACACCAGCAGACTCCAGCCCAGCGCCCGCTGTTGCAGACCGCTGGCCAAGGCTTCATCCGGTGCTTGCGCGGCATTGACCGCCGCCGTGCTGCCTCCGAGGTCGATCACCTGAGTTTGTGGCGGATAACACAAGCCGGCATCGGCACAGCCCTGAAACCCCACTTTGATCTGGCCACTGGCGCCGGCCGGGACTTTCAACTCCAGGCCCTGGCGATACACCTGCTGATCACCAAAAAACTCGTCACTGTGGGCTTCACCCAACGGCAGCGGCGGTTTATCCGCCTCGGGTAAACCGTCGAACTTCATCCGTTGCTGATACAGGTAGTAGCCGTCGGCAATTTGCCAGAAGAGTTGGGTTTCGCCGGATTCAAGGCGTTCGGAGGTAAAAACAAAGGCTTTGCCGACCGGCAGGAAATCAGCTTTGGTGTCGAACGGGTTCGACGCTGCCTGGGCCAGCCCTGCGATGAAAAGAAAAAACAGTAGAAACAGACGACGCATGGGAAAGCCTTATCGCGGTGCAAGTAGGGTGCACGATGATGGGTGGCGATTAACCGATGATTAACCGCGTTATCCTTGTGGCAATGACACCTCGGGCATAATGTCCGCTTAATCCGCTGCCCTCTTAATCAATGCTTTTCTACAGGTCTCACCATGCACGTACTTGTCTGTGAAGATGATGAGCTGATCGCCAGCGGCATCGTTGCCGGCCTCACGGCCCAGGGCCTGACCGTGGAGCATGTCGCCACGGCTTCGGCTGCCCGGGCGATGCTCAAGGTTGCCAAGTTCGACGTGATGGTGCTCGACCTGGGGCTGCCGGACGAAGACGGTCTGAAGCTGCTGCAGCAGTTGCGTCATCACGGCCTGGAGATTCCGGTGCTGATTCTGACCGCGCGCGATTCGGTGACCGACCGCGTCGATGGCCTGCAAGCGGGCGCCGATGACTATCTGCTCAAGCCCTTTGACCTGCGTGAATTGGCTGCGCGTCTGCACACCTTGCTGCGGCGTGTGGCGGGGCGCAGCGTCAATCTGATCGAGCATGGCGCCCTGACTTACGATCCGAGCAGCCGCGAAACGCTGCTGGCCGGTCAACCGGTAGACTTGTCGCGCCGCGAGCAATCGTTGTTGCAAGCCTTGCTGCACAACCGTGGCCGGGTGCTGTCGACCGAGCAACTCAAGGACAGCGTTTACGGGTTCAACGATGAACTGGAAAGCAACGCCCTCAACGTACATATCCATCACCTGCGACGTAAACTCGGCAACGGCATCGTTGAAACCGTGCGCGGGCTGGGTTATCGCCTTGGGCCGGCGGATGGCGGAGAGCAATCGAAGTGATGAGTTTGCGTTTGCGCCTGAGTCTGACCCTCGGCGCGGCCTTCGCGCTGATCTGGGCCCTGGCTGCGGCCTGGATGCTCAGCGACTTGCGCAATCAGATGATGTTTTCCCTCGACCAGCGGCTGGTGGCCTCGGCGCGTATGGTCGCCGGGTTGCTGGAGCAATTGCCGGCGCTGCCGAGCAAGGGCGATGGCACGCATTTCAGTGCTGAGCAGTTGAATATTCCGGGGGGCATGGCCTGTCAGGTCAGCTCCTTGCGCGGCGAGATTCTGGCCCGCAGTCACAGCACTCCCGAACAAACCCTGGAAGCTGAACAGATGGGCTTCCATGACCAGATGATCGACGGTGCGCGCTGGCGCAGTTTCACCTTGGCTCGTGGTGATTTGCGCATCACCACGGCCGACCGGCAAGTCGAGCGCGAGGCACTGAACATGTCGGTACTGCTGGCCGCGTCGGTGCCGGTGGGCGTCGCGTTGCTCGGTTGCCTGTGGCTGCTCTGGCTGGGGATCGGCCAAGGCCTGGCGCCGCTTAATCGCATGCGCGATGCCTTGATGCGTCGCAGCGCCGACTCCCTTGAGCCGTTGCAAATCCATCCGCTGCCGAGCGAATTGCAGCCGTTGCTGGAAACCCAGAATCAGCTGTTCCAGCGAATCGGCAAGGCCATCGAGCGCGAGCGACGGCTGACTGGCGATGCCGCTCATGAGCTACGCAGCCCGTTGACGGCGATCAAGACGCACCTGCAAGTGGCGCGCATGACCGAAGGCGCCGCCCGCGATCAGTCCCTGGCCCGCGCCGAGGAAGGCGCCGATCGCTTGCACCGCACGCTTGAGCAATTGCTGTTGCTGGCGCGGGTCGAAGGCAGTCTGTCGTTCGACGATGGCGTGCAGTGCAGCGCCGAAGAGGTGGCCCGTTTGGCGATTCAAGACGCGGCTAGCGGTGATCGTCAGCGGATCAAACTGCACTTGCCAGCGAAGTACTCACAGGCACCGGTGCAGATGCCAGCCGTGCTGTCGATTGCCGCCTTGCGCAATCTGTTGGACAACGCCTTACGCCACACCCCGGCGGATGCGGCGGTGGAACTGAGCCTTGAAACCATGGGTAACCGCGTGCGTTTTCAGGTGCGCGACCATGGCCCCGGCATCGCCGCCGATGACCTGCAACACCTGACCCAGCGTTTCTGGCGCAACGGCGCAAGCACCGGCTGTGGGCTTGGGCTGGCGATTGTCCAGGCGATCGTCCAGCGCTGTGGCTGCGTGTTGCATTTCGACAGCCGTGCCGATGGCTTGCGGGTTGATCTGACGATGCCGTTGCAGTCAGCCTGAGGGCCCTCGCGCGCTCATACATCTGGTATTCGTAGCAGCTGGCGAAGCCTGCGTTCGGTTGCGCAGCGACCGTAAAATCAGACACTGCAGTCTTTCAGGTTAACCGCGGTGTTCGGACTTACGACTGCTGCGCAGCCGAACGCAGGCTTCGCCAGCTGCTACAAATTGGGTTACCACATCAAATGTAACTTCTCTCCATTAGTCACCTGACCCTCGCGGCGCTATCGTCCCTCGCAGCTTTGACTCAATGGAATGAGGTGATAGCGCTATGGATTCCCCCCTACACATTTGCAAGGCCGGGCCCGCGGACGCGGGGATTATCAGCCGGATCGTCGAGCGCTCGATCAAGGTCGGGTGCGCTGGGGATCACCGCAATGACCCGAAAGTCGTCGCGGCCTGGACCCACAACAAAACCGTTGAACATGTACAACCCTGGCTGACCGACCCACGCCTGTACCTGAATCTTGCGCTGTTGGACGACAAACCGATTGGGGTGGCCATGGCCGCTGTCAGCGGCAAGGTCGGGTTTTGTTACGTCCTGCCGGAATGGTTTCGCCGGGGTGCCGGGCAGGCGTTGATCCAGGGTCTCGAAATCTGGTTGATCGAGCATGGTTTCAGTCAGGCACGACTCAACAGCACCGGCACCAGCGAAGAGTTTTTTCAGCACCTTGGGTACCGACGCTGCGCAGAAGCATTCAGTGTTGCCGGGCTTACGGCCGTCCCCATGAACAAGTTGCTGACAGCACTCCCATAGCAAGCCTTCCGAGGGTGTAACTCCTTGGAGCGCTGATGCGTTTCCAGAGCAGGTAAACCAGTACGTACGCGCCCTGGCCGGAATGCGCACCTGCCACCGTGCTCAGCCCCGGCGTTTCACCGCCTGCAATGTGTAACTCAGCGGCAGGCGCCATGGGGCTTCTTTCAAACGGTATTCGCCGTGGTCATCGCAGACCATCTGACCGGGCAAGGCGTTCCAGGGAATACTTTGATGCTCCACCAGACCGGTGATGTCCAGCCCGTGGGTCAGCAGTGCGGTGATGATTTCTCCCAGACCGTGGTTCCATGCATGCGTGACGGAGGCCTTGAGCCGCACATCGGTCTCGACATAGGTGCATTCGTCATCCCAGACCAAAGGCTCTTCGCGCTCGAAATACGGGAACTCGACGGACAAGGCGTCTTCGCGACCTTCGTTGATCGACCACAACATCGGGTGGCCCTCGCGGATGAACAAGCGTCCACCTGGCTTGAGCAGGTCGCTGACCGTGCGCGCCCACGTGTCGATACTCGGCAGCCAGCACAAGGCGCCGATGCCGGTGTAGACCAGATCGAACGAGGCGGGTGGCAACACTGAAGTCGCGTGGTAAACCTCGGATTCGACATACTCGATTAGCGCGCCGCTGCGCTCGGCCAACGCGCGTGCCTGGACGATGGCGGCCGGTGAGAAGTCGAGCCCGCTCATTTGCGCCCCGAGGCGGGCCAGCGAGAGCGTGTCGGTGCCGATGTGGCATTGCAGATGCACGCCGCGAAAGCCCGAGATATCCCCCAATAACGGTACGTCGAAGCGCACGACGTCGGAGAGGTGATAGGCGTCGTCGATGAAAGTCTGAGTCCCATATTCGGTTGAGGCGGCATGCAACGGGGCGCGTTCGTCCCAGTTGGCTTTGTTCAGTTTGATGTAGTCACTCATGCTGAAGACCTGTTCCTTGTCTATCCCTAGGGTGCGTTGGGCAGACTAGCACTCGGGTCTTCAGGTTTTCTTGAGGGTTTTTGTAAGCGCGGACGGCATCGCCCGTGGCTTCACAGAGGAAGCTTATGGGCGGGCGACGCCGTGTCCTGCGGGGGGAGGGGGGTTACTGCTGTTTGAACATCTCCTTCGCCCGCGCTTCGATTTGTGCCTGAGTCAGGTTTTCCTTGCGCGACGACAGGAACCACACATGGCCGAAGGGGTCCTTCAAGGTGCCCGAGCGGTCGCCGTAGAATTGATCTTTCACTTCCGAAACCACCGTGCCACCCGCCTTGATTGCCTGGGCGTAGCTTTTGTCCACATCCTCGACATACAGATGCAAGCCCACGGACGGTGATTTGTCGGGGTTGCTCAGCGGACCTTGATCGCACGGTGTACCGAGCATGATGGCGCAGTCGCCAATTCGCAGTTCAGCATGGCCGACGCTGCCGTCGGGCATCGCCAGACGCATGACTTCCGTAGCGCCAAAGGCTTTTTTGTAAAAGTCGATCGCCTCGGCGGCTTTCTGGATTCCCAGGTAGGGCGTGACGCTGTGATAACCCTCGGGAATGGGTTTAACGCTCATGACCGTTCTCCATATTCTTGTGGGTGGATGTTGCAAATCCTTCGCCGATTTCCGGTCGATTCACTATAGGTCAGCGCCAATAAGGCGACCGAGTGGCCGACGGGTTGCAGCATCGCCACTGTTGCGCCATCAACGATGAACCGGCATTTCGTTTCGAAGGCCCATACAAAACGGCAGCAAGTCTCGAAACGGTCGATAGCGACTATCGAGAGCGATGATTTTTGTCGCTCAAGGGGCGGGAGTAGCCTGTGTTCATTGCTCAAGACCGCCCGCAGGAAGCCTCTCCATGAACCATTTGCTCGTTACCTCATTGTTGTTGGTTGCCTCGGTGCTCGCCGGTTGCGCCAGTCATCCTGCTCCCGAATTGCGCCCGTATACCGCCGAAGAAACCCAGGAACTGGCGATGGAAGCCCTGAATCGTCGCGGTTTGTCGTTTGATGAATACCAGGCCAAAAAAGCCGAACTGCTCGGCCAGCCGCAGAAGACGTTCGGTTACGACCAGCATGGTGAGATGAACGCCGAGCGCGTTGTGGCTGTTCACGGTCACGCCAGCTAAGCGACTGTACCGCTCGAAGTTTCACGTAACTGTCCGTGGGTTTCACACGGGGGCTGCGATAGGGTCAACACTTGACTGACCCTGACGGACTCGCCCCATGACACTCTCGCTGGATTTACTGCTGGGTTTTGCCTTGTTCGCCCTGGTGACGTCGATCACCCCCGGCCCCAACAACACGATGTTGCTGGCCTCGGGCGTCAATTTCGGCTTCAACCGCTCCATCCCTCATATGCTCGGCATCAGCTGCGGCTTCTTCGTCCTTGTGCTCGCCGTCGGTTTTGGCCTGGGCGCGGTGTTTCAAACCTATCCTGTGCTGTACAGCGTGCTGCGCTATGTCGGCGCGGCCTATTTGCTGTACCTGGCGTGGAAAATCGCCCATTCGGGTCCTGTCCCCGAAGCCGAACAAGGTCACGCCAAGCCCATCAGCTACTGGGGCGCGGCGGCGTTTCAGTGGGTCAACCCCAAGGCCTGGATCATGGCAATTGGTGCAATCAGCACCTATACACCGCTGCAGGGCTATTTCACCAATGTGATCGTCATCGCGGCGGTATTCGCTATCATCAACCTGCCGAGCGTCAGTGTCTGGGCGGCTTGCGGCAGCCTGTTGCGCAATGTCCTGCGTGATCGGCGCTGGTTGCGGGTGTTTAACTGGGGCATGGCCCTGCTGCTGGTCGCTTCGCTGTATCCGATGCTGCACGAGAGCTTTAGCTGACTTGCGCTTCAACCCGGTGTCCGATGCCTGTTAAGCTCGACTTCAGGAGCGTTCCTACGCACTTTGAAATGAAGTCGTACTTCTTTAACGGCATCCGATCAGGTATTGCTGATTTCCCGCAGTTTTCACACCACCTCCAGTGCGGCGCTTTCAGCGAATACACCTGATCCCGGAACAAGCTCTGCGAGTCTTTTTATGAATAAACGTCCTTTGTATTTTGATTACGCCGCCACCACACCGGTGGATGAGCGGGTCATTCAGGTGATGGTCGACTGCCTGGGGTTCAGCGGTAACTTCGGCAACCCGGCTTCCAGTTCCCACGCCTATGGTCAACAAGCCAGGCGTTCGGTCGAGCAGGCGCGCCAGCAAGTCGCCGACCTGGTGGGCGCGCAAGCGCCGCAGATCGTCTGGACTTCCGGCGCCACCGAATCCAACAACCTCGCCCTCAAAGGCGTGGCTCAGGCCCGCGGGCAGTCCGGCGGGCACATCATCACCAGCCAGATCGAGCACAAGGCGATCCTCGATACCGCCAGGCAATTGCAGGATGCCGGGGTTGCCGTGACTTATATGCTGCCAGATGCCGAAGGCCTGATCACTGCGCAAGCGGTCAGCGAGGCACTGCGCGAAGACACTTTTCTGGTGTCGCTGATGCTGGTCAATAACGAACTCGGTACCGTCAACGACATCCCGGCCATCGGTCAGCGGGTGCGTGAGCACGGCGCGTTGTTTCACGTCGACGCGGCACAGGGCGCGGGCAAGGTAGCGATTGATCTGGCCCAATGGCCGGTGGACCTGATGTCGTTTTCCGCCCACAAGATCTATGGTCCCAAGGGGATTGGTGCACTCTACGTCGGCCCGCGTGCCCAGCAGCGCTTGCAGGCTCAGATCCATGGCGGTGGACACGAGGGCGGCTTACGCTCCGGGACCCTGGCCACGCACCAGATCGCAGCCATGGGCGCAGCCTTTGCGCTGGCGGCTGAACACTTTGCTGAAGAGGCGGCGACTATCGCCCGTCTGCGCGAGCGCTTGCTTGGGCAGCTCAGCGGTATTGCCGGTCTACGCTTGAACGGCAGCCCGACCCAACGCATTCCCCATACCCTGAGCCTGACCTTCAATGAGGGCGAGTTCAATTCCCAGGCCTTGAGTGCTTCGATCGCCTTTTCGGCGACGTCGGCCTGCAACTCCGCGAGCAATGCGCCGTCCCATGTGCTGCTGGCCCTGGGGCACGACGTGCGGGCAGCGGGTCGGACCATTCGCTTGAGTCTTGGGCGTTTCACCACCGAGCAGGACATCGATCAGGCCGCACAATTGATTAAAGCAGCAACCGCCAGTGCACCGGCGTTCTGGGCTACCGCCCAATCCTGATGCGCAGACCAAAAGTCAGCGCCCTATAACAAAATTAAAGTGGTTAGCAGGAGACATGATGAGTACGCAGCCTTTGACCCATGGAACGGTTCCCCAGCGCCTGGCGCATACCCGCGAGCTGATGAGCCGGGAGGGCATCCACGCCCTGCTGGTGCCGTCGGCCGACCCGCATTTGTCGGAATACCTGCCGGGTTATTGGCAAGGGCGGCAATGGTTGTCGGGCTTTCATGGCTCGGTCGGCACGTTGATTGTTACCCAGGACTTCGCGGGCGTTTGGGCCGACAGTCGCTACTGGGAACAGGCGACCAAGGAGCTCAAGGGCAGCGGTATCGAGTTGGTAAAACTGCAGCCTGGTCAACCCGGCCCGCTGGACTGGCTGGCCGAACAAACTCCGGAAGGAGGCGTGGTTGCGGTCGATGGCGCGGTGATGGCCGTGGCGTCGGCACGCTCACTGAGCAGCAAGCTTGAGGAGCGTGGCGCACGGCTGCGCACCGATATCGATCTGTTGAACGAGGTCTGGAGCGACCGTCCGAGCCTGCCGAATCAACCGATCTATCAGCACTTGCCGCCGCAGGCCACCGTCAGCCGTGGCGAGAAACTCGCCAAGCTGCGTGAAAGCCTGAAAGCGCGCGGTGCCGATTGGCACTTTATCGCCACCCTCGACGACATCGCCTGGCTGTTCAACCTGCGCGGCGGTGATGTGTCGTTCAACCCGGTATTCGTGTCCTTCGCCCTGATCGGCCAGCAGCAGGCAACCTTGTTTGTCGCGCTGAGCAAGGTCGATGCGCCATTGCGCGCGATCCTCGAACAGGACGGCGTCACCCTGCGCGACTACAGCGAAGTGGCCTCGGCGCTGGCTGCCGTGCCAAATGGTGCAAGCCTGCAAGTCGATCCAGCACGGGTGACTAGCGGTTTGCTGAATAACCTCGGCAGCGGCGTGAAGCTGATTGAAGGTCTGAACCCGACCACCCTCGCCAAGTCGCAGAAAAGTCTCGCCGATGCCGAACACATCCGTCAGGCCATGGAGCAGGACGGCGCGGCGCTCTGCGAGTTTTTCACCTGGCTCGACAGCGCCCTCGGTCGTGAACGCATCACCGAACTGACCATCGACGAACACCTGACTGCCGCCCGTACCCGTCGTCCGGGGTATGTGTCGCTGAGCTTCAACACCATTGCCGCCTTCAACGCCAACGGTGCGATGCCGCACTACCACGCGACCGAAGAAGAGCACGCGGTGATCGAAGGCGACGGCCTGTTGCTGATCGACTCCGGCGGTCAATACCTGGGCGGCACCACCGACATTACGCGGATGGTGCCGGTGGGCACGCCGACCGCCGAGCAGAAACGCGACTGTACGCGCGTACTCAAGGGGGTGATTGCCTTGTCCCGTGCACAGTTCCCGCGCGGCATTCTTTCGCCGTTGCTCGACGCCATCGCGCGTGCGCCGATCTGGGCGGAGAGCGTGGATTATGGTCACGGCACCGGGCATGGCGTCGGCTACTTCCTGAACGTTCATGAAGGCCCGCAAGTGATTGCCTACCAAGCCGCACCGGCGCCGCAAACCGCGATGCAGCCGGGGATGATCACCTCGATCGAACCGGGCACTTATCGTCCAGGTCGCTGGGGCGTGCGGATCGAGAACCTGGTGTTGAACCGCGAGGCAGGCAGCAGCGAGTTTGGCGAGTTCCTCAAGTTCGAAACCCTGACCTTGTGCCCGATCGACACCCGTTGTCTGGAGCCTTCGTTGCTGACTCAGGACGAGCGCGAGTGGCTTAACGCTTACCACGCGCAAGTTCGTGAGCGTTTGAGCCCTTTGCTTGACGGTGCTGCGCTGGCGTGGCTGAACACCCGAACCGCCGCAATCTGAGTCGGTGGTGCGCCGTCAGTCTTCGGACGGCGGCGCAAGCTCGGGTGCGTGGGCGAATGCTTCGCTCATATAGTCGACGAACGCCTTGACCCTGGCCGATTGGCGACGATTGGCCGGGAACACCGCATGGATCGGCAACGATTGTGCGCGGTAGTCCTGCAGGATCGCGATCACCCGACCAGCCTTCAAATCCTCGCTGAATAACCACACCGGCGACAGCGCAATACCCAGCCCGCCCAACACCATCTCGCGTATCGCCTCCGAATTGTTGCTCTGGGCGTTGCCTTTGATCCGCACGTTGTAGCGCTGAGCGTTTTTTTCGTAGATCCACTGATTCTGGCTGCTGAGCAGGTTGAACAGCAGGCAGTTATGCTGGCTCAGTTCTTCCGGTGTGTGTGGTTGGCCATGGCGAGCCAGATAGTTGGGACTGGCGACGGTGACTCGATGGGTGGTGCCGATCTGCCGGGCGATCAAACCGCTGTCGCTCAACTCGCCAATGCGTAATGTGACGTCCAGGCCTTCGCTGACCAGGTCCTGATTCTGATCGCTGAGCTGTAAATCGATTTCAACGTGTGGATAGCGCTCAAGGAAATCCGGCAGTCGCGCAGCAATCTGCAATCGCCCGAAACTGACGGAGGAGCCCACTCGCAAAGGTCCGGCGACCGCTTCCCGTCCGGACTGAAAGCTGTGTTCGGCCGAGTCGACCGCCACAAGAATCTGTCGGCATTCGTTGTAGTAACGCTGGCCTTCGTCGGTCAGCGAAAGCTGGCGAGTACTACGGGCAATCAGCTTGCCTCCAAGCTCTGTTTCCAGAGCCCGGAGGATTTTGCTGATGGTCGGTTGGCTGGTCTGCAGTTCCCGAGCGACAGCAGAGAAACTGCCGCGCTCGACTACTCTTACGAAAACCGCCATTGCATTGAGTTTGTCCAAGGGCTTTCTCATTGATTCCAAATAGGCATGGTCACTATAGCTATATAGCGTCTTATCGGCATGAGTGGGCGGGCGGATGATCAACGCAACTCTCCACTGACATGAGATTGCGAAATGACTGACTCACTTGAAATGCTCGCCCTGATCGTCGACTCGGCCAATGCACCGTTTCGTTTGGCCTCCATCCCTAAGCCCGTGCCTGAAGCGGGGCAGGTGTTGGTCAGAATCATCGCCAGTGGGGTGAATCCATTGGATGGGAAAATCCGCGCCGGGGAGGCAGCTCATGCCCGTCAGCCATTGCCGGCGGTGCTGGGTATGGATCTGGCAGGGATTGTCGAAGCGTTCGGTGCCGGGGTCAGCGATTGGCAGGTCGGCGATCAGGTGTATGGCATGGCGACCGGGATTGGCGGTCAGCAAGGCTCACTGGCGCAATTCGCCGCTGTTGATGCGCGGTTGCTGGCGCGCAAACCGATCAATCTGAGCATGACTGAGGCGGCAGCGCTGCCGCTGGTGTTGATCACCGCGTGGGAAGGCTTGCTGGATCGCGCTCGGGTTCAGACGGATCACAAGGTATTGATTCACGGTGGCGCTGGTGGCGTCGGGCATGTGGCGGTGCAGTTGGCTCGGGCATTCGGTGCCGAGGTATTTGCCACGGGATCGGCGAGGCATCGGGCGATTATCGAAAGCCTCGGTGCAACCTTTATCGACTACCGCCAGCAGTCGGTTGAACAGTATGTACAGCAGCATACGGCGGGGGAGGGTTTCGATATCGTTTATGACACAGTCGGAGGCGAGACGCTGGATGCGTCGTTCAAGGCTGTGCGCACTTATCAGGGGCACGTGTTGAGCTGTCTCGGCTGGGGGCAACACAGTCTGGCGCCATTGTCGTTCCGGGCGGCGAGTTACTCTGGAGTCTTCACGTTGCTGCCTTTGCTGACCGGCAACGGTCGCGAGCGGCACGGGCAGATTCTTGGCGAGGCCGCGAAGTTGATTGAAGCAGGCTTGTTGAAGCCTTTGCTCGATCCCCGGCGGTTCACGCTGCAAACCGCCGAGGCAGCCTATGACCTGCAAGCCTCGGGTGAGGCGCAGGGCCGACTGGTTATCGAGATCTAGCCCAAGGCTTCGCGGACAAAGTCCAGGCGATCCTGACCGAAGAACAATTCGTTGTCGACAAACATGCTCGGCGCACCGAACACGCCGCGCTGGATCGCCTGCTCGGTTTTGTCCTTGAGTGCGGCTTTGACTTCCTCATCGGCGGTCAAGGTCAGCGTTTCATCAGGGTCGAAGCCATGTTCGGTCAACACAGCGGCGACGGTCGCCGGGTCGTTGAGGTTGCGACCATCCACCCAGAACGCACGGAACAGGCAATCGATAAAATCGAGGAAACGTTCGGGGTGTCGTAGCTGGATGCCGGTGACGGCGCGCATCAATAAAAGGGTATTGATGGGAAAGTATGGATTGAGCTGGAATGGCACGTCGTAGCGCTTGGCGTAACGATTCAGGTCCAGGAACATGTAATGCCCCTTGGCCGGAATCGTTGCCGGCGAGGCATTGCCGGTGGCCTTGAATACGCCACCTAGCAGCATCGGTTGATAGATCAGCTGGCTACCGGTTTGCTCACAAATTTTCGGTAGTTGGGTATAGGCCAGGTAAGTGGCAGGGCTGCCGAGGTCGAAGAAGAACTCTACGCGTTTGCTCATGTTCGATGCACTCTGATTGTTATTAGAGAGGATGGCTTACCAGCGTTCGCTCCAGGGCCGCAGATCCAGTTCGAAGGTCCACGCATCGCGAGGCTGGCTGTGCAGGTACCAGTAGTTCTCGGCGATGTGTTCGGGGTTGAGAATCCCGTCCTGATCCTTGAGGGCGTACTTTTCCGGGAAGCTGTCACGAATGAAGTCGGTATCGATCGCGCCATCGACCACGACATGGGCGACATGAATGTTCATCGGGCCCAGTTCCCGCGCCATGCTTTGGGCCAGGGCGCGGATGCCATGCTTGGCGCCGGCGAACGCCGCGAAGCCAGCAGCACCGCGCATGCCGGCGGTGGCCCCGGTGAATAGAATAGTGCCGCGTTGTCGGGTGGCCATACGCTTGGCCACTTCACGGCCGTTCAAGAATCCAGAGAAACAGGCCATTTCCCAGATCTTGAAATACTTGCGGGCGGTTTCTTCAAGAATGCTGCACGGCACATTGGCGCCGATGTTGAAGACGAACGCCTCGATCGGGCCGATCTGGCTTTCGATTTGTTCAACCAGCGCGACGACATCCTCTTCCTTGCGCGCATCACACGCAAAACCGTGGACTTCACCGCCACTGGCCTGAATGGCATCGACCAATGGCTGCAACTTGTCTGCGCTGCGACGAGTGACGCAGGCAACAAACCCTTCCTGTGCGAAACGCTTGGCAATAGCTCCGCCGGTGGCATCGCCAGCACCGACAACCAGTACGACTTTCTTGTTATTGCTAGCTGTGGTCATAGTCATCTCTCTTTGGTAAACGGTCGTTAGCCAAACGAACGTTATGCTACGATCTTGAAGACGTCAAGGCGATGGATTCTCGGGAGAAGCGATGCGTTACTCAGCCAGTCACAAGTTGGAAACCAGGCAGAAGCTGCTTGAAAGCAGCTCGGTGTCAGCCAAGAAAGAAGGTTTTTGCACGGTGGGGGTCGATGGCTTGATGAAGGCCATCGGGCTCAGTGGTGGTGCGTTTTACAGCCACTTTTCCTCGAAAGACGAACTCTTCAGCTCGATCGTCGAGCGTGAGCTGTGTCAGAGTCTTGAGCGATTGAGTGCTAATGGCGAGTTGAGTCGAACCAAGCTGGAGTGCTGTCTCAAGCATTACCTGAGCATGGCGCACGTCGAGCATCCCGAGTCCGGGTGCGCACTGCCGACATTGGGCGCCGAGATCGCTCGCTCGGACATCGCGGTACGCCAGCAAGCCGAGCAGTGGATCTGTCGGCTGCAGGAAAGTTGGGCGCAGATCCTGGAGAGTGACAGCCTGGCCTGGGCCATTCTGTCGCAGTGCGTTGGCGCGCTGGTGGTTGCGCGAATGCTGGTGAATCCGGAGGTCCAGCGCACCGTACTGCATTCCAGCTACGAAGAAATCGGACGCCAGATAGCCGGTCAACGCGCTGAATAGGAGCGCACCTGGTTACTTGCAGATGACGATCATGCTGCGGCTGGTATAGCCGGCAGGGTTGAGTCCAAACGGATAGTCACCCGGGTCTTCCACGGCGTCTCCGGATTTGGCGATCACCTTGTAGCCATTCGGCCCGCATGAGTTGGCCGCACTGGTGTAGCACTTGTCCCAGGAAGAAGAGAGTCCTGAGCAGTTAATGTGCAGGCCTTTTTTTCCGCGTTTGACCTCAGTCCTGGAGGTCGCAGCGCAACCTGCAATGGCCAGTACAACAAGCAATACCAAAAATCGTTTCATTCCAATCCCTATTACGGTCTCGGGTCTGGTGCCCGAGTCTGCCAGCATGCGCTTTCGTTTTTATCGTTAGTGATATCCCTATCCGAAAAAGTCCATGTCTGACATTGAGTTATGGCTAAACATGGCTCAATTGAGCGGTAAATACCAGACCTTCGTAAAAGCGCGTATCAATCTACTGCTACCAAAGGCTTGGACTCACTGCGCATGGTCATGGTCGCACCTACGGATGCCAGAATGATGCAAGTGATGGCCATCCACTGTGCCAGGGACAAGTATTCGTGCAGAAACAGCAGCCCGGACAATGCGCCGAATGCGGGCTCGATGCTCATCAGTGTGCCGAAGGTTCGCGCCGGCATTCGGGTGAGGGCGATCATCTCAAGGGTATATGGAAGGGCAGTGGACAGAACGGCTACGCCAATAGCGATGGGAATCAGTGACGGTGTGAGCAACGCGGCTCCGGCATGGACGATGCCTATCGGCGCAACGAAGAGTGCTGCAATCATGACGCCCAACGCGGCGGTCTGGACGCCGTTATCTGCCCCGGCTTTCTGACCGAACAGAATGTACAGCGCCCAACATACCCCGGCGCCGAGAGCATAACCGGCGCCTATGAGATCGATGCTCGTGTTTGTTGCGTCTGTAGGTATAAGTAGCAGCAAACCGACGATGGCCAGACCGATCCACAGAAAGTCGATCGCCTTGCGTGAGGCATAAATTGCCACTGCCAGTGGGCCCGTGAACTCCAGGGCAACGGCAATTCCGAGTGGGACAGTCCTGAGGGACATATAGAAGAGGAAGTTCATGCCACCCAGCGCCATGCCGTAGACGATGACGGTGCGTAAGGACTTGGCGGTAAGCCTCGCATTCCAGGGGCGCAGTAGCAGCAACATGATCACGCTGGCGAAAATCAGTCGCAGGGTGGTCGTCCCTTGCGCCCCGACTATTGGGAACATGCTTTTTGCCAGGGAGGCTCCAGACTGGATCGACGCCATGGCTATTAATAGCAGGCCAACCGGGAACAGAGTCGATGCAAGGCTGCGGGGCTGGTCATTCATTGCGTGTCGTCGTCCGAAGTGAGAGGCGAGAGAGTGTACGGCTGGCATATCATGCTTAGCTACTAGGTGTTGAGCAATATACTGCGCACTCTTTGTTGGCGCCTCTATATATAGGCCGTAACGAGTGCCGTTTTTCGATTTCTGATAGAAAAACCAAATTAGGTGTTGACGGCAGATTCTGGACGTCTATAATTCGCCCCACTTCCGGCGCAGTCGAAACGGAAAACTCCTTGGTAAACAAAGAGTTACGCAGTTTTCGACAGCGGTTACGCTTCAGTTCATCGAAGCCTGAAGGAGTTGAAAGAGCGGTGTTGTTTGGCTCTTTTAACGGTTCGATCATCTCGGTCGAAAGCGGAGAAAAAGAGGTGTTGACAGCAGCGAGTAACGCTGTAGAATTCGCCTCCCGCTAACGAGAGATCGGAAGCGCAAGTGGTTGAAGTTGCAAAGGAAACTTTGAAAACTTCTGAAAATAACCGCTTGACAGCAACAGAGGCTGCTGTAGAATGCGCGCCTCGGTTGAGACGAAAGATCTTAACCAACCGCTCTTTAACAACTGAATCAAGCAATTCGTGTGGGTGCTTGTGCAGTCAGACTGATAGTCAGCAAGATTATCAGCATCACAAGTTACTCCGCGAGAAATCAAAGATGTAACCAACGATTGCTGAGCCAAGTTTAGGGTTTCTTAAAAACCCAAAGATGTTTGAACTGAAGAGTTTGATCATGGCTCAGATTGAACGCTGGCGGCAGGCCTAACACATGCAAGTCGAGCGGTAGAGAGAAGCTTGCTTCTCTTGAGAGCGGCGGACGGGTGAGTAATGCCTAGGAATCTGCCTGGTAGTGGGGGATAACGTTCGGAAACGAACGCTAATACCGCATACGTCCTACGGGAGAAAGCAGGGGACCTTCGGGCCTTGCGCTATCAGATGAGCCTAGGTCGGATTAGCTAGTTGGTGGGGTAATGGCTCACCAAGGCGACGATCCGTAACTGGTCTGAGAGGATGATCAGTCACACTGGAACTGAGACACGGTCCAGACTCCTACGGGAGGCAGCAGTGGGGAATATTGGACAATGGGCGAAAGCCTGATCCAGCCATGCCGCGTGTGTGAAGAAGGTCTTCGGATTGTAAAGCACTTTAAGTTGGGAGGAAGGGCCATTACCTAATACGTGATGGTTTTGACGTTACCGACAGAATAAGCACCGGCTAACTCTGTGCCAGCAGCCGCGGTAATACAGAGGGTGCAAGCGTTAATCGGAATTACTGGGCGTAAAGCGCGCGTAGGTGGTTCGTTAAGTTGGATGTGAAATCCCCGGGCTCAACCTGGGAACTGCATTCAAAACTGTCGAGCTAGAGTATGGTAGAGGGTGGTGGAATTTCCTGTGTAGCGGTGAAATGCGTAGATATAGGAAGGAACACCAGTGGCGAAGGCGACCACCTGGACTGATACTGACACTGAGGTGCGAAAGCGTGGGGAGCAAACAGGATTAGATACCCTGGTAGTCCACGCCGTAAACGATGTCAACTAGCCGTTGGGAGCCTTGAGCTCTTAGTGGCGCAGCTAACGCATTAAGTTGACCGCCTGGGGAGTACGGCCGCAAGGTTAAAACTCAAATGAATTGACGGGGGCCCGCACAAGCGGTGGAGCATGTGGTTTAATTCGAAGCAACGCGAAGAACCTTACCAGGCCTTGACATCCAATGAACTTTCCAGAGATGGATTGGTGCCTTCGGGAACATTGAGACAGGTGCTGCATGGCTGTCGTCAGCTCGTGTCGTGAGATGTTGGGTTAAGTCCCGTAACGAGCGCAACCCTTGTCCTTAGTTACCAGCACGTTATGGTGGGCACTCTAAGGAGACTGCCGGTGACAAACCGGAGGAAGGTGGGGATGACGTCAAGTCATCATGGCCCTTACGGCCTGGGCTACACACGTGCTACAATGGTCGGTACAGAGGGTTGCCAAGCCGCGAGGTGGAGCTAATCCCATAAAACCGATCGTAGTCCGGATCGCAGTCTGCAACTCGACTGCGTGAAGTCGGAATCGCTAGTAATCGCGAATCAGAATGTCGCGGTGAATACGTTCCCGGGCCTTGTACACACCGCCCGTCACACCATGGGAGTGGGTTGCACCAGAAGTAGCTAGTCTAACCTTCGGGAGGACGGTTACCACGGTGTGATTCATGACTGGGGTGAAGTCGTAACAAGGTAGCCGTAGGGGAACCTGCGGCTGGATCACCTCCTTAATCGACGACATCAGCTGCTGCATAAGCTCCCACACGAATTGCTTGATTCATTGAAGAAGACGATAAGAAGCAGCCCGAAATTGGGTCTGTAGCTCAGTTGGTTAGAGCGCACCCCTGATAAGGGTGAGGTCGGCAGTTCGAATCTGCCCAGACCCACCAATTTTGCTTGTGTGGGAAACGCCTGTAGAAATACGGGGCCATAGCTCAGCTGGGAGAGCGCCTGCCTTGCACGCAGGAGGTCAACGGTTCGATCCCGTTTGGCTCCACCACTACTGCTTCTGTTGCATGAAAGCTTAGAAATGAGCATTCCATTGTTAAGATGGTGAATGTTGATTTCTAGTCTTTGATTAGATCGTTCTTTAAAAATTTGGGTATGTGATAGAAAGATAGACTGAACGTTACTTTCACTGGTAACGGATCAGGCTAAGGTAAAATTTGTGAGTAATTGCGAATTTTCGGCGAATGTCGTCTTCACAGTATAACCAGATTGCTTGGGGTTATATGGTCAAGTGAAGAAGCGCATACGGTGGATGCCTTGGCAGTCAGAGGCGATGAAAGACGTGGTAGCCTGCGAAAAGCTTCGGGGAGTCGGCAAACAGACTGTGATCCGGAGATGTCTGAATGGGGGAACCCACCTAACATAAGTTAGGTATCTTAAGCTGAATACATAGGCTTAAGAAGCGAACCAGGGGAACTGAAACATCTAAGTACCCTGAGGAAAAGAAATCAACCGAGATTCCCTTAGTAGTGGCGAGCGAACGGGGACTAGCCCTTAAGTGGCTTTGAGATTAGCGGAACGCTCTGGAAAGTGCGGCCATAGTGGGTGATAGCCCTGTACGCGAAAATCTCTTAGTCATGAAATCGAGTAGGACGGAGCACGAGAAACTTTGTCTGAATATGGGGGGACCATCCTCCAAGGCTAAATACTACTGACTGACCGATAGTGAACTAGTACCGTGAGGGAAAGGCGAAAAGAACCCCGGAGAGGGGAGTGAAATAGATCCTGAAACCGTATGCGTACAAGCAGTGGGAGCCCACTTTGTTGGGTGACTGCGTACCTTTTGTATAATGGGTCAGCGACTTATTTTCAGTGGCGAGCTTAACCGAATAGGGGAGGCGTAGCGAAAGCGAGTCTTAATAGGGCGTCTAGTCGCTGGGAATAGACCCGAAACCGGGCGATCTATCCATGGGCAGGTTGAAGGTTGGGTAACACTAACTGGAGGACCGAACCGACTACCGTTGAAAAGTTAGCGGATGACCTGTGGATCGGAGTGAAAGGCTAATCAAGCTCGGAGATAGCTGGTTCTCCTCGAAAGCTATTTAGGTAGCGCCTCATGTATCACTGTAGGGGGTAGAGCACTGTTTCGGCTAGGGGGTCATCCCGACTTACCAAACCGATGCAAACTCCGAATACCTACAAGTGCCGAGCATGGGAGACACACGGCGGGTGCTAACGTCCGTCGTGAAAAGGGAAACAACCCAGACCGTCAGCTAAGGTCCCAAAGTTATGGTTAAGTGGGAAACGATGTGGGAAGGCTTAGACAGCTAGGAGGTTGGCTTAGAAGCAGCCACCCTTTAAAGAAAGCGTAATAGCTCACTAGTCGAGTCGGCCTGCGCGGAAGATGTAACGGGGCTCAAACCATACACCGAAGCTACGGGTATCACTTAGGTGATGCGGTAGAGGAGCGTTCTGTAAGCCTGTGAAGGTGAGTTGAGAAGCTTGCTGGAGGTATCAGAAGTGCGAATGCTGACATGAGTAACGACAATGGGTGTGAAAAACACCCACGCCGAAAGACCAAGGTTTCCTGCGCAACGTTAATCGACGCAGGGTTAGTCGGTCCCTAAGGCGAGGCTGAAAAGCGTAGTCGATGGAAAACAGGTTAATATTCCTGTACTTCTGGTTATTGCGATGGAGGGACGGAGAAGGCTAGGCCAGCTTGGCGTTGGTTGTCCAAGTTTAAGGTGGTAGGCTGGAATCTTAGGTAAATCCGGGATTCTAAGGCCGAGAGCTGATGACGAGTGTTCTTTTAGAACACGAAGTGGTTGATGCCATGCTTCCAAGAAAAGCTTCTAAGCTTCAGGTAACCAGGAACCGTACCCCAAACCGACACAGGTGGTTGGGTAGAGAATACCAAGGCGCTTGAGAGAACTCGGGTGAAGGAACTAGGCAAAATGGCACCGTAACTTCGGGAGAAGGTGCGCCGGTGAGGGTGAAGGACTTGCTCCGTAAGCCCATGCCGGTCGAAGATACCAGGCCGCTGCGACTGTTTATTAAAAACACAGCACTCTGCAAACACGAAAGTGGACGTATAGGGTGTGACGCCTGCCCGGTGCCGGAAGGTTAATTGATGGGGTTAGCTAACGCGAAGCTCTTGATCGAAGCCCCGGTAAACGGCGGCCGTAACTATAACGGTCCTAAGGTAGCGAAATTCCTTGTCGGGTAAGTTCCGACCTGCACGAATGGCGTAACGATGGCGGCGCTGTCTCCACCCGAGACTCAGTGAAATTGAAATCGCTGTGAAGATGCAGTGTATCCGCGGCTAGACGGAAAGACCCCGTGAACCTTTACTATAGCTTTGCACTGGACTTTGAATTTGCTTGTGTAGGATAGGTGGGAGGCTTTGAAGCGTGGACGCCAGTTCGCGTGGAGCCAACCTTGAAATACCACCCTGGCAACTTTGAGGTTCTAACTCAGGTCCGTTATCCGGATCGAGGACAGTGTATGGTGGGTAGTTTGACTGGGGCGGTCTCCTCCTAAAGAGTAACGGAGGAGTACGAAGGTGCGCTCAGACCGGTCGGAAATCGGTCGTAGAGTATAAAGGCAAAAGCGCGCTTGACTGCGAGACAGACACGTCGAGCAGGTACGAAAGTAGGTCTTAGTGATCCGGTGGTTCTGTATGGAAGGGCCATCGCTCAACGGATAAAAGGTACTCCGGGGATAACAGGCTGATACCGCCCAAGAGTTCATATCGACGGCGGTGTTTGGCACCTCGATGTCGGCTCATCACATCCTGGGGCTGAAGCCGGTCCCAAGGGTATGGCTGTTCGCCATTTAAAGTGGTACGCGAGCTGGGTTTAGAACGTCGTGAGACAGTTCGGTCCCTATCTGCCGTGGACGTTTGAGATTTGAGAGGGGCTGCTCCTAGTACGAGAGGACCGGAGTGGACGAACCTCTGGTGTTCCGGTTGTCACGCCAGTGGCATTGCCGGGTAGCTATGTTCGGAATAGATAACCGCTGAAAGCATCTAAGCGGGAAACTAGCCTCAAGATGAGATCTCACTGGGACCTTGAGTCCCCTGAAGGGCCGTCGAAGACTACGACGTTGATAGGTTGGGTGTGTAAGCGCTGTGAGGCGTTGAGCTAACCAATACTAATTGCCCGTGAGGCTTGACCATATAACACCCAAGCAATCTGCATGCTTCGAGAGAAGAGCCAGATTGCGGTGTGTGAAGACGAAACGAACCGAAAGTTCGAGCTGCTCACAAACACCGAGATCTATCACATACCCAATTTGCTGAAGCGAGACCAGCAGGTCACGACTCAGTACCCGAATTTCTTGACGACCATAGAGCATTGGAACCACCTGATCCCATCCCGAACTCAGCAGTGAAACGATGCATCGCCGATGGTAGTGTGGGGTTTCCCCATGTGAGAGTAGGTCATCGTCAAGATTAAATTCCGAAACCCCAATTGCGAAAGCAGTTGGGGTTTTGTTTTGCCTGCGAGAAAGTGCTCATCAGATGCACCAACGTCCGATCGTCGTTTTGGCCGTCAAGGACAGCCACTTGGGAAATTACCCCTAAAGTGGCCGCGCAGTTTTTGGTATGGTGCAGCTCGTTTTTTAATGGACTGATGTCACGCGCAGGGAATGGCGTTTAACCCGGTCAAAGAGTTGCTGTAGAAATGCCCGAACCGATTCCGATCAAGGACCACGAAAAAGAAACGCGCCTGGTCAACAAACGGCTGTTGGCCTGCGCGCTGTTCGTGGTTGCAATTACCTGCGCGCTGGTTGTGCGCATGTACGTCCTGCAAGTGGTCGAGTTTGACTATCACTCGACGATCTCTGAAAACAACCGGGTACATGTCCTGCCCATTACCCCGACTCGCGGCCTGATCTATGACCGCAACGGCGTACTGCTGGCCGATAATCGGCCAAGCTACAACTTGATCATCACCCGCGAACGCGCAACCGATGTGAAAGGCGAGCTGGACTCGGTAGTCAATCTGTTGCACTTGCCTGCTGAAGACCGCGCACTGTTTGATAAGGCAATGAAGCAGGCGCGCCATCCCTTTGTTCCGGTCACCTTGTTTTACGAACTGACCGAAGAGCAGATTGCGACACTGGCGGTGAACGAGTTCCGCCTGCCAGGAATCGATGTTGAGCCGCAGTTCGTGCGCAACTACCCGCTGGGTGCGCATTTCGCCCACTCGATCGGTTATGTCGGGCGTATCAACGAAAAAGAATCCAAGGCACTGGATACCGTCGAGTACCGCGGTACCCAGTCGATCGGCAAGACCGGCATCGAAAAATTCTACGAGTCCGAGCTGCATGGCCATGTCGGCTATGAAGAGGTCGAAACCAACGCCCAGGGCCGGGTGCTGCGAGTGCTCAAGCACACTGATCCGATCCCTGGAAAAAACATCGTGCTCAGCCTCGATGTAAAGCTTCAGGAAGCGGCAGAAGACGCGCTGGGCGACCGCCGTGGTTCAGTGGTTGCTCTCGATCCGGCCACCGGTGAAGTGCTGGCAATGGTCAGCAAACCGAGCTTTGACCCGAACCTGTTCGTCACCGGCATCAGCTTCAAGGAATACGCGGCGCTGCATGACTCCATTGACCGCCCACTGTTTAACCGGGTCTTGCGCGGGTTGTATGCGCCAGGCTCGACGATCAAGCCGGAAGTGGCGATTGCCGGGCTCGACACCGGCGTGGTCACGGCGTCCACCAGGGTCTTTGATCCGGGTTACTACCAACTGCCGGACTTTGACCATAAATACCGTAACTGGAATCACAGCGGCGACGGTTGGGTCGACATGGACGCAGCGATCATGCGTTCCAACGACACCTATTTTTACGACCTGGCACACAAACTCGGCATTGATCGCCTGCACGATTACATGGCGATGTTCGGCCTTGGCGAAAAAGTCTCGCTGGACATGTTCGAAGAGTCCCCCGGGCTGATGCCGTCCCAGGCATGGAAGCGTGCTACTCGCCGTCAGCCGTGGTTCCCCGGTGAAACGGTGATCCTCGGGATTGGCCAGGGTTATATGCAGGTGACACCGCTACAACTGGCTCAGGCGACTGCGCTGATCGCCAACAAAGGGGTGTGGAACCGACCGCATCTGGCCAAGACGATCGATGGCGTGGCACCGGTGGATGAGCATCCGATGCCGAACATCCTGCTGAAGAATCCGCACGACTGGGAGCAGGTCAACCACGGCATGCAGATGGTTATGCACGATCCGCGCGGTATCGCCCGTGCGGCGGCCGTGGGGGCGCAATACCGGATTGCAGGCAAGAGCGGCACTGCACAAGTGGTGGCAATCAAACAGGGCGAGCGTTACGACCGTTTGAAGACCCGTGAGCGTAACCGCGACAACGCCTTGTTCGTCGGTTTCGCCCCGGCCGAACATCCGCAGATCGTGATCTCGGTGATGATCGAGAACGGCGAGGCCGGTGGCCGCGTTGCCGGCCCTGTGGTGCGGCAGATCATGGATGCGTGGCTGCTGGACAAGGACGGCCATCTGAAGCCGCAATACGCGAGCCCGAGCAAACCACCCAGCGATCCTCACGTTTGACGCGCTGAAAGCTACAGCGCCTGCTCATGCCTGTTGAGCAGGTGCTGGGAGCTTTCCAGGAACACTGTTTCGGCCTGAGTCATTTTCTGCTCACGATTCCAGAGCAGCCGAATATCCAGATCCACCACACCCTCCTCAGGCGGCAAACGCCATAGCAACCCCTGCTCGACATCTCGCTGCACCAGGTGAACGGGTAAACAGCCGATCCCAAACCCTGCGCAGATCAGCCGGTGAATCTCTTCAAAGCTGGTCGATGATGCGACGATCTTGCCGGTAAAGCCTTGCTGGTCGCGAAACAGCGTCAGCGGCGAAAGATTGCCGCCCAACTGGTCGCTGGTGAAGCTGACGAAGTGCTCGGTGGCAAGTTGTTCCAGTCTCAGATTCGTCTGCCCGAACAAACGGTGGCGTTGGCCGCAGAAGTACCCATATCGCTCGCGAAACAGCACCCGTTGCTCCAGCCGCGGTTGCGGCAGTCGGGATAAACCGATGCCGACCGTCGCAGTCTTTTGCAGCAGGGCACTGATGATGTTCGAACTGCCCATCACCTCGACTTCCAGTTCGACATTCGGATGGCTCTCATGGAAGTCCGCGAGGAACTCATCGTAGTGCGGGGACTGGATACCGCTGATGGTCAGGATCCGCACCTTGCCCACCACGTCATCGTGAGGACTCTCGATCACCGGCCCCAGGCGCGAAATATCACCATAGACATCGGCCGCGATACGCAGCACTTCTTCACCGGTTTCGGTGAGGTCGAAACGCCGGCCGCTACGGACAATCAGCACGCAGTCGAGTTGCTCTTCAAGACGCTTGAGCGCCTGGCTCACCGCCGATTGTGTGATGTGCAGGCGTGCAGCAGCGCGGCTCATGCTGCCTTCCTGGGCGATCACCAGATAGGTGCGCAACAGGTTCCAGTCGAGCCGGTCATTGAGAAAGCGTCGGCTGGATTGGGGGAGGGGTGAGGGCATAAGGAATCCTGCTATTAGCCAGGCTAATAGTTAGGTTAAGAATTTGAAAATTGACTAATCCTAGCCCGGCCGCGATAAAGCTCACAAGCACACCGTGCTGTTGATACCCGGCGTCTGCGCTTTGCCCGTCCAAGGGCAACCCGCTCGCCATCACACACAAAAAGAGGTGATTTGGTGAATAAGCCCGAGCACATGAACACCATTGAATGGCAGGCCCGCTGCGAGTTGGCGGCCCTGTATCGGTTGGTCGCGCACTTTCGCATGACCGACCTGATCGACACCCACATCACATTACGGATTCCAGGACCCGAACATCACTTCCTGATCAATCGCTACGGGGTGATCTTTGATCGCATGCGCGCCTCGGATCTGGTGCGCATCGATCAGCAGGGTCGAATTGTCGATCCGGCGTATGCGGATCATCGGGTCAACACGGCGGGCTTCGTGATCCATTCGGCGATCCACATGGCGCGTTCCGATCTGAACTGCGTGATCCACACCCACACGGCGGCGGGCATGGCGGTGGCTGCGCAGAAGCGGGGCCTGCTACCGATCACTCAACACGCACTGAAGTTCTACGGCAAGCTGGCTTATCACACCTATGAAGGTATCGCTTTGTCGCTGGACGAGCGCGAGCGGTTGATTGTCGACCTGGGACCGCACAAGGCGATGATCCTGCGCAATCACGGACTGTTGGTGGGTGGCGCCAGTGTGGCTCACGCGTTCCAGGAAATTTACTTTCTGGAGCGTGCCTGCCAGGCGCAGGTACAGGCGTTGGCGGGCGGGTGTGAACTGAATTTTCCGTCGCCGGAGGTCTGTGTCCACACGGCTGAACAGTTCGAACAGGACGATGCCGAAAACATTATCGAGCTGGCCTGGTCGGCGGCATTGACCCTGATCGAATCGCAACGCGAGTCATATTGCTCATGAACACCGAGTCAGGCGCTCTACGGCACTTGCCAGTCTCTTGACGTTAACGTAAAGATAAGCGCTGGCGCCGAATTCCCATGGCGCAGGTTTTGCGTGAGGGAAGGGCTGTCCGGGGTCTCGGGCAAACTTCCCTTTACTGCCATCTGAACCGGGTAGATATTTCCCCATGACGTGCGTGCTTCGTCGCATGTCGGGAAGTGAACCGGCCAGAGACTGGGCGGACCAATCCGGAGCGCTTGATGACTCTTATAAAAACAATAACGCCACAACCGCAACATGAAGCCCGGCTGGCCCGGGAGAAACTTCACCTTGAAGGTGAAGTCCCGAACGGGGTGTTGCGCGCTGAAATCGATGCCTCATGGCGGCGCAGCTTAAGCCATGGCGTGCACTTCAATGGCAAGCATGAGCTGGCACTGGAATCGAGTGCGAGCCTTGAGGTGTTGCTGGCGAGCAATCGCTTGCTGATCGACGCCGCGATGCCGGCCATCGATTACCTGGCTGAGCGTCAGGGCAAGGAAGGGTTGATCATCCTCGCCAATTCCGAGGCGACCATTCTCGCGGTCGAAGGCCGCGCCGACCGCCTCAAGGGCAGCGGCCTGCAAGACATCACCCTGGGCGCCTGCTGGAGCGAAGCTGCTCGTGGCACCAACGCCCTCGGCACTGCGCTGGTGGAAGCCCGGCCGACGCTGATCGACTGCGGCGAACATTACCTCGATCGTCTCAGCGATTTCTCCTGCAGTTCGGTGCCGATTCACTGCCCTCAAGGCGACATCCTGGGCGTACTCGATCTGACCCGCGAAGGCCCGTTGGGCCGGGCGCATGACAGCACCGCGTTGTTGGCAATGGCGGTCAGTCAGATTGAAAGCCGGGTGTTCAACGCAAGCTTTCCCGAGCAGATCGTGCTGGCCTTTCATAGCCGTCGACAGTACCTCGAATCGCCCTGGCAAGGGCTGTTGGCGGTGAGCCTCGGCGGGCAAATTCTGGCGGTCAGCACCCAGGCCTGCCAGTTGCTCAATGCCGAGCGTTCAGCCTTGGTTGGTCACCGCTGCGAAGAGTTTCTCGGGGTCGATGGCCTGCAACTGCTGGCGCGTCTGCAACAAGGCGGGATCGGCAGCCTGCAAACCGCCAAAGGCGAGTTTTTCTACAAAACCCTGCGTGCGCCGCAACGCTCGATCAATGTCACCAGCACACCGCGCAGTGTCGCCAAAAATCCAAAGCCACAACTCGATCTCGAATCCCTGGCCGGCAGCAATGCGCGGTATGCGCGTGCGTTACGGATGGCCCGGCAAGGCCTGGCCAACGAGTTGCCGGTGTTGCTGCTGGGGGAAACCGGCACCGGCAAGGAAGTCATCGCCCGGGCGCTGCACATGGCCGGCAGCCGTTGCGACAAACCCTTCGTCGCGGTCAATTGTGCAGCGATTCCCGAAGGCCTGATCGAGTCGGAATTGTTCGGCTACCGCGAAGGCGCGTTCACCGGCTCACGGCGCGGCGGGATGATCGGCCGTTTGCAACAGGCCCATGGCGGCACGTTGTTCCTTGATGAAATCGGCGACATGCCGCTGGCACTGCAGGCACGCCTGTTGCGGGTGTTGCAGGACCGCAAGGTCGCGCCGCTGGGCGCCGGTGAAGAGCAAGACATCGACGTCGCGCTGATCTGCGCGACTCACCGCGACCTCAAGCGTCTGGTCGAGGAAAAACACTTTCGCGAAGACCTGTTCTACCGGGTCAATGGCATCAGCGTGATGCTGCCGGCGCTGCGTGAGCGCGATGATTTCAGTGAGTTGGTGACCCGTCTGCTCGACAAACTGGACGCCCCGACGGTCAAGCTCAAGGGCGAGCTGAGCAACTTGCTTGCCGGATACCACTGGCCGGGCAACATCCGTCAGCTGGAGATGGTGCTGCGTACCGCGCTGGCGATGCGCGAACCCGGTGAAACCGTGTTGAGCCTGGAGCATTTGCCCGACAGCATGCTCGACGAGTTGAATGCCTGCGAGCGTTCGACCTGCGGCAGTATCCGCGAGAACGAACTGGAGCTGATCCGCCAGTCCCTCGACAATCATCACGGCAACGTTTCGGCAACGGCCGATGCGCTGGGCATCAGTCGAGCGACGCTGTATCGCAAGCTTAAACAGTTGCGCAACTGATGCGGCGCTTGATCGTCAGGCTGGTCGACAGTCACAACCCGCAGGCACTGGACGCCGCCTTACAGTGGCTGTACGGCTTCGTGCGCCCGCATCGGCTGGCGATTGCCGGGCTGCTCGGGTTGTCGGTGTGCGCCTCGTTGTTGGTGCTGGTGCAGCCCTGGCTGACCAAATTGCTGATTGACGATGGGCTATTGGCGCATAACTTTTCCATGCTGGTGCTGATCGCCGGTTTGATGATCGTCGCCGGATTGCTTGGCACCGCGTTGTCGGGGATCAATCGCTACCTACACACACGATTGTCAGGGCGCATTCTGTTTGCCCTGCGCGACGACCTCTATCGGCATTTGCAGACCTTGTCGCCAAGCTTCTACGGGCAACGGCGGATCGGCGACCTGATGTCGCGCCTCGACGGTGATGTCGCAGAGATCCAGCGCTTTGCCGTCGACTCGCTGTTCTCGGCGGTTTCCAGCGTCATCGGTCTGGTCTGCGCGGTGGCGATGTTGCTGACCCTGTCGTGGAAACTCTCGTTGCTGGCGCTGGTGTTGATCCCGCTGGATGTGCTCTGGCTGCGCTGGATGCGGCGCAAGGTCGAGCGTGATGTGCGGCAGTTGCGTGAGCGTTCGGCGGACATGTCCTCGTTCATGGTCGAAACCTTGCCAGTGATGAAATTCATCCAGTCGGCTGGCCAGCAACAGCGCGAAGCACGGCGCCTCGAAACATTGGGGCAGGGCTACATGAGCCAGTTACTGCGCCTGCAAGTCACCGAGTTTTTCACCCAGGCGGTGCCCGGCACACTGACTTCGTTGTCGCGGGCCTGTGCGTTTTTGATTGGCGGTTATTGGGTGGTGCAGGGCACATGGCAGCTCGGCGCGTTGATCGCGTTTTCGACGTATCTGGGGATGGCGGTCGGGCCGGTGCAGAGCTTGCTCGGGTTGTACGTGGCGATTCAACGGATGACCGTCAGCCTCGGTCGGGTGATGGAGCTGCGGGGTGAACAGCCGAGCGTCGTCACACCGGTCGCACCGCAGCCAATGCCGAGCTCTGGCGAACTGTGTTTTGAGGCGGTGCACTTCAGCCATCCCGGGCGGCCGACGACCTTACGCGGAATCGAAGCGCGTATTCCCTACGGTTTGAAAGTTGCCCTGAGCGGCGGCTCCGGGGTTGGCAAGTCGACGCTGATCGACCTGCTGCAGCGGCATCACGACCCGCAGTCTGGTCGGGTGCTGCTGGACGGGATCGACCTGCGCGAGCTTGCATTGTTCGAGTTGCGTCGGCGGATCGCTGTGGTCAGCCAGGACATCGTGCTGTTTCGCGGCAGCCTGGCGGATAACCTCGCCTATGCGGTGCCGGACGCCAGTCGTGAGGCAGTGGCCGAAGTGGCGCGGCTGGCGCAGCTCGACAGCCTGATCGCGTCCCTGCCCGAAGGCCTCGACAGTCCGTTGGGCGAGCGCGGTCAGCAGTTGTCCGGCGGACAGAAACAGCGGATTGCCATCGCCCGTGCGCTGTTGCAGGATCCGCTGATTCTGGTGCTCGATGAAGCCACCTCGGCGGTCGATGAGGCCACTGAACGGGAAGTCATCGAGGCCATCGATCGACTGTTTGCCGGACGTACACGAATCCTGATCAGCCATCGCCCCTCGACCCTGGCCGATGCGGATCTGCGCTTTGAGTTGTTTGACGGCGTGCTGACGCAAGTTAAGGTGCTGCATGAAGCTTGAGCTAAGGATTGGCGTGGTCGACAGCGGACATTCCGTGGCACAACGCGGACAGGTGAGCTCCGGGCGACGGTTTTACCTGGTCGAGGACGGACTCGCCGAAGACGAACTGCGTGACGATCCGCTCGGCCACGGCAGCGCAGTCGTCGAGGCGATCAGCCGGCGTGCAGCCTCTGCACGGTTTTGCGTAGCGCAAGTGTTCGACCAGCGTGGGGTCACCAGCGCCTTGCAGATTGCCACGGCGATCGATTGGCTGGTGACGCAGGACGTGCGAGTGATCAACCTCAGCCTGGGCTTGCGTCAGGACCGCAATCTGCTGCGTGAAGCCTGTTCGGCGGCATTGGCCCGTGGTGTTTTGCTGTGCGCCTCGAGCCCGGCGCAAGGCGAAGGCGTGTACCCGGCCAGTTACCCGCAGGTGTTGCGGGTAACTGGCGATGCCCGTTGCGGCGAACATGAATGGTCGTGGCTCAACAGTCAGCAGGCCGACTTTGCTGCCTGTGTTCAGGGCATGTACCCAGGGCAATCCGGTGCCAGTCTCGGTTGCGCGGCGTTGACCGGGCATATCGCCAATTTCCTTGCCGGGCACCTCGACGCGAGCAATGCGCAGGTCCTTGAATGGCTACGAGACAACGCCCGTTATCGCGGACCTGAGCGGCGAGTCTGGGAATGAGCGCCATCCTGATTCTCGGCGCCGGGCCTGCCGGTGCAGCGGTGGCGTTGGGGCTGCGCCGGCTGGGTTATGCGGTGACGCTGGTCAGTGACTGGCGTCGTTTTGCGGCGCTTGAAGGTGTTTCGCAACGGGTGCTCGAAGCCCTGCGCGGTGCAGGATTGAATCAGGCGTTGGCGGAGGCCGCGTTGCCGTCGCAGCGACAGGTGTCGTGGAACGGCCAGCAGCATGCGCAAAACATCGAGTTTCTGCTGGATCGGCCGAGCTTTGATCGCGGCCTGCGTGAGGATTTGCGCCTGGCCGGCGTCGAGTTGATCGAAGGCCGGGTGTTGGCGGTTCACTCCCAGGCGTCGGGCCATCGGGTTGAGGTCGAAGGTCATGCTGAGCTGAACAGCGAGTTTCTGGTGGAGGCTCGCGGTCGTCAGGCGCCAGCGCTTGGCAAAGGGCAACGTGGACCGGAGACAGTCAGCCTGCTCAATCGTTGGCAGGGCGCGTCGGGCAGCACCGCCAGCGCGGTGGAAAGTTTGCCGGACGGTTGGGCCTGGATGGCACGGCGGGCCGACGGTCAATGTTATTGGCAGTTGACCGTGGATGTGGCCAGCGCCGAATTGCCGGACAAAGCGCAGTTGCTCGACTACTGTCGCCAGCGCCGCCAGGACTCGTCGTTGGCCATCGATTTCTTCGGATCGCAGCCTGAAATCGACCTGCAACTGCACGCCCGCAGCAGCACGGCGATTCTCAATCCACAGGTGTGCGGCGATAACTGGATTCGGGTTGGCGATGCGGCCATGGCGGTCGATCCGCTGTCAGGCAACGGCATCTTTCAATCCCTGTCCTCAGCCTTGCAGGCGCCGGTGGTGATCAACACCTTGCTGGCTAAACCTGAGCGGGCGGCCTTGGCCCAGCGCTTCCATCAACAACGGGTCGAGCAACTGTTCTTGCGCTTTGCGCGCATTGGTCGGGACTTTTATGCCGACGAACTGCGTTGGTCGGAGCAACCGTTCTGGCGTGCACGTCGACAGTGGCCAGACATGGAGCTGGCTCATGCACCAGCAGATTTTGCGTCCCTGAGCATTGAGCGTGCTCCGGTGCTGCGCGATGGGTTTGTCGATGAGGCCGAGGTGGTGATCACGGCGGATCAGCCGTTGGGGATCTGGCATGTGCAAGGGGTTGAGTTGGCGCCTTTGCTGCGTCGATTGCGAACCGAGCCGGCTGACCGGGCGCTGGAAGGTTTGACGATGGAGCAGGGGCGGGTTGTGCGCGGGTGGCTATTGTCCCAAGGCTTCAAACCGTAGGAGCTGCCGCAGGCTGCGATCTTTTGATCTCGATCTTCGGCATTGCACAACAGCGCTAAAAGATCGCAGCCTGCGGCAGCTCCTACGGGGGATTTAGAGTTTGATCAACACCGACTTCAACTCGGTGTAATGCTCAATCGCCGCATACCCCATCTCCCGACCCACGCCGGACATCTTGTAGCCGCCAAACGGCAACGCCGGGTCGAGGGCGCTGTGACAATTGACCCAGACCGAGCCGGACTTGATCCGTGGAATCATCCGGTGCACGGCCGCCAGGTCGTTGGACCAGATACTCGCGCCCAAGCCATACGGACTGTCATTGGCCATACGCAATGCATCGGCCTCGTCATCGAACGGAATCGCTACCAGCACCGGGCCGAAGATCTCTTCCTGAACCAGCGAGTGCTTTTGATCGACGTCGACAATCACCGTCGGTTTGACGAAGAACCCCGGGCCGAATTGCTCACCGCCGCAGACAATGGTCGCGCCGCTTTCACGGCCCATTTCAATGTAGTTGTACACCCGCTCTTGCTGGCGCGCCGAGATCAGCGGGCCCATGTCAACGCTCGGGTCCAGGCCATTGCCGAGCTTCATCGCGTTGGCGATGCCGGCAATGTCGGCCACCACATTGTCGAAATGCTTGCGCTGCACATAGAGCCGCGAACCTGCGCAGCAGACCTGGCCCTGGTTGAAGAAGATCGCGCTGGCCGCCCCGGCAGCGGCACTGCCGAGGTCGGCGTCGGCCATGACGATGGTCGGCGACTTTCCGCCCAGTTCCAGGGTAACCCGGGTCATGGAGTCCATGGCGATCTTGCCGATCTGCTTGCCGACGGCGGTGGAGCCGGTGAAGGTCAGTTTGTCCACCAGCGGATTGTGGGTCAGCGCAGAGCCTGCGCTGATCCCGGTGCCGGTGACCACGTTGAATACTCCGCTCGGGTAGCCGGCTTCCAGCACCAGCTCGGCGAGTTTCAATGCGGTCAGCGGCGTTTCATCCGCCGGTTTCAGGACCACGGTGCAACCGGTTGCCAGGGCCGGGCCGAGTTTCCAGCAGGCCAGCAGCAGCGGGAAGTTCCAGGCAACGATGGCGCCGACCACTCCCACTGCTTCACGGCGGATAAAACTGTGGAACTGATCATCGGGCATCAATGGCAGCGAGACTTCAACGCTGGAGCCTTCGATCTTGGTCGCCCAACCGGCCATGTAGCGCAGGAAGTCGATGGACAGCTGCACATCCATGACTTGTGCCACGGCCGCGCTTTTACCGTTGTTCAGGCATTCCAGCTGCGCGAGTAGTTCAGCGTCGCGTTCCATCAGGTCAGCGAGTTTCCACAACAGGTTTTGCCGCTCCCGAGGTCGGGTGCGGGTCCAGGCCGAATCATCGAACGCATTACGCGCGGCGAGCACGGCGCGATCAACGTCGTCTGGCGTAGCCTTCGGGACAACGCACAGCACTTCGCCGGTTGCCGGGTTGTGCAAGGGCATGGTCTGGCCGTCGGCGGCCTCGACCCACTCGGCGCCGATCAGCATGCGCGGGGCGCGCTGGATGAACGCCGAAACGGCAGGAAGCAGATAAGGGAGTGGCATGGTAAGACCTCGTCTTGTTCGTGTGACGAGGTCTTTCGCAACGGTTGTGCCAGTTTACCGAAGGGCTGTATTTGGCGGGGTCCAGGGCCAAAAGCAGCAGAGAGGAGCGCACGGCGTTGTTGCAAACTGAGACACGGGTGAGACAGCTATAACCCTTGACGGCTCAACATGCGATCAATCACCGCCCACAGCTGCGGATCGTCAAAGTCCTCGATCACCAGATGCGCGCCCGCCGCCAGCAGCGTCTCGCGGCGTTGGCTGGTCACCAGGCCGACGGTGAAAATCCCGGCGTTCACTGCCGCCGTCAGGCCGGGGATCGAGTCTTCGAACGCCAGGGTCACCTTGGCGCTGGCCTGCAAACGTTCGAGGCCGGTGAGGTAGGGCAGGGGATCGGGTTTGGCGCGGGGCAGTTCCTCGGCGACCACGATATGTTCGAAACGCTCACGCAGGCCCAGCGCTCGCAGCATGTGATCGGCGTTGGCCCGTGGCGCGTTGGTCACCACGGCGATCCCGATGTCTTGAGCCTTGGCGAAATCCAGTAACCGCACCAGCCCGGCCATCGGCGTCAGTTGCGGCGACAGCTCACGGAAACGCACTTCCTTGCGTTCGGCAAACGCTTCGCGCTCGGCCACCGAGCGGTCCGGAAAAAGGTAGCGGCACATGTTGGCGTTGGCTTGACCGCTGACGTGGGCTTCGAACTCGGCTTTGCTGAAGACCCGGCCATCCTCCTCCAGCAACAACTGTTGCAGCGCCAGCAGATGGAGCGCATCGGTGTCGGTCAGGGTGCCGTCGAGGTCGAAGAGCAAAGCATTGAGCATGGCGCAGTTCCCGTAGCTGAAGCGGTTAAGCGGATAGCTGCCCATCGTATACGCAGGGCGTCATCTATGCTCGTCTCAGAGTGCAACAGTTGTCGCGATATTAGACGCCGCTGACCTTTCTCAGCGCTGATAAAAATCCATTATTTCTCGCCAATTATTTGATTTTAAAGACTATTAATAAGCTGGCACGCTCCGTGTATTGCTCCTTCGCAGACGTTTCTCCTGCCTCCGTCAGCGACCGGCTCGCCGACGGCAGAGACCCTGAAAACGATCATTCAAAAAATAAGAAAGCACCGTGCGAGGTTCGACGTTGATGAAGAGAAAACTCCGATCAGGCATGAGCGCCAGTCTGCTGGCGCTTGCCGCGTGTGCCGCCCTGCATGCTCCGCAAAGCATGGCGGCGCGTGACGCCCAAAGCATTCTCAAGGAAACCTGTCAGGGCTGTCATACCCCTGAAGCCGGCAATGCCTTGAGCCGTATCAGCCACCAGCGCAAACCCCCCGAAGGCTGGCTGATGAGCATTGCGCGGATGCAGACCATGCACGGTTTGCAGATCAGTGATGAGGACCGTCGCACGCTGGTCAAATACCTCGCCGATACCCAGGGCCTGGCGCCGAGCGAAACCGATGGCGTGCGTTATGCGCTGGAGCGTCGGCTCAACACCGTCGAGCATTTCGATGACCAGACCAGTCAGATGTGCGGTCGCTGCCACTCCGGCGCGCGAATCGCCCTGCAACGACGACCGGCCCAGGAGTGGGAACGTCTGGTGAACTTCCACCTCGGCCAATGGCCGTCCCTGGAATACCAGGCGCTGGCCCGCGACCGTGACTGGTTCGACATTGCCCGTAAAGACATGGTGCCGCTGTTGGCCAAGCGCTATCCGCTGGACAACCCGGCCTGGAAAAGCTGGCAGAAAACCGCGCCGAAAGCCGACGCGCTGGTGGGCGACTGGAGCTTCAGCGGTCACTTGCCGGGCAAGGGTGAACTGGCCGGCGTGATGAGCGTCAGCGCCTCGGGCGCCGACCAGTTCAAGGTCACGGTCAAAGGCCAATACGCCGATGGCAGCCCGTTCAATGGTGACGGCAGCGCAATCCTCTACAGCGGGTATGAATGGCGCGGCAACGTGACCATCGACGGCGTGGTCATGCGCCAGGTGTTTGCCGCCAAGGGCACTGAGCTGCAAGGCCGGATGTTTGAAGCCGAGCACGATGAACGCGGTCTCGACTTTATCGCCGCCAAGCAAGGTTCCAACCGTTTGCTGGCGGTGCAGCCGGGTTACCTCAAGGCCGGCAGCGAAACTGAAGTCACCCTGATCGGCAGCGGCCTGCAAGGCACGCCGAACTTCGGCAGCGGTGTGCAAGTGGCGCAAGTGCTGGAGCAAAGTCCAGAGCGCATCAAGGTCAGGCTCAAAGCCGCCGCCGATGCCAAGCCGGGCGCGCGCGAGGTCACGATCGGCAACTTGAAAGGCGCGACGCTGGCGGTTTACAGCCAGATTGCCGAGGTCAAGGTGGTGCCGGAGTTTTCGGTAGCGCGGATCGGTGAGGGCGGCGGCTCGACGCCGAAAGTCCAGGGCCGTTTTGACGCCGAAGCCTGGGGCAAAGGCGTCGATGGCAAGCCGTACCGCATTGGTGTGTTTCCGGCGCAATGGAAGGTCGAAGCCTTTGATGACCGCGCCAAGGAAGATCAGGACGTCAAGTTCGCCGGGACCATGCAGGCCGACAGCGGCGTGTTCACCCCGGGTGATGCGGGGCCGAACCCGGCGCGCAAGATGTCCACCAACAACGCCGGCAACCTCAAGGTGATCGCCGCCGTCGACGATGCAGGGAAATCCCTGACCGGCGAGGGCCACATGATCGTCACCGTGCAACGCTGGAACAATCCACCCATTCCCTGATTTGAAAACGTGAACTGGCTGACGTAACGGTTTCAGACACTTTTCAGGAATGACCGCAGGCCTCGCCAAACGGGGTTTACACAGGAGGTTGTAATGGGCGCCATTTTGAATCTGGTCGAGCGCAATCTGCACGAAGTGCATGTCGATGCCGACCGCATGCTGTTCCATATCCCCAGCAGTTCGCTGTTCGCCAGTGATGAACTGACTGGCACCATCATCGATACCTTGCGTGGTCCCGGCTGTTCCTCGGAGGACTTGATCCAGCGTTTGGCGGCACGCTTCAACGGTGAAGAAATCAGCGAAACCCTGCGTGAGTTGATCTCCCTGGAACTGGTCAGCGACGGCTCGCCGCTGACCCCGGACATCGGCACCAAACGGGTCGAACGCACGGCGATCAACACCGTGGTGCTCAACGTCAATACCGGCTGCAACCTGAGCTGCACCTATTGCTACAAGGAAGACCTCGACAAGCCGTCCGCCGGCAAGAAGATGGACGTCGACACCGCCGTCGCGTCAGTGGAAATGCTGCTGCGCGAATCCCCTGACGAAGAGCGTTTCACCGTGGTGTTCTTCGGTGGCGAGCCGTTGAGCAATCGCAAGCTGATCGAGTACATGGTCGACTATTGCGAGAAGCGTTTTCGCGAGGCCGGCAAGTTTGTCGAGTTCGTCATGACCACCAACGCCACGCTGCTCACCGAGGAAACGGTCGATTACCTGAATGCCCATCGCTTTGGTTTGTCGGTGAGCATCGACGGACCGAAAACCGTGCACGACCGCAACCGTATCACCGTGGGCGGGCAGGGCACCTATGACGTGGTCCGGCGCAAGGCCGAGATGCTGCTGTCGCGCTATAACAGCCGCCCGGTCGGCGCGCGTGTGACCCTGACCACTGGCGTCACTGACGTCGAAACCATCTGGGACCACCTGTTCAACGAGCTGGGTTTTGCCGAAGTCGGTTTTGCCCCGGTGACCTCGGGTGATATCAGCAGCTTCAACCTGTCCAGCGACGAACTGATCGAAGTTTTCGCCAACATGAAGAAACTCGGCCGACGTTATCTGGAAGCGGCGCTGGAGCATCGCAACATCGGTTTTTCCAACCTGCACCAGTTGATCACCGACATCCACGAGGGCCACAAGAAAGCCCTGCCGTGTGGCGCCGGGCTGAAGATGCTGGCGGTGGATCACAAGGGCGAACTCAACCTCTGCCACCGTTTCACCGGTTCGTCATTGCCGACCTTCGGCAACGTCCACAGCGGCGTGAAACAGGTTGAGTTGAACGATTTCCTGTCCCAGCGTCTGGACCGGACCAACACCGGCTGCGAAGACTGCCAGATCCGCAACCTGTGTTCCGGTGGCTGCTACCACGAGAGCTACGCCCGTTATGGCGACCCGACTCATCCGACCTATCACTACTGCGAACTGATGCGTGACTGGGTCGACTTCGGCATCGAGGTCTACACCCGGATCATGGCTCACAACCCTGCGTTTATCAGCAGTTACATCACTCCGCGCAAGGCTCACTGATATGAAACATCTCAAGGCAATCAATAACAAAGCGCAGAAGCTCGATCAGGCCGCGGCCGAAAACCGTATCGAAGAAGTGGTGGCCATGAGTTCCGTCGCCGGCTGCGCCTCGACCACCGATCCGGGTTGGGAAATCGACGCCTTTGGCGGTGTGTCGTCGCTGTGCCAGCCGATGGAAGCTGACCTTTATGGCTGTTCCGACCCTTGCTGGTGGCCGGCCCAGGTGCCGGACATGATGAGCACCTACCCGGACTGGAACAAGGACGCCCAAGCTTCCAACGAGAGCTGGCGCAACCTGGGCACCGTGTTCCCTAAAGACAAGTAATCGGACCGAAGAAGGATTCCAGCATGCTTCGCATCAATGCCTGCGGCCTGGCCGCTTCTGCCCTCCTGAGTGTCTGCTCACTCAGTGTTCTGGCCGATGAAAACACTGTGCTTCAAAATGGTCACGAGTACATGCTGACCACCAATTACCCGAACAACCTGAACGTCATCGACCTTAAAACCGATAGCTTGTACAAGACCTGCAAACTGCCGGACGCCTTTGGCCCCGGCACCATTCAGTTGTCGCCGGACCGCAAGACCGCCTACGTGCTGAACAACCACTACGCGGACATTTACGGCGTCGAACTCGACAGCTGCAAGCAGGTGTTCCATGCCAGTATCACCCAGCAACCGGGGGAGAAGGCGCGGTCGATGTTCGCGTTCACCCTCAGTCACGACGCCAAGGAGCTGTACACCGTCGCCAACCCGACCTTGATGCTCAACGATCACTACGAAGTGCAGCCACCACGGCTGGATGTCTACACCACCGATGCCGGCATGAGCGCCAAACCGGTTCGCAGCTTCCCGGCACCGCGCCAGCTGACCATCATGCAAAGCGGTGATGACGGCACGCTGTATGTGGCGGGTGCGGACATCTACAAAGTCAACGTGAAAACCGGCAAGTTCGACGTGCTGATCCCCAGTCGCCACTGGAAACGTCCGAACTACAGCGCGCCGGACGTGCTCTACGTGTGGAACCAGCAGACGTACCGGCACGACTTCTCGCTGCTCTACACCACGGCGAAATTCAAGGACAAGAAACAGGACCCGGCCACTGCCGAAAACCTCTATGGCCTGTTCAGCATCGACCTGAAAACCGGCAAGACCGAAACCACCGATTTCGGCCCGCTGACCGAGATCTACTTCAGCGGCATGCGCTCGCCGAAAGACCCGAACCTGATGTACGGCGTGCTCAATCGTCTGGCCAAGTACGACATCAAACAGAAGAAGCTGCTGCAGTCGGCAAACCTGGATCACTCCTACTACTGCATTTCCTTCAACAAGGACGGCAGCAAGATCTACCTGGCCGGGACTTTCAACGACGTGGCGATCTTTGATGCCGACAGCCTGAAACAGATCGGCAGCATCAAAATGCCGGGCGGTGACATGGCGATCACCACGGCGCAGGTGTTTATCCGCTAAAGCTCATGCGATCCCCGTAGGCGCCTGCGATCTTTTGATATTGCAGTTGGGTATGACGCAACAACGCCAAAAGATCGCAGGCTTCGCCAGCTCCTACGGGGGTTGGTGTTGACTGCGATTTTTTCGTTTAAGGAACCGGGCAACTCAGGTCACCTTCCTGACACTCGAGGTAAGTCTTGAAGGCCTCGACACGTTTTAGCGTCAGCCCGGCCAGGCAGTTGCTGTAGATCATCGGGTAAACGCTGCCGCCAGCCACCCCGGACGCCGAGAACTCGCACTCGGCATCGCGGAACGCCACCCAGGCACGCTGTGCACCGACCAGCAGTTTTTTACTCTCAAGGTTGTCCTTCAAGCGGTCATTGATCTGCTTGTAGAGGGCGTTGAGCTGGGTGTCGGCCTTCTTGTAATCCTTGGCGGCACACTCGCTCATCGTACGTTGGTCGGCGGCGTTGGCGCAGTCGTCGGCGTGGGCGAAGGGCGCCAGCAGCAGCGGCGCAAGTGCCAGTAAAAAGCGTGGAGGCATGGAAAGCTCGCGTGGGTCTTCGAGGAGTTGAACGGCTGATTGAAGTGCAGTCGCCACACTTGTGCAACCCGTGGCGGTAGTTATTCGGCAGACTCGGTCATTCCTTCATAAGCCAGCCATGGCACATCGTGAGAGGTCCAGATGTGTGCCTGCGGCGTCATCTGCGGATCATCATCAAGGGTCGCCACCCGCACAATTACATGCGGCTGAGCCAAACGTTCGGCCACCAGATGCGAGCCGCACTGCGAACAGAAGTGCCGCAGCTTGCCGGGCGAGGACTCGAAGGATGACAACTTATCCAAACCTTTGACCCAACGAAAATGCTCGCGCATGACCCCGGCCGTCGAAGCGAATGCCGCCGCATGCGCCTTGCGACAGGTATGGCAATGGCAGTGGCTGATCGGCATGTCGAGGCTGTCGAGTTCATAGGTGATGGCCTTGCACAGGCAACTGCCGTGGAGTGTTTTCATGCTGATTCATCCTTTGAAAAGTGGTGCTTTGCGTAGGGTATTTCTTTTAGGGCGATCGGATAAGTCCGAGACGCGCCGACTAAAAAGTTCCAGTGACAGGAACACATGCCGGGTTTGGTCTACGCTGCGAAACTGGAAATCATCATCCAGCACTGCGACAAGGAGGTCTGCATGCGCCCTATGGCATGTGCGCCAATTATTCTGGCGTTCACTTCTACCTTTGCGTTATCGGCGATAGCCGCACAACCCGCCCTCGATCCTATCGAGACCCTGAATCGAATCAACCGCAACTACAACACGCTGAATAACGACTGCAAGGAAATCGATTCCGGGGCCGCGCGCGGTCATTATTATTGCAGCGGCGTGACGCTGCGCATGGTCAATGACGGGCCCTTCAATCCCTGGGATTACAGCCCTTATGCGATCAAGATCGGTGCGACCTCTTACTCCTGGATTCGCAAGGACCTGAGCACCAGCATTCTGATTCATCCCGCCGGTTTCATCATGCGCACCCCAACGGATGCGGCGGCGTTGAACCGGCCGGTCAAGGAGCAGGGTTGGACCTGCATCTATGCTTTCGATGGCGGCACCGGACCGGAACGCAAGTGGTATGGCTGCGGCTTCTTTGACAGTAAGGAGCCACCCAGAAACGCCCAGGGCACGCTGAACAACAAGAATGCCCAGTGGGCTTACGGCACCTGTGCCGAAGTCGGGGTCACCACCGCAGAAAAGTGGAGCCAGCAATACACCGGGCTGTTAAAGGGCCCCATCCAGTCCAGCCAGTGTTCCTGGAATGCCGAAAAACCCAGTGATTGGAATGCCATGATCCGGGTGCATGAGTCCCGTGCAACCACCACCATGAAGGACCCGTTTTCGATCAAGACCCAAGTCAACGAGTTCATGCTCAAAAACGCTTCCGCCACCAACGATGGCAGCGAGAACATGAAATACATCGATGCCTTCATCTACAACGTCAACAGCACGCAAAACTTCGCCACCCGAGGCGACCAGGCGCCGCCCAAGCCGGAAGACGGTCTGAAGAGTGCGCGCAACTTCCAGAAAAAATTGAATGACCAGGGCTACCCAGTACCGATTCTGCGCCTGGACTTCACCAAGCCCCCAGAGCAGCGCTTCAGCTACGTGGCCGCCGATCAGGTGATCGCACTGAACACCAACGCTCCCGTTGACCCGGTCGCCAGCACACCGCCCCGTCAGTACATCGCGTCGGCCAACTGGGTCAAACGCTACGACCCCGGCACCCGCAAGGATGAATGGACCTTGAGCGTCGTACCCACCGCCGAGGGGCGGGCGCTGCCGAGTAATCAATTGAGCGCGTTGTATGACGAACTGTTCGCCATGAAGGGCAGCGACCAGAACTGGCGTGAAGAAGAAAAGTCTGCCGGCAGCATGCGTCAGCAACTGAACTGCGTGCTGGTCAATTACCGCAGCAAGACGCCGTGGAACCTGGAGCCTTTCAGGCCCACTGTTTCAGACAGTGAAGCGAAAGCGGCCGGTTGCAACCCGGTCCCGCGCTGAACGAGAAGGACATGACGGCCTGCACTGGCCGTCCCGTTTCAACCACCAGGAGGGATCCCTATGAAAGGAATCAAAGCACCCATTGCCAGCGCTGTTGCCATCGCTGGCCTGTCATTTTTTTCCACGGCCCACGCCGATTTGGGCAGCGATACGGTTACCCGTCTCAACCAACTCTATAACGACACCCGGCAAGATTGCGGCGGGCCATCCAAACCGGCGTTTCTGTGTTCGGGTGTGCTGTTTCGGGCGACCTGGCCTTCGACCGATTACCAGTTCTACAGCATCAGCCCGAAAAGCCAGGCGAGTGGCGGGGTATCCGCCTCGTATCTGCGCAAGGATTCGAAGTTCCGCAAGCTGGCCTATGGGCTCAAGAGCGGCTTCATTTTCGACACCATCTTCGGTAACCCCAAGGACCATCAGGATTACGCCGTGTTGTGTTCGTTCCCGATCGATGCAGCCACCGATGATCGCGGGCAACAAGGTTGCACCGACTCGCGGCGAACCCCCGGCAACGTGGAAAAATTCTGTCACGAACAAGGCGTGGCCACTGCCGAGCAATGGGCTGCCAATTACCAGCAGAACAGGGGGGATCATTCACGCCAATGCTCATTCGACGTACGTGATGAACGCAACAGTGCCTCGGGCCCGGCCTTCTACCAAAGCATCCGCGCGATGAGCAAGATTGCTGCCGAATCGTTCGGCACCCAGAACGAACTGCGCTTGGCCAAGTGGGAAGAGAGTCCGCCGAAATCTCCATCGATCCTTGCACTGTTCTATACCGAAGACAGCGGCCTGGAGGGCGCCCGGCTTAATCAGATCCAATGGTACAAGGCGGTGCAGCAGCACTTGCCGGTCATCAACATGAAATTGCCGCAAACCCCTCAACAAGACGCAGCCTTTGTCTACGACAGTAAAAAGCAGGTGATCTACCCCACGACTGAAAAGAACGGCTGTGATCGCTACGTACAAAGCGCAAGCTGGGTTGAGCGTGACGACCCGGGCTTTGGCAAGAAGGTCATGACCCTCGAAGTGACGCCGACCGATTGCGGCAGAAAGGTACAGGACGGCCAGACCAACAACTTCTTCAACGAACTGGCTGCCGATCACTACCTGGACGCGAACTGGAAAGACAACCCGGACAACCGTGACAGCAACATCGGCAGCATGCGCCGCCAGTTGGTCTGCCATTTCAACATTGCCCGCAACAAGCCTGAGTGGAACCTGGAACCTTCCAGACCTTACACCTCCAATGAAGACTCCATCGCCAAGGGTTGCAACAACACCTGATACGCAGACAGGCAGTGAAGATCGACCCCAATGGCGATTGCGCAACCTGAAGGCTGCGCAATCGCCATTGGGGCCTGGTGTTGATCACAGGAGGTGACGCATGAACCCGGCGGCAAAACCTGGCGGTCGGATCAGTCGTGAGTGTGGTGGGTGTTTGATGCCTGTAACAATGCGTCGGCTGTCGTTTCAATCTCATCGTGCATGTGCAGCTTCGCAAGCCAACTCTTGGGGATTCCTTTTACACCGTAAAAAGCTCCGGCCAACTGCCCGACAATAGCGGCGGTAGTGTCAGCATCATCACCCAGGTTGGCGGCTTGCAGAATGGCGTCTTCGAAGCTGTCGGTGTGATGAAAACACCACAACGCCGCCTCTAACGAGGCAACGCAGTAGCCTGTACCCACGATCTCGGATTTTGGTTTGGCGAGATAGTTGCCACTGGCAATCGTGGCGACTTTGGGTTCTGAAAAGTGTCCGTGGCCCAAGTGTCGTAAATCCGATTTCGACGCGCCCTGCAATGCTTCGCAAATCAATCCAGCGAACAACTGGCAGCATTCGATGGCTTCAGGCGCAGCGTGAGTGGTTCGAGAGCTATCGCTGGAAAACGTCCTGACATGGCCTATAGCAGGGAAGTAAAACAGCACCACTGGTGCCAATCGCATCAGCGAACCGTTACCTGCGCTGAACGGATCGGTCGATCCGGCAAATGGATTGCCGGTTTCCTGATAATGAGTCAGGGCTTCGCGCACGGTCATGCCGATATCAAAGCAGTCGCCAGTCGAGCTCAGGTAACCCCATTGCCACCAATTGAGATAGCGCCCCATCTGGTCGAAGGCGTCAAAACCATTTTTTGTGAGCAGGCTTTCGGCCAGGCACAGGGCCATCGACGTGTCATCGGTCCACTGGCCCGGCTTCAGATTGAACGGGCCACCACCCACCATGTCGGTGAGCGCCGGGAACGACCCGCGCGGTTTGAACTCTACGCTTGTACCGACTGCGTCGCCGCAAGCCAGCCCCAGCAGGCAGCCGCGATAACGCTCCGAAAGGGTAGGCAACATGAAGCATCCTTGTTTTGAGTCAGTTCACTGGCGACGTTAGCATTTCCAGGCGTCATGACAGAAAGGTAAAGCCTGTCCGAATGTTTTTATGCAACCAGAAAGTTGCGCATTCAGCCATCCGGGCCTAGTGTTCATCAAAGGAGGTGACCTATGCACTCATCAGATCGCATCGAAAGAAAGATCCTGCTCAAGGCTCCACGCTCCACCGTCTGGCGCGCCTTGGCCAATGCCGAGTCCTTCGGCAAGTGGTTTGGTGTCGCGCTCGAGGGCAAACGCTTTGTTGCCGGTGAGCGAACCCAGGGGCAAATCACTTATCCGGGCTATGAACATCTGGTCTGGGACGTGCAGGTGGCGCGGGTCGAGCCCGAGCGGGTGTTTGCGTTTCGCTGGCATCCGTATGCAGTGGAGCCGGGCATGGACTATTCGTCGGAGCCCACCACCCTGGTGCTGTTCGAGCTTGAAGACATGGACGGCGGCACGTTGCTGAAGGTCGTCGAGTCCGGTTTCGATAACATTCCGGCAGAACGCCGTCTGAAAGCCTTCCGCATGAACAGTCGCGGTTGGGATGAACAAATGACCAACATCGAGACGTACCTTGCCACCCCCTGACGCCTTAACGCTGGATACGCCGTCGGCCACTACTGCGCTGGGCCGCTCGGCACTGACCTTCGCCGCACTTGGCGACGAAACCCGGCTGCGGCTGATCGACGTGTTGTGTGGTGGCGGGGCAATGTCGATCGCGCAGTTGACCGCCGGCACCGACATCAGCCGCCAGGCTGTAACCAAACACCTGCGGGTGCTGGCTGACGCCGGTCTGGTGCGTGACACCAAGCGGGGCCGTGAACGCCGATGGGTCTTCGAGCCGACACAACTGGACGAGGCGCGCCGCTCGCTGGAAATCATCAGTCAGCAGTGGGATCACGCGTTGGTGAATCTGAAAGCCTTTGTCGAACAATGAATTGCGAGCCGTAGCTGACGCGAAACACGCGACTCAGGCACTTGAAACCTGGGGTGTCTAAGGGTTTTCGGAAGTGCTGCAATGGCGAATGTCTTACACGAAGTAGTAGCTATGTCTCCTGTTTCAGATTGGATCCGAAGCGTAATCTACACCCATCAACTGAAGCGCAGGACGCGCTCAGGATCATGGATGATCGACCATTTGCAAGGATCGCAGCGACAGGATGTCGTCATGGTCTTGAAAACCCGCTTCGGCGGGTTTTTTTTGCCTGCAGGAATCGGCCGATTGGGGCTGGACCTGACGTATAGCCAATGGCTTACGCACGGGCGATGGTATGTCGTCTTTTGCGCCTGTGGATTCAGGCCTAATCTGACTCCATCAACTGCAGCGCAGGACGCGCTCAGGGTCATGGATGATCGACCATTTGCAAGGAATGCAGCGACAGGATGTCGTCATGGTCTTGGAAAACCCGCTTCGGCGGGTTTTTTTATGGGCGCTGTAAAAGTCTGTTTCAGACCTGACCAAGCGCTTAACCGAGACGTGCGGCCACACGCTCGGTGATCAGCGTGCGCTGATTGAGCGAGGAGGCTGCACGCCGATAGGCTTCCTCCAGCACGGCTTTTGGCGCGGTTTGCGGGTCGCCCGAGTTGAAGGGTGGTGCGGGCGCGTATTCGAGTTGCAGCTGCACCAATTGCGCAGTGTCTTTGTCGTACAACTCAGCGGCCAGGGTCAGGGCAAAATCGATCCCCGCCGTGATCCCGCCACCGGTCAGCAGATTGCCGTCGCGTACCACCCGGTCCCGAACCGGAATGGCGCCCAATAGACTCAGCAATTCATGATAGGCCCAGTGGGTCGTCGCCCGTTTTCCCTTGAGCAAGCCCGCCGCGCCGAGCACCAATGCACCGGTGCACACCGAAGTCACGTAGCGTGCCTGGGCGGCGTGTTTGCGAATGAACGCCAGGGTCTGCGGATCTTCCATCAATGGCCCGACGCCGCTGCCTCCGGGGATGCAAATCACATCCAGGTCGGGGCAGTCATCGAACGTGGTGGTCGGCTTCAGGACCAGACCGGTGCTTGCCGTCACGGGGACCAGGTCCTTCCAGATCAAATGCACCTTTACGTCCGGCAGCGAGGCCAACACATCGTAAGGTCCGGTCAGGTCCAGTTGCTGCACCTGTGGAAACAACAGAAAACCGATCTGCAACGTCATGACGCTATCTCCTTGGTCTGCGTGTTCACAGCCTTATTGGGTGGACGGTTTGACTGTAGGCTCGTAGGATTTGGCGTATACGCCAATCAGCCCTCGAATTACGCCAATCATGCCGAACTCACCGAAAACCGTTCATGTGCTGGCCTTCGCCAATGTGCAATTGCTCGACGTCACCGGGCCATTGCAGGTGTTTGCCTCGGCCAATGACATGGCCGCGCAGCGAGGATTACCGCCGCCCTATGCGCCGACGGTGATTGCCGATGGCGGCGGGGCGGTGATGTCCTCGGCCGGCTTGGCGCTGTTGGCCGAACCGTTGCCGAGCGAGTCTTCCGATACGCTGATCATCGCGGGCGGCTGGGGTGTTTACACGGCAGCCGAAGACGCTGTGCTGGTGGATTGGGTGCGTCAACAGGCTGCGGTTTCCCGGCGTGTGGCGTCGGTGTGTACCGGGGCGTTTTTACTGGCCGCCAGCGGCTGGCTCGACGGTCGTCGCGTGGTCACCCACTGGACCCGCTGCGATCAGCTGGCGCAAAAGCACCCGCAACTGCGAGTCGAGCCCAACCCGATCTTTATCAACGACGGCCCGGTCTGGACCTCGGCCGGGGTTACGGCCGGCATCGACCTGGCGTTGGCGCTGGTGGAAGCAGATCTCGGTCGTGGGATCGCCCTGGAAGTCGCCCGGCAACTGGTGGTGTTCCTCAAGCGACCGGGCGGCCAGTCACAGTTCAGCGTAACGCTGGACCTGCAACAGCACGGCAATCGGTTTGATGAACTGCACGCCTGGATCGCCGAAAACCTCAGCCTGGACCTCGGCATCCCGGCGCTGGCGCTGCAAGCGGGCATGAGCGAACGCAGCTTTATCCGACACTATCGCGCCGACACCGGTCAGACCCCGGCGCGGGCCATCGAACTGATCCGCGTCGAAACCGCACGACGATTGCTGAGTGACACCGGAGTGCCGATCAAACGGATCGCCGTGCAATGCGGGTTTGGCAGCGAAGAAACCCTGCGCCGTAGTTTCCTGCGGGCCATGGGGGTGACACCGCAGGCGTACCGCGAGCGGTTTTCGCGCGAAGACTGCTGTGTCGCTGAGACCTGCGAGATGTAAGGCTTGCGCTTACTTCACCAACGTCAACTCACCATCGCAATACCGCACTTCGCGGCCTAACCACGCCAGATCGACCTGGGGCAGCACTGCCGAGGGTTTGCGCAGTTCACGCAGCAAGGTCGAGCCGTGGGACAAGCGTCCGCCCATGCGTGCGATCACCGCCCGCGCGGTCTGGTAGTGCGCGTGTCGTCCGGGGTCCAGGGTGTCTTCAAGCAGAATGTCGTCACCCAGAATGCCCTGGACCTGCCCCGGATAGATCATGAACCCCGTGGCCTGCTCGGTGCCTTCACGACCGTCCTGCCAGAAGCTGCCGTCACGCGTGCGAATCTCCGGATGGGCTCCGAACCAGTGCGCCCGATCCGCCATCGGCATGGCATGGTGCAGGCGAAAGAACAGCCGCATCAGGTTGTCGCGATACCACTCGCGCACTTGCAGGTAGTAACCGCGCAAGCCTGGCGCACCCGCTGAATGAGCCAGGTGGATGGCCCGGGACCATCGCGGGAATGCCTGCAGCGGCAGCTCGGTCGGTGCCGGGCGTGGCGTCGCCGGATCGGTTTCCCATGGCAGTCGATGTGGGCTGTGCTCAAGGTTGTCATACGCTGTCGGTGGGCGCCCCAGCAGATCGCCACCACTGCTGGCCAACGCTGTGGCGATACACAGGTTTCCCTGCACCACAAACACATAGAACCGGGTGAACCAGTCGGCGAGTTGCTGGCCGTCGGCGCTTTGCGCGATCAGGTCTGTCAACTCCTGGTCGAAGCGCTGCAATCGGCTTTCCAGCGTCGGCAAATGCCCGCGAGCGATGCGTTGCATACGCAGCAATAACGGCAGCGAACGCAAAAGACGCAGAGGCCGCCAAGGCAGCTCCGGCGTCGCACCACCGACTTCACCGGCGTAGCTGCTGGCGGAGATTCCCCAGTCCGCCAGGCGGGCGAGAAACAGGTCGTTGTTGATATAGGAGGCGCCGCCGAACACCGCAGTGAACGGCTCGTTGTCCTGCAATATGCGTGAATCCCAGCGCGCCATGATCGCCGGAATACTGGCCGCTGCACGTCGTTGGGCGTACTCCACCAGACGGCTCGGTTGTGGCGGCAGGATCTCGGCGATGTTGGCGGCGGTCAGGTGTCGACGCCAGCCGTAATCGCTGATCGGCCGGTATTGCAGCAACCACAATTGCGTACCGTCCCAGGCCCATTCGACGTCGCCGGGCACATAGTGGAAGACCCGCAATACGTTCTGTAAAAAGCGCCACAGCAGGTCCGCGGTCAAGCCATGGGATGGCTTGAATGTATCGCTGCTCCAGGAGGCACCGAGCCGCGAAACAATCGCCCGCTGCGGACTTACCTGGCCGTCTGCCAGTGACTCGAGGTGACCCTCGACCCATTCCAGCTCGACCGACAGATGACGTACAAAGGCAATCCCGGACAGCTGGGGAGTGATGAAGCGTTGCACCACCACTTCCTCGACCCCGGACGAACTCAACTCGGCAATCCGCGCAGGCACGCTGTGCGTCGGCTCACGCAGGAACGTGGTGCTCAAACCGGCGTTCGCCGCATCGGCCTGATCCTCTCCATAGCTGGAAGAGCGCACCGCCCAAGTGGCGTTCGGTTGGCTGGCGAGAAACGCCGGCAAGCGTGAGTCGTTGCAGTCATTGAGTGATAGCGCAGGGGGAACTGCTTGCCCGGCCAGTGTTGCCAGACGTAAACGCCCGCCCTTGGTGTGCGCGACGAATCCGCGCTCACCCGATTCCAGCCACGCCGCGAATTCGGCCGGTGAGTCGATCCATGGGTAATGGCCCCATCCGGGTTTCAGGCTGATGGTCAAATCGGCACGGGCCAGAATCGCCGACCATGCGGCGGCTTGCTCGATGCCCAGCACTTTGTCCTGATCGCCCCAGACCAGCTCGACCGGATCGTTGATCCATTCCAGCAATGGCAACGCGGTGTCCGCTCGCACCAGATCCCAGTGCGGTACAAACGCCCGGCAGCGTGCATAACCGGCGCCCATGCGTCGGTACTGCGCGGGTGTCCAGGTCTGGCTGGAAAACTTGTGTGCAAACAGCGTGGGTTTGTTCGCCAGCAACCAGTGGATGGTCTTGCGAATGGGCAGTGGTGACATCAACGCCGGCAGACGTCGTTGCCACAAAAACGCCCCCACTGGCGCCAGCAATACACTCCTGCAAAAGTGCCCCGGTTGCCGTTGCAGCGCATGCAATACCAGCAACGCATTCACGCCGACCGCCATGATTACGCTGCCTTTGACGGTCGCTGCCAGCAACGCCTGAGCGTAGGCGGCGAGGTCCTCGCAGGGCGCTTGAGGGTTGTTCCCGAAACCCGGCAGCTCCAGCGGCACCACCTGATAGCGCTGAAAGTACGGCAGTGCATCATCCCACCAATCGGCGGCGCTGCCGTTGCCGGCCAGCAAGTACAAAAGGGGCTTGCTCATCACAGTCCTCAAGCCAGGTCGCGCAGGGCAGCGTCGAGGGTCGGGTAACGGAAGGTATAGCCAGCCTCCGTCAGGCGAACTGGCACCACCCGTTGGCCATCGAAGAACAACTGCGCCATTTCGCCAGCCAGGGTGCGCACCGGGGCCGCCGGGATGTGGAACCACACCGGGCGCTTCAGGACTTTACCGACGCTGTCGGCGAACACTGCCTGACTGACTGCATCCGGTGCGACCAGGTTGTAGGTGCCGCTCAGGCTGTTGTCGTCGAATGCACGGGCGATCACTTGAATCACATCGTCGCGGTGCACCCAGCTCATGATCTGCTGGCCATCGCCCATGCGCCCACCGAACCCCAAACGGAATGGAATCAGCAACGGCAACAACGCGCCGCCCGGGCCGAACACCACACCCAGACGCATGACCACCTGACGCACGCCGAGTTCGCTGGCCGGTTGTGCGGCGGCCTCCCAGCGTGCGCATAGCTCAGCCATGAAACCCTCGCCCTTGGTGGCGCTTTCATCAAGGCTTTCACTGGCGTCACGCACGCCGTAAAACCCGATGGCCGAGGCCTGAACCCACAGCGCCGGTTTGTGCCGGGCATTCTTCAACCAGGTCATCAACCCTTGCGTGGTGTTGACCCGACTGGCCAGCAATTGCGCCTGACGCTTGGCACTCCAGCGCGGACCGGCAACCGGCGCGCCCGCCAGATTGATCACCACATCGAAGGTTTCGTTGTAGCCCAGTTTGCTCAGCGAGCGCAGGCAGCGAGCACGGCCGTCAAACAGGTAAGCGGCTTTCAACGGATCGCGGGCCAGCACGCTGACGGTGTGACCGGCGTCGAGCAGTTGATTGACCAGGGTTTCACCGATAAAACCGGTGCCACCGGTGACCAGTACACGCTTATAGGCAAGCCCCGCGAACGGGTTGGCCGGTTTGCCTTCGCGCTGCATGCGAAGCGCCGCCAGCCCATCGCGAATACCGGAGGCGGTGACGCCGATCGCGAACAGCGTCAGCACCCAACCGCGCCAGCCGAAATCGATAGGGCTCAGGGCGGTAGGCAGCGTTGCCCATTGCGCCAGTTGCACCCCGTACAACGCGAAGAACGCACCGCCATTGACTGCCAGAACCGTGTGCATGATGCGCTCGATGGCCGGCAATTTGCGGCTGCGATCCTCGACCACGAAGTCCCACAGCGTCAGGCCGATTTCCAGCGCGAACAGCAGCGCAATGACAATTGCCCACGTGCCCTGGAAGGCCAGGTGTGCCATGCCCAGAAACAGGATGCCGTAGAAACATGAACGCAACGCGTGGATCGACAACTCCAGCCGTGCGCTGTGGCGATAGGGCAGGGCGACGGTCAGTTCGTGGTGATAAAGGGTATCCAGCGCACCCAGAACAGCTTGGGCAATCAACAGCGTGAGCGCCCAGTCCAGAAGGGAAAAATCAGCCATGGTCGGATTCACTCAATACATTGACAGGGGGAGGACGGCGGTCATGGCGATACAGCCAGAACAGGGGCGGCAGCAGGGTGAGCAGCGCAAAGCTGTCAATCCACAAGTGTGACCAGACGTTGGCCTGAATCGAAATCAGCATGTCCTGAGGGGCCCAGAGCACGATCCCGGCAATTAACCAGCCCCACGCCATAGGGCTTTCAAGGCGGTTGCCGATGTGCACCAGCGCCAGCATGTACAGCGAGTAACTTTGCAGGGTGGCGCCGAACAACGCCAGCCACCAGACCTGTTGTGCGCGGGCAGCAGCAGGCGCGGCGTCTGCCCAGAAGCCTTGTTCGATGATTTGCAGATAGCCATCGAGCAAACCCGAGTGGCCAGCCCAGGTCAGCATGACGCTGACAAGCAGATGCGCCATGGCGGCGGCATACAACCAACCCACCAGCGTGCGCCGGAGGGTAGAAGAGGTGGGTAACATTCCTTGTCCTGATCGCGTCCTTTGGGGCGGCAAGTGTAACGATGTTTTGCCCGGCTTACTGCTGAAAAGCGAGGTAAGGGGGTGCGCCAATCTATCCATCAAGCTCGTATGGCCAGTCCCCCACAAGACGCCAGATCGGAGAGTTATGCGAACAGCACTTTTTGCCAGTGCTCTTCACTGACAATGGCGATCGGCACTCCGCTTTCTCTGAGTTCGACGGCTTTTTTGATCTTGGTCCCGTAACTACTGTGCAGCCATTGATCATTGCCGATACTGCCGACCACCAGATAATGGACCTTCTTGTTGACTGAGCCTCCAATCAACCCGCCGCGCTCTAGGATCAATGATTCACAGTCTTTTCGAGGACCGTAAGCCATGACGCCGGAAAAGATGAACACCTTGTCAGCCCAGCTCAATACGGGCGGCGGATTGTTCAGGGGGAGGCTGGTAGGCGTCGTAAAGGTTTGAGCCGAACCGACAGGAAGACCTGCAAACTGATGCAGCATTTCCAGCAGTTCGGCTGATTCCTCAGCATCCAGAACTCCATCGCTGAGCATGCTGGCGAGGCGTTTGTAGAGGAGGTTGACGACCGGGTCGCTCAAATGACTGAGATGGTTTTCGATCCAGCTCTTGAGAAACTCGGCTTCCTGGAGGTTGATTTTGCCATCGGCGGCGAGGCCAGCGGCAATGCCCACCAATGCGTCGGCCGAGCGGCGATCAATCCGTGCCTCGTGAAAAAGCGCACTGTTCTGAAATTCCTGATGTAAATCGACCATGCGTCCTGCTCCTAGGCTTCCATTTCCGACGGCTGGTTGAAGTATTTCGAGCGGTCGGGGGTGAAGGTCACGACCATTCTGGTGCTGGAGCAGGTCAACGTCCGTTCCTGAGTCAGGTCGATGTCCAGGTCTTCACCGCGCAGGCCTTGCCATTGGGCGAGGTATTTGAGGGAGCCGAACTTGTCGCGTTTCTTCAGGCTGCGGCTGACGCCACCTTTCCAACCGAGTACCGGGAGTTCGCCGGCCAGGCAGCGTTTTGCAAGATCGGGGAATTTAGCGGCACGTTCGCGGCCGACTTCCCAACATTTGATCAGGCCTTTATCGTCGGCTTCCCACAGTTGATCCCGGGTCAGGCCCGAGCGGGGAGGTGCTTTGATGCTGCAGTGGATGCGATGGCTCATTCTGGTTCCTTGAATGCGGGTTTTTGTTGAACAGCTCCGCTGTACCCGTTGAGGGGGCGATGTTATGAGGCCGGTAATTGGCATGCAACCGCATATTTCAGCGTGCGGCGAGGTGAGTTGTTTAGTGTTTGTAGGGGGCAGGGCTATTCATCATTAAACGCGTTTCGTCAGGTAGACCGCGTTTTCGTTCATCGCGGGCAAGCCTTGCTCCTACAGAAGCGGTGTCGACCGGGGAATTCTCCGACGAGGTTTTCAGGTTGTGGTTAGGAAGGGCACGGGACTAGTGTTTGCGGGTCGCTGCCAATTCAGCGGCCGGGTTTGGTCACCTGTTCAATGTCAGGCGCATGAGCGCCAACCTAAGCATGTCGGCGCTTTTTTTTGCACTTGCCGTTATGCTTCGCGGTGGGCTGTGCGCGGGGCACTTTCGAGTGCGCCGGGTGCCTGACTTCCCGGTTGACCAACCTGCGTACCGCCCACCACCCATTGTTTGGTCACGATGCTGGTGAGCTTCATGAATGTCAGGAGTTTTACCCATGGTCAAAATCACCCCCAATCCTCCCGAAAACCCAAGCGTTTCCCCTTACGATTCTCTCGATTCCAGCAAGCTGCATGAAGCCGCCGAGCGTGCGCTGGATTACCACTTACCGCCGTTCACCCAGCCACCGAAACTCGATACCCGGCCGGGCAAAATGTTTGTGGTCATTCCCGATGTCGACAACGAAACCTTGCTGGCCCACGCCAGCGAAACCCTGGCGTCGGTGAATGTGTTGGCCAGTGATCTGGCCTTCGAACTGGAAGGTTCGCGGCGTCATGTGGCGTTGGCGATTCAGCAGATGGTGGTGCTGGGCGAGTTGCTGGTGAACCGGGCGCTGGATAATTTCGATCCGTACGACTCCAACGCGTAAAGCACAACCTTGTGGCGAGGGAGCTTGCTCCCGCTGGAGCGCGAAGCGGTCCCACAACCATTCGATGCGGTTTTGCTGGAGGACCGAGTGACAGGGGGGTACGACTGCTGCGCAGCCGAGCGGGAGCAAGCTCCCTCGCCACAAGGAACTGTCGGCTGTCAGATAGTCCGCGTCAGGTCTTTCACCAGCACCTTACGGCTGCCAGTAACTCTTTTCCTCACTCAACTTCTGTTCGGCCAGCGATCTGGCCTTCGAACTGGAAGGTTCGCGGCGTCATGTGGCGTTGGCGATTCAGCAGATGGTGGTGCTGGGCGAGTTGCTGGTGAACCGGGCGCTGGATAATTTCGATCCGTACGACTCCAACGCGTAAAGCACAACCTTGTGGCGAGGGAGCTTGCTCCCGCTGGAGCGCGAAGCGGTCCCAAAACCATTCGATGCGGTTTTGCTGGAGGACCGAGTGACAGAGGTTACGACTGCTGCGCAGCCGAGCGGGAGCAAGCTCCCTCGCCACAAGGGGCTGTCTGCTGTCAGACAGTCCGCGTCAGGTCTCTCACCAGCACCTTACGCCTGCCAGTAACTCTTTTCCTCACTCAACTTCCGTTCGGCCAGTCATCCGGCCTTCGAACTGGAAGGTTCGCGGCGTCATGTGGCGTTGGCGATTCAGCAGATGATTGTACTGAGCGAGTTGCTGGTAAATCGGGCGCTGGATAATTTCGATCCTTACGACTCCAACGCGTAAAGCACAACCTTGTGGCGAGGGAGCTTGCTCCCGCTGGAGCGCGAAGCGGTCCCAACACCATTCGATGCGGTTTTGCTGGAGGACCGAGTGACAGAGGTTACGACTGCTGCGCAGCCGAGCGGGAGCAAGCTCCCTCGCCACAAGGGGCTGTCTGCTGTCAGACAGTCCGCGTCAGGTCTCTCACCAGCACCTTACGCCTGCCAGTAACTCTTTTCCTCACTCAACTTCCGTTCGGCCAGTCATCCGGCCTTCGAACTGGAAGGTTCGCGGCGTCATGTGGCGTTGGCGATTCAGCAGATGATTGTACTGAGCGAGTTGCTGGTGAACCGGGCGCTGGATAATTTCGATCCTTACGACTCCGACGCGTAAAGCACAACCTTGTGGCGAGGGAGCTTGCTCCCGCTGGAGCGCGAAGCGGTCCCAACACCATTCGATGCGGTTTTGCTGGAGGACCGAGTGACAGAGGTTACGACTGCTGCGCAGCCGAGCGGGAGCAAGCTCCCTCGCCACAAGGGGCTGTCTGCTGTCAGACAGTCCGCGTCAGGTCTCTCACCAGCACCTTACGCCTGCCAGTAACTCTTTTCCTCACTCAACTTCCGTTCGGCCAGTAATCCGGCCTTCGAACTGGAAGGTTCGCGGCGTCATGTGGCGTTGGCGATTCAGCAGATGATTGTACTGAGCGAGTTGCTGGTAAATCGGGCGCTGGATAATTTCGATCCTTACGATTGACGCGCAGAGCACAACCCGTGACGAGGGGGCAAGCCCCCTCGTCACGGGGATTGAGTTTCGTCAGATGGACCGTGGATTGAGCAGGTTGATCGGGACCGTTCCACCAACTTTCGCCGGCAATATCGCGTAGGGTCACAGAAGCCACGGGGTTGGGCGAGGATGACTTTCATGGTGATTCCTCGTATCAGCCGTGAATGGACCGACGGCGATAGTCGGGTGCCCGCGCAGGATCGTATTTCCACCACCATTCAAACGATGAGAGTCCCAAGGACTCGAAGCTTTCCGGAGGAGCTTCTTGAGTCAATTCGCCGCCTTCAAAAGCACCTGTGAGGCTGACACCACTTATGGAGCCGTAACGATTATTCGCTTGTGTCCAAACCAGAGCACCGCTGTAGTATTCGGACAAACTGTCAATGTATGAACGTACTGCAGGTGATGCTTCGGTAAATACGGCAGCACGCAGACGGTAAAAAAGACTGATTAGACGTCGCCTCATTTCTAAGTAACTATGCATGCTTTGTTCGAACGAGTAGTTGTAATCCCTGCACAGAATTCTGATCAGATTGTGCTCCTTTCCGTCGACGGCTCGGGCACACTCTTTCACATAACCATAAGGGTCAGTGTCCCATACCATTAGAGTCACCATCATTTCTGTCAGAGCCCGGACACGCCTGTCCTCGTATTCATCTTGTGATATATCTATGCCAGCGATGACGTGATTGAGTATTGGAAAAGCCCATCCTCCCCCACCATACATACGCATTACCAGATATTCGTTGAGCGACGGGTTAGGTATTACAGCCTTCCATATCTCGGTCATCATGTAGGCTCTCATACCTTCTACAAATCGCCCAACCTGTGTTGGTGTTGCATACCTATCAAGCCTGCATCGCAAGTCGCGCATAGCCAGGGCATAGCGATCATTGGATACTGCATGTTCGGGCGACTCCAAAGTTCGCTGGATTTCGGCAGCATTATTGATGAATGTTGCAGGTTTCAAACTCATCGGGCCTTCATCGCAATACTCGTCGTCGTATGCAAATGCCCATAGCACAAAATCTGAACCAATTTGCAATAATTCGTCGGAACCTCTTGGGTACATAAGGGCGGCTAGGCGAGCGCTTTCAAGACTTCTCATACGTTGTCGCTGAGTATCATCCCAATACAATTTGAAACGATCCGCATAGTCTCGTGTGGTTGACTCAATTCGGCACTTATCTGGATGTTCTAAGTCGACATTGGGATGGGTAGCGTATGGGAATGGGTTAGCCATAGGGGGAAGCGTGATCCGGTTCATATACGTCTCCTGAAAAATTCGCTTAGTTATTCTTTGGTTTTTTCACAACCACGCTATACGTCGAAACCTTGTTCTTAATCAGCGCCACCGACCAGTTCTCTGCCAGCACCCGCAACTCTTCCAACGCCCCCGTTACCCCATAAGGGAACAACTCCTTGTTTTCGATATTGGCTTTCGAATCCATCAACCAACGCGCCACATCGATATTTGAGGGCAGTACCCGCATGTCGTGGATCGTGAAGCCACTTTCCTCAAGCACTTCACGAAAGTACGCCGGTGATTTGCGGTGTTTGCAGGCGAGGCGGTCGACTTCGTCCGGGGTGTCGGGGGTGTAGGTTGCGGGAGGGGTGTTGTAGAGGTTGTCGGCGATGACCACCACACCGCCTTCGCGTACTCGGCCGGCGAGGGCTTGCATGGTGGTTTCGTAGAGCTCGTCGGGGAAGTGCGAGATCACGCCGCGGATGATCACCAGGTCGTAGGGTTCATCCGCGCCCGGAAGCAGCTCGATATCCTTGGCGTTGCACAGGTAGAGGTTGATGCGTTCGGACAACCCTTGCTCGGCGTGGAATTTCGCGCAGTGTTCCAGTTGTCGGCGGCTGACGTTGACCCCGTCCAGGCGTTGGCATTCGGGGAAGCGTTCCGCCAGGTATTTGAGGATGTAGCCCCAGCCACAACCGATGTCGAGGATGCGTTTGATCGGTGGGCGATTCGGTTCTTCGAGGCCGGCGAGTTTCAGTTGTCGTTCGAAATAGCGGATGCCGGACTCGTCGAGGCTGATGGGCGGAGTCGAACGTGGATCGTCGTAGACACCGAACTGGAACAGGATGTAATTGCCGATTGCCTTGCGCCAGTCCTCAGGGCTGTCGCCGTAGGTGTACACGACCTTCTCCTGATAACTGTCGATGCTGGAGCCCTGGATGATTTGATAAGGCAGGCGGGTTTCATCGGCGAGGGTGATTTTTTGGGGGGGGCTGCTCATGGCTGATTTCTCGTGAAGGTATGGACGAAGCAACACCGCTCAGCGGTGACTGTGCGCGAGTTCTTTCCAGCTGCGTACCCCGGCCGGCCCGACTTGTTCGAAGATCCGACGAAACCAGATGCTGAAGGCTTCAGGGGTTGCCGCGATGCGTCCCGGAATATCGGAGAGCTTCTGCCATTGCCAGCTGTGGGCTTCTTCGGGATTGGCAATCGGTGGAGTACGGCTGATACCGGCGAACACGTGGTCGTATTCATGCTCGATGAGCTGGTTTGACACGCGTTCGTGGTAGAGCAGGGTGGAGACCGGCGTCAGTTTGCAGGTGAGCCCCATTTCTTCGCGCAGCCGGCGTTTGGCTGCGGCGCGGGTCCGCTCACCCTGGCGCGGATGTCCACAGCAGGCGTTGGTCCACAGGCCTTGAGAGTGGTATTTGCCCAGTGCCCGTTGTTGCAACAGTACACGGCCGTTGCCATCGAAAATGAAGATCGAGAATGCTCGGTGTAAAAGACCCTGTTGATGGACGTGCAACTTCGGTGCAGAGCCGATTTCACGATCGTCTGGATCAACAAGTATCAATTTTTCTTCCAAGGGCAAACTCCATTTTGTTTTCGCTGTTGGGCGTTATGGTAGGCAAAGCTAGTTCGTGAGTTTAGTAATGTTTGTGTGTGGGGAAGGAATCTAGTTGAGTTTTTAATAGATGCAAATATTTTAATGGTTTTTAATTGGCTTCGTTGTTAGTTATATTTTTATATTATTTTGTATAGGTTTTCAGGAAAATCCTTTAGGTCAATATGATCTGGCTTATATAGCTAATCTTCATCAGTCAGAGGCTTGTAAAGTCGTGGTCGTTTGCTATCTTCGAGACCGAAAGCCAATGTTTCTTTGGCCGATTACGGGTTGAGATGAATTTCTTTGCTCATGCCTCAGTCTCAAGCCCTAGTATTTTGGCCGCGCTCTGTCGGTTGATTAACGCAATGTTGATCAGGGGGCTTATAGGGGAGCGCCTGTTGATTTAGTTGGTCGGTTGAGGCTGGAGTGAAAAATTTATGATACAGCGTCTATTGATTGTCGATTCGACCGATACCAGGTTGGACAGTGCGTTAGAGTGGGTTGCGTGTAGTCTTGAGGTATTCGTTGTGTTTGCGCTTAGTGCGCATCACAACATGGAAAGGCTGTTGGCGAGGTGCTTGAGGTTCGAGCCGAAGTTGGTCATTGTCAGTGAGCCGCATCAAGCGCACCAGCACCTCATGGCTGCCAGTAACTCTTCTCTCCACTCAACTTCCGTTCGGCCAGCAATCCGGCCTTCGAACTGGAAGGCTCGCGGCGTCATGTGGCGTTGGCGATTCAGCAGATGATTGTACTGAGCGAGTTGCTGGTAAATCGGGTGCTGGATAATTTCGATCCATACGACTCCGACGCGTAAAGCACAACCTTGTGGCGAGGGAGCTTGCTCCCGCTGGAGCGCGAAGCGGTCCTAAGACCATTCGATGCGGTTTTGCTGGAGGACCGAGTGACAGAGGTTACGACTGCTGCGCAGCCGAGCGGGAGCAAGCTCCCTCGCCACAAGGGATTGTCGGCTGTCAGACAGTCCGTCAGGTTTCTCACCCGCATTTTACGGCTGCCAGTAACTCTTCTCCCCACTCAACTTCCGCTCGAGAAAACTCGCTGCGCTGATCAGTGCCAAGTGGGTCAGCGCCTGTGGTGTGTTGCCCAGGTGCCGTGCGTGGCTGTCGAACTCTTCGGCGTAGAGTCCGAGCGGGTTGGCGTAGCGCAGCAGTTGTTCGAACTCCAGGTGCGCTTTTTCGACCATACCGGCGCGAGCCAGGCACTCGATGTACCAGAACGAGCAAGCGGCGAACGCGCCCTCGGTGCCGGGCAGGCCATCGATCTGGCTATCGTCGTTGTGGTAGCGGTACACCATGCCGTCGCGCACCAGGGTTTTCTGGATCGCTTGCAGGGTCGACAGCCAGCGCGGGTCCCTGGCGCTGACGAAGCGCACCAGCGGCATCAGCAACATCGAACCGTCAAGCGCGGTGCCGCCGATGTGCTGGACGAAATGTCCATGTTCGTCGCTCCAGAAGTTGTTCCAGATGTCGGCGTAGATCGCTTGGCGGGTCTGATCCCAACGGGCGAACGGGGCGGGCAGCGAGCGTTTCGACGCGAGACGGATGGCCCGGTCCAGTGCCACCCAGCACATCAGCCGTGAATGCAGGAAATGATGCTGCTCACCCCGCATTTCCCAGATGCCGACATCCTCTTGCTGCCAGCTATCGCAAACCTGATCGACCACCTTGATGGCATGTTGCCAACTCTCATGGGAAATGGCCTCACCGTACTTGTTGACCAGGTACACCGCGTCCATCAACTCGCCGAAAATATCCAGCTGAGCCTGCTCGTAGGCCTGATTGCCGATACGTACCGGCTTGGCGTTGCTGTGACCGGACAAGTGCGCGAGTTCGATTTCCGGCAGCTCCTGACGACCGTCGATGGCATACAGGACGTTGAGCTTCATCGCTTTGCCCTGGCAGTCGCTCATCCGTCCGTGCAACCAGCGCATGTAGGCGTTGGCTTCATCGACAAAGCCCAGGCGCATGAAGGCATAGACGGTGAAGGAGGCATCGCGGATCCAGGTGTAGCGATAGTCCCAGTTGCGGGCGCCGCCGGGTATTTCCGGCAGGCCGAAGGTCGCGGCAGCGAGGATCGCGCCGTGTTTGCGCGAGGTCAGCAGTTTCAGCGCCAGCGCCGAGCGGTTGACCATTTCGCGCCAGCGTCCGCGGTAATTGGATTGCCCGATCCAGTCGCGCCAGAACTTCAGTGTGCGTTGCAGGCACAGGTCACTGTTTTCATCCTTGAAGCGTGGGTCGTCGAGGGCGCCGAGGAGGAATTCGGCGCTCTGGCCCTGTTTGAGGCTGAACGTGGCGACGGCGGTGTCTTGTACAACCTGCATCGGTTGATTGGCGCGCAGGCGTAAACCTGGCTGCTGGGCGGCTTCGAAGCAGACGTCTGCGCCGTCGGTCCGCGCTGTGGTCTGCGCTCGGGCGTAGTCATGGCGCACCGCGCAATGCAGGTGGAACGTGGCGTGGCCACTGACCAGCCGCACACGACGGATCAACAGGGGCAGGGCGTCGTCGTTGTCGCCGACCGGCAGCAGGTCGGTGATTTCCACCACCGCTTGTTCACTCAGCCAACGGGTTTGCAGCACATTGGTGTCGGGCAGGTAGATTTGCTCGCGCCGGGCATCGGGCAGGTCGGGTGCCAGTTGGAAAATCCCCGCGTCCGGGGTGTCCAGTAATGAGCAGAAGATCGACGGGCTGTCGAATTCCGGCCAGCAGAAAAAGTCCACGCTGCCCTTGTCGTTGACCAACGCTGCGCTGCGCATGTCCCCGATGATGCCGTGGGCGTCGATAGCGCTTTGTCGCTCGTTGTAATGATCAGCCATTGCTGTGTCACTCCGGATAGAGACATAGGCCGCCATCGATGAACAGTGTGCTGCTGACGAGATGTGCCTATCACTCAGCTTTCGACGGGCGGGCATATCAGGTGACTGGCGCAAGGTGGCTTGAGTTCATGTTTGGCGGGCTTATTTGTGGTTTTTTACTACCTGGACGCTTTGTGGCAAGTTGCACGGCTCAGCAGAGGATGGAACCGGATGGCAAATCCCTATCAAGCGCTATTCAACGCCCCCGGCAGCCGCGCCTTTGTGCTGGCGGGAATGGTCGCGCGCATGCCGATCTCGATGACTGGCATCGGCCTGATCACCATGCTCTCGCAGTTGCAGGGCGGTTACGGGTTGGCCGGGTCAGTGGCGGCGACCTTTGCCTTGGCCACGGCGTTTTGCGCGCCACAGGTGTCGCGCATGGTCGACCGTTTTGGTCAGGGCCGGGTGCTGCCGGTTTCGGCCTTGGTCGGCGGTGGCGGGTTGTTGCTGCTGTTGCTCTGTACACGATTGCAAGCGCCGAACTGGACACTGTTTGTGTTCGCCGCGCTGGCCGGTTGCATGCCGAACATGTCGGCGATGGTCCGGGCGCGCTGGACCGAGCTGTATCGTGGTCAACCGCAGTTACAAACCGCCTATGCGCTGGAGTCGGTGCTGGATGAGGTGTGTTTTATCGTCGGACCGCCACTCTCGGTGGGGCTGTGCGTGGTGGTGTTTCCCGAGGCCGGGCCGTTGGTGGCGTTGCTGATGTTGGCGATTGGGGTGAGCGCGTTTGTGTTGCAGCGCAGCACCGAGCCGTCGGTGCATCCGCATGACGCCGATCAACCGGGTTCGGTCGTGGGTTCAGGGGATATACGCCTGTTGATGCTGTTGATGGGCGCCATGGGCACCATCGTCGGGGTGGTGGATGTGGTCAGCGTGGCCTTCGCCCAGCAGCAAGGCCAGCCAGCAGCGGCGAGCATCGTGCTGTCGGTGTATGCCATCGGTTCGTGCCTGGCCGGGTTGGCGTTCGGCGCGTTGAAACCCGACGTGCCGTTGCCGCGTTTGTTTCTGTACGGCGGAGTGGCGACGGCGCTGACCACGCTGCCGTTGCTGCTGGCGGGGAACATTCTCGGGTTGTCGCTGGCGGTGTTTGTTGCCGGGCTGTTTTTCGCACCGACGTTGATTGTCGCCATGGGGTTGGTGGAGCGCATCGTGCCACCCGCCAAACTCACGGAAGGCCTGACCTGGCTGATCACCGGCCTGAGCATCGGCGTGGCGATCGGCGCAGCCGGTTCCGGCTGGCTGGTGGATGCCTTCGGCGCACGCAGCGGGTTCTGGCTGTCGATTGCGGCGGGGGCGGTGGTGCTGGGTTCGGCCATCCAGAGTTATCGACGACTCAAATGAACATTGGCGTCAGCTGACTCAAATCCATGGATAGGCGATAAACCCGTAGGAGCAAGGCTTGCCCGCGAAGCGAACACCGCGATTTTTCAGGTGTTACGCGTCATCGTTCATCGTGGGCAAGCCACGCTCCCACATGTACGGCGACTAATTTGTGTTGGGCGTCATTCTTTCCCCTTACCGGCCAGCGATGACGTGCGCGCCTTTGGCAATGACGAAGTGGAAATCGAAGCCACCCTGGCAACCACCTCGGTTGACGGAGACGAACTGGATGCGCTTGTGGCACGAATCTCCCTCTCACCCTTGGTTCAACAGGCGTTCTGGAGCCCGAGTACGACCGAGTGACCGACCGATGAGTGGCACTGACTTGCAGCGTTGGCTGAAGTTGTCATCGGTGCGACAGCAAAAAAATTAAAAGTCGATGGAACTGTTTCTTTCAGAAATGTCCTACAGAAACCCCCGCGGCATTGCCCTTAGTCTGAGGCGCTCTTGATAAGGGTGGGCGTAAACAGCCGCACCGTCATTGTAGGGTCAATCAACCATGCCGAATAAAGCGTTACGTATCCTGATCGCCGATGAGCAGCATTTTCATCGCATGAAAATCGAGCGCAGGCTGAATCAGCTCGGTTACTACCGAATTGCCCCCGTGCACTCCCTTGTAGAGCTGCTCAGCGTTGTCGAATACGGCTGTGAGCCGTTTGATCTGGTGATCATCAATGCAACCTTGTGTACCGGGACCGGCCTGGACCTGGTGGCGTTCTGCCAAGACAACCAGCAGATCTGTCATACGTTGATCTACGATGCCCAGAAAGCCGGCCTGCCCGCGTTGTTCGCCGTCCAGCAGCACAACGTGCGGATCAGTCAGGATCGCGTACCGGACCAGGAAACCCTCGAAGGGCTGATGAGTCGCGTCGATATGCCGGCTCACGGTTCCCGGCGTGGGCACGCCCGGCAGCAGGGCGGTTTGCGCGCCTGAGGCACACGACCGTTGGTCTGAACTGTCAACTTTGACAGGTAGTTTCGCCCTGTTCCTCGTGCAACAGTCGTTGCGCAGCCGTTGTGTCAGCCTTGGCAAATGCCATGGGCGGCACGCCGGGGTTTTTGGGCGTTTCTACAGGAGTTGCCATGAGTTCAGCGCTGATCGCGGATGATCATCCGGTTGTTGTGGCCGCCGTCAAAATGCTGCTTGCGGCACTCAAGGATTCCAATGGCAGAGAGATGTTCCAGACCATTCTGGAGTCATTCAATGGTGTTGAGGCCCTGCAAACGATCCTTACCCAGTCACCTGATCTGGTGGTGCTGGATCTGAATATTCCCAGGCTTGGCGGGTTGGAACTGCTGAGTCGTCTGCAGCGCGATCAGTCACTTTCCCGGGTTGTGGTCTTCACCTCCTGTGAGCCGAGGTTCTATGTCGACCGCTGCATGAGAGCCGGGGCCTTGGGCTTTGTCTCGAAAACCAATGACCTGCAAGAGCTGCGTAAAACCGTTCAAGCGGTGATGTCTGGCTATATGTGTTTCCCTCAACTGGACTCCAGCTCAGTGAGTCGGGATCCGCTGCAACTCAACGAATTGCAGATGATCGGGAAACTCTCCGACCGTGAACTGAGCATCTTTCGATACCTGGCGCTCGGTTTTAGCAACAAGGAAATCGCTAAAGCCATGAACCTCAGCCACAAGACCATCAGTACCTACAAAACCCGTTTGATCGCAAAGCTCAATGTGAAATCCCTGGTTCACTTGAGAGAATTCGCCATACGCAATCAGCTGATCTGAATGCATATGCGCCTGCGTGACTGGTTGATTGTGTTGATGCTGTTCAGTCCACTCTGGTCAGTGGACAGTTTCGCCGCAAAGCCACAGCTGCTGAAACTGCAAGGGCGTTCGGCCGTCGACGGTTATCAGGTCGAACTGGAAGAGGCCGACTGGCGCTGGCTGCGCGAGCAGGGCAGTTTGCGGTTGGGCGCTTCGGCGCCGGATTACGTGCCGTTCGAGGTCACCATCAGCGACAGGTACCTGGAAGGCATCACCGCCGATTTTGCGGTCCTGCTCAGCCAGCTACTGCACATCCCGATCGAGGTGAAACGCTACCGGTCCCGAGCCGAGGTGATTGCGGCGTTGAAGCAGGGTCATGTCGATCTGTTGGGCACCGCCAACGACTTTGAAGTGGCCGATCCGCAGCTTTTGATGTCGCGTACCTATGCCGAAGACGCACCGGCCCTGGTCACCCGCTTGGGCGACAGCGTCAGGCTGACAGCCGACCTTGCGGGCCAGCGGGTGGCGATGCTCGACCATTACTTGCGACCCGAAGCGGTCGAAGCGGTTTATCCCAAGGCACATTTGCAACTGTATGACTCGACATTGAGTGCAATCGGCGCCGTGGCTTTTGGCGGTGCTGATCTCTACCTGGGCGACTCCCTCAGTGCCGGTTACCTGATCAACAACAGTTACCTGAACAATGTGCAGCTGGCGGGATTTGCCCGCCTGGAGGTCAACGCATTCGGGTTTTCAGTGAGTGCTGACAACCCTCGATTGCGGCGGATTATCGATGCCGCGTTGGCGGTGATTCCTGTGCAGGAGCGCATGACTGTCCTGCGCCGCTGGAGTGCCGGCAGTCGTTTCAGCGGTGCGCAACGCTTGCAATTGAGTACCCGCGAACAACGTTGGATGGATAGCCACCCATCGGTCAGAGTCGGTGTCATCGACAACTTTGCACCGTTGTCATTTTTTGACGATAAGGGTGAGTTCAGAGGCCTCAGCGCTCAGGTACTGGACCGGATCAGCCTGCATACCGGGCTGAAGTTCGAGCTCGTGCGCGGCCATTCGTTGTATCAGCAAATAGAGCAGATCAAGCAAGGCGGGATCGACCTGCTGGCCGTGATTACCCCGAGTAACGAGCGTCAGGCGGAACTGCGTTTTACTCGACCGTATCTGATCAATCCCTTTGTCCTGGTCAGTGCAGGCGGTACTGGGGACCCTGCGACACTGGACGACCTGGCCGGTAAGCGGTTGGCGATCTACAGCGGTCATGCGCTACGTGAGTTTATCCTTGCGCGCGTTCCCGGTGTGCGCTTCGTCGATGTGCAAACCCCCGCCCAAGGTATGGCGCTGGTCGCCAAGGGGCAAGCCGACGCGGCATTGAGCTCATTGATCATTGCCCGCTACCTGATTGCTCGGGAGTACCGTCACGTTCTGGCTATAACCAGCACCGTGGGCACTGAACCGGCACACATCAGCTTCGCGACCAACCGTGGAGCCCTTGAACTCTACTCAATCCTCAATAAAGCCCTGTTAAGCATTCCCCCGGAAGAAATGGACGAATTGGCCAACCGCTGGCGCAATGAGCTGCCGGTGGATGACAGCTACTGGTCGCGTCACCGCACGTCCATCCTTCAGGGGTTTTTGGCCGCAGGACTGTTGCTGCTGTTGGCGCTGGGCTGGATTGCCTACCAGCGCAACCTGATCCGCAAGCGCCAGCAATTGCTGCAACAGGTGCAGCAAGCGAGGGACGCGGCGGACGATGCCAACCGTGCCAAAACCACCTTCCTGGCAACCATGAGCCATGAAATCCGCACGCCAATGAACGCTGTGATTGGCATGCTCGAACTGGCGATGTTGCGAGCTGAAGAGGGCGTCACGGACCATCTTGCGATAGAGGTGGCGTGGAATGCAGCGCAGCAGATGCTGGAGCTGATCGGCGATATTCTGGACATCGCGCGGATCGAGTCGGGGCATTTGTCCCTGACCCCGGAACGCGCGAATCTGTTGGCGCTGGTCAGCTCGGTGAGCAAAGTATTTGAAGGCCTGGCACGGCAAAAGAACCTGCTTTGGCAGGTCGAACTGGATGCCCGTAGTGACCGCGATGTGTTGATCGACCCGATGCGTTTCAAGCAAATCGTCTCCAACCTGCTGAGCAACGCGATCAAGTTCACCCGCGCCGGACAGATCAGCCTGACGCTGCGAGTAGAGCCCGCTGCCGTTCACGGGTACCTGGCGATCAGCCTGCGGATCAAGGACAGCGGGATAGGCATCAGCGAATTCGACCAGCAGCGATTGTTCAGTCGGTTTGTACAGGCTAGCAATAGCCCGCAGGATGGCCGCAGTGGCTCCGGGCTGGGCTTGCTCATTAGCCGTTCGCTGTGCGAGATGATGGGGGGGCGATTGCAATTGCGCAGCGAGCTGGGCGCGGGCACGCAAATCGACGTCAGCCTCGATGTACTGGCATTGCAGCCGCTGGCCGCGCCGCCGGTCGAGACTGTGCCACCGGAGCGAGGGCACTCGTTGAACATTCTGGTGGTTGACGACTACCCGGCCAATCGCCTGTTGCTGGTGCAACAACTGAGCCGTCTTGGGCACCGTGTGTGTGATGCCCAGGACGGTGAGCAGGGGCTCGAATGCTGGCGTGAACACACGTTCGACGTGGTGATCACCGATTGCAACATGCCGAACCTCAGCGGTTACGAGTTGGCCATGGCAATTCGTGACGAGGAGCGGGCCAATGGGGACATGCCTTGCCTGATTCTCGGTTTCACTGCCAATGCCCAGCCCGAAGAAAAGATCCGTTGCATGGAAGCCGGGATGGACGATTGCCTGTTCAAGCCCATCGGCCTGAAGGACCTGAGTGCCCGTCTGACTGGCGTGACACCGGGCATGAACTCGCGACCGCCGATCACAACGCTGCCGGCCAGCGCTGCCGAGATCGATCTCGGCAGCCTGGAGCAACTGGCCGGGCCTGACCGTAGCCTGATCAATAAACTGCTGGCTGAACTGGCCAGCAGTAATGCCAAGGATCTGGCACGGTTACAGGGCTTTTACCGCAAGCGTGACCGCATAGGCTTGCGGGAGCTGGCCCATCGGATCAAGGGCGGCGCGCAAATGGTCAAGGCCCGGCGCGTGGTCCACTGTTGCGAACAACTGGAAGTCGCCTGCGGTGGGCGCGACAACAACGTATTGAACCAGGCGGTGCGGGCCCTGCAATTCGCCATGGAGCGTTTGGCTCTGCACCTGGAGCAATAATGCTGAGCGGTTACGCTCAATCCCAATCGGGAGCGATACCTTTCGGGCTGGTCAGGCGCTGGCCGCGCTCAAGTCCTGCGATCAGCGTCATATCGGCTTCGCTCAATGTCAGCTCGCGGGCCGCCAGGTTGCTGTCGAGGTTGGCCCGTTGGGTCGACGACGGAATCACCGCGTAACCCTGCTGCATGGCCCAGGCCAGCGTGACTTGTGCCGGAGTTGCCTGATGCCGCTCGGCGATCTGTTGGATGACCGGGTCCTTCAGGACTTCGCCGTAGGCCAGGGTCATGTAGGAGGTGATCTGAATACCCTGGCTCTGGGCAAACTCGACCACTGTGCGGTTTTGCAGGTAAGGGTGCAGCTCGATCTGATTGGTCGCGATGTTGTCTGCGCCGACCGCGTCGATGGCTTGCTGCATGAGGTCGACGGTGAAGTTCGACACACCGATCTGCCGGGTCAGGCCCAGCGCCTTGGCTTCCAGCAGGGCGCCCATGAATTCATGCACCGGCACCTGGTTTTCCGGGGACGGCCAGTGGATCAGCGTCAGGTCCAGATAATCGGTTTGCAGTTTGCGCAGGCTGTCTTTCAAGCTGGCGATCAGCTGGTCCTTGGCAAAATTGGCGATCCAGATCTTGCTGGTGATGAACAGTTCTTCGCGGGCAATGCCGCTGGCGGCGATGGCCTGGCCGACATCGGCTTCGTTGTCGTAGATCTGCGCGGTATCGATCGCCCGGTAACCGAGTTCAAGGCCGGTGCTCACCGAATCGATGACCACCTGGCCTTGCAGGCGAAACGTACCGAGGCCGAAGGCGGGAACAGACATGTGTGACTCCAGGGGTTGTGACGGGAATGGCTGCGAGTATCCCGGTCTGCATCCTTGAGAAAAACCGCTGAATCGGCAAAGCACTTTTTACTGAAAATCACGAATCTGCAGGAGCGCAGCTGCTTCGGGCGGCGCTCCGACGATAGCGATCTCAAGGACGCCATCGCCGGCAAGCCGTGCTCCTACGCAATATCGCTGCGGCTGAACTCCTCGCCCAGAAAGTCGATCAGGGTTCGTACCGACGGCAGCAAGCCACGGCGCGAAGGGAAGATGGCGTGGACGATCCCGCACCTGGGGGCCCAGCCCGGCACCAATTCGACCAACCGGCCCGCAGCGAGATCCTCGCGCACCACCACGGTGGGCAGGTGGGCGATACCGACACCGGCCAGCACTGCCTGGCGCAGGGCGATCAAGTCGTCGGTGACCAGTCGGGGATGATGGCGGATCAATGCCGTGGCGGCATCCGGCCCGAACAGCTCCCACTGGTATTCACGTTGTGCGGCGCCCCAGTGCAGGCTTGGCAGGCCACTGAGGTCGGCGGGCAAGGCCGGTGATGACAAATGCTCAATATACACCGGGCAACCGACCAGACTTTGAGTGCTGTTGCCCAGCACTTTCATCACCAGATCGGTGTTTTCCAGCGGCGGAAAGCGCACCCGCAGGGCGATGTCGAAACCTTCGTGGATCACGTCCACACGGCGGTTGGTGCTCTCGATGAACAACTCCACCAGCGGGTACTTGAGCATGTAGCGCGTCAGCATCGGCCCGACCCAGGAATTGAGCAGCGCCGTCGGACAACTGATGCGCACCAGACCCTGAGGTTCGGAGCGGTTGCGCTCGATCAGCTCCGCGGCGCTTTCGGCTTCCACGCGCATGGCCAGGCAACGCTGGTAGTAGGCCTGGCCAATTTCAGTGAGGGAGCAATGTCGGCTGGTCCGATGGATCAGCCGTACGCCTAGGCGTTCTTCGAGTTGGGAAATCCGTCGGCTGAGTTTCGACTTGGGCATGTCCAGCGCACGTCCGGCAGCAGCAAAACCTCCGTGTTCGACCACTTGGGTGAAGTAGTACAGGGTGTTCAGGTCTTCCACTGTCGTTCTCCAAATAGAACGCTAAGGGTGATTTTCGCAGTCTATCGCATCAAAGGTGCTGGATTTAAGCTTTGTCCATGTTCTGACTCACCCACATTCGGAGGCACCATGAAAAACATCATCGGTATCTACACCAGCCCAAGAGCGCACTGGGTGGGCGACGGTTTCCCGGTTCGTACACTGTTTTCCTACGACAACCTAGGCAAACACATCAGCCCGTTCCTGCTGCTCGACCATGCCGGCCCTGCTGAATTCACCCCGACCACGGCGCGTCGTGGCGTAGGCCAGCACCCGCACCGCGGTTTTGAAACCGTGACCATCGTCTACAAGGGCGAACTGGAGCACCGCGACTCCACCGGTAGCGGCGGCAAGATCGGTCCCGGCGACGTGCAATGGATGACCGCCGCGTCCGGAATTCTGCATGAAGAGTTTCACTCCGAAGCATTCGCCAAGCGTGGCGGGACCCTGGAAATGGTCCAGCTATGGGTCAACCTGCCGGCCAAGGACAAAATGGCCGACGCCGGTTACCAGACGATTCTCGATGGCGATATCCCAAGCATTGCCCTCCAGAACAAGGCCGGCAGCCTGCGCTTGATTGCCGGTGAGTTCGACGGCCAGCGGGGACCGGCGAAGACCTTCACCCCGATCGACGTCTGGGACCTGCGCCTGAATGCCGGCAAGTTGCTGAACCTGGACCTGCACGAAGGGCGCAACACGGCGCTGGTGGTGCTGCGCGGTACGGTTCAGGTCAATGGCCTGGAGCTGGTTCGCGAAGGGCAGTTGGCGTTGTTCGAACGCAATGGCGACCAGCTCAGCCTCGAAACCAACAACGATGCGGTGGTGCTGCTGCTCAGTGGTGAACCGATTGACGAGCCAATCGTCGGTCACGGGCCGTTCGTGATGAACACCGAGCAAGAGATTCATCAGGCCTTCGCCGACTTCCAGTCCGGTCAGTTCGGCCGGATGCGCAGTTAACGCACACACCTTCAAAAAAATCCCGCTCTACACAGGATACGTAGGCCGGTTCACGGGCCAGGGATGGCTGTTGCCTGAAAAAAGAGGAAACGCTCATGAGCACGATCAATGCGGCCAACTTCAATGGCCTGAAACCGACCATCGACCCGAACGACAGCGCATTGCTGTTGATCGACCACCAAAGCGGACTGTTCCAGATCGTCAAGGATATGGACGTCCCGCAACTGCGTGCCAACGCCATCGCCCTGGCCAAGGCTGCAACCCTGCTGAAGATGCCGGTGATCACCACGGCTTCCGTACCGCAGGGGCCGAACGGACCGTTGATTCCCGAAATTCACCAAGAAGCACCGCACGCCCGATACGTGGCGCGCAAAGGTGAAATCAATGCCTGGGACAACCCTGAGTTTCACGCGGCGGTCAAAGCCACCGGCAAGAAAACCCTGGTGATTGCCGGCACGCTGACCAGCGTCTGCCTGGCATTCCCGTCGATCGCTGCGGTGCATGAAGGCTACAAAGTTTTCGCGGTGGTCGATGCCTCCGGCAACCACTCGAAACTCGCCACTGATCTGACCATTGCCCGTTTGGCCCAGGCCGGCGTGGTGCCGATCGACATCATGGCCACGCTCTCTGAGCTGCAAGGTTCGTGGAACCGCCCGGACGCCGAGCAGTGGGCCGCCGTCTACGCCCAGACCATGCCGCATTATCAATTGCTGATCGAGAGCTACCTCAAGGCCCAGCAAGTGGCGAATGAACACGAAGTGCTGGATTCACAGCGCTAACCGAGCAACACCCACGCCGACTTCCACTCGGCATCGATAAAAAGCGAGGACTACTGCAATGACTACCTCTTACAAACGCCTGGACAAAAACAACGCCGCCGTTCTGTTGGTCGATCATCAGGCTGGCCTGCTGTCGCTGGTACGCGACATCGAACCGGACAAGTTCAAGAACAACGTGCTGGCACTGGCTGATCTGGCCAAATACTTCAAGCTGCCGACCATCCTCACCACCAGTTTCGAAACCGGCCCCAACGGCCCGCTGGTGCCGGAGCTCAAGGCACTGTTTCCGGACGCGCCGTACATCGCTCGCCCAGGTCAGATCAATGCCTGGGACAACGAAGACTTCGTCAAGGCGATTAAGGGCACCGGCAAGAAGCAACTGATCATCGCCGGTGTGGTGACTGAAGTTTGCGTAGCGTTCCCGGCGCTGTCGGCACTGGCAGAAGGTTTTGAGGTGTTCGTGGTCACGGATGCTTCCGGCACCTTCAACGAAATCACTCGCCAGTCGGCCTGGGACCGCATGTCGTCCTCGGGCGTACAACTGATGACCTGGTTCGGCCTGGCGTGCGAGTTGCACCGCGACTGGCGCAACGACGTGGAAGGGCTGGCGACCTTGTTCTCCAACCACATTCCGGACTACCGGAACCTGATGACCAGCTACAACACGCTGACCAATAGCAAATGATGCTTAACCTGTAGCAGCTGCCGAAGGCGGCGTTCGGCTGCGCAGCAGACGTAAAACCTGCGATCACGGTCATTCAGAATGATCGCGTCGTCTGGATTGCGAGTGCTTCGCCCTCGAACGCAGGCTGCGCCAGCTGCTACGGGAAACCGTACAAGCAGGGGCCTCAATGGAGGCCCCTGTTTTAGTTTTTAAAGCTATAACTCCATCTGGGTTTTTCGTGCGATCTTCATGCTATTGGCCTTGCTGGAGTTGCTTGATGTTGTCACTGCTCACCGATCACCCACTGTTTTGTGCCCTGGCGCTGATTTTGCTCGACATCCTGCTGTGGCGGTTGGTCAGTGTCAGTCACTGGCAGTTGGTCGTGCGGGTGGTGATTTTTGCGTTGTTCAGCGCCGTGCTGTTCAACGAAGGCATGAACCCGATGGACGTGGCGCCTTGGCCGGAGAACGTGCCGTTGCACCTGGCCGCGACCGGATTGCAGATCGGTTGGTGGCTGTTTGGCGCGCGAACCCTGACGGTATTGCTTGGCACGGTGATGATGCAACGGGTCGGGCATACCGGCCGGCTGTTGCAGGATTTGCTTGGTGCGGTAATTTTCCTGATCGCGATCATTGCCGCCCTGGCGTATGTGCTCGATTTGCCGGTCAAAGGCGTGCTGGCGACTTCCGGTGCCCTGGCGATCATCGTCGGCCTGGCATTGCAGAGCACCCTCAGCGATGTGTTTTCCGGCATCGTGCTCAACACCACCAAACCCTATCAACTGGATGACTGGATCTCCATCGACGGCACCGAAGGCCGGGTCACCGACATCGACTGGCGGGCCACGCGGCTGCAAACCTCACAGGGCAGCATGGCGGTGATCCCCAACTCGTTGGCGGCCAAGGCCAAGATCATCAACTTCAGTCGGCCCAGCGACATTTTCGGCATTACCATCAGCCTGCAACTGAGCCCTCATGCGCGCCCGCACACGGTGATCGAAGCACTGGAGCGGGCGATGCAGGGTTGCCGGCCACTGCTCAGCAAACCGGCACCGAGCGTCTCCTTGAAAAGCTCCAGCGCCAGTGGCGTGGAATACGAGATCATCGGATTTGTATCGTCCATGGGGCAAAAGCGTGAGGTGCGCAATCTGCTGTTCGATCTGGCCTTCCGGCATTTGCGTGCATCGGGCGTGAGCCTGTTGTCGACCGCAGAAACCACAACACTGCCGGGCCTTTCACGGCCACGGGCGCTGCTCGAAAGCTCGAGTATTTTTTCGACCTTGCGTTCGGAAGAGAAAGACACCTTCAGCCAGAACATGACGCTCATCACCTTCCGTGCCGGGGAAATGATCCTGCCGGCGGGAGAGGTCAGCGATCACCTGTTCATCATCGAATCGGGCGTGGTGTCAGTGGCCTTGAGCCGTGGCGGCAAAAAGTTCGAAGCCGGGCGCATGGGGCCGGGCGAGGTGATCGGCGAGGCCGGGATTCTCTCGGATGAATCGGTGCCGGCGGACTTTTCGGCCAAGACCTTCTGCACCCTGTACCGGATCGAAAAGGAATACCTCAAACCCTGTCTCGACGCCCGCCACGACATCAACGAAGCGATGCAGGCGTTACTGGATTTCCGCTTGCACACTGCACAAACCTTGACTCAGGAAGTACCAAAAGTGGTGGAAAAGAAGGGTTTTCTGCAGTGGTTGCGTAGCCGGGCGTAGGACGTTACGGCGCCTTCACGTTGTTCGCAGACACGGTCGAGAACCTGTGGCGAGGGGGCTTGTCGGAACGCCGCAAGAGCTCCACGGTGTTGCTTATTACTGCGGTGAATCCGATGAATCAAGGTGATCCAGCGCTCGATTCACCGCCAATCCGGCCGCAGAAACGGTCGCGCCAAAAGACGGGCGGGTCAGTCATTGGCTACCTCGACTTCTGAACAATTGGCTATTTATGCCAATCGCCGGCAGCGCTACCGTATAGCGCATCCCCACTTGCTATGGAGCTGACCATGCAATCTCGCGTCGATTTCTACACCGCCTCGCCGGATGCCCTCAAAGCCATGATCGCGCTGGAAAGCGCGGTGACAAAACTGCCGCTGGAAAAGTCGCTGATCGAACTGGTCAAACTGCGCGCTTCGCAAATCAACGGCTGTGCCTTCTGCGTCGACATGCACACCGCCGATGCGCGCAAAGGGGGCGAGACCGAGCGCCGCCTGTATGCGGTGTCGGTCTGGCGTGAAACGCCGTTCTTCACCCCGCGTGAACGCGCCGCCCTGGCCTGGACCGAGTCGCTGACCCTGATCAGCCAGACCCACGCCCCGGACGCCGACTACGAGCTGCTGGCCAGCGCGTTCAGCCCCAGCGAAATGGTCGACCTCACCGTGGCAATCTCCACCATCAATAGCTGGAACCGCCTGGCCGTGGGCTTCCGCAAGCTGCCGCAGGCATAAGCAACCGGCCCGGGCAGGGCCCCGGCTGCACAGGCCGCCCTGCCGCCAAGGGAAATTGTGTTGTATCCTGCGCGCCCGAAACGGACCGATAGCGAACAGGACGACGCATGCTCAAATGGATAGGCAAGGTATTGGGTGGGGCCAGCGCAACGCCGGCCGCAGCGGCGAGCAACGTGCCGGGCGATGTCTGGCTGCAGCGCCTGCAGACCTACCTCGAACCCCTTGACCACTTGCCCGATAACGGCGGCCGCGCCGGCCTGGCCGAGGCAATCCTGACCTATGTGCGCCAGGGCGATGGGCCGCAGGTCCTGGCCGAACTGGGCCAGCGCTACGCCGTCGCCAACTACCTCCACATATTGAGCGGGCACGAGTGCCGGGTCGGCAGCCTCGGGCCGCAGCTGTATCACGATCTGACCGATGTCGACCCGGCCCAGCTATTGCGCTGGGCGCGAGTGCTGCAAGCCTGTCCGGCACGCCGCTTCGGCATCGCCATGGCCGACGGCAGCCATTGGCCGGAGCTGCTCCTGACCCACAGCGTCGAGCTGTTGCGCGACCCGCAGACCGATGAAACCCGCATCGTCCAGCGCATCAGCGCCCCCTTGATGGAGACCCTGCTGCTGGAGGCGCACCTGCCGCCCTCGGCGCTGCTGACCGCGTGTTTCAGCGGCTCGAATGACGCCTACCGTCAGGGCTACGGCATCTACCTGGTGCCCTATATGGACGGCTATTCGCAGTGGGTGCTGCGCCATGTCGAGGCGCTGCGGCCGTTGCTGCTGGCGGGGGACATGTACCTCAAGCACCAGGTCCTGAACCTGATGAGCGACCTCGATCCGCCGGTCATGACCGCCATGGCCGGTGAGCTGTGTGAAATGGCCTGTGGCGGCAATCGCGAAGTGCGTGAACAGGCGGCTCCGCTGCTGCTCAAGTGCCAGCGCGGCGCCCTGCAACCCCTGACCCTGATGATCCAGGGCGGCAAGCCCGAGCAGCGCGCCCATGCCCTGCGCCTGCTGTGGGCCCTGGCCAACCAGTTGGCTGACCCGCCCCTGCGCGCCGAGGCCCGGGCCCTGGCCGAAGCCGACCGTGCGGCCTCGGTGCGCGGCCTGCTCGCTGAGTGGGACGCCGAGCCTGCCCACGAGCAGGGGCCGGTCCACTACAGCGGCCCGGTGATTGATTGGGCGGTGGTGCTGACCCCTGAACGCCTGGAGGTCGTCGACCAACTGTGGGCCGACCTCAATCATCTGATCGACCGGGATAACGAGAGCAACATCGAGTACTACGCCACCCACCCGGAGAAAAAAACCGCCGGCAAGCCGGAGCTGTGGCCCAACTACAGCGTCGCAGCCCTGAACCAGCTCAAGGCGTTTTTGGCCTCGACCGAGGTGGTGCCGCCGGCGTCCCGTGATCTGCCGCAAGACCATAGCGAGTACTTTTCCCGCTCGGCGATGCAGGCCTTCGCCGACAGCGAGGAGTTGACGGGGGTGATGGCGTTCAAGGTCCTGGATTTCTGCAACGCCCTGGGCAGTGGCGAGGGCTGCCTGAGCAACATCAGCTGTCGCGCGTTGGAGCAAGCCTATCAACAGGACGACTCGCTGAGCCTGATGGCCCTGGCACAGATGCTCGAGGACCGTGGCCGCAACGGCGACAGCCTGCTGCAGGATTGCTTCAATGGCGGGTTCGCCGAGGATTGGGATGCCGACGCGGTGGCGCCGTATTTTGCCCTGCACCAGGGCTGGCTGGAGCAGGCGCTGGCGGCCCTGGAGGTGTATCGCACCGACGCGTTGTATGCCGCGGTGGTCAAGATGGCACCGCCGCCCGCATCGTTGATCAACCGCCTGTTCGAGATCGCCCTGGGCTCCAACCAGGGTGAGCGGGCCCAGGCCCAGCGCGCCCTGGAACAGCTGCCGGGCAAGGAGGCGCACCTGATTGCCGCCCTCGGCTCGGGCAAGTCCGAGGTCCGGCTGCTGGCCACCAAATGGCTCGGCAACCTGGGCCACCAGCCGGCGATCCCGGCCCTGGAACAGGCCCTGAAAAAGGACAAGAACGACGGCGTGCGCACCGCCATGATCGAAGCTCTGGAGCAAATGGGCCAGCCGGTGGAGCAGTACCTGGACCGCGAGCAATGGGTCATCGACACCAGCAAGGCCATGGCCAAGGGCGCGCCCAAGGACCTGGCATGGTTCCCCTGGGACGCCTTGCCCGAATTGCGCTGGGCCGATACTCAGGAGCCGGTTCCGGCCCCGGCGGCCCAGGGGCTGCTGGCCCAGGCGGTCAAGCTCAAGTCGGCGCAGCCGGGGGCGTTGCTGCGGCGCTTCTGCGGGATGTTCGAAGCCCGCGGCCGCGAGCGTTTCGGCCAGTTCGTGCTGGACACCTGGCTGGCCGAAGACACCCGGCCGATCCCGCTGGAGCAGGCCCAGCAGTTGGCCGAGCGGCATGCCACGAGCACCCTGTTTTTCATCCAGCGCTACCCGGACGACTACAAGGACAGCCCGCACCTGGGCAAGAGCCTGGACGAGCTGAGTGCGAGCTTCCTGCCGCGTTTCATGCGCCAGCCCCAAGGCTCGGCGGCGGCCAGCAAAGGCTTGCTGGCGGTGGCGGCGGCCTGCGCCGGGGCCGATGCAGCGGCGCCGGCCGGGCGTTACCTCAAGGAGTTCTATGGCACCCGCGCGTCCCAGGGCAAGGCGCTGATCGCCATGCTGGCCTGGATCGAGCACCCGTCCGCGACCCAGTTGTTGCTGTCCATTGCCAGTCGCTTCCGCACCGCAGGCTTTCAGGAAGAAGCCATCCTGCAAGCCCGGGCCCTGGCCGAACGCAACCACTGGACCCTGGCCCAGCTGGCGGACCGCACCTTGCCTTCGGCCGGCTTCGACGAGCACGGCCTGCTGGAGCTGAGTTACGGCGAACGGCTGTTCAGCGCGCGCTTGCTGGCTGACTTCAAGATCGAGCTGTACAACCCCGACGGCAAGAAAATCGCCGCCTTGCCCGACCCGCGCCAGGACGACGACGCCGACGAAGCCAAGGAGGCGAAGAAGCAGTTCGCCAGTGCCAAGAAGTCCCTGGCCAGCATCGTCAAGCAGCAGACCGAGCGCCTCTACGAAGCCCTGTGCACCGGCCGCGAGTGGCCGTACGCCGACTGGCAGCGTTACCTCAACCAGCACCCGATCATGCGCCGGCTGTTGCAGCGCCTGGTCTGGGTGCAGGTCGAGGGGGACCGGGTACTGGCCAGCTTCCGCCCGCTGGACGATGGCAGCCTGACCGATTGCGAGGACAACCCGCTGACCCTGGCCGACGACGCCCAGGTGCGCCTGGCTCATGACTCGCTGCTGGGCGCCGAGGAACTGCTCCAGTGGCAGCAGCACCTGGCGGACTACGAAGTGACGCCGCTGTTCCAGCAGTTGGGCAAGGGCGTCTATCAGTTGCCCGAAGGGCAGGGCGACGCCCATTCCATCGAAGACTTCAAGGGCCACCTGCTGGAAGCCTTCGCCCTGCGCGGTCACGCGCTGAAGCTCGGCTATACCCGGGGCGCGACCGAGGATGCCGGCTGGTTCTACACCTATGAAAAGTCCTTTGTCAGCCTCGGGCTGTCGGCCGATATCCGCTTTACCGGCAACCCGCTGCCGGAGAGCAACCGCACCGTGGCCCTGGTCGACCTGACGTTCTACCGCGGCCGCTACAGCATGCCCCTGGCCGAGGTGCCGACGATTCTGCTCTCGGAGTGCTACCACGACCTGCGCTCGATCGCCGCCCAGGGCACAGGGTTCGACCCGGACTGGGAAAAGAAAAGTGAATACTGAAAGCCTGGCACGCCACCGTAAAGGACCACGCCCATGACCCCTGCGCCTGGCGCAATGCTCAAGGCCCCGGCCGAACAGGCCCACGCCGCTGAACTGGCGCGCCTGCAACAGCACGACAGCGGCCCGCGCCCCATCGGCTGGCGCCTGTCACCGCGCGCGGTGCGCGGGTTTATCCTCGGCGACGGGCCGTTGCAGGTGCGGCGCAAGTTCTATGGCGACGATGCCCTGATCGACCGCTGTATCGTGACCCTGATGAGCAACCGTGGGTTGATGCTGGTGGGCGAGCCGGGGACCGCCAAGTCGATGCTCTCCGAGCTGCTGGCGGCGGCGATCAGCGGCCAGTCGTTGTGCACGGTGCAGGGCACGGCCGGGACCACCGAGGAACAGATCCGTTATTCGTGGAACTACGCCTTGCTGCTGGCCGAAGGTCCGACCCAGCGCGCCCTGGTGCGCGGCCCGATGTATGAGGCGATGCGCAGCGGCAGCCTGTGCCGGATCGAAGAAATCACCCGCATGCAGCCCGAGATCCAGGACAGCCTGATCAGCCTGCTCTCGGACAAAGTGCTGCACGTGCCCGAACTCAAGGACGAGGAGGCCACGGTGTTTGCCGCGCCGGGGTTCAATATCCTGGCCACCGCCAACCTGCGTGACCGGGGCGTGCATGAAATGTCCAGCGCCCTCAAGCGCCGCTTCAACTTCGAAACCGTGCGCCCCATCAGCGACCGGCGCCTTGAAACCCAGCTGGTGCGCGAGCAGACCGAAGCCTTGTTGCAACAGGCCCAGGTCAAGGTCGACTTCAGCCCTGACGTGCTCGAACTGCTGGTGACCGCGTTCAACGACCTGCGCCATGGTGCCACCGCCGAAGGCACGGTGCTGGAGAAACCCAGCGCGGTGATGTCGGCCGCCGAAGCGGTGGCAGTGGGGTACGCCGCCAGCCTGGATGCCCACTACTTCGGCAACGGCGTGGTCGGCGGCGAGCATATTGCCCGGCAACTGATCGGCACCGTGCTCAAGGACAACCCCGAGGACGGCGGCAAGCTGCGTCACTATTTCGACGTGGTGGTGCGCCAGCGGGCCCAGCGCCAACCGCAATGGCAGCGGGTGCTCGAGGCGCGACGTGAGCTTGATCGCTGATGCGTCCCTGGCCGGCACCGGGCTAGACAGCGCCAGCCTGCGCGCCCTGGGCCAGAGCCTGGCCAGCGATGAGTTGATTGTGTTTGCCGTGCGCCACCACAGCCCCGGTTGCGCCTGGCAATTGCAGCAACTGTTCGCCAGCCATCCGCCGAGCGTGGTGCTGGTGGAAGGGCCGCGGTCCTTCGACCCGTTGCTGCCGCTGCTGGTACACCCCGAAGCGCAGATGCCCCTGGCGATCTACACCTACGCCGTGGGCGGCGCGGCGGCGGATTCGCGGCGCGCAGCCTATTACCCGTTCTGTGACTATTCGCCGGAGCTGGTGGCCCTGCGCGCCGCAGCGGCCCAGGGCATTCCCGCACGCTTTATCGACCTCGACTTTGCCGAGCAATGCGCCCTGGAGGCGTCGCCGCCTGAGGTGGAACTCCGCCAGGATTCGCTGCTCGACGAGGGTCATTACCGGCGCAGCGAACACCTGCAACGCCTGGCCAGCCAGCTGGGCTGCCGCGACCACGAAGAACTCTGGGAGCACCTGTTCGAGGTGCCGGCTACCCGGCTCGATTGGCCCGAGCACCTGACCCGGGTCGCGGCCTATTGCCAACTGGCGCGCCTGGATTGCAGCCACGACGAGCTGCACGTCGACGGCACCCTGGCCCGTGAGGCGGAAATGGCCTGGCATATCCAGCAGGCCCTGGCCGCCCGGCGTCCGGGAGAGGGGCCGGTGCTGGTGGTGGTCGGTGGCTTGCACGCGGTGGCGCTGCCGGGCTTGCTGGCGACCGGGGTCGAGCGGCCGGCCATCAGCCGCGCCGGGCTGACCGATGAAGCCAGCGCGCTGATCCGCTACAGCTTCGACCGCCTGGAGCGCCTCAATGGTTACGCCGCCGGCATGACCGCGCCGGCCTGGCACCAGCGGCTGTGGCACGCCCAGCTCAAGCACCCGCAACGCAACGCGCAGGCCCCGGCTCGGCCACGGCAGGCAGCGGCCCTGGAGCTGTTGTTCGAGGTCGCGGAAAAACTCCGCGAGCAGGACGTGGCGCTGCCTTTGCCGACCCTCACCGCCGCCTACGAACAGATGCTGCGCCTGGCCACCCTGCGCGGGCGCGATGCGCCGATCCGGGTGGATGTCGACGACGCCATCCTCAGTTGTTTTATCCAGGGCAATGCCGACGCCGACGGCGTTCGGGTGCGGCAAGTGGCCCGCGCCTGTTTCACCGGCCAGGCCTTGGGGCGGGTGCCGCCCGGGGCCGGCACGCCGCCGTTGGTCAGGGACGTGGAATACCGTGCCCGGCACCAGCGCCTGAAGCTGCACGACTCGCAGCCGCGCCGGGTGGTGCTGGACCTGTACCGGCGCGCCGAACACCGGCGCAGCAGCCAGTTGCTGCATGGCCTGCTGTTGTTGGGCATCCCCTTTGCCTGGCGCACCGGCGGCCCGGATTTTGTCAACGGCCACGGTTTGCATCTGCTCCAGGAACACTGGGAGTACGCCTGGACGGCCAGCACCGAAGGTGCGCTGGTGGAAGCGTCGGTGTATGGCGCGACCCTGCCCCAGGCGGTGGCCAATCGCTTCGCCCAGCGCCTGGAGCAACAGGCCGGCGACGGCGTGGCCGATGCCCGGGGCGCGGCGGTGCTGTTGGTGCAGGCCTGTGTGCTGGGGCTGCATGAGCAGTTGGCCACGCCTTTGCAGCGCCTGGCGGAAGCCATTGGCGCCGACCCGGTATTCGCCTCGCTGGTGGCGGCCACGGCCAGCCTGTCGCTGCTGCTGGAGTCCCACGAGCCGTTGCAGGCCGCGCACCTGCCGGGCTTGCCGGGGTTGCTGCGTAGTGCTTATCAGCGCGCCACCTACCTTGGCGCCCAAGGCGTGAGCGAGGCCGAGGCCACGGGCCATGTGGCCTGCCTGGTGCAGTTGCGCGAATTGCTGGCCGGGGCCGCGGGTGCGGAGCTGGATCAGGCGTTGTACTGGGCCCTGGTCAGCCAGTTGCACCAGCAGCCCAACCTGCTGTTGCGGGGTGCCTGTGCCGGCTTGCTGTACCTGGCCGGGCGCTTGTCCGAAGCACAACTGGCCACTGAACTGGCCGGGCACCTGCATGGCCTGCGTCAACCCCAGGAAGCCGTGGCCTACCTGCGCGGCTTGCTGTCCACCGCCCGCGAGAGCGCCTGGCAGATCCCCAGCCTGCTAGAGGTGCTGGACCAATTGCTCAACCAGTGGGGCGAGGCGCAGTTTGTCGCCTGCCTGCCGGAGCTGCGCCTGGCCTTTGCCGAAATGACCCCGCGTGAAACCGACCGTATAGCAACCCGAGTCGCCCAGTTGCATGGCGCCGATGATCTGGGCCGGCTACGCCATGCAATGCTGCATGCCGATCAGGTCCAGGCCAACCTGCGCCTGTCGCAAAGCCTGGCCCTGGTGTTGCAAGGCGACGGCCTCGCCCCCTGGATGACGCCATGACCCCCCTCGAACGCTGGCGCCTGGTGCTGGGCAAATATGCTGATAAACCTCTGCATGACGCCGCCGGCGGCGCCGGGCTGGAAGGCCAGGCGGCGCGCATGGACGTGGCACTGGAATACCTCTACGGCCGTGAATACCAGGGCCGGGGCTTACGCGAAGACGCTCGCGCCGGTTCCCTCGACCCGACCCAATTGACCCTGGTGACCTGGCTGGGTGAGGTGCGCGAGCTGTTCCCGGTGGACACCGTGGAGGTGATCGAGCAGCACGCCCTGGACCGCTACGGCCTGACCGAGCTGGTCACCGATCCCCAGGCCCTGGAGCGCCTGGAACCCAATCAACAGCTGCTGCGCACCTTGCTCGCCCTGCGCGGGCACTTGCAGGGCGATGTGCTGGTGATGGTGCGGCGCATCATTCGCCAGGTGGTGGAAGAGATTCGCAAGCGGCTGGAACCGCAGGTGCGCCAGGTGCTGTCCGGGCGCCTCAACCGCCAGCGCCATTCCCCCATGGCCGTGGCCCGCAATTTCGATGCCCTGGGCACCCTGCGGCGTAACCTCAAGCACTACGATGTCGAACGCCAGCGGCTGGTGGTGGAGAAGCTGTTTTTTTTCCAGCGCAACAGCCGGCGCCTGCCGTGGGACATCATCCTTTGCGTGGACCAGAGCGGGAGCATGGCCGACTCAGTGATCCACAGCGCGGTGATGGCCGGGATTCTCGCCGGGCTGCCGGCGCTGCGGGTCAAGGTGGTGGTGTTCGACACCGACGTGGTCGACCTCAGCGAGCACGCAGGCGACCCGGTGGAAACCCTGATGCGCGTGCAACTGGGGGGCGGCACCGATATCGGCAAGGCCCTGCGCTATTGCAGCCAGTTGCTGGAAAACCCCCAGCGCACGGTGCTGGTGCTGGTCAGTGACTTCTACGAAGGGGCACCGCCCAATGAGCTGCTGCGCACCGTCAAGCAACTGGCCGAGGCTCGGGTGACCCTGCTCGGGCTGGCCGCTCTCGACGACCAGGCCAACCCCAATTACGACCGGCAGATGGCCACCAACCTTGCCGCCTACGGCATGCAGATCGCCGCCATGAGCCCGCAGCGCCTGGCCCACTGGCTGCTCAAGGTGATCTCATGAGCCTGCGCCCGGCGCTGCTGGCGCAACTGCTGAGTTTTGACGACGAAGCCTTTGTTGCCCTGGCCAATCGCGGCCTGTTGCGCCGCGCCTATAAAGATTTGGAAAGCAACCCGCCACGGCTGCTGGAGGAGGGCGCGGAGCACTTGCTGCTGGAGTGCGGTCCTTATCAACTGCGCTTTGATCCGCGCGGGCCGGCCTTTGCCCAGTGCAGTTGCCCGGCCAGCGGCGTGTGCCAGCACATCCTGGCCTGTGCCCTGGGCTTGCGCGAGATTTTGGCCGAGCAGGGTCCGCCGCTGGCGCCTGGAGCCGAGCCAGAACCCGCGCCGGATCAGCGTCAGGCACTGTTGAACAGCTTGCTCACGCTGCCCCATGCCGAGTTGCTCAAGCATGGGGGCAAGCCGGGTTATCGCTGGGCCTGGCAGTTCGTCATGGACCTGGATCTGGAGCAGGAGCTGCACCTGGGGGGCGAGCACAATCTGACCCTGACCCTGGGCACGCCACCTCTGACCCTGCGCTATATGGGCGGCCCCCTGGGCGGCATGCTCGCCGACCAGCGCAGCGGCGCCCTGGAGAAGTACCAGGTGGCAGCGGTGCTGGCGCTGCGCCGCATGCAAGGGCTGGAGCTGATCGCGCCCGTCCCCCTGGGCGGCGCCAATGCCGAGTCGAGCCCGACCCTTCGGGAGGCCACGCGCAGCCGTTTGCGCCAGGGCGCGCGGCAGTTGCTGGAAGAGTCGGTGGCGGTGGGCCTGGCCCATTTGTCCCAGGCCATGCAGCAGCGCTACGTGACCCTGGCGGTGTGGGCCCAGGGCGCCGATTACCCGCGCCTGGCCCTGTCGCTGCGGCGTCTGGCGGATCAGGTGCAACTGCTGCTGGAGCGGGCGGCCGGGGCCGATGGCCAGCGCCTGTTCGATGAACTGAGCCGCTGTTATGCCTTGCTCCAGGCCTTGACCAGCGCCGCGCAACGTGGCGAAGAGCCGGCACGCCTGCTGGGCCAGGCGCGCAGCCAGTACACGCCGTCGACGGCCCTGGAACTGTGGGGGCTGGGCGCCAATGCCTGGCGCTCGGCGTCCGGTTACCAGGGTTTGAGCCTGGTGTTCTGGAGCCCGGCGCAGCAGGTTTTTTTGTCCTGCACCGAGGCCCGGCCCGAGCTGCAACGCGGCTTCAACCCGTTGCTGCGCTACCGCAATCCGGGCCCCTGGAGTGGTCTGCTGTCGCCGGGCCATGCCAGCGGCCGGCGGCTGTCGTTGATGGGCGCCCAGGTCAATGGCGACGGGCGCCTGTCGGTGGCCGAGTCGGTACAGGCCGCAGTGCTTGAGCCATTGACCGCGGCGCAGTGGCAGCAACTACCGGCGGCAGCGGATTGGAGCGCCTTGCTCCTGGCGCGTTCGGCCCAGCGCCGCAGCCTGCTGACCCCGGCGCGGCCGATGAACGACTGGGCGTTGTTGCAACCGGCCGCCGTGGGGACGGTGCAGTTCGACAGCACACGCCAGATCCTGGTCTGGCCGCTGCACGACCATCAGGGCGCGACCCTGTGGGTCGAATTGCGCTATTCGGCCTACACCCGGCACGCCATCGGCCGGATCGAGCAAGTGGCTGGCGAACCCTGGATCGAGGGTTCACAGCTGGTGGCGCGGGTCTATGAACACGCGGGTCGGCTGATTGCCGAGCCCTTGAGCCTGATTCGAGCCGATGCCGCCCCAGGCCAGCCGTTGCTCGATGCGCTGCATTTCGATCTGGCACCTGCCACTGCGACGCCGCTGGCGGCTGTGGATGAGGCACTGGACTCGCCGGTGCAGGAGGTGTTGCTGCCGAGCTGCCACCTGCTGCCGGAGTTCGCCGGCTGGTTGTGCCAGCAGGCCGAGCGCGGGGTGGACCCGCAAGTGGCGTCGGGTGTCGACCAGGCCTTGCAGCAGCGCGGCCTGACCCTGCGCGCGGCGGGCTACAGCGCCTTTGAACGCATGGCGCCGGAGGCCGGGGTGCCGGCGCGGCTGATCATTGCCCACTACCTGTGCCTGCAATACCAGCACTTGCAGGCCGCCGGTGGCGACATTCCAGCCAGTTGAAGCGTCTCAGTGATCGGCCACGGGCGCCGCGGGCGGTGCCACCTTGCGCATCAGTGGCACCATGGCGGTGGCGACGATAAAGCACAGCATGATCATCAAAAACGCGTCGCCATAGGTTTGCGTCTGGGCTTCGCGGTAGGTCAGCAGCCACAGTTGGTGCAGGCTGGCTGTCACGCCCGCGTCGCCGCTCTGACCCAGGGCGGCGAAGTTGCTGCCGACCTGTGACAGCCACTGGTTCATGGCTTCATTGCTGCTGTTGAGGTGCTCGGCCAGTCGCGTGAAGTGCAGGTTGGTGCGGTCATTTAGGATCGTCGCGCAGGCGGCAATACCAATCGCACCTCCCAGGTTGCGCATCAGGTTGAACAACCCCGATGCGTGCTTCAACCGCGCCGGGGCCAGCCCGCCCAGGGTCAGCGTCACCGCCGGTGGCACCGCCAATTGCTGGGCAATTCCGCGCAACGCTTGCGGCAGTATCAACTCCCGCGCGCCCCAGTCATGGGTGATCGGGCTGAAGTCCCACATCGATAATGCGAACAGCCCAAGGCCGGTCATCATGATCCAGCGCAGGTCGACGCGGTTGGCCAGAAAGGCATACAGCGGAATCGCCATGATCTGGAACACCCCGGTGGAAAACACTGCCAGACCAATGTCCAGTGCCCCATAACCGCGCACCCGGCCGAGGAACAGCGGTGTCAGGTAAATGGTCGCGAACAGACCGATCCCGGTGACAAATGAAAAGAAGCAGCCGAGGGCAAAGTTGCGGTCTTTCAGCGCCCGCAGATCAACGATTGGATTGTTGACGTGCAAGCTCCGGCCGATAAACGCCAGGCCCGCCAGCCCGGAAATCCACGCGGTGGTCAGAATCGTCTGGTCGCTGAACCAGTTCCAGCGCGGACCTTCCTCCAGGGTGTATTCCAGGCACCCGAGAAACAGCGCCATGAACACCATGCTCAGGTAATCCGCGCCCTTGAGCAGGGACAATTCCGGCTGGTCGATTTTCACCAGCATCGGCACCGCGACGGCGACGAAAATCCCCGGTACCAGGTTGATGTAGAACAGCCAGTGCCAGGACGACACGTCGGTGATCCAGCCGCCAATCACCGGCCCCAGGGTCGGCGCCAATGAGGCCACTGCACCGATGGTCGCGGCAGCGATCACCCGTTGTTTGCCGGTGAAGAAAAAGAATGCCGTGGTGAACACCAGCGGGATCATCGAGCCGCCAAGAAAACCTTGCAGGGCGCGGAAGGCGATCATGCTCTGGATGTTCCAGGCCGCGCCGCAGAGCAAGCTGGCCAGGGTGAAACCAACCGCTGAGACGCAGAATAGCCAACGGGTGGAAAACACCCGCGACAACCACCCTGACAGCGGAATCACGATGATTTCAGCGATCAGGTAGCTGGTTTGCACCCAGGCGGTTTCGTCGGTACCGGCCGAGAGCCCGCCGCCGATGTCACGCAGCGAGGCTGAAACAATCTGGATATCCAGCAGCGCGATGAACATGCCGATGCACATCGTGGCGAAGGCAAACACTTTGGTCGCCGTTGCCATGTTCGCGGCATTGAACGGTACTGCCTGGGCGGTGAGGGCGCGGCTCATGGTGCGCTGGCCCGGGCTATGGCAACGGTGGTTTCCTTGGGCGCGGTTTTGGTATCAACCGAGGCGGTCACCGACAGCCCCGGACGTAATTGGCCGAGCACGCCGTCGGCCGGATCGAGGAGGATCCGCACCGGCACTCGCTGGACGATTTTGGTGAAGTTACCGGTGGCGTTTTCTGGTGGCAACACACTGAACTGCGCGCCAGTGGCTGGCGCCAGGCTGTCCAGATGGCCATGGAATTCTCGGCCCGAAAGCACATCGGCATGAATGCTCACGCGCTGCCCCGGCACCATGTGCGCGAGCTGATCTTCCTTGAAGTTGGCGTCGACCCAGAGTCCGCTGGCCGGCACCACCGAGAGCAGTTGCGAACCGGCCTGGGCATAGGCGCCAACCCGCGCCCGACGGTTGCCGATCACCCCGTCGACCGGCGCGCGCAGTTCGGTGTAGCCGAGGTTCAGCTGGGCCAAATCACGTTCGGCACGCGCCTGCATCAACGCCGCCTTGGCTTGTTGCTTGCGGGTGGCGATCACGTCGAGCTGCCGCTGCGTTGCGAGTAACTCGGCTTGTGCCCTGGCACTCAGCGCTTGAGCCGTCTTGAAGGTGGCATCGGCGCGTTGCGCACTTTCCACCGACACTGCATTACTGCCGACCAGCTTTTTGTAGCGGGCATTGTCATCCCGCGAGCGGGCGGTTTCCGCACCGGCGGCATCGATCCCGGCACGCGCCTGACCGATCACTGCATGCTGCAATTGCTCCGTGGCATCGAGATTGGCGAGCAGCGCTTCTTGCGCCGCAACGGCGCCTTCGGCCTTGGCCAGGCTGGCGCGATAGTCGCGTGAATCAAGGCGGATCAGCAGGTCGCCAGTCTTGACGCGTTGGTTGTCGGTCACCAGCACTTCTTCGACATAACCGGCGACTTTCGGCCCGATCACCGTCACGTCGCCACCGATGTAGGCGTCGTCGGTTTCTTCGATGAAGCGGCCGCTGGTCCACCAGTGCGAACCGTAGAGGGCGATCAACGCCAGGGCAAAGAGGCCCGCAACGGCGAGCAGTGGGCGCTTGAGCAGAGGCGGGCGCGCAGGTTGCACGGCAAGGGAAGGATCAACGGCGTTCAGGTTGGTCATGGCAATCCCCTATGGGGTAGCAGTCGTTATTACGATCATAATATGATGCAAGTAATATTTTCTGACAAATGATTTTTCCGGCCGCTCGTCGGTTGCCGGTCATCTGGGTGGAGACTTTTTATAGGCGGTGTTTTTGAGCGGGCGTGCGAGCCGCACGGCCTGATCGGCAAAAACTGTAGTGATGTTTAATTATTAAATACGACGTAGGCAACGTCTTGCATTTGTGTAGTCAGGGTTTGACTATCACGCCAATTGATAGCGTGGCATTAGGCCGGTTAATCGAATGCAAGGATGTTGAGTGCCGTTTTCGCTTTCCGTTGTCCCGCGTTTTTCCACCCCCTTCTTTCCACGTTTGTTGGCCGCGCTGCTGAGCCTGAGCATCGCTGCGCTCCAGGCTGCAGAACCCTCGGCACTCGGCCAGGAAGGGCTGCGCCAGCAACAGCAGCAACAACGCGATCTGCAACAACTGCAACTGGAACAACGTCGCCGCCAATTGCAACGCGGCAGCTTTGGGCCGGCGCCAAGTACTCCGGCGTTGCCCGCGCAGGTCACTGCCGATGAACGTTGCTGGCCCTTGAGCGGGACGCGCATTGGCGGCGTCACCTTGTTGAACCGTCATGAACTGAATGAGCAACTCAAGCCACAGATCGCTTCGTGCATGGGTGTCGGCCAGATCAATCATCTGCTGGCGACCATTACCCGCTTGTACGTCGACGCCGGTTACATCGCCAGTCGACCGTACCTGGTCAGCGCCCCGGCAGCCGGCCAGTCGCTGGATATCCGGGTTGATGAAGGTTACGTCGAGTCCATCGAACTGCAGGATCAGAGCTTGCCGGTCGCACTGGGCGGGGCCTTTCCCGGCATGCTCGGCAAGCCGCTGAACCTGCGCGATCTGGAGCAGGGCCTGGATCAGTTGAACCGCTTGCGCTCACTCGATCTGACGGCCGACATCGCCCCCGGCAGCCAGCCCGGTGCCTCGCGGATCATTTTGCGTTCGCGCAGCAGCGCCGCCTCACGCTGGGCCTTGGGGTTGGGACTGGACAACCTTGGCAGCGCCAGCACCGGGCGCGATCGCGACACCTTGAGCCTGAGTCTGGACAGCCCGTTGCAGCTCAACGATTTGCTCAGCATCAATCTCAGCGACACCCTCAACCACGGCCCGCGATATAGCCGCAACGCCAGCCTGTATTACGCCATTCCGTACGGTTACTGGACGTACAGCCTGTTCGCCAGCCATGCCGAATACCGTGCACCGTTCAAACTCAGCAGCACCACGCTGTATAGCCGCGGGTTGACCGACCAGCTCAGCCTGCGCGCCGACCGTGTGTTGTGGCGTGATCAGGGGCATCAGCTCAGCGCCAGCCTGCAACTGGCGCACAAGGACGTCGACAGTTATCTGGAGAACATTCGCCTCGGCATTCAGAGCCCGACGCTGACCGTGGCCGAAGCCGGGTTGAACCTGTTCTGGCTCAACAGCGCGGTGTGGAACCTCGACATCAACTATGCCCAGGGGCTGCGTTGGTTGGGGGCGGACGACGATGCCCAGCGCCAGAACAGCAACCTGCCCAAGGCGCAGTTTCGCAAATACCGCGCGAACCTCAGCCAGTGGCGCAATGGCCAGTTCGCCGGGCAAGCCTGGCAGTGGCAGAGCCAGCTCTCGCTGCAATACAGCCCCGACCCGCTGCCGGCCATCGAACAACTGCTGGGTACCGACGACTCCGCTGTTCGTGGCTACCGAGAGAACAGCGCATCCGGCGCCAGCGGAGCGATCTGGCGCAACACCTTGCGCTTGCCACTGAACAGCGGCCTGCCGGTGCAAATCACCCCACGCCTGGGCCTGGACAACGGTTGGCTCAAGGCCGAGCACGGCGCTCCAGGCCAACGGCTGAGCGGTGCCAGTGCCGGGCTCAACCTGAGCTGGAAAAACCTGCAAGTCGACATCGACTACCAACGCAGCCTCAACACACCCAAAGGCTTTGGGAATGAACCCGAAACCTGGCTGATGCGCCTGGGCCTGCAGATATGAAAACCGTCATCCCCGACAGCCTGAAACAGCCGCGGTATCTGAGCGCGACAGCAGCGGCGCACTCCCCAACGCGCAACTTGATTCAGTCAATTTATTGAGAGGTTCTCATGCCGATAGAAAAGTTCGCGTTTCACCTTTCCCCTCGGGGCAAGTTGCGTTGGGCGATTGCCAGCCTGTTTCTCGTTGCCCAATTGCCTCAGGCGTTTGCCGGTGGCTTGACGGTCGCACCCGGTCCAGGCGGCACCCCGCAGCTGCAAAATCAGGCTGGTGTACCAATCGTCAATATCGTTGCACCCAATGGCGCCGGTCTGTCGCATAACCAGTTTCTCGATTACAACGTCGACCGGCAGGGGCTGGTGTTGAACAACGCCCTGCAAGCCGGGCAATCGCAACTCGCCGGGCAATTGGCCGCCAACCCGCAGTTTCAGGGTCAAGCAGCGAGCGTGATCCTCAACGAAGTGATCAGCCGTAATGCCTCGGCCGTCAACGGCGCGCAGGAGATTTTCGGGCGCCCGGCCGACTATGTGCTGGCCAACCCGAACGGTATCTCGGTCAATGGCGGCAGCTTCATCAACACTCCGAATGCCAACCTGGTGGTCGGTCGTCCCGAGCTGAACGACGGTAAATTGCAGGGGCTCAACACCCGTGACGCCACCGGCCAATTGCAGATCCAGGGCCAGGGCCTGACGAACCGCGAAGGCAGCATCAACCTGATCGCCCCGCGCATCGACAGCCAGGGCCGCATCGATGCGCGCGACCAGTTGAACCTGACTGCCGGCCGCAATCAGCTGGATTACCCCAGTGGTCAGGTGCGCAGCGTCGATCCTGCCGGCGCCACTCAGGATTCGCGCATCGATGCCAGCCTGTTCGGTGCCATGCAGGCCGGACGCATCAACATTGTCAGCACCGCCGAAGGCGCGGGTGTGCGGGTCGGCCCGGTCCAGGTTGAAGGCCATGACGGCGTGAAGATTCAATCCGCGGGTGACTTGCAGATCAGCGGCCAGGCACTGCCCAACAGCCTCGACGTCACCCGCAGCGCGGTACGCAGCAGCCAGGGTGATGTTGCGTTGCGCGGTGACAAGGACCTGACCTTGGCGGCGGCGGATGTCAGTGGCCGCAACGTCAAGCTCGACGCCGGGCGCAACCTCACGCTGAGCAGCGTTGAAGCGCGCAAGCTTCAGGAGAAACGCGAGAACTGGAACAACAACACCATCGGCATCACCTGGGAAACCTACGACCGAACCCAGACCGACAGCGACTCGCGTCAGCACGGCAGCCAGGTCGTGGCCAGTCACACTGCCGAACTCAAGGCCGGCGCCAGCACCGAACTCAAGGCCGCCAAGGTCGAGGCCGGCGAAACCCTGAAGGTCGACAGCGGTGCTGATCTGCGCCTGACAGCAGCCATCGAAACCCGTACCCAGACCGATCAGGGTAAGCACCGCAAGCACTTGTGGAAGGCCGATTGGAACAACAGCAGCGAAGAGCAACGCAGCGTCACCAGCCAGTTGAAGGCGGGTAAAAACATTGCGATCAGCAGCGGCGAGTTGCTGTCTTCCCAAGGCGCGGAGCTGAGCAGCAAGGGCGACATTCACCTTGCTGGCAAACAGGTCGAGATCGGCAGCGCCAGCCGTACGCAACGCAGCAGCAAGAACGGGTACTCGGGCGATCTGGTCGGTGGCGGGTTCTTCGGCAAGACCGGCGATGCCGATCAGGGCAAGACCCTGAATCAGGGCAGCAAGATCAACGCCGACGGCAAATTGATCGTCAAGGCTGACGACGTGCGTATCAGCGGCAGCCAGGTGCGTGGCCGGACCGAGGCGAGTGTCATCAGCGACAAAGGCTCGCTGACTATCGATGGCGTGCAGAACACCTCGCACAGCAACAGCCATGACAAGGACAGCAAATTCTTTGGCATCGCCAAGGATGAAAGCCGCCAGAACCTCAAGGGCAGCACCACCGTCAGCAGCCAGCTGAGTTCCGACAGTAACCTTGCACTCAAGAGCGCCAAGGACATCGACGTGGTCGGCGCCACGGTCTCGGCCGGTGGTTCGCTGAGTGCGGACGCGACGGGCACGTTGACAGTCAGCTCGGCCCAGGACACTTCCGACAGCAGCACCTCGAGCCAGAATCGTGGTTTCGACGCTTATGCCAGGGAGAACGCGCCAGGCGCCGGTCAGTACCGCGCCGGCATTCACTATGAAGACAAACAACAAACCACCACTGCCAACGACACCCGTCAACAGGGCTCAAGCCTGACCGGTGCCAACGTCCAACTGGCGGCGGGCGGCGACCTGATCCTCAACGGCGCCAAGGTCAAAGCCAGTGCCGGGGATGTCAGCCTCAGTGGGCAGAACGTTGCGCTGTTGGCTGAACACGACAGCACCTCCAGCACCACGGACACCACTCGCAACGCTGGCGGTTTCTACTACACCGGTGGTCTGGATCGCGCCGGCAGCGGCGTCGATTTCGCCCACGGCAGCAGTCAGGACAACACCGCCAAAACCACGGCTCGCACCACCGGTGTCGAGAGCAGCGGCAAGCTGCAGATCAACGCCGGCAACGGCACGCTGACCACCCAGGGCGCGCAGGTTGCCGCCGGTTCGACGCTTCAGGTTACGGCGGGGCGGGTCGACAATCAGGCTGCCGATAACACCGACAGCAGCTCCCACAAAGAGAACAACTGGTCGGTCGATGTCGGTGCCAACGTCGAGTACAAAGGCATCGCCCGGCCTGTTGCCAAAGCCATTGAAGGCGTGGCCCAGAGCAAGGTTCAGCAACCGGGTTTGCTGGATAACCTCACGCAGCCGAATGTCGGCATCGATGTCGAGGTCGGTCATTCGAACAACAGCCGTAGCGAGCAAAACAGCAACGCTGTGGTCAGCCAGTTCAAGGGCGGGGCGGTTGGCGTTCAGGTGGCCGGTGAATTGAAGGATCAGGGCAGCCAATACCGTGCAACCGACGGCGCGTTGACGATCAAGGCTGACAGTCAGGTCGCGACGGCGGCCGCCAACACTCACAGCAGCAGCGAGCAATCGGTGGATGCCAAGGTCGGCGTTCGCGTCTACACCACCACCGGCGAAGACGTGAACGTGCGCGGCAGCGGGGCGGGTGGTAGTCGCCAGACTTCCGAGACCAGCTCCAAAGCCGTGGTCGGCAGCTATGCCGGCAATCAGGGCGTGAAGATCGATCTGCGCGGTGATGGCCAGTACGAAGGCAGTCAGTTCAACGGCGGGCAGGGCGGTGTGGCGATCAAGACCGGCGGCAATCTGGCGCTGAATCAGGCCAATGACCATCAGAGCGGCAACACCTCCAGCCTGCGTGGCGATGGCTCGCTGACGGTCGGCACCAATCCCGGCGCCGAAGGCAGCAACGTCAATCTGGGCGCCGGTTTCCAACTCGATCACAAGGCCAACCAGACCGACGACAGCCAGGCCCGGGTCGCGAGTATTCAGGGCAAAGGTCCGGTGCAGTTGAGCAGTGGCGGTGATCAAGTGCTGCAAGGCGCCACCATCGGCACGGTGGTGAACAAGGCGACTGACATCTCGCTGAATTCCGGTGGCAAGCTCGATCTGCAAGCCGCGACGGACACTCACAGCGCCAATGGCAGCAACCTGGGCGGTGGCCTCAATCTCGGTGGCGGTAAAAGCAGTACCGAGAAAAGCAGCGGCTTGAATGGCAACCTGAGTGCCAATTTCAACATCGGCCGGGTCGGCGAAAACAGCCAGAGCCTGAAGGGTGGCAGTCTGAACAGCCAGGGCCCGGTGCTGCTGAGCAGCGGCTCCAGCGCTGCTGATGCGATCCACCTGCAAGGCACTCAGGTCAGTGCGCCAAGCGTGACCCTTGATGCTCAGCAGGGCGGGATCTATCTGGAGTCGACGCAATCGACTCAGGCCATCAACAATTGGGGACTGACCCTCGGCGCTGGCGGTAATGCGAGCAAGTCCACACCGTCGGCGACCAACGATCAGGACGTTGCCAAGAGCGGCCATGGCTTCGACGCGCGAGCGAAAATCGACGTCGACAACCGCAACGGCACCACCCAGAAAAACAGCCACATCCAGGCTGACAGCGTGGTGCTGAACAGCGCTGGCGACACCCGGTTGGCCGGTGCCCGCATCGACGCCAAACAGGTCAGCGGCCAGGTTGGTGGTGATCTCACGCTCGAAAGTCGTCAAGACCATGAAAGCAGCGTCAAGGTTGGTATCGATCTGCGTTTGAATGCAGAGAAAAATCAGCCAGGCGCCGTCGGCAAACTGGCCAAGACCACCGGCCCGCTCAAGGACAAGGTTGAGGGCAAGGCCCAGGAGGCTTTCGACAGCCATCGCGACAAACTGGAAACTGCCGTCGATAAAAGTGTCGAGGGGCTGGCCTCGGCCAAGGACTCACTGACCCGCAGTGGCAGTTATTCGCTCAACGCGAAAGACTCCGCCGGCAGCAAGGTCGCCGACGCTACCCAAAGCGCGCTGTTCGGCGACAAGAGCGGTGCAACCTCGTACACCCCGACGCTGTACCTGGACGTCAGCCACACCAGCAAAAACAGCGTTACCCAGGCGTCCGGCATCAGCGGCAGCCAAGGCGTCGACCTTCGGGTCGGTGGGGAAACACAACTGACCGGTGCACGGATTTCTGCCAAGGAAGGTTCGGTGGATCTGGGCGGTTCCAGGGTCACCAGTACCAGCCTCAGCGGCAGCGACTACCGGGCCGATGTTGGCCTCAATCTGTCCAAGTCTGCGGTCAACCTGGCGACCGGCGCCAAGGACGAACTCACCCAAACGCCTGACGCCGCCACGGCCAAGGATCGCAAGTTCAACCTCGGCCCGCTGAGCGCCGGTGGCCATTACGAGACTCAGGTGCTGCAAGCCGGTATCGACGAGAAAAGCCTCTAAACCGGATCAGGCCGGTGACCGGTATCACTGGCCTGCGCTAACGACAAAGCCCCTCTCCTGGCAACAGGAGGGGGGCTTTGCTTTCGACTGCGGTAACTAATAAGTTCACTTATTATTTCTGTCGGCTACCTGAACATCATTCAGAAAACAGTGCGTGTTCTCTGTTGAGTGCGGACAAGTCTGTAACTCGGTGGATATACTCCGGCGCATCCGAAGAGCGACTCCTTAGTTGGGAGGATATCGCTGATAAAGCACTTTTGTAGTGTTTGTTTGTACGTGCGCCTATCAGAAATAAGTGTGCTGATGTTTCGTGATGTGTATCAGTGTGTAACCGGTTTTTTGATGGTGAACGCTGTTGGTGACGGCCTGCATGGGTTTCAAGGCAGGTTTGGTTGCCGGTGGCAGACGTTTTCGGATGAAATAAAGTTGTCATAAGTTGAAATGAATTCTGTCCGGCCAAGTTGGGTAGTCATGCCTCGTCATGGCCATTAATGAAAGATCAGGAGCGTCGAAGATGACCGAAGAACCTAGTTGTAACTCTCAATGCCCGAGCACTGCCTTATTGTTGAAGACATTAACTTTAGCCGTCGCAAACCCTCCTCGTTATAGGCATGAGGAGCATTTGCGTGAACACGTATTCAAGGTCGATCATGCCAAACTACACACCTTGCCGCACCGTCCGGACCGCCCACTCGAAAATCACTGCGCAGGCCGTTGAGGCCGGTTCATTCACTGCTTTTCTTCAAGATCTGTCTCCCCACAAACGCGGGGTCATGCGACAAAACCTGGTGTTTGTCGGAGTGGCCGTTGGCGTCTCCCTCCTGCTGACTCTCGCTTCCAAAGCCCACGCCGCCGGCGGCCCCTATGTGGTCGACGACGGTTCGATCAACGCCCCCGGCGAATGCAACGTCGACGTCTGGTACAAAAGCCAGCGCCACCAACAGTCGAACCATGAAACGGAGCTGTCCCAGGACTGCACGTTCAAGGCGCTGCCCTCGGTGCAGTTCGGCGCCGCGGTGTCCCACGGCCACGACGATGGCGACAGGGAGACCCAAGTCAGCCCGAAGATCAAGGCACAGGTGTTCAGCGATGACGAACTGGGGCTGGAAGTGGCCCTTGCCGCAGGCGCGAACTTCGCCCTCAACCGCCGCCACTCCTTCGATGGCGCCGACCTGACCCTGCCCATGACGTATCAACCTGTCGAGTCGTTGCGCCTGAACGTCAGCACCGGCTGGACCCATGAATACGACGACGGCAGACAGAAACGCAGCTGGACCTGGGGCACAGGCGTTGAGTACGCGCTGGCCGAATCCCTGACGCTGATTGCCGAACGCTTCGGCCAGCAGGGTGCAGATCAGGGCTGGCAGGCCGGACCTCGTCTGCATCTGGGCAAAAAGGTTGATATCGATCTGGTGGTCGGACGCCACCTGAACAACGACCGCGAACGGTGGCTGGCCACCGGTGCCACGCTGCGTTTTTAAACAGCCGGCTGTTCAGTTCACCTCACCCGCCAGTGCATTGTGGCGGGTGATGGTGTGAAAGATCGCAGGCTGCGATCTTTTGCTTTATTGATTCAAACCTTCAACACCTTGCCACCGACCGCCACTGCCAGCAGCAGCACCGCGATCAATCCGAAGGCAAAACTCAAGCTGCTGCCATGGGCGATAAAGCCGATCACCGCAGGCCCGGCCAGGATTCCCGCATACCCCAATGTCGTGATGGCAGGCACGGCGATGTTTTCCGGCATGACGTTCTGTTTGCCGACAGCGGTGTACAGCACCGGCACGATGTTCGAGCACCCGACCCCGACCAGCGCATAACCGATCAGCGCGGCTTCCCAGGCCGGTGCCAAGGTTGCCAGCAGCAAACCGGCAGCCGCGGTCAAACCGCCAAACACGATCACGCGCGTGGCCCCCAGCTTATGCACGATGGCATCGCCCATCAGCCGTCCGACCGTCATGGTCAAGGCAAACGCGGCATAGCCCAGTCCGGCATACGCGGTGTCGAGATCACGCTCTGAGGTCAGGAACACCGCGCTCCAGTCCAGCACCGCGCCTTCGGCCAGGAACACGATAAAGCACAGGCTGCCGATAAACAGCACCACGCCATGGGGAATGGCGAACGCCGGCCCCGAGCTTTCGCTGCCGTAGGGCAACAGGTGGGGCGCAGCCTTGAGCAACGACACCAGCAGAAACACGATCACCACCACTGTCGCGCCCAACGGCGAAATGCCCAGGCCGAGCAGCGCGCTGACACCGGCCGCGCCAACGATCCCGCCGAGGCTGAACAAGCCGTGAAAGCCCGACATCATGGTCTTGCCGCTGGCGCGCTCGACGATCACCGCTTGCAGGTTTACCGTCGAATCCACCGTGCCCAACCCGGCACCGAACAGGAACAGCGCAGCGATCAGCAGCGGGATCGACGACACCGTCGCCAGCAGCGGCAGTGCCAGGCAGATCAACAGCGTGCCGCCACTGAGCACCCGTCGACAGCCGAAGCGCGAGGCCAGCATACCGGCCATCGGCATCGCCAGAATCGAACCGACTCCCAGGCACAGCAACAACAAGCCGAGCGTGCCGTCATCGAGCCCGGCCCGGGCTTTGGCGTAAGGCACCAGCGGCGCCCATGCGGCGACGCCGAAGCCTGCGATAAAGAAGGCGATGCGCGTCGACATCTGTTCGAGGCGCCCGGGTATGAGTGGGGTTTGGGTGTTGATGGCAGTCATGAAAGTCCTTGGCCAAAACGTCAGCGCCTATCCTGCGGGCTGTTGCCGCGCTATGGCGCTGCGCAAAGTGCAACATCCTTGCATATCAGGTGCAGTCCGGCGAGGTCAGCGTACAAGCACCTGTTACTTCTTACAGTTTACGGCGACGGTTTTTGCGCATAGAACAAAGCCTGCTTCATCGCGCTGACTCAAGAAGAGTCTGCGTTTCTCCAGTAGCGGGAGTCGATGATGGATCATCAAACGCAGGTTTCCCTTTCCAGAAAGATTTTCAGCCTGATCGACGAACGGGGTACCAGCATGGCGGACTCGGTGTCGTTGAACCCGGTGTCGTCTTACACCTGCACGCAGCAATTGGAGCGTGAGCAACGTGCGTTGTTTCGGGCACGGCCGTTGCTGATGGGGCTGAGTTGCCGGCTGGTTCACCCGGGCGATTATTTGACTGATGATTTGTCTGGTGTGCCCATAGTGGTTGTGCGAACCGCAGAGGGCAGATTGAGCGCTTTGATCAATGTCTGCCGGCATCGCGGGGCGAAACTGCTGGAAGGCACTGGTCGTTTGGCATCCTCGCTGTCCTGTCCCTATCACGGCTGGACCTACGATTTGCATGGCAAGCTTGTACAGTTGGCTCCCTCAGGCGGCTTTGATGGCCTGGAGCGTACCGAACGCAATCTGGTCGCGTTGTCGGTGGTCGAGCGCAATGGCTTGATCTGGGTACATCCAACCCCGGGAATGACGATCAATATCGACGCTCGATGGGGCGCGCTGAATGATGAGCTCGCCGGGTACGATTTCCAGCGTTTTGCGCACTATGAAACGCGTCTCCTGCACCGGTCGTTCAACTGGAAAATCGTGATTGATACCTTTCTTGAAAACTGGCATTTCCCGTTTGTGCACCGGGCAACGGTTTTATCGATATTTTTGCCGGCTATCAGCCAGTTCGAGGCCTTTGGCCTTAACGCTCGGTTGATCATGCCGCGGCGTTCGATCCTCCAGATGCGTGACGGTCCCGAGGAGCGCTGGAATTTGCTCAAGCATTCGCTCGTCATCTACCTGCTGTTCCCCAACACGCTTTTACTCTGGCAGGGCGATCACCTTGAGATCTGGCGGGCCTTCCCATCCAGATCAGGGGCTGTGGACCAGTGTGTAGCCGAGGTTTCACTCTATACCCCACGGGCTGCAACGACTGAGCGCGAGCGTAAGTTCTGGGACAAGAATATGGCGCTGCTGATCGATACGGTGGACGGTGAAGACTTCAAGCTCAGTGAGCATCTGCAGAAAGGCTTCACGTCCGGGGCTCAGGAGCATTTGACCTTCGGTAAAAACGAGCCGGCGCTGCAACATTTTCATCGGTCGATACAGGCTGCGCTAGAGCCGGTTTGCGAGTCGCTGATTGCCTGTCGGTTGCTGTCAATCATCGCTGCTGAAGACGTGCGATCCGGAGCGCCGGGGCCTAAAGTAACGGTTCCTTTCTGGCCGGGTTCAGGATCATTGCATGACGACGTTTTACGATGCTCGCGGGAATATCTACGCGGTTGTGGCGCCTGAAACACTGCGCCAACGGGGTATTGAACTGCCTGATCAGGCCGATCTGGCAGCTAAACAGCGCGCCGACTGGACGCTTGCGGCCATCCAGGCGTTTTGCAGCTGGGCTCCCGGCACCCAACCGGCCGGTGCCAAGGAACACCGTTCGGATGGCTTGCTGGTCGGCCCGTTTCAGGCGGCGCCACCGTTTGACCTGTTGATCGTCAACACCGATGGGACGTTGGCCGAGCGCAGCGGCAACGGCCTGACGATTTTTGCCCAGGCGCTGACCGAGCAGGGCTTGATGCCGGCGCACGGGCGTTGCCTGCTCAAGGTTCACCATGACAAAAGCGATGCCGTGTCGCCTGTCGAAACCTCGGTCGAGCCTGCGCAGGTCGACGGCGTGCAGGGTTTCTGGCTGGACCTCGGCAAACCGGCCTTCGGGCCGAATGCGCTGGGGGCTCAGGCGCTCGAGACGCGGACACTGAATCAACGTGAGTTGAGCCATGTGCCGATGCTCGCACAACTGAATCCGCTTTGGGCTCACAGTCAGTTCGTGCGGATCGGCAATCCCCATTGTGTGACGCTGGTGGCGGATGCCGAGGCGTTGCCGAGTAATGAGCAGATGCGCGAACCCGGGTTGTTGACTGACCTCACGCGCATCGCTTTTGCGCCACCGTGCGGGACTGGCGAGCCTTGTGTGGCAGGCGTCAATCTGCAATGGGCGAGGCTGGAATCCGAGCGTCGAATTGCTGCTCGGGTCTTCGAGCGTGGGGAAGGCCCGACCGCGTCGTCCGGCACCAGCGCCAGCGCGGTGGCTTGCGCGGCGTGGAGTGTCGGTTGGGTGACGGCAGGGACTGTGGCGGTGGTTATGCCCGGCGGTACGGCACCGGTGTTGCTCGAAGAGCAGGGTGGCGAACTCAGCCGAGTCAGTTTGTTCGGGACGGCGCGGTTGATGTCCTGATTTTGAAATCGCCATCGCGGGCAAGCCTTGCTCCTACGGATCGGGGGATGACGAAGGTTCACGCAAACTTTGTAGGCGCAAGGCTTGCCCGCGATGGCGTCAGCCCGGTCAGCCAAAAAACTCGACCACCGGCATCTGCCGCTTCATCAACACTTTCCCGCCACGAATCGAGTACAGCGGCAAGCCCTGGCTGCGGATCACTTCGTAATCGCTGTCCGCCGACAGAATCAGCAAGTTCGCCGGACGCCCCGGCTCCAGTCCGTAACGATCGCCTAGGGCCATGGCCTTGGCGCTATTGTCGGTCACCAGGTCCAGCGCGGTTTGCAGGTTGCGGTAACCGAGCATGTGGCAGATGTGCAGGCCGGCTTCGAGCACCCGCAGGATGTTGCCGTTGCCCAGCGGATACCACGGGTCGACGATCGAATCCTGACCGAAACACACGTTCATCCCGGCTTCCAGCAACTCGTTGACCCGGGTGACACCTCGGCGTTTCGGGAACGTGTCGAAACGACCTTGCAGGTGAATGCTTTCGGTCGGGCAGGAAACAAAACTGATCCCCGAGTGCCCGAGCAGGCGAAAGAGCTTGGCGCAATAAGCGTTGTCGTAGGAGCCCATGGCCGTGGTGTGGCTGGCGGTCACCCGTGAACCCATGTCGCGGCTGCGGGCTTCTTCGGCCAACACTTCAAGAAAGCGCGAATGCGGGTCGTCGGTTTCGTCGCAATGCACATCCACCAGGCAGCCGGTGCGCTCGGCGAGGTCCATCAGGAACTTCACCGAACTGACACCTTGATCGCGGGTGTACTCGAAATGCGGAATGCCACCGATCACGTCGGCACCGAGGAGAATGGCTTCCTCCATCAAGTCGCGGCCATTGCGATAGGACTCGATGCCTTCCTGAGGGAAGGCGACGATTTGCAGGTCGATCAGGTGTCGACTCTCTTCACGCACTTCAAGCATCGCCTTGAGCGCGGTCAACTGCGGGTCAGTAACGTCGACGTGGGTGCGCACATGCTGGATGCCGTGGGCGGCGAGGGCGCTGATGGTCTTTTTGGCGCGGGTCTTGGTGTCTTCAGCGGTGATGGTCGCCTTGCGCTCGCCCCAGCATTCAATGCCGTCGAACAACGTGCCACTCATGTTCCAGCGCGGTTCGCCGGCGGTCAGCGTCGCGTCGAGGTGGATGTGTGGCTCGACGAAAGGTGGCACCACCAGATTGCCACCTGCATCGAGGTCTTCGGGGCCGAGGGTCGGCGCTTCGGTCTGACGGGCAATGTTGGCGATCAGGCCGTTTTCCAGGTGCAGTTCATGCAGGCCTTCATGGTTGCGCAGGCGGGCGTTGATGATGTGCATGAGGGCGGGTCCTTTTCTCGATCGATAGCGTCAGTGAATGCCTGAATCATAGGCATAAAAAAACCACCGGTCTCGGTGGTTTTTTTGATCCCCAGGCTTATTCGCCGTGGTAGATGCAACCGCTGGTGCAGGTTTCGTGGATGCGAATGGCGCTGAGTTCAGGCAGCAACGGCTTCAGCTCGTTCCAGATCCACTTGGCGAGGACTTCGCTGGTCGGGTTTTCCAGACCGGGAATATCGTTCAGGTAGTTGTGGTCCAGGCGCTCGTAGAGCGGCTTGAAGATCGCCTTGATTTCCGAGAAATCGCGGATCCAGCCAGTGTGCGGATCGAGGTCGCCGCTCAGGTGAATCGCCACTTTGAACGAGTGACCGTGCAGGCGGCCGCACTTGTGGCCTTCCGGGACGTGAGGCAGGCGGTGGGCGGATTCGAAGGTAAACTCTTTGAAGATTTCCACAGTGGTTTGAGCTCTGTCAGGTGGCTATCGCCCGCGGCGATGGGGCAGATCGCGAGTTTAACAGCTTGGGTTCGGGGTTGCGGGAAAACACTGACTAAAGGGTCAACAGCTGCTCGCCCAAACGCCCGCTGGCAGCCAGTTCGAGGAACTCGTCGCCGAGCCGCTGGCTCTCGTCCATGGCGGTTTTCCAGTATTTCTGGCGGCTGGCCGGGTCACCCATGAAGCGCTTGAAGTCGTTCCGGTCGGGTAATTTGCCGTAGGGCAGGCGCGACAGGTAGGCCTTCGACGGCGCCACCAGCAGCACATCTTGCAAGCGCCCGGAATTGCCGCGTCGCCATGGCAGGGTTTTGTCGAACCAGCCGGGAATCACCCGATCGGTGAAGTGCGGGTAGAGCACGATGTCGTCGCCGCTGTATGGCAAGTCGAGGTGGTAATCCAGCAAGCCGCCATCGCGATAAGTCCCCGCGCCCGCACCGGGCAAGTCACGTACGCCTTCCATGACCATCGGGATCGAACCCGACGCGAGCAAGGCCTGACGCAAGTTGCCGGCGTTCAGCGGGACGAAACGCGACGGGAAGTCATTCAGCGTGTTGAGCGGCGGCGCCAGGCGTGGGTCATGCACGATCAGCCGTTCGAAGTGTCGCGACAACCGTGAGCGCCCGCGCAGGTTGTCGGCGATCACCGAGGACAAGCCCAGCCCGAGCCGTCCGCGATGGTCGTCGGCGAGCAGGCCGTGGCTTTTCACAACCATGATGTTCAGCCGATAGAGCGGGTTGTCCAGCAGCCGCGCATCGTGCCCGTCGAGCAAGTCATGCAACATGCGCCGCGAGCTCTGGCTGATCTGCGCCATGCTCACGCCCTTGGCAAAACTCTGCGCGTTGTACAGCTCACCGAGACGCCTGATGCCTTCGGTAGCGTCCGGCAAACAGGCGCTGGCGAAGCGCCAGGAACCGACCGAAGCGCCGATCAGCGAGCGCTCACGCGGTGCGGCCGGTAGCCACTGGCCGAACAGCGCCAGGTCCAGACCTTGAATCCCCAAGGCCTTCGGGCCACCGGCAGCACCCGGCAGCGTGCCGACCTCCAGGGCGCTCAAGCCGTTTTCGCGAATCCGCGTAAAGGCTCGTGGGCCGGCCTTGAGGGTCAGGGCAGGGAATTTGATGTGGATGGCGGTCATACCGGTCTCGATTTTTTCCGGATGTGTTTACACAGGAATGAAGTGTAAATGCATCAATGATGGCAATTCAGTTTCAGTTAAGTTGATGCAGCTAGGGTGACGCCCCGGGTAATTTATGAAGAATACGCAGGCACTCCATGCTCAGGATATGTAATGAAGGTTAATCTGCGCGCCTATGGCCTGGCGACACTGACGCTCCTGGCATTTTGCTCGGTGGTGGTGGCCCGTGACCTGGATCAGGACGAAGCGCTTCGCCTGCGTCAGAAAGGCGTGATTCTACCGCTTGAACAGCTGTTGCAGCAGGCCATGGACCGCCACCCCGGCGCTAAATTGCTCGAAGCCGGGCTTGAACAAAAGCATGACGTCTACATTTACGAAGTCGAGTTGCTGACCGCCGACGGCGTGGTGCGCGAGCTGGACCTGGAAGCCGCCACTGGGCGCTTGATCAAAGACAAGGACGATGACTGATGCGCCTGCTGCTGGTGGAAGACCACGTACCGCTGGCCGACGAATTGATGGCCGGGCTCGATCGCCAGGGTTACGCCGTCGACTGGTTGGCCGATGGCCGCGATGCGCTGTATCAGGGCCGCTCTGAACCTTACGACCTGATCATTCTCGATCTGGGCCTGCCAGGGTTGCCGGGGCTTGAGGTGCTCGGCCAATGGCGGGCCGCGGGCCTGGCCGCGCCAGTGCTGGTGCTGACCGCGCGCGACTCCTGGGCCGAACGCATTCAAGGGCTCAAGGCTGGCGCCGACGACTACCTGAGCAAACCGTTTCACCCGGAAGAACTGCACCTGCGGATTCAAGCGCTGCTGCGCCGCTCCCACGGCCAGGCCAATCAGCCGACGCTCAAGGCCGCCGGGTTGCAGTTGGACGAGGGCCGTCAGTGCGTGATTCGCGACGGCGCCGACATTCAGCTGACCGCTGCCGAGTTCCGCCTGTTGCGCTATTTCATGTTGCACCCGGAGCAGATCCTTTCCAAAAGCCACCTGGCTGAACACCTCTACGACGGTGAAACCGAACGCGACTCGAACGTGCTGGAAGTTCACGTCAATCACCTGCGCCGCAAACTCGGCCGCAGCGTGATCGACACCCGGCGCGGTCAGGGTTACCTGTTCGGTGGGCAAACCCGGTGAGGTCGATTCAACGGCGTTTGAGCCTGGGACTGATCAGCGTCATGGTGGTGGTTGGTCTGGTGCTGGCGCAAACCAGTCTGTGGTTGTTCGAAGTGGGCTTGCAGCGTTATCTGGAAGCCGGGTTGCGCAATGACAGTGAAAGCCTGCTGATGGCCTTGGTGCGGGGGCCGCTGGGTTTGCAACTGGACGAACGGCGCCTGTCACCGGCTTACCAGCGACCGTTCTCCGGGCATTATTTCCATATCGACTTTGCCGACAATCACTGGCGTTCACGTTCGCTGTGGGATCAGGAATTACCGCTGCTCGACCATCCCGGACTGCACAGCAACCTGCAACTGGGTCCGGAAGGCCAGCAATTGCTGGTCCTGCGCGCGGACTATCGGCGGTTGGGGCAGTCAATCTCCATCAGCGTGGCGCAGGACTACACCCCGGTGCGCGAGAGCTTCCAGCGTATGCGCCAGGTTGGGCTCGGGTTGGGCCTTACAGGGTTGCTGCTGATTCTGGTGTTACAGCGGGTCACCGTGCGGCGCGCCTTGCGACCGCTGGAAAACGCCCGCGAGCAGATCGCTCAGCTGCAACAAGGGCAACGTTCGCAACTGGACGATCAAGTGCCGCTGGAATTGGTGCCTTTGGTGGCGCAGATCAACCATTTGCTCGCGCACACCGAAGACAGCCTCAAGCGCTCGCGCAATGCCCTGGGCAACCTCGGTCATGCGCTGAAGACGCCACTGGCGGTGCTGTTGAGCCTGGCGTCGGGCGAAAAACTCGACGCCCATCCCGAACTGCGCAAGATCCTTCGCGAGCAACTTGCACAGGTTCAGCAGCGACTCAATCGTGAATTGAACCGCGCGCGCCTGGCCGGCGATGCCTTGCCGGGTGCGCAGTTCGATTGCGCTGCCGAACTGCCGGGATTGCTGGCGACCCTGAACATGATCCACGGCGACCACTTGAACCTCGACTACACGGCACCGTCCGGTTTGCACTTGCCTTGGGATCGTGAGGATCTGCTGGAACTGCTCGGCAATCTGCTGGATAACGCCTGCAAATGGGCGGATGCCGAGGTGCGCTTGAGCATCGTCGAGACGGCTGAAGGGTTTGTGCTGGCGGTAGAAGACGATGGGCCGGGCATTCCCGAAGCGCAGCGTGATCAGGTGTTCAGTCGTGGCACGCGGCTGGATGAGCAGACTGACGGGCATGGCCTGGGGCTGGGGATCGCGCGCGATATCGTCGAGGCGTGGGGTGGGGAGTTGGTCTTGCAGGAAAGCGAGTGGGGTGGGTTGAAGGTTGTGGTCGAGTTGCCCAGGCGCTGAAACCTTGTGGCGAGGGAGCTTGCTCCCGCTCGACTGTGCAACAGTCGTAAATCCGGTCAATGCGGTTTAGCTGAAGCACCGCAGTGACTGGTTTTGGGGCCGCTTCGCAGCCCAGCGGGAGCAAGCTCCCTCGCCACAAGGTTGTGGATCAAACCCTGAACTGATCCATCAAGCCCTGCTGCTGATTCGCCAGGCTATTGAGTGACTGGCTGACCCGTGCCGATTCATTGGCTTGCCCCGACAGCGATTCCGTCACGTCACGAATGGTCGCCACGTTGCTGTTGATCTCCTCGGCCACGGCGCTCTGCTCTTCGGCGGCGCTGGCGATTTGCAGGTTCATGTCGGTGATCACTGTCACCGCGTCGCCGATCTGCCGCAGGGCGGTGACCGCCTGGCTGACGTGCTCGACGCTGCCCTGGGCCTGGCGATGGCTGTTGTTCATCGAGCCGACCACGTCTTGCGTACCGCTCTGCAGTTGCTCGATCACCTGACGGGTTTCTTCCACCGACTCTTGCGTACGCCGTGCCAGGTTGCGTACCTCATCGGCGACCACCGCAAAACCACGCCCGGCATCACCGGCGCGGGCCGCTTCGATGGCAGCGTTCAGCGCCAGCAAGTTGGTCTGTTCGGCGATGGCGCGGATCACTTCCAGCACCGAGCCGATTTTCTCGCTGTTGGCGGCCAGGCCTTCGACCTGGGTCATTGCCGTGCTCATGTCTGCCGCCAGGCTGTCGATGCTGGCGGTGGTGCGGTCGATCACGGTCAGGCCCTGACGAGTCGCCTGATCGGCATCGCGTGCCGCTTGAGCTGCTTGGGCGGCGCTGCGGGCGACGTCCTGGGCGGTGGCGCTCATTTCATGGGACGCGGTGGCTACCTGATCGACCTGACGGTATTGCTGCTCCATGCCGGCGCTGGTCTGGGTGGCAATGGCCGACGATTGATCCGCCGTGCTGCGCGCGTCCTGCACCGAGCGTTTCACTTGCGCGATGATCGGTTGCAGCTTGTCGAGGAAACGGTTGAACCAGCCGGCCAGTTGCCCGAGTTCGTCTTGCTTGTCGTAGGCCAGACGGCGGGTCAAATCGCCTTCGCCGCTGGCGATGTCTTCCAGCATGCGCGCCACGCCAAGAATCGGCCGGGTCACACTGCGTGCCATCAGCCACACCAGCAACAGACCGATGACGGCTGCCAGTACGCCAAGGCTCAGCTCGATCAGGGTGCCGGCGGTGTTGCGTTCGTCGAGTTGCTGCTTCAGGGTTTCGGCGGGGCCGACCAGGACTTTCTCTGGCACGTCGAGCAACACGCCCCACGATTTGCCACCGGGAATCGGTTGGAACGGCGACAGTACTTTGAGCAACTGGTTGTTGTACAAGCTCTGGGTCTGAGTGCTGGCGGCGAGCCTGCGGATCAGCTCGGCACCGTTGTCCTTGTCCACGCTGTCCAGGCGCTGGCTGAGTTTGCTGGCGTCCGGGCTGTAACCGGCGAGCAGGCCCACCGGGCTGAGGATGCTGACACTGGTCTGGCCGTCATAGAGCTTTTTACTGGCTTGTTGGCTGACCGCTTGCAGGCTGTTGAGGTTGATATCGACCGACAGCGATGCAATGACCTTACCGTCGACCAGCAGCGGGAAGACGATGCTGGTCATCAGCACGTTCTGGCCGTCGATCTCATAGAAATAGGGTTCGATCACGCACGGCTTGAGGGTGGTCCGCGGGCAGGTGAACCAGGCGTTGGCGGGTTCGCCGCTGGGGCCGGTGCTGGTATCGGCCATGTCGCTTTCCGGCAGCGCCATCGAGTTCAGCTTGCCGGCGGTCGGTTGCGACCAATACAGGGCGAAGCGGCCCTTGTCGTTGCTGCCGATTTCTTTCTGGCCGCTGAACAGTTCGTCCTTGCCGTCCAGTGCGTTGGCTTCAAACACCAGCGACAGGCCGAGCAGTTGCGGGTTGGCTTGCAGCGCCGACTTGACCTGACGGGTCAGGTCTTCGCGCAGGTCGAAGGCGTCGAGGAAGCGCTTCTCGGCCTGCTCACGCAAAAACAGCACCTGGCGCGCGAAACCGTGGCCATATTGGTAGGCGTCCATGAACTGCTGGCGAATCCCCAGCGCCTGAACTTCACCCTGCGCCTCAATGCGTGCTTGAGCCGCTTCGGTGAGCATCTCCATGCTCGAGGCTTTGACCAGCTGCGAACTGTGCTCCATGCGATACAGCGAAAGACCGACCAGCAAGGTGACAATGCCGGCCAGGCACAGCCCGGCGAGCAGGGTGATTTTCCATTGAATGGAAAGTTGTCGGAGCTGCATGGAGATGTCCTTATTCGATATTTATTTGAGACTTTGCACTGTAACGGCGTCGATTCGACTTTCTTTATCCATGGAAGCCAATAAAAAACGACATAAATCCGTAGCAGCTGCCGAAGGCTGCGTTCGAGTGCGCAGCAGTCGTAAACCCTGCCTGCATGGTATTCCTGAAACACCGCATCGCCTGGATTCACGACTGCTGCGCACTCGAACGCAGGCTGCGCCAGCTGCTACAGGGATCGGTGTTGGTTTTGACAAGCCAGGCCTGCTGTTGCACAGTGCGTGCCCTCTAATAAAACCCTCTCTTTAATCCGCCGTCGGCTCATGCAGCTGGCTGGACGGACTCATCCTGTTTGCGCCGGATTTACCCGTCGCCCTGTTTTGAGGTAACGATGATTAATGCAGTAATTGCCGCGGTCGGCATCATGCTGGTGCTCAGCCTGTCCCGCGTGCATGTGGTGATCGCGCTGATCGTCGGCGCGTTGGTGGGCGGTTTGACCGGCGGCCTGGGCATCGATGCCACGCTCAAGGCCTTCAACAGTGGCCTGGGTGGCGGTGCGACCGTGGCCTTGTCCTACGCGTTGCTCGGCGCTTTCGCGGTGGCGATTGCCAAATCCGGCCTGGCCCACGCCTTGGCGGACAAAGCTTTGCTGCTGGTCGACCGGCAGGACGCCGCGGGTGGCGGGCAGGTCAAATGGCTGCTGATCGCGTTGCTCTGGGTCGTGGCCATCGCTTCACAGAATGTCCTGCCGATCCACATCGCTTTCATTCCGCTGCTGGTGCCGCCACTGCTTTATGTATTGACCAAGCTGCAAATGGATCGCCGACTGATTGCCTGCGTCATGACCTTCGGCCTGATCACGCCGTACATGTTCTTGCCGGTGGGCTTTGGCAACATCTTCCTGAATGAAATCCTGCTGGCCAACGTCAGTAGAAGCGGGGTGGACATCAGTGGTGTCAACGTCACTCATGCCATGGGGATTCCTGCGTTGGGCATGGTGTTCGGGTTGTTGATGGCGTTCGTCAGCTACCGTAAGAAGCGCGTGTATGACCTGGAGAAAATCGAGCGGGTCGAGCAGGTCGCGGTGCAGTACAACCCGTTGACCTTGATGGTCGCGGGGCTGGCGATTGCCGCTGCGTTCATCATTCAGTTGCTGCTGGACTCGATGATTATCGGTGCGCTGGCCGGGTTTCTGATCTTCTCGGTATCAGGCGTCGTACGCTGGCGCGAGACTGATGACCTGTTCACCGAAGGCATGAAGATGATGGCGATGATCGGTTTCATCATGATCGCCGCCTCGGGTTTCGCCGAGGTCATGAAGGCCACCGGCGACGTGAAAACCCTGGTCGAGGCCTCGGCGTCGTGGATCGGTCACAGCAAAGGTGTCGGTGCATTACTGATGTTGCTGGTCGGGCTGCTGGTGACCATGGGCATCGGTTCATCGTTTTCCACGGTGCCGATTCTCGCGGCGATCTTCGTGCCGTTGTGCGTGCAACTGGGTTTCAGCCCGTTGGCGATCGTCTGCATCGTCGGGACTGCCGGTGCCTTGGGCGATGCCGGTTCGCCAGCGTCCGATTCGACCCTGGGCCCGACCTCTGGTCTGAATATCGACGGTCAGCATCACCATATCTGGGACACCGTGGTCCCGACGTTCCTGCACTACAACCTGCCGCTGCTGGCGTTTGGCTGGGTAGCAGCGATGATCCTCTGATCCCCCGTCAAGCCCTCTGCCCCTGTAGGAGCATAGCTTGCTAGCGATAGCGATCTCACGGACACCATCGCGAGCAAGCTTTGCTCCTACAGTTTTGCGTTGACGTGCCGTTAATGCTTTAACCACGCCAATAATATCCAGAGTGAACAACACATGCGCCTGAGCCTTAAAGCCAAAGTCTTGTCCCTCTCCGTCCTTCCGGTGTTGCTCTTTGCGTTGGTGATCAGTCTGACCACTGCCTTCATTTTGCAAGAGCAGGCCCGCAAAGAAGTTGAAGAAACCCGTCAGCGTTTGATGAACGATGCCAAGGCCACCCTGCAAAGTTACGTTGCGGTGGCGATGACGGCGATCAAGCCGCTGTATGACGCCGCAGCGCCTGGCGATGAGGCGGCTCGCGCGCAAGTGGTCAAATTGCTCTCGAGCATCAGCTACGGCAAGGACGGTTACTTCTTCGGCTACGACTCCAATACCGTGCGCCTGTTCAAGGCCAACAGCCCGGAAGGCGTCGGCCAGAGCTTCAAGGACAATCGCGATCCGAACGGCGTGTACGTCAACCGCGACCTGGTGAAAGTCGCCAAGGACGGTACGCACTACCTGCAATACAGCTCGCCGTTGCCTGGCGACAGCAAAGTACTGGTGCCCAAGCTGGGTTACACCGAATACCTGTCCAAGTGGGACATGGCTATTGGTACCTCGGTGAATCTCGATGGTGTCGAAGCCCAGGTCGCCGTGGTCCAGACCGAGGTTCGCGAGCGCATGGAAGGCGTGCTGCTGAGCATCGTCGGCGTCGCAGCGGTGGTGCTGCTGGTGATCGCGGCGGTCGGTCTGTTTGTGGCCAATACCATTTTGCGTCCGTTGCACCTGATGAAGGCCAATCTGGACGACATCGCGGCAGGCGAGGGCGATTTGACGCGGCGTCTGGCGATTACCTCTCAAGATGAACTGGGCGAGCTGGCCGGTTCGTTCAACCGTTTTGTCGACAAGATTCACAGCCTGGTGCGGCAGATTACCGAGATGACGTCGCAGCTGACCGGGCTGGTCAATCAGGTCTCCGATCAGGCCCAGCGTTCGGATCAGGCCATGGAGCGCCAACGTCACGAGACGGATCAGGTGGCCACGGCGATCAACGAAATGTCGGCGGCAGCGCAGGAAGTGGCGAAAAGCGCCCAGGGCGCTGCGGTGGCGGCCCAGCAAACCGACGAAGAAGGTCAGGCGGCCAAACGCGTGGTGGCCGGGAGTATTTCGCAGATCCATGCGCTGGTGAAAGATATTCGCAGCAGCGGGGTTTCTCTCGACAGTTTGCAGCAGGACGTGTCGTCGATTGTCAGCGTGCTGGGGGTGATCCGTTCGATTGCCGACCAGACCAACCTGCTGGCGCTGAACGCTGCCATCGAAGCCGCTCGCGCCGGTGAGGCCGGGCGAGGTTTTGCGGTGGTCGCCGATGAGGTGCGCGCGCTGGCCAGTCGCACGCAGCAAAGCACTCAGGAAATTCAGGGCATGATCGACCGCTTGCAGGCCGGCACCCAGTCGGCGGTCGATGCCATGCGCCGCTCCAGCGAAGCTGGTGACGGCACCTCGGCGCAGGCCAATCAGGCGGGCGCTTCGCTGGACACCATGGCCCAGTTGATCGGCACCATCAATTCGATGAACGCGCAGATCGCCAGCGCCGCCGAAGAGCAAACCGCGGTGGCCGAAGAGATCAACCGCAGCGTGCATCAGATCGCCGTCGCCGTGGACAGCGTCGCCGACGAAACCCAGCTCGGCGCACAAACCTCCCGCAGCCTGGCGGATTTGGGCCAGCGGTTGGGTAAATTGGTCGGGCAGTTCAGGATCTAAGCGCCTGACAGACCGCTATCGCGAGCAAGCTTTGCTCCTACGGTTGTGTGATATCTGTAGGAGCAAGGCTTGCCCGCGATGAGGCCCGCTCAGGCACCCTCAATTGCGGGTTAATCCCCACGGACATCGCGCATCAACAACCCGAACTTCAGATCCACCGCATCCGGAATCGGCAGATACACGGTGTGCCCGTCCCCCGGTGCCACTTCAATTGCTTCGCCTTTGGCGCTTTGCAATTGATGCAAGTCGAAGTGGAAATTGCCTTTGGGCGTCATCAATTCCATGTGATCGCCCAAACCAAAGCGGTTCTTCACCTTGACCTCGGCCAGCCGATCACGGCGCTCACCGGTCAGCTCACCGACGAACTGCTGACGCTCCGACACCGAGCTGCCGTTCTGGTAGTTCTGATATTCGTCATGCACATGGCGGCGCAGGAAACCTTCGGTGTAGCCACGCTGGGCCAGGGATTCAAGGTCGGTCATCAGGCTGCGATCGAACTCGCGGCCGGCCACGGCATCGTCGATGGCGCGGCGGTAGACCTGAGTGGTCCGGGCGCAGTAGAAGTGCGATTTGGTCCGGCCCTCGATCTTCAACGAGTGGACGCCCATCTGCGTCAAGCGAGCGACATGTTGCACCGCGCGCAGGTCCTTGGCGTTCATGATGTAGGTGCCGTGCTCGTCCTCGAAGGCCGGCATCAGTTCATCGGGGCGGTTGGCTTCCTGGAGCAAAAACACTTGATCAGTAGGCGTGCCGATGCCCAGCGTTGGCTCCGGGATGAACGCCTGAACGATCTCGCCCACGACGTTTTCCGTGGCCGGCTGTGCGGAGTATTTCCAGCGACAGGCGTTGGTGCAGGTGCCCTGATTGGCATCACGCTTGTTCATGTAACCCGACAGCAGGCAGCGCCCGGAATAGGCCATGCATAGCGCGCCATGAACGAACACTTCCAGCTCCATGGCGGGGACTTGCTGGCGAATCTCGGCGATTTCTTCCAGCGACAGCTCCCGCGACAGGATGATCCGGCTCAGACCTTGCTGCTGCCAGAACTCGACGCTGGCCCAGTTCACTGTGTTGGCTTGCACCGAGAGGTGAATCGGCATCTGCGGGAAATGCCGGCGCACCAGCATGATCAACCCCGGGTCGGACATGATCAACGCGTCCGGAGCCATGGCGATGACCGGCTCAAGATCCTTGAGGAAGGTTTTCAGCTTGGCATTGTGCGGGGCGATGTTCACCACCACATAGAAACGCTTGCCCTGGGCCTGGGCCTCGCGGATACCGAGGGCCAGGTTGGCATGATCGAACTCGTTATTGCGCACACGCAAGCTGTAGCGCGGCTGGCCGGCGTAGACCGCATCGGCGCCGTAGGCGAAGGCGTAACGCATGTTTTTCAGGGTGCCGGCAGGGGCAAGCAGTTCAGGCGTGGCGAGGGGCATGAGGGGCTCGATCACAAAAGCTCGCGAGGGTAGAGCAGTCGTGTGAAGCGTTTATTGATCTGGATCTATGTCGGGTGAAAAAAGCAGGGCACTCGGGCGCGTGGTGGCTGACTAACGTAGAACAGGCAGTCAGTGTCTGCGGGTTACTGGCGGGGAGCGGACATGAACCAAACCGTTGTGCGAGACAGATCGCTGCTGGTGCTGCTGGTATTGGTGACCGCCGCTTTCATCTGGATTCTGCTGCCGTTCTACGGCGCGGTGTTCTGGGCGGTGATTCTCGGGATTGTCTTCGCGCCCTTGCAGCGCCGGCTGCAAGTGAAGTTTGGCTGGCACCGCAACCTGACGGCGCTCTCCACCCTGGGCATCTGCCTGGTCATTGCCATTTTGCCGGTGATCATTACCAGCGTCCTGTTGGTACAAGAGGGGGCGACCCTCTACAAGAATATCGAGAGTGGCCAGTTGGACATCGCCGGCTATCTGGCGCAGTTCAAACACAGCCTGCCGCCGTATTTTCAGCACCTGCTGGACCGCTTTGGCATGGGTGATCTGAGCACTTTGCGCGAGAAGATCGTCAAGAGCGCGATGCAGGGCAGCGAGTTTTTCGCCAGTCAGGCGTTCAGCTTCGGCCAGGGCACGTTCGAGTTCTTGGTGAGCTTTTTCATCATGCTCTACCTGTTGTTCTTCTTTCTGCGTGACGGTGCCGAACTGTCGCGCAAGGTTCGTGCTGCCGTGCCATTGGCGGAACACCAAAAGCGCTGCTTGCAGCTCAAGTTCAACCGCGTGGTGCGAGCCACGGTCAAAGGCAACCTGCTGATGGCGATTACGCAAGGCGCGCTGGGTGGGTTGATTTTCTGGTTTCTGGATATTCCCAGTGCATTGCTCTGGGCGGTGGTTATGGCGTTTCTATCGCTGCTACCCGCAGTGGGGGCGGGGATTGTCTGGGCGCCGGTGACAGCCTGGTTCCTGCTCAGCGGCGCGATCTGGCAGGGCGTGGTGCTGGGGCTGTTCGGGGTGTTCGTGATCGGTCTGGTAGACAACATTCTGCGTCCGACCCTGGTGGGCAAGGACACCAGGATGCCGGATTACCTGGTCCTGGTTTCGACCTTGGGCGGTCTGGCGATCTTCGGTCTCAATGGTTTTGTCATTGGGCCGTTGATTGCCGCGCTGTTCATGTCGAGTTGGGACTTGTACATCGAAACCAGGCCACGCGTGCAGTTGCCTTAAGCGCCCAGCGCGTAGGTGCCGATACGTTGTGACAGGGCCTGAGCGGCGGGCAGTGAAGTGAGCGGGCCGCTGATCGCGACGCCGTCCTGAACCAGATACCAACAGGCGAGCAATCCCAGCTCTCTGAGCGGTGCGGGAACGGCGCTGCCGATAACGGACATGATCTGAACCTTGGGCATAAGTACCTCCATCAATCTATGGAGCTACCTTACTGACCCGACAGTTCAACGGAAAATCAACGCGCTCGATAGTGGACATTGACAACAACGTGGCGAATGGCCGCTGTCAGTCGACGACCTGGTCGAGCATGTTCATCACTTCATGATCATTGAGCAGGCCTTTACGCACCAGGTTTTCGGCGAGCAGCGAGAGAAACTTGGCGCTGCGATGGCCTTCCAGGTGTTTGAGCTCGGTCAGTGCGTTATAGACCTTGCTTGAGGTACAGAGTCCTACAATGCGGTGCGGGTTTTGCGTGGGCATAAGGGCGTCCTTGTTTTTATGAACCGTTTATTACGGACAATTCAAAGCTTGCGGAACTGTCATGACATAAATATGACGGTTGTTGCGCGCAAGCCAGGGCATTCGTCGGATCAATCATGCCAAATTTAACCGCAGTCACTGTCCCGGTAGCGACCTTGGCGAGATTTATTCAGACATGGTTCGACGGCTAAAACGAAAACAGGCCCCGTTTCGAGGCGGGGCCTGTGTTGTGTAATCTGCAGTGATGACCAGCCGGAGCCTTAGTAGCGAGGCTGAATGTAGTACCCCGGTTGTGGCGGGACGTAAACCGGTGCTGGCTGGACATACACCGGCTGCGGTTGAACGTAGACTGGCTGCGGTTGAACGTAGACCGGTTGTTGTTGTACGTAAACCGGACGCTCGTTGGACATGACTGATCCCGCGACCACCGCGCCTACCACCGCGCCGACGGCGAGCGGTGCACCCCAGCCCCAGCCGCCGCCACGGCCATGACCATAATAGTAGCCATGGGCTTGTGCCTGTCCTGCGACAGCAAATGCACCGATCAGCAAGGCTATTACAGGGAGTTTGCGGATCATGATAATTCCTCGTGTTTTCGCCCCAACGCGCTTGAGCCTTCAATAGATCCAAGGATAGTTGCGGGGATAACTCTAAGACAGCGTTTTTTGGCGAATCTGCGACGCGTCAGAGTAAATATTGTGTAAGGTCTGTACCGGCTTCTTTACCTTTACCTACCCGCCGGGCCAGAGGCCTCGTTATGATCGGATAAACCCGATGCCATGGCCAATCCCGTCCATCTGAAAGTGCAATTTGAAGGAGATCCACATGCTGATGAACCCGAATAAAGACACCCAACTGTGCATGTCACTGTCTGGGCGCCCCGGGAATTTCGGCCTGCGTTTCCACAACCATCTGTATGAGCAACTGGGCCTGAATTTCTATTACAAGGCGTTCAGCAGTCAGGATCTGCCGGGGGCGATTGGCGGGATTCGTGCCCTGGGTATTCGCGGCTGCGGCGTATCGATGCCCTTCAAGGAAGCCTGCATCGCACTGGTTGATGAGCTGGACGCGTCGGCGCAAGCCATTGCCTCGATCAATACCATCGTTAACACCAACGGTCGCCTCAAGGCGTACAACACCGATTACATCGCTATCGAGCAACTGTTGAAAACCCATGCGGTGCCGCAGGACTCGACGTTCGCCTTGCGCGGCAGCGGCGGGATGGCCAAGGCGGTGGCCAGTGCCTTGCGCGACGGTGGCTATCAAAACGGCCTGATCGTGGCGCGTAACGAAAGCGCGGGTCGCGCCTTGGCCGACTCGCTGGGATATCGCTGGCAAGCAGAACTGGGCAGTGAGCGTCCGCGGATGTTGGTCAATGTCACGCCGATTGGCATGAGCGGTGGCGCGGAGGCCGATCAGCTGGCTTTTGACGCTGATGCCATCGATTACGCAGAAACTGTCTTTGATGTGGTGGCGATCCCCTCGGAAACACCACTGATCGTGCATGCTCGAGCCGCAGGGAAACGGGTCATCACCGGGCTTGAAGTCATCGCCATTCAAGCGCTTGAGCAGTTTGTGCTGTACACCGGCGTGCGTCCCAGCGATGAGCAGTTCCACAAGGCCGTGGCGTTCGCCCGCAGCTGATCAGGCGCTGCGGGCCAGGGTGGCCAGGTTACTCGAGGCGCGCCAGACGCTCTTCGAGCGCCGCAATCCGCGCTTCGAGTTCTTCGATGCGCTCCACCGACACGCCGCCGCTGGCGCCACGCTCCGCCGGGTTCTGGCGGGCGGCGAGGATCGCTTCGATATCTGCCGGGTCGCCCAGTGCGTGCATGTAGCGGTCTTCGCGCTGGCCCGACTGGCGCGGCAGCAACATCGCGAGCCCGCGGGCAATCAAGCGCTCCAGCTGATGCACAACCTGTTCGGCATCTTCGAAGTCGTGCATGCGGCCGCTGCGTGTCAGCAGTTCGTTGACCGTCTGCGGACCGCGCAGAAACAGCAAGCCGCTCAGAATAACCTGGGCCGGGACCAGCTCCAGCGCCTTGTCGAGCCGATGCTCCCAGCGATCGGCGCGGCTGCCCATGACCAGTTTGGTAAAGCCTCGACCTTCCAGGGCGCGCAAGCTTTGCCCGACCTGGCCCTGGCTGAGGTTCATCACCGGTTCCCGGCTGGTTTTCTGGTTACAGGCGATGACCAGTGCATTAAGGGTCAGCGGATAGGTCTCCGGGCTGGTCGCCTGTTTTTCGATCAACGAGCCGAGAATGCGCAGCTCCGTGCTGCTCAGTTGCAGTGCATCGGTGGACGTCTCTGGCTCTGCGCTCATGCTTTCCGGGCCCTTGCTAACCGTATCTTCCATTGTTGACTCCCTAATTTAGCAACAGACCCTTGTTTGTGGGTCAGATCGCTCTCCTTTCCGTCGTTCTGTTTGACGCAGAACCTCGTCGGAGGAGGCGAGTGCGGCAATCTTAGCGCACTGTTGCTCAATCTTCTGATGGCGGCACGGTTATTCTCGCCCTCGGCTCGCTATCGTAGAGCGTGCCGTATACCTCACTCAGCAAGTTTTTCGGGCGATACGATCCAGACACTGCAGGGCATTTTGTACAACAGGCTTTCTGCCGTGCTGCCGACCAGCCGGTCCAGCCCTCGATGGCTGATCCGGCCCATGACAATCACATCGACCTGATTGACCTCGGCATAGTTGACCAGGACCTTGCCGGGGTTGCCCATGATCATGTGACGCTGTTGCGGCGGGATGCCGTTGCGCTCGGCAAGTTCGTTGAATGCATCCCCCTGAGCGTCGAACAGGGTCTTGGCTTTGCCTGAAGAGAAGAAGGTCGAAACGTTGTTGAAGTCGAATTCGTCGGCACTGATGGAGGAAAGGTCATAGGCATAGACGACGTCGACCTCGGCATTGCAGGCGCTCGCCAGTTTGACCGCTTCGTGGAGTATCCGGTCGTTCAAGCCTTGGTACTGTTTATCGCGATGGAAGGGGTCGACCGCTGCAACAACCTTGCGAGGCAACGCATGGATGGCGTTACTGACGAAATGCAGCGGTACTGGACATTCGCGCAGCAAATGCACGTCGAGCGGTGTGAACATCAGCCGCGAGAGCAGCGATTCGTGTTGCAGTGCTTTGATCAGCAACTCGATCGGCTGTTCTTTGAGGTGGATCAGAATTTCCTGCAGCGGGCGTTCGACCCAGGTCACCTCGGTGGTGACTTCCAGGCCAATCTTGCGCAGAGGCCTGGCCTGCTCCTCCAGCCACAGGCGGTGACGTTCGATATAACCCAGGCGCATCTCTTCGCGGGCCTGGTCGTTGACCAGGCTGGCAGTCGCCAAGCCTTCCAGGTAGTCGAAAGCCACGATGTGCAACGCCGCGCCCTCGGCCTTGGCCAGTGCGGCGGCCCTGTCGAAGGCCGGGCTGTGCTCCATCAGCGGCGAGACGATCAGCATGAAACGTGATTGATCAGACATGACAAATCTCTCCTGGGTAGACACAAAGTCGGCGGCTGTACGGTTGGCACGATGAGTTGTCAGCTCCTGAAACCATGGCCTGATCGTGTCGCTGGCCAAGTGCCCGAGCTTGATCTGTGTCAAACCGGCGAGAGGCCAGTCTTGTCGTCCGACATACGGTCGTTTGCTGCGCCTCCAATCTGCTGATTATTGACCATGATCAATCTCTCGTCCGCGAACCCGGCGCAGTCTGAAACTGGTGCGCGCTTCACGCCAGGATGCATCGCCCACAGACCCGATTGCGAGGCTTGATCCGAGGCCGGCTATGATTATTGAAATAACGGAACAACTGGCAAGACACCGTTGGCTCGTACAGATGGATGTGTGGGAGGTGGGTTTCGACAGTCGGGATGAAGCTGAGGCGTTCGTCAGGCAGCTCAAGGCGCGTATCAATGCGCCGCATGCCTGGCCGGCAAACACCGTCACCAAGCCATTGCCCCGACAGCCCGCCGGTTCTCGATCCGACCCGGCGGTCGAGCAACGGGTGCTGGCGGATCTCGCGAGATAAGCGCCGAGGTCAGGAGGGGGATGACCGGGTGCGTACCCAATGAGTGAAACCTTCGGCCTGACCAATGCAGCCGCTGCGCTGGGCATCGGCATGCTGGTCGGTCTTGAGCGCGAGCGCCACAAGGGCGGGGGCGACAGCCGCGCCTGTGCCGGGTTGCGGACATTCGCGATCACCGCGCTATTGGGCTATATCTCCCCCCAGGTTGGTGGCGGTCTGCTGGTGGGGATCATCGCGATCTGTGTGGCGCTGCTGCTCACCGTGGCTTATTGGCGAAACCTTGAAAAGGATCCTGGCATTACCAGTGAAGTGGCTTTGCTCACGGTGTTGGTACTGGGGGCGTTGTGTGGCACCGCGCCGGAGTTGGCCATTGCGATTGGCGTGGTGATGGCGGGGTTGCTGACTTATCGTCAGCGGTTGCATCACTTTGCGCACAATCAGTTGACCGACGCGGAAATTCGCGACGGTCTGGTGCTGCTGGTCGCCGCATTGGTGGTGCTGCCCCTGGCGCCGGATCGCTTTATCGGGCCCTATGCTGCAATCAATTTGCGCACCATTTGTACCTTGACCGTACTGTTGATGACGATAGGGGCGGTGGGGCATATCGCGGTTCGCACCCTGGGCACCCGCTACGGTTATCCGATCAGTGCGATCGCTTCGGGGTTCGTTTCCGGTACGGTGACCATTGCGGCCATGGGGCATATCAGTGCCAAGGAGCCGGCGCACATCAAAGTCCTGAGCAGCGCTGCGATGCTGTCCAATCTGGCGACTGTGATTCAGGTGGGCCTGATCCTGGGAACAGTCGATCCCGGCCTGTTGCGCAGCATGTGGGGGCCGTTGCTATCCGGACTCTTCGTCACGGGGTTGTATGGTGTTTGCTTGATGTTTCCAAGATCGACGGGGGACGGCAACGAGCCGATCAAGGTCGGTGGTGCGTTCAATCTCAGACTGGCCTTGATCGTGGTACTGGCCATGACCGGCATTACCTTCCTGTCTTCTGCAATGCTGAGTCATTTTGGCCAGGTGGGTGTGATGCTGACGACGGCCCTCGGCGGTTTTGCCGATGCTCACTCTTCAACGGCATCCATTGCTTCTCTGGCCAAGGCCGGTCAGTTGCCTTTCGACGCCATTGCCGGCCCCGTGCTGATGGCGGTGAGCAGCAACTCGCTGAGCAAATGTGTGGTGGCATGGGTTAGCGGCGGTCGGCCGTTCGCCACTTATGTCATCCCGGGTCAGGTATTGATGACGGCGGCGATGTGGGCGGGCACCTTGCTGCACTGAAGCGTTCGATGCGGCTCGTATCAATCGAGCTCCTGCAAACAGTGCATAGAGCTGATAAAGATCAAGTCGCCTGCACCCGGAACGTTCAATCTGTAGCCTTACCGATAGCATTGAAATGGCCGAGCGCCGAGGTGCCTTATGTCTCAGACTCAACGTTTATTGCTGATTGCCCCGCCCGCGATGACCCGTACTCCGGCGTTCGAGCGCGCTACGGCGCTGGCTCTGGCGGCGCAACTACCGTTGCATATCGTGGCGTTCGATTACAGCGAAGCCTTGGCGGTGGCCGGTCTGTTCGCCCCCGAGCAAATCCGGCAAGCCCGTGATGGCTACCTGGAAAACCATCGACAATGGCTTGAGCAGCAAGCCGGTTTGGCGAAGAAGCACGGGGTCGAGGTCACCAGTGAGGTGGTCTGGGTCCAGCACCCCTATGAAGAGATCCTTCACTTCGTCAACGAGATGCCTCTGGCCCTGATCATCAAGGACGCCCAGGAGGAGTCCGCGTTGAAGCGGATCTTCTTTACTCCGCTGGACTGGCAGTTGCTGCGCGATTGCCCGGTGCCGGTGCATCTGGTCACCAACGCCAGCTACGCACGGCCGCACAAGATTCTGGCAATTATCGATGTGTTGCGCAGTGAAGACCAGGACCTGGTGTTCAACGATCAGATTGTCGACGCGGCAGTGAAGCTGGCCGAACAGTGCAACGCCGAGCTTGATTTGGTCCATGTGTATGACTGGGCAGCGGTGTACGCCACGGACATGGGCGTTGGTGCATTGCCCCTCGCCACCGGCATCTACGAAGCATTGGGCGAGGCGCAACATGAGGCATTTGCGGCCCTGGCCGAGCGCCACGGCGTGCCGGCCGATCATCGCCACTTCATTGAAGGCGCGCCCCTGCAGAGTATCTGCGAGTTTGCGACTGATCATCAGATCGATGTCATCGTCATGGGAACGGTACACCATAAGGGTTTGAACAAACTCTTGGGCAGCACCGCCGAACATCTCTTGCATCGGGCGCCGTGCAGTGTGCTGGCGATCAAGCCGGGCGAGCGGCTGCAGTAGTGTTGAATTACCCCTTGGCGCGCCAGTGTCTGGTGCTCCAAGGGGAATTTTTCTTACAGCATGAGGCGATGAATGACCTGGCGGGCATCGTCTGGATCGTTATGGACTTCAAATCCCAGGGCTTTTGCCAAATCGCGCATGGGGGCATTGCTTGAGGCATCAATGGAATACATCTGATGAAAGCCGTTCTTGCGGGCTGCTTTGATCAAATGCTCCATCAACAGCGTACCCAGCCCCAGGTGCTGCCATTCATCGGCGACGGTGATCGCGCATTCGCATTCATGTTCGGCAGTGGCGGCATAACGACTGACGCCGATTTCGATCAATTTACCGTCTTCGTGGACCAGCGCGATGTAAGCCATGCGCTTCTTGCCGTCGATGTCCATCAACTGGTCGAGCATGGCCTTGCCGGGTTCGTTGATTTGCGCCAGAAAGCGCATATGACGGGATTCCGGGGACAGGCGTTTGATGAATGCGTATTCGCGCTCGCGGTCTTTATCCGTCAATGGCCGGATCAGTACATGCCGACCGTCCCTGAGTGCTTCGATCCAGTATTGCCCGGAGACCGCGGCATAGGCGGCGGCAGCCCGTTCGTTGTGGTCCTTGACAGTGAGCATGGTGCAATCCTCCCTCTGATGGAAAAAAGGTCCGCGTGTAGCAGAAGGTCACGCGGTTCATACCTTTTTACGCCAACGGCGGCACTCGAATCTGATCTGGATCAGACACTCGGCACAGGCGTCCTCAAAGGCCCGGATTTGATGTAAATCAACCACGTTGGGGGCAATGAGCGCAGTCTAGGAACATGCCGGCGGGATCGACCGGCGCCGAGCCGAGGTGTGTGATGGGTCATTATCAACGGTTACTGCTGATCGCCGATCGAACCTTGCATCAATCTCCAGCCTTGCTGCGCGCGGTCGCCCTGGCCAAGGCGAGTGGGGCGGTCTTGCACGTGTGTGCCTTTGTCGAACCGGTGCCGATCGTTCATTTGTGGGATGAAAAAGTCGATGAGGCGGCGTTTCAGAGCTACCTGCGTCGCTATCGTCGCTGGATGTCGGAGGAAATCCAGCGGCTGAGCGGTGAGGGGCTGAAAGTCTCGGTGGAAGTGGTCTTCACCACCCATCCGCTGCTGGATATCCTGAAGCATGTCGAGGAGTTCAAGCCTGACCTGCTAATCAAGGACGCCACGCTGGAGCCGGTGCTGAAACGGGTATTCATCACGCCACTTGATTGTCACCTGCTGCGCGAATGCCCGGTGTCTGTGCACCTGGTCAACCAGGCCCGTTACAGCTTGCCTCACCGGATCGTGGCGGCGGTCGACCCCTTCGACCCACAAACCCAGATCAGTGGCCTCAACGACACCATCATTCAAACCGCGAACGCCCTGGCCCTGCAGTGTGATGCGCCGCTGCATTTGCTCTACGCCTATGACCTGTCGCCCGCGTTCAATGGCGATGCACCGTTGGTCAACGGCGGCTGGAGCATGGATTACATGGAGGAGCTGCGTGAATCCCTGCACCTGGCATTCGTGACCCTGGCCGACCGCTACGGTATACCGCCCGAACGTCGGCACTTTGTCATGGGCCAACCGGTTCGGGCATTGACCGAGTTTGTCGAAGAATACCTGGCCGACGTGGTGGTGATGGGCACGGTGCACCGGGTCGGGCTGGATCGGTTGATTGGCAGCACCACCGAACGGGCGCTTTACTCGGTGCCTGGCAGCATTCTGGCGGTCCGGTCACCCGGTTTTGCGGTCAGGGGGTGAGCACGATGGCGCCTTTGACCTGACCGCTCCTCAGCTGGGCGAGCGCTTGATTGGCATCGTCCAGTGCAAAACAGGTGACATCGCTGTGCACGGGCGTATGGCGAATCTCCTGGAAAAACGCCGTGCCGTCTTCGCGCGTCAGGTTGGCCACCGAACGTACGCTGCGCTCACCCCAGAGCAGACGATAGGGAAACGCCGGGATGTCGCTCATGTGGATGCCGGCGCATATCACACAGCCACCCTTGACGGTGGCCTCCAGCGCCAACGGCACCAGCGCTCCGACGGGGGCGAAGATCAGGCTGGCGTCGAGCAGGTGTGGCGGTTTCTGGTCCGAAGGGCCAGCCCAGGCGGCGCCCAACGTTCGGGCATACGCCTGGCCCTCGTTGTCGCCCGGTCGGGTGAAGGCGTATACCTGTTGACCTCGGCCCAGCGCCACCTGGATTGCCAGGTGCGCGGCGGCACCGAACCCGTAGAGGCCCAGATGACGTGCGGTTTTGGCCATTTGCAGCGCTCGAAAGCCGATCAGCCCGGCGCATAGCAACGGTGCGGCTTCGGTGGCCGAGAGCGTGTCCGGAAGGCGAAAGCAGAAGCGCGCGTCGGCCACGGTGTAGTCGGCATAACCGCCGTCCAGATTACAACCGGTGAACTGCGCCTGATCGCAGAGGTTCTCCCGGCCCGAGCGGCAGAATTCACACCGGCCGCAAGTCGATCCGAGCCAGGGAACGCCGACCCGCTGGCCGATCCAGTCGGGCGCAACGTCGGCCCCCACCGCGGTCACTTCCCCGACAATTTCGTGCCCCGGCACTCGCGGCAGTGTCGCTTGCGGCAGCTCACCATCGACCAGGTGCAGGTCGGTGCGGCACACGCCACAGGCCAGGACTTTGATTAACAGTTGCTGAGCATCAGGTGTCGGGATCGCGCGCTCTTCCCGTTGCAGTGGCTGGCCAGGAGTCTGTAGCACCATGGCGCGCATGACGATTCTCCGGAATCAAAGGCATTCAGGCTGTCAAGCTGGCGCGTCCCGATGACAGCCGGTGACCAGTTGCTTGAGCCTGTCCATGTCGAGGATGGTGACGTTACGCCCGGAAATCTCGACCAGTGCCTGATCCCGCAGGTGGGCAATGCCTCGGCAGATGGTTTCCAGACGCAGCCCCAGGTAGGAGCCGATCTCTTCGCGACGCATCTTCAGTACGAACTCCCTGGACGAATAACCGCGCAGGCTAAGCCGCTGCGACAGGTTCAGCAGAAAGGCCGCCAGACGTTCGTCGGAGTTCATCTTGCCCATCAGCATCAGCATGTCGTGATCGCGCACGATTTCGCGGCTTAGAAGTTTGTTCAGATTGTGCTGCAGTGTAGGCAGCTCCCGGGAAAGCTTCTCCAGCTGGGCGAAATGGATGGGACACACTTCGCTGTCCTCAAGAGCGAAAGCATTACAGGTGTGCTGCTCTTCACTGATGGCGTCCAGGCCGAGCATCTCGCCGGGTATTTGAAAACCGGTGACTTGCTCGCGACCGTCGAGAGACAACACTGTGGTCTTGAAAGAACCGATGCGCACTGCGTAAAGCGAGCGCAATGAATCACCCGTGCGATACAACGCTGCACCTTTTTTAACTTTTACGCGCTGGATGATCAGGGTATCCAATCGCTCTACTTCCTGGTCGGTCAGGCCAATCGGCAGGCACAGTTCCAGCACGCTGCAGTTGGCGCAGGCAGCCTTGAGGTAATGGGCGTGAAGGGGGCGGAGGTCATACGGCGGCATTTTGCGTCCCTCTATCGGTGTATGAAGCATAGGCGCTGAGAGCCCGGTCAAACCCTTAATGCGTAACCCGGGGGCGTTTGTACGACGAACGGGGAGGGGGGCCCAGCAGATTCAATGACAGAAGGTGCCGCGTTGACGCTCTCGAGATCTCCTCTTCAGAGAAGGCGCGTTTGATGTAAATCAAGTCTTGAACCTCCCAGACTCCCAGAATCGACAAATGCCCTGTTCGCAGCGCGGGCCTGTCATCGATGGCCGGCGCTGCTCTTTGTCGAGAGCGGAGAGCTTCATGAGCGATTTTCTGAGTGCCGAGCAGCTGGAAGGTCTCGATGCCTATTGGCGAGCGTCCAATTACCTGGCAGTGGGGCAGATCTACCTCAAGGACAACCCGCTGATCAGCGCACCCCTGGCACTGGAACATGTAAAACCGCGATTACTGGGGCATTGGGGAACAACGCCAGGGCTGAATCTGATCTACGTGCACCTCAACCGCCTGATCACCTGCTACGACCTGAACATGATCTTCGTCACCGGCCCTGGGCATGGTGGGCCGGCGATCGTGGCGCAGACCTATCTGGAAGGGACTTACACCGAGTTCAATCCTTCAGTGGAGCAGAACCGTAACGGCCTGGTCCGGCTCTTTCGGCAGTTTTCCTGGCCTTATGGGCTTTCCAGCCATGTTTCGGCGCAGATTCCCGGGTCGATCCATGAAGGCGGCGAACTGGGCTATTCCCTGGCCCATGCTTACGGCGCGGCGTTCGATAACCCGGACCTGATCGTGGCGTGCGTGATCGGCGACGGTGAGGCTGAAACGGGAACGCTGGCGGCCAGCTGGCATTCCAACAAATTCCTTAATCCGGTGCGTGACGGGGCTGTCCTGCCGATTCTGCACCTCAATGGCTACAAGATCGCCAACCCCTCGGTGCTCTCCAGAATCAGCGAAGACGAACTGTCGGCCCTGATGTATGGCTACGGTTACGATCCGTATTTTGTCGAGGGTGACGAGCCTGAAGAGGTTCATCAGGCGTTGGCCAGAACCCTGGACACGATGCTGTTGAAAATCCGCGAGATCCAGCGTATTGCGCGCAAATACCCACAGCCTCCGGTGCCGGAGCGCCCGCTTTGGCCGATGCTGGTGCTGCGTACGCCAAAGGGCTGGACAGGCCCCAAATTCGTCGATGGCCGGCGCATTGAAGGCACGTGTCGTGCGCATCAGGTGCCGCTGGCGGATTTCGGCCAGCCGACTCATCTGCGGCAACTGGAGGAGTGGCTTAGCAGCTATCGTCCGGATGAGCTGTTTGACGTCAACGGTGCCTTGTTACCCGAAATCGCTGCGCTGGCACCGACGGGGCACCGGCGAATGAGCGCCAATCCTCACGCCAATGGTGGCCTGCTGCTGCGACCGCTGGATCTGCCGCGCTTTACCGAATACGCCGTGAAACTTCCCGCGCCGGGCTGCCTGCGCGCAGAAGCGACCCGGGTGCTGGGGGCGTTTCTGCGCGATGTGATGAAAAACAATCTGGCCTCAGGCAATTTTCGGTTGTTCGGCCCGGATGAAACCGCCTCGAACCGACTGGATGCAGTCTACGACGTCAGCGCAAAGGCCTGGATGGGTAACCTGGAGCCCGAGGATATCGACCTGACGGCCGAAGGCCGGGTGATGGAGATTCTGAGTGAGCAAGTGTGCGAGGGGTGGCTGGAAGGCTATTTATTGACGGGCCGGCATGGACTGTTCTCCTGTTACGAGGCGTTCATTCACATCGTCGATTCGATGTTCAATCAGCACGCCAAATGGCTGAAAACCGCCGCCGAGGTGCCTTGGCGCAAACCGGTAGCCTCGCTCAATTACTTGCTCACCTCGCATGTCTGGCGTCAGGACCATAACGGTTTTTCCCATCAGGACCCGGGCTTCATCGATCTGGTCGCGAACAAGAAGTCCGATGTGGTCCGGATCTACCTGCCGGCCGACGCCAACTGCCTGCTGTCGGTTGCCGACCACTGCCTGAGAAGTCGCAACTACATCAACGTCATCGTTGCCGGCAAGCAACCGGAGTGGCAGTGGCTGGATATCGGTTCGGCCATCCGTCATTGCCTGTGCGGCATCGGTCGATGGGACTGGGCCAGCCAGAACGATCAAGACCCGGACGTGGTCATGGCCTGCGCCGGAGACGTCCCGACCCTGGAAACGCTGGCCGCCGTGACCTTGCTTCGCGAGTACGTGCCGGATCTGCGCGTCAGGGTGATCAACGTCGTCGACTTGATGGTGCTGCAACCGTCATTTCAGCATCCCCATGGTTTGTCGGATTCGGCTTTCGACGAGCTGTTCACCGTCGACAGGCCCGTGATCTTTGCGTTCCACGGGTACCCGGCACTGATTCACCGGCTGATTTACAAACGCAGCAATCATGAAAACTTCCACGTGCGCGGCTTCAAGGAGGAGGGGGCGACCACGACACCGTTCGATATGGCGGTGATCAATAACCTGGACCGTTATCAGCTGGCGCTGGATGTGATCGAGCGGGTTCCGCGCCTGCACGAGCAGATCGAAACCGCCCGGGCGCGTTACTGGGCAACGATGGAGAAACACAAGCTTTACCTCATCGAACACGGGCAGGACTTGCCCGAAGTGATGAACTGGCAATGGACGCCTGCGGCCGGCAGTTGAGGAGCCCCAATCGATGCCGTCATCCATCCAGCATGAGCGCAGAGGCAAGAAGCCGTTCGCGTCCAGGCCTGAACGTTCTGGAGCCAGACCATGAGCCAGTATCAACGGTTGCTGCTGATCATCAATCCGACCCTGCGTCACTCCCCGGCCATCCACCAGGCCAGCGCTCTGGCCAAGGCCTGTGGTGCCACTCTGCATATTCTCGGGCTGACCAAACCGGTCAGGCTTTTTTCTCTGCTTGAACCGCCGGCACGGGACGAGACGCGCACGCGTTACCTGCAGGAGCAGAGCCGATGGTTGAAGAATGAAGTGCACGCACTACGCGCCAAAGGGCTTGATGTGACCAGCGAAGTGAGATGGAGCGACGACGCCCGTCTGGAGATCCTGGACTATGTGATGCAACTGCGCCCCGACCTGTTGCTCAAGGAGATTCAGCATGAGCCGCTGCTCAAGCGCGCCTTTGTCACGCCCATGGATTGGTACTTGCTGCGCGAATGCCCGGTGCCGGTTTATCTGCTGAGTCCGTGCAGTCATGCGTTGCCGCGCAAGGTGGTCGCGGCGGTGGATCCCGAGCCGCAGGGCAGCAAGCTGAACGAGCGGATCCTGCAGCAGGCCAATAGCCTGGCGTTGCAATGTGATGCCCAATTGTCTTTGCTGCACGTCTGCCCTATGTCCTCCGACTATCTGGACGACGCAGATGGAGATGAGCCGGTGCTGTCGAAGCTCAGGAAAGATCTGCGCCAGGCACTGGAAAAATCCTTTGTCACACTGGCTCACGACTTCGGGGTGCCTGTTGAATGTCGGCACTTTATCTTCGGCGATCCGGTGTCGGCGCTGGCCGGATTCGTCAACGACAACCAGACTGACGTGATCGTCATGGGCCGGGGCCGGCACCATGGCCTGCAATGGTTGATTGGCAGCACCACCGAACATGTTCTTTATCAAGTGCCTTGCAGCATCCTGGCCGTTTAGGTCCCGTGGAAGCGGTCGTCCACCGGCGGCCGCTACTTGCTCTTCCAGTATTTCTGCATTTCGAGAAACAGAAAGGACGCCGTCCAGGTAATGAGCACCAGGCCGGTCAGTGCCTGCAACCCGGTCAGGTACTTGAGTTTGCCCACGGGCGAAATATCGCCAAAACCGATGGTGGTAAAGGTGGTGAAGGAGAAGTACACGCAATCCATGAACGAGCCATCAAAGTTGCCGTTCAGGCTGCCCCAGTCACCGGAGCGCGCCATCAGGTAATAGGCCAGCGCAAAGCACCAGACTTCTGTTGCATGGGCCAGCATCGCGCCGAATACCCCGACGACGATTCTGAATCGACTCCAGGCCCTGAGCCTGGGTAGCCAGTCGTTCAGGCGTGACAGGCATTCGTAGTGGATCACTACGGCAACGATGACCACCAGCGTATTGATCAGCGTGACCTCAATCATGGCGAGCCATCGGGGGCGGCCTTGAGCGGTAGCAGCGGCGGAAACTCCTCTGGCGTCAGCGTTTCTCTTTCCAGCAGTAAATGAGCACCGGCATCCAGGTCGGCTCGACGACTGTCGAGCAGCGCCTTGGCCCGGTTATAGGCTTCTTCGAGCAGGGCGCGGATGCCCAGGTCGATTTCCCGCGCGGTTTGCTCCGAATAGTCTTTCTGGCCCAGTCCGGCCATGTGTTCGCCCAGATAAGTCGGGGTTTGCCGTTCGAGTACCGATTGACCGAGTTCGGCACTCATGCCGAAACGGGTGATCAACTGCCGGGCGATGTCGGTCGCCCGGGTCAGGTCATCGGCGGCACCCGTGGAAATCTGGCCATAGACGATGAACTCGGCGGCCCGACCGGCCATCAGCACGGCGATGCGGTCCTTGAGCATCTGACAACTGATCAGGAAGTGATCCTCGGTCGGGCGCTGCAAGGTATAGCCCAGCGAGCCAATGGAGCGGGGGATGATCGAGACCTTGTGGACCGGGTCCATCCCTGGCAACGTGCCAGCCGCCAGGGCATGGCCCATTTCGTGATAGGCCACCACCAGACGTTCGTCAGGCAGTAACAGGCTGCTCTTGCGTTCGACCCCGGCGACGATGCGTTCCACCGCGACGGTGAAGTCGTCGAGGTTGACGGTCTCGCCTCCCCGGCGGGTGGCCACGATCGCGGCTTCGTTGATCAGATTGGCCAGGTCGGCACCGGTGAAGCCCGTGGTGATTTCGGCGATACGTTCGGAGTCGATGTCGGGCGCTACGGTGATTTTTTTCAGATGGACCTTGAGGATGGCTTGTCGGCCTTTTCGATCGGGGCGGTCGATCACCAGTTGACGGTCGAAGCGCCCGGCCCGCAGCAACGCCGGATCGAGGACCTCCGGCCGGTTGGTCGCTGCCAGCAGGACCACACCTTCGCGCGGGTCGAAACCGTCCAGTTCGGCCAGCAGTTGGTTGAGGGTCTGTTCTTTTTCGTCGTTGCCGCCAAACGCACCGATACCGCGCATTTTGCCCAGGGCGTCGAGTTCGTCGATGAAAATGATGCACGGTGCCGCCTGCCGTGCCTGCTCGAACAGGTCGCGCACTCGAGCGGCGCCGACACCGACGAACATTTCGACGAACTCGGAACCGGAAATCGAAAAAAACGGCACCCCGGCTTCACCGGCAATCGCCTTGGCCACCAGGGTCTTGCCGGTGCCCGGTGGGCCGACCAGCAGGGTGCCCTTGGGAATATGCGCCCCCAGGCGTGCGTATTTGGCCTTGTCCTTCAGGAACGAGACGATTTCCACCAGCTCGGCCTTGGCTTCATCGATGCCCGCGACATCGGCGAACGTCACTCCGGTATCGCGTTCGACAAACACTTTGGCCCGCGACTTGCCGACATTCATCAGTCCGCCAAGGCCCTGTTTTTCGGCCATGCCGCGGAACAGGAAATGCCAGAGCACCATGATCATCGCAAAGGGTAGCAACCAGCCCAGCAGCGCGTTCAGCAGGGTGTTTTCGCTGATGCCGGAAAAGCCGACACCCGATTGTGCCAACTCAGTCGCCAGCGTGGGATCGACCCGCACGGTGGTGAACAGGTCGTGGCCGTCGATGGGCTCTTGCAGCTTGCCGCTGATCTGCTCCTTGTCGACCCGCAACTCGCTGACCTTGTGCTCGCCCAACAGTTGCAGGAACTGACTGTAGGGGATGCTCTGCACCGAATGGCGGTCAACAAAAAACAGCTGGGCGAGTGCAAGGACCAGAAAGGTGATCGCGAAGTAGGAAAGGTTCCATTGGTGATTCTTTTTCATGGCCTTGGCTCAGGGAAAAAAGGCGGGCTGGCCCGATGCGTGACGGTTTGATTGCCGAACGCCGAGGCTCAAGCTCGTTGGGCATCTGAATACGATTCTAGACGCCATCAGCCCGAACGCCGGGGTTTACGCCGGACGTCGAGCTGATATTCCCTGTTTGACATCAGGCAATCAGCAGGTGATCTTCCACTGCTCTCACACCCGGTACGGACCAGGCAGCGCGGGTGGCGATCTGGCGTTCACGCCACAGATGGACCCGGCCTTCAAGTTTCACGACATCACCGTCTACCTTGACGTGAATACCCTTGGCATCCACTTCGGCATTGCGCTTGAGGGCTTCTTCGATGCGGTGCTGGATATCGGCCACTTCCACCCGAGGATAAAGGGTGAGCCGATTGTCCACGCCCACCACCCCGGACAACTTGCGCACCGCCCGTTCGACGGTTTCTTTCTGGTACTGCCAGTCCACCTTGCCTTCCAGCGTTACCCAGCCCTTTTGTACGATGACCTTGATGGTGTCTATGGGGACGTCAGAACTCCAGGCAATGATCTTCAACGCGCGGGTCGCGATGGTGTCATCTGCCGTGCCTTCCCCGGGGTCCAGCCTGACCTGTATTTCTTCGGCCAGCGCGCGTACGCCCTTGATGCGTTTTACCGCCTGTTCAGCAGCGATTTTCTGGGCATAGGTCCGGACATGGCCGGAGAGCGTGACGACGCCCTTGTCCACAGCGACGCCGATATTGGCGGCATCGATATCCGGCTGGAACTCAAGCTCATCCAGAATGGTTTGGCGCAGACTCAAATCGTTCATGATCGTGTCCTCTGTGGTCGATTTGGCGCGAGCATCGGACAACATGAGCCCGATTACTGGGTATGTTTTTACGCCTGGCGGCTGAGCATTTATTGAGCTGAATCAACAATGCTTCTTTCAGCAGCGGTGCTTGGGCGCACAACGACTTTTTGTGATTTTTATCAACCCCGGACAGCACCTGCCCACTCACTATCGACATTAACCAGAGAGGGTGTTCGTCGATCCGTGTGCTGATGGAAGGCCGGCACGGGAGTGCTGTTCATCGGTTTCGACTGACCAAGCATCTGCCGACGAGGTGTGTGATGTTTGAAATTCGCCGTTTACTGCTGATCGCTCCGAGCGAAATGTCCCGTACCCCCGCGTTTGATCGGGCGGAATCCCTGGCGAGAGCGACGGGCGCGATGCTGCACATCGTGGCGTTCGATTATGTCGAAGCGCTGGCGGTCGCTGGCCTGTTTGACCATCAGGCCATGGCGCAGGCGCGCGAGGGATATTTGCAGGTGCACCGTCACTGGCTAGAGCAGCAGGCCCGGTTTGGGCAATGCAAAGGCCTGCACGTAAGCACTGAAGTGGTCTGGGCCAAGCCGGGTATCGAGGAGGTGCTTGAGTACGTAAACGACTTCGGGGCAGACATCGTGATCAAGGATGTACAGCATGTATCGGCATTTCAACGGGTTTTCTACAAGCCTCTGGACTGGCTGTTACTGCGCGACTGTCCAGCCCCCTTGCACCTGGTCACCGATGCCAGAAACCCGTTGCCCTTGAAAATACTGGCGGCTATCGACCTGTCCCATCTTGAAGAGCTGACGCAGGGGCTGAATGACCAGATCCTCGATATTGCTTCGAAGCTGGCCTTGTCCTGTGGCGCGAAGTTACACCTGCTCAATGTCAGCGGCTGGATTGTGAACGGCGACTCCGGCGTGAACCTGCAATACCTGACCATGCGGGAAAGCTTGAGAGACGCGGTCAGCGATACCCAGATTGAAGCCTTTGATACGCTCGCCGAACGCTATGAGATTCCAGAGGCGAAACGGCATCTGTTGACCGGTGTCCCGCACAAGATGATCGAGCGTTTCGCGGCGAGTAATGAGTTCGACATGATTGTGATGGGCACCGTGCACTATCGGGGCGTGAACGTATTTCTCGGCAGTACCGCCGAGAACACCCTGAACCGGGCTCCCTGCAGTCTGATGATCGTCAAGCCGCCGTATTGATGGCGTATCGTGGTGGCGGTATTCGATAACTGCCAGTGCCCAGGGGCATCGGCCGATCGGGAGCAGAAGCGCTCATGAGTTCGGATCAAACGGGTTCTGCCGATCATCCGGCGATTGATTCGAGCGGCCTGACCAAATGGTTCGGGGAAGGGGACGTACGAATGAAGGCTGTCGATCAGGTCTCACTGGTCGCACAGTTCGGTGAAATGGTGTTCATCGTCGGCCCGTCAGGGAGCGGCAAGACCACCCTGCTGAGCATGATCTCCGGCATTCTGCGGCCGGATGCCGGTACGGTGAAGATCAATGGCAATGACATCTGGAGCCTGAGCACCGATCAGTTGGCGGAATTACGCCTCAATAACATCGGTTTCGTGTTTCAGGACTACCATCTTTTTGCACGGCTGACCGCTGCCGAGAACGTCGCGATTCCCTTGATCCTCAAGCACTGTGATTGGGACAAGGCCATAACGCAGGCGAAGCAGAGCCTGGAAGTGGTCGGCCTCAAGGATCGCGGCGACATTCTGCCGGTCAAGCTGTCCGGCGGCGAACAACAGCGGGTGGCGATCGCCCGGGCGATCATCGGCGGCCCGCAGCTATTGATTCTCGACGAGCCCACCGCGTCCCTCGACGGTGACACCGGGAAGATGATCATTGCCTTCGTGAAGTCGAATATTCTCAACCAGCAGCGTTGCATTCTGATCGTCACTCACGACGCGCGGATCAATGAGTACGCCGACCGCATCATTCACATGGAAGATGGCCGCATCAGCGAACCTGACCGGACCTCGTCATGAAGAACCGGGTGCTGTTTGTGCTGGCAGTCATCGGTGTATTGGCCGGGGTGACCGCCGCCTACCTGCTCGGACGCACGCCCCGTCCATTGCCGCCAGCCTTCGCCCCGGCGAGCAGCACTTATGACACCGCGATTTATGCGAACGGGATTATCGAAAGCGAGCAGCCCGGCGGTTCCAACATCGTGATTTACCCGCAGGTTTCCGGGCCGATCACTCAAGTGCTGGTGCAAGAAGGGCAGGCTGTCACCCGCGGTACGCCCCTGGTGACCATCGATGACGCCGTGCCCAGGGCAAACTTCGAATTGGCGCAAGCCAGTCTGAAAACCGCTCAGGACCAATACACCAAGCGCCTGGCGTCCTACGGGATTGATCCCAAGTCCATCAGCAAGGACACGCTGGACACCGCAAAAGATACCGCGGCCCAGGCACAGGCAGCGCTCAAGGCCGCGAATGCCACGCTTGCACAATATGCGATCAAGGCCCCGGTGGATGGCGTGGTCCTGGCCATCAATACCACCGTGGGCAGCTATGTGTCACCGCAGGGTGCCTATGATCCGTATATCCAGCAATTCAGCCCGTTGCTGGTGATGAGCGCTGAACAGACTTATCTGGCGGTACGTTGCTACGTGGACGAGATCCTGATTGCCCGCTTGCCGACGCCCGAACATATCCGTGCACAGATGTTGATCCATGGCTCGGATATCAAGGTGCCGCTGGAGTTCGTTCGCGTGCAGCCGTATGTGTCGCCGAAAATCCAGTTGTCCAATCAGCGTCAGGAGAAAGTCGACCTCAGGGTGTTGCCGGTGGTTTTCCGGTTCGAGAAAAAAGACCTCCCGATGGTGTATCCGGGGCAGTTGGTGGATGTCTTCATAGGGCAGAAATGATGTGCCAGTTCCGCGTCCATCGACCTCTGCGATTGCATGCCCGGGTGCTCCCCGCGATTATGTTGATGGCAATGAGCGCTTGCACCGTAGGCCCGGACTTTTCGCGTCCGCCAACGCCGTCGCAGAGCGGTTACACCGGCAATCCGGCGACGACGACCGTGGCGGCGCAGGGTCAGGCGCAGCATTTTTTGCCGGGGGCTGAAGTGGTGCCTGACTGGTGGCGGTTGTTCAAGTCCGGCTCTCTGGATGCAGTGGTTCGCCAGGCGACGGCCAACAACCAGACCTTGCAGGCTGCCGAGGCTAGCCTGCGGCAAAGCCAGGACACGCTCATGGCCGGTCATGGGGTTTTCTATCCGCACCTGGATCTTCACGCCGGCGCGACCCGCGAACGCAATGCTCCGCTCCAGCAAGGGCTGTCGACGGGAGGGACGATCTTCAACGTCGTGACCCTGAGTGGCACGATCAGCTACACCCTCGATGTGTTTGGCGGACAGCGTCGAACGGTGGAAGGCCTGCAAGCCGAGGTCGACCATCAAGCCTGGCTGACCCATGCGGCTTACCTCACCCTGACCGCCAATGTCGTGAATACCGCCATCGCCCGTGCCGGCTATGTCGCGCAATGGCGCGCCACCGAGCAGTTGATTGCGCTGCAAAAACAACAGCTTCAGACCACCGAGGTCCAGGTGCGCAGCGGTACGGCGCCTTATTCGGCGGTGCTCAGTTTGCGCAGCCTGATTGCCAGCAATGAGGCCTTGTTGCCGGCGCTGGAGCAGAAAATCAGTCAGGCCGAGCATTTGCTGGCCACCCTCGAAGGTGTAGCACCCACCGATGTCAGCCTTCCTGACATCGAGCTGACCGGTCTTTCGCTGCCCACCGATTTGCCGGTCAGCCTGCCTTCGAGGTTGGTCCGGCAGCGGCCGGATATCTTGTCCGCAGAGGCACAGCTGCACCGGGCCAGTGCCAACATCGGGGTGGCCACGGCGGCGATGTTTCCCAGTTTCAATCTGACCGGGACCTACGGTACGGCCGGGTCGAACCTGGGGTCATTATTTGCGAGTGGTGGGCGGTTCTGGAGTGTTGGCCCCTCCATCGATGTCCCGCTGTTCCAGGGCGGTAGCCTGTGGTTTGGCCGAAAAGCGGCGATCGATGCCTATCAGCAGGCGGCAGCGAATTATCGGCAAACCGTGCTCGAGTCTTTCGCACAAGTGGCCGATGCCCTCAAGGCCCTGGAGTTCGATGCACAGGCCCTGCAAAAACAGACCGAGGCACAGGCTACCGCTGAAGAGGCGCTGCGTTTGCTGCAAGCCAACTACCGATCGGGCCTGGTGACCTATCTGGATCTGCTGGCGGCCGATGTGCAGTTGCATCAGGTCAACATCGCTTATCTGCAAGCACTCGCCCAGCGTCATCAGGACACCGTCGGGTTGTTCGTCGCGCTGGGCGGCGGCTGGTGGAACACTCCGCCCCCTGCGGGCAGCAGGCAGACACCATGAAATACTCGGGCATCCTGCGGATCGGCTTCAAGCTGCTGGTCAATGACAAGGCCAAGTTTTCGGCACTGCTGGTAGGGATTACTTTCTCGGTGTTCCTGATGTTGCAGATGACCGCACTGTTTGCCGGCATCCTCAATCGCGCCCACTCGACGGTGACCAATATCGGCGCTGCGATGTGGATCATGGACCCGGCCGTGAACACACCGACCATTGTCATTCCTCTGCCCGACTATTTGCTCGATGCCGTACGCAGCATGGAGCAGGTGCGCTACGCGGTGCCTGTATTCATTGGCGGCGCCCAGGTCAGGTTGGCCAGTGGCACCTATCAGGCGGTCAGTGTGATAGGTCTCGACGACACCAGCCTGTTCGGTCGCCCTGAGCTTGAAGAGGGTTCTATCGAGGACATTTACGCGGAAAACGCATTCATCATGGTCCACGACGCCGAATTTTCGAAACTGGAGAATCCACGGATTGGCACCTCCTTCGAGCTCAATGACCACCGCGGCACCATCGTCGCCATCGCCAAGGTACTGACCAGTGGATTGACCGGCATACCGACGCTCTACACCACCTACCGGCGAGCCATCGAATACATCCCGACCACTCGTTTCACAGTGTCTTACATTCTGCTGGAACCCAGAAACAAGGCCGCAGAGGCCGGGATCAAACAGCAGGTTGCGCAGTTGGGCTATGTCGCCTTGACCCGGGGAGAGTTCAACCAGCGGATTACCGATTTCTACATCTATCAGACCGGGGTCGGCACCAACATACTGACGATGACGGTGATCAGTTTCCTGGTCGGGTTATCCATCTCCGGTCAGACGTTCTACACCTTCATTCTGGAAAACCTCGACAAGTTCGCAGCCCTCAAGGCCATTGGCGCCAAGGGCCGCGAGCTGATCTACATGATCCTCTTCATGGCAACGTTCACCTGCTTGACGGGGTACGGACTGGGGGTCGGGCTGGTCACGTTGATGATCTTCACGGTGCGCACCTATCTGCCCAATTACGCAGCGATGATTACGTTCTGGAACCTGGGGCTGGCGTTTGGCCTGGTGCTGTTGATCGCCGGGGTTTCCAGTTATGTGGGCATACGCAAGGTGCTGAAAATCGAGCCATTCGACATTTTCAGAGGCTGAGCCTCGATAAGACGGAGCCAGCCCGGCTGCTGTTGATAAATATCAAGTGCCGGGTGACGTAAAGGGGGATCAATAGCGTACCCATCAGTGTTCAAGGAGACGGGCATGCGAATGACATTTCTCGGTGCGGCTGGCACGGTAACGGGCAGCAAGTACCTGCTGGAACACAACGACAAACATGTGTTGATCGATTGCGGCCTGTTCCAGGGCTACAAACAACTGCGCCTGCACAACTGGGACCCTTTCCACCTGCCGGTCCGGGATCTGGAAGCCATCGTTCTGACCCATGCTCATATCGATCACAGCGGCTACCTGCCGGTGTTGGTGCGCAACGGTTATCGCGGCCCGGTCTATGCCACGGCGGCGACTTGTGAGCTGGTCAAGATACTGCTGCTCGACAGTGGCCGCCTGCAGGAAGAGGAGGCTGAATACGCCAACCGCCATGGCTTCTCCAAACATGATCCGGCCTTGCCGCTGTACACCGAACAGGACGCGCACAGGGCCCTGAAGCTGTTGCGGCCAGTGGAGTTGCACCATGAGGTCGACATTGCTCCGGGGATCAGCATTCAATTGCGCTGTGCCGGACACATCCTTGGAGCGGCCACCGTGGAAGTGCGTGCAGAAGGCATTAGCCTGGTGTTTTCCGGGGACTTGGGGCGGCCGAATGATCCGTTGATGTTCACCCCGGAAACCATCGAACAGGCCGACTATTTGCTGGTGGAGTCGACCTACGGCGACCGTCAGCACCCCGCCGAGCCCCCGGAGGAGCAACTGGCCGACGTTATCAACCGCACGGCATTGCGCCACGGCATTACTTTGGTGCCCTCATTTGCGGTCGGGCGTGCGCAATTGCTGATGTATCACCTCTATCGCCTGAAACAGAAGAAGGCGATCCCCGACCTGCCGATCTACCTCAACAGCCCCATGGCCACCGATGTCACTCGCTTGTACCAGCGTTTTCGCAGTGAGCACCGGCTGTCGCTGGAGGAATGCGAAGGCATGTGCCATGCCGCGCATTTCGTGCGTTCGGTCAAAGACTCCATGGACCTTGACCAACAGCGCACCCCCGCGGTGATCATCGCTGCCAGCGGCATGGCCACCGGCGGGCGGGTGCTTCACCACCTCAAGGCGCTGGCACCCAACCCGCTCAATACGCTGCTGGTTCCCGGTTTCCAGGCCGGGGGAACTCGCGGTGCGCAGATCATCGCCGGTGCGCCTTCGGTGCGGATTCATGGCAAGGACGTGCCGATTCGAGCCGAAGTGGTGCCCATGGGGACCTTGTCCGCGCATGCCGACGGGGATGAAATCATGCAGTGGCTGAGGGGCTTCAAGCGGCCACCGAAACACACCTACGTCGTGCACGGAGAACCCAATGCATCGGATGTGCTGCGCCGGCGCATCAGCCTGGAGCTGGGGTGGTCGGTCTCGGTGCCTGAGTACCGTGACTGCGTTGAGTTGACCGGCGTTCCGGTCCCGGCCTGAAATCCTGATGACCGAAAGTCCCTTGCCGGTGTGGCGGCGAGGGGCCTTTGGCCAACAGCTTTCGCTGGGTGACGGGAGTTCTGGGTGCGCAATCCCTGTTGCCTGTTTTTCTGACCGTTGTCATCAACCGGTTTTTCTTTACTCGTCACGTGTCCAGCTGACGCTCAACTGATATTGGTCATCATCGTAATGGTAATTCGCGTGGCCTTTGAAAGCGCCTGTCAGCGCATGACCCAGGCGGTTGGCGAGATGGATGCCGGTGGTGGTCACGACCAGAGCACCCTCGGAGTCGGTCAGCTTGATGAGGCGCTCAAGGGCATGATCGGCTTTTTCCTGCCGCTCGGTGTTTTCGATCAGATTGACGATTTCTTTTCGATGCTTGAGCAAGAAGCTGCCGGACAGCGTTAGCGTGCCCGCCGGCCTGTTGTCATCGATGCGCCGACAGGCCGGGCAGGTCACCGTTTCGGCATCAGCGATCACCGTGTTTTCAGGCTGCTTCCAGGTCCAGTTACCGGCCTGATAAATTGCATCGCACTTCGAACAGATGGCCGAGCCTGCGACTCGCTGCAATAAGTAGGGGTCATGGGCAGGTGTCTTGAACAGTTGGTTTTTTTGACTGAGCTGATATTTGTCCATGACCTGTTCCTCGCAAATGAGAAGGATAAAAACTGCGCCCCCAGCTCTGTTTTCAGATCGATTTTTACCGATAGTGCCCGCTGACAGAACCGTGGAATTCACGGGTTCATTTGGCCGCGGCTGGTTGTTGTACAGGTTGATTTTTGTCAACTCGAGGTCAATGGCTGATGGTCAGTCATCTGGACCAGGTGCGCTGCATGCGCCCGCATACAGGCACCTGTGAAGGCCCCGCGACGTCGTGACTTTGTTGATAAAAATCAACGTCGCGTGAGCCATTTCAGGGAAGCTGCAAGTACCTGCCTGTTGCAGGATGACTCGGGAGAACAACCTGATGGCTCACAGTAAAATTCTGTTTCGTGCCGCCGCTCGCGAGAAAATCCTCTGCGGTGCCACCCAGCTGGCGGATGCGGTTCGGGTGACCCTTGGGCCCAAATCGAAATCGGTGTTGATTCAGAACAAGTGGGGTAATCCGACGGTCTGCAACGACGGCGTGACGATTGCCAAGCGAATCGACCTGCAAGACCCCGAGGAGGGTCTGGGTGCCCAGATGCTGCGTCAGGCGGCGGAACGTACCGGCGATGCGGTAGGGGACGGGACCAGCACGGCAACGGTGCTGGCCCATGCCATCCTGGCTGACGGCATACGCAACGTCGTCGCTGGTGCCAGCGCGATTGATTTGAAGCGTGGCCTGGATCGCGGGCTATTGCTGGTCGTGCAATCGCTGGCAGCCCAATCGCGCCCGGTCAGTACCCCCAAGGAAAAGGCCCAGGTGGCCACGCTTTCGGCGCATAACGATGCCGTTATCGGCCAGCTGGTTGCAGATGCTCTGGAAAAAGTCGGCGTTGAAGGCGTGGTCAGTGTCGAGGAGTCCAAGACCACTGAGACCGTGGTCGAGGTGATGGAGGGGATGCGTTTTGACCGTGGTTATGTCTCGCCGTATTTCGTAACCGATACTGAGAAGATGCAGGTCGAACTCGATGATGCCTACCTGCTGCTCTGTGACCATAAGATCGGCGCGCTCAAAGACCTGCTGCCACTGCTTGAGTTGATCGCCAAAAGTGGCCAGCCACTGGTGCTGATCGCCGACGACATAGAGGGCGAGGCGCTGACCACGCTGGTCGTCAACCAGATCCGTGGCGTATTGCGCGCGGTGGCGATCAAGGCCCCCGGCTTCGGTGATCGACGCAAGGAAATGCTCCAGGACATTGCCGTCCTGACCGGGGCAACGGTGGTCTCCAATGAGCTGGGCATCAGTCTTGAACAGGTGGACTTGAGCCAGTTGGGACGAGCGCATCGCGTGGTGGTGCAAAAAGACAGCACGGCGTTGATCGGTGGCGCCGGTCAACGTGAGGCGATTGAGGCGCGCCTGCAACAGATCCGCGTGCAAATGGACGCGACTACCAGCGATTACGACCGTGAAAAACTCCAGGAACGACTGGCCAGGTTGTCTGGCGGCGTTGCGGTGATCCGGGTCGGGGCGCCGTCGGAGGCCGAGATGAAGGCCCGCAAGGACGCGCTGGATGATGCCATTTCGGCGACTCGGGCGGCGATTGCCGAGGGCATCGTTCCGGGGGGCGGGCTGGCATTGCTCAAGGCGGTACCGATTATCGCGGCCGAGGAGGCCGGCTATGAAGGCGATGCCAAAACCGGTTTGCAGATACTTCGCCGAGCGCTCGAAGCGCCGGCCCGGGTGATCGCGGAAAACTCGGCGGTGGATGCCGGCGTGGTCGTTGCCCGTATGCTGGCGGAACCGGGGAATATTGGTTTCGACGCGTCAGCCAATGTCTATGTGGACATGTATGAAGCCGGCATCATCGATCCGACCAAGGTGGTGCGTATCGCGCTGGAAAACGCCGTTTCAGTCGCCAGTATCCTGCTGCTGACCGAGGCGACCATGACCGATATCCCGGAAAAGGAAACGCCTGCCCAGCCCCCGTTTCCTGAATGACCCGCACCGCGCTGCGGCGGTGCGCGGTGACTTGATATAAATCAAGATCAAGCAGGCTTGTGGGGAGGACGCTGAGTCAACGCTGGTGATTTGATCCAGCGAGGACGCAATGGCTGACCACCAGCAAGGGGCAGCGGCAGGCGTCGAAGTCCAACCTGTCTGGAGTTCAGATCATGAGCCAGTATCAACGGTTATTACTGATCATCAACCCGGCCCAGCGCCATTCCCCTGCGATACACCATGCCGCTGCCCTGGCCAAGGCCAGCGGGGCGAGCCTGCATATTGCCGCGTTAGTACCATCGCTGGACATCCTGTCACTGCTTGAAGAAGGCGTGCGGGAAAAAGCTCGGCAGAGTTACCTCCAGGACCATAGCGATTGGCTCAAGGATCAGGCGGAAAAGATGCGCGGCAGGGGCATCGAGGTGACCACCGAGGTGGCATGGGCCGACGACATGCAGCAGGCGATCCTTGATCACGTCAGCGAAATGCAGCCCAACCTGCTGATCAAGCAAGTGCAGCATGAGCCTGCGCTCAAACGTGCATTCTTCACCCCTCTGGACTGGCACTTGCTGCGCCACTGCCCGATACCGATGTATCTGGTGGGCGCAAGTGGTCATGCCTTGCCGCGCAAGGTGGTGGCAGCGGTTGACTCGTCGGATACCGCGTCTTCGAACAGTGAGCTGAATGACCGGATCATCCAGCAGGCCAACAGCCTGGCGCTGCAGTGCAATGCCGAATTGCACCTGCTGTATGCCTGTGACATTTCGGCGGCCTATCTCGGCGATATGGGCGGTGGCGGGTTGACGCTGGCAGACCTTACCCGGGAACTGCGCAGAGAACTGGAAAAGTCATTCCTGCGCTTGGCCGGTCGATTCGGTGTGCCCTCTGACCGTCGACATTTCATCATGGGGAGCCCGGTCTCGGCGTTGAGCGAGTTTGCCGATGAGCAACAGGTGGATGTGATCGTGATGGGCAGAGTCCAGTCCCACGGGCTGGACAAGCTTCTCGGCAGTACGACCGAACATATCCTGTATCAGGTGCCTTGCAGCGTTCTCGCGGTCTAGGGGCTGTTGGCGGTGGATTGACGGCCGGTTTGGCTGGGAGCCCAAGCCAAACCGGCAACCGGTTTTGTGGGCTGCGATTGAGCCAGCACCATGGGCGAGGGGCAGATGATGCATGCGTCGATCATCAGGAAAACGCTGACCGACTTGCCGGTAACACCGAACTGGCTCGATAGCGTGCAGGCCCGCGAGGGCTTTTCCTGGCAGGGGGAAGCCAGCGCTCTGGCCGGTTTGCCGGGGGGCGGATTGAACCTTGCGTATGAGGCCGTGGACCGGCATGCAGAAGGCAAGCATCGACGGCATACGGCGTTGCGAATTCTCGATCGCAATGGTGGACGCTGCGACATCAGCTACGCCCGGCTGAGTCTCCTCAGCAACCGATTCGCCAATGTGCTGAAAACACTCGGCGTGGTTCCCGGCGAACGACTATTTGTGCTGTGTGGCCGAGGACTGGAGCTGTACCTGGGCGTGCTCGGGGGGCTCAAGCTCGGTTGCGTGGTTTCGCCATTATTCTGCGCATTCGGTCCGGAGCCCATCGAAACCCGCCTGCGTCTTGGCGAAGGCAGTGTGCTGTTGACCAGCGAAACGCTCTACCGCCACAAGGTCGCGGCAATTCGTGAACGTCTGCCGGCACTCAAGCATGTGCTGTTGTATGACGAAGAGGGTGGGAATACGACGCCTGTGGAAGGCACGCTCAGTCTGCATCGACTGTTGGCCAATGCCACGGACCATTTCGAGATTGCTCATACGACGGCCGACAGCCCGGCACTTTTACACTTCACCAGCGGCACCACAGGCACCCCCAAAGGCGTGTTGCATGTCCACGGCGCAGTGCTCACTCACCGGGTCACCGGAAAATACGCGCTGGATCTGCACCCCGACGATATCTATTGGTGCAGTGCCGATCCGGGGTGGGTCACAGGGACGTCCTACGGCATCATCGCGCCGTTGTTGCTGGGCGTGACCAGTGTGGTGGAGGGCCGTGAATTCGATGCCGAACGCTGGTACCGGACTCTTGAAAAGCAACAGGTAACGGTCTGGTACACGGCACCGACGGCCATCCGTCTCTTGATGAAAGCGGGCGCCGAATTGGCACACAGCCATCGTTTCCCCTGTCTGCGGTTTATTGCCAGCGTCGGAGAGCCGCTTAACCCCGAGGCTGTGTGGTGGGGCCAGGAGGTGCTGGGGCTGCCGATCCACGACAATTGGTGGCAGACCGAAACCGGCGGCATCATGATTGCCAACACCGTCGCCATGACCATCAAGCCAGGCTCCATGGGCAAGCCGTTGCCCGGTGTCGAGGCGGCCGTCGTCGTGCGCGGCGCGGCGGGGGAGTTGGACTATCTGGGTGACAATGAGGTCGGTGAGCTGGCCCTGAAACAGCCGTGGCCTGCGATGTTCCGCACCTACCTGGGACAGGAGGAGCGTTATCGCCAGTGCTTTGTCGCAGGGTGGTACCTGAGCGGCGACCTCGTGCGTCGCGATGCCGATGGCTACTACTGGTTTATTGGTCGCAGCGACGATGTCATCAAGTCGGCCGGGCACCTGATCGGTCCGTTCGAGGTTGAAAGCTCGCTCATGGAACACCCGGCCGTGGCCGAGGCCGCGGTGATTGGCAAGCCCGATCCGTTGTTGGGCGAAACCGTGAAAGTCTTTGTCTCGCTCAAGAGCGGTTTCACTGCCAGCCAGGCCCTGCACGACGAGTTGCTCGGCCATGGACGCAAGCGCCTCGGGGCCGTGGTCGCGCCCAAGGAGCTGGAATTTGTGGAGGCCCTTCCGCATACCCGCAGCGGAAAACTCATGCGGCGACTGCTCAAGGCCCGGGAGCTGGGTTTGCCTGAAGGCGATACCTCAAGCCTGGAGAATCCGTCATGAGTCTCTCATCACTGCCCAAGGAGCTAGCCTTGGGCCTGCTCCGGGACATGCTGCGTATCCGCCGTCTTGAGGAGCGCGCCGGCGAGCTGTACGGCGAGGGCAAGATCCGTGGCTTCCTGCACCTTTACATCGGTGAAGAAGCGGTCGCCGTCGGCGCTCTGCATGCGCTTGCGGCCAACGATGCGCTGGTTGCGACGTATCGCGAACATGGGCATGCCCTGATCAAGGGTGTCCCGATGAAGACGATCATGGCCGAGATGTATGGTCGCCAGGAAGGCTGTTCGCGAGGACGCGGCGGTTCAATGCACCTGTTCGATGTCAGCACCCGCTTCTTCGGCGGCAATGCCATCGTCGCCGGTGGCTTGCCGCTCACGGTCGGCCTGGCGCTGGCCGAGCACATGCAGGGCGGATCGCGCCTCTCGACGTGCTTTTTTGGTGAAGGCGCGATGGCTGAAGGCGCGTTTCATGAGTCGATCAACCTCGCCGCCTTGTGGCAATTGCCCATGTTGTTTTGTTGTGAGAACAACCTCTATGCGATGGGCACGGCCCTGGCGCGTTCGCAGTCGCAAACCGACCTGTGCAGCAAAGCCTCGGCGTATAAAGTCGAGGCTCGATCCGTCGATGGCATGGACGTGATCGCGGTGTACGAGGCGACCTGTCTTGCGGTCGAGCACATCCGGGCGGGACGCGGGCCTTATTTTCTGGAGTTTCGCACCTATCGATTTCGTGCCCACTCGATGTTCGACCCGCAGCTGTATCGTGACAAGGCCGAGGTGGAGCAATGGAAGACCCGCGGACCGATTCATACCTACAGCGCCCGGCTCAAGGCCGAAGGGCTTTTGGACGAGGCCGGTTTTCAGGCGATCCTCGCCGAGGTGGACGCTGAAGTGGAGGCCGCCGTCGTTTTTGCCGACAGCGGGAGCCTGGAGCCGGTCGAGGATTTGTCCCGTGATGTCTACACCCCGGGGACGGCATCATGAGCCCGCGCACGACGTACCGCGAAGCGCTGCGCGAGGCACTGCGTGAAGCCTTGCAGCGCGACCCTCGAGTGTTTCTGATGGGTGAAGACGTCGGCCGTTACGGTGGCAGCTATGCCGTCTCCCTGGGGTTGCTGGAGGCGTTTGGCCCCGAGCGTATTCGCGATGCGCCGTTGTCCGAACTGGGCTTCGTGGGGGCCGGTATCGGCGCGGCGCTGGGTGGCATGCGGCCGATTGTAGAAATCATGACGGTGAACTTCAGTCTGCTCGCGCTCGATCCGCTGATGAACACGGCGGCAGCCTTGAGGCATATGTCCGGCGGACAATTCTCCGTCCCTCTGGTCGTGCGCATGGCGACGGGCGCGGGACGCCAGCTTGCCGCCCAGCATTCCCACAGCCTGGAAGGTTGGTACGCACACATTCCCGGACTGAAAATTCTCGCACCGGCGACCGTTGAAGACGCACGCGGCATGCTCTGGCCAGCATTGCTGGACCCTGATCCGGTGCTGATTTTCGAACATGCCCAGCTCTACAGCCTGGAAGGTGAAACGGGTGAGTGGCAGACCCTCGACATCAGCTCCGCCAAGGTCCGTCGTGCCGGCAAGGACCTGACCCTGATTGCTTACGGCGGCACACTTGGCAAGGCCCTGGCGGCGGCAGAACAACTGGCCGGGGAGGGCATCGATTGCGAAGTCATCGACCTGCGGGTACTGCGCCCTCTGGATGACCAGACCATCATGGCATCGGTCTGCAAAACCCGTCGGGCGCTGGTGGTCGATGAAGGCTGGCGCAGCGGCAGCCTGTCGGCCGAGATCATCACGCGGATCGTCGAGCAGGGCTTTTTCGAGCTGGATGCGCCGCCGTCACGCGTGTGCAGCGCCGAGGTGCCGATACCCTATCCCAGGCATCTGGAAGAGGCGGCGCTGCCACAGGTGTCGACGATTGTCGCGGCCGCTCGTGAGCTGTGTCAGGCGACATGAACAGGATGCCCGCAGCGTGTCGCACCGGTGGGCCAGTCCGGGAGTATCAAGCATGATCGAGTTCAATCTGCCGTCCCTGGGCGCCGATATGGACGAAGGCACGTTGCTGGAGTGGAAGATCCAGCCAGGCGATACGCTCAAGCCCGGTCAGGTGATTGCTGTAGTCGATACGGAAAAGGCGGCCATAGACGTGGAGTACTGGCATGACGGTACGGTCTTGCAACTGCTGCTCGAGGTTGGCGCCAAAGTCCCGGTAGGCACGCCTATGGCGCTGGTGCTGGAGCCGGGAGAGAGCCCGCAGAGCGTACGACGAACAGCGACGCCTGCGCCCGCGGTGATTGCAGGGCAAAACCTCGCCGCCAGCCGTCCGCGACTATCGCCGGTGGCCCGCCGGCGCGCCGCCGAATTGGGGTTGGACGTCAGTCAACTGAAGGGCCATGGCCCACGGGGTGTCATCACTCTGGAGGATGTCGAGACGGCCGGCCGCACGGTTGCAGAACCCGATCGCCAGCAGGCCATGCGTCACGCAATCGCCACGGCCATGAGTCGTTCAAAACGCGAGATTCCCCATTATTACCTGAGTGAAACGATTGCCCTGGGCAATGCCGTGGCCTGGCTACAGGCCCACAACGCGCAAAGCCCGTTGCAGGAACGCCTGTTGCCCAGCGTATTGCTGCTCAAGGCGGTGGCGTTGGCGCTGGGCAATTATCCGCAGCTCAACGGTTTCTGGCAGGACGGCGCCTTTGTGTCGGCGACCGCTACTGATCTGGGGGTGGCGATCACCTTGCGTCAGGGCGGTTTGGTCGCCCCGGTACTGCACGATGTCGCCAATACGCCATTGGCCCGCTTGATGAGTGACCTCGTCAGTCTGGTGGAGCGTGCTCGCAGTGGCTCTCTGCGCAGTTCCGAACTCAGCGGTGCAGGCCTGACGGTCACTCAACTCGGCGATCAGGGCGTCGACAGCGTGCTGGGCGTCGTTTACCCGCCGCAAGTGGCCCTGGTCGGTTTCGGTCGCATCTGTGAGCGACCGTGGGTGAAAGAGGGTCAACTGTGTGTCATGCCCACCGTGGTCAGCAGTTTGTCAGCCGATCATCGGGTCAGCGACGGTCACTATGGCGCGCGCTTTCTGGGAGAAGTCCGTCACTGGCTGCAATCGCCAGAGAACCTTTGAGGAGTGAACACATGAGCCCGGAAATGATCCGCAACGAGGTCTTGAGCGCTTTGAAAGGTATTGCTCCGGAAGTGGATATCGAGCAGTTACGCAATGACCGGCCGCTGCGCGAAGAGGTCGACCTGGACTCCATGGACTGGCTGCGGTTTATCGACGCCTTGAACAAGCGTGTCGGTATAGCCATTCCTGAAGCCGATTACCTGCAGGTGGATACTCTGGACAGGCTCATCAACTATCTGGTGCAAAAAGGGTAAACCCGGTGCCGAACACCCGCTGATCTCAGTCAGTCCATGAGCGACGGTGGTTGCGAGCCCAGTAGAGCAGCAGGGCAATCGCGCCGAGCATGCCGCCGATATGGGCAAAGTGAGCCACGTCGGCCTCAGTGCCGCTGACGCCGAGAAACAGTTCGATCAAGCCATAGGCGGTTGCGAACACCCATGCCGGCATCGGGATCGGCGGAAACAGCAGCATCACCCGACGTGTCGGAAACAGCATCGCGTAACTGACCAGCAGGCCGAAGACGCCGGCCGATGCGCCAATCGTCGGATGGCTATGAAGGCTCAGCAGCGCCACCACTACCTGCACGACGGCACCGCTCACGACGCTGGCGAGATACAGCGTCACCAGGCGCACGCGCCCGAGGGTCCGCTCGACATCGCGGCCGAACATGTAGAGGCCGAGCATGTTGAAGGCGAGGTGCGTCACGTTAGCGTGCAGCACGCTGTACGTCACCATCTGCCAGAGGTAAAACGGCGGCTGATCGGCGTCCGCGGGGGAAAGTGGCCAAAGCGCGAACTCGCTGACAATGCGGTTCGGGTCCGACATTTCCAGTAGAAATGCCGCGAAATTCAATACGATCAGTGCGATGGTCATGATGCCCTGCGACTCCGCTAGACCGGCTATCTCACCCTAGGGTCTGTTGACGTTTGGTGGCGAGCCGCGTTGCTGGGCCAACGTGTGCGAGGCAAGGCGCGGGATGCCGCTAATGGTTGTTCCCTTAGCAAATCCCGCAACGCAGCCTCGCGCACGTTGGCACGCAACCCGAAGGGACGGGGCCCGCTTGGTGCAGGGCTGCGTTGCTCGGAACTTATTTGGAACAACCAAACCGCGTTCCTCGCGCCTTGCCCTGCACCAAGCGGGCATCCGTCGCGGCCGCCACCAAACGTCAACAGACCCTAGCGCGTGACCCTTGCGAAACCTTGACCCATATCAGTCAATCGCGTCTGTCGATGCCACGACGGTTTGCGCGTCGCATCAAGGTCAGTAGAACAAGTTCTCCTGCCGCAGTCGCGCGAAACGCTCAAGCGCTGCGGCATCGAGTGCTAGCGCGGCGTCAGGCGCTATGCCGTCGCGAATGGCTTGCCAGACGATTTGCGAGCCGATTGAGCCGCGGGTCGCCGCAATATCGAACGCACCGGGATAGAGCGCATGCAGCGTGGCGAGCAGCGCCAATCCCAGGCGTGCGACGGGCCGTTGCTCAGGCACCGGGTTGCGCGTGATGCTCACGCCATGACAGAGCTGACCGTGCCAGTTCGATTCAGTGGGCACGAAGTCGATCGGCTCGAAATGCGCGCCAACGTTGAGGGCATTCAGCGCATGGGCGAGCTGGGTCGCGTTGATCCACGGCGCGCCGATCCACTCGAACGGATGCGCTGTGCCGCGTCCCACGCTCAGTCTCGCGCCCTCGAGCAAACCGACATCCGGGTAGAGGTCCAGTTGGGACAACGTGCGCAGGTTTGGCGAGAGCGGCACCCAACCGAGCCCGGTGTCGGCGAAGGTCATCTCACGCCGGTAGCCCTGCATCGGCACAACGCGCAGATCCGCGCCAATGTGCTTGTTGCGGTTGAACAGACTCGCCAGTTCGCCGACCGTCATGCCCGGTTGCAGCGGCGCCGGAAAATAGCCGGTGAACGATTCTTGACGGCTGTCCAGCACCGGTCCGCCGAATTGCTGCGCACCGAGCGGATCGGGCCGGTCCAGCACGAACAGCGGAATGCGCCGCGCCGCCGCGGCCTCGAGTGCGTAGCCGAGCGTCGTCTCGTAGGTGAAGAAGCGCACGCCGGCATCCTGGATGTCAAAGACCAGCGCATCCAGTCCGGCGAGCGAACCGGCCGGAAAGCGCCGCGCCGCGCCGTAGAGACTGTGTACGGTGAGACCGGTCGCGGTGTCGAGGGTGTCGCCGACCCGCTCGTCCACATCGATATTCAGCCCATGCTCCGGCGAGAACAGTGCTGCCAGCCTGACGCCAGGCGCGTGCGCGAGTACGTCGACGGTGCGCCGGCCTTCGGCGTCGAAGCCGCTGCGATTGGTGATCAAGCCCACGCGCTTGCCGGCGATCGGCGCAAACCGCTGCGTCTCGAGCACGTCGATGCCGGTCTGCACCGGGCCCGTCGAGACCGGCAGGCGTTCGGCGGCACTCAGCGCCGGCAACGTCGATGGCAGCCATTGGCCGATTTGCGCGACGCTCGCAGGTGGAGCCCGGCTTGCCAGCAGCGCGAGCAACTGCGCACGCAGCGGGCGGGCGTCACCGCGGTCGTCCGGGTACACGCGGTTGGTCAGGATAACGATGAATTGGCGCGTCAGCGGATCGATCCACAGGCCGGTGCCGGTGTATCCGGTGTGGCCGATCATGCCAATCGGTGGCAGACGGTCGTGGTTCGACGCGAACGGTGCGGCCAGGTCCCAGCCGAGTCCGCGCCACGGTGGAGTCGCGAGCGGCGAGGCGGCACTGGTGAGCGCGGCGATGCTTGCTGGCCGCAGAATTTGCACGCTGCCAGCGCGCCCTTGGTTGAGCATCATCTGCGCGAAGCGGGCGAGGTCATCCGCGGTGGAAAACAGCCCGGCGTTGCCGGAGACGCCGCCCATCCATTCAGCAGTCGGATCGTGCACGCGGCCGCGGCGGATACCGGCCTTGTTCGCCAGTGTCGGTGCACTGCGGGCCGCTCGCCCGGGGTCCGGCACAAAGACCGTGTCGCGCATACCGAGCGGGCCGAAGATGTAGGCCTGGCAATACGCGTCGAGCGTGCGGTGGGTGATGCGCTCGACCAGTTCGCCCAGCACCACGAAATTCAGGTCACTGTAGATGACGCGCTCACCTGGCACGCTCCGCAGACGCTGCGCCGCAATCGCGCTCAAGACGCCTTCGCGGTCCGGATGCAGTGGCCGCACCGGCAGGTCTGGCAGCAGGCCGGAGGTGTGCGCCAGCAGATGACGAACGGTCACCGGGTCTTTGCCGAAGGCCGCAAAGGCCGGCCAATACTGTGCAACGCGTGCGTCCAGGTCGATGCGGCCGGCTTCGGCCAGTTGCATGATCGCCGTGGTGGTCGCGATGACCTTGGTCAGCGACGCAAGATCGAACTCGGTGCTCAGCGTCATCGGTTCGGGGTCGGGCGTTGTCGCGCGTTGCCCAAAGGCCTGGCGATAGAACACATGCGTGGCGTCCCCGATCAGCACGACGGCCCCCGGAATCCGTCCGGCAGTGATCTGCCCCTCGACGATCTGTGCGGCTTGCAGGCGTGCCACCGCATCGAAATCGGCGGCACCGGCGAACTGCGCCGCCACCATTGCAAGCAGCATTACCCAGCGTTTCAGCGCACCGATCAAGGGTGCGGCATATCGGCGGCGTTGTAGTGATTGTGTGGATTCCATAACATCCATCCATCGGTGCCGGCTGCATTGGCGGCGTTGATCTGGGCACTGATCGCTGCCGCATCAAACAGGCGACGATCGAATGCATAGTCGCGAAAGGCTTGCAGCCACGGACGAAAACGCACCCCCGGCAGATGGGTGCGCTTGATTGCTTCCGCCAGGGAGCGTCTGACGATCTGAGCGGGATCGCTGACCGGATTGGTCAAGCCCGGCAGCCCCCAAGTAAAACCGGACGGGTAGAGCATCGGTGAAATATAGTCGAGCGGCTCGCCGAGCAATTCGATTTGCTGGCCGATCGCGGTATCGTCCAGATTCCAGCAGACGTAGCCGAAGATGTCCGCAGAGACGAATACATTGTAGGGCGCCAGCCGTGTGCGTGCGGCCTGCAGGAAACCGACGATCGCCGCGGTCCGGTTGCGCCGGGTATTGGACAGGGCGAAGTGCAGCCCACTCTTGTCGGGAAAGCGCACATAGTCGAACTGGACCTCGTCGAAGCCCATCTGCGCCGCCTCCTCGGCGACGTCCAGATTGTGCCGCCATACATCCTGCGAAAACGGATCCATCCATTGCAGCTTCTCGAGATCGCGCCACGGTTGGCCGTCTGTGGTGTGCACGCTCCACTCTGGATGCGCGCTGGCGAGCGGGTCGTCCTTGAACACCACGATGCGCGCGATCAGATACAGGTGTTGCTCATGTAGCCGGGCAAGCAGCGCCGCAAAGTCGTGGTCCTGTGGTGCGCGCACCGTCACTTGGGCAGCCGCGCCGATGGCCTCGCGCGCCGCGCTGCGATACGGCGTCAGGCCGCGGTCGCCCTTGACGTCAATCACCAGCGCATTGATCTCGCTGCTTTCGGCAAGGCTGAGGGCATTATTGCGCAACGTCTTGTTGGTCACGCCGAACACCGACAAATACAGCGCTTTCGGGCGAAACGGGGTCAACGCGAGCGTCACAGGTGTATCGCCGGACACCTTGGCTTCGGTGCGCAAATACCCTGGAGCGCGGGCCGCAACGTTCTCCACCGCCTGAGCGATTTCGAACTGCCCGTGTTCGTCGGTACGCATCACACCCGCCGATGTGGTGATGATCGCGTCGGCGAGCGGATTCTGCGTGCTTGAGTCGAGCACGACACCCGTGACGGCCAGGGCGCCTCGCTGGCTCAACAGGGTAGTAAAGACGACGAGCAGCGTCGGGATTGCATAGCGCCTCACTGCGCTGATAAAGGTCATCGTGCGCTCTCCGTTGCGGGCATCGTCGGGGTGTTCGGTTCGCCAAGCAGGTGCGCGAATGCGCTGGCGCCGTAGGCATCGGTCATCAGAAAACGCGGCAGCGCGAGCAGCCGCGCATGCCGGTCCGCCTTGCGCGCGTCCAGGGTGAAGGCGACCACATAACCGTCGTCGGCGGCGAGTGCGATCAACTCGTCGTCGTAGATCCCGAAAGGCCACGCGAGCATGTCGATATGCGTACCGGTTTGCGCCTCCAGGCGTTGACGGGATTTGTCGAGTTGCATACGCACGAATTGCTGGAAATCTGCCGGCGTACGGTGTCTGCGCTCGACCTTGAAATTGGGATGCCAGTACGTGTGCCCCTGGATGTCAAAGAGTCCGGTCTGTTTCAGGCTGCGCAGTTGCTCCCAGGTCATTGCGTAGGAGGCGTTCGAGATCGCCGATGGATAGATGAACAGCGTGACCGGAAAACGCTCGCGCTGCACGATGGGCAGCAGTTTTTCGAATACCGAGCGATGCCCGTCGTCGACGGTGATCACCACCGGCTTGTGCGGTAGCGTCGCACTTGGGTCCTGCAACCAATTGACCACCTCACGCAGCGGCACGATGTGGTAGCCATGCTCGTGGAGGACGCGTAACTGGGTTTCGAAGGTGCTCATGCGCACGGTCATCGAGTCATCCAGCGTCTGCGAAAAACGGTGGTAAACGAGGATCGTGACGCGCGGTTCGGCGCTTGGCGCGGTAGCGTCTGCGCCCCAGGCCAGCCCGCCGATGCACACCAGCACAGCGCACACCAGAAGCCGGATCGCGCTGCTCATATAAGCCCCCCGTTTGGCAGGTTTGCCCTGATTTGATCTAAATCAATAGTAGATGTTCGTTGGCGGGCCACTGTATGAAACGACAATATTTGAGGCTTGCCGCCATGAATATCAATGAGGCGATCTCGGGCCGTCGCTCGACGCGTGAGTACACGACAGAAGCTGTTGATGAATTCATCATTCGTCGCTTGATCAATGCCGCCATCCAGGCGCCCAGCGCAGTCAACCAACAACCGTGGACGTTCACGGTGATCCGCGATCAGGAACTGCTGGACCGGGTCTCGCGCGAAGCGAAGGCCCACCTGCTCGCGACAGTGCCCGCAGGGACCCAGTCCGAGCACTTTTATTCGATGCTCAACGATCCAGGCTTCCAGATCTTCTATCACGCACCGGTGCTCATCCTGATTTCGGGGAGCGCGCCAGGTCCGTGGATCGTCGAAGACTGCGCCCTGGCGGCCGAGAATCTGATGCTTGCCGCGTACGCTGAAGGACTCGGCACCTGCTGGATCGGTTTTGCCCAGGGCTTTCTCAATACGCCGGAGGGCAAGCATGTATTGGGTCTCCCTGCCGGATCGAGGCCCGTGGCGCCGATCATCGTTGGCCATCCGAAGTCTGCGCCTGCGCCCGTCCAGCACAAGGACCCCGAGATCCGCTGGATTGGCTGAGCAGGAGGCCGCATGTGCTCAGACGGTAGCAAACGCTCCGTTTTCAGCCAGCAAGGTGGCAATCAGTGCGGTGCTGTCGAGTACGTGCAAACGGTGGGCGACACAGTCGGGGGGCAGCCGAAACGGAGGCACGCTGTCGGAAACCGCCAGGTGTTCAAACAGGGGCTTGTCGAGCAGGTCGCTGCCACCAGTGAACAAACCATGGGTGGCGGCTGCAAATAACCGGGTGGCACCGGCCTGCTGGCAGGCGAGGCCCGCATGCATCAGCGTTTCACCGGTGCTGATCAGGTCGTCGAAAATGATCGCGGTTTTACCCAGCACTTCACCCACCAGCAGCGTGCCGGTGAACGTTGCTTGAGCACGGTGTTTTTCCATCAGCGCACCGCCCACCACGCGTCCCAGTTGCCGCTCCAGGGCCTGGCGAAATTGCTCGGCGCGCTTGGTGCCGCCGGCGTCCGGGGAAACCGACACCACCTCGGCGTCGCCGACGAACCCGGCGAAATGCCGGGCGAACAATTCCGCGCACTGCACGTTCCAGGTGGGAATGCGAAAGGCGTTATCAAACGCTGCCGGGTTGTGCACCTCCAGCGCCACCAGGCGATCCACGCCGCAGGCTTCAATCATGGCCGCCACGTAGCGGGTGATCGTCGGGTCCTGAGGTTGGGTACGACGATCCTTGCGCCCGTAGCAGAGGTAGGGCGTCACGGCCTGCACCTGGCGAGCGCCGGCATCCTTGAGTGCGCCGCAAAAAAACAGCAGGCGACACAGCTTGTCGTTTGCGCTCTGCCGGTCATCCCCATACAAGGAATGGAACACCACCACCTCGCGACCGTTGACTGATTCCAACGGGCGGCATTTATGCTCGCCATCTTCATAGTCACGCTCTTCGTGGCGCGCCAGTTGACAGCCAAGCCGCTGCGCGACGCGGCTCGCGTAGTGCTCACTGCCTTGCAGGGCAAACAGAAGCGGGCGTTCGGTGAGCATGTGATGGCTCCTTCAAGGCACTGCCGTCAGTGGGCGGCACCATGACGCAGAACTTCGATGCAAAACTCCGCTTCGTAGGGCGGTACGTTGCATTCGACGATGTCATTGGCGGCAACTTGCAGATGCACGCCGACAATATCGGCATGAATCGGCTGCTGGCAGACGTGCCGATCGACCAATACCGCGGTGTAGACCCGACGCGCACCGAGTTGCGCCAGATACGCGCAGGTGCGCAGCAGCGAATGGCCTTCAAACAGCACGTCATCGACAACAAGCAGGGTGGTACTGGCGAGGTCCAGTGCGCCCAGAAGCGGGTTTTCGGTCAATTGCGTGTGTGCATGCAGCACGCTGAGATCATCGGCATAGCGCTTGACCTTCAGGGGGTACAGAGGCAGTTCCGGCTGGCCGGTCTGACGCGACAGATGGTGCTGTAAACGCTGTGCCAGCGGCTCGCCGCGGCGCTGGATGCCGATCAGTACCGCTTGAGTAGGCGGCAACAGTGCCGCAGCCTGGCGCGCCATCGCCTGCAGTACCCTGTCGAGTTCATCGCTGTCGTACACGCGCAACCGCTGACTCGCAGGTAGGGTCGGCATGGCAGTCTCCCGTTCAGGGCCGATAGATTGATCATAGCGCAAGGGGGCCGTAGCTGACGGCGCCGGGCATCTGTGCCTTGCGCGGGGACTTGATATAAATCAAGACCGGGGAGACTTCATGGGAGGATTCTGAATTTAAAAAAGGGTATTGGCACATAGCTGAGCACTTGCCGCGCGCTCATGGGTTGTAAAGGCTTCTCGGTAGTACGACTGAACCTGTCCTGTATGGCTGCCTTGCGGCGTTCTGGCGGTATGGATTTGGCCCGATGGCTTCAGGAGGTTTTCAAATGACACACAGTCCCTTACTGCAAACCACCTTGCGCGACCGGACCGCTGCCGGTCGAACCCTGGTTGAGCCGCTGCGCAAATACGCTCATCGACCGGATGTCATCGTTCTGGCCTTGCCCCGTGGCGGTGTCCCGGTGGCCTATGAAGTAGCGACAGCCCTGGAGGTTCGCCTGGACCTGATGCTGGTCCGCAAGTTGGGAGTTCCTTCCCAGCCAGAATACGCCATGGGCGCCATTGCCAGTGGCGGCGTACAAATCGTCAATGAGGGGGCGCTACGGGCTCACCCGATTGATCAGGATACGTTCGATGCCGTGGTCGCCCGGGAAACCCGGGAACTCTCTCGTCGTGAGCATTTGTACCGGTCAACGCGTGCGCCGGTGGTACTCAAGGACCAGGTGGTGATTCTGGTCGATGACGGCCTGGCGACAGGGGCCTCGATGATGGCCGCGATCCACGCTGTGCGCCTGCAAGCACCGTCGCGCATTGTCGTTGCCGTGCCCGTGGCGCCGCTTGAGACGGTCGAGGCGTTGCGCACCGAAGTGGATGAACTGGTGTGTCCGCTCATTCCCGAGTGGCTGATGTCGATCGGCTATTGGTACATGAACTTCACCCAGACCTCGGATGCGGAAGTCATCGATCTATTGCAAAGAGCCTGGCAACGCGAGTCCAGTACGGGCATTGCCCCTCGGGAGAACTCCGATGCTTGAGTCTCACTATCGAAAACTGAGCCTGGAGGACGTGGAGCTGTCAGCCGACCTGCGTTTGCCGATGAATGCTGCCGGATTGGTGGTTTTTGTCCATGGCAGCGGCAGCAGCCGTTCAAGCCCTCGTAACCAGCAGGTTGCAGAATCTCTGGGCCGCCGACGACTGGGCACGTTGTTGTTCGATTTACTCACGGAGCCGGAGCAGCGCCTGGATAACGTGACGCGGGAGCTGCGTTTCGATATCGCGATGCTTTCCCGGCGACTGGTGCAGGTGATCGACTGGATTGGCCGGGACGCGGAACTGCAATCGCTGCGGATCGGGCTGTTTGGCGCAAGCACCGGGGCCGCTGCGGCGCTGTTGGCGGCGGCCGAGCGCCCGGACGTGGTCCATGCGGTGGTCAGCCGGGGAGGGCGGACCGACCTGGCAGGTGCGGCGCTGTCCCAGGTAAGGGCGCCGACCTTGCAAATCGTCGGAGCAGAGGACCCGGTGGTAGTGCGTCTGAACGTGCAAAGCAGTCACGTTCTGCGCTGTGAACAGCGTCTGGAAGTCGTGGAGGGCGCTACGCATCTGTTTGAAGAACCAGGCACCCTCGAAGAAGTCGCCAGACTTGCTGGCGACTGGTTCGAGAGACATCTGCGTGGCACTCGTTCAGAGACCTCCATCAGTCCCTGACCGGTATCACACGCCAAACGGAAAGGTTTCGTCTTCCGGTTCCAGCGCCTGGCTTTTCGGCAGAGGCAGCGCCGTCACCGCTTGCGTCTGTTCAATCCACACCATGGCGTCAAATTGCTCGGCCAGCACCGACTCGAAATAGTGGCTGCTGCGCTCGCTTTCGGGGCGGTAAATCACCCCGATGGCCCGCTCCAGCAGAGGCTCGGACAGCGCCTTGCGCAGGTCTTCGCGCAGGGGATCTCGCCAGTCGGTCAAAGACGCGGGGACGCCGGCTTTAAGGAACTGATGTTCCCAACTGTCCGGGCGAGATGGCCGGATGTCCTTGATGAGCATGTCGGCGTCCCAGTCATCGGCTGCCGCCACCTGGCCACGGTCGGTGCTCATGCCGATCAGAACGACATCGCGCCCATAGGCGCTGCGACACAGCTGACCGATGTTGAACTGGCCCTTCCAGCCCATTTCCGTGGCAGCGGCATTGCCGATATGGGAGTTGTGCGCCCAGACCACGGCCTTGGCGTGAGCGCCTCGGTGCTCAAGCAACCCCCGCAGTGTGTCGAACATGTGCCGGTCACGCAGGTTCCAGGAGGCGGTCGAGCCTCGATAAATCGCTCGGTAGTATTGTTCCGCCGCCCGGACGACCCGGGCGTTTTGCGTGGCATCGAAGAACGCCTCGTCGTCGTGGATAAGCCCGGCCAGCTGCTCGGCCAGCATGTCATGGAGCTGCTCGACCACCGCTTGCTCGCAGGGCATCAGCCCACCACGTTCAACAAAGTGGCCGTACAACGCAGGCTCATCCTGCCAGGGAGTCAGGCAGCCATAGCGCCGTCGTGCTTCGTGTGCCAGATGCGGGTCGACCCGCTCCAGATAACTCAGGACCTCGTGGATGGAATTGCGCAAACTGTAGACGTCCAATCCGCGAAACTCGACTCGACGCTCGGGGGCGTGCTTGTGGTTGTATTGATGCAGCCAGTGGGCGAATGCTTTCACATCGGTATTGCGCCACATCCAGGTCGGGAATCGGCTGAAGATATGCCGTTTCCAGGCTGTATGGGCCAGCCCGCGGACATAATGGTCAACATGCGCGGCATCTGGCCAGTCCGCTTCAACCGCCACAATCGTGAACCCGTGCTGTTCAATCAGTCTTTGGGTAATCGCCGCCCGGGTTCGGTAGAAGTCGCTGGTGCCATGGCTGGCCTCACCGATCATCACTACCCGCGCATCAGCGTAACGGTCGAACATTTCACCGAAGGCGTCTGAATTCAATTCCGGCAGCGGTTCCGCATATTGACGTAACAGAGGGGCAATAGTGGTTCTCGCAACAGTGCTGCGCGGACCGTAAAGTTTTTCCAGCAGTTTTTGCGAAGGAGAGGTCATGAGCGTCGTCCCTATCAAGAGGAGGGGTTAACCGACGTGCAGCCCGCTGGGCTGCCTCTTTGATTATTCCTACACCTTGGTCCAGACGATTCATTGAGTTTCGTCAACAAAGGCTGCAATGCCCCAGGAGAACGTGTCTGGATCGCGCGTCCGCAGGCTGCTGAAGATGACCTGACGCGATGTGCGTGATGTGCGTTGCGGACTTGAGTGGCGCAGCGCGCGCCAGCACTTGTAAATGGCTAGCGTCTGACTAGGCTCCATTCAGGTTTAAATCGTTCGACAGTCTCTTTTCAGAGGGAGCTGAGATGAATGTGAAGGACGGCGAAGCAGGCGGGATGAAGTCGGTGGCGCAGTCGTTTTTTTCCGGGTCAGCTTTTTTAACCACATTACTCCGGCGACCGGGCACCCTGCTGGTGGCGTTATCAGTGCTGCTGTTTTGTCAGTCAGCGCAGGCCTTGCCTTCCTTTGCACGCCAAACCGGACAAAGTTGCATTGCCTGCCATGCCGGCGGGCAATTTCCCGAGCTGACACCTTATGGGCGTCTGTTCAAGCTGACGGGGTACACCAACGGCGTACAAACCAACCCCCTGGCCGCGATGATCGTCGGCGATTTCACCTCGACGCGTAACAACAGCGACGGTGCGGGCAGCTCGATTTCACCCAAAGACAAGCAATTCATCATTGATTTCGGCAGCGTGTTCCTCGGTGGAAAAATCACTGACGTTATCGGCGGCTTTGCCCAATTCACCTACAGCTCCTATGACCACCAGGACGCCTCGGGTAATTGGGTCAGTCACCTGGGCTCGGACAACTTTGACCTGCGTTATGCAGACAGCCGGCTGGATGCCTCACGAGATGTCATCTGGGGCGTCACATTGCATAACAACCCCACGGTTCAGGATGTCTGGAACAGCACGCCTGCGTGGGGCTATCCGTATGTCAGTTCAACCCTGGGCGCCTTTGGCGGGGTCCCTGCCTCGACGCTGATCGAGGGGGGATTGGCTCAACAGGTGGCGGGTATCGGTGCCTATGTTTATTTGAACAAGTCGTTGTATCTGGAGCTGACTTCCTACCAGACCGCCAAAGACACATGGCAGTTTCTGAGCCTGGGCAACAAGAAGGGCGACACCTACCATCCGTTGACGTACATGGATGGCTCAAGCCCTTATGCACGGCTGGCCTATACCTACGAATGGGGGGCCCAAAACGTGATGCTGGGGGCCTTTGCGATGAATGCCAAAATTCTGCCCCTGGACGACTCCAACAATCCGATCCATGGCCAGGGCAGTACCGAGTACCGGGACGTAGGCTTCGATGGCCAGTATCAGTACCTCCTTGAGCCCCATACTTTCACGGCACAGATACGTTATGTCAGGGAAGAAATCAGGGATGGCACCCAGACCCTCTTCGACGGACCTGCAACCCTGCGATCCTTCAAACTGAAGGGCAGTTATGTGTACGGTGGCAAGTATGGTGCGAGCCTGGCGTATACCAATGTCAATGGCAGCTCGGATGCCACGGCGTACCCGGACAGCGCCAGTTTTTCACCCGATACACAAATGTGGACGCCAGAGGTGTTCTGGTTACCGATGCAGAACCTCAGGGTCGGGCTCCAATACAACTATTTCACCCGCTATTTGGGCGCAACGAACAACTATGACGGCAATGGCCGTGATGCCAGCGAAAACGACACCACCTATCTTTATATGTGGTACGCGTTTTGATCAGTTGAACGCAGGGGCGTAGACCATGAACGCAACGGGCATGAAGAGTACTTTCAATCGATCGCATTTATTGCTTGCCCTCTGCGTGGTTGCGCTCACGGGCTGCACCGGTACGACCGAACAGGCCTCGGAAAAAACCTCGCCGATGTCCGGCATCGCCATGGTCGACAAGGTTTGCTCCATGTGCCACGGATTGACGGGGGAGTCGGTCTCACCGATGTTTCCCAAGCTGGCCGGCCAGCAAAAAGAGTACCTGAAGCTGCAACTGACTGACTTCAAGGGCCATGTCCGCAGCGATAAAACCGGGACCCAGTACATGTGGGGATTTACCCATTTGACAGAGACCCAGATCAGCGAACTGGCGGACTATTTTTCCAGCCAGAGCCCCATGAAGGCTGACGCCGACAAGTTTGATCCACGCGGCGAATTGATCTTCCGCAAGGGCTTGCCTGGCTCGGGCGTCGCCCAGTGCAGCTCCTGCCATGGTGCCGAGGGCCAGGGCAATGGCCAGTTTCCGCGCCTGGCAGGTCAACATGCCGAGTATATGATCCGCCAGCTCAAGGTGTTCCAGCAGACCGACCAGCGCCCGCGTGGCGAGCTGATGAAGCAGGTCACTCATTCCCTGTCTGACGAAGATGCCGCCTCTGTCGCGCATTACATTGCGACACTCGGGGCAAAAAAATGAGGGCCTTCGCGGCACCGGCGATGAGCCTGAGGGCACGTCGCGGTTCCAGGCCTTCAGGCACTGTCTGATCTATATCAATGACCGTGTGGCGGGATCGGCAATCCTGATCCAGTGACCTCCACTGAGTCAGGATTGCGCCATGAAGCTCACTGCGGCACCGCTTCCAGATCCGTTGCCAACCTCACCCTCTTCATCGGCCAAGGTCGGGCAGGCGATCGGCAATGATCAAATCGCTGCGATTTTTGACGATATCGCCGATCTGCTGGAAATCGAGGACGCCAATCCCTTCCGTATCCGCGCTTACCGCAATGCCGCGCGAACCCTGAGGGCTTTGACCTTTGAGGTCGCGAAGCTGATCGTGCGGGGTGAACCGCTGCCCAAACTCACGGGCATTGGGGTCGACCTTGCCGGCAAGATCAACGAAATCGTCACCACCGGCGATTGCGCTCTGCGCCAACGCCTGCGCACGACATTGCCCTTGGGGCTGGTCGAGCTGCTTTCCATTGCCGGGCTGGGGCCCAAACGCGTTAAACACCTTTATCACGACCTGGGCATCGAAACCGCGCAGCAACTGTGTCAGGCGGCTAAAGACGGACGCATTCGCCATCTGCCTGGCTTCGGCGAAAAGATGGAGGCCCGACTGTTGAACGCCGCGCAGAAGGGCATCGGCAGGGACCGCCGGTTGCCATTGGCCTTTGTGGCGCCGCTGGCCCAGCGACTGACCGAGTACCTGCAGCAGCTGCCAGGCGTTGAGGCAGCCACGGTTGCCGGCAGCTTGCGACGGATGCGCGACACCATCGGCGATATCGATATTCTGGTGGCCGCGGCACCGTCGGTGGACGTTACGGCGCACTTTATCCAGCATCCGGACATTGCCACTGTGCTGGCGCAGGGTCGCACCCGTACCAGCGTGATACTGGGCACCGGCATGCAAGTGGATCTGCGGGTGGTCGAGCCGGCGGTCTATGGCGCCGCCCTGGTGTATTTCACCGGCAGCAAAGCGCATAACATCGCGATTCGCCAACGGGCTCAGAAGCAAGGTCTCAAGCTCAGTGAATATGGCCTCTTCAGGGCAAAAAAATGTGTGGCCAGCACCACCGAAGATTCCGTTTACCAGGCGCTGGGGCTGGAATGGATGACACCGGAACTGCGCGAGAATCGCGGTGAGATTGCCGCGGCAGAGGCAGGTCATTTACCCAGGCTGATCGAGTTGAGTGACCTCAAGGGCGATTTGCATGCTCACACCCGCGCCTCGGATGGGGGCAACAGCCTGGAAGAGATGGCATTTGCCGCGCGGGAGGCCGGGCTGGACTATCTGGCGATTACCGAGCATTCGCGGTCCCTCAGAGTGGCCCATGGCCTGGATGCCGACCGGCTGCTCAAGCACATCGACCAGATCGATGCGCTCAACAGCCGCTTGCGGGGCGTGACCTTGCTCAAGGGCATCGAGGTGGACATTCTCGAAGACGGTAGCCTGGACCTGCCGGACGATATCCTCGGGCGCCTGGACCTGGTGGTCGGCGCCGTACACAGCCATTTCGGCCTGACGTTGCGTCAGCAGACCCAACGCTTGCTCAGGGCCATGGATCATCGCTATTTCACGATTCTGGCGCACCCGTTGTGCCGGTTGATCAATGAGCGCGACCCGCTGAACCTGGATCTGCCGGTCATCATCAAGGCGGCCCGGCAGCGTGGTTGCTGCCTGGAACTCAATGCGCAGCCGCAACGCATGGACCTGTTCGACCTGCAGTGCCGCTACGCCAAGGATGAAGGGGTGCTCATTGCCATCAACTCGGATGCGCATCGCACCGTTGACTTTGCCTATTTGCAGTATGGAATCGCTCAGGCACGGCGTGCCTGGCTGGAAAAAACCGACGTGCTCAACACCCGTCCCCTGAAGGAACTCAAGGCGTTCCTGAGCGCCTGTTCTGCCCGGGGATAAATGGCTATTGATGAGGATTGAAGTGGGCGATTCCTTTTCACCACCCATGGCGCCCAGATGAACATTCATCAGCAGTCGGTCGCCGAGGCTCTGGCCAGCATTCACACCACGGCCCAGGGATTGTCTTCTGACGAGGCTCGGCGGCGCTTGCAGCAGTTCGGGCCAAACCGCGTTGCACCGGCCAAGCGTCGCAACCGGTTGTGGGCGCTGCTCGCAGAGTTCGCTCAATTGTTCTCCATTGTGCTGTGGATCGCAGCACTGCTGTCCTTTGCGGTCGAGTGGCAAGTGCCGGGGCAGGGAATGGGGCGCCTGGGCGTGGCGATTGTTGCGGTCATCCTGATTAGTGGGCTGTTTTCGTACTGGCAGGAATACCGTATCGAAAAGGCCTTGAGTGCCTTGATCAAGCTACTGCCACAACAGGTGCAAGTGCAGCGTGATGGAACCGTCCGGGCGATTGCCATTGATGAGCTGGTGCCCGGCGACCTGATGCTGTTAAGCGAAGGCGACAGTGTCCCGGCCGATGGCCGACTGATCGAAGCCAGCGGTATGCGGGTCAATAACGCCACGATTACCGGCGAGTCCTCTGCTGAAACCCGGGATGCTGGTGCCTGTGAGAGCGACGACCGGCTGCATGCCCGAAACATTGTGCTGGCCGGGACATCAATCATTTCGGGCAAAGGCCTCGCCGTGGTGTTTGCCACAGGCGTACAGACCGAGTTCGGGCGTATCGCCCATCTGACCGAAGTCAGTGGTGACGAGACCTCGCCATTGCGTCTGCAGATCATCCGTCTGAGTCGCAGTATTCTGGCGCTTTCACTGGGTATCAGTGTGCTGTTCTTCTTTCTGGGTAGCCTGTTCGGCGTGCCGTTCTGGGAGGACTTCATTTTTGCCATCGGCCTGATCGTGGCCATGGTGCCTGAGGGGCTCTTGCCAACGTTGACCCTTGCACTGGTGCTGGCCACCCAGCGGATGGCTCGCCACCAGGTGTTGATTCGTCACTTGCCCTGTGTGGAGGCGCTCGGGTCCGTGACCGTGATTTGTACCGACAAGACCGGGACACTGACCCAGAATCGAATGACCGTGCAGGCTGCGTGGCTGGATGGCAATGAGTACCCGGACGTCGAACACGACCTGTCCTCCGCGTTGTGTACGGCGAACCTGCCTTTTTTTTGGGCGGCCGGGCTTTGTCACAACTTGCATCTCACAGGGCAGGGTGAGGCACAGACCTACTGCGGCGACCCGATGGAACAGGCGTTAGTGCAATTGGCCAGGCCACAGATAGCGCAGTGGAGTGAGGCGCAGCGTGTTGGCGAGTTGCCTTTCGACCCCCGTCGTATGTGCATGTCTGTGGTCTACGACTTTCCCGAGGGACGGGTGTTGCTGTGTAAAGGGGCCTTGGAGAAAGTGCTGCCACTTTGTGAGTCAACCTGGCATTCGCAGCGAGCAGAGCCGCTTTCTGCCGAGATGAGGGCGAACATCCTGGCGTCGCAAGAGAACATGGCCGACCGAGGATTACGCGTGTTGGCATTGGCCTGGCGCTGGTTGGCGCCGGGGCAGGAGCCTTGCGAGCAAGGCTTGGTATTGGCGGGGTTGGCAGGTCTGCAGGATCCACCCAGGCCGCAAGTGCCTGCGGCGGTAACGGCCTGTCGGCAAGCCGGCATCAAAATCGTCATGGTCACTGGCGATCATCCGCATACCGCTGTCGCCATTGCCCGGCAAATCGGTCTGGTAACCGTTGCGGCACCGCTGGTGCTCAGCGGCGAGCAGATCACGCATTTGTCGCCAACCCAGCTGTTGCTGGAGCTCGACGCCCCACAAATCATCTGTGCGCGTATCTCGGCGGATCAGAAACTGCGTATTGTCACGGCACTTAAAGACAAGGGCGAGATTGTTGCAGTAACGGGGGATGGGGTTAACGATGCACCGGCACTCAAGAGTGCTCATGTCGGGATTGCCATGGGCCTGTCGGGCACTGATGTCGCCAGGGAAGCGGCGGACATGGTGCTGCTGGACGACAACTTTGCGAGCATCGCTTACGCCATCTCGGAAGGCCGGGCGGTCTTCGACAATATCCGCAAGTTCCTGACTTATATTCTGGCCCACAACATGGCCGAGCTGATTCCCTATCTGGCTTTCGCGCTCGTCAGGGTTCCCCTGGCGCTCACGCCCCTGCAAATGTTAGCCATCGACATGGGAACCGATTCATTGACGGCGCTGGGGCTTGGGGTCGAGCGCGCTGATCCTGAGATCATGCGCAGGCCTCCACGGCCTCCTGCGCAACGCCTGTTCAATCTGGCCCTGGCATTGCGCGGGTATCTGGTGCTGGGACTGATTGAGGCACTGGGCACGTTGGCCGCGTTCTTTTTTGTGCTGACACGGGGAGGCTGGGCATGGGGGCAGGCATTGGCGTTCGATGACCCGCTCTATTTGCAGGGAACGACTGCCAGCCTCATTGCGATTGTTGTTTTACAGATCGTCAATGTCTTCATGTGCCGCAGTGCCAGCCGCTCGTGCCTGCAAACCGGGCTGCGGGGCAATCGCCTGATCATGTGGGGGGTGTTGCTGGAGGTCCTGCTGATCCTGCTGTTCGCCTATACATCATGGGGCAACCGGTTGCTGGGGACGGCTCCGGTTTCCGGGCAGGTCTGGGTGTTTTTAATACCGTTCGCACTGGCGTTGATCGTGCTGGAAGAGTTTCGCAAGTACCGGAGTCGCTGCCGGATATTGAAAAAGGCAGCGCACCCCGTCGACCCTCCCGTCAGGTGATAAACGTTGGACGTTTGGGTCGATGAGGTAAGCCTTTGGCTGACGTCACAGCCGTTTCGGGGCTGCCAGACGTGGGCTCGTAGTTGTGCCTGTCAGTGTATGGGCCCCGAGGGAGTCCCCGGAACCAGGCGCCACGCTTCAGGGCATTGGCGTATATAAGGGTAGTAGCCTTTGGCTGAAGGGCAGTAATACCAGCTTTGCGCAGGTGGGGGGGGGGGGGGCGCTGCCACCACGGGCGGGTTGGCCGGGTAGTAATAAACAGGGGGCGGGTAGTAGTAAACCGGGTAGGAGGGGTAGTAATACGGACCACGAAGGTACGCGCCTTCCCAGCCCAGTCCCAAGCCAAGACCGATGCCCCACCAGAACGGAGCGCCGATATGACCGCCTCCGTGTCGGTCGGCGTTGGCCGGTAATGCAAGGCACGTGGCGATCAGGATTGCCCCTATCAGCGTGCAACTTTTTACCGAGTCGATGTTCATGATGTCTACTCAATAGCGCTGTGAGTAACGTTTACTGTTCGCCTGTTTCGTCCTGGTCGCCATCCATCCGGTGTTTGAACATGTGCATTGGCATCTGCCCACCGTCATGGCCGGAGAAACGGTGATGCATCACCGTCCAGAACAGGTCGAAAATGGTCTTTTGTTGAGGGTCCAGGACGTCGTAGAAGGTTTTGGTGCGCACCTGAGCCGCGTCCAGACGCGCCAACTGCGCCTGCATCCAGTTGGTTTGCGCACGCAAACGCTCTATCCCCCTGGCCATTCTTTGCGGTGTCGTTTGATCAATCAGGGCTTTCGGCGTGCTCGTTGCTTCAGCGGGTCCGGGCTTGTCCTTTTCCAGTTGCTGATTGGCATCCGCTATCACCCCCGCGGCCCATGTATCCCATGCTGACATTTGCTCCGGCTTGAGATTGAGCTTGCCCTTGAGATCATCCAGGGTCTGCTGTGTGTGTTTGACCCAGTCGAAATCCGAGTGACGACTGGACATCATGCCGCCGGGTGAAGACATGGGAGGGTAGGCAAACGTGTTGGTTGATGGCAACAGTAAGACGCTTGCCGTGATCAACAGGCATTGGCCGATCAAGCCTGATTTCTTCATCTCCTGCTCCTTTCGATACCGTGGGGGGCAACTCGAGAATAGGAGTCGGTCATAGGGAGAATCTGATCCACATCAGAAAACCGGCATACACACGGGCAAACGGATAGACGGGTTGCTAATAGGGGACGGTGTGTGTCCCGTCATAATGTTCGATGCAAAAAAAACCTTGCCGGTTTCCCGGCAAGGTGAGGAGGACGGTCATCGGTTCAATTGCCTTTGATCGGTACAATTTTCTCCGGTTTCATGGCTTCGGGCTTTTTCGGTAGCGATATGCTCAGCACACCTTTGCTGAAGCTCGCTTCGATCTTGTCGGCGTCGACCCCTTTAGGCAGGTTGAACATCCGTTCGAAGGAGCCGTAGTGACGCTCGGAGAGGTAATAGCCCTTTCTTTTTTCTTCCTTGTCTTCCTGTTTTTCGCCTTTGATGATCAAGCTGCCGTTGGACAGTTTGATCTCGACATCCTTCTGGTCCATACCGGGCAGTTCGACAGTGATGTCGAAGCTTTTATCTTTCTCGGTGATGTCCACGGCAGGGACGCCGTAACCCATCAGTTCACGAGATAAAAGCGGCTCGACGTCGAACAGGCCACGGCTGAATGGCGATAATCCCAAAGGACCTCGATTGAAGTCTTCGAACAGGTGATCGACCTGTTCCCGCAGTTTTTGCAGAGGACGCCAAAGGTCAGTCGTCGCTGGGAGCGGACTTGCTTTTTTTTCGGTATGAACCGGTACTTTTTTCACGGAATTGGACATTTTCAGTTCTCCTCTTTGGCTATGTCGAGGTGGGCTGCAAACGTTTTGGGCACCTGCGCCTGCCTCGAGAAAAAACACATCCCTTGATTTGGCCTTACAAGGCCAGTTTCCCTGACCACAGCATCCAGCCGGCGAAAGCGGCCGCCGCCCAGATGACGATCAACAATCCCCACTCAAAGCCGTTCAGCGCTTGACCCTGGCGAGCCCGTTTGGTGGCCAGGTAAATCAGTGAGCCGGGGGCATAGAGCAGGGCGCTGAGCAGCATGTATTTCGGCCCTGCGGCGAATAGCAGCCACAAGCAATACAGGGTTGCGACCGAGGCAATCGCCATGTCGCGCAGTTGCAGGGCTTTGTGTCCGGCATAGGTCGCGCCCTGCCACGTCAGCTTCAACGCGTATAGGCCGCTGAACAGGTACGGCAACAGAATCATCGAGGTCGCCAGAGAGATCAGGGCCAGGTAACTGGCGCTCGAATACAGCGTCAGCAGCAGGAATAGCTGAATGCAGCCGTTGGTAATCCACAAGGCATTGGCAGGTGCACCATGGGTGTTTTCCAGGGCCAGCGGTCCCGGCATGACTTTTTCCTTGGCCGGTGTGAACACCGACTCTGCCGCCAGCAGCGTCCAGGCGAGCAGCGCGCCGCCGACCGAGATGATCAGGCCGACGCTGATCAGCATCGCTCCCCAAGGGCCGGCCACCGCCTCAAGCACGCCACTCATCGAAGGATTTTTCAGCGCGGCCAGTTCCGGTTGCCTGAGAATGCCCAGTGACAGCAGGGACACCGCAATCAGCAGCAACAAGGTGAGGACAAAGCCGATGACGGTGGCCCGTCCCACATTCACCCGTTCTGCCGCACGGGCGGAAAATACGTTGGCGCCCTCGATGCCGATAAACACCCAGACGGTGACCAGCATCGTGCTTTTGACCTGATCCAGGGTGCTGCCCAGTGCCGGCGCACCCCAGAAGTCGACCATAAACGTTTCGCGTTGGAACGCCGCAATCACCAGGCCGATAAACAGAAGCAACGGAACGATCTTGGCCAAGGTGGTGAGGGCATTGGCTCGCGCTGCGGTGCGCATGCCCCGCAGGATCATCCAGTGCAACGACCACAGCACCAGCGACGCCGCCGCAATGGCCGCTTTGTTATTGCCTTCACCGAATAGCGGGAAGAAGTAACTCAGCGCCGCGAACAGAATCACCAGGTAACTGACGTTACCGATCCACGCGCTGATCCAGTAACCCCAGGCCGAGTTGAAACCGAGGAATTCGCCGCCCAATGCGCGGGCATAGGCAAACACGCCGTTATCCAGTTCGGGCTGGCGGTTGGACAAGGTTTGGTAGACCAGTGCCAGCGACAGCATGCCGACGCCGGTGATCAACCAGCCAATCAGGATCGCGCCGGCACCAGCGCCCGCGGCCATGTTCTGGGGCAGGCTGAAAATACCGCTGCCGATCATCGAACCGACCACCAGAGCGATCAACAGGCTCAAGGACAGGCGCCGGGGCTCCAGTTGGCGCAAGCTTCCCGCCGCAGGACGAGGCGAAATGCCCGGAATAGTCGGTTGGGTGCCGTGCACATGCGTTGCCATGCAAACCTCCACGAGACAATTTCTTCATCGGCTATCGCCAATGCGAGAGCGCGAACGCTGATGATTAATGTCTGCGCGAATGGGCTGTCGGGAGTTGATGTAGATCAGAGGAATGGCAAACCGCACGAAGGACACAAGGGATAAACCCCATGGGCGTGTGCGCCGCTGTGTCACGTAGAAAAGGGGTGGAATACTCTCAGGATTCGAGCGGTTGAGCGGCCGTTGGGTGTCAGCGTATTTCGCTTATTCAATCGCGGTCTGGCGCAGGCGCAAGGCATTGAACACTACCGATGCCGAGCTCACGCTCATGGCCAGCGCCGCAATCAGTGGCGATAAAAGATGACCGGTCAGCGGGTAGAACACACCGGCGGCCAGCGGAATGCCCATGGCGTTGTAAAGGAAGGCGAAGGTCAGGTTCTGGTGCATGTTTCTCACTGTGGCCACTGACAGGCTGCGCGCACGCAGGATGCCGAGCAGGTCGCCCTTGACCAGGGTCACCTGAGCGCTGTTCATTGCCACGTCAGTGCCCGTGCCCATAGCGATACCCACATCGGCGCGCGCCAGTGCCGGGGCGTCATTGATGCCGTCGCCAGCCATCGCCACCCGGTGTCCGGCCTGTTGCAGCGCCGCGACCAGGCGCTCCTTGTCTTGCGGCTTGACCTCGCCATGCACCTCCTCGATACCCAATTGACGCGCCACCGAACGGGCCGTCGTAAGGCCGTCGCCAGTCGCCATGACGACCTTGACGCCGTCCGCTTGCAGACGGCCGACTGCCAGTTTCGAGGTGGGCTTGATGGGGTCGGCTACCGCCAACAACCCCGCCAGGACACCATCGACCGCCAGGTACATGATGCTCGTGCCATCACTGCGTAGCGTTTCTGCCTGGGCTTGCAAGCTCTGTATGGAAACACCCGCCTCATCCATCAACACCGTATTGCCCAGTCTCAGGCCTCGCCCCTCGACCTGACCGCTGACGCCAATACCGGAGGCGGACTCAAAGGCTTCAGGTGTGCTCAGTGTCAGACCCGTGCGCCGGGCTTGCTCGACGATGGCATGTGCCAACGGGTGCTCGCTGCCCTGATTGAGAGACGCCGCCAGGCGCAGCACTTCGTCCTGGGTAAATCCGCGTGCAGCCTCGACACTGTGGAACGCTGGCCGACCTTCGGTGAGGGTGCCGGTCTTGTCGACGATCAAGGTGTCTATCTTGCGCAGGTTCTCGATGGCGGCGGCATCGCGAAACAACACGCCGACACTGGCAGCCTTGCCGGTGGTGACCATGACCGACATCGGTGTCGCCAGACCCAGGGCACAGGGGCAGGCAATGATCATGACCGCGACAGCGTTGATCAGGCCAAATACCCAGCTTGGCTCTGGCCCCCACAGGCCCCAGCCGAACAGCGTCAGCAGCGCGATGCTGATCACCACGATCACAAAGTAACCGGCGATCACATCGGCCAGACGTTGCATTGGCGCTTTCGAACGCTGTGCCTGCGCAACCATCTGCACGATCTGCGCGAGGAGGGTAGCCGCCCCGACCTTCTGTGCCTGCATCACCAGACTGCCATGGAGGTTGAGGGTGGCGCCGATCAATACGTCGCCGGCCTTTTTCATGACCGGTATCGGCTCACCGGTGAGCATCGACTCATCCACCGCGCTTTCGCCTTGCAGCACCTGACCGTCGACCGGCACTTTTTCACCCGGGCGTATGCGCAAGGTGTTGCCGCTGTGTACGTGGGTCAACGGGATGTCTTCTTCCGTGCCGTCGGCATTGATCCGGCGGGCGGTTTTCGGTGCCAGCCCAAGCAGCGACTTGATGGCTGCCGAGGCTTGCGAACGCGCCTTGAGTTCGAGCATCTGGCCGAGCAAGGTCAGCGAAATGATCACCGCCGCCGCTTCGAAGTACACGCCGATGCGACCGTCCATCATGAACGTGTCGGGGAAGGTATTGGGGGCCAGGGTGGCGACGACGCTGTAAAGGAAGGCCGCTGCCGTGCCAAGACCTATCAGCGTCCACATGTTGGGACTGCGCCGAATCACCGAATGCACGCCGCGCACATAAAAGGGCCATCCGGCCCACAGCACGACGGGGGTGGCCAGTGCCAGCTCGATCCAGTTTTGTAGGGAACCGTGGATCAGCATCAGGACATGACTGCTCATGGCCAGCACCGTGACGATCACGGTCAGCGGCAATGTCCACCAGAAGCGCCGGGTGAAGCTCTTGAGCTCGGGGTTCTCGTCCTCTTCCAGTTCGGGAATCACCGGCTCCAGGGTCATCCCGCACTTGGGGCAGGTACCGGGGCCCGTCTGGCGGACTTCCGGGTGCATGGGGCAGGTGTATTCAGAAGTAGCTGACAAGCGGGCTGCGGGCATCCGATCGACCGGGGGGGGCGGGTTGTGCTCTTGATGATGCTCAACGCCGTGCATGAGTCAATTCCTGTTCTCGTCCTTGACCGGGTCTGCGGTTTCACTTCGATGGCTGTGACCACCGTGATGGTGGTGCCCAAACAAATGCATCAGCGGACACAACAGCAAAATCGAGTAGGGCAACAGGCCGAGAATATGGCCGTAGTGCTCACGGGCCAGATAGAACAATGCAATGACCAGCAACATGCCTAGCGCGATGCCGGATTTGCTTCTCCAAAATGCTGGAGACGTGTTGGTCGAGTGCTGTGAGTTGATCATGGTCGGGTGCTCCTGGGGAGTGAGCGCTGCCAATACGCTGAACAGGATCAACACTGCGGTTTCAGGGTGAAACCGCCGTGGCCGTTACGACAGGCTTGTCTGGATCACTGGTTCATCGGCATCTTCATCATGTTCGATTGCTGATCCATCATATTCATCATCATGTTCATCATGCCCATTCTGTCCTTGTTGCCCGGCATACCCATGTCATTACAGTTTGCATTCATCATGGCCATACCGTCCTTCATCGTCTTCATGCTCTCCTGCATGGCGGCTCGCCGCTCGGCAGGGGTTTTGGCGGCGGCGATTTTGTCGTGTGCTGCCTGCATTTTTTTCATTTGCTCGGCCATGGCCTTGTTCTGCTCAGGTGTGGCGGGTGTGCTGGTTTGAGCGGGGTCGGTCGGGTTCAGCTCCGGGTGGTGTTCATCGACGGCCGAGGCCACGAGCGGGCCGCTCACAAGCAGGGCGGCGAGGATCAATTTCAATGAGGCATGCATGGCAATCTCCAAAGGATGAGGACAACACCGTAATACCCACAGCACGATGATGGCGAAACCAGAACATGGAACTTCCCCGGTAATGAAATAGCGGGATTCTGTTTTTTCAACCTACAGCACACCGAAATTCCATGATTGATCAAAATCAAATCAAACGTAGTCAGTCAGGTCCCCCGGCCCAAGCCCTGAATGTAGTCGCTCATCGCTGACCGTGACCGGGTAACGCTCAGGTCCGTTTCATAAAAGCGCTAGGCAACGGCACCAAATGAAATACCGACTGCGGCAGTAATAGCCATCGCCAGTGCGCCCCACAGCGTCACCCGCCAGGCGCCGATCAGCAGATTGGCGCCGCCTGCCTTGGCGGCAATGCCGCCCAAAGTGCCCAGGAATACCAGTGACATGCCGGATATCCAGGCAATCACACTGTGGGTCGGCGCGAGGATGGTCACGCCCAGCGGCAATGCGGCGCCCACTACAAAGCTGGCCGCCGAGGACATTGCCGCCTGCAGCGGTTTTGCACTGAGCGCATCGGAAATGCCCAGTTCGTCGCGTGCATGTGAGCCCAGTGCATCGTGTGCCATGAGCTGCGTGGCGACTTTACTGGCCAGCTCGGGTTCAACACCACGATCCACATAGATGGCCGCCAACTCCCGGTGTTCGGCAAGCGGCGCTGTCTCAAGCTCTGTTTGTTCGCGCAACAGATCGGCCCGTTCGGTATCGGCCTGGGAATGCACGGAGACGTATTCGCCTGCCGCCATCGACATCGCACCCGCCACCAGCCCGGCAACTCCCGTGACGAGCAACGTGCTGTGGGTGGCATTGGCCGCGGCGACGCCGATCAGCAGACTGGCGGTCGATACAATGCCGTCGTTGGCACCCAATACCGCGGCCCGAAGCCAGCCGATTCGCTCATGCTTATGGGATTCAGCGTGTCTGCGAAAGAACTTCATCGTTGAAATCTGCTCACTGTCGTTGAATTGATACCAATCAAAAAAATGCCTGGATAAATCAACCACTGGCCTGGTCGTTTCAGCGAGTTTCAATCTGCGCCTGGAGCTGTCCGGCAACAACCGATAGCTCCCTGAACTGCTCGCCATCATGTATCACGAACAACGCATCCATACCGCGTTCCTGCGCAAGCTCAGGACCGACTTTCTCCCCCAGGACCATCAGCGCGGTGGCCCATGCATCGGCGAGCATGCAGGTGGCGGCGACCACCATCACGGCCGCGAGTGAGTTGGACAAGGGCGCTCCGCGAGCCGGATCCATCGTATGCGAGTAATGCCGACCCGCGACCTCGATCCAGTGACGATAGTCCCCGGACGTGGCAATCGCCGCATCGCTGATCTCCATCACCCCCATGACTTCACGAACGCCACGGCGGGGTCTTTCAATTGCCACAACCCAGGACTCTCCACCCGGCTTGACCCCGTGCGCGCGCATTTCACCGTCGATTCCTACCAGATAGTTGGTTATCCCCCAACCATCGAGGCAACGTGCCATTTCATCCACCGCAAAGCCCTTGGCGATGCCTGATAGATCAAGGGTAGTCGCTGAGCGTTTACGGGCCAGGTTGCGCAGCGGATCAATCTCCAGCGCTTGCGTGGCTGGCACGCGCGCCTGACGATCCGAGGCACTGATATGCGCTGCGCCGGGTTGTTGTTCGCCAGGCCCGAAGCCCCAGGCATTGACCAGATCGCCCACGGCGATATCAAACGCCCCGTTGGATTGACGACCCACCCGCAGCGCCGTAGCCAGGACGGTGGCCAGTTCCTCGGGAATGGGCAGCCATTGCTGTTCGGCTGCTGCGTTGAGACGGTTGAGTGCGGAATTGGCCTTCCAGGTCGACATCTGTTGATCCACCGTGTCGACAGCCGCAAACAGACTCTCATTGATGGCAGCCTCATCCACCGGCGGCTCGGCGTAAAACACCGCAGTGTAACGGGTGCCCATGGTTTCCCCGCTCAGGCTATAGCGCTGGGGGTCAGTAGACATCTTCACGGTAGCGTCCTTGTGCTTTGAGCGTCAGCACGTTCAAGTCGAGCGGGGCCAGCACTTCATCCAGGGCGTTCATCACCCCTTTGGCCATCTCGCGACTCCCGCACACCAATACGTGGGCACCTTTTTCAATCAGGCGACGGAGTGCCAGCGCGTCGGCGATCAGGCGGTCCTGCACATAGCTGCGCTCATGGGTTTGGGAGAAGGCGGCGCGCAACCGGGTGAGGCGCTGATCCGCCAGATAGCGGTTGAGCTCGGGTTCATAGAGAAAGTCGGACGCCGGGTGACGTCCGCCCCAGTACAAGTGCATGGGCTTCCTGGCTGTGTTGTTGCGGATAAAACCGGCTAAAGGGCCGATCCCCGTACCGGCACCGATGAGAATCACCGGCTGTTTTCCACGGCCGGGACGAAACTCGGGATTGGGCTGTATGAAGGCTTCAATCTGTCCTCCCAGCGGCAAATCATGAAGGAACCCGGAACACACGCCGTCGGCGTGTTTACGCACACAGATTTCCAGAACGCCGTCATCTGATCCGCTGGCCAGTGAGTAGTAGCGCGGCACCCTGGAACCGGGCGGCAGCACGCCAACCAGATCTCCGGCCTGGAACCGGGGTAGGCCACTATTGCGTCTGTGTTTGAGCTCGCCCGGCGAGTGAGACGTTGCGGCTGCGTTGAAACGCAGGATCTGGGTGGGAGCGTTCACGTGTTCGCCGTAGTGTGTGCGATCGATCAACGCCAGGGTCGTGGTTTCCGGCAGCCGTGGGACGTGTACCAGCGTCAGTTCATGGCCCAGCAACCGGCCAACGGCGCTGCCCCAACGGGTGAACGCCTGGGCGGATTGGCGATTGATGGTTTCAAGTTCCAGCAGCTGCGTCCCGCCTGAAGCCAGCAGAGCCGCCTGAGCGTCCTTGGCAAACTGACAAAATTTCGGGAACTGCCGATCGCCAAATCCCAGTACGGCAAAACCCAGGCCAGGCTTTAGGCGGGCATTCGCCAGTCGTTTCAAGAATTGCGAGGCCGAGGCGGGTGCGTCACCGTCGCCGGTCGTGGCGGTCAGGATGAACAGCCGCTGGGCGCTGCGATACTCCACCGCGAGCCGGTTCATGGGCGCGGTATGGACGCGGTGGCCGGTCTGCTGCAACGCCTCATGCAAGGTGTTGGCAAAGCCCCAGGTGCTGTTGCTTTCGCTGCCGACCAGAATCACTGTGTCGGCGTTTTGAGCGCCACTGTTGTGGCGGATTTTCGGCTGTGACTGACGACGACGCCACCACAGCAGCGCACCGGTAACGCTCATCAACGGCACGCTGAGCGCGCAAACGCCGAGGAACAGGCCCAGCCACCAGAGGTTTTCGCCGGTGTGCAGCTGGTAGATGAATTCGTAGGCATTACGCATGGAGTCGTGGGGCACGTAAGACAACAGCGCTCCATTGGTGGGGTCGACATAGCCGTCGCCCTGCGCAGTACGCAACGAAAAGAAATCCTCGGGATCGCCGACGCTGGGATAGGCCAGCTCGCGCAGGTCGTTCAGGTCAGTCGCCAGCAGTGCTGGCAAGGTTGCGACCGGTGCTGCCGTGCCGCTGCTGAGCGTGCTCGGAAATACCGGCTCGCGTTGCGTCCCGTCCGGGATCAGGCCGAAGGTGGTGGCCGACATGTACAGCCCGGTCAACGCGGACAACAGTAAGCCCAGAATCGCCAAACGCCCGACTTCAGCGTGCCAGCGCTGATTGAAACTGCCGCGCAGTGGCCGCATCACGCGCCGCCAGCCGCCCAGGCGCTGTGCCAGCAGCGCAGCCCCGGAAATCGACAGTATCAGGATGAACAGCGCGCCGATGCCGGCTGCCGCATGCCCCGGTGTGCCTGACAGCAATGACCGGTGCAGGTCTTTGACCCAGCGGGTGAACGCCGAGGGCGTATAGCTCGCAACACCTGCTCCGGTCAGCGGGTCGACGCGCTCGGCGCCGGTCTGGCCGTCCTGGGTGAAATACACGATGACTGAACCCGAGGCGGTACGGCGGATTTTTTCGACCCCGGGGTAGTGGTTCGCCACTCGACCGGCCAACTCGGCAACGTTCACCTGACCGGATGCCGGTACTGTCGCGCTCAGTCTTTCCAGGGCCGGATTGATCGACAGGATCGCACCGCTGATCGCCAGCAGCATGACCAGCAGGGCCGCGACGAGGCCGGGCAGTGAGTGAAACTGGCGTAGCATGGTCAGCCTCCAAGGGGTGCCGGTGTCACATGTCGTAGGTAAAGGACTCGATGTAACCGCTGCCAGTCGAAGGTTTTCCCGCGCCTTGGGTGGTCAATGGCACGGCAATATCGGAGCGGGCCTCACGTTGATTTTCGACAGCACTGTCGACGCGGATCTGATAGCCGGCATCAATCAGCGTGTCTGCCAGCTCAACACTCACTTTCAGGGTGCGCCCGCTACCGACACTGGCGCCGCTGACCCCGTCAAACTCGCTGGGGTTCAAGCCGCTGCCACGGGCCCAGTCGGACAAATGCCTGTAGTACTTGGCCTTTTTGCCGGCCACCCATAGGGTTTTCTGGTATTTACCGTTGGCATCGGTCACGTAAAACGCCAGGTACGCGTCATTGCCGTCGTAATTTTTCAGTCGGGTGGTCAGGGTGACTTCCCGCGCCTGGGCCAGACCCGGCAGTGCAATGGCGGTGGCGAGACAAATCGCAGCAGTCAGCTTTTTCATGGTGGATTTCCCGTTCAAGCGTTGTGGCTGAATCCTGCGCCTGTAAGCTGACAGCAACCTGAAGGGGAATTCAGGCCTTTGTCAGGTTCGTCAGCCAAGGTGTTGTACGACGAACCATCACAGGAGGGTGGCAATGCGGGTTTTATTGGTTGAGGACGCTGTGGGGCTCGGCGAGGCAGTACGTGAGCAACTCGCGGATGACGGCCACGCGGTGGACTGGGTGCAGCGCCTCGATCACGCTCAGACCAGCGTGCGAACGACGCGTTACGACCTGATCTTGCTTGACCTGATGCTGCCGGACGGGCGAGGGCTGGATTTTTTGCGCCAGCAACGCGGGGCGGGGGATGTCACTCCGGTGATTATTCTCACGGCTCGGGACCAGATATCCGATCGCATCGAAGGCCTGAATGCGGGGGCTGACGACTATCTGGTCAAACCCTTTGATCTCTTCGAGTTGTCCGCCCGAGTTGCGGCGGTGGCGCGGCGCTACAGTGGTAATCCCAATCCGCAGATCAAAGTGGGCGGGTTGCAGGTCGACATGACCGCTCGCACGGTGCTGCGCGCCGGCATGACGGTGGACCTCACCGCGCGCGAGTGGGCATTGTTCGAAGCCTTCATCCAGCGCCCCGGCGCATTGTTATCGAAATCCCAGCTGGAAGATCGCCTGTATGCATTCGGTGCCGAAATTGAAAGCAACACCATCGAGGTCTATATCAGCCGTCTGCGCAAGAAACTCGGCCGCGAGATGATTGAGACGGTCCGTGGGATGGGCTACCGGTTGATGCCGGAATGAAGCCCGCCTCGAGTCTGCAAAAGCGCCTGGGGCTGGGGCTGACGCTGGGCATGACCCTGCTTTGGCTGGGGGCGACCGTCGGCGCCTGGGTCGTGGTGCAACACGAATTGAACGAGGCCTTCGACAGTGCACTGGAGGAGACGGCACAGCGAATCCTGCCCTTGGCCGTGCTCGAAATCGGCAGCCCTGATGAGCCTCGCCAGGCTCGGCATATTGCACCGCTCAAAGTGCGCAAGGAATACCTGACGTACCTGGTCCGCGATGCCAGGGGCGAGATACTGATGCAATCTCATGATGCCGACCCTGACATTTTCAATCCGCTGCCGGTGGAGGGCTTCACGACCACTTCCAGGTACCGTTTGTACGGGACCAGCGCTCCGCGCGAAGGCGTTTTTATCGAGATGGCCGAGCCCTTGGCCCATCGACGCGAAGCTGCTCAGGAGGCTTTGCTCGCGTTGCTCCTGCCGTTGCTGGCACTGATTCCGATCAGCTTGCTGGGCACCTGGTTGTTCGTGCACGTCAGCCTGCGCAGCGTTCGGGCGTACCGCCGGGCCATCGAGACGCGCGGGGTCGGTGACCTGTCCCCGATCAAGGTGGATCGATTGCCTGCGGAAATCGATCCGTTGGCCGAGGCGGTCAACCATCTGATGGAGCGACTGCGCAAGGCACTGGAGACGGAACGCAGCTTTACCGCCAACAGTGCCCATGAGCTGCGCACCCCGCTGGCAGCGACGTTGGCACACATTCAGCGGTTACGCCGCGAGGCGCCTGAGGGCCCGCTTCAAGTACGCGCCGCGAAGATCGAGGCGTCTCTCCAGGCGCTGACGCGACTCTCGGAAAAGCTGATGCAACTGGCCAAGGCCGAAGGCGGTGGGCTTCTGTCCGAGGTGCCGCAAGACCTCATACCGTTACTGGCGCATGTGGTCGATGAGTGCAATCACGCAGCCGGCCAGCGGGTTCATCTGGTTCTGCCCGCTGTGCAAAGCGTGCTGTCGGCAATTGATCCTGACGCGTTTGCCATTCTTGTGCGTAACCTGATCGAGAACGCGATGAAGCACGGCGCGCCGGATCAACCCATTGAGGTGAGCCTTTCCAGTCAGGCACTTTTGAGGGTAGTCAATGCCGGTCCGGTGGTGCCTGAGCCGATATTGAAACGCCTGACCGAGCGCTTCGTGCGCGGTGAAAGCGGCGCTGAGGGTTCGGGGCTTGGCCTGGCCATCGCGCTGACGATTGCCCAAGGCGTCAACGCGACGATGACGCTCGTGTCGCCCGCGACGGGTAAACAAGACGGCTTTGAAGTCATCGTGCAGTTTGTTCAGGGGCGCTAGGGAGAATGGATACACTGGCCGGTCGTGCGGGATCAAAGACACGCCGCACGTCGCTGCAAGCAGGGCTATAATCGCGCCCACGTTTTACTCTTTCACAACACCCTCCACCCTACGAGACTGCCATGACTATTTCTCTGTACGCTGCTTCCGTTCCAGTCTTCAAGCAAATGCTCAACGCGTTGAGCGATGTTCTGAACAAGGCCGAAGCTCACGCCACCGCCAAAAACATCGACCCGAACGCCTTCCTGCAAGCGCGTCTGTACCCGGACATGTTCCCGCTGGTGCGTCAGGTGCAGATCGCCGTCGATTTCGCCAAAGGCGTTTCTGCCCGCCTGGCCGAAATCGAACTGCCGAAGTACGACGACACCGAAGTGACCTTCGCCGAGCTGCAAGCCCTGATCACCAAGGTGCTGGCCTTCATCGACGGTATCAAGCCTGAGCAAATCAATGGCAAGGAAGGTATCGAGATCGTTACCCGCCCAGGCACCCCGAAAGAAAAACGCTTCAGTGGCCAGGCTTACCTGCTGACCTACGGCCTGCCGCAGTTCTTCTTCCACGTCACCACCGCCTACGCGATCCTGCGTCACAACGGTGTTGAAGTCGGCAAGCGCGATTACATGGGCGCGTTCTAACCCCCCAAAAAAAAGTAGGAGCACGGCTTGCCGGCGATGGCGATCTCAAATACGCCATCGCCGGCAAGCCGTGCTCCTACAGATGCGTTACGCCAGACGCTGAACCTTCTCGTCTTCACCCAAACACGCTGCAGCAGTAAACAGCACGTCGGTGGAGGAGTTCAGTGCGGTTTCCGCCGAGTCCTGCAACACGCCGATGATGAAGCCGACCGCCACCACTTGCATGGCGATCTCGCTCGGAATGCCAAACAGGCTGCACGCCAGCGGAATCAACAGCAGCGAACCACCAGCCACACCCGAAGCGCCGCAGGCACAGATCGCCGCGACGACGCTTAGCAGCACGGCTGTCGGGATGTCCACGGCAATCCCCAGCGTGTGCACCGCCGCCAGGGTCAGTACCGTGATGGTGATCGCCGCACCGGCCATGTTGATGGTCGCGCCCAGCGGGATCGATACCGAGTAAGTGTCTTCATGCAGGCCCAAGCGCTTGCTCAGTTCCAGATTGACCGGAATGTTCGCCGCCGAACTGCGGGTGAAGAACGCGGTGATTCCGCTTTCCCGCAGGCAGGTCAGCACCAGCGGGTAAGGGTTGCGGCGCAGCTTCCAATAGACGATGGCCGGGTTCATCACCAGCGCCACGAACAGCATGCAACCCAGCAGTACGGCCAGCAGATGCAGGTAACCGATCAGTGCGCCGAAGCCCGAGGTGGCCAGCGTGGAGGCGACCAGGCCGAAGATCCCCAGCGGAGCAAAACGAATCACCAGGCGCACGATCAGCGTGACACCGTTGGACAGGTCGCCGAGTACGGTGCGGGTGGTTTCGCCGGCATGGCGGATCGCAATGCCCATGCCGATTGCCCAGGCCAGAATACCGATGAAATTGGCGTTCATCAGTGCACTGATCGGGTTGTCGACCACGCTCAGCAGCAGGCTTTGCAAGACTTCGGAGATTCCGCCGGGCGCGCTGATCGCCACGTCGTGGGTGGACAGCACCAGGCTCGAAGGGAACAGGCTGCTGGCCACCACTGCCACTACGGCTGCGGCAAAGGTGCCCAGCAGATACAGGAACAGAATCGGCTTGATATGGGTTTCCTGACCGTGTTTGTGGTTGGCGATCGAGGCCATCACCAGCACGAACACCAGAATCGGTGCGACGGCTTTCAGTGCCGAGACAAACACTTTGCCGATGAATGCGGTGGATTTCGCCACCTCAGGCGCAAACAGCGCCAAGGCAATGCCGACGATCAGGCCAATGACGATTTGCGTGACCAGGCTGGTGTGTTTGAGTCTTTGCAAAAGAGTAGGCGGAGCAGCAGTCATAGCGGTATCTCTGATTTTTTTAAGGTGCCGTGAATCGAGAAACCCGGTCAGCAACAAACGGGCAGGCTGACCGGGCAAGCGCACATTGCGTCATCTGCGTTGGCGGGTGAGCAAGGTTGAATTTTTTTGCGGGCGCGGACTTTATCACAGCGTAGTCGCGATCCTTCAGACCTGTGACGATCTGCCACCCGAGTGTTTAAGAGGATGTGTCAGGTTTGCGCCAGCGCTGTCGGACACACTCTGTTAAGCTTCGCCATCCACTTTTTCATCTCCCCTCAGTGAGCCCTTGGGCTGTCGCTGGCGTTGTCGTTTTCTGGAGTTACCCATGCTGTTGCCCATCCTGTTGTTGTCAGCCGCCGGTTTCACCGTGCTGACCACAGAATTCATCATTGTCGGTCTGTTACCGTCGATCGCTCGCGACCTCGATGTCAGCGTTTCCCAGGCTGGACTGCTGGTGACCTTGTTCGCGTTTACCGTCGCCGCCTTCGGACCCTTCCTGACCGCGTATTTCGCGCGTTTTGAACGTCGGCGTCTGTTTATCAGCGTGCTGATCATGTTCGGGCTGGCGAACACCCTGGCGGCCATGGCGCCGAACATTGGCGTGATGGCCGTCGCGCGGCTGATACCGGCGCTGGGTTTACCGGTGTTCTGGGCGCTGGCCAGTGAAACGGCGGTGGACATCGTCGGGCCGGACTATGCGGGGCGGGCGATTGCCAAGATCGGATTCGGGATTGTCTGCGCGACCGTGTTCGGGATCCCCGTCGGCACGTTGATTTCCGATGCGTTCGGCTGGCGCACGGCGTTCGGCATTCTCGCGGTCATTGCCTTGGCCAAGGCGCTGCTGCTGTTTATCTATTTGCCGAAAACCAACCTGCACAACCAGCAGGTGAGCTTGCGTTCACAGTTCAAGATTTTGCGCAGCCCACTGATGCAAGGGCACGTGCTGTTGTCGATTCTGGTCTTCAGCGGGATGTTTACCGCTTACACCTACCTGGCCGACATCCTTGAGCGGTTGGCCGGTTTCAACGGCACTGTGGTCGGCTGGTGTCTGATGGGCTTTGGTGCGGTCGGGCTGATCGGCAACTCGCTGGGCGGGCGCATGGTCGATCGCCATCCGTTGATCGCGTCGATGGTGTTCTGTGGCTTCATGATCGGCGGCATGGTGGCGCTGGTGCCAAGTATTCATTCGACGCTGGGACTGGCGGCGGCGATGGGCGTCTGGGGCGTGACCCAGGCCGCGTTGTTCCTGGTCAGCCACGTGCGCTTGATGAAAGCCGCCCCGCAGGCGCCAGCCTTTGCTGCGTCGCTGAACATCGCCGGGGCCAATCTGGGGATTGGCTTGGGGGCGATGGTCGGTGGGCACGTGATCGACACCTTGGGCCTGGGCAGCCTGGGGTTTGCGGCGGCCGGTTTTATCCTGGTGTCGATTGTATTGGCCTTGTTGCTGATGAAGGTCAAAGCCCCAGCCGTCTGCGCCTGAGGCTTCAAAGCGCGGTAAACAGCTCGCGGCGGGCTCCTTCGGTAATTGCGACAATGCCGGGGTGCTTGACCTTGCGCTCGACCGAGATCGCGTAAAACGACTCGGTCACCGCATCGGTCTGCCCGATCAACTCAACGCCGCATTGGCGTCTCACCTCGTCGGCAATCACGCTCGGGCCGATGAAAATCCCGCTGCCGGATTGGCCGAACGCCTGCATCAAGGCACTGTCATCAAACTCACCGACAATGCGTGGCTGAATCTGCTGTTCGGCGAACCAGCGCTGCAAGCGGCTGCGTACCACGGTTTCCTGCCCTGGAATCAACAGGGGCGCACCGTGCAGGCCGCGCGGGAAGTCTTTGCCATAGCGTTGTGCCAATTCGGTGGTGGCGAAAAAACTGATGCCGCATTCGCCGAGTTTCTGGCTGTAACCCTTGATGTCCAGGTGCGACGGCATTGGACTGTCGGAGATCACCAGGTCCAGCCGCTGAATGGCCAGATCAGCCAGCAAGCGCTCCAGTTTGTCCTCGCGACAGGTGATGCGTAGCGGCTCAGTCAGCTCCATGGTCGGTGCAATCAGGCGATAGACGATGGATTTGGGCACCACATCGGCGACGCCCACCCGGAACAGAATCTGCTGTTCATTGGGCTGCGCCCGAAGCATGGCCTCCAGCTCGCCACCCAGCTGAAACATCTGCTCGGCGTACGGCAGTGTCTGCCGTCCGGCCTCGGTCAGTTCAAGTTGCCGGCCAACCCGTTGAAACAGCTCTATCCCATAGGTTTGTTCGAGCAGACTGATCTGCCCGCTGATGGTCTGCGGAGTCAGGTTCAATTGCTCGCAGGCACGCACGATGCTGCCGGTTTTGGCCACGACCCAGAAGTAATGCAATTGCCGATAATTGAGCATGCGCTTTGCCGATTCGGAAAAACCGAAGTATAGCTGCTAAAAATACGAATTTTCCTGAAGTGTTTGCCTCCTTAGAATGCCTCGCTATCGACGGGCCACTCCCTTGGTCAAGTTCGCTCTATCGAGGAAAGCATGATGAAACTCAACTCCCTGGCCGCCGCTTCGTTGCTGGCCCTTTCTGCACTGCTGCTGACAGGCTGTGACCAGGCCGAGAAAAGTGCCCAGCAACTGATGGGCAAAGCCGCCGAAACCGCCAAGCAGGCGATCGACGATACGCATAAGGCGGCGGAGCAAGCGCTGAGCGACGCCACTTCGAACATCGTCGGCAACAAGGAAAAACCCGCTGACGATAGCGAGAAAAAACCTGGCACATCGCAGGAAATCTAACCCGTTCAACACCGAGTCAGGACTGACCCATGGACTATCTTTTACAACTTGCAGCAAGCCCTACAGCCTGGGTCGCCCTGGCTACGTTGATCGTGATGGAAATCGTGCTCGGCATCGACAACCTGATCTTCATCTCGATCCTGACCAACAAGCTGCCCGTGCAGCACCGTGCCAAGGCCCGCCGTATTGGTATCAGCATGGCCTTGGTCCTGCGTCTGGGCTTGCTGAGCACCATCGCGTTCATCGTGCAGCTGACTGAGCCGGTGATTGAACTGTTCAATCACGCGTTCTCGTGGAAAGACATGATCCTGATCGCCGGTGGCCTGTTCCTGTTGTGGAAGGCGACCACTGAAATCCATCACAGCATGGATCCGCCAGCCGAGGATCCGACGTCGAAAACGTCCGGTGTGACACTGGGTTTTGCCGCGGCAATCGGTCAGATTCTGATGCTCGACCTGGTGTTCTCCATCGACAGCATCATTACCGCTGTCGGCATGACCGAGCATTTGCCGATCATGATCATTGCGGTGCTGGTGTCGGTGATGGTGATGTTGCTGGCGGCCGAGCCTCTGGCCAAATTCATCAATGACAATCCAACAGTGGTGATGCTGGCCCTGGGCTTCCTGATCATGATCGGCATGACCCTGATCGCCGAAGGTTTCGGCGCCCACGTACCGAAAGGCTACATCTATGCGGCCATGGCATTCTCGGCAACGATTGAAGGTCTGAACATGCTGTCGCGTCGGGCCCGGGAGAAGCGAGTCGCTGCTGAGGCGTAAGCGTTAAGGTAAATCACCAACGGTCATCTGCACTCGACAACGTGCAGGTGGCCGTTTTGATTTGTGGGGGATTTGAACCGAATCGATCAGTGTGCTGTGACGTGGTGCCGGGCAGGTTTCTCGACTTTGCCGGGTGCCGCAGGTGGAATATAGGCGTGCTGGTGTCTGCGGGTAATGCGCAATACGCCCCACAGCATCGCGGCGGCAACGGCCAGCCAGCCACCGATCAGCATCAGTATTATCATCGTCAGGCTCATTCAGTGCCTCCTCTTTGCCCTGCTTCGGGCACACACTTTGTACAAGCGTCAGTCTAGTCGCTGATGTGTTGCAGGCAATTGACCAAGTGTGATGAGTCTCCAACCCGTTCGCTCTATCAACTGCATGCGACTGCCGTTAAAGGCTATACCACTGCTATGATCATCAGCGAAGCCGGGAGACCGTTTGCCTGGCGCCTGAACAAGTGAGTGATGATGTTGCCGGTACTTTCCCGATTCCGCTGCGCCCTGCTGGCCGCGGCCTGCGTCTTGAGCCTGGCCGGTTGTGCCGGGAGCGTACAACCTGAAATCCAGCGTCTGCCTGAGCGCGTCGAGCTCAGTGGCATGCCGTTTTACCGTGGCGAAGCCTATCAAAGCGGGCCGCAATCGCTGGCCAGCATGCTTTCCCAGCAAGGCATCGTGATTACCCCGGGGCTGCTCGACAAGCCGCTGCATTTGCCGGGCGCCGAGGCGCAGTTGCAGCAGAACATGCAGAACCTGGCGCGTGAATACGGGATGGTCGTGTATCCGCTGGACAGCAATCTGCCGGCGCTGTTGGCCCAGGTCGCGGCGGGTTACCCGGTGTTGCTGCGCTTCAGCGAAGGTTCGGCATTCTGGAAAGAGCCGAGGTACGCGATTCTCGCCGGCTACAACCGTCACAAGCAGACGGTGCTGCTGCGTTCAGGAATGGACCGCCGGTTGCTGATGAGCTTCACGTCGTTCGAGTCCGCGTTCGAAAATGCTGGCGGTTGGGCAGTGTTGATTCAGGGGCCGACCCAGATTCCGGCCAAGGTTGACTCGCAGCGCTGGCTCAAGGCCGCTGACGATCTGGCTCGGGCTGGACAGGAGCAGGCAGCAACCACGGCGACCAAAGCACTGGCTGCCCATTAATCGAACCGAATAAAAACGGCACCTTGAGGCGCCGTTATCGATAAAGGCCCCGACTCGCGTCGCAGGCCTTTTTTCGTGCGCTTATTTGCCGGTCTGCGCCATGCCGCTACCTTGACGATGTTGCAGATTTTTCTCGGCTTTGTATTGCAGGGCAACACTCGGCACAGAGGTGCTCCTGCCGGTTTCAACCCACTGACGAATCCGTCCGGCATCCGCAAAGTGGGTGTACTTGCCGAAGGCATCGAGAATCACCAGCGAAACAGGGCGATTACCCATGTTCGTCACCAACACCAGACAGTGGCCGGCCTGATTGGTAAAGCCGGTCTTGGTCAGCTTGATGTCCCAGTCGGCTTTGTTGATCAGGTGGTCGGTGTTGTGAAAACCCAAGGAGTAGCTGGGTCTGCGGAACGTCACGGTTTTTTCCTTGGTCGTGCTCAGTTCACTCAGCATCGGGTATTTGCGTGCAGCCTGGAGCAGTTTGCTCAGGTCGCGGGCCGTGGAAACGTTGTGCTCTGACAGGCCGGTCGGTTCGACGTAATGGGTGCTGGTCATGCCCAGCGCCCTGGCTTTGGCGTTCATTGCGGCGATAAAAGCAGCGTAACCGCCTGGGTAGTGGTGGGCCAGGCTCGCGGCAGCACGATTTTCCGAGGACATGAGTGCAATCTGCAGCATTTCCCTGCGCGACAGCTCGCTATTGAGTTTGACCCTGGAGAACACACCTTTCATTTCCGGGGTTTCGCTGATCGTAACGGAAATGTATTCGTCCATGTTCTGCTTGGCGTCCAGCACGATCAGCCCGGTCATCAATTTGGTCACCGAGGCGATCGGCACGATCACGTCCGGGTTGCTGGCGTAGATGACTTTGTCGGTTTGCAGATCGATCACCATCGCACTGCCGGAGGCGATGCGCAGTTGTGAGGTGTCTCGAGGTGCCGCGGTGGTGTCACGTGCGTAGACGTTTGAGGTGACAAGAGGGCCTGTAAGTACAAAAAATAGGCTCAGGATGGATAGACGGATTTTCACGCGGGCGGACTCGGTAAGAAATGAATATGCCGTTCTGCAACGGGCTTTCTGGGAGAAACGTAACATTTTATGAGTATGTGCTAGGAAAGCGCTATACGCCTGCTGCAGAGGTGCTTCAGATGAAAAATATTTTAGGCTGTATCGGCTCTGTAACGGTCTGATTCACAGGTGTCGTCGATGCTCGGGAAGCACATGATGTGATTGCTTTGGTGTAAGACAATAAAAGGCTTCGTGTGGTCAGGTAGGGTGGGACTGGTCATGCGGGCAGGTTATTTCGAACGGTTGTGGTTTCAGATCTGTTAATAGCGAATTTAACGTTAAAATTGATATAGAGAAACGCTCTATTAAACAGTGGTAACTATTAAAGTGGTTGTGGGTGGGTTTAAGTTTAGGGGTTAACACTAATTGTCAGTGGTCACGGCGAGTGGTGAGTGGTGGGAGGCGGTTCAAAATTTTGTCACGTAATAGGGTGACTGTTGAGTCCTGAATGTAAGGTGTTTGTTGTTGTTAGGAAAAAAACGCTCGCCAAAAATATGGCGGTTATGTGGTTTTTTTATTTGTAGGGATAGAAGCTTGCGCCTTTACTTTTAAATGAGTGGTGCTAATCTCACCTTCGCATTGAGCGACAAGTTATACAGCGTCATCAGGCCCGCTCACGGAAAGACGATATGCGGCTGATTGTCACTAATGCTGTCGACTCGGTGAAATGTTGCGAGTTGGTTTTTTGATCCAGTTGTATGGCTGGGGCAGTTGTAATCGGGCATTGAATGCCTCGTGCCAAAGCCTATGGAAGGGCGTGAATGTACGCTGTCCGGACACCTCATGCTTCCCCCTAAGCGAGCACGCCCAGGTGCTGATGGTTCAAGTGACTTGACAACGCTAAAGACAACTTACACAAAAGGAATAGTGTGATGAAATCAGTAAATGTTTTGATTGTTGTCGATGTTGAGAACGCGCTGGCATCAGGTGATCTCCAGGGTAATGTGTACCTGATAGACAGTAACAAACACTGCGGTTCGAGTAGTGAGGGTCAGGCAGAGCTCTATACGGCATGTGTTGAAGGGCAATACATTAATTGGGCTGTAGCGCCTCTCTCTCCTTCCAATGACGTGCAGATAGTTGGTTTTACTGGTCAGATGGTTAATGATAGGATTTGCCTTCCTAAGTCAGTGCCCGATCCATCAGGTAATTACTGGAAGGGGCAGGTCGAGGCGCAGGGTTATAAAGGGAACGTGCAGTATTCGGTAGTGCTTTCAATGGATGGGAAGCAGATGACCTTTGATCCGTTCCTGAAAATTCAGTAGTGTGTGAAGAGGTGCTTTGATCTAGATGAAGTTGTTAGTGTCAACTTCTTTATTTCAGGGTGATATAAAACAAGGAACCCCGCCAATTGGCGGGGTTCCTTGTTTGTGCGTCAGGGCGAGCCTTGAATCAGCCGTGCAGGGTTTCCGCTGCGTACAGCGTGTTTTCCAGCAGGCAGGCGCGAGTCATCGGTCCGACCCCGCCGGGTACTGGTGTGATCCAGCCAGCGCGGGGCAGGGCGGTTTCATAAACCACATCGCCTACCAGCTTGCCGTCTTCCTGGCGGTTGATGCCAACGTCGATGACGATGGCGCCTTCCTTGATCCACTCACCTTTGACCAGGCCAGGTTTGCCGGCGGCGACTACAACCAGGTCGGCGCGACCGACGTGGCCGGCCAGATCCTTGGTGAAACGGTGGGTCACGGTTACGGTGCAACCGGCCAGCAGCAATTCCATCGCCATTGGGCGACCGACGATATTGGAGGCGCCAACGACCACTGCATCCATCCCGTAAAGATCGGCGCCTGTGCTTTCCAGCAAGGTCATGATGCCTTTAGGGGTGCACGGGCGCAGCAGAGGGATGCGTTGTGCCAGGCGGCCAACGTTATAAGGATGGAAACCATCCACGTCTTTGTCCGGACGAATGCGTTCCAGCAGTTTGGACGCGTCCAGGTGTTCTGGCAGAGGCAGTTGCAGCAGCACGCCGTCAATGTTCGGGTCGTCATTAAGACGGTCGATCAGTTCGGTCAGGGCCTGCTGGGTGGTGTCGGAGGGCAGGTCATAGGCTTGGGAGAGGAAGCCGACCTCTTCACAGTCTTTACGCTTGTGCGAGACATAAACCTGAGAGGCGGGATCGCTGCCGACCAGGATCACCGCGAGGCCGGGCGTGCGCAGACCTTGCTGGCGACGCTCGGCAACACGTTTGGCGATCTGCTGGCGCAGGCTGGCGGCGATCGATTTGCCGTCGATTAGTTGTGCAGTCATTGCGCGTGATTAACCATCGAGAGGGGGAAGAAAAGAGAACGCATTCTCGCATGTCAGAACGTGAGGGCAAAGGCGCTTGGTCTGCAAATTCCCCTAAGCCCTTTAATTAAATGAATTTTTTTCAAAAAGGATTTGACGGTCTCCAGGGGTGCCTATACTATTCGTCGCACTTGTCGGGCACAGCCTAGCACTGGTTAAGAAGGTCAGGCGGAATTACGGTTCTGCAAGGCTGAAAAGCACTTAGTTTGTAGTCCTTCAAGGGTACAGCTAATAAGGCGCCCGTAGCTCAGCTGGATAGAGCATCCGCCTTCTAAGCGGATGGTCGCAGGTTCGAGTCCTGCCGGGTGCGCCATTAGGCAGCTTTGGCACAAGTAACGCGATATGGTGGGCGTAGCTCAGTTGGTAGAGCACGGGATTGTGACTCCCGTTGTCGTGGGTTCGATCCCCATCGTCCACCCCATATTTCGAAAGGCGCCAGATTTAACCGTCTGGCGCCTTTGCTTTAATAGTTGTGAACCGCGGATGTGGTGGAATTGGTAGACACACTGGATTTAGGTTCCAGCGCCGCGAGGCGTAAGAGTTCGAGTCTCTTCATCCGCACCAATTAAAGCTTCAGTCAGGCCGTTGGCCGGGTTGGAGCTCAGCGAAGAAGTTTTTTGGCTTCTTTGTTACGCAATATGGTGGGCGTAGCTCAGTTGGTAGAGCACGGGATTGTGACTCCCGTTGTCGTGGGTTCGATCCCCATCGTCCACCCCATATTTCGAAAGGCGCCAGATTTAACAGTCTGGCGCCTTTTTTGTTTCAGTATTTGTATGTTCAGCGACTGCAGGTTCCGGGTCGCAAGGGCGGGGCGTTTCGTCGTATTCATGTTGCTCGATGATGCCGCATTGCCCGCCGGGCTTGCTCGCAAGGTCGGCTGCCAGGGAGCTGATTGGCTCTCCTTCTATATATAGGAGGGTTGGCGCAGAGACCTGGCGTGATTGACTGTATTTGCCTCCGGGGTGAGGTGTATTCGTGCATCCACACCGATAAATTGTCTGCTGCGTTTTTACCCGTTTTCAGTAGGGTGACTTCTTGAGTTTGACCCACTAGAATGCATGCCCTTGATTCTGTGGTCGGAAACGGCCGGCTAACGTCTGTGCAACGAGGAATATCCATGCAAGTTTCTGTTGAAAATACTTCTGCTCTAGAGCGCCGCATGAGCATCACCGTGCCAGCTGAGCGCATTGAGACTCAAGTCAACAAGCGTCTGCAACAGACTGCCCAAAAGGCCAAGATTGCAGGCTTCCGTCCTGGCAAAGTGCCAATGAGCGTGATTCGTCAGCGTTATGAAGCTGATGCGCGTCAGGAAGCTGTAGGCGACGTGATCCAGGCTTCTTTCTACGAAGCGATTGTCGAGCAAAAGCTGAACCCGGCTGGCGCTCCTTCGGTAGAGCCTAAAGTCCTGGAGAAGGGCAGGGATCTGGAATTCGTTGCAACGTTCGAAGTGTTCCCCGAGTTCACCGTTGCCGGTTTCGAATCCATCGCTGTCGAGCGCCTGAGCGCTGACGTGGCGGACGCCGATCTGGACAAAATGCTGGAAATCCTGCGCAAGCAGAACGTTCGTTTTGAAATTGCCGATCGTGCAGCTCAGAACGAAGACCAACTGAACATCGATTTCGTTGGCAAGGTTGATGGTGAAGTGTTCGCCGGTGGTTCCGCCAAGGGTACTCAGCTGGTTCTGGGTTCCGGCCGCATGATCCCTGGCTTCGAAGAAGGCCTGGTTGGCGCTAAAGCGGGCGAAGAGCGCGTTCTGAACCTGACCTTCCCTGAGAACTATCAGAACCTCGACCTGGCTAACAAGGCAGCCGAGTTCACCGTCACCGTGAACACTGTTTCCGAGCCGAAACTGCCTGAATTGACCGAAGAATTCTTCGCTCAGTTTGGTATCAAAGAGTCTGGTATCGACGGTTTCCGCACTGAAGTTCGTAAGAACATGGAGCGCGAGCTGCGTCAGGCGATCAAATCCAAGGTCAAGAATCAGGTAATGGACGGTCTGCTGGCCGCCAACCCGATCGAGGTGCCAAAGGCCCTGCTGTCCAACGAAGTTGATCGTCTGCGCGTTCAGGCGGTTCAGCAGTTCGGTGGCAACATCAAGCCTGACCAACTGCCGGCCGAGCTGTTCGAAGAGCAAGCCAAGCGTCGCGTTGTGCTGGGTCTGGTGGTGGCTGAAGTGGTCAAGCAATACGACCTCAAGCCTGACGAAACCCGCGTTCGCGAGCTGATTCAGGAAATGGCTTCGGCTTATCAGGAGCCTGAGCAAGTCGTGTCCTGGTACTACAAGAACGACCAGCAACTGAACGAAGTCCGTTCGGTTGTGCTGGAAGAGCAAGTTGTGGATACTGTTCTTCAGAAAGCTAGCGTGACCGACAAATCGGTCTCTTACGAAGAAGCGGTCAAGCCGGTAGAAGCTCCACAAGCCGACTGATTGTTTTTGCGTTAGAAGCACACACCATAAGCCAGCTTTCGAGCTGGCTTATGCGTATTCAAGACATAACTATTTGGGAGTGACTGCGAGACATGTCCCGCAATTCTTATTATCAGCAGAGCTCTGACATCCAGGCCGCAGGTGGTCTGGTCCCGATGGTTATCGAGCAGTCCGCCCGTGGCGAACGTGCCTATGACATCTACTCGCGCCTCCTCAAGGAACGAGTGATCTTCCTTGTCGGCCCGGTAGAAGACTACATGGCCAACCTGGTCGCCGCGCAACTGCTGTTCCTTGAAGCGGAAAACCCGGACAAGGACATCCATCTTTACATCAACTCACCAGGCGGTTCGGTGACTGCGGGCATGTCGATCTACGACACCATGCAGTTCATCAAGCCTGACGTTTCCACTACCTGTATCGGTCAGGCCTGCAGTATGGGTGCTTTCCTGCTTGCCGGTGGTGCTGCGGGCAAGCGTTACTGCCTGCCGAACTCGCGCATGATGATTCACCAGCCATTGGGCGGTTTCCAGGGTCAGGCGTCGGACATCGACATCCATGCCAAGGAAATCCTCCATATCCGTTCGCGTCTGAACTCGTTGTTGGCTTATCACACCGGTCAAAGCCTCGAAACCATTGAGCGCGACACCGAGCGTGACAATTTCATGAGCGCAGAGCGTGCGGCTGAATACGGCCTGATCGACTCGGTGATCGACAAGCGTAAAATGCCCGCCTAAGCAGCTCAAATGCAGGTGGTTGGTTTAACTGGCCACCAGCGGGCTTGAAAAAGCCCGCAATTGCCTTCATCTTGTGTTGCAAGCCTATCGGATTTGGATCGATCGAATGACTGACACCCGCAACGGCGAGGACAACGGCAAGCTGCTCTATTGCTCCTTCTGTGGCAAAAGCCAGCATGAAGTGCGCAAATTGATTGCCGGCCCCTCGGTCTTTATCTGCGACGAGTGCGTCGACCTGTGCAACGACATCATCCGCGAGGAGGTGCAGGAAGCACAGGCCGAAAGCAGCGCGCATAAATTGCCTTCGCCTAAAGAAATCAGCGGCATCCTTGATCAGTACGTGATTGGTCAGGAACGTGCGAAAAAGGTTTTGGCCGTAGCGGTGTACAACCACTACAAGCGCCTCAACCAGCGTGACAAAAAGAATGACGATGTCGAACTCGGCAAAAGCAACATCTTGCTGATCGGCCCTACAGGCTCGGGTAAAACCCTGCTTGCTGAAACACTGGCCCGTTTGCTGAATGTGCCTTTCACTATCGCTGACGCAACCACCCTCACCGAGGCGGGTTACGTGGGTGAAGACGTTGAAAACATCATTCAGAAACTGTTGCAGAAGTGCGATTACGACGTAGAAAAAGCTCAAATGGGCATTGTCTACATCGATGAAATCGACAAGATTTCGCGCAAGTCCGACAACCCGTCCATCACCCGGGACGTTTCCGGTGAAGGCGTGCAGCAGGCCCTGCTCAAGCTGATCGAAGGTACGGTCGCTTCCGTTCCGCCTCAAGGTGGTCGCAAGCACCCGCAGCAGGAATTCCTTCAGGTCGACACCCGTAACATCCTGTTCATCTGCGGCGGTGCGTTCTCCGGTCTGGAAAAGGTTATTCAAAACCGTTCCACCCGTGGCGGCATTGGTTTCAATGCAGAAGTTCGCAGCAAGGAAGAAGGCAAGAAGGTGGGTGAGTCCCTGCGTGAAGTCGAACCTGACGATCTGGTCAAGTTCGGTCTGATCCCGGAATTCGTCGGTCGTCTGCCGGTTCTTGCAACGCTGGACGAGCTCGACGAGGCTGCGCTGATGCAGATCCTCACCGAGCCGAAAAATGCTCTGACCAAACAGTATGCCAAGCTGTTCGAGATGGAAGGCGTAGACCTGGAATTCCGGGCCGATGCACTGAAATCGGTCGCCAAGCGCGCACTGGAACGCAAAACCGGTGCTCGTGGATTGCGTTCGATTCTCGAAGGTGTGCTGCTCGACACTATGTATGAAATCCCCTCGCAATCCGAGGTGAGTAAAGTAGTGATCGATGAAAGCGTTATAGAAGGCAAGTCCAAGCCACTGTATATCTACGAAAACAGTGAGCCGGCTGCCAAGGCGGCGCCAGACGCGTAAGCGTCGCACTGCCGGATTAAAAGAAGGGGCCTTCGGGCCCCTTTGCTTTTGCAGGAGCTGCCGAAGGTTTGGGCCGCGTTTGGACGATCTTTACCGCGGTCTTTTAATCAGCTTGTTTTTTTCGAAAGCAGCCCCCATCTTGGTTTCAAGCTTACTTCCATCTGTTTCCGGCCTTATGGCCGCCGTAGAGGCGAAATCATGAAGACAACCATCGAATTGCCTCTCCTGCCATTGCGTGATGTTGTGGTTTATCCGCACATGGTTATCCCGCTGTTTGTGGGGCGCGAGAAATCTATCGAAGCCCTCGAGGCGGCGATGACGGGCGACAAGCAGATCCTTCTGCTGGCCCAGAGAAACCCTGCCGACGACGATCCCGGTGAAGACGCACTTTATCGTGTCGGTACGATCGCAACGGTTCTGCAGCTGCTCAAGCTGCCTGACGGCACGGTCAAAGTGCTGGTTGAGGGCGAGCAGCGTGGCGCGGTCGAGCGTTTCAGCGAAGTCGACGGCCATTGCCGTGCCGAGGTTTCGCTGATTGACGAAGTCGACGCTCCCGAGCGCGAATCGGAAGTGTTTGTTCGCAGCTTGCTGTCTCAATTTGAACAGTACGTTCAACTGGGCAAGAAGGTTCCGGCTGAAGTCCTGTCATCGCTCAATAGCATCGATGAGCCAAGCCGCCTGGTCGATACCATGGCCGCGCACATGGCGCTGAAGATCGAGCAGAAGCAGGAAATCCTCGAGATTATCGATTTGTCGGCCCGGGTCGAGCACGTTCTGGCATTGCTGGACGCCGAGATCGATTTGCTGCAAGTCGAAAAACGCATTCGTGGCCGCGTCAAAAAGCAAATGGAGCGCAGCCAGCGCGAGTACTACCTGAATGAGCAGATGAAGGCCATTCAGAAAGAACTCGGCGATAGCGAAGAAGGCCATAACGAAGTCGAAGAGCTGAAAAAGCGCATCGATGCCGCAGGCTTGCCAAAAGACGCGCTGATCAAGGCCCAGGCTGAGCTGAACAAGCTCAAGCAAATGTCACCGATGTCTGCTGAAGCGACCGTGGTGCGTTCCTACCTTGACTGGCTGGTTCAGGTGCCGTGGAAGGCACAAAGCAAGGTTCGTCTGGATCTTGCGCGTGCAGAAGACATTCTTGATGCCGACCATTATGGTCTGGAAGAAGTCAAAGAGCGGATTCTCGAATACCTCGCCGTACAAAAACGCGTGAAGAAAATCCGCGGTCCGGTGTTGTGCCTGGTCGGTCCTCCTGGGGTGGGTAAAACCTCTCTGGCGGAGTCGATTGCTCACGCGACAAACCGCAAATTTGTACGCATGGCCCTCGGCGGCGTGCGCGATGAGGCGGAAATTCGTGGTCATCGCCGGACTTATATCGGTTCGATGCCAGGAAGATTGATACAAAAGATGACAAAGGTGGGCGTGCGCAACCCGCTATTCCTGCTCGATGAAATCGACAAGATGGGCAGCGACATGCGTGGCGATCCGGCATCGGCTTTGCTGGAAGTGCTCGATCCCGAGCAAAACCACAATTTCAACGATCACTATCTGGAAGTCGACTACGACCTGTCCGATGTGATGTTCCTTTGCACCTCGAACTCGATGAACATTCCGCCGGCGCTGCTCGACCGGATGGAAGTGATTCGTCTGCCGGGCTACACCGAAGACGAGAAGATCAACATCGCTGTCAAATACCTTTCGCCCAAGCAAATTCAGGCGAATGGCCTGAAAAAAGGCGAGCTGGAATTCGACACCGAGGCGATCCGCGACATCATTCGTTACTACACCCGTGAAGCCGGTGTGCGTGGGCTCGAGCGCCAGATTGCCAAGGTTTGCCGCAAGACGGTCAAAGAGCATGCGATGGAAAAACGCTTCTCGGTAAAAGTCACGGCCGAGATGCTGGAGCACTTCCTTGGCGTGCGCAAATTCCGCTACGGCCTGGCCGAGCAGCAGGATCAGGTGGGGCAGGTGACTGGCCTGGCCTGGACTCAGGTGGGCGGCGAGTTGCTGACCATCGAAGCTGCAGTGGTGCCGGGTAAAGGGCAACTGATCAAGACCGGTTCGCTGGGCGATGTGATGGTCGAATCGATCACTGCTGCGTTGACGGTCGTTCGCAGCCGCGCGAAAAGCCTGGGGATCCCGCTGGACTTCCATGAGAAGCGCGACACCCACATCCACATGCCGGAAGGGGCGACGCCCAAAGACGGTCCTAGTGCGGGTGTAGGCATGTGTACGGCACTGGTGTCGGCATTGACCGGGATTCCTGTACGCGCTGATGTTGCCATGACCGGCGAAATTACCTTGCGCGGCCAGGTTCTGGCGATCGGTGGACTTAAGGAAAAACTGCTGGCGGCACACCGTGGCGGGATCAAGACAGTGATCATTCCTGAAGAGAATGTTCGCGATTTGAAGGAAATTCCTGACAATATCAAGCAAGATCTTCAGATCAAACCGGTTAAATGGATTGACGAGGTCCTGCAAATTGCGCTGCAATACGCGCCGGAGCCCTTGCCGGATGTGGCTCCCGAGATAGTTGCAAAGGATGAGAAACGCGAGTCTGACTCTAAGGAAAGAATTAGCACGCACTAGTACGTATTAGCCTGGGGGGCTTTCTTGACAGCTTTTTAGAGCCCTTGTTATAAAGCGGCTCTTAAGTGTCTGTAGGCCATTCAGCACTCGTTTTTGCTTTCACCAAAAAACTTAGAATCATCTCAAATAGATATAAGGGGACTTAGAGTGAACAAGTCGGAACTGATTGATGCTATCGCTGCATCCGCTGATATCCCGAAAGCTGCTGCTGGCCGCGCGCTGGACGCTGTAATCGAATCCGTCACTGGCGCTCTCAAGGCTGGCGACTCTGTTGTTCTGGTTGGTTTCGGTACTTTCTCCGTGACTGATCGTCCAGCTCGCATTGGTCGTAACCCACAGACCGGTAAGACGCTGGAAATCGCAGCAGCCAAAAAACCAGGTTTCAAAGCCGGTAAAGCACTGAAAGAAGCTGTTAACTAAGCCTCACTCGGTTTTTTGCCTATCCGGGTCGGGGTCATCCCTGACTTGGCAGCGGAGCGGTAGTTCAGTCGGTTAGAATACCGGCCTGTCACGCCGGGGGTCGCGGGTTCGAGTCCCGTCCGCTCCGCCAGTTACGAGAAGGCGCATCCTCGGATGCGCCTTTCTTCTATCCGGATTCTACCCACGCTCCACGGTTGCCTAATTTGAAGTTCAACCGTTTCTGGGGGACGCATGCTGCAGAATATCAGGGACAATTCACAAGGCTGGATTGCCAAGACCATTATCGGGGTCATCGTTGCACTGATGGCTTTGACCGGTTTCGACGCCATCTTCAAGGCCACTACCCACCGTAATGATGCGGCCAAGGTGAATGGTGAAGAAATCAGCCAGAACGAGCTGAGTCAGGCGGTTGATATGCAACGCCGTCAACTCATGCAACAGCTGGGCAAGGATTTCGATGCATCCTTGCTTGATGAAAAAATGCTGCGCGATGCTGCTTTGAAAGGGCTGATCGACCGCAAACTGTTGCTGCAAGGCGCAGAAAAATCGAAATTCGCTTTCTCCGAAGCTGCACTGGACCAAGTGATCCTGCAAACGCCTGAATTCCAGGTCGACGGCAAGTTCAGTCCTGAGCGTTTCGACCAGGTGATCCGTCAACTGGGCTACAGCCGTATGCAGTTCCGCCAGATGCTGGCTCAGGAAATGCTGATCGGCCAGTTGCGCGCCGGCCTGGCAGGTAGCGGTTTCGTCACCGATGCACAGGTGCAGGCTTTCGCTCGTCTGGAAAAACAGACCCGCGATTTCGCGACCCTGAACGTCAAGGCAGATCCAGCGGCGGTGAAGCTGACTGATGAAGAGGTCAAGGCTTACTACGACGAACACGCCAAAGAGTTCATGACACCTGATCAGGTGGTCATCGATTACCTCGAGTTGAAGAAGGCTTCCTTCTTTGATCAGGTCGCCGTCAAGGACGAAGACCTGCAAGCGCTGTATCAGAAAGAAACCGCGAACCTGGCCGAACAACGCCGGGCTGCGCACATTCTGATCGAAGTGAATGACAAGGTGAACGAGGCGCAAGCCAAGGCGAAGATCGAAGAGATTCAGGCGCGTCTGGCCAAAGGCGAAAGCTTCGAGGCCCTGGCCAAGGAGTTCTCGCAGGATCCAGGTTCGGCTGCCAACGGCGGTGACCTCGGTTACGCTGGCCCGGGCGTTTACGACCCGACCTTTGAGAAAGCGCTGTATGCGCTGGGCAAAGACCAGGTGTCGGCGCCGGTGCGCACTGAATTCGGTTTCCACTTGATCAAGCTGTTGGGCGTTGAAGCACCGCAAGTGCCAAGCTTCGCCAGCCTGAAAGACAAGCTGACCAAGGAACTGAAAACCCAACAGGTCGAGCAGCGTTTTGTGGATGCGACCAAACAGTTGGAAGATGCCGCGTTCGAAGCTTCCGACCTGGCTCAACCAGCTGCGGACCTGAAACTGACCGTCCACACGTCCGCACCGTTTGGCCGTGAAGGTGGCGAAGGTATCGCGGCCAACCGTGCCGTGGTCACTGCTGCGTTCAGCCCGGAAGTTCTGGATGAAGGTGCCAACAGCACCGGCATCGAGCTGGATCCGGAAACGGTTGTGGTGCTGCGTGCCAAAGAGCATCGCAAGCCTGAACAGCTGCCACTGGAAAGCGTTGCTGCGAGCATTCGCGTGCAATTGACCAAGGAGCACGCCAGTGCTGCTGCCAAGACCAAGGCTGATGAGCTGATTGCCAGCCTGCGTGATGGCAAGACGCCGCTCGCCAGCCAGGGCTGGAAAGTCACCAATGCGGCAACTCGTGCTCAGGAAGGTGTTGATCCAACCGTGCTGCAAGCGTTGTTCCGCATGCCGAAGCCTGCAGCCAAGGACAAGCCGACTTTCAGCAGCGTGACCCTGACTGACGGTAGTCTGGTGATCGTGCGTCTGAACGGTGTGAGCGAAGCCGCAGCGCCTTCTGAAGAAGAGAAGGCTCAGTATCGTCGCTTCCTCGCGTCGCGCGTTGGCCAGCAAGACTTCGCGGCCTATCGCAAGCAACTGGAGAGCCAGGCGGACATCAAGCGTTACTGATGCCTGACTGACCCGTTAGTGGTAAACAAAGACCCTGGCCGAAAGGCCGGGGTCTTTTGTTTTGTGCGGTTCGACGGTCGACTGAATTCTTTGGCCACCCGGTCAGCGCGCAGCGGCCAAATTACGGGTGTTCATCGATCATTTGTGCCAGCGACTTTTTCCGGTAAACGAAGGTCAGTAAACTTGTATCGTTTACAAGACACTAATCCATGCGCCGTTACGGGGTGATCTGTTGCACAATAGGCCCCGGATCGTTTTCTTCAGGATGTTCAATGTTCAAATCATTCCATGTGCGTGCCGCCGGGCTGGCGTTGGTACTGGCTGCAGCAGCCGGTTGTACCAAGGACCAGGCCATCTATGAGCATGAAAATTTCGATGATTCCGGGACGTTTTCGCGCAAATACCCGGTTACCGATGTTGCTTCCTGCGAGGCCGCTCGTCGGGCGTTGTTGAGCCAGGGCTACATCATCACCAGCACTGATCCGAAACTGGTCAGCGGTCACAAGAGCTTTCAGCAGACCGGCGACACGCATATGGAGATCAGCTTTAACGTGGTCTGCGCCGAAGACAGCAAGCATCACGCGACGATGTTCGCCAATGCCTTGCAGGACCGTTACGCGCTGAAGAAAACTAACAACTCCGCCAGCCTCGGCGTCGGTGTGTTGGGCTCGGTGTCGATGCCGATTGGTTCTTCCGATGATTCGATGGTCAAGGTCGCCAGTGAAACCGTGTCCTCCGGGAAGTTCTACGAGCGGTTTTTCACCCTGGTCGAGCTGTTCCTGCCGCCTGAGGTGAAGAAAGAGGCGCATATCGTCGAGAAGCCAAAGGCCGATCTGGGTGTGCCTGAGCCAGCGGCAGCCCCCGCAACGCCAGCCCCAGCGCCCGCAGCGACGCCTGAGCCAGCTCCAGCTCCAGCACCTGTCGTACCCGCGGCGGCCGAGCCTGTGACGGTCGCGCCAGCACCCGCGGTGAGTGCGCCGATAGATCCGGTATCTGCCGCATCGGTGCCTGTGGCGTCAGCGCCTGCGTCGTCGATTGCACCTGCGAGCCATGCTGAGCCTACACCGGCACCTGAAGTCATTACGCCACCGGCGAATCCGAGTTCGTTGCCGCCGCCGACCGAGCCGATTCCGGCACTGCCATCGTCCGGCAAGTAATCTGAAGGCGAGCGCTGCGGGGGCAACCCCCGTAGCGTTTGTTCAGAGTCATCTGCACCACCAGAGGCTGATTTTCTTCAGCTTTTATTCAAAGTCCACCGTGATAAATTCTTGAGTGCCTGCTACGTTTTACTAGCAGGAACGTACCGCTGTGCCCGCGTCATTTTTCTTTCATACGGGCACTTTATGCTGAGGGCGAAGGTCATTGGTATAACGGTTTAACTCGACTCAAAAGGACATCCCTATGGACGATTATCAAGAAGAGCTGCTTGAATACCAGGCGTTTGAACTGGACCCTCTGGAGCCTGCCGAAGACGCCACCGAGTTGTAACAAAGCAGCTGCAGGCTAGCCGTCAGGCTGATTGCCTGTGACTGCGACGGAACTCGCCAGGTGTCTGGTTGCTCCAGCGTTTGAAGGCGCGCTGAAAGGCTTCGGCCGAGGCAAACCCCAGCAGGTAGGCGATTTCGCCAAAGGCCAGTTCCGTGTCGCGGATGTAGGTCATGGCCAGATCGCGGCGAGTGTCGTTGAGAATCGCGCGAAACTGCGTACCCTCTTCGGCGAGCTTGCGACGCAAGGTCCAGGTCGGCAGCTTCAGGCGTGCCGCCACTTCTTCCAGGTCGGGTTCGCGACCTCCATTGAGCAACGGCCCCAGCAACTGAGTGATGCGTTCACGCAGGCTGCGGGTGCGGGTCAATTGCTCCAGTTCCCGTTCACACAGCTTGAGCAGTAGACGCCAGGTACTCGGGCAGTGCTCGGGGTTGCGCAGTGCGAGGCTGGCCTGACTCAGCCTTAGTTGGTTGTGCTCGGCACCAAACTGGATCGGACAATCACCCAGCAGTGCGTAGCGCTCGCGGTAATCCGGCTCGGCGAACTCGATATCGATGCGTTCGGCGTGCAGCGGCTGGTGGCTCACGCTGGATAACTGCTGCAACCAGCTGGCGATGATCGAATCCACCACAAAGCGGTTATAGGCGTTGTACGGGCTGATGGAATAGAACCGTAGCCATGCGCCCTGGGCATCTTCATGAAAACTCGACTGGCCGCGGTAATTGGAGCCGTACAAGGCCTCGAAGCGAATCAGGCAACGCGCCGCTTCGCGCACGGTTGGCGCCTGAGCGGCAGTCACGCCGGCCAGCCCGACCTGGCTGAGGCGGCTCAGTTGGCCCATACGCAGACCCAGCGCCGGGTCGCCAGTCAGTTGAATGGCCGCGTGGCCCAGGCGCATGTAGCGCGGGATCGACAGCCGCGCACCGGCTTCGGCTAACCGCGCCGAGTCGAGCCCGTATTGTTCCAGCAGCGGCTGCGGGTCCAGACCGTGGCTGGACACTGCGTCAGCCAGGCTATGGACGAAGCCGACCGACAGATCCCCGAGGCGCATCGGCTGTGGTTTCATCACTTACAACCAGATATTGAGCAAACGTGCGCCGCGGGCCTCGCGGTCGGCGAAGTGTTGGCCGTTGCTGCTGAGAAAGCTCTGGCCGGCGCTGCCCTGATCCCAGAATTGTCCACGCAGGAACGCGCTGACACCAGCGCTGGCCTGACTGGCCGGGTGCTGACTGGTCAACGTCAGGCGATGCCAGGCCTGGCCCTCGCTGAGCGCGCCGGGTTCGAGGCCGATTTTGCTCGGGGTCGATGGCCCTTTGTCACCGCGCCAGGGTTTGTCCCAGGCATTTCGGCCGATGACAAAGGCCGGCACGGCGATCAACTGAGCGCCCTGATCATTGAGTTTGCGATAGTTGTCCGGGTACCAGCTGTCGTTGCCGATCAATACGCCAAGACGTCCGGCCGGGGTGTCGATGACATTGATCACTTGATCGGTGCTCGGCTGGATATAGCCCCGTTGATCGAAGGTCGGGTTCAGCTGGCGCTGCGGTTGGCCGATCGGCAAGCCATCGCGACCGAACACCAGGCTGCTGTTGTACAACGCACCACGGCCGATTTTCAGTGTGCCGTCGCTGACACTGGGCTCGGGCAACACGATGCTGCCGGCCACCAGGGTGATGCCGAACTCGTTGGCCAGCCCACCGAACAGCGCCTGGTACTGCCTGGCCATGCTTTTGGCTTTCATGCGCAGGTGCGCGTCATCCAGGCGGTTGTCGCCCTTGGCGCTGATCAACGCGCGCAAAAAGCTCAGGGGATTGCTCACCGCCAGCCAATTCATGGCTTCGTCCAGCGTGCTGGCTTGATACAGCTCGTCTTTCTCGCCGCTGACCATCAGCCAGGTACCGATGTGTTCCGGCAGCACAACGATGGTTTTTTCGTTCAGCAGGCCTTGTTCGCGAGCCCGCTGCAGATAGGCCGCGAGCTTGCGGTGCAGGTGTTCGGGGCTTTGATAATCGGTGGGGAACAATTCGGGCTGGATGCCCAGCAAGTTGCCGCGATCGGCAGGAACGCCCTGGTTGACGGCGAGGTTGATGCGCAGGTCCGAGAGGTAATGGCCAACCGGACGATCGGCGGTCCACATCGCGTACGCGGCGATGAGGGCGACAAATGCCATGGTGACGGTCAGATAAAGAAGTTTGCGCATGGGGAAACAGTCAGCGGCCTTGTGCAGGATTCGCCGACTAGGGTAGGCCCCATGCCGAGGAATGCCAAGAGGTGCTGCGCGTTTGGATCAATAAGTTGTCAGTTACGGTCATTGAGCGATGACAGGCCTGCTCTTAGTCTGTGGCACATAACCGATGGGTGCCAAAGAGCACCCGCACTATTTTCGTGATTGTTCGTTGTGGAGCTACCGATGACCGCCGCTCATTACCCGCACCTGCTGGCCCCGCTGGACCTGGGTTTTACCACGCTGCGCAACCGCACCCTGATGGGCTCGATGCACACCGGCCTTGAGGAGAAGCCTGGCGGGTTCGAGCGCATGGCGGCGTACTTCGCCGAACGTGCTCGCGGTGGTGTTGGCCTGATGGTCACCGGCGGTATTGGTCCGAACGATGAGGGCGGGGTGTACTCCGGCGCTGCCAAGCTGACCACGCTCGATGAGGCGCTCAAGCACCAGGTCGTCACCCGTGCCGTGCACGAGGCGGGTGGCAAGATTTGCATGCAGATTCTGCACGCCGGGCGTTATGCCTATAGCCCGAAACAGGTCGCGCCGAGTGCGATCCAGGCACCGATCAACCCGTTCAAGCCCAAAGAGCTGGACGAGGAAGGCATCGAGAAGCAGATCAGCGACTTCGTCACCTGTTCGACCCTGGCGCAAAAAGCCGAGTACGACGGTGTCGAGATCATGGGCTCGGAAGGTTATTTCATTAACCAGTTCCTCGCAGCCCACACCAACCACCGCACCGATCGCTGGGGCGGCAGCTATGAAAACCGTATGCGCCTGCCGGTGGAAATCGTTCGTCGCGTTCGCGAGGCGGTAGGCCCGAATTTCATCATCATCTTCCGACTATCGATGCTCGACCTGGTGGAAGGTGGCAGCACCTGGGAAGAAATCGTTCAGTTGGCCAAGGCCATCGAGCAAGCAGGTGCGACCATTATCAACACCGGGATCGGCTGGCACGAAGCGCGGATTCCGACCATCGCCACCAAGGTTCCACGTGCCGCGTTCAGCAAAGTCACGGCCAAGTTGCGTGGGGAGGTGGGCATTCCGCTGATTACCACCAACCGCATCAACACCCCGGAAGTCGCCGAGCAGATCCTCGCCGAAGGCGATGCCGACATGGTGTCGATGGCGCGGCCGTTCCTCGCCGATCCGGAGTTCGTCAACAAGGCCGCCGCCGGTCGCAGTGATGAAATCAATACCTGCATCGGTTGCAACCAGGCCTGCCTGGACCACACCTTCGGCGGCAAATTGACCTCGTGTCTGGTCAACCCGCGGGCGTGCCATGAAACCGAGCTCAATTACTTGCCGGTGCAGCAGATCAAGAAAATTGCCGTGGTCGGCGCTGGCCCTGCGGGTTTGTCCGCGGCCACCGTGGCTGCCGAGCGTGGTCATCAAGTGACGCTGTTCGATTCCGCCAGCGAAATTGGCGGCCAGTTCAACGTCGCCAAGCGTGTGCCGGGCAAGGAAGAGTTCTTCGAAACCCTGCGCTATTTCAAGCGCAAGTTGCAGACCACGAATGTCGAGGTCTGCCTGAACACGCGGGTCGATGTCGCGCAACTGGTGGAGGGCGGTTATGACGAGGTGATTCTGGCCACCGGTATTGCGCCGCGTGTGCCGGCGATTCCGGGCGTCGAGCATGCCAAGGTCTTGAGCTATCTGGACGTGATCCTCGAACGCAAGCCGGTCGGCAAGAGCGTTGCGGTGATTGGCGCCGGCGGTATCGGTTTTGACGTCTCGGAATTCCTCGTGCATCAAGGCGTCGCCACCAGCCAGGACCGTGAAGCGTTCTGGAAAGAATGGGGCATCGATACTCACCTTGAGGCCCGTGGCGGTGTCGCAGGGATCAAGGCCGAGCCTCACGCGCCAGCACGCCAGGTGTTCCTGTTGCAGCGCAAGAAATCCAAGGTTGGCGACGGTCTGGGCAAAACCACCGGCTGGATTCACCGTACAGGGCTGAAGAACAAGCACGTACAGATGCTCAATAGCGTCGAGTACCTGAAGATCGATGACGAAGGCCTGCATATCCGCATCGGTGAAACCGGTGAGCCGCAAGTACTGCCGGTGGACAACATCGTGATCTGCGCCGGGCAGGATCCGTTGCGCGAATTGCACGACGGCCTGGTAGCTGCCGGGCAGAACGTGCATTTGATCGGTGGCGCGGATGTAGCGGCGGAGCTGGATGCCAAGCGTGCGATCAATCAGGGTTCGCGCCTGGCAGCTGAGTTGTAATCAGCTACGCAGGTCAAGCGTGCCAATGGCTATCGCGGGCAAGCCTTGCTCCTACGGATTATGTGTCGACACATGACCCGTAGGAGCAAGGCTTGCCTGCGATGGCGTTCTGTCTGCTGCTAAGATGCCGGCTCTTTCCCAAAGAGCCGGCATCAATGCTTTCTCCTCCCAGCGACTGGCTGCCCCATGCCCCGCTTGAACGTCTTCATCTCGACTGGCTCACCAGCGCCGGGATCGAGGTGGCGATCCTGCGCCTGGACCGGATCGACCCGCTGATCTCCGGCAACAAGTGGTTCAAGCTCATTGAGCATCTAAGGGTGGCCCGCGAGGCCGGTGCCGAGGGTGTGATCAGCCTGGGTGGTGCCTGGTCCAATCATCTGCATGCGTTGGCGGCAGCCGGTAAACGTTTTGGCTTTCCTACCGTCGGCCTGTTGCGCGGGCATCCGCAAGACACCCCGACCGTGGAGGATTTACAGGCCTTTGGCATGCAACTGCACTGGTTGGGTTACGGTGGTTATCGTGCGCGCCACGAGCCGGGTTTCTGGCAGCCATGGCAAGCGCAATACCCGCACCTGCATCCGGTCCCCGAAGGCGGGGGCGGTCTGCTCGGTGCGCGTGGTTGCGGGCAGTTACTGACTCAGGTCGGCAATCAGTTGAACCAGTTGGGCTGGAATGACCATGACGGCTGGTGGCTGGCCTGCGGAACCGGCACCACGCTGGCCGGGTTGGTGCAGGCCGAGGCGGGGAGGCATCCGGTGTATGGCGTGCTGGCGGTGCCCGATGATCATGGCGTGGCGCAGCAGGTCGAGGCGATTCTCGGCGAATGCGGCTTGCCGGACGGGGGATATGAGCTGTTCGACGGCAGTTGTGGCGGTTTTGCCAAAGTCGCCCCGCCGTTGCTGGCGTTTATCGAACACTGCGAGCGGGCCAGCGGTATCCCGTTGGAGCCGCTGTACACCGGTAAAGCGCTATGGGCACTCAAGCAACAGGTTGATGCCGGATTTTTTGCCGCCGGCACACGCTTGATCTTCGTGCACACCGGCGGCTTGCAGGGGCGTCGGGGTTTTGCGTCACTCAGTCAGGGCTGACGCGCTTGGGCATCATCCGCAGCAGGGTGTTATCGCGAACCACGTAATGGTGATACAGCCCGGCCACGGCATGCAGGCCGATCAGCCAATAGCCGAGGGTGCCGGCCAGTTCGTGCCAGCCCTTGATCTGCTTGGCCAGCGGTTTGTCCTCGCTGATCAGCAACGGCAGGTCGATGCCGTAGAACATCACCTGATGACCGTTGGCGCTGGTGACCAGCCAACCGAGAATCGGTGTGGCGATCATGAATATATACAACGCCCAGTGCATCAGCCGGGCAAGCACGGTTTGCCACTGGGGCGATGCCGGGAAGATTTGCGGAGCGCGTCCCAGGCTGCGGGCGAACAGCCGTAACCAGACCAGTGTGAACACGGTCAGGCCGAGCATGTAGTGCGTTTCCGTGATCAGGGCTCGGCCGCCACTGCCCCTGGGAAACATCCCCCGCAGTTCGATACTGGCGTAAACCAGCGCCAACAGTACCAGCATCAACCAGTGCAACATGATTGATACGGTGCTGTAGCGTGATTCGGAATTCTTCCAGGGCATACGGTTTTTCCTCGCTTATCAGGTCTGAAGCCCCCGTTCTTGTATGACGGAGTGGGTTAACTGTAATCCTGTTTGCGAGGATTTGCCTGAGTCAGATCAGGCTTCGTACCTTATCGAGCGCTCTGCGACAGCCTATTGGCTAGAAAAAAGCGCCAGTCCCGGTTCAGGGACTGGCGCTTTTTTTGGCACTTGAGGCGGTAATCAGCTGCTTTGCGGCATCTCACCGTTGGCCAGGCGCTGATTGATGTCGGCGATCACTTCCGGCAGGTCGGTGATGGTGTCGATCATGTAGTGCGGACGCGAACTTTCGAACAGGGCATGAATACGCTTGCGTTCGCTGGCCAGTTTGTCGCTGTTCAGCGCGCGATAGCCGTCGTAGGTCAGGCCTAGCGCGTTACCCGAGCAAATCAGCGCGACAGTCCACATGCCGGCACGGCGACCTTCGAGAATACCCGGCACGGTGTCGTCGATCTTTACGCAGGCGGCGACGTCGTCAATACCCAGGGCGATCACGTTGGCTAGGGCCTGAGCCGGCCATGGGCGGCCATTCGGCACTTCGTCGGTGGCAACCACGTGGTCGGCGACATAGCCGTTGGAGGCGGCCAGTTCGACAACTTTGTCCATGACTTGCTTCGGATAACCGGAGCACGAGCCGATTTTGATCCCTTGCTGGCGCAGGTTGGCGATGGTCTCCAGGGCGCCCGGGATCAGCGCCGAGTGCTCGGCGATTTTTTCGATTTGCAGCGGCATGAAGCGTTTGTAGATGGCGGTTACGTCATCGTCGGTCGGCGTACGACCGAAGACCCGGCGATAACGCTCGGCCACTTCGGGTTGATCGCAGAGCGTGCGGATGTGGTCCCACTTGCCCATGCCCATCGGCCCGCGGGCTTCTTCGATGGATACCTGGACGTCGAATTCGGCAAAGGCTTCGACGAAGATCCGGGTCGGCGCGAAAGAGCCGAAGTCGACCACGGTGCCTGCCCAGTCGAGGATGGCAGCTTGCAGCTGAGTCGGGTTGTTGTAGTTCATGTCTCAAATCCTGTAATTGGGGGAATGGCAAGCAAAGCCATGACTCGCCCGTAGCAGCTGCCTCGCGGGCTCGGCAGTTGCTACGGGCGGGGGGAGGTCAGGTATCGAGGACTTCCATTTCGCGCAGCACCTCGCCGATCGCCGCCACTGCCGCACGCATCTCGGCCTGATTGACGTGGCCGATGCAGCCGACGCGGAAGGTTTCGACCTGGGTCAACTTGCCCGGGTAGAGGATGAAACCCTTGGCCTTCACGCGTTCGTAGAAGGCTTTGAACTGGTAGCGCGGGTCTTTCGGCGCATGGAAGGTGATGATGATCGGCGCCTGGATCGCGGTTGGCAGGAAGCTGCACAAGCCGAGTTTGGCCATTTCATCGAGCAGCACCTGACAGTTGTTCGCATAACGCTGATGCCGCGCCGGTAGGCCGCCTTCTTCGTTGTATTGCAGCAACGCTTCGTGCAGCGCCGCGACCACGTGGGTCGGCGGGGTGAAGCGCCATTGGCCGGTCTTGGCCATGTAGGTGTGTTGGTCGAACAGGTCCATCGCCAGCGAGGGGGAATTGCCGGCGGCATTCTCCAGGGCGGACTTGTTGGCGAAGACGAAACCCATCCCCGGTACGCCTTCCAGGCATTTACCCGAGGCGGCGATCAGCGCTTCGAACGGTACTTGCCGGGCGTCAATCGGCAGTGCACCGAAAGAACTCATGGCGTCGATGATCAGACGTTTGCCGTGTTGGGCGATGACGTGGGCGATTTCCGGTAGCGGGTTAAGAACCCCGGTGCTGGTTTCGCAGTGGATCAGCGCCACGTGGGTAATGCTGCTGTCGGCGTGTAGCAGGCGGTCGACGTCGGTGGCGGTGGTCGGTTGGTCTTCAGCGGTTTCGAAGGTACTGAAGGAACGACCGAGCACTTCGCAGATTTTCGCCAGGCGTTTGCCGTAAGCGCCGTTGATCAACACCAGCACCTTGCCGTCGCGGGGCACCAGAGTGCCGATGGCCGCTTCGACGGCGAAGGTGCCGCTGCCCTGCAACGGCACGCAGTGGTGGCTGTCGGCACCGTTGATGATCGCCAGCAGTTGTTCGCAGAGGCTGGCGGTCAATTGGTTGAAGCGCTCATCCCATGAACCCCAGTCCACCATCATCGCCTCACGGGTGCGCTGCGAGGTGGTCAATGGGCCGGGAGTGAGCAGGATGGGTTCGGCAGTACTCATTCGGGTGTTCTCGCAATCGGTGGGATGAAGCTGCGGGAGATAAATTGCAATTTGCCGCTCCATCAATCAAATTGTTTGTTGTTATGCCAGTCATCAGTCAGGCCGATAGCTATGAACCTGTTCCAACTCCGCGCATTTGATGCCGTGGCCCGCGAAGGCAGCTTCACCCGGGCTGCTGCCCGTTTGTTCATCAGCCAGCCGGCGGTCACCGGGCATATCAAGGCGCTGGAGGAGCACTATCAGGTCACCCTGCTGCGGCGCACCGCTCGGCGGGTTGATTTGACGGAGGAGGGCACCCGACTGGCGGCCATCACCCGGGCGATGTTCGGCCTGGCCGAAGAGGCGCAAGTGATGCTTGAGGCCAATCGGCAGTTGTTGACCGGTCGGCTGGAAGTGGCAGCGGACGGTCCGCACTTGGTCATGCCGATGCTCGCCAGCCTGCGTGCGCGGTATCCGGGGATCACCGTGAATTTACGGCTGGGCAATGCCCAGGAAACCCTTGCGGCGTTGTTGTCCGAGCACGCCGACGTGGCGGTGCTGACCGAGGTCGAGCCGCGCAAAGGTTTGCACCTGCAAGCCTTGAGCGAGTCGCGGATCTGTGCGCTGGTGCCGGCGGGGCACCCGTGGTCGGCGCTGCACGAAGGTATCGCGCTCAAGCAACTGGATCAGGTGATCATGGTATTGCGCGAGCCGAGCTCGATCACCCGTCGTACGTTCGATGAGGCTTGCGCCCAGGTCGGGGTCAATCCTCGGGTGCTGCTGGAGCTGGACAGTCGGGAGGCGGTGACTGAGGCGGTGGCGGCCGAGTTGGGGGTGGGCGTGGTGTCTTCAGTGGAAGTCAGCCACGACCCGCGTGTGCGGGCGGTGCCGATCATTGGCGAAGGACTGGTCAACCGGCACATGATCGGTTGCATGGAACGGCGCCGGGATTTGCGCTTGATACAGGCGTTTTTCGGCTTGGCACGGGGTACCTCGTAGCAGCCTTCGGCAGCTGCTACGCGGGGGTGAACATCTCAGGGGCGGCGATCTAGGGCGTAGTGTCCGGGCCGTTCACCAGCCAGTCGAACAGCAGACGCGCTTCTCGCGGTTGGCGCTGAGCGCTGGCGGGGTTGGCGCTTTCGATGAAGCCCAGGCGTTGTTCGCTGTTCCAGTATTGCTGGAAATAATCGGCCAGCGCCACGCATTGCCCCGGATACAGCAGGCAGAGTTGTTCGGGAGTACGGGCGAACTCGCTGGCCAGGCGTTGTTTCTGTTCTATCGTCAGCGACAGGTTGCCCAGTGCCTGGCTTTTACCGGTCATCAGCACATCGTCACGGTTGAGGCTCCCCAGATCCTTGAGCCCGGGACGCGGCATGCGCACGATGTACCACGTGGTGTCGGCCAGGCGTTCGGTGGTGGCGGGGGGGCGCTCGAACAAGTAGATCTCGCCGCTCCAGCCTGTCGGCGGCGCCTTCGGTTCAGCCGCCACCACCGGCTGCGGTTCGCGTGCTTGTGCATCAGCGAAACCCGTGCAAAGCACTGGTCGATCAGGATCACCGTCGAGGAAACTCACGAGTACCTCGCTGCCGGCCAGTGGCAAGGTTGGACGTCCCGTCCCCGTATGGGCAATTGGCAACCAGATGCCTGAGGAACCTTGGCTGTCGGATTGCGCGTCAGGCCACAGGCAGATGTTGATAAGCCCGTGTTTGTCGAGGTGCGGCGGCTTTCCTGCCGGGCCGATGACCTCAGCGGTCTGGTAACCGCAGATACTTGGGCGGGAATGTTTGAGGGCCGGGCGGAACGCGGTTGACCAGGGAATTGCCTTGAATTGATTGCGATAACCCGTTGCCTCGGACAACACCTTGTCCACGCCAGGCGTTTCGCCTTGGTGCAGCACTTCGCTTAATAACCATTGATCGTTGAACGCCGGGACCGGATGCCCGGTGACTTGCAGCAGCCGCCCGCTGAGCAGTTCGGGCAGTGTACTGTGGCCCTGAACCAGACGATGCAGGCTGCGCAGACGTTCGAGTTCGCGACGACCGAGCTGGTTGCGACGGGCTTGCACCGGGTCGATTCGACCCGTTGGGTGCGGGCTGGCGAGGTAGGTCTGGTTGGCGCAGGCGTCAGGTGCGGTGGATGCGGGGTCAGCGTTGGCGTGCTGCGCAAAGGTGGTTTGCGGCCCTGTGGTCGGCCGGCTATGGCATTGGAAGAGCCGGCTGATCCGCGGGTGTCCGGCATCCCGTGCTGTGGGGTGAAAAGCACTCTCGACCGGTCGCTGCGCAAAGCTGTCGCTGTCATCGGCGAACACCAACACGTGCCGGTCGTGTTGATGTTCGAAGTGATAGTGGATGCCTTCCTCTTCACACAATCGTTGCAGCAGGTTCAGGTCGGTTTCGTCGTACTGGATGCAAAACGGGCGCGGCGGGTATTCACCGTTTGGTAACTCGAAACGGTAGCTGTCGGGTGGCAGTCGATGCTCGGCCAGCAACTGGCGCAAGATTTCTGGCACGCTCAGGTGCTGGAATACCCTTCGACGGTGCTGTTGCTCAAGTGTAAGCAGACGGGGTGCGAGGTTCAGGCTGTAGCCGATCTGCTGCGCGCCGCAGTACTGCAAACCGGCGCTGTGGATGATGCCGTGGATGCCGGTGGTGGGGCTCAGGCTGAGGAATGCCGGTTGATGCAGCAGTAGGTCCAGATTCATTGCGGGCTGCGGGCTGCGCATTTCGATGTCGAATCGATAGACCTGGTTGAGGGCTTCGCGGCCGCTGAACTGTCGGACCTGAAAACCCAAGGCGAGCTCGGTGAGCGTGAGGATGAAGGGACTTTCCATGTCGTTGTGCATCAAACACTCTTCTGCCATGAAGTACGGGGCACAGAGGTTACGAAACACTGGCGCTCAATAGTCACCGTAAACCTGCTTTTCAGAAAAGCCCTACAACAGGTTGTGAAGATGTCGATCACTCACAACACTTTTTGGTCGATTGCCAACTTTTTGCCGTATAAACTTGCACAAAGCGTCGGCCAATAGATGTCTCGGCGCCACAGATCAAGAGAGTGAGTAATGGGCGCACAGTGGAAGGTTAAACACAAAGAAGCGGCAGCCAACGCCAAGGGCAAGATCTTCGGCAAACTGGTGAAGGAAATCACCATTGCTGCACGTAACGGCGCGGATGTCAGCACCAACGCGCACTTGCGCCTGGTGGTCGAACAGGCGAAAAAAGCCTCGATGCCGCGTGAAACCCTGGAGCGTGCAATCAAGAAAGGCTCGGGCCAGCTCGGCGAAACCGTGCAGTACCACCGCGTGACCTACGAAGGCTTCGCCCCGCATCAGGTGCCGCTGATCGTTGAATGCGTGACTGACAACATCAACCGTACCGTGGCAGAAATCCGCGTGGCGTTCCGTAAAGGCCAGCTGGGGGCTTCCGGTTCCGTGGCTTGGGACTTTGACCACGTGGGCATGATCGAGGCGTCCCCGGACACCCCGGATGCCGATCCGGAAATGGCCGCTATCGAAGCCGGTGCACAGGATTTCGAGCCGGGCGAAGACAGCGCGACCCTGTTCATCACCGAAGCCACCGATCTGGACTCCGTCCAGAAAGCCTTGCCTGAGCAGGGTTTCACGGTGCTGTCGGCGAAGCTCGGCTACAAGCCGAAGAACCCGGTCAGCGGTCTGACCGATGCACAAATGGAAGAAGTCGAAGCTTTCCTCGAAGGCCTCGATAACCATGACGACGTGCAGGACATGTTTGTCGGGTTGGCAGGTTAAACCGCACTGTCGATTTTGACCTGACCTGTGGCGAGGGAGCTTGCTCCCGCTGGACGGCAAAGCCGTCCCAACAACGACGGCTGCTACGCCGCCGAGCGGGAGCAAGCTCCCTCGCCACGGGTTTTTGAATGTGCCGTTAGTGATTTGAGTTACAGGCAGCCAACTCCTGCACGATCTCGCTGAATCCCGGGCGCGCCAGCACGTCTGGCTGACAGCAGCGGCTCTGCAAATCCATCAAGCGTTCACGGCGCTCAGCACTCAAGCCTGAGTCGATCCGTTCCAGCAACTCACCCAACAGAATCCCGAAGGCCCGCACTTCGATGCGTTGCAGCGCGCGCGTCTCCAGCGTGTCAGACGTGGCATGGAAGGATGCGGCGCCAAAGTCGCCCAACAGGCAATCGCCGTGCTCATTCCACAACGTATTGTGGCCGTACAGGTCGCCGTGGGTGATGCCCTGTTGATGAAGGTGCGCAGCCGCCGAGGCAATGCCGCTGGCGATCCGCAGCGCCACCGCTGCACTGAAACGGGTGTCCTCTGCGTACACATCACGGCTGCAGGAGGCCAGGCTCGGTAACGCCGCCAGGTTGCGATAGCTCGGCTCGATCAAGTGCATGACCAGCCCGGCCTGAGCCTGCGGATGCCCGACGATCCGCCCCTCGACCTTGATCAGGTTGGGATGAATACCTGCGGTGATGCAGGCATTCATTTCATGCAGCGGTGAGCCGTCGCTGGTCATGTGCCCCTTATAGAGTTTCACCGCGACCTTGCGCTCAGGCTGCGACGGTTGCTCCCACACGGCCTGGTGAATCACCCCGGAAGCGCCTTCGCCCAATTGTTGCTGCAGGTTCAGTTGCGACCAGGGAATGTTCGGCGTGGCTTCGAGAGCGGCGGCATCGGCTTCGGTTTCCAGCGGGTTGCCGGCGTACGCCAACCAGGCCAGCCCGGGCAATGTCAGCAGCCACTGCGGCAGTTCGGTCATGCGGTTGGCGGCGATGCGGATCAGCTCCAGCTGATGGCACTGGCTCAAGCTTGCAGGCAGGCTTTGCAGATGGTTGCCGGCCAGCATCAATTTTTGCAGGTGCGGCCGTTCGCCCAATTCGCTTGGCAATTCGCTGATGCAGTTGTCGGTCAGGATCAACCAGCGCAGCAGCGGCGGCAGCGCGGCGGCCGGGACTCGCTCAAGGCGATTGGCCTTGAAGCCGATCATCGTCAGTTGCGCGCATTGACCGAGGCAGGTCGGCAACTCGCGGAACTGATTGTCCGAGCAAAACAGCACGCGCAGATGCGTCAGGCGATGCAGGTCATCCGGCAAGCTGCTCAAGGCATTGCCGCTGAGGTTGAGCACCTCCAGCGTGTCTGCCAGGTCGAAGATTTCCCGGGGGAACTCGGTCAGGCCGCACGACAGATCCAGACGTTTGAGCCCTGCAAGCGCGCCGGCCCGCAGTTGTGCAAGGGTATGCATGAACACATCCAACCAATGAGAAGAGAACGGCAAGTCGCCCACAAAAAACGCCGCCATGATAACGACAAAACCCATCTGACTGGACGGTGAATTTTCCTGCGCTGGCCTTGATGAATATCATGGTTTATTCGACAGGAATATGCGGTCTGTACAGCTTATTGCCAGTGAATAATGCTGTGGCTTCAGCGATTTCGATGCACAGACAGAATTGATAGGGGGGAATGCCCGGTTTAACTGGCGGATTTGCCCTACGTAGCTAACCTGACCCTACATCAGTCACGCTCAAAAGGATTGAGGCCGTGAAAGGATCCAGGGTGGTGGTAGTCATGAGCATGATGCTCAGTGCGACGGCATCGGCCGCAGAACTCCAGGTGGAGGTGCGGGTCAATGTGCAGCGTGGCTGTCAGCTGGTGGGTCAGCAGCGCGTCGCCGGCATCGAGCAACTCGGTGTGCTGGACTTCGGCAGTACCGCACGCCTGGACGACCCGGCAGGTCCCCTGAGCGCCGCGTTGATCAGCGGACGCCTGCCACGGCTGGAATGCAATCCCGACACTCCTTTTCAATTACGCGTCGACGGTGGCCTGCATGGCGGCGTCGGCGAGATGCGCTATCTGGCCGCCAGTGCCGAACACGGCAAACCCATTCCTTACCGACTCTTTCAGGACGCCGCGCGGCGGCTGCCGTTGCCGGTGAATGTGCCGTTGAGCGGGCGCGTGCCGGATTCAGGTTCGGTGAATTTGCCGTTGTACGGGCGCATTGAACGCCTGGCCGAAGTGCCATGGGTCAGCCGTTATTCCGACCTGGTGAAGGTCACGGTCACCTGGTAGCAACGTTTGTGCATGACCTGCCTGATGGAAACCGGGCAGTGCAGGGAAGGGCCTTCGCAGGCGAAGGGTCACTGGTTTCAATCCTGATGGAATTAGGATCGACGCAATGAATAAACAACACCGGACGCTGTTTGCCCTGGGCGCTTTACTCTTGTTGGCGAATGACGCTAGCGCAACGGTTAGCGGGCAAATCCACGTGCGCCTGCTGATCATTGCCGGCTGCGAAGTGACCAAGGGGGTCATCGACCTCACCAACCCGGTTACAGGTGCTGCTCTGCTGGACTTCGGTGATCAAGGGCCAACCTGGACCCGTCCGCTCAAGACAGGGCTCGGCGATGCCGGCGGCAGCAAGCTGAAAGTTTCCTGCAATCCTTCGGTCACCGGTTTTACCGTGACCATCGATGGCGGCGCTCATGGTGACGGCGTCACTCGACGCCTGAGCAACGGACGCCAGACCATTCCTTATCGACTGTTTCTCGATGCTGCTGGCAATGACAGCTACAGCATCGGGCAGCAACGCAATTTCGCGGTTGCCCGAGGCGTCCAGGTACCGATTCCGGTGTTTGGTTCAGTGGTCGTGAATACCGGAGCCGTACCGGCAGGGGTCTACACCGACACCCTGAAGGTACGGCTGGATTGGTAACCCTCAAGAGGAGGAACCTCATGCACATGTTTATATCCAGGATTGCCGTGTCGTTGTTCGGTCTGGCGCTGGCCTCCAGTGCCCAGGCGGTCACCACTGTCACCGGGCAGATTTCTGCCAACCTGACCCTGACCGCGGCCTGTCAGGTCAATGGTGCCGGCACGGGGGCGGGGACTGGCATCAACTTCGGTACCTTGAGCTTCGGTACAGCGACCAGTCTGTTTACCACCGCCAGTGGTCAGGTACTCAGCGGCAGCGGTGGGGCGCTATCGATTCTATGCTCCAGTGGCACCAGCCCTACGGTCAAGGTTCGGGCGGGCACCAATGACGGACAATCGGCCGGCGGTACCCGGGCCTTGGCCGATGGCAGTGGCAACTTCGTACCGTACGACCTCTACTCCGACTCGGGCCACACAACGCTTCTGGCGATAGATGACGTTATCAGCCTGGCCACCAGCACCGGTGTAGCGCAAACAGTGAACATCTACGGTAAAGCGGTGGGCAAGGCAGGTCTGCCAGCGGGCTCCTACACCGACACCGTTGCGGTTGAACTGGCGTTCTAGTGCGATGGCCAGTCATGGCTATAGGTGCCTGCTGCTGATAGGTGCCAGTTGCTTGCCGATGCCATTGTCGGCGGTGACCAGCCAGAGTTTTCAGGTCAGTGCGACGGTAGTGGCGGGGTGTCTGGTGGTGGGCGGGGTGTCGAATTACGGCAGCCTGAACTTTGGCAGCAGCTCGGCGCTGTCGACCAGCTCCGTGCAGGTCACGTTGACCGGCGGGGTGCAATTGCAATGCACGCCGGGTGTCACGCTGAACATGACGGTCGATGGCGGGCTGTACAACAGCAGCGGTCGGCACATGCAGCTCGATAGCGGCAGTGCCCGGGTGGCCTATTCGTTGTTTAGCGATGCGGCCTATAGCCAGAGCCTGGGAATCGGCCAAAGCGTGGCCGTGGCTTATAGCGATGCAAATGACATCAGCTTGCCGATTTATGGGCAAGTGCAGTTGCCGGGCAATCAGCCTGGGGGGACGTACAGCGATGTGCTGCAGGTGCAGCTGTCGTGGTAATGCGGCGTTTTTGATCAGGCCCGCAAGGCTAAGGAGTAGGCGTATGTGTTTACCTTCGCAGCGGCAGCAGGCCGTGCGTTGCGCGGTGCTCGCCCTGTTGATGCTGGGTCCGGTCTTGGCACAGGCCGCCAGTTCGGTGCTGATCTGGCCGATCGATCCGGTGCTGGAAGCTGACCAGCAGGCTAGCGCGTTGTGGCTGGAGAATCGCGGTACGGAAACTGCGAACCTGCAGATCCGGGTGTTCGCCTGGAGCCAGAGCGGTTTCGACGATCAGTATCAGAACCAGCGCGACGTGATCGGCAGCCCACCGGTGGCGAAGATCGAACCCGGCCAGAAGCAATTGGTGCGCCTGACCCGCACCCGTGACGTGCCCCCCGGTCAGGAGTTGGCCTACCGCATCATCATCGATGAAATCCCTTCAGCCGCACCGCCCTCCGTTGAAGACGGCAAGACGGCAGCGGCGATTCGTTTCCAGATGCGCTATTCGGTGCCGCTGTTCGCCTACGGGACAGGTCTGTGGAGCAAGGAGGACGCGACCCGCAAGCGCGATCCGAAAGGTGCCGGGGTGCCTGACCTGAGCTGGCGCAAAGTCGCGGTCAATGGTCGTTCCTATGTGGAGGTGCGCAATCAGGGGGCGGTGCATGCGCGTCTGACCGATGTGGCCTTCAAGCAGGGCAGCCAGACCCGGCCGCTGGCGGAGGGGCTGCTGGGCTATGTGTTACCTGGCGCAATCATGCGCTGGCCGGCTCCCGAGGCGATTGCCGGTGATCCGGCGTTGCAGGTGCGGGTCAACGGTGCACCGCAGGTGCAAAGTGTTGCCCCGGCGCATTGATAGCGGGAGCCAGGAGGAGGTGACGGGCAGATAGAGAGCGCCCGTGAACAGGAGGGATATGTCCATAGAGGGGCGTAAAGCGGTATTGAGCCAGGATCAGGCTCGCAGTATTCAGTGTCTGTCGTGGGCGGTGGTCGGGGTTTGCTGGCTGGCCGGTGTTCCTCACAGCAACGCCGGTGATTTACCGCCACCTCCCACCGGCATGGAGGCGGTGGCGGATGCGCAGTTGTTTCTGGAATTGGTGGTCAACCAGATGAATACCGGACGGGTGGTGGCGGTCGAGCAGCGGGGCGGGCGCTTGTTCCTGCCAGCTTCAGTGTTGCGTGAGACCGGTATGAAACTGCCCGAGCACCTGAGCGCGGAAGTCGGTCTCGACAGCCTCGAGGGCTTGCACAGCGAATACGACAGCCAGGGGCAGCGCTTGCTCTTGAACGTTCCGCCAGAGTGGTTGCCGGAGCAATTTATCGGTAACCGGCAAGCCTATCCACGCACGCCGGCGCTGAGCAGTTTCGGCGCGTTGCTCAACTACGACCTTTACCTCAACGACACCGATGATGGTGGCACCTACCTGGCTGCCTGGAACGAAGTGCGGTTCTTCGACAGCTGGGGCACGCTGTCCAACACCGGGCAGTACCGACGCACGCTATCCGGGGACGCGAGCAGTACGCTGAACAACGGTTATCTGCGATACGACACCACGTGGCGTTACTCCGATGACGATCGTTTACTGACCTACGAGGCCGGTGACCTGGTCAGCGGCGCCTTGCCCTGGAGCAGTTCGGTGCGCCTGGGAGGCGTGCAGTTGTCGCGCGATTTCGGTGTGCGGCCAGACTTGGTGACATACCCTTTGCCACAGTTTGCCGGCGAGGCCGCGGTGCCTTCTTCGGTCGACCTGTTCATCAACGGCTACAAATCCAGCAGCGCCGACCTGCAACCCGGCCCTTACACCCTGACCAACATTCCGTTCATCAACGGTGCCGGTGAAGCGGTGGTCGTGACGACTGATGCGCTGGGTCGGCAAGTCTCGACCACGGTACCGTTTTACGTGACCAGCAGTCTGCTGCAACAAGGTCTGACCGATTTTTCGGTGGCGGCGGGCACCTTGCGTCGTGACTTCGGGATACGCGATTTCGGCTATGGACCCGGTGTCACGTCCGGCAGCCTGCGTTATGGCCTGACGGACAGCCTGACCCTGGAAAGTCACGCCGAAGCTTCGGACTCACTGACCCTTGGCGGTGTTGGCGGCAACCTGCGGCTGGGCAACGTCGGGGTGCTCAATACGGCGGTCAGTCAAAGCCAGTTCGACGGCACCCGCGGTCAGCAGTTGAGCCTGGGTTATCAATACAGCAGCCAGCGTTACAGCCTGTCGTATCAGCGCGTGCAACGGCGTGATCAATATGCTGACCTGAGCATGATCGACAGCCCCTTCGCGAGCCTCAGCCAGCGCAGCGAACAAGTGACACTGAACCTCAATCTCGACACCTGGGGTAGTTTGGGGGCCGGTTATTTCGATGTGCGCGCCGGCGATGACTCGCGCACGCGCTTGCTCAACCTGACCTGGAGCAAACCGTTGTGGCGCAACACCAGTTTCTACCTGTCGGCTAACCGTGAAATCGGTGACAGCAACTGGGCGATGCAGGCGCAGCTGGTGATTCCGTTCGACCTGCGCGGCAGTCTTGCCCTAAGCACTGAGCGCAGCAAAACCGGCGAAAGCCGGCAGCGAGTCAACTACAGCCAGGCCGTGCCCACGCAAGGCGGACTGGGCTTCAATCTTGGATACGCCCATGGCCAGGGTCCGGATTACCGCCAGGCCGACCTGACCTGGCGCTTGCAGTCGGTGCAGTTGCAGGCCGGCGTGTATGGCAGCAGTGAAGCCGAGACCCGTTGGGCCGATGCCAGTGGATCGCTGGTGTGGATGGACCGTCAGGTGTTTGCCGCCAACCGTATCGACGACGCCTTTGTGGTGGTCAGCACCAAGGGTTTCGCCGACATTCCAGTGCGTTATGAAAACCAGCTGGTCGGCCAGACGGACGGTAAGGGGCATCTTCTGGTGCCATGGAGCAGCGCTTATTACCGCGCTAAATACGAAATCGATCCGCTGAACTTGCCGAGTAACGTGCAGAGCCCGAATGTCGAACAGCGTGTCGCGGTCCGGCGTGGCAGCGGGTATTTGCTGGAGTTCCCGTTGACCCGGGTCGTCGCCGCCAGCGTGGTGCTGGTGGACACTCGGCAACAGGAATTGCCGCTGGGCAGTAACGTGCTGCACGAGCAGAGCGGAGTGAACGCGGTCGTCGGTTGGGACGGTCTGGTCTACCTGGAGAACCTGCAAACGCGCAACACCTTGCACGTGACCCTGGCCGACGGACGCACCTGCGGGGCGCAGTTCAACGTCGATATCAGACAGGAACAGGTGCCGTTGATCGGGCCTTTGGTGTGCCAATGAGTGGCCAGGCAACCAGCACGGAGGTGGGTTGTGCACGAATGTAGTCGATGGGTCGGCAGAGGGCTGGGACTGCTTGCGATGGCACTGTCGGGGCATACCTGGGCGCTGTGCTCGACGGTCAGCACCGTGCCTGCAAGCTTCGGCTCGGTCAGTTCGATCACGGTGCGCACTACTTCGCAGCCCAGTTCGACCACCAATGCCGGGTTGAGCTGCACCGGATCGCTGGCGTCGCAACTGACGGCCACTGACCACCTGTATGCCACGTTTACTGCGGCGACTTCAGGGTTGGTTGGTCCTACCGGAGATGTGATCAGCTACACGCTGTATGGCGATAACAGCACCAGTTATCCGATCCTGCGCGGCACGGCGTTCGACTTCGCCCGCAACTCGATTGCCGATAACCTGGGGCTGCTGAGCAACCCGCTGGTGGCCAAGACAGTGCCGATCTATCTGGACAGCATCATCGGCAGCAATGTTGCTGCAGGTGTGTACTCGGAAACCCTGAGCGTTGCCTGGAGCTGGAACTATTGCTATGCACTGGGTACGGGGGGGATTTGCGCGTTGCGTGATACCGGCAGCGGTACCGTCAGCCTGACGGTCTCGATGACGGTCACTAACGACTGCCTGATCACCGCACCCAATATCAGTTTCGGTAGCGCTCCGGTCATCAGCGGGTTTGCGGCGGTCACCAATCAGACGGTCAACCTCACGTGCACCAAGGGCAGCGCCTACACCGTGGGGCTGGACGATGGCCAGCACGCTGTCAGCGTTGGCGGGCGCCGGCGGATGATCTCGGGCGGCAATTACCTGGCCTATGACATTTTCAAAAGTGCCGGCAGCACCCGCTGGGGCAGTGTTACGACTGCGCGACGGGCCAGTTCCGACGCCGAGGTCAATCCCGGCAACGGTCTGGGGAATGGCAGCCAGATCTTCAATTACAACGCCAGGATCTACACCGACCAGAGCACTCCACCGGCCGGCACCTACGTGGACAATGTGGTGCTGGATGTGGGGTTTTAGCTGGCACTGGAAGCCTGCCATTCAGTGTTCAAGGGTTAAAACCGCTGCATCTGCTTGAGCATCTGCGTCGCCGGATCCCGGGCCTCGCTGACCATCGCGTAGTTGTACCCGGGCCCCGACCAGTACTCGGCCTGCAACTCGCCGTCGCTGCGACTGCCGCGTGGTAGCAGGTAGTTTTTCGGGCCTGGCGGACGGACGTAGAAACTGATCTTGCGGCCGCTCTGGTCCTCGTACATCACCATCGCTGCGGGACCTTGCTCGGTGCTCAACAACCGTCCGCTGACCGGTTTGAACCCCGAGTTGGCGAGGTTCGGCAGGCGATTGGCCTGGGAGAAGTAATGGTCAAGCCAGCCCTGCATATCGCCGTCATCGGTGACTGTGTAATCGGCCGGCAGGATGCCTTGCTGGGCGAACATCCGGTACGCCTGCATCGCATCGGTCATCGGCAGTGCTGCGCCAACCGTGGTCATTTCCCGTGCTTGCCAGCCGCCCAAGCCACCGACGCTGACCGCGATCAGCAACACGGCGGCGCTGGCCAAGTGGCGGCGGGACTGTCGTTTCAGACGCCGGCGAATCACGCTGGGGTCGAGGTTCGGGTTGGGCGGTTGCTGCAAGGCGCCGCTCAAGGCTGCGCGCAATTGCTGGGCGTCCTGTTGCCAGGCCTGAACCTGCTCGGCAACGTGCGGATTGGCCGCCAGGTACGTTTCCACCAGTCGCCGGTCCGCGTCGTCGAGTTGATGGTCGACGTAGGCGTGCAGGTCATTGACGCTTGGGGGCATGCTGATCATTTGAGTATCCGCAAAGAGGGGCTGGTGATTTCGCCATCGCTGAGTTGGCGCAAGGCCTGGCGAGCGCGGGACAGACGAGACATCACCGTGCCGGTAGGAACGTCGAGAATCTCGGCGACCTCCTTGTAACTCAAGCCTTCCACCGAGACCCAGAGCAACAGCGCGCGTTGTTCGGTGGTCAGTTTGTCGAAGGCTTGCAGCGTCGATTGCGCCAGCACCGTGCGCTCGACCGAGGGCTGGGCATCGTCGCGACCGGTGAAGAACTCAAGCATTCGCGCGTAGCGCCTTGAGCGTCGATGGGCGTCGAGAAACTGTCGATACAGAATCGAAAACAGCCAGGCGCGCAAATCGCCGTCCGGGCGTTTGTCGCCCCATCCCGACAGCGCCCGCTCCAGGCACGACTGCACCAGATCGTCAGCGTTGCTGGGGTTGCGCGTCAGCGACACGGCAAAACGCCGCAGCCTGGGGATGAGTTCACGTAACGGTTCGTCGAGATCGTTCATGGAATGCTGGCTAGTCATTACGCTTTGGATCAGGAAGACGTCCGGCAGTGGAGGTTATTCCAGCAGTGGAAAAATAAACACCGGGTCAGGGAATAAACCTCTGCGGGCTTCGTCTGATTGATCCTTTCCACCGGTGGCCCACGGCCCTGGAGATGTTCACATGGTTGATCGTTCACCGCCGCCACGGCCAGACAAAATCCCCTTGAGCCGCATGAGCCTGGCTTTGCGCCTGGCCGGTATCGGCGCAGTAGTCGCTGCCCTGGCCGGGGCTTTTGCCTACGTCAATGGCACGTTTGACCCACAGCGTCTGACACCAAAAGCGCTGGTCGACGTGCTGGAGAAAAACAATGGTGTACACCCGGGCTTTCGGCGCAATCACGCCAAGGGCGTGTGCGTGGCCGGGTATTTTGAAAGCACCAGCGAGGCGCGCCCGTATTCAACCGCCCAGGTCTTCAGCGCGGCGCGAACGCCGGTTGTCGGGCGTTTTGCGTTGCCCAGCGGCAATCCTTATGCACCGGACAGCAGCGTACCGATCCGCAGCCTGGCGTTGCGCTTCAAGCAGGCCAATGGTCAACAATGGCGCACGGGAATGAACAGCATGCCGGTGTTCCCGGTGGGCACGCCTGAAGCCTTCTATCAGCTACAACAGGCCCAGACACCCGATCCGGCCACCGGCAAACCCAATCCTGCCAGCGTCCCGGCGTTTTTTGCCACACACCCGGAAACCGCGCCTTTCCTGCAATGGGTCAAGAGCGCCAAGCCGTCGGCCAGTTACGTGACCGAGACCTACAACGGCATCAACGCTTTCTATCTGGTCAACGCTGCGGGTCAGCGTCAGGCAGTGCGCTGGAGCGTGGTCCCCGTGGCGCGTGATGCGGTCGGCGCCAGTGCCCCTGAAGGTGCGGACTTTCTTGAAAAAGATTTGCTCCAGCGCTTGAAGAGCGGGTCGTTGCGTTGGCAACTGAATATGACGCTGGCCAATGCTACTGACCCGACCAACGACGCCAGCAAGGCCTGGCTGGGTGAGCGCAAGGTCCTGAACGCCGGGACGCTGGTGCTGGAAAGCGCCCAGGCACAGAACGATGGCGAATGCCGCGACATCAATTACGACCCGCTGGTCTTGCCGAGCGGTATCGAGGGTTCCGATGACCCGTTGCTGGCCGCACGTTCGGCAGCTTATGCCCGTTCTTACCTGCGTCGAACCGCTCAAGTCGACCAGTTACCCACCGCCAAACAGGAGTCGCCACAATGAGCGCGCACCCTCATCATTTCACTCCGCTGGCGCGGCTGCTGCATTGGCTGATGGCGGTGATGGTCGTCGCCATGCTGTTTATCGGTGCTGGCATGGTCGCGTCTGTATCCGAACGCCATGAATGGCTGATCCACCTGCACAAGCCGTTGGGCGTGGCGATTCTGCTGTTGGTGATAGTGCGTCTGTTTGTACGCTTCTCGACTCGCCAGCCGCCGTTGCCGACAGACTTGCCGGGCTGGCAGGCATTGGCGGCCAAGGCATCGCATGGGCTGCTTTACGCATTGATGCTGATCTTGCCGTTGCTGGGCTGGGCGATGATATCGGCAGCAGGGGACCCGGTGATGCTCGGCAGTTCGTGGCAATTGCCCGCGATTGTGCCGGCGAATGCGTTGCTGTTTGCCTTTCTACGCAGGGCCCACGGTTATCTGGCGTACCTGCTGTTTCTGACCGTTCTGTCGCACCTGGCAGCGGCGTTGTTCCATGGCTGGGTGCGTCGTGACGGGGTGTTGCAAAGCATGTTGCACAGCAAGGATCACTGATTGGCTGGCACGGCGCATCGCTCAGGTGCGCCGCTTTTCAGCATCAGCAGCCAATAGATCAGCGCCGTCGAGTGAAAAATGGCTGCACGCCGTACCGGCACGCAGCCATTGAGAGGCATCAACGCAGGGTGCCGACCATCTCCGCAATCGTCGACAGCACATCCTTGCCCAACTGCATCGAACGCTTGCCCGACCAGCCGGTGCGGGCATTCGGTGCGTCGTTGTTGTCCTTGAATGGCATCTCCAGCGTCAACGACAGGCAATCGAACTTCTCACCGACGCTGTTGCAGGCAAGGGTCATGTTGGCCTTGCCCGGGAGGTCACGGGTGTAGCCGTGGGTGGTCTGGAAGTCGCGGGTCAGGTGTTTCAGATGACTGCGAAAGTGCTCTTCGAGCTGTGCGATTCGCGGCGTGTAGCCCGGGTTGCCTTCGCAGCCAGCAGTGAACACGTAGGGGATTTCTTCATCACCGTGGATATCGAGGAACAGGTCGACACCGTACTTCTCCATTTGCTGTTGAACGAAGAGTACTTCCGGGCTGGCGTCCTGGCTCGCGCTCTGCCAGGCGCGGTTGAGGTCCTTGCCCATGGCGTTGGTCCGCAGGTGACCATGGAAAGCGCCGTCCGGGTTCATGTTTGGTACCAGATACAAATCGGCACTGGCCAGCAGTTTGTTCAACTCAGGATCATTGTGCTGTTGCAGACGTTCGATGACACCTTCCATGAACCACTCGGCCATGTGTTCGCCAGGATGCTGCTGGGCAATGATCCAGATCTTGCGCTGGCCCTCGGCGCCGCTGCCTTTGCGCAACAATTGAATATCCCGACCTTCGACGCTTTTGCCGGTGGCCAGCAGTTCGGTGCCAGCCTTGCTCAACGCCTGGTCGATCAGCCAATCGTGGCGTCCGCGGCTATAGGGTTCAAAGTAGGCGAACCAGGCGTGAGTCTCGGTGGCTTCGAGGCTGAAGCGCAGGCAGTCGCCTTCAAAGATCGTCGGCACACGGAACCAGTTGACGTGGTCATACGAGGCCACCGCCTGGTAACCGTCCCATGCCTTGTGATAGGAGGATTTACTGGCGTTGTTCAGTCGAAACCAATGTTCCTGGCCGACGTGCAGACCACTGGCCTTGAAGTGAAACCACTGGAAATGCTGACTGCGGGTATCGGGTTTGATGGCCAGCAAGGCCTGTAGCGGATTGCTGATGTCCAGCACCTCGATGTTGCCGCTGTCGAAGTTGGCGGTGATCTCAAAGGAGCGGTGGGCCACGGTCATAATCTATTCCTGAGTATGATTTTTATGGCTGTTACTTTACACGCAAGGGTGGGAAAGCCGAGGGCAATTTGCGCGGGGATAAAATGGGGGGCGTCGTCCTTGACGCAGTCGCAGCTTAGTGTTTATGCGATTGATTCTCAAGTGCTATTTTTGGCGCCCTAAAGCCCGTGCTTGAGCGGTCTGTTGCAAAAAGATGCTCTTTTGATATCATCCGAGCCATCGAATTCAGCAGCACCCGACTTCATTAGCCTGAAGCCATAGCCAGAATAACTGGCAAAAAAAGACCCGGCAAAAAGCCGGGTCAAAAACCGTGATTAGCCTGATGAGGAGATATTCCAGGAGTCCGACCTAAGGTCTCTTGGTCTATCGACTGATCTCGCGACCAGCTGCATGCAATAATAATCATTATCATTTGCAAGTCAAATGTTTTCACCTGCCTTATAGGAAGAATTTTTCCTGTGGCTGCCCCAAACGTCTGTGGCTTGAGTCAGATCGCAGCGTTTTCTAATCGTGTTTTCCTGTTCATCCTTTCTGGTCACCGTCCAGGGACCTGTCCACCATGGCCTTGGCCATGTCGATCATGTGTACGACTGAAAATGCCAGATCGCGGCTTGCGCCATGCAGGTTGTCTGCCGACTCATAAGCAGTCGCGGCCGCACAGCGCAGCAAGTCCGATGCATGGACCAGAGCTTCTTCGCTGCTGATGTTACGGTTTACATCGAAGAATCGCTCCGCGACTTCGAATTCTGAAACAGTTGGTTTCAAGTAATAGTCCAGGGCGCGTTGGGCTGCTGCACAGCCCTTGAGCGAGGTGAAGTTCGCGTCGATCTCTTGTTCGGCCGTGTCTTTGCGGGTGATGTCCATGGTGGGTAATGCTCCGTGGGTGGGGCGATTGGGTAATTCGAATCCTAGTACAAACTGTATTCATGACGAAAAATTAAATACTACAATGTGTGTGTTGAGGGTCCGACTACGCGAAGTATTGTTCCGCCCATGGATAAATGGATTGAGTTGGTCAAGGCCAAGATGAGTGAGCTCAAAATCACTCAGGAAAAGCTCGCAGAGCGTCTCGCAATGTCTCAGGGCGGCATCGGCCATTGGCTGAACAAGCGTCGCCAGCCCAGCCTCGAGGATATGAACCGGGTGCTTCGGGAGTTGGGGCTGGGGTTTCTCGAAGTCGCCCTGGTGATCAGGGAACCCGAGCTTGCGAGTGACGAGCCGCAAGAGGGCGATTACGAGGTATCGCTGGCGCAAAAGTACAACCCGTACTTCCGTTACCCGGTCAGTGACTGGCAGGGTATCAGTGAGGTGCGCGAGGCTGCGCCGGCTGCTTATGCCAAGGGGCGTCACGAGTTATCGGATTATCACGCCCAAGGTCCGGCGTTCTGGCTGGTCGTGGTCGGCGATGCGATGACCGCACCGAGCGGTATCAGTATTGCGCAAGACATGCTGATTCTGGTCGACCCGGCGGTTGAAGCCGTGCCCGGTAAACTGGTGATCGCGCAGTGGCCAGACAGTGCCGAAGCGACGTTCCGCAAATTGATCGAAGAGGGCGGTCAACGGTATCTCGTGCCGCTGAATCCGACTTACCCGAAAGCCCTGTTTACCGACGAGTGCCGAATTATCGGAGTCGTGGTGCAGGCAACTGCCAAGTTCTAGTCAGACAGGTCCTACGGCGTAGGACCTGTTATCAGAACGCGATTATTCCAGCTCCACCAGCGCACTGCCTTCGTTGACCATCTCGCCCTCCTGGCAATACAAGGCTTTGACCACGCCTGCATGGGGCGCACGAATGCTGTGCTCCATTTTCATGGCTTCCAGTACCACCAGTTGCGCACCGGTTTCGACCGTTTGCCCTGGCGTTACCAATACACGGACGATGCTGCCATTCATTGGCGCGGTCAGACCGCCCTGATGACTATGGCTGGCTTCGACCGCGGCGATAGGGTCGTAAAGCTTGATGCAGCGCAGCTCACCCTCCCATTGCAGGTACAGGGTTTCAGCCTGACGGATGGCGCGATGCTGACGGCGCAAGCCGTGATGCTCGACCAGCAATTGCTCACCGTTGAGCTCGGTGTTACGGGTCTCGGCCGTTGCCAGGGTGATGGCCCGGTCCTGGTCTTCGCAGCTTAAGTGCAGCGTGGTTTCTGCCGGCAACCCGGCACGGAAACCGCTGCCAACGGCCCATGGTGAACCCGGGTCATCGGCGCGTACGTGGTGTGCCTGGCTTTGCGCAAAGGCTTGGGCAGCGGCTTGCCAGAACGCATCGCTGAGTTCGTTTGGCGCTGGCAGCAATTGGTCCTGATAACGTGGGATGAATCCTGTATCCAGCTCCGCCGCAGCAAAGGCCGGGTGTCCGATGATTCGGCGCAGAAAGTTGATGTTGGTCTTCAGCCCGCCAATGGCGAACTCTTCCAGCATGCTCAGCAGCCGCAAACGTGCCTGTTCGCGGTCCACGCCCCAGGCGATCAGCTTGCCAAGCATCGGATCGTAGAACGGCGAAATACTGTCGCCTTCCTCGACACCGCTGTCGACACGCCGGCCCGGGCCCGCAGCCGACTCGCGGTACAGCGCCAGGTGTCCGGTGGCCGGCAAGAAGTCATTGCTCGGGTCTTCGGCATACAAACGCACTTCAATTGCATGGCCGAGCAACGGCACCTGCGCCTGCGTCATGGGCAGCGGCTCGCCTTGGGCGACGCGAATCTGCCACGCCACCAGGTCGAGACCGGTGATGGCTTCGGTGACCGGGTGTTCGACCTGCAGGCGCGTATTCATCTCCATGAAGAAGAACTCACCGCGCGAATCCAGCAGAAATTCCACGGTGCCTGCGCCGACATAACCGATCGCTTGCGCCGCGCGGACTGCCGCTTCACCCATGGCTTTGCGCAGTTGCGCGCTCAGGCCAGGGGCCGGCGCCTCTTCGACGACTTTCTGGTGGCGACGTTGAATCGAGCAATCACGTTCGTTGAGGTACAGGCAGTTACCGTGCTGATCAGCGAAGACCTGGATTTCCACATGCCGCGGTTTGAGCAGGTACTTTTCCACCAGCATCCGCGAATCGCCAAACGAAGATTGCGCTTCACGCTGCGCCGAGGCCAGGGCTTCGGCCAGCTGGCTGACGTCCTCGACCACTTTCATGCCTTTACCACCGCCACCGGCAGTCGCCTTGAGCAGCACCGGATAGCCGATGCGCTCGGCGGCATCGCGGAAGGTTTCCAGGTCCTGAGCTTCGCCGTGATAACCCGGTACCAGCGGCACACCCGCAGTTTCCATCAAGGCTTTGGCGGCGGATTTGCTGCCCATGGCGTCAATGGCCGAAGCGGGTGGGCCGAGGAAAATCAAACCGGCGGCTTCAATGGCGCGCGCAAATCCGGCGTTCTCCGAGAGAAAACCATAACCCGGGTGAATCGCCTGAGCGCCGCTGGCCTTGGCGGCAGCGAGCAGTTTGTCGATTTGCAGGTAGCTGTCAGCGGCTTTGCTGCCACCCAGGTCGACGCGGATGTCTGCCTCGCGACTGTGCCGCGCATCGCGATCGGTAGCGCTGTGCACGGCCACAGTGGTCAGGCCCAGCGCCTTGGCGGTGCGCATCACTCGGCAGGCAATTTCACCACGGTTGGCCACCAGCAAGGTGGTGAGAACAGGCGCGCTCATCAACGCAGCTCCTTGGTGGTGGATTCGGACTGCCAGCTTGGCGGACGTTTTTGCAGGAACGCCCGCAAGCCTTCCTGACCTTCAGGGCTGACACGAATTCGGGCGATCGCGTTTTCGCAGTAACGGCGCAACGCCGGGTTCAGGGCGCCGTTGCCGACTTCACGCAGCAGCTCCTTGCTTGAGCGCATGGCGTGTGGGCTATTGAGCAACAGATTGTTGATCCACTGTTCGACCTGCGACTCCAGTTCGCTGGCAGGATAGCTTTCGCTGAGCAGGCCGATTTCTTGGGCACGTTGGCCACTGAAGCGTTCAGCGGTCAGTGCATAACGGCGCGCGGCCCGTTCGCCGATGGCTTGCACAACGAAAGGGCTGATCACCGCCGGCGCCAGGCCGATGCGCACTTCCGACAGGCAGAATTGCGCGTCATCGGCACCAATCGCCATGTCGCAGCAACTGATCAAGCCCAAAGCGCCGCCATAGGCCGCGCCCTGGACAACCGCCAGCGTCGGGATTTTCAGCTTGGCCAGGTTGTACATCAACTCAGCCAGCTCGCGAGCGTCGTCAAGGTTGGTGTGGTAATCGAGTTCGGCCGATTGCTGCATCCAGGCCAGGTCAGCGCCAGCGCTGAAATGCTTGCCACGTCCGCGCACCAGCAGAAAACGCAGGCTCGGGTTGCTCTGGACCTTGTCCAGCGCGAGGATCAGTTCGCGGATCATTTCGGCGTTGAAGGCGTTGTTTTTCGCCTCGCGACTCAACCACAGCGTGGCGAAACCACGCGGGTCGGTCAGCAGTTCGAGGGTATTGAAGTCGCTCATGGTTTTCTCCAGATCACATCCGGAACACGCCGAAGCGGCTCGGTTCGATAGGTGCATTCAGCGATGCAGACAAGGCCAGGGCCAGCACGTCGCGGGTTTGCGCCGGGTCAATGACGCCGTCGTCCCACAACCGGGCGCTGGAATAGTAGGGGTGGCCCTGTTCTTCGTACTGATCGAGGATCGGTTGCTTGATCTCGGCTACCTGGGCGTCGGAGAACGGATGACCGCTGCGTTCAGCCTGTTCGCGCTTGACCTGAACCAGCACGCCCGCGGCTTGCTCGGCGCCCATCACGCCGATTCGCGCGTTCGGCCACATCCACAGGAACCGCGGATCGTAGGCCCGTCCACACATGCCGTAGTTACCGGCGCCGAAGCTGCCGCCGATGATCACAGTGAATTTCGGCACCTTGGCGCAGGCCACGGCGGTGACCAGTTTTGCGCCGTGCTTGGCAATGCCGCCAGCTTCATACTTCTGGCCGACCATGAAGCCGGTGATGTTTTGCAGGAACAGCAATGGAATCCCGCGCTGGCAGGCCAGTTCGATAAAGTGCGCACCTTTCTGCGCAGCTTCGGCGAAGAGGATGCCGTTGTTGGCGAGAATCGCGATCGGGTAGCCGTGCAGGTGTGCAAAACCACAGACTAGCGTCGTACCGAACAGCGCCTTGAATTCGTCGAACACTGAGCCGTCGACCAGGCGAGCGATGACTTCACGCACGTCGAACGGTTGCTTGGCATCGGCCGACACCACGCCGTACAACTCGTCGCTGCTGTAGAGCGGTGCGATTGGCGTAAGTTGTTGCAGTTCACCGAGCTTGCGCCAGTTGAGGTTGGCAACACTGCGCCGAGCCAGGGCCAACGCGTGTTCGTCGCTGTCGGCGTAGTGGTCGGCCACACCGGAAATCTTGCAGTGCACATCGGCACCGCCCAGGTCTTCGGCGCTGACCACTTCACCGGTCGCGGCTTTCACCAGTGGCGGGCCGGCAAGGAAAATCGTTGCCTGCTGACGGACCATGATCGCTTCATCGGCCATGGCCGGCACATAGGCGCCACCGGCGGTGCAGGAGCCCATGACCACAGCGATCTGCGGGATGCCCATGGCGCTCATGTTGGCCTGGTTGAAGAAGATCCGCCCGAAGTGCTCACGGTCCGGGAACACTTCATCCTGACGTGGCAGGTTGGCGCCGCCGGAGTCGACCAGGTAGATGCACGGCAGGCGATTCTGTTGGGCGATGGTCTGGGCGCGCAGGTGTTTTTTCACCGTCAGCGGGTAGTACGAACCGCCTTTCACGGTCGCGTCGTTGGCGACGATCATGCATTCGACGCCTTCGACCCGGCCGATGCCGGCGATCACTCCGGCGGCGGGGACATCTTCACCGTAGACCTCGTAAGCGGCCAGTTGGCTGATTTCCAAAAAAGGCGAACCAGGGTCGAGCAGGCGATTGATCCGCTCACGAGGCAGCAGTTTGCCGCGTGAGGTATGCCGTTCCTGGGCCTTGGCGCCACCGCCTTGCCGGACCTGAGCGAGCAGGGTGTGCAAGGCGTCGACCTGGGCAAGCATCGCCGCGCTGTTGGCCGTGAACTCCGCCGAACGAGGGTTGAGCTGGGTGTGCAGGATTGCCATGGACAGCTCCGTTAGCGGGTTTCGTTGAAGAGTTCGCGACCGATCAGCATGCGACGGATCTCACTGGTTCCCGCACCGATTTCATACAGCTTGGCGTCACGCAGCAGACGGCCTGCCGGGAATTCGTTGATGTAGCCGTTGCCACCCAGAATCTGGATCGCATCGAGGGCCATTTGCGTGGCGCGTTCAGCGCTGTAAAGGATTACGCCGGCAGCGTCCTTGCGGGTGGTTTCGCCACGCTCGCAGGCTTGTGCCACTGCGTACAGGTAGGCGCGGCTGGCGTTGAGCTGGGTGTACATGTCGGCGACCTTGCCCTGGATCAGCTGGAATTCGCCGATGCTTTGGCCGAACTGTTTGCGGTCGTGGATGTACGGAACGATGAGGTCCATGCAGGCCTGCATGATCCCGGTTGGCCCGCCGGAGAGCACCACGCGCTCATAATCGAGGCCGCTCATCAGCACTTTCACGCCACCGTTGAGCACGCCCAGGATGTTTTCTTCCGGGACTTCAACATCATCGAAGAACAGCTCGCAGGTGTTCGAGCCGCGCATGCCGAGCTTGTCGAATTTGTTGCTGCGGCTGAAACCTTTCCAGTCGCGTTCGACGATAAATGCGGTGATCCCATGCGGGCCCTTTTCCAGGTCGGTCTTGGCGTAGATCACGTAAGTGTTGGCATCCGGGCCGTTGGTGATCCAGGTCTTGCTGCCGTTGAGCACATAGTGGTCGCCACGTTTGTCGGCGCGCAGTTTCATCGAAACCACGTCGGAGCCGGCGTTCGGCTCGCTCATGGCGAGGGCGCCGATGTGCTCGCCGCTGATCAGCTTCGGCAGGTATTTGGCTTTCTGTTCGTGGGTGCCGTTGCGGTTGATCTGATTGACGCAGAGGTTGGAATGCGCGCCGTAGGACAGGGCGACCGAGGCCGAGCCGCGGCTGATTTCTTCCATGGCCACCACGTGCGCCAGATAGCCCAGACCGGCACCGCCGTATTCTTCTGGAACGGTAATCCCCAGCAACCCCATGTCACCGAATTTACGCCACAAGTCAGCCGGGAACAGGTTATCGATATCGATCTGTGCTGCGCGCGGGGCGATCTCTTTGCTGACGAAGGCGCGGACCTGGTCACGCAGCATGTCGATGGTTTCGCCGAGGGCAAAGTTCAGGGTCGGATAGCTCATGGGGCACCTTCAAACTTGTTTTTATAAATGGAGAATCGGCCTGCATAGCGCGCCGAATCGACTGTCACCTTTACGTTAACGTAAGCCTGTGACGAATGGCTGTCAATCACCCTTTACGTTAACGTCAACTTGAGCGACTCTGTAGGCGCCGAGCTTGCTCGCGATGAACGATAGCGCGGACTTTCAGTAACGCCGGGGCAGACCTGTCGCAGGTAAGCCTCGCTCCTAAAATAAAGACAATAGGGGTCGTCATGGATCAACACAGTGCTCCCCCACAGCACAGCTACAGCCGTGGTTCACAGGACAAAGCCTTGCTGGCGATGACCATTGGCCAAGCGTTTGATAACACCGTCGCGAAGTATCCCCAGGGTGACGCATTGGTGGTGCGTCATCAGCAACTTCGCTACAGCTGGGCGCAATTGGCCGAAGCGGTCGATTTGCACGCCAGAGCGTTATTGGCGCTGGGTTTGCAAACGGGGGACCGTCTCGGCATCTGGGCGCCAAACTGCGCGCAGTGGTGCATCAGCCAGTTTGCCAGCGCGAAGATCGGGGTGATTCTGGTCAACATCAATCCGGCTTATCGCAGTTCCGAACTCGAGTACGTGCTGAAGCAGTCCGGCTGCCAATGGCTGGTGTGTGCCGGTTCATTCAAGACTTCCGATTACCACGCCATGCTGCAAGGCCTGGCACCGGAACTGGCCGAGCAATCCATTGGCCACCTGCACTCTGAGCGCTTGCCGGATTTGCGCGGTGTGATCAGCCTCGACGCGCAACCGCCATCAGGCTTTTTGCCGTGGTCGCAATTGGCGGATCTCGGTGCCGGGGTGCCGGTTGAACAGCTCAAGGCACGGCAAAACAGCCTGCATTTCGACCAGGCGGTAAACATTCAATACACCTCCGGCACCACCGGATTTCCCAAGGGCGCGACCCTCAGTCACTACAACATCCTCAACAACGGTTACATGGTCGGCGAAAGCCTAGGGCTGACCGCCAATGATCGCCTGGTGATCCCGGTGCCGCTGTATCACTGCTTCGGCATGGTCATGGGCAACTTGGGTTGTGTTACTCATGGCAGCACCATGATTTACCCCAACGACGCCTTCGACCCGTTGCTGACGTTGACCACTGTTGCGCAAGAGAAAGCCACCGCGTTGTACGGTGTGCCGACCATGTTCATCGCCATGCTCGATCAACCGCGCCGTGCAGAGCTTGACCTGTCGACGTTGCGTACCGGGATCATGGCCGGGGCAACGTGCCCGATTGAAGTCATGCGTCGGGTTATCAGCGAGATGCACATGAGCGAAGTGCAGATTGCCTACGGCATGACGGAAACCAGTCCGGTGTCGTTACAGACCGGTCCGTCAGACGATTTGGAACTGCGCGTCACCACGGTCGGCCGCACCCAGCCGCAGTTGGAAAGCAAAATCATTGATGAGGCGGGCAATCTGGTGCCCCGTGGAACCATCGGTGAACTGTGCACTCGCGGTTACAGTGTGATGCTCGGTTATTGGAACAACCCGCAAGGCACGGCCGAGGCGATCGATCAGGCTGGCTGGATGCACACTGGCGATCTGGCGACCATGAACGAAGAGGGTTACGTCTGCATCGCCGGACGTAACAAGGACATGATCATTCGTGGTGGCGAGAATATTTACCCGCGGGAGCTGGAAGAGTTTTTCTTCACCCATCCAGCGGTGGCGGATGTGCAGATCGTCGGTATTCCATGCGAGAAGTACGGCGAGGAGATCGTTGCCTGGATCAAGTTTCACCCCGGCCACAGTGTGAGCGAGCAGGAGCTGCAAGCCTGGTGCAAAGAACGCATCGCGCACTTCAAGACGCCGCGATACTTCAAGTTCGTCGAGGAATTTCCGATGACTGTGACCGGCAAGATCCAGAAGTTCCGGATGCGCGAGATCAGCATTGAGGAGTTGGCGCGTGTTCGTCGCTAGCTGCTGAAAATTCCCTGCCGGCGGTAGCCGGGCAGGGTATCAATGGTGCTTATGAAATTGTCGCGTACCGTGCTGTTCGGGTCTCGGATTTTTTCAGGTCTTCCAGGTGTCTCAGGCGTTTCTCGGCATGAATGCGCTGGGTGGTTATCCGCTTCGGGTAGCAGCGCATGAACATGTGGGTGAAGTGCTCACCATAATGAATGCGTTCCTTGCTATCCGGATCGAACAACGGGCGGGCAACCGCTTCGAAGTTCGGTTCGTGGAAGTAGGCGCAGGCGAAGCGTTCGCGGGTATTGAGCTTGACCTTGTGCGGGGTGGAAAGCAGGCGACCGTTGGTCATGAACTGCAGGATATCACCGGGGAATACCGTCCATACCTTTGGGGTGGGTTTGACGAAGGTCCAGGGTTCCTCGTGTTCGAACAGACCTGCTGAGCTCTCGCCGGGCAGCCAGTTGCGATTACGCTTTTCGCCCTCGACCGGCGGGCGGATGTAAAGGCCACCGACATCGTCCTGAGCGGCAATGACCAGCAACCCATAGTCAGTGTGTGCGCCAATGCCGCGAGAAGACTCGGAGGTTGAGGTCGGAAAGCGCAAGACCCGCATGTGGTGCCAGCCATCGCGTGTGAGGTCGGTGAACGTGGTGATAGGGAGCTTCAGGCCAAGGGCTGTCAGTTTTAGCAGCTTCTCGCCCGCCAAACCGAGTTCGTCCATGAACGCCTTCATGCTTATTCGATAAGTGTCATCGGGCCATGGCACCGGACCATGGCAAGGCCAGCCGGCTTCGACGTGCGGATCAGTTTCGGGCAGATCCTTGCAGATGGTGAAGATCTCCGAGTAATCCGCTTTGCCGGCGGTGACCTCCTCGCGTGAAGCGATATAGCCGCTGTAGGTCAGATCGCTGATGCGGCTACTCTTGAATTCCATTTTTTTCTTGAAAAAGTCCTTGCTGGCAGTGATTGCCGCTTGGGTCTTGTAATCCTGCTCCTCTTCAGTTTCGATCTGAAAAATGCCATCAGTTTGCCAGGCGTGAATCAGTTTTACTCCCAAGCTGATATCGGCGGTCAGGCCCGTTACCGTGTCTGGCAGTTTGAATGTCTGTAAATCAGTCATGTTCGTCTCCTTTGATCCAGATAAAGGGACGGATACTCATTCGAAGCGACGTTGAGTGAACACGGTTCAGGCAACGGAAAAGCACCAAGCCTTTGGGGGATGGATCATGAGCGTCCCTGCTAACCCGTATGGGATAGGCTGTCGTGTTATAGGACGTTGAGCATGGTTTGTGACCTGTCAGGTTTGACAGTCCTGACAAGCGGTGAAAAGCAATGGGGAAGTGGGAGGGGCTGATGTTTCAGACAAAAAAAACCAAACGCCAGAAAGCACAAAGGGGAGCCGAAGCTCCCCTTTAATTTGTCGTTGCCTGCTCTTTTTTTATTATTAAGGGGCGGTCTGTTGTTGTTTTTGGCAACCGTGACCCTTTACCGCTGTTTCGGGCGACCCCCATCCGGGGTCAAGAGCAAACGTATTTTTTTGAGCGCTGATCTGCTTTTTCGCCAAGCGATCCAACCAGTTCGGGAGCTACCTGAAGGTAGTTTTATTGTTCTCTGCCCGGTTGCGGGTTACTGCAAGCAGCACCCTGAAAAGCACACCTTCTCCAAAAAAATCTGTTAGCTGCGTCTCTGCCGTGTTGTTTTTGTTATGTCAGAGTCGTTACGTCTTATTTTTATTAGGTTTGCTGCTTTTTATTCTTGTTATGCCATAGAGATAGCAGAAGCCATGCCAACTTTTTAAAGTCCTTTAAAATCAAGCAATTAACATTTTGTAGGACAAATTGTTCATAAAAATTCGGTCAGGTTGTTTCCGTGTTACTCGTTTTGTTGCGGGTGCGGTAACACCCCCGACACATCACTGGGCGCTACGGGCCTTGGCCACGCGTGAACCGGTAGGACGGCCCAGGACGTTGCAGATCTGCTGGCCGGCCAGAATCAGTTTGTCCATGTCGACGCCGGTCTCGATACCCAGGCCGTTGAGCAGGTACAGCACGTCTTCGGTGGCGACGTTACCGCTGGCGCCTTTGGCATACGGGCAGCCGCCGAGGCCGGCGATAGAACTGTCGAATACCGCAATCCCTTCCAGCAGGCTGGCATAGATGTTGGCCATGGCCTGACCGTAGGTGTCGTGGAAATGCCCGGCCAGTTTGTCCCGTGGCACGTCGGCTGAAACCACTTCGAACATCTTGCGCGTTGCGCCGGCAGTGCCGGTACCGATGGTGTCGCCAAGAGAGACCTCGTAGCAGCCCATCGCATACAGCTCGCGTGCAACCAGGGCAACTTGCTCGGGCGCCACGTCACCCTCGTAAGGGCAGCCGAGCACACAGGACACGTAACCGCGCACACTGACCCCGTGTTGCCGGGCGGCCTCCATGATCGGCACGAAGCGCGCCAGGCTTTCGCTGATCGAGCAATTGATGTTGCGTTGCGAGAAGGATTCGGACGCGGCGGCGAATACCGCGACTTCCTTAACCCCGGCAGCCACCGCGTCTTCGAACCCGCGCAGGTTCGGCGCCAGTGCACCGTAGGTCACCCCGGGCTTGCGCTGGATCTGCGCGAAAACCTCGGCCGAGCCGGCCATTTGCGGTACCCATTTCGGCGAAACGAAACTACCGATTTCTATATAGCCAAGGCCAGCGGCGCTGAGTGCATCGACCAACTGCACCTTGTCTGCAACGCTGATGGGCTGGGCTTCGTTCTGCAGACCATCGCGTGGACCGACTTCGATCAGGCGTACATGGGTGGGGAGGGGCATAAGGAATTCACCTGTTGTTTTGAGAGCGTGGGAACGATCAGATAGCCTGCTGGCTCTTGATCGTCTGTTCCAGCGCCTGGACACAGCGTTCTTCGGCGGTGTCGAGTTCCAGTTTCATCTGCTCGATGTCCAGCAATTGCTGTTCAAGCTGTTCACGGCGTTCGGTGATTTTCGCCAGCATGCTGTGCAGCTGTTTCTGATTGCCGCTGGAGGGATCGTAAAGCTCGATCAGTTCGCGGCACTCGGCCAGGGAAAAACCGATGCGCTTGCCACGCAGGATCAGCTTCAGGCTGACCTTGTCACGTGGCGAGTAGATACGTTCCTGGCCGCGACGCTCGGGGCTCAGCAGGCCTTGCTCTTCGTAAAAGCGAATGGCGCGAGTGGTGATGTCGAGCTCGCGGGCGAGGTCGGAAATGCTATAGGTCTGGCTGCTCATGGGCGCGCTCGAAAAAGAGGTCATGGCGCTAAGCTAATTCCAGCTTGACGTAAACGTCAAGCAGATCGAGCACCTGTAGGAGCGGGGGGACGCCTAGTTCTTGCCCGCGATGAACGATTACACGGGCGATCAGGTGCACCGCAGCGACCCCATCGCAGGCAAGAACTAGGCGTCCCCCCGCTCCTACATTTTGTCGAGCTTCTTCTCATGCGCCGTCACTTGCTGGCACAACTCGATCATCTGCTCACGCATCCAGCGGTTGGCCGGGTCCTGATCGGTGCTTTCGTGCCAGTAGAGGTGGGTCTCCACCGGCGGCACATCATTGACCGGCAGATAAAAGGCGTGCAGGTCATGACGCCGGGCAAAACGCTCGGGCACGGTCATTACCATGTCGGTTTGCTGCAACACCTGGGAGGCCATCAGGTAATGCTGCGAGCGCAGGGCGATCTTGCGCTGGATGCCCATTTTGCCCAAGGCCAGGTCGACATAACCGAGACCACTGCGGCGGCTGGAAATGTGCACATGGGTCAGTGACAGGTAGTCGTCGAGGCTGAATTTTTCCTTGCTCGCCATCGGATGGCCCTTGCGCATGGCACACACGTAGCGATCTTCCATCAACTTGACGTGACGCACTTGCGGATCGGTGTTGAGCGGTGCATCGACGGCAAAGTCCAGGCGGCCAGCGGCGAGTTCCTTGGTGGTCTCGCGGCGTTTCGACAGAAAACTCTCGATGATCACCGTCGGCGCCAGGCGTCGCAGGCGCTGGAACAGCGGCGGCAGGATCACCGCCTCGGTGAGGTCGGTCATGCTGATGCGATAGGTCTTGACCGCCTGCAACGGGTTGAAAATCCGGCTTTCCTGCACCGATACCCGCAGCAGCGACAGCGCGTTGCGCACCGGACCGATGATGTTTTGCGCCATGGGCGTGGGCACCATGCCCTGGGCGGTACGCACGAACAATGGGTCGTTGAAGGTCTCGCGCAGGCGGGCCAGAGCGTTCGACACCGCAGGCTGGGTAATGCCGACAATTTGCCCGGCGCGGGTCAGGTTGGCTTCGGTGTAGATCGCGTCAAAGACGATGAAAAGATTGAGGTCGACCTTGCTTAGGTTCATGGCGTTTCGCTCTTGGCTTTTGTTATTGGAGCAGGGGGCTCGATCAGTCGATCATATATCGGTGATGAATGTTAATACACGCCGAGAATAGGCTAGGTAAATTATCAACGCTGATCTAGCATCGATTCATGACCTCAACAACGTCTTCAACACCTCGTCAAAAAAGGTAGCTGCCCATGGATTTCGCCTATTCCCCCAAGGTCCAGGAACTGCGTGAACGCGTGACTGCGTTCATGGATGCTTACGTTTATCCAGCCGAAGCGGTGTTCGAACGTCAGGTCGCTGAAGGCGATCGCTGGCAGCCGACGGCGATCATGGAAGAGCTGAAAAACAAGGCCAAGGCTGAAGGCTTGTGGAACCTGTTTTTGCCGGAGTCCGAACTGGGCGCCGGCCTGACCAACCTGGAATACGCACCATTGGCGGAAATCATGGGCCGCTCCTTGCTCGGACCTGAGCCGTTCAACTGCTCGGCGCCGGATACCGGCAACATGGAAGTATTGGTGCGCTACGCCAATGAAGAACAGAAGCAGCGCTGGCTGGAGCCGCTGCTGCGCGGCGAGATCCGCTCGGCGTTCGCCATGACTGAACCGGACGTGGCGTCCTCCGACGCCACCAACATGGCCGCCCGTGCAGTGCGTGATGGCGACGAGTGGGTGATCAATGGCAAGAAGTGGTGGACCTCCGGCGCATGCGATCCACGCTGCAAAATCCTGATTTTCATGGGCCTGAGCAACCCCGACGCACCGCGTCACCAGCAGCACTCGATGATCCTGGTGCCGGTGGATACGCCTGGCGTGAAGATCGTTCGTCCGCTGCCGGTGTTCGGTTACGACGACGCGCCTCACGGTCACGCCGAAGTGCTGTTCGAGAACGTCCGCGTACCTTATGAAAACGTGCTGCTGGGTGAGGGGCGTGGCTTCGAGATCGCCCAGGGGCGCCTTGGCCCAGGCCGGATTCACCACTGCATGCGCTCGATCGGCATGGCGGAGCGCGCACTGGAGTTGATGTGCAAACGTTCGATCAACCGCACCGCCTTCGGTAAACCGCTGGCGCGCTTGGGCGGCAATATCGACAAGATCGCCGACTCGCGGATGGAAATCGACATGGCGCGGCTGTTGACCCTCAAAGCCGCCTACATGATGGACACCGTGGGCAACAAAGTGGCGAAAAGCGAAATCGCCCAGATCAAGGTGGTGGCGCCGAATGTGGCCTTGAAGGTGATCGACCGGGCGATTCAGATCCACGGTGGTGCGGGTGTCTCCAACGATTTCCCGCTGGCCTACATGTACGCCATGCAACGTACGCTGCGTCTGGCCGATGGCCCGGACGAAGTGCACCGCGCAGCGATCGGCAAGTTTGAAATCGGCAAATATGTGCCGAACGAAATGCTGCGCAGCGGGCACTAAGCCGCGGCGCTGTACATCACCCGCAAACGCAGTATTGCTGTGTTTGCGGGTGAGTGGATTGGCAATCACCCCTCACATCGACAGCGTTTTCACCTCGCGGCCAAACCGCTCCCGATACACCGACGGCGGCAGCCCGACCACGCTGCGAAACGCCACCCGAAAACTCTCCACCGAACGGTAACCACATTGCAGCGCGATGGACTCGGTGTTGTGCGCGCTGCTTTCCAGCAGTTCCCGGGCGCGTGCCAGCCGTTGTTGTTGCAGCCAGGATTTGGGCGAGGCACCGGTGGCTTCGCTGAACCGTCGTAAAAAAGTTCGCTCGCTCATCGCTGCCTGACTCGCCAGTTCGCGCACACCCAACGGTTCATGCAGGCGTTCGCGGGCCCATTGCATGACGCGCGACAGATCGCTGCGGGGTGTGCGGCTGACGGGGGCGGGAATGAACTGTGCCTGCCCGCCGGTACGTTGCGGCGACATCACCAACCGGCGTGCCACCGAGTTGGCGACCTGGGTGCCAAAGTCCCGTGCCACCAGGTGCAGGCACGCGTCAATGCCGGCGGCGCTGCCGGCGGACGTGATCAACTGCCCCGCATCGACATACAGCACGTCGGGGTCGACCAGAATGTTCGGGAAGCGTTCGGACAGTTCCTCGGTATAACGCCAGTGAGTTGTTGCGCTCAGCCCGTCGAGCAACCCCGTGGCTGCGAGTACAAACACCCCGGAGCAGATCGACAGCAGCCGCGCGCCTCGGGCATGCGCTTGGCGCAGGGCCGAAAGTAGGGCTTCAGGCACTGGTTCAGTGCGGCTGCGCCAACCGGGAATGATGATGGTCCGCGCGGTGTCCAGCAGCTCCATGCCGCCGTCCGCCAATACCTGAATGCCGCCCATGGCGCGCATCGGCCCCTGATCGACAGCGACGATCCGGTGTTCGTACCAAGGAAAGTCGAACTCTGGCCGTGCCAGCCCGAAGATCTCCACGGCAATCCCGAACTCGAAGGTGCAGAGACCGTCGTAGGCCAGAATCGCGACTAATCCGGGTTCAGTGTGCATTTGGCGGAAAATTCCCAGTGAGTGTCTTGTGCGCCACTGTAGCGGTATCGGCGAGTTGGATACAGTCCTCTCACGCCCACACACGCTTTGGAGAGCACCCATGACCAGCCTGGTTCGCGAAATTCCTGCCGCCCCATCCGCCGTTGCCCTGATGCATTTCAGCAACCGCCTGACCTTTGAAACCGACTGTTCCGACGTCTTTGGCAGCCAGCAGGCGGGTGATGTGGACTTCGTTCTGGTGGATGTGCGGGGTCCACTGGCGTTCGAGCGCGGACATGTGCCGGGCGCGATCAACATTCCTGGGCGCTTGATCAACGCCGAGGTCCTGGCGGCTTACCCGAAAACCACGCTGTTCGTGGTGTATTGCGCCGGTCCGCACTGCAACGGCGCGAACAAGGCTGCGGTGAAGCTCGCGGCGCTGGAATACCCGGTCAAGGAAATGATCGGCGGAGTGACCGGCTGGCTGGATGAAGGCTTTGAACTGAGCCACCCGGTTGAACGCCCAACCAGTGCGGCAATCGGATGCGAGTGCTGATCACGACACGCCGTCGAGTCAGCTCTTGTGGCGAGGGAGCTTGCTCGCGCTCGATCGCGAAGCGGTCGCCATAAAGTTGATGCGTTTATCCTGAGAGAACGCACTGACAGGTTTACGACTGCTTCGCAGCCGAGCGGGAGCAAGCTCCCTCGCCACAGGGGGAATTGCTAGACCCCGGACGCGGTTGCATGCCACTCATCCAGCGTCGCCTGCAACCAGTCGAACACTAGGCGGTAAGCGGCGCTGTCGTCCTGATCGCGGGGCAGGGGGGACTCATTGCCGAAGTGGGCATTGAGTAGCGCTACCGACTCGGCGTTCCATTCCGGATGAAACTGCAATCCCACACGCGTCGAGCCGACGGCGTACATCTGCTGCTCACACTGGGCGCTGCTGGCCAGCAATCGGGCGTCGGGTGGCAGATCAATCGCGTCCTCATGCCATTCCAGTACGTTCAGTGCGTGCCCGTCAGCGAACGTAACCTGGGTCCAGCCGGTTTCGGTCCGGGCCATTCGCCGCACATTCCCGCCCAGGCTCAGGGCCAGCAATTGCGCACCCAGGCAAATGGCGAACACTGGCGCGCCTTGCGCGATGCTTGCCGCCAGCCACTTGCGCTCTTCTGCCAGCCACTGCGGACCTGCATTGGCCTCATAAGGCCCGCCCAGAATGATCACCGGCGCAGCGCCTGCGGGCGGAAGCTGACCAAGGTCCGCGCGAAACACCTTCAGCGTCAGCCCTCGGGACTCGGCCCAATCGTCAATCGCCCCCGGGCCTTCAGCGGGGTGGTGCTGGATCAGGTTCAGCGAGGTCGATTGCTCGGGCATGGCGCGGCTCTCTGGTGGCGGAGGGTTGTACGGTCGGCTTTTCCGTCGGAACCTGTGGCATCTTGACTGAAAACGAGGCGTTTCTGAAGGCCGGTTACAGACGTCTGCAGGCAAACGCAAAGGTCACCAGGCAGAGTTCAACACAGGAGCCCGCCATGCAACGTATCGACCATCAATTGCCCTGGAGCCACCTCGGCACCGAGCGCAGCCTCAGTGTGTTTCGTTTTGGCGCGGGTCCGCGCAAGGTCTACATTCAGGCCAGCCTGCATGCCGATGAGCTGCCGGGCATGCGCACGGCCTGGGAGCTGAAGAAGCGTCTCACCGAACTTGAAGCCCAGGGCCAGCTCAACGGTGTTATCGAACTGGTGCCGGTGGCCAACCCGATTGGCCTGGATCAGCATCTGCAAAGCGCCCACATGGGCCGTTTCGAACTGGGCAGCGGGAAGAATTTCAACCGGTCGTTCTACGAACTCAGCGGGCCGGTGGGGGAGTTGATCGGTTCGCAGTTGGGCAACGACGCCGAGGCCAACATCGCGTTGATCCGTCAGACCATGGGTCAGGTTCTCGACCGGTTGCCAGCACCGGCTTCACAGTTGGAAGCCCTGCACCGTTTGCTGTTGCGGCATGCCTGTGAGGCTGAGATCACCCTGGATCTGCATTGCGATTTCGAGGCGGTCATTCATCTTTATGCGCTGCCGCAACACTGGCCGCGGTGGCAGTCTTTGGCGGCACGGTTGAAGGCCGGTGTGGCGTTGTTGTGCGAAGACTCCGGTGGCAGCTCGTTCGATGAGTCCTGTTCGTCGCCGTGGTTGCGGTTGGCCAAGGCGTTTCCAGAGGCGGCGATTCCACCGGCCAACCTGGCGACGACGCTGGAATTGGGGAGCATGGGTGACACGCGGGTTGATCAGGCTCAGGCCAATTGCGAGGCGATCCTCGGGTTTCTGGCAGAGCAGGGTTTTATTGCCGGGCAGTGGCCGCACGCGCCGGATGAGTGCTGTGAGGGGATGCCGTTCGAGGGCACGGAGTATCTGTTTGCACCGCATCACGGGGTGGTGAGTTTTCTGCGTGAGGCGGGGGAGTGGGTCGAGAAGGGCGATGCGTTGTTTGAGGTGGTCGATCCGTTGAGTGATCGGGTGACGGTGGTGTGTGCCGGGACCAGCGGGGTGTTGTTTGCGCTGGATCGCGGGCGGTATACGCAGCCGGGGATCTGGCAGGCGAAGGTGGCGGGGCGGGAAGCGATTCGGGTTGGGAAACTGGTCAACGATTGAGTCTGGTCTGGCTGCCCCATCTCCTGTGGGAGCCGAGTTTGCTCGCGATGACGGCCGGGACTGTCAGATATTTTGTGTGCGGGCCGGTAACGGCCTGCCGTCAGGCAGGTCGTGCTTTTACCAGGTCGGCCTGATAAGTCGATCTCCGTACAGAATCGCAAATTGATTCATCGCGCTTTTCCAGTCATGTGCCGCTGAGCCCCAGTTTGCGGTGATATTGCGTAGCCCAAGCCAGATCAGTTTCGTTGCCGCATCGTCGGTCGGGAAGTGGCCGCGGGTCTTGATGATCTTGCGCAGCTGAGCGTTGATGCTCTCAATGGCGTTAGTCGTGTAGATCACTTTTCGGATCGCCGGCGGGAACACGAAAAATGGAATCACACGATCCCAAGCGCGGCGCCAAGCCGCCACTACCGTCGGGTACTGCTTGCCCCATGGCCCGTTTTCAAATGCATCCAGCGCCTGCTCAGCCGCTTCGGCGGTGACTGCCTGATAGATCGGTTTGAGCGCCTTGGCCAGTTCGCGGCGTTTATCCCAGGCTGCATAATCAAGACTGTTGCGGATCAGATGGACAACGCATGTTTGCAGTGTCGTGTCTGGAAATACGGCGTTGAGCGCTTCTGGCATGCCTTTAAGGCCATCGGTCACAGCAATCAACACGTCTTCGACGCCGCGTGTCTTGAGGTCGTTGAACACCTTCATCCAGAATTTGGCGCCCTCGGTATTTTCTATCCAAATGCCGAGAATATCGCGTGTTCCGTCAGGCAAAACACCTAGGGCCAAGTAGATCGCCTTGTTGCGAACCAGCCCCTCTTCGCGGATTTTGACCCGTAGAGCATCGAAGAAAATCACCGGGTACATCGGCTCCAAAGGCCGCTGTTGCCATGCACCGATCTCTGCCATGACCTCGTCGGTTACCGAGCTGATGAAGTCGGGAGAAACGTCAGTACCGTACTGCTCTGAAAGAAACGCACGGATCTCTCTGACAGTCATTCCACGGGCATACATGGCGATGATCTTGTCATCAAACCCGGTGTAGCGGCGCTCGTGTTTGGGAATCAGGATAGGGGAAAAACTGCCGTCCCGGTCGCGAGGAATATCCAGTCGGAGCGGGCCGTCGCCGGTTAGAACCGTCTTGCCGCTTTTGCCGTTGCGCTGATTGGTTTCATCCTCTGGACGCTGCGCGCCCGGCGGATAGCCCAAGTGATGCCCGAGCTCAGCACTCAGGGCTCGCTCGATCAAAGCCTTCTTGAACGCCGCAGACGCGTCCTCGATGGCTTCAGCGGTCATCGGTCCATCGGTGAATTGCTCGAGCAGCTCTTTCGGGATTTTCGGCAGCTCTCGCAACGCAGGTTTCTTTTTGGTTGGCATACATGCACCTCTTACTCATGTTATGCCCGAACACAAAATTTCTGACACCCCCACGATTTTTTTACGATTGAATCCAGCTTCCAACACACCACACCCTCATCGGACATTTCCCGCAACCCGCATCGGTTCCAGCCGCTTTACCCACAGTCACCTCCCCAGATAACCTTCCCACGTCGCTGCAAAATCAGCGGCCGGATGTGGAAGTCCGTTCTATCGCTAAAGGAGCCCAAGCACCCATAAATGCTAAAGGAGCTTCACTCATGAAAAAGATCACCCCCAATCCCCCCGAGACCCCAGCCGTTTCCGACCCCACCACCCACATCTTCACCATTGCCCCCAACATCGACACCGAAACCCTGTTAATCCACACCTCCGAAACCCTCGCGTCCCTAAACGCTATGACCACCGACCTGGCCTTCGAGCTCGAAGGCTCACGCCGTCATGTCGCGTTGGCGGTGCAGCAACTGGTGGTACTCAGCGAGTTGTTGGTGAACCGCGCCTTGGAGCACTTCGACACGCCGGACTTGGCATCCGGGGTTTCGTCCACGGCTCGTCACTGAGTGCTCACGCTGGTTCATTCACTGGAGGTTCTGTCATGACTCGATACATGCCGATCACCGGCATCGACTGCACAATTGCGTCGCTGCTGATCGATACCGAAGCGCCGATCGATGTACTGCACGACACGGCGGCGTACCGCATTTGCAGCGTGACGCAATTGCTGGAAACGCTTTCCCTGGGCGAGGGGCTTGGTCGTGATGCGTTGCTGTTGCAGGATTTCGCGCGGGTGCTGGCGATTCCGCTGCGCGATGGGTGTGATTTGATGGATGTGGTTGGGCGGCGGTTGCAGAGGTAAAGCAAAGGGGCGGCCGTGAGGTTGCCCCTTTTTGGTTGGGTTGTCCCGTTCTGTAGCAGCTGTTGAGCCTGCGAGGCTGCGTCAGGCCTGGGTTGTGTTCGGATGAGGCGGTGGTGAATCAGTCACGCGTTCCGTCATGCAAACCACGTACTCAGGATTTGCGAGGACTTTGTCCTCGAACGCAGCCTCGCGGGCTCGGCAGCTGCTACGGACATGGTTCTATTCCGTGTTTCAGCTTTGTGTAGATAGCTGTCGGTGCAGTCAGTGGGGCGGGTTGGTTTTTTATAATAATTAACTTTATTTGCCCACTCATTTTTGTAAGTGACTGATAGTCAATCTACGCTCTCATTGGCCTCTTTCGTAGCCTGTTCTTTCTTTCGGTTTTTTAAATCTCTTCTGGCCGCCCATACAAGGCCAATGACTGTAACGGCAACAAAGATGATGATTTGTTCAGTAGGCATTTGCTTTCCTTCATAAGGCATCCGTTGGAATAGCGACGTCCCTGAATTCGCATAAGGTGTGTCCATGCTAATCAACGAGTGGAATGCAATTGTTAAGAATGTGTACCTCAGATGTAAAAGAATGTGATCGAAGGGAGTGCGAATAATTAAAGTGTTACAGAAGTTGTAGAAAATATGCAGGAGCGGCCATTGCGGTCGCTCCTTGTTTATTTCGAGGCTTTATATCGAACGCTGATTAACCCGCTTGCTCAGTTCCTCCGCGCTTTCTTTGCGCTCCGAGTAGCGGTCGACGAGGTCGGGGCGGTCGCGTAGCAGGAGGGTGAATTTCAGCAGTTCTTCCATCACGTCGACCACGCGGTCGTAGAGCGCGGAGGGTTTCATGCGGTTCTGATCGTCGAACTCCAAGAAGGCCTTCGGCACGGAGGACTGGTTGGGGATGGTGAACATGCGCATCCAGCGCCCCAGTACGCGCAGTTGGTTGACGGTGTTGAACGACTGCGAGCCGCCCGAGACCTGCATCACGGCCAGGGTTTTGCCTTGGGTCGGGCGTACGGCGCCCATCGCCAGCGGCACCCAGTCTATTTGCGCCTTGAACACGGCGGACATCGAGCCGTGGCGTTCCGGCGAGCACCACACCTGGCCTTCGGACCACTGCATCAAGGTCAGCAGTTCCTGGACTTTCGGGTGGTCGCTGGGCGCGTCATCCGGCAGCGGCAGGCCGGACGGGTTGAAGATCCGCGTTTCGGCGCCGAAGTGTTCCAGCAACCGGGCCGCTTCTTCCACCAGCAGGCGGCTGAACGAGCGCGGGCGGGTCGAACCATAGAGCAGCAATATGCGTGGCTTGGGGTTGTCGACCGCGGCGTGGTGCAGGGTGTCGGAAAGCAGCGTGTCGAGGTTTGGCAGTTGATCGTTCATGCGGCGCTCCAGGCTAAAGGGTGGCGATGCGCTCGAGTTCGCGCTGGAGTGCAGCGGCGTCGAGGCGTTCGAAGGGCAACTGGAGGAAAGCGCGGCAACGGGTTTCGATGGTCGCCAGTGTGGCGTTGAAGGCGGCGGTGATTTGTTCTTCGCTACCGCTGACGTCGGACGGGTCTTCAAGCCCCCAATGCGCCTTGAGTGCGGGGCCGAAATACACCGGGCAAGTTTCACCGGCGGCCTTGTCGCACACGGTGATGACGATGTCTGGCGGGCTGTCTGCAAAGGCGTCGTTGCCCTTGCTGCTCAGCCCGTCAGTGGCAATGCCGGCGGCCCGCAAGGTGGTCAGGCTGCGCGGCAGGACCTGGCCTTTGGGAAAGCTGCCGGCGCTCACCGCCTCGAAACCTGCCGGTGCGAGGTGGTTGAACATGGCTTCGGACAGGATGCTGCGGCAGCTGTTGGCCGTGCACATGAACAGGACTTTCATCGGTTACTCCGTAGGGCGCCGGGCCGGGGGCAAATATATGGTTTGGCGAATATACGGATTGTCGGATATCAGGTAAAGCGCGGTGAGTGACATCAGGGAGTGGATTTCTTGGCTGAAAAGAAAATGGGCGACCGCATCGGGTCGCCCATTTTTTCGGGATCGGCAGGGAAGGGTGACACACCGCAATGCTTCCCTGCGTGGCGCTCTGCTTTAGAGCTCCAGACCTTCCTGTATCACCGAGAGAAAGTTGTCCTCATCGAGCTCAACCGGATCAGGCTGCGGTTGTCCGCTGCGCGGGAGGCTCTGGATTTGCCAGCGCGCTTCACCGTGTTCGGTCTCGGTCCGGAGTAGATACAGCTCTTGACCTTTTGAGAGGATATCGACACGACCCATGCCGCCAATGACGAAGCGCGCGATGGGGTCGAGGGTGATGCTGTGGTGGTTGCCCTCGATCAGCAGTTTGTCGATGGCGTAGTTGAAGCTCTCGCCGGAGGGGAGGTTTTCGATAACGTGTGTGGGGATGCGGCGAATGTTCAAGCCAGCTTCGGTCAGTGGCTCCAGCCATGCTTCAAGCTGGTGGTACATCGCATAGACCTGTATCGGCCAATGCTCAATCGCCGTATCTGCGCAGGCTTCCGCGTCCGCACGGGTTTGTTGTTTCTGTTTCAGTTTTACAGCGAGCTCATCTGCCTTACTCATTCCGATTCCCTATCGTGGTGTGAATTTTAGCGATGCCACACCAAGGTACTTCACCTGGGCATGCGATGACCAGACCGAAAAAAGCTCAGAGAAAAAAGCGCGATTGGACTGTGTTTTTACGGCGGGAAGCTGTGGCTATTGTCCTGTTTTCCTGTCGGAAGCTTGGTTGAAGGGCACTGCTGTTGTCCTGTAAACTCCGCGCTCGATTTTTCGAGAGTCGAACTAACACTCGATTGAAAGTTACTGCGTACTTTGCAGGTGTCTGTTCTATTTGTATCTATCGATAGAGTAGCAATCAGAGTTGTTGGTGTTAGTGAGTCACTGGATAGAGTAACTCGTATTCAGCTCAAGGAATGATATCTGGCCTACCGATCTCATCGGTTAACATACGTGTGAAATTTTAAATATGATCAAGCAAAGTGTGAAATCCATCGCGTCCCTCGGGTTGGTATTGGTGGCGAGCCTCGCCTGTGCCTCGGCTCCTGAGAAGGTTGACTTGGGGGAGTTGTATGACAGCTACCTTGAGCACAATCAGTCCTCCATGAACATGCCGCAGTTCAAGAAAGAGATTCTGATTTCCGGCAGCGTTCTCGGCGTTTCAAAGAACTTCTCCGGCGAAGCCGTGATGGAGGCCGGTCTTGCCGATTCTGATGAAGTACTGGCAAGACTGACGGGTTTTGACGCGGACGAGTCGAACAAGATGGACGCGATGGCGGTCGGTACCGACTTTAAAGCGGTGTGCGTACTGGCGATGACGATGGGTTCGGAATACATGGCCCTGACTGACTGCGTGTTCAAGCCGTAAGTGCGTGTTCAATCCTCTTGGGCAGTGTTGGCGTTCACCGCCTTCGCGAGCCTGGCCGTAAACGCTCAGCCGCTGGATCAGCGGGATTTGATCGAGCGTTTGACGCACTGCACGGCTTCTTTGCAAGACGTTATGGTCTTCAACGGTCTGGTTGAACGCAAAGAGCTGACGCTGACCGCAGCGTCGGAGTTCGAACCGTGGGGCGGTCTGGCCTGGACCATCGAACCTGCGCTGTCCTTTGGTAACGTGAGTTCGTCGGTGGCGGTGATGAGCGACCATCGCAGTTTTTACCTGCGGGTGCCGTCCACTCAACCCGGTGTGGATATCCGGACAACGGCTCAGCAGTTGCAACTGGCGAATACCGGCAGCGGCGGTGAGGCCAACGATTTCCGTAAGGTCATGGACGACCGAACGCTGCAGGCGATGTCTACTGGCGAGCCGGATAACTACTGGGTTGGATGTTTCTACGATCAAGATGCGGTACAGCGGCAGTTCGATCTGGAACTCAATACAACGCCAGAACGTATGAATGAAAAAAATGCCAGGCAACAGGCATTGGGCAATGAGAGTTGATATTGCCCCGGTGATTTCATACACCTGAACACTTAATGGCGTACACGCCATAAGGAAAAAGGGCCGGTCACTCATGTCTGTAAGTCGGGAGTGGCCGGTCCTTTATGTGCCGTATTTCCCATGCCGCCATGGCAGTTGCGTTACTCTTCGTTGCGTTAAGTATCCTACCGAATTCACCGCATTGTGCTTTTCTATAGGCGCGGCATGTACAACCTGTTGTGAGCAACAGGTGGTTGAAATGTCCGTGTGAGCAGAATCGTGCTGGCATTAAACGTCAGCTCGACAATGAGGCAACCAACCGATTCGCCTCCGGGGAGAGGGTTAATGAAAAAACTGTATGCACTGGTTGCGCTCTTTGCGCTGACGATTGGCAGCGTCGGCATGAGCGACGCTCGGTCCCATCGCGATAAGCAGCAGACCGAGTCGGTGGCGGGGGTGTTTGATTACTACCTGCTGACGCTGTCCTGGTCGCCGACGTTTTGCCTGACTCATCAGAACAACCCGCAATGCTCGGGCAAAGGCTATGGCTTTGTCCTTCACGGTCTATGGCCGCAGTACGCCAAGGGCGGTTGGCCGGAGTCGTGTCCGCCGATGGTGCCGTTGTCGCCAGCGGAGCAAAAACAAGGGCTGACGCTGTTTGTGACGCCAAAATTGCTTCAGCATGAATGGTCCAAGCACGGCACCTGCAGCGGTCTTGGTGCCTCGGGTTATCTGGATATGGCGGACAAGGCGGTTGGCACGGTGAAAATCCCGGATAAGCTGAAGCCCTTGAGCACCGAGATCTACTTCCCGGCGCAGGAAATTGCGCAGATGTTCCGTCAGAGCAACCCCGGGATTCCAGCGGATGGCATCGCGATTGTCTGCAACGGACCCGAGTTGTCGGAAGTGCGCGTGTGCCTGGGCAAGGACTTGTCGTTCGGGTCTTGCGGCAAGGGCGTGAAAAGTCAGTGTCGAGCAGGTGATATTCGGGTTCCGCCAATGCGTTGATGGGGGGTGTTGTCGATTTGTTGGCATAAAAATGGGCGACCTCGGTCGCCCATTTTGCTTGGTAAGTTCGCTTACTCTGGCACGCTATTCTTGATTTCCAGCCAGAAGTCTTTGAACCTGAATCGCCACCAAATGACCAGCAGCTTATCGACATTTCGTTTGAGCCAGCTTTCTCTACGAGCTCGGAGGATTTCTTCGATTTCAGCTTCCAGCCACTCATCATCAAACCCTGTCCAGATTGGAGGGATTGGCGTTTGCGCATTCCAGTGGCAGGCAGCAGTCACTTGCGAGAAGAAAATCTCTTCGACCAGCGCTATGTCGTAACCCTGGATTTGCCGTGCGATGTAGGCATAGTCCACCGCGGTGTCAACGAAAGCGTCAGCCAGTGCACAGCGGATTTTGGTTTTATCCTCAGGGCTTAAGGGCGGGTAGTTGGTCATGCCGGTTCATTCTGCACAAGCACGGGCAACCCCAGCGCTGCCAGGTCTTTGCGCAGTTGCGCGGCACTGGTGAACTGCAGCGCATTGAAGCCTTCCTGACGTGCACCTGCGATGTTCGGCGCGTGATCATCGATAAACACCGCATGGTGACCTTCGAACCGGTAGCGAGATTTCAGTAGCTGGAAGATCGCCGGGTCGGGCTTGATGAGACCTTCTTCGCCGGACACCAGAATGCCCTCGAATGTCTGCAGAAAGGGAAAGCGCTGAAGGGCAATCGGGAAGGTTTCGGCGGACCAGTTGGTCAGGGCCAGCAGGCGGACGCCTTTGGCGTGCAGTTCATCGAGGATCTGCACGCTCTCTTCCAGTACGCCGCCGAGTGTCTCTTCCCAGCGCTCGTGGTACGCACGAATCAGCGCCTCTTGCGACGGATGCCGCGCGATGGCTTCCTCGACCCCTTCCTGCCACGACCGGCCTGCGTCCTGGCGCTCGTTCCACTCGGGAGGGCAGACCTCGGAAAGAAAAGTCTCCATGGCCTGTACGTCTTCGCCGAAGATCTTCCGGTAAAGGTTTCTTGGGTTCCAGCGAATCAGGACGTTGCCGAGGTCGAACACAACGGTGTTGATGGTTGCGGGGCGGTTCAGAGTGTTCATGCTTTTCCTCCATGGATTGGCTTGTGTAGACGGTTTTAGGGAGCCCTTGTTTTACCGCATCCCAAACCGAATGACACCCTCCGTAAACAAACTGATCATCCATCTGAACGGCCCATACAGCAGCGCGCTGCCGCCCTCGACTCGACCGGTATCGCGGTGGTTTTCCTCATCTTCCAGAATCGACTGGACCGTTTCATAGGCCGCCAGATCGTTCCGGCTTTCAAGGTAGGAGAGCTGGTTTTTCAAATGGCTCACCACGACCGATTCCACGGCCCAGGTGCAGGCCATGACGCCGCTTTTGCCGAGCAGTGCCGAGATAAAACCCATGAACCAACCCCCGGCACCGCAGAGCCAGTAGCTCTTGCACTTGATGCCGTTGCGGCGCTGTATCTCTTCCCAGAACCGGTTCATGTGACGTTTTTCGTCTTCCATGAAGCTTTCCAGAAGAGGCACGTAGTCTTTGCGTAGCAGGCGCGATACAAAGATCTGCGATCGGTAAATGTTGATAGCGCCGAATTCCCCGGCGTGGTTCACCTTGAGAATTTTTCTGGCGGTGTCCAGCGATGCCGTGCTGTCTTTATATTTCATCGAGCGTGGACACTCACAGGGCAGTTTTGGTGGGAAGCATTGGCGTTTCAAACGAGCATCAACAAATGCGTTGAACATTACAGGAGAAAACAAGAAGCGGGGGTTATGGCTAGCACCACAATTGCCCCTCATCACTCCTGTAGGCTAAGCTCCCCCGCCATTAAGGGATCTGGGCTTTTGCTCATGCCTTACCCTTCAAGGATGACGCTTTTGCCTACCCCCATTCACGACCCTCATTACACCCCCGGCGGCCCGCTTAAACGCCTGCCGCTGCGCAAGGCTGCGATGATGTTTGTTGCGGCGGTTTGCCTGTGTTTGTGTGGTTTGCTTTACCTGCAACTGGAACAGTCCCGGCGCTACGATTTGTCGTTGGCTGAGGTGGCGTCGTCGAACCTGACGCGGGCGATGGCGCAGCAGGCGCAAGACACGTTTTTGGGCGCGGACCTGGTGATGACCAGCCTGGTCGACTGGATTCAGGCAGAGGGTTTTGGCGTAATGCAGAACCCGCGGCTGCAACAGATCTTCGCACGTCGGGTGCAGGCGCTCGAGCAGTTACACGGGCTGTTTCTGTTCGATAAAAACGGCCAGTGGGTGGTGACATCGTTTGATGACTTGCCGCGTCGCGGAGGTGTGGCCGATCGCGACTACTTCAAGTTCCATCAGCAGAATCCTACCTTGCTCGCGCACATTGGGCCGGCGATTCGTAGCCGGCAGAATGGCGAGTGGATCATTCCGATTTCCCGGCGGATAAACGACCCGCATGGCGAGTTCCAGGGCGTGCTGCTGGCCGGGATCAAGCTGTCGTACTTCGATCAGTTCTTCAAGAGCTTCAGCATCGATGACAACGGCGTGATGTTTCTGGCGTTGTCGGACGGTACGCTGCTGGCCAGGCGACCGTTCGAGGAAGCGCGAATAGGCGAGTCTCTGGCACATGGGGATATTTTCCAGAAGTACCTGCCCCATGCCAGTTTCGGCAATGGGATGATCCGTTCGGTGGTGGATAACGTGATCCGGCTATATGGCTATCGTCAGTTGGACGCCTACCCGCTGGTGGTTGCCGCGGCGACCCCGAAGGAGACGATTCTTCGGGGCTGGTACGCCAACGCCTATCAATCCAGCGTCGTCGTCGCCCTGGTGGTGCTCGGTGTAGGTTTGTTCGGTTGGGTATTTGTGCTGCAGGTTCGCAATGGTGAGCTTATCGAGGCGGATTTGCGGACTGCGCAAGAGCAGCTGGAAGTGATCGCGACTCACGATAGCCTGACCGGGTTGGCGAATCGTCGGCTGTTCGAGCGGGCGCTGGACATCGAATTTGCACGGGGTGCGCGCCAACAGAGTTCGTTGAGCCTGATCATGCTCGATATCGATTTTTTCAAACGTTACAACGATGCCTACGGTCATGTGGCGGGGGATCAGTGCCTGGCGGAAGTGGCGCGCGCGGTAAACAGTTGTTGTCTGCGCAAATCCGACCTGGCGGTGCGTTATGGCGGTGAAGAGTTTGCGGTGCTGTTGCCCGACACGGACATTCACGGCGCCTTTACGATTGCCGAGCAGATCCGCCACAGTCTCAAGGACAAGCACATCATCCATTCAGGCGCGCCTTCGGGGCATCTGACGGTGAGCCTGGGCTGTTATGCGTTTGTGCCCAAAGACGGGGATAGCATCGAAATGTTTATCGAGCGGGCAGACGCGGCGTTGTATCAGGCGAAAAACTTGGGTCGAAACCGCACGGTGGTAATGTCGATGGAAGGAAATCCTGAAGTGGTCGTGCATCCAGAAGTCTGATGAAAGGGCGGGGCGCGGTTGCACAGTGGACCCGCCTGTAATGTTTGTTTTTTATGAGGCACCACATGAAGTATTCACCTTCGCGACGTTCATTGTTGAAGGCAGGTCTGACACTGCCATTGATCACACTGGTCGTTCCGGCCTGGGCTAACGCTTCGGCTGCGGATAAACCGCTGGCCGAGTTGTACAAGAAACTTGCCGAGTTGGAGAACAGTGCGAAAGGTCGATTGGGCGTTGCCTTGATCAACACTGCCAATGGTCACGAGATTCAGTATCGGGGCGGTGAGCGTTTTCCGTTCTGCAGTACTTTCAAGTTGATGTTGGCCGCAGCGGTGTTGCACAAAAGCATGGCTGAGCCGGGGTTGCTGGAAAAGCATATTGCCTATGCTGAAGCCGACCTGCTGTCTTACGCCCCCATCGCCAAACAGAATCTGGAACAGGGCATGAGCATCGCGCAGCTGTGCGCCGCCACGTTGCAATACAGCGATAACACTGCCGCCAACTTGTTGATCAAGGAGTTAGGTGGAGTGGCAGCGGTTAACCTGTTTGCCAAAGGCCTGGGTGATCCGGCGTTCCGGCTGGATCGCCAGGAGCCGGAGTTGAATACGGCCATTCCTGAAGATCAGCGTGATACCACGACACCGGCAGCGATGGCCGCCAGCGTGCAGAAAGTGGTGCTGGGTGATGCGTTGGCAACGCCACAGCGCGAGCAGTTGGTGACCTGGCTCAAGGGCAACACCACTGGCGATGCGAGCATTCGGGCCGGCACACCGACGGGTTGGATCGTCGGCGATAAAACCGGTAGCGGCGACTACGGCACCACAAACGATGTGGCGGTGCTTTGGCCACAGACAGGCGCACCCGTGGTGCTCGCGGTTTACTTCACCCAACATCAAAAAGACGCCGAAGCGCGTCGTGATGTTCTGGCGTCTGCCACCCGTTTGGTGATGGCGCACGTGTCCTGAGCAAGGAGCCATTGATGATTCAGGCTGAACTATCGAACGTTGACCTCTACCTGAAACGCCTCGGTTATGACACGCCGCCGTCGCCCACGCTCGACACCCTTCGCGAGTTGCAGTCGCGTCATACCGCAACGTTCCCTTTTGAAACCCTGTCGACGATGTTGTGGGTTCCGGTGCCCATCGACCTGCCTTCGGTCGAGCGCAAAGTCCTGCATGATGGGCGAGGCGGCTACTGTTACGAACTCAACAACATGTTCCTAGCCCTGCTTCAGCAACTGGGGTTCGAAGCCCGAGGGATCACCGGGCGGGTGGTGATGGGCGGTCCTGAAGACGCGTTGACCGCGCGCACTCACCGCTTGAGCCTGGTCACCCTGGACGGGGTTCGTTACATCGCGGATGTCGGCTTCGGCGGCATGGTACCCACGGCGCCGCTGCGCCTTGATACTGAAGAGGAGCAGCCGACCGGTCATGAACCGTACCGCATCGTTCGCCAGGACAGCAGCTACGCGTTGCGCGCGAAGGTCGCGGGCGAGTGGCGGCCGATGTATGTGTTCGATCTTCAGGTTCAGTCAGACATCGATTACCAGATCGGCAACTGGTATGCCTCGACCCATCCCGACTCTCCGTTTCGGGGGCAATTGAAGGTGGCGCGCACCGGGCCAGGGATGCGCCGCACGCTCAACAACGGCAGCTATGCCATTCACCGGATGGGCCAGGAGAGCGAGCGCCGGCAGCTCACGAATGCTGATGAAGTGATTGCGGTGCTGGAGCGCGAGTTCGACATTCGCGTGCCGCAGCATCCAGAGTTGAGGCAGGTGCTGGCGCAGCTGGTCAGCTCAAGCGAAAGACCTGACTGAGCGCTGCGTCAGGCATGGTTCAGTGTTCGAGTCGCTTTGGGTTTTGCCTTCGGGCTGTGCTCGGCTTCGAGCATCCGGTTGATTTCACTGGCTGCCACACTCAACGTCTGCTCCAGTGATTTCAGTTCAGCAGCGGTAATGCCCTTCTTCAGGTGTTTGATGCCTGCGTCAATGGCAGAGGCAGGCGTCGGACCCTGACCTTTTGCGTTCAGCAAGGCTTGGCGCAAGGTATTGTTGATCACGGTCTGATAGCCATATCCCGCACTCTCTGCGAGCTCGCGTGCTGCCTCTATCACGGCGTCATCGAGCATGATGGTGATGCGGGTCTTGCCTTTACTGGCGGCAACCGGCCCACGTTTGGCGCTGCTGAAGTCGTATTCTTCTTTCATGGTTCAAGCCTCCAGGTATTGGCGGCGCTCATTGTGGGTGGCGATGCGAGCAGAAATGATTCGAACGAAGTTCGGATCGCGGTAGGTGTAGACAACCACCAGTACCCGGCCCACAGCATCCTTACCCATAACGATCCACCGTTGCTCATCATGGTCGCTGTCCAGGAGCGTCAGGGCATTGTTGTCGTAGAAAAGCGGTTCTGTGTCGGCGAGACTGATGCCCTTGTGCTTCCTTTTGTTTGCAGCGTTTTTTACTTCGTCGTACTGAATGTCGAACGTCTTAATTATGCATACTTTATATGTATAAAAAAGGCAGCGAGTGAACCGTTGATCGCTGAAGAGACTTGAACGTTAGTCGTCGTGGGGGAGGGGCCGAGGGAAGAACTATTTCAAGGTTTTGATGTGGGACTGCAAATACCGGCCGGCAAACTGTATACAACTCTATAGACATTTGTCTTGAGTATTGAATACAGTGTGCGCATAACAAAAACCAGGGAACCCCCTCACGATGAAAACGCCCTCTGTTTCACACCAGCGGCCTGAGGATGAAAACCTCGGGGTCGGCGCGAATATGGCTTACGGCCTGCAACACGTTCTGACCATGTATGGCGGTATCGTTGCGGTACCACTGATCATCGGCCAGGCGGCCGGGCTTTCTCCGGCCGACATCGGTTTGTTGATTGCGGCGTCACTGTTTGCGGGGGGCTTGGCGACATTGCTGCAAACCCTCGGATTACCGTTTTTCGGCTGTCAGTTGCCGCTGGTTCAGGGCGTTTCGTTCTCGGGTGTCGCGACCATGGTGGCGATTGTCGGCAGCGGTGGTGAGGGCGGTTTTCAGTCGATTCTGGGGGCGGTGGTCGCCGCCTCGCTGATCGGGCTGCTGATCACGCCGGTGTTCTCTCGAATTACCAAGTTCTTCCCGCCGTTGGTCACCGGTATCGTGATCACCACCATCGGCCTGACGCTGATGCCGGTGGCAGCGCGCTGGGCCATGGGCGGTAACAGCCACGCCGAAAGCTTCGGCAGCATGGCGAATATCGGGCTGGCGGCATTGACGCTGGCACTGGTGCTGATGTTGAGCAAGATCGGCAGCGCCACGATCTCCCGCTTGTCGATTCTGTTGGCCATGGTGATCGGTACGGTGATTGCGGTGTTCCTTGGCATGGCCGACTTTTCGACGGTGACTCAGGGGCCGATGTTTGGCTTCCCGGCACCGTTCCACTTCGGCATGCCGACCTTCCACTTCGCAGCGATCCTGTCGATGTGCATTGTGATCATGGTGACGCTGGTGGAAACCTCTGCGGACATTCTGGCGGTCGGTGAAATCATTGGCACCAAGGTTGATTCCAGGCGTCTGGGCAATGGGCTGCGGGCTGACATGCTGTCGAGCATGATCGCGCCGATCTTTGGCTCCTTCACTCAAAGTGCCTTTGCCCAGAACGTCGGGCTGGTGGCGGTGACCGGGATCAAGAGCCGCTATGTGGTGGCCACCGGCGGGGTGTTCCTGGTGGTGCTCGGGCTGTTGCCGGTGATGGGGCGCGTGATCGCCGCTGTGCCGACATCCGTCCTCGGCGGTGCCGGTATCGTGCTGTTTGGCACCGTGGCGGCGAGTGGTATACGTACGCTGTCCAAGGTCGATTACCGCAACAACGTGAACCTGATCATCGTCGCCACTTCCATCGGCTTCGGCATGATCCCCATCGCCGCTCCCAACTTCTACGATCACTTCCCTGGCTGGTTTGCGACCATCTTCCATTCCGGCATCAGCTCGTCGGCGATCATGGCGATCGCACTCAACCTGACCTTTAACCACTTCACCACCGGTAACTCGGACCAGCAGTCGGTCTTTGCTGCCGGCACCGAACGGACCTTGCGTTTCCAGGATCTGGCGGCGTTGCGCGAAGGGGATTACTTCAGTCGCGGCAAGCTGCATGACTGCGACGGTAACGAAGTCCCGGTGGTGGTGGATTCATCCCACGGCCCGACGGAGCATCATGCGGAGCATGCCAAAAGCGGTGAGCATGTCTGACGACACTGTGCAGAGCGGCGCCTGACCGACGACGCGCTCACAATCGATAAACAGAAGGGCAGAGGGGATCGCATCCCTTCTGCCCTTTTTGCATGGCGCATTCCGACTGACAGTCGACAAGTCGCAGTGGAGGGCTAGGGGCGACTGGCCTCGCTGGCGATCAGCATCATTGCCGCCGAGAGCGTGTGGCCATCGGTGATCTGGCCGGCGGTGATCATGGCCATCAGTTCCTGGCGGGTGATGAACAAAAGATCATCCACCTCGCCATCGGTTGTGTCGGTGGCTTGTGTATCGAGGTAGACCTGGCACACCGCAACCGCACTGGCAATCAGCGATGTGTTGCTGTGCAGCAAGCCCAACTCCTTGACCTTCAACGCCTGCCAGCCCGTTTCCTCCAGCAGCTCGCGGGCCACCGCGTCGCAGGCGGTTTCGTTCTCGTCGATGGCGCCCCGCGGGAACTCGATGGACATCCCGCCAATGGCCCGGCGCTTGAGGTTGACCAGCATCAACCGGCCGTCTTCAAGGGTCGGTACGGCCACCACGCCGTTGATAGCCCGGGCTTCCTTGATGATGAAGTAGCCGTTCTCGCGGACCACGTTGAAGTATGGGGTTTCCAGCAGGCACTGGGATTCGGTGACAGGCTTCATGCGCGGTATTACTCCAGAAAGCAGCGATCGAAAAGGTAGAGGTTGGCGGGTTTGAGGTTTTCCAGCGTGGCTTGCGGGCGGCCACCGTCGCCGCTTTTTTTGCGCCCGGTCTCTTGCAGGTAGCCGGCCTCGATCATCTTCAGCAGGCGTTGGCGGATGCTGGTCTTGAGCACCGGTCGTTCAAGCACCAGGGAGAATATGCTCACCGCTTCGGGCGCGCTGAATTCGTTGCCGAGGAACATCAACGGCAGGCTGCTGTACAACGACTTGGAGAACAGGCGCTCCTGCACCGAGGCCACCAGGCTGTTGTGATCGAAGGGCAGTCTGGTCGAGGCTTCGGCCACGTCTTTGAGCGGGAAAAATCCCTGGTGTTCGGCCGGCGGGACCGCATCGCTGACGATGGCGAGGTAGAAGGTCGACGACGACCAGCAGCGCGGATCGCGGAACGCGTCGCCGACCGTGCCGACCTGCTCGATCCAGGCCAGCGGCATGCCGACTTTTTTCGAGGCGCGCAGGCGCTCCACGGCGTCGTTCAGCGTGAGGTCTTCGACCCCGCCATTGACCACGATCCCGGGGAGTGCCCAATGGCCGGCGAACGGTTCGGTTTCGCGGCGGTTCAGGAGGATTTCCAGCGCCTGGGTTTCCCGGCAATAGCGCAGCACACAAAGGTCGATGGTGTGCAGGTAAGCGCTTGGAGGGGGGATGCGGTCTGGCATGTCAGCTTCCGTGGGCAGCGTAGAGGTCATAGTTTACCGGATCCATGCCGGGTGCCATCCAGTGGGTGGGCAGCGACTCGCCCAAGGCCAGCCGTTCGCGCAGCACCGTACTGCGCACATGGATTTGTTCCTCGACGCAGATGATGGAAAAGCGCTCCAGCAACTCCGGGCCGCGATAGAAGGTTGGCAGCAGGTCAGCCACATCCTGGCCGACCACCAGGGCGATCTGTTTACCGTCCATGGCCAGGCTGTCGGCGAGATGGGCGAGCAGGGTGTAGCTGTAGATCGGACCTTCGACGCCGCGCGCCACGATCTGTTCGACCCGGCTGGCACGCACTTCCGCGCAGCAAAGCGGCTGTACGTGCTCGACGATCGATTCCAGCCAGTTCAGGCGCAGTTCATAGTCGGCCATTCGTTTGCCGTAAGGGTGCCTGAAGCTGGGGGCCACCAGCAGACGCCTGGCCTGGCATGAGGCTTCGATCATCACCTGGGCGTGCCCGGCGTGAGGAGGGTTGAAGGCGCCGCCGTAGAGGGCTATTTCATACATGGCTGATCTCCCTGTTAGTACATGACGTGTACCTTATCACCGAATCCGTTCAGACGAAACCATCTCCCATTGCTCACATGCATACAGATAATAGGCGGGATTCTTCGCGGTAAAAATATTTTCATGATCGGGTATTGCAATGAAAGTACATGACGTGTACTTTTTGATCCATGCAAAGGAGAGACCCGACATGAACAGTCAGCCCCTGAAAACCGCTTCCTTCGATGTTGATGCGCAAAAGAGCTTCACGCCGTTGTGCCCTGATGAGCTGCCCGTGGCGGGCGGCGAGCAGATCGGCAGCGAGCTGAACTTCATGGCCACCCTGGCCAGCCTGCGTGTCGGCAGCAAGGACGCTCATACGGCTCAGGCCCCGTGGGTGGTGGCCGAGCACTCGCAAATGTTCCAGTCGACCGGCCTCGAACACGCCGATATCACTTGGGTCAGCCACTGTGTCCCTGGCACTGAAGGCTTCACCCTGCTGGACGAGTTGCCGACCCCGTACGACTACGACTACTTCGTCTGGAAGGGTGTCGAGCCGGACCTGCACCCTTACGGCGCCTGCTACCACGACCTGCACGCCAAGCTCTCCACCGGCGTGATCGAGTACCTGAACAGCCAGGGTGTGAAGCAGGTCATCGTCGGAGGCCTGGCGCTGGACTTCTGCGTCAAGACCACCGCCCTGCAACTGGCCGCTGCCGGTTTCAAGGTGATCATCCACTTGCCGGCCTGCCGGGCCATTAGTGAGGAGGGTGCGACTCAAGCCATTCAAGACATGCAACAAGCGGGAATCTCGGTGACCGCGACCCGCGAAGAAACCGCCAGTCTGGCAAGCGCATAAGGAAGAAAACATGGAAAGTGCATTCGATAGCAGCAACGGCGTCATCCAGAGTCTTCTGGATACCGACTACTACACCTTCACCATGATGCAGGCGGTGCTGCACCAGCACCCGAACGTCGAGGTGGAATACCAGTTCATCGTGCGTTCGAAAGAGCGGCTCGGGCACCTGATTCCGGACATTCGCGATGAGCTGGAGAAGCTCGCTGGCCTGCAGTTGCGCGAAGGTGAGCAGCGGTTTCTGTTCAATAAGCGTTTCCGTGAATACCTGACACCGGACTTTGAACAGTTCCTCGGTCTGTTTCGCTTCAACCTGCGCTACATCCACGTGTCGGAAGTCGACGGCCAACTGCACATCCGCGTCCGTGGTCCGATGTTGCACTGCATCATGTTCGAGCAGCCGGTGCTGGCGATGGTCAGTGAACTGCGCAACCGCGAGAAGTATCCGGAAGTCGAGCTGGCCGACGTGACCCGCAAGCTGTACCAGAAGTTCGAATGGCTGGAAAAAAACGCCAGCCGCGAAGAGCTCGCCGAGTTTCGCGTTTCGGACTTCTCCACCCGCCGGCGCCTGTCGTTCAGGGCCCAGCGCGAAGTGGTCAACGTCATGCGCAGTGACTTCCCCGGGGTGTTCGTCGGTACCAGCAATGCTCACCTGGCCTACGAGTTCGACCTGCCGCTGATCGGCACCATGGCCCACCAATGGCTGATGGTTCACCAGCAACTCGGGCGGTTGCGCGAGAGCCAGAACGCCGCACTGGAAAACTGGGTGCGTGAGTACCGTGGCAGGCTGGGGATTGCGCTCACCGACTGCATCAGCACCGACTTCTTCCTCAAGGATTTCGACCTGTACTTCGCCAAGCTCTATGACGGCCTGCGTCAGGATTCCGGTGACCCGATCGTCTGGGCCGACAAGGTGCTGGGGCGTTACAAGGAGCTGGGCATCGATCCAAGAACCAAGGACCTGATGTTCTCCGACGGCCTCAACTTCGAGAAGTGCCTGCCAATCCTGCGCCATGTGCGTGGCAAGGCCAGATTCGGTTTCGGCATGGGCACCAGCCTGGCTTGCGATGTCGAGGGCGTCGAGCCGCTGAGCATCGTCATGAAGCTGGTGCGGGTGCATGGCGAGCCGGTGGTGAAGTTCTCCGACGACCCGATCAAGAATGTTTGTGAAGACGCCTCGTTCCTGCGCTACGCGGCCCAGGTATTCAACGTCAGCCTGATCAATCCACAACTGGGGGCCTGATATGACTATGCAACGGCAAGAACGCATTGCCCGGGAACTGGGCATCGACCGGCAACTCGCCCAGGGTGGCGAGGCCGCTGAAATCGTCCGTCGTGTCGATTTCATTAAACAGGTGCTGCGCGAGTCGGGCTGCAAGGCCCTGGTGCTCGGTATCAGCGGCGGCGTCGACTCCCTGACCGCCGGCCGCCTGTGCCAGCTGGCGGTGGAGCAGTTGCGGGCCGAGGATCATGAGGCGCGCTTTATCGCCGTGCGCCTGCCGTACAAGACTCAGGCCGATGAACGTGACGCCCAGGCCTCCCTGGACTTCATCCAGCCGGACCTGATCACCACCAGCAACATTGCCGACTGTGTCGACGGCCTGATGGTCAATATCGCCATCGATGGTTTGCAGCCTTCGGCCGAACTCACCGACTTTGCCAAAGGCAACGTCAAGGCTCGGGCGCGGATGCTGGCGCAATACGCTATCGCCAACTTCTGCAATGGGTTGGTGGTCGGCACCGATCATGGTGCGGAAGCGCTGATGGGTTTCTTCACCAAATTCGGCGACGGCGCCTGCGATCTGGCGCCGCTGTCCGGGTTGATCAAAAGCCAGGTGCGGTTGCTGGCCGACGCCCTGGGCGCGCCGACGCATCTGGTGCGCAAGGCGCCGACCGCCGACCTGGAAGACCTGGCACCGGGCAAGCTGGATGAGGCGGCGTATGGTTGCAGTTACGAGGAAATCGATGCGTATCTGATGGGCGAAGCGGTGTCGCAGCAGGCGCAGCAGATCATCGAAAGCGCCTACATCAAAACCGCTCACAAACGCGAACTGCCTCGTGTCCCCCGGCCATAGATGTTGAAGCTGCCGCAGGTTCGGGCCGTGTTCGGACGATCTTTTGATTTTCCATCAGCCACAAAAAAGCCCCTGAATCTTTCGATTCAGGGGCTTTTCGATAGTGCTGTCTGGCTCCACGACCTGGACTCGAACCAGGGACCCAGTGATTAACAGTCACTTGCTCTACCAACTGAGCTATCGCGGAATGCGCCGTATGTTACTGATTAAAAAGGACAAGTCAAGCATCAATTGCTCGAATGGCAGATTTTCAGGTGGGCGGTGATGATTCTGCAGGCGAGGAGGGCGTTGTCAGCCATTGGCGGTTACCAGAATCGTCGCGGAGGTCTACCATGGCCCCCCGGAAGTGGTTTCACGCGCTGCCGGCCCTCAGCCGAAAAGGTACGCGTCATGACTCACCAACCACTGCTCACGTCGTCAATGCTGCGCGAGGTGTTCGTATGAGCATTGCTCAGATCAGCCTGCCAAAAGGCGTCGGGCCGCATGCCGAGAAACTCTTCGATGCAATCGCTCAGGCGAGCACCGCTGATGAGTTGAATCGCGCTGGCGGCAAGGCTGAAGGGTTTGTGCTGGGGCTGGAAAGCACCAAGGCGATCAAAAGCCAGGTTGCCGAATCGCTGTATGTGGCTTATGACGCCGCCGCCAGTCAGCGTTCGAGCGAACTGGCGGGCTGATCGGCCTTAACCGCCGAAGGTGAAGGTGCCGAGCAGGAACTTGGCGTACAGCGACGTGGCGGCCAGTTGCACCAGCCACAGGGCCAGGCCACCGAGAAATACGCCCAAGGCAACCTGCCACACCAGCCCGCTGCTGCGTTTGGTCTGGTTGCGTGGCACAAAGCGGTCCAGGTCCAGGTCGTCATCGCGGTCAGCGCGTAAGTCATCGTTTTTCATAAGATCTCTCAATAGGTGAAATGCGCGGTTTCTCGGGTGTACACGCTGATGTAGGAGCTGCCGCAGGTTCGGGCCGCGTTCGGACGATCTTTTCAGGTCGACACCGATGTATCAGTTTAGAGCCCATAGCCTGCGCATTCAGAATTATCTGCTCGCCAACGAAAAGGGGAAGCCAAACGGCTTCCCCTTTTCTATCGCGCGTGTGGCTTAGATCACCTGAGCGATGGCCTTGGTCACTACGTCGATGTTGCTCTGGTTCAGCGTGGCAACGCAGATGCGGCCGGTGTCCAGGGCGTAGATGCCGAACTCGTTACGCAGACGGGTGACTTGCTCAACCGTCAGGCCCGAGTACGAGAACATGCCGCGTTGACGGCCGACGAAGCTGAAGTCCTGGTGAGGTGCGTTTTTCGCCAGCAGATCAACCATCTGCTGGCGCATGCCGCGAATGCGCAGACGCATTTCAGCCAGTTCCTGTTCCCATTGGGCGCGCAGTTCAGGGCTGTTCAGTACGGCCGCAACGATCGCTGCACCGTGGGTCGGCGGGTTGGAGTAGTTGGTGCGGATCACGCGTTTGACTTGCGACAGCACGCGAGCGCTTTCTTCTTTCGATTCGCTGACGATCGACAGTGCGCCAACACGTTCACCGTACAGCGAGAACGACTTGGAGAATGAGCTGGAAACGAAGAAGTTCAGGCCCGACTCGGCGAACAGGCGCACGGCAGCGGCGTCTTCGTCGATGCCGTCGCCAAAGCCCTGATAGGCCATGTCGAGGAACGGCACGTGGTTTTTCGCCTTGATCACGTCCAGTACGTTGTTCCAGTCTGCCGGGCTCAGGTCGACGCCAGTCGGGTTGTGGCAGCAGGCGTGCAGCACAACGATCGAGCCATTCGGCAGGGCGTTCAGGTCTTCCAGCAGGCCGGCGCGGTTCACGTCGTGAGTCGCGGCGTCGTAGTAGCGATAGTTCTGAACCGGGAAGCCGGCGGTTTCGAACAGCGCGCGGTGGTTTTCCCAGCTTGGGTCGCTGATCGCAACGACGGCGTTCGGCAGCAGTTGCTTGAGGAAGTCAGCGCCGATTTTCAGTGCGCCGGTACCGCCGACGGACTGGGCGGTGACAACCCGGCCAGCGGCAAGCAGTGGCGAGTCTTTACCGAACAGCAGCTTTTGCACGGCCTGGTCGTAGGCGGCGATACCGTCGATCGGCAGGTAGCCACGGGAAGCGTGTTGAGCAGCGCGAATCGTCTCGGCTTCGACAACGGCTCGCAGGAGTGGAATTCGCCCCTCCTCGTTGCAGTAAACACCGACCCCCAGGTTGACCTTATTGGTACGGGTGTCAGCGTTGAATGCTTCGTTGAGGCCCAGGATTGGATCGCGTGGTGCCATTTCGACAGCGGAGAAGAGGCTCATTATTGCGGCGGCTCTGAATGGAATGTGGAGGGACGTGTAGCGCTCCAGCCGAATGCACTAGAGCGGTGCACAAACGGGGAGCTAGTATAGAGGCCAACACCGGGCGCGGCGACAGGCGTTTCCGCTTTTCGGGCAGGTTTTTTCGGATTATTTTTTGCTCGTTAGCCTTATTGTCATGTCAATGGCTTAGGGGCATGTAGGACGTTTACCTTGAAACTAGAGGTATTCGGCACCACATCAACGGTTATCATGATTTTTCCCTGCGACATTCGTCGTGAGCGACCTTCACCGTTCTGGCGCGCCCGCCAGCGCCGGAGTGCGTCGCTCCTTGGAAACCAATAGGTACGATATGTCTGAATTCCAGCTAGTCACCCGCTTCGAGCCCGCCGGCGATCAGCCGGAAGCCATCCGTCTGATGGTCGAGGGCATCGAGGCCGGGCTGGCGCACCAGACGTTGCTTGGTGTGACCGGTTCGGGCAAGACCTTCAGTATCGCCAACGTGATCGCCCAGGTGCAGCGACCGACGCTGGTGCTGGCGCCGAACAAGACGCTGGCGGCGCAACTGTATGGCGAGTTCAAGGCGTTCTTCCCGAACAACGCGGTGGAGTACTTCGTTTCCTACTACGACTACTACCAGCCCGAAGCCTACGTGCCGTCGTCCGATACCTTCATTGAGAAAGACGCCTCGATCAACGATCACATCGAGCAGATGCGACTGTCGGCGACCAAAGCGTTGCTGGAGCGCAAGGACGCGATCATCGTCACCACGGTCTCGTGCATCTACGGTTTGGGCAGCCCGGAAACCTATCTGAAAATGGTCCTGCACGTCGATCGTGGCGACAAGCTCGATCAGCGCGCCTTGCTGCGCCGTTTGGCTGACCTGCAATACACCCGCAATGACATGGATTTTGCTCGCGCGACCTTCCGCGTGCGCGGTGACGTGATTGATATCCACCCGGCGGAATCCGACTTTGAAGCGATTCGTATTGAGCTCTTCGATGATGAAGTGGAGAAGATTTCCGCTTTCGATCCGCTCACCGGCGAAGTGATTCGCCAGCTGCCGCGTTTCACCTTCTATCCGAAAAGCCACTATGTAACGCCGCGAGAAACCCTGTTGGGAGCCATCGAAGGGATCAAGGTCGAGCTGCAGGAGCGCCTGGAATACCTGCGCTCCAACAATAAACTGGTGGAGGCCCAGCGGCTGGAGCAGCGCACCCGTTTCGACCTGGAGATGATTCTGGAACTGGGTTACTGCAACGGTATCGAAAACTACTCGCGCTACCTCTCGGGCCGAGAGTCGGGTGAGCCGCCTCCCACCTTGTTTGACTATTTGCCCGCCGATGCCTTGCTGGTGATCGACGAATCCCACGTCAGCGTGCCGCAGGTCGGTGCGATGTATAAGGGCGACCGTTCGCGTAAAGAGACGCTGGTCGAATACGGTTTCCGGCTGCCCTCGGCGCTGGACAACCGGCCGATGCGTTTTGATGAATGGGAAAGCATCAGTCCGCAGACGATTTTCGTCTCGGCCACCCCAGGTAACTACGAGGCGGAACACGCCGGTCGGGTGATCGAGCAACTGGTGCGGCCGACCGGTCTGGTCGATCCGCAAATCGAGATTCGTCCCGCACTGACTCAGGTCGACGACTTGCTCTCGGAAATCACCAAGCGTGTGGCGCTGGAGGAGCGGGTGTTGGTCACTACGTTGACCAAGCGCATGTCCGAAGACTTGACCGACTACCTTGCCGACCACGGTGTGCGGGTGCGTTATCTGCACTCGGACATTGATACGGTGGAGCGGGTTGAGATCATCCGCGATTTGCGTCTGGGCACCTTCGATGTGCTGGTGGGGATCAACCTGCTGCGTGAAGGCCTGGACATGCCGGAAGTGTCGCTGGTGGCGATTCTCGATGCCGACAAGGAGGGCTTCCTGCGCTCCGAGCGTTCGCTGATCCAGACCATCGGTCGCGCGGCGCGGAACCTCAATGGCCGGGCGATTCTGTATGCCGACCGGATCACCGGGTCGATGGAACGGGCAATTGGCGAGACTGAGCGCCGTCGCGACAAGCAAATCGCCTTCAACCTGGCCAATGGCATCACCCCCAAAGGTGTATTCAAGGACGTTGCCGACATCATGGAAGGCGCCACGGTGCCTGGTTCGCGCAGCAAGAAGCGCAAAGGCATGGCCAAGGCAGCCGAGGAAAGTGCCCGCTACGAAAATGAGCTGCGTTCGCCGAGCGAAATCGCCAAGCGCATTCGTCAATTGGAAGAGAAGATGTACCAGCTCGCTCGCGACCTGGAGTTCGAAGCCGCCGCACAGACACGCGACGAAATCACCAAGATGCGCGAGCGGTTGTTGACCGTCTGATGATCGTGCGCGGTCCCTGTGGCGAGGGAGCTTGCTCCCGCTCGGCCGCGAAGCGGTCGTAATCCGGCAATCGCGCTCCATCTGAATACTCGCGGCGGCTGATTTCAGGGTCGCTTCGCAACCCAACGGGAGCAAGCTCCCTCGCCACAGGTGCGTGCATGTCTCAGGCTTAGTGCGCTTCTCCAGCCTTCAACCCGGGCGGCAGTGCCTTGGTCAGCAGGATCGCCAGCATGCTCACCCCCAGCGCAATCCCGACAAAGTGAAACGCATCGTTGTAGGCCATGATCAAGGCCTGCTGATGGGTGATCTCACTGAGCTTGCCCAGCGCGGCCATTTCGCTGCCGAATCGATCGGTCATGCTCGCCATGCGCTCGGCCACCTGCGGGTTGGTCGGCACGATCGACTCGCGTAAATAATCGAAGTAGGTCTTGGTTCGGGCATCCAGCAGGGTCGCGAGCAGGGCTATGCCAATCGCACCGCCGAGGTTGCGCAGAATGTTGAACAGGCTCGACGCGGAGCCTGCATCCTGCGGCAGGATGTAGGCGGTGGCGATCAGCGAAATGGTCACCATGATCAGCGGCTGGCCCAGCGCCCGGACGAGCTGGATCTGATTGAACTGTGGTCCGGCGAAGTCGGGGTTGAGTGCGCCCGAAAGAATGCTCGCCAAGCCAAACAGGCCGAAACCGAGCGTGCACAGCCACTTCGGTGAAACGAACTTCATCAACTTCGGCACCAGCGGAATCAGGAACAGCTGCGGCACGCCCATCCACATGATCACTTCGCCGATCTGCAAGGCGTTGTAGCTCTGGATCTGCGCCAGGTACAGCGGCAGCAGATAAATCGAGCCGTACAGCCCCACACCCATGCCCAGGCTGGAAATGCTCGATAAGCCGAAGTTGCGGTTGCGCAAGATGCCCAGATTGATCAGCGGATTGGGCTTGGACACTTGCACGATCACAAAGGTGATCAGACTCAACAGGGCGATGCAGCCCAGCGTCACGATCAGGTTCGACTCCAGCCAGTCCTTGCGATGGCCTTCCTCGAGAAACACCTGTAAGCACCCCAGGCCAACACCCAGCGTGAGAATGCCCATGTAATCGGTGCTTTTGAGCAATTCCCAGTGGGCTGCTTTTTTCTCCAGGCCATACATGAGGCCGGCGATCATGATCAACCCCGGCGGAATGTTGATGTAGAAGATGTACTTCCAGCCCCAGTTTTCCGTCAGCCAGCCGCCGAGGGTCGGGCCGATAGAGGGCGCGAAGGTCGCGGTCATGGCGAACATCGCCATGCCTTTGGCACGATGGTGTTCGGGGAGTTTGATCAGTGTCAGGGTGAACGCCAGCGGGATCAGTGCGCCGCCGGTGAAACCCTGCAAGGCGCGGAACACGATCATGCTCTCCAGGCTCCAGGCCATCGAGCAGAGCAGCGAGGCGGCCAGAAAACCCAGCGAAACCCAGACCGCCAGGCGTCGTGCCGAGAGCAGTTGCACCAGCCATGCGGTGAGCGGAATCATGATGATTTCCGCCACCAGATACGAGGTGGAAATCCACGAGCCTTCTTCCAGGGTCGCTGACAGCGCGCCTTGAATATCCTTGAGCGAGGCGTTGGTGATCTGGATGTCAAGCACCGCCATAAAGGCGCCGAGCATCACGCTCATCACCGCAATCCAGTCCCGCCGGGTCGGTTCGCCGGCCGGGCGGATCAGTTGATCACCGGCCATCGCCAGGGTCTTTGATGCTGACTTTGACGGTGACCGACATGCCTGGGCGGATCTTGCCGTGCAGCGGATTGTCGGCAGCAAACGTCAGTTTCACCGGAATCCGTTGCACGACTTTGGTGAAGTTGCCGGTGGCATTGTCCGGTGGCAGCAGGCTGAACTGCGCGCCCGAGGCGGCGAACAGGCTGTCGACCCGAGCTTCGATCGGTGTGTCGCTGTAGGCATCGAAGGTCAGTTCGGCTTTCTGGCCGGGCTGCATGTGGCCAATCTGGGTTTCCTTGAAATTGGCCTGAATCCAGATGTCCTGGTCCGGGACGATCGACAGCAGGTAAGCGCCTGCCTGTACGTATTGGCCATTGCGGGCGGCACGCTGGCCGATCAGGCCACTGATCGGTGCGTGGATTTCGCTGCGGGTCAGGTTCAGTCGGGCCTGCGCCAGATCGGCTTTGGCGTTGGCGATCTGGGCGTCCAGGCGCTTGATCTCGGCCGTCAAGGCGTTGACCTGTTGACGCTGGCCCTGTGCGTCAGCCTGGGCCTTGGCGACTTGCGAGCGAGCGATGCGGTTGTCGGCGGAGAGGGTGGTCACCCGTTCTTCCGAGACATAACCCGGTTTGCGCAGGGTTTGTGCGCGGGACAGATCGATTTGCGAGCGGCCGAGGGTGGCCTGGCTGGCGGCGACCTGGGCTTCGCTGGCGGCGATCAGGCTGGCTTGTTGGGTCAGTTTGCTCTGGGCTTGCAGGCGCTCGGCTTCGCGGGTGGCGAGGGTCGCGTTGGCGCGGTCGACGGCGAGATGAAAGTCATCGCCTTCGAGTTTGATCAACAGTTGGCCTTTTTCGACGTGCTGGTTGTCCTGTACCAGCACTTCCTCAATGCGCGCGCCCAACTGGCTGGAGACACGGGTGATTTCACCCTGGACATAAGCGTTATCGGTGCTTTCGTAAAACCGTCCCTTGAAGAACCATTGAGCGAAGAAGCCCCCGGCAACCAGCAGGACGATCAGCAGGAAAGTGAACAGGCGACGCTTGAGTTGGGCAGGCATGAGCAGACTGTAGTCGAGAAAGTGTAAGGAGATTTATCAGTACTCGAATCTGTCATATAGCCGATAAGCGGTAAATGCCACTTATTGATAATCAGCCGTTGAGCGGTGCCAGAGCCTTTTGTAGCCCCAACGTTGGCTTAAATGCCCTGCTCACTGGAGCCGGGCGGGCAACGCCTGTTACCATTCGCCCTTTGTTTCATCTCCGCTTTTTATATTCTTTCGAGACATGCCATGACCACCGTCCGCACTCGCATCGCGCCATCGCCTACCGGCGATCCCCATGTCGGCACCGCTTACATCGCTTTGTTCAACTACTGCTTTGCCAAGCAGCATGGCGGTGAGTTCATCCTGCGGATTGAAGACACCGACCAATTGCGTTCGACCCGCGAGTCCGAACAGCAGATTTTCGATGCCTTGCGCTGGTTGGGCATCAACTGGAGTGAAGGCCCGGATGTCGGCGGCCCGCACGGTCCGTATCGCCAGAGCGAACGTGGCGACATCTATCAGAAGTACTGCCAGCAACTGGTCGATCTGGGTCACGCGTTCCCGTGCTTCTGCACGAGCGACGAGCTGGACCAGATGCGCGCCGAGCAAATGGCCCGCGGCGAAACCCCGCGTTACGACGGTCGTGCGCTGTTGCTCTCCAAGGAAGAAGTGGCGCGCCGTCTGGCCGCTGGCGAGCCGCACGTCATCCGCATGAAGGTGCCGACCGAAGGCGTTTGCGTGGTGCCGGACATGTTGCGTGGCGACGTCGAGATCCCGTGGGATCGCATGGACATGCAAGTGTTGATGAAGACCGACGGCCTGCCGACCTACTTCCTCGCCAACGTGGTCGACGACCACCTGATGGGCATCACCCACGTATTGCGCGGCGAAGAATGGCTGCCATCGGCGCCGAAGCTGATTCTGCTTTACGAGTACTTCGGCTGGGAGCAACCAGAGCTGTGCTACATGCCGTTGCTGCGTAACCCGGACAAGAGCAAGCTGTCCAAGCGCAAGAACCCTACCTCGGTGACGTTCTACGAGCGTATGGGCTTCATGCCGGAAGCGATGCTCAACTACCTCGGTCGCATGGGCTGGTCGATGCCGGACGAGCGCGAGAAGTTCTCGCTGCAGGAAATGGTCGACAACTTCGACCTGAAACGCGTGTCCCTCGGCGGGCCGATTTTCGACATCGAGAAACTGTCGTGGCTCAACGGCCAATGGCTGCGTGATCTGCCGGTGGAAGAGTTCGCCAGCCGCGTGCAGGCCTGGGCGCTGAACCCTGAATACATGATGAAGATCGCGCCGCACGTGCAGGGTCGGGTTGAAACCTTCAGCCAGATCGCACCGTTGGCCGGATTCTTCTTCGCCGGTGGCGTGACCCCGGATGCCAAGCTGTTCGAATCCAAGAAGCTCTCGGGCGATCAGGTTCGCCAGTTGATGCAGTTGATCCTGTGGAAGCTCGAAAGCCTGCGTCAGTGGGAGAAGGACAGCATCACGGCGACCATTCAGGCGGTAGTCGAATCCCTGGAGCTGAAGCTGCGTGATGCCATGCCGCTGATGTTCGCGGCCATCACTGGCCAGGCCAGCTCGGTGTCGGTGCTGGATGCGATGGAAATCCTTGGTCCGGACCTGACGCGTTTCCGTCTGCGCCAGGCGATCGACTTGCTCGGTGGCGTGTCGAAGAAAGAAAACAAAGAGTGGGAAAAGCTCCTGGGCGCTATCGCCTGAGGTATTTGACCCCGTGCAGGAACCGCCGAAGGCTGCGATCTTTTGATCTTGCTCTTCGGCGTCACCCCCATTTTTCGGGGGGAGGGCGGTAAGTGATTGTTATGGCGGCAAAAAATTTTGAAAATTGTTAAAAATAAGTTTGACAGCTTTCCGATGCGCCATTAAGATTCGCCCCGTCCTCAGCGATGAGGGGCTATAGCTCAGCTGGGAGAGCGCTTGCATGGCATGCAAGAGGTCGACGGTTCGATCCCGTCTAGCTCCACCAATTTACACTTCAAGGCCTGGCCACACCGGTCTTGAAGCGATCAACACTCAGCGTTGATCAGTTGTATAGAAGGGTTTGCGTCCCCTTCGTCTAGTGGCCTAGGACACCGCCCTTTCACGGCGGTAACAGGGGTTCGAGTCCCCTAGGGGACGCCAGTTTTACAGAAGTGATGTTGCAAGATGTCACTCCGCCGCGAGGCGAAAAATCCGGGGCTATAGCTCAGCTGGGAGAGCGCTTGCATGGCATGCAAGAGGTCAACGGTTCGATCCCGTTTAGCTCCACCAATTTTACAGTTCAAGGTCTGGCCACACCGGCCTTGAATCGATCAGTACTCAGCACTGATCAGTTGTATAGAAGGGTTTGCGTCCCCTTCGTCTAGTGGCCTAGGACACCGCCCTTTCACGGCGGTAACAGGGGTTCGAGTCCCCTAGGGGACGCCACGATTACCCGCTCTGCGGGATTTATAAGGGTCATTCAATTATTGAATGGCCCTTTTGTTTGTCTGGCGTTTGGCCAATCCTCTCTTTCTCCTCGCGCTGTTCTTCTGACCAACGGTCACATCAACGACTTGCGAATAATTATTATGAGAATAATATTCTATTCGTAATATTCGGAGGCAACGATGAACGACAAAAAAGCTCAAACCCGTGAACGCATTCTCCAGGCCGCCAGCTCTGCGCTGGTCCAGCGCGGCCCGGCAGAGCCTAGCGTGGGTGAAGTGATGGGGGCTGCCGGTCTTACCGTCGGCGGCTTCTACGCACACTTCGAAAGCAAGGACGCCATGATGCTGGAGGCCTTCACGCAATTGCTCGGCCAGCGTCGGGCGCTGATCGCCGAAATGGACGCCACGCTGACCGGCGAAGAGCGCCGGGCGCTGGTCGCTGCGTTTTACCTGTCGCGCAAACACCGTGATTCCACCGAGCACGCTTGCCCGATTCCGGCGTCGATAGGCGAGCTGGGGCGTCTTCCGGACGATTTCCGTCTGGCCTTGAATGAACACATCGAGCTGATGGTCGCGCAGTTGGCCGCCAGCCCGGAAGACACCGATAAAGCGCTGGCTGACTTGGCGCTGATGGTCGGTGGTTTGGCCCTGGCGCGGGCGCTGGGTGCCGGTGAGTTGTCCGATCGATTGCTGCGTGCCGCCAAGTCGGCGGTGCTATGACCTGAAGCACAAGCCTTTGGAGATGAGCGATGAGCACGTTAAGTTGGGTTCGTGGCGTTAACGGCACCTTGGGCTGGGTTGCACCGCAATGGGTGGCAAGCAAGATGCGTTCGGTGTTCATGACGCCGCGCGAGCTGCCTCCGCGTGATTGGGAAATGCCGCTGCTGGCGAAGTCCGAGCGGATCACTCTGCGCTTCGGCCTTTCAGCATTGCGCTGGGGGCAAGGCCCGACAGTGCTGCTGATGCACGGCTGGGAAGGTCGGCCGACACAATTCGCCAGCCTGATCACCGCGCTGGTAGACGCCGGCTACACCGTGGTCGCGCTGGATGGTCCGGCTCACGGTCGCTCGCCGGGTCGCGAGGCCAACGTCGTGCTTTTTGCTCGGGCGATGCTTGAAGCGGCGGCAGAGCTGCCTCCCTTGCAAGCGGTCATCGGCCACTCCATGGGCGGCGCCAGTGCGATGCTTGCCGTTCAATTGGGTTTGCGTACTGAAACCCTGGTCAGCATCGCCGCACCGGCACGGATTCTCGCCGTTTTGCGCGGTTTTGCCCGTCACGTTCGCATGCCGCCCAAGGTGCGTTCGGCGTTTATCCGCAAGGTCGAACGGGATGTCGGTATCCAGGCTTCACGACTCGACGTCGCCCACTATCAACTGGATATGCCAGGGCTGATCGTGCACGCCGAAGACGACGTCTTTGTCTCGGTCAATGAGTCGCAATTGATTCACGACGCCTGGTTCGACAGCCGGCTGTTGCGCCTGGAGGAGGGTGGGCATCAGCGGGTGCTGGCGGATCCGCGAGTGATCGAAGGCGTGCTCTCGCTGCTGTCCGGTCGGAGCTTGCAGGCGCGCCAATCGGCCTGATCATCCGTTACACTGCCCCGGTCGAATAATCTGACCGGGAGTGGGGCATGGGCTGGGATCGGGCAACGCCGTTTATCATTGACCTGCAGGTTGCTGCCGAGGACATCGATGGGTTGGGGCACGCCAATAATGCGGTGTACGTCACCTGGCTCGAGCGCTGCGCCTGGCGCCACTCGCAGCGCCTAGGGCTGGACCTGACCGAGTATCGGCGGCTGGACCGGGCGATGGCCGTGGTGCGCCACGAGATCGATTACCTGGCGGCCGCCTATGAAGGTGACGAGTTGCAGTTGGCGACCTGGATCGTCGACTGGGATCAGCGCCTGAAGATGACCCGGCACTTCCAGCTCAAACGCCCGAGCGACAACGCCACGCTGCTGCGGGCGCAAACCACGTTTGTCTGCATCGAGCTGTCCAGCGGCAAGCCCAGACGCATGCCGGCGGAGTTCATCGAAGGCTACGGCCCAGCGTTGCAAGTCAGCACCTGATCACCCATGTGGCGAGGGGGCAAGCCCCCTCGCCACATGGGTAGGCGCAAGTCTTTCGATTGATAATCCAGTAAACTGCCGCACGTTTTTCGTTGAGTGTTTTCCATGCAAATTGCTTTGGCGCCCATGGAGGGGTTGGTCGACAACATCCTGCGGGACGTGTTGACCCGTGTTGGCGGTATCGATTGGTGCGTGACCGAGTTCATTCGGATCAACGATCAACTGCTCACGCCTGCCTATTACCACAAATTCGGCCCTGAACTGCTGAACGGCGCCAAGACCGCTTCAGGCGTGCCGTTGCGCGTGCAATTGCTCGGCTCCGATCCGGTGTGCCTGGCAGAAAACGCGGCGCTGGCCTGTGAGCTGGGTTCGGAGGTGATCGACCTGAACTTCGGTTGCCCGGCCAAGACCGTGAACAAATCGCGTGGCGGTGCAGTACTGCTCAAAGAACCCGAGCTGCTCAACGAAATCGTCGAACATGTACGCCGCGCAGTGCCGGCACACATCCCGGTGACTGCCAAGATGCGTTTGGGTTTTGACAGTCCCGACGGCGCGCTGGTGTGTGCCACTGCGTTGGCTGAGGGCGGTGCTGCGCACATTGTGGTGCACGCACGGACCAAGACGGATGGCTACAAGCCGCCAGCACATTGGGAATGGATCCCGCGGGTGCAGGAAGTGGTCAAGGTGCCGGTGTTCGCCAACGGCGATATCTGGAGCGTTGAAGACTGGCGCCGTTGCCGCGAAATCAGCGGCGTGGAAGACATCATGCTGGGTCGTGGCCTGGTGTCGCGTCCTGATCTGGCGCGGCAAATCGCTGCCGCACGGGCCGGTGAAGAGGTGGTCGAGATGACCTGGGCCGAGCTGTTGCCGCTGCTTCAGGACTTCTGGCTGCAAGCCAAGGCGCAGATGACGCCGCGCCAGTCGCCGGGTCGCTTGAAACAGTGGCTGGCGATGCTGACCCGCAATTATCCCGAAGCGGTGGAGCTGTTCACGGTCCTGCGTCGTGAGACTGAGCTGGATCAGGTGTCGCGTTTGCTGGGTCTGCAGGCGTGCGAAGCCGCCTGAAACCTTTTTTTGAAAAAAACACAAAAAAATCTCTTGAAATGCAATCGGCGGTCCTTATCTAAGGATTACGCGATGCCGAATTCGGGTCGCGGAGACAAAAAACTTGCTGATTATTTTCAGGAGATTTGAATCATGAGTACTGCATTTTCCATGGCGCCACTGTTCCGTTCCTCGGTGGGCTTCGATCGTTTCAACGATCTGTTCGAGTCAGCACTGCGCAATGAGCCAGGCAGCACCTATCCACCGTACAACGTTGAAAAACATGGCGACGACGAATACCGCATCGTCGTCGCAGCAGCCGGCTTCCAGGAAGAAGACCTGGAGCTGCAAGTGGAGAAAGGTGTGCTGACCATCAGTGGTGGCAAACGTGACGCCAATGAAGACGTCACCTATCTGTACCAAGGCATCGCACAGCGAGCTTTCAAGCTGTCCTTCCGGCTGGCGGACCACATTGAAATCAAGGCCGCGGGCCTGAGCAATGGTCTGTTGAACATCGACCTGCTGCGGGTCGTGCCGGAGGAAGCGAAAGCCAAGCGTATCCCGATCAACGGGACGCAAAAACCGGCTCTGGAACACTGAGTCATCGCGATGAGAAAGGGCGCCACCGGCGCCCTTTTTTGTGCACGTCATTTGAGCAGTTTCAGGAAGCCCTCCAGCGGCAGCGGCTGACTGTGCAGGTAGCCTTGATACAAGTGGCAGCCCAGCCCCTGCAAGAAATCGAGCTGTTCAGTGGTTTCGACACCTTCGGCAATCACCGTCAATTCAAGGCTGCGGGCCATGGCCACGATGGCGCGGATGATTTCCGCGTCGTTCGGATCGCTGGTCGCATCGCGGATGAACGACTGGTCGATCTTCAAGGTGTCCACCGGCAGGCGCTTGAGGTACGTCAGCGAGGAGTAGCCGGTGCCAAAGTCGTCCATGGCGAAACTGACGCCAAGTTTCTTCAGGCGGCGCATCTTGCTGATGGTGTCGTCCAGGTTCTGAATCACGATGCCTTCGGTGACCTCCAGCTTGAGCAGCGAATACGGCAGTCCATGGCTGCTCAGGGTTTGTTCAATCCGTTCGACAAAGTCGTTCTGGCGAAATTGCCGTGGGCTGATGTTCACGCAAAGGCTGAAGTTCAGCGGATCGATCAGGCCTCTATCGATCAATTGCCTGAAGGCCTGGCAGGTCTCATCGAGGATCCAGGCACCGACCTCAAGAATCAGCCCGCTGTCTTCCAGTACCTTGATGAATTCGCTGGGCGATTGCTCCCCCAGCCGCGGGTGGCGCCAGCGCACCAAGGCTTCGGCGCCGATAATGCGACCGTCCAGGGCGTCCACCTGAGGCTGGTATTGCACGCTGAACTCACCACGCGAAAGGGCCAGGCGCAGGTCGGTTTCCATCCGCAGGCGTTCACTGGCGGCTTTTTGCATGGTGTTGTGGAACATCTGCGTGGCATTGCGTCCCGAATCCTTGGCTCGGTACAGGGCAATGTCGGCACGCTTGAGCAGGTCGGTGGGGGTTGAGCCGTGATCGGGGATCAAGGCCACGCCGATGCTCGGAGTGACTTGCAGGCGCTGACCGTCGAGGAACATCGGCTCGGACAGCAGCTCGCGCAGCGTGTCGGCCAGTTCGCGAACCTGTTCGCTGACTTCGTTGCGCGTACCTTCCAGGCCGCTCAACAGCACCACAAACTCATCGCCACCGAGTCGCGCCACGGTGTCTTCCATGCGCACACTGGCTTCGAGGCGTGCAGTGATGATTTTCAGCACGGTATCGCCCACTGGGTGACCGAGCGAGTCGTTGATGTGCTTGAAGTGGTCGAGATCGAGGAACAGCAAGGCGCCGCGCAGGTTGTGGCGTTTCAGCAAGGCGATCTGCTGGCTCAGGCGATCCATCAGCAGGGCGCGGTTAGGCAGGTTGGTCAGTGGGTCGTGGTAGGCGAGGTGACGGATCTGCGCTTCGGCGTTTTTCAGCAGGCTGACGTCCCGGGCGGTCATCAGCAGGCAGGCGGTTTCGTTCAGGGTGATGGGCTCGATCGACACTTCGACGGTGAGAATTTCGCCGCGCTTGTTGCGGCCGAGCATTTCCTGGTGATGCACCCGGCCTTTGGCCTTCAGCGCGGCCAGCAGGGTTGAGCGTTGTTTTTCTTCGGCCCAGATGCCGATCTGATACACGGTTTTGCCCACCACTTCGTCGGCGCTGTAGCCGGTCAAGCGGCAGAAGCCGTCGTTGACCTCCAGGTAGCGTCCGCTGTCGCGCTCGGTGATGGTGATGGCGTCGGGGCTGGAGTGAAACGCCTTGGCGAATTTCTCTTCACTGGCCTTGAGGGCGGCCTCCGAGCGCTGCTGCTGGGTGATATCGCGCAAGGTGGTGACAATGCACGGTTCGTTGCCGACGCTGATCTGACGGCTGGAAATCACGCAGGTCAAGGGTTGCCCGTCCTTGTGGTGAACAATGATTGCGACGTTGTTCAGCGCCTGTTCGCGAATCACCTGCTCGATGCGTTGCTGACGCTTCACCGAAGCGTCCCAGAGGCCAATCTCGTCGGCACTGCGGTCGATGACGTCGGTGGTGGTCCAGCCGAAGATCTGAGTGAAGGCGGGGTTGATCTCGATGAACTGGCCGGTGTCCTGGCGTGTCACGCAGATCGGGTCCGGGCTGACCTGGAACAGGCTGGCGAATTTTTCTTCGGAGGTGATCAGACGCTGCTCGCGCTCCACCTGGTCGGTGATGTCGAGCAACGTACCGGCCATGCGCAGGGGGACGCCGGACTCATCGCGATAGAGCCGTGCACGGCTTTCCAGGTAGCGCGAACTGCCGTCGGGTAATTGCACACGGTAAGTCAGTTGATAATTGCCGGCCGGGCCTTCGCGGAGGCTGCGGTAGGCGTCGCGCATGCTGTCGCGTTCATCGTCCGGCACGCCTTCGAAAAACGCGTCGAAGGGCTCGTGAAAGGGGATCGGGTCCAGGCCATGCAGCTGTGCGGCACGGGCCGAGCCATAGAGCATGCCACTGGGAATGTGCCAGTCCCAGGTGCCGAGTTGCGCCGAGTCGAGGGCCAGGTCCAGGCGCTCCTGACTGTCTTTGAGCGCTTGCTCGGCGAGTTTGCGTTCGCTGGTATCGAGGAAAGTGCTGAGCAGGTAGGGCTGGCCTTCGAGTTCAACCTTTTGCGCGCTGAGAATGCCATCGTGGACCTGGCCATTGCTGGCGCGAAACTGTACCTCCATGCTGACCAGTTCACCCTTGGCCTTGGTTGCCTTGACCAGTTTGGCGCGTTGTTCCGGGTTCACCCAAAGGCCCAGCTCCAGTGTCGTGCGGCCGATCACGCTGTGCACGGGCCAGCCAAACAGGCTTTCGAAGTATTGATTGGCTTCGCTGATCAGGCCGTCTTCCTGACGGGTCAGCAACACCATGTTCGGGCATAGATGAAATAGTGTTGCGAAACGTTTCTCCGAGCTGCTCAGGGCCTGTTCGCGCTGGCGTTGATGGGTGATCTCGCGGATTACCCCGATCATCCGTGGCCGGCCTTGCTTGTCCGGTATCAGGCTGCCGTTGATCTCCAGCCAGTGCAAGCTGCCGTCGGGCCAGCGGATCCGGTGATGCATCGCCTGTTCCAGCGGTGCACCGGCCACTACGGCGTTAAAGGCTCGCAGGGTTTTGGCGCGATCCTCCACCGGCAGCAGATCCAGGTATTCCAGGTCGGCTGGCAGTGGTTTTTTTGGGTCAAACCCGAACAAGGCTTGAGTCCCACGTGACCAACTGATCAGCCCGCGTTCAATGTCCCAGTACCAGGCGCCCAAGCGTGCACCGTTCAAGGCGGCGAGCAGTTGTGGCGCGCTCTCCCAACTCTGCTCCGAGGTACGCGGGTCGAGCGCCTGAATGCGCGGCATTGGGGGCGTGCGTGAGCGAGTGCGGTCAGCAGATTTGGGCATGGGTAACAAGCCTTGGGCTGAATTGGGTGTTTGGCGCTGGGAATTTCAACCTTAAAGGATTAGCACAAGTTAGCCGTGAGTCCGTGGCAAATCGATTTGTGCGTCCAACAAGGCCATGAAAGCCCGTGCAGCATTCGACAGCGTCCGTTCGGTGTGCACGATATAGCCTAGCTGGCGAGTGAGCTGTATGCCCGGTAAAGGAATGCGTGCCACTTGATCATCGAGCATGGTGCGCGGCAACACGCTCCAGGCCAGGCCAATGGAAACCATCATCTTGATAGTTTCCAGATAGTTAGTGCTCATCGCGATGTTCGGCGTCAGCCCCTGGGCTTCGAAAAGTCGTTGCACGATGTGGTGGGTAAAGGTGTTGCCACCGGGGAAAACCGCCGGATGACGGGCGATATCGGCCAGGCTGACCGCACCGTTACTGATCAGCGAGTGTTCGGGGGCCGCCACAAAGTCCAGCGGGTCGTCCCATACCGGCGTGGCTTTCACCAGCGCGTGCGGCTCGGGTGCCAGGGTAATCACCGCCAGTTCGGCGCGGCCGTGAAGAATTTCCTCGTAGGCGACTTCCGAATCGAGGAACTGAATATCCAGCGCGACCTCGGGATAGCGTCGGGTGAACGCCCGTAGCAAGGGTGGTAGGCGGTGCAGGCCAATGTGATGACTGGTCGCCAGGGTCAGGCGGCCAGTCACTTCGCCAGTCAGGTTGGTCAACGCCCGGCGCGTGTCATCCAGCACATTCAGAATCTGATAAGCGCGCGGCAGCAGGGCGCGTCCGGCCTCAGTCAGGCTGACTTCGCGGCCCAGTCGATCAAACAGCCGTACATTGAGTTGCTGCTCCAGCCCGGCGATACGCTTGCTGATGGCTGGCTGGGTCAGGTGCAGCCGTTCGCCCGCGCCGGAAAAGCTGCCGGTCTCGGCAATGGCTATAAAAGCATTGAGGTTGGCCAGGTCCATGGTCGTATTCCAGTTGGTTATCCAAAGCATGAAAAATATGAATTTGAGTTATTTAATGTAACCCCATAGGATCGACCTCACAAGCCAAGGGGTTATTGATTCGCTTCAGTAATCCAGGGCATAGAAACAAGCTGATGAGGAAACGTCTGATGGCCGGCAAAACGCTCTACGACAAGCTCTGGGATTCGCATTTGGTCAAGCAGCGCGACGATGGTTCGGCGCTGATCTACATCGATCGCCACATCATTCACGAAGTGACCTCGCCGCAGGCCTTCGAAGGTCTGCGTCTGGCCGGGCGCAAGCCGTGGCGCATCGATGCCAACATCGCGACCCCGGACCACAACGTACCGACGACTCCTGAGCGCAAGGGCGGCATTGCTGCCATCGCTGACGAAGTCTCGCGTTTGCAGGTTCAGACCCTCGATGACAACTGTGACGAATACGGCATCGTCGAATTCAAGATGAATGACGTGCGTCAAGGCATCGTCCACGTCATCGGCCCGGAGCAGGGCGCAACCTTGCCGGGCATGACCGTGGTCTGCGGTGACTCCCATACCTCGACCCACGGCGCTTTCGGCGCATTGGCTCACGGTATCGGCACTTCCGAGGTCGAGCACGTGCTCGCCACCCAGTGCCTGGTCGCCAAGAAAATGAAGAACATGTTGGTCCGCGTTGAAGGCACCTTGCCGTTCGGCGTGACCGCCAAAGATATCGTCCTGGCTGTCATCGGCAAGATCGGCACCGCTGGCGGTAACGGCCACGCGATCGAATTCGCCGGTAGCGCGATTCGCGAGTTGTCGGTCGAAGGCCGCATGACCATCTGCAACATGTCCATCGAAGCCGGTGCGCGAGTTGGTTTGGTGGCTGCTGACGAAAAGACCGTTGCCTACGTCAAGGGTCGTCCGTTTGCACCGAAAGGCGCTGAGTGGGACTTGGCTGTCGAAGCCTGGAAAGACCTGGTGTCCGATGCGGATGCCAAGTTCGACACCATCGTTGAACTCGACGCTGCGCAGATCAAGCCGCAAGTCAGCTGGGGCACGTCCCCGGAAATGGTCCTCGCCGTCGATCAGAACGTGCCGGACCCGGCTAAAGAGATGGATCTGGTCAAGCGCGACTCGATCGTCCGCGCCTTGAAGTACATGGGTTTGACCGCCAATCAGGCGATCACCGACATTCAACTGGACCGCGTGTTCATTGGCTCCTGCACCAACTCGCGGATCGAAGATTTGCGCGCTGCGGCAGTGATCGCCAAGGGCCGCAAAGTGGCTTCGACCATCAAGCAAGCCATTGTGGTGCCGGGTTCGGGCCTGGTGAAGGCGCAAGCCGAAGCTGAAGGGCTGGACAAGATTTTCCTCGAAGCCGGTTTCGAATGGCGTGAGCCGGGTTGCTCGATGTGCCTGGCAATGAACCCGGACCGTTTGGAGTCCGGCGAGCATTGCGCCTCGACCTCCAACCGTAACTTCGAAGGCCGTCAGGGCGCCGGTGGCCGTACGCACCTGGTGAGCCCGGCAATGGCCGCCGCCGCCGCTGTCAACGGTCGTTTCGTCGACGTCCGTGAATTGATCTGAAGGAGCGCAGCATGAAAGCTTTTACCCAGCACACTGGTCTTGTCGCGCCTTTGGATCGTGCCAACGTCGACACCGACCAAATCATTCCCAAGCAGTTCCTGAAGTCGATCAAACGCACCGGTTTCGGTCCGAACCTGTTCGATGAGTGGCGTTACCTGGATGTCGGGCAACCGTATCAGGACAACTCCAAGCGTCCGCTGAACAAGGACTTCGTGCTCAACGCCGAGCGTTATCAAGGTGCCAGCGTGTTGCTCGCCCGGGAAAACTTCGGCTGCGGTTCGAGCCGCGAGCACGCGCCGTGGGCCCTGGAAGAGTACGGTTTTCGCAGCATCATCGCGCCGAGCTACGCCGACATATTCTTCAACAACAGCTTCAAGAACGGCTTGCTGCCGATCATCCTGAGCGACGCTGAAGTCGACGAATTGTTTGCGCAAGTGGAAGCCAATCCGGGCTACCAGTTGCAGATTGACTTGCAGGCCCAGACCGTGACCCGTCCTGACGGCAAGGTCCTGAGTTTTGAAATCGATGCTTTCCGCAAACACTGCCTGCTCAACGGCCTGGACGATATCGGCCTGACCTTGCAGGACGGCGATGCGATTGCCGCGTTCGAAGCCAGGCACCGCGCCAGCCAGCCATGGTTGTTTCGCGACGCGTGATTGTGTGTAAGGCGTAATGACACCATCGCGAGCAAGCTCGGCTCCTGCATGGGAATGAATGCGTTGCTCTTGTAGGAGCAAGGCTTGCTCGCGATGGGGCCCGCACAAACAACTCAAGACTCACCCCTTAAGGAAGTCATCATGACCAGCACCGCCCAGCACAGCGACGTAGTACAAAAGCAATTCGGTGAACAGGCTGCCGCCTACCTGAGCAGTGCAGTACACGCACAGGGCACCGAATTCGCACTGCTACAGGCCGAGCTGGCGGGTCGCAGTGATGCGCGGGTGCTGGACCTGGGCTGCGGCGCCGGTCATGTGAGTTTTCATGTGGCTGCGCTGGTCAAGGAAGTGGTCGCCTATGACCTGTCGCAGCAGATGCTCGACGTGGTAGCTGGCGCCGCAGTTGATCGTGGTCTGAACAATGTGACCACCGTGCTCGGTGCGGCGGAGCGCCTGCCGTTTGCCGAGGGTGAATTTGATTTCGTCTTCAGCCGTTATTCGGCGCACCATTGGAGCGACCTTGGCTTGGCCTTGCGCGAAGTGCGCCGAGTGCTCAGGCCGGGTGGGGTAGCAGTATTTATTGATGTCTTGTCGCCGGGCAGTCCGTTGTTCGACACTTACCTGCAAAGTGTTGAAGTACTGCGCGACACCAGCCACGTGCGTGATTATTCCGCCGGGGAGTGGTTGCGCCAGGTCAGCGAGGCGGGGTTGCATACCCGTAGCACCACGCGCCAGCGGCTGCGCCTGGAGTACAACTCCTGGGTCGAGCGCATGCGTACACCCCAGGCGTTGCGCGTGGCGATCCGCGAGTTGCAGCAGGCGATGGGCAACGAAGTTCGCGAGTATTTCGAGATTGAAGCCGATGGTTCGTTCAGCACCGATGTGCTGGTGCTGATGGCTGAACGATAAGCGCTGAGCGCTGGAATTTTTCCGGGCGCGCCCATGAGCGCGCCGACTGATGACATGAGGAACGCATGAGCAAGCAGATTCTGATTCTCCCAGGTGACGGTATTGGCCCGGAAATCATGACCGAAGCGGTCAAGGTGCTGGAACTGGCCAACGACAAGTTCGCACTGGATTTCGAGCTGAGCCACGACGTGATCGGCGGCGCGGCCATCGACAAGCACGGCGTGCCGTTGGCCGACGAAACCCTGGCCCGCGCGCGTGCTGCCGATGCGGTGCTGCTGGGTGCGGTGGGCGGTCCGAAATGGGACACCATCGAGCGTGACATTCGTCCAGAGCGCGGCTTGTTGAAGATTCGTGCGCAACTGGGTCTGTTCGGCAACCTGCGCCCGGCGATCCTGTACCCGCAACTGGCTGAAGCGTCGAGCCTGAAAGCCGAAATCGTCGCAGGCCTGGACATTCTGATCGTCCGTGAACTGACCGGTGGTATCTACTTCGGTGCGCCGCGTGGTGTGCGCGAGTTGGAGAATGGCGAGCGTCAGGCGTATGACACCCTGCCATACAGCGAAAGTGAAATCCGCCGTATCGCCCGCGTCGGTTTCGACATGGCGCGCGTACGCGGCAAGAAGCTCTGCTCGGTCGACAAGGCCAACGTTCTGGCGTCCAGCCAGCTGTGGCGCGAAATCGTCGAGCAAGTGGCCAAGGACTACCCGGATGTCGAGCTGAGCCACATGTATGTCGACAACGCCGCCATGCAGCTGGTGCGTGCACCGAAGCAGTTCGACGTGATCGTCACCGATAACCTGTTCGGCGATATCCTGTCCGACGAAGCCTCGATGCTCACCGGTTCCATCGGCATGTTGCCGTCGGCCTCGCTGGATGCCAACAATAAAGGCATGTACGAGCCGTGCCACGGTTCGGCGCCGGACATCGCCGGTAAAGGCATCGCCAACCCGTTGGCGACGATTCTGTCGGTGTCGATGATGCTGCGATACAGCTTCAACCAGCTGGTGGCCGCAGACGCTATCGAAAAGGCCGTCAGCCTGGTGTTGGACCAAGGGCTGCGCACAGGTGACATCTGGTCGCCGGGTTGCGTGAAAGTAGGTACGCAGGAAATGGGCGACGCAGTAGTCGCAGCGCTGCGGAATCTGTAATCTCTCTGGCCCCGCTTGTCGCTGATGCCGGCAAGCGAGCCCACTTTTTGTAAAAGGTGTAGTTGCGATGAAACGTGTAGGTCTGATCGGTTGGCGCGGTATGGTCGGTTCCGTGCTCATGCAGCGGATGCTGGAAGAGCAGGATTTCGATCTTATTGAGCCGGTGTTTTTCACCACTTCCAATGTGGGTGGCCAAGGCCCGTCCGTGGGTAAGGATATTGCTCCGCTCAAGGACGCTTACAGCATTGAAGAGCTGAAAACCCTCGACGTGATTCTGACCTGCCAGGGTGGCGACTACACCAGCGAAGTCTTCCCGAAACTGCGCGAAGCCGGCTGGCAGGGTTACTGGATCGATGCCGCTTCCAGCCTGCGCATGCAGGATGACGCGGTCATCGTTCTGGACCCGGTGAACCGCAAGGTCATCGACCAGCAACTCGACGCGGGCACCAAGAACTACATCGGCGGCAACTGCACCGTCAGCCTGATGCTGATGGGCCTGGGCGGTCTGTTCGAAGCCGGTCTGGTGGAGTGGATGAGTGCCATGACCTATCAGGCGGCCTCCGGTGGCGGCGCGCAGCACATGCGTGAACTGATCAAGCAAATGGGTGTGACCCACGCAGCTGTCGCCGATCAACTGGCCGATCCGGCCAGTGCCATCCTCGACATCGACCGTCGTGTCGCCGAAGCGATGCGCAGCGATGCGTACCCGACTGAAAACTTCGGCGTGCCATTGGCCGGCAGCCTGATCCCGTGGATCGACAAGGAACTGCCGAACGGTCAGAGCCGCGAAGAGTGGAAGGCCCAGGCCGAGACCAACAAGATCCTCGGTCGCTTCAAGAGCCCGATCCCGGTGGATGGCATCTGCGTGCGCATCGGCGCCATGCGTTGCCACAGCCAGGCGCTGACCATCAAGCTGAACAAAGACGTGCCGATCGCCGATATCGAAGGGCTGATCAGCCAGCACAACCCATGGGTCAAGCTGGTGCCGAACCAGCGCGAAATCAGTATGCAAGAGCTGAGCCCGACCAAGGTCACCGGCACCCTGAACGTACCGGTTGGCCGTCTGCGCAAGCTGAACATGGGTTCGCAGTTCGTCGGTGCTTTCACCGTCGGTGACCAACTGCTGTGGGGCGCGGCCGAACCGCTGCGTCGCATGCTGCGGATTCTGCTGGAGCGTTGATTCGCTGATGTAATGAAAAAGCCCGCATCTCGAAAGAGCTGCGGGTTTTTTTATGGCCGTTAGCGGGGGGGGGGATTGTGTCGCCTGGTCGGCCGCCATCGCGGGCAAGCCTTGCTCCTACGAGGTTTGTGTTGGCCGCATTCCATTTGCACGACGCATAACCTGTAGGAGCAAGGCTTGCCCGCGATGAGGCCGGTGCAGCTACTACAAATTCCCCTGTGAATTGCCTGCATGCCAGTCACCCGGTAAAGTGCCGCTCCCCCCGTTTCGCCTGAGGTAGATCCATGAGCCAGTCCTTTGATATCGCCGTCGTCGGCGCCACCGGTACTGTCGGCGAAACACTCGTCCAGATTCTTGAAGAGCGCGACTTCCCGGTGGCTAACCTGCACCTGCTGGCCAGCAGTGAATCAGCAGGGCATTCGGTGCCGTTTCGCGGCAAGAACGTACGGGTGCGGGAAGTCGACGAATTTGATTTCAGCAAGGTCCAGCTGGTGTTCTTCGCCGCCGGTCCTGCGGTCACCCTGAGCTTTGCGCCGCGTGCCACGGCCGCCGGTTGCGCGCTGATCGATTTGTCCGGTGCCTTGCCGGCGGAACAGGCACCGCAGGTGGTGCCGGAAGCTAACAGCCAAGTGCTGGCCGGTTTGAAAAAGCCGTTTCAGGTAAGCAGTCCAAGTGCATCGGCCACCACCCTGGCCGTGGTGCTGGCGCCATTGCGCGAATTGCTCGACCTGCAGCGAGTGACCGTCACTGCCAGCCTGGCCGTTTCCGCTCAGGGCCGCGAAGCAGTCAGCGAGCTGGCACGGCAGACAGCAGAATTGCTGAATGTTCGCCCGCTGGAGCCGCGTTTCTTTGATCGGCAAATGGCCTTCAACCTGCTGGCACAAGTCGGCACGCCGGATGCTCAGGGCCATACGCTGCTGGAAAAACGCCTGGTTCGAGAGCTGCGCGAGGTCATGGCGCAGCCTTTATTAAAGATTTCTGTCACTTGCATTCAAGCCCCGGTGTTTTTCGGCGATAGCTTTAGCGTGACCTTGCAGTCAGCCAAGGCTGTTGACCTGGCGGCGGTGAATGCTGCGCTTGAGGCGGCGCCGGGTGTCGAGCTGGTCGAGGCGGGCGATTACCCGACGCCGGTGGGCGATGCGGTAGGGCAGGACGTGGTCTACGTCGGTCGGGTTCGCAGCGGTATCGACGATCCGGCGGAACTTAACGTGTGGCTGACGTCAGATAACGTACGCAAAGGCGCTGCACTCAATGCGGTGCAGGTGGCTGAGTTGTTGATAAAAGACCTTGTGTAAAAGATACTTGGCAACAATTTGCAAATAGATTCTAGTCGTACAGGCCGCAAGGCCTGAATGCTGGAGGCGAGCCGCCATCAGGGGCTTCCAAGGGCATCAGTGAAATAAGCGCGCGCAGAGACTCTTCGAGGCTGCGCGCAATGCCTTACGGCAGCGGTATCAACACCTTCTCGCTTGCCGAGGAAAGTTCAACAAAGGATGAGGCTATGGTTCAAGTTCGCAAACTGGTGTTAGCAATAGCGGCCGCCTCGGCGCTGTCCTCCGGTATGGCGCATGCCCTCGGGCTTGGGGAATTGACCCTGAAGTCGACCCTGAACCAGCCCCTGGTGGCAGAAATCGAGTTGCTCGACGTCAAGGACCTCACCGCTGCCGAAGTGGTGCCGAGCCTGGCGTCGGCCGATGATTTCGCCAAGGCCGGGGTTGATCGTCAGGCGTTCCTCAATGACCTGACGTTCACGCCAGTGCTCAATGCCAGCGGTAAAAGCATCCTGCGGGTGACTTCAAGTCAGCCACTCTCCGAGCCGATGGTGAAATTCCTGGTTCAGGTGATGTGGCCAAGCGGCCGACTGCTGCGCGACTACAGCGTACTGCTCGATCCGTCCAAATTCTCGCCGCAGACGGCTGACGCTGCTGCGCAATCCGCACCGGCTCAAGCGCCGGCGATCAACGCACCAGTGACTGGCGCGAGCAAGCCTAAACAGCACGTCACGACGCCGCGCGACACCTTGTGGGAAATCGCCGCGAAAGCACGCAATGGCGGCTCGATCCAGCAAACCATGCTGGCGATTCAGGCACTGAACCCGAACGCCTTTATCGATGGCAACATCAATCGACTGAAAACCGGTCAGGTCTTGCGCCTGCCGGACGCCACACAAAGCACCAGCCTGCCACAGCCTAAAGCCATTGCCGAAGTCGCCGCGCAGAACACGGCCTGGCGTCAGGGGCGTCGCTCGGTTCACCGGGCGCAGGCGCAACAGCTTGATGCAACCAAGCGTGGGCATGATGTGGTCGCGCCGCAAGGCACTGCCAAGGACAAGTTGAGCCTGGTCTCGGCCGAATCCGGCAAGAAAGGTGGTAAAGGTGCAGCGGGCGATAGCAAGGCCATCAGCAATAAGCTGGCGGTAGCCCAGGAAGGCCTCGATACGACTCGTCGTGACAATGCCGAGCTGAAAAGCCGCATAACTGACTTGCAGAGTCAGATGGACAAACTCCAGCGCTTGATCGAGCTGAAAAATAATCAATTGGCCAAGATGCAGGCAGAAGGCGCGGGGGAAAACTCTGCAGCTCAACCTTCGGCGCCGATCTCGGCTGATCTGGTTACCCAGCCAGCGGCGGCGCCTGCACCCGCGGTAGTCCCAGAGGCAACGCCGGCCGCAGTGCCTGCCGAAGCGCCGATTCAGGCAATCCCGGCAGCGAGCGACGAGCAAAAGTACAACGAACTGCTGACCAATCCGATACTCCTGGGTCTGGTGGGGGGCGGTGCGGTGGTGGTGCTGTTGCTGCTGTTGTTGCTGGCGCGTCGGCGCAAGGCTCAACAGGAAGCCGAGAGGCACAAGCGCATGGCGAAGGCACTGGCTGAAGAGTCGGACTTGACGCAAGACTTCGATCTGCCGGAAAGCAGCTTCGAAGGCCTCGAAGTGCCGCCGCCAGTCGTCAAGCTTGCAACGCCTCCAGCTCCAGCTCCAGTCGTGGCGCCGGTGGTAGTCACGCCGCCGATTGCTGCACCATTGGTCGCGCCGGCGGCCGAGCGTTCGGACGATGTCCTGGCGCAAGCCCAGTCGCACATCAATGCCGGGCGTTTGAATCAGGCTGCCAGCCTGCTTGAAGAGGGTATCAAGCAAGAGCCGCAACGCAGCGACCTGCGCTTGAAGCTGATGGAAGTCTACGGCCAGCAGGGCGATCGCAGTGCGTTCGTGGCGCAAGAGCGTCAGCTGGTTGCCAATGGCAAAAATCATGCTGACGTTGAACAGCTGAAAAGCCGCTTTCCGGCGATGGTTGCCGTGGCAGCTGTTGGCGGCATCGCCGCCGCAGCGGTTGCCGCCGAGCTGGATGCGCAGTACGTCAAGGACCTGCTGCACGAGGAGCCCAAGGCGCCGGAGCCTGAAGCTGCACCGGCCGATGATGACTTCGACAGCGCCTTCGATCTGAGTCTGGACGATCTGGAGGCCGCATCGCCAACGGTCGTTACGCCAGAGACGCCGGAGCCGGCGCTGGATCTGGACGCTTTTCCGCTCGATGACGATCTGAGCTTCGAATCTGTTCTGCAACAGCAGACCGAAGCCAAGGACAGCCTGGATGATCTGTCGGATTTCGACCTTGATCTGGGTGGCGACGTGCCGGATGCAACGCTGGCCGATGACGAGTTCCTGCTCAACCTCGACGACGATCTGAAAGACCTGCCAGCAGTCGAGTCGCCGGCAGTCACTGAAGCGGCGCTTGATGATCTGGAGTTGCCGGCCGATTTCGATCTGTCCCTGGCAGATGAAATCGATGCTCCCGCCAAGCCTGAGCCGGACGACTTCATGTCCGAACTGGACGACGTCAATGCCGAGCTGGATCGTTTGTCCGGTAGCCTGGAGCATCCGCCTATCGCTGCGCCAAGCTTCACCGCTGAAGATGCGGCGGCGGGGATGGAGATGGAGATGGGTGAGCCCGATTTCGATTTCCTCTCGGGCACTGACGAAGTTGCGACCAAGCTGGACCTGGCGCAGGCTTACATCGACATGGGTGACAACGATGGCGCGCGGGACATCCTCGGTGAGGTGCTCAGCGAGGGTAATGACGGTCAGAAGAGCGAAGCCAAGGACATGTTGGCGCGTATGGCCTGATGACCGGTAACGCATAATGAAAACGGCAGCCCATCGAGGCTGCCGTTTTTGTTTCGGGGGTTTAGGGATTGGTCACATAACCTGTGGTGAGGGAGCTTGCTCCCGCCGGGTTGCGAAGCGACCCCGAAATCTGCAATCGCATTCTTTCAGGTACTCCTCGCCAGAAGGCTTTACGACTGCTTCGCAATCGAGCGGGAGCAAGCTTCCTCGCCACAAGTGCATCACCTTAAGCCAGCAAATCCTCGTAAAACGCACCGAACGGCCGGGTAGGGTGGGCCAGCTGGATTTCGAGGATCCACAGTCCCACATTCGGGCAGGCGTCGAAATAGCCCAGATCCCCTGCGCGATAGATTGCGTGGGGGAAATCGCTGACCCTGTGACCCTTGATGTCCAGGTTCAACACCCAGCCCATTTCGCGCGCCTGTTCTTCTGCGTAGCGATACAGCTCGGGGCCGGCAACCTGGTAGGTTCGCCAATAATCGTGGACCTGATCGAACAGGGTTTTGGCGGCCGCTGCACAGGCCTGCATTTCAGGGTCGTTGCCGGTGGTGAACGTGGCGCCACAGTCGCCTTCGTGGCGATCCCATACAACACCCAGATCAATGAAGAAAATGTCGTTTTCACCCAGCACCGGATCGCCGCTCGAAGGCTGCTTGAAGGTTTTCAGGGTGTTCTCGCCGAAGCGGATCTTGGTCGGGTGCCAGATGCGGTCCATACCCAGCTCGGTCAGTACTTCAAGCCCCATCTGCAGGGCTTCGGACTCGAGCATGCCGGGCTTTATCCGGCGAGCCATTTCTTCGATGGCCTCCCAGGTCTTGCGTTTGGCGTGGAGCATTCCCTCCAGGCTGTAGGCCAATCCAACGGCTTCCTTTTGCATGGCGCTCATGTGTCGGGTCTCGTCAGGTTTATGGTTTTCGTTATGTGGTTATCTATATAGCGAAACTGCGGGCGGCGCATGCAAATGTCAAATCGCTTATTGGGGCCCGAACAAAAAACACCATGAACATGGCGTCCCGGCCCTGCGGCCTTATAATGCACGCCTTTGCGTAGATCAGCAGGCTGTCATTCCTTGGCAAATATAGATAACCCGGCCGCCGAAATGGCGGCCGACGGCTTTTTCCGGATCGCGTTGGGCGTTGAATACAAAGGCTCGCGCTACCGTGGCTGGCAGCGTCAGGCGTCCGGTGTGGCCACCGTGCAGCTAGCCCTCGAAACGGCGCTGTCGAAGGTCGCGGACTCGCCGGTGTCCTTGCACTGCGCAGGTCGCACCGACGCCGGCGTGCATGCCTGTGGCCAGGTGGTGCATTTCGATACGCAAGTCGACCGCTCGTTGAAGGCCTGGGTCATGGGCGCCAACATCAACTTGCCGCACGACATCAGCGTCAGTTGGGCCAAGGTCATGCCGGCGCACTTTCATGCGCGTTTCAAGGCGATTGCCCGGCGTTATCGGTATGTGATCTACAACGATCAGATCCGTCCGGCGCACCTCAACGAAGAGGTCACTTGGAATCACCGGCCGCTGGATGTCCAGCGCATGGCCGAGGCGGCGCAACATCTGATCGGTACCCACGACTTCAGCGCTTTCCGCGCCGGACAGTGCCAGGCCAAGTCGCCGATCAAGGAAATCCATCACCTGCGCGTCACCCGGCACGGCAAGATGATCGTGCTGGATATCCGCGCCAGTGCGTTCCTGCATCACATGGTGCGCAATATCGCCGGCGTGCTGATGACCATCGGTGCCGGTGAGCGTCCGGTGGAGTGGGCCAAAGAAGTGCTGGAAAGCCGGGTCCGCCGTACCGGTGGCGTCACGGCCCATCCATTCGGGCTGTACCTGGTGCAGGTCGAGTACCGCGACGAGTTCGAGTTGCCCGAGCGTTACATCGGTCCGCACTTCCTGACCGGCTTCTCGGAACTTGACGGCTGACGCCCTCGAATGCATTTGCTACCATCCGGGACTTTCCCGGATTTGCCCTGAGGTTCAAACGACATGTCAGCCGTTCGCAGCAAAATTTGTGGGATTACCCGCATTGAAGATGCGTTGGCAGCGGTTGAAGCCGGGGCGGACGCAATCGGTTTGGTGTTCTATGCCAAAAGCCCGCGAGCAGTGACGGTGCAACAGGCTCGGGCGATCATCGCCGCGTTGCCGCCATTCGTGACCACGGTGGGCTTGTTCGTCAACGCCAGCCGCTGCGAACTCGGTGAGATTCTCGACGCGGTGCCGCTGGACCTGTTGCAGTTCCACGGCGACGAAACCCCGGCCGATTGCGAGGGTTACCATCGACCGTACATAAAGGCATTGCGGGTCAAGGCGGGCGACGACATCGCTGCCAGTTGCGATCTTTACGCTAAAGCCAGCGGCATTTTGCTCGATACCTATGTCGAAGGTGTTCCCGGCGGAACCGGCGAGGCCTTTGACTGGTCATTGATACCGCAAGGTTTGAGCAAGCCGATCATCCTTGCAGGCGGGCTGTCGGCGGCCAATGTCGCCGAGGCCATTGCCCGGGTTCACCCGTATGCGGTGGACGTCAGCGGTGGGGTAGAACAGAGCAAGGGCATCAAGGATCACGCGAAGATTCGCGCGTTTATACAGGCAGTGCGCACTAGCGTGTAGTCGATGTGACGGCTGGCAGTCTGCCGCCGTCCATTGCACTGTACGAAACAGGTGTACTGCATACGGCAGGCATGGCTGAGGGTTGTTGGGTTGTACGAAGGTCAGTCTTGCTGACCCGGCCATCCACCGACCATCGCCGCACACATGAATTTAGCTCAAGGGCATACGCGGGGCTGCGAACCAAAGCGTTCGGGCCGCCGGTACTGGAGAAAGAAAGCATGAGCAACTGGTTAGTAGACAAACTGATCCCTTCGATCATGCGTTCCGAGGTGAAGAAAAGCTCGGTGCCTGAAGGCCTGTGGCACAAGTGCCCGTCCTGCGAGGCGGTGTTGTATCGTCCAGAGCTGGAAAAGACCCTGGATGTTTGCCCCAAGTGCAACCACCACATGCGCATCGGCGCGCGTGCGCGGATCGACATTTTCCTGGATGCCGAAGGCCGTGCCGAACTGGGCGCTGACCTGGAGCCGGTTGACCGCCTGAAATTCCGCGACGGCAAGAAGTACAAGGATCGCCTGACCGCTGCACAGAAGCAGACCGGCGAAAAAGACGCACTGATCTCCATGAGCGGTACCCTGCTGGGCATGCCAGTGGTGGTGTCGGCGTTCGAATTCTCCTTCATGGGCGGTTCGATGGGCGCGATCGTTGGCGAGCGCTTCGTGCGTGCGGCCAACTATGCGCTGGAAAATCGTTGCCCGATGATCTGCTTCGCCGCTTCCGGCGGTGCGCGGATGCAGGAAGCGCTGATCTCGCTGATGCAAATGGCCAAGACCTCCGCGGTACTGGCGCGTCTGCGCGAAGAAGGCATTCCATTCATCTCCGTGCTGACCGACCCGGTCTACGGCGGTGTTTCCGCCAGTCTGGCGATGCTCGGCGACGTGATTGTCGGTGAGCCAAAAGCCCTGATCGGCTTCGCCGGTCCGCGCGTTATCGAGCAGACCGTGCGTGAAAAACTGCCGGAAGGCTTCCAGCGCAGCGAATTCCTGCTGGAGCACGGCGCGATCGACATGATCATTGCGCGTCAGGAGTTGCGTCCGCGTCTGGGTAACCTGCTGGCACAACTGATGGGTCTGCCGACGCCTGAGTTCGTGGCTGCGCCCGTCGAGCCAATCGTGGTTCCGCCGGTGCCTGCAAACCTATGACCGAACGTACCCTTGGCGACTGGCTCGCCTACCTTGAGCAGTTGCATCCGTCAGCCATCGATATGGGGCTTGCGCGCTCGCAAGAGGTAGCCTCCCGGATGGGATTGGGCAAGCCAGCGCCTCGGGTGATCACGGTCACCGGCACCAACGGCAAAGGGTCTACCTGTGCGTTCGTGGCATCATTGCTGCGGGCGCAGGGGCTCACGGTCGGTGTCTACAATTCTCCGCACCTGCTGCGTTACAACGAGCGGGTGCAGATCAATGGCGTCGAAGCCACTGATGCGCAGTTGTGCGAAGCCTTTGCGGCAGTCGACGCTGGGCGCGGTGAAATTTCCCTGACCTACTTTGAAGTGGGTACTCTGGCGGCGTTCTGGCTGTTTCAGCGTGCTGATCTGGATGCGGTGGTGCTGGAAGTCGGTCTCGGCGGACGTCTTGATACCGTCAATCTGGTGGATGCCGACGTCGCGCTGGTCACCAGTATTGGCGTCGATCACGCAGATTACCTCGGCAATACCCGCGAATCCGTGGCCTTCGAAAAGGCCGGCATTTTCCGTCAGGGCGCGCCTGCGCTCTGTGGTGACCTCAATCCGCCTCAACCCCTGCTGGATAAAGTGCGCGAGCTCAATTGCCCGCTCTTCTTGCGGGGTCGTGATTTCGATTTGGGCGTTACCGAGCGGAACTGGCAGTGGCGGGGCGTCGATCCCCAAGGGCGTGCGATAGAACTGCACGACTTGCCGCTGCTTGATCTGCCGATGGAAAACGCCGCGCTGGCGTTGCAGGCTTATGCGTTGCTGGGTTTGCCATGGCAGGCCGAGCAAATTGTCGCTGCGTTGAAAGCAACAAAAGTGGTCGGGCGTCTGGATCGCCGCCAGTTCAACTGGCACGGCAAGCGCCTGAACCTGATGCTGGATGTGGGTCATAACCCGCATGCGGCCGAGTATCTGGCCCAGCGTTTGGCTCGCCGGCCAATAGCGGGTCGACGGTTGGCAGTATTTGGTTTGTTGGCTGACAAGGATCTCGATGGAGTTGTCGGCGAATTGAGTGGTAGTGTCCAGCATTGGGCTGTCGCCCCGCTCGATTCTGCGCGCGCACGTCCGGTTGCGGATTTGCAGGCTGCGTTGCAGAACCTTGGGGCGTCGGTAACATCCTATGCAAGTGTCGCCGATGCCCTGGAAGGGCAGTGCGCGCTGGCAACGGCAGAAGATGAAATTCTGCTGTTCGGATCATTTTATTGTGTTGCCGAGGCCCTCGAATGGTTGGCTCGGCGCTCCACGGAGGAAGCTGCACATGGCTTTGCTGGATAACGCGTACAAGCAGCGGATGGTTGGGGCTCTGGTTCTGGTGGCATTGGCGGTGATTTTCTTGCCAATGCTGTTTTCCCGGGAAGATGAGCAGCGTCAGGTGGTGGTTCATGCCCCGGCTGCACCTCAAGCCCCGGCAATGCCGCAGGTGCAGATCGAGCCCGTGGTGGTGCCGGAGCCGCAAGCGTTGCCGCAGGAGCCGGTTCCAAGTGATGAAGAGATTACTGCCGAACAAGCACCGCCCAAGCCGGTTGCCCCCAGCGCTCCCATCGCACCAGCCCCGGTTGTCGCTAAACCGGTAACGCCACCGCCTGCGCCCAAACCGGCAGCAGCGCCGGCGCAACCGATCGCCGCGGCGCCGAGCAAGCCTGACACCAGCCAGAGTCGCGTCGATGCCAATGGCCTGTCGGTCAGTTGGTCGGTGCAGTTGGCCAGCCTGTCGAGCCGTGAAAGCGCCGAAAGCTTGCAGAAAACCCTGCGTAGCCAGGGTTACAATGCCTACATCCGTACCGCCGATGGCAAGAACCGGGTGTTTGTCGGTCCGTTGATCGAGCGTGCAGAGGCTGATCGCCTGCGTGACCTGCTGGGTCGGCAGCAGAACCTCAAGGGCTTTGTCGTTCGCTTTCAGCCTGAACGCGGCTAACGCTAACTGACTGATTTCAAATGCACTTGCAATCGCAGCTTACCGACAGCCATGGGCTCTGCTAAAATGCGCCGCCTTATCCGTCTGTAGGCTGCACTGTGCCATTTACCTGGGTTGACTGGGCGATCGTCGCGATCGTCGCCATCTCCGCTTTGATCAGTTTGAGCCGCGGCTTCGTCAAGGAAGCCTTATCGCTGCTGACCTGGATCATCGCAGGAGCCGTTGCCTGGATGTTTGGTGGCTCACTGTCCGAGTACCTCACCGGATACATCGAAACACCGTCGGCTCGCGTGATCGCGGGCTGTGCCATCATTTTTGTCGCCACCTTAATAGTGGGCGCAATGATCAATTACCTTATCAGCGAACTGGTTCGCGTCACCGGCCTGTCCGGGACCGACCGTTTTCTTGGCATGGCCTTCGGCGCGGCGCGTGGCGCGCTGCTGGTGGTCACCGCCGTCGGGCTCTTGAGTCTGGGCCCGGTACAGCAGGATAAGTGGTGGCAGGAGTCAAGGCTCGTGCCACAATTTCTATTGGTTGCAGACTGGTCCAAAAACCTCATATTAGGGTGGAGCAGTCAGTGGCTGGCCAGCGGTATCAGCGTACCCGCTGACATACCGTTCAAGGAGCATCTCTTGCCGACGGCCAAAACGCCGCAGTGAGATGTGTTCAGTTCAGTTTCATTAAGTAGGGGTTGCGTCGCATGTGTGGCATCGTCGGTATCGTCGGTAAGTCGAACGTCAATCAGGCGCTGTATGACGCGCTAACCGTCCTCCAGCACCGCGGCCAGGACGCTGCCGGTATCGTGACCAGCCATGATGGCCGGTTATTCCTGCGCAAGGACAACGGTCTGGTTCGTGACGTGTTTCATCAGCGTCACATGCAGCGCCTGGTCGGTCACATGGGTATTGGCCATGTGCGTTATCCGACTGCGGGCAGCTCGACTTCGGCCGAAGCTCAACCGTTTTACGTCAACTCGCCGTATGGCATCACCCTGGCGCACAACGGTAACCTGACCAATGTTGAACAGCTGGCCAAGGAGATTTACGAATCTGACCTGCGCCACGTCAACACCAACTCCGATTCGGAAGTGCTGCTCAACGTGTTCGCTCACGAGCTGGCCCAGCGCGGCAAGTTGCAGCCAACCGAAGAAGACGTGTTTGCGGCCGTCACCGACGTGCACAACCGTTGCGTGGGTGGTTACGCAGTCGTTGCGATGGTGACCGGTTACGGCATCGTCGGTTTCCGTGATCCGCACGGCATCCGCCCGATCGTCTTCGGCCAGCGTCATACCGACGAAGGCGTCGAATACATGATCGCCTCCGAAAGCGTTTCCCTGGACGTGCTCGGTTTCACCCTGATTCGCGACCTCGCGCCGGGCGAAGCGGTCTACATCACTGAAGACGGCAAGCTGCACACCCGTCAGTGCGCGACCAACCCATCGCTGACTCCATGCATTTTCGAACACGTCTACCTGGCGCGTCCGGACTCGATCATCGATGGCGTTTCGGTTTACAAGGCTCGCCTGCGCATGGGTGAGAAACTCGCCGAGAAGATCCTGCGCGAGCGTCCGGAGCATGACATCGACGTGGTCATCCCGATTCCGGATACCAGCCGCACCGCGGCGCTGGAGCTGGCGAATCATCTGGGCGTGAAGTTCCGCGAAGGCTTCGTGAAGAACCGCTACATCGGCCGGACCTTCATCATGCCGGGCCAGGCCGCACGGAAAAAATCCGTACGCCAGAAGCTCAACGCTATCGAGCTGGAATTCCGCGGCAAGAACGTGATGCTGGTGGACGACTCGATCGTTCGCGGCACCACCTGCAAGCAGATCATCCAGATGGCTCGCGAAGCTGGCGCCAAAAATGTCTACTTCTGCTCGGCAGCGCCGGCCGTGCGTTACCCGAACGTGTATGGCATCGACATGCCAAGCGCCCACGAGTTGATCGCTCACAATCGTACGACTCAAGACGTGGCTGATCTGATCGGCGCTGATTGGCTCATCTATCAGGACCTGCCTGACTTGATCGAAGCGGTCGGTGGCGGCAAGATCAAGATCGAGAACTTCGATTGTGCGGTGTTCGACGGCAAGTATGTCACCGGTGATGTCGACGAGGCTTACCTGAACAAGATCGAGCAGGCACGTAACGATGCCTCCAAGGTCAAGACGCAGGCAGTCAGTGCGATCATCGATCTGTACAACAACTGAGTTTCTACCGGCCCTGAGGGGCCGGTTTTGTATCTATCAATAAAGAACAAGGCAAGGAGTGACAGCATGAGTCAGGAGTGGGATGCCGGTCGGCTGGACAGCGACCTCGATGGCGTAGCGTTCGATACCCTGGCCGTACGCGCCGGTCAGCACCGTACGCCGGAAGGCGAACACGGTGATCCGATGTTCTTCACTTCGAGCTACGTGTTCCGTACCGCTGCCGATGCGGCGGCACGCTTCGCTGGCGAAGTGCCGGGCAACGTTTACTCGCGCTACACCAACCCGACCGTTCGTTCGTTCGAAGAGCGGATTGCCGCTCTCGAGGGTGCCGAGCAGGCAGTCGCAACGGCTACTGGTATGGCTGCGATCCTTGCAGTGGTGATGAGCCTGTGCAGTGCTGGCGATCATGTGCTGGTCTCGCGCAGCGTGTTCGGCTCGACCATCAGCCTGTTTGAAAAGTACTTCAAGCGTTTTGGCATCGAAGTCGATTATGTGCCTCTGGCTGAGCTGTCCGGCTGGGACGCGGCAATCAAGGCCAACACCAAATTGCTGTTCGTCGAATCGCCGTCCAATCCTTTGGCCGAGTTGGTGGACATTGCTGCGTTGTCGAAAATCGCTCACGCCAAGGGCGCGATGCTGGTGGTCGACAACTGCTTCTGCACGCCAGCCTTGCAGCAGCCGCTGAAGCTCGGTGCGGACGTGGTCGTGCATTCGGCTACCAAGTTCATCGACGGCCAGGGTCGTTGCATGGGCGGTGTGGTGGCCGGTCGTAGCGAGCAGATGAAAGAGATCGTCGGCTTCCTGCGCACCGCCGGGCCGACCTTGAGCCCGTTCAACGCCTGGATCTTCCTCAAGGGTCTGGAAACGTTGAACCTGCGCATGAAGGCGCACTGCGCCAATGCCCAGCAGCTGGCCAAGTGGCTGGAGCAGCAGGACGGTATCGAGAAAGTCCATTACGCCGGCCTCAAGAGCCATCCGCAGCATGAGTTGGCCCAGCGTCAGCAGAAAGGTTTTGGCGCCGTGGTGAGTTTCGAGGTCAAGGGTGGCAAAGACGGTGCCTGGCGCTTTATCGATGCCACGCGTTTGATTTCAATCACCGCCAACCTCGGTGACAGCAAGACCACCATTACCCATCCGAGCACCACCTCTCACGGTCGCCTGGCGCCGCAAGAGCGTGAGGCGGCGGGGATTCGCGACAGCTTGATCCGCATTGCGGTCGGCCTCGAAGACGTGGCTGACCTGCAAGCGGATCTGGCGCGCGGGCTGGCTGCCTTGTGATCGAGTTGTCCGCGCCTGCAAGCGGCGCTAATGGTCGGGTTGCACTGGTTACCGGTGCTGCGCGCGGCATCGGTCTGGGGATTGCCGCCTGGCTGGTCAGCGAAGGCTGGCAGGTGGTTCTGACCGATCTGGACCGTGCGCGCGGCTCGAAGGTTGCCAAGGTGCTGGGTGACAACGCCTGCTTCATTGGCATGGACGTGGCCGATGAACAGCAGGTGGCTCAGGGCGTTGCCGAGGTGCTTGGGCAGTTCGGTCGCATCGACGCGCTGGTGTGCAATGCGGCCGTCGCCGATCCGCACAACATTACGCTGGAAAGCCTCGATCTGGCGTACTGGAATCGGGTGTTGGCGGTGAATCTCAGTGGGCCGATGCTGCTGGCCAAGCACTGTGCGCCTTACTTGCGTGCTCACAGCGGCGCCATCGTCAATCTGGCTTCGACCCGAGCGGCACAGTCGGAGCCGGATACCGAGGCTTACGCGGCGAGCAAGGGCGGTTTGCTGGCATTGACTCACGCCTTGGCCATCAGCCTGGGGCCAGAGATTCGGGTCAATGCAGTCAGTCCCGGCTGGATTGATACGCGTGATCCAGCGACGCGGCGTGCCGAACCGCTGAGTGATGCAGATCATGCTCAGCATCCGGCAGGCAGGGTAGGGACGGTCGAGGATGTGGCGGCGATGGTGGCCTGGCTACTGTCGAAGAATGCCGGATTTGTCACGGGCCAGGAGTTTGTGGTCGACGGTGGCATGACCAAGAAAATGATTTATGGCGATTGACCGAGGTTCCGGGGCGGGGCTGGAGAAGGCTTGAGGTTGAGGGTGTCGCGGATTGGCGCCCCAGGAGATGACATGATTTTGTCTTTTTCAGAAAAACTTCAAGCAGGCTATTGACTTAGCTTCGGTATCTGCGTAAATTTCGCGGCCTCAGAGAAGCAAAGGGTGATTAGCTCAGCTGGGAGAGCGTCTGCCTTACAAGCAGAATGTCGGCGGTTCGATCCCGTCATCACCCACCACTTCTTGAGAGTCTTGCGAAAGCAGGAAGGAAGCTGTAAAAAAGCCTCCACCGACGCGCAGCGGTAGTTCAGTCGGTTAGAATACCGGCCTGTCACGCCGGGGGTCGCGGGTTCGAGTCCCGTCCGCTGCGCCATATTTTCCAGATCGGGTTTTTCCCGGTTTGAGATTGAAAAGCTTACTAGCTCTTCAATCCGACAAAGGTTCACACAGACGCAAGTCTGAGCGATACGCAGCGGTAGTTCAGTCGGTTAGAATACCGGCCTGTCACGCCGGGGGTCGCGGGTTCGAGTCCCGTCCGCTGCGCCATATCTGCCTCAAGGCCCACTGAACGCCTTGAAGCACGAAGAGAGCCACTGGCTACTTCGAGTCGATAGCAAAGACCCTGGTCGAAAGACCGGGGTTTTTTGTTTCTGAAATTTGGAATCCGAATGTTGGCTCCCGCCGTGCGTAGGAGCCAAGCTTGCTCCGGGCGGCGATCCGACGATAGCGATTTCAATGACGCCATCGCCGGCAAGCCGTGCTCCTACAAGTGTGCTGGCATTCAATCAGAAATCGAACTTGTCTCGCAGGCCGTAATACCAGGCGCCTAGCGCCGCAAACGGTGTGCGCAACAGCTGGCCGCCGGGGAAAGGGTAGTGCGGCAGGTCGGCAAAGGCATCAAAGCGCTCTGCCTGGCCGCGCAAGGCTTCGGCCAGGACTTTGCCTGCCAGGTGCGTGTAAGTCACGCCATGGCCGCTACAGCCCTGGGAGTAATAGATGTTGTCGCCCAGGCGTCCGACCTGCGGCAGGCGCGACAAGGTCAGCAGGAAATTGCCGGTCCAGGCGTAATCGATCTTCACATCCTCGAGCTGCGGGAAGGCCTTGAGCATCTTCGGTCGAATGATCGCTTCGATGTTCGCCGGATCCCGAGCGCCGTACACCACGCCGCCACCGAAGATCAGGCGCTTGTCGCCAGAAAGGCGATAGTAGTCGAGCAAGTAGTTACAGTCCTCGACGCAGTAATCCTGTGGCAACAGACTCTTCGCCAGCTCATCGCCCAAGGGTTCGGTGGTGATCACCTGGGTGCCGCACGGCATTGATTTGGCGGCCAGCTCTGGAACCAGATTGCCCAGGTAGGCATTGCCGGCGACGATGATGAATTTGGCCCTGACCTTGCCTTGAGGCGTATGCACCACCGGATTGGCGCCACGCTCGATGCGTATGGCGGGTGACTGTTCGTAAATCGTCCCGCCCAGCGACTCGACGGCCGCGGCTTCACCCAGTGCCAGGTTGAGCGGGTGGATGTGGCCGCCGCTCATGTCGAGCATGCCGCCCACGTATTGATCGCAGGCGACGACCTCGCGAATGCGGCGCTTATCCAGGAGTTCCAACTGAGTGTGGCCGTAGCGCTCCCACAGGCGCTTCTGTGACTCCAGATGGCCCATCTGCTTGCTGGTGATGGCTGCAAACACACCGCCGTCTTTCAGGTCGCACTGGATCTGGTATCTGGCCACTCGGTCGCGAATGATCTTGCCGCCTTCGAACGCCATCTGCCCGAGCATTTGCGCTTGCTTGGGGCCGACGCTACGTTCGATCACATCGATATCGCGGCTGTAGCTGTTAACGATCTGGCCACCGTTGCGGCCCGAAGCGCCGAAGCCGACTTTGGCTGCCTCCAGGACCGTCACCCGAAACCCGCTCTCCAGTAGAAACAATGCGCTGGACAGGCCGGTATAGCCCGCACCAATAACGCATATATCGGTTTCTACGTCATCCTGCAGCATTGGGCGCAACGGCGCGGCGTTGGCCGACGCCGCGTAATAGGATTCCGGGTAGGGGGTGTTCGCCATCCTGCAGCCTCTGTTTAATATATTTTACGAGTGCCCCGATCCTACCTGAGTTAAAAATCGACTGCCAGCTACCCGGAATATCTTCTTTGCCGTACCAAAATTAAATATTTTGCATATTCATAGGGTTAGGTGAAAAAAAGGTGTTGACACCCCTACGGAATTCCGTAGAATGCCGCCTCACAGCAGGCACGTAGCTCAGTTGGTTAGAGCACCACCTTGACATGGTGGGGGTCGTTGGTTCGAGTCCAATCGCGCCTACCAAACAAAATCCGCTCTGCTGGGCGGTCTAGAAGGGCTCACCGAAAGGTGGGCCCTTTTTTGTTGCTTCGCGATAGCGTCGATGGGAAACACGACGGAGAAGTAATAAGGAAATTACGTGCTACGCAAGCTCATCTTTATTTTGGCCATGTCACAACTGAGTGGCTGCGCCTGGCTTGGGGCCGTTACGAACCCTCCGTAGTGCTGACGTCGCGATAAACGACCTTGCCAACTGGATGGTTTGACGCGGGTGGGCGGTTATAGGCCGCAGTTTCGTCCGCATCGACAGCAAAGGAATTTCACCCATGCACCCAACTGTTGAAACGGCACTCACTATCATCTCGAGCGAGCGCGATGAGAGTGAATACTCTGATTCCTTTGAGGCGGTGCGGGCTGTTGTAGTTGCGCTTGGCGAGGAAGATCTTGCGGACAGGCTTTTCCTCGACATCCCTGGATCAGTTCCTTTTGAGTTGATTGCCGACTTATTCGATCTGCTTGCCTGGCAAACAGATGACAACGGTGCGGCGATTACTCGCTCCGTTGAGAACTGGCTGCTTGATGGGCGCGATATCCGCAAAGTGCGCATTGCACTGAATCTAGAGGTCTATCCGTTTCGGCATGCGAATGAGATGTATCGAGTGCTTTCGGCATTGGGTGAATCAACTCCTGAAGTCGCACATCGTTGTCAGGAGATGATTGCCTCTCGCAAGCAGGTCTCATAGGCTCGATTATCGCTTCGATTGTTCGGTGCATAGGTGCATAGGTGCAGCGGTGTGCTTCCCTGTTCGTGTCAGCTCGACAGCCGTATGGGGTATCCCGTTCTGGGCAGGCTTTCGTGCCTGTCTGTCGCCGGTCGCCAGTAGTGGCAGCATGATTTTGTTCACCTGACTTTCTCTCGCCCCACAGGTGTGGCCGGGGCTGACCTCCCAGCGAATCCCGAGAATCGAGTAGGAGGCGGCTTCACAGCCGCCGTCCTCTCACACCACCGTACGTACGGTTCCGTATACGGCGGTTCAGGTTATGCGGCTAAGCCGGTTTATCGTATCCAGTATCGAGACCAGCCCGAGTCGATCCCACAGTTTCTTCGGCAGCGCCTGATTCATATGTGGCGCTCCCGAGTTCCACCATGGGCCTCGGCCATTGAAGGCCGATTTCCACGCCCGCGCCTCATCAAGCCCCAAGCGCATCAGGTTGCGCGCCCTCGTAGAGGGCCGCTTCCATTGACGCCAGGTGACACAACGAAGTTTGTGACGCACCCAGCCGTCCAGCTCCTCAAGTGGCCGCTTGCTTTGACTCAGCTTGAAGTAGCCAGCCCAACCACGCAGCACGGGGGTTATATGCTCAATGATGTATCTCATTGAACGGCTCCGTATCCGACGCAGCAGTTCCCTGAGTCGGTCGCGCAAGCGATGCAGGCTCATGCTCGCCACTCTCAGCTTCGGCTGTTGATGCCAGCTCATCCCATAGCCCAGATAATCACAGACCCAAGGCCGTGCCACGCGGCTCTTTTCCCGATTCAACGTCAGTTTCAGACGCTGGCTCAGGAAGCGCTCAACGCTGACCATCACTCGTTCGCCCGCACGGCGACTGCGCACATAAATGTTCGCATCGTCGGCATAGCGCACGAAGCGATGGCCCCGCCGCTCCAGCTCTCGGTCGAGTTCGTTGAGCAGAATGTTCGACAGCAACGGCGAGAGCGGGCCGCCTTGCGGCGTCCCTTCCTGCCGTCGGCTGGCGATCCCGCCCGACATCACTCCGGCCTGGAGGTAACGACGGATCAGCGTGAGTACCCGCCGGTCTTCGACATGACGCTGTACATAAGCCATCAACACATCGTGGTTGACCCGATCAAAGAACTTCTCCAGATCGAGCTCCACGCACCAGCGGTGACCCGCCGCCACATGGGCACGGGCTGTTTCGATTGCTTGGTGGGCGCTTCTGCCCGGACGAAAGCCGTAGCTGTAGTCCGAGAACAGCGGATCGAAGATCGGCGTGAGCTGTTGCAGCAGTGCCTGTTGGATCAAGCGGTCCACGACGCCGGGAATGCCCAGCTGCCTTGTGCCGCCTTTGGGTTTGGGGATGTCGACGGCGCGTACACCTTGCGGGTGATACTCGCCGGCCAGCAACCGAGCCTTAAGGATCGGCCAATACTGTTTCACGTAGCTCGCCAAGTCGTCGACCGTCATGCCATCGGCACCCGGTGCGCCCTTGTTGCTGACCACGCGTTGATACGCACACCTAAGGTTGGCCGGTGCAAGCACCCGCGCCATCAGCGTATCCGACTCCGCGTTCGTCCACGTCACGGACGCCGCTGATACCTGTGCACTGTCAGCCGTCATCCTCGGATTCTGTCCGGGATTCGGAGTAACAGTCTTCTCTGGGAGAAATTTCTGCATTTCGGTATTCAACGAGACTCTGACGCCTACTGGCGGCATAACCTGTTCGGCCCTTGGTGGCATGGTGATTCGCCACTTACTACGGCCTCGGCTGACTTCTGCAGATCCATCCCGTCGCCTCGCGACGCTCGGTAGCACAGTGGCAAACCTGCAGATCTCCCAGGGTAATTCGCGCGACCTTCCTGCTTATGCCTGTCGGATTTACGTCACAGCGTTCCGTGCAAGTATTGGGCTTTGACGATTGAGGCCGTCTTACCCCGCTGCGCCGCCTCTATCCGCTTCCTGTTCGTCAGGCCAGCATTTTGCCTCGGGCTTCCTTCAGATTCGCAGTCGCCCGCGACACCCTTGCCTCTGGCTAACACTTCCCCTTGCCGGGTGTGTAGAGGACTTTCACCTCCAAGTCACCAGCGAGGCCACCACAGCCAAGCTGGTTGCGCTTGCGCGCAACGCGCCATGCCTGGCGCACCTCAAAAAAGCCCGCACATGGCGGGCTTCATATTGCGGCTTGATAGATTCTGGAAGGGTGGAGTAGACCGTGGGTCTTGCTCCGCGCCGTGTGTGCAGCGCAGAGAACGGAAATGCGGAGCACTTCGACACCCCATTAACGGGCAAATTAGGTTTCGTCGCGGACCTGCATAAGCGCGAACCCCAGCAGATTCAGGCCTCGCCACAGGTTGGGGTTGCTCGCGTTTTCGTCGTCCTGGGCGAGCCCAATGCCCCAGATGCTATCAACCGGACTTGCCTCAACTATGATGCGAGAACCGGTCTCCTTGAGGAAAGCGTTCAACTCCGGGTTTTGGGAGAACTTGGCTTGGTTGGCCCGGACGACAATTGCATATCTGTGTTGCAGCCAATCGTGATCGTTGAACCCGCGCACGTTGCGGCCAAGAGCTTTGGCTGCGTTGGGGGTTGGAGCCTGGAGCACTTGAGCACGAATTTCTTGATCGCCGAACAAGGCTGCCTTCTCTGCCATCATGAAATGTTCGGCAGTTGGGTAGCGTTGCCCCTCGACAGTGAATTCGGCGTTGAACCACTGGCTAAAGCACGAAGATGTAATTCCACTTTTACTTCGCTGGTGTCCCCAGAAAAAGGCATATTTCAGCTCCTCTCCAGAATTGAAGCGGGAGCGGAGATCTTCTAGATACTTAGAATCGTGCAATGAGGCTTCCTCAGCAATTAGCATTTGACGTGAGAGGTTTACCACGATGCATCAAGGTAAATCTCGATTGAAGGGTTTACTTGCGCTTGGCTGGGTATGACTCACCCACATAGGTAACAAAACGGTTCAAGCACATAGGTAACAGTTTTTAACTGGCACTGGTCGATTCCGAGGATCTGACCATGTCTGGGCTCGGCGTGGGCATGTATTTGAAGTGGCGCGTTAAGTCGCGACGCATTTCGCGAATAGGCAAAGTGTGTGGCGAGCTGTGCTAATCACCAAGACTTACGACCTTGTCACAGTGGGAGCACTGAATGAATTTTTCCGTGAAGATTTCATGTGGCAATAACGCACGACTAATTAGCAATCCATCCCCTGGTCTGTAGAAGTGATGCATCGATTTATTACACTCCGGACACCGCACAAAAAACGCGGCAAGGTAGAAGAGGCAGATATTCGCGACTGCAATCGCTGCATAAGTTTCGAAATAGCCTACTGCCGAGCGGTCAATCAGTAGCCAAATCAAAAATACCGCACCGCTCCAGATTGTAATGTTGAGGAGCATTGTCAGTGTGATGGCTAAATAACGGCTTTTGAGACTCTTCAATAGGATCATCCATTGATCGTGGAACTGTTGTTTGGTCGATTGTATCGCAATCACGCAGCGTGAAGCCGGGCTGCCTCAAGGATTCATTGTGGCCCTGCTGCATGGGCAGGCGCACAGCGAGATGATGTGAGCTGCCTGCCAGCCTTTAAATGGTTCAACTTGTAATCCCTGCCAGCCTGTGCGCTGTACGATGCCGCCTGTGTTATCTGCGCCAGTATTTCAAGTACCAGAGTAATGCTATGACAACCAAGCAACCCGACTGGGAGGCGATCGAATGCGCCTATCGGGAAATGTCGCAGCACATCACAACCATTCCGATCTCGGTCTTGTCGGTGCTAAATGGGATCTCGCCTAGTACTTCGAAGCCGAAGCCCTCGTAGAAGCGCCTCGCACTGGCGTTGGTTTTTAGTACGTCGAGCCAAATGAAATGCTCTTTACGATCTTTGGCAAGTTGGCGGATGAATTGCAGAAGCTGTTTCCCGTAGCCTTTGCCTGCTTGGGTCTTGAGGAAGTAAATTTTTTGGAGCTCCGCACCGGCCTTGCCGGTAATAGGCATTGGCTTCGACCAGTTAACCTTTGAGAACCCTACCGCTCTGTCGTCTTCACCGAGGGCTATGAGCCAACAGTGATGTGTGGGTGCCCCTATCGATTCCTGAAGCGCCAGGACTGAAAAGTCTTCACTCAAGAAATGCTGCATGCCTGAGGGGCTCCAGATGTCGGAGAAGTGATCCCGATACGTCTCTATGCCGATATCACGAAGTACGTGGATATCTTCAATGGTCGCCTCTCGAATTTTGATCACTGTCTCGCTCCTTGCATTGAGTTGATCTCGACCAATACCTACAACGCGCCGGTATTTCAAGTATTAGGTAACCCATGGACGGGCCACGCCCTCCTGCGCTACACCTTCGGGTCAGCATTTATCATTCGTAAATAGCTGAGCTCGAAGCGTTCAAGGGGGTAGCATAAGAGTCGCAAGCGAGGCGAATACACTGGATTGAACAGAGCCTTAAGACGGTACCGGGGGGGGCAGCATGACCCAGGTTCGGCGTTTCACAATCAACACTGCGGGCCGCGACTTTGCGGTGGGTGATATTCACGGCCATTTCACCAGGCTTCAGGCAGCACTTGATGCTGTCGGCTTCAACCCCGCAACCGATCGCCTGTTCAGTGTTGGCGATATGGTCGACCGTGGCCCCGAATCTACCGACGTTGATGTGTGGCTGGCCAAGCCGTGGTTCTTTGCTGTGCAGGGCAATCATGAGCAAATGGCGGTCGATGCCCATCGGCTCAGTCATAACGGTCGGGCCATTTACATACACATGCTCAACGGCGGTGCCTGGCTGTACGGTCTGTCCAGCGCTGAGCAGGCCTTCTATGTCGATCTGCTTGCCGAGCTGCCTATCGCAATTGAAGTAATGACGCCTATGGGATCGGTGGGGATCGTGCATGCCGATTGCCCGTTCGATGATTGGGTGCAAATGCTTGGAGCCCTTGAGCGGGAGCAAGACTCGATGCAGCGTAGTGTTCAAACTATCTGCCAGTGGTCGCGTTCTCGCATTACCAGCGAAAACTCTACTGGCGTCAGTGGCATCAGGGCCGTGATCGTCGGTCACACGGTGGTCCTTCAGCCTGCGGTGCTGGGCAATGTCTATCACATCGATACTGGCGGCTGGATGGGCGGCCATTTCACGCTGATTGATCTGGCTACTCTCGAGTGTATGCCGACGGTCAATCCAAAGCTGTTCAGCGGGTGAGTGAGTTGCGAGTGGCTCAGGAGGCTGTGTACTCGAGATACAGTCTTTCGAGAGCCTCTTGGTACTTGTCTCCTGTTAAGGACTTTTTCAGGGCTTCCACGACTTCGAGTGCTGAAGCTGCAGCCAGGGCTTCGTTATCTCCCCGGCTTGCAGCGCGCAGTCGTGCTGCTGCAATGATCGCGTCTTCAGTCGTTTGCATGGTGTTGCCCCCGAAGGACTCAGTCTCACTGATGCCGGCAATCCACCATTAATTCTACCCCCGGGATCTGCCATGACAACCAGGCCGACTGACCGCGAGGCAATCGAGCGCGCCTGCGTATGCGACAATTCATCCGTCCACCAAGTCATGGAGCGTATACACATGGTGCAACTGCTTGCGATCTCAGGAAGCCTTCGCGCAGCCTCTTCAAACTCCGCGCTACTGCGTGCTGCCGAGAGGCTCAGCCCTGAAAGGATGTTGATCAGGCACTACCTGGAGGTGGCTCAATTACCTCACTTCGATCCGGATCTGGCTGACGATCCGCCGCAGATCGTCGCAGAGTTGCATCGGGTTATTGCCGAGGCGGACGGCATTCTGATTTCGTGCCCTGAGTACGCTCGTGGAATTCCGGGGTCATTCAAGAATGCACTGGATTGGCTCGTGGCCAGTCAGGACTTTCCCGGCAAGCCGGTAGCACTTTTCAATGCATCTCCACGAGCGAGTCACGCCCAGGCGGCACTCAAGTTAGTGCTGGAAACGATGTCCGCGATTATTGTCGAGCCCGCCTCGATAACAGTCGACTTGCTGGCTAAAGGAATGGATGAGGCAGACATCGCAGCGAGCCCGCAGATCAGTCAGCAAATCGTTTCGGCCTTGGGCGCATTCAAAAATCAAATTGAGGGTGGTCGTTCTGGCACTGTTCCTGTCTGAGTCCGAATGTTTTTGGCCGATTGCCGATACTCGGAATGACAGCCTGTCGGGTTCGACCTACGGTTGTCGGGGTGGCGTGCGCCAACTGCCAACTCAAGTGCGGCATGTGCGTGGTTCGGGCGTAAAATAGCTGGGCTACCTCATCAAAAGGAGCCGCATATGAACTCCGACCAAATGAACAGACGTACGGCTGGAGAAAGAGTCGTTTGGGATCAGTATTTTTGTGCTGCGCTGATAGCCGAAAGCAATCTCACGGCGCCGACGATAGGGGGCTCGAAGTCGAGTCACGATGAGTGGCAGAGTCTATTGGTCGACAGGGCCAGGATTCTTGCTGACAAGATGATGGAACACCGGCAATAAACCGAGCCCAGCCATCGTGCTGGGCTCTTCACATGCGTCGGTAACGACCATCGCGCAGGCGAAAAAAAACCCGCAGGTGGGCGGGCTTTTGATCGATAGGGGCGTTGATCCTTCAACTGCCACAAGTGTGCTCTGCGGCTCATGCCCAATCAACTGAATGGCGACGAAACGCAGAAATAAAAAATGCAGTATCGAGGCGTTGGCCGCGAGTATAGGCAATGCGCGTCGAGTTTCTGTCAGGATCGAAGTCTCACAGGCTGCTCACGAACGCTTTGATGCTTTTTGTGGCGTTATGAGGCGCTGCCTGAAGTGCGCAATGTGGAGCGACCAGATTGGTTATCCGTATATCCGGTTTGAGCTGCGAGATCAGCGCAGAGGCTGTCGCAAGTACCAGTCGATCATGAGTTGCGCGCAAGTAAAGGGTTGGAACGCTGACACACGCGAGCTCTTTTGCCACGTCGACAGTCAGAACGGCGCGTAACCGCGCACGCATCACCGAAGGTGTGACCAGCGATATTGCCCGATGCAATGAGCGGCGTAGCGCAGGGGTGGAAAAATGCCCCAGTAATAGTGTGCTGATCAGTCCGATAGGCACAGGGTGCAGTGGCAGGATATTCAGCAGAAAACTCAAGCCACGTAGTCGCGGTCGCGGGTTGCGTACAAACGTGCTGCACAATACGAGCCCTTTGAGTTGAGAGGGTTGCAGCGCTGCCAGTGAAATGGCAATCGGCCCCGAGAACGATTCGCCAAGCAAGACAAAAGGGCTGTCGGTTGGCAATGCCTTGAGCACTATTGACTGCAGTTCGGCATAACTCAAGGACCGGTCGTTGGGATAACTCACGACGAGCGTGTTGAATTGCCCTTCCAGTGCCGAGAGTAAAGGTTCGAACAGTTCGCCTGTGCCATCCATCCCCGGGAGGAGAACCAGTGTGATTGTTCCTGATGAATTCATCCCTGATGAGCTCATGCTCCGTTATCCCTGGATTGAGTGTGTGCATTCTCGCCGATATTAACGTGTTCCCGGTTTAAAAATTGCTGGTTTTCCTTGAGGGGCTCAGAGGCGCTTGTGAGCGAAGCGAGGCGTTTTGGACTACTACTGATAGGCCGATTATTTATCGTCTTGAATGGGGGAGCAATTCGATGCTGGTTCACTGGTTTCTCGCCGCGATCCATCTCTTGGCCTATGCCCTGGCGCTCTGGGGTGTTCTGACGCGTGGCATGGCTTTTCGTCGAGTGGACGCAGAGGGTGCGGGGGCTCGCAGTGTTTTGCTGGCAGATAACTTTTGGGGAGTCTGCGCATTGATTCTTCTGGTTACCGGTGGGATCCGTGCCTTTGGCGGGTACGAAAAGGGGGCGGACTATTACCTGCATCAACCGCTGTTCCATCTGAAAATGACTTTATTCGTCATCATCCTGCTGCTTGAGATTGCACCGATGGTGGCCTTGATCAAGTGGCGGATTGCTTTGCGTCGAGGTTCGCTGATTGATGTTGGGCGGGTCCGTCTCTTTGCGCGCATCAGTCATATCGAGGCACTGTTGATTATCCTGATGGTCGTGGCTGCGACAGGCATGGCGCGAGGTGTGACGTTCGGATAGTCGGCTAACGTTGCGCTATGGCTTGGTGCGTCCAGGCCGGCTGTGATGTTTTCACCAGGCTAAATCCGAATCGTCCGACAGTAAGGGATATGGCGATGTCGTTAGTATCAGCATCGCCGGCGAGGTGTCGGTGCTGTGTCGTTGTCATGGGGGGGAAGGAGGGGGCGCGCAGAATCTTTAGCCAGCCGTTGCCGTGAGAGAAAAGGCTGGCTACTGATTGCTGACGAGCTCAGGGGGTTTCGCGCTTGTCCGGCGCAGTAAGGCCCGCCTGAATACGTTGGTAGATTTCTTCGCGATGCACCGCAACGTCTTTCGGGGCATTGATGCCGATTCTGACCTGCTGGCCGCTAACGCCCAGAATGGTGATGGTAATGTCATCACCGATGTTTATGCTTTCACCGACTTTGCGGGTGAGTATCAGCATGATCTTCTCCTTGATAGCTTTGTAGGGCACCTGACTCAGACAATGCAGATGTCGGTAGTACCTATAGATTAGTGCGAAGTGTCACGGTTTGGGTGCCTCTTTCTGACGTGCAGACGCTGCATTAATTCCCAAGGTGCGACTATACAGAGGCGAGAAACATCATTCTCGTTGTTTTGAGGCCTGTTTACTGGGTCGCGAAGCATTTTCGGGTGATAAAATCCCGGCTTTTGGCATTCAGAGGGGAAGGTTGTGCGCAAAATGGCGTTGGTGGTCGCGGTATTGGTATTGGCCGGATGTGGTCAGGAAAAGGCCGGGGAGTCGAAAAAAACTCAGGCGCCGGTTGTTTCGACGCCCGCTGTGGCGGCTGCCCCGCAATGGGATGTTCTGGTTCAGGGCGAGACCGTGCAGGCGATCAGCGATCTCACTGGCTGGCTGATCGAACACAGTTTTGTTTCCTACGTGGTCACGCAAGACGGTAAACAGCGCGTGCTGGTCGGGCCGTTCAACTCGAAAGCCGAAGCCGAGGCAAGGCAGGTCGAGCTGACCGCGGCACTGGCCAAGGCGAAGAAGATGAATATCGAATCAATGGTCATTGAGCACAGCACGGCTCAGTAATTGACGCCACCTGATTAACCGCAAGCCTTCATGTTGACGGGGCCGACGAACTCATTGCCGCGCCCCATCACGCACGCGACGCGCTGATTGCGTTGGCGCTCCCAGCGTTGTGCCGGGTAAGTCTTGTTCCAGGCTTCGTAGAGTTGCCGATCCTGTTTGGACAGTCGCAAACCGTATTGCTTGCTCATGTAGAAATAAGTGCGAGCGATCATCCCGCGAATGGACGGGCGGGGCATGACCTTCTTGGCCTTGAAGTCGACCTGGGTCAGGCACGAACCGTATTGCCCTGATTGCACGGGGAGCCAGCCGAAGCTGAAATTGCTGCGGTCCCCGTTCACCTCGCCGATGCTTGGCACCAGGTTGTGCAAGTCGGCCTCGGCACGTTGATAGGTCGGGTCGTGACGTGTGCAGTTCTGGCGACCACCCTGTTGCCAGCACTGGCGTTGGTGACCGATTTGCCATGCCGGAACAATGTGCTCCCATTCGATGCGTGCAGCGCGCTTGGCGTTTTTACGTGGCACGTACCCGCAGGCTTTGAGGTCAACCCGATTGCCCGTGTATTTGCAGCCACAATAGAACTCGGTTGACTGTGGGGCGTAGAGTGTCCAGGCGACCTTTTTTGCTTCGTTGAAAGTGCGTGGCGCATCCGCCTGAGCGCTGATGACAACGAAGAGCAACAACAGCAAAGCAAAACAGCGAGCAATCATTGACTCAATCTTCCTTCGGCACAATCCAGAAAATCTGCACGCCGCCATCGTCGCGATAAGCGAGGGTGACGTTGTCGTTCTCGGCGATTTCCTCGAGCAAGCGTTCCCATTCATCTACCGGCTCGTCGGGGAGGCGGAAGATCAAGGCGGCCTTGGCTTTTTGGGCGGTCGGGGAGTTGATGATTTTCTGAACGCGCAAACCGAGTCGTTCGTAAGAGCCTGGAGGGTTAGTCGCTGCTGAAGAGGTTGTGGCCACGGGGTAATCCTTATTAAGCTGTACGTGCATACAGTATTTAACTGTAGGCGATTTCGCAACTGCTTAAAGTTCAAGAAATTCCTCTGACAGCGATTTTTTCCGTTTGCTGTAAACCGATTGGTGATTATTCAGAAGTAATGGCAGGGAAGGCGGGAGGGTAGATCACTCGCCCGAGTGGGCGAGTGGGGGGGCAAGCGTCCGACCGGATCCGGCCGGACGCAATGAATCAGTACTCCCAGAACATCCGTTGCAGCTCTTTACTGTCCGACGTCTTGGTCAGTGCAACCATCGTCAGGATGCGGGCTTTTTGCGGGTTCAGGTCATGCGCAACGACCCAGTCATACTTGTCGTCTGGCTGTTCGGCGTTACGCAGGACAAAGCCGCCAGCATTGACGTGGGAAGAACGAATGATCTGCACGCCATCCTTGCGCAGTTCCTGCAAGGTTGGAACCAGGCGCGAAGATACCGAGCCATTGCCGGTGCCGGCATGGATGATGGCTTTGGCGCCAGACTGGGCCAGGGCCTTGTAAGCAGTGCCGTCGACATTGCCATAGGAATAGGCGATTTCGACGTCAGGCAGGCTCTTGATGTTTTTGATGTCGAATTCCGAATCCATGGTGTGGCGCTTGGCTGGCAAGCGGAACCAATAGGATTTGCCTTCGATCACCATGCCCAATGGGCCCCATGGGCTTTTGAACGCTTCGGTCTTGAGGTTGACCATTTTGCTGACATCACGACCCGACTGAATTTCGTCGTTCATGGTGACCAGCACGCCTTTGCCGCGAGCATCTTTGCTACCCGCTACGGCGACGGCGTTGTACAGGTTGAGCATGCCGTCAGCCGACATCGCGGTGCCTGGGCGCATCGAGCCGACAATGATGATTGGCTTGTCGGTTTTTTCCACCAGGTTCAGGAAGTAGGCGGTCTCTTCCAGGGTGTCGGTGCCGTGAGTAATGACGATGCCATCGACGTCTTTGCTGTCGGCCAGTTCGGCCACGCGACGGCCCAGTTGCAGCAGGTTTTCGTTGGTGATGCTCTCGGAGGCGATTTGCATCACTTGCTCGCCGCGAACATTGGCCAATTGGCTCAGTTCAGGGATGCCGGCGATCAACTGTTCGATCCCGACTTTTGCGGCCTGGTACGTAGCACTATTGGCTGAGCTGGCGCCAGCACCGGCAATCGTGCCGCCTGTAGCCAGGACGACCACGTTTGCCAGTTTCTGTCGGGTTTCGACTTCTTTTGCTTGCAGTGCAGTCGGGAGGAGCAGCAGGAGGGCCAAAGCGCCCGGAATAAAGGTGTTGAAGGCAGATTTCATTGTTTTCTCTCTAATAGTGATGACGGTGCTGATGCAGGTTCATCTAGAAACACCCCAAGCAGATCTGTATGCCGGGGATACCCAGTAAAAGCAGGATCTGTACCAGTCATATCTTCGATTTAAAAATCTTTTAACCTTTTGATTTATATAGATTTATATCTTCTGTGCGGTGGCGCTCGAGGCGATAGTCGTCCGGGTTTCCGAATATGTGCAATGGAAGCGTTCGGCTGTCCGAAATCTCCTACAGCGTAAATCTAGGATTTCCCACATTTTTGAATGGGAATTAGTGCTAAAGAAAACCGCTCAGAGGTCGATGATCCTTTCAGGATCATTTTTTGTGCAGGAGCTCATATGTCCATTTCAGTAGGTTTTCCAAACGCAGGCGGCATCACGATTGGCGGTAAATCGCTCGCTACGGTCAACGCATTGAGCGATGCGACGGCAGACGCCGCGACGCAACAGGCGGGTGGCAAGGAAGGTGACAGCAAGCAAGTCAGGACAGGTCCGGTAGGGCAAAGCCCCGAAGCAGAGACCAAAGCAGATGACGGTGGTAACCAAAGCATCACGGTGAAGATGCTGCTCAAGCGCATGAAGGAACTGCAAGAGCAATTGCGTCAGCAACAACAGCAACTGGCTGCGGCCCAGGCCGCGTCATATCCGACGCCGGAAGCCAAGACCACCGCGGTCATGGCGATTCAGGGGCAGATCGCTCAAACCAACGGTGCGCTGATGGAGGTGACCAGCAGCCTGGTCAAGGAGCTGACCAAGGGTTCCAATAGCGGATCGGTGGTCAACACCACGGCATAATCGGCATTGCCGTTTTTTCGCCAGACAGACCACAAAACGGTTTTTTCTGACCGTTGACAAATGTCGACAGGGTTCGCATAGTTCGGTCTACGCAAACGTTTGCGCGGCCCTGTCGACGGTTTGGTTCCGTGGGCGCGGCGATCCTCGTTCCCGCGTATCAGAGCGCTGGTGAACGGATTTGAAGCGTATGCAGTGCAAGCGTTGCTCACAATAATCATAAGATCGGAGTGAACTCATGAAGCTGCCATTCGCTGGACGTCTTCTCGCTGTCGCTATGCTGGCTGCCGCATCCGCCGCTTTGCCCCTCTCTTCGGCCTTTGCCGACACTGAAAAACCGAAAGTCGCGCTGGTCATGAAATCCCTGGCCAACGAATTCTTCCTGACCATGGAGGATGGCGCCAAGGCTTACCAGAAAGAACATTCTGCCGATTTCGACCTGATCTCCAATGGCATCAAGGACGAAACGGACACGGCTGGTCAGACGCGCATCGTCGAGCAAATGATTCTGGCCAAGGTCAATGCGCTGGTGATTGCGCCAGCCGACTCCAAAGCGATGGTTCCGGTGATCAAGAAGGCTATCGATGCCGGTATCACCGTGATCAACATCGACAACCAGCTGGACCCGGCCGTCGTCAAAAGCAAGAACATGACCGTACCGTTCGTAGGCCCGGATAACCGCAAAGGCGCGCGTCTGGTCGGCGAGTATCTGGCCAAACAGCTGAAGGCCGGTGACGAAGTCGGCATCATCGAAGGTGTTTCCACTACCACCAACGCCCAGGCTCGCACCGCTGGCTTCAAGGACGCAATGGAAGCGGCGCAGATCAAGGTCGTCTCGTTGCAGTCCGGTGACTGGGAAATCGATAAAGGCAACAAGGTTGCCGCCTCGATACTCAGCGAGTACCCGCAAACCAAGGCTCTGCTGGCGGGTAACGACAGCATGGCGGTCGGTGCCGTTTCGGCGGTGCGCGCAGCAGGCAAGGCGGGCAAGGTGCAAGTGGTCGGTTACGACAACATCAATGCCATCAAGCCAATGCTCAAGGATGGCCGCGTATTGGCGACTGCCGATCAGTTTGCAGCCAAACAGGCGGTGTTCGGCATCGAGACTGCCCTGAAAATGCTCAAGGGCGAAAAGGTCGACAGCGGCACCAACGGCGTAATCGAAACTCCGGTTGAGCTGGTTACCAAGTAGTCATTCTGGCGATACAACGGCGCTCGCTCGCAAGGGCGAGCGCATGGAGAGCTTTTTATGTCAGTTTGTGCTCCGAACGCGGTCCTCTCGGTCAGCGGTATCGGCAAGACGTATGCGCAACCGGTATTGACCGGCATTGACCTGACGCTGATGCGTGGTGAAGTGCTGGCGTTGACCGGCGAGAACGGTGCCGGCAAAAGCACGCTCTCGAAAATCATTGGCGGGCTGGTCACTCCGACCACCGGTCAGATGCAATTCCAGGGGCGCGATTACCGTCCTGGCAGCCGGACCCAGGCCGAAGAACTGGGCATTCGCATGGTCATGCAAGAGCTCAATCTGCTGCCGACCTTGTCTGTCGCAGAGAACCTGTTTCTCGACAACCTGCCGAGCAATGGCGGCTGGATCAGTCGCAAGCAACTGCGCAAAGCGGCAATCGCCGCGATGGCTCAGGTCGGGCTCGATGCGATCGATCCGGACACGCTGGTCGGTGAGCTGGGGATCGGTCATCAGCAAATGGTCGAGATCGCACGCAACCTGATCGGCGACTGCCATGTACTGATTCTCGATGAGCCGACAGCGATGTTGACGGCTCGCGAAGTCGAGATGCTCTTTGAGCAAATCACCCGCCTGCAAGCCCGCGGCGTGGCGATCATTTATATTTCCCATCGGCTGGAAGAACTGGCTCGGGTTGCTCAGCGCATCGCGGTGTTGCGTGACGGCAATCTGGTCTGCGTCGAGCCGATGGCCAACTACAACAGCGAGCAACTGGTCAATCTGATGGTCGGTCGCGAATTGGGCGAGCACATCGATCTGGGCCCGCGACACATCGGCGCGCCGGCCCTGACCGTCAAAGGGCTGAGTCGTTCGGACAAGGTTCGCGATGTGTCTTTCGAGGTGCGCAGCGGCGAGATTTTCGGAATCTCCGGTTTGATCGGGGCAGGGCGCACGGAGCTGCTGCGGCTGATCTTCGGTGCCGATGCGGCAGACAGTGGCACGGTCGCGCTGGGTTCGCCGGCGCAAGTGGTGAGCATTCGTTCGCCCGCCGATGCGGTCGGTCACGGCATTGCCCTGATTACCGAAGATCGCAAAGGCGAAGGCCTGCTACTGACTCAGTCGATCAGCGCCAACATCGCCCTGGGCAATATGCCGGTGATCTCCAGTGGTGGCATCGTCAATTCTGGTGACGAGATGGCGCTGGCGCAGCGTCAGATCGATGCCATGCGCATTCGCAGTTCCAGTCCTGCACAACTGGTTAGCGAGCTGTCGGGTGGCAATCAGCAGAAGGTGGTGATCGGCCGCTGGCTTGAGCGTGAGTGTTCGGTGCTGTTGTTCGATGAGCCGACTCGCGGCATCGATGTCGGTGCCAAATTTGATATTTACGCGTTGCTTGGCGAGTTGACGCGTCAGGGCAAGGCGCTGGTGGTGGTGTCCAGTGATCTGCGCGAGCTGATGTTGATCTGCGACCGTATTGGCGTGTTGTCGGCCGGACGCTTGATCGACACCTTCGAGCGCGACAGCTGGACTCAGGATGATTTGCTTGCCGCCGCTTTTGCCGGCTACCAAAAACGTGATGCGTTGCTCCATGAAGCGGCGCCTAGGGATCTCCCATGATAACTGCACTGTCTGCTGGCAAACGTAGTAGCAATTTTTACGGCCTCGGTACCTATCTGGGCCTGGCTGGTGCCTTGCTGGCGATGATTGCGTTGTTCTCGGTCTTGAGCAGCCATTTCCTCTCTTATGACACCTTCAGCACGCTGGCCAATCAGATTCCGGACCTGATGGTGCTCGCAGTCGGCATGACGTTCGTGTTGATCATCGGCGGCATCGACCTCTCGGTGGGTTCGGTGCTGGCCTTGGCGGGCTCGACTGTCAGCGTGGCGATCCTCGGCTGGGGCTGGAGTGTCTTGCCGGCAGCGCTGCTGGGTATGGCCGCCGCCGCAGTGGCCGGGACCATCACCGGTTCGATCACCGTGGCCTGGCGCATTCCGTCGTTCATTGTTTCGCTGGGTGTGCTGGAGATGGCTCGCGGCGTTGCCTATCAGATGACCGGCTCGCGCACGGCCTATATCGGTGATGCCTTTGCCTGGTTGTCCAATCCGATCACCTTTGGTATTTCACCGTCATTCATTATCGCGTTACTGGTTATCTTCATCGCCCAGGCGGTGTTGACCCGTACCGTGTTCGGCCGCTACCTGATCGGAATCGGCACCAACGAGGAAGCTGTGCGTCTGGCGGGTATCAACCCAAAACCGTACAAGATCCTGGTGTTCAGCCTGATGGGGTTGCTGGCGGGTATTGCCGCGCTGTTCCAGATTTCGCGTCTGGAAGCTGCGGACCCGAATGCCGGTTCCGGCCTGGAGCTACAAGTCATCGCTGCCGTGGTGATCGGTGGCACCAGCCTGATGGGCGGTCGCGGCTCGGTGATCAGCACCTTTTTCGGCGTCCTGATCATTTCTGTACTGGCTGCCGGACTGGCGCAAATCGGCGCGACCGAACCGACCAAGCGCATCATTACCGGCGCGGTGATCGTGGTCGCGGTGGTGCTGGACACCTACCGCAGCCAACGTGCAAGTCGACGGAGCTGAATCATGGCGACTATCAAGGATGTAGCAGCGCTCGCGGGGATTTCCTACACCACGGTTTCCCATGTGGTGAACAAGACCCGGCCGGTCAGTGAAGAGGTTCGGCTCAAGGTCGAGGCCGCGATCAAAAGCCTGGATTACGTGCCCAGTGCCGTGGCGCGCTCGCTCAAAGCGAAAACCACCGCAACTATCGGTCTGCTGGTGCCCAACAGTCTCAACCCGTACTTCGCGGAATTGGCCCGTGGTATCGAGGATTACTGCGAGCGTAACGGTTATTGCGTGATCCTCTGCAACTCCGATGACAACCCGGACAAGCAGCGCAGTTACCTGCGCGTGCTGCTGGAAAAACGCATCGACGGGCTGATTGTCGCGTCCGCCGGCGGCGATAGCGGGTTGGCGCAAGGGCTGGCGGGCGTGCGCACGCCGATGGTGATCGTCGACCGTGGGTTAGAGGGGCTCGATGCGGACATGGTACGCATCGATCATGAATACGGTGCTTATCTTGCGACCCGGCATTTGCTCGAGCTGGGCCATCGCGACATCGCCACTATTGGAGGTCCGGCACATACCAGCGTGGCGCAGATGCGTCTGGCAGGTTACTGCCGGGCCTTGAAAGAGGCTGGCGTCGAAGTGCCGGGAGAATGGATGCTCGAAAGTGATTTCACCAGCATCGGCGGTTACAACGCGGCGACAATGTTGTTGGAAAAACACCCGCCCAGCGCAATTTTTGCCGGTAACGACATGATCGGTATCGGCGTACTGCGGGCCGCCGCCGAGCGCAATATCCGGGTGCCGAGCGAGCTTTCGGTCATCGGTTTCGACGATATTCAAATGAGCCGTTATGTCTATCCGGCGTTGACCACCGTCGGCCAGTCAATCCTGCAGCTTGGCGAAATGGCTGCGGAGGTACTGTTGCGACGGATCGCGACACCTGAACTGGCGACCGATCAGCGGATCGTGAGGCCCAGCATTGTCATGCGAGAGTCGACCGCGCCGCTGGCCGGCGTATTCGACCAATACCGCTGAAGCGAATTGATGAGTAGGGATGTATGCCAGCAAAAGTAGTGGTTGTAGGCAGTCTGAACATGGACCTGGTGACCCGCGCCCAGCGGTTGCCACATGCCGGAGAAACGCTGCATGGCGAGTCGTTTGCCACCGTGTCGGGCGGCAAGGGTGCTAACCAGGCGGTCGCGTCCGCCCGGCTGGGTGCGCAGGTGTCGATGATCGGCTGCGTGGGTGACGATGCTTATGGCGAGCAATTGCGCGCTGCGCTGCTGGCAGAACAGATCGATTGTCAGGCGCTGACATCGGTCGAGGGTTCCAGCGGCGTGGCGCTGATCGTGGTCGATGACAACAGCCAGAATGCGATTGTTATCGTTGCGGGTGCCAACGGTCAGCTGACCCCAGGCATGGTCGCGGGGTTCGATGCGGTGCTTGCAGCGGCCGACGTGATCATCTGTCAGCTTGAAGTGCCGATGCACACGGTTGGTTATGTCCTCAAACGCGGTCGTGAGCTGGGCAAGACGGTGATCCTCAACCCGGCGCCGGCAACGAGCCCATTGCCGGCCGACTGGTATTCGTCAATCGATTACCTGATCCCCAATGAAAGCGAAGCGTCGGCCCTGAGCGGTTTGCCGGTGGACTCTCTGGAGAGCGCCGAGCTGGCCGCGAGCCGATTGATCGCCGCCGGTGCCGGCAAGGTCATCATCACGTTGGGGCCCCAGGGTTCATTGTTTGCCAACGGGCAGAGCTGCGAACATTTCCCGGCACCCAAGGTCAAGTCCGTCGACACCACCGCGGCCGGTGACACCTTTGTCGGCGGTTTTGCCGCGGCATTGGCTGCTGGCAAAAGCGAAGTCGAGGCCATTCGTTTTGGTCAGGTCGCGGCAGCCTTGTCGGTGACGCGGGCCGGCGCACAACCCTCGATTCCTTCCTTGTCAGACGTACAGGCCTTCAAAGCATCATGAAAAAAACACCCTTGCTCAATATCGCGTTGTCGCGGCTGATTGCCTCTCTGGGGCATGGCGACATGCTGGTGATTGGCGATGCCGGTCTGCCGGTGCCGCCCGGCGTTGAGTTGATCGACCTGGCGTTGACCCCGGGTATTCCGGACTTCGTCAGTACCTTGCGTGTCGTACTCAGTGAAATGCAGGTGGAAAGCCATGTGCTGGCCGAAGAAATCCTGCTCAAGCAGCCGCCGGCCCTGCAGGCGATCGACGAGCTGACGGCCAATGCCGCGATGGGTCAGCGGCGGTTGCTGAGTCATGAAGAATTTAAAGTACTTGGCCGACAGGCGCGGGCGATTGTTCGTACGGGTGAATGTCAGCCGTACTGCAACATCGTGCTGGTCGCAGGGGTGACTTTCTAGTCCGTCATATCCCGATTCGATTTATCCACGCACAAGGAGTGCGCTATGTACCGCTATGCTCAACGCCTGCATCACCTGATCCGGAGTCTGCTGCTTTTGTCCTTGCTCACCGCTACAGGCGCCCACGCGGCGGAAAAGATAGATCTGATCATCGACACCGATCCAGGTGCCGACGACGTGGTGGCGTTGCTGTTTGCCCTGGCGTCGCCCGAAGAACTGAACATTCGCGCACTGACTACCGTTGCCGGTAACGTGCGCCTAGACAAGACCTCGCGTAATGCGCGGCTGGCCCGCGAGTGGGCAGGGCGCGAAGACGTGCCAGTGTATGCGGGTGCACCGAAACCACTGATGCGCACGCCAATCTATGCCGAGAACATTCATGGCAAGGAAGGCCTGTCGGGTGTCACGGTGCACGAGCCGAAGAAAGGTCTGGCCAAAGGCGATGCAGTCAGTTACCTGATTGACACGTTGCGCGCGGCCAAGCCTCACAGCATCACTATCGCAATGCTCGGGCCGCAGACCAACCTGGCGTTGGCGCTGATTCAGGATCCGGAAATCACCCAAGGCATCAAGGAAGTGGTGATCATGGGCGGTGCGCACTTCAACGGCGGCAACATTACCCCGGTGGCCGAGTTCAATCTGTTCGCTGATCCGCATGCAGCTGAAGTGGTCCTCAAGAGCGGCGTCAAGCTGACCTATCTGCCGTTGGACGTCACTCACAAGATTCTGACCAGTGACGCTCGCCTTAAGCAGATTGCCGCGCTGAACAACAACGCCAGCAAACTGGTGGGCGATATTCTCAACGAATACGTCAAAGGCGACATGGAACACTACGGCATTCCTGGTGGCCCGGTGCATGACGCCACGGTGATCGCGTACCTGCTCAAGCCGGAACTGTTTACCGGTCGTGCGGTGAATGTGGTGGTCGACAGTCGCGAAGGGCCGACCTTTGGCCAGACCGTCGTTGACTGGTACGACGGCCTGAAAGCCCCGAAGAACGCGTTCTGGGTCGCAAACGGCGATGCTCAGGGCTTCTTTGACTTGCTGACGGCGCGTCTCGCCCGTCTCAAGTAAGTCATGCCCCGCAGGTGCCAGCCTGCGGGGTTTTACTCCCTTTACGTGTGGGCGGCGCCCATGTCGTCGATGGGGTACTTCTCGAATACCTGTTCGATGAACTGTTGAGCAGCTTTCGTGCCCAGGTCCTTGACCAGCAGGTCTATGCCAATGATTGCCAGCTCTTCCGGGGTGCTGGGGCTGTAAGAGCTGTGGCCTTGGGGCCAGCTGACTTTGATGTCGGCGTCGATGGTCACGGTGGTCATGAGTGTCTCGCGAGGTCGGGAAGTCTGTCTGTTGAGTTAACCACCTTGCGCAGCTTTTGGCACTCCGACTTAGGCATGAACAGAGGGCTATGCGACACTTGGGCTTTGTAGATTTCAAGGACAGTGCTGTGCAGATCGATTTGAATACCCCGGATGGCTTGACGCTAGAGGCAGTGCGCCAGCTGCTGGCGTCTGCCAGCGACGATACGCACACCCAGTTGCGGGTCACCAAGTCAGGAATTGCCTACATTTCGTCAGGTGTTGTCGGCGGAACGGATATCGACGGGCTGCTGTTTCGCCTTGAGACGTGGGCCAAGGGCTCCGGGTATGTAGGCATGGTTGCCGCCAGTGATGAGGTCTGGGTCATGCAGATATTCAACGCATTGAAGCAGAACTGGCCGAAGCCACCCTTTGATTACATCGATATCTACTGAGTCTGCTCATATTCAGTCACGATTGCGCACTGAACAGCAGGTGATAGCTCAGGCAAACTTGCGTGTTTGACGGCTTTGAAGGCGGGGGATGGCACTGACCATGAAACCAAGCGCCCAAACGGCTGTCGCACGAATGCAGTTCAACTATTGAAAAGGAGGCGTCATGCCTTGGAAGCTCGCGTCATTGGGTACTTTGCTGGCCGCCGTCATGTTGGCGGGTTGCAGCAGTACCTCCGAGTCGGCAAAAGACCCTGTGGTAGCCGGGGCCGGTAACGGTCGTTGTGAGGCAAAGGCTGCCGAATTCGTCATTGGCAAAAAGGCTTCGCCAGAGTTGCTGGAACAGGCCCGCACGCGTTCCGGGTCGCAGACTGCACGAGTCCTCAGGCCGAACGACATGATCACTCTGGAATACCGTTCGGATCGTTTGAATCTCAACACCGATGCCAACCTGGTCATTACCCGCGTCAACTGCGGCTGATTGCTTCAGGCTTTGGTTGCGCCCATAAAAAACCCCGTCACATGGACGGGGTTTTTTTAGTGCGCCAAGAAATTACTCTGGGCGAACTTGTGCAGCTTGCATACCCTTTTGGCCTTTCTCAGCCACGAAGGAAACGGTTTGGCCTTCTTTCAGGCTTTTGAAACCGTCGCTTTCGATAGCTTTGAAGTGTACGAACAGGTCGTCACCGCCACCTTGAGGAGTGATGAAGCCGAAGCCTTTTTCATCGTTGAACCATTTAACGGTGCCGGTTTGGCGATTAGACATGGTGTATCTCCAAGAAACATATATTTTCAGTAGTGCTGTGCTGCTCAGGCCAACTGGGCACACCGGAGTATCATAGTCGAAATGTTCGATTTGGGAGCCCCCCGGACGTGCTGTTTGCCTTCGTATCGTCTGTTCTTTGTCACTGTATATGGCTGGAAGCCCCGGTTTAAAAGGCCTGCAGCCAAATACATGTCCTGCAAAAAAAGCTGTAAAAGCTGCGTAATTTGTCTGAAATAGCGGTTTTTTGGCTATTTTCTACTCGCCAGAGGCGTTGTTTTTAGCCTCGCAGCAGCTTATTTCTTGACCCGGCAATCCTGAATGGCGTCCAGCGCCTTGGTTCGCAGCTCTGCGCTCGGCTGTTTTGTCTTGCTCATCAGCTCGCTGATTTCGGCCGTTGTAAACTTCTCGTTGAGCTTGTCCGCGCCACAAGCGCAATGCAATTCGGCGGACTTCTGGTCGACGCTCTGACTGGCGGCGGAAACGCAATCCTTCATATAGCTTTCGCGAACCCCGGCAGGCCAGGCAGCCTGCGCGCTCAGCGGGAGCAGCATGATCAGTGGGGAGGCAAGGGCGATAAGGCGGATAAGACGCATAGCTGGAACTCCGTGAGGTCGATAATGTGTGGCGATTCTCAGGCTATTTGAGGTGGGCCGTACATCTCAAGTTCACTTTTTTAATGCAAATGCCCTGAATTCGGCGTTGGTCAAACAAGGTCGCGGCGACGACCGTTCATCTGTGCTAGGATCCAGCGCTTGGGTATTTTCAGGCTCTGGACGATCTGTTCTCCGGTAGCGGCCAATACCCGAATAACCCTGATTTGATCTCCAGTCACTCTGGTTCGGTTCCCGGTTGGCCACAAGGCTCCTGCCGCTGTAAGGCAGGCGTTCATTATTGAATGGCCTGGACTGAATCGCGTACTGGCTGCTCATCCCAACCCACGTGACCTTTGGTAGGGGTCACCACTAGGAGAGGAGGCGCCATGCCCACTATTACTCTTCCCGACGGCAGTCAACGTTCCTTCGATCATCCGGTTTCCGTAGCCGAGGTCGCCGCATCCATTGGTGCCGGTCTGGCCAAAGCCACCGTGGCCGGCAAGGTCAACGGCAAGCTGGTTGACGCCAGCGATGTCATCGACAGCGACGCGACCCTGCAAATCATCACGCCCAAGGATGAAGAGGGGGTGGAGATCATTCGCCACTCTTGCGCTCACCTGATTGGCCACGCGGTCAAGCAGCTGTACCCGACGGCAAAAATGGTGATCGGTCCGGTCATCGATGAAGGCTTCTATTACGACATCGCCTACGAGCGTCCTTTCACTCCGGACGACCTGGCGGCGATCGAACAGCGCATGCACCTGCTGATCGAAAAAGATTACGACGTCATCAAGAAAGTCACTCCGCGCGCCGAAGTGATCGACGTGTTCACCAGTCGCGGCGAAGACTACAAGCTGCGCCTGGTCGAAGACATGCCGAACGAGCAGGCCATGGGTCTGTACTATCACGAAGAATACGTCGACATGTGCCGCGGTCCGCACGTGCCGAACACCCGCTTCCTGAAATCCTTCAAGCTGACCAAGCTGTCCGGCGCCTACTGGCGCGGCGATGCCAAAAACGAGCAACTGCAGCGCGTTTACGGCACTGCCTGGGCTGACAAGAAGCAACTGGCGGCCTACATCCAGCGTATCGAAGAAGCCGAAAAGCGCGACCATCGCAAGATCGGCAAGCGTCTCGGCCTGTTCCATACCCAGGAAGAAGCGCCGGGCATGGTTTTCTGGCACCCGAACGGCTGGACCCTGTACCAGGTACTCGAGCAGTACATGCGTCAGGTTCAGCGTGAAAACGGTTACCTGGAGATCAAGACTCCGCAAGTGGTTGACCGTAGCCTGTGGGAGAAATCCGGGCACTGGGCCAACTACGCCGAGAATATGTTCACCACGCAGTCGGAAAGCCGCGACTACGCGATCAAGCCGATGAACTGCCCTTGCCACGTGCAAGTGTTCAATCAGGGCCTGAAAAGCTACCGTGAACTGCCGATGCGTCTGGCCGAGTTCGGTGCTTGCCACCGTAACGAGCCGTCCGGTGCGCTGCACGGCATCATGCGCGTGCGCGGGTTCACCCAGGACGATGCACACATCTTCTGTACTGAAGAGCAGATGCAGGCCGAATCCGCCGCGTTCATCAAGCTGACCATGGATGTCTACGCCGATTTCGGCTTTACCGACGTCGAAATGAAGCTGTCCACTCGTCCGGAAAAACGCGTCGGCTCCGATGAGCTGTGGGATCGCGCAGAATCGGCGCTGGCCTCAGCCCTTGATAGTGCGGGCCTGCCGTACGATCTGCAGCCAGGCGAGGGTGCTTTCTACGGTCCGAAAATCGAGTTCTCGCTAAAAGATTGCCTCGGTCGTGTCTGGCAATGTGGTACCTTGCAGCTCGATTTTAACCTGCCGATCCGTCTGGGAGCCGAATACGTCTCCGAAGACAACAGTCGCAAGCACCCGGTAATGTTGCACCGGGCGATCCTGGGTTCCTTCGAGCGTTTCGTCGGGATTCTGATCGAGCATTACGAGGGCGCGTTCCCTGCGTGGCTGGCTCCGACTCAGGCAGTGATCATGAATATCACTGATAAACAGGCAGATTTTGCCGCTGAAGTTGAAAAAACTCTCAATCAAAGCGGTTTTCGTGCCAAGTCTGACTTGAGAAATGAAAAGATCGGCTTTAAAATCCGCGAGCATACTTTGCTCAAGGTTCCCTATCTCTTGGTTATTGGAGATCGGGAAGTCGAGATGCAGACTGTCGCTGTGCGTACTCGTGAAGGTGCTGACCTGGGCTCGATGCCCGTCGCCCAGTTCGCTGAGTTCCTCGCGCAAGCGGTTTCCCGGCGTGGTCGCCCAGATTCGGAGTAATTATTATTAAGCGTGAAATGAGACAAGATAAACGAGCTGCACCGAAAGCCCCGATCAACGAGAATATCTCGGCACGCGAGGTTCGGTTAATTGGCGCTGACGGCGAGCAGATTGGCATCGTCTCGATTGATGAAGCGCTTCGTATTGCTGAAGAAGCCAAACTGGATCTGGTGGAAATTTCCGCCGACGCAATCCCACCGGTTTGCCGTGTGATGGATTACGGCAAATCGATCTTCGAAAAGAAGAAGCAGATTGCCGCAGCGAAAAAGAACCAGAAGCAGATTCAGGTAAAAGAAATCAAGTTTCGTCCAGGGACGGAGGAAGGGGATTACCAGGTAAAACTGCGCAACCTGGTACGTTTCCTGAGTGACGGGGACAGGGCCAAGGTATCCTTGCGATTCCGCGGCCGTGAGATGGCCCACCAGGAGCTGGGGATGGAACTCCTCAAGCGGGTTGAAGGTGACCTGCTCGAGTACGGTTCGGTCGAACAGCATCCTAAGATGGAAGGACGCCAGCTAATCATGGTCATCGCCCCGAAAAAGAAGAAGTAATCAACAGGGCACGGCAGGCCTTGCGATTATGTTTATCAACTGAATGCGGAGTATCCGAACATGCCAAAGATGAAAACTAAAAGTGGTGCTGCTAAGCGGTTTCTGAAAACTGCTAACGGTATCAAGCACAAGCACGCTTTCAAGAGCCACATCCTGACCAAAATGTCGACCAAGCGTAAGCGTCAACTGCGCGGTAGCAGCTTGCTGCATCCGTCTGACGTGGCAAAAGTCGAGCGCATGCTGCGCCTTCGTTAATTTTTGGTTAAGAATAGAGGAAGTAACTCATGGCTCGTGTAAAGCGTGGCGTCATTGCCCGTAAACGTCACAAAAAAATTCTGAAACTTGCTAAAGGCTACTACGGCGCTCGCTCGCGCGTATTCCGTGTTGCCAAGCAAGCGGTAATCAAGGCAGGCCAATACGCCTACCGTGACCGTCGTCAGAAAAAACGTCAGTTCCGCGCTCTGTGGATCGCTCGTATCAACGCTGGTGCACGTATCAACGGTCTGTCCTACAGCCGTTTCATCGCCGGCCTGAAAAAAGCGTCCATCGAGATCGACCGTAAGGTTCTGGCTGATCTGGCAGTGAACGAAAAAGCGGCGTTTGCTGCGATTGTCGAGAAAGCTAAAGCCACCTTGGCTTAAGTACCCCCGACAGTCACCCGGGTTCACCTCTGTGGGCCCAGGTGTTAAACGTCATAAATAGGGGAAGAGCCTTCAAGCTCTTCCCCTATTTTGTATCTGGAGTCTGTACATGGAAAACCTGGATGCGCTGGTCTCTCAAGCACTAGAGGCTGTGCAAAGCGCTGAAGATATCAATGCCCTGGAGCAAATCCGGGTTCACTACCTTGGCAAAAAGGGTGAATTGACTCAGGTGATGAAGACCCTGGGGAATTTGCCGGCAGAAGAGCGCCCGCAAGTCGGTGCCCTGATCAACGTTGCCAAGGAGCGTGTCACAGAGGTTCTCAATGCGCGCAAGGCACTGTTTGAAGAGGCCGACCTGGCCGCCAAACTGTCCGCCGAGTCCATTGATGTGACCCTGCCTGGCCGTGGTCAGACCTCGGGTGGTCTGCATCCGGTTACTCGCACTCTGGAACGTATCGAACAGTTCTTCACCCATATCGGCTACGGCATTGCCGAAGGCCCTGAGGTCGAAGACGACTATCACAACTTCGAGGCGCTCAACATCCCAGGCCATCACCCGGCCCGGTCGATGCATGACACCTTCTATTTCAATGCGAACATGTTGCTGCGCACCCATACCTCGCCGGTACAGGTCCGCACCATGGAATCGAAAAAGCCGCCGATCCGCATCGTCTGCCCAGGCCGTGTGTATCGCAGTGACTCCGATATCACTCACTCGCCGATGTTCCACCAGGTCGAAGGCCTGCTGGTCGACCGCGATATCAACTTCGCCGACCTGAAAGGGACCATCGAAGAGTTCCTGCGCGTGTTCTTCGAAAAAGAACTGGCAGTGCGTTTCCGTCCTTCGTATTTCCCGTTCACCGAGCCGTCCGCCGAAGTCGACATGGAATGCGTGATGTGCAGCGGTAAAGGCTGCCGCGTCTGCAAGCAGACTGGCTGGCTGGAAGTGATGGGCTGCGGCATGGTTCACCCGAACGTGTTGCGAATGTCCGGGATCGACCCGGAAGAGTTTTCGGGCTTTGCCTTCGGCATGGGCGTTGAGCGTCTGGCCATGCTGCGTTACGGCGTGAACGACTTGCGTCTGTTCTTCGACAACGACTTGCGGTTCCTCGCGCAATTTCGCTAGTCGTAACGAATTCTTAGGAGAGCAGGATGAAATTCAGTGAACAATGGCTGCGCGGCTGGGTAAGCCCGCAGGTAAGTCGCGACGAGCTGGTTGCTCGTCTGTCGATGGCCGGTCTTGAGGTCGATAGCGTTACGCCGGCCGCCGGTGAATTCAGTGGCGTGGTGGTGGGCGAGGTGCTGAGCACCGAGCAGCACCCGGACGCCGACAAGCTGCGTGTTTGCCAGGTCAGCAATGGCACGGAGACCTTCCAGGTAGTTTGCGGCGCGCCAAACGTGCGCCCGGGCCTGAAGATCCCGTTCGCCATGATCGGTGCCGAACTGCCAGGCGACTTCAAAATCAAGAAAGCCAAGCTGCGTGGCGTTGAGTCCAACGGCATGCTGTGCTCGCAAGCCGAATTGCAGATCGGTGAAGGCAACGACGGCCTGATGGAATTGCCGGCCGATGCGCCGGTCGGTCAGGACATTCGTGAATACCTGAGCCTGGACGACGCCAGCATCGAGGTCGATCTGACCCCGAACCGCGGCGACTGCCTGTGCCTGGCCGGTCTGGCCCGTGAAGTCGGTGCGCTCTATGCTGCCGAAGTCACGCGCCCGGTCGTTGCCAGTGTTCCAGCCGCGCACGATGAAGTGCGTTCGGTTGAGGTTCTGGCGCCCGCCGCTTGCCCGCGTTACCTGGGTCGCGTGATCCGTAACGTCGACCTGTCCAGGCCTACGCCGCTGTGGATGGTCGAGCGTCTGCGTCGCGCTGACGTGCGCAGCATCGATGCTGCCGTCGACATCACCAACTACGTGATGCTGGAACTGGGTCAACCGCTGCACGCTTTCGATCTCGCCGAAATCAATGGCGGCATCCGCGTGCGTATGGCCGAAGAGGGCGAGAAGCTGGTGCTGCTCGACGGTCAGGAAGTCAGCCTGCGTAGCGATACGCTGGTGATTGCCGACCACTCCCGCGCCCTGGCGATTGCTGGCGTGATGGGTGGCGAGCACAGCGGTGTTTCCGCGACCACTCGCGATGTCTTCCTTGAAAGCGCGTTCTTCGATCAGATCGCCGTTGCTGGCAAGGCTCGTTCCTACGGCCTGCACACCGACGCCTCGCACCGCTACGAGCGTGGCGTGGACTGGCAGCTGGCCCGTGAAGCCATGGAGCGCGCCACTGGCCTGCTGCTGGAAATCACCGGCGGCGAAGCTGGCCCGATCATCGAAACCGTCAGCGAGCAGCACCTGCCGTCGATTGCTCCGGTCACCCTGCGTGCCCAGCGCATCACCCAGATGCTGGGTATGGAAATGGACTCAGCCGAAGTCGAGCGTTTGCTCAGCGCTTTGGGCCTGAAGATTTCCGCGGACGGGGCAGGGCAGTGGCACGTAGAAGTGCCAAGCCATCGCTTCGATATCAGCCTGGAAGTCGACCTGATCGAAGAGCTGGCCCGTCTGTACGGTTACAACCGTCTGCCGGTTCGTTACCCGCAAGCCCGCCTGGCACCGCAAGCCAGGGCTGAAGCGCGTAGCGATCTGCCTGAGCTGCGCCGCCTGCTGGTGGCTCGTGGTTATCAGGAAGCGATCACCTACAGCTTCATCGATCCGAAGCAGTTCGAACTGTTCAACCCAGGCGTCGAGCCTCTGTTGCTGGCCAACCCGATCTCCAACGACATGGCCGCCATGCGTTCGTCCCTATGGCCGGGTCTGGTCAAGGCGCTTCAGCACAACCTGAACCGTCAACAGGACCGCGTCCGTCTGTTCGAAAGCGGTCTGCGCTTCGTCGGTCAGCTGGAAGGCCTGAAGCAAGAGCCAATGCTGGCCGGTGTGGTCTGCGGCGGCCGTCTGCCGGAAGGCTGGGCACAGGGTCGCGATACCGTGGACTTCTTCGACGTCAAAGCTGACGTGGAAGCAGTGCTGGGCTTTGCTGGTGCGCTGGATTCGTTCACATTCGTACCAGGTAGTCACCCTGCGTTGCACCCGGGTCAAACCGCGCGCATCGAGCGTGAAGGTCGCGTAGTCGGTTACATCGGCGCTATCCACCCTGAATTGTCGAAAACCCTCGGTCTCGACCGTCCGGTCTTTGTTTTCGAGCTGGTGCTGGCCGAAGTGGCGTTGGGCAAAATGCCTAAATTCAGCGAGTTGTCGCGCTTTCCTGAAGTGCGTCGAGACCTTGCGCTGCTGGCGGACAAAGACGTTGCAGCCAGTGCTGTACTGGACGTAATCCGTGAAAATGCAGGCGAATGGCTGACGGACCTCAGGCTATTTGACGTGTATCAGGGTAAAGGTATTGATCCGCATAGAAAAAGCCTTGCAGTTGGCTTGACCTGGCAGCATCCATCGCGCACTCTTAATGACGATGAGGTGAATACCACGACGCAAAACATCCTCACCTCGCTCGAACAAAGGTTGAACGCCACGTTAAGGAAGTGACGTATGGGGGCTTTGACGAAAGCTGAGATGGCGGAACGTCTGTATGAAGAGCTGGGCCTGAACAAGCGGGAGGCCAAGGAATTGGTCGAACTGTTCTTTGAAGAAATCAGGCACGCTCTTGAAGACAACGAACAGGTGAAGTTGTCCGGTTTCGGCAACTTCGACCTTCGTGACAAACGCCAGCGGCCTGGCCGCAATCCGAAAACGGGAGAAGAAATCCCGATCACGGCTCGCCGTGTGGTCACCTTTCGTCCAGGGCAGAAGTTGAAGGCCCGAGTTGAGGCTTATGCTGGAACCAAGTCATAACGACGAGCTTCCCGTCATCCCAGGCAAACGCTACTTCACCATTGGTGAAGTCAGCGAGCTTTGTGCGGTAAAACCGCACGTGCTGCGCTACTGGGAGCAGGAGTTTCCTCAACTCAACCCCGTCAAGCGCCGCGGAAATCGCCGGTACTATCAGCGCCAGGATGTGCTGATGATCCGGCAGATCCGCGCGTTACTCTATGACCAGGGGTTCACCATCGGCGGAGCGCGCCTGCGCCTTTCCGGCGATGAAGCCAAAGACGACACAACCCAATACAAGCAAATGATCCGCCAGATGATCGCCGAGCTCGAAGATGTTCTGGTGGTACTCAAGAAATAAATTCCTGCTTTTAAATACTTCCAGTTTTCAAAAGCTTGCGATATATTCTTGAGCGTTCCTCGAGATGAGGAACAGGTTTCACGCCTAGTCGGGGCGTAGCGCAGTCCGGTAGCGCACTAGCATGGGGTGCTAGGGGTCGAGTGTTCGAATCACTCCGTCCCGACCATATTTTTCAATGACTTGGGCCAATGTTCACAGCATTGGCCTTTTTCATTTGCGTGACTTTTGCGTGACTCGTTGTGAGTTCACGCCGCTTTTGGCCCTTTTTCGCGCTGCCTTTGGCACCAACCCTGTCTGATATTTCTCTTCCTTTCTCCGCTTTTTCGCATGTCAGATTGTCTTGCCAAACGCCCTGTTTCCGGGCGATTAGGGCATTTTTTCTTACCCGTTCCGCGGCGCTAAACCCTGGAAGCTCAGTTCCGATTCTTCGTTCTTAAAGGTCACCATCCCAAATCAGCGAAACCGGCTGTACGTCACGCCGGCCGTGCCTTTGAAGACAAACGGAAGCAGCGAAAGCACCTTTAGGCCGGACTTCCGATTGTGCGCTAGGGAAACGGAACAGAGCGCGGGGAGGGCGCATCAATTCGAATTGATTTCTGAGGGCCTGTGGGCCTCCTGAAGACCCTTTGATCCCAAGGCCCAGGGGCCGATTTGGAATCAAACCATCGCGTCTGAGAGCCTGACTGATACCTCCAAATTCGACGTTTTTGGGCCCAAACCACAGTGCCAAACAGACCGCAAATTCACCCGACTTCTTGCTGTTTTGGTGGCAAACCATTTTGCAGGTAGTTGGCACCGATTGAGTGCCGCTGAACCCTCGAAAGATCCGTCGGCCGCGGCTTCTAGCGGTCAGCTCGGAATCTCTTGCAAGGTCCTGGTCGGTGCCAAATCCGCTGCTAACTCACACATCCCGCCACTTCCTGGCGCACAGGTTCAACACCCGAATGACCCGTTGCAGCGCGATGTTCACCGTCCGGTTCGTCACCGGTTTTTTCCCATCCGTGGGTTTCAGCTTCGACTTGATGTTCGGGGCTAAGGCTTCGTCATCTATATGGGTGATCGGTATGTCCCTAATGAAGGGGGCCAGCTGAGCGATGTACGTCGCTGAAATGTGGATTGAGGCCTGGTCCTTAAAGCCTCCGCTGGTCTTCGTCCGTCCCGATACGGTCAATGGCGTGGCCGGCTTTGCATGATGAGGCTGATTGGCTCAGCGGGTAACTGGACGGGGTTCTATGTCCGCGCCTACAACGTCAACACAGCCCAGCCGAATGGCCGGTATTTCGTTGCGGCGTTTGGGGCGCAGCCGGTTGTGCAGTACGGTATGCGCTTATGGGGTGGGGCGGGCAATCTACTATTCGACTCCGGAACATCCTGCGCCACGTTCACCAGGGCGTTTCAAAACTGGAGCTATGTCAGGGATGACAAAGACCCGCAAGGTCTGACAAGGATCTATTACACGGTTCCGTTCAACTTCCCGCAAAACGAGTATCTGCTGCTCAACAACTTCGGCATGAACATGACCTCGGGTAGTGGTATCCCTCGGAACCTCTATTGCTGGTGGGACTTCCCCAACAACACGCTGTACGCCATCACAATTGCCGCATCAAACCCGATTGCGTTCTTTCTCCCGGCCGTGTTCGCAAAGATGAACGCGTAGCCTCAACACTCTGCAAGGATATCGCTTATGCCCTGGTACAAGGCCGGGACGGTTTCGGTCGTCCAAAATTCCAACGCCGTGATTGGTACTAACTCCGCGTTCATTGCCAATAGCCGGGTCGGTGATGGCTTTCGCGGCCCCGATGGTGGCTGGTACGAAGTGACCAACATTGCCAGTGATACGGCGATGTCGATTGATCCGCCTTACAAAGGCACAACGAACAATGCCGGCGGCTATGCGCTGGCTCCGCTTCAGGGTTACGTCAAAGACTCTGCTGATGCTTTGCGCAGCATCGTCAATCAGTATGGTGCCAAGCTGGCGTCTCTGGGCACTACGGGCAACTACGACATCCTGCCGGTCAGTAAGGGGGAACCGCCGGAACTGACCAGGCATCCGCCCGAACCGGGCTGGGCCTTGGTACCGCCGCAACGCGGAATGCAGGGACAGCCCCAGGGCAGTTGATGCTGGTGGGGTCGGGGGGGGCTGCTGGGGCTGAACACCCCGGCAATCAGTAGCACGGGCACGGTTCCCGGGTTCAGCTCGCAGTATTACGCCTCTGGCACTCAGTACGTCGCCTTTGACGGGGCGATCAATCAGCACTTCACCAACCGCTACGACGACGGCGTCAATGCTGTGATCGGAATCATCGCCATAGGCGGTGGTGGCGAGAACGGAACAGAGCCCAGGGTTGGGGTAAAGCTGGAGAAGATGACGCCAGGCACCGTGAACTCAACCGGTTCAACTGTCTGGCGCTATCTCTACCACACTGGCAATACCACTCGTGCTGCTGACGGCACATTGAAGGCGATCTGAGCATGGCAAGAGCAGCGATTAATGTGCTGGGCGCGACGGGTGAGATGTATGACTTAGTCTCTCAAGGCACCATAGACGTCGACTCATACCGAAGGTCGAGCGGTGTTTATTGCATTACCGGCTGCCTAGGTATGGTTCCCTTTCCGCCGCTTGATGAGGGGTGGGGCTACACCGTGAGCCAGGTGGATGGCCGGGCAGATGTTGAGATCGATTACGCCGACAAGGTGCTGACCGCGACTGTCACCAGGGACGGTTAGCCCTATGACCTCAAGCACATGATCACCTTACACATCTTGGTTCCGGATCTACCTCCTGTAGAGGTTCTTAACCCCCGAGATAATGCAGCTCTAGGCCGTTGACAACGGCCTTTCATAGCTCCTAAGCCCTGTGCTGAGCGGGCATATGTTGTGATATTAACTGGCTATTGCATGTGGGACTTATGTACGATGTCTGCCGGACGAGCCTATTACATTACCTTGGAGTTGTCAGAAAGGGACTTCTATATGCCAAAGACCTCAAATATCAACATTACAGTTTCCCCCCTTCATGGTATCGATCCTGTTGCAGGATCAGATAAAAGTGTCCCCCTCGATGGTTTATTTGCGTTGATCGAAAGCTCCATGAGAAACGCTCCTGAAAATGCTGTGCGTCTAGTCAGCTGGCTGCGGACCCTGGCAATGAGTTCAGACCCAACCTGGCAGGACAAATCGATTGGCTATGTAAGAAGCTGCTGGGCTTTTGGAGTATTCGATCTAGCCACCCTGCGACGGTTGGAAGGACTGATTCAAGAGCAGTCGAGGTAGAGGTAGGTGCTGGTTTGAGACACTTGCGCTCTACTTGGCACGAATATTGATATTGCCGAGCATCATCACGTCATTGCCCACCGAAAGTGGATAGAGAGCTACCTATTAAATGTCCATCTCGAATGGGGGGTATTTAGGCTGATTGCGGGCCCCGCACAGCAAGCATGGCAACCGCCGCGCTGACCAGAAAGTCCAAAAGCCCTATCGCCGCAATCTTCTAGCCGTTTTCTTGCGGCGTGGCAGAGTGGTACAGCTTTTTGGTAGTTAAGGCTTTTCCAACGCGGATCATGGGCTTCTCAATGTATGAGTAAGTTGCATGCGAAAATATAATGGTCAAGGCGGTAGAGACTGCAAGTGCGTAGCAAATGGTTTCAGTGATACCAAGGTTTAATTTGTTGATGGTGAATAGGGTTGTGTATATAAATATCATATGATTTATATATATGGAGTATGAGATTTTTCCTAAGTATGAAATTGGGCTGCTTCTAAGGGCGCTGGAGATAAACTCTTGGGCGATATTAGTGCGGTGTGCTAGGGAACAATATGAGACGATAATCCATATTGATAGAGCTGCTGCGTCCGTCCACATGAATGGAAGTGCGCATATTGCGGGTAAGATTGGTGATAATTTTGCTTTTGATCTGTACTTGCTAGAGTAAAATGTTGCAATCCCGATTCCGAAAAGGGAAAGGTGCTGGCCGATATAGCCGCCACCTAATTTGCTGTTGAATAAAATCAATAGCACGATAAGGGCGGCTAGCACAGGGAGTTTATACAGTCTATGCCTGGGCCTGGCGAGGAAGTAGGCGACAGGTGCCAGTATGTAGAACTGCCACTCTACCGACACGCTCCATGCCTGTCCCACTAGGGTATAGGCCGAGTTTGTCAGTACGCTATCTGGGATGAGTCCTTGGATAAGAAGTAAGTGTGCTGCCAAGTGTTCGTTTAAGTTATATATCGCAGCATCGATAAGCGAAATTCTGGCGGCTGTCATTGGCGCTGCTGGAGAGACTGTTAGCACTTCGCGAGTAAATGGCAGCATAAGTGTGGAGATTGCTAGTGCTAGCAAATACGCCGGAAACAGCCTGAAAACTCTATGTGTTAGAAATGTTCGATAGCGTTGATGTTCTCTGTCAAGCAGACTAAATATGACAAATCCGCTTAATATTATAAAAACCTGTACCGGTACAGTATTCCAAAGGTTGGGGCTTGGTAAGTTATGACTCACTGAAAGCCCCGACAGCATATGCCCAATAACAACCCATACCGCTAGGATTCCGCGAAGACCTTCGAACTCTGAGATGAACCCTTTATTTAGCGTGTCGTTCATTTTTCCGTTCATTCAACAAATCCAAGCTTCGTATATGCATTGACTCAATTCATAGCCGGCCAGTCTAACAACTCTGGAGCTTTTCAGGAGAATTGAATGCTCACCCCCGAAGCGCACGTGCTGCGCATCCTTTCGAACAGCCGCCAAGCCGCGAGCTTTTTTACGTCCGGAGAAAATTATGAGCGCTACTGATAAAGACCGTGAAATCCTTGCCCGTACATTGTGGGGTGAGGCGCGCGGCGAGTCGCTGAGCGGCCAGATCGCCGTGGCCTGGACCATCCGCAACCGCGTGAACGACGGTAAGGATAAATCTTGGTGGGGCGAGGGCTACGCCTGTGTGCCTGAAGCCGTACCAGTTCAGTTGTTGGAACAAGAACGATCCGAACTTCGCCTACCTCAGAGGCGCGAAGCCGGTCCCAGCCGGGCAATTCGCCCAGGCGTAGAAGGCCGCTGAGCAGGTGATCGCCGGCACTGCGGCTGATCCCACCGGTGGGGCCACGCACTACTACGCGACCACCATACCGAAGGCTCCGGTCTGGGCCGCGCGCGTCAAGCAGACGCTGAAGATCGGGTTGTTGGTGATGCCGCGTCAAGGCGGCGAGACCGCCAGTGGCAGGGCGTTCGGCGCGATCACCCTGACGCGTAGCGACCTCAGTCGCTGGCAGTTCAGTCTTGGCGACCGAAATTCGCACAACGTCGTGGCGACCAAACACCAGAACAAGAAGGACGGCAAGCTGGCGGTCATCACAGTGAACAACGACGACGCCCCGGCTGGCTTGCCGGCGGTGCATACCGACCGGCATATCTACCCGAACAAGACCGCCGCCGAGTCGGCCGCTAAGGCGCGTTTAGCGGCGTTCAACCGTTCGACCGCTGACGTTCGTCTGGAGGTGCCCGGCCGGACGGACCTCTTTGCCGAGCGGCCCATTAATGCCCAGGGGTTCAAGGTCGGCCTTGATGGCGAATGCCTGGCGGATTCGGTCGAGCGGGTTTACACCCAAGCCGGCTGGTCGACCACCGACGGGTGAAATGCTGGCAAGCAAGGCAAATCCAAAGGAAAGAAAAAGAAAGAAACGAAGCCGCTCAAGGTTTTGAGCGTCGAGAAGCTGTAACACATCCCATCGCCGCTTGAATGCGGTTTTTTAATGCCTGGAGAAAGGCATGATCACCACCGAAACGCGCGGAGTGCGCAACCGCAACCACGGAAACATTGGCTACAACCCGGCCAACCAATGGCAGGGGCAACTGAAGCCAGACCCGGCTATCGAGAAGCGATTCGCCCGCTTCGACACCGCCGAGAATGGCATCCGCGCCCTGGGCAAGCTGCTGATCAGCTACCGCGGCAAAGACGGTATGCCCGGTGTCGGCGGCAAAGGTATCGACACCCCTTGCGAGTTTGTCACCCGCTGGGCGCCCGGGAACGAGAACAACACCGAGGCCTACATCGTCGCAATCGCTAAGGCCTGGGCGTGCAGCCGAACGACGTGATCAATATCAAGAACCCGGCGGCCCTGCGCGCGGTGACGCTTGGGATCATCGTTCACGAAAACGGCAGGAATCCCTACCCGGATGCCGTGTTCGAGGAAGGGCTGCGCAGGGCTCTGCTCTGAATACCGCGGCGTGGAAGCTGGCCGGTGTCGTTGCAGCGCTGGTCATTGTGGCTGGCGGTGCAGCGGCGTTGGCCTGGCAGCTTCAGGACTGGCGCTACGGCCGGCAGTTGGCCGAGCAGTCGAAACTTCACGGCGAGGCGCTGAACGAGCTGACCCGGGCGGCCGCTACCCAGCAGCGTACCGAGCAAGATAAGCGCCTGGCGGCCAGCGACCAAACCCATTACGAGGCTTTGACCCATGCTCAAAAAGACCAGGCTCGCCTGCGCGATCGCCTTGCTACTTCCGATCTACGGCTGTCAGTCCTTATCGACGTAACGAATTCAGCCAGTGGTTGCGCAGTGCCTGCCACTCCCAGCGCCGGCGGCGTGGTCAGTCAGGGAGGTGTGTTTGGGGATTTGAGGAACTGCACCTCTCTTGTGGTTGGTAATAATAGGGCGCTCGTCGCGACGGTCAACCAAATGGTTATGTCTAAACATAACGTCGTCACTGAAGCGGATACAGAAGATCTCGCAAGGGCGGCCGCGCAGTTGGACATGGGAACTCTAGAGAGTTTAAGTGGATACACACCACTCGGCCTGCCCCCGCTGGCGCCTCAAGGAGTTCCGGGGCTTGATGATTTCTCATTGGATGGCTAACAAGCTTAAGGATAACTCCTTGGCTAAAGATGGAAATAAGCTTGCGACCGGTAATAACTCGGAGTGATCGCGCCAGCGCATTTAGAATGAGTTCGGCGCCCCTGATGGCTGGTAGCCATTTTTGCGGGGTGGTCAGTCGTGAACCATCATTCTGGTTCAACTGTTGACGTGGTGCGCATGGATAAGCAACTTACCGGCCTTTCGTTTTTGATAACCCTTGCTTGGGTCGCGGTCGTAGTGTTGGTGTTCTATTGGATGTCGAAGTTAAGGTAATAGCGGAAGTCAGCCAAACTGAGCTCAGATGATCGTTTTTGAATGAGGAGTTAGAACCTCCAACATCCGGCGAAGCCGGTCAGCTTCGCGTTTGCTGCCTCTGGTCGTTATGGCAAGGTCATACAGTTCTTTGCGAACTCTTGCCAGTTCTCCGGCCCTTCTCCTGAGATTGCTCATAGCTTCGTCACGCTGCGCCAAGGCATCGGCATGCATCTGAATCAGTCCGAAGATGTCCTCGCGGGCGGTGCGCAGTTGCAGGGTCAGCTCCTGGACTTCATTTTCCAGCATGCGGTTTTAGTGGGTGACGGTTTCCAGTTCGGTTGGGCATCCAAGCTAGTCGCTGGTGTCTTCGATGTCGAGGGGATCCATGGTAGGCGCCTTTAGCGTTTACTGTTTGAATGTACAGTAATAGAGACGTGATGGTCGGGCGAGGGTGGGGCGACGAGCTGTAGGATTTGGGGGGTACGGTCGGCAGGACGCCGGAGAAGAGTTGTGCGCAAAACCACCGCTGGAAGCCACGGTTTCTCGTTTGCATAAGCACAAAAGCAGGATATTTTGTCCGACTGAATAAGGCATGTATCCTTTTAAAAACAATAGGTTAGGTGTTTTATACCCCCAGCATGGGGTGCTAGTGGTCGAGCGTTCGAATCAGTCCTTCCTTACCATGTTATTCAATGGGTTGCGAGATTTTTCATCTCGCAACCCCTTTTTATTTCAGATCGATTTACTCCCACAAATCGGCTGGCTTTCGGTGGGATTCTCACCGCTTCCATGTTGAACTGAAGCCAGCTTTGGCGCTCTCTAGCACGTTCTTCAGGGCGACGTTGTCGCCCCTTCTTGGCGCTGTATCTAAGGTGCTCGTCTCTTACGGGCCAAACCACTATCCTCAACTTCCGTCGTATGCTGGAGAAGCACGAACTAGCCGCCGGAATCCTCGCCGTGATCAATGGCTACCAGAGCAACCTAGGTCTGTCGCTGCACCAAGGCACCACCATGGATGCCACGCTGATCAATGCGTCAAGCTCGACCAAGAACAAGGACAGTAAGCGCGACCGTGGTCTGACGAAGAACACGGCGCAACGGGTGACACCGTTTGCGCTGTCGAACTTGTGGATGGCGCGTAGATATTTACTGACGAGTGCGAGAGAGGTGCGCCTGTAATGTGGGGAATGGTTGCCGCGAGGTGCTCGCAGTGGCTAAAAACACAGAAATGAGCGAGTGACCTGATCGTCTTTGATTGATTCGCCGCGTTCAAGATCGGCAGAGGCTGGAGTCAGCCAGAAATACATGACTACTTCAGACCCTCCCTGGCTGCTGCGGCTCTTTCATTGGTTCGTGACGGCGTGATCAGGCTTGACGACACTGTGTACCCGAGGGCTAATTCACTCTGCGTCAACTACTGAGCCATCAGGCTTATGCCCTGACAAGGCGTTCGGTAAAAATACATCCGTCGAAATAGACGTTGACAGTGAAATAAACGAGGCCCGGTTGATGGGGGGCGATTGTCGAATGACACGTTTTATTCGTTAATCAGAGCCTTTGTTCGCATGACTCATCATGTTGCTGGTAATTGATTTCAAGTTATTGCCGCGGCGCCACTTTTTTGTTAGATTGCGCGCCTCAAAAATTAACCAGGGACGTGTTATGTTTTTTATTATTTGGCAAGGCTGGGGTGTTCTTTCGATTCTTATCCCGCTGCTCTGCATGGTGCCTTTCGCTGGGCTCTTCAATGGGCTCGGGCTGGGAGTCGGTCTATTGGTTGGTGCGGCCGTCAACGCCTATATTGGCCACAAACTGAATAACCAGCCGGGCAAAACCTACATAGATAAAAACACGGGTGGCGAAGTGATCTTTCGCAAGAAACACACGTTGTTTTATGTGCCCATGCAGTATGTGTCAGTGCTGTGGGCCGTGGTGGGTGTATTTGCGTTGTTTAGTGCGCTCTAAGGAAGGACTGAAGTACCTACCGATTTTTCATGCCCTCGCTACTTGAGGTTCAAAAAATCATGAGTTGGTCGAAAAACAGATCTTTCCTGTCCTTAACTCATGGATCTTTCCTCTAGTCGTACTGTTTCAGGGGGATTGGTCCACGCTACGGGCGCTTACCCACTTCGGTGTCCCCCGTATCGCCGCAGACGTAAGTTTCTTCGCCATGAAGCGACTGATCGAGCTGTGTCACGTTCGCCATATTGTTTGCGCATTGCGAAAGCCATCAGATACATGCCATCCGATCTACTGATTGACGCCGGGCGTTGAACATGGAGCTCGGGGGCATGTTTTACTCTGGTCACGTAAACGTCTAGCCAGTAGGCATCAGCGTGCTTATTCCACAATCGTATGTACATCCTCCTCGCTCAAACAGACCGACAACTGCTGACCTTCCTTGCTGAAGGCGCAATAGGGCAATGCCTGCTGCTTGAGGAAGGCCAGTGGCACGGCTATAAAAAATGCGCTCAACGCTGCTGCAGCCACGGTTTTCCCGAATATTTTCAGCCCGGAGAGTGACGCGTTTCTGGACGCCGTTTTTGCCCTGGAACGGGCATACAAACCGCTGGCCAGGATCGCTGCACCGATCAGCATGGCAATCGTGATATCGGCCTGTACGGGGCTGTAAAGCAGATTGCCGTTGGCATCGTCCGGGTAGTTCAATTGCCACCAGCCACCGATGCACAGCGGCACAAGCCCGGCGGTGATCCAGGCGAGGATCGACCCCGGCAGCCGTAGCAGGATGGCCACTATCAGGCCGAGGGTGGCAACGGCCCAGCCGCTGAGAAACAGTTGGGTGGACATGGCACCGCCGAACAGGGTACCGCCGACATCCTTGGGCGTCAGAAGGGTCCAGTCGTAGAAAATGATGTGCAGAAGCACACCCCCTACGGCAATCCAGCTCATCGGGAAGTAAAGCCATAACCATCGGGTGTTGGAGCGAAGCATTGTCTTACTCATGCTGGGGGACGAGAACGTGTCAGAGATGTGCATGAATGAGAGAGGGTGCCAGGCATCAGCACTATCACTGAACGTGTGGCGTTCAGATTCGGAATAACACACATCTTCCTTTTTGTGTTTTGGGCACCAGTTTGTAATGTGCTCTTGCGCATTGTATATGCTTGTTGATCCGGTGAGGGTTGAACGCTTGAGCGTACTTTCAGGCGAGAGGACATGCGGCCAGTGAAGTCCTTTCCGGCTTAATGTGAGATCAGCATGACCAAAAAGCCCTGCAGGTTTACGCGTGCAGGGCTTTTCTCGTTTTCGGCCCCAGGGAGCATGATTCATTGACCTTGGGATTGATCTACGCTTAATGCTCTACAGAGAGGGTTGCGTGTCATGAGCGAAGATCGAGTGGTAGCGCTTGAGATAGCGCTTAAAACGGTAATGGCAGTCGCTGGGCGACAAGGCGTGGCAGCCGACGAGCTGTGCAGGAAGTCAATTCGCGCAATCATTAGTGACCCCGAGTTTAATTGGGTCAAGCCCGACCATGCTGAAGACGCCATCGCCGAGATTGAAATGGCTCAAACTGCCATTGCGCATCTGTCTCTACCCTCGGCGAAATAAGCGGGTGTGGATCGGGCAGAAGCTCGTTTGAGTTGATCGATCATCGTGGTCGGTAGACCGCGTGGCGTCAGCGTGACCGTCCGGATAGCTTCCGGCCGCGACGTGAATACTCACGTGGATAACGAGGTTGCTGCAGGGGCGATCCGCTGCCCATGCAGCACCTGTTTCAGGACGAGGCACTACGGCCCGGTTTCCGCTAACCGCGCCGATGTTCAGGTTCGCGCTGCGCTGACTTCGCCGGTGGTCGTGGCGTTATTGCGGACAGCCTGATACAGCAGGCTGGACACCATGAACCCAAGAATGGCCAATACGCTCATCAAACTGAAGACATAGTTGTAGCCTTGCTGGCCGGGGAAATGGTCGAGGATTGCACCATAGATGACGTAGGCGAACATGCCTGGCGCATAGCCGATCAGACAACCAATACCGAAGGCTGAGCCGGTGATGTGCTGGGGAATGCCGATTTCACCCATGGGCGCCCAGAACACACCGCGCATGGAGAAAACTATCAGCGCGAAGGAGAGGGTGGCGGCCATGCCCGCGTAGATGAAACTCGGGCTTTTCGGGATAAGCATGATCACGCCCATCAGCGGCAGCAAAGCCAGGAACGCCCATTTCAGATAGCGGCTGGTGCTCTTGAACTGTTTGTCGGCAATGAAGCCTCCGGCAGGCCCGCCGAGGATCTTGAGAAAGTACTGATTGATGATGCCGTAGGCGCCCACCAGTGCCACGGGCAGTTCGTACATGTCCTTGAGGTAGGGAATGAAATAGGTCAGGCCGCAGTAGACGATGTAGACCATGAACACGTTGAGGCTGACCAGCCAGATACCCGGGACCTTGATGGCCTCGAGCAGGTTCGACAGACCGTTCTTCGGCTTGGCGCTCGACTGCGCGGTGCCGCCCTTGAGCAGGAACCAGGTCAGGGTGCCGGCAAGAATGTCGATGACCGAGTAAAACAGGATCGCCGATTTCAGACCGGACTCACCGGAACCCATGGCGACGAAGACGCCCAGCGCAGAAAAGGCGACCAGGGTATCAATGACCCCACGCCCGCCTTCCAGAAGACCGAACAACCGACCCTGCTCCTGATCGTCACCCAGGTTGCGGATGGCCTTGAGCAGTGAAGGCCAAAAGATGCAATCGGCGCAGACGGCCAACAGGCTGAACACGATCAGCAGGTTGCTGAAGGGCGGGAAGGTCGCAAGGTAGAGCCCCAGGCTGCCGGTGCCGAGCAGGCCGATGGGAATCAGCTTGCGTGTGTCGTACCGGTCCGCCAGCAGGCCGCCGACGACAAACAGCGCGGTGGCGATAATGGCGTTGGCGCTCAGTAGCAAGCCGATTTCAGTATGGGTCAATCCCATGAACGTTTGCATCGGCACATAGAAGGCGTCCTTGAGGTTCGCCAGCTTGTAGATGGTGCCGCCACCGAGGATGAGAATCAGGAATCTGAGCCATTTGGCCTTGTCACGAGTTGTCATTATTGTTCTCCAGGCGTGATCGGGTAGTAACGTCAGGTTCAGGCGTTTGCGCGGTTATCCAGGGTCAGTTCGGCCAGGGTCCGGAACTCGGCCAGCAGACCTCGAACATAGGCAACCTGGTTGTTCGCCCAGCGGTGTTCGTCGGCCAGCATTCGCTCCAGCGAGTAGCCGATTGGCAGCGGCGTTTCACTCATTTCCCGATAGGCAATGAACGGGTCGGCGGCCTCGAAGGTCTGGCGGAATGCCGGGGCGACGTAGTGATTTTCCTGTTCGAGGATGAATGCAATCACTTGCGGGGTTGATTCGCCGAGCATCAGCAATTCGAACAACATGCGTGCGCTGGGCAGGTCATCTTCGTCACAGCCCTGCAGCACGCCGTAATGGCCGAAGCCGTTTTGCTCGGGGACGATGCGCACGCCCTTGAGGTGGGTCTGGCGTATGTGCGGCGCCAGGGTACGGAGCGCGGGCAGGGGCTGTTCGCAGGCGTTGATCATGTTGCCGAAGTCGAACAAGGCACGCAGTCGAGGATGGTTGAGGCGGTTCAGCAGGTGCGCGATTTCGGCACTCTTGAGTTCTTCATGCTGCTCGAAGTCGAAGAACAGATCGTGCTCGTCAGCTTGCTGCGCGAGGTAATGCAGGTCTGATTCGATCACGTCCATGACCCGTGACAGCGTTCCCTCGTAGCGCGAGTAAACGCGGATGTTGCGCACCCCCAGGGCCTTGGCGATTCCGATAACCTGATCGACATCTTTTTTCAGGGTGCTGCTGATTTCCAGGTGCACATCCAGTCCGAGCGCATGAGCCTTCTCGGCAAACGCTCGAAGTTGCGCGGGTGTCATTTGACTCAGGCTGTTTTCCTCACCGTCGAGCAAGTGCAGGCTCAGCCCCTGCAACTCGTGGCGATAGGCGAAGTCCAGCAGGTCGGCAGGCGTGACGCGGCCATGGGTGAGGTTGGTCAGCAAGGGATAGGCATGGGCAAACAGGCGCACCTGCCCAAGTCGGTCGAGCAACTGGCGGGCCAGTGCTTCAGTCAGTGCGGGAGGTGCCCCGGCCTCGACAGCCTTATGGCTGAGCAAGGCATGGAATCGTTCCTGGATCTTATTGTTCATTCGAGTCATTCCTGGTTCAGACGCCGGGTCTGCCGGCGCAGCCTTTATCGCGCCAGTCAGGAACTCTCGATAGATCCATTATCAGTTAAATCATAAGACCACTTGCCTTGCCTCAAGTGGCCTGCTGCAGGTAGCCCATGTCGGACAAGGCCTGGGCCAGTGCTTCGACGCGCTCCTCGGCCTGGCTTTCAGGCGTGCCGGCAAAGCCGATCAACAGGGCCGGTGGCAGGACATGTTCAAGGCAGTAGTCGCTCAGGGCATAGGTGTGGATGTTGTGCCGGGCCAGTTCCTTGGCGATGGCATCGTCATCCAGCTCCGCTGGTAACCAGGCGATCAGGTGCATGCCGGCTTCCACCGGGGTGATCTTGAAGAAACCGCCCAGCCGTTGCTGCAGCTGCTCGACCAGTGCTTTCTGGCGAGCCTGGTACAGCGCACGCATACGGCGGATGTGCCCAAGGAAGTGGCCTTCGCGCATGAAGTCTGCCGTCACGGCCTGGAGCAGCGTGGGCGGGCTGCGATCCATGACCGCCCGCAAGGTACAGAAGGGTTCGATCAAGGCCTGCGGCAGTATCACGTAACCCAGTCGTAGCGAGGGGAAGAGCACTTTGCTGAACGTTCCGACATAGATCACCCGAGCCCATTGATCCATCGCATAGAGCGCAGGCAGGGGGCGGCCGTTGTAGTGAAACTCACTGTCGCAGTCGTCCTCGATGATCCAGCTTTGGTTGTGCGCAGCCCAGTCGATGAGTTCCTGGCGCCGCGCATAACTCATGGTGACGCCCAGCGGATGCTGGCGAGACGGCGTGGTAAACACCAGGCGGGCGTCAGGGCACTGAGCCAGGCCTTGCTGGATGTCGATCCCCTGTTCGTCGATACGCAGCGGGACCACCAGACCACCCTGGGCCTGGAGCGCGATTCGCGCCGCGATATGCCCCGGATCCTCCATCCACACGCTGTCCTGTGGATTGAGCAACAGCATGCCCAGCAGGTTAAAGGCTTGCTGGGCGCCGGAAACGATGACCACTTGCTCGGCACTGCAGTCGATGCCTCGGGCATCAAAGACGTATTCGGCAATTGCCTTGCGCAGGGCCAGCAAGCCTTGCAGTTCGCCATAGCCGAGCATGGCCTTGGTCGGCTTGTGCAGGTGGCGGTTCATCAGGCGCTTCCAGATGTGTTGCGGGAACGCGTCGTAAGTGCTGTGGCTGGGCAGGAACGAGGTAGGGCTTGCCGGATCCCAGTCGGCATAGCTAACCCCTCGAAAATGATCGCTGCGCAACGACAGCATGGACTGGCTCAGATCGGACAGGCGGGGAGGCTGGCGCTGCCGTTCATCGTCGGCCACTCCGCGGTTTTCCCACTCATTGCCGACATAGGTACCGGCCCCGGTCCGTGACGCCAGAAAACCCTCGGCAATCAGCTGATCGAAGGCATTGAGGATGGTGATTCGCGACAGTGCGAGCTCTTTGCTCAAGGTCCGGGTTGACGGCAGGCGTACGCCCCCTTGAATTCTTCCACTGAGAACCTGTTGGCGAATCTGCAAATAGAGTTGGCGGTACAGGGGGATGGAGCTGGCACGGTCCAGCTCAATACCCGACAGCAGCAAACCTGCAGGGGATTTCATGACTTGCTCGTCTGGATGGGGAGTGGTTTGACCTGGAACACCGTCAGGCACCGAGGTGCGCAAGGGTATCGAGAGGCACTGGATAAGTCATCCATCGCAGGCGTTGATGCCGCGCCCCAGGTAGCTGTCACGAAATGAAAAGCCATTGTCGTCTGATGAGAAGCGGCCCGTCAGACGGCGTCCTAGAGTCCAATCAGCGCCAATCGACGCGACACGCCAATATTGCAGACTGGAGAATAAGACAACATGGCCAAAGCCGTACGCTTCTACGAAACCGGTGGTCCCGACGTTCTTCGTTATGAAGAGGTCGACGTCGGCGAACCCGGTCCAGGCCAGGTCCGTCTTCGTCATGTGGCAGTCGGCCTGAACTATGCCGACACCTACTTTCGCAATGGCACTTACCCGATTCCGATGCCCAATGGCATGGGGGTTGAAGCTTCCGGTGTGGTCCAGGCCATCGGCGAGGGGGTTACCAACGTACAGGTCGGCGACCGCGTCACCTACACCGGGTTTCTCAATACATTGGGTGCCTACAGCACCGAGCGGCTGATCCCGGCCGCGCCGCTGATCAAGCTGCCGGAAACCATCAGTTTCGAGACGGCCGCGGCCATGACCATGCGCGGCCTGACATCGTCGTACCTGATGCGGCGCATTTACGATTTCAAGGCTGGCGACAGCATTTTGCTACACGCTGCTGCCGGTGGTGTGGGCCTGATCGTTTCGCAATGGGCCAAGCTGCTCGGCCTGACGGTCATCGGTACCGTGTCCACCGAGGTCAAGGGTGAAATCGCCCGGGCCCATGGTTGCGACCATGTCATCAATTACAGCCATGAAGACGTCGCCCAGCGCGTTCGCGAATTGACGGACGGCGTCGGGGTCAACGTGGTGTTCGACAGTGTTGGCAAGAATACTTTCATGGGCTCCCTGGATTCGCTCAAGCGCCGCGGCCTGATGGTCTGCGTCGGCACGGCGTCCGGCCCGATCCCGGCGTTCGATCCGGTGCTGCTGGCGATGAAAGGCTCGCTGTTCATGACCCGCCCGGCTTTGGCGGACTACATCGCCGACCCGGCGGAAAAAGCCGCCCTGGCGGGTGAACTGTTCGACCTCGTCGGCAGCGGTCGAATCAAGATCGAGATTAACCAGCACTATGCCTTGCAGGACGCCGTGCAGGCTCATCGCGACCTGGAGTCACGCAAGACCACGGGTTCATCAATCTTCGTCATTTAAGGGAGTCGCCCTCCATGAAAGTCGAACAGTTGACCTGCAGCATTGGCGCGGAACTGATTGGCGTGAACCTCGCTGACGCCCTCCATGACGACGGTCTTTTTGCCGAGATTCGGGTTCAGTTGCTCAAGCATCGGGTGGTGTTCCTGCGTGATCAGGACATCAGCCGCGCCGAGCATGTGGCCTTCGCCCGTCGCTTCGGCGAGCTGGAGGATCATCCGGTGGCTGGCAGTGACCCGGATCATCCAGGCCTGGTGCGCATCTACAAAAGTCCGGACCAGCCGGTGGACCGCTACGAGAACGCCTGGCACACCGATGCGACCTGGCGCGAGGCGCCGCCGATGGGCTGCGTATTGCGCTGTGTGGAGTGTCCACCGGTTGGGGGCGACACCATGTGGGCCAACATGGTGGAGGCTTACGCGCGCTTGCCGGATGACATCAAGGTGAAGATTGCCGATCTGCGTGCGCGCCACAGTATCGAAGCAAGCTTTGGTGCCGCCATGCCGATCGAAAAACGCCTGGCGCTCAAGGCGATGTACCCGGATGCCGAGCACCCGGTGGTGCGTACCCACCCGGAAACCGGGGAAAAGGTGCTGTTCGTCAACGCCTTTACCACCCACTTGAGTAACTACCACACCCCTGAGCGGGTACGTTTTGGCCAGGACGCCAACCCCGGCGCGAGCGAGTTGCTGCGCTACCTGATCAGCCAGGCGTACATCCCCGAGTATCAGGTGCGCTGGCGCTGGAAACCCAACAGCATCGCCATCTGGGACAACCGCAGTACCCAGCATTACGCCGTCATGGATTACCCGCCGTGCCACCGCAAGATGGAACGTGCCGGGATCATCGGCGACAAGACTTACTGATCGACCGTCTCTGCATTCGCACTCGCACTCACGCTTGCCCGGGGCACGACCCGAGCGTGCGGACAACCATAATAAAAGGAGTAACTCATGCAATTCTTCGACGATTCCCTGCACCCGGAAAACATGGAAAAAGTTGTCATCACCGTGGCCCCGTATGGCCCTGAGTGGATGCCGGAAGACTTCCCCGAAGACATCCCGCTGACCATGGATGAGCAAGTGCAGAAGGCGGTCGATTGCTATGAGGCCGGTGCCACGGTGTTGCACCTGCATGTGCGCGAACTGGACGGCAAGGGTTCCAAGCGCCTGTCCAAGTTCAACGAGTTGATCGCCGGTGTGCGCGAAGCCGTGCCGGACATGATCATCCAGGTCGGTGGTTCGATTTCCTTCGCGCCCGAAAGCGATGGTGAAGCCGCCAAGTGGCTGTCTGACGATACGCGCCACATGCTGGCGGATCTGACGCCAAAACCGGATCAGGTCACCGTGGCGATCAACACCACGCAGATGAACATCATGGAACTGCTGTATCCGGAATACCTGGAAGGCACGTCCCTGGCGAATCCGGCCTATCAGGCCGCCTACAGCGAGATGACCGTACCAGCAGGCCCGGCCTGGGTGGCGGAGCATTTGCGGCGGCTGATGGCGGCGGGTGTGCAGCCGCATTTCCAGCTGACCGGCATGCATGCCATGGAAACCCTGGAGCGCCTGGTGCGCAAGGGCGTGTACATGGGGCCGTTGAACCTGACCTGGATCGGCATCGGCGGTGGTTTCGATGGCCCCAATCCGTTCAACTTCTTCAACTTTGTCCACCGCGCGCCGGACGGCTGCACCTTGACCGCCGAATCGCTGCTCAAGAACGTGCTGCCGTTCAATGTCATGGCGCTGTCCATGGGGTTGCACCCACGCGTGGGTATCGAAGACACGATCATTGATCAGAAGGGCAGACGTTTCAGCTCCGTGCAGCAGATCGAGCAAACCGTGCGTGTCGCCCATGAGCTGGGGCGCGAAATCGCCAGCGGCAAAGAAGCCCGTGAGATCTACCGCATCGGTGTGCAGTACCAGAGTATCGAAGAAACCCTGTTGGCCAACGGCATGGCCCCCAACCGCAAGGCTGGCCAGAAAGGTGTGCCGCAACGCGGCTGACCGGCAACAAAGGCGGGAGGCCGATGGCCTTCCGTTCGCTGCATTGCAACACGCTCGATAACAACAATAAAACAAAGTTTCGAGGAGGCTGCATGGCCTTTCACCCAATCGCCGCGGACGATGACGACGCCAGTGGTGTCGGTATTGCGCGCCAATATGCCTGGATTGTCTTTGCACTGACGTTCGGCTTGTTGATTTCCGATTACATGTCGCGTCAGGTGCTGAACGCGGTGTTCCCGATGCTCAAGGGCGAGTGGGCCCTGAGCGACGGCCAGCTCGGCCTGCTCAGTGGCATTGTCGCCTTGATGGTGGGGCTGCTGACATTTCCGCTGTCGTTGCTGGCGGATCGCTTCGGTCGGGTAAAAAGCCTGGCGCTGATGGCCCTGTTGTGGAGCCTCGCCACCCTGGGCTGCGCCTTGGCGCAGGACTACCAGCAGATGTTTATAGCCCGGTTCATGGTGGGTGTTGGCGAAGCGGCTTACGGCAGCGTCGGTATCGCGGTAGTGATTTCGGTCTTTCCCAAACACATGCGCGCCACCCTGGCCAGCGCCTTCATGGCAGGTGGCATGTTCGGCTCGGTGCTGGGTATGGCTCTGGGCGGTGTACTCGCTGCCAAGTTGGGCTGGCGCTGGTCGTTCGCCGGCATGGCGCTGTTCGGCCTGCTGCTGGCGGTGCTTTACCCGATCATCGTCAAGGAAGCGCGCATCGCCCCGCAACGCGCGGCTCAAGCGGCGAACAAGGTGGCTGCCGCCGTCAAGCGCCCGCTGAGTACGCTGTGTTCCAGCCCTTCAGTGATCGCGGCCTATATCGGCAGTGGCTTGCAACTGTTCGTCGGTGGCACCGTGATTGTGTGGATGCCCAGCTACCTCAATCGTTATTACGACATGGCAACGGACAAGGCCGGCGGTGTCGCGGCGATCATCGTGCTGTGCAGCGGTGCGGGGATGATTCTGTGCGGCATGCTCAGCGACCGGCTGTGTCGGCACTCGCCGGAGCGCAAGGTCGCCCTGGCCATCGCTTATTGCCTGGGTAGTTGCCTGTTGCTGTCGGCGGCGTTCGCCTTGCCGGCGGGGCCTGCGCAATTGGCGCTGATCTGCCTGGGCATGCTGATTGCCGCTGGCACCACCGGACCTGCCGGGGCGATGGTTGCCAACCTGACCCACCATTCGGTCCACGGCACGGCCTTCGCCACGCTGACCCTGGCCAACAATATGCTCGGTCTGGCCCCGGGGCCATTCATCACCGGCAGGGTGTCTGACGTCATCGGCTTGCAGGCTGCTTTTCAATGGGTGCCGCTGGTCAGCATCGCGGCAGCGGCGGTGTTCTTTTATGCCAAGTGTCATTACCACAAGGATATCGCCCGGCTTGCGGGTGAGCGGGTCAACGATTCGATTAGTGAAGCTGTGTCAGAGGTGAAGGTGTGAGCGGTCGTTTACGGATTGACGTGTTCTTCGATTTTATCTGCCCGTGGTGCCTGATCGGTAAGCGCCAACTGGAATGTGCGCAGGATTTGCTGCGCATCCAGCAACCGGAGGTGGATATCACTACGGTGTGGCACGGGGTGCAGTTGTTGCCACAACTGCCGGTACAAGGTGAGCCCTTCGCCGAGTTCTATCTCAAGCGTCTGGGCAGCGCCGAAGCCGTACGCATGCGCCAGGCCCAGGTGCAGCAGGCCGCGATGGCGGTGGGGGTGCCCATCGACCTGAGCCGCATCGCCACCATGCCCAATACTGCTGATGCCCATCGCTTGCTGGAGCGTGCCACTGTGCTGGGCAGTACGGCACAACGTGATGTCTTGCTTGAGCGTCTGTTCGCTGCCTACTTCCAGTACGGCGAGGACCTGGGTTGCCCTGAGACCTTGATCGCCATCGCCCGGGCGTGTGGCTTCGACGCTGATGCCATGGCCTCCGTTCTGCAAGGTGACGGCGATCCTTACGTCGGCAACGAGGCAGGCGCTGGCAGCGGTGTGCCGTGTTTTCAATTCGACCGCCGTCTGACGGTGGTCGGCGCGCAGCCTGCCGACGTATTGCTTGGCGTCATGGGCGAAGCCTTGCTCGATAGCCATCGCTCACGGTTGCCAGCATGAATCGGCGTGTACCCGTACCTGCCGGAAAACTCCCGCAGGCGGGTGGCCGTGCGCTAATTGAATTCGAGAGTAAAAGCCTGGCGTTGTTCAACGTCGAGGGCGACTTGTTCGCCATCGACGACAGCTGCCCGCATCAGGGCGCCTCGCTGTGCGGCGGGCGCCTTGAGGGGAGGGTGATTCAATGCGGCGCCCATGGCCTGCGCTTCGATCTGCGCAGCGGCTACCTGCTCAATTCAACCCAACTCAAAGTCGCCAGCTACCCGGTCGAGGTCGTCGACGGCCAGACTTTCATCGTCATCATTTCTGAGGAGTCCGCGCCATGAGCGTCATTGCTCTCACTCATATCCATAGTCGCACGCGCGAATTGGCGCCGGGTTTCGTTGTCAGTCTGATCGTTGCAGCGGCAGCCTCCTTTTTGTCCGAGCATTACGGTGCGCCGGTGATGCTGTTCGCATTGTTGCTGGGCATGGCGCTCAACTTCCTGGCCAGTGACGGCGCGTGCAAGGCCGGCATCGAGTTCACCGCTCGCACCGTGTTGCGCATTGGTGTGGCCTTGTTAGGCATGCGCATTACCCTCGAACAGATCGCCGCGCTGGGCTGGAAGCCTTTTGCTCTGGTGGTGATTCTGGTGGTGGTGACGATCAGTGTCTCGGTGGTGGCGGCCAAGGCGCTAGGCTTTCAGCGCTTGTTCGGCATGCTCACCGGTGGGGCTACCGCGATCTGTGGCGCCTCGGCTGCGATGGCGCTGGCGGCGGCGCTGCCCAATCATCCGCAGAAGGAACGTGCCACGCTGTTCACCGTCATAGGGGTGTCGGCGCTGTCCACTACGGCGATGATCCTTTACCCGATGATTGCCAACTGGCTGTCGTTGTCGCCACAAGTTGCAGGGATGTTCCTGGGCGGTACCATCCACGATGTTGCCCAGGTAGTCGGTGCCGGTTACAGCCTGTCGACCGAGACCGGCGACATAGCCACTGTGGTCAAGCTGATGCGGGTCGCCATGCTGTTGCCGGTGATCCTCTGTGCCACCCTGATCACGCGTATGCAAGGCGCCGACACCTCCGGCAAACGGCCACCGTTGCTGCCGTGGTTCGCCGTCGGTTTTCTGCTGCTGGCCTGTATCAACAGCACGGGATGGGTGGCGCCGGCGGTGCAGGGCTCGGTCAACGAACTGTCGCGCTGGAGCCTGGTGGTTTCCATCAGCGCGCTGGGCATGAAGACTCAGCTCAAGGAGCTGGCCGCCGTCGGCATCAAGCCGATCCTGCTGATGGTGGGGGAGACGGTGTTTCTCGCGGTCCTGGTGTTGCTGTTGCTGCACTGGGGACTCTAAGCCCGGCCAAGCCTCAATGCTGTCCAGTTGATACCCTGTGGCGAGGGAGCTTGCTCCCGCTGGGGTGCGTAGCAGCCCCAAAACAGTCGCCGCGTACTTTCTGAAAAACCGCAGTCGCCTTGTTGGGGGCGCTTCGCACCCCAGCGGGAGCAAGCTCCCTCGCCACAGGGCTTTTGGGCGGTGTCATGAACATCGGTTCTTTCGCGGCGACTGTGCCAGCAGTTGCCGTTTTTTTTGCAATCCCAACGTCCAATTCAATGGGTTCAGGGTTTGATGGAACCAGGCAGTGTGGTCGGGTTCATTGGTGCTTTGGCCGCCTGTTTTTGTGAACTGCGCCACGCGGCGGGCGGCATACCGAACTGGGTGATGAACCAACGTGTGAAGGAACTCGCCATGGAGTAGCCAAGCATGTCGGCGATCCGGCCCAGCGAATAATTCGGGTTTTCCAGGTAGCGCAGCACCAGGTCGCGGCGCACGTCGTTGATCAGGTCGTTGAAGGCGCAGCCGTCGTCTTTGAGGCGTCGCTGCAAGGTCCGAACATTCATGCCCTGGGTCTGGGCAATTTGCTCGATGGTGGCGCGTCCCATCGGTAACAGCAGGTAGATGGCTTTACGCACCTCGAACAGCATTGACGGTCCTTCGTGGCTCAGCAGTGAGTCGAGGTAACTCTGGGCGTAGCGAGCCATGGCTGGATCGGCATGGGGGTTGGTCATGTCGAGGCTGGCATCGGAACAGACAATGCCATTGAACTCGCTGCCGAACTCCAGGTTGCAGCCGAACAGGCGACGATGCAGTTGCAGGTTGTCGGGGGGCTGGTGCGTGAAGTTGACGCTGTAGGGATGCCAGTGCGTGCCGAGCAGCGCCGCGCACAGGCGGAACATCACGCCGATTGCAAGCTCAGTGGCCTGTCGGCTGGGCATCGGTGATTCGGTGACCACCTCTTCGCGGATGATCACCATCTTGCCGGCCTCTTCAATGAAGATGGCCAGCGAATCGTTCATCAGATGACGGTAATGCACTACGACCTGCAAGGCATCACGCAGCGTACGCTGGTGGCTGAGCAGCAGGCTGACCACGCCGAAGTCCGAGAGCTGACGCGACTCGGCCATGCTCAGGCCGAAGTTTTGACAGCCGCTGGCGGCGGCCGACTCTTCCAGCAGACGCACCGCGGCATCGATGGGAATACGGTGTTCAGGGGCTTGCAACTGGGCTTTGCTCAGGCCGACGGCCGCCAGTAAATCGCGCGGGTTGAACCCCAGGTATTGGGTGACCTCCAGGTAGTTGGTCAAGACAGCGGCGCGAACAAGCTTGGTCATGCGAAGGTCTTTCCTGGGCAGATTCCGATGGAAATGAGCATGGCGACTATATCCAGCACTTCATCGATTGAACAGTTGCGACGTCATCGATGGCGCTCCTCCGGATCTGTCGGGATTGACCACCGACTTATGCGGCAATCGAAGCTGACCCGTTGATTACCGCGGTCTTGATCGGACCTGTCGGTTTTTTTACCAGCGCTCGCGCCACGCTAACGCCTGGAAATCTGTCATCAAAAGAAAAGTGACTGACGTCCAATGAAAAGCGCCTCGGGTGGGCGCTCTTTAATGTCAGTCCTACAAAAAGCCCCTGGCGATAGAGCCAGTCGAGTCATCGAGAAAGCGAAGGTGTTGATGTGGACAAACTGCAGACTGCCGCAACCGTTCTGATCGTACCGGGCCTGCGCGAGCACGTTGCCGAACATTGGCAAACGCTGCTTGAGGCCCGCCTGAGCAAGGTGCGCAGTGTGCCGCCGCTTGAAACCGACAAGCTCGACTGCAGCAAGCGGGTCCAGGCGATCCAGCAGGAACTTGAGCAGATCGAAGGGCCGGTGATTCTGGTGGCCCACAGTGCCGGTGTGTTGATGGTCGCGCACTGGGCGGCTCGACACCGTCGCCCGATCAAGGGCGCGCTGCTGGCCGCGCCACCGGACCTTGATGCCAGTTGGCCGCCAGGCTACCCATCCACTGAAACCCTGCGTACCCAGGGTTGGAATCCTCTACCCAAAGAGCCTCTGCCGTTCCGCAGCCTGATGGTCGCCAGTACCAACGACCACCTCGCCAGTCTGGAAGCCGTCACTCGCCTGGCTGAGGGCTGGGGCAGCGAACTGCTCAACCTGGGTAACGTGGGTCATCTCAATCCGGCAGCGGGCTATGGTCGCTGGCCGCAAGCCGAAGCACTCATCCTGGAGTTGGACCGCTAGTTCAGGCGCCGGTTGGCCGCAGGCCTTCGGCAATTGCCCTCATTCCTGAAAAACGCAAACCACTGGAACAAGCGGTTGCGTGAGGGCGGCTGCGCTTAAAACAACTACAAAAAAGCGGAGACAACGCAATGCACAACAATAAGAAGCCTCACGGGTTCACACCCTCGCGTTACAGCGTGTTGGCCTCGACCATTCTGGCCGCCGCCATGCCGGCCGCGCATGCGGTTGAACTCGATACGGGTAACCCGGACTGGACCGCGCGTTTTGATAACACCGTCAAATACAACTACGGCGTGCGCACCGAAAACGCCGACAAGCGGATGTTGGGGACGCCGAACAACAACGATGGCGACTACAACTTCCGCAAGGCCGGAACCAACATCACCCACCGCATTGACCTGTTGACCGAGATGGACGTGGTCTACAAGAACAGCATGGGCTTTCGTGTCAGTGCCGCCAGTTGGTACGACAAGGCATACGAGAACACCGGTTCGAACGCCAATCCGTTCGTCAACGGCAACGATGCCAAGTCCGGTCTGGTCGCCAACGACCCACGCCTTGCCGCGGTCACCGGTGACAATGTCGGCAATGGCAGTCCGCACCTGAGCAACTACGCGCAGCGTTACTACACCGGTCCTTCCGGCGAAATCCTCGATGCCTTCGTGTTCTACAGCACCGAAGTGGGCGAGGAGTCGCTGCTGAGCGTCAAGGCCGGTCAGCACAACGTGTTCTGGGGCGAAACCATCCTCAACCCGGTGCATTCGATCAGCTATGGCCAGTCCGGCCTGGACCTGGCCAAGCTGGCGGCCTCGCCGGGTACCGAAGCCAAGGAACTGTTCGTTCCGCGTAATCAACTGTCGATGTCGTTCACCGTCAATCCCGAACTGACGGTGGGTGCCCAATATTTCCTGGATTGGAATGCCGCCCGCCTGCCGGAGGCCGGTACCTACTACGGCGGTTCCGATCTGGTCGGTTTCGGTGCGCAGTCGTTCCTGCTGGGCAACACCAATGCCGTGGTACCCGGCAGCCCTCTGGGTTGTGGGCTGGCGCCGTGCAACGGGCTGACCAACGTGCGTCGTGGTCACGACCTGACGCCGGATAAAAGCGGAGACTGGGGCGTGATGGCCAAGTGGTCGCCCGCCTGGCTGGACGGTACGCTCGGCTTCTATTACCGCAAGACCTCGGACATTTTGCCTCAAGCCTGGTTGAACGCCACGGGGATCAGCTCGGCCAATCCCAACGGGACTCCGCCAGCGGGCATGGTGCCGGCGGTCGTCAATACGCTGAACTCGCTGAGCACCAGCACCTATCAATTGGCCTATGCCGACAACATCCACATCGTCGGTCTGAGCCTTTCGAAAGAGATAGGCGGCGTCAGCGTCGGCTCCGACCTGAACATCCGTCACAACATGCCGCTGGCCAGTATCCCGGCGATTCTCAGTTCCACCGGACCGCTGGGGCTGGGCGCCGGCCTTGGCCTGTTGCCGGCTCGTACGGCGCAGACCGGTATCGTCTATGACGCACCGGACAAGGGCGACAGTATGAGTGCCACCGGTGACACGTTGCACTGGACGCTCAACGGTCTGATGACCCTGCCCAAGACGCCAGTGTTCGATTCGGCGACCCTGCTCACCGAGCTGTATTACAGCAACCTGCTCAAGCTCGATAGCAAGAATCAGGCGCTCTACAAGGGCAACAGCAGTTACCGCGGCGTCGATGCGCCGACCCGGGACAACTGGGGTATTGCAGCCAACTTCACGCCGACCTGGTACCAGGTCTTCCCGGGTGTCGACTTGAACATGCCGATGTCCATCAACGTGGGGCTTGCCGGCGTTTCACCGGTGTCCGGTGGCGGCGCCAAAGACACCGGCAACTATGCGGTCGGCGTCGGTGCCGTTGTGTACAACAAATACTTTGTCGACCTGAAGTACGTGGACTCCTTCGGCAAGACCGACAAGTGCGACGTCAGCGGCGTAAGTACCGGCGCGGCCAATGCCGGCAGCGGTGACGGCTCCACACCGAACGCCTTCAGCGGCAACGAAAACTACGCATGTTTTGGCGGGGGCTATTCGGCCTTTTCCGGTGGTGGTGCAACCACCGCAGACCGTGGCGCGGTTTACCTGACGATGAAAACCACCTTTTGATTCACGAATGGCTTAGTCACCTGAGCAGGAGAATAACAACATGAAATTCGTGCGTACGTTGCTGGGCGTTTCTCTGGCCATGGCGGTTGCCGCTCAGGCACAGGCCGCTGTATCGACTCAGGAAGCCGCCAGGCTGGGCAGCAGCCTGACCCTGGTCGGGGCTGAAAAAGCCGGGAATGCCGAGGGTTCCATTCCTGCCTATTCCGGTGGCTTGACCACGCCGCCGGCCAGTTTCAAAACCGGTGACAGCATGCGCCCGGACCCCTTTGCCGACGAAAAACCACTGCTGGTAATCGACGGCAAAAACGTCGATCAGTACAAGGGCCAACTCACGGCGACCACCGTGGAACTGGCCAAGCGTTTCCCCACTTTCCACGTCAATGTCTATCCAACCCACCGCACCGTCGCACTGCCCAAGGCGGTGCTCGACAATGGCGTGAAAAATGCCACCGGCGCCAAGTCCCTCGAAGGCGGCTTGGCGATCGACAACGTGCTGCCGGGTGTGCCGTTTCCGATCCCGCAGTCGGGCAACGAGGCGATGTGGAACTTCCTGTTGCGTTATCAGGGCGTCAGCATCAACTCCAAGTACGACTCGTGGAACGTCGACTCCGCGGGAGTGCCGAGCCTGGCAACCACCGGGCAGGCGTTTATTTCCTATCCGATCTACGAAAACCTGGCGCAGCCGATCAGCAGCGCCGACGTGTACTACCAGATGAAGCTGTCCTACACCGGCCCTGCGCGCCGGGCCGGCGAAGCGGTGATGCTCAAGGACGCCGCCAACCCGTTGCAGCAGCCGCGCCGTGGCTGGCAGTACTTGCCTGGCCAGCGTCGGGTAAAACTGGCGCCGAACCTGGCTTACGACACACCAAATCCCGGCACTGCCGGTGCGGGCACCTACGACGATGTCTTTGTGTTCAACGGTGCACTCGACCGCTACGACTGGAAGCTGGTGGGCAAGCAGGAAATGGTCGTGCCCTACAACACCTACAAGCTGACCTACGCCCAGGACCCCAAGTTATTGACCACCGCCAATCACCTGGCACCCGACTACGTGCGTTGGGAAAAACACCGGGTCTGGGTGGTGGAGGGCAACCTCAAGGCGGGTGCGCGGCACATCTATCAGAAGCGTCGTTTCTACCTGGATGAAGACAGCTGGACCGCTCTGGCCTCCGATCAGTACGACGCCCGTGGTCAGTTGTACCGAGGCTCCTTCGCGTTCCTCAGCCAAAGCTATGACAAGCAGATCCCGGATTCCACGCCCTTCATGATCTACGACCTGGTCGGTGGCTCCTACAACATCAACGGTGTGGTGGGGCCTTACGGCGGCATCAAGTACATCGATCCGCTCTCCAAGGCGCAGTGGTCGCCGGAGTCCCTGGCGGGTTCCGGCATTCGCTAAGCGAACACCTGGTTTGAACGTCGGGCTGCACGGTTGTGTGTCCCGGCGCGGCTATCCGAAGAGGACGCGGTATGTGTTCGTACAAAAAGTACCTGCAGTGGGCGCTGGGCATCTTGTTTGCAATGTTGCAGGGCCTGACCCAGGCGGCCGGTTATGTCGATGTGCTGGATCTGCCGGCCAGGGCCAGCGCCCTGGCGGTCAGCAGCCCGTTGTCAGGCCTGGCGCGCGCAGGCGACCGACTGGTCGCGGTTGGGCAACGTGGCCACATTCTCTATTCCGACGACTCCGGCAAACACTGGCAGCAAGCCGCCGTGCCGGTGAGTGCCGATCTCACGGCGGTGAATTTCCCTTCTGCCCTGCAGGGCTGGGCGGTCGGCAACGACGGCGTGGTGTTGCACAGCAGCGACGCCGGGGCGACCTGGCGCAAGCAACTGGACGGCCGCCAGATCGGTGTCTTGCTGGTCCAGCATTATGGGGCGTTGGCCCGTGCAGAACCCAGCAACGAACAATGGCCACTGCTGGCTGCCGAAGGCCAGCGACTGGTCGAGCAGGGCGCGGATAAACCCTTGCTCGACGTCTGGTTCGCCAACGACCACCTCGGCTATGTGGTCGGTGTGTTCAACCTGATCCTGCGCACCGAGGACGGTGGCCGGAACTGGACAGCGTTTCAGGACCGTACCGACAACCCGCAGGGCTTCCACCTCAACGCCATCGCCTCTACCGGCGATGGGGTGTACATCGCCGGTGAGCAGGGCCTGTTGCTCAAATGGGATGAGGCTCAGCAGCGTTTCGTCGCCGTGCAGACGCCCTATCAGGGCAGCTTTTTCGGCGTGCTCGGCAAGCGCGGCGAAGTGATCGCTTACGGCTTGCGCGGCAACGTGTTGCGCAGCACGGATGGCGGCCTCAGCTGGACTGCGCTCGACAGTGGCCTGCACGTCAGCATCACCGCCGGCTTCGTCGACACTAACGGTCATTACCGCTTGTTCACCCAGGGCGGGCAGAGGCTGGTCAGCCAGGGGGCTGGCGCGGACATGCGCCTGGTGCGGCAACCCGAACCGTCACCGGTGGCCGGCGCTGCTCAGGCCGCCGATGGCGCGTTGGTGGTGGTTGGCAGTCGTGGTGCACAGGCACTGCCCAAAGAATAAGACCTCGAACCCTTAGAGCGAGAACCCAGTCATGGGCAATATCAAACAAGACACCATGCCGGTGATCCGCGACGTGCGTGACTTCGACCGCCACTCCGGTAACCGGCTGGAGCGGATGGTGTTCAACTATCGCCCGCTGTTCATGCTGCTGATGGCGCTGGCCACTGTGGTGCTGGGCTACATGGCCGCAACGCGCCTGGAACTGCGCCCCAGCTTCGAGAAAATGATTCCGCAGAGCCAGCCGTATATCCAGAATTTCCTGGAGAACCGTCAGTCACTGCGCGGTTTGGGTAACTCGGTGCGCGTGGTGGTCGAGAACACCCGCGGCGATATCTTCGACCCCGCTTACCTGGACGTGCTCAAACAGGTCAACGACCAGCTGTTCCTCACCGAAGGCGTTGATCGCGCCTGGATGAAGTCGTTGTGGAGCCCGGCGGTGCGCTGGACCGAAGTCACCGAACAAGGCTTCCAGGGTGGCCCGGTGATGCCCGATACCTACGAGGGCAAGCCTGAGCAAATAGAACAGTTGCGCCAGAACATTTCCCGCGCCGGACTCGTCGGCAACCTGGTGGCCAGTGACTTCAAGTCGAGCATGCTGATCGTCCCGTTGCTGGACAAGGCCGCGGCCGGCGGTCAGAGCATCAACTACCACGGGTTCTCGCAGATGCTTGAAGAGCAGTTGCGCGACAGGATCGAGTTCGCCGGCGACAGTGCCGCGCGCAAAGCCGGGGAGGAGGGCAAGGGCCAGTACAAGGTCCGGGTGATCGGTTTCGCCAAACTGATGGGCGACCTGATCGACGGTCTGATTCAGGTGATGATGTTTTTCGGCCTGGCCGTGATCACCTCGCTGGTGATTATTTTCCTCTACACCCGCTGCGTTCGCAGCACTTTGCTGGTGGTCGGCTGTTCGCTGGTCGCAGTGATCTGGCAATTGGGCATCGTTGCCTGGCTGGGTTATGCCATCGACCCGTACTCGGTGCTGGTGCCTTTTTTGGTCTTCGCCATCGGTGTGTCCCACGCGGCGCAGAAGATGAACGGGATCATGCAAGACGTCGCCCGGGGCACCCACAAACTGATCGCTGCGCGCTACACCTTTCGCCGTCTGTTCATCGCCGGCGTCACCGCGCTGCTGGCCGACGCCGTGGGTTTCGCCGTGCTGATGCTGATCGACATACCGGTGATCAAGGACCTGGCCATCACCGCCAGCATTGGTGTCGCGGTGCTGATCTTTACCTCGTTGTTGCTGATGCCCGTGGCGCTTTCCTATGTCGGCGTCGGCGCCAAGGCTGCCGAGCGCGCCTTGAACATCGACACCCGGGCGGACGGACACAAGGGCTTTGGCAAGCTGTGGGACTGGCTCGACCGTTTCACCACGGCCAAGTGGGCCACGGGCGCCGTACTGATCGCACTGCTGATGGGCATTGGCGGCTTCGTCATCAGCCAGCACCTGAAGATCGGCGACCTGGAAAGTGGCGCGCCGGAGTTGCGTGCCGATTCGCGTTATAACCGTGACAACGCCTACATCACCCGTCACTACGCGTTATCCAGCGATCTGTTTGCGGTGATGATCAAGACGCCTGCGGAAGGTTGCCTGAACTATAAGACACTGGTTCTCGCCGACCGTCTGGCCTGGGAACTGCAGCAGTATCCGGGGGTGCAGGCGACGTCCTCGCTGGTCAATGCCGTGCGCCAGATCACGGCCGGGACCTATGAGGGCAACCCCAAGCTCAACAGTATCCAGCGCAACCAGGACGTCTTGAACTATGCCGCGCAGCAAGCCTCGGTCAACTCTCCGGAGTTGTTCAATACCGACTGCTCGCTGATGCCGGTGATTGCCTTTCTCAAGGACCACAAGGCCGAGACCCTGGATGCAGTGGTCGGGATCGCCGAGACCTTCGCCCGCGAAAACAGCAGCGATGAGCGCCAGTTCCTGCTGGCGGCCGGGACCGCTGGCATTGAAGCCGCGACCAACATCGTGGTGCGCGAGGCCAATCGCACCATGCTGCTTTACGTCTATGCGGCGGTGACGCTGTTCTGCCTGATGACCTTCCGCAGCTGGCGCGCCACGTTGGTTGCGCTGTTGCCGCTGGTGCTGACCTCGATCCTCTGCGAGGCGTTGATGGTGGTCATGGGCATTGGCGTGAAGGTCGCGACCCTGCCGGTGATCGCACTGGGCGTGGGGATTGGTGTCGACTACGCCTTGTACCTGCTCAGTGTGCAATTGCATTACCAGCGTCAAGGCCTGCCGCTGGCCCAGGCCTATCGCAATGCCGTGTCGTTTACCGGTCGGGTGGTGGGCCTGGTGGGCATCACCCTGGCGGCCGGCGTAGTGTGCTGGGTCTGGTCGCCGATCAAGTTCCAGGCGGACATGGGCATCCTGCTGACCTTCATGTTCCTGTGGAACATGCTCGGCGCGCTGATTCTGATTCCTGCCCTGTCGTATTTCCTGCAGCGGGGGGCGTCGCTTGATCGTCGTCCTGTTCCGGAGGCCCCTCAGGGGCATGCCGGTGCAACCGCGCCAACCCAACCTTCGGGCATGCATCACGCCCGGACTATTGCGGAGTAAGCCAACGATGTCTGATTACAAAGCCCCCTTGCGCGACATGCATTTCGTCCTCAACGAGGTCTTCGAAGTGTCCAGGCTATGGGCCCGACTGCCCGGCCTGGCCGAGGTGATCGATGAAGAGACAGCCGCCGCGATCCTTGAAGAGGCCGGCAAGATCAGCGCCGAAGTGATCGCACCGCTGAACCGCAGCAGCGACGAACAGGGCTGCACCTGGAGCAACGGCACGGTGACTGCCCCGGACGGTTTTGTCGCGGCGTACCAGGCATTCGCCGAAGGCGGTTGGGTGGGTGTCGGCGGCGACCCGCAATTTGGTGGCATGGGCATGCCCAAGGCCATTTCGGCCCAGGTCGAGGAGATGGTCAATTGCGCCAGTCTGTCGTTTGGCCTGTACCCGATGCTGACCGCCGGGGCGTGCCTGTCGATCAATGCCCACGCCAGTCGGGAACTCAAGGAACGCTATCTGCCGAACATGTACGCCGGCACCTGGACCGGTTCGATGTGCCTGACCGAGGCCCATGCGGGCACCGATCTTGGCTTGATTCGCACCCGAGCCGAACCTCAGGCCGACGGCAGTTTCAAGGTCAGCGGCAGCAAGATTTTCATTACCGGTGGCGAACACGACCTGAGCGAAAACATCATTCACCTGGTGCTGGCCAGACTGCCGGATGCGCCCGCCGGCCCTAAAGGTATTTCGCTGTTTTTGGTGCCCAAGGTACTGGTCAATGCCGATGGCTCGCTGGGCGAGCACAACGCGCTGTCCTGCGGTTCAATCGAACACAAGATGGGCATCAAGGCATCCGCCACCTGCGTGATGAACTTTGACGGCGCGACCGGCTGGATCGTCGATGCGCCGAACAAAGGCCTGGCCGCGATGTTCACCATGATGAATTACGAACGTCTGGGCGTGGGTATCCAGGGGTTGGCGTTGGGTGAGCGTTCGTACCAGAACGCAGTCGAATACGCCCGCGAACGCATCCAGAGTCGTGCGCCGACCGGCCCGCAGGCCACCGACAAAACAGCCGATCCGATCATCGTGCACCCGGATGTACGCCGCATGCTGTTGACCATGAAGGCCTTGAACGAAGGCGGGCGGGCGTTTTCCAGCTACGTGGCCCTGCAACTGGATACCGCCAAGTACAGCGACGATGCGCCAACCCGCATTCGCGCCCAGGAGCTGGTGTCGTTGCTGACCCCGGTGGCCAAGGCGTTTCTCACCGACATGGGGCTGGAAACCACGGTGCATGGCCAGCAGATCTTCGGTGGTCATGGCTACATCCGCGAGTGGGGGCAGGAGCAATTGGTTCGCGATGTGCGGATCACCCAGATCTACGAAGGCACCAACGGCATCCAGTCACTGGACCTCGCCGGGCGCAAGATCGTTGGCAGTGGCGGGGCGCTTTACCGTTTGTTCGCCGCCGAGATTCGCCACTTCATCGCCAACGCCAGCACTGACCTCGGCGAGTTCTGCACGCCGTTGAGCACCGCCGTGGACACCCTCGACGAATTGACTGCGTGGCTGCTGGATCGGGCACAGAACAACCCGAACGAAATCGGTGCCGCCTCGGTCGAGTACCTGCAGGTGTTTGGCTACACCGCGTATGCCTACATGTGGGCCCTGATGGCCAAGGCGGCCACGGGCAAACAGGCCGACGATGATTTCTACGCCAGCAAGCTGGGCACAGCACGTTTCTACTTTGCCCGTCTGCTGCCACGCATCCACTCGTTGAGCGCTGCGGTCAAGGCCGGCAGTGAATGCCTCTACGAACTGGACGCCGTGCAGTTCTGATCGAAAGGACAAGGAACCCCAACCATGATGGCGACAAAAATAATTCCGCCCGCCGACGGCGCCTATGCCTATCCGTTGCTGATCAAGCAATTGTTGCTGTCCGGCGTGCGCTACGAACCGGGTCGGGAAATCGTATACGCCGACAAACTGCGCTACAGCTACCAGACCCTCAACCAACGGATCCGCAGGTTGGCCAACGCCTTGACCGCTGCCGGCGTCAAGGCCGGGGATACGGTGGCCTTGCTCGATTGGGACAGCCATCGCTATCTGGAATGTTTCTTTGCCGTGCCGATGATCGGCGCGGTGCTGCACACCGTGAATATTCGTCTTTCTGCGGATCAGGTGCTCTTCACCATGAACCACGCCGAGGATGATCTGGTGCTGGTGCATGATGATTTCCTGCCCCTGGTCGAGCAGATTCAAGGACAGCTCAGTACCGTCAAAGGCTACCTCCAGCTGACCGACGACACGGCAACCGACACGTCTCTACCCGTGCTGGGGGAGTATGAGCAGCTGTTGTCTCAAGCGGCAGACCAGTACCAATTCCCTGACTTCGATGAAAACTCGGTGGCGACCCTGTTCTACACCACGGGCACCACCGGTGACCCTAAAGGCGTGTATTTCACTCATCGCCAGTTGGTGCTGCACACCTTGAATGCCGTGGGCACGCTGGGTGTCTATCAAGGTCTGCCGCTGCTGCGTTCCGATGATGTCTACATGCCCATCACCCCGATGTTTCACGTGCATGCCTGGGGTGTGCCCTATGTTGCCACCCTGATGGGACTCAAGCAGGTGTACCCCGGTCGTTATGAGCCCAACCGCCTGGTCAGGCTGTACCGAGAAGAGAGCGTCACGTTTTCCCATTGTGTGCCGACCCTGTTGCAAATGATCCTGGGCTGCGAGGAAGCGGCACAAACCCGTTTCGATGGCTGGAAAATGCTCCTGGGGGGCAGCGCCCTGACGCTGGGCATTGCCAGCGAAGCGAGCGCCAGAGGCATTCGCGTACACAGTGGCTACGGCATGTCGGAAACCTGCCCGCTACTCTGCACGACATACCTGCGCGATGAGGAGCTGCAACTGCCCACACAATCCCAGTTGGCCATTCGCATCAAAACCGGGACACCTGTGCCGATGGTTGATCTTAAAATCGTCGATGCCAACGGCAATGATATGCCTCATGACGGAGAGTCCGTGGGCGAGATCGTGGTCCGTGCACCCTGGCTGACTCAAGGTTATTGGAAGGCGCCCGAAAAGGGCGCCGAGTTGTGGCGCGACGGTTGGATGCACACCGGTGACATCGCTTCTATCGACGCCTTGGGCGGGGTGGAAATCAAGGATCGAATCAAGGACGTCATCAAGACGGGAGGGGAGTGGATCAGCTCTCTGGAGCTGGAGAGCCTGATCAGCGAACACTCGGCCGTCATGTCAGTCGCGGTCGTGGGCATTGCCGATGAGCAATGGGGTGAACGACCGATGGCGCTGGTGGTGTGCGCGCCTGGGCAATATCTCGACCGCAAGATCCTGGAGGTGCATCTGCAAGGGTTTGTCGAGCGTGGCCGCATCAACAAATGGGCGATCCCCAAGCAGTTCAAGTTCGTCACCGAAATTCCTAAAACCAGTGTCGGGAAGATTAATAAGAAACTGATCCGGGAAAGCGAATTGAGCTGAAAAAGGTGCGACGGATGCTACGTCAATCCTGACCACTCATTGCGAGGTCTTCTATGAATAGAGTCGTTTGGGATCGGTTCTTTTGTGCTGTCTCGATAGCGGCTCTGGAGACGGGAGATGACGTTCAGCAATGGCTTATAGCCAAGCCATCACACCGCCGTGGCGGGAGCAGGTGCCACGGCGGTGCTGGCTAAAACTGTAGGTGTTGTCGCGGCACTTGGCGGTTGCACCCTCGGGTGCACGATTTGATTTTGTATGGGCGGGGCTGTGTACGGTTTTTCCGTCGCTATTGATGTACGAGCCATGCTCGACCAGTTGCGACTCGTCAGGGTTTACGACTTGAGGATCAGTACCAGATCTTGCGAACGCGGGCTGAAAGATCAAACACGCAGTGAGTGCCAAGTAGGCTGGTTTCATTGGGAGATCCATCCGTGGTGTGTAGGCAGAGTCTAGTCTAGTGTAGGATTTTGTCGTTTCTGGGAGTTGCTGTACGCCTCGAAATTACAGGGCAAGCAAGACGTCTTTCCTGACGTGACAAAGCCCAGTCTAGTGCTGGGCTCTGTTGGTTTTTAGGTTCATGCGCGTAACACAGGGCTGCCCTTTACCTTGGTGATAGGGCGAGTACAGGTGCGCGAGTTTCTGGCTAACTGGCGGCTTGGAAGGTCTGCTCAGGCTTCTTGGGAGCGCTTGACCGGGAACGACACGAACGGCTTGATCTCCTTGAGGACGAACATGCTCTGCATCTCCTTGATGCCGGGCAACTGTCGGATGACCGACATCGCGAAGTCGGCATACGAGTCGAGATCGCGTGCCACTACCTGCAACAGGAAATCAGCGTCGCCACCGATGCTGTAGCACGCCACCACATCCTCCAGCTGCATCACTTCCTGCTCGAACTTCCGGGCCTCGGCTGCGCTGTGATGGTCGATGCTGACCCGGATGAACACCATCACTCCCAGCCCGATCCTGCGTCGGTCGAGCACCGCCCTGTAACCCTGAATAAAGCGATGTTCTTCCAGCTGCCGGACCCTGCGCCAGCAGGGCGAGGCAGACATGCCGATCTGGTCGGCCAAGGTCTGGTTGGTGATCCTGCCGTCCTGTTGCAAGGCTGTAAGGATTTTGACATCTGTCAGATTTAGCGTCTGATCGGTCATAAATTCCGCGTCCCTGTGAGAAAGAGGTAGATCCTACCAGAACGCATCCGCCGGGCAATTAAAAAAGAAATTTTTTCCCCGGCTAAAGGGGATAAGATTTTTTCAACTTCTAACGCTGAAGTTGCCACGCTTTAGCCTCTATGCACAAGCCGATGCCGGACGCGTTGTTGAATACATAAACCACAGTTGGTCGCTTCCTTTTCCGAAGGACGCGATTGCAGGGTGATAAATGATTCTTCATCTTGGCAGGCAGTGGATATTGACATTGGTAGTGACACGACGAAGTTTGTCGGGTTGCTCGATGGTTGGGCTGACTTCGGGGTGACAAAACTTGAAGAACTGAAGGATTATTGACCGTCGTGGAGGATTGAATGAATTTTGATGCTGCCGTTCACAAATGCGTGATTGTCGTCGACAAAGCACTGGGGCTGGGACATGCGGCCAATGCCGTCAGCGTTATCGGCGTCAGCCTGGGGCGCTCGGTAGAAGGTCTGGTCGGACCTGACATGCAAAGCCGTGACAATGTTAATTACCCCGGCGTCATCTACGCACCGTTGCCGATTCTGCTGTCCACCAATGAGTATTTGCAGGAACTTCAAGAGAAAGCGCTGGCGGATGATGAAATTCACATCATGCCATTCAGCGCCTTGGCACAATCCTGCAAGACGTATCAAGAGTATGAGTCGCGTATCTCCGAGGCCGACAGTTCAGCCATAGAGTTGGTTGCCATCGGCTTGATCGGGCCGAAGAAAAAAATCAGCAAGCTGACCGGTAATCTTTCGCTGTTTAAATGACAAGACGGTTGTAGTGTACGTTTTGTTCAGCCTGAGATTCTGGAGTTGGCACGTACAGTTCATCAATAACATGCAGTGTTTGAGAAGGGTGGTAACTGCAGCGGGGAGTTGAATGATATTCGGCTTGCGGCGTATTAAAAACATACTCCGTTATGTCAAGGCGTATTCGAATTTTTTACTTGGGTAGATAGTCTGTTTTATCCGGCAGTGCCATAGATAACCTTGCTTGCCGGAAGCGGAAAGCGTCGAGCAAGACAATAATAAATGACCTGAGGAGCACGACATGCTCGATTTGACGCAAGTACTTACCTATTCGGCAGCACTGGGTATCGCTGCCGCCATTCCCGGCCCTGGCATGGCGGCGCTGGTGGCGCGGAGCGTCAGCGGTGGCGCGTTGTCGGGTTTTTGTCTGCTGTTTGGGCTGATCCTCGGCGATCTGACCTACCTGTCATTTGCCGTCTTTGGCCTGGCGATGATCGCCGAGCACTTCAATGCATTGTTCCAGCTGGTACGCTGGGCGGCCGCGCTGTACCTGTGCTATCTGGCCTGGCAGTTCTGGTTCGCCAACCATCAGGCAATTGAAGTCGGCAAGCCGGTGAAGAAGAAGGAGCTGCTGTCAGCGGCGATATCCGGCCTGACCATTACCCTGGGCAACCCGAAAACCATTGCCTTTTACCTGGCGTTGTTGCCGCTGGTGATCAACCTTGAGACGGTCTCGTTACAGACCTGGGGGCTGATGCTGGTGCCACTGACCATTCTGGTTCTGCTGGGCGTCGGTGCGCTGTTCATTGTTGGCGCGGTGCGCATCCGGCACCTGCTGTCGAGCCTGCGAGCGCAACAGCGGCTGTTCCGCGGTGCGGCGGCGATCATGGTGGCGGCTGCCGCAGCGATGCTGATTCGTTGAGGCGCTGAGTGACCGTGGCTGCACCCTGCATGGAAGTGTTTCGCTTGCAGCGCGGTCACGGCGCCACACATTGTCGGCGCTTCAGCTCAGAGCTTGTAACCGATCTGTCGCAACAGGTTTTTGCGCCAAAGGATATCTTCGTCGCCTTCAATGTCCTTGGCGCAAAAACCATCCACTACACCGAGGATCGCTCGGCCTTGTTCCGTTTCAGCGAGAATGACTTCCGTTGGGTTGGCCGTCGCACAAAAGATATGGCACACCTCTGGAACCATTTTGAGGGTGTTCAACACGTTGAGCGGATAGAAACCGTCACCGAGGAACACGATGAAGCTATGGCCTGCGGCGATGGCTTTCGCGTTCTTTTGCGCCAGTTCGATCATGGCGCTGTCGGTGCCGGACCAGCGCACCAGGCATTTGCCGGAGGCTTCACAAAAGGCCAGGCCAAACGTGATGCCTGGCACGCTACTGACTAATGCTTCATGAATGTCCTCGACGGACTTGATGAAGTGCGTCTGCCCAAAAATGAAGTTCGTCGCTTCCGGCTTATCGATTTTCAATGTGATGAGTTGCATCTCAAACGCCTCCTTCCGCGATGTATTATCAGGGCCCGACAACACAACCAAGCATAGTTATTGATTTGCAGTGGCGCCGTCTGCTGTCGATCGCAGCGTCTCATTCAGGTCGGCGAACCACTCTTACCTTGCCGCTGTTTCCTCCTCCACAGAAGAACTGGTCGGCGCCATCCGACTCGAGTCCCGACACGCCGATACCAGAAGGCATTTTGAGGCTCTCCAGAACCTCTCCCGTTCGCGGATCGACTTGCCTCAATTCACTCTCGTCACCTTCCCAGGTGCCGTGCCAGAGTTCTCCATCGACCCAGGTGACGCCAGTGACGAATCGGTTGGACTCGATGGTGCGCAGAATCGCCCCGGTCTGGGGATCGATCTGATGAATTTTCCGGTCCCGATATTCGCCCACCCAGAGCGTCCCTTCGGCCCATGTGAGCCCTGAGTCACTGCCGCCGGGTGCCGGGATCGTGGCGAGCACGCGACCGGTTTTCGGGTCGATCTTCTGGATGCGATCCTCGGCGATCTGAAACAGATGCTGACCGTCGAAGGCCGTGCCGGCATGCGCGGCGACATCGATCGAGCGCAGGGTATTCCCGCTCGCCGGATCGAGGGCGTTCAGTTTGTCTCCGGAAGCGAACCAGACCTGCTGACCGTCATAGGTGACCCCATGCACATGGTCGACACCCGGAAAGGGTCCATATTCGCGGATAATTTCGGCTGCTGAGTGTTTCATGTCTTCCACCCTGGTGGTTTGGTCGTGGAGTGATCCTAGTCACTTGGAAGTGGAGCAGGGAGTAACAATGACGTCGCGAAACCCGGCACCGACGGGGTCATCCAGCGACGCGCTCGCCCGCGACCAAACCACTGGACCTTGCCGGCCGCCGCCAGCGAGTCGAGTGCCCGCTGCACGGTGCGCTGGCTGGCGCCAAGCGCCAGCGCCAGGGCCGAACTCGACCACGACTCACCGTCGGCGAGAAAGGCGAGCACTGCCGCCTGCTTCTCTTCGACGGGGCGCGCCAGCACGACGACTTCCGCTGCGCTGCGTGGCAACAGTGCAAACCCGCGCTTTGTTGCGGTCACGCCTGCCACTGTCCGCAGCGCCGCGCGAAGTCGCCCGACCTCGACGCGCAATCGCGCGCGATGCGACTCATCGTCAAGTTTCAATCGGAAGGCTCGGGCGATAAGCGTTTCCCTCGGTACGTCGGCGGGCCACGCTTCGCCCAGCGCCCGGGCGAGCGCGAACAACACCGGACGCCTTGCGAGCGAGACTTGCGCGCGTGCGTCACGCACGAGATGACGGCAGGCGTCCACGACAAGCGCCTTTGACGCCAGTAGCGCTTCAACGTCCTCAAGCAGCAGAAGCCGTTCCTCACCACCAGTAATCAGGCGCGCCGCAGGCGTATCGAGGAGCAGGCGTGCGCTGTCGACCTCGGCTGTCAGCGCAGGGATACCGGCGTGGCGTGCGGCATGCTCGGCCCGAGTGAGCGCTGTCCGTGCCGTCTTCGCCTGGAGGCGGCGCATCGCGATCCCCGCCACGACCAATTCGTGGACGGCCCTCGATGCAGGCGGTAAAGGCGTGGGGTCGAGTTCGGCGAGCCTGTGCTCGGCTTCGTCGAGGTGACCGATCAGCAGCAAGCGCCGGATCTCGAGATACCGGGCATGCGCGGCGTTCACCCGGTCACCGTGTTCTTCGAGTGTCGTCCGTGCTGCATCGAGTGCTTTCGCAGGCCAGCCAAGGTCGCGCGAAGCGAGCGCAATCTCGGCCTCGGCGACCACGCACCGCGCACGGGCCAAGGCCTCTTTCGGGCCGAAGGCACGTGCCGCACTGCGCAATAGAGCCTTCGCGCGAACCAGTTCGCCGAGCTGCGCCATGGCGATGCCGCGTAACGCGAGTGCCGGCGCATCGTCGCGCAAGGCCACCCGGTTCAGTGCGCCGAGGGGATCACCCGCAGCGAGCGCACGCGCCGCGGCCGTTATCAGCGAATCCATCAGAGTCGCGCCACAGCTGTCACTCCTGCCCTCCGATACCCGCTGCTTAGTCTATCTCACGACTACCAAACAGCCTGGAGGGTAACAAGCGCTGAGTCAGGTTCTGCCTTCGCAGAAAGACATTCAGAGCTTACTGGCGCCTGCCAGAGGCAGGCTTGCGCTACAGCCATTTCGGGGAAGGTGATTACGCCGAACAAGAGCAGGTGATTCAGGGGCTGCTGGAAGAGGCGAAAATCGCCAAGGTTGCTGTACACAGTGCAATACAGACAGTTGGTCGGTAGCGAAGCAGTGGCTTTGTTCTATCCTGAAATTGAACGCAAACCTCAGGAGGAGGGCTTATGGCAACTGAAAAGAAACGCGAACAGTACGAAGATTCTGAAGAGGAAAAGCCAGAAGAAGCGACCCCGGAAGAGAATCCACCCGATCCGACGTGGAAGCATCCGGACGACGGCAAAAGCCTTTCGGATCTTGACCAGGAATGGCCGCTTAAACCCTGAGCCATCTGCCTTTTGCACAATGCCCGTGGCCAGTCCCGGGCGTTGTGCTGTCATCGTTGTGCTAATCCAATGTCGTCGTGGCCGCTGCGGGTCGTGTGCGCGCCAACACGTTATAGCAAACCCGTGGAATGCCCGGCAGGCGGTTGTCGAGCAACTTGCTCAAGGACTCACCCTGATACAGATAGGCGTCGCCAAAGTCGCTGCCGAGCATCGTCGGATGGGCAACGATTTCCAGCAGTCCGTCTGCCGGTGGCCTGGCGTTGCGCAAGTCCACCGGGGTACAGACGTAGTCCGCCGTGGCACCGGCAAGGCGCTGTAAACGCCGGTTGAGCAAGCTCTTGAAGACTCGCTTGGCCAGGCTGTGGTTGTACCCCAGATTGCGCGCCAGGCGAACGGGGACTCCTTGGCGGGCAGCAAAACGCGCGACGATCTCACCGATCGGCCAGATAGTGTGAACATGCTGGTGGGAATCGAGATGGCTGGGCTGCAGGCCATTGTCCAGGCAGTGCTGCCATTGCGCTTCGAGCTCCTTCAGCACGGCATCGTGTTGCTGGCGGCTGAGCCACAGGCGGTGGCGGGGCAGGTTCAGGTCGAACTCGCCAGCCGTGTCGCAAAAAGTTGGTAGCTCGAGAATCGCCCGGCTCAGGGGCCGGCCGTACGTGAGATTGAAGTGCAGGCCGACGCGGCCCTTGAGCAGTGGCTGTTGCGCCAGCTCACAGGCTGCGGTGAAGGCGGGCATGTTGGCCATGACGGTAGCGGAGCTGATCACCCCGGCCTGGAAGGCCCGCAGGATGACTGCGTTTTCGTTCAGGCTGAGACCGAAATCGTCAGCGTTGACTATGACTTGGCGAGGCATGTTCGTCCTCCATGGGATGTGCAGTGGGCGCGATTTTTTTATCGACGCCGGTCACAAAGGGGGAGCGGGTCAAACGTGCGACAGCTGCCGCACGTTTGGCTTGCCACTGTTGCAGCCTCGGTTTGATGTGCTGCCAGCCCTCGTCCAGACCCCAGCGAATCCACTCATCAAGCAGCACTCGGCCGTTGCCCAGACCGGCATATTGCGGCAGGAACGCCAGGTTGTAGTCGTTAGAGCCGACCCTGTTCCAGCAAGCCTAGACGATAGCTGATGCAACGCCCGTCAAGTTCCAGCACGACCACGCGTACTCGCCCTTGGGCGGGGAGGGTGGCTCGATCCTCGTCACGCTATTGCTGCCTCATGTGGACCTGTTCTGGACCCGTGTGCTGAGCGTGGTGATCGGCTTCATCCTGGCTTCGGCGTTCTCGCCATTGTGGTCTACGCTCAAGAACGAGTACCGGGAAACGTCGGGATGATTGCCGGGATGTTCTTCGGTCTGATGTTTGGTTTCGGCGAAAATTGGCCGCCAGGAAGCTCGAGGCGATTGCTGTTTGATCGTTGCTTTGGCGTCAAAGGAGAGGGAGTGTTTTCGCCCCGTTTTTTTGTGAATCTCTGTGCATGCTACTTGGTCGGAGGGATCCTTATGTTGCGTTTGTTATTGCCTGTGCTCTGCGCGCTGGTGGTCTGGCCCAGCATTACCAGTGCCGACGAAAAAGCCGCGGCTTATCTGCTAAGTCCAGGTGACGTCATTTCGATTTCCGTTTGGGGCGAAGAGAAGCTGAAACAGGAGGTGCACGTACTTCCTGATGGCAGCATTACCTTCCCGCTGGCAGGACAAGTCGATGTTGCTGGGCTTGATGCCACTGCCGTCGCAAAGAAAGTCGCTGCCAGGCTTAAGGAGTTCATACCCGATCCGAACGTGAGCGTTGTCATCACGAGCACCGCAGGCAATCTCGTCTATGTGCAGGGTAAGGTGCTGAAGCCCGGCACCGTGCAGATGTCAGGTCCAACTGCAGTGCTGCAAGTATTGAGCATGTCGGGCGGGCTCGACAAATTCGCCGACAAGGCTGGCATCAAGGTCGTGCGCCGCAATGGGGCTAAACAAGAGATCCTGCCCGTCCATTACAGCGATTTGATGTCCGGGGATGACATGTCCACCAATATTCAACTCCAGGCCGGCGATACGCTGGTCGTGCCTTAGCCTTGCGCGAAGCACTAAGGATTATCTTGCCCGTGCTGCGAACGACGGGAGTTGCGACGGCTATCTTGATCTTGCCGTGCTCCGGTGTGGCCTATGCTGCCACTTGGCAATCGGCAATCGTTGTGCCTTCGACTGTCGAGTACAACAGCAACCCGGTGCTTGTTACGGAAAACAAGAAGGGTGTGACTCGTACGATCATCGCCCCCGATTACACGCTTGTCGGTACTTCAGACCGGGATCAGTGGCGGTTCGGTCTTGGTATGAATCTGGTGCGTTCGTCTGATACGTCCATCGTTTCGGACCGCGAAGACCCCAACGTGCAGTTAGGGTGGCAGCGCGAGACCGAGACGGGTGGTTTTGGACTCACGGCGAAGTATATTGAGAGTTCAACGCTTTCCACTGCGGTTCAAGCGACCGGCGTGATTGCCACCACCGATGGTACGCAAAAGCTAACCTCGTTCGGCGGCAACTGGAGTACCGCTCTCAGTGAGCGAACTACCTTGGTTAACGAAACCGACTACACACATGTCACTTACGACATTAATACACTGACCAACTATGACGAGCTTTCGAACCGCCTAGGCTTGAACTACGCATGGAGCGAGCGTGTGGAGCTATTCACGCGTTTTGGCGTGAAGCGTTATGAGCCGCAGCAGGGATCTGCGGTGCCTTCCTCAAACAGTTACACCCCCACTGTCGGCTTGAACGTTGAGATCTCCGAGCGGCTCAAGGGGTCGCTTTACGCAGGTGTCAATCAAGTCTCTGGCTCGAACAGCCGCCCCCGTGGCCAAGGCGGTTTTTCGTTGCACTATACCGGTGAGCGTGTGGATACAAGTATCGGCGCCAGTCGTAGTACTGTCGCCAGCGGCGACGGCGGTTTTGTCGAGGTTGATAACCTGAGCGGTACATGGAGTTATGCCCTCGACGACACCAGCCGTACCGGTTTTGATACCTCATGGCAAAAAACCAAAGGGCTGGCGCCTAATACCCTGCGCAATGTCGGTGTCTGGTTTAGCCGGGAACTCTCGCCTTTCTGGGTGGCGCGCCTATCCTTCATGTACAAAGAACTCCAGCAAGATGGCTTGCCGGATGCCACCGCAAACGTCGTCGGGTTGACCTTGACCTATAGTCACCCCAACTTCTGAAATTCAGCTGGGTGATACATATGACCTCTGAATACGAAATGTCGGTCAACGACTACATTGCTGTCATCAAGCACCATGCCTTGCTGTTGATCCTGAGTTTCGCGGTAATACTCGGCCTGAGCGTAGTGGTCGCGATCTCTATCCCGCCCATCTACGAGTCATCTGGCACTATTCTGGTCGAGTCTCAGCAGATTTCGCCAGACCTGGTGGCGGGGAACAACAATACCTTTGCCGATGAGCGCATCGAAGTCATTCGCCAGCGCGTGATGACCCGTGAGCATCTGGAAGCGATCATCGACAAGTACAATCTTTTTGCTTCGCAAAGCCGGCAGTTGAGCCTTTCCGAGAAAATCGATGAAATGCGCAATGCGATTACAGTCTCCTTGGTCAGTGCTGTCGTTAAGGGGCGCGGAGAAGTGACAATTGCTTTCCGTCTTGCCTTTGAGCACCGGCAGCCAGAGATTGCCAACAAAGTGGCCAACGAACTGGTGACGCTGTTTCTGGATGAAAACATCAAGCAGCGCACCGAGCGCGCCAGTGAAACAACGGAGTTTCTGACGCAGGAGGCGGACAAGCTCAGGGTCGAACTGGAAGCCCTGGAAAACCGCTTGGCAGACTTCAAGCAAGCGCACAGCAACGCGCTTCCCGAGCATCAGGAGTTGCGCATGAATATGTTGTCACGCGCCGAAACCGAGCTTAAAGAGGTCGACCGTGACTACAAAACTGCCCGTGAGGAGTTGCGCTTCAATGAGTTGGAGCTTTCCGCAGCAGCGACCAAGCATGGATCGCCCGGCGCGGCGGTTGATAAACAGCAAGATCTGGGTAGCCTGAAGGCGGAGTACACCCGGTTACTGTCGCTGTATACCGAAGCCCACCCCGATGTGCGTGCCGTCAAACGCAAAATTGCTGCACTTGAGGCTACCAAAGGTGCTGGTGGTGCAGCGGCTTCAGTCAATCTGGACCTTGCCAAGGCTCAGGCCCGGATTACTGCCGCAGAAACACGTATCAAGTCGCTGGCCGATCAAAAGCAGGAAATACTCAAAAAAATAGCCGACTACGAGGCGCAAATTCTTGAGACGCCGCAAGTCGAGCGCGGCTTGGTCACACTGATGCGTGACTATGAAAACGCTAAAAAGAAATACGAGGAAATACGCACCAAGGAAATGAGTGCGAAAATTTCCGAAAGCCTGGAGCAGGAAAACAAAGCCGAGCGTTTTGTTCTTCTGGAATCGCCATTGATGCCTGAAAAGCCGATACGGCCGAACCGTAAAAAAGTGGTTGCCATGGGCTTTGTTCTCGCTCCGGTGGGCGCTGGCGCATTGGTGATGGTCCTTGAGATGCTGAACCAGCGCGTGCGCGGAGCTGAAGCCTTGGCCAGTGTGCTGGGTAGACGCATATTGGTTGCGATTCCCTACATATACACCAGAGCGGAACTGGCACGCCGTAAGCAGTGGCGAACGCGATTGATCGTCAGTGGAGTCGTGATAATCGTGCTTTTTTTGGTGTTCCTGCACTTCTTCTACATGCCTCTGGACCTTCTGATGTTTAAAACTCTGGGCCGGTTTGCATAAGGAATATAGCCATGGAAATAATCAAGCCCGATACCGAGAATTCCGAGCAACAGCCTTCGTCAAGTCTCGTGACAATGCCAAAAGCCATGACAGTGACCGGGCAGTCTGCTGGTCTGAATGCGCTGAGTTATGTGCAAACCAAAGTTGTACCGCTGCGGCCAGATCATCTCGAGCGCAATCGCATTGTGGCGTACAACAAAAACTCGAATATGGGGGGGGCTTTCGATCTGCTGCGTACGCAAGTTCTGAAAGTCATGGAAGAAAATGGCTGGCGCACGCTTGCTATCACCTCGCCAACTCCGGAGGCAGGCAAGACTGTATTGGCTATCAACCTGGCAATGAGCATCGCCCATCACACCACCAAGACGGCGCTACTGGTGGATTTCGACTTGCGTCGTCCGATGGTGGGTGCCTGCCTGGGTCTGCCGATGGAGAAATCGCTCAATGAATTGCTGGACAATGAAGCGGAACTGCAAGAGGTTCTGGTCAACCCGACCTTGCCGCGCTTTGTAGTCCTGCCGACGCGAGAGCCGATCCCTCTCTCCACCGAGGTGCTGTCATCGCCTACAGTGAGCGATTTGATTACTGATCTGCGCGAGCGCTACGACTCGCGTATCGTGATTTTCGACTTGCCGCCGTTGTTGAGTTCGGACGATGCTATTACCGTCTTGCCTAAATTCGACTGCGTCCTGCTGGTGGTCGCCAACGGCATGAACAGCAAGAAAGAGATCGAGGAAAGCCTTTATCATCTGGGGACAGCCAATCTTATTGGCACGGTACTAAACAAAGCCGAGCGCCCAAGTCGCTCTTACTACTAGGCTCTGTACGAAAACTCGCCGAGCGGCGATCAGGCAAGGCAAAAACAGGCGAGGAAGCGGAGTTTAGTCCACTAAATGAGCATTCCGAGCCTGTTTTTAACGCAGCATGATCGTCGCGCAGGCAGTTTTCGTATAGAGCCTAGAGCGTCACCCTTAGGCGTTCGGCGTATGCGCCAGCGCCGACTTTCAGTGCCAAGGGTACTTCTGCTCCCAGCTCCAGGCGTGCGCCACTATCTGTTCAAGTGAGGCATATTGCGGTTGCCAGCCAAGTAATGTATTGGCCATGCGGGGATCGGCCACAAGGCGTGGCGGATCGCCGACGCGGCGTGGCGCTTCGCTCACGGAGATACCCTGGCCGGTCACGGCGCGTGCAGTGTCTATGACTTGTTGTACTGAGAAACCTTGACCGTTTCCGAGGTTCAAAGCCGTGCTTGCACCACCTGCCAGTAAATAATTCACGGCAAGTGCATGAGCTGCAACGAGGTCGACAACGTGGATGTAGTCGCGAATGCAAGTGCCGTCAGGTGTGTCGTAGTCACGGCCATAGACGGTGATGGTTGTGCGCCGACCGGAGGCCGCTTGCAGTATCAGTGGAAGCAGGTGGGTTTCCGGTTCACGGCGTTCACCTAACTGTCCTTCAGGGTCTGCTCCGGCGGCGTTGAAGTAGCGCAGGCAGACCGACTTGAGTCCGTATGCACGGTCGAAATCTTCAAGCATCTGCTCCACCATCCACTTGCTTCGACCATAAGGGTTGATCGCGGCCTTGGGATGCTCTTCGTCGATAGGTACATACACCGGGTCGCCATAGATGGCTGCGCTCGAGGAAAAAATGAAGTTTTTAACCCCGGCACGAACCACGGCTTGTAGCAGCGTAAGGGTTCCAGCCAGGTTGTTTTGGTAATACTTGGCAGGTTCAGTGACGGATTCGCCCACTTGTGTAAATGAGGCGAAGTGGAACACGGCATCAAAGTGCTGTCCCGCAAACAAGACGTCCAGGGCTTGTGCGTCGGCGATGTCCAGTTCGACCAATCTCCCGCCCATCAATGCGCCGCGATGGCCCGTTGAAAAGTTGTCTGCCACCACCGGTTCGTGACCTGCACGCAGTAGTTGCTTGACCATATGCGAGCCGATATAGCCTGCGCCACCAACAACCAAAAATTTCATCCTGATCTCCCCGAAACTGTTGCTGTGTAAGCGCAGATTGGAGCGTCAGCGCGATCGGCCTGACCCTGTTTTAAATAGACGGGTTAGTTATTGGCTTGCCGGCGTGCTTGATGGTGCTGTTTCGGCAAGTTTTGTCTGTGCGTCACCTGAAGTTGTAGCTTGCAGAACGCTTTTTTTCAAAAATAACCAATTGGACATCTGCTGGCCGTCGAACTTGATCGTATAGCGTCCATCAAGGTAGGTGGCGGGCAGCTCCTTCATTTGCGCAAGGATGCCGTGGGTGAAAAGTGTCAAGCCTTGCGGTGCCTGGATTGTCAGGGTGCCTTCGAGGGGCTCGACATAAAAAGGTGTTTTGTTGTCGTCTTTGGGGATGGCACGGGTACCCAGTGAAATCAGTAAGTCTTGCGATCGGCCGATAGGCGCGCTGTCCAGGCTTTGCACCACCACACTGGCATTAGCGGTCTTCACTTGAACCTGGATGTTGCCAAGGCTGATCGATTCGCCGCCGATCCAGCCGGTTGCTGCTTGGGTGCGTGGCGTATTGATGGTGTAGATGCCTTGTTTCCAGTTGTGCTTTAACTCGCCAGTGTCTGTCGTGGACTCGCTGGCATTGGCGTCCAGCAGCGACTGATTGGCGTCATGAAACACCTGGGCATTGCTCGAGATAATGCTCTGCTGCAACCAAGGTAATTCTGGCGTCTGTGGCATGGCGATCTGCAGTTTGCCTTTCTCCATGGCGGTACGCAGTAGAACAGCGTTGGTCGGTGTGATGGGTTGGTTGAATAGCGTGCTTGGCGTCGGCGCGAAGACATAGGTCGTCATTGCTTCGCGAACGTCGCCTCGGCGGTAAAGCAAGGCGGCGGCGGGCAGGGTGGCCAGCAGGGCAGGGTCGTTATAGGCGTGCCAGTTGCTGGCACTCATCCATTCGCCGGTTAGCGGCTCCTGGCTGTAGGCATAGTGGATCAGTGCGTCCCAGCCTTGGTGGCTGGCGGTGCCAGCCATATAGAGTGGCAGCGAGTGGCGGTCGGGTGTCGGGAAGGGTTCAGTGTTCCACTCGGTGACGGTCAGGGGTTTGCCTATGACTTGGCCGGCGGCAATCCAGTGCAGTAAACCGTCACTGGTGATCGGGTTTTTCTCTAGCTGCCCAGAGCCACCGTAGCTATGGACGTCGATCAGGTCGCCAGCGGTAAGGGCCGGTAGGGCGTTAAGGCCATTGCCACCCCAGGTACTGGTCGTGGCGATGGGTACCTTCACTCCTGATTCACGTAGGTGTTGAATCATGTCTACGTTGAAACGTCGCTCCAAATCGTTAAGGAACAGCTTGGCAGGGCCGGGCTCCCAGGAGCGCCAGGTCTGGCTTGCGGATAGATTGTGCTGGTTCGCAAAGGCCTTGGCCTCGGCCATGTAGATCCGGTTGTGCTTTGGCACTCGTTTGTCTGGTAATAGGGCGTTGCCAAAGTGCTGGGTGACATCGTTTTCGTTGGTAATCAGTACGGCGGCGATCGCCGGATCGTCTTTGTAGGCGAGTCCGGTGTAGGTGTTTACATGGGTCAAATAGGCTTGGGCAAAGCGCTTCATCGCCTGCTGAATAGTGATATTTACATACGCATAGCCCTTGAGGCCGGCGTCGTTCCTGTCATCTTTTGGCATTTCGTCGAAGCCATAGATGTTGTCGTTTGCCGTGAGGGCTCGCTCGACGTGCATATCGAGCCATACATAAATGCCCTCGTCTTTGAGGCACTTGATCCACCAGTCAATTTTTTTCAGCGAATCCGGGCTTAGTTGCTGGGTGTCACGTGTGAGGTGTCTGTCGAGAAAGATGTTTGGGATGACCCATGGGGAGTCATGGTGGTGCAGTCGTACGAGATTGAACCCGAGTGCCGACAGGCGTTTGGCCTGCTGCTTGATTGCATCGTCTGGCGTAAGAAACAGCGTATAGGCCGCCAGGTTAGTGCCCCAGAAGCGCGCCGGGGTGTTGTCCGCGAATAGCAGTTGCTCGCCGGATACTTTGACGAAGCCGCGCTTACCTGCAGGTTTTTCGTGAGCGTTAAGAAAGGACAGATCGACCGGCGAGGTTTTCCAGTCGAGCGTGTCACTCGGCCAGCTCCTTGTGTCCGCCAGCCCGAAGCGCTCGGTTGTGGTCGGACCGAGTACCACATCGCCAGATAGGCTCAAAGTGGCTTTGAAATTTTGGCGGCCGGGTTTGATCGTGTTCTTGTAAAAAAAAGCACGCACCTGAGATTTATCACCCGGTTCAAAGTACACACTTGCCAGTGCAGGCTCAAAACGCATCTCAATGCGTCGGCTTTGTGTATTCCCCCAGGACCAGCCGCGGTTGTCGGGTAGCAAAGCCGGCTCACCCATTTCTCCATTGTAAAGGGCAGGATCGAACTTGAAGACGATGCCTCCGCCCATCACGTCCGGCATCATGCTGTGTGCATCCAGGGCAATGTTCCAGGTTAACTTTTGCTCGTCTTCCTTCTGAATCTGCGCACTTACGTCGAAATCCAGGTTTTTGTTCTTGCCTGCAAGGGAGTAGCTATAAGGGGAGTTCACTTTGAACGCGGTCGGCAAATCCGCCCATTCCCAGTGGCTCCCCCAGAAGGCGAATGAAGAAGAAACTACAGGGTTGCCACCGCGCGCCAGCATTGGCAGGCCACTGCGCTCATCCACGCTGGAGACCCAGTCCGACGCCCAGGTGCTAAACGGCCAAATAGCAAGGGGCAGGAGAACCACTAGCAGCATATGGGGGCGGTGAAAAAAAGAGGTCATGAGCGTTACCGGAGTTGAAGGTTGGCGCTCGCACTGCTTGCAGTCTCAGTGCGCTTGAGCCTGCGCACCATCTGAGCATAGGCCACACCCAGTCCGGCCACCGACCAATACACCACGGGGATCACCGTGATACTGCTAACGGTAAAGATGGTCACCAGTATCCCGGCCAGTACCGCCAACAGCGCACGTCCGAGTCGGCGCGCCTCATCGTCTTTGTTGGGGAACGAGCGTATTGCCGTATGAATGCCGAGCAGCACAGTGGCGAAAAAAAACACGAATAGCGTCAATCCGATCAGACCGATGTCCAGCGCCAGGGCGATATAGGTATTCACAATATCGATGACGCCCTCGCCCTGAATCATGGACTGCATCTCAGGAGTGTTGCGGTAATCGAAAGAGCCCAACCAAGGGTTGCGCTGGATGACGATCACTGAGTTGTCAATCAAGCGCTGCCGGTACGTGATGTTCTCTACGTCTACCGTACCGATGAACGGTAGCAGATCGAGGAATTTTTGCCCGCCAGGCACGATGGCCAGCAGGGGAAGGGCGAGCGCTCCGGCGATTGCCAGAAGCATCAGGCGTTTGACAGCTTTACGGCCGGTGGCGATGAACACGGTGATCATGACGGCTGCGCCAATCCAGGGGCCACGCGACACCGGTGCAAACAGACCGCCAGCCAGCAAGAGCGCGCCGAGGCATTGCTGCAATCGGCTGCGTACGCTCTCGCGCAAGAACAGGTAAAAGCCGATGGCCACGCTAATGACGTAACCCAGTGCGATTGCCTGGCCGGTGGTGGCGCTGGCGCGTAATGAATCACCACGATTCAGGTAGCTGGACATTCCCCAGTGCATGTCCAGGGCGACAATCAGCGCGTTGTACAGCAGCCAATGGCGGGCAAATTCGACGAGACCAATAAGCGCCAGCACCATGGCGGCGAGTACAAATCCCAACAGAGCATCCTTGAAGTCGCTGAGTTCCTTCAGTGCCCTGCTGGCAACGTAGTAAGGCAAAAAAACGTCTGTGAACAGGTAGAGCGTCTGGCGCAGGTTGTCGGTCAGCGTGGTGTTACGCAGGTAAAGCAGGCTCGTCAGCAAGAGGTAGGCCGCTAGCAGTTTGTCAGGCCAGGTGCGTCCGAAGCTCAGTGTGCTTGCTTGCCTGCGTAGCATGAAAAAAGCCGGCAACAACAGACACAATGCGAGCAGACGAATATGGTTAAGTGCAAAAAAATAGTTGATCAGGCCGAAGCCGGGAATCTCTGCCGGGGCCGGCGGGATGAGAAACAGCAGAAGGAAAAACAGTGCCAGAGGATTGCGTTCGCGTTGTCGTGCGACGGTCAAAATAATAGCGGCAATGCCCGCGTACACCCAGAAACTGTGCGAGACAAAGGCCAGTAGCGTCAATGCGAACCACAGATTGCGGCGACGAGTGAAGTCGTGGTGTGGGATCAGGTCTACTGCTGGTCGACGCGCCAAGGCAAAAACGATGCCAGCTAAAACTAGAATGACGATTAACGCGCGAAAGTGCTCAGGCATGGATTCTTGAACTCATGGATGGGTGAGCAACGGCTAGTGAGATGACCAATTGTAGCTATAGTAACGTGCGTACCATTTGAGTTTGGGGTTGATGTCATGCCTCCAATTGATTTATCGCCATCGTTGAGCCTTCGCAGGCGAGCGATATCTGCTGGGGCATGGAATCTGGGGGCGCTTGTAGCCTCTCAAGCCATTCGCTTGGGCGGCAACCTGGTAATGGCCCGTCTGCTGATGCCGAAAATTTTCGGCGTAATGATCATCGCCACCACCGTTTCGGTGGTTCTGCACTTGCTTTCCGATGTCGGTTTGCGCCAGAACATTATCCAGAGCCCGCGTGGCGACGATCCAGTGTTTCTCAATACCGCCTGGACAGTGCAGATCCTGCGTGGCGTTGTCCTTTTTGCTTCGACACTTCTAATCGCGGGCTTCACCTGGTTTGCGCAAGTCATCAATTTGTGGTCGGTCAATTCCACCTATGCCGCACCGGAGTTGCCGCTGGTGTTGGTCTTTACCGGTTTTACCGCGATCATCTTTGGGTTCCAGTCGACGAAACTCGACTTGGCCGTTCGCGATTTCCAGCAAAAGAAAGTGGTGCTCGCCGAGTTTGCGTCCCAGCTTGCCGGGCTGCTGGTCATCGCTTACCTATACTGCAATCCAACTGCCCTGATCGCCTGCGCTGAGGATCTGACGGATGAACGTGATCGACTATTTTGATCGAGCAAGAATCATCAATATCTCGTCAAGAAAGGATCGCCGTTTAGAGACAGTAGAAGAATTCGCTCGTAACGGCTTTCAAATTGATGATGAAAAAATAGGCTTTTTTGAGGCTGTTACGCCCAGTGAGAGAAATGGCTTCCCGAGCGTCGGGGCCAGAGGCTGCTTTTTGAGTCATCTGGGGGTGCTGGAAGAGGCAATGCGCCTGAATTTGAAAAATATCTTGATCATGGAGGACGACATACAGTTTTCCAGACACATTCCTCAATATGGGAGACAGGCCATCGAGTCTCTGGAAGGTATGGAGTGGGACATCGTCTATTTTGGGCATCCGTTTGAAGGGAACTCAAGCTTGCCTGCTTGGGAAGTGGTCGACCGGCCAATACATTTGTCCCATTTCTATGCTGTAAACGGGAAATGCTTTGGGAAATTGAGGGATTTTTTATTCCAGGTTCTGGAGCGGCCACCGGGACATCCTGACGGAGGTCCGATGCATTATGACGCTGCTCTCAATACGCTTATTCAAAAGAACAAAGAGATTCTAGCTTACTATTTTACCTGGAATCTTGGCTATCAACGGCCCTCGCGGACGGACCTGCATGAACCTTCCATCTTTGACAGGGTGCCTCTCCTGCGGTCGGTAATGGTTATGCTTAGGAGGTTAAAAGCAAAAAACCTGAGAAGAACTCGATAGTTTTCTGTTACTTCGCTTTTTAGGAAAGCTCTGAAGAAGACTTCCCGTTTCTGGTGACATACACCGATCACGTTGCCTGAGATCCAATGAAGCAGTTGACCTTTTGCAGTCGCCGAGTGTAGTGGTTTCTAGTGGCCTGAGCGGTTAATCCATTAATTTGTTTTTTATCACGCTCAGCTTCACCTTATGTACCGAGCTAGTGATGGCCTCAGCCGTTTTATTCCACTTGAACGGCTTGGCTGAATGCTCATTGTGAGCCTCGATAAATTGGCGGATAGCCACCTTCAGGTCGGCAACGCTGGTGAAGGCGCCCCGGTACAGCGCTCGTCTTTCCAGTTGTGCAAACCAGCCTTCCACGGCGTTGAGCCAAGACGCACTGGTCGGTGTGAAGTGCAATTTGAAACGCGGATGCTTTTCCAGCCACTGCTTGATTGCAGCCGTTTTGTGGCTGGCACCGAACCTGCCAGGACGAGCTTTACCTGCCCGAGCATCTCGGGAAACCTCCCCAGGACCAGGAAGAACGCCTGCAGCCAGTTCTCTCACGCCGAACTGCGGTTACGGCGCGCCAGACGCACCACCTACAATGGGTAGACTAGCAGCGCCAGCAGCACTGCCCAGTCCAACGTGACCCTGCCTGGTAGCGTCATTAGTGGCACTGTCCCAGAGCCAGGCACGTCGAGCCTCCTGCAACCAAGTCCCTTCACATTTTCGTACTTCCACCCCTGAAGATTCACAAAGCACGAACAGCGACGATATTCGACACAGGGCCAGCCCGGGCTCAAGCAAAGAGCCTGACGAGCAACGCCCCGAACAAGGCTCCAAGCGCCAGAGCAGGTAGCACTGCAAGCTCGCGCCTCAGGTCAAAAAGACCCAGTTGGCGACTGACTTTGTAAATCAGGAAAAGCGTCAAGTAGGTATGCAGGGCGACACCCCAGATCGCATAGGTCACCCCACCGATGGCCAAAAGCAACGGCAGCAGGATGAACAGTGAAATGACCCGGATGATGTTATCCATGGCCAGGTACTTGGTCAGCCCGAGGGCCAGCCAGATCTGGTGCGCCAGAGTGAAGCGCAAGGTAAAGAGGGACAGCGAGAGGATAGCCATAATGCCGCCGGCGCCGGCATAACGTGCGTCGTATAACCAGCCGATGATCAGTGGGCTGGCGGTCAGCAAGAAGCCGCAGGCGAACAGCGAGACTAGGTCGAACAACAGCCTGAAGCGATAGTACAGGTTGCGCAATCGCTCCTTGTCGCCACTTCTCGCCGCTTCACTGAGGGCCGGCAGGGCGACTGCCCCGGCCAGCCGCTGCAGGCTCAACTGGATGGTTCCAAGGATGCTCACGGCGATGGAATAAACCCCCAGTTCCATGGCCGACATGCTGCCGCCGAACCAGATCCGGTCACCCTGCATGGCCAGGACCCCCACCGCGGACGACAACAGTATCCAACGGCCGTAGTCGAGCATCTCGCGGAGCGCCGCCGGGTCCCACTGCGGGCGGTTGTTCGGGCCCTGGAACATCAGGTGACTGAGGACAGTGTAGACCAAGGTGGCCAATAGGCTCGCCGCCACCAGCGACCAGATAGAGCGGGTGAAGTAGCCGGCCACCAGCATCACCACCAGGCCGGCGAGCTGCGTGATCAGTTCCGCGAGCACCACCTTCTTCTGCTGAAACGTACGGATGGCCACATCGACCTTGGTCGACTGGAAGCCGTAAATAACCGCGAAAAAGCCGGTTAGTGCCAACGCCAGCGGCAGCTCTGCAGCGGCATAGGTGGTGTGCGCCGGCCACAGTTGAAGGTGCTGCGCGAACCAGGCACAGAGGGCCAGCAGCTGCATCAGGAGAAACAGCACAAAACCGCGGACGATCTGCACTGTCCACATGGTATTGAGAAACAGCGGGTCGTCGCCTCGTGGGCTTTGGATAATGTTCTGCCGCAGGCCAACATCAGAAAGCAGTAGCAGTAGCACCGAAACGGTGGTGACGATGGCCATCACGCCGAACATTTCCGGCACCAGCAGGCGGGTGATCACCAGGTTGCCGCCCAGTCGCATGACCTGGGAAGCCAGCATGCACCCGATATTCAACGCCCCAGCCCAGATGACCCGCTTGCGAAGGCTCTGCGGTGACGACAACTCGATCGAAGGCATAGCAACATCCCTCACCCAATCTCTAGCAAGCTACTATAGTCTCGATCTGCCATGCCGTTAGCACACTCTAGGTTTTGTACGAAAAACAGTGTCGCAAGCGCCGCATGGAACAGACCAGCGAAACCATTGCCGCAAAGCTTTTCGCGAGTTTGACGAAACCGCGTTGCGATGCGGCGGTTCTCTTACAGCCAGCCGAACATCCGCTCAATGACGTTGCGCTGCCGGTACTTCGGTCGATCGAAAAGTCTGGGTAAACCGGGTTTGGGCTTGCGCTTCATCGTCCGCAACGGGATTACCGGTTGCAACTGGGCGCTGAGCTTTTAAAAAGCACGGTCAACGCGACAACTACCTTGAAAAACGCCGGAAGCAATCTATGGTGAATTCAATATCGGATTGTGTGTCCGATTGGTCCCTTGAGGTGAAAGCGTGCTTTTCTCGACAGCTATCTACGGAATCTCCGAACAAGTCTTCAACCGTGGAGAAATACACCCTCACCACCTGACCCGAGCCGCCCATGAGCCAGATGAGCCAGATGAGCCAGATGAGCTTTTCCGATTTCGAATTCGCCGGCAAGCGTAAGCAAACACGCTACGAACGATTCCTTGCCGAGATGGATCAGGTCGTGCTCTGGAGCGGCTTGCTGACGTTGATTGAGCCGTATTACCCAAAGGCTGGCGGTGGCCGCAAACCGTATCCGTTGGAAACCATGCTGCGTATTCACCTGTTGCAGAGCTGGTTCTCGCTGAGTGACCCGGCAATGGAGGGAGCACTGTATGAAATCACTCCCATGCGCCAGTTCGCCCATCTGACCTTGAGCGCGCCGATTCCTGAAGACACCATGATCATGAATTTCCGGCATTTGCTGGAAAAGCATAAGTTGGCGCTGGCGATCCTCGCGGTCATCAATGGTTATTTGCAGGAAAAAGGCCTTTCCCAGCGTCAAGGCACCATCGTCGATGCCACGATTATCCATGCGCCCAGCTCGACCAAGAACGAAGACGGCAAGCGTGATCCTGAAATGCATCAAACGAAGAAAGGTAATCAATATTTCTTCGGAGTGAAGGCGCATATCGGCGCTGATGTGGAGTCGGGGCTGGTTCATCACGTTCACGGCACGGCGGCGAATGTGGCCGACGTCACCCAAGTTGCGCAGCTGCTGCACGGCGATGGAAACACGGTGTATGCCGACGCGGGGCACACCAGTGTCGAGAAATGTGAGGAGCATGAAAATCGTGAGGTGATCTGGCAGATCACCGCGCGGCGCAGCACCTATTCCAGGCTCAATAAACGCAGCCTGTTCTACAAGGCCAAGCGCAAAATCGAGTATTGCAAAGCCCAGACGCGGGCCAGGGTTGAGCATCCTTTTCGAGTGATCAAGCGCCAGTTCGGTTATGTGAAAGTGCGCTTTCGTGGACTGATGAAAAACACCGCTCAGCTGACCACGCTGTTCGCCCTGTCAACCCTGTGGATGGTTCGAAAACAGCTGATGGTTATGGGCGAGTTGCGCATGTAACACGGAGAAATGGACTAAAAAGCCCGACAAGGCGGTGCGTACGGGAGTTTTCGCAGTAAATAGCGCTGAGCGCCACGGTTTTTTCAACTTGCCGCGCGGTTGCGGAAAGTTGAACGGAGCTTCCCTACAGGCAGGTCAAATATATATGGATTCACAAGTTCGTTGAATTATTCTCGTGAGTTTCGATTGCTCAATGAGGGATTTATATCAAATGTCTAATTCTTTAAATTTAGATCGGCAGGTGTTTGTTGCGCGGGATTGCAGATCTAGTGAGGTTTCAACTTCATCGATTTCGTTTGTTTGTTGTATTGAAAGTGGGCGGCTTGAAAATCAAACTCTCCTTATGATCAAAACGCTTAGAAAATTTGGCGGTCGGTTGGCAAATTGTACAGTATTTGCAGTAAAGGCACGTGTTGGTGCGCCCCTTTCGCGAGCAACGTTGCGTGCAATGTGCGAGTTAGATGTGACCTACGTCGATGACAGTGCATATAATGTGGCGCCTTGGTTTAACTATTCAAATAAGCCGGCGGCGGTATATTGGGCGCAATGTAATGCAACAACTGATTTAATTTCTTGGCTTGATAGTGATATTTTGATTGCATCGGAGCCATCGGGGCTGCTGTTAGATTTAGACGTTGATTTTGCCGCCCGTGCAGAATATCTTCCGCCAGCTATACATGAGGGGGTTGCAATAAATTGTCCTTATTGGCAGTCGTTGTGCAAGTTGTTAGATGCCAATTTCGATGAGCTTCCATGGATATCACTAGAAAGTCCGGTGGTAAAAGTGCGTGCTTACTTTAACTCGGGTGCATTTGTCTGGCGTAGAAGTAGTTGTTTTGCTGAAAGCTATTTTTCAGCATTCGAAAAACTACTGAAAAGTAAACTGGCAAGCAGTTCAGGGTCTGCATGGTATGCTGATCAAGTTGTTATTTCTCCCGTGCTGGTAAAGAATAATATCAGGTGGCGCCACTTAAGCCTTGTGGAACATCACATGGCTTTTCCTGGGCATATCGTCGGTCCATCAGCGACACCGTCCATGAAAAGTTCTAATATCATTCATTATTCTGGGTCGCTTTCTGGTGAGTCGGAACCAGCAATGCTGGAACGACTCTTTAATGAAATACCACATGTCCATAAAGAAGTGTTGGAACACAGGGTAAGCAGTGAGGCTCCCAGGCTAAATATTCTATGGGTCCCGTTACGTGTTTTGAGAAAAATCAGGCTTTGGTATTTCTTGAGATCTCTCGATGTTGCTAAAATTGGTGTGTAACGAAAGTATATCGCGCGTATTCAACATTTATACGCTCCTGAGTGCGTATTCGTTGGGTGTAACTCAATTTCTGCCCGGTAACAATGGCTCCGTTACGCTGCAAAATTCGCGTTACAGCATTCTAAAGCCTTGTCGTTTCTCAGTAAATTTTCCGGAGGTTGGTCAGAGTGTTGACGTCGGACGAGCGGTCATGAGAGTCGGTGTAGACCTGACCGCTTTCGACTTCAAGCAGGCATACCACGACCTCGTTTTTGTCATAGCCAAGGGAAATGCCACGCAGAATTTCCATGCGCCAGCTCGGGCCAAGATTTATCCAGCCCGGCGGCTTCTGGATGAACATGGTTGAACGCTTCTTTCGCGACATCACGGTGTGCCTGCGTGACGGTAGTTTCAGCTCGGTTCGCGAACTGGAAAGCTCGATCACCACGTTCCTGGCACTGCGAAATGCACAGCCGACTCGCTACGTCTGGAATGCGAAGGGCGAAGATATCTTGAACAAGATACAGCGAGCCCGTGAGGCAATGGCTTTACGAGCTAATGGGTAAGTTATTTTCAAAACAGCACACTAGGGCAAAAACGATGCCAGCTAAAACCAGAATGACGATTAACGCGCGAAAGTGCTCAGGCATGGATTCTTGAACCCATGGATTGGTGAGCAACGGCTAGTGAGATGACCAATTGTAGCTATAGTAACGTGCGTACCATTTGAGTTTGGGGTTGATGTCATGCCTCCAATTGATTTATCGCCATCGTTGAGCCTTCGCAGGCGAGCGATATCTGCTGGGGCATGGAATCTGGGGGCGCTTGTAACGTCTCAAGCCATTCGCTTGGGCGGCAACCTGGTAATGGCCCGTCTGCTGATGCCGGAAATGTTCGGCATGATGGTCATCGCCACCACCGTTTCGGTGGTTCTGCACTTGCTTTCCGATGTCGGTTTGCGCCAGAACATTATCCAGAGCCCGCGTGGCGACGATCCAGTGTTTCTCAATACCGCCTGGACCGTGCAGATCCTGCGTGGCGTTGTCCTTTTTACTTCGACACTTCTAATCGCGGGCTTCACCTGGTTTGCGCAAGTCATCAATTTGTGGTCGGCCAATTCCACCTATGCCGCACCGGAGTTGCCGCTGGTGTTGGCCTTTACCGGTTTTACCGCGATCATCTTTGGGTTCCAGTCGACGAAACTCGACTTGGCCGTTTGCGATTTCCAGCAAAAGAAAGTGGTGCTAGCCGAGTTTGCGTCCCAGCTTGCCGGCCTGCTGGTGATGCTGGGCGCCGGTTACTTCACCAGGTCTATCTGGTTCGGCGGTAGCATGTCGGCCACTGAACTGGGCGCCTACTCCATTGCGGTGCTGATTTTGGGAGCTCTTCAAATCGGAGCGCAGAGGTTGGTCGGGGCCGTGGCCATGCCGGCCTTCAGCGAGGTCACAAGAGTTAATGACACCGCACAGCTTCGCGCTTTGTATTACCGCATCCGATTGGTTGTCGATCTTGCCTTGCTGTTTGTCTGCGGACTGTTCTTGACCGCCAGTCCATTCATCATCAGCTGTTTGTACGATGAGCGTTATGCCCAGGTCGGCAGCATGATGGCCATTCTTCCACTTTCTTTTTTCACATTGCGCTACGGGGTGGCTCATCAGCTTTGGCTAGCCTTGGGACTCACAAAGTACCAAGCCATGGATAACATTATTCGCGTTGTTTCGTTATGGGTGCTGCTGCCCCTGCTGCTGGCGCTTGGCGTAGTGGTTGGGGCGCTTGTGGCAATGAGAGTTCAACACTTTTTTTGGGAGCAACCTAATGATTAGTGCTCCTCTTGATGTGCTGGTAGTTAACTACAATACAGCGACTCTGCTGCAGCCCATGTTTAACGCGTTGCGCGAGTCAAATAGTGCGGATCGAACGCGCTATTTAGTGGTGGACAATGCCTCTGTCGATAACTCGCTAGAGTGCCTGGCAACGGTTTGCCCAGAGGCATTGCTGCTGGCCAATGAAAATAATGTTGGCTTTGGTCGTGCCAACAATCAATTGATTGAGCACCTGCAGGGCGAGTACGCGTTGCTCCTCAATACCGATGCATTCGTTGCTGCTGATACCCTGAGCAAGACTCTCGATTACATGGCGGCTCACCCTGATTGCGGAGTCCTTGGCGTTCGACTGGTTGGGCGAGAGGGTGATTTGCAGCCCTCCTGTCGCTATTTTCCGACGCCGTTGAATGTCTTCCTCTCGCGTACAGGGCTTGAGCGCTTTTTCCCTGTGGTGAAGAGGGTCGACGACATGGACTGGGATCATGCCTCGGTCCGTGAGTGCGACTGGGTGCCCGGCTGCTATTACTTGATCCGCCGTGAAGTCATCGATCAGGTTGGTTTGTTCGACCCGCGCTACTTTCTTTACTACGAGGAGGTCGATCACTGCAAACGCGTTAAACAGGCCGGTTGGAAGGTGGTTTATTACCCGCATACCACGGTGGTGCATATCGGCGGTGAAAGTGCCAAATCGGTTGTCGAGCTCAATGTGGTCAGTCGACAGATACCCAGGTTACAAATCGAAAGCGAGCTTTTGTACTTTCGCAAGCACCACGGTCTACTGGGTTTGGCCTCTCATATGTTACTGGTGAGCCTGGGTGATCTGATTCTGGCGCTCAAGGCTCTATTGAAAGGCCGCGGCCGGGCCGCCATAGGGGCGTGTTGGCAGCATGCTCGTGATACTTGGGCGTTGCTGCGCGATACCCACTTTGCTAGCCGACCAACACGGTAGGTCAACCTTATGTTCGAAAATATACGTGCGGACTTGCGTGCATACGCTGGTGATTGGGCTGCTCAGGGGTTCTGGGTGATGCTGGTTTATCGCTTTGGGCGCTGGCGCTACGGAGTGCGCCCGGCATTCTTGCGTAAGTTGTTCTCCTTTATATACAAAGTGCTCTTCAAATTGGTGCAGATCGTGACGGGTATCGAGCTGCCGTGTGAGGTGGTGATTGGGCGCAACTTCGTCATCGATCATTTCGGCGGAATCGTGATCAGTGGTTATGCTCAGTTCGGCGATGATTGCCGTATCCGCAATGGCGTGGTCGTGGGGCTCAAGAATGTGGATGAGCCGATTGCCCCGGTGATGGGTAACAACGTTGATATCGGTGCCGGGGCCAAGGTGCTGGGCAATATCCGCATTGGCAACAACGTCGTGATCGGTGCCAATGCCGTGGTGCTGACAGATGTACCGGACGACTCGGTGGCAGTGGGCGTGCCTGCGACTATCAAGAAAAGGCAGCGCGCAGAAGCAAGGGAATGCTTATGAACCCTCCGGTGGACGATATCGAGCAGTTTTACATCGCTGAGTGAACTCAATGGCTACTGGTGTTGGTGTCGTTGTTATCGGTCGCAATGAAGGCCTGCGGCTTGAGCGTTGCCTGGCTTCGCTGGGCGGTGCGGCGCAGAAGGTTATTTATGTCGACTCTGGATCAACGGATGGTTCAGTCCAGATGGCACGGCGGCTTGGGGTCGAGGTGGTTGAGTTGGATATGTCGATTCCCTTTACGGCTGCACGTGCGCGCAATGAAGGATTTGCCTGCGTGCAACGTTTATTGCCGGCGATGCGTTATGTGCAGTTTGTCGATGGTGATTGCGAGGTTGTCGGTGGCTGGCTGCCCCGGGCGCAGGCCTTTCTTGATGCTCAGCCTGAGGTTGCGGTGGTCTGTGGACGGCGCCGTGAGCGTTTTCCACAGCGTTCGATTTACAACTTGTTGTGTGATCTTGAATGGGATACCCCGATAGGTGAGGCCAAGGCGTGTGGTGGCGATGCGCTGATACGGGCTGAAGCGTTCGCCGCAGTGTCTGGTTTTCGAGCGGAGCTTATTGCCGGGGAAGAGCCTGAGTTGTGTGTACGTCTGCGTGCGAACGGATGGAAGGTCTGGCGCCTGGCTGACGAAATGACCTTGCACGATGCGGCCATGACCCGCTTCGGCCAATGGTGGCGGCGTACCCTGCGTGGTGGCTATGCCTTTGCCGAGGGCGCATTTTTGCATGGGGCCGCACCGGAGCAACATTGGCAGCGTGAGTCGCGCCGGGCCTGGCTCTGGGGCTTGGGTGTCCCGCTGGCGACTGTGATGGCGAGTTTGATGCTGGGATGGTTTGGGCTGCTTCTGCTGCTGGTCTATCCACTGCAAGTGGCGCGCTTGGCTCGCCGGGGCGATAGATCAGCGCGCGAAAACTGGCTGCAGGCCTTCTTTCTGGTGCTGAGCAAATTTCCCGAGATGCTCGGGCAAGTCAAGTTTCTGTTGCACAGATTGGGCGCCGGCAAGACGGCGTTGATCGAATACAAGTGAGACGGCTATGAATGATTGGCTGATACTAAAAAGCGTGTTTTCTTTACATGCAGGGTATTCCTTCAGGGCGTTGAAAAATAAGCTTGTATTACTGATTTTAGTTGGAAAAAACTGGTCCGAGCTAAAGTTGTTTTTGTGGCGTATGTCGAATGCCCTGGGCAAGACCGGTTTTGAGAAGTTGGGAGGTGATTGTGTCGGTGTTGTTCATTGGCCGTACATCAGTCGATGCTGGAGACCTCAGGATAGACTTGGTGTCTTGGCCTCGCATTACGAAGTCGTCACAAAAAGCTGTCCGCAGCTATTACTTCTGGGACGAAATGACAGCTTGATGTTGAGTGACTTGTCGGGGTGCTCTGTTGGTTGTTCCTTGGTTCTGGATCGTCCGGTATGGTTTATGCGTGAAGGGGAGTTAGTGCTGAATTTGTTTCAGGGTGATTTGCGTATTGCATCAATAGCGTTCACCTTGTGTCGCACGGAAGTTGAGTTATGTATTTTTATCGGTGCCGTTCAAGGGATACACAAAGGCGTAGAGAGTGACAGGTCTTTGGACATTTATAGAGCACTGACAAAAGATTTCGAAGGCCTTCGCCCAAGAAGTCTTCTGATCGAAGCTATTAAGTATATTGCAAGCAGTGTTGGTGTTGAAAAGATTTATGCGATAGGGGATGGATATCGTCATCATCGTCATCCATATTTTGGGGCTGAAAAAGCTCAAGACCTGGCGGCTGATTATGATGCCATATGGTTGGAACATGGAGCAATTCCGTCAGAGCGCGAAGACTTTTTTGAAATCCCCATGGTATTGTCCAAAAAATCGCTTGATTGTATTCCTTCAAAAAAACGTGCCATGTACCGCAGACGTTATGAGCTTCTAGATGATATTTTTTCAAGGATAGATAGTGTGTTAATGGGCCGTTGTACAACTAACACAAGCGCTCATCAGGTCGATATTTGACTGTCGGGCCTGACAGCATGATACTGCAGTAGTCGCTCTTGGTCAGTTGCCGGGCGACACTGTTTCAACTATTGGTTTCGACGTGTATATAAGGTACCGGAGCAAAAATTCCAGGTGGGGTATTGCTCGGAAAAAATGCAAGGATCGGAATAAACCCCGTGGTGCTTGTTGACGTTCTTGATAATTGTACTACTGTAAAACTACCTGTAGTAATAGTTCACCGCAACGACATCTAAGCTGGTTCCTATGCGTATCGCTTATTTGATCAATCAATACCCCAAGGTCAGCCATAGCTTCATTCGTCGCGAGATTTTGGCGTTAGAGCGCCAGGGCTTTGTGGTGCAGCGCATTGCTCTGCGTGGTTGGGATGCCGAGTTGGTGGATGCCGAGGACGTGTCCGAGCGCAGTAAAACTTCCTATGTGTTGCAGGGCGGAGTCAAAGAGCTGTTAGTGCCTGTGCTGAAGGTACTGCGCGCCCAGCCGCGACGCTTTTTTTCGGCGTTGTGGCTGGCGCTACGTATGGGCCGGCATGCCGATCGGCCCTGGCCGTACCATTTGGTCTATTTGTCCGAGGCATGTCGCCTGCTGTTTTGGTTGCAGGCGTTCGGCGCCGAGCATGTGCATGCGCATTTCGGCACTAACTCAACCGAGGTGGTGATGCTGGCCAATGCACTCGGCGGGCCAGCGTACAGTTTTACGGTGCACGGCCCGGAAGAGTTCGACAAACCGCAGTTTATTCATTTGGGCGAGAAAGTCCGGCGCGCGGCTTTTGTCGCGGCTATCAGCTCTTATGGACGCAGCCAGCTGTTTCGCTGGGTAGCTCATGCGCACTGGGCAAGGGTAAAGGTGGTGCATTGTGGGCTGGAGCGGGCGTTTCACGATGTACCTGCAGTTGCCGTACCGTCCGTACCGCGGTTGGTCTGCGTGGGTCGCTTGTGTGAGCAGAAGGGCCAACTGTTGCTGCTTGAGGCCGCCCGTATCCTGGCAGCGCAAGCCGTGGTGTTCGAGATAGTACTGGCCGGCGACGGGGAAATACGTGCGCAAATCGAAGCCCTGATTGCACTGCATGGTTTGCAAGCGCAGGTGCGAATCACTGGCTGGATTAGCAGTGAGCAGGTGCGGGCGGAAATTCTTGCAGCGCGGGCCTTGGTGTTGCCGAGCTTCGCCGAGGGCTTGCCGGTAGTAATCATGGAGGCCATGGCCTTGCGCCGGCCAGTACTGACGACCTATGTGGCGGGCATTCCCGAGTTAGTGCGTCAGGGCGAGAACGGTTGGTTGTTTCCCGCTGGAGCTGTGGATGAGTTGGCGGCGGTGCTGGCGGACTGCCTCGCGCAACCCGTCGAGGTGTTGCAGCGGATGGGCGAGGCGGCTTATCAGAGAGTGCTGGAGCGACACGATATCGATACCGAAGCGGCCAAGTTGGCTAATTTGTTTAGGGCGCAAGCATGATCACCTTACTTGATTGGCTGTTCAGTACACTGTTGGTGCTCATAGTCCTGCCGGTGTTGGTGCTGTTTTTGCAGGTGCTGCTGGCCTGCCTGCCTGTGCGGTTGCGCTCGTCGGCGCAAAGATCGCGGCTGCGGGTGGCGGTGTTGGTACCGGCACACAACGAATCCTCGATGATCGTCGCGACGTTAAATAGCATTCGGCCGCAGTTGCTAGAGGGCGATCGCTTATTGGTGGTGGCGGACAACTGTTCTGACGACACGGCCGCGCTGGCCCGCACGGCGGGAGCCGAGGTGGTGGAACGCAGCAATGATCAGCAGTGTGGCAAAGGTTACGCGCTGGACTTTGGGGTACGTCATTTAGCGAGCGTTGCGCCGGACGTCGTGATCATTGTCGATGCTGATTGCCAGGTGGGTGAGGGCTCTATTGAGCGTTTGGCAATGTGTTGCATCGACTCAGGGCGGCCAACGCAGGCACTTAATTTAATGCTTGCTCCAGCAGGTTCCGGGCTAAAAGTGCGGTTTGCCGAGTTTGCCTGGCGTGTGAAGAATCTGGTGCGGCCGCAAGGTTGGGCTTGGCTTGGTTTGCCCTGTCAGTTAATGGGTACGGGAATGGCTTTCGTCTGGCGGGATCTGGCGTTGATCAATTTAGCCAGTGGTCACATCGTCGAAGATTTGAAGATGGGCTTCGATTTCTGCCGCAGCGGTAAGCCGCCTTTGTTTTGCCCCGATGCCCTGGTGACCAGTTATTTTCCGCGCAGTGATGAAGGCTTAAGTATCCAGCGTACGCGCTGGGAGCATGGTCATCTGGGGGTAATCCTTGGCGATGCGCCAAAGTTGTTTGTAGAGTCGATCAGCCGGCGTAACTGGAACCTCCTGGCGATGACGCTGGATTTATGGGTCCCTCCGTTGGCCTTATTGACTATAGTGTTGGGGGCTGTTTTTAGTCTGTCATGGTTGGTGTTTATGCTGTTTGGAGCTTTGGCTCCAGCATTAATCGCTTCTGTCGGGGTGGCACTATTGAATGTGACTATCTTGCTGGCATGGAGCCAATGTGGTCGCGAGATTATATCTTTTTCAGCCTTGTTGTATGCGCCGTTCTACGTGGTGAAAAAAATACCCCTGTATCTAGGCTTTTTGCTTAAGCGCCAAGTTGAGTGGGTGCGTTCGAAGCGAGATGACAACTAATGCGCGCTTTCGCTTGGCAGCACAACTGGCAAACGATTATCCAGAAGCTCAGGGTGGTCAGTGATCTCGATGATGAGCAAGGATTGATTGATGCTTTATCCAAGCCTGAGGCGGCGACAGTACTTGGATTCGTCAATGCCTTTGCCATGAACTTGGTGGCGGGCAACACCGATTACTATAACGCGCTGTCCGCTGCTGACGTGTTACTACGGGATGGCTCCGGCATGGCTATCCTGTTTCGCCGATTCGGCTTGGTGCCGGGGTTAAATATGAATGGCACGGATTTTATCCCCAAATTACTGGCCGCTTTCAAGGGCCGGCGCGTGGCTTTTTGGGGCACTGCAGAACCCTTTCTAGCGAATGCGGTGCAGCGTAGCGAAGCGGTATTTGCGGTCAATGTAGTTTCTGCTCACCATGGTTTTGCTGAGGTGGATGCCTACATCAACCTTGCCCGGCAACTGCAGCCAGAATTGATTGTGCTGGGCATGGGCATGCCCAAGCAAGAAGCCGTTGCTGCCAGGCTGGCTGCCAGCGGCGTGCCATGCCTGATAGTGTGCGGCGGGGCGATCCTGGATTTTCTCGGTGGCAAGGTTGTTCGGGCTCCGCAATGGGTGCGTCGTCTCGGTTGTGAGTGGGTATTCAGGCTGATGATTGAGCCAAAGCGGTTATTCAGTCGCTATGTGGTTGGTAATCCACTTTTCTTGTTGCGCACGCTGATCTGCAGAGATGCGCCTACATTAAGGAAGCCCTGAAATACATTGCCGAAGGGCGAGGGCGGTTCGTCCGGCCTCTACGTTGATGGCGATGCTGCGCGTGCATCTGTTGCAGAACTGGTTCGGTTGCAGCGATCCGACCATGGGAAGGCATTGTACGAAAGCACTACCTACACCTTCCGTCGATTGGCAAACACGATAAATCCAAACAACGCGGAAGAAAATAACCATGCTGCCGCAGGAAGCGGTACCGTACTCCGTTGATTGATATAAGAATTGGCTGTCCCAGCCAGACCTATACCCTGGACATGCCGACCCACCCTGAACTGGCCATTGGCAAGCGCCGCAATTAAACTTTTGAATGAAGAAGTATTGGCGCACGGCCCAAGGAAGCTGACCCACTCGCCGAGAGCGTTGACCCCATTGTTAAGCACGCCCTTGGTCGCAATGCTCTGTGTGTCAGAATCGCCGGAGAAGTCGGTGTGAAAGCCAATGGCGTTGCCACCCGCGCGCTCTTTGATCAGCATGCCTGGTTGAGGCCCTAAATCCTCGCCAGAGTTGCTCATGCAATTAGATTCATAGACCAAACTGGCCGCCTGAGCACTAGAAATAGTCGCACCATTCAGGAGTATTAATAACAAAACGGACTTAATAAAAAGTGTCAGGTGCATAACATCGCCTCCCTGAGCAGAGGAGTATGCTTTTGTCGGATGAAGGATTCCTTATCAAGTTAAATTGAGCATAGTAGGCACATCGCTATCGCGTCAATAGTGCGTCACTACGATAAATATAAATAGAAAGTCAGTGCAATTGCGTCAAAATAACGTCGCAGGAAACAGGTCAGTCATCAATCAAGCGGGCTCTATCCGCATGAAATAGCTTCAGGCTTGAGCATCGCCCAAAACAGCGGTGCGATCACTCTGGCCAAGGCGGTCTCGGTGCCAGCGCGCACGTCCATGGGCTCGGTGGCGAGCCAGATGGCATCGATACGGATCATTGAACGAGCCCACGGATGAATCGGGCACAGCCTTCGGGGGCGGAAGTGGGCCACTTTACGGTGAGCGTTTGCTGACCAAGCGCTAACTCAATAGTCGTCAACGTTTCGGTCTTTCGTTTTGTTTTGACTTTCACAGAAATGAAAGCTGGCAGAGTGGCAGCCTCCTGATCGCGGTAAAGCGGTAGCCACCGGCGAACGACATTCGCGTTGATGCCATGCCTCATCGCAATAGCCGCCACGGAAACACCGGGCTGCTTGCACTCTTGGACGATTTGGGTCTTGAAGGATTTCGGGTAGGACTTACGTTTACGATTCAATTATTGGAGGCGTCCCCCAAACGAAGCAGATCTTAGTCCCGTTGGCTACGCTGATAGAGTTCAGCGACCCAGGGCGAATTTTTGAGCCCGAACGCGGAAGACATCAATTATCGGTGTCTATTTCGGACCTTCCTTAGCATTTATCGGATAGGAAAAAGATGAACACTACCGAGACTGCGAAATTTACTGTACGAACCGCATGTATCAGTTGTGGCGGCACCAGCCTAGTCGAATTGTCTGCGGGACGGTTTGATGAAGGTGCGGTTCAGCGCTTCGTCGAAGAAGATCCTTGGGGTGAGCATCCAGCTCCGTTCTTGCGAGAACAGCAATGGTCTTTTGTCGCCTGCAAAGATTGCGGTTTGATGTTTCATCGCTATATTCTCGACCCGGAATGGAATGAGCGCCGATTTTCTAAGTGGATGTCGCAGGACGCCATCGAAGCGTTCGAGAAATATTCGAATACACCTGCAGATGTGTTTAGGAAGGCAGCAGGCTACACAGCGCACGTCCTCCAAATCGAACAACTAACCCGTTCCTTACGTGGTTCCGAAGTACCTCGTGTGCTGGACTTCGGTTGCGGCTATGGTGGCTTCCTTTCAATGTGTTCAATGTACGGTTTCGAGGCGTATGGCGTGGACCGGTCAGCCGCAAAGCGCGATAACAACAGCTTCTCCAAAGTATTCGCCGAGATTGAGGACATTGCCAACATGTCCCCATTCCATGCTTTGACACTCTTTGAGGTTTTAGAGCATCTCGACGACCCACACGGCCTAATGCTGCGATTGAGCGAACTTCTCGCAACCGGTGGCATTCTAGTGCTTGAGACACCTGACTGCTCGGGAGTGCGCACCATCGAAACTAGAGACGATTATGGAAAAATCCACCCACTTGAACACATCAACGCCTTTACGCCAGAAACGCTTAAGCGCTTCGCTACGCGATTAGGTTTCGCGCCTATTCGCAAGCCGGTCAGTTGCGTAACGTGCGACTCGATGAAGTTCGTGAAGACCGTTGCGAAGCGGCTGCTAGGTCCAGCGATGCTGCCGACGACCCAGTTGTATTTCCGCAAACTTTAGTCGGCTCTTTAGGGTGCCTCTAAAAACTGGTTTTTCGAGCAGCAGTGAGCGATAACTTCGCCACCATCACGTGGGCCAGCAGGCCCGCGGTCGGGATGCCCCGACTTCAATTCAATAACCGTGTTGCACTCAGCTCCAGCATCCACCCTTTGCAATACACAATCTTCGACTTTTCCGGATGCATGGAGCGCCTACGGAAAACTGACCCTCCCTGCCGATTGAAATTTGACCCAAGGCGCGTTGCTGATACCCAAATGGGTGTTTGATCACTCGGAATGGGGGCTCGACCTTGGAGCGAGGAGCGTGGTTCAGATCAAGTCTTCATGAAGGGAATAGGTCTAGAGTGCGCTCAACCTCATCGGGGTCGATTCTAAAGCCATCGCCCTCTGGCGTTCCCACCACAAAGCCAAAATTTTGGTGATCGCGATCCGTTAGATACTTGTAATAACAGATGAAACGATTCGGGGGCTGCAGAGCCAGCAATGAGCCGCCAGGCTGAAGTACATTGACACCATGTACGAGATGACTCCCCTCGACCCCCACCACGGTTTTTGCTCCAGCGCAGGTCGCTACGATGGTTGGGACATCGGTTTTCGAAGGGTCGACAATGCGAAAACCTCTGCGGTTATGCAGACGTTCAGCGAGTTCCATTTCATTGTGTAACAGTCGCAATTCACCGTTGCCGCCTCGCAGAATGAAAACTCCGGGGTGAGAGCTGTACCTTACGTGTGATAGTAATTTTTCACCCATCGCGCGGAAGCGTAAATGCCTATTTCGATTTTGACTTAGATCATCGAATATCACGAGCTCATGAAAAAACGCATTGCGCAAACGAACCGGTGTTATGCCAAGCCAGTCCTCATATTCGGGAGTCTGGGGAAATAGAGGAGACCTGGTGGATGGCGCGGTCGTCACCGGAACTCCTTCGTCGCATGCTAATGGGTAAGTGACACAGTCTTCCATCAGCCAGGAGCCAAACCATTTGTTTCCACCTGCTGTACAGTAAATCGCCCCGCGCTCCATCTCGGTTTCCACGGAGATTTTTGGAAGCCAACCAGATCTGGGAGATAAGCAGGATTTTGCGTTGCCCTTGTAGAGTGTTCCATCTATCAGCCAGACATCTTTAAGCAGGTAGCCCCGTGTTGGACCATGATCAACGCTGCCGATTCCTTCCATTGTACGACGAGGGTGTTCGTAAGGAAAAAAGCGTTCTTCTTCCCATCCTGTCACACGTTCGAGTTGATTGGGCAGGAAAAAAGCCGGTGGAGAAATTGATGTTTCGCCAGGCGCAATAGTCCAGGTTTTCACCGCTGCACTTTGCGGGGTTTCCGCCGGCTTTCGCATAACACGCGCTCTTACAATATGCCGGTATGCAGCAAGGTTCCATGTTGTCCGGTGGCTGCTCGTTAACACGCGTAATTCTGACATATCATCTTCACTCTAATCCGCGTTACAAAAAAACAGTAAATAGCGCAAGCGCCTAAACTGCATTTTTTAACATCAGAAAGCTGCTCAGGTAGATATAATTCTCTCCACAATGGGCGGGGACTTCAAGTGAGCATAACGACTACGTAACCTGTCGAGAAGGAGTTCGCTTGGGCTCTTGGCGCAGTAGAGATAAATTTTGTATAGTCCGCCAAACCCCATGTTAATATAACGAGTCGCCACTTCCTCATCGTTTTGCCCGTCCGGCAAGCCAAGATGAAGTGTCAGTTTTTTTCCCTCAACAGCAAATAACGGTGTATGCCAAAGGAGTTGGGCTGCACCCACCTTGGGTAGTCGGACAAACATATAAGCGTGGTTGCCCAGCGTATCAACATCACCGCCACGTCTTCTTTTCCATTCGAGAAGCCCATCGTCTGGACGGGCCAGGCAAGTACCGATGTCATAATAGTCAAAGCCATTGTTTATTGCCCACTCAAGCTCCATAAATGTAGTGATCGAGTTGACTTCATTCAGCCTTTTGGCATCTGAAAAAACCGCCTCAGGATAGCCAGCACGTATCATGCTCCAGTAGCGCTTTCCGGCCCGAGTAATTACGCACGCAAGTTGGCATGCAACAATTTCGTCCTCCAACAGTATTAGATCGAGCCGGCCGAAAGTCTTTGCTATCCTTAACACTTCATGTGGGGCAATTTGCGAGGCGGCAGTGCCATGCCTTGCGATGGCATAGGGTTGAAGCATTTCCCTGTCGGCTCTTTCAATTTCTTCGTCCGTCAGCGCCTGCTTCATTCGGTAGCGCGATTGGTTCTTGCGTATGTTTCGACGTAACTTACTATCGTATCCCGCCGTGATATCGTCGATGGAACGACCCAGCGGCACGATAGCACTCAGAAAGTGAGGTACATACAACGCGCCCAAGGTTGGTATTTCACTGACCAGAACCGTACGGTTTGATTTATCCGATTCCGATTTGCTGTCGGCCACAGGAGACTCTACCCCCATGAGAACCTTGGCCATCTCCCGCTGTGCTCTTCTTCCCACATAGAGGATGTCGTAAGGACTGTCTTTGCGCAGCTTGAATCTGACAATTTCCCAGCGCCAGAAACAGACTCGCCCAAGTATGTCTCGCAGCCAGGCTGTAGTTTTTCTTAGCTCAAATCGTATTGAGGGAGATATGAGTTTTCGGATCTGCACCGCTAAATACGCTTTCATTTTCGGCACTCTTTTTAACTTGCCTTCAGACTGGCTAATAGGCTCGCTTGCCGGAGAAGGCAAACAGCGTTCGCAGAAGAATGACGAAATCGAGCCAGAGCGACCAGTTGTTGATGTACTCAATGTCAGACTCAACACGCTGAATCATCTGTTCTATATCTTTCGTTTCACCGCGAAAGCCACGCACCTGAGCCAGGCCTGTGATGCCTGGCTTGATATTGTGACGCGCAAAGTAGTCTGCGATGCCAGGCGAGTACTGCGCATCATGCTGAATAGCATGCGGGCGAGGCCCCACCAGGGACATTTCCCCCATCAAAACGTTGAACAACTGTGGCAACTCATCCAGGCTAGTTCGCCGAATAAAGGCTCCAACCCTGGTCATGCGCGGATCATTCTTTTCTGCCTGCTTGACGATGCCGTCTTCCGGCTGATGGACGACCATGCTTCTGAACTTCCAGATACGAAAAACTCCACTCCACCCCATGCGCTCCTGTCGAAAGAACACCGGCCCAGGGCTATCGACCTTGATGGCAATCGCTATAGCCACCAGCAATGGAGCCGCCAGAAGCAAGATGAGAAAAGCCAAGACTTTGTCCTCAACATTCTTCAGAAACAGACGCATCCCCATCAGTGGAGTTTCAGACAAAGTCAGCACGGGAATACCGGCAATTTCACGAACGCTGTGATTGATCAAGCGCAGTGAAAAAATGTCAGGCACCCAATTAATAGCAATGTGCTTATCAAGCAGCTTTAAGTAAACATCCTTAATGACCTCCGAGCCATCCAGAGGTGTAACGAAATATACGGTACGAATGGAATGTCGCACGATTAACTTATCAAGGTCGGAGATATTACCCAGTATCGACAAACGTTGCGTGCTTTCTGAACCCTCCTTCCCTCGAACATCGCGCGATCCAATCAACACGCAACCGACCACTCGTTCACCCAGCCAGGGATTATTGCTTATTTTCTGGTGAAGGAAGCTGGCCAGCTCCCCCGAGCCAATAATAAGAGCGGTTTCCAAATGATTCGGGTGGGTCAAGAGTTTCTTCTGCACTTCGAGTGTCGCCAGGTGCAAAAGCAACTGAGCGAAATATCCAACAATAAATAACTGCGCAACCAATAAGCGCGAGTACTGTTCACTTTGTTTGGTCAGAAAGGCCATGACAACGAGAAAACCAAAAGCGGCAAGCCACGCCTTCAAAAGCTTAAATGCTTTGACGGTAAATCCAACATTGCTTCGGTAAATAGCATAATGGTCGTACACGACAGCCAACGCCCCAAGCAGCAACAGGAGCATGATGACATACGCTTGCGTTATAACGCCGATATGATAATCGATCAAATACCATGCGACACCGATCACCGCAACAAAATCGAGACCGGCCTGAATAGCGTTACTGGTACTGCTTCGTCGCTGGAGTATGGAGCGGCTACTGCTGGGTTCGAATATCATCATTAGACCTCATTAAATTGAGAATCCAAAACGCTTATCTATTAAGTAATAAAAAAGGCAATGAAGATATAATTATTAATTAACTTGTCAGCGTTGAATGATCCATCAGCGGTGCGGTGCATCGCAGCTTCGATGATTCGCACCACATTGACAGCTCTCCTGGTGCCAGAGCCTTGAGCACGTCGCCCTGAACCATCAGCGCCAGACCCTTCTCGTAATACCTACTGGCCTTCTCAGCCGGCGAGGAGCAGGCCGCCAAGCCAACAGAACAGACTGCAAGGAGCGCGCCCCAAGCGTCTTTGCCAACTTTGCTCAAATACATCTTCATCGAATTCACCCCCTTGGAGGTCAATGCGGAATATGAGCCGCCAGCCGTGACACAGCCAATCTCATAAAAACGTGTAAGCGCTTATCTGCAGCAATAGGCGCTTCGCAGGCTCTCCACAACCGTCTTGCCACGACGGCAATCCGCGATCACATAATCTCCAGACCTGGACTCACTTCGGCCTGGACGTCCAATCGACTCTCACTGGCACGACACCCATCCAGGAGATCCTCCCTGAAAGAAGCTTTCTGCTATGTCGGGGTATAGCCCAGCGTGGACAAACCATGTCAGCAAACTGACATGATCCTCTGTTGAAAAATGGTCAGGCGTTAGGCGATCTGCCATCAAGTGCCGTCAGACTGCGACTCTGCCTGTGGTTGAGGCATTACAGACGCTGTAAAGAAAGCGATAAACGGTCGTAAGGCTTGAGTTACAAGGGTTACAAGATGTAGGTGTGTCATTTTTGAGTCATCTGTTTTTTGACGCTTTTGCACGTTAGATGGCATTTCTTGCGCTTTAAGTGCGTGCTGCTAGTGCCCAAAAATGGCCAGTCACTAACTCGCCATACCGATCAGGAGCGAGAGAGGACTCATGACCAGATACCTGAAGGAGCTCGGGCCTCGACATTTTCAACTACGGCTATGTCGCTTCCGTCGCCAACTGCAGCGCCGACACCAACGTGACCTTGCGCTATGGCGGTGCGCGCACGGACTACACGCGTATCAATTCGAGCCTGCCGTCGATCTGGCAATACGCAAAGAAGGCCGGGTTGCATACGGCCTACATCGACGCCCAGTTCGACCAGACCGGCGTGGGCTGTAGTGAAAAATGTGAACAGAAACACTATCATTAACTATCTTTTTGTGGTGTTTCAAGATGAGTCTTGCTGTCAGTGTGTGTTTTTCCAGAACCGTACGGTTAATGCTGTGCTCTATTTTTTTTGTACCCTCTTTCGCTCTAGCTGAAGAAGCTGATGCAAAAAAATGGAAGGAGTTAACAAATAATGACCTTTCTGCTATGCATCAACTGATAGTCAGTGCTCATCCAGGCGCTTTAGACAGTAACAATAAGGCTTTTGCGAGCTGGGTTGAACAGGGGTATTTAGAAGCTCGGCAACTGTCGGCGCAGGTCAAGTCGAAGAAAGATTCTTTAGCCGTTCTCAATTTTTACATTGCTGGTTTTCAGGATGGTCACGTAGGGCTGAGTCAATCAAAACAGGAGAAGTCTTCTTGGGCAGGTTTTGTTTTGGGGATGAAGGGGCAGAGCTTTATTGTAAAGAATGTCTCTAAAGACTGGCCTGTGCCTTTACCTCCCGTCGGGTCCGAGGTGGTGGCGTGTGATAATAAGTCAGTCCGCGAGATACTGGAAAGTGACCTGTCGCCCTATATTGATCGTAGACTTAAATTGCACTCGACATGGTTGCATTTGGCTACGCAGTTGACGGTGGATGATGTCAATTATCCCGTGCTGGGCAGAGTCTTGCCAAACAACTGCCTGGTTACTCTCCCAAATGGAGATCAACAGCACTTTACTTTGTTATGGCGGCAAGAGCGCGGGGAGCTGGATCCTTTACTGTCGCAGCCTCAACCGCCACAGACTCTAAAAGACCTGGGAGACGGGCGCTACTGGATACACGTATCAAATTTCACACCTTCAGCAGCTGAAAATGCCTCCCTCGATAAAATGCTAAGCGGCATCAAAAGTATCAATGATGCCAAGCTGGTTGTGCTTGATGCACGTGGTAATCGCGGTGGTAACAGTTTAGTGGGTGTTGAAATACTTTCTGCTCTGTTAGGTTCAAAAGTTGTGAATGGTGTGGGTGAGCAATCTCGCGCGTATGCGATGTGGCGTGTTTCTCCTTTTGCATTGTCAACGCTCAGTCATGTTCTAAAGTCCATGGAGGGTGATTATGGAAAAAGCAGTGAGGCCTATAAGTTTGTTTCTGGTTTAACTGGATCGATGGGGCTCGCGCTTCGTGAGAAAAAAGATTGGTTGCGGCAGCCGAGTTCTTCGTCAATAGATCAAGGGAAGTTGAAAGGGTTTAATGCCCAAGGCTTCAAAGGTAAGCTTGCGCTGGTGACGGACTCATTTTGCGCTAGCGCCTGTCTAGACTTTGCGGACATTGTTCTTGCTATTCCGGGGACTGTCCATCTGGGATTACCAACGAGTGCCGACACGCAGTATATTGATATAGGCTCTCAATCACTGCCGAGTGGTGCCCAGTTCTGGTTACCGTTAAAGGTATGGAGAGACCGAGCGCGAGGAAATAACCAAAGTTATGATCCGAGCTTTATCTTTGATGGGGATATCAATGATACTGCGGCCGTGCAGAAATGGGTTCTTGATACGATCTGACAGTTATTAAACGATACTGCACTGCGGGCTTAAGCTGGTGAGGCTGCTGAGCAATTCGCCGATCTTCTTATCATAATGGCGAGACCCGCTTTGAGCTCAGATTGCACGCCAGACGCCTCGACAATCGTTAACCAACAAAAACCATGCAGGGCGTGCATGCCTGTCCGCTATCCTTGGCCTGACTTCCTGTCGAACGAGCGTTCCCATGCTTCAGGTCCAAGGCGTGTTCAAAAGCTACGCCACACCCCAGGGCCCATTGGCGGTGTTGCAAGGTGTCGACTTGCAACTGACGCAAGGCAGCAGTCTGGCGCTGATGGGCGAATCCGGCAGTGGCAAGAGCACCTTGCTGCACTTGATTGCCGGGCTCGATAAGGTTGATCGCGGCAGCATCCGCATGGGCGATCAGCGCCTCGAACAGATGAACGAAGGGCAACTGGCAAATTGGCGGCGCACTGAAATCGGCCTGGTGTTCCAGCAGTACAACCTGATTGGCAGCCTGCGGGTCGAGGACAATCTGGCATTCCAGGCACGCCTCGCCGGACGTCATGACCTGCGTTGGCAAGCGCACTTGGTGGCGCGGTTGGGGCTGGGGGATTTACTCCAACGTTATCCGGAGCAGTTATCCGGTGGCCAGCAGCAACGGGTTGCTCTCGGTCGGGCGCTGGCGTCGCGTCCGCGTCTGCTGTTGGCCGATGAGCCGACCGGCAGTCTCGATGAACACACCAGCGATGAGGTGCTCGACTTGCTGCTGGAGCTGCTCGATGACAGCCCCAGCAGTTTGTTGATGGTCACTCACAGCCCACGGGTCGCCGCACGGCTGGCAGAAAAAGTGCTGCTGCACGGTGGACGCCTGGTCGACACAGGCCAACGCTGATATGGACGTTTTGCGTGAAACCTTGCGAGCGCTGCTCAGCCATTGGCGTCAGCACCCGGTGCAGTTTTTCAGTGTGCTGACCGGGCTCTGGCTGGCCACCGGCCTGCTGACCGGGGTACAGGCGCTGAACAGTCAGGCGCGAGAAAGTTACGCCCGCGCCAGTCAGCTGATTGGCGGTGAACCCCAAGCCAGCCTCAGTGCGCCGAATGGCGCGACCTTTTCTCAGGCGTTGTTCGTCAACCTGCGCCGGGCCGGTTGGCCGGTATCACCGGTGTTGCAGGCGCGACTGCAACTCAAGGGGCATGAAGACCTGCGCTTGCAGTTGATGGGTATCGAGCCGTTGTCGTTGCCCAGCGGTTCGGCGCTGGCCGGACAACACCTCGACATGGCGCAGATGGTCGATTTTGTCGGCCCGCCGGGCCGTACCTGGATTGCCCCGTCAACCTTGCAGGCGCTCGGTTTACGTGACGGCGACCAACCGCAAAACCTCAACGGGCAGACCTTGCCGCCGTTGCACAGTCAGGTCGACATGGCCCCCGGCGTATTGCTGGTGGACATCGGAGTTGCCCAGCAGGTGCTGGGTTTGCCGGCACAGCTGTCGCGACTGTTGTTGCCCAGGGAGTTCGCCGCCACCGAGCCTCAGCTACCCAGCGAATTGACGGAGCAGTTGCAACTCAAGCGCAGCGGCGAGGAAAACAATCTGGCGCGGCTCACCGAAAGCTTCCACCTGAACCTCGACGCGCTGGGGTTTCTGTCGTTCGTGGTCGGCTTGTTCATTGTCCACGCGGCTATTGGTCTGGCGCTGGAGCAACGTCGCGGGTTGTTCAGAACCCTGCGCGCCTGTGGGGTCAGCGTGCGGACGCTGATCTTCTGCCTGAGCCTTGAATTGGGTGGGCTGGCACTGCTCGGCGGGATGGCCGGAGTGGTCAGCGGTTATCTGTTGGCCAGCCTGCTGTTGCCGGACGTTGCCGCCAGCTTGCGTGGTTTATATGGCGCGGAAGTGGCGGGACGGTTGAGCCTCAGCCCGCTGTGGTGGTTCAGCGGGCTCGCTGTCAGCCTGCTCGGCGCACTGCTGGCCGGGGCGAACAGTTTGCTGCGGGCGGCGCAATTGCCGCTGCTGGCGTTGGCCAATCCGCAAGCCTGGCATCAGGCTCACGCGCGCTGGTTGCGGCGTCAGGGTTGGGTGGCGGCAGTCGCTGCGGTGATCGGCCTGATTGCGTTGCTGTGGGGTGACAGCCTGGCCAGCGGTTTTGTGTTGATGGCTGCGTTGTTGATCGGTGCTGCATTGAGTTTGCCGGTGCTGCTCGACGTTGTATTGAATCGGCTCGTGCGGCGCAGCCGATCGGTGCTGGGGCAATGGTTTCTCGCCGATTGCCGTCAGCAGTTGCCTGCCCTGAGCCTGGCCTTGATGGCGCTGCTGTTGGCGCTGGCGGCCAACATCGGTGCCGGCAGCATGACCGCCGGTTTTCGTCAGACCTTCAGTGACTGGCTGGAGCAACGGCTGACTGCCGAGCTTTACGTCAACCCGCAGAACCCGGCACAGGCCACCGAACTGCAACAGTGGCTGCCGGAACAAAAAATCAACGCGGTGTTGCCGAGCTGGCAGGTCGCGGTGTCGTTGCAGGGCTGGCCGGCAGACCTTTTCGGGGTGATCGATCATCCGACCTATCGCGAGCATTGGCCGTTGCTTGAAGCACTGGGCGAGCGTCCCTGGGATCAGTTGGTAGCGCATGACACGGTGATGCTCAGCGAACAACTGGCCCGTCGACTCAAGCTGCGGCTCGGTGACCACCTGAGCATTCCCACGCCACAAGGCGCGTGGTCACCGCAATTGATCGGGATCTATGCCGACTACGGCAACCCCAAGGGGCACTTGCTGGTCAACGCTGAACACCTGCTGCATTACTGGCCGCAACTGACGCCGAGTCGCTTCAACCTGCGTATCGATCCGGCGCAAATCCCCGCGCTACTGACGGCGCTGCAATCGCGCTTTGCCCTGGATGACAGCCGTATCGTCGATCAGGCCCGACTCAAGGGCTGGTCGACGCAGGTGTTCGAACGGACCTTCGCGGCGACGGCGGCGCTCAACAGCCTGACCCTCGGCGTGGCCGGTGTGGCGCTGTTCATCAGTTTGCTGACCCAGAGTCAGAGCCGTCTCGGGCAACTGGCACCGTTGTGGGCGCTGGGCGTGACGCGCCGACAATTGATGCTGCTCAACCTCGGGCAGACCTGGTTGCTGGCCCTGCTGACATTGGTGGTGGCGTTACCCTTGGGGCTGGCGCTGGCCTGGTGCCTGGACACGGTGATCAACGTTCAGGCGTTTGGCTGGCGCCTGCCGTTGCGGGTGTTCCCGTTGCAACTCGTGGAATTGATGGGGCTGGCGATGTTGGCGACGTTACTGGCCTCGGCCTGGCCATTGTTCAAGCTCTATCGCACGCAACCGGCGGACCTGCTGAGGAGCTTTGCCCATGAGGATTAACTGGGCCGTTGGCGTGTTGTTGCTGGCATTGACGGGTTGCGATGACTCATCGACGCACAACGAAAGTTTCGCCGGGCTGGGCAGTGAAGCGGCGGCGTTCCAGCAAGTGACGCCGGGCCGGGTTTTCAGCTTCCCGGCCGATCACGGTGCGCATGAGGGTTACCGCGTTGAATGGTGGTACATCACCGCCAACCTCAAGGACTCGCAGGGCCGGGAGTTCGGCGTGCAGTGGACGCTGTTTCGCAATGCGCTGAAGGCCGGGCCCGAGCAACCCGGCTGGGCCAGCCAGATCGTCTGGCTCGGTCATGCGGCAGTGACCTCGGCGACCGTTCACTACGCCGCCGAGCGTTACGCCCGCGGTGGCGTCGGCCAGGCCGGGGTTCAGAACGTGCCGTTTACGGCGTGGATCGATGACTGGCGCCTGAACACTCAAACCGACGCCGCGAACCCTTTGGCCGAGATGCACATGCAGGCCAGCGGCAAGGGTTTCAACTATCGGCTGCGACTCACCTCAAATCGGCCGTTGGTGCTGCAAGGCGAGCAAGGCTTCAGTCAAAAATCCGAGCAGGGCCAGGCGTCGTACTACTACAGCCAGCCGTTCTTCCAGGCCAGCGGCAGCCTGGAAATCGACGGCACGACGTATCAGGTCAGTGGCCGGGCGTGGCTCGACCGTGAGTGGAGCAGCCAGCCGCTGACGGCGAACCAGACCGGTTGGGACTGGTTTTCCCTGCACCTGGACAGTGGCGCGCAAGTGATGCTGTACCGGATTCGACAGAAGGGCGGAGGGGTGTACCTGACCGGCAGCTGGATCAACCCGGACGGCAGCGTTGTGCAACTCTCGCGAGACGAGATCAGCCTCACACCGTTGGCGTCTTCCGAGGTGGCCGGGCGGCGTTTGCCGACGCGCTGGTCGATCAAGGTCCCGGGCAAAGGCCTGGACATCACCAGCAGCGCGCTGAACCCCGGGGCCTGGATGGATTTGCGCATTCCCTACTGGGAGGGGCCGGTGCAGGTGAGCGGCAGCCATGCCGGCAACGGGTATCTGGAAATGACCGGGTACTGATCCAGAGCGCCGCCCGGTATCCATGCGCTCCTGCTCAGGGAAACAAGGGTGGTCGGATTGGTTCGATTTTTTTCGTTACAAACAAATTAGCGGGAACATTGTGTCCAGATTTATTCAGAATTTGTGAGCGGACAGAACGTTTGCGTTGCATTAAAATTCCCCCGTTCGCTCAGTGTCGGGGCTCTTTACCGGTGCATGGATTGCCAGGCCATAACACTGGGCGAACACCTTCCTCCAGGCGCGATAAACAACATTTCTTGCTGCGCCTCATCACACCGACAACCTTCAAATCACACCTCTCGTTAAAAAGCACCCTGTTCAAGCAACTGGCTGAAGGCTTCCAGTTCGGTTTTTTCCAGATCGGATATCACGATAAAACGCATGTGATTGTGTTGCCACGCGACCACGTTGTAACCGCGGATGAACTGGTTTTTCCGGGGCTGATCGGTTTCTGTCGTCGGCACCATGAACACGTTGATGATGTGCTTCGCCCGCCCGTAAGACAGCGCAGCGGTCGTCTGGTGTTGCAGGTAATCCAGGCGCCCGCCGAGTAAAGGAAAACCCTGTGCCGAGAAGTCGAACACCGGTGGCGAAAAATCCAGCTTGCCGGTAAACCAGGGCTTGACCGTGTGCCGGTCGGACGACACGACATCGTTCAAGTGCTGGGCCATCAGCGAGCGCACATGGCTGGACACCGCTTCGTCCAGCCAGGGTTGCTCAGGCGAAGGCGTGGCCACATACAGCACCAGGGCCATGGCCAGTGCGATCGCGGAAAAAGCCGGTGCCAGCCACTTTCGCGTGGTATCTCTCAACGCTTGCCACGGAGAGGTCGGTGACGGGAGATTGACGAAGACCTGTTGAATCAGCGCATCGGGCGCCGCGTAATACGGCGCATAGGCCTTGACGCTGGTGATCAGCCGTTGCATTTCGTCATGCACACGTTGGCAGTCGGCACACTGCGACAGATGCCCGGCAACGTTCGCGGTGGTCGTGGCGTCCAGTTCATGGTCCAGGTAGCCATGAATCAATTCGTGGCAGACCGTGCAGTTGATCTCATTCATGGCCTTGCAACTTCAGTAGTTCCAGCTTGAGCATGGCGCGAGCCCGGGCCAGTCTCGACATGACGGTTCCCAGAGGTATGTCGACCACCTTCGCGATGTCCTTGTAAGGCATGTCCTCCAATTCCTTGAGGACGATCATTTCGCGAAAGGCCGGGGGCAGGGCGCGCAGTGCCTGTTGAACCCGTGCAGCGTCTTCGGCCTGCATGGCGAGCAGCTCCGGTGTCTGGCTGTGGCTCAGGGCAAAGTTGTCTTGCGAGATTTCATCGCCGATGGCGACCCAACGATGGCTGGCCGAGCCCTTTAGCCAGTTGTAACTCTCGTTGCGGACGATCGTCAGGAACCAGGCCTTGGCATTGCCATCGGCAAAGCGATGCAGAAATCTGAACGCCTTGAGTGCACTTTCCTGCAGCACATCATGTGCCGCGCTGTCACTGCCGGTGAGCCAGCGCGCGAGGTTGTAAGCGGCATCCATATGCGGTGCAAGCAGCTCCTCAAATCGCTTCATAGTGCCCCAGCCTTTGCCCCCTATAACCCGGATTCGCTGTGTTTTATTCCCGGAATGAAAAATATTTTTTCCCGGGAATAAACCCCCGACCGGCGCGGTTTTACATCCTGTCAGTTCATCAATGTAGACCGCTACGAGGGCGTTCCCATGAACATTCGTCCGGCATCACATGAAAAGCGTACAGATGGCCCCCTGGACCCCGACCGCAGGCACCTGCTCAAGTGCTCGGCGTGGGCGGGTGCCGGTGTCATCTGGGCATTGAGCGGCGGCATTCCCCGAGCGTTCGCCCTGGGCGAAGATGGCCAGGTGAAGGACCCGAAAGCGCTGGACAGCACCTTCCACTTCGTGCAAATCAGCGACTCGCACATCGGTTTCAACAAGGAAGCCAATCCCGAACCGCTGAAGACCTTGCAGGTCGCCATCGACAAAGTTATCGCGCTGCCGAAACGACCTTCGCTGATCCTCCACACAGGCGACATCACCCACCTCTCCAAACCGGAGGAATTCGATACTGCCGCGTCTGTGCTCAAAGGCCTGCCTTCAACCGTGCACTACATACCGGGTGAGCACGACACCCTCGATGAGGGCGGCGGCAAGCTCTATCTCGAGCGCTATGGCAAAGGTACCAAAGGCAATGGCTGGTACAGCTTCAACGACCATGGCGTGCACTTCATCGCGCTGGTCAACGTCTTCAACTTCCAGGCCGGCCATGAGGCGACGCTCGGTGCCGAGCAACTGGCCTGGCTGCAGGATGATTTAAAGGCGGTGAGCACCAGCACACCGGTTGTGGTGTTTACCCACATTCCATTGTGGACGATCTACCAGCCATGGGGCTGGGGCACCGAAGACGGCGATCAGGCCATCGCCATGCTGCGCAAATACGGTTCGGTGACGGTCCTCAATGGCCATATCCATCAGGTCATCCAGAAAGTCGAGGGCAACATCACCTTCCACACCGCACGCGGCACGGCTTACCCGCAACCCGCACCCGGAGTCGGGCCAGCACCGGGACCGATGACCGTGGCAGCCGATCAACTGCGCAACTACCTGGGGATTACCGAGGTCAAGGCGACGCAGGGCGATCATCCGTTGGCATTGATCGATTCAACACTCGTTTAGGGGAGGCGCTGAGATGAAGCATTTACTGCGGGTTCTGGCCTTGGGTTGGCTGATGGTGTCGATTCCTGCATGGGCGGAAGGGACCAAAATCGATATCAAGGAGTTCATGTTTGCGCCCAAGGACGTGACGGTAGCGGTGGGCACCAAAGTGACCTGGGTCAACGACGATCAAACGATCCATACGATTATGGAAACCCACAAGGTGTTCCATTCGCCGGCGCTCGATACAAACGACCAGTTTTCCTATCAGTTCAATACGCCGGGGACGTTTGAATACTACTGCACGCTGCACCCGCAGATGATCGGGAAGATCACTGTCAGTGCGGCGAAGTGAGGGGAGGGGCGTTGTAACGCAGAAAAAATGGGTGACTCCAGGGTTTGATAACGGTCAATCAAGTGAACGCAAAGTCCGAAACAGCAAAGATCTAATGTAGGAGATCGCAGCACAATCACCAACACGCAGAACCTGTGGCGAGGGGGCTTGCCCCCGCTGGGTCGCGAAGCGGCCCTAAAATCGGTGATCGCATTGCATCAGGAAAAATGCATCCGCCGATTTTATGACGGCTTCGTCCGAACGCGAACCGGCCGGCGGGGGCAAGCCCCCTCGCCACAAATGCCCGCCTGACCAAAGATTTACATTAACTGATGGGCATTAACGCGAGCTATGGCTGAACCATCCATTGGATAAACGAACCTGAACACTCAATGGCGAACGCCAGATGCCGAATCATGCGTGTCGAGGTGTTCCAGCGCCCGGTTGACCATCAACTCGCCCAGCACAGCCAACTGCTGAATCGCCAACGCCACGCTGCGACGCGAGCCTTCGAGTTCAAAGGCCAGATCGGTGGCCATGGCATTGAGCGAGGCGAGGGTTTCGGAGGTGTGGATCAGCAGGGTTTCGGTGTCGACGTCGGGGGTGAGGGCGAAGATAGAGCTGACAGGGGTGGGACGATTGGGGGTGATCTTTTTCATTGGCTTGTTCCTGAAACCAAATCAAGGAAAAGCGCCTGCTTGAATTTAGAGGCGCTCGTGCACCTAGATTTTTTTGAAGGGCTTCCACACCCTTGCCACTGATTCTGCAGCGACAGACGAAGGCTATTCGCCTGACCCATTCGACACAAGTTCACCAAAACCGCTACAGCGTGCAGGAAATGTCCGAAGCCCGTGTTTCTGCTGATGATCCGGCTATCTCAGTGATTAATTTGTGCCCTGACGGCCTTGCGAGCGGTCTCAACGTGATTCGACAAGGTCTGTCGACTGTCGTCTTTGTTTACTGATGGATTTACGGATGAAGCCACTGATGCCCCCTAAGCGCTCTATAAAAAACATACTGGCCGTAACCGCAATATCCATGTATCTCACTGGCTGTGTCGGGGTAGTGGTATCAATGCCAGAGAAAGAAAAAGAGCGCATCCCCTTGACCTACCAGAAAACAGACAGCGACCTGACCACGCGAGAGTGGTGTGGTATCACGCTATGGGCTGTCATTCTCCCCATTCCATTAAAGTTGCCTGTGTGCAAGCTTCACGCTGGACAATCCTGGGAGTCTCCATTTTATGCATGTGGCCCTCTTATGGTATTAGGGCCTATCGTTCATGGTTATCAGGGAAATGCACTGTGCGGAGTATTTCCTCAGTAAATGTTTGAAGGGGCGCCTCAACTGGCTAATCACAGCGCCCTTTGGATGGCTGGCAATATAAGTGGCACCACAAGCGGTTTTCATGCCGTCTAGTGTGACAACGACTCTTCTTACTGTGCAGGTGTTGCTGCCCTCGGCAACTCTTGGGGCCGGCGTGCGGGGTTCGGTGGGGCCAGCCGCTCAGCTCAGCGACGGCACATTAAGCGCGGCGCAGCACTCCTCAATCGACCTCCGCTGCGTATCGGCATACAACGCCAGTTCATCAATAGTCGACCGCCCCAGCGCTTGTTCAAACGCCTGCCGATTCGAATGCTCGCCATAGTGGGTTTGCGCGGCGTCACCCAGGTTCGACTGGAAGATCCCCGCTGCACTGACCGGCAGAAAATCTTCATACACCAGCGGCACTGCACGGATGTACTCGGCGTCGAGCAAGCCACGCAATGACGCGGACCCGAGTTCATCGCTATCAGCCGCCAGGCCTTTTTCGGTGACGAAGTAGCGGAAGTAGGCCAGACCCTGTTCGCGCATTTCGTTGTAGCTGTCCGGGAAGGCTTTGAAGTGCTGTTCCATCAGGCTGTGGTAGCGCGCCGCGTTGGCTTCGTTGGGAAAGTCGTTGAGTGCGTCGCGGGCGGCGTTGAGCAAGCGGTCGTAGAGTGCGCGGCCTTCAGGCGTCAGCGCGGCGCCGCGTTGTTCGATTTCGCCGAAGCGGGCGCTGTGGCTGCCGAGAGCCTGTTGCTGATCGGTGAACGCAATCGGTTCGTCCAGCGCTTTGAAACTGGTCTGGCGCAGCAGGATCGGACACTGGCGGCGTGGTGGGCCTTCGATCACCGCTTTGGGGGTGATGCCGTATTCGGGCATTTTTGCCTGCACGATGTCGATGTCCAGCGTGCGCGGTGTCAGGTGGTTGATGTGCGGGCCTTTGAAGGCGACGACGTCGGCAATCAACCGATGCTGGGCGCTGAGTTGTTGGTATTGCGCGGCGGTGACGGTGGCGCGGTGGTGCCAGCGGAAGGTTTCCAGGGCCTGTTCGACGAAGTCCTCGGCTTGTTGCTCGTCGAGTCCGCCGTGTTGTTCGGCCTGCTCGATCAGCTTCAGCGCCTGCGCGGTGAAGATCGAACGCTTGGCCAGCACCGATTCGGCAAACGCGCGCAGCTCGGGGTTTTCGATCAGTTCCAGGCGCAGCAGCGAGGTGAACACCCGGAACGGGCTGACTTGCAACGACGCTTCATGCACGGCGCGGAACGCCGTGGAGTGCACCGGCACTCCGGCCGGCGTCAGGTCGTAATAGCCGACTGGCTGCATGCCCATCACCGCGAACAAGCGGCAGAGCGTCGCCAGCTCTTGCGCGGTGCCGACGCGGATCGCCCCGTGGCGTTCCAGGTCCAGGCGCTCGATTTCGCCTGTGCTGCGTAACTGTCGGGCAATCGCCGGATCGCTGTCGAGCACCTGGACGTTGGTCTGCGCCACCAGTTCCATCAAGGCGCCGTACAGCGGCACTTCTTCGCGGTACATGTCTGACATCGCTCGCGAGAAGCGTTGGCGGATCAGGTCTGGGCTGACGACGTTGTGGTTGCTCATAAACACGAATCCCGGCGCAGTGACAGTGGAGTAGGCCGATTCTGTTCGGCACAGGCGACGCTGACAAACGAAGTTTCTTCTGAACTTCATTCTGCAAATGACTGCTGCGATCAACGCAATATCTGATCCACCAGCTCGATCCAGTGCCGGACTGGTGTCCGTCCGACGCTGGCGAGGTGGCTCTGGCAACCGATGTTGGCGGTGACGATCAGCTCCGGCCGGCCGCTTTCCAGAGCGTTGAGCCTGTTGTCGCGCAGTTGCCGGGCGAGCACCGGTTGGGTCAATGAGTACGTCCCGGCCGAGCCACAGCACAAGTGACTGTCAGGCACGCTGGTGAGGTTGAAGCCGAGGCGGGTCAGTAGTTCTTCGACTGCACCGCCGAGTTTTAGCGCGTGCTGCAAGGTGCACGGGCAGTGGAAGGCAATTCGTCGTTCGGTGGCTGCGCACACTCGCTCCAAGGGTTCGTTGCGCAGGATCTCCACCAGGTCTTTGCTCATCTCGCTGACCCGTTTGGCTTTAGCCGCGTAGGCCGGATCGGTCTTGAGCAAATGCCCGTAATCCTTGATGAACGCACCGCAGCCGCTGGCGGTTTGCACGATGGCTTCGGCGCCGTTTTCCAGCGCGGGCCACCAGGCGTCGATGTTCTGGCGGGCGCGATTGAGCCCCTGTTCCTGAGCGTCGAGGTGATAGTCCAACGCCCCGCAGCATCCGACCTGGCTAACGGTACTGACGCTGATCCCCAGTCGATCCAGCACCCGCGCCGCGGCGGCATTGGTGTTCGGTGACAAACCCGGTTGCACACAGCCTTCGAGCATCAGCACTTTTCGCGCATGCACCGTGGTTGGCCAATTTCCCGCTGGCGGCACGTCGCGTGGCAGTTTGGCTTCGAGGTCGCGCGGCATCAGCGGTCGGAAAGTTGCACCGATTTGCAACAAGGCCTTGAACAGTCCGGGGTTCGGCGCCATCGCCCGTAAACCCTGACGCAATACGCGCTGGGCAGCCGAGCGCGGCACCGCCTGATCGACCACGGCGCGACCGATGTCCAGCAAGTTGTGATAATCGACTCCGGACGGGCAGGTGGTTTCGCAAGCGCGGCACGACAGGCAACGGTCCAGGTGCAATTGGGTCTGGGCGGTGGCGGGGTGACCTTCGAGCACTTGCTTGATCAGGTAGATGCGCCCTCGTGGGCCGTCCAGTTCATCGCCGAGCAACTGATAGGTCGGACACGTGGCGTTGCAGAACCCGCAGTGCACGCAGGTGCGCAGAATGCTTTCGGCCTCTGCCGCGCGGGGCAGGCGTTTGGCCTGTTCGCTGAGGGTGGTCTGCATGCTTCAGAACTCCGCGTACATCCGGCCAGGGTTGAACAACCCCTGAGGGTCGAGTTGGGCCTTGAGCTGTTGGTGATAGCGCAACAGCGCTGGCGCCAACGGCTGGAACGGCGTGTCGCTGACGCCGTGGCTGTAGCACGTCGCATGGCCGCCCAGGTCCGCGGCCAGCGACTGAATGTTCGGCGCCTCGGATTTCAACCAGCGTTGCGCGCCGGCCCAGTCGATCAGCTGTTCGCCGGGCAGTGTCAGCGGGCCGATGTTGTTCGGCAATGACAGACGCCACAACGGCAGCCCTTCATCGAAAAATGTCAGCTGTTGTTCATTCAACGCCTCCCAGAATTGAGCGTCCAGCACCTCGCCACCGAGTCGCTGATGGGCGGCGCTGACCGAACCTTCGCCACCCTCAAGCCGCAGGTGCAATTGCCGGCCGTCATGGCACGCCGCGCTGATGGGCAGCGGTTGCTGGCCCCACTCGGCGAGTTTGCTCAAGGCGTGGGCGCTGTCGAGTTCCAGGCTGATGCTCAGGCACTGGCGCGGTTTGGGCAGGACCTTGAGCGAGACTTCGGTGATCACGCCGAGGCAACCGAAGCTGCCGGTCAACAACCGCGACAGATCATAACCGGCGACGTTTTTCATCACCTCGCCGCCAAACCGCAGCTGTTTACCGTTGCCGGTGATCAGCCGGGTGCCGAGCACAAAGTCACGCGCCGAACCGGCCCACGGGCGACGCGGGCCTGATAGCCCCGCGGCGATCATGCCGCCGACCGTGGCGTCTTCACCGAAGGAGGGCGGTTCACAAGGGAGCATTTGACCGGCCGCATCCAGCGCCGCCAGCAATTCCCTCAGCGGTGTACCGCAGCGAGCGGTGATCACCAGTTCGGTCGGGTCATAGCTGACGATGCCGCGATGGACGCGGGTGTCGAGCACCTCGCCAGCCACCTCACGACCGAGGAAGGCCTTGCTGCTGGCGCCTTGAATGCGCAGCGGCGTGGCGTTCTCCCGGGCCTGGTTGATCTGCTCCAGTAATTCCGCGCTGGCGTCCCGGTCCTGTTCGGTGCGCATCAGAAACGCTCCAGGTCGGGGAAGGGCAGTTGCCCGCCGTGGACATGCATCGCACCAAACTCGGCGCAGCGGTGCAGGGTGGGAATGTTCTTGCCGGGATTGAGCAGGCCTTTGGCGTCGAAGGCGATTTTGATTGCGTGAAACACTGTCAGCTCGTCGCTGTTGAACTGCGCGCACATCTGATTGATTTTCTCGCGGCCGACACCGTGCTCGCCGGTGATGCTGCCGCCAACCTTGACGCAGAGTTCGAGGATTTTCCCGCCGAGGGCTTCGGTGCGTTCCAGCTCGCCGGGCTGGTTGGCGTCGAACAGGATCAGCGGGTGCATGTTGCCGTCGCCGGCGTGAAACACGTTGGCGACTCGCAAGCCGTACTCACTGGCGAGTTCGGCAATCCCCTTGAGCACCCGAGGCAGCTCGCGTCGCGGGATGGTGCCGTCCATACAGTAGTAATCCGGCGACAAGCGCCCGATTGCCGGGAACGCCGCTTTGCGTCCGGCCCAGAATTTCACCCGTTCCGCCTCGTCGCGGGCCTGGCGCACTTCACTGGCGCCGGCCCGTTCCAGCACGGCGCGAACCCGCAGGCAATCATCGCGTACATCGGCTTCGACGCCGTCGAGTTCACACAGCAGAATCGCTTCGGCGTCCACCGGGTAACCGGCGTGAACGAAGTCTTCGGCGGCGCGCAAGGCCAGGTTGTCCATCATCTCCAGGCCTGCGGGAATGATCCCGGCAGCGATGATCTCGGCCACGGCGCCTCCGGCTTTTTCCACGGAGTCGAAACTCGCCAGCAGCACCTTGGCCGCCTGTGGTTTGGGCAGCAGTTTGACCGTGACTTCAGTGATGATGCCCAGCAATCCCTCGGAGCCGTTGAACAGCGCCAACAGGTCGAGCCCCGCGGAGTCCAGTGCGTCCGAGCCTAAGGTCAGGTGTTCGCCTTCAATCGTCAGCACTTCCAGTTTCAGCACATTGTGGACGGTCAGGCCGTATTTCAGGCAGTGCACGCCACCGGCGTTTTCCGCGACATTGCCGCCAATCGAGCAGGCGATTTGCGAGGACGGGTCCGGCGCGTAATACAGGCCAAGCGGTGCGACGGCCTGGGAAATCGCTAGATTGCGCACTCCCGGCTGAACCCGTGCGGTGCGAGCGGCGGGGTCGATGTGGAGGATCTGGTTGAAGCGCGCCATCACCAGCAGCACGCCTTTTTCCAACGGCAGCGCACCTCCGGACAACCCGGTGCCGGCACCACGCGCCACCACGGGCACCCGATGGGCATGGCAGAGTTTGAGCACGGCTTGAACCTGCTCGACATAACGTGGCAGTAGCACCAGCATTGGCGTGGTTCGATAGGCCGAGAGCCCGTCGCACTCATAGGGTTTGAGTTCTTCTTCGCGGTAGAGAATGTCCAGCTCCGGCAGCTGCTCGCGCAAGGCGTTGAGCAAGGCATCCTTGTCGACCGGAGGCAGGGCACCGTCAATGCGTTCGTCGTAGAGAATGTTCATCAGATGACAAGCCTCGTAGCAGCTGCCGAAGGCTGCGTTCGGCTCGGGCTGCGTTCAGACGTAGCAGTCGCAAAATGGTGGACTCGATTGTGTCAGGCATACCAAGTCACTCCTGTTCACGACTGCTACGCCCGAGCGCGGACCGAGCCGAACGCAGCCTTCGGCAGCTGCTACAGAGGTGTGTTCAAGCCCGGGTTCTTTGTCATTTATAGTCAAAATTTCGACAATGGGCCTGCCGGCAGGGCTATTTCTGGCCGCCAAGCGGTGATGGCTATTTGATTGCGCCCTGATAGACTTCCAGACATCCCTGTCTGAGTTACTCGTAGTTTCAGGTCAGTAGTGAAGAGGAGCTTTGTCCCCTTATGCACCATAACGGAGGAAAGGGACTTTCACTGGCACGGAGGCTTTACACATCGCGAATCCTGGGAATGGTCCTGGGCCTGCTCTGCGTGGGCGCGGCGATCATTCCACTCAAACCGCCGCATTGGCTGCTGGCGCTGATGCTGTTCAACGGCCTTATCTGGCCGCACCTGGCCTATCAATGGGCGCGCCGCTCGCCTATGCCTTATCACGCCGAACACCGCAATATTCTGATCGACGCGTTCATGGGCGGATTCTGGGTCGCTGCCATCCAGTTCAATCCCTTGCCCAGCACTGCCACGTTGTCAATGATGGCGATGAACAACGTCGCCATTGGAGGCCTGCGTTTTCTGCTTGTCGGCACGGTGGCTCAGTTGCTGGGCATGGGTGTCGGGCTGCTGATCTTCTTTCCGGTGATCATCGCGCAAACCAGCCCTGTTCAGTTGTATGCCTGTTTGCCGTTGCTGACGTTTTACCCCTTGGTGTTGGGCTGGATCTGCTTTCGTCAGGCCCACACGTTGGGCAAGCACAAACGCGAACTGTTGGCCCTGAGTCGCACCGACAGCCTCACCGGGCTGTTGAACCACGGCGCCTGGAAAGATGCGCTGGAGGTCGAGTTCCAGCGTTGTCAGCGCCAGCAGCGGGGCGGTGCGATTGCCTTGATCGACATTGACCACTTCAAAACCATCAACGACACCTACGGCCATGTGGCTGGCGATATCGTGTTGCGTCAGTTGAGCAAAATCCTCAAGCAAAACCTGCGCGCCAGCGATGTGGCCGGGCGTTATGGCGGCGACGAGTTTTGCGTGATCCTGCCCGACGTGCCACTGGCCCACGCCGCCCAGGCGATGGACGCCTTGCGCGATCGGTTTTCGGGGGTGGGTTACGAGCAGAATCCGGCGTTGAAAGTCAGCCTGAGCATCGGCCTGGCTGCGTTCGACCCGATGCACACTGAAGCCCTGCAATGGCTCAACGATGCCGATGAGGCGCTGTATGCGGCCAAGACCACCGGGCGTAACCGGGTGATTTGTCATGCCGATGGGCTGGTGCAGCGGGTGGCGATGGGGTTGGTTTGAGGTTTAGCGGTGTTGCAGATGTCGTCTTCGCGGGCAAGCCTTGCTCCTACGGTTCGGGGGCGGCGGATATTGATGATTGATGCAGATTGTGTAGGAGCAAGGCTTGCCCGCGATGGCGGTCTCACGGATGCCATTATTGGCGAGCCAGGCGCCTACACGTCAGGTGGAGGTCTTCAGGTAATCGGTGTGCTGACGAACGCCGGCAGCTGTTCGGCGTAGGCAGTGAACGCGCGGATTTTCGGGAACTGCGCGTCACTGACCTGATCCGGCACCACCAGATTGGTGAAGCTCCAGGCCACGGCGAGGGTGATGCCCGCCTGGTCGAGGGAACCGTCGGTCTTCAGTGGCTGCTTGACCAGTTCCTGTTCCAGCGCCGAATACGCCGCCAGCAACTGCCCGCCGACGCGTTCCAGCCACGGTTCATGCTGTTTCTCGGCAGGTCGCAAAGTGCGCTCGTAATAGATCTGCACCGACTTCTCGCAAGCCGCCAGGGCCAGGCCGATCAGCCGCAATGCACGCACGCGCTGGTCCAGTTGCGCGGGCATCAGGCTCTTGTCCGGTCCGCTCAAGGCTTCCAGGTAGTCGATGATCAAGGTCGAATCCATCAGCACTTCGCCGTTGTCCAGCACCAGCGTCGGGGCCTTGACCACCGGGTTGATCTGCTGGAACTGCGCAAAGTGCCGGAACACCGACACCGAGGCGTGCTCGAACGGGATGTCCAGCGATTTCAGGCTAATGGCGACGCGTCTTACATAAGGTGAATCGAGCATTCCGATCAGCTTCATGTACAGCTCCTTTGATAATGCGTAGACAGTGCGCCGCCAATTTAGCGGTAAACCCATGACCTTCGCCAGTGCACTCGGGCTCAGCCGCTATGCTTGAGAGTCTAGGTACCCGGATGTTTCTGGAGGTCTGTCATGCCCGCCGAAAAAACTGCGCTCGTCCTTGCCGGTGGCGGCAGCCTCGGTGCGGTTCAGGTCGGCATGTTGCAGGCGCTGGTCGAAGCGGGCGTGTCGTTCGATATGGTGATCGGTGCCTCGGTCGGTGCCATCAACGGTGCGTACTTCGCTGCGCGCCCGAACGCGCAAGGGGTGGCCGAGCTGGCGGACTTCTGGCGTGGTTTGCGCAAGGCCGATGTGTTTCCGTTTTCGTTGCTCGATAGCCTGTCGGCGATTTTTCGGCGCAGGGGTTTTCTGTTGCAGTCTGCGGCGCTGGAACATCTGGTGCGGCGGGCGTTGCCCTTCAAGCAGATCGAAGACACCGAGTTGCCGCTGCACATCGTTACCACCAATTTGCTGACCGGCGCCGAAGAGCTGCTGTCCAGTGGCAGTGTCGAGCAGGCGTTGCTGGCCAGTGCGGCGATTCCATTGGTGTTTCCGTGTGTGCAGATCGGCGGCAAGCTGTTGATCGACGGCGGCGTGGCCAGCAATACGCCGATTGCCAGTGCGGTGTACCTGGGCGCGACGCGGGTTGTCGTGGTGCCGACCGGATTCGGTTGTGACTGCCCCAGTCCGCCCTCGGGGCTGGTGGCGTTGGCGCTGCACACCTTGAACCTGATGAGCATGCGCCAGCTGGTGCGCGACATTGAACTGTATTCACCGCGAGCGGCGATCCACGTGGTCGCGCCGCTGTGTCCGCTGGGGATCTCGGTGTTCGATTTCACCCAGACCGATCAACTGCTGCAGCGCGCTTATCAGTCGACCCAGGCCTGGATCGAAAGCGGCGGGCTGAATCGCGCCGGGGTGCCGGGCTCATTGCAGGCCCACACCCATCATGGCGCTGAGGGTCAGTCCTCGAACCCGACCTGCTCGTGAATCTCATCCATCTTCAGCTCCAGGCGATAGGCCACGGCGATGAACAGCGCCTGGCACAGGCACAAGGTTGCACTCAAGGAGCGGAACGCAAACGAAGAACCTTCATTGACCAGCAGCACTGTGTTCGCCCGTTTGGCCAGTGGTGACAGGTTGCTGTCGGTGATGATCAGGGTTTTCGCCTGATGGTGCTGGGCGATGCGCAGGCAATGCTGGGTTTCCTTGCCGTAAGGCGTGAAGCTGATGGCGATCACCAGGTCATTGGCCCGCACGCTGCGCATTTGCTCGCGGTAGCTGCCGCCCAGTCCCGAGACCAGGTGAATGCGCTTGTTGGTGTGTTGCAGGTTGTACACCAGGTAATCGGCCACCGCGAACGAGCGGCGCACCCCGACCACGTAGATGTTGTCGGCATTCACCACCAGGTCCACGGCTTTCTCGAAGGACTGGTCATCCAGTTCCAGGCCCAGGCGTTCGATGCCTGACAGCGTGGCGTTGATGCACTCGCGCGCCAGGTCGCCGCCGCTGGCCTTCTGCGATTTGTTGGCGATCATGCTGCGAATGCGCTGCTGGTAGTTCTGCACCGGCGTGGTCTTGTGGGTGTACGCCTCGCGGAACAACGCCTGCATTTCGCTGAAACCGCTGAAACCAAAGCGCTGGGAGAAACGCACGATGGCCGAAGGGTGTACTTCGCATTCGCGCGCGATGTCGCTGATGCGGTCGACCATGATCCGGTCGCTCTGCTGGCTCATGTAGCTGGCGATGCGTTTGAGCTGCCGCGGCAGGCTTTCGTATTCGTTGGTGATCAGCTGCAGCAAGCGTTCGGCATTGATCGGGGGGCTGGCGAGGTCGCTTTGCGGCGTGGTCTCGGCGGTAGCCGGCTGATCGGTGCGGGACATAGATAATCCTTCTGGCTTGTTCTTATTGGGCCGCTCGGTGAAGCGTTGCCCATGACAATAGGTTGGCTGTGCGCAGTCTACAGGGTAGGCGTGAATAAAATCTTGAGCCGTGGGTCAGCCGGACACGTGCTGAAACGATGCACAGTGTCTGGAGCGGTTCTGTAAAAGTTTATTGGAAAAAATATTCCACGTAAAAATTTATTGGAATAAATATTGATTTGTGGGCGCCACACGTTTTAGTCTGCATCCACCAAGAGTGTTCGGCGCCACCGTCGCCCCGAACGCAGGCTGATAAAAATAACAGGAGCCAGCATGGGCCAGACTCGTTTTGCCAGTGGGCGTCAATTGGATCTGATTTGCCTCGGGCGCCTTGGCGTCGACCTCTATGCACAGCAAGTCGGTGCACGGCTGGAGGATGTCTCGAGCTTCGCCAAATACCTCGGAGGTTCGTCCGCCAACATCGCCTTCGGCACGGCCCGGTTGGGGCTGAAGTCGGCCATGCTCAGCCGGGTGGGGGACGACCACATGGGGCGCTTCCTGGTTGAATCCCTGGCCCGTGAAGGTTGCGATGTCAGCGGCATCAAGGTCGATCCGGAGCGCCTCACCGCCATGGTTTTGTTGGGCCTCAAGGACCGCGAAACCTTTCCGTTGGTGTTCTACCGCGAAAACTGTGCCGACATGGCCCTGCGCGCCGAAGACATCAGCGAAGCCTTTATCGCCTCCAGCAAAGCCTTGCTGATCACCGGCACGCATTTCTCTACCGACGGCGTCTACAAGGCGAGCATCCAGGCGCTGGAGTACGCTGAAAAGCACAACGTCAAACGCATTCTCGACATCGATTACCGGCCGGTTCTTTGGGGCTTGGCGGGCAAGGCGGATGGCGAAACCCGTTTCGTCGCCGACCAGCAGGTCAGCCAGCACGTACAGAAAATCCTCCCGCGATTCGACCTGATTGTCGGCACCGAAGAGGAGTTCCTGATTGCCGGTGGCAGCGAGGACTTGTTGAGTGCACTGCGCAACGTCCGTCGTCTGACAGCGGCGACCCTGGTGGTCAAGCTCGGGCCGCAAGGCTGCACGGTGATTCACGGGGTGATTCCGGTTCGTCTCGAAGACGGCGCGATCTATCCCGGTGTGCGGGTCGAAGTGCTCAATGTGCTCGGCGCTGGCGATGCGTTCATGTCGGGCTTCCTCAGTGGCTGGCTGGAGGATGCCAGCGATGAGCGCTGCTGCCAGTTGGCCAACGCCTGCGGCGGCCTGGTGGTTTCTCGCCACGCCTGCGCCCCGGCGATGCCGACCCGCGCCGAACTGGATTACCTGTTCAACAGTCCGGTGCCGATCACCCGGCCGGACCAGGATGCCGTGTTGCAACGTCTGCATCAGGTCAGCGTGCCGCGCAAAACCTGGAAGCAGTTGTTCATCTTTGCCTTTGACCATCGCGGGCAACTGGTGGAACTGGCGCAAAAGGGCGGTCGCGAGCTGAGCAGCATCGGCGAACTCAAGCAGTTGTTCATCAAAGCCGTGGAGCGGGTCGAAGCGGACCTGCGTCGGCAGGGCATCGAGGCGGATGTCGGTCTGCTGGCTGACCAGCGTTTCGGCCAGGACTCGCTGAATGCCGCCACCGGTCGCGGTTGGTGGGTGGCGCGTCCGGTGGAAGTGCAAGGTTCACGGCCACTGGCCTTCGAACATGGTCGTTCGATTGGCAGCAACCTGATCGCCTGGCCGCAGGAACAAATCATCAAGTGCCTGGTGCAATTTCACCCCGACGACGAACCGCTGCTGCGTCTGGAACAGGAAGCGCAGATCAAGGGGTTGTATCAGGCGGCGCAGGTCAGCGGCCATGAGTTACTGCTGGAAATCATCCCGCCCAAGGATCACCCGTCAGCGCATCCGGACGTGCTCTATCGCGCGATCAAGCGCCTATACAACCTGGGTATTTTCCCGGCCTGGTGGAAGATCGAGGCGCAAAGCAGCGAGGAGTGGAAACAGCTCGATGATCTGATCCAGGAGCGCGACCCCTATTGCCGAGGCGTGGTGCTGCTGGGGCTGAATGCACCGGCCGCAACGCTGGCCGAAGGCTTTGCACAAGCGAGCCAGAGCAAAACCTGTCGCGGGTTTGCCGTCGGCCGGACGATTTTTCAGGAGCCGAGTCGAGCGTGGCTGGCCGGCGAGATCGATGACGAAGCGCTGATCCAGAGAGTGCAGGGCACGTTTGTCGAACTGATCAATGCCTGGCGCACCGCCCGCGCCTGACCAAGTATTTTGTGACACGCCGGTTTTTTGTGGTGAGGGGGCTTGCCCCCGCTCGGCTGCGAAGCAGTCGTAAAACCTGTAGACGTGGTTTACCTGTTGCACTGTGCTGCCAGGTTTGGGCCTGCTTCGTAGTCCAGCGGGAGCAAGCTCCCTCGCCACAAGTGTTCGGTCGACACTTTCAGCGTTTATTTAGAAAACAATAAAAGGTGCAGCCATGCCCGCTATCCGAATTGGCATCAACCCGATTTCCTGGAGCAACGACGATCTGCCGGCCCTCGGTGGGGAAACGCCGCTGAGCACTGCCCTGAGCGAAGGCAAGGAAATTGGCTACGAAGGTTTTGAACTCAACGGCAAGTTTCCCAAGGACGCCAAAGGGGTCGGTGATGTGCTGCGGCCTTACGACCTGGCGCTGGTCTCGGGCTGGTATTCCAGCCGCCTGGCGCGGCGTTCGGTGGCTGAAGAAATCGAGGCCATTGGCAGCCATGTCGAGTTGCTGGCGAAAAATGGCGCCAAGGTGCTGGTCTACGGCGAAGTCGCCGATTCGATTCAGGGCCAACGGATTCCGCTGGTCGAACGCCCGCGTTTTCACACCGAGCAGGCCTGGCAGGAATACGCCGACAAGCTCAACGAGCTGGCACGTTTCACCCTGTCCCAGGGCGTGCGTCTGGCGTATCACCACCACATGGGCGCGTATGTCGAATCGCCGGCAGACATCGATAAACTGATGTCCCTGACCGGCAGCGAAGTCGGCCTGCTGTTCGATTCGGGCCATTGCTACATGGGTGGCGGCGAACCGCTCGAGGTGCTGCGCAAGCACATCGGGCGCATCTGCCACGTGCATTTCAAGGACGTACGCAAACCGGTGGTGCAACTGGCGCGCAACAATCTCTGGAGCTTCCCGGACTGCATCATCAACGGCACGTTCACCGTGCCGGGCGACGGTGATATCGACTTTGCCGCGCTGCTCGACGTATTGCTGGCCGCCGATTATCACGGCTGGCTGGTGGTCGAGGCCGAGCAGGATCCGGCCGTCGCGCCGAGCTATGTCTATGCCAAGAAAGGTTACGAGACCTTGCGCGCCTTGCTCGATCAGAGGACCGGACAATGAGCCTGCTGGTCAAGAGCAGCGCCAAGGGCCGGACCCTGGTCGAGGTACCCGCCGGAGCGCTGGAATACGTTGGTTTCAGCGCCTACCGCCTGAGCCTCGGCGAAACCTTGCCGGTCAGCGCGGGCGATAAAGAACTGTGCCTGGTGCTGCTCAGCGGTCGGGTTGATGTCAGCGGTGAGGCTCCAGGGCAGGGCGCGTTCAACTGGGACAACATCGGCGACCGCCAATCGGTGTTCGAAGACAAATCACCGTTCGCCGCCTACCTGCCGCCCGGCAGTCAGGCGCAAGTGGTTGCCCTCAGCGATGTACAGATCGCCGTGTGCGCTGCTCCCGGTTCGGCCTCGGCAGGTCTCGCGCCACGGTTGATCACCCCCGACAGCATGAAGCGCAGCGTGCGCGGCAAGGACGCCAACACCCGTTACGTCTGCGACATCCTGCCCGACACCGAGTCTGCGCACTCACTGCTGGTGGTGGAAGTGCGCACACCGTCCGGGCATTCGTCGAGCTACCCGCCGCACAAGCACGACACCGACGACCTGCCGCACCAGAGCTTTCTCGAAGAGACCTATTACCACCAGGTCAACCCGCCGCAAGGCTTCGTTTTTCAGCGGGTCTACACCGATGACCGTTCCATCGATCAGGCCATGGCCGTGGAAAACAGCGATCTGGTGGTGGTGCCCAAGGGGTATCACCCGGTCAGCGTGCCTTACGGCTACGAGTCGTATTACCTGAATGTCATGGCCGGCCCGAAACGGGTCTGGCAGTTCCACAACGATCCGCAGCACAGCTGGCTGCTGGACCTCTGAATTCTGAAGACTGACGGAGAACAATAACAATGAGTGATGCCAAGGTTATCGGCCACTACCTCAACGGCCAGGTGCAGGACACTGGCAGTGAGCGCTTCAGCAATGTCTTCAATCCGGCCACTGGCGCGATTCAGGCGCGGGTCGGGCTGGCCAGCCAGCAGACCGTCGATGAAGCCGTGGCTTCGGCACTGCGGGCGTTTCCGGCCTGGTCCGAGCAATCGTCGCTGCGCCGCTCGCGGGTGATGTTCAAGTTCAAGGAACTGCTCGACCGTCATCACAATGAGCTGGCAGAAATCATCAGCCGCGAACACGGCAAAGTTTTTTCCGACGCCAAGGGTGAAGTCACTCGTGGTATCGAGATCGTCGAGTACGCCTGCGGTGCGCCGAACCTGCTGAAAACCGAATTCAGCGACAACATCGGTGGTGGCATCGACAACTGGAATCTGCGTCAACCGTTGGGCGTTTGTGCCGGGGTCACGCCATTCAACTTCCCCGTGATGGTGCCGCTGTGGATGATTCCGCTGGCGCTGGTCACCGGCAATTGTTTCATCCTCAAACCTTCGGAGCGTGATCCGTCGGCCAGTTTGCTGATGGCGCGCCTGCTCACTGAAGCCGGTTTGCCGGACGGTGTGTTCAGCGTGGTGCAGGGCGACAAGAGCGCCGTCGATGCGTTGCTGCAGCACCCGGATATCGAAGCCATTTCGTTTGTCGGTTCGACGCCGATTGCCGAGTACATCCACCAGCAAGCCACGGCCCGTGGCAAACGTGTGCAAGCGCTGGGCGGGGCGAAGAACCACATGATCGTGATGCCCGACGCCGATCTGGATCAGGCCGCCGATGCGTTGATTGGCGCTGCATTCGGCTCGGCCGGCGAACGCTGCATGGCGATCTCGATTGCCGTGGCGGTAGGCGACGTTGGCGACAAACTGATTGCCAAATTGCTGCCGCGCATCGATCAGTTGAAGGTCGGCAACGGTATGCAGGGCGACAGCGACATGGGGCCGCTGGTTACCGCCGAGCACAAGGCCAAGGTCGAAGGCTTCATCGATCAAGGCGTGGCCCAGGGCGCGCAGCTGATTGTCGATGGTCGCGGCTTCAAGGTGCCGGGTGCGGAGAATGGCTTCTTTGTCGGTGCAACGCTGTTCGACAAGGTCACGACCGAGATGAGCATCTACCAGCAGGAAATTTTCGGTCCGGTACTGGGCATCGTCCGGGTTGCAGATTTCGCCAGCGCCGTGGCGCTGATCAACGCTCATGAGTTTGGCAACGGCGTGTCGTGCTTCACCAGCGATGGCGGGATTGCCCGGGCGTTTGCCCGCACCATCAAGGTCGGCATGGTCGGCATCAACGTACCGATTCCGGTGCCCATGGCCTGGCACTCGTTTGGTGGCTGGAAGCGTTCGTTGTTCGGCGATCACCATGCCTACGGTGAAGAAGGCATTCGTTTCTACAGCCGCTACAAAAGCGTCATGCAGCGCTGGCCGGACAGCATCGCCAAAGGCCCTGAGTTCAGCATGCCCACTGCCAAATAAACACCTTGAGTGCGGAGAACAAGAATAATGAGCCAGCCCCTGCGTTTCGCCCTGAACCGTATGGTTGCCCCACGTTTGTCGCTGCCGGAATTCATTGAGCTGGCGGTAGCCCTGAAAGCCGACGCCATCGAGATCCGCAACGACCTCAAGGGCATCGAAATCGAAGACGGTACGCCGCCCGAGCGTGTGCGCCAGTTGTGCCGGGCCAACGGGATCAGCGTGCTGTCGATCAACGCGCTGTACCCGTTCGATGTGTGGAACGACGAGCGCCGCGCACACGCCCTGAAACTCGCCGCCTATGCCCGCGATTGCGGCGCGCAAGGGTTGGTGATGTGCCCGCTGAATGATCGCGCCGACCCGCGCAATGAAGCTGAACGCAGCGCTGGCTTGCGTACTGCGTTGAGCGAACTGGCGCCAATCCTGCGCGAATACGGGATTCTCGGTTTCATCGAACCGCTGGGTTTCGAAGAGTGTTCACTGCGGCGCAAACGCACCGCAGTGGATGCGATCAAGTCCATTGGCGGGCTGGATGTGTTCCGTCTGGTGCATGACACCTTTCACCATCATCTGGCCAGAGAACACGAGTTCTTCCCCGAGCTGACCGGGCTGGTGCACATCTCGGGCGTCGAGGACGCGCACGCGCCGCTGGCGTCCATCCGCGATGGCCATCGGGTGCTGGTGGGCGAGGGCGACATCCTCGGTAACGCGGCGCAGATCGATACCTTACTCAGCACCGGCTACAGCGGCTACCTGTCGTTCGAGCCGTTTGCCGACAGCGTGCACGGGCTGACGGATATCCGCCAGGCAATCGGCGCAAGCATGGATCACCTGCAGAAATCCCTGAGCTGACTAGCCCCCTGTAGGAGCAAGGCTTGCCCGCGATGAACGATGACGCGGTGTATCAGAAACACCGAGGCGCCTTTATCGCGGGCAAGCCTTGCTCCTGCAGAGACAGTGTCGCATCCACATAAAAGGAGTGGACATGAGCACAACACGACTGACCATGGCCCAGGCCCTGGTGAAATTCCTCGACAACCAATACGTCGAGGTCGATGGGGTTCAAAGCAAATTCGTCGCCGGGATCTTCACCATTTTCGGCCACGGCAATGTGCTCGGCCTCGGCCAGGCGCTGGAGCAGGACAGCGGTGACCTGATCGTCCATCAGGGCCGCAATGAACAGGGCATGGCCCACGCCGCCATCGGTTTTGCCAAACAGAATCTGCGGCGCAAGATCTACGCTTGCAGCTCATCGGTCGGCCCCGGTGCGGCGAACATGTTGACTGCTGCGGCGACGGCCACCGCCAACCGGATTCCCCTGCTGCTATTGCCGGGTGACGTCTACGCCAGTCGCCAACCGGACCCGGTGCTGCAACAGATCGAGCAGTTCCACGACCTGAGCATCAGCACCAACGATGCCTTCAAAGCGGTGAGCAAATACTGGGACCGCATCAACCGTCCCGAACAACTGATGAGCGCGGCGATCCACGCCATGCGCGTGCTCACCGATCCGGCGGAAACCGGCGCGGTGACGCTGGCCTTGCCGCAAGACGTGCAGGCCGAAGCCTATGATTACCCCGATTACTTCCTGCAAAAACGCGTGCACCGCATCGACCGTCGCCCGGCCACCGAAGCCATGCTCGGCGACGCTGTAGCGCTGCTCAAAGGCAAGCGCAAACCGCTGATCATCTGCGGCGGCGGGGTCAAATACTCGGGCGCGAATACCGCGTTGCAGGCGTTTGCCGAGCGTTTCGACATCCCGTTCGCCGAGACCCAGGCTGGCAAGAGTGCGGTAGTTTCCAGTCATCCGCTGAACGTCGGCGGCATCGGCGAAACCGGTTGCCTGGCGGCGAACCTGCTGGCCAAGGAAGCCGATCTGATCATTGGCATCGGCACTCGCTACTCGGACTTCACCACGTCGTCGAAATGGCTGTTCCAGCATCCCGAGGTGAAGTTTCTCAACCTGAACATCAGCCCTTGCGATGCGCTGAAACTCGATGGTGTGCAGTTGCTGGCCGACGCCAGATCCGGCTTGCAGGCGTTGTCTGAAGCCTTGACCGATTACCGCTCCAGTTGGGGTGATCAACCACATCAGGCCAAGGCGCAACTGGATGAAGAGGTGGATCGGGTCTATCAGGTCGAATACCAGACCCAGGACTTCATCCCGGAAATCAACGACCACATGGAGCCGGCGGTGCTGCGCGAATTTATCGAGCTGACCGGTTCCTGCCTGACCCAAAGCCGCGTGCTCGGCGTGTTGAACCAAACCCTGGCCGACGACGCGGTGATCGTCGCCGCTGCCGGCAGCTTGCCCGGCGACTTGCAGCGCAGCTGGCGCAGCAAGGGCGTGAACACCTATCACGTCGAGTACGGTTATTCGTGCATGGGCTACGAGGTCAATGCCGCGCTTGGGGTGAAACTCGCCGAGCCGACGCGCGAAGTCTATGCGCTGGTGGGCGACGGCTCGTACATGATGCTGCATTCGGAGCTGGCCACCTCGATCCAGGAGCGGCGCAAGATCAACGTGATCCTGCTCGACAACATGACCTTCGGCTGCATCAACAACTTGCAGATGGAACACGGCATGGACAGCTTCGGCACCGAGTTCCGTTTCCGCAACCCTTCCACCTGCAAGCTCGATGGCGGCTTCGTCCCGGTGGACTTTGCCATGAGCGCGGCGGCTTATGGCTGCAAGACCTACAAGGTCAACACCGTCGAACAACTGCAAGCGGCCTTGGCCGATGCGCGGTTGCAGACGGTGTCGACGCTGATCGACATCAAGGTCCTGCCCAAGACCATGATCCACAAATACCTGTCCTGGTGGCGGGTGGGTGTGGCGCAAGTCTCCACCAGCGCACGTACCGATGCGGTAGCCAAAACCCTTAATGAACGACTGGCCAAGGCCCGTCAGTACTGATTGCTCTGTCATCTCAACAGGAAGGAGTCTTCGCATGTCTTTAAAGCTAGGCGTCATCGGCACCGGCGCCATCGGTCAGGATCACATCCGTCGTTGCAGCCAGACCCTGCTCAACAGCCAGGTGGTGGCGGTTACCGACATTAATCTGCAGCAGGCCGCCAAAGTGGTTGCCGACCTGAAGCTGACCGCCGAGGTGTACCCGGACGGCCACGCGCTGATCAAGGCGCCGGACGTCGAAGCGATTCTGGTCACCTCCTGGGGACCGAGCCACGAAGAGTTCGTGCTGGCGGCGATTGCGGCGGGTAAACCGGTGTTCTGCGAGAAGCCGCTGGCGGTCACCGCCGAGGGCTGCCGCAAGATCGTCGAGGCCGAAGTGGCCCACGGCAAACGTCTGGTGCAGGTCGGTTTCATGCGCCCGTACGATGAGGGTTACCGGGCACTCAAAGCGGTGATCGACAGTGGCCAGATCGGCGAGCCGCTGATGCTGCATTGCGCTCACCGCAACCCGACCGTGGGTGAGAACTACAAGACCGACATGGCGATCACCGACACGCTGATCCATGAACTGGATGTGCTGCGTTGGTTGCTCGACGACGATTACGTGTCGGTACAAGTGGTGTTCCCGCGCAAGACCAGCAAGGCCCACGCCCATCTGAAAGACCCGCAAATCGTCCTGCTGGAAACCGCCAAGGGCACGCGCATCGACGTCGAAGTCTTCGTTAACTGCCAGTACGGTTATGACATTCAGTGCGAAGTGGTTGGCGAGACCGGTATCGCCAAGCTGCCGGAGCCGTCGCAGGTGCAGATGCGCAGCGGGGCCAAGCTGTCCAACGCGATTCTGATGGACTGGAAGGACCGCTTCATCGCCGCCTACGACGTTGAGTTGCAGGCCTTTATCGATGGCGTACGCGCCGGGCAGGTCGGAGGGCCGTCGGCCTGGGATGGTTTTGCCGCGGCGGTGGCGGCGGATGCCTGCATCGAAGCACAGCAGAGCGGGGCGATCGTCAACGTCGCACTGCCAGACCGCCCCCGTTTCTACGGCTAACCACCGCAACCTGATCGTTGCCGCCATGGACGCTGCGCGTCCGCTCCAGAATGTGACGCGGGGCGTCACGGGATGCATTCCCACGCAGAGCGTGGGAACGAGAGGAGAACAAAAAAATGCGCATCGCACTAGACCCCTACATGTACCGCACTCTGTCCCTGGGCAAGATGGTCGACAAGGTCGCCGAGCTCGGTTACGAGCACATCGAGCTTTCACCCCGGGAAGATTTCCTGCCGTTCTACAAGGCCCCGCGTGTCGACAAGGCGCGGATCAAGGAGTTTCGCAAAGCCCTGAGCGACACCGGGGTGAAGCTCTCGTCCTTGCTCCCGATGTACCACTGGGCCGCCGCCGATGAAGGCTTGCGAGTGGCGGCGGTGCGTAACTGGAAGCGCGCGATCCAGATTGCCGTCGAGATGGACTGTGAGCTGGTCAACACCGAGTTCACCGGTCAGTCGGACAACCCGCTGGTCTGCGAGAACCAGTTCATGCGTTCCATGGACGAGCTGATTCCCGAGTTTGAACGCGAAGGCATCAAGCTCGATATCCAGGCGCACCCGTATGATTTCTGTGAGCGCAATAACGAGTCGGTCGACATCATTCGCGGCCTTGATCGCGACTGGATCAACTACCTCTACGCGGCGCCGCACACCTTCTTCTACGACGACGGCAAAGGCGACATCGCCTCGATGCTCAAGTACGCGGGCTCCAAACTCAGCCACTTGATCATCGCCGACACCTACAACCACAAGGCTTCGTCGGGGCTGCGCTACATCATCAACCCGCCGGGCGTTACGGCCACGGTGCACCAGCATCTGGACATCGGTCAGGGCGAAGTCGACTGGGAAGCGTTCTTCAGCACCCTGCGCGAGATCAAGTTCGACGGCATTGCCACGGTCTCGGTGTTCGCCTGGGAAGATCGCCCGGACGAATCCAACCGGATGATGCTCGAGCGCGTGACCCGCGAGTTGTGTCGATAAGCATTTTCGGGAACGCCTCCAGACATTGTGGCGAGGGAGCTTGCTCCCGCTCGGTCGCGTAGCGAACGTAAAACCTGCCAATGGGCTCTACCTGGAGGAACCGGTTGCAGGTTTCAGGACTGCTGCGCAGTCCAGCGGGAGCAAGCTCCCTCGCCACAGGATTGATGTCTGATCTTATTCCCCGTTTTGTTCAGCGCCAAAAGGAAAGCTTCATGCGAATCGGACTTGTCGGTTACGGCCACGGTGGCCGGTTTTTTCATGCGCCGTTGATCAGTAGCTTGCCAGCGGCGACTTTTGTCGGCGTGGTGACGCGTTCCCCCGAGCGTCGTCAGCTATTGGCGGCTGAATACCCCGGCGTCCCGGCCTTCGACAACATTGGCCAGTTGGTGGAAGTCGGGGTCGATGTGCTGGTGATTTCCACCACGCTGGAAGGGCGGGCGGCGCTGGTGCTCGAAGCGATTGAGTACGGGGTAGCGGTGGTCTGCGACAAACCCTTCGCTGCCGATGCACAGCAGGCCGAAGCGCTCGTAACCGCTGCCGAGCAGCGCAAGGTCCCACTCAGCGTCTATCAGAACCGGCGCTGGGACTCGGACTTTCTCACGGTACGCAAACTCGTCGAATCCGGAGCACTGGGTCAGGTCACGCGCTTTGAGTCCAGCGTAGAACGCTATTCGCCGCAGTCAGTGGGCAAGGGCAGCGGCGGTGGGTTCCTGCGCGATCTGGGCAGTCATCTGGTGGATCAGGCGTTGCAACTGTTCGGACCGGTGACGCGGGTTTATGCCGAGCTGGACTACCTCAATCAGGAGCAGCTTTTCGACAACGGCTTTTTCCTCTCGCTGACCCATGCCAATGGCGTGACCTCGCACTTGAGCGGTAGTTGCCTGCAAAACAATCCCGGGCCGCGTTTTCGGGTCAACGGTACGGCAGGTTGCTACAGCGTCGACGGTCTGGACGGACAAGAGGCCCTGGCGCTGGCCGGGCTGACGCCAACGTCCGAAGGTGATCGCTGGGGCGTTGAAGAGCATCGACGCTGGGGCTGGTTCGAGCACGGTGAAGAGCGCGAGCGGATTCCGTCTGAGCGTGGTTGCTGGAATCAGTTCTATTTACAGCTGCAAACCGCGTTGCAAGGCGCTGGCCCATTGCCGGTCGAGGCCCGTGATGCACTGGCGACCACCCGCGTTCTAGACGCCGCACGGCTGAGTTTCGAACGCCATCAGGCGATTGAAATGAAGCCTGCATGCGGTCATGGAATAAAATTAGAATAAAATTCTAAAATGAGTTGATATGGAAATTAAATTCCAATAAAGTCATTTCCAGGTTGCCGACTATCAACGTCCCGATCGACCTCAAGCCAGCCTTGAGTGCGGGGAGGGCGAAACAAAAACAAGAAACAACGATAGGTGCCGTCGATGAAAACCTTCAGCTCTGCTCTGCACGTTTTACGTAACGCGTTCCTGCCTCGTGTTCAAACCCTTTCCCTTTCCGGTTGCCTTTGCGTTCAACGCAAGGGCGCCTTGGTGTGCTGCATTCCCGGCGCACCGATCGTTCGCTTGCCCACTCACTGAATTCGTCCCGCGCCTTATCCATAAAACCTACAAGAATGTGGAGAAAGACTTTTCATGAAGACCAAGATCCGTTTCGCCTCGCTTGCCCTGTCCCTGATGCTTGCCAGCGGTGCTGCACTCGCTGACCTGAGGATTGGCGTCAGCATGTCCCAGTTCGATGACACCTGGTTGACCTACTTGCGCGAATCCATGGACAAGCAAGCCAAGTCCATGCCCGATGGGGTCAAACTGCAGTTCGAAGACGCCCGCAGCGACGTGGTCAAGCAACTGAGCCAGGTCGAAAGTTTCATCAGCCAGAAAGTCGACGCCATCGTGGTGAATCCGGTGGATACCGCCGCGACCAGAAAAATCACCGAAGCGGCGGTCAAGGCCGGAATTCCTCTGGTCTACGTCAACCGTCGTCCGGATGACCTGAAACTGCCCAAAGGTGTGATTACCGTGGCCTCCAATGATCTGGAAGCCGGCCAGATGCAGATGCAGTACCTCGCCGAAAAAATGAAAGGCAAGGGTGACATCGTGATCCTGCTCGGCGACCTCGCCAACAACTCCACCACCAACCGCACCAAAGGCGTCAAAGAGGTGCTGGCCAAATACCCGGGCATCAAGATCGACCAAGAGCAGACCGGTACCTGGTCACGCGATAAAGGCATGACACTGGTCAACGACTGGCTGACCCAGGGCCGCAAATTCGACGCCATCGTCTCCAATAACGATGAGATGGCCATCGGCGCGGCCATGGCCTTGAAACAGGCCGGCGTGGAAAAGGGTAGTGTGTTGATCGCCGGTGTCGACGGTACTCCCGACGGCCTGCGCGCCGTGAAGAAAGGTGATCTGGCGGTCTCGGTGTTCCAGGACGCCAATGGCCAGGCTGTCGACTCCATCGACGCCGCCGTGAAGATGGCCAAGAACGAGCCGGTCGAGCAAGCCGTGTGGGTGCCGTATCGCCTGATCACCCCGGAAAACGTTGACCAGTTCAAATAGTCAGTCCGTTCAAAAACAACAATAAGCACGCAAGGTGGCATTGCCAACCTTGCTGATGGAGTACCTGATCATGTTCGCTTCAGCGACTGCTTCGAGCATCCCGTTGGTGGGTGTCCAGCCAAACGCCATACCTGTCGATGAGCCGTACCTGCTGGAGATCATCAACGTCAGCAAGGGTTTCCCCGGTGTGGTGGCGTTGTCCGATGTCCAGCTGCGGGTGCGTCCGGGTTCGGTGCTGGCCTTGATGGGTGAGAACGGTGCCGGCAAATCCACCCTGATGAAAATCATCGCCGGCATCTATCAGCCGGATGCCGGTGAGCTGCGTCTACGCGGTAAACCGGTGACCTTCGATACACCGCTGGCAGCCTTGCAGGCCGGGATCGCGATGATCCACCAGGAACTCAACCTGATGCCGCACATGAGCATCGCCGAGAACATCTGGATCGGTCGCGAGCAGCTCAACGGTTTCCACATGATCGACCACCGGGAAATGCACCGCTGCACGGCGCAATTGCTGGAGCGACTGCGGATCAACCTCGACCCGGAAGAACAGGTCGGCAATTTGAGCATCGCCGAGCGGCAGATGGTCGAGATCGCCAAAGCAGTGTCCTACGACTCGGACATCCTGATCATGGACGAACCGACCTCGGCGATTACCGACAAGGAGGTCGCCCACCTGTTCTCGATCATTGCCGACCTCAAGGCCCAGGGTAAGGGCATCATCTATATCACCCACAAGATGAACGAGGTGTTCAGCATCGCTGACGAAGTCGCGGTGTTCCGTGACGGCGCTTACATTGGCCTGCAACGGGCCGACAGCATGGACGGCGACAGCCTGATCTCGATGATGGTCGGGCGTGAACTGAGCCAGTTGTTCCCGGTGCGCGAGAAACCGATTGGCGATCTGTTGATGTCGGTGCGTGACCTGCGTCTGGACGGCGTCTTCAAGGGCGTTTCCTTCGACCTGCATGCTGGCGAGATCCTCGGCATCGCCGGGCTGATGGGGTCGGGCCGGACCAACGTCGCCGAAGCGATTTTCGGCATCACCCCCAGCGACGGTGGTGAAATTTGTCTCGATGGCCAGCCGGTACGTATCAGCGATCCGCACATGGCCATCGAGAAGGGCTTTGCGTTGCTTACCGAGGATCGCAAGCTCAGTGGCCTGTTCCCGTGCCTGTCGGTCCTGGAAAACATGGAAATGGCGGTGCTGCCGCATTACGCCGGCAACGGCTTTATCCAGCAAAAAGCCTTGCGCGCCCTGTGCGAAGACATGTGCAAGAAGCTGCGGGTGAAAACCCCGTCGCTGGAACAGTGCATCGATACCTTGTCCGGCGGCAACCAGCAAAAAGCCTTGCTCGCCCGTTGGCTGATGACCAACCCGCGAATCCTGATTCTCGACGAACCGACCCGCGGCATCGATGTCGGCGCCAAAGCCGAGATTTACCGACTGATCTCCTATCTCGCCAGCGAAGGCATGGCGGTGATCATGATTTCGTCGGAGCTGCCGGAGGTGCTCGGCATGAGCGACCGGGTGATGGTCATGCACGAGGGCGACCTGATGGGCACGCTCGACCGCAGCGAGGCGACCCAGGAGCGGGTCATGCAACTGGCCTCGGGCATGTCTGTACGCCATTAAGTCAAGGGTGAACGCCGTATCTGTGGCGAGGGAGCTTGCTCCCGCTGGGCTGCGGAGCGGCCCCAATGTCTCGGATATACCGTAGATCTGGCGGGCGCTACGCACTCGAACGGGAGCAAGCTCCCTCGCCACAGGTCTGTATTCGATGCCGGATTTCATTTGAAGGGTGAGTGGTTATGAACGCGATACTGGAAAACAAGCCTGCAATGGCACCGGCCAAGAGTCGTCGGCGCTTACCGACCGAGCTGAGTATCTTTCTGGTGCTGATCGGCATTGGTTTGGTCTTTGAAATGTTCGGCTGGATCGTGCGCGACCAGAGCTTTTTGATGAACTCCCAGCGGTTGGTCCTGATGATCCTGCAAGTGTCGATTATCGGCTTGCTGGCGATTGGCGTGACCCAGGTGATCATCACCACCGGTATCGACCTGTCATCGGGTTCGGTGCTGGCCTTATCGGCGATGATCGCCGCCAGCCTGGCGCAGACCTCGGATTTCGCCCGGGCGGTGTTTCCGTCGTTGACTGACCTGCCGGTGTGGATTCCGGTGATTGCCGGGCTCGGGGTCGGGCTGTTGGCGGGGGCAATCAACGGCAGCATCATTGCCGTCACCGGGATTCCACCGTTCATTGCCACCTTGGGCATGATGGTCTCGGCCCGCGGCCTGGCGCGTTACTACACCGAAGGCCAGCCGGTGAGCATGCTCTCGGATTCCTACACGGCCATCGGCCACGGCGCGATGCCGGTGATCATCTTTCTGGTGGTGGCGGTGATCTTCCACATCGCCTTGCGCTACACCAAGTACGGTAAATACACCTACGCCATCGGCGGCAACATGCAGGCGGCGCGCACCTCCGGCATCAACGTCAAACGCCATCTGGTGATCGTCTACAGCATCGCCGGGTTGCTGGCGGGGCTGGCAGGTGTGGTGGCATCGGCCCGTGCCGCAACCGGGCAGGCCGGGATGGGCATGTCGTATGAGCTGGACGCGATTGCCGCAGCGGTGATCGGCGGTACCAGCCTGGCGGGTGGCGTGGGGCGCATTACCGGCACGGTGATCGGCGCGCTGATCCTTGGGGTAATGGCCAGCGGCTTCACCTTTGTCGGCGTCGACGCCTACATCCAGGACATCATCAAAGGCCTGATCATCGTGATCGCAGTGGTCATCGACCAATACCGCAACAAGCGCAAACTCAAGCGCTGAAAGTCCCCGCCCCTGTAGGAGCAAAGCTTGCTCGCGATGAACGATAACGCGGTGTAACAGGTAAACTGCATTACGCCCATCGCGAGCAAGCTTTGCTCCTACACAGCAGTCCCCCCATTTAATCGTCGTAAAAAACTCCTGATAACAATAAAGGTGAGCTTTGCCATGGGCGTAAGAAAATCAACCTTGTACCTTTCACCGTGCCTGCTGCTGGCAGCCATGGGCAGCGCAGGACACTGCCTGGCGGCGGATGCGTTTTCGGCCGATTCGAAATGGCTGACTGGCGATTGGGGCGGTCTGCGCACCGACTGGCTGGAAAAGGGCTACGACATTCAGCTGGAGCACGGCGGTGAATTTGCCAGCAACCTCAAGGGTGGCTACAACGACGACAAGACCGCGCGCTGGACCGAGCAGTTCGTGTTTGGGCTCAAGGTCGATCTGCAAAAGGCCATGGGCCTCGAGCACGCGACCTTCAAAATGGCGATCACCGAGCGCGACGGTCGGAGCCTGACCAACGACCGGATTGCCGACCCGCGCGTGGGTGGTTACAACTCCTCCCAGGAAGTCTACGGTCGTGGCCAGACCTGGCGCCTGACCCAGTTGTGGCTGAGCAAGGGCTTTCTCGACGACGGCGCGCTGGACATCAAGGTCGGTCGCTTTGGTCCCGGCGAAGACTTCAACAGCTTCCCTTGCGACTTCCAGAGCTTGACCTTCTGCGGTTCCCAGGTCGGCAACTGGGCTGGCAGCATCTGGTACAACTGGCCGGTCAGTCAGTTGGCCGGGCGGGTCAAGTACAGCCTCAATCCTGAAGTATTCGTGCAGGTCGGTGCCTACAACCAGAACCCCTCGAACCTGGAAGTCGGCAACGGCTTCAAGCTTGATGGCAGCGGCACCAAGGGCACGATATTCCCGGTAGAGCTGGTCTGGTCGCCGAAAGTCCAGGGGCTGCCGGGCGAATACCGGGTCGGCTACTACTACAGCACCGCGAATGCCGACGATGTGCTCAAGGGCGTCAACGGCCAGCCGCAACCACTGACTGGCAACGCGTTCAAGTCTCACAGCAGCAAGTCCGGTTACTGGCTGGTGGCCCAGCAGCAGATCACCAGCCATAACGGCGATGCCAGCCGAGGTTTGTCGCTGTTCGCCAACCTGACGCTGCATGACAAGGACACCAACCAGGTCGACAACTTCATGCAGGCGGGGATGGTTTACACCGGACCATTCGATTCACGGCCCAAGGATGCGATCGGCTTTGGTGTCGCGCGGGTTCACACCAACAGCGACTACCGCGAGCGCGCGCAATTGCAGAATCAGGTCAACGGCGCGACCGACTACAACGACCCGGCGAGTATCCCGCTGCAGCACAGCGAATACAGTTCCGAGCTGTATTACGGTTTCCATGTCACCAATTGGTTGACCGTGCGACCGAACCTGCAATACGTGCGTTACCCCGGTGGTGTACGTGAAGTCGATTCGGCGGTGATCGGCGGGATAAAGGTCGAAACCGTGTTCTAAAGGCACTTTTTGCGGTGAATTACGCCACGCAGGCAAGCGTGGCGTAGCCGTTTGTCTTCTATATACAGCCGCTCGATTGAATTTCTTGCTATAAACGCACTCCGATAAGCGCCTCAAAGCTTGCCATAGAGCAATTTAAGGGCTGTGTCGGACAAATTCCCTGTCTTTTCAGTTGCTGAGGTTGCAAGTCGGCCTTAGACTGCCGCCCCTCGTAAATTGAGTGCCGGGTGGCGCTTGGAATGTACGGCGCCTTTCCGAGGCCTTGCGGGTCGACCGGAAAGCTCCCTGATTCGCCTTAATGCACGTATTTTTTATAGAGAAATCAATGACAAAGGAAAAGTTGCTGGCCATGCCGGCGGATGACTACATGAATGCCGAGCAACAGGCTTTTTTCACCGAGCTGCTGCAAGCCATGAAAGTGGAAACCCACGAGCGCATCGAACAGAACCGCATCGCCATTGAGAGCCTGGATACCCCGGCTGACCCGGCTGACGCGGCTTCGGTCGAAGAAGAGCGCACCTGGCTGGTCAACGCCATTGATCGCGATCAGCGCATGCTGCCTCAGCTGGAACGAGCGCTGGAACGTATCGGCGACGACACTTTTGGCTGGTGCGACGACAGCGGCGAGCCAATCGGCCTGAAACGCCTGCTGATCAGCCCGACCACCAAGTACTGCATCGAAGCTCAAGAGCGTCACGAGCAAATCGACAAGCACCAGCGTCAGGCCTGATTCAGTAGCGCCCATTCGCGGGCAAGCCCGTTCCCACAGGTCACACTTCACCTGAGGGAGCAGGTTTGCCCGCGAAGCTTTTTGCCGCCCGGAAAATATCCCCGCACTTCTATTGATCTGCTGCAAGCACCGCGACTAATGGACCATAGATAATGGCCTTCTAGTGGCGCTTAATGCTGACACAACAAATAGAAAACGCAGTGGGGTAACGAACATGGCACGCGACGGATCTTTGGCTGGCGCAGCGGCGCAATCACGGGTTTCACCCAAGACGGATGCGCGCTGGTTGATGCCTGCGCTGCAAAGCGCCGCCTTGATGCTGTTGCTGTGCGCCTTGGCACTCGGCGGCTGGCCGCTTTACCTCTGTTTACCGGTGGCGGTGCTGATTATCTGGCTGCCCCGCCTGCGTTCGCGGGCAATCGTCGACGTTCCCGTCGCCGACGCGTCCAGTGCGATCACCGAACTGACCCGCGATCTGTCCTATTCCACCAGTCATAACGCGTTGTCTGCCGCTGGCGTGGCCTATTCGGTCAAGCAACTGGCCGGCAAACTGCAGTCGCAACTCGATGCCGCCGCGCAAATCGTCAGCAGTGCCGAAGTCATGATCGGGACTGAGAAGGCGACCTCACAACTCAGCCAGCAAGCCTTGAGCGCCGCCAGCGAAGCCCACCAAAGCAGTGTCCTGGGGAGCACCGTACTGGCCGAATCCATCACGCGAATGCACCAGCTCAGTGTGCGCGCCAACGACAGTCGCGAGCTGATCGAAGCCCTGAGTGTGCGCAGTGAAGACATCCAGCGAGTGACGCTGGTGATCCAGACGATCGCCAGCCAGACCAATCTACTGGCGCTGAACGCGGCGATTGAGGCGGCGCGGGCCGGAGAGCATGGCCGTGGCTTTGCAGTGGTTGCCGATGAAGTTCGCGGCCTGGCCGGGCGCACTGCAACCGCTACGGGAGAGGTCGGGTTGATGGTGGCCGACATCCAGCAGCGCACAGCGCAGGTGGTCGAGCAGATCCGTCAGTTGTCCAGCGACCTGAACAGCGGTGTCGAGCAAGTCGAGCACACCGGGCAACAATTGCAAAACATTGCCCGACTGGCCGCCGGGGTTGAAGCCCAGGTCGGTGAGATCGCCAGTGGTTCCAGTAACAATCACCAACAACTGGACAGTCTGTTTCATGCCGTCGAACAGATGCGCAGCGATCTGGCAGTCAGTGATCAGCAAACCCGGCACCTGGCGCAAGCGGCGGTGCAAATGGAGGGGCAGGCCGAGACCATCAGTGAACGCCTCGCCGAGGTCGGACTGGACGACTACCACCAACGGATCTATGACCTGGCACGCGAAGGTGCCAGTCAGATCGCTGAGCGTTTCGCGCAGGACATCGACCAGGGGCGCATCAGTCTGGAGGACCTGTTCGACCGCAACTATCAGGCAATTCCCAACACGGCGCCGACCAAGTTCCAGACCCGTTTTGATCGCTACGCCGATCAGGTGCTGCCGGGGATACAGGAACCCTTGCTCAAGCGTCATGAAGGTCTGGTGTTTGCGATCGCCTGCACCCAGCAAGGCTACGTACCGACACACAATGCGATCTTCAGTCAGCCGCTGACCGGCGACGTAGATATCGACGCGTTGCAGAACCGCACCAAACGCAAATTCAGTGACCGTACCGGTATTCGCTGTGGCAGCCATCAACAGCCTGTATTACTTCAGACCTATACTCGTGATACGGGCGAATTGATGCATGACTTGTCGGTTCCGATCATGCTCAAAGGGCGGCATTGGGGTGGACTGCGGTTGGGTTACAAACCTGAAAGCCCACGGTAAGGCTGGTCCCGGGGACATGTGATTGTTACCGGTTATGCAAGGAAATTGTGCAGGCAGGCGGCTATTTCCAGTGAGCGGGACTCATTAACATTTCTACATTGTTAGGAAGCTAATGAAAAATTCCGAGGTGCTCTCATGCAAAGCAAAGTCGATGTGGCGGTGATGATTGGCAGTGGCGTGCCTGCCGGATTGCGGGCAGCGGGGCAAAGCGTGTGCTGGGTCGTCTTGCTCAATGGCGAGCAACGTGGCACTGCATTCTCAAGCCGTAATGAGGCCGAGGAATGTAAAGCTGCCTGGTTGGCGCAACTGAACGCCGAAAAGCCCGACAGCCTGCATTAAATCGTTTTCGCTAATGAGTCTGCTCAAGTCGCGACCTGTCGATCAGGCTTTCAGTGCGCCTCCATCAACAGCAAGCTTCAACGCTTTGGCAGATTCCATGGCCGCGGCTGCAGCGACGTCCGTGGTTTTGAACCAACGGTCTTTCTCGACCTGGTGGTAAGTCACGGTGGTCAGCGGCGGCTTGGCGCGCATTACAATGACAGCCTGGAATTCGCCGTCGACTTCTCTGGCTTCGCCCCAAATAAAAAATTCGCCGATATCAAATTCCGTCACGTACGCCTTCCCTTGGAAATTATTCTGTTGTTTTCAACGCAGCCCGCCGAAGGGGCTGAGTTTCAATGGTCGGGCAGTATGGCAGTTGTTGCTTGCTGGCGGCGCAGTTAAGTCATCGGTGTGACGAAACGACAGTGCAGGCAAACACCATCCGGGGTGTCAGAAGCGGGTTTCGAGGTTTCTGGCGAGGGCGCAGGCTTCGTTGTGGTCACCACGGAAGCCTCTTACACGACCTGTAGCGGTTTCTTTGATATGGAAAAAGCGCTTACCCGCCAGAACCACCTGATAACGCAGGTGAGGGCTATAGGTCGGGGTGTTTGTGTGCTGGGCGGGGAGGGTCAGCGTGCTCATATGAATTCCTTTTCTATGGTTTGCCGACGGATACACGTCGCTTTAGGTAGTCTAGGGGCGCATGGCTGCTCTAGAATCGCCTCCACGGGTTGGAGGTTCATGCTTATCTAAAGCAATTTTTTTCTGGCGATATGTCAGAAAAGTGCTTTTTTTAAGGAGTTTTCTCCCTAAAGTAGATAGTCCAGTATTCTCTGGCCGTTAGAAGGGCGATTTCCTTCAGCATCTGACGACCGCCAGGGAAGACGGGAGGATGGGCACTCCAGTAGTCTTTTCCTACCCTGCGATGAAGGAGCTTTCTGCTCGCTTCACGATTTCAGCTTGGGTCATTGTTGCGACATTTTCGGTATGACCGTTTTTCTGCTGCCTGTTTTTTCTGCAGGTAGCGTCATTTTCAGATGTGGGGATGTTTCCTTGGCAGTAAGTAATCTCGATATGCATGCTTTGTTTGTGCTGGGTGATCTGCGCGCAAAGCTGGTCAAACAGTTTCAATCACGTTTCGTTTACATCACCGAGCAGACCCCTGAAGGTATTTACGTCGCCGAGATCGACACCGAGTCGGCGCTGGTGGTGGACGACAAGCCTCGCCTGGAACTCAAGGTCGGCGATCATTTCCGCGCAGCGGTATTGCCGAGTCGCGAAGGTGGGAAATTCGAAATCAAGTTTCGCGAGATCAAACTGACGGTCTACGGCCTCGGTGATTACGCATTTGTGACCACGGCAGACGGCCACGCCATTCTGTTCAAGGAAGGCCATAGCGTAGTGACGGTGTTTGCTGCTCACCAACAGCTACAGGAAGGCCTGACCAAAACCTTGAAAGCGGTAACCGGCAAAGCTGCCAAGTGGCGCAAGGGCGAGCTCATAACGTTCAAGGCCAGCGAATAAATGAGCCTGTCCCGGGCCGACTTCCATGAGCAAAACCTCGACAGTGCTCGTGCACAAGCCCAGCGCCTGTTCGCTCAGAGGGCTGTTCTGCAGGGCGCCTGGCTAAGCTGGGTGGCATCGCAGATCTACACCTTGCGTCCGGCGGAGTACGCCAGCATGGTGCGAAGGGAGTTGCAGCACTTGCAGGACTCTTCTGAAAGTTGATCGTTGGACCTCGAACGCACAAACCTCTACTACAGTCAGTTGACTGAGTATTCGCAGGTGCGCGGCCTTTGTGCGCAAAGCCGTCCTGCCATGGCTGTGAACAGCACGAGGTGCAACGCATGAAAGGGTTTCGACTGCTACTGGGAAGTCTGCTAGCCACTGTTGGTTTGTTGGTGTCGCCCGTGACCGTAATGGCCGCCCCGGCGCCGATCCACTTCGCTGACCTGAACTGGGAAAGCGGCAGTCTGATCACCGACATTTTGCGGATCATTGTCGAGAAGGGTTACGGCCTGCCGACCGATACCTTGCCGGGCACCACCATCACCCTGGAAACTGCGCTGGCCAACAATGACATTCAGGTCATTGGCGAAGAGTGGGCCGGTCGCAGTCCGGTCTGGGTCAAGGCCGAGGCTGAAGGCAAGGTGGCGAGTATCGGCGATACGGTCAAAGGCGCAACCGAAGGCTGGTGGGTGCCGGAATACGTGATCAAGGGCGATCCGGCCAAAGGCATCAAGCCATTGGCGCCGGACTTGCGCAGCGTGTCGGACTTGCCGCGCTACAAGGATGTCTTCAGCGATCCGGAAAGCCCCGGCAAGGGACGTTTTCTCAATAGCCCGATCGGCTGGACCTCGGAAGTGGTCAACAAGCAGAAGCTCAAGGCCTATGGCCTGACGGACAGCTATGTGAATTTTCGCAGCGGTTCCGGCGCGGCGCTGGACGCAGAGATCACCTCGTCCATTCGCCGTGGCAAGCCGGTGCTGTTTTATTACTGGTCGCCAACGCCATTGCTCGGACGCTTCAAGCTGATTCAACTGGAAGAGCCGCCGTTCGATGCCGAGGCCTGGAAAACCCTGACCGATGCCGATAACCCCAATCCAAAACCAACACGCTCGCTGCCCTCGAAACTGTCGATTGGGGTGTCTGCACCTTTCCAGAAACAGTATCCGCAGGTGACTGAGTTTTTCAGTAAGGTTGATCTGCCTATCGGGCCTCTGAACAAGGCCCTGGCCGAAATCAGCGAGAAGCACACCGCGCCGCGCCAGGCAGCCGAAGCCTTCATGAAGGCGCACCCGGAGGTCTGGCGGGCCTGGCTTCCCAAGGATGTCGCAGACAAGGTCTCTGCAAGTCTGTAGGGTACCCGGTCGATCAATGAACGGTCAGAGCTCAGGCGAATTTTATGCGGCGTGACTGCAACATTGTCGTGGAACAACGCACTGACAAAAAGTCTGGTCTAGGCTGTTTCTTCTGCCATCGATTCCCGGAACCCTGCTCATGACGTTTGTGCTTGCTCAATGGATCGTCGCCGCGTTTGTGCTGATCAGCCTGATTCATTTGTACTGGGCGCTCGGCGGTCGTTGGGCCATTGACGCCGTTGTGCCGCAGGTACAAGGCGGCGCAGGGGAGGGGCTGCGGCCGGCTTTCAGACCTTCTGCACTGGGAACCCTGGCGGTGGCTGTCGGGTTGTTGCTGATTGCCCTGATGGTGTGCCTGAGAGTTGGCCTGTTTGTGCCGGCAGTCGGGCACTGGTCGATGCAATGGCTGATCAGTGCAGTTGCCTTGCTGATGTTTGCCCGCGCGATTGGTGATTCGAATCTTGTCGGCTTTTTCAAGGAACAGGCCGGGTCGAAGTTCGCGCGCCTCGACACCTGGGCCTATTCACCGCTGTGTGTGGTGTTGGGGGCGGGGTTGTTGGCCGTTGCGTGGGGGTGAGTTCTAATCTTCAGGATCGCAGGCTGCGATCTTTTCGGCTCAACGCTCGCTTTCTGTCCGTCGACTGCTGACCTCAGCCGGCACATCATCCCCGGCCATGCGCTTGCGGAACAACGCCGCACGCGCCAGCAGCAGGGTGGTGACCGGCATGGTGATCGACAGCAGTATCGGGATCAGCCAGGCGTGCAACACCGGACTCGACTGGAGTGCCGAGAAAAAGATGATCGACGCCAGCGCCACGCACCAGGCGCCCAAGGTCGAGGCCAAAGCCGGTGGGTGCATGCGTTGGAAGTAGTCCTTCAAGCGCAGCAGGCCGATGGCACCGATCAACGCGAACAGGCTGCTGGCCACCAGCAGGATCGCCACCGGGATCTCGACCCACAAAGACAACTGACCCAGCTCATTCATTCGATCACCTCGCCACGCAACAGGAATTTCGCCAGGGCAAACGAGCCGACGAAGCCGAACAGCGCGATCAGCAGCGCCGCTTCGAAGTAGGTGTCACTGGCATAGCGGACCCCCAGCACCAGCATCATCAGCATGGCGAGGATATACAGGTAATCCAGCGCCAGAACCCGGTCCTGTGCCGATGGACCTTTGAACAGGCGAATCAGCGTCAGTCCCATCGCCAGCGAGAAAATGAACAGGCTGAACAGAACCGCATTCGAGAGCAGGGCACTCATTCGAAAATCTCCATCAAGGGGCGCTCATAAGTCGCCTTGAAGTGCTGGATGAAGTGCGCTTCGTCATCCAGATCGAACACATGCAACAGCAAAATGCTGCGATCCAGCGCCAGTTCCGACCAGACCGTACCGGGAATCACCGTGGTGATCATCGACAGCGCCGCGAGGCCGTTGGCGTCACGCAGGTCCAGCGGCACCTTGATGAACGTCGAGTGTGGCGGCCGTCGCCCGGCGTTCAACACGCCCCAGGCGACGGCGAGGTTGGACGCCAACACGTCACACCCGACCAGGAAGATCAGGCGCAGGATTACCCCGGGACGACGAATACGGATCGGCAGCGGTCGCAGCTTGCGCATCATCAGTGGTGCGCAAAAACCCAGTATCGCACCCAGTAGCAGGTTGCCCGGGCTGATGGACTGGTTCAGCACCAGCCACAGCAGCCAAAGGGCCAACGACAACCAGGGGGCAGGGAACAGACGTTTCATGGTTGCACCTCCTGCATCGCAGCCTTGGCTTCGGGGCTGGGTACGGCGCGGGTGCCGAGTACCGCCATCACGTATTGCTGCGGATTGTTCAAGGTGTCGGCGGCCGCCTGGGTGTAACGCATCAGCGGTTCGGCCTTGAAGGTCAACACTATGCTCAAGGCCAACAAGGCAAAGATCGGTACGCATTCCAGGCGTCGCAGCACCGGTGACGGGCGTTCTGCGGGCGTCCAGAAACGCTGGATACCCAAGCGCGAGAAGGCGATCAACGAGGCCAGCCCGGACAGGATCAACAGCGCCAGCAGGCTCCATGCCGCGTTCGATATCGGCTGTTCCCCCGAGGTGCCGAGGCCCAGCGGGTTGAGCAGGGCGCTAAGCAAGCCGAGCTTGCCGATGAACCCGGAGAGCGGCGGCATGCCGATGATCAGCAGGGCGCAGGCAATGAAGCTCAAGCCCAGGAAGGCCATGGTCCAGGGAATCACCTGACCGACCACGGCTTTCTGGTCGTCGTCGAGGTTGATGCCCTTGCTCGGCGGTGAAGATTGCGATGGTCGCGGTAGCGCTTCGATTTCATCGTCCAGCGGCATCTCGATGGCGGTGCGCGAGCGTTCGATCAGTTCCGCCAGCAGGAACAGCGCGCTCAGCGCGAGGGTCGAGCTGACCAGATAGAACAGCGCCGCGCCGATCAGGCTCGGCTGGGCAAAACCGATGGCCGACAACAGGATGCCCGCCGACACCATGATGCTCAGGCTGGCCATGCGCTCCAGGCGCTGTGTGGCGAGGATTGCCAACGCCGCGCAGATAATTGTCGCCATGCCGCCGTAGGTCAGCCAGTCGCCGCCAAAGTATGCCGACGCACCGGCCTGGCCGGAGAACAGCAGGGTCCACAGACGCAGCAGGGTGTAGACGCCGACCTTGGTCATGATCGCGAACATCGCTGCCACCGGAGCACTGGCCGAGGAGTAGGCCGGGGCCAGCCAGAAGTTCAGCGGCCACATCCCGGCCTTGGCCAGAAATGCCACAGCCAGAATCGCCGCGCCGGCATGCAGCAAGCCGCGATCGGCTTCCGGCACCAGCGGGATCTTCAGCGCCAGGTCGGCCATATTCAGGGTGCCGGTGACGCCATAGATCAGCGCCGCGCCAATCAGGAACAGCGACGAGGCCAGCAGGTTGATCGAAATGTAATGCAGGCCCGACGACACCCGCGCGCGCCCCGAACCGTGCAGCATCAAGCCGTAAGACGCCGCCAGCAGCACTTCGAAAAACACGAAGAGGTTGAACAGGTCGGCGGTCAGGAAGGCCCCGTAGAGGCCCATCAGTTGAATCTGGAACAGCGCGTGGAAGCTTGCGCCGGCGCTGTCCCAGCGAGCCATGGCAAACAGCAGGGCGCTGACGCCAATGATCCCGGTCAGCACCAGCATCAGCGCTGACAGGCGATCGACCACCAGCACGATGCCGAACGGTGCCTGCCAGTTGCCGGGCAGGTAGACGCCGATGGAACCAGGCACGCCTTGCGCCTGGGTCCACTGCAGCAACAGTACGGAAATGCCCAGGCCCAGCAGGCTGGAGAACAGGTTGATCCGGGCTTTGAGCGGGCGGTGTTTTTCGCCGAGCATCAACATCAGCGCGGCCGTCAGCAACGGCAGCAGAATAGGTGCAGCGATCAGATGGGGCATCCAGCTCATTCTTTAGGCTCCCGGCCATCGACATGGTCGGTGCCGGTCAGGCCCCGGGACGCCAGCAACACCACCAGGAACAACGCGGTCATGGCGAAACTGATGACGATGGCGGTGAGTACCAGCGCCTGGGGCAGCGGATCGGTGTAATGCAGCAGGTCTTGCGGCACGCCGTCCTTGATGATCGGCTCCTTGCCGATGAACAGGCTGCCCATGCTGAAGATGAACAGATTGACCCCGTAAGACAGCAGGCACAGGCCCATGACGACCTGAAAGGTCCGTGGGCGCAGCACCAGCCAGACCCCGGAGGCAGCCAGTACGCCAATGGCAATTGCGATGACTTCTTCCATCAGGCAGCTCCTGGCTTGGCAATGGGTTTAGGCTGGCTGCCCGGCTTGTGGCCACGCACCGATTGGTGCGCCAGGGCAGTCAGGATCAGCAGTGTCGAACCTACCACCACGGCATACACGCCGATGTCGAAGCCCAGCGCACTGGCAATATGAATCTCGCCCAGCAACGGTAACCCGAAATGCCAGGTGTGGGTGGTCAGGAACGGATAACCGGCGACCATTGCACCCAGGCCGGTGAGTGTGGCGAAGAGCAGTCCGGTGCCCATCCAGCGTACCGGTCGCAGGCTCATCTGTGCCTCGACCCACTGAGTGCCGGCGACCATGTATTGCAGGATGAACGCCACCGACATCACCAGGCCCGCGACAAAACCGCCGCCCGGTTGATTGTGCCCGCGCATGAACAGGTAGAACGACACCACCACTGCAACTGGCAATAACAACCGGACCAGCACCGCCGGGACCATCATGAAGCCCAGCGCGGTATCGCTGGCGTGACGCGGGTTGACCAGATCAGTGACCACGTCCGGTGCCAGCAGGCGCTGTTGTGCCGGTAGTTGCATGCTTTCTTTCGGTGGACGGAAGCGTCGCAGCAGGGCAAACACGGTCAGCGCCACGGCCACCAGCACGGTGATCTCACCGAGGGTGTCGAAGCCGCGGAAGTCCACCAGCATCACGTTCACCACGTTGCTGCCGCCGCCTTCGGGCAACGCACGACTGAGGTAGAACGAGGAAATATCGTTCGGTGTCTGGCGGGTCAGCATGGCGTAGGCGAGCAGTGCCATGCCGATGCCGACCGCGCCCGACAGCAGCAAGTCGCGCAAACGGCGAGCCCGCGCCTTGGGCACGCTGCTGGGCAGTGGCGAGACCTCTTCGATCCGCCGTGGCAACCAGCGCAGGCCAAGCAGGATCAGCACGGTGGTCACCACCTCGACCACCAATTGGGTCAGGGCCAGGTCCGGCGCCGAGAACCAGACGAAGGTGACGCAGGTCATCATGCCGCAGACACTGACCATCGTCAGGGCCGCGAGTCGGTGGTACTTGGCTTGCCAAGCGGCGCCCAACGCACAGGCAATCGCCAGCAACCAGAGCGTGACGAAGACGATCGAGCCGGGGATCTTTGGCCGCTCGCCCCAACTCAAGCCGCTGTGCAGCAGCGGAATCAACCCCGCCAACACGGCCACCAGCACCAGCAGGAACAATTGAGTTTGCAGGCGCTTGGTACTGACCCGCCGCTCAAGCCGTCGAGCCAGGCGCATCATCACCACCAGGCCGCGTTCGAACAGGCGCTTGCCATTGAGGCGGCCAATGAGAGGCGGGTATTTGAACCGCCCGCGTTTGAGCTGATTACGCAGCAGCAGGTACACAACGATACCGGCGGACATGGCGATCAAGCTCATGATCATCGGCGCGTTCCAGCCGTGCCAGATCGCCAGGCTGTATTCGGGCAAGGTTCCACCCACCACCGGCAGGGCCGCAGCGGCGAGTAACGGGCCGACCACCTGGGCCGGGAAAATCCCGACCACCAGGCAGGCGAACACCAGCAACTCCACTGGTGCACGCATCCAGCGCGGCGGTTCGTGCGGGGTGTGCGGCAGGTCGGTGGCGGTTGGGCCGAAAAACACGTCTACGGTAAAGCGCAGCGAATAGGCGACGCTGAACGTACCGGCGATGGTCGCAACGATCGGCAGGGTAGTCTCGATCCAGGCCGAGGCATTAATGAACACGGTTTCGGCGAAGAACATCTCTTTAGAAAGGAAACCGTTGAGCAACGGCACGCCGGCCATCGAGGCGCTGGCGACCATCGCCAGGGTCGCGGTGAACGGGATCAGTTTGATCAGGCCGCTGAGCTTGCGAATGTCGCGGGTGCCGCTTTCGTGGTCGATGATCCCGGCGGCCATGAACAGCGAGGCCTTGAAGGTCGCATGGTTGAGAATATGAAACACCGCCGCGACGGCGGCCAGCGGGCTGTTCAGGCCCAGCAACAGGGTGATCAGGCCCAGATGGCTGATGGTCGAGTAGGCCAGCAGGCCCTTGAGGTCGTTCTGGAACATCGCGCAGTAAGCGCCGAGCAACAATGTACAAGCGCCAGCCCCGCTGACGATATAGAACCATTCTTCGCTGCCGGACAGCGACGGCCACAGCCGTGCCAGGAGGAAAACTCCGGCCTTGACCATGGTCGCCGAGTGCAGGTAAGCCGAGACCGGTGTCGGTGCGGCCATGGCGTGGGGAAGCCAGAAGTGGAAGGGGAACTGGGCACTTTTGCTCAGGGCGCCGATCAGGATCAACGGCAGCAGGATGGGGTACAACGCATGGGCGCGAATCAGATCGCCGGCGGCCAGGACCTTGTCCAGGTCATAGCTGCCCACGACATGGCCGAGCAGCATCACCCCCGCCAGCAGGCATAAACCACCGGCACCGGTCACCATCAGCGCCATGTAGGCGCCACGGCGAGCATCGGCGCGGTGGTGCCAATAGCCGATCAACAGGAACGAGAAGAGGCTGGTTAGCTCCCAGAAAAACACCATCTGAATCAGATTGCCGGAGATCACCAGCCCGAGCATGGCGCCCATGAACGCCAGGAAGAATGCAAAGAAGCGTGGCACCGGGTCGTCCGGCGACATGTAATACCGCGCATACAGCGACACCAGCGTGCCGATGCCCAGCACCAGCATCGAGAACAGCCAGGCGAAGCCGTCCATGCGCAGGACGAAATTCAAGCCCAGGCTCGGTAGCCAGAAGAACTCTTCGCGAATCACGCCACCATGGGCGATTTGCGGATACAGCAACGCCACCTGGACGGTGCCGATCAAGGCAACCAGGCCAGCGAGTATCGATTCAGTGTTACGCGCGTTGTGCGGCAGCAAGGCCGCCAGACAGCTGCCAATAAAAGGCAGAAGCAGTAGAACTATCAGGGACATAGGCTTCTAATCTGCGGAAGTTTGTGAAGGATCATACGTGCCGAGCCCCTGATCACCAACTGCCAAGCTGTGGCAGGATCCTACAAGGTAGGCTGAAAACGCCTGATTCACATTGTTTCGAAGCGCAGTATTCGACCGCTCTGACGCCATCGCGGGCAAGCCTTGCTCCTACAGGTGGTGAGATCCTGTAGGAGCAAGGCTTGCCCGCGATAGCAATATTGCAATTACCACCGAAACAACGATTGTCAGCTCTCGGATTCGTGCTCCAACTCATCCGCGGTCTCAACCGCGCCTTTACCCTTGGTCCTCAACTCACTGACGATCACCGCTGCGACAATCAACCCCGCACCAAACAGCGCCAGCCCCGGCAGCCGTTCACCCGCCAGGCGCCCGGCGATACCGGCCCAGACCGGTTCGCCGGCGTAGATCAGCGTCGCGCGGGTCGGTGAAACGCTTTTCTGCGCCCAGTTCATCGCCACCTGAATCGCCGCACTGGCGGCGCCCAGGCCCACCGCGCTGGCCAGCAGCAACCAGGAAAAACCGGGAAGCGCTTCCTGAGTCGGCACGATCATCAAAAATGCCAGCACCGAAGTGGTCGCCAGTTGCACCACGGTGACCCGACGCACGTCGACCCGGCCAGCATAAGTGCTGATCAGAATGATTTCGGCGGCAATGGCGACGGCGCTGATCAGCGTGGCGATTTCCCCCGAGCTGAAATTCAACGACGCCCCGGCAGGACCTGAAAGCAGCATCAACCCGGTAAACGCCAACATGATGCCAATACTCGGCATCAACCCCGGCCGACGCCCCAGCACCAGCCATTGCAGCAAAGGCACGAACGGCACGTAAAGCGCAGTGATGAACGCCGATTGGCTGCTGAGAATGGTCTGCAAGCCAACGGTTTGCAGGCCGTAGCCGAGCATGATCGCCACACCAATGAACGCGCCGGCCTTGAGTTCAAACAGGGTCAACTCACGCAGGCTGCGCCAGGAGAACAGCGCGACAATACTCGCCGCTGCAGCAAAGCGCAGGCCGACGAAAAACATTGGCCCGCTGACCGTCATCGCATGCTGCACCAGCAGGAACGTCCCGCCCCAGACCATGGTGATCAGCACCAGCACGCATTCAGCCTTGCTGAAGCGTGAGAAAAAGGCAGAGGGTTTGGAAGTATTCACCGACGTCATGGCCTTGCGCGCTACCTGAGGGGGACGCACAATGCGCCCGAAGTTGGGCAGTATACTGCGCAAACCTACTGAGTGAGCAATATAGTGCACAAAGATTCCGGCCAACGAGCCTCCGTCCTGCAACACGTCAGCCAGAACGTCCGACGCCTGCGCCATGCCGCAGAGTTGAGCCAGACCGCATTGGCGGAAAAATCCGGAGTCAGCCGCCGGATGCTGGTGGCCATTGAGGCCGGTGAGAAAAACGTCAGCCTGACCACCCTCGACCGGGTGGCCGAAGCCTTGGACGTAGCCTTCAGCGACCTGATTCAGGCCCCCGAGGTGCGTGACCCGAGCCGCATCAACGAACTGGCGTGGGCCGGCTTGATCCCCGGCAGTAAAGCGGTGCTGCTGGCCAAGGCGAATGCCAGTCGTGAAGTCGAACTCTGGGAATGGCGGCTGGAGCCTGGCGAGGAATACGTTTCGGAGCCGGATGCCGATGGCTGGAGTGAACAGCTGTATGTGTTTGAAGGCAGCCTGACGCTGGTGCTGGGGGATGAAGAGCGGATTCTCGCGACAGGTGAGTTTGTCAGCTTCGCCAGTAACCGGCCTCACGCCTATCGCAATGATGGGACGGTGGCGACGCGGTTTGTGCGTAATGTGGTGCTTTGAAACTGCGTTACCGTTCGTCGATTACGTCCTCATACCTGTTATTTCTGACAGTGGACGATTTCGCATTAACGATTTTTAATCATTACTCGGTGCAATGGATGATAACCGGTAGCCGAATTTCATCTTAACTTTATATCGTCTTAAGTGAGAGGGACTGCAGAATGTCAAGTGAATTGGAAGCTCCAACGGTTGCTGTAAAAAACGGATGCTATATTATTAGAACTCCTGATTCGACTGATGAGCTGGGCAAAGAAGGGTTGGTAGTTGACTTTAGGTATAAAGGGGAGCGGGGAACTTTTCATGTGGGTGATGTTGAGCTGAAAGCAGGTGGAGAAAAAGCAGAGATTGCTATTTCAACGAGCCTCAATTACCTAACGGATAAAATCTTGCGTTTTTATTATCGTTACGACACCCATGGTGATTCGCAAGACTCTAAGGTAGCGACCCATCCAAACGTTGGTGCTTGATCGGGAAGTATGAAGCGTGTGAATAAGTGCTCGTTCTCGTCAGGGAACTGGGCACTTTCAATTACACGTATTGCTCCACAAACAGCAATCAAACAGTTTGTATTTCTGGATGGGGCGCTGTTTCGTATCGCACTTCACGAACTGTGTCAGTCACCAGTCACCCGGCTTGTGGGCTCATCCATGGGATCGACTTCAACCTGTTCAGGTCTGATGATAAATTCAGACAAACACAGACCTGTGAGAACCGCATGACTGAAACCCCAGGCGGGCAGACAACAAACGCCATCCGCAATGCTGACATCCTGATCGTCGGCGGTGGCTTGAGCGGCGCATTACTGGCCATGCAGTTGCTGCGTTTGCCCGGCAAGCGTCAGGTGCTGGTGATCGAGCCTCGCGCCGAGTTGGGCCGGGGCGAGGCCTATAGCGCGGTTGAATTGGGCCATACGCTGAATGGCAATGCCGCGCGGATGGGTGTCGATCCGGACAACTCCGATGACCTGACCCAATGGCTGAGCGCATTTATTGCCAATGGCGGTTGGCCGGAGTCGGATCAGCAGTCGGTGCCGATCGCCGAGTTGTTCCCGCCTCGGGGCATTTTTGGTCTGTATGTGCAGCAGCGGTTGGCCGAAGCCCAGGCCGTCGGCGCGCGTTATGGTTCAAGCGTCGAGCATGTGCGCGGGGAAGTGGTCGACCTGCAAACCGATGAACACGCGACATTACTGACCTTGAGTGATGGTTCACGGTTAAGCGGCGCTTTTGCGGTGCTGGCGACCGGCTTGTTCCCGGCTGCGCGAACCCCACAAACCGAGTCCAGTGGCTTGAACGCTGCAGCCGTCGATCCTTGGGATGTGGCGGCCATGACACGGCTTGATCCGCAATCGACGGTATTGATCATCGGCTCGGGCCTGACCATGGTCGATGCCGTGGTGTCGCTGGAGCAGGCCGGGCATCGTGGACCGATCGAAGTGTTTTCCCGTCACGGCTTGCTGCCGCATGTGCGTCGGCAACCGCCGGCGTGGGTGGATTTTCTGGCCGAAGATCCCGACATTCGCAGCCCGCGTCAGTTGATGCATGAACTGCGACGGCATTGCCGTGCGGCGATGGCGGAGGGTATCGACTGGCAGGCGCCGCTGGATACCGTGCGGGCGCATATCGGGCGGCTCTGGAGCCAGGCAACGGATGTGCAACGCCGGCAGTTTGTGCGTCATGTGCGGCCATGGTGGGAAAGCCATCATCACCGGTCGCCGCCCTTGAGTGCAGAGCTGGTGGCGCGTTTGCATCAGTCAGGGCGCTTGCGAATTCAGGCCGCTTCGTTCAAAGGCCTGGCGCCCTCGGCGGACGGACGGGTGAGCATTTTCATTCGTCGGCGCGGGGAGTCTGAAGTGACGGTGGTCAGTGGCGACGCGCTGATCAACTCCAGTGGCATCGAATACGACTGGCGCCGGGTCGCCCGACCCTTGCCGCAGCAACTGCTGGCCCGCGGCTTGATAAAACCGGGGCCATTGGCGCTGGGGATCGCAGCGGATCCGAGCGGGGCGGTGAAGGATGCCGAGGGGCAGGTTGCCCGACGTTTGTTCGCCATGGGCCCGCCCCTGCGTGGAATGTGGTGGGAAAGCACGGCGGTGACTGACGTGGCGAGCCAGGCCAAGGCGTTGGCACTACAGCTGGCGCGCTGAGCGTTGCCATGACGCAGCGCTGGAGCGATCAGACCTCCCTGATATTGACCCAGCGCTGCTCCCGCGCCGCCAGTCGAATCGCCGCCGCCAGGCGCTCCACTTCCCAGGCCTCCTCGAAATCCGTGCCGTCCTGGCCTTGTCCGGCCAGGGCCATGATCAGCGCATGCACTTCCAGCGTCTTCAACTCGTTGTAGCCCAGTTGATGCCCCGGTGCAGGGCTGAATGCCGCGTAGCCAGGCAGATTCGGTCCGGCCAGTAAACGCTGGAAACCGTCCTGGCCGGCGCGGCACAGGCGTAACTCATTCAAACGCTCCTGATCGAATGCCAAGGTGCCCTGGGTGCCGCTGATCTCGAAACTCAGGTGATTCTTGTAGCCGTGCTTGAGCCAACTGCTGCTGAAAGTGCCACGAGCGCCGTTGGCAAAGCGCAGCAGGGCGTGGGCCTGATCGTCGACGGCAATGCTGCGTTGTTCCAGGCTGCCCGCTGTAGCTGGACGCTGACGGTGCACCGTTTGGGTATCGGCGCACACCGCCTCGACATCGCCCACCAGATAGCGCGCCATGGCCAGCAAATGACTGCCCAGGTCCGCCAGCGCGCCGCCGGCATGTTCGGCCTCGCAGCGCCAGGACCACGGCGAGTTTGGGTCAGCCATGAAGTCTTCGCTGAATTCACCTTGAAAGCTGATGATCTCGCCCAGCTCGCCGTTTCGAATCAGCTCGCGAGCCAAACCAATGATCGGGTTGTGCTGGTAGTTGTAGCCCACGCGGGTGACCACGCCAGCGGTTTTGGCTGCCAGGTGCATGGCGCTGGCCTGCTCAAGACTGACCGCCAGTGGCTTTTCGCAGTACAGCGGTTTGCCGGCGGCGATAGCAGCCATGGCCATCGGGTAATGAAGATGGTTCGGTGTGGTGATGGCGATCAGGTTGACCTTGGGATCGTCGATCAACTGTTGCCAGTCACTATGAGCCTGCTCGAAGCCCCAGGCCGTGGCGCACGCTTGTGCACGAGCGGGATCGGCGTCGGCAAGAGCCGCGAGGCGCAGCGTGAAGGGCAGTTCAAACGCCGCGCTGACATTGCGAAAGGCCAGGGCGTGGGCACGGCCCATGAAGCCCGTGCCGATAAGTCCGATTCCGAGTTCGCGCATAACAGGGTCCTTTGGATTATTGTTTTCAGGATGCCCAGTTATGGAATAAATATTCTCAAAATGCAATTGGTGGAATTAATATTCTTTAATCTCTGGGGTGACCTTCTTCCCTGTGGGAGCCGGGCTTGCCCGCGATACAAGCGCCACGGTACGACAGATGCACCTCGCTGATGCAATCGCGGGCAAGCCCGGCTCCCACAGGAGACAGAAAATCAGGACAGAAAACCACCGTCCACATTCAACGAAACGCCAGTCGTATAGCTCGACGCATCACTCGCCAGATACAACACCGCACCGGCCATCTCGCTTGGATCAGCCACACGCTTGAGCGGAATCTGCTGCAGCGCGGTCTTCAGGATCGCGTCGTTTTTCACCAGCGCCGAGGCAAATTTGGTGTCGGTCAGGCCTGGCAGCAGGGCGTTGCAGCGGATGCCGAACTGCGCGCACTCCTTGGCAAAGACCTTGGTCATGTTGATCACCGCTGCCTTGGTCACCGAGTAGATGCCCTGGAAGATGCCTGGTGAAATGCCGTTGATCGAGGCGACGTTGATGATGCTGCCGCCACCGTTTTCGCGCATCAGCTTGCCGGCTTCCACCGACATGAAGAAGTAGCCGCGAATGTTCACGTCGACGGTTTTCTGGAAGGCGCCGAGGTCGGTGTCCAGCACGTTGCAGAACTGCGGATTGGTTGCGGCATTGTTGACCAGGATGTCCAGGCGACCGAATTGTTCGCGAATACTGGCGAACACTTGAGTGATCTGTTCCATTTCACCGATGTGGCAAGCGACGGCAGTGGCTTTACCGCCGTCGGCGATGATCGCGTCGGCCACGTGCTGGCAGCCGTCGAGTTTGCGACTCGATACGATCACGTGGGCGCCTTGCTGGGCCAGCAGTTTGGCGATCGCTTCACCGATGCCGCGGCTGGCGCCGGAGACGAAAGCGATTTTACCGTCGAGGTCGAACAAATGGGTCTTGGACATGGTTTTTCCTTGAGGTGGGCAGGCGTCGGGCGCGTGATCAGAGGCTGGATTTCTGGATGACTTGCAGGCTCATCTGCTCCAGCAGCTTGTTCATGTGGATGAACTGCGCGAAGCGTTTGTCCTGGGTCTGACCATGGAAGAAACGGTAGTAGATCTGCTGCACGATACCGGCCAGGCGGAACAGCCCGTAGGTGTAATAGAAGTCGAAATTGTCGATCTTGATTCCCGAGCGTTCGGCGTAGTAATCGACGAACTCGCGGCGGGTCAGCATGCCGGGGGCATGGCTCGGTTGACGGCGCATCAGTTGCACCGGTGCCGGGTCGCCGGCTTCGATCCAGTAGGCGAGGGTGTTGCCCAGATCCATCAGCGGATCGCCGAGGGTGGTCAGTTCCCAATCCAGTACGCCGATGATCTGCATCGGGTTGTTCGGGTCGAGGATCACGTTGTCGAAGCGGTAGTCGTTATGGACGATGCTTGACGTCGGGTGGTCGGCGGGCATCTTGTCGTTGAGCCAGTCCTTGACCGCTTGCCAGCTCGGTGCATCAGGCGTCAGGGCTTTTTCGTAGCGCTCGCTCCAGCCACGAATCTGCCGCGCGACATAACCCTGCGGCTTGCCTAGGTCGGCCAGGCCACAGGCCTGGTAATCAACGCGGTGCAGTTCGACGAATTTGTCGATGAAACTCTTGCACAAGGCTTCGGTTTTAGCGGCGTCGAAACCCAGTTCCGGTGGCAGTTCGGAGCGCAGGATGATCCCCTTGACCCGTTCCATTACATAGAACTCGGCACCGATCACCGATTCGTCGGTGCAGTGCACGTAGGCTTTCGGGCAATACGGGAAACCGTCCTTGAGCTGATTGAGAATGCGAAACTCACGGCCCATGTCGTGGGCGGATTTGGCCTTGTGGCCAAACGGCGGGCGACGTAGCACGAACTCCTGCTCGGGGTATTCCAGCAGGTACGTCAGGTTTGAAGCGCCACCGGGGAACTGGCTGATCTGTGGCAACCCGCTCAGGCCCGGAATGTGCGCCTTGAGGTACGGATCGATCAGGCTGGCATCAAGTTCTTCGCCAGAGCGGATACGGGTGGACTGGTCAGTAAGCGCCATGCTTATCCCTTCTGCTTATTTTGGAGGCCAGACATCATTGACTAATCTAATGGCGTGCCGGGGTCGCCACAAGCGCGGCAAGGTCTTATAGGTTAGCGTGTTGCTGGATAATCAGCGTTCCTGATGTGCGAGAACAGGCTCGGCGGACTATGGTTCAGAGGAGTATCGCGTCCAGGAAGGAGATTCGACATGGGCTGTCCGCAAGTGTGCGCCACCGCGACCCTGCAATGCAGTTTCGGTGCGGCGCCGGGGGTGCTCAACGTGCTGCCGGTAAACCGCACGCTGACCGGCGGCATGCCGGCGGCGAACATCATGGATCACATTCCACTGCTGAACATCATGCCGTTTGGCATGTGCATGAGCCCGGCCAATCCAATGGTCGCCGCGGCCACGGCGGCGGCCCTCGGCGTGCTGACGCCAATGCCGTGCATTCCGGCCACCGCCGCCCCGTGGATGCCCGGAGCACCGACCCTTTTGCTGGGGGGAATGCCTGCCCTCGATGCCAACTGCAGCTTGATGTGCAACTGGGGCGGGGTGATCAAGATTGCAATGCCGGGGCAGATGCAGATGCTTATCCCCTGATCCGAAGAGCGCCGCTGCCCTTGTAGCAGCTGGCGTAGCCTGCGTTCGGCTGCGTAGCAGTCGTCAATCCATTACACGCGGTCGACCCGAAAGACCGCGGCGTCTGACTTCACGACTGCTACGCAGCCGAACGCAGGCTACGCCAGCTGCTACAGGTCTGCGTCAGGCCTGTGTCGGATCGGCCCAGCGCCGGTACCACCAGCGCATCCGCGAGATCGGTTTGCCCTCGGTATCCAACGGTCGTCCATCGCTGGCAAAGGCTTGCTCCGGTTCGAGCAACTGACCGTTGAGGTAGCGGGCGTTGACGGCGGGTTTGCCGTTAGGGTGAAAACGCTGGTAAACCCCTTCACGCACACCGTCGCGATAACACTCCAATTCAGCCACTTTCCCATCGGGGAAATAGTTGGTTGCTTCGCCATGCAGCAGGCCTCGGCGATACGTGGCTTTGCGTTGCAGCCAGCCTTGCGGCGCATAAAACGTTGCGACGCCTTGTAACTTGTCGTGCACAAAAGGCATCTTCGCTGACAGCTTGCCGTTGGGGTGATAAAGCAGACTCGTCCCGTGCAATTCACCCTGGCTGTAATTCAAGGCCGCCTGGGGTTTTCCGGCTTCCTTGATATGCAGCGGACCTTCCAGCCGACCGTCGAGCATTCGTCCGTCGAGCCGGCTGTCACCGCGTTCCAGTTCCAGTTTGTCCGATGACATCCTCGCTCGCTCCTCAATTGACCTTCACCAGTCCGCCCTTGATGGTCAGCATGCCGCCGCCGTCCACGGTCTGCTCGGCGCCGCCTTTGTTGGTCAGGCTGACCCCGGCATCATTGGTCAGCGAGGTGCCGGCCTTGTTGGTCAGCTCCGTACCCGCCTGATTGCTCAGGGAGGTGCCGGCTTTCTGACTGATCGAGGTGCTGGCCTGGGCCGCCAGATCGGCGCCACTCTTGATCGCGAAACTGCCACCGCTTTGCAGCGTGAGAGTGCCGCTCACCTTGATGGTCAGGTTGCCGTCCACCGTCAGGCTGTAATCGCCGGTGACCTTGTGCTCATAGTTGCCGCCGGTACTGTGCTTCTGATCGGCGCCGACCTTCACCGTTCGGCTGTCCTTGACGTCGAGGCTGTCGCTGCCGGTCTGGATCGTCACACTGCGTTTGCCTTTTTCCAGGGTCACGGTCTCATCGCCTTCCTTGACCGTGCGGGTTCGGGCGTTCTTTACCGTAAGGATTTCATCATGGCCGACGCTGGCGGTGGTGTCGTTGAGTACGTTGATCTTGAAGTCCTTCTGCGCCTGCAGAAACACCTCTTCGGCGTCCTTCTTGTCCTCGAAGCGCAACTCGTTGAACCCGTCGCCACCTTTGGATGAGTGGGTCTTGATCCCGGATTGAGTCTGGTTCGCTGGCAGCGCATAGGGCAGGGCGTTGTCACCGTTATAGACGCAACCGGTGACCAGTGGCCGGTCCGGGTCGCCGTCGATAAAGGTCACGATCACCTCCTGACCGATCCGTGGCACGAACTGCATGCCAAAACCCTTGCCGCTCCACGGCAGCACCACACGGACCCAGCAGGAACTGCTTTCGTCATTCTTGCCGTCGCGATCCCAGGGGAACTGCAACTTGATCCGGCCGTACTGGTCGGTCCAGATTTCCTCGCCGGATTTGCCGACCACCAGCGCCGTTTGCGTATGCATCCGTGGCTTGGGCGTAATCCGCGCCGGGCGATAAGGCGTGGCCTTGGGAATCGCATCGAAGCGGTTGCGGTAGCTGTCATGACTGGCCTCATGAGTGACCGCCGTCACCACCCAATCGATATTCAGCGTCGGGTCATCGTGACCGGCCAGCGTGAACCAGTGCCCCGGCACCAGCCAACGGCAATCGCTCTCGCCGACGAAGCGTTTCTCCTGACTGCGCAAACCGTCCACCCGCTGCTTGGTCAGCGCATCGCCCCGGGCCTTGGCGTTGTAACCGCCCGGATGTTCGTAAATAGAGCGCGGCCCGGCCACCGCTTCGGCCTGACCATACAGCGAAGTACTCGGTGTGGTGAACTCATAATCCGTCGCCCGATACACCCCGGCCACCGCCTGTACACAGACTTGTCCGGAACGAATGCCATGCAACTCGCGCTCGCCCATTCGCTGCCCGAGATACGTCACCTTCGGCCCGTTGGGGATTGGCACAAAAGCGTCGTTGCTGTCCCCCAGCATCAGCGTGTGCTTGCCGTCTTCATGGGTGAAAAACCAGAAAATCCCTTCCTCTTCCAGCAACCGCGAAACAAAGGCGAAATCGGTTTCGCCGTACTGCACGCAGTACTCGCGTGGGGTGTAACTGCCGGTGAGCTTCAGCTGGAAATCGGTGAAGCCGTGGGCCTTGAAGATTGTGGTGACGATGTCCGAGGTGGCGAGGTTCTGGAACACCCGGTTGTTACTGGCCAGGGTCAGCCACCAGAGCCATGGCCTTAGAACAAGCTGATAGCGCTCGGCGGTGGCGTCGGCGGGGAGTTGGCGTATTTCCGCAACCAGTGCGTCGAAGGGGCGGGTCAGGGCGTCATTGTGCAGGGTGGTAGTGATGTGGCTGGCGACGGCGCTGGTCAGGGTGAGGGACGCGCCGTCGTTGAGGCCGTTGAGGGTTTGTGAACTCAGGGCGTTAAGCGATTCTTCGCCGGAGATTGACTCAGGGTAAAGCGCCGACAGTGAGGTGGCGGTGAGGGAGAGGGTGGTGTTGCTGTCGGCGGTGCGGGGCATTGAGCAGTCTCAAATAGTCTTCAATGATTCGGCTGGCCATAGAAAAAATAAGTACCTTCGCTGGAAAGTTGAATCAAGGTACCCATCCCCAACCATCATGTTGGTTATAGGTGACCAATGTTGCTGCATTGGTCGCTACAGCAGTGCTGGATAAAATCACACGTTTGCTTGAAGCGCCTCCCCCCATATTCTCATCTGCATGAGAAAAAATTCGCAGAGGCGTATTGTTCAGCCCGTATAGGGTTCGCATCAGTGTTGGTACGGAATACAAACACCCGTGCTGGCCGGTACAGGGCATCAATTTGCAGTCGATGTCGATGCTGGTGATATTACCAACGCCACCGGCGCCCGCAATCGCGTTGGTAATGGCTGCAATCGCGGCCACAGCGCCATTCTGTCCAAGCGTTCTCCAATACTGTTGGTCTGGATGATTGGCCGGTTGATTATTTGCACCAGCAGACAATGGCGGTCGCAAACAGACAATTGTTCCATTAGCCAGATAAGCATGAGCCACATAGGAAATTTGTGGAGCGTTCCACCAGGTTTGTACGGTGTTGTGAATGTTAACGTTTCCGGAAGTACACGCTGCTTTGGAACGTCTTAGAGCCATTGTTATAGTCCTCTTAAGGAGTAACTTTAAGATTGTCTGACACGGCAACTGGGGTCTGCATTCACATCGGATGTCACCCTATAGCGGACTGATAGGTAGCACTGGAATTCATCAAGGACAAAAACGGACAGGGACGGTCTTCCTCCCCGAGCAGAAAAGTTTTTCTCTCTATGAAAATTGGAGCTGAGTCGGTTTCCAGAGGTTTCATATTTTTTTCCATGAATTGCCGACCTTTTTTTGGACCGGTGACCATATTCCCAAATTGGCATTTGGGTTAAGGTTTTTGGTGATTGAAGTAGGGTCGTCAAGCGGTGCCTTGAATCCTAACTTTCCATAAAACGTCTGGCCACCGGCCTCTCTCGGTTTGCTCATGTCGGTCAAGGTCAATCGGCCATTTTTCCCCATGCGTTCGGAAAACTGTACGGCACGCTCTATCAGTTCCGTACCTGTTCCTTGCATGGTTGGATTCGCGCAAAGATCTTCAACTTTAACTTCAGTGTCCTGGGTTTTGAGCTTCATTAGTCCCGCCACACTGCCGCCTGATTTAGTCAGCGCAATAAACCAGTACATTCCAGGCTCTTTGATCGAATAGGACTCCGCAATATTGAGTGCGTCACTCGCCTGGATAGCACGCTGACCCGTCACTGTTTTTTGTTTGATTAAATCGGCTACTTGGAACAGGAAGGCTTTTGCAGCCTCGGCGTAATGTTCCTGATTGACTTGATAGATGTCGTAAGTCATAACCAAAGCTCCGTGTAGACGATACTTAATGGATTACTCCAACACCCACTCCGCCAACTTCCCCGTCACCTGCGTCATCAGCACATTCTCGACATCCCGCGCACCCGCCGCACTGCACTTGGCCAACACCGCCTGCACAATCCCGGCATCAAACTCGAACTGTTTCCCGGTTGCCGCTTTGTAGCGGCCACGCAATTTCTCCAGTTTCGCCAGCACAATCCCTTCCAGCGTCGCCTCATCCAGCGGTCGGTACGCAACCACGGTCATGCGCGCCAGAAATGCCGGGCGGAAGGCTTTCAGCAGCACGCTGTGCAGGGCTTCGGTGAAGGCATCGCTGTCGAGTTGCGCGGTCGGTGTGTCGAGCAGCAGTTCGGCGCCGACGTTGCTGGTGGCAAGCATCACGGTGTTCTTGAAGTCGACCACCAGGCCGGTGCCGTCTTCCATCAGGCCCTTGTCGAAGACGTTATAAAAAGCCTCCAGCACATCCGGATGGGCTTTTTCGATTTCGTCCAGCAGCACCACGGAATAGGGTTTGCGCCGCACGGCTTCGGTGAGCACGCCGCCGCTGCCGTAGCCGACGTAGCCGGGTGGGGCGCCTTTGAGTTGGCTGACGGTGTGGGCTTCCTGGTATTCCGAAAGGTTGATACTGATCAGGTTGCGTTCGCCACCGTACAGCGCATCGGCCAGGGCGTAGGCGGTTTCGGTTTTACCGACGCCGGTGGGGCCGACCAGCAGGAACACGCCGACCGGTTTTTGCGGGTCGGTGAGGCCGGCGCGATACGCCTGCAAGCGTTGGGCGATGGTGTTCAGCGCAGTGCGTTGGCCCATCACCCGTTGGCTCATGCGCTGGCCGAGGGTGCGCACGGCGTGGGCTTCGTCGGCGAGCATCTTGCCCACCGGGATGCCGGTCCAGCCGGCAATCACCGCGGCGACGGTTTTTGCATCGACTTGCTCCGGCACCAGCGGGTCGTCCTGGCGAATGGCGTCGAGGCCGGCTTCCAGGCGCAGCAGTTCGGCGGCCAGATGGTCGAGGCGTCCATCGGTGACGTCGTCCGGTTTGTCGCTGTCGGCGCGTTCACTCAAATCGAGCAGCTCGCGCCGGGTTTCCAGCAGCTCGCGCACGGCGACGCGCTCTTCGCTCCAGCGAATCTCCAGCTCGCGAATGGCCTGCACGTTGCTGGTGGACTCGGTCTCGAGCACGGTAATGCGCTCACGGTGATCGAGGCCGGTGGCCTGTTCGCGGCGCAGGCGTTCGACTTCATCCTTGAGGCTTTGCTGGCGATGACGCAGGCTTTCCAGTGGTGGCGGGACGTCGTGTTGCCCGAGGGCGACTCGCGCGCAAGCGGTGTCGAGCACGCTGATGGCCTTGTCCGGCAGTTGCCGGCCAGAGATGTAGCGATGGGACAGCTTCACCGCCTCATGAATCGCTGCATCCAGCACCTGCACGCCGTGGTGCTGTTCAAGTTTGGCGGCGACCCCGCGGAGCATTTCCACGGCAGTGATTTCATCCGGTTCTTCGACCTGGACCAGTTGGAAGCGCCGGGCGAGGGCCGGGTCTTTTTCGAAGTATTTCTTGTATTCAAGCCAAGTGGTGGCCGCCAGGGTCCGCAATTCACCACGGGCCAGCGCCGGTTTGAGCAGGTTGGCGGCGTCGCTGCCGCCCTCGACACCGCCGGCGCCGATCAGGGTGTGGGCTTCGTCGATGAACAGGATGATCGGTTTTTCCGCGCTGCGGACGGCATCGATCACGCCTTTGAGCCGTTGCTCGAATTCACCTTTGACCCCGGCGCCGGCCTGCAACAGGCCAAGGTCTAGGACCCGCAGACTGACTTCTTGCAGCGACGGCGGTACGTCGCCGGCGGCGATGCGCAGGGCCAGGCCTTCGACCACTGCGGTTTTGCCGACGCCCGGCGCGCCAACCAGGATCGGGTTGTTCTGGCGACGGCGCAGCAGGATGTCGATGCACTGGCGAATTTCGCCGTCACGCCCGACGATGGGATCGATGCGCCCGGCATGCGCGTCGGCGGTCAGGTCCTGGGTGAACTGATCAAGTATCGAGTCCTGTTTCTGCTGCGGTTTGCCGGCGGTTGCGGCTACCGCACGGGCGGCGCCGACGTGCTCGCGGGAGCTTTCGGTCCATTCCAGCAGATTGTTGCGTAGAGCGTCCCGAGGAATCCGCAGCAGCGACGAAGCACTGTTGAGCAACAGGCTGCGGCGTTCATCACGGTCAAGCAGCGCCAATAACAACAGGCCGGATCGGATGCTCTCAAGGCCAAGCACGCTGGCCTGCACCACGGCGTCCTCCAGCAAGCCAATGGTGTGCGCCGAGAGGGCCGGAGTGCGGGTACTGCCGGTCTTGAACAATTCCAGGGCCTTGTTGATTTCCGCCGTCAGGGCATCGCGTTCCAGGCCGAAGCGCGGCAGCAGGTAGGCGAAGTCACCACCTTCGATTTCCAGCAGTTCAAGCAACAGGTGCTCGATTTCAACGTAATGATGACCGCGTTGCAGGCAACGCTGGGCGGCCCGTTCCAGGGCGCGGCGGTTGTCCGGGTTGAGGCGTCCGATCAGGCTGGCCAGTTCCATGTTCAGGTGATCTCCAGCTGACGAAGACGAGTCTCGATGCGTTGCAGAGTGAGGCTGGACTGGCGTTGCAAGCCACCGTTCCAGCTCAACAGCGGCGGTGTCTGACGACCGAGTTTTATCGGGCTGGCGCCACGCACCAGCAGCACCAGTGTGCACTCCAGGTCCGGCCCGAAATACAGTGCGCTGAGGCTGGCCAAGGCCGCGTGCGTTTCACCGTCCGGCAAGAAGGTGGCGGCCTGGGCGGGTGTCAGTGGGCCAAGGGTCAGACGGATGCCGGCATGTTCGTCCCAGACACGGGTGCCGGCCACGGCGCTGCGCCCCAGTTGCAGGTTGCGTCCACCGGGCTGCAAGCGGCTGCGACTGGCGGCTGGAATCTCGCGCCAGGCACCTTCATAGGCGTTGAGCTCGACCGGCAATTCGAACTGTTCGCGCACGATGGCGGCAAAGCCTGCGAGCGAACGACGCCCGTCGGCGAACAGCGCGCTGCACGCCAGCACGGCGGCATCGGGAATCGCCTGACGATCATGCAGGGCCTTGGGCAGCAGGCCGGTCAGCGCTCGCAACTGAGCGTGCACCGGTGTTGTGCCAGGCACTGAAAAGCCCACGGCAATCCGGTGTTTGCGCAGCACTTTGTAGAGCAGGCTGAGCAGTCGATGCTGGAACAGATCGAGGAACTCGGCCGGCGCATAATCCTTGGCGCGGGCGCGTTGTTGCAGCCATTCCTGATAGGCGTAGGGCAGTGGTCCGTCTGGTCCGCCGAGACCGAAAACCGGAGTGGTCAGGGTCGGCTTGTGATCCGTTTCCTCGGTCAGGCTTTCAACCTGGCTGGCGGCGAACAATGGTGTTAGCGGACCGCGCAGACGCAGCGCTTCAGCCTGCGGTGCAGTGCCGCTACCCAGCGATTCGGCTTGTGGATGCTCGCGCTCGAGCAGCAACAAGGCCTGCAACAACTCGAACGCCTGAGGATCGCGGCGCAGTCGTTGGCTCAGGCTCAGAGGGAGAGCGGCATGCCGGCTTGGGGTTGCCATGCCTTGATCTCCTTGTCCGATTCAACCAGCACCGTGCGCACGAAGCGATTGGCCGTGGCATAGAGTGAGAAAAACTGTGCCAGCACCGCTGAAAACAGCACCGCGCTGGTGCCGACAAAATGCTGCGGATCGAGTTGCAGGCGCACCTCCAGCCCATTGCGCCAGCCGCGCCAGGCGTCTTCACCAACATGCGCAATGACGCGCTCGCAGCTCAGGCTCAGCAGGCCTTCGATCTGCCGCAGGGCACTGGCCTCGTCACGCAGGTTATGCAGTGACAGGATTTCCTTGAGTGCGTCCAGCGCCTGTGGACCTTCGACCAATGACAAGTGGTTGAGGGTCAATTGCGACACCAGCCGCCAGCGCGATTCACCGTCCAGCCGCGGCAGGCTTTGCGGGCTCGGCGGATTACGCAGGCGCGCCGAGGCGACCGGCCCCGGCCGTTCGAAACCCAGCGGTGTTCCGGCCGACAGGCTCTGGGCCAGGTGTCGATTGGTGCAGAGCAGCTCGGCAGTCAGGCTCAGTTCAGTCACGTCTTCAAACGGGTCGAGCTGGGTGTCCACCAGACTCAGCATCAGGTCAGTGCCCAAGCGGTTTGGGGTCATGCCGCTGATTCGCCGGGCGTGCCAATAGCAGCGGTGGTTGCCGCCGTGCTGGCTGCCGTAATACGCCGGTACACGCTGTACGCCCTGCGAGGTGCTGGCGCGCAGGGCGCGAATGCTGTGGATTTCGACGCTGTTTTCCCGATGGCTGTCGGCAACCAGGCGGTATTCGCTACGAGTGCCGTCCGGGCGAAGCGGCTCGGAAGTCCGTGGGAACAGGTTGATCACCGGCGCGCAACCCAGCGCGATATCGCTGGCTTGTAAATGCAGGCGGCTGCCGAGTGCCTGGTCGAAAACGATGTACAGATACAGCGTCTGGCTGTCGCTGATTGCACCGGCCAGCGGCACGTCGAAAAAATTGAATTTGTCCGGAAAGGCAAAGTACTCGGCGAGCAAACGCATCCCAGGATGCACGCCGTCTTCATCGGGTAGCAGCACTTCATCGTTGGCGAAACCGACGATTTTCGGCAGCCCGGCCAGCACTTTTGGTGTGCTGCCGGGTGGCCCGGCGAGGAGCTGAATCGCATGGGCACCGAGCAAGTCGTAGAGCTTGGCGTTGATCACTGGCGACGCGGCCAGGTGCAAGCGCAACTGCTCGATGCCGAGTTCTGCCCATTGGCTTTGGCCCAGGCAGCGCAGGCTCAAGCGCAGCGCCGAGCGTGCCTGGGCGACGCCGGTCAGGGCCTGGGCTTCGTCGCTTCCCAGCAGCAAGGCTTCGTCGATTGCCAGCGGCCAGAGGTGAACGGCGGCGCTGGTACGAAAGTGAATGCTTTCACCGTGGCGGGTGGTGACGAACAGCGGCGTGTCGCGCGGCAGCGGGTAACCGCCGGCCAGGTTGCCCTTGCTTGGATCGGGCTCGAACTGGACGATGGCGCAGGACGGCAGCGGCCGCATGGTCAGCGGATAGAGTTGTTCCAGCAGCGCGTCGCTGAACTCGGCGTAATCGTCGTCGAGTCGCCGTTGCAGGCGCGCAGCCAATAAGGCGAAACCTTCCAGCAAGCGTTCGACATGCGGGTCCGGGCATTCGCCGGGAGACAGTTCCAGGCGTCTGGCAACCTTGGGATAGCGTTCGGCGAAAATGCTCCCGGCGTGGCGCAGCCAGGTCAGTTCCCGCTGGTAGTAATCGAGCAGTTGCGGGTCAATCGAGTCGCTCATTGCGCACCTCAAGGCCATCGCCGGCGTTCTCGATGACGAATGCGACAGGCCAATGCTGCTTGCCGCTGCGTAGCTCACCTTGCAGCCTGATACTCAGCTGCTGCGGATTTTCGGGGACCGGCGTGACATCGACCGTGCCGAGTTGCAGGCGTGGTTCGAAGGCGTCGATGGCTTCACGAATCTGCCGCGTCAGTTGACGGCGGTCATCGCTGCGCTGTTGCTGCAATGCAGTCCAGTCAGCGATGCCGTAGTCAATAACGCTTGGCGGCGTGGTCAGCGGGCGCAGGCCACGACGGGTGTTGAACAAGCGCAGCAACTCGATACGGACCGACTCCAACAGTGCCTGGCGATCGAACGCCTGCACGGTATCCGCCTCGCTGGCGGCAAGGCGTTCGAACAGCGGCGGCAGAATGCCGGTGCCGGTCATTTCCGGGGTACTCCGTCAGCCCTTGATCAGCTTGTTCGCGGCCAGGTCCCAGGTCGAAGCGGCCGTGCCTTCCTTGGTACCATCGTCTTTCTGCGCGGTGAGTTCCCACTTGATCTTGGTGAAGTTCAGCGAGAGGGTTTCCACCGGTTTGCCGCCCGTACCACCGCTGACGCTGACGTTGGACAGCACCACGTTGTTCAGGGTGTAAATGATGAAGGGCATCAACTGGCCACTGCCTTCGGCCGCGTTGCGTCCGATGGTGATCTTGGCTTCCGGGATCGGTTTGCCGGCGCAGCAGTACTCGTTGAGAGACGGGGTCGAGCTGTCGACGAACTTGGTCAGCGTGAACTCGCCGATGTGCGGCTTGCCGGAGGTACGCTCGGAATTGCTGACGTCGTTGGTCACCTGCATCGCGACGTTGTGGCTGTAGGACATGACTTCGATCTTGTCCTTGTAACCTTCGAGCAGGCTGTCACCTTTGATGTCGCCGCCGAGGTCGAGAATGATTGCATCCATCGCATGAAACTCCTGAAGAAAATCGCGTTAGATAAGCAAAGGAAAACCCGCCGGCCAGGCCGGCGGGAGGCAGGTCAGGCAGCTACCGGTGGCGGCAGGGTGGCGACCAGGCGGATCGAGGCTGTCAGCTCTTCGAGCTGGAAGTGCGGCCGCAGAAACACCGTGGCCCGATAGACGCCCGGTTTTCCGGCGACTTCCGAGACATCCACTCGGGCCTCACGCAGCGGGTACTGCGCCTTGATTTCCTGTGGGGCGTTGTCGTTGATCAGCACGTAATCGGCGATCCAGTTGTTGAGGTAGGTCTGCACGTTGTCACGGGTCATGAAGCTGCCGACCTTGTCGCGCATGATGACCTTCAGGTAGTGGGCGAAGCGGGACGCTGCGAGCACGTAAGGCAGCATGGCCGAGATCCGCGCGTTGGCGTTCGCCTCGTTGGTGTTGTAGACCTTGGATTTGTTGGTGGTCTGGCCACCGAAGAACACCGCCACGTCGCTGTTCTTCTTGTGGCACAAGGCGATGAAGCCGAGGTCGTTGAGCTCTTTTTCACGACGGTCGGTGATTGCCACCTCGGTCGGACATTTGAGCGACAGATCGCCAGAGGTGGTGCGGAACGTGTGGGCGGGCAGTCCTTCGACGGCGCCACCGCCTTCGGCGCCGCGAATTGCTGCACACCAACCGTATTTGGCGAAGGCTTCAGTGATGCGTTGCGACAGGGCCCAGGCCGCATTGCCCCAGAGGTATTTGCTGTGGTCGCTGCCGTTGACGTCCTCGACGTAGTTGATGCCTTCCACCGGCAAGGTGTCCGGGCCATAAGGCAGACGCAGCAGGAAGTGCGGCAGCACCAGCGACACGTAGCGCGAGTCTTCGCTTTCGCGGAAGGAGCGCCACTTGATCAGCTCCTGGCTCTCGAAGACTTTCGACAGGTCACGCGGCACCGCGAGCTCGGTGAAGCTGTTCATGTCGAACAGCCGCGGGCTGGCAGCGGCAATGAACGGCGCATGGGCGGCGGCCGCGACGTTCGAGAGTTTCTCCAGCAGGCCGATGTCCTGCGGGTTCCGGCCGAAGGTGTAGTCACCCACCAGCAGGCTGAACGGGTGACCGCCAAAGGTCCCGTATTCTTCTTCGTAGATCTTTTTGAACAGCGCGCTCTGGTCGAACTCGACGGCTTTTTCCAGATCGTTCTGCAGCTCTTTCTGGGTCACGTTGAGCAAGCGCAGTTTCAGTCGCGAACTGGTTTCGGTGTTCTGCACCAGCAGGTGCAGGCCGCGCCAGGACGCTTCGAGTTTTTGCAGGTCCGGATGGTGCAGGACTTCGTTGAGCTGGGTGCTGATCAGCTTGTCGATCCGGCTGATGCGGTCATTGATCATCGCCACGGTGTCCTTGTCGACGACCATGTCTTTGTCTAGAACCTGGGTGGCGAATTCCGCAAGCATGTCGCGGGCGTAATCCTTCTGGCTTTCGTCGTGGGCCATTCGCCCTTCGGCGATGATTCGGTCGAGCAGAGACAAGGTCTCGTTCACACTCTCGCTGGCTTGGGCCTGGGCGCTGGATGAGGCGGGCATGGCAATTTCTCCCTAAGTGAATGGACGATCAGGCTTGATCTTGCGGCGCCGCGTCGGCATCACCGGCAGGTGCAGAAGGCTGCGCTTCAGGCTGCGCTTCAGGCTGCGCTTCAGGCCGGGCCGACTTGATCTCTTGCAGGCCTTCGGTGTTGGCGATGACATCACGCAGCAGCTTGTCCAGGTCATCGTTGCCATCGAGTTTGGTCAGCAGGTCGCGCAGACGCTGACGCGCTTCGAACAGGCGCCGCAACGGCGCTACTTGCTCGACCACCTTGACCGGATCGAAGTCATCGATATGACCGAACTTGAGCTCGATGTTGAGCTTGCTGTCATCGCCGGTGAGGGTGTTGTTGACCTGCAAGGTGGCGCGCGGGGCGATCGAGGCGAGCACTTCGTTGAAGTTGTCGCGATCGATCTCGGTGAAGCGCCGTTCATTCAGTTTTGGGAGGGGTTCCAGCGGTTTGCCAGAAAGGTCGGCAAGAATGCCGACCACCAGAGGCAATTCTTTCTTCTCGATGGCGTTACCTATTTCGACGTCATAGGTGATTTGCACGCGGGGCGGGCGGACCCTGTCGAGCTTGTGCTGAGTACTTTCTGCCATGGTGGCTGACTCCGATGCATGGGCGGGAGCAATGCACCGGAGGGCCCGTTCATCGCATTCCCTTACCGAACCGTAGGTTAGAAAGGGAGGGCAGTTGGAACTGTCATTCCTTTGACGAACCTTCCACATTCGTCGTACCGACCGAACTACCCAAGACGCTAGAACAGGTCTATAAAAATGCAAACAAAAACAATTTTGGACGGTCATGAGAAAAGGAAAATTCATTGTGCGCGCCGTTTTTTTTATCTCTCTCTCGTTCCTGTTACTCACGGGCTGTTCGTTGTTCGGGCCGCGAGTCGATCTCGATCGCCTGACGCTGGACGTCGCCGCCCATGCCAATGACGACACGCCGATTGCCGTGGATTTTGTCGCGGTGAATGATCCGGACCTGCTCAAACAGCTGTCGGCACTGACCGCTCGGCAATGGTTCAGCGAGCGCGAGCAGTTTCAACGCGACTACCGACAGCTGATGACGGTCTGGGGGCTGGAGCTGGTTCCAGGGCAGTTTATCGATCAACAACCCTTCCCCCTGGGCGGCAAGCGGGCCGCTGGACTTTTGATCTTCGCGAGCTATAACACACCCGGAGCGCACCGACTTCGACTGGACGATCAGAGCAAGGCCTGGCTGAAGTTCGACAGTCGCGAGATGACACTGGTCAGCGACACTGCGCACTGATCTGCACTGAAAAGATCGCCAGGCCGCAGCAAGCGGCGCCATTCGACGTCGAAGGGAATCGTATGAGTTTGCTACCTGACGCGGTTTGCTGGCACGAGGGCATGCAGTTGCTGCCCCAGCATTTTCAGTTGCAAGGTCTGCGCGCCGAAGCGTTGGTCGCGCATTTTGCCAAGGCCTGCAACCCCTGGTTCTGGGGTGTCACCCATCTCGACATCGACCCTTCGGCACTGAGTGCCGGGCACGTTCGCTTGCTCGCCTTGCAGGCGACCTTGCCGGATGGTTTGCCGATCAACGTGCAGGCCGGTGTGGGACCGATGCTGGAGCTCGATGTCAGCGAAGCGGTCGATGCAACGGACAATGCCACTGTGACCGTGTACCTGGCGGTCAGCCCGTTGTGGCGTGCCGGGCAATTAGTACCGCTCACCGGACGCTTGCAATCGGTAATCGGCGATGCCTTGCCAGACCTCACCAGCGGTCAATACCCCGAGTCGATTACGGTGTGGCGACCCAATCCGCGTTTGTGCACGCAACTGAACAAGGCCGATTCGATCTGCGTACCGCTGGTGCGTATTCGCAAGGAAGGCGGTGGCTTTTTACAGCTGCCCTATACCGCGCCGACGCCGTGTCTGCTACCGGAGTCGGTGTTGGGCCGTCGGGTCGCCGGCCTGTGCGCCCGGGCCCGAGAGAAATGCATGTTTCTGGCCGGTCGCTTGCGCCAGGCACAGCAAGCTGGCAATCAGGATGATGCTGCGGAAATTCGTCGCCAATTGACCGCACTCTGGGCGCGTCTGCCGGAAGTCGAGGGTTTGTTGAGCAGTCGGTTGGCGACGCCTCAGGCGTTGTATGGTCTGCTGCTGGGGCTGGCCGGTGCCTGGTCGGCGCTTGATCCGCTGGCAGGGGTGCCGGCCTTCGCCGCGCTGGATTTTCTCGAGTTGCAGCGCGGCTACGAGAGCGTACTCGACTGGCTGGACAAGACCCTCGAATTGATTCGCGCCGGCTATCGCAGCCTGCCGTTCGAACGCCATGAACACCTCTTCTCGATCCAGTTGCCCGACGATCAACCGAGCCAGCGCCTGGTGATCGGCTTGCGCATGCCCAATGGCGCAAGCGAGCAGTCTGCGAGTGAATGGTTGAGTCGGGCGATCATCGCTTCCGCGCCGCACGTTGCCCTGCTCGGTCGACAACGCATGCGCGGTCTGGCGCATGAGGCCATGAATCGCAACGAACAGGTGGCCTACAGCGTGGGCGAAGATACCCGGTTGTTTGTGGTCACCGCAGAGGGCCAATGGTTCGACGGGCAACTGCCGCTGCAGATTGTCGCGCCGGCCTCGCAGCTGGCGAGCAGCCCGTGGCAAGTGGTGCTGTTTGTCGCTCAAGCCAGTGAAAACGCTTGATCAGGGAAGGGGAATCGAATGCCTGAAGGGAACGTCGGCAGCGCTGCACGAGGCCTCCACGAAGCGCCACTGAGCAGTGCTTTTCGTCAGGCCTGGCAAGAGTGGTCGCTGGCCTGGAACGAACAGTCCAAAGACAGTGACGATGAAGCGTTGGTCGAAGCCGTCGTCGAGTTTTCCACTCAGATTACCCAGCGCTTGTGGCGAACGGCATTCGCCAAAGTCGGTGATGCTGCCACCGAACAGGTGACCGCCGTGGTGTATGCGTTTGTCGCGCTGATTGACGAGACCCTGTTGTTTACGGCCTGGCCGGGTCAGCTTGCCTGGCAGGACAAGCCTCTAGAGTCGCGGATGTATGCCAGCCGTCAGGCGGGCGAACGGCTGCCACTGGCGATCAAGTCATTGCTCGACGACCAGGTGCCGGCTACCCGGGATCTGGCCAATGTCTATCTGCAATGCCTGGTACTGGGATTTGAAGGGCGTCTGCGCGGCGAGCAGAATCAGCTCCAGCATGAAAAATGGCGGTTGGCGTTGTTCGCGTTTGCCTGGCAACACGAGCCCGATTACGCCGATGTCAGTACCCGATTGGAACAGCCATCGGCGGTGACTCCCGTGCAGTTGCCCCTGCGTCTGTCGCTACCCGACGGCTTTCGTCTGGCACTGGCAATCCTCGGCGTCGTGCTGTTGATGACCGGGTTGGGGCAGATGTTCTGGCGCGACATCCGTCAGGAGCTTGAGCCGGTCATGCACCTTTCCGAAATGGCAGCGGCCCAGGAGCAAGACTCATGAGCACCCTGGGGATTGTCGCAACCGTCGTCGCGGTGCTGTTGTTGCTGGCGGTGTTGCTGGTGGCGGTGTGGTGGTTGCGCACCCAGAGCGGCGCGGCGATTCGCAGTTTTTATCTGTCGGTCCGGCACATGGAGCAGGAGCAAGGCACGCAGGATCGCTATCAGATCCCGTGGTTGCTGATGCTTGGCAACGAAACCCAGGGCACTCAACTGTGTGCCCAATGGCGTTTGCAACCCACCGACAAACCGGCCTGGTTCGGGCGCTGGTGGTCGGACCCCGAGGGCGCGGTGCTGGTGGTGCCACAAACGTTGTTTTTGCCTGATGAAGGCTTGAACCTGCAACGTGGCGGCTGGTGGCGTCTGTTGGGATTGATCGTGCGCCTGCGCAGCAAGCGGCCTCTGGACGCGGTGATCTGGACCGTGCCAGCCAGTCAACTGGGCGATCCGGAGCTGGCCGCCAGCCTCGGTCTGGCGGCACGGCGGCGCTTCATCGATCTGTTACAGCGTTTCGGTCTGAGCCTGCCGGTGTATGTGGTGATTACCGGGATGGAGGAAGTGCCGGGCTTTCAGGCGTTGATTGCTGCACTTCCGGTCGAGGCACGTGAACAGGCGTTGGGCTGGTCGTCGTCGTATTTGCCTGAGGCGGTCTGGCAATCGCAATGGAGTGATCAGGCGCTGGATCAGGTGAACCGGGCATTGTCTGAATCGATCATCGAGATCGGTGCCTTGTCCGGGCATTTGAGTAGCGAATTGTTTGCCTTGCCGGACCGTTTCGAAGCGCTGCGGCGCACACTGCAAACGTTGCTTGAGCCGGTTTTTCAGGGCAACGCACAAGGTGAGGCACCGCGTTTTCGAGGGATTTACTTCACTGCCAACCAAGCGCCGGAGAGTACTCGGGAGAGCTTCTCGGCCTATGACACGGTGTTGCAGCAGAGCGCGTTTGCCCGGCAGTTGTGGCAGCGCCGGATTGTCGCCGAACGTGGCGTGGCTCAGGTCGTACCGCGGATTTTGCGGCTGCGCCAACGCTGGCAACGGGTGACCGGCGTGGTGGCGCTGGTGGTCGGGCTGGTGTGGGCGATCGGTATGGTTTGGGTCTGGCACGACTCGGTCAAGGATGCCCATGAGTTGTCACGCTTGCTGCAAGGTGCGCAGAAAAATTATGTCGCGGTCACGGACGAAAGCCATCGACTGGAACCGACGCGACGTAACGTCGAAAGTTTCTGGCGGGTACTGGAACGAGCCCCGCGCTGGACGTTCAGTTCGGTGGTCTTTCCCACCTCCTGGTTTTCCTCGCTGGATGCGCAGCTGGAGGACGAACTGCGGCTCACTGCTCAGCGGCACTTGCTGGTGCCGCTGCAAGAGTTGCTGGTGTCGGACCTGGCGCAGCTCAAGGCGATCCGCAATACCGAGCGTCGAGTTAACGTGGAAAGCGAAGACCCGGCGCAATGGCAGAACTACGTCAAGGCCAAGGAACTGGCCGAGCGCGCGGTGCGTCTCGAACAACAGAACCAGTGGTTCAATCAGGCGTTGAACAATCCCCGGAGCCCGCTCGATGACCTGGTGCTGTTGAGCAATAACGCCTTGTCGCTGAACCTCAACGTCGGCACGTTGCGTCGCTCGGCCTTCTATAACCGGGTACTGCTCAATTCCGACACCAGCGGGTTGAAAGCGCTGGACCTGAGCGCGGAGCGCTCGACCATCTCGACGAATTTTGAAGGACTGATGGAGCGCTGGCTGGACCAGTACTTTCTGGCGGACAACTTCGTGCGTCAGGCCGGCTATCTCAAGCTGCACCTGGAGCGGCTGGAGTCCGGCAGTGGCAATTCACTCAGCGAGCTCGAGGACTTGAGGGCGCTGATTGACGACCTGCAAGCGTTGATTGGCTTGACCAACTCGGCGTGGGGACGAGGCAAGGGCCAGGACCTGGTGCCGGGCTACCGCGAGCTGATGGATAAAGTCCGCCAAAGCGCCTTGCTCGGGCCGCAACTGGAGCAACAACTGGACATGCAGGCGTCGAAGTTGCAGCAGAGCTTTCGTGATCAATGGATTGCCCAGGCCGGCTCGCGTGGCAATTTGCTGGTTCAGCAAGGCAGCGGACAACTGGCGTTGCAAGAGCATGTCAGCCAGCTGGACAACGCCGTGCAGGCGTTGTTCAAGCGCGATTTCGTGGCTATTGCACTGCGTCAGGATGATTCCAGTCTCAGTGCTTCACAGGGGCAGAACGCCGACAGCGATGGTCTCAACAGCGCATTGAATTACTTCGCCAGTTACAAAAGCTACGCCAGCGAGGAGTTGCCACGTATCCCGCCGGCGTACCGGGGCGCGCTGCTCCAGGCAGCGGAAGGGGCGGTGGCCAAGGCGATGTGGCTCAGCCTGGAGGAACAGGGCGGCCAGGTGCAGCAAGGCACAGGGTTCAATGTGCAGGCCTCGCAGGCGGTGGCGTTGCAAAAAGCCTTTGTCGAGTTGCGCCGCAGTGACCTGGCTACCCGTTTGCAGAACGCACTCAACCGCCGCGCGTTGGCCGAGGTCGCCAATGGCCTGAACGAAATAATCGCCCAGCCGCTGTTCAGCGAAAGGACCAGTATTGCGCGCTGGGATGGTTCGAAAAACCTCGGCTTGCAGCTGTACGGTGCCAGTGATGTGCAGGACCTGAAGCTGAGCCTCAAGCAGCAGTTCAACACCATGTTGGGTATTACCGAACAACGTACTTCGGCGTTGGAGTGGCTGAAGGTCCAGCAGCAGAATCTGTCGGGACTGGATTACGAACGGGTTGTGCAGTTCAGTGCCTTGAATGATGAACTGCTCAAGTACAAGGAGCAGAATCCTGCCAGCTCTGCGGCACAGATCGAACAGTTGGTGAGCCGGGACTTTATCGACATGGATGCCGGGTCCTGCGCACAAATCCTGCAAACCGCCAACCTTTCCGGTGGCCGTGGGACGCTTGCCCTGAGGGCTCAGGAACTGCAGCAAACCGCGATGCAACGCTGCCAGTCGCTGCAGCAGCAACAGGCTTCGGCGGCCTGGAACGACTTGGCCAATTACTTCAATCAGTACCTGGCCGAGCGTTTTCCATTCTCCAATGGCACGCAGGTGACCGATGCCGACCCGGCGCGGGTCCAGCATTTGCTGGAGTTGATCGACAAGCGCCTGCCGGTGGCGCAAGCCGGTTTGCAGCTCAGCCGGACGCCGGAACGCTTGGCCGCCGAGGACTTTCTCAACCGTTTGAAGCAGGCCAGCACCTGGCTCGGGCCGCTGTTTGTGCGAGATAAAAGCGGCATTCTCGGGGTGGAGATGGACGTGCGCTGGCGCACTGATCGCGAGGAAGAACACGGCGCCGATCAGGTCATTGCCTGGGGTTTGAATGCCGGCAATCAACAGATCAGCTACCCCGGCGAGGCCCAGCAGAACCTGCGCTGGATGGTCGGCCAGCCCGTCAGGTTGACGTTGCGCTGGGCCAGGAATGGTCCCCAGCGGCCGGTCAGCGACCCGTTGCAACCGAACCTGGTGATCCGGGATCTGGAGGCCGGCTGGGAGTACGGCGGCCCTTGGTCGTTGCTGCGGCTGATGCGTTCGCACCAGTCGAATCAGCGCCAGCCGAGCATGGACTACACGGAGTTTCCACTGACCTTGCGCTTGCCGGTCGCCGCGAGCACCAGCATTGAGGAGCCGACACAAATGTTCATGCGCCTGTCATGGATGACTCAGGGATCAAAACTGCCGTTGTCCATTCAACCGTTGCCGACCCGTGCGCCGCGTTCACCCTTTGTCTCGACGGGTTCGACGGCGGCCATCGTGACGAACGAGGAGGGCTTGTGAGTCTGCCGTCACTATCATTGTCATCGCCGCTGCCGGAGTTGATCGCACAGTTGCTCGAACCGATCAGCGATGAAGCGCCCTGTGGCCAGGACCTGCGCTATGAGCCTGAGTTCGATCAGTTGCGCGAGCTGCGCCGCGAGGACGATACCAGTTTGCCGACAGGGGTCTGGCAGTCGTCGATCAAGCGTGCCCAATGGCCGGAACAGGCAAAACTCGCCAGCCGTTTGCTGCTGGAGCGCAGCAAGGACTTGATGCTCAGTGCCTGGCTCGGCGAGGCCTGGTTGCATCTGGACGGCCTGGAAGGGTTGCCGGGCAGCCTGGCGCTGGTGGCGGGGTTATGCGAGCGCTACCCCGAGCAACTTCACCCTCAGGCCGAGGAGGGCGATCAGTCGTGGCGGGTGATTCCTCTCGAATGGCTGGCGCGACGCTACAGCGAAATCCTGCTCACCCGGGTGCCGCTGTTCGACACGCGCACCAGCGAATTTGCGGATTTCTGCCTGGATGACTGGCGGCGCTTGCAAGTGCAGCAGGTGATGGTCAATGACACCAAGGCTGCAAAAACCTCTGCTGAAGCTGCGCGCAACGAGCAGAAAAAACTCACCGAACAGATTCGCGCGACGCCGCTGTCGTTCTGGTTGCGCAGCCAAGGCAGCCTGTTGCTGAGCTTGCAGCATCTGCAACGGCTGGAGGACTGGAGTGATGCCTACCTGGGCAATCAGGCGCCAGGCTACAAATCATTGCGGGGCATCATCGAGGCGCTGTTGACGCTCGTTCAGGAGTTCATCGCCATGCATCCACGTCAACCCACCCAGGCCCCGGTCGAGCCACCGCAGGTCCGGGCGCCCCAAAACACTCCGGAGCCAGAACCCGCGCCAGCCCAACAGGCACTGCGTGAACCGGCGAGTCGCGAAGAGGCTTATCGGCAGTTGTTGCTGATTGCCGAGTACCTGGCGCGAACCGAGCCCCACAGTCCGGTGCCTTACTTGATCAGGCGCGGAGTGGAGTGGGGCAATAAACCGCTGAGTGAACTGTTGGGCGAGTTGATATCGGCTGACGCGGAGTCGCGCCGACTCTGGACGTTATTGGGTGTGCTCTAAACATCGCAGCGCCTCTCAGAGCGGCTTGGGCAACTTGATGGGCGTCAACACCGGACGATCGGAGAAAAACGCCATCAGGTTCTGCCCGACCAGTTCAACGGTTCCCTTGGTCGCTTCCGGCGACAGGCCGGCCACATGCGGCGTGAGGATCACGTTGCTCAATACCTTGAGCGCATCCGGCACCTGAGGCTCTTCATCGAATACATCGAGCGCGGCACCGGCGATCCGCCGTTGCTCGAGCGCGCTAACCAGATCGCTGGTAGCAACCACGCTGGCGCGGGCAATGTTGACGATAAAACCCTGGGGGCCCAAGGCATCCAGCACCTGCTTGTTGACCAGGTGCTGCGTGCCGATGCCGCCGGGCGTGCAAACGATCAGAAAGTCAGAGACCCGAGCCAGTTCGGTGGGCGTTGAGCAAAAGTCGTAGGGGATGTCGCTGAGCAACTGGCGGCTGTGGTAACTCACCGTCATGTCGAAGCCATTGGCGGCACGTTTGGCGATGGCCATGCCGACGGCGCCGAGCCCCAGAACACCCAGGCGCTTGCCGGCCAGTGACGGGCGCATGATCTTCGGCCATTCACCGCGTCGCACCGCCGCGTCGCACCGAGGGATGTCACGCACCAGCGACAGCAACAAGGCCATTGCATGATCGGCCACCGACGAGGCGTTGACGCCAGCACCATTGGTGACGGTTATACCGCGGTCGCTGGCGGCTTGCAGATCGACCTGCTCGTATCCGGCACCGATTACGCAGATGATTTTCAGGTTTGCCAGCGCGGCGATTTCATCGGCATACAGCCCCAGCGGGCCGCGCGTCAGCACGGCATCGATCTGCCCGCGATGACTGGCGATGGCCTGGGCACGCTCGGCGGGAGTGGGGGCGAGAATCAGGTGGAAGCCTTGATGTTCGAGAATCGGCAGGTAGTCGTTAATGGTTTCAACCAGTACCAGTACGGTTGCAGGCATGCTGGGCTCCTGTAGGCATTGGAATAAGCGGTTCAGATTGCTGACTACAGAGTGGTTTGGCAATTACCAAAAGTTGCAGAACTCAGTGTAGGAGCTGACGAAAGCAATAAAGCAAGATCAAAAGATCGCAGCCTGCGGCAGCTCCTACGCGATCACAATCGTTGCGGCGAACGTGGTCAATGTAGGAGCGGCCATAGGCTGCGATCTTTTCAGCGCATCAGAACCTGGCGTCCGCTGTGTTCATTAATTTCACGAACGCCCCGCCAAGGGTTGCATTGTGGTGCTCAATGATCATTTTGGCCGATAACGCCGCAGTGTCCATGCAGGTGTGAGCATCGGCGACGAGCGTAACCTGTAAGCCCTGTTCGGCTGCGGCCCGGGAGGTACTGTCGATGCAGTACTGGGTTTTCATGCCGACGATGAACACATGGTTTATCGAGGCGTTGGTGAGTTGTTGTGCCAGTCGAGTTCCGAGGAAGCAATTGGGGCGGGTTTTATCGAACAGGGTGTCGACATTCGCATCCAGCTCCAGCTCGGGAAGTAATTGCCAGAATGGGCTTCCAGCCTCAATGGGCGAACCCTCAGGACCGGTGTGGCGTACCGCATAAATCGGCACTTCGCGCTCTCGGGCCCGGTGAATGAGCTGGCGGATGTTGGCAAGTACTCGCTCGCCGTCGTGGGGCTTGTCCGGGCCGTAGAACAGACCGACCTGCATATCGATGATCAAAAGTGCCGATGACATAGGTGTTTCTCCATGAAGTGCCGAACGGACGGGAGAAACAACAAGGCCCCGTCCATTGCTGGCGGGGCCTGGGGTTCACTGCGCTGTATTTATCTCAGCCAGCCACCGCACGACCCGCCGGAAGCGGTCGTGGTGGTGCGGGTGAGGTTCAGCGCAGCGAAGTTCATGAGGCCGATCATGCTGTGGGTTCGGCAAACATGTCAATGCAGTCGCAAGGCGATTATTGAGTGCACTCGGCTCGCCGATTCCGCGCCCCCATAAAAAGCAGCTTCTTCGGATTGCTCGCGTTCAGCCGGCGGATTGTGTGGGCTGTGGCGCGTAACGCCTTTTCCGAGCATCTGATCTGCATAACCATTCCTCAGCTAAGTCTTTGCTTCTGCTGATTAATCCCGGACAATCGCGCCCCTGTTTCGGCCAGGGCGCTGCCTGTCAGCTTTTTCTGACTCGTCCTGACCGAGTGGCAAGTGACCGGAATGCGGAGATCTGACCGGATGAATGATCAGGCCAATAGCGTTGATGAACGCTATGAAGCGGCGGCACCAGCGAGCCTCAGCAGCTGGAATCGCCATGACACCACCTGGATGCTGGGCCTGTTTGGCACGGCGATTGGTGCGGGTACCCTGTTTTTGCCGATCAACGCAGGCCTCGGCGGTTTCTGGCCGCTGTTGATCCTGGCGTTGCTGGCGTTCCCCATGACCTTTTACGCACACCGTGGCCTGACCCGATTCGTGTTATCCGGTCGCGCGGGGGCAGACATTACCGAAGTCGTCGAAGAGCATTTCGGGATCAAGGCCGGCGCCCTGATCACCTTGCTGTACTTCTTCGCGATCTTTCCGATCCTGCTGATCTACAGCGTTGCGCTGACCAACACCGTGGGCAGTTTTCTCGAACACCAGTTGCACATCATGCCGCCGCCACGGGCGATTCTGTCGTTCGTGCTGATCCTCGGTCTGCTGGCCGTGGTGCGCTGCGGCGAGCAGATGATCGTCAAGGCCATGAGCCTGATGGTGTATCCGTTCATCGTGGCGCTGCTGTTTCTGGCGGTGTTCCTGATTCCGCACTGGAACGGCGGCATTCTCGAAACCGCGAGCACCTTGCCCGAGCCTTCGGCATTGCTGCACACGCTGTGGCTGGCGATTCCGGTGATGGTGTTCTCGTTCAACCACTCGCCGATCATCTCGGCCTTTGCGGTGGACCAGAAGCGTCGTTATGGCGCGCACGCCGAAGAGCGCAGCTCGCAAATCCTTTCTCGCGCTCACACCTTGATGGTGGTGATGGTGCTGTTCTTCGTCTTCAGTTGCGTGCTGACCCTGTCGCCAGCACAACTGGCCGAGGCCAAGGCGCAGAACCTGTCGATCCTGTCGTACCTGGCCAACCACTTCAGCAACCCGACGATCGCGTTCGCTGCGCCGTTGATTGCGTTCGTGGCCATTTCCAAGTCGTTCCTGGGCCACTACATCGGCGCCAGCGAAGGCCTCAAGGGGCTGATCGTCAAGAGCGGTCGCCGTCCGGCACCGAAGACCCTGGACCGTATGACCGCAGCGTTCATGCTGGTGGTCTGCTGGATCGTCGCAACGCTGAACCCGAGCATCCTGGGGATGATCGAAACCCTCGGTGGCCCGGTCATCGCGGCGATTCTGTTCCTGATGCCGATGTACGCGATCCGCAAGGTGCCAGCCATGGCACGTTATCGCGGCCAGGCCTCCAACGTCTTCGTGACGCTGGTGGGCCTGGTGGCGATTTCGGCGCTGATTTATTCGCTGACCGCCTGATTCAGTGAGGCAACGGCCGCTGCGCTTTATATGTGCAGCGGCCGTTTTTTTTGCTCGGTCGAAAAGCTCGGCGCGACCCTCTGCGCGGGTTATCGGGGGCAAACTGATCCAGCTCACATGTCATGGCGGATTTGAGGCTACGCTTGTGCCTGCAAAGCAGTGTGATCGATGTTCTGTTTTGTGCCGTTGTCGATCTGGCCGGCTTGGAATTGATTGCCTGGAGACACCTGATTGCCGACTGATCCACCGACTGTAGCGCCCCAAACCACCACCGAGCGTCCTAACCGTTTGCAGGACCTGTTGGCCGGCTTATCGATTGCCGGTCTGCTGCTGCCCGAGGCTGTCGCGTATTCGAGTATTGCGGCCCTGGCGCCGCAGGCCGGGGTAATTGCGCTGTTCGCTGGCTTGCTCTGTTATGGACTGTTTGGCACCAGCCGATTTGCCATCGTTTCCGCAACCTCTTCGTCAGCCGCCGTGCTGGCGGCCGCCACGGCGACATTGGCCAATGGCGACCCGCAACTACGTGCAAGCCTGGCCATCGGTCTGGTACTGGTGACCGGCGCGTTCTTTTTACTGGCCGGATTGTTCAAGCTTGGCAGGGTGACGTCGTTCATCGCCAAACCGGTATTACGCGGCTTTGCCTTTGGCCTGGCGCTGACGATCATCCTTAAACAGCTCGCCAGCGTAGTCGGCGTGCACCTGAGCAACGGCAATCCGATTCGTTTTTTGCCGGAGTTGCTGGAGCAACTGCCTCAGTGGAACTGGGTCGCCGCCGGCGTGGCGGCAGTGGCGCTGGCCTTGTTGTGGTTGTTCGGGCGGTTCCGGCGCTTGCCGGGTGGCTTGCTGGTGGTGGTGATCGGCATCGCGGCGGGGCAATGGCTGAACCTGCCGGCCTATGGAGTCAGGATGATCGGGGTTATCGACCTTGGCCTTGAGGTTCCGAAGCTGCCGGTGCTGCCTTTTACCGACTGGTTACGCCTGGGAGAACTGGGCTTTGCCATGGTGATGATCCTGTATGCGGAGTCCTACGGCTCGATCAGCTCCTTCGCACTCAAGCACGGTGATCGGGTGTCCTCGAACCGGGATTTGCTGGCGTTGGGGGCGTCGAACCTGGTGTCCGGGTTGTTTCACGGGATGCCGGCAGGGGCGGGCTATTCCGCGACTTCCGCGAATGAGGCCGCCGGCGCGACGTCGCGTTTGGCCGGTGGCGTGGCAGCGCTGGTGGTGCTGATCATCGTCCTGACAGTGCTGCCTTATATCGCCTTGACCCCTGAACCGATACTGGCCGCGATCGTCATGCATGCGCTGGGCCGTGGCTTGAGCCTGCAACCGTTGGGGCGCTATTTTGTCTGGCGACGTGATCGCCTGCTGGTGATCTGCGCCGTGGCGGCCGTGTTGGTATTGGGGGTGCTGGACGGTTTGCTGGTGGCGGTGGCGATCAGTGTGCTGCTGATGCTCAAGCAAATGTCAGCGGCGGATATCCAGGTTCTCGGGCACATCGGCACCGGGCACGATTTTGTCGACGTGCAACGTCATCCATTGGCCAGGGCCGTGCCGGGGATGCTGATTGTCCGACCGGGCGAAGCGCTGTTTTTTGCTAACGCGGAGCGAATTCTCGGCGGCGCATTGCACTTGATTCGGCACTCTGAAACGCCGATTCACACAGTGATTCTCAGCCTGGAAGAGTCACCGGACCTGGACGGCACCAGCATCGAGGCGTTGCAGGAGTTTTTCTTGCGGGTACGCAACGAAGGCAAGCGCCTGGTGCTGGCGCGTCTCAAGCTCGAGGCGCAAGCGGCACTCTCGGCGCTACCGGAAGTCAAGCGTTTGCAAGTCACTCTCTGTGACTTGAGCGTCGACGGGGCGGTGCAGGAGGCGCTTAAAGGCCAAGGGTAAAACCTTCGTGCATAAAAAAACGCCGCGCACCTTACGATGCGCGGCGTTTTTTTGTGGCGAGAGAGCTTGCTCCCGCTGGGTCGCGAAGCGGCCCAAAAATCAAACACCGCGAGTATTCAGATAGAATGCGGGGCTGATTTTACGACTGCTCCGCAGCCGAGCGGGAGCAAGCTCCCTCGCCACAGGCGTTAAGCTTGAATGACCGGGATGTTGGCATTCGCTGCAGCTTCACGGAACTCGGCGATCTGGTCGAAACTCAGGTAGCGATAAACATCGCTGGCCATGGTGTCGATTTCTTTCGCGTAGGCCATGTACTCCTCGACGGTCGGCAGGCGACCCAGGATCGAAGCCACCGACGCCAGCTCGGCCGAAGCCAGGTAGACGTTGGCGCCATCGCCCAGACGGTTCGGGAAGTTACGGGTCGAGGTCGACACTACGGTGGAGTTCGGTTCTACGCGAGCCTGGTTACCCATGCACAGCGAGCAGCCCGGCATTTCCATGCGCGCGCCAGCCTTGCCGTAGATGCCGTAGTAGCCTTCTTCGGTCAGTTGGTGAGCGTCCATCTTGGTCGGCGGCGACAGCCACAGACGGGTTGGCAGCTGACCCTTGACCTGATCCAGCAGTTTACCGGCAGCGCGGAAGTGACCGATGTTGGTCATGCACGAACCGATGAACACTTCGTCGATCTTCTCGCCAGCAACGCTGGACAGCAGACGGGCGTCGTCCGGATCGTTCGGCGCGCAGAGCACAGGCTCCTTGATGTCGGCCAGGTCGATTTCGATGATTTCAGCGTATTCGGCGTCAGCATCGGCAACCATCAGCTCAGGGTTGGCAATCCAGGCTTCCATCGCTTGAGCACGACGTTCCAGGGTGCGCGCATCGCCGTAGCCTTCGCCGATCATCCAGCGCAGCAGGGTGATGTTGGAGCTCAGGTACTCGGTGATCGACTCTTTCGACAGCTTGATGGTGCAACCGGCAGCCGAACGTTCAGCCGAAGCGTCGGACAGCTCGAAAGCTTGCTCGATGCTCAGGTTGTCCAGGCCTTCGATTTCCAGGATGCGGCCGGAGAAGGCGTTCTTCTTGCCTTTCTTCTCTACGGTCAACAGGCCAGCCTGGATCGCGTAGTAAGGAATGGCGTGAACCAGGTCACGCAGAGTGACGCCCGGTTGCATTTTGCCTTTGAAGCGCACCAGGATCGATTCCGGCATGTCCAGTGGCATCACGCCAGTGGCTGCGGCGAACGCGACCAGACCGGAACCGGCCGGGAACGAGATGCCCATCGGGAAACGGGTGTGCGAGTCACCACCGGTGCCGACGGTGTCCGGCAGCAGCATACGGTTCAGCCAGCTGTGGATGATGCCGTCGCCCGGACGCAGGGAAACGCCGCCGCGGGTCATGATGAAGTCTGGCAGGGTGTGGTGAGTGGTGACGTCGATCGGCTTTGGATAGGCCGCGGTGTGGCAGAAGGACTGCATCACCAGATCGGTCGAGAAGCCCAGGCACGCCAGGTCCTTCAGTTCGTCACGGGTCATCGGGCCAGTGGTGTCCTGGGAACCGACGGTGGTCATTTTCGGTTCGCAGTAGGTACCAGGGCGAACGCCGGCTACGCCGCACGCCTTGCCGACCATTTTCTGCGCCAGGGTGAAACCCTTGGTGCTTTCAGCTGGAGCTTCCGGCTTCTTGAACAGGTCGGACGGTGGCAGACCCAGTTCGGCACGCGCCTTCTCGGTCAGGCCACGGCCGATGATCAGCGGGATACGACCGCCAGCACGGACTTCGTCGAGCAGGACCGGGGTCTTCATTTCGAAGGTGGTCAGGATTTCGTCGCTGTTGTGCTTGGTGACTTTACCGGCATGAGGGTACAGGTCGATCACGTCGCCCATGTTCATGTTGGTGACGTCGAATTCGATTGGCAGTGCGCCGGCATCTTCCATGGTGTTGTAGAAGATCGGAGCGATTTTGCTGCCGAAGCAGAAACCGCCAGCGCGCTTGTTCGGCACGTAAGGAACGTCGTCGCCGAAGAACCACAGCACCGAGTTGGTTGCCGATTTACGCGAAGAACCGGTACCCACTACGTCGCCGACGTAGGCGATCGGGAAACCTTCGCCGCGCATGGTTTCGATCTGTTTCATCGGACCGGTAACGCCTTGCTCGTCCGGCACGATACCGTCACGGGCCATTTTCAGCATGGCCAGGGCGTGCAGCGGGATGTCTGGACGCGACCAGGCATCAGGAGCAGGGGACAGGTCGTCGGTGTTGGTTTCGCCGGTGACCTTGAACACGCGCAGGCTGATCTTGTCGGCCAGCACCGGGCGGTTCTTGAACCACTCGCCGTCAGCCCAGGATTGCAGTACGCCTTGAGCGTGAACGTTGCCGTTCTTGGCTTTTTCCGCGACATCGTGGAAAGCGTCGAACATCAGCAGGGTGTGCTTGAGTTGCGCGGCAGCGACGGCGGCCAGTTCGGCGGAGTCGAGCAGGTCAACCAGGGTCACGATGTTGTAGCCGCCTTGCATGGTGCCAAGCAGTTCTACAGCGCGCTTTTTGTCGATCAGGGGAGAAGTAGCTTCGCCTTTGGCCAACGCAGACAGGAAGCCGGCCTTTACATAGGCTGCTTCGTCCACTCCAGGCGGAACGCGGTTGGTGATCAGGTCAACGAGGAAAGCTTCTTCGCCAGCAGGAGGATTCTTCAGCAGCTCAACCAGGCCTGCAGTTTGTTCGGCGTTAAGCGGCTGGGGAACGATACCCAGTGCTGCACGCTCTTCGATATGTTTGCGGTAGGCTTCAAGCACAGTTATTACCCTCATCAGTGGTCCCAAATGGGTGTCCGGGACGCTCATCCCGAAATTGCCGTACTCATGCGCTGCGTGGCGTTGTGGGCCGCTTAGCCAGAATTACCGACAATTCCTTACAGAAGCTGCTTTCAAAGTTTTACGCCTGCAGAACGGGGAGCTGATGAGGGTTGGCGCTGAGTTTTTCCCCGCTGGAAATACTCATCGCCAACACCGCTCTGAAGGAACGACTGTGCTCGTGACGCTTTGAAAACAGCTTCTAACGGACATTGGCGCCTTAAAAGGCTGGCTGATTCTACGGCAAAAAAAAATTAAAGGTAAGTTAGGCCCTGAACTTTGAGGGGTGATGAATGTTAGACAAAGGGCTAACATGCCGACCTGTTTTGCTTTCTCGCGTTCTGCCTACCTATGCCCAATCAAACCATCAAGACTCCCTGTGTCGGCCTCTGTTCCACTGTTTACGGTGATCTGGTGTGCCGTGGCTGCAAGCGTTTCCACCATGAAGTGATTCACTGGAACGGTTACAACGAGGAAGAAAAGCGCGCCGTCTGGTTGCGTCTTGAGCAGTTGTTGGTGCAGGTGATGGCCGGGAAAATCGAGATTTTCGATCCCTGGCGGCTGCGTGAGCAACTGGAGCAGCGCAAGATCCGTTTTGTGCCGCATCAGTCGGAATATTGCTGGGCGTACCAGTTGATTGCCCGGGGGGCGCGGGTGATCAACAATCTGGAAGCTTATGGGATGGTGTTGTTGCCGGAGTTCCGCGATTGGAGCTTGCCGGAGTTGCGTGATGCCATTGATCGGGAGTTTTTCCTGCTGTCGGAAGCGCATTACCAGCGTTATATCGCGCCGGGTTTTCTCAGGGATGCGTTTGGCGGTTGATCCTGGCGGCCTGACAGCCGACCAATCTCTTGCAGGTGTACATATCCATTTCTGCGGTAACGGCGGCTGGCGGTTTCGCCCTTACGGCGACTCACTTTTTTTACAAGCGCCTAAAAAAAGTAAGCAAAAAAACGCTCGCCCCAAGCGTACGGCACCTCGCCTAGGCTCGGCGTTCCCTCGTTCCGGTATTCATCAGGGGGCATCGCCTACGGTCTGCTTCGCTACGACCTCCTCTCGATGTGTTCGACTTCGTCGAACGGCGCTGCGCGCCCACCCCCTGATGAACACCTCCACTCGGCCTCCCGATAGGGGCGGGTGGATCAAGATCAACGGCGGCAGGCGAGCTAACGCTCGGCCTGTTGAGTGGTGGGGGCGGGCGCGGGGGGCGGGCGCTGCGCTTTATTGTGTGCCGTAGGCTGCGATCTTTTGATCCTTAGTTGTCGTAACCGAGGTTCGGTGCTAGCCAGCGTTCACTCACGCTCAGCTCCTGGCCTTTGCGAGCGGTGTAGCTTTGCACTTGATCCTTGTCGATTTTGCCGACGGCAAAGTACTGCGCCTGTGGGTGGGCGAAGTACCAGCCGCTGACGGCGGCGGCCGGGAACATGGCGTAGTGTTCGGTGAGGAACACTCCGCTGCGACCGGCGTGCATTTCGCTGGCCTCGGGATCCAGCAGGGCGAACAGCGTGCCTTTCTCGGTGTGGTCCGGGCAGGCCGGATAGCCGGGGGCAGGGCGGATGCCGGTGTATTGCTCTTTGATCAGCGCCTCGTTGTCGAGGGTCTCGTCCTTGGCATAACCCCAGTAGTTTTTACGAACCTGCTGGTGCAGCCATTCGGCACAGGCCTCGGCCAGACGGTCGGCCAGTGCCTTGACCATGATCGAGTTGTAGTCGTCGCCAGCGTCCTGATAGGCCTTGGCGACTTCTTCGGCGCCGATCCCGGCGGTGGTGATGAAGCCACCGACATAGTCGGTAATGCCGCTTTCTTTCGGCGCGACGAAGTCGGCCAGGGAGAAGTTCGGCTTGCCGTCGGTTTTGATGATCTGCTGGCGCAGGTGATGCAAGCGGGCCAACGGCTTGCCGTCATCGCCGTAGACTTCCAGGTCATCGTCATGCACCTGATTGGCCGGCCAGAAGCCAAACACCGCACGGGCGCTGATGAGCTTCTCGTCGATCAGTTTGGCGAGCATTTCCTGAGCATCGGCGTACAGCGCGGTGGCGGCTTCGCCGACCACTTCGTCCTGGAGGATGCGCGGGAATTTACCGGCCAGGTCCCAGGAGATGAAGAACGGCGTCCAGTCGATGTACTCGGCCAGCACCTTCAAGTCGATGTTGTCCAGCACCTTGGCGCCGGTGAACGTCGGCTTGACCGGTTCGTAAGAACTCCAGTCGAACTGTGGTTTCTTGGCGATCGCCGCCGGGTAGCTCAAGCGTTCGGTGCGGGCGCTGCGGTTAGCCGTGCGCTCGCGGACTTCGATGTATTCCTCGCGGGTTCTCTCGACAAAACCGGCCTTCAGTTCCTTGGACAGCAACTGCGTCGCCACGCCGACGGCGCGAGAAGCGTCGGTGACGTAGACCACCGCATCGTTGCTGTACTTGGGTTCGATCTTCACTGCCGTGTGGGCTTTGGAAGTGGTCGCGCCACCGATCATCAGCGGCAGATGGAAGTCCTGGCGCTGCATCTCGCGGGCCACGTGGACCATCTCGTCCAGCGAAGGCGTGATCAAGCCGGACAGGCCGATGATGTCGCACTTCTGCTCTTTGGCCACTTGCAGGATTTTTTCGGCCGGGACCATCACGCCGAGGTCGACGATGTCGTAGCCGTTACAGCCGAGTACCACGCCGACAATGTTCTTGCCGATGTCGTGGACGTCGCCCTTGACCGTGGCCATCAGGATCTTGCCCTTGGCTTCCGGCTTGTCGCCTTTTTCCAGTTCGATGAACGGGATCAGGTGCGCCACTGCCTGTTTCATCACGCGGGCGGATTTCACCACCTGTGGCAGGAACATCTTGCCGGCGCCAAACAGGTCGCCAACGATGTTCATGCCGGACATCAGCGGGCCTTCGATGACCTCGATCGGCCGGGCGAAGGACAGCCGGGATTCTTCGGTGTCTTCCACGATGTGCGTGGTGATGCCTTTGACCAGCGCGTGCTCCAGACGCTTGTTGACGTCCCAGGCGCGCCATTCTTCGGTCTCGGCTTCCTTGACGCTGCCATCGCCCTTGTACTTGTCGGCAATCGCCAGCAGCGCGTCGGTGCCGTCCGGGGTGCGGTTGAGGATCACGTCCTCGACGGCGTCGCGCAGTTCGGCCGGGATCTGGTCGTAGATCTCAAGTTGACCGGCGTTGACGATACCCATGGTCAGGCCGTTGCGGATCGCATACAGCAGGAACACCGAGTGGATCGCTTCACGTACCGGGTTGTTGCCACGGAACGAGAACGACACGTTGGACACGCCGCCCGAGGTCAGCGCGTAGGGCAGTTCGTCACGGATATAGGCGCAGGCGTTGATGAAGTCGACTGCATAGTTGTTGTGCTCTTCGATACCGGTGGCGACGGCGAAGATGTTCGGGTCGAAGATGATGTCTTCCGGCGGGAAGTCGACTTCGTTGACCAGAATGTCATAGGAGCGTTTGCAGATTTCCTTCTTGCGCGCTTCGGTGTCGGCCTGGCCGGCTTCGTCGAAGGCCATCACCACCACGGCAGCGCCATAGCGCTTGCACAGTTTGGCGTGGTGAATGAACTGCTCGACGCCTTCCTTCATGCTGATGGAGTTGACGATGCCCTTGCCCTGGATGCACTTGAGGCCGGCTTCGATCACTTCCCATTTCGACGAGTCGATCATGATCGGCACGCGGGAGATGTCCGGCTCGCCAGCGATCAGATTGAGGAAGGTCACCATGGCCTTCTTCGAATCGAGCATGCCCTCGTCCATGTTGATGTCGATCACCTGTGCACCGGCTTCGACCTGTTGCAGGGCGACTTCCAGCGCTTCGGTGTAGTTGTCTTCACGGATCAAGCGGGCGAACTTGGCGGAACCGGTGATGTTGGTCCGCTCGCCGACGTTGACGAACAACGAGCTGCGATCGATGGTGAACGGCTCCAGGCCCGACAGGCGGCAGGCCTTGGGGATGTCCGGAATCTGCCGTGGCGCATAGCCAGCGACCGCTTTGGCGATGGCTTCGATGTGCCCCGGCGTGGTGCCGCAGCAACCGCCGACGATGTTCAGGAAACCGCTTTGGGCGAACTCTTCGATGACCTTGGCGGTTTCCACCGGCAGCTCATCGTATTCACCGAATTCGTTCGGCAGGCCAGCGTTCGGGTGCGCCGAGACATAGGTGCTGGCCTTGTTCGACAGTTCTTCCAGGTACGGACGCAGCTCACGGGCGCCAAGGGCGCAGTTCAGACCGACGGAAATCGGCTTGGCGTGGGCGATGGAGTTCCAGAAGGCTTCGGTGGTCTGGCCGGACAGGGTGCGGCCGGAGGCATCGGTGATGGTCCCGGAAATCATGATCGGCAATTCGAAACCGACTTCCTCGAACACGCCCTGCACGGCAAAGATCGCGGCTTTGGCGTTCAAGGTGTCGAAAATGGTTTCGATCAGGATCAGGTCGGCGCCGCCTTCGATCAGGCCTTTGGTGGCCTCGGTGTAGTTCTCCACCAGTTCATCGAAGGTCACGTTGCGATAGCCAGGGTTGTTCACGTCCGGAGACAGCGAGCAGGTGCGGCTGGTCGGGCCCAGGACACCGGCGACAAAACGTGGTTTGTCCGGGGTTTCGAGGGTCTTGGCGTCCGCCACCTTGCGCGCAAGGCGTGCGCCTTCTACGTTTAACTCGTACGCCAGGCCCTGCATGCCGTAGTCGGCCTGGGATACCTGGGTGGCGTTGAAGGTGTTGGTTTCCAGAATGTCGGCGCCGGCATCCAGGTATTGCTTCTCGATCGCCCCGATTACGTCCGGGCGGCTCAGTACCAGCAAGTCGTTGTTACCCTTGACGTCGCTTGGCCAGTCGGCAAAGCGTTTGCCACGGTAGTCCTGCTCCTCGAGCTTGAAGCTCTGGATCATTGTGCCCATGCCGCCATCGAGAATCAGGATGCGCTCTTTGAGGGCTTGCTTGAGGACGTGTAGGCGAGCGCTGCGATCGGACATTAGGACTACCTGGTAAGGCCATTACGAAGGGTCGGAATCATAGCAAACCTGCGTGCAATTAGAGCATGAGCTGCTTTTGCATGAATATCGCTCATGTTGGTGGGCGGGCCAGGACGGTAGAATCGCGACGTTTTTTCATGATCGGGACCAGGGATATGTCGTATCGCGTTTTCATCAGCCTCTTTGTGCTGCTTATAAGCAGTGTCGCCACAGCACAAGGCACGGCGCCGGCGATCTCATACACCCGCGACGTTCAGCCGATCTTCACTGAAAAATGCGTGGCCTGCCATGCCTGCTATGACGCCGCCTGTCAGCTCAATCTGGGCAGTGGCGAAGGTGCAGCGCGGGGCGCGAACAAGATTCCGGTCTATGCCGGCGAGCGCAGTAAGGCGTCGGAGCCGACACGGCTGTTTTATGACGCCTTTGGCAAAGCCGCCTGGCAACGCAAGGACTTCTACTCGGTACTCGATGCTCAGGGCAGTCAAGCGGCGCTGATGGCGCGCATGCTCGAACTCGGTCACCGGACGCCGCTGCAACCCAACGCCAGGTTGCCGGAAGAGATTGTGCTGGGACTCAATCGCGAGACCATGTGCCCGATGCCAGGAGAGTTCGAGGCCTACGCCGGCGCCCATCCGAAAGAAGGCATGCCGCTGGCGGTGACCGGGCTGACCGATCAGCAGTACCAGACGCTGCAACGCTGGCTGGCCTCCGGTGCGCCAATCGACCAGCAGGGCCTGGTCCCGAGTGCCAGGGAAGCCTTGCAGGTGGTGCAGTGGGAAAACCTGCTGAACGCACCGGGCGCCCGTGAAAGTCTGGTAGCACGCTGGTTGTTCGAGCACTGGTTTCTGGCGCATATCTACTTCAAGGACGGCGAGCCGGGGCACTTCTTCCAGTGGGTGCGTTCGCGCACACCGACGGGCCAACCGATCGACCTGATCAACAGTCGTCGCCCGAACGACGATCCGGGCACCCAGGTGTATTACCGCTTGTGGCCGGTGCAAGGGGTGATTGTGCACAAGACGCACATCACCTATCCGCTGAGCCCGGCGAAAATGGCCCGGATCAAAACCCTGTTCTACAACGGCAACTGGCAGGTTCACGCCTTGCCTGGTTATGGCCCGGAACGTCGGGCCAATCCGTTCGAGACCTTCCAGGCGATTCCGGCCCAGGCGCGGTATCAGTTCATGCTCGATAACGCCGAATACTTCGTGCGCACCTTTATCCGTGGCCCGGTCTGTCGCGGGCAGATCGCTACCGACGTGATCCGTGACAACTTCTGGGCGTTCTTCCAGGCGCCGGAACATGACTTGTACATCACCGATCCGAGTTATCGCGGCAAGGCCACGCCATTGCTGGCCATGCCCGGCCAGAATGACGATGTCGGCAGCGTGCTGAGCCTGTGGCATGCCTACCGCGACAAGCGTAACGAGTACGAAGCCTTGCGCCGTGACACCTACGCCAAGGCACACGCGCCGAGTTGGTCGACCTTGTGGGCCGGTAACGACAACGCCTTGCTGAGCATCTTCCGGCATTTTGACAGTGCTTCAGTGAACAAGGGGCTGATCGGTGAAGTGCCACAGACCATGTGGTTATTCGACTACCCGTTGCTGGAGCGCACCTATTATCAGCTGGCGGTCAACTTCGACGTGTTCGGCAACGTTTCCCATCAGGCGCAGACCCGGCTGTATTTCGACTTGATCCGTAACGGCGCCGAGCAGAATTTCCTGCGCCTGATGCCGGCCGATTCGCGTGACGGATATCTGGACGACTGGTATCAGAGCAGCGGCAAATTCAAGATGTGGCTGGATTACGAAAGCATCGACAACGATAAGCCGACTGCACTGAAACTCGACGAGAAAGACCCGAAACGCGACTTCGTCCAGCAATTGCTGATGCGTTACGGTGACCTGAACGCCAGTCCTGATCCGATCAATCGCTGCGATGGCGCTTATTGCTCACGGCCCAATATCGATCCGGCCTTGCAGAATGCCGAGCAGGCATTGAGTCGCCTGACCGCACGCCCGGCGGCCGGGCTCAAGGTGATCGACCAGTTGCCGGAAGCGACGATGCTGCGCATCGAAAGTCGCAGCGGCAAGCGCGAGGTGTACAGCCTGCTGCGCAACCGTGCCCACAGCAACGTGGCGTTCCTGCTCGGTGAGGCATTGCGCTATCAGCCGGGGCTGGACACCTTGACCATTTATCCCGGTGTGCTCAGCAGCTATCCGAACTTCATGTTCAACATTCCCGCTGAACAAGTACCGGCATTTGTCGCCGAGATGGAGAATGCCAAGAATGCCCAGGACTTCGAGAAAATCGTCGAGCGCTGGGGGATTCGTCGCAGCCATCCGCAGTTCTGGCAGTATTTCCACGATTTAAGCCGGTATATCCACGAGACCGATCCGGTGGAAGAGGGCGTACTGGACATGAATCGCTACGAAAACCTCTGATCGAGCTGCCGGTCGCCCTGGCGGCGAGCGGATCTTTCCCGACAAAAATACTGGGACTTTGTCCGGCGCGATGATTGGCGTAAACTGCGCCCAAGCCTGCGAGGAACTTCCATGACCGCCATTACTATTACCGACGCCGCCCACGATTATCTGGCTGATCTGCTCTCCAAGCAGAACACCCCGGGGATCGGCATTCGGGTCTTTATCACCCAGCCTGGCACTCAATACGCCGAAACCTGCATTGCCTATTGCAAGCCGGGCGAAGAAAAACCTGAAGACACGGCGCTGGGGCTGAAAAGCTTCACTGCTTACATCGACTCGTTCAGCGAAGCATTCCTGGACGATGCGGTGGTCGACTACGCCACTGACCGCATGGGCGGCCAACTGACCATCAAGGCGCCAAACGCCAAAGTACCGATGGTCAACGCCGACAGCCCGGTCAACGAGCGCATCAACTACTACCTGCAAACCGAAATCAACCCGGGGCTGGCCAGCCACGGCGGTCAGGTCAGCTTGATCGATGTGGTTGAAGACGGCATCGCCGTATTGAAGTTCGGTGGCGGCTGCCAGGGCTGCGGCCAGGCTGACGTGACCCTGAAGGAAGGCATCGAGCGCACGCTGCTTGAGCGTATTCCCGAGCTCAAAGGTGTCCGTGACGTGACCGACCACACGCAGAAAGAAAACGCCTACTACTAAGGTGTTCGCTGCGACATGAAAAAACGGCGCTGTGGCGAGGGAGCTTGCTCCCGCTCGATTGCGAAGCAATCGCAAGCCAGTCGATGCATTTACCCGTAATGAATGCGTTGGCTGATTTTGGGACCGCTTTGCGGTCCAGCGGGAGCAAGCTCCCTCGCCACAAGTGCTTCAGGGGCGATACAAATGTGCATGCCCGGCGCGGTACAGCGACGATTCGCTGAAGGTGTCACTGCCCAGCACCCGACCCACCAGAATCAGCGCCGTACGTCGAAATCCCTTGGCCTGAACCTTTTCGGCGATGTCTGTCAGCGTTCCCACCACCCAATCCTGGTCCGGCCAGCTGGCCCGATGAACCACTGCAATCGGACAATCTGCGCCGTAATGCGGCAGCAGTTCAGCGACGATTTTCTCCAGGTGATTGACCCCCAGATGAATCGCCATGGTCGCGCCATGCTGGGCCAGGCTGCTGAATTCTTCGCCTGGCGGCATCGCGGTCTTGTCGGCGTAGCGGGTCAGGATGACGCTTTGCGAGATGTCCGGTAGCGTCAGCTCGGCGCCCAACAGCGCTGCACACGCAGCAGTGGCGGTGACGCCAGGGATGATTTCAAACGGAATGTTCAGCTCGCGCAGATAACGAATCTGCTCGCCGATCGCCCCATACAGGCTCGGATCGCCGGAATGCACGCGTGCCACATCCTGGCCTTTGTCGTGGGCGACTCTGATCAGTTCGATGATCTGTTCCAGGTGCAATTCGGCGCTGTTGACCACCTGTTCAGCCTGATGGCCTTCCAATACGGCTTCAGGTACCAGCGAGCCGGCGTAGATGATCACCGGGCAACTGCGAATCAGTCGCTGGCCCTTGACCGTGATCAGTTCCGGGTCGCCGGGACCTGCGCCAATGAAGTAGACGGTCATGGCCGGCTCCTGTGAAAAATTGTCAAAGCAAGGCTTCAGATGAAGATTGCTCATGATCGAAGGCGGGGATTATCGAGGATTTTACGCGGCGCCGGCCAATGCAAACGTCGCCTGGGCATATTTTTGTCGCGGGATCAGCAGTTTTGCCGGTGTCTGCGCCAGTTGTTCCGCGAGGGCCAGTGCGGCACTTTCCGCTATGCCATAGCAGCCGGTGCGCTCGAAAGCGATTTGCGAGCGATGGCTGAGTTGCGCTTGATAGCTGGAAAGTTGCTCGCTGCTGAAGCAGATCAGTGGCAGTGACAGTTGCCGGGCCAACTCGATCAGACCGGGCTCATCACGTTTCAGATCGATGCTGGCCAAGGCCTTGATCGCCTGTAATTCGATGTGATGAGCCTGCAACGCCTGGTCGAGCAACGTGCGCAGCGTGCTGGCCGGGCAGCCGCGCTGGCAGCCCAGGCCGACCACCAGGGTCGGCGCTGCGCGCGTTTCACTCATGCGTGGTATTGACCATCGCTTTTGCGGCGGAACAACCAGGCGCTGATCAGGCCCATGGCCAGCCAGAACGCGGCGTTGGTCAACTGCGAGGCGATCTTGAATTGCGCTTCGAGGGCTTCGGGGGCCAGCATCGAATGCACTTCAGGCTGCGGCGCGCCGATGATGTGCGGCACGGCCAGAATGGCGACACCGAGCACTTTCAGCAGCCAATGCCGGGCGAACACGATCAGCGCGATACCGACAGCGGTGGACGCTGCCGTGCTGATCCACCAGATCTGCCGTTGTGCCAGGTCTGCGGCGGCAGTTCCCGGCAATTCCGGCGGCAAACCCAGGGTTGGTGCGAGGACGAAGGTCGCGTAACCGGCCAGTCCCCAGAGCAGACCTTGGGAGGTGCGAGTCGGCGCGCGCAGGGTGTAGAGACCCGCGAGCATCAGCGCAAAACCGACGGCGACCACCAGATTACCGCCAGTGGTCGACAGCACGCGCTGCCAGCCATCTTCCGGCTCCCAAGCCTCTGCATCGTGGGTGTGGCCAGCCATGGCGCCTTCGGCATGTTCATGGACTTCAGCCGCCGGGGCTTTTTCGTAGGTCTCCGCCTGAAGAATCAGCGGCGCGACCCAGAAGCTTTGCAGCAGGGTCAGCAGCAGGGCGGCCAGCAAGCCGGTGAAACCTGCGGTTTGCGCTATACGCTTGATCATCTCGGCAGGTCTCAGTGGCACGGGAACGCAGAACTGTGACGGGTATCGTGGGCGGCGTTGTGCACCGCGTCGATGTGCGAGAAGCCGGCGAAATACACAAGGCACGCGCCCAGAATCGATGCGCCAATAGCGGCAACGAGGCGTTGGCTCAGGGTGGAGGTGGTGCTGGCGGTGACGTGGCGAGTGCTGCTGATGATCGACATGGCGCTTCCCTCTGGTCAGTCAGTGGGTGAATCGAGCGCATGTAAACCCCCGCGAGCCGGGCACGCAGAGGCTAAAACAGCGCCCGCCCACCGCGGGTTTGTTATTGATGTGTTGCGGGCCGGTCTCCGGGCTCACGAGGGGCTGGCATTCGCCGAACCTGCAAGAATCGCCTTCCCATGCCGAACTGCTGGCACAGTGGATCTGATTCTTCGCTCGCTTACCGTTGCGGGGGCAGCACCGGACTGACATGGCTTTTGAGTAAAGCACATGATTCACCGGTTTCCCGTTTCACCCTGTGAAGGGCACCCGTAACAAGGCGTGTAGGAGAGCATGGGCGAGGGCGGGGCGTCAATTGGCAAGCGTTCTCAGATGGAGGGTTACGCAGAGTCCTGTGGCGAGGGGGCTTGCCCCCGCTGGGTCGCGAAGCGGCCCCCTGTGTTCTTTCGGGTACATCACATGCACAGGATTTGCGACGGCTTCGCCGCCGAGCGGGGGCAAGCCCCCTCGCCACAGTGGATCGCGAACATTGACCCGCCCCGATGCGATGCGTAGCCTTGCGCTTTCGAGGTTCTTTGGTGCGTGCGCCGAAGCTAAGAAGGGAACGCGGTCGATGCCGCGGCTGCCCCCGCAACTGTGAACGGTTTCGTTTCTGCCATGCCACTGCGCTCTTTTGTTTTCAGGCGCGGGAAGGTGCAGGAACCGCCAGTCGAAAGACTGGCCCACCGTCAGCCAGGAGACCTGCCTCGCTACAGATTCTCACTACAACCGGGCGGGGTGATCCGGTGGCGAATTCTTCCGCGCGCTCAAGCGCTGCCGGTTGTCGTCCCGTATGCCCGCCACCTTGCCAAAGGGCATCCGATGAAAACACTGGCCAAACTTCCCGTCACCATCGTTACCGGCTTCCTCGGCTCGGGCAAAACCACCTTGCTGCGGCACATGCTCGATAACGCCCAGGGCCGACGCATCGCGGTGATCGTCAACGAGTTTGGCGAGCTGGGCATTGACGGCGAAATCCTCAAGCAATGCTCCATCGGCTGCACTGAAGAAGAAGCCAACGGCCGCGTGTATGAACTGGCCAACGGCTGCTTGTGCTGCACGGTTCAGGAAGAGTTCTTCCCGGTGATGCGCGAACTGGTTGCCCGTCGCGGCGACCTCGACCACATCCTTATCGAAACCTCTGGCCTGGCCCTGCCAAAACCGTTGGTCCAGGCCTTCCAGTGGCCGGAAATCCGCAGCGCCTGCACCGTGGATGCGGTGATCACCGTGGTCGACAGCCCGGCCGTGGCCGCTGGCACTTTCGCCGCGTTCCCGGATCAGGTCGATGCCCAGCGCAAACTCGACCCGAACCTGGACCATGAATCACCGCTGCACGAGCTGTTCGCCGACCAACTGGCCAGCGCCGACCTGGTGATCCTCAACAAGGCCGACCTGATCAGCCCGGCGGATCTGGCCAAAGTGCGCCTGGAAGTCGCCGAAGAGCTGCCGCCCGCGGTGAAAATCATCGAAGCCAGCAGCGGTCGCTTGCCGCTGGACGTGCTGATCGGCCTGGGCGCCGGCTCTGAAGAGCACATCGACGGACGTCACAGTCACCACGACCATCACCATGATGGCGATGACCACGACGACCACGATCACGACGCTTTCGATTCGATTTCCATCGAACTGCCGCAAGCCGATGAAAGCCTGTTGCTTGATGCCTTGACCCAATTGGTGGTCCAGCACGGCATTTTGCGAGTCAAGGGTTTCGCCGCAATCCCGAACAAACCGATGCGCTTGCTGATCCAGGGCGTGGGCACACGTTTCGACAAGCATTTCGATCGTCAGTGGGGCGCAGACGAAGCGCGCAGCACCCGTCTGGTGCTGATCGGCCAGCAACTGGACGCCGTCTTGCTCGAAGCGCAATTGCGCGCCGCGCTCAGCGTTTAACCCATGCACCTGCTCAGGACCCAGCCCGGCGGTTTCGTCTCGGATGACAACATTGCCGACCTTGGCCAAACCCCCGCCGAGCTGGTGATTCTGTGCAGCGGCGACTCCAGTCTGGCGCTGCTCGCCGAAGCGGCGCAGCAGTTGCCCGAGGACTATCCGAGCCTGCGTTTGGCCAACCCGATGCAGGTGCAGAACCACGCCTCGGTCGACTTGTATGTCGACGAAGTGCTGCGCCACGCCAAGGTGATTCTGATCTCGCTGCACGGCGGGATCGCCTATTGGCGCTACGGCATCGAACGTCTGGTGGAGCTGTCGCAACGCGGTGTGCAACTGATTCTGGTGCCGGGCGATGACCGTCCTGACCCGGAGCTCAGCGACCTCAGTACCGTGCCTGTCGAAGACCGCGAGCGGCTTTGGCACTTTTTGCGTCAGGGCGGCATGGGCAATGCGCTGGATTTGTATCGCTGTCTGGCCAGTCGTTGGCTGGGCCGCGATTACCACTGGTCCGAACCGCAGACCTTGCCACGTACCGCGATCTACCACCCACACAAAAGCAACGCGACGCTGGGCGATTGGCAAGCCGACTGGCAGCTTGATCAGCCGGTGGCGGCGGTGCTGTTTTACCGTTCGCACTTGCAGGCGGCGAACACCGCTTTCATCGATGTTTTCTGCCAGCGCTTGCGGGCGGCGGGGCTGAACCCGCTGCCGATAGCGCTGGCCAGTTTGAAAGAGCCCGGCTGCCTGACGGTGGGCGAGGATTGGCTGGATGAGGTGCAGGCCTCGGTGATTCTGAACACCACCGGGTTTGCTCAATCGAGCCCCGAAGCCCCGCATCTGCGGCCCTTCCGGCGCAATATCCCGGTGATCCAGGCGATCTGCGCCCAGGACAACGAACCCGGTTGGCGTGCCAGCGAGCAAGGGCTCGGCCCGCGGGATCTGGCGATGCACATCGCTTTGCCGGAGCTCGATGGGCGGATCATCAGCCGACCGATCAGTTTCAAGGATCTGGCTTGGCGCAGTGAGCGCAGTCAGTCCGATGTGGTCTGCTATCGACCGCAACCTGAACGCATGGATTTTGTCGCTGAACTGGCGCGGCGCTGGGTCGAGTTGGCGCGGGTGGCGAATACTGAAAAACGCATTGCGCTGATCCTCGCCAACTACCCGACTCGCGATGGGCGGATTGGCAACGGCGTTGGCCTCGACACGCCGGCTGCGGCGCTGAATATCTTGCGGGCGCTGCACGCCGAGGGCTATCCGTTGCCTGCCGATTTGCCGGAAAGCGGCACCGCATTGATTCAGCAATTGCTCGGCGGGGTCAGCAATGACCTGGAGAGCATCGACCTGCGCCCGTGCCAGCAAAGCCTGGCACTGGCCGACTATTATTCGATGTTCAACGCCTTGCCCGAGGCCAACCGCGCGGCGGTGCTGGAGCGTTGGGGATCGCCTGAAAACGACCCGATGTTCCGCAGCGGACGAATGATGGTCGCAGGGCTCAGGTTTGGCCTGACCTTTGTCGGCATTCAGCCGGCGCGCGGTTATCAGGTTGATCCGAGCGCGGTCTATCACGATCCGGACCTGGTGCCGCCCCACGGTTACCTGGCGTTCTATTTCTGGTTGCGTCAGGCCTACGGCGCCCACGCGGTGATTCACGTCGGCAAGCACGGTAACCTCGAATGGTTGCCGGGCAAGGGCGTTGGCCTGTCTGAAAGTTGCTGGCCAGATGCATTGCTCGGACCGCTGCCAAATATCTATCCGTTTATCGTCAACGACCCGGGCGAGGGCGCGCAGGCTAAACGGCGGACGCAGGCGGTGATCATCGACCACCTGATGCCGCCGCTGACCCGCGCCGAAACCTACGGCCCGTTGCGCAATCTGGAACTGTTGGCCGACGAGTATTACGAAGCCCAATTGCTCGACCCACGCCGTGCGCGGGAGTTGCAGCGCGACATCCTCAATCTGGTGCGTGAAACCCATATCGACCGTGAATTGCAGCTGGACGAGAAGCTCGACAGCGACGCCGATGCCGCGATCTGGTTGCCGCGTCTGGACACCTATTTGTGCGACCTGAAAGAGTCACAGATCCGCGATGGCCTGCACGTGTTCGGCGAATCGCCAAGCGGGCGTCTGCGCATCGACACCTTGCTGGCGTTGCTGCGCATTCCGCGCGGTGACGGTCGAGGGGCGCAATCGAGCCTGTTGCGGGCCTTGGCCAAGGCGTTCACGCTCGGGTTCGATCCACTGGATTGTGTGTTATCCGATCCTTGGTCCGGTCCGAAACCGACTGAATTGCAGACGCTCAGCGCTGAGGCATGGCGCACCGCTGGCGACACTCGCGAACGTCTTGAGCTGTTCGCCGCGCAGTTGATCGAGCAGGCGCTCAGCGCTGATGTCGAGTTGTTGAGTCAGCCCGGCTGGGGTGACGTCAGCGCGATCATCGGCAGCTTGCGTGACGTCGTCGCACCGCGCCTGGACGCCTGCGGCCCGGCAGAAATGCGCGGTCTGCTGGATGCGCTCAGTGGTCGCTTTGTTCCGGCAGGGCCTAGCGGCGCACCGAGTCGCGGACGCCTCGATGTGCTGCCCACCGGGCGCAATTTTTACTCGGTGGACGTGCGCAACCTGCCGACCACCACCGCCTGGCGCATTGGTTTCCAGTCGGCGAACCTGATTCTTGAACGGCACCTGCAGGACCACGGCGATCATTTGCGCCAGTTGGGTTTGTCGGTCTGGGGCACGGCGACCATGCGTACCGGCGGCGATGACATCGCCCAGGCCATGGCGCTGATGGGCGTGCGCCCGGTCTGGGCGACGGGCAGTCAGCGGGTCGACGACTTTGAAATACTGCCGCTGAGCCTGCTCGACCGGCCGCGCGTGGACGTGACGTTGCGCGTTTCCGGGTTCTTCCGCGATGCCTTCGCCAACCTGATTCGGTTGTTCGATGCCGCCGTGCAAGCGGTTGCCGCGCTGGACGAACCGGACGATATGAACCCGTTGGCGGCCAAGGTTCGCAGCGAACGCGAAGCGCTGATCCAGTCCGGTCTGGACGAGGAGGCCGCCGCACGACAGGCCGGCTGGCGGATTTTCGGCGCCAAACCCGGTGCGTATGGCGCGGGTGTGCAGGGCGCCATTGATGGCCGTTTGTGGCAGAGCCGCGAGGATCTGGCCGAGGTCTATCTGAACTGGGGCGGCTACGCTTACGGCGGTTCCGATGAGGGTACGGCGGCTCGTGAACAGTTCGCCCAGCGCTTGAGCCAGGTTCAGGCGGTGTTGCAAAACCAGGACAATCGCGAGCACGACTTGCTCGATTCCAACGACTATTACCAGTTCCAGGGCGGCATGCTCGCCGCCGTCGAAAGCCTCAGCGGTGAAGCGGCGGCGAGCTACCATGGCGACCACAGTCAGCCGGATTTGCCGAAGATCCGCACCCTCAAGGAAGAGCTGAACCGGGTGATCCGCTCCCGAGCGGCGAACCCGAAGTGGATCGACGGGATCAAGCGGCACGGCTACAAAGGCGCTTTTGAACTGGCGGCCACCGTTGATAATCTGTTCGCCTTCGACGCCACCACGCAGTTGATCGACGATCACCAGTACGCGTTGCTGGCCGACGCCTATTTGCTTGACCCGTCGACCCGCGAATTCGTCCAGCAGCATAATCCGCACGCCTTGCGCGACATGACCGAGCGCATGCTTGAAGCTCAGCAACGCGGGATGTGGCAGGAGCCGGGCGAGTACCGCGAGGCGCTGGAGAATTTGCTGCTGGATATAGAAGAAGACAGCTGACCGGATACCTGCCTGCAACTGTGGCGAGGGAGCTTGCTCCCGCTGGGCTGCGCAGCGGCCCTAAAACCTGCAATTGCATTCTGTCAGGCATACCGCATTGGCTGATTTTACGACTGCTGCGCCCGAACGCGGACCGGCCGACGGGAGCAAGCTCCCTCGCCACACCGCAATTACTGATCACGAACGAGAAAACCCGATGACCGACACCCCGCATTTCCCGCTCTCCGCCGTGGTCGGCGCCGATGCCCTGAAACTGGCGCTGTGCCTGACGGCCATCGACCCGAAAATCGGCGGCGTGCTGATCGAAGGCCCGCGGGGCATGGCCAAGTCGACGTTGGCCCGTGGCCTGGCGGATTTGCTCGCCAGCGGGCAATTCGTCACCTTGCCGTTGGGCGCGACTGAAGAGCGACTGGTCGGTACCCTGGATCTGGACGCCGCGCTGGGTGAAGGCCGTGCGCAGTTTTCCCCCGGTGTGTTGGCCAAGGCCGACGGCGGCGTGTTGTATGTCGATGAAGTGAATCTGCTGCCCGATCACCTGGTGGATCTGTTACTCGACGTCGCTGCCAGCGGCACCAACCTGATCGAACGCGACGGCATTTCCCATCGGCATTCGGCGCGCTTTGTACTGATCGGCACCATGAACCCGGAAGAGGGCGAGCTGCGTCCGCAACTGCTCGACCGTTTCGGCCTGAACGTCGCCCTCAGCGGTCACACGGCGCCGCTTGAGCGCGGTCAGATCATCCGTCGCCGGCTGGACTTCGACAGCGACCCCCAGGCTTTTTGCGCCGACTGGGAAGTTCAGCAGCAGGCATTGCGTGAACGCTGCCAAGGTGCACGTGCGGCACTGGCGAACATTCCTCTGGATGATCAGGCGCTGGCGCAGATCACCGAGCGTTGTTTTGCCGCCGGGGTCGACGGCTTGCGCGCTGACCTGGTCTGGCTGCGTGCGGCTCGCGCCCATGCGGCGTGGCGTGGGGCCGGGGCGATCAGCGAGGACGATATCGATGCCGTCGCCGAGTTTGCCTTGCGCCATCGGCGTCGCGACACGCCGCCGTCTGCGCCGCGCCAGAACACCACGCCAGACTCGTCCGCAACCCAACAACCGAACCCCGGCGAAGGCCAGGGCCAGTGGGGTGAAATGCCGGCTCAGGCATTACCCACCGGCGCCCGCCGTGAAGTGCCGAGCTGGCCAAAAAAGCCCTAGGCATTCGCCCTCGATCTGATGCGGGGGCGAATGCCAAACCCCGCGCAGGACGCCTGAAAAATGGCAGGCAAGGTCAGCGTCGAGCCAGCCAAAACGGCTCGGTCAATTGGCCCGGCACGCTGCTCAACGGCCGCCCGCGTCAACGCGAAGATCTGCTGTTTCATCTGCGCAGTCGTTCACCCCATGAGCTGTGGCTGGTGATTGTCGATGCCTCGGCCTCGACCCGGCGTCATCAGGCGTTGAGCGACGCCAAAGGCCTGCTGGCGCAATTGTTCGACGACGCCTATCGCCAACGTGCGCGACTGGCGCTGTTGACCGCCAGTGGTGCTGCGCCGAAGTGGCAAGTGCAAGGCCTGAAAGCCTCGGCCAGCCTGCGCGACTGGCTCGACGCACTCGGTGCGGGCGGAGGCACGCCGTTGTTCGCGGCGCTGGATGAGGCGACGCATTGGTTGGCGTTGCGGCAAAAGCGTTTCCCGGCAGAGCAACAACGCGTGTTGCTGTTGACCGATGGCCGTCTAGAAAACACGCCAATGCAGGTGGCGCTCAATTGCCCGGCGCTGCTGGTGGACATCGAGCGCGGGCCGATTCGATTGGGGCGGGCGAAGGTCCTGGCGCACGAATTGAACGCAGACTATCGACATATCGACACGCTTTAATCTGCCGAATTACCCACAGCACCTATGCTGTGGGCTCAGCTCATCACAGGAGTGGATCATGCGTGTTCTAGCCGCTAACAGTCAGGACGATTTCCGCGTCAAAGCCTATGCCGGTACCAACGGTGTGTTACTGGCCATGGACTTGGCCGAACCCCGACGCAAAGGCCTGCTCGGTTTCGCCATCGAAAAACAGCAAGGCAGCCGGCCCTGGGAGTTTTTGTTCAACAGCCTGACCTTCCCCGGCAAGGCGCACACCTTTCCCCAGTACAACGCGACGCCCAGCGACAGCGCGCCGTTGCAGAAATTTCGCTGGGCTGATTACGCGGTCAATCCGGGCGTGACGATCAACTATCGGGTGCATCTGGCCTATGGCACGCCGGATGCTCCGCAATTGGGCGAGGCCCTGGCGGTGACGGTTACCACCGACAATGGCCTGCCGGCGGGCCAGCATGTCATTTTCAATCGTGCGGTGGCGGCCAGCCAGGCATTCTCCCGCAAGTTCCCCGAGCTCGATGCACAGCTGAGCGCCAACAAGAACCTGTCCCTCGACGACTGGCCCGCCGCACCACGGCAATGGCTGGAGAACGGCTTGCTGGAGCAGATCACCGGTTTCATCGAGCGCGCCGTGGATGGCCAGTGGGCGCTGGACATCGCGATTTACGAGTATCAACTGCCGACCATTATCGATGCGGTCAACGCGGCGTTTGGGCGCGGTGCCAAGGTTCGGGTGCTGTATCACGCCAAGCCCGGTGATGCCGACACCACCATGAATGAAGAGAGCCTGGCGAAGCTTCCCGACGAGAGCAAGCGGGGGCGGGTGACCCACGCGATCTTCCATGACAAATTCATCGTGCTGAGCAAGATCGATGGTGGTGAATATCGGCCGCAATCGGTGCTGTGCGGCAGTACGAATTTCACCGACAACGGCGTCTACCGCCAGGCCAACGTGGTGCATGTGCTGGACAATACCGCTGTGGGTGTCCGTTATTTGCAAGTGTTCGAGCAGATCTGGGCTGCGCCGACTGACGTGGGTGCTACACGCAGCTGGTTGACCAAGAACAACCCGATGGACCCGTCACAGCCGTTGTTTGTCGGATTCTCACCGCGTACCGGCCAGGCCGATCTGCAGCAATTCGTCGAGATCATCAATGCGGCGAAGAAGGACGTTCTGTTTGTCACCGCGTTCGCGCTGCCGGACGAAATCCTCAACGCCTTGCTCGGCCAGCCCCACGACGATGTGCTGCGCTATGGCCTGCAAAACACCGCCAGCCGCATCACCGGTTATCACGCCGACCGCACGGCCGATTTCGCCGCCACTGCGTTGCTCAACACCGGTATCGAAGGCTGGCTCAAGGAAAGCATGAAAGGCCAGAAGGGCGATTTGCTGGTGCACCTCAAAGCCATCGTCGTCGACTTCACCACCGACGCGCCGATCATCATCAGCGGCAGCCACAACCTGAGCATCAATGCCAGTGAAGGCAACGACGAAAACTTCCTGATCATTCGCGGCGACACCGATCTGGCCGACCGCTATGGCCTGGAATTGCTGCGCTTCTACGAGCATTACCGATTCCGCTATGCCGCCAGGCAAGAGGACCTCAAGCAGGTTCCGCCCCTGGCAGTGGATGACAGTTGGACCAACGCCTATTACCTGGACGGCGACCTGCGAATGCTCTCGCGGTTGCGTTTTTCCGGGCGGTAAATGATCGCCGATTCTGCCTGGCCGTGAAGGTCATGCCGCCGGTCTGCTTTCACAGGGGCTGTGCGGCACCTGATCTACCGTTGCTTGTTGAGGAGTGCGCTCCTCATTCACGCGGTTTTTCAGGGAGAACTACCATGGCACATGTACGGCGTGATGTATGGAAGCTGGGTTCTGGCTGGAGCGATACCTTGTTGTGGTATGCGCGTGGCGTCGGAGTCCTTCAACAACGACCGATCACTGACCGCACCAGTTGGCGGTTTCTGGCGGCGATTCACGGTATCGATATTCCCCTTTGGCAAAGCGCCGGTTATCTGCGACGGGGTGAGCAGCTACCGTCCCAGGCAGATCAGGACACCTACTGGAACCAGTGTCAGCACCAGAGCTGGTACTTTTTGCCGTGGCACCGCGGCTATCTTGCTTCATTCGAGCAGATCGTCCGCAAGGCTATCGTCAGTCTCGGAGGGCCAAGTGATTGGGCCCTGCCGTATTGGAACTACAACGAGAACCAGCAGACGCTGAAGCTTCCGGCCTGTTTCGCGGCGACCACGTTGCCCAACGGTGAGCAGAATCCCTTGTTTGTAGCTCGCCGGTTTGGCCCGACCGGTAACGGGGTGGTGGTGCTCAACGAGCAGCGGATCAATCTGCGTCCGGCCCTTACCGATCATGATTTCGCCGGCGGTTCCGGCGGTGGCTCTCCAGGTTTTGGTGGCCCGGTCACGGTGTTCGAGCACTATGGCCAGGTCAGCGGCCGGCTCGAGTCGCAACCGCACAACTACGTGCACGTCGCCGTGGGCGGCCAGCAACAGGGCACCCGGGTACCGGGGTTGATGATCGATCCGGATACCGCTGGTCTGGACCCGATATTCTGGCTGCATCACGCCAACATCGACCGGCTCTGGGACGTGTGGCTGCAGCGTGACCGGCAGAACCGCAACCCGGTCAACGGTGCGTGGCTCAATGGTCCGCCGACCCCGGGTCGGGGTTTCGTGGTGCCGACGGTCAGCGGCGATTCGTGGCCGTTCAAGGTGTCTGACATGCTCGATACCCGGGCACCGAAGCTGGATTATAGTTATGAGGATACGTCCGACCCGCTGCACGGTACCCGGGCATTTCAACAACGCTTGGAAACCTTGGGCGCAAGCCCCGAGCCTCTTGGTGCGGCAGTAGTGAAGGAAAAATCCATGAGCGCCCAATCACCCGCCGAACTGCTCGGCGCCAATGACAAAGCCATCGCCTTGACCGGCGCTACAGTCGAGACGCCGTTGCAACTCGATCAGAGCACCTCGGGCAAGCTGATGGGCAACCTGAAATCCCGGGCCTTTGCCCCCACGGTTGCGGAGCATTCCCTGGACCGGGTGTACCTCAACCTGGAAAACATCCGCGGAAACAATGACGCGGCGACCTTCGACGTGTACATCAGTCTGCCGGTCGAGGGACAGTTGTCGGCGCTGCCTGACCAATACGTTGGGTCGATCTCGCTGTTTGGCGTGCGCAAGGCCAGCAGCCCGGACAGCCAGCATGGCGGCAAGGGTGTGAGCCATGTGCTGGAAATCACTGATGTCTTCGACAAGCTCAGTGCCAGCGGCCATCCGGTTCTGGCGAAATTGCAAGTGCGCTTTGTGCCGGTGACCGATGTTCAGGCCGAGGACAACATCACGGTCGGTCGTGTGAGTGTCTATCGACAAGGCGACTGAAGATGGGGGCATACCTCATCCAGGCCGTGACCCGAGGCTTCCTGCCGTGGCTGATCCTGATCAGCCTGGCAGGTTGGGGGCTGCTCCTCGGTTCGGTGCAGATGCTGTCTATCCCGGCATTCTGCGGAGCCTTCGTGCCTCTTGCTTATGCCGCGAGCTGGCAGGGGATTGAACAGGCGTTGCTGTTCAATCCTCCTCGCCAGTTGGTGGTTTCATGGCTATCGATGTTGCTGGCGATGACTCCTTTGCTGCTGGTCCATCCGCTGACGTATGTATGGCAACGCAGTTTGCTGAGGAAGCGCTGGCAGGCGGTGGTGTTGTTTGTGCTGGGTTTCACCAGCGTCTGGACGCTAGCCGGTCTGCTGCTCATGACCTTGGTAGTCGCGGCGCGGGTGATGCTTGGGGTTTCGCAGGCGATGGCGTTTGTCGTTACTTTGGCCGTGTGCCTGGTGTGGCAGGCCTCGCCGCTCAAACAACGGTACCTGAACCGCTGTCATCACCAGCCAAGGATTTCGGCGTTCGGCTGGGGGTTTATCAAGGATTGTCTGGCCTATGGTGTGGTCAGCGCAGGCTGGTGCGTCGGCTCGTGCTGGGCCCTGATGTTGTTGCCGATGCTGGCAGAGCAGGGGCATGTGCCGCTGATGCTGGTGAGCATGGGCTGGATGCTCTGGGAACGGTTCAAGCGTCCTCGACCCGTTCGATGGCACTGGCCCCGCCTGTTTCGCTGACCCTCACCCGTGGAGCGGCCGCAGGTAGCTCCACGAGGATTGCATAAGCCATCCGGCTATTTGCTCATCGCTGCCCGGTACTGGCGCGTGCGTTTGGCGATGTACAACTGGTCGAGAATCAACGCCCAGAGTGCCGACACCGCAGGTTTTGGCTGGCGACCGCGGCTCAGGCGCTGGATCTGAAAGCGCACCACGGCCATGTTGGCCAGTGCCGCCAAGGGCTTGCGTTTCCAGGTGATCGGCGGCAATTGTGGGTGGCTGTCATGTCCCTCGCGCCACAGTTTGACCAGCAACGGCTCGACCGCCAGCGCGGTGCCGATACCGGCCATGGCAATGCCGCTGGCCAGCACCTGTTCGACAACCGGCAGGCGTCGGATACCGCCGGTCACCATTACCGGCATCTGTGCCCGGCTCGCCAGTTCACCGGCCATTTCGAGGAAGTAGGCCTCGCGCGCCAGAGTCCGACCGTCGCGGGCTTCGCCTTGCATCGCCGGAGCTTCATAGCTGCCACCCGACAACTCCAGCAGATCGATGGCAAGCGGGTTGAGCAGGTCGATGACCTGCCGCGCATCGTCGGCATCGAAGCCGCCACGTTGGAAGTCGGCGGAATTGAGTTTCACCGCGACGCAGAAGTCTGTCGTGACGGCTGCACGAACGGCGTTCACCACTTCAATCAACAAGCGCGCGCGATTTTCCAGCGAACCGCCCCAGCGGTCGGTTCGTCGATTGCTCAATGGCGACAGGAATTGACTGATCAGGTAGCCATGCGCCGCGTGAATTTCCACACCGGTAAAACCGGCTTTTTCGGCCAGGGCAGCGCTGCTGGCGAAGCGCTGGATGACCTCCTGGATGTTGTCTTCGCTCATCGGTGTGGGCTGGGCGAACATCTTCGAGAACTGTCCCATTTCCAGCGCCACGGCAGACGGCGCCCAGGCGGGTTGACCGAGATTGGCCATGGTCTGGCGCCCGGGATGGTTGAGCTGCATCCAGAACTGTGCGCCCTTGGCCCGACCAATCGCAGCCCATTGACGGAAACGTTCAAGGTGCCGCTCATCCTCCAGCACTACACCGCCGGGGCCGGTCATGGTCCGACGGTCGATCATTACGTTGCCGGTCAACAGCAAACCGGCCTCGCCATCAGCCCAGGCCCGATAGAGCTGCATCAAGGCCTGTGAGGGGGCTTGATCAGTGTCGGCAAGGTTTTCTTCCATCGCCGCTTTAGCGATGCGATTGCCGATCGTCTGGCCGTTGGGCAGATTCAACGCGTGAAAGGGCGACATGCTTGACTCCTCAGTAGTGGAGAAGTGAGGCTAAGCTTAAAGTTAACTTTAATGTCAAGCGTGGTAATGAGGTTCTGATGAAGATTGGTGAGTTGGCGCAAATGAGCGGCCTGAGCGCTTCGCGCATCCGGTTTTACGAAAGCCAGGGGTTGATCGGCCAGGTCCAGCGCTTGGCCAACGGTTATCGGCGCTACCCGGCAGAGGTGCTGCAAACCCTGCAAATCATCCAGTGTGCGCAGCAGGCCGGGTTCAGCCTGGAAGAGCTCAAGCAGTTGCTCACCAGTCCAAAGCAGGGTGAGCTCAGGCACGACGAACTGGTGTCGAGCCTTGAGCACAAGGTCGGACAGATCGAAGAGATGCAACAGCATCTGGCGCAGAGCAAGGCGAAGTTGCTGGGCATGATCGAGACCATCAAGGACCGGCCTGAGGGGATGGCGTGTTCGGAGAACGCCGAGCGCGTGCTGGCGACGCTCAAGCACCACTGATGCGTTCAGCTCTGATTGGTGCAACCGTCGGCAGAGACTGGAGACGAGGGTTTCGAAGTCTTCGCGCTGCGATGAGCGAGCAACTGATGCGCCCGTGGAACGGTGCGTAAAGAGCCAAGGGTTTGCCGCAACCATTGCAGGTCACGCTGCGGTCTGCGTGGGACAGGTTTAGCGCGAGCCTTGCCCAAGAGAGCGATAAACACGTTGTTCAAAGTCTCCGCACTATCAAAACCTTTGAGCTTTCTCAGCAGTTTCCCGTTGCAATAGCACAACACCGTGGGGGTGCCGCTGACCTTGGGGTGACGGGGGGATTCGGCTGTATTCAACATGTAAAACTCGGCGCGATCTTTATAGGCCTCGGCCGTCGCCCGAAATATCGGCCCGGCAAACTCACAGGCGTAGCAGTGCGGATGAGCGAAATACAGGACGACCGGGCGGTAAGTCCTCAATGCCCGGCGGTATTGCGGTGCCAGGGTAATGGGAGCGGTTTTTGGATTCACGGAATACTCCTTTGCACAGAAAACGTTGGGACAAGTACGTATTCAACATGATCGGAACGTGAGAACTGTTCGTGCCGCGTTCACTGGCAAGGACCTAAAGACTAAAAGAAATTGCGAGTTCGAACGGGCCCGTCAGGAGAATTGACGGACCGCCGTCAAGCCACAGCGTCATTCAGAGCCGTTTGAGCACCACATCATCAAAACGCGACCCGAAGACGCCGCTTGCACCATCGTTTGCCAGCAACTCGACTTCCATGTGCTCAGTGTCAGCTGGAGCAGAGAAGTGAAGTTCTTTTTCAGTCCAGTGCATGCCGCCGCCCAGATCGAGTTGTTTGCTCTGCTTGGAGGGATGCATCACGACCGTTGCCTGGCACGCTGAACCACTGTCCGTTTTCATTTTTACGGAAAACTTGAAATCTCCCCCGCCTTCGAACGTAACGCGCTGAGTAATTTGGGCATAAACCTGCAAGGCACAGTAACCCTCGGAATACTCGACCTTCGCTGGCGAGTTAGGTGTCCAGTGCTCTCCCTTCCGTGAAAAATCACCATTGAGCAGCAAATTATTTTCTGCGGGTTGTAGGGACATTTGGAAACTCCTGTAAGTGGGTGTTACGCGAAGTTGATCATCACGACTCGGCGACATCTGAAAGGCCTCTGAAGTCGGGGTAAAAAGATTGAGCGCCAGAAACAAGCAACCCACAACTGTCAGATCTGACAGGTCAGGTACAAAAGTCGACGAACGGTGGTAGCAGAGTGGATGGTGGTTTTCATGACACGTATCGGCTCGCTCGCCCTCAATTGGGGCCCAACTACCCGTGCCTGTAGCCAACGGTAGCGCTTGTGCGCTGCGTCGTTTGGTAACGCCTTTTTTGTGCTTTCACATATCCCGTTGATTCGATTCACATTTCATTTGCCTTGGGATTTTCCGTTCGGGCTATGGCACACTTTCTGCTGTCTATTCCGTTGTTACATACCATGTTCCGGTATAGCGGAATAAACATCATCCTGGAGTGCCCGTCATGCAGCGTCGACTTTCCTTGTTTACAGCGTGTGTTTTTCTCTTTGCGGCCACAGCCTCTGCCGTGGGCATTGCCCAGGCGGCGGACAGCAGGCTCGACAATGTGTTGAAGCGCGGGCATTTGATCGTGGGCACGGGCAGCACCAACGCGCCGTGGCACTTCCAGGGCGCGGACGGAAAATTGCAGGGTTTTGATATCGACATCGGGCGGATGGTCGCCAAGGGTTTGTTCAATGACCCGAGCAAGGTCGAGTTCGTGGTGCAGTCGTCAGACGCGCGGATTCCGAATTTGCTGACCGACAAGGTCGACATGAGCTGCCAGTTCATTACCGTCACCGCCAGCCGTGCGCAGCAAGTGGCGTTCACCCTGCCGTACTACCGCGAAGGCGTTGGCCTGCTGTTGCCGGCCAACAGCAAGTACAAGGAAATCGAAGACCTGAAGGCGGCCGGCGACAGCGTCACCGTGGCAGTGCTGCAAAACGTCTACGCCGAAGAACTGGTGCACCAGGCGCTGCCCAAGGCCAAGGTTGACCAATACGACAGCGTCGACCTGATGTACCAGGCAGTGAACTCCGGCCGTGCCGACACAGCTGCCACCGACCAGTCTTCGGTCAAATACCTGATGGTGCAGAACCCTGGCCGCTATCGCAGCCCGACCTATGCCTGGAGCCCGCAAACCTACGCCTGCGCGGTTAAACGCGGCGATCAGGACTGGCTGAATTTCGTCAATACCGTCTTGCATGAAGCCATGACCGGCGTTGAGTTCCCGACTTACGCGGCGTCCTTCAAACAGTGGTTTGGTGTCGATCTGCCGTCCCCGGCAATTGGCTTCCCTGTCGAATTCAAATGATCCCGTGAGAGTGGGGCGCCCATAACGCGCCCCGCTCAAGGTACTGCTGACCATGAACTATCAGTTGAACTTTGCCGCCGTCTGGCGCGATTTCGACACCTTGCTGGCGGGGCTCGGCCTGGGTCTTGAACTGGCGTTGGTGTCGATCGCCATCGGTTGCGTGATCGGCCTGCTGATGGCGTTTGCTTTGCTCTCAAAGCACCGCGCATTGCGGGTGCTGGCGTCGGTGTACGTGACGGTGATCCGTAACACGCCGATTCTGGTGTTGATTCTGCTGATCTACTTTGCGCTGCCGAGCCTGGGTATCCGGCTGGACAAGCTGCCGTCGTTCATCATCACTCTGTCGTTGTATGCCGGGGCGTACCTGACCGAAGTGTTCCGTGGCGGGTTGTTGAGCATCCCCAAAGGCCTGCGTGAAGCCGGGCTGGCGATTGGTCTGGGGGAGTGGCAGGTCAAGGCGTACGTCACCGTGCCGGTGATGTTGCGCAACGTGTTGCCGGCGCTCTCGAACAACTTCATCTCGCTGTTCAAGGACACCTCGCTGGCGGCGGCGATTGCCGTGCCGGAGCTGACCTATTACGCGCGCAAGATCAACGTCGAAAGCTACCGGGTGATTGAAACCTGGCTGGTGACGACAGCGCTCTATGTTGCGGCCTGTTATCTCATCGCGATGCTGCTGCGTTACCTCGAGCAGCGTCTGGCGATTCGCCGTTAGGAGCGCCCCCATGTACGAGTCCCCAAGTTGGTTGCATGAGTTATGGGTCGCCCGCGACACCCTCTGGTCGGGCTTTTTGACCAGTGTGCAGTGCTCTGTCCTGGCGATCATGCTGGGCACCCTGATCGGCATCGTTGCCGGGCTGGTGCTGACCTACGGCACGCTATGGATGCGTGCACCGTTTCGTTTTTACGTCGACCTGATCCGTGGCACGCCGGTGTTTGTGCTGGTGCTGGCCTGCTTCTACATGGCGCCCGCACTGGGCTGGCAGATCGATGCGTTCCAGGCCGGAGTGCTGGGGCTGACGCTGTTCTGCGGTTCGCACGTTGCCGAGATCGTTCGCGGTGCGTTGCAAGCATTGCCACGTGGGCAGATGGAAGCGAGCAAGGCCATCGGCCTGACGTTTTATCAGGCCCTTGCATATGTGTTGCTGCCTCAGGCGTTGCGGCAGATTTTGCCAACCTGGGTCAACTCGTCGACCGAGATCGTCAAGGCCTCGACCTTGCTCTCGGTGATCGGTGTGGCCGAGTTGCTGCTGAGTACCCAGCAGATCATTGCGCGGACCTTCATGACCCTGGAGTTTTACCTGTTTGCCGGTTTTCTCTTTTTCATCATCAACTACGCCATCGAATTACTCGGCCGGCATATTGAAAAGCGGGTGGCCTTGCCATGACTCAAGCTCAAGTTTCGACACAGAACGCTAGCCAGGCCCTGCTGGAGATTCGCGATCTGCACAAGCAATACGGTCCGCTCGAAGTGCTCAAGGGCGTCGACCTGACCATGCAGCGTGGCAACGTGGTGACGCTGATCGGTTCCAGCGGCTCGGGCAAGACCACGCTGCTGCGCTGCGTGAACATGCTCGAAGAGTTCCAGGGCGGGCAGATCCTGCTCGATGGTGAGTCCATCGGTTACCACGAGGTCAATGGCAAACGCGTGCGCCACTCGGAAAAAGTCATTGCCCAGCATCGGGCCATGACCGGCATGGCGTTCCAGCAGTTCAACCTGTTTCCCCATCTCACGGCATTGCAGAACGTCACCCTTGGCCTGCTCAAAGTCAAAAAGCTGCACAAGGATGAAGCGGTGGTGCTGGCGGAAAAATGGCTGGAGCGTGTCGGCCTGCTGGAACGTCGCGATCACTATCCGGGTCAGCTGTCGGGTGGTCAGCAACAGCGCGTGGCGATTGCCCGGGCGATTGCGATGAACCCGAGCCTGATGCTGTTCGACGAAGTGACGTCGGCACTCGACCCGGAGCTGGTCGGCGAAGTATTGAGCGTGATCAAGGGCCTGGCCGAGGATGGCATGACCATGCTGCTGGTGACCCACGAGATGCGTTTTGCCTTTGAAGTCTCGGACAAGATCGTCTTCATGAATCAGGGGCGAATCGAAGAGCAGGGGCCACCCAAGGAGCTGTTCGAACGCCCGCAATCTCCGCGTTTGGCGGAGTTTCTCAAGAACACGCGTTTTTAACATTCAATATCGAATCAGGAGAAACACCCATGAGCATTACTCGTTACGGCACTGGTAGCACCGCAGGTGGCGGCCAGCCCCGTCCTTTCGCCCGTGCGGTCGAAGCGGATGGCTGGCTGCATGTGTCTGGCCAGGTGCCAGCGGTGGACGGCGAAATCATTGCTGGCGGGATCGTCGAGCAGACTCACCAGACCATGCGCAACCTGATCGCGATCCTCGAAGAAGCCGGCTATGGCCTGGAAGACGTGGTGCGTACGGGCGTCTGGCTGGAAGACCCGCGGGATTTCTGGAGCTTCAACAAAGTCTTCTCCGAGTATTTCAGCCCGGAACACGCCCCGGCCCGGGCTTGTGTGCAGGCGAACATGATGGTCGACTGCAAGGTCGAGATTGATTGTGTGGCGTACAAGAAGAAGGCCTGAACCGAGGTAGCCCCATCGCGGGCAAGAGCTAGGCGCCCGCGATGAGGGCCTAACGGTCGCGACCTCACTCTGGTTAAACTCCCCGGCGAATTTGAATGAGAACCCACTGACATGACCGAAGACACCATCAAGCGCCGGGCTCGCGGTCTGGACCGGGCGTTCGATATCCTCGATTTCCTCAAGGAAATTGGCCAGCCGCTGCGCCCGAACGATATCGCCAGCGGTATCGGCAGCCCGAAATCCACGGTCTACGAACTGGTCGCGTCGCTGCTTGAACGACGGATTCTCGAACCGGTGGGCAAGGAAGGTCACGTCTATCTTGGCCGGCAACTGTACTTTCTGGGGCAAGCGCATTTGCGCCATTTCGACCTGAGCCGCGAGGCCGATCATGCCTTGCAGGAAATCGTCAGCCAGACCCGCGAAACCGCGCAGATGTGCCTGCTCAACGGGCGCAAGTACACGGTGGCGCTGATGAAGGAGGGCGAGCGGCATTTCCGCATTTCCTCGGACATTGGCGAGAACGCGCCGATTCCGTGGACCGCTTCCGGGCGCTTGTTGCTGGCGCACTTGAGTGACCAGCAAATCGTCGACCTGATTGATGAAGATGACTTCATCCTGCCTGATGGCGAACGCCTGCCGCTGGAGCGTTTTCTGGCGGAAATCCGTCAGGCCGCTATCGATGGGTTCTTCTCCTTTGACAGCGTCGCCGACACCTTTACCCATTGCTTCGCCGCCCCGGTGAAAGACCCGAGTGGCGTCGCCATTGCGACCCTGTGCATCGTCGCCCCAAGGGCCGATGCCAAGAACAATTACAACGACTATCGCCGGGTGCTGATCGAAAGTGCGAACAACCTGGCCCGTCGCATCAACGAATAACAGTGGCCGTTCGCGGCCGCGTGTGAGGAGTTAGAACATGTCTTCTGCCTTGAACATCGCCGCCGTGGAAAAGGGCGCCGGCCAACCCGGCGCCAACCTGGTGCGTGACGTCAGCCTGCCGGCGCTGGTGCTGCACCGCGAAGCGCTGGAGCACAACATTCACTGGATGCAGGCATTCGTCAGCCACAGCGGTGCCGAGCTGGCGCCGCACGGCAAAACCAGCATGACCCCGTCGTTGTTTCGTCGCCAACTGGAGGCGGGCGCCTGGGGCATTACCCTCGCCACTGTGGTGCAGACTCGCGCCGCCTACGCCCATGGCGTGCGCCGGGTGTTGATGGCCAATCAGCTGGTGGGGGCGCCGAACATGGCGCTGATCGCCGAGTTGCTGGCAGATCCGTCTTTCGACTTTTACTGCATGGTCGATCACCCGGACAACGTTGCCGACCTCGGGGTATTTTTCGCCGCGCGCGGTCTGCGCCTGAACGTGATGATCGAGTACGGCGTGGTTGGCGGCCGTTGCGGCTGCCGCAGCGAAGCCGAAGTGCTGGCACTGGCTGAGGCGATCAAGGCGCAGCCGGGGTTGGCGTTGACCGGCATTGAAGGCTACGAAGGGGTGATTCACGGCGACCAGGCGGTCAGCGGCATTCGTGAATTTGCTGCGTCCCTGGTACGCCTCGCAGTGCAGTTGCAAGACAGCGGCGCTTTCGCCATCAGCAAGCCGATCATAACCGCGTCGGGGTCGGCCTGGTATGACCTGATCGCCGAGTCCTTCGAAGCCCAGAATGCCGGCGGGCGTTTCCTCAGCGTGCTGCGTCCGGGCAGTTATGTGGCTCACGACCATGGCATCTACAAGGAAGCGCAATGCTGCGTGCTCGATCGTCGTAGCGACTTGCATGAAGGCCTGCGTCCGGCACTGGAAGTCTGGGCGCATGTGCAGTCGTTGCCGGAGCCGGGGTTTGCGGTGATTGCCCTGGGCAAGCGCGATGTAGCGTATGACGCGGGGCTGCCGGTGCCGTTGCTGCGTTACCGGGCGGGTGTGCTGCCAGCGGTAGGCGATGATGTCAGTGCCTGCACAGTGACGGCGGTGATGGATCAGCATGCGTTCATGACGGTCGCGCCCGGGGTTCAGTTGCGCGTGGGCGACATCATCTCGTTCGGTACGTCTCACCCGTGCCTGACCTTCGACAAATGGCGCACCGGTTGCCTGGTGGATGAGCAGTTGAACGTCATCGAAAGCATGGAAACCTGCTTTTAAGGTTTGAGACCGAGGTGCGGCCATCGCGAGCAAGCTTTGCTCCTACGCGTTTGTGCTGACCGTAGGAGCAAAGCTTGCTCGCGATGAGGCCCTACCAGACAACACCGAAACCCCAGAGAGCCCACAACCATGAACACCCTCAGCCCTCTCGGCCCCGACACCCCGCGCATTGCGCTGATCGGCGAGTGCATGATCGAGTTGCAGCAGCGCGCCGACGGCAGTTTGCAACAGAGTTTTGGCGGCGACACCCTGAACACCGCGGTCTACCTGTCTCGTGAAATGGGTGATGGGGCCACGGTGGATTACGTCACCGCGCTGGGCGATGACAGCTTCAGCGATGCCATGTGCCAGAGCTGGTCCGAAGAAGGTATCGGTCTGGGCATGGTCCAGCGACTGCCGGGACGTTTGCCCGGTTTGTACTGCATCCAGACCGATGCGTCGGGTGAACGTCGTTTTCTCTATTGGCGCAACGAAGCCGCCGTGCGCGATTGCTTTACCACGCCAGCGGCGGCACCGATTCTTGCGGCGCTGGCGGATTACGACGTGCTGTATTTCAGTGGCATCACCCTGGCGGTGCTGGGCGAAGCAGGGCGTAAAAAGCTCATCGAGACACTGATCGAAGCTCGTCAGCGGGATGCGCGGATCGTCTTTGACAACAACTATCGGCCACGTCTGTGGAGCAGCGTCGAACAGGCTCGGACGGCGTACCGGGAAGTCTTGCCCTATGTCGATCTGGCACTGCTGACAGTGGATGATGAACAGGCGTTGTTCGGCTTTTCCGATGAGGCGGCGGTGTTCGCCGCCTACGAGCAGATCGGCATACCGGAAGTGGTGCTCAAGCGCGGCGCCGAGCCGTGTCTGATTCGCTGTGACGGTGAGTCATTCGAGGTCCCGGCGTTACGCGTCGAGCGGGTGGTGGACACCACGGCGGCGGGGGATTCGTTCAGCGCGGCGTATCTGGCCAGTCGGCTCCGTGGCGCAAGCCCGGCAGAGGCTGCAGAAGCCGGGCATCGGTTGGCGAGCCGGGTGATCCAGGTGCCGGGGGCACTGATCCCCAAAGATTGAGAACACAGAGGGGGTCCTGTGTTCTCAATCGCGGTAAAACACCTGCACCAGGTGATAACCAAACTTGCTTTTGATCGGCCCATGCACGACACGCAGCGGTTTCTTGAAGATCACCGCATCGATGGCGCCAACCATCTGCCCGGGCCGGACTTCGCCCAGGTCACCCCCGCGTTTGCCGGACGGGCAGGTGGAATACTTCTTGGCCAGCACATCAAAGGCTTCGCCCTTGGCGATACGTTGTTTGAGCTGTTCGGCTTCTTCGGCGGTTTTCACCAGAATATGGCGGGCTTGAGCTTTCATTGGGGCAGTTACCTTGGAGCGGTGGTGGCAGCGGGGCGCGATTATGCCTCAAATCATCCGGTTCGGCGGATCATGTGGCGAATCTTGCCGGCCAGTTGTTCAAGGGTGAAGGGCTTGGCCAACAGGTCCATGCCCTCGTCGAGAAAACCCTGACGTTCGGCGGCTTTTTCCGCGTAACCGGTCATGAATAGCACGTTGAGCCCAGGTCGATGCTGACGGGCGATTTCCGCCAGTTGCCGGCCATTCATGCCGGGCAGGCCGACATCGGTCACCAGCAGATCGATACGCAGGTCAGACTCCAGCAGCGGCAGGGCGTTTTTGGCATCTTGCGCCTCATGGGCGATGTAGCCCAGTTCGTTCAGCACATTGAGCACCAGCATACGCACCGCAGGGTCGTCTTCGACCAGCACCACCGACTCGCCCGCCGTTGCATAGGGGCTGCCCAGGCTGACTGCCGCCAGCGAGCTGTGCTGAGGCGCGTTGTGCAGGCGTGGCAAATACAGGCGCACCGACGTGCCTTGTCCCGGCTGACTGCTGAGGGTCACGTGGCCGCCGGATTGCTGGGCGAAGCCATAAATCATCGACAACCCCAGCCCGGTGCCCTGGCCGATGGGTTTGGTGGTGAAGAACGGATCGAAGGCCTTGGCCAATACGCGCGGAGTCATGCCGGTACCGTTGTCGCTTACGCCGAGCATCACATAGTCACCGGCCTTGACCGGCTCAAGGGTGCTGATGTCGTTGCCATCGAGGTAGCTATTGGCGGTTTCAATCACCAGCTCGCCGCCCTCAGGCATTGCATCGCGGGCGTTGATCACCAGGTTGAGCAGGGCGTTTTCCAGTTGGTTGGCATCGGTGTTGACCGGCCAGACTTCCGGTGCCAGCTGAAACTTCAGTTCTATATGCTCGCCCTTGGTGCGGCGCAACAGCTCTTCGAGCGAACGCACCAGCGTGTTGGGCTCGAGCGGTCGACGGTCCAGCGATTGTCGGCGGGAGAATGCCAGCAGCCGGTGAGTCAAGGCGGCAGCCCGATTGGCTGACGACACGGCCGCATCGGCAAAGCGGCCGATCTCATCGCTACGCCCATCGGCAATGTAGCGCTGCATCAGGTCCAGGCTGCCAATAATCCCGGTCAGCATGTTGTTGAAGTCGTGGGCAATACCGCCAGTGAGTTGGCCGACGGCTTCCATTTTTTGGGCATGGCGCAACGCATCTTCGGCGCGTTCACGCTCGAACATTTCGTTTTGCAGGCGATGGTTGGCTTCAGCCAGTGCCTTGGTGCGTGTGTCGACCCGTTCTTCCAGCGTCTCGTTGAGGTTGCGCAAGGCTTCCTCGGTCTGTTTGCGTTCGGTTTCGTCGATCACGAAAATGTAGAACCCATTGACCGCACCGTCAGAACCAAAGCGTGGCAGGTACTTCATCAGTGCGTAACGCGGTCGGCCGTCGCGGTGCGGTGAATAGGCCTCGAAACTGCAGGCTTTGCCCGCCAGCGCGGCGCTGATGTGTTCGACGCGGGTGGCATAGAGTTCGTCGCCGAGAATTTCGCGAATGGTTTTGCCGTACAGCTCCTGCGGGGTCATGCCGTACCAGTCCAGGTACGCGCTGTTGTTCAGGCGAAAGCGCTGTTCATGATCGACATAGCCGATCAGCACCGGCATGGCGTTGATGATCAGCTGCAGCTCGGTCTGGCTTTGCCGTAACGCTTGTTCGGTGTGCTTGCGCTCGGTCAGGTCCAGAGCGGCACCGAGAAAACGCAGGGGGCGACCGTGGTGATCCTTGTAGCAGCGGCCTCGGGCAAAGACCCAGCGCACTTCGCCACTGGCTTGCAGCAGTCGGTATTCCTCGGCGTATTCGCTGCCATGGCTGATGCAATGCTTGATGCTGCGGGCGACCATGCCCCGGTCTTCCGGGTGCACGCCGTTGAGGTATTCGGTGATGGGCAGTTGGCTGGCCAGTGCCGGATCAACACTGTGCAACTGGGCGAAGTGAGCATCGGCAATAAAGCGATCTTCGCCGATATCCCAATCCCAGGTGCCCACCGCGTCGGTGGCGGCGAGGGCCAGTTGCAGGCGCTCTTCGGTTTCGTGTTGGGCCTTGAGACTGGCCTCAGAGCGTTGTTTGAGTTCCAGGGCGATGCGTCGGCGCTCATTGGTTTCGATGGCAGTGACCAGGATCCCGGCAACCTGCCCGCGTTCGTCACGAATCGGGCTGTAGGTCAGGTCCAGCCAGACATCCGATTCGCCACCATCGCGTTGCAGGCTGAAACGCTGCTCGCTGTAGGAACGCACTTGGCCTTGTAGGACAGCGCTATAAATGGGGTCGGTGAAGTCTTTAAGTTCTGGCCATGTCTGGTGCGTGGGTTGTCCGAAAGCCTGCGGATGCTTGTTGCCGGCCAACAGTGCAAAGCCGTCGTTGTAGATCTGCGAGAGCTCTGGTCCCCATAACAACAGCATGGGCATGGGCGAGTGAATCACGATGTCCACGGCGGTGCGCAGGCTCTGCGGCCAGTGGCTGGCAGAGCCCAGCGGGCTTTGTGTCCAGTCGATTCGGGCAATCAAGGCCTGGGCGTCGCTGCCGGTAGGGGATCCGTTCATCAAGGGTTCCTGCATCATGTCCGTGCTACATATCGGTACTGGGGCATCTACTATGCTTCGAAGGAGTAGACGCTCGGACGCGTGAAAAGTGGCGTGCCTTGGCAATTTTCGTTCAATGGAAGGCTCAATGGATATTTTTTTGCCATGGACATTCACTCGCTGCTAAGAATGCTGGCCAGCCAGGATGGCTCCGATCTTTACCTGTCGACTGGCGCACCGCCTACCGGGCGTTTCAAGGGTGCGCTCCGAACACTGGCCCATGAAGTGTTCAAGCCCGGCGAAATCGCCCGGATTGCCGAGACCCTTATGGACGTCGAGCAGTGCGCAGAGTTCGACCGCGAGCTGGAAATGAACCTGGCGGTTTCTCTGGTCGGAGTCGGGCGCTTTCGCGTCAACATCTTCAAGCAGCGCAATGACGTGTCGATCGTGGCGCGCAACATCAAACTCGATATCCCGCGCTTTGAAGACCTCAAGCTGCCGGCCGTGCTGCTTGAGACGGTGATGCTCAAACAGGGACTGATGTTGTTCGTCGGCGCCACGGATTCGGGTAAGTCGACATCGCTGGCAGCGTTGATCGATTACCGCAATCGCCACAGCAGCGGGCACATCATCACCATCGAAGACCCGGTGGAGTATATCCATAGCCATCAACAGTCGATCATCAACCAGCGTGAGGTGGGCGTCGATACGCGCAGCTTTCATGCCGCCTTGAAGAACACCCTGCGTCAGGCCCCGGATGTGGTGCTGATCGGTGAAATTCGCGACCGCGAAACCATGGAGCATGCATTGGCTTTCGCCGACACCGGGCACCTGGTGCTCTCCACCTTGCACGCCCACAACGCCAGTCAGGCGCTGGACCGGATCATCAACTTTTTCCCGGAAGAACGCCGTGGGCAGTTGCTCAATGATCTGGGTAACAACCTCAAGGCCTTCGTTTCCCAACGTCTGGTACGCACCCTCGATGGGCAGCGCCGGGCGGCGGTGGAGGTGATGCTGGGTACGCCAACCATTGGCGATCTGATACGGCGCAATGAGCTTCACCAGCTCAAGGAGATCATGGAAAAGTCGGCAGAGTCGGGAATGAAGACGTTTGATACGGCGTTGTTCGATTTGGTTGTCGAGGGCGCGATCGATGAAGAAGAGGCGTTGAAATTCGCCGATTCGGTGAATAACTTGCGCTTGCGCCTGAAGTTGCACGCGGACAGTGTGCCGAATACCGCCCCCCCATCCACCGAAACCGGTGAATGGGGGTTGATGGACTGACATTCCCTTACGCGGATTTTTAGTTCGCCAGCTCTGGTCGATCCCGAAATTGCTCCAGCGCTTCGGGGTTGGCCAGTGCATCGGTATTTTTCACCGGCTGGCCGTGCACGACATTTCTGACGGCCAGCTCGACCACCTTGCCGCTGATGGTTCGCGGTATATCCGTCACCGCGACGATCTTCGCCGGCACATGCCGAGGCGTGGTATTGGCGCGGATGACCTGGCGAATCTCCTGCTCAAGTTTTTCGTCCAGCGTTACGCCGTCACGCAGGCGCACGAACAACACCACGCGCACGTCATCCTGCCATTGCTGGCCGATGGCGACCGAGTCCAGTACCTGATGGATTTTTTCCACCTGACGGTAGATCTCCGCGGTGCCGATGCGTACGCCGCCAGGGTTGAGTACTGCGTCGGAGCGCCCGTGGATCAGCCAGCTGCCATTGGGCCGTTGTTCGGCGTAGTCGCCCTGAGCCCAGACGCCCGGAAACTGGCTGAAATACGAGGCGCGGAGTTTTTCCTGCTGCGGGTCGTTCCACAGGCCGATCGGCATCGCCGGGAAGTGCCGGGTGCAGACCAGCTCGCCTTTTTCACCGATCACCGGCTGACCGGCCTCATTCCAGACTTCAACCGCCATGCCCAGGCCCTTGCACTGCATCTCGCCACGGCGGACCGGCAGGACCGGATTGCCGGCCAGAAAGCAGGAAATGATGTCGGTACCGCCGGACATCGACGACAGGCACAGATCGCTTTTGATCTCGCGATAAACGTAATCGTAGCTTTGCGGCGACAGTGCCGAACCGGTCGAGAGCAGGGCTTTCAGGCTGCCCAGGTCATGGCTCAGGCGCGGCTGGATCTCATTGCTTTCCAGTGTCGCGAGGTATTTCGGGCTGGTGCCGAAGACACTGATGGCTTCGCTGTCGATCAGGTCGATCAAGCGTTGCGGGCCGGGGTGGAAAGGCGAGCCGTCGTACAGCACCACGCTGCTGCCGACCGCCAATGCCGAGACCAGCCAGTTCCACATCATCCAGCCACAGGTGGTGTAGTAGAACAGTCGGTCGTCTGGCCCGAGGTCGACGTGCAAGCCGTGTTCCTTGACGTGTTGCAGCAGCACGCCACCGACGCTGTGAATGATGCATTTCGGCACGCCGGTGGTGCCGCTGGAGTAGAGGATGTACAGCGGATGCGCGAAGGGCACCGCGACGAACCCGGGCTCGCCGCCTGGGCGATAAAAACTGTCCCACAACGCGACGTTGGCTTGGGTTTTGTAATCGTCAACGCGGGCCTGTGGCCGGGCATAAGGCACGATGATCAGTTGCTGCAGCGATGGCAGGCGCTCGAGGATTTCGTTGACCTTGGTCGTCTGGTCGATTTTCTTGCCGGCGTAGCGATAACCGGCGCAGGTGATCAGCACTTTCGGTTCGATCTGGCCGAAGCGGTCGACCACTCCATGCGTGCCGAAATCCGGTGACGAGCAGGACCAGATCGCTCCCAGGCTGGTGGTCGCGAGCATGCCCACCAGGGTCTGCCAAGTGTTCGGCATGCACGCCGCCACCCGGTCACCCTGGCCGACGCCAGCGGCTCTCAGGCTTTTTTGCAGGCCGGCGACGTGTTCGGCCAGCTCACGGTAACTCAAGCTTTCGCGCTGGCCATTCTCGGCGATGGCAATCACCGCGATTGCGTTATCGCGACGACGCAACAGGTGTTCGGCGAAGTTCAGCGTGGCGCCGGGAAACCACTCGGCGTTGGGCATCTGCGGGCCTTCACGCAGTACCGTGCTCGCTGGCTGGTGAAATTTTATCTCGAAAAAATCGACGATGGCCTGCCAGAAATCTTCGCGCTGATCGATGCTCCATTGGTGCAGGGCGGGGTAGTCCGCGAGTGTCAGGTTGTACCGCTGATTGCTGAAGCGGCGGAAGGCATCCATGCGGGTCTTGCCGATGCGTTCGGCGCTGGGTTGCCAAAGAACTTCCGACATGATTGGCCTCTTTTTTTCTTAATACACGCTCACTGGCTCTTGTGGCGAGGGAGCTTGCTCCCGCTGGGTCGCGAAGCGAGCCCAAACTGGCTGGCGCGTTCTTCCAATGGCAACGCGTTCATCATTTTACGACTGCTGCGCCCGAACGCGGACCGGCCGACGTGAGCAAGCTCCCTCGCCACAGCGGCTGACTAGCCTTTTACTGCGCCAGCCACCCGCCATCAATATTCCACGCCGCACCACGCACCTGGCTGCCGGCTTCACTGCACAGGAACAGCACCAGTTCACCCAGTTGTGAAGGGGTCACGAATTCCAGCGATGGTTGCTTCTCGGCCAGCAAATCATGTTGCGCCTGCTGTGGGTCGATCCCTGCTGCGGCGCGGTCGTCGATCTGTTTCTGCACCAGCGGCGTCAGTACCCAGCCGGGGCAAATGGCGTTACAGGTGACGTTGCTGGTGGCGGTTTCCAGGCCGACCACTTTGGTCAGGCCGATCACCCCGTGCTTGGCAGCGACGTAGGCGGCCTTGCCCACCGAGCCGACCTGGCCGTGTACCGAGGCGATGTTGACGATCCGTCCCCAACCTTTGGCACGCATGCCTGGCAGGCTGAGACGGGTGCTGTGGAAGACCGACGACAGGTTGATCGCAATGATCGAATCCCAGCGCTCCACGGGGAAGTCTTCCACCGCAGACACATGCTGGATGCCCGCGTTGTTCACCAGAATATCGACGCCGCCGAACTCGCGCTCGGCATAAGCGATCATCTCGGCAATTTGCGCGGGGTCACTGACATCGGCCGGGTGATGGCCGACCTTGCCGCCGAACTGTTGCACCTGCGCGATGACCGTGGAGGCATCGCCGAAACCATTGAGGATCAGGTTGGCGCCGGCCTTGGCCAGGCTCAGTGCGATGCCCAGACCGATGCCGCTGGTGGAGCCGGTGACCAGTGCGGTTTTGCCCGAAAGAGTTGTCATGAATGCCTCACACAATGCCGGTGGCGTAGAAAGTACCGATGACTACGAAGACCGCCAGGGTCTTGATCAGCGTAATACAGAAAATGTCTTTATAGGCTTCGCGGTGGGTCAGGCCCGTTACCGCGAGCAAGGTAATGACGGCGCCGTTGTGCGGCAGGGTGTCCATGCCGCCACTGGCCATGGCGGCGACCCGGTGCAGCACTTCCAGCGGAATGTTCGCCGCATGGGCTGCCGCGATGAAGTCATTGGCCATCGCCGCCAGGGCGATGCTCATGCCACCCGAGGCCGAACCGGTGATACCCGCCAGCAGGGTCACGGTGATCGCTTCATTGACCAGCGGGTTGGGGATGCTTTTCAGCCAGTCGGCCAGTACCAGGAAGCCGGGCAACGAGGCGATGACCGCGCCAAAACCGTATTCCGATGCGGTGTTCATCGCCGCCAGCAAGGCGCCGCTGACCGCGCTTCTGCTGCCCTCGGCGAGCTTGCCGCGGATCGCCTGGAAGCCGAACACCAGCACCATGATGATGCCGACCAGCAACGCCGCCTGGACCGCCCAGATCGCGGTGAGCTTGGCGATTTCGGTGGTCACCGGCACGGCCATGCCCGGCAGGCTCAGGCTGTGGGTCTTGCCGTACCACAGCGGAATCCAGTGGGTGAACAGCAGGTTCATGATGCCCACCAGCAGCAATGGCGAAAGCGCGATCCACGGATTAGGCAGCTTCACGTCTTCGGCGGTTTCCGGCTCGTTACGCAGCGTTGTGCCGTAGCCTTCACCGTTGCGCTGGGCTTTGTTGCGCTGACGCTGGAGGAACAGCATGCCGGCGCAAAAGACGAAGATCGTGCCAATCAAACCCAGCCACGGCGCGGCCCAGGCGGTGGTGTTGAAGAAGGTGCTGGGAATGATGTTCTGGATTTGCGGGGTGCCGGGCAGGGCGTCCATGGTGAAGGAAAAGGCGCCGAGGGCGATGGTCGCCGGGATCAGCCGTTTCGGGATATTGCTCTGACGGAACATCTCCGCGGCAAACGGATACACCGCGAATACCACGACGAACAGCGACACACCGCCGTAGGTGAGCAGGGCGCAGACCAGCACGATCACCAGCATCGCCTGGCGGGTGCCGAGCAGGCGAATCGCAGCAGCGACGATCGAACGTGAGAAGCCCGACAACTCGATCAGCTTGCCGAACACCGCGCCGAGCAGGAACACCGGGAAGTACAGTTTGACGAACCCGACCATTTTCTCCATGAACACCCCGGTGAAGGCGGGCGCAACGGCAGAGGGGTCAGTGAGCAGGACCGCGCCAAGGGCGGCAATCGGAGCGAAGAGAATGACGCTGTAGCCACGGTAAGCAGCCAGCATCAGCAGCGCGAGGGCTGCCAAGGCAATGATCACACTCATGGTGTGTCTCCTGGATTGTTATTTTTTTTGGGGTGGAGCGGGTGTGGAGGGGGCTATAGCGAGTTTTGTGCCAACTTATTAAGTTATTGATAAGTAAGGATATTTTTATCTACGGCGATAACTCTTAAAATATTCGTCTCTGTTTTGAGATTGTGCTGTTCGAGCTGACGCCATCGCGGGCAAACGGAACGCCGCCCGGCTGCTCCTACAGATTTTGTGCCGAACTCGGATGATGCGTACACCCGAAACCTGTAGGAGCAAGGCTTGTCCGCGATGGCCGCGACGCGGTTTCAAGTCATGTCTATAAATAGAGACCAATATCTCTTTATAGAGACTCGGCAATCCCCAACGCCACCATCTTCTTGTACAGCGTGGAACGCCCCAGCCCCAGCCGTGTCGCCGCTTCGATCACCTTGCCACCACAATGCGCGAGCGTGCTTTCAATCAACTGCCGGTCGAAGCGTTCGCGTGCGGCACTGAAGGTCTCGTTGGCATGGGTTTCAATGGCCAGTGATGCGCAACGCTGTACCGGAACAAAACTGCCAATCGCCGCGCGAATTTCCGCAGCATTGAGGATCAGGTCATCGCTGAGCAAAGCGGCCCGTTCCAGCACGTTGCGCAGTTCGCGAATATTTCCCGGCCAGGCGTGTTGGCCGAGCAACTCCAGGGCCTGGCTGTCGAGCTCATGCTGACTGCGCAGCTCTTCCAGGATCGCTTCGCTCAGGGCCGGCAGGTCGTCGAGGCGCTCGCGCAGGGGCGGCACCTGGATCGGCAACACGTTGAGGCGGTAATACAGGTCGGCACGAAACTCGCCGCGTTTGATCGCCGCTTCAAGGTCGGTGGAGGTCGCGGCGATCACCCGTACGTCGCTCTGGATCACTTTGTTGGAGCCGACCGGTTCGAATTCTTTTTCCTGCAATACCCGCAGCAGTTTGCTTTGCAACGGCAGCGGCATGTCGCCGATTTCGTCGAGAAACAAGGTCCCGCCCTGAGCGATCTGCAGCTTGCCGGAGCGGCCCTTGCGATCTGCACCGGTGAAGGCGCCAGGCGCGGTGCCGAAAAATTCGGCTTCGAGCAACGCTTCGGGGATCGCCGCGCTGTTGATGCTGACGAAGGCTTTATGCGCCCGTGGCGAGGCCCCATGAATCGCCTGGGCCAGCAGTTCTTTGCCGGTGCCGGTTTCACCCAGCAACAAGACCGGGGATTCGGTGCTGGCGCTACGTCGGGCGCGGCGTTTGACCTCCAGGCTGGCGGCGCTGGTGCCGATGAAGTGGGCGAAGGTGTACTTGGCTTGCCGGGCCCGCAGCAGCGAACGCGTGGACGCAAGCTCTTCCTGCATGCTCAGGTAACGCTTGAGCATCGGCGACAGGCTGCGCAGTTCATCGAACAGTGCGAAGCCGATGGCGCCGATCACCGCACCGGTGTCATCGTGAATCGGCAGGCGCATCACCACCAGCGGTTCTTTGGACGTGTCCTGCATGTCCAGCAGGATCGGTCGACCGGTACGCACCACCTCGCGCAACAGGCTGCCGGGGATCACGCTTTCGCAAGGCCTGCCGATTGCCACTTCAGCTGACGCCAGACCGAAGCGCTTGGCATAACGTTCGTTCATCCAGACGATGTTCGCGTCGCGGTCGACGATCACCGTGCCTTCGCTGGATTGCTCGATGATCTCGAACAGCGAGCGGATCGCCAGCATGCGCACACGTTGGTAGTCCTTGAGGCTTTCGGTGGTGTTCATCGGTGTTGTGTCCAGAATGTGTGGTGTCTGTTCGGGCGTCATCGCGGGCAAGCCTTGCTCCTACAGGTCCGCGCCGATCCCAATAATGGGAACGATACAAAAACCGTAGGAGCAAGGCTTGCCCGCGATGGATGCGACGCGGGCAAACGACATGTGCGCGATCATACCCAGCCCGGATGCGCTGCGGCCAACAGCTCTTTGGTATAGGGGTGCTGCGGAGCGGCGAACACGTCATGGCTGGCACCGCGTTCCACGACTTTACCGTCCTTGATCACGATCATGTCATGGGCCAGGGCGCGAATCACTGCCAGGTCATGGCTGATAAACAGGTAGGTCAGGCCGTATTTTTCCTGAAGCTGGCGGAGCAGGGCGACCACCTGTTTTTGCACCGTGCGATCAAGTGCCGAGGTCGGTTCGTCGAGCAGGATCAGCGCGGGCTTGAGTACCAAGGCGCGGGCGATGGCAATCCGTTGGCGTTGGCCACCGGAGAATTCGTGCGGGTAGCGGTGGCGGCTTTGCGGGTCAAGGCCAACCTCTTTCAGCACCTGAATGACCTGGGTCTCGCATTCGGCAGCACTCGATTGGCTGTGGACTTCCAGCCCTTCGCTGATGATCTGTGCGACTGACATTCGCGGGCTGAGGCTGCCAAACGGGTCCTGAAAGACTACCTGCATCTGCTTGCGCCAGGGCCGCAACTGTTTCTGGTTCAGGCTGTCGAGCGCCTCGCCCTGAAAGCGGATGCTGCCGTCGGAGTCGAGCAGCCGCAGGATCGCCTGACCGAGGGTGGACTTACCGGAACCGGATTCGCCAACGATGCCCAGCGTCTTGCCACGTTGAATACTCAGGCTGATGCCGTCGACTGCATGCAGCCAGGTTTTGCGCTGGAACAATCCGCCGCCCAGCGGAAAGCGCACATTGAGGTCGTTGACTTCCAACACCACTTCACGCTCGTCACGAGGCAGGGGTTCGCCTTCCGGTTCGGCGTTCAACAGCAGGCGACTGTAGGGATGTTGCGGGTGGTTGAAGAGGCGCTCGCACTCGGCTTGCTCGACGATTTCCCCAGCGTGCATGACGCAGACACGCTGGGCGATGCTGCGCACCAGATTAAGGTCGTGGCTGATCAACAGCAGCGACATGCCCAGGCGTTGTTGCAGTGATTTGAGCAGCCGCAGGATCTTGCGCTGTACCGTCACATCGAGCGCGGTAGTTGGCTCATCGGCGATCAGCAACTCGGGTTCGCAAGCCAGCGCCATGGCGATCATTACTCGTTGCCGCTGGCCACCCGAGAGCTGGTGCGGATAGGCCTTGAGGCGCTCTTCGGGTTTTTTGATGCCCACCAGTTCGAGCAGCTCAAGGGTGCGTTTTTGCGCCGCCTTGTCACCCAGTCCCTTGTGCACCAGCAGGGTTTCGCCAATCTGCTTTTCGACGCTGTGCAACGGATTGAGGGAGGTCATCGGTTCCTGGAAAATCATCGCGATGCGATTGCCGCGCAATGCTCGCAGGGTCGCGACGTCCGCGCCGATCAGTTCCTGGCCACGATAGCGAATGCTGCCCCGGGTTTCGGTGCCGCCGTCAGGTAGCAGTTGGAGGATCGATTGGGCGGTCACCGATTTGCCCGAGCCGGATTCGCCGACCAGCGCCAGGCACTCGCCGGGACGGATGTCCAGGCACACATTGCGCACTGCAGCCTGACCACTGAAGGCCACGTTGAGGTCACGGATTTCGATCAGGTTGTCGCTCATGTCCAATGTCCAGCTCAAATTCGTGGATCAAGATCGCGGCTCAAGAGCGTGGATCAAGATCGCGGATCAAATGCATCGCGCAATGCTTCACCGATAAACACCAGTAAGGAAAGAATCAGCGCCAGAGTGAAAAACGCCGTCAGCCCAAGCCACGGTGCTTGCAGATTCTGTTTGCCCTGACCGATCAACTCACCCAGCGAGGCGCTGCCGGCGGGCATGCCAAAGCCGAGGAAGTCGAGGGCGGTGAGGGTCGAGATCGCCCCGGTGAGAATGAACGGCAGGTAACTCAAGGTCGCGTTCATCGCATTGGGCAGAATATGCCGCACGATCACTTTACGGTCGGTCAGGCCCAGTGCGCGCGCCGCTTTGACGTACTCCAGGTTGCGCCCGCGCAGGAACTCGGCGCGCACCACGTCCACCAGTGCCAGCCAGGAAAACAGCGCCATGATCCCCAGCAGCCACCAGAAGTTCGGCTCGACGAAACCCGACAGGATGATCAGCAGGTAAAGCACCGGCAATCCTGACCAGACTTCCTGCAAACGCTGACCGAGCAGGTCGACCCAACCGCCGTAGTAGCCCTGCAAGGCGCCAGCGGCGATGCCGATCAGTGCGCTGATGAAGGTCAGCGCCAACGCAAACAGTATCGACACCCGGGCGCCGAAAATCACCCGCGCCAAGACATCGCGCGCCTGATCATCGGTGCCCAGCCAGTTGACCTTCGAGGGTGGACTCGGCGCCGGCTGATTGAGGTCGTAGTTCGGCGTGTCGTCGCTGAACGGGATCGGCGGGAAGAGCATCCAGCCGCCATCCTTGTGGATCAGCTTCTGCACGTAATCACTGCGGTAGTCGGCCTGGAACGGCAGTTGCCCGCCGAACTCTTGCTCGGTGTAGCGCTTGAACGCCGGGTAGTACAACGAACCCTGATAGCTGAGTACCAGTGGCTTGTCATTGGCAATCAACTCACCACCGAGGGTGAGGACGAACAGGCCGATGAACAGCCACAGCGACCACCAGCCTCGACGGTTTTTCTTGAAGCGTTCGAAGCGTCGGCGCGCCAGGGGCGAGAGATTGAGCATCAAGCGTTCCTCGCGGCGAAGTCGATGCGCGGGTCGACCAGGGTGTAGCAAAGGTCGCCGATGATTTTTATCAAGAGACCGAACAGGGTGAAGATGAACAGCGAACCGAACACCACCGGGTAGTCCCGGGATACCGCCGCTTCATAACTCATCCGTCCCAGGCCATCGAGGGAAAAGATCACCTCGATCAACAGGGAACCGGCAAAAAATACGCTGATCAACGCCTGGGGAATGCCCGAAACCACCAGCAGCATTGCGTTGCGAAACACGTGGCCGTAGAGCACTCGGCGTTCACTCAGGCCTTTGGCGCGGGCGGTGACCACGTACTGACGGGTGATCTCGTTGAGGAACGAGTTCTTGGTCAGAATGGTCAAGGTAGCGAAACCGCCGACCACCAGCGCCGTCACCGGCAGCACCAGGTGCCAGAAGTAGTCGGCCACTTTTCCCAGTGTCGACAACTGATCGAAATTCTCCGAGACCAGTCCCCGTACCGGAAACCAGTTCAACGACGTACCGCCGGCAAATACCACGATCAGAAACATTGCAAACAGGAACGCCGGCAACGCGTACCCGATGACGATTATGGTGCTGCTCCAGATATCGAAGAGGCTGCCGTGATGCACGGCTTTGCGAATGCCCAGCGGGATTGATACCAGGTAGGTGATCAGTGTCGCCCAAAGCCCGAGGGAGATGGTCACTGGCATCTTTTCAAGAATCAGGTCGGTAACCGTGGCGCCGCGAAAGAAGCTCTTGCCGAAGTCCAGTCGGGCGTAGCTGGTGATCATCAGCCACAGGCGTTCCGGTGCCGGTTTGTCGAAACCGTATTGTTTTTCGATGTCCTTGATCAGTTGCGGATCAAGCCCGCGACTGGCTCGCGAGCCGTGGCTGATGGCATCACCGGAAGATCCGATGGCTGGGCCGCCGATGCCTTGCAGGTGAGCGATGGCCTGTTCGACCGGGCCACCCGGTGCGGCCTGCACGATCACGAAGTTGACCAGCAGAATGATCACCAGCGTCGGAATGATCAGCAGCAAACGTCGCACTATATAAGCCAGCATCAATGCGGCCCTCCGGGTTTGCCACGGCTGATGCGTTCGACGGCCATCTGTTCGTTGGTCAGCGGCGTTGGGCTCATTTCCCACCAGCTCTCGATGGCTTCGTCATTGCTCGCTTGTATCGCCGGAATGCCGAAACGGTTCCACCACACGGTCGAGGAGCCTGGCGGGTAATAGTTGGGAATCCAGTAGTAGTTCCATTGCAGCACCCGGTCCAGTGCGTGGGCATAACGCAGCATGTCAGCCTGGGTGGTGGCTTTGACCAGACCGGTAATCAGCGTGTCGACGGCCGGATTTTTCAGCACCATGTAATTATTGGAGCCGGGGTCGGTGGCGGCGGCCGAGCCGAAGTAGTTGTACAGCTCGCTCCCTGGTGAGGTGGTTACCGGATAGCCGGTGACGATCATGTCGTAGTCACGACTCATCAAGCGGTTTACGTACTGTGACGAGTCGATCCGGCGGATGTCCAGATTGATCCCGATCTGCGCCAGGTTGCGCTTGTACGGCAGTAGCAGACGGTCCATGCCGTTCTGGCCGATCAGGAAGGTAAACGCCAGTGGCTCGCCTTCGGCGTTGACCAGTCGATCGCCATCGGCTTTCCAGCCGGCTTGTTCGAGCAGCGCCAGTGCCTGCAATTGCTTGTCACGGATCAGGCCGCTGCCGTCGGTCTTCGGTGCTTCGAAAACCTGGGTAAAGACCTCGTCCGGAATCTGCCCGCGCAAGGGTTCGAGAATCGCCAGTTCGCCGGCATCGGGCAGTTGCCTGGCTGCCAACAGGCTATTGGAAAAGTAACTCTGCTGGCGAATGTACATATCGCGCATCATCTGCCGGTTACTCCACTCGAAATCCCAGAGCATCGCCAGGGCCTGACGTACACGGCGGTCCTGGAACATCGGCTTTTGCAGATTGAACACAAAACCCTGGGAAGGTTGTGGTGCCTCTTTGGCCAGATGAGCTTTTTGCAGGCGACCGTCGTTCAACGCCGGACCTTCGTAACCGATGGAATACGCGGTGGCCGAGAACTCGCGGTTGTAGTCATAGGCACCGCCGCGCAAGACCTGACGAGCGACATCGGTGTCGCCGAAGTACTCGATGCTGAAATGGTCGAAGTTGTACAGGCCACGGCTGACAGGCAAGTCCTTGCCCCACCAGTCGGCGTTGCGCTCGAAGGTAATGCTGCGCCCCGAATCAACCTTGCCGACGCGGTACGGGCCGCTGCCCAGGGGGGCTTCGTAACCACCGCCATTGGCGAAGTCGCGGGTTGTCCACCAGTGCTCGGGAAATACTGGCAGGGTCGCAATGTCCAGGGGCAGGGTGCGGTTTTCGCTGCTCTTGAAGTCGAAGCGAATAGTGCTCGGCGACTCGACTTCGACGCCTTTGACGTCGGCGAATTGGGTGCGATAGCGCAGGCTGCCCTGGGTCATCAGCAGGTTAAAGGTGTAGCGCACGTCTTCGGCGGTGATGGGCGTGCCGTCGGCGAAGCGAGCCTTGGGATTGAGGTAGAAACGCAGCCACAGACCATCGTCGGCACGCTCCATTTTCTCTGCCACCAACCCGTACACGGTGTAGGGCTCATCCAGCGAACGCTGGGCCAGCGGCGAGTAAATCATCCCGTCGACCTGAGTCACGCCAATCCCCTTGTCGATGTACGGCAACACGTGGTCGAAGTGGCCGATTTCCATCGCCGAGCGGCGCATGCTGCCGCCCTTGGGGGCTTGCAGGTTGGTGTAGGCAAAGTGACTGAAACCGGCAGGGTACTTGGCCGGTTCGCCATACACGGTCAAGGCGTGTTGTGGCGCAGCGTTCACGCCTGCGGTGTTCAGCAGCAAGGCCAGGGCCGTGAAGATCAATGAGGGGAAAGCCAGTCGCATTGTCAGCCTTAAGAGCCGGATGATCGATAAGCACAATTTGTACGCTAGCAGCGCGTGACTCGCCAGCCATAATCATTCGATCCAAACGCAACGGCCCACCAGAAGGTGGGCCGTTGTTTGAGCAAATCGCGGAATAATCAGTCCTGGCGGCTGGTCACTTCCAGCAGGTGGTAACCGAACTGGGTCTTGACCGGACCTTGTACGGTGTTGACCGGAGCGCTGAAGACCACGGTGTCGAATTCCTTGACCATCTGGCCTGGACCGAACGAACCGAGGTTGCCACCGTCACGGCTCGACGGGCAAGTGGAGTTGGCTTTGGCGATTTCGGCGAAATCAGCGCCGCCTTCGATTTGGGCTTTCAGTTCGTTGCACTTGGCTTCGGTGGCAACCAGGATGTGGCGGGCAGTGGCTTTGGCCATGAGAGAAATCTCCATTCAATGTTCAAGTAAGGTGCTGAGCCTACCGGATTCAGTGACCTATTTCTCGTCAAAGTTCCGTCAAACCATTGCCTGCTGTCGCGACGACTTGCCGTCGCCGCCGTCACCCAACATCAACAAACCCTAGAGACCGACGCCTTTCAAGCGTTCGGCATGCAGCAAGTATAATTCGACGGGGTCGATGCCTTTGCGTATCAGACCGGCCGTTTGATTGATCGCATCCAGGTGGTCCATTGGGTAATCGGAGCGCAGGACGGTGCCCAGGTGCGAGCTGTAGCGACCGACCATCCCGTCGTTTTGCTCGGTCTCGCGAGTGAAAAACCTGGAAAACCCTCGACAAAAAGCGTGCAGTGGATCGAGCGCATGCAGCCCTGCATCCAGCAGGTTGCCCTGCAATGTGCCACTCCAGGAGTAGTAACGAACGCCGTTGACCAGTTCTTCGCCGTTGCCACCCCAGGTCTTCGGCAGGCCTTGAGGGTATTTGGCATTGAAGGCCGCGACGCCTTCAGTCGTTAAAGCGTTGAGGGCGGCGACGGCGTTCTGCGGGATATTCGGGTTGCCACTGATAAACGACAGGAATTCGACAAACAACGTCGAGACTGCCACTGCGACGTGTTCTGGCAGGTGGCCGGGGGTCAACGCTTTGCGCAAGCAGTCGGCGAGCTCGGAGCCATGGTTCGGTCCGCTGACCGAGGTCACCGAAGCGATGTTCTGGGGGGCCATCGCTGCGGCATAACGAGCGGTCAGTGCACCTTGGCTATGACCGATCAGATTGACTTTGCTCGCGCCGGTGCCTGCCAGCACCCGATCGATTTGTGCCAGCAGTTGCTCGCCACGGACCTCATTGCAGTGAGTGGCCGAGAGGTGGGGTATGAACACTTGAGCACCAGTGTTCCTCAGTGCCTGTTTTACGCCATGGAAGAGTTCCAGTTTGCCGATACTTTCGAATCCGAAGAGACCATGGACCAGCAGGATCGGGTGTTGCGTGATTGCATTCCGTTGCATGGGCGTACCTGTATTCCGTAAGTTCGAGTGGGGTTCACGTCCTCACTCTAATGCAGGGCGACAGGCGAGCGGTGTGGGAAAAAACCGCTAGAAACTGTTGAAAGCGGAATAGAAATAGCGGGAAAGATCAGATTTTTTCGAGGCATTGCTCGGAACATTTTGAGATCTTTTCGTCAGTGATTGTCTGGCACTGCCGTTCCAGAGGTGCAACTGGAACGGCAGTGCCGGGCAATTGATCGCTGAGTACTTGTATGTGGGTTTGTTCAGATGCCCGCTTCAGATCCGCGCAGTTTCAGGCTGGCGTTGCGCAACAATTGCTCGGTCGCCTCCCACCCCAGGCAGCCGTCAGTCACCGAAACGCCATAGCGCAGCGACGTGCTTAACGGTTGGCAGCCTTCGAACAGATGACTTTCAAGCATCATGCCGATCAGCGAGCGATTGCCGCTCAGGCGTTGCTCAAGCACTTCGTTGAACACGGCTGGCTGGCGTAGCGGGTCTTTACCGCTGTTAGCGTGGCTGCAATCGACCATGATCCGCGAGGCAATCTTCAGTTTCTGCAAGTCGTTCTGTATTTGAGCGACGCTCTGAACATCATAGTTTGGCCCGCGATGCCCGCCGCGCAGTACCAGATGTGTATCCGGGTTGCCCTGAGTCTGAATGATTGCCGGGTGCCCCTGGCTGTCGACACCGAAGTGCCGATGCGGATGCGCTGCCGAGCGCATGGCGTCGGTGGCTACACCGACACCGCCATCTGTGCCGTTCTTGAAACCGACCGGCATGCCCAGGCCGCTGGCCATTTCCCGGTGAATCTGTGATTCGGTGGTGCGTGCGCCGATTGCGACCCAGCTCAGCAGGTCATCGAAGTAGCTGGCGGCCATGGGTTGCAGCAGTTCAGTGGCGATCGGCAAACCGAGGCGAAGCATTTCGCGCATCAATTCACGGGAGAGGGTCAAGCCGCCGACCATGTCGTCGCTGCCATCCAGGTGCGGGTCGTAGGCCAGGCCTTTCCAGCCTACCGTGGTGCGAGGCTTTTCGATGTAGGCGCGCATTACCACAAGCATTTCATCGCTGACGTCGGTCGCAAGCCGGGCGAGCTTGCCAGCGTATTCGAGGGCTGATTGCGGGTCGTGTATCGAGCAAGGGCCGACGACGACCAGCAGACGGGAGTCTTCACCGTCGAGAATCGCGCGAACCGCTTCACGGTGGGCAGCGACCTGTTGGGTCAGCGTGAGGCTGAGTGGCAATTGGTGCTTGAGTTGCAGCGAGCTGGGCAAACGCTGGGTCAGCGCTTCATTGGCCGGGCTCAAGGTGGACAGTGGCAGAGCAGAGATGGACGAGTTCATATTCAGGCTTCCTGGGCTGGCAGCGGGTTCGGTCCCGCGCGCTCGGCCCTACTGGGGTGTTCGACAATTGGCCGGGTTGGCTTCGAGTGTGTGCATGCCACCTGTGGGTGACCGATCGGAGGCGGCAGGCTGTCCCGAGCGGAGGCTGGTAAATCGCCAGGCGGAAAAACTGTCGTAACGGTAATAAGTGGCGTAGTTCATGTCGTGATTCCTTGAAGTCAGTGATGTCGCTAAAAATGTATGGGGCTGAAAAAACAAAACCCCCGGTCGGGAAGCCGACCGGGGGTAGAGAATTCTCTGGTAGGCGACCCCTTGAGTAGTGGGCGCCGTGTGGGTATCAGGCGCGCCAGTGGCTAAACCAATACCCAAAATAAAAGTTTACCGGTGCGCAGACGCCATTTACCCGTGCAGCCGCAACCGAGCGCAGGGCGCTGGCGGTGTGACGCTGTGAAGGGGTATGCGGCATGGTCTGTCTCCGATGAATGCGCCGAGCTTACTAGAGGCGGGTGTGCAGATTCAATCAGTAAATACTATCGGCTCGCAGGTCAGTTTCTATGGCTTAAGCACGGCGTAGCTTTGTGCCACACTTCGTGATTGCTCGCGGACACTCATCAAGGACAACGCAGATGACGACACTGACCATCGCTGCCGCACAATCGATCTCGATTGCCGGGGACCTTCGCGCCAACATTACTCGGCACCAGCACTTCATCCAGGTCGCCGCCGAGCAGGGCGTACAACTGTTGGTGTTCCCCGAGTTGTCACTCACGGGGTATGAGCGTGGATTGGCGGCGCAATTGGCGATCGCGCCGGATGCAGCGGTTTTGCAGCCACTGCGGGATCTGGCTCAAGAGCTGGGTATCACCGCTGTGGTCGGAATGCCAATTCGCCTGGCGGCCGATTCGCCGGTACTGATTGGCGCGCTGGTACTGGCTGCCGACGGTTCGCTGGGGGTCTACAGCAAGCAGCATCTGCATTCGGGCGAGGAGGTGGCGTTTGCACCGGGATCGGGCGGTTCGCTGCTGACAATAGGTGACGATACGATCGCGTTGGCGGTGTGCGCGGACTTTTCGCATGCCAGTCATGCCGCTGCGGCCGCCGACAAGGGGGCAAATATCTACGCCGCCGGCGTGCTGATTACCGAAGGTGGCTATGCTCCGGACACTGCATTGCTGCAGGGTTATGCCAGCGAGCACTCGATGGTGGTGCTGATGGCCAATCATGGCGGTGCAACGGGCGGTTGGGAGTCGGCGGGGCGCAGTGCAATCTGGGCGTCGGACGGTTCGCTGATCACAGCTGCCCCGGGAACCGGGGATTTACTGGTGATCGCCCGTCGAAATTCCAGCGAATGGAGCGGCGAGGTCCTGCCCGTGGTCAGTGCATGAGGAGGGCAAATGGATCTTGAACTGCGGTCGGCCTCGGCGGAACATTTGTCATTTGCGCGAGCACTGACGTGCCAGGCGATGCTTGGCTATTACATTCGGCATGACCTACCGTGGATCGACGAGGCTTTCGATGTTGCCTGGGCAGGTCGGGAAAACTGGCTGATTTGCCAACATGCATCGGTGCTGGGTTTTACCAGCCTGAGCCGCGACTCGAAAGCCCTGTACATTCGCGAGTTGCATGTGGTCGAGGCCTCTCGCGGTCAGGGCGTTGGCACCTGGGCCCTCGAACAGGTGTATTCGAAAGCCTGTGCGGAGCGACGTCCGGCGCTGCGTCTGACGGTGTTCAAGGACAATCCCGCCCAAGCGCTTTATCAACGCATGGGCCTGGAGATTGTCGGGCAGGACGATTGTTTCCTGAGGATGGAGCGCAAATGTTCCCGCTGAAACCTCTGTAAAGCCTGTAGCTCAAGCCATTCAAGACCAATTGAAACTTTTTATATAGCGCTTGCTGCTAGGTCTACCGGATGCTTTTTGCTAAGGTGTTCGGCAACCAATAAGACCATATCGCGAGGTGTCTGCTTGATTAGGGTGCTAGTAGTCGATGACCATGATCTCGTTCGTGCAGGTATTACACGAATGTTGGCTGACATCGATGGTCTGCAAGTAGTCGGCCAGGCTGAGTCGGGGGAGGAATCCCTGCTTAAAGCGCGTGAGTTGAAACCGGATGTGGTGCTGATGGACGTCAAGATGCCTGGGATCGGCGGTCTTGAAGCCACGCGCAAGTTGCTGCGCAGCCACCCGGACATCAAAGTCGTCGCTGTAACCGTGTGCGAGGAAGATCCGTTTCCTACCCGACTGTTACAGGCAGGTGCCGCGGGCTATCTGACCAAGGGCGCAGGGCTTAATGAAATGGTGCAGGCGATTCGCCTGGTATTTGCCGGGCAGCGTTATATCAGTCCGCAAATTGCCCAGCAGTTGGCGATCAAGTCGTTCCAGCCGAGCAATGATTCGCCCTTCGACGCACTGTCCGAGCGGGAGATCCAGATCGCCCTGATGATTGTCGGCTGCCAGAAGGTCCAGATCATTTCCGACAAGCTATGCCTGTCGCCAAAAACCGTGAACACCTACCGTTACCGCATTTTCGAGAAGCTTTCGATCAGCAGCGATGTTGAGTTGACGCTGTTGGCGGTTCGTCACGGCATGGTCGATGCCAGCCTCTGACAATGACTGACCCGTTTGATCCAAGCGCCTTCCTTTCGACCGTCAGTGGGCGCCCCGGTGTGTATCGCATGTTCGACAGCGATGCGCGCCTGCTGTATGTGGGCAAAGCCAAGAACCTGAAGAAACGTCTGGCGAGTTATTTCCGCAAGACCGGTCTGGCACCCAAAACGGCTGCATTGGTTGGCCGGATTGCCCAAATTGAAACCACCATCACTGCCAACGAAACCGAAGCACTGCTGCTTGAGCAGACGCTGATCAAGGAATGGCGGCCGCCTTACAACATCCTCCTGCGAGACGACAAGTCCTATCCGTACGTATTTCTTTCGGATGGCGATTTTCCACGCCTGAGCATCCATCGCGGTGCGAAAAAGCTGAAGGGCAAGTACTTCGGTCCTTACCCGAGCGCCGGTGCGATTCGTGAAAGCCTGAGCCTGCTGCAAAAGACCTTTTTTGTTCGTCAGTGCGAAGACAGCTACTACAAGAACCGCACGCGACCTTGCCTGCAGTACCAGATCAAACGGTGCAAGGCACCTTGCGTTGGCCTGGTCGAACCGCAGGTGTACGCCGAGGATGTGCGTCACTCGGTGATGTTCCTCGAAGGTCGCAGCAATGCGCTGACAGACGAGCTGTCCGCAGGCATGGAGCAGGCGGCGAGTACCCTCGATTTCGAACGGGCGGCCGAGCTGCGGGATCAGATTTCCCTGCTGCGCCGGGTGCAGGATCAACAGAGCATGGAAGGCGGAACGGGGGATGTCGACGTCATCGCGGCGTTCATCAACCCGGGCGGTGCCTGTGTTCATCTGATCAGTGTGCGTGGCGGACGGGTGCTGGGCAGCAAGAACTTTTTCCCACAGGTGGGTATTGAAGAAGATGTTGCCGAGGTGATGGCGGCGTTTCTTGGCCAGTACTTCATCAGCAGTCCCGAACGCGACTTGCCGAGCGAATTGATCGTCAATGTGGTCCACGAGGACTTTCCGACCCTGATCGCGGCCATTGAAGAGCTGCGTGGTCGTGAGTTGACTATCAGCCATCGGGTCCGTGGTACGCGAGCACGCTGGCAGCAACTGGCCGTGACCAATGCCGAGCAGGCGCTCGGGGCGCGTCTGGCCAACCGTCAGCACGTTGCCGCACGGTTTGAAGCCTTGGCGCAAGTGCTTGACCTGGATGAGCCACCGCAACGGCTGGAATGCTATGACATCAGTCACTCGAGCGGCGAAGCGACAGTGGCGTCTTGCGTGGTGTTTGGCCCCGAAGGACCGCTGAAGTCCGACTACCGCCGCTACAACATCGAAGGTGTCACACCGGGCGATGACTACGCGGCGATGCATCAGGCGCTGACTCGACGCTTCAGCAAGCTGAAGGACGGCGAGGGCAAGTTGCCGGACATCTTGCTGGTGGACGGCGGCAAGGGGCAGTTGTCCATGGCGCGTGATGTGCTCAACGAGTTGGCCGTGCCTGACCTGATTCTTCTGGGCGTGGCCAAGGGCGCGACGCGCAAGGCCGGGTTTGAAACGCTGTATCTCAATGACGCCGCCCATGAGTTCACCTTGCGCGGGGATTCTCCGGCGCTGCACCTGATCCAGCAAATTCGCGATGAGGCTCACCGATTCGCCATTACCGGTCACCGCGCGCGACGTGGTAAAACCCGCCGCACTTCAACGCTTGAAGGCGTTGCCGGGGTAGGGCCGACACGGCGGCGTGACCTGTTGAAACATTTTGGTGGATTGCAGGAGCTGTCTCGTGCAAGCATCGAAGAGATCGCCAAAGCACCGGGGATCAGTAAAAAGCTCGCTGAGTTGATTTATGCAAACCTGCACAGCGAGTAGAATGCCCAACTCACCTCGTAGCCAGTTGTGCCGATGAATATCCCTAATCTGATCACCGTTCTACGCGTTCTACTTATTCCAATCTTCATTTTGCTGTTTTACCTGCCGTACCAATGGAGCTACCTGGCGTCCGCCTCGGTCTTCGCGTTCGCTGCGGCTACCGACTGGCTGGATGGCTATTTGGCCCGCCGCCTGGAACAAAGCACACCGTTCGGCGCATTTCTCGATCCGGTAGCCGACAAACTGATGGTCGCAGTGGCATTGGTGCTGCTGGTGCAAGAGCATGGCAACCTGTGGCTCACGCTGCCGGCTGCGGTGATCATCGGCCGTGAAATCGTCGTCTCCGCACTCAGAGAGTGGATGGCCGAACTGGGCGCGCGTGCGCATGTTGCCGTCTCGAACCTGGGCAAATGGAAAACCGCTGCGCAGATGCTGGCGCTGGTGATCCTGCTGGCCAATCCGTCGGACTTCAGCTTTTGGGTTCTGGTGGGTTATACCTTGCTGATGGTCTCCGCAGGCCTGACGTTGTGGTCCATGGTGCAATATCTGCGTGCTGCCTGGCCGCATCTGAAAACCGATGTAGAAAAAAAATAAAACTTTTTTGAATCAAGGGGTTGACGAGACTTCCAAATTCTATAAAATGCGCCACACCAAGACGCGGGAATAGCTCAGTTGGTAGAGCACGACCTTGCCAAGGTCGGGGTCGCGAGTTCGAGTCTCGTTTCCCGCTCCAAATACAAAAAAACGCCACTCTATGAGTGGCGTTTTTTTTTGTGCGTTATCTTATTGGTACGTCCATTCGCAACGTAAAAAACCTCGTAAAAATTACAGCCTCAAGGACATGGATGGCTTGCACCTATTCGTCAGCTCGAAGGGTGCCAAGAGCTGGCATTTTCGTTTTAACTGGCTGGGTAAACCGGCTCGCATTTCCTTGGGAATGTATCCGGAAATAAGCCTTAAAGACGCTAGGCTGGCACGCGATCAAGTACGAGCCTTGGTTGCCAAGGGCGCTGACCCTCGCGCAGCTTGAAGAGAGGATCGTTTTACCGCTTTGGCGGCTGATGAGAACTCCTTTACAGCGGTCTTCCTCGCATGGCGAACCTTCAAGGCAGTCACACTGAAGCTGGGACGCCCTTGATGGATTGATGAGGGGTAGAGGACGTTGAGTCCGGTGCTGACAGGCGGTTGTTGGTTACAAAGTCAGCTGCCCACTGTGCAAAGGCGTCTTCCCCATAGCTGAGGGCAGCAGCACCTACACGGTGGGCGGAATTGCTGTGGCGCTGGACGGTATGAAAACCGCCTGTGGTGCCAGCCTGATCGCCAGTGATCCGAAGGGGGCTGTGATCAGCTGGCAGCCAAGCACTTCAAGGCGGGGTATCCGACTGTTGTGACTACTCGATGTCGTGCAAACGTAATCACAGGACGAACGAGAATACAGTGAACACCCCCGCCTGGGCAGGCACAAGGCGATGAGTTGATTGAGTAGATCGAATAGGCCGGGGCGCCAAATGAAATGTAACCGGTTTTTAAGGGGGTATAGTTTGTGTTATCAGCTGTGGCCACAGCCTTGTCCCCTATGCAAAGGGGCGTTTCCCAGCGACGGCCACAGTGATCTACCCGACTACGATGTATGTCTCCGGTGAGCCTACCCCCCGACGCTGATCGCTTAGGGGCGGATGAATAACCTCTTGAATCACAACAACTAGTTCTTCACCGTTTCCTCAAGACTAAAACGTCCCAACGGATTTTGCTGGAAGTGTTCGATGTTTTTGCGCGAAACGTTGATGTACGGGCTGTAGTAGAGGTCGATCCAGTTGACGTCCTGCTTGGCCATCGTCTGCAGGTCGGTATACATCTGCTTGCGTTTGCTCGGGTCCACTTCGACTCGTGCGGTAGCGACCAGATCCTTGACCTTGTCGTTCTTGTAGCGGGTCATGTAATTCATGTTGGTGTCGTGCCCCAGAACGAAGGTGGTCTTCTGGTCCGGATCAAGGATGTCGTTGGTCCAGTACATCACGGACAGATCGTAATCGCCGTCGATCAGCATTTGCCAGCTCTGGGTCGGGTCGACTTTCTGCAAGGTGACAGTCACCCCCGCTGCTGCGAGTTGCTGCTGAACCAGGACGGCGATCTGCTCATCGGCCTCGTTGCCAGCGTTGACTACATAGTTGAGCTTCAGGCGTGAAGCGCCAGCATCCGCCAACATTTTTTTTGCTTTTTCCGGGTTATACGGGCGCTGCAGATTATCGGCATTGTGATAAAGCGCACCTTTAGGGATATATGAATAAGCCACTTGGCCATGGCCGAAAGTCACGGTATCGACCAGGGACTTTTTGTTGATTGCAAGATCCAGTGCTTGGCGCACTTCAGGCTTGGCCAGCAGTCCGTGTTCATGATTGATCAATAAGTGATCTTCCCGGGTGGAGGGGTTCATGTGCACGACCAGGTTGGAGTCCTTCTTCAGGGTTTCGACGCGGGAGAAGGGGACGAAGATTGCCGAGTCCAGTTCGCCTGCCTGTACCTTCAGCATCCGCGTATTGTCATCCGGTATGGAGATCCACTCCACGCCATCCAGACTGACTTTGTCGGCCTGCCAGAAGTTGGGATTCTTCTCCAGTACGACGCGATCCCCGCGCAACCACTCTTTGACGGTAAAGGCACCGGACGCAACAGGCTCCTGGGCGTAGGCCTCCTCACCCATTTTTTCCATGGCTTTCTGCGATAGGATGGAAACATTGGGTAATGCCAGTTGCGAGAGGAACGGCACAGAAGGGGTTTTGAGCGTCACTACCAGCGTCTGTGGGTCGATCGCTTCAGCTTTGTCGATAATCTTGTAAGAGTCGCTCCATAGCGACCCTTTGTTGTCGCGAATGCGCAATAGGCTGAACACCGCATCGCTGGCGGTAATCGGTGAGCCGTCGGAGAACTTGGCCGAGCGCAGCTTGAAGGTGTAGATCAGGCCGTCATCGGAAATTTTCCAACTTTCAGCCAACCCCGGTACCAGCTTGGTACCCGCGTTGTCGACACGCACTAACACATCATAAACATTGGAGAACACCCAGTTATCACGGTTCTGTGCGCTTTTGATCGGGTCGAAGGTTGTGCTTTCTTCACGGCAACCGATGGTCAGTACGCCTGCCGCCTGGGAGACACCGGCTGCAAGTGTGCAAGCAGCCAGCGTAGCGGCGGTCAACAGTTTCAGATGTTTCGATTTCATGGTCAAAATCCTTCTTGATGAATGTGTTGGTTCTATAACAACGGCTCTCCGAGCACGCAGCTGTAGCGGTGCCCCTTGAGGTTATGGGTTGGCGCGAGCGTTTCGGCGCAGATGGGTTGCGCATGCTGGCAGCGTGGGTGAAAGGCGCAACCGGATGGACGATTCAAAGGACTGGGCGGCTCACCCGGCAGGGGCATGCTCGGCAACGGGCGAGTCGGATTGATGTTCGGAATGGACTGGATCAATGCGACGGTATAAGGATGGCGCGGGGAGCTGAATACGGCCTCCACTGGGCCCTCTTCAACGATCTGGCCGAGGTACATTACCGCTACTCGATCACACAATCGCTGAATGATCGCCAGGTCGTGGGCGATGAACAGAATCGCCAGGTTCATGCGCTGGCGCAGCTCCAGCAGCAGGTTGATGATCTGCCCCTGGATGGAAACATCCAGAGCGGCCACGCATTCGTCGGCGATGATCAGCCGCGGCTCGATGGCCAGCGCCCGGGCAATACCTACACGTTGGCATTGGCCACCACTCAACGAGCCGGGCTTGCGGCTGGCCAGCTCCGACCGCAGACCGACCTGTGTCAGCAATTCATCGACTCGGCGGGGAATCAGTGGTGTAGCGACCTTGCGTTGCACCCGCAGTACTTCAGCAATGGTTTCACCGATGCTCAGCCGCGGATTAAGGGCAGCATAAGGGTCCTGGAATATCATGGCGGTCTCGCGCCGCAGCCGTTCGATGTTGATCTTCCCGCCTAGGGCCATGTCGACCCCATCGAACAGTACTTGCCCGGCGGCAATATCATTGAGGCGCAAGATGGCCCGGCCAAGGCTGCTCTTGCCACTGCCCGACTCCCCCACCAACCCAAGAACTTCCCCTGCGGCCAGACTCAGCGATACACCGTTGACTGCATTCACCCATTGCCTGTTCATCTTGAACAGGCCACTGCCGGGAGCGGCGAAGCGCACCTGCAGATCCTTCACTTGCAACAGCGTCATAACTGACCTGCCGCAGTCAGCGGGTAATGGCAGGCTACCCGCTGCCCCTCAGCCATGATTTGTAAATCCGGCAACAACATCGTGCATTGGCTGCCTTGCTGCAGGCAGCGTGGATTGAAGCTGCAACCGGAGGGCAACGCATCCAGCAGAGGAGGCTGGCCGGCGATGGTCCTGAGCATGGCATGGCCGACGCTGGAGGCGGGTTGGCAGTCGATCAGGCCGGCCGTATAGGGATGCCGCGGTCGAACCAGTAGTTCATGCTTGCTACCGTGCTCGCAGAGCCGACCGGCATACATCACTGCGATGGAATCACAGGTCTGGGCGACGACACCCAAGTCATGGGTGATCAAGATGATCGACAAACCGCGTTGGTCGCGCAAGTCCAGTAGCAGGCGCAGAATTTGTGCCTGCACAGTGACATCCAGAGCGGTGGTCGGCTCGTCAGCGATTAGCACCTGGGGGTTGCAAGCCAATGCCACAGCGATCATCGCCCGCTGACGCATGCCGCCGGAAAACTCATGGGCATAACTGTCGACCCGCCGCGGCGGGTCGGGAATGCCCACTTGACGCAGCACCTCGATGGCCTGTGCCCGCGCTTCACGTTTGGACGCGCCCTGATGCAGGCGAATACCCTCGCCAATCTGCTCACCGATACGCATTAACGGATCAAGGTGACTGCTGGGATTCTGAAAAATCATCCCCAACCGTCGACCACGTATGGCGCGCATTCCGGCTTCGTCCAGCTGTAACAGATTCTTACCGGCAAGCTGCACGGCCTTGCCCTGGACCCGCAGGCTTGGCGATGGCAGCAGACGCATCAAGGCGCGGCAGGCCATAGTCTTGCCTGAACCGCTTTCGCCGACTAGACCGAGGATTTCGCCTTCGGCCAGGTCAAACGACAAGCGATCTACCAGAGTGACGTCGCGCTCACCGTTATGGGCGATCACGCTGAGCTCCTCGACGTGCAGCGCCGGTGTACTCATGAGCGCTCTCCGAGGTGTTCGGCAACACCGTCGGCCAGCAGGCTGAAACCCATTGCCAGGGTGACGATCGCCAGCCCAGGGAAGGTGCAGATCCACCAGGCACTGGTGATAAAACTCTGACCTTCAGCGACCATCGTACCCCACTCGGCGGTAGGTGGCTGAACCCCTAAACCGAGGTAACTGACCGCTGCACCGTTGAGCAACACCAGCACCGCATCGGACATGGAAAACACGATCGAGCCGAATAAGGCGTTGGGCAGCAGATGCCGAAACAGAATGCGTCCATGGCCGAACCCCAGGCTTTTCGCTGCCAAGGCGAAATCGCTTTCCTTGAGCACCAGGATCTGTGAACGGATCAACCGTGCATAGGACACCCAGCCCACTAAGGCCATAGCAACGTAGAAGCTGCTCAAGCCTGGCCCGAGAATGGCCATGATTGACAACATCAGCACCAAAAAGGGGAAGGCCAGGATGATATCGATCAGGCGCATGCAGATCGTGTCGAAGCGGCCACCGATATAGCCGGAGAGTGCTCCAATACAGGTGCCGATCAGGAAAGGGAAAACCACTCCTATAACCGATATCTGCAGGTCGATGCGGGCTCCCCAGATCACTCGGGAAAGAATGTCACGGCCGAAATTATCCGTGCCGAACGGATGCACCAGACTCGGCGCCAGCAAGCGGATATCGGTGTTCTGGGCGATCGGATCGAAAGGCGCGACCCATGGTGCGAAGAGCGCCAGCAACAGCCAGCCAAATAGAATCACCAGCCCCGACGCGATAGCCAGACGGCCGTTGCGCACGCTGAAACGCAGGCGCAAGCACCAGCCTGGAATCATGACCTGGCTGCTCATCGCATGTTCACCCGCGGATCGATCGCCACCGTTACCACGTCGGCTAGGAAGTTGACTACCACGGTGGCACAGGCCAGCACCATGGCGACTCCCTGCACCACCATGTAGTCACGGGTGAAAATGCCACGCACCAGCAATTGGCCGATACCGGGAATGGCGAACAGACTTTCAATGACTACCGTACCGCTGATCAACCAGCCGATATTCACCGCCAGCAGGTTGATCGCTGGCACCAGCGAGTTGGGCAGCACGTGTCGCCGAAATACCGCCCCCTCGGGCAAGCCGCGAGCCCGAGCCGCGGTGACATGATCGGCCTGTAACTCCATGAGCATACTGGCTCGCAGGTTGCGCACCAGAACCGCGGACAGCGCCAAGGCAATAGTCAGGCACGGCAGGAGCATGTGATGCAGCTTGTCCAGCCAGGTACGTCCATAACCCGAGACCGGAAACAACCCCAGTTGCACACTGAACAGCAGTATCAACATGATTCCCAGCCAAAACGCCGGCATCCCAAGGCCGGCGGTGGTGAACAGACGAATCAGGCTATCGCTCCAACCGCCTTTGTTGCGTGCGGCCACCGTTGCCAGAGGCACGGCGATCAGTAACGCCAGCAACACGCTGCCCAGCACCAGGAACAGGGTGGGTTCAATGCGGGTGCTGATCAATTTTAGGGCATCGACCTTATAGAGCAGCGATTGGCCGAGGTCACCCTTCAACAGGTTCTTGAGAAAGAAGAAATATTGCATCCACAGCGGCTGATCGAGACCGTACTGAGCACGAATCCTGATCAGCGCATCCGGCGTGCTGCGTGAGCCCAAGAGTGCCCGAGCCGGGTCGCCAGGAATCGAACGCACGAGCACAAAGGTGATCACGCTGATCCCAAACAGCACCGGTAACAACTGCAGCGGACGGGACAGGATGAAACGATAGCGCGCCAGATTCATTGGCTAGCTCCGATGGCGCTGCAGGAAGTCCAGTAACACCGGGAAATAGGCTTGAGGCTCTTCGTAGAACGGCATATGGCTGCTATTGGGGAAAACATGCAGCTCGGCATCCTTGAGCGCCATTTTCATACGCATCGCGCAGGCCGGCGTCTGTTCGTCATGCTGGCCGGTAGTGATCAGCACCGGCATGTCGAAATCGACCATCTGCTCGATGCGGTTCCAGTTCTTGAGATTGCCGGTGTAGAGAAACTCGTTAGGGCCCTGCATCGTCACGTAAGGCCCCATGTTCCAGTTACTCAGAGAGCGTGCCAACGGCGCAGGCCATTCGTCCAGGCGACAGACATGGCGATAGTTGAGCAGTGTGATGGCCGCCTGGTATTGGGGATGGTTGAGGGTGCCCAAGGCTTCATGGCGTTGCATCATCGCCACAGTTTCGCTGCCTAGGGCACCGCGCAGACGCTCCAGTTCCTGGGACAAGTGCGGGATATCGCCGGCGGTATTTTCCAGAATCAGGGTTTTCACCGACTGGGGGTGATGAATGGCATATTCGATCGCCAACCAGCCGCCCCATGAGTGCCCAAGCAGGTGTATTACGCCCAGATCGAGGGCTTCGCGGACGGTTTCCACCTCCGCGACATAACGCGTAATGTCCCACAGAGATTTGTCGACAGGCTTGGCCGATGCACCAGTGCCTAGTTGATCAAAGGCGATGACGCGCAAGCCCTTGTCCTTGAGCCAACCGTGAGCATCACGTAGGTAATCGCAAGGCAAGCCCGGGCCGCCATTGAGGCAGAACAGCACCTCATGGCCGTCACCGAAGCCATAAACCGCCAGATTGTGGCCATCAACCTCCACGGTATATCGCTGGTCCGGCTCGATTTCACGCCACATTGTTACTCTCCCTGTCAAATGTCAGCCGTGCCGGGTATACGACGCCGTCGTCCCAATTCTACTGGAGGAACCGAGACCCCATAAGCTAGCAATTCTTATAGGTTTGTCTGGCAGTCCCTCGCCCAAGCGTGGCATTCTACTTGCCCGATTTCAGGATTGAAATTAATAAGGGAGCTGAATGGATGCAGACCAAGCTGTCCGACTTCAATAGTCGTCTTCTGTCCGGCAGGAATCTGGACGAACAGATGGACAATGCGTTGCTGATGGTCAAGGAGCTGGGCTTCGACGCCCTGGTTTACGACTACAGTCCTGTGCCGCTGGACCATGAGGGCGCACTGATCACGCCTTCGGTGCTCAAACTGCGCAATACCCCCCGTGATTGGTATTCGCTCTGGTGTGGGGAGGGCTACTACCAAATCGACCCTGTCCAACATCTGGCGGTGAATGCTGTTTCACCCTTTGTCTGGTCCTATCAGCGAGATGCCGACACCATACTGCGGTCGTTCATCGGCCAGAGTCATGCGCCAGTGGTGAGCTATCTGCAGGACTCTCAGATGACCTGTGGTGTGACTGTGCCGATTCATCTACCCAAAGGCGGCTTCGCTACCCTGACAGGCCTGCGTTCAGGCAGTTCCGCAAGTGCATTACAGGATCTCCGTCAGACGCTGGGGGACTTCAGTCTGATTTCTCATTCCCTGCAAGAAGTGGCCTATCCACTGCTCAACAAGGAAGTTCGTGCGAGCCCGTTCCGCCTGACCAGGCGCGAGCGTGAGTGCTTGAGTTGGGCGGCTGAAGGCCTGACCACCGTTGAGATCGCCACTCGACTGAATCGCTCATTGGCCACCATCACCCTGCATCTGACCTCGGCCATGCATAAGCTCGGTGCCAAGAATCGGGTCCAGTCAGTGGTTCGGGCTACGCACTATCGGTTGCTCGATAGCTGAAATAGGGCAAAACCTATCTTTTTCTCTAGTTATTTCGTGGCTTCGCTCCCGCTATCGTGTGCCGTATGGTTTTCAGGGGCGGCACACAAAATGGAATTTATCGGAATACGCGAAGGCTTCGCATCTTTTGGCCCGTATCGGACGTGGTATCGCATTACTGGTGACCTCGGCGATGGCCGCACTCCACTCGTGATCCTGCATGGAGGTCCGGGCTGCACGCACGATTACGTTGACGCTTTCAAGGATATTGCCACGAGTGGATATCCAGTAATTCATTACGACCAACTGGGCAATGGTCGCTCCACCCACCTACCGGAAAAAGACTCCTCGTTCTGGAACGTAGCGTTGTTTCTCGATGAGCTGGAGAATCTGCTGGATCATCTCGGCATTAGCGACAATTACGCACTCCTGGGGCAATCCTGGGGCGGAATGCTGGCCAGCGAACATGCGGTACTTCGGCCTACGGGGCTGCGGGCATTGATTGTCGCCAACTCCCCGGCGGATATGGGTGTCTGGATCCGTGAAGCTCACCGCTTGCGCCTGCTTCTACCTTACGACGTGCAGCAAACCCTCCTTAAGCATGAACGGGCCGGTACTTTGAAATCTGCCGAGTACCTTGAGGCAACACGCGTCTTTTATGATCGCCATGTCTGCCGAGTTACTCCGTGGCCAGGAGAGGTTTCCCGCACCTTTGCCCAGATCGATGCCGATCCTACCGTTTATCACGCCATGAACGGCCCCACCGAATTTCATGTGATCGGCAGCATGAAAGACTGGACCATCATTGATCGGCTATGGCAAATCAGCGTGCCGACCCTACTGATTTCTGGCCTCTACGATGAAGCGACCCCGACCGTGGTCAAACCCTACCTGGATCACATTCCAGATGTTCGCTGGGCACTGTTCGAAAACTCTAGTCATATGCCCCATGTCGAAGAGCGGATGGCTTGTATGGGGACTGTGGTGAGGTTCTTGGATGAATGCTTGTAAGAGGGGGTGTAGTGGTCAACTGATCCCGGACACGACGTTAAGTTTTTTCTCGGCCTGAGCGGGTGCCAGCCCACCGTTGAATTGATGGGGCCGAATTCAGTTGTACCGATGCATCAAAAAATGACTGATATCGCATTGGGCCTCTTAGGCCGTTCGGTAGCCCGTGGTTGGTATCCATTCGGTTTTCAAACTCCGAAATACCCGCTCCATCGACGCATTGTCCCAGCAATCTCCTCGGCGACTCATGCTGTGGGGCATGCGATAACGCCAGAGCCGCTGGCGAAATAAACGACTCGCATACTGGGCGGATTCAACCGGTCATCGCAACACTTTTGATCGAGATGTTTATGGGACGACCTGCAGGCTGGATGGAAGTTGACAGGACGAGGAGCGATACGTTCGTCCAGATTTACGCAAGGTTGTAGCAATGGCCTTGTCTGGATTACTTGATTGACGTCAACCGTATGTGTCGGCCCGCTCTGTATTCTGCGCTGAAACCGACTGTTGGTAGCGCAAGGCTTATCGCTTATGACGGAATTGATGCTGACTCACCTCGACTCACTGGGACGCGCACGAATGGTCGATGTTACGGATAAAGACGTGACGTCCCGAGAAGCAGTGGCTGAGGCATGGGTTCATATGCTTGCCGAGACCCGACAACTGATTGCCAGTGGTGCTCACCCTAAAGGTGATGTCTTTGCGGTAGCGCGGATCGCTGGCATTCAGGCGGCCAAACGCACGAGCGAGTTGATTCCGCTCTGTCATCCGCTGCTTTTGAGCAGTGTTAACGTTGAGTTGAGTTTTGAAGGTGACCAACGCGTACGCATTGTTTCTCGGTGCAAGTTGTCCGGACAGACCGGTGTCGAGATGGAGGCACTGACCGCCGCGAGTGTGGCGGCCTTGACCCTGTATGACATGTGCAAGGCCGTGGACCGGGGCATGAGTATCGAATCGGTGCGGCTGTTGGAGAAACGGGGTGGTAAAAGCGGTTGGTATCAGGCGTTGGAACAATGAAGCTGAATGTTTTGTATTTCTCGCGGTACCGCGAAACGCTGGGCCGTGACGATGAAACGATTGAAGGTGATTTCACTTCTGTCGATCAGTTGCGTCAGCACCTGATACATCGTTCCGGTGTCTGGCGGGTGCTGGCCGAACAGAACCTCATGTGTTCCCGCAACCAGGACATGTGTGGGCTCGATGAGCCGTTGATAGACGGTGATGAAGTGGGTTTTTTCCCAACCGTAACGGGAGGCTGAATCGATGATTCGAGTCCAGACAGGCAGCTTCGACCCCGGTACTGAAATCAACACGCTGCATGCTTTGAGCCTTGATGTCGGCGCGGTGGTGAGCTGCGTAGGGTATGTGCGTGACTCCAACGTCGGACGGGAAGTCGCCGGTCTGTTTCTTGAGCATTACCCCGGGATGACCGAAAAGGTGCTTGGCAAGATCGCCGATGAAGCCCGACAGCGCTGGCCGTTACTTGGATTGCTGTTGATCCATCGAATCGGAGCGTTGCAACCGGGAGAGCCTATTGTGTTTGTCGGCATCAGCAGCAGTCATCGTCAGGCGGCTTTCGAGGCCTGCGCGTTCGTGATGGATTACCTGAAAACCCGCGCGCCATTCTGGAAGAAAGAACAGACGGCCGAGAGTTCCCATTGGGTCGAGGCTCGCAACAGTGATCGCGAGGCGGCGCAACGATGGGATTGACGTTTCCCTCGCTGTGAGTGAATCGTGTTCAGCTGTACTGAGAGCGAGAATCCCATGCTCTATCCGCTATTTGTGACGTTGCATCTGTTTGCCGCACTGATTTTTATCGGCACGGTGTTCTTCGAAGTCCTGTTCCTTGAAAGCATCCGCAAGCAACTGCCCGTCAAGGTCATGTTGCTGGTCGAGCAGGGGATCGGTCGACGTGCCCGCACCTTGATTCCATGGGTTCTGCTGGTATTGTTCGGCGCCGGGCTGGGGATGGTCTGGCTGCGTTATTTGCCGGTCCTTGCAACGCCGATGAGCTCATCATTCGGCACATTGCTGATGTTGAAGATCGTGGTGGCCGTCAGCGTACTGCTGCATTTCCTGGTCGCCATGTTTTTGTTCAAAAGTGGCCGAATGAGTGCTCGATACCTGCATTTCATCCATGGCAGCCTGTTCTGCCACATGGTCGTCATCGTACTGTTGGCCAAGTGGATGTTTTACCTGACGTGGTGACTGTAAGTACCTGGTGTCTGTTGCGCGACAAGCACCTTGCTCGCGCTTGATACAAATCAAGGAGCATTGATCGCCAAACCCCGACACTGGCGGTCCGCAGCCAGTCTCTGAGACCCGTCATGCTCAATTTATTCCACAACCCCGGCGAGCCGAACGCTCGGTGCGATCAAGGCGTGCTCGATCCCAACTGCCATGTCGACACTGAAAAGTTCCATGACGGTATCGGCTCTCTGGATTTGCTTCGTGCATTGCGCGTCAGCCGACAGAAGTGCCGTCCGCTGTCGCTGAATGTGCAACTGCCTTCTAACCTGAAGCCTTCCTTGTGTTCCCCTCGTGATATTTCATGCGAACACAGTGGTGTCGAACACTATCTTCAGCGTCTGCAACATGAGATCGACCTCGTCGGTTGTCACCTGGGGACCGGACAGCGGGTCGAGCAGTTTCATCTGGGGGGCGGAACACCTGCCATCGCCCACCTGAGACGGCTGATGGATCACCTTCGTGGTCGATTCAACTTTCTTGGGCATGAGTGCGCTGACTACAGCGTAGAAGTGGACCTTCACCATACCGATTGGTCGACCATGGGCGTGCTGCGTGATCTGGGATTCAACCATGTCAGCATCGGAGTTCCAGACATCGGTGCCGACAGCGCGATGTCGGTGGCCTGCTACCAGAACCCGGCACCGATCCATTCGCTTATCGATGCCGCTCGTACCTTCGGTTATCGATCCATCAATGTCGATCTGGGTTATGGCCATACCTGGCAGACGCCAGAAAGTTTTGCGTTGAAACTGGCAACCATCATCGAACTGGAGCCGGACCGGCTGCTGGTGTTTGATTACGCCCGGCCACCTCAACGCTATCGGCCAAAGGCCGCAGACGAAATCAGGGCGTTTTGCAATGAGGAAGATAAAGGCGCCATGCGCCAGATCTGTTTTGAACAGTTGATCGGTGCCGGTTATCACTACATTGGGCTGGGGCAGTTTGTCCGACCCGATGACGATTTGGCGATTGCTCAGGAGCGCGGCCGATTACGTCGCAATAGTGAGGGGTTTACCCGTCACGGATATTGCGACCATATCGGGTTCGGTTTGGGCGCTATCAGTCAGATCGACAATTTGTATGCGCAAAACACCGACAAGCTGGAGCTGTATCAGCAGCAACTGGACATGGATCAATTGCCGACGAGCCGTGGCTGGCGCTGTGAGACAGGGAATCAGGTCAGGCACATGGTCGTGGAGCGCCTGGCATGTGATCTGGAGCTGGATATCCAGGCAATCGAGACGCGCTATGGACTGATTTTTCGTCAGTACTTTTCCGCCGTCTGGCCTGTGCTGGAGCAATTGACCCGTGACGGGTTGATTGAGTTGTCTGATCGTTTCATCAGTATTCTTCCGGCCGGTCGGCCGCACGTGGATGCCATCTGCAACCTGTTTGAAAAGGATTCGGGCAGTGCGGGGCATGAGCCCCCATTGCGAATGGATTGATTATGACAATCTCGTTTGATTTCAATCGTGCCCTGGTCGAAAAGTATGACCGCCCGGGGCCGCGCTATACCTCTTACCCGACTGCGCCGCAGTTTCATCAGGCGTTCGCCGTCGATGACTATCAGCGTGCCGCCTCGGACAGCAACCAGGCGGCAACGCCAAAATCGCTGTCGGTGTACATCCACATCCCGTTTTGCAAGAGCCTTTGTTATTACTGCGCCTGCAATAAAATCATTACCCGGAAAACCCACCGCGCCGAGGAGTACCTGACGTATCTCAAGCGCGAAATCGTGATGCAAGCCGCCTTGTTCGACCGCACCCGCAAACTCACACAACTGCACCTGGGTGGTGGCACGCCGACCTATTTGACCAGCGAACAGCTGGCTGAGCTGATGGACTGTCTGCACCAGGCATTTGACATGGATGATAGTGATGACCATGAGTTTTCCATTGAAGTCGACCCTCGCACCATCAGCACTGAACAGATCCAGTCACTGCGTCGGTTGGGATTCAATCGCCTGAGCTTCGGCGTGCAGGACTTCGATCCCGACGTGCAGGCTGCGGTCAATCGTCAGCAAAGTGAAGGGCAAATTTACGCACTGGTCGCTGCTGCGCGTCAGGCGCAATTCAAGTCGATCAGCGTCGATCTTATCTACGGCCTGCCATTGCAAACCGTGAACAGTTTCGACGTCACCCTCGGCAAGATCATCGCGTTGCGCCCGGACCGGATTGCCGCCTACAGCTATGCCCATTTGCCGGAGCTGGTGCGCGCGCAAAGGCTGATTCGTCCGGCCGATATGCCGCCTCCTGAGCGCAAGCTGGAGTTGCTTGAACTGACTATCCGCCGTCTGACCGAGGCCGGTTATGTCTATATCGGCATGGACCATTTCGCCTTGCCGGACGATGAGTTGGCGTTGGCCCGGGCCAATGGCACGTTGCAGCGTAATTTCCAGGGATATTCCACCCACGCCGACTGCGATTTGATCGGTCTCGGGGTGTCTTCGATCGGCAAGGTCGGCGATAGCTACAGCCAGAGCGTCAAGGAGCTTTCGCAGTATTACGCGCGACTGGATCAAGGCTTGTTACCAGTCCACCGAGGTTACCGCTTGAGCGCCGATGATCAGCTTCGCCGTGAAGTGATCAGCGATCTGATGTGTCATGGCCGGATCGACTTCGGCAAGTTTGAAACGCGTCATGCCATCTGCTTTACCGAGTACTTTGCCGATGCGCTGATGCAACTGGACGAGCATGTTCGCGATGGATTGCTGGAGATTCACGAAGATGCGTTGGTGTTGTTGCCTCATGGGCATTTGATGATGCGCAGCGCGGCGATGGCGTTTGACGCCTATCTGGACGGTGATCAAAAAGGCCGGTTTTCACGCACCGTTTGAAGTCCCCGGCACCGGGGATGCGTCAGCGCTGGCCAACGTGATTGTTTTTCAGCTGTCCCAAGGTGCTCGGGGTGTCTACGTTCAGGACTGGGAAGTCGACAACGGTTACACCTTGGGGTAGAGCGATCGGCACAAGGTCTAGTGTGAAGTGCCCTCAGCAAACTCGATTTTGTTGCCGACGTTGTACTTGCCCGAGGGCTTGTTCATCGGCAGGCGCTTGATCTCTTTGAGGGTGTTGCTGTCGTAGACAATCAGCGCACCGTTGGTGGCCCAGATACTCAGCAGCAGATAGCGACCGTCGCGGGTGAATTCGACGTGGGCGGCGGTCTTGCCGGGCATCGGGCGTAGTGTGTGGGCGATTTCCAGAGTCTGTTTGTCGATCAGGTGAATCGCATCGTTGTCGGGACCGAAAAACACATCAGTCCAGGCATACCGCGAATTGACATGACTGCGCATGAAGAATCCTGGCCCCAGGGTCGGTATTTCCTTGATCAGTTTCCAGGTCTTGAAGTCGATGACCGAGATCAGGCCCTTGCTGATGTTCGGCGTGGCGAACACCCACTCACCGTTACGTTTCCAATACGTCCCCGACCCCAGGTGCGGCATGCCCGGCAGCGGAATGTCGGTGACCACCTTGCCACTGTCGAGGTCGATCACCTGGCCGCCCTTGGCTTTGCGCGATGTGGCCAGCAGTTGCTTGTAGTCCGGTGAAAAGGAAAAGTCGTCCAGCACATCCTCTGCCTTGATCCGTCGCGGTTCGAAGTCCGGTGTGCCGGCGCAGGGCAGCTCCCAGACTTCCTTCACATCCTTGAGTGCGACGATGAAGCTGTTACGCGGCGGGGCTGTGTACACCGCGCTGACCCGCGACGCGGTACCGTCCTGACCGATCGCAGGGATCGTTTTGACCAGCGACAGATCGTGGGCATCGAGCACCACGAGATTGCCTGGCAAGTAGTTGCCCACCAGTACCCAGCGGCCATCCTTGCTCACCGCCAGGTTGCGGGTGTTGAGCCCGGCGCGGACCTCGGCGATCAGTTTCAGGTTGTGCAAGTCATACAGACTGATCCAGCCATCGCGAGAGGCCACGTAGACGAAGCGTCCATCCGGCGAGAACTTCGGCCCGCCATGCACGGCAAAGTGCGAAGCAAACCGTGCCAGCACTTCAAAGCGGTCGCCGTCGAGGATGTCGATGTGATGATCGCCGGCTTCGACCACCACGAACAGGTTCAGTGGATCGGCGCCATGCTGAGGAGTGTCGGGCAGCTTGTTGATATCAGTGAGAATGGAATGACTGCCGCGAATGTCATCGTTACTCCAGGTGGGAGGGGTGGCGGGTGGTTGCTGAAGGTAATCCACCATCGCGTCGATCTGCGTGGGGTTGAACACGTTGGCATACCCGGTCATCTGACTCGCGGGGCGACCGTTCTGGATAACGCTGCGGATTTCGTCAGGTTTGATCCGGCTCAGACTCTCCGGCAGCAAGGCCGGCCCCGCACCGCCGAAACGGTTGGCGCCATGGCAGCTCTGGCAATGCTGTTGGTAGAGGTTGGCGGCCGCGTCGGAGGGCAGAACCGCCGCACCGGCATGAGCCGGACCGATCCACAACAATGGGGCAAGCAGAATCCGCCTCATATCGCCACCTTGGGGTAGCGTTGCAGCGCTGGGGCGGGGTAAAAACGCGCCGGGTATTCCTGTTGTTGAGTAGCGAACAGATCAACCACTTTGCCGATCACCGTCAGCGTCGGAATGCCAGGTGGGCAATCCTGCGCCAGGGTCGGTAACTGGTGCAGCCTGCCTCGAGCAACATGCTGGTCGGGCCGCGTACCGTTGCTGATCAGCGCCGCCGGCGTGTCGGCGGGCATTCCGGCCTCGATCAAGCGCTGCGCGATAATCCCAAGGTTCGATAACCCCATGTAAAACACCAGGGTCTGAGTGCTGTCTGCCAGGCTGCTCCAGGGCAGTGCCAACTCTCCATCGCGTTGCAGGTGCCCAGTGATGAAACGGCAGGAGTTGACCAGATCCCGATGGGTCAGCGGAATGCCGGCGTAAGCGCTACACCCGGAGGCGGCAGTAATGCCGGGGACCACCTGGCAATCAATGTTACGTTGCAGCAGATACTCCAACTCCTCGGCGCCACGGCCGAATATGAACGGGTCGCCACCCTTGAGCCGGACCACGCGCTGCCCCAGATCGGCGAGGTCGGCGAGTAGTTCGTTGATCTGTTCCTGGGGCAGGCTGTGGCAGCCGCTCGCCTTGCCGACGTAATGCCGGGCACAGGTGAGGGGGATCAGCGTCAGCAGCTCGGGGCTGATCAGGCGGTCGTAAACCACGGCGTCGGCTTGCATCAACAGGCTCCAGGCACGCAGGGTCAGCAAGCGTGGATCGCCGGGGCCGGCGCCGACCAAGGCGACTTCGCCCGGTCTGAACGGGGACTCAAGTGCAGCCGGTAAAATAATCGATGGATGCATGGGACGTCCTTGGTGCTTCATCAGGTGGTCCGGCCCCATCCTGTGTCAGATGGCTCGCCAGGCGGGTGCTTCAGTGCATGACGCAAGGGATGATCGTTGAGGGTGGTATGCCGATTTCTTCATCGCTGAGGTGGCAACCGGGGTCCTGGCCCCAGAGATCACCTTCGGCCCAGGCGCGGGTGCGGGTATTGCCGTTGCAGATGCTTAGCCAGCGGCATTGACCACAGCGGCCACCGACGGCCCGAGGATGCGCGCGCAGCTGCTGCAACAAGGCGTCCGGGTGATCCAGCCACAGTGTGCGAAACGGCGTGTGCCGGACATTGCCCACCGAGTGCTGCCACCAATAGGTGTCGGGGTGTACTTCACCGGTGTTGTCGATGTTGGCGATGCCGCTGCCCGAGGCGTTGCCGCCCCAGGCGCGGAGCATATGTTCCAGGCGTGGGTAATGTTCGGGTAGATGCAGGCCCACCCATTGCAGCAAGAGAATCGCGTCGGCATCGTTGTTGCCGCTGACAAAATCGCTGTCGCGACCGTGCTGGATGTCTTCCCAGGCCCGTTCGAAGATCAGCGTCATCGCCTCGCGGCTCATCTGCTGTCGGGCGTCGAGCTGGCGGCTGCGTTTGCCGCGACCGCTGTAGTTGAGGTGCGACAGATAAAACTTTTGCACGTCGTACTCGCGCATCAACGCCAGCAGCTGGGGCAGCTGCGCATGGTTCGCCTGGGTCAATGTGGTCCGCAGCCCGACGCGAATGCCTTGTTCGCGACAGAGCTGGATCGCGTGCATGGAGCGGGCGAAGCTGCCCTTCAGCTGGCGGAAGGTGTCATGGGTGGCTTCCAGGCCATCGATGCTGATCCCGACATAGTCGAACTTCGCCGCGCTGATCTGCGTGATGTTCTGCTCATCGATCAGCGTGCCATTGGTGGACAAGGCCACAAAGAAACCTTTGGCGCGGGCATAGGCACCGAGCACAAACAGATCCTCGCGCAACAGCGGTTCCCCCCCGGAAAGAATCAGTACCTTCACGCCAGCGTCGTGCAGGTCGTCAATCACGGTCAGCGCGGCGGCCGTATCCAGTTCGTCGCGAAAGACACTGTCGGCCGAGGTGGCGTAGCAGTGTTTGCAGGTCAGGTTGCAGCGCCTGAGCAGGTTCCAGATCACCACCGGCGGCCGGTTGCTGCCCGGAGGACTGGTTCTGGGGGCAGGCACCCGGTCGGTCAGGGCACGCAGATATTGGCTGATCCTCAACATGCAAATCTCCTTGAGCCAGCGTGTGTTCAGCGTGGTGCTGGCGGTAGCCGTAAACCGGTTTTTTTCAGGATGCGACTGCTCACCAGCATCTCGTCGGCGACACAGGCGTCGCCCAGCAAGTAGCGCAGGTGTTCGCGGTAGCTGTCGATTTCCTCGCGGCTGCGACCGTGGACCATGGCGAACAGGTTGTAGCGCCACGCGGTTCGTCGCGGGCGTCGATAACAGTGGCTGACAAAAGGCTGCGCACCGATCAGCGCACCGAGGCGCGGCATATCGGTGTCGCGCACATCCCAGACTGTCATGCCGTTGTAGCGATATCCGAGGCGATAGTGGTTGGGGACGGCGGCGATGCGTCGGATCGCGCCCTCGGCCTGCAAGCGCTTGAGCAAATCCAGGGTCGATTCGATACTCAGGTTCAGCTGTTCGGCGAGCCAGGTCCAAGGGTCGTCCAGCAGCGGTAGGCCCGCTTGGGTCAATTCGATCAGTCGGTGTGCCAGGGTGTCTTCAGACCGGGAAGTACAGACCGACATGGTAAGTCTCCTCTTTGGGCACGTTGAGCAGCGGCAAACCGGTCAGGGTTTCGATGTGCTGCAAGGTTTCGGTGATGCCTTGTTCGGTCGCGCAGCCGAGTACGAACCACATGTTCCAGGCGTGTTCGCGTCGATAGTTGTGCGCCACTTCAGGCAGGGCGTGCAGTTGCTCGGCGACCTCTTCGAACCGTTCTTCCGGCACCGCCAGCGCCGCGAGGGTGAAGGCGCCACCGAGGCGTTCGATGTCGAACATCGGACCGAAGCGCGTGAGTATTCCCTCACAGAGCAGTTCGTGGACGCGGTGAAGCAATTCAGTACTGCTGCTGTCCAGTTCGCTGGCCAGTGCCTGCCAGGGGTTACGCACCAGCGGCAGGCCCAGTTGCAAACGGTTGATCAGCCGACGGTCAAGATCATCCATGGGGCGTGGTTCCCGTTGAGGAGGCGGCAAAGCGTCCGCCGCACTGTTTAAAGACGTGGGTGCTGAACAGCAGTTGGTGGGGCAGGTCGCTCAGCAAGTGTTCTTCCAGCAACGCCTGGATCTGCGCCTCGACCTGCGCGCGTTGGCGCCCGTGAACCATGCAGAAAAGGTTGTAGCGCCACTGCGGCAGGCGCCGCGGCCGTTGATAGCAGAGGGTGATACCGGGCGCTTGCCCCAGGCGTTGGCCGACTTCGTCGATCAGCGCGTCCGGAACATCCAGCACCAGCATGGCGTTGGCAGCAAAACCCAGCGCGCGATGGTTGAGCACCAGACCGACCCGCCGAAACAGCCCTTGTTCGTGCCACTGATGCATTTGCGCGAGCACCTGGTTTTCATCGGCGCTTATCCGTTCCGCGAGGGCCTGATAAGGCCGTGATACTCTCGGCAATCCGCCTTCCAGATGCCGACGTAGCGCCAGTGCCTGTTTGGGGCTCAATCCCGGCTTCATGGGCCTTCTCCCAGGGCAAAACCGAGGTTGATGCGGTAAGCGGTCAACATCGGCAGATCCAGCGGCGTGAGGCCGGTATCTTTCTCGAGTTCGTCGAGTACGCGTTCGATGTGTGGGCGATCAGGCCCGGTCAACACAAACCACAGGTTGTAGAAATGCTCCCGTGCGTAGTTGTGATTGACCTCGGGATACTGGCTGACGCGCTCGGCGACTTGTTGCAGGCGTTCGGCGGGCACGGCGAAGGCGGCGAGGGTGCTGGCCCCGGCGCGGCTGTGTTCGAACACCGGGCCGATCCGCGAGAGGGTGCCGGCCTGATCCATTGCTTGCAGGCAGGCCAGCACTTGCGCCTCGTCGCAACCGAGGACTTTGGCGATCTCTTTATACGGTTCCGGGCACAGTGGCATGTCGTGCTGGAAGCGATCGATCAGTTGGCGACTGAGCAGGTCGAGGTTCATTTCAATAGCCCATTTTCTGTGCGCGACTGCTGAAGAAGATGCCACTCGGCGCGATGGCGGGAAGGGTGCTCAGCAGTTTCAGGCTGTACGGGTCCCAGACCTGAATCTGATTGCCATCGCGTAATGACAGCCACAACTGGTCGCCGCGCGCGGTGAACTCCATGTGCAGCACCGCCGGCCCCGGTCGCAGGTCGGCGACCACGGCGTGGGTTTCGGTATCGATCACCTGAACCCGATCGTTGTCCGGGTAGGCGAAATTGACCCACAGCTGCCGACCGTCTGGCCGTGAGGTGACGAACACCGGCTGCCCGGCCACAGGGATGGCCGCGGTCTGCTGCCAGCTGCGCGAATCCATCACCAGTACTTGATGGTGGCCGACGGCGGGCACAAAGGCCTGGTTGTCAGCAACCGCCCAGCCTTCCAGATGGGGCATCTTGTAGACGGGTAATTTCACCTGGCCGCGCCCGTAATCACCAAGCACCCGCTGCACGCCACGCTCCAGATGCCAGAGGTCGAGTTGGGCCATGCCGTCTTCGCCGAACAACCCGGCCATGTAATAGCGCCCATCCGGGGTAATCAAGGCATCATAGGGCTGTTGGCCGATGTTCTTGAAGCGGTTGATCTGCGGTGTGTTGCCTCGGCTGAAGTCGGCGGTCCAGATTTCGCCGCTATCGAACAGGCTGAACACGAAACGTTGTCCGGGGGCATCCACCAGACCAACCACCCGAGAGCGTTTGCTGCCATCGGCCAGGGCTGTGGCGGGAATGTCGGCCACCTGTTGCAGGGTGTTGGCATCGAATACCTTGACGCCGCCGGGCACATAGTTGGACACCGCGATCAACTTGCCGTCCTGACTGATTGCGCCGCCGATGCTGTTGCCGCCCTGGATGACCCTATGGTCGATGCGTTGGGTCAGCAGGTCGATTTTGCTCAGTCCGCCGTCGCGACCGAACACATAGGCATAACGCTGGTCGTGGGAGAACACCACCGAGGCATGGGACAGGTCGCCCAAGCCTTCGAGGCGAGCCAGCGCGGTGCGGGTGTCGCTTTCGATGATTTGTACGCTACCGCTGGTGCGCTCAATCACTACACCCAGGTCGCCCGTGCCGCGCAGGGGGGACTGAACGCAGGCGGATAACAAGAGGCCGGTCGCCGCTGACAGCAGGATTGAACGGATCATGATGCGGGATATCCCTGGAGAAGAAGATTGACCAGCCAACGGATGTCGTCAGCACTGAGCAGCGGGCCCCAACCGGGCATGGCGGTGCCGGGGCGACCTTGGGTGACGGTGGCAATCAGGCTGCCCCGGGGCTTGCCGGACAATGCGCTACGGGTCAGTTCAGGGCCCAGCCCACCGGTCATTCGCAGCCCATGACAGGCACCGCAATCCTGGGCCAGCAGGTGTTCGAGTTGCGCCTGACGCTTGGCGTCCGGCGTCGCTACCGAGGTCGCGCAAATGAGGAGGAGGGCCGCCAGAAGCACCGCGTGTCGATAAACCTTCATGACGCCCTCCCGTTGGCTATTTGAGACTCAAGACCCAGGTCGAGAGGGTCTGCGCTTCTTCATCCGTTACTGGGTTGGCCGGCATCGGTATCGGTCCCCAATTGCCTTGTGTGCCGTTCTTGATGTGGTTAGCCAGGGTATCGGCGGCACCGGCGACACCAGCGTTCTTGGTGGCTACCTCCTTGAGCGCCGGGCCGACGAGCTTGGTGTCGATGGCATGGCAGGCGGCGCAGGGTTTGCTCTTGAACAGCTCTGGCGCGTCTTGCGCCATCACCGGTTGCAGGCTCAATGCGCCAGCCAGGACGATCAGTGATATCAGCGTATTTTTCATGACGATTCCTTTCATTGATGGAGCTCAATAAATGTCGTGTTGGGTGTTGTAGACGTTGAATTTTCCGGTGGGCGTAATCAGCCGTTTGTCCTTGATGACTGATTTGAGCTTCAGGGTTTTGTCGTCGATCACCACCAGTGCCGACTCGTCTGCCTGGCCACTCCACACGGAGAACCAGACCTCATCGCCGGCCTTGTTGTACTCCGGTTGTACAACGCGCATGGCCCCTTGCTTGATGCCGGCGTACTCGGCGATGGGCAGCACGGTGTAGCCGGCGTCGAGCTTGTCGAGATTGAACACCGCCACCGACTGACTGAGCTTGGCGTCCGGGTTGAGGGTGGTGTCGACATACAGGTGGCGCGAGTTGGGGTGGGTCTTGATGAACAACGAACCGCCGCCCTGGCCCTTGAGCGAGGCGACCTGTTTCCAGGCGTATTGCGGGTGTTTGATCGGGTCGGTGCCGATCAGCGAGATACCGTCATCTCCCAGATGGCTGGTGGCCCAGACTGGCCCGTAAGCCGGATGGTCGAAGTTGGCGCCGCGGCCTGGGTGAGGGGTTTTTCCGACGTCCACCAAAGCAGTCAATTTGCGCTCTTTGGAGTCGATCACGGCGATCTTGTTGGAGTTGTTGGCGGCGGTCATGAAATACCGATGAGTGCTGTCCCAACCACCGTCATGCAGGAACGGCGCGGCATCGATGTAGGTGACGGTGAGGTTTTTGATGTCCTGGTAATTGACCAGCATGACCTTGCCGGTTTCCTTGACGTTGACGATGAACTCCGGCCATTCGTGGGAGGCGATGATCGCCGCGACCCGGGGTTCCGGGTGGTACTCCTGTTTGTCGACGGTCATGCCACGGGTCGAGACGATTTGCTTCGGCTCCAGGGTTTCGCCATCCATGATGGTGAACTGCGGCGGCCAATAGGAACCGGCGATGGTGTATTTGTCTTGGTAGCCCTTGAACTTGGAGGTCTCCACCGAGCGTGCTTCGATGCCCACTTTGACTTCGGCGACCTTGGTCGGCTCCACCGGCCACAGGTCGATCATGTCGATCCGGGCGTCTCGACCAATCACCAGCAGGTAGCGACCGGAGGCTGAAATACGCGAGATGTGCACCGCATAACCAGTCTCGATCAGCTTGACGATTTTCTTGCTGTCACCGTCGATCAGAGCGATCTTGCCGTCATCGCGCAACGTCACCGAAAACAGGTTGGGTAGATTGAGTTTGCTCAGCTGTTTTTTCGGACGGTCCTCGGGCTTGACCAGTACTTTCCAGGTTTTCAGCGTCTCGGCCATGCCCCATTCCGGCGGCGTTGGCGGCGTGTGCTGAATGAACTTGGCCATTGCCGTGATCTGGTCCTTGGTCAGGGCGTTGGACGTCCCCCAATTCGGCATGCCCGCCGGTGACCCATAAGTAATCAAGGCCTCCAGATACGGTTGCCCACGGGACTGGGTGATGTCCGGTGTCAGTGGTTTTCCGGTGGCACCTTTGCGCAGAACGCCGTGGCAACCGGCGCAGCGCTGGAAGTAGATCTCCTTGGATGCGTCGAAGTCGGCCTGGCTCAGGTCCGGCGCTCCCGCGGTTTTGACCATGGGCGGGGTGGCCGCTCCTGCGGCAGGTTCCTCAGCGGCAACGGCATGACTCATTGCCAGGGCCAGCGTTGAACACAGTGTGGCGGCAGTCAGAGCAAACGTTTTTCTATTGCTGATCAGCATTCCATTTCTCCTCAGGCAAGACCTTTGCGATGTGCTTTGACGGCAGCGCAGAACGCAGGTTCTTAGTGCCGTGCAAGGCTATGCCCGAGCAGGCCAATGCTCGCTTGACCGCGATCAAGTTTGCCGGCCATGTCACTTGCCAGGTTGTCGCAGGCGCTCGTAGCGTGTTGCTTGAATCCGCTTTTGGAACAGGCAGCCCATGGACCGTATCCCGTCTTGCGAACACCACGTCGAACCGTTCTACCAACCGCTGAATAATGAGCAGGCGCTGTTCGAGCAGGCCTGGCGTCACGGCATGCCGGTGCTGATCAAAGGCCCGACCGGGTGCGGCAAGACCCGTTTCGTCCAGCACATGGCCCACCGGCTGAAACTGCCGCTCTACACCGTGGCTTGCCACGATGATCTAAGTGCCGCCGACCTTATCGGCCGGCATTTGATCGGCGCCCAGGGCACGTGGTGGCAGGATGGGCCGTTGACCCGCGCGGTGCGAGAAGGAGGTATCTGCTACCTCGACGAAGTGGTCGAGGCCCGTCAGGACACCGTGGTGGTACTGCATCCACTGGCCGATGATCGTCGGGAATTGTTTCTGGAACGCATCGGCGAAGTGTTGAAGGCGCCGCCCTCATTCATGCTGGTGGTGTCGTACAACCCCGGTTACCAGAACCTGCTCAAAGGCATGAAACCCAGCACCCGCCAACGCTTCGTGGCGATGCGCTTCGGCTATCCGCCGGTGGCTGACGAAGAGCGCATTGTCGCCAGGGAAGCGCAGGTGGACTGCGCCCTGGCGGCGCAAGTGGTCAGGCTGGGGCAGGCGCTGCGCCGGCTCGATCAGCATGATCTGGAAGAGGTCGCCTCAACGCGGCTGCTGATTTTCACGGCGCGAATGATCCGCTCCGGCATGAGTCCGCGTGAGGCGTGCATGGCCTGCCTGGCCGAGCCGTTGAGCGATGATCCGCTGACGGTTGCGGCGCTGATGGACGTGGTTGATGTCCACTTCGGCTGAGTCCAGGGGCGTTGTGCGTGGTCACCTGCCGGGCGACTTGGCGATGTGGTTCTTCATTCTGGCCGAGCTGTCGGTGTTCGCCGTTCTGATTCTGGCGTTCGCCGTGACCCAGGCGCTCAAGCCGCAGCTGTTCGGCGAAAGCCGTCTGTTGCTCTACACCTCTACCGGCCTGGCGATGACCCTGAGCCTGCTCACCGCCGGGCTGTTCGCCGCGCTGGCTCAGGAACAAGTCAGGCGCTCTCGGTCCCGCCACGGCGCCGTGCTTTTGTTGGCAGCGTTGCTTGCCGGCAGCGTCTACGTGGTGTTGAAACTTACCGAATACCAGCACTTGCTGGCCTCGGGGCTGGGCATGGAGCACAACACTTTTTTCACCCTCTACTGGATCCTCACCGGTTTTCATTTTCTCCATGTATTGCTTGGCATGGTCATTCTCGGATGGTTGGCCGAGCGTTGTCGTTGTGGCTTGTACAACGAAGACAATCGCAGCGGGTTTGAATCCGGTGTGCTGTATTGGCACATGGTCGACCTGATCTGGGTCGTGCTGTTTCCGCTGGTCTACGTGCTGAATTGACGGGAGGTTTTATGTCCGCTTCCAGGTTACTGCTGGTCTGCTGGGCCGCGCTGGCCACGTTAAGCGTGTGCACCGTTGTGTTGTCACAAGTCGGCGCGACGTGGCTGTTGTCCATTGCCATTTTGCTGGTGGCGGTTGGCAAGGCCTGGCTGATCACCGATGGCTTCATGGAGATGCGCCATGCGCCGCAATTGTGGCGCCGGTTGATGGTGAGCTGGGCGCTGGTTTTGGCAGTCGTTGTGGGGCTGACGCTGGTGTTGGTCGACTAGCCAACCCGTGGCGAGGGAGCTTGCTCCCGCTCGGTTGCGAAGCAGCCGTAAACCTGTGCCTGCTTTCTATCTGAATATTCGCGGTGACTGGTTTTAGGGCCGCTGCGCGCCCCAACGGGAGCAAGCTCCCTCGCCACGGGTAGTGCCTGGCGTCCTGGTGCCTATACCCGACCAAACCATCTGGCTTTCTTGATCGCCATCAAGCGGGTTTCAACCCTTCGCTTCCTATCATGGACGGGCCAAGCAACGAGGAAGCGACCATGTCAGAGACCTTCACAAAAGGCATGGCCAGGAACATCTATTTCGGGGGAAGCATCTTTTTCTTCCTGATATTCCTGGCTTTGACCTATCACACGGAACAAACCTTTCCAAAGCGCAGCAATGAAGCGCAATTAACTGAATCAGTGATACGCGGCAAAACGGTCTGGGAGCAAAACAACTGCATCGGCTGCCACACATTACTGGGCGAAGGCGCCTACTTTGCGCCTGAGTTGGGCAATGTGTTCCAGCGCCGGGGCGGGGAGGACGGCTTCAAACCCTTCCTGCATGCCTGGATGAAAATGCAGCCGTTGGGCATACCGGGCCGGCGAGCGATGCCTCAGTTCAAGTTGAGTGAGCAGGAGGTGGACGACATCGCCGAGTTCCTCAAATGGAGCTCGAAAATCAATACCAATGGCTGGCCGCCAAACAAGGAGGGCTGAGAGATGAGCATGGCTAATCCGCATCTGAAATTTGCCTCGCAAGCTGTGGCCAAACCCTACTTCGTGTTCGCCTTGATGCTGTTTCTTGGTCAGGTGCTGTTCGGTTTGATCATGGGCCTGCAATACGTGATCGGGGATTTTCTGTTCCCGATCATTCCCTTCAACGTGGCGCGAATGGTCCACACAAACCTGCTGATCGTCTGGTTACTGTTCGGCTTTATGGGCGCTGCCTACTACTTGATTCCGGAAGAGGCCGATCGCGAACTGCACAGTCCAAGGCTGGCGCTCATTCTGTTCTGGGTATTCGCCGCTGCTGGTGTGCTGACTATCCTCGGTTACTTGCTGGTGCCTTATGCCGGCCTGGCCAGGTTGACCCACAACGAGTTGCTGCCGACGATGGGGCGCGAGTTTCTGGAGCAACCAACCATCACCAAGATGGGCATTGTGCTGGTGTGCCTGGGCTTTCTCTACAACATCGGCATGACCCTGCTCAAAGGTCGCAAGACCACCGTCAGCATGGTCATGATGACCGGGCTGATCGGGCTGGCGGTGTTCTTCCTGTTTTCCTTCTATAACCCCGGCAACCTGGCCCGCGACAAGTTCTATTGGTGGTGGGTGGTGCATCTTTGGGTGGAAGGCGTGTGGGAACTGATCATGGGGGCGATGCTGGCCTTCGTGCTGATCAAGATCACTGGTGTAGACCGGGAAGTCGTGGAGAAATGGCTGTATGTGATTATCGCCATGGCGCTGATTACCGGGATCATCGGCACGGGTCACCACTTCTTCTGGATTGGCGCACCTGAGGTCTGGTTGTGGGTCGGTTCAATCTTCTCCGCGATGGAGCCGCTGCCCTTCCTGGCGATGGTGATATTCGCCTTCAGCACAGTGAAGAACCGGCGTCGGCAACACCCGAACCGCGCCGCGACGCTGTGGGCCAAGGGCACCACGGTGACGGCCTTCTTCGGTGCGGGCGTCTGGGGCTTTCTACACACCCTGGCCCCGGTCAACTTCTACACCCACGGTTCGCAACTGACGGCAGCTCATGCTCACCTGGCCTTCTACGGGGCTTACGCGATGATCGTCATGACCTTGATCAGCTACGCCATGCCACGCTTGCGCGGGTTGGGTGAGGCCGGCGACGAGCGCTCGCAGACTCTGGAGATCTGGGGCTTCTGGATGATGACCCTGTCGATGGTGATGATCACGTTGTTGCTCACCGCTGCCGGTGTTGTACAGATCTACCTGCAACGCTGGCAGGCTGACGGAATTGCCTTGCCGTTCATGGCCACGGTCGAACATTTGCAGGTGCTGTTCTGGACGCGTCTGGGGGCCGGGGTCGGTTTCCTCGCCGGGCTGCTCTGCTATTTGTTCAGTTTCAAGCAGCGGGGGCGTGCCGCCTTGCGCGCCCCGGCGGCCGTGGTGCCTTCATGAGCCGGGTTAACGGCTAGAAAAGGTCGGCCCGGCTGATACAGCGGGCCGTTTTTTTGGTGTCCAACAAGGGCAAACAGCATGGCCTTTACCGTCGAACTGGAAGAGTGGGTAGGCAGTGCCTGGCACCGCTTTATCACCCGGCGCGCCAGCCCGGATTTCCCCGAAGCACGGGTTGAACTGATCAACCAGCAACGCCCACTGGCGCTGTTGTTCCGCGCCATGGGCGGTGCCAATGGCATCGGGCTTGAAGCGGCCAGCGACCGCGACCTGCTGCTGCGGCGTAACGTGCTGCAGCAAATCGCCGGCACCTGCAAACAAGTGCCCTTGGCGTGGTGTGACGAAAATACCCTGCGGCTGCCGTCGAGCCTCGCGGTGTTCCCTGAAGTCGCACTGAATGAGGAGCTCTATCGTTGGCTCGCGTTGCTGGCAGCGCAGGCTGGTCGGATGCGGCATTGGGGGCGGGACAACCAGCGCTGGACGCAATTGCTGTTGCGGCGCTATCCAGCACTACGCGCGCGCTACCAGCGATTGGTCGAGGCCCACCTGCAATTGCGCCCGGACCCGGCCTCATTGAGCCGTAGTGAAGCGGCACTGGAGCGCGTCTTATGCCAGGCGTTGCGCGAGCCGGGCAGTGTCGAGGATTTTCCGCGTAGCGAACGGGCCGCATGGCCGCTGCCGTTGTGGTTGTACCCGCCGCAACATCTCGCCAGCCCGCTGGCGGCCGATCTGGGTGATGAATCCGAAGAATCGTTGACGACTCCACCCGGCGAGCAGAAAGGTGGGCGCAAACGCGCCAAACGCATTGATGACAGCCCCCGTGACGGTGGATTGTTGGTGGTGCGCCTGGAGAACCTGTTCAGTTGGACCGAACACGTGGACCTGGATCGCTGGTCGGATGACAGCGAAGACCCGGACGCCGCCAGGGTCGCTGATGATCTGGACGAATTGACCCTGTCGCGCACCCGGCTGCGCAAGGGCGGCGGGCTGAAGCTGCACCTGGATTTGCCACCGGCCGATGTCGACGATATTCCCTTGGGCGAGGGCATCAAGTTGCCAGAGTGGGACTATCGAAAACAGCAGATGCAGGGCGACTTCGTCAATCTGCAAATGATGGTGCCCCGTGACTGTGATGCGCAGCCGCTGCCGCCTCGGTTGAAGGTTTCGGCGCAGCGCCTGCGACGCCAGTTCGAGCACTTGCGCAATGACCGTCAGTGGTTACGCCAGCAACTTCAGGGCTCGGAACTGGACATGCAGGCCTGGCTGGATTTTCACGTTGAACGCGAGCATGGCCAGTGTGCCGAGCGCGGTCTGTTCATGGAGCAACGCCAGACGCGCCGCGACCTGGCGTGCCTGTTGCTGGCCGATATGTCGATGTCCACCGACGCACACCTGAACGATGAGCATCGTGTGATTGATGTCATCCGCGACACGCTGTTGCTGTTTGGCGAAACCCTGTCGGGGCTGGGGGATGATTTCGCCCTGTACGGGTTTTCCTCACTGCGTCGTCAGCAAGTGCGCATGCAGGAACTCAAGTCCTTCACCCAGCGCTATGACGACAACACCCGCGGTCGTATTCAAGGGCTCAAACCGGGGTATTACACGCGCATGGGGGCTGCGATTCGCCAGGCCACGCGCCTGCTGGGCAGCAGCAAACGGCGCAGTAAACTGTTGCTGCTGCTGACAGATGGCAAACCGAATGATCTGGATTTGTACGAGGGGCGCTACGGTGTTGAAGACACCCGCGAGGCGGTGCTGGAGGCACGGCGTCAAGGACTGACGCCGTTCTGTATCACCATTGATCGTGAGGCCGGGGATTACCTGCCGTACATGTTTGGCGCCAATGGCTACACCGTGATCCGTCAGCCTGAGCAATTGCCGCTGCGTTTGCCGCAGTTGTATCGCCAACTGACTCAGCCTTGAGCCCGGGTCTGACTCAAGCGGCATCAACTGATGCCGCGTGGCAACCCGAAAAACATTGCTATGCAAAAGATTGTCAGGCCGATACAGAACCACCTGAACCGGCGCAGTCGACGTTCCTGAGCACGTTCGGCCATCGCCGGCAGGGGCATGCCGCATTGGAGGCATTCGGATTGTTTTGGCGGGTTAGGGTGTTGGCAATACAGGCAGACGGGCAAGGTGCTCACTCAAACTGCTCCAGGCGCAGACGATCAAGAATGGCGATCTGGCGGCCGTCCTGAGTGATGATGTTTTCATCGATCAGGCGCCGGATGATCCGCGAAAAGGTTTCCGGCTGGATCGACAGATGCCCGGCAATCAGTTGCTTGGCCATCGGCAGCTCGAAATGGCTGTTTACGGTTTGCTGGCGCACCAGTTGCGTCAGCAGGTAACGCACGACCCGGTGGGTGGCGTTTTTCAGGGACAAGGTTTCGATTTCATTGACCCGTTGATGCAAGCGAACGCAGAGCTTGCCGAGCAATGCAAAGGTCAACCGGCTGTTGCTCTGGAGCAGGCGCATGTAGGTGCTGTTGGACAGCCGGTAGAGCTGGGTTGGGCAGACCGCCTCGGCCGAGGCTACATAGTTGGGTGTGTCCATCAACATCATCGCCTCGGCGAAGGTTTGTCGATCCCCGATGACTTCAAACACTTTCTCCTGCCCATCGGGTGTCAACCGGTAGATTTTCACCGCCCCGGCAATTATGAAATAAAACGAATCTGCCGGCTCACCCTGACGGAACAACGGCTCGCCTTTGTCGATGCTCAGCAAGTGGCTGGTACTCATCAACTCATCCAGCTGTTCTTCATTCAACGGCTCGAACAAGTGATGACTGCGCAGAATCTGGTGATGGACACGATGAAGCACCATGGAAATTCATCCTGAAGATTGAGGAAGGAGCGGTTATCCCGTCAAACGAGGCCCAGGGAGAGACTGCTGGCCAGGGCCAGGACTGAGGTCAACACCACAAACCAGGCCAGTGGCTGGATGATTTTTTTCATGAGGACTCCGGGCAATCGAGAGGGATCCAGGATTTCTATAAGGTTGCCCATGCAGAGCAAGACGTGGGCCAGGCTCGGAGGCCCTTGTTTATTGGGGGGGGCAGGAGATGGGGTAAAAAAGACCATTAGGCTAGTGGTTTAAATGACCCTTAAATGGTCATTTCTACCCTGAGCCGATCACCCCGTGGTGAGGGGGCTCGCCCCCGTTCGGCTGCGCAGCAGTCGTAAAACTGGCTGATGGGTTCTATATGACGCGTCGCGGATGCTGGTTTCAGGAGCGCTTCGCACTCCAACGGGGGGCAAGCCCCCTCGCCACCGGGGTTCGAATGAGTATCGGGGCACGCCCCTTGCACACTTGATCTGCGACAAAGGCAATGGATCGGTAATACCCGATGATGGCCCCGGGATTTACCTCGGCGCCTGCGGGTTGGTGCCAGGTCCGCAACAAGGCAGAGGAGTGGCTTTATGCAAGTGCTTGAGCGCCGTAAAGCGTTGGCGATCCCACCGCTGTTACGGCTGGCCTTTCGGCCATTTTTCCTCGCGGGCTGCCTGTTGGCGGTGCTGGTCATACCGCTTTGGCTGGCCGCCTTCAGTGGTGGGATTTCCGGCTGGCAGCCGGCAGGCGGTTGGCTGGGCTGGCATCGGCATGAACTGTTGTTCGGGTTTGCGCTGGCGATTATCGCGGGCTTTCTGCTGACGGCCGTGCAGACCTGGACCGGTCGCCCCGGCCTCAGCGGCAAACCGTTGGCTGCGCTGGCGCTGCTGTGGTTACTGGCGCGCGTGGCCTGGCTGGCCAACGCACCGTGGCCGTTGCTCGCGGTGCTGGAGCTGGCGTTCCCGTTGGCGGTGGCGGTCCTCATGGGCTTCACCTTGTGGAAGGTGCGGCAGAAACGTAACTACCCGATTGTGCTGGTTTTGCTGTTGTTGGCCGTGGCCGATGGGTTGTCCCTGTATGGCTTGGTCGAGGGGCATGAAGGCTGGCAGCGCCAGGGCGTGCTGACCGGCATCTGGCTGGTGGCGGCGATGATGGGGTTGATCGGCGGGCGGGTGATTCCGTTCTTCACCCAGCGTGGCCTTGGTCGGGTGGAAGGTGTTGCCGCCTGGCCCTGGCTGGATCGACTGCTGTTGGTCGGTTCGCCGTTGGTGGCGTTGTTGTATGCCGCAGGACCCGCGCTCGTTCCCAATGTCTGGGTGGGTCTGCTGTTCGCGGTGCTGGCGGCAGGGCATCTGGTGCGTCTGGTGCGCTGGCATGACCGGGCACTCTGGCGTGTGCCGTTGCTGTGGTCGTTGCACCTGGCCTATGGCTGGTTGGCGGTGGCGTGTCTCGGGATGGCGTTCTGGCATTTTGGCGTGCCGGTTAACCCGAGCCTGGCGGTGCATTGCCTGACTATTGGGGCCATGGGCGGCCTGGTGCTGGCGATGATCGCGCGGGTCAGCCTCGGGCACACCGGTCGTGCACTGGAGCCGCCGTCGGGCATGACCCTGGCGTTCATCGTGCTCAACCTGGCATGTCTGAGCCGAGTGGTGTTGATCCTGTTTTTCCCATTGACGGCGTTGTGGCTGGCCGGTCTGTGCTGGACGCTGGCGTTTGCGTTGTTCGCCTGGCGTTATGGGCCGATGCTGCTGCGCACCCGAGTTGACGGTCATCCGGGATGAGCCAGCGAACTGAAGGAGGCGGACGCTGATGTATCCCTATCTGTTGGTCACACACCTGTTGGCGGCGATTGCCTTTATCGGCACGCTGTTTTTCGAGGTGGTGATCTGGCATCACGCCCGCCAGCATTTGATGGCGGCCGCGCAATTGACCGCGGACCAGACGATTGCAGTGCGCTCGCGTAAGGTGCTGCACGGCGTGGTGTTGCTGTTATATGGCGCCGGCATCGGTTTGGCATGGCAGTACCGGGGCGCATTGAGTCAGCCGCTGGCCAGCAGTTTTGGTACGTTGCTGAGCCTGAAAATCCTGTTGGCCCTGAGCATCATTGGTCATTACTTGCTGCTGGCCTATTGGCTGACCCACGCGCGCCTGACCGCGCCCCGCGCAAGCTGGATTCGCCGCAGCATTCTCGGGCACATGCTGTTGATCGTGATCCTGGCCAAGGCCATGTTCTATTGGCATGGCTGATCGCAAGACGTCCTTCATAAACAAAACCCGCGTCAACCGGTGGGATGGCGCGGGTTGGGTGTGGTCGGCAAGCGATCAATGGCGGGGGTTCAGGGCGTTAATGAACAACACGTTGTTTTCCAGGTGGATGTGCTGCATCAAGTCGTCTTTGAACTCCAACAGTCCGCGATAGAGCGCACGCCAGGTGTTGCAGGCATCGGCGGGCGGGATTATGTGATTGGTCAGGGCGAGCATCTTTTCCAGCGCTTCGCCATGTTGATCATGTTCGAAGCGCAGCACCTGGATCGGCGGAGCCGCTTGAGCACCGATGCCCTTTTGCAGCATCGGGAAGGGCACTTGTTCTTCCTTGAGCATGTGGCCTTCGAGTTCTTGTTGCATGTTGGTCAGGAGATCGGCCAAGCCATTGGGGCAGCTGCTGCGCGCGCCGTGGACGTGCTCGACCCGGCGGGCCAGACGGATCAGTTCCGGCAGTTGCTCGCGGTGGCGGGCGTGATAGCGCGTGAGGAGGTGGGCGATCAACAGTTCCGACGGCTCGTTGCGCCAGTCGTGCTGGGTTTCACCGGCGTCTTGCAGAGTGTGCAGGGCATCGGCAATCAGCATCGGGTCGAGGTTTTTGCCCTGGGCTGCTTCACGCAGGCTTTTATGGCCGCCACAGCAGAAGTCCAGTTTGAAGGTATGAAAAATCCGGGTGGCACCGGGTATATCGCAGGCCAGTTGGCCGAGGCTTTGTTCCAGTAGGGTCTGGCTCATCGGGGTTCCTTATTTGGGTTTCAACGGTTCCCCAGGCTCATTGCATCCGGCATGCCATATTTAAACGACTGATTCATATGGATTAATTTTTAGTTGTGGTGATAGATACCCTGACGCTTCAGGGTGAATCCAACCATAGAGGGTAATTACTACCATGCTGCGAGAAAGCCTGGCAGCCGACCTGATTGTCGAGTTGCCCAATGCCGTACGCTTGCAACGACTGGTGCAGACCCTGCGCGAATACTTCAACAGTGGCGCGGTGGGATTACTGCGTCTGGACGACGACAGTCTCAGGCCTGTCGCGACGGTGGGGCTGGTGCATGAGGCGTTGGGGCGCCGGTTTGTCATTGCTCAGCATCCTCGGCTGGCAGCGATCATGGCGTCGCGCGAGCCGACCTGGTTCGAGCCGGACAGTCGACTGCCGGACCCCTATGACGGCCTGCTCGACAACCATGTCGGCGAGCCGTTGCCGGTGCATGACTGCATGGGTGTGAGCCTGTATGTGGAGGGTCGCATCTGGGGCGCGATCACCCTCGATGCGCTGCATGCCGGAACCTTCGACAGCCGTGCGCGGGAGGAGCTCAAGCGTTGCACGTTGCAGATCGAAGCGGCCGTGCGCGTCACCCGGCTTGAACAGGAAAACCGCAGCTTGCGCTTGTCCCGCAGCGATCTTCAAGACCTGCGGATGCCTGCGGATGAAGGTGAAATCCTCGGGCAGAGTGAGGTGTTGCACCAGTTGCTCAATGAGCTGGATGTACTGGCCGATTCCGATTTGCCGGTGTTGCTGTTGGGCGAAACGGGCGTCGGCAAGGAGCTGTTCGCCCGACGGCTGCACCGTCTTTCGCGTCGCAGCCACAAGCCGCTGGTACAGGTCAACTGTGCCGCCTTGCCGGAGTCTTTGGCAGAGAGTGAGTTGTTCGGCCATGTCAAAGGCGCATTTTCCGGCGCCACCAGCGACCGCGCGGGTCGTTTCGATGCGGCTAACGGCGGCACGCTGTTTCTCGATGAAGTGGGTGAATTGCCGTTAAGCGTTCAAGCGAAGTTGCTGCGAACGTTGCAAAACGGCGAGATCCAGCGACTGGGGGCGGACAAGCCGTTGCATGTCGATGTGCGAATCATCGCCGCGACCAACCGGCATCTGCCAGACAGTATCCGCGATGGCCTGTTTCGTGCGGACCTGTATCACCGGCTCTCGGTGTACCCGGTGCCGATTCCGTCACTGCGCGAACGCGGTCACGATGTGTTGATGCTGGCCGGGCACTTCCTGGAACTCAATCGGGCGCGGCTCGGCCTGCGTGGTTTGCGCTTGTCGCCTGCGGCCGAGCGGGCCTTGCTGGCGTATACCTGGCCGGGCAATGTGCGCGAGCTGGAGCATGTGATCAGTCGCGCCGCGTTGAAGCAGCTCAGCCGTGGCACCAGTCGCGCGCTGATCATGACGCTGGAGCCGCACGTCCTTGATCTCGACAGTACGATGGGCGCTGCAGGGGCGAGCGTCGAACCGCCGCGGGAAGTGACGTCTGATGTGCCATTCCAGGCCCTGAGCGACGCCGTCGACGATTGTCAGCGGCAAAAAATTCTCCATGCCCTGAGCCTTTCCGGGGAAAACTGGGCCAGCGCCGCGCGGTTGCTGGAAGTCGATCCCAGCAATCTGCACAAACTGGCCCGGCGTCTTCGCCTTAAGTAAGTCTGGGCGGCGCAGCATGTTGATGACGGTCAAGGTGGCTTGGCGCAGTGGCTCGCACACTGCGAAAAACCATCCGGAGATCACCGTCATGCCCCTTTCCCTGGCTCAGATGCGCCGTAACTACACCCTTAATGGCTTACAGGATGAGGCTGCGCTGGACGATCCCCTGGCCATGTTTCGACAGTGGTTGCAACAGGCACGCGATACCGAGTGCGCGCCTGTCGAGGCCAATAGCATGATGTTGGCGACGGTCGACAGTGACGGGCGACCACATTGCCGGGTTCTGCTGCTCAAAGGCTTGAGCGACGACGGTTTTACGTTTTTTGGCAATTACCAGAGCGACAAAGGCCTGCAACTGGCCGCTAACCCGAATGCCGCCATGACGTTTTTCTGGCCGGGGCTGGAGCGTCAGGTTCGTATTGAAGGGCAGGTGTCCAGGCTCGATCCGCAACTCTCGGACGCGTACTTCGATTCCCGCTCCATGGCCAGTCGGCTGGGTGCCTGGGCTTCACCGCAGAGCCGGCCGCTGGTCAGTCGGGCAGCGCTGGAATCGCTGTTGGCCGACACCATCAAACGTTTCGTTGGCCAGACCGTGCCGCGACCCGAGCATTGGGGCGGCTACTGCCTGCACCCGGAACGCCTGGAGTTCTGGCAGGGGCGTGCCGACCGCTTGCATGACCGTCTCGATTACCGCCTGCAGGACAGGGTGTGGTATCGCAGCCGCCTGGCGCCTTGAGCCTCTATTTGCCCGGTCGAGGTACCTCCTTGGAGGAATAGGCCAGGCCGCGATTGCGGTTCAGGCTTGGCCAAACCCTCATCTACGGGAAGGCTTGGATATGGCCCATTTGGCGCAACGCACGTTTGAACCCCTGAACATTGCCGTGTTGACCATCAGCGATACGCGCACCTTCGAGACCGACACCTCGGGACAGACCCTGACTGATTTGCTGCAAACGGCCGGGCATGTGCTGGTCGATCGTGATCTGGTCAAGGATGATATTTATCAGATCCGCGCCAAGGTATCCCTCTGGATCGCCGACCCCAAGGTGCAGGTTGTACTGATGACCGGCGGCACCGGCTTCACCGCTCGCGACAATACGCCGCAAGCCGTCTTGCCCTTGCTGGACAAACATGTGGAAGGCTTTGGCGAACTGTTCCGTCAGGTCTCCCTGGCGGAAATCGGCATGTCCAGCTTGCAGTCACGGGCATTGGCCGGGATGAGCAACGGTGTGCTGGTGTGTTGCGTTCCGGGTTCGCCGGGGGCCTGCCGAACAGCCTGGAACATGATCCTGTTGGAACAACTGGACAGTCGTACCGGCCCGTGCAACTTCGCCCCGCATTTGAAGCCGCAAACGCAGCGGGTCATCGAAGCCTGCGAGACACGCTCATGACCGGTCGGGTGTGCGATCTCGGCAACCTGATACCCGTCGACGAGGCCATCGATCGTCTGTTGGATCAGGCACCGCCACCACCCCAGGCGCAAATGATCGGTCTGGATCAAGCCTTGGGGCGAGTTCTGGCAACCGACCTTCACTCCCTGGTGAACCTGCCGGCCTGGGACAACAGTGCCATGGACGGTTATGCCCTCAGGGCGGCCGACCTGCCATCGGAAGGTGGTTATCTGCCGATTGGCGGGCGAATTGCGGCGGGGGATCAGGCCTGCTTGCCCTTGATCGCACAGCAGGCGGTGCAGATCTTTACCGGTGCGCCATTGCCTGTGGGGGCCGATACGGTGGTGCCACAGGAGCGCTGCCGTATCGAGGGCGAGCGTGTCTGGTTCCCGCCCGTGATTGCGGGGGATCACGTGCGTAAGAAAGGCGAAGAGGTTCGTCGAGGCGATCTGTTACTCAAGGCCGGCAAGCGCCTGCGCGCACAAGAACTGGGGTTGCTGGCCGGCGCAGGCATAGCGCGGGTCGAGGTCTATCGACCATTGCAAGTGTGCTTGCTCAGCAGCGGAAATGAACTGCGTGAGCCAGGCGATGCATTGGTGCGGGGGCAGATTTACAACAGCAATCGCTATTGCCTGGCTGCGCTGTTGCGCGGTTGGGGCGTTGAGGTTCACGACTATGGCGTCATGGCCGATGAGTTGGCGGCCAGTCGGCATGCCTTGAGCCTGGCTTCTTCGGAATGCGACATGCTGCTGAGTTCCGGCGGCGTGTCGGTAGGCGAGGAGGACCACCTCAAACAGGCAATCGAGGAACTGGGCAGCGTGGATTTCTGGCGGCTGGCCATTCAGCCGGGTAAACCACTGGCTTATGGCGAAGTCGCCGGCAAACCCTGGATCGGCATGCCGGGCAATCCTTCGGCGGCGCTGATTACCGCGTTGGTGGTGGTGCGTCCGTTCCTGCTCAGGGCCCAGGGCGTGACTGACGTGCTGCCGGTGCCATTAGCCGTCCCGGCCGGATTCGACTGGTTGCAACGCAACAAGCGCCGGCAGTACCTGCGGGCAAGGCTGACGCCTGGTGCTGACGGCCAGTTGAGCGTGGAGCTGCACCCTCAGCAAAGCTCGGCGATGTTGACTGCTGCCTGCTGGGCCGACGGGCTGGCGGTGATCGAGTGCGAGCAGCAAGTGCTCAAGCACGACAACGTGATGTTCCTGTCCTTCGCCGACCTGATGCATTGATGGCAATTGATTGCCGTCAAGGCCGTGCCTGCCGGTCTGGCTAGACTGTGTGGCGAGGGAGCTTGCTCCCGCTGGGTCGTGAAGCGGCCCTGTTATTCAGGCCTGCTGCGCAGTCCAGCGTCGGAACGCCGCCCGGAACAAGCTCGCTCGCCACAAGCGCATTCCAACCATGACTGATCAGGCCCCGGACTGCGTTTTTTCATGAGGATTACCCATGCAACTGGTCTGCCCGGCAGGGAACCTGCCTGCGCTAAAAGCGGCGGTGCGCCAAGGCGCCGATGCCGTCTATGTCGGCTTTCGCGATGACACCAACGCCCGGCATTTCGCGGGCCTCAACATGGACGACAAGCAGTTCGACGCTGCGGTCGCCCACATCCGTCAGCATCAACGCAAACTCTACGTCGCGGTCAACACTTACCCGCAACCCAAGGGCTGGGAGCGCTGGCAGCGGGCAGTCGATCGAGCCGCCGATTTCGGCGTGGATGCGCTGATCGCCGCTGACCCGGGGGTGCTCGACTATGCCAGCCAGCGACATCCGCAACTGGCGTTGCACCTGTCGGTCCAAGGCTCGGCAACCCATGCCGCGGCGCTGGAGTTTTATGCCCAGCGCTACGGCATTCGACGCGCCGTGTTGCCGCGGGTGTTGTCGTTGGCGCAAGTACGCCAGGTTGCCGCCAGCAGCCCGGTACCCATCGAGGTGTTTGGCTTCGGCAGCTTGTGCATCATGGCCGAAGGGCGTTGCCACCTGTCCTCCTACATTACCGGTGAGTCGCCGAACCTGTGCGGTGTCTGTTCGCCGGCCAAGGCGGTGCGCTGGAGCGAGGACGCTCAAGGCTTGAGCGCACGACTCAGCGAAGTGCTGATTGACCGCTATACCCCTGACGAACCGGCCGGTTACCCGACCTTGTGCAAGGGTCGCTTCCTGGTCGACGGCAAACGCTTTCATGCGCTGGAGGAACCCACCAGCCTCGACACCCTCGACTTGCTCCCGGAGCTGACGGCCATCGGTGTCGAAGCGGTAAAAATCGAGGGCCGACAACGCAGTCCGGCCTATGTCGAACAAGTCACTCGCGTCTGGCGGGCGGCACTGGATGCCCATCGTGGTTCACCGGGCAGTTTTCGGGTCAAGGAGGAATGGCGTCAGGTACTGGCCGGCTTGTCCGAAGGCAGCCAGACCACCCTGGGCGCTTATCATCGATCATGGCAATGAGGGACGCGACATGAAACTCAGCCTGGGACCGGTCCTGTTCTATTGGGACAAAGCGCAACTCAGCAACTTTTACGCCGAGATGTCGGCCTTGCCTCTGGATGTGATTTACCTGGGGGAAACCGTGTGTTCGAAACGTCGGGCTTTTTCGCTGGATCAATGGCTGGGGTTGGGGCGCGAGTTACAGGCCTGCAGCCAGGCGCAGTTGGTGATCTCCAGCCTGACACTGATCGAAGCCGCGTCCGAACTCTCCAGCCTGCGCCGACTCTGCGACAACGGCCAATTGTTGGTGGAGGCCAACGACATGGGCGCGGTGCAGTTCCTGGCCGAGCGCAAATTGCCGTTCGTGGGCGGTCCGGCGCTCAATTTGTACAACGGGCACGCGCTGACGCAATTGCTGGACTGCGGAATGACCCGTTGGGTGCCGCCAGTAGAATGTTCGGCAGCGTTGATTGGCGATGTGATCGAGCAGGTCCGCGGACTTGGCCGCACAGTACCGGAAGTGGAAATCTTCGCCTATGGGCATTTGCCGTTGGCCTATTCCGCACGGTGTTTTACGGCCCGTGCGGAAAATCGGCCCAAGGACGACTGCCAGTTTTGCTGTATCAACTACCCCGATGGTCTCGCGCTGACCAGCCAGGAGGGGCAGCCGTTGTTTACCCTCAATGGCATTCAAACGATGTCGGCGCAGGTGACCAATCTACTGGCCGATTATTCCGGACTGGTGGCCTGCGGCGCCGATCTGCTGCGTCTGAGCCCGCGTGCTCAGGGTATGGCCGAGGTGATCGACGCCTATCAACGGGTTCGTCTGGGCGAGACACCGCCGCTGTTCGTCGAAGGCTGCAATGGTTACTGGCATGGCCAGGCCGGCATGTTGCGCGTCGAGGAGGTTGGCCTGTGTTGAACCGAAAAAAGTGGCTGTTGAAAGGCGCCGACCGCTTACTGCCGCTGGTGCGTCGAGTGCCTTTTGCCGTGCAGCGCCTGGCGTTGCAACAGGCACTGAATCGCTGCCTCGCCGAGCCATTGCGCGAGGGTGAGTTCGACGTGCTGCGGGGGCGTTGGCTGTGCCTGCGGATTCCGGATCTGGGCCTGTCCTGGTATCTGACGCTGGGCCGCGAGGGCTTGCAAATTGCCAGGCAGGCCACGGCTCACGTGACCATCAGCGGCAATTGGCGAGAGTTTCTGCTCCTGGCCAGTCGTCAGGAAGATCCGGACACGCTGTTTTTTCGCAGGCGTTTGGTGATTGAAGGGGATACGGAGTTGGGGCTGGCGTTGAAGAATCTGATCGACAGTCTTGATCCCGATGTTTTGCCTGTTTGGTTGTGGCGCAATCTGGAGCGGGCGGGGAAGGGGTTGGCGGCCTGATAGCCGACCTGTATTTTTGGTCGGAGTACATATCCATTTCTGCGGTAACGGCGGCTTAGGGTTCCGCCCTTACGGCGGGTTACTTTGAAAAGCGCAAAGTAACCAAACGCTTTCGCCCCTGACGTACGGTGGCTCGCCTAGGCTCGCCATGCCCTCACTCCGGTCCTGCTCCGTGGGCCCGCCGCCATCGGCCATCCATGGCCGGGGGCGGCTACCGCGGCATCCTTGCCGCGGTGCCCACTGCGCAGAACCTCCACTCGGCCTTCCGACGGGGCAGATCAAGATCAAAAGCCAAAGCCAAAGCAAGATCAACAGCTAGAGCCAAAGTGGCATTGAATCTGTGGGAGCGAGCTTGCTCCCACAGGGAAATGAGTACGTTTGAAGAGACAGGCCGGCCGGTAGGCCGCCTCGCCTTTGCGGTGCACGCCCCCTCGAGAGGCCGAGTGGAGGTTCTGCGCAGTGGGCAACCCGGCATGGATGCCGGGTTAGCCGCCCCCGGCCATGGATGGCCGATGGCGGCGGGCCCACGGAGCAGGACCGGAGCGAGGGCATGCCGAGCCTGGGCGAGGCACCGAACGAAAGGGGCAAGAGCGCTTTGGTTACTTTCGCGCTTTTCGAAAGTGACCCGCCGTAAGGGCGGAACCCTAAGCCGCCGTTACGGCAGAAATGGATATGTACTCAATCAACAAACCACAGACCGCCTTCGCGAGCAGACTCATTCCCACATTAGATTTTCGTCAGCCCTCAAGCCATCGTTTGCTGTCGGATTCATGCTGGCGAGTATCACTGGCAATCAACTGCCTGATCCCCTCAAACAACTCATCACTCTGCGCCTGCGTGCAGTCTTCGCCATGGCGTTTGCGCAGCCCATAGTGGCTCAGGATCAGGTGCACATCAGCATGCAGGCCATGTTGCTTGAGGCAGTTTTCGACGCATTGCAGCGGGCAGCCGTCCAGCGCGAAAATCCGGCGCCCCGAGCGCGCCTTGTTGAGCAACGCTGGCACATGCCCTCCGATACCGACGATGCAGGACATTTCAGCCAAGCCGCTGCGATCCAGCCGCACGGCCAGGGTGTTGGCCAGTTGGGCGACGTTGGAGCAGCCTGAGCAGGAGTAAACCAGAGGCAAAGTTGAGGGGGGCATTGACACTCTCCATTGATGGGCTCTTCCAGTGTGCAAGGCGCATGAGGTTACTCAATTGATTGCGGTCAATTCTGTCTACTGGAACGCTGCCAGCGCCTCTTCTTTGGCGAGGATGCGGATATTGCGTCGTTCCATTGCAATCAGGCCGCACTCGACCAACCGATGCAAAATCCGCGAAAAGGTTTCCGGCTGAATCCCCAGTTTCGATGCCACCAGGCGTTTGGATACTTGCAAGACGATCTGGCCAGTGACGGGATGGCGTTCCTGGAGCAGGAAATTGATGACCCGACGACTCGCGCTCGCCAGCGTCAACGTGTCTATGTCCCGCAGACGCAGGTGCAAGTGAACGCTCATGCTGGCCAGAATCGCGAGGCAAACCTTCGGCTGGTCCTCCAGGGCGTTGCGGTAATGGTTGCCCTCGATACTGACCAGCACACTGTCTTTCAGCGCGGTGGCGCTCACTGGATAGAGTCGGGCCTGGCTGAACAGCAAGGCTTCGGCAAAAGTCTGGCCGGGCTGGATGATCTCCACGAGGTTTTCCTGACCTTCGCCGGTGAGCCGGTACAACTTGATCTGACCGCTGACCAGCAGGAAAAAACGCTTGGCCGGATCCCCCTGGTGCATGAGTGTGCAGTGACAACTCAGGCGCTTGAGCATGGCCTGGCTGCAGACTTCCTCGAAGACTTTCTCCGGCAATTGGCTGAACAGGTGATGACGGCGCAACGTTAAAACGATAGAAGGGTGGGTCAGCATGGCGTACCTCCGCTGACGGTCATAGTAGAGGGCGCGGCCCGGATGACCTATGCCTCTGCAGGCCTACCTCCAAAGAGGAATACCCGTCAGCCGGCGTTGCGCAGATGCTCCATGGCCCACACCGCCGCCTCGACCCGCGAACGCAAGCCGAGTTTATGCAGCAGGTTCTTGACGTGAACCTTGACCGTCCCTTCGGTGATGCCGAGCTTGTGCCCGATGACTTTGTTGCTGAAGCCGCTGGCGATGATTTTCAGCACCTGCCGCTCACGTTCGGTCAGTTCCACCACCACCTGACGCGCAGGAGCACGCAGCGCCTGGGCCATGACTTGGGTCAGCCCCGGGCTGACCACCAACGCGCCGTTCAGCGCATCACGGATGTACTGAATCAACAGTTCGGGCTCCATGTCCTTGAGCAGATAGCCGTCGGCATCCAGGCGCAGTGCATCGCGAATATCGTCTTCAGCATCCGAGACAGTGAACAGCAGCACCTTGCCGGTGTAATGCATCGCGCGTAATCGGCGCAGGGTTTGAATGCCATTCATCTGCGGCATGTTGTTATCGAGCAAAACCAGATCCGGCTGCAGCGGCTCAATGAGGCTGAGTGCTTCTTCGCCGTTGCCGGCTTCGCCGACGATCTTGAAATCATCTTCGAGTTCGAGCATCTGGCGGATGCCGTGACGCATCATCGGATGGTCGTCTACCAGCAGGATGGTGTGTTGTTGGGACGGGTTCATGTGACGCTACCTTCTGTTTGCTGCCCGAGAAACTCCGGCTGGAATTCCAGTTGGACACGGGTGCCTTGCGGCTCCCTGGAAAATATCTGCAATTGGCCGTGCAAGCTGCGAGCTCGTTCGTCCATGATGTTCAGGCCGTGGTGTTCGCGCTGGTCGACGTTGCCGCTGAAGCCGCGCCCGTCGTCTTCGACGATGAGCCTGACGGTTTCGCCGTCCTGGCGCAGTTGTAACCAGGCGTTTTGCGCGTGGGCGTGGCGCAGGCAGTTGGAGAGTGCCTCGCGGGTGATCTGCAGAATGTGGATTTGCTCGCTGGCCGAGAGCGGAAAGGCCAGCGCATCGACGTGCAGGTGGACCTGAAATTCTCCGCGACGGGAGAACTCCTCGGCGGCGTCCTTGAGCTCTTGCACCAGTCCCGCATCGTGAATCTGCAAGCGAAAGGTGGTCAGCAGTTCGCGTAACTGGCGGTAGGCATTGTTCAGCCCCTCGCGCAATTCGGCGGTGACGGTTTCCAGGGTTTCGACTGGTTCGCCACGGCGCATCAGGGTCTGCATGCGGCTGACTTGCAGTTTCATGTAGGACAGGGCCTGGGCCAGTGAATCGTGCAGTTCGCGGGCGATGATCGTGCGCTCTTCGAGCAACAGCAGGCGATGATCCTGTTCCCGTTGGCGTTTGAGCGAAAGCGAGGTCCCAATCAGGTTGGCCAGGGCCTGGATCAACTGGGTTTCCCAGGCTTGCGCCGGATGCCCGTCGACAAAATGCGCCTTGAGCTCCCCCAGTTCGCTGCCCTGGTTGCTGATGCTGAAAGTCTGCGGGTTGGTTTTTTGGTGCTTCAGGCACGTGGCGCAATCGCTGCTGGCGCAGACATCCCGACTGTTTGCCCCATGCAGGGCGAGTAATTGCTGGGCGGGTGCCTGCAAGTGTCCTTGTAGACACAGCGACAGACGCAAGCCGGGCAGGCGTTGCTGGAAGCGCCGGATCAACTCGTCCAGGCCTTCGGCGTTGGCCAGGCGTGTGGCCAGGTTTCGACTGCTTTGGTACAGCAGCTCCAGGGCTGCATTGGCTTGTTGCAAGTTCAGGGTTTTTTGCTGGACCTGGCTCTCCAGGGTGCGATGCGATTCTTCGATCGTTTCCGCCATGGCATTGAAACTCGTGGCCAACTGGCCCAGTTCGTCCTGGGACTGATGGTTGACCCGCACCTTGAAATCGCCACGACGAAAGCGCTGGGTGGCGTCCACCAATTCTTTCAAGGGCGTGACAACGCCGTACTGCAGTTCATATAGCCCTACCAGCAGGACGATCATGGTAGTGAACAAGGCCAGGCCCTGGATCGCCTGTTGCCAGCCTTGCTTTTGTTCGCTTTGGCGCTGCAACAGGCTGACAAACTGGTTCAGTTGTTCAACGAAAGGCTGGGTCAGAGCCTGAAAAGAGGCCACATCGCCACGTTCGAGTGCCGGGCGTAAATCCTCGTTCCAGCGTTGCTGGATTTGCCCATAGCTGATTTGCAGAGCGGTGGGCGGGCCATCTTCCAGTACCGCTTTGAGTGACTGGCTGTTGAGGCGAGTTTGCAGGCTGTCGGTGATGCTGGCGACTTCTTCGCCAGGTGCGCCAGCGGCCAGTTTCCAGCTCAGGTGGTACGTCTCCATGCGCACCGAGCCTGCGGTGTTGATCGCTGCGGCATCGCCCTGACTGAACCAGGCGATCAATCCGGCGCTCAATGAACTGGCAAGGGCGAGTATGGCGATAAGGATCACTGCCAACCCGGCGCGAGCGGGCAGGGAGCTGCGCAACCAGCGCATCATCAGCGATGATCCTGGGGAAAGACACGGAAACTGAGCATACGGCGTCCCGGAGTGCGGTTTTGCAGCCAGTCCCGGGTGCGCTACCTCTAAAGAGTTGCCGACGTCTCCCTGTCGGCAATGGCGTTACTGGAAAACCTTAAGAAGCTGATAAATAAAGGGTTTCAAGGTTTTCTTGAACTACCTCCTTGGAGGTAGGCCGGGCAAGGATAGCCCCTTGCCCTCATGGGCTTCGTTGACGTGGATCAAGTTTTTGCGGGGTTCGCCTCTCTAGTCTGCCGCCATGGCTAACTGACTGGAGAGCATTGTGATCCAACCGCGTGTACGACAAGGCTTGGTGCTGGGCATGAGTACGTTGGCCTTCACCGTCTGTTTCATGGTCTGGATGATGTTTGCTGTGCTCGGGGTACCGATCAAGGAACTGCTCCAGCTCAACGAAACCCAGTTCGGCCTCTTGGCCGCAACCCCGGTGCTGACCGGCTCGCTGGTGCGTTTACCGCTGGGCCTGCTGACTGACCGCTTTGGTGGTCGCAGCGTGTTCTTCTTGCTGATGCTGTCCTGCGTCGCACCGCTGTACCTGATCAGTCACGCCACCGCCTACTGGCAATTCCTGGTACTGGGCTTGTTCGTCGGTCTGGCCGGTGGCTCGTTTTCAGTGGGCATTGCCTACGTCGCCAAATGGTTCGACAAGGAGAACCAGGGCTTCGCCATGGGCATCTTTGGTGCCGGCAATGCGGGAGCCGCAGTGACCAAGTTTCTCGCTCCGGCACTGATCGCTGCCGGCAGTTGGCAACTGGTGCCAAAGGTCTTCAGCGCGATCCTGTTCATTACCGCGCTGTTGTTCTGGTTCGTCAGCGCCGAAAACAAGAACCACCGTAGTGCCGCCGGCGCCAGCTTGCGTGAACAGTTGCGTTCGCTGAAAGATCCGGCGGTGTGGCGCTACTGCCAGTACTACTCGATCGTCTTCGGCGGCTACGTCGCCCTGGCCTTGTGGATGACCAAGTACTACGTGCAGGAATACGGTTTCAGCCTGCAAAGCGCAGCGCTGCTGGCGGCCTGTTTTTCCCTGCCCGGCGGGGTCCTGCGTGCCGTCGGCGGCTGGATGTCGGATCGCTGGGGCGCGCAAAGCGTGACCTGGTGGGTGTTGTGGGTCAGCTGGATCTGCCTGTTCCTGCTCTCGTACCCACAGACCCAACTGCAAGTGCAAACCCTCAACGGTCCGATGGATTTTCACATCGGCCTGAATCCTGCGCTGTTTACCGTGCTGCTATTCGTCATGGGCATCGCCTTCGCGTTCGGCAAAGCCTCGGTTTTCAAATACATCGCCAATGACTACCCGAAAAACATGGGGGCCGTGTCCGGCATCGTTGGCCTGGCGGGCGGCCTGGGCGGTTTCGTGTTGCCGATTCTGTTCGGCGCCCTGGTGGACCTCACCGGGGTGCGCTCTTCCTGCTTCATGTTGATGTACGGCGTGGTCTGGGTCTCCCTCACCTGGATGTACTTCAGCGAAATACGCAAGACCCCGGTGTTCGGTAAAGAGCTGCCGGTGACCACTTCCCCGTTTTCCAGCATTGCCCAAGGAGAAGAACATGTCCGTTCTGCAAAAGCCTGACAAAGGCCCGGTGATTCATGACTGGCGCCCCGAGGACCCCGCATTCTGGGGGCGTAGCGGCAAACAGACTGCCACCCGCAACCTGTGGATTTCCATTCCTGCACTGCTGCTGGCCTTTGCGGTGTGGATGGTCTGGAGCACGGTAATTGTGCGTTTGAATGCCATCGGCTTCAGCTTCACCACCGACCAGTTGTTTTGGCTGGCGGCGTTGCCGGGTTTGTCTGGTGCGACCTTGCGCGTCTTCTACTCATTCATGGTGCCGATTTTCGGTGGCCGGCGCTGGACCGCCCTGAGTACCGCATCGCTGTTGTTGCCCTCGATCTGGATGGGTTTCGCCGTGCAGAACCCAAGCACCTCTTACAGCGTGTTCGTATTGATCGCCTTGCTCTGCGGTTTTGGTGGCGGCAACTTTGCCTCGAGCATGTCCAACATCAGCTTCTTCTATCCCAAGTCTCAGCAGGGTACAGCCCTTGGCCTCAACGCCGGGTTGGGTAACCTGGGCGTTTCGGTGATGCAATTCTGTGTACCGCTGGTGATCACCTTCGGTGTGTTCGGCTTTATGGGCGGTAAACCGCAAGTCCTGGCCGACGGTGGCCAGTTGTGGTTGCAGAATGCCGGGTTGATCTGGGTGCCGTTCATTGTGTTGGTGACGCTGCTGGCCTGGTTCGGCATGAATGATCTGTCCAGTGCCCGCGCTTCGTTCAGCGACCAGGCCGTTATCTTCAAACGCAAGCACAACTGGCTGATGTGCTGGTTGTACCTGGCGACTTTCGGTTCGTTCATCGGTTTTTCCGCGGCGTTTCCGCTGCTGATCAAGACCTCCTTTCCTGATGTCATCGCCTTGAAATTCGCCTTCCTCGGCCCATTGGTCGGCGCACTGGTACGCCCGTTGGGTGGCTGGCTGGCGGACAAGCTCGGTGGTGCGAAAGTGACCTTGTGGAACTTCATGCTGATGATCGTGATGGTCTTCGGCGTATTGCACTTCCTCCCCCAGAACGGTTCGGGCGGCAACTTCTACGGCTTCCTTGGCATGTTCATGCTGCTGTTCATCACCACCGGTGTCGGCAATGGCTCCACCTTCCGGATGATCCCGGTGATCTTTCGCACCCAGCATGAAAAAGCCTCTGCCGGAAAACCACCCGCCGTGCGCGAACAAGCGCTCAAGGATGCCGGCAAAGAGTCGGCCGCCGTCCTCGGTTTCAGTTCGGCCATCGGCGCCTTCGGTGCGTTCTTCATTCCCAAATCCTTCGGCACTTCGATGGCCCAGACCGGCGGCCCTGAGATGGCTTTCTACATGTTCGTCGGCTTTTACCTGAGCTGCATTGTGGTGACCTGGTGGTGGTACGCGCGCAAAGGCGCCGCAACCCCCTGCTAAGACGATCCGAATCCAACCTGCGTGGGCGGGGCACAGAACCCCGCAGCAAGCCTGAGAGGACACACCGTGAGTCATTTACTGGATCAACTGCGGTTTTTCAATCGCAAGCAAAACGAGTTTTCCGACGGTCACGGCGAGACCCGCAAAGAGTCTCGCGACTGGGAGAACGTCTACCGTTCGCGCTGGCAGTACGACAAGATCGTGCGTTCCACCCATGGGGTGAACTGCACCGGGTCTTGTTCGTGGAAAATCTACGTCAAGAACGGCTTGATCACTTGGGAAACCCAGCAGACCGACTACCCGCGTACCCGCAATGATCTGCCTAACCATGAGCCCCGTGGTTGCCCGCGTGGCGCCAGTTACAGCTGGTACATCTACAGCGCCAACCGGCTCAAGTACCCGAAAATCCGCAAGCCGTTGCTCAAGCTCTGGCGTGATGCGCGGCAGACCCTGGCGCCAGTGGAAGCGTGGGCCAGCATCGTCGAGGACAAGGTCAAGGCCGACTCCTATAAAAGCAAGCGTGGCATGGGCGGCTTCATTCGTTCCAACTGGGAGGAAGTCAACGAGATCATTGCCGCGTCCAACGTCTACTCCATCAAACAATATGGCCCCGACCGCATCGTCGGGTTCTCGCCGATCCCGGCCATGTCGATGGTCAGCTATGCGGCCGGTTCGCGTTACCTGTCGCTGATCGGCGGCGCTTGCCTGAGTTTCTACGACTGGTACTGCGACTTGCCACCGGCTTCGCCGATGGTCTGGGGCGAGCAGACCGACGTGCCGGAATCGGCCGACTGGTACAACTCCAACTACATTATCGCCTGGGGCTCCAACGTCCCGCAGACGCGCACCCCGGACGCGCACTTCTTCACCGAAGTCCGTTACAAGGGCACCAAGACTGTCGCCATCACCCCCGACTATTCGGAAGTGGCCAAGCTCACCGACCTGTGGCTGAACCCTAAACAAGGCACTGACGCAGCGCTGGCCCAGGCGTTCAACCATGTGATCTTCAAAGAGTTCCACCTGGACAAACCGAGCGCTTATTTCACTGACTACGCCAAGCGCTTCACCGATTTGCCGGTGCTGGTGCTGCTCAAGCAAATGCCCGACAAGGCACCGGGTGCCGGTTATCAGCCGGACCGTTTCTTGCGCGCCAGTGACCTGACCGACAACCTTGGTCAGGAAAACAATCCGCAATGGAAAACCATCGCCCTGGATGTCAACGGTGAACTGGTATCCCCTCAAGGTTCCATCGGCTATCGCTGGGGCGAGAAGGGCAAGTGGAACATCCTCCCTCGTGAAGGCGGCGAAGGCCGTGAGATCGATCTCAAGCTGAGCCTGATTGGCGATGACGTCGCCGAAGTGGCGTTCCCGTATTTTGCCGGCGAATCCCACGAGCACTTCCAGCACGTTGCTGGCGATGCCGTGCAGTACCGCCGTGTGCCAGTGCATAACGTGGTGCTGGCAGACGGTAGCATCGCTAAAGTTGCAACGGTGTTTGACCTGTCGGCAGCCAACCTGGCTATCGACCGCGGTCTCGGTGGCGCTAACGTCGCCAAGGATTACAACGACGCTTCGGTGCCGGGAACTCCAGCCTGGCAGGAGCAGATCACTGGCGTCAGCCGTGAGAAAGCGATCCAGATCGCCCGTGAGTTCGCCGACAACGCCGACAAGACCAAGGGCCGCTCGATGATCATCGTCGGCGCGGCAATGAACCACTGGTACCACATGGACATGAACTACCGCGGGCTGATCAACATGCTCATGCTCTGCGGGTGTGTCGGTCAGACCGGTGGCGGTTGGGCGCACTACGTCGGCCAGGAAAAGCTCCGTCCGCAATGCGGCTGGCTGCCCCTGGCGTTCGGCCTGGACTGGAATCGTCCACCCCGTCAAATGAACGGCACCAGCTTCTTCTACGCCCACAGTTCGCAATGGCGCCACGAGAAAATGAGCATGCACGACGTGCTCTCGCCGCTGGCCGATAAATCGCAATTTCCCGAGCATGCGCTGGACTACAACATCCGCGCCGAACGTGCCGGCTGGTTGCCCAGCGCACCGCAACTCAATACCAACCCGCTGCACATTTGCCGCGATGCCGCCGCAGCCGGCATGGACCCGAAAGACTACGTGGTCAAGTCGCTGCAGGATGGTTCGCTGCGCTTCTCCTGCGAGCAGCCGGACAGCCCGGTGAACTTCCCGCGCAACATGTTTATCTGGCGTTCGAACTTGCTGGGCTCCTCGGGCAAGGGCCACGAGTACATGCTCAAGTACCTGCTCGGCACCAAAAACGGAGTGATGAACGAAGACATTGGCCAGGTCGGCGATTGCAAACCCGAAGAAGCCGAATGGGTGGACGAGGGTGCCATCGGCAAGCTTGACCTGGTCACCACGCTGGACTTCCGCATGTCCTCGACTTGCGTCTACTCCGACATCGTCTTGCCGACCGCAACCTGGTACGAAAAAGACGACATGAACACCTCGGACATGCACCCGTTCATTCACCCGTTGTCGGCGGCTATCGATCCGGCCTGGGAATCGCGTTCCGACTGGGAGATCTACAAAGGCATCGCCAAGGCGTTTTCCAGCATGTCGGAAGGGCACCTGGGCGTTGAAAAAGACCTGGTGACCATCCCGCTGATGCACGACAGCGTCGGCGAACTGGCCCAGCCGTTTGGCGGCACCGACTGGAAAAGCGCCGGCGTGGCACCGATACCGGGCAAGAACGCGCCGAACCTGCATGTGGTCGAGCGTGACTACCCGAACATCTACAAACAGTTCTCCTCGCTGGGGCCATTGCTGGAAAAGCACGGCAACGGCGGCAAGGGCATCAACTGGAACACCGATGACGAAGTGAAGTTCCTCGGTGAACTCAATCACCACGAAGGGGCTGCCGGGATCAGCCATGGTCGGCCGAAAATCGACACGGCGATCGATGCCGCGGAAGTGATTCTGTCTCTGGCACCGGAAACCAACGGCCATGTCGCCGTCAAGGCCTGGGCCGCGTTGTCGGAATTTACCGGCATCGATCACAGTCACCTGGCGTTGTCCAAGGCCCATGAGGCGATTCGTTTCCGCGACATTCAGGCACAGCCGCGCAAGATCATCTCCAGCCCGACCTGGTCGGGACTCGAAGACGATCACGTCAGCTACAACGCCGGCTACACCAATGTTCACGAGGCGATCCCATGGCGCACCATCACCGGCCGTCAGCAGTTCTATCAGGATCACCCGTGGATGCAGGCATTCGGTGAGCAACTGATGAGTTATCGGCCGCCGGTCAACACCCGGACCATCGAAGGGGTGAAAGGCAAGCGCAGTAACGGCGAGACCGAAATCGTCCTGAACTGGATCACTCCGCACCAGAAATGGGGCATTCACAGTACCTACAGCGACAATCTGCTGATGCTGACCCTCAGCCGTGGCGGGCCGATTGTCTGGCTCTCGGAGGTCGACGCGAAACGCGCCGGCATCGAGGACAACGACTGGATCGAGTGCTTCAACGCCAACGGCGCATTGACCGCCCGGGCGGTGGTCAGCCAGCGGGTCAAGGAAGGCATGGTGATGATGTACCACGCCCAGGAACGGATCGTGAACGTGCCAGGTTCAGAAACCACCAAGACCCGTGGCGGCCACCACAATTCAGTCACCCGGGTGGTGCTCAAGCCGACCCACATGATCGGCGGCTATGCCCAGCAGGCCTACGGTTTCAACTATTACGGCACGGTCGGCTGCAACCGCGATGAATTCGTCGTGGTGCGCAAGATGGCCAAAGTCGACTGGCTCGATGGTTCAAGTGGCGATGACCTGCCACGTCCCCTGCCGACCGATATCGAGGAGAACTGAGATGAAGATTCGCTCACAAATCGGCATGGTTCTGAACCTGGACAAATGCATCGGTTGCCACACCTGTTCGATCACCTGCAAAAACGTCTGGACCAGCCGCGAAGGTATGGAATACGCCTGGTTCAACAACGTCGAATCGAAACCGGGGATTGGCTATCCGAAAGAATGGGAAAACCAGGACAAGTGGAAGGGCGGCTGGATTCGCAACGCCAACGGCACGATCAACCCGCGCATTGGCGGGAAATTCCGGGTGTTGGCGAACATTTTCGCCAACCCTGACCTGCCGAGCCTCGACGACTACTACGAACCGTTCGACTTCGATTACCAGCACCTGCACACCGCGCCGCTGGGCGAGCACCAGCCAACAGCGCGCCCGCGTTCGCTGATCTCCGGCAAGCGCATGGAGAAAATCGAGTGGGGCCCGAACTGGGAGGAGATTCTCGGTACCGAGTTCGCCAAGCGCCGCAAGGACAAGAACTTCGACAAGATTCAGGCGGACATTTACGGCGAATACGAAAACACCTTCATGATGTATCTGCCGCGCCTGTGCGAGCACTGCCTCAACCCGACCTGCGCGGCCTCGTGCCCGAGCGGGGCGATCTACAAGCGCGAAGAGGATGGCATCGTCCTGATCGACCAGGAAAAATGCCGTGGCTGGCGGATGTGCATCAGCGGTTGTCCGTACAAGAAGATCTATTTCAACTGGAAAAGCGGCAAGTCCGAGAAATGCATCTTCTGCTACCCGCGTATCGAAGCCGGGATGCCGACCGTTTGCGCTGAAACCTGCGTCGGGCGCATTCGTTATCTCGGGGTGCTGCTGTATGACGCCGATCGCATCAGCGAAGTGGCAAGCACCGCCAATGAGCAGGATCTGTACGAGAAACAACTGGAGATCTTCCTCGACCCGAATGACCCGGCGGTGATCCGTCAGGCCTTGGCCGATGGTGTGCCGCAGTCAGTGATCGACTCTGCGCAACGTTCGCCGGTCTACAAAATGGCCGTGGACTGGAAGTTGGCGCTGCCGCTGCACCCGGAATACCGCACCTTGCCGATGGTCTGGTACGTACCGCCGCTGTCGCCGATCCAGAATGCGGCGACCGCCGGCACCGTGGGCCTGAACGGGGTGATCCCGGATGTCGACAGCCTGCGTATTCCACTGAAGTACCTGGCGAACCTGCTGACAGCGGGCGATGAAAAACCGGTCAAGCGTGCGCTTAAACGCTTGCTGGCGATGCGCGCCTACAAACGTTCCGAGCAAGTCGATGGCGTCCAGGACCTGCAAGTGCTTAAGGATGTCGGCTTGAGCGTGGCCCAGGTCGAAGAAATGTATCGCTACCTGGCGATCGCCAACTACGAAGACCGCTTTGTGGTGCCCAGCGCCCACCGTGAAGACGCGATGAGCGATGCCTTCGCCGAGCGCTCCGGTTGCGGTTTCAGTTTCGGCAGCGGCTGTAGCGGCAGCTCCGACACCAACATGTTCGGCGCCAAGAAAGCCAACCGCCGCGACATCCTCAAAACCGTTCAGTTGTGGGAGGAATGAGCATGCAAATTCTCAAAGTGATTTCGCTGCTGCTCGACTACCCGACCGAGGCATTGATTGGCGGTCGCGACGAACTGGAGCAGGCGATCATCGAGTCCCGGGAAATCAGCCCCAAGCAGCGCGGTGCGTTATTCGAGTTGCTGGAGCTGATCTGCACCAATGACCTGATGGACGGACAGGAGCACTACGGTGCGCTGTTCGGCCGGGGGCGTTCGCTGTCGCTGCTGCTGTTCGAGCATGTGCACGGTGAGTCCCGTGACCGAGGTCAGGCGATGGTCGACATGATGGCGCAATACGAAGCCGCCGGGTTTGCCATTGGCGTCAAAGAACTTCCGGACTATATCCCGCTGTATCTGGAGTTCCTTTCTACTCGCGAAGACATCGAGGCCCGCGAGGGCCTGGCAGATGTGTCGCACCTGTTGGCCTTGCTCGCGGCGCGTCTGGATGAGCGTGAAAGTGCGTACGCCAGTTGCTTCCGCGCGCTGCTGCAAATTGCCGGGGCCGAGCCGCATCAGGCGGTGGCCGACCTGCGGGCGCAGGTGGCTGCGGAGCCGCGTGACGACTCCCTCGAAGCCCTCGACAAGATCTGGGAAGAGGAGGCCGTGGACTTTCTCCAGGCCGAACAGCAGGACCGTTGCAGTTCGCTGCCGAGCGCACCGGGCAAGGTCCGGGAAGAAAGCGCAGTGCCATTGCACTGGGTGGATTTTCAGCATGAAGGGTTGGCCGCCGTGCCGGCCAAGGAGGTAGGCAATGTCTAAATGGAACCTGTTGTTGTTCGGGATCTATCCCTATATCGCCCTGGCTATTTGCCTGATTGGCAGTTGGGCCCGCTTCGATCTGTCGCAGTACACCTGGAAGGCAGGCTCCAGTCAGATGCTCAACCAGCGCGGCATGCGCGTGGCGAGCAATTTTTTCCACATCGGGGTGTTGTTCATACTGGCCGGGCACTTCGTCGGCCTGTTGACCCCGGCGTCGGTTTATCACCATGTGATCAGCACTGAGAACAAGCAGCTGCTGGCAATGGTCTCCGGCGGGTTTTTCGGCCTGTTGTGCCTGGTTGGTCTACTGATGCTGGTCAATCGGCGGCTGAGCGATCCACGGGTACGCGCCACTTCCAGCACTTCGGACATTCTGGTGTTGCTGGTGCTGCTGGCGCAGTTGCTGCTCGGTCTGCTGACGATTGTGGCGTCCACTGAACACATGGACGGCTCGGTGATGGTGATGCTCGCCGATTGGGCGCAGAACACCGTGCTGTTGCGGCCGATGGAAGCGGCGGCGTCCATCGCGCCGGTCGGCTTGATCTACAAGCTGCATGTGTTTCTCGGTTTGACCCTGTTCGTGCTGTTCCCCTTCACCCGTCTCGTACACATGATCAGTGCACCGGTCTGGTACTTGGGGCGTCGTTATCAAATCGTTCGTCAGAAGTTCTGAGGAGACAATCATGTCAGGTGGATGTGGATGTGGTGGCGGTAACGGGGGCAGCGGTGGCTGCGGTTCTTCCAAACAAACGCAACCCGATGTTGTGGATATCGCGCCGACCGGGGCGGTGCAGTTTGACGCACTCCCGGTTGCGCCGGCGGCCCACGACGCCCCGGCGCAGTTGATCGCCAGCAGTGAGCAGGAGTGGCCGATCATCAGCGTCAACGCGGTGTCGATCACCCCGGAGGCGATGGCTCAGGAACTGCAATATCACCCGGCGGAAAGCCGCGAGGAGGCGGTCTACCTGGCCGCCAGGGCGCTGGTGATCCGCGAGTTGTTGCAGCAACGCATTGCCGAACTCGGCGTGTCGCTGGAAGTCGGCTCCGGTGAGAACGAAGAAGAAGCGGCCACGCGCTTGTTGCTTGAGCGTGAGGTGCAGGTGCCTCAGTGCGATGAGGAAACCAGCCTTCGTTACTACGAAAACAATCGCGGGCGCTTTCACAGCGCGCCGTTGCTGGCGGTGCGGCACATCCTGCTCGAATGTGCGCCGGACGATGCCGAGGCCCGCGCGCTTGCGCATGTTCAAGCTGAAGTTCTGTTGCAGCGGCTGGAGGATTTTCCCGGCAGTTTCGCCGAGATGGCCGTGAAATATTCGGCCTGCCCGTCGAAAGCTCAAGGCGGTTCTTTGGGACAGATCAGCAAGGGTCAGACCGTACCTGAACTGGAACGTCAGCTGTTCACCCTGGCGCCGGGGCTGGCGAGTAAACCGCTGGAAAGTCGTTACGGTTGGCATGTGGTCAGTGTCGATCAGCGGGTCGAAGGCATGCCGTTGCCCTATGAAGTGGTGTCGACGGCGATCCGCACGCAGTTGCAGCAAGGTGTCTGGCAAAAAGCCCTGGTGCAATACCTGCAAACCCTGATCGGTGCGGCGGATATTCGCGGCATCCACTTGCAGGGCGCCGACTCACCGCTAGTGCAGTGAGCCTTGGGGTAAACGGGGAGATGTGATGAACGCTGTCATGCAGGATGGTTTTGGACGGCAGATCGACTATCTGCGGATGTCGGTGACGGACCGTTGTGATTTTCGCTGTGTGTATTGCATGGCGAAAAACATGACGTTTCTGCCGCGTCAGCAGGTCCTGACGCTGGAGGAACTGCAGCGTCTGGCGGCGCTGTTCGTCGGCCAAGGTGTTCGCAAAATCCGCCTCACCGGCGGCGAACCGCTGATCCGTCCCGGTATTGTCGGGCTGTGCCGCAACATCGCCGCCTTACCCGGTTTGCGCGAACTGGTGATGACCAGCAACGGCTCGCAACTGGGCCGTTTGGCCCGGCCGTTGGCGGAGGCAGGGGTCAAGCGGATGAACATCAGTCTCGATAGCCTGGACGGGCAGAAGTTTCGCGCGATCACCCGCAACGGCGATCTCGATCAGGTGCTGGGCGGCATTGAAGCCGCGCGGGGCGCGGGGTTTGAGCGGATCAAGCTGAACTGTGTGGTGATGAAGGGGCGCAACTTCGATGAAGTCCCGGCGTTGGTGCAATACGCCATCGATCAACACATCGATATCAGTTTTATCGAAGAAATGCCCTTGGGTGATGTTGGCCGCGCGCGTGGCGAGTCGTTTTGTTCCAGCGACGAAGTGCGGGCGTTGATCGCCAGTCGTCATCGATTGCTCGACAGCGCCGAAAACAGTGGCGGACCGGCACGCTACGTTCGCCTGGAAGACCATTCCGATACCCGGATCGGTTTCATTTCACCCAACAGCCACAACTTCTGTGGCAGCTGCAACCGGGTGCGGATGACCGTTGAGGGGAAGCTGTTGCTCTGTCTGGGGCAGGACGATGCCCTGGATTTACGCGGATTACTGCGGCGTTACCCGCTGGATGACCAACCTCTGGTCAACGCGGTGCAGAAGGCCTTGCGCGGCAAGCCGCTACGCCACGACTTCGGCCCCGAAGGGGAGGTGCAGATTGTGCGGTTCATGAACATGAGCGGCGGGTGAACTGATCTGTTAAGGAAAGAGTTTGCCAAACACAATCCTTGTGGCGAGGGAGCTTGCTCCCGCTCGGCCGCGAAGCGGTCGTAATCCTGCTAGCTCGATTTGTCTGAATAATCGTATTGCCTCATTTAGGGTTGCTTCGCAACCCAGCGGGAGCAAGCTCCCTCGCCACCGTGTTCGCAGCGGATTCTCCCTTCACCGTCATCGAGTGTTTTTTCACCGGCAAATCTTGACGTTGGTCAATTGCAGAACAGCGCTTTGTCCGTAGTCTTCACTGCATGTTGTGTTTGTTTGTCTACAAACATCTATATGTAGTATCTGGAGGCCAAATGCAGAGCACGCTGATCTCAGTTGGATGTAACCGCTTGCACAAGCGCGATGGCAGTCTGGTTGCCTTCGATGCCGACAAGATCCGTCAGGCATTGATCGCTGCCGGCAAGGCAACCGGGGAGTACACCGACGTTGAAGCCGAAGGCTTGCTCGAAGCGGTACTCGCCCGATTGGAAAGGCAGCCAAGGCTGCATGTCGAGCAGATCCAGGATCGTGTTGAGCGGGTGCTGATGGACGCCGGTTTTTTCCTCGCCATGCGTGCTTACATCGTTTATCGCGAACAGCACGGGCGTTTGCGTCGCGACCGCCGGACCCTGGTCGAAGTGGCGACGTCGATGAACGAGTACCTGGACCGTGAAGACTGGCGGGTCCAGGCCAACGCCAATCAGGGCTACTCACTGGGCGGGCTGGTGTTGAACGTGTCGGGCAAGGTCACCGCCAACTACTGGCTGGACGAGGTGTACAGCGAGGCGATCGGCCACGCTCATCGAGAGGCGGATTTGCATGTACATGACCTGGACATGCTGGCCGGTTACTGCGCTGGCTGGTCGCTGCGCACCTTGTTGCACGAGGGTCTTAATGGTGTGCCCGGACGTGTTGAAGCCGGGCCACCGAAGCACTTGAGCAGTGCTTTGGGGCAAATGGTGAATTTCCTCGGCACCCTGCAAAACGAATGGGCCGGCGCCCAGGCCTTCAGCTCGTTCGATACCTACCTGGCGCCGTATGTGCGCAAGGACCAACTGAGCTATCCGCAGGTCCGCCAGGCGATCCAGGAGTTCATCTACAACCTCAATGTGCCGTCACGCTGGGGCACCCAGACACCTTTCACCAACCTGACCTTCGACTGGGTGTGCCCGCAGGATCTGCGCGAGCAGATCCCCGTCATCGGCGGGGAGGAAATGCCGTTTGCCTACGGCGACCTGCAAGTCGAAATGGATGTGCTCAACCGCGCCTACATCGAGGTGATGCAGGCTGGCGATGCGAAAGGGCGAGTGTTTACCTTTCCGATTCCGACCTACAACATCACCCATGACTTTCCATGGGACAGTGAAAACGCCGACCGTCTGTTCGAGATGACGGCGCGTTACGGTTTGCCGTACTTCCAGAACTTCCTCAATTCGGATCTGCAGCCCAATCAGGTGCGTTCGATGTGCTGCCGGTTGCAGCTGGATGTACGCGAGTTGCTCAAGCGCGGCGGTGGCTTGTTTGGCTCGGCGGAACAGACCGGATCGCTCGGCGTAGTGACCATTAACTGTGCGCGTCTGGGCTATGTGTTCAAGGGCGATACCAGCGGTTTGCTGAAACGGCTGGACACGCTGATGGAGCTGGCGATGGAGAGCCTGGAGGTCAAGCGCAAGGTCATTCAGCACCACATGGATGCCGGTTTGTACCCTTACACCAAGCGCTACCTGGGGACCTTGCGCAACCATTTCTCCACCATCGGCCTCAATGGCCTGCATGAAATGCTGCGCAATTTCACCGGCGACGAGGAGGGCATGCACACCGAGCATGGCCGGCGATTTGCCCTGAATCTGCTGGACCATGTGCGCGCCACATTGCTGCGCTTCCAGGAAGAAACCGGTCATCTCTACAACCTGGAAGCGACACCGGCGGAAGGCACCACCTACCGCTTTGCCAAGGAGGACCTCAAGCGCTATCCGGACATTCTCCAGGCGGGCAGTACGCAGGCGCCGTATTACACAAACTCTTCGCAACTGCCCGTGGGCTACACCGAAGACCCCTTCGAAGCCCTGGAACTTCAAGACGAGCTGCAATGCAAATACACCGGCGGCACGGTCTTGCATCTGTACATGGCCGAGCGGATTTCCTCGACCCAGGCCTGCAAGCAGCTGGTGCGCAAGGCCCTTGGACGTTTCCGCCTGCCGTACCTGACCGTGACCCCGACGTTCTCCATCTGCCCGGTGCACGGCTACCTCGATGGCGAGCATGAGTTCTGCCCCAAGTGCGACGAAGTTCTGCTGCTGCAAGAGCAGAAAATCGGCACTGTTCATTGATTTCTATCCCCTCAACCGCAAGGAGCTTCACCATGACTGCATCGCAACCACTGCCTCAGGCTCAACGTCAACGCTGCGAAGTCTGGACCCGCGTGATGGGCTATCACCGTCCTGTGTCAGCGTTCAATCCGGGTAAACAGTCGGAGCACCGCGAGCGGGTGCACTTTACTGAAAGCGCGGCGCTGGTCGGGCGCCAATGAGTCGAACGCTTCGGGTTGGGGGCATGGTGCCCCTGACCACTATCGACTATCCGGGACAGCTCGCCTGCGTGTTGTTTTGCCAGGGTTGCGCCTGGCGTTGTCGTTATTGTCATAACCCGCAGCTGATTCCCCCTCGTGGCAGTGAGGAAGTGGATTGGCGGTGGGTGTTGGCGTTTCTGCAACGTCGTCAGGACCTGCTCGATGCCGTGGTGTTCAGTGGCGGTGAGCCGACGCTGCAGGACGGCTTGCTCGGTGCCATGGATGAAGTGCGGGAAATGGGATTTCGCATTGGCATGCACAGCGCTGGCATCAAGCCTGCCGCCTTCGCCAAGGCACTGACCGGTGCTGATTGGGTCGGCTTCGATGTCAAGGCATTGCCCGAGGATTGCCAGGCCATCACCCGGGTCGAGGGCAGTGGAGCGGCCAACTGGCGCAGCCTTGAGTATCTGTTGGCCAGTGGTGTGGACTACGAATGTCGCACCACCGTGCATTGGCATCTGTTCGAGCCAGCACGTCTGCTGATCCTGGCCAAACGCTTGAATGCACTTGGCGTCAAACGCTTCGCCGTGCAACTGGTTCGCACCGAGCGGATGTTCGATCCGCTGTTGCCGAGCGTTTCGGCACAAGCCTTGCTGCCAGAGTTGTGGGGGGCCATGCGCGAGTTGTTCCCAGTCTTCGTGCTACGGGGGTAACGGGGCTGGGGGGAACTCAAGCCCAGCCCCAGAACTGCAACCACCAGCCAAACCCGATCAGGCCGTTGGCGAGTAACAGGCAAACGCCCCCCGACCCGCGCCGAACCAGGGAAATATTTTCGTGTTTCAGCCGTTTCCAACCCAGTAGCAGGCTCCACCCCATGGCGGCCAATAACAGACAGGCCCTGGCGGGTTGTACCCACTCCAGCAGCAGACCTTCATAACGCAGTAATTTGACGGTGGTGGCCGACAGCCCGAGAAACAGTCCGGCCCCCCCCAGAGGTGTGAGTGTCAGCGCCAGAGGCCAATACAGTGCGCGATCTCGCGCCAGTCGGGCCGTCAGTCGCAGAAGCAGCGTCAACGCTGCGCCGAGCACAATCGAACTCAAACTCAAGTAAGTGACGATGCTGAAGCCGTCGAGCCAACTGAAGCTGTCGTTGAGTTGCGGGTAATGGGTGAGCAACCACCAGGGAGCATTGTCCTGCAGGGCCCAGAGCTGGTTGTGTTCGACCAGCCACTGGGCCAGGTGTTGTTTGAGGGCGATAAACCACGGGCTGACCGTCCACTGAAACGCGCCCATGGCCAAGCCGATCACGCCGAATAGCAGCAAGCGTGTATCCCAAGGCGACAGCGTCTGCGCGCTTGCGTGAAGAATCTCCTGATTGCTGGAGCGGGCGATCAGTTGAACGGCACCGCGTTGCCCGCTGCAGCGTCCGCAGGCATGGCAATCACTGGCGCCTTGCAGGCGGCGGATATCGAGCAGGGGAGCGCAGTTGGGCGGTGGCAGGCGTGGTGCGGCATTCTCTATCCAGCGTTGTTCATCGACCTGAAAGTGCACAGGGGCCAGCCGGGCGAGCAAGGCGAAGACGCCGCTGACCGGGCACAGGTAACGGCACCAGACCCGTTTGCCCCGGGCGAACAACAACCCAACGATGACCGCTGCGACGGTCGAGCCACCCAAAATCAACAGCGCGGCCTGGGCGTAGTCATAAACGCTGATCAACTGGCCGTAGAGGGTTGTCAGGCAGAACGCCAATGTGGGCCAGCCGCCCCAGCGCACCCAACGCGGCACACCCAGGCCTTTTCCGTAATGGCTGGCCCACTCGCTGAGCGAACCTTCCGGGCACAGAACGCCACACCAAAGTCGACCGAAGAACACCATTGACAGCAACACGAACGGCCACCAGATCCCCCAGAATAGAAACTGCGCGAGCAAGGTCAGGTGGTCGAGTATCCGCGCCTGGCTATCCGGTAGCGGCAATAGCGCCGGGGTCACCAACAGCACCGCGTAAAACAGTACGACAACCCACTGCACGGCCCGAATGACGGACGCATGGCGACGCATCCCGTCACCCAGGCGCTGGAGCCATTGATTGTGGCGGCTCAGGTCGGGCATGGCAGGTTGTCCGCAGTCTGTTGCCGTAGCCAGCCGCCGACGACCAGCCAGTAACCGACCCACACCAACAAGGTCAGGCCACTGGGGGTTGCCCGATAACCAGCAAAACTGGCCAGAAAGCCACCCAATCCATGGCTGTCGTTCAACAGTGTGCTGGTGTCCCAAAGCGCGTCACCAACGATGCTGTACACCAGCTCTGGAAAATCGAGGACGAGCAGTTGGCCACCGATTCGCTCGGTGCCGCTGACCAGCAACGCCGCGCCGAGCATGAGCAGGACGACTTCGCTGATGGCAAAGAATCGCTGCCATGAAATGAACCGGCGACTGCTGTGCAGCAGGGCAAGGGTGAGTGCCGACAGCACCAGCCCCATGACGCCGCCGACCGCAAACAAACCGAGTTGCGGGCCTCGCAAGCGGGCGCCAGCACCATAGAGAAATACTACGGTTTCGCTGCCTTCGCGGCCGACGGCGAGCATGGCCAGCAACAACAACCCCAGGCCGCCTCGCCGGGCCAGATGGCTATCGGCATGTCGTCGCAAGTCAAATTTCAGCGTGCGCCCGTTGCGATGCATCCAGCCAACCATTTGCACCATCAACAGGCTGGCAATCAACGCCAGTGCTGCCTGGAACCATTCACTGGCTGAACCGCTCATGGCCTCGCCGGCAAACAGAATCAGCACCGCCAGCAGGCCCGAGAGCATCAATCCCAGCATCACACCGGCCCACAGATATTTGACCAGGCGATTGCCTGGACCTTGTTGGCAGGTCCAGGCCTGGAGAATGCCGATCACCAGCAGCGCCTCGACGCTTTCGCGCCAGACGATGAACATTGATTGATTCATGGAAACTCCGTGCGGGTGCGGGTTATTTCGCGAGAATGCCGCCCTCGGGCAGTTGTGGGTTGAACTCGTCGAAAAAGGGGTAGTGGCCGGATCTGAGGGGGTGAATGACAACAAAGGTAGTCACGCCTGGTGACAGCACTTTTTCAACCCGCAGCGGTGTGCTCTCGAACTCGGCCGGCCCCTGACCGCTATTCCTCAGGACGATCTTGAAACGCTGTCCGGCCGGAACCTCGAGTAAGGCAGGGGAGAAGTGGCCATCGCGCAGGATCAGTTCGTAGCTCGGCAAATCGGCATGGACGGTCAACGGCGCAACGGCTCCGGCCACCATCAGCCAGGCAAGCGGCAGGCGCTTCATTCAATAGCCACCTTTTTTACCGATGCCGGCATAGATGAACTCGTAGTGCAGTTCGCAGCGTTCGAACCAGGGCGCTACACCAGTTTCCTTATCGGTATGACGCCCGAGGGAACCGTGACCGGTGGGTGGTAGCACGGTGAAGGTCAGCCGATATTTGCCCGGTCCCAGCAGCTTCACATTGTCGCCATAGTGCGGACCGTCATTGGCGACCATGGCATGGAAGTCGCCCTTGATTTCGTCCGGGTTACCCGCTCTGCTCAAGTTGAACGAGACATTGAGGTAAGGCACGAAACTACCTTCCTGAAAGCCCTGTCGATTGTCCGCGGTGGCCCGAATGTCGGCTTCCAGGTGCACATCGGAATCGACAGTCGCCCGCATCATGCCCGCCGGGGCCATCTCGATGGGTTGCAGATACACCGCCCCGACTTCCAGTCCCTGACACAGCTGGGGTACCCCGATCGGGTACTCCTTCGCGTGAGCCAGCGGTACGAGCAAGAGCAGGGCGAGTGAGAGGTGGGTACGCATAAGGTCTTCCTGGGCACTAACGAGTAGGAACCCGAGTCTAGGAAGACTTTCTGCAAACAATAATGATTATTATCAAGTTTCGAGCACTTAAACCGATGGCTTGTCACGCTGACGAAAGCGCTGGGCGCTGTGGGTCATCTGTGCCGCCGCATGAACGGGCAGTCGCTCGATGTTGATTCTTGATATCGATCAAGGATGGTTTTGCACAAAGGCTGTAGGTTGCAAAAACGTCTCTCAATGATCGGAGATCGACATGGCCAAGAACTTCCCCGTCAACCCCAAGCACCCCGAGCGGATCTGTTGGGGATGCGACCGGTATTGTCCAGCCAAGTCCCTGGCGTGCGGCAATGGCTCCGACCGTACGATGCATCCGGCCGAGCTGTTCGGGGAAGATTGGCATCTGCCTGGCGACTGGGGTATCGAGTCCCTCATCGTCACAGACAAGACAGAGAATGAAGGTATCTAGCGCAAGCCCGCAATGGTCGTGCGTTACCGCAGTCTTCCTCGCATGGAGAACCTTCAAGGCAGTCACACTGAAGCTGGGACGCCCTTGATGGATTGATGGGGGGGGAGAGGAAGTTGAGTCCGGTGCTGACAGGCGGTTGTTGGTTACAAAGTCAGCTACCCGCTGTGCAAAGGCGTCTTCCCCATAGCTGAGGGCAGCAGCACCTACACGGTGGGCGGAATTGCTGTGGCGCTGGACGGTATGAAAACCGCCTGTGGTGCCAGCCTGATCGCCATGTCTGCCGAGTCACTCCGTGGCCAGGAGAGGTTTCCTGCACCTTTGCCCAGATCGATGCCGATCTTACCGTTTATCACGCCATGAACGGCCCCACCGAATTTCATGTGATCGGCAGCATGAAAGACTGGACCATCATTGATCGGCTATGGCAGATCAGCGTGCCGACCCTACTGATTTCTGGCCTCTACGATGAAGCGACCCCGACCGTGGTCAAACCCTACCTGGATCACATTCCAGATGTTCGCTGGGCACTGTTCGAAAACTCTAGTCATATGCCCCATGTCGAAGAACGGATGGCTTGTATGGGGACAGTGGTGAGGTTCTTGGATGAATGCTTGTAAGAGGGGGAGTGCGACTTATTTTCATATATTGAGTTGCACAAAGTGTAGTGGTCAACACGTCAGACCTCGAAAAGCCTCTTGAATTGATAGTTTCTTTGCACAACGCTGATGGATTCAGCGCTCACTTAGTATGTGGCTGTCGTGAAGAACCCCATGTGCGAGCGCGTCGAAGAGCGCCAATCATCAGGGGTGCGCCTATCATGCTTAAGTGAGCGTTTGTTGAATGTGTTTTATCGAGTTTCTATTTTAATTTCAGTTTGTCTTTTAAGCTGTTCATGATGTCTGTTTTATTCTCCAGATAATCATTCAGTCCTTTTGCGCGAAGATTGCAAGCGTCGCAGTTGGCGCAGCCACTTCCTTTTATACCGTTGTAGCAGGAGAGTGTGTCGTGGCGAATCAAGTCTAATTGGTTGTGGTAGTCGGCCAAGGCCCACGTTTCCGCCTTGTTCAGCCACATAAGCGGAGTTTCAAGTTGCAATGTATATTCCATGCCTAATTCAATGGCTTTGTTTAATGCCTTGACAAACTCATTTCGACAGTCAGGATACCCAGAGAAGTCTGTTTCGCAAACCCCTGTGATTACAGTTTTAGCTTGAACTTGATAGGCGTAAATAGAAGCCAAGGTTAAAAACAGAATATTTCTTCCGGGTACGAAAGTGTTTGGCAGACTTTCTCCGGAGCTATTCATGGTTGGAACTGGGATGTTGTCGCGTGTCAGGCTGCTGATAGCCAACTCATTTAGCAAGGAGGTGTCCAGTACTTTGTGCACTGTCACGCCAAGCTTTTTTGAAAGGTGTTGTGCGACTTCAATTTCTGCACGATGGCGCTGACCATAATCAAACGTAATACAGTGTATTTCATCATAGAGAGGCAGTGCATGGATTAAACAGGTTGTTGAATCTTGTCCGCCACTAAAAACGATAACTGCTTTGTTACTCATGGTTCTGCTCCCTGCATTAATGTAGTAGGTGTAACGTTTGAAACAAAAGTTCGAGATCCAACCGCCGGCATAATCCAGATGCTCATACCAAAGGCTTTCATCCCAGGAGACTCCAGGCCCAAGGCCGGGCAGGCAAAACCATACCAGCAATGGCTGGGCGTGACAGCAGGAAAATCCTGAAGATTTATGAGGTTGCCACCCTGCGGAAAAGCTTCGCTCCCGACGCCTTTGCGGAGTCAATACCTCATGATGCGTCCCGATGCCCACGGCCGGATCTGGTTCTCCGCCGAGCGCATTTCAGGCCAGCCCCGGTCCGCGACGTAATCGTCGCTCGCTCGACGACTGCTGAATAACTCATAAGTAGTCGCCCAGCGGCTATAGGTCCTTGTCGAAGCGGAATGAGGCTCCGTAAGCCGAATCGGGTAAGTGGTTGCTGCCATCCTCCCTCAGCCTGGACCTGAAGGTTCCACTTTGCGGTTGGGTTCTGTAGAGGCCGCGCTTCTGCAATTCGGGAATGATCAACTCTACGAAATCTTCAAGTGTGCCGGGACTGATCAATGGATTGATCATGTAGCCGCTGGTACCGGAAATGCGCGCGTGTTCTTCGATCCGGTCGGCTACCTGTTGCGGGGTGCCCACCAGGATCAGGTCGCTGCCGCGGGTGACCTTGGCAAAACGTTGCTTCACGTCCCCGGCAGTCAACGGTTTACCACTGCCATCAGGGTGCATGACATAGGACGTCAGCCCTTCGGTATGGGTCGACAGTGCATCGCTGTCGGCGTAGCGGCTGATGTCGATGCCGGTGTCACCCGCATAACTGACCAGTTGCGCCTGCAGATGGTAGTTGCTTTGCAACGCATCATATTTACGCTGGGCTTCAATCTCGGTTTTGGCGGTGACGATACGCAGCACGGTCAGGGACTTTACATCCTCACGCTGACGGCCGCGTGCCTGGGCCTTGGCCCATATGTCTTCCAGGCCCTGGCGGATTTCCTGAGGGTTGGATTTAGCGATGAAAATCAGCTCGGCGTGCTTCGCCGCGAACTCACGGCCGCGACCCGACCAGCCGGCCTGGATCAGCAGCGGCGTGCGTTGCGGTGACGGCGAGGTCAGGTGCGGACCGGCTACCCGATAATGCTCGCCAGCGTGATTGATCGGCCGTACCCGATCACCTCGGGCATACAAATGACGAGCCTTGTCGGCAGCCACGGCGTCGTCGGCCCAACTGCCTTCCCAGAGCTTGTACACCACATCGAGGAACTCTTCGGCGCGCTCATAGCGGTCATCGTGTTTGATCATCTGTTCAAGGCCGAAATTACGCGCGGCGCTGGACAGATAAGAGGTCACGATGTTCCAGCCCACGCGGCCATTGGTCAGGTGGTCCAGGGTGCTGAAACGCCGGGCATGGGTGAAAGGGTGTTCATAGCTGGTGGTGACCGTGACGCCGAACGCGAGGTTGTCCGTGACCGCGGCCAAGGCGGGAATGATCATCAGCGGGTCGTTGGCCGGCGCTTCCACGGCCCATTTCATCGCCGCATCGGCATTGCCGCCAAAGACGTCGTAGAAACCCAGCACGTCGCCGAAGAACAACATATCGAGGTTAGCCTGGTCGGCAATGCGCGCCAGGTTCGACCAGTAGCCCAGGGAGTTGATTGCCAGGCGTTCGTCGGCCGGGTGCGTCCAGAGGCTCGGAGCACCGCCGCAACCCACGCTGGCTTGTTCGTAGAGTGCAAACAACAGAGGTTTTGCATCGGACATCATCGCTCCAGAGAAAGTAAAAGTAGTTGAAGGGGCGGATTCACCTTTGGCGCTTGAACCCTTTGTCGAATGTCGCTCAAGGCGCACCTGGATCAGTTCCGGGCCGATGGAAAAACAACCAAGAGATGACGACTGCGGCGGTGAGCATTTCGATATGGCGACAAGAAGATCGGTCATGCGAGTGCGCCAGAAACATATAGATTGAAACGTACTATAAAATCTATGTGTACTTCTTTTGTGGAATAACAAGCTTGTATCGAGCTATATCGAGTGGCTGACCTCAAACGCTCAATTTGCTGTCAAGAATCGAACCTAAGCTAATGCAAAAAAGATATTTATTGGCGGTTTTTAAGATCGTTTAGCTTCAACAGGACGCCAGGCTGAGCGCGCTCAGTCAATTCACATGGGAGTGAACCATGCCGCACACACGGGACATCACCACCTTACCGACCCTGGATCTTTCATTGCTCGACGGCAGCCCGGTGCAGCGTCAGGCGTTTCTTGACGATTTGCGCCACGCCGCACGGGATGTCGGATTCCTCTACCTGACCGGCCACGGCATCGACAGCATCTTGTTGAAGCAGGTGCAGGAGCATGCCCGACAGTTCTTTGCCCTGCCGGACCACGAGAAGGCGGCAGTTGGCATGATCAACTCACCACATTTTCGCGGTTATAACTGTGCGGCTTCGGAGGTCACTCGCGGCAAGCCTGACCTGCGCGAGCAGTTTGATCTGGGTGCCGAGAGGGAGGCTTTGCCGCTGGACCTGAACAGCCCGCTCTGGGCACGTCTGCAAGGCCCCAATCAATGGCCGGCCTCGCTGCCGGCACTCAAACCCTTGCTGCTGGATTGGCAGCAAGCCATGACCCGCATGTCGTTGCGCCTGCTGCGCGCCTTCGCCCAGGCGCTGTCGCTGCCGCAGGAGGCTTTCGATCAGTTGTACGGCGACAAGCCCAATGAACACATCAAATTGATGCGTTATCCGGGGCGGGCGCCAGACGAAAGTAATCAAGGCGTCGGGGCTCACAAGGATTCGGGATTCCTGAGCTTCCTGCTGCAAGATCACCAGGCCGGCCTGCAAGTCGAGATCGAGGAGGGGCGCTGGATCGACGCGCTGCCTCGGGACAACACCCTGGTGGTGAACATCGGCGAATTACTGGAACTGGCCACCAATGGTTATCTGCGCGCCACGGTGCATCGGGTGCTGTCGCCACCCAAGGGCAGCGAGCGCTTGTCGATTGCGTTTTTCCTTGGGGCGCAACTGGACGCGGTGGTGCCGCTTTACCCCTTGCCCGCGGCGTTACTGCGTGAAGCGCGGGGCCCGGCCAGTGATCCTGACAATCCCTTGTTTCGTGACGTGGGCTGGAACTACCTCAAAGGCCGCCTGCGCTCCCATCCCGACGTTGCCCAGCGTTACTACGCCGATGCACTGATCCCCAAGGCCCTGAGTGCCTGACCCCATCATTTGATCAAGGACTATGAGTATGTTCAAACAAACAGGATTGACCCTGGCAGTGCTGGGCGGGCTGGTTGCTTCTTTCAGTGCCCTGGCCCTGGAGCCGTTGCGGGTGGCAGCGGACCCGGTACCGCATGCGCAAATTCTGGCGTACGTGCAGAAGATCGATCCCCAGCTGAACCTCAAGGTCATCGAGATTCCCAATGGCGTGAACTCTAATGAGTTGCTGGTGCATGGCGACGTAGATGCCAACTACTTCCAGCACTTGCCTTACCTGAAGTCTCAGGAACAGGCCCTTGGCAAAAAACTCGAGGTGGCTGCGACGGTGCACATCGAGCCGCTGGGGATCTATTCCCATCGGCACAAAAGCTTCGCCCAGGTGCCACAAAAAGGCACGGTAGCCGTCCCCAACAACGTCACCAATCTCAGTCGCGCCCTGTACCTGCTTCAGGACAACGGCCTGATCAAACTCAAGGCAGGCTTCAACGACCCGGCCACCGATCAGGCGACGCCCAAGGACATCGCCGAGAACCCGAAACAGCTGAAGATCCTCGAAATCGAGTCGCCGCAGATTCCCCGCGCCCTGGATGACGTGGACCTTGCAGTGATAAATGGCAACTACGCGCTGGAAGCCGGTTTGGTGCCGGCCAAGGATGCGCTGGGGCTGGAAAAGGCCGAGCACAACCCGTACGCCAATATCCTGGTGACCACGCCCACGTTGCGGGACGACCCGCGGATCAAGCAACTGGCCAAAGACCTGACTTCGCCTCAGGTGACCAAGTTCATCACTGACAACTTCTCGGGTTCGGTGATCCCGGTTACGGTGGCGGACAGCAAGCCATGATCATCGTCGAGCAGTTGAGCAAAACCTACGCGTCAGGGCAGGCTCCTGCACTGGATCAGGTGTCCTTGAGCATTCCCGATGGAGCGATCTACGGGATTCTGGGGCGCAGCGGTGCGGGTAAATCGACGCTGCTGCGTTGCCTCAATCTGCTCGAGCGCCCCAGTTCCGGGCGCATTTTTCTGGACGGAGAGGACCTGACAGCCCTTTGCGACATCGAACTGCGCCGGCAACGCCAGCGCATCGGCATGATCTTTCAAGGCTTCAACCTGCTGCACTCACGCAACGTCTTCGACAACATCGCCGTGCCGCTTGAGATAGCGCGTGTCACTAAAACGCAGCGTCATTCTCGAGTAAGAGAGCTACTGGATCTGGTAGGCCTGAGCGATAAGGCTCAGGCGTTTCCCTCTCAACTCTCCGGCGGGCAGAAGCAGCGGGTGGGAATCGCCCGGGCGTTGGCGGCGCGACCGGCTTATCTACTGTCGGATGAAGCCACCAGCGCCCTGGACCCGGAAACCACGGCCTCGATTCTTGAATTGCTGCGCGACATCAATCGTCAACTGGGGCTGACCATCGTGCTGATCACCCATGAGCTGGATGTGGTCAAGTCCATTTGTGGTCACGCGGCGTTACTGGCCCATGGCCGGTTGGTCGAGGCGGGGCCTATCGCACAACTGTTGGCAAACCCGGAATCAAGTCTCGGTCGCTCACTGCTGCCGGGTTACAGCGCGCCCTTGGGCAACGATACCCTGGCCTTGGAGCTGAGCTTTTTCGACAGTCTTCTGGCCACCCCGGTGCTCAACGAATTAGTGCAGCAGCAGGGCGTCGAGGTGAACTTGCTGGCCAGTGGCGTCGAGTCCATCGGCGGGCGGCGGGTCGGGCGTTTGCGCGTGGCTTTCAGTCATCCCGGCGATAAGCTGAAATTGACTCGGGTGCTGGCCTTTCTCACGCAGCGCGGTGTCAGGGTGGAGCGCTCATGAACCGTAGCATCGACTGGAACGAGATCCTCCAACTGGTGCTCAACGCGACGGGCGAAACCCTGTACATGGTCTTGCTGGCGGGATTCTTTACCCTGCTGATCGGCTTGCCTCTGGGCGTGTTGCTGTTCATCAGCCGCAGCGGTGGTCTGTACCCGATGCCCAAGCTCAACAAAGGCCTGGGTGGCCTGGTCAACCTTGGTCGCTCGTTACCCTTCGTGGTGATGCTGATTGCCTTGATCCCGCTGACCCGGTTGATAGTCGGCACGACACTGGGCAGCACCGCCGCGGTGGTGCCGATCACCATCGGCGCCTTTCCGTTCTTTGCCCGTATCGTCGAGAACGCCCTGGACGAAGTCGACAAGGGCCGGATCGAAGCCATCCTTGCCATGGGGGGAGATATTCGCCATGTGATCTTCAAGGTGCTGCTGCCCGAAGCGCTGCCCGCGTTGTTGGCGGGCATCACCTTGACCCTGGTGATGCTGATCGGGTTTTCTTCCATGGCTGGCGTCATTGGTGGCGGTGGTCTGGGGGATCTGGCGATCCGCTACGGCTATCAACGCTTCAACAACCAGGTGATGGTTGCCACCGTGGTCGTGCTGGTGATCCTGGTCCAAGGCGTGCAGAGCCTCGGCGACCGCTTGGTGCGCTCTCTGGCACATCGACGTTGAACTCGACATCCTCAAGCCCGATGTGCACCCATTCAGATCAGGTTCCCGGGTATTGCGCAATGATCTGATCGGTGCCCGCTTTAGTCAGGCCGACAATCTGATAAGCGTCGTGCTTGCCATCGACTTCCATCCCTGGCGAACCTGCCGGCATTCCGGGTGCAGCGATCCCGAGCAGGTCATCGCGTTTGCTCATCGCAAGTATTTGCTCAGCGGGTACATGACCCTCAACAAACTTCCCGTTGAACATTGCGGTGTGGCAAGACGAGAGTCGTGGAGCAACACCAAGGTCCTGTTTAACCGCGCTCATGTTGGTTTCCAGATGATCAATGACGGTGAAACCGTTGGCCTCAAGGTGCTGAATCCACTGCTTGCAGCACCCGCAGTTTGCGTCTCGATGAACATCGATGGTCAGGGCTTGAGCTGCGTGAGCCGTTGAACCAATGAACAATGTTGCGAATGTCGCGATGCGTAATGCTCGCAGGCGGAAGTTACTTTGCATGGCTATTTTCCTTGGCCTCGGCAGCGGTGTGAACCTTCGGCGAAGCAACAGAATTACCGCATGGGCGTGCGTGATATTGAGGGTGTTGCTCAGGCAAATGCCTCAGAACCACATCCGGATACCGGCTACAAATCGAGCCTCATTGGTCTTTTGACCTTCGTCTTCGGCCAGGTCGGCGGTCTTGCCGTAGGAGCGATTCCAGGAAACCCCGATATAGGGAGCAAACTCACGGACAATTTCATAGCGCAAACGCAAGCCCACTTCGGTGTTCGCCAAGCCTGAGCCAATGCCGCGCTGAGGGTCGTTTTTCCCGTAGAGATTTGCCTCGGCGGTCGGCTGCAAGATCAGGCGATTGGTCAGCAGAATGTCGTAGTCACCCTCGAACCGAGCGGCAGCCTGACCGTTCTCGCCGATGTAAGCAGTCGCTTCGGTTTCGAAGTTGTAAAGGGCCATCCCCTGAATACCAAGAGCCCCCCATGTCTGCGGTGATCCGGGTTTGAAGTCCTGGCGTACGCCGGTGACGACATCCCACCATGGACCGATCGAGTGCCCCCAAAGCGCCTGGAGTTCGGCGCTCTCGGTTACGCCGTTGGTCCGTTCACCTTCCGAACGCAACCACAGGCGATCGACGTCTCCACCAATCCAGCCTTTTGCATCCCAGCTCAGTGCACTGCCGTTGTCGGCATCCTGGTATTCGAACTTATCAAGCAGGACGAAGGAGTTGAGTTTCTTGTCGTGGACGCCATGCCCAGCCACCGGTGGAAAGGCGGCTGCACGATCAGCGTCGGTCAGTACGGGTATGGGGGTACGACTCGTGGTGGTCGCTCCTGAGTCCATACTCTCCATACCGTCCATTTGGCCCAGGTCCATGTTCATCTTGCTGTGATCCATGGTTCCCATCGAACCGTGAGCCATCTCTTCAGCGGCGTTGGCCACGGTAAAGAAAGCAGGACTGACGGCGACCGCCAGTGCAATCAGGGCTGGGCGTAAAAGCTTACTGGTCATGGTCTCAAGCTGCCTTTCTGGATTTTTGCGCATAACCCGTCTCCTTTACTCATCAACCCGTACTTCACGGAACATGCCCATTTCCATATGGAACAGCAGGTGGCAGTGATAAGCCCAGCGACCCAGGGCATCGGCGGTGACTCGGTAGCTGCGTCTGGTTCCGGGGGGCATGTCGATCGTGTGTTTGCGCACCATGAATTTGCCGTTCTCATCCTCAAGGTCACTCCACATGCCGTGGAGGTGGATGGGGTGAGTCATCATGGTGTCGTTTACCAGTGTGATGCGAAGACGCTCGCCATACTTGAGGCGCAACGGTTCGGCATCGGAGAACTTGATGCCGTTGAACGACCACGAGAATTTCTCCATGTGACCGGTCAGATGCAGCTCAATGGTGCGATTGGGTTCGCGGCCGTCAGGATCCTGGAAGGTACTTTTCAGGTCGGAATAGGTGAGCACACGACGGCCGTTGTTGCGTAAGCCAATGCCAGGATCGTTGAGCTTCGGCGTTGGGCTCATGGCTTGCATGTCAACCAAGGGGTTGTTGGTTTCGGAGGCCGGGTGAGTCTGCATTTCTCCACCCATGCCAGCCATTCCCGACATATCACCATGGTCCATCCCGGCCATTTTGCTGTGATCCATGCCGGCCATGCTGGACATGTCGCCGTTATCCATACCGGTCATGCCGCCCTGGTCCATACCGGTCATATTGCCGTGGTCCATTGCGGTCATGCCAGACATGTCGCCGCCCATGCTGCCGTGATCCATGCCGGCCATACCGCCCATTCCCATGTCATCCATGGTCAAAAGAGGGCGCGGATCGATCGTCGGAACAGGCGCCTTCAACCCTTCGCGTACCGCCAGGGTTCCGCGTGCATAACCGGTTCGATCCATGGACTGGGCGAAGATGGTGTAAGCCTCCTGGCTGGAAGGCTCCACGATCACGTCATAGGTTTCTGCTACGGCGATGCGAAATTCATCGACGCTGACCGGGTTGACGTGTTGGCCGTCGGCAGCCACAACAGTCATTTTCAAACCCGGGATACGGACGTCGAAATAGCTCATGGCCGAGCCGTTGATGAAGCGCAGGCGCAGCTTCTCACCCGGTTTGAAAATGCCGGTCCAGTTGCCATTGGGGGCCTGGCCATTCATGAGATAGGTGTATGTGTCCCCACTGACGTCTGCAAGATCGGTGGGGTTCATTTTCATCTCGGCCCACATCTTCCGATCGGCCACCGCCGCGGACCAGCCTTGCTTGCTGACATCGTCGATGAAGTCGCCAGCAGTCCGTTTGCGGTGGTTGTAGTAGTCAGATTGCTTCTTGAGCTTGGCCATGACACGACCAGGATCTTCATCGGTCCAGTCGGTCAGCATCACCACATAATCGCGGTGGTATTGAAAGGGCTCGGGCTCTTTCGAGTCGATCACGATTGGGCCGTAAACGCCTACCTGTTCCTGAAAACCCGAGTGGCTGTGGTACCAGTACGTACCGTTCTGATGAACCTTGAATGTGTACTCGTACATGCCATCGGGGGCGATGCCATGGAAGCTCAAACCAGGTACACCGTCCATGTTGGCCGGCAGGATGATCCCGTGCCAATGGATAGAAGTATCCTGGTCCAGGCGGTTTTTCACCCGCAATGTGACCGTTTCTCCTTCGCGCCAGCGCAGCAGAGGCCCGGGCAACGTGCCGTTGATGGTCATGGCTGTGCGCGGCGAACCGGTGATGTTTACCGGTGTTTCACCAATAAACAGATCAAATTCGTTGCCGCTCAGTACGCTCGGCAGGCCCGGGCTGGTGACTGCCCATACAGGCGTACGCCACAGGCCAAGGCCGCCAAGAATTCCACCCGCGGCCAGGCCTTTGACGAACGTCCGCCTAGAGGTTTTGGAGTGCATGCCGTTTATGTCCAATCAATCAAAAGGGGAGCTGTGCGAAACAACCAGTGAGTTGCTCATACAGGTTGAAGGCACTCTCTCGGGAGTTCGTATTAGTCCCGGATAAGTTTCGCCCGCCGTTGCCAGAGACGAATTGATACGGCAAGCGAGCCCGGAAATTGCCACATTTGAACCACCGCAGTGATTACATTTCTGTCAGCTTGGAATGCTCCAAGCTCTTCAGCAATTCTTGTGGTCCATCTCTTTGGTTTTGCTTTCGGCGACGGGAGGTTGGGTGCCTTGGGTTTGGGCTACTTGGTACGCTTGCATTGAGTTCTGTCTGGCAGCTTCCATGCGTTCGAATACGCGATCACTGCCGCCTTCGGCCATCGCCAGAGAAGAGACAGTCAAGGCCGCGATGATAAGCAAGGTTTTGACAGATTTCATTTGGGTATCCTTGGATGAGTGTTGTTTACCCCTTTGAGTCCACATCAGGATGATGATTCTTGGGGTTGAGCGTTAGGCTCGATACAACTTTAAAACTCGCCCCCTGTCAGAAGCCTTAAGTCAGCATTACCGTTTTGTCAGGTTGCAACTTCCTTCTTGAACATAGGTGTAAGCAGAATGCAGGTGCACCTCATGATGCCCAGCCTGGATGGCTGGGAAGTCCTTATTCAGGGCAAAGAGCCACTCCAAAGCTGACTGAAATGTAATCGCACGGCCTGCGTTCATGTGGCATCGTGTAGTCGCACTATAACGCTGGCGTCTTGGCCAAGTTCCCTGTGTTCAGTACGTACCAGGACGTGGAATACGCTGAGTATTCGTCTGTGGTTTTAACAAAAAACAAGAAGTAAAAACTGGATCTTCCCCCCACCAAACCTCGAACTAACAGCTCATGCTGTGAGGAGTCTTGCATGTCATTCCTTAAAACCACCACCGTCGCGGCTGTACTGACCGCTGGTTTGCTTCTGAGTGCAGTTGCTCAAGCACATCCAAAACTTCTTTCCTCCACTCCAGCAGAAAGTTCGGATGCAGCGGCCCCTTCGAAAATTGAACTGCACTTTTCCGAGAACCTCACGACTCAGTTCTCCGGTGCAAAACTGATCATGACCGATATGCCTGGCATGCCGAACTCTCCAATGGGTGTTAAGGCCGGCGTCGCGGGTGGCAGTGATCCGAAAACGATGGTTATTACGCCCGCATCGCCATTGACCACGGGTACTTACAAAGTCGAATGGCGTGCCGTCTCTTCGGACACTCACCCGATGACCGGCAACTTTTCTTTCAAAGTGAAATGATTCATGAGCGACTCAATAAATATCGTGGTTCGTTTTGCTCTTTATTTCGACCTGATGCTGTTATTCGGATTGGCCATTTTTGGCTTATACAGCCTCAGGGGAAAGGAAAGAGTATCGGGCACAACCTTGAATTTTGAGTCGCTTCTTTACGGTACTTCTGTGGCAGGTGTAGCCCTATCCCTGGCCGCCATGTTGTTGCTTGCGAAAGCAATGAGCGGTGTGTCGGGGTTTATGGAGCTACATCACCATATTTTTCAAATGGTCCTCATGGGGACTGACGTCGGGTTGACCTGGATGGTCCGAATAGCTGCTCTGGTGGTGGCAATGATTGGCGTCGCATTGAATAAGCGCCTTCCGACACTCAGCCTCTGGATCGTCACCGCATGTGGAGCCATTGCACTGGCCACCCTGGCGTGGACAGGACATGGTGCTATGGATGAAGGTGGCCGTCGTTATTGGCATTTCATCAGCGATATCTTCCATCTTTTAGCCGCAGGTGGTTGGCTGGGTGCGCTCGCGGCGTTCGCTCTACTGCTGCGTTTGAAGTCACTGAAGGGCGAGCAAGAGGCACGAATGCTTGCTCGGGTACTGACTGGATTTGAATCGGCTGGCGCGGTGATCGTAGTAATCCTGAGTATCACCGGCGTAGTGAATTACCTGTTTATCGTAGGTCCAACCCTCGATGAGGTGATGCTGAGCACTTATGGGATATTGCTGTTCCTGAAAGTCCTGCTGTTTTCCGGAATGATCGTACTGGCCATTCTCAATCGTTTTCATCTGAGCCCGCTATTAGAACGATCAGTTCGACAGGGAGAGTATTCAGTCGCGGTCAACGCTTTGCGGCGTAGCATGATCTTTGAGTTCTCAATGGCAGTCGTCATCGTGTGTCTTGTCGCTTGGTTAGGTACTTTGAGTCCAGGAGTGGAGATGAACGCTGCATAGTGATTGATATCAATCAATGAAGGAGTTTAAAACTGGCAGAGGTTAAGGCCAGTATTAATACACGCTAAATTGACAGAAATATCGAGACGATCTTTTGCAAGGTAACGGCATGAGACACATGACTGTACCGGGCAAAAGGTCGTTTTTTATTGCCGCACATCTTTGTGTCAGACAAGCATTAGAACGACAGTGTTGGCCCCCGGGGATTCACTCATCGGAAACCATACAAATCTCCTCCCTCCCTATGAGACGTGGACTGTACGTGGTGCTCACCGCGCGGTGATCGTTGATAGTGTCGAAGTGTTTACGCATTCCAATGAGTGAGGCCAGGGGGGAGCAAAGCCCCCTGGCACGTTACGATCAAGGCATTTCTGGCAGTTCTTGTGGACGCAGATCGAACACCAGCACTTCAGCATCCACGCCGTTGCTCAAGGTCAGTGCTTGTTCTTCCCGAACCCGCACGCCATCGCCTTCCTGCAATTGCAGGCCGTTGAGCTCGACCTTGCCACGCGCCACATGCACATAAGCGTAGCGATTCGCGGCGAGCGTGAGCGTGGCGGTTTCCTTGCCGTCGATCAGGCCGGCATAGACCCGGGCATCCTGACGCACCCGCAGCGAACCGTTGGCCCCATCTGGGGAGATGATCAGTTGCAGGCGCCCGCGTTTTTTCTGCGTGCTGAAGTGCTCTTGCTGATAACGCGGTTTGGCGCCGCTGACGTCCGGTACGATCCAGATTTGCAGGAAGTGCACCGGGCGGGTTGCCGAGTGGTTGTACTCGCTATGCGCCACGCCGCTGCCGGCGCTCATCAATTGCACGTCGCCAGGGCGGATCACCGAACCTGTGCCTAAAGTGTCCTTGTGTTCCAGGGCACCCTCGAGCACATAGGAGAAAATCTCCATGTCCCGGTGCGGGTGTTGGCCAAAGCCTTTACCAGCTGCCACGCGGTCATCGTTGATCACCAGCAGATCGGAAAAACCCTGCTCCCGCGGGTTGCGGTAGTTGGCAAAGGAAAAGGTATGGAACGACTTCAACCAGCCGTGATTGGCCGCGCCGCGATCAGAGGCTTTGCGAAGGGTCAGCATGATGAAATCTCCTGTTTGGGACGAGAGTTCGTCCGAGTGAGGAGAAGGTTAATGTGTATCAGTGGGTGCAATAAGTGGATGGAAATTGAAATACTGTCTCGATCAGGTTGACAGTTATGTGAGCGGGTTCATGTATTCTTGTTGTTACAAATGGCCATAATGTTCAGCGCTGACGCTACGTTTCCTATTTCTTTGATATCAGTGAATTCCAACCCATGAAAACCGTGGCAATGGTGCTGTTTCCAGACTTTCTCCTGCTTGATATGGCCGGGCCCATGGAGGTGTTTTCCATCGCCAACCGTTATCTGGAGCCGGGCGACCGTTATCAGCTGTCGATGATCGGCACCGAGCATGGCTTGCTGCGAGCTTCCAACGGTGTCAGCGTTCAGGCCGATGTGCATATCGATCAGGCGTGCGAGGGCTATGACCTGTTGCTGGTACCGGGCGGCCCGGGGGCCTACAACGAAAAACATCCGCCGCTGCTCGCCTGGCTTCAGGGCGCCGTCAGCCGGGTGGCCTGTTATGGCTCGATCTGTACGGGGGCGTTCATATTGGGGCATGCCGGTTTGCTGGATGGTTATCGGGTGACGACTCACTGGCATTACACGGAGCGGTTGATTCGAGCCTTCCCCGAGGCGACGGTGAAGACCGATCAGATTTACGTCCAGGATCGCAACCTGATCAGCTCTGGCGGGGTCACCGCCGGCATCGACCTGGCACTGGCGGTGGTCGCTCAGGATCACGGCAAGAAAGTCGCCCAGGACGTGGCCAAGGTGTTGCTGGTGGTGATGAAACGCCAGGGCGGGCAGGCACAGTTCAGCCCGTTGATGACTGCGGTGGCGCCACAGGAAACGCCGGTGACCCGGGTGCAGAATTATGTGCTCGAACACCTTGATGAATCCTTCAGCGTCGAGCGCATGGCCAGCCTGGCGAACATGAGTGCGCGACATTTCGCTCGGGTGTTTGCCCGTGAAGTGAATATGACGCCCATGGAATTTCTGCAAAGCGCGCGCATCGACTGCGCCAGGAACCTGCTGGAAACCAGTGACCTGCCGCTCAAGACCGTCGCCTACAAGAGCGGCTTCGGCAGCGTGCGGCACATGCGTTTTCTGTTCAGTGAAAAACTGGGTCTGACTCCCGCCCAGTACCGCGAACAATTCAGCTAAAGCGTTCATGTCCGTCCAGCGCACCGCGATGGCCGTGACGCTCCCTCCATCGCCGTTGTACCGTCACCGATGCCTGCCAAGATACTCGTGGACTCTTGGCAATGGAGGTGCGGGAGCCTGGGCGAACTCGTGCAATGGATGATGCAGTACCTTGAGACGGGCCAGGTTTTCAGCACGTAAACGTGCATGAACAGACTCAGAGATTTAAATAGCAGTGCGGTGCTGCGGTTTGGCCCGTACGTGTTCCACACTCGTCAACGGCTGATCCTGGACGGTGATCGGCCGCTGCGTATGGGCGGACGGGCACTGGATATCCTCCAGGTACTGGTCGAGCGCGCGGGTAACGTGGTCAGCAAGGACGAACTGATTGCCCGCGTCTGGCCGACCTCGGTGGTCGAGGAAATCAATCTGCGCGTGCACATAGCTGCCCTGCGTCGGGCTCTCGGCGACGGCCAGAACGGGCAGCGCTACATCGTCAATATTCCCCGGTGCGGTTATAGCTTCATCGCCCCGGTGCAGTGTGAGTTGGACGGTGCGCTTTTCTCGATCGAGACCGTTCAAAAGCACCAGCACAACCTGCCTGCACGGATCACGCCAGTGACCGGCCGAGATTCGATCGTTGGCAGTGTGGTTAGGCAGTTGCCGGTTTATCGTTTCATGACCTTGGTCGGCCCCGCCGGCATTGGCAAGAGCACGGTGGCCTTGCGTGTGGCCGAACTGCTGTTGCCGCACTATCGCGATGGCGTCTGGATCGTTGATCTGGCGGCAATCGATGACCCCGCGCGGCTCGTCGATTATCTGAGCCAGACCCTTGAACTGGACGTTGGCGTGGATGCACTGGCGCGACGGCATGCTTTGCTGGTGCTCGACAATTGCGAGCACCTGCTCGAACGTTGCCGATCACTGGTGGAAGGTCTATTGGTTTCGGCGCCACGGGTCTCGATCCTGGCCACCAGCCGCGAACCGCTGCGGGCGGCGAGGGAAACGGTCCAGCGATTGCCAGCCCTGGCGGTGCCGCCGATGTCGGCGCTGCAGAGTGTCAGCGAGGTTATGAGCTATTCGGCGGTGCAGCTGTTTGTCAGCCGTGCCCGTGCCCGCCAACAAGGCTTTGCTCTGCGTGAACAGGACCTCAAGGCTGTGCGGGAAATCTGTCGGCGCCTCGACGGTCTGCCCCTGGCCATCGAACTGGCAGCGGCGCAGATCGATGCCCTGGCACTGGTTGGGCTGCGAGCACAACTGGACAACTGTTTTCAACTGCTGACCCAAGGCCGGCGCACCGCTGTGCCACGGCATCAGACGCTCAAGGCCGCGCTGGAATGGAGCTATCAGCGGCTGAGCCCGCTGGAGCAGACCGTACTGCAGGGGCTGGCGGTGTTCAAAATAGCTTTTACGTTGGACGCTGCGATCGGTGTCATCAGTTGTGCGGTGCTGCGGTCCACCAGTCTGGCAGAGGTGATAGAACGGCTGGTGCTGAAATCGCTGTTGTCGGTTGAACAGGGTGATGGCATGACACGTTATCGGTTTCTCAACACTACCCGCACTTACGTACTGGAAAAGCTTGAACTGAGCGGGCTGCGGCGAGTATTTGAAATGCGTTATGCCCGCTACATCAGCCGGGCACGCTGGGTTTCAGGACGGCCTATGTCGTTGCAACTCGTCGAGCAAACGGCGGACTTTGCTTAGGTCTGGTGTGGCAAAGCCTTCGGTGAAGCGGTTGTAGATCGGCTCCAGCAGGTCATAGGCTTGTTGGAGGCGGCCTTGATGCTGCCAAAGCTCGGCCAGTGATGTGGCAGTGCGCAGCTCCCACGCCAGAGCGCCCTGGGCTTTTGCCACTGCCAGCGCTTTGAGCAGCACGGTCTCGGCTGCACTTCGGCTGTTCTCTGCAAGCAGAGCATTCGCTCTGGCCCGAAGGATCTCCGCCGTGCTCCAACCCGCAGCGCCGTTTTCGGCCCGTGCCAGCAATGCGTCATCGACGAAACCGCTATCGAGGGTGACCATGATTTCCTTGATCAGCCCGGTGCCGGGTTGCGGGTCTGGATGTGCACCATGGCTATCGATCACCTGTGCATAGTGTCGGGCCCAGTTGTAGAACAACAGCACCGAATGTTTTTGTGCTTGTTCGAGCAGCAGGCGCAAGAGGTCGCGGGCAGTTTGAGTGTCGCCGTTGTAGTGGGCGATCAGGCAACCGGACAGTGCCAGCGTGTAGCAGATGGACGTGCCGTGGTCGATCTGAAGCGCAATGCCCAACGCCTGACGCGCGGTGCTCCAGGCCTTTTCCGGATGGCCTTGTAGCCAGAGGATCCGCGCAAGAATGGTCAGGGCGGCGACGCTCTGGTCGTACTGCACGCCAAAGCCGTGGGTGAAGCGATTGAGGTGTCCGCTCTGGGCCATGCGCTGAATGACCTGTTCAGCACTCTCCCGTGCCCGTTGTTGATCCCCGGCAAAGTGCAGGGCCAGCACCTGCAAACGGTGTGTACTCAGGGACACTGCGGCGTTGCCTTGCACACCCAGGCGATCGAATTGCTGGCTCTGTTCCAGAGCTGTTTGGTAGTTGCCGCAACTGAGGTTGACCGCCATGTGCCCGGACACGGCCCTGAGCTGACCGGCCACATCGTTGCAGCGTTCGGCCAGGGTTCTGGCGCTCACAAAGGCTTCGACGGTTTCGGCGGTGCCGCCTTGGGTGTGGTAGCAGGAGCTGCCGAGGGCGAGCTTGAGGGCCATTTTCAGACGAGGGCAGGGCTCGGGCGTCAATTCGAGCAGTGCCAGGGCCTTGCGCACGTACACGCCGTGTTCCTTGAGCAGAGACAGTTCCTGCCAGAGTGGCGTCGAAACCGAAGCCAGTCGGATCGCCAGAGCCTGCGGTCCTTGAGCGTTCAAGCCCCAGTCCAGGGCCGAGCGGATGTCTTCCAGACTGCGGGCGTAACGCTCGATCCATATATCGGTCTGGATGTGCTCCCAGTCGTTCTGGGCCTGATGCATCAATGCCAGGCAGCGTTCGGCGTGGCGTTCCAGGGTGTCTGGCAAATCATTGGCCTGGTCGAGTTTTTCCAGGGCATAGCTGCGGGTGGTATCGAGCAGACGGTAGAACACCTGCTCGTCGCCGACCTCCACGTTCAGCAGTGACTTGGCCACCAGTTGCGTAATCGCGCCAAACACCTCGCGGGGTTCGATGTGTTCGCCGACAATCACCGCGGCCGCCGATTCCAGCGTGAAACCGCCCCTGAACACACCCAGTCGGCGCAGGCAGGTTTGTTCGCAGGTACTCAGCAGCTCGAAGCTCCAGTCGAGTGTCGCGCGCAGGGTCTGATGCCGTCCCAGCGCCGTCTGGCAGCCCTGTGCGAGCAGACGAAAACTGCCTTGCAGTTGCGTCAGCAACCCACTTAGACCAAGGCTGTTCACTTGCGCTGCGGCCAGTTCGATCGCCAAAGGAATGCCGTCCAGGCGGCGACAAATCTCGATCGCCAGAGGCAGTTCAGCATCGCTCAGTTCGAAGCTGTCATGGCTGGCCATCGCCCGTTCGATGAACAATTGCACAGCCGAAAAGCTCAAGGCCTGGGAGCGGTCCAGCGCAGCGATGGGCGGTGGGCAGTCCAGGGACTCGAGGCGCTGAACGAATTCGCCTTCGGCCCGCAGGCTCTCGCGACTGGTGGCCAGAATGTGCACATCGGGCGCGCCACGAAGGATGCTTTCGCTGAGCAACGCAACGGCGTCGATCAGATGTTCGCAGTTGTCGATGACCAGCAGCATTTGCCGCTCGCGCAGGAAGGTCGTGAGACAGTTCATCGGTTCAGTGTCGTGCAACGACAGGTCCAGCAGCGTCGCCAGGTGGGTGGCGATCATCAACGGGTCGCTGATCTGGGCCAGGTCCAGCAGGCGAATGCCGTCCCGGTAGCGACCGATCAGTTGTTCGGCGACGCGCAGTGCCACCGTGGTCTTGCCGATACCGCCAGGGCCAACGAGGGTGATCAGGCGTTGGCGTGGCAAGTTCGTCACCAGACTGTCGACCAAGGCCTGGCGACCGATCATGCGAGTCCGACGAATGGGCAGGTTATGGCCGCTCTGCTCGTGGCCGCTGCTCGGCGGACGTTGCTCGATGTGCTCCAGCGAGTACGGCGCGACAAAGCTGTAACCACGCTGGGCCACGGTGACGATGTAGCGCTGGCCGGCTTGACCGTCGCCGAGGGCTTTGCGCAGCGCCGCGATGTGCACTCGCAAATTGATGTCTTCGACTACGCATTTGGGCCAGACCTGCGCGATCAATTGCTGCTTGCTGACGACATTCCCGGCGTGTTCCAGCAGGATCAACAGAATGTCCATGGCGCGCCGACCCAGGCGCAGCGGCTGGTCGGCCTCCAGCACCAGACGTTGTCCGGGGTAGACCCGGTAAGGGCCGAAATGCACAGCCTGTTCGGGGGAAAGGGTCAACGGGTCACTCCTGCTTGTGTCCTTCTATCTCGCGGTATTCGAGCATGTTCTTCAGATTTTTTCGTCAACGCAACGCAGTGACCGAACGACTGTCCTGCGTGTGCAGTGTATGCAGCGTTTGCGGCACCGTTCGCAAGCGCTGTATTTACGGGGCGCGGCGGTGACAAATGACTGAGTCGCGGCTTTAGGCGCACCGTTGAAAATTAACAACGTTTAACTCGTCCTGCGCCCTGTTTACGCCCAAAAATACACTACTTCCAGTCCATCAACCGAAGGCGCCGGTCTTCGTGCAGCAAAAGGGATGAACACTTCAGGAGGATGCCGGAATGAGCGACGTGGTAGTGGTCTATCACAGCGGCTATGGTCATACGCGAGTTATCGCCGAAGCTGTGGCTCAGGGTGTGGAGCGACACTTGGGCAGTACCTGCCAATTGATTGCGGTCGAGGAAGTGGATGGGCACTGGGACCGCTTGCACCGCGCCGACGCGATCATCTTCGGCGCCCCGACGTACATGGGCAGCGCATCGGCGTCGTTCAAGGGCTTCATGGAGGCTACTGCGTCGTTCTACCTGGCGCAGCCCTGGCGCGACAAATTGGCTGCCGGGTTCACCAACTCCGGCTGTCTGTGCGGCGACAAGCTCAACACCTTGCTGCAGATGGCCGTGTTCGCCGCTCAGCACTCGATGATCTGGGTCGGCCTCGACCTGCTGCCGGCGCGTTCCAGCGTTGGCATGTTTGACGGGCAATTGAATCGCCTGGGCAGTTCCCTGGGGGTCATGGCTCAGTCGAATGTCGAACAGTCCCCGGACCATGCGCCACCTCCCGAAGATCGCTGCACCGCCGCGCACTTGGGCGAGCGGGTGGCGCGCCTGGCCGAACGAATGGGCCATCCATCGAATTGATTCACCCAAACACCCCCCACGCCTTAATTAAGGAGCAATCGCCATGAGCACATTTACCACCCGCGACGGTACCGAGATTTACTACAAGGACTGGGGCACCGGCCAGCCCATTGTCTTCAGCCACGGTTGGCCGCTGAATGCCGACAGCTGGGAATCACAGATGATCTACCTGGCGTCCAAGGGCTACCGGGTCATCGCCCATGACCGCCGTGGTCACGGGCGCTCCAGCCAGCCCTGGTCCGGCAATGAAATGGACACCTACGCCGACGACCTCGCGCAGTTGATCGAGCTGCTGGATCTGCAAAACGCGGTGCTGTTCGGTTTCTCAACCGGCGGTGGTGAAGTAGCGCGTTACATCGGTCGTCATGGCACTGGGCGAATCGCCAAGGCCGGGCTGATTTCCGCGGTGCCGCCGTTGATGCTCAAGACCGAAGCCAATCCAGGCGGCCTGCCGATGGAAGTGTTCGACGGTCTGCGTCAGGCGTCCCTGGCGGACCGTTCGCAGTTGTACAAAGACGTCGCCAGCGGGCCATTCTTTGGTTTCAACAAACCGGGTGCCAAACCTTCCCAGGGCATGATCGACTGGTTCTGGATGCAGGGCATGACGGCTGGTCACAAGAATGCCTACGACTGTATCAAGGCGTTCTCCGAAACCGACTTCACCGAAGACCTGAAAAAGTTCGACGTGCCGACCCTGGTAGTGCACGGTGACGCCGACCAGATCGTGCCGATCGAAGCCGCCGGTATCGCCTCGGCCAAACTCGTCAAAGGTTCGAAGCTGCTGGTCTATCCAGGCGCGCCTCATGGCCTGACCGACACCCACAAGGATCAGCTCAACGCCGATCTGCTGGCGTTCCTCAAGGCCTGATCAAAATCAAAAGATCGCAGACTGCGCCAGCTCCTACACGGACATGTGTACACCCGTAGGAGCTGCCGCAGGCTGCGATCTTTTGCTGTTGAGAGAGGGCAAGGCGCGCACCGCCTGACAACGCCAGGCAAACGGATTGATGCCTTCGCTGCGGGTGAACATGTGGCAGAAGTGCGCCTGATCGCAGAACCCGCACTCCAGACTGATTTGGGTCAGGGTCAGGTCGGTGTTCTGGATCAATTGCTTGGCCCGGGCGATACGCTGGCAACGAATCCAGTCCTGAGGCGACAGGCCGGTGCTGCATTTGAAGGTGCGGGAGAAATGACTGCGCGACATCGCGCAGGCCCGGGCCAGTTCGGTGACTTCCAGGGTTTCGCTGAGGCGCTCGAGGATCAATTGCTTGACCAGGCTTTCCCGCCAGGGGCTGAGGCCGCCAGTGGTGGCTTTTCGCGTTTGCGTGGCTGGTGCGTGGGCGGCGTTGTGCTGAACGTGGGCCATGGCAAATGTCCGTGTCGGTGGGAATGCGCTGGCGCACTGCACGGTGGGTCAGCACCATCCCTTTTGGAATAACAGGTTTGCGTAGAAGGTTTGATTGTTGGTCGCAGGGCTTTGGCTTGCGAGTTAAACGTTGTTAATTCCTCCGGTTAACAGCGAGCGCAAACCTTTGATTGAGTAAAGTCCAAAAGACTTTGCCTGGCTAAAAAAACACCATGGAACCGTACCTATGAACCGTAACGATCTACGCCGCGTCGATATGAACCTGCTGGTGATTTTCGAGGCTCTGATGTTCGAAAAGAATCTGACCCGGGTCGCCGAAAAACTCTTTATGGGGCAGCCGGCCGTGAGCGCTGCATTGGGGCGGTTGCGTGATCTGTTCGACGATCCGCTGTTGCTGCGCAACGGTCGCGGCATGGAGCCGACGGCACGGGCGCTGGCGATTCTCAAGGAGCTGCAACCGGCGATGAACACCATTTCCGGGGCGGTCAGCCGGGCCAGGGAGTTTGATCCGGCTACCAGTTGTGATGTGTTTCGCATTGGTCTGTCGGATGACGCCGAGTTTGGCTTGTTTCCGTCGCTGTTAAGCCACCTGCGGGAGGAGGCACCAGGGATCATTGTGGTGGTGCGCCGGGCCAATTATTTGCTGATGCCGACGTTGCTGGCGTCCGGGGAGATTTCAGTCGGGGTCAGTTACACCACCGAACTGCCGGCCAATGCCAAACGCAAGAAACTGCGGGATATCCCCTGCAAAGTGCTGCGCGCAGACAACCGGCCAGAAGCACTGACGCTGGATGAGTACTGTGAGCGGCCCCATGCGATGGTGTCGTTCTCGGGGGATTTGAGCGGCAACATTGATCTTGATCTGGCCAAGGTCGGGCGCACCCGGCGGGTGGTGTTGGGGGTGCCGCAGTTCAGTGGGTTGCGGGCGTTGCTCGCAGGGACTGAAATGATCGCTACCGTTCCCGACTATGCCGCCTGCGCGCTGGTCGAAGGCTGTGCCTTGAGGGCCGAAGATCCGCCGTTTCCCATCGATAAGGCACAGTTGTCGATGGCCTGGAGCGGGGTGCACGACAATGATCCGGCGGAGCGATGGTTGCGCTCGCGGATTACTCAGTTCATGTCCGAGCCGCTGAATATCCCAGCTTCATAGCGGAAAAACTTCTGCCAGATTTCGCTTCTGTGGCAAGCAAGCTTGCTGTGGCGAGGGAGCTTGCTCCCGCTGGGGCGCGAAGCGGCCCCAAAACCAGCCACCGGGATTCATCAGGTAGAACACGACAGCCGGTTCCACGACTGCCGCGCCCGAGCGCAGACCGGCCGGCGCGAGCAAGCTCGCTCGCCACAGGAAAGTGTCAGGCTCAAGTCCGCTCGCAAAGAGAGCACATACGTTCAATTTTCCCCTCCCTCACACCGGCATTATCGAACCAAGTCCTGGCGCATCAACGCCGCTGGTTTTCACTTGTGCTGCGCACAATTTCCGTTTCGCCGGAGCCTTTCGTTATGCCTGATTCCAATCGACTCGACCCTGCAACCACCCACCCGGTGCGCGGCTTCGAAGAAGTCGTGACCCTGGTCGTCAAACACCGGGTCAAGGCCGGTTTTGAAGTGCCCTATGAAGCCTGGCTGCGGCGGATTGTCGGTATTGCCGGGCAGAGCGAGGGGCATTTGGGGGTGGATGTGATTCGCGGCAAGAGCGCCGGCCTGGACATGTTTACCTGCGTGCTGCGTTTTTGCTCTACCGAGGCGATGCAGCGCTGGCTCGAATCGCCGCAACGGCTGGAGTTGGTCAACGAAGCCGAGCCGATGCTGGCGGATGGGGACCAGACTGAGGTCAACCCGGTCAAGGAGTTCTGGTTCGCGCCACAGGACGATGCCGGTTCGCCACCGCCGCGCTGGAAACAGGCCGTGGTGACGCTGCTGGTGATTCTGCCGCATACCTTGCTGGTGCCGCTGATCTGGGGCCCGCTGCTCAAGCTCAACGCCTTTCTGTCCAATTACGTGGTTGCCACTTTTCTGATCACCGTGACCATTGTGGTTTCGGTGGTGTACCTGTTCATGCCCAGGGCGACGCGTCTGTTCGCGCCGTGGCTGAAAGCCGGACAACCTCATTCCACTCTGCCTGAGGAAAACCAATGAACGCCGATCTGATTCTGTTCAATGGCCAATTTCATACCGTTGACCGTGAAAAACCCCTCGCCAGTGCGGTCGCGATCACCAATGGTCGCTTCGTCACGGTGGGTACCGATGCCGAGGCCATGGCCCTGCGCGGTTCGGGCACCCAGGTCATTGACCTCAAGGGCCGCTGCGTTATCCCTGGGCTCAACGACTCGCACTTGCACTTGATTCGGGGTGGCTTGAACTACAACCTCGAACTGCGCTGGGAGGGCGTACCATCGCTGGCCGATGCCCTGCGCATGCTCAAGGACCAGGCCGATCGCACGCCGACGCCGCAATGGGTGCGGGTGGTCGGTGGCTGGAACGAATTCCAGTTCGCCGAAAAGCGCATGCCGACGATTGAAGAACTCAACCAGGCTGCGCCGGATACGCCGGTGTTCGTTTTGCACTTGTACGACCGCGCCTTGCTCAACCGCGCAGCGCTCAAGGTTGTCGGTTACACGCGCAACACGCCGAACCCACCGGGTGGCGAGATTGTGCGCGACGCCAACGGCGAGCCGACCGGCATGTTGGTGGCCCGTCCGAACGCGATGATTCTTTACTCGACCCTGGCCAAAGGGCCGAAGTTGCCGCTGGACTATCAGGTCAACTCGACCCGTCAGTTCATGCGTGAACTCAATCGCCTGGGGCTGACCAGCGCCATCGATGCGGGCGGTGGTTTCCAGAATTACCCGGACGATTACGCGGTGATCGAGCAGTTGGCCAAGGACCAGCAACTGACGATTCGCATTGCTTATAACCTGTTCACCCAGAAGCCCAAGGAAGAGCTGACCGACTTCAAGAACTGGACCAGCAGCGTCACCCTGCATCAGGGCGACGATTACCTGCGGCACAACGGCGCCGGTGAAATGCTGGTGTTTTCGGCGGCGGATTTCGAGGACTTCCTCGAACCGCGTCCGGACCTGCCGCAGACCATGGAAGAGGAACTGGAACCGGTGGTTCGCCACTTGGTCGAGCAACGCTGGCCGTTCCGTCTGCACGCCACCTACAACGAATCCATCAGCCGTATGCTCGATGTCTTCGAGAAGGTCAATCGCGACATTCCGTTCAACGGTTTGCCATGGTTCTTCGACCACGCTGAAACCATTACTCCACAGAACATCGAGCGGGTGAAGGCGCTGGGTGGCGGCATCGCGATTCAGGACCGCATGGCGTTCCAGGGCGAATACTTCGTCGACCGTTACGGCAGCAAAGCCGCCGAGCATACCCCGCCGATCAAACGCATGCTCGCCGAGGGCGTGCCGGTCGGCGCGGGCACCGACGCCACACGCGTTTCCAGCTACAACCCGTGGACCTCGCTGTACTGGATGGTCAGCGGCCGCACCGTCGGTGGTCTGGCGTTGTACGAGGAAGGCTTGCCGCGCACCACTGCGCTGGAACTGTTCACCCACGGCAGCGCCTGGTTCTCGTCCGAACAGGGCAAGAAGGGCCAGATCAAGGTCGGGCAACTGGCGGACCTGGCAGCGTTGAGCGCGGACTTCTTCAGCGTCGAGGAAGAAGCGATCAAGTGGATCGAGTCGGTACTGACGGTGGTCGGCGGCAAGGTTGTGTACGCCGCCGGCGACTTCGAAAAACTCGGGCCGGCCAGCGTACCGGTACTGCCGGACTGGTCGCCGGTGATGAAAGTCCCCGGCCACTGGCGCCCGAATTCGCCGATGCAGGCTCAGGTCCACCATTGCAGCGGCCCGTGCGCGGTGCATACGCACAGCCATGAAAAGGCGCGCCAGTCGAATGCGCCGGTCAGCGATTTCGCCGGTTTCTGGGGCGCATTCGGCTGTTCCTGCTTCGCCTTCTGATTCCGAAACAAAGCGCCGGTCTTCGTGACCGGCGCTCCCCCGCAACAACCATCCATCGAGGAGTTTCACATGAGCAACGTTCCTTACTCGCGTCTGAACAAAGACGATGCCGTTGTGCTGTTGGTCGACCACCAGACCGGCCTGATCTCGCTGGTGCAGGATTTCAGCCCGAACGAGTTCAAGAACAACGTCCTGGCGCTGGGCGACATCGCCAAGTTCTTCAACCTGCCGACCATCCTTACCACCAGTTTCGACAGCGGCCCGAACGGCCCGATCGTGCCGGAACTCAAAGAGCAATTCCCGGACGCGCCGTTCATTGCCCGCCCTGGCCAGATCAACGCCTGGGACAACGCAGACTTCGTCAAAGCCATCAAGGCCACCGGTCGCAAGCAACTGATCATCGCCGGTGTGGTGACTGACGTGTGCGTGGCGTTCCCGACTCTGTCGGCGCTTGCTGAAGGTTTTGAAGTGTTCGTGGTCACCGATGCTTCCGGCACCTTTAACACCACTGTGCAACAAGCGGCGTGGGCGCGGATGTCGGCCGCCGGTGCGCATCTGATGAACTGGTTCGCGGTGGCCTGCGAGCTGCAAGTCGACTGGCGCAATGACATGGAAGGTTTGGCGAATCTGCTGTCGCAGCGTCTGCCGAACTATCGCAATCTGATCAATAGCTATACCAAGTTCACCGCCAAGTAATCCGCTGAAAAAAATGCCCGCCGATGGCGCAATGCTGTTCACTTACGCCGATGCTTCAGGCATATCCGCAGTTGTGGCGAGGGAGCTTGCTCCCGCTGGGGCGCGAAGCGGCCCTGAATTGGGCCTGCTACGCAGTCCAGCGGGAGCAAGCTCCCTCGCCACAGATACTTCTCAGGCCTCCAGACCTCCTTAAATGAACAGCATTACCGCCGATGTGCGGGCATTTTTCTGCTCAACGTTTTTGCAACCACCCCAGAAATCCACCTTTCCTGACCGGCACAGGCTTGGCCATCAACGCCAGCCGACTGTTCTGTTGCCGTACCGCTTGCAACTTGTTCAACGCCTGGCCCACTTCGTTGCGCTGCTCCATACACTGGCGGGTCAGGTTCTTGTCGAGACGGTAGATGATGGAGGAAGTCAGCGCGGTGAACGTCGCCTGGGACGGCGTATCGGCAAGGATGCTCTGTTCTCCCATGACTTCGCTCGGCCCCATGCGACCTGCCTCGGCCAGGCCATTACCGTCGGACACGCTGGCGCTGACGACACCGGTGGCAATCACAAACAGGCTGTCTGGCACTTCGTTCAGATCCAGCACCACCTGGCCGGCAGTGTACTGCTGCGGCACCATCGATTCGGCGAGGCGGTCACGTTCTTCATGGCTGAGCGAGCGGAAAATCTTCACTTCATCGAGCAGTGCGCGGGCGCGGCTCGAGGGTTCGATCAAACCGTCCGGATGCCGCGAGATGCCCGCCGCTTCAAGGTGTCGATGGGCGAGGTCGAACAGTTGATTGCGCACGTCGCCTTTCTTGCCCAGTTCGGCGATGAAACCGCTGGCCACGTATTCGGACATTTCTTCACCGGCCTCTTTGAGCAGCGCTTTCGGCGCCGGATCGAGCAACAGACTGCTGCTGCCTTGCAGAGTCCGCTCAAGGGCATCGAGTACCCGGCGCGGACGGACGTGGTTCGGCACCTTGATGCTGATCGACACGCCGTGCAGGTGGGTCGGGCGGCTGAGATTGACGATCTTGGCCTTGGCCGCCACCGAGTTCGGCACCACGGCCAGGGTGCCAGCGCTGGTCAGCAGATGGGTGGCGCGCCAGTCGATATCGAGCACCTTGCCTTCGACACCATCGATCATCACCAAATCGTCCACCTGATAGGGCTTGGTGGTGTTGAGCACGATGCCGGAGAACACGTCGCTCAACGTACTCTGCAACGCCAGACCGACCACGATGGCAACCACCCCGGAGGTCGCGAGCAGGCCTTTGACCGGCAGCTCCAGCACATACCCGGCGGCAGCGACAATGGAGGCCAGGAACACCAGTGCACCGATCACATCCTGCAACAACCGACCGCTGTGACCGATGCGGCGCATCAGGGCCAGGCCGATCACTTCGGTCAGCACCCGCGCGGCGTACAGCCACCAGAGAATCCCCAGTGCCGTGGCGCCCAGTTGTGCAACAGGGTCATCGGCGAACAACGGCGCCTGCAACGGGCTGACGCCGGCGTTGATGACCAGCGCACTGAACGCCAGAAACAATGCCAGACGCACGCCGACCCGCGGGACGCGGTGCTTGAACGGGGCGAGGTGCCAGAGCAGTGTGTCGAGCACCAGAAGCAGGGCGCTCCAGGACAGCAGGTGGGTGAGGAGAAAGGACATGAGGAACTCCAAAGTCAGGATGACATTTGTGGCGAGGGAGCTTGCTCCCGCTTGAGTGCGCAGCACTCACAAAATCGTCGGTGTCTTGAGGATTTTGGGGCCGCTGCGCAGCCCAGCGGGAGCAAGCTCCCTCGCCACAATGTGGACTCAGTTCAGATGGGTCTTGAGCTCAGCCGCCGCTTGTCGCACTGCGGCCTTAACTTCCGGAATCTGACTCAGCGGATTGAGCAGGCCGAAGTCATGGATCATCCCGTTGTAGCGCACCGAGGTCACCGGCACGCCGGCCGCATCGAGGTGGCGAGCGTAGCCTTCACCTTCGTCACGCAGCACGTCGAATTCGGCGGTCTGCACCAGCGCGGCAGGCAGGCCCTTGAGCTGTTCGGCGCTGGCATTCAGTGGCGAGGCGTGGATCTGCGCACGTTCGGCCGGGCTGGTGGTGTAGTTGTCCCAGAACCACTGCATCATGCCTTTGGTCAGGAAGTGGCCTTCGGCAAACTGCTGGTACGAGCCGTTATCGAACCCGGCGTTGGTCACCGGCCACATCAGCAACTGGAAGCGCAGGGCCGGGGTGTTCTGTTCCTTGGCCATCAACGCCACCACTGCCGCCATGTTGCCGCCGACACTGTTGCCGGCCACCGCCAGACGCTTGCCGTCGACACCGATGTCCTCGCCGTGCTCGGCCACCCATTTGGTGGCGGCGTAGGCCTGGTTGATCGCGGTCGGGTAGTGCGCTTCAGGCGACGGGGTGTAGTCGACGTACACGGCAACTGCCCCGGAGCCCACCACCAGATCACGAATCAAGCGTTGGTGGGTCGGGAAGTCGCCCAGTACCCAACCGCCACCGTGGAAGAACATGAACACCGGCAATTCGCCCTTGGCCCCGGCTGGGCGCACCACTTTCAGGTTGATCGTCTGGCCGTCGACCTTGATCGCCTTGTCGCTGACTTCAACACCGGACAGATCGACCTTCACCGAGGCCTGGGCACCGGTCAGCACCGCGCGGGCGTCTTTCGGGCTCAGTTGCTCCAGCGGTTTGCCACCACCGGCGGCGAGGGCATCGAGGAAGGCCTGGGTGTTGTGTTCGACGCCGGGGCTGCCGGCGGCGAAAGCGTTGCCGATGGACAGGGCGAGGAGGGAAGCGCTGAGGGTTTGCTTGATGTTCATGGTCAATTCCTTTTTCAATCGTTCGAGTTTTTATGCCTTGGGATCGGGCTGCTGTGACGCTGGGGTTCAGGTCTCAGCAACACCGTGAGCAGAGACTAATGAGGTGCCTGAAAGTGAAAAAGCGGCTATAAAGCGTTTAACTGTCAACCAGGAAGTGACAATGAACCCGTTCGAAGACATGCGTATTTTTTGCCAGGTCATGGACTCCGGCAGCTTCACGGCGGCGGCCGATCAGTTGGGCCTGTCCAAGCAGTTCGTCAGCCGCCGGCTGATGCAATTGGAGGAGCGCCTCGGCGTGCGGCTGCTCAATCGTTCGACCCGGCGGCTGGACGTCACGCCGCTAGGGCAGAGCTATTACGAATCGGCGCTACGTCTACTGAGCGAAGTCGAACACGTGGAGCAGGGCATCGCCGGGCAGACCGCCGAGCCACGCGGCACCATCCGCTTGAGCGCGCCGCTGTCGTTCGCGGTGGCGCACTTGGGGTGCCTGCTGCCAGTGTTTTTGCAGCGCTATCGCGACGTCACGGTGGAAGTGGACTTGAGTGATCGTCCGGTGGACTTACTCGGCGAAGGCTACGACCTGGCATTGCGCATTGGCGTGCTGGAAGACTCGACGCTGATCGCCCGACGCCTCGCCGCCATCCAGCGGGTGTACTGCGCCAGCCCGGCCTACCTGGCCGAGCGCGGTACGCCGGTTCACCCCGAAGACTTGCACAGCCATGACTGCCTGCCTTACGGCCACGGTCGCCAGGTGCAATGGCGGTTTGAAGGGCAGGGCAAACCATTGACCGTGAACGTCACCGGAAGGATGCGGGTCAACAACGGTGAATTGCTCAAGGACGCGGCCATCGCCGGCATGGGCATTACTTATTTGCCGACCTTCATTGTCGGCTCGGCCTTGAAGGACGGGCGGCTGGTGCCGGTGCTGGACAACTTCCGCCCTGCGCCGTTGACGTTATCGGCAGTCTATCCGCAGCATCGCCAGGGCTCGCGACCGGTGCAGGCGCTGATCGAATTCTTGCGTGAACGGCTGGATCGGACCGAGGACGCCTGAGGCGGTGGGCGTAAAAAGAAATTTTATCAGCATGATTTTTCCAGAGTCGCACATCCATACAATCGCTCTGCTACAGCGAAGCCGAAAATAGCCCCTCTCAAACATATCCGGAGAAGTGTTATGGCAACCGCAAAAGCAGCACCAGGTAAAGGTCTGATCAATCCAAGCAACCACGCTCTGATCCTGATCGACTTTCAGTCGCAGATGTCATTTGCGACCAAATCCATCGACGCTGTTTCACTCCGCAATAACGCTGCACTGATCTCCAAGGCAGCGAAGGAGTTTGGCGTTCCGGCCATTCTTACCACCGTCGCCGAAAAAAGCTTTTCGGGCCCGATGTTTGAAGAAATCACCTCGGTTTTTGCCGGTCAGGAACTGATTGACCGCACCAGCATGAATACCTGGGAAGACGAGCGCATAGCTGTCGCTGTGAACAAGATCGGTCGCGACCGTATTGTTCTTGCCGGTCTCTGGACTTCGGTGTGCATTGTCGGCCCGGCGATCTCGGCGCTTGAACAAGGCTTCGAGGTCTACATCATTTGCGATGCGTGCGGTGACGTTTCGGATGAGGCTCATGAGCGCGCTATCGAGCGCATGATTCAAGCCGGTGCGCGTCCGATGACCTCACTCCAGTACTTGCTGGAACTGCAACGTGACTGGGCTCGCAGCGACACCTATAACGAGACGGTGAAAACCTCTATCGCTCACGGCGGCGCTTATGGTCTTGGTTTGATTTATGCCAAAACCATGTTTAACGCATCGGAAGGTCACTGATCTGAATTGCGCCTCTTCCTTGATAGGGGAGGAGGCGCACTCAGGCGAGCGGTGGGGAGCAATGGAACATGTCCACATCTGATATGAATACGACGACTGCAGCGGATGTAGCGCTGTGTTGGCTACGCATCACCGGTGTACTGATGCTGTTGCTGGTGCACGGATTGCCTAAGCTGTTCAATTTTGAGCACGAACTGACGTTGATTGAAGACCCGTTTGGCATGGGGGCTCGGTTGACCTTGTCGCTGGCAATTTTCGCGGAAGTGTTTTGTCCGATATTCATCGCAGTGGGACTGCTGACGCGCCTTGCGACACTGCCTGTGCTCTTTTTGCTGGTTGTCTCGGTTATCCGGGTTCATCCCGAGTGGAGCCTGGCCGAGGGCCAGTTCGCCTGGCTGCTGCTGATCATCTTCTCGACGATTCTGGTCGGCGGGTCTGGGAAATTGGCAGTGGGTACGAGTCTGTCGCATCGCTGGCCACTCCTGAGCAAACTGTAAGGAGAGACGGGTGAGTACGATGACCAATGAGCAGCCACCGACAACGTCGGCCTGGCAGCCGCTTCGTCATGGATTGTTTCGCAGTCTGTGGCTTGCCAGCATTGCATCCAGCATCGGGACGTGGATGCATGAAGTGGGTGCTGGCTGGCTGATGACCTCCTTGTCGGCCAGTCCTTTCATGGTGTCTCTGGTGCAGGTAGCGGGTGCCGCTCCCATGTTCCTTCTCGCGCTACCCGCTGGTGCGCTGGCCGACATCATCGACAAACGACGTTACCTGTTGGCTGTCCAGACAGGGATGGCCGTCATTGCGCTTGTGCTCGCCTTGATCACCTTGGCGAACCTGATGAGCGCGACGCTTTTACTCCTCTTTACGCTGGCCATGGGGGTTGGAACAGCGCTGACCATGCCCGCATGGTCAGCGTTGACACCCGAGTTGGTTCCAGCGAGTGATCTGCCCGCCGCGATATCGCTTAGCAGCGTGGGGGTCAACGTTGCCCGAGCGCTCGGACCGGCCATCGCTGGCATCATCATCAGCCTGGTAGGGCCATGGGCGACATTTGCCGTCAACGCCCTGTCTTTCTTTGGCGTTATCGCCGTGCTCGCCTTGTGGCGTCGTACGCCACAACCGTCCGTATTACCGGCAGAACGGCTGTTTGGCGCTATCCGTGTGGGTTGGCGCCATGCCCGTAGTTCACGCGAACTACAGCGAGTCATGGTGCGTGCCCTGGCTTTCTTTCTCGGCGCAAGCGCCGGCATGTCGTTGCTTCCACTGATTGTGCGAGGTGAGTTGAAGGGCAGTGCTGAGCAATTCGGGATCTTGCTCGGTTGCGTCGGGATCGGGGCGGTCGCGGGCGCAATGTTTCTGCCCGCAATTCGTCGTCATATTGCGGTCAATCTGCTGGTGGCATCGGCCAGCCTTATCTATGCGACAGTCTTGCTGGCGTTGGCATGGGTTCGGGATTTCTATCTGCTTATCCCGGTGATGCTCATCAGTGGTGCTGCCTGGATCGCGGTATTGTCCAGCCTTCAGGTGTCTGCGCAAACATCGGTACCGGCGTGGGTCAGGGCCAGGGCGTTGGCGGTCTACATTCTGACGTTTTTTGGCAGCATGGCCATGGGCGGTGTGGTGTGGGGGCTGATCGCCAGCTGGCTTTCGATCTCGATATCGCTGAGTTTTGCCGCTGTCATCATGGTGGCGGGAGTCGCGCTGGGCCGGTGGTTCAAACTGCCCACGCTGAGCGCAGAAGACCTGGCCCCTTCGCTGCATTGGCCTCAACCGTTGCTGAGTGTCGATGCTGATGGCGAACGTGGGCCAGTCATGATCACGGTCGAGTATGAGATTGATACGGCAGATGCCGATGCCTTCAAAGAGGCTATGGAAGAAGTGCGCAGAATGCGCCACCGCAATGGTTCTTTTTCCTGGCAATTGATGCAGGACACCGAAAATCCGCAACGGTGGATAGAGCTGTTTTTTGACGAGTCCTGGCTCGATCATCTACGCCATCACGGTCGAGTCACTCGCGCCGAGTTGAAAATCGAATCAGCCGCCCGGCGCTTTCAAATCGCCGGAAAACCTGTACGTATTCGGCACCTGCTCAAAGGCTGAATGGAGAGTCCCGCGCAGATTGGTTCAGGCTGGCCAGCGTCGAGAGAACGCGGTTCTTGTAGAGAGCACAATCAGGCCCATCCCGATAACGAGGAATACGCTGAGGGAAACGGTGACGGCTTGGGCTATACCCAGCACATCCACCATGAGCCCTAATGGAATCGGGACCGCGTTAAACAGGTAAACCGTGATGTAGAAATAGGAAACCAGCTTGGCGTGGCTATGAGCCGGAACCAGTTGGTTTATCAGCCTGGCACTGCCGACGAAGATTGCCCCGTAAGCGTAGCCACCGACAACCAACCCCACAGCACCAAGCATCAGCGAGTGGTTGTAAAACGCCGCCAGCAGGATCAGGAATGTCACGCTTTGGGCTGCCAGGCCAGATAGGAGGGTGCGGCGAGCATCCAGCCGTTGGCAGAGCAATTGACTGGCACCGGCGATCAGCAGGTACACCGAAATACCATAGCCAAACGCGCCACGGTCACTTAAATTCAGCTGCTGTTCGGCAGCTCCCGGGCCGATGACAAAGACGCAGGCGGCAAAAGACCAACTGAAAAATACCGACCAGGCGCACAGGTGAAAGGGGGGCCCGCTTCCTTCGAATGCATCGCGCAGACTCCTCGGATGCTCCTGCATTGCCTTGGGCTGTGCTGCGTCCTTCTTCTGTCGTGGCCACAGCGCCAGGGTGCCCACGGTCGTGGTCACCACCAGGGCCATGATCAGCCAGAAGGGTAGACCCACCGGATAAAGATCCAGTTGCAAGGCGGCGCTGCTCAACACTGGACCGAGTGCCAGCCCGGTGACCATGGCCAACGTGGCCAGCAAGGCCGCCAGCTTGCCATTGTCATCAGGGCCGAAGTGCTTCAGCGCTACGTTAATGCTGGCGGTCAGCGTCCCGGTGCCCAACCCTGCTACCAGACGGGCAGCGCACAGGTACCACAGCGAGCTGCCTTGGGAAAACAGCCAGGCACCGATGAGGACCAGCACGGTGGCTGGTATCAGAAAAGTACGCTGGTCTTTCGTGCGCCCGGCCACACGGGCCATGGTCACCAGTGACAACAGTACCCCGGCGCCATACGCACCAAAGATAAAGGTCAAGTCCACAGCGCTGAGTAGCAGGTGTTCTTTGTAAAAAGGGTACAGCGGTGTTGGGGCACTGCTGTTCATGAGCGACGCCATCAATGATAGTGCCAAAAACAACAGGAAGCCGTTTCTTTGATGGGTAGTTACAGGCATGACTCTCCCCGCCCGACCTTTTGGGCTTTTACCGAAATGAAAGATTTGGTGCGTACGGCTTACATGATTTTTGCGGGCTTCACCCGCCCGCCAAATGATAGGTCTTCGGGTAGTAAGCACCATGCCTGAAACCCCAGGCTTTATTCGTTATCGTCCAGGCATATCCAGGGGGGAGCGATCCTGGGGGGACAGGGTGAATGGATAAAGTCTAATCACGGCGGCAAGCCTCATTATCTGGTTCAGTGTCTTCTTGGCTAACGGCTGAACGGTGCAACAGTTTGCCGGGCGAGGCGTTGGCTTCAGTCAAGATCGGCAAACGCTCGAACACATGGGATGGAACTCACGTTGATCTATATCGCTTTGATGCCGTTGCTGATTTCGCTGCTGTTCTTGTACTTGGCACTGTGGCGTTGGCGATCACTGAAGCGCTTAGGCGTCTGGACGATAACGAAAGTATTTTGGAGCACCAGCTATTACCCCTTCAAGTCGCCGCTCATAAGCTGTGTTCAGTGTTTCTGAACCTGCAAGCGAAGGATTTGATGATGAAAAAACTGCACAGGAAAATCGCTCTGGTCACCGGTTCGTCCAAAGGCATCGGCGCGGCGATCGCCAGGCAACTGGCCAAAGATGGCGCGACGGTGATCGTCAACTATACCCGTAGCCGAGAAGATGCTGATCGGGTGGTTTCACAGATTCTGGAAACGGGTGCCAGGGCCTATGCCATCCGGGCTGACGTCTCCAATGCCCTTGAAGTGAAGGCACTGTTCAAGGCCATCGTTCATGAGCATGGCCATATCGATATCCTGGTGAACAATGCTGGTGTCTATGCTACTGGTGCATTGGCTGAAATCACCGAACAGGAGTTCAATCGCCAGTTCAACCTGAATGTTCTGGGCTTGATCCAATGCACCCAGGAAGCTGTCGCCGTTTTCAATCCCAAGGGCGGCAGCATCATCAATATCAGCTCCAGCGTCACCTCGTTCACCCCCGCCAACTCGACGGTCTATACCGCCTCCAAGGGCGCGGTGGATGCCATTACCAAGACCCTGGCCAACGAACTGGGCCCGAAGAATATCCGGGTCAATTCGGTCAATCCAGGCCTGGTGGTCACGGAAGGCGTGCATGCCAGCGGCTTCTTCGAGGACGCATTCCGCCAGAAGATCGAGGCTATTACTCCGTTGGGCCGTATCGGCAGCCCCGAGGACATCGCGCCAGCTGTCGCTTTCCTGGCTTCTGACGATGCTGGCTGGATCACCGGCGAGATCCTGGTGATTGGCGGGGGGCTGCATTAAGCCTGGACGGCTTGCTCGCGCTGGTACTGGCGTGGCGATTGCGACATGACTCGTTTGAACGCGGTACTGAAGGCGCTCTCCGACTCATAGCCCAGGGAGAAGGCGATGGTCGATACCGAGTCGCTGGAGTTTCTCAGGCGATCACCGGCCAGCAGCATGCGCCAGTGAGTCAGGTACTCCATCGGGGCATCGCCGACGATCTGTTTGAAACGTAGCGCGAAGGCAGACCGGGACATGTTCGCCAGGCGTGCCAGTTTTTCGACGGTCCATCGGTAGGAAGGCTCGGCATGCATGGCGCTCAAGGCGGCGCTGAGATTGCGGTCCGCCAGGCCGAAGAACCAGCCCATACCGGAGCTGTCCAGGGTGGCGAGGTGAGCGCGCAGCACCTCCACCAACATGATGTGTGCCAGGTGCTCATTCATCAGCGACCGGCCGGGCTGACGATGTTGCAATTCTGAAGTGAAACGCTCCAGAGCCCAGCGCAGCAGTGATGCTTCAGGTGAGTCAACCGGCACATGAACCAGCGAGGGCAGGGTGCTGAGCAGGAACTGGGTCGGGATCCCGGTGAAGTCGAAACGCCCGCCCACCAGTTGCACTTCGTCGCCACCGTGGTCGAGGGTGATTTCGTCCTTGGCCAGGATCTGGAAGTGGCCTTCGGAGTCCCTGGCCGGTACCGACAGGTCGCTGGACAGAGTAAACGGCACGCCACGGGTCATCAGGAAGCAATCGCCTTGCTGGAGTTGTTGCGGCGCGTGCTCGCCTTTGACCTGCAACCAGCAACTGCCCTTCACCACGGCGGTGAATTTGATGCCTTCGTTCCTGGGGAAGTTGAACGCCCAATCGCCGCCCAATCTCAAGGTTGCCGAGTGGTAATTGCGAATTCTCAACAGTGAAAGCACACCGGAAAGTGGGTCCATGGGGCACCTTTTTGGACGAAAAGCAAAATATTGGAAGCCTAGCACATCGATTGTCCTGGGCGGACGCATTAATTAAGCAGAGGACTTGATGATGAACATCGAACTGGATCGCTCATACGGACCACTTATCAACGGCATATTTGAAACCCCTGGCGATCGTCCATTCGCCGCCATTGATCCGGCCACGGGTAAACATCTGGCGGATATCCATTACTGCAACGAGCAGGATGTGAACCGTGCAGTCCTGGCGGCCCAGGACGCCTATCCGGCATGGAGAGCACAAGGACAACAGGCCCGGGCGCGACTAATCAACCTGTTGGCCGATGCAATTGAAGCCCACAGCGAACGCCTGGCCCGCATCGACTCCCATGACGTGGGTCGCTGCATCAGCGAAGTGCGCAAGGACTACCTGACCGCTGTGCGCTACTACCGCTACTTTGCCTCGGTGATCATGGCCCATGAAGATTCCGGGCGGGAGATCGAAGGTGGCTATGCAATCGCCAAGCGCGAACCGCTGGGCGTCTGTGGGCAGATCATTCCTTGGAATGCCCCGGCGATCATGGCGGCGTTCAAGCTGGCGCCGGCGTTGGTGGCGGGGAATACCGTGGTGTTAAAACTGGATGAAAATGCTTCGCTGTCGACCCTTGAACTTGGCAAGTTGATCAACGGCATCCTACCGCCTGGTGTGGTAAACATGGTCACGGGGTTGGGGGCGGTGGTCGGTGCGGCTTTGAGTCAACATCCCCTGGTAAGAAAGCTGTCCTTCACCGGCAGCACCGAAGTCGGCAGGACCGTTGCCAAGGTAGCTGCCGAGCGCTTGGTACCCGTTACTCTGGAGTTGGGTGGCAAGAGTGCCAATATCGTGTTCCCCGATATTGACGATATGGATACCGTGGTCGACAACGCAACCTTCGCAGCCATTCACAATAATGGGCAGTCATGCCTGGCGGGTACACGACTGTTTGTGCACGCGGATATCGCCGATGCGTTCAGAGAGAAATTGATTGCCTCGTTCAAGCGGGTCAAGGTCGGCTCACCACAAGACGAGAGCGTACGCGTCAGTTGCCTGGTCAACGCCCGCCAAGGCGAGAAGGTGCTGGAGTACATCGACATCGGGCTCAAGGAAGGCGCCGAACTGCTTGCCGGTGGGGGGCGGGCGCAAGTGCCAGGTTGCGAGTATGGGTACTTTATCCAACCGACCCTGCTATTGGCGCGCAATGACATGAGGATCTGTCAGGAGGAAATCTTTGGCCCGGTGCTGTCGATGATCATCTGGGACGACTACGAAACCATGATCGCCCAGGCGAACGATACAGAGTATGGATTGGCGTCCGGTATCTACACCTGCAACCTCAAGCATGCAATGGAAACGGCGGGGCGGTTGGAGGCAGGCTCGGTATGGATCAACCGCTACTCAAATATCACCGATGGCACTGCGTTTGGTGGCTATAAAAACAGTGGGATCGGCAGGGAGTTTTGCCGGGAAACACTGAATGCCTATACCCAAGTGAAGACCATTACGGTTCAGAGTGAGGTGCCTGCAATCTGGTTTTCCCCACGTTAACAAACAAGCTTTAAAAAGCTGCTTGCTCCTTAGGGGCAGACAGTTAATGAGAGGGTCACCCCACGCCCTGCGAGAGCTCCGCTTTCGCGGGGTGTTTTGTTTTCGGAGGCTGACCTGGTAAACCCCGATCATCCGACCGGCTGTCTTTGCAGGCTCGATCTCCAGCATCGTCGCCTGCTGCAGCGCCTGCACAGATACATTCTGTCGGCACCGCCGAAGGCTGCGATCCTTCGGCGGCAACGTCTGATCGACCGGCCTTTTCATCCCATGGAAGCGGCTAACCCCTACCCAAGTAGCATTCGTGGCAGCCGGCAGGCTTCGTACACTCAGGCCTCGTATTGCGCGCCGGCAGGAGGCGAAGATGCAGCAGGCCCAGAACGAGGGTGTCGTCAGTGCAATGTCCCAGGCGACCGATGCCCGGCTGGTGGCCCAGGAACTGGCGCGACAGCTGTTGCATCCGCACTTGGGCTTCGTGCTGTTTTTCTGTTCTGCCGAATACGATTTGCAGGCGCTGGGCGAAGCCCTGGAGCAGAGTTTCGGCGGTATCCGCCTGGTGGGTTGCACCAGCGCCGGTGAAATCACTCCCCTTGGCTATGGCCGCAATTGCGTGACAGCGGTCGGTTTTGATCATCGGCACTTTTCCATCGCCACCGAACGGATCGACGAAATGGAGCGCTTCAGCCTGATCGACGCCCAACGGATGGTCGAGAGGCTGGTCAGCGACTGTCGCAGCAACACCCTGGCGCCGATCAAGGGCAACAGCTTCGCCCTGACCCTGCTTGATGGCCTGTCCAGTCGTGAGGAGATGGTCCTGGCTGCCTTGAGCGCAGCACTGGGGGACATTCCGCATTTCGGTGGCTCAGCCGGCGACGACAATTACCTGACTCACACTCACGTCTATTTCGAGGGTGAATTCCACTGCGGCGCGGCGGTGGTGGTGCTGGTCAATACCTGGCTGGATTTCGAAGTGTTCACCACCCATCACATCCTGCCCCGCGAAGAGAAACTGGTGGTGACGGGTGCTGACAGTGCCCAGCGTCGGGTCTTCGAGCTTAACGCCGAGCCCGCTGCCGAAGAGTACGCGCGCCACATCGGTGTGCCGGTGGCCGAGCTCGATCACCGGGTATTCGCCGCCCACCCGCTGGCGGTGCGGATCCACGACCAGTATTACGTGCGGGCGATCCAGCAGGTTCATCCGGACCTGAGCCTGAGTTTTTATTGTGCGGTGGAGAACGGCATCGTGCTGACCGCCATGACCCCCGGGCCCATGCTGCCGAATCTGCAACATTTGTTCGACGGTTTGCAGGCGCGTCTCGGCGAGCTGCTGCTGACCATCGGTTGCGATTGTTTTCTCCGGCGCCTGGAGCTGGAAGGCGGTAATGGCCTGGAACAGATCGGCGCGTTCTTGCGCGAGCAGCGGGTGATGGGTTTCAACACCTATGGAGAACAGTTCAATGGCATGCACATCAACCAAACCTTCACCGGAGTTGCCATTGCCCGGAACCGAACCCCTGTCAGCCGTTGAACTGCAACAGCAGGTCGCCCGACTGCAGCATGAGAACCGCAAGTTACAGCGCATCAATGACGCGCTGATCGAGCGGATCGAGTCCGGGGTGACGCGGGGCAACGACCCTTATTCGGCATTTCAGCATTCGGTGGTGCTGGCCGAGCAGGTCCGCGAGCGCACCGATGCATTGAACCAGGCCATGGCCGAACTCAAGGCCGGCAATCACTTGCTCAGCGAAGCCCGGCTACGGGCCGAAACCGCTCACCGGTATCTGATCGATGCGATCGAGAGCATCTCCGATGCCTTCGTGCTGTTCGATGAAGACCAGCGCATTGTGCTGTTCAATAGCCGATTCAAGGCATTCTGGGCCAACAGCAAGGTGCGGATTATCGCTGGCATGCGGCTGGCCGAGGTCAAGCGACTGATGACCGCCACCGGGCTGTTCAACGAAGAACCGCGAGGCCATGCCGACGAGCAACTGCTCTATCGGCTGCAGAGCGGTTGTTGGCTGCAAGTCAGCGAGCGCTCCACCCGGGAAGGCGGGCGGGTGATGCTGTTTACCGACATCACTGAGGTCAAGCTCAGCGAAACCGTGCGCCGCGAACAGGCTGTCGCGCAAAAATCCCGTCTGTTGCAGCGAGCGGTGGACAACCTGTCCCAAGGGGTGGCCATGGTCAGCGCCGAGGGCATCCTGGAGTTGTGGAACCGGCGCTTTCTCGAACTCAGCGGCCTGGCGCCGGTGGCCGCTCACCGGCCCTTTGCCGAGGTGATCGGCGACAGTGAGTTGCGCCTGCTGACCCCGGACAGTCGCGACGATAACGGGAGGATCATCCACGAATGCGAGCAGCGCCTTTACGACGGACGGGTACTGGAAATCCGCACCCATCCGCTGCCCACCGGCGGCTTCGTCAACACCTTCACCGACATCACCGAGCGCTATCAGCATGCCGAGGCCCTCAGTGAGAGCGAGCGCTGGATTCGCCTGATCACCGACCATGTACCGGCGCTGATCGCCTATCTGAATGCCGACCTGGTCTACGAGTTCACCAACAAGGTTTATGAAGAATGGTATTGCTGGCCACGGGGCGTGATGCTCGGCCAGAGTCTGCGCGAGGTGCACAGCGAACAGCACTATCAGCGGCTGGAGAGCTATGTGGCGCGGGCCTTGGCGGGTGAAAGCGTGACCTTTGAGGTGGCCGAAACCAACATCAATAATCAGGAGCGCTACATGCTGCGCTCCTATGTCCCGAACCGTCTGGCCAGTGGTGAGGTGGTGGGGATTTTTGTGCTGATTCGCGACATCACCGAGCGTCGCAGAACGGCGCAAGCGCTGCACCAGGCCTATCAGAATCTGGAGCTGCGGGTGCGCGAACGCACGGCCGAACTGACCACCCTGAATGACCAGTTGCTGCGCGAGATCGACGAACGCAGTCGGGTCGAATCGCGCTTGCGCGAGGCCAAGCTGGAGGCCGAACAGGCCAACCTGTCGAAAACCAAATTCCTCGCTGCCGTCAGTCATGATCTGCTGCAACCGTTGAACGCGGCGCGGCTGTTTACCAGTGCGCTGCTTGAGCGCCGCGAGCCGGTAGCCAATGCGACACTGGTGCGCAATGTCAGCAATTCCCTGGAGGATGTGGAGAATCTGCTGGGCACACTGGTGGATATTTCCAAGCTCGATGCCGGGGTGATCAAGGCCGATATCGCGCCGTTCGCCCTCAGCGAATTGATCGACAACCTGGCCACCGAATATGCCCAGATAGCACGCAGCGAAGGGCTTGAGTTGCACTTCGTGGCCTGCTCGGCGCTGGTGCGCAGCGACATCCAGCTCTTGGCGCGGATCCTGCGTAACCTGCTGAGCAATGCGATTCGCTACACCCCCGGCGGCCGGGTAGTGCTGGGCTGCCGACGGCATCGTCGGCACCTGTCGATCGAAGTCTGGGACAGCGGCATCGGGATCGCCGAGGAGCGTCTGGAAGAAATTTTCCAGGAATTCAAACGCGGTGATGTGCAGCGGCCGAACCTGGATCGCGGGTTGGGCCTGGGCTTGGCTATCGTCGAGAAGATATCCAGCATCCTCGGCCACCGGATTCGGGTGCGTTCGTGGCCGGGCAAGGGCTCGATGTTTGCCGTCGAAGTCCCTCTCAGCGCCACCGCGCCCAAGGCTCAGCCGAGCCCGGTGATCAGCGAGCCGATGCTCGAACGCCTGCGCGGTGCGCGGGTGTGGGTGCTGGACAACGATGCTGCGATTTGTGCCGGTATGCGGACCTTGCTGGAAGGCTGGGGCTGCCTGGTGGTCACTGCATTATCGGAAGAGGACCTGGCGCGTCAGGTGGACAATTACCATGCCGAAGCCGACCTGCTGATCGCCGACTACCACCTGGATAACGACTGCAACGGTGTCGATGCCGTGGCGCGGATCAACGCGCGTCGGGCCCTGCCGATACCGGCGATGATGATCACTGCCAACTACAGCAACGAACTCAAGCAACAGATCCGCGAACGCGGCCACACCCTGATGCACAAGCCGGTGCGGCCGATGAAACTCAAGACTGCGATGAGCCATCTGCTCGGACAGCCTTGAGGCGCGATCGAAGAGCAAAAGATCGCAGCCTGCGATCTTTTGCTCTCGCGCCAGAAGAACCTAGCGCCGCAGATAAGCGCCGAAGTCGATATCCCCGGCACTGAGGATCGCTTGCACCCGGTTGTGCACGTTGAGCTTGCGCAGGATCGCCGAGACGTGGGCCTTGACCGTGGTTTCGGCGATGTCCAGGGTGTAGGCGATCTGCTTGTTCGATTCACCCTTGGTCATGCGTTCGAGCACCAGCAGTTGCTTGCGGGTCAGGGCCTGGAGCAATTCGGGAGGAAAGCTCGGGGTTTCGCTCATGCGTCGAGTGAAGGCGCTTTTTTGCGTGCGAATGATGTCCGGCGGCAGGTAAACGTTGCCGTTGAGGATCTGCTCGATCGCCTCGGTCATTTGCGAGCGTGGCGAAGACTTGGTGATAAAGCCCACGGCGCCATAGGTGATGGCTTGCAGTACCACCTGCTTGTCCTGCTCGGCAGAGACGATCACCACCGGAATGGTCGGCGCCTCGTTGCGCAGATTGATCAGGCCATTGAGGCCGTGCATGCCGGGCATGTTCAAATCCAGCAGGATCAGGTCCAGGTCGTCGTGCTGCCGGGTCAGCGTCAGGGCGCTCTCGAGGTCGGCGGTCTCCATCACCTCGCTGCCCGGAAAGCCGTCGCTGATAACGTTGTGAATGGCTTCGCGAAACAGCGGGTGATCGTCGGCAATCAGAATTTTATACATGGCCTTTCACCTCGTTATTGTGATTAGGGTGGGGCAGGGTTCTCAGGCTATGGCGTCAGGGAAAGGGGCTGCCGGCGACGCAAGGCACTCGGCACAGGCTCTCATCCTGTTTGTCATGGACCCATTACATGCCAGGGACGGTGCTTTGTGAATGCGACCATAGATAAGAAAACCAGTACTAAAGTAGGAGACGGGTTATCCGGCCTTGCGTAACGCCGCATGCTGGGGATTGAAAGTCAGCACCGCAAGCGAGCTGAACAGCAGGGTCAGCCCCAGGCACACCGCCAATGCCAGCAGATTGAGGCGTTCGTACAGGGCAAAACGCACCAGCTCCACCGCATGGGTGAACGGGTTCAGGGCACAGAGCCAGTATAACCACTGGCTGGCCTCGAGCATCTTCCACAACGGATACAGGGCCGATGACAGGAAAAACAGCGGGAAGATCACGAAATTCATTACCCCGGCAAAGTTCTCCAACTGGCGAATCGCGTTGGACAGCAGCAGCCCCAGGGCGCTGAGCATCAGGGCCACCAGCAGCAGCACCGGTAATGCCAGCAGCAGTCCCGCCGCCGGTGGTTGCACGCCGTACAGCCAGGCGATGGCGAGGAAAGCATAAACCTGCAACAGGGAAATCAACGAGGTGGCCACTAATTTGCTGCCCAGCAGAAAGGCTCGCGGCAGAGGGCTGGTCAGCAGCACCCGCATGCTACCCATCTCCCGGTCGTAGACCATCGACAGCGAGCCCTGCATACCGTTGAACAGCAGGATCATGCAGGCCAGGCCCGGGATGATGTACACCTCATAGGGAATGTAGGTGTCGTAGGGTTCGATAATCGCGATACCCAAGGCAGCGCGAAATCCTGCGGCGAACACCAGCAGCCACAGTAGCGGGCGCACCAGGGCGCTAAGAAAACGCGTGCGTTGCAACACGAAGCGCAGCCATTCGCGCAACACGATACCGCTGAAACACCGCCAGTATGCGTTCATCGGGTGCTGACTCCGGTAGTGGCCGCGAGGCCTGGTGAAGGGGTGAGGCGGGCGAAAGCGGCATCAAGGTCGCCGCCGTGCTCCCGGCTCAGTGCGTCCGCCTGTCCGCTGGCGACCAGCCGGCCCTGATGGAGGATCAGCAGGTCATCGTTGGGGTGCACTTCGTCCAGCAGGTGGGTGGTCCAGAGCGCACTGATCTGTTGTTCGTGACACAGTGTGCGAATGTGCCGATTGAGCGCCAGGCGGCTGGCCGGGTCGAGGCCGGCACTGGCTTCATCCAGCAGCAGCAAGCGCGGTTCGTGGAGCAGGGCGCGGGCAATTTCCACCCGCCGACGATGCCCGCCATTGAGTTCACGAACCCGTTCGTGCCGTCGCTCGCTCAGGCTTTGGCGCGCCAGTTCGGCATCGACCCGCCTCTGGCTCTGGCCGCGCGACAAACCCTGCAACGCGGCGTGATAGCGCAGGTTCTGTTCAATGCTCAGGTCCAGGTCCAGAGTGCTTTGCTGGAACACCACCCCCAATTGACGCAAGGCCGGGCGCGCGGCGTTGCGCAACGAGCAACCGCCGACTCGAATGTCCCCGCGTTGCAGGTCATAGAGCCGGGTGAGCAGGGCGATCAGCGTTGACTTGCCCGCGCCGTTGGGCCCCAGCAGTGCCGCGAAACGCCCGGGCGCCAGGCTGAAACTGACCTGTTTCAGTGCTTCGCGCGGGCCGTAGGCGAAGCTCACGTCGCAGACATCAAGGGCGTTCATGGCGTGACCACCACACCCCATGGGTAGCGTCCGACCTTCACCGATTTGATGACTTTGAGGCTGTTGACATCGATCACCGATACATCGCCGCTGACCCCGTTGGTCGCCAGCAACTGGCTCTGATCCGGGGTAAACGACATTTGCCAGACGCGTCGCCCGACCAACAGGTAGTCGAGGATTTCGAAGGTTTTGGCATCGATGACCGCCACATGGTTGGCCGGGCCCAGTGCGACGAAGGCGTACTTGCCGTCGGCGCTGAGCTTGACGCCCACCGGCTGTACTTTGTCCGGGTGCACGCCCTTGATCTGGAACTTCAGGGTCTTGAGGATCTTGCGGGTCGCCACATCGAGAATGGTTACGGTGCCGCCGATTTCGGCGGAAGCCCAGAGTTGCGAGCCATCCCGATTGAACTCGACGAAACGCGGCCGCTGATCCACCAGGGTGCTGTCGGTCAGGGTCTGGGTGCTGGTGTCGATCCAGTGCAGCATGTTCGTGGTTTCACTGGTGTTGACCGCCCACTTGCCGTCGGGGCTGACCGCCATGCCTTCGGGTTCGACGCCCACATTGACCTGGCCCAGGACCTTGGCGGTTTCGGTGTCGATCACCGTCACCAGTGCATCGTCCTCGTTGGAGACATACAGCCAGCGGTTGTTGGGGTGCAGGGCGAATTGCTCCGGGTCCTTGCCGGAGGGCAGCTCCTTGATGATCTTGCGGGTGGCCACATCCATCACCTGGACCCGGTCCGAGTCGCTGGCGCAGATGTACAGCAATTTATTGTCGTGGGACAGCAACAGCCCGCGCGGACGCTGGCCCACGGGCAGGGTCTCGGTGACTTGCAGGGTCTGCATGTCGATCAGGCTCAGGCTGTTGTCTTTCTCGTTGGAGACCCAGGCAGTGCTCGCCACGGCTTGCCCGGCGGCGAGCAGGAGGGCGCAAGTGAGCAGGGTGCGGCGCATGGCGGATTCCTTATTGTTGTGGTGGTGTGATCAGGGATAGCGGCAACTCACTTCAGGTTTGTCGAAACCCAGGCTGTCCATTTCATTGGTGGGGTGTAAAAAGCCGTCCTCGGGCGCGGTGCTGACCAGCGCTCGCGGCTGGACGATGGGGATCGGCTGGCGCAACTGGCCGTTCCATGGGCGATAGCTGAGTTTGCGGCCCTTGAAACCGTCCAGTGGCAACTGGTCACTGAGTTCCAGTTGGCGAATGGCCACCGGGTCGGTCTGGCGCAGTTTACTGACTGCGCTGGCGATGCTGCGCACGGCGACCCAGGCGGCGAAGTCGCGGTCGTTCATATTGCGTCCGGCCAGGGCTTCGAAGCGCTTCTGCAACTGGGCGGCCCCGTAGGTTTCCACGCTGTGGTGCCAGCCGGTTGGGGTCAGTCCCTGGGTGCCGGCCACGGGGCGCGGGTACCAGGTCTGGTAGGGGACGTATTCGCCGAAGTCGCCGCGCTCATCCGCCACCAGCACCACGTCGTATTCGGCGGTCTGGGTGAACAGGGGCATGTCGGCCTGGGCGCTGCGGCGCTGGTCGTTGTCGAACGTCCAGGGTTTCTCGGCGACGATCTTCAGCCCGAAGCGTTTCATGGCCCGTCGCAGAGCGGCGGCATAGGCCTGGTCTTCCGGCGTCTGACCGACGATCAGCAACGCCCGCTGCCATTTGCGCACCACCATGAACTGCACCAGTGCATCGGCCAGCATGGCCCGGCTGGGCAGACTGTGCAGCACGTTGGCCAGGCAGTCGGTGCTGCGCAGGCTGTCATCGGCACTGCCGGCATTGAACAGCAGGCTGTCGGGCAGGGCGGCGCTGAGCTGGCGCAGACTGTCCAGCGGCGCATTCACCACGAACAATCGCAGGCCTTGAGCGTGCTGGACTCTGGCGGCTTCGAGCAACGCTTCGGGACTGTCGACGACGGTGCTTTGCAGGTGATAGTCGTGTTTGAGAAAGCGCCCGGTGCTGTTGCTGTCGATGATTGCCAACTCGGCACCTCGCAGCCCCGCATCAGTGGGTTCGGGGATGACAGTGGACAGCAATGGTCCGGGATCGGGGCGATAACCCAGGTAGCCGATGCGCACTTGCAACGGGTCGTCGTCCGCCTGGCTCTGGGTGGCCAGCAACGCGGAGCAGGCAATCGCCAACCAATAGAACAGGGCGTAACCAATAAGCTGGCGCATAGGGCACTCCACTTCGTATGGCGCCAGCATAGGAAGTCCGGGAGGGCAGCGAAATATGCAGAAAGTACCAGTGAGCCAGTACCAAGGTCGTAACTTGCCGCGTGCGGCGCGGTTTTAGCATGGGTAACAGCCACCCACCCGGAGCACAACGATCATGCGAATTCTTAAAGCGTTGCTCCTGCCGTTGCTGCTGATCCTGAGCCTGATCGGCGTCGACAAACTGCACGGAGCCCGCCCTGTCTCCGTGCCGGTGGTCCCCGTGACCCCAGGGAATTAGGCGCGCAGGCCGCCGATCGCCCAGCGCTTCGCCACAAGCCCTACTACCAAGGGATGAGCGGGCGACCACCAAAGCAGCATTCGGATCGTGCCGCGCTGTTCCTAAGATGAGTCCGTAGCCTCTGTAGAGAGGTATTGCGTGCAATCTTGAGGGCAAAACAATGACAACAAAACGCAACGCCTTGCTGGTTGCCGGGCTGCTGACCGGCCTGTTCGGTGCCGGTGCAACCTGGGCTCATGGCAATGTGGTCCCCCAGGCAGTGGAAACCAAGGGCCTGACCCCGATCAAGGATGCCGGCGTGCAGGTCGATGCCGATGGCTGGGCTGCGGCGAACCCCTATCGGTCCTCCCCTGAACATGACAAGGCTCTGGAAATCGGCTCTTCGGCCTACAACCAGAACTGCGCCGCCTGCCATGGCCTGGAAGCCAAGTCCGGTGGTATTGCCCCCGACCTGCGCCTGCTGGATGTCGGCGAAGCGGGTGATGAATGGTTCGTCCAGCGTGTCCGTAATGGCGCGGTGCGCGACGGTCGGGTCTACATGCCGAAGATGGCCGACTACCTGAGCCAGGAAGCGCTGTGGGCGGTGCGCACTTACCTCGACAGCGTGCATGTCGAGCAATGACCCATGCGCCTGCTCGCGGTGTTCATCAGTGCAGTGTTGTTGTGTTGCCAGGCGGTGCAGGCGCAGGTCCGCACCTTTGACCAAATGATTGCCGAAGGGGAGCTGAAGGTCGCGGTCTACAAGGATTTCGCCCCCTACAGCTTCGAAGAGGCGGGCACGCCACGCGGGGTCGATGTTGAACTGGCCCAGGCCCTGGCCAAGGCGCTCGGTGTCCGTCTCACGCTGATCTGGGCGCCGCCGGGAGAAAAGCTCGACGACGATTTGCGCGACTACATCTGGCGCGGCAGCCAACTGCGCAACCAGCAGTTGGCCGACCTGATGATGCGCGTACCGTATGACCGCGACTACTCGCAAAAGCGCAACGAGCTCGGTGAGTTGGAGAACGGCCACGTAGTGATGTTCGGGCCTTACCAGAACGAGCAATGGCAGGTCGCTTACGACCGTCGTCGACTGGAGTCGGTAGGCAGCGTTGCAGTGTTCGAGCATCACTCCATCGGGGTTGAGGTCGACAGTGTGCCGTCGTTCTACCTGACCTCGGTGTTCAACGGCATGCTCAGGGCCAGTACTCATCACTATCCGGGGGTACCCCAGGCCTTTGCTGCCATGAAGGCCGGCGAGGTCGATGCGGTGATGGCGATGCGCGGCGAGATCGACTGGCAGGTGCACGAGGCGGCCGATCCGCAATTGGCGCTGGCAGAAAACGCCTACCCGAACATGGGCAAGCAGCTCTGGGAGATCGGCATGGCGGTGCATGAAAGCAACCGTCAGCTGGCCTATGCGGTAGAGGAAGCGCTGGAAGGCTTGATCCGCGACGGCACGCTCAAGGCGATTTACGCCAGCTATGGCCTGCGCTATGACGTACCCGACATGTACCAATAACCGATAGGCGTCATTGTGTCGGCTGTTGCGCTGCGGGCGAGCGCTGGCAGTATCGGCACTGACGCTCCTCTCATCCTCGATATGTACTAAGGAACTAGCAATCTCCGCACTGCGGGCAATTGTTGCACCGGCGGCGGCGCCCAAGAATCTGCGTCAGACCGGAGAAATTTCCGGGTACAACAATAACCGCAGAGGTAGCCGTCATGACCCACCCCGTACGTCGTCAACCCTTCGCCCTCAGTGTGCTGCTCAGTGCCATGTTGCTGTCCGGCTCGGCCCTGGCCGCCGTCACCGATCAGGACATTCTCCAGGACCCGAAAAACCCCGGGCAGGTCGTCACCAACGGCCTCGGCGTCCAGGGCCAGCGCTACAGTCCGCTGGACATCCTCAATGTCAATAACGTGAAGGAACTGCGCCCGGTCTGGGCCTTTTCGTTCGGCGGTGAAAAGCAGCGTGGTCAGCAGGCGCAGCCGATGGTCAAGGATGGCGTGATGTACATGACCGGATCCTACTCGCGGGTGTTTGCGGTGGATGCCCACACCGGCAAGAAACTCTGGCAGTACGATGCACGCCTGCCGGACGATATCCGGCCGTGCTGCGACGTGATCAACCGTGGTGTGGCGCTGTACGACGATCTGGTGATTTTCGGCACCCTGGACGCCAAGCTCGTGGCCCTGAACAAGGACACCGGCAAAGTGGTCTGGAGCAAGAAAGTCGCCGACCACAAGGAAGGCTACTCCATCAGCGCCGCACCGCTGGTAGTCAACGGCAAGCTGATCACCGGCGTGGCCGGCGGCGAGTTCGGGGTGGTGGGCAAGATCGAAGCCTACAACCCGAAAAACGGTGAGCTGCTGTGGACCCGGCCAACGGTCGAAGGGCACATGGGGTACGTCTACAAAGACGGCAAGGCCATCGAGAACGGCATCTCCGGAGGAGAGGCCGGCAAGACCTGGCCGGGTGACCTCTGGAAAACCGGCGGTGCTGCGCCCTGGCTCGGTGGCTACTACGACCCGGAAACCAATCTGCTGTTGTTCGGTACCGGCAACCCGGCACCGTGGAACTCCCACCTGCGCCCTGGCGACAACCTCTATTCCTCGTCGCGTCTGGCGCTGAACCCGGACGACGGCACCATCAAGTGGCACTTCCAGAGCACTCCGCACGATGGCTGGGACTTTGACGGCGTCAACGAGCTGATCTCGTTCAACTACAAGGACGGCGGCAAAGAGATCAAGGCAGCGGCCACCGCTGACCGCAACGGCTTCTTCTACGTGCTCGACCGCACCAACGGCAAGTTCATCCGTGGCTTCCCGTTTGTCGACAAGATCACCTGGGCCAGCGGCCTCGACAAGGACGGCCGGCCTATCTACAACGAAGCCAGCCGCCCGGGCGCGCCGGGCACAGAAGAAAAAGGCAGTTCGGTGTTTGTCGCACCGGCATTCCTCGGTGCGAAAAACTGGATGCCGATGGCCTACAACCAGGACACCGGACTGTTCTACGTACCGTCCAACGAATGGGGCATGGACATCTGGAACGAAGGCATCGCCTACAAGAAAGGCGCGGCATTCCTGGGCGCCGGCTTCACCATCAAACCGTTGAACGAAGACTACATCGGCGTGCTGCGCGCCATTGACCCGAAAACCGGCAAGGAAGTCTGGCGGCACAAAAACTACGCGCCGCTCTGGGGCGGGGTGCTGACCACCAAGGGCAACCTGGTGTTTACCGGTACGCCGGAAGGCTTCCTGCAGGCCTTCAACGCCAAAACCGGGGAAAAGGTCTGGGAGTTCCAGACCGGCTCCGGCGTGCTCGGCTCGCCGATTACCTGGGAGATGGATGGCGAGCAGTACGTCTCGGTGCTGTCCGGCTGGGGAGGTGCTGTCCCGTTGTGGGGTGGCGAAGTGGCCAAGCGGGTCAAGGACTTCAACCAGGGCGGCATGCTCTGGACCTTCAAACTGCCCAAGGACCTGGTGGCCAAGCATTGATCTGAGCCTGGAGGGGCCTGAATACCCTCAAGGCAAAACTACGACCAAATGACGAGAGTCCCCCTGCCAACGGCGCATTCGTCCGGGCTGTGGGGCTCTCTACTATCGGTCTATCGCCTGTTGACCGACAGGCCTCGACCCAGCAGAGGTTCATCATGATCTACGCTCAACCCGGAACACCCGGCGCCGTCGTTTCCTTCAAGTCCCGCTACGGCAATTTCATCGGCGGTGAGTTTGTCGCCCCGGTCAAAGGCCAGTACTTCACCACGACTTCACCGGTCAACGGCCAGCCAATCGCCGAGTTCCCGCGCTCCACCGCCGAAGACATCGACAAGGCCCTGGACGCTGCCCATGCCGCTGCCGACGCCTGGGGCAAGACCTCGGCTCAGGATCGCTCGCTGGTGCTGCTGAAAATCGCCGACCGCATCGAGCAGAACCTCGAAGTGCTTGCGGTGACCGAAACCTGGGACAACGGCAAGGCTGTGCGCGAAACCCTCAACGCCGATGTACCGCTGGCGGCAGACCATTTCCGCTACTTTGCCGGCTGCATCCGTGCCCAGGAAGGTGGCGCCGCCGAGATCAACGAACTGACCACCGCCTACCATTTTCACGAACCACTGGGCGTGGTCGGGCAGATCATCCCGTGGAACTTCCCGCTGCTGATGGCCGCCTGGAAGCTCGCTCCGGCCCTGGCCGCCGGTAACTGCATCGTCCTCAAACCGGCCGAGCAGACGCCGCTGTCGATCATGGTCTTCGCCGAGTTGATCGCTGACTTGCTGCCACCGGGCGTGCTGAACATCGTCCAGGGCTTTGGCCGCGAAGCTGGCGAGGCCCTGGCCACCAGCAAGCGTATCGCCAAGATTGCCTTCACCGGTTCCACCCCGGTCGGTTCGCACATCATGAAATGCGCCGCCGAGAACATCATCCCGTCGACCGTGGAGCTGGGCGGCAAGTCGCCGAACATTTTCTTCGCCGACATCATGCAGGCAGAGCCCGAGTTCATCGAAAAAGCTGCTGAAGGCCTGGTGCTGGCGTTCTTCAACCAGGGCGAAGTCTGCACTTGCCCGTCCCGTGCGCTGGTGCAGGAGTCGATCTACGAACCGTTCATGGCCGAGGTCATGAAGAAGATCGTCAAGATCAAACGTGGCAACCCGCTGGACACCGAGACCATGGTCGGCGCCCAGGCGTCCGAGCAGCAATACGACAAGATCCTCTCGTACCTGAAAATCGCTCAGGAGGAGGGCGCCGAGCTGCTCACCGGCGGTGCGGCCGAACGTCTTGAAGGCGACCTGTCGAGCGGCTATTACATCCAGCCGACCCTGCTCAAGGGCCACAACAAAATGCGCGTGTTCCAGGAAGAAATCTTTGGTCCGGTGGTGGGTGTCACCACCTTCAAGGACGAAGCCGAAGCCCTGGCGATTGCCAACGACAGCGAGTTCGGCCTCGGTGCCGGTCTGTGGACCCGCGACATCAACCGCGCCTATCGCATGGGCCGGGCGATCAAGGCCGGTCGTGTCTGGACCAACTGCTACCACCTGTACCCGGCGCACGCGGCGTTCGGTGGTTACAAGAAGTCCGGCGTTGGCCGTGAGACCCACAAAATGATGCTCGACCACTACCAACAGACCAAGAACCTGCTGGTGAGCTACGACATCAACCCGCTGGGTTTCTTCTGACCTGCAACGTTAACCGCTCGTAGACGCTGCCACAGGTTCGGGCCAAAAGATCGCAGCCTTGCGGCAGCTCCTAAGGACTCGGGATGTACTCCCGCGATGTAGGAGCTGGCGCAGCCTGCGATCTTTTGATTTTCGCGTTTAACCGTCTCGGCCCTGCCTCGTGTACCCCCTACCAAGGCACCCCGCCACCTCCTTCGAAAGTAGCATTCGGGCGTCAGTCCTCGCGTGTATTAATGCCTCTACCGGAATGCACCGGCACAAGAAGAGGATTGACCCATGTGGACTAAACCCGCGTTTACCGACCTGCGTATTGGCTTCGAAGTGACGATGTATTTCGCCAATCGTTGATGTTCCGTCCGGCCATCTGCACGGTGGCCGGGCCTCTTGTCGGGAGCACTGTCCATGCATATCCGCATTCTTGGTTCCGCCGCCGGCGGTGGTTTTCCGCAATGGAACTGCAACTGTCGCCAGTGCAGCGGCGTGCGTAATGGCCGCCTGAAGGCGCAGCGTCGTACCCAGTCATCGATTGCCTTGAGTGACAATGGTGTGGACTGGGTCTTGTGCAATGCCTCACCGGACATCCGTACCCAACTCGAGAGCTTCGCCCCTCTGCAACCGGCGCGTCGTTTGCGTGATACGGCGATTGCCGGGGTCGTGCTGCTGGACAGCCAGATCGACCATTGCACCGGTTTGCTCAGCCTGCGCGAAGGCTGCCCGCATCAGGTCTGGTGCACCGAGCGGGTCCATCAGGACCTGAGCAGCGGCTTCCCTTTGTTCAACATGCTCAGCCACTGGAACGGTGGTTTGCAGTGGCAGCCCATCGGGCTGGACAGTCAGCCATTCCCTATCGCGGCCTGCGCGCATCTGCAATGGCGAGCGATCCCGTTGCGCAGCAACGCGCCACCGTATTCGCCCAATCGCGGCAACCCGCAACCGGGCGACACCATCGGCCTGTTCATCGAGGACCTGCGCAGCGGCGCGAGCCTGTTCTATGCCCCCGGCCTGGGCGAGGTCGATACCGAGGTGCTGGGCTGGATGCAGCGCGCCGACTGCCTGCTGCTCGACGGCACGCTGTGGCGCGACGATGAAATGCGCCTGTGCGAAGTCGGCCAGAGTCTGGGCAGCGAGATGGGCCACCTGGCGCAAAGCGGCCCCGGCGGCATGCTCGACGTGCTGGAGGGATTTCCTCGCCAACGCAAGATTCTCATCCACATCAATAACACCAACCCGATCCTCGACGAAGACTCGGCCGAACGCGCCGAACTGACACGGCGCAACGTTGAAGTGGCCTATGACGGCATGAGCATCGAGCTGTAAGAGCGGAGACCGCTGCGCGGTCTATCGCGGGCAAGCCTTGCTCCTACGAGACCTTTGGCGAGCGCGCAAATGGCGTGCGACGCAATACTGTAGGAGCAAGGCTTGCCCGCGATGAGGCCAGAGCAAACACCACAGAATCCAACGGTTATTCCCCGGAGAACCGAAATGACTGACACACCACTGGCTCCCGCCGAGTTCGAACAGGCACTGCGTGCCAAGGGCGCCTATTACCACATTCACCATCCGTTCCATCAGGCGATGTACGCTGGGCGCGCCACGCGTGAACAGATCCAGGGCTGGGTCGCCAATCGTTTTTATTATCAGCTCAACATTCCGCTCAAGGATGCGGCGATTCTGGCCAACTGCCCGGATCGCGAGGTGCGTCGGGAGTGGCTGCAACGCCTGGTCGATCACGACGGCGTGCCCGGCAGCGAGGGTGGAATCGAGGCCTGGCTGCGGCTGGGGGAGGCGGTGGGCATCGCGCGTGAGCGGATGCTGTCCCAGGAAATGGTCCTGCCGGGGGTGCGCTTTGCGGTGGATGCCTACGTCAACTTCGCCCGCCGCGCCTGTTGGCAGGAGGCCGCCAGCAGTTCGCTCACTGAGCTCTTTGCACCGCAGATCCATCAATCCCGACTCGACGCCTGGCCGCAGCACTACCCGTGGATCGACCCTGCCGGCTACCAGTATTTCCGCACACGCCTGAGTCAGGCGCGGCGTGATGTCGAACATGGCTTGCGCATTACCCTGGCGCATTACGTCACGCGTGAGGGGCAGCAGCGGATGCTGGAGATTCTGCAGTTCAAGCTCGACGTACTGTGGAGCATGCTCGATGCCATGAGCATGGCCTATGAACTGGAACGTCCGCCGTACCACAGCGTCACCCGCGAGGCGGTCTGGCATCGGGGGATCATCCTGTGAGCGGCATCGAACGTCACCTGCAACCGGCACTGCGCCGTGGCTTTCGCCTGCAATGGGAAGCACGTCAGGATTGCCATGTGCTGCTCTACCCGGAAGGCATGATCAAACTCAATCGCAGTGCCGGCGAGATCCTCAGCCTGGTGGACGGTCAGCGCAATGTGGCGTCGATCATCGAGCTGCTGTCGGCGCGTTTCCCCGAGGTGCCGGGGATCGATGAAGATGTGCTGGCGTTCCTGGAGGTGGCCCATGCTCAATACTGGATCGAATGACCCGCGTCCGGGTCCGCCGCTGTGGCTGCTGGCGGAACTGACTTATCGCTGCCCGTTGCAGTGCCCGTATTGTTCCAACCCCCTGGACTTCGCCCGGCACGGTGAGGAATTGAGCACCGCCGAGTGGATCCGCGTGTTCCGCGAGGCACGGGACATGGGCGCTGCGCAACTGGGGTTTTCCGGTGGCGAACCGCTGGTACGCCAGGACCTGGCCGAGCTGATCAAGGCCGCCCGGGACATGGGCTACTACACCAACCTCATCACCTCGGGGATCGGCCTGACCACGCGCAAGGTCCGGCAGTTCAAGGAGGCCGGACTGGACCATATCCAGATCAGCTTCCAGGCCGCCGACGAGGCGGTCAACAACATGCTCGCCGGCTCGCGCAAGGCATTCGCCCAGAAGCTGGCCATGGCCCGGGCGGTGAAGGCCCAGGGCTATCCGATGGTGCTGAACTTCGTCACCCATCGGCACAACATCGACCAGATCGGACAGATCATCGAGCTGTGCCTGGAGCTGGAGGCGGATTTCGTCGAGTTGGCCACCTGCCAGTTCTACGGTTGGGCCGAACTCAACCGCGTCGGCCTGTTGCCGACCCGTGAGCAGTTGCAGCGTGCCGAACGCATCACCAACGAGTATCGCCAGCGCCTGGAGCAGCAGGGTCACCCCTGCAAGCTGATCTTCGTCACCCCGGACTACTACGAAGAACGCCCCAAGACCTGCATGAACGGCTGGGCCAACCTGTTTCTCGATATCACCCCGGACGGCACCGCGTTGCCGTGCCATAGCGCCCGGCAGTTGCCGGTGCAGTTTCCCAATGTGCGCGACCACAGCATCGAGCACATCTGGAACGACTCCTTCGGTTTCAATCGCTTTCGCGGCGATGAGTGGATGACCGAGCCCTGTCGTTCCTGCGATGAAAAACACCAGGACCTGGGTGGCTGCCGTTGCCAGGCGTTCATGCTCACCGGCGATGCCGCGAATGCGGACCCGGTGTGCAGCAAGTCACCGCACCATGGCAAGATCCTCGAGGCCCGCCGGCAAGCCGAAGCGCCGGGGCAGGGGATCGAGCAGCTGACCTTGCGCAACGAGAAGGCGTCGCAGTTGATCTTTCGCGGCTGAGGCGCGGACTACCCTTTGGTCTGATTGCATTCGCAGCGGGATGCTTTAGGCTGGCTATTACCTTCTAAAACAATAAAAACAGGCTTTCCAATGAGCCAGAATCTTAGCCAGCTGCGTAAATTCGTTTCGCCTGAAATCATCTTCGGTGCCGGCTGCCGGCATAACGTCGGCAACTATGCCAAGACCTTCGGCGCGCGCAAGGTGTTGGTGGTCAGCGACCCCGGCGTGATCGCTGCCGGTTGGGTCGCCGATGTCGAGGCCAGCCTGCAGGCCCTCGGCATCGACTATTGCCTGTACAGCGCCGTGTCGCCCAACCCGCGGGTCGAAGAAGTCATGCTGGGGGCCGAAATCTACCGTGAAAACCACTGCGATGTGATCGTCGCCGTAGGCGGCGGCAGCCCCATGGACTGTGGCAAGGGCATCGGCATCGTCGTTGCCCACGGTCGCAGCATTCTCGAGTTCGAGGGCGTGGACATGATCCGTGTACCGAGCCCGCCGCTGATCCTGATCCCCACCACCGCCGGCACCTCGGCGGATGTTTCGCAGTTCGTGATCATCTCCAACCAGCAGGAGCGGATGAAGTTCTCCATCGTCAGCAAGGCGGTGGTGCCGGACGTTTCGCTGATTGACCCGGAAACCACCCTGAGCATGGACCCGTTTCTGTCGGCCTGTACCGGCATCGATGCCCTGGTGCACGCTATCGAGGCATTCGTCTCCACCGGTCACGGCCCGTTGACCGACCCGCATGCGCTGGAGGCCATGCGGCTGATCAACGGCAATCTGGTACAGATGATCGCCAACCCGACAGATATCGCCCTGCGCGAAAAGATCATGCTGGGCAGCATGCAGGCCGGCCTGGCGTTCTCCAACGCGATTCTCGGTGCGGTGCACGCCATGTCGCACAGCCTGGGCGGTTTCCTCGACCTGCCTCATGGCTTGTGCAACGCGGTGCTGGTGGAACATGTCGTGGCGTTCAATTACAGCTCGGCACCGGAGCGTTTCAAAGTGATTGCCGAGACCTTTGGCATCGACTGCCGCGGCCTCAATCATCGGCAGATCTGTGGGCGTTTGGTGGAGCACCTGATCGCGCTGAAACACGCCATCGGTTTCCACGAAACCCTGGGCCTGCACGGAGTCGGCACGTCTGACATTCCGTTCCTGTCCCAGCATGCGATGGATGACCCGTGCATTCTCACCAACCCCCGCGAGTCGAGCCAGCGTGATGTCGAGGTCGTCTATGGCGAAGCCCTCTGACGAGCAACAGCGGGCGCTGACCGGATTGCTGGGGCTGGGCAATCATTCGGCGCGCAAGAGTCATTACCCGGAGCTGGCGGCCCGTCTCGACGAGCTGGAAGCCGAACGCAACCGCTACAAATGGTTGTTCGAAAACGCTGTCCACGGAATTTTCCAGGCCAGCCTGCAACAGGGCATGCTCGCCGCCAACCCGGCGCTGGCGCACATGCTGGGTTACGAGACGCCTCAGGAAGTGCTGTTCTCCCGGGCCGATCTGGCAAGCCAGTTGTTCGTCGGCGATGCGCAGGAAGTGCAGGACATCGCTGAGACCCTGCAAGCTCAACGCAGCCTGCTGGGTTATGAAACCCAGCTGCGACGCAAGGACGGCAGCCACATCGATGTGTTGATGAACCTGCTGCTCAAGCCGGATCAGGAGGGCCTGGTGGAAGGTTTTGTCGCCGATATCACCGAGCGCAAATTGGCCCAGCAACGCTTGCAGACGCTCAACGATGAGCTGGAACAAAGGGTCACCGCGCGCACCGATGAACTGCTCGAAGCCAACCGCAACCTGCAACAGCAGATCGCCCAGCGTGAGCAGGTCGAACAGGCCTTGCGCGATGCCCGGGATGCAGCGCAGGCAGCCAACAACAGCAAGGACAAATATCTCGCCGCCGCCAGCCACGACCTGCTGCAACCGTTGAACGCGGCGCGCCTGCTGATTTCCACTTTACGCGAACGCCCGTTGCCCAGTGTTGAACAGGTGCTGGTCGAACGCACCCATCAGGCACTGGAAGGCGCCGAAGACCTGCTCACCGATCTGCTGGATATTTCCCGTCTCGATCAGGCCGCGGTCAAGCCGGACATAGCCCTGTATCGCCTCGATGAACTGCTGGGCCCGTTGGTCTCGGAGTTCCAGTCGGTGGCCGGAGCGGCCGGGTTGAACCTGCGGGTACACATGGGCAATTTTGCCATCCACACCGACCTGCGGCTGATGTCGCGGATCATCCGTAACTTGCTCAGCAATGCCTGTCGCTACACCGAGCAGGGCAGCATCCTGCTGGGCGCCCGGCGACGTGGCAAGAACCTGCGCCTGGAAGTCTGGGACACTGGTCGCGGTATTCCGGCCGACCGTCTGGACTCGATTTTCCTGGAGTTCAACCAGTTGGACGTCGGACGTGCCGCCGACCGCAAGGGCGTCGGGTTGGGGCTGGCTATCGTCGAGCGTATCGCGAGAATTCTCGAGCACAAGGTCGAGGTCCGCTCGTTGCCGGGACGCGGCTCGATGTTCAGCATTCAGGTGCCGATCGGCGAGCAAGTGCCGCTGCCCATCCATCAGGCGGCGCCGCAGCCGAGTACCGGCAACCCTCTGCCGGGCCGTCGTTTGCTGGTGCTGGATAACGAAGTGAGCATCCTCGAGAGCATGAGCGCATTGCTCGGCCAGTGGGGCTGCGAGGTGGTGACGGCAACCGACGAGAGCGGTGCGCTGCTGGCCTTGCAGGGGCGGGCGCCGGAATTGATTCTGGCGGATTTCCATCTCGACCATGGGGTCATCGGCTGCGACGTGATTCGCCACCTGCGCGAGCATTTCGCCGCCGCCATTCCCGCCGTGATCATCACCGCAGACCGCAGCGATCAGTGTCGCCGCTCCTTGCAACGACTCGGCGCGCCGCTGCTGAACAAACCGGTCAAACCCGGAAAGCTGCGAGCGGCGTTGAGTCAGTTGCTTGGGTAGCGCCCGATCCGAGCTCTGCTTTCGATCAAGCGATCAAGCCGGCCCGATAGAAATCTCCAGCGGTCGTTAAGCGCGATCGCCAGCGTCTCTTGGCCATTTGATGACGTCATTGATCGATACGGATTTTCGGTGTGACGGACATACCGACTCGCAGCTTCGCCGCAGCGGGCTGATCGGGATCGATGCGAATGCGCACAGGCAAGCGCTGCCCTGGCTTTTTCCAGATCAGCTTTCAGAACGTCCACTTGCTGCCGGGCAGCCTGTTGCTGCGCTTGCGCAGTTCCCGACCCGTCAGTAGCCAGATTGCGATAACGCACATGATTGACTCCGGTCAGCTTGTATCTTGAACTCTTCACCGACGGGGCTTGGCAGGGATAGTTCTGGTTGCCTGAGGCGATATCGCCAATTGCTACGCACAGTCGTTTGGCATGATCTAATCTCCACGAAAGATGACTTTTCTATCAGGAGTTTCAATGCGAAGCCCACCTGAAAATAGTCTGCAAAATGCGTTGAAAGCCTGTAGGAGCAGCTTTGTTTCCGTTGGTTTTTTCAGCTTATTCATTAACGCATTAATGCTTGTTCCTACTTTCTATATGCTTCAGGTGTATGGGCGAGTGATAACCAGCGGAAGTCTGACCACCCTGGCAATGCTGACGCTGATCATGACCGGACTGGTGGTCACGCTCGGCTCCCTGGAGTGGGTTCGTTCGCGCATCATGGTTCGGGTCAGTACACGGCTGGATGTGTTGCTGAGCCGCCAAGTCTATAAGGCCAGTTTCAAACGGGCTCTGGAAAGTGGCGGCATGGATGCTTCGGCCCAGTCGCTCAACGACTTGACGGGCTTGAGACAGTTTCTCACCGGTAATGGATTGTTCGCCTTTTTCGATGCGCCCTGGTTGCCTATCTATATCGCTGTGATGTTCCTGTTTCATCCCTGGTTTGGCTGGGTAGCGATAGGCAGTGCGCTGTTGTTGTTACTGCTTGCGTTTATCAATGAGAAATTGACAGGGCCGGCGCTCGCTCAGGCTAACAAGGAACATATAAGCGCGACGCTCCATACCACTAAAAATCTGCGTAATGCTGAAGTCATCGAGTCCATGGGCATGCTTGAAACCCTTATGGACCGTTGGGCGCGCCGGCAAAGAAACGTCCTTTTTCTGCAGGCCTGGGCGAGCGATCGGGGTGCCATAGTCAGCACGCTTTCCAGGTCCTTCCGGATCCTGGTGCAATCATTGATCCTTGGCCTGGGGGCGTACCTGGCCGTGGATCATCAGGTGGGGGCCGGCATGGTGTTTGCCGGGTCCGTACTGCTAGGGCGCGCATTGGCCCCCATCGATTTGATCATCGGCAGCTGGAAGGGCTTTATTGCGGCCCGCTCGCAGTACGGTCGTCTCAGCGACATTCTCGGCAAACAGCAGGCTCAACCCGAACGTATGTCGTTGCCTGCGCCTCAGGGGCACGTGCAAGTAGAAAATTTAATCGTCGCGGCGCCCGGCTCGAAAACTCCGATCATCAAAAACATGAGTTTCAGCGTACCTGCCGGTTGTGTTGTCGGAATCATCGGTCCAAGTGCCGCGGGCAAGTCCACCCTGGCCAGGGCATTGATGGGGGTCTGGGTGCCGCTGCATGGTGTGGTTCGGCTCGATGGTGCGGACATCAGCGCGTGGGACAAACATGAGCTTGGGCCGTATATAGGTTACTTGCCCCAGGACATTGAATTATTCGAAGGCAGCATCAGCGAGAACATTGCCCGCTTCGCCGAGGTCGATTCCGAGAAGGTCGTTCTGGCTGCCAGGTCGGCTGGCGTTCACGAAATGATTTTGATGTTGCCGGATGGCTATGACACCGTCATTGGCAGCGATGGCTTCACGCTTTCGGCAGGGCAGCGCCAACGCGTAGGCCTGGCCCGTGCCCTGTATGGCAACCCGCGACTGATTATCCTCGATGAGCCCAACTCCAATCTCGACGATGTCGGTGATCGCGCCCTGGCGGCGGCCATCCAGCAGCTCAAGCTGACAGGCGCAACCGTTTTTGTGATTACGCACCGAACCAACATCGTGTCCCAACTTGACCGGCTCATGGTGATGAACGGTGGAGCTATCAGTCTCTATGGGCCACGCAAGAACGTGCTGGACGAACTAAACGCGCAGCAGCAGCAGGCGCAAAAGCATGCCGCGCAAGCAGCCGTCGCAAGTACGGCTTCGGTTGCTACCGGTAAGGGCGATGTCGATGAATCGTACGATTCCCAGTCATCAAATTGATAGCTTCGCTGACCTGGCGGTATCTGACCGGAAAGTACGTCGCCTGGGTTTTGGCATTGTATTGGTCACTTTCGGACTGTTCGGCACCTGGGCGGCGTTCGCACCACTCGATGGCGCTGCCTACGCGCCTGGCGTGGTCACCGTGCAGGCTTACCGAAAAACGGTTCAACACCTCGAAGGTGGCATCGTCAAAGAGGTGTTGGCCCATGACGGTGACATCGTCAAGCGTGATGACCCGCTGATTATTCTCGATGATGCCCAGTTGCGATTCGAATACGAGACGACCCGAAGTCAGCTCGTTGCAGCCAGTGCCATGCAGGCAAGACTCAGAGCCGAGCGGGACAATCTGTCGGTAATCGGCTTTGGCACCATGCCCGATCCCGACAGTCTGCGAGGTGCCGAAGCGCGCCAGAGCGAGACACAGGTATTCAACGCACGACGGGGATCACGGCTGGGCCAGATATCGGTGCTGCAAGAGCGTATTGGTCAGTTGAATCAACATATCAAAGGGATGGAGGCGATGATCGGTGCCAAGGGGCATCTGGATAAATCCTACAGCGGTGAAATAGTTGAATTGAGTGACCTGTTGTCCCAAGGGTTCGTTGACAAACAACGTCTGCTTGAGCAGCAGCGCAAGCTCGAAATGCTCAGGACCGAAATGGTCGATCACCGTTCCACCATTACCAAGACTCGCCTGCAGATCAACGAAACACAGCTGCAGATTCTACAAATCGATAAAGACTTCAATGCCGACGTCACCAAACAATTAGCCGAGGTTCAGACCAGGATTTACGACCTGCAAGAGAAAGCTTCCGCATTGGAGGACCGGCTCAGCCATATCATCATCCGCGCACCCGATCCAGGTATGGTGATTGGTATGACGGTGCATACGATCGGGGGCATCGTGCGCCCGGCGACACCGCTGCTGGATATTGTTCCCTCGGTTTCAGAGCTGGTCATAGAGGCCCAGGTAGCGCCCGTCGATATCGATCGCATCGCCATCGGCAAGCGTGCCGATATCCGTTTCGGCGCGTTCAATAGCTATACGACGCCGGTGATCGAAGGCGTGGTCAGCAGTGTCTCGGCAGATCGGCTGGTCAATGAAAAGACCGGGACTCCCTATTACCTGGCCCGGGTCCGGGTCACCGAAGCCGGTGCGCGCGCCTTGGGTGAGCGCAAATTACTGCCGGGAATGCCAGCGGATGTGTTGATCATCACGGGGCAACGCACGCTGTTGCACTACCTGATGCAGCCGGCCCGTAACGCCTTCTCTCAGTCGATGATCGAGGAATGACCGTGCGAGTGCTTGCAGCTCTGCCAGGCGGTCTGCTCATGCTTGCACTGGGAATCGATATTGCCTTGGCGCAATCCGCTGCGTCGGCGTCGATCGGGGTCAGTGCCTCGGCGTTCTCCACCGATCTGATGCAGCTGTATCGCGAGGCCCGGCTGGAGGACCCGCGGATATTGGCCTCGTATGCACGAGCGCAGGCGGGCAAGGAATACCAGAGGGAAGCGATGGGGACGCTGTTACCGCAAGTCTCGCTCAATGCAGGGGCGAATCGGATTCACCAGGAAAACGACCTGCTGCAGCGCAGTTTTGATAGCGAAAGCTACAGCTTGGTGTTGCGTCAGTACCTCTACAACAAGGCCGCGTGGGAGAACTACCAAAAACTCAAGAGTCTGGCCAGACAATCCGAGTCCGAAGCGCTGGAGGCTCAGGCCGAAGCTACGGTGGAACTGGCCCAGCGTTACTTCACTGCGTTGGCAGCCGAGGACGAACTGGAATTGACCCGGGCCGAACTTCGGACCACGCAAAAGAGTCTGGATCGAGTCAATGCATTGTACGAAAAGCAGTTGGCATTGATTACCGATCAGCTCGACCTCAAAGCGAGGGTCGATGGGCTGACTGCTCAGGAGCTGGATAACCAGAACCAGGTCAGCGTCAGCCGGGAGGCGCTGGCGGAGATCGTTGGCCGTCCCGTCAAGGAGAAACTCAGTCGTGTTCGCGACGATGTTCCATTACGAATATCAGCGCAGAGTCTTGAAACGTGGGTCCGCGAGGGGGTAGCGCAAAACCCGGCACTCAAGGCCAACGAAAGCAGCGTCGAAGCGGCGGGCGCTGCGTTGCGCAGCGGGAAAGGCGGGCACTATCCGACCCTGAGCCTGACTCTGAGCGCGCAGCGGACCAACGAGGGCTACAACAATGCCCTGGTGCCGCGCACCGACAGTTATGTTGCCGGTATTGGCTTGCAAGTGCCGCTTTACAGCGGCGGCTCAACCTCGGCGCGGGTGCGTGGGCTCTACCAGGATCAGATTTCGGCCGAGCAGCAACTGGAATCGGTCCGGCGCCGGGTGGTCAAGGAGATCACCAGCGCTTACCTGACCGCCAACTCGAGCGGAGAAAAGGTCAGCGCGAGCCGGCATGCCCTGGCTTCGGCACAGCTGTCCAGAGTGGCAGTAGAGAAAGCGCTCACTTACGGTATGGTCAATGCCGTCGATGTACTGACCAGCGTACGCAACGAGTTCCGGGCTCGTCGTGATCTGCTCAAGACGCAATACGATTTCGTCAGCAATGTCTTGACGCTCAATCGCTGGGCGGGAAAGCCGCCTGCCGAGAGTGTCGAGAATGTTAATGCCTGGTTGAGCCCTGGCAGCTCCAGCCAAAAACCCACATCTCCCTGATCCTGCAAGGCAAAAACCGCGGCGAGACTCACTTGCATGACTGGTGCGGGCGCCAGTTGCCATTTCGCACCAGCAGGGCGGTGAGGTCCGTGCTATTTGCTGATTTCGCCAAGGTTTGGCTCGTAGAGAAATATTGTCGCCGGGAAATTGACGATTGCGTTGCTGTTGCGCTTGGTTGCACACCACTCGTCGAGTAATTGACGACTCTGATCGAGACCAGACTTTGGTCGCAGGTCGCCCGTGACAATCCTAAGACCTTGATTTTCGAGGAGTGAGGGCAGACATCGGCCGGGCTATCCGCATGAGGCTAACGTTTACGCCTGGCGGATGGGCGGCAGGCAGTATATTGGGCTGGCCTAGACTCAGTTGAGCGGCTCGAGGGAGAACGTCATCACCTGCCGGCGCTCGCATCTGTCCTTAAATCGCGTTGGTCAGGTGAGCGAGCTGTTGATCCAGGAAGGTCAGTGGGGGCCATAGTTCACTTTCAAGGGAATCACGTAATGGCAGCCCACAGAAAACCGATACGCGTGATGCTGATCGATTGTCGTCCCCTCGTTCTCATGGGCCTTCACGACTTGATCAATGCCAAGAAGCCCCAGATGGAAGTGAGCGGCCAGGCCACCACCTATACCCATGCGCTGAATCTTGCTGATCAGTTGCGTCCCGATGTCATTTTTTTCAGTTTTTTTCCGGATGCACTGAACCCGCTGGCGGTCGTCGCGGGACTCGCTCGCAGCGCCGAAATGAAAGTGCTGGTGCTCAAGGGATTGTACGAATCCGTCCCCGTTGCCCAGGCGATAGAGGCGGGCGCACGCGGCATCGTGCTGGCGGAAGACCCGACGGAATCGATCACCCAAGCCATTATCAAGGTCTACCATAACGACATCGGACTGGACAGAGCCTGGGCTGGTGGGCTTTCCGGCTATGCCACAACCAGGTATGTCCCCCGCAGATGTAATCTGGAGCAGGCGAAACAGGCGCGGTTGACGTTGCGCGAGAGGGAACTGATTCGCGCCATCGTGGGGGATCCGTCCGCTAAATACACGTGCATTGCCGAGCGCCTGGGCATCAGCGAGCACACTGTGCACAACCACCTCAGCAACATCTATCAAAAGCTTGATCTCATCAACCGCATCGACTTGCTGATGTACGCGATGAAGCACGGGCTCACCAACAACGAAGAACCGCCCGAGTCTACTTGGGTGGAATTGGATTGAACTCCTCAAGCGTTCGCAGCGGATACGATCGTTCGGATTTCATATTAGAACGGCTGGAAGCAATGCGAGGGTGGCTCCTACGCCACCCTCGCATTTTTTCACGCGCGCGATGTATCAGGCGCCAAAAACAATGTCGCTAGCCTGAAGATCAATCCCGACCAAGGTGATGGTCGTTATTTGTCCGCCAGACTCGGCAACCGTCACGACGCTGTTTGCTCCTGTGTTGTCGATCGATTGGACAGTCGCGTTGTGGTCGCCGTTGAGCACCAGGGTGTCTCTCTGGCCTGGGTTCACATCGAACCCAGTGATCTGGTACTTGTTCTCATTGGCTGCCAAATCGACGTTGAAGGCATCATTCACACCGGTCGTGCCAACCAGCGTGTAGTCGAAGGTTGCGTTGTGCGGGTCATTGGCGAACAGGTTGGCGTTAAACGTACTCGTCGCCGAGTCCCCATCCTTGTCCGTCAGCTTCGCGTTGAACGACAGTTTGACATCGCTGGCAAGGTTATCGGTTTGCTGAATGAACTGGATCACCGGGATCTTGACTGCGCCCCGGCCCATCGTGAGCTGGACTGCATCGATTAACGCCGATCCCTGCTTCTCAACGAGGAAGGACACCTCTCCACCGGCCTCTGGCGTCAGGGTGTTCACCTTGGTGAGGTTCGAAAACGTGCCATCCTCGTAGTAGATCCTGTAGTACAGGTCCTCGGTCGCCGGGTCGTAACCCCCCACGGAGTTGTCGATAAAAACCTTCATTCCCGTCAGCAGGGTCTGGGGATTGATGACGAAACTTTCATCGGCAGCGCCGATAGCCACCAGGTTGTCTCCCTGGAGAAGGTTATTGCCGACGCCGATGCCGGACGTACTGACGTTCATGGCCGCCGGGTCGATGTACGACGGCAGGGGATTGGTCTGTAGCTGGGCCTCGGTGGGGTCGGGAGCTCCGAGCCCGATACCGGTCAGGATGTCCGAAGTCGATGCGAGCGCCTTCGCGGAAAAGAAGACAACATCCTCAGATCCCGAAGGATTCGTCGTCGGAATTACCAATGTGCGCACTGGATCCGGGCCGCCGGCAGAGAGCGAGCCGTCGGCACTGCTGAGCACGATTGTCGAACTGAAGCCTTGCACCAGATCCAGTGCATAGGTGCCATTCGCAAAAGCGGTCAGCGTGTAGTCGACGCTGGTGTTCGGTGTTGCGGCGTTGTTGTCGAAATCACCGGTCAACGTTCCTGCAAAATGGAACGCGCCATTGGCGTCCGGTGAGGACGCCTGCTCGGTGAGCGTGCCGGTCCCGGTCGTGGTCGTGTGGTCTGGCCTGACGAGGGTGAACTGGCCATTCACCAACGAAATATCCAGGCCGGTTGCACCTAGCCCGTCGGCTCCGGTTGCATGATCCCAGAACCCGTATTGCGCAAGGGTGCTACCGGTTCCGACCAGGTTGCCGTACGCCAGTGATGGGCCGTCGTCGTGGAATACCAGGTTCTGCCCGATGTTGAGGGTCGCATGGGCGCTGTCGCCGTCCTTGTCGGTCTTGGTCGCCGTCAACGTCACCAGATTGTCCGAACTCAGAGTTATCGAGTCATCGGGATTGGTGGCGTCGGGATGTATCAACGCCCGGATCTGGTCGAGGGTGACGTCGCCATTGGCAGCCACGCTGACCGTGAACACCAACAGGTTGGTCGTGGCCGTGCGGCCTTCCACCACGCTGCCGTTGAGCGACAGGTTCACCGCTTCACCGGTGGCCGTGTCCGTGAGCCCGGAGCCTCCGGCTACCACGCCCAGTGCATAGGTCAGTGTGCCGGCGCCGTCGGCGCCATACGCCGAGGTGAAGTTGACGGCAAAGCTCTGCGTGGCGTTGATGGCCAGGTTTGTCTCGTCCACCGTCAGCGTCGGTTCGGTACCGGTGGTGCTGATGCTTGGTCCATCGTCCTTGAACACCAGGTTCTGTCCGATGTTGAGGGTCGCATGAGCGCTGTCGCCATCCTTGTCGGTCGTTGTCGCCGTCAGCGTGACCAGATTGTCCGAGCTCAGACTCTTCGAATCGTCAGGATTGGTGGTGTCGGGATGTACGATTGCGCGGAGCTGGTCGAGGGTGACGTCGCCATTGGCAGCCACGCTGACCGTGAACACCAGCAGGTTGGTCGTGGCCGTACGACCTTCCACCACGGTGCCGTTGAGCGACAGGTTCACCGCTTCACCGGTGGCCGTGTCCGTGAGCCCGGAGGCCCCGGCTACCACGCCCAGCGCATAGGTCAGTGTGCCTGCACCGTCAGCGCCATACGCCGAGTTGAAGTTGGCGGCAAAGTTCTGCGTGGCGTTGATGGCCAGGTTTGACTCGTCGACCGTCAGCGTCGGCTCGGTACCGGTGGTGCTGATGCTTGGCCCATCGTCCTTGAACACCAGGTTCTGTCCGATGTTGAGGGTGGCATGAGCGCTGTCGCCGTCCCCATCGGTCTTGGTCGCCGTCAGCGTTACCAGATTGTCCGAGCTCAGGCTCTTCGAATCGTCAGGATTGGTGGTGTCGGGATGCACGATTGCGCGGAGCTGGTCGAGGGTGACGTCGCCATTGGCGGCCACGCTGACCGTGAACACCAGCAGGTTGGTCGTGGCTGTGCGGCCTTCCACCACGGTGCCGTTGAGCGACAGGTTCACCGCTTCACCGGTGGCCGTGTCCGTGAGCCCGGAGGCCCCGGCTACCACGCCCAGTGCATAGGTCAGTGTGCCGGCGCCGTCAGCGCCATACGCCGAACTGAAGTTGGCGGCAAAGTTCTGCGTGGCATTGATGGCCAGGTTTGACTCGTCCACCGTCAGCGTCGGCTCGGTGCCGGTGGTGCTGATGCTCGGCCCGTCGTCTTCGAAGGCTATCTTGGAGCCGATTTCGGCAGTTGCCGCGCTGCTCTGCAGCACCTGGAAGCCGCCGATGTCGAAGTCGGCGTGCGTCTTGTCACCGTTCTTGTCGGTCAGCAATCCGGCGTTTTCGATCAGTACGCGGTTGTGGTCGGTCGACGTGCCGTAGGTGATCTGCGAGTCGGTCGGAACGCCGGTGACCAGCACTGTGCCGTCGGCGTTGTAGGTGATGACGGCGCTGCTGATGGTGACGCCGGCGAACGTCTTCACGGTGACGCTGCCGTTAGTGATCGCGACCTTTTCGGAGCTGTCGTCGGCGTAGCTGTTGATGAAGTTGACGCCGCTCTGTGACCCGTTGACGTTGTCGGCGTTCTTGAAGGCGGCGAGCAGGATTTTCGCGGTCGTGCCGCCCGTCTCCTGCACGATCTTGAAGGTCGCGGAGCGGGCACCGAAGTACTGGTTGAAGTCGATGTTCGCTTCGACACCTGCTTCGCCCGGGCTCAGGTTGGGGATCGTGAAGTCCGCCTTGGCACCGCTGACGAAGCTGAAGCGCAGGCCTTCCTGTTCGGTGATCGCCTGGTTGTTGGTGCCCAGGGTCGTACTGCCGCCGCCCTGGCTGCTGTTGACCGTGTCAGCACTGGTGATGGCAGCGCTGCTGGCCGACTGATCCAGTGGATCCTTGCCGGTGACGACGATCGATACACCAGGAATCCGGCCGTTCGCATCGGCCGTTGCGCCCGGGGTGGTGAACATCAGGAACAACTGCTGGCCCGACGGCGCCCCATCCAGGCTGAAATTCGAGTCTTGGCTGGCGCCGATGAAGACCTTGTTCAGCAGATTCACCGAATCGTCGGGGTTCGTAATATCCGGATGCTTGAGCGGTTGGAATTCCACGGTCCAGATCTTGCCGCCCGTGACCGGCGATCCGCTTTCTTCAATATAGGCAGCGAACACGATCGCGCCGGTTGGTCCCCCGGCTCGGCCCAAAACGATGTTGTTGTTCGTATCCGTGTAGAGAAGGATGCTGGTGCCATCGAGGCTACTCAGTCCGCTGTCCAGGCCATTAAGCGCCGCGCCAGAACTGTCGACGAAGCTGATGTCGGTAATGATTGTTCCGGGCGCAGCGGTGATGGTGAATGCATTGCTGCCCGTGTCGCCCGCGGCTCCGGTATAGCCACTCAAGGCCGCACCCATTGGGGCGCCTGCCCCAAGTGCGGTCAAACGGGTCGAGAAGGTCGAGGGCAGGGCCGTCACCAGAATGTCATTGTCATTAGCGTCTTCCGCAGGGCTTGGAGTGGCGGTGCTGTTCTGCAACCCGGCCGTTTCGTCCTGCGTAACGTTCACTCCAGTTGCGACAACGCTCAGAGAGCTGTCGGTAAACGACGTTGTCGCCACAGAGTCGTCACTGGTGCCGAACACACCATCGGCGCCCGCAGAGGTCGCGGTGAGCAGAAACGTCGCGCCTGCCGAGTCGTCGGGATTCACGTACCAGGAGGTCGTGATGCTGCCGTTGACTTTACCGTCGAGATCGCCGACGCCGCCGTCGGTCACGTACCAGGGGTCGTGCCCCTCGCCAGTGTCAGTATCGAGCACGTCATCGGGCGTGCCCCACACATTATCGGCGCCGGGGCCGGTGGCGTGCTCCACTTGAAATTCCACTGTGCTGCCGGGGGCGAAGCCGCTAGCCGTGACGGTTGCGGTACTGCCGGGCGCGTAGTCTTTCAGGTCGGAGGTGACGATTGGAGTGTATTGGGGGTCCGTATCGCTCGTTGGCGATGATGGATGCTCGCGATTAGCCATGACTCTCTCCTGAGCAATTGCGGTCATCGAGGCCTGACCGTTGACCTATAACCGCAACTATGGATAAGCGCCGGAGATTGCGCATCGGCCGAAACTCCCACGCGAGATAGGAGTTTCAGGCTACTTGGGAGGGGGAATCGGGATGAATAGGTGAAGGAGCGGCGCCGCATATTCCGTTTGTGAATGAGGGCAGGCCGCCAGCGCTCAAGGTCGCCCGGGATTTAACCGTTAACGCGTCGAGCTGAATCTGAGCCAGCTCAGGCAGCCGGGTGCGGGGGCAGTATTTCTACTGCGTTGCTGGTCGCCGAATAAACCGGAGCAGCGAATGAGGCCCAGACAGCTGAAAGGCCCTTCTTTTGTTCCATTACCCTCTAAACGGAATCAAGACAATCAAGGCAGTGGACCCGCCAGAACAGCGGGTCCGAAAGGTGGATCAGAGCTTCGGCAACTGCCCGACGCGCCCCAGCATCTCGGTCACGATCTGCAGGTCCAGCAGGAACTGGTCGACAGTCTTGAATTCATTGTCGGTGTGGCCGGTGTACTTGACCTCGGGCCTGGCCAGGCCGAATTGCACGCCATTGGGCAGTTCATGGACCGAGGTGGCGCCGGCGGAGGTGCCGAACTTGTGTTCCATGCCAAGGTTTTCACTGGCCACGGCCAGCAGGGCCTTGACCCATTCACCCTCAGGGTTGCGGTGCATCGGCTCGGCGATCGAGTAGTTGAAGACCACGGCAATCTGGGTCTGCTTGCTCCAGGCGCCAAGCTTATCGGCGATTTCGGTTTTGAGCGTCTCCGGGGATTTACCGACCGGCACGCGCAGGTTGACCGCGAGTTTGAAGGCTTTGTCATCCATCCCGACATAGGTCAGGGAAGTGGTCAGCGGTCCCATGAAGGCATCGGTAAAACCGACCCCCAATTTGCCACCCAGGTAGTCCAGGCCCCAGTTGTCGGCGGCGTAGCGGGCGGCGTCGGTAATGTGGTTGTGCTTGAGCGCAACCTTACCGTCGAGGTTGTTGATCAAGCCCAGCATCCTTGCCACCGGGTTGACGCCTGACTCGGGCTCGGAGGAGTGGGCGGAAACGCCGGTGACCGTCAGCTTGACGTCCTTGCCGACGACCTTGGCGGTCACCTCGAAGTTGCCGCCATTGCGCTTGGCATAATCAGTGCCGGCCTTCTGCAAGCTGGCGGCCAATTCGGCAGGCTTGTCACCCACAACGGTGGCGACTGAGGTCGACGGAATCTGGTTGGTGGCCAGGCCGCCCGTCATGGACGTGATTTCGGCGCCTTTGCCCTCTGCTGCACGCCGGGCAAAACTGGCCATGACGGTGCCGTAGCCTTTCTCGGCAATCACCACTGGATAGCCGCCATCCAGCGCCAGGTTGTAGTCGGGTGTCGGGTTGTGTTCGAAGTAATAGGGGATGGCGTCGCCGGTGGTTTCCTCGGTGGTATCTACCAGCAGCTTGAAATTCCTCGCCAGCGGCAGCTTTTCTTCCTTGATGATCTTCATGGCATAGAGCGCCACCACGATGCCGTTCTTGTCATCCTCGGTGCCCCGACCGTACATGCGGTCGCCGACCTGGGTGACCTTGAACGGATCGAGTCGAGTGCCGTCTTTCAGGACCCAGTTCTCCGGAGTCACGGGGACTACGTCGGCATGTGCGTGAATGCCCACGACTTCATCGCCAGCACCTTCGAGGGAGATTTCATAGACGCGGTTGTCGATGTTGCGAAAGTTCAGGTTGAAAGCCTGGGCAAGGCCCTTGAGCTTGTCGGAGATCTTGATGAATTCAGGATTCTCGTGCTGGGCGACGCCCTCCACGCGGAAGGTCGGGATTGCCACCAGTTCGCGCAGAGTCTCGGTGGCAGCGTTACCGTATTTCACCCGTGCGTAGATGCCAAGCAGGCGATGGATCTCGTTCTGCTGTTCAGGAGAAAGGGGCTTGTTGCCCTGGAAAGCATTGATTGCCGGGCCGAAGTCGGCGGTTTTGGCGAGGTCGCTGTTGGCCAGGCTGCCCAGGAACTGCCTGAAGTCCGTGACCGATGCGTCACTGAAAGTCTTGAGGATAGTCGCGCTCTGTAGCGGTGTGATGTTGGCGTGAGCTGACGTGGTGAACGCCGAAAGGCTGGCCAGCATCAACGTTGTCGCGGCCAGGTGCTTGAGTGAGAAGTCCATTGCTGGTGGCATTCCTTTGCAGGTGGTTTGTGAGAAATTTCTGATCGATGAGACAGAAACATTTCCAAACTAACACCATGAGGAAGTGGTACGGGAGTCCCTTAAGTGAGATCTGTCGCACAGAAATGCAAAAGCGACGCAGAAACGAAAAAGTCCCGGGAGGGTTTCCCGAGCTTTTAGTGTCGTCGATCACGTCTTTGCGGATCATGCCCACTCTTGTTTTTGGAGTAAAAGAAACTCCTTTGATTTCAATAGGTCAGACGCTAGCTGCGAGTCTGGTTATTATGTTGTCCGCATTAAAAAAGAGGCATTGGCCTCTTTTTTCGTGCCGACGATTTCAGGGCTTTGCCGCCAGTATCCTCCCTTAATCCAATTCAAAGATTCCAAGCATGAACCTACGCAAAATAGCAGTGGGGCTGTCGGCCCTTGTTTTGTTCTCGACCGGTACGGCAGAAGCTCGCAACCTGCTGGATTTCCTCAAGCCGTCCAGCCAGCATGAGGAGCAGGGGCACCGTTCAGGCTCGATCAGCCAGAGCGCGGCGATCGAGCTGTATTCAAGCAAGCAGCAACAGGCATCGTTTGATGGGTGCGCAGACCTGTTCCCGGCAGCCAGGCCGATCAGCATGGCCACTGTGCCTGCAACGATGAAGCCATTGGCCCTGTGTTCCGACAACTTCGCGGTGCTGTATTCGCAAACCAGCAAGACGCCATTGGTTGTGGTTGAGCGTCTGAATTCAGCCCAGTTGGCGGATGCCAAGGGAGAGGAGCGAACCAATCAGTTCTATCCTGATCCGCGTATTCCCAAGGACGGGCGGGCAGAGTTGAGCGACTACCGCGGCCAGCATCCGGCCGTGGATCGTGGCCATCAGTCCCCGGCCGCCGATGCCCCGAATCCGCATGCAATGGCCCAGACCTTTGCACTGTCGAACATGGTGCCGCAAGACCCGACCAATAACCGCAAGATCTGGAGCAAGGTCGAGTCTGATGTCAGAAAGTTCGCGAAGCGCGCCGATGGCAATGTCTTTGTCTTCACCGGCCCGCTCTTTGATGCAGGTCATACCACCATTGGCGACAACAAGGTCTGGGTGCCAAACCGCCTGTTCAAACTGGTGTACGACGCTTCGTCCAAACGTGCCTGGGCTTATGTGCTACCTAACGCGGAAACCCGCATTGAGAAGCCGGTGGACTATGAGACTTTTGTGAAGATCACCGGACTCAACCTGCTGGGAAATCTGCCGGTCTCGGGTTCGGTGGGTCGCTCTTGATCTTCAAGGGACCACTTTGCTGAATGCCACGCCGTTGACCAACGCTGACTGTTCAGCTGAGGTCACGGCTTGCGAGCCAGACAAAACACGGTCAGACCGGCCAGACGGTTTACGCGCATGAACGGAAGTTCGAGAGTGCACAGCGTCTTCAGCAGGGTATTGACCAGCGGATGATGGCGCTTGAGTTGCGAGCGTGGCGGCGAAGGTTGTGCGCCTGTTGGCAGCAACCTCAGGGTCGCCGCAATCGGGAACACCAGGCCGAAGTAATAGACCCCTTGCATCACCGTCAAGCCGGCGTCCCTGGCCACCGTTTCCAGTTGCGGCAAGGTGTAGCGACGCTTGTGTTCGAGGAACTCGTCGTGCCCGCTCCAGAGAAACCGGAACGCCGGCACCGTCATCAGGAAACGGCTGCCGGACGGGACTTTATCGACATAGGCCTTGAGCAATCCGACATCGTCATCGACATGCTCCAGCACGTCCATCAACAGCACCAGATCGGTGTCCACCGAATCAATCGAACGACGGTAGTGCAGCGGTTTACCGGCGGTTGTGGTGTCCGAGTCCGCCTCATAGCTGATATCCACGCACCAGGCCTCGGTGGCGGTTGTCCGGGCCAGCAGATGCTGGGTGAAAAAGCCGGAGCCAGCGCCAATGTCGAGAATCCTTTTGACGGGGGTATCACCCAGCAGACGAGTCATCGCCGCAGCTTTTGAACAGTAATACCAATGCTGACCGATGCTTGAACCGAGAATGTCGATTTCCTTGAGATCCATGGTTCAGTCCTGGACGGTATAGACCCGGCGCAACCGACGCCGATCAGTTGCAGACCACCGGCAAAGGTGACGGCGACCATCAGCGAAGCGTAGTCCGGTACCGGAGAGACTCAAGACCGCGCTGCGTGTATTTGAAACAGCGCTTATTGCGACAAATAGCCCTTATGTATTCGTGCCAGGGTGCCGTCACGGCGAAGCGTTTCAATCGCTTTGCGCAAGCTTTGTACCTGTTGAGGGGAACATTGTTTCGAGCAGGCCAGATAGAGATCTGTTCTGTTCATGACGGGACTCATCAGCAGCGTGCGTCGAGACACCTTCGGCCAAATGTATTGAGTCTCCGGGACACCGTTGAACCAGGCATCGATGCGTCCTCTCAAGAGCATTTGCGCGGGGTTATCGCCAATGGTCAGCGGGTAGATCTGTCGGTTGTCGAAGCCCTGCGCGCGCAGGATTTCCTCTTGTGCGCTGCCCAGACCTACACCGATCACGCGGTAGGTTTTCCTGGCTTCAGCGAAGCTGCTCACTGGCCGGTCAAGACTGAAAAAGGCTCGCTCCATGGACATGATGGGAGCGATCCAGCTGAAGTGCTCCTCACGTTCTGGCGTACGTGACAACGGGGCTATCAGGATGTCCTGCTTCTCACTGACGTGTTTTTGCGCTCTGGCCCAAGGCAGCGCCTGTACATCAGCGGCATAGCCGGCGTTGGCAATGGCCATCAGGACCGCGTCTCCGACGATTCCGTGACCTTTGGGATCATCGACAAATGTCAAGGGGGGCGCATCGGGGATAAACAGTTCAACCGGTAATGGTGCACCGCACGCGTTATAGGTCATCAGCAGCGATACCGACAGACACAGCCTGCAAAGGGCCGTGGTCCAGGTGCTCGATACGCGTGTGGTCCGGTTCATGATCGATAGTTCAGGCATTGGAAGTAGAGGGTCGACTCAACTCATCGCCGACTCAAGGCGGCAAGCATCTTCCCATAGGTGCAGGTGTTAAGCGATGGCAGCGAACCCGGGGGAGGCCTCTACATCGGGTTTTAGAGCCCGGGACTGCGAGTCGGATCATTGTGTGCCACGGGGCAACGAAATAACTCGTTCGGGCTCTTGCAGACGGGAAAATCCCTGCTTAACTCTGAACCTCCGGTCAGTCAGTGACTTGTCAGTCACAAAGACCGTCCGGGAAGTCGCTCACGCTGTGCGCTTAGTTAAATTTGTTCAGGGAAGAAAATGACATGATGCCGAAAACTGCCATCGTCGAGATTTGCAAGAAGTACAAGGTTTATACCGAGCACTATCTCAACGCCGCCGCTGACAAAACCATCATTCTGGTCAACGGCTCGCTGGCAACTACCGCATCCTTTGCTCAAACGGTGCGTTACCTGCAGCCGCGATTCAATGTGGTGCTGTACGACCAGCCTTACGCCGGTCAGTCGAGAGAGCACAACCTCCATGGCCAACCGATCCGAAAGGAAGACGAGGCGCAGATCCTGCTGGAATTGATCGAACACTTTTCCGTGCACCATGTGCTGTCCTTTTCCTGGGGCGGCGCGGCTACCTTGCTGGCGCTGGCCCAGCGGCCGCGTCGAATCGAGAAGGCGGTGATCAATTCATTTGCAGCGCGGATCAATACGCCGATGCGCGATTACCTGGAGAGCGGCCTGAACTTTCTCCAGGCCTGTGATCGGCCCAATGTCGGGCACTTGATCAACAGCACCATCGGCAAGCACCTGCCATCGTTGTTCAAGCGTTTCAATCACCGGCATGTCAGCAGCCTGGCCGAACACGAATACCGGCAGATGCATTTCCACGTCAACGAGATCCTGACCCAGGACATCCACTGCTATTCGGTCTGTGCCGACGCGATCGAAGTCCCGATGTTGTTCGTCAACGGCGAATGGGATGAATACACCTCGGTGGAGGACGCCCGGCTTTTTGCCGCTCATGCCCGTCAGTCCCGGTTCCACACCATCAAGAACGCCGGGCACTTCCTCGATATGGAACACCCGGCGGCCTGGCATGACACACGGCAGGCCTTACTCGGCTTTCTGCAGCCGGCTTGCGGGGCACCGAGCCAGGTCCGTCATCACGCTTACAGTAGAGAAGCCTCACTGATGTGAGCTACGCCAGGATGATGTGTTTCAGCTTGGCGTTCAGTGCGGCAAACGCTGCTTCGGTGCTGGCCTTGTGGTTGGTGATGAGCACGTCGATGCGCTCTGGCGGACAAAAGGCTACACGGCTCTCCACGCCGATCTTGCTGTAGTCGGCGAGGATGACCACGCGCTCGGCATGCTCGGTCATGGCGCGGGCCACTTCGGCCTCACGGTGGTCGTAGTTGCTGGCACCGCGCTGGGCGTCGATGCCCACGGGCGACAACAGCGCGAGGTCGGCCCGATAGCGGCCAATCTCCGCCACCGTGGTGCCGCCAACCGTAGCGGGAGCACGGTCGTCGAGCGAACCGCCGAGCACGATCACCTCGTTGTGCTGGTCGCCCGAGGTGGCGGGATTACGCAGTTGCAGCGCCACGTTGAACGAGTTGGTGATCACGGTCAGCCCGCCCAGCTTGGCCAGCTCTTCGGCGAGAATGACAGTGGTGGTGCCCGCGTCGATAAACACGGTCTGTCCGTGCGACAGCAGGCCGACCGCTGCCCGCGCGAGGTCACGCTTGAATTTGACATTGCTGTGCGCCCGCTCGGCGATGGGCGCCTCGTCTTCGACGCGAATGGCGCCGCCGTGTATCCGCTTCAACTCCCCAAGGTCTTCCAGGGCGACCAGATCGCGCCGCACTGTCTCGCGTGAAACATTCAGCTCCGTGACGATGCGGTCGGTGGTGACGCGCTGCAAGGTCGATAGCAGTGCGCGGATTCGCTGGTAACGCTCTTCTTGCCACATGCCTGGTGTCCCTGCTGTTTGAGTCGCTTTCCGAGCATGCATTGTGGAGGGGCGTCGGTCACTGTCAAGTTCGCCCCGGCCTCCATCAGCATGGGTCAGGAGCGGTCTGCGAATCATCAAAATGTAATATTGTGGCAATATTGTGTTTTTGTGTATTTGAAGTTAGCCTCGTCGCGGGACGGTTTTTCCCCTCGTCCCTATTTTTCGAAACACGCTTTCGCCATCGCCTCGGTTGTAACCTATCGTCTAGAAGTAGGAGCTATACCATGCAGCGTCGCCAGTTTCTGAACACCCTCGCTACTGTTTCCGTCGTAACCCCGCTGTTGTTGTCCTCCCGTATAACGCAAGCCGCCACGCCCGCGGCCACACCGAGCGCGCTGGATCCGGCACGCTGGTCACCACTGAACACCCAGCGCCTGCAGGCGGTCATTGACCAGCACGGCGTCAAAAGCGCGTCTTACCGTCCTGACCAACGCCCGTACGCGGTGTTCGACTGGGACAACACCTGCATCATGAATGACTGTGAAGAAGCGCTGTTGGTCTATCAGATCAATCATTTGCAGTACAAGCTGACGCCCGATGAGTTCGCCGCCGTGCTGCGCCAGGACGTGCCGAATGGCGCGTTCATGAAGGACTACACCACGGTGGACGGTAAACCGGTCACCATGGAAGATATCTCCAGCGACGTGGAAGCTGACTACCGCTGGTTGCACGCCAACTACAAGGGACTTGCTGGCGACAAAAGCCTGGAAGAGATCCAGGCCAGCGAGCAGTACAAGGACTTTCTCGCCAAGCTCTACTTCATGTACGACGCGATCTGCGACAGCTACCCGGTGGAAATCGGCTACAAGTGGATTCTGTACTTCTACAAGAACATGACCACGGCCGAATTGCAGGCGATGGCCGAGGCCTCCAACAACTACGCCATGGGCGACGCGCTGCGCAAGGTCAAGTACGAGAGTTCACGTACGTTGCCGGGCAAGGCAGGGGTAGTGGCGGACACGCACTTCCATGGTATTCGCATCCATGAGGAAATCCGCGGCCTGATGCACACGTTGCGCGCCAACGGTATCGACGTCTACGTCAGCACCGCCTCGATCGACGACGTGGTGCGGGTGTTCGCCGGCCACCCCAACTACGGCTACGGCGTACCGCCCGAGAACGTGATCGGCCTGCGCATGGCGATGGAAAACGGCAAGTACACCAGTCGCTATCAACCGGACTGGCACTTCAATTACGGGCCGGGCAAGACCGTCGGCATCAAGAATGTACTGGTGAAACAGAAGGGCTACGGCCCGGTGCTGGTGGCCGGTGACAGCGACGGTGATGCATGGATGCTGCGCGACTTCAACGACACGGCGGTGGGCGTGATCGTCAACCGCATGAAGAAAGGCGAGATTGGTGCCGACAGCCAGCAGGCTGCCACCCAATTGGGTAAGCCGGACGCCCGTTTCATCCTGCAAGGACGCGACGAGCATACCGGTCTGATGATTCCGGACGAAAAATCGCTCAAGTACGGTAAAGACGAACGCAAGTTGCTGGCCTGATGGTGCTGGCTCGCGGGTGGTCGACGGCCATCCGCGAGCCGCAATGCACGACTCTGATCAGCTTGGCCAGAGACAGGAACTAAACCCTCCAATACCGTCTACAGTGCAGGGGATAACCCTTATCTGAGAGAACGGACATGTTCAGATCGCGCTCGCTGATTGCAGCTGTTACCTGCCTTGCCCTTGTCACGGGTTCTGCGACAGCTTTTGCCGACCCGGGTAATGGCGGCGGCCAGGGCCATGGAAACCAGGGAGGTCATGGCAAGGGCAAAAAACCGTACGATGACAGAAGCTGGGACCAAGGGCCGAGCATCGACCGTGGCAGTGTCCTTGGCATCATCGGTGGTTACCGCGACTACTGGAGACCAGGTCCGGCACTACCTCCCGGTATTCAGAAAAACCTCGCCCGCGGAAAACCCCTGCCTCCCGGTATCGCCAGGAAACTGGATGGCCGGCTGATCGGCAGATTGCCTCACTACGATGGTTATGAATGGCAGCAGGCCGGGACCGATCTGATTCTTGTCGCTATTACTACCGGGATCATTTACGAGGTTCTAAACGGTGCTCTCGATCAGTAGGCAGGGTACCGTTGAGTCAACGTTCGCATCGTCCTGTTTGTGCGGCTGGATAACAAGAAGGAATCGACTGTCAGTGCAACCGATTCCATCAATACAGGGGCATGGATCCGTTCGTCGTCTGTTCTGAACTACAAGCAAGTGCTTTTGTCAGACAATTTGTAAAAAACGAACCACTATGGAATCTATCATGCCTTTGAAAAACAAGAAGCTAGCCGCAGTTATGTCGTGCGTATTGATGCTTGCTGCCGCGCCTCTGCTCCCCGCCGGGTTGTCTGTAATGGGTACGGCCTATGCCAAAGAAGGTGGTGGTCACGGCGGCGGTAATGGTGGTGGAAATGGTGGTGGTGGCGGAAATGGCGGCGGCAGCGGTGGCGGTGGTGCTCATGCGGGTGAAGGTCACTCTGCGGGCGCCAAGAGCAATGGTCGCGCTGAAGGCCAGGAAACCGATCACGACGGCCGGGCTGTTCGAGACCGTGGATTGAGCGGTAAACACCTTGGACGTGATCGCGATGACCACGTTGGACGTGACCGTGATGACCACCTTGGACGTGATCGCGATAGCCATCGTGGTCATGGGGCAGTGACTTCGGGTATTGCGCACTCGAAAACAACGCGAGGGGTGACGAAAGCGACGGCTATCTCGGCGACAACGCCCGGTGATCACAATGCAAAAGGTTTGAGTAAGGCAGTGACTTCGACCACTGACAAAATCCGATAAGCACAACGCATTCAAAAAGCCGGGAAGCCATTGGTTGCCCGGCTTGATGAGAAGGTCAGTCTGACCGAGAAGCCCTGCAGGTTTGCGCTTGCAGGGCTTTTCTCGTTTTCGGCCGGGGATCGGCTACAGTTGAGAAGTCATCGATAGGGAGATCTCATATGAAGTGCTTAATTTGTCAGGCTGCCGCCAAGACTGTTCACGCGCCGGGAGACTGCTCAGAGGTCAAATGCTCAGCCGGTTGTGGACACTTCAGGGTCTCGGCCAATCTTGTTGCGAAAATGATGTTGAAGCACGAATCCTTTGACCTTGAACGCACAAGGCGATGGCTTGAGATGGCCCGCAATGATGATCCCGTGCCCTTGATATCGACCTACGATTACAACGTTTCCTTATTGCATCGCGACGCCGAAGAGCGGTCGGCCAGCCGGCCAAATCGTTCCAGAGAATCGGTAGCGTCGGATTAGATGGGGGTTCTTGCTTTGATGTGACGAAGCAGCCAACTACTGCTTGGCTGCTTTTTTACTGCCGTCGCCATCCTTGCTAATTTGATATGACGGTCCTGTTTCTCCCGCTGGACTTGGCGATGTATAGCGCTTTGTCGGCGATATCCACCAAGCTCTCTACCGTATCGACTTCTCGTTCGGAGAGTGAACTAATGCCAATACTGATCGTGACCACCCCTAGTGGAGAGTCGCTGTGTTGTATTTTAGCGTGCTCCAAATCGAGTCGGATTTTTTCGGCCAGCAGGAAAGCCCCGACATAATCGGTGTTTGACAGTACAACGGCAAACTCTTCCCCGCCGTACCGGGCGGCGAGATCACCGGTTCGGTTTACATGCTTTCTGATTATTGCGCCCACGGCCTTCAGGCACTCATCACCCTGTACGTGGCCGTAGAGGTCGTTGTAGCTCTTGAAGAGGTCAACGTCGATCATGATCAGTGCGGTGCCGTCCAGTTTCTTGCGTTTTTTCCTGGCAACTTCAGCTTCTATGAAGAAATCAAAGTGGCGTCGGTTGGCCAGCCGTGTCAGTCCATCTTCGAGGGCCATCAAACCAAGAATCTTATTGGCTTCAATGTAGTCTTTCTGAGAGGCTTGCAATTCTCTTTGCGCTTGAATTTGCTGACCCATGAGTTTGATGAGTCGATAACCAATAAAGCTGAGAATTATTAATAATATGGAGGAAATGATCAGGCTGGCGAGGGATTCGCTCCGCCAGTCCGCCAGTACTTCATTTCGATCAAATTCGGCGACGACGACAAGGGGGTACCCATTAATGCGTCTAAAACCTATGACCCGCTCGACACCGTCGATAAACGATTTTATGGTCGCCGTGCCGGAGTTCACGTCAGGCTTTAACAGGGCGAACACTTCGCCTTTTGATATGTTAATGCCGATGTCCTGGTCGCGAAATGGCTTGCGCACCACAATGTTACCGCTGGAGGTCACCAGATTGATGAGGCCATTCGTTCCGGTGTCGACACCTTCGTAAAGGTTGAGGAAGTAGTTTAGGTAAATGGTAGCGAGTGCAACGCCGGCAAAACTCCCGTCTGGATGGTTGATTCGGCGCGATACCGTCATGATCCATTCATTGGTTGAGCGACTGCGTATGGAAGGGCCAAGATAAGGTCCCAGGTCCGTATGGTCGCGATGATAAATGAAATAGTCACGGTCCGAGTTGTTGGCGCCTGCGGGTATGACACCGTTTGAATTGAGTAGCCAGCGTCCCTGTTCATCATAGATAAAAAAGCCATGTATTTGAGGCAGGCGTTTTTGTTGTATTTTAAGTAACTCTTCCAGTTTGTTTAAGTTTTCTGCGTTGCTGCCTTCTGTTTCCAGTCGTTCCTTGACCCCTATAAGTACTGTGTCAGCCTGCGTAAGGGTTGCCTCGATATTGGACGATAAAGTCTTCGAGAGATTTGACATCTCGGTTTCCTTGTCGTGCAAATGGTACTCCAGGGAGTTGAAGATTCCCCATGTACTGATTGCTATCAGCGAGATGCATACGATGGCCACAAAGAGGATGACGTGTCCGACTTTGAGTTTGGCATCGGTCCACTCAGCGGAAAAAAAAGAAGCCTTCCTTGTCAACATGAAATCCTGCCATTCGACGTGGGTATCAATAGTTAGCGTATTCTATTTTTTTTATACCGTTGAGGTATTTTTAGCGTGGGTATTCGTTTTTGCCATATGCCCATCTTGCTTATTGCCAAATGTGCAGGCGGTCAAATAACGACAGCGTGATTGCCCCGCAATCACTCCCTCCCAGGAGCGTCAGAGAGAGGTGAAGGCTTTCGGTATGGAATCTTGGAGATGACAGGAGTAAAAAATACCTTACCTGCCTCAATCCAGAGGATGTGCAAATGGTCATTACCATCAAAGAGCGCGATGAGCATCACATGTCTCATGAATCAAGTAGCGCGGGAATCAGGATGTGGGATGTCTTTCAGGGAGATGTTCTGGTCGGCGTCTATCACAGTGAAGCTGAGGCGTTGAAGTACAAGGATTTGCTGGAGAGCGGTCGATTGGACAGCCACAAAAAACCTCCGAAAAGATAAGCTCAACGGAGTGAAAAAGCCCAGCCCAGTGCTGGGCTTTGTTGGTTTTGGGGCGGATGGATGCTGACAGTCGGCAGAGCGTGTCTGTTCAGTTGTGAATTGTTCAGAATTGGCTTGAGGACGCGGTGTTATGGAGCGCGTAAGGTTTACCTGTTCGCCCTGCCAGATGCTTCAGGAAACGTGCTGAGTGGCCAGCTGCTGGTCAGGGCGAACACTTGCCGCTATAGCGGCTGACTTTGAGGGGAGGGGGTTACTTGAGGGGAGAAGCAGAGATCTTTGAGTAAGTACCTTTATCGGTAGTGGCCAGTAAGCAGCGGCCATCCTTGAATTTTGCATAGAACGTTATTTCCCTTTCTGTATCGCATAGTAACCAGCCCGCCACTAGCCCGATTGGCCCTAGAAGCAATGCTCCCGCCAGACTCCATCGAATGACGCTGCCTTTCTTGTTGACGACTTCTTCGGTTGCTGTTTCCAGCGTTTCCAGATTTGACAGGGGAATCTTTAGTTCGAGAGAAGGTTTCAGTGCGGATTTCAGAGTGAAAAATCCAGATTGAAATTCGGCATCGCCTGCCAGAAAGTCACCGGATATCACCGTTATTTTCGACATGATTTTTTCTTCGTATGATCTGGTCTGGCCCGTTGAGTACTGGGCTCCAAAGGCTCCCCTCAGTCAATCGACTTGCGACAAAAGGCGAGGCCGGCGGTCACTTGATCGATACCCGTCGAGGGTATTCAAAACCGTCTGATCGAGTTCAGGCTGCCGGTTTTTCTCTGGGTAAAAGGAATTTTTTGTCGAGGTAGCGTGACGGTTGGAAATGGTCTATTAATTGACAACCTGCACCGTGAGGGTAGGCGAGAAGTCAGCGCCTGGAAGATGTTCGATGATGCCCGGCGGTGGGGCATGAGTTGGCGGCTAGATTGCTTGGTCGTGGAAACTGACAGGTGCTCGGGAGTGGCTCATGTGGTGTTTGATCTGCTCGCAAGACGCGCGACATATTGAATCCGCAATGGATGGCATTGAACTGATTTGTCCTGAGTGCGGGCATTTCGGCATATCCGGCATCGTTATGAGGGAACGGAACGAGCGAAAATTCGATGTCGAGCGAACCAGGGTCTGGCTTCATCGCGAACGCGAGATCAACCCTGACCGGTGTCCGGTTATCAATAGCTTGAACGTTATCTGGGCGTCAGAGCCCTGACGGTTGAGATCCCGTAGGTTATCCAGTTGAATCCAGCGGGTTGGCTACCATTCGAGTGAGGCAGGGCGTTACTGGGATTCGTACAGGGAAATGCGTTGCTGATAACGTCTCGCCAATCTCAATTCCTACCAACACAACGTGAAGACATTTTTCGCGCCTGGCTGGATGCGGCTGCCCAAGCGTGCGCATTCGCGAGAAAGGGTGTCGTGCAGCCATTGACGGTCATCCCCTTCGGCGCGACAGATGCGAAAGCGATGAAGGTGGATGGGGATCAGGTCCAGCGATTGCAGGCACCCGCTTGGGTCCAGGGCGGCAAAGTACAGAAGCCCCAGGTCGCCACGAAAGTCTGCGTGGTTCTCGATACCTTCGTAATCGTTCAGGAGATCACCGCAGCCATAGAGAATCAGGCGTTCGCGGTACACCTCGATACCCTTGATGTGGTGCGAGGAATGCCCGTGCACCACGTCGACTCCGGCCTCGTCGATCAACGCATGGGCGAACCGGACCTGCTCCCGCGGGATATCGAAGCCCCAGTTACCGCCCCAGTGAATGGAGGCGACCACTCGGTCTCCCGGGTTTTTGCCCGCAAGAATCCGTTTGGCCACAAGGTCCAGGCTTTGCATCGACAGGTCCTCCAGCCGCGCAACGCCTGCGCGCTTGTCCGTGGCGGCCCAGTCCGGTGGGATGCCACAGTCGGGTGCACCGAGGCCAAACACCAGCAAACGCCCTCCGCCTGGCTGCGGCAGCACGGCAGGCGCTTCGGCAGTTTGCCGGTTACGCCCGGCGCCGGCGCTGCGCATACCGTTGCTCGACAGGGTGTCTAGCGTATCGGCCAGACCGGCTTCCCCCCAGTCCAGCACATGATTGTTGGCCAGCATGCAGCAGTCGATGCCGGCTGCTCTGATGACCGGGAAGTTCTCCGGGCTCATGCGGTAATTGATGCCTTTTGGCTCCGGTCGTCCGCGGCGGGACACCGCAGTTTCCAGATTGATGATGCGTGCGTGTGGCTGGTGAAGTTCGAACTCATCCAGCGCGGTGCCCCAGACATAGGCGAAATCGACCGGGCGGGGAATCGGGCCATTGAGCCTTTCTGCCAGACGGACGTAATCGCCGGCATGCTTGACGTAAGCTTCGTAAAGCCGCGGATCGCCAGGATGCGGCAGTACCGAATCGATGCCGCGGGCGGTCATGACGTCGCCCGCGAGAAACAGCTTCAGCGTATCGCTAACAGCGGCCATGACACCCTCCCGGATATCCCGATCAGCTCACCGTACGTTTTGCTCGCACACCGTTCAAAATATCAATTTTTCTGCGTGGCCTGCGACAAGCCGATGACGAACCAACCCGGTATTGAGATCAAACGCTGTCAGAGCAAGTAGCCAGTTGCCTGTTCGAAGTGGTTGTCCTGCACCCCGGCGATCAGGTGCAGTGGAATGTGCTGTTGTGCATCGATGGCGGGGATTTCAAAGCTGCCCACTATTTGAAGGTGTCGCTCACTCAGCCCGGTCGACTCTTCTTCGTTTGCCTTAGCCATTCTCGCGTGGTTCGCTGCGATTTCATTGAGAGTTGACACGTTACATCTCCGGTGACTGACCAGGCGTATCGCTGGAGTCCTTAAGCGTTAATGTTGATTGCTGCCGCGTCAGAATAATGTCGTCCTGGGGCCGCTACGGGCGTACTTAGCAATCCTTGAGCCGTATCCTGCACCACGTTTTAATAGGCGACGAATGGTGTCGTAGAGTTCTCTCTAAAGGACTTTTACCGAGACCGAATCCTTTGGTCAGGAAATGCGAACATCTCTTTGCAGACAGCGTTCTAAACAGGTATGGGAGCTCAACAGGAGAAGCATCATGGTTCAGCGCCGCCGACACCATATCTCACAGATATCTCTTCGATTAGAGGGCTTGCGCGCCAACCTTTCGCAATTCAAGCAAGACGAGCTTGAAATACAGGAGACATTACGTGGATCTCCTGCACTCGAGATCGAAAAAGCTCTGGATGAGGCGTTTGACGAGATACGTGAATCGATAAACCATACCGAAGAACTCTTGAACGCGTTGGTTCAAGAGGCTGAAAGAGGTCGTGAAACGCAGGCGAGCCAAGAGGCTGGTTAAGATGTTCAAGGTCGGCTGAGGTGGAATGAGAAAGCCCGCAACCGGCGGGCTCTCTGCATCATACTGGAGCATGAAGATGTAAAGATCGGGTCTACTGATCCTTATCCTGATCTTGTTTGGTGCTCGAATGTTTGGTGCTCGAAGTAGCAGCGTTACTCAGCCCCTTTTCATTGTGATCGCCAGGTGTGGTGGTCGAGATCGCAGTGGCCTTTGTAAGTCCGTGTGTAGTTTTGGAGTGTGCGATCCCTGAAGTCGCCGAACCATGACCTTTGCTGTCATGGCGAATACTCCCGGTGTGCTTGCCACTGATTCCATGATCCCTGATTGCTTTACCGTCATGATCGCTATCCAGACCTTCGCTACGGCCAGTGCTATCAGCGTCAGCAGTATGGCCTTCGCTACGGCCATTGCTGTCAGCGTCAGCAGAATGACCTACTCCCTGGCCGCCGGCACCGCTACTGCTGCCGTGACCTGCACTGTTTCCGCCGCCACCACTTTTTGCATAGGCGGAGGACATTGGGAGTAAGGGCGCTGCAGCCAGCATCATTACGCATGTCATCAAAGCTACGAAATTCGTCTTCTTTAAATGCATGATGGCGTCCATCGATGTGAGTGGGTTTGCATGAATTAAGACGCACGGCATTCGTTTATAGTTCTCAGGCTTCAGACCGACGGTGTGAGGAGTCTGGAAACACTATGCGCTGGGTGCCTGCGTACCTATGAGGGGCGAGGTTTAGATCAGGCATGTCATTTCAGGAGAAGGGATAACAATGATCCACCGTAAGCCAATAGAGCCTTGGGCTGTTGACGCGATAGCCTACATTCGGGCCTCTTCGGCTTTGAAACGAGAGTTTGCTTTGCTGCAAAACCGTGTCTATCCGGAGACGGGAGAAGATGAAATCAATACGGCGATACCGCTGCACGATCCGGTGTTCGATGCATTCTCGTTCTATACCTGCGCGCACGACAGGGTCGTCAGTTATGCCGCGGTCGTAATGAAAGCGATTGAACATGCGGGTGACACATTTGAAATCGCCGGGCTGAGTTGCGTCATGACCGATCCAGATTGTCAGGGGCGAGGCCTTGGGTTGAATACCGTCGCCGCGGCGACTCGTTGTATGGAGCGCAGTAATCTTGATATCGGCGTCTTCACGTGTGATCCGCCGCTCGCTCGTTTCTATGCGCAGGCTGGCGGCTGGTCTGTAGCGCCCAATATCGTCCTGATCGGCAACCAGGATGAAGAGGCTTTACGCAGCGATACGTTGGGCAAAGTTGTCATGTTGCGGCTGTTTTCGCAGAAGGCAATCGCGAACGCATCGACATTTACGCACGGGGTTATAAATCTCGCCTTGCCGCAAGGGCAGTTTTTATAGTCCGGGTGTCAATGTGCTCTGCCGCTTGCTGCTCCTGTGTAGCGTAGCTGCATAGACGTAGGCGGGCGCCCGAGTGGCTGGCGCCGTCAGATTGGACGGCACCAAGCTTTTCCTGCGGGGGCTGAGATAAGAAGCACAGTCATCCACGGAAGCTGACTGACACTTCATTGCTATTCGATGAATGCTTGTATATCGCCGTCCAGTTTTTTGATTGCCGCTTTGAAATCGTTAGCGGTAACCGGCTGGCTTGCATTTTTCAATTGTTCACCGAAGACCTTGCGCACCACTTTGGCCACAGTCCGGCCATTACTTGCGTCGATTATCTCGGCCTCAATGTACAACTCGGTCTCTTGATTACGGTGGCCGGTGGCCGCCTGAGTCGCGCCTATCGCGGCCGCAACCGGAACCACTTCATACCATTTCATACCTTCATTGGACGTGCTGACCCCGGTAATCGCAGCGCGTACGACCAGGACTCGCGAACCGGCAGGGGCCGACGGAACATTGGGTACCACACGGTACTTCTGGCCCAGTGCGCTCTTGGCATTGTTCGTCATGTAGGTTTGCAACTGGTCCAGCGTCTGGCGGTTGACCCGTTCATTGGGCTGTGGTGTCGGGTACAGTTCCAATCGCTTGAAGGCCACCGTGTCATAAGCGTTCGGGTTCCAGGACGGGGTCACCCAACGCATGGCCTTCTCACCGCTGGGTGTACTGACCTCCTGCAAATTGTTGTAGTCGGGAAGAAACCCTGAGTACTGTTCCTTCTCCGTGACTCTTGAAGTGCATCCGCCGAGCAGCAGACTGCTCAAGGCAACGCCGACAAGCATTTTTCTGGACAGACTCATACTGTTTACTCCATGGATTAAGACGTTCTATACCGCATCGAGTTGACGGCAGTGACAGGCTATAGGGCTAATACCTGCACGCTGGATTCCTTATGACGCGGCCTGCATAGAGTGCCTTGTGTCCTTTGCTGGAGTATGTCCCGCTTATTTCCATGCAGTAGAAATGTTACCCAAATGAAATATATGACTGGCCGATGTTCCAGCTTTTTCTCCTTCGGAAAAATGTTCCCGTTGGGGCGCTTTGGGTGAGCGCGTATCCAACAGTTGACTCAGCCTGCTCAGGCTATGTAACCCCGAAGGCAAAATCCGAGGGATCGAAGCGATCGGTCGTCTTCATCCGAATACTTCGCAGGCCCACCGTTTCCAGGTGTGACGCATATAGAGGCTCCGAAAAGTAACTTATCAGGATGGAGCGACGGCGTGCGCCGATTAAGTTCAGACTGGCCGCATGCACTAGATCAACGTCAAACACCAGGATGTCACCTGCGGAGCCTGAAAGCCGTACGGACCGGGACTCGTCATTGAAGTCGAATGGCGGCTCTCCCTGCTCAGGGCGATGGCTGCCAGGGACGATACGAGTTGCGCCGTTCTCGGGACCATAATCGTCGAAATAAGCCAGGACGTTCACAATGTCGCCTGGCCGTTGGGCCGACAAGTCGCGGTGCAACTGCTGATGACCGCCACCTGCAAGAGGTTCGCGACCTTCTACCTGCGAGAGGAAGAACCGTTCTCCGATCAACTCACCCACCACCGCCAGCACCTCCGGCAGACGACACACAGCCTGAATCTTCGAATCAGCGTCCAGCAGCGAATGGCGCCAATCCATGCCACGCGGCACTGGCCATTGGTCCGCCGGCTTCACGCCCGCATCGAACACGGCACGAAGGTCATCCAGCCACTTGGCCGGGATCGCTCGACGGAGCAGTGCATAGCCATCTCGATGAAGTTGCTCGCGGTCAGTCATGGATTCCTCAATTCCCTCGCCATTTACGCGTCTTGCAAAGCGCCCCCGGGCTGGACAACAGCATTGGGCAATGATCGGCCAATGTTTAAGCGTAGCTTTTACGAGTCTAGTGAGCAGAGCGAGCGGTGTTGAGTATTAGCTGTGGGTGACTGAGCGTTTTTGGTCCACTAGCGACGGGCCGGGGAAGGCCTGTTCAGTGGAAAGTCGGGAACTGGGTAGTGGGCTTTCTGTATCGGAAAAATTGGGGGGATTTATGCGTGCCAACTTTCAAGTCGGTTCGATTGCCATACTTGGTGCGCAGATAGAGAGGTGGCGCCGGGTTCAATGAAGGGGAGTGCTACCGGCCCTGCAAAAGTTCATCGACCACGCCCAAGAATGCCTCGACTAGCAGGGTGCGTCCTTGTGTTCGCGTGAGTATCAGCAGTTGCGCGCAGGCTTCGGGGTCTGCCAGCGGGCGGTAGGTCACCCCCTTTTTGGCCAGGGTCTTGGTGCACTGGGGCACCAGAGCGACGCCTTGGCCAGCGGCCACCAAGGCGATGATCGAGGTGATCTGTCGCCCAGACGGACCTGGACGTATTGGCAGACCGTTGTGTCGGTACAGATGCTCTATGGATTCATTGAGCCCGGAGCCATAATCGGCCGGAAACAGAATCAACGGGTGCGCACTGAGCTGGGCCAGGGTGACCTTGTCCTGGCTGGCCAGCGGGTTGTCACTGGAAAGGGCGGCCACCAGTGGTTCTCCCCCGAGAGACAATACCTGTACATCGGTTTGCCCGCTTTCAGGCTGCAGCCGGCTCATGCCGATATCGATGCGGCCATCGACGACTTGCGAATAAAGACTGCCGGAAGCACTTTCCACCAGCGTCAGCTGAACCTCTGGGAAGCGCTGGGCAAAGGCTTGAATGGTTTGGCTGAACAGATCCGACAGCGCAATCGAACTGGCGTAACCCAGCGCCAACTGACCGGCCGATCCGGCGGCAAGCTTGCCGGCGATGACTTCGGTCAGGTTGGCCTGTTCCAGTACGGCCCGCGCGTAAGGCAGGAAATGCCGGCCTTGTGCTGTTAGCGTCACCGTGCGGCTGGTGCGGTCGAACAGGCGAAAGCCCAGCTCGGATTCCAGGGCCGAAATCTGTCGGGTCAAGGGTGGCTGGGCGAGGTGCAGGCGCAACGCTGCGCGGCCGAAGTGCAGCTCTTCGGCGACCGTCAAAAAGTAACGTAACTTGCGTAGGTCAAGCATCCTGTTCCTTGGGTATTGATCGGTCCGAATTCGGTATTGGTGTTCGGCAGGCTGCGTATTCTATAAAGACCTCCGAGAATGAATCGAGAGGTCTCATGAGTTCGCGTCTGCATAGCGCTCGGTGATTGTCGTCGCGGCGCTGCTACAGTTCCTGATGCCTTCCTGCTTGAATATCAACGTCCCACTCTCCAGCCTCTCAATACGATGAATGATTTGAAAGACGAAGTATCTTCCCTGCGCGCGCCGCAATCCGCTGATGCTTCAGTCCGTCGCCGATCCCTGGTGGCTGGCTGCGGTGCTCACGCCGTACATGATGGGCTGACCGACGTTATCTATGTGCTGTTGCCGATCTGGCAGTCGCAGTTCGGCATGAGCTACGCCCAGATCGGCCTGTTGCGCGGTGTCTATGCCGGGATGATGGCCGGTTTCCAACTGTTGGCGAGCCGGGCCGCCAAGCGATGGGGACGAGAGCGCATGCTGGTGGGCGGAACGGCACTCGCAGGCCTGGCCTATTTGCTGGCGGGGCAGGCTGGCGGGTTGACGGTGCTGTTGTTGGCGCTGCTGTTGGGAGGATTGGGCGCCAGTACTCAGCACCCGCTGGCATCTTCGTTGATTACCGATACTTACGAGGCGGGCGGAGGTGTCAAACAAGCGTTGTCGCAGTACAACTTCTCCGGCGATATTGGCAAAACGTTGATCCCGGGGTTGATCGGTCTGTTGCTGACAGTCATCAGTTGGCGCGCCAGTGTCACGCTACTGGGTCTGCTCGGGTTGGCGGCAGCGGGCCTGCTGTGGTGGCTGATCCCGGCTCGTGCCGAACCTTTGTCCACGCACGGCAAAGCGACCAAGGCGATCACGGGTAACGGTTCTGCCATCGGGCTGCGCGCGTTGATCCTGACCGGTACGCTGGACAGCGCGGTGCGTATGGGGTTTCTCACTTTCTTGCCATTTCTGTTGAAAGACAAGGGCGCCGGGACGGCAGGCATCGGCCTGGCGTTGACGATGTTGTTCGTGGGGGGCGCGTTCGGCAAGTTGCTGTGTGGCTATCTGGGGGCACGCATCGGTATGGTGAAGACGGTGTGGCTGACCGAGTTCACCACGGCGGTGTTGATCGTCATGGCGGTGTATCTGCCGTTTTTCGGCCTGATGGTGATGTTGCCGCTGCTGGGGCTGGCGCTGAACGGCACGTCGTCGGTGCTGTATGGCGCCGTGCCGGATCTGGCGGGGCCGGGTAAACGCGAGCAGGCGTTCGCGGTGTTTTACACCGGCACCATTGGGGGTGGTGCGCTGGCGCCGGTGTTGTTTGGCACCCTCGGTGATGTCACCGGTGTTCCCGTCGCGGTGATCATGTTGGCTGCCACCTTGTTGCTGACACTGCCGTTGTCCTGGTTTGTGCAGAGAGGTCTGGACGCTGATGCACGATCGCGATACCTGTTTCAGGACTAGACAGGGTCAAGAGTGGTTGTGCAACCTCTCTAATACCTCTCGGGGCACTTGAAGCCCCAGCCATCAACTATCAGATCTTTTACTTCTTCGCCAGTGGTGGTGATGCCTAGACATTCCTTGTTTCTCTTGTAGTTGAACTCGCAATATTGCACCCCTTGGGTGCATCTTTCGATTTCACTAATACCCATGTTTTTAAGTATTACTGCAGTGCCAACCGGCTGCATCTCATTCGGTAAACCTGGCTTCCAGCCATGTTTAATCAATGCTTTTCGTGCATTTAAGAATGACATTCCTTTTTTAATCGGAACATCTGTTGCGTTCGCAAAAAAGCTAACGCAACAGAGCAAAATGCAAGCAACAAGGTGTGGTTTCATTTAAGCGATCCGCCAAAGCTCTTGTGTGTGAAACCAGATAGTCCCATTGCTGTAATGCAATGGTCTCTCCATGAGCTTATCGTAATGTTTAAAAAAACTGTCGGCCGCCATAGTGGAGAAAAACGCTACGGATGACGCCGTTTGCCAATCGTATGGTGCCAAGCCGGGGGAGTGATGCCTACGTGAATTGCAGGGCTCAGCGGGACAAATAGCAATTCAGATCGGTTTGATCAGACTCGCGCCTTGGTTGCGCACGTTGCCAATGGCTGCGCTGACCTTGAACCATTCGAAGGCCTCGGACATCTCTCCCTGTTGAATCATCATATGCTCGGCGCGCTCCTTGGGTGTGGTCGGGTCGAGCCATTCCCGTGCCACCTCGGGCGCCAGTGTTACCGGGCGTTGATCGTGGATGTCCACTATGCCGCCTGCCGAATCGGCAGTGATGATCACGAAGCCGTCATACTCGCTGGGCGCGTGGTCGCCGATCGGAAACTGGCCGATAGCAGCGCACAGGATCGGTGAGCCGTCCCGATGCCGGATCAAATAGGGCTGCTTCTTCGGCCCGCCCTCATCGACCCACTCAAACCAGTTGTTGATGGGGGTGATGGCTCGGTGTGGCCAGATCGCGCGGTAGAATGGGCTATGCGCTACCTTTTCGACTCTGCCGTTCGGTTTCGCTGGCTGATCGGTTGCCCAATGCGGTCGCCAACACCACCTGACCAGGTTGGCGTACAGCGTGTCGCCCTCCTGGTGAAAGAGGGCGACCCTTGTTGTGGGGGCGACGTTGTATTGCTCGAGCGGCTGGTCGCCAACGGTGTTGACCAGAGCATTGGGCATGCTCAGCGCCGCCACGAAGTCGTGGATACCCTTGTATTGCGAAAGTCGTCCGCACATGGCTGAACCCTCAAGTTCAACCCTGAGTTTAGACGATCGTTTTCGGGCGCTCTATGAGGCCGTCCAACATACCGCCGAAGCAGTGCGCGCATTTGGGAGGGTGGGCCAATGTGGGGTTTTGATGGGAGCTTGAGTGGGCTAGAACCTCCTGAGTTACACGCCCCAGCCTGCACAAACACCCGATTGGCTCATGGAAGAGCGCACGCCCGACTTGACCTGGCGCATGCTCAACGAATTATCGGCATCACCGACGACGGCGACCGAGGACTGATCGCTCTGGCTGCGTGCCAGGCGTCTGTGAGGGGGGGATCACACTGAAGCGCAATGACCGCAATTTTCGGCAATGGTCGGTCGCTAGCCCGCGCCGCGCTTATTGGGTTTTGGAGGCGCGTCAGGACACTCATCGGCCCATCGCGTAACCGTCATGTCATTGAATTGCTCGCCGATAGTGTCTACGCGCAGGCAAACGCCTTTCTTTGTGTAGAACAAGATGCAACGCGAGCTATCAAAAGAGCAGACATCGACCTCATAGTACTTGTGCGCAGCCAGCTCACGCTCCACGCCACTATATTCATAGTCGTCGGCGGTATGCATCCGTGTCGGTGTCCATCTTTGTTTGATGAGCTTGGCCTTGGCCGCGACCAAGGACTCACCGACGGCGATGCCTGCCGGCCCATGCCTGTCGTTTGTCGCCTGCGAGCCATCCGCAAACGCTGCATTGGCGCCAATGCAATAGAGGGCGATGAACGCGAGGATCGAAAGCTTCATTTAACAGTCCCTCCAGCCGATTTGTAGTTCGCCAAAAATTTTGAACATTCGACATACGGTTGCGGCGGGTAATGATTCGCTTTGCCAGGCCCTTCGGGAAGTGCCGCCCACCTCGTTGCCGCCTTCGGCATGGCTCCGGGGATGTCGCCAGCCTTGATCTTGTCGATCACACCAAGGGTGCGTATGTCGACCGCGATGAGGTCTTGGGTGTTAGGCGTAAAGTCGGTAAGTCCCATCTTTTCCTCCATGAAAGAAGGGCATCAGTCTGCGCCGGTGATCGTGCTCGGCAAAGGGCGGGAGCCAAAGGACGTGTCCGTTGCGGTTCAGGAGTACAACGGCACGCGCTTCATCAACGCGCCCGACGATATCCGGCGCTACCTGTCGTCACAGTACAGCGTCGTGCAGGCGTCGTAATCGGTAGCGATCAGGTACACGCACCAAAAACGGCCCGCCGCACTTCGTGACGGCAGGCTGCGGGCCGACGGTTCGCTTGCGAGCCGCCGGCCTATTCCTTTGGCGCGGCCGCAACGTGGGACAAAGTTGAAGACTCATGGCCTGCTACGGCAGTATTTTCCCCGCGGGCACCGACAGTTCGGCTGACACGCAAGGACAAGGGGGGCTGTACCAGTAGGCCTAAATCGGCCGAATAGTGACGGTCTTGCATTAACCAGCGCGGTGTATGGTCAGTCAGGCCTCCGTTCGCTTCGCTATTTCTAGGAAGAGCACTCGAGCCGAATGCGGACATTCGAAAACTGAACACGCAAAAAAGACTTCCAGAGCATGTCGGTGTGAGAGATGACGGGCGCTACGAATGGCTCTGAATGATTTGTAAAGCATAGGGTCTTTCCAGCCTCACCTAATATGTACATCATCCAGTACATCGAAAGCGCTGACGCTAGAAAAATCTCAACGCTTTCAAGGAGAAAGAGCGCGGATTTCAGTCTCGTTTCCCGCTCCAAATACAGAAAAACGCCACTCAATGAGTAGCGTTTTTTTTGCGCTTTTTTTTATTGAAACGTCCGTTAGGGAAACTCTGAAAAAGACTTTCAGATTTGGTGAAATACCCGCCTCACACGAACCGAACGACTGAGCCTCGATGAAACAAATGTTCTTCGCCGATTTTCAATGGCGAATGCAAAGCCGCCTTCAACTTCTATGCCCAATGCCTGCCAGGCCAGATCGAAGTCATGATGAACTTCGGCGAAAGCCCTGCCCTCGATGACGTGCTGGTGGATTACCACGACCGCATCATCTACACCCGCCTGTTGGCCGGCGACCAGACCATCTTCGGCTTGGACACCATTCCGGAACGCCCCGACAACGGCATCAGCGGCTGCTCCGTGTCCCTCAACGTGACCAGCATCGCTGAAACCAAGCAGATCTTCGCCGCGCTGACGGATGGGGGCAACATTCAACTGCCGCTGCAAGCGATCGTCTGGGTCGCGTGCTTCGGTATGCTGGTCGATCGCTTTGGACGTGCCATGAATAGTGAGTTACAAGGCGAATAACCGCTGGCAGTCCTAAAGTGCCGCGCTCATCCGCTGTACTGCTCCTCAATCGACCTGGCAAGGCTCATCCGGGTCAGCCATGGATCCCAGCCGCTGACGCATGCCCGCGCTGGCGGCTGGTCCGGCCTGTACGCTGCACTGGTCCAAGGGCACAAGATGGCCATCGGTGATATCCGCCATCATCGGCAGCACCGGCCGCCCAGTCTTCCGCTCGACAATCTGCACGCTTTCCCCTTCTGGAGCGTAATGGCGATTGCCCCAGGCCACAAAGGCCATGAGCACCACGCGGAAATCTTCGCCCTTGGCAGTCGGCACGTATTGGTAGCGCAACGGGCGCTGACTGTAAGGCTGACGCTCGAGCAGACCCGCCTCCACCAGCGAGTTCAAGCGTCTGGTGAGCATGTTCGGGGCAATATCCAGGCTTCGGGAAAACTCCTCAAAGCGTCTCAGGCCATGCAGGGCATCGCGCATGATCAAAATGCTCCACCACTCGCCAACCCTTTCCAGGCTGCGGGCAATCGGACATTCGGCATGGATGAGGGTCTTGCGCTGCATGGCAGTTCCTTACGGGGGGGGGGGCAAACATTTGTTGGTCCGGTATGTTACTTTCATAATGATAGTGACGTCCATATGTCGCTACCCCCCAATATGCAGAAGGAGCTAGACCAACATGAACAAACGTATCGTCGTCACAGGCATGGGCGCACTGACCCCACTTGGCTGCGGAGTCGAGCAGATATGGCAACGCCTTCTTGCCGGGCAGTCGGGGATCCGCCAGTTGCCGCCGGAGCTAATCGGCGATCTGTCTATCAGCATCGGCGGCCAGGTTCCCGACCGCACCCAAGACCCTGAGGCCGGCTTCGATCCGGATCTACTGCTGGCACCAAAAGAACAGCGCAAGATGGACCGCTTCATTCTGTTCGCCCTGGCAGCGGCCCATGAAGCGTTGGCACAGGCCGGCTGGGCGCCGCAAACCCCAGCGGCACAGGAGCGCACCGCCACCATCATCGCTTCGGGTGTGGGCGGATTTCCGGCGATTGCCGAAGCTGTGCGGACGACTGACAGCAAGGGGCCGCGACGCTTGTCACCCTTCACCATTCCATCATTTCTAAGCAATATGGCCGCCGGTCATGTCTCAATCAGTCATGGCTTCAAGGGGCCGCTGGGGGCTCCAGTGACGGCGTGTGCGGCGGGCGTCCAGGCCATCGGCGACGCTGCGCGGATGATTCGTGCAGGGGAAATTGACGTAGCGCTCTGTGGCGGGGCGGAAGCGGCCATTCACCGGGTCAGCCTGGCTGGCTTCGCTGCCGCACGCGCCCTGTCGAGCGATTACAACGACACCCCGGAACGCGCCTCGCGCCCCTTCGATCAGGCCCGCGACGGTTTCGTCATGGGCGAGGGCGCCGGCCTACTGGTCATCGAAGAGTTGCAACATGCCCTGGCGCGCGGCGCCAGGCCCATCGCTGAACTGGTGGGTTATGGCACCAGCGCCGACGCGTACCACATGACTGCCGGGCCGGAAGATGGTGACGGCGCCCGCCGGGCCATGCAGCAGGCACTGCGCCAAGCCGGTGTGGAAGCATCCCAGGTTCAGCACCTGAATGCCCACGCCACCTCGACCCCGGTGGGCGATAAAGGTGAGCTGGCGGCAATCAAAGCCCTATTCGGCATAGGCAGCGGCCTTGCGATCAGTTCGACCAAATCCGCCACTGGCCACCTGTTGGGTGCTGCGGGGGGGATCGAGGCGATCTTCACCGTACTTGCGCTGCGCGATCAGGTGGTCCCGGCGACACTCAATCTGGAAGCCCCGGATACCGCTGCCGAAGGCCTAAACCTGATTCGCGGCCGGGCCCAGCACCTGCCCCTGGAATATGCACTGTCCAATGGCTTCGGTTTCGGCGGGGTCAACGCCAGCGTGCTGTTCCGACGCTGGATTTAAAACTGGGTATTCAGTCCGGTTTTCAGTGTCGTTGAGGTTTCAGCACCGGTAGGTCGAGACCTCAACATCCCCCAGGACATTGGTCCTACCAATCAACCGCCCCACTGACCGCCTTCGACTCTGCTATCGGGGTATTTAAGAAATGAAAATCCGAATTCACAAACTCCGCAGGATCGATGCCGACCGGGGCGACAGGCAAAACAGTTTCTTCAGGCATGACTGTTCCTTTACCGCTATAGCGGCTGACTTTGAAGGGGGGGATTCAGTGGTAGCGCTGCAGTCGAATGATCAACCTGATGATCGGTTACAGCCTCATTAGCACTGTCAACAACGAGCAGGGTCTTGGCAAAAAATGTGCCCATCAACTACAAATGAATAGATGGGTAGCCAGTTCTACGTTTCGGGTTTGTTTGATGGGCTTTCTAATAGAAAGGGAATTTATATGTCATATGAAGGCGTAACTCGAGAAAAATTCTTTACTGTTTTTCCAAAAATTGAAATACAGAAGGTTAGTCATAGTTGTTGGGCTGCGAGTTTTTCGGTATTGATGAGACTAAATGGTGTGCAGGTTTCGGAACAGGCTGTGATTGGTTTCTATCCTGAGTGGGTTTATGATGGTATTACCTTTGATCAGTTGTATGGTCTTGCTGAATATTATAATAAGTTTCATTTTTCAAAGGAGAGCGGACTTGTACATGGCGTGCGCGAGATTAAGGCCTATAAAAAGCTGGAGCCGATTTTGCAGTATGCAGGTCAGTATTCAGGTTTTTTGGTTTTTGTTAAGCAGCACTATGTAGTGGTGCTTGGCTATGATGCTGCTGCTAGTACAATTGATTATTATGATCCTTGGTTCGGAGTTATTGAGACGTGCGATCTACAATATTTTTTGAAATGGGGTACTCAGCACACATTAGTAGTTGCTGGGGATTAATATTTGAGTTGTAGATGTTTACGGGCGTCGTCTGGCTTGTTCGAGAATAAAGGGGCGGGCTCATTCGCTGGTGGTACCAGCTGGGTTACGGTCGCGACAACGAATCGGTAAAGATGCTGCGAATATCAAGCTTTCGGTTTCCTGTGGGCATGGGACGTCCTATGCCGGGCCATGCCCCGACAGTGGAGTGCTACGATGCGGTCACCTTAAAGAGATCACCACATGACCAAGCACGATATTTATGACGAGCACGAAGGATTTCGGCTCTGGAACTACATGGAGTGCGAAACACTGGAGAGCGGCCAGGAGGTCTGGCGGATCAATGTCGAGGTGAAGCGCGTTGATGAGGTGGTGATTCCGGTTGTGGCCGGTGACCAGACTTACGCTGACCGCGGGCTGGCGCAGGTAGCGGGCCGGGAGCAGGGGGCGTGGATGGTTGCTGAGCGAGGCCTATAGGTTTTCTGTGGGTACGGGGGAGTCCTACACTCTGCTGACGTACCAATGAAGTGTCGGCCATGAATGTTGATGAGTTTGTGAAAAAGGTTTTCGAAATTGCGGATGAGCTTGAGTATTGCGTTGAGCTGCGCCGCCCGGGCAGAAGCATCTGCTTCAATAAGACCAGCGACAAGTGGCTGAGTGAACATCACATCCGAGCACTGTTTCCGGCGATCCTTGATCCCGAATTGTCTGATCGGGATATTAGGCTCTGTACGAGAACTACCTGATCGCCACTCGGCGACTTTTCGTACAGACCCTGGCAAGCAGAAGGTGGGTCAGTGCACCAATGATGGTTGGGTAGCGACCGAGACGGTGAAGGTCACGACAAACAGCACGACGAGCGCCCAGAACATCACCATAACTGTCAGCATGACGACCTTCAGGCTTTGATAAAGCCAGCGCAACCAATGGCCTTCGGGTTTTGCTTCTGAGCGGGTTCTGAGTACGCCTTTCAAATAGAAGCCGAGGAGGGCCAGCAGTGCGCCATCAATGAACAGCGCAGGCAGGCCGGCTTCGGGGAAAATGCTTCCCCACCGATAGAATGACGACCGGCTCAGGAACACCACATAACAAATCAGGCTGCCGTAGGGGACGGCTCTCCACCATTTACCGGCCAGCGCTCCGACCATCAGGCACATAATCACCATGAACGGGTTGAGGAGAATATTGATCATCCACTCCAGTACATTGGGGAAGTAGTTCGGGGAATGGATGCTGCGCCAGATGTGTTCAAACATTGTTCAGGTTCCTGCCTTCTATGAAGTAAGTGTTGCTTCGGTGCTTCCGTGCCGCTGCATGGTATCGGCGTATTGTCGGGTTACATAAGTCCTGTTGTGTAAATTAGGGTCTGTACGAAAAGTCGCCGAATGTCTCAAGGGAGCCCACCAGGGCTGTCGAGTGAGTTCAGCTCGCCTTGGTGATAAATGGGTGATTGATACAGGGCTTATTGTTTTTGATGTGGTGTGACTCTGGCTATGCTGGCTCAACGATCTCGTCACCAGGGTCGCGCTTCAGCTCTGCCAGGCTCTCATTCCGAAACATTCGCGCCACGTTTTCGCTTATCTGCACTTTGTGGCGCGGACTCTCGATTGCCTGGTATGACAGAGTCGGTCCGAGCGCATGGCTGTCGCTGCGGGCTTCGCAATTGCGGCAACTGCTGGAGCGGCTTTCATCGGGGAGGGCGTTGGTGCTGGTTGTGCAGGTGCTGGCTCGATGGGCGTGCAGCCGAACGATGTGATCGATATCAAGAACCCGGCGACCCTGCGCGCGGTGATGCTTGGGATCATTGTTCACGAAAACAGCGGGAGTCCCTATCCGGATGCCGTGTTCGAGGAAGGGCTGCGCAGGGCGTTGCTGTGAATGCCTCGGTGTGTGTCAGTCCTCATCGACGCAGCGGATTCAGCCAGTGGTTGCGCAGTGCCAACCGCTACCGGCGCCGGCAGTGTGGTTCATGAAGGAGCGCGCGCCCGACTTGCCCCAGCGCATGCTCAATGAATTATCGGCATCACCGATGACGGTGATCAGGGATTGATTGCGCTGGCGGCATGTCGGGCGTATGTGAGGGAAGTTAATCAATGGGGGGGATGTTGGGTCGACAGAACACCAAAAATAGACAGTATTGTAGCGACATGCAATTTTGTAATCTTGCTCAACAGAAAGAGTCTTCTGTCACAAAATTACTCAGCATTTAAGGAGCGGTATGAGCATAGGGATAACGCTGCGCGAGCTTGAGCTTGGCGACATTGACGATCAGTATCTGTCTTGGTTCAACAATGATGACGGGCATTTGAATTACTTTACTGGGTCCGGCCGTGTATTCACGAAACAGATGATCACGGAAGATTACAAAAAAGGAGTCGAGTCAGGCCTGTGGACTTATTTTCTGATTGAGAGCGATAGTGGAGAAAAGATAGGGAACGTGAAAATAGGTCCAATGGACCTGAAAAATAAGACCTCAGACCTTGTGTGTTTGATCGGGAATCGAAAGTTTATTGGTCAGGGGGGTGCTAAAAAAGCCATCGCCTTAGCTAATGAAATCGCCTTTTCAAGATTCGATATCCGGCGTCTTCAGGGAGGGATGCTCTCGGGAAATATTGCGTCGATAAAAGCGTACACCGCAGCCGGCTGGGTTGTTGAGGCCACGTTGAATGGCTACTACTGGGTAAACGGCGAGGCCGTGGATAGAGTATGCGTGTCATGCTTGAATCCAGAGTATTTTCCGAAGGGGTGAGTTGTATTGCGCGATGCCCGGTCGGCAGGACGCCGGGGGTATCGCTTGAGGTGAGGGCGTTGCCATGTCCAGCCACTCACGCGCCGCCTGATCCTTCCGGCGAATCAGATACGGCTGTTTTTTTCGCCGCCCTCATCCACCCATTCGAACCAGTTATTTATTGCGATGATCGTTCGATGTAGCCAGATCGCACGAAAGAAAGGACCATGGGCGACTTTTTCTGCTCTTGCGTTGATCGGTGCTGCGCGATCTTTAGCACAGTTCGGACGCCATCCCCAACGAACTATGTCGACGTGCAGACACTGGTCTTCCAGGTGGAAGAAGGCACGCTGAGTACTCGGCGCGGCGTTGTAACGACGTGGCAAGCGCTACCTTTTTGCGGCTATCCAGTTTCTTCATCTGCACATCCCGTTGATGTTCCACAACCTGCTTGGCCTCGACGGCCGTACTGCGCAGTACGGTGCGGAAAATCTCGAAGCGGCCATTGGCACGCGTGGTGTCGGGGTCTTCGAGGCACGCCTGTAAGGAGTCCACTGCAGTCAGCAGGTTCTCAATTTGCTGCAACAGCTTGGTTTGCTCTTGCGTTGCCCATGGAGTCACTCTTTCTTGAACTTGATGTCACCGGCGCTGGCAACGAAATGGTTGCAAGTGGGCGGGTTGGGTGGTGATACCAAAGGCCTCAACCGCAGGTCGCAGCACTTATGGAGTTGCTTGCTGCCAATCACCAATTAGCTCCTCCGTCCCTTGCTTGTCTACGCGGTAGACCTTCCCGTCTCGAACTAATTCGGCATAACCTTCAAAGAAAAAAGCGCGCTTGTCATAGCGCATAGGGATTATGACCTTGCCAGCTTTATCAATGAACCCCCATTTACCATCGATTGCCACTGTGAAAAGATTATCATTGAGGTATTTTCCGGCCCACACATTATAAGCAATTTGATCATAATTTAACGGCGTTAACTGATTGCCTTTCATGTCGTATATCATGCCGTCGCGTGCGCCTTTAAAGGCAATTATAACCCCTTCGGAAATAGATGGTTTGGTCCTAAGTACTGGCTCAATTATGTTGCGCCCTGCAGTATTAATAACTCCCCAACCATGTTCTCCCTTTACTATCGCAAGGCCTCCGTGCTCGTCTCTGAAGTAGTCTATCTCTTTATACAGAAGGGAGATAACTATATTTCCCTTTGCGTCTAGATATCCGCACTTGCCTTCAGTGCAAACACCAACAAGTCCATGATTGAAATTCAAACCTTTATCATACTCGAAGGGTATAGCGATTCCCCCGTTCTGATCGATGTAGCCTATCTTCTTGTCTATTCTTGCAATGCTTATACCTCCCTTAAATAGCAATACATTTTTGTAGATTGGTGGAATCACAATCACACCATTCTTATCTTTAGCCCCCCAGCTTCGATTCAGCTCAAAGGGAATCGGATACTCGTCAGCATTATTATTTCCAGCAGATGCGTGGCTGGAAAAAATGCAAAAAACAAAAAAATACAAACCCCATATCACTCGTACAGCAACCATAAATTTGATTCCATTCAAAAATTTTCGGGTTAATTCGGGAGACTCTGAAGGGGTTTAAGACACTGCGTTCCGCCTCCGTGAATGCTTGGGTGGGACGGCAAAACCCAACCAGTGCTCCGGATGACCCAACCGAGACAGCAACGTGCCATGGAGCAAGCTTACCGCGCTCCAGCAGGCAGGGCAGCGAAAATCAGGGCGTCGTTCATTGATACGCTGCATGTGAGGCGAGCCAAACTTCGAGCAGACCGCCTACTATATCATCCATGCTGAGGAACTTCGGCGGCACCCGACAGGACTCGGGGATGTGGAGTGTCTAGGTGCGGGTGTCTGATCAGGCTTGCGCCTTGGTTGCGCACATTGCCAATCGCTACGCTGACCTTGAACCATTCGAAGTCCTCGGACGGCTCTCCCTGTTGAATCATCATATGCTCGGCGCGCTCCTTGGGTGTGGCCGGGTCGAGCCATTCCCGTGCCAGTTCCGGCGCAAGCACCACCGGTCGCCGGTCATGAATGTCGACCATGCCGCTGGCGCTGTCGGCGGTGATGATCACAAAGCCGTCGTGCTCCCCAGGGCCTTCATCGCTATCGGGAAACTGGCCGATGGAGGCACACAATATCGGTGAACCGTCCCGGTGCCGGATCAAATAGGGTTGCTTCTTCGGTCCTCCTTCATCGACCCATTCAAACCAGTTATCAATGGGCGTGATGGCGCGGTGTGGCCAGATTGCTCTGAAGAACGGGCCGTGGGCGACCTTCTCGACCCTGGCATTGATCGGCGCCGCACGATTCTTCGCCCAGTGCGGGCGTCATCCCCAACGCACCCGGTCAGCGTGCAGAGTATCGCCTTCGAGGTGGAGCAGGGCGACCAGAGTCGACGGGGCGACGTTGTACCGCTCGAGCGGCTGATCGCCTAGGGTGTTGACTCGGGCGTTAGGCATGCTCAGCGCCGCAACGAAGTCGTGGATTCCTCTGTACTGGGAAAGTCTTCCGCACATTGGCAAAGTCCTCCAGTGGAGGTTTCAGCTTAGCTGAGTCTGGAACTGCTCATCTCCGTGAAAAACCGGTACCGGCTCTAAGAGCGTTGATCATGGCGGAGCGCACCGCTGACTTGCGCCGGCCATGTTTCATGGCATATCGATGGACGATCCGATTGTTGTTGACGCTCCAGAAAGCACATCGTAAATTATTGGGAACGATCATTCCAATTGTATGGATTAGCATGCGCACCAAGGAATTTGAACCCGACGAAATCGCCGATGCCGCCATGCGCGTCTTCTGGGAGCGCGGCTATGCTGCGACCTCTGTGCAGGATCTGGTCGAAGGCACGGGGCTGTCGCGCAGCAGTCTCTACAGCACGTTTGAGAGCAAGCAGGGGCTCTATCAACAGGCGCTGCGCCGATACCAGGCAATAACTACGGCCAATGTGGAACTGATGGCCGGCCCCGGTTCGACAAAAGATGTGATCCAGCAACTTCTGATGCGCATTGTGGAGGACGAACTGGGCGATCCACAGCGGCGCGGCTGCCTAGTTGCCAATGCGACGCTGGAGCTGGCGGGTCATGACGAGTCAGTGGCCGAACTGGTGGCCCATAACTTCCAGCGCCTTCTGAAGGCGCTGGAGAAACTGATCATCCGGGGGCAGCAATCAGGCGAGATTGCTGCCGAGAAGAACCCGCGTGCGCTGGCCCGTTTCTTTGTCAACACCATGCAGGGGATGCGTGTACTGGGCAAGGGCAGCCCTGCGCGGCAGCGTCGCCAGTGCCTACTGGATGTGATCGACGTGGCGCTCAATACGCTATAACCACCCACCCGCCATCCTGGTGCATCGGAGTGCACAGGGATGGCGGGTTTTGTTTGATCTAAATTGGAATGATCATTCCAGTTAGGGGGTCTTCATCCGCTATCAAAAGGAGTTCATGTGAGCATTAACCAGAAAACCACCATCGCTATCCTCGGCACTGGCCTGATCGGCGCTCCCGTAGCGCGCAATATGCGCAAGCGGGGGTTCACCGTGCATGCCTGGAATCGCACCGCCGCCAAGGCACAGGCTTTGGTGGATGACGGCATCCTGGCATTCGACAGCCCGGCCGATGCTGTAAGGGGGGCCGACATCATCGTGACTGTACTTAAGGATGGTCGCTGCGTTCAGGAAGCCATACAGGCAGCGGCACCGGCCTTGAACAAGGCCGCCGTCTGGCTGCAATTGAGCACCGTGGGTATCGAGGCCATCGAGACGCTTTCCTCGTTGGCCGAGCAGTATGGATTGGTGTTCTATGACGCTCCGGTGCAAGGCACTCGCCAGCCAGCCGAACTAGCGCAACTGATCATTCTGGCGTCTGGTCCGGTCGAGCAGCGCGAAGTCGTTCAGCCAGTCTTTGATGCGATCGGCAAACGCACCTTGTGGGTGTCCGAGCACGCGAGCGCTAGCAGCCGCTTGAAGCTCGCCCTCAACAACTGGGCCTTTGCGCTGACCCACGGGCTCGCAGAGAGCCTCGCGCTTGCCAAAGGGCTGGGCGTCGATCCGGCGTTGGTGGTGGATGTGGTCACGGGCGGTCCGATGGACAGCAGCTATTTCCAGGCCAAGGCCGCCACCATCCTGGCCGAGGAATACACCGCTAGTTTCTCCATCGTCAATGCAGTGAAGGACGCAAGTTTGGTGGTCGAGGCAGCCGCCCAAGTCGGTGTGCGGATGGATGGGGCGCAGGCCGGTCTTTGCCGCTTCGAGCGTGCGCTGGAAGCTGGGCACGGCGCCAAGGACATGGCCGCGTCCTATCTCGCCTGACATACATAAGGAGAACACCGTATGAGCATCCGAAATCAAGAAACTCCCGTAACCGTTCATGAGGCAATCGCTGTAGGGCTACCTGTCTGGAAGCTGCTGGCGTTCACGATGGCGGGTTTCCTTGCCATCATGACCGAGACTATGCCAGCCGGTCTGTTGCCGCAGATTGGCGAGGGCCTGGGTGTCTCCGAAGCCTTGGCGGGCCAGTTAGTGACCCTGTATGCACTGGGGGCGGTACTGGCCGCAATCCCGATCATCGCCGCCACACGCAGTTGGAACCGCAGGCCGTTGCTACTGCTGGCCATTGGCGGTCTGCTGGTCTTCAATTCCGTCACGGCTTTGTCTGCCCACTATGAGCTAATCCTGGCAGCGCGCTTCGTCGCTGGTATGGCGGCCGGCGTGATATGGGGGCTGCTGGCCGGATATGCACGGCGCATGGTGCCCCAGCACCTGCAGGGACGAGCACTGGCAATAGCGGGCGTTGGCCAGCCCATTGCCTTGGCCATCGGCGTGCCGTTGGGAACGTGGCTGGGCACCTTGTTCGATTGGCGAGGCGTGTTTTGGATCATGTCGGCGTTGTCGCTACTGCTATTTGCCTGGGTGCGGTTGGCGGTGCCGGACTTCGCAGGACAGTCCGCCAGACAGCGCGTGCCGATCCGACGCATCTTCCTGATGCCCGGCATCCGTCCGGTACTGCTCGCGCTATTCGCGTGGATATTGGCGCACAACGTTCTCTACACTTACATCGCGCCCTTCCTGGCGTCGGTGGGGCTTGGGCATCGGGTGGACGCCGTGCTGGCGTTGTTCGGTGTGGCCTCCATTATGGGAATCTGGATCACCGGCGTGCTGGTGGATCGCTGGCTGCGCACACTGACCTTGCTGAGTCTGACCGTGTTCACCGTAGCGGCACTGATGTTGGGTTTCTCGGGCGGCTCGGCGCTGGTGGTGCTACTGGGCGTTGCGACATGGGGTCTGACCTTTGGCGGTGCACCGACGTTGCTACAAACCGCTCTGGCTGATACGGCTGGCGAGGGGGCCGATGTGGCGCAATCCATGCTGGTGACGGTCTTCAACCTGGCTGTGGCCGGTGGCGGCGCGGTGGGCGGTGTCTTGCTGGAGCGTCTCGGGCCTGCGTCTTTTCCGTGGGCATTGGCCGTGTTGGCGTTGCTGAGCCTGTCGGTGGTCTGGTCGGCCGGAGTGCATGGCTTCCGGCCAGGCCATCGCATCGCTGCTTCTTGATCGAAGGCATCCCGTGTAAAGGACCGCGATGAATACTTAGCACGATGTGGTGTGACGGCTCTTGCGCTGATGATTTTTTTGAGGGGGGCGACGTATCTGGTGGCTTCGGAATGGTTGCCACCGGATCGGCCCATCACGACGTTACTCTTAATCCTACTGCCGGTAAGTGTGCTGCTGTCGCTGCTCACCTGGCATCTGCCCGCACCTAGTGATTGCAGGCGCCTGGGCGCTCTGTTGGCATTGAACGTCACTCTGGTGCCATCAGCACCGCAAGCGCCATTTTGATGAACTCCTCATTCCGGTCGATCGTGTCCAGGGCGCCGCATAAGTTGTCGACGGCGTTGGCCGAGCCACTCCGCTCAACCCGGTTCGATAGCCTCAGGATGGCTGACTCTAGGGCGAGTTGGTTTTCGTTGATATTGAACAGCAGGGAAGGAAGCAGGTCTGATTTTGGCATCGCGAATCCTCCGTGGAGGCTTTAGCTTCGCAGATGAAATATCGTGTTACACGACGGGGAAATGGAGCGGTCGAGGGAGGGGGCGGAAGGGCTGAAAAACGGGCTTAGTTCTGGAACACTTCCAAAATAGTTCTGGAACACATGCCGAGCGCCGAGATTTTCACCAAACCCCAGAAACGACAAAGCCCTGAATAATCAGGGCTCTAACGTACAAATATGGCGGAGGCGATGGGATTCGAACTCATGGACCTGTTACAGTCGACGGTTTTCAAGACCGTTGCCTTAAACCACTCGGCCACACCTCCGTATTGCGTTGCGGGCGCCATAATACCTGAATGAAACACACTGTCAAACTCTCTGCGTAGCTTGTTACAGAGCGTCTGTTATGATCTTTGCGACTGAACGTTTCAAACCAACAGGAGTGTCGCCATGCGCGAACAGGATTACGCAGTTAATAACAGCGTGCAGGCTGAGCAGCTAGAGGTTAGCCGCGTCCTGCGCAACACTTACGGCTTACTCGCCCTTACGCTCGCATTCAGCGGTGTGATGGCGTTCGTCGCTCAGCAGATGCGTGTCGGCTACCCGAACGTGTTTGTGGTGCTGATCGGCTTCTACGGGCTTTTCTTTCTGACCAACAAGCTTCGTGACTCGGCCTGGGGCCTGGTGTCGGCGTTTGCCCTGACCGGTTTCATGGGGTTCCTGCTGGGCCCGATTCTCAACCGTTACCTGGGCATGCAAGGCGGCGCTGAAGTGGTCAGCTCGGCTTTCGCGATGACCGCACTGGTATTCGGTGGTTTGTCGGCCTATGTGCTGATTACCCGCAAGGACATGAGCTTCCTCGGTGGTTTCATCACCGCTGGTTTCTTCGTCCTGCTGGGCGCGACGCTGGCGGGCATGTTCTTCAAGATCAGCGGTCTGCAACTGGCGATCAGCGCGGGCTTCGTGCTGTTTTCTTCGGTCTGCATTCTGTTCCAGACCAGCGCCATCATTCATGGTGGCGAGCGTAACTACATCATGGCGACCATCAGCCTGTATGTATCGATCTACAACCTGTTCGTCAGCTTGTTGCAGCTGTTCGGCATCATGGGCCGCGATGACTGATCGCCAGCCTTGAGCAAAAAACCCGCTACGGCGGGTTTTTTGTTGTCTGGCATTCGAGCTGGGCTCACTCAGTGACGATGATGCTGCCGTCGGCCTGTTGCCGGTAAATGGTGTAGGGCAGCAACACAGTGTCGAGAGCACCGGAAATAACGGCGTCTATCAAGACGATAATCGTGGCGTTGTCATATTTTTGCGCGTCGACGCCTGAGCGCAGGGGGGCATACAGTGTGCAGAAATCGTAGGTCACGCCGCTGTAGATTCGAGGGACGGCGCCGCAGTAGCTTTTCTGTTTCTTGAGGCTCTTTATGGCCGCATCGTCGTGGCGCACCACTGTCTGGATGGTGCCGCACCCCGCGAGCATCAGTGCTGCCAATAACATTGCCTGAGCTTTCATACCGCCAATCCTTCGCCGGAAAGTCCTCAATCTACGCGGTTCGAAACAAAACAGCACTCACGCCATCGGCGGCAACCGCCGTTTCACCGGGGTCTTCTTGACGATTGCAGTATTGGTTTCGGCATAGCTGTTGAGGCGGTCGAGCAGGGTGTCCAGCTGTTCCATCGAACGCACGTGCAGGCGCGCGATGAAGCAGTCATCGCCGGTGACCTTGTCGCATTCGGTGAACTCGGGAATGGCCTGGATCTGCCGTTCGACATTCTGCAACTGGCCGGGCAACGGGCGAATACGCACGATGGCCTGCAGTTGATAACCGAAGCATTTGGGATCGATGTCGACGGTGTAGCCCTTGAGCACGCCACGCTCTTCGAGTCTGCGCAGGCGCTCGGCGACGCTGGGTGAGGACAGGCCGCTGATCTGTGCCAGGGCCTTGAGTGAGCGTCGGGAGTCTTCCATGAGGGCGGCGATCAGCAGTTGGTCAATGTCGTCAGTCATACAACCCCCGATTAGGCAAATACTGGAATCTGCCTTGATAAAAAAGGTGAACTGGCAGTTTAGCCTGCATTTGACGCTGGAGTGGCACGGCGCTGGATTGGCATACTTTGGGCTCATATCGAGGAGCCTGATCATGGATAAAACACTGCGTCGTGGTTCGTTGGAAATGACCGCCGCCATGCTTATTTCCGGGACCATCGGATGGTTCGTGCTGGTATCCGGCCAGCCCGTGCTGGACGTGGTGTTCTGGCGCTGTGTGTTCGGCGCTGCGACCTTGCTGCTGATTTGCGCAGTGTTCGGCTTTCTGCGCCCGGGCATTCTGACCCGCCCCACGTTCCTGCTGGCGGTGCTCAGCGGGGGTGCGATTGTCGGTAACTGGGTGCTGTTATTTGCTTCCTATTCCCGGGCCTCGATTGCCATTGGCACTGCAGTCTACAACGTGCAACCGTTCATGCTGGTGGGTCTGGCAGCGTTGTTTCTCGGCGAGAAGATCACCGCGCAAAAGCTGTTCTGGCTCGGGGTTTCATTTCTCGGGATGCTGGCAATCGTCAGTGCCCATGGCGAGCAGGGCGCGGGGGGCGGTGAATACTTGCTGGGGATTGCACTGGCCTTGGGCGCCGCGCTGCTTTATGCCTTTGCCGCGCTGATCATCAAACGCCTGACCGGCACACCGCCGCATTTGATCGCGTTGATTCAGGTCTGCACCGGCGTGCTGTTGCTTGCACCCTGGGCGAATTTTTCCGCGTTGCCGCAACAACCCAGCGCTTGGGCCAGTTTGCTGACATTGGGCATTGTGCACACCGGCGTGATGTACGTGCTGCTGTACGGCGCGATACAGAAACTGCCGACGGCACTAACTGGCGCACTGTCGTTTATCTACCCGATTGCGGCGATTTTCGTCGACTGGTTCGCCTTCGGCCATCGCCTCGAACTGTTGCAGTGGATCGGTGTGGTCGCGATTCTGCTGGCCGCTGCCGGTATGCAACAGGGGTGGGGCAACGGCGTCCGTAAAGTCGCGACGCAGTGACCGGCGCTCAGATTTTCCAGCGTGGGGCGGTCTTCACCAAGCGCAGGCGCATGTCATTCAGGTTGGCGGTCAGTTGTCGGGTCAGTAATCGGTAACCGTCCAGCGCGCTGTAGACCGGGGTGCCCATGGCGGCCTGCGGTGCGGTTTCATCGGTCGCGCGCTCCAGGCGTTGTGTCGTACCGGATTGCAGCGCCCGGGCCATGCCAATCAGTAACACGCGAACCTGCTGGTGCTCGGCTTTCAACGCCAGTTGCATTTGTGCCATGGCCTGTTCGTCGTTGGCTTCGGGGCGGGTGTTGGCGAGGATTTCCAGGGTGCTGATACACATCCGTAAATTGCGCTGGAGGGCGTCGAGTTCGGTCATGGACATTCGCACTTCCTTGGACACCGACGGCATCAACGAGCGCAGTTGCACCATCATCCCGTTGAGACGGCTGAGCATCTTCAGGTAGTGGTCATCGGTGACCGACTGGCCACTGATGATTCGGCTGTAAATGCTCGCGCAGTCGCGCAAGGCACTGGCGAGTTTGTAGCGCCAGGAGTACACCGCGTAAAGCGGGAGTGCGAAGGAAAAGGCCAGGGCCAGGACGATCCCGATAAGAATATCGACTGTGCGCCAGAGTCCGTCGGTCACCGGGTTATCGCCGTGTCCGGCGACGATGAATACGGTGATGGCCGACAACAGCGCGGTGTAACCACCTTTGCCAATTGCGTGGTAGGAGAAGAACCCGCAGACCACCGACATACCGAAGTAAGTCAGCCACGGCATGCCGAGCCAGGCCTGCTGCGCCACCAGCAGCAAACCCACGCCAGCACCGATCAGCGTGCCATACGCGCGCTCGGCAGCTTTTTTGCCGATATTGCCGTGGTGCTGCAAACCACCGATCACCACCAACATGGTTACCGACGCCCATTCACCGTGGGGCAGATGGATCCCGGTGGTCAGCAGAATCGTCGCCAACAGCCCTAGCGACACCCGAACGGCGTGGATCAGTTTGGCGTTGCGATAGCGCCGGTACGGGTCCAGAAGCGGACGCAGCAGCCGGCGCAGCAACGGAGGCAATCGAGATGATCGAAAGGCTGTCATCGGGTTCGCAGGGTGTCCTCGGTGTGCGTGTTAGAAAATATAGTCGGTGGTGAGGAAACTCGACTCCCGTCCGCGGATGATGTCGCTGATCAGTTCCTTGTTGCTCTCCTGGAACTTGGTCGCCACCAGCGTGCGGATCGAGAAAGTCCGCAACGCGTCGTGCACCGACAGCGTGCCTTCGGCCGAATTCTTGCGCCCGTTGAACGGGAAGGTGTCTGGACCGCGCTGGCACTGGGCGTTGATGTTGATCCGCCCGACCTGATTGGCAAAGATATCCACCAGCCGCCCAACCTCGGCAGGATTGGTGCCGAACAGGCTCAATTGCTGCCCGAAGTCTGACTCGAGGACGTAGTCGATCACCGTGTCCAGGTCACGATAAGGCACGATAGGCACCACCGGGCCGAACTGCTCTTCATGATAGACGCGCATGTCGGTGGTCACTGGGTACAACACCGCCGGATAGAAGAACGAACCGCGTGCCTGGCCGCCATTCTCGTTCACCACGTTGGCGCCTTTTCTCATGGCATCGTCCATCAGCCCATGCAGGTAATCGACCTTGCCTGACTCCGGCAGCGGCGTCAGAGACACACCGCTTTCCCACGGCATGCCGGGTTTGAGCGAGGCCAGCTTGTGGTTGAATTTCTCGATGAAACGGTCGACCACTTGCTCGTGAACGAAGAGGATTTTCAGCGCAGTGCAGCGCTGACCATTGAACGACAGCGAACCGGTGACGGCTTCGTTGACCGCATTGTCCAGATCCACCTCGGGCAGCACGATGCCGGGGTTTTTCGCGTCCAGCCCTAACGCTGCGCGCAAGCGGTGCGGTTTCGGGTGCAGTTTCTTCAGGTCACTGGCGGCCTTGTTGGTGCCGATGAAGGCAAAGATGTCGATCTTGCCGCTGGCCATCAGCGCGCTGACGGTCTCGCGGCCGCTGCCGTAGATCACGTTGATCACCCCGGCCGGGAAGCTGTCGCGGAACGCTTCCAGCAACGGGCGAATCAGCAGGACGCCGAGCTTGGCCGGTTTGAACACCACGGTGTTGCCCATGATCAGCGCCGGAATCAGCGTGGTGAAGGTCTCGTTCAGCGGGTAGTTGTAAGGTCCCATGCACAAGGCGACGCCAAGCGGCACGCGGCGGATCTGGCCGAGCGTGTCCTGTTCCAGTTCAAATCGGCTGGAGCGACGGTCGAGTTCCTTGAGGGCGTTGATGGTGTCGACGATGTAATCGCAGGTACGGTCGAACTCTTTTTCCGAATCCTTGAGGTTCTTGCCGATCTCCCACATCAGCAGCTTGACCACCGCCTCGCGCTGTTCGCGCATGCGGGAGAGGAATGCTTCGACATGCTGAATCCGCTCGGCCACCCGCATCGTTGGCCAGCTGCCCTGACCACGATCATAGGCACGGACGGCGGCGTCGAGGGCGGTTAATGCGGTGTCGGCGTCGAGCAGTGGGGTGCTGCCGAGAATGACTTGCTCATCACCATTTTTGCCGGTCAGGTAGACCGGGCTGCGGACGATTGCCAGAGGGCCGTTCCAGATTTTCAGGACGCCATCGACAAGGTATTCACGTTGCTCGGTTTGCCCGTCGAGACGGTATTGCTCCGGGATGTCGCGGGCGGTCGGGAACAGGTTGCCAAGGATGTTTTCTGTGCTCATGTCGCTACCCCGTCTGGATTGGGTGATGCGGATAAGGTTTTTATCGCCAGACACTGCCATGAGGTCAAGACCTGTCAGCCGTGTCTTTTTCTGGAATGACGGCGATGGCTACACATCATTCTGATGCCGGTTTTGGCTCGGCATAGGATGTGCGCCATGATTAGCATTGCTGAATCGTTTTATCAGATTGCTTCGGCAACTGCTACGGAGGATTTGAGCGACATCAGCACAGTTTCGTGTCTGCACCGCTCTTGCACCTTTCAACACACACAAACTGCCGCGTGCCGGGTAAACTTCATGCCTTTCCAGAGGAGTTCTCATGAGTTACTACCAGCCGGGCATCCTTGCCACCCCCGTTCCGCCTCAGGCGCGTCATTTGTTTTTCGCTCTCGAATCCGCCGAAGCTCTGCCGGCTGCGCTCGACAACCTGATGAAACTGGTGGACGGCAAGTCGGCGGTGGTCGGTTTTGGCAAGTCGCTGGTCAATGCACTGGGCGCGAAAGTAGCGGGGCTGCGACCGTTTCCGGCGATGATCGGCGTTGGCGTCGATAACCCTTCGACCCAGCACGCGCTGTGGTGCTGGTTGCACGGTGAGGATCGCGGCGAGTTGCTTAATCGTAGCCGCGCCCTTGAAGTTGCGCTGGCTCCGGCGTTGCGCCTGGTGCAGATGAATGAAGCCTTCCGTCATATGAGTGGCCACGACCTGACAGGCTATGAAGACGGCACCGAAAACCCCCACGACGAAGCCGCCGTTGCCGCAGCGCTGGTGGCCGAGGGTGAGGACAGTCCGGTGGGTGGCAGCTTCGCCGCGATCCAGCAGTGGCAGCATGACCTGAGCGGTTTTAATGCGATGCCGTCCCATGAGCAGGACAACATCATTGGTCGCCGCAAGAGCGACAACGAAGAGCTCGACGACGCGCCGATCTCCGCCCACGTCAAACGCACGGCCCAGGAAAGCTTCACCCCCGAAGCCTTCATTGTGCGCCGTTCGATGCCGTGGATAGAAGGTGATCGTGCCGGCCTGATGTTCCTGGCCTTCGGTCATTCCTTCAACGCCTTCGAAGCCCAACTGCGCCGCATGAGTGGCCTGGAAGACGGCGTCGTTGACGGTCTGTACCGCATGAGCCGGCCGATCACCGGTGGTTACTACTGGTGCCCTCCGCTCAAGGACGGCCAGCTGGATCTGCGTGCACTGAACATCGGCTGAAGACTAACGCAGATCCTGTAGGAGCAAAGCTTGCTCGCGATGAACGATATCGCGGTGTATCAGACATACCGCCATCGCGGGCAAGCCTTGCTCCTACGGATCGGGGGGGCGCTAATCGCTTTTTACTGTGCGGCGGGGGCATAGACTTCGCGGCCGGCGAACCAGGTGCTCAGCACCCGAGTGTCGTGCAGGGCTTTTTCATCGACCTTGAACACATCGCGGTCGACGATAATGAAGTCCGCCTGCTTGCCGGGCTCAAGCGAACCGATCTGCTGTTCCAGGCCAATGGTGCGGGCGGCATTGACGGTGTAGGCGTAGAACATCGTCTCGCGGTCGATGCCCTCGGCGGCGTTCAATACGCCTTTGGGCCCGACACGGGTGATGGCCTGGGCCATCGCATTGAACGGGTTCGGCGATGACACCGGCCAGTCACTCGCACCGGCAATCGTTGCGCCTTGCTTGAGCAACGAGTGCGCCGGGTACTGATAGCGGAAGGCGAGCGCGCTGACGTACGGCTTGATCATGTCCAGGGTGTACTCGTCAGCCGAGGCCCAGAGCAGCTGCATCGAGGCGATCACATTGAGTGGCTTGAAGCGGGCGAACTCCTTGGGGTTGACCAGTTGCAGGTGAGTGATGGAGTGGGTCACGCCGCTTTGCCGATCCTTGCGCGCCTGCTCGATGCCGTTCAACGACTCGCGCACCGCACGGTCGCCAATGGCGTGGATGTGCACCAGCCAGCCGCGTTGGTCAGCGGCACTGACCAGCTCACCGAAATGCGCCGGATCGATCAACAGCTCACCCTGTTTGTGCGAGTTGTTGTAGGGATTGATCAGCGCCGCGCTCTGCGCCGGAAATTCCAGTACGCCGTCGGCGAAGATCTTGATGCCGGGCAAGCTCAGGTTCGGGATGTCCTGGAACTGCTTGCGCACCGTGTCCAGCGTCTCCAGATCGGCCGGGCGGCTTCGCGGGTTGGCCACCAGCAGCGCGGCGATGTGCGCGCTCATGGCCCCGGTTTCAGACAGCGCCTTGTACACCGGCAGGACGCCGACGGTTTTCTCCGTGGGCTTGAGGGCGAACACCGGTTCCCCCGGCGCGGCGTTGGCGGCCGGGTCCATCCAGGCGGTGATACCCAAACTGTTGTTGAACCGCAGCGCGGCCTGGGCGGCTCGCAGCAGGTCCGCCGGACTGGCTTTGGGCATGACTGAAGCGACCCGGTCCCAACCCGCATCCACCAGAAAACCGTTGGGCGCGCCATTCGCCAGGCGGCCGATGGTGTCGCGCTCGGCGGCGGGCAGGGTGTTGATCAGTGCAGCGTCGATCCCGGCCCGCGTGAGCATCACGTTGTTGGCCCAGGCGGTGTGGTGGTCGCTGCCGATGAACACGATCGGCACCTGCGCCCATTCACCCTGGTTGAAACGCTGGGCAAAGGCTTCGGCTTGCGCCCAGTAGGTCGAACTCATGCCGGCCACACTCAGCACATCGCCGTGTTTTGCCTTACCGTCGTCACGCCAGCCGCGCAGACGTTTTTCCAACACATCGAGACTGACCTGTTCATCTTCCATGTTGGCCGAGGCCAGTTCGAGGCCGCCGAAGATCGCGTGTGAATGGCTGTCGATCAGGCCGGGCATCAGGGTTTTACCCGCCAGATCGATGACCCGGGTCGAGGGCTCGATCAACGCCTTGATCTGCGCGTCGCTGCCGGCCTGCAACACTTTGCCGTCCTCCACTGCCAGGGCCTGGACCTTGGGTTGGGCGTGGTCGGCGGTGAAGATCTTGCCGTTGATCAATACCAGATCGGCGGCGGCCATGGCTTCCATCGAGGCAAAAGCCACGGCGCAGCTCAGGAGTGTCGGGATAACTCTATTCATGCGGGATGCCTTGTTTTTATTCGTCTGGCAGCGAGACTAGTGGCTTGGCACGCTGGGCAGAACACCTGAAACCAGCAAAACCCTTTTGCCTGAATGGAAAAACCATGGACACGCTCAGTGCCTTGAAAATGTTTGTTGCGACCGCAGAGCACGGCAGTTTCAGCCGTGCCGCGCAGCAACTGGGCAAGACCCCGTCGGCGCTGACCAAAGCGGTCAGTCATCTGGAGGATGAGCTGGGTGCGCGCTTGTTCGAGCGCAGCACGCGGCGCACTTTATTGACTGAGGTCGGGCGGCTTTATCTGGAGACCGCGCGCCAGGTGTTGCAACGCCTGCAAGAGGTCAGCGAAGAGATCCTGCAGGTGCAGCATGGTTTGCAGGGCACGCTGAAAATCACTGCGCCGCTGGCCTTTGGTCGGGCCTTTCTCGACGAGGCGTGCGCAGGCTTTCTCGATGAGTACCCGCAAATCAGTTTGCACATCGACCTGTGCGATGAGTTCGTCGATCTGCTTGAAAGCGGCTACGACCTGGCGTTGCGTGAAGGTCATGACGACCTGCCCGGACAGATCGCCCGAATCATCGGTGAGAATCGCCTGGCCCTGTGTGCCAGCCCGGATTACCTGGCGCGCAACCCGGTTCCGGTGACGCCGCAGACCCTCGATCAGCATCACTGGCTGCTCTATCACCATGCGGCCCTGAGCCGTGAATTCTGGTGGGTCGAGCGCGACGGTCAACGGCTCAGCTTGCCCCAGCCGTCGCGGCCGCGCCTGAAGAGCGACAATTACGACTTGCTGCTGGCCAGTGCGCTGGCGGGACGCGGGCTGCTGCACGCACCGCTGTGGAGTGCCGCGCCGTATCTGGCAGATGGTCGGCTGGTGCGGTTGATGGCCGACTACGAGATTGATCCGGACGCGTTCGGTTCGCACATCCTGGCGGTGTATCCCAGCCACCGTCGCGCCACTGCCAAGGTGGCGGCTTTCATCGATTTCATTTCGGTTTTTCTGCGCCAGCGCGGCTTGGGCTAAGCGTTACGACTGGCGGTTATTGTCAGGAAAACCCGAGAGGAGTACAAATGTACTCCATGACGACTTTGACTCCCCGCCGTACCGCCATCCTGACCTTCATCCGCGACCGTATCGCGCAACAAGGCCAGTCACCGAGCCTCGCTGAAATCAGCGAGGCGTTCGGTTTTGCCTCACGCAGCGTGGCGCGCAAGCATGTGGTGGCGCTGACCGAGGCCGGTTTCATCGAGGTCAATCCGCACCAGGCCCGCGGTATTCGCTTGCTCAATCAGCCGCGTCGCCCCGAGTTGCTGGACATCCCGGTACTCGGGCGGGTGGCCGCCGGTGTGCCGATGGGAGTCGATGCCGAGGTGCACAGCCGCTTGTGGCTGGATCCGGCAATGTTCTCGCGCACACCGGACTACCTGCTGCGGGTTCAGGGCGACTCGATGATCGGCGACGGCATTCTCGACGGTGATCTGGTGGGCGTGCGCCGCAGTGCCGAGGTGCGGAACGGCCAGATCGTCGTTGCGCGGCTTGAGGGCGAAGTCACCATCAAGCGCTTTGAGCGGGCAGGGGACAGCGTGCGGTTGCTGCCGCGCAACCCGGATTACAGCCCCATTGTGGTCGCCGCCGATCAGGACCTGGCGATTGAAGGGGTGTTCTGCGGTCTGGTGAGGCAAGGGTGATGGGCGCCGTCGTTGCGCTGGATACGCTGTTCAATGGCGGCCAGGTCTGGAAAGGCCGGCCCGCGCCGCCGAGCATCAGCCCGCAACCGACCGGGCATGCGGCACTGGACGCGGCGTTGCCCAGCGGCGGCTGGCCGGAAGCGGCACTGAGCGAAATCCTTGTCGCCGGGCAGGGCGTGGGTGAGTTGCAGCTGGTATGGCCAACCTTGGCCCGACTGACGACCGCTGGTGAGCGGGTGGTGCTGGTAGCGCCGCCGTATGTGCCGTATCCCCAAGCCTGGCAGAACGCCGGGGTGGATTTGCGGCAATTGTCGATCATCCAGGCCAGTGACCGCGAGGCACTGTGGGCGGCGGAACAATGCCTGCGCTCAGGCAGTTGCGGGGCGGTGTTGTGCTGGCCGCAACAGGCGGATGACCGCGCCTTGCGCCGTTTGCAGGTGGCGGCGGAAACCGGGCAGACCCTGGCGTTTGCCTATCGCTCGATCAAGGACGCTATCAATCCTTCGCCGGCAGCCCTGCGCATCGCCATCGATTCAAGGCCCGCGCAGTTAAGGGTGCTCAAGTGCCGTGGCGGGCTGGCCCGTTCGGCACCGATTGCCTTCGCCACCGGGCAGTGAGGTTGGCATGCGCTGGGTTTGTATCCTTTTCCCGCAACTGGCGCTGGACGCGGTGTTGCGTCAGCGCAGCGATCCTGACGAACCGCTGGTGTTGCTGAGCGGTCCGGCGCAGCGTCGGGTGTTGCAAGCGGTCAATGCGCCGGCGCGAGCATTGGGGCTGCGTCCAGGCCAGTCGATGACCGCCGCCCAGGCCTTGAGCAAGGCCTTTGTCAGCACCGACTATGACGTGGCCGAAATCGAGCATTGGCAGCAGTTTCTCGCCGCTTGGGCTTACCGCTTCAGCTCTCAGGTCAGCGTGCATTACCCGCGTGCGGTGCTGTTTGAAATCGAGTCGAGCCTGGGGCTGTTCGGGCCTTGGCCGCAGTTCGAGGCGCGGTTGCGCGCAGAACTCACGGCGCTGGGGTTTCGCCATCGACTGGTCGCGGCACCCAACCCGCTGGCCGCACGGGTCCTGGCCAATGCCTACGACGGTCTGGCGGTGCCGGACAATGACGCACTACGGCAATTGCTCGGGCAGATGCCTGTCGAGCGGATCGGGCTTGAGCAAACGGTCGCCACTGCACTGTCGCGCATGGGCTTGCGCACCTTGGGCCAGGTTCAGGCGCTGCCGCGTCAAACCCTGGCCCGACGCTTCGAGGCGCAAGTGCTCAAGCACCTCGATACCTTGTTGGGCGAACGGCCGCTGGCCCTGGGGTTTTATCTGCCGCCGGACCGTTTCGATGTGCGGATCGAGCTGAATTTCGATGTGCAATCCCATCAGGCATTGCTGTTCCCCTTGCGCCGGCTGACCGGTGATCTCTCGGCGTTCCTCTGTGGCCGGGACAGCGGCGTGCAGCGCTTTGACCTGCATCTGGAACACGCCGGGTTGCCGGACACGCTGATCAAGGTCGGCCTGCTGAGCGCCGAGCGTGATCCGGCGATGCTCTTCGAACTCGCGCGCGGTCGGCTGGAACAGGTGCAGGTCGAGGCGCCGGTGCGCGGTTTTCGGCTGTCGGCGCAGGACTTGCCGAGCTTCGTCCCGCAGCGCCGGGAGCTGTTCGACGAACGCCCGCAACAGTCCTTGCCCTGGGAACAACTGCGCGAGCGCTTGCGTGCGCGGCTCGGGGATGAGGCGGTGCAGGGCCTGGGTTTTCAGTCCGATCATCGACCGGAGTGTGCCTGGCTGCCGAATGCACAGCCTCAGGCCTGCCCGGCGCGGCCTGATGTACAGCGTCCCGGCTGGTTGCTGACCGAACCGTTACCCGTGCACGAAGGCACGGCGCGCATCCTCATGGGGCCGGAGCGCATCGAGTCCGGCTGGTGGGATGGCGCCGACGTGCGCCGCGATTACTACCTGATCGAAACCCGCACAGGCTCCAAGGCCTGGGCCTATCGTACGGTGGGCGAGGCCGGGCCGCTGTGGCTGCAAGGCTGGTTCGCATGAGCGCCGGCTACGCCGAACTGCACTGCCTGTCGAACTTCAGTTTCCAGCGCGGTGCATCGAGTGCCCTTGAGCTGTTCGAACGGGCCAAACGTCAGGGTTACCAGGCCCTGGCGATCACCGACGAGTGCACCCTGGCCGGTATTGTCCGTGCCTGGCAAGCGGCCAAGGCGCTGGAATTACCGTTGATCATCGGCAGTGAAATGCGCATCGAGAACGGCCCCAAGCTGGTGTTGCTGGTGGAAAACCTTGAGGGTTATCAGGCCCTGTGCCGGCTGATCACCCACGCCCGACGGCGTACGGAAAAGGGCCAGTACCGGGTGTTGCGCGAAGACTTCAACGGGCCATTGCCCGGACTGTTGGCGTTGTGGGTGCCAGATGCCGTTGACGCACTGGAACACGGCGCCTGGCTGAAAGGTATTTTCGGCGAGCGGCTGTGGCTGGCGGTCGAGCTGCATTACGGGCAGAACGACGCCCGGCGTCTGGCTGATTGGCAGGCCCTGGCTACCCGCTTGCAGATTCCGGTGGTGGCCAGCGGCGATGTGCACATGCATGCCCGTGGTCGGCGTGCATTGCAGGACACCATGACGGCAATTCGTCTGCATGTGCGGGTCGCCGACGCCGGGCAGCGCTTGCATCCCAATGGCGAACGGCACTTGCGCAGCCTTGAGGCGTTGCGTGAACTGTACCCAGCGTCGCTGCTTGAAGAAACGCTGATCATTGCCCGACGTTGTACTTTCGACCTCGGCCAGTTGCGCTACCAATACCCGCGTGAGCTGGTGCCTGAAGGGCAGACCCCGACTTCCTGGCTACGTCGGTTGACCGAACAGGGCCTGAGCAGACGTTGGCCTGAAGGGCCGGACAGCACGGTCATGGCGCTGATCGAAAAGGAGCTGAAGCTGATCGCCGAGCTCGGTTACGAGAGTTACTTCCTCACCGTCGAAGACATCGTCAGCTTCGCCCGCAGCCAGCGCATTCTGTGTCAGGGACGCGGTTCGGCCGCCAACTCGGCGGTGTGTTACGCGCTGGGAATCACTGAAATCGACCCGAGCCGGACGAGCATGCTGTTCGAGCGGTTCCTCTCCAAAGAGCGCAACGAGCCACCGGACATCGACGTCGATTTCGAGCACGAGCGCCGCGAAGAAGTCTTGCAGTACGTGTTCCAGCGTTACGGCAGGACGCGGGCCGCGCTGACGGCGGTGGTCAGCACTTACCACGGTGCCGGTGCGATCCGCGACGTGGCCAAGGCCCTCGGTTTGCCGCCGGATCAGGTCAACGCGCTGGCCGATTGCTGTGGCCATTGGAGCGACGATGTACCGCCGCTGGAGCGTCTGCGCGAAGGTGGCTTCGACCCGGACAGCCCGGTGTTGCGCCAGGTGCTGAGCTTGACCCGGCAGTTGATCGGCTTCCCCCGGCACCTGTCCCAGCATCCGGGCGGTTTCGTGATTTCCGAGCAGCCGCTGGACAGCCTGGTGCCGGTGGAAAACGCAGCCATGGCCGAGCGCACGATCATCCAGTGGGACAAGGACGACCTGGATATGGTCGGCCTGCTCAAGGTCGACATTCTTGCCCTCGGCATGCTCAGCGCCATTCGCCGCTGCTTTGACCTGCTGCGCGACCACCGCGGGCGAGACCTGAGCCTGGCCAACATACCGTCCGAGGACCCGCAAACCTACGAGATGATCAGCCGCGCCGACACCATCGGAGTGTTCCAGATCGAGTCTCGGGCGCAGATGTCGATGTTGCCCCGACTCAAACCCCAGAATTTCTATGATCTGGTGATCGAAGTGGCCATCGTTCGTCCCGGTCCGATCCAGGGTGGGATGGTGCACCCGTACCTGCGACGGCGTAACAAGGAAGAGCCGGAAACCTATCCCTCGGTGCAACTGGAGGCCGTGCTCAAACGCACTCTCGGCGTGCCGTTGTTTCAGGAGCAGGTCATGCAGATCGCGATTGTGGCCGCCGACTACAGTCCCGGCGAGGCCGATCAGTTGCGCCGTTGCATGGCGGCCTGGAAGCGCCATGGCGGTCTTGAGCCGCACCAGAAACGCCTTCGCGAAGGCATGCTGAAAAACGGTTACTCGGAGGAGTTCGCCGCGCAGATCTTCGAGCAGATCAAGGGCTTTGGCAGCTACGGTTTTCCCGAATCCCACGCCGCCAGTTTTGCCTTGCTGACCTACGCCAGCTGCTGGTTGAAATGCCATGAGCCGGCGGCGTTCGCCTGTGCGCTGATCAACAGTTGGCCGATGGGCTTCTACAGCCCGGACCAGATTCTCCAGGACGCTCGCCGGCATCATTTGCAGATTCGTCCGGTGGACGTGGCCGCCAGCGATTGGGACTGCAGCCTGGAGCCGATTGACGGCGAACAACCGGCGATTCGCCTGGGGTTGCGCATGATCAAGGGCTTTCGCGAGGACGATGCGCGTCGCATCGAAGCCGCGCGTTTGCAGGGTGAATTCATCGACATCGCCGACCTGGGCGAGCGCGCCCGACTCGATGTTCGAGCCCAAGAACAACTGGCCGACGCCGGAGCGTTACGCCGGCTGGCCGGTGATCGTCATCGCGCGCGCTGGGAAGTGGCGGGGGTGCAGAAACAACTCGGATTGTTCGCCGGGTTGCCGAGCCAGGAAGAGCCTTGCGTGGTGCTGCCCAAACCGACCGTGAGCGAAGACCTGCAAGCCGACTACAGCAGCGTCGGTACGACCCTCGGTCCGCATCCGCTGGCGTTGTTGCGCGATGAGTTGCGTGCCCGACGTTGCCGCAGCTCACGGGAATTGCTGGAGGTCGAACATGGACGCAACGTCAGCGTCGCCGGCCTGGTCACCGGCCGCCAACGCCCGGGCACGGCCAGTGGCGTGACCTTCGTGACCCTTGAAGATGAGTTCGGCAACATCAACGTCGTGGTCTGGCGCGACCTCGCCGAGCGTCAACGCAAAGCCCTGATCGGCTCGCAATTGCTCAAGATCGACGGCCGCTGGGAGAAGGTCGGCGAAGTCCGGCACCTGATCGCCGGACGCTTGAGCGACCTGAGCCCGTTGCTCAACGGCATCAGCGTGCATAGCCGGGATTTTCACTAGTCGCCATGATTATTCAAGAAACTGACGCCAGAAAATATAATCACTGTCATCAGTAGTGGCACTTTGGCATAATGCCGCCCGCTGACGTCCTGCACGTCGCTTATCGATTCGAATCCCCATCGCTTTTTCGCCACCACAATCCGCAGTGGCGGGTCGCTGTCATGCCGGGATAAACCGTTTTTCAGAAGGAATGCACAGTGAGAATGATCTCTCGAATGGTGGTATCAGGGGCAGCGATTGCCGTATTAGGCGCGATGGCCGGGTGTGCGACCGAAAGCTCCCGGGCATTGCCGGTAGCCAAAGTCGAAAGCGCCAGCCAGGCCTTTGTCGGTGTTCGAGTGCCGATGGCTGTCGGCAAGTTCGACAACCGTTCGAGCTACATGCGCGGGATCTTCTCCGATGGTGTGGATCGCCTCGGCGGTCAGGCCAAGACCATCCTGATCACTCACTTGCAGCAGACCAACCGCTTCAGCGTGCTGGACCGCGACAACATGGGCGAGATCCAGCAGGAAGCGGCGATCAAGGGGCAGTCCCAGCGCCTCAAGGGTGCTGATTTCGTGGTGACCGGCGACGTTACCGAGTTCGGTCGCAAAGAGACCGGCGATCACCAGCTGTTCGGCATTCTTGGCCGTGGCAAGACCCAGGTGGCATACGCCAAGGTCAATTTGAATATCGTCAATATCAGCACCTCGGAAGTCGTTTATTCGACCCAGGGCGCAGGTGAATACGCCTTGTCCAACCGTGAAGTCATCGGCTTCGGCGGTACTGCTGCCTACGATTCGACCCTCAACGGCAAGGTGCTCGACCTGGCCATGCGCGAGGCGATCAATCGCCTGGTGGATGGCATGAACTCGGGTGCATGGAAGCCGGGCAACTGATCAAGGTCGATGACAAGGAGCAGTACAAGCATGTTCAAGCGTTATATGTCGTGGGCGCCGATGGCGTCGATGTTGCTGGTCAGTGGCCTGCTGGCCGGATGCAACAGTCCGAAAACCCTTTATCAGTGGGAAGGCTACCAGCCACAGGTTTATGAGTATTTCAAAGGCGAAGAGCCCAAGGAAGCTCAGGCCGAAGCGCTGGAGCGCGACCTGCAAAAGATCAAGTCCACCGGCAAGACTCCGCCGCCTGGTTACCACGCTCACCTGGGGCTGTTGTACCTGAGCCTGGGCAAGGACGATCAGATGGTGCAGCAGTTCAGAACCGAGAAGACCCTGTTTCCCGAGTCGACGCCGTACATGAACTTTCTGCTTAAAAACGCCAAGACCGGAGATGCCCAATGATCGCGCGCTCATTGAAACTGATGGCCGGCTTGCTGGCCCTGGCCGTCCTCGGCGGTTGCGTCAGCCCCAAGACCGTGGACTACTCGGCTTACAAGCAAAGCCGTCCAAAAACCATTCTGGTGCTGCCGCCGCTGAACAACTCGCCGGACGTCAAGGCGTCCTACAGCATGCTCTCGCAGGTTACGTACCCGCTGGCTGAAGCCGGTTACTACGTGCTGCCGATCGCGCTGGTCGACGAGACGTTCCACCAGAACGGCCTGACCACGCCGGCGGACATCCACCAGGCGCCGGCCAACAAACTGCAAGAAATCTTCGGTGCCGATGCCGCGCTCTACATTACCGTGACTGACTACGGCACTCGCTACATGGTGATCTCCAGTGCAACCGTGGTTACCGCCAGCGCGAAACTGGTGGACCTCAAGACGGGCACGACCTTGTGGACCGGCTCGGCCAGCGCGTCGAGCGAAGAGGGCAACAACAACAGTGGAGGCGGTTTGTTGGGTGCGCTGATCACCGCAGCGGTCAAGCAGGTCATCAACAGCTCCACCGACGCCGGTCACCCGATTGCCGGTATCACCAGCGCACGACTGCTGTCGGCGGGACACCCGGCGGGCTTGCTGTACGGGCCGCGGTCGCCGATGTACGGCACCGACTGATATTCCGGTTGCCGACATGCGGTGCTCAACACAGCGGTGGGCACGAGACTATTCTGGTGGGTGAGGGCGCTGACAATATCGACACGTCCGACCAACGGTCACCGCTGGTCTGATTGATAGTCGACAGCGACCACCGAGCGAGGCCATTCTGATAACTGGCGAGCGCACGCAATGGCGTTCGCCACCGATCAACAAACGGAGGTGTTCCATGCCGGTTAATCATGACCTGTATCAGGACCTGAGCTGCTCAAAGGAAGTCATTCAGCAAAAGCGCGCCAATGATCCTCACCTGAACGCGCTGCTGGACAAATATTCGGATATCGACAAGCGTGTCCTGGAGGCAGAAGCCCAGGCTCTGGCAGATGACGAATTGAGGAAGCTCAAGGCAAAGCGCCTTTCAATCAAAGACGAAATATCCCGGAGTTTGAACGGTTCTGTCAGAACGTGACCACCGTGGGGGCGCGGTGTCGCCCCCTTGTTTGGCAGCCCGATTGCAAGCGTTGATTCAACATTGAGTGTTGCGTATCAGGCGATTGCCCCTGTCTGGGCCGGGATCGTCTGTTGCGCCATGTCGCGCAAGGCCAGCATCGAGGCTGCCGATTCGTGCTCGATACGCCGCTTGAGCAGCAGTCGATTGGCCAGGCGCATCAGTCGTCCGCTGAAGCGGTATTCCAGGGTGCGAACGAAGCGCGTGCTGCCACCCTCGCTGGCGCATTCATAAGTCAGCAGCAGCTCCAGACCATGATCACCCTGAGCGCGAGCGCTCCAGCGTCGCCCCGGCAAATACTCCTCGACCTCCCAGCTCAGATGCCCGGCTCGTCCACCCGCATGAATGTCCTCTTCAAAACGTGCCCCCGCGTGCAGCGGTCCTGGCGGGCCGTCGACTTTCAGCGATGATGGGTGCCACTCAGGCCAACGCGTCGCGGTGCTGGCGTAGGCAAGCACCGAGATCGGGTCGCGCCCGATGTCGATCCGGTGTTGCAGGCGGGTCATGGGCGCTCGTCTCGTTTGAAGGTGCGAATGATCGGGTTCAGCCTCCCAATACAGCGTGCCAAACAGGTAGTCCATTAGCGGGAAAACGATATTGAAATTGCGCTCCTGCATCAGCTCGCGACGGTGATGCAGTGCGTGTAGGCGGCGCATCTGGCAAATCCACGGCAGGCGGGTGACGGGATTGCCCGGCGGCAGATGTTCGCAGGCGTGAAACACCTCGTAGGCCAGATAGCCAAGGATCATGCAGCCTGCGAACAGTCCGGCGATGTTGCCATTGAGATGTTTGAGCAGCCACCAGGCGGGCAGGGTGATCGCCAGGCTGTGCAGCACAATCAGCCACGCCGGAAACAGAATCACCCGCCAGTCGCGCGCAGAATCGTAGGTCATGTAGCCGGGGGCGAAAAAACTGTGGTGATCGCCTGCGTGTCGGGCATAGAACAACCGCGCAAAAGCCTTTTTGTGATGGCCCAGGTGGCGGTGCACCACGTAGACCGCGAAATTGAAAAACAACAGCGTCAGCGGCACCGCCAGCCACTCCAGCGGTTGCACCTGGTGCACGGTGCTCCAGAACAGCGTGATGCCCAGCACACCGAAGGCCAATACAAAACCGCCGTGCAGCCACGGGTTGTAGAGCCGATGAATATCGGCCCGGTAACGGGCACGAAACGCCTGCGTGGTTTGCCTCACCGCGATCACCTGTTGTCGTTGTTATTAACAAAAGACTAGTCGCGGAGAAATTATTCAGCCAATGGATGTCGGGAATGAGTGGGTATTCACGCCGAACGGGTATGGATGTTGCTCAGATCAACGGATCCCAGCGCTGCGACCAGTCGCTGTCGGTCTTGACCAGTTCGCGCAACAACTCGAAGGCCTGTTGCAGCACCGCCGAGTCGCGATCCCGCGAATACACCAGATAGGTCGGGTAACTGAATTCCGGGGCTTTGGGCACCCGTTCCAGCACGCCGCTGTCGAGGTAGGTCTGAACCACCCGAGTGCGGAAATAACCGGTGCCACCGTTCTGCAGGATGTATTGCAGCGCCAGCGGGCCGAGATTGAAGCTCACCGCGGCTTTGGCCTTGTCCGGCAGCGCCGCGTCGTGCTGGCGCCGGAACTCCTTGCCCCAGTCGATATAGACGTAGGGTTCGGGTCTGGACGGCAGGCGCACCAGAATGAGTTTCTCCTCAAGCAGTTGCTCCACTTGCAGCTGTGGCCAGTACTCGGGTTGAAACACCAGCGCGGCATCCAGCACGCCCAATTCCAGCTGGCGCAGCAGGTTTTCGCCGTCGCGGATTTCTGTGCGCAAGGCGTGGCTGGGGATCTTCTCACGCAGTTCGCGGGCCCAACTGAGCATCAATGGGTTGCACAAACTGACCTCGCCGCCGATGTGCAGCACATTGCGGTAGCCTTCCGGCAACGGCAAATCCCGGCGCGCGGCTTCCCACGTCTGTACCAGCTGATTGGCGTACACCACGAAGGCTTCACCGTCTGCGGTCAGGCGAGCGCCAGCGCGGTTGCGCACGAACAAGGTGCTGGCGAGCTGGCTTTCGAGCTTCTGTACCCGAGCGGTGATCGCGGTCTGGGTGACGTGCAGCTTATCGGCGGCGGCCGCAAGACTGCCGCAGCGAACGATTTCCAGAAAGGTACGGGCGAGATCGATGTCCATAAGCAGTCGCTCAGGTGAAGAGCCCCGCAGTGTAGAGCAAGCGCGCCTGAACTCGAACTGAATGAGCAGGAAGCGGCATGCACGGGGGCGAATCCTCGCTCTACACTGCAAACCATCCCGGACAACAACGGACGTTCCCATGACAGCGCAGTCGGCCACGAACATTCTCGGCACCGTCGAAGGCCAGCGTCTGGTTGGCGATGAGGCCGAGTGCTGGCGTGAGTGGGGCCCGTATTTGAGTGAACGGCAATGGGGCACCGTGCGCGAGGACTACAGCGCCGATGGCGATGCCTGGACCTATTTCCCGCATGAGCACGCCCGTAGCCGGGCCTATCGTTGGGGCGAGGACGGGTTGGCCGGGTTCTGCGACCGGGCCCAGCACTGGTGCATCGGGTTGGGGCTATGGAACGAGCGCGACCCGATTCTCAAGGAGCGCCTGTTTGGCCTGAACAATGCCGAAGGCAATCACGGCGAGGACGTCAAAGAGCTGTATTTTTATGTCGACGGGGTGCCGAGCCATGCCTACATGCGCATGCTCTACAAATACCCGCAAGCTATGTTTCCCTATGCCGACCTGGTGGCTGAAAACGCTCGTCGCGGCCTTTGCGATACCGAGTATGAAATCCTCGATACCGGGGTGTTCGAGGACGACCGCTACTTCGACGTAACGGTGGAATACGCCAAGAACAGCCCGGACGATCTGTTGATGCGGGTCACCGTGCACAACCGTTCGGATCTGCCGGCGCGTCTGCGAGTCTTGCCCCAGGTGTGGGCGCGCAATACCTGGAGTTGGGGCGGTGACCGACACATGCCCAGCCTGACGCTGACCGGTGACTCGGTCCTGGCGCGGCACCCGATGCTCACGGACCGGCAACTCAGTGCCTGGGGCGAGGAGGAGTGTGAGTGGCTGTTCTGCGACAACCAGACCAATCATCCGAAACTCGACGGTGTGCCCGCCAACGGCCCGTTCAAGGATGGCATCAACGATTATCTGGTCGACGGTGTGGCGGGGGCGATTCGGCGTGACGCCGGTACTCGGGTCGCGGCGCATTTTGTTCTCGAACTGGACGGGCTGGCGCGCAAATGCATCTACCTGCGCTTTGCGCCGACCGTCGCGCCCAAGGTCAACGCCAAGGCGCTGTTCGAACGCCGCCGCTTGGAGGCCGATGACTATTACGCGGTGCTGCAAGCACAGATGACGGACCCGGACGCACGTAACGTTCAGCGTCAGGCGCTGGCCGGGCTGCTCTGGTCCAAGCAGCTGTATTACTTCGACGTCAATCGCTGGCTCGATGGCGACCCCGGACAACCCTCGCCACCGCCCGGACGGCTGAACATCCGCAACACCCATTGGCGGCATTTGTCGAACTCCGACATCGTTTCCATGCCCGATACCTGGGAATATCCGTGGTACGCCTCGTGGGACCTGGGCTTTCAGGCCGTTGCTTACGCGTTGATCGATCCGGGTTTTGCCAAGCATCAACTGCTGCTGTTGGTCAAAGACCGCTTCATGCACCCCAACGGTCAACTGCCGGCCTATGAGTGGCGTTTCGACGATGCCAACCCGCCGGTGCATGCCTGGGCCAGTTGGCGGGTGTATCAGCGTGACAAGGCCTTGACCGGTGTCGGCGATATGGATTTTCTCGAGCGGATTTTCCACAAGCTGCTGCTGAATTTTTCCTGGTGGGTCAACCGCAAGGATGCCGAAGGTCGCAACCTGTTCCAGGGCGGGTTTCTCGGGCTGGACAACATTGCGCTGTTTGATCGTTCGGCCGCGTTACCCCCCGGTTTTCACCTGGATCAGGCCGACGGTACGGCGTGGGTAGCGGCGTATTCACTGGACTTGATGCGGATTGCCCTGGAACTGGCCAAGCGCAATCCGGTGTACGTCGACATCGCGGTGAAATTCTTCGAGCACTTCCTCTATATCGCTGGCGCCATCAACCGCGTGGACGATGCCGCGGAAGGGTTGTGGGATGAGCAGGATCAGTTTTTCTACGATGTGCTGCACCGCCCGGATGGCGTCAGCGAACCGCTGCGCCTGCGCTCCATCGTTGGCTTGATGCCACTGTTTGCGGTGCAGGTGCTGGAACAGCATGAGCACGAGGGGTTGCCGGGCTTGCGTGAACGTTTATTGGGCTTCCTGCATCATCGGCCGGACCTGGCAAGTCTGATTTCACGCTGGACCGAGCCTGGAAAAGGCAATCGGATCCTGCTCGCGCTGTTGCGTGGCGAGCGCACCAAAAACCTGCTCAAGCGCATGCTCGATGAGGCCGAGTTCCTCTCCGAATTCGGCGTTCGCTCCTTGTCCAAAGCCTTCGCCGAGCATCCGTTTGGCATGCAGATCAATGGCAATAAACTGTGTGCCGACTATGAACCGGCGGAATCCGGTTCGCGGCTGTACGGCGGCAATTCCAACTGGCGCGGGCCGTTGTGGATGCCGATCAACTACCTGCTGATCGAGTCGTTGCGTGAGTTTCATCGCTACTACGGCGAAAATTTTTCGGTCGAATACCCCAGCGGCTCAGGCTATCTGGCATCGCTTGCCCAGGTAGCCGACAGTTTGAGCCAGCGTCTGACCCGACTGTTCTTGCGGGATGAAAACGGTAGCCGACCGTCGATGGTCGGCTACGCGCAGCTCCAGGCCGACCCGTTGAGCTGCGACCTGGTGCTATTTCACGAGTATTTCCACGGCGAAACCGGCCGCGGCCTGGGTGCCAGCCATCAAACCGGCTGGAGCGCGCTGGTCGCGTTGTTGCTCTAGCAGGATCGTTCCCACGCGCCGCAAAGGAATGCCTCTAGAGGCGCTCCGCGTCCAGTGACGCGGAGCGTCACGGGCTGCATTCTCACGCGGGAGCGTGGGAACGATCAGCGTGTTGGCGTGCTACTGCGGTGAGTCCGGTGGGTCGAGGTGATCGAGGGCGCGATTCACAGCCAAGTCGACATCCGGTGCGATGACGAAAATACAGCCAGGACGTCGGTCGGCTAACAACTGCTTGGTCTCGGGTAGCACCAGGTAATGATCGAGCGCGCGCTGTGCGGCGGCGCGGAGTTCTCTTGAATCGAGGGACGCGTAGGGGGAGCGGGGTCGGTTTCAGAGGGGTTCTGGGTGGTTTTGAACATGGTGAACCTCACTTTGTCATCGAGAAGCACCTTGATTTCGAGGCCGCCAAGCCCGTTCGCTGAATGGTCAGCGACACGGAAACGATAGGGGTGAGAGCCAATACGCACAAACCGGCGGATTCTGGTGCAAGTGTAGGCCGTGACGCAAGGCGCTGTAGCCTCTGATGGGCACAGCGTGGGCAAGCTTAAATACCTGTCGTAGCAGCTGCCGAGCCCGCGAGGCGACGTTCGGCCGCGGGGCGGTCGTAAATCATGCAACACGTTCTTTCAGGTAAACCGCGCACGCAGGGTTTGCGAGGGCTCGGCAGCTGCTACAGGGGCGGGCCCTACACCTTGGCAAGGCAGTTCCGGTACACACGCAGGTGTTATCTATGTAGGGCCTCAAGTGGATGGCCAAGGCATAAAGTGACCCCTGATCTTCAGGCAAGAAGATCGGACATCCACTTAAAGGGAATTAACCAACGTGCCAAACAGCAATGAATACTCATACACAGACGAACAGGTGAAAGCAGCGTTTTCAGACATCAGCACCAGTCTGTTCAAGGACAAGGTCATTAGCACCTCCAACCCGCAAATGCTGATCGTGGCGGGTATCCAGGGCTCGGGGAAAACCTGGTTGTTGGAAGAGTCACTGCTTAAAACCGACAAATACTTGAACTACATCAGGCTGTATCTACCGGAATACCGCAAAAAGCATCCGCAGTATTCGCAGATGCAAGCCCACGGCGTGCTGCACGTGTATGAGCACACCGAGGCCTTTGTGCGGGCGGTGTGCACAGAAGTCTTCAAGAAGGCCTTTGCCGAGAAGTACAACATCATCATGGAGTCGGCGCTGGACTTGGCAGACTTCGCGGCCTTCCCGCCGCTGGCCGTGTCAGCCGGCTATCAGTTTGAAGTTCACGTGGTGGCCTGCAAAAAAGAGTTCACCCATTTGTCGACAATCACCCGTGGCTTGAAGAGCCTTCAAGACGAGCAACTGGAACGCTTCCTGAGACTCTCGGAGCTTGAGACAAGTCTGGGTAATGCCGAGAAAGTGCTTAACGCTTTTGAAGAGGCTTGCGTGAAGAAGGTCGGTTCTCAAATCACCCTGTATGAGCGTGGGTTCGGTGAGCTGAAAAACCGAAAGGTCGTCTGTCGCAGCCAGTGCGACACGCTCGGTCAATTGACCGCGCAATCGGTGGTCGATCATAAGGGGGCGACAGTGACTGTCGCTGACAACCCGGTCGCCATCGAGCGAGCACCCGGAAAAACCTCACGCTCCTGTTACGCAGCCTATAACCACATCGTCAGCGCCGAAGTAAGCCTGCGGCGTGACCGACGGGAGATGGTGTGGGATTGCCAACTCGCGCTGCTGGAGGTGCTACGCCTGAATAATCAGGTCCCCGCATTCGTCAACACCGACCTGGTGGGTTACGTGTTCAAGCATTTGCATCGCTGATGGTTTCTTTCACGTCAAGACGCATTCGCTTGATTGGAGGTGGCTGAGAAGAATCTCTCGCCCCTTCGACTCACAAAACACGGTTGCTTTCTGTCTCCAATTGGATACATTTCCTCGTGACTTATCTGATCCAGCAAACCAAGTATTTTGCTCATTGGCTTGTATCTGTGTGTGATATACGCGCAAGCGATTGCCATCGCTCGACGCATTGATCGAGCCACAACGGGCAACCTGGGCGATGTGAAGCCAGTAGGTGAAGGTGTATCCGAGGTGCGCGTTGATGTCGGGGCTGGATACCGCGTGTATTTCACAATGCGCGGCGGTGTTGTCGTGGTCCTGCTGGCTGGCGGGGGCAAGTCCACTCAACCTTCCGATATCCGGCAGGCCAAAAGATTGGCAAAGGAGGTTTAAAAATGTCCGATACCCTTATGCCGTTTGATATGGCGGAGCTCCTGGACACTGACGAAGCGGTCGGTGAATACCTCTCTCAGGTTCTGGCCGAGGGCGACACTGACGAGTTCATCCGTGCAGTTGGATACGTCGCAAAAGCGCGCGGCATGGCCCAGATTGCGAATGACTCAGGCCTTGGCCGGGCGAGCTTGTACAAAGCATTTTCGCCAGGCGCCAAGCCACGCTTCGACACGGTGATTAAAGTGATGCGTGCGATGGGCATTGAGCTCCACGCCACCGTTGGGCGTGCTTGAAATCCTTGAACAACAAGCCCGCCAATGGCGCAATGCTGTTCACTTAAGCCGATGTTTCAGGCACAACCGCAGTTGTGGCGAGGGAGCTTGCTCCCGCTGGGGCGCGAAGCGGCCCTGAATTGATGCTGGGCGCGGCGCCTGAATTGGCCTGCTACGCAGTCCAGCGGGAGCAAGCTCCCTCGCCACAGATACTTCTCAGGCCTCCAGACTTCCTTAAGTGAACAGCATTGCGCCATTGGCGGGCTTACTGTCAAAGGCATTCGTCAAAACGCAAAACACGAACAGCCAAACGCGCCCCAGAATCCCTGGACGTCGCTGACGGGTGCGTTCGACAAGCGCGCCCGCTCATGGCTGTGGGCATGCACTGCGCAGGTGCCTGCGCATTGATGCATCTGGGCGGTGAGCGGTGCCAAGGGTTTCCAGTGCCCCGGCACGTTCACCACCGGTGACCAGTCGGGCATGACCGGCAAACGCGGTGGGCCGAGTTTTTCGAATTCGAGGCTGCCGTACACCACCTTGCCGTCGACCACGGTCAGCACCGATTCAATCCATTTGATCGCTTCGTCGTCGACGCTGAAGTAGTCGGCAGACAACGCCACCAGATCGGCCAGTTGCCCGACCTTGATCTGACCTTTTGAGCCTTGCTCGGAGGAGAACCAGGCACTGCCATGGGTGTAGAGTTCCAGCGCCGTGTCGCGGCTCAGGCCTTGCGGGTACAACTCCAGGCCGCCGACGGTGCGGCCGCTGACCAGCCAGTAGAGCGACGTCCATGGGTTGTAGCTGGAAACCCGCGTGGCGTCGGTGCCGGCACCGACCGGGATGCCTTCGGCGAGCATGCGCTGGATCGGTGGGGTGTGCTCGGCAGCCTTGGCGCCGTAACGGTCGACAAAATACTCACCCTGAAAGGCCATGCGGTCCTGAATCGCAACGCCGCCGCCCAGTGCACGAACCCGCTCGATGTTCTGCGGGGTGATGGTTTCGGCGTGATCGAAGAACCACGGCAGCCCGTCGAACGGGATATCGCGGTTGACCTTTTCGAAGACGTCGAGCATTCGGCTTATCGATTCGTTGTAGGTGGCGTGCAGGCGAAATGGCCAGCGCTGCTCCACCAGATGGCGCACCACCGGTTCCAGTTCCTGCTCCATGGTTTGCGGCAGATCGGGGCGTGGTTCGAGGAAGTCTTCAAAGTCGGCGGCGGAGAACACCAGCATTTCGCCAGCGCCGTTGTGCCGCAGGAAATCGTCACCCTGGCCGTAGCGCGAGGTGCTGGTCCAGTTCTTGAAGTCGGTCAGCTCTTCCTTGGGTTTTTGGGTGAACAGGTTGTAGGCGATGCGCACGCTCAGTTGCCGGTCTTTCGCCAACTGCTGGATGACCTGATAGTCGTCAGGGTAATTCTGAAAGCCGCCACCGGCATCGATGGCGCTGGTGACACCGAGGCGATTGAGTTCGCGCATGAACTGCCGGGTCGAGTTGACCTGATAGTCCAGCGGCAACTTCGGCCCCTTGGCCAGCGTCGAGTAGAGAATCATCGCATTCGGGCGGGCGATCAGCATGCCCGTAGGGTCACCATTGGCATCGTGCTGGATTTCGCCACCCGGCGGGTTCGGGGTCTTGCGGTCATAGCCCACCACTTTCAGCGCCGCGCGGTTGAGCAGGGCGCGGTCATACAGGTGCAGGACGAACACCGGGGTGTCAGGTGCAGCCTTGTTCAGCTCTTCAATCGTCGGCAGACGCTTTTCGGCGAACTGAAACTCGGTCCAGCCGCCGACCACGCGCACCCATTGCGGTGCCGGCGTGCGGTCGGCCTGATCCTTGAGCAGGCGCAAGGCGTCGACCAATGACGGCACGCCTTCCCAGCGCAGTTCGAGGTTGTAGTTCAGGCCACCACGGATCAGGTGCAGGTGCGAGTCGTTGAGGCCAGGGATCACCGTACGTTTTTGCAGGTCGATGACTTGCGTGCTGGCGCCGCGCAGGGGCATGACGTCCGTATCATTGCCGACGGTAATAAACCGCCCGTCCTTGATGGCGACCGCGCTCGCAAGGGGTTTATCCCGGTCGACCGTGTGCATGCGACCGTTGAACAGGATGAGATCGGCTGGGGAGTTGGTCATGCTGGTGCTCTGCGCAAATAGAGGACTGGTCCAGGCGCTGACGGTGCCTGCCGAAAGGCCTTGCAGTACGCGGCGGTGGTTGAAATCGTCGTGTTCATCAGGTGGGTTCATGGCGCCGTTCTCCGCAGGTGTTCGGTCGAGCGAGCAGCCGAATGTGCGAGCCATACGGCCAGCAAAGAATATAGACGGCAAATCCGCAGTCGATGTGTCGGGCGGGCACATTTACGACCGGCAGAAACGACGAATCCCGCCATAAGGGCGGGATTCGTAGGCAGCCAGAGGGCTCCCGAGGCTGGGAGCCGTCGTCTTAGCTTGGGAACAGCTCGGACAGTTTCATGGCCAGCATCATGTCGCCTTCAGCGCGCAGTTTGCCGCCCATGAATGCCTGCATGCCGTCGGTCGAACCGTCGACGATGCCTTCCAGGGTTTCGCCGTCCATGACCAGAGTCACTTGAGCGTCCGGGTTCTCGCCTTCTTTCAGCTCGCACGTGCTGTCTTTAACGATCAGCGAGAAGTTCTTGGTGTCGTCGATGCGGAAACCGAAAACCAGGTCCAGACCGGCAGCAGCGGCTGGGTTGAACTTGGCTTTCATGGCTTGTACGGCGTCAGCTACGGAGGTCATGGTTCGATCCTTTTATGAAGTGTTACAGCAAGGGTCACAGTGATCCGGACTCAACGGAAAGTGATGAGTTCCGGGGCCTTCAGCAGTTGCAAATGTGCATGACTGTTGAAGGAAGCCAGTGTCACCTCGCGACCACGGAACTTCAGTTGGTTGAGCGAGGTGTTAACGATTTGCCAATTCAGCTCAAAGGCCTGCCTGGCCGGCATTTGAGTAATCAGGTGGAGCAGGGCAGTGATGGTCCCGCCGGAGGTGAACACGGCGATTTTCTGGGTGTTGTCGGCCTGTTCGAGAATACGCTGCAAACCGGCCTGGACCCGCTCGACGAAGCCTGGCCAGCTTTCCAGCCCCGGTGGGTCGTAAGTACCGGCCAGCCAACGCTCGATGATCAAGGCAAAGATTCGCTGAAACTCGCCGCGATTCTGCGCGGCATTGCGCAGAATATTCAGGGCTTCGGGTTCTTCGGGCAGCAGGTCTGGAATCAGCGCGCGAATCACCGCGTCGGCGTCGAACTCGTTGAAAGCCGAATCGATTTCCAGCGGCGGCACTGGCAGGCCGACAGCGCCGAATTGTGCCAGGGCACTGCTGGCGGTGTGTTGCTGGCGGCGCAGGTTGCCCGACAGGCAGCGATCGAAACTCAATCCCAGTTCAGCCAGGTGACTGCCGAGAATTTCTGCCTGGCGAATACCGGTTGGCGACAGCACGTCGTAGTCGTCTGCACCGAAAGAGGCCTGGCCATGTCGAATCAAATAGATGCTGCCCACGTCCGCGTCATCCGGGTACGTTGAAGGTTTTGCGAGGTTATGAGGATGGCGATGAGCTGTCAATGAAAAAACATACGCTTGTTTGAAATGCTCGTTGGAGGCCTGTCACAGAAGGTTTCACGACTGGTCGCAACGCGGCTGCATGGGTATGCTGAAGGTATACGCGTCCGCGTGTTCTGCGGCGCACTGTCGTTAAGGAGTCAATGTGGATTTTCTTGCCGAGTACGCAAGTTTTCTGGCTAAAACCGTTACCCTGGTGATCGCTATTCTGGTGGTCCTGGCCAGCTTCGCGGCGTTGCGCAGCAAAGGCCGGCGCAAGTTCACGGGCCAGTTGCAGGTCAGTAAACTCAATGATTTCTACAAGGAACTGCGTGAGCGCCTGGAGCAGACACTGCTCGACAAGGACCAGCTCAAGGCCTTGCGTAAATCCGAAGCCAAGTCCGAGAAAAAACAGAAGAAAAAGCCGGAGGCCAAACCGCGGGTGTTCGTGCTGGATTTCGATGGTGACATCAGGGCTTCAGCGACTGAAAGCCTGCGCCATGAAATTACCGCGTTGTTGTCCCTGGCCACGCCAAAGGACGAAGTCGTGCTGCGCCTGGAAAGCGGCGGTGGCATGGTTCACAGCTACGGTCTGGCGTCCTCGCAACTGGCGCGCATTCGTCAGGCCGGTGTGCCATTGACCGTGTGTATCGACAAGGTCGCGGCCAGCGGCGGTTACATGATGGCGTGCATCGGCGAGAAGATCATCAGTGCGCCGTTTGCCATTCTGGGTTCGATCGGGGTGGTGGCACAGTTGCCTAACGTCAATCGCCTGCTGAAAAAGCACGACATCGACTTTGAAGTCCTGACGGCGGGTGAGTACAAGCGCACGCTGACAGTGTTTGGCGAAAACACCGAGAAGGGCCGGGAGAAGTTCCAGGAAGACCTGGATGTGACTCACGAACTGTTCAAGAACTTCGTCTCACGCTACCGGCCGCAACTGGCCATCAATGAAGTGGCCACCGGTGAAGTCTGGCTGGGTGTTGCCGCACTCGAAAAACGACTGGTCGATGAGCTGAAAACCAGTGATGAATACCTCGCCGAACGGGCCAAGGGCGCAGAGCTGTTTCACCTGCATTATGCCGAACGCAAGAGCCTGCAAGAACGCGTCGGCCTGGCGGCCAGCGGTTCGATTGATCGGGTCTTGCTGACGTGGTGGAGCCGTCTCACCCAGCAGCGTTTTTGGTAGGGAACACGGGGCCCGCCAATGCGGGCCCGTTTTTACGGTGTCGAGTGCAATGCTCGACGCTGCTCAGTTTCGAGTGTTTACCCGCCGTATTTCAGGTCTTTTGAGGCCGTCGCGTTTTCCCATCGGATTGAGGATATTTCCTGCTTTTTTTGCGGCAGGCGATGCATAAGCTCTTAGCTCCCGAATCAACTGCAAAGGATTGCAAATGATGGCGCTAGAGAGTCAACACCAGCCTGTCACACGCCGGTTATCTGCTCGGAACAAACAGCCACTGTCGAGCCTTGCACTGGACGCCGTATTGCCTTCGACTCCGACCCAATATGCCGCGAAGCTGATCAAGGAACGTTGGGGAGCAGAGTTATTGGCTGCTCGCCTGGTTGACCTCAATTACCATTTTTATGGTTACCCTGCACAACAGAACGTGCAGCAAGGCCGGGTCAGAAAATCACAAAGCCTGGTACAGGCCCTGTTGTCCAACCATCAGACCGTGGGCGCGGGTCGTTTCGGGGAAACGGGATTCGGCCTGTACACGCCTCCTGTCGTGGGCCCGGAAGTCCAAATCGTCGAGATCGATGAGTCTATCAATCCAGACGGCGGGTTCCTGGACTATGAGGGCATCTACCGCCAGACCAACCCTCAGCTCTACGGTCCGAGCACTCAGCTAAAGCTGCAGCCGGCAGCGTTCAAAAAGTGGGTGTGGGAGCTGGAGTTCAAGGACAAATACACCGCTTATGTGCACGCTGCGTGGCCTTCCGACGAGGTTTGTCTTGCCCCCCAAGGTTATCCGCTGCGCACTTCGGTCAAGACGGCCTTTGTCATGGCGGCTTATTTGCAACACCGGGAAAACAGCCTGACCCAGGACGGACTCAAACTGGCACTGCAGGTTGCCGGGTTTGATCCGCAGCAAACGTGGGAGCAACTGACGGTTGAGCAATTGCAGGCCTGGGCGACGACCGAGTCCTCCATAGAGGCTGCGCGTCTGGTCATTTACCGTTATGTATCGAGCGATATCTGGAGCTTTCGAGAGAAAACCAGTGAGCGGATTTTGCTTTATATCCCGAGTAACTCTTCTCCGTTCCACGAGTTCGCCGATCAAAAGGCGTTACACAAATGGGTGGTCGATGTGGGCCGGGACGTCGCCCGGCGGGATGCTCTGGCAGCGCATTTTTCCGAAGATGACCGGCAGGACGGCACATTCCACGCGGGCGTGTCGACCGCGTTGGACGGCATGGCGATTTACCCCAAACAGCATCATTTGAAGAAAGGCCATGGTTTTTTCAACGATGATGGTTACTGGGATCCTGCCGATTACATTCACTTCGAGGTTGCGACGTCTCCAGCCGATCCCTTCGCGCAGTGGGTGTTGCTGATGAAGCAAGCGGCCCAGTCCAGTATTGAATCGATTCGAGACGATACCCAGGTCAATCGGGATGATTTGAGTGCGGTGGTTCAGCCCATTGTGCAATGGATCAACAAATTTGGTCCCTTGGCGTTGTTCGTTCCGGGTGGCGAAGGTTTGTTGGCGCTGGCCGGACTTATCGATGCCGGTTATGGATTGGCTCAGGCGGTTGATGGCAAGACCGCTGAAGAGCGTTCGGCAGGTGTCACGCGTACCGTATTCGGTTTGCTCAATGCCTTGCCACTGGCCGCGGAAGGGGCAGCCATCAAGGCCGAAGAACATGCCGTCGGCATCGGGTCTGAACCCGGTCCTGCCCCCGCGTTTATGGACGAACCCTTGTCCGGCGAGTCCTCGCTGGTGGCCGAAAATGTTGCACCTTCCGCCGTTGGCGCTGAACGGGCGCAGCTGATGCGAGGTATTGGGCCGAGTGTCCAGGCATTCAGTGATGAGGTTCTGGCCCAGATAGCTCATGTCAGCCCCGTGGATGATGATGTATTACGCCTGATGCACACCGGGCAGCGGTCACCGGCTCCGGTGCTGGCGGATACCATCAGTCGTTTCACGCTCGATCAGGATCTGCAGCGTGCCATTGACGCGCTACCCGAAGGCTCTGTGCAGGCCGAACAGCTAAAAAGCACGCGAGTCGAACAGTTCAGGCAGCGCTACGACGCGCTACAGCAATCGGATAATGACTGGCTCAGGTTGTTTCGGGATCAATACCCCGGTTTGCCGAAAAGTGCGGTGGAGCAAATGCTCGACAGGTCGGGAGTGGACATTGCTGCGCCCCACACACTGGCTGACGCCAAGCGAGTGCTCGGGCAGTTGGGCGGCAAGGCGCAGCAGTACACGCAGAATGTACGTCTGTGCCGCGCCTATGAGGGGCTTTATCTAAAGTCGGTCGAAAACGCCGACAGTGATGTTCTTGTATTGCAGACGCTGGAACGGCTGCCGGGCTGGTCGCGTGCGACTCGAATCGAGGCGCTCTACGGGCGGGTCGGTACGGCTGACTTTGATCAAGCGCTGCTCGGGCTTCTGCCGCAAGAACAACGCGCGGCCCTTGGTTTGCGTCCAGGCCATGAATGGCAGGACTTGCAGTTAATAATTCGGGAAAACACCCTGTCGCGCTCCGAGTTGATGCTGGGGCTACACAGGATCGACTCCGGATTGCCCTTTCAGCGTTTCGGGTTGCACGGCGGTGGATTCCCTGACACCGCGCAGTTCGGCGAGCTGTCCACAGAAATCATGCGGCTTCAGGTTAAAGAGATTTATCCTGCTTTTACGACTGAGCAGGCGGATGAGTTTCTATTGAATGCAGGTGCCCAGGCTCAGGCTGATCTTTATCGACTGAGGTTGCAGTCAGAGCAACTACGTTTCGATATCACCGGTTGGATCGAAAACATCACCGATGATATCGAAGAGATGGATATAGATATTCTGCTCGCGGGTGATGAGGGCACGGAGGGAATGAGCGACGCCGAGATTAAGGCGGAGAACGACGCGCGCATAGACGAGTGGATGGATATTGAACGTGATACCCGATATGAGCTGGCCGAAGACCTGATCGCCATTTGGCAAAAGCGTAGCGGGCCAGAAAGCCGGGTTTATCGGGACGGACAGTTCATCGGCTTTCACCTGGATATGGACTTCGAGCAGATGCACTACCTCCCGCAGCTCAACGTAAAGTTGAATGACGTAGTCTCTCTCACCATGCCGAATTTCAAGTTAACGCAGCGCGGCAGCCTTAACGGATTCCTTGAGTGTTTCCCCAACCTTCGCACATTGAATATGCAGGGCGTTGATCTACGACTCTTTGACCAGAATGGCATAGCGGTTGGTCGATTGCCGCCTGCCATCGGCCAGTTGTCTCGGCTTGAGGTCTTGAACCTGAAAGCGACCCGGCTGGTCCTGACGGAGGGAACCGTAGGCCAACTCGCCGAGCTCACCCGACTTCAGGAGCTCGATCTAAGCGAAAATCCGTTGGGTCTCCCACCGCCAGTGTTTGAGATGTCCGAATTGCGTCAACTCAAGTTGAGGCGTGCGGAGCTTAAATCTTGCCCGACTTTTGCTCTGGATTTTCCTGGCCTGGAGCGCTTGGATCTTCGTGATAACCAGCTTGTCCGAGTGCCTGAATCGGTTCGTAAGCAGTCGGTGGCCGTGGGCAACGTCTTGCTTTCAGGTAATCCGCTAACCGACGTAGACAGTCTGCAATGGGTTGTAGCCCATCGAAAGCAGACGGGGATCAATTTATGGATGGGGTCAGCGGTACACGATGTTACCAGTCCAAACACGTGGTTGACCGGGCTTCTCCCTGAGCAGGCGGCACAACAGACTGCACGCTGGGAGCGTGTGTTTGCAAAAGAGGGGAGTGATCGTTTCTTCGGTACTTTGGACGCGCTGACACGCACGGCCGATTTCCTGGTGGACTATGCACCTTTGCAACAGCGAGTGTGGCGAATGGTTAATGAGATGGATGCTTCGCAGGAGCTTTGCCAGCACCTGTTCGAGGGCGTGGAATGGTCGATTTTCGATAGGGATGATCCGTTTGCCAGTTTTGTACGACTGGAAGACAGAATCACTTTATTCAAGGAGCCGCCAGTGAAAAAAGCCAGTCTCGATGGTGAGACTTTTCAAGCGTCGTAGGTGGAGCGAGGAGTCTGTAGCCACAATAAAAAACCTTGAGCCCGACATAGGTGCCGGGCTCAAGGTTTTTTTGTCGATCAGCGGCGACGGAACAGCGGCAGCGGTTCGTCGGTGGCGGCCTGGTAGGTCACCGAGAAGTCCTTGAGGCTTTCAAGGGCTTCGTACGGGTCCTTGTCGGCGCGCAATGCATACGCGTCGAAACCGCAGCGGTGCAGGTAGAACAACTGATCGCGCAGCACATCGCCGATCGCCCGCAGTTCGCCCTTGTAGCCGTAGCGGTCACGCAGCAGGCGCGCGTTGGAGTAGTTGCGCCCGTCGGTGAAGGCCGGGAAGTTCAAGGCAATGACCTGGAAGTGATCGACGTCGTCACCGATTTCCTCGGCTTCTTCATCGGCATCCAGCCACACCCCCAAACCGCCATCACGCGCCTTGAGCGCATGCGCGTGATCGCGCCACAGGGCCAGCGGGACGATCAGGTCGTCGCAGTTGGAAATGCCGTCGAAAGTCGCGTCCTTGGGCAACAAGTGCCAGGTTTCGTCGATGACTTCGTTGTTCTTAATTATTCGCTGCATAGACGCGTTCCTTGAAGAGGTCGATGCCGATACGTTGATAGGTGTCGATGAAGCGTTCGTCTTCGGTACGTTGTTCCACGTACACGTCGATCAGCTTCGAGATCACGTCAGGCATGTCGTCCTGGGCAAAGGACGGGCCGAGGATCTTGCCCAGGCTGGCGTCACGGCTGGCGCTGCCACCGAGGGATACCTGGTAGAACTCTTCACCTTTCTTGTCCACTCCGAGGATGCCGATGTGGCCGACGTGGTGGTGACCACAGGCGTTCATGCAGCCGGAAATGTTCAGGTCCAGTTCGCCGATGTCGAACAGGTAGTCCAGGTCATCGAAACGGCGCTGGATGGCTTCGGCGATAGGAATCGACTTGGCGTTGGCCAGGGAGCAGAAGTCGCCACCGGGGCAGCAGATGATGTCGGTCAGCAGGCCGATATTCGGTGTAGCGAAGCCTTGCTCGCGCAATTCACCCCACAGGGTGAACAGTTGGCTCTGCTCGACGTCAGCCAGAATGATGTTCTGCTCGTGAGAGGTGCGCAGCTGGCCAAAACTGTAGCGGTCGGCCAGGTCGGCAACGCCATCGAGCTGCTTGTCGGTCAGGTCGCCCGGAGCAACGCCGGTCGGCTTGAGCGACAGGGTTACCGCGACATACCCCGGCTTCTTGTGAGCCAGGGTGTTGCGGGTGCGCCAGCGAGCAAAGCCCGGATATTGCTTGTCGAGTTCAGCCAGTTCTGCCGTCTGATCGTTCAGGACGTTGTAGTCCGGATCGACGAAGTGCTTGGCGACGCGATGCACTTCAGCCTCGGTCAGTGTGGTCTGGCCACCGCGAAGGTATTCCATTTCCGCGTCGACTTTTTGTGCGAAGACTTCAGGCGTCAGGGCCTTGACCAGAATCTTGATCCGCGCCTTGTACTTGTTGTCGCGACGACCATAGCGGTTGTACACACGCAGGATGGCGTCGAGGTAGCTCAACAGGTCTGGCCACGGCAGGAATTCATTGATGAACGCGCCAACGACAGGCGTTCGGCCGAGGCCACCACCGACCAGCACGCGGAAACCCAGTTCGCCTGCGGCGTTGTGCACCGGCTCAAGGCCGATGTCATGGACTTCAATGGCTGCACGGTCCGAGGTCGAACCGTTGATGGCGATCTTGAACTTGCGTGGCAGGTAGGCGAATTCCGGGTGGAAGGTGGTCCACTGACGGACGATTTCGCACCACGGACGCGGATCGATCAACTCGTCGGCAGCGACACCGGCGAACTGATCGGTGGTGACGTTGCGCAGGCAGTTGCCGCTGGTCTGGATAGCGTGCATCTGCACGGTCGCCAGCTCAGCCAGGATGTCCGGGATGTCTTCCAGTGCCGGCCAGTTGAACTGGACGTTCTGCCGGGTACTGATGTGGGCATAGCCCTTGTCGTAGTCGCGGGCAATCTTGGCCATCATTCGCGTCTGGCGCGAAGTCAGTTGGCCATAAGGCACGGCAACCCGCAGCATCGGAGCGAAGCGCTGGATGTAAAGGCCATTTTGCAGGCGCAGGGGGCGGAATTCTTCTTCGCTCAGCTCGCCTGCCAGATAGCGTCGGGTCTGATCACGGAACTGCTTGACGCGGTCCTCGATGATCCGCTGATCGTACTCGTCGTATACGTACATATAGGTCCTGTTCTCAGGCTTGGGCCAATCAGGAACAGCTGCGTTTTCCGCTCGCTTGATTCCGATACTGCCTTGGCAATTCTGCGCGCACGGCCGCGCACTCCCCACGGAGCCGAGGCAAGATACCAGTTTGCGTTTATGCGCAAAAGTGATGTTTGAGTATATGTAAAGAACCAAATCGACTAATGAGACTGGTTATTGTCTTACCCACATTTGTGGTGCGGGCAATCCTCTACTTAACTGTGCTCGAGTCTTTCTGCAATCACCGATAAAACCGACAAGAGGCGATGCAATGAGCAACCCAACCAAAGCACGGAAAAGCGATAGCACCGTCGATGCATGGGCCATTCTGTTTCTGATCATCCTGGTAGTGGGCACTGCGGTGTTCTGGGTCAGCCATCAATAAGTAAGCGTGTCCGGGCCCTGTCCTGACGATTGTCGGACAAAACGACGATTAATCGCGATTTGCCAGCACTTCGCTGGCTATAATGCGCGGCTAATTGCCGGGGCTCGGATATTCAATGTTCAAGTTTTTCTGTGGGGTATTGCTGACGTTTTGCTCGGTCTATGGATCGGGTACGCAAGCGGCGTCAGTGCTGTTCCTGAGTCCTGGCACCTCTACGGAAACTTTTTGGCTGAGCTATTCGCAATTCATGCAGGCTGCCGCCCGGGATCTGGGCATGGACCTGCAGATCCAGTATTCCGAGCGCGTGCCCGAAACCACGATCAAACAGGCCCGTGAAGCCCTGCAAGGGCCAAAACGTCCGGACTATCTGGTGTTCGCCAACGAGCAATATGTTGCGCCGGAAATTTTGCGGCTGTCCGAGGGCAGCGGCGTGAAGCTGTTTATCGTCAATAGCGCGCTAAACGCTGATCAACTGGCGTTGCTCGGCAATCGCGAGAAAAAATACCCGGCTTTGCTCGGTAGCCTGGTACCCAACGATGAGGAGGGCGGTTACCTGATGCTCAAGGAGTTGATCCGCCTGCATCCTCCGGTCGCCCCCGGCCAGAAACTTGAATTGCTGGCGTTTGCCGGTTTGAAAATCACGCCGGCCTCGCAGTTGCGTGAAAAGGGCTTGATGCGGGCGTTGCGCGAGCACCCCGAGGTGCATTTGCAGCAACTGGTGTACGGCGGGTGGAACCGTCAGCGCGTCCATGAGCAGGCGACGTTGCTGTTCAAGCGCTATCCGCAGACGTCGCTGATCTGGACGGCCAACGATGAAATGGCGTTCGGCGCGATGCAGGCCTATGAAGAGGCGGGCGGCACGCCGGGCAAGGGCGCGCTGTTCAGCGCCGTCAATACCTCGCCGTCAGCCTTGCAGGCACTGCTGGATGGTCGTCTTAGTGTATTGGTAGGCGGACACTTCAGCCTGGGCGGTTGGGCGCTGGTGCAGTTGCATGACTATGACCAGGGCGTCCATGTCGAACGATATGGCGGTCGTGACCGGCAGGTCCCGCTGTTGCAGTTGATTGATCGGGAACAGGCCAGGCGCTTGTTGGCCATCGGTACCACGCAGAACTACGGTGTGATCTTTCGCAGCTTTTCGGCCAAGGATCGTCCGCTGAGCTATCGCTATCCGTTCAGCCTGCAAGCACTGATGCACTGATGCACTGACGTCGGGCTAAACCCCGGCCAGATGCAGGACCAGTTTCACGATACCGAACAGCGTCAGCGCAAAGACTGCGGTGAACAGAATGCCCAATATCACGAAATGACTGGGTTTGCCGTGTGTGAAGTCGCGGGCGCGGTTCTTTCCGCTCTGTACGCCGAACGCCGCCGCCATCACGCTGTGCAGCATCTGCCAGAAGCTGGGTGGTTTGTTGTCGACTGGATCGTCCATAAATCCCTCGTCACCGGAGTGTATTAGGCAAGCATAGTCAATCTTCCCGGGGCCGTGAGGCCACCCACCCGCTAGGGTCAGCTCAACTGGCTCACATAAGTGCCCGTGCCCTTGAGAATGTTCTGCAACGTTTCTTCCACTTCAGCCAGATCCGCCGGCGCGGTGCTGTGGTGGATTTCCAGATGATCGTCGCCATTCAGCGCATCGGCGTCAGCGGCGGCTATTTCGATCAGCAGGCGGGTAGGGCTGAGGGTGACTTTCACGCCGTCGAGGGTCGACGGTTCGCCATCAAGGGTGATCTCCAGCTCATCTTCATCCGGGTAGCGAGTCATCAAAAACATCTCGCCCTGATTGCTGTGGCAGCAGAGCATGGCCAGGTTGTCTTCTTCGTCATCGCACGGGTTGGCGATAAGGTGGGCGGTGGTCAGTTGCATGGGGAAAATCCTCGCTCAAGGAGCGTTATGAAGACGACAAAAGCCGATTCTGCCAGCCCGAGTGAATTTCTGCTCGGATGTGTGTCTGAAAGTGTGTTGTGAACACTACAAGGGGAGTCGGTCATTTCTGGTACGAAGGCACCGTAAATCCGGGCATAAAACCGTCTTTTTTTCACGCAACTGCTAGTGTTGTTCGATGCGCTGCCGATGAGTTACGTACCGATGACCGAATATGTCGCAGCATCGCAAGCAGGCAGGTTGTCGCACCCGATAAGCTGCGCAACCAATGGGCACCTCTAAAGACATTGCTTGTCTATCCGGTAGTCGTTTTTACAGATGCCCTTTCATGGAAGGTGAATGTGACCTGAGTGTCTCGTCCAGCTTCACCCATCTGTCACCCTGTTAACCTCTGCCCGAGATTCAGGAACTGGGTGACGGATTGCCCCGACAGGGGTTTTGCACGCGACGCTTCCATCAATAACAAGCCCAAGCGGAGTACCACAGATGGCGTTCTTCACCGCAGCCAGCAAAGCCGACTTCCAGCAACAACTGCAAGCGGCACTGGCGCAGCACATCAGTGAACAGTCACTGCCACAAGTGGCGCTGTTCGCTGAACAATTCTTCGGCATTATTTCCCTCGATGAGCTGACCCAGCGCCGGTTGTCCGACCTCGCCGGCTGCACCCTTTCTGCCTGGCGCCTGCTTGAGCGCTTTGATCACGCGCAACCGCAAGTGCGCGTTTACAACCCGGATTACGAACGTCACGGCTGGCAGTCGACCCACACGGCGGTCGAAGTGCTGCACCATGACTTGCCATTTCTCGTGGACTCGGTGCGCACCGAGCTGAACCGTCGCGGCTACAGCATCCACACCTTGCAAACCACGGTGCTGAGCGTGCGTCGCGGCGCCAAGGGCGAGCTGCTGGAAATCCTGCCTAAAGGCTCCCAGGGCGAAGGCATTCTGCAAGAATCGCTGATGTACCTTGAGATCGACCGTTGCGCCCATACCGCCGAACTCAATGTATTGAGCAAGGAACTGGAGCAGGTTCTCAGTGAAGTCCGCGTTGCGGTCGCCGATTTCGAACCGATGAAAGCCAAGGTCCAGGAACTGATCGAAGGCATCGACAAGAGCAAGTTTGCCGTCGATGCCGAAGAAAAGAGCGAGATCAAGGGCTTCCTCGAGTGGCTGGTGGGCAACCACTTCACGTTCCTCGGTTACGAAGAGTTCGTGGTTCGCGATGACAAGGATGGCGGCCATATCGAGTACGACCAGAGCTCGTTCCTGGGCCTGACCCGATTGCTGCGCGCCGGCCTGACGGCTGACGACCTGCGTATCGAAGACTACGCCGTGAACTACCTGCGTGAACCGACGCCGCTGTCGTTCGCCAAGGCTGCGCACCCAAGCCGTGTGCACCGTCCGGCTTACCCTGACTACGTGTCGATCCGCCAGATCGATGCCAACGGCAAAGTCATCAAGGAATGCCGTTTCATGGGCCTGTACACCTCGTCGGTGTATGGCGAAAGCGTGCGGGTCATTCCGTACATCCGTCGCAAGGTCGATGTCATCGAACAGCGCTCCGGTTTCCAGTCCAAGGCGCACCTGGGCAAGGAGCTGGCCCAGGTACTCGAAGTACTGCCGCGTGACGATCTGTTCCAGACTCCGGTCGACGAGCTGTTCAGCACCGTGATGTCGATCGTGCAGATCCAGGAACGCAACAAGATTCGCGTGTTCCTGCGCAAAGACCCGTACGGTCGCTTCTGCTACTGCCTGGCCTACGTGCCACGCGACATCTATTCCACCGAAGTGCGTCAGAAGATCCAGCAAGTGCTGATGGATCGCCTGAAAGCCAGCGATTGCGAATTCTGGACCTTCTTCTCCGAGTCCGTGCTGGCCCGTGTGCAACTGATTCTGCGGGTCGACCCGAAGAATCGTCTGGACATCGATCCACTGCTGCTGGAAAAAGAAGTGGTTCAGGCCTGCCGCAGCTGGCAGGACGACTACGCAAGCCTGGTGGTCGAAAGTTTCGGCGAAGCCCAAGGCACCAATGTGCTGTCCGACTTCCCGAAAGGCTTCCCGGCCGGCTACCGCGAGCGTTTCGCTGCGCATTCGGCTGTGGTCGACATGCAGCACCTGCTGAGCCTGAGCGAAAAAAATCCGCTGGTCATGAGCTTCTATCAGCCGCTGGGTCAGGTGTCCGGTCAGCGCGAACTGCACTGCAAGCTGTACCACGCCGATACCCCGCTGGCCCTGTCCGACGTCTTGCCAATCCTGGAAAACCTCGGCCTGCGCGTGCTGGGCGAGTTCCCGTATCGCCTGCGTCACAGCAACGGTCGCGAGTTCTGGATTCACGACTTCGCGTTCACCGCTGCTGAAGGCCTGGAACTCGACATCCAGCAGCTCAACGACACCCTGCAGGACGCGTTCGTCCACATCGTTCGCGGCGATGCCGAAAACGATGCATTCAACCGTCTGGTACTGACCGCCGGCCTGCCGTGGCGCGACGTTGCGCTGCTGCGTGCTTACGCCCGTTACCTGAAGCAGATTCGTCTGGGCTTCGACCTGGGCTACATCGCCAGCACCCTGAACAACCACACCGATATCGCTCGCGAATTGACCCGGTTGTTCAAGACCCGTTTCTACCTGGCGCGCAAGCTGACCAGCGACGACCTCGACGACAAGCAGCTGCGCCTGGAACAAGCGATTCTGAGCGCTCTGGACGACGTTCAAGTGTTGAACGAAGACCGCATCCTGCGTCGCTACCTGGACCTGATCAAGGCTACTTTGCGGACCAACTTCTACCAGACCGACGCCAACGGTCAGAACAAGTCCTACTTCAGCTTCAAGTTCAACCCGCACGCTATTCCAGAGCTGCCGAAGCCAGTACCGAAGTTCGAAATCTTCGTTTACTCGCCACGCGTCGAAGGCGTGCACCTGCGCTTCGGCAACGTGGCTCGTGGTGGTCTGCGCTGGTCCGACCGTGAAGAAGACTTCCGTACCGAAGTCCTGGGCCTGGTAAAAGCCCAGCAAGTGAAGAACTCGGTCATCGTGCCAGTGGGCGCCAAAGGCGGCTTCCTGCCGCGTCGCCTGCCGTTGGGCGGCAGCCGTGATGAGATCGCAGCAGAAGGCATCGCCTGCTACCGCATCTTCATTTCCGGTCTGTTGGACATCACCGACAACCTGAAAGACGGTGCGCTGGTACCGCCGGCCAACGTCGTGCGTCATGACGACGATGACCCGTACCTGGTGGTGGCAGCGGACAAGGGCACTGCGACCTTCTCCGACATCGCCAACGGTATTGCGATCGACTACGGCTTCTGGCTCGGTGACGCCTTCGCGTCGGGCGGCTCGGCCGGTTACGACCACAAGAAAATGGGCATCACCGCCAAAGGCGCGTGGGTTGGCGTACAACGTCACTTCCGCGAGCGCGGCATCAACGTCCAGGAAGACAGCATCACTGTCGTGGGTGTCGGCGACATGGCCGGTGACGTGTTCGGTAACGGTTTGTTGATGTCCGACAAGCTGCAACTGGTCGCAGCGTTCAACCACCTGCACATTTTCATCGACCCGAATCCACAGCCAGCCAACAGCTTCGCTGAGCGTCAGCGTCTGTTCGACCTGCCGCGTTCGGCGTGGTCGGATTACGACACCAGCATCATGTCTGAAGGCGGCGGGATTTTCTCCCGTAGCGCGAAGAGCATCGCGATTTCCCCGCAGATGAAAGAGCGCTTCGACATTCAGGCCGACAAGCTGACCCCGACCGAACTGCTGAACGCCTTGCTCAAGGCACCAGTGGATCTGTTGTGGAACGGCGGTATCGGTACGTACGTCAAAGCCAGCAGCGAAAGCCACGCCGATGTCGGCGACAAGGCCAACGATGCACTGCGCGTGAACGGCAACGAACTGCGCTGCAAAGTCGTGGGCGAGGGCGGTAACCTCGGTATGACCCAACTGGGTCGTGTCGAATTCGGTCTCAATGGCGGCGGCTCGAACACCGACTTCATCGACAACGCCGGTGGCGTGGACTGCTCCGACCACGAAGTGAACATCAAGATCCTGCTCAACGAAGTGGTGCAGGCTGGCGACATGACCGAGAAGCAACGTAACCAGTTGCTCGGCAGCATGACGGATGAAGTCGGCGGCCTGGTTCTCGGCAACAACTACAAGCAGACCCAGGCCCTGTCCCTGGCAGCCCGTCGCGCCTACGTGCGGATTGCCGAGTACAAGCGCTTGATGAACGACCTGGAAGGCCGTGGCAAGCTGGACCGTGCCATCGAGTTCCTGCCGACCGAAGATCAACTGAACGAGCGCGTTGCGGCAGGCCATGGCCTGACCCGTGCCGAGCTGTCGGTATTGATCTCCTACAGCAAGATCGACCTCAAGGAGCAGTTGCTCAACTCCCTGGTGCCGGACGACGATTACCTGACCCGCGACATGGAAACCGCTTTCCCGCCGATGCTGGTCAGCAAGTTCTCCGAGGCCATGCGTCGTCACCGTCTGAAGCGTGAGATCGTCAGCACCCAGATCGCCAACGACCTGGTCAACCACATGGGCATCACCTTCGTTCAGCGACTCAAAGAGTCGACCGGCATGAGCCCGGCGAACGTGGCCGGCGCTTATGTGATCGTGCGTGACATCTTCCATCTCCCGCACTGGTTCCGTCAGATCGAGGCGCTGGATTACCAGGTGTCGGCTGACGTACAACTGGAGCTGATGGATGAACTGATGCGTCTGGGCCGTCGTGCCACTCGCTGGTTCCTGCGCAGCCGTCGCAACGAGCAGAACGCAGCGCGCGACGTCGCGCATTTCGGTCCACATCTGGCAGCGCTGGGCCTCAAGCTCGACGAACTGCTGGAAGGCCCGACCCGCGAAGGCTGGCAGACCCGCTACCAGGCCTACGTCGCCGCTGGCGTACCCGAGTTGCTGGCGCGCATGGTTGCAGGCACCAGTCACCTGTACACCCTGTTGCCAATCATCGAGGCGGCGGATGTGACCGGCCAGAACGCAGCGGACGTGGCCAAGGCCTACTTCGCCGTGGGCAGCGCGCTGGACCTGACTTGGTACCTGCAACAGATCAGTGCTCTGCCGGTGGAAAACAACTGGCAAGCGCTGGCCCGTGAAGCGTTCCGCGATGACATCGACTGGCAGCAACGGGCGATCACCATCTCGGTCCTGCAAATGGGCAACGGCAAGCAGGACGTGGAAACACGTCTGGCCTTGTGGATGGACCAGAACCAGACCATGGTCGAGCGCTGGCGCGCCATGCTGGTGGACATCCGTGCCGCCAGCGGCACCGACTACGCCATGTACGCGGTCGCCAACCGCGAACTGCTGGACCTGGCGTTGAGCGGTCAAGCGGTGGTGCCTGTCACGGCCACTGCAATCGCTGAACTGGAGCCTGCTGCCTGATCGTCAGGCGCTGAATAAAAAAGCCCCGTATCGAGAGAAACGGGGCTTTTTTAATTTAAACGTTAAAGAATGTGGGCTCTGACAGGGGAAGTCGATGTAGGAGCCTGCGATCTTTTAGCGTCAACTGCTTTGCAACATAAGTTTAAATATCTAGATCAAATGATCGTGGCCTGCGGTAGCGCCTACCGAATGATGACGGCCGTTCCGTTGTTCACCGAAAGTTTATCTGATGGTCTGCTTAGTAAATTGCTGAGCGACTGGTCAAACTTTTGCAAGGCGTGAACTTGAATGTTTTGCTGTTCATTGATATCGGCAACTATCTCGCTTGTCGGTTTGAAGTCCGCCCACACCGGGCTCAGACTTTTTGCATCATGGCCCTGAGCAGTCCCGATGTAATTGAGATTGGCGTCATAGAAGGCCGCGCTGACGTCGGCCTGCACATTGGAACTGCGGGAAGTGATGAGCTGACTATGGGTATCGATGACCGCCACGACATCCGGTTTTGCGGCTTTAAGACTTTGCATGTCCGGGTAAACCGTCACCGAGCCGAACTGTCGTTGCAGTGAGGCCTTGACCCAATCCACCGCCATGTCTGGTTGGGAGGTGGAAACATAGGCGTCGTGGATCGGTTGCACCAGCAGGCTCTGGCCGAAACCGGTGCCGGCGTTGGTCTGGTAGTCCTTGAGGTAGGCATGGCTGTTCTGGGTATTCTGACTGTAGACAATGCCCAGTGACACGTCCGGACCGCTGGTGACATGGGTGGCGCTGGAGTGCATGACCGGTGCAGTGAAGTAGTTTCTCAGCGCGGCTTGCTCTTCTGGAGCGGTGGGCACCGAACAGCCGGTTAATAAGGCGGTGAGGCTTACGCTGGTTAGCAGAATTAGTTTCATGGTGTGTCTCCAGTGAAACACATTCAGTCGGGAAGTTTAAGCGGCCAACTAGTGTCGGCGTAGTTCCAGACTAAATCTGTGGGCTGGAAATAAAATAGCCAATGGCTCCGCTGGTCAGGTCGCCAATTTATTATGGGTTTAAAAATGTGCGAGTAACTTCCCAAGGAAATAAACAGGGCTTGAATAGTGGATTCAGACCCTGTTGCTTATGGCAGGTTGCGCGGGTATTAGTTTTTTAACGGGATCAACACTTCATCGGTTTTATCCATCAACATGAATACCAGTAATTTGGCAGGTTTTGTGGCGCTGGCGTTTTTCGAGATCAGGTGCTCGGAACCCGCCGGCTCATACCAGGACTCGCCAGCCTTGTAGGTGATGGCTTGCTCGCCCTTGACCTGGGAAGTCACTTCACCCGAGACCACATAGGCCATGGCCGTGCCCTGATGTTTATGGGCAATCGAGGCTTGTCCCGGCTGGTAATCAACCACCAGCATCATGGCTTTCTTGCCCGGTGCATTGAGCAGCATCTGGTCTTGCAGCATGGTGACCTTTTCTTGATGACCGGCGGCCTCATGGGCGAATGCCGAGGTGGAAACGGTCAGAGTCAGGGCAATAAGGGGCGCGGCACAGAAGCGCAAAAAGTTCATGGTTTTACCTGCAGTGGATTAGTGGTCAGGGACCAATCTAGTGCGCCACCCTTGACAATCAAACAGCCAATATTCGAGAAGGTCAGGGGACCAATTGCGTACAGAGAAACGAAAAGATCTCAGCCTGCGGCAGCTCCTACACGGGGTTATGCGTTTCCCTGTGGGAGCTGCCGCAGACTGCGATCTTTTGATCTTGTTTTTAGTGGATCGGAAAACTATTGAAGTCGACGCTGCTGGCCAGTCGGCTGTCGATCAGGCTGATGAAGCCTTGAACTTGCGGGCAGTAGAAGTGTGATTGCATGGCGGTTTCGGACTGCCAGCGGGCACTGACCGTCCATCGATTGTCATCCTCCGGACAGCGGTCGACCATGTAGGAATCGCAGCCTGGGAGCTCACGCAATGTTTCGACGATCTTCTGCAATTGCTTGCCCAGTTCATCCGAGCGGCCAGCGGCGGCCTGTACCTGGACCGTATTGATTATTTCGTTGGGCATCGCACACGCTCCTGTATCAAGCCGGACGAGGCTCGCTCAAGGTGGGATAACGCATGTGCAGGATAGGCCTGTGGCTGGTAGCGGCCAACAGCCAATTGGCAGTAAAAGTGCCATACCAATAGACCTCAACAGACTTGCTGCAAAATGTCCCGCAGACGGTCAAGGGCACTATCGATGTCCAGGGTTTCGATGGAGCCGAAGCCCATGAACAGCCCGGCCCGTGGCGGTTGCTGATAGTAAAAACCGCTCAGGCCATACAGCCCGACGTCGAGTTTTTTCGCCAATGTGATGACCAGCGGGACATCCACCTCGACTTTGCACAGCAAGGCCATGTGAAAGCCGGCAGTGGTTGGCACCGCTTCGAGCCAGGGCGAAAGGTCCCCGGCGACGCGTGCGAGGATGCGCTCGCGCCGCCCGGCATAGACCGTATGGCAGCGGCGGATGTGTTTCAGCAGGCAGCCTTCGGCGATGAACTTGGCCAAGGCCCATTGCGGCAGGGTCGAGGTGTGCAGGTCGGTCAGTTGCTTGGCGCGGATCACCGCGTCGAGAATGGCCGGCGGCAGAATCGCGTAACCCAGGCGCAATTCTGGCAGCAGGGTTTTCGAAAAGGTCCCGACGTAGGCGACGATCCCGCGCTCATCCATGCTTTGCAGGGAGTCGGTGGGGCGGCCCGCGTAGCGGAACTCACTGTCGTAGTCGTCCTCGATAATGATCGCGCCCAGCTCATGTGCCCTTGCCAGCAAGGCTTCGCGCCGTGCCTGGCTCATCGGCATGCCGAGCGGGAACTGGTGAGAGGGTGTGACATAGATCAGCCGGGTTCCATCGGGAATCAGCTCGACTTGAATGCCTTGTTCATCCACCGGCACCCCGACCGCCTCGGCGCCGTGGGAGGTGAACAACAGGCGTGCCGGCGGGTAGCCGGGATCTTCCATCGCGACGAGGCTACCGGGCTCGGTCAGTACGCGGGAGATCAGGTCCAGCGCTTGCTGCGCGCCGTTGCACACCACCACGTCGTCGTCCTGGCAATTGACCCCGCGAGAAAAGGCGATATGCCGGGCGATCGCGTTGCGCAGCGTCGGCAGGCCTTCCGGCTCGCTGTAAAAACCCTTGGAGCCAGCAATCTGTCGCAGCGCATGGGCGGTGCAGCGGCGCCAGTCATCCTGAGGAAACAGGCCCTTGCTGGTGGCACCGCCGATGAACTCGTAACGTAGCGAACCTTCCTGGGTGGGGTGGCGCAAGAACCACGGCATGTTGCGCCAACGCTCGAGGATGTCGGCGCTCGCCAGTTCGCAATGGCTCTGTTTGCGGACGATTGCCGAGGGGCGGGGATTGACGTAGGTGCCTTTGCCGATCCTCCCGGTGAGGAAGTTCTCGTAGGTCAACTGCGCGTAGGTGTCGGAAATGGTCTTGCGTGAGATGCCCAATTGTTCGGCGAGCAAGCGGCTCGGCGGTAGCTGTGTCCCGGCGGCCAGGCGACCCGACTCTATGGCGCTGCGCAGTTGCTGATACAGCTGACCGGCGAGGTCCTTGCGGCCGTTGATCACAACATGAAGTTCCATACCCGCGAGGCTCCTGCGGCAGTTGGTGTATTGGGAAGACGTGCATGGCGCCAGATTACCCGTATTGCGGTGTCGGGAAGAAGCTGCAGCGCATCCCTATTCGCGCCTCGTCGCGCTATGGCTGTCGTCATCCGGGTGATGATCCGTTTAGACTCGATGGCCATGCTACTTTCAAGGAGGAATCACCATGTCAGCCATCGATCCTGTGATCAGCATTGAGCGTATGAGCGAAGCCCACATCGAGGGCATTACCGCGCTTTACAACGATCCGGCGGTTGCCCGCCAGGTGCTGCAAATGCCGTTTCAGTCCACTGAAGTCTGGCGCAAGCGCCTGGCGCCGGAGAACGAGCGGGTGGTGCAACTGGTGGCGTTGCATCAGGGCCAGGTGATTGGCAACGTCGGCCTGGAGCAGGTTTCGCGGATTCGTCGCAGTCATTGCGCCAACATCGGCATGGGCGTGGCGGTCGCGTGGCAAGGCAAGGGCGTTGGCTCTCGGCTGCTCGCGGCGGTGCTCGACCTTGCCGACAACTGGATGAACGTGCAACGGGTCGAACTCTCGGTGTATGCGGATAACGAAGCGGCGATCGGGCTGTATCGCAAGTTTGGTTTCGACACAGAAGGCTTGTTTCGCGAGTATGCAGTGCGCGATGGGGTGCTGGTGGATGCCCTGAGCATGGCGCGCTTGCGCCGTCTGCTCAAGGCGCGCTGAGTCAGCCGCCGAGGGCGAACGCCAGCGCAGCTTGCGCATACCGTTCGGCGGCATCCGGGACCAATACGCTCCTGTTGATGACGGAGTGCGGCCTACAATGTCCGCGATCCGGCAGCGGAGTAAACCCTTGGCGCGGCGCTGAAGTGTCAGCAAGGTGTGCATGCCCGGTTTTAGTCGTACGCCGGCAGCGTGCATCTGCCATGCTCAAAGTCCGCAGTACTGCTTCAACCAAAGGAACACAGCAATGGATGACGTACAGCAACTGGGTGAGATGCTTCGCCACTACGCAGAAAGCGAAGCGCACAAGAAGCAGCTGTTTGAAACCCAATCGGCAGTGTGGGCAACACGAATTGGCGAGTTGTTCGGGCAGATCGAGCAGTGGCTGGCCCCGGTCAAGGCCCCGCATTTGCTGGAGGTGAGCCGCGAAGCCTATGTGGCGTTCGGGGCGAACGTGCCGGTCGAAAGCTCGACCTTCAAGACCGAAAAACTGAGCATTCTGATTGCCGGCAAACCGGTGGAAATCGTCCCGGAAGTGATGGGTGCCGGTGGGCTGATTACACTGGCGGTCATGGGCTTGACCGCTGCGCGTTACGGCAGCGTGTCGCTGGTGTGCCAACCCCCTTCGACTGACTGGCAGTGGCGCAAGACCAATGGCCTGAAAGACCCGGACACCTTTGCCTTCGACGCGAATTTCCTGGCGCAGCAGTTGCAGAGCCTGATACCGCGCGATCGGGGTTGAGTCGAGTTCTGGCAGGTGTGAACTTTTGTGGCGAGGGGGCTTGCCCCCGTTGGAGCGCGAAGCGGTCCAAAAGTCGATGATCGTATTGTGTCAGGGAAAATGCATCTGCCGGTTTTACGACTGCTTCGCAGCCGAACGGGGCGGTGCGGCGTTCCGGCAAGCCCCCTCGCCACAGGGGGTGTGGTTTGACTTCAAACCTCCAGATTCCCCCAACCCGGCCTGGCTTCTTCGGGGGCAACGGCTTTCACCGTCTTGCCCGTCGCCAACTCCACCCGCCGTGCCACTTCCGGGTCATCGGCAAACGGTATCAGACTGGCATCTTCCAGGCTTTCGGCCGACTGATGCTTCAAGCAATACTCCACCGATAAATACAGGCACGCCACGCCCAACAGATTCAACATGACTTCGATCATGACAAACATTCCCTGAGGTGAGAGGCGCAAGCCGGTGGGGCTTGCGTCATGGGCCGGATCAAGCGATCTGCGCTTCTTGCTCAGCGATTTTCAGGTCGGCGACCCGCACGGTGCGCCAGGTGTTGTAAGCCATCAACAGCATGCCGCTGAGGAAGAACACGCCGCCGACGAAACGCACAATGAAGCCAGGATGGCTGGCCACCAGGGTTTCGACGAAGGAATAGGTCAGCGTGCCATCGTCGTTGATGGCGCGCCACATCAGGCCCTGGGTGATGCCGTTGACCCACATCGAGGCGATGTACAGCACGGTGCCGATGGTTGCGAGCCAGAAGTGCGTGTTGATCAGACTGATGCTGTACATCTGCTCGCGGCCAAAGACTTTCGGGATCATGTGGTACAGCGAACCGAAGGTGATCATCGCCACCCAGCCCAAGGCGCCGGCGTGTACGTGGCCGATGGTCCAGTCGGTGTAGTGGGAGAGGGCGTTGACGGTTTTGATCGCCATCATCGGCCCTTCGAACGTCGACATGCCGTAGAACGCCAGCGACAGCACCAAGAACCGCAGAATCGGGTCGGTGCGCAACTTATGCCAGGCGCCCGAGAGCGTCATCATCCCGTTGATCATCCCGCCCCAGCTCGGCGCCAGCAGGATCAGCGACATCGCCATGCCCAGCGATTGCGCCCAGTCCGGCAGTGCGGTGTAGTGCAAGTGGTGTGGGCCGGCCCAGATGTACAGGGTGATCAGCGCCCAGAAATGCACGATCGACAACCGATAGGAATACACCGGCCGGCCGACCTGTTTCGGCACGAAGTAATACATCATCCCGAGGAAGCCGGTGGTCAGGAAGAAGCCCACTGCGTTGTGCCCATACCACCACTGCACCATCGCATCGGTGGCCCCGGAATACACCGGATAGGACTTGAACCAACCCACCGGAATCGACAGGTGATTGACCACGTGCAGCATGGCGATCACCACAATGAACGCACCGAAGAACCAGTTGCCGACGTAGATGTGCTTGGTCTTGCGCTGCACCACGGTGGTGAAAAACACGATGGCGTAGGCGACCCAGACCACCGTCATCCACACCGCGCCGGAGAACTCGATCTCGGCGTATTCCTTGGTGGTGGTGTAGCCCAGGGGGAGGGTGATCAGCATGCTGACGATCACCGATTGCCAGCCCCAGAAGGTGAAGGCGGCGAGTTTGTCGCTGTACAGTCGCACCTGGCAGGTGCGCTGAACCGCGTAGTAGCTGGCGGCAAATTGTGCGCTGCCGGCAAAACCGAAAATCACCAGGCTGGTGTGCAGCGGGCGCAAGCGACCAAAGGTGGTCCAGGGCAAATCGAGGTTCGCCTCCGGCCACACCAGTTGCGAGGCGATCCACACGCCCATCGCCATCCCGATAACACCCCATACCACTGTTGCCACGACGAATTGGCGGACGACCTTGTAGTTATAGGCCTGTCCGATTGCTGCTGTGCTCATGGTCAATGCTTCCACGGTTGCAAAGTCTTGCCAGGCCACCCGGTCTGGCATGCGGTCAACTGTAGAAACCCTGGTCGAAACAAAACAGACTCAGAAAAACTGCATTAATACGGATCAGATGTAATGCCTGCCTGCGGTGATCTGCCGCGCCCTGATATGGTTTTTTAGTCTTTAGCTGAATCTGTAACCACCTGAGCCGCTACTGCATAGTCACTCCCCCAGAAACGAGCCGCAGAGCCCGATCAACCCTGATGAGGTAGCGACATGTATCAGTACGATGACTATGACCGGGCCCTGGTCTTTGAACGGGTTGCGCAGTTCCGCGATCAGGTCGAGCGGTTCATGGCTGGAGCCTTGAGTGAGGAAGAGTTTTTGCCGTTGCGCCTGCAGAACGGCCTGTACATGCAAAAGCACGCCTACATGCTGCGGGTGGCCATTCCTTACGGCACCCTGAGCGCCCGGCAGATGCGTACGCTGGCGAGCATCGCCCGGGATTACGATCGGGGTTACGGGCACTTCACCACCCGACAAAACATGCAATTCAACTGGATCGAACTGGCCCAGGTGCCGGACATCCTCGAGCGCCTGGCCCAGGTCGAAATGCATGCGATCCAGACCTCCGGCAACTGCGTGCGCAACATCACCACCGAAGCCTTTGCCGGGGTGGCGGCCGATGAGCTGATCGATCCGCGGCCCTTGGCGGAAATCCTCCGGCAGTGGTCGACCATCAACCCCGAATTCCTGTTTTTGCCACGTAAATTCAAGATCGCCATCTGCTCGGCGGAACAGGACCGTGCGGCGATCATGATGCATGACATCGGTCTCTACCTTTACCGCGACGCGGCAGGGCAGATGCTGCTGCGGGTGATCGTTGGCGGCGGTCTGGGGCGCACACCGATCCTCGGTTTGCAGATCCGTGAAGGATTGCCTTGGCAGCATTTGCTGTCCTACGTCGAGGCGGTGTTGCGGGTCTACAACCGCCATGGTCGACGTGACAACAAGTACAAGGCGCGGATCAAGATTCTGGTCAAGGCGCTGGGCATCGAGGCCTTCGCCCAGGAAGTCGAACAGGAGTGGCAACACCTCAAGGACGGCCCGGCGCAGTTGACCGACGTCGAATACCAGCGCGTCGCCAGCGCGTTCGTGCCGCCCACCTATGCGCCACTGGCCGACACCGACCTGGACTTCGGTACTCGCCTGACCGAGAACCTGGCATTCGCGCGTTGGGTTGCGCGTAACGTGCAGCCGCACAAAGTACCTGGCTACACCAGCGTGGTGCTGTCGACCAAACCTGGCATGGCTTCGCCACCCGGTGATGTCACCGATGCGCAGATGGACGCGGTGGCCGACTGGTCCGAGCAGTTCGGTTTCGGCGAAATCCGCATTGCCCATGAACAGAACATTGTCCTGCCGGACGTGCCCAAGTCTGACCTGTACGCGTTGTGGTGCCTGGCCTGCGAGCATGGACTGGGCTGCGCCAATATCGGTTTGCTGACGGACATCATTGCCTGCCCCGGCGGCGATTTCTGCGCGCTGGCCAATGCCAAATCGATCCCCATCGCCCAAGCGATTCAGGCACGTTTCGATGACCTGGATTACCTCCACGACCTGGGTGACATCAGTCTCAACATTTCTGGCTGCATGAATGCCTGTGGTCATCACCACATCGGCAATATCGGCATTCTCGGCGTCGATAAGAATGGCAGCGAGTGGTACCAGATCACTCTCGGTGGATCACAGGGCAAGAACAGCGCGTTGGGCAAGGTCATCGGTCCGTCGTTCAGCGCCGCCGAAGTACCGCAGGTGATCGAGCGGATCATCGCGACCTTTGTCCGTTACCGCGAGAGCGAAGAACTGTTTGTCGATACCTTGCAGCGCATCGGTCTGGAGCCGTTCAAGGAGCGCGTTTATCCCAAGAGCCTGGAGGTCGTCGCATGAATAATCTGCTGCGGTTGGAAGATGGTGCTGCGCTTAAGGTCGACGACGATCCGTGGACCCTGGTCAGGGACCTGGAAAGCCAACTGCCAGCGGGGCCGCTGATTTTGCCGCTGGCTCTGTGGCTGACCCGCCGTACTGAACATCATCCGTCACGAGACGCGGTGTGGTTGGGGCCGGATGACGAGGTCGACAGTCTCAAGCCGTGGCTCAAGCTGATACCCATGATCGCGCTGGAGTTTCCAAGTTTTCGCGATGGCCGCGCTTACAGCCAGGCTTACCTGTTGCGCACGCGTTTGGGCTGGGCGGGGGAGTTGCGGGCGATTGGCGATGTGCTGCGCGACCAGCTCAGCCATATGCGCCAATGCGGTTTCGATGCGTTCGCGGTGCGTGAAGACAAATGCGCTGAAGATGCCCTGAAGGGGCTGGTGGGGATGAGCGTGCATTACGGTCGCTCGGTGATCGAGCCACGACCGTTGTTTCGCCGACGCTGATCAATACGTTCAACAGATCCGGGTGATGTGTGCACCCACGGTTGCGGGGGTGCACACGGTTTGCGTATTACTTCAACTTACGGGTTGATCGGCGTCAGCGGTGGCAGTTTCCATTGACCGTTGCCGACCTGAGGCTGGGGCAGGTACAGGCGCAACACCGCGTAGAACGGGCCGTGCGGCGCCGGTAGCCAGTTGCTGCGCTGATCCTTGAGCGGCTCGGAGTGCTGCAGGTAAAGCGTCAGTCCGCCGTCCGGGTCGCGCTTGAAGGTGGACAGCATGCGCGAGTTGAGCAGATAGCGTTTCTTGTGGTTAGGCACCAGCAGCTTGGTCTTGCCGTCGTACATGGTCAGTGACCAGAACGCATCGGCTGGCGGCAACTGATCCTTGTCAAAGTGCACGGTGTAGCTGTGTCTCGCGCCGTTGGCCGGTTTGCCCAGGCTGTCGACCAGATAACTGAACTTGGCTGCTTCATCGGCCGAGTTGCCAAAGATCCCCAGGTTGGCGCCGGCGTAGCGGTACAGATAATTGTTGTTCAAGTGGTCGCGGGTGCCGAACAAGTCACCGTTGTTGACCTGATGGGTATCGATCTTGTCTTTCTTGAACGCCGCGTACTCGGCCTTGGCATCGGCAATCCCGTCGTCGAGGGCTTTGCGCTGTTCGGCGGTGAGAGTTTTAAGGTCGTACGGCTGGCCGGCAACAATGCCGATTTTCGCGAAACGTGCCAGTTGGTCTTTTTCAACGTCTTGCGCCGGAGCGAAGCCGAGCATGAAGTTCAGGTAGCGGAACAGCTCAGGGCTGTCGCTCATGGTCGGAGTTGGCTTTGGCCAGTCGATTTTTGGTACAGCAGCCGGTGCCGGTTGCCCCAGGTATTGGCTCAACGTCTGAACCTTGTAGCCGTGCTGGATTTTCTTGACCTTCTCCAGGTCCTTTTCATCAAACAACTGCGTGCGGTACAGCGCATAGGCAATATTGGTTTCGCTACGTACCAGGCGATCGATCTTCAGCGGTTGCTGACCTTGCCAATTGGGACCGGCAATCATGAAGGTCCCGCCCTTGTTGCCCGTGCTGCGGGTGCCCAGGTAAGCAAAGTTCTGGGTGTAGAGGTCGACCAGTTGTACCGAGTAGTAACGCTCTTCGGCGATCTGCGGCAGGGTCACAACCACAGGCTCGGCGCGCAGGTCCATCCAGAGAAATGAGCTGGGAGTGTCCGGGTTTGGGCTAACGAACGCGGTGTCCTTGGGGGTGAACGCTCTTGCCGTATTGCTGATATGGTTGAGCGGTGCCTTGAAGTTCGGACCGTTCTTGTCCACCGCCTGGGTGTACAGGGTCTTGTACATCTCAACCACCGGGAAGCCGTAGAGATACGCGTCTTTGGCGATCCCCCGGGCTTCTTCGGGGCTGGCGCTGAAATCTGCCCAGGCGCTTGCGCTCAGTAGCAAAGAGAGGCCGGCGAGCAACAGGCGGGTCGGTTTTTCGATGGTCATTGCACAGTCCTATGGATAAGCGCGATTCAGGTGTCATTGCACGGGCGTAATGTCGTCGAGTTTGCGGTTTTTGTCGAAACAAGTTTCCGTTACCGAACAAAGGTGCACGTCATTGCGGGTCGTTACCTGGTCACTTTGTACATAAAGTCCCCTAAATTTCGTGCGCCAAAATAATAAGCCTATTCACAGGCTTGCATGTGAAAAGCGCTGTAATACGGTAAATGTCGAGTGCTAATCTGCCGGCATTCGTGCTCAAGGAAGGACACTGTCAATGCCTGTTCTGGAACTCTCCACGCTGATCAGAGGACAAACACCCGCACAGGTTCTCGATTTTTGCCTTGAAGGCAGCAATTTCCCGAAAATCTTCCCGGAACGGGTGACGCCATTAGGCAACATCGACGTGAATGACTTGCGCATTGCTGCCGGTCGCGAGTTCAGTTTTCGTCACTGGATGTTCGGATGTATTCCGGCGACCTGGACCGTGACGATTCGCGAGGTCAGCGACAGCCATTTCATCGACGAAATGCTCAAGGGCCCGATGGCTGCATTTCGTCATGAGCACCGGGTCGCGGCGGCGGAGGGGGGGACGCTGTACACTGATCGCGTCACCTATGCGGCCATTGGCGGTGCACTTTTCGAGTGGTTGATGGTCAATGCCTACATGCGGCGGATTTTCGAGGCGCGGCACCGCAATATGCTTCGTTTGCTGGGCTGAATCGCGCCCCCGTAGGAGCAAGGCTTGCCCGCGAAGAACGATAACGCGGTGAGGCTGTTGCACCGCAGTGTTCCAATCGCGGGCAAGCCTTGCTCCTACAGGGGCGGCTTGTGTTGTATCCAGTTTGGGTCGCGAGATATCACAATTTGTGTTCGGCCATAGGTCGTCGGACAATTTCGTGGTTAACTTCGACCTCTTCGATATTTTCCAAACAACGTTCAGAAGGACTCCGTTCATGGCTCAAGTCACCCTCAAAGGCAATCCGGTTCAAGTCAACGGCCAACTGCCACAAGCCGGTTCCAAGGCGCCAGCCTTTTCCCTGGTTGCCGGCAATCTGTCCGACGTGACCCTGGCAAGCTTCGCCGGCAAGCGCAAAGTGCTGAACATCTTCCCAAGCATCGACACTCCGACCTGCGCCACGTCGGTACGCAAGTTCAACGCTCAGGCCAACGACGTGGCCAACACCGTTGTCCTGTGCATCTCGGCTGACCTGCCGTTCGCCCAGGCACGTTTCTGCGGCGCTGAAGGCCTGGAAAACGTCCAGAACCTGTCGACCCTGCGCGGCCGTGAGTTCATCGAAAACTATGGCGTTGCCATTGCCGACGGCCCGCTCAAAGGCCTGACCGCCCGCGCCGTGGTGGTACTCGATGAAAACGACACTGTGCTGCACAGCGAACTGGTTAAAGAAATCGCTGAAGAGCCAAACTACGAAGCGGCGTTGGCCGTTTTGAAGTAACCGCATTTTACAATTATTAACGGCCTGGCTCTGTCCAGGCCGTTTTCATTTGTGCTTCAGTGCCTTAGCAAAAAATCGCAAAAGCAGGCTGAAGGTAAATTGCCGGTAAAGGCGCTTTGCTTCAATGCCGTCAGTGCTTATCGTTCACTCTCCCGTATAAAGATGCCCACACGCGCCCAATGGTTGATCATTCCATGCAATCCTCTGCTTCCCGTCATCCCCGTCGCTGGCTATTTGGCCTGCTGGTCCTGTTGGTCATTGCCGGCCTGTGCTGGAAGTTCTGGCCAGGCGGTACGGCTCACAAAGACGCCCCAGTAGCTAAAGCGGCGGCGGGGCATGTCGGCAAGTCTGGCGGGATGCGTCCGGGTTTTGGTGGCGCCACAGGACCGGTCCCGGTTCGGGTCGCGCCTGCTGTCGTGGGTGATTTCCCGCTCTATTACAAAGCGCTGGGCACGGTCACTGCGCTGAACACCATCAATGTGCGCAGCCGTGTGGGCGGTGAACTGGTGAAGATTGCGTTTGAAGAAGGGCAAATGGTCAAGGCAGGCGATCTGCTCGCCGAGATCGACCCGCGCCCTTACCAGAACGCCTTGCTGCAAGCCGAAGGCACGTTGCTGCAGAACCAGGCACAGTTGAAAAACGCGCAGGTGGATCTGGAACGCTATCGCGGTTTGTATGCGCAAGACAGTATCGCCAAACAGACCCTCGACACCGCAGCCGCGCTGGTGGGGCAGTACCAGGGCACGGTCAAGACCAATCAGGCGGCGGTCAACGACGCCAAACTCAATCTGGAATTCACCAGGATCCGTGCGCCGATTACCGGGCGCGTCGGCCTGCGGCAGCTGGACGTCGGCAACCTGGTGTCCGCCAATGACACCACGTCCCTGGCGGTCATTACCCAGACCCAGCCGATCAGCGTGGTCTTTACCTTGCCGGAAAACACGCTCGATACCGTGCTGACCCGCTACCACTCCGGTGCCAAACTGCCGGCTGAAGCCTGGGATCGTGGCGATACCAAATTGCAGGCCAGCGGTGTCTTGCAAAGCCTCGACAACCAAATCGACACCACCACCGGCACACTGAAATTCAAGGCACGCTACGACAACCGCGATCTGGCGCTGTTTCCGAATCAGTTCGTCAACGTCCGACTGCTGGCCGACACCCTCAAGGGCGTGGTGCTGGTGCCTTCGGCAGCCGTTCAGTTTGGCACCAACGGCACCTTTGCCTATGTCCTGGACGGTGACAAGAAAGTCACCATTCGCCCGTTGAAGATCGGTGCCAGCGATGGTGACAACACGGTGATCCAGGAAGGCTTGAAAGCCGGTGATCGCGTGGTTCTGGAAGGCACTGACCGCCTCAAGGAGGGCAGTGAAGTCGAGGTGGTCAACGACAGCAGTAATGTCGCCCCCGCGACCCCGACCCCGACCGAAAGCCAGGACCCATCGACCAACGCCACGACTGATCCGAAAGCCACCGGCAAGGCGCACAAGGGTCGCGCATGAACATCTCGCGGCTGTTTATCCTTCGCCCGGTAGCCACCACCCTGAGCATGCTGGCCATCGTTTTGGCCGGCATGATTGCCTACAAGTTGCTGCCGGTCTCGGCATTGCCTCAGGTCGACTACCCGACCATTCGGGTCATGACCCTGTACCCGGGCGCCAGTCCGGATGTAATGACCAGTGCGGTGACTGCGCCACTCGAGCGCCAGTTCGGGCAAATGCCCGGCCTGACCCAAATGGCCTCGACCAGTTCCGGCGGCGCCTCGGTGCTGACCCTGCGCTTCAGCCTCGACATCAACATGGACGTCGCCGAGCAGCAGGTGCAGGCGGCGATCAACGCGGCGACCAATCTGTTGCCCAAGGACTTGCCGGCACCGCCGGTGTACAACAAGGTCAACCCGGCGGACACCCCGGTGCTGACCCTGGCAATCACCTCCAAAACCATGCTGCTGCCCAAACTCAATGATTTGGTCGACACGCGCATGGCGCAGAAAATCGCCCAGATCAGTGGCGTCGGCATGGTCAGCATCGCCGGCGGCCAGCGTCAGGCCGTGCGGATCAAGGTCAACCCGGAAGCCCTGGCGGCCAACGGCTTGAACCTGTCGGACGTACGCACCTTGATCGGCGCGTCCAACGTCAACCAGCCCAAAGGCAACTTCGACGGCCCGACCCGGGTCTCGATGCTCGATGCCAACGATCAGTTGACCTCGCCCAAGGACTACGCCGAACTGATTCTGGCCTACAAGAACGGCGCGCCGTTGCGACTCAAGGATGTCGCGCAGATTGTCGATGGCGCCGAAAACGAACGCCTCGCCGCGTGGGCCAATGAAAACCAGGCCGTGCTGCTGAACATCCAGCGCCAGCCGGGTGCCAACGTGATCGAGGTGGTCGACCGGATCAAGGCCCTGTTGCCAAGCATCACCGATAACCTGCCGGCCGGCCTCGACGTTACCGTGCTGACCGACCGCACCCAGACCATCCGCGCGTCCGTCACCGACGTGCAGCACGAACTGTTGATCGCCATCGCCCTGGTGGTGATGGTGACGTTCCTGTTCTTGCGCCGGGCCAGCGCCACGATCATTCCGTCGATTGCCGTGCCGTTGTCGTTGATCGGCACCTTTGGCGTGATGTACCTGGCCGGTTTTTCGGTCAACAACCTGACCTTGATGGCGTTGACCATTGCCACCGGTTTTGTGGTGGACGACGCGATCGTCATGCTGGAAAACATTTCGCGCTTCATCGAGGAGGGCGACAGCCCGTTGCAGGCGGCGCTCAAGGGCGCCAAGCAGATCGGTTTCACCCTGATATCGCTGACGTTGTCGCTGATTGCGGTATTGATTCCACTGTTGTTCATGGCCGATGTAGTGGGGCGGCTGTTCCGCGAGTTTGCGATTACCCTGGCGGTGGCGATCCTGATTTCCCTGGTGGTTTCGCTGACCCTGACGCCAATGATGTGCGCGCGGTTGCTCAAGCGTGAACCCAAGCCAGAAGAACAGGGCCGCTTCTACCGGGCCAGCGGTGCGTGGATCGACTGGCTGATCGCCGCCTACGGGCGCAAGTTGCAGTGGGTGCTCAAGCATCAGCCGCTGACCTTGCTGGTGGCCGTCGCTACCCTGGGCCTGACGGTGTTCCTGTACATCGTGGTACCCAAGGGCTTTTTCCCGGTGCAGGACACCGGGGTAATCCAGGGTATTTCCGAGGCGCCGCAGTCGATTTCCTTCGCCGCCATGAGCCAGCGCCAGCAGGAGCTGGCCAAGGTCATCCTGGCCGATCCGGCGGTGCAAAGCCTGTCGTCCTATATCGGAGTCGACGGCGACAACGCGACCCTCAACAGCGGGCGCTTGCTGATCAACCTCAAGCCGCACAAAGAACGTGATCTGAGCGCGGCCCAGGTGATCAGCCGGTTGCAGCCGCAGCTGGACAAACTGGTGGGCATTCGTCTGTTCATGCAGCCGGTGCAGGACCTGACCATCGAAGACCGGGTCAGCCGCACACAGTACCAATTCAGCATGTCGTCGCCGGATGCCGAGATGCTCAGCCTGTGGAGCGGGCGACTGGTCGAGGCGCTGCACAAGCAACCCGAGCTGACTGACGTTGCCAGTGACTTGCAGGACAAGGGCTTGCAGGTCTATCTGGTGATCGACCGTGACGCGGCTTCGCGAATCGGCGTTTCGGTGTCGAACATCACCGACGCGCTGTACGACGCTTTTGGCCAGCGCCAGATCTCGACCATTTACACCCAGGCCAGCCAGTACCGCGTGGTGATGCAGGCGCAGGACGGCGAAAAGATCGGCCCGCAGGCGCTGGAGCAGATTCACGTCAAGACCACCAATGGCGGCCAGGTGCGGCTGTCCAGCCTGGCCCACGTCGAAGAGCGCCAGGCGCAATTGGCGATTGCGCACATCGGCCAGTTCCCGGCAGTGATGATGTCCTTCAACCTCGCGCCCGGCGTGGCGCTGGGGCAGGCCGTCGAGCTGATCAACAAGGTGCAGCAGGACATCGGCATGCCGCTTGGCGTGCAGACTCAGTTCCAGGGTGCGGCCCAAGCGTTCGAAGCCTCGTTGTCGAGTACCTTGCTGCTGATTCTGGCGGCGGTGGTGACCATGTACATCGTGCTCGGCGTGCTGTACGAGAGCTACATTCACCCGATCACCATTCTCTCGACATTGCCATCGGCGGCGGTCGGCGCCTTGCTGGCGTTGATTCTCAGCGGCAACGACCTGGGCATGATCGCGATCATCGGCATCATCTTGCTGATCGGCATCGTCAAGAAGAACGCGATCATGATGATCGACTTCGCCCTCGACGCCGAGCGCAATCAGGGCATGGACCCGGCGACCGCGATTTATCAGGCGGCGCTGCTGCGTTTCCGGCCTATCCTGATGACCACCCTGGCCGCGTTGTTTGGCGCGGTGCCGTTGATGCTCGCCACCGGTTCGGGTGCTGAACTGCGCCAGCCATTGGGTCTGGTGATGGTCGGTGGCCTGCTGGTGAGCCAGGTGCTGACGCTGTTTACCACGCCGGTGATCTATCTGTACTTCGACCGCCTCGGTCGGCGCTGGCGACGTGCGCCTGAGCGCCTGGAGCCGGTAGAGCAGCCATGAACCTGTCCGGACCTTTCATTCGCCGGCCGGTAGCGACGATGCTGCTGAGCCTGGCGATCATGTTGCTGGGCGGTGTGAGTTTCGGCTTGCTGCCGGTGTCGCCGCTGCCGCAAATGGATTTCCCGGTGATCGTGGTGTCGGCGAGCCTGCCGGGCGCGAGCCCCGAGGTCATGGCCTCCACGGTGGCGACGCCGCTGGAGCGATCCTTCGGCGCCATCGCCGGGGTCAACACCATGAGCAGCCGATCCAGCCAGGGTTCGACCCGGGTGATCCTGCAATTTGACATGGACCGCGACATCAATGGCGCGGCGCGAGAAGTGCAAGCGGCGATCAACGCCTCGCGCAACCTGCTGCCCAGCGGTATGCGCAGCATGCCGACCTACAAGAAGGTCAATCCGTCCCAGGCGCCGATCATGGTGCTGTCGCTGACCTCGGACGTACTGGAAAAAGGTCAGCTTTATGACCTGGCCTCGACCATCCTTTCGCAAAGCCTGTCTCAAGTGCCCGGTGTCGGCGAGGTGCAGATTGGCGGCAGTTCGTTGCCGGCAGTGCGCATCGAGCTTGAACCGCAACTGCTGAACCAGTACGGCGTGGCGCTGGATGATGTACGCAACACCATTGCCAACGCCAACGTGCGCCGGCCCAAGGGTTCGATCGAAGACGACCAGCGGATGTGGCAGGTCCAGGCCAACGACCAGTTGGAGAAGGCCAAGGATTATGAACCGCTGATCATTCGCTACCAGAATGGCTCGGCGTTGCGCCTGGGTGATGTGGCCAAGGTTCGCGACAGCGTCGAAGACCGCTACAACAGCGGTTTCTTCAACGATGACGCGGCGGTGCTGTTGGTGATCAACCGTCAGGCCGGCGCCAACATCATTAAAACGGTCAACGATATCAAGGCGCAGTTGCCGGCGTTGCAGGCGGTGTTGCCGGCCAGCGTCAAACTGAACCTGGCGATGGACCGTTCACCGGTGATCAAGGCGACCTTGCACGAAGCGGAAATGACCCTGCTGATTGCCGTGGCGCTGGTGATTCTGGTGGTCTATCTGTTTCTCGGTAACTTCCGTGCGTCGTTGATCCCGACGCTGGCGGTACCGGTGTCGCTGGTCGGTACGTTCGCGGTGATGTACCTCTATGGCTTTTCGCTGAACAACCTGTCGCTGATGGCGCTGATTCTGGCCACGGGGCTGGTGGTGGACGATGCCATCGTGGTGCTCGAAAACATTTCGCGGCACATCGACGAAGGGATCGCGCCGATGAAGGCGGCGTACCTGGGCGCCAAGGAAGTCGGTTTTACCCTGCTGTCGATGAACGTCTCACTGGTGGCGGTGTTCCTGTCGATTCTGTTCATGGGCGGGATCATCGAGAGCCTGTTCCGTGAGTTCTCGATCACCCTGGCGGCGTCAATCGTGGTGTCGCTGGTGGTCTCGCTGACCCTGACGCCGATGCTCTGCGCCCGCTGGCTGAAACCCCACACTCCAGGCGAAGAAAACCGTTTGCAGCGTGCCAGCCGGCGCGCCAACGACTGGATGGTCAAGCACTATTCCAGCGGCCTGGATTGGGTGCTGCGTCACAAGCGGCTGACGCTGCTCAGCCTGTTTGTCACCATTGGCGTCAATATCGCCTTGTATGTGGTGGTGCCCAAGACCTTCCTGCCGCAGCAGGACACCGGTCAACTGATCGGTTTTGTCCGCGGCGACAATGGCCTGTCGTTCAACGTCATGCAGCCGAAAATGGAAACCTTCCGCCGTGCAGTGCTGAAAGACGCTGCTGTGGAAAGTGTCGCCGGTTTTATCGGCGGGACCAACGGCACCAATAACGCTTTCATGCTGGTACGCCTGAAGCCGATCAAGGAACGCAATATTTCTGCGCAGAAGGTCATCGAACGCCTGCGCAAGGAAATGCCCAAGGTCGCCGGTGCCCAATTGATGTTGATGGCCGACCAGGACTTGCAGTTTGGCGGTGGCCGCGAGCAGACCACCTCGCAATACACCTACATCCTGCAAAGCGGCGATTTATCGGCGTTGCGCGAGTGGTATCCAAAGGTCGTCACCGCACTCAAGGCATTGCCTGAACTGACGGCCATCGACGCCCGCGAAGGGCGAGGTGCCGCGCAGGTGACACTGGTGGTCGATCGTGACCAGGCCAAACGCCTGGGGGTCGACATGTCGATGGTCACCGCAGTGCTGAACAACGCCTATAGCCAGCGCCAGATATCGACCATTTACGACAGTCTCAACCAGTATCAGGTGGTGATGGAGGTCAATCCGAAATACGCCCAGGACCCGATCACCCTCAATCAGGTCCAGGTGATTACCGCTGCCGGCGCGCGCATTCCGTTGTCGGCGATTGCCCACTATGAAAACAGCCTGGAAAACGACCGGGTCAGCCATGAAGGGCAGTTCGCTTCCGAAAGCATTTCTTTTGATATGGCCGAAGGCGTCACCGTTGAACAAGGCTCGGCCGCCATCGAACGGGCGATTGCCAAGCTGGGGTTGCCGGAAGAAGTGATCGCCAAGATGGCCGGCACTGCCGACGCTTTCGCGGCGACCCAGAAGAGTCAGCCGTGGATGATTCTCGGTGCGCTGGTGGCGGTGTATCTGGTGTTGGGCGTGCTGTACGAAAGTTATGTGCACCCGCTGACGATCCTCTCGACATTACCTTCGGCAGGGGTCGGTGCGTTGCTGTCGATCTATGTGCTGGGCGGCGAGTTCAGCCTGATTTCGCTGCTCGGGCTGTTTTTGCTGATCGGCGTGGTGAAGAAAAACGCCATTCTGATGATCGACCTCGCGCTACAACTTGAACGCCATCAGGGCATGGAACCGCTGGAGTCGATTCGCAGTGCGTGTCTGTTGCGTCTGCGGCCGATTCTGATGACCACCCTGGCGGCGATTCTGGGCGCTTTGCCGTTGTTGCTCAGCACCGCCGAAGGCGCGGAAATGCGCCAGCCACTGGGCCTGACCATTATCGGCGGGTTGATTTTCAGCCAGGTGCTGACGCTTTTTACCACCCCGGTGGTTTACCTCTATCTCGACCGTTTGCGCCATCGGGTCAACCGCTGGCGTGGGGTTCGTACCGATGCTTCTCTGGAAACTCCGCTATGACTGACCGTTGCCCACTCAACCTCGACGCACCGATGGCCCGGCGCCTGGTATCGGCCCGAGGTTCGCGTTTACTGAGTCTTTCGCTCAGCGTCTTGATGCTCAGTGCCTGCGCCATCGGCCCGGACTATCAGCGTCCGACAGTGGCCGAGCCGGCACAGTACAAGCAGGCAGACGGCTGGCGTCAGGCGACACCGAGTGACTCATTGGCGCGTGGCGCCTGGTGGGAACTGTACGGTGATCAGCAGCTCAACGGGCTGGTCGAAAAACTCAACAGTGCCAACCAGACCGTTGCCCAGTCCGAAGCCCAGTACCGTCAGGCTCAGGCGTTGGTACGCAGTGCCCGAGGTGCGTTTTTTCCGACGGTTGATCTGAGCGCCGGGAAAACCCGTTCGAGTCAAGGCACCGGTAGCAGCAGTTCGAGCCTGAGCAGTACCAACAGTGGTATCCGCGACACCTATAACACTCAGCTTGGGGTGAGTTGGGAAGCGGACGTCTGGGGCAAATTGCGTCGCGGCCTGGAAGCCGACAAGGCCAGTGCCCAAGCGAGTTTTGCCGACCTGGCCGCGATGCGCCTGAGCCAGCAATCGGAGCTGGTGCAGAACTACCTGCAATTGCGAGTGATCGACCAGCAAAAGCGCCTGCTGCAAGCCACGGTCGAGAATTATCAGCGCTCGCTGCAAATGACTGAAAACCAGTACCGCGCGGGAGTGTCCGGCAAGGACGCGGTGGCCCAGGCGCAAACCCAACTGAAAAGCACTCAGGCCGACATGGTCGACCTGATCTGGCAGCGTGCGCAGTTCGAGAACGCGATTGCGGTGCTGATCGGCTTGCCGCCGGCTGACTTCAACCTGGCAGAAACCCAGAACATTCCAGCATTGCCGCAGGTACCGCTGAGCCTGCCCTCGCAACTGCTGGAGCGACGCCCGGACATTGCCTCCGCCGAGCGTTCGGTGATTGCCGCCAACGCCAACATCGGCGTGGCCAAGGCAGCCTACTACCCGGACCTGACCTTGAGTATGAGTGGCGGCTACAGCAGTAGCACTTACTCTAACCTGATCAGCTTGCCGAACCGTTTCTGGTCGGTAGGGCCGAAACTCGCCATGACCTTGTTCGATGGCGGTCAGCGCTCGGCGGAAGTCGACCGAACCGAGGCGGCCTACGACCAGACCGTGGCCAAGTATCGGCAAACCGTGCTCGACGGGTTCCGCGAAGTCGAAAACTACCTGGTGCAGCTCAAGGTCATGGAAGACGAAGCGGCGGTGCGCCAGGAAGCGCTGGATGCGGCCCGCGAGTCGTTGCGCCTGACCCTGAACCAGTACAAGGCCGGGTTGATCGCCTACCTTGATGTGGTGGTGGTCCAGGCCACAGCGCTGAGCAACGAGCGTAGCGTGCTGACCTTGCAGCAAAGCCGGCTGATTGCCAGCGTGAACTTGATCGCCGCGTTGGGCGGTGGCTGGGATGGTCAGACCCAGATCAGCGAAAAAAACTAGGGTAGAGCGCTTCTGTGGCGAGGGAGCTTGCTCCCGCTGGGCTGCGAAGCGGCCCCAAAACCTGCGACCGCGTCATTTCAGTCACACCGCAATGGCTGGCTTCACGACTGCTGCGCCCGAACGCGGACCGGCCCATCGGGAGCAAGCTCCCTCGCCACAAATTGCAGTCAGCCTTACGCTCTGTAAGGGCATGTTCTGCCTTGTTTCAGACTGTCCGTCGCGCTAATGGCCTTTTGGTTACTTTGTGAGTGCGTTCGTTGATGGAATCAGTACAATCGCGCACTTTGCCCCAACGAGCATGGATGCAGTCCAGCGGGGGCGTCACGAGAAGTTCTGATGCTCATCGGTAGCTATTCCCCCGCGCTGGTTCTGATCTCCCTTTGCGTGGCGATTCTTGCCTCCTATACCGCCCTGGACCTGACCGGTCGTATCGCAACCGCCAAAGGCCGCGCAGTTCATTTTTGGACGGCGGGTGGCGCGTTGGCGATGGGTATCGGCGTCTGGTCGATGCACTTCATTGGCATGCTGGCATTCAGGTTGCCGATCATCCTCGGCTACGATATCGGTATCACCGCGTTGTCGCTGGTGATCGCCATTCTGTCCTGCGGGTTCGCGCTGTGGCTGGTCAGCCAGCCGCGTATGCCGGGCTGGCAACTGGCGTTTGGCGCATTGATCATGGGCGCGGGCATCAGCGGCATGCATTACACCGGCATGGCCGCCATGCGCATGCAGCCGGGTATCGATTACGATCCGACATTGTTTGGTGCTTCGCTGGTGATCGCGGTCGGCGCTTCAGCCGCGGCATTGTGGATTGCCTTTCGTTTACGCCAGAACACCCCGTATGTACGCCTCGTTCGTGGCGGCGCCGCGGTGATCATGGGTATCGCAATTGTCGGTATGCACTACACAGGGATGGCGGCCGCACGGTTTGCCGAGGGCAGCTATTGCGGCGCGACAGTCGACGGTTTGAGTGGCAAGGGCCTGGACAATCTGGTGCTGGTCACCACTCTGGCAGTGTTGAGCATCGCGCTGCTGACGTCGATCCTCGATGCACGCCTGGAAGCACGCACCGCCGAGTTGGCCAATTCCTTGACCCTGGCCAACCGCGAACTCACCCAGCTGGCATTGCACGACCCCCTGACCGGGTTGCCGAACCGTGTACTGCTGGCCGATCGCATCGATCAAGCCATGCATGTGGTGCAGGAGCAGGGCGGCTGTTTTGCGTTGATGTTCATCGATCTCGATGGTTTTAAACCGGTCAACGATGCCTTTGGTCACCATATAGGCGACCAGTTGCTGCGCGAAGTCGGCGTACGTTTGCGCGAGGACCTGCGCGGCCAGGACACGCTGGCGCGGATAGGCGGCGATGAATTCGTGTTGCTGGTACAGCTCGCCGAACCTGACGATGCCTTGCGCCTGGCGGCGCGTCAGGTGGGGTTGATCTCGCGCGCATTCCGGGTCGCCGAGCACGATTTGCAGATCTCTGCCAGTGTTGGCATTGCCGTATACCCTGGCAACGGACAGACCCCGCAAGAACTGCTGATGAACGCCGACGCGGCGATGTATCACGCCAAGGGCGCGGGCAAGAACGGCCACAGCTTCTTCGACGCCTCGATGAATACCAACGCCCGCAAGCAACTGCAAATGCTTCAGGATTTGCGTAATGCGCTTGAGCAACAGCAATTCAGCCTGCACTACCAACCCAAGTTTGACGCCAGCAATGGTCGGCCGGTCGGTGCCGAAGCCTTGCTGCGCTGGGAACACCCGACCCTGGGCATGCTGCTGCCGGACAAGTTCATCGAACTGGCGGAGAAAACCGGGTTGATCATTCCGATCGGCGACTGGGTGCTCAACGAAGCGTGCCGGCAAATGAGCCTCTGGCGCAGCCAGGGTTACACCCATTGGCGTATTGCAGTGAATCTCTCGGCGTTGCAGTTCTGTCATGCCGGGCTGGTTCAAAGCGTCGCCAAAGCCTTGGCCACTCACCGTTTGCCGGCTAACAGCCTGACCCTGGAAATCACCGAAACCACCGCCATGAGCGATGCCGACGCGAGCATGACGGTGCTCCAGCAACTGTCGGAAATGGGCGTCGACCTGTCCATCGACGACTTCGGTACCGGTTACTCGAGCTTGATGTACCTCAAGCGCCTGCCGGCCAATGAGCTGAAGATCGACCGTGGTTTTGTCCGTGACCTTGAGCGCGACAGCGATGACGCGGCGATCGTCTCGGCCATCGTCGCCCTTGGGCAGGCGCTGGGTTTGCGCATCGTCGCCGAAGGCGTGGAAACCGATGTGCAACAGGACTTCCTGACTCAGCTAGGCTGTGATTCCTTGCAGGGCTACCTGCTCGGCCACCCGTTACCGGCCGACAGGTTCATGGTCGATATACACCGGGCCGAGCAATTGGTGACGGGTTGATTGACCTCTGTGGCGAGGGAGCTTGCTCCCGTCGGCCGGTCCGCGTTCGGGCGAAGCAGTCGTAAACCTGGCTTGCCGTGGTGGAGGTCAGGAGCGCTGCGCACTCCAGCGGGAGCAAGCTCCCTCGCCACAGTGGCAGTGACAGGCCATGCAAAACCCGGCGTTGGCGGTTATTCTTGCGGCGCAAGGCTTTGGGTTCGAATGGGGGGATTGAGCATGGACAAAGTCATCGTTATCACTGGCGGCAGTCGCGGTATCGGCGCTGCTACAGCGCTCCTGGCGGCTGAGCAGGGCTATCGAATCTGCATCAACTACCAGGCCGATGAGCAGGCTGCGCAACAGGTCCTCGAGCAAGTCCGCGCGCTCGGCGCCCAGGCGATTGCGGTGCGCGCTGACGTCAGCATCGAAGATGAAGTGATCAGCCTGTTCCATCGCGTCGACACCGAGCTGGGCCGAGTCACCGCACTGGTGAACAACGCCGGCACCGTCGGACAAAAGTCGCGGGTCGATGAAATGTCCGAATTCCGCATTCTGAAAGTCCTGAAAACCAATGTCCTGGCGCCGATTCTCTGCGCCAAGCATGCACTGCTGCGCATGTCACCCAGACACGGCGGGCAGGGCGGCAGCATCGTCAACGTCTCCTCGGTCGCCTCGCGCCTCGGTTCGCCGGGAGAATACGTCGACTACGCAGCCTCCAAGGGTGCGCTGGATACGTTCACCGTCGGCCTGTCCAAGGAAGTCGCCGGCGAAGGCATCCGCGTCAATGCCGTGCGTCCCGGCTACATCTACACCGACTTCCATGCCCTGAGCGGTGACCCGGATCGGGTCAGCAAGCTTGAATCGGGCATTCCCATGGCCCGCGGCGGCCGCCCGGATGAAGTGGCGGAGGCGATTATCTGGCTGCTGTCGGACAAGGCTTCTTATGCGACCGGGACCTTTGTTGATTTGGGTGGCGGGCGTTAAAAAGATCGCACAATCCTGCCTAAGGTCTCCATGGCCTTTTCGGTATCCTCGGTCCACGGGCTGCCGTAGTTCAAGCGAATACAATTCCTGAAGCGCTGGGTCGGTGAAAAGATCGGTCCCGGCGCAATGCTGATGCCTTGGGCCAACGCCATCTGGAACAACTTTAACGAATCCATCTGCGAAGGCAATTCCAGCCACAGGAAGTAGCCGCCGGCCGGCTGGCTGACGCGGGTCTGGGCCGGGAAGTAGCGGGCGATGGCCGCGAGCATGGCGCTTTGCTGTTCTTCGAGGGCGTAGCGCAGTTTGCGCAGGTGGCGGTCGTAGCCGCCGTGTTGCAGGTAATCGGCGATTGCCGCCTGGGCCGGCATCGAGGCGCAGAGCGAAGTCATCAGTTTCAGCCGTTCGATTTTTTGCGCATAACGCCCGGCGGCGACCCAACCGATGCGGTAACCGGGCGCGAGGCTCTTGGCGAAGGACCCGCAGTGCATCACCAGCCCTTCGGTGTCGAAGGCTTTGGCCGGTTTCGGTGCCTGCTGGCCGTAATAGAGCTCGGCGTAGACATCGTCCTCGATCAGCGGCACCTGATGGCTGCGCAACAACTCGACCAGTTCCTGTTTCTTGGCCTCGGGCATGGTTGCGCCCATGGGGTTCTGGAAACTGGTCATGCACCAGCATGCTTTGATCGGATGGCGCTCGAGGGTTTGCGCCAACACGCCGAGGTCGATGCCGTCGCGCGGGTGCACGGGAATTTCCACGGCTTTGAGTTTGAGTCGCTCAAGCACTTGCAGGCTGGCATAGAACGCCGGGGCTTCGATGGCCACCAGGTCGCCGGGTTCGGTGACCGCTTGCAGGCACAGGTTCAGCGCTTCGAGCGCGCCGTTGGTGATCAGCAGTTCTTCCATGGGCAGCATCAGGCCGCCGACCATGTAGCGCAGGGCGATTTGCCGACGCAATTGCGGATTGCCCGGCGACATGTCGGTCACCACCATGCGTGGGTCCATTTCCCGGGCGGCACTGGCCAGTGAGCGTGACAGGCGTTGCAGTGGAAACAGCGTCGGGCTCGGGAAGGCCGAGCCGAAGGGTACGGTGTTCGGGTCCTTGATCGAGTCGAGTACCGAGAACACCAGTTCGCTGACATCGACTTCGGTGGATTCGTTGACCTGGCTGCTGATCACCGGCTCCGAGAACGGGCTCGGCGCGTGGGTGTTGACGAAGTAGCCGGAGCGCGGCCGGGCGCGGATCAGCCCGCGACGCTCCAGCAGGTAATAAGCCTGAAACACTGTGGACGGGCTGACCCCGTAAGTCTGGCTGGCGTAACGCACCGAGGGTACACGCTGGCCTGGGCCGAGCACCCCGGAGCGGATCAGTTCAGCAATGTCGTCAGCGAATTTTTCGTAGCGTTTCATCTAGGACCCGGATTTGACGGAAAACAGGCGGCGCAGATCCTGTGGTGAGGGGGCTTGCCCCCGTTCGGCTGCGCAGCAGTCGTAAACCTGTGTGCGTGTTCTACCTGACACGCCGCGGTGCCTGACTTGGGGGCGCTTTGCGCCCCAGCGCGGGCAAGCCCGCTCGCCACAGGGTTGGCAGTTTAAAGGCTCAACGATTCAACGGTGCAACAAAACGGCTCTGTGCCACGCTGTTCACCGAAGGTTCATCGCTGTCAGTGATCTTGAAGCTGATCGTCTGCGAGCTGCTGCTTGGCTTGTCGGTGGTCATGGCCACTGAAACAGGCACATCGACAATTTCTCCCGGCGCCAGGCTCAACTCGGTCTTGCCCTGCAACTGGAAGCCGTCGCCGTCCAGCAGAGACAAGCGATAGTCCTGCCGCTGCTGGGTTTTGTTGATGACTTTGAGGCTGTAGATGTTTTCGATCTGCCCCAGGCTGTTTTCGCGAAACAGGCCACGGTCCTTGCTGACGTCCAGCGATACCATCGACCGCTCCATCAGCGCCAGCGTCAGTGCACCAATCATTACCACCAGCACCGCGGTGTAGCCGATCAACCGAGGCCTGAGCAAGTGCGTCTTGCCACCTTGCAACTCATGCTCGGAGGTGTAGCTGATCAGGCCACGGGCATAGCCCATTTTGTCCATGATCGAATCGCAGGCGTCGATACATGCCGCGCAACCAATGCACTCCATCTGCAAGCCGTCGCGAATGTCGATGCCGGTCGGGCAGACCTGCACGCACAGGTGACAGTCGATGCAATCGCCCAGACCCGCGTCGGCAGGCTTCACCTCGCGTTTGCGCGGGCCACGGCTTTCGCCACGGGCGGCGTCGTAGGAGATGGTCAGCGTGTCTTTGTCGAACATCACGCTCTGGAACCGTGCATACGGACACATATGCATGCACACCGCTTCTCGCAGCCAACCGGCGTTGATGTAGGTCGCGCCGGTGAAGAACAGCACCCAAAACAGACTGACGCCGCCCATTTGCAGGGTCAGCAGCTCATTGGCCAGTGGGCGAATCGGCGTGAAGTAGCCGACAAACGTCAGCCCCGTCAGCACACTGATGGCCAGCCACATCGTGTGTTTGGCCGAACGACGCAGCAGTTTGTTCAGGCCCCAGGGGGCGGCTTGCAGTTTGATCCGCTGATTGCGCTCGCCCTCGGTGACCTTTTCGCACCACATGAACAGCCAGGTGAAGGAGCTCTGCGGGCAGGTGTAGCCACACCAGACTCGTCCGGCGAACACGGTGATTGCGAACAGGCCGAAGGCGCAGATGATCAGCAGCGCCGAGAGCAGGATGAAATCCTGCGGCCAGAAGGTCGCGCCGAAGATGTGGAATTTGCTTTCCGACAAGTCCCAGAGCACCGCCTGCCGGCCGCCCCAGTTCAGCCAAACAGTGCCGAAAAACGCCAGGAACAGAAACCCCGCGCCGCTCAGGCGCAAGGTGCGGAACAAACCGGTGAAGCTGCGGGTGTGAATCTGGTTGTCGCTGGATTTGGCCTTCATCTTTGGACGCGAAGGCTCGAATGTCTCTACTAATCGGACGGGGATTCTATCGCTCATGGTCTTTCGCTCATCAGCCTCCATCAGGCCGATCAACTATGACCACCGAACTGTTTGCATAACAGACTCAGGTATTGGATTAAAAAGCGGATCAGATGAGTTCTTGATCCGCCCCTGCGACAACTTGATGCACCCCGGCAGGCGCGGCGACAGTGCCTGTCACAGGTGTCTGCGGCGGTCTGTGATCTGCGTCAGTCAAATCACCGAATCACTGCTGGTGACCATCAGGTGCCGGCGACCATCGGTGGCACCTGCTACGGTTAATGCGTCGGCTTCTGCTTCGGTGATGTAGAAACGCTGGCCATCGAGGTCCACCGCCGACATGGCTTTGTCCGCGTCGGTAATGATGGTCACATCGGCAGCGAGGCGAATCTCTTCGCCATTCTCGGTAATGAAGAAGCAGACCTGGTTTTCGATTCGCATGGTCATGGGGGTCACCCTTTTCTGCGGGATCTAAAGGTTAGGGCACAGGTCTTGCTCATCGTTCTGTGTAACCGATTAGTGGTCATGGAGCGTGGCTAAAGTGAAAGGATCTGAACTTTTAGCAGCGCCCGGCGCTCGGAACCTAAGTAGCGTCATGCAAGCAGCACACGATCAAGCACAGGAGCGTCCATGGGGCGTAAGGGGCCAGGCTCGATGACGACTGAAAAACCGACGGAGCTGCAGTACAACCCGCAACTGCCACTGTCGCAGGCCTTGCTGCTGCCGCGGATTATTATCGAAAACACCATGCCTGTGATCGATGGCGGCCAGTTCGCGGCCAAGGCTATTGAGCGCCAGGCTGTAAAGGTGACTAGCAAGGTTTTCGCTGACGGTCACGACGTGCTTGCGGTGCGCGTGCGTTGGCGTGTCGAGGCTGACTCGATCTGGCAAAGCGAAGTCATGACCGATCTCGGTAATAACACCTGGCAGGGGCAGTTCAGCGTCGCAATGCCAGGAAGGTATCGGTTTTGTATCGAGGCCTGGATCGATCAGTTCGCCAGTTTCTGTCATGAACTGGAAAAGAAACACACAGCGGGTGTGCCGGTCAGCCTGGAACTGCAGGAAGGGCGCATCCAGGTGCTGCAGGCGGCGGAGCGCAGTGACGGTCCGTTGAGCAAGAAACTTACGGCGCTGCACCATGAGCTGGCCGGGCTGCTTGAAACCGAGCAAGTCGCGCTGTTTCTGCACCCGCGCAGTGCCGGGCTGATGGCCGAGGCCGATCTGCGTCCCTACCTCAGCCTGAGTCCGGAGTATCCGCTGGACGTCGAGCGTGAACGTGCGCAGTTCGCCAGTTGGTATGAGTTGTTTCCCCGCTCGATCACCGATGATCCGGATCGCCACGGTACGTTCAACGATGTGCATTCACGTCTGGCGATGATCCAGGACATGGGCTTTGACGTGTTGTACTTTCCGCCGATCCACCCGATTGGTCGCAGCTATCGCAAAGGTCCCAATAATGCCCTGACTGCCGGCCCTGATGACCACGGCAGCCCGTACGCCATCGGCGGTATCGAGGGGGGGCATGAGGCGATTCACCCGCAGTTGGGCAGTCGCGAGGACTTCCGTCGTCTGGTCAAGGCCGCCGCCGCGCACGGGCTGGAGATCGCTTTGGATTTCGCGATTCAATGCTCCCAGGACCATCCGTGGCTGAAGCAGCATCCGGGCTGGTTCAACTGGCGGCCGGACGGCACCATCAAATACGCCGAAAACCCGCCGAAGAAATACCAGGACATCGTCAACGTCGACTTCTACGCCAGCGAGGCGATTCCCAGCCTGTGGCTGGAGCTGCGGGACATTGTGGTCGGCTGGGTCGAGGAGGGCGTGAAGATCTTCCGGGTCGACAATCCGCACACCAAACCCTTGCCGTTCTGGCAGTGGCTGATCGGCGATGTGCGGGCGTTGTATCCCGAGGTGATCTTCCTGGCCGAGGCCTTTACCACCCCGGCGATGATGGCGCGCCTGGGCAAGGTCGGTTACTCCCAGAGCTACACCTACTTCACCTGGCGTAACACCAAGCACGAATTGGTGACGTACCTCACCGAGCTGAACCAGTCGCCCTGGCGCGAGTGCTTCCGGCCCAACTTTTTCGTCAATACGCCCGACATCAACCCAGGCTTTCTCCATGAGTCGGGCCGCGCCGGCTTTCTGATCCGGGCTGCGCTGGCGACCATGGGTTCGGGCCTGTGGGGCATGTATTCGGGGTTTGAATTGTGCGAGTCGGCGCCAGTGCCGGGCAAGGAGGAATACCTCGATTCCGAGAAGTATGAAATCCGTGTCCGGGACTTCACTGCGCCGGGCAACATCATCGCCGAGATCGCCCAGCTCAACCGTATTCGCCGGCAAAACCCGGCCTTGCACAGCCATTTGGGCCTGCAGGTCTACAACGTGTGGAACGACAACATTCTGTACTTCGGTAAACGCACGGCCGATGGCAGCAATTTTATTCTGGTGGCGGTCAGCCTCGACCCGTTCAACGCCCAGGAAGCGCACTTCGAATTGCCACTGTGGGAGATGGGCTTGCCCGACGACGCGGTGACCCAGGGTGAAGACCTGATGAACGGCCACCGCTGGGACTGGCACGGCAAGACTCAATGGATGCGCATCGAGCCGTGGAACCAGCCGTTCGGGATATGGCGGATTACGGCAACTTGAAGTTGATGCAGTTTTTTGTGGCGAGGGGGCTTGCCCCCGCCCGGCTGCGTAGCAGTCGTAAAGTCTGCGCACGCGGTGTGCCTGAAAAATGGGCTCTCTGGACCGGGGTCTGCTTCGCAGCCCAACGGGGGCAAGCCCCCTCGCCACAGAAATGCCTCATCGAATCGAGCAGGAGTTTCCAATGGCGAAGAAACCCAGGTCAGCCACCTTCAGCAATGACCCGCTCTGGTACAAGGATGCGGTGATTTATCAGGTCCACGTAAAGTCTTATTTCGACTCCAACAACGACGGAATCGGCGACTTTCCCGGTTTGATCGCCAAACTGGATTACATCGCCGAGCTGGGCGTCAACACCATCTGGTTGCTGCCGTTTTACCCCTCGCCACGCCGCGACGATGGCTACGACATTGCCGAATACCGTGGCGTACACCGCGACTACGGAACGCTCACCGACGCCAAGCGCTTTATCGCCGAGGCTCACAATCGAGGCTTGCGGGTGATCACCGAACTGGTCATCAACCACACCTCCGATCAACATCCCTGGTTTCAACGGGCGCGCAAGGCCAAGCCAGGCTCGGCTGCGCGGGACTTTTATGTCTGGTCCGATGACGATCAAAAGTACGACGGCACGCGGATCATTTTTCTCGACACCGAAAAGTCCAACTGGACCTGGGACCCGGTGGCCGGCCAATACTTCTGGCACCGTTTTTATTCGCACCAACCGGACTTGAACTTTGATAACCCGCAGGTCATGAAAGCCGTGCTCTCGGTGATGCGCTACTGGCTGGACCTGGGCATCGACGGCCTGCGCCTGGATGCGATTCCCTATCTGATCGAGCGCGACGGCACCAACAACGAGAACCTGCCCGAGACCCATGCGGTGCTCAAGCAGATTCGCGCCGAGATCGACGCCCATTACCCGGACCGCATGCTGCTGGCCGAAGCCAACCAGTGGCCGGAAGACACTCAGTTGTATTTCGGTGATGTTCATGGCGATAACGGCGACGAATGCCACATGGCCTTTCACTTCCCGCTGATGCCGCGCATGTACATGGCGCTGGCCCAGGAAGACCGTTTTCCGATCACCGATATCCTGCGCCAGACGCCGGAGATTCCGGCCAACTGCCAATGGGCGATTTTCCTGCGCAACCATGATGAGCTGACCCTGGAGATGGTCACCGACAAGGAGCGCGATTACCTGTGGAACTACTACGCGGCTGACCGCCGCGCGCGGATCAACCTCGGCATTCGTCGACGCCTGGCACCGCTGATGGAGCGAGACCGGCGCCGCGTCGAGCTGCTCAACAGCCTGCTGCTGTCGATGCCCGGGACGCCGACGCTGTACTACGGCGACGAAATCGGCATGGGCGACAATATCTATCTCGGCGACCGCGATGGCGTGCGCACGCCGATGCAGTGGTCGATCGACCGTAATGGCGGGTTTTCCCGCGCCGACCCGGCGAGCCTGGTGCTGCCGCCGATCATGGACCCGCTCTACGGTTACTTGTCGGTGAACGTCGAAACCCAGGCCGGCGATCCGCATTCATTGCTGAACTGGACCCGGCGCATGCTGGCGATCCGCAAGCAGTCCAAGGCCTTCGGTCGGGGCAGCTTGAAAATGCTCTCGCCGAGCAACCGGCGGATTCTGGCGTATACCCGTGAATACACCGGTGATGACGGCAAACACGAAATCATCCTGTGCGTAGCCAACGTCTCGCGCAGTGCCCAGGCGGCTGAGCTGGACCTTTCGGCCTTCGCTGGCATGGTTCCCGTGGAAATGCTCGGCGGCAATGCTTTCCCGCCGATTGGCCAGCTCAACTTTCTGCTGACCCTGGCGCCGTACGGCTTTTACTGGTTTGTGCTGGCAGCGGAAAACCAGATGCCGAGCTGGCACGTCGAGCCTGCGCAAAGCTTGCCGGACTTCACCACTCTGGTACTAAAAAAGCGCATGGAAGAGCTGCTCGAGGCGCCATCGCGCACCATTCTGGAGCAAAGTGCGCTGCCGAGCTGGTTGCACAATCGACGTTGGTTCGCCGGCAAGGACTCCCGTATCGAAACGGTGCACATTGCCTACGGTGTGCGTTTTGGTGATCCGCTGCATCCGGTGCTGTTCAGCGAAATCGAGGTGGTCAACGACGGTCAGACCAGCCGTTACCAACTGCCGTTCGGGTTTCTCGCCGAAGACCAGGTGGGCGCCGCATTGCCGCAGCAACTGGCGTTGGCGCGAGTTCGGCGCGGGCGGCAAGTGGGCTTGGTGACGGACGCGTTCAGTCTCGACAGCTTCGTTCGAGCGGTGATCCAGGCGATGCAGGCGTACACGGTGCTGGACGCCAGTGACGGCGAAATTCGTTTCGAACCGAGCGCCGGGCTGGCGGACCTCAATCTGCAGGCTGACTGCGATGTGCGCTACTTGTCGGCCGAGCAATCCAACAGCTCCGCGGTGATTGGCGGCAGCGTGGTGCTCAAGCTGATCCGCAAGGTCGCCAGCGGCGTGCATCCGGAGCTGGAGATGGGCGCATACCTGACGTCCGCCGGGTTCAAGCATATTTCACCGCTGCTCGGCTCGGTGATTCGCCGTGATAGGCAAGGTGAAGACACTCTGCTGATGATCGCCCAAGGGTATCTGAGCAATCAGGGCGATGCCTGGGAATGGACCCAGAACAACCTTGAGCGGGCGATTCGCGATGAGTTGGCCGAGGCCATCTCCGAGCAGGAACAGCACTACAACGCGCTCGGTGAATTGAAAGATTTCGCTGGCATGCTCGGTCAGCGGCTCGGGGAAATGCACCAGATACTGGCCGCGCCCGGTGACAACCCGGCGTTTGGTTCGCGGGTCAGTACGCACAAGGATCAGCAGGCATTGGCGAAAGCGATTGCTGCACAGCTGGAGCACGCCTTGCAGTTGCTCAAACAGCATCAGGCCCGGCTGAGCCCGGAGGACCAGGTGTTGGTGGTGCGTTTGCAGGAGCAGAAGAGAGCCATCCTCAGGCACATTCAGGAGCTGGCGGCAAAAGCGGTGGGTGGTTTGCAGATGCGTGTCCACGGTGATCTGCACCTGGGCCAGGTGCTGGTGATCAAGGGTGATGCCTACCTGATCGATTTCGAGGGGGAACCGGCGCGGCCATTGCATGAGCGAAGAGGCAAGCACAGTCCGTACAAGGATGTCAGCGGCGTGCTGCGTTCGTTCGATTACGCAGCGGCGATGGCCCTGGATGGGCAAGGGGTTGAAGTCACCGCGCAGACGCTGGCAGCACGTCAACGGGTGACGGAGCGTTATTTGCGTGAGGCCACCGCAACGTTTGTTCAGGCGTATCGGCAGGCAGCAGCTAGTCTTGCTCATGCTTGGCAGGATCCTGCAGCCGAAGACGCTGCACTGGCGTTGTTCTGCCTGGAGAAGGCGGCCTATGAAGTGGGGTATGAAGCGGAAAATCGTCCTGCCTGGTTGCCTGTGCCATTGCACGGTTTATACGGGTTGTTGAGTGGACTCAAACCCTTTTCCTATGTGAGTGGAGAGCAGTCATGACGGAGCCATCATTGAGGGAGCAGGGACAGGTGAAAGAAGCGCTGCTGCCAGCGGCGCGAGACATTGAGGCGCTGGTGCGCGCCGAGCATCAGGATCCCTTTGCGATACTCGGACCCCATGCAGATGGGGCCGGCGGTCAGTTCATTCGTGCCTACCTGCCGGACGCCTTGAGCGTGCAGGTGATCGCCCGTGACTCCGGCGAAGAACTCGGCAGCTTGAACCCGACCGAAGTGCCGGGGTTGTTCGTCGGGCATTTCGACCGGGCGCAGGCTTATCTGTTGCGTACCCGATGGGCGGGTGGCGAGCAGACCGCAGAGGACCCTTACAGCTTCGGTCCGTTGTTGGGCGAGATGGATTTGTATCTGTTCGCCGAGGGTAATCACCGGGACCTCAGTGCGTGTCTGGGGGCGCAGCTGAAGAACGTCGAGGGTGTCGACGGCGTGCGTTTTGCCGTGTGGGCGCCGAATGCCCGGCGGGTCTCGGTGGTCGGCGATTTCAACGTCTGGGATGGTCGTCGTCACCCGATGCGGCTGCGTCATCCGTCCGGGGTCTGGGAGCTGTTTGTTCCGCGCTTGCAGGCCGGTGAAGCGTACAAGTACGAAATTCTCGGTGCCCACGGGATTCTGCCGCTGAAGGCTGACCCCGTGGCACTGGCGACACAGCTACCGCCTGACACAGCCTCGAAAGTCGCCTCACCGTTGCATATCGAATGGCAGGATCAGGACTGGATGCAGACACGCGGCGAGCGCCACCGGCCGAGCGCGCCGCTGTCGATCTATGAGCTGCATGCCGGTTCCTGGCAGTGCGAAGTGGATGACGTCGGTGAAGTGGCGCGCCAATACCATTGGGGCGAGCTGGCCGAGCATCTGATCCCTTATGTGCAGAAACTCGGCTTCACCCATATTGAACTGATGCCGATCATGGAGCACCCGTTCGGCGGTTCCTGGGGGTATCAGCCATTATCGCAATTCGCCCCGAGCGCCCGTTACGGCTCGCCCAGTGACTTTGCCGCGTTCGTCAACGCCTGCCACCTGGCCGATATCGGTGTGATCCTCGATTGGGTGCCGGCGCATTTTCCCACCGATACCCATGGCCTCGCGCAGTTCGACGGCACCGCGCTGTACGAGTACGGCAACCCGCTCGAAGGTTTTCACCAGGACTGGGACACGCTGATTTACAACCTCGGACGCACCGAAGTACATGGCTTCATGCTGGCGTCGGCGTTGCACTGGCTCAAGCATTTTCACGTCGATGGGCTGCGGGTCGATGCAGTGGCTTCGATGCTGTATCGCGACTATTCACGCAAGGCCGGCGAGTGGGTACCCAATCGCCATGGCGGTCGGGAGAACCTCGAAGCCATCGATTTTGTCCGCCATCTCAACGATGTGATCGACCTCGAAGCCCCCGGTGCGCTGGTGATTGCCGAGGAGTCGACGGCCTGGCCGGGTGTCAGCCAGGGCACGCAGCATGGCGGGTTAGGGTTCGACTACAAATGGAACATGGGCTGGATGCACGATTCGCTGCATTACATTCAGCAGGACCCGGTCTACCGCGCCCATCATCACAACGAACTGAGCTTTGGCCTGGTTTACGCCTGGTCCGAACGCTTCATCCTGCCGATTTCCCACGACGAAGTGGTCCACGGCAAACACTCGCTGATCGACAAGATGCCCGGCGATCGCTGGCAGAAGTTCGCCAACTTGCGTGCCTACCTGAGTTTCATGTGGGGGCACCCGGGTAAAAAACTGCTGTTCATGGGCTGTGAGTTCGGCCAGTGGCGCGAATGGAATCACGACCAGCAGCTGGATTGGTACTTGCTGCAATACCCGGAACACCGCGGCGTGCAAAAACTGGTGACTGACCTCAACCAGCTCTACCGCGAAGAGCCGGCGCTGCACGATCAGGACGATGTGCCGCAGGGCTTCCAATGGCTGATCGGCGATGACGCGATGAACAGCGTCTATGCCTGGCTGCGTTGGAGCAAGGAAGGGCGGCCGGTGCTGGTAGTGGCTAACTTTACACCGGTGCCGCGTCCGGCGTATCGGATTGGCGTGCCCATTGGCGGGCGCTGGAATGAAGTGTTCAACAGCGATGCGGGCATCTACGCCGGCTCCAACTATGGCAATGGCGGCGGTGTGATGACCGAAGAGGAGGGCAGCCACGGCCAACCCTTGTCGCTGGTGCTGAATCTGCCGCCGTTGGCGGTGTTGATGTTGCGTCCAGAGGGTTGATGTTGAGCTGATGTGCTGACTGGCTTCGATTGCCGACTCCTGCGCAGGATGGTGATCCTGCGCAGGAACGGCGACCGGTTGCGCTTACTTGCCGCTGGTCACCAGTTCTTCCAGGTGATCCATGATTTCCTGTGGCTTGAGCACCAGCACATCGCTTTCCAGCGAATCGAGCACCACTTCCGCGGTGTTTCCGATCAAGGCCCCCGAGAACCCGGTACGCGCCACAGTGCCGATGACCGTCACCGACGCCTGCAATTTATGCGCGATGTAGGGAATCAGCACATCGGCAGGACCTTCTTCGATATGCAGGTGATCATCGTCGATGTCGAACTCGGCCTGGAACGCCTTGCACGCTTCGCGGTAACGGGCCTCGATAGTTTCCTTGAGCTGGAACACCGGGTCGGCCGCCGAGAGCATGGGCGACGGATGGGCGCTGATGACGTGCAGATGGGCCTTGGCCAGGTGAGCGATGTCGAAGCCATGATCGACGATGCTCGCATGCAGCACGCGGTGCTCGGGGTCGTTGTTGCCCACGTCGATGGCCGCCAGAATCGTCCCGCCGGTCCAGGGTTTCGAGGTCTTCACCAGTAACACCGGGCTCGGGCACTGGCGCAGCAGTTTCCAGTCCGCTGGGGTCAGCAGGGCTTTCTTCAGCGGGTTGTCCGGGAAGTGTTGCTTGATCACCAGCCCGCAACCCTCGGCCTGCTGCACATCGATGATGGTTTCATGCAGGCTTTTGTTCCAGGCTTGCTCGGTGGTGACACTGTGGCCGTCTTCCTGCAGGCTGGCTTTGAGCACACTCAACAGCGCCGAGTGATCATGCTCTTTATCGCAGATCAGCAAGTGCAGATGCGCCTGAGTCACCCCGGCGATCATCTTGGCGCGCTTGAGGGCCAGACTCTCCTCGGGCAAGGGTTCGATGACCACCAGGATGCTGCGGATGGCTTGCATGGTCGGAATCTCCGATGAATGAAAAACACGTCGTTGCACAACTATAGTTGCTGGTCGTGAACTCGGGTCTTGATGCATATCAAGTCTGGCGACTGGTGGTCTGCCGGCAGGCACGTATAATCGGCCCCCTTCGCTGTGAACCTATTGCCCGTGAGCCTCATGTTACTGAACCCTGAAATCGTCGCCGTCCTGCCCAATGGTCCTGTTGAACTGTCGGAAGTGAGCCAATGATCCTTCCTGAAATTCACGAATTCCTTGGCTGCCGCACGCCCGATGGCTGGGTTCAAGCCGCATTGGCCGATCAGGAAACCCTGCTGATCGACCACAAGAACTGCGAGTTCAAGGCTGCCAGTACCGCGCTCAGCCTGATTGCCAAGTACCATTCGCATGTCGACCTGATCAATTTGATGTCACGCCTGGCCCGGGAAGAGCTGGTGCATCACGAGCAAGTCATGCGCCTGATGAAAAAACGCAAGATCGAACTGCGCCAATTGTCCGCCGGTCGTTACGCCTCGGGTTTGCGCAAAGTGGTGCGCAGCCACGAGCCGGTCAAACTGGTCGACACGCTGGTGGTCGGGGCGTTTATCGAGGCGCGCAGCTGCGAGCGTTTCGAAGCGTTGGTGCCCCATCTGGATGAAGAACTGGGAAAGTTCTACTTCGGCCTGCTGAAGAGCGAAGCGCGGCATTTTCAGGGTTACCTGAAACTGGCCTACCAGTACGGCGACGCCAAGGACATTGCACAGGTGATCGACAAGGTGCGTGCCGCCGAGCAGGAACTGATCGAGTCCCCGGATATCGAGTTCCGCTTCCACAGTGGTGTGCCTGCGGCAAGTCTGTGAAAGAAATCAGGCAAATTGTTAAAAACTCTTAAGAACATGAAAGTTCTCTGAAAACCGGCCCGCGAGGCCGGTTTTTGCTGTCTGGCATGCCCGGTGATGAGGGGATTGGCGCCTATAATGCGCGCTCTCAATCATCGGCTTACAGATTGGCACTTATGGACAATCAGGCGTTAGGCAAGGTACTGCTCGTTGAGGATGACGAAAAGCTCGCGGGGTTGATCGCGCACTTCCTCTCCCAACATGGTTTCGAGGCGCGCACCGTGCACCGTGGCGATCTGGCGCTGGCGGCGTTTCTCGAGTTCAAGCCAAAAATCGTTGTGCTCGACCTGATGCTGCCCGGCCAGAGCGGCCTGCATGTGTGCCGCGAGATCCGCAGCGTGTCCGAGACGCCAATTGTCATCCTCACGGCCAAGGAAGACGACCTGGACCACATCCTGGGCCTGGAGTCCGGCGCCGACGACTACGTCATCAAACCGATCAAACCACCGGTATTGCTGGCCCGGCTGCGCGCCTTGCAACGTCGCCAGATACCGGAAAGCACGGTGCGCGGCTCACTGGAGTTCGGCCGTTTGCTGATTGATCGCAGCTGCCGCGAAGTGCGGCTGGCGGGTGAGGGTATCGAGCTGACCACCATGGAGTTCGAACTGCTGTGGCTGCTGGCCAGCGCCGCCGGCAAGATTCTTTCCCGCGATGACATCCTCAATCGCATGCGCGGCATCGCCTTTGACGGGCTCAACCGCAGTGTTGACGTGTACATCAGCAAGCTGCGCGGCAAGCTCAAGGACAATCCCAGAGAGCCGGTGTGCATCAAGACCGTTTGGGGCAAGGGTTATCTGTTCAATCCATTTGCCTGGGAGCTCTAGATGCTAAGGCTGTTTCTGCGGCTGTACGTCATTCTTGCTGTTGGCTTCGCAGGGGCGATCTGGACGGTCAATTACATTTTTGACGAGCTGTTGCCCGAGGCCAACGAGACCTATAACCGCGAAGCCATGCGCGGGCCAGCTTACAGCCTGGTCGAATTGCTCCGTCCGGTCACCGGCATTGCGCGTGATGAGCGTCTGGCGGAGCTGAAAACCCACTACGGGTTGCGCCTGAAACTGGTGCAGAGCAGTGAGCTGGATCTCACTGAGCGAGAGCAAAAACTGCTGGCTGACGGTCTGTTGGTCGTGCGCGGGGATTTCAACGAGTTTATCGCCAACATCGATGGCGGTCCGCAGTTGTTGAACATCAAACTCCCGGAGGAGCCCAAGTGGCTGTATGTCTGGGCCTACGCTTTACTGGGCGTGTTTCTGGCTTTTGTCCTGTACTTCTGGGTGCGACCGCATTGGCGCGACCTCGAACTGATCAGAGTGGCCGCGCAACGTTTCGGCGATAACGATCTGACCTCGCGCATTCAATTGTCCAAACGCTCGAACATTCGCGTCCTGGCCGAGCACTTCAACCAGATGGCTGCGCGTATCGAAGGCTTGATTGCCAATCAGCGCGAGCTGACCAATGCGGTGTCCCATGAGTTGCGCACGCCGATTGCGCGCTTGTCGTTCGAACTCGATCAACTCAAGCAACAGGTTGATCCGAGCGAGCGCAAAGCACTGATTGCCGACATGTACGCCGATCTCGGTGAACTGGAAGAGATGGTTTCCGAGTTACTGACCTACGCCAGTCTTGAGCGCGGTGCCACGGTGATCAGTCTCGAAAACATTCAGGCCCACAGTTGGCTCGACAGCGTGGTCGGCAGTGTTGCCCTGGAGGCCGAGGCGGCCGGGGTGCAGCTGTTGATTCGCGCCTGTGAGGTCGACTCTGTGCGGATCGAACCGCGCTTTATGGCGCGGGCGGTGATCAACCTGCTGCGCAATGCCATTCGCTACGCCGAGCGACGGGTGGAGGTATCGCTGACGCTGGGTGAAGACGGATATGAAGTGTTGGTCAACGACGATGGCCCCGGCGTGCCGATGGAAGGGCGCGAGAAGATTTTCGAGCCGTTCTCGCGACTCGACACCAGTCGCGACCGTCGCACCGGCGGTTTCGGCCTGGGCCTGGCGCTGGTTCGGCGGGTGTCGCAATCGCACGGCGGCAAGGTCGACGTCAGCGATTCGCCGTGGGGCGGCGCGTCGTTTCGCATGACCTGGGCGCAGGCTGACTAAGTCAGATATCAGCCTTAACGCATAACCGATCACCCGTAGCAGCAGGCTGCTACGAGGTCTGGGGCGTACTGCGGGGGAGGCAACTTAGAAGCTGTATTTCACCTGGCCGGCCAGCGACGTTTGCATCCGTCGTTCGACGATCGGGCTGTCCGCTGCATCGCCATTGAGGTACTGCATCGCCAGCACCGTCGAGAATTCGGTCTGGTCGTTGATCGGCACCGCCCAGGTCAACGCTGCGCCTCGGCTGACCATCCCGCCGTGGGTGGCGTAGGCCCGGAACTGGCTGCGTGACGCCTGGGCCGTGCTCACGCCGTACCAGGTCCGCACGTAGTCGGCATCACCAAACACGCTGTTGAGGCTGCCATCCAGGCTGCCGTATTCGCCTTCATAGAGGTTGGTGCTGATACTCAGCTCCAGCCGGTTGTAGGCGGAGCCGGTGTCGCGGTCGTCATCGCTCTTTTTCAGCGCGTGCTCCAGGGTGGCGCCGACAACCACTTCGCCCAAGGTGTAGTGAATACTGGCGCCCAGTTGCGGGCGGGATTTGATCGAGCCCATCCCATCCAGGCGATTCGAGCCCTCGAACCTCGACTTGCGGTCCTTGCGCGTTTCACTCAGGCCAATGTAGGTGCTGAATGCCAGGTCCCCCCATTCGTTCTGCCAACCCAGACCGCGTTCGGTGTCGAGGAAGAGGCCATAAGGGCTGACAATCTGGCCGCCGAGCAGCGGCGCAGTCACGCGTTCATCACTGCCGCTGTAGCGTGGCGCGTTAGCCACACCGGCCTGCACGCTGTAATGCCAGTCTTCGGCTTGCACGTAATCGGTCGAGGCCAGCAGGCAGATGGACGTCAGCGAAAGACAAAAGGTTTTGCGGTTTTTCAGAGCAAGCATGAGGCACCCGGCAGGGATTAGGATGCCATCATGCTAGGGGCGTACGGGTAGGCAATCTTTGAGAGCTTTGTCGGGAAACTGTCAAAGACTGTTAACGGCTCAGGCCCAGCCGCTCGTGCCACTCGGCGATGGATTCTTGCGGGTAGACCTCGAACTGCTGATCGCCGGGATGTAGCTCGACTTCGACCCACGAGGCTTTTGAACCGAGCATCAGGTGCGTGTGTTCCGGCGGCACCGGCAGCGGGGTGTCGATGGCCGAAGCAAAGGGGTGAATCAACTCGGGCCATTCAGGGCTGAACAACCACAAACCACTGCCGCAAAGCGAGCAGAAGTGCCGTTCGGCGCTGCTGCTGTGGGCACGCCGGGCGCCGTCATCCTTGAGACGCGCGTGATAGATCGAGATGTGTTTGCGACCGCGGACTTTCAGGCTTTTCGCCTCGCCGCCGAGGTTGATCGCGTAGCCACCCGAGCCTTGGGTCTTGCGGCAGATCGAGCAATAACAACGTTGATACGGGTAGGGGTGGGCACTGTTCAGACTGAACGACACCGCGCCGCAATGGCAGGAACCTTCAAGCTGCATGGGGCAAACCTCCAAAAGGTCGCGCGGACTTCCTGGAACAGCCTAGCAGTTCAGCAATACTTCAGCCCTTGGCATCAGCCTCTGCGGGGCGCTGCGTTCCAGTGCGAACCGAGCCTGCTGCGGCCGGTTCGCCTGGTTGAAGGTCGTGGCATATCACTTGGATTTTTTCGCGGCCTCGAGCCGGTCCTCGCGTTTTTCCTGTTCATTGCGGAACAGCTTGTCGGCATTTTTTTTCTGATCGTCGGAAAACGTGCCATACAGAGCGCTAAACGTCGTTGCAAGCTTTTGCATATTGTCCGCGTGCAACTGGGCTAATTTGGCATAGGAGGCCATTGCGTCATCGGCATTCAACGATGGCAGCTTTTCCGCTCGCTCCAGAAAGGCGGTATCGGCGTTGTGCGCATTGTCGCGGATGGTTTGCGCGTAGGCCTCCCATTGAGTTGACTGCTTGTCGGTGATTTTCAGCTTGGCGTGCAGTTCCTTGATCCTCTTCTCCACAACGTCCATGTGCTTTTTGGTATGACTGGCAGCTGTCTGTGACGTTGCAGCAGGACTGTTCGTTGCCGTCGTCTGTGCCGAGACAGAAGTGCTGAGCAATGCCAGCATCAACGCTGCCGGCATAGCTGCTTTGAGTACGAAGTTATTCATGTCTTTATATCCGGATTGAGTTGTCGAACTGACGACCGTTGTATGGGATATATCAGTGTGAGCGGCGGTCGCTCGGGTTCCATACGACCAGGCAGCTTAATAGCCGGGTGGAGGATATCCATAGGAGTTGTACGAATCGGGATAGTACGGCCTTGGGTAGTACCGGACCCCCGGTGGAGGGGGCGGAGGAGGTTGCCGGTAAATCACGGCGGGCGGCGCCTGTACCGCACCTGCGACGACTGCTCCCAATATTGCACCAACCAGTATCGCCCCCAAATCGCCGCTGCCACCACCGCGATAGTCACCACCGCCGCCGCGATAGTCACGACGGTTGTCATGGCCACCACGATAGTCGCGATGGTAAACCTGCCGGCCGTAGCCGTCCCGCTGATAGTCATGTTGCGCTTGTGCCGGTAGCGCGGCCGCTGCCACGGTAACAGCGACAAGCATTACTGCCAGCCGTCGGTATACAGGTATTTGCAAATGCTGAGTCATGAATCGTGCCTCCTTCAATGAGGGAATCACTGAACCCCACCGTCCACTGGATGAGCAGGAAGATCACAACCGTCTTGATATGGCGGCGATCTGCCTTGTGTCAGGTTGACTTAGCTACCGGCGCGGGTCTGTTCGGTAGCGCACCCTTGCGCTCGATACAGAGTGATTAAAGCAGATGGGCTGGGGGACAGCGCTCGGACCGCAACGACCGCACTATAATTAATCTGTCGATGACACGAGAGAGGGTCCAACTATGAAAACTCACTCCTTCCAGCATTACTCTCATAATCTGGGAATGGCCGTTCACGACGCATGGATTACTACCCGGGTGAAATCGGCCCTGACATTTGCAGAGCCGACTCTCAGCATGCATGTCAATGTCAAAACCCACGCAGGTACGGTAGCGTTGAGCGGTCGCGTCAACACCCATAAAGAATGCGAGCGGGTGGTAGAGCTCGCCCGTTCGGTGAATGGCGTCAACGAAATCGATGCCAAAGACTTGCTGACGCATGTGTTCACTCCCGGGCATCTCCCGGAAGCACCCAACGCTGAAGAGAGCACCGAGTATCGGCCTCAATCGTCGGAAAAAAAGATCGACGACAAGTAATGCTGGCAACCGTGTGAACGCCGCGCTCCCGGTTGCGAAACGGGGGCGCGCGGCGCAGCGCAGACCGTATCGTCGGCTGACAATAAAAAGCCCGGCACTGGGCCGGGCTCTATCAGCGTTTGAATGTTGTTTAGCTCAACAGCCCGGTACTGACCGCGACAATCAGGAAAATACCCAGTACCGCCCGATAAATAACGAAAGGCCAGGTGGAAAACCTTTCGAGGAACTTCATCAGGCCCCAGATGGCGCAAAACGCCGACACGCTGGCGATCACCAACCCGAAAATCAGGTGCGACCACGCTTCGGCCGGGATATGTGCGTGATACAGCACCCACAGCTCTTTCAAGCCGGCCAGCGCAATGGCGGGCAGTCCAAGCAGGAATGAGAAACGCGCAGCTTCTTCGCGTTTGAAGTTAAGGAAGAGTGCGGCGGTGAGTGTTGAACCGGAGCGGGAAACGCCGGGGATCAGCGCGCCGATCTGTGCAATGCCGACAATCAATGCATCCCGCAGGCGCATCTGTCCCACGACGCGTTGATGGCGGCAGCTGAGTTCGGCCGCAGCCAGCAGAACGGCCATCACCAGGCACGAGATACCAATCACCATCAGGCCTCTTAACGGTGAGTTGCAGGTATTGAGCAGCGAGGACAAGGCCAGGCCCGCAATGCCGATCGGGATGGTCGCCAGCACAATCGCAACGGCCAGCTTGAACGACTGATTGTTGTAATCACGCTGGCGCACGGCGCCTATGCTGCCAGCGACGACTTCCCGTACATCACGCCAGAAATAGCTGACGACCGCAGCCAGTGCGGCCAATTGCATCGCGGCGGAAAACGCCGAGCCGGGATCGGGCCAGCCGAGCAGGGCGGGCACGATTCGCATGTGCGCAGTGGATGAAATGGGTAATAGCTCGGTGATGCCTTGAATGATCCCCAGGATGCCAATTTGCAGGAAATCCAGAGAAGCAAAGCCGATATCAAGGCCGCTGGTACAGACGTTTGTCAAAATACGTTCCTTAAAAAGTAAGGCTTTCCCACTAGCCCCGAAAACACGGCACGACGTTCGGAAAGTCTTGGCAGTGGGCAAATGATCCTGGACTGAACCGCTCTGTCAGAGGGTCGTTCATGGTGACTGCGAGCGGAATAATGGCCTTATTTGTAACTGTTTGCTACAGGCTGTTGAGATGATTTTTTTAGTCAAGAGCGCCCGCTAAGCCCCTGTGTACGGGCCTGGCCGGGACTTTATGTTCGCTTCATGACCGACAATCGAAGTTCCTCAGTCCCAGCTAAGTTTGCCTGCGTAGTCTCTCCCTTGCGCGATTTGCAGCGCTGTCAAGGAGAAGCATCCACATGAAGCCGCTTACGAAAGCTGACTGGCTCAATAAAGTCCCCGAGGTGACCCTGTCGTTCTGGGTCATCAAGATCATGTCCACTACAGTGGGTGAAACCGGCGCTGACTTTCTCGCCGTCGATGCCGGGTTGGGGCAGGGTGTGACCAGTATCGGCATGGCCGTGCTGTTGGCGATCGCGCTGTTCGGCCAACTTCGTACACGCGCCTACAGCCCTTGGATTTATTGGTTGACGGTGGTGCTGGTGAGCGTCGTCGGGACGCAGATTACCGATGTACTCACTGACAAAATGGGCATCAGTCTGTATGCCAGCACGGCGGTATTTTCGGTGTTGCTGGCGATCAATTTCATGATCTGGTACGGGCTGGAACGCAGTCTTTCGATCACTGAAATCGTCACGCCACGCCGGGAACTGTTCTATTGGGCGACGGTGCTCTGCACCTTTGCGCTGGGCACCGCCGCCGGCGACCTCGCCACCGAAGCGCTGGGGCTTGGCTTCACACTGGGCGCGGTGATTTTCGGCGCGCTGATCGGCGTGACGTTCGCCGCCTGGCGCCTGGGTGGCAATACAGTCCTGACCTTCTGGATCGCCTACATCCTGACCCGCCCTTTCGGCGCCTCCCTGGGAGATCTGCTGACGCAAGCCAAGACTTATGGCGGCTTCGGCATGGGCGCCATGTGGACCAGCGCGATGTTCCTCAGCGTCATCCTGATTCTGGTGGCCGTCGCACAGATGAGCGTCGGCAATCGCAAACTCGTCACTGAATAACCGGTTCAAAAGCCTATCAAGGAATCATCATGGTCTACGTTCAAACCGCCATTCGTAAAGCCGCCGTCCTTTCAGCCATTGTCGTGTTCGGCCTGGTCGCCGGGTGTTCTAAACCCGCTGACGCGCCTAAAACGAGTGCTACTTCGGGCGCGGCCAGCGTCCAGCAGAGCTCGGCCTCGAAACTCGGCGACCTGTCCGCGTTCCAGGGCATTGCGGCCAACGTTGCCGATCTGGTGAATAAAAACGACCTGCCAGGCGCGAAAACGCGAATCAAGGACCTGGAGTTGTCCTGGGACTCCGCGGAAGCCGGCATCAAGCCACGTGCTGCCAGCGACTGGCATGTCCTGGACAAGTCCATCGACACTGCACTTGAAGCCTTGCGCGCCAGCACCCCGAAACAGAGCGACTGCAAGGCGGCGATGGATGACTTGCTGAAAACCTTCAATTCGCTGCAAGGAAAAAGCTGACCGCTTTCAATACCCATAAATCGCTTCGCGCACGCTTGAACAGGTGATTCAATGCAGGCTCGACATTCGCGCAGGTATACCCGCGTGAGTGTCGAGCCTCACTTATCACCGGAGAGGGACATGCGGATATTACTGGTCGAAGACGACCCGATGATCGGGGAGGCGATCCAGGGCGCACTGAAAGATGCCAGTTATGCCGCCGACTGGGTCAACAATGGCCTCACCGCCCTGACGGCGCTGGACACTCAACATTATGATCTGGTGCTGCTTGACCTCGGCCTGCCCGGCAAGGACGGCCTTGCGGTATTGAGCAGCATTCGGGCGCGCAACAACGGCGTTCCCCTGCTGATCATCACAGCCCGCGACAGCCTCGACGATCGCTTGCGCGGCCTCGATGGCGGCGCCGACGATTACCTGCTCAAACCCTTTGATATGGCCGAGCTGCTGGCCCGCATGCGTGCCGTTCTGCGCCGCAAGGGCGGCAGCGCGCTGCCGGTGTTCAGCAACGGCGTGGTGTCGCTGGACCCGATCTCGAAACACGCCAGCACCGAAGAAAACCCCGAGGTCCAGCTCTCCAGCCGCGAGTTTTCGCTGCTGCAGGCGCTGTTGATCAGGCCGGGGGCAATTCTCTCGCGCAGCGAGCTCGAAGACCGTATCTATGGCTGGGGCAATGAAGTGGAAAGCAATGCGGTGGAGTTTCTGATCCATGCGCTGCGTCGCAAACTGGGCAGCCACGTCATCAAGAATGTCAGGGGTATGGGATGGATGGTTTCAAAAGGCGACTGAGCGAGTCGGTTCAGGTCAGGCTGTCCGTTTCCCTGTCGCTGGCCATTCTCATCGTCGCTATCGTGGCTGGTATTTTCGCCTTCGTCTCGGCATTCGATGAAGCCCTGGAAATGCAGGACAACACCTTGCATCAGGTGGCCGTGCTGTTCGAGCGCCAGCAGATGACGCTGACCTATCCGACGCAAGGCAAGGGCATCGAGGGCGACGATGAAGAGTCCCGGGTCACCGTTCAATACCTGAACGATGGCAACCAGGTGTCGGGCAATGTGGAGACTGGCGCACCGCTGCCACTGCCGACAACGCTGGCCGACGGCCTGTCGACGCTGGTGGTCGGTGGCGAGCCGTTTCGCGTGCTGGTCAAGACCCTGACCAGTGGCGCACGCATCGCCGTTGCACAGGAAACCGGCATGCGCGACAAGGACGCCCGCGAGAGTGCCTGGCGCGGCCTGCTGCCGTTTCTCATCCTGTTTCCCGTGCTCTTGCTGGTGGTTGCCGATCTGGTGCGCAAGCTGTTTCGGCCTATCGCGGCACTGGCGTCTGAAATCGACCAGCGCGGCGAGCAGGAACTGCACCCCATCGACGAAAACCATTTGCCCGCCGAGATCCGTCCCTTCGTGTTGGCCATCAATCGATTGCTCAACCGTGTGGCGCAGTCGATGGAGACCCAGCGGCGCTTCGTCGCCGACGCCGCCCACGAACTCCGATCGCCGTTGACGGCCCTGTCGCTGCAAGCCGAGCGCCTGGCCGTCGCCGACATGTCGACGTTGGCCCGGGAGCGTCTGTTTGCATTGCGGCGAGGGATCGAGCGCGGCAAAAATCTGATTGATCAACTGTTGGCGTTGGCCACCGCACAATCGAACTCGACGCTGCCGGCAACGCCGGTTTCCGTGCATGGCGTCTATCGGCGTGTGTTGGAGGACCTGCTGCCGCTGGCCGAGGCCAAGCATATCGACATCGGTGTCGAGGATGAACAGGATGTGCAGGTGCTGATCAACGAGCTCGACCTGCTGGCCATGGTCAAGAACCTGGTCGATAACGCCATTCGCTATACGCCTGCGGGCGGACGGGTAGATATTTCGGTGTGCATGGAGGAGGGCGGAGCGCTGTTGCAGGTCAAGGACACCGGCCCCGGGATTGCGGCTGAGGAACGGGAACGTGTGTTCGATCCGTTTTATCGCAGCCTCGGGAACCATGAGGTCGGGTCCGGGCTGGGGCTGTCGATCGTCAAGGCGGTAGCCGATCGCAACGGGGCACAGATCCGCCTGGGGTTTGGCGATGAAGTGGCAAGACGCGGGTTGGGTGTTTCGGTATGGTTGCCGTCATTGATTTCCCGCAGCGTTCCCCCTGCCGCCCATTTGTAGGCGCGGCATCATTTGCGAAAAGAACACATCGCTGGCCGGTGCATCCTTCGGCCGGCCACGGATATTCATTCAAGGATCAACCCATGCTTTTAAGCAAACGCGATCAGGCGCGAATCGAGCGTCGCCTGGTGGTTACTCTGACCGAGGCGTGTGAGACGGCCAAGACGGAAATAGCAGGGTTTGCCTGGTTGACTCACGAGGTGGATTACACGGCGTTCCCCGCAAGCCTGAAGGTGACCTGGGTCTTCGACACGCTGGCCAACAAGCGCCAGGCCCTGGCCGTCGGGCAAGCTGAACGAATGGTCGAACTGACGGCCGTGGCGTTGAGTGAAGCGGACATTCTCGTCAGTCCGGTTTCGGCTCACGTGCAATTTGACACCGAAGAAGAATGTCAGCGCGCTCATGCCGGAAACTGGCAGCAACGTTTGGCGCGCCAGCGCTCGACTCGGGATTGAACCATGGCCAAGGATATCGAAAACCCGTGTATTTCCGTTTGTCAGCTGCGCGGCGAGCTGTGTGTGAGTTGTGGGCGCATCAAGGAGGACATCAGGAAATGGAAGCGCATGAAGCGCCCCGAAAAAATGGCCGCTGTGCAACGCGCGAACCTGCGGCTGCAAAGCCTGAAAAAATAACGCGTGAGCCCTAATGCCTGTCAGTTAAGAGACTTAAGGCACGACACATTCCCTGTAGCAGCTGGCGAAGCCTGCGTTCGGCTGCGAAGCGGCCGTAAATCCTGCCTACACGGTTAACCTGAAAAAACGTGGCGTCTGATTTTACGACTGCTTCGCAGCCGAACGCAGGCTTCGCCAGCTGCTACGCGGCATTACGCGTGAGCCACTGGTCGACCGATAACTGGCCGGTCAGCCTTCAATTCCGTAATATCCGCAGCCGTCTTTTCCCGCCACGCCCTGCGGCTTGTTCCGTCGGCCTGTTTTTTAGGTAAGCCATGAAATCCAAACGTCTGCGCGCTGATGCCCTGGCCGGACTCACCACCTCTTTTGCTCTGCTGCCCGAATGCATCGCCTTCGCCCTGGTCGCGCACCTGAATCCGCTGATGGGTTTGTACGGAGCCTTCATCATCTGCACCCTGACCGCATTGTTCGGGGGGCGGCCGGGAATGATTTCCGGGGCCGCCGGATCAATGGCCGTGGTGATCGTCGCGCTGGTGGTGCAGCACGGCGTGCAGTATTTGCTCGCCACGGTGTTGATGGGTGGACTGTTGATGATGGCGTTCGGTCTGCTACGGCTGGGCAAGCTGGTGCGCATGGTGCCGTACCCGGTGATGCTCGGTTTCGTCAATGGCCTGGCGATTGTCATTGCCCTGGCGCAACTGGAGCATTTCAAAAGTGGCGGGACCTGGCTGAGCGGCACAGCGCTGTATCTGATGATCGGGCTGGTGGCGCTGACGATGGCCATCGTCTACGTATTACCGCGCCTGACCCGAGCCGTGCCACCGGCGTTGGTGGCGATCCTCGGCGTCGGTCTGGCGGTCTATCTGCTCGGCCTGCCGACTCGCACCCTTGGCGACATGGCGCACATTGCCGGCGGCCTGCCTGGCCTGGCCCTGCCTCAGGTGCCCTGGAACCTGGAAACCCTGCGCATCGTTGCCCCTTATGCGGTATTGATGGCTCTGGTCGGCCTGCTGGAAACGCTCCTGACGCTCAACCTTACTGACGAGATCACCGAGAGCCGTGGCTACCCGGATCGCGAATGCGTGGCCTTGGGCGCGGCCAATATGGTCTCCGGTCTGTTCGGTGGGATGGGCGGATGCGCCATGATCGGTCAAACCGTGATCAACCTCAGTTCCAGCGGCCGCGGTCGCCTTTCTGGTGTGGTCGCCGGAGTGATGATCTTGCTGTTCATCCTGTTCCTTTCACCGCAGATCGAGCGCATCCCGCTGGCCGCGCTGGTCGGGGTGATGTTCGTCGTGGCGCAGCAGACCTTCGCCTGGGCCTCGCTGCGGGTGCTCAACAAAGTACCGTTGAACGACGTATTGGTGATCATTGCCGTAACGATCATCACGGTGTTCACCGATCTGGCCATCGCTGTGCTCTGCGGGATTGTCATTGCCGCGCTGAACTTCGCCTGGCAGCAGGCCCGCGAGCTATACGCCGACAGTTACCTGGAAGCCGACGGCAGCAAGCTCTACCGCCTGCATGGCACGCTGTTCTTCGCCTCTACTGCACCGTTCCTCAACCAGTTCGACCCCGCCAACGACCCGCCTCAGGTGACCCTCGACTGTCGTCACCTGAGCTTTGTCGACTACTCGGCCGTCGCTGCGCTGAAGACGCTGCGTGAGCGCTACGTCAAGACCGGCAAACAGTTGCGCGTGTATCACTTGTCCGAACGCTGCAAGAAAATGCTCAAGCGCGCTGGCGTGGACCACGACTGAGGTCGGCGCCATGGGCGCAGCTCGAGTTTGAGTTTGCGATATCAACGCTGGGGAAGGTTCCAGCGTTCGCGAAAGTGCTCGTACTCCGCTTCGGGCAGTTGAACCAGTAGGGGCGACTGACGCGGATCCAGCCAGCCGAACAAGCGAGCAATATCTGCCGGGTCCATGGCTGTGCAGCCAAGCGTCGGGGACGTGGGGGCACGCCAGATGTGGAAGAAAATGCACGAGCCTGCGTCGGCGGACGCCGGCGTGTTGTGCTCGATGACAATGCCTTGTCGATACATGTCGTCATCGCGACGCATGTGTTCGGAGCTGTTCCAGTCCTTGGCAATCGTCGACCCGTCGACAAGCTCGTTATAGCGCTTGGAATGGCTGTCATCCACGCATTCGGTGGTCGGTGTCAGCGGTAGGTAAGGCAGCCTGGTGTCGGCCGTGCTGTCGTAGCCAAAGGCGGTTCCCAATTTGAATAGGCCAGCAGGCGCTTTCCCGTCGCCTTCACGTTTGACCGGCCCTTCGCGTTGCTCGACGACACCGAGACCCTTGCCCCAGGCCAGCCCGCTTTTGCCGACAACCACCGGAAACGGCGCGCCGTATTTCTGAAATGTTTTCCCTTGCCGCTCGTAGCGTTGGGCGGTCCCCTGGACATCAGTCCAGTGTTTTGTCGTGACCACAATCAACTGGTTGCTGGTGTCCAGCGCCTGAGCCGTAATAGGGAAATCCATGACGTTCTTCAACGCATCATTCCTGGTGTAGGTGAAGTGCCACCATTCTTTCGAGTACCCGGAAAATCCCTCTTTCTGCATGGCGTTGCTGAGCCGCTGGCGATTCGCTTTGGCGGTCGCGTTGATCGTTGAACTGTCGGTATGCGCTCGCTCATCGAAGCAATCGAACCCTGTTCCCATGTCGACGGCACCATCATGCCAACGCTGTTCATAGGGCGCAGCGCAGTCGACTTGCTTCGCCGAGGGGCTCCATGTCTGGGCGGGCAGAGCCTCCGGCCCGGTCAGCGTCAGATCCACCGTGCCGCCCTTGGAGTGATTCGAAACCCGGGCCACATAGCCCAAATGCCAGAAGTCTTGCTTGTCTACGCGGGGATAAAACTCGGCCTTGCGCGGGTCACCCGGTTGCGTCGCAAAGCGCCCCATGTCGGCAACAGCACGGCTGGGTCGATAGCAGTCGAATACCTTCAAACCGTAGCCTTGCGTGCGCAACGCCGCTTGTACCCGGGCAAGCGCCTTGGCGGCGTCCAGCGACAACAGACACTCCGCAGCGCCGTAGCCGTCGAGCGGGTGTCCGGTGAAGTTGTGGGCGCTGGCATAGCGGATGTCTTGCTCGATACCCGGATCAATCGCCCGCAGATAGACCATATGCTCGGGTCTTGGCTCGGCGCTCGCCAGGCAGGGCGCGATGATGGCTAGCATCGAGAGGCACAGCGGTTTGATTCTGCACAGCAGGCGCATGCGATGCCTCCAAAGATGCCGGATTTCAATCCAGAGCAGGCTAATGGTTGTACCCTTTTTTCTCAATCAGGGTTAGCGGGGTGAGTCGCCTGGTTGGGTAGATGGCATTGCCGCTTGCCTGGCCATCTGATATCAGAGAAGCTCCGCGCCAGTCCATGTTCAGGGCGAATTAGCCACATGATCGAATGGTTTAGGGAAGAGATGAATGACGCTCAGGGTGATGGTAATCGGTGGCTACGGAAACTTTGGCAGCATCGTTTGCCGGCATTTAATTGCGATGCCAGGTGTATCGCTGGTGATTTCGGGGCGCGACTCACAGAAGTTGTTGCGCAAAGTCGATGAGCTGAAAGCCCAATCGGGCACAACCTGTGAAAGCTGGTGCGGCGATGCCATGGACACTGCATTCAAGTCCGTCCTGGACTCGATGGGTATTCAGTTGGTCATTCATACCGGCGGCCCGTTCCAGGGACAGACCTATGCCGTTGCGCAGGGCTGTATCGATGCGGGCGTGAATTATTGCGACCTGTCTGACTGCCGTACTTTCGTCACTGGAATTGGCGCGCTCGACGCACAAGCCAAGCGTGCAGGAGTGGCTATCCTCAGCGGTTGCAGTTCGGTGCCGACCTTATCGTCGGCAATAATCGACCAACACCGACATCGCTTCAAACGTATCGACTCGATCGACCATGGCATTTCATCTTCGGCAAAGATGCCGGGACTGTCGACCGTCGAAGGCGTGCTCGCCTACGCAGGTAAACCGATCAAGCAACTCAGGAATGGACAGGTGCATGAAGTGTTGGGCTGGCAGGACCTGACGCTTCGCAAGATGCCACAACTGGGTACCCGGGTCCTGGCCAATGTCGACGTGCCGGACATCGATATATTCGCCCAGCGTTATGGTGCCAAAACCCTGAGTTTCAAAGCAGGATCAGGCCTGAAACTCGGCGGTTTGGCCAACTATCTTCTGGCTCAGGCGATGAGAGCGGGGCTGGTTCGGGCCCCTGCGCCATGGGCTGCAAGATTGCATCGCTGGGGCCGGAGGTTCGAGCGATTCGGTGATGGTAAAAGTGCAATGTACATCGACGTCCAGGGCATCGATGTTGATGCAAAGCCGCTGTCCATGACGGTGCAACTGACGGCTATGAATGACAAGGGGCCGGAAATCCCCAGCTGCGCAGCGGTTGCCTTGGCCGCAAAAATCGTCCAGGGGTACTTGCCCGAGCCCGGTGCCCGAGCTTGCGTGGGCGAGATCACCGTTGATGAGTACATGGCTGCGATCAACGACCCGGCGAATCTACACTTGTCGGTAAAATTCTCTGACGAGCAGGGCTGACCATGCTCTACCTGTGTCTGAAGTACATCCACGTCATCGCCGCCATTTTCCTGTTCGGATTCGGCATGGGGTCTTACCTCTACTTGATCGCCGCCAGCCGCACGGCCAATCCTCAAGTGATCGCGCATGTGGCGAGAATGGTCGTGCGGTTCGACACCTGGATTACCACACCGGCAGGTTTCATTCAGATCGTGACAGGCTATCTGTTGGTGAGGCTTGCCGGACTTCCCCTGACCACGGAATGGGTTCTGACGTCGCTGATCATCTTCCTGTGTGTGGGCTCGCTGTGGCTTCCGGTGTTGGTGCTTCAGAAGCGGCTGCAGATGATGGCCTTGAGCGCGGTTGAGACGGGGGTGGGGCTTGCTGAGGAGTACAGATCCGTTTACAGGAAATGGTTCTGGATGGGCGTACTGGGGTTTTTGGGAATGTTCGTGATTGTGATGATTATGGTGACGAAGATGACGCCGAGGGACTTGATTGAAGTGATGGGGTAGGAGGGTGAGGCAATGCCGGACGCGGGCTATCACCAAACGACGCAACCAACCCAGGCAGACGAGCAATCACTCAAGCGTTACATTCCTGGTGGGAATGGATAGCATAAAATTAATGAATTTTAATTATCGCTGAGCATGGCGTAGCTTGATTTGAGGACATGGAGAATCGCCTTGAAATCATCGCCTCTGAACGCAGCTGAAAAATTTGATACCTCACGGGCCAATGAGTACGGACGACAGAGCCGTATTGCATTGGCAGGCTATGACGCCTGCCACGATCTTGCAGCGTGCATGCTGGCGGCAATCCTCGGTGACACAAACTCGGCGAGAATACTGGTCGTTGGCGCAGGCGGTACGGCTCAGGAGATTATTGCAATGGCAAGGTTGGAGCCGAGTTGGCGTTTCACTGCCGTCGATCCCTCTCAGCCGATGATCGAGGCCGCGACGCAGCAGCTGGAGGCAAACGACTTACTTGAGAGAACGGACGTGCATCTTGGTCAGGTTGACGACCTGCCACCGGACGCGTCATACGACGCGGCGACGCTGATCGGTGTACTCCATCATCTCGCTGGAGACGACGCCAAACGACAACTTCTACGTTCCATTCGGACTCATCTAAAGCCGGGTGCGCCGTTGATTGTCGCGGGCAATCAATATGCCTATGCCAGTCAACCATTGTTGCTTGCTGCCTGGGGGCAACGGTGGCGACAGCAGGGTGCGAGCCCGGATGAAGTGAAGGTCAAGCTTGGGAAAATCCTTCAAGGCGCAGACCCTCCACACTCCGAGGCGGCAGTTCAAAAACTGCTGCATGACTCGGGATTCGGAGACGCTACTCGTTTTTTCAGCAGCCTTTTCTGGGGTGCTTGGGTGACGTGTAAAACTGTCTGAATGGAGCCGATTGTCGGTTATTGGCCGATAGGCGTATCTCGCCAACGGGAGCATTGGATGGTGATTGCGGACGATATCGGTAACGTCGTGTGGCGAGTGACGCCCGTGCCATCATCGAAGGAAGGGTGATGAGGCGAACGCCCACGTCAGGGAAATAAAACACAAACGATGAATAAAGATGATCTTCGAATCTATCGAAGCCCGAGGACCGACAGGACAAACAGGGCGATCACAACTGCCCCGACGATGTAGACGATGCTGCTCATGAAATCCACCTCTCATACTGAACGGGATTGCGACACCAGGGTATTGCCAATACAAGGTACGGCACTGTTGTTCGAAATTCCGTTCGGCAGCACACATAGCACCGTTGTTCATTCGCTACCTCCATTGGCCTGTATATTGGAAGCAGCGGTATGGCTTGAGTTCGGTTTTTTACCGGTGTTCCCGATGGGTGTCGGCTCTCGTGATTTTCATCGGGAATCAACCGTATGATGCGCGTAGTTCACCAGGCTTGATTGTCTGCCTCGGAGCGTCCTACTGACCGCCAAACACCGCTGGCCTGCGCTCTGCAAACGCCGCCAGCCCCTCATCAAAGTCGCTGCTCTCGCACGCCAGTCGACGCAGTTCTGCGATTTGTTCCATCGCCTGGACGGGCATCGGTTGCAGGTCTTCGAGGATGCGCAATTGCTCCTTGACCGCGGCAATGGCCAACGGTGCTTTGCCGGCAATCGTGCGTGCCAGTTCCAGCGCAGTCGCTTCCAGCACGTCGCTATCGACCAGCCGGTTCACTACACCGAAGTGTTCAGCGCGTTCTGCATCGAGCTTGTGCGCGCAGAAAAACATTTCCTTCAATACGTGAATCGGCAGGTTGTTGAAGAAGCGCAGCAGCCCGCTGGTGGTGTAGGGCAAACCGATGTTTGCCGGCGTCATCGAAAAGCTCGCACTGCGATCCGCGACCACCAGGTCGCAACTCATCGCCAGGTCGACCGCGCCACCCCATACCGAGCCGGAGATCATGGCGATTACCACACCGGGGTAGGCGCGGATGCGGCGCAAGACTTTTTCGAGTGGCTTGCCGTAGGCAACCGGGTCGTGGTCGTGTTGCAGTTCGCGGATGTCATGGCCGGCGCTCCAGACGGGCTGGCCGATTTCGCTGCCGAGTATCACCACCGGTATACGTTGTGACGCCAGTGCGGCGAGGCTTTCGTCGAGGGCGTTCAGCAGTTGTGCGCTGAGGGCGTTGCGGTGGGTGGGGTTGCTGAAGACCAGCCGACCGATTCGTTCATCGACCATGTTGACGGTCACGGTGGCGGAAGAGGTTTGCGTCGGGATCATTGTGCGGTTCCTGTTGATTGTGCGGATGCCATTGCTGGCGAATCACTGGTGTCCTGATACACGGCTTTCGCGGCCAGCAGCGCGTTGATCGACGCCGTGTTGAAACCTGCTTCGCGCAGGACTTCGAGGGTGTGTTCACCGAGCAGCGGCGGTGGTCGCTGACTGACACCGGGCGCAGGTTCTGCGGCGTCGGTCGCGCTGAACACCGGGGTCACGACCTGGCGCAGCGCGCCGAGTGTCGGGTGCATGAGTGTCCGGGTCAGCTGGCTATGCAGCACCTGCGGATCGTCGAACACTTCGTCGAGTGTATTGATCGGGCCTGCGGGTAAACCAGCCTCGATGAACAGCTCGGTCCACACGCGTTTGCTGCGGGTTTTCAAGCGGCTTTCCAGAATAGCTTTCAACTCGTCACGTCGCTCGACCCGGGCTTCATTGGTGGCGAAGCGCGGGTCGTCCGGCAGCGCGGGTAAATCAAGCAGCGTGCATAAACGTCCCCACATGGCCGAGGTGATCGGCGCCAGATTGAGCGGGCCGTCCTGCGTCTGGAACACCCCGTAAGGCGCAATGACCGAGTGGGCGTTGCCCGTGCGGCGGGGGACATCGCCGAGGCTTAGGTAGCGTTGCCCGTGCACGCTCAGCAACCCGACCAGGCTGGCCAGCAACGAGGTGCTGACGTGCTGGCCGCAACCGCTGCGTTCGCGCTCCAGCAGGGCGGCCATTACCGCAGTCACCAGCCACATGCCCGAGGTCAGGTCGCCGATGGCCGTGCCGGTGCGGGTCGGGTCGCCATCGACAAACCCCGTCAGGCTCATCAGCCCCGAGTAACCCTGGGCGATCTGGTCGAAACCTGGCCAGCTGCTCATCGGTCCGTCACTGCCAAAGGCGTTGATGCTGCCCATGATCAGCCGCGGATTGCGTGCACTGAGCACCTCATAGCTCAGGCCCATGCTATCGAGGGTGCCGGGTTTGAAGTTCTCGATCACCACGTCGGCCTCATCGATCAGCCGCTGGATCGCGGCCAGCCCCTGGGGATTGCGGAAGTCGATGCAGATGCCGCGCTTATTGCGATTACACGACAGATAGTAGGTGCTCACGCCACGGTCGAACGGCCCCCAGGTCCGGCTCATGTCGCCGGTTGGGCCGGGCTCGATCTTGATCACATCGGCGCCAAGGTCCGCCAGCACCATGGTGCAGAACGGCCCCGACAGTGCGCGACTCAAGTCGACGATCTTCACGCCTTGCAAAGCTTGCATACGGTTCTCCACTGAATGTTTGAGCGCTGCGGTTTTATTGCGGCAATGGTTGATCGCGGGTTTCGACGGCAAACGGCAGGATCAGCATGCCGGCCACGAAGGCCGCAGCGGTCCAGGCGATGGGGGCGCCGAGCGAGCCGTGCCAGTGGATCGCGGCGGCCAGCAGGAAGTTGACCCCGGCGCCGATGAAGCGGCCGACCGAGGCGTTGAAGGCGAACGCCGTGGCGCGGATCCGGGTCGGATACTGCTCGGGCAGCCAGAGCGAGAAAATCGCGAAGTTGCCGCCGAAGAAGCCGAGAAACACCAGCGACACCATGAACAGGTGCAGGCCGTCGTCCATGTAGAAGACCCAGCCAAAGGCGACCACGATCGACGTCGCCATACCCGCGAAGTAGATGCCCAGCGCAAGCCGTCGCCCAAGCCGCTCGGCCAGCCACGGCGCGACAAGGCAGCCGAGGATAGTGCTGAGCGACAGCACCGCCGCGCCAATGGAAGCCAGGTGCACAGCGCCGACATGGTCGATGCCTGCGCGAGTCGCGAGGGTCACCACGGCCGTTGCTTCATAAACCGAGCCGGCCCACAAACCGACGATCGCAACTCCGACCAGGGCCGAGCTGGTCAGCGTGCGTCGGCGAAAGGCCGGGGCAAAGATTTCCCACCACGAACTGCGTGCAGAAGTGATAGGGGAATGTGCGACAGGGTGCGCCACCTTGTGCGTCTGGGCAGGCTCCTTGACCTTCAACGCGGTGTAGATCGCCACCGCCGCCGGTGCTAGGCCGCACAGAAACATCACGCGCCAGCCGTAGGTTGCACCGACGGTGTAGTTCAGCAACGCGGCAATGAAAAATCCGAAGTAGTAGCCGGTTTGCAGATAGCCCGCGCCCATCTTGCGCCGGTCCTCCGGCCAGCTCTCGGCCACATAGGTGCCGGCCAGTGCCCATTCGCCACCGACGCCGATCCCGGCGATCAGTCGAAACGCCGCCAATTGCCAGATGTTTTCCGAGAACGCCGCGGCCCCGGTAAACAGCGAGTACACCAGGATACTGGCCGCCAGCATCTTCACCCGGCCAAAACGGTCGGCAAGCGGCCCCCAGATAAACGACATTCCCCAGCCGATTAGAAACAGCCCGAACAGCAGAGATCCGTACATGGCGATATTGGCGGGGGTTGGGGTGATGCCCGAGTTGGGCAGCAACTCGGTCAGGGCGGGAATCAACACCAGGGCGAAGATCACCGAATCCACGCCATCCAGCACCCATCCCAGGTAGACCGTCCAGAAGCCGCGAATCTGCTCGCGGGTCAGGGGCGTTTTGATCGGCTTCACACTCGTTGCTGATGCGGTTAATGCTCTGGACATTAAGATCTCCCATTGACCTTGATCAGGCCTATTGAGGCGCTACGAGGCGGGGGACGCCGTCAGCGCTTCGTTTATTGTGAAATCAGTCTAGGCAGCGCATCTCATAAGCTACAAATATGAAATTCCTTTGGTCCCATCGGATTTTTATATAGAGTCAGATTCTTTGGACGCCCCCCCCATGGACCTGCGCCAGTTGCGGTATTTCATCAAGGTGGTTGAGTGCGGCAACATCACCCGCGCTAGCGAGGCACTGCATATCGCGCAGCCCGCGATCAGCCAGCAGATGCGCAATCTGGAACGGGACATGGACACGCAATTGCTCGAGCGCAGCGTGCAGGGCGTGGTGCCCACCGCGGCCGGGCAGACGCTGTACCGGCATGCCATCGAGCTGCTGCGCCAGGCCGACGGCACCCGTGAACTGCTGCGTCAGGACGCCGAACTCCCGCAGGGCAAGGTCTCGGTCGGCATGCCGTCGAGTACGGCGCGGATGTTGGCGATTCCGCTCGCACGCACGATCCGCAGTCGCTACCCGGGCATCAAGCTGGAATTGATCGACGCCCCGAGTGCCGAGTTGGGCGGCCTGATCACGGTCGGGCGGGTGGCGCTCGCGGTGAATGTCGACGTGGTCGAAACCCGCGGGATGATCTCGCAGCGACTGCTCACCGAAACGCTGTACCTGATTGCGTGGCCGGAGTTTCCGTTACCCGAGGGACCGGTGACGATCGACGCCCTGGCGAAGATGCCGCTGGTGCTGCCCTGTGCCCCGAACACCATTCGCAGTCGAGTCGAGTCGGCATTGCAAGAGGCTGGTCTGCACTGTGAGGTCGAGTTCGAAGCCAACTCCACGGACTTGCTGTTCTCAGCGGTCCTGGCAAAGCTGGGCGTGACGATCCTGCCTTGGGCAGCTGCCCATGCTGAACTGGATCAACATAAACTCAAGCTCGCCAGGATCGATCATCGGCTGTTCACCCGTGAGCTGTCTTTGTGCTGGCCAGACACCGCCGTGCAGAGCAACGCGGTGCAAAAGGTCAAGGCGACCATTTTCGAACTGTTCGAGGCGTTTGGACGCCACCCGGGGTGGGCGGACGGACAATGATGAGTCCGGTTGCGTGGGATTCGGGCAATAACCTGAAGTCGTGATCGACTTAGAGCATGTGTCCTTTGCGGGAAAACAAACGTATTTCGGTAACCGTTCGGCAAGCACATATTGTCAAATGCAGTGGCTTTGACTTTGCCGCCGGGTACGGGCAGAGTTTAGCGCTACATGAGGATGGATGCCTCGGTGAGGCTTAAGGAGAATGCCGTGTTTCCGATCAATATTTGGCTTGCCTATACTGCCGCGTGCTTGCTATTGGTTCTCGCACCAGGCCCGGACAATCTGCTGGCCGTAGGCCGAGGACTCAGTCAGGGCAGGGTAGCCGCTATCGTATCGGGTATGGCATCTGGGGCGGGAATTCTGTTTCATGTGGCAACCGCTTCGCTGGGACTGACTTTGCTTATGCAGACGTCCGCAGTTGCCTTCTGGGTCGTCAAGCTTATCGGCGCCGGTTATTTACTATGGCTTGGCATAAAAGTCCTACGCTCTCGTAGCCTGATTAGCTTCCAGCCAGCGACTCGGCAATCACTGCCGAGCATTTTCCTCACGGGATTACTCTCGGCTGCACTCAATCCGAAGCCTGGTTTTTTCGTCCTTGCGTTTATCCCGCAGTTCGTAGACCCACAACGCGGCTCAGTGAGCGTGCAGATGCTGGTGTACGGCATATGGTTCGCGGCACTTACGGCAGTGGGATTCGCACTTATGGGCGTATTTGCCACTGCACTGTCCCGATTTTTGCGTCAGAGGCCACGGCTGGTAAATGGCCTGAACGTAGGGGCAGGACTCACCTTCGTTGCTTCGGGAGTATCGATAGCGGCGCTCAGCCAAAAATAGGATCCGTGTATTGGCGTCGCGGGGCCAAGATTCCAGCCTCGCTGAGCCTCGGTGATTATGAAAGCTGACGACTTTAAGACCTGGAACCGAATTTACGGCATCGAATACGGCAAGAAAAAGCCATGCCGGTGATGGGGATGCTGCACACCTGGATGATCTTCCAGCGGAATTTAGTGCCCGAAGGTTCAGCTATCAGTAGAGCGCTGGATTACAGCCTGAAACGCTGTGCAGCGCTGTCGCGCTACCTTGAAGACGGCGCCGTATAAGGCCTGCTTGCTCATCGTTTAGTGATTGTCGGCCACCTCAATAAGAGTGAGCATCAACCACGCGCTTCACCGTGTCGAGGGCAATTTGCAGGGCATCCAGTTCCAGCGAGCCGAGCGCAAGCCTGATCGCGTGAGGAATAGGTGTAGAAGTCGCAAAGGGCTCCGAAGTCGACACCGAAACCTGCTCGCGCATCAGTGCCATCGCCACCTGGTCGGCGCGAACCTCTTCACCCAACGGCAGCCAGAGAAAATAGGAGGAGGGATGGCCGATGTACTTCAAGTCGGTCAACGTGGCCCTGGCCATGGCCTGTCGCTTTGCGGCGTCCTGACGCTTTTCGCGCTCCAGGCGATTGACCGTGCCGTCGTCGAGCCAGTGACAGGCGATTGAAGTCATCACCCCGGGCGTGTTCCAAATGGTCGCGCGTATGGCTCTCTCGATAGCGGGTATCCAGGTGGAGGGTGCCGCGACAAATCCGACGCGCAGCCCGGTGGCGACATTTTTCGAGAGGCCTGTCACGTACACGGTTCTTTCCGGTGCAAGCGCTGCCAAGGGGGGCGGTGCGTCCTCTGCGAGGAACGCATAGGCGGCGTCCTCGATGATCAGCAAGTCATGCTCGCGGGCGATGCTCACCAAGCGTTGCCGCCAGCTTTGGCTGGCGACCCACCCCAGTGGATTGTGCAAGGTTGGCATGGTGTAGACGGCACGGACCTTTCGGCTCTGGCACAGTCGAACCAGGGCATCCAGATCAGGTTCACCGCCTGCAGCAGGGAGGGGGGTCAGTTCCAGGCGCTGGGTATCCGCGAGGACTTTGAAACCGGGATAGGTCAAGGCATCCGTCGCGACGACATCGCCTGGGCGCAGCAGCCCCATGACAGTCACTGCCAGCCCGTGTTGAGCCCCGTTGACGATCAGTACGTGCTCGTCGCTGACGCTCAAGCCTCGGCACTGGAGATGCCGGGCAACTGACGCACGCTCATGCTGTCGCCCGCCATGGGGCTGATAACGGAGCAATGCCTCCAGATCGCCCGAAGACGCCAGTTGGCGCAAGGCGCCACGCAGCAGTTCTGCCTGGCCTGGTAGAGAAGGGTAGTTGAAGTTAAGGTCCAGAACACCGGTGGCGACCGCTTGCTGATCGATGCCTAATCCTGATGGCAACGAGGTCTCCCGGACAAACGTACCTCTCCCGGTTTCGCCGTTGACCAGGCCCATTGTTTCAAGCTCTGCGTAGACACGGGTCGCCGTGGCCAAGGCGAGGCCTTCGTTGGCCGCAAGCTCCCGGTGCGTGGGCAGGCGCGTTCCAGGTGACAGGCGTCCTGCGCGAATGTCGGCCGCGAACGCATCTACCAACGATTTATACCGGGAGCGAGCCATGGAGATGTATCCATTACAATAATTTGATTGTACTAATTATTCGCCATAGCCTGCGCCTGTACAACCGCCTCCCTCAGGCGGATACCAGCCACATTTGCAGGAAGGCTCAACCATGCATATCGCCATTCTCACCTTCGAAGGCTACAACGAACTCGACTCCCTGATCGCACTCGGCGTGCTTAACTGCATCAAGAAACCTGGCTGGCGCGTGTCGATTGCCAGCCCTGCGGCCCGTGTCCGTTCAATGAACGGAGTGGTGATCGATTCCCAGGCAACGCTTCGCGAGGCGAGCGAAGCCGATGCGGTGATTGTCGGGAGCGGCATGCAGACTCGCGAAGTCGTGGCGGACACCGCCCTTATGGCGCAGTTGCAACTTGATCCCTCGAAGCAGCTCCTGGGTGCGCAATGTTCCGGCACGCTGGTGCTGGCCAAGCTTGGCTTGCTGGAGGGTGTACCAGCCTGCACGGACTTGACGACGAAACCGTGGGTCCAGGCGGCTGGCATCGATGTCCTTAACCAGCCGTTCTTCGCCAAAGGCAACATCGCCACCGCCGGTGGATGCCTCGCTTCGGTCTATCTTGCGGCCTGGATCATCGCCCGCCTGAAAGGCGTCGAAGCGGCAGAAAGCGCATTGCACTACGTCGCGCCAGTCGGGGAGAAAGAACAGTACGTTGAGCGCGCAATGCGCAATATCGCCGCGTATCTGCCCGATGGGCAGGTTGCTTGAGGGAGAGCCAAGGCGCCGACTCAACTCGTAATGCTGTTCATTTAAGCAATTTCAGCCGCGCGGCATTCTTTGTAGCAGCTGCCGAAGGCTGCGTTCGGCTGCGGAGCAGTCGTGAGTCCGGCTGCCGTGGTGTACCTGACACACCGCAATTGCTGATTTTACGACTGCTGCGCAGCCGAACGCAGCCTTCGGCAGCTGCTACAGATCGCATTACGGCTTAAGTGAAGCATTACGACTCAACTCGGCTTTTGCGCAAGCTGCGCCACCAAAAACTCGATAAACGCCCGGGTCTTCTGCGGAACCCGACGTGCAGACGAGTAGACCGCGTTGATGCTGATCGGTGGGGCCTGCCATTCGCACAACACGGCGACCAGCCTGCCGGCCGCCAAAGCCTCTTCGACAATGAAGCTCGGCAGCAAGGCGATCCCCATGCCGGCTTCTGCGGCCTGGGCCAGCAGGTCGCCATTGTTGGCATGCAGAGGACCGGTGACGTGTACGCGCTGCGTCTCGTGGCCGTTGCTCAATTGCAGGCTGACGCCACTCTGCAGGTAGCCATAATTCAGGCATTGGTGGGTGCTCAGGTCCTTTGGCGATTGCGGTGTGCCCGCACGCTCAAGATAAGCCGGGGAGGCGACCATGATCCGCGGAGCGGGCGCCAGCAGTCGGGCCACCAGGGAGGAGTCCGGCAGGCTCGCGATGCGGATGGTCACATCGAAGCCGCCGCGTACCGGGTCGACCTGCTGGTCGCTCAGGACCAGTTGCAGCTCAATGTTCGGATGCTGCTCATGAAACAACGGGATCAGCGGCCCGAGCCGCCGCAGACCGAACGACATCGGCGCGTTGACCCGCAGCACGCCGCGTAGCTCGCCAATGCCGTTACGCGCCCGTTGCTCGGCTTCGTCCACGGACGCGATCACTTCGCGGGCCGCTTCGTAGTACTCCGCGCCGGCCTCGGTCAGGTGCAGGCTGCGCGTCGTGCGCTGCAGCAACTGCACACCGATGGCCTCTTCCAGCGCCTGAATCTGTTTGCTGACTTTTGAGCGTGGCACATCCATCGCTCGGGCTGCGGCGGCAAAGCCGTTTGCTCCGACGGTGGCGACAAAAGCACGCATGCATTCGATCCGGTCCAAGACTGTCCCTATTTTGGAAATAATGATTATGCATTTTAGGTAATTGTTTCGGTTTTATCCAGAAACTACATTAGGTTCCAAGCCGGTAGCACATCACCTCCAACCGGAGTACGCACCGAGCCTTGTAGCCAAACGAACTCATCTATCCAGAACAGCGACATCAAAAGGAACACGCCATGTCTATTCGTGAATTGCTCAACCCAACCAACTCCGCTCTGATCCTGATCGACCACCAGCCACAAATGTCCTTCGGCGTGCAATCGATCGATCGTCAAACCCTGAAGAACAACACCGTTGCACTGGCCAAAGCTGCGAAGATCTTCAACGTGCCGACCATTTTGACGTCGGTCGAAACCGAAAGCTTCAGCGGCTACATCTGGCCGGAATTGCTTAGTGTGTTTCCCGATCATCAGCCCATCGAGCGCACCTCGATGAACTCCTGGGAAGATAAAAAACTGGTAGAAGCGGTGAAGGCCACCGGTCGCAAAAAGCTGATCATGGCCGCGCTCTGGACTGAGGTGTGCTTGAACTTCCCGGCTCTGGAAGCGCTGGCCGAAGGCTACGAGGTGTACATCGTCACCGACGCATCGGGCGGGACGACCAAAGAAGCTCACGACATGTCGGTGCAGCGGATGATCCAGGCCGGTGCGGTGCCGGTGACCTGGCAGCAAGTGTTGCTCGAGTACCAGCGCGACTGGGCACACAAAGAGACTTACGATGCAGTGATGGACCTGGTGCGCGAGCACAGTGGTGCCTACGGCATGGGCGTGGATTACGCTTACACCATGGTGCACAAGGCGCCGCAACGTCAGGTCAAGTGAGCCGCGAAAAATACCGTTGCTCAACGGCGCAGTTCGCTGCGCCGTCACTGCCAACGGGCCTGCTCGGAGAGTCAGTCATGAACATCGAATTGTCGGAAGGCGTGGTCACACTGCTGGTGCGCCATCGGGTCAAAAAGGGTGGGGATGAGGCGTATGAAAACTGGTTGCGTCACACCATCGCCATAGCGCGCACGTATCCAGGGCATCTGGGCATTGATGTGATGCGCGGACAAAGCCAGGGGCTGGCCCAGTTCACCAGTGTGCTGCGCTTCGCCACGACCGAACAATTGCAGCATTGGCTCGATTCCGAGGATCGCCGCAAGCTGGTAGAAGAGGCGCGGCCATTGCTCGCCGATGGCGACCAGACCGAGGTCAAGGCCGACCGTGAGTTCTGGTTTACTCCGACTGATGAGGCTGCGCCGCCCCCTCCGCGCTGGAAGCAGGCCTGCGTGACCTTTTTGGTCATCCTGCCCCTGAGCTTTCTGGTGCCGATGTTGTTCAAACCGTTGTTTGGCTGGGTGCCCTGGCTGGGCGGCTATGTGCAAGGCAATGTGCTGATCACGGCCAGCATTGTGCTGTTGGTGGTCTACGTGTTCATGCCTCGGGTGACACGTCTGTTTGGAAAGTGGCTGCAGCCGCGATCCGGTTCCTGAGCGAGGTTCCTGCCGGGTGCAACGCCTCACTGACCGTGCGCAAGTTCTCGTGTTGCGGACGTTTTCAACGCTAAGCCAGGTACCGCCGGAACCAATCCAGCGTCCTGCTCCAGGCAAGCCTGGCGGCGGCTTCATCGTATCGAGGCGTGGAGTCGTTATGGAAACCATGGTTAGCGCCAGGGTAGATGTAGGCTTCGTAAGTCTTGCCGGCAGCTTTCAACGCCTGCTCAAAGGCGGGCCATCCTTCATTGGTCCGCGTGTCCAGTTCGGCATAGTGCAGTAGCAGAGGTGCTTGAATACGGATGACCTCTTCAGCCTTCGGCTGGCGGCCATAAAAGGACACGGCAGCACCCAATTCTGGATAGGCCACGGCCGCGGCATTGGCGACGCCACCGCCATAACAGAACCCGACGATGCCGATTTTTCCAGTAGTCGAGTCATCCTTCATCAGCCACTCGATGGCGGCGAAAAAGTCATTCATGAGCTTTTCAGGGTCGACAGTCTGCTGCAGTTCCTGACCCTTTTCATCGTTGCCGGGATAACCTCCGACCGATGTCAGGCCGTCGGGGGCGAGGGCGATGAATCCTGCCTTGGCCAGCCGTCGGGCGACATCCTCGATGTAGGGATTGAGCCCGCGATTTTCATGCACGACCACCACTGCCGGCACCTTGCCGCTGGCTTTCGCCGGGCGCACCCGATAGCCACGGACTTGCCCGTGTCCCTTGGGTGAGGGATAGGTGAGGTATTCGGCGATGATGTCCGGGTCGGTAATGGGCACCTGCTCGGCGAGCGCATAGTTGGGGCTCAGGGCGGCGAGGAGTGCGCTGGCCGTCAAACCACCTAACGTGAACAATACCGCCCGATCCAGAAACTCTCGCCTGTTGATCATGCCGTGGGCGTAGTAGTCGTAGAGTTCCAGCAGTTCAGGGGCAAAATCTTTTGCAGTAAGACGGTTCATCTGTGCGCTCCCTTTGCATCAACCGGGTTGCCAGTGTGATGTCCAGCAATGCAGCGTAGACAATAATTCGCCCATGTTGCAGCTCGGCAATCAAACCCTACGGTTCGAGCAACTGCCATGGCGCGCCTTGCGCAAATAACCTGAGGCCCGCCAGTTTCCTGAGTTGTCACGGTGCTAGCCATTTGGAACTCCAGATACACATTGGTCGTATCGGGAGTCTAAAGAGTCAATGCACAAGCACTAGTCAGGGCAGTTGCAGTTCATTGCTGCAGCAGATGCAGTAATAGTCAGAAGTAATACCCGATGTTGACATTGGTCCGGTAATACCAGGCATTGCTGCCGATCGAACTGGTGTTGGTAAAGCCGGAGCCGTTTTCCGCACCGCCATAGGGGTTGGCATTTTTCGCCCAGGTCAGGTCGACCCAGGCCATGATCGGCATGGCCAGGAACTGCGCACCGACGGTGTACATCTGCGAGTCGTCCCAACCTTTCTGGTCTTTCATCAGGCGACTGTAGTCGTTGTACAGCTTGATCTTTTTCAACTGACCCAGTTTGGGCGTGAGGATGTCGTAGCTGACGTTCAGCGAAGCAATGGTGGCTTTGGCGGCAATCAGGTACGCGGGTGTCAGGCCGTTACCGCCCATCAGCACTGAGTCGTTACTGACACCGGCCGGGTTTTTCGGATCGTACTCGTAGCGGATGCCCTGGGTGGAGACGGTCCATTGGCCTGCGTTGATGATGGCGTGAATGCCGCCGGCCCAGTAGTCGCCGTCTTCTTTGGTGGTGGCGTTGTACAGCTGGGCGGCAGCTAGTGACGCGCCGATTTCGGTTTTCCAGCCATCGTTGACAAAGGTGCGCGCGACGCGGGCGTTGACCTGGTTGTGTTTTTCGTTGTCCTGGCGTGACTGGATGGCGGGAATCGCATTGTCCTTGAGGTCGGCGAAACGCCCGATTTCCGGCGAGTAACGAATGTCGGAAGGCAACATCCGTGGGAAATACGCGAGTTGCACATCCCAGTCCTTATCCTTGTAGCTGTACTTCAAACCCGAGCCGGCGCTTACGCCATAGCCCATGAAAAAGGGCAGGTGATAACTCCAGCCAAACTGCGGATACGGTTCCAGGCCAAACGGCTTGAACGGTGCGCCCACTTGCAGGTTTGAATTACTGTTCAGGCGATAGCCGACGAAGCCACGATCGACGGAGCGTTTGCCGTCATCCTGGAACCAGTAGCCGACATCACTGAAGAGGTTCTTGTAGGTCGCTTGCACATCGAGGCGGAACGTGTCGAAGAGAAACCGGCCATTGTTTTCAGTGGTGGTCCAATGTTCGTCGCGGTAGTTGGTCCGCAGGGCACCGCCGATATCCAGGCTACTTTCGCCATCATCGCTATGCCAGGCGATATGCGGAAACGGCTTTTTAGCGGTACTCGACGTCTCCGGCGAGGCAGGACCGGGTTCGCCTGCGAAACTGACGCAACTGGTCATCATCAACCCCAGGCATATAACGTAATTCTTCATATTGAACTCCCCTGCAAAGTTGAGCACTGCACAATGATCGGCAACACTTTCCCGCTTGCCTTTAATGTGGCAATGGGCGGATGACGTCGAGTGTTGCGGTAGTGAGTGCGTTTTTTTTGTTTTACTGTTTCATGGGTAATACGGCGTATAGCCTATAAACTTATGGGTGATAGAGCAGAAATTATGCCAACTGCCGATTTCTCCCGTTGCAGGTAATAATTTCAATAAAAACAATTGTTTATACTTGGAACATGTTTTTTTGTGTTGCCCGTGAAACGTAGGCCTCAGGGGGTAACGAAACTGCACATTGTTGTGCGTCTTTATTTCACGCCCATAAAAAAGGCCGACAAAAATGTCGGCCTGTTTATTCGATAAAATTGAACCCGGTGTTATAGATCAAGTACCAGTCGCCGACTCTTGCATCCCGATACACACACCATCATCGATTTATTCGCCGCGCGCTCGGCTTTGGTCAGTACGCCATCGCGGTGGTCGATATCGCCCTCCAGAACCCGTGTTTCGCACGAACCGCAAACCCCTTCGCGACAGCTGTGCTCAATGTCGCAGCCCGCCTCAAGCAACACGTCGAGCAAACTCAAACCCGGCTCAATCGAAAGCGTCTTGCCGGATTTTTTCAGCTCGACGCTGTAACTGCTCTGCGCGTCTTCGGACGGCGGCAGTTCGGCCGCCGCGAAGCGCTCTATATGCGCATGGGGATAGCCGAGGCCTTCGCAGGTGCTTTCGAACGCATCGAGCATCGGCGTTGGACCGCAGCAATAGAAGTGCGTGTCGCTGGGCTGATCCGCCAGATAGACGCTCAGGTCTGGCGGCATGCCCTTTTCGTCGTTGAAGTGGTAAAGCACGTTGGCGCTCAGGCCACTGAGCTCTTCCACCAGCGCGGCCTCCTGCCGCGACCGGGCGCAGTAGATCAGCTCGGCGGATTTTCCCAGTGCCAGCAGCTGGCGGAGCATGCAGTAGATCGGCGTGATGCCGATACCGCCGGCCACCAGTACGCTGTGCCTGGCGCTCAGGTCGAGCTGGAAGTTATTGCGCGGGGATGAAATCGGCAGTTGCATGCCGACTCGCAAGTGCCCGTGTACGTATTCGGAGCCGCCACGGCTGTTGCGGTCGCGCAGGATACCGATCACATAACGGCCTTGATCGGTCGGCGAGTTGAGCAGCGAATAACTGCGCACCAAACCATTGGGCAGATGCAGGTCAATGTGCGAGCCGGCGTCGAACGGGGCGAACACCGTGTCGCCAAACGGCCGCAACTCGACACTGATGATGCCTTCGGCTTCGTAGCGCAGGGTATGCACGAGCGCGGTGAGGGGGGAGGAATGGGACATCGTTCACCTCTTTTCGACAATAGGCAGATTCATGGCAACTGCTTCGCGTCGATCAACTCCAGTTGGGCCTTGGCAGCGTTTTTCAGGTAGCGACGCAGACGCACCACACCGAGGTCATGCTGGTAGAGGTTTTCCCGCTGGTTGGCGTCCGGCTCCATGAATTCGAGCAACACCCGATCCTGTTCCAGCACTGCCCAGTGCCGTGCTTCCAGACGATTCCTGTAGAGGAAGCGCCAGGTGTCGCGCTGCCAGCCGGTCAGCGGACGGCAACGCCAGTGGAACACCGCCGACAACGAACGGCTGCTCGGCGTGTAGCTGCCGATGATGGTGAAGTTGCCGCCCGGGCCACCGGTTTTCGGATAAGGGATTTCCAGACGCAGCCAATGGCAGCCATTGTCCATGAACTCGGTCCAGTCGAAATTCACCCCGCGCTGGCCTTCCTTCTCGAAGAAGAAACCATTGTCCGTGTCGCGGGTGACGAACTTGGCAGTAGCTTCGCCTTCGCTCATGGAGTGCGACATCTTGTGCAGGTAGGTGCCGTGCATCGGGTCCATGACGTTATCGATGACGTAGCGGTAGTCGCCTTTCCACTCTGTGTAGCAAACGAAGCTGCTCCATTCAGGGGAGGTCAGTTGCTCGGGCAGGACCAGTTCCGGCGGAGTGTCGACGTGCGGTTCGGCAGCGTTGTAGAGAAAGATTGCGCCGGCGGCTTCACGGGTGTGGAACATCCGCGTCGGGCGGCTGCCTTCGAGCTTGCATCCCGGGCTGCCGGGGACTTTGGTGACGGTGCCGTCGCAGCGTACTTCGACGCCGTGATAAGGGCATTGCAGGCGATCGCCCAGCACCGGGCCCTGGGACAATGGCGCGCCGCGATGCGGGCAGTGATCTTCGAGGGCGTGGACGCTGCCGTCGTTGTCGCGCCACAAGGCGATTTTGTAGCCCAGTCGGCGGATCGACACTGGTTTTTCGCCCAACTGATCGGATGGCAGGACCGGGAACCAAAGGTTCTTCAAACCATTGGCCAAGAGGTTTTCGGCAGGATCGACGGTTGTATTCATAGTCATTTCTTATTTACCTCCGGTGGGTCATTCGCCCAGCCGAACCATCAGGGTTTTATAGGCGTCCGCGGTCCACTCTCCGGTGGTCAGCGGGCAGGGCGGCCCGGCCAGGTTCAGGTGCGCGAGCAGGTCGGGCAACTCGGTCACCCCATTGCCAAAGGCGCGTTCGATGGAGTCGCCGAGCAACTCTTCGAATTGGGTGTTGGGCCGTTTACGGGCCTGATGTGGCTCCAGGTAGGGTTCGGTATTGCTCATCTCATTGACCTCCGGCTTAAGGTTTCGGTTTGTCGGTAAGGAACTTGCCTTGCGGCGCTTCGACATGTTGCTGGCGTCGGGTATTGCCATCGATGCCGCCGGCAATCGCCCATTCGGCAAACATCGTCGGGCCAGGCTCAAAGGCGCGCGGCTGCCATTCGCCGGTCAATTGGTCTTCATCGGCGTAGTACTCGACCAGCGCGCCGGCCGGGTTCTTGAAGTACCAGAAAAACGCCGAAGACACCGGGTGCCGACCGGGGCCGATTTCCGTTGCCCAGCCGCTGCGGGAGATGTGCATGCCGCCGCCGAATACTTCGTGCACGTCGCGCACGGTGAAGGCGACGTGGTTCAGGCCTGCACGAGGGGCGGGCAGTTGCAGCATGAACAGGTCGTGGTGACCGCCTTCTTCGGCAGTGCGCAGGAAGGCTCCGCGATCCGGATAGCGGTCGGAGGCCTGGAAGCCGAAACGCTCGTGATAGAAAGCTTCGCAGGCGTTCACGTCTTTGACGAAAAACACCACATGACCGACTTCAATCGGCGTGGCGCGCTCGTAGATCGGCGCGGCCTTGTTGATTCGGCCTTTGGTTTGCCAGGTGTTGTGGCCGCTGCACTCGATCTCCAGTTCACGCTTGCGGGTCACTTGCAGGCGGATCGCCAGGCCATTGGGGTCGGTGCAACCGATACGGCCATTGGCATTGATGAAACCCGGATCCTGAGCGATGCGCTGGCTGTAGAGCGCAAGATCAGCCGCGCTTTCAACCCCCCAGACCACTTCGCGTACCGTCGAACCGGCTTCGATGGCGGGCGGCAGGCCTGCCTTGTTGATGTCGGCGAGCACCACTCGGCAGCCGTTGAGGGTTTCGAAGATCACCTCGTCGGCTTGCTCGCTGACTTTTGTCAGGCCCCAATCGCTGAAAAAACGCGCACTGGTGTCGAGGTCCTCGACGCCGTAAGTGACTTCATCAATGCCTAAGACGCTCATAACCCTACCTCTTGTTGCACACCGGCCCAGGCCAGTGGCTGTTCATTCATGCCCCAATAAAGGCTCTTCTGTTCCATGTATTGCAGGATGCCGAGGCGACCTTTTTCTCGGCCCAGGCCACTGTCGCGCCAGCCGCCGAAGGGGGTGGAAATCGAGAATTGTTTGTAGGTGTTGATCCACACCGTGCCGGCCTGGATTTTTCGACCCAGCGCCCAGGCGCGTTTGTAATCGCGCGTCCAGATCCCGGCGGCGAGGGCATACAAACTGTCGTTGGCCTGTTCGATTAATTGCGCTTCGTCATCAAACGGCATGGCCACCAGCACCGGTCCGAAGATTTCTTCCTGGCAGACCTGTTGGCTGTTGTTCAAACCTTCGAGGATGGTCGGCGGGTAGTAATAGCCCTGGTCGTAAACACCACCGCTCGGGCGTTGCCCACCGAGCAGCAAACGTCCACCTTCGGCCAGCCCCAGCGCGACGTAGCGCTCGACCGACTCACGGTGGCCTGCGCTGATCAGCGGGCCCATTTGCGTGCGCTCATCCGCCGGATCACCGACACGCAGTTCGGCTGCCGCCGCTACCAGACGCGCCATGAACGGCTCGTACAGAGCACGGGCGACGAATAACCGCGAACCGGCGATACAGGCTTCGCCCGAAGAACTGAAGATGCCGTACAGCACACCCGCCACGGCATGGTCGAGGTCGGCGTCATCGAGAACGATGGTCGGTGATTTACCGCCCAGCTCCAGCGACACCGGCATCATCTTGTCTGCGGCGATGTGGGCTATGTGTTTGCCGGTTTTAGTGCCGCCGGTGAACGACACGCGCTTGACCAGAGGATGACGGGTCAACGCATCGCCGAGCAGCGAGCCCTTGCCAGGCAGCACACTGAGCAGACCTTTCGGCAATCCGGCGTCTTCGCAGATGCGCGCCAGTTGCAAGGCCATCAACGGGGTGATTTCCGCCGGTTTGATCACCACCGCATTGCCGGCAGCGAGTGCCGGAGCGACTTTCTGCGCTTCGCTGGCAATCGGTGAGTTCCACGGCGTGATCGCGGCGATGACACCCATCGGCTCGTAAACACTCATGCTGACGAAATCACCCCGCGATGGCGTGATGGTTTCTTCGAGGGTTTCACAGGCGGCGGCGAAGAACTGGAAAGTTCCGGCGGCGCTGGCGACCAGAGCACGGGTTTCGTTGATCGGTTTGCCGTTGTCCTGACGCTGCAATTGCGCCAGTTCTTCGCTGCGCTGACGGATCAGCTCGGCAATGCGATACAGCACGCTGGCCCGTTCGTGGGGTTTGCGCTGTGCCCAGCCGCTGTGCAAAAACGCCTGGTGGGCGCCGTGCACGGCGTCCTCGACGTCTTCGACACTGGCGGCATTGAGCCAGGCAACCGCTTCGCCGGTGGCGGGGTAGCGTGTGGCGTAGCGCTCGCCGCGACCCAGTCGCCATTCGCCGGCAATGCAGATCGGTAAAGTCTGTTCGAGAGTCATCGACGGTCCCCTAAATCGAAATTGCATGGGCGTGGTTGCCCAAGGCGCGGACGACGCTGTAGACGGTCAGCGCCGAGGTCTTCGGGTTGGCCAGCAGCGGCTTGCCACGCAAACTCAATTCGAAACCGCCAAAGGCGCCGCGCGCTTCGAAGTGATGGACGTTTTCCTCGCTCAGTGGGTCGGCGATCAGCGTCACGTGGGTGCGATCGAGACCGAGCCCGGCCAGCGACAAGGTTGCGGCGACGTTGGCGTTTTTTGGATAAAGGCGTGCCGCTTCGCGGGCGCTGCCCTGAAAAATCACCGTGGCTTCGGTAATGCTGTCCAGATCACAGGCCTGTTCGGCGGGGGTGTTTTTCCAGGCGCGTGCCGGTTTGCGACCGGTGTAATTGACCGAATCCAGTCCGCCGACCTTGGCCGCGGACAAGGCGTCGATGCCACCGATGGCACCAGGCAGCAATTCGATGCGGGTCTGGCCACGTTCTGCCGCTGCTTCAAGGCGTTCGACCAGGCCGACTTCGGACAGCGCACCGACCGAGACGATCAGGCACGCAATGCCACGCTCCAGCGCTGGCAGCACATGTTCTTCGATGGCGCGGTGGCCGGCGCACTCGACCAGCAGGTCGGGGCGGGCGTCGGCCGGCAACGCGGTCAGCACCTGCGGCGGCTGTTTGAAACACGCCAGCCGCTGGCGCACCAGTTCTTCGGATCCGGCCGAGGCAATGACGTAATCAACGCACAGCTGCGGGTCCTTCTCCAGTAACTCGAGCACGCCGACGCCAATGGCGCCGCAGCCGATCATGGTGATATGCAACATGACGAAGTCCTCAAGCCGTGGCTTTCTGCGCTTTGGTTTCGCTGTTGGGCGGACCGGCAAACTGGGTGGCGAAGCTGCCGACGCTGAGCATGTCGACTTCCAGCAGGAACGGCCCGGGTTGAGCCAGTGCGCTGTCGACGACGTTGCCGAAATCCTTCAGGTCGGTCACGAGGCCGTGGCGCAGGTTCAGCGATTCAGACAGCTTGGAATAGTCCGGCGTGTGCAGGTCGACGTAGCAGTGACGGCTGCCATAGACCGCGTCCTGAATGTTGCGGATCACGCCGTAACGCTGATCGTTCATCAGCAGAATCACCACGTTGGCCTTTTCCTGCACCAGCGTCGCCAGCTCGCCGAGGTTGAGAATGAAACCGCCGTCACCGGCCAGGGCGAAGACCTTGCGTTCAGGCGCCGTTTGCGCAGCAGCCACCGCGGCACCAATACCCATCGACAGGCCCTGGCCAATGCCGCCGCCCAGCGCATGCACGCCTGCGCGCGGATGGAACAGGGTCAGCAGGCGATTGCCCCAGATGCTGTTGGACAGCGTGACGTCGCGAACCCAGGAAAAATTGCGCCCGGTAAGGGCTTGCAGTTGCTCGACCATGGCCGAGTACGGGCCAAGGTCGGCCATCAGTTGGGTGCGGGACTTTTCGCGGACGTCCTTGAGTTCGGCGAGGAACGTCGGGTCGATCTGCAGGCGACCTTCGAGACGGTCGGCCAGGCCTTCGAGGGCCAGCGCCGAATCACCGCAGATGAACAGCTCGCTGTTGTAGCTGCGACCTTCGATGGCCGGGTTGGCGTCGATACGCAGGGTATTGCGGGGCAATTTCAGTGCGTACTTGAACGTCTCGTTGCTGCGCAGGCGCGAACCGGCGATCAGCAGGGCATCGCAGCTTTGCAGGAACTGCTCGACCCGTTTGTTTTGCGAGAACGCGCCAAGGCAGCGTTCGTCATCTTCATTGACCACACCGCGGCCCTGGGTCGAGGTGATCACGCCGACGCCCATGTCCAGCAGGCGCTTGACTTGGGGGCCTGCATGCCGCGCGCCGCCGCCAAGCCACAGCAGTGGACGTGTGGCCGTGACCAGACGCTCGGCGACCAGGTCCAGCGCTTCGGGCGCGGGCACGGCAACCGGAATCGGCAGGGGAGACAGGTCGGTCGGCATCGGGATAAAGGTCGACTGGATATCGATCGGGATTTCCACGCTGACCGGCCCGGTAGGCGCGGTCAACGCGGTTTGCACGGCCAGCTTCAGGGTGCTGATGGCGGTTTCGACGCTGCGCACACGGAACGCGGCCTTCGAGACGGCCTTGAGCATGGTCAATTGGTCACGCGCTTCGTGGATGTACGCGAACTCTTGATCCAGGTACGGCGTTTCGATCTGTCCGGTAATGTGCAGCAGCGGCGTGCCGGCGGTCAGAGCTTCGACCATGGCCCCGGCGGCGTTACCGGCCGCGGTACCGGTGGACGTCAGGCAGACGCCCAGACCACCGGTGGTGCGGGCATAGGCGTCTGCCATGTTGGTGGCGCCGGCTTCACCACGGGCCATGACGAAGCGGATGTTGCCCCGAACGGCGAACGCATCGAGGATCGGCATGTTGTGGATCGAGATCACGCCGAATGCGGCTTTGACGTCGCATTGTTCGAGAAACGCGGTGATGGCAGCGCCAACGGTGACAGTATTTTCATTACGCATGGCGGGACAGGCCTCCAGAAACATCGATATGGCTGCCTGTGGTGTAAGCCGACAGAGGCGAGGCCAGAAACAGGATCGCGCGGGCCGCTTCAATCGGCAGGCCCAGACGCCCCAAGGGAATGTGTTTGCGTTGCGCCAGTTGGGCGGTCCATTGGGTCCAGTCAAGATCCCGCTCTTCGCGGGCTTCAAAACGTCGGCGCCATTGCCCGGACTCGACCAGGCCAATGAGAATGCCGTTGACCCGAATGCCTTCACCGGCAAATTCGGTGGCCATCGAACGCACCAGATTCATGACCCCGGCGCGAGCGGCCGAGGTGGCGACCATGTGCGGTTCCGGCTGGCTGGCCAGTAGCGAATTGACGCAGACGATGGCCGCGTTCGCTTGGCTTTCAAGCTGTGTCTTGAATGCGCGGACCGGGTTGATCACCGAGAAGAATTTCAAGTGCAACTCTTCGGTCCAGGCGCTATCGGTGGTGTCGGCGAAGGTCGACACCCGACCTTGTCCGGCGTTGTTGATCAGCACGCTGGCCGGCCCCAGTGCGGCCAGGCTGGCGGCGGCAAAGGCGTTGACCGAGTCCGCGTCGAGCACATTGCACACGTGGGCCAGCAACCGTGCCTCGGGGAAGCGTTGACGCAATCCGGCTTCGGCACTGCGCAGGCGATTTTCGTCGCGACCGCAGAAGGCCACGGCTGCGCCGGCTTCGAGCAACAGCTCGACACAGGCCAGGCCAATCCCCGAAGAGCCGCCGGTGACGATTGCGGTGCTGTCTTGCAGTTGATAGAGACTCATCTCAATCCCTCATCAAGGCTGTTACGCGGTTCTGGCCGTCGTGGGCGGCAGCGCTGTTGTAGTCGAGCAACCGCGACAGCTCGTCGGCACTGCGACGCACCTGCAGGAGCAATTCGTTGAAGTTGACGTGACCGATCTGAACGGTCGGAATCGTCACGCCCAGTGCAGCGACGATATGCCCGGTCTGATCGCGCACCGGGGCGGCGACGGTCGAAATCGCTGACTCGAAGAAACCTTCGCTACTGACGAAACCGCGCTGACGGTCGGCTTGAACCATGTCAAACAGCTCCAGCACGGTTTTCGGCGTGCAGGGCGAAAACTGCTCCAGGTGATCTTCCGGGTACAGTTCACGCAATTCGGCCAGCGACAGGTCTTCGAGCAGAATGCGCCCCAGGACAGTGGCGTGGGCGGGGAGGCGAGTGCCGACATTCACCGCGTTGGAGAACACCGAGGGCGGCGAGACTTTGGCCACGTAGACGATCGAGCGGCCATCGCGCACCACCAGATTGCTCGGGTAGTTGAGGCGGTCGCACAAACGGGCCAGCAGCGGTTGGCCGAGTTCGGTCAGCTCCAGCGAGGCCAGGTACTCGAAGCCCAGGCGCAGCACCGACATGCCAAGGCGGTATTCATTGCCGCTGCGGGTGACAAACCCCATGGTTTCCAGTGTCGTCAGCAGGCGAAAGATCGTCGAGCGCGGCAGTGCCAGGCGCCGGGCCAGTTCCGGCGCGGTCAACGTGCGATTGCGCCGGCTGAACTCGCAGAGCAGCAGCAATCCGCGCTCCAGGCCCGGCACGATGTACTTGTCCTGAGCATCCTTCAGCAGATCTGAATCGTTCATAGCGATGCACCTGTCAGGGATTCTTTGATGGCAAAGGCCAAGCGGCCCGCCACCACACAAGGTTGTTCGATGGGGCTGGCATGCCCGGCATCGGTAATCAGGTTGAACGTGCCTCCCAAGGCCTTGGCCAGGGTCAGGCAGTTTTCGGGCGCGGTGATGCCGTCGGCTTCGCCGCAATGCACTTCGCAAGGCATCGACAGTGGCGCGTGCCGCAGCAGGTCCTCGCTGCACAGCAGTTCTATGGCCTGGCGATAGCCATCGGGATTGAGCCGGGCCATGTTCCACTGCACCCAGGCGTGTGCCTTGGGGCTGGCAGTGGGCGAAAGCATGTAGGCGCTGCGTTGTTCGGCCATGCGTTGAATGCCCAGTTGTTCCAGGGCTTGCAGGCGTTTGCTGCGCACTTCCTGGCGCTGCAAGGCGCGCGATGGATGACCGTAGCCCCGGGCCGGACTGATCAACACCAGCCGGCTGATCCGCTGTTGGTGCACGCCGCTGGCGAACGCTGTGGCAGTAATCGCCCCGAGCGAGTGACCGACCAGCACACAGCGCTGGATGCCTAGCGCATCGAGCATCTGCAGCAGTCGTTCGGCGTAGTCCGAAGCGTCGGGGGCCAACGATCTCAGCGGCGTGGAGTCACCGTAGCCGGGAGCGTCCCAGGCAATCACATGTGCGCTCTGGCCAAGCGCTTGCGCCACCTCTAACCACGACGCCGAGCCCGAGCCGATCCCGTGCAACAACACAATCGCCGGCCCGGTTCCACATTCGCGAAAGGCCTGGCGACCGCCAGCGATCCCCAGCGTACGCAAAGGAAAGTGCAGGGCCAGCTGCGCCTGGAGGTCAGCCGTGAGCGGCGGGACGAGATTATCGATGGCGTACGACATGGGCTTATCCGCGCTTGATCGAGGCCAGAGGGTGTTCTGGCGGGTAGGTCGGGGTCAGCGGTTTTTTCGCACCGAGCATCACGCACATCAGCGCATCTTCATCGCCGATGTTGATCTCTTCGCGGTACACGCCCGGTGGCACGGAAATGACGTCACGGTCGGTCAGGATCGTTTCGAAGCGCTCACCGTCCTTTTCGATCACCACTTTGAGTTTGCCGCGCAGCACGAAGAACACTTCTTCAACGTCGGTGTGCAGGTGCGGCGGGCCTTCGTGACCGGCCGGAATCACCATGGTGGAGAACGTGAAGTTCTCCGAGGGAATGGTGTTCATGTCGGTGCTGATACCGGTGCCGCCGGTACCGATGTAACGCATTTGTGCGCGGCGGAATTTCGGGTCGTAGTCGGCCTGGAATTTCAGCGCGTTCCAATCGTACTGACGCGTTTCGTAGCGGGCGATACGGGTGTTCATCCAGCTTTCGAGGTCACTGCCGGCCGGCTGTTCCCAGCTTTTCGGGGCGTCTTGCTGCTCAGATGAATGTGCAGATGAGTGTGCAGATAGATTAGTCATGGCAGTCTCCTGATCAAGGCATTACGAACCCGCCGTTGACCGGCAGGGTTTGTCCAGTGATGAAACGGGCGAGGTCGGACAGCGCGAAGAGCACGGCGCCGCTGACGTCCTCGGGGAGTTGCGGGCGTTGAATGGCCCGCTGCTCGTTGTACAAACGGTGACGTGCTTCAGGCACGTAGGCGGTGGCTTCGACCAGCACCAGGCCAGGCGCGATGGCGTTGACGGTGATGTTGTCGGTACCCAGTTCGCGGGCCAGGCTGCGGGTCATGGCGATGATTGCGCCCTTGCTTGCGACATACGCCAGCAGGTTCGGCGCGCCCCACAGCGGCGTGTCGGATGCCAGGTTGACGATGGCGCCATGACCGCTGGCGCGCAGGGCCGGCAGGCACGCCTTGGTCATCAGCCAAGTGCCGCGGACATTGACGTGCATGACCTGATCCCAGGTATCGAGGCTCAGCTCTTCGCACGTCTTGCCACCGGAATTGGTGATCGAGGCGTTGTTCACCAGACCGTCGAGGCCACCCAGCAGCCGGGTGGTTTCAGCCACGCAGGTGTCGATCGAGTCGGGTTGCGCCAGATCGACGGCCACGCCATGAACGGTCAGGCCTTCGGCGACCAGTTCGGCGGCCGATTGCTGAACACGCTCGGCGAGAATGTCGGCGATCACCACGTGGGCGCCGGCCCGGCCGATGGCCTGGGCAAAGGCATAACCCAATCCGCGGGCGCCACCGGTGACCAGCACCCGACGGCCTTCGAGCAAACGATTGAGGGTCGTCATCATTGGGTACTCAGCATGGCTTTGGGCATGTAGTGCAGGACGCGTTTCTCGGTCCAGACCACCGCGCCATAAGCGAGTACACCGATCAGCGTGAGCATGACGATGGCCACGAACACACCCGCGGTATTGCCCTGGCCTTCGGCATCGACCAGCAGGAAGCCCAGGCCCTGGTTGCCACCGACCAGTTCACCGACGGTGACGCCGATCACGGCCAGGGTCGACGCTATGCGCAGGCCGGAGAACAGTGCGGCCATGGCCGAAGGGAATTCCACCAGGCGAAAGATCTGCCAGCGGCTGGCGTTCATCGTCCGGACGAGGTTGATCATGTCCGGGTCAACGGTGCGGATCGCCGACAGTACGTTGATCATCACCGGGAAGAACACGATCAGGATGGCGATCAGGATCTTCGGATAGATGGTGTAGCCCAGCCACATGACAAATAGCGGAGCGAAGGCGACTTTCGGGGCGATTTGCAGCGCCAGAATGTAGGGCGACAGCATGGCTTCGGCGGCGGGCGAGAGTCCCAGCGAGACACCGATGGCCACGCCGAGCAGGGCTCCCAGACCGAAGCCGACAATGATTTCGAACGCGGTAATCAGAGTGTGTTGCAGCAGACCTCCGGTTTGCCACATCACCAGGCTTTCCTGGGCCACACGGCTCAGTTGCGGCATGACGAATTCGGGCATGCCGAGCAGTCCCGGGCCCCACTGCCAGAGCACCAGGAACAGGATCAGCAGTGCAACGCTGCCCAGCACGGAGTTATTAAGGTTTTTCATCGTGTCGGTACCTTGTTGTCACTCGCCGTTATTGCGCGGCTGTTTGGGTGTCGATGAATTGATTGGTGTACAGCTCGTCGAGTTTTGGCTCATGGCTGACGATGCCTTCGCTGACATAGAACTGACGGACCGCTTCGAGTCGTGCCGGATCGATTCGGCCCAGAACGGCCTGATTGGCATAGACATGCTCGACGTAGAGCCTGAAGATTTTCTCCAGCGACGCTTCCTTGCCGGCATAGGCGGGGACAGCCTTGGCGAAGGTGACCGCGGCGGCTTTGGGGTCCTGAATGATGTCGCGCATGCCTTGCAGGGTGGCCTGGACCACGCCGCGAACAATCTCGGGGTGATGCTCGATGGCATCGTCGGAAGCGAGGATCGCCTGGGCCATGCTCTCGAAAATCTGCGATTGAGGGATCAGCTTGATCTTCGCGCCGGCTTCTTCGGCATTGACCACCCAGTCCGGCACGCCGGCCATTGCCTGGGCTTTGTCGGCCGAGAACAACTGCCAGACGCCCGAAGGCCCGGCTGCCTGAATGTTCACATCGTTTTTGCTCAGGCCGGCTCGGCGTAGAGAGGCGAGCAAGGCGTAGTAGGTGGTGTCCGAGTAGGACATCACGGTCATCGTCTTGCCTTTGAGGTCGGTGATCGAGTTGATGTTTTCGGCAGCATTGGTGGCAATCATCGTCACGCCGCCGGCGCCCAGCACCGCGACGGCGCGCACTGGAATACCGTTGGCCCGCACCACAATCGGGGTATCGCCCAGAGCACCGCCGAGCATGGCGTTACCGGCACCGATCTGTTTCGCCACATCCACACCGCCCTTGGCAGCGATGAAGGTCATGTTCAGGTTCTGGGCGGCGTAGTAACCCTTCTGCTGCGCAATGATCCACGGGGCGAACGCCGGCAGGTTCGGCGGCGCCGGCAACAAGTAAGTCACGTCGGTCGACTGCGCCTGGGCGGCGAAAGCCATGCCCAGGCCGAGCGCGATACCGGTGACCTGGCTGAAGCGTTGAAACAGAGACTTGAACATGCGTACTCCTGATTCGGTTGATGGCCACAACGGCGTTGATCAATGCAGTTCGGTGTCTTCGCCGACTTGCAGCAACTCCATCAGGCGACCGACCAGCGGGCCGATTTCCGGCAGCTTGCGGCGCTCCAACGGGTTGTCACGAAACGGCAAATCGACAGTGATCTCTTCGATGATGGTGCCCGGGCGGGCACTCATGACCAGCAGCCGGTCGGACATGGCAATGGCTTCGATCAGGTCATGGGTAATGAACAGAGCGGTTTTCTTTTCATCGAACAGCATCCGCGCCATGTCCTGCTGCAGGATCATCTTGGTCTGCGCATCGAGGGCCGAGAACGGTTCGTCGAGGAACAGCACTTGCGGGTCGATGGCCAGGGTGCGAGCCAGGGCAGCGCGTTGACGCATGCCACCCGACAGCTGGAACGGGTAGTGGTCGGCAAAGCCTTGCAGGTGGCAACGATCGAGCAGATCTTTGGCTACGGCCTGACGCTTGGCCGCCGGCACACCTTGAATTTCCAGACCCAGTTCGACATTGCGACGAATGCTGCGCCACGGCATCAGCAGGTCTTTTTGCAGCATGAACGCGACCTGACGGACCGGGCCGGTGACCGCTTCACCAGCGACGAAGACCTCGCCTTCGGTCGGCCGATACAGCCCGGAGCCCATATTGAGAATGGTGCTCTTGCCGCAACCGGAAGGGCCGATGATCGACACCACTTCACCGCGGCGAATCTTGAAGTTGACCTCGCGAATGGCAAATGGCGCTTCGGACTTTCCTTTGGCCGGGAAACATTTGCCGACATTGCGAAATTCAATTTCGGTGGGCTCCTGATCTTCCTTGGGAGCGGGCTTATTCCATTGAGGGGCGATGGCGTACATCTCGTTCACAGCCATTGGAAAGGGTCTCTGGTCTGTTTTATAGGTGATACGTTGTTTAGTGCATGAACAATGCCAGAGACTTGCCAAGTTGGTTTTTTGTTTAAAACCCCTTTCTTATTAATGAGTTACTGAAAATTCAGTATTTATTGGATGTTTCATATATAAAACGTGGTTTCTTATATGGCACGAAATTGCACGTTGAATGTGTAGGGCAGGGGGAATTACGAGAAGGGGGCGCTTTTATAGGTAACGCCGGATGCGAGGAAATGACGGATTTGTTTTAAATATGAAACGAACTGCTGAATGTGCGTTGTGCAGTTGAGAGTTTCGTTCCTGTTATCGCTTGCTCTCTAAACGCTTTCAGACACGTCAATCTGAAGTGCAAGCATGAGCTTCGTGGCGATGGCTGACGATGGGTCTATCGCTGCATCCACCATCACGTTCACGGCAGTCTGCGCCAGTGCCACGACGGGATGCGACAGTACGGCTTGAACAATGCCGTCACGCAGGGCCGCTTGGGTGATGGGTGTCAGGTCGTGGCATACAACTGTGGGAAGCGCGACGTTCTGGGCTTTCAGCTCGCGCAGGGCGTTGATGACGCCCTCGATACCGCCGCCGGCCACGTACAAGCCGACAAGGTCGGGCTGACTGCTCAGGAGGTCGAGCGTGCCGGCATAGGCGAACTCTTCGTCCTCCAGGGTGAGGCGTGTTGCCAATAGCTCCCAGTCTTGGGATTGCTCCGCAAGAAAGGAGCGCACGCTCATTTCGCACAGTTCCTGGCACTGAAAACGCTGCGTTCCTACCATCACCGCCACAGGCCCCGCGTGGGGCGCCAGGTTCTTGATGAACCAACCAGCCGTGCGCCCCATTGACCGGTTGTCGACACCGACATAGCTGGCACCGGCCGACGCACTCAGCTCGGAAACCAGGGCAACAACGGGGATGCCGGCGGCACGCAACTGCGCCATCGCTTCGCGCACGGCGGGATGATCTGCCGCCACCACACCCAGAGCGTCAACCTCTCCTTGCAGCTTGAGGATGCGTTGTGCAGTGGCAGCCGGGGCGAGGTCATCGATGTAATGGATCATCACCCGAACCTGGGCGCGGACGCTGGATGCCGCTGCCTCGGCCAAGGCCTTGGCCAGCCCTTGATAAAACGCCACACCACGCTTTTGCAGCAGAAACCCCAGGCGTACGGTCGGTCGCTGCTGAAGCAGGCGTTGCTCGATCACATTGCGACCGTAGAAGCCCAGCCGGGCAGCGGCTTCGGCAATGCGCCGCGCAGTATCGGCGCGAACGTTGGCACGCAGATTCATCACCCGATCCACGGTGGATAGGCTAACGCCGGCGGCCTCGGCGACATCTTCCATGGTTGAACGACGGCCGGCCGGGTGATGGATCTCTGACATGAAATGAAAGGCTCTTTAATGTTTTTGACGGGTTCTGACAGGTATGGCTGCAGGACTATAGCAGTCGTGCACCCTGGCAACTTAGGATTTCTCCGAGCGAAACAGCACCACTCATAACAACAATCATCGGAACCTGACATGACCCTCCATATCTCCACTGCACCCTGTTGCTGGGGCGTAGACGACGTCAACAATCCTCATCTGCCAGCGTGGCAACAGGTGCTCAGCGAAGCCGCGCAAGCCGGGTATCGCGGCATCGAACTGGGGCCGTATGGCTACCTGCCGCTAGACGCTGCGGCAGTCGGCACGGTGCTCGCCGAGCAGGGCCTGCATGTGGTGGCCGGCACTGTATTCGACAATCTGGTCGATCCGGCCAATCTGCCGAACGTGCTGACACAAACCCGAAATATTTGTGCCTTGCTCAAGCAACTGCCAGCAGTGCCGCAGGAACCGGGGCAGCGCTTCGCCATGCCTTGCCTGGTGGTTATCGACTGGGGGCATGAGGAACGTGACTACGCGGCCGGACACTCCGAACGAGCACCGCGTCTGGCACCTGACGCCTGGCGGGGCATGATGAACCACATCCGGGCCATTGCTGATCTGGCCTGGCTGGAGTTCGGCGTTCGTACGGTGATTCACCCGCATGCCGGCGGCTACATCGAGTTCGCCGACGAGCTGGCGCAATTGGTTGCCGACATTCCCTACGAAGTGGCCGGTCTATGCCTGGACACCGGCCATCTCTACTACGCCGGCATGGACCCGGTTCAGACCCTGCGCCAGTACGCGGATCGTCTGGATTACCTGCATTTCAAAGACATTGATCAGGCGGTGTTCGATCAGGTATTGGGTGAGCACATCAGCTTTTTCGGGGCCTGCGCCAGGGGCGTGATGTGCCCGATCGGCCAGGGTGTCATCGACTATCGCGCCTTGCGCGAGCTGATCACCGAGCTCGGTTACCAGGGCTACATCACGGTCGAGCAAGAACGCGATCCACGTAACGCCCGTGGCAGTCTGCGCGACGTTGCTGCCAGCCGCGCCTACCTCTCTCAGGCAGGTTTCTGATTTCTCTCACGCAAAGGACTTATCGATGATCAATGGCAGCAAGCGTATTCCCGAACCTCTTCGTTGGGCCATGGTTGGCGGTGGACGCGACAGTCAGATTGGCTACATCCACCGCAGCGCGGCATTGCGTGACCAGTCGTTTGTGCTGGTCGCCGGCGCCTTCGACCTGAATCCGGAGCGCGGTCGGGCCTTCGGCGTGGAACTGGGAGTCGACCCCGAACGCTGCTATGCCGACTATCGCAGCCTGTTTGAAGGTGAGGCAGGGCGGCCGGATGGCATTCAGGCGGTTTCGGTGGCGACGCCCAATGGCACCCATTTCGCAATCACCAAGGCCGCCCTGGAAGCAGGGTTGCACGTGGTCTGCGAAAAGCCGCTGTGCTTCACCCTCGAGGAGGCGCAGACGCTGCGGGAAATTGCCGTGTCGAACAACAGGGTAGTGGGGGTGACCTACGGCTACGCCGGACATCAACTGATCGAACAGGCCCGGCACATGATTGCCCAGGGCGAACTGGGCGAGATTCGCATGGTGCACATGCAGTTTGCCCATGGTTTCCATTGCGAGCCGGTGGAGGCGCAAAGCGAGGCGACCCAATGGCGAGTCGATCCGCGCTTCGCCGGCCCCAGCTATGTGCTGGGAGATGTCGGCACCCATCCGCTGTACCTGTCGGAAGTCATGCTGCCCGAACTCAAGATCAAAAGGCTGCTGTGTACACGTCAGAGCTTTGTCAAAAGCCGTGCACCGCTTGAGGACAATGCCTACACGCTGATGGAATACGAAGGCGGGGCAATGGGCTGTGTGTGGTCAAGCGCCGTGAACGCCGGCTCCATGCACGGCCAGAAAATTCGCGTGATCGGCTCTAAAGCCAGCCTCGAGTGGTGGGACGAGCGGCCAAACCAGCTGTCATTCGAAGTCCAGGGCAAACCCGCGCAAGTGCTGGAGCGCGGCATGGGGTATTTGCATCCCGATGCAGTGCTCGATGACCGAATCGGTGCGGGGCACCCGGAAGGGCTCTTCGACGCGTGGTCCAACCTTTACTACCGTTTCGCCGTGGCTATGGACGCCGCCAACCGCGGCAATCATGAGCGCTTGGCGACGTTGCGCTATCCGGATATCCATGCCGGAGTCGAAGGCGTTCGCTGGGTCGAGCGCTGTGTCCAGTCTGCGGACAAAGGCGGGGTCTGGGTCGATTACTGAGACGAGTTCAGCGGTGTGTCACCCTCCATAAAAACAAAGGGATTAACTCGCCGCCAGCTAAAAGACTACTGAACGAAATCACCGGCGATCGAAGTCAGTTCGGTCAGACGATTGCCGGGCTTTGCTGAACAGTAGCTTCGAGTGGGCTGCAGTCCGCCGCCGATTGCATCGCATATCGAGGGTTACCAGGTCATTAGTGAGCCGCGCAGGTGATTCCCCGGTGACTTCGCACAACAGCGCTGTTATAGCTTCTCCGTTAAGCGTGCCGTGCTCTTGTAGAAGATCCGCGACAGCGATGACCGCGGGCCAGTAACGACGTACCAGACAGCAGGAGCGGGCGATTGCCCGGGATTCGGCGTCGAGTAGCTTTCGTGCAGGCAGCAAACTGATCAATTCGTAACCCCGGTACCGGTCCCCCCTGCCGCTGGCCCAGGTGAATTTGTCCGATTTGGTGCGCCTGTAGACGGCTTCGGCCACGGGGCCAGCGAAGCAGTCGAGAAGGTCACGCTCAATAGAATCGACCATTGAGGGCAGGTATTCAGCAATCCCGGGCGCGTCGAAGGATGGGTGCGGGACCAGGTAATCAGCCTCGACCAACCCCTCTACGTTTTGCGGGTTGCCGCGCAGATCAATCATTGGGCCGGTGCAGGCTTCTGTCCTGGTGCGCACAGTGATGCGCTCGATGTGCTGACCATTCCACCAAAAAGCCAGGGCGTGGCCAGCTTCGTGGACGGCCGTGCAGCGCCGGCACTTATTCATGGTCTGGTCCTCTCCCGTACAGGCGTACGTCGCGTAACCGGTCTATTCCATCCTTGGGTGTCAGGTAAAAGACTAGGCCTATCAGCACCGAATACGCCACCTATTAGCTGAGTGCTTTATAGGGGGCTAACCTTAACGGAGCGCCGGTGAAAACTGGCCGGTTGAGACCTGATAAGAGATACGAATAAGTCAGAAGCGTACTAGGCTTGCCGTGGGCCACCGTGCTGGCAACTCGATTGCCGCTATCCGGATTGCCCGTGTGACCACGACGATCAATGGATCGAATTGTTGGCCCTGCAGCTTATGTCATTGATTTCGCTCGTCGCTATCGCGCGCCCACGCGGGGCCGGATAGCCGGATGAACACGACCAAAGGTAGCTCACACATGGCAACTGAATCGAAATGCCCGTTCAATCACGCCGCCGCGGGCGGTGGCCCGTCGAACCGCGACTGGTGGCCGAACCAACTCAATCTGAAGATCCTGCACCAACACTCATCCATGTCCGACCCCATGGACGAGGGCTTCAACTACGCTGAAGCGTTCAAAAAACTGGACTTTGCAGCGCTCAAGAAAGACCTGCATGCGCTGATGACCGATTCGCAAGACTGGTGGCCTGCGGATTTCGGTCACTATGGGCCGTTCTTTATTCGCATGGCCTGGCACGCCGCAGGCACCTACCGCACCGGTGATGGGCGTGGTGGTGCCGGCTCCGGCCAGCAACGCTTCGCGCCGCTCAACAGTTGGCCGGATAACGTCAGCCTCGACAAGGCACGCCGACTGCTCTGGCCGATCAAGCAAAAGTATGGTCGTAACATCTCCTGGGCCGACCTGATCGTCCTCACCGGCAACGTCGCGCTGGAGTCCATGGGCTTCAAGACCTTTGGTTTTTCCGGCGGCCGTCCGGACGTCTGGGGACCGGATGAGGACGTCTACTGGGGCTCCGAAAAAACCTGGCTTGGGGGCGACGTGCGCTATGGCAAAGATGAGAGCCCTACTGTCCAGGAGCGCAACCTGGAGAAACCGCTTGCTGCGGTGCAAATGGGCCTGATCTACGTCAACCCGGAAGGCCCTGAGGGCAACCCGGACCCGGTCGCTGCTGCGGTGGATATCCGCGAAACCTTCGCTCGCATGGCGATGAATGACGAAGAAACCGTGGCATTGATCGCCGGCGGCCACGCCTTCGGCAAGGCCCACGGTGCCGGGCCCGCAACCCATGTCGGCGCCGCCCCCGAAGCCGCTGGCCTCGAACAGCAGGGCCTGGGCTGGAAGAGCAGCTTTGGCACTGGCAAAGGTGGCGACACGATCGCCAGCGGCCTGGAAGTGACCTGGACCACTACGCCCACGAAGTGGAGCAACAACTACCTGGAGAACCTGTTCGGTTTCGAGTGGGAACTGACCAAGAGCCCGGCCGGTGCGAACCAGTGGACAGCGAAAAACGGCGCTGGCGCGGGCATAATTCCCGATGCTCACGACCCGTCCAAGCGGCGTAATCCGACCATGCTGACCACGGACCTGTCCCTGCGATTCGACCCGATCTATGAACCGATTTCACGGCGCTTCCTGGCCAATCCGGATCAGTTGGCCGACGCGTTCGCCCGCGCCTGGTTCAAGCTGATCCACCGCGACATGGGGCCGCTCTCGCGCTACCTCGGTCCGGAAATGCCGAACGAAGAGCTCATTTGGCAAGACCCTATTCCAGCGGTCGACCATGCCTTGGTCAACGACAGCGACATCGCCTCACTCAAAAGTAAGCTTCAGTCCTGTGGCCTGACAGTCTCGCAGCTTGTATCAACTGCCTGGGCGGCGGCGTCCACCTTCCGTGGCTCCGACAAGCGCGGTGGCGCCAACGGTGGGCGCCTGCGCCTGGCCCCGCAGAAGGACTGGCCGGCCAACCAGCCTGCGAAACTGGCGAGCGTGCTGGCGACCCTCGAGAAAATCCAGAGCGAGTTCAACAGCGCGCAGACTGGCGGCAAGAAGATCTCGCTGGCGGACCTGATCGTGCTGGCCGGCTGTGCTGGTGTCGAACAGGCGGCGAAAAATGCCGGTCACACCGTCACGGTGCCTTTCACTCCAGGGCGGATGGACGCGAGCCAAGAGCAGACGGATGTCGAATCCTTCGGGTTTCTCGAACCCATCGCCGATGGCTTCCGCAATTACCTCAAGACCCGATACCGCGTACCGGCCGAGGCGTTACTGATCGACAAGGCGCAACTGCTGACTCTCACCGCGCCAGAAATGACGGTGCTGATTGGCGGCCTGCGCGTGTTGAACACCAACGTCGGACAAACCTCGCACGGGGTCTTCACCAAGAGAACTGAAGCGTTGACCAACGACTTCTTCACCAACCTGCTCGACATGGGCGTGGAATGGAAGCCGGTCTCGGACGCCAATGAAGAGTTTGAAGGACGCGATCGCAAAACCGGCGACCTCAAATGGACAGGCACTCGTGTCGATCTCGTCTTCGGCTCTAACTCGCAACTGCGGGCCTTGGCCGAAGTCTATGCCAGTAGCGATGCGCAGGAGAAGTTCGTGAAAGACTTCGTGGCAGCCTGGACCAAGGTGATGAATCTCGACCGTTTCGACCTCAGGTAACGCGAGCGTTGGACCCTGGATCCCGGAGTGGGCCACCTCGACCTGATCGTTCAGGTCGGGGGGGCTCCGGGAACAATCGACAAAATGAGAAGCATCGTCTACACGATGGGACAATCAGCCGGCGCGAGACATCGGTAGCTCTGTGCGCCGATCACGGCGTTTCGTCGCGATGTAGCTCGCGTCGACCTTATTCTTCAAGAAGGGACAGGGTCCTGGCGTCTGGCTCACCGGCGAAAAACTGGTCGAGGGCCTGCTGGAACAGGGGCTGTTCGGGCTTGATACTGGCGAATAGCGTGAGACAGGAGCGCAACTTCAGGTCATCGGGGTGGCCAAGGATGGCCAGCGCACTCTTGTCACGGTGTTGCAGGAGGGTACTGACGCTTTCCTCCAGCCGTGGCCCCAACACATCATGCAGCAGATAGGCCCGGGCTTCGGCAGCACCAGAAATGGCAAAGCGCCGGGCCATCTCGCTATGCCCGAGACCTTGCAGTTGCGGGAAGATGAACCACATCCAGTGGCTGGTCTTGCGCCCGGCGCGCAACTCTTCCATGACTCGGCTGAAAACCGGGCGCTGGGCCTCGACGAAACGAAGAAGATTGAAGGGATCGTGCATGCGTGTACTCCCTCAATTGGCAAACACTGCAAACGCGCTATTACTTTTTGCACTCCGCTGTCACCACATGGCAGGTACTCGGCGTGCCACCGGATTGGCCTGCATAGCGTTTGCAATTATCCAGGGATTTTTGCCGAGCGATGCCCAAGGTGGAGCCCCAGGCCAAGCCGCCTTCGCCGGCAGAGGGTAGCGCTTTTGCGTAGCAGTTCGAGGCTGTGCTTGAGGTCGAATAGCGGTTTGCGGCAGTTTTGCTTGAGCATCCGGCTGTCAGCGCCAGGTTGATGGCGAGCAGGGAGATCAGGGCCCATGACGAGTATTGACGTGCTGTGATTCTGGTCATGCCGTTTCCCCTGTATCAAGAGTGTGGTCGTGTTCTATTCAGATTAGACAGTGTTGCGCCTGCCCTTGGGCCGGTTCAGCGGACCGAGTGCATTTGGGGGCGTTTTTGCCGGGCTGGCTCTTTTCAGTTGGTGATTGTCCAAAAGAGCCGCGCAAAGAATAACGGCTCGTCAGATATCACGAGCCGCTGTTGAGAACGTGCTTATCGGGGGAAGTTCACGAATGTCGGATCGGCCTCAAAGGTGATCCGCATCAATCACCGCCTTGGCGAACGCCTGCGGAGCCTCCTGCGGCAGGTTGTGGCCGATGCCGCCGCTGATCAACCGGAACTCGTATTTACCGGTGAAGCGCTTGGCGTAATCCTCGGGGGCAGGGTGTGGCGCGCCGTTGGCGTCGCCTTCAAGGGTGATGGTCGGCACGCTGATGGACGGCGCCTTGGCCAGTTTCTGCTCTAAAGCTTCGTATTGGGGCTCGCCTTGAATCAGGCCCAGGCGCCAGCGGTAGTTGAACACGGTGATGTCGACATGGTCGGGGTTGTCCAGTGCCTTGGCGCTGCGATCGTAGGTGGCGTCATCGAACGCCCATTTCGGCGAAGCCGTTTGCCATATCAACTTGGCGAAGTCGTGGGTGTTTTTCTCGTACCCGGCGCGACCGCGGTCAGTGGCGAAGTAAAACTGATACCACCACTGCAATTCAGCCTTCGGCGGCAGCGGGTTCTTGCCGGCCGCCTGGTTACCGATCAGATAGCCGCTGACCGAGACCAGTGCCTTGACCCGTTCTGGCCATAGCGCCGAGACGATGTCAGCCGACCGCGCGCCCCAATCATAGCCACCGAGCACGGCTTGCTTGATCTTCAGTGCATCCATGAAGTCGATGACGTCACTTGCCAGCGCGGTCGGTTGGCCATTGCGAAGGGTTTTTTCGGATAGAAAATGCGTATCGCCGTAGCCGCGCGCATACGGCATCAGCACTCGATAGCCCTTTGCTGCAAGTAAGGGTGCGACCTCGTCATAGCTGTGAATGTCGTACGGCCAGCCGTGCAGAAGAATCACCACCGGTCCATTGGCCGGGCCTGTTTCGGCGTATGCCACGTTCAGTAGTCCGGCGTTGACATGCTTCAGTGGGCCGAACGGAGAGGGTGCCGCATGAGCGGTACTAGCATTGATCACGGCTGGCTGTGCGGTTGCGGTCGTTTGCGCGTGGGCCGCGCCGAGAGTGCCAAACAGGCTGAGCGCGAGGACTGACGAGCCGACCAGACGGTGGCGTGTTTTACCGGTTTTGTTTTTTTGCACTGCCATCTTCATGGTGATGTCTCCGTTACAAGTTGTTGACTGCAGAGTCTGGCTGATTCCCTTCAAACCTTGCTTGCATTTGAAGGCGGTGACGTATCGGGCCTGTGTCGAATCGCAGGCCAGATGAAAGCCTGCATGTCGAGATGTTATTCAGAAACACTGCCATGCACAGCGTATCAGCAGATTTGCTATGGGATGACCCCCTGCATTCGTCATGAGGCGGATCATCCTGGCAGGCCGCGTCCTTGCGAAGATCGGCCAAAAGCAGCCCATAACCAGGGTTCGCTTTGGGCCGATGCGCAAGCGCCAGGTTTGGGGCGAGCCATGGTCTTGATCGCATAAAGTTGAAATGCACGGCGTTGCCCGACAGAATCGCGCCCCGATCCAGCCAAAGGTGCCGGACGTTCGTGGTGAAAAGGGGCAGCAGTTGAACGAACAGACATTGTCCATGCGCCTGGAGCGCGTGGCGGGGCATGTGCCAGAAGGTGCACGGCTGGCCGATATCGGCTCGGATCATGGCTACCTGCCGGTGGCGTTGATGCGCCGTGGCGCTATCGCGGCGGCGGTGGCCGGCGAGGTGGCATTGACGCCGTTCTGCTCGGCCGAACGCACCGTGCGCGAGAACGGCCTGGACCAGCGGATCAGCGTGCGCCTGGCCAACGGCCTAGCGGCGATCGAGCCGGGAGACGGGATCACGGCGATCAGCATCTGCGGGATGGGCGGCGAGACGATCCGCGACATCCTCGACAGTGGCAAAGCGCGCCTGAGCGGCCAGGAGCGCCTGATCCTGCAGCCCAACGGCGGCGAGCAGCCACTGCGCCAATGGCTGATGGAAAATGGTTACTGCATCCTCTGTGAGGAACTGCTACGGGAAAACCGCTTCGACTACGAAATCATCGTCGCCGAGCGCGCCGGGCCGGTGATGTACAGCGCCGAGGAGCTGTACTTCGGCCCGCTGCAGATGCAGGCCCGCAGTCCGGCGTTCCTGGCCAAGTGGCAGCGCATACTGCGCGAGAAGCACAAGACCCTGAGCACCTTCGCCCGGGCGCGGCAGGCCGTGCCCGAGGAGAAGGTGCAGGACATCGTCCGGCAAGTACGGTGGATTAGCGACCTGCTGGCTTGAGCCTCGGTCCAGGGGTTTGTACGGAAAGCCACCGAGCGGCGATGTTGCGGGCTATTCAGCGGCGCCACGATCCATCAGGCAATTCAACCTGCCGCTGAGCCGCTGCCAGGGCAACCTTCAGCCCCTGTTTATCCAATGGGATGCAGTAGGCGGGTTTAGCCCGTTCGAATCGCCAGCTTTCATCAAGATTGCCAGCATCGACAGCGTCGAACCCAATCTCGTCCAGCAATGTGATCACCAAGGCTTTCGCGACCGGGTCATCCGCAGCGATCGGCAGTGCGCGTCGGTCGGGTGCCGCTTTCGGGCGCGAGTCCTGAACCAGGTCTTGAGCGAGGATTGCGTTAAAGACCTTGACCACCCTGGAGTCGGGCAGATGCTCGGCAAGCAGGCGGCTGGTGGTGGTTTCGAATCGGTCCAGGATGGGAATGTGGCCGTCTCGTTCCGGGTAGTAGTTGTTGGCATCCAGGACGGTTTTGCCCTCTAGCCACTTGGCCGGCACGCTTCGGTAATGCGCCAGGGGGATTGCCACAAGTACAACTTCGCCGAATCGTGCTGCCTCTTCGACAGTGCCGACCTGACTGCCAGGAATGCCACTGAGCACGCTGCTCATGGTCTGTGGCCCACGTGAATTGCTGAGCATCGCCTCGTGTCCCGCTGCGATGACCAATTGCGCCACTGAACGTCCTATGAAACCTGCCCCAATAATGCCGATACGCATGTCCTTGCTCCGCTGGTTGGTAAGAAGAAACCATGATGATTGCCAACCAATGGCAGATAAATAATCATCGGCTAATTAGTCTCGTTACCAGGAGTGTTGAATGATGGATCGCTTGACGAGCATGAGCGCTTTTGTGATGGCTGCGGAATCAGGCTCCTATGCCCGTGCCGCAGAGCGCTTGGGCATGTCGCCGCAGATGGTGGCCAAGCATGTTGCCGCTCTTGAGCACCGTCTGGGCGCGCGGCTACTGAACCGTACCACCCGGCGGCAGAGCCTGACTGAACTGGGGAGTGCTTACTATGAGCGCTGCAAGCATATTGTGAGCGAAGCCCAGGCTGCCGACTCCCTTGCGCAGATCATGAATGACACCCCTCGTGGCAAACTGAAAATCAGTGCTCCCGTGACTTTCGGTTCCTATAGCCTCATGCCGTTCATGACGGATTTTTTGCGTCAGCACCCTGAAGTAGAAATCGATCTGCATTTGACGGACCGCTTCGTCGATCTGGTGGAGGAGGGGTATGAAGTGGCTTTCCGGATCGGTCCCCTGGCCAACTCCAGTTTGACCGCCAGACCGTTGGCGCCTTATCGGTTGGTGGCCTGCGCAGCACCGAGCTACCTGATGGAACGCGGAACGCCACAAACACCGGCTGATCTCGAGAACCATGAATGTTTGGGGTATGCCTATTGGTCCCGCCCGGCCGACCGCGAATGGCAGTTCTGCAAAGGCTCCACCGTTCATAAGGTGCAGGTCACCAGTCGTTTGCAGGTCAACGAGAGCAAAGCACTGTTGTCAGCCGCGCTTGACGGGTTTGGAATTGTCCTTGGCCCCGAAGACTTTCTTCAGCCGGCGCTGCAAAGCGGCGAGTTGGTGCGGCTGTTAACTGATTTCGAAGCGCCGAGCCGACACATGCATTTGCTCTACACAGCAAATCGCCAGAGAACGGCCAAACTCCGACGATTTATCGATGCAGCACTAGTCCGCTTTGGTGCGAATTGAGCAGGTTTTTGAGTTGTCCAAGCCGCAGACTGGATGCTTTTTTCCATTCCCTATACGCCAGCGGCAAACACACCGCACACGGTCGATAACCCGCGGCGCGGGCCGTGGTTTCATCGGCGAAAAACACCCGGTGCGCGACATAGCCACCACGGGCAATGGCCCGCAGTGCAGCAGGGCAGTCCAGTCGACCGTAGATTCGGGATCGTCGATGGCCGCCCATTTGTCCGGGTTCGGCGCTGTCTAGCGGTTCGCCCTGAGCATTGATCAACACAAAGCGTTTCATCGGTTCGGCACTCGCCACAAATACCAGGCCGCGACGGTTCTATAGGGGCTCCATGCCTGACCGATATCGATCATCTGCTTGCGGCTTGGCTGTTGCTCCAGGCCCTTGAGTCGGCGGTAGCCGTCGCGCACGCCAAAGTCGTCGGCGGGCAGGATGTCCATGCGTTCGAGGGTGTAGATCAGCAGCATCTCGACAGTCCAGCGACCGACACCGCGTAACCGGGTCAGGCGTTCGATCAATTCGTCGTCGCTCATCGCCAGCGCATTTGAACGATCCGGCACCAGCCCCTCCAGCGCGCCTTGGGCGATACCGTGAAGCGTGGCGATCTTGCTGCCGGAGAAACCACAGCTGCGCAGCACCTCGAATTCGCAGGCCAGCAATTGCTCGGGCGTCGGGAACAGCGAGTCGGGAAACAACGCAATCAAACGCCCGAGAATGGCATCGCCGGCCTTGGCATGGAGTTGCTGATAAGCAATGGCCCGAACCAGCGCTTCGTAGGGATTGCGAGCCGGTTTTGGCTGATGCAGGCACGGGCCGATGGCGGCGATGTGTCGCGCCCAGTCCGGGTCGATGGCTGCCAGGTAGTGGCTGGCGGGGTGATAGGGCATGGAAATTCCAGGCAGAAGTTCGGGGACTTCAGGCAGATTAAAGCTCTGCCCGCAGGATAGCACCCGGTCTCTTGCGCTCAAACTTTCGCGTAGGTTGCAGCGCCATAAAGCTCCAGCTGCCGACAGTGCCGCAGCACGGATGCGCTACCGGGGTTCCATAATCCGCAGTACCGGGTGCCCGTCGATATCCTTGAGTGGAAAATACGAGCGGTGTGTCGCTGTATCCACAGCAACGACGTGCGCATGCGGGCCTACGCGGCCACTGCCGATGTTCGTGACGACGCTGTCCTTGACGTGGAACATCGACACCATGCCGGCCTCTGCAGCCACATAAAGCGTGCCCGGTACGGGGTCAAACGCGAGCACGTCAGGGGTTCCTCCAGTATCGAACGCCTGGATAACCTGCATCGTGCGCATGTCCAGTACCAGGAGTTTGTCGTTACCTTCGCATGCGATAAAGGCCAGCCGGTCACGCGGGGTGATCAACAAGCCATGGTTGCCTCTTGCCCCCGGCAAATCAATGCGCGCAACGATCCGGTCGGTTGCGGGATCGATCTCGATCAGTTGCCCGCGTGTCTGGACATTAACGAAAATGTGCCGTGATACAGGGTCATATTGTGTATTGCCGACTTCGCCTCCGAGGGGAATCGTTGCGACGCGAGTGTTGGTGCGCACGTCGATTACCGTTTCGGTCTTGCCGTTTTCGTTCGATACGTAAAGCTTGTGAAGGTCGGGCACATAAGCCATTCCGTCTGGGTAGACACCGCCGGGAATACGACTGACAACGGCCAGGGTCGTTTCGTCAATCGCCACGATTTCGTTGGTGCCCGTCGCCGACGCGTAGACACGCGACAGTTCAGGAATAACCAGCACACCGTGCACCGACGAAACGTTCGCAATGCGTCCAACGACGCGGGATTCACGCAGGTCAAAGACGATCACTTCGCTGTCGCCCAAATGGGCGATGAACAACAGGTTGCGCGCTGGATCGTAGCTCTCGTAGTCAAGCCGAGTAGCGCCACCGGGCAACGGAATGTCGGTGACATGTTTCAGTGGCAGGTCGTTGGTCGATGGTTTGTCTGCAGCCTGAACGTCGCGAAGGTTCGCGACGTTGATGACGGCTAGCGCCATCAACAGGACGGCGAAGACTGGCAGAGCAAAACGTCGTTTGTGCCGTAGGGTCATGAGGTCCTCTTCTGCTTGGGCCGGGCTTCAGTGTGAGCAGGCCTCATCACATCTGCGGAGGCCAGTTATGCGTCTCGCCTTGACACTCCTTGCACCAGGCGTACAGCGCGTCATACATGATCAAACCGTGCGACAGCATTTCCTGGTCATCGGCAAAGCGTTGCGACAATCCCAGCGAAATCGCGTACAGCCCAGCCGATTGCGGCGTCAGATCAAGGTGGGAGGTATCTGCTCCACGCACGATTTCGGCCAAATGCTGCAAGGCGGGATCACTGAGCTGGTACTTCTTCAGGAACGCATCGAAGCTGCACATCTCACCTACGTGGGAAAGCTCGACGCCCGGAATATCGTAAGGCGTTGCATCTTTCTCAGCGGCAAGCTGCGGAACGTCTTTGCTGGGTACGTAGAGGAACTCGGCCTGAGGATCGATAAAACGAGTGATCAGCCAAGGACAAGCGATGCGATCAATCTTGGGTCGTTCACGGGTAATCCACCTCATGCAACACCTCCTGCCTGGTTCGACAGGCTGGATGATCCGGCAGGCCCGATGCCTGCCAGGAAACGTTTGATCGCCGCACGCTTTCTAGCGCAGCAGATGCACTGCCAATCCAATGAGTGCACAGGCCATCAATACTTGAATGACGCCACGCTTGAAGCGAAACAAGGCAATTGCTGCGGCAATGGCGATCAGCGCAGAGGGCCAGTCGAGGGTGTCGCCGAACCCTTTGGGCCACAGCACGTGATAGCCGAAGAACACTGCCAGATTAAGAATCACCCCAACCACAGCGGCGGTAATCCCGGTGAGCGGCGCGGTGAACTTGAGTTCGTTGTGCGTCGTCTCCACCAGCGGGCCGCCGGCGAGGATGAACAGGAACGAAGGCAGGAAGGTGAACCAGGTCACCAGCGTCGCCGCGACGGCGCCGCCGAGAAACACCTGGTCGGCGCCGAACACCTGCGAAACATAGGCCCCGACAAAGCCGACGAAAGCCACCACCATAATCAGCGGCCCCGGCGTGGTTTCCCCCAGCGCCAAGCCGTCGATCATTTGTGTCGGGGTCAGCCAGCCATAGTGCCCGACTGCGCCCTGGTAGACATACGGGAGCACCGCGTAGGCGCCACCAAATGTCAGCAGTGCCGCCTTGGTGAAGAACCAGGCCATTTGGGTCAAGGTGCCTTCCCAGCCAAAGAGTGTGGTCAGGATCGCCATTGGCAACGCCCATAACACCGCACCGATGAGTGTCAGCAGCGCCAGTTTCAACCAACTGAACCGGGCATGGTCGGGGGAAGGGGTGTCGTCATCGATCAATGCCGGGCCGTAGGATTTTTGGGCAGCGCTGTGGCCTCCGATCCGGAACTTTTCCGGAGCAAAACGGCCACCCAGATAGCCGATCAAGGCCGCACTGAGCACGATCAGTGGAAAGGGCACATTGAATGCAAATATCGCCGCGAACGACGCCGCCGCGATGGCCCACAGCCAATTGTTCTTCAGCGCTCGCGAACCGATTCGATGAGCCGCCTGTACGACAATGGCGGTCACGGCTGGTTTGATGCCATAGAAAAGCCCGGCGACCATTGGCACGTCGTCGAAGGCGATATACATCCAGGACAAGGCAATCAGGATGAACAGCGAGGGCAGCACAAACAGCCCGCCGGCGATGACGCCGCCCCAGGTTCGATGCATCAGCCAGCCGATGTAGGTTGCCAGCTGCTGGGCTTCCGGCCCTGGCAGCAACATGCAGTAGTTGAGGGCATGCAGGAATCGCCGCTCGGAAATCCAGCGCCGTCGTTCGACCAGCTCCTGGTGCATGATCGAAATCTGTCCTGCCGGCCCGCCGAAACTGATGAAACCCAACTTGAGCCAGAACCAGAATGCCTCACGCAAACTGATCGCCTCAGGCCTTGGCAGTTCCGCTTCAACGAGCGATGGAGAAACCTTACTCATTGGGGGTGTTCCTCTTTCACAAACGCGGCAAGCAGGCCGTCGAAGATGGCGCTCGCAGCAGCCAACAAGTGGTCATCATCAGTCATGGTTTCGCGTAGTCCGGCCAGCACCCGCTCGAGGCCGGCAGCCTCGACCGGCTGAATGCCGCCGATGTCGAGGTAATGCACGAGGGCGGCAATGCGCTCCAGACCGGGTTCCTGGATTTCAAAGCTGGCTTGCAGGGTTTCGAAGGTCACACGGTTGCCGACATGACTGAAGGTCGCCTCATCAAAATCAAAACCCAGGGCATCGGCTGGGCAGTCCTGCGGGCTGTTCAGCCAGAGGATCCGAGCGTGTGGATCGATGAAGCGTCGAATCAGCCAGGCACAGGCCAGTCGATCAACCCAGGGTCGCTTGCGTGTTGCCCATACGCGACCCTGAAAGTCCGCAAGACTCAGCGGCACGATTGGCTGGTCGCGGCTATGGGGTTCGTCTGCCGACAATGCGCGACTGACGGCGGTCTCAAGTTCTTGCAAAACCGCGTCGATCTGCTGCTTCGGCTTGCCAGGAAAATAATCGATAGTGGTCAGCTGTTCGTAGGCTTTGCGCAGCTTGCGAATCTGCTTGGTGGTCGCCAGTGCATTCTCGGTATTGAGCTGTGCACGGCAGGCATCGATCTCGGCGCCGAGCTTGCTGTACTCATCGCTACGGTCGAACAACGCTACGAAGCGTTCGCCATTTGGGTCGACGACAGGCAGGACATAGGCGGTGCCATTGATGGCCAGAATATCGCGTTCGACCGAGGACAGTGCTTCACGACAGGCGACCGTGTCCGGCAGCAGATAGGCGCCATCGCGTAACACCGCCGCTCCAGAGGCTTTCAGTGCGCGCCAGGCTCGCATGCGCTCGGTGGCATTGGCGGTCGGTAGACCAAGGATTAAAGCGAGCCAATTTTTCATGTAGAGGTACATTCAAAAAAAGTTTGTATCTCTACAATATTCGTCTTTGGTCCGATTGAAAAGCCCCCGGGCAACAATGCTGTTCACTGAAGCAATTTCAGCCGCGAGACACTCTTTGTAGCAGCTGCCGAAGGCTGCGTTCGGCTGCGAAGCAGTCGTAAAATCAGCAATTGCAGTGTGTCAGGTACACCACGGCAGCCGGACTCACGACTGCTACGCCCGAACGCGGACCGAGCCGAACGCAGCCTTCGGCAGCTGCTACAGATTGCATTACGGCTTAAATGAACAGCCCATCAATGCTTGTGCCGGTGATGAATGTCGGGGTAATGCGGGTGGCTGTGGCGGATCGCCTGATGCTGGTGAACGTGACTGTGAGGTTCGCTGCCATCCCATTCAAAGTCATGCTCATGCTGATGGTGTTCATCGTGAACATGCCGGTGACCATGGATGAGCGGCTCGTGCTGGTGGTCGTGCGCGTGGCTTTCAGTGAGGTGAATCCAGACGCCAATGCCCATCAGCAGGGCGGCGATCCAGAACGTCAGTGAAGCAGGCTCGCCGAGGATCAGAATCGCTATCGCCGCCCCCAGAAACGGCGCGGTCGAAAAGTACGCGCCGGTGCGTGCCGTGCCGAGGCCGCGAAGGGCGAGCACGAACAGCACCAGGCTAATGCCGTAACCGAGAAAACCGACCAGGAGTATCGGCGCGAGCGTGGCAATGTTCGGTAGTTTGGCCCCCAACGATAACGCCAGCGTACAGTTGACCGCCCCCGCGACCAGCCCCTTGATACCGGCAATGAACAGGGCATCGGACGCCGAGATCTTGCGGGTCAGGTTGTTATCGATGGCCCAGCAGGCACAGGCCAGCGCGACGGCCAGCGGGCCGATCCAGCCTTGTGCGTGTGTCGAGTCTTGCGGCCAGGCCAGGAACACTCCGCCAGCGACGATGGCCAACATCCCCGCAACGATTCGCCGATCAGCATTCTCCTTGAACACCAGCCAGGCCAGCAGCGCGGTCAGTACCGATTCCAGATTGAGCATCAGCGAGGCCGTCGCCCCTGACGTCAGGGTCAAGCCGAACATCAATGCCACCGGCCCAAGCACACCGCCGAAGGCGATGGCACCGATCAGCCACGGCCACTCGCCGGCTGTCAGGCCGGTTGCCTGCCAGCCGCGGTCGCGGATAAACCTGACCAGGGTCAAGCCGAGGCCGCTGCCCAGGTACAGCAGCCCCGCCAATAAAATCGGCGAGACCTCCACACCCAGCAGTTTGGCCAGCGGGGTGCTGGCACCAAACAGTGCGGCTGCGCTCAAGGCGTAGAAAATACTCAGGTTCATGGGGGGCTCAGTGTCTTAACGTTCAAGGAGATTCAGGCCCTGTGGGCCATCAGAAATGCCAATACTGCCAATGATATCGCGCTACTCGAGCATGATGCCTGTTTGGCGTTCATTTCAGGCACTTACTTCGGCATTCCGGGCGAGTAGGAGAGGCAGGCTGTCGCGGTGCATTAGCAATGATCAACTTTGCGCTGGTGCGAGGCGGGCGCGGGGCAGAGTGAGGATTTAAAAGGCAAAAGGGGCCAGAGAAATGGCCCCTGAAGCCCAAGCGTCAGACTCGGCGAGCCATCAGCAGCACGGATGCCGCCGCTGACAACAACCCGGCGCAACAGCGATTGAAAATCCGCTTGCCACGTGGCTCGGCAAACCAGCGCCGCATGTGCAAACCCATGTAGGCGTAGGCACTGATGGCGATCCATTCCAGCCCCAGAAACAACGCACCCAGCACCGCAAACTGCGGCGTCACGGCTTTCGTCGGATCGACGAACTGTGGGAGGAATGCGGTGAAGATCAAAATCGCTTTCGGGTTCCCGGCCGCCACCAGAAATTCCTGCCGGGCCAATGCCATGATGCCAATCGGCGCACTCGCGACTGCGCTTTCAGCCTGCGGATTGGCTTGCCAGAGTTGAACCGCGAGGTAGAACAGATACGCCGCCCCCAGAATCTTTATTGCGTAAAACAGCAGTTCCGACGTTTGCAGTACTACCGCCAGCCCGGCTGAGGCCAGCGCAATCATGCCGGCGAACGCCAGCAAACGCCCAAGCCCGGCCACACAGGACGTGCGGTAGCCGTATCGGGTCGAGTTACTGACCGAGAGCAGATTGTTCGGGCCAGGCGCCATGTTCAGGGCGAAACAGGCGGGAAGAAACAACGTAAGCGTGGCGAGATCCATGGCAGCCTCCAAAAGCGGGACCGGTATTTTTATCACCGGTGTCGGGCGGTTTAACGGGTTTCGCGAGCGATACCATTTTGATATCTCATCCATTAAAGTATGCGCCGCTCGAGAGATGGATCCCGGGCTTTTTCTCATGGAGTAATTCAGTGAAGCACCTCAGCAAAGTTGTTGCCGTTGTACTGTTCGGCCTGGTTCTGGCGGGTTGCACCGGCACCTCGATGAAAACCCAGCACTATGACAGCACCCAATACACCGTTCTGGGTCACAGTGAAGCGAGTGCCACAGGCCTCATGCTGTTTGGCTGCATCCCGATCCAGCAGAACAGCCGTTTTGTTCGTGCTCAGGACGCGGCGATCAAGGCCAAGGGCGGCGATGCAATGATCAACACCCAGGTGCAGGAAAAATGGTTCTGGGCTTGGGTCCTGACCGGTTACACCACCAAGATCTCTGGTGATGTGATCAAGTTGAAAAACGTTCAGTAAGCGCGGTACCGAGCCTGCGGGCAAGTACGCGCTGACGTGAAAAAAGCCCGGTTTAGCCGCAATGCTGTTCACTTAAGCCGATGTTTCAGGCACAACCGCAGTTGTGGCGAGGGAGCTTGCTCCTGCTGGGGCGCGAAGCGGCCCTGAATTGGGCCTGCTACGCAGTCCAGCGGGAGCAAGCTCCCTCGCCACAGATACTTCTCAGGCCTCCAGACCTCCTTAAGAGAAAGCATTGCGGTTTAGCCGGGCTTTTTCGTCTGTGCTCGTTGCGCGAAATGGCGGCGTATTTAATGTTGTGGGAGGGCCAGCGAGAGGGCCGCTGCGCCATCGCCGGGATCACCTTCGGCAAGCATCTGCATCAGACTTTCAGCGCAAATCAGCCATCTCGTACAGCGGCCGGATCTCGATCTCGCTCGGTCCCGGCATGGGGTTGGGGCAGCGCTTTGCCCAGGCGACTGCTTCATCCATGTCCTTGACTTTCCAGAGCCAGAAGCCGGCGACCAGCTCGCGGGTCTCGGAGAAAGGTCCGTCGATGACCGTACGGCCGGGACCATCGAACGCAATACGCTTGCCTTGCGAGGAGGGCTTGAGGCCGTCGGCGGCAAGCATGATGCCGGCGTTGACCAGTTCCTCGTTATATCGGCGCATCGCCTCGAACATCGCGGTCGTGGGCAGAATGCCCTTTTCACTGTCGTCGGTAGCTTTCACGAACACAATGACACGCATCGTCTTCTCCTTGTTTGAGCCGGCCTCATCGGCCTGGCATCGGAATGACGAACGGGGTTCCGGAAATCGATATCGTACTGCAAAATTTTTCGACGGTTGGGGCGCAGGTGCGAATGGCTACTTCAAGGTCATGACGACCTTGCCGTTCCGACGGCGACGCTACCAATTGGCTGCGCAAAGTTGCGGGCGACAGGATCCCGGCCTATGGTCCAAGCGAGACATTTCCTGTGATGGGCGCACGTTGACTCACCGTCGGTTGCAGCCCATCCAATGTGATCGTCCGCAAGGAGGTGAAGACATGCCGAACAACTCTCGCCCGGCTGTGCTCGGGCTGATCGGCAATACGCCGCTGGTGCGCGTCAGCCGCTTTGATACTGGCCCGTGCACATTGTTCCTCAAACTTGAATCGCAGAACCCTGGAGGGTCGATCAAGGACCGCATCGGCCTGGCGATGATCGACGCCGCCGAGCGCGATGGTCGCCTGCAACCTGGCGGCACCATCGTCGAGGCCACTGCTGGCAACACCGGCCTCGGCCTGGCCCTGGTCGGCCGCGCCAAGGGATACCGAGTGGTGCTGGTGGTGCCGGACAAGATGTCTACCGAGAAAGTCCTTCACCTCAAGGCGATGGGCGCCGAGGTGCACATCACTCGCTCCGATGTCGGCAAGGGCCATCCCGAGTATTACCAGGATGTTGCCGCACGGTTGGCGCAGGAGATTCCCGACGCGTTCTTCGCCGATCAGTTCAACAACCCGGCCAACCCGCTGGCCCATGAGTGCAGCACCGCTCCGGAGATCTGGGCGCAGGCCGAGCATGATCTGGATGCCATCGTCGTCGGCGTCGGTTCGGCCGGCACGCTGACCGGGCTGACCCGTTTCTTTCGCCGTGTGCAGCCTGACCTGGAAATGGTGCTGGCCGACCCGGTCGGCTCGGTGATGGCCGAATACAGCCGCAGCGGCACCCTTGGCACACCCGGTTCGTGGGCGGTGGAAGGCATCGGTGAAGATTTCATTCCGTCGATTGCCGACCTGTCCAGCGTGCGCCAGGCCTATTCGATCAGCGACGAGGAAAGCTTCGATCACGCGCGCCAACTGCTGCGCGCCGAAGGCATTCTCGGTGGCTCTTCGACCGGTACATTGCTGGCGGCCGCATTGCGCTACTGCCGCGAGCAAACCGAGCCGAAGCGGGTGGTCAGCTTCGTTTGCGACACCGGCACCCGTTACCTGTCGAAGATCTACAACGATCAGTGGATGACCGATCAGGGCCTGCTTGCGCGCAAGCGCTACGGCGACCTGCGCGACTTGATCGCGCGGCGTTTCGAGGATGGTCGGGTGATCAGCGTCGGCCCGGACGACACGTTGCTGACCGCCTTCCAGCGCATGCGCCTGGCGGATGTGTCGCAACTGCCGGTGCTGGTGGGCGGAAAGCGGCTGGTGGGGGTGATCGACGAGTCGGATATTCTGCTGGGCGTGCACAAAGACGCTTCGCACTTTCGTATGACCGTGGCCAGCGCGATGACCGACAAGGTCGAAACCCTGCCTCCCGGCGCCAGCCTGGCTGAACTGCAGGCGGAACTCGACCGTGGGCTGGTGGCGGTCATTGCCGACGCCTCGGGCTTCCACGGCCTGATCACTCGCGTCGACATGCTCAATCACTTGCGGAGATCCCTTACATGAGTCAACACGATGAAAACGCCACGCCACGGGCCTTCGCCACCCGTGTGATCCATGCCGGCCAGACGCCGGACCCTACCACCGGGGCGTTGATGCCGCCGATTTATGCGAACTCCACCTACTTGCAGCAGAGCCCCGGCGTACACAAGGGCTTCGACTATGGGCGCTCGCACAACCCGACGCGCTTTGCGCTGGAGCGCTGTGTGGCAGACCTCGAGGGCGGCACCCAGGCATTTGCCTTCGCCTCCGGGCTGGCGGCGATCTCCACCGTGCTCGAACTGCTCGATACCGGTTCGCATATCGTCTCTGGCAACGACCTGTATGGCGGCACTTTCAGGTTGTTCGACAAGGTGCGTCGGCGCAGTGCCGGGCATCGCTTCAGCTTCGTCGACCTGACCGACCTGACGGCCTTCGAAGCGGCGCTGCAGGACGACACGCGAATGGTCTGGGTCGAGACGCCGAGCAATCCCTTGCTGCGCATCACCGACCTCGCCGCGGTCGCGCGTACCTGCCGCGAGCGGGGCATCATCTGTGTGGCTGATAACACCTTTGCCAGTCCGCGGATACAGCGGCCGCTGGAGCTGGGCTTCGATATCGTGCTGCACTCGACGACCAAATACCTGAACGGCCACTCCGACGTGATCGGTGGCATTGCCGTGGTCGGGCAGAATGCAGAACTGCGCGAGCGCCTGGGCTTTCTGCAGAACGCGGTGGGGGCTATCGCCGGGCCGTTTGACGCTTTTCTCACCCTGCGCGGGGTGAAGACCCTGGCGCTGCGCATGGAGCGCCACTGCAGCAACGCGCTGGAGCTGGCACGCTGGCTTTCGCATCAGCCGCAGGTGGCGCGGGTCTATTATCCGGGCCTGCCGTCGCACCCGCAGCACGAACTGGCGCAACGGCAGATGCACGGTTTCGGCGGGATGATTTCCCTCGACCTGGACACTGACCTGGCGGGTGCCAAGCGTTTCCTCGAGAGTGTGCAGATCTTCGCCCTGGCCGAGAGCCTGGGCGGGGTCGAAAGCCTGATCGAGCACCCGGCGATCATGACGCACGCCAGCATCCCCGCCGAAACCCGCGCAGAGCTTGGCATCGGCGATGCATTGATACGGTTGTCAGTGGGGATCGAAGATGTCGAAGACCTGCGCGCCGACCTGGCCCAGGCGCTGGCGCAGATCTGAGCAATGGGCAGAAACGGCCAAGCTCAGTCACTTGAAGGCTAAATAATCCGCTTGAGGCATAGGCTAAAATCAGGGTTTTGAACATCAGTCCAAACACTGTGTGCCGGTTAACAATGTGCTCCGCAAGGGAGGTTTGAGTGCCATGCTGCCATCCATCAAGCTGCTCGATCAGCCCACTCAATATATGTTCTTCGCGGGTAAGGGCGGGGTCGGCAAAACGTCGGTCTCCACGGCGGTGTCAATCGCGCTGGCGGATGCCGGCAAGAAAGTGCTGCTGGTCAGCACGGACGCCGCCTCCAACCTTGATGAGATGCTGGGCGTCGAGCTGAGCAACAAGCCTGTAGCGGTACCGGACGTACCAGGAATGTCCGTGCTCAGCATCGACCCGGATGCCGCAGCAATCAGCTACCGAGCCAGAGTGGTTGAACAAATGGGGCCGCAGGTCAGCGATCAAGACATCGCTATCGTGCGCGAGTAACTCTCGGGGGCATGCACGACTGAAATTGCGACCTTCGATGAGTTCTCCCACCTCCTGTCGCGAGGTGGCGCGGCCTATGACCACGTCGTGTTCGACACCGCTCCCACGGGGCATACACTCAGGCTGTTAAGCCTGCCCAAGGCGTGGAGCGGATTTCTGGAGGGCAATGATCGTGGTGCGTCATGTCTGGGGCCGCACTCGGGTTTGAAAATGCAGGAGCAGCTTTTCAATCAGGCTTTGGCTGTGCTCAACGATCCGGCCCTTACCACCGTCGTGCTGGTGGTACGGCCTGATAAAAGCACGCTCGACGAGGCGGCGCGATCTTCCGACGAGCTGCGTGAGTTGGGTCTGCAAAACCAGCGTCTGGTTGTGAATGCGGTGTTCAAACGCAGCAACTTGAATGACCCGATCGCCGCAGCCATCGAAGCCGTTGGCCAGAAGGCGCTCGACGAGATGCCGGCTTCGCTGCGCCAGCTTGCCGTCGACTACATTCCGCTCAAAGCCGTGGATTCCGTTGGCTTGCCCGCGTTACGCGGGCTGCTCACCCCGGAACCTCCGCGGACCGCGGGCGCTGCAACCCACGAGCCATCACGCTTCGAACATCACACACTCGCGGAACTGGTTAGCGAGCTTGCGAATGGCGAGCGCGGGTTGATCATGGTGATGGGCAAGGGAGGGGTTGGCAAGACTACGATTGCGGCTGCCATTGCATTGGGCCTGGTCCGGCACGGCAAGTCGGTGCATCTGAGCACGACCGATCCGGCGGCGCATCTGGCGGTCACCCTCCATGGAAATGTGCAAGGACTCAGCGTAGGTCGCATCGACCCCAACGTCGAGACCCAAAAATACGTGGACAAGATCGTGAGCTCCCGCGCCGCGACCCTGACGGAGGATGAAAGAGCCTTGCTCATAGAGGATCTGCGCTCTCCCTGTACCGAAGAGGTCGCGGTCTTCCATGCTTTCTCCCGTGTGGTTGCTCAAGCCAGAAGCTCGTTCGTGGTGCTGGACACCGCTCCCACAGGTCACTCGCTGCTACTGATGGACGCTACAGGCGCCTATCACCGCCAGATGGTTCGGGAATTTAAAGACAAGGGCTCGGGCCAAATCGTCACTCCATTGATGCGTCTGCAAGACCCTGACTACACGAAAATCGTCTTGGTGACACTGCCCGAAGCGACGCCCGTGTCTCAGGCGGCAGCCCTTCAGGATGACTTGCGCAGGGCAAAAATCGAACCGTTTGCATGGGTGGTCAATAAGTCTCTACTGGCCACGGGCACCGAAGACCCGCTGTTGCGAGCGCGTTTGGAGAGCGAGCGAAAGCAGATGGAGAGGGTAGCCGGCCAAACCAGCCATCCGGTCATTGTGGTGCCATGGACAGCGCAGCCGCCGGTTGGCGTCGCTGCGCTAACCGGCCTGTTGGATTGACGCAGTAGCGTCGCTCGACGCCATGCCTACCTCGGAGAAACGCCGTGTTCAAAACTGCCTGCGCCTCGATCGTTCTCCTGGCTCTCGGGGGAAGTCTTCACGCTCAGACCCTGGATCATTCGAACGCCGAGGCACAACGGCAAGCCGAGGTTGCAGGTCGCAGCGCGGACGTCATGCCGTTCAGCCTTGCGGCGACGACCCATATCTTCACCAAGACCGCTGAAGGTGGCATTCAGCAAGTGGTCGCCAATAAGCCTGCGGACGCTACTCAGGTGAAATTGGTTCGCCAGCACCTTCAGGCCATTCGCGAGCGATTTCTCAAGGGCGATTTCTCGGGCCCGGCTCACATTCATGGCCAGGACATGCCGGGCCTGGCGGACCTGAAAGCCGCCAGGCCTGGGCAAATTGCGATCGCTTACAAGAACATCGAAGGTGGAGCCCAATTGATCTATACGACCTCGGATGCAGCCTTGGTAACCGCCCTTCACCAGTGGTTCGACGCCCAGCTTTCCGACCATGGCAAGGACGCTATGGAAGGCGACGCCCATCATGGCGAGATGATGAACAAGTGAGTGCCAAGTGCTGACCACAGAGGCGGTTGGCGATTGATGCCGCGACGCCCCAGCGTTCCTGCTACCGTTTAGAGAGTGTCCAAACCTTATTGCTGAGACCCGAAATGGGTCGTTCCATCAAGAGGAGGTTCCCATGCCAGCATGGCTCTTGTTCGCAGTCATCGGAGCTTTGGGAGGGGTTACTGCCGGTTTTTTTGGTATTGGTGGGGGCATTGTCATCGTGCCGGCACTCATCTACTGGGCGGGGTTCTCGCAACACATGGCAACTGGAACCTCCCTGGCCGGTAGTCATTGCATCTCGTTTGCCACTGGCGATTGACTAAACTTAATAAGTCGGGAGTGAACTGAAACCTGAGTGATAGCAGCGATCATCGGATCTGGCTTGGCATCAAGACGGGACTCCCAAAGGAGACGACTATGTATGCGGTGATAAGAACCTACCTGGGTACGGGAGCAAAGCAGCTTTTCAAACTTTTAGAAGAGCGCAAGGCCGATGTCGAAGCGGCCCTGCGGAAAGTGCCTGGCCTCGTCAGCTACACGCTGCTGAATACGGGTGATGGTGTTACGGCGGTGACTGTTTGCACGGACAAGGCCGGCAGCGATGCGAGCTTGAAAGTCGCGCGCGAGTGGATTCAGAAAAATGCCTCGCATATCCACGCAAGCCCGCCGATTGTCACGGAAGGTCCGGTCATTGTGCAGATCAAATAGCGCGCTGTTCCGATAATCTCACGATATGTTTGCATAGCTAGGATCGCAGCCTGCGGCAGCTCCTACGCCAATCCGTAGGAGCTGCCGCAGGCTGCGATCTTTTAAACGCTTAACGGGCTGGCATTACGTCTTCAGAACCCCCGTTTACACTCACTTCGACGCCTGCGCCCGCAAGCGTCTGCCGATCACATCCATCAAATCGCACCCATCGCGCAACGGAATGGCCAGCAGCTTGGCGAAGTCGGCCAGCACCACCGTGTCGCTTTCGATGTCGGCACGGAAAGCGATATTTTCGAGAACTTGGGTGACGGTTCGGATGCGGTAGTCGGCGGTGGCTTGCAGCACGTCGAGGGGGGCTTGGGTGTCGATAAGCAGGGAGGCCGGGATCAGGTCGATTCCGGTGAGGGGCATGTATCTATCCATGGGTGGAGCTCCGAATCAGATTTAAAGGGCTGATCCGATCAGCAGGTCGCCAAACCTGGTCGCCATATGGGCGACGGGAGGACTATAAGCTTCATCCAATCAGGGGGGAAGGTGAGGGATTCCGAGGCTGCTGTAGGATCTGTATTGATGTGGCCCTGGACCTTTCATGTCCACAGATAGAGCCACATCGCGCATAGGTTTCGCAGGGCAGAGAAGCTATACTCCTGCGCCATGCACACTCCAGATCATATCCGCGAATTGCTCAAAACATGGGTCGCCAAGACCATGCCTCATGCTGAAGACGATGTTTTCATCGGCGAGCTTTGCTTCATCAACAAAGCAAGACGTGCGGACCTTGTACATGCTAATGGCCAGCTAACGGCATTCGAAATAAAGTCCGCATCAGATAGCCTGTCCAGGTGGGAAGGGCAGCAGGAAGCTTATCTCACGTGCTTTGATCAGGTTTGGCTTTGCTGTCATTCCAAACACCTGGAAAAAGCCTTTGGCGTCACTCATAAAAGCGTTGGGATTCTGGTGGTTGACGATCTGGGATCTATCGCCGTGGTCAGGAAGGCCACGCACAATAAATTGCGCGATAAATTCACGCTGACGGGGCTTTTGTGGCGGTCCGAGCTGGATGAGATTTGTAAAGAATTTCAAGTAGAAACGAAAAGCGCGATGAAAATAAAGGAAGTGCGCCTCGAAGTCGCAGAGGCGCTGGAGTGGGAGTTGATCCGAGATAAGGTTTTAAGCAGGCTTAAAGCTCGTTACTCGGTAGGTCAGAGCATGTCGTCAATGGAAAGTATGTCGCCATCATCTTCGTATTGAAGAAACTGTAGCGTTGCGCAAATGTGCTGGTTGGCTCTAAAGCCGTTCCATACTCCATTGTTGCCATATCGTTCATTGGTTTGACTTATCCGACCATATTCCCTGGTTGCCCAGCAAAAATCGTCACCATGGTAATCGGGTAGTTGACGGATTTCTCTGGCTAGCTGGACGTAGTTTTCAAATTCTTTATCTCTTCCCAATCGCTTCAACCACCATTCGTTAGGTACGTAATAACTGGCGAAGGGTATGACGGCCATGCCTTGAATATACTCGACTGCGGCGCCAGGGTTGGTGCCCGCATAATCGCCATAAATGAGGTTTATTGAGTCGTTGAGTTGTCTGGCTTCAGCTTGCCAGACAATGTCGTGACATAGGGCGGTGCTGGAGCTGCCGGATTGAGGCTTTTGACTTGGAAAAGACGAGCTGACAAGCGCCACGCCATACACCTCGTAGTTATCCAGGGCGGATAAACTGTGGTCGAGTGTGCCGCCATTTATGGTGGATATTGGAGATCTATCTCCAAAGTCCAGAATCACAAGTATATTTTCTGGATCGGGTATGGCATCCAGAATGCTCATGGCTCTGTCCCAGCTTGGGCCCGCGATTTCAGAGGGGCAAGCAACCCTTATTGCGATGGTGTCAAACTCAGCTAGCAGTAGCCTTGCCTGTTGTATGATGTCTCGGGCGTTGTCGGTGTCTAACCAGGAGACGACCGGTATCAATGAACTGTTTTTAGCTTTTACCTCTACAAACCAATTGCGTTTGTTTTCGAAGTGATTGTTGGGGTTGTGTAGATCTCTTTCACCTATCACGTCATTGGCAATGTCTAGCGCAGATCTGGATATGTCCATCAAATAAGCGTAGTCACCCCAGTCTGCGAGAAAATCATTAAGGTGGCGTTCTATGCCTCTCATGTTGAGCAGAGGGGACACTAATTCCTTACGAGCATCTTCCAGATTGATCAGTGCTTTTACATCGTTCTGGCCAACTTTCATACACGGTATGTAAAGCATGCGTACCTTCCTTTGGTGGGTGTGGATTGAGCGTAGATCTCTTTTCCGTAACCGAACTCTCAGTGATGTATCTGCGTATTTCTGATTGGTTTATCCGGACGAGATGTAGAGGGTCGGTCCTCATTTAATTGTGTTTATTACTCATTCCACCCTCCGTAGAATCCCGTCACGGCATCCCCATCCGAGACGGAACCTCCATGCAAACCCCCTCCACCCAACGCCCCCTCTGGCAAACCTACCTCCTGTTCCTGGCCCCCATGGTCCTGTCGAACTTCCTGCAATCCATGTCAGGCACGATCAACAGCATCTACATCGGCCAAATGCTCGGCACTCAAGCCCTGGCGGCTGTGTCCGGGATGTTCCCGATCGTGTTTTTCTTCATCGCGCTGGTCATTGGCCTCGGTGCGGGGGCAGGGGTGTTGATCGGTCAGGCGTGGGGCGCGCGGGAGCCGCAGATGGTCAAGGCGATTGCCGGGACGACGTTGCTGTTGGGGGCGATGATCGGCTTGGTGGCGGCGGTGGTGGGGAGTGTGTTTGCGCGGCCGGCGTTGCAGGGGTTGGGGACGCCGGCGGATGTGCTGGACGATGCGGTGGCGTATGCGCATGTGATGATGTGGACTCTGCCGTCGCTGTTGGTTTATGTGCTGTTTACCCAGTTGTTGCGTGGGGTCAGCGATACGCTGTCGCCACTGGTGGCGTTGCTGGTGTCGACGTGTATCGGGCTGGCGCTGACGCCGGCGTTGATTCGCGGTTGGTTCGGCTTGCCGCCAATGGGCATTCAGAGTGCGGCGTTTGCCGGGTTGGCGGGTAACTTGTCGGCGATGGCCTGGCTGGCCTGGCGGTTGATTCGCAAGGGGCATCCGTTGGCGCCGGACCGGGCGTTTTTTGCGGCGATGCGACTGGACCTGGAGATCCTTGGCAAAGTGCTGCGCATCGGCCTGCCCACGGGGTTGCAGATGGTGGTGCTGTCGCTGTCGGAGCTGGTGATTCTGGCGCTGGTCAACCAGCACGGTTCCCAGGCGACGGCGGCGTACGGGGCGGTGACGCAGATCGTCAATTACGTGCAGTTCCCGGCGCTGTCGATTGCGATCACGGCGTCGATCCTCGGCGCCCAGGCCATCGGGGCAGGGCGCATCGAACGGATCGGGCTGATCCTGCGCACCGGGTTGTTGATCAATGTGTGGCTGACCGGTGGCCTGGTGGTGTTGGGGTATTTGCTGTCGCATTGGTTGCTGGGGTTGTTCCTCACCGATCCGTCCACCCAGGCCATGGCTGAACACCTGCTGCACATCATGCTCTGGAGCCTGCTGGTGTTCGGTTTCCAGGCGGTCATCGGCGGCATCATGCGCGCCAGCGGCACGGTGATGGTGCCGGTGGCGATTGCGATCGTGTGCGTGGTCGGGGTGCAGTTGCCTATGGCGTATTTACTGGATGCGCAATTCGGATTGCAAGGCGTGTGGATGGCGTTTCCGCTGGCTTACCTGAGCATGCTGGCGTTGCAGACGGCGTATTACACAATGGTCTGGCAGCATCAGAAGATCGAGCGGCTGGTGTAAGAGGAGGGCGATGCCGGCTGCCAAGCCCCACGCCCGGGCGAAGAACCCGGGCATGGAGCTAAACGAAAACAACCCGCCTGATGTTGATCAATGCCCGCCGACCACCAAGTGGCTGAACGGCACCACATACGCCTGCAACGTGACCAGCCCACCGACCAGTATCGCCAGCACGATGGAGTGGAAAAACACATAGCGCAGGATTTCCCCTTCATGCCCATACCAGCGGGTGGCGGTGGAGGCCACCACGATCGACTGCGCGTCGACCATCTTGCCCATGACCCCGCCGGAACTGTTGGCCGCGGCCATCAAGATCGGGCTGATGCCCAGTTGTTCCGAGGTCACTCGTTGCAAGCCGCCGAACAGCACGTTGGACGCCGTGTCCGAGCCGGTCAAGGCGACGCCGAGCCAGCCGAGCAAGGTGCCGAACATCGGGTAGAAGATCCCGGTGGCGGCGAAGGCCAGGCCCATGGTTGCGTCCAGACCGGAATAGCGGGTGATGAAACCGAGGGCGAGCATCGCCGCGATGGTGGTCAGCGAATAGCGCACCACCCACAGCGTTCGCAGGTATTGGCTCACCAGTTGCGGGATTGAATAACCCATCAGCAACCCACCGAAGATCGCCGCCAGCAAGATGCCGCTGCCGGTGCTGGTGAGCCAGGTGAATTTATAGATAGCTTCCTCAGGTTTCGGTTGCGGCACCACGGGCGGAACTTTTTCGACCTGCAAGTGCAGGGTAGTGAAGGTCAGGGCCGGTGCGAAGATCGGGTTCGCCTCGCTCACTGGCTTACCCTGGGGGTCGAGCTTGGCCGAGTGGGTTTGCGGGTCCATGGCTGGACGGATGTCGAACATGTTTTTGAAGCCTTGAGTGCCCCACGCAAAGACGAAAACCGTGAGGATGATCCAGGGCATCCACGCACGCATTACGGTGGGTCGGGCATCGCTGGCAAAGGTTGCACTGGCCGCCGTTTTTTCGTCTGGCGATTCCTCAACTTTTGAGTCGTCGACTCGCCCCGACAAGGCGGCGGAGGTGTGTACGCGGGCGGGTTTCCAGACCTTGAGAAAACCGGTCAGGCAAGCCATGGAAATCAGTGCGGCAATCACGTCCACCAACATCGGCCCATGGTAGTTGGACACGAAGAACTGCGGCACCGCGAAGCTGACCCCGGCCACCAGAATCGCCGGCCAGATTTCCAGCATCTTGCGCCAACCGGCGAAGGCCCAGATCAACCAGAACGGCACGAGCACCGAGAAGAACGGCAACTGCCGGCCGACCATCATCGACAGTTGCATTTCGTCCAGCCCGGTGACCTTGGCCAAAGTGATGATGGGGGTGCCCAAGGCCCCGAACGCCACTGGCGCGGTGTTGGCGATCAACGCCAGGCCGGACGCGGCCAGGGGCGAGAAACCCAGCCCGATCAGGATGGCCCCGGTCACCGCCACCGGCGTGCCAAACCCCGCCGCGCCTTCGAAGAACGCGCCGAAGCAAAAAGCGATCAGCAGCAATTGCAGGCGGCGATCGTCGGTAATGCGCGCCAGGGAATCCTGCAGGACTTTGAACGAGCCGTTCTCAGTGGTCAGCCGATGCAGATAAATGATGTTGAGCACGATCCAGCCAATCGGAACCAGACCCGTCGCGGCACCCAGGAGAGCGGCGGAACCGGCCATGTTCGCCGGCATGCCGAAGGCGAAGATGGCGATCAGCAAGGCCGTGCTCAGCGCCAGCAAGGCCGCGATATGCGCCTTGAGATGGAAAAACGCCAGGGACGTGAGCATCACCACCACCGGTAACGCCGCCATGAGAGTCGAGACCAGCGGGTTACCGAAGGGATCGTAGACTTGCTGCCAGACCATGTTCCACCTCTGCTACTTATTGTTGGCAGTGCAGGCCCCGAGAGGGGGGAGGTGAAATTGAGTATAGGTGGCATTACGCGGCGGGCTGGCCCGCCCGCCGCTAGCGTGCATCGACCGCTATTGACCGGCAGGCAGTTGATCTTGAACGAGCAGCGCCTGGGCCAACTCTTCGTCACTGGCCTGGAGGCCAGGATGATCGTGTCGAGCCTGCATCAACATCGACTCCAGATTGGCGTCGCGAATGGCGCCGCCGCTCGCGACGAAGCTGGAGAGGTCTTCGCGGGCTGGCGTGACGATTTTGTCGTCTCTGAATGTCGAGTACAGCGACACGGAGAGCCCTGCCGACGTTGCAACTTCGCGCGCATCAATATCGGGCATATGGCGCCTGTGGGCCATGGCCGAACCGAAGGGCAGGCAAAGCACCAGCAATGGAATGAGGAATATACGTCGCATGGCGAGTCCTCCGAAAACATGAGACCTGAATGACTGGTCTTATGTTTTTTGATCCGCGCTGTCGGACAGGAGTTCCTGGTCGGTGGTGCATGTCAGCACAGAGGCCGAGGACCGGGACGTTAGGCCAACGTCATCATCCCGGTGAACCTCGAAGTTTGTCACTGACGTGCGTATGCCTCTAGTGATCGGCAGGTGCCTCGGCTTGAATGAGGATTGCTTGGGCCAGATCTTCGTCGCTGGCCTTGAGGCCTGGGTGTTCAAGTCGAATCCGTTTCAACTCCGACTCCAGATAGGCACCGCGAATGGCACCTCCACTCGCTACGAAGCTGGAAGCGTCATCGCGGGCGGAAACGACCAGTTTGTGGTCCTTGAACGTTGAGTAAAGGGATGCGGAAACACCTGCCGAGGTGGCGACATCGCGTGCATCTACACGGGCAAAGGCCGAACCAAAGGGCAGACAAAGGATTAGCGAAGAGATGACAAGTGTGCGACGCATGACGGCGTCCTCCGAATGGATGAAGCAACGGATGTGCTACTTAAATTTGGAGGTGTGGCGGCAGTCAGGAGTTCCCCTGCGTCGGCATATCTACACGCAAAGCAGAAGGGGGAGCGGCCGGTCGGGTGATACGCAGCGGCAATAGTTGCCAGCTGTCAGTCTGTTGGAATGATTGGGCCGCTACGGTGTCGACCGCAATAAGCGGAGTCGCCAACATGACTTGGTCAGCAGGTTCGTCATGCGTCTGATCTGGATTGCTACTTGTCTCTCAATAACCCTTCTCGGGGGGCAGGTGAGCGCGGCTGACCAAGCGCAAAACAAGGAGGTGGCGGTGGACAAGGCGCAAGTCCTGGAACAGAAGACTGCAGAGAAGGGCAGTGTGGCACCGGTGCCCAAAGCCGAGGCGATTACCCCCTCTGAAGCGCAGGCGGTCGATCCGGCAGGCAAAGCACCCTTGAAGGATGCAATAACTTGCCTTTCACGCACTATTTTCTGGGAGGCCAAAGGTGGGGAATTGGCCGACATGGAAGCGGTTGCCAATGTGGTGTTGAACCGGCTAGGCCATGAAGGTTTTCCAGGTACGGTGTGCGAGGTGGTCAAGCAAGGTTCGCAAAAGCATGCCTGCCAGTTTTCGTGGTGGTGTGATCGACGTTCGGATCATGCCGACGAAGACGCTCCCTATGCGGCTGCTACGGAAATAGCGCGAAAAGCGCTCAATCACCAACTCACTGACCGAACCCATGGCGCCATGTATTTCCATAGTAAACACGTGAAACCCGAATGGGCCAGGGAATACATCAAGACCGCCGAGACCCGAAAATTTGTCTTCTATAAGCCTCACGACGGTACCGCACGATAGACGCGTTTGCTCAGACTCCGTCAGGATGCAAACGTGGCGAAGCACCCCGCGCAGTGCCAGTATGAATAGGAATTATCGGCATTTCTCCGGGTGCGCAACATGGACACCACCGAGCGCTTGTCATCACTGACTGCCAACCACCTTCTAGCCTTGCATCAGGACGGTTTTGTGGTGCTGCCCGGCGTGCTGGATAGCGCCCAAATCAGTGCGCTGCGCCATGCAATAGATGGCCTGAAACCTCAGCACTGGGACTACAGTGGCTTGCTTGACCATTACAAGTGCGTGTTCAACCGCGACCCGTTTTGGCTGACGTTTCTCGATCTGGATGGGGTCATCGAACTGGCCGAAGCAGCCTTGGGAGAAGATTGTCATATCATTGGCCAGACCGCCTGGCGCTGCCATCCCGGCTTCATCGGCGCTCCATTGCATCTGGATTACCTGGTGATGGAGTTGCCGCGAAGCCTGCTGGCCAACCCGGCCTTCGAGTTGCCGATGCAGATCTGCACCGCGCAATTCTACCTCGACGATATCGATGCCGACCTCAGTCCCACTCGGGTGATCCCCGGTAGCCACCGAGCAGGGCGGCCGCCAGCTCGTGGTGAAAACCAGTGGCACGGCAGTATGGCGAAACCAGTGCTGTGTCAGGCCGGGGACGCTCTGATGTTTCGCAGTGAGCTGTGGCACGCCGGTAGCGACAACCGAACCACCGACCGTGTGCGCTACCTGTTGCAGGTACACTACGGCCGGCGAATGGTGGCGCAGAAGTTCTCGCCTTACCTGCACTGGTGCTTCAACCCCGACGTGCTGGCTGCCGCGACACCGCGTCAACGGCGCCTGCTGGGGGAGCATCGGGAAGCGGAATATGACTGACATTTCAAGGAAGAACAGACTGATGCCTAAAGCAGTTTTCGTCAGCAGAACCATTCTATTTGGAGATTGCGACCCGGCAGGTGTGGTTTACACCCCGCGATTTTCATATTTTGCAGTGGAAGCCATTTATACGGCGCTTGATAGATGGCTGGGAGCGCCCGGACTCAGAACGCTGATTTGCAGTCAACGGGGCAGGGGTGTTCGGGGAGATTTCTGTCTGGAACCCGGCCGATCTCAAGCTCTGAGCACCCCTGGCAGACCATTCGTGCCGCCTGCTGCCGGGCATCGTGTTGTCATGCTTTTGCCAAGCATGACATGATGCCCGGCCAGACAAGCAATGGCACCCGCGAATGGCTTCAGTTAAAGATGTCGCACGGCTGGCGGGGGTTTCCCTCATGACCGTATCCAGGGCGCTCAACACCCCGGAAAAGCTCAACCAGGAAACGCTGGCGAAAGTTCGTCAAGCGGTCGAGGCCCTGGGATACGTCCCCAGTCTTTCTGCGCGCAAGATCCGTGGCGGTCACTCCAGTGGCAAGACTATTGGCGTCTTCGCGCTGGATACCGCGACAACCCCCTTCGCTGTAGAAATGCTGCTTTCAATGGAGCGCACGGCACGAGAAAACGGCTGGAACGTCTTTATTCTCAACGTGTTCGAGGCTCCGCCGAGTCAGCAAACCATCGACCTGATGCTGTCGCATCAGCCCGACGGGATCATCTTCAGCGCCATGCAGCTTCGTACCGTCGAGATTCCCCAGGTGCTCCGCAGCCTGCCGCTGGTACTCAGCAACTGCATGAGTTCAGAGCCAGGCGTGGCCTGTTACGTCCCCGATGACGAAGACGGTCAGTACCAGGCCGTGCGGCAAGCATTGAAGCGTGGCTACCGGCATCCGTTGTGCATCAACCTGCCGCAAAGCAGCCTCGCTTGGGAGTTGCGCCAGCAGGGATTGGTTCGCGCCCTGGCAGAAGGCGGTGTGTCCCTGGACAGTGTTCCCCAATACAACCTGTCGACCGATGACGCCTATGAGGAAACGGTTGTAGCGCTGGAGCAGCAATTGCGTGAGTCGGATGGAAAGCCGACCTTCGATCTGCTTATTTGTGGCAACGACCGCATTGCGTTGGTCGCTTATCAATACCTGCTCAGTCGTGGCCTGCGTATTCCCGCCGAGGTGGCCGTACTTGGCTACGACAATATGATCGGCGTTGCCGAGTTGTTCTATCCACCGCTGAGCACCGTGCAACTCCCGTATTACGAAATGGGCCGGCGTGCCGCTCAGCACTTGATCGAAAGCAGGAATGAGCCTTCTATTCATAGGGTTTCATGTCCCCTCGTGGAGCGTAAATCCTGGTGATCGCTGCCACAGAGCACGCTGTAGATCTTCAAAGCGGTAAGTAACACCTGATGAGGAGCAGAACTTGAAGAAAGCCGCAGTACTAACCGTCGCCTTGATGCTCAATACAGGCGTATTCAGCACACCAGCAGACGCGGCCGGCGATGCTGAAGCGGGAGGGAAACTCTTTAACCGAATATGCGGCGGTTGCCATCAAGTGGGTGATTCAGCCCGAGGTTCTTTTGGTCCGCAACTCAATGGCATTTTTGGGCGCCATGCCGGCAGCACGACGGACTACCAGTACTCTACCGCGATGAAATCGTCAGACGTGGTCTGGACCCGCGAAACGCTGGCCGCCTACATCGAAGCGCCAAAAAAAGTAGTCCCCGGGACGCGCATGATTTTCTGGGGTATCAGCGATCCGGAAAAGATCGAAAACCTGTTGGCCTACCTTCAGACATTTCAGCCGCAATAAACCGAAGCTCGGCAAACGTCATCCTCGTAAAGCCGGACAGAAGGCATTTTGCTGGCCCCGAAGCCTCAAAATTACCGCCAAAATCGCTTCATTTTCAGGTGGTTAGGCGGAATGCAAATGCGCAATGTGTTGATCGTGCCGATCTCGCTGGTACTGGCGAGCATTGCGGTCTCTGTCCAGGCAAGAGAGTTGATGCCCAATGATCGGTTTATGTGCAGCTGGGGCGCGGGTACAGCGGCAAGGGCCCAGGAGCTCAAGCTGTCCGGGGTCTCGCTGTATGCCGCTCGCCAGAAGATCCAGGCATACAAATTCAGCAAGGGCTGGATGCGGATGATGGCCATGGGCATTACCGAGCAAACCTACGACAGTCAATCGAAGTTCAAGCCCGAGGCTGTCCGGCAGAGTTTCTATAATGAGTGCGTCAAGTATAAGTTGGCGCGTAAATGACCTTCGCCCTGTAGTTACAACCCGGTATCAGGCGGCGTTATCCGTGCCAGCATCACCGTATATTCTTCGGCGGCAATTTGCCGGAATTTCATTCGGGTGATGGCCTGGCGTTGCAGGTCATTGTCATCGGGGAAAAGGCGGACGGCCGCGTTCTGGACGACCGCATCGGGTGTCTCGATCCGCGGAAACGGTCCGTCGTACTTGTCGGGCGAATCACTGGTGGGCACCGCCGGGGTATCGAGTGCCCGCACCAGCAGGAATACCGGGACGACATCAGCCAGCCCCACCGGAAGTAGCCTGGCCGCGTTTTCCCCGAGATGGCGCCGCACGATAGCCTGGGAGCCCAGGCGCAAAGTGAACCTGAAGGGGAATCCGGTACGGATTGAAAGCAAAACCGGATCCGCCGCAGCCACCTGCTCGATCGAGTTGATGCCCTCTGACTCCAGCGTCGCAACCACGGGCAGGGTCACGCCTTCCAGGACCAGCAACTTGTCTGAACTGCCGTCCCTCTTGTCCTGATCGGTGAGTTGGGGAAAGCCCAGTCTTCGCACGATCTTCATCAGCGGATCGATCGGCAAGGTACCCAAGGCAAAGGCTGTGACGATATGCGGGCCATCTCCAGCGCCGGCATTCATGATCACCATTGCCAGCGGAATGGCCAGAAACAGGCGCAGGGAGTACCAATACACATCGGAAATGTTCAGTGACTTGCGGCGGATACTGAGGACGGAGTCGCTCACGATAAACATGAAAGCCCCCGCCAGCGAGCTGACCAGCAGTGGAATCCCGAGCTTGTACACGCACGCCACTTTAAGCGTGTTGTCGCAGTTGGGGATGACATAGTTGGAGGCGACCAAGGCTGCCGCGGCATAAGCCACCAACAAGAGAATGATGAAAGGCACAATGAACGGCACCAATCCATATTGCTCATGGTAGATACGTGCAAACAAACGCTCGCACAGTTCCGGGTTCTTGTCGGAGCAGGTTCGCCAATCATCGACGGAACCGGTCTGACCCAGCTTTCCTTCGTCCTGGAGTGAATGGATGAGGCTGGTCGACCAGAAGCGTTGCAGATAGGCCGCCAGGGCGCCGCCCTTCAAACTGTTCTGGAATTCGCTGTAGCGGGTAAACCAGCCCATGCTCAGAAACATAATGAGTGGGGCGCCACAGATCACCGTGGCGAAGGCAGTGAGGATCACCACCAGCTGGAGGATTGCGCCATCAAGTCCGACCACGTCCACCATGAACAATCGACCGACACCGTTGATGAGCAACAGAATCAGTGCAAGGAGCAGGGCCCGTTGCCGTGGTCTCAGGTGCGATTCCTTGAACAGATAGGTCCTGCGCCTACCGCCATAAGGCTCTTCCATGGGCTTGTTCACCGGATTGCTCCTGACGACCTGAGGTGTTTCTACGGATAACGCTAGCAATGGAAACGGGTTCGTCCAGAATGTCATCACCGCGTGTTAGGTTGTTTTTGAATAACGCCACTCTCGGACTGGAAACAGCGGCTCAAATCATCGAGGGTATGCGCTGGATTTGCGACAGGCCCGGACAGTGAGGTCAATGAATCGGCCCGCCACCGTGACGCTTCCGTTTTCCCAGCGTCTATGACTTTTATAGCCAGTATTGGCTCTCGGCATCTTGGAAGAGGGAGATATTTATGATCGTTAAACCGCGCGTTCGTGGTTTTGTTTGTGTGACTACCCACCCCACTGGCTGCAAAGCCAACGTCAAGAATCAGATCGACTACGTCCGTGCGCAAGGACAGATCACCGATGGGCCAAAGAATGTCCTGGTGCTCGGCGCATCGACCGGTTACGGACTGGCTGCGCGCATCACCGCGGCCTTTGGTTGCGGCGCCAAGACGCTGGGTGTGTTCTTCGAACGTGAAAGCGTCGAGGGCAAGCTCGGCACCGCCGGCTGGTACAACACTGCGGCCTTCCACACGTTCGCCGAAGCGGAAGGTCTCTACGCCAAAAGCATCAACGGTGATGCGTTCTCCGATGAAGTCAAGCGCCTGACCATCGAGACCATCAAGCGCGACCTGGGCAAGATCGACCTGGTGGTCTACAGCCTCGCCGCACCGCGTCGTACCGATCCGAAAACCGGTGAAGTCTACAGCTCGACGCTCAAGCCGGTCGGCAAGTCGGTTACCCAGCGCGGCCTGAACACCGACAAGGAAGAGGTCAATGTGACCACCTTGGCCGAAGCGACCCAGGAAGAAATCGACGGTACCGTCAAGGTCATGGGTGGCGAAGACTGGCAGATGTGGATCGACGCCCTGCACGAAGCCGGCGTTCTGGCCGAGGGGGCGAAAACCACGGCATTCACGTACCTGGGCGAAAAGCTGACCCACGACATTTACTGGAATGGCTCCATCGGCGCGGCGAAGAAAGACCTGGACCAGAAAGTCCTGAGCATTCGCGAGCGACTGGCGGACCTGGGCGGCGATGCACGGGTTTCGGTATTGAAAGCGGTAGTGACCCAGGCAAGCTCGGCAATCCCGATCATGCCGCTGTACCTGTCCTTGCTGTTCAAGGTCATGAAAGAGCAGGGCACACACGAAGGCTGCATCGAGCAGGTCTACGCGCTCTACAAGGACAGCTTGTTCGGTCATCCTCCGGTCATGGACGAAGAAGGGCGTCTGCGCGCGGATTACAAGGAGCTGGCGCCTGAAGTCCAGGAGCGCGTCAAGCTACTCTGGGATCAGGTCAGCAATGAAAACCTTTACGAACTCACCGACTTTGCCGGTTACAAGGCAGAGTTCCTGCGCCTGTTCGGCTTCGGGATCGAAGGGGTGGACTACGAGGCTGACGTCGATCCGGACGTCAAGATCGCCAACTTGGTCCAGGCTTAAGTCTCAAGGGTAAACAGCTGCCTCGACGTCGTGAACGCGAGGCAGCTGCTGTTTGCCGATCATCGGGCCGTTGCTGGATCGGGTGCTGCATCCTTTCCAGCCTCGGCTTGATGCTCGATCGGCCGAAGCTTGAATCGGCAGACATTACCGCCCCGTACCATGCACTCCGTATGGTCGACTTCGGCTCCCCCCAACGTCCCGATCAACGCCAGATCCAGCTCACACACCACCGGATAGGCCGCGGCCAAGCGGTGGAAGACGCAGTTGTGCGCGACGATTTCCTTGTCGTCGGATGAGCGAAAGAACACCTCCGCTTCGTATCCCGCCTGGTTCATGTGCTGCACGATTTTTGTTTCGTCAACCACCTGACGTTCACGGTCCAAGGCCATTTTGCGGCCCATACGGCGCATCAGCGAAGCCAGTTCGACGGGGCCGATGATGTCGGCCACTTCTTCAATCAGCACACTGGCCAGTAACTGATAGTGGCGAGGGAACTGCTCCCGCGCATGGTCGGTGAGCTGATACAGCTGCTCCGGTCGCCGGCCTGTCGGACGGGTTTCGCCGCGCAGCACCAGTCCGTCACGCTCCAGAGCCGCCAGATGCTGGCGAATCGCGGTGCGTGTGACAGCCAGTTGCTCAGCCAACTCGTCAATGCTCATACCGCCCGCGTGGTGCAGCAGTGCATTGAGCAGGTCCTGCTGCGTACGACCCAATCCTTCAAGCATGGTCTGCGCTCGCTCGGTATCAGAACTTGTCCGGGAACTGTTTGACCAGTGCCGCCGTCAGCGTGTCAGCCAGCGCCAGTATATGGACGCGCATCATCTGCCAGGTCTTCGCTTCAGCGGCATAGTCGTGCGCGGCGAGCTGGTCGATCTGGGCGACGTGGTGGCCGCCGTGAGCTGCCAACATCGTCACCAGCGTGCTTTCAGGCAAGTTGGGGTTGGCGCTGGCGAGAAATGCCGCAATGGCCTTGGCATTGCTCGTCAGTTCTGCGACAGCGGCCTGCTGGCCCTTCTTGTCTTTGGCGACCGTGGCGTCGCTGTAATGTTTCACCGCGCCCCAGTGACCGGCAAGCAGCTTGAGCAGTTGATCGGCAGCGGGCTGGCCATACAGCGGAGCAAGGCTGTTGGCGATGCGGGTTGCGTTGTCTACCACCTGAGCGGCGGCGACCTGGGCTTGTTGATGGTTAGCACTCTGGTTGGCTATCGCGTAATTTCTGGTCCAGAAAATATGCTCGATCCAAAGGCCGCGCAACGACAGGCGTGTGGTGAGCGCGGCGCTTTCGGCTGGTGCAGGCGAGGCGGGGGGAGTTTGACTCCAGACGGGCTGGGCGCAGAGCGCCAACAGCAGTAAAGCCAAGGTTTTGATATTCATGACGGCACCCTCTTGTCGTGGGATTGTCCAACAATATCAATTGAAGCATATAAATATGTTTTTATTGGATGTGGGCCGGATTTGCAGATCAATGGTCGTCTTGTGCCTCGTTACCCCTGCGTTTACGGCCCAGCGAGGCGAGGTCAATCAACCACAAACAGCTTCGCCCCCGTCTCCGTCGACGACCGGTGAGACTCCGCATTATCCGCCACTTGATAGCTCATGCCGGGTTTCAGCACGAACTGGCGCCCATCTTCGAGTTCAGTGTGCAGCTCGCCTTCAAGACACAGCAGGATGTGGCCCTTCAAGCACCAGTGGTCTGCCAGATAACCGGCGGTGTATTCGATCATTCGGACGCGAATTGCGCCGAACTGTTGTGTGCGCCAATAGGCGCTGCCGCGTTCGCCGGCGTGGACGGTGGGTTCGACGGTCGACCAGTCGGTGGTGCCGAACGGGATGGCTGCTATATCCATGGCGAGCTCTTGAAGTCAGGAGAGAGAACCGATTTACGCAGCTGGTGGCAGGTTGTCAATTGATGGGATATCTCCAGAAGCTGAACCCAGACTGTCAGCCTGCAATGTTTCATTATGTTTCAGCTAATCTGGCGGCGTAGGATGCTTGACTCGGATCGTGCATCGCCTCGTTTCCAGCCAAGGGGAACTGAACAATGAAGTTGAACCTTGTCAAAATCTTTTTGATCACCGGCACGTTGTTGTTGAGCGCGTGCTCTGGCGTGACAACCAGCAGCTGTTTTTCAGACGATTGCCATCAATTCGACGGTCGTAGTGCCAACAAGATGAGTTTTGGTGGAAGCCCGATCGGCAACAGCTTCAATCAATACAGTTCGGGGCTGTTGCAGCACGACTGATTCGGCCATTTGCAAACCGCATACGCCGATGGCAATCATCGGCGTACTGATCTCTGTGTTCCCACAATCCTAAACGTACGGCTGGCCGCTGAATCCCCGTGGGAGTCGTTGCTGGCCCGGCATCTCGCTGAGCCTTTTGATCCAGGACGCGCGCCAGTCAATCGAGGCGTGGGCGACTTTGGCTCTACGCGCCGCTCGACGTGCGGCGTTGCGAGCGTCTTTTCGGGCGTCCTTGAACGCGTCGGTATTGCGGCAGCTGCGGCATTTGACGCGGGCAAATTCAGTCGTAGACGGAAGATTGCTGCCATGGCGGCCGCAAGCCAGGTGCCCGGCAGTTTTATAGTGAGTCACCATCGGAGGATCTCCTTTGCAATGATTTCGGCGTAGCGCAAGGGTCACTTGCCACATCCCTGTCGGTGACTCTGCTCTTCTGTCTGGACTCGCTGCCCGTTCAACGGTGTGGGGGGGCAGAGACCGCGATCCCATTACTATTAATGACACCTGGGTGACCGACGCGTTCGATCTGAAATGTCGAGGACTGCACGGGGGTGTTTTTCTTCAATACAGGTCTATCAGCGTTCTCCTACTTTGAGCGCCGGGATGTCCCGAAGTTATTGAAGAAGGTGCGCAATGAGTCTGATCATTTCCATGGCCGCGTTTGCGCTGGCGTCGTCGATCACCCCTGGGCCGGTGAACATCGTTGCACTGAGCTCCGGCGCGCAGTACGGCTTTCGTGCCAGCCAACGGCATGTAGCGGGTGCAACGCTGGGGTTTGTGCTGTTACTGGTGTTGATGGGGTTGGGTCTGCATGAACTGCTAAAACTCTGGCCATCGCTGACACGGGCGGTGCAGTTGTTCGGGGTGGCGTTCCTGTTGTTCATGGCCTGGAAGCTCGCCACTGACGATGGTCGGCTCAGTGCAGGTGATTCAGGACAAGCGCCGACGATGTTCTACGGCGCGCTGATGCAATGGCTAAACCCGAAAGCCTGGCTGGCCTGTGTCGCGGGGATGGGGGCTTTTGTTGCCGACGGCGAAGCGCAGCTGGTCTGGCAGTTTGCCGCGGTGTATCTGGTGGTCTGCTACCTGTCGGTGGCCTGCTGGGCTTATGCCGGGACCTTTCTGCGACAGTACCTGAGCAATGCCGGCGGCATGCGGTTGTTTAATCGGTTCATGGCGTCGTTGCTGGCGGTGAGTGCGGGTTACTTGCTGTTGCCATAAATCTCGGGCTTTAACCGCGATACTGCCCCGGCGTCGCGGCCAAATGCTGTTTGAACGCTCGCTGAAAATGCGCCTGATCAGAGAACCCGGCTTCCAGCGCCACGTCGGCAATCAACTTGCCTCGACGCAGTTGGCTGCGGGCGAACTGGATGCGATGGTTGACCAGAAACGCGTGGGGTGTCATGCCGTAATGCTGCTTGAAAGCACGGATCAGGTACGACGCAGACAGATCTGCCGCCTCGCAGATGTCTTCGAGTTTCAGCGACAGGGTGCAGTTGTCGCGGATGTACTCGGCCGCTCGCTCCAGCTTGAGGTTGGGTTCGCGAACGCTCAATTCAGCCGGATTGAGCGTTTGCTGCACTTGAGTAAAAAACGCTACGGCGGCACTGTGTTTTTGCAGCGTCTCCAGCTGTTCGTCGAGCAATATGTCATACAGCTGATTGAGCCCGCTAAACAGCCCGGCGTCGTTGCAGTGGGTGGTTGAAAAGCGCCGAAAGTCCAGCTCTTTGCTGAACCCCAGTTGATGCTGAAGGTCGTTCAACCACGGTGTATCGACATACAGCATGCGATAAGACCAGGGCTGATTGTCGATCGGGTTACAGGCATGGACATCGCCGGGGTTCATCAGCACCACGGTGCCGCTGCCGACTTCAAACGCGGCGTGTTCATGGAGATAGGTGCTGCGCCCGGCGGTGATCGCACCGATGGAAAAAAACTCGTGGGAATGTCGGGCGTAACAGACTTCGCGGCCATCAGCGATGGAGCGCGCTTCGATGAAGGGCAGTGCGTCATCGCGCCAGAAGCGAGGGGCTTTGTCGGCATTTTTGGCGATGGCGTGTTTCATCCGCGAGCGTCCTTTGGCAGTTCAGTTGGGGAGTGTATTAGCTCTCGCCATTAAAGGCTCGCTCGAGTGTGGCGATGTCGAGTTTCTCCATCTGCAACATCGCCTGCATGACGCGCTGGGATTTGGCGGTGTCCCTGTCGGTCATCATTTCCATCATCACCACCGGCACGATTTGCCAGGACAGGCCGAACTTGTCCTTGAGCCAGCCGCATTGCTGGGCCTGTTTGTCGCCACCGGCAGACAGCGCGTTCCAGAAGTGGTCGATTTCATATTGGGTATGGCAGTTGACCTGGAACGAGACGGCCTCGTTAAAGCGAAACACCGGGCCGCCATTGAGTGCGGTAAAGGTCTGGCCATCGAGCATGAAGCTGACAGTCATCACTGAACCCTCGGGCCGGCCATGGAGCTCGAAACCGACCTTGCCATAGTGAGTGATGGCGGTAATGGTCGAGTGCTCGAACACCGAACAGTAGAACTGTGCAGCGGCTTCGGCCTGATCGTCGAACCACAGGCAGGGTGTGAGCTTCTGAATGCGCGACATGAAGGTTCTCCTCCAGGAATGATCAGGCTGGACTATTAGCGTAGTCAGCCGGTGATCGTCAGGCGTAACCGTCAATCGACAAGCTGCGGGTGTAGGTCGGTTGATGCTTTGAAACACAGGGCTGCTTCCTGGGAAGTGGCCCTTTTTTGTGACCGGTGGTCGCGCAAACCAAGGCTTCGGGAAAATTGCGCTTAGCTCAATGGATAAACCGAGGCGCGCGTAGGCAGTCGTTGCCACAGTGACGCCATGAAAGGACATCGTGAGTGACTGAGGAGACCGCCGTGCTGACGCTCAATATCAATGGCAAAGACCAATCCCTGGACGTGCCCGGCGACATGCCGCTGTTGTGGGTATTGCGCGATGTCGCGCACTTGACCGGCACCAAGTTCGGCTGCGGCATGGCCCAGTGCGGCGCCTGCACGGTTCATGTCGACGGCGCGCCGTTGCGCTCCTGCATCACTCCGGCGGCGGCCGTCGCCAACGGGCAAAAAATCCTCACCATCGAAGGCTTGTCGAGCGACGGTTCGCACCCGGTGCAACGCGCCTGGGCTGAGATCGACGTGGTGCAATGCGGTTATTGTCAGTCGGGGCAGATCATGTCGGCGGCGGCTTTATTGGCGAAAATCCCGTCGCCGAGCGACAGCGATATCGATCAGGCGCTGTCGGGCAATATCTGTCGGTGCGGGACCTACCCGCGCATTCGTGCGGCGGTCAAACGTGCTGCGCAAATCGGGGAGGCATAACGATGAATGCGAAGATCGAGACTTCTCGACGGGATTTTTTGAAAAGCACTGCCGTGCTCGGTGCAGGGCTGGTGGTGGCGTTTGTCATTCCGGGAGCCAATCGCTTTGCCCAGGCGGCATCGACGCCGGACGCGGTGTTCGCCCCCAATGCCTTTTTGCGCATCGCGCCCGATGGCAGCGTGACCATTCTGTTGGGGCACTCCGAAATGGGGCAGGGGATCTGGACGGGCCTGACCATGTTGATCGCCGAAGAGCTGGATGCCGACTGGACGAAAATCCGCGTCGAGCATGCACCGGCATCGGCAGCCGATTATGGTTTGCCGGCCTTTGGCGGCATGCAGATCACCGGTGGCTCGACCTCGACCTGGATGGAATTCGACCGCTACCGTCAGGCTGGCGCTGCCGCACGCTTGATGTTGATCGAGGCCGCCGCCAAGCGCTTCAACGTCGCACCCTCGAAGATACAAACCGAACCGGGCGTGGTGATTGCCGGCGATCAGCGCGCCACTTACGGTGAGTTGGCCAATGACGCCGGCCAACTGCCGGTGCCCGATCCGGCGTCGATCAAGCTCAAGGACGCCAAGGACTGGAAGATCATCGGCAAACCGACCAAGCGCCTGGATACCCCGGAAAAAATCACCGGCCAGGCGAAATTCGGCATGGATGTGCAGTTCGATGGATTGCTGACGGCCGTGGTTGCACGCCCGCCGGTGTTTGGTGGCAGTGTCAAATCATTCGATGGCGCGGCGGCATTGGCGCTGCCGGGCGTGCATAAAGTCGTGCAGGTGCCAACAGGCATTGCGGTGGTGGCCGATCATTATTGGGCCGCCAAACTCGGTCGCGATGCGTTGAAAATCGACTGGGACCTGGGACCCAATGCCGGGCTCGACAGTGATGCCTTGCTGCAAAATTTCCGCAAGCTCGCCGCGATCCCCGGCACTCCGGCCAGCCAGGCGGGCGACATCAGCGCCGCGCTGAGCAAGGCGGTGAAGACGATTGATGTTGAATACAGCGTTCCCTATCTGGCCCATGCACCGATGGAGCCGCTCAACTGCACGGTGAAAATCACCCCGGACAAATGCGAGATCTGGACCGGCACCCAATTCCAGACGCTGGACCAAATGATCGCGGCGAAAATCACCGGGCTCAAACCCGAGCAGGTCGAGATTCATACCGAATTCCTCGGGGGTGGTTTTGGCCGTCGAGCCAATCCGACCTCGGACTTTGTCAGCGAGGCGGTGCAAGTCGCGAAGGCGGCCGTTGCGCCAGTGAAAACCGTCTGGTCGCGGGAGGATGACATACGCGGTGGTTACTACCGCTCGGCGTTCCTCCATCACGCGCGCATTGGCCTGGATGCCAAGGGCATGCCCCAGGCCTGGCAGCACGTACTGGTCGGGCAGTCGATCATGGACGGCACCCCATTCGAGGCGACGATGGTCAAGAATGGCGTCGATGCGACCTCGGTCGAAGGCGTGGCCGACAGTCCGTATATCAAGGGCCTGGCCAACCACCTGGTCGATCTGCATTCGCCGAAAACTGGCATCAGCGTGTTGTGGATGCGTTCTGTGGGGCACACGCACACCGCATTTGTCGTCGAGTCACTGATCGATGAACTGGCCACGGCGGCCGGCAAGGATCCAGTGGAATATCGACGGACCTTGCTCAAGGAGCATCCGCGCCATCTCGGGGTGCTGAACCTGGCGGTGGAGAAGGCCAACTGGAAGGCGCCGCTGCCTGCGGGGCACGCGTTGGGCGTGGCGGTGCATGAGTCTTTTGGCAGTTACGTCGCGCAGGTGGCCGAGGTGTCCCAGGACAACCTGAAGATTCGTGTGCACCGCGTGGTCTGTGCGGTCGATTGCGGTGTCGTGGTGAACCCGGCGAGCATCGCCGCGCAGATGGAATCGGGCATCACCTTTGGCTTGGGGTTCACCTTGCACAGCAAGCTGACCTTCAAGGACGGGAAAGTGGTGCAGTCCAATTACCATGACTTTCAGGTGTTGCGCCTGAATGAAATGCCTGTGGTCGAAGTGCACATCGTCCCCAGCACCGAAAAACCGGGCGGTATCGGCGAGACCGGGGTACCACCGACGGCACCGGCGGTGGCCAATGCGGTGTTCGCCCTGACCGGGCAACGCTTGCGTGAACTGCCGCTGCAACTGGCGGGGGTGTGAAATGAGACGGCATCTGTTTCTGGGCGCGCTGCTGTTGCTCGGGGGCGGTGGTTACACCTCTGAGCTGTTTGCCGACGATCAAGCCGCACTGGCGGCGTTTGCCACGGTGCAGAAGGTGTTCCAGAGCCCGCGTTGCCAGAACTGCCATATCCCCGATGACTCGCCCTTGCAGTTCGACGCCGGGAAACCGCATGCCATGAACGTGGTTCGCGGCACTGACGGCAAGGGGGCGGCGGGCCTGCCCTGTGCAACCTGCCACGCCGACACCAACCCGCCCGCCAGTTATGGCCCCCACGCACCACCCGGTGCGCCGCGTTGGGGCTTGCCTTCAGCTGCCCATAAAATGGCCTGGATCGGTCTGCCGGCCGATCGGCTGTGCCAGATGATCAAGGACCGTTCGAGCAACGGCGACCGTGATTTTGCCGCGCTGATCACTCATGTCAGCGACGACAAACTGGTGCTCTGGGGCTGGAATCCCGGAGGCAACAGGGCCCCGGTGCCGGTGCCTCACGATATTTTTGTCACCCAGTTCAAGCTGTGGGCAGACGCGGGTGGGCCATGTCCGGTGGCGGGGAGCTAGACGGGATCCGCTCGCAGGCCGGCATGATGCTGAAGGTTACTTGGCGAACAACTGGCCGATGTCCTTGAACGCCTTGAACTCCAGCGCGTTGCCGCAGGGGTCGAACAGAAACATCGTCGCCTGTTCGCCCACCAGTCCTTTGAAGCGAATGCCGGGCTCGATCACGAAACGCGTGCCCAGTGATGTGAGCCGTTCGGCCAGGGACTCCCATTCTTCCATCGACAGCACCACGCCGAAATGCGGGACCGGCACGTCGTGACCGTCCACGGCATTGGTGTGGGCGGATTCCTGGGTGGCGGTTTTCGGGTGTTCATGGATAACCAATTGGTGGCCGAAAAAGTTGAAGTCCACCCAGTGCTCGCTGGAGCGTCCTTCCTCCAGGCCGAACACCTGTCCATAGAAAAGCCGCGCCGCTGCAAGGTCATACACTGGAATGGCCAGATGAAAAGGGGAGAGACGCATGGTGTTCAAGCCTCGATGACAGGAGAGTTGAGCTGATTCTAGTCTTGTGATTTTTGATTAAAAGACGATAATTTTTGCCTTCAGCTCAAATAAAATCGATCAATCGAGGCGCTCATGCTGCGTGAACTGAAAACCTTCATCGCCGTGACTCGCTATGGCACGTTCGCCGCAGCCGGCATGCACATTGGCCTCACGCAATCGGCCGTCAGCGCGCAAATGCGCAACCTGGAGCGGGCGCTGGGTATTCGCCTGTTTGACCGCACCGGGCGTCAGGCCATCCTCAACGCGGCCGGGCAGCGAGCGTTGCCGATGGCCCGGGAAATCCTCGAAACCTTTCAGCGCATGGCCGTCAGTGACGACGTTAGCGAGTTTCGCGGCGAATTGAGAGTCGGCGCTGTGGCGACCGCCCAAACCGGTTTGCTGCCTCAGGCGTTGCTACGTTTGCGGCAGCAGGCGCCGTTGCTCGAGCCGAAACTGGTACCTGGCGTGTCACTCAACCTGTTGAGTCAGGTCGACGCTGGCGAGCTTGATCTGGCGATCCTGATCAAGCCACCCTTTGAACTGCCCAAGGAACTGTCGGCCCAGGTGATCCGGCAGGAGCCGTTTGTGTTGATCGTGCCGCCGAACCTTGAGGGCGAGGATCCTTTGCAGATACTCAGCACACATCCACAGGTGCGTTATGACCGCAACTCGTTCGGTGGCCGGCTGGTGACAGGCTTTCTGCGCGAGCAGCAGATCGAGGTTAAAGTCGCGCTGGAGCTGGATGAGCTGGAAGCGATTGTGAAAATGGTCGAGTGCGGGCTGGGGGTGGCGTTGATTCCCCGGGCGGGGCTTTGGCTGGACTATGGCGCAAAGGTCAGGATCATCTCGCTGGGCGAACTGACGTTCTATCGGGAGATCGTGCTGTTGCAGCGCTACAGCCAGCGTACACAACCGATCCAGCAGTTGTTTGCGCGATGCCTGGTTTAGGTTCTGTAGGAGCCTGGCTTGCCAGCGATGGCGATCTAGCGGACGCTATCGCTGGCAAGCCAGGTTCCTACAGGACTTGCACAAGGTACAAGAAACCCGCCATCGGCGGGTTTCTTGTTAACGCGTGAAGATCACTCTTCGATGTTGCCCATGGCGGTGGTGTTGAAGCCGCCGTCCACGTACATGATTTCGCCGCTGATGCCGGACGCCAGGTCCGAGCACAGGAAGGCGCCGGCATTGCCGACTTCGTCAATGGTGACGTTGCGACGCAGCGGCGTTTGCGCTTCGTTGGCGGCCAGCATTTTACGGAAGTTCTTGATGCCGGAAGCGGCCAGGGTGCGGATCGGGCCAGCCGATACGGCGTTGACGCGGGTGCCTTCCGGGCCCAGGGAGCCGGCCAGGTAACGTACGCCAGCTTCCAGCGAAGCCTTGGCCATGCCCATTACGTTGTAGTTCGGCATGGTGCGCTCGGCGCCCAGGTACGACAGGGTCAGCAGGCTGCCATTGCGGCCTTTCATCATCTCGCGGCCCGCTTTGGCCAGGGCCACGAAGCTGTAGGCGCTGATGTCGTGAGCGATACGGAAACCTTCACGGGTGGTGGCTTCGGTGAAGTCGCCGTCCAGTTGGTCGCCCGGAGCGAAGCCAACGGAGTGCACGATGCAGTCCAGGCCGTCCCATTTTTTGCTCAGTTCTTCGAAAACCCTGGCGATTTCTTCATCGCTGGCCACGTCGCACGGGAAGCACAGCTCAGGGCTCGAACCCCAGCCTTGTGCGAACTCTTCGACACGACCCTTGAGTTTGTCGTTCTGATAAGTGAAGGCAAGCTCAGCGCCCTCGCGATGCATGGCGGCAGCGATACCGGATGCGATGGACAGCTTGCTGGCGACACCGACGATCAGTACGCGCTTACCGGCGAGAAAACCCATGTGTTGCTCCTCTTTCAGGTTATTGCGCAGTGGCTGGTGCCAGGAAAGCGGCCTCCAGCAACTGCTGTGTATAAGGATGTTGCGGTGCGGCAAAGATACCTTGCGCGTCACCTTGTTCGACCACTTGGCCGTGCTTGATCACCATCAACTGGTGACTCAGCGCTTTAACCACCGCCAGGTCATGGCTGATGAACAGATACGTCAGGTTGTACTTGCTTTGCAGTGAGCGCAGCAGTTCAACCACTTGGCGTTGCACGGTGCGGTCGAGGGCCGAGGTCGGCTCGTCCAGCAAGATCAACGCCGGTTTCAGTACCAGGGCTCGGGCAATGGCGATTCTCTGCCGTTGCCCGCCGGAAAACTCGTGGGGATAGCGGTGCCGGGTTGCCGGGTCCAGACCGACTTCCTTGAGTACCGCGATAATCGCCAGCTCCTGCTCGGTCTCTGTACCGATCCGGTGTATCCGCAGGCCTTCGCCGACGATCTGGCTCACGCTCATCCGTGGGCTCAGGCTCCCGAAGGGGTCCTGAAACACCACCTGCATTTCCCGCCGTAGCGGCCTTACCTGTTGTTGCGAAAGGCAATCCAACGACTTGCCTTCAAAACGGATCGCGCCTTTGCTGGCAATCAACCGCAAAATCGCCAGACCCAGCGTGGACTTGCCCGAACCGCTCTCGCCGACAATGCCCAGGGTCTGCCCCTGGGGCAGGCTGAAGTTGATTCCGTCCACGGCTTTGACGTAATCGACGGTGTTGCGCAAAAAGCCTTTTTTGATCGGGAACCAGACTTTCAGGTCCTCGACTTGCAGCAATGGCGGGCCGATGACATTGGTTGCCGGGTTGCCACGAGGCTCCGCTGCCAGCAGCTCCCGGGTGTAAGGATGCTGCGGCGCGCGGAACAGCTCTTCGCACGATGCCTGTTCGACGATGCAACCCTTCTGCATGACACATACGCGATGCGCGACTCTTTGGACCAGGTTCAAATCGTGGCTGATCAGCAGCAGCGCCATGCCCAGACGGGCCTGCAGCTCCTTGAGCAGCTCAAGGATTTTCAGCTGAACCGTCACGTCCAGTGCGGTGGTCGGTTCGTCGGCGATCAGCAGTTCCGGTTCGTTGGCCAGGGCCATGGCGATCATCACGCGCTGACGCTGGCCACCGGACAATTCATGGGGCAGGGCCCTGAGCCGTTTGTGCGGCTCGGGAATTCCCACCAGTTCCAGCAGCTCCAGGGTGCGCTGGGTCGCGACCTTGCCGGTCAGGCCTTTGTGAATGCCCAGTACCTCGTTGATCTGTTTCTCGATCGAGTGCAGCGGGTTCAGCGAGGTCATTGGCTCCTGAAAGATCATCGCAATCCGGTTGCCACGAATGTGCCGGATGGTTTTCTCTTTCAGCGACAGCAGGTCATGCCCGGAGTAGGTGATGGTGCCGGTGGGGTGGCGCGCCAAGGGGTAGGGCAGCAGACGCAGGATCGAGTGCGCCGTCACCGATTTGCCGGAGCCGCTTTCGCCGACCAGCGCCAGGGTTTCACCGCGCTTGATGTCGAAGCTGACGCCTTCCACCACCCGTTGCACGCTTTCGCCGACCACAAACTCGACAGAGAGGTTGCGCACTTCGATCAGATTGTCCTGATTCATTTCACTTCCTCGGGTCGAAGGCATCGCGAGCGGACTCGCCGATAAACACCAGCAAACTCAACATCAGCGCCAGCACCGCAAAGGCGCTCATGCCCAGCCACGGCGCTTGCAGGTTGGATTTGCCCTGAGCCACCAGTTCACCCAGCGATGCACTGCCTGCCGGCAGGCCGAAGCCGAGGAAGTCCAGCGCGGTCAGGGTGCCGATAGCGCCCGTGAGGATGAACGGCATGAAGGTCATGGTCGAGACCATGGCGTTGGGCAGGATGTGCTGGAACATGATTGCGCCGTTCTGCATCCCCAGCGCGCGGGCGGCGCGTACGTATTCCAGGTTACGCCCACGCAGGAACTCGGCGCGGACCACGTCGACCAGGCTCATCCAGGAAAACAGCAGCATGATCCCCAGCAACCACCAGAAGTTTGGCTGCACGAAACTGGCGAGGATGATTAGCAGGTACAACACCGGTAAACCCGACCAGATCTCCAGGAAGCGCTGCCCGGCCAGATCGACCCAGCCGCCATAGAAACCCTGCAAGGCACCGGCAATCACGCCGATGATCGAACTGAGAATGGTCAGCGTCAGCGCAAACAGCACCGACACCCGGAAGCCGTAAATCACCCGCGCCAGCACGTCGCGGCCTTGATCGTCGGTGCCCAGCAGGTTGTCTGCCGAGGGCGGTGCCGGTGCTGGGACTTTCAGGTCGTAGTTGATGCTTTGGTAGCTGAACGGGATCGGCGCCCACAAAGTCCAGGCGTCCTTGGCCTTGAGCAGTTCGCGGATGTACGGGCTCTTGTAGTTGGCTTCCAGCGGGAATTCGCCGCCGAAGGTGGTTTCCGGGTAACGCTTGAGTGCCGGGAAATACCATTGGCCGTCGTAATGCACCGCCAACGGCTTGTCGTTGGCGATTAGTTCGGCACCGAGGCTCGCGCCAAACAGGATCAAAAACAGCCACAGCGACCACCAGCCACGCTTGTTGGCCTTGAACCGTTCGAAACGTCGGCGATTGAGAGGGGACAGGTTCATCTCAATGCTCCCGGTGTTCGAAGTCGATCCGTGGATCGACCAGGGTGTAGGTGAGGTCGCCGATCAGTTTCACCACCAGCCCCAGCAGGGTGAAGATGAACAGGGTGCCGAACACCACCGGGTAGTCGCGGTTGATCGCTGCTTCAAAACTCATCAGGCCCATGCCGTCGAGCGAGAAGATCACTTCCACCAGCAACGAACCGGTGAAGAAAATCCCGATGAAGGCCGAAGGGAAGCCGGCGATCACCAGCAGCATGGCGTTGCGAAACACATGGCCATAGAGCACGCGATGGCGGGTCAGGCCCTTGGCCTTGGCGGTGACGACGTACTGTTTGTTGATCTCGTCGAGGAAGCTGTTTTTGGTCAACAGGGTCATGGTCGCGAAGTTACCGATCACCAGTGCCGTCACCGGCAGCGCGATGTGCCAGAAGTAATCGCGGATCTTGCCCATCCAGCTCAATTCACTGAAGTTATTCGAGGTCAGGCCGCGCAGGGGGAACCAGTCCAGGTAGCTGCCGCCGGCAAATACCACGATCAGCAGGATCGCAAACAGGAACGCCGGGATCGCATAGCCGACGATGATCGCCGAACTGGTCCAGACGTCGAAGTGGCTGCCGTGCCGGGTGGCCTTGGCGATCCCCAGCGGGATCGATACCAGGTACATGATCAGCGTGCTCCAGAGCCCGAGGGAAATCGACACCGGCATCTTTTCCTTGATCAGGTCGATGACCTTGGCGTCACGGAAGAAGCTGTCGCCGAAATCCAGGGTGGCGTAGTTCTTGATCATGATCCACAAGCGTTCCGGCGCCGACTTGTCGAAGCCGTACATGTGCTCGATTTCCTTGACCAGCGCCGGGTCCAGGCCCTGCGCGCCGCGATAGCTGGAACCGGCCACCGAGACTTCGGCACCGCCGCCGGCGATGCGGCTGGTAGCGCCTTCGAAGCCTTCGAGCTTGGCGATCATCTGTTCCACCGGGCCGCCGGGCGCGGCCTGGATGATCACGAAGTTGATCAGCAGAATGCCGAACAGGGTTGGGATGATCAGCAACAGTCGCCGAAAAATATACGCCAGCATCTTATTGCTCCATGCCCGCAGGATCGGCTTGTTCTTTGGTCAGCACTTCGATCGCAGGTTTAGCGTCGGGTTTGATCCACCAGGTAGAAATGCCCACGTCATTGGTCGGTGAGACTTTCGGGTGGCCAATGTGATTCCAGTACGCAACGCGCCAAGTCTTGATGTGCCAGTTGGGGATCACGTAATAGCCCCATTGCAACACCCTGTCGAGCGCCCGGGCGTGGGCCACCAGGCTTTTGCGCGAGTCGGCGTTGATCAGCTCTTCGACCAGTTCATCGACTACCGGGTCTTTCAGGCCCATATAGTTTCGGCTGCCGGGTTTGTCGGCGCTTTCGGACTTCCAGAATTCGCGCTGTTCGTTACCCGGTGAGCTGGATTGCGGGAAGCTGCCAACCACCATGTCGAAGTCGCGCGAGCGCACGCGGTTGATGTACTGCGACACGTCGACCCGACGAATCACCAGGTCGATCCCCAGGTCGCTCATGTTGCGTTTGAACGGCAACAGCACCCGCTCGAACTCGGTCTGCGCCAGCAGGAATTCGATGCTGACCGGTTTGCCGGTGGTATCGACCATCTTGTCGTCGACGATTCGCCAGCCGGCTTCCTGCAACAGTTGATAGGCCTTGCGCTGCTGGGTGCGGATCATTCCGCTGGCATCGGTCGCCGGGTTCTGGAACGCTTCGCTGAAGACCTGCTCGGGGATTTTGCCCCGGAACGGATCGAGGATCGCCAGTTGATCCTGATCCGGCAGACCGGTGGCGGCCATTTCCGAGTTTTCGAAGTAGCTGCGGGTGCGCGCGTAGGCTCCGTTGAACAGCTGCTTGTTGGTCCATTCAAAATCCAGCAACAGGCTCAGGGCCTGGCGCACACGCACGTCCTGGAACATCGGGCGGCGCAGGTTGAAGACAAAACCCTGCATGCCGGTGGGGTTACCGTTAGGGATCTGTTCCTTGATCAGGCGACCCTCGGTAACGGACGGCGTGTTGTAGGCGTTGGCCCAGTTTTTCGCGCTCATCTCCTGCCAGTAATCGAACTGTCCGGCCTTCAGCGCTTCCAGTGCGACGGTGTTGTCGCGGTAGTAATCGATGGTCATGTTGTCGAAGTTGTAAAAGCCCCGATTGACCGGCAGGTCCTTGCCCCAGTAGTCCTTGACCCGCTCATAGCGGATCGAACGTCCGGCCTTGACCTCGCTGACCTTGTACGGGCCGCTGCCCAGCGGAATCTCCAGATTGCCCTTGCTGAAGTCGCGGTGTTCCCACCAGTGCTTGGGTAATACCGAGAGCTGTCCAAGGATCAGCGGCAGCTCGCGGTTGCTGGTGTGCTTGAAGGTGAACAGCACCCGCAACGGGTCCTCGGCGATCACGTTGTCGACGTCGCTGTAGTAATCGCGATACAGCGGCGAGCCGCTTTTCATCAGGGTCTGGAAGCTGAACACCACGTCTTCGGCACGCACCGGATGGCCGTCATTAAAACGCGCCTCGGGGCGCAAGTAGAAGCGCACCCAACTGTTGTCCGGGGCCTTTTCGATTTTGCCGGCGATCAAGCCGTATTCGGTAAATGGCTCATCCAGCCCGTGTTTGGCCAGGGTGTCGTAGATCAGGCTAATGTCATCGGCGGCCACGCCTTTGCTGATGAACGGGTTGAGGCTGTCGAAGCCACCGAAGCCGGCCTGACGGAAGATCCCGCCCTTGGGCGCGTCCGGGTTCACGTAGTCGAAATGCTTGAAATCAGCCGGGTATTTCGGCGGCTCGTTGTACAGGGTCAGGGCGTGCTGCGGGGCAGCGTGGGCCGTGCAGGCAAGCCCTGCAAAGACCAGACCCAGCAGGGTACGCAAACGCATCATTGGGCTTTCTCCGAAGTCTTCAGCCACCACGCATTCAGCCCCAGGGTGTAGGGCGGCGTGGTGACGAAGGCGAACCGGTTGCGGTACGCCAGGCGATGATAATTGATATACCAGTTGGGGATGCAGTAGTGCTGCCACAGCAGCACCCGATCCAGCGCTTTGCCGGCCGCCAATTGCTCGTCACGGGATTTTGCCGCGAGCAGCTGTTCGAGCAAATGATCGACCACCGGGTTGGCAACGCCCGCGTAATTCTTGCTGCCCTTGACCGAGGCCTGGCTCGAGTGGAAGTACTGCCACTGCTCAAGTCCGGGGCTGAGGGTCTGGTCGAGGGTCATCAGGATCATGTCGAAATCGAACTGGTCCAGACGCTGTTTGTATTGGGCACGGTCGACGGTGCGCAGGTGCGCGTCAATGCCGATACTGGCGAGGTTCTCGGCGTAGGGCTGGAGAATGCGTTCCAGGTTCGGATTGACCAGCAGGATCTCGAAACGCAGTGGCTGCCCGGCCGCATTCTGCAGGCGCTGGCCATTGAGCTTCCAGCCAGCCTCGGCGAGCAAACCCAGCGCCCGGCGCAGCGTTTCCCGGGGGATGCCGCGGCCGTCGGTCTGCGGCAGGCTGAAGGGCTCGGTGAACAGCTTGGCGGGGAGCTGATCGCGGTAGGGCGAGAGCATCAGCCATTCATGGCCGACCGGAACGCCTGTGGCTGTGAATTCGCTGTTGGGGTAATAACTCATGGCCCGTTTGTAGGCGCCGCTGAACAGGGCGCGGTTGGTCCATTCGAAGTCGAACATCAAGCCCAGGGCTTCACGCACCTTGTCGTCGGCGAACGTACTGCGCCGGGTGTTCATGAACAGGCCCTGGGTCTGGGTTGGAATCTGGTGGTCGATCTGCGCCTTGATCACCTCGCCACGCCGCACGGCCGGGAAGCTGTAGCCATTGGCCCAGTTCTTGGCCTGGTGCTCGATGTAGATATCGAACTCGCCGGCCTTGAATGCCTCGAACGCCACGTCGCTGTCGCGATAAAACTCGACCTCGACGCGATCATAGTTGTACTTGCCGCGGTTGACCGGCAGGTCCTTGCCCCAGTAATCCTTGACCCGCTCGAACACCAGTTGCCGCCCCGGCTGAACCTCGGTGATGCGGTAAGGGCCACTGCCCAGCGGCGGTTCGAAGGTGGTCGCCTTGAAGTCGCGACCTTCCCAGTAATGCTGCGGCAACACCGGCAACTCGCCCAGGCGCTGGATCAGCAACGGATTACCGGCACGCTTGAACACGAAACGGATGCGCTGTGGGTTGAGGATGTCGACCCGCTGCACTTCCTGAAGATTGGTGCGGTATTGCGGATGACCTTCCTTGAGCAACAAGCGATAGGAAAACGCGACGTCGTAGGCGGTGATCGGTGTGCCGTCGTGAAAGCGTGCTTGCGGGCGCAGGTTGAACACGACCCAGCTGCGGTCTTCGCTGTATTCGACAGACTGGGCGATCAACCCGTAACTGGAGGCAGGTTCATCGCCGGACGGCGCGTACTGCCCCGTACCGACCATCAACGGTTCGTTCAGCTCGTTGATGCCGTACTGCAGAAAGTTCGGGGTCGCGACCGGGCTGGTGCCCTTGAAGGTGTAGGGGTTGAGCGTATCGAAGGTGCCAAATGCCATGACCCGCAATGTACCGCCCTTGGGCGCTTGCGGATTGACCCAGTCGAAGTGGGTGAATTTGGCCGGGTACTTGAGTGTGCCGAACTGCGCATAACCATGGCTTTCGCTGATCGTTGCGCTTGCGGGGAAGCTCAAGGCCAGACTGATTAGGAGCAGGAGGGGACGTATCAAGGCAGAGATCCGGTCCAGGCGGCTTGGGCTTTGTGGACCGTACAGTAACAGCTTGTATCGACAGGAAAAAGGTAGGGGCTAAGGTAGGGCTTTTTGTGGCGAGGGAGCTTGCTCCCGCTCGCCTGCGCAGCAGGCGTGAACCCCGTGTATGTGATGTGCCTGAAAGAACCGGATGACACGTTTTGGGGCCGCTTCGCAGCCCAGCGGGAGCAAGCTCCCTCGCCACAAAAAGCCCCAATGCCCAGGGCGGGTCTTAACGCGGGGAAGAAACCGTCAGCACCTGTCCAGGCTTGAGGGCCTGGCCAACACGTGGATTCCAGCGCTTGAGGTGTTGCATCTCAACGTTGAAGCGCTTGGCAACGATGTACAGCGAGTCGCCTTGCTTGACCTTGTATTGGGTCTGCTTCTTGCTGTTGGCTGCAACCACTGTGCTGATGCGTCCACCGCTGCGCTTGCTCTTGCTGGTGTCTCGCATCACCAGGGTCTGGCCAACCTTGAGGTCCTTGCCGTTCAGCTTGTTCCAGTGTTGCAGGTCCTTGACCTCGACTTTGTTGGCCTTGGCGATCTGCGTCAGGTTGTCGCCGCGTTTGACCCGGTAGCTGCGCTTGAGCGTTGCCAGCTCGCGGTCGTCTGCACCTTCGAAAACCGGTTTGAGCGGACGCTGGCTGATCAGCTCTTCGGGTTTCATGGTCGACAGGCTGGCGGTCAGCAACTGCGCCTTGGACGTCGGCACCAGCAGGTGCTGGGGACCGTCGATGGTGGTGCGTTGCTTGAAGGCCGGGTTGAGCTGGAACAGTTCGTCTTCGTCGATATTGGCCACCGCGGCAACCTTGGACAGGTCCATGCGCTGGTTGATTTCGACGACTTCAAAATAGGGTTGGTTGGCGATCGGGTTGAGGTTCACGCCATAGGCTTCTGGCGACAGCACGACTTGTGACAAGGCCAGTAGCTTGGGCACATAGGCCTGGGTTTCCGCCGGCAGTGGCAGGTTCCAGTAGTCGGTTGGCAGGCCGAGCTTTTCGTTGCGCTCGATGGCCCGGCTGACCGTGCCTTCACCGGCGTTGTAGGCCGCCAGGGCCAGCAGCCAGTCACCGTTGAACATGTCGTGCAGGCGGGTTAGGTAGTCCATCGCCGCGATGGTCGACGCGGTGATGTCGCGGCGACCGTCATAGAAGCGGGTTTGACGCAGGTTGAAGTAACGCCCGGTGGACGGGATGAACTGCCATAGGCCGACCGCATCGGCGCGCGAATAGGCCATCGGGTTGTAGGCGCTTTCAATCACCGGTAACAGCGCCAGTTCCAGCGGCATGTTGCGTTCTTCAAGGCGTTCGACGATGTAGTGGATGTACAGGCTGCCACGTTCGCTGGCGCCTTGCAGAAACGATGGATTGCTGGCGAACCACAGGCGCTGTTGCTCGATGCGCGGGTTGACGCCCAGCCCGTCCTGCAACTGGAAGCCCTGGCGCATGCGCTCCCAGACGTCCTGCGCGGCTTGTGGGCTTGGCTTCTCGTTGATCCAGATAGGTTTTTGTTTGGTCCGGGTAGAAAGCGTATGTGCCACGTCGGTTTGTGGCACCTGACTGGTGCTTTGGCAGCCCGCCAGGGTGGCGGACACAGCCACCGCGATGGCTTGAGCCAAGCGGGTCAATGCGTCTGAATTGATGGATTTACGAATAGATGACGACATTGGCTGGAAGTTAGTTCCGGGCAAAAATGTCGGGCGATTCTAGAAAGCGTACGGGGTGCGGTCAACCATTCAGAATTTTTGTACCAATAGTGGCCCTCTCTAGAACGTATCTTTCCATGCCCGAAGAGCCGCAAAAACCTCACTCGGAGCCCGGTTATCCTGGCCATTCCGTTCGTCTACTTTTTCTTTAACGGATGTTTCGCCAGTACGTAGAAAAGGGTTGGTAAGTTTCTCCAGCGCCAGGGTCGACGGTAGCGACATGCCACCTGACTCGCGTAATTGGGAGACTTTCTCGAGACGCTCGGCAATGTCCGGGTTGTTCGGCTCGACAGCCGCAGCGAAGCGCAGATTGCTCAGGGTGTACTCGTGGGTGCAGTACACCAGCGTGTCTTCGGGCAACGCGGCCAGGCGGCTGAGGGAGTGGTGCATTTGTGCCGGCGTACCTTCGAACAGGCGTCCGCAACCGGCGGCGAACAGGGTGTCGCCACAGAACAGCAGCCCCTGATGGTAGTAAGCGATATGACCCAGTGTGTGGCCCGGCACCGCATACACGTCGAACTCCCGGCCGAGTACGCTGACGCGATCATTATCGTTCAGGGCGATGTCGCGTCCGGGGATGTTTTCGCTGGCCGGGCCGTAGACCGTGGCGCCCGTCGCTTTTTTGAGTTGCTCGACGCCGCCGACGTGATCATGGTGGTGATGGGTGACCAGGATGTCGCTGAGCTGCCATCCCGGATGCATGGCCAACCAGGCCTGCACGGGGGCGGCATCACCCGGATCGACCACGGCGCAGCGCTGGCTGCGGTGATCCTGTAACAACCAGATGTAGTTGTCGGTGAAGGCGGGAAGGGCACTGATCTGTATCATCGCAGGATTCGCCAAGCGGAAAACAATGGTGCATCTTAGAGCTTCTTGGCGAGTTGGAGAATGCAATGACCGATAAAGCGTTCGCTCAGGCTGATCCTGACTGGCTGGCATTGATCAGTGCCGCTCGCGAGTGGCTGTCAGGTCCCATCGGCCAATTTTTGTTGAATGAAGAACGCCGGATGCTCGAAGACGAACTGGGGCGTTTCTTTGGCGGCTACCTGGTGCATTACGGCCCTTCGGCCGAAACGCCACCGGCGGCGAAGCAGGTGCAGCGCAATGTCCGTCTGGGAGCGCCGCTGCCGGGGGTGGAAATAGTCTGCGAAGAACAGGCCTGGCCGATCAGTGAGCACGCCGCCGACGTGGTGGTGATGCAGCACGGGCTGGATTTCTGCCTGTCGCCGCATGGCCTGCTGCGCGAGGCAGCCAGCGCGGTGCGTCCCGGCGGGCACCTGTTGATTGTCGGGATCAACCCCTGGAGCAGTTGGGGGTTGCGCCACATGTTTGCGAGCGACGCCATGCGCAAGGCGCGTTGCATTTCGCCGTCGCGGGTCGCCGACTGGCTCAACCTGCTGGGGTTCGCGCTGGAGAAACGCCGCTTCGGGTGCTATCGTCCGCCGCTTGCGTCCCCGGCGTGGCAAGCCCGCTTGGCCGGTTGGGAACGCAAGGCCGGTGACTGGCAGCTGTCCGGTGGCGGTTTCTATTTATTGGTGGCGCGCAAGATCGTCGTCGGCTTGCGACCGGTCCGCCAGGTGCGCCGCGAGCCTATGGGCAAGTTGATCCCGCTGCCGATGGCCAAGGTCAATCGACGCCACAGCGAGCCGTAATAAACACTTTATTTTCCCGGCCGGGCTTGCCCGGCCTTGGGCGTTGTCGATCATTGATCGGCAGCCACAGACATTTTCTGGATAGGTTGGCATGAGCGATAGCGTAGAACTCTTCACCGACGGCGCCTGCAAGGGCAATCCTGGCCCCGGCGGCTGGGGCGCACTGCTGGTGTGCAAGGGCGTTGAAAAGGAACTCTGGGGCGGCGAAGCCAATACCACCAATAACCGTATGGAACTGATGGGCGCCATTCGTGGCCTTGAAGAGCTCAAGCGTTCTTGCGACGTATTGCTGGTCACCGACTCGCAATACGTGATGAAAGGCATCAACGAATGGATGGTCAACTGGAAGAAGCGCGGCTGGAAAACTGCGGCGAAAGAGCCAGTGAAGAACGCTGATCTGTGGAAGCAGCTCGACGAGCAGGTTAACCGCCACAACGTTACCTGGAAGTGGGTGCGCGGCCACGTCGGGCATCCCGGTAACGAACGCGCCGACCAGTTGGCCAACCGTGGTGTCGACGACGTCCGGGGTTACAAGCAGGACTGACGCCTCAAATCACAGCACCAGAATCGCCGCGGCCAGTTGCTCATCCGAGTAGACCTGACCGGCGAGCATGCTACGGATCCGTTCAAATGCGGCCTCCAGCTGAACGCCGCGAATGTCGCCACGACTGGCGACAAACGCCGCCGCATCGGATTTTGCAGCCAGCACGATCTTGTCATCCTTGAATGAGCTGCTGGTACCTTTGGTGGGACTCATGCTCATGCTCAGGGTGATGTCGGTGCTCATCACAAAACTGGTGGCTCGCACCGCTGTGCTGAACAGACTGCCGACAATCAGCAGGGTTATAAGGGTGGAGGTTGTCGTCATGACGTGCGCGATTCCTGTGGGAAATACTCGGGGCGCACGCTAACAGGGGGGCCGCTCAGCCATCTTTATGAGCTTTGCGAATGAATGTTAAAAACTGCGCAAGGCCGTTACACCGGCTTGCGCAGTCGCAACGCTTCGATCATTTTCAGGCAATGATTCAATCCCGGTGAGACATCGCCGACGCGTCGGCTCAGGATGATCGGCGAGGTGGCATTGGTTTCCAGTACCGGCGTGAAACCAATGTCGTCGCGATGCAGCAACTGTACCGAGGCCGGCACCAGCGTGACGCCGATACCGGCGCCCACCAGGCCAATGGCGGTTTGCAGCTCGTTGGTCCATTGCGCGACCTTGATGCTCACCCCGTAGGACTCGAACAGCGCGATCACATGGTCGGCATAGCTGGGGCGGGGATTGCCGGGATACAGCACAAATGGTTCATTGGCCAACTCGGTGAGGCTGATGGGGCCGGCCAGGAGTGGATGACCAGCGGGCAGGGCAGCCACCAGACGGTCTTCATTCAATACGGTTTGAATGATTGCCGGGTCATCGATACGAATCCGCCCGAAGCCAACGTCGATACGTCCGGCCTTGAGCGCTTGCACCTGTTGCAGCGTGGTCATTTCCGACAGGCCGAGCTCCAGTTCCAGCGACTCGTTGCTGCGCAGTCGGCGAATCAGTTCGGGCAGCACGCCATACAGGGTCGAAGGGGCAAAACCGATACCCAGCCAGGTCTTTTCGCCCAGGCCGATACGTCGGGTGTTGTCGCAGACCTTGCTCAATTGCTCAAGCAGGGCGCTGGAGTGCTCAAGGAAAAACCGCCCGGCTTCGGTCAGACGCAATGGCCTGCCGCGTTCCAGCAACACCACCCCAAGTTCATCTTCCAGTTGCTGGATTTGCCGGCTCAACGGTGGCTGGGCGATGTGCAGGCGTTCGGCGGCGCGGGTGAAATTCAGGGTTTGACCCAGCACCTGGAAGTAACGCAGATGACGCAGCTCCATGAGCCCTCCACAGTCGGCGATGGTGAATACCTTTAAGGTATCGATCCAGACCAATTCTATATTGGAACCTTGAAAAAAGCCGTACGAGAATCCGTCACAGAACTTCAAGAACCTGACGGGTATCGACATGCTTTCTTCTGCCATTGAATCGATCGAGACGATCATCGTCGATCTGCCGACTATCCGCCCGCACAAGCTGGCGATGCACACCATGCAGAATCAGACGCTGGTGATCATCCGCGTACGTTGCGCCGACGGTATCGAAGGCATCGGCGAATCGACCACCATCGGTGGCCTGGCCTACGGTAATGAAAGCCCGGACAGCATCAAGACCAACATCGACAAGCACTTTGCGCCGCTGCTGCTGGGGCAGGATGCTTGTAACATCAATGCGGCGATGTTGCGCCTGGAGCGCAGTATTCGCGGCAATACCTTTGCTAAATCCGGCATCGAAACTGCTTTGCTTGATGCTCACGGTAAACGCCTTGGGCTGCCGGTCAGTGAGTTGCTCGGTGGCCGTGTACGCGACTCGCTGCCAGTGGCCTGGACGCTGGCCAGCGGTGATACCGCCAAGGACATCGCCGAAGCCGAGCAGATGCTCGATCTGCGTCGCCACCGGATCTTCAAGTTGAAGATCGGTGCCGGCGAAGTCGACCGCGACCTGGCTCACGTCATTGCGATCAAAAAAGCCTTGGGTGACCGCGCCAGCGTGCGCGTTGACGTTAATCAGGCGTGGGATGAAGCGGTCGCACTGCGGGCTTGCAGGATTCTCGGCGGCAACGGCATCGACCTGATCGAACAGCCGATTTCGCGCAACAACCGTGCTGGCATGGTGCGCCTGAACGCCATGAGCCCGGCGCCGATCATGGCGGACGAGTCGATCGAGTGCGTGGAAGATGCGTTCAACCTGGCACGCGAAGGCGCGGCCTCGGTGTTCGCACTGAAAATCGCCAAGAACGGCGGCCCCCGTGCAGTGCTGCGCACCGCGGCGATTGCCGAAGCGGCAGGTATCGGCCTGTACGGCGGCACCATGCTTGAGGGCGGGATCGGCACGCTGGCCTCGGCCCATGCCTTCCTCACGTTGAACGAGCTGAGTTGGGACACCGAGCTGTTCGGCCCGCTGTTGCTGACCGAAGACATCCTCAGCGAGCCGCCGGTTTACTGCGATTTCCATTTGCATGTTTCGCAGGCACCCGGCCTTGGCCTGAGCCTGGACGAAGAGCGGCTGGCGTTTTTCCGCCGCGACAAAACCTCCACTGCCATTCATTCCGCCTGAGGAGAACAGCATGTTGTTTCACGTAAAGATGACCGTGAACCTGCCGGTCGATATGGACCCGGAGCGCGCCGCTCGGCTCAAGTCCGACGAAAAGGCCCTGGCCCAGCGCCTGCAACAGCAGGGCAAGTGGCGCCATTTGTGGCGCATCGCCGGGCTTTACGCCAACTACAGCGTGTTCGATGTCGACAGCGTGCAGGAATTGCACGACCTGTTGATGCAACTGCCGCTTTACCCCTACATGGCTATCGAAGTGAACGCGATGTGCAGGCATCCTTCCTCTATTCATGAGGATGATCGCTGAGCCGTTGCCTGCCAGTTCTGTACTCTAATAAATACAAGATGAGGATTAATCATGAACGCCAAAATTTCCCACACTGCCAGCGCCCAGAAGTTTCTCGAAGAAGCCAGTGGCCTGCTCAACGACGCTGGCAACCCGCGCGCCAAAGCGCTGATCTACCGCATCCTGCGTGACTCGGTGAACATCATCGAAGACCTCGAAGTGACCCCGGAAGAGTTCTGGAAAGCCGTCAACTACCTGAACGAACTGGGCGCGCGCCAAGAGGCGGGCCTGTTGGTTGCCGGCTTGGGCCTGGAACACTACCTCGACCTGTTGATGGATGCCGAAGACGCGCAGGCCGGTAAAACCGGTGGCACCCCGCGCACCATCGAAGGCCCGCTGTATGTCGCCGGTGCACCGCTGTCCAACGGCGAAGCACGGCTGGACGACGGCGTTGATCCGGGCGTGGTGCTGTTCATGCAGGGCCAGGTCAAGAATACCGATGGCAAGCCGCTGGCCGGCGCCGTGGTGGATGTCTGGCACGCCAATACCGGCGGCACCTATTCGTACTTCGATGGCAGCCAGTCCGAGTTCAACCTGCGTCGCCGAATCGTCACCGATGCCGAGGGTCGCTATCGCTTCCGCAGCATCGTGCCGTCGGGCTACGGTTGCCCACCGGACGGTCCGACCCAGCAGCTGCTTGATCAATTGGGTCGTCATGGCCAGCGCCCGGCGCACATCCACTTCTTCATTTCGGCGGATGACCATCGCCACCTGACCACCCAGATCAACCTGGACGGTGACAAGTACCTGCACGACGATTTTGCCTACGCCACCCGCGACGAACTGATCGCCAAAATCACCTTCAGTGACGATCAGCAGCGTGCACGTGAGCATGGTGTCAGCGGCCGCTTTGCCGAGATCGAATTCGATTTCACCCTGCAGTCGTCTGCGCAACCAGAAGAGCAACACCGTCACGAGCGAGTGCGCGCACTGGAAGACTGATCAGCGCTGGCCCAGGCCACGGGATAACAGACCGTTTATCTCGTGGCCTTCCGCTTTGCGGCGGCTCGCATAGAATGGTCAGGCCCGATTTTCCGGGGTGCGTGCCCAAGAGCACCCGCACCGCAGCCGATAATCACAACCAGAGTGAGCGGTTATGCAAGCGCATCTATTGAGTGAGCGCAGCAGAGTGTTTGAGCAGGCCGATCCCTATGCGGTGTCGGGCTACGTCAATCAGCACGTGGGGAACCATTGCATCCGCTTGCCCGGAAGTGGCAGCCCTCAGGCCAGTCTCAATCACAGCAAATTCGCCAGTCTCGACCTGTGCCGAATCAGCTATGGCGGCAGTGTTCGGGTGACTTCGCCGGCGCTCGAAACCATCTATCACCTGCAAGTGCTGCTACGCGGAAACTGCCTGTGGCGTGGTCATCGGCAGGAACACTACTTTGCGCCCGGTGAGCTGTTGTTGATCAATCCGGACGATCCGGTGGACCTGACGTATTCCGACGACTGCGAAAAATTCATCGTGAAAATGCCCGCCAGCCTGCTGGAGTCGGTGTGCCAGGAGCAACGCTGGTTGCACCCGGGGCAGGGCGTGCGGTTTCTCGAGAACCGCTACCAGCTGGATGAGCTTGAAGGTTTCGTCAATCTGCTGGGCATGGTTTGCCAGGAGGCTGAAGCGACCGAGCGCATGCCGCGTGTTCAGGAACATTACGCGCAGATTGTCGTGAGCAAGATGCTCAGCCTGATGAAAACCAACGTCAGGCGCCTCGGTCTCGGTTCGCAGTCAGCGAACTTCGAGTTGATCGCCGACTACATCGAACGCAACCTCAAGCAGGACATTTGCAGCGAAGAACTGGCGCGTCAGGCACAGATGAGCCTGCGTTCGTTGTATGGCTTGTTCGAGCGCAATGCGGCGACCACCCCGAAAAACTATATCCGGCAGAAGAAGCTCGAGCGGGTCAACGCCTGTCTCAGCGACCCGACCTGCACAGTACGTAACGTGACCGAACTGGCCATGGATTACGGCTTCCTGCACCTGGGACGATTCTCCGAAAGCTACCGCAAGCAGTTCGGCGAATTGCCGTCGGACACCCTCAAGCGCCGTCACTGATACATAACCTGTAGGAGCAAGGCTTGCCCGCGATGGCGTCCGAGAGATCGCCATCGCGGGCAAGCCTTGCTCCTACGAAAAGCGCTCCGTACTCGGCCTGAACTGTTGATCGTTTCCTTTGCACAAAACGGATAAAGGTCTGCACCCAGCGGATATTGCCCAGTAGTCGCCCGGCCTAGCATGAGCCTGCCTGAATAAAAACAATGGAGGCGGCGGCCATGTCCCTGCGACCCGAATACCTTCACTCCCTGCTTGAAGAAGACAAAGACCAGGGCATCTACCGCTGCAAGCGGGAGATGTTTACCGACCCACGCTTGTTCGATCTCGAGATGCAGCACATCTTCGAAGGCAACTGGCTGTACCTCGCCCACGAGAGCCAGATTCCGAACAAGAATGATTTCTACACCACCACCATGGGCCGGCAGTCGATCTTCATTGCGCGCAACAAGGACGGCGAGCTCAACGCGTTCATCAACGCCTGCAGCCACCGTGGCGCGATGCTCTGCCGACACAAGACCGGCAACAAGTCTTCCTACACCTGCCCGTTTCACGGCTGGACCTTCAACAACTCCGGCAAGCTGCTCAAGGTCAAGGACCCGGCGGCGGCCGGCTACCCGGCGAGCTTCAACTGCGAAGGCTCCCACGACCTGACCAAAGTCGCGCGCTTCGAATCCTATCGTGGCTTCCTGTTCGGCAGCCTCAAGGCCGATGTGGTGCCGCTGGTCGAGCACCTGGGCGAGTCGGCGAAGATCATCGACATGATCGTCGATCAGTCCGCCGATGGCCTTGAAGTACTGCGTGGATCATCCAGCTATATCTACGAAGGCAACTGGAAACTCACTGCCGAGAACGGTGCCGACGGCTATCACGTCAGTTCCGTGCACTGGAACTATGCCGCCACCCAGAACCAGCGCAAGCAGCGCGAATGCGGTGACGAGAACCCGACCATGAGCGCCGGCACCTGGGCCAAGCAAGGCGGTGGTTTCTACTCCTTCGACAAGGGCCACATGCTGCTTTGGACCCGTTGGTCGAACCCGGAAGACCGGCCACTGTACGAGCGCCGTGACGAACTGGCCAAGGACTTTGGCCAGGCCCGCGCCGACTGGATGATCGAGAACTCGCGCAACCTCTGCCTGTACCCCAACGTGTACCTGATGGATCAGTTCAGTTCACAGATCCGCATCGCCCGGCCGATCTCGGTCAACCGCACCGAAATCACCATTTATTGCATCGCTCCCAAAGGCGAAAGCGACAGCGCGCGTTCAAGCCGGATTCGTCAGTACGAAGACTTTTTCAACGTCAGCGGCATGGCCACTCCGGACGACCTCGAAGAGTTCCGCTCCTGCCAGACCGGCTACCAGGGCAGCGTCACCACCTGGAACGACATGTCCCGTGGCGCCGAGCACTGGGTTGAAGGTGCCGATGAGGCGGCCAAGGAGATCGACCTGCACCCGTTGCTCAGCGGTGTGCGCACCGAAGACGAAGGCCTGTTTGTGCTGCAACACAAGTACTGGCAGGAAACCATGCTCAAGGCCTTGAGCGAAGAACAGTCGGAATTGATCAAGGTGGAGGCGCTGTCATGAGCATCACTTACGACGCCGTGCGCGATTTTCTCTACCGCGAAGCGCGCTACCTCGATGACAAAGAGTGGGACAACTGGCTGGAACTGTATGCCGCCGATGCGTCCTTCTGGATGCCGTCCTGGGACGACAACGACGAGTTGACCGAGGACCCGCAACGGGAAATCTCGCTGATCTGGTACGGCAACCGCACGGGCCTGGAAGACCGCATCTTCCGGATCAAGACCGAGCGTTCCAGTGCCAGCGTGCCGGACACTCGGACCTCGCACAACATCAGCAACATCGAGCTGCTCGAACAGGCCGACGGGCTGTGCAAGGTGCGCTTCAACTGGCACACCCTGAGCTTTCGCTACAAGACCGTCGACAGCTATTTCGGCAGCAGCTTCTACACCCTCGACGTGCGCGGCGACAGCCCGCTGATCAAGGCCAAGAAAGTGATCCTGAAGAACGATTACGTTCGTCAGGTCATCGATGTCTACCACCTGTGAGGCAGCCGTCATGACTCATTCCATCGCACTCAATTTTGAAGACGGTGTCACCCGTTTCGTTGACGCCAATCCCGGCGAAACCGTAGCCGACGCCGCATATCGCCAGGGCATCAACATCCCTCTGGATTGCCGCGACGGCGCCTGCGGCACCTGCAAATGCTTTGCCGAGGCTGGGCGTTACGATCTGGGCGAGGAATACATCGAAGACGCCCTGAGCAGCGACGAGGCCGAAAAAGGCTTTGTGCTGACCTGCCAGATGCGCGCTCTCAGCGACTGCGTGGTGCGCGTGCCGGTGTCATCGGACGTCTGCCGCACGCAAAAGGCCCACTACAGCGCGGCCATCAGCCAGGTGCGTCAGCTGTCCGACAGCACGATTGCGCTGTCGATCAAGGGTGAAGCCCTGAGCAAACTGGCGTTCCTGCCGGGGCAATACGTCAACCTGGGCATTCCCGGCAGTGAGCAGACTCGTGCCTATTCGTTCAGCTCGTTGCAACGTGACGGTGAAGTCAGCTTCCTGATCCGCAATGTGCCCGGCGGGTTGATGAGCAGCTTCCTCACCGGTATCGCCAAGGCCGGTGACAGCATGAGCCTGGCCGGGCCGTTGGGCAGCTTTTACCTGCGCGACATTCAGCGTCCGTTGTTGTTGCTGGCCGGCGGCACGGGGCTGGCGCCGTTCACCGCCATGCTGGAGAAAATTGCCGAGCAGGGCAGTGAGTATCCGTTGCACTTGATCTACGGCGTGACCAACGACTTTGACCTGGTGGAACTGGACCGGCTGCAAGCCTTGGCCGCACGGATCCCGAACTTCAGTTTCAGCGCCTGCGTGGCCAACCCGCAAAGCGCGCACCCGCTCAAGGGTTATGTGACCCAGCACATCGAGCCCAAACACTTGAACGACGGTGATGTCGACGTCTACCTCTGCGGCCCGCCGCCGATGGTTGAGGCCGTGAGCCAGTTCATCCGGGAGCAGGGTGTTTCACCGAAAAATTTCTACTACGAAAAATTCGCGGCCAGTGCTGCGTAAGCGCGGGAGGGTTTGATGAACAGATATCATGAAAAAGTCGCGCTGATTACCGGCGCGGCCCAAGGGATTGGCCGCCGCGTCGCCGAGCGTATGGCCGCCGAAGGTGCGCGGCTGATTCTGGTCGACCGTTCCGAACTGGTGTTTGAGCTGCAAGAGCAGCTGGGTCAAACCAGTGAAGTGCTGATCCTCACCGCCGACCTCGAACAGTACGCCGAGTGCCATCGCGTGATGACGGCGGCCATCGAGCGTTTCGGCCGTCTGGATATATTGGTCAACAATGTCGGCGGGACCATCTGGGCCAAGCCTTTCGAGCATTACGAAGAGCATCAGATCGAAGCGGAAGTCCGCCGTTCGCTGTTTCCGACACTGTGGTGCTGCCATGCCGCATTGCCGTTCATGCTGGAGCAGGGCAGCGGCGCCATCGTCAACGTGTCATCGGTTGCCACGCGCGGGGTCAATCGTGTGCCTTACGGCGCAGCCAAGGGCGGGGTCAATGCGCTCACCGCGTGCCTGGCGTTTGAAACCGCCGAGCGGGGCGTGCGGGTCAATGCCACCGCGCCGGGCGGCACCGAAGCGCCACCACGGCGGATTCCGCGCAACAGTGCCGAGCAGAGCCCGCAGGAGAAGGTCTGGTATCAGCAGATTGTCGATCAAACCGTCGACAGCAGCCTGATGAAACGCTACGGCACGATTGACGAGCAAGTCGGGGCGATCCTGTTTCTGGCCTCTGACGACGCGGCTTACATCACCGGGCTGGTGATGCCGGTTGGCGGCGGTGATCAGGGCTGAGCCGCGCAGGTTTCGAGCCGATACCCGACGGGACAACTGCCGGGTATCGGCGGCACTTTCAAGCTCTGTGTTAACATCGCCGCCTTATGCAAAACGGCACGAAGAGGGGTTGAAAGAAGATGGCTCAGAGGATGGTGGTGCTCGACACCGAAACCACCGGTATGCCGGTGACCGACGGCCACCGGATTATCGAGATCGGTTGCGTCGAGTTGATCGGTCGACGCCTGACGGGCCGGCATTTCCACGTTTATTTGCAACCAGACCGGGAAAGTGACGAGGGCGCGATTGGCGTCCACGGCATCACCAACGAGTTTCTGGTAGGCAAGCCGCGTTTTGCTGAAGTGGCCGATGAGTTCTTCGAGTTCATCAAGGGCGCGCAACTGATCATCCATAACGCGGCGTTCGACGTTGGCTTCATCAACAACGAATTCGCGCTGATGGGCCAGCAGGATCGGGCGGATATCACCCAGCATTGCTCGATCCTCGATACCCTGATGATGGCGCGTGAGCGTCACCCGGGGCAGCGCAACAGCCTCGATGCCTTGTGCAAACGCTATGGCGTCGACAACTCCGGCCGTGAGCTGCACGGCGCCTTGCTCGACTCCGAGATTCTTGCTGACGTTTACCTGACCATGACCGGCGGCCAGACCAGTCTGTCGCTGGCCGGTAACGCGACTGACGGCAACGGTTCGGGCGAAGGCTCGGGCAATCAGGCGAGCGAGATCCGTCGTCTACCAGCGGATCGCACGCCGGCACGGATTATCCGCGCCAGTGAAGCGGAGCTGGCCGAGCACGCCTCGCGCCTTGAAGTGATCGCCAAGTCTGCCGGTGCCCCGGCGCTCTGGACCCAACTGGCCGAGGCTGAGGCACAAGCATAACCACCAAGCGTGAATGGGTCTGCCTCCTGTGGCGAGGGAGCTTGCTCCCGCTGGGTCGCGAAGCGACCCTAAAATCAGGCACCGCGAGTACCCAGATGGAATGCGATTGCCGGATTACGACCGCTTCGCGGCCGAGCGGGAGCAAGCTCCCTCGCCACAAGGTATGTGCTCGGCGAGTTTTTCCTTAACTGACGGGCGTCAGGGCAAGTCCCCTCGCCACAGTATCGGATGGGGCGTGACCTGTTTTGGGGCATCCGCTCGCCACACGGGCCGCAACCCTCTACCCTGAGTGTATTGGCAGACTACGGTCTGCTGCCTCAGGACGCCGAGCCCCATGTATAAAGACTTGAAGTTCCCGGTCCTAATTGTTCACCGCGACATCAAGGCCGATACGGTCGCCGGTGATCGCGTGCGCGGCATCGCCACGGAGCTTTCACAGGAAGGTTTCAGCGTCCTTTCGGCGGTGGATTACACCGAAGGCCGACTGGTCGCTTCGACTCACCACGGCCTCGCGTGCATGTTGATTGCCGCCGAAGGCGCCGGGGAAAACATCCACCTTTTACAGAACATGGCCGAATTGATTCGTGTGGCCCGCGCCCGTGCGCCGAATTTGCCGATCTTCGCCCTGGGCGAGCAAGTCACCCTGGAAAACGCCCCGGCCGATGCCATGAGCGAACTGAACCAGTTGCGCGGCATCCTTTATTTGTTCGAAGACACCGTGCCGTTTCTGGCGCGCCAGGTCGCCCGGGCGGCGCGCAGCTACCTCGATGGCTTGCTGCCACCGTTTTTCAAGGCCTTGGTGCAACACACCGCCGACTCCAACTACTCCTGGCACACCCCAGGGCATGGTGGGGGTGTGGCTTATCACAAAAGCCCGGTAGGGCAGGCGTTCCACCAGTTTTTTGGGGAAAATACCCTGCGTTCGGACCTGTCGGTCTCGGTGCCGGAACTCGGCTCGTTGCTCGACCACACCGGGCCATTGGCGGAAGCCGAGGCCCGTGCCGCACGTAATTTTGGCGCCGATCACACGTTTTTCGTGATCAATGGCACCTCGACGGCCAACAAGATTGTCTGGCAAGCCATGGTCGCGCGTGACGACCTGGTGCTGGTGGACCGCAACTGCCACAAATCGGTGTTGCACTCGATCATCATGACCGGGGCGATCCCTTTGTACCTGTGTCCGGAGCGCAATGAACTGGGGATCATCGGGCCGATTCCACTGAGCGAATTCAGCCGTGAATCGATCCAGGCCAAGATCGATGCGAGCCCGTTGACCAAGGGCCGAACGCCCAAGGTCAAGCTGGCGGTGGTGACCAACTCGACGTACGACGGCCTCTGTTACAACGCCGAGCTGATCAAGCAAACATTGGGCAACAGCGTCGAAGTCTTGCACTTCGACGAAGCCTGGTACGCCTATGCGGCGTTTCACGAGTTCTTTGCCGGGCGTTATGGCATGGGCACTTCGCGCACTGACGACAGCCCGCTGGTGTTCACCACCCATTCCACCCACAAACTGCTGGCGGCCTTCAGCCAGGCGTCGATGATCCACGTGCAGGATGGCGGCGCTCGGCAACTGGACCGCGACCGTTTCAATGAAGCGTTCATGATGCACATCTCCACCTCGCCGCAATACAGCATCATCGCCTCGCTGGACGTGGCGTCGGCGATGATGGAAGGCCCGGCCGGCCGTTCGCTGTTGCAGGAAATGTTCGATGAAGCCCTGAGTTTTCGCCGGGCACTGGCTAACCTGCGCCAGCACATCGCCACCGACGACTGGTGGTTCTCGATCTGGCAGCCACCGCTGGTGGAGGGTATAGACAAGGTCACCACCTCCGACTGGCTGTTGCAGCCCGAAGCCGACTGGCACGGCTTTGGCGACATTGCCGAAGATTACGTGCTGCTGGACCCGATCAAAGTGACGCTGGTGATGCCCGGCCTGACGGCCGGCGGCGCGCTGAGCGAGCGGGGGATTCCGGCGGCAGTGGTCAGCAAGTTCCTCTGGGAGCGCGGGCTGGTGGTTGAAAAAACCGGTCTGTATTCATTCCTGGTGCTGTTTTCCATGGGCATTACCAAGGGTAAATGGAGCACCTTGCTCACCGAGTTGCTCGAATTCAAACGCAGCTACGACGCCAACGTCAGCCTGGCGACGTGCCTGCCGTGTGTCGCGCAACGAGACGTGGCGCGTTACCAGGGCATGGGGCTGCGCGACCTGTGTGATCAATTGCACGCCTGCTACCGCAGCAATGCCACCGCCAAGCACCTTAAACGGATGTACACGGTACTCCCGGAAATCGCGATGAAACCGGCCGACGCCTACGATCAATTGGTCCGTGGCGAGGTCGAGGCGGTGTCAATCGACAATTTGCAGGGGCGAATCGCTGCGGTAATGCTGGTGCCATATCCGCCGGGGATTCCGCTGATCATGCCCGGCGAACGTTTTACCGAGTCGACGCGCTCGATCATCGATTACCTGGCGTTTGCCCGCACATTCAACAGCAGCTTCCCGGGCTTTGTCGCCGATGTGCACGGCCTGCAGCATGAAGACGAGGGCAATGGGCGGTGTTACACCGTCGATTGCATAAAAATTTGAGGACTTTTCCGAGTATGCAGCCGGTCATCAATCCCAAGTATCCGGGTTTAGCGGTACGTGTCGCCGATCAGGGATTCGCTGCGTATATCTGGGGCAGTGACTTCAGTTTTGAGGTCCGGGCCTACGCGGCCGCAGAGCTCGATAAGCCGGTGGATCAGTGGTCGCTGGAAACCATCACGCCCTACCGCAAGTGTTATGGCATCGACCCGGAGGAGTTCGCCAGTTACCGGAACGCGGTCGACAGTGCGATTTTCATGGCGTTTCTCGACGATCACCCGGTGGGGCACATCGTGATCAGCACTAACTGGAACGGCTTTGCCCATATCGACGAGCTGGCAGTGCACGCCCCGGCGCGTCGCCACGGGGTGGCCAAGGCGTTGCTGGATGTCGCGCAGTTCTGGAGCCGCAAGAAGAAGCTGCCGGGCATCATGCTGGAAACCCAGAATAACAACCTGGGAGCCTGTCGGCTGTACGAGCGTTGCGGCTATGTCATGGGTGGCATCGATCACCTGCGTTATCGTGGCATCGATCCGCAAACCGCAGAGGTGGCGTTGTTCTGGTATCGGCTGTTCGATAATCCGTTGGAAAGTCCGATCAGCTCGCCAGCATCGCCTCGGCTTGTTCCTTGATAATCTCCAGTAACGCCTGGGTCGCAGGCGCTATCTCGGCATTGTTCAGGGTCAAGGCGTAAAGACTGATCGGGACGGCCGGCGAGACGGGGCAAACGTCCAGTCCGCTGGCCTTGGCGCCGATCGCAGTAAACGGATCGACAACGGCCAGGCCTTCGCCGGCCTCGACCATGCTGCGCATCATCTGATGGGTCTGAACCCGGGTTTGCACCACCGGTGCCGGGCGCAAGGCCTGCAGTTTGCTCTCGAACATCACGCTGAGCGGGTCGTGACCTTCCAGCCCGACCATCGACTGGCCGGCCAGGTCCTGCACGGAAATGTATTTTTGCTTGGGTTGCAGCCAGCCATGAGGCGCCAGGAGCTGGAGTTTGCCTTGGGCAATGATCTGGCACTGAATGTCGGGGTGGTCAGGATCGTGCAGGCTCAAGCCGAGATCGCTTTCACGCAGCAGCAGGCTTCTGACGATGTCACGCGTGGGTTGGCTGAGCAGCGAGCAGGGCGCATCTGGAAAACGTCGACGCAGGGTGGCAATGCCCTGTGGCAACAAGTGCTGCGCCAAGGGGGGCGTGCAAATGATCCGCAACGGCGGCGCCAGGTATTGTTTTAGGCTGTTGGCCAGCCGCTGCAGCGGTTCGAGCGCTTCGTAGACGTGGGCAATCTCGACCTGCAACTCCCGCGCCTCACGGGTAGCCTGCAATCGCCCGCGTACGCTGGCAAACAGCATGAAGCCGAGTTGATCCTCGGCCTCGCGCAAAATCCCCTCGACCCCGGCCACCGGCAGTTGCAGCATCTCGGCAGCGGTGCCCAGATGACCGGTTTGCAGGAGCGCCTGGATCACTTCGATATGACGTAAACGCATGCGTGAAGTCCATGTTCAGCAGGTGAGGGGGGTCAGTGACTGAATCCTAACCCAAGTCCGTGCCTATGACTTCAGCTCATAACGGAGGCTTATGAGGCGACGCTTGATTCAGGCTCGCGGGTGATGGTAACGCCCGATTGAACCAATACAAATTCGTTGTCATCGAGTTTGTTGATGCGATCGCCAATCGCCAGTTTATAGGTGGTGACAGGCGCAAGGCCGGCGATACCGTCCTGCGACGGGGTGGATTCCTGGAACTCATGCACTGAATAAACACGGCCTTCCGCGTCTCTTGCATGGAATTGTCCGACGAGTACTGCTGCCATCTGCTTAGAACCTCTGGAGATAAGTCACTCAATTTGCGGTTCTGTAGACCGTCGATAAGCTTGGTAAGTTTTCCTACAGGAAAAAAATAGTATTTAACCGCTATTCCGCGACACGGAGCACGTTAAGTGCTGCCGAATCATCTATAACTACAGGCTCCTTTAGCCAGATAGTCGGGAATTCCCAATGAGCAAGGTCTATACGATTGCTGTCCTGGTTGGCAGCTTGAGAAAACAGTCGATCAACCGCAAAGTCGCGCTGGCGCTGGCTGAACTGGCTCCGGCAAACCTCAGGCTGAACATCGTCGAGATTGGCGACCTGCCGCTCTACAACGAAGACATCGACGTAACACCGCCGGCAGCCTACAGCACTTTCCGTCAACAGGTGAGCTCATCCGACGCGGTGCTGTTCGTGACACCGGAATATAACCGCTCGGTGCCTGCCCCCCTGAAGAACGCCATCGATGTCGGTTCCCGGCCTTATGGCAAGAGTGTCTGGGGCGGTAAGCCGGGTGCGGTGATCAGCGCATCCCCCGGCGCTATTGGTGGTTTCGGTGCTAACCATCACTTGCGTCAATCCATGGTGTTTCTCAATGTGCCTTGCATGCAGCAACCGGAAGCCTACCTGAGCAACGCCGGTACGGCGTTCGACGAGTCGGGGAAGGTGTCCGAGTCGGTCCGGCCGTTTTTGCAGAGTTTCATCAACGCCTATGCCGAGTGGGTCGAGCAATTTAAAAAGGATTGATCGATCGGGGGCCAGTGCTGCGCTAAGGAAGCGCTGGCCCGTCGACTGATGATCGAACCATTGGATAGTGGACAGCGACACGACAGGGAGTCTGAACGATGCAAAGCCAAGGCACGGTCACACGGTTGATAACCCGTAAAAACGCCATCGCCGAGAGTCGTATCGAGCGTGAGCAGCGCAGCCTGATTCCGTCGGTTGGTGACGTGATTCTGAAGATTGATCGCTGCGCGCTGACCAGCAATAACATTACCTACGCAGCCTATGGCGACTTGATGCATTACTGGGAGTTTTTCCCGACCGGGCAAGCGGAATGGGGCCATATCCCGGCCTGGGGTTTTGCCGATGTGCTTGCCTGCGCAGTCGAAGGCATTGCGGTCGGGGAGCGCTTTTACGGGTACTTTCCACTGGCCAGCCATCTCTGGGTGCATCCAGAGCGGGTGACCGAGCGCGGTTTTCATGACGCCGCCCCGCACCGTCAAACACTGAATTCGGTTTACAACCAGTACACCCGTTGCAGTTGGGATCGGTACTACATCCCTGCGAATGAAAACCTGCAAATGCTGCTTAACCCGCTGTTTTTGACGTCATTGATGTTGGCGGATTTCCTACAGGACAATCAGTTCTTCGGTGCCACCCGTGTGGTGTTCTCCAGCGCTTCGAGCAAAACCGCTTTCGGCACTGCCATTTGCCTGGAGGACCAGTCGAATCTGGAGCGAGTGGCGCTGACATCGACCGGGAACCAGGCGTTTGTTGAACAACTCGGGTGTTACGAGCGCACGCTCGGGTACGCCGAGTTGGCGTCGTTGCCCGCTGACCGTCCGACCTTGTACGTGGATTTCTCTGGCCGTCTGGATTTACGCAATCAGGTGCATCAGCATTTCGCCGGGCAATTGGTTTACAGCTGCGCTGTAGGTTCGACCCAGAACACGGATGAGGCGCAACTGAACGCTATAACAGGGCCGCAGCCGGCGTTTTTCTTTGCACCGATCCAGATTCGCAAACGCAACGCCGAATGGGGATCGCAGCGGCTTATCGAGTACATCGGTGAGGGCGGGCAGAAGTTTTATCGGCGAGTGATGGCACCGGCCAATCCATTGCTCAGGGTGGTGGAGAGTGATGGGCTTGAAGCGGCACAAACGGTGATTTCGCGGCTGTTTCATGGGCAGATCGCGCCGATCGAGGGACATGTGATCCGTTTGTAAGGCTCTACGGGTTGCGTGCAATGTGGTTTATTCGCTTTACCCTATATTCGAAATTCCATATATTCGCGCTTCGTTTGTTCAGGCGCATTCACTTCCATGTCCGATCCCTGCAATCCCGTCGATGTGTTCAAGGCGTTGGCCGACGACACCCGCAGTCGTATCGCTTTGCTCATCGCCAAAGAGGGTGAGCTGTGCGTGTGCGAGCTGACGGCGGCGCTGGACCTGAGCCAGCCGAAAATCTCCCGTCACCTGGCGCAATTGCGCAGCCATGGATTGCTGGCGGACCGTCGTCAGGGGCAATGGGTGTTTTATCGCCTGCACCCGCAATTATCCCCGTGGGTCATGACGTTGTTGCACGGCGCGCTGGCAGCCAACGGTGCATGGCTTGGCGCTGATGTCGCGCGACTACAGGCGATGGGCGACCGTCCGGTCCGTTGCTGCTGATTCTCCCCCTCCTTCTTCTTCAAGGCTGTTTCGCATGCTCGTAGCGTCGTTGATTTTCCTCCAGACCATTACCCTGGTGATCTGGCAACCCAAAGGCCTCGGCGTCGGCTGGAGTGCGGTGCTGGGCGCCGTCTTGGCGTTACTCTGCGGGGTGGTCCAGGTCAGCGACATTCCGCTGGTATGGGACATCATCTGGAACGCCACCGGGACGTTTGTGGCGCTGATCATCATCAGCCTGCTGCTGGATGAAGCGGGTTTCTTTGCCTGGGCGGCGTTGCACGTGGCTCGCTGGGGGCACGGTAACGGGCGCAAGCTATTCGCTTACATGATTTTGCTCGGGGCGCTGGTATCGGCGCTGTTCGCCAATGATGGCGCGGCGTTGATCCTCACGCCCATCGTCATTTCGATGCTGCTGGCCTTGCGATTTTCTCCGGCGGCGACACTGGCGTTCGTGATGGGCGCCGGGTTTATCGCCGATACCGCGAGCCTGCCGCTGGTGGTGTCGAACCTGGTGAACATAGTCTCCGCGGACTTCTTCCACATTGGGTTCAACCGTTATGCGGCGGTCATGGTGCCGGTCAACCTGGTGGCCGTCGCGGCGACGCTGGCGGTGTTGCTGTGGTTCTTCCGACGGGACGTTCCTGCCGATTACGACCTGGAACAACTGGAAGACCCGAAGACCGCGATTCGCGACAAGCCAACGTTCATTGCCGGTTGGTGTGTGCTGGTGATTTTGCTGCTTGGCTGTTTTGCCCTGGAGCCGTTGGGGATTCCCATCAGCGCGATCTCGGCGGTATGCGCGGCATTGCTGTTGGCGATTGCCGCCCGTGGGCACAAGATTTCCACGCGCAAGGTGATGAAAGAAGCACCGTGGCATATCGTGATTTTCTCCTTGGGCATGTACCTGGTGGTTTACGGCTTGCGTAATGCCGGGTTGACCACGTACCTGGCCGGCTGGCTGGACGTGTTCGCGGACTACGGCGTGTGGGGGGCCGCCATGGGCACCGGGCTGCTGACCGCGCTGTTGTCGTCGATGATGAATAACCTGCCGACGGTGCTGATCGGTGCGTTGTCGATCGATGCCAGCCAGGCTACCGGGGTGGTGAAAGAGGCAATGATCTACGCCAACGTGATCGGCAGCGACCTGGGGCCGAAAATCACCCCGATCGGTAGCCTGGCGACCTTGCTTTGGTTGCACGTGCTGGCGCGCAAGAATATTCAGATTGGTTGGGGGTATTACTTCAAGGTCGGGATCGTGCTGACGGTGCCGGTGTTGCTGGTGACCCTGGCGGCGTTGGCGTTGCGCCTGTCCATCTAAATAGCTTCCTGCAGGAGCACGGCTTGCCGGCGATGGTGTCCTTGAGATCGCCATCGCGAGCAAGCTTTGCTCCTACAGGGTTAGGGTCCAGTGTGTGGGAGCCTGCTCGCGATGGGGCCGGACCAGACGCCACAAGGCTCAACCCTGGCCCGGCACGTTCGGCCACAGATCCGCCACCAGAAACAGCCGCTCGGCTTCTTCCCAGTCACCGTCGACGTTTTCAGTCAGGCGTACCAGCAACTGCGCAGGTGCCTGAGGGTCGAGCCCGCTCAGCCAGGTCTCCAGTTGCGTGCGCTCCCAGGTGTGCTCGGCAAGATAATGGGCGGGCGCGAGCCAGGCGTGCCGTGGCAAGGGTTGCCAGCGACCGGGCGGGCTCTGGGCGATAAAGTGTGCCCAGTCTCGCTGATGCAGCCAGCGTCCTTTGAGGTGTTGCGGATGGGCACAGTCGGGTGACTGGGTTTTGCCGGGCCATGGGTACAGCAGATAACCACCCAGCCACAAGTGTGCGCTGAACCCCAGGATATCCAGCGCGGCCAACGCATCGCGGCTTTCGGAGCGCGCGGAGATCGGCAGTTGATGGTGGGTCAGGTGCGCCAGCTTGCGGTCCAGTCGGTCATGGCAGCCCGGTCCGAGCCACTGGGCAGTGTCGTGGCCTTCGCCGTTCTGGGGGCCCAGATACAATTTGATCGCCAATTCCAGGTGATGCACGCCGTCGCGGTCACGCAGCAGCATGTCCAGCTCGCCCAGCGTATGGCCGTCGCGGCGGATCGGCAGGTTGGCGGCAATCAACTCGACGCCCGGCGCGTGCTGCACGGCAAACTGCCAGAGGCGTTCGTAATACAGGCCCAGGCGACGAGTCGGGCCGAGCGCCAGCCAGCGCTGCAGCTCGCGGCTGTCCTGATCGAGCTGAAGCAACCAGTGTTGCAGTCGTTCGGGGGCTTGTACCCAGTCGCTGCCGGCCAGTGGATGGCGTTGTGGCCAGGGTGTTTCGCAGAGCATCGGTGGCGCGAGGATGACCCAGGCCAGGTCGCGCACTTCGGGATGGCGCAACTGACGAGGTAAAGCCAGCAAGTCAGGAAATAAGGTCATCTTGCGAGCATAGCGCTTTGGTTCGCGGCTGAAAGGATTTTGTCTGCGGCGCGCTTTCGCCCATAATCGTGTTTTTCGCCGTCGTAGACCCTCGGAGTCCCATGGAGCAATTTCGTAATATCGGCATCATCGGTCGCCTGGGCAGTTCGCAGGTGCTGGATACCGTTCGCCGACTGAAAAGATTCCTGCTTGACCGGCACTTGCACGTGATTCTCGAGGACACCATCGCCGAAGTCCTGCCAGGCCATGGCCTGCAAACCTCATCGCGCAAGATGCTCGGCGAAGTCTGTGACATGGTGATTGTGGTGGGCGGTGACGGCAGCCTGCTGGGCGCCGCTCGGGCATTGGCACGGCACAATATTCCGGTGCTGGGGATCAACCGTGGCAACCTGGGCTTTCTGACCGACATCCGCCCGGATGAGCTGGAAGTCAAAGTCGCCGAAGTGCTCGACGGGCACTATCTGGTCGAAAACCGCTTCCTGTTGCAGGCCGAAGTTCGCCGTCACGCCGAGGCCATCGGCCAGGGCGATGCGCTGAACGACGTGGTGCTGCACCCGGGCAAGTCGACGCGGATGATCGAGTTCGAGTTGTACATCGACGGCCAGTTCGTTTGCAGTCAAAAAGCCGACGGCCTGATCGTCGCCACACCTACAGGTTCCACGGCCTATGCGCTCTCGGCGGGCGGCCCGATCATGCATCCCAAGCTCGATGCCATTGTGATTGTGCCAATGTACCCCCATACCTTGTCAGGAAGGCCGATTGTGGTCGATGGCAATAGCGAGCTGAAAATCGTCGTGTCGAAGGATATGCAGATTTACCCGCAAGTCTCCTGTGACGGGCAGAACCACTTCACCTGCGCCCCCGGTGACACCATCACTGTGAGCAAGAAGGCGCAGAAACTGCGGTTGATTCATCCGCTGGACCATAACTACTACGAAGTCTGCCGGACCAAGCTGGGCTGGGGCAGCCGGTTGGGCGCTGGAGGCGACTGATGCTCGATCCCGCGCGTAGCTACGACCTGATCGGTGACGTGCACGGTTGCGCTCATACCCTTGAGCATTTGCTGGACCGACTCGGGTATCACAAGCAAGCCGGCGTCTGGCGCCATCCGTCACGCATGGCCGTGTTTCTCGGTGACATCATCGACCGCGGCCCGCGGATTCGCGAAGCGCTGCACATCGTTCACGACATGGTCGAGGCCGGTCAGGCGCTGTGCATCATGGGCAACCATGAATTCAACGCACTCGGCTGGAGCACGCCGGCGCCGCCCGGCAGCGGTAAGCAGTATGTGCGTGAACACACGCCTCGGCATGCGCGCCTGCTCGACGAAACCCTGACTCAATTTGCCGATCACCCGGCGGACTGGCACGACTTTCTTGCCTGGTTCTACGAGATGCCACTGTTCGTCGACGCCGGACGCTTCCGGGTCGTCCACGCCTGCTGGGACGGTGGCCTGATCGACGTGCTGCGTGCGCAGTATGCCGATGGCTGCATCGATGAACACTTCGTCCAGGCGGCGGCGGTTTCCGGCAGTTTCGCCTGCATGGCTTTCGACCGCTTGCTGCGCGGCACCGACATGCGCCTGCCGCACGGCTTGACCATGACCAGCGGCGACGGTCTGACGCGTTCGTTCTTCCGCACCAAGTTCTGGGAAGACAACCCGCAAACCTATGGCGATATTGTGTTCCAGCCAGATGCCTTGCCCGAGTCCGTGGCTCGCACGCCGCTGTCGCCGGTAGAAAAAGATAACCTGTTGCGCTACGGCATCGACGAACCGCTGTTGTTTGTCGGGCACTACTGGCGTAGCGGCAAACCGGCGCCGATCCGCCCGAACCTGGCCTGCCTGGATTACAGCGCGGTGTTGTACGGCAAGCTGGTTGCCTATCGGCTGGATCAGGAAACCCGTCTCGATCCACACAAGTTTGTCTGGGTCGATGTTGACCGGCCAGAGGTATTGCGATGAGTGTTGTGGCTGTTTTACGTCTGCCGCTGGCGGTGGACCTGAGTGGTTTTGTCAAATTGCTGCAACGCATGCACGTGCCGCATCGGGTCAGCGAAGAAGCCGGTGAACAGGTGCTGTGGGTGCCGGACGCGATCAGCGAAGACGTGCGCTCGCTGTACGAACGGTTTCCTGCGGGCGATCCCGAGCATCAACTGGATATCCCGGCTGCACAAGCGAATATCCAGCGTCCAGGGTTCGTCGAGCAACTGCGCCACAGCCCGGTGACGGCGCTGATTCTGCTGCTGAGCATGATCGTCGGCGCGGTGACATTGCTCGGCGAGAACCTCGACACGATGCGCTGGCTGACGTTCCTCGATTTTCGGGTGGTGGGCGAGTACATCCACTTCACGCCGTTGGCCGACAGTCTGGCAGCGGGGCAGTGGTGGCGTCTGGTGACGCCAATGCTGATTCACTTCGGCGTTCTCCACCTGGCCATGAACGGCATGTGGTACTGGGAGCTGGGGCGGCGTATCGAGTCGCGTCAGGGCAGTGTCAACCTGCTGGGGCTGACGTTGCTGTTCAGCCTGGTGTCGAACTACGCCCAATATTATTACGGCGGCGCGACCTTGTTCGGCGGCCTGTCCGGGGTGCTTTACGGCCTGCTCGGGCATTGCTGGATCTACCAGTTGCTGTCGCCGAACCCGGCATATCGCCTGCCTCGCGGGGTATTGGTGATGATGCTGGTGTGGTTGCTGCTGTGTATGTCGGGGCTGATCTCGATGATCGGTTTCGGCGAAATTGCCAATGCGGCGCACGTCGGCGGGTTACTCGTCGGATGCCTCACCGGTTTGTTGGGCGGCTTGTACAGTCGCCGTAGACTCTCTGTCCAATAAACTGCCGTCTAAATTGTGCTGTGAATAACGAGCGCGGAGACCTGATGTCCTCTTTTAACGAAATGATCAAAAACATCACGCCAGAGATCTACCAGAGCCTGAAACTGGCGGTAGAGATCGGTAAGTGGTCCGACGGCGGCAAACTGACTGCCGAGCAACGCGAACTGTCGTTGCAGGCGATGATCGCCTGGGAAGTGCAGAACCTGCCCGAGGAACAACGCACCGGCTACATGGGCCCGCAGGAATGCAGTTCGAAGTCGATTACGGTGCCGAATATCCTGTTCAAGTCGGATGCCATCCATTGATCGAGATCGGCCGCGGTGCAATCAGCAAGATGTCGGCACGCCTCGAAGCGTCGACCGTGCAATACGCTTTTCGCCTGGGCGATACCGAGGTGCCGGTCAATCCCCTGATCGGCAGCACGGTTCGCCTGGAATACCTGGGTGCGATCCACTGCATCCATTGCGGACGCAAAACCAAAACCAGCTTCAGCCAGGGTTACTGCTACCCGTGCATGACCAAACTGGCGCAGTGCGATGTCTGCATCATGAGTCCGGAGCGTTGCCACTATGACGCCGGGACCTGCCGTGAGCCGGCCTGGGGCGAGCAGTTCTGCATGACCGACCACGTGGTGTATCTGGCCAACTCGTCGGGCGTCAAGGTCGGGATCACCCGCGCTACACAGCTGCCAACCCGCTGGCTCGACCAGGGCGCCAGCCAGGCATTGCCGATCATGCGCGTGTCGACCCGTCAGCAATCCGGTTTCGTCGAAGACCTGTTCCGCAGTCAGGTGGCCGACAAGACCAACTGGCGCGCCTTGCTCAAGGGTGATGCGGCACCGGTTGACCTGAAACAGATTCGTGATCAACTGTTCGCAAGCTGTGCCGAGGGCATGCAAGGACTGCAGGAGCGCTTCGGTCTGCAAGCGATTCAACCGGTATTTGATGTCGAGCCGATTGAAATCCGTTACCCGGTCGAGCAGTACCCGGCCAAGATTGTCAGCTTCAATCTGGACAAGAACCCGATTGCCGAAGGCACGCTGTTGGGGATCAAGGGTCAATACCTGATCTTCGATACCGGCGTTATCAATATTCGTAAATACACGGCCTACCAGCTCGCCGTGCATCAGTAAAAGGACTCCAGCATGCGCACCGAACAACCGAAGATGATCTACCTGAAGGACTATCAGGCGCCCGAGTACCTGATCGACGAGACGCACCTGACCTTCGAGTTGTACGAGGACCACAGCCTGGTCCATGCGCAACTGGTGATGCGCCGCAATCCGGCGCGTGGCCCGGGCCTGCCGCCGCTTGTCCTGGATGGCCAGCAACTCGAGCTGCTGTCAGTAGCCTTGGGTGACAGCGATCTCACTGCCGGTGACTATCAGTTGACGGAGAACCACCTGACCCTGCACCCGACCAGCACCAGTTTCACGGTCGATACCAGCGTGCGGATTCATCCGGAAACCAATACCGCGCTGGAAGGCCTGTACAAGTCCAGCGGGATGTTCTGCACCCAGTGCGAGGCCGAGGGCTTTCGCAAGATCACCTATTACCTCGACCGCCCGGATGTGATGAGCAAGTTCACCACCACGGTGGTCGCCGAGCAGCACAGCTATCCGGTACTGCTGTCCAACGGCAACCCGATTGCCTCCGGTCCCGGTGAAGACGGTCGGCACTGGGCGACCTGGGAAGATCCGTTCATGAAACCGGCCTACCTGTTCGCGCTGGTCGCCGGTGACTTGTGGTGCGTTGAAGACACTTTCACCACCATGACCCAGCGCAGTGTGGCGCTGCGCATTTACGTCGAGCCGGAAAACATCGACAAGTGCCAGCACGCCATGAACAGCCTGAAGAAGTCCATGCGCTGGGACGAAGAAGTCTATGGTCGCGAGTACGACCTGGACATCTTCATGATCGTTGCGGTCAACGACTTCAACATGGGCGCCATGGAGAACAAGGGTCTCAATATCTTCAACTCCAGCTGCGTGCTGGCCCGTGCCGAAACCGCGACCGATGCCGCGCACCAGCGGGTTGAAGCGGTGGTGGCCCACGAATACTTCCACAACTGGTCAGGCAACCGCGTGACCTGCCGCGACTGGTTCCAGCTGTCGCTCAAGGAAGGTTTCACGGTGTTCCGTGACGCCGAGTTCTCCGCCGACATGCACTCGCGCACCGTCAAGCGCATCGAGGACGTGGCCTACCTGCGTACGCACCAGTTCGCCGAAGATGCCGGCCCGATGGCCCATGCGGTACGCCCGGATGCGTTCATCGAGATTTCCAACTTCTACACCTTGACCGTCTACGAGAAAGGTTCGGAAGTGGTGCGCATGATCCGCACCTTGCTCGGTGCCGAAGGTTTCCGTAAAGGCAGCGACCTGTATTTCGAACGTCACGATGGCCAGGCGGTCACCTGCGACGATTTCATCAAGGCCATGGAAGATGCCAACGGCGTCGACCTGACCCAGTTCAAACGCTGGTACAGCCAGGCCGGTACACCGCGTCTGGCGGTGAGCGAGTCTTACGATGCGGCGGCGAAAACCTACAGCCTGACCTTCCGCCAGAGCTGCCCGGCGACCCCGGACAAGGTTGAAAAACTGCCGTTCGTGATTCCGGTCGAACTGGGCCTGCTGGACAGCAAAGGTGCGGCGATTGCTCTGCGGTTGGCCGATGAAGCGGCCGCTGACGGGACTTCCCGCGTGCTGTCGGTGACTGAGGCTGAGCAAACCTTCACTTTCGTCGATATTGCTGAACAACCGTTGCCCTCGCTGTTGCGCGGCTTCTCGGCGCCGGTGAAACTGAGCTTCCCGTACAACCGCGATCAGCTGATGTTCCTGATGCAGCACGACAGCGACGGTTTTAACCGTTGGGAAGCCGGCCAGCAATTGTCGGTGCAGGTGTTGCAGGAACTGATCGCTCAGCATCAAGCGGGTCAGGCGTTGGTGCTGGATCAGCGACTGATCAGCGCATTGCGCACGGTGCTGGCGGACGAAAGCCTGGATCAGGCCATGGTCGCCGAAATGCTCTCGCTGCCAAGCGAGGCCTACCTGACCGAAATCAGCGAAGTGGCGGATGTCGATGCGATTCACGCAGCCCGTGAATTCGCCCGCAAGCAACTGGCGGACAGCTTGTTCGATGCGCTGTGGCTGCGTTATCAGGCCAATCGCGAGCTGTCGAAGCAAACTGCTTACGTTGCCGAAGCCGAGCACTTCGCCCGTCGTAGCCTGCAAAACATTGCGTTGTCCTACCTGATGCTCAGTGGCAAGCCAGAAGTGCTGGCAGCGGCCCTTGAGCAGTTCGATGCCTGCGACAACATGACCGAGCGCTTGACGTCGTTGGCGGTGCTGGTGAATTCACCGTTCGAGGCCGATAAGGCCAAGGCACTGGCCAGTTTTGCCGAGCACTTCAAGGACAATCCATTGGTCATGGACCAATGGTTCAGCGTACAGGCTGGCAGCACGTTGCCGGGTGGCTTGCAGCGGGTTCAGCAGTTGATGAAGCACCCGGCGTTCAACATCAAGAACCCGAACAAGGTGCGGGCGCTGGTCGGTGCGTTTGCCGGGCAGAACCTGATCAACTTCCATGCGGCCGATGGTTCGGGTTATCGCTTCCTTGCGGATCTGGTGATCGAGCTGAATGGCTTCAATCCGCAGATCGCTTCGCGTCAATTGGCGCCGTTGACGCGCTGGCGTAAATACGACAGCGCCCGTCAGGCGTTGATGAAGGCAGAGCTGGAGCGCATTCGCGGCTCGGGCCAGCTGTCCAGCGATGTGTTTGAAGTGGTCAGCAAGAGTCTGGCGTGACCTGACCTCCGCTCCCGCAGGTGTTCACTCGAACCCTGCGGGAGCGGGCTTGCTCGCGAAGGCGGCCTGACAGCCGACCAATCTCTTGCAGGTGTACATATCCGTTGCTGCGGTAACGGCGGCTGGCGGTTTCGCTCTTACAGCGACTCACTTTTTCAGACGCCAAAAAGTAAGCAAAAGGCTTCGCCCCAAGCGTACGGCACCTCGCCTAGGCTCGGCGTCCCCTCACTCCGGCATTCATCAGGGGGCATCGCCTACGGTCTGCTTCGCGACGACCTCCTCTCGATGTGTCCGGCTGCGCCGTACGGCGCTGCGCGCCCACCCCCTGATGAACACCTGCGTTCGGCCTTCCGAAGGGGCGGGTGGATCAAGAGCCGGATCAAGATCAAGATCAAAGTCCAAAGCCAAAGCTCAAACCTTTGTGTCGGAAATTTCCGCTCAATCGCTGGTTTTTGATCATCCCTGCGAATGCCTGGTCATTCAGCGACCGTCCGTAATTCCCCCCAGTTAACAAAAGATAACGTGGCGTTGATTGTCAGACCTTTCGAAAGCTGGATAGGATAGGCCAGCTTCCGAAGGGGCTCTAGATTGCGCGTTTCAGGACTATGCTCCAAAAACCGTCAATCGCTACGAGCAACCCTGCGGCGCCCTGAAAGGTTGAATGACCTAACAATAATAATGGGGGAAAGGTCTATGAGTGAGCCTGTCATGGGTGTGGGTTTATGCCGCCCGCCAGCGCTACGCAGATTCGCGTTGCTGGCTACAGCGCTCTCGCTGTTGGGTTCTGCCGTGCTGTCGGCACCCGTTTTGGCCGCTGACGCACCGGCGTCCAATACGGTCTATTCGATTGAGTCCGCCAAGTCCGCCAAGGGTCTGATGCTTGATGTTGCGCATGCAGGCAAGCGACTGGTGGCGGTCGGCGATCGTGGCCATATTCTGTATTCCGATGACCAGGGCCAGACCTGGACCCAGGCCAAGGTGCCCAGTCGGCAACTGCTGACCGCGGTCTATTTCGTCGATGACAAGCACGGCTGGGCTGTCGGTCATGACGCGCAAATTCTCGCCAGTGAAGACGGCGGCGTTACCTGGATCAAACAATTCGAAGACTTGAAGCGCGAAGCGCCGCTGCTGGCTGTCTGGTTCAAGGATGTCAGCAGCGGTTTTGCCGTGGGTGCTTACGGCGCTCTGCTGGAAACCACTGACGGTGGAAAGAACTGGGCAGATGTCGGCGATCGCCTCGATAACCCGGATCAATACCACCTCAACGCGATCGCAGCGGTAAAGGATTCCGGGCTGTTCATCGTGGGCGAGCAGGGCAGCATGTTCCGTTCCCCGGACTGGGGCCAGACCTGGGAGCGCCTTCAAGGTCCGTACCAGGGTTCGCTGTTTGGGGTGATCGGTACCGCCAAACCGGCGACTTTGCTGGCCTACGGTCTGCGCGGCAATCTGTTCCGTTCAACTGACTTTGGCAGCACTTGGGAGCAGGTCGAGCTCAAGGCTGCGCGCGGCGCGTTGGAGTTCGGTCTGTCCGGTGCGACCTTGCTCGACGACGGCAGCATCGTGATCGTTGGCAACGGCGGCAGCGTGGTGCGCAGCAGTGACGACGGCGTGACCTTCAGCGTATTCAACCGTCCCGACCGCATTTCCGTTTCGGCGGTCACGGCAGCGGGCAATGGCAACTTGATTCTGGTAGGACAGGGCGGCGTTCGCGCTACTTCGCCAATCGGCGCCGAGCTGGGCAAATAATAAGAAGGCGGAGCTATGACATCCATGAGCAGTCATCATCAGGACAAGGCGACGTTTCTCGAGCGCCTGATTTTCAACAACCGTCCGGCAGTGATCGTCATCTGCCTGCTGGTCAGCATTTTCCTGTTCTGGCAGGCGACGCTGATCCGGCCGTCTACCAGCTTCGAAAAAATGATCCCGCTCAAGCATCCGTTCATCGAGAAGATGCTTGAACACCGCAATGACCTGGCCAACCTTGGCAATACCGTGCGTATTTCCGTGGAAGCCACCGATGGCGACATCTTCTCCAGGGAGTACATGGAGACCCTGCGCCAGATCAACGACGAGGTGTTCTACATATCCGGTGTCGACCGTTCCGGCCTGAAGTCGCTGTGGAGTCCGAGCGTGCGCTGGACCGAAGTGACCGAGGAGGGTTTTGCCGGCGGTGAAGTCATCCCGCAGAGCTACAACGGCTCGGCCGACAGCCTCGATCAGTTGCGCAACAACGTGCTCAAGTCCGGTCAGGTCGGTCGGTTGGTGGCCAACGATTTCAAGTCGAGCATCGTTGATATCCCGCTGCTGGAGTCCTACCCGGACCCGCAGGACCAGGGCAAGTTGCTGGCGCTGGACTACCAGAAGTTCTCCCACGAACTTGAAGACAAGATCCGCGACAAGTTCGAAAAACAGAACCCCAACGTACAGATTCACATCGTCGGTTTTGCCAAGAAGGTCGGTGACCTGATTGATGGCCTGATCATGGTGGTCATGTTCTTCGGCGTGGCGTTCGTCATCACCCTGATCCTGTTGCTGTGGTTCACCAACTGCCTGCGCAGCACTGTGGCAGTGTTGAGCACTACCTTGGTGGCGGTGGTCTGGCAACTCGGGTTGATGCACGCGTTCGGCTTTGGTCTGGACCCGTACTCGATGCTGGTGCCGTTCCTGATCTTCGCCATTGGTATTTCCCACGGCGTACAGAAGATCAACGGGATTGCCTTGCAGTCCAGCGATGCGGACAACGCCTTGACTGCTGCCCGGCGCACGTTCCGTCAGCTGTTTCTGCCGGGGATGATTGCGATCCTCGCGGATGCGGTGGGCTTCATTACTTTGCTGATCATCGATATCGGGGTGATTCGTGAACTGGCCATCGGCGCGTCCATTGGCGTGGCGGTGATCGTGTTCACCAACCTGATCCTGCTGCCGGTAGCGATTTCCTACGTCGGCATCAGCAAACGCGCTGTCGAACGCAGCAAGAAAGATGCAATCCGTGAGCATAGGTTCTGGCGTCTGCTGTCGAATTTTGCCAGCTCGAAAGTCGCCCCGGTTTCTATTCTCCTGGCGCTGATCGCCTTCGGTGGAGGCCTCTGGTACAGCCAGAACCTGAAAATCGGCGACCTCGACCAAGGTGCACCGGAGCTGCGTCCGGACTCGCGCTACAACCAGGACAACAATTTCATCATCAAGAACTACTCCACCAGCTCCGATGTGCTGGTAGTGATGGTCAAGACCAAGGCGGAAGGCTGTTCGCGTTACGAAGCCATGGCGCCAATCGATGAGCTGATGTGGAAAATGCAGAACACCGAGGGCGTGCAGTCGGCGATTTCCCTGGTGACCGTCTCCAAGCAGATGATCAAGGGCATGAACGAGGGCAACCTGAAGTGGGAAACCCTGTCGCGTAACCCGGATGTGCTGAACAACTCCATCGCCCGCGCCGACGGCCTGTACAACAACAGTTGTTCGCTGGCGCCGGTGCTGGTGTTCCTCAACGACCACAAGGCCGAAACCCTCGACCGTGCGGTGCATGCGGTGCAGGACTTCGCCAAGGAAAACAACAAGGACGGCCTGGAGTTCATTCTGGCTGCCGGTAACGCCGGGATCGAGGCGGCTACCAACGAGGTGATCAAGGAATCGGAACTGACCATCCTGGTGCTGGTGTACATCTGCGTGGCCACCATGTGCATGATCACCTTCCGTTCCTGGGCGGCGACCTTGTGCATCGTGTTGCCGCTGGTGCTGACCTCGGTGCTCGGTAACGCGCTGATGGCGTTCATGGGCATCGGCGTGAAAGTCGCGACCTTGCCGGTGGTGGCGCTTGGGGTGGGGATTGGCGTGGACTACGGCATCTACATTTACAGCCGCCTCGAAAGCTTCCTGCGTGCTGGCTTGCCGCTGCAAGAGGCGTACTACCAGACGCTCAAGTCCACCGGTAAAGCGGTGCTGTTCACCGGTCTGTGCCTGGCCATTGGCGTGTGCACCTGGATCTTCTCGGCGATCAAGTTCCAGGCCGACATGGGCCTGATGCTGACCTTCATGCTGCTCTGGAACATGTTCGGTGCACTGTGGCTGTTGCCGGCCCTGGCGCGTTTCCTGATCAAGCCTGAGAAGCTCGCGGGACAGAAGGGCAACTCGTTGTTCGCTCACTGATCGAGGTTGAAAATAACAAAGCCGCAACCTTCGGGCTGCGGCTTTTTTATTTCTCGGATTTCACACCGCCCCCTGTGTGCGAGCCTGCTCGCTCCCACAGGGTTTGCGGTAACAATGCGCTATTATTGCTGTTTTCCCCTGAAAGACATGATTGCCATGACTGCCGAAACCCTTCTCAACGCCCTTGAACACTGCGCCATGGTCGAAATCGACGGCTTGCACGCCTTCGAATTCGCTCTCGACGAAGACGACAATTTGCACATCGAATGCATGGACGGCCGAGCGGCCAAACATTGGGAATTCACCCCGGCTCAGGTTGAGGCTGCGACCTTCGATCAAGGTCTGCAGAGCTGGTTGATCATCGGTGATTCCGGCGAGCATCGTCTGGTCTGCCTGGACGCGTTCGGCGGTAGCGACGACGAAGACGAAACCAATGAAGATGCGTAAACTCTGGCCGCTGCTGATGGCCGGCAGTGTCGGGGCGATGGGCCTTTCCAGCGCATCCGCCGAGAGCTTCCAGTTGCTGGTCGGCACCTACACCCAAGGCCAGAGCCAGGGGATCTACCGACTCAAATTCGATAGCCAGAGCGGTCAACTCGACGCGACGCCGTTGCAGGTGGTCAAGAGTGCCAACCCGTCGTGGCTGACCTTGTCCAGCGATCAGCGTCGACTGTTTGTGGTCAACGAGAATGGTCCGGGGCAAGCCGACCCGGTAGGGCGCGTCAGCAGTTTCGCCGTCGAGCCGAACACCCATGCGCTGAGCCTGATCAATCAGGTGCAGAGCCTGGGCAACGAGCCGACCCATTCCAGCCTGAGCGCTGATGGCAAGTACCTGTTTGTCAGTAATTACTCGGTGGCCGAAGACCCGGGTGGCAACCTGGCGGCATTGCCGGTGAGCACCGATGGCAAGCTGGCGCCGCCGGTGCAACTGAGCAGCCATCAGCCGAGTCGGGTCAATCCCGAGCGGCAGATGTCGGCGCACGTGCATTCGACAGTGTCCTCGCCGGACGGTCAGTACGTGTTTGCCAATGACCTGGGCGCCGACAAGGTCTTTGTCTATCGCTATGACCCCAAGGCCAATCCAGAGCGACCGCTGACCGCAGCCACACCAGCCTCGGTTCAGTTGCCGCCCGGCAGCGGGCCGCGGCATTTGCTGTTCAGTGCCGACGGCAAGCACGCGTACCTGACCCTGGAAATGAGCGCGCAAGTCGCGGTGTTCGATTATCAGGCCGGCAAACTGACCCAACGGCAAATGGTCGACCTGGCTGCCGGCAAACCTGCGGCGCAGAAAGCCGCTGCTGCGCTGCATGCCTCGTCGGATGGCAAATTCCTCTACGTCAGCAACCGGGGCACCACTAACGAGTTGCTGGTGTTCGCCATCGATCCGGCCAGTGGTGAGCTCAAGGAGCTTCAGCGCCGTCCGGTGGAGGGTGATCACCCGCGTGAGTTCAGCCTCGACCCGAGCGGCAAGTTCGTGCTGGTCGCCAACCAGAAGAGCAACCAGATCGTTATCATTGCGCGTGATGTGAAGACCGGTCTGCTGGGCAAAACCGTTCAAAAACTGCCGTTCGACTCACCCAGCGACATCAAGTTCTTCCTGCGTCAATAAGCCGCAGGCCCCGTGTGCCGGGGCCTGCGTGGTTCTATTAATCTGAGTGATATCCGCTACTGCTACAAAAGATTTCAAGAGCGCCAACCCTCGGGCGTAAGTTTGCTTCACGGCCTGAACAGGCAAGCAAGCCAACTGAATCTACGAGGGTTACCGCCATGAACTTCAATCTCTTCTCCGTGATTGCCGCATCCGCCATCTCCGCCAGCGTTGCTCTGCCAGCCAGTGCCAACACTGAGATCAGCTCGAAAAAATCCGGCACCCACAGCTACACCCAGAAATACCTGCAACAAAGCGCCAACTTCTATGCCGCGCTGGATCACAAGATCCAACACTGAGATTCAAGCCCTGCCGACTTTATGCAGGAGCGAAGTCACTTGATCCGATCAGCGATCCTTTCGCTGGAAAGACCAGTGTGATGTCGCTCCTGCATAAAGCATTTGCGACTCCGCACCTCAATCAGCACAAATATCTCGTGTAATATCACATGGCCATGTGTTTAAATTTGACGCTAATTTATTGACTCAATCTTTCCCAAGGATCGATGACATGGCGATGCGTCTGGCTGTGGTGCTGCTGTTTCTCTACTCCACCCCGATTCTCTCGGCTGCCCGCCCGGTTGACGGCGAGCCTGAAGCCGCACGCGAGCGTTTGATGAGCGTGTTGCAGGACTGAAAATCGTCGGATTTTCGATCAATTAAACTGATAGCTACTATGCATAAAGGTCGCTATTCATGGCCGGTTGTTTGATTGATCCTGTGGGCACTGAAACATGCCCACGGAGAATCCCATGGCCAGCACAATCCTTTCTTCTGCCAAACACGGCGCGTACGTCGCCATTGGTTTATACGTGGCGATGGTTCTGGTGGTCAGTCTTTCGGCCCAGTCGCAGCGCATCACGCAAGCACCGATTCAGGTCGCTTATCCCGCCATCCAGTTTGAGCACGTGCAGCACGCCAGCGCTGAGCATTCCGATGTCGCGGGAGCCGTGGGGGTATGAAAGGGCGCAAACTGATGGTCGTCGCCTTCCTGGCATTCCTGACCAATGGATCTTCACTGCTCGGCATCGGCCAAGGCTCGGCGGGCTCGCTGGCACGGGCCATCGAGTGCAATCACAACATCGCCCACAACATCCAGACCGCCAAGGCGCTGGGATTGTTGGCGGGTAATCCGCCAGCCAAACCCAAAGCAGTGGTTCTGGGGCCGTTTGAGGTTGATTGCTCGGCGCTTAAAATGTGCAGCGCGTTGGCGTAGGAAGTCAGGTTGGTTGTTTGGCCATGATGGCGGCGAACAACGCTGACTCAAGAATCCCCTGCAACCAGGCCTGAAGATGCCGATACGGCGTCTGCGCAAACCACTCGCGGTCGACATGTGCGAACTGGCGTATGAACGGTGCCAGGGCGATATCCGCCAGGCTCAGATGATCGGCCACCAGATACACTCGCTGTTGCAGCAACTCATCCAGTTCGCGCAAAAACACTTCGCCTTCCGCGCGGTAATGCTCCATGGGGTGTTCCGGGTAGCGTTCAGCGTATTTGTAGCGATTGAGGTGCAGCTTGAACGTCTGATCGTTTGCTTCGATCAGCGCCGCGCCACGTTGCTGCGCTGCAGGATCGTCCTTGAGCAACCAATCCTGCGGGTCGTTCTGTTCCAGCACCCACTGCATGATCTCCAGGCTTTCCTCGATCACCCGACCGTCAAGGCTGAGCACCGGCACGGTGCCTTTGCTCGACAACGCGAGCATCTGCGGCGGTTTGGCTTTCAGGCTGACCTCGACAATGTCCACCGCCACTGAACTGTAACGCAGCGCCATGCGTGCGCGCATGGCATAGGGGCAGCGGCGGAAGGAGTAGAGCGTCGGCGTGCTCATTTGACCTCCAGCGTGCTCAGGCCATTGCCTTGGCGATGAACCTGGATCTGCACCGGGATTCGCTCGTGCATTTCCTGTACGTGGGAGATTACGCCGACCTTGCGCCCCTGCGCTTGCAGGCCATCGAGGGCGTCCATCGCCAATTGCAGTGACTCGGGATCGAGGCTGCCGAAGCCTTCATCGATGAACAGCGATTCGATTTTCAGCGTGCTCGACGCCATTGAGGCCAGGCCCAGCGCCAGTGCCAGCGACACCAGGAAGGTTTCGCCGCCCGACAGCGAATGCACCGAGCGCAGTTCGTCGCCCATCTCCGTGTCCATCACCAGCAAGCCGAGCATGCTGCCGCCGCGCTTGAGCCGGTAGCGGCGCACCAGTTGGCGCAACTGGGCGTTGGCGTGATGCACCAGCAAATCGAGGTTGTAGGCCTGGGCGATCTTGCGGAAAGTGTCTCCGGTGGCCGAGCCGATCAAGGCATTCAGCCGTGCCCAGCGCTGCCACTCGTTGTAGGCATCGCCAATGCGTTGTGCCAGCGCCTGATTGGCGTCCTGACGGCGTTGATCCTCGGCTTGTTGCGCACGTAGTTCGGCGCAGAGCTGTTCGCTGATCCCGAACTGGTTTTGCAGCTCGCCAAGGGCTGTGGCCAGTTGTTCGGCATCGAGGTTGCCGTTGTGCTGCGCCTGATGGATGTGCAGGCGCTGTTCGCGTTCATGCACTAGCACCTTGGCTTGCTCGATGGCTTTTTCGCCGAGCTGTAGCTGTTGGCGCAACTGGCTGACCTGCTCGTCGCTGAACGCCAGTAACTGCTCCAGGCCGCCATCGTCGAGTTCCGGATGAAGGGCTCGCCATTCGGCAATCTTGCCGCTCAGCTCATGACTTTCGGCTTCCAGCGCGTGCTGGCGTTGTTGCTCCGCCCTGAGCTCGGCGGCCAGTTGAATCTGCTGGCTGCGGACTTCTTGCAGCTCTTGATTGGCCATCGCTTCGGCCTGTCGAGCCTGTTCGACGGCCTGATCCAGTTGCTGCTGCCACTGCTCGGCGCTCGGCTGCTCGCCCAGCAGTTCGGCGAGTTTTTGTTGGGCGGCGTGTTGCTGCTCGGCGAGTGCGCTGAATTGCAGCTGTGCGGCTTGCAATTGCTGCACGCGTGTCAGTTGCCGGTCTTGTTCTTTCTCGAGGGTTTGCTGACGCTGTTGTTGTTCGCTGAGTTCTTCGCGTTGCAATTCCAGCTGTTCCAGCCGCTGGGCGACCTGCTGATCGAGTTGCATGAAGGTCGCAGCGGGCTCGTTGCGCAAACCGTCAAGGGTCGCCGCCGGCAGCAGGGCGCTGAACGCTGCGAGTTCTTCTTCAAGGCGCTGGCTGTCATTGCTCAACTCGCGCTGCTGGATCGCCAGTTGCTGGGCAGCCTGTTGGCTGGCCTGGTCGGCGGCTTGCAGTTGTTGCTGAAGACGTGCGGCGTCTTGCTGCAAGGTGAGCAGGGCGCTTTGTCGCTGTTCGTCCTGGGCAATGCTCTGATTCAGCTGAGCACTTTGCTGATTCAGCCAGGCGTCGCGTTTGGCGGTTTCCTGGGTCAGCAACTGGGCGGCCAGTGGATGCGCTTCAAGGCTCGGTGTCAGGCTCTGCTGCTGGGTTGCCAGCTGTTCCTGTTGTTGCAGCAGTTCTTTTTGCTGGGCAATCAGCCCGCCGACTTCGGTGCGCAGGTCTGCGAGTTTTTCCTTGAGCAGGTCAACGGCTTTTTGTGCATTGGCCTGTTCGCTTTCATCGTGCCGGCCGAGGCTTTGCAGCAATGCTTCTGGCTGATGATAAGGATGCTCGACGCTGCCGCAGACCGGGCACGGTTGATCGTCCTGCAACTGCCCGCGCAACTCTTCGACGCTGGCACTGCGCGCCAGGCGCTGACGCTCCAGCAGTTCCCGAGTGACTGTCAGGGTTTGCTCGGCAACAGTCAGTTCGGCCTTGGCCTGGACGCCTTCGCGGGTCAGGCGTTCACGTTCTGTCTGGACGGTTTGCAGGCGCTGTTGCAGGTCCTGCGTGCGCGTGTCCAGCTCCTGCTGACGAGCCCACAATCGCGCGAGCTCTTCGATGGCGCGCTGCTGCTTGCGGTTGTCTTGCAGCAGGCTGCCGAGGATCTGAATCTGTTCGGCAACAGCTGCAGGTTCAGCGCCGGCTTCGCTGTAGAGCAGCTCCAGGCTTTGCCGTTGCGCGCTGAACTGGGCGGCGGTGTCCGCCGCCCGTTGTTCCATTTGGAGCAGTTCGGCCTGACCCTTTTTCAGGCGATTACCGACCAGCATCAGTTGCTGCAAGCGTTCGCGGTAAGCGTTCCAGGCGTCACTGACGGGAGCCAGTTGGAGGCTCAGTTCCAGCTGCGTCGCAATCGTCGCCAGGCGTTCGGCAACCCGTTGTTGCTGTTCGAGCATTTGCGCGATGGCTTGCTGGCCTTCGGAGCTGGCCAGTTCGGCGTTGTGCTTGAGTTCGGCTGAGGCGTTGATGGTCTGGGTCAGGCGCGCCAGGTTGCTCTGTTCTTCGAAGGCCTGACGCAGCAGTGGGGCGTTGTTGCTGTGCTGGCTTTGGGCTTGGGTCAGCGCGGTTTTTGCGGATTCCAGGCTGTGTTCTAGTTGAACCTGACGGGTTTGCAACTCGTTCTGTTGTTGAGCGTGTTGCTGAATCAGCGCGGCCAACGGGCTCAGTTGCGCGCTCAGCTCGGTTTGCCGGGCAAACTGATGCCGCTGCGGCGCCAGTTGTTCCAGGCGCGCCAGGTTCAGCCGTTCGCCAGTCTGGGCGTCCCACGACTGTTGAGCCTGTTGCAATTGCTCGGCGGCGGCCTGTTGCTGGTCCTGCAACTGCTGCAGTTCTTTGAGCCAGGTGTTCTGGAGTTCAAGTTGCTTGAGCTGTGCTTGCTGGTTTTTGAGTTGTTGCTGAGCGTCGTTGAAGCGCTGATCGAGTTCGGCGCGGGCCTCGGGTTCAAGGGGCGTTACGCCAGTGGCCTGATCTTGCAGCAACTTGTGGGCTTCGCGGGTTTCCTTGCTTTTATCGAAAGCACGCTTGCCCAGGCGCGTGTAGAGCGCGGTGTCGGTGAGCTTTTCCAGCAGTTCGCTGCGGTCGTTGTCATCGGCCTTGAGAAAAGCGCTGAACTCGCTTTGAGCGAGCATCACCGCGCGGGTGAACTGTTCGAAGTTCAGGCCCAGCACGGCTTCCAGTTGAGTCTTGTATTCGCCTTTCTGGCTGGCCAGCAGTTGATCGGTGTCGAGGTCGCGCAGGCTTTGACGGCTGGCTTGCAGCTTGCCGTTGGCTTTTTCACGGGCGCGATTGGCCTCCCAGCGTGCACGGTAGCGACGACCGTCGATGCCGACAAAGTCGACCTCGGCATAGCCGTCACCGGTGCCACGGCGCAGCAGGGTGCGCGGGTCGCCGGTGGCGATCTCGCCGTCTGCATCCGGTACCTTGGCGTCGCGTCCGGTGTTGTTGAGGCGCGGCACTGCGCCAAACAGCGCCAGGCACAACGCATCGAGCAAGGTGCTTTTGCCGGCGCCGGTCGGCCCGGTAATCGCAAACAGGCCGGAACTGGCCAGGGGTTCGGCGGTGAAGTCGATTTCAAAGGGGCCCGCCAGCGAGGCGAGGTTTTTCAGGCGGATCGCGAGGATTTTCATGGCTGTTCGCTCTCCTGCTGAACGTCTTGCAGCAGCACCGCAAAGTCCTGGAGTGTCTGTTCGTCGACGGCGCTGCCGTAGTTATCGAGCCAGGCACGGCTGAATAATTCCTGTGGCGTGAGCTGGTCCAGTTCGACCAGCTGACCCGTGTCATCCGCGCCGTCTCGACCGCCATTGCCGGCGTATTCGGCAGCGATTCGCACCAGCCGCACGGCTTTGCCTTGCAGCGCGGTTTCGATTTGTTGGCGCAAGTCCGGCTGCGGTTCATCGAGGCGCACGCGGACTTCGAGCCACGGTTGGCGCTGGAGATCGGCCAATAGGTCGATGTTCGGCAAATCCGCGAGCTGCGTCAGGATTTCACTGAGCGGAGCAGGGCCCAGGCGCTGCAGGTTGACCGCGCGGGGGATCAACCGGGGTTCGACGCTGAGCAGCGTCTCGCCGTCGAGCGTGATGTCGAGAATCTGATGCTGATAGCCGATTTCGGAAAACGACAACGGGATCGGTGAGCCGCTGTAGCGAATGCGCTCCTCGCCGTTGACCTTCTGCGGCTTGTGCAAATGGCCAAGGGCAACGTAGCTGATACTCGGCCCGAACAGGCTGGCGGGCAGGGCTTCGGCGTTGCCAATGATCAGGCTGCGCTCGGAGTCCTCGGACACCGACCCACCGGCCATGTGCGCGTGGCTGATGGCGATCAATGCCTGACCGGGTTGGCGCTTGGCATTGGCGGCTTCGATCAGCCATTCATGCACCTGGCCGATGCCGCGCAGGTAGTTGTCACCCAGGTGCGCGCCGGTCACTTCGGCGGGGCGCAGAAACGGTAGCGCCAGGCACCAGCCGGCGATTTCACCCGAGGCATCGGGCAGCGGAATCAGCAAGCGTTCGGCGTCCAGTTGCCCGTCATCGAGCCACAACACCCGACCCAGTGCATGAGTGCGCAAACGGCGCATCAACGGCGCGGGCAATTCGATCCGCGAGCCGGAGTCATGGTTGCCGGCGATCATCACGATGGTCAGCGATGGCTGCTGCTCGTGTGCGCTGACGATGAAGTCGTAGAGACGTTCCTGGGCTTTGACTGGCGGATTGACGGTGTCAAAGATATCGCCTGCGATCAGCAGCACATCGGGCTTTTCGAGCGCCAGCTGACGCAGCAGCCAATCGAGGAAACAGCCGTGTTCAAAGTCGCGTTCCTGGCCATGCAGGTTTTGCCCAAGGTGCCAGTCGGAGGTGTGGAACAGACGCAAGGCAAACTCCGTAGGAAATAAGGTGATGGCCGCAGGGAAAATGATGGCGGCTAAAGGGGAGGGAGTTTACTGGCAAAAAACCGAGCGTGCCTTGTTCAATCACCTGTCGTGCGTGTCCATAGGTCGGCGCCGCCTGTAGGCGCAAGGCTTGCCCGCGATGACGGCTGTGTGAACGACTCGGCTCGTCCGGTCAGGACACTTCATGCGCGTCGTTTACCGGTGCTGTCGCCCCGAGACACTTCGGCAAAAATCTCGGTAATCGGCCGCCGTGGCTGGCGTTTGTGTAGCTCGCGCACCTGTTGGCTCATGCGCAGCAGTTCTGCACTGGGTTTGGCCCATTGTTCCCTCGGCAGCGGTTCGGACCACTGACGCATCACCTCGGGCAAGGCGTGTTGGCCCATGGTCTTGATGCGGCGGATTTCCCATTCGGTGAGGTGGTTGGGCAGGGTCCAGAGGGTCATGACGTGGTACAGGTACCAGAAAAACCCGGATACCCGACCACGTTCGCCATCGCGAATTTGCTGGTGCATGCGCGCCCGGGCGTTGCGGAAGGTGTGCAGGCCTTCATGGGGCGGGTCGTCGGGGCCTTGCAGCTCTTGCAAGTCCTGGATCGATTTGAGGTCGTTGACTTCATATTCCATGTAACCGCGGATCGCTTCCCAGTGACTGATGGCCAAGGGCAGACCGGCGCAGGGGAATTCGACGCTGGTCAGGGTCTCGCCGTGCTGGAAGCCGATGCCCATGCCGTACTGGCGACGGATGCCGTACTGGGTGGCGCCCTGGGCTTCGATGACCCAGGCGGACAGGGATTCCCAGGGGACGAAGAGCGGTTCGGTGGCGTCCTCGGGCATGAAGCAGACTTCGCGGCGCTGACGGTTGAAGCGGGTGGGGACGATTTCGGCACGTTTGTTGTGGTTGTGGAGCCAGACGCCGAGGCAGATGAGCAGTATCAAGGGGCTGACTACGAGGGCATTCCCACGGCCCTCATCAAACATACCGATCATTGAGTCCCATATATCTTCCCAGCCATAGCCAAAAATAATTCCTAGAAATCCAGTAAATAGCGGGAACAGAAATATCACTGAGAAGGTGACACTGAATGGCCCACCCAGTGTCATCTGCCACATAAACACTTGAGGTGATCCCAACCCGAAGTCCATGTACACGTCATTTAACTCCCCGATATGAGGGCCATGAGGCGGCAACGGTGTCGGAAGCGGCAACGGCGCGAGATAGGTGATCCTCCCGCTAGGAAAGGGTTCAACATCTCCAGCTTTGCGGGATTGCTCAAGGTGCGGCACGGGTATGGGGCTATCAAGGTTGTTGGGCATGCTCGGCCAACTCCAGCAAGTGGGTTTCAACCAGCAGCAACGGTGGATGCTCGGTTACGGATTGACGGGGGAGTGAAGGAAAATGGCCTTCGCCCCGAGGATTGAGGTGAATGACGTGGGTGCGAGAGACCCACTCTCCTTTGGCCACCAAGGACGGCGCCGGACTGTAGGAGCAAGGCTTGCCCGCGATGACGGCTGTGTGAACGACGCGGCTCGTCCAGTCAGGACACGTCATGCGCGTCGTTTACCGGTGCTGTCGCCCCGAGACACCTCGGCAAAAATCTCGGTAATCGGCCGCCGTGGCTGGCGTTTGTGTAGCTCGCGCACCTGTTGGCTCATGCGCAGCAGTTCTGCGCTGGGTTTGGCCCATTGTTCCTTCGGCAGCGGCTCGGACCATTGGCGCATCACCTCGGGCAGGACATGTTGGCCCATGGTCTTGATGCGGCGGATTTCCCATTCGGTGAGGTGGTTGGGCAGGGTCCAGAGGGTCATGACGTGGTACAGGTACCAGAAAAACCCTGAAACCCGACCGCGTTCGCCATCGCGAATTTGTTGGTGCATGCGCGCCCGGGCGTTGCGGAAGGTGTGCAGGCCTTCGTGGGGCGGGTCGTCGGGGCCTTGCAGGTCTTGCAAGTCCTGGATCGATTTGAGGTCGTTGACTTCATATTCCATGTAACCGCGGATCGCTTCCCAGTGACTGATGGCCAAGGGCAGGCCGGCGCAGGGGAATTCGACGCTGGTCAGGGTCTCGCCGTGCTGGAAGCCGATGCCCATGCCGTATTGGCGACGGATGCCGTACTGGGTGGCGCCCTGGGCTTCGATGACCCAGGCGGAAAGGGATTCCCAGGGGACGAAGAGCGGTTCGGTAGCGTCCTCGGGCATGAAGCAGACTTCACGGCGCTGGCGGTTGAAGCGGGTGGGGATGATTTCGGCGCGTTTATTGTGGTTGTGGAGCCAGACGCAGAGGCCGATGGTTAAACCAAAAAGCCCCCCATATATGGCGTATCCGTAGATGGCGAAGAAGTAATCAATGACAAACTCCCATGTGTAAGCAAGGTCATATCCGAATATGAGACCAAAGCATCCAGTGATGAGGGGAAACAGAAATGCAATCATAAAGGCAACACTGAATGGCCCACCTAATATAACCTGCCACGAAAATACCTCCGGCGATCCCAACCCAAAGTCCATGTACAGCTCATTTAACTCACCAATATGAGGTCCATGAGGCGGTATCGGTGTCGGCAGTGGTAACGGCGCGAGATAGGTGATCTTCCCGCTTGGAAACGGTTCAACATCTCCGGCTTTGCGGGAGTGCTCCAGGTGCGGCGCGGGCATGGGGCTATCAAGGTTGTTGGGCATGGTCGGCGAACTCCAGCAAATGGGTTTCAACCAGCAACAGTGGCGGGTGCTCGGTGACTGTTTTGGGGGGCAGAGAAGGAAAGTCACCCTCACCCCGAGGGTTGAGGTGAATGACGTGGGTGCGAGATATCCACTCTCCTTTGGCGTTCAGTGATTGCACGCACACTGCCAGCTCCAGTGTCTCGGCCACAGGCGTCAGGGGGGCATCACGATTCAGCGGATATTGAAGGCATAGAATCAATGGGTCTGCTTGCACAACCTGCAGGCTGTCCAATACTTCATCGCTGATGGCGTCCTTGCGCTCACGCGCGGTGCCGCGGCTGTCGAGCGGGCGGAAAAGACGATGGGCGCCAATGCCCAATCGCTTAGACGGTTTACCGCTCAAGGGGGGCTGGAAGTCACTGAGTTTGAGCCCCGGTAGTTTCAGATGAATGTCACTGGGTTTAGCGCGCAAAAACAAGTTCTTCAGCAATGAGTCATGCTCGTTCAGACCAAGTTTTGCAGAAGGGGCGTGAAGTAAATCACCTAGGTAACGTTGGTACTCATCCAGGGTGTAGTTGCCGCGTTCATCGGAGTCCAGGCTCCATGGCGTGGTTTTTAGCCACTTGTCGTGAGCGCTGATGTTGTAGCGATTGAACAGCCAGGTGCCGCCAAACTCCAACATGGTAAACAAGAAGCCGGCCAGGTTGACCCGGAAAAACACTGTTGAAAGGCGTGTGCCGGCGGCGGCCCAGGCGGCTGTTCTTGCGGCGGTGCTTTTTGCAAGCAGTACGGTGGCCCCCGCGTGTAATGTGTGACCAAGGCCATAGGCATTGACGGCGGCCATGCCGGCAGCACCCACCGCGGCAAGAGCAGCGCTACTCTGCGCTGCGCGATTGCCGCTACGCGTCGCCTGTTGCCAATTCTGGTGTTGTGTAGATAGGCTGGACCGTGAAGAAAAGAGACCAACGCCGTAGGTAAAAAGACCCAGACCAACATGCAGCTTCCCCATCTGCACATGTACATTCTGCAATGCGTGAGATTGAAGCGCCTCGACTAACTTATCGCTGCGTGCTTTCAGCGCGGTATCTGCCAAGCTTTGAGCGGCAGTGAATCCAGCCGCGCCGGTTGAAGCCAGTGCCGCAAAAAAAACGGCCCGTTTCTTTTCGTCTTTGGTCTGACTCATCATTTCTCGAAAAGTCGACAGCAAATTCACCGCCTGCACCAAAAACACCAACAACCCGACCCCTTCGCTTTTAATCAGATCCGCATTCGGCACCCCCTGAATCCCCAGCCGAACGTTCTTCAACAAACTCCTCACCTCCTGCTGCTGCGCCGGTGGAAACACCACGGTCACTCCCGCCCGAGCCGGCGTGGCGCCATAGGTGCGCACCGAATGATCCGGCAGTTCGGCAATCGGGCTCAGTGCACCCGCCAGTCGGCCTTCGAGTTGCGTCAATTGCGCACGCACCCGAACGATCTCGGTCTGCAACTCGATCGCCCGTGGCTGCTTGTGGCCGGCCTGGTTTTTGTTGTGGGTGAGCTGCTTGCGTTCGACGGTCAGGTCCTTGAGGTAACCGCGTTCCCTGAGCACGTCCTTGATGTCGGTTTGCAGCGCCGCGTGTTCCCCCGGGATGGCGATGGTGAAGGTCACGCCAGTGGTTTTCGCCGCGTCGAGGATCCGCGCCGGCAGCGCTTTGGGCAGGTGACGGAACAATTCGTCGAGGTCGGGGACTTTCCCTGCTGCCAGATCGAAACCTTCCAATGCGCGGCTCAGGCCCAGGTTCAGCGCGGGGCTCAGGCTGTGCTGGGTCGCGTCGGCGACGGCACGGGTGTGGTCGGGTAAATCGTCGAGGGCGGGCAGGTGCGGTTGTTCGATTTTCTGCAGGGCTTCCAGCCAGTGCGGCAGGTTGTTGAACAGGCCCATGCCGGCGTTGGACAACACGCTGTATTGCACCAGCAGTTCGGGCCGAATGCGCAGCGGCAAGGTATAGAACAGCCGTCGCGTCAGCTCCGGGTGTTTTTCCAGGTAGCCAAGCATCTCTTCACTGGCGTGGTCGCTGCGGCAAATGTCTTTGAGGCAGGCGTACTCGGCGTTGAAGGCCTCGCCCAGTTGCTGCGGATCCTGCGCGTCGTAGTACCAGGCCGAGCGATGGTAGCGACCGGCACACACCAGTTGCGTGCGGTCAGCGGTGATGCGGCCAAGCAAGCGGTTCCAGCGGCCAAGGTCGGCACGCTGCTGAAACAGCGAGTTGTCCATGGCCGGGCGGTCGATGAAATCATTGATCCCGCGTGTGCCTGAGAACCAGGAGCCCTCGAGCACGTCTTCGATGCGTGTGTTTTGCTCCCTGCCGAGCTTGACCAAGGCTCTGAGGTGACGTTCAACGAAGTCCGCAGGGGCAACCTTGAAATGTTGGCGAGTGTAATAATTGCGGTCTGCATCCTCAATCGCAGCGCGGTGGACGGCGGTGCCCTGGTGCTTACCCATCACGAAGATTTTGGCAAAGGCTTCCTTGCGCAATCGCTCCAGCTCCGGGGGCGCCGGTACGTCTACCTGCTCGACCTTACCGCCCTTGTTCAGGTACTCCAGCAAGGCTTTTCGGGTGCGTTCCTGGGTCGGCTCCGGCAACTGTTGCAGATCGGCAAACAAGGCCTTGACTGCGGGGTCGTCGCTGGCGTTGGCCAGACCGCCGGCATCATCGGGGCTGAGTTGGCTCAAGGATTCGATGTAGCAGGCCAGCAAGTAATCGCGTTCGTTGTGGTCGGCATTGCTCCAGTCGTCGACCCAGCCGACGACAGTGTCCTGATACTCGGCCAGGTCGCGCAGTACGCCGAGGTCGTCATTCACCAGCAGGAACAGTGTGTCGTCCTGATAAGGCCCGCGAACCTGCCCCAGAAACTCGCCGATATGCGCCTCGCGAAAGCGTCGGGGGTTCTCCCATAAATAAGGCTCGCGTTCGTGTTCGGGAGCGTCACTGACCAGCACCGACGGTAATAGAACGGCCTCCGGCAGCGGGTTGGCCGCGAGCTCGGCTTCCAGCTCGGCGCGATCCTTGACGGCTTGCGCCAGCTGGGCCGGCACCGTAGCAATCTCCGCCAACCAGCGTTGGCCTTGCTTGACCGTCAGCAAGTGCGTGCCACCGGTTTGGCAATCCACCGGGCCGAGATCGACGACCTGCATGAAGTGCTCGCGTTCGTCCCTGCTGTCGAGTACTTGCGCGCATTTGGCCACTGTCCATTGCACTTCAGCAAAGGTCACGTGCAGGGTGCTGCGCCTTGAAAACACCAGGGCCGGAAGCTCTTCGATGGGCGTGCGCCGATCACCGGTAACCTTGGCGCCCTTGTGTAACAGGGCGCTGACCATTCCGTTGAGTACCTGATATTCGTGGAGATAGCCGGTAACGCTGTCGATGACATACAACCAACCGTCGCGCAGCATGCGAATGCCCAGCGGGCGGGTAGTCAGGGCGTAGGGCAGTTTCAGTTCGGCGCTGGGGTCGAGGAGCTTTTCCACCAGTCCATAACGCAAGGGCAACAGCTGAACGTGGGTTTGCCGCAAGGGGCAGGCACCGGGAGAGCCGATGGCGGTTTTGGACGCTGCCGCGGCAGCGAGGTTGGCAGCAGCGGTCATGAGCGTTCTCCTTCAGTGGCCCAGCGGTGGGCCAGATCTGCGGCCAGCGCAACGCGATCGCCGGGCGATTGCAGCGATGGCGTATGGAGCAATTGGGCGATGTGCGGATGCTGTTCGAGCGTCGAGCCGTTCAGCCAGGCCATGACGTTGGCGTAATAGAAAAGCTCGGATTGGCTGCATAAACCCAAGGCACTGGCCTCGGACTCCAGCTGTTCGAGCATTGGCCAGCGCTCACCCGCGGTTTTGCCGACCGGATACTGGGGGAAAAAACTGAGCAAATGCGTGTCGAGTTCGAGCAGTGCGCGGCGTCGGTCAACACGGTCCAGCGCTGCATTCTGTTCAGGGCTCAGGCGATAGGGCGTCGACAACTCAGGGCATTCAGTCAATCGGGATTGATGACGATGCCAATGACCATCGACGCTATCGGCCATTACTGCGCAAAAAAGGGGGCCGAACAAACGTTGATCGCCGCTGCCGAACAGCGCCTGCGCCACGGCCGCATCGGCCAGGCGCAATACCACTGGCAGGCCTTCGGGCAACTCGACGGTCAGCAGTTTGCGTAAATGTAGAGCCACGTCATGCACGGGGGAGGTGCTGAACAACAGCACTCCCCACTCTTCATGCGCCTGTTGCAGATAGAACTGAAAAACCGCTTCGTCAGGATGTGGAATCGCTACCAGCAGCGGTGAGATATCCCGCAGGGAGGTGAAGGGCGCACTGTCATACAGTGCAACAGTGCTTACGGCGGGATTGAGTGTTTTCAAGCGCTGTGGCAAATCGCTGAAGGTCGTGCCGTCCAGCAACAGGAAAGCCTGTTGCTCGTTCCAGGGCAGGTCTTCAGGCAGGCAAGTCGAGAGTTTCATGCTGGGGTGGCCTCACAAATCAGGCAACGCGAGGCGCGGGATGAAATCAGTGCATGGCGTTGCTGCGCCGCGTGGAAAGCCACTTTCAGCGAAGGCAAGTCCCCCGGCATCAGAGGCTCCGCCGGCATGCTCACGGGCGCAGTGCCGCCCTGCAGAATCGGCACGCTGCTGAAAATTCCTTCCGGGCCCAGCGTCAGCCATTGACCGCCAGCCATGAGCCCCAGGTGAGTTCCACCGTTGATGACGACTCGTTGTCCGGCGCTGAGCTGAATCTGCTGCATGGCGCTGAGTCGCTGACTGGTGACGCGAAGATGTTGATCGCCCTGAACCAGCAGGTGATCGTCCTGTTTGACTTCAGTCAAACGGTTGCCGCGGGTCAGGCGCTGTTCTTCGCCGCGCAGTTCGTGGCTGGCGAGGCCGCCGATCACCACGGTTCGTTGGTTGTCGACCTGAATGCGTTCGTCATTGAGAACGAGCTGGACAAAATCGCGCTGGGCACGCAGGGCTATCTCTTCGGCACCTTTTTTGTCCTCGATGCGCAGCTCGTTGTAACCGCCCCCACCGGGGCTGCTCTGACTGCGGAAAATGCTACGGGTGTGCTCGGCCGGCAAATCCAGTGGTACCGGTGTCGCGGCGTTGGCCAGGCAGGCAACGACGACGGGTTTATCGGGATCGCCATCAGTGAATCCCACCAACACTTCCATGCCGACTCGCGGGATCTGCACGCTGCCGTAACTGTCATGGGCCCAGGCAGCGGCGACACGCAGCCAGCAACTCGATTGTTCATCGTGCTGCCCGTCGCGGTCCCAGGGCAGTTGGACTTTGACTCGACCATATTGATCACAATAAATCTCTTCACCGGGCGGGCCCGTGACGACTGCATGCTGGTTGCCCATCATCCGGGGCTTGGGGTGTTCAAGGGCCGGTCGGAATATCACGTCCCAAGGTGTGGCGACAAAGAGGTTGCGGTAGCCCTGACTGAAGCCATCCTGCGAACGACTGTCGGTGATCGACTCTTCCAGCACTCCAGGTTGAAAACCGGTGTGCTCCACTTCAGTCAACAACCACAGTCCATTCCAGTCAGCGCGAGGGTGTTCGGTCATCTCGAAAAAATAGCCGCTGCGCATCGCGCTTTGATCGCTATGCCCATTCGCTTGCCGGTAATCGGCGCGGTGGCGCTCCAATGCCCGATTGGCCAGATGTTTGCCGTGGTCTCGATGGGTGAACTGGCCTGGAAAGGCGTAGTCCTCCAGGTGAGGCAGCAACGGGTGTCTGGTCTCGCTGTCAAGTTGCAGGCGCGGTTTCTCGAAGTCGTAATCACGGCGGCTGACGTGCGTGGGGCGCGGTTCCAGTCGCAGCTTGAAACGGTCAATCACCGGCGCTTCGGTAATCATGCCGCTGTCTTGCCTGTACGCGGTTGACTGCTCGGGTTTCGAAAAAACGCTTTGATCGTCGCCGAATACCAGCACATGCCCATCGGCACTGTGCTGGAAATGAAAGTGCAGGCCTTCTTCCTCACACAACCGTTGAAGAAAATGCAGATCGGTCTCGTACTGCACGCAATAGCGTCGTGGCCGGTACTCGGCGCTCAGTTGGAAGCGCCAGGCATCGGACTGGATTCCCTGGTCTTTCAGCACTTTTGCAATGATTTGCGGCACGCTCTGGTGCTGAAAAATGCGCTGGTTGTGGCAATGGGTTAGATAGACGAGCTGCGGTGCCAGGGTCATTTGATAGCGGGTCAGGCGTTTGCCCGAGTCGCCTTGCGCGATTTGATAGATCTGCCCGTGAAGGCCGGCGCCGTCAGGACCGAAGCTCAGAAAAGCCGAGCGATGCAGGAGTGAATCGAGGTCCAGGTCGGGGCGTTCGCTGACCAGTTCCAGTTTGACTTCGTAAGGCTGGTTGAGCGCTTCCTTGGCGCGGAATTCGAGTACCTGAAGGTCGTCGGAAAAACCTTCAATATCGAGTCTGAAAGTGATGGGGTTGACGGCGCTGAACATCCACGTTTCCTTGTGTCTATTTCAAGTCACAGGACTTTGCGTGGAGCGACGAACCGGCGCAGTCAGACGGATCGATATTTAGAGTAGGACGGATCCGTTAAGCCGGATCGCTGTCGAGGGCCCTGACCTTACGGGACGTACTCCGTAGGAAACAAAGTGATGGCCGCGGGGAAAATAATAGCGGCGAAAGGGTGGGGTTAATGGCAAAAGGTCGGGAATGCAGAAAGGCAGAAAAGATCGCAGCCTTCGGGATGTACACCATTTCCCTGTCGGCGCTGCCGAAGGCTGCGATCTTTTGCGCTACTTCGGATACAACGGCGGCAAGCCACTGTCGCCCACCGGGTCATGGACCCGTTCGGCAATCGGGATGGCGCGGATCGCGCGCCAGAGTTCTTCGCCTTGCCAGTAATGCCCGGTTTCGCTGTAGAGCGCGCCATTCAAGCCATCGAGGGCGTCGGACAGCGGTACGAAGCGTGCGGCCATGTCGGCCAAGGTTTCCGGCTGTTGACGGGCCCAGGCGTCGAGCGCCTGACGGGTGGCTTGAGGGTCGTTGGCCTGGCACGCACGCTTGAGGTCGTCGAGTAGGGTGCGCGGGCTCGGGCCCGTTTGCGTGGCGCGCAGAATCGCCGGCTGCCAACGCGCACGCCACCACAGGCCGAAGCCAAGCAAGGTGGTGCAGGCGAGGATCAAGGTGCTGAGCTTCCAGTACCAGAGCGCTTCACTGCCGAGCGCTACGGTAGCCGGCACGTTGCCCGCTGGAGTGTCGACCATCAGGCTCGGGTTGCTCACGGTGTTCAGGGTGCGAGCGGGCAGGCTGCTGCGCTCCAGATGATCTTCAAGGGTGTTCCACCAGACCACTTCCACGGGCGGCAATTCGATCTGCCCGATACGAGTGGGCACCAGTGCTTCGCGGTCTTCGCGGATGCCGGTCAACCCTCGGTCACTGGGCTGATTGCTCAATTGTGGCTGATCGGGATAACGCCGCAATCCGCTGGTTTCAGTGGCGGGCAGGGGCGGCAGTTGCGAACTGGCCAGGCCTTCGGCTTTCAGGGTCAGGCTGCGGGTCATGGAGTCGCCCACTTGAACGTGATCAGGCGTAGGGTTCCAGCTTTCACTGAGACTCAGGCTGCGTGCTGGCAGCCAAGGAGCATCGGCGGGATAATCGGCCGGTTTGGGCTTGACGGTCAGGTTGAGCCCGGTGGAGCTCACGCGAATCAGTTTTCCCGCTTTTGGCCCTTGCGGGGCCGACTCCTGGGAGGGTTGCGTCTCCACCAGGGTGGCGCTGAACATCTGCGCGGGTATCGTCAGCAGGCCACTGTGTTGCGGGTAAATTGCGTAGCGCCGTTCGATCACACCGTGGCGCAGGTCATTGATGACTTTTTCGTAAGTGCGCGACTCGCCGAGTTGTTCGACGCGCGCATCGGGGATTTGCAGCGGAGTAAGGCTGCTGTCGTCATACAGCGACACCGAGTGATAGATGCGCAAGGTCAGAATCGCCTGGGCCTGCACGTACACCGTGTCCTGATCGAGGCTGGTCTCGATGAATACGGGGGCCAGTTTGTCGGCGCTGTCCTGCTTCTCGCTTTCGACCACCTGCAAGTTGATCGGCTGGCTTTTGTACTCACCCAGCGCCAGGGACGGGATGACCAGTGTGCCGTTGTGGCGGGGCAGAAGGGTGATGATCCAGCGGGTGGTGGCGTGGCTGTCGTCGCCCAGGGTTGTGGGCTGGTTGACCTGGCGGGTGCCGCGAACCTCGAACAGTGGGTCAAGTGCGCTCAGGTCAGGTTTGCCGAACTGCGTGACATCACTGGATTCGAGGGTCAGTTCGACCGTCTCGCCGGAATTCACGCGGCTGCGATCGATGCTGGCAACCAGCCCCGCAGCCTGGGCACCGACGGTCCAGAGCGAAAGGCTGAGCAATAGAGCGGTGAAGCGGGTCATCGAGTTTTTCCCTGATCCTGATGTTGTTGCTGTTCGTACCAGAATTTACGTTTAAGCAGTTCGCCCGGCTCATCCGGGATTTTACGCAGCCATTGCTCCAGGGCCTGGCGGCGCTCGCCGTCGAAATTGGTGTCGGCGGTGCGGATCGGCGGTGTGCTGTGTTGTTCATCGCCCAACTCACTGCCCGGCACTTCATTATTGCCCGGTTGTGGCGGGCTGTCGGTCTGGTTTTCGCTGTTGGCGTCGACGTGCGATTGCGCGGTTTGCGTGTCGGTCTTTTGCTCGTCACCGGTCGAGGGCTGTGTCGACGCACCCGGTGGCGGGGGTTGCTGGGTTTGCAGGTGCTCTTCGCCGTCGGTTTTATCGGGCTCATTGGATGAAGTGGAGGCTTTCTGTTTGATCAACGCTTCTACCAGCGCTTTGTTGGTCTGCGCCGGGCGTAAATCAGGTTGCAGCTCAAGGGCTTGTTCATAGGCATCGACGGCAGCTTCCAGTTCAGCGCTTTTAGCCAGGGCGTTGCCGCGATTGTAGTTCGCACGGGCGTCGTTGCCTTCGGCGAAACGCTCGGCGGCAGCGGCATACTCACCGGCCTCATACAGCGCAACGCCTTGCCATTGCCGATCCTGAAAACGCTGCGCGGCCTCCGCGGGCTGGTGTTGCTTGAGCAAGTGCAGGCCCTGTTGGTCGGGGCGCAGCCAAAGATCGTTGAACTCGAAGGCGTAACTCGGTTGCGGCAGCATGAACAGCAATGGCAGGCAAAACAGCCAGCCTCGACGTCCGGCGCAGGCCGTCAGCAGCAACAGCGGCAGTAACAGCCAATAGCCCTGGTCGGCCCAGGTATCGAGGCGCAGGGTCTGGCCATCGTTACGCACGCTATGCGGGCTATCGAGCAGCCCGAGACCGCGCAGGTCGCTGTCGTCCAGCTGCGCTTGCCGGTAACTCCCCTCCATTTCGCTGGCAAAGGTTTTAAGGCTTGGCCCGTCGAGACGCGGCACGAGGATCGCGCCTTGCGCATCCTTGAGGAAGCTGCCGTGTTCGTCAGCGATCGGTGCGCCTTGCGGGGTGCCGATGCCGAGCATCAACCATTGCGGTGCCTGACCGCGCAGAGCCTGACGAATACCCTGGCGCTCCTGTTCGCTGAGGGATGAGCCAATCAGCAGAATCCGGCCCTGGCCGAGGGCGCCGCGGTTGAGTAATGTCAGTGCCTTGGTCACGGCCAGATCGGCGCGATGACCGGCCTCGGGCATGATCGAAGGTTTCAGCGCTTCCAGCAGGTTGCTGCTGGTGGCCAGGTCGTCCGAGAGCGGCACCAGCGTGTGCGCGCTGCCGGCATAGACGACGATGGCGGTCTGTGCGTCGCTGCGGGCTTGCAATAGATCGAGCAGCTTGCGCCGGGCTTGTTCAAGGCGCGTCGACGGCACGTCGGTGGCGAGCATTTCCGGGGTCAATTCAAACAGGACCACCAAGGGGTCGGCAGGTTTCTGCGCGGATTGTTCGACCCGTTCCCAACTGGGCCCCAACAGCGCCAATACCGCCAGAACCCAGGCCAGGCCCAGGGCGACCCACGGCAACTTGCTTTCACGCCCGTTGCCACCGCTGAGCAGGGTGGCGTGGAAGGCCGGCGGCAGGATCATCTGCCAGCGACCCGCGCGTTTCTGCCGGTGCCAGAGTTGCCACAGCAACCAGCCCAATAGTGGCAACAGCAGCAGCCACCAGGGACGGAACCAATGCGGCCAGAGTGCGATCATCGGCGCCTCCGCAGACGCAGGCGTTTAAGCCGCTGGCGCCAGTCAGGGTGCTGTTGCAGAAAATTCGACCGGGTGAAAAAGCGTTGCATCGGGTTGTCTGGCCAGCGTTCGCGGATCACCAGCAACAGGCTCATCAGCAACGCGGCGGCCAGCGGCCAGCTGTACAACGCTTGTGCCGGGCGAGCCTGGGTGGGTTGTTGAGTCACAGGCTCCAGTTGATCAAGGGTCTTCTTGATCTCCAGCAATTCCTTGCCGTCACGTGCACGGAAGTAGCGCCCGCCGGTAGCTTCGGCGATGGCTTTCAAGGCGGGTTCATCGAGGTCCATGGTCGGGTTTCCCGCCAGAAAAGCCAGAGGGCCGGCTTGCTCCGGATCGGCACCAATGCCGATCGGGTAGATTTTCACGCCTTCTTCGGCAGCCAGTCTTGCCGCGGTCAGCGGATCGATTTCACCGCCATTGTTGGCGCCGTCGGTGACCAGAATCAGCACGCGGCTCTGCGCCGGACGTTGGCGCAAGCGCTTCAAGGCCAGGCCGATGGCGTCGCCAATGGCGGTGTTCTTGCCGGCAATGCCGATCCGCGCTTCGTCAAGCCAGATACGCACGGTGCGCCGGTCGAACGTCAGCGGTGCTTGCAGATACGCCTGGCTGCCGAACAGGATCAGGCCGACGCGATCGCCATCGCGCCCTTCAAGGAAGTCACCGAGCAAGTGTTTGACCAGTGTCAGGCGGCTGACGTCTTCGTCTTGCCACTCCATGTCGGGGAAATCCATGGAGCCGGAAACGTCGACGGCCACCAGCAAGTCGCGCCCACTGGCGGCAATCGGCAGCGGTTCGCCGAGCCATTGCGGGCGTGCGGCGGCGATCAACAGCAGCAGCCAGAGCAGGATGAACGGTGCTTGCTGGCGCCAGGTCGGCAGGTTGGCACGCGCGCGACGCCGGGCCAGGCCTTCAAGGTCGGACAGAAAGCTGACCTTGAGCGCCGGTTCGCCGCTGTCGGCGACCGGCAGCACAATCCGCATCAGCCACGGCAGTGGCAGCAGGGCGAAGATCCATGGCCAGGCGAACTCAAACATGCTTGCGAATCCAGGTGTCGACGGCTTGTGTCAGGCCGGCGATGGCCTTGTCGTCGAGTTTGCATTCCGGTTTGTAAGCACCTTCAACCAGAATCATCCAGCGGGTCAGGCCGGCAGCCGGGCAACGGTTGTCGAGAAACGCCAGCCATTTACGACCGTTCAGGGTGTGGCTCTGGCTGTAGGGGTAATGGTTGCGACACAGGCGCTTGAGCAGCCCGTTGAGTTGCTGCAACCAGGCACCGGCGGGCGCACCGTCATAGGGTTTGGGCATTTGCGCCAGTTCCGCCAGCGCCGCCAGTCGCACCGGGTCCAGCGGCTGTTCGGCGCGCACGATAGAGCGCTTGACGGGAATAAAGCGACGCAGTTGCCACAGGCCAAAGCCGATCAGTGGCAGCAGCACCAATAGCAGCCACCAACCCGGCGCCGGCGGCCAGAACTCGATGGGCGGCGGCGTCATCAGCGGTTGCAGTTGATCGAGGCTGTTCATTGGCTTTTACCCGGACGTTTCGGGTTCAGGTATTCACGCAATTGTTCGACCATCTCGCTTTGAGTACTCAGCGGCATTAACAGCACACGCAGTTTCTGCGCCAGCAATTCCCAGCGGGCGATGCGGGCTTCGGCCTGGGCGCGATAACTTTGGCGCAGGTCGACGTTCAGCGTATCGAGTTCAAGTTGAGCCCCGCGCTCGGCAAAACGCAGCAAACCGGCAGCGGGCAGGGCGTGGTCCAGAGGGTCGGAGACTGGCAACAACAGCAAGTCACAGTGCCGCGACAGCAGGCTCAGTTGCTGCTCCGCGCCCTCGGACAAGGCGCGCTCGTCGCAGATCACGATCACCAGGCTCCCCGGGCGCAGCACCTCGCGCGCGCGGCGCAGAGCCATGCCCAGACTGTCGCGATCCGGCTCGCTTTCGGTCGTGAGGGACTGGTTGACGCGTACCATGCGGTTGAGCAATTGCAGCAGGCTTTGCTTGCTGCGCCGGGGTTTGATTTCGTAGTGCTCGTTGTCACCGTACACCAGCCCGCCAACACGGTCGTTGTGTCCCAGCGCAGCCCAACCGATCAGGCTCGCGGCTTGTGCGGCCAACACCGATTTGAACATCAGCCCCGAGCCGAAAAACAGCCGGCGACTTTGCTCGACCATGATGAAAATCGGCCGCTCGCGCTCTTCGTGAAACAGCTTGGTGTGCGGTTCCTGGGTGCGTGCGGTGACACGCCAGTCGATGGTTCGCACATCGTCGCCAGCCTGATAGACCCGCACCTGATCGAAGTCCACGCCACGTCCGCGCAACTTGGAATGGTGCAGGCCAATCAGCGGGCTGCGCTGGCTCGGGGTGGAAAACAATTGCACTTCGCGCACGCGATGGCGCATCTCGATCAGCTCGGAGAGGCTGACACGGATACCCGGTTCGGGCGCAAGCGGCTTGGTCATCGGGGTCAAGCGACGGCAACGACGTCGAGAATCCGCTGGACCACACGGTCCTGGTCGATACCAGCGGCTTCGGCTTCGAAGGAAAGAATGATGCGATGGCGCAACACGTCGAACAGCACCGCTTGAATGTCTTCGGGGCTGACGAAGTCGCGACCGGCCAGCCAGGCGTGAGCGCGGGCGCAGCGGTCGAGGGCGATGGAGCCGCGTGGGCTGGCGCCATAGGCAATCCACTCGGACATTTCCGGGTCGAACTTGCCCGGCGTGCGGGTCGCCATGACCAACTGCACCAGGTATTCCTCCACGGCGTCGGCCATGTACAAACCGAGGATTTCCTTGCGCGCGGCAAATATCGCTTGCTGGCTGATCCGCCGCTCTGGCTTGGTTTCGCCGTGCAGCGCTTCACCGCGGGCCTGTTGCAGGATGCGCCGCTCGACGGCCGCGTCCGGGAAGCCGATTTTGACGTGCATCAGGAAACGGTCGAGCTGGGCTTCAGGCAGTGGGTAGGTGCCTTCCTGCTCGATCGGGTTCTGGGTCGCCATGACCAGAAACAGCGGCGACAGCTCATACGTACTGCGCCCGACGCTGACCTGCCGCTCGCCCATGGCTTCGAGCAAGGCCGACTGGACCTTGGCCGGTGCCCGGTTGATTTCGTCGGCCAGCACCAGGTTATGGAAGATCGGTCCCTGCTGGAACACGAAGCTGCCGGTTTCCGGACGGTAGATCTCTGTGCCGGTGATGTCGGCAGGCAGCAGGTCGGGGGTGAACTGGATGCGATGGAATTGTGCTTCGATACCTTCGGCAAGCTCTTTGATGGCCTTGGTCTTGGCCAGGCCAGGGGCGCCTTCGACCAGCATGTGGCCGTCAGCGAGCAGAGCGATGAGCAACCGCTCGATGAGTTTTTCCTGGCCGAGAATCTGCGTTGAAAGAAAGGTTCGCAGCGCAAGCAGCGCTTCACGATGTTCCATCGATGACTGTTCCTGGAGAGGGTGAGCAAAGGCGTTCGAATAACGCCAGGGCTGGGGGCGTTACTTTAATCCATCGCAGGGGGTGGAGACTAACGGCGATCAGGGATTTTTTGGGTTTTGTGGGTTGGTTTGGGGGATATTCAGGTTTTTTGCTGTGCAGAGCCTGAATCAGCGCTGTTTTGCGCGCGACCTGTGGGCGCATGGTTTGCCGGCGATGGGGATCTTACGGCTGCCATCGCTGGCAAACCGTGCGCCTACGGTTCGCAAATCTTCCTGACAGTCACCAACGCATCCGCACCCCGAGGCTGCCGATCAATCCATACAAGTCGTTGTTGACGCTCGCGCTGTTGTAATCGCCGCTGACATACAGGCTGACAGAGGGCGTAACTCTGGCCACCAGGCCCAGTCCCAGTTCTATCGAGGACGCGTTCCGGCTGCTGCTGAGCTTGTCGACCTGACCGAGGGTCACAGTGTCGGAGGTATTGACCGTATGCCAGAAGTTGGTACGAACATAGGGTTCGATCGGCAGTCCCTTGATGTCATAACTGCCTTTCAAGCTTGCACCGACCCTGCCGCTCCAGGACGTCAGGTCGGTGGATGAGGCATTGCCGCTACCGGCATACGGGGTGTCCAGACTAATACGCTGGTTGATCAATTCGGCCTGAGGTTCGATTACCCAGTTCTCGCTGATGCCGATGGGGAATCCGCCTTGCACCGAGAGGGTCATTGCGCTGCCCTCGGCAGCTTGGCGCTGGCCCTGATCATTGAGGCTGTAGCCATTGACCCGACCACCGCTGGCGGTCAAATCCACGTGCCAGCCGTTTGCGCCGGTCAGGCTCCAATAGGCGCCAAGATTGGGGCCTTGCACGTTGAGGGTGTTATTCGGGTCGACAATGGCAGAGTTGACCAGGCCATTGCCATTGCCCTGAAACTGGTTTGTACCGCCCATCAGGCCAACACGCTGAGTGCTGCCGCCGCTGCTTTGCAGGGTAATCAACGCCGGGCCCTTGAGTTCCGAACCGCTCATGCCAGAAAACGGTGAGCCGAGGACGTCGTGCTCTGCACTCCTGGCAGGCTGGCCATAAACCCGATCCCAGGCAGAAGGAGCGGCTTGCTCGACTGTCAGCAACTGGTTATCAAGACCGGGATTGCGGATGAAGCGGATGCTGTTACTCGTATCAGGCGTCGGCAGGGCGAGCGCCGGGACATCTTGCTGATACCAGGGCATCGCCTCGTTCTCGGTGGGGGACGCCTGAACCTCCATGGATGTGCACAGCAACAACGAAGTGGAAACGGTGTACAGGGTGATTTTGATCTCGTGTTGGATGAGGGAGGTGTTCATGGAGGTCTACCTTGCAATCGCATGCCATGACTCTGTTTGGCGTCTCTCCTACCCCGAATGAGGGGCGACCGATTTCATTGAGGCAAACCCCTCCGGCCCGCTTGAGCGGGTTTCCGAGGCTTGCCCCAGAAGGTAATTCCGGGGGTAGTAACGTTTAGCTAAGAAGACCGTTGGCGTTGCGTCAAGAAATTGAACGATGAGTGGTATGAATAATTTAGACGTTGCAACTGACTGATTTTTAGCAATTATCTAAGTTGTTGTTTATTAGAGGGAGACGGATGCATCGGCTGAAAATCAGCATTTTGAACGGGGCCAAGGCATCACTTCTTTCGCATTCACACAAAAACTATTTCATAGGGCTGACGCATCCGCTCCAGGAAAACCCTGGTCAGCTTCGGCGCGATGCCGATCTCCGGTTCACCGTTCAGCTGGCTGGCGTACGCATGGGTGGCGTGGCATTTGCGTGCGACGGTCCAGGTGTCGAGGCGAACCTTGCGGGCGCGGTGCCAGGGAATCAGCCCATGATCGCGTGCGGGCCAGTGCCAGGCCCAGACCGGCACTTCATTGAAACTCGCGCCCACCATGAGGGCGGCTTTTGCGCTGGCTCGACCTACCGTGTCATGGTCGATGATGCCGTCCTCGCACCAGGTGCTGAACACCACATCACCCGGTCGCAGGTAACGTGCGATGAATTGCGTCAATTGAAGTTCACGTTCGGCCAGCCCGTTGTCGGTGAAACCGCCGCGAATCCATTTCAGGCTATGCATGGGCAAACCGAGGCGACGCAGGGCTTCGACGCTTTCCTGTGGGCGGAACACACTCAGGCGCTTCTCCGACCACAGGTTCGAGCCTGGATGACCGGCGCTGCCATCGGTGATCGAGATCAATTGCAGGGGGTGGCCGAGGGTGGCGAACAATTGCAGCAGGCCACCACAGGTCACGACTTCATCACCCGGATGTGGTGCGATCACCACCGCGCGAGCGCCGGCAGGGATAAGGGTAGATGTGCTGATAACGGGAATATTGTCCAGTTGCCGGGCAGTGTTCCAGATCTGCACAGGCAAGCTGCTGTCGACGAGGGTGCTGGATTTCATGGCGATACGTCCTTGTTCTGGTATGCCGTCACACTAGGGCGCAGCGCTCCAAACCCTGGGTTGCTGCGAGCAGAGTATTGCTCATAGATCACCATTCGTCGCCCCGTCACCTCCCTGACGAGCGTTTTTTATGAAGTGGCTTGCTAAAGCACTGCTGATGAGGCGGGCAATTGCGTCTCAGTCTTGCTCCTCATGCTGCAACTCGAACAACAGCAACGAGCGGCCGGTCACCGAATATTGATGATTGAAGTCGAATCGCTCCTGGCCCTGAATCGAGGGTTGGTTGGTGTCAATCATGCAGGTCCAGAATCCGCCGTCAGGCACTTCCGGTAGCCGAAAATTGACAATGTCGTGATGCGCGTTAACCACCAGCAGCAAGGTAGCGTCGGCGCCTTTGCGACGGATTCCGGTTTCCTGGGCGCGTCCATCGAGTAACATGCCCAGGCATCGCCCGTGGCTATCCTGCCATTGCTCGGTGGACATTTCGCTGCCGTCGGGCGCCAGCCAGGTGACGTCCTTGACGCCAATATCCTCGTTGTAATTGCCCACCAGAAAACGTCCGCGCCGCAGGATCGGATAGGCCAGGCGCAGCTTGATCAGGCGTTTGACGAATTTGAGCAAGGCCTTGCCGTCTTCGCTCAGGTCCCAGTTGACCCAGCCAATTTCGCTGTCCTGACAGTAGGCGTTGTTGTTGCCATATTGGGTTCGGGCAAATTCGTCACCGGCCACCAGCATCGGTGTGCCTTGGGCCAACAGCAGGGTGGCGAAGAAATTACGCAACTGCCGCTGGCGCAGCGCATTGATCTCGGGATCGACGGTGGGGCCCTCAACGCCGTGATTCCAGGACAGGTTGTGATTACTACCGTCCTGATTTTCTTCGTCGTTGGCTTCGTTGTGCTTTTCGTTGTAGGAAACGAGGTCATTCAAGGTGAAGCCGTCATGGGCGGTGACGAAGTTCATCGAGGCGTAGGGACGGCGGCCGCGTTGATTGAACATCTCCCCCGATGCCGTCATGCGGGCGGCGAAGTCGGCGAGCTGGCCGTCATCGCCTTTCCAGAAGGCGCGTACGGTGTCGCGGAAGCGGTCGTTCCACTCGACCCAGCCCGGCGGAAAGTGGCCGACCTGATAGCCACCAGGGCCAATGTCCCAAGGCTCGGCAATCAGTTTTACCTGGCGCAGAATCGGGTCCTGGCGGCAGGCAACGAGGAAACTGTGACGCTCGTCGAAACCGTCGTGGTAACGCCCGAGGATGGTCGCCAGGTCGAAGCGGAAACCGTCGACGTGCATTTCCGAGGCCCAGTAACGCAGCGAATCGGTGACCATCTGCAGCACACAGGGATGGCTCAGGTCGAGGGTGTTGCCGGTACCGGAGTCGTTGATATAGAAGCGTTTGTCATCGGGCTTCAGTCGATAGTAGGAGACATTGTCGATGCCGCGCATCGACAGGGTCGGGCCTTGTTCGTTGCCCTCGGCGGTGTGGTTGTAGACCACGTCCAGAATCACTTCAAGATTGGCTTCGTGCAGGTGCGCGACCATTTCCTTGAATTCGGCGATCTTGCCGCTGGCCAGGTAACGCGGATCGGGGGCGAAGAAGGCGATGCTGTTGTAGCCCCAGTAATTGGTCATGCCCTTATGCAGCAGGTGCTGGTCATTAACGAAGGCGTGTATCGGCATCAGCTCCACCGACGACACGCCAAGTTTGCGGATATGTTCCAGCAGGTCATCGACCATCAACCCGGCGAAGGTCCCGCGCAGCGCTTGCGGGACGGACGGGTGACGCATGCTGATGCCGCGTACGTGAGCCTCATAAATGATCGTTCGATCCCACGGCACATTGACCCGATGGTCATGGCCCCAGGTGTGCGCCGGGTCGATGACCTTGCACTTGGGCACGAAGGGCGCACTGTCGCGCTCATCGAAACTGAGGTCGGCGTCGGGGTGGCCGATGGTGTAGCCGAACAAGGCTTCGGACCACTTCAATTTTCCCACCAACTGTTTGGCGTAGGGGTCGATCAGCAATTTGTGGTGGTTGAAGCGGTGACCGTTTTGCGGGTCGTAAGGCCCATACACCCGGTAGCCGTAGATCAGCCCCGGATGAGCGTCCGGCAAGTAGCCGTGAAAGATTTCGTCGGTGTATTCCGGCAGTTCGATACGTTCGAGCTCGACTTCGCCGGCATCGTCGAACAAACACAGTTCGACCTTGGTGGCGTTAGCCGAAAATATCGCGAAGTTGACCCCCAGACCATCCCAGGTTGCACCGAGCGGGAAGGGCAAGCCTTCACGGATTCGCGAGGCCTCGACGTGAGGTTCTGGCGCGGTCTTTTTTGGCGTGGTCATCATTGCTCCTGCAATTGGGCTTGGGTGATGGCGCCGGCATTGCTGGCCTCTCAAGGCCGCGCCATCCCCGAAGTGGCGAATCTGCTCGCCACGCGGTCAATCAGAGCCTGGTACTCTCAACCGGCTGGCTTACGCGGTGCTCGAGGCTTTTTTGCAGCCACAGGCTTATCGCCGGGTGGCGTTACGACCTTGGCGGTAGTAGCGGCTTTGGTTTTGGGCTTGGTCGCCGTGGGTTTGCTGGCTGCTGTTTTGCCGCTATTGGGTTTGGCGGTTCGGGCAGGCTTGGTCGGGGCCAGGGCTTCGGCTTCCGCCAGCTTGCACGCCATTTCCCAGTGTCGTGTCTCCTGGCCTTCGGGTTTCCCCTCGGACTCCCAGATCAGATAGGCAAATTCACGAATGCGTTTGTCATCGGTACTCATCGCAATGCTCCTGAGTTGAACTCAAGTCTGGATAAACAGATTGACCGGGAAATCTCCCAGCGCGGCGCTGATCAGCAATTCCTTGTGGTGTGTGACTGCACCTGTTGTAAAAAGTCCCTTCAGCTTTTCTTCGGCGGCGGTGAACGGCAGTTTGACCCGGGTGTCGCCCCAGAGCAGGGCAGGCACCTGCGGCGTGGCACTGCTTTCCAGCAGCGACGCAACCCGCACCGGCACCAGAACAATCGCCCGTTGGCCGTCGAGTTCACGGGCGAAAGCCAACACCCGCCCGGCCTGACTGCCCACCACCTGCAACGCTTGATAACGGCCCCGCTGAAACAGTTGCGGGTATCGCGCGCGTAACGCCAACGTGTGGGCGATCAACGCCTGCTTGATGCGCCCGTCACGCCAGGTGTGCAGCAACTGTCGAGTGTCCACCGGGGTGTGCAATGCCTGCTGGCGGACGCTGAAATCAACCGCTCGCCGATTGTCCGGATCCACCAGGCTGAAATCCCAGAACTCATTGCCCTGATACAGATCCGCAACCCCCGGCACCGTCATGCGCAGCAAGGTTTGCGCCAATCCATTGAGCGCACCGCCGCAGGCGATCGCTTGCGCAGCATCGGCGATGGCACTGCGTAAAGGCAGGCCTTCGGGGCTGAGCAGAAGGCGCTCGAGGAAGGCCCGCGTGGCCTGCTCATAAGGCTCGTTCGGTGCGCTCCAACTGCTCTGGAGTTTGGCTTCGCGCAGGGCTTTTTGCTGCCACTGCCACAGTCGTTCGGTGTAGGCCGTCATCGACTGCGCGTCTTCGCAATGCAGCTCCAGCGGCCAACTGGCGAGCAAGGTCTGGTAGAGCAGCAGTTCGTCCGCGGGTGAGGGCATCGACGGATCGCGGCGCAGGGCGGCACTCTGTGTCCGCCAGCCTTCGACTGTTTCGGCATACCAGGTACTGCGTTCGCTGAGTAATGCCAGGCGTGCACGGCTGTCTTCACCGCGTTTGTGGTCATGGGTGGCGCTGGCCAGCAGCGTATCCGGGAATTCGTCGAGGCGCCGGCTGCACGCCGTGTGGAAGTCGGCGAGTGGGGCGCTGAACCGCTCGGTGTTGAAGCCGACATCATTACGCGACAGCAGCACGCCTGAGCGATAGAGCGCGGTGTCTTCCACGGCTTTGGCGGCGGTCGGCGAGGTCAGTTGCTGAAAGCGCACGCAGGCGTGCTTGAGGATCTTGCGTTGACGGCCCACCGGGCGCTCGCGCCAGGGTTGCCCACCCAGCCACAGCGCCAGATAGTCGAGCACCGGCCAGTCGGCTTCGCCCAAGGTCTGGCGCGCGCCGTTCATCGCGTGCTGAAAAAACACCTGGTCTTGCGCCGAGCGCCCGCACGGGCCGATGTATGTTCGGTACACCGGGAAATGCACGATCAGTTCCTGCAATGCCCGACGAATCGCACCAAGGGTCAGGTCTCGGCTCATCAGGTCATCGCGAGCTACTTGCAGCAAGGCCTGCGCGACACTTTCGAAGTCGCCGGCCAGCGAACCGTTGAGAATCTGCTGGCGTGCCAGTTGTGCTTCCTCGATGAACGCTGCGGGCCGTTCGGTGTGTCGGCTCCACAGTTCGCCAAGGACTTGCTCGCCCTGCGGGTCGTGTTGCAGCAGCGACAACTGATTCATGAACTCATAGCCCGTGGTGCCATCGACCTGCCAATCGCGACGCAGCGTTTCACCGTCGCCGAGGATTTTTTCAATATAGATCGGTACGTGTCGCAACGGTGACAGGGCGTTCACCCTGCGCCTGAGTTTGCGGCAGTAACCCCGCGGGTCGGCGAGCCCGTCGATGTGGTCGATACGCAATCCGTCCACCAGTCCCTCGGCAATCAGCTCGAAAATTTTTGCATGGGTAGCTTCGAACACGGCCGGGCGTTCGACCCGCAGCCCGGCCAGTTCATTGATGTCGAAGAAGCGCCGCCAGTTGATGTCATCGGCCGCCGTGCGCCAACTGGCCAGGCGATAGCTTTGGCGTTCGAGCAGCTCGTGCAGACGGCTGAAACCTTCGGGTTGGCGGGAGTCATGGCGGCTGAGGTTGTGCTCGATGCAGCGCAAGATCGCCGGGTCAGACGCCAATGTGATAAGCGCTTGTTGCAAGGGGCGCGCAAGGGAATGGGCATCGCTCTGGTAGTGCAGGGTGGTGAACTGATCGGCCAATACCTTGAGTTGCAGTGCCCGTTCAACGTCGAGCGAGTCGTCAGGCTTGAGCAGTTCAGCGTAGTCGGTGGGGCAGATCGGAAAGTGGTGCTCATGGTGTTCGACATGGAAGCTGCCCCGTCCGGGATCGAAGTGCAGCGTCAGCGTGCCGTCCTGCAAGGCGCTGCCGTAATCGCTGCCCAGGAACGGCAGCAATAGCTGGCCTTCGAGCAATGGGTCTGGCGAATGCCATTGAATGTCGAAAAACTCACCATAAGGACTCAGTCGCCCCCATTCCAGCAAGTCCAGCCACCAGGGATTGTCGGCACCACCGACGGCCATGTGGTTGGACACGATGTCCAGGATCAGCCCCATGTCCTGGGCGCGCAGCGCGCTGACCAGTCGCCGCAGGGCTGCCTCGCCGCCGAGCTCGGGATTGACCCGGCTGGGGTCGACCACGTCGTAGCCATGCATCGACCCGGCCCGCGCACTCAACAGCGGCGAGGCATAGAGGTGGCTGATGCCCAAGCCGCAGAAATACGGCACCAGCGGTACAGCGTCATCCAGGGTGAATCCGTGATGAAACTGCACGCGCAACGTCGCCCGTACCGGGACGAATGGCATTTCACTCATTGATCACGCTCGGCTGCCTGAAGGCGCGCGCAAGCAAGCAGTTCCAGCCTTCGTGCTGCATCCGTATCGTCCAGCAGCACATCGCTTTCATCGGCAAAACGCCGGCGCCAGTTCGGATGACTGTCGGTGGTGCCGGGGAGGTTGGCCTGCTCATCAATGCCCAGCGCATCTTCCAGCGGCAGCAACACCAAAGGGGCGCGGGTGTGACCCAGGAAGCGCACGCTGGCGTCGAGCACCTGGTCGGTCTCGTGGGTCTCCTCGCGGAAGTTTTGCGGGTCCTGACTCAAGGCCCGACGCAAACCTTCACGCTCGCGCTGACGGTGTTCACGCCATTGCTGTTCACCGTGGCTGTCGACCAGCCCCAAGCGGACACTCCATTCGATGTCGCGACCATGCCACCAACCGTTGAGCGTTGGCAGGTCATGGGTGCTGGTGGTGGCGAGTGCGTTATCCGGCCAATCAAGAATCGGTTTGAAGTGTGTCCCGTGCTCCTGCTCGAACAGCAGTACGCGCATTCCCAGGATCGAGCGGGCGATGAGTTTGTCGCGCAGGCCATCGGGCACGGTGCCGAGGTCTTCGCCAAGCACGATCGCCTGATGTCGATGGGACTCCAGCGTCACCAGACGCAACAGGTCGTCCACTGGGTAATACAGATACGCGCCGTCACTCGGCGGCGCGCCGAGGGGGATCACCCACAGCCGCTGCAAACCCATGACATGGTCGATGCGCAGACCGCCGGTATGGGCAAAATTGGCCCGCAGCATTTCGATAAACGCGCGAAACCCATTGCGTATCAGCCCTTCGGGGGAAAACGCAGAAATCCCCCAACCTTGCCCCGTGCGGTTGAGAATGTCCGGGGGCGCGCCGACGGTGAGGGCCGCGAGTAATTCGTCCTGACGACTCCAGGCCTGGCTGCCACCGCCATCCGCACCGACCGCCAGGTCGGCGATCAAGCCGATGCCCATGCCACTGCTACGCGCAACGGTTTGTGCGCGTTGCAAACTGCGGGCGATCAACCATTGGCAAAAGGCGTAGAAGCCGATGCGATCTGCATTTTTCTCGGCAAATACCGTCAGTTCGACACTGCGCGGATCGCGCCAGTGCTCAGGCCACTGGCGCCAATCGAGGCTTTCGCCAAGGGCGGCACAGGCCTCCTGGAGCGCCTCGAAACGGCAGTGGTTTTCCAGGGCCTCGCCACCGTCGTGACGAAAGCTGCTGAAGTCCGCGTGCAAGGGATGATCACCCTGGGAGAACCCTTCATACAGCGCTTGCAACAATTGCTGCTTGGCTTTGGCAGCGGCGGGCCAGTCAATCAGCGGTTGCTCTTCGAGGTGTTTGAACTCGTCGGCCAATTCAGTGGCGTCGATGGCCAGGCGCAGGGCGCGTTCGCCGAGAATTTCCTCAGGTGAGGCGTACAGGCTGTTGAGAAACAAACGGCTGGAAGGCGAGTAAGGGCTGTAGCGTTGTGTGTCGTTACTGAACATCGCGTGCAACGGGCTGATCGCTAACGCATCGGCGCCGCGCTCACCGGCAACGCGGGCGAGGTTTTCCAGTGCCTGCAGGTCGCCGAAGCCGCCGTCGCCGGGGCGCCGCAGTGAATATAACTGGACGCTCAGGCCCCAGGCCCGGGGGATCGGGTTGTCAACGGCAGCGGCCACGCTATGGCACTGCAAGGGGGCGACCGCGAGTGTGAAGCGTTGGCCAGCGATGCGAACGTCCTGATAGCCGATCGGGATCAGCCCTGGTAGAACCGCTTCGTCATCTAGTCTGAGGTGGAGGATCGCGCCGTCTTCCAGATGAATCTCGCAGGGCGTTTCAGGGGCAAAGTGAAGCGCGAGGTCGAGCCCGGTGCCAACGTCAACGGTCATCAATGGCGGCAAGCGTTTGTTTTGTTGGTTCTGTTGCAGTTCCTGCAGGCTGGCGTCGATTTCCTGAGTACTGCCTGCCGGGTGGCCGAGCCCGGTGAGGATCGCTCGTAATGCCGCCGGAGCGACTTTTTGTGGCCGACCGTTGGCGTCGATCCAGTCAACCGCCAGGCCAGCCCGGCTGGCGAGGATTTCCAGTTGCGCATCGCTCATGGACGCTCTCCAGTGGTGGGTAGCAAAGGTGCCGCTGCCGTCAGACTGACCAGCGCGCAGTAGGGGGCGAGGGTGCCTTGTTGCAGGGCTTCGAAGGACCGCTGCGGGTACTCGAACAGCAACCGGGAATGGGCGTGTGATGAATGGGACACGGGCTCCGCGGTGAGGTTCAGGTCGATGCACAGCAGGCTGCCATCGCCCATATGCCAGCGCGCACTTATCGCCCCCGTTGCCAGCACCGTGGCGCCCAGCGCGTGAGCACCGGGCAGGCGCGGGATGATTTCGCGATGACGGATCAGCAGCAACTGTCGATACAGCGTCAGGGTTGCTTGCTGTGTCAGCGGTTCAGATGAGGTCAGTGTCGGCCGCGAAGCGGTGAACGTGTGCAACGCATTCGGGTCGGGAATCTGCTCGCGGGTGTGCGGATCGGCAAAGGCGCTGAACGCCGCGAACTCATTGCGTCGACCTTCTCGCACCTGCCTGGCCAAGACGCCATGGTGGCTGGTGAAAAACAGAAACGGCTCGTCAGCGGCGTATTCGTCGCCCATGAACAGCAACGGGATCATCGGTGACAACAACATAAGGACCGTCGCCGCATGCAACGCCTGAGGTGCAGTCAACTGGTGGAGACGCTCGCCAAAGGCACGGTTGCCGATCTGGTCATGGTTCTGCAGAAACAGCACGAAGGCGCTGGGCGGCAAATGTCCGCTGGGTTCGCCGCGGGCACGGCCATGGCGATTGGTATGGCCCTGATAGGCGAAGCCCTGGCTCAGGCAGCGGGCCAGTTTTTCGCTGGGGCGCTCGGCAAAGTCAGCGTAATAGGCCTCGGTTTCTCCGGTCAGCAAGACGTGCAGCGCGTTGTGCCCATCGTCGTTCCACTGCGCGTCGAAGCCTTGCTCCAGCAGGCTGGCCTGGTTGTGCTCGTTTTCCAGGGTGAGCCAGACATGACGGGGTGGGTCGATGTGCTCGCGCACCGTCGCCGCCAGTTCCTGAAGGAAATCCGGGTCTTCGATGGCGTGTACCGCATCCAGACGCAAACCGTCAAAGCGGTACTCAAGGAGCCACATCAGCGCGTTGTCGATAAAGAAGTCGCGCACCTCGCGCCGACGGAAATCGATGGCCGCGCCCCAAGGCGTGTGCAGGTCTTCGCGGAAAAAGCCCTTGGCATAGTGGTGCAGGTAATTGCCGTCAGGGCCGAAATGGTTGTAAACCACGTCGATGATCACCGCCAGACCCAGACCGTGGGCGCTATCGATCAGGTGCTTGAGCGCATCAGGCGTGCCATATGACGACTGGGGCGCGTAAGGCAGCACGCCGTCGTAGCCCCAGTTACGCTCGCCGGGAAACTGCGCCAGGGGCATCAGTTCGATCGCGGTAACGCCCAGTTCGGCCAGCCGTGGCAGGTGCTTTTCGACTTCGGCAAAACCGCCCAACACACCCACATGCAATTCGTAGATCACCGCTTCATGCCAGGGGCGGCCTTGCCACAAGAGGTGCTGCCAACGGTAAGCGTGGGGGTCAACCACCACACTGGGTGACGCAAGACCGCCGGCTTGCGCCCGGGACGCGGGGTCCGGCACGTCGCGTTCGCCATCGATGTTGTAGCGATAGCGAGTTCCGGCCGGGCAGCGGGTCTCAATCACGAACCAGCCGTCCGCCTGGGGCAACATCGGCAGTGATTGCCCGCCTTCAAGCTCGACACTCACATAAAACGCGTCTGGCGCCCACAGGGCGAAACGGGTGTGTTCGGCATCCAGCATGACGGCGCCGTGGGGCCAGGTTTCCGGAGTCCGTAACGGCATTCAAGAATCCCTCTCACTGCTTGACCGACTGACCCAACGCCTTGGCGACCAGTTGTTCATAGAGTTCAGCGTAGGGTTCGACCGCTTTGCACCAATTGAATGGCGCAGCCATGGCCCGGCAACGCATGGCGTTCAACAGGGGCGGGTGGGCGAACACCTTGAACGCCCGGCTCAAGGCTTCCTCATAGCTGGCAACAGTCGACTCGTCGAAGAGAAAACCGGTGACGCCATTGTCGATGGTGTCGGCCAGACCGCCGGTGTTGCGCGCGACCGGCAACGAGCCGAAACGTTGCGCATACATCTGGCTCAAGCCGCATGGTTCATAGCGTGAAGGCATCAACAGGAAATCACTGCCGGCGAACATCCGTCGCGCATCGGTTTCGTTAAACCCGATGCGTACACCGATCTGCCCCGGAAAACGCAGGGCGAGGGCGCGCATGGCTTGTTCTTCTTCCGGTTCGCCACGGCCGATGATCGCGATTTGCCCACCCGAAGAGACGATGAACTCGGACACGGCTTCAGTCAGGTCCAGGCCTTTTTGGTAGACCAGTCGCGAAACCACGGCGAACAGCGGACCCTTGGAGTCCTTCAGGCCGAACAGTTTGCGCACGTGGGCGGCATTCACCGCTTTGCCGTCCCAGTCGCCGATGCTGAACGGGCAAAACAGGTGGGGGTCGGTCGCCGCATCCCAACTTTCGTCGATGCCATTCGGGATGCCGCTGAGCAGGCCTTGCTGGGTCTTGCTGGCAAGGAAACCGTCGAGACCGCAGCCGAAGGCCGGAGTAGTGATTTCCTGGGCGTAGGTCGCGCTGACGGTGGTGATATGACTCGAATAGGCCATGCCTGCCTTGAGAAACGACAGTTTGCCGTAGAACTCCATGCCTTCCTGTTGCAGGGCATGTTCGGGAATACCCAGCTCGGGGCAAGACGCGAGGCTGACCACGCCTTGGTAAGCCAGGTTATGAATGGTGAACAGGGTCGGCGTGCGCTGACCACGCCAGTGCATGTAGGCCGGGGCCAGGCCGGCAGGCCAGTCGTGAGCATGCACCAGATCCGGGCGCCAGTGGATGTGTGCCAGGTTGGCGGCGAGGTCGGCGGCAGCCAGGCCAAGACGGGCAAAACGGATGTGGTTGTCCGGCCAGTCGCGGCCATTGTTGGCGCCGTAGGGCGAGCCCTCGCGTTCGTACAGTTCGGGGCAGATCAGGACGTAGATGACCAGCCCGTCCGGCATGTCCATGCGGCCGATCTTGCAGGGGGGCAATGCGGCGTGTCCGCCCAGCTCGCCGATGATATGGATCGGGTTTTCGCTGTGCATCACTTGCGGATAACCGGGAATCAGTACCCGGACATCGTGCAGATGGGCCATGGCTCGGGGCAATGCGGCAGAAACGTCACCCAGGCCACCGGTTTTCACCAGGTCGGCGATTTCCGAGGTGACAAACAACACTTTTTTCTTGTTTGGATTCTGACGTGGAGCGGGCAGTACCGTTTTCGCACCCGGGGCAAGAACCGACATCGATGTCGGCTCGCCGATTTGCTGGTGAGAACGCTCTCCCTGGATTTCTAAAGCGGCACTGTTCATGTGTTTCTCCCGTTTTATTGATCTGTTTCAGGCATCTCACCCCAATGATGCAGGCGGCCAGTTCCCGTGGCCGGGCGCAAAAGCGCTACGCAATGAACAGCAAACGCTGGTCGATGCGCTGAATCTCAAAGGCTGTAGTAGTCATTGCAAGGATTGCACCAGTCGCTGCGGCCCCACCTTTAACCTGACCTGTTGCTTCGGCAGAAAGTTTCGATTTTTTCCCCACAAAATGACCGGCCGGTTTCCAGTCACGAAATGGAGTCTAGGTCAGAACTTAGAGCGGGGTGTGTGACGTTTTGAAATTGTTCGACAATCGGTCTGACGTCACGATTTCCGCGCTCAATGAGCCGCGCCCGCACCGACGAAGTGCAGGTTCTTTCGTCGCCGAAGCACAAAAAAGGGGAGAGAGTTGCCAGAGAGTGGGGCGTGGCAAAGCGCCGTTCGCACTCTATTGGTGCGTGCAACTTGCAAAAGCAGACACCACCAACCCTGTAGCAGTTGCCGAACGCAGGCTACGCCAGCTGCTACAGAGTGTGTGTCAGGACGGTGTGGCCTAATTCAACAGCCGGATCGAATGGCCGGTTGTCCAGGCTTGAATATCTTCAATCATCTGTGAAAAGAACAGCCGGTAGTTTTGCTCGCTGACATAGCCGACATGCGGCGTGGCCAGTACGTTGGGCAATGTCCGAAACGGATGGTCGGCGGCTAATGGCTCGCGCTCGAAGACATCCAGTGCTGCGCCCTTCAAACGGTTCTGTTCAAGGGCCTGGATCAATGCGGCTTCATCGACGATCGGTCCGCGCGCGGTATTGATCAGCAACGCTGATGGTTTCATCCAGCCGAGTGCCTGCTCATCGACCAGGCCCCGGCTGCGCTCGCTGAGCACCAGGTGGATTGACAGCACATCGGCTTGCTCGAACAGCTCGCGCTTGCTGACAAAAGTAACCCCGGCTTCGGCTGCGCGCTCGGCGGTGAGGTTCTCGCTCCAGGCGATAACGCGCATTCCGAACACCTGACCGAACTCGGCGATCCGTTTTCCAATGCTGCCCAGACCCAGAATACCCAGGGTCTTGCCGTACAGGTCGCCACCCAGGCCTTGTTGCCAGTGGCCGGCACGCAGGGCGTTGGCTTCTGCAAGCAGATTGCGGGTCAGGGCCATAATCAGTGTCCAGGTCAATTCGGGCGCCGCCTGTTTGTAGCTGTCGGTCCCGCAAACCTGAATCCCCAACGCCGCGGCGGCCTTGAGGTCGATGGCGGCATTGCGCATGCCTCCGGTGACCAGCAATTTGAGTTTGGGCAGGTTACGCAGGAGTGCTTCGTCGAACAGCGTGCGCTCGCGCATGACGCAAATCACCTCGAAGGACTGCAATCGGTCGCTCAGTGTGGGGTGGTCGGCAGGGTAGTCATGTAAAAAGCTGACTTTGCCGATACCGTCCAGCACCGACCAATCCACCACATGACGGGCCACGCCCTGCCAGTCATCGATCACCGCAATCTGCACAGTCATGAGCATTGTCTCTTCAAAGGGGGGGACGTGGATTTAACCGTTGGCTGAGGCTGTAACGTCGCGATTATGGCGACATTAACAACGTGGCAGCACCAAGGGCTCAAGGCATCCAGCCCAGTGTCGCCAGCGCCAGCACACCATAACGCGCGCCTTTGGCAAAGGTCACGATCAGCAAAAAACGCCCCACGGGTTCTCGCATCACGCCGGCCACCAGTGTCAGCGGGTCGCCAATGATCGGCACCCAGCTCAGCAGCAGTGACCAATGGCCATAACGTTGATAGTGAGTGCGGGCTTTTTCCAGATGAGCAGGGCTGACCGGAAACCAGCGACGCTCCCTGAAGCGCTCGACGCTGCGTCCCAGCCACCAGTTCAGCAACGAACCCAGCACGTTGCCGAGCGTGGCGACGGCGAGCAGCCACCACAATCCATGCTCGCCGTTGAGCAGCAACCCCACCAGCACGGCCTCGGACTGCAACGGTAACAACGTCGCGGCACCGAATGCCGCGAAGAATAGCCCGAGATAGCCAGCGAGCATTACCGGGCCGGGTAGTCGGCGATCACTTTATCGGTGCCATTTTTAGTCAACCCAATGACCTGATAAGCATCGGCCATGCCGTCCATTTCCATGCCTGGCGAGCCCATGGGCATACCCGGCGCAGCTGCGCCAAGCAGGTCGGATTGACTCAACGCCAGTACCTGTTCGGCGGGGACATGGCCTTCGACGAATTTGCCGTTGATCACCGCGGTGTGGCACGACGCCAGTCGCGGCGGGACGCCGAGGCGCTGCTTGACTTCGCTCATGTTGGTTTCAACGTGATCGTTGACCTTGAAGCCATTGGCTTCAAGGTGCGCGATCCACTTTTTGCAGCAACCGCAATTGGCATCGCGGTGGACATCAATCGGAATCAGCTCGGCGGCCTGGGCCAGGGAGCTGATGAACAGGGCGCCAAGGGCGGCCAGACGCAGCGTGGTTTTCATCGGTTATCTCTCGTTGATCATTTCACGCCGCGCATTTTGACCGTTTTCGCCGATGAAAAAGAGTGCTTATGTTTCAAAGTTATTCATGGATATCCCTTGAAGGTGATGCCCACGCGAAACGCGCGGGCGGCATTCACGGGGTCACTTGACCTTGAAGCGCCCCATGATCGAACTGACCCGGCTATTGGCGTCCAGCAGCTGGCGCGTGTTGAGGTCGGTGGCGTGACCGCTTTGCACCAGCTCTTCGACCATATGGCGGATTTGCACCATGCTGCGGTTGATCTCCTCGGTCACCGCGCTCTGTTGTTCGGCGGCCGTGGCGATCTGGGTGCTGAGGCTGTTGATGTGGCTGACCGAGCCGGCCATTTCGTCCAGACCTGCGTTGACTCGCGCTGTCGCATCGGCGGCGGACTGACAGCTGGCCTGGGTGTTTTCCATTGCCGCCACCGAAGAGCTGACACCCTGGGTCAAACGACTGAGCATCTCGTTGATCTCCGAGGTGCTGGTCTGGGTGCGGGCGGCGAGGGCGCGGACTTCATCGGCGACCACGGCAAAGCCTCGACCTTGTTCACCGGCTCGCGCGGCCTCAATCGCGGCGTTGAGTGCCAGCAGGTTGGTTTGCCCGGCAATGGCGCCGATCACCCCGAGAATTTCGGTGATGCGCTGGGCGTCCTGCTGCATGCTTTCGACTTTGTGGGTGGCACTGGCCACTTCGCCGATCAATGCGCTCACGCTGCTTGAGGCTTCGCCCACCACCACCCGCGAGCGGTCGGCGTGTTCGTTGGCGCGCTGGGTAAACGCGGCGGTTTGTGCGGCGTTCTCGGCGACGCTGTCGGCGGTCGAACTCATCTCGGTGATGGCGGTGACGGTCTGGTCGGTCTCCGAGGCGTGACGCTGCAGTATCTGGTTGGTATGCGCCGAGGTCTGTTGCAGGTTTTCCAGGCTTGAGGCCATGGCGCCCGTGGCCTGGGTGACTTCGCCGATCATGTTTTGCAGGTAGGCGATAAAGGTGTTGACCGAATGGCCGATCGCGCCCAGTTCATCCTCGGCGCGAATGGTGATGCGCCGGGTCAGGTCGGCGTCGCCGGTGGACAGCGCGTCGATGTTGGCTTTCAAGGCTTTCATGCGCTGGATCAGTTGGCGGATTGCATAGATTTGCAGCAGCACCAGCAGCAAAACCATCGGGATCTGCAACAGGCTCAAGGTGCTCAAGACATCGTCGCGTTGAGCGGTGATCAGGTGGGTCGGCAGGGCGGTGGCAAGGAACCACGGTGTGCCTTCGATCGGACGCATGAAGAAAGTGTTCGCCACGCCTTGATTGTCGAACTCGACGCGTTGCAGCGAAGCATCACGGCGCTCAAGCGCGGTTTTGATCTGCGCGGCAAAAGGCGAGTTGCTTGCCAGTTCACTGATGTTTTTCAGGACAATCGGAGCACTGATGCGCGAGCTGTTGCTGATGATCTTGCCGTCGGCCTCGACGATCAACATTTCGGCACCCAAGTCTTTTTCCTTGCGCGCGACCAGGTCATTGAAGAAGCCCAGAGTGACGTCAATGGTCGCGACTCCGTACGGCACGCCATTGCGCGCTATCGCCATGGCGCAGTTGGTGCGCGGTTCGGCGCTGGCGTCGTCCTTATAGGCCGCGGCCCAGGCACATTGACCGCGAGGTGTCTGCATGCCGCCCTTGTACCAGGGCTGATCGTAATAGTTGGGCGCCGCGTCGCTGTTCCAGAAGGTGTTGACAGCCAGTTTGCCCGACGCATCCCGGTGCCAGAAGGTACTGAATTTGTTGCGTCCGGCTTCGCGCTGGCCAGGCAACGGCCAGATCCCGCCACCAAACACTTTCAGTTCACCGTACTGGTCCACCAGGCCAGGCAACACGGTGTCGATGGTTGCGCTGTCGAGCAGGGGAATGGTTTGGGTGATGCTGCGTTGTTGCGCTTGAACCTTGTTCAGTTCGCCCTGGATCTGTTCGGCCACTTCGGCGATGCGGTTCAGTGCGACCTGTTCTTCCGTGTGCCGAAGTTTCGGCGCGACCAACTGGCTGATGCCCGCCACCGTCAAGGCGAACAACAACAGGATGAACAGCACCAGAAACAGCGTGTAACGGGCTTGAATGGTACGGAATGCGGGCATTGAACCGGTCCTTGTGCTAAGCGCTCTTGTTGATTTATTGCGGCGTTTAGCAGCTATCGGCCTGCGGCAGGCTGGCTTTAGTACCATGGTCCTAAAAAAGGGTTTTTACGGACGACCGGCTGGTCATCGACATGAGTCATGTGCGGTTTCATCCCGGGCTGACGACGTGGTTTCTTTCGTGGTTTTCAAGCCTGATTCATTGACGGTCTGATTGTTAAACAATTATTTCAAGTCAATGAATTCAAGGGGGTTGGTGATTTGTATCCGCAATCTACAAGAATGGTAAAAGTCTGAAATATTTGTAGTCCGAGGGACGCTGGCGCATTGGTGCTCGCATACCAGTTCGTCTGTTGAACAAGGACTTTTTATGGTCACCTTACAAGGACGTCTCCGCGCTTCGGGGCAGTTCCCGGTCTGGCTCTCGCCGCGCACAGGAGCACTCTCATGACCATCGGTTATGTCGGAGGCTGGACCAGCAAGGCCGGATTACTGACTCGCGAGGGCGAGACGAGTAGCAGTAAACCCGTACCGCAGAGCGTCAAGGTCAAGCAGATGCTCGCGCTGGTGGGCAACGATCCATTGGCGCTCAACACCGCGAAAATGAGCGAGCAGAAGCTCTACAAGAATTTCAAGGGATTCGACCCCGAGACCGTCACGGTCAAACAGCCCGGAAACATCAGCGCCTTTTTGCGCGATCGCGGTTTGATCAGCGATGTGACAGCCCTGACACTGCTCAACGCCGGCGACAAGTTCGACCGCTTTGGGGGGCCGAAAAACCTCGACGAAAAATTCAATGCGCTGGAGTACTTCGCCACGCAACTGGATAACATCCAGAGCAACGACCTCAAAGGCAACAAGTACGCCAACCACCTGATTCCCGAGTACAAGAAGGCGATTTACGTACTGCAGAACCTGAAGGCGTATGGCACGGGCAATGGCCCCGCCGTTCCGAACACCAAGGGGGTCACTGGCAAAGCCTGATCTTCAAGTGCAACAGGCCCGTCATACACGGCATGAACGGGCCTGCGACGCTCAGTGTTATCGATCGAGCATCTGCATGACGGCTTGCGGGTAACGCGCCCCGAGCACCGCGTCATCCGGAAAAATCGCCTCCAGCGCCGACAAGTCTTCTGGACTTAATACAACGTCCAGCGCGGCGACATTCTCCTCCAGATACTTGCGTTGCTTGGTACCCGGAATGGGGATCAGGTAATCGCCTTGCGCGAGTACCCAGGCCAACGCCAGTTGCCCTGCGGTCACACCTTTTTCTGCTGCCAGCGTTTGCACCTGTTGGACCAACTGCAAATTCCTGTTGAAGTTTTCGCCCTGAAAGCGCGGGCTGAAGCGCCGGTAATCGTCCGCTGCAAAATCGTCGGGACTTTTCAGGGCACCGGTCAGAAAGCCTCGGCCGAGCGGGCTGTACGGCACAAAGGCAATCCCCAGGCGCTGACAGGTGGCCAGGCAATCGTTGTGCTCCTGATCGCGGCTCCACAGCGAGTATTCACTTTGCAGCGCGCTGATCGGGTGAACCTTATGCGCTCGTTCAAGGGTTATCGCCGAGGCTTCGCTCAAGCCGAGGTAGCGCACTTTACCGGCCTGGACCAGTTCGGCCATGGCGCCCACGGTCTCTTCGATGGCCACCTCCGGATCGACGCGATGCTGGTAATACAAATCCAGAGTGTCCACGCCCAGACGTTTCAGCGTGCCGTCGATGGCAGCACGGATGTACTGCGGCCGGCCATCGACTCCGCGTGCAGTGGGGTTGGACGGATCACGCACGATGCCGAATTTACTGGCCAGGAACACCTGGTCGCGCTTGCCTGCAATCGCTTTGCCAATCAGCGCTTCGTTGGTGTGCGGGCCATACATGTCGGCGGTGTCGAGCAAATTGATGCCCAACTCCATGGCACGATGCAATGTTGCCAATGCCTCGGACGTATCGCCGCCCGTGGTGTAGAAGTCGGTCATGCCCATGCAGCCCAGACCGATCGCAGAAACCTGAGGGCCGTTTTTGCCCAATTGACGAGTGTGCATGGTGTTGCTCCTTTTTGATGTGGCCCCATTGTTGCGCTCGACAAAAACAAGATAAACCGGCTAAAAACGCTATCACTGTTTGTAATTTCTAAATAATCCCCGGGTAACCAAGAGCAATGGACCGTTTTAATGCCATGCGAGTATTCACTCGCATTGTCGAACTGGAAGGATTTGCCAAGGCCGCGGACAGCCTGCAAATGCCCCGGGCTTCGGTAACCATCCTGATCAAGCAGCTTGAGGCGCATTTGGGCGTGCAACTCTTGCAGCGCACCACACGGCACGTCAGTCCAACCGCCGATGGCTCGGCGTATTACCAACGTTGCGTGCGATTGCTGGCTGATCTGGACGAGACCGAGGCAGCGTTTTCCAGCTCTCGGCAAAATCCACGCGGGCTTTTGCGTATCGACATGCCTGCCGGCATCGGGCGTTTGCTGGTGATCCCGGCCTTGCCGGAATTTACCCGGCGTTACCCGCTGATCGAGTTGGAAATCGGCTTGAACGATCGCCCGGTCGACCTGATTCGCGAGGGCGTCGATTGTGTGCTGCGCGGCGGCTCGTCTCTGGATGATTCGCTGGTAGCGCGACCGCTGGCGATGCTCGATCAGGTCACCTGCGCCAGCCCCGACTACTTGCGACGCCAGGGCACGCCGCACTGCCTGGAAGACCTGGTGGGGCATCAGATGGTCGAGTATTTCTCCAGCACCACCGGCAGGCGTTTCGGCCTGGAATTTGACATAGACGGACACGTGCACCCGGTGAACCTGCCCAAACTGGTGGCGGTCAACAGCGCAGATGGTTATCTGGCCTCTTGTGAAGCGGGTTATGGCCTGGTCCAAACGCCGTATTATCACGTTGCACGGCAGTTGCGCGAGGGCACGTTGTGCGAGGTGTTAGAGCATCTGCCGCCGCCGGGGTTGCCCCTGACGGCGCTCTATCCTCCGCACCGCCAGTTGTCTCTGCGGGTGCGGGTGTTTGTCGACTGGCTGGTGCAACTTTGCGCTCAGCCGGGCAACGGGCTGCTGCGCAGATACTCAGGTAACTGACGGCGATGACAAACCCCAAGCCCATGCCCTGAAGCAGGCGCAGCAGGTTGAATGCAAAAATACTCTGCACCCAGAGGGTCATGACGCAGGTCATGGCAAAGACTGCACAGCCGACCAAGAGAACTTTTCGGCGTCCAAAACAATCCGCGAGCGGGCCAATCAGCCATTGCAGAAGAACACCCCCCAGCAAGTAGAGATTGAAGGCCGATGGAATATGCCGAGTACTGGCGTTCAAGTCATCGGTTACTGTCAACATGGCAGGCATTATCATGTCGCTGGCCAAGTAGGTCAGTAACTCAAAAGCTGTAATCGCCAGGCAAAAACCTAGCGCTCGAAAGGATCCGATTTTTATAATGGGCTTGAGCATAAAATTCCAGGGTGTAGTGCTTATTTATATAGAAGTATCGCGATAGGGGTGAGAGTAGTCTGGAATAGTAATAAGCCAAGCCAAAATATTGTTTTGCTGGTAGTAATAGTTGTCGCGTTATTTCTGGCGGGAATGTCAGGTGAATGTGCTGATGCATGTTTCAGGTATTATCTTGCAGGCCAAAGTGTAATACCCTTGTATGAAAAAGCCCGCGGGGAGGCGGGCTTTTTTCGTGGTGTTCTCAAACGCTGTCAATTGTTGAGAACCGGGGGAACTTAATGATGCAAGTTGCCCCTGCTTAATAAAGGTCAACGACGGTAGTAGCCATCATGGTGATAGCGGTGGTCGCCATGCCAGCCACCTCCGCATGGGAAACATACACAACCGCTCATGGTCAGGATAATCAGCAGGGGAATCAGCAGTGTGATTCGACGGTACATTTCTCAATCCTCATCGTTTGAACCGCATGCAGCCAAAATGCTTCATGGGCTGTAACATGAGACCCCGCTTGCAGCTGCTCATCCCCGAAGAAGCGTATGGGCTTGGCATGCATCACGATACAAACCGGATACATATCTTCAGGTTCAGGAACCCGCAATGACCCAGTCGCAACGTTTGAAATATTCGATTCTGATCTCCCTTGTCGTATTGGGGATCATGCTTGGTCTGTCGTACATGCAGAACGCCGGAATGATCAGCGAGAAGCTGTTCCAGTACATCGCTATTGGCGTTGCGGTGATCGTCGTGGTGATCAATGGGGTGATGCGTCGCAAGGTCAAGCCTTAAGCGACGCGGGACATTATCGGTTGCCGTAGAGCACGGCTGCGGCTTGCGGGTGCAGGCTGTAGCTCTTGTCTTCGTTCAAGACAATCAGGCCTTCGCTGCACAGTCGCTTCAACACTTCGCGAACGCTGAGAAAGGACAGGGGAATACCCAGGTCCAGCAAGTGGCTGTGCACCCCGCGTACTCCCTGCGGACGATCGTTTTCGGCGGCGGTCAGTAGCGCGTCGATCACTTTCAGGCGAATCAGGCTGGTTCGCAGGCCAAAGCTTTTGAGCAGCTGCCTGATGCGCTCGTTGTTGTGGCGTTCAGCGTTTTTGGTGAGCGCGCGAGCGTCCAGGTTCAGCGAACCGTTTGCCGCAGGGGTGCCATCCGTTGGCAGTTGCGAGTTGTACATGCAAAAACTCCTTTTCAGAGCTTGATCAGTAAAAAAGTGATGGGTGCTCTCATTGATTAATGACGAATGAGCTGCGCAAATCATGAGGGCTCGGATGTAGAAAATTTGTCGGAACCACGTCAGTGCAAGGTGAGATGTGCTGTTTTATCGGGGTCTAAACCATTAAATTTTTTTCATGTTGACTCGTTACTCGGCAAGGCACATTCACGTGCAGTCAGGCCAAATGAAGGCCGCGACCCTCATCAGGGTTGCGGCCTTCAGCGTTTTAAGCTCGTTGATGTTGTAAATGCCGCCAACGTGAAGCATGCCGGTGGCCGTGTCCGCGAGCATTACCCTTTACGTTTGATTCACGGGCATCAATTTTCGGCCAAAGGTACCGGGTCGAGTTGACGTCCCATTTCACAGACCAGACGTGCGACAGAATCGGCATTGCGAAGGATGGTGTCGATCCGCCGATCCGCTGAAGCCCGGTCGCGAAACACTCGGCGGGCTTCGCTCAGATTGCTGGTGCCGGTGATGGTCTTGATCTGGCCACTCAGATGTTTGGCGGCAGGAATGTCATCGAGGTCCTGCCAGGTTTTCTGCGTGCTGTTCCAGTAGGCGAACAATTCATCGACGGGGGTGTGCATCGACAATGCCTCGCGCTGAAATTGCTCTTGATCCTGTTTCAACTGGCTGGCTTGAGTGGTGATCGTCGAGATCAGGTCGCTGAAGGGTCTTCTCGCTTCCAGGTACGCGATATCCAGCGTACTTGAAAACAGGTGCGAGAACTCATGGATAAGCGTTGCCGCCTGCGCATGGGCAACGACATCAAAGGGCTCTGTCAGCACATGGTTGTAGTGGTGTAGATTTTGATCGAAGAACTTCTCTGTAAAGTGCACTTTCTGTTGCTGGTCATCGTCGAGTACAAAGGCAATCAAGCCGTCTTCGGGATAACGGTTTGAACCGACGACAAAACGCTTGCTGTCGAGCCTGTCCAGTGTCGGATCTACCAGTGCTTTGCAGAGCGGAACGATGGTTGCCTTGATTTTATCCAGAATGGCTCTATCGATCGTCGGCACATCAAAGAACGCTTTGAGAAAACCATCCAGTCGTGTTCCGGATGTGGCCACTTTCAATTGAGCCAGATTATGCAGGCTGTTAAATGCGTAGAACCGTGCCAGATCCAGCGACTGGACAATCATCCGGGCCCTTTCCGGGTAGAGCTGTCTGATGGCCTCCATGCCCTGGGCCTCAATGCTTATCTGCTTTCGCGCATCAAGGTCAGACTGGTACTTGTTGTGCAGTCGTGACATGGCTTTACCGAAATGAACGCTATGCAGGTCGGGATCCAGCACCCACTGCGTTCCCCTGTTCTGCAGATACGGGCCCTGGCGTTGATCATCGACGATGCGAGTTGCCACACCAAACTTTTCGATTTGATACACCTTGCCGTCGACCGGGGCGTACTTGCGTCTGGTTGTCGAGTCACGGTAAGAGCCGTCGACAGCCTTGGTACCCGTTTTTTTCAACTCGATGGCGCTGGCTTCAAAGGATTGCAGCACAGTGCGAGAAGGAGAGGTGAGATCGACCTTGGTAATCTCGGTGGCAACGAAAGGCTTTTCGACGACAGGTCCGTTGTGCACAACCGGCTCAACGGTCGAAGCGCCAGGTTGATGCAACAACTGGCCCAGTGTCGCCATTTGTGACACCCCGTTGATAAAGGTCTTGAGCGCAGTCCTCCAATGATGGTCCTGTAGGGCCTCGGCCGACTGTTTGAATGACGTATAGCTTTCCCATAGAAGGCGCGGGAGCGCCAGTTTGCCTGGCAGAAACTCTATGCCGTACCTGAGGCCTTTGCTAAACAATGCCTTGAGCGCCTCCCAGTCGGACTGCCCGGCAGGTTGCGATTGACTGTCGAGCATGTGTGACAGCAGCGTTTTGTTATCGATAAACAGTTGATGCAACAGATTTCCTTCGATAGGACTGGACGCGAGTCGGATATCAGACGTGCCGCTGCCGGCCAGCAAATTTTTGTAGGTCGCCTGATACGGGTCCGGCAGGCGTCTGATCAACAGATCCTGCAAAGCTCCCGGAAGGTTGATTGCGCTCAGGACGCTGGCTTCGTTTTCATACTCGGTGATCCCCAGATGCTTGTCGTATGGCGCGTACAGAATTTGTGGTCCGGCAGCGGGCTCTCCTATCAGGTAGAGCCCTAGTGTCTTGACGGCCGCGGCGCCTTCGGTTGCGATCAGCTCCAGGGGACGCACGATTGCGTTGGCGCCCGTTACCGCTGCGCGTGCCAGGGCATCCGGCATGTCCAGAACTTGCTGAACCAAGCCGAAGCCACGTTCGGAAAGTTTTCCCTGAAGCTTCAGCGTGTGGGCATGCAACAGCAGTTGCCAGGGCAGCTGCTTGATGAATCGAAGCAGTCGGGTCGCGACACCTGGCGCGTCGCTCGCCAATGTATCCGAAAGAAATTGACGATAGGTCGCCTTGATGTCCAGCTGCAGCAAAAGCCTTTTGACTGCGCTGGCATCAAGGGCCGTCGGGAGCGTCTGGGCGATTTTCGAGGCAATGCTGAACCCGGTGTTTTGCAATGTATTGGTAGGGCTCAGCGCAAAATCGGTCAATGTACGCGCAGGACCGGCCAGCGCCAGATTGGGCGTCACCCACAGTTGATCCGGATCGAGACTGGCTCCCGGAAATTGCCTGGTCATTAGCGCTTTCAGTTGTTCGCGGGCATAGTCCGTCAGCGGTTTGACATCATGCAGGTAGTCTTTTCCGCTCTCTATGCTGTGGCGTAATTGCTCCAGTATTTCCACGTGTCGCAGCACTTCACTCTCGGGTGCCGCCCCGAGCCAGACGGGGAGTGATTGTTGCGTAACGATCCCCTCGGCAATCTGCATCGCACGCTGAAGGTTGAGTGGGGTGGGAGTCTGTTTGTGTTGCTCGAAATCAGCCCGTACCACCGAACTCGGCAACTCAAGTGAATGGGTATGCCTTCGGGCGTCCAGATACTGTTTGATGGCTGACTGTTGGCACTCCTGAAGCATATTTCTTTCAATCAATCGAAACGGCCCAAGCGTGTAGGTTCGGTGTGGGCGATATTGCGTGCGAGGGATATTTTCCAGGAGCAGCATTCGTTGCTCGTCATCCAGGAGGCGCCTGCCCAACTCGACCTTGACACTGGTGACGGAGCTGAAGGTTTCGAGCCCGCGCCCGGGCGTCCACAGGATCGCCCGACCGGAGTGTGACGGGTCAAGCCCGCCACGCTCGGTCAGCAAAAAGCAGTTGGCCAGCGGCAGCAGATCCGGCTCGTTCGAGCACTCAAGCGTCAACGACCAGGCATCTGGCCGAAATCCGTGCAGCGCTTGCCTTTGCCTTCGGGTCGGTTTGTCGGGGTTGAGTACGGTATCGATGATGGCCTTTTCGTCCGCATGGAGCGTCTTGGTGCTCACACGAAGTGCGGCCTCACCGCGGATTCCCACCGACATTGCATGGGCGAGATCGGTCTTGATGGTCTCCAGAAAAGTGCCTTGTTGTTCAACACTTCCCGAAGGTTGAGCGGCTGTTTTCACCTCAAGGGAGGATTGAACGCTGCGTATTGTTTTTAGCGACAGGGCGGCCTTGTCAGCCAATACGACCGAAGGGCGATTGTCGCCGGAAATCAGCGGGCGCGTGCTCCAGCGCTCCGTGATTGCTGTCGCCAGTAGCTGATTGTCGAGCATGCCACGCACATCCAGCGCACGGTCGAACAAGGCCTGGACATCGATGACACCATCGCTGTGTCGGCAGGTGTCCAGTGCATCGGTGATGCTGTGTTGTTGCTTGGCGATGATGTCGTCGAGCATGTCGTGAAAGACTGGACCGAACATCGGTACTCCCGACACCTCAGGCTTGTCGAAGCCCAGAAATACATCACGCTGTTGCCGTGTCAGCAAGCTGTATAGCTCGTCGTCGTGTCCGGCCGACGTGACCATGGTTTGTATGATCGCTTTCAGGTCTGCGTAATCTTTCAGGACCTGCAAGCCATTGGACTGGGTATACAGATAAGCCGTGGAGTCGCTGTTCAGCATCATGGCGCCAGCAAGTTCGACGAAATGCTCGCGGTGTTCCCAAATGCGGATTTTTTCCGGTTTCAGGTCGCTGGCAGCGTTGTTGCGTATAGCGCTTTCGCGGTCGAGGAGTGCGGTTAATGCCAGGCTTTGCTCAGGGCTGATGATTGCGCTCTGGCGCTTCAACAACAGATCCGTTCGGGCCTTGTCACTCATGGCTTGAGCAAAGAAGTCCCGGCGAGAAACACCTGTATGCACGTCTGTTGCCCAATAGACCTGCAGCAGACTTGCCAGCATGGGCATCAAACTCGCTGCAAGCTCCTTTGTGGCCTGCTCCCACTGATACTGATGTACCGGGTTAACGGGGGAGGAAGGCTGTAGAGGATTGGTGAACTCGCGAACCTGTCCCGAAGGCCATGTCTGATGCAGGTAAAAACGCAGTAGCGCATCACTCAGGGGCATGGAGTCCACCTGGTGTCGAGCGATGGCGGTGTTCGTCGTTCCGGCGGCCCGGCTTTCAACGAAAAAGCTGACATGGGTGGCGCTTTGATCGAGCCTGGGAAAGGACTTGCGCAGCGCGTTGTTGAGCAATTGATTGAGCATGGCCGTCAGTGTCGGTATTGCACTCAGCTCCTGGAGCATGAGCTCGACATTCTCACGATGGCACTGTTTCAGAATACGGGCCTGATCTTCGAATACCAGGCCGTCAATGACTTGGCCTGCCAAGGTGAATGCGTTGTCGGTACTTAGCGCATTGCGTCGGGAGATGGGGAGAAAGCACAACAGGTCCTTGCGCTCTGCAGCATTTTTCAGTTTGTCGTCCAGCGCCTTCAACAATGCTTGTCGGTCATCGAACTTTTGCAGCCCGCCATAGGGTGTGTAGAGGATGGCCTGTGTGCCGTTGGGCACCGGATGCATCACGAAGCTGCCCGCAAGGGGCTCGGCGTCTGACCCAGCGGCCTTCAGCATGACGTTCTCGACGGTCATTGGCGATGTTTGCGCCGAACGAAGCGCGTGGGTCGCCAGTTCAACGTTACGCAGCCAGGACAGGTCCGCGAGTGTGAAGCCCATGGCCCTGATGCGTGGGCTCAATATTCGGGTGTCGCGTAATGCTTCAGGAAAAAAGAGTGGTAACGAATCGTCAGTCATTGTTTTTGCCTCAGCTGAAGCGACGGTTCTACGTCGCAGGAAGAAAGCCCAAGGCTAGAGTCGTGGCAGCGTCAAACGGTGGTAGATAGTTAGTGCATGCGCGGCGCCTGAGTCGTTGATGATCAGGCCCGTTGCAGGTCTCGGCGTCGTTGAACGACGAAGGTTGACAGAGGGCTCGCAAAACGGTGTTTAATCAGCCCGTAAGGTCCCCGTACGCTGTTGCCCCCTCCAATAAAAAACCTGGAGCTTCAGATGTCTGTGCCACACGATCATGCCGTCAATGCAGTCTCGCAACACTTGTCGTACGAAGAGTTGGTTGGCCTACTGGAATCGATATTTCTAAGGCATGGCACAAGCCCCGAGGTTGCCCGGGTGCTGGCGCAAAACTGTGCGGGCGCCGAACGTGATGGTGCCCACAGCCATGGCGTGTTCCGGATGCCCGGCTATGTCTCGACGCTGAACAGCGGTTGGGTCAATGGCAAGGCCGTTCCAGTGGTCGAGGATGTGGCCTCGGGTTTTGTCCGGGTGGATGCCGGCAACGGCTTCGCCCAACCGGCGTTGGCTGCAGGCCGCGAACTGTTGGTGGCGAAAGCCCGCAGCGCCGGCATCGCGGTCATGGCGATCCGCAACTCCCATCATTTCGCTGCACTTTGGCCAGACGTCGAACCCTTTGCCTATGAAGGCCTGGTGGCGCTGAGCGTGGTCAACAGCATGACCTGCGTGGTGCCGCACGGTGCTGATCGCCCGCTGTTTGGCACCAACCCGATTGCGTTCGCGGCACCCCGTGCGGGTGCAGACCCGATCGTGTTCGACCTGGCCACCAGCGCCATCGCCCATGGCGACGTGCAGATCGCTGCGCGCAAGGGCGAGCGTCTGCCACCGGGCATGGGTGTCGACAGCCTGGGCCAGCCAACGCAGGACCCGAAAGCGATTCTGGAGGGCGGCGCATTGCTGCCGTTTGGCGGACATAAAGGCTCGGCGCTGTCGATGATGGTCGAACTGCTGGCGGCGGCGTTGACCGGTGGCAACTTCTCGTTCGAGTTCGACTGGTCGAATCATCCCGGGGCGAAAACCCCGTGGACCGGCCAGTTACTGATTGTGATCGACCCGAGCAAAGCCGCCGGGCAGAACTTCGCCGAACGCAGTGAAGAACTGGTCAGGCAGATGCATGCTGTGGGACTGCGGCGTTTGCCGGGTGACCGCCGTCACCGCGAGCGGGCCAAGTCACAAACCGAAGGTATAGCGCTCGATGCGCAGACCCTGGCGCAATTGCACGAACTGGCGGGTAATTGATGTAGAAAGGCGAGCCCATCGACGCATGCGGGATCGCCAAGATCGCAGCCTGCGGCAGCTCCTACAGGGGCTGCGTGCACCGTAGGCTGTGATCTTTTAGAGCATGTTTGTTCAGCGCCGCCCCAGCAGCAATCCCACCACCACACCGAGCCCGGCTGAGATTGCGACGGTTTGCCAAGGGTGACCGCCGATGTAGGTTTCGGTCGCCTCGACCACCGGGCGGGTCCGCTCACGTACGCTGGAGACGGAGTCGCGTGCCTGGCGCAGTTTCAGCGCGACTTGTTCGCGCAGGTTTTCAGCTTCCTCACCGACCAGCGAGGCACTGCTTTTGAGCAGTTTCTCCGATTCTTCGATCAACGCTTGCAGCTCGCTGAAGACCTGATCCTTGATTTGCTCATCGTTTGCTTGCACCGGGGTTTTTCGGGCCATCAGGTGACTCCTTGCTGGTTTTGGGACAGTGATCAATGGAGTGTAGGCGCGGCGGAAAAGTTGCAGGCTTTTTGCCCTGAAACTCAACGCCAATGGAAAATCTGCCTCCGGAGATTTCCACCTACAGTGTAAGATGTTGCCAATTTTATGCAGCAGGTAACTCCCATGAGCTTCAATCTGGCCGACAAGCCCCTTGCCGAGCGCGCTGCGCTTGAAGATGAAAAGTCCCGTCTGTTCGATCTCTGGCAGAGCAACCTGGGTAAATCCAAAGGTGAAGCGGCACGCTTGTTCGGCGAGCGCTCCAAGCGTAAAGGCAAATGGGCCGAGTGGGTGCGCTCTGAACTGGACGCCATGTCACCGCCGGAATACGCAAATATGGTCCGCAGCGAAGTCAATCGCTTGATGGCTGCCAAGTAGGAACCTGCGACAGCTCCTACACGGGCGGTGTTTGTAGGAAGCTGGCGACGATTGCTTCGCGGACCTTCAGCAACAGCGGATCCAGCTGGCTGTTGGTCCGCCAGCCCAGTTCAATCGGATAGCGCGGCAGTGCCAGCGGGCAGGGCAGCACTGTCAACCCGCTGACTGCGGCGATGCTCTGCGCCGCATGGGCGGGGATCGTCGCCACCGCCTGGCTGCCCTTGAGCAGGAACGGCAATGCAGCAAAATGCGTGGTTGATGCGCACACCCTCCGACTCAGCCCCAGCCCCGCCAAACCCTCATCGGTAATACCGATAAACCCTCCAGACGACACCAGAATGTGCTCGCGAGCGACAAACTCGTCGAGGCCTATTGCCTGTTGCCCGTCAGCCAGGCTGCCGGGGTCGACCAGGCACTGATAGCCGCCTTCACCCAACACCTGACGGCTGAGCAAGCGTTCGGCAAAACCGCCGGCGGTGATTGCCAGATCAACGCTGCGCTCCATCAAGGCCTGAGCCACGATCTGGCTGTGGGTCTGACGAAAGATCAGCCGCAGCTTTGGCGCTCGTTGGGCGATTTCTTCGATCAATCGTCGACCGTAGGCAATCTCGAAATCATCCGATAAACCGACAATCACTGAACGACCTTCGTACTGGTTGGCCGCCGGATCGACCATTGCCAGGCTTTGTCGGCATTTGTTCAGCGCATCGCTGATGACCGGTTTCAATTGATTGGCGCGCAATGTCGGTGCCAGGCCGCGACCGGTGCGTACGAACAGTTGATCGGCGTATACATCACGCAGCCGACGCAATGCTGCACTGACCGCGGATTGCGTGACGCCCAGGCGTAACGCGGCGCGGCTGGCGCTGGACTCGTCGTGCAGCGCTTCGAAGACTTTGAGCAAGTTGAGGTCGATATCGGCGATATTCATTTGGCTCATATCTTTCAGCAGTGAACGGGGCTTTATTCATGATCGGCGGTGGCCGGAGAATGAGCAATACCTCACTGCTCAGGAGTTACCGCGATGCCAAAATCCATTGTTGCTGCACTGCAAATCGGTTCGCTGCCAGGTGGCAAGGGCGAGACCCTGGAACAGATACTTTCTTATGAACAGGCGATCATCGAGTCCGGCGCCGGGCTGGTGGTCATGCCTGAGGCGTTGCTCGGCGGTTACCCCAAAGGCGAAGGCTTCGGCACGCAGTTGGGCTACCGACTACCGGAAGGTCGTGAGGCGTTTGCGCGCTATTTCGCCAATGCCATCGATGTGCCGGGCGCTGAAACCGAAGCCTTGGCGGGATTGTCTGCGCGCACCGGTGCGAATCTGGTGTTGGGGGTGATCGAGCGTTCAGGCAGCACCTTGTACTGCACCGCGTTGTTCTTTGAACCGCAAGCCGGGTTGGTCGCCAAGCACCGTAAACTGATGCCCACCGGCACCGAGCGGTTGATCTGGGGCAAGGGCGACGGCTCGACACTGGCGGCGATCGACAGCCAGGTCGGGCGCATTGGCGCCGCCGTGTGCTGGGAAAACATGATGCCGCTGCTGCGCACGGCGATGTACGCCAAAGGTGTGGAAGTCTGGTGCGCGCCAACGGTCGACGAGCGCGAAATGTGGCAAGTCAGCATGCGCCACATCGCTCATGAAGGCCGCTGTTTCGTGGTCAGCGCCTGCCAGGTCCAGCTATCGCCACAAGCCTTGGGGTTGGAAATTGCCAACTGGCCGGCCGAGCGCCCGTTGATTGCCGGCGGCAGTCTGATCATCGGCCCGATGGGCGACGTGCTGGCCGGGCCGTTGTTGGGCGGTGCGGGGCTGCTCACGGCCGAGATCGACACCGATGAACTGGTGCGTGCGCGCTACGACTACGACGTGGTCGGGCACTATGCGCGCCCGGACGTGTTCGAGCTGACCGTGGATGAACGGGCCAAACCCGGTGTGCGGTTTATCTGAGACGCTGTGCCCTGCGGCTGATTTACCAGATGCCGGCTGTCGAGCCCGGCAGGTTGAGAGTGCCTTTGTCGACAAAACGGATGGTGCCTGACACGCCGCCAGACAGTTTGCCGCGTAATACATAAGGCAGGTTGTTGAGGGATTGTGTCTGGCTCAGGCCAAGGGTCTGGCGCAGCACGGAGAACGCCGAAATACTCACGGGGACGCTGATGATCGCTTCCGAGTAACGCGGGATCGATCCCGTTTGATCGCTCACGCCAGTGGCGAGGGGTTGGCCGTTGACCTCCAGGCTCAGGGCCACGCCGTTGTAATTAATCGGCGTTTCGTTGGGGTTTTGCAGACGCAGTTTCACTGCAAAGCGCACTTCCAGGTCCTGGTTTTGCAGCGGTTCAATGCCGACCACGTTGATATTCAGCGGATCACGGTTGGGGAACAGTGCGCAGGCGCTCAGGCTGAGCAATAGCAGGGAAAGGCTTAAGGCGAGGAATCTGCGCATGAACGAGCTCTCGTAAAGATAAGGGTCGAACCGCCGGCGGCTCGACCCTCGAGCGGCGTTAGCGGTTCACCTGTGCGACCACGGAAGGCTTGAGTGGTTCGCCGTGGGGCGTGACATCCGGGTTCTCCATGACCGTGAGGATCGAAGCTTCCGGATCGAAATCGTCTTCTTCCAGCTCGATGAATTCTTCGGGCAGGAAGATATTCAGCACGATAGCGCACAATGCGCCGACGGTGATCGGCGACTCGAAGATGTTGTGCAACGCCTTGGGCAATTCGCGCAGCACTTCCGGTACGGCCGCAACACCTAGCCCCATGCCCAGCGAAATGGCGACGATCAGCATGTTGCGCCGATGCAGGCCGGCCTCGGCGAGGATCTTGATCCCGGCCACCGCCACGGTACCGAACATCACCAGCTCAGCACCGCCCAGCACCGGTTTGGGCATCAGTTGCAGCACGGCGCCAATCATCGGGAACAGCCCGAGCACTACCAGCAGTCCGGCGATAAAGAACGCGACGTAACGGCTGGCCACGCCGGTCAGTTGGATCACCCCGTTGTTCTGCGCGAAGGTCACCATCGGCATGCTGTTGAAGACCGCCGCCATTGCCGAGTTGAGACCGTCGGCCAGCAAACCGGACTTGATCCGCCGAATGTAGATCGGGCCTTTGACCGGTTGCTGGGAAATCATCGAGTTGGCGGTCAGGTCGCCGGCTGCTTCCAGCGGCGAGACCAGGAAAATCACCGCCACCGGAACGAACGCCACCCAATCGAAGTTGAAGCCGTACTTGAACGGCACCGGCACGCTCATCAGCGGCACAGCAGTCATGTTGGTGAAATCGACATCGCCCATCAGCCACGCGACGACGTAACCGAGGGTCAGGCCAATGACAATGGCGCCCAGACGCAAGAACGGTACATCGACCCGATTCAGCACAACGATGGTGCCCAGCACCAATGAGGCTAGAGCCAGGTGGCTTGCGGCGCCCAGGTCCGCAGCGCCAAAGCCGCCGGCGATGTCGGTCATGGCGACCTTGACCAGCGACAAGCCCATCAGGGTGATGATGGTGCCGGTGACTACCGGGGTGATCAGCATTCGCAACTTGCCAATGAACTGGCTCAGCACCACTTCAATGAACGCGGCAAAGAAGCACACACCGAAAATCGTCGAGAGGATTTCATCGGTGCCGCCACCACGCGCCTTGACCATGAAGCCGGCGCTGAGAATCACGCTGATGAACGAGAAACTGGTGCCTTGCAGGCACAGCAGGCCGGAACCGATCGGCCCGAAGCGCCGCGCCTGAACGAAAGTGCCCAGGCCCGAGACGAACAGCGCCATGCTGATCAGGTAGGGGATTTCGCTTTGCAGGCCCAGGGCGCTGCCCATGATCAGGGTCGGTGTGATGATCCCGACGAAGCTCGCCAGTACGTGTTGCAGGGCGGCGAAGAGGGTCGCGGTGAAATGCGGGCGGTCGTTGAGGCCGTAGATCAGGTCGGAACGAAGCGCAGTTTTCGAGTGGTCAGATGAGGTCACGGGGAGGGCGCCAAAAAGGCCAGGTCAGAAAAGGGAGGCGCAGGATGCCAGCCGCGGGCATTGAGGGCAACGCGCGGTTGTTTAAAACGGACTGGGCTGGAACGACAAACCCGCCAGCCTTGTGAAAAGGTGGCGGGTTTTGTGTTGTGCGCAGACAAGCCCGAGAACCTGTGGCGAGGGAGCTTGCTCCCGCTCGGCCGCGAAGCGGTCGTAATCCGGTAATCGCGATCCCTCTGGATACTCGCGGTGACTGATTTTAGGGTCGCTTCGCCCGAGCGCGGACCGACCCGCGGGAGCAAGCTCCCTCGCCACAAGGGGCCCACCCGGTGTTGCTGGTTACTGCGGTGAATCAGGTGGATCGAGGTGGTCCAGGGCGCGATTCACCGCCAACTCGGCCAGGGAAATCATCTGCTGAATCGCCAGTGCGGTATTGCGTTTGGGGCCTTCGAGTTCGAACGCCAGATCGCTGGCCATGACATTGGCCGAGGCGAGGGTCTCGCAGGCATGAGCCAATAGAGTTTCGCTGTCGACGTCGGGGGCAATGACAAAAATGCAGCCGGGGCGTCGGTCGGCTAACAATGTCTTGGTCTCAGGCAGCACCAGGTAGTGATCGAGCGCACGGTGCGCGGCGGCGTGGAGTTCTTTTGAGTTGAGGGAGGCGTAGGGGGAAACCGGATCGGTTTCGGGCGGATTGGGCGTGGCTTTGAACATGGCGGATCTCCTTACTTAACAGTGGAGTCGCAACCTATTGCTACCAAACGATAGGGTGGCGACTGAACGCAGGTTGGTAGACCGGGTAAGGAAACCGGCGCACCCGAAGGCGCCCTGCGCACAGCCGCCATAACAAACAGCAGACGACAAAAAAACGTCACTGAATGGAAATGCCGGAGCTGTGCGCCTTACCCGGGCTACCAAACCCGATCGCTGATAATCAGCGACGCGGAAACGATAGAGGCGGGGACCAAAGCGCACAAGCCGGCGGATTCTGGCGTAGGTGTAGGCCGTGGCGCAAGGCGTTGTAGCCTGTAGCAGAAGTTTCGCGATACGAATAAACACTTTGATCGTGCCCATGCGCTCACAAGGTGTATTTGCTGCTGACAGTTTCTGACAGTGGCCTCTGCTAAGCTCCGCCGACCTTCATTCCACAGAGCAGGCGGATCGTGTCGCGTACCAGTCGTTTGTTGACCTTGTTGCAAGTGCTGCGCGGTAAAAGTCGTCCGGTGACGGCGGCGACACTGGCCAGTGAGCTGGAGATCTCGGAGCGCACGCTGTACCGCGATATCGCCGAACTGACGGCCCTCGGCGCGCCGATCTTTGGCGAGGCGGGTATCGGCTATGTGTTGCGCAGCGGTTTGTTTCTGCCGCCGCTGATGCTCAATGCCGACGAGACGGAAGCGGTGGTGCTGGGTTTGCGTTATGTCGATCAGCGTGGTGATGAGGTGTTGAGCAAAGCCGCTGCCGATGCGTTGGCGAAGATTGCCGCCGTATTGGCGCCGGACGCTCAGGAAGCCTTGCGCAACCCGACGGTTTTGCCGGGGCCGCCGGGCTGCGGTTATCCGCAAAACGCTGTGGAATTGAACGTATTTCGCCAGGCGATTCGTGCGCAGGCCAAGTTGCATATCGATTACGCGGACGTGAACAAAACCCCCAGCCAGCGGTTGATCTGGCCGTTGGCGCTGGGTTTTTTGAATGAGGCGCGGGTGATCGTTGCCTGGTGCGAGTTGCGCGGGGATTATCGAACGTTTCGTACCGACCGGATTGCCGCCGCCCAAGAGCTGGGTGAACGCTATCCGGGTCGTCGCAGCGACCTGTTGCGAGCCTGGCGCAAGGCGATGCAACTGGATGAAGCAGGGCGATTCACTCCTGACATGAATTGACACAGCGTTGTTTTAGCATGGCTCCAGAATCAATCAACAAGGAGCCGTACCATGTCGAACCCAGCCGTTTCACTTGCACCTGCCATTGCCGCTTATATCGCTGCCGCCAATGCCCGTGACAGTTCGGCGGTCGCCAGTTTTTTCGCCGAGGATGCGAATGTTTTCGATGAGGGCGCCCATCAGGTCGGCACCCAGGCCATCGCCCAATGGATGGAAGACACTGCACGCCGTTACCAACCTCGGGTCGAGGTGCTGGACGTGCAGCAACGCACCGGCAAAGTATTGGTCAGTAACCTGATTTCCGGCACGTTCCCCGGCAGCCCGCTGGAATTGCGCTACGTGTTCCGTCTGAACGAGCAAGGCAAAATCACCCGACTCGACATCTCGCTCTAACCACATTCCCTGTGGGAGCCTGGCTTGCCAGCGATGGCGTCCGTGAGATCGCCATCGCCGGCAAGCCGTGCTCCTGCGCTGAGCGTGCCATACTTGGCGTTTTGTGCACTGACCCATGGCCGATATGACTTTCGATTCGCCCCTCAGCGCTTACCACTACGCAATCAAGCAAAAAGGCTTCGTGCCGGATGCCGCGCAAGAACATGCCGTTCTGGCGTTGCAGCAGTGTCACGAAGCCTTGCATCAGGGCCGAACGCCGGTCACCGGGGTTTACCTCTGGGGGCCGGTCGGGCGTGGCAAGACCTGGTTGATGGATCAGTTTTACCAAAGCCTGCGGGTGCCGGCACGGCGTCAGCACTTTCACCATTTCATGGGCTGGGTGCATCAGCGCTCGTTTCAATTGACCGGCACCGCCGACCCGTTGCGGGCTCTGGCCCGTGAGTTGGCCCGGGATGTGCGGGTGCTGTGTTTCGACGAATTGTTTGTCAATGACATCGGTGACGCGATCATCCTCGGGCGATTGTTTCAGGTGATGTTCGACGAAGGCGTGGTGATGGTCTGCACCTCCAACCAACCACCAGATCAGCTCTACGCAGACGGTTTCAACCGTGACCGGTTTTTGCCGGGGATTGCCGCGATCAAAGGCCACATGCATGTGGTGGCGGTGGACGGTGGCGAAGATCACCGATTGCATCCTGGCGCAGCGCTGCAGCGTTATTGGGTCAGCGCATCCGGTCAGCCCGATCCGATGAGTGAGGTGTTCAAACAACTGACCGAAGGACAGCCGGTATCCAGCGATCCGGTGATCATCGGCTATCGCTCGGTGACGGTCGTCAAGGCCAGTGAAACCGTACTCTGGTGCCGTTACGCGGACCTGTGCGAGCAACCGTTCGCGGCGATGGATTTCATGGCGTTGTGTGATCGCTTTAGCGCCATTTTGTTGAGCGAAGTGCCCAATCTCAGCGCCCATCAACGCCCCGGTCGCATTGCCCGAGGCACCGAGGATGGTGCCGAACGCGTCGAGGCCGGCGACCGCGAACTGCCGCAATTATCGGTTCACGACGACAGCGTGCGGCGCTTCATCGCGCTGGTTGACGAGTGCTACGACCGCAAAGTGCCGCTGTACCTCGACGCGCAGGTGCCGATGGATGAGCTGTATACCGAGGGTTACCTGGAGTTCCCGTTTCGCCGGACCCACAGCCGGTTGAAGGAAATGCAATTACGGCGCTTTGCCGAAGCCTGAAACCATTAGGCTAACCGAGATTTTGTTCAGTCAAACGCTGGACCGCCAGCCGACGGTAATGGGAAGGGGTCATGCCTTTGAGTTGCTGAAAGCGCCGGTTGAAGTTGGAAATATTGTTGAAGCCCGACTCAAAGCACACCTCGGTCACCGGTTTATCGCCATCGGCCAGCAGCTCGCAGGATTTGCTGATGCGCAAGCGATTGACGAACTCGATGAAACAGCGCCCGGTCGCCTGCTTGAAGACTCGCGAGAAGTAGGTCGGTTTCATGCCCAGGTGTTCGGCGACTTCTTCCAGAGGCAGTTCGCGAGCGTAGTGGGCAAAGATGTAATCCACTGCCCTGTTGGTGCGGTCGATGTTGTGTTCGTCGGCCAATTGCGGCGTGGTGGCACCGGACAGCAACTGGTAATCGTCGGTGGCCGCCAGCAACTCCAGCAGAATGAAAAAGTACCCGAGGCGGGTAACGCCTTTGGCGTCGGCAATTCGCTGCATCAGGTCCATGGCCTGGCGGATCGTGTGTTTACAGCGAAACTCGATGCCGTACTGCGCACGCTCCAGCAGGGGCGTCAGGCTCTTGAGCTCGGTGAACACCTGATGGCCGCTTTCGAACAGCTCATCGGTGAAGTTCACCAGCATGTCGCGCTTGGGCACCACTTCGTCTTCGGCGACCTGGCTGATCCAGTTGTGGGGCAGGTTAGGGCCGGTCAGAAACAGTGTTTCGGGGTAAAAATTGCCGATGTAATCGCCGATGAACACCTTGCCTGAGCTGGCGACAATCAGGTGCAGTTCGTATTCCTTATGGAAATGCCAACGCACCAGCGGGCAGGGGAATCCGTGCTGGCGATAAATGATGGACAACCCATTGTGGTCGTCCATCAATTCGTATGCGGGGTCGGTGACTCTTGCCGCTCGGGTCATGGCTGCACGCTTGTGAGTAACTGCAGCCGATAATGCCTTCTTCAAGAAAGGGACACCAGTCTTGAGATACGCGCCCGGTGCGAGCGCGATCAGTGCATGCTGACGGCCTTCATACTGTTGGCTATCCAGCAATAACGAACAATTTCAGACTCTTCGACAAAGTCGGTGTTGATAATGCAGCAGCGACTCACCCAGTCCCGGGATTGATGAAACCAGTCGTTGATAGAGTGCTTGATGTCCACGGGACCTCCAAGAAACGAATAACTGGTGGCTGACAGGGACCATAGAAAATTGCCGGAATGCTCAGCACTCAAGGTGTTGGCAATGTGGCTGCGCAAATCGTCGATATCAGTGAATGCCTCGTCGCTCCACTTGTGAATGACTCTCGGCCAGAACGTGGTTTCATCAAGATCATCCGGCCCGTGGGCGGCCAGCACTAGCCTGCGATGAGGGCTGGCTCGCTTCAGTTGCCCGATGGAGAGGTGCGATTGTGAAAATGGAATGGTTGTGTGTCCCAGCCGCCTCAAGAGCAAGGCGTTGAACTTTTTATAGTCGAAGGCGTGCTTGCCACCCGCCAGAAGGTGAAAATCAAGCACGATGAACTCGTTGGGATTGCGTTGAAGAAACGCCAGAACGGCGTCGATAAGCTCATCCAGGACGCGATGAGACTCCAGGCCATTGTGGTGAAAATAAAAGATATCCTGATCGTGCCCCGGCTTATACCCCAGGCGTATATCGAACGCTCTGACGCCCTGGGCCAGTTGCCAGGAAAATGTATCGTTTTGACAGGTTGTCCAATGGCCGATAACGACGTCGTAGTTAGGGGCCTTTTTATCCATGCCGCAATTGTGGGCGCCTGGCCAGATAATGTCGGTTAACTTCAGGGTGTCGATATCCAGGACTTCGTTCATCCAGGTCTGTTTGTTTAAATGTCCTGCAGTGTTTCGTGGCATGTGTGCTCCTGCTTTCTGTTACACGTGTCAATCCGTAGACGCGCGGTATGTATTTTGGGTGTTGAGTGCTGAGCCTTTGCGGACGCAGGCTGCACATAACAAGATAAGTGCAGTGTGTGCCGGGTGACAGCTACTACGATCCTTTTGTTGCGTAGGAATACGCTGGCGGCACAGTAATATATTGTCAATCTTGATGTTGTTGGGTGAGTGGTTAGCGGGCGTGTATGCGGATATAAAGACAGCGAAAGTTGCGAAGAGCACATTGTCATGCTGCGCGCAAAAACACCTACGTAATGGAAGAAATATGGCTAACGAATTTTATAAATGGATGACCGGCATGCCCGCCCTCGACGGCTTGACAGTGGGGGAGTTGGTATTGCCAGGCGCTCACAATTCGGGCGTCGACAAAAAGGCTTCTTATGCCGTTCCGGGCGTCAGCCACTGGGCAGCCTGCCAGAATAATAGTTTTTACTATCAACTGGTCAATGGTGCCCGGGCACTTGATCTCAGGCTTGAGTATGACGGCAAGGGCGGCTTCTGGTTTCAGCACAATGGATATCGATCTTCTCGGGCCCTGGAAGATCTGATCATGGCCGTGGACAGGTTCCTTGAGCAAAATCCCGCTGAGTTCATTGTCTTGAACTTCCAGCAACTAAGCTCCGATAGCAGTCCATTCGACGTAAAGGAATTTTCCCGACTGCTGACGCAACACTTGGGAGGGCGGGTGATCCCCCCCGAAAATCGTTATTTGACGTTGGGGGAACTAAAAAGAACCAGTCCATTTCAACGTGTCATGCTGGCGTCTTATGGGGACGTTGATCGCAGTTACTTCAATTGGGGACTCAGAGGTGAATGGACGGGGATAGACTTCGCCAGTGTCGCTGATGTGAAGGTGTTTATTACCAAGACCATAGCGTATCCAAATGGTGTTGGGATACCATGGTCATTGTCCGCCACGAGTTACGGTTTGGCACAAGGACCTGTGAATATAACCACTCATTTGAACGAGTGGTTTGACCCGGCTCGCAATGAGAGGGTGTTGAATTGCAGTGTGATCAATGTCGATTTCTTTGAAGAGTCGGCGCTGGTTGCTCATTGCATGAAAGCCAATCTTATGAAGGCGAAAGCGAAACAAAAGTGATGGCCTTTTGTTTCGGGCTCGACTGAAAAGTCAGCATGAACGACCCGCGGGTTAACGAATGCTTATCCGTTATTGCGGTTTTTTTCTTCAATCCACTGCGACATATATTGAGTGCTCTTGTGCTGATGATGCCGCAGCATACTGCCGATAAAGTTATCGTTGCGCTGTTTCAACAGGTTTTCGCGGCAACCCATCAGTCGATCAATCAATGCCGGGCCATGAACGCGCTGCTGGTAACGATCGGCCAATAGTTTGATGCCGGCGGTTTGAGCAAGGGTCCACTGCGTCTTGTCTTGATACAGGCGCACAGCTGCATCGGCAAGGCTCTGGGCGCTTTCGGCGATCGCACCCGGCCAAGGCATGTCCCCGGACATACTTTCGGCACCGACCGGCGTGGTGACATTCGGTGTGCCGCACAGCATGGCGTCGACAATCTTGCCCTTGATGCCAGCGCCGAAGCGCAGCGGAGCCAGGCAGATGCGTGCCGCGGACATGACCTGCAAGGCGTCTTCGGCCCAGTTCATCACGTGAAATCCCTGGCTCGGGTTGTGCAGCGCGGTCGCCTTTGGCGGCGTATAAGCGCCATAAATATGCAGTTGCGCACCGGGCAGTTGTTGCCGGATCAGTGGCCAGAGGGTGGTTTTCATCCAGAGCACGGCGTCCCAGTTCGGCGCGTGACGGAAATTGCCGATGCTCAGGAAGTGCGCACGGTCCTCGAAGGGGGTGAACGGCTGAGTGAGCGGGTCGATCATCAGTGGGCACCAGTGCAGCACCTGGCGCGGCAGTTTGAACTGTTTGACCAGCAACTCAATCTCGACCTCCGAGATCATCAGGTTCAGGTCGCAACGGAACAGCGCGGCAATTTCACGCTTGGCCAGGTCGGTTTCGGCCATGAGCTCGAACTCTTCACGCAATGCCGGGGCGAACAACTCGCTGAAGTCATTGGCGTCGTCACTGGCCTTCAGGCGGTCCTTGAGCCGCTGGTGGCGGGCATGTCGCAAGCTCTGCAGATCAGAGGTCTCAAGTACGCGCAAGGCGTCGGGGCAATGTTTCTCGACACGCCAGCCGAACTGTTCTTCCATCATGAACTGATCGAACAGCACGATATCCGGAGCCAGATCGCTGACGAAGGTATCGAAGCTGCTGTTGTTCAGCTCGATGGGGACTTCACGAATGCCCAATTCCGCCAGGTCGGCCTTGTGTTCGCCCGCACCGGCCGGGCTGCTGAACGTGATGTCCCAGCCTTGCTGTAAAAACGTTTCAAGGATTTGCATCACGTGTCCGCTGGCTGCGGACGAGCGCGGCTCGGGCCAGACGTAACCAATGACCAGGACTTTGGTTGCGCGGGGCTGACTCATGAACGGGATTTCCTTGATGCAGGCAGAAGACTGGAGAGAAACGCGGGGCGCAATTAAACCACAGCTGATGATGTTTATTGTGCCCGGCAATCGCCCAACGGTGCCTTATGCGCTTGTATTGACTGGAAGTTTGCCGATTCATGAGTTAGCGTCTGACAGCTGATTCATGGACGTTTTTCGATGACCCAACCCACCGCACTCCAGACCAAAGTCGCTTCGCAGATTCTCATGGCGATCCGGTCTGGTGAGTTAACCCCCGGCAGTCACCTCAAAGAGGTCGAACTGGCCGAGCGCTTCGGCGTGTCTCGCTCGCCGATTCGCGGGGCGCTGGTCTACCTGGCGCAAGAGCAGGTGATCGGACGCTTGCCCCATCAGGGTTATTGCGTGCTGGATACACCGCTCAGCGATGAGCTGGCCAAGGTCAGTCTGCCGATCGGTGAGGATGAGGAGCTGTATCAGCGGCTGATTGATGATCGACTGGCTCAGGCGATTCCCGATCAGGTGATGGAGAGTGATCTGTTGCGTCGTTACGGTGCCAGCAAAGCGGTATTGCGCCGTTGCTTGCTGCGGTTGTCCGACGAAGGTGTGATGCAGCGCAAACACGGGCACGGCTGGATGTTTTTGCCCACCTTGGGCTCGGCCGAAAAGCGCTTCGAAAGCTATCGCTTCCGCATGCTCCTGGAACCCGCGGGCTTGCTCGAACCGACCTTCAATCTGCCGCGTGAACGCTTGCAGCGTTGCCGTGAGAAGCAGCAGGCACTGCTCGAAGGCACTCCCGACAGCCTGAGCTTTTTCGAAGCCAACGCCGAATTTCACGAGTTACTGGCTGCAGCGTCCGGCAATAGCTTCATCCTGCAAACCGTGCAGCAGCAAAACCGCCTGCGCCGGCTGACCGAATTTCATACCGTGTCGAACCTGGAACGGGTTCGCACCTCCTGCCGTGAACACCTGGAAATTATCGATGCGCTGGAGCAGGGCGATCGGGAATGGGCGTCGACCTTGCTGTACCGGCACTTGAAAGTGGCCAGTACCTTGAATGAAGTGCGCAAGAAAAGCTGAGCTCAAGCCGTAAGCATGCTCAGGACCTTGTCGCGCAACTGCTCGATAGAGAACGGCTTGCCAATCACCGACATGCCCTCCGGCACTTCAATACTTTCCGCATAGCCACTGGCAAACAGTATCGGCAATGCCGGGTGCAGTACCCGCGCCTGAGCGGCCAGCTCCCGGCCATCCATCTCCGGCAATCCCACGTCGGTCATCAGCAGATCGATGATTTGCGCGCTATCGTTGAGCAGGGCAAGCGCTGCGTTACCCGTGTCGGCCTCCAGCACCTTGAACTTGAGTTCTTCCAGTACGTCGACGATCAGCATGCGCACAATGCTATCGTCTTCGACTACAAGGATGGTGGGCGCTGTGGCGGACATGGTGGTGGCTCTCGGAAGAAGACGGTCGGTCACAGGTTGATTGTAGTTACCGGCGTGAGTCGACAGGGTAACCGTTCTCTCTGAATCATGCTGAGCGACGCAAGAAATTCAAATAAAAGATCCAAGGGGCGTTTATGGAGCAAACTCCTTCACTTACGACGGTTCACCAAGGCCATCCAATGACTTCTTCGTCTTCGGTTGATGAGCAAGGTTTTCGCAAACTGTTGAGCCGCAATGTCAGCTTGCCGCTGGGTATGGGCGTGCTGAGCGCGGTGTTTTTTGTCTCTTTGATCACTTATCTGTTGTCGGTGATCCAATGGCTCGAGCACACGGACCGGGTGATCAATAACGCCAACGAAGCGTTAACGCTGACCGTCGACCTGGAAACCGGGATGCGTGGTTTTCTGTTGTCCGGTGACGAGCATTTTCTCGATCCCTACGAAACAGCCAAACCGAGAATCATCGCTGCGCTCAAGACCTTGCAGGAACTGACGGCCGATAACCCGCCGCAGGTTGATCGCCTGCGCAGACTCGAGGCGTTGCAGGTGGAGTGGAACGATTACGCGCAGACCATGATCGACTTGCAGCACCGCAGTGGTGATTACCGGGCGGCCGTGAAATCCGGCCGCGGTAAGCGACTGACCGATGAAATCCGCAAGCAGTACGAAGATGTCATCGACATGGAGCAACAGTTGCGTATCACGCGCAACGAAGGGGTTCGACGCACGACGATCTGGAGCATTTCCCTGTATCTGCTGTTGGTTGCCGGTATCAGTGGTTTGCTGGCCTACGTCGGTCGTCGCGATTTGCTCAGCCTGTCGCAAAAGTACAGCGCCAACCTCGCGGCGCAACAGAGCAGCGCGCAACGTCTGGAACAACAAGCCTGGCTGCGCAATGGCCAGACCGAATTGGCGGAACAGGTGCTTGGGCAACTGACGTTAAATCGGTTGGGACGCAATATTCTGCAGTTTTGCGCGCAATACCTCGGCAGCGCCGTCGGCGCGATTTACGCCAAAGAAGAGCACGGAGGCCTCACGCGCATCGCCTCTTATGGTTTCTCCCGCGAGCAGGAAGGGCGCGAGCAAGCGATCAACAGTGGCGAGGGCATTACCGGCCAGGTGGCACAACAAGGTCGGCTGATTCGTCTGGATGAAGTACCCGCCGGTTATTTCAAAGTCAGCTCGGGGTTGGGTGAGGGCGTGCCGTGCAGTGTGCTGGTGGTGCCGACCCGTGATGACGATCGGGTCAACGGGGTCATCGAACTGGGGTTTCTGCATGCCCTGACCGAGCGCGATGTCGAGTTGCTGGAGCTGATAGCCGGGAATATCGGCACCTCCATCGAAGCGGCACGTTATCGCCAACGATTGCAGGAAGTACTCGCCCAGACCCAGCAACTCAATGAAGAGTTACAGGTGCAGCAAGAAGAACTGAAGACTGCCAACGAAGAGCTGGAAGAACAGTCGCGGGTGCTCAAAGAGTCGCAATGGCACCTGGAGACTCAGCAGGCCGAGCTTGAGCAGACCAACGAACAGCTCGCCGAACAGCGCGATGCGATGGATCGCAAGAACGGTGAGTTGAATCAGGCCCAGGTACAACTTGAGGAGCGTGCGCAAGAGTTGCAGCGTTCCAGCCAGTACAAATCCGAATTCCTCGCCAATATGTCCCATGAACTGCGTACGCCGTTGAACAGTTCGTTGATTCTTGCCAGGTTGCTGGCAGAGAACCCACAACAAAACCTCAGCGCCGAACAGGTGACATTTGCCGAGTCGATTTATTCGGCTGGCAACGATTTGCTCAACCTGATCAACGACATTCTCGATATTTCCAAGGTCGAGGCCGGCAAGCTTGTAATACGCCCGGAGAACACCAGTGTCGCGCGGCTGGTCGATGGCTTGCGCGGCATGTTTGAACCGTTGGCAGCGGACAAACATCTGGCGTTCAACCTCGAACTGCAAACGGATGCGCCGTTGATGGTGTTCACCGATCGTCAGCGTCTGGAGCAGGTGCTCAAGAACCTCTTGTCGAACGCTATCAAGTTTACCGAAAAGGGTAGCGTCAGCCTGACGGTGGCCAGGCAGGCGGGCGAGGGCATTGCTTTTATCGTTCGTGACTCGGGCATCGGTATTGCCAGTGATCAGCAGGAAAGTATTTTCGAGGCCTTCCGTCAGGCCGATGGCAGTACCAACCGTCGTTACGGTGGCACGGGGCTGGGCTTGTCGATTTCGCGTGACCTGGCAGCGTTGCTCGGCGGTTCGATCAGCGTCATCAGTGAACCGGGGCAGGGCAGCTCATTCACGCTGGTGTTGCCTGTGCAGTATGTCGACCTCGGCGATGAGCCGCGTGAGCTGCTGAAGATCGTACCGGTCGTCGCAGCTCCCAAGGTGACTGCCGCGCCTGCACCGCTGATCGTCGAAGCGAAGATTCCGCGCTTTGCGGATGACCGTGACAAAGCGCCGTTCACTCGCCGTTGCATGCTGGTAGTGGAAGATGAAGTGAACTTCGCACACATCCTCTTCGACCTGGCTCACGAGCTGGGCTATCAATGCCTGGTGGCTCACGGCGCCGATGAAGGGTACGACCTGGCGAAACGCTTCATGCCGGATGCGATTCTGCTGGACATGCGCCTGCCGGACCATTCCGGGCTGACGGTGTTACAGCGCCTGAAAGAACATGCCGAAACCCGCCACATCCCGGTTCACGTGATTTCCGTCGAGGACCGTGTCGAGGCCGCCATGCACATGGGCGCCATCGGTTATGCGCTCAAGCCGACCACCCGCGAAGAGCTCAAGGACGTATTCGCGCGACTGGAAGCCAAATTGACGCAAAAGGTCAAGCGCGTGCTGCTGGTGGAAGACGATGACCTGCAACGCGACAGCATTGCCCGGCTGATCGGTGACGATGACATCGAGATCACCGCTGTCGGACTGGCCCAGGAAGCACTGGACCTGCTGCGCGAGACGATCTATGACTGCATGATCATCGACCTGAAACTGCCGGACATGCTCGGCAATGACTTGCTCAAGCGCATGTCCACCGAAGATATCTGCTCGTTCCCGCCGGTGATCGTCTATACCGGGCGTAACTTGACCCGTGATGAAGAGGCGGATCTGCGCAAGTATTCACGCTCGATCATCATCAAGGGCGCGCGCTCGCCAGAGCGCCTGCTCGACGAGGTGACACTGTTCCTGCACAAAGTCGAATCGCGGTTGTCCCATGAGCGGCAAACGATGCTCAAGACTGCCCGCAGCCGCGACAGGGTCTTCGAAGGCCGCAAGGTGCTGTTGGTGGATGATGATGTGCGCAATATCTTTTCCCTCACCAGCGCGCTGGAGCACAAGGGCGCTATCGTGGTGATTGGCCGTAACGGTCGTGAAGCGATCGAGAAACTCAATGAGGTGGATGACATCGACCTGGTGCTGATGGACGTGATGATGCCGGAGATGGACGGTTTTGAAGCCACCCTCGAGATCCGCAAGGACCCGCGCTGGCGCAAGTTGCCGATCATTGCGGTGACGGCCAAGGCCATGAAGGACGATCAGGAGCGCTGCCTGCAAGCAGGTTCCAACGATTACCTGGCCAAGCCCATCGACCTGGACCGCCTGTTCTCGCTGATTCGCGTGTGGTTACCGAAGATGGAACGTATCTAAGTGGAGAGAAATACCGACATTGAGCTGCGGTTGCTGGTCGAAGCGATCTACCTCAAATACAGCTACGACTTTCGTGATTACTCCGGCGCTTCGATCAAGCGTCGGGTCAATCACGCCTTGCATCAACTCGAATGCAAGACCATTTCCGCGCTGCAGGAGCGGGTGCTGCACGACCCGACGGCGTTCATGCAGTTGCTGCAATTGCTGACGATTCCGGTCAGCGAGATGTTTCGCGACCCGGCACACTTCCAGGCCATTCGTCAGGAAGTGGTGCCGCTGCTCAAGACCTATCCTTCGATCAAGATCTGGATTGCCGGGTGCAGCACGGGCGAAGAGGTCTATTCGATGGCCATTCTGCTGCGCGAAGAGGGCTTGCTGGAGCGCACCATCATTTACGCCACTGACATCAACCCACGCTCGCTAGAAAAGGCCAAACAGGGGATCTTTTCGCTGGCGAACATCCGCGCCTACACCCATAACTACCAGCAGGCCGGTGGTCAGTGCTCGTTCGCCAACTACTATACGGCGGCGTATGACCACGCGATTTTCGACAAGACCCTGTGTGAGAACGTGACTTTCGCCGATCACAGCCTGGCGACTGACAGTGTCTTTTCAGAAACTCAATTAATTTCATGTCGCAATGTATTGATTTATTTCAATAAAAAATTACAGGATCGTGCCTTCGGGCTGTTTCATGAGTCGCTGTGTCATCGTGGTTTCCTGGTGCTGGGCAGTAAGGAGACCCTGGACTTCTCGACCTATGGCAAGCAGTTCGAACCTTTGGTCAAACAAGAACGGATCTACCGCAAGCATGCTGAGTAATATCCAGGCCAAATTGCTGATCGTCGACGATCTGCCAGAGAACCTGCTGGCGCTCGAAGCGCTGATCACCCGTGAAGACCGTACGGTGTACAAGGCGCTATCCGCGGACGAAGCCTTGTCATTGCTGCTGCAACACGAGTTCGCCATCGCCATTCTCGATGTGCAGATGCCCGGCATGAACGGCTTCGAACTGGCCGAACTGATGCGCGGTACCGAGAAAACCCGGAGCATTCCGATTATTTTCGTCAGTGCGGCCGGGCGAGAGAGTCATTACGCGTTCAAGGGTTACGAAAGTGGCGCCGTGGACTTTTTGCATAAACCGCTGGATATCCACGCGGTGAAAAGCAAGGTCAACGTGTTTGTCGACCTGTACCGGCAGCGCAAGGCAATGAATCTGCAGGTCGAAGCCCTGGAGCAAGGCCGTCGTGAGCAGGAGGCGTTACTCAAGCAATTGCAGGCCACGCAGAGCGAGCTGGAGCAGGCCGTGCGCATGCGTGATGACTTCATGTCGATCGTCGCTCACGAGGTCCGTACACCGTTGAACGGGCTGATCCTCGAAACCCAGCTGCGCAAGATGCATCTGGCCCGGGACAATGCTGCGGCGTTTACCCTGGACAAGATGCACGCGATGGTCGATCGCGATGAGCGGCAGATTAAGAGCCTGATTCGCTTGATCGAGGACATGCTCGATGTTTCGCGGATTCGCACCGGCAAGCTGTCGATTCGCCCCAGCCGTTTTGACCTGGCGCAGTTGACGGGTAACCTGTTGCAGAGTTTTGCACCGCAGGTGGAGTCTGCCGAGTCGTCGGTGACGTTTGTCGCTCCGCTACCGGTGGAAGGCAATTGGGATGAGTTTCGCATCGAGCAGGTGGTGTCCAACCTGCTGACCAACGCCCTGCGTTACGGTGCCAAGCGTCCGATCGAGGTTCGCGTGTACAGCCAGGACGGTGAAGCGCGGATGGAGATCAGGGATCAGGGGATTGGCATCAGTGAGGAAAACCAGAAACGTATTTTTCAGCAGTTCGAGCGTGTGTCAGCGAAAACCGTGGTGGCCGGACTGGGTTTAGGGCTATTTATTTCCGAGCAAATCGTCGCCGCCCATGGCGGATCCATCACCGTTGAGAGCAAGATTAATCAAGGTTCGTTATTTCGTGTTTGCCTACCGCTGCAGGAAAACAGACAAAGCAACGCAACCTCTGCGTGACCGAAGGGTCGTATCAGCAGCTATTGACCGAACAAAGGCTTCCCATGAGTGAAGATGCACAAGACGTCGTATTGATTGTTGAAGATGACCCCTCGATCCTGATGGTACTGGTCGCCTATCTGTCGGGTGAGGGCTATCGGGTTTTGCAGGCTGTAGATGGCGAGCAGGCTTTCGAAATTCTCGCGAGCAAACCGCACCTGGATATGATGATCACCGATTACCGTCTGCCCGGTGGCATCTCCGGCGTACAGATTGCCGAACCCGCGGTGAAGCTGCGACCTGAACTCAAGGTGATTTTCATCAGCGGTTACCCGCAGGAAATTCGTGAGTCCGGCAGCCCGATCGCGCAAAAGGCGCCGATCCTGGCCAAGCCGTTCGATCTCGACGAGTTGCAGGTCTTGATGCACGAAATGCTTTCGTAAGCTCCGCTCCTGCGGTCTATCGTTTACAGGCCCTGCTGCAACGCCGGGTCATCCGGATTCATCTGCTCAAGTTGTGCCAGCAGCACCTGAACATTCTGCAGCTGGCCACTTTCCTTCCAGTAGTTGATCAACGTGACTCGCGCCTTGCGATCGGCCGGGTGACGCTGAACGATTTCCTGAAGCTGCTTTTGTGCGGCTTCGAGTTCTTCCTGGCCGTGCAAGGTGGTTGCCAGGTCGTAGCGGTATTCCCTGTTGTCGGGCGCAAGTTCTACCGCTTTTGAAAGGCCGAGCAAGGCCAGCTCGTTTTGTCCGTGATGCAGCAACCACAACCCTAAAGCATGCTGCAGGTAGGCGGAGTCAGGTTGGGCCTGCAACTGTCTGGCGAGCATTTGTTGGGCAGCATCGGCCTGGCCCTGTTTATCCAGCACCTCGATCTGCATCACCAGCGCCGGCAAGTTGCCCGGGTCCAGGCGCAAGGTCTGATCGAGCGCCTGCTGTGCTGCTTTCACTTCAGCGTTGTGCAGGTGCAGGCGAGCCAGTTGGTATTGGGTCTCGGCGCTTTCAGGCTGACTATTCAGCGAGTGCTCGTATTCATCGATGACCTGCTGCAAAGGGCCGAAGTACAACCCCAGATCATCCGGCGAAAGCCCCAGCAACGCGTTCGCGGTGGCAAAACGCACGACTTGCTCGTGGTCGTCGAGCAATGGCCCGAGCAACAGGCTGCGTTGACCATTGGGCACCAGCCCGACGATGCTTTTGATCGCCGCCTGGCGAACCTCGACCACAGGGCTTTGCAGGTCCGCGTCAGCCAGCTTCAGTGCCTGCGGGCTCGGGTAATTCGCCAGTTCGGCATGCAACAGGACACGGCGCGTGTCCGACAAGTCCGGACGTGCCAACTGTTGATAGAGCACTCGCGCCGCACCGGGTTGGCCGTTGCGGGCCTTTTCCATGGCGTCGTGATAGCCCTGCTTGATCGCAGGGGGCACCTCTGGCGTCGTACTGCGCAGAGAAAACCAGGCAATGCCGACGGCAAACAGGACCAGCAGGCTGATGTACAGGTAGCGGCGAGGCATGGGCATGCAGGAATCCGGAATCTGACAGTGTTTGCAAAGCTGCCAGCATCGGTCAGCTGGCGCTGCGAGTCAAACCCGGGACGTGGTTAAAACCATACTTGATGGGCACATGTCGAGCTGAAACCTCTCACGTGTCGTCGCAGTGACTACGCTTGCTGGAGACGACTCGACGAGTGTTTCCATGCAAGCGTTGCTGCAGTACTTCAAGGCGATCCTCCACCCCGGTCCCGGGGTGTTGCTGTTTGCCTTGAGAACGATCACCGCCGGGCTGCTGACACTGTACCTGGCCTTTGTGTTTGACCTCGACCAGCCCAAATGGTCGATCATGGCCGTGGTCATCGTCAGCCAGCCGCTGGCCGGGATGGCGCTAGCCCGCAGTTTTGGCCAGGTCATCGGCACCACGCTGGGCGCGGCCGTGGCCGTGGTGATCATGGCGATCTTCCCCCAGGCGCCGGTGCCTTTCGTGATGACGTTGTCCCTGTGGCTGGCGCTGTGCACCGCCGGTGGCACCTTGTTGCGCTACACCAGTTCCCAGGCATTTGTGCTCAGCGGCTACACGGCGGTAGTGGTGGGGCTGCTGGCAGTGCCTGATCTGGAGGGCACCTTCCTGTTGGCCGTGACCCGCGTGACCGAGACGTTGCTGGCGGTTGCCTGTGTCTGTGTGGTCAGCCTGCTGACCGCGCGTCCGGAGGCTGTGGCCAAGGATTACTTTGCCAGGATCGATCAGGTGATCAAGCTGCTGGCAACCCATGCCAGCGCGGTCATTCGGACCGAGGAAAGCGAGGAAGACTTCCACCGTCGGCAAATGCAGCTGCTTGGGCAGATCAGCGCGCTGGAGGGGGTACGCCGGCATTTGTATTACGACGCGCCGCGTTTGCGCAGTGCCGACGACCTGGTGCAATTGCTTGGCAATCAACTGCTGTTGCTGACCGCGCGGCTCACCGCATTGCGCCATCAGCGCGAGCTGTTGCTCGAACGCTGGGAAGGCGAGATCCCTGCCGAAATCCAGCATTTGCTGAACGAAGAGCTGACCTTTCTCGATGAACTGGCCCGGCAGGGGCGCGCGCTGTCCAGCGAGCAGCGGCACCAGTTTGCGGCATTGCAACAGCGCTTCGATGCACTGGCCTACCGTTCGGAGCAACTGACCGAGCCCTTGAAGGCCACCTTGCGCTCGCTGTCATGGTCACTGCGTTGGGAACAGGCGCGAATGCTCCAGCAGCTTGAAACGATTCTGGAATTGAGCGATGCGATCCAGAGCGGACGCAAGGCCAGTAGCGTGTTTCGCGGTCAGGCCAATCCACTGCACCTGGATTTCACCCTGGCGACGATGAACGCCATCCGTGCGTTCTGCGCACTGATGGTGGCTGGCCTGATATGGATCGAAACCGGTTGGGACGGCGCCCGGGGCGGGATGATTGTGGCGGGGATCCTCTGCTCGTTGATGGCGACGTTTCCCCGCCCGTTGTTGGCTGCCCAGAGCTATGCCCGGGGCTTGGGTCTGGCGCTGGTGGTGTCGGCGCTGCTTGAATTTGCGCTGGTGCCGATGATCAGTAGCTTCGAGCTGTTGGCCCTGTTGCTGGCGCCATTGCTGTATGCCGTTGCGGTGGGGTTGTCCAGCCCGCCAACCACGGGGACGGGGATCGGGCTGGGATTGTCGACATTTCTGTTATTGGGCCCGCAGAACACCGGATTGGGGCAGAACACCGCGATCCAGTGGTTTGAATTTGCTGGCGCTTACACCTGCGCCACCGTGCTGGCGTTGAGTGTGTATGCCTTGATCTTCCCCTTCAGGCCCGTTCTGCGTATTCGCCGGCTGCACCAGGAAAATTGCGAGCAGGTCTATGCCTTGCTGAAAAAACCGGCCACGGATGAAAACCAGTTTGCCTTCGAGAGTCGTCTGGTCGACCGTCTGACCACGATGCTGGGGCTGTTGCCAGCCATCCAGGACAAGCCTGCGCGTGACCTGTTCGAGGTCAGCCTCGGCTGTCTGGCCCTGGGCATTGCCTTGAACCAGCTCAGGCAGCAGGGGCAGAACAACCTGCTACTGAGCCCGCAGACGCAAACCCGGTTGTTTGCCACCGTTCAGGAAGTCGGGCGGCTGGTTGCCGGTCGGCCGAACATCGAAGTGGATCGCGTGATCGACAGCCTGCACGCCTTGGGCGATGAGCTGGACGCGCTGCACTGCAGCGTCCATGAACACCTGTGGTCAGTGTTTCGCATGCGTGTGGCGTTGTTGATCGTGGTGTCGTTCCTGGAGCGCCACCGTGGCCACTTTGAGCCTGTCACCTTGCAAGGAGTACCTGCGCTTGACCATTGATCTGGAAATAGGCGGCGTCTATCTGCCGCCGATTGCCCAGGCGCTGCTGCTGGGCTTGCCGATTTTCCTGGTGCTGGACTGGTTCCTGCGGCGCCTCGGCGTATTGCAATTCGTCTGGCATGAAGCCTTGTTCGAAGGCGCGTTGTACGCCTGCGTGTGCGCGATGTTGATACTGGCGATGGGAGCCTGATGCCTTGAAGAAGATTCTTGCCCAATTCTCGACACTGGCAGTGGTCGTGCTGGCTTTTGTGCTCGGCTGGTTTGCCTGGGAGCATTACACCCGCGCACCGTGGACCCGGGACGCACGGGTGCGTGCCGATGTGGTGACTTTGTCCGCCGATGTTGCGGGACGCATCGTCCGCCTGGGTGTGCAGGATAACCAGCATGTGGAGAAGGGGCAGTTGCTGTTGGAAATCGATCCCTCGCGTTACGCCCTGGCGGTGGAACATGCCAAGCGTTCGGTCGAAGTGGCGAAGGCCTCGCTGGGGCAATCGCAAGCCACCATCGTTGCCAGTCAGGCGCTGCTCAAGCAGCGTCAAAGCGAGGAGCTGCGTCGACGGACCCTCAAGGAACGCATGGCGGTTTCTGGCGAAGAGTGGGAAAAGTCCAGTACCGAGGTGTCGGTGGCCCAGGCCGATTTGCTGCGCAACCAGGCCAACCTGGGTTTTGCCCAGGCCAACGTGCAACTGGCCATCGCCGCATTGGCCGAGGCTGAACACGATCTGCAGCGCACTCGGGTCGAATCGCCGGTCAGTGGCTACGTCACCAATCTGCTGACGCGGCAGGGCGATTACGCGACCGCGGGCGGGCCGCTGGTGGCGCTGGTGGACAGCGACTCGTTTTATATCAGCGGCTACTTCGAAGAAACCAAACTGCCGCGAATCGCGGAGGGTGACCGGGTCGACATCGAATTGATGAGTGGCGAACGTTTTGGCGGCACCGTGCAAAGCATCGCTTTCGCCATTGCCGACCGGGAGAACCTGCCCGGCGGGCGTTTGCTGGCCAACATCAACCCAAGCTACACCTGGGTCAAACTGGCGCAACGGGTGCCGGTACGGATTCAGATCGACGCCGACTATGCCGGCAAAAACACGCTGCGTGCCGGGACCACGGCTACGGTGACTGTCCAGGAAACCCGCAAATCCGACGATCACCGCTAACACGGGGGAATGTGGGGAATCACCATTGTTTGCAGGCAAAAAAAGCCCCGCGACCGAATGAGACGCGGGGCAAAAAATTTGGTTGGTTGCGGCCAACCAAAGGAGCTCTTGAAAAGGGGTTACCTGCTGGCGACCGTCTCGGGTTGCCAGCCACCGCCGAGGGCCTTGTAGATGGCGACGATGCCACGGTAAAGATCAACCTCGGCCTGGGCCTGGGAATCCTCGGCGGCAAGGCGCTCACGTTGTGCATCGAGCAGCACCAGGAAATCCACGGTGCCTTCGCGGTAGCGAATTTGCGCCAGGTCAGCCGCAGCACGGCTTGACTCACTCTGACGAATCAGCGAGATCAGGCGCTGTTGACGTTTACCGTAATCGGAGAAGGCGTTCTCCGATTCTTCCAGCGCTAACAACACTTGCTGCTCGTAGGTCGCCAGGGCGCCTTCGGCGTTAGCATCGGCTGCCCGCAAACGAGCGCGCACGCTGCCCAGGTCGAAGGCGGCCCAGGTAATGCTTGGGCTGAGCGCCCAGGCGCTGGCTGCCGACGAGCCGATCTGCGATCCACGCCCAGCGGTGAAGCCGAGGAAACCGCTGAGGCTGACCCGTGGGAACAGATCGGCCTTAGCCACACCAATTCGCGCGGTGGCGGCGGCCAGCTTGCGTTCGGCACTGCGGATATCCGGACGGCGTTGCAGCAGCTCACCCGGATCACCAATCGGCAAGGACTTGGCAATCGCCGGCAAGTTGGCCGGGCTGAGGTCGACGGTCAGTTTGTCCGGTCGTTCACCCAGCAGGGTGGCGATGCGGTTGCGTTGACGCACCTGCACTTCTTGCAGTTGCGGCACGCTGGCTTCGACGGAGGCAAGGCGGGCATCGGCGCGAACCACATCGAGCTGATCGCCGACGCCGGCATCACGCAGGCTCACGGTGATTTTGCTCGACTCTTGCTGGTTCTGCAGGTTGGCCAGCGCGATTTTTTCCCGCAGTTGCGCACCGCGCAGTTGACCGTAAGCGTCCACCAGTTCGGCAATCATGCTGACTTGCAGTTGATGCAGATCGGCTTCGGCTGCTTGTTGATCGGCATCGGCGGCTTCCAGATTGCGCTGGATGCGCCCGAACAGATCCACTTCCCAGGCCATGTCCAGGCCCAGGTCATAGCGTTCGCTGTTGACGCGCTGAGTGGTCTGGCCGGGAATCTGGCCTTTGGCCAAATCACTGCTGGCGCGGCTGGTGACGTTGGGTGTGGTCTGGGTGGCCGCGTCATCACGGAACGCCCGAGATGCCTTCAAGCGCGCATACGCCACTCGCAGATCACGGTTGCCCTGCAACGACTGGGTCACCAACTGATTGAGGATCGGGTCATCGAACTGCTGCCACCAGACACCTTCGAAGCGTGCGCGGTCGAAGTTCTTCTGACCGTTGGCGCCATCGGTGGCGGCCGTGATGTTGGCCGCCTCCGTTGCCGGGGTCTTGTAGTCCGGGCCGACGGCACAGGCACTCAGGGCCAGTACCAGCAAGCTCGGCAGGAAGACTTTCAGACTCATTGTTGCGCCTCCAGTTTCAGGGCCTTGGCCGCTTTGCGGGCATCGCTGCGTTCCACAAAACGACGGATCAATACGTAGAACACCGGCGTCAGCAACAGACCGAAGAAGGTCACCCCGAGCATCCCGGAGAACACCGCCACACCCATGGCGTGACGCATTTCTGCACCGGCACCGCTGGAGAACACCAGAGGCACCACGCCCATGATGAAGGCGAAGGAGGTCATCAGGATCGGCCGCAGACGCAGACGGCAGGCTTCCAGTACCGCGCTGAGCGGGTCCAGGCCTTCCTCTTGCTTGTCCTTGGCGAACTCGACGATCAGGATCGCGTTCTTGCAGGCCAGTCCTACCAGAACGATCAAGCCGATCTGGGTGAAGATGTTGTTGTCGCCACCGGAGAGAATCACCCCGGTAATCGCCGACAACAGGGTCATCGGGACGATCAGGATCACCGCCAGCGGCAGGCTCCAGCTCTCGTATTGCGCGGCCAGTACCAGGAACGCCAGCAGTACGCAGAGCGGGAACACGAACAGCGCGGTGTTGCCGGACAGAATTTGCTGGTAGGTCAGGTCTGTCCACTCGTAGGTCATGCCGTTAGGCAGTTCGTCCTTGAGCAGTTTTTCGATGGCCTGTTGCGCTTGGCCGGAGCTGTAGCCAGGGGCTGCGGCGCCGTTGATTTCAGCGGTGATAAAGCCGTTGTAGTGCATCACGCGGTCCGGGCCCGAGGTGTCGCTGACCTTGATGAAGGTCGCCAGCGGGATCATCTCGCCTTTGTTGTTGCGCACTTTCAGCTGGCCGATCTGGTCCGGTTCGAGGCGGAACTGCTGCTCGGCCTGAACGTTGACCTGATAGGTGCGACCAAAGCGGTTGAAGTCGTTGGCATACAACGAACCCAGGTAGATCTGCAGGGTGTCGAAGATGTCGCTGACGGCCACGCCGTGGGTCTTGGCTTTTTCGCGGTCGATGGCGGCATCGACCTGTGGCACGTTCACGGTGTAGCTGGTGAACAGCCCGGCCAGTTCCGGCACGCTGCGGCTCTTGGTGATGATGTTCATGGTTTCTTTGTACAGCTCGTCATACCCCAGGTTGCCCCGGTCTTCGATCTGCAGGCGGAAACCACCGATGGTGCCCAGGCCTTGTACCGGCGGCGGCGGGAAGATCGCCATGTAGGCTTCCTGAATCCCGGCGTACTGGCCGTTCAAGGCTCCGGCAATGGCACCAGCCGATTGGCTTGGGTCTTTGCGTTGGTCGAACGGTTTCAGGGTGACGAACACGATGCCGGCGTTAGGGCTGTTGGTGAAGCCGTTGATCGACAGGCCAGGGAAGGCCACTGCGCTTTCCACGCCAGGCTGTTTCAGGGCCAGGTCGGACATGCGCTTGATCACATCTTCAGTGCGGTCGAGGCTCGCCGCGTCCGGCAGTTGGGCGAAAGCCACCAGGTATTGCTTGTCCTGGCCAGGCACGAACCCGGTTGGCGTGTTCGAGAACCCGAGGAACGTCAGCGCCATCAGGCCGGCGTACAGCAGCAGGGCGATGCCGCTGCTGCGGATCACACGAGCCACAGTGCCGACATAACCATGGCTGGCACGATCAAAGAAACGGTTGAACGGACGGAACAGCCAGCCACCGAAGATCCCGTCGAGGACCCTCGAGAAACGGTCCTTGGGCGCATCATGACTTTTAAGCAACACGGCCGCCAACGCTGGCGACAGGGTCAGCGAGTTGAAGGCCGAGATCACAGTGGAGATCGCAATGGTCAACGCGAACTGCTTGTAGAACTGCCCGGTCAACCCGGAGATGAAGGCCGCCGGGATAAACACGGCACACAGCACCAGCGCGGTGGCGATGATCGGTCCGGTTACTTCACGCATGGCGCGTTTGGTCGCTTCGACCGGTGTCAGCCCGAGGCCGATATTCCGTTCGACGTTTTCCACCACCACGATGGCGTCGTCGACCACGATACCGATGGCCAATACCAATCCGAACAATGACAACGCGTTAAGCGAGAAGCCGAACAGGTGCATCACGGCGAACGTACCGATCAACGACACCGGTACCGCCACCAACGGAATGATCGAGGCACGCCAGGTTTGCAGGAACAGGATCACCACCAGCACCACCAGAATCAGTGCTTCGAACAGCGTGTGCACCACCGCTTCGATGGAACCGCGAACGAAGATCGTCGGGTCATACACGATGCTGAAGTCCATGCCTTCGGGGAAGCTCTTCTTCAGCTCGGCCATTTTGGCGCGCACTTCGTTGGAGATCTCGATAGCGTTGGAGCCTGGACGCTGGAAGATCGGGATCGCCACGGCCGGTTGGTTGTTCAGCAAGGAACGCAAGGCGTACTGGCTGGAGCCCAGTTCGACGCGAGCAATGTCCTTGAGGCGAGTGATTTCACCGTTTTCGCCAGAGCGAATAATGATGTTCTCGAACTCTTCCTCGGAGACCAGGCGACCTTGGGTGTTGACCGAGAGCTGGAACGCGGTGGCGTTCGGTGCAGGTGGCGCACCCAGGGCACCGGCGGCAACCTGGCGGTTCTGTTCGCGAATCGCGTTGACCACATCGGTCGCGGTCAGGTTGCGCGAAGCGGTCTTGTTCGGATCGAGCCAGACCCGCAGCGAATAGTCGCCCATGCCGAACAGTTGCACGTCACCGACGCCGCCCAGCCGCGCCAGCTCATCCTTGATGTTGAGCAAGGCGTAGTTGGACAGGTAGAGCATGTCGTAGCGCTTGTCCGGCGAGGTCAAGTGCACAACCATGGTCAGGTCGGGCGAAGCCTTGTCCACCGTGATACCGATCCGGGTCACTTCGGCGGGCAGCTTGGGCTCGGAGCGGGTGACACGGTTCTGCACCTGAACCTGTGCGTTGTCCAGGTCGGTGCCCAGCGCAAAGGTGATGGTCAGGGTGATCTTGCCGTCAGCGGTGGACTGCGAGGACATGTACAGCATGTTCTCGACGCCGGTGATGGCTTGCTCCAGCGGAGCGGCCACGGTTTCACCGATGACTTTAGGGTTGGCACCCGGGAAGTTGGCGCGGACCACCACGGTCGGTGGCACGACTTCCGGGTATTCGCTGATCGGTAGCTGGAACAGCGAGATGCTGCCGGCGATCAGGATCAGCAGCGAGAGCACCGCTGCGAAGATCGGCCGTGAAATGAAGAATTGGGAAAAATTCATCGGAGTTGTCGTCCCTTAACCGCGTGGAGTCGCAGCGGCGAGTTTCACAGCCGTACCCGGCGCAACCTTGGCAGGTGCGACTTGGGGCAGGTTGCTGGCTTCAAGCGCTTGGCGTTGTTGAGCGAGGGCCGCGAGGGTTTCCTGGCTGGCCATCGGGATCACTTCAGGCGTCACCGGGGAACCCGGACGCACCCGTTGCAGACCCTTGACGATGATCGTGTCGTCCTTGTTCAGGCCGCTGCGCACAATGCGCAAACCTTCGATCTTCGGACCCAGTTCGACGGCGCGATAAGCCGACTTGTTGTCGGCGTCCATCACCAGTACAAACTTTTTACCCAGGTCGGTACCGACGGCTTCGTCGTTGATCAGTACAGCGGAATAGGTCCCGCTGCCCACCAGTTTCAGGCGAGCGTAGAGGCCGGGGGTGTATTCGCCCTTGCTGTTGTCAAACACGGCGCGACCGCGGATGGTGCCGGTTTTCGGGTTGACCTGGTTGTCGACGAAGTTCATCTGGCCCAGGTGTGGGTTGCCTTCTTCATTGGACAGACCAAGGTAAACCGGAGTGGTTTGACCGCGTTGGCCCTGGCGGGCGAGCTGGGTGTACTTGAGGTACACACGCTCATCGGCGTCGAAGTAGGCGTAAATCTTGTCGGTGGAGACCACGCTGGTCAGCGCGGTGACATCGGCGGTGACCAGGTTGCCGGCGGTGATTTCCGCACGGCTGACGCGGCCACTGATCGGTGCGGTGACGCGGGTAAAGCTGAGGTTCAGTTTGGCCAGGTCCAGTTGCGCCTGGAGGGCGCCGACAGCGGCTCGGGCCTCTTGGGCGGCGCTGCTGCGCGAGTCGGCCAGTTCTGCGGAAATCGCATTGCTGGTGCGCAGGCGCTCACCGCGTTGGGCTTCGTTTTCGCTGCGGGTAGCATTGGCGCGGCCCTGGGCAACCAGGGCTTCAAGACGGCGGACCTCAGCCTGGAAGGGGCGAGGGTCGATCTGGAACAGCAAATCGCCCTTTTTCACAAGGGCGCCTTCGGTGAATGCGACTTCGTCGATCTGGCCTGACACCCGAGGACGAATCTCGACGGTTTCCGGTGCCTCGAGGCGGCCGGTGAAATCGTCCCACTCGTTGACCGGTTGTTCCAGCACCTTGGCCACGCTGACTTTGGCCGCAGGCATGGCGGCAGCGGTGCCCGGGGTCTTGCCGCAGGCGCTCATCACCAGCATGGCCAAAACGGCCAAGGGGAAGCGCAAATGTTTGAATGACTGTTCCATGGATGCATCCGCCACTGTATTGAGATGGGCGGATGATGCTCGGCGGGGCTGTATCAAACGAATCGAATGAGGCAAAGGTAACTATCATTCGGAATGATATAAGCGCCGAGTTAGCCCCCTAGCATGGGGCTTTCGTTAGGCGGCTATCAATGTGCCTGATGACAATTCAGTGTTGCGGGGAGTGCAAAGGTCAGGTTGAAAACCGAGTCGCGGTCATCGTGAGCAAGCTCGCTTCTTGCTGTGCCCGAACTGCCTGGGCCGTTACCAGCTTTCGGCTTTTTCGGTGATCGACCTTGCGCTTGGTCAATCTGGCCAATAGTGGGCTTACAGGTCCGTTGTATGACGGGTCTTCATGTGCGGAATTGATGATATGAAGTTGTTTAGACCGTTGCTTCAGCGGCCTGTGGCGTTGCTATGGGGAGGGCTGGCGCTATCCTCGATCGGCGACGAATTGTTCGCGATCGCTGTCGCCTGGATGGCGGTGCAGATCGCCGGCACCGATGCGAGTTGGCTTAGTGCGTTGCGCGGCGGGGCGGCGCTGGCGGGCGCGTTGCTGGGAGGGATCTGGGCCGAGCGCTGGGACCATCGGCGCACGATGATCGGCGCTGACCTTGCGCGGGCCGGGCTCGCGCTGATTCCGATGCTGGCTTGGGCGTTGGACATCCTGAGCCTGTGGATGCTGGCGGTGCCGGTCATGCTCATGATGATCGTCAACTCTTTGTTCGAACCGGCCTTGCGCGCCAGCCTGCCACGCATTGTCGCGGCGCCGGACCAGTTGCAGGCCGTCAACGCGCTGTTCGACGCAATTATCCGGGTGGCCCGGGTGATCGGGCCGATGCTGGCCGCGGCCATTACCTTGCTGATTCCGCTTGAACATCTGTTTACCCTCAATAGCCTGACGTTCCTGATCTCGGCCTGGGCGGTGATGAAGCTGAGCACGGCATTGCCTCGCCAACCGGTCAAGGTGACGAGCCGGCGTGCCGCCTTCACCGCCGGTTGGCGCAGCCTGATCGGTCGTCGGCAGATGCAGGTGGTGTATGTGTGTGCGGGGTTGGGCAACGTCGCCTGGAGCCTGGGCATTTCCATCGGCATGGCGCTGGCCGTGGTCAAGTACGACATCCAGGGTTTCGGTGTACGGGGCTTTGCCGCCTACGGCCTGATCATGGGCGCCTATGGTTGCGGCAACCTGATCTCTATTTTTGTCGTCGGCAACCTGCATATCCGACGCTTGTACGGTGGTTTTACCTTCGGCTCGGTGGTCAACGGCCTGGGCATTGCGACCATCGGTGCGGCGGTGATGTACCTGCCAGCGGAGTACGTCCTGGTCGGGATGATGTTCGGCGCAGGCCTGGCCGCGCTCGGCGGGCCGCTGATCGACATCTCGTTCATTCTGCTGATTCAAACCACGTTCAGGCAAAGCGAGATTGCCGGGCTGGCAAGGTTACGCTATGCCGCGCTGGGGGCCTCCATTCTCATTGCCGGGGCCTGCGGTGCGGCACTTTATGCCCGGTTCGAAACCGGCATGGTCATCGTCGGCAGCGGGATTTTTGAAGTCATCGTCGGTGCGATTGTGTTGCTCGTCCCCAAGGACAATGAAGCGGTCTACGCGAACACGGGGGAAGAGCCTCTGTTGGATGGCAATGAGGTCACCCGATGAGCGCTTTTCATGAGTATGTGAAAGACCACGCCGAACGTACGCCACACTGAGTCATTAATGCCCGGGCATTGGGCTGCTTGGGCGTTTTACATCGCGTTTTCGCCTTGCCGAGTCAGGGCTCGCAATGCGGCTCGATTGAGGCAATCGGGGCGTACGCAGTAACAGGCTGATTTCCTCTGCACTGACCGCTCTGCTGAAAAAGTGGCCCTGAATTTCATCGCAGCCGTTTTCATGCAGGAAGGTTTGCTGCTCCTGGGTTTCGACACCTTCGGCAATGACCCTGAGGTTCAGTGTGTGCCCCAACGAAATCACCGCGGTGGCGATGGCTTTGTCGTTCTCGTTGTCGGGCAGATCGCGCACGAAAGACTGATCGATCTTGAGTCTCGCAATCGGGAAGCTTTTCAAGGCTGCAAGGCTGGAGTAGCCGGTGCCGAAGTCGTCGATCGAGAGGCTGATCCCCATTGATTGCAGTTCTTTCATTTTGTTGATGGCTTGCTGAAGGTCTTGCATGATCAGACTTTCGGTCAGCTCCAGCTCAAGGTACATCGGGTCCAGTCCGGTTTCTTTCAAGGCATGCCTCACTCGGTCGATCAGGTCCCTTTCGATAAACTGGCGTGCTGAAATATTCACCGACATGGTGATCGGCGGCCAGCCCGCATCCTGCCAGTCCTTGTTCTGTCTGCACGCGGTATGAATCACCCAGTCGCCGATGGGCACGATCAACCCGGTTTCTTCGGCCTGCGGAATGAATTTGATTGGAGACACCATGCCGAGCTCGGGGTGCTGCCAGCGGATCAGTGCTTCTACGCCGATAATCTGACCTGACTGCAAATCCACCTGTGGCTGGTACAGCAGCAGGAACTCGTCATGGTTGAGTGCATTTCGAAGCCCGTCTTGCATGGCGAGCTTGCCCTGAACCTTGTTATTCATCTCGCTCGTATAGAACTGGTAACTGTTGCGACCCAGCTCCTTGGCCCGGTACATCGCGGCGTCTGCGTTGCTGAGCAACGTGTCGGTATCGCTGCCGTCGGCAGGGTAAGTGGCCAACCCCATGCTGCAGGTGACGTGGAGTGTATGTCCGCTTAGCTGAATCGGCCGCAGGATGGCTTCCTGGATTTTGTGCAGGGCAGGGGTAACGCCGTCGAGGTCTGAGGGCTGGTCGAACAGGATGATCACAAACTCGTCGCCACCCAGTCGCACGACGGTGTCGGTGCGGCGTACACATTCCAGCATGCGCTGGGCGACGGTTTTCAGCAGTTCGTCTCCAGCACTGTGCCCAAGACTGTCATTCACCAGTTTGAATTTGTCCAGATCGAGAAACGCCACCGTCACCTGGCGGTTGTAGCGCTGAGCATAAAGTATTGCCTGCTTGAGGCGGTCTTCGAGCAGTGTGCGATTCGGCAGCCCGGTCAGTGCGTCATGGTCGCCCATAAAGCGAATGCGCTGCTCGGTAAGTTGGCGTTCTATTGCAATGCCGGCAAGCGGTGTCGCCATGTCGATCAGCCGCGTCTCGGTCGAGCCAGGGCTGCGTACAGTGTTGGAATACAAGGCAAACGTACCCAATACCTTTCGCTCATGGGACAGGATCGGCGTCGACCAGCAGGCGCGAAACCCATAGGGCGCAGCAATTGAACGGTAATCCTCCCACAGCGGATCCAGCTCGATATTCGTGACGATGACCGGTTCTCGTCGATACACAGCGGTGCCGCATGAACCGACGTTCGGACCGATTGCAATCCCGTCAATGAGCTGGTTATAGGCTTTCGGCAAACTGGGCGCAGCCCCATGCAGCAGGTGCTTGCCATCCTCATCCAGCACCAGGATGGACACCATCATCCCCTCCAGTTGGGACTCGACCAGGTGAGCCAGGCTGTCGAGGACTTCTGCAAGCTCGGTACTCCTGGCGATCAGCTCCAGGACATGACCTTGTCCGGTACGGATGATGGCTTCTTGCTCCAATCGACTGTTTTGCACGGCGAGTCGCTCTGTGGCGATACTCAATTGAACCGATTTTTTTTCCAGCTGAAGTCGGTCTTTGAGGAATTGATTCACCGCACGAGCCATGTTGGCGATCTCGTCCTTCCCATGCTCCGCCATCATCAAATGCGTTTTGTCAGTGTGTTCCTGACGCAATTGCCGGCTTATTGCATTCAGGCGCACGAGCACATGACGGCCCATGAAGACCCGGGTCACAAACCAGGCGAACACCAGGCTGGCGCCCAACATGATCAACACCCATTGCTGGCTACGGTTTGAGGCCTCCACCAGGCGTTGTACGGCTTCGCGATAGTCTTCGGTGTAAGCACTGGATTGCGCACGGGCCAACGCGACCAGAACCCCGGCCTCATTCTTCAGCTCCTCATTGAACCGCTGTATGACGTTGTGCTGATTGATGAGCTTCAGGCGCAGGGAGAAGAGCTTGGGTATCTCGACATCAGCGTCGGGTAACTTGCCTGTGGTGCGTGACAGGTGCTCATACCGGATCTGCAGGCGTTGCACGGCATCACTGTCAACAGCCTGCGGCAGATCGAAAAGTAACACCGCCAGCTCCAGGCTGGCCCGGGTCTGGGCCGCGGTTAACCGGGCAGTGTGATCCTCCAGGGTTTGCTCGAAGGTGACCTCGGTTTGCAGCAGGCTTTCGCGCAATTGCGCAACGATGTTGGCAGTATTGCGGAACATCTGACTCGACTGATACATGTCGAGTATCGCCACGCCACTGTTCGCGGCAGTCAGCTGCTGCACCAGCTGATCAAGGGCTTCAAGCTGTTCGACGGTCGCTGCATAGCTTGAACGCAGGGTGTCGGGGGAGCGGGTTGTCAGAAGCTGATCGGTCTGGCGTTCGATCAGCAAGGTACGATGCAGCATGTCTTGCCCATTTTGCATGCGGACCAGTCGTTCATCCGTCAGCTGGCGGGTGGCGCTGTTTGATGTGCGCAACGCGTAGACCGCAGTTGCACCACCCGCCAGGATCAGCAGCGCCAGTGTCAGAAACGCCAGTGTGAACTGTGCGCGTAGCGATTGCGGCAACAGCTGGCGTCCGAGCCGGGAAATGACGTCCAATGTCAGGGGTTCCATTGGTGGCGATAGATGTCTCGATAACCATTGTCAGGGTCGTACTGGAATTTCTTCCCGCCGTCGAAGGCGATATTGTCGGCATTGACCAGGTGAATTGGTGCTACGAAGCCGCTCACCGGCTGACCTGCAAACAGCCGGTTCAACTCATCCATCACTTGCCAGCCATGCAGGTTTAGCGGCTCGGCCACGGTGACGGTCTGGTAGGTTTTTGCCTGTATGCGCAAGAAAGCCGAAGCGCTGCCATCACCGGCGGACAACAGACTGATGCTGTCACTGGGTATTGCAGCGTTGGTCAATGAGGCAATCGAGTAGTCGAAATAGATATCGTTGATGGCCAGGGTGTGGGTCCAGCGCTTGCCATAGCGCTGAAGCAGCTCGTTGGTGATCGTCGGCATCTTCTCGCCACTTTCGGAGATCGCGACATCGCGCACTTCCAGCAATGTACATTCCCGGCAGGCCCGAATGACGTTTTCCATGGCGTTGGCTTTCGCCATGGCGATGCTGTATTTGGAGTCGGTCAGGATGACCACGCCGGCGTGTCCGTTTGACTGTGCCACTGCCGCCATGGCCGTGAGGCGAGCCACTTCGAGCGGATCGGTCGTGACGTTCATGGCCACCGGCGTGCCGTCAATCGGCCCGGGGCGTGCCCCTGCGTGCCAGCCGACCACCGGCACATCCCTGTTGGCGAAGAGGATCAGCGCCGCATTGTTCTCAAGGGCATCGGAACCGCACAGAATGAGGCCGTCGGGTTTCGCTGCCAGGGCATCGGAAAAGGCCTTTGCGCGCCCGACCGATGACCCAGCGCCATCGAATATTTTCAGCGTCCAGCCCATCGCCTTGGCTGCCTCGCGAGCGCCCTGTGCGACACCGACAATTCCACCGTTACGCAAATCTTCTGCGACAAGGGCGATGCTCTTGCCCCGCAGGGCTTGCGGGCCGGATTCAGGGCCGCTCCAGCGAACGGCTTCGAGGGTGGCCCTGGAAACGATTTCCTGCGCTTGAATCACCGTAACCGTGGCGTTTTCGACACCCGCTGCAGTTGGCAGGTTCTGGCCGTATCCGGGAGTTGCCGTGAAAAGACAGAAAACCGCAATTGAAGTCATCCAGGGTAACCAAGGCCTGATCAGGCAGGTTCGATCACCGCATGTGATGCCGGGTCTGGAGCCGATGGCGCGATCATAGTCTGGCATGGCGTCCCTTTTTGCCGAGAGTGCAGCGTTCACTATCCGCAAGGATAGTCGGTTCTGCTGTCATCAGGTCTTTTGTGGGTAAAGCCTGTGAACTTTAGTCCTGAACATTCAGGAAAAGGGGCAGGGCGCCTCTCTCTGGCGCCCTTTCAGAACCATAAACTCGGAAACGTCTACACAGTAGACCTGGTCATACGCTCATCTATGGGCTTATGCGGTATTTCGGTCGGAATAGGTTTCTTGCCAGTGCAGAATCTGCTGTTGGATATTCCAATGAATAATGTGCTTGTAGAGTTTCTCGACGAAGGCCACTTCGAAGCCGGCGGCGACCGCCCACTCGCGACGGTCTTCGAGCATCGCCGCGACCCGCTCTGGAGCGGGGATAGCCCGCTCATTGGCTTTGAATTGCGCAGCGGCTTTTACATAACCCAGGCGTAGTTTCAAGGACTCAAGGATCTGGCGATCATAAAAATCGATGCCTGCCCGAATATCATTGAGGTTTTCGCAGGCTTCAGGTGTTTTAAGTGGCGACATGGTGCTTGTCTCAAGGTGTGTTGAAAATAGCCAGTTTCAGATGACGTCGAATCGGGGGCACGTTTCCCTGACGGAGTTTGAAGGTCGTCGCTCATTCCCTCCTTGTTTGACATGCGCGCCCCCGAATTGCCAGGCATCCGTCTCAAGTTCGGTAATGACCTCATCGATCAATGCGTCGATCATTACGTTGTCATGATGATGGGGTGTCGTTATCAAGTGCGCTGTATCGCCAGATACCGCCAGGCAATATTTCTTCGCAATCCTCTGCGACGGACAAGGGAACACTACGGTGATGGAGTTCTCGTTGCGCCAGGCATCAATCCCCGCAGCCTGGAATCGATCCACTGCATACTGGGCTTTTTCCAGGCTGTGGTGGACACGCTGGCGCCAGTCAGCGAACGAGTGGCTGCGTAGCGCCGCCCACATCATCAAGGGTGTATGGCCATTGCGCGAGCCGCTGATGGTCTTGTCATGGGCCAGGATGTAGTCCACTTCCACCGAGATGCGCGCAACGTCCTTGCGTTTGGCCACGACGATTCCGCAAGGAATGGGTGAACCGATCATCTTGTGGCCGGAGACGCAAATCGAGTCGATGCCATCGGCGAACGAGAAGGGTTGTGGGTGATCGACGAAAGGCAGGATCATCCCGCTCAGCGCTGCGTCTGCGTGCAGGTAGTAGTCATGACGGGCAATGCCCGCCTGCTGCAGACGCTGTTGAATGGTGGCGATATTGTCGACGGCTCCGCGCAGGGTGGTGCCGATGTTGGCGAAGATGATGGGGTGGCGTTCCTGGTCGGCGGTTATTTTTGCCATCAGGTCGTCGTAGTCGATTTCGCCATTGGCCAATGACTCGACTGCACGACATTTGATCCGTAGCAACTTGACGATCTTCGCAACGGAGTAATGGGTGTCTTTCGAGTAGTACAGGGTGCCATTCGGGAACAGTTCGCGACCCAGGTAGCAGCCAAACATGTTGCCTTCGGTCCCCCCGTTCGTGACGTAGCCCCAGCTGTCTTCGAGCGCGATGTTGAACAGCTCGGAGAAGTACGTCATGACGTCCTTCTCAAAGTCGAATGAGTTCAACAGGTAGTTGCTGTATTCGTTCCAATCCCCGCAGTTGTTGATCGAAAAGCGCAGGAAACGATGCAGCTGGGAGTAATCGAAGTCCGCTGATTCGGGGTACCCGATATTGAAGTACTGATTCGTTACGCAGTGCTGCCAGAAGCGCTCAAGCCTGCTTTGGTCGGCGGTGGATAAAGTCATACCTAACTCCTTTTAGAGGCCGCCCGGTCAGGCGGCTTTTTGCTTGGTGTCTACCAGCGACCACCAACTGGCGAGCGTGGGCGAGGCCGCCAGCTCTTCGAAGCTCACAGCGATGCCGCGCTCTTTGAGCTCCGCAGCGAGCTTCATCACCCGCAAGGAATCGAGGCCGTAGAAAATCAGGTTTTCCTCAGGGTCCAGGTCTTCACAGTCCTCGACAAGTTGCAGTACGCGGGTGTGTAGCCAGGCGCGGGTGGTTTCCGCCGCCAGGAGTTGGCGTAGTTGCTTTTTGTCGATCTTGCCGACAGCCGTCAGGGGCATGGTCTCGATGAGCCGAATGCGATCGGGCAGTTTGTATTCGGCGATGCCGAGTTCCATCAAGTGGCGTCTCAAGGCGGGTGGTTTGAGATGGGGGTTACGGGTGACGACGAAGGCGCAGCTCTTTTCCCCCAGTCGGTCGTCGGGCATGGCCACCAGACCGGCGTGGGTCACGTCCGGGTGGAGGACGATGAGGTTTTCGATTTCCTCCGAGGCGACTTTTTCGCCACCGCGGTTGATCTGATCCTTGACCCTGCCGACGACCCGCAAATCACCTGTCGGTGTGAGCTCAACGAGGTCGCCGGAATAGTAGTAACCCTCATGGTCAAACGCCTGGGCATTCTGCTCGGGGCTTCGGTAATAGCCGCAGAACGTGTAAGGACCGCGAGTGGCGAGCATGCCAGGCTCGCCGTGCGGGACGGGAAGGCCTTGTTCGTCGACTATTTTGATTTCGTCATCCGGGCAGATCGGACGGCCTTGAGTGGTGAAGATCTGTTCATCAGAGTCGTCCAGGCGGGTGTAGTTGATCAGGCCCTCGGCCATGCCGAACACCTGCTGCAACGTGCAGCCGAGCACTGCGGGAACCTGGCGTGCGAGCGAGTCGGCGAAACAGGCGCCGCCGACCTGGAGGAACTCCAGCGATTGCAGTTGCTCTTTGTGCTCCGGCGCGGCCTGCAACCACAAGGCGACCGCACTTGGAACCAGGGCCACGGTATTCACTTCATGGCGTTGAATGATCGAAAAGCACGTCGACGGCTCCGGGCTCGGAGCCATGACGACAGTGCCGCCGGCATACAGGACGCCCAGGGCGCCGGGCGAGCTGAGCAAGAAGTTGTGCGCCGCAGGCAGGGCGCAGAGAAAGCGCGTTTGTGCAGTGAGCTCGCATACTTGCGCACTTGCCCGGGCGTTGTAGTGATAGTCGTTATGGGTGCGCGGGATGAGTTTGGGGGTGCCTGTGCTGCCGCCCGACAGTTGGAATAGCGCCACTTCGCCCGGTTCGCTGGGGGAGAAGTCCACGGGGTGCTCACTTGGGGTTTTGATCCAGGCGGTAAGGTTGTTTTCGTCACGCGGTTCGCCCAGCAGCAGGGTGATTTCAGGGCTGGAACCCACTTCCTTGAGGTCTGTGATGTAGCTGTCGTCGCGAAAGACTTCATGCTCGCGAGAGGCGATCAGCAACCTTGGCGTGATTTGCTGGGCGTAGCTTTTGAGTTCGAGTTTTCGATGGCTGTAGAGCGCGTTGAGGGGCGCAATCCCGGCCTTGAGCAGCGCGAACAAGACAATGTAAAACTCTGCAATATTGGGCAATTGCACCAAGGCGGTGTCGCCTTTGCCCAGCCCGCTGGCGGCCAGGCGCGAAGCCAGGTTGGACGACAGCTGCTCCAGCTCGGCATAGCTAAAACGACGATCACCGCAAATGATCGCCGATGCGTGAGGTTGCGACTGGCTGCGTGCCTGGAGAATGTGTGTGAGTGGTTGGTCGATCCAGTAGCCTTTTTCCCGATAGCGCTGTGCTCTGTCGAGGGGCCAGTGATTGAATTCTATAGTCATGATTGTCACTACTGAAAAAGTTCGTATTAGTGGGCCAAACCGCATGCGCGCAGCATGGTGCCGAGTTTGGTCTGGACTTCTGTCCATTCGGAGTCGGGGCTCGAGGCTTCGACGATGCCGGCGCCAGCAAACAGGCGAACCCTGTTGCGCTTGACGGTGCCGCAGCGAATGGTCACCACCCACTCGCCATTGCCTTGGGCGTCGCACCAGCCAACCATGCCGGTGAACAAGCCACGCTCGAAGGGTTCGACGAAGCGGATCAGGCGCCGGGCGCGCTCGGTGGGGAAGCCACAGACGGCAGGAGTTGGATGCAGGCGACAGGCAAGCTGCAAGGCCGAGACGGTCGGATCCGCCAAGGTGCCTTCGATACGGGTGGAGAGATGCCAGAGTGCGGGGGTGCTGATGAGGGAAGGGCGCTGGGGCACATCCAGCTGGGTGCACAGCTCTCCCAATTGAGTGGCGATGTCCTCGGTCACGAGGCGGTGCTCGTAGTGATCCTTTTCCGAGGCTGACAGCCAATCTGCGTTACGCCGATCCGCTTGTGGATCGCTCATGCGTTTGGCCGAGCCAGCCAGCGGGTTGGAGACGAAGTTCAGACCGTCCTTGTGAACGAGCAGTTCGGGGCTGACGCCGATCAGCGTAGCGCCGTCCGGCATAGGTACACGGAAGTGATAGCCGCTTTGATTCTGGGCCCGCAGATTATTCTGCATGGCACCCACATCCACGTCCTGCGCAAACACCAACTCACGTTGCACCGAGAGCACGGCCTTGCGCACGTCACTGTGGCGGAAGTTGACGATCGCGTGCTCTACCGCACGTTTGAAACCTTGCTCGTCCGGTATGTTTTTTTGCTCGATCAGTTCAGGCAGTGCTGCGACGTCTGTCTGTACGGTGGCGCTTCGTGTTCGCCACTCGGCGTGTTCGGGAATGTAGAGACAAGAGGCTTCAGCAGGATCGAAGGGGATGGCGCCGACGATTATCGGGTTGCTCTGACCGGCCTTGCGCGCCCGGTCGAGGGCTTGCATCACGGTTTTCTGGAACAGGCTATTGGCGTTTTCGCCGCCAATGGCAGGTGTTTCGATTCGCTGAAGCATCCCGGCGACTGTTAGTTCTCGATCGCCGGAGGTAAATGAAAAACTCTCTTTTTCATCAATAGCTTGCACCTCATCCGTGTCATTCGCTCTTAGGGTGCCCGATCTCATTGGGGGAAAGCCTCCGTGGCCTGTGGGTAAAAAATTAAGTCTTGAAATATAATCATTATCGTTTCTATTATGGGACGCTAATCATTTAGATTTGTCAATCACATGAGTGAGCCATGAGAGAGTTAACTTCAATGCAAGCCGCCTGTTGGATCGGGCGCGCTGCTCATGCGTCTTTAGGGAGAGTTTCGGCTCATCTTTATGCCGAGTTCGATGGTCGTTCCATTGACCTGGAACGGCTGCGCACGGCGCTTGAACGGGTATGCCGGCTGCATCCCATGCTGCGGGTCCGGCTGAATGCGGATGGCCTGCAATCCATTGCTTCGATGGACCAGTCACCGCAGCTGGAAGTCGAAGATCTACGCTCGATGATCGAGTCGGAAGTAGCGCGGCATCTGCTCTGCAAGCGCGAGGAATGGACTCATCAGCAGCTTGATCTTGGCCATTGCCCGGGCGTCCGTTTCTCGGTCAGCCTGCTGGCGGACGATGAGTTCCGCTTGCACGTCGATACGGACATGATCGCCATCGACCCATCGAGTTTTCGCACGTTAATCGAAGACCTCGCACGGTTTTATGACGACCCCGACGGACCGGTTCCACACACGCCTTCTTTCTTCGATTGGTATGACAAGGCGCGTACCGACACCTCGCTCAAAGTCGCCCGGGAACGAGACCGCATTTGGTGGCGTGAGCGCCTGGCTGAAATCGCTCCTGCGCCCACATTGCCGTTTCTCGAGGTTCAGCCTGATCAAGCCCGCAGCCATCGATTGAGCACATGGCTTGGCCCCGATGAGCGTCAGGCGCTGCAGCGTCTGGCCCGTGAGCGAAGAATGACCCTGTCGACCTTGATGATGGGGCTTTTCGCGGTGGTACTCGGGGCGCAGACAGGGGACCGGAAATTCCGTCTCAACGTGCCCTCGTTCTGGCGTCCGCCACTGGTGGATGACGTCGAGCGGGTAGTCGGTGATTTTGCCAACGTGCTGATTCTCGATGTGGATATCGAGTCGGCCCGCAGCCCCGCTGCCCTTTGCACGCAGATGGCGAAAAGAATGCTCGACTTGCTCGAACATAGCGCCTATCCCGGGGTGAATCTGATGCGCGATCTATCTCGTCATCATGGTTCGCCGCAACTGGCACCGGTGGTGTTTACCGCAGCGTTGGACATGCCGGGCGGCGATCTTCTCTCGGAGCGCGTCCGGCGGGTCTTCGGGCCGATGAACTGGGTGATCTCCCAAGGGCCTCAGGTTGCACTCGACGCGCAGATCGCGTGCGCCGACGGCGGCATATTGATCAATTGGGACATTCGCCTTGATGCTCTGCCAGAAGCCTGGGTGTCGAATCTGTTCGATCGCTTCGTGGCGATCGTGCGTGAGGCGTCAGTCTGCTCCGCTGTCCTGGATCTACCGTTCTCTCAGCGCGGGCTGCCGCTGAACGCTCTTCAGCAGGCCTATCTGCTTGGGCGCAGCCCGCAGATGCCGCTGGGCGGCGTGGCCATGCAGGAGTTTCGCGAATACCGCGGCTCTTTGGATCCTGCCCTGCTGCGAAGCCGTTTGGCCGGAATGGTCCGGCGCCACGAAAGCCTGAGAACACGGATCGATGCGCAAAAACTCGTGCAGTTTGTCAGTGACGAGGTGCAGATAAACCTGCAGGAAGTCGACCTCACGGCTCTGTCGCCAGACGATGCCCTTGGCTATGTTGAGGCGCGTCGTGAGGCTTATGCGCATGCGCTGTTCGAACTGGATCGCTCGCCTTGGAATGTTACGGTTTTCCTGCTCCCGGAAGGTCATCTGAGGGTTTTTGTGCGCCTTGATGCATTGATTCTCGATGGGCGATCGATCGCAACCCTCATGGTTGAACTGTTCGACGGTGTGGTCGGCGAGGAACCGTTCACCGAGGTTATGCCCGAGCCAGAAGACCTCGCCCGCCAACGCAAGGCGGATGCCGTTTATTGGAAAGACAAACTCGCCAGCGTGAGCGGCGCTCCACGTTTGCCGTGGATCACCCCGCTGGACCAGGTGGGCGCTTCTCGCTATGAGCGGCAGAGCCTGTTGGTGCCCAAGGCGGTGTTCAGCGCGTTCTGCAAACTGGGCGCGCGGCAACGGCTGTTCAAGAACTCCGCCCTGATGGCGCTGGTACTGGAAGTGCTTTCCCACTGGGTCGATGAGGGGGGCGTGTGTGTCGCGGTGCCTGTTGCTCCGCAAACGAGTGGTGCCTTCGCCAATCGCTCAAGCTTTATCGCGGTCAATTGGAGCACCGATCCAGACGGTTTTGCGCAGCGGGCTACCCAGCTGCAAGTCGATGTGCTGGAAGGTTTGCAACATCTGGCCTTTTCAGGGGTTGACCTTGCCCGGTTGCTGTTCGAATCCCACGGTCCAGGCCCCGTCCTGCCCGTGGTGATCACCAACGGTTTTTCCTGGCCGGTCTCGCCGGCGGACAGTCCCATGAGCCTGTGTGGCGGACTGACCCAGACACCTCAAGTGGGGATGGATATCCGCTTCTCGGCGAATGCTGAGGGTGCCTTGGTGTTCGACATTGACTATGCGCGCGAAGTGCTGGATCCGGCGGTGGTCAGCGATATCTTGAGTGCCTTCGAAAGGGCGATCGGTCAGATCACGGCAAACGGTGTTTTTGCCATTGATACCCCGGCGATTATCGACAGGCGCCACTACCGGCTGAATAGCCCGGTGACCGAGGCGTGCCACGCAGCGTTTCTCGGGCAGATCGCGAGCAATATCTTTGATCGTAGCAACGCCAGAATCGCCCTCATCAGCGGCGACCGGCAAATCAGTTATGCCGAGCTTGGCGACGGCGTATGCCGGGTGATCGCTGCCTTGCGAGCGCGCGGGCTTTCTCGGGGCAATGTGGTTGCCATATGCCTGCCCCGTAGCCCGGAGCACACGATGGTGACGTTGGCCTGTGCACTGACGGGCTTGATCTGGGTCCCCATCGATGCTTCAGCACCTGAGGAGCGACGGCTTTTCCTGCTGGAAAACTGTCGACCTGATCTGGTGGTGATCACCCAGGGCGAGTCTGTCGAGCGTCCTTGCGCGACACCCGATGAGCTGCTGGCAGCGCAAGCCGAGGTTCCACCGGTGATGGAGGACCTGTCGTCAAGCGAAGCGCCGGCCTATTACCTCTATACCTCGGGCACCACCGGAAAGCCCAAATGCGTGGTGCTGAGCAATCGAGCCACCGCCAATGTCATTGGCAGCACCCTTGAGCGCTGGGCCGTGACCGAGCGCGATGTGTTCATGTCCGTAACCCCGCTTCACCATGACATGTCGGTTTTCGACGTGTTGGGCTGCCTGACAGCGGGGGCGACGCTGGTACTGCCTGGCCATGGCGAGGAAAAGGATGCGGTGCGCTGGAATCAGTTGATTGCCCTGCATCAGGTGACGTTGTGGTGTTCGGTGCCCGCCATCCTGGAGATGCTTCTTTCTTGCCGCGCCGCTCATGACTTGAAGAGCCTGCGCCTGATTGCGCAGGGGGGGGACTACATCAAGCCCGCTGTGATCGCCGAGCTGCGCGCGCTGCTGCCGGACTCCCGGTTGATCTCCCTTGGGGGGCCGACGGAGACAACCATCTGGAGTATCTGGCACGAAATCACTGCTGATGACCAAGCGCTGATCCCCTACGGCAGGCCCTTGCCCGGTAACCGTTACTTCACCCTTGATTCACAGGGTGAGCATTGCCCGGCGGGCGTTGTCGGCCGAATTCACACGGCCGGTGTCAATCTCGCACTGGGCTATCTGGAAAACGGCGAGCTGACACAGAGCGAGTTCGTGACCGTCAACGATGAACATGGCCAGGCCGTTCGTGCGTTCCGCACCGGTGACTGTGGTCGCTACCGTCGCGATGGCACCTTGATCTTCGACAGTCGGGTCAACGGCTATGTGAAAGTTCGCGGTGTACGGGTATCGCTTCCGGATATCGAGATCGAATTGATCAATCACCCATCGGTCAGGCACGTGCTGGTCGTGGATTATGGCGAGCAGCGTCGAGGTGAGGTCTGCATCGGTGCGCTGTATGTCGGCCAGCAGGGTGCCGCGGAGCTGACGGCAACCGAGTTGCGCAACTATGCCCGCCAACATCTGCCGCATTCCCATGTCCCCACGCGGTTCTTGAGCGTGGATGAGTTGCCGCTGTCGCAAAACGGCAAGCCTGATCGCCAGCGTGCCCGCAGCCTGCTCACTGCGCCGGCGAATGAAGTGGCCGAGCCTGCCGCCAGAATCATCTCGACCAAGAGAAACAAGGTGCTGGACCTCTACTTGAGTGTATTGGGCCGCCCGTTGGAAGACGGGGTCAATGACGCGGTGGATTTCATCAGCCTGGGGTTGCGTCCCCAGCATTTGAAAGCCATTTCGGCGCGGTTCCAGGAAGACTTTTCGGTGGTGCTTTCACCCGGGCAATTGCTGCGCTGCCGCAATGCACACGACGTCGAACGGCTGCTCATGGCTGAAGGCTCGTGAGCGCCTCTGAATAATATTGAAATGAATGGAGAGGGGCACCACAGAGCGTGCTCCCTTCTATCCAAAAAGCAGTCCCTTTGGAGATGGATCGGATGACGGATATACCCACTGTAGATATTGCCGGTGTTGGCATTGGGCCCTTTAATCTCGGGCTGGCTGCATTACTGTCCAGGCACACGGGCGTGACGGGTATTTTCCTTGATCGCAAAGCGGAATTTCGCTGGCATGAAGGACTTCTCTTGCCAGGCACGACGCTTCAGGTTCCCTTCCTGGCGGACCTGGTGACGATGGCTGACCCCACGCATCCACTGAGTTATCTGAACTACCTGCATCAGCACGATCGCCTGTATCAGTTCTATTACTACGAGAACTTTCAGGTGCCGCGGCGCGAGTACGACCATTACTGCCGATGGGCGTCGCAGCAGTTGCCCGTCTGCCACTTCGGCGAAGACATCTGTGATGTGAGCTATGACGCGAGCGTTGACCGATTCCTGATTGAGAGCCAGTCCGTGTCCGGCTTCAAACGCCGTTACTACAGCCGGGACCTGGCGATTGGCGTCGGCACCGTGCCGCTGTTGCCGAAATGGGCCCAGCTCAAGAGCACGCCGCCGGTCATGCATTCGGCAGAGTTCGGCAAAAGGCAGGAGCAGTTGGCGCAGTGCCGACGGGTCACGGTGATTGGCTCCGGGCAGAGTGCGGCGGAGTGCGTGCTGGCATTGTTCAACGAGTTGACCCCCGAACGGATTGCGGCCGGAGCTTCGATTCGCTGGATCACGCGTTCGCCAGGCTTCCATCCCATGGAGTATTCAAAACTTGGGCAGGAGTGCTTTACGCCATCCTACATGGAGTACTTCCACAGTATTCCACGGGAACGTCGCCGAGATATCGTTGCGGGGCAGGGGTTGCTGTACAAGGGCATCAGTTTTTCGACCATTGCCCAGATCTACGACCTGATCTACGAACGCTCGATTGGCGGCGCTGATACAGGTCTGACGTTGCTTTCCAACTGCGAGGTCGAGACTGTGGAGGATGTCGACGGCACGCTGCGAATTGTCTACCGGCACCGCGAACTGGACCAGACCGGCACCCTTGAGGCCGATGCCATTGTTGCGGCGACGGGTTACGGGCATGCCTGGCCACAGTGGTTTGAACGGCTCAAAGGCGTTGTGCTTGAAACCGATGAATTCGGCGACTGTATCGTCCAGGAAGATTTTACGGCGCGCCGCTGCGACGAAGGCACGGGCCGTATTTTTGTGCAGAACGCGGAGATCTTCCAGCACGGTGTGGGTTCGCCGGATCTCGGGGTAGCGGCCATTCGCAATGCGACAATTGCCAACCGGCTACTCGGTCGAACGCACTACCGCTTGCCCAAGCGCTCATCGTTCCAGCGCTACGGGATGCATGAAGCGTAGAGCTTGATGTGCAGGGTCTTGTTAACACTTTTGGCGTTACCAAGACCCTGATTGAGGGTTATGCGTGGATATGATTCAGGGCGATGCCGGCTGCATCTGGCGTTGTGAAGCGTGCAAACACGTGATCGATCATTGCGCTGAGGCGTGCCATCTGTTCGGCGCTGTAACGCTCCGAACGGTAGGTGATCACCAGGCGCAGTGAGCGTTTGCCGTCGATCAGGTTTTCCAGGATCTCGAACTGAATACCGAACATCGATTGGTTCTTGTCCGGGTCAATCTGTCGGTAGCGGATCGTTCCTGCGTCTGGCGTGTTCAGGGTGCCGTTCAATGCGTTGTTGGCATGAATCTGGATATAAACGTCGAACAGCAGGCCGTCTGCAGCCGTCATGCCCAAGGCTTGTTGAATCGTCTCCATCGGCACATCGGCATAAGCCATGGAGTCATTGATCAGGTGGGTGACATTTTCGATCAGAGTGCCCACTGTCTGCTGAGGATCGAACTGCACCCGGTGCGCGACCATGGTGGTGAAGTAACCGACCGTTTCGTAAAACCCGGGGTCGGTGCGCCCGGAAGCCGATGTGCCGATCACCAGGTCCTGCAAGTCACCGAGTTTGTGCAGGGACAGCGCGATGGCCGTATAGACCACGCCGAACAGCGACGAGTTGTTCTGTCTGGCGAAGGCATACAGGTTATCGGTGAGGTCCTGGTCGGGTTTGATTTCGAACCATTGAGCCTTCGTCGAAGCGGCTTCGGCAGGCGCGCTCGCCTGATGATCAGGGGAGGGCAGTGTCAAACCGCGGGTTGCATCACGCAACAGGCTCGTCCAATAGTCGAGATGCTGCTGATTGACGCCGGTACTTTGTTCTTGCACGGCGAACTCGTGGAATGAGCGGGCAGGCGCTTCCCAGGTCGGCGCTTTGTCGGCGGCACGGGCGAGGTAGGCTTGGGCCAGTTCTTCCATCATGACGTTGAGCGACCATTCATCAATGGCCATGTGATGGATCAGCAAAGACAGGGTTTGGCGCTTGCGCTGCGAGTCGTAAATGAAGCGAACCCTGAGGGGCAGTTCGCGGGCCAGGTCGAACTGATAAGCGGCTTCGCTTTCCAGTGTTGCCCCTCGGCTCTCATGGCTGGGCCAGAACCATTTGTAGTGGGACAGTTGCGCGACCGGCACGATTTGCTGATACGCCTCAGCGTCCTGGAAGTGGAAGGTCGTACGCAGGCTGGCATGGCGGATGAGCAGGTCGCGGAAGGCTTGCTCGAACAGCGCTTCATCCACGTTGTCGAGGAAATCCAAGGCAAAGGGCAGGTTAAAAATCGTCCCGAACCCATAGGCGACATAGGCCCGCCCGAGGGAGGCCTGGGCCAGCGCGAAAGGCGCCCGCTGCACGTCCTGTGGCAGGCCAGGCGCAGACGCTGCCGGGTTGTCATGCGCAATGACGTGGGCCCGTGATGCCAGGGCCTCGGCGGTAGGGGCGCTGAAAAAATCATTGAACTGGACTTCGATGCCGTGGCTGCTCAATAGCTTGCCAATGATGCGGGTGGCCAGCAGGGAGTGGCCGCCGAAATCAAAGAAGTCATCTGTAAGTTGCATGTCGGGCTCAGCCAGGGCACCACGGAATTCGCCAAGGATAATCGCCGCCACTTCACTGCTGTTGGCCACTGGCCGGGCGTTGGGTGCGCTGGCTGCTGGCGCTGCATCCTTGCCATCGGCCTGACGGCGCAACCACGGGGTGTCGCTGGTCGAGTGACCGACATAGGCGTTCAGGACCCCGCGATACAGGTCGATCTCCTGGCAGGTCTGGTCGAGGATCTGATGGATCACGAACGCCAGGATAACGTTCTGCCTGGTTTGAATCATCAGCGCCTTGAATGGCGGCTGGCTTTGCGCGTCCCACGATGCCGCTTGCCGCGAGAGCAATTGCTCGGTGGCTTCGGCGTCGGAGTGTGAGCGAATGAGTTCGACACAGGATTTCCAGTCACTGGCGTGGATTTTGTCCACCTCGCCGTCGTCGTTGAATTGATAGCGTGCATTCAAATCAGGCAGTGCTTCGATGACGGCCTTGATCGCCAACTCAAGCCTTGAAAGATCGACATCAGCATCGAGCCGCCAGGCGCAGAGGTGTTTGAGAATGCGTTCGGGGTATTGCTGCTGCAAGAGCCAGATATGTTCCTCGTGACCGTTGACAGATAGCTTCGGTAACGAATCTGGACTGAGTTCCATCATGGAAATTTCCCGCCTTATCAAACTGAACAGTAAGAAGTAGAGGTGGCACCGAGTGCCGACAGACCGATCCTCGGTCTGGTGTAACGCCCAGGCTCCGGGCGTCAAAGGAGTTGCAATGAGGTCGCATTGCAGGGGCTCTATGAACACCGTATGATGTTAAATAATAATCATACCTATTCGCATTAGTCAAAATCTGATCGCGAAGACCATCGTCTCAGGAGAGGTGTTGTGGACAACGGAGCGTTCGCGTCCCAGGAGCAATTTGAAAAGCTGTATGTCGACCATTACCGCTGGTTGTGCAATTTGTTGCGTCGCAAGCTGGGCAATTCGGTGGATGCCGCGGACCTGGCCCATGACGTCTATCTCAATCTCATCAGGAAGGGCCGGGTTCCCTCGACCGAGAATTCACGCCGTCATCTGACTCAAATCGCCAAAGGCATGGTGATAGATCTGTATCGCCGCCGGCATCTTGAGGCCAGCCATCTGGAAGGGCTGATGCAGCAAGCCGAGCCTCAGGTGCCATCAGAAGAGGTTCGTGCGCTGGCATCCGAGGCCCTGTCACAGATCGATGTTGCCTTGCATAACAAGCCACTCAAGGCCCGCGAAGCGTTGCTGATGTGCAAGTTGCATGGCATGGGCCACCGGGATATCGCGGCCGAGTTGAAGGTGTCGGTGTCCTCCGTCGAGAAATACATCGCTGCGGGCCTTCGGGCCTGTCACCCATTTGCATCGGGGGCTGGCCTGTGACCGGTCGTTCGGTTCACGACGGCGAACGGATTAATCCGCATTTCGATTGAGGATTTTGCGTCGCCGTTCGGAATAAAGGTACGCAACGCGCAAAACGCTCGAACACAAAGGAAGTCAGGCATGCCTTCAGGCTGTCACCAGTGGTAATTCAGGAGAGCTCATGAGTGATACAGACAAACCCGCCGCCGGCTCGGTATCCCGGATACTGAAACCCGTACGCGGCCGGCTGATTGTCGCCGCGGTACTGGCCGCCATCGGGACCATGCTGACGATGGTGCCACTGGCCGGCATCGCCTATATCGCACAGCTCTCGATGGGGCAGGCCGAGGTCGCTACCGGCTGGGTCCAGATGCAGAGTCAGGTCTGGCAGGTTGTCAGCGTCAGCCTGGCGTGCCTGTTCCTCGGCATGACGTTGATTTCGGTGGGCGAGATGGTTGCGCACCTGGCCGACAATCACATCACCGGCCATTTGCGTCTGGCGATTACTCGTCGACTGGCCAAGGTGCCGCTGGGTTGGTTTACCAGTCGGGCTTCGGGTGAAGTCAAACAGGCAATGCAGGATGACATCGGTACGCTGCACAGCCTGACTGCGCACTTCTTTACCACGCTGGGCCGTACCGTTGGTGCGATTTTCATCGCCATCCTGTACCTGTTTGCCATGGACTGGCGCATGGCGATTGTCTCCCTGCTGCCATTCCCGCTGTTTTTCCTGTTTTTCTCCAGGGCAACCAAGGCCAGTGGGGCGAACATGCAATCGTTCGGTGCCGGTATGGCACGTATCAACAACGCAGTGGTCGAGTTCGTCAACGGCATTCCCGTGGTCAAGGCCTTCGGTGTCGAGGGCAAGGCCCATGGCAGTTACCGTGAGGCGGTGGATGCCTTCGCCGAAGCGTTCACCGACTTCACCCGGCCGCTGGTCAGTGCAATGGCCAACGCCCATGCAATGGTTACCCCGGTTGCGGTACTCGGGGTGGTGCTGGCCTTTGGCACTTTGTTGGTGAGCCTGGGCTGGATCACGCCGGTAGAAGTCTTGCCCTTCGCTTTGGTGGCGCCGGGCATCTGTGCGCCACTGCTGCTGTTGAGCTACATCACTCACGACCTGAACAATGCGACCGCCGCTGCCCAGCGTGTGCATGGGCTACTGGAAACGCCGGTGCTGGAAACCCTGGCGGGCGAATCCCAGCAGTTACCTGAAAATGCCGAAATTCGCGTCGAGCAACTCAGCTATAGCTACGACGGCCAGAACCCGGTGCTCAAGGACATTGGCTTCACCCTCAAGCCCGGCACCGTGACCGCGATTGTCGGTGCTTCCGGCTCCGGCAAGTCGACATTGGCACGCCTGCTGCTGCGCTTCTTCGATCCGACTGAAGGGCGCATTACGCTGGGCGGCGTCGACATCAGGCAAATCGAGAGCGCGCAGTTGTACCGGCGCATCGGTTTTGTGTTGCAGGAAGTGCGTCTTATCCATGCCAGCCTGCGCGACAACATTGCCTTGGGCAGGCCGTCGGCCAGCCAGCAGGAAATCGAAGACGCCGCGCGCACCGCGAATATTCACGAGCGCATCCTCGCCTTGCCGCGCGGTTATGACTCGGTGATCGGTGAGGATGTGCAACTCTCCGGCGGCGAGTTACAGCGCGTGAGTATCGCCCGCGCCGTGTTGCTGGACCCGCCGGTGCTGGTGCTTGATGAAGCCACGGCGGCAGCCGATGCCGAGAACGAAGTGAAGCTCCAGCAAGCGCTATCGCGATTCGCCCGGGGCCGCACCTTGATGGTGATCGCTCACCGGCTCGATACGGTGATGCACGCCGACCGGATCATTCTGATCGACAACGGTACGATTTGTGAGCAGGGACGTCATCACGAACTGCTCGCCCGCAAAGGCCGCTACGCCCGACTGTGGGCACTGGGCGGCTACGAACAGGCCAAGGAACAGGCGGTGCCGTCATGCTGAGAACCTTTATTCAACTGTTGGGTGACGATGCCCCGGTGCTGCGGCGCTATCTCTATATGACGCTGGTCTACGGCCTGCTCTGCGGGCTGACGATTGTCACCCTGGTGCCGATACTCACCAGCTTGCTGGGCAGTGAGACTCGCGCAGCAGGGCAATGGTTGATCGCGCTGGTGATCGGCATGGTGATTTGCTGGGCGCTACGACGCACAGTAGAGAAAGCCGGAATCCGTGTCGGCATCGCCGTTCTCCAGCGGGGCCGCCATCGGCTCGGTGACCACGTGGCGCGTTTGCCGGTGGGTTGGTTCACCGCGCAAAACACCGCGCGGCTAAGCCATGTCGCGTCCCAGGGCATGATGGAAATGGCGCAGCTTCCCGCCCACGTTTTCACGCCACTGATTACCGGCGTGATCACGCCGGTAGTGATCCTGATTGCACTGTTCGCCTTGCACTGGCAGATGGGCCTGATCGCGCTGGTGACGCTGCCGATCCTGTTGGGTGTCTTTGTATTGACCGCTCGCTTGGGGCAGCGTGCCGACCAGGACTTCCAGTACAACGCTGCCCACACCAGCCAGCGCATGGTCGAGTTCGCCCAGGCGCAATCGGTGCTGCGGGCGTTCAATGGCGAGGACGGTGGTACTCAGTTTCTAGAACAGGCCATCGGGCGCCAGCAGGACTCCGCGAGACGGTTGATTCACGTCTCGGCAATGTCGGTGGTGTTCAATGCGTGGGCTGTACAGGCGAGCTTCGCCGCCTTGCTGGTGGCCGCCACGCTATGGCTGGGTGAGCTGTTGGGCGCAAGCCTGGAGGCGGGATCGGTCATCGCGGTCATTGTTTCACTGCTGCTGGTTAGCCGCATTATCGATCCGTTGCTGGAAGTGGCCGGCTATAGCGAGGTGTTGCGTGGTGCGCGTGGCCAGTTGGGAGCCGTGCGTGAGATCTTTGCGGTCAAGCCGTTGCCTGAACCGCAAACGCCACAAGCACCCGTCGATGGGTCCGTCGAACTGCGCAACGTGAGCTTTCGTTATGCCGAGGATCAGGCTGATGTATTACATGAGGTCAGCCTGCGTATCGAACCGGGCAGCATGACCGCTCTGGTCGGCGCTTCCGGCTCGGGCAAGACCACGCTGGTGAGGCTGATCGCGCGTTTCTTCGACGTGACTCAAGGCTCTGTGATCGTCGGTGGTGTGGATGTGCGCCAGATGTCCGGCGAGCAACTGGCCAGCCAGATCAGCCAGATCTTCCAGGATGCTTACCTGTTCCAGGGCAGCATCGCCGACAACATTCGCATTGGCAAACCCGATGCCAGTGATGCCCAGGTGATGGAAGCGGCACGACAAGCCGGTGTCGTGGAGATCATCGAGCGACTGCCTCAAGGCCTGGATACACCGGTGGGCGAGGGCGGCGCCCGCCTGTCCGGCGGCGAACGCCAGCGGATTTCCATCGCCCGTGCGCTGATCAAGGATGCACCGATTCTGTTGGTCGATGAGGCCACTGCTGCGCTCGATGCCGAAAACCAGGCCGCTATTGCCGAGGCACTGGCACGCTTGCGTGGTACGCGTACGCTGATCGTCATCGCGCACCAGCTCTCGACGGTGGCCATGGCCGACCAGATCCTGGTGCTCGATAATGGCCAGATCAGCGAGCGAGGTTCCCACGCGCAATTGAGTGCCAAGCCAGGGCTCTACGCGCACTTTCTCGCTCAGCGCCGGGCCGCAAAGGGCTGGCGCATTGCCGGGGTGCTTGGCAGTGAGGACGATTCTTGAGTCGTGCAGCCTTACTGAGCCTGTTTGTTGTGCTCTGTTGCCTTTCGCTGATGGTGGGAGTCAAGCAGGTCTCCTGGACAGCACTTTTCACATTTTCCGAAGATGCCTGGCTGACACTGACCGCCAGCCGCCTTCCGCGTCTCGCGGCCCTGATACTTACCGGGGTAGGACTGGCCGTCTGCGGCGTGATCCTGCAGCAGATTGTGCGTAACCGGTTCGTCGAGCCCGCCACGTCCGGTGGGCTGGATGCGGCAAAGCTGGGCATTCTGATTTCACTGACGGTAGCCCCCGCCGCGGGGACTGTCGGCAGGATGCTGTTTGCCCTGGTGTTCTGTTTTGCCGCGAGCCTGATTTATATCGCGATCATCCGCCGTATCAAGTTCAAGAATACGGTGATGATTCCGGTCATAGGGCTGATGTATGGCAGCGTACTGAGCGCCGTCGCCGAGTTCTACGCCTACCGTCACAACATCTTGCAGAGCATGCAGGGCTGGATGCTCGGTGACTTCTCGAAAATCGTGCAGGGCAATTACGAGATCATCTATCTGATCCTGCCGATTGTCGTGCTCACCTACCTGTATGCGCACCGGTTTACCGTCCTGGGGATGGGTGAGGGCATGGCCAGCAGTCTGGGCTTGAACTACGCGGCCAATGCGGCGCTAGGTCTGATGCTCGTGGCGGTCACCGTTTCCGCCACGGTCATCACGGTGGGGGCGATCCCCTTTGTCGGACTGGTGATTCCCAACCTGGTGGCGCTGCACTACGGCGAAAACCTGGAGCGAACATTGCCCATCGTCGCCTTGTGTGGCGCGTCGTTGCTATTGGCCTGCGATATCCTTGGCCGTCTGCTGATCTACCCCTTCGAAGTGCCCATAGGCCTCACCGCCGGCAGTGTGGGCGGGCTGATATTTCTCGTGCTGCTGATCAGGAAGTACACATGAGGCGCGTGGCTACCCGTTATGGTCTCTGGCTGCTGGTTCTGGTGCTGGCGATCGGGTTCCTGTTGTTGGGAGCCGGCCTGGACTTCGACTATGTCATTCCCAAGCGACTGACCCGTTTGGCGGCGATGTGCATTGCCGGGGTGTGCATTGCCTATTCGTCAGTGATTTTCCAGACCATCGCCGGCAACCGAATACTGACGCCGGCGATCATGGGGTATGAGGCGATCTACCTGCTGTTCCAGGCACTGCTGATTCTGCTGCTGGGCACCCAGAGCCTGGTGTTGCTGGGGCGTGACGGTAACGTCCTGTTGTCGGTCCTGCTGATGCTCGGCTATTCATGGCTTATTCATCGGTGGCTGTTCCGTGACGGGAGCAACAACGTGTACCTGCTGCTCCTGTTGGGACTGGTACTGAGCATGGTGATGGGGACGTTTACCCAATTCATCCAGCTGAAGATAAGCCCCGGAGAATTCTCGATTTTCCAAGGGTTCAACTACGCCTCCTTCAACAAGGCGCAACCTGGGCAAGTGATCTATTCGGGCGTGCTGGTCGCGGCGGTGTGCTGCATCGCCCAACGAACCCTGCCGGTGCTCGATGTGCTTTCCCTGGGACGTGACCAGGCTATTTCCCTGGGGGTCGATTACCCGCGCAGCGTGCGACTTCAACTGGCACTTATCGCCATTTTGGTGGCGATCTCGACGAGCCTCGTCGGGCCGACGGCATTCATGGGCGTGTTCGTGGCGAACATCTCCTATGCGCTTGCCCGAACCGCTCGGCACCGGGTCACGTTGCCCATGAGTTGCGCCATCGCCATTGGCATTTTCATTGTCGCCCAATACCTGGTCGAGCAGATATTCAACTACAACACCTCCGTCAGCATTCTCATCAACCTGGTGTGTGGTGTGTATTTCCTTGCGCTGATGATTCGAACCCGAGGCACCCCATGATCGCCCTCAATCACGTTTACAAGGCCTATGGCACCCGGCACGTCCTGAGTGACGTCAGCGTCCGGTTTCCACCGGGGCAGGTCACGTCGCTGATCGGCCCAAACGGCGCGGGCAAGACCACGCTGCTGATGTTGATTGCTCGCCTGCTGGCGCCGACCCGGGGCGACGTGCTGATTGGCGGGCGGAGCATTCTGGATGTGCCCGTTCGCGACTATGCCAAGCGCGTGGCCACCTTGCGCCAGTCCCCGGATTTCAACCTGCGCCTGACCGTCGAGGAACTGGTCGCCTTCGGGCGCTTCCCCTACAGCCGTGGAGCGCTTACCGCCCAGGATCGCGAGGCAATCGATGAAGCCATCGAGTTCTTGTCTTTGCAGTCCCTGCGCCTCTCCTACATTGACGAGCTCAGCGGCGGACAACGGCAGATGGCCTTCCTGGCGATGACCATTGCCCAGCAAACGGATTACCTGTTGCTGGACGAGCCGCTCAACAACCTCGACATGAAGCATGGCGTACAGATCATGCGTGCCCTGCGTCGTTTGTGTGATGAGCAAGGCCGCACCGTGATCCTGGTGGTCCATGACATCAACTTCGCGGCCAACTATTCCGATCATATCGTTGCCATGAAAGGCGGGGGAATTCACCGCCACGGCCCGGTCGCGGAGGTGGTTACCGAGGCGCACCTGCGGGAACTTTTTGATCTGGATTTCGAAATCCTGCAGAGCGAACAAGGGTTTGTCTGCAACTACTTCAACCCATCACCTTCAAGGGAACTGATATGAGCACGGATCACGCGAACAAATTCTGTGGAGTGCTACTGGCAATGGCCGTAGCGGCCGGGCTGCAGGGATGTGACAAGCCGGCGGCAGAGGCCACGCCGCCAGTGAGCGCACAGGCGCACTACGAGCCGATCAAGATCGAGCACCCTCTGGGCACAACCGTGGTGACCAAACTGCCCGAGCGCGTAGTGGCCTTCGATATGAGCGAACTCGATACACTCGATCAATTGAAGGCACCGGTGGTGGGCATCGCCAAGGACTACGTCACCAGCTTTCTCGCCAAATACCGTGACGACTCGAATGTCATGGATGTAGGGGCGACTATTCAGCCCAATCTCGAGCGGTTGCATGCGCTCAAGCCCGACCTGATTCTGATCTCTCCGCTCCAGGCACAAAGCTATAAGGAACTCAGCCAGATCGCCCCGACCGTCTATGACGACGTGGACCTGACCAACAAACAAGGCAATCTCATCGGCACAGCCAAGGAACATTTGACCCTCCTGGGACGCATCCTCGGCAAAGAGGAACTGGCCCGCCAGAAAGTCGCGGAAATGGACGCCAAGGTGGAACAGACCCGCCGTGTCACTGAAGGGCGTCCAGAGAAAGCCTTGATCGTGCTGCATAACAACGGCGCCTTCACCTCCTACGGCGTGAAGTCGCGCTACGGCTTTGTCTTCGACACCCTGGGCGTGAAACCGGCCAGCACTGATATCGAAGCCGGCTTGCATGGACAGCCAATTTCCAATGAGTTTATCCAGCAGGCCGATCCCGACATTCTCTATGTAATCGACCGAACCGCGGTGATGGAGCATCGTCCGGCACTGGACATCAAGAGCCTGGATAACCCGCTGTTGCGCAAGACCAAGGCCTGGAACAACGGCCGTGTCATCTTTGTCGATGCTCAGACCTGGTATCTGTGTACCGCTAGCGTGACCTGTCTCAATCGAATGGCTGACGAGGTGGTTCAGGGCTACAAGGGCTGATTCACGACGTATCTGGCGCACAAAGGGCTGGTCCTCTTCAGGCACCGGCCCTTTTTTGTGGTTTTCGAATGTTGCTTCGGTCATTGGGAGATCACCACTGATCCAGCCCCTTGGTGTGTTCTTGGTGCGGTATATGCAAATTATTATCATTTGGATTGAGGAATTGGCGTTCTGGTACGGAAACCTAATGAATGAACTTCAATTCTTCGCATCGAAAGGAATCCAGCATGTCGGAACACGGCCGCCCACACAGCGCCAATCCTGACTCATCGCAGGCTACGCAACGCGCTTTTTCGTTTACCTTGAATCGCACTTTCTCTGCCGTACACATGGCGCTATTGCTTGGGCTGACCGGGGGCGCGATGGCTGTGTCCGCTGCGCCTGCCTCTGAGCCGCAGTCTCCGACGGGTACTGGCGAAGGTAGCCTCGTCCTGTCTGAAACAACGGTGGAGGGCACTATGGGTGCGTCCGCCGACCTGCCTCCCGCCTATGCGGGAGGCCAGGTTGCCACTGGCAGTCGAGTCGGGCTGCTGGGCACCAAGGACTTTATGGAGACGCCCTTTAGCGCCATCAGCTACACCGATGACTTCGTGCGCAACCACCAGGCGAAGGACATCGGTTCGGTAATCGGCGCAACCGATCCATCGGTGAACGTCCCCTCCAAACGGGCCATCCTCGAAACCTTCTTCATTCGTGGTTTCAATACCAGCGCCAACGACATCACCTACAACGGCCTGATCGGCATGGCGCCGAACCTGCGCGGCGCGACCGAGCTGGCCGAGCGCATCGAAGTACTCAAGGGGCCGTCCGCGCTGCTGAACGGCATGCCGCCGGATGGCAGCGTCGCAGGCAGCATCAATATGGTGCCCAAGCGCGCCGGCGACGAACCGCTGACGCGCCTGACGACCTCTTTTGAATCCAATGGTTTATACGGTGCACATGCCGATGTGGGTCGGCGCTTTGGCGAGCAGAATCAGTTTGGTATCCGCTACAACGGGGCGTACCGCGACGGCGACACCGCCGTGGACGATCAGAAACAAAACATGCAACTCAATGCGCTGGGCCTGGACTGGCGCGCCGAACGCATCCGCCTGTCGTTGGACGCCTACAAGCACCGTGAACATCTGGAGGGCACCAACTACTTCGGTATTTCCTCGATCAACCCCACAGTCACCAACGTACCCCGCGCGAAGAAGGGTGATTACGCGCTGGCACCTGACTGGGCATACACCACCAACGACACCGAAACCTTCTTGCTCAGAGGCGAGGTCGATTTGAATGACTCGCTCACCGCCTTTGCGGCCTATGGGCAGAGGGAGGGTGGCCGCAACTCCCTGATGACCCGCGACACGCTGATCAACAACGCCGGTGATATCAGTGTTCTGGCTTATCGTTCGGATGGGCAGGGCATCCAGAAATCGGGCGAGGCTGGCCTGAAGGGCAGATTCGACACCGGTCCCGTAGGCCACCAATGGTCGCTGGCGGCTACGCAGTACAAGTCGGAGATGAGCTTCAAGGATAAACAGATAGCCAACTACGTGACCACCAACTACTACAACCTCGACTTTGGCAAAACACCGCCCTTGGACAATTTCGGTGCGGTCACCTCTCGGACCGAAGCCAAGCTGGGCAGTGTTGCTTTTCTCGATACCCTTTCGTTCCTTGATGATCGTATCCAATGGACGCTGGGCGTACGACGTCAGTCGGTGGAAAGCTCCAACCTGACCCCGGCGCGGGTCAAGACTTCTCACTACGACGAGAGCCGCGTTTCGCCGGCTACCGCGTTGTTGGTCAAGGTCACCGATGATGTATCGGTCTACGCGAACTACATCGAAGGGCTGTCTCAGGGGGGGACGGCCCCGACGACGGCAGCCAACCCGGGTGAAATCCTGAGCCCGATTCAGACCAAGCAGTATGAAGTGGGCGCCAAGCTTGACCTGGGTACGTTCGCCACTACGTTGGCCGTGTTCCAGATCGAAAAACCCAGCACCTTTACCGACCCGGTCACCCGTATTTTTGGCGTCAATGGTGAGCAGCGTAACCGCGGCGTGGAATGGAGCTTCTTCGGTGAGGCCCAACCAGATCTGCGTTTGATGGGCGGTGTCTCCTACACGCAGGCGGTATTGACGAAGGCGCAGGTAGCGGCGAACGAAGGCAATCAGGTGACCGGTGTTCCGAAAATCATCGGCAAACTTGGGGTCGAGTACGATCTGGAGAGGGTTCCTGGGCTAACCCTGACCGCAGGCACGAACTACGTAGGCAGCCGCTACGTTACGGACGACCATCGGATGGAGTTGCCGTCCTACACCGTTTTCGATGTGGGCGGTCGGTACACCACCAAGGTCATGTCCAAACCTGTGACCTTACGGGCTAACGTAGAGAACCTCGCCAACCGGGCATACTGGCTCGGCTCCTACAGTGGCGGCGACGGCAGTGGCCTGTCCGGCGGCCTGGGCGCTCCACGTACCCTTCAGCTTTCAGCATCGGTTGATTTCTGACAGTCGGCCAGCCGAGGCCTGAGAAGTATCTGTGGCGAGGGAGCTTGCTCCCGCTGGGGCGCGAAGCGGCCCTGAATTGGGCCTGCTACGCAGTCCAGCGGGAGCAAGCTGGGCCGCCAAAGTGGAAAAAGGCGACTACGCAGATCTGAAGGGCTTCAACCCGGCATCTTTAGCCGAATTGGTTTGAGCCTTATAGGGGAGTGGAGAGTGTGATGCCACAAGGTTTTAGTCTGAAGGAATCAGAGGTCTAGCCTCGGATGCTGCGAGGTGGAGATCGTAATCTGCTGTTGAGTGCGCCATGACTGTTTCAATTGAGCGAACATGTCAAGGCCACTCAACATCCGCGCAAACAGGACTGCGTTGCAGTGTGGCCCGGGCATTTACACGCAGGCTACACAGTGTCGCTAGGTAATGTAGCGTTAGATTCTTTATGGTCGATTTGTGACTATATATCTTGTCGGTCACAAGTTGTCAGTCCTCGATAGGATGAGTAAGCTGTTCCCATGAATCAGCCATCAATATCTTCAGCTTCGCCCAGCCCCCGTGGCCCAGCCGATCACGACATTCGAGACCAGATTGTCGCGGCGGCCAACGAACACTTCAGTCAATACGGCTACGGCAAAACCACGGTTTCCGATCTGGCTAGGGCCATCGGGTTTTCCAAGGCCTACATCTACAAATTTTTTGATTCCAAGCAGGCGATCGGTGAAGCCATCTGCGCAAATTGTCTGGCAGAAATCGTCGCGGCTGTGGAGCAAGCGATCAATATAGAAGACCTGTCGCCGACGGAGCGCTTTCGACGATTGGTCAAAACTGTGATCGCCACAGGTGTGAATCTGTTCTTTAACGACCGAAAACTCTATGACATTGCAGCATTCGCGGCGTCGGAAAGCTGGCCCAGTACGCAGGCTTATGACGCACAGATCAAACGCTTCGTGTTGCAAATCGTGCGGGAGGGGCGAGAGATCGGCGAATTTGAACGCAAGACTCCCCTGGACGAAACAGTAGAAGCGATACATCTGGCTTTGCGGCCTTTCGTCAATCCTTTACTCCTGCAGTACAACCTCGATTATGTCGAGGAGGCGCCCACGCTCACCTCCAACCTCATTTTGCGTAGCCTCATGCCTTGACCTTCGGCTAACGGTTTACGTCATGCCTGTGTAAGCGACACATCACCAAAACGGCTTTTCACTTTGCCCTTCTTCCAGTCGTCGAAGGGCATTTCATTTATTCGCATTGTGACCGTTGACTGAATTGGTCACATGAATAAATATGGTGAGCCATTGCTTCTACTGCTTCATCTCAGTGATCCCCATAGAGTTCAAACAATGAAAAAAATAGTGCTCAAGAGCCCATTTGGCCTCGCTGTCGTGCTCGCATCTTCAAATGTGTTTGCAAGCGGTTTCGCTCTCAATGAACAAAGCGTCAGCGGGATGGGGGCCGGGTTTGCCGGGCGCTCCTCATCCGCTGAAGATGCGAGCACGGTCTTCGGTAATCCGGCGGGTATGTCTCGATTGAAAAGAGAGCAGGTCAGCGTGGGCGCGGCGACTCTATTCGCGAAGACCGACATAAGCCAAACCCGCAGTACATTCGGAGGCCAGGAAGACGGCGACATGGTGCCAACCACCACAGTGCCTATGGGTTACTACGTCAAACCCATCGATGAGCATTGGGCGTTCGGTGTAGGTTTTTATGTACCTTTCGGTCTGATGACTGACTATGGCAGCGATTTTGCCGGGCGTTACTACGCCAACAAAAGTGAGGTTACGACGCTTACGTTCCAGCCCACCATCAGCTATGCCTTTAACGACAAAGTTTCGATCGGGTTCGGTCCGACTATCAACCGCATCACCGGTGAGCTGTCCGGGATGGTGCCCAATCCACTGAGCCCAGGTCGCAATGACGGAAAACTCAAAAGCACGGGCGATGACACGGCCCTCGGTTTCAACGCCGGTATCCTGGTGCAGGCTACAGACCAAACTCGCTTGGGCATGACTTACCATTCCAAGGTCAGTTACCACTTGGACGCCAAGACCAAGGTCTCTGACGGCATCTTTAGCGTGTTGGGGGTCAGCGGCCGGAGTTATGACGCTTCGCTGGATGTGGATACCCCAGAGTCTGTGGACTTCTCGGTGACTCATCAGCTCAATAATGACTGGACTCTATATTTAGGGAGTACCTGGACACGCTGGAGTCGCTTTAAAGAATTAACCATCGAGAACACGGGTTTACCCCCTTTGTTGAGCGGCTCACTGGGCACTATTACCGAAGAACAGAACTGGCATGATACGTGGGCTCACGCTATCGGCACGGCGTACAAATTGAACAGCCAATGGGTACTTCGCGCAGGCTTCTCGGTCGACCAGTCGCCCACCAACAACACCAACCGAGGACCACGTATTCCCACGGGCGACCGGAAGGTTATCAGCTTCGGTGCTGGCTGGACTCCGGCGGACAATGTCACGATCGATGTTGCTTATTCCTACCTATGGGAGGAGAGCGTGCAGATCAACGACACCTCTGCGAACAGAGGTGCATACAGTGCCAAATTCAAGAACAGTGCGAGCGGGCTCGGTACGTCCGTTAGTTACCGCTTCTAATTAAGTGCTGTTACACGATAAATGTCCTGTCGGGAGCATGCGTTGCCTCCCGACCTTTAAGAACATATCTCGGGCCTTTCCCCTGAGGTAAAAGGCCTCTTTGTCGCCCCCTCAGACTCCCATCACCTGCGCCATAAGGCTCTGATGAAACCGACGAGGCGTGGCCCAAGTCAAGACAGTAATGGCCTTGTTGCCAAAACCCGGCACCACACTCATGCGTCCGGCTTGCAGTGCACGGATTCCTGCACGCACGACGGGTTGAGGCTGCATCATCACCATTTTTAAGGCCGGTGTGATCCGTTGCTTGGCGCTTTCTGCAAATCCGGTATCCGACATTCCTGGGCAAAGTGCGGTAACGACGACGCCGTCTTTTTTCAGTTCGCGATGAAGCGCATCAGAGAAGCGAAGAACATAGGCTTTCGCGGCAGAGTAAACGGCGAAATTCTTCACGCCCTGGAAGGACAGCAAGCTGGCGACCATCAGGATGTGCCCACGTTTGCGGGCTCGCATGTCGGCCGCGAAAAGGCGTGTCAGCCCTGTCAGGCTGGCGATATCCAAATCAATCATGGTCAGAGACTCATCCAGAGGTTGATCCAGGAAAGGCCCCTGCAATCCATGACCCGCATTGTTGATGAGCACATCGATCACTATATTGCGTTCGCTGAGTCGCTCATGCAGTTCGATGATCGCCGGGATCGAGGACAGGTCTACTTGTTCGACGATCACATCAACGCCGAAGCGTTCGCGCAACTGCGCCGATAGTGCTTCGAGCTTACTCAGTCTTCTTGCTACCAGAACGAGCGATTTTCCCTGTGCTGCATATTGCCGGGCAAACTCCTCGCCAAATCCGCTTGATGCTCCGGTGATGAGCACCCAGGAATTCTCGTTCGACTTCATTTCGCTGTACTCCGGTTGGTTTCTATTGAGCAATTGGCTACTGACCGCGTCAGTCGGTGAACGAACCCGCTCTCGGATTGGGTAGTAGCTGAAAGAGGAGGGGGAGGTGCGTACATCAAGTGCTACGTCACCTGGTTAAATCATCGTGTCGCAACAGGCTGGGCTTCAGGAGGCTGCCAGCCACCACCGAGCGCCTTGAATGCCGCGACCGCCGCCCGTGCCGATTCCGTTCGTGCTTGTGCCCGAGCATCGGAAGCCTGCAGCATCGTCTCGTCGGCGTGCAGGACGTCGATCAGGCTGGCCGTGCCTTTCTCATAGGCAATGAACGACGATTGGCGAGCCTGTGTCAGAGACGCCTCTCCCCCGGTGAGGGTGGTTGCTTGAGCTTCCCGGTTCACCAGTGAGGAGAGCGCGTTCTCCACATCCTCGGTGGCGCGCAGCACAGACTGACGGTAAGCGGCCAGGGTTTCGGCTTCCTGTCCCTTGGCTTGGTCGATTTGGGCGTTTATGCGACCAAAATCGAAGAGCCTCCAGCGCAGTCCCAATACGCCCGCCGACTGGCTGGCGCCGCCAGTAAAAAGGTTGCCTGCGGATACAGCCGTGGCACTGCCCAGCAATGCGCTAAGGGAGAATTTCGGGTAGTACTCGGCAATCGCCTCCCCGATGCGTGCGTTTGAGGCTGCAAGACGGCGCTCAGCCACAATGAGGTCTGGCCTGCGGCGCAGCAAATCGGCCGGCGTTCCCATCGCCTTTAATTGCGGCGCTACAGGAATGCTCCCCGCACTTGCCAGTTGTGTGCGGTGAGTGCCTGGCGGCGTGCCGAGCATGACATCCAGCGCATTCATGGCAGCATCCAGACCGGTCTGCAGGACCGGCACTGTCGCTTGGACCTGCGATAGCGCTCCCTCGGCCTGGCGAACCTGATAGTTGGCGGCGAGCCCCTTGCTGTAGAGCATTTGGACTTTCTCTAGCAACTCCTGCTGCGTTTTAACTTGCCGATTCGCAATGTCCAGCCGGGTCTGCAGTCCGCGGACAGTGATGTAGATATCGGCGGTCTGTGCAGCGACGGCCAATCGTGTGGCAGCGACGCCCGCCTGGGAAGCCTGGTACTCGGCCAGAGCAGCCTCGCGTCCGCGGCGCAATCCGCCAAAGACATCTACCTCCCAGCTGGCATCGAGGTTGGCCTCGTAGGAACTTCCGTACCGATCATAGCCAGGCGTTGAGTTCAACACCTGGCCGAGCGGCGTCTCGATTGACTGGTAGGAGCGTGCGGCCTGTCCGCTGATGTTCCCTGAGGGGAGTAAAGCGGCATTTGCAGCGCCCAGTCCGGCCCGCGCCTGTGTGACTCGCGCCGACGCCTGCGCCAGATCCAGGTTCTGCTCAAGTGCCTTGGAGACGAAGTCGGCTAACAGTGGATCACCAAAGCCTTCCCACCAGGCGACAAGACCGGCCGGCGTCGCCCCAGGCCTCTGTTCGACAGAAGACTGCCCCAGGTAATGGTCCGACAGTGGGGCGTCCGGACGGTGATAGTCCGGACCGACCGCGCAACCTGTCATCAAGCTGGCACTCACCAAGAGAGCAATGGGGCGGAGGGGAGGCATTGAGGTACCTTCAATCGAGGATGTTTGTGACCATATTACGTCATGGTCACACTCTGTCAATCGACGCTCTTTGAACTATGTTCGGAATTGGCTCAATAAGTACGGCGGTTCTGGTGCTTAGATTGAGGGGCTTGGCATTTCATAATAAGTGACCATTGACAGTAATGGTCACTGGTCTGAGAATGAGGCGCCTGTCCTATTTTTTAAGTAAGGGAACCTATGCGCCGGCTTCGACCTGTCCCCATTGCCGTTTGCTTGTTGCCTCTCGTCCTGACGGCGTGTGGCGACTCATCCACCGTTGAAGATCCACGCACGCAGGCCCCTTTGGTGAGGTCTTCTGCGGTTCAGGCTTCGTCCGATGTCTCACGTTCTTTCACGGGTGTCGTAGCTGCCCGCGTCCAGGGCGATCTGGGTTTTCGGGTATCAGGCAAGGTGCTTGAGCGTCTGGTTGACACCGGTCAGACCGTTAAACGTGGGCAGCCACTCATGCGCCTTGACCCAATCGACCTGGGGTTGCAGGCGCGAGCACAGCAAGAGTCAGTCATAGCCGCTCGGGCCCGAGCCAAGCAGACTGCAGATGACGAGGCGCGATATCGCGACCTGGTCGCCGCAGGTGCTGTTTCTGCATCGGCCTATGACCAGATCAAAGCCGCAGCGGATACCGCAAAAGCGCAGCTCAGCGCTGCTGAAGCACAGGCTGACGTTGCCCGCAATGCTTCTGGTTATGCGGTGCTGTTTGCGGATTCCGACGGCGTAGTGGTGGAGACGCTCGCCGAGCCCGGACAAGTTGTCAGCCCGGGACAGCCCGTGGTTCGACTGGCGCGGGCAGGGCAACGCGAAGCCATCGTGCATCTGCCCGAGACGCTACGCCCCACAGCAGGATCCACTGCGCAGGCGACGCTTTATGGCAATACCACGGGTGCAGTTACAGCGAAGCTGAGGCTGCTTTCTGACTCGGCCGACCGTATGACGCGCACCTTCGAGGCGCGGTATGTGCTTGAGGGCGCACTGGCCAATGCACCGCTAGGTTCGACCGTCACACTTCGGATCGCTGAAAGCACCACGCAAGGGCAGGGGCTGCAAATACCGATCGCTGCCGTTTATGACCCAGGCCAAGGCACTGGCGTGTGGGTCATCGCCGGTACACCGGCGAAAGTGACTTGGCGATCTGTTCAGGTCCTGGGCTTGAGCGACGACGCAGCGCGAGTCGCAGGCGATCTCAAGGTCGGCGAGCAGATTGTAGCGTTAGGCGCGCATCTGCTGCGCGATGGTGAGGAGGTGAGACTGGCTCAACCGGGTGACGTCAAGGTTGCCGGGAGTCATCCATGAGCGAGGGGCGCTTCAATCTTTCCGCGATCGCCGTTCGTGAGCGCTCCATCACGGTGTTTCTGATCTTCCTGATCGCCGTTGCGGGCATCCTGTCGTTCTTCCAACTGGGGCGTGCGGAAGATCCTCCGTTTACGGTCAAGCAATTGACGGTCATTACCGCGTGGCCGGGCGCCACGGCGCAGGAGATGCAGGATCAGGTAGCAGAGCCACTTGAAAAACGCCTGCAAGAACTGAAATGGTACGACCGCACGGAAACTTACACCCGTCCAGGCCTCGCTTTCACGATGGTGTCACTGCGCGATAGCACGCCGCCCTCGCAAGTGCAGGAGGAGTTCTATCAGGCGCGTAAAAAGCTCGACGATGAGGCCCGGAAGCTGCCGGCGGGTGTCATCGGGCCAATGGTCAACGACGAGTTTTCGGACGTGACATTTGCACTGTTCGCCCTGAAAGCCAAAGGTGAACCGCAGCGACTGTTGGTACGTGATGCAGAGTCGTTGCGCCAACAACTGTTGCATGTGCCGGGCGTGAAGAAGGTCAACATTATTGGTGAGCAACCCGAGCGCATCTTTGTTTCCTTTTCCCATGATCGGCTGGCCACCTTGGGCGTATCGCCTCAGGACATCTTTGCCGCGCTGAACAATCAGAACGTGCTCACGCCTGCCGGTTCGATCGAAAGCAACGGGCCACAAGTCTTCCTCCGGCTGGATGGCGCCTTCGATAAGGTGCAAAAGATTCGTGACACACCCATTGCGGTTCAGGGGCGGACGCTGAAGCTCTCGGACGTGGCGACGATCGAACGTGGTTATGAAGATCCGGCAACCTTTCTCGTGCGTAATAACGGTGAAGAGGCCTCGTTGCTGGGGATCGTGATGCGTGAGGGTTGGAACGGTCTTGACCTCGGCAAGGCGCTGGACGCGGAGACGGTCAAGATCAATGAAGGCATGCCGTTGGGCATGACGCTCTCCAAGGTCACCGATCAATCTGTAAATATCAGTTCGGCCGTCGGCGAGTTCATGGTCAAGTTTTTCGTCGCGCTGCTTGTGGTGATGCTTGTCTGCTTTCTCAGCATGGGCTGGCGTGTAGGCGTTGTGGTCGCTGCGGCTGTGCCGTTGACGTTGGCGGTGGTGTTTGTGGTGATGGCGGCCACTGGAAAGAACTTTGACCGTATCACCCTTGGCTCGTTGATTCTGGCGCTCGGACTGCTGGTGGACGACGCCATCATTGCTATCGAAATGATGGTGGTGAAAATGGAGGAGGGCTACGACCGCATCAAAGCTTCCGCGTATGCCTGGAGTCATACAGCCGCACCGATGCTTTCCGGTACGCTGGTGACGGCTATCGGCTTTATGCCCAACGGCTTCGCGCAGTCGACAGCCGGCGAGTACACCAGCAACATGTTCTGGATCGTGGGCATTGCCCTGATTGCCTCCTGGGTGGTTGCGGTGGCCTTTACCCCGTACCTGGGTGTGAAGATGTTGCCGAACATCAAGAAGGTGGAGGGTGGTCATGCGGCCATCTACAACACCCGAAATTACAACCACTTCCGCCAGGTGTTGACGCGTGTCATCGCTCGCAAATGGCTGGTAGCCGGTACTGTTATCGCAATGTTTGGCGTGGCGATTCTCGGCATGAGCCTGGTCAAAAAACAGTTCTTCCCTACCTCGGACCGTCCAGAGGTATTGATTGAAGTGCAAATGCCTTATGGAACCTCCATTGAACAGACCAGCGCCACTACCGCCAAGATAGAGGCTTGGCTGCAAAAGCAGGATGAGGCAAAAATCGTCACCGCTTATATCGGGCAAGGCGCGCCGCGTTTCTATCTGGCGATGGCGCCGGAACTCCCCGATCCGTCTTTCGCGAAGATTGTGGTGCTGACGGACAGCCAGGAGGAGCGCGAGGCCCTCAAGTTCCGTCTCCGCGAGGCCGCTGCCGAGGGACTTGCCCCAGAAGCGCGTGTCAGGGTGACTCAGCTTGTATTTGGTCCGTATTCGCCGTTCCCTGTTGCCTATCGGGTGATGGGGCCTGATCCGTCAAAGTTGCGCGAGATCGCGGGCCAGGTACTGGACGTGATGCAGTCGAGCCCGATGATGAGAACCGTCAACACTGACTGGGGGCCACTGACGCCGACGCTGCATTTCGCTCTGGATCAGGATCGCTTGGAGGCGGTGGGGTTGACGTCAAACTCAGTCGCGCAGCAACTGCAATTCCTGTTGACCGGAGTACCGATCACCGCAGTTCGTGAGGACATTCGCTCGGTGCAGGTGGTCGGTCGCGCAGCGGGTGATATCCGGCTCGATCCCGCCAGGATAGAAGGCTTTACGCTGGTGGGCACGGCGGGTCAGCGGATTCCTCTGTCTCAGGTGGGAGAGGTCGATGTTCGTATGGAGGATCCGATCCTCCGACGTCGTGATCGCACGCCGACCATTACCGTGCGCGGTGACATTGCCGAAGGCCTGCAGCCACCGGACGTCTCGAGCGTGATCATGAAAGAGCTGCAGCCGGTCATCGACAAGCTGCCTGACGGGTACCGGATCGAGCAGGCGGGTGCAATCGAGGAGTCGGGCAAAGCCGGTAAAGCGATGTTGCCGTTGTTCCCGATCATGATTGCCATGACGCTACTGATCATTATTCTGCAGGTACGTTCGATCTCGGCGATGATCATGGTATTCCTCACCTCGCCACTGGGGTTGATTGGTGTGGTGCCGACACTGCTTATCTTCCAGCAGCCGTTTGGTATCAACGCTCTGGTAGGTCTAATCGCCCTTTCGGGCATTTTGATGCGCAATACGCTGATTCTGATTGGCCAAATCCATCACAACGCGCAAGAAGGGCTGGATCCGTTTCACGCGGTGGTCGAAGCCACGGTCCAACGTGCCCGCCCGGTACTGCTGACAGCGCTGGCGGCAATCCTGGCGTTCATTCCCCTGACACACTCCGTCTTCTGGGGGACGCTGGCCTACACGTTGATCGGAGGCACGTTCATCGGAACCATCATGACGCTGGTGTTCCTGCCAGCGATGTACTCCATCTGGTTCAAGATCCGTCCTGACAATAAGGGTCAACTGAACAGCGAAACTGACGTAGCACGCGAGCCTGGAGGAGAAGACGCCACCCGTCCTCTCGCCGTTCTTTAGCCGGGGGTGCAGGCGTTACAGTAGGCGGTCAGGTGCCCTCACTGGAGGAGTGATGCCATCGCGGATTACGATCCGGAGCGCATCATTTCGGCCAAGGACCGCAAGAAAGATGGATCGCTTCATCGAGTTTGCACTTGTGGCCGCGCACGAAGCTCTGGTGCAGGCAGGCTGGCATCCGACTGATGTCGCAGACCAGGAGCGTACCGCCACGATCATTGCATCGGGCGTAGGTGGTTTTGGCGCGATTGCCGACGCTGTACGTACCACCGATGCGCGTGGTCCTCGCCGATTGTCGCCGTTCACTGCACCGTCTTTCCTCGCCAACATGGCGGCCGGGCACGTTTCCATCCGGTACGGTTTCAAAGGGCCGCTCGGCGCGCCCGTAACGGTCTGTGCTGCAGGGGTACAGGCTATCGGCGATGCGGCCAGACTCATCAGAAGTGGTGAGGCGGATATTGCCATATGCGGCGATACCGAAGCAGCGATAGACCGAGTGACCCTGGGTTGTTTTGCTGCGGCCCGTGCGCTATCCGCTGGCTTTGCCGAACATCCGCAGGAGGCCTCACGCCCCTTTGATCGCAATCGTGACGGCTTCGTTATGTCTGAAGGTGCCGGGTTGCTTGTGATCGAGTTGCTGGAATGCCCTCGCGCGTGGAGCCAAGCCCCTGGCGGAGCTGGTCGGCTATGGCGCCAGAATTCCATTAGGGTTCTAATGGTTTCTGTTAACCCCACATTGGAGCCAGGGGCGTCGTGCGTAGCTGTCAGGGCGCCTAGAAACTCAGGGCGATTCAAGACGCGGGCACCCGCCGTGTCGATGGCACCTGCCTCAGGAATGCTCTATCACCATCACCGCAGTGGTGTCCGCTTCGAGTGCTTCGAACACGTGAGGCACATTCGCCAGGTAGCTGATGTAGTCGCCAGCGTTCAGCAATACAGGTCCAGTCGCCGGGCCGATATGGGCACTGCCACTGCACAGCACCACGTGCTCTACGGTGCCCAGTGGGTGGGGCTGAGATAGCTGAACTTCGCCGGGCTGCACTTTGAGCCGGTAGATATCGCGTTGTACTCCCGCCGGGCAATCGGCAAGCAATGTCGCTGCATAATTGGCAGTCTCGGCATAGGTCGTCATGCCCTCGTTGGCGCGAATCACCCGCAGGGTCTGCTGGGGTTGCTCGAAGAATCGGGTGACTTGCAAGCCCATTGCCATCGCCAGCGACCACAAGGTTTCGATGCTGGGGTTACCGATTCCCGACTCCAATTGAGACAAGGTCGACTTCGCCACCCCGGCGCGCTTCGCCAGCTCGGTCAAGGAAAGCCCGGCGGCCAGGCGCTCGCGTTTGATTGAAAGGGCCAGCAGATCGATTCGGCTCGGGTTATTTATCAGCAGGGTGTTCGTTATACCGGTCATATGTTTTGTAAATCATCCTGAAATGGGTTGACGCTCCCAGGCGCCTTGTTCAGTATAGCGGTCATTAGTTCATTATAAAGTCCGTTTTGCCGAACCACCCCCCACGAATGGCGGCTTAGGTTACGGCAATGCCGGCAGCAAGGAAGCAGTGAGTGATGAAGTCGCAAACCCGTGGGACGCTCGAAATGATTTCGGCCATGGTGATCTCCGGCACGGTGGGCTGGTTCGTCATCATGTCGGGGCAGAGCCCGGAGGTCGTGGTGTTCTGGCGTTGCTTGTTCGGCGCCATGGCGATGCTGGTTGCGTGCCTGGTGCCCGGGGTGCTTAGCCGCTCCCGGATCAACGCCCGGCAGTTCATTCTGGTGTGCCTGGGCGGGGTGGCGCTGATTCTCAACTGGGTGCTGTTGTTCAGTGCCTACAAACATTCCTCTATCGCCATTGCGACGGTGGTCTACCACGTTCAGCCGTTCATGCTGGTCGGTCTGGGTGTGCTGTTCTTCGCCGAGCACCTCAGCGCCGCCAAGGTCGGCTGGTTGATGTTGGCCTTCGCCGGTCTGATGCTGATCGTGTCCGCCAAAGGCAGTGGGCAGGCCACCGGTGCCGACTACCTGCTGGGCGTCTGCCTGGCCCTGGCTTCAGCCTTCTTCTACGCTGTGGCGGCAGCGATCACCAAGCGCCTCAAGGATTTACCCGCGCACCTGATCGTGCTGATCCAGATGGTGGTAGGCGTGCTGATCCTGGCACCGTTCGTGGACTTCACCAGGGTCGATACGGTCGAGAGCGCCTGGACTTACCTGATCATTATCGGCGTGGTCCATACCGGGCTCATGTCGACCCTGCTGTACAGCGCCATCCAGAAAATCCCCACGGCGCTGGTCGGGGCACTGTCGTTCATCTATCCGATCGTCGCCATCCTGGTCGACTGGGTTGCCTTCGCCCACCCGCTCGGCGTCCTGCAAGTGACTGGCGCGAGCGCCATCCTGCTGGCGGCTGCGGGCATGAACTTCGGTTGGTCGCTGGGCCGCGTCCCGCCTCAGATAATTGACAATCAGTAAATTTCCAGCGGGCTGGATACCACGCCCGAATGGGTAGAGTCGCGCACCGGCATTCGTGAACGCCGAATGGTCAGTGACGGATTGAGCATGCTCGACCTGGCAATCAAAGCCGGCGCCCGTGCCCTCGCCTTAGCAGGTGGGCGGACGGTGCAGGCTGTGCTGGTCGCGCCCACCTCGCCGGAGCCCATCTGCCCGGCGGTGGCACCGGAAGTGGCGTCGGCACTTGGGCGACGTCGCAGCCTAATGACATCACCTCTGCCTGCAGCGAGCCGCAGTGCCTGCAGCGAGCCGCAGTGCCTGCGGCTCTTTTATGGGCCGTTGTGAACGCCCGGTCGCCAGCGATTAAGCGCTGCGCCGGTTTGATTCAAAGACTCTCAGGGTCCCCAAAAAACATCTGAATCCGCGACCTTAGCCAGCGCTCACCCGGATCGTTGTCCTGTGAGCCGCGCCAGGCCATGTGCAACTCGAAGGTTCGCGTCGGCAGCGGCGGGTCTTCGGCGCGTACGCCACCGGCGGCGGTCAGTGCATCGGCGGTGTAGTCCGGCACGGTGGCGAGAATATCGGTGCCGGCCAACAGCGTGCCCAAACCATTGAACTGCGGAACCGCGAGCACCACGTGACGCTTGCGCCCGAGTTTCTCCAGTTCTTCATCGATGAAGCCGCTGAGGTCGCCAGCGAAGGACACCAGCGCATGGGGGCGAGCGCAGAAGTCGTCCAGGCTCAAGGCGCCGGGGACCGAGTCGGCGCGCAGCAGTTTCGGCATGCTGCGTCGTAGGACTTTGCGCTTCGCGTTGGCCGGCAGATCGGTGGTGTAGCTGACGCCAATCGAGATTTCGCCCGATGCCAACAGGCTCGGCATCAATAGATAGTTGACGCGTCGCACCACCAGCACGATGCCGGGCGCCTCCGCACGCAAGCGCTTCAACAGCATCGGCAGCAGGGCGAACTCGACATCATCCGAGAGGCCGATGCGAAACACCGCGGTGCTGGTGGCCGGGTCGAATTCAGCGGCGCGACTGACAGCGGTCGAAATCGAATCCAGCGCCGGAGAGAGCAGGGCGAAGATTTCCACCGCCCGGGCCGAAGGCTCCATACTACGACCGGTACGCACAAACAGCGGGTCGTCGAACAGGCTGCGCAGGCGCGATAACGCCGCACTGATGGCCGGCTGGCCGAGAAACAGCTTCTCCGCCGCGCGGGTCACGCTGCGTTCATGCATGAGGGTTTCGAACACGATCAACAGGTTCAGGTCGACACGACGCAGGTCATTACGATTCATCTGGAGTCCTGGCAGAGTCAGCAAACTTGACGAGAGCGGCCATATGAGAACAATGGCCGGCATGAATCTTACGGGGAAAGGCTGTTACTCTGCACCGAGTAATTCATTTTTCCCACAATGCTGGTTCGGTTTTCTACGTTGATTGACGTATTGCCGGGGCTGCGGAATCAATGACAGGCATGTCGACTATTAATAGCCACTGATGGTCTTGGTCAGAAAGCCCAGATAGAGTTCAGGGCATTAGAGGTTACTTTGACGAGGTTTGCGATGTCCCGCACGATCCGTTTTCACAAGTTTGGTCCTGCCGAGGTGCTCAAATGCGAAGAGCATGCGGCAGCTCTGCCAGCGCCGGGCGAAGTGCAGGTGCGTGTCGAAGCGATCGGCATCAGTTGGTATGACATCCTCTGGCGCCAGAACCTGGCGTCTTCCCATGCCCGGTTGCCATCGGGCCTTGGCCATGAAATGGCCGGCGTGGTCACCGCCGTCGGCGAAGGTGTCGATGATCTGGCTGTGGGTGACAAGGTCGCCAGCTTCCCGGCAGAAAGTCCCAATGACTATCCCGTCTACGGCGAGCAGATCGTGCTGCCACGTTCGGCGCTGACGCGCTATCCAGATGTGCTCAGCCCGATCGAAGCCGCTGTGCATTACACGCCGCTGCTGGTTGCCTACTTTGCCTACGCCGATCTGGCACGGGTCAAGCCTGGCCAGTTTGCCCTGGTCACCGATGCGAGCCATTGTGCCGGCCCGTCCTTCGTGCAACTGGGCAAGGCCTTGGGTGTACGGGTCATTGCCGCGACCAAAACGGCCAGCGAGCGCGAATACCTGTTATCCCTGGGTGCCGAGAAGGTGATCGTCACTGAAGAGCAGGATCTGCTCATGCAGATCAACAAACTCACCGACAACCGCGGTGTCGACGTGGTATTCGACGGCCTCGGTGGTCCGCAGATGTCGATGCTCGGTGACGTGCTGGCGCCTCGTGGCAGCCTGGTGCTGTATGGCCTGCAAGGCGGCAACCAGACTCCGTTCCCGGCCTGTGCAGCGTTCCAGAAAAACATTCAGTTCTTCGTGCACTGCATCGGCAACTTCACCGGCAAACCGGAACTCGGGATCATTCAGGACCAGGTTGCACTGCAACGGGCCTTGCGCGATATCAACCAGTTGACGGCTGACCGTGTACTGCTGCCACTCAAGACCCGGGTCTTCCCGTTTAGCGAGTTTGTCCAGGCGCACCGTTACATGGATGAGTGTCCGTGTCACGAACGAGTGGCGCTTCAAGTAGAACCTGCATGACGCTTGCGCAAGAGTCCGTGTTGACGGACTCTTGCATTTTTGTTGTACGGGTAAACCTCTCATCCCCCTTTGTCATCTGCCGGTTCAGCAACTGAACTGGTTTTTGCTCCTGATCTGTATCTTCTAATCATCATATAAGCCCTGATAATTGAATGATTAATTTCATCTCAAGGAATGAGTCATGGCTGGGCATGTTTTTTTAATGGGTACTGCTTTGGGTGCTATGTATTCTGACCATTGCTCGCCTGCGCTTCGCGTTGAAGCGCGGCAAGTAAGCGGTTCGCTTGTTAGTTATGGAAGTATTGCCTTGCTCTGGTTTCCTTATTTCTCGTGCTCATTGTCTGTGGGACGTTGTCGGAAAAATCCTAGGCCGCCCATCCGGCCCGTCGGAGCGCTTGGCCTCGGGGGTTGTGGGCGATTGACTCGGTCGTGAATGCTATTTCTATAACAATCGTTTCAAATAGTTACCACAACCAAAGTGTTAGCATTTGAAAGCAGATACTCACGATAAGCCGTAATCAGCCATCACCGATCGCAGATCGTGCAAGCAAATGATTGTTTGTGCGATGCCGACTTTTTGAATATCAGGTAAATGACAATGAGCGCAACTCATGATCAAGCGATGAACTATGTCTATCAGCAAGTTTTGCAGCGGTTGCTGAGTTTCTTTTCTCGCGCGGAACGTACGGCATTGCAGTTGTTGATCCAGCGTCTGGTGGTGGCTGCCGGGGGAATGGAGAGAATCGGTACTTACAAGGTGCTGATGATGCACTCGGGAACGCGCGACAGTTGCTACACATTGGCATTCCTGCGTGCCGCGCAGTTGAGTATCGCGGGCAGAGCGCCAGCGACCTTCCAGTTGCGTGTCGCCACGCTACGGCTGGGCGGGACGACGCCGATGATCATGGAGAATATTCATAGCAGCTACGGCGCCCTGTTTGTCTATGACGATCCTCGGGTAGAGGTGGTGATGGTCGATAACCGCGAGGTGTTGCCCTTCAGCCATCTGACGCCGATGTCTGAGGCAGGTCGCGATTTGAATCGCACCAACATGCTGATGCTCGGCCATCTGCGAGGGGCTCACGGGGTGTTTGAAGCGTGTGACGACGGCTATCTGGCGACAGGCGAGTTCTACTTGCAGATGGCCCGATGGGAGGGCGGTGTCGATACGCTGATCAGCGGTGAAACCGTGCGTCAGCAAAAGCGGTTTTTGACCGGCCTGATGCGCGAGGCACAAAAGGCCGGCCTGCCGACAATCACACATCCGGCCTTCAGTTATGAAGGATTGTTCTCAACGCTCGAACAATTGGGCGGCGACTGTTATCGCGAGCTTTATGCGGGCCATGAAACGGTCGAGTGGCGGCCACGCGAGAGCTTTGAGACGCGACGCGGCGCAGACTACATCGATATCCAGGACCTGGTGACCGGCAACATGGAGGAGCGTTGGCCATTACTGACCGATTTTCTCGGGCTGCAACCGGATGAAATTGACGTTCACCTGCGCGAAAACGAATTCGCCAGTCCTTTGCTCTCGGCCCATCTGCGGGGCTTGCAGGCCTGCTTCGTGAACGGCCTGGCCTACGAAAACGGATTCAGCGAGTACATACAACGGGCGTTGTTGAAGATGCGTAAACGACGTCTGCCCGAGCGGCTTTACGAGCAGGTGCTGGAGGTCTACGGCAATCCACGCGCGATGGCTGAGCTTCGGACCCTGGCGTCGGCCGAGGCTCAGCTAGCACTGGGCCTCAATGAAACACAGCAGCTGTGCCTGCTGTTCGCCCCCTTTGTCGATGCCGGTGCCGGGCTTGAGCACTTTTTGCGCCGCTGCCATCCCGGCATGTTGGTGGCGATGCCCGAACTGCACAAGGCGATGCAGGGCAATGCCGCTCCTGAGCAAGTCATGCAATGGATGATCGACGTCAGCGGTTTGTCGGTCAGCCTGATCTGCAAGCTCTACGGCATGCGCTCGGTGTCCGGGATCGGGCTTGAGGCGGGTGATTCGGGCTTGAGTGCCGAAGGCGCGGGAGAGTTTCAGGTGGACGATGCGCTGAGTGAACGGTCAGCGAGACGTTGAAGGAGTCTGGTTTGACCGATTCAAACACTACCTGCACAGCGATTGGCCAGCGTTCATGAAGGGGCAAAGGGAAACCGATTTTGCCTACCAGGCCGTGTACCGATACCTGACCAGCCTGATTAATGAAATGGCGACTGAAGCACCGATCAAGCTGCCTTCGCTGAGGCAACTGGCGGACCGGTTGAACGTGTCGATTTCAACTATCCAGTACGCCTAACTACTCCCGATTGTCAACGACCATGTAAAAAATAATTATTTGCCACCAACCCCCCGTGCTCTTTGCCTCTCAGAGGCTCAGCTCTCCCTGAAAAACCTCTAAGTTCGAAAAAAGTGTAAAAAAATGGCCCTATTTGGGCCCTTCTGTTTACATTTTGGATTGGCCGTGACTGATTCAATGAAATGCCTCTGATCCTGCGGAACTAAAGCCGGGTTTGTCGCTTGCCCTAAAGAGTTAGGTGTTCTCGAATCGGTAGGAGCATCGATGCGCAGATCCTGCTCCGGAAGCGGTATGTGTTGCCGGGGAGTCCACTATTCTGTGGCTCAAAGCCTGGCGTATTATTTGAATGCAGGCATACTGCTACTGTCGCGCCTGGCCTGCTTCCCCGTTACCAAGCGCATTAGGGAGGGCTGTCAAACCGCCCTGAAAGCAAAATCGTGACCACTCCGTTGCAATGGAAGCAGCATCTTGAAAAATCCACCCAAAAAATTGCCTTCCGAATTTTCGCTTAGGCTTCAAGCGCTCCGGTGCTGGTGCAAGCAGAAAAAGGAAATAGCTCGTCGGAAGGTGCGCGAGAATATTCTATACCGGTGCCCGACGGCGGTGCTCGGATGTATAAGAATTATTCTCCTTCCATTTTGTAGATTTTTGAGCTCGGCAGTGGGGTCTTTAATCATTGCATTGCTTACCATCGGCAGTGCCGCGATCGTTTCGGTTACAAGTACTGAAATTTTCAAGGAGTACCAAAGTGCTAGTAATTGGGATTCCTTTAGGGCAACCGCACATCTGTGGCCTGCGGTACTTTGCTCCCTTGTTGCTGTTGCTGCAGTAGCTATGCGAGAGGTCGGTGTAGTCAATTCCGCCAAGAAAAAAGAGCGGGATCTTGAAAAGCAATTGAGCACTATGCCACCGAAGCAGTTTCTGGCGGCTTACAGCGAAATAGTTATCAAAACGCGATTTCTCTACGAGACACAGGTACTCGCCAAGTCCCTGACTTCTGACTCTGTAAGTGCTGATATACGTCTGGTGATGCTCAATGTATTGATGCTTGCTAGAAATTGGGACAGTGCGTTAAATGATACTTATCGCGCCAATATCATGCTTATCGAGGATGATAAGGCGCGGTGCACTTCGCATCTGTCTGATCTGATTTGTGAGAGTCCATTTTTTCTTTTTGGCACCAATCTAGATTCAAGAATTGATACTGCTGATGGTATTTTGTATTTGAAAGATCGTGAGCTGTCCACTTTTACGAGTGAAGCTATGGATGCCGAGCCGGACGCCGATATTGAGACAATCTGCTTTCCGTTCACGCTGCCGAACACAAAACTGGAAACCCATCAGCCGAACATTCCGGGCGCACCCATTGCAATTTCATCATTGCAGCCGCATTACATAGCTGACTGCAGCACCCATTTTTCTGAGTGGCTTGATTCGGAGTTTCACGAGGACTCGTATATTTCCCCTCATTATAAGGGGGTTGTCGCAAAGTATTATTCTAAACATCGTTTTGCGGGTTCGATACTTGCTATTCCATTGTTTACGAAGGATCTTGATGATAAAAAAACCAGAGTCGGTTGCTTTAATATTTACAAGAGTAAAAAAAATATACTGATGGGCGACAGTCGAAACGATCAGTTTGTTGAGCTTTTGCAGCCAATTTGCTCGATCTTGTCTGATATGATATGTTTATACCGTACATATAGCGACGCGGAGCCTGAAGACAATGCGTGAGCTCAACATTGATAGCAATTTTTCCGCAGCCTCGGTCGAGGCTTCGTCTGGTGACGTCGATCTGAAAAGCGTTGCGCTTGCAAAGATATACAATAATCGTGCCTCGCGTGATGAGTTGCGAGCTTCGATGATCGCCAAAGCACGAGATGTCGTCGAGAAGGGTATCGAGTCACTTGAAATGGTGACTGTCATCGAGCACCGCTAATTTTTTATTTCAAATAGTTATTATCTTAAAGCCACCTATGGGTGGCTTTTTTATGTGTGCTCGCCTTCATCTTCGTTAAAGGTTTAGGCGCACTAGCGGCACCGGGTTGTGCGATTTCGAACTCTTGGTCGTGAGATCGCGTTTTGAAAAAACGCTTCAATTCACCTTGGCTATCGCTCGGGTTTGGTGCGACAAACCCTCCAAAACTCCGTAAATCTGCGTGTCGTTGAGTGCAAATTTCGGCACGAATTCCATCCCTGGGGAGGGGATGGTTTCCGGCGTGCAAAACAAAGCACCTTTTCCTTCACCAAACTGAGCCATAAAAGACTTGAGGTGGCTTGGGTGCTGAAGCGTGTAGGCCGTTCTGAAAATCGACAGGTCGCAGATCAGGTTTTCTACCAATCCCCCAGGCGTGGCCGTCCCAGGTTGCGTTGACGAACTCCCCCTCGTACGTCGGGCTTGGTAGGTTTTCCCGACATTGGAATACATATTTACCATTGATTAGAAGGTCACCTAGGATGACGACGGCGCATATACATTGAGATTTCAATGCGGCAACTAGCCCGGCGCTAATCATCACGCATGATCCGAAGCTCGATGGAACCGATGCGAGTGTTCGTTTAGCGGTCTCAACCAGTACGTCTGATGAAGTCAGTCGATAGGACGCGTATTCACTGTAGGCGTCCGCCCCACGGTCTCTAGTGATGATTTCCTGCAGCAGCGCCGTGCTCATATGGCTCCTGTATTCGAATGCACCGTAATGATGCGCTTGCGTGGCTATTTATCATGAACACCTGTTCGTAGGCGGGGGCTGTGGCAAAACGGGTCATTTCAGAAGGCATCGAAACCTTTCATATCGGCAGGTAAACCCCCGCGTGTCGTGTGTCGCGAAAAATACGGTCATTAGCGCAGTTGACCTACGATGGCACTGTAATACCATGATGGGATCCAATTGCCCCCTGAGGAGAGAGATATGGCTGAGCGTTGCGTAGGGCTGGTTGTGTCAGCAAGCGATGTCACGGTGGTAGATACGATGATTCCGGACGATGCCGCTGCTCCAGTTATCCTACTGATGGATGACACCTGGAAGCTTGCAACCGGTGATCGGTCTCAGGCTTACAACACCCTTGCCCAGCGTTGTTCGGCATATCTCAGGGACAACGATGTGAGTCAGGTAGTGATCAAATCCAGCACACTTCCTCAAGGTGGCGGAGCGAAGATCGCGCTACTTGAAGGCGCAGAGTTGCGTGGCGTGATTATGGGGGCCGCAGCTTCCGTGTGTAATACCAAGTCCGTCAACAAGTCTACGATCAGTCGTTCCTACGGGAGAAAGGTGGATGAGTGCGTTCAGGACGACAGTTTCTGGGATGAAAAGGTTGAAGGCGGCAAACTGCGCAAAGGTAGCCGGGAGGCCGCGATGCTAGTCGTTTCCCATCGGGGCAAAGCATGAGCAGCGTCGTTTCAAAGCTGAAGCTGGGAAACAAGCTCGGTAACGGCCATTTTGGCGAGGTCTTTTTGGGTGAAGACAGCGTTCATGGCGTAGTCGCTGTGAAGGTGCTTGGACGTAAAGTCGAGCATTCCGATGATGACTGGTTGAGCTTGAAAAAAGGCTTTCTTGCGGAAGCCCAGCACTTGTCGAAGGCGACGCATCAGAATGTTGTTCAGGTACACGGGATTGAAGAGCTTGAAGACTGTATTCAGTTCTCGATGGCTTATTGCCCAGGTGGGTCGTTACAGACGCACCACGAGGCGGGGCCAATGACGCTTCCATGTGTGCGTAAAGTGGCGACAGAGGTGCTCTTAGGTCTTGGCGCGCTACACAACCGCAACATGCTCCATCGAGATATCAAGCCCGGGAACATTTTGCTGGATGCTGCTGGCGTAGCAAAGCTGGGAGATTTTGGCTTGGTTACGGATGACTTGCTGCTCGGATACGGTTCTGGAGCGGGCTACGCTGATCACATTGCCTTTGAAGTTTGGCGGGGCGGCCCGACCAGTGTAAAGAGCGATATCTGGGCTCTTGGTATGACGCTGTTTCGTCTGCTGCATGGCCAAGAATGGTATTACCTGGAAAACGACGTTCCTGAGGACGTTGTGCCGCTGGGTAAATTCAATGACCGACTGTGCTGGCTTCCACACGTCCCCAAACAGTGGCGTCGAGTGGTGCGCAAGATGATGAGTGACGACACGACGGCTCGCTATCAGAACGCAGGAGAGGTGTTAAACGCAATATCGGGGTTACCCATCGAGCCTGTGTGGACGGTTTCAGTCGTGAGCTCTGAGCTCATCAGATGGGAGAAGCGGTCACCTAGGCGCTTGAACGTAGTTGAATGGAAAATACATTCACCGCGTCGACATGAGTGGGAGGCTTGGAGCGAGCCATTGGGTGATGGGCGTCGAAAAAGGCTAGACGGCTCAACTGAAGTGATGGGTCGAAATCAAGTAGAGCGCGAGCTTGAGTCTTACTTCATGGGGTGGAAGTAGGGGGCGCAGTTCGCAGTCGCCGAGGCAGGATATACCCATTGACGACATCGGCTGTGGTCAATGGCCGCAAGCCAAAGTGCGCTTGCGCAACTGCACGGCGGGACTCTGAGCACAGAGGGCAATACTCGTTTGCCGAGTTAAGCCCTTCTGAAAGCTGCCAGAAAGCACCGCAATGCCTGCATCTGGGCATTGTGAGGTTGAGATTCGAACGCTTTCCGCTCATTGGTTTCTCACCAGTGCTTCTAAGAATTGATATTTATACTGTACACATGACCAGTAATTGACGCTAGTGGCATAAGACTATCAATTTGTAACAGGTGCCATTCCCGCTCGCCTTCTGCTTCGCCAGGCCCCTACAAGAGCGATTGGCGTACTCCGATAATCAGCCAGCATAGACCTATTCGACGCAACTGCTAGGGAGGCGTCACATACTGCGTCAGTAGGGGCAGCGGCGGCATTTCCCAGAAAATGGCCATTGCTAAACGCTAATCTAATCAATCCAACCCGTGAGCTGCCTTGCAAAGGAGTCGTCGATGGCAATGACTGAAGAAGAAGCACAAGCAATCGGAGAGTTTTATGCAGCCGTTGATCGACTCAAAAGTTTAAAGATCGTGCGATCGGATAAATACCTTGGTGACATCGCTGAGTTTTTAGCAAAGTCAGAATTGGGAATGACGATTGCGGAGAGCCAGCGGCAAGAAGGGTATGACGGCCATATTGGCGAGCGAAAGCTGCAGGTGAAATACAGTGGCGGGACTAGTAACACGGTCGACGCAGGTGATCCCTCAGCCTACGACGATCTAGTGATCATTCTTGGGCCTCAGAGCGTGCTCCGACCAGATAAGCTCAGTGATCCTTATGTTTATTATCGGATTCCGAGTGAGGTGGTCAAAATGAAAGCTGCGCATGCAGACAAAAAAATACGTTTTAGCGTACGTCAAATTCCTCAGTCTTACCGGGTCGTGAGCGGCAGAGAGTGACCGATTCTGTTTGTAAGGAAGGGCTGAAAACGACCCATTTAGGTGGGCCTTTTTGCTCCTGCCGCTGAACTTCATTGCGCCTTTTATGGAAGGATTTTCGGTGCAGTGGCTCCGATTGGCATCGTCTACTTAATGTGGAAGCTGAGTGTGGCATCCCTCCGGTTTTCGAGGAAAGCTTCCTTCCTGGTCATCTCAATCAGTACCGCTTCGTCATCTGATCGCTTGGCTCGCAGGCGGGCGGGGACTATTGCCCCGCTGCCTGGTTGATCACACAGCTGTCGGTGTGCGGCGTTATGCTGCGTCGTCCAGTTTGGCGAGCTTCTTGAACATTTCGATTTTCTCAAATTCGAGTTCCTTCAAGATCGTCTGCTTCGCTTCGTTCTTATCGAAGCCGCGCCTAGATTCGTCGAAATCGATTTTCTTGATGCGCAACTCGATTTCGCTATCCCGGTTATGGCCATTATTGAAGTCGGGGAAACCCAAGGAAATGACGCAGTGGCCATCCATGCTGGAGAGGCTGAATCTAAACTTGGCGTCGAGGCGGTGGATCAGCAGGCAAGGTCGGTATTTGAGGTTGCTCAGGAAGTCTGAGTCCTCCAAGCTGGTACCGCGCAGATCCAGTCCCCGTATACGCTCTTGCATCCATTCCAGCTCATCAGGCAGCGTGTGCTCTTCGTCCGGCACGAGGCCGATATCAACGACCTCCTCGAAGGATACCGTGGCGTATTTGCTATACCGGGTCAGGCCCAGCAGATAGTCAAATCGATTGGCGTTTGTAAAGTCGCAGAAACGAATCTGACGAACCTTGGCTTTTTTGGCGATCTGTCCCTGTTCCTTGAAGTGGCTGATCAGATGCTTCGTCACCGCCCGGTTCGTTTGCTTGGTCTCCGGGGCGGTGTGGGTGCTGATCACAATCAGCTCATCTTTGGATTTGTTCTTTTGAATCTCGATCGAGGCTTTGAACCGCTTGCGAGAATCGGCCCAGCTCTTTGAGCGGTCAAGGCGCTCTATCTCAAAATCCATTCGGATGGCGTCCACGCCACCAGGTACTGGATAGAAGCTTGGCGCGTTCAGAACCGTGAAATTTTCAAAATCCAGATCCAAGACCTTGTTGATGTCGATGTCGTCAGGGATGCTGCTGATCAGTGTCTCGGTGCCGGCCCACTCAATGATTTGAGTCGTAATCTTGGGATTGTCTTCTTTCGCCGTGTACAGCTGCTGGAGCTCCACAAACTCGGTGGGCTTGATGAGGGATAAGGTGAGCGCAGGGATGCTCTGCTCCTTTTCCTGTTGCGAGGTGAAGACGCCACGCTGGCGAAGCAGATTCTTCAAGTCCCCTTTGGAGACGAACGGCTGAACGAGGTAAGTACGAAGGCTTTCACCTTGCGGCAGGATCGCGTTTTCATCTTCTATGTGCATTAAGCAATCCTCCTGAAATCCGAACGGTAACTGACCACTTCCACCAAATCGGCTAAGCGTTTATCGGCGATCGATGCCGTGGCCAGCGAGGCCTGCCGGCTGTGCTGGCTGAAGCTGTAGTCTGGAAAGGCGATCAATATCTGTTGTGGGAAATCCAAAGCTACGGAGCCGAGGTAGCCAATTAAGCGGCGCAAACCCTCTTGAGTGAATTCGTCATCACAGCACACCGCGAGCTTTTTCTTATCACCGTCGTCGATAAAGAAAGGAATGATCCCGCTGGTGAGGTATTCAGCTGGCAGTACATCGCCAGTGGCTACACGTTGAGATGGATCAACGTTTTTACCGGTGGAGGGGTACAGGAATTTCACATTCGCAGCACCGAAGGTGTTACGAATGTACGAGATGGCTTCGTACAGAAAGCTGGCTCGCCGGTTGTCGACCACGTAGATCGTGCCGTATTGGAAATCATCCAAACCTCTACAGCTCGCGACCTCCGTTACCACATCGTGGTCTTTGTCGTCCTTGTCGTTGATCCAGAAGAGTACGCCTGAGACGACTTCAGCGCTGATCCCCGTGTACCCCGTATTAAGCTGTTTTTTCTGGGGTGAGCGCTTGAAGCATTCCATAGCCATGGCCAGGTCAGTGAAATGGCTTTTGAATGTGTTAGCCGGGGAGGAGGGGTAGGCTTGGGTCGAGAACTTCGACGAGATGCACAGGTGCTTCAGCACGCCATCCTCCAAGGGGGATTGGCCCGTGTACACATAGTCGATGCCATGGGTAGACCTCTCGGAACTTGAAACCTGGTGTGCGGTAGGGCGGATGCAATTGACATCAATGCCCTTGATCGCTGCTTTCCAGCCAATGAATTTCAAGAAAGAAAAGACAATGTCTTCTCCGTGCTCACCAATACTTTTTGACCATTCTCCCACTTGGCGGGCTCCCCAGTATTTTTTAAGTGTGCAGCGAGGCCGGCCTCTTGGCTAACCCGTGGATTTCGTTTGGAGAATATCCTAGCGAGAAAAAACTAGTCGGCAAGCAATTTATTCTAAAATCGCTGGAGACCGCTAAATTAGCGGGGTGCGTTCCTTCTAAGGTCGTGAAATACATGGTTTAGAAAAAAGCACTTTTTGTGTATTTGCTTAACTTTTCGTGTAAAGAATTACACTTTTCGTGAACAGGATTTCTGTTTTGCTGCACAGATATACAGGAGCTCTGTTTAAGTATCATGTTCTGTGAGTGTGTTTAAGTGTGTTGTCTATTTAGTGTGGATAAGCAGTTTGTTCGGGTGTCGATTATTGGAGAGGTTTTTGGCTCGCATAATGAGTATTTGCGCAGAGGTACGGTGTTATTTGATGTGGGAGGATTGACGACTGGGCTTGTCCTCTAGAGGATTCTGCTGACCCAATGCAATTGGAAGTGGCAGATATCTATGGACTGGAAGCTGGAGCGGTGCCTCCGTTATCTGTACGTGCTTGAGCTTGAGAACGGAAAATTTTATGTCGGGCAAGCGAAGGATCCCGACCGGCGAATCCGCAAGCATTTTAACGGTAGTGGTTCGGAGTGGACGCGCTTGCATCGCCCGATCAAGGAGCTTTCGCGGCACTGTCTTGAGGAGGTGGACTACCGTGCGGGCGAACTGGCAGAGAATGAGCTTGTTCTGCAACTGATGCGTCGGCATGGTTACCACAACGTACGCGGTGGCTTTTTTGCCAACACCAGCTCCGAGCACGTTGAGAAAAATCTTCTCAGTCACGGACATGGCTCCATGATTTCGGGCAATAGCTTGCTGGCCGATTTCAAGGGCGCCACAGGGTCTGCGCCTCAATTCTCTCCTTCAGTAGCCATTCAGGCCATGCGCGGCGCAGACTACAGTTTGTTTGTGCTCAAACTGGAAGATGAGCATTACTTCGTGGGTTACAGCACCAAGCCAGCCGTGCGTATTAAGCGACATTTCGCAGGCAAGGGGGCTGACTGAACAGCGCTGCATAAGCCCATTGAGGTGGTCACGACACGCTTTCTTGGTTTCATTACAGAGGCTGAAGCGGCAGCCAAAGCCACCGATGCGATGCTTGCCCTAATGCGATTGTTTGGCTGGAGGAAAGTGCGCGGTGGTACCTGGAAGTCTGTCGACGAGGTCGTCTCCCTGAAACAGCTTCGCTTGTCTGGCTGCCGGTACGCCTAGACAGACCCGGCGTATCAACTCGATCTAAAGAGGTTTTTCGCGCTCCCCTCAAGTGAGTTCCGGAGTGGACGAAGCTCCGCCTAAGGGGCGGCTATCTCTCGCGTCCGAAGCTAGGCGTCGGTAAAAAATGTCCGATGAGGCTGAGTTTTCCAGAAAGCGTAGATTCCCAGTTGTTTCGGCATCCAGCGATCGGTTCGCTATCATCTGAGACGAGCCTCCAACCATTGATTGAAAAGCTCTTATTCGGAAATACCGTTGCTTCGCCCCAGCCGCGCAATCCCCTGCTTGATATGCCCGGCGTTCTCCCCAATCGTTTCCAGCGCAACGCGCGCATTATCACAAGCTTCATGTGACCCACGCTGCTCCTCCAGCAGGACTAGCTCCATCAGCGCTGCTTCGATCGCCAGTTGGTTTTCGTACAGTCTTGCCAGTACGTCGGGAAGGGAATATTGCTCTGCCATGACTCGACTCCGTTCGGATGGAGAGCAAAGCATAGCAGCGGTTAGATATTGGCTTTGAATGATCGTTGGCCAAAAGTAAGAGGGTGCAAAAAGCAGAAAAAGCTCAGTCCGAACGATGCCAATGACGCTGAACTGTGGTCTTTGCCATCCCAAGCCTCCTCGCGATTTCAGCCTGCGAAAGGCCTTGTACTTTGAGAGCTTGAACTTCCTCTCGCATTTTTGCCGCAGCAGTAACACGAGGGTGAGGTGTCTCTTCAATTTCCAGTGGAATCGAAGCCTGCAGTAGCGCCAAATCCTGAAGATCCTTTTCAGCGATTTTCAGGACATCGCCCGCGCTCAGCTCGTCTTGTGCACCACACACCAGTGCCATGAGCGCAACAGGACTGATCTCCAAAACCCTGGCGAGCTCAATGATGGCTTCCAAGCTAGGGGAGGTCTTTTCATTTTCGATGCGACTTACATGCGATTGATCGACCTTTTTGCTCAGCTCATGCTGTGTGAGGCCACGCTTTGTTCGCAAAAGCTTCAGTGCTACGGCGAATGCGGTGCGCACAGACATTTTTCCGTTCCGTCAAAACAGAGTTGTATGCCGTGATTGCCATGATCCACTCAAATGTATATATTCATGCGAGTGGATCTAAGGCGCGTTTGTGGATCAAGAATCTGCGTGAGCTCAGTCCCGCCCATTTATTCGCTCCATCAATTTAGCTGTAAATCGAGATCGGAATACAGATGAAGCTTTACGTGCTTTCAGATCTGCACAACGAATTTTCTCCTTTCGAGCCTGTGTCAGGAGACTACGATCTAGTCGTGCTGGCTGGGGATATTGATGTCAAAGCGAGAGGGGTGAAGTGGGCGAATGAGGTATTTGCTTGCCCCGTGATTTACGTGTGTGGCAATCATGAGTTTTACGGCAGCCACATTGATCACACGCTGCGAAAGATGAAGGAGGGAGCCTCGTCACACGTTCATGTTTTAGAAAACGAGACCTTCATTTGGAACCAAACACGGTTCCTTTGCGCAACGGGTTGGACTGATTTTACGTCCAGCGGGAACGTCGTTGCAGCAACCCAAACCGCATGGGATTGGATGAATGATTTTCAAGTCATTCGGACAGGAGAAAACTATCGCCGTTTGCGCCCGTCCGACCTGATCAGTCGAAACCAAGCGTCATTCGCCTGGTTGGCCAAGGAACTTGATGAGCCATTCGATGGCAAAACTGTCGTCTTGACGCATCACGCGCCCGTCCCTGAAGTCATCGGTGACAAACACGAAGGACACTTGAGTGCTGCCTATTCAAACAGTTGGCACAGGCTTCTGGATAAAGCGGATCTCTGGGTTTTCGGTCATACGCACAGGGCCATCGATATCAAACTTGGTCGATGCCGTGTGGTCTCGAACCCTCGGGGTTATCCAGGTGAACAAACGGGTTTCGATCCCGGCTTTGTGATTGACCTTTCCTAAGTACGCTCATACCCCTGGGTTGTGAGGGAAGTTGGCGCAGTTCTCTGTTGATGAGTTAAGGGGGGCTGAAAGATGTGTGGAGTAGACAGCGAAATACGTACTTCGGTTATACCGGCTGACCTGACAGGTGTGTCGCGGCATGACTGAGTAACAGCGTGCACCATCCATTCCTGCTGCGGTCGCCGAGGCAATGGAAAATGATTTCGGCGTGCCCATCACCGCGTTCTTGTTCGCAGCCGTCGATAGCCCGCCGGTGATCATGGGAACGATTTATGGCGATATCACGGGACGATTTCGAGATGGTGCGAGTATGCGGACGTCCAGGATAACGAACGTCCTTTTCATTGATGGCTTTTCATTATTTCAAACGTTGGCAGGCAGCCGGTATCTGGTGGTTAGTTGGGCGCCTGGCGGGAACAATATTTACATGAACCGGATTTATCACTGAGCGATCCCCAAATGCGGGTGCGCGGTAAAAGCTTCCGGGTTATCCAGGTGGCGACGGGATCGGGAAAATGATTCTTAGCTTGGTAATCGCGGGGGAAAGCAGGTTAGCGGAATGACGAGAATGAGTGTTACAGACGACGAGCTGCTGGGAGATTTACTGTATGGGTCAGCACGCCCCCTTTGGGGTTCAAAACTTGGCGATGATGAGTTGGTCGAACTAGCCGCTGATACCTTCAAAGAAAAACCGTTCTGCGTCGTCCGACACTGGCTGATTTTGGATGTCATGCTTCCAGAATCTACTGAGCGGGAAATCAAAGTCCAGGGACTTGATGCGACTGTCTTGTATGCCCAGGCGGCAGTGTTCGACAGCCAGAACAAGCATTTGCCTGGTGACAGCCTCCTGAGCGGTTACCAATCTGACTTCGACGGCTGTATTTTTGAAAGCAAAGACCGGCTGTACATCCTGGCTGGCCGAGGGGCTCGAAAGTATGTGAGCTTGCCTGCTCTTCAAGCGCTGAACGCGTACGAAAATGCTGGTAGTGGTGCGTAGCTGCCGACCTGAGGTCTTCGTTTTCGCACTGATTTCCTGATCAATCTCTCTTAAACCGTCTTTCAGTTGGCTTGGCTTACTCACGATTGAACTGCAAAGCTACCCTAGCACTGCGAGAAACCGACATGCTCGATCCCCAACTGTTACGCGGCCAGACTCAGGAAGTGGCGGATCGCCTGGCCTCCCGTGGCTTTGTACTGGATGTTGCGCGCATCGAAGCGCTGGAAGAACAGCGCAAGACCGTCCAGACCCGCACCGAAGCACTGCAGGCTGAACGTAACGCGCGCTCCACATCCATCGCTCAGGCCAAGCAGCGCGGCGAAGAAATTGCGCCGCTGATGGCGGACGTCGAGCGCATGGCGGGCGAATTGAGCGCCGGTAAAGTCGAGCTCGACGCGATCAAGGGCGAACTGGACTCGATCCTGCTCGGCATCCCCAACCTGCCGCATGAGTCCGTGCCGGTCGGCGAAGACGAAGACTACAACGTCGAAGTGCGCCGGTGGGGCGCTCCACGAATCTTCGATTTCGAGATCAAAGACCACGTCGCCCTGGGCGAGAGGTTCGGTTGGCTGGACTTCGAAACCGCCGCCAAGCTGTCCGGCGCGCGCTTCACCCTGCTGCGCGGCCCGATCGCCCGTCTGCACCGCGCCCTGGCGCAGTTCATGATCAACCTGCACGTCACCGAGCACGGCTACGAAGAAGCCTACACGCCGTATCTGGTTCAGGCCCCGGCGCTGCAAGGCACCGGTCAGCTGCCGAAGTTCGAAGAAGATCTGTTCAAGATCGCCCGTGAAGGCGAAGCCGACCTGTACCTGATCCCGACTGCCGAAGTCTCCCTGACCAACATCGTGGCCGGTGAAATCATTGATTCGCAACTGCTGCCGATCAAATTCGTTGCTCACACGCCGTGCTTCCGTAGCGAAGCCGGCGCGTCGGGTCGTGACGCTCGCGGCACGATTCGCCAGCACCAGTTCGACAAGGTCGAGATGGTACAGATCGTCGAGCCGTCGAAGTCGATGGAAGCGCTGGAAAGCCTGACCGCCAACGCCGAAAAAGTCCTGCAACTGCTGGAGCTGCCTTACCGCACCCTGGCGCTGTGCACCGGCGACATGGGCTTCAGCGCGGTCAAGACCTACGACCTGGAAGTGTGGATTCCGAGCCAGGACAAATACCGCGAAATCTCGTCTTGCTCGAATTGTGGCGACTTCCAGGCCCGCCGCATGAAGGCGCGTTTCCGCAAACCGAAAACTGGCAAGCCGGAACTGGTGCACACCCTAAACGGTTCCGGTCTGGCAGTTGGTCGTACGCTGGTGGCGGTACTGGAGAACTACCAGCAGGCTGACGGTTCGATCCGTGTACCGGACGTACTGAAGCAGTACATGGGCGGCGTGGACATCATTCGTTGAAGGCCTTGAATCTTCCTTTGCCAGATACAGTGATCAACGATTTTGTTGATCACTGCCTTCCATTCAGTTTGTTCGAGCAAATGGCTGAGGTTTTGTCTTTGAGCGACGCAATGTTAGGCAAGTACCTCCAGATACCTACTTGCACGCTATCGAGGACAGCAGGAGCGGGGCATTTTTCTGTGAGCGAAAGCCGGAAACCGACGGCGTTGATCCGCGTTCTAAACGCGGCCAATGAACTCTTCGAAGGCGATGTTCAGGCGGTCAGGCTATTTCTGACTTCACCATCACGAAGCTTGAATTCAAAGCCACCCCTTGAGGTGCTCAGTGCAGAAGGCGGTGACATCGCCGTCACTGACCTGATCGGGCGGCTTGAGAATGGAGTCACTGTCTGATGTCGCTCTATTCTCTGGGAGAAAAGCGAGACCAAAGGCTGCTCGCTGAGTTGTCTGCAGGTAACCTGATGATGTTTCGGATTTTGGGTTTGTTGGCTGCTGACATCAATTGCTGCCCGGAACGATTGCAGATTGTGGACTCTGGATTGGTCACCCGCATCGACTCGCTAGTCTGTGATGTAGCGGTTGATCTCAATGCACCGCTCTGGCCAGAAAACGAATAAAACAGATTTTTGAAACGCTCAGTCGACTGTCTGGTGGAGCGCCTTTTTAGCACGCAGCCTTGTGAATACCGCGTCCGTTAATCCCTGTCGAGAGTAAAGATCTCAACCGCAAGTGCACATTTTTCTGTCACGGAAATCGTGGCGACTTTTTCAGCAGAGTCGGACAATATCGGCCAGTCGTATGTGTCTAGAAAATCAGATGCGATTCCGCCTTTAATTTTGCTGGCAGATGATTGGCTCTCGGGACTGACGTTGACTACATTGCCTATGGAGTTTATTCCTGAAGGCATACCCATGCGCCATACCACTCTCTCGGTTGTGATAGAGGTTATTCCGGCCAGCACGGCGGTCGTAATCGAGTTGCTTGAAAAACTGCGTGCTGCCCAAGAGCAAAAGCCTCAAGCAACTGACCAGAGCTACGACCGACTCAGGAATGCTGTGCCCATGCTGCATTTCATGTCTATCACTGTGGCCCCCGATGCCTTGTATGACCCACTCTTGGTGTTGGAGGTTAACTTTGACGGTGAGGAATCACTATTTTGGGACACTTTAGAAGCTGCAATCGGCCTAGAACTGCGTGACGTCCTTCGCCATTGTAAACAGCCGAGTGGAAACGCTGGTTCACTCTTTGAAAAAGTTATGCAAAATGGATCTAAACTCGGCCCTCTGTTTTCGGCGCTTTCGGTGCGACCAATCGTGCAGCACCAGGGAAACCGAGGGCTTGGCCGCCAACAGATTATTCAAGAAGGCAAGCTGTTCAATGCTGTGCAGGTGGCTGTTGATGCACTACCGGTACTACCCAATGATAGCGCTGTAGTCATCCACCGGAACCTTCGCAAAACCTTGCTACCTCAATTCAAATGGCTGGGGACACTAGTGCAGCCAAGGATCGATTTGCGAGAGAAACGGATGGATACCTGCCGTTTGTGGGCCTTCGGTGCCGCTGTGGTTACGATATTTTTTCTCGCGGTGTTGATGATTCACCTCTTATTGCAAGCGCTGCTACCTTGGCCCGAAAGCGTCTCGGGCGGTATGCAATGGGGCTGGAAAACCACCCTGTTTGTTTTTATTGCCGGCGCCATTTTGGCATCCGTCGCGTCCCTACTTCGTCATCTTGAGCGAACTGACTCCGTCAACGACGCTCCTCGTTTTGACGAAGATTTGTTGAGGGATATGGCTAAACGTGAGGACGAGATTTCGCAAAATCACATGATCAGCATCGTCCACATCAAGCCGGGCATGCTCCGCGCTGCCCTTGCACGGCTCGTACTGACTGCCCTTGGTCTATGGTTGCGGGTTACCGCACAAGATGGCTACCTTGCCAGCATGCGCACAATCCATTTTGCTCACTGGGCAATATTGAACAACGGCGGTCGCCTCATGTTCCACAGCAACTACGACGGCTCCTGGGAAAGTTACCTCGATGATTTCATCGAAAAAGCGCATGCAGGTTTAACAGCAGCATGGACGCATGGCGTTGGCTTCCCTAGGACTAAGTGGCTATTTATGGATGGAGCCACGCAAGGGCGTAAGTTCAAAGACTGGGCACGGTATTCGATGTCACCCAGCCAATTTTGGTTTAGCGCCTATAAAAATTATTCGGTCAACCAGATCGAGCGACACGCGCGCATCGCTCAGGGCCTTCGTAAAAGCTCGCTCACTTTGGAGGAAGCTCAATTATGGGCGCTCGATCTATGAAAGATTCCACCAGTTGGCGGCTGAAGAAGCCTATCGCAATTCACACCCAGGGTTTGATTGCCAGCCACTTCGCTCACTTACCCGCATCGTGCATCTTGTTTCTGCAACTTCCGACCGATGCCGGTGGGGCTTGGCTGGGGGAACTCCGATCTGCCATCCCGATATCACATGCTGCCGGTAGCAGCGAAGACTCTAGTGCCGCTGCGATCGCCTTCACGTACAGTGGATTGATAGAGCTTGGCCTGCCAGACGACTCACTGAAATCGTTCGCGCGACCGTTTCGTGAAGGTATGCATCAGATTGACCGTAAGAGACGTCTGGGGGACAGTCAGGATCCGGACGTGGGCAACGAGATCGCAGGGGGATCTCGGTGGAGCGCCAATTGTGCAGACTTGGTCTCAACCAAGATCGACTCTACGGTAGAGACGGCTATTACTGTGCACGTAGCGCTGATGCTCTATGCTCTCGACGAGGTTGCTCTTGGCGCATTGAGTAGTACCGCGCGCGAATTACTGGAAGTTTACGGAATCAAGGTGGTACATAAGCAACTGCTATGGCAAAAGCCTGACAGCAGTGAAGTGAATAGGGAGCACTTTGGTTTTGCTGACGGGATGTCGCAGCCAATACCTACAGGCGATGCAATCGAGCTGCCTGACAATCCCAACATGGCCGATCAGCTCCATTGGCATGGAGTTCCCGCCGGTGAGATTCTGCTAGGACATCAAAATGCACATAGCGAATACGCCGCCGGGCCTGTCGTAGCCAAGAGCCAGGTCACACACTCTGGCCTGCTCTCAGACAAAGGGGTTGTGCCTGACAACTGGAACCTGGGGCTTAACGGCAGCTATCTAGTCATCCGTGAGTTACGCCAGGATGTCGCCGCTTTTTGGAAATGTATGGAAGCTGCTGCCAAATCTGTGAACCGGCCCGGTGTTGATGCCAAGTGGTTGGCGGAGCGTATGATCGGTCGCACGTTGAATGGCGACACCTTAGTACACGGTGTTCCTCCGATGGCCCAAGGCTCAGCGGTCGGAAACAGCTTTGGTTACGCCAATACGGACATGCATGGAATGGGGTGCCCGCTCGGGGCTCATGTTCGCCGGGCCAATCCCCGAGACTCACGTCCCTCACGCGACGGTGAGCATTCAAACACCGCAGATTCCGCCGAGTTGCTCCGCTCCGCAAACGCTCACCGGATTCTCCGACGTGGCCGTAAATACGGCACTACCCTGAACAACCGCTTTGAGGACGATCACAAAGAGCGCGGCCTAATGTTCATGTGCTTGGCTACCGATCTGGAGCGCCAGTTCGAATTTGTTCAGGAACACTGGCTACTCAATCCGAACTTCGCCACGCTGGAGGGAGAAACCGATCCATTGCTCGGGCCACCGATCCGCACTCCTAACCAGGTACCTGGCCTGACACCTAACCGAATGACTATCCCTGCTTGCCCGCTACGCTTCAGGCCGCCAATGGCGAGTTACATCCAACTGGCCGGCGGTGACTATTTCTTTTTACCCAGTTTGCCTGCGCTGGACTACTTTTCCACGCTCAAGAGTGTGTGCAAGTCTTAGCTGTTGTTCAAACAGGCAGCCTGGGTGGGGGTATAGTCTGGGTCATAGCTTGATGACGAAGGTAGCTAGGCGTATTGATGGGAGTTTACGTCGTCCGCGAAATTGTTTTGAAAGCAGCTGCCCGACATCCGCCGTTGGCAAGTATGGCCATTCATTTAATGGAGGTGCTCATTTAGCACCTCTTGAAGGACTTCCAACGCTATTGTAAGCGTAAGTGGCACAAAACCTTTTTAATGCCTCAGTAAGGCCTCACAGTCGTTTGTGTTCAAATCAAACTCGATCATTTTGACTCCACTCTCGGTGAGCTTTGAGGTGCTCCATTTCCCGCAGCCACACGCGTAAAAATCGCCGCCAATCACTTGCGTAGCTTCCTTCTGGGAGCCGGGTAGATAAGGCACTAGCCGCTTCGAATCGCGCGTGCCATGGCTGTGGGATGTGCTGGTCAAGCACGATAACGAAAAGGTGACCATCGCTTCCCTTGAATGGGGTGTCCGGGACGCGTTCGCGTAACTCATCAATCGACATCGAACAGGCCGCACCTACAGGGTTTTCCAAATCTTGGTGATCGATGTCGTCAAGCTCGGCAAGCAGTGGTTTTGCTTCTTCCGAACCAGGGCGTAAGTGTTCTAGCGTCCACAGCAGCTCGCGCCGCTTCCGCTCGCGTAGCCATAAGGTCTTTAGATCGGCTTCCAACATTGATTCCTTATCACGGTATACGTAGATCAGTTCGCGGTTCGTGTTGGCTACGCTATCAGCATAAGGGCAATTGGGTGCACCGAATTTTACTGGATGGACGCGCGCGCGAAGCGAGCATTGCAGCTTTGAATCAACTATTGGTAGTTGCGCAGATTACCCACTCGTTTACTCAGGGTTCGGATGCTTTTCATTTGAGGTAGCGAACGTGGCGCGGGTGTGAATCGCTCAATGACTCAGCCTGCTCCCGCATCGGATCGTCATAACGTCTAGGCTAGGATGACTTAGCAACAGCCTACTTCCTGATCACCTTTCTCGAAGCGCCTATCCATGGAAGACACGCCAGAATCAAACATTCCAGCCGATGACTCCTCCGAAGACGTGGTGACAAGAGAGTCGTTGTACGAACTAGCCTGGTCGATGCCAATGACCAAAATTGGGGAGCGATATGGTGTTTCTTCCAGCTACCTGGCTCGGATCTATTCCAGCCTGAATGTACCCCGACCGCCGGTGGGGTATTGGGCTCAGGTTGCGGCGGGCAAAGGAAAGCCACGCCCACCTCTGCCAACGGCGTTGCCAGGCACTCTCATTGCCTGGAGTCGAAATGGCACGCCTCTCAAGGTTTCACAGACCCTACCGAAAGCACCCCGGAAGCTGGGTCGGCAAAAAAATAAGATCGATGTGGAGCTACCTCGGAAACACCCATTGTTGCTGGGTATCGAAGAGCATTTCCTGAAGGTGAGGGAAAGCGAAAACGGTTATTTACGACCGACAAAACGTTCCATGGCAGATCTCATCGTGAGCCGCACCGGACTCACTCATGCCGTGGACTTTGCCAATCAGCTGTACTTGGGGCTGATGAAAAAAGGTTTCTCCGTAGCACTCTCAAATGCCGAAACATACATGAATCGTGAATCCGTGGATCACCGAGAAAAGGAGTCGAAAAGGTACGTTCATCCTTCACTCTGGAAGCCGCAGCGACCTACCGTGGTTCACATTGGTAGTTTCCAATTCGGGCTGACCATCTACGAAGTCAGTGAATACGTGCCAGTGAAGAGTGTTGGTAAGCAATACGTTCGACTGAGCTCGCTTCCTACGAGTCAACGACGATCTCCGTTTCATGATGGTTGGGTGATGAGCGATGACATGCCTACTGGCCGTCTTTGCCTGCAGGTCTACTCTCCCTACTACGGCGCAGAATGGGTACGTCGTTGGATTGAGGACAAGCCTGGCGACTTAGTCAGCAAAATTGCTGGCATCATCAAGTTGTTGATTGACGAGGCTCCTGTGCTTGCCAACAAAGTCGAAGTTGAGCGTGAACGGAGGGAGCGCGAGCATCAGAAGTTTTTATTGGAGTGTGAGGAGAGGCGCAGACAAGAAGAGGAAAAGCGCCGACTCAAGGTGATCCAGGAAAGCCGTGATCGACTTGAGTCTGTGATTCAGACTTGGGCGAAGGTGAACAGTATCCGCGCCTTCTTCGACGACATCGAGCAATCTGCACAAAGATTGGGGGATGCCGATCGTAAAGCTGTCCTAGAGCGACTGACCAAAGCGAAAGAGTTAATCGGAGACTTGAACGCACTGAAGCATTTTGAGAGTTGGGAGCCTCCAGCCCACTAAATGTTTTTGCTTTGCTTCAGAAGCAAAAATGAAGTTGTCGGCGTGTTGAATGTTCTGTATTTACCGAATCTACTGCGCCAGCGTCTCACGCTGCTCGGGCCTACATAGAGGCCGCGTGTAAGCGCGAAATGGGTTTGAAATGCATCTACGGCATGGTCACGCCATTCTACTTAGCCAAAGACTGGCGTTGTGCAAAAGAGATTGCAGTCGAGATATCCAGCGATATAGAAGCAAACGATTTCATCAGCAATGACTCCGGCAATGCCCAATCCCATTTCTCGCGCAGCATGTTCTCCACATTCGCAAGAATCGAATCGAGATCGCCTGCATCCAATCTACCGACATACTCCAGCGCTGCCTGGGTTCGAATGAGGCTGGCGTCAATCTCAATGGCAAGGCCTGAGTTATCGCAAGATAGGCCTACATGATTGAGCAACAGACGCAGTGCATCGTTGGCATGATCACCTAGCCAGCTGATCAGATAACACTTGCTGCCCGACTCGATGATGTAGCGTTCACCGAGGCCTAATGAGACAAATGTCTTCCGAGCCTCGTCGAGCAGATCATGGGCGCCGTGATCAATAAACTGGCAGTGCGAAGTATCTGCCAGCACTGCACGCATTTCTTCACGGACGGTGTCATGCACCATTGCACCCAAACCATCGAACTGGGGAGGAGCACCGCCGCGTGCGGCAGTAACAATAATGACCTTGGCCTGGAGATCAACGTCACGCACTTGCCATCGTCGCCCCCCAAAGATGATTCGTTGATCCTTGGTAAGCGGGCGGCTTACCGGTACTGACCCCAGGGCTTTCCCATCACACACGAGGCGAAACTCTTCATCGCTGCTGAACGCGCTGTAGAACTCGTAGTGGTTTATCAGACGCTCTCCAACCGTCCCGGGAAGCAACAATCCCGAACTGTCTTGAACAATGAGTTCATGCTCTCCCAATGTCCTGAGCAGCCCCACGAAGTCGGATTTTTCGACTTTGGAAAATGCCCCCTCGGCGATCAAGCTTTTCCACAAAGCTGCCGCTGATGCACCCCCACATTGGGCGATGATGGAAAGGACTTGCTGAACCAGAGTAGAGGCGTGAACGCCTTGGGCTCTCGGGGGTTCGAACCACCCTCGAATCAGCAGGCGAACCATGGCAATGGTCTGCACCAAGCCTTGGCGCAGTTGATCGGAAAGGCTCGATCCATCTTTGAGAGGCGACTCTTTGCAGTACGCGCGCAGTACCGCATTCTCTCCTGGGCGTCTTCCTGAGCGACCTAAGCGCTGACGTAGGCTCGCCACTGAGGGGGGAGGGCCAATTTGCACAACCGTCTTGATGCTCCCGATGTCTATTCCCAGTTCAAGCGTCGTGGTGCAGATCGCCGATGCCGCCTGGTTACCGGCTTTAAGCGCGTGCTCAGCCTGCTCACGCAAGTCCTTTGAAAGGCTACCGTGGTGAGGCCAGAACTCGTTGGGTAGACCGTCTTTCTCGCAGCGCCGACGCAGTTGGTCTGCGTACCATTCAACCTGCGGGCGGCTGTTCGGGAATATCAGGTTATTGCTTCCTCGCAAAACCTTGTAGAGATGATCGGCGATCGCAAAGTCAGGGCTTGCTTTGTTTTCCGTTTCGTCTTCATCGCCGTCCTCATCAGGGGACTGGATGGGAGTCTTTCTTAGCTCGCTCATCGGCGGTTGGATGTAACCACGGATTTGCACCTGGAGAGTCTGATTGGAGTTTTTGGACTCGATCACGGTTACCGTGTCGACGCCGGCCGGACGAAGGAACTCCGCCGCCAATCTCATATCGCCCAATGTTGCTGATAGCCCAACTCGGGGAAGACGACGTCCTGCTACGAGCTCGACCCGGTGCATCAGGGACTGCAGCTGTTTTCCTCGCTCACTACCAATGAATGCATGGAGTTCATCAACGACGATGTAGCGCAGGTTTTGGAAAACTCCAGCCAGGCTTGAGCCTCGATTGACGAACAATGCTTCAAGGGACTCAGGGGTAATCAATAGCACCCCCTCCGACGACTTCAAAAATCGGTGCTTTTTGCTCGATGAGATATCCCCGTGCCAGCCAACTACAGGAATTTCCAGTTGCTCACATAGACGGCTGAGTCTGCCCCATTGATCGTTGATCAAGGCTTTGAGTGGGCTGATGTACAGCACAGAGCCGGGAGGGTCATTGTGGTTGAGTAAATGGGTGAGGATGGGGAGGAACGCGGCCTCGGTTTTCCCCGCTGCTGTTGCGGCGGCGATGATGACATCCTGGTCTGCATCCACCAGAACAGGTACTGCCCATTCTTGGGCGTCACGCAAGGACGTCCAGCCTTCATCCCAAATCCATCGCTGGATACGGGGTTCTAGCTGGTCGAAACCCGATGACTCAGAGTGAGAAGGTGGCAAGTTCATCGTCCGCGTCGACCTTCGTGTCCTCTTCTCCGCCGAGGTCTTTGGCTACCTCGACACCTCCCAGCAGCGTCCGCCAGTTAGCTCCCGGGTTTTGCTCCAGGATGGCCAGCAGATTGATAAACGCAGTGATAGTGGTGCGTGGCGTACGGAAGTAGGCTTCACCCAAGCGCTGGTTGCAGTGCGCCATAAACAGAGGGAGTGCTTCGTCAGGCAGTAGATATTTTTCAGCATCGCCGCCCGCATACACATGGCGCAGCTTCTGAAGCAGCACATAGAAGTCTTCGGGGGTGAGGCTGGTCAGGCGAATAACTGGGCCCGACAGATCCACCAGCCCTGTTTTAGCAAACGAGTTCTCGGCCAGGCGCGATTGCAGGGCTGGGTAGCTAAACAGACCTCGGCGAGTGTCCATCAAGAACTCAGGGGTGCCACCCAGGACGAATCCAAGCCCCTCAGCCGATCCCTGCAGCGAATCATTGAGGATGCGCAGGATCTGCTCGTAGTTGGCATTGCGTGCCTGCGTGTTGGCCAGCTTGTAGAGGTTGACCAGCTCGTCGAGGCAGATCATCAGGCCGCCAAAACCTGCGAGCCTGACGAATCTCGACAGCAGCTTGAGCTGATCGTAGACGGAGGCGTCATCAATGATCGTTCGCACACCCAGAGCCGCACGCGCATCGGTTTTGGTGGTGAACTCACCACGCAGCCAGCGGATGGCGTCAGCCTTGAGTTGCTCATTGCCGTCCTCGAAACCTCGGCAATACGCAGCGATCACCTCAGCGAAATCGTAGCCGTTGACCATCTCGGTCAACTCAGCAAGGTGTGTACGGATGACAGTCTCACTGTCAGTACCCGCCGCCTTGGCTTCTGTTTTGGCTTGGGAGATGAATTTCTCGACGATGCCTTGCATAGCCCCACCGTCAGGCTTTGTGCGTGTCGACATGTTCTTGGCCAGCTCGGAATAGAGTGAGCGTGCCTGTCCCCCAGTGGCATGCAGCCTGCGATCGGGGTTTAAGTCAGCATGCATGGTTACGAGTTTGCGCTCCATCGCAATGGCTCGTACCAGGTTGAGAAAAAACGTCTTGCCGGCGCCGTACTCGCCAATCACGACGCGAAATGCTGAGCCGCTTTCAACCAGGCGGTTAACGTCGGTGATCAGCGCATCGAGTTCGCCCACCCGGCCGACCTGAATCAAGTGTTGGCCGACACGAGGGACGACGCCGGCGCGTAGCGATTGGATGACCGCGTCGCGATCCTTGGCTCTGATAGTGGTCATAAGGCTAACTCTTCCAGAATGTCTTTATTGATTTCGATGGGATCATCACCTTCGGTGATGGGCATGTCGAAGCGGTCAAAGGCCATGTCGTTGATTTGCTCCAAAGCACCATCGAGCATCAGCTCCATGTCGCTCGCAGCGGACTCAAGTTCAGATCGACTCCACTCTGGACGTGAGACCAATAGGCGTAGGAACGCAGAATGTTCCAAGTCGAGGCCCGCAACGTCAGCACTCGACGCTGAAGTCGATTCGGCATCCTCAATAAGCTGCTCAGATTCCTCAACCCGGTCATCAGTGAACACCTGAGCAAGTAGGGCGGATACCTCAGCTGTTTCTCGTTGCAATTCAGCAATTCGCTCATGATCGAGCACGAACCCTTGCTTGGCGTTAACTGGGAGGGGCACCCCAGGCTCGGACTGAGTGGTGTTGGCGGGTGGTATGACGGATGCAACTCTTGCTCTGGATGCAGCACCGTGAAGATCGCTGTAGAGCAGCTGACTGTCCAGTTGCAACGCTTTATACACTCGCTCCAGAAGCTTCACCTCCGATGGGCTGACGGTGCCATCGGCTTGTGCGAGGTGGGCCAGGAAGCTGGCAATCGCGCGCTTTGCTTCGACGGTCAAAGGGTCGAGCTTTTTCTTCAAACTTGCGAGTGTTGGAGGTTGCTGAATTTGGATTCGTAAATGCGCCTTGAGACGTTTGCGATGGGCAACACTCAGGTGACTCCATGAGTCAATGTGCTGACCCAGCATAGTGACTTCTTCATTTGAAGTATCCCCATCGGCAGATGCCACTGCACTGGCGAGGTCAAGAGTGACCGAGGCCGAGTTATAGGCCGCCGAAGCTCGTAGTGATCCGTCCTCTGGTTGGGTCACGAACAATGCAATTTGGTCTTCGGCTTTCGGTGTTTTACTGCCTGCCAGAACGTCAGGTTCCATACCAATATGGAGTGACTCCAGCGCGCGGGCAAGTGCCAGTACTTTGTCGCGAGACAACGCCCCTGCGCTCTTGAACCGTCCAGCGAGTTCGCCAAAACTCATGGCAATCAGGTCATCACCGATCCTGTGTTGAAGATCGTCCAATTCTGCACGGGCCGGCGCTGGCCATAGCGCGACAGGAAGCTGCAAAAGCCCCTCCAGCGCTTCTGCGCTTTCAGGGTTTCGGCCCAGATAGCGGCTATAGGGCTCCAACTCGCTGGTGCAAAGCTCAACAATCAATTGCAGGTTTTTACGCGTTCCTGACGTAGCCATGACATCAGGAAGATCCCCCAGGTTAACTGCGGGTGCCATTAACACTGCAGAGGCCGGTCGATAGCTAGCTTTAAGCTTGGTCTTGTTTTGCGCGAGGATTAGCCCGGCAGGGTGCGTACTCGCGTACTTGAGTTTGAACAATGCAGCGAAGACATCCTTACACCGAGTTACCGGGGTGCGCTTGCTGATGTTGGGGTCGGCGAGTGCCCATGCCAATGCCCAGTCGGCATCAAGTGGTCGTTTGTTGGAGGCGTGTTGCCCTAACCCTATGCGCAGTGGAAGCGGCATTTCGTAGCTGTAAGCAACGGCATCAGGAGGTGGGCCAAGGTAAAGGTTAGGATCGAGCGCTTGATTGCTCAGGTAGTCCAGAAAGCCCTCCGCGTACCCCCTGAACGATCGATTGTCCCCATAGATATCCAGCAGCCGTTGGACTTCTTTGGCGATCAGAGGAATCTCGGCCTTCACCTGCGGATCGCTTACGGCATCAACAAGTGCACGGCGCTCAAGGCCATAAAAAAATAAAAAGACGTAGCCGGTGTCTGCCAGTGGATCACGACGTCCGCCTTCTAGCCACTGCAGGTATCCGCGCCGAGCCTCTGGCGAAATGGAGTGAAAACTCGGCCAGTAGGGCATCAGCCGCTCTTCGATATCAACGTACGATTTGGCTATCCGCAGTTTGGCATTGAGCAGTGATGGTTCTTGCGCGTCGTATCGGCCCAGTGCGCTTCCTACATAGAGCATTCCACCGGGAAGTGAAAAACCAGACACAGTGACCGATTCGCCCGCCGGAACCCAGCGGGTATCGGATTTCTGCTTGCTTGTATCTGGAATTTTAAAGGACGCTGAAGGGGGGGAGCCGAGTTGGACGGTAAAAAAATCGGAGGGTTCTTCAGGCATATTGCTCGACGCAACCTCATGCATGGAGAAGGTCACGTCTTTACTGCGCGGCTCCCGCAGGTGCGTTGTCGCTGAAGCAGACCTTTGAATCTGTTCAAGCTGTCGTTTAGTGCGAGTGGCTAACAACCACATTATGGCGACGATGCAAGCGACGATGCCAATAGCGATCCATGCATTCTTCGGGATCGAAGCGAATGCACCAAAAGCCAGTGCAAAAATGATCAGGATGCCGGTGCCGGTCGAGTTTTTTGCCTTCTTCCTTGCCATGAGTATTTCAACCTTGAAAGGTGGGGGCTGGCGCAATGGCGGTATCCGATAAATGCATCTCTAGAACTATGGACTACCCAGCGCTACTGATCGAAAAAATGCCCATCAACGAACCCTACAGCGCTAGCTGTCACAGTCACTCCAGTGATCGAAAGCTTAGACCATGGATGTTTTGTCTACCGGGATACGTTGTTCAAACCAGTGATAGAGAAGTTCGGTTGACCTGAGCAGCCATGAACTCGGGGGGGCACGTAATAGGCCGGATGATTGAGGAAGCGTCCGGGTATGCCCAAGCTCCAGCCTATCGCAGCTCTGTCGTTTACACAGAGTTAGGCGGTAGAGCGGAACGTATTTTTCTTTGCTCCGATCGTGTCAACAGAAATATTTTTTCAGAAGGCCCCTTGAATTTTTTTTTGAGCGACGGATCTTTATATTTGAGAGCAACAAAAAAGCAGCGATCTCGGCGCCCCACCTGCCGCCGATCCTGCTGACGAAACGGTGTGAGTTTTTGCTTTAGCAGTGCTTCTGCTTCTGGCTTTTTTCCTGCGATTTATCCTGCTGACGCTGACGTATGGCCTGCCTTATGGGCATAGCAAAATCGCCACTTCGCGGCGTAAGCCGCTGCTTCCCCGTTTGATTTCAAACAACGAGTCATTTTTTTAAAAAATACCCGTGTCGGACAACTTTCACGTGCGCGGAGTCTCGTATGAATCGGAGAGAGCAGATGGAAGATGAGTTGGAGATTAAGATTTGGCGCACAGCTCAGCAGGCATGTGACGCGCCAGCGTTTGTGCGATTGGTTGAAGAGGCTGTCGGTAGTTTCAAGAGAGATCCTGGGTTCGATCCTAGCGTGCGGCTGCACGCGTCAGGGATTGGCACTGAGAGCGTCAGGGTGCTGCGTGACGTGATGAAACGTCGTGATATCTATGCAGGCCCATCTGCCGACTACGTCGAGCTTAGGTCTCGTCTGAGAATGCATTTGCGCAACCAATTGCAATTGCACCTCATGAAGGTTGGTCTTGCCACAGATGAAGTGAAAGCGGATCAGTTGGGTCGAGATCTAGGGCTGTGATTTCAACCAGCCAAAAGTCGGTGCATGAGCTCAAGCTTTGGAAAGCAAAGCCAACATAGGACAATTCCCTAAAAACAGTTCCATTGACGGCGGATGAGCGCGCGATTGTGGAAGGCGATTTAGAGAAGCTAGACGGCCTAATTAAAAACTTAACAACGTGCCAGCTTTGGATAACAGAACACCCTGTGAGATCGAATCTAGAAAGGGCAGGACATGAGCGTTTCTAAATGAAGGCTTGGCAAACAGGGGGAGCCCATTCACGTATTCGAGAGTACACCTTCCGATTTCGTTGGACTGCGTGATTTCTGCTTACCAGAACAGCATCCTCAATGCCAATGCGATCACGACTATATTGAAAACTGACTCCATCCATTGGTCGCCCTTCTTTAACGCAAACTTCGCGCCGGCATTTGCACCCAATAGCGTGCCAATAACCAGACACCATCCGTACTGCCAGTTAATGATGCCGCTGACGCCGAAAATTATTAGTGAGCCCACGGAGAGGACGAGCCCGCCGACTTTGCGGGTACCCACCGATTCGCTAATGGTTTTTCTGAAAAAGATAATGAATAAATACGTCGAGAGTTTGGCTTGTCCACCCAATAACCCGCCGATCATTCCTACTGGGATGAAAAGAATATAGCCAAACAGACGCCTGATCGCTGAGGGAGGTGTTTCGCCGTTACGAGGCTTTTTTATAAGCGACAGTGCGACTAGCAGCAGTGTCAGCCCGCCAATTACTTTGTGCAGCAGCGCGGGGTCTATTCGAAGAAGAAGGCTCGCTCCTCCAAGAGCCCCGGCCAGCCCAAGTACCGCTGCCGGAACGGCCAACGCATAATCGACCTTTCCCTGATTATGGAAGTGCCGCAGTCCGGCAACCATAGTGCCTACCGAAGCCAGGCGCGCTGTGGCGATCGACGACTGAGGCGGAATCCCCAACCAGATCATCACTGGGACGGTTAAAAATACACTCCCACCCGTGTTGGTTCCGACGAATCCCGTTATTATTCCGAGGAAAACCAGACCGACGCCTGTCAACCACTCATGGCCCATCATGTTGAGGTGCTCGCATAAGATTCAAGTTCGCGGTTTATTCGCTCAAGTAAGCAGGGTCTATCCAGTGATAGCAATTTTTGTTTCGGGAATTGGCGGTCACATGAAGCTTTGCGGTATGTACGAAGCTGTACTCGCCGATAATCGGGCGCCGTCGGTCAAAGGCGTCGCCCAGCTCTTTCGAAACGATGCTGCTGAGCTTTAAGACTTTCGAGGCTTTACCGCTGCAAAGTATTGAGTTGAAGTGCAGATTAGTAATCAGAAGACATGTTTCGGTGATGCCGCATCGTTCGCCGATGCCATTGACCGTGCAGGAAATAAAAGTAGCGCCTGCCTCTATGGAGGCTAAGGTATTCGCCATCGCCAAACCTCTGTCGTCATGGAAGTGCACTTCGAGATCAATGTCAGATAATGATTGCCTGATTAGTTTAATAGTGGCCTGAACCTTGAAAGGATCGCAAACCCCTAATGAATCTGCATAGCAAATTCGATCCGCACCGGCAGCTTTAGCAATTTTAAACGTCTCAATCAAATCATCAGATGGCGTTCTGGAAGCGTCCTCAATAGTGTAGCGAACTTTCAGGCCGAGTGATTTTGCATACAGCACACTTCGTTTAATTAGATCTTGTATCTGTGCTTTTGATTTTCTAATGCGATACTTCTGTGACGTTTCATTGATGCCTGCAAATATTCCTATCCAGTTTGCCCCTGTCGCCGCAACGGCATCAATGTCGTCTTGGTGAGCGCGGGAGTGTGCGAGTATGTTTTTGGCGATTTTTGATTTTACAAGAGCGGTGACTCTGTCGAACTCTTGTTTCGACGCGTACGGGTGGCCTGCTTCGATAAAGTCGATACCCGCGTCCGCGAGTGCGTAGGCTATGGTCAAGGTAGATTTGGTTGTGAGTTTAACCCCTGGGGCTTGATTTCCTTCGCGCAGCGTAGAATCGACGAGCGTTATAAAAGTCATAAAATACAATCCATTGCCTTAAAGGGGTTATACGGCTTTTGAGCGCTCGATTGATTTATAGAGTGAGGTATATGAAAGTAGTTTTTCTTCATTAACCTCTACGCCTAATCCTGGCTTATCGATGGAAAGTGTAACTTGACCATCACGAAATGAGTAGCAACTCTCGTCAATTATATCGTCTGCAAATCTCTCAGTAGGGCACCCGTATCCTGTGGTTGCTACATTTTTTAGCGTAGAAACAAAATGATGAAGGGCAGCGGTGCCAATACCAAATGGATGCATACTACCGGTGCTCACTTGCAAATCGGCGATCTCCGCCGCGGCGCATAAGCGGCGAGAGGCTAATATGCCACCGGACTTGAATGGTTTCAGGCAGATTACATGCGCGGCGTTAAGATGAATTATCTCCTTGAGATCTCTGGCATTGAAAACGCTTTCATCGGCAATGATAGGGGTGCAGACATTGCGTTTGACCTCGGCCAAGCCGGCGATATCGTGGCCAGGTGTTGGTTGCTCGACAGCAAAAACGCCGTGCTGTTCTATGCGCTTTATAAACTGAATAGCGGTGGAAATGTCATAGGCACAGTTGGGGTCTACTTCCAACTCAAAGTCATCTCCTAAAGCTTGCCTGACAGATTTAAAACAGGTGTAATCGTCTTTCAATACGCCGGATCCCTTGAGTGTCAGTCGCTCGTAACCAAGCCCCTGTAATTCAAGAGCACGTTCAGTGACGACTTTCGCGCAAGCAAACGGCAGGCTGCGGCTTACCTTGTAGCTAAGTGCATGCGCTCCTCCTAACAAGTTGCAGACTGGAACGCCGTATGCTTTTCCCGCAAGATCTAGAAGTGCATGATCTATCGCGCATTTGGCAAAAAGATGGCCTTTAATTACGCTATCGAGTTCATTCATTATTATTTCAAACATGCACGGATTTTTACCGATTATTGCTGGGCATAAATAATTTTCCAATACCGCCAGCATCGTTTCGGGAGTGTCACCCTGCGCAGGATACCCTCTCGATATAATCCCCGACTCTCCCCATCCAACCAGCCCCGTATTTGTCGTCACCCTCAAGACTACATGTCGACCTTTGGCGGTTATATTGGTTGCGGTTTGATAAGGACTTTTATATGGCACTTCTGTTAAGAAAACTTCAGCTTTAGCAATGAGCATGGGGTAACTTCCTGTTGGCGACCATCGATATTGGAAAGCGAGGTGAATGTACTTGGTTCACTGCGCCAGTATCAAGCCCCGAAAATAAGGCGATCCAACCATCAACATGAAGTAAATTTCATACTGCTCCATATTGACTTTCTTGAGATTGATGATCATTTGCTATTCGCTATTGAATTCAAAGCAATTTTATTTATTACACTTTTCGCACACGATTGGTTGTTAACAGTTTTTTCCACTTATTTATAACTTTGAACGATTTCGCGCCAGCTAGATTATCGAAATATAGTCTAAGGAAGATCTGAGGTATGTTGGTGCGTACTAAAAACTGCCCACACACGCCCACTACACTTTACTAGGGTAGTTTTCGGTCTGCGGTAACAGCTGGAACATAGTTAGGGGCGCTGGGGCAGGGGAAGCAGTGGCATGAATTAAATTTTCGGTTCCCGATTGATTTTCTACTCCACATAAACGGCGATATGAGCGAGGGTGTGATGAGTGTGATCGAGTCGCTGGTGCTCAACGTTCATGTCTACAGATGAAGCCTTTTCTGATTTAGCTGGCGTTCCAGGTGATTTTAAGGCGTTAGGACGTCGGATCCGTGCGCAGGTTTATCGGCGCACTGGTATCCCGGTCGGCGTTGGGATCTCTAGTACGAAAACCCTCAGTAAGCTCGCCAATCATGCAGCCAAAAAATGGCAATCGCAGAGCGATGGAGTCGTCGACCTTCGCGATCAAACCCAGCGCAACTGGGTGCTGAAGAAATGCTCGATCTCGGATGTTTAGGGTGTGGGACGGAAGATGATGCTTCACCTTGAAGGCATGGGCATCAAGACCGCCTGGGATCTCTCCAAAACCGATCCCTGGATGTTACGCAAAAAAATCAGCGTGGTGATCGAGAAAACTGCGCGTGAGTTGGCCGGCACGCCATGCCTGGAGCTCGATGAACCTGATCCACCGAAACAAGAGATTTGCTGTTCCCGAATGTTTGGCAAGCGCCTCACCGATATCGCACCCATCAAAGAAGCTGTGGCCACCTACATGCAACGTGCGACTGAAAAGCTCCGAGCCCAACACTCGCTGTGCAAGAAGATTCGGGTCAGCATACGTAACGGCATTCTCTTCACCTCCGAACGACTCGATGATCCCTTTGACAACTCGAAACTCACTGGCAATTCGTTTGCGTGTAGCCTCAATGACCCTGTCCTTGTTCCGCTCGAATTCTGTACGTACAAGCTCGGGTACTAGGAGCTTAATGACTCCTTCTTCGACCAGATGCTCTAGGGCAGTGAGCATTGGTAGATTCTGCTTTTTGGGATGAAATATCCAGCCACACGCAGGTGTCGAGCATTACTAAATGCATAAAAATCCTTTTTTGATCCCTTGGCTAGACTTGGAGTCGGGCAGCCCCCGATAATGGCCTATCAATATGAAGGAGACAACGATGTCGAAACTCGCCGAATTCCGTCAATTAGAAAAACACCTCGCTGAACAGCTTCAGGCGCTCGAAGCCCTGAAAGACGATGCTGGCCTCAAGAAAGAAATCGAATTCGAAACGCAGCTTCGCGCTTTGCTGGCCGAGTATGGTTACAGCCTCCCGAACGTGATCAACCTCCTTGATCCACAAGCAGGTCGTCGTGCTCCCGCTACCCAGTCGCAATCGGGCACGCGTAAGCCACGCCAGGTGAAGATCTACAAAAATCCAAACAGTGGTGAAGTCGTGGAAACCAAAGGTGGCAACCACAAAACTTTGAAAGAATGGAAAGCGAAATATGGCTCCGACACCGTCGAGTCTTGGCTGACCAAGTGACTTTGGTTTGAGTACAAACAAAGGGCACAGTTGAGGCCCTTTTTTGGAGATTGCATTTATGGCGAGCCGATATCTTAAGGGCCTCTCAGAGCTTTGAGTGCTTGCGTGTAAGCCGGGGCTTTTGATCCGGATTCCGAGGTATCGCAGCGTGCTGAGTTAACGGTGGATTTTGTGCCCAGCCTCAGTTAGCACCGTCAGTCCTTTCTCGAAGTCCGTATCTTTGAGCAGCATGTAATCGCCGTCGAAGGTTGACACCACGAACACGCCGAAACCGGTTTCGGTAAGTGGGCGGATTACCGAGAGGATGATGCCTGTCTCATCGAAGGCGAATGGGCCCACGAACTGAAAGCACCGCCAGTCGCGGTCAACTTTAACGCCTTCAGGTACACGTAATTGCAAGCAGACGATGGACAGTTCCTCAGGCGAACGTGAGATGCTGACGAATCCTGCGCCATCTGCCCAGGACGGAAGCTTTTCGTCCCCGGGCAGTCGGGAAATGCTGTAGGCGTCGGGCAATACTTTCAGATTGATGCTTTTGGCGAGTTGCATGAGGTTCCTTAAGGATGAAGCGATCGTGTAACCGTTGGTGATTGCCCACCTGTGGCTATAGGAATCTTGAGATTAGCTAGCACCATTTGCTAAGCGCTTGTCGCTGAGCACCAATCCAATTCCTCCCAATACTGCTAACGATGTCAGTGCTAAGCGAACGGTAAGCTGTTCACCCAAGAGGAGTACCCCAGCGAGAGACGCTAAGACAGGAACACTCAGTTGGATGGTTGCTGCTCGAAACGATGAAAGCGAACGTATCGCCGCGTACCAGATGGCATAACCAACACCTGAGGCAATCGTCCCAGAAGCAATGGCGCAAAAAGCGCCCAATAAATCTATTGAAAAGTCTTGTACGAAGGGGATCGATGCCAAAAGCATCATAGGGATGGCTCGCAAGAAATTTCCTGCAGTCGATGCGAGTGGGTCGTTCGATTGTTTGCCGATTAAGGAGTATCCGGCCCATGCAATGCCTGACAACAGCATAATTCCAGCGCTACCAAGCGCAGGCGCACTTGTCCCGGGTAATAACAAGGCCACAAGACCTCCGATAGCAAGGAGTAGCCCTACTATTGCGACTCCTTGCATCCTCTCGCCCTTGCAGTACCCGTAACCAAGCATGGTGAGCTGTACTGCGCCGAACAAAAGTAGCGCGCCAGTCCCAGTTTCCAAGTTCAAATATGCGTATGAAAAAGCGAATGCATAGGTGAACAGGGTGAAAGCACCAAACCAGGTTCCTGACGGGCGGGGCGTAGTATTTTTAATCGCTAGGAGCACCCAAAGCATGATAGCTCCGCTCACCAGGCGTATTAGTGTGAAGGAGGTAGGATCAATTTCTGTATGACGAAGAGCAAGTCGGCAAAGCACCGAGTTGGCTGCAAAAGCTAGCATTGCTAAAGTAGTCAACAGGACTACTTTTTTGGCGCCTTTGAATAGCGGTATATCAAGTATGTGCTGTGACACTAGCTGTTCCCCACAGGACGTATAGGTTACTACAGACTTGTAAAGTTACCTCGCGCTTGGGGCTTCCAGCTTCTGCGACCAGTAGCAGTGGTTCAAGTCAAGCGGAATTCATAAAATATATGGTTGGTTGCTATGATTAAGGCTACCGTTCAGTTGGTAGGCTTGCAACAGAATTATCTGTGATTGTGCAGTGGACTCCCAGAGAGTTCTTTTTTGCTCTGCTCTGGGGGCATGAGGCAAGCAAAAAACTCTGGCATATGGCCGGGGCTAGGAGAGGGGGGGCGGGGAGCTCGATCAAATCAAGGATCTGCGCGTCGATGTCCCCTGATTGCACTCGGTGGAAAGCCAAATCTACGTCGAAATCTGACAGCGAATTGAGACGGCGTCTGGTAGCCCACGGAAAGTGCTATCTGCATTACAGGTTGAGTTGTCGATTGGAGTAGCTGCAGCGCAAATGACATGCGAGCATCGATCAGCAGATTGCTTAGGTTAGTCCCTTCCTCAGCCAATCTACGGCGCATAGTGGCCTCGCTCATCGCAAATGCCGACGCTACGGCTCCAGCGCTCCATTCGTTAGCCAGATCTCTTCCTATGAGTCGTCTGACCTTGACCGCCATTGTCAGCACTCGTGACTGCTCAAGTCGTCCTCCGTTTATGCCGATCCACACCAAAAGCTCCTGCAAGCGATGGCGAGCAATCATGGTCGGGACTGTGCTGTCCTCCACCGCCTTAATTGAACGGTGAAGCGATACCGCAAAATCTGCGGTATCGCTGCTTATGGGAAGGGCATGTTTAATGACTGGCAAATCCGGATTGGATTCGGCGTATAAGGCGATCAGCGTTTCATCCCACGCCAACCAGTGCGCTCGGTAGCTACCGTCTTCCGCTAATTTGTTGGTGATGTCGAGCGATTGACCCCCAGCTACAACGATCGCTTCACCTGCGCGGATCAAATACTCTCCTCCGGGCCACCGAACCGCTTTCATGCCTTTCTCGACGTATATCAGCACAGGGCTTTCGATATACAAACGCTTGAACTCCAGATTCTGTTGCTGGAGAACGACTCCTGCTGTCCCGACACCGGGTCGAGTAATGATGTGCAGAGTCCTGTAGGAGTCGTAAGCGTACGTCATCGACATTAGCGGTTGCCTTGTACCGTGAGTGTTGCTTTGCCAAGCGAGCTGCCCAGCACCATAAATCCGAGCATCGCCGGTGTGGCAGTAGGTGGTAATTCGAGCTTATCGACTTTCAGGGCATTAACCGTGATGAGGAAATTGTGTGTCTGTCCTTCAGGCGGACAGGCTCCAAGGTAACCAGGCATACCGCTATCGCCCTTAATCTCAAGCGTGCCGGCTGGAAGTTTGCCTCCAGAGCTGCCCGCGCCTTCCTTTAGCTCATTTACATTTCCAGGTACGTTCGCCAGTACCCAGTGCCACCAGCCTGACCCGGTAGGTGCGTCGGGATCATACATAGTCACCACATAGCTCTTCGTACCTTGCGGAGCGCCGCTCCAGGATATTTGAGGGGAAAGATTTTTGCCGTTGCAGCCGAACGCATTGGCGAACTGGGCCTGTTGAAGATGTCCGTTCAATGGGCTGCTGCTTTGCACCTTGAACTCTTGGGCTTGAGTAATGCCTGCGGCCAACGAAAGCGCCAAGATGCCAGCGACTAGAAATGATTTTTTCATACCGACTCCGATGTGGTTGGAGTCGATATTCTGCGGTGCCAGCCACTCCTTGCCCGTTTGCCGCCGCTCGAATTTGATTGCAATCCAGTCAATTTGGGCGAACCGCAATATTATTAAAGAGGCGATGCACTAACTCAGCGCTATTGCTCCTTCATTGCTTGGATACTCGCCAGCCCCTTTATCAGAGCTGCGGAAGTCGTCTGAATGTGATGAATCAACAACTCACTGGCCTTGGTCGCATCTTTTGCTAAGGCTGCATCGAGGAGCCTCCTGTGTTCATCACCGATATCCCTATTCTTGGCAGTCATTGCTATCGACATCGCCCGATAGCGCGCCGTTTGTTCGAATAGCATTGCTCGCATTCGCAACAGCCAGGTGTTTGGGCAAGCGCTGACCAGTGCTTCGTGAAACGCCTCATGCGCTGTATTCCAGGCGTCAGCTTCGTATTGGTCGATGGTGTCAGGCCCTGCAATCCTCGAAAGACAGTGGTAGGCCGAAACCAATCCTGACTCCCAAGTGACATTGCCGTTTTCAATGGAGTGGCGAAGGCAGCTCGCTTCTATCTCAATTCGGGCCTGCGTGAGGTCGTTCAGATCCGCCAGCGAAACAGCTGAAATTCGAAATCCTTTTTGAGGTTCGGCTATGACAAGCCCCTCGGCAGTCATTCTGGACAAGGCCTCTCTCACTGCGCCTGCGCTGGCTTCGTACTGTCCAGATAGCTCCTTGACGTTGACTCTACTTCCAGGCGGCAACATGCAGGACAAAACGTCTCTGCGTAGGCGTTCGTATGTCGCCTGAGTGAGACTTTTGGCCGCGCTTTCTACCATTACCTGCCTCTCAAAACTAAAATATTGTTTATTGCGAAAAATATATTTTATGTCATAAGATGGATTTTCTCAATTATCAAAAGAGTCGCTGATTGCTCGGACTGCTCCCCCTCAGGGCTTTCATCGGACTAAAGCGCTCACAGAACACACATTCCACTGCGATTGAGGCTGCGCTTCCTTCAACGGCCTCCATTAACGTTCGTTGTTTTTTTAGAAGACAGTCGAGGTAGTAATGAAGCTTTGTCGTTTTGGCCCTCCAGGCAAGGAGCGTCCAGGTTTACTGGATACCGATGGTCGGATTCGCGATCTCTCTGCGCATGTCACCGATATCGATGCTTCGGTACTGGCTCCTGCAGCTCTTGCTGAACTATCTAAGCTAGATGTCGCTGGATTGCCGGTGGTAGAGGAGGGCGTTCGGTACGGAGTACCCGTGGCCCAAGTGCGTAAATTTATCGCTATTGGACTCAACTACCGAGATCATGCTGAAGAAGCTGGCATGGCGATTCCCACCGAACCCATCATCTTTCATAAAGCCATCAGCTGCCTCTCTGGGCCGGATGACGACATCGTCCAGCCTCCGCATTCAACAAAGCTTGATTGGGAGCTTGAGCTGGGGGTAGTGATTGGAAGTGAGGCTCAATACGTGTCCGAAGCCAATGCTCTGGACTACGTCGCTGGTTACTGCGTGGTGAACGATGTTTCTGAGCGGGCTTTCCAGATGCAAAGTTCACAATGGGATAAAGGCAAGGGATGTGACACTTTCGGGCCGATAGGGCCTTGGTTGGTGACCCGAGACGAAGTTGCGGATCCGCAGAATCTCGACATGTGGCTTGACGTAAATGGCGAGCGACGCCAAATCGGCAACTCAAAAACGATGATTTTTTCTGTTGCGCAGATCGTGTCCTACTGCAGTCGGTACATGACATTGCAGCCCGGTGACGTAATTTGCACAGGAACTCCTCCGGGGGTGGGCATGGGGATGAAACCGGAGCCCCAGTGGCTACACCCCGGCGACCAGATCCATTTATGGATTGACGGTCTGGGAGAGCAGCGGCAGAAGGTTGTGCCAGCCAGGTAATCTGTAACTCGGCAAATGAGCGTCTCCCAGTGGAGACGCTTGCTGATATTGGAATTTGTCTGGCACGTCATGATCCCAGACCTAAATCGAATACGCTGGCTCCCAGCATGATGGCTGCGACGATTCCGACGATCGAGAATGCCTGTTGTAAACGAGGAATGGCCAGCTTGTGAGCTAGCTGCCTTCCCGCGATCAATCCTAAAACCGCACCGGCAGCAAACGGTACCGCTGCTTGCCAATACATGACGCCGCTAATAGCGGCAGCAATCACTCCGCCGATTGAAACCGAGGCGATCACCGCAAGAGAAGTTGCGACAATACTTTTCATTTCCAGATTGGTGTATCGCGTCAGGGCCGGAATGATGACAAATCCTCCTCCGACACCCAGCAAGCCTGACAGTAAGCCTGACGTGAAACCGGTTAGTGCCAATACTCGAGCACAGGGCAGCGTCCAGCGTAACCGCCCCTTTGCCGGATTGAGTACGCAGGGCAACACCTCGCGTCGTGGGGTGGCAACGCCATTACGGATTTCCCGACTTGCATTGCGCAACATGCGCACGCTGGCGTACACGAGAACTAACGAAAACACCAACGCGAGAGGCTTGTTTGGAATGCGCTGAGCCAGGTGTAAGCCTAGCGGCGCAGCCACGATTCCAATCGACGATATGTAGGCTGCTGCTTTATATCGAACGACGCCTTGCTTCAATCCGAGCACAGCTCCGACGCCGGAAGCTAAAGCGACTGCTAGCAGCCCGACGGGCGCCGCCTGAGTCATTGATAAACCTAGACCGAAAACCAATACAGGAATGGCGAGGATTCCCCCGCCTGCACCGGTCATGGCCAAAACACCTCCAATGACCGCGCCAAGAACGACGGCCAGCATGCTGTGCTCATCCATATTTTAATGCTCCGCCTGACTTACTTCCGTGTCAGCGAACCATTCACGTCCTTTCAGCATGCAATGCCAGTAGAACGGCGGGAGAATTCTCTCTTTAAGAAACCAGCTCAAACGAGAGGGTCTGCGCCCATCCAGAAACCAGGTGGCAAACGTCGGCGCTAGCTTTCCGCCATAGAGAAACTCGGCCAAGACAACCTTTCCACGCTCAACCGTCAGAGGGCAGGAGCCATAGCCGTTATACGCAGCTTGATGCTGTTTCATCCCTAGGTTAACCAAGACATTGTTCGCTACGACCGGCGCTTGTTTACGTGCAGCCGCCATGGTTTTCGCATTTGTGGTATTCACCACATCTCCTAGCGCCCAAACATTGGAAAATTTGCGGTGAGCCAAGGTCGTCGGATCTACGTCGATCCAGCCCGCCTCATCCACTAGCGGGCTTGAGCGAATAAAGTCTGGAGCAACCTGCGGAGGCACGACGTGAAGGAGGTCAAACGACTCAATCACGGTCTGGGTGTTTCCATCTTTATCGGTACGTTCGAAAGTCGCCTGTTTGTTGGGGCCATCCACGGCGACCAGCTTGTGGCTGAATTTCAAGTCGACCGCATATTTTTCCATGTACGCCATGAGGGCTGGGACGTAGTCGGCGACGCCGAATAGCACACCGCCGGAATTAAAAAATTGCGTTTTTATCTGCGCCTGGCGATCGTTTTTCAACCAGTGATCGCATGAGAGATAGAGCGCTTTCTGAGGCGCACCCGCACACTTGATTGGCATTGGCGGCTGCGTAAAGAGGGCCTTACCTGATTTGAGTTCCTGGACAAGCTTCCAGGTGTAAGGCGCAAGATCGTAGCGATAATTAGAGGTTACGCCATTGGAGCCTAATGTCTCAGTCAGTCCTTTGATAGCCGACCAATCGAGCTTCAAGCCTGGGCAGACGACAAGCTGGTCGTACTGAATAACTCTCCCTCCATCGAGGACGACTGCGTTGGCCTGTGGGTCGAAAGCAGTTACCGCTGCTTTGATCCACGTCACGCCTCGAGGCATGACAGATGCCATAGTCCTTACAGTAGATTCAGCCTCGAAGATGCCTCCGCCGACCATAGTCCACCCAGGTTGATAGTAGTGCGCATCAGCAGGGTCGATTAGTGCGATATCCAGATTCGGTTCTCGTGACTTCAGGCTGGCTGCGGTGGCAATGCCTGCAGAGCCGGCACCAACAATGACGATCTGGTGATGAGTCGTAGCCATGGCATTAGCGGTGCGCCCACCATTGCTGATTCTGCGTGCAAGTGAAGAAACATCCACCTGTGCGCTTTTGGTTTTTTCGAGAATGGCGGACAGACTCTGCTTGCCTGCCTCAGAGAGCGCCCACAGCATCGCTGACCGGGTGCCAGTTCTACAGTAGGCAACCACAGGCCTCGACGCTTCCTTTAAAATTGCGACGAAGGAGTCTACCGTTTCATCAGCAATGGCTGATGCTTGGGTGGGCAGGTAGTGAAACGTCATGCCTTCTGCTTCGGCTGCTTGGCGGATCGTTACATGTGTTGGCTGGTCGGTTGCCTCGCCATCCGGCCTGTTGCAGATGAGAGTACGAATCCCGAGCTCAGCCAGTTGCTTCACATCGACCACGGTCAGTTGCGACGCAATAGAAAAATCCGAACTTAATTTATAAGTATTCATATTATTTTCCGTTGATAACTACGCAAGGTTAAAGCGTTAAAGCGTTAAAGCGTGTTGAGCGGTATTTTCAGATAGCGGATACCATTCGTTTCTGGCTCTGGCATGTTGCCGCCACGCATATTGATTTGGACGGATGGCAGTATCAGCATTGGCATGTCGAGAGTTGCATCACGTGTTTCTCGCATGTTCACAAACGTATCTTCGCTTGTACCTTCACGGACATGGATATTTTCACGCTTTTGTGCTTTTACACTGGTGATAAACGCGAGCGGTCGGCCATTCGGACGATAATCGTGGCACATGAAAATGTGGGTTGATTCAGGAAGCGCCAAAATCTTATGTATTGACCGAAAGAGTGTTCTGGCGTCCCCTCCAGGGAAGTCGCACCTTGCTGTGCCGTAATCAGGCATGAACAATGTATCGCCCACGAACGCGAGACCTGCTTGTTCATCCTGGATAAGATAGGTCATACAGGCAGGCGTATGCCCAGGCGTATGCAACGCTTGGGCGGTTAAGCTGCCAATATGAAACGTATCGTTGTCATCAAACAAAATATCAAACTGATCGGAACCGCTTCTAAGTTCATCTTCTGTATGGAACAAGTGGCTAAAGACTTTTTGAACGTCTTTTATTCTGTTTCCGATGCCAATCTTGCCGCCTAGCCGTTGTTTCAAATATTGAGCAGCGGTCAGATGATCGGCATGTAAATGTGTCTCAAGGATCCATTCGACGGATGCGCCCAGCTCCGTCGCGCGTGCAACGATTCTGTCGGCTGATTCAGTTTTTGTGCGGCCCGATTTCGGATCGTAGTCAAGCACGCTATCGATAAGCGCACACTGCATGGTAGAGCGGTCAAGCAACAGATAGCTGAACGTCGATGTCGCTTCGTCAAAGAATTCTTCGACCAATATTTTTTCGCCGAAATACATTAGATAGCTCCTGAATAGCTGCTATGTCAGCAGTCTCAAGATCCATGCCAGTGTTGATCTTTCCATTGAACGCTCTAAACAGCGTGTTTCCTGAGTTTCCAGGGCGAGGTATTCGTGTCTGCCATTATTTTTGGCAGTTAACTGGCAGTCTGTGGCAGTATTTGGCAGTAGAAAGCATACGTGTTCGGGAGAAGATTATGAGTAGTGGGCTAATCGCTACGAGCAATGTAGATGTTCAAGCGTTGATTTCTTACCTTGAGCATGACGATAGACCCACCATCGTCCTGGATGTCGAGTACAACGTCATTGCCTCCAACAAGGCCTATCAAAGGCATTTTGGTGTTGAGGGAAAACCGCACGTTGGCTCCAAATGCTTCAAGGTTTCGCATGGCTATGCCGTTCCCTGCGATCAGGCGGGTGAGCTTTGTCCAATGCGCAAGGCGTTTGATAGCCATGCTGCGGAAAGGGTACTGCATATTCACCACACTCCCCGGGGGCCAGAACACGTTGATGTTGAGCTTCGTCCCATTTTGGATCGCCAGGGCCAGGTAGTTGCTTACGTTGAAAGATTGATCACCGTAGACATAGCGTCTGCGCAGCCGCAAAAGCAGGGGCTAGTGGGCGTATCGCCGTCTTTTAAACAAGCGTTGAGCGCGCTGCAGCGAGCGGCGCCTTCCCCGATTCCCGTTCTTTTGCAGGGTGAGTCGGGAACCGGTAAAGAGCTGTTCGCTAGGGCGCTCCATATGGGTAGTCCGCGCTCAAAGGCACCTCTGGTTGTAGTCGACTGCACCGGCCTTTCAGAGTCGCTGTTCGAGAGTGAATTATTTGGCCATGAAAAAGGAGCATTCACAGGCGCGCTCAGTAAGAAAATTGGGCTTGCAGAGGCTGCGCATGGCGGTACGCTTTTTCTGGACGAAATAGGCGATGTACCTCTCTCCATGCAAGTCAAATTGTTGCGTCTAATTGAGTCTGGCAGTTTTAGACCTGTTGGTAGTTTACGGACGATCCATTCCGATTTCCGTCTCGTTGTTGCAACTCATAAGCCTTTAAAGGATATGGTTGAACTTGGCACTTTTCGCGAAGACCTCTACTACAGAATCAGTGCTTTCCCTATAACGCTTCCGCCATTGAGAGAGCGTTTAGACGATTTGCCGCTGCTTATAGAAAGTCATCTAAAACGAATTGCACCTGGCAGTCGGGCTGAAATTGACGAGGAAGCATTGAAGCGCCTTATGCTGTATTCATTTCCGGGGAATATCAGGGAGCTAAAAAATATTCTTGAACGGGCGCGTCTGTTCAGTGACGACGGGATTGTACGGGAAAGAGATTTGCCTACGAATGTAACTGGCTACGTCTCCCAGTACAAAACTACAAATAGAAATAGCAAGTCTCTAAAAAACCTTGCCCAGGTACTTAATGGGTTCGAAGGGTCGCGAGCAGATTTAGCCAAAGAACTGGGGATTAGTGAGCGGACGCTTTATCGTCGGATTCAGGTTTTAGAAGGGAAATAGATGAGTCTTATCGGCGGGCAGTGTTGAAGGTGTTGATCTTGAGATAAAGCATTCGGGCGGACAAGAAAGCACAGCCCAATTAAGGGCTGTGTATATAATTAGCTTGAAGATTAGCCGCGTAACATGTTGAATTTCGCAAAGCCTTGTTCGAGGTCTTCGATCAGATCAGATGGGTCTTCAAGACCAATATGCAGCCGCACAAGGTGCCCATCAATTTCCCAGGACGTCGCACTTCTAACGGGTTTGGGATCTGCGATCATCGCCAAGCTTTCAAAACCGCCCCAAGAGTAGCCAATTGAAAACAACGATAGGCTATCCAAGAGTGCATCTGCCGCTGCTTGCGTGGAAGGTTTTGTCACGAAGGACAGTAAACCTGATGCTCCTTTAAAATCCCTTTTCCATAATTGGTGCTGAGGGTGAGACTCTAATGCAGGATAATAAACTGCTTCCACTTCCTCGCGTGTCTCCAGCCACTTGGCGACAGTCGTCGCGTTTTTGTAATGACGTTCCAGTCGCACGTCTAGCGTCCTCATCCCTCGGAGCGCCAGCGTCACGTCATCCGGACTCGCAAACAATCCCATGTTGAAATGGAATCGCTTGAGGCTATCCCACGCACGCTTGGAGGCTGATACGGTACCAAGAACGGCATCTGAGTGACCGACGATATATTTCGTGGCAGCCATGATGGATAGATCGACACCAAGTTCCAGTGATGGAAAGTAAAGCGGGGTACCCCAAGTGTTGTCTGTAATAACTAGGATGTCATGTTCATGGGCAACCTTGGCTATTGCAGGGATGTCTTGTATTTCCAGAGTCAAAGAGCCGGGAGATTCGGTATAGATGGCTTTAGTGTTTGGTTTGAGGAAATCTACGATGCCGGCACCTATTGTCGGGTCGTAAAACGTGACCTCGATTCCAAGGCGTTGACCCACCTGCTCACAAAAAGCCCTTATCGGCGAATACACGTTGTCGGCAATGAGCAGGTGATCCCCAGCTCCCACCACCGACAGTATGGCAGTCGTACATGCCGAGAGCCCCGAAGGGCAAAGAACCGTGCCTTCCGCTCCCTCCAGCTGCTGGAGGGCCTGAGTCAATGCTTCCGTCGAGGGGTTGTTCCACCGGCCATACGTATATTTTTGGCGGCCCTCACGCATCGACTCACACGTAGGGAACGCCACAGTGGAACCCCGGTAAACCGGTGTATTAACGAAGCCATGATGCTGATCAGGCTCGATAGAGGCGTGGGCGAGTAGGGTTTGCACGTTTTTATATTTTTTCATACCGGCTTCCAATTCTAGCATTTGGTGAGGTTTGGCTACGTACTAGCTACCGCAGATTCAAGATTAAAATGCCATTTTCATTAAATGTCTACCACAAGGTTGGCTTGTAGGTAAAAATCGTTAAAAAACAATATATTAAAAATAGTTAAAAATAGAGTTTGCATGGCTACCATGTGAATGGTAGGTTTTTTGTGTCTTGGGATTTCGCTACCTGGTCGACCGAAAAGCGATGATCTGAGCGTGTTGTGGCATTGAGCGGGAGAGGTTTAGTGTCTTTGACGACATGGGAGCTCAAGGCTTCTCTCGCACTTCCCGTTTGGAATGGGAAGAAGAAAGTTAAGTTTGCAAGGGATAAGAACAAAAACTGCAAATTAATCGCTTGGGTGAAACATGAAAAAACAAAAAATACAATCTCTCTCAGCAGTTCAGTGTGGCAGCGAACTAAAAGATAGATCGAACTGGCTTGATTCTCATGAAAGCGGATATTCAAAGCATTTAAAGAAACGTCATGTACAAATGATGGCGCTAGGTGGAGCCATCGGTACAGGTCTGTTCCTGGGCGCAGGGGCCAGACTGCAAATCGCGGGGCCTGCACTTGCGGTGATTTATTTGGTTTGTGGGATATTTGCCTTTTTCATTTTGAGGGCGCTGGGTGAGCTAGTGATGCACCGTCCAAGCAGTGGAAGTTTTGTATCTTACACCAGGGAGTTTATGGGTGAACGTGCCTCTTTCGTTGCAGGATGGATGTATTTTGTGGTTTGGGCGTTAACAGGTGTTGTTGATATAACCGCCATTGCTATTTATATGAAGTATTGGAGTGTGTTTTCGGATGTTCCTCAGTGGGTATTCGCGCTAAGTGCTTTGGGTGTAGTGACATTGATGAACATGGTCGGTGTCAAATGGTTTGGTGAAATGGAGTTCTGGTTCGCTGTGATAAAGGTCGCCGCTATAAGTATTTTTTTGGTGATCGGGTCGTTCTTTTTTGCTACTGGGCATGAGGTGGCAGGACATATTCCGGGCTTGCATTTGATCACGGATAACGGGGGGATATTTCCTCATGGGCTTTTGCCAGCAATCATCATCGTGCAAGGCGTCATCTTTGCTTATGCGAGCATAGAGTTGGTGGGGACTGCTGCTGGCGAGACGGCGGATGCAAGAAAAGTCATTCCCAAAGCCATTAATGGGGTGATCTGGAGAATAAGTTTGTTTTACGTGGGCTCCGTATTCCTGCTTGTTACTGTGCTCCCTTGGACAGCCTATAGCGCTAACGTCAGTCCTTTTGTAACTTTTTTTGAAGCACTTGGTGTACCTGGCATTGGCTCCGTAATGAACATTGTTGTAATGACAGCGGCGCTCTCAAGTCTCAATTCAGGTTTATACGCCACTGGGCGCGTGTTGAGGTCACTTGCGATGGGTGGGTCAGCGCCGAAAATGTTTAAACGCATGAGTAGTCAAGGGGTACCCTATATGGGGATCTTGGTCACCATGGGGATTAACGTATTTGGTGTTGTACTGAATTTCTTGATCCCCGCGCAATTATTTGAGCTCTTACTGAACTTGGTATCGCTGGGAATTATTTCGACTTGGGCATTCATTGTTTTATCGCAAATAAATTACCGTCGTGCTGTAAAAAGAGGTGAGGTCGAAATGGTCTCATTTAGAATGCCTGGAGCGCCGTTCACCTCTTGGCTAACTCTTGTTTTCTTGCTTGTGGTATTGGTTCTCTTGGCGTTCGATTATCCCAACGGAACTTACACCGTTCTTTCTATACCGTTAGTCGCTGGTGCACTGATGCTGGGTTGGTCGAAGGCCGTCCGTTCCAAAGCTAAAGGTTCGGAAGAAATTAAAAGCGATCCTAGCCACGTAGGGGCCTAGCTTAATAGAGATGGGAGGTCGTTTTACAGCGTCCTCTCATCTCTAGAGTTGAACTCTTGCCTTAAGGCAGCTAATATGCATTCATTAAAAACTCTAGGTAAGCTTTATGAGTACGCGTTCCGACCTTTTAACCACCGCCGAGTTATTGCTGCGCACCAAAGGCTACGCTGCATTTAGCTATGCCGATCTGGCTGACGAAATTGGCATAAAAAAGGCGAGCATTCATCATCACTTCCCTACAAAGGAAGGGCTCGGAATTGCTGTTATTGAGAGTTACCTATTTAGATTTTCCAAGAATCTAGAGTCAATAAACGAAGAGAGTCATGATGTAGTAGGTCGGCTAAAAGCATTTGCCGAGCTTTTTGTCGATAGCTCGGATAACGGCATGTTGCCACTTTGCGGTGCGCTTGCAGCTGAGTTGTCTGCGCTGCCAGAAAGCCTTAAGGAGTTGACTAAGAAATTTTTTGAGATTCATATTTCTTGGTTAGAAAGTAATCTAGTCATAGGTCAATCCCAAAAAGTTATTAAGGCAGATCTCAATCCGAAAGAGGTTTCAAGAGCGATCTTGAGCTTGCTTGAAGGCAGCAGTTTTGTCTCCTGGGCACTTAGCGACAAGGTCGTTGATCAGTCTGGGTTTAATTTGATTTTGCAAAATATTATCGTTTCGTAACTTGTGCTTAGGATTTGATCTATATTGCCGCTCTTCCGTGGGGGGCATTTTACGCGGACGACAGTTTAGTGGGTTAGCGCAATGGCAGGCGCAGCATCTTCCGGTGCAATGAGTACCGCACTAGCCAAGATTGATTCTCCCTTTAATGCTTCGACGGCAAAGCTGATCGAATTTTCCGTTGTACAGCATCGCAGGTGAGAGGGGGGAGTATTTCAACTGTCACGCGCCGACGAAAACCGGATACGTCTTGGCGGTTTCGGTCTCCGGCATGCCGCCCATGTAGGCAAGAAAGCCCCCAAAACCAGAAGTGCACATCCTTACTCAGGGGAACGCTTCGCGTCACTAAGGCGAGGAGCCGTATGCGATAGTTCCGCACGGATCTGCGGAGGAGATGGCAGCTAACTGCCATTTCCACCGCGACCTTTAGAGATATAGATCCATAGGATTCACTACTACTCCTATAGATTGACCAACTACCTAAGTGAAGCCACCGCATCGGAGCCAATACCACCGACCCGAATCTTAGTTTCTTTGGAAGCCACTTGATTTTTACCCACGCGATCCGAGCTTTCAGCGGCCAGACCTTTTGCTCCGACATGATCGGCACCGTCAGCGGCTAGACCTTTTGCTCCGACATGATCGGCACCATCAGCGGCTAGACCTTTTGCTCCGACATGATCGGCGCCATCAGCGGCGACACCTTTGGCCCCGACATGATCAGCACCGTCAGCGGCGACACCTTTGGCCCCGACGTGATCGGCACCGTCAGCGGCCAAGCCTTTCGCCCCGACATGATCGGCACCGTCAGCGGCGACACCTTTGGCTCCGACATGATCAGCACCGTCAGCGGCGACACCTTTGGCCCCGACGTGATCGGCACCATCAGCGGCGACACCTTTGGCTCCGACATGATCGGCACCGTCAGCGGCGAAACCTTTGGCCCCGACGTGATCGGCACCGTCAGCGGCGACACCTTTGGCCCCGAGGTGATCGGCGCCATCAGCGGCGACACCTTTGGCTCCGACATGATCGGCACCGTCAGCAGCCACCTGGCCCGTGCCATGCTCAGCGCCACTTCGTGCTAATGCGCCGGCGCCGACATGATCAGCACCATCAGACGCAGTAGCGGTAGATTTGGATTGGTTATCAATAGCTGATACAGAACTTGCGGTAGGTAGTTCTTGCGCCTCTGTACGTAACGACGTTTGAGGCACAGCGATGTATATTCCAATTGCTGATAAAAAAAGACCTGAAGCTATTTTACGGTTCATGACTACTCTCCCTGATACCTTTTCAATTAATTTTTTAAGCCTGGTAAAGATTTAGAGGGTAATAGCTTCTTTGCTTTAAGCCATCCTACTCGTAGGCGTTTTGCCGTCTGTCCGTTCGGATAGACGGTGCTTAGCTTTGGGCTATGTTTACCGGGCTTGTGAGTAGATTACTCCTTGCTGGGTTTCGCGCATCAAGCAATTTCAAAAAATTCTATTGCATGCCTCCCTACCAGTTGGTAGAGTTCTTCCGTCGAACATCAACCCACGCGCAAAAATGCGTTGCACAGAGGACTTACCAAATGACAAATAACCTGAACGGTATTGACGTAGCCGCCCTGCAGCAGTTTGCCCAAGGTGTTGCTGAGGATGCGGGCAAGCGCCACGCCAGCTTTAACGTTAAGACTCAGTGGAAAGGCCAGACGCGCTCTGTGGCGAAAGTCAGTCGCTACAGCCTCGCCGGTGAGACCTATTCGCGTGATTTCGAAATCGTCGCCGATGAGCCAAATGAGTTGCTGGGCCAGAACAGTGCGCCTAACCCTCAAGAGCTGCTAATGGCCGCTCTCAACGCTTGCATGTCGGTCGGCTATGCAGCCAACGCCGCCATGATGGGCATCAAGATCCACAGTCTGGAAATTGAGACGGACGGTACGCTCGACCTGCGTGGTTTCTTGGGCCTCGACGAGAGCGTCAACCCAGGGTACGACGAAGTGAGCGTCGTGATTCGCCTGCACACCGACGCACCTCGTGAGCGCGTGGAAGAGTTGCATAAAAATGTAATTAAGACTTCGGTTAACTACGCCAACTTCTCGAAAGCTATCCGTATGAAGCCGACTCTCGAGGTTCGTGAGGACTGATTTTCAAGGGGGTTGATTCTCTGAACCCTAAGAGCGCCAGCAGACGAATGAACTCTGGCGCTGCAATTTTCGATAACTTGGTTAGCTGGAGTATGAAATGAACGATTTTTTCAAAGGTAAGAAACTGCTTGTTGTAGGTGGTACCAGTGGTATGGGTCTGGAAACTGCTCGCATGGTGCTGAAAGCCGGTGGCAGCGTGGTGTTGACAGGCAGCAAGCAAGACAAGGCAGACGCCGTCCGTAACGAGTTGAGCGCGTTTGGCCCGGTTTCTGTGATAGTCGCAAACCTCATGACTGAAGAAGGCATGAATTTCGTTCGCAACGAAATCAATGCCAAGCATAGCGATATCAGCCTGATGGTGAACTCTGCTGGCATATTCATTCCCAAAGCTTTCACCGAGCACGACGAAGCTGAGTACGACATGTACCTGTCTCTCAACCGTGCAACGTTCTTCATCACCCAGGCAGTAGTCAAGAACATGCTCGCCGCCAAGCGCGAAGGGTCAATTGTCAACGTCGGTTCCATCGGTGCACAGGCCGCTTTGGCAGGTTCGCCGGCCTCTGCGTACTCCATGGCGAAGGCAGGTCTGCATGCGCTGACACGCAACCTGGCAATTGAATTGGCTCACTCGGGTATCCGCGTCAACGCAGTTTCGCCAGGGATCGTTCACACCTCGATTTATGAAGGTTTCATGGACAAAGAGGCGATCCCAGAAGCGATGAAGTCGCTGAACGATTTCCACCCATTGGGTCGAGTTGGTGTTCCTGAGGATGTGGCCAACACCATCGTGTTCCTGCTGTCGGACAAGACATCCTGGGTGACCGGTGCTATCTGGGACGTGGATGCGGGAATCATGGCCGTTCGTGCCTGATTTCAGCTAACGCTGTCTGATGGAAGTCGCCTAAGTCGACTTCCATTCCATCACCAAGAGTGCTGGGAGGTGCAATGGCTCGAACGTTAATCAAAGGCCATTTGACTGGCCCAGTTGGCAGCAGCTTGCCAGCTTTTGGTGTAGGGCGGCTGAACCCTAGCCGCAGGAGTTTTCAATGTCTGTTTCGACAAGAGCAGCGCTGTTAAAAGTCGCGGAAGACCAGATGAGGTCTAAGGGCTACTCAGCATTTAGTTACGCTGATCTAGCCGCAACGATTGGTATTAGAAAAGCCAGCATTCATCATCACTTCCCGACCAAAGAGTGTCTCGGTCAGGAGTTGATCAAAGACTCAATCAATCGCTTCGAAGCGACCATTAGGTCAATTGAAGACACTGATAAGGATCCTTTGATGCGGCTTCGAGCTTTTTCTCGTCTGTTTGTCGTCAGTGCGAATGATGGGCTTCTACCTTTGTGTGGCGCACTGGCGGCAGAAATGGCTGCGCTACCTTTATCGCTTCAAGTGCTGACTCGAGTCTTTTTCGAGACGCAACTTGACTGGCTCCAGAGAACCATCAGTGAGGCAGCTATTCAGAAAGGCTGGTTGCTGGCCAGGCCCGCTCAAGCCTATGCATTCATGCTGTTGAGCGCATTAGAGGGGGCGAGTCTCATTGATTGGACATTGGGCAGATCGGCAGATCCCTTAGCTGGGTTCGACTGCTTGCTCGAATCGGTGGAGCGATCAGCCGCAATGGCTGCTCATGAGATCAGACATACCAGTGAGCATCAACAGAGTTATTAACAGTCGCTTTTAGTCTTCCCTAAATAGCGACGGCTTCTTTTATTTCCTTTAATACAGAGTGATTTATGAGCAGTGTTTCGAAGAAATTCGTAATAGATATTTGGTCTGATTACGTCTGTCCTTGGTGCTGGGTCGCTAAGCGTCGTTTCGAAAAAGCGCTTGAAAACTTTCCTCACAAGGACAGCGTTCAAGTCAACGTTAGAGCTTACCGTCTTGCTCCGAACCATGTTGCTGAGCCTATGGTAGGAGCCCTCAAACGTAAATTGGGTAGTCCAACCGCTGCTGTAACCATGATGAGTACAGTTAAGCAATATGGCCAATCTTCGGGGCTGGATTACCGTTTCGAAACCATGCTGTTTGGTGACACTGCGGACGCGCACGTATTGGTCAAAGCAGTCGAAGATGTAGCAGTGAAGAAGAACCTGGTGGAAGCGCTCTATGAGCAAAGTACCACCCAGGGTAAATCGCTCTTTGACAGGAAAAGTTTAGAGGCGATAGCGAAGTCTGTAGGGGTATCTGATGAGTCGATTCGACTCGCGTGGTCATCCCCGGATCTGCGCCTTCAGATGCAGGAAGACGAGCGCGCGGCGGCCCAATTCGGCTCAGGCGTTCCATTTTTTGTGTTCAATAACGCATTTTCCATGGCGGGTGCTCAGCGTCCAGAAGACTTTCTCCAAGCATTGAATCAAATGTATTTGGAAGCAAAGGGCGAGGAGGAGTCGTTCAGCGGTCAAGTCTGCGGTATTGATGGGTGTAATTGATGCTAGAGACTTTGCGGCACCTGTTGGTGCTGCAATCTCTAGATTTGAAGTGGCGTTGTGGGTGAGGTGCAAATGAACCGTATCGTAGACTTGAAAGCCGAACAGTTCGCCAGATTCGTTGCAAAAGGAAGCAGCGTCGTGCTGTTTTCGGCGTCTTGGTGCAAGCCATGCCAGGAAATGAAGCCGGTCTTTCACGACCTGGCAGACAAGCTGCATTCTCGCGCCGCATTCGGAAGGATTGATGTGGCTGTTTCGCCGACGATTTCCCAAATGTACGGTATCCGGTCAGTGCCATCCTTGGCGATTTTTCACGAAGGGCGGTTGCGCTTAGTCTTGGCCGGCTCTCGATCGGCTGCCGCGTTGAAGAAAGCAATCTTGGCTGACTTAAAGGACGTCTTTTAGACTGACCTCAGAATGGCTTTAAATTTTTCGACGTTCGTTTAGCTATCTTTCTCTTCCGCCTTGGCTCGACTTTGATCCGGCCAGTTAATGATCGGATGAGCTCGATCTTCGTTGAAAATTTCCGTCAGAAGGGCGTTGGCCCGCTTGTATGCGTCGTACTTGAACTCAGTATCGTCCTCGGGCTGCGCGGCCATTTCTTCAAGCATTTCCTGGTTCAGGCGGCGGAATCGATCCGCGCGTTCACGGGCCTCGTAGCGCCCGACGCCCAGTTGCTCCAGCGCTCTGCGTCCAAGGGACAAAGCGCTTTCAAAAGTCTCCCGCTCAACTGCCTCTATGCCCATCTGGCGTAGGGTAATGATGTGCCCCATATCGCGAGCGCGCACCACCAGCTTCAGGGAGGGAAAATGCTCTTGGGCCAGCCGAGTCAGTGCCAGGTTGCCTTCCTGATTGTCGATGGCGTTGATCAGCACCACTGCTTGAGCAGCACCGGCGGCGTGCAGCAAATCAAGACGGGTCGCGTCGCCGTAGAACACCTTGACCCCAAACTTGCGCAACGTCTCGATATGATCGGGATCATGATCCAGCACCACTACTTCAAAGCCACAGGACATTAAGAGACGGCCCGCGATTTGGCCGAATCGACCAAAGCCGGCGATGATTACCCGAGGATTGCGCTGATCGATGGTGTCAGCCTCCTGGTTGCCCTGTTTATTTGCGGACTCCAAGCGATTGAGCATTAGGATCAGCAGAGGTGTGACGCACATGGACAGTGCTACCGCCAAGGTCAGGCTTTTACCCCAAGGGTCGACCAGGATGCCGGCAACCGTTGCTGCGCCAAACACGACGAAGGCGAACTCACTGCCCTGACCGAGAAACACCGCCTGCCAAGAGCGCTGTTCAGTAGGGACACTCAGGAAGCGGCCAAGGAGTTTGATTACCAGCAGCTTGATCAGGATGAAACCCAAGGTCAGCGTTAAGACTTTCAGTGGCGCATCGATCAGCGTGCCGAAGTCGATCGACATGCCGACGCCGATAAAGAACAAACCGAGTAGCAGCCCCTTGAATGGTTCAATGTCACTTTCCAAAGCGTGCCGGTATTCCGAGCTGGCTAACAGGACGCCGGCGAGAAATGCTCCCATAGCCATGGACAATCCTGCCTCTTCCAGCAACAACCCAAATCCAAACACCAGAAACAGCGCAACGGCACTGAAGATTTCGCGCAAGCCTGAGCGCGCGACAAAGCGCAGAACGGGCCGGGAGACGTACTGACCCAGGAGCACCACCGCGACGATCGCACCGACGATTTTCGCGATGGACAACGCGAGTTCCGCGCCGGTAGGCGTACCACCATTTGCGGCTAACAATGGAATCATCGCGACCAGCGGAATCGCCGCGATGTCCTGGAACAACAGCACGGCAAAGCTGCTGCGACCCACGGCGGTCGGGATCATGTTTCGCTCGTTCATGGCCTGCATGGCGATGGCGGTCGACGACAGACTCAGCGTCAACCCCACCAACAGTGCTGCTGTCCAGTTCAAGCCAAGTGCGGCGCAAAACACGGCAATTGCAACACCGCAGGCCAGCATCTGTAATGCGCCTCCACCGAAAACCATTCGGCGCATGGCCCAAAGACGTTTGGGATCAAGTTCGAGACCAATGATAAACAACATCAAAACTACGCCGATTTCAGCAAAGTGCAGGATGGACTCCACATCCGTTACCAGCTTCAGGCCCCACGGGCCGATCAGGCAGCCGGCCAACAGGTAGCCCAGAACCGGGCCAAGGCCTAACCGAACGGCGATTGGGACTATCAAGGCAGCTGAGCCCAAGTAAATGAGCATTTCAATCAGACTGTGAGTCTCCATATCAATCTTCCTTCCAGGAGGCCAAGCGCGCGTAATAGTGCTCGATTTGTGAGTGTAGGGAGTCGGGTGCAGCTGCATACGCGCCGTGTACCACGACCGGGTTCAGCCAGCGCATGCTGCAATAGATTGCCGTTGCGTGGAGGGGTTGAGCCAACACCGAGAAGCCTGGGTGGTTGCCTATTTGGAAATGATCGTGCTCGCCACCCGTCGTGACGGCCCACAGCAGACTCTTATCTTTGAGGGCGACAGAGCCTTTGCCGTATGCCCAACCGTGAGTGAATACTTTATCGATCCATAATTTCAAAAGGGGCGGGGAGCTGTACCAATACATCGGATGTTGCAGTACGAGCAGCTGTGCTTGATCGACCGCTTTCTGTTCAGCCTCAACGTCGATATTGAAGTCTGGATAAAGGTCGTACAGGGAACGTATGACTATGTCCGGATTGCTGGATACGCGTTCGAGCATTGCTCGATTAACAAGTGATTTTTCGGGGTAGGGATGAGCGTAAATGATAAGAATCAAGATGACCTCCAGGATGTCCGTTAGGTCGATGAGTGATAGAGGCCATCCCGCGTAAAGGATGGTTTTCATTCAAGCACTTTGAGGCCAATTAATGTCTTTTGAATGAAAAAGCCCTTCCTGGAGAAGATGCCAAGTCCCAAGGAACGAGATGCACCAAATCCAGAAAAGGCTTGATTTTCAGGGCCGCGCTTTATTCGCCAGCTTGTAGCTTCAGCACCTTTTCTGCGGTGATTGGTTCTCCTGCAATCCCCCAACTGCCGCTTTTCACTTCCTCGAAAAGAACCCAAGTGAGAGCGCGCATATTTTCACCTTCGACTGAGACCATGGCCTCGGTGACTTTATGAATCGCCTCGGCTTTTTGCTCTTCCGTGAAAACGCCTTCGATACCTTTAATAATGACTAACGGCATAGTGTGCTCCATTTCAATAAGGGCTATAGGTCAGTACCGAAGACGCCCATATCTCCGTGACTTTGGGGCGCGGCTTCTATCCAGTCTTTACAGCAGACATGACTGATAGGTACCGCATTACGACGGGCCTGCCCACGCAGAACTCAACGTAGGCTGAGCCTTAAAGCAATTACGCTTCAGCCGGAACCCGCTGAGCAGCGTTAGCGTTAGCGTAAGCGTTAGCGTAAGTCGGATAGTCGGTGTAACCCTTTTCAATCGAATCGCTTACGCCGTAGTAGGTTGCGCGATCGCCTTCCGCCAATGGCCAACCGTTCTGCATACGCTCTACCAGATCAGGGTTGGCAATGTAGGCGGTGCCGAAAGCGATCAGGTCGAGTTCACCTTTGGCCAGTTCAGACTCTGCGATCTCTTTGGTGAAGCCGCCAGCAGCCATCAAGGTGCCTTTGTAGGCTTCGCGGAAGGCTGCTCCGAAACCCGGAGGTGTTTGCGCGGCGAGGATGGTTGGTTGGTAGTTCAGATGAACGAACGCTAGTTCCCGTTCATTGAGGGCTGCTGCCATGCTCATCCAGGTTTCTTCTTCACCGTCGTACACGCCGAAGTCATACAGGCGACCAAACGGCGAGAAACGTACACCAATCTGGGAACCACCGATTTCAGCAGCAATTGCGTCAATGGTCTCCAGCAGGAAGCGCTGACGGTTGGCAATCGAGCCACCGTACTGGTCGGTTCGAGTGTTCAAGGCACTGCTCAGGAACTGATCGAACAGAAAGCCGTTCGCCGCCATGATTTCGATACCATCAAAACCTGCGTCCATTGCCATTCGCGCAGATTTCACAAAGTCGGCGATAACGCGTTTTACTTCCTCAGTTTCCAGAGCACGTGGAGCGCTAGGTTGAACCGGGCCTGATTTGCCAGGGTCGATCCACGCATACACCGTGGTATCAACCGCAGGCACCGTACCCGAGGAGACCGGCACCATGCCATGCACCGAAACATGAGACATACGGCCAACGTGCCAGAGCTGCGCAAAAATCTTCCCACCCTTGGCATGTACGGCTTCGGTGACTTTGCGCCAGCCTGGCAAGTGCTCATCTTCGTAAATGCCAGGGGTGTACAGATAGCCGCGAGCCTCGTCGGAGATAGGCAGGCCTTCGGTGATCAGCAAGCCGGCAGAAGCACGTTGCGCGTAATACAGCGCGTTGGATTCATTTGGAATGTTGTTCAGGGTACGGGTGCGGGTCATCGGCGCCATGACAACACGGTTTTTCAGCGCAATGCCTGACAAATCGTAAGGGGTGAACAGCTTATTCATGATTAATCTCGACGTCGTTAAAGAGTTGAAGGGCGGAGAAAGACTTATGACTTGTCGAAGGCGTCGAGCACGTGAGTGCTATAGACCAGCGCAGCCCCTGCGTTCATGTTGATTGCTACGCCCAAAGCTTCTGCCACCTCTTCAGTAGTTACGCCGAGCTTTTTGGCCTCTGCAGCGTGAAAAGCAATGCAGCCATCGCAGCGGGTAGTCACCGCTACGGCTAACGAAATCAGTTCGCGTGTTTTGGCGTCCAGCTGGTTTGTTTTCGCGCCAGCACCTCCTAGCGAAGCCATGCCTTTCAAGGTCTCTGGGGACAGGCTATTCAGCTGTACCAGGCGGGCATTGATGTCTTGACGAGTTTGCTTCCAATCTTGCATAGGATTCTCACGTGGGCGTTAACGCCCTGCAGGTTCACGGGGATAATTTTGAATCTGCATATACGCTACCATCTAGTTGGTAGGCATGCAATGAGAAAAACGACAATCGGCGTCATCGTGTAATTTTGAAGGTGGCTGCGGGCGACACGCAGCTGCAGAGCAGGGTGGCTGGGCGGCTTTAAATCTGCTATTGATGACCTACCTAGTGAATGGTAGCGTTTATGTGGAGGGCCGATCTCGGACGGGCGGCGCCCAGCGCTATCAACCCTCCCAAAAGCCCTATAGTTAGTAGGAGTCGTTGATGAACTACCTTGCACATCTCCACTTAGGCGGTCAGGAGCCACAGCAGTTGCTGGGGAGTCTTTATGGGGATTTTGTAAAGGGGACGTTTTTAGGAAATTTCTCTACGCAGACTGAAGAGGCAATCAGGCTGCATCGCCGAATTGATGCTTTTACGGATTCCCATCCACTGGTTAGAAGGGCGCTTGAGCGATTTCCTGTCACAAAACGTCGCTACGCAGGTATCGCCCTCGACATGTTTTTTGATCATTGCTTAGCGCGGGATTGGGAGCGATACGCCGATCAGCCCCTGGACGTTTTTTCTCAAAAAATCTACCGACTTTTAGAGGATGAGCCCGCGTTGCCGGAGCGCTTGGCCCAGATCGCGCCATTAATCATTTCGGAAAATTGGCTTGGCGCGTATAGGGATTTTTCGATGATCGGACATGGGCTGGAAGTCATTTCCTTGCGCCTATCCCAGCCAGAAGGCTTGCGTGGGGCATACGAAGAGCTGACAGCTCTGTATGAGCCGCTGAGTGCGGATTTCCTAGAGTTCTATCCATTGCTGTGGCAGTACGCCCAACCCGGTTCGGAATTAGGGAAAAATATCGCCAATTCCGATGGTTAGAGTTTAAACCAGGCAGCTCGTCTGGATACAACGAGCTGCCTCAGAATCTGATTTAGTCTGGAATAAATTCAAGCGGTACTTCGCTTGTTGACTTTATTTCTTCCATTGCAAACATTGAAGTCATATTCGCAACCGGTAACTGACTAATGATTTTTTTATAAAGTGCGTCGTACGCTTGAATATCTGGTAGGAAAGCGCGGATTAGATAATCGACCTCACCGCTCATCCGATAGATGTCGACAATTTCGGTCATGTCACGTGTGGCTTTGTGGAAGCGATCTATCCATTCGATGGAGTGCTCCCTTGTTTTGATCATTATGAACACTGTCACTTTTGCATTCAGCGTCGTTCTGTCGAGGATGGCGACACGTTTCTTGATGAAACCTTGCTGTTCCAGGCGCTGAATTCTGCGCCAGCAGGGCGTCATAGAGAGCCCGACCTGCTCTGCGAGCTCGGTTACGGGCTGAGTAGCGTCGCGCTGAAGTCCCGCCAGTATTCGACGATCGATACGGTCTAGACGGGAGGAACGATCCGGCGGCTTTGAAGAACTGGACATTTAGACAGCCTCGAAAAAATATTGCACAGATACAGAAAACATTGGAAGTTGCTTCTATGTCAAGAGGTTGAGGTGTGGAAATTTTGCAATAGTTTACCTATTGTCAAATGGTAGTCTTTTTTCATCAGCTAAACGGATCGAGCGGAGTGCTTCATCAGGGAGAAAAAAAAAGAGGTGCGTCCCAGCCCCAAAGCGGGCGCGCTGAAAATAACAAGAGGCTCAGAGGGCCATCCCCTCAAATCTGCGCATGGCCAGCGCATCACTGGGAGATACCGATATGATTTTCAAACGTATGGGCATGCGTCTGTTACCGGCATTGGTTCTAGTAGGAGTGGTTTCCGGATCGTCAGGCGTTTACGCCGAGGGAGAGGGGGATGGCATATGGGCCGCAGCCCAAAAATCTGGATCTATTCGATGTGGCACGGCGGAGGCTCCGCCCTACATCATGAAAGACCCGGCCACCGGGGAGTATTCAGGTTTCTTTGTCGACGCTTGCAGAGAGTTCGCTGAAATACTGAAGGTCAAGCCGGTCTTTGTGGACACCAGTTGGGACAACATGATAGCTGGCTTGCAATCCAGAAAATGGGATTTGGCACCGGCACTTACGGCTACCCCGCAACGTGCGCTTTCTATCGTGTTCTCTAAAAACCTTTCAGCTACCGAATCGACCTTTATTTACAACCAGAAAAATCCCAAGACGAATCAGCCTAAGGGAGTTGCTGATATCGACCAACCGGGAGTCACCATCGCGGTGTCATCTGGCACGGCTCAGGATAAGTCTTTAACGGCCATCATCAAAAACGCATCGATCATGCGGCTGCCTGGCCCCGACGAAATCCGTTTGGCTGTTATGTCAAAACGAGCTGATGTGATTTTCGATACATCGGCAGCTAATGACCTTTTCGCCGCTTCTCACCCCGACTGGGCAGTAGTTCTTAGACCTGTACCAGCGATCGATAAAAAAGGGGTTTCGTTCGGCCTACGGCGCGATACCTCATACGCTGATCTTCAAGTATTAGACCTTTATATCAATGATGCCGTCGCGACCGGTCATATGGATGAGCTAATCAAGAAAGCTATTGCGCACGAGACTAAATAATTTCCTTGTGAGTGGTAGTGGCTGTCTGAATTTGGAGTAGAAGCTAATGGCAAATGCAAACTATCTCGTAGAAATGAAGGGGCTGCACAAGAGCTACGCAGGCGGCGTAAAACCTGTGCTGCAAGGTTTGGACATTAGCATGTGCCCTGGTGACCGTGTCGTCGTGATTGGGCCGAGTGGTGGCGGAAAAAGTACGTTGCTACGAGTGTTGATGGGTCTAGAAGATATTGATAAAGGCCAATTACTGTTTCAAGGTAAAAACTATATTACGACTGATAAGTTCGGAAGAACCGTAATTGATAAGGATATTCGTCGCAACATCGGTATGGTTTTCCAGCATTACACTTTGTTTCCGCATCTGAATATTTTACAAAATCTGACACTTGCGCCGATCAAGGCTCGAGGAGAGTCAAGACAATCGGCAGAACAGCGTGCACGTGGTTTATTGGTCAGATTTGGACTGGAAGGAAAGGAAAAAGCTTATCCAGCCCACCTGTCTGGTGGGCAAAAGCAACGCGTGGCCATTGCCAGGGCTTTAATGCTTGACCCAAAGCTGATGCTTTTCGACGAAGTTACCTCAGCCCTTGATCCTGAACTTGTCGCTGAAGTCGAGCAAGTCATTATGCATTTGGCTGAACAGTCTATGCCGATGGTGATAGTGACTCACGACATGCACTTTGCCAGGAACATCGCTTCCCGCGTCATTTTCTGCGCTGGCGGTGTGGTGGTCGAAGATGGCCCGCCTGAACAGGTACTGGGGAGACCCAAGGAAGCTCGAACGAGAGAGTTCATACAGAGAGTCTTTCATATTGGCGAGACTGTAGGAGTCGGACGTGAACTATCAATTTGATTTGTTCTTTATCACGAGCGGGCTCTGGCCACTACTGAAGGGGTTAGTCGTAACCCTTCAACTCACCGTGGCGGCGAACATCATAGGTTTGACTCTGGGTTTCGTTATTGCGCTCCTGGTAATGAGCCCCAATCCGATACTCCGTTGGCCTTTCACTCTGTTCATTGAGTTCTTTCGCTGTACTCCTGCGCTTGTCCAGATCGTGTGGTTTTTCTACTGCATACCAATCATCTTCGATGTTTACATAGACGCACTGACGATGGGGATCTTGGCGATTGGGCTTAATCTCGCAGCGTTCAACGCAGAAGCGTACAGGGCGGCCATCCAAGGAGTGCAAAGTAATCAGTACGACGCGACTGTTGCGTTAGGTCTCTCTCCGTTTCAACGAACGGTCTATGTAGTCTTGCCCCAGGCATTTCGCTCGGCTCTACCCGTGTTGGTTGCAAATGGTATCGGCGCTTTTCAGCAAACGGCACTCGTTGCGATTGTCGCTTTGCAAGACCTTATGTATATGGGAAAAATCTTGGCCACCGATACCTATCGTCCTATCGAAGTGTTCACGGTTATTGCACTCATATACTTTGCGATATCGTTCCCAATATCTCAGCTCGTAGAATACATAGAGCGCCGCCGCAAAGCGGAAAACTCATGAGGACGCGGCCATGGAACTAGATTTTTCAGTAATCTTCGATTACAAGGCTGCCTTACTTTTCGGCCTTTTATTAACCCTGAAGCTCACAGCAATCTGTGTGATATTGGGTTGCGCTTTAGGCTTTATGGTCGCCATAGCGCGCAGCTCAAAAAACAAAATTATATATGGGATTAGTACCGTATATGTGGCGCTGTTTCGCGGCACTCCAGTGCTCATTCAGTTGTTTTGGATGTTTTTCTGCTTGCCTCTGGTATTGGGTGTTGAACTCTCGAACCTGACTTGTGGAATCATCGCGCTTACGTTGTATATGGCGGCGATAACCAGTGAGACGTTCCGTGCATCGTTCAGCTTCGTTAGCAAAGAGCAACATGATGCGGGGGTTGCTCTCGGACTAACTTACCGTGTGCATACATTGTACGTTCTTCTACCGCAGGCGCTCCTCAGAGCGGCTCCCACGCTTTTATCGAATTGCACTAGCTTGTTTAAGGAGAGTGCGCTCGTCTCCGCCGTGGGTATGGCCGACTTAATGTTTGTTAGTCAAAACATATCTAACCGAACGGGGCATCCGGTTGAGCTCTTGACCGCTGCTGCAGTAATTTATTTTGTAATTGCGTTTCCTATTACTCGCGCTGTTACGGCGCTGGAGCGAAAAATTTTGCATACCATGGCTATTTAGTTAAGCAAAAAAACCAACCCTTTGTAGCGATTGAAAACAGTTAATAAATTAAACGCTCGTAGCGAAGTAGGATGATTATGTTTAATGGCGATAGACCTTTCATTAGCGGACAAGAATCTGAAATCAACCATTCAATGTGGTCTGCGACCGGTGGGGAAAAGCCAGAAAGCGTGGTTCTGGCGCGGCAAGAGTCCTGCGATGTCCTGATCATTGGCGGCGGATTCAATGGCGTGACTGCTGGGCTCCACTGTGCAGAACGCGGCGCTAGGACAATATTGGTTGAAGCCCAAGAAATTGGTTCTGGTGCTAGCGGACGGAACGCAGGGCAGGTAAATCCGGGTCAGTTTCTCTCGCCGGAACAAATTCTTCGTGCGCTCGGCCCGGATTACGGTCAGCTCTTTTTGAAGGAGTTGGGCAGCGCGCCTGACGTCGTCCGTCAACTGATACGCGATTACGGTATTGACTGTGCCGCTGACGAAAGGCCTATCATCCGCTGTTCAACGTCTCCTCAGAAAACACGAGAACTCGAAATCCAGGCCTCGGATTGGCAAGCCTTGGGCGCGAATGTTCAGATGGTCTATGGCTCTGAACTCGAAGAGATGAACGGATCGATCCGATATAAAGCTGCATTGATCGATCATCGCGGATTTACGCTTCAACCGCTTGCCTACGTGCGCGGGTTAGCGCGAGCCGCAGTCGCCAGAGGTCTTAGAATTTCTACCGGGTCTAAAGTGACATCCCTGGAGCCTTCAGGTACCGGATGGGTCGCTACCACCGGCAATACGACAATAAAAGCCGACAAGGTCATTCTCTCAACCAACGCATACAGCAATGATCTGGTACCAGGTTTCAAAGAGGAAATAATGCCTCTTGGTGCTTTTGGTATCGCCACTGCAGATCCGTTACCTCCTGAGTGGAGAGAGCGAATTTTGCCTCACTACATAGCCATGTGGGACACCCATAAGATACCGCTGTGGTTTAGATATGACCCGGTAGGGCGTCTTCATGTTGGATCTATTGGATTCCTTCCCATTCATTCGGAAGGGGATAACTGGGTAAATCGCGCAATGAAGTTTGTCTATCCTTTCGCGCCTACATTCAAATGGGGCTATCGGTGGTCAGGCACCCTTGGCCAAACGGTCGACAGATTGCCGCATCTCGTTGAGCCGCGCCCGGGCATCTTTGCAACCATCGGATGTAATGGGCGAGGCATTGCGCCAAATGCCTATTTCGGAAAAATGCTGGCTAAAATCGCACTCGGCGATGATGTAATCACTCCGTTGCCATTAAGAACGTCTTCGAAATATCCAATGCGTGAGATCGCATTAGAAGCGTATGACGCTGGAATTCGTTTCTATCGCAATACGTTACTTTTTACGTAACCAAGACGAAAAAAATTTGTGGGCTCTGCAGTGTTGTTGGAGATCTTTGTTCACGCATTAGCGAATGCTTGGAAAATATTTCCAAAAGTTTAGCTTTTTTTAGAAGTCTATTCGGTTTTGCTTGGCTTTAGCGGTGAAGATTGGAAACTGCTTTTAGTGAAGGAAGAATACACTGACTTTATCAAGCCGGATTAGCGAAAGAGCGATATGAGTGGCCTCTAGGGCTGTTTGCGACGAGATGACCTATATTTCGGATCTATGTAGATAGGTGAAGAAAAATGAGTGTGAAATCAACAGAATGTAGTGCTCTTGATGAATTGGCGTCCAGGGTACAGGCCGATCTCCACGTTCTACGTTTTCCCCATGACCCTTGGGTGCTGCCCAAGACGCACCCTAGCGGCAAGCATGTCTATGACGTGGCGATCATCGGGGGAGGCCAAGGCGGGCTGGCAATCGCGGCGGGGCTTTTGCGCGAACGGGTTGATAACATCGTTGTTTTTGATCAGCAGCCTAAGGGACTGGAAGGCCCATGGAACAATACGGCGCGGATGCGCACTTTGCGTACCGTAAAGCATTTGCCAGGTATTGATGCGTCCTTAACCAGTCTTGCACCTCAAGCCTGGTACACAGCCAAATACGGTGAAGAGGCTTGGGAAGAGCTGGTCAAGATTCCGAAAGGGGACTGGCAAGAGTATCTTACATGGTGTCGCGATACGCTGAAGATTCCAGTCGAGAATCTTACTGGCGTATCCAACGTTATTCCAGAAGACAAACTGTTTCGACTAGAGCTGAACAGATTTGACGGTCGAGGGGAAATATCGTCTCGCGAGTTTGTTTATGCTCGCAGAGTCGTTGTTGCGACGGGCGTTGATGGCAGTGGGGCGTGGCATGTACCCAAATTCATCTCATCGGCATTGCCCAAAGATCGATATGCTTCTTCAGGAGAGCATATTGATTTTTCCAAGCTTGTAGGGAAGAAGATAGCTGTTCTCGGTGCAGGCGCATCTGCTTTCGATAACGCTTCGACCGCACTTGAGACGGGAGCGTTAGAAGCGACTGTTTGTATTCGTCGCAAGGATATCCAGCGTATTAATCCTCAGATCTGGATGGCAAAAGCAGGGTTCCTTAATCATTACGCTGATATGGACGATTCCCTGAAGTGGAAATACATGCGGCATATGTTCAGGTACAACATTCCAGCTCCGCAGGACGCCTACAATCGATTGTCAGGCCTAGAAGGTGCAAGCGTTCGTACCAATGCGGCCTGGGAAGGGGTGAAACTCGTAATTGATGACGGAAAAGAACAAGTTGAGGTCTCCCTTGCGTCTGGAGACAAGCTCAAAGTGGACTATTTGATCGTCGCCGTCGGTTTTGTGAATGATTTTTCTCTACGCCCGGAGCTTTCAAGCATTGCCAATAGCATAGCACTCTGGCAAGACAAATATAGCCCGGCTCATGGGGAGGAAGATGCTCAAATTTCCAGTCATCCCTACTTGGGTGAGAATTTTGAGTTTGTCGAGAAAAGGTCTGGGGAAACTCCCTACATTTCGAAGATATTCAATTTTACCTATAGCGCGCTCGTCAGTATGGGGCTTTCCGGCTCCGCTATCAGCGGCTTTAGATATTCGGTTCCTCGCGCGGTTCGTGGTATCACCAAATCGCTATATCTTGAGGATGCTGAAGAAATTTATAATAAATTTACCGATTACGCTGAGCTTGAAATAGTAGGGGTCGTTCCCTTCAATAATTCAACTCAAAAAAGAAAAGTTTTCGCTGATTGAATTAAGTATCGTTGTTCAGTTCATGAAAGGTATCGGCAATCGGTACCTTTACTAATATCGAAGCTGTGAATTTTAATATTCTAAAAAGGGTAGGGTATTTTTATGAAAAATATTTCCACTTTGTTAGCGCCTGCTGCCGTCGGCCCATATTCGCAAGCAGTATGCCATGGCGAGTATCTGTTTGTTTCGGGACAACTCGGTATCGACCCTTCCAAGGGAGAGCTAGTGGCGGAAGATGCCATGCTTCAAATGAAACAGTGCCTCAGCAATATTTCAGCGATTGCTGGAGCAGCAGGTACTGATATTTCAAAGACTATCAAAACAACAATAATGGTTACGAACTTAGGTGATTTCGCCAGGTTGAATGAAGTGTATGCGACCTATTTCTCTTCACCGTTCCCCGCTCGAGCCACGTTCGAGGTTTCCGCACTTCCGAAAGGAGCCCTCGTCGCAGTAGACGCAATTGTCGCATTGGACTGAATGTTGAATTAGTGGCCAAAACAGGATATTTATGAATCTTAATCTCGGAAATCAGGATAAAGAGTGGACTCGCTGGGCGATCGGCGTGTTGCAGGGGGATGCTAATCGCTCTGCCGATACACATCTGATTCCTTTGGATTTTAATGGGCTACCTGGGATATCGATTTATCTGAAAGATGAGTCTACTCACCCTACAGGCAGTCTGAAGCACCGCTTGGCACGATCGCTTTTCCTGTATGGCATCTGCAATGGCTGGATAAAGAAAGGTACTTTATTAGTCGAGGCATCTTCTGGTTCAACAGCTGTCAGTGAGGCGTATTTCGCTAAGCTCCTAAATCTGCCCTTTACTGCGGTAATGCAGCGCTCCACCAGTTGCCAGAAAATCGATGCTATCAATCGATTAGGGGGGGCATGTCACTTTGTTGACAATCCTGGAGCTATCTATACGGTCGCCGAGCAACTTGCTCGTGAAACGGGTGGTCATTATTTAGATCAGTTTACAAATGCAGAGCGCGCTACAGACTGGCGCGGCAATAATAACATTGCCGAAAGTATATTTTCGCAAATGGCAATGGAGCAAGATCCTGAACCAGCTTGGGTGGTTATGAGTGCCGGCACTGGAGGAACATCAGCCACAATCGGAAGGTATATCAAGTATAAGCATCTGAATACTCGACTTTGTGTAGTTGACGTTGAACATTCCGCTTTCTACGAATCCTACGATACTGGAGATAAGGCGAGCACTTGTGCGACTCCGTCTCGCATCGAAGGTATTGGTCGGCCTAGGGTAGAGCCTTCGTTCATCCCTGATGTCATCGATCACATGATCAAGATTCCAGACGCCGCTTCACTTGCTGCCATGCACGTTCTTTCAGAGCGGTTATCGCGCCGTGTTGGTGGTTCTACGGGAACGAATTTCTTTGGTGTTTGTTGTATTGCGGAGCAAATGCGCTCACAGAAACAGACAGGTTCGATAGTGTCGGTAATTTGCGATTCGGGAGATCGTTATGCCTCTACATATTACGATGCTGATTGGCTCAAAGAAGCCAATATTGACATAAGGCCTTATGAGAAATATTTGAATTTGTTTCTCGATGGAAAGAGTTCGGATGTGTCACTGATCAGCCTTTGTAAAAATATATGCGGTAGTAGTGTTGTGGCTCATTGTTAGTTATTAATAAATTGATGGCTCTTATGCAAGCGTTAAATAATTAGGCACCTGGTTCTTAAAAACAGGTGCCTTTCGGTGTGCGCCAATTGGTTTCTTGGGGATCAGCCGACGATCACTTCGCTGATCTGAATGGTGGGCTTGAGACTGGTGTAATTGGCGATGTCCGCTCCGATAGCCTTGGCATGCGGCCCAAATGCGGAGGCGAACGCGTCGAGTGATTCGAAGAAGAGATGACCTATCGCAATGTAGGTTGGAGCGCTTCCAGGCACTGGGCCTTGAAGGCCTTTTTCAATAGTGAAGTGACTGCAGGCCCCGGCCATCTTCTGCTGAATCATCGTCATATGCTGCTCACGATAGTAATCGAAGTCGAAGGTTGCGCCAGCTTCATTCGGGTACAGAATGCTTACGTCAATCATTGGGTGTATTTCCCTGGTTTATTGATTAAACGGCGGCAACACCAACAGGGCGTTCGCCTGAGATGGTTGTTCGATGCATGAGGCGTAGGTGGCCGTCGTAGCCACCCTCTGCATTGTGAAGCGTGCAGCGGTTGTCCCACAGAGTAAGCATGTTCGGCGCCCATCGGTGACGGTAGACGTATGTGTCCTGCACCATGTGCTGATACAAATAACTCAGCAGCGACGTCGATTCTCCATGAGTCAAACCCTGAATACCCTGCGTGTAGACAGGGCTCACGTAGAGGGATTTGCGACCCGTTACGGGATGTACACGTACCAGCGGGTGTGGCCAGGTTTTGTCGGCGTCTTCACTGACCACTATCTTCATTGAACGTGCTTCTGTCTCTTTTGCGAACAGGCCATTTTTGCCATAGGGCATGCTCGCAGAATGTATCGCGACGAGATGATTCATGAGTCCCTTCATGGTCTCAGAAAGATCATCGTAGGCACGATAGCCGTCGGCAAATAGCGTATCGCCGCCCACGGGCGGAGTGATCTTGGAATGTAGGATGGTTCCCGCTGGCGGCTGTTCCTGAAAGCTCCAGTCTGAGTGCCACTGTGCACCAAAGTTAACTGCCTTTTCATCAGCCTCGCGTCTGAGTTCGAGAATGTGCGGATGAGCCTCCATCGGGATGATATATGGGTCTACGCCGAACTCACCAAACTGAAGCGTGAACGCCTCCAGTTGTGTGTGGGAGAGAGGTTGATCCGGGAAGTAAATCACCGAGTGCCTAGCCCACGCTTCCTTCACCTCTCTTAGTACAGCTGCCGCGAGTGGCTTATCAATCGAGATACCAGTAATCCTGGCTCCAAAACCCTGAGCCTCGGGTTCCACCTGAATATGCCTAAAGTTGCTGTCCATCATCGCAGTCCCTTTCTCTCGTTTTTATAAATAAATCACAGGAAGACCGTGGAGGGATTCTCCGATGCCAGTCCTCTGCTGTCGTTGCTACCGTGCGACAGAGAATTGATTTGGGATGCCAATACCTTGGGCGGTTGGTGTTCCCACCATTTAAATTGTCGCGTCGAAACAAATCTTTGGCGTGTGGTGCCATTCACGCCGATTCCCCACGTACCCACACTCAGCCAGGCGGCGTAGCGATTGCGCAGCAGTGATCAATAAAAATCCCGGAAAGGGCAGGGAAGGAACGAACGATGAGCGATTACGATCTGAGTTTTAAGCGCGCGTTGGCTCGTGGCGAGCTAGACAGCAGGTTCGACACGATTGTCATAGGTTCTGGCGCAGGCGGCCTAAGCACAGCCGCATTGTTGGCGCTCGAAGGACAGCGCGTTTTGGTGCTCGAACGCCACGCGGTGTTGGGTGGTTGTTTGCAATCCTTCAAACGCCAGGGCTTCGAGTGGGACGTAGGCCTGCACTATATGGGCGAGGTACACCGCAAAACGAGTGGCCTCTATCGCCTTTTCGACAAAGTCTCAGGTGGTCAACTTGAATGGGCGCCCATGCCCGAAAACTACAATCGGATTATCGTAGGTGCCAATAGCTACGATCATATGGCTGGTGCAGAAGCCTACAAGGATCGACTCAAGGACTACTTTCCGAAGGATGCGCGCGCGATCGATCGTTACGTAGAGCTAGTGGGTGAAGCAAGCCGGGCTGCGAAATGCTTCTTCGGAGAGCGGGCGTTGCCACGTTCAGCGTCTGAGGCAGCGTTCACCAAGGCTCAGACTGCATTCATGCCACTTGCACAGCGCACAGTGCAGGATGTTTTGGACGAATTGACTGACAACGCTGACCTTAAGGCAGTCTGGTGTGGGAACTACGGCGACTACTGCAATTCCCCTGCAGAGGCCTCTTTTGCGATCCATGCCATGGTTTTCAGCCATTACATCGATGGTGCGAGCTACCCCGTTGGCGGTTCGCAACGCATCGCCACAGCAATGGCCGACACTGTACGCGCTGCAGGAGGAGCTTGCCTTGTTACGGCTGAGGTTGTGAGCATCGAGATGTGTGATGGTTGCGTGGTAGGTGTAAAAACCGCTGACGGAAGCCAAATTCTCGCGGACAGAGTCGTCAGTGCGATTGGTATTTCTCAGACCGTACCGCTGCTGGCTCATGCAAATCCAGAACTGGCGCAGCCATTGGGCGAGGTGACTAAGAGCATTGGTACAACTCAATGTTTTGCTGTGCTTAACCTTGGAATCGACATCGCAAACGCAGATCTGAACATTCATCCAGCCAATATTTGGGTGCACCCAAGCAACGATCTACCAGCGAATCTCGCTCGGTACAAAGCTGATCCAGAGGGACAGCCCATGCCCCTTCATTTCATTGCCCATCCATCACTGCGGGATCCGAGTTGGGCCGACCGTCACCCTAAGCAGAGCACGATGGACGTCTGCGGCCTGACAGATTGGTCGGTGTTCGAGCGTTTCACTGGCACGAAGTGGAAGCACCGAGGTGCAGAGTACGAGGACATGACAGCAAGCCTTAGAGAAGACCTCTTGGCCGTGGCCTTAAAACATTATCCTCAAATCGGCGGACGTATTGCTCATGCCGAGTTGGCTACACCTCTTACTTTCAATCACTTTCTAAATCGTAGTCACGGCAATTTCATGGGATATGAGCAAACGCCACTTCGTTTTGCACAGCGCTGGATGCGTGCGCATGGCCCCGTTAAAGGTCTGTTTTTCGGTGGACAGGATGTGACCGCTGCCGGAGTCAGTGGCGCGATGGTCAGTGGGCTGGTCGCGGCGAGTGCAGTTCTTGAGCGTGATCTTTTCCGAGAGCTTTAGCCCTCAAGATCGCACCGGGTCGAATCGGCTGCACAAGCCGTATTTTGGTTGTCGGAACTCTCGTTGCTGGTGATTGCAAGGGCCTTTCCTCCTGCAGAGAAGCTGCTTGCTAATTCTTGGCGCAGCGCACTAGGTGCTTTACCGAAATGACCTCGCACAGCATGCGAAAAAGCGCTGGGCTCTGCATAGCCCAGCCGTTCTGCCAGCATCACAAGCGGCAGATTGGGATCAGCCAGGCCTTCCAATGCCTCGCTCATACGTACCGCTTCCAGTAATTGGCGGAAGGATGAACCGCGCTCAGCCAATCGACGCTGAAGAGTACGCCTGCTGAGATCCAGCGAGCGCGCTACGCTGTCGCAATTTGCTTCCGAGAATCCCTGTGCTGCAATGGCTGCTGTCACGTAATCAACGAGCGTGTCGGAGCGACCCTGGGTTTTAAGCATCGTCTCCGCGCGACCGAGTACGATGCGAAGCAATGTTGGATCAGCAGCCTGCCAGGGTGAGTCCAGCAGTTCAGCGCCAAATACAACACGAGCGTGCTCGACTCCGAGAATGATCGGACATTCGAAATAGACTTGATAGCGGTCGGCTAAACACGCGTCAGTACCAGGTAGCTCAATTCTGGTTGGCCTTCGATCAGTCGGCATACAGTTATAGAGAAGGCGCATGTACGCGGCAAACAGCGAATCTATCTGGGCCGGATGCATGGCAACCGGGCTGGGTGTTACGTGGTAAACCAGCTGAACACCATTGTTGGAAACAGGTTCAACTGAAAAACGACCAGAGTTGCTAACTAACTGCTGCAGCCTGACCGTATGAGCGAGCGCGTAGCGCAATGAGCTACTGTGCATCAACACCAGTGCTACGACGTTCATCGATTGCAGTGGCAGTGCTAAGCCAACCTTCAAGCCGAGCAGCGGATCCTGGGAAAGTTGCATCGCGCGCTGCCAAAGCCTCCTCACTTGCACGAGTTGCAGCTGCCGCGTAGGCGCCACGTCGTCCCACTGTTGAGTCCAGGGAGCACCCAAACGGGAAGGCTCGATACCTTGCCGAGTCAGTTCCTCGATGACGCCTACAAGCCAAGTGGCACTGACGGTGAGAGGTCGGGTCATTGTATGTCCGTTAGTTGCCACGCAATGCTTGCTCGGAAAGAGGTGAGACCTTACTTGGCGCTGCATTGCAATTCGGTTGCTCAGGGGCAGCGAAGTATTGCGACAGACTGTGTAGCACGTCTGATAGGGATATTCCAAGGCCTGGCCGGCAGCGTCGATTTCGCTTCGAGATACGAGTAGGGGGGGAAGTCTGAGGATGCGGAATGCTGCTATCGAAAACGGTCATTTTGATGAACGGGCAGTTTGGGGCTGCCCGCTATTTTGATATCACTTCAATGGAGCGTCTGATCAGATTTTTACGGGTTCACCTAAAACATGCATCAGGCGGTTTGCCCAACCAAAGATGGCTGTGGCCAGCACGAGGTCGACAACCCCAAGCGTGTCAAAGCCGAGTTCTTTCAAGGCATCGGCATGCCGTGTATTCAGCATTGGGGGTGACTTGGCCAACTCAACCGCAAAGTCAAACAACGCCTGAGAGCGATCATCCAATTGTGCTTCGGTTTCGTCTGCAAAGATTTTTGCGACCAGCTCTGTACTTTTGGTCAGCTGATTGTATCGGGCGCCGTGTACTGCAGCGCAGTAGACGCATCGATTAACAATTGAAGAACCAATCGCCCCAAGTTCACGCTCAGCTGGGGGCAAGCCGGCGCGGCCATACATAATGGCGTTGAACAAAGGGGATCGCACCGCGAGCGATTCGGGGTCATGGGCGAGAGTGAGCACATACTCCGAGATTTTTTTGCTCGATGGAGTCACTTTCATCGCATCAAGCTGCTCTTGGCTCGCGCTTTCTAACTCAACAGGCTTGATGTACGGCGACCAATGAGGCACCGATACGGTGAAATTATGCACGACCTGGCTCATTTCATTTCTCCTGCAATTTTGAATCCTGCTACGACCCGGAGCTGGTAGTTCACGAAAGCGAGGACTTCAGTGAGCCTTACGATGTCCGGTTCTGAAACCCCAGCGGCCTTTAACGTATCGATATCTTGCTTTGTAGCTTCTCGCGGCTTTTGAGTGACCAGATCCGTGAATCGGATGATCGCCATAAAGCGTTCATCCCCGTAAGCGGACTGCTGAGGATTGGCGGCAACATAAAGGCCCTCTTCGCCACCTGCTGTCTCAAGACAAGCATGGTAGTGATCCGCCAGTTCTTCGGAGTTGCTTAACCGAGCGATTCGTTCAGCAAGGGCTGCACGTTCTGCATGTGACAGCCCACCAGGATCTTTCGGAATGATCACTGCATCATGGCTCGCTTGACTCAGCGCCATAATTTCTGCCCGCTCAGCAATGGCCAACGCGAGGGGAGAGTTTTCGTTTGCGCCGACAAGACGCTCGATAATGTTCGGAGTAAGCATATGAGTTCCAATAGTTAGCGACGCGTTATTTCCTGAATGCAGCAATGCTCGATAGCGAACTGAAAAAACGTTCGCCGAACGCTAAAGAACGCTCGCGAGCGAAACGAACTTTGTGGTCATGAAAGCATCCAGTGCGCCAGGGCCTCCTTCGGTTCCGTATCCGGAATCTTTTACGCCGCCAAACGGGTGCTCGGGTAGTGCAACGCTGTGATGGTTAATTGAGATGGCGCCAGACTCGATTCCGTTAAACAGCTTATTTGCAGAGCTCAGTGATCGGGTATAGGCGTATGCAGAGAGACCATATGGCAGTCTGTTCGCCTCCTTGATGGCTTCATCGATGTCGTCGAAAGAGTTGATCAATGCGATGGGCCCGAAGGGCTCGTCAATCATGGCGCGGGCGGTTACCGGTACATTCGTCAGAACTGTTGGTTCGAAGAAGTAGCCCTTGTGGCCTATTCGATTTCCGCCGGTTTCCAGCTTCGCTCCATGCGATACCGCGTCCGCCACGAGTTCCTCTGTCGCCTTGAGCCGGCCAGCATGCGCCATTGGGCCCATTGTTACGTTGGGATCAAGACCATCACCCACCATGACGGCGCGTGCGCCTTCCACGAAACGGCTAACGAACTCGTCGAAGACTTTCGAGTGAACGAGGAAGCGAGTAGGGGAGACACAAACCTGGCCCGCATTGCGGTATTTAGCGGCGACAGAAATCTTAACGGCGGTGGCGATGTCCGCGTCATCCATTACGATCACAGGCGCGTGGCCACCCAGCTCCATCGTGGATCTTTTCATGTGGAGCCCCGCGAGGCTCGCAAGCTTTTTACCTACTGGCGTAGACCCGGTGAAGGTAACTTTCCGGATAGAGGGATGGGCAATTAAATGCTCAGAAATTTGGCCCGAGTCGCCAAATAGCAGGTTGACGGCTCCAGGAGAAACGCCAGCGTCAGCGAACGCCTTCACTAGCTCTACTGCACACGTAGGTGCCTCTGTTGCGCCCTTCAAAATTATCGAGCAGCCAGCGGCAAGCGCGCCGGCGACTTTTTTTACCGCTTGAATGAGTGGAAAATTCCATGGGGCGAATCCCACTACAGGCCCAATGGGCTCCATCACGGTGAATTGATGAACGCCTAATGCGCGAGACGGAATGACACGCCCATATGCGCGTCTGCCTTCTTCTGCGTGCCAATCGATGGTGTCTGCGGTTGCGGCAACTTCACCCATCGCTTCCCCCAAAGGCTTGCCATGCTCAGTGGTGAGGATAAGGGCAATGTTTTCCGCTCGCTCACGAATCAAACTCGCGGCTTTGTGCATAATCGTTGCGCGCTCGAGTGCAGATACCTGCTTCCAAGTGGCGAAACCTTTTTCCGCTGCGATCGCCGCATCTTCAATATCAGCCAAGCTAGCTTTCGCAATGAGTCCGATCTGCTCTTCAGTTGCCGGATTGATTACGGGGATCGATTCATCGGGATGCGTGTTACGCCACACACCGCCAATAAACAGTGGTATTTGTTCCATGATCACCTCTCAGTTGCTAATTGTTTTGACGTCCCATGACTTGGAAAAAGCTTGTTGTGCCGCTCATCAGTAGCTATCTACGACACATGGGCTTCAATAAAATATAGGGCATTCCATTACGAAAAATTTTCCGTTTTTTGCAGGAATTATTGATAAATTAGAAAATACTTCTATAAATTATGTTTTTGATAAAAAAAATAACCAATCATGGCGCGGTGTATGATTTTGACCCTACTCTATGGAAGGTTATGATAGGAGCACCATGGGGTCTTCTAGTCGTAATCCATCACCCAACAAATAGTAGGGCGCGTTCCTTATAGAAACGTGAAAGCGTGCGTCTCGCAGCTGTCGTTCCGACAGAGCCAGACGCATGTTAAAGCGCAAGAGTGACTAACCCGCGACCGGCGTACGCATAGTGACGAATTCTTCAGCGGACGTCGGATGAACAGCAATTGTTTCGTCAAAATGACGCTTCGTCGCACCAGATTTCAGCGCTATCGCCAAACCTTGCACGATCTCGCCGGCCTCAGGGCCGACCATGTGGCATCCCAAGATTTTGTCTGTTTTGGCGTCTACCACTAGCTTCATCAACGTACGTTCTTGGCATTCGGTCAGCGAGAATTTCATCGGCCGGAAATTGCTTTCAAAGATCACCACTTCGTGTCCGGCCTCCCGCGCCTCTTCCTCGGTCAACCCGACAGTGCCGATGTTCGGCAAGCTGAACACGGCGGTCGGGATCAGCTTGTAGTCCACCGGGCGGTATTGCTCGGGCTTGAATAATCGACGTGCCACAGCCATGCCTTCGGCAAGTGCGACCGGAGTGAGCTGCACCCGACCAATCACATCGCCCAGGGCCAGGATCGACGGTTCAGCGGTTTGATACATTTCATCGACCTCGACAAAACCTTTCCTGTCGAGTGTGACGCCAGTGTTTTCTAATCCCAGGTTGTCGAGCATAGGACGTCGGCCAGTAGCGTAGAAAATGCAGTCAGCCTCAAGTTGACGACCATCCTTGAGGGTAGCCGTTAGGCTTCCGTCAGCTTGTTTATCGATTCGTTCGATATCGGAGTTGAATTGCAGATTCATGCCACGTTTAGTCAGCTCCTCCTGAAGGTGTTTACGTACCGAACCATCGAAGCCTCGTAGGAAGAGATCACCTCGGTACAGCAGCGTGGTTTCGCTGCCCAAACCGTGGAAGATGCCCGCAAACTCCACAGCAATGTAACCACCACCGACCACGAGAACGCGTTTGGGTAGCTTGTTGAGGAAAAACGCCTGGTTGGAACTGATCGCGTGCTCGTGCCCGGGGATCTCCGGGATCTGCGGCCAGCCACCGGTAGCAATCAGGATATTTTTGGCGGTGTAGCGCTCGCCATTGATCTCGACCGTGTGCGGGTCGACGATCTTGGCGTGGCCCTCATGCAAGGTGACACCGCTGTTGACCAGTAGATCGCGATAGATGCCGTTCAGTCGATTGATCTCGCGATCCTTATTGGCAATCAGCGTCGCCCAGTCAAACTTCGCCTCGCCCGGCGTCCAGCCAAAACCTTGCGACTGTCCGAAGTCTTCGGCGAAGTGCGCGCCGTAGACCAGCAACTTTTTCGGCACGCAGCCAACGTTCACACATGTACCGCCCAGATAGCGGCTTTCGGCCACAGCCACTTTCGCGCCAAAACCGGCGGAGAAACGCGCAGCCCGCACGCCTCCAGAACCGGCACCTATCACGTAAAGGTCAAAATCGTAGGGCATTTTCAATCTCCTCGGCAGGCACCCAGCATAAGAGCGGTTGGTTAATAGCGTGCCGGACTGTCGTAGGAAGTCTGCAACTCATCGAGCACAGGCTCTATAGTTTTGCTTAGTAATTTCTAGAGGGTGATCATAATCTACCATTCGATTGGTAGGTGTGCAATGGCGCGCTGACTATGACGCCCACATCTTGTGGGCACGTTAGGAAACTTCTGTCGCGGATGGGCGATACAGTTCCGATGGGGGCACTGTTATAAACATGAAATGAATGACACGCCACGACCACTGGCTAAATTCCCTATCTCGGAATTATTCCATGGTCTATTGCATACTTTACCAACGCAGCAGGTTTGTCGATATTGAGTTTGCGTCGAATGCTAAAGCGATGGGTTTCTACAGTCCTGACGCTGATGTTCAGCTCTCGTGCCATTTCCTTGTTGTTAAGTCCTTGAGTCATTTTATATAAAACTTGGCTTTCCCGGGGCGTTAGCTCGTTGATAATACCATCATCAAGAAGCAGCTTTTGTGCGATTTCAGCACTGTAGAAGGTACCTCCGTTTTTAATTGCTTCAATCGCAGCGACAATCTCTCTTGAGGGGGCGTTTTTCAATACATAGCCACTCGCACCGTAGCGTAGGGATTCACTTACATACTCTTTACTATCATACATGCTGAGCACGAGCACCTTCAGGGTGGGGAACCTGTCACGTATTTTTCGCGTCAGCTCAAGACCGTTTATGTCGGGAAGGTTGATGTCGACCAATAGAAGATCAGGATTGCAGTGCTCAACCATCACCATAGCATCCGCACCATTTTCAGCCTCACCAACCACGGTCACAGTCGGAATGACGGATAGTAGAGCTCTGATCCCATCGCGCACTAAGGTGTGATCATCGACCAAGGCCAGCCGGATTTGTGTTGGTAAGTTCATTAAGTGTGCCAACTGTTATCGATGTCGGAAAGTCAGATTTTCTTACAGGGAATACTTATCACGATATCCAGCTCGCTCCGGCCAAGTGCTGATGCCATATGAAAATGACCCCCAAAGTGCTATGGCATTTTCGCCGGGAAGCAATGCCTAGGGTTACAGATACCTAGAGCTCCAGGCAGTAATGCATGACGCAACATAATCCGCATCCTGACTATTAGTAAGCAAGTGGTCAGCCGAGTCGAGTGAAATGAAGCTCTTGGGGTGTTTAGCTGTTAGGTAAATTTTCTGGGCTTGCTCTATTGATACAACGCTGTCTGCTGGGGAATGAAAAATAAGCAATGCGCGTCGTAGGTTAGCGATATTTGTATCCTGCTGTTGGGTTTCAATATCGTCGAGAAACTGCCTTTTTATAGTAAACTCTCTTCCTGCCAGCATTACTTTATATTCACCAATGTCTCTGATCGCTTCTACGTGACCTTTGAACTGCTTCAGAACATGGGTCGCGTCAGCGGGGGCACCTATTGTCACCACGCCTTTTGCCTCTGGGATGTACTTCGCCGCTGCTATGACTGCGGCTCCGCCCAAACTATGGCCAATCAAGATGGATGGAGCCTGGTATGTATCACGCAAAAACTCCGCCGCCGCTACCAAGTCGGCAACGTTGGAGGAAAAATTGCTGTTGGAGAAGTCTCCTTCACTGCTGCCTAGACCTGTGAAATCAAATCGCAGTACAGCGATATTATTGTCGACTAGCGCCTTAGCAATTCTCGCGGCAGCTTTAATATCCTTCCCACAGGTGAAGCAATGGGCGAACAATGCATAGGCTTTGGGCGCCTCCGGCGTCTCAAGCAGACCTGACAGGCTTATACCCTGGGCGTTTCGGAACGTTATCTTTTGTTTGCTCATCATGAATTTTCCTTGAACGGCTCTGATACCTGGCCTGGTGCGAGCCTGTAGGCCCGCAGCTTTATCTCTACCAGATGTTTGTGCTCAAACTGCTCAAGGGCTGCTTTAAAGCGCCGTTTAGCAATCCAGCACCAAGGGCAGACGAAATCTGACCTCAGATGGTGTTCACTAGAAAGTGAAAACCATTGGGTTTATTGAGGGGTTGATGATGAGTGTCCTGCACTCGGCATCAAGCAAAAATACGCAAAAGAATACTAGCAATGATCACCGTCGAAGCGCCGCCGAGGCGGGTGGAGATCTGAGCGAATGGCATGAGCGACATACGATTGGAGGCTGAGAGGATCGCAACATCCCCGGTACCGCCAAGGCCGCTGTGGCAGCAGGTCACGATGGCTGATTCGATGGGGTACATTTTCATCAGGTTGCCAATGAAAAAACCTGCGATGGCCATTGAGGCAACGACGGATACGCAGACTAGGACATAACTGATAGAAAAGACTTTTACGACGCTATCGAGAGGGACATACAACATGCCCAAGCCGATCATTACCGGCCAAATGAAGGCGGAAGAAATCAGCTTGTAGAAAGCGTTTGTGCCTTTCTCCAGTTTTTCCGGCAGAACGCGAATGTACTTAAAAAGTACAGCGGCCAAGATCATCAGGACAGGGCCAGGAACCCCCAAGATTTTTTCAAGCAGGCCGCCAAGGACGAAGAATGCACAGATGACCAGAATGCCTGCACCTATCACTCTGAAATCGATAGTCGAGCCGTTATCTTCCCTGGCTTGGAATTTATCATTCTCGTCTTTGGCACGGATCAATGAACCCTCGCCATTGAGATGCGGGCGTTTTAGCGCCAGCCGGGCCAAGTAGCCGGCACAGATAATCGCCGCGATGTTGCCGACTACAGCGGCAGGCACCAATTTAGCAACGTAGATATCCGGCGTACCGCCGAGAATAGCTGAGTAAGCAAGCGATAAAGGCAGGATTCCCTCACCAATGCCCCCGCCAATAATGGGAACAATGATAAAGAAGAAGGTGTGGTAGAAACTATAGCCGACGAGTTTTCCCACAATGAGTCCGCTTGCCACGGCAGCCAGGGTTCCGACGAGAAGAGGTATGAACATCCTCATCATGCCCTGAATCAAAATAAATCGGCTCATCCCGAGAATACTGCCGACTACCAGGCTGGCAATCACGAAGTACAAAAAGTTGGCTTCTTTCATCAGCATTTTTGTAGCGTCAATCGTGGCCGGCCCGAAGAAGCCGTAGAACACCAGAATCGATGGCAGCATCAAGCACAGAATGGCTCCTCCTCCGATTTCCTTCAGAATCGGAAGACGCGAACCCAGTTGGCCGAAGAACATGCCCATCGTCATGATGACGGCAAGGCCACCGATCATGTTATTAGGCAAAAAACCCAAGTGTGCCGAGAGATATACGATTACGGCGATGCCGAGAAAAATCGGGAGTGGGATTACCCCTATTTCGTAACCGCACAGGCTACGCAGTTGACGCAACCTGCCATCACGGGGAGCATCGATTTTCAGGGACTGCTCATAAGACTTGTTCATGTCGCTATTCCTCATACAGCATCACTGACTTGGCGCCAGCCTCAACCTATTCCGCAGTGTAAGTACCCGGGGTATACAAATAGCCACGGGCCTCCAGTCCTTCTGTGATCAGACTGGCAGACGCTTGCTACGCGAAGTAGAGAGCGATAAGTTCATTTGAATTTTTTTCCAGTGTTCGAGTGCGAGTCATGTGGGCTAAAACGACACGGTTTTCTAATAGCGTTCCGCACAGACCGTAGGGCGTGAAAAGCTCATTCATGAAAAGTCTCGCAGTTGGCTGGGCGGATGGCAGCAGTTAGTTCTGATATTTCCGCAATGCCCTGTATTAAGGTTTGTCGAATGCATCCAAAACGTGAGTGCTGTAAACCAATGCAGCACCGGCGTTCATGTTGATTGCTACACCCAATGCTTCAGCAACCTCTTCAGTAGTTACACCAAGCTTTTTGGCCTCAGCAGCGTGGAAAGCGATGCAGCCATCACAGCGGGTGGTCACCGCTACGGCGAGCGAAATCAGTTCACGAGTTTTAGCATCGAGGTGGTTTGTTTTTGCGCCGGCGCTCCCTAGAGAAGCCATACCTTTCATGGTCTCTGGGGACAGGCCATTCAGCTGTACTAGGCGGGCGCTGATGTCTTTTCGAGTTTGCTTCCAATCTTGCATGGGGACTCACCTGGGCGGGGCGCCCTGTAGGTTTACGGGAGGAAATGTGAATCCGATAGAATCTACCATCTAGTTGGTAGGCTTGCAAGGGGGGCGCGACAGCCGACTTGATCGTATGTGTAGTGAGGGCGTTGCGAAGGGGGAGGGAATGGGCGTGACAATTCAGTAGCGGTAGGAGAATTTGGTGTGGCTTTGCCCAATGTCCTCGAGGTTCGCCTCTCTTAAATCCGCCTGGTCAAGCTTATGAGCATCTCACCAAAGATGCATTGGAGATGTTAGTAATCAAGACCGCTTAACAAGTCAGGGCGTCGAGAGACGCCCTTGTTCATCGCTCTTGACAGCTAAGCCGATGCTTAGGCTCTTCTCTTTAGGCCCAGATCAAAGCCATGCTTTGATCTGGGCGCAGACTGCCTGAGTCGAAATTCCGTAACGATCATGCAGCGTAGGTAAGGCGCCAGCATCCAGGAAAGCATCGGGCAACGCGATTTGCCTGAAGGTTGGTGTTACGCCGTTACGTAGCAAGACCGTTGCAACGGCTTCACCCAATCCACCGATAATCGAGTGGTTTTCTGCGGTAACGACCAAGCGACCGGACTTCCTCGCTTCAGCGAGAATGGTTTGCTCATCCAGTGGTTTGATCGTCGGTACGTGCAGTACAGCGACATCAACTCCGTCCGCTTGTAGCTCTTTGGCCGCTTCCAGTGCGCGCATCGTCATCAAGCCGGTGGAGATGATCAACACATCGTTACCGGTGCGCAGGGTTTTGGCCTTGCCGATCTCGAATTTGTAGCCGTACTCATCCAGCACCAGCGGCACATTCCCGCGCAACAGCCGCATGTAGACCGGCCCTTGATGCGCCGCGATAGCAGGCACCGCCTGTTCGATTTCCAGTGCATCACACGGATCGACAATCATCAGGTTGGGCATGGCACGGAAGATCGCCAGGTCATCCGTGGCCTGGTGGCTTGGGCCGTAGCCAGTGGTCAGGCCGGGCAGGCCGCAGACGATTTTGACGTTGAGGTTTTCCTCGGCAATCGCCATGCAAATGAAGTCATAGGCACGGCGCGAGGCGAACACGGCGTAGGTTGTGGCGAACGGCACGAAACCTTCACGTGCCATCCCTGCTGCAGCACTCATGAGCAACTGTTCGGCCATGCCCATCTGATAGAAACGATCCGGGTGGGCCTTGGCGAAAATGTGCAGATCGGTGTACTTGGACAAGTCGGCGGACATGCCCACGATGTCTGAGCGCTGATCCGCCAGCGCGGCTAATGCATGGCCAAAAGGTGCTGAGCGGGTGGCTTGGCCTTCAGAGGCAATCGACGCGATCATTGCCGAGGTGGTCAGGCGCTTTTTGGCTGGCTCGCCAGTCGAAGTCGGACTGTGGATGGCGTTGCTCATTGCTTTTTTCCTTCTTCAAGATTGCTCAGTGCCAGATCCCATTCGTGCTCTTCCACGCGGATGAAGTGCGTCTTCTCCCGGGTTTCCAGGAAGGGCACACCTTTACCCATTTTGGTATCGCAGATGATGACTCGCGGTTGCGTGCCAGGATGGTTGCGTGCGGCATCGAACGCGGCGACCAGTGTTTCCAGATCATTGCCATCGACCCGTTGGGTGAACCAGCCAAAGGCCTGCCAGCGATCGACGATCGGTTCAAAGGAGAGGATTTCACTGGAGTAGCCATCGGCTTGCTGGTTGTTGACGTCGACTATGGCGATCAGGTTGTCGAGCTTCCAATGCGAGGCCGACATCACGGCTTCCCATGTCGAGCCTTCATTCAGTTCGCCGTCCGACAGCAGGTTGTAGACGAAGGCTGTCGAGCCTTTGCGCTTGAGGCCCAGACAGGCACCGACGGCGATACCCAGGCCCTGGCCGAGCGATCCGCCGGTGATCTCCATGCCCGGGGTGTAGGCGGCCATGCCCGACATCGGCAGGCGGCTGTCGTCTGCGCCGTAGGTTTCCAGTTCGTCCAGCGGGATGATCTCGGCTTCGATCAGGGCCGCATACAGGGCAATGGCGTAGTGCCCGATCGACAGGTAGAAGCGATCGCGGGCTTCCCACTCCGGGTCTTCGGGCCGGTAACTCAGGGCGTGGAAGTAGGACACGGCCAGCAGGTCGGCAGCGCCGAGGGCCTGGCCAACATAGCCTTGCCCCTGAACCTGACCCATGCGCAAGGCATGGCGGCGAATGTTATGGGTGCGTTGCGCCAGCGTCGTGGATGACGTGAATGCAGGATGAGCAGTCATGGTGAAACTCCAATGAATCAACGATTGACCGAGGCGGCGGGGATGCGCAGCACCAACGTCGCGCCGAACAGCAGTACGCCGGTGATCAGGTACATGCCGATGGCGCTGGAGCCGGTCTGAGTGGTGACCCAGCCGATCAGATAGGGCGAGCAGAAGCCGGCGAGGTTGGCGAAGCTGTTGACCGCGGCGATGCCTGCGGCGGCGGACACACCACCGAGCAGCGTGGTGGGCAGCATCCAGAACATCGACGTCGCGGACAGGATTCCGGAAGCGGCCAGGCACAGACTGAGAATCGAGAGCAGTACATTTCCACCCATCAGTGCGGCCAGGCTCAACCCGATGGCACCGGCGATCATCGGTACGATGAGGTGCCAGCGACGTTCACGATGTTTGTCACCACTGCGCCCGGCATACAGCATGGCCGCAATTGCGCAGAGGTAGGGCAGGCTGCTCAGAAAGCCGATGTGCAATGGATTGGAAACCCCCGCATTACGCACCAGGGTCGGCAGCCAGAAGGTGATGGCGTACTGGCCCATGACCACGCAGAAGTAAATCCCGGCCAGCAACCACAGGCGACGGTCGCGGATGAACTCACCCACCGAGGCATGGGTGACTTTCTGCTGGTCGTCCTCGGCCAGTTCGCGGCTGATCAGTGCTTTCTCGTCATCATCCAGCCAGCTGGCCTGATGCACGCCGTCCTTGAGGTAGCTCAGTACCAGCAGGCCAATAAGGACGGTCGGCACGGCTTCCAGGACAAACATCCACTGCCAGCCGGCCCAGCCATGCATCCCGGCGAAGTGGTTCATGATCCAGCCTGAGAGCGGGCCACCGACCATCCCTGACAGCGGAATGGCGATAAACCACAGCACGGTCATGCGCGCACGTCGGTAGGAGGGAAACCAGTAGGTCAGATAGAGCAACAAGCCCGGCGCCAGGCCGGCTTCGGCGATGCCCAGCAGGAAGCGCAGGGCATAGAATTGCCAGGCGGTTTCAACGAAGGCGAACAACGCAGAAACGATGCCCCAGGTGATCATGATGCGCGCGATCCAGACCCGCGCACCGACCTTGTGCAGGATGATGTTGCTGGGGACTTCGCAGAGGAAGTAGCCAATGAAGAACATGCCCGCACCCAGTCCGTAGACCGTTTCGCTGAGCGCCAGATCGTTCATCATTTGCAGTTTGGCAAAGCCGACGTTGACGCGATCGAGGTAGGCGCATAGGTAGCACAGCATCAGAAAAGGCATCAGGCGCCATGCGGTTTTCCGGTAGGCGTTAGAGCGCACGGTCGAAACCGCTTCGAGCGACAGGGTTGTCATGATGGTCTGATCTCTTGTTTTTATTGACCGCCAGGCCAAAGGCCCGGCTGCATCGTCGATCCAGATCCGCACGGGCCGCGAGGCCCGCCAGGTGTAATCAGTGAATCAGCATGCCGCCGTTCACATCCAGCGTGATGCCAGTCAAATATGAGGAGAGATCGCTGGCCAGAAACAATGCGGCATTCGCCACATCCTGGGCTTCACCCAGACGCCCTAGTGGGATGCCATCGATGATCGCGTGGCGGCGTTCGTCCTGCATCAGGCCACCGGTAATGTCGGTGTGAATCAGACCGGGGGCGATGGAGTTGACGCGTACCTTGTCCGGCCCCAGTTCCCGTGCCATTGCTTTCGCCAGCCCCAGCACACCTGCTTTTGCGGCACTGTAATGAGGGCCACCGAAAATGCCGCCACCACGCTGAGCCGAAACGGAAGACATGCACACAATGCTGCCTGAAGACTGTTGACGCATGGTCGGAATCACCGCCTGCGACATCAGCAAGGTGCCGCGCAGGCTGACGTCCAGTACCTTGTCGTAATCGGAAGGGCGAATGTCCAATGTCTTGAGGGGCTGGGTAATGCCGGCATTGTTGATGAGGATGTCGATACGACCAAAGTGCTCGATGATTTTGGCTACGGCCTGCCGAACCTGCAATTCGTCTGCGACGTTGGCCCCAATCCCCAAATGACCTTCGCCCAGGGAAGCAGCGGCATCCCGTGCGGCGGATTCATCCAGATCGAGGATCACGACACGCGCGCCTTGTTGCGCGAAGGTAGTCGCCGTTGCGCGGCCAATTCCACGTGCGGAGGCGGCACCTGTGATGATCGCGACTTTGCCTTGAAGAAGCATGGGAGGGTACCTCTGATTGTTGTTATTGGGTCGACCCGCAATGAATCGATGGCCCAGCTTGTTCTCCAGGGTGACCTTGAGCAATAACGCGAATTTCACTGGTTGCTGAAAAAAATTCAGCACTCGCCAACCCAGTGAGCGAATGCTTGAATAGCTGGATGCCCGGCTTATGTCACTTGCAGCGGAATAACAATAATCATGCGTTCACCCGGCGATGCACCTCCGATACTGCCACCCCTGAAAGCCATTCAGGCCTTTGAACAGACGGCGCGCTTCGGCAATGTCGCTCGCGCAGCTGAATTACTCGACCTGACACCCTCGGCGGTTAGTCACCAGCTGGCCAAACTAGAGGCAATGATCGGCAGACAGCTGTTTTTCAGAACGGCCAGAGGCGTCACATTGACGCCGGTTGGTGAGCAATATCTCACCGAGGTTTCCGGCATCCTGCATAGCCTCGCCGTAGCCACAGAGCGCGCTACCAGTGATGTCAGCCTGGATTGCCTGCGGTTGCACTCGTCGCCCAGTTTCGGTTTGCTGTGGCTAATGCCGCGCTTGGAGCAGTTTCGCCAGAGCCATCCCGATATCCAGCTCAACCTCTCGTGCTCCTATGAATCACTGCACTTCAGTCGAGACAAGATTGATGTGGATATCCGCCATGGCATGCCCAATTGGCCTAGCTATGAAGTGCGCACGATACGCAATGAAAAGATGGCGGTGATGGCTTCCCCGAAACTGTTGGCCAAGCGCCCCATCCGGGTAGTTGCGGATTTGCTGGACTGTAATCTGATTCTGTCGGAGGCCACGTTAATAAAGTGGCCGCAGTTGTTCGCACAACATGGTCTGTCGCGTCCCGAACAACCTTACACGCTAAGCTTCGACCGCTCGTATATGACGCTGGAAGCTGCCAGTCACGGCCTTGGCTTTGCGTTAGAAAGCACGCTGCTGGCCCGGGACTATCTTGCGAGAGGCGCATTGGTTGAGGTGGCGCCGGAGCTGAGCGCTTCTATCACTGCACACCATCTAGTTTTCCCTAGGGCTCATTCAAATTTCCCTCGGGTCAGGCGCTTTTTGGAGTGGATGCAGAAAGAGCTGGGGCATGACTTTGCCTATTGATGCCTGTGCCCAACATGAAGACATGCGACAACTGGTCATATTTTGCGCTGTCACACTGCTTGACGACCATTCTTTGGGAGAAAAAACTAAAGAGAAATAATGCTAAGGCCGACCATCATTCTTTCCATTCTGGAGCTCCGCCACACCATTGAATGTGGCTTCCTGCCGCTGTCTTGTAGCTGCACCGTGAACCCCGACGGATCTCTGATGATCAAGGTATTCGAGCCATCCTCTGGTCAAGTGGAATTGCTGGTCACTGGTATCTCGACGGCGAATCTCACATCGAGCCGAGCCATTGCCAATCTAATTAGCGAGCTTCGCTCAGAGATGGCCACGACGAGGGTTTCTTTTGCTCAGCAGGCTCGGAGCACAATCAGCAAGCGCACGTTTTCAGTGACCCAAGGTCAGCAAGATCTTTCGGCGTAGGGGGGTGAATTATTCCGGTGCCATCAACACAGCGAGCGTCATGTTGATGAACTCTTCATTGGTTCTGATCGCGTCCAGGGCACCGCGCACATTGCCTCCAACCTCACCCGATCCACGCTGCTCGACCCAGAGTGTCAGTTCCATAATGGCAGCCTCAAGGGCTTGCTGGTTTTCGTTGATCTTGAATAGTAGGGAAGGGAGCAGGTCTGAGTTTTGCATTGCGATTCCTCCATGGAAAAAGGAAAGCGTAGCAGTAGGTGAATTTAGTAGGATCTTGTCGCTGATATTGATGGTCGCACAGAGTCAGAGCGCGTTCAGTAGACGCTCAAGCTGCTCACGCTCCCAACCACTCAAAAGCTCGACATAGCGTTGCCAGTCTTCAAGAGACCCGATGCGACCGTCAGGAGACCTGCAATCCTCGCAGTAATCCAAGGTGCCGCCGTCATTGAAAAGCGTGAGACGCCAGCCATCGATCTCAACAGTCATGAGGTCGTTGTAGAGTTCGCACAATGACTGGCTGCTGGTTCTTCTCATGATGCGTGTGCCTAGCGCGACGTCCTTCAGTACCTGGTAGACCTCGCGGGCGGTGAGAGGGGCCTTTGTGTTCAAAATTTCCCTCATCTTGATTACCGATACTCGTCTTGAGGTGTCCAAAATCATTAGGCCAGTTCAATGAACTTCGCCGAAGCGCACTTCAGCTCGCAAGGAGCTACGGGATGAAATCACAACCCAATATCGAGTTGCATACGCCATTCAAGCACGTCCTCTGGCAGTACTTCCGGCGGCAAAGTTTGGACGATGCCTCGCAGCAGATGACCGGAGTGACAGTGAAGTATCGCGACTTTACTCGGGTCATCCCCGGAAAACGCTAGCTCTGCTCCTGCCCGGCGCTGGCCCTTGCGCAGGGCTTCTAATGCCTCTTGGTCGAGCCATTCGAGGCGTAGAAATCCATACACGTTCACCGCGCGAGTCCTTACATGACTCTTTAGCAGTTCAGCCACCAACTGCTCCAAGCCTTGCGCGCCGAGCGTGGCCACAGCCAATTGCCAAAGCTGCCCTTCGAGAGAGGTCGTGATCTTCATACACACGCCAGGATGATGATGTGCTTGAGCTCCTGTTTCGACCTAAATCTGTCGCTCTGGTTTTGGGTCAGCTGGCGTGCTGGCGTCTTCCAGATGCGACACCAAAGCTTCTTTCAATTCCAGCAACGCTTCTCGCGCGCCGGTCGCCCGAGCTCGGCTTGAATTCTTCGACGTGCCGGAGAAGGGCTTCCGCATTGTTTGTGTTGAGATCAAAAACAATCATGTTGAGTCCTGGGCTTGGAGGAGGGGGACGCATCAGCAGGCAAACCCGTGACTGAGTCTTTCTAGTTCAGCCTTTACCAGTTTGTATCCCGCTTCACTGTGAGCTGCTTGTAACCGTGAGTATTCATCAGTCCCTACGATGGGCTGATTCAGCCAGACATCTGCTTTCGATTTGTTGCCAAAGACCTGCTCGGCTTGGTGTTGGATCAGCTCGACGTAATTCATTTTCTGACTCTCGGGAGACTTGCCGGCGTCCGCTCGGTTTTAGCTAGCGGTCGAGGTCGATGCCGGAGCCTTTGCGCAATATTCGCGAAACGCGTTGATGCCTCGCTTGATCATCAGCATTGGCTTAATCATGTAGCGGTAGCTGACGAACAAATTGAGCGCGATCCAGCTCAACTGGTAGGACGAGCCATGAAAGCTCCGATGGTTGGCGCTGTTCTCCCAAAAGCCGTAGGCAACAAAAATCGTAAAGATGGCGACCGCCAGAGGCAGGATGCTGAGCCTTCCCAGGGAGACGGCAATGAAGGGAATGTCGACAACTGAACGGACAGGTTCATCGTCGAGCTGAATGGCCCAGATCCGATTGACGTTGTCTTTGCCTGGCTGATACGTCGCTCGAATCCGGTTACCCGCCTTAACGTGCGCATCGAGAACGTCCGGGATCTCGAGCCTTTCGTGCTTCTTGCCGTCAATTTTCCAGTAGTGGTAGCTGACCACGTCGCCGCCAAACCCTCGCGATTTCTCGTCGAGCCGGCCGTCTACGATTTGCATTTCCTTCATTTTGATCCCTGTCTCGCGTTTGAAGTGATGGCAAAAGGATATTTCTGCCAAATACTAAGTAATACTTAGTATGTCGTCAAAGCGAATCTAAGAATCTCTTAGCCTTTCGGCGATGAGAAAATGGGTACGTTTGGCAAGCGCTTGAAAGAGGCACGCAAGATAAGAGGTTTTTCACAGGAACGTTTGGGGATTGAGGCGGGCATTGAGCCGGCCACAGCTTCTGCGAGGATGTCTCAGTACGAAAAGGGCGTTCACCAGCCTGGTGAAAGCATCGTGAAGCAGATTGCTGCTGTCCTGAATTTACCGGTGCCGTATTTTTACTGCGAGGATGACGAGACGGCGCATCTGCTGCAGTGTTTTCATTTATTGAAAGGGAAGGAGCGCAAGGATGTGGTTGATCTGGTGGAGCGACTGGCACTGGGTGGCTGATGTACGCGCTGCGAAATGCTTTGAAAGTGCTTTTCTTGATCGAATGGTTTAACTCAAAGGAGGCTCATTGAGTGCGCATTTCAATGCCATACAGGACAAGTTAAGGAAAGGCGTTGAACGTATTTAGCGTAAGCGGACTGCTGTGCCCGCCATTAGACCTCTCCACTCCCTAAGGGGCTAGTCCTCGAGGAACGCGATCAACTCATCCAGTGAGCACGCCCATCGCAGCTTGCCAACAGAAGTCGAGAGTGACTGTTCATCGCTCGTATAGACTGCGAAGGGGGTGCAAACAACACCGACGATTCTCTCGTAATTGGTGAAGTCGAAGTTGTCACCCGCGGGGTTTTCTGAAAGCCGATTCACGATGTTTACCCAGGTGTTCACACCGCTGTTTACGGTCGACGCAGCGTTGCGGATAACATTATGGACTCCTTGATCGTACTCCCGTGAGTACGGGATGCTTTTGCAGGACACGAGGAGGAGAGTACCTTCAAACGATCCAATTGCATCTATATCGGTCACGGCTTGGCCGCCGACTTTGAGCGTCCGTTGCCTCAGCTCGCGAGTGTCGTTGTCGGCCCAGCGGGTTCGATCAATCGTTTGCTGAACGACATCCTCGAATTTTGTTGCCCGCTCGTTGGCGACTTTACCTTGTGCCTTTGGGAAGTTGAACCACGCCAAGAATCCCATCGAGGCGGCCCACATGTCGATACACATGTAGTCATTCGTTTTCCTGGCAGGAGCACCATGAGCGGCAGGCCAAACCTCTCCCAAAAAGCTCAAACAGCTGGAATTGAATGCTTTGAAGCTTTCCGGTGCCTCGAACTGAGGCAGGTGCTGACGTACCTCATCGCAGACGGCGTCATACACGTTCTCCCCGAGCATGTTCCACTCGTTGAAAGGCATGATGAAATAGCCGAGCTCCATAGCCCTCAGGATCGAGTAGCGGTTTCTCTGCAGCCAGCGTCCAGCGATCAAAAGTACCAAGAGGCAAAGCGAGGCATTGGGCTCAATGCCGTGTTTTTCCAGCGCTGGCGTTCTGTACAGTTCAAAGATTTTCGCGAGATCTAGGTTGCTTGGGCAGAACCGAATCAAAACCTTTCCTTCGCTTCCGTAAGCGGCGGCATGTGGGTGCCCCTTCAGGAACTCTTGTGGCGAAAATGCGATTTCGTCGCTTAACAGGCCCCAATACGCTTGTGCAAAGTTCATGTTCGCATCGTCGACGTTGTCAGCGGCATCATCATGAGCCAAGCCTGCCTGGTTCAAGGCAGCGCCATGAAATGTGCGGCCATGGGCATCATGGCGCTGGTCATAAATCCGAACCGCAGACTCCAATACCGGATCTGAAACGCTACACGGAAGTATTGTCGGTGCCGGGCTTGCCATCGGTCTGAAGGTGAGCGCACCTTTTTTAAGCCTGCCGGGGCCGCGAGAGCGTTCAGTTCGGAAAGTAAAGCTGTATTCCTTGCTCGCTAACTTGAATCCAACCTGTAAGTCGTAAATGATGGTGATGAAGGCTATGAAGCGTGCGATATGCCTCAGTGTGCTTTCGTTGATAGGAAAGACAAAACCGTTGCTGCCATACGCTGCTGACTCCAGCTTGACGCTACGGTTTGCGTAGACCTCAGCTAATGCACGCGCGTTAGGGCCGGTTGAAGCCAAATCCCCAGCGAAAACAGCGTTGGGTGTGCGTCGAAAGTAGTACATCCAGCGCATTGCTGAATAGGCGTTCAGGTCGCGTGAATACGCCTCTTCCATGGCCTGGATAGCTTGAGTGAAAAATGCACCGCTCTCTCGGGCGTTCAGCGTGCCCGCGGTTTTTGCTGATTGAAAGAATGGGAGCCGCTTAATCCTGTCTTCAAGTTCAATTATGGAGCGAGTAATATCATCCAAGAACTTTTGGTTGGTTGGGGCATGTTGAAGCAAGGCACTCATCGAAACTCTATCCTTAGAAAACTTTAAGCCGTTGAAGAATTGAGGCTGGCGTACCTCGCAACTGGTAGATCTGATTTACATGCTATGTTTCAGGGTATCATACTCTTCGTTCGACATGTAGTCGCGCTCGATCATGTGGTCTAGCATTGCGCGAATGTAGCCATCAAGCTCTTTGAAAAGATTCTCCCGCTCACTTCTGCTTTTGATCAGTTGCTCGAGCCGTTTCCCCATGTGAACAATATTGGTTCTGAGCCCGACCTCTTGCTTCGTCTCGTCTTTCTTTCCAGTGAGCTCTCGAAATCTTTCCATTAATCGTTCGTGCTCCCTAGGGCAGTTGGTCACATATTTTGAGACCACCTTTTTTATATCCTGAAATTTCATGAAATCATCTGGATATGCTAGGAACTCAATCAAGCTTAACGCTTGTACGAATTTTGACGTGGCTGATTGGGTCTGAAGCATTTGAGAATAGAGCGAAAGCCCATGAGCAGCGAGCTTGCCGACCTCCCCGTACTGTGGGAACCGATCCCACTCCGGTTGACGTAAGTCGAGACCAAGACCTTTCGTAATTACATGTGTGAAGGCTGCGCCGGCCAGCAACACGGAGTCCATCGCATCCGATCTCACCAAGAGCGCTGCTGACATCATTGAATGGGACATTAATTGTCCTGGATTTGCAGGCTTGGTTTCGCATGAAAGGTGTTCCAGTTTGCAGTTTTGGTAGTTGATTACATCAAAGCACAGACTGTCAGTTATTTCGGAGATTCTGGCGATCATCTCCAGATGGGCGCTGTGACTGCCACGCTTAAGTCGCTCCCAAGAAAACTTTAGAGGTATCACAAGCAAAGGGTGCTTATCGAGTTGCACTAAACGCACCTTGGATGCCCTTATCTGAGAAGATGCAATCATGGTTAACTGCTTGTTGTCAATGCGCAGGTTCGATAGGTTAAGCCTTCCTTGTGGATAGATCATGATCCCGTGCGGGAGAAATATTGAGCGATCAGTAATTAATCGAGAGAGCGGGAGTATTGCTAGATGGCAACCTTCTTGGAAGTACGTTTTGTATGCTGTACCAAGGTCGCCTTGGTCAATGCTTATATAGCTCGCTTCGTCGTACCAGTGTCGGTGAATTTCAGGGCTCGGAGTTTCCACCTCTATAGAATCGTTTGTTTCTGGAGGTGTATCTAGGGGCTCAGAAACACCAAGCCAGCATTCTAAGCAGTGTCGCTCACAACCATTTTTATAGTTGGTGGGTCTGTAGAAGTAATGATCACTACTCTCCGAATACTCAAAGATACTGTAAGCTCTGCTGCAATCAGAGCAGGTTCTGATAAGTTTCGTCTCGTAGGCACTTAGTGTCAGGCCATCAATGCTAAGTTTCAAATTATTCTTCTCGATAAATTTCGAAATGCAGTCACCGCTTCCTTCATGGGACTGGTCTGTCGCTATTTTCTTCTGACTCTTGCGGGAAAGCATGCCGGATTTGGCGTGCTATCTCGAGCGTCATCTTGCCACTAGAGGGCGCGAAGAGAGTATGGGGGAAGTCTCTCTAGAAAGTGTGGTTGCCCATAGAAGGACGGTGAGGGGCAGCAAGACCAAGTAGTTTAAAGGTTCTTCAAGGTACATTGCAGCTGCGAGTCGATGATAGTCCGAGCTTTTGAAGCCAGTTTCCCTCGGCTGTAGAGATCGTGAGTATTCAGGCATGGTGACAAAGGGATGTCACTCTAGTGCTACTATCCACCCGGCCCAATTGTGGGCCAAAGCACTTGTTGGAGCAGTATTCGTCGCGCCCGTAATCTCTGGCGTGTACGACCCGCCGTATGAAATGGAGATGTACAGTAGTGGAAGCCCCAAAGCCCGAGTCGCAACTGGATGAGCGCGATGAGCTCTCCTTCCCATTCCCGCAAAGCTTCCTTCACCGGCTGATCGGCAAGGCGTTTGATGCAGTGGGTCTGCAGCAAGCTTCCGCATGGCGTGCAGGCCGAGCCGCCGGGCATGATGTCGGTTTTCAAAAGGGTGTCGGCGTAGGGCACGCCTCAGGATTGCTCGCTGGAAACAAGACAGGTCACTCGCGTGGCTACGACGAAGGTCACGCGAGCGGGCATGAGGCGGGACGTACGACTGGCTACGAAGAAGGCCACGCGGCAGGGTTTGAAGTCGGGCATAAGAAAGGCTTTGAAGAGGGCAAGCTGATCATCGAGGTTCAGCCAGGCCCAGTTCCGGCAATCGGCGCGCCGGGGATTCGTGAAGATGTGCTTTTTAAAGACTGGCGTTTTCCGATCACGGACGAGTTGGAGGCGCAGATCCGATCAGATTTAGCAGAGAGGCTGCCAAATCAGCCGCCCTCCGTAGACCAGTGGAAAATGATTCTGTCCAGGACGCCCACGACGTCTGTTGTCGCAGGGGCGGGCAGTGGTAAGTCAACAACAATGGTATTGCGGCTATTGGTGCTGCGGCACTACCTGGGAATCGACTTCAAGAACCTCACTGTGGTGACCTTTACGGTGGAGTCCAAAATGGATTTTGCTAAGAAGGTGAGGGAGGTCTTCAAGCTGTGGGGCTATGACATCTCACATGATGACTCCCTACAGATCGTCCGTACGTTCCACTCTCGCATACTGTCCTTTGCACGATGCCTTCCTGGTATGAGCAACGTTCAGCCTTTCGAGTTTCTGGAAAAGGACGGAAGCACGAAAGAGAAGGGCTCCATGTTCCAGGTCAAAATGGGTGAGCCTCAGCTTGCTTTGATGAATGACTGCTACATGAGGCTTTACGACAAGAATCCGGAGTTCAAGGCGCTCATCGGAAAGCTCTACCGTCACTCCTTGGCGATGGAGAAGATGAACGCTGATAGTCCGGACGCGTTAAAGGCCCAACGGCAAGCCCGTGACCTGGCAAAGGTAGACGAAGACATCTGCGACACCTTGGAAAAGCTGTGGAGCGCAGCCGGTAAGTGGCCAGTAGAAGGTATTGAACTGAGCCGCAAGGTTGTTCAGCTCTTGGGGCAGGATTTCCACGTTAACGGGTTTGTTCCCGAGCTCGATGCTTTTGTCATTTTGGGCGTGGACAAATCCGAGCCTAGCGATTTGAAGGCAAAGGAAGGGCGCTTTCCTTACCTGACGGCTGATGTAAAGAATAAACGCATCTTGTTCCAGGCCCATTGTTCCCGCCCGGTGATTTATCTCAAAAGCTATGTCGAGTCAGACCAGCCAATTGAGGCAATCAGAAGCCTGGTAAACACATGCCCAAAGTTCACCTACAAGCTTGAGGGCGACATTGCACCTCAGTACATCACCGAGGCGTTCTTCAGCGCAGCATCGTACATGGAGAATCTTGGTCTGGATGTGTTCGAGGCCATCCGAGCCATGCGCTTGAGTAAAGCTGACGTGGATCGTGATTTCTTCCATGCGCTAGCAATCTACTGGAACGACTTCACTCGCATGCTCTTCAACATGACCCCTCCAGTGATGACGTTCAACACCATGTTCGCGATTTTTAGCGAGCGAAAACCGCATAACCTCCGAGCCCTGACGCCCGGTGTTCTGCGGCCGATGACGACATTGCTCGTAGATGAGTTTCAGGACGTCGGCGCCAACACCATTTCCTGGATACGGGCAACATTCGCTGAGATCGAGCGACGGAATTTGTCCGTTCCAACCCATGGGCGGCCTGCTTACGCATCGCTCATGGCAGTTGGAGATGACTGGCAGAGCATCTATGGCTGGCGTGGCAGCTCGCCGCATTATCTGATCGACTTTGACAAGGTCTTCGAGTCTCCTGAACCCAATCAGGTGCTGATGCAGGAAAACCATCGCTCTCATCAGATGGTGATCGATGCTGCGGAAGAAATCGTGAAGCGCACGCCTGGCGGCGTCCCTGGCAAGCGTGGGATTGCGAAAAACGAGGCTGTAGCAGGGCATCAGGTACCGGTTCAAGTCCGAGATATGGATTGGAAACAAATAGCAGTTGATGTTGAACGCCACTACGACGCAGGTGATTCGATTCTCGTGCTGACGCGTTCAAACTCTGTGAAGGAGGACGCACGCGAAGAGCTCGAGGAGCTCCTTGATAGGGCAAGGTTTGAGAAACGATCCAGCCAGATCAAATTTCTCACCTACCATTCTGCGAAAGGTTTGCAGGCTAAGGCCGTTTTCCTCTTGGGGGATTGCGATCTGAAGACGTCTTCGCCGTCCAAGAATGATCTCTACGCACAGGCCGGACTCAATCGCCCAGGTGACCCATGCGGATATGACACTTCACAAAGTGAAGAGGCGCTTCGCACAGCCTATGTGGCAATTACCCGAGCGATCACCTACTGCTACTGGTACCTAGATAAAGATGAGACCAGGCCTGCAATCGAGAAGGCCAGCCGGCATATCAAAGCGGCACAGCCATACTGGAATGTGGTGAACGCTGCGACCCCGTCAACAGCAAATGTAACCAATGTTAAAAAGACACCGGCTAAGCAATCGAACCGGAGAATTCATTGATTGGTTACCTGCTGGCGGGAACCTTGCCCTTGAGGTCGTTGCGCACCGAGTCATTGGCTTCGCGAAATCGCCCAACAGGGCTAAGCAGTAAACGGGGGTATGATCAGCCATGAATCGTCATTACGTCCGTGCAGAGTGCGTTTTATAGCAAGAGGCTTTCAAAAAACACTGTGTGTTTGCCAAGCATCCAATGACTTTGAAAGCATTAGAGGATAGTCAGAGATGCTAGCAGGCACCTTTGCTGGCACTGACAGTCTGAAAGCTCGCGATCCTTGCCGCTTTGAAACCTTTAACTTGCCTCCATCGATAGGCGACCCATGATCCCACTTGCAATCTAGTTGGTTTGGAAGCACCCTCGGCATACTCGACAAGCATTAAATTGCCATCGTGCTAAGGACGCCAATGAACACCAGGAAGGGTCGTATCAGTGCTGCGCTCAGCGACGAGATCAACTCACACCGGGCGCGGCTGGCGCCGTTCTTCAACGGAAATGCCAAACCTAACCCCTCAGTAAGCTTTGCTAATGATGGTACGGGCTTTGGTAAGTCGTACAACGTGTTCGATCAATTCATCGAGCACGCAGAAGAACGTGACGAACTCGGCGGACATCGCAACCTCTTCTTCATTACCCCGCACAAGGCGCAGATAGACATCTCCAAGGTAACCCAGGAGAAAGCAGCAGCGCGGGGCGTCAGCATTCTGAGCTTCCTTGCTGAGCGGGATTTATCCGACCTCAGCTTCGTCGGCTGGGTTTCAAAGGTGCGCAATGAAGACCTGTACGCCAGCTGGTCGAAGGCCCTCTATTCTGACTATTACCACGAGACTGTTAACGAACTGAGCAACGCGACCAGTGGACTCAAAGCAACGGAGACTGAACAGGCGCGGTACCTGAAGTCGGAGGTTGCCGACTATCTGCGCGAAGCCGAGCTGGAGCGTCGAATTGATGCTGCAAAACAACGCCTGCTCCATGCGTTACAGGATTTGGCCAAGGCGGTGATCCGGGAGAAGGTCGGCTTCGAATTCGTGACCACTCAAGAGCGCTTCCTGCGCGCCAGTAATGATCGAGAGCGAGCGAAGATCCAGGTTGTCGATCACGTTTTGCCTTTTGAACGAGCCAAGGTGGGGCCAACCATCTTCATTGCTACCACCGCCCGATTTCTGAAGCGCGCGTTCATCGTGTATCTCGACAAAAAGCGAGAGCCGAACATCAAGAAGCTTAGCTTCGAAGAAATTCTGGGAGCCAAGCGCCCGCCCACCAATGCTGAGGAGGAGAGTATCGCCCCGATCGGAGCCGCCTGCAGCTTGCCCCATGACGAACAAATCACTTACCTGAAGGAAGATTTCTTCGTCCCTGACGAGTCCAACTATTTCAAGACGCATGGCATCACCTTCAACCTCGTCATCGATGAAGAGCACGACAGCTACGACCGAGTTTTTGAAGAGAGTAAGAAGAAGCTGGTCAGCGAGAAGGTCAAGCCACCTCACGTCATTGCCGGCCTGCACCGCTTGATGGAGATGATCTCGGCAGAGTACGGCCCAGAAGACGAGGAGCCGATCGCGTTCAACGAAACGGTTGAGCTGATGAAAGATCTGCGCCGGCATTACGAAGAGGATTGCGAAACCAGCGTAAGCTTGGACTCTATCCTGCAGATGTGCTCCGGAAATGTCGGCCATATCACGATCAACAATCGCGACGTAGAGCAAATCCTTGCGTTGTCACAGAACATCTTCAGCCTGACACCCAGGCGTTTCTATAACGAAGCCGCCCTGAAGCGAATCCGCATGCGATCTGTATGCGGGAAAAGCGAGATCCGCCTGTCTTTCGATGATGGCGCCCCATGCTCCGATCCAACCCTACATGACTTCCTACAGGTCATGCTGTGCGCTCTGTACGCATGCTCCAAGATTCCTCAGGACAGCCCGCTGCGGCATCTGCTTGAGCTGGGTGAGGATGCTAGTCAGAACGCCCCCCTGTCTGAGTTCATCAAGAAGTCCCGTCAACATCGTTCTTACGTGGCTTCTGTTTTTGACCGAGCCAAGGACGCGGAAATCTTCGTTGACGCCTTCTTCACATTCTTCGCCCCGAAAATTGTGTTTTCGCTGGTTAAGGTGAACGAGATTCCCTTCGGTGGCGACGCGGTGAAGAACCGGGTATTCGTCGACTTCCATCTCGATCTGATCCTGGAACTCCCCGAGGTCAAACTGCTTCGTGTCCTGCACGGAACGCAAAACAGCGCTATGTGCCTCAGCGCCACGACAGGTTTCAAGCATTCCTACTCCGGCAATTTCTCCAGGAAAATGCTCGCCCGCTATGGGGAAGCACCATCCAGTAACCTTGATGTACGGGTCGTTCAGCGCTCCCAGGCTGACGTAGGCGCGATGTCGGATCTGCGGACTGCTCGCGCGAAAGCCAGAACCATGGAAGTCAGGCCCTTCCATAAGACGTCCGCCGACGACATCAGCGGCCTGCGCAGCGATCCCGTCTTCAAAAGCACCTACCGCTTCTGGTCAGACTCCCTGCTACCGCCTGGATATCGTGAAAACAAGTACCGGATGTCTGCATACCGCCGGCAGATCGAAGCGATGCTCATGGCAGCTTGGGACGAGAAAAACACCTTCGTTCTATCGCTCAACAATCGCTTCGCGGAGCTCTTCAAGAACCTGTTCGCGCAAGGTATTGAGGGGCGTTTGAAGGGGCTTCGGTGCCTCTACCAAGATAAGATTTTTGAGTTGAAGCCCTTTGAGGGCAAAACCAAGATAAGGGTCATTCTCTTCAGCTCCCAGCTAGCGAGGGAGGTCGACATTGATCAGTATCTCAAGGTGGATGATGACACCCGTATCTGTTTGATCTCCGCCTACGGCAGTGCTGGCACCGGTCTCAACCTGTTCGTTGAGCGGGCCGAGGACAATTTTCACCAGGACTTTGACCGCCTCGTGCTGGTCAACACGCCTTTCTACAGCGCGATCCGCGAGAAGGACACCGGCCTCAACACCGTCAAGAACCACATTCTTCTGCTCAAGCACATCTCGTCCGGGGAGAGCGAGGCGGTACGCTTAGCTGAATTCGACTCGAACCTTATGCAGCCCAAGAACCGCCGCATTTTGAACCAGGAGCATGACCTGGCCGTTCTCAAAGCGATCATCCAGGCGGTCGGGCGAGTAGAGCGGCGGGATACTTTGCTCCATACCGAAATATTCCTGCCCAGTGACGTCATCGATGACCTGATCGTGCGGTATAGCCGGCTTCGCCGAGAAGGTAATGACCTTCTCATCAACAGCCTTTCTCTGCTGAATCACAAGCTCATGCAGTTCTGCCTGCAACAAGCAGAAAGCCGATGCTTCGCGACTCAGGAAGAACGTGAGCAGTTCACCACCACCGTCGCTGCGGCTGCTGGCGACATCGAGGACTTCTTCAGCGGAGTATTCCGAAACAAGATACTCAGAAGAGCGCGTGAAGGTGACCGGGATGCCATGGAGCTCAACGAGATGCTCCGATCGCAGGAGAGCATCACCGCTCCAGAAAAGTACGTACGCAAGCTGCTGACATCCCCGCTGGTGAAGGCCTCAGGTTACTACCAAGGGGTCATCAGCACCTTCTACCTGCCTAGGGACGTGACCGATAGGATCACCGTCTGCACGACCTTGGAAAGCTTCCATCACCTGAGCGACCTGTTGCATGGGCATGCCGTCTACCAGCCTGGCAAGTGGCTTGTGCCGGACTACGTGCGCTCCGATAGTGAAGACCATGACTCAGGGCCCGGCATCATCAATCTGGCGTGCAACATGGCCAGCGATGGGATTGATGTGCACCTACCAAATCCCGCCCTGATTCCACTCCTGAAAGGGAATGTAGGTGAATTCATCTTTTCGAAGGTGCTCTCCACGCTCGGGGTCAAGCCACTGAATCTGGATCAGTTAATCTCTCTTCTGGGCCCTGCGGTGTATGAGCGCTACGACACCTACGTTCACGATGGAGACACCCTCATCTGCATTGACGTGAAGCGGTGGTCGGGCACCCTGAACAACCAGGAGCTGTCCCTCAAAACCCTTCACCGGGCGGAAACCAAAAGGCAGGAAATGTACGAGTTGTGCAGTCGCCTGAACCTGCGACCTCGCTTCCTCTACGTCAACACGCAACCGGACGACAACGACTTGAATGCCGAGCGTGAGTTTAATTTCGGGGAGTCGATCCACTTCCTCAACGCCTTCAAGATGATCACCAAGTATGTCCCCGTTACAGGCACAACCCGAATCCACCGTGTCGATGACCGCTTGATGATCAACCCCACTTTGGTACAGCTGTTAAGGAACGCGCAATGACCCTTTTCAATGTCTTGGAACCTGGAACCGCCGCCAAAGCCCGCACAAACATGCTGAAATTGTCCGGTGATCTTGAAGGCATCATTGAGCGCTTGTCAGCTCCGGAGGAGGGGCAAGGTTTCGTTCAGGCAGCAGTTGTCGAGGTCGCCAGGAAATATGGCGAGGAGGCCGCAGAGTACTATCAGCGGGTCGACTCCACCATCAAGGACTTCATCCGCAGAACGCTTGGCATCCCTGCTTCGACCAGGGTGCACTACAGCAGATTTAGCGGCAGAAAAGGGGTGTTCGGTTTCCTCTTTCTGAGCACTCAGGCGCCAGAGCCTGGTCAGGTTCGCCAGGTAATCGCTGAGCACTCGCTATACCCCAATTACGCGATTCAGGCGCTCCTGGACTTAAAGCTCAAGCTTTCGTTCCTCGGCGACGTTCACAAGCACTACGAGATAGCGCCAGTCGAGTTCAACGCGGATCTGTACATTGGGCTAGTGCACAGCCGTACGATGAAAAACGGCAGTTACGTCTTCGATGCGCTGCAGTACGACCTGTATTTTTCTACCGAGCAGGAACTCGCGCTCACGCTCAGCAGGGTGACGATGCAATGCTCTCTCTCGCAGGACTCCATTAGCCTGCCGGTGGGCGATACGGGTAATCTCATGTTTGATTGGTCTGGGAAGCGCTTCCAGCGTACCCGGAAACTCAATGCGACTACGGACAGTGATCGCAATTACATGGCATTCGCCACAAACAACGTGAACGCGACGGCCTTCGATCAGTACCAGAACAGCATCAACTACCATCAAACAGACTGCCTGAATCGAATAGAGCGTCTGTTGAAGCGTTATGGCATCGAGTTCAAGCCTGTTGTTTATGAGGCAACCCACCAGGTTAAAACTTTCCTGGAAGGGCTCCCTAAGACGTCAAACCCACTTTGGCTACTCGATACGTCGGCCAAGCCATCGACCGATGACGCCTGGTTCGGCAGCATCTCTAAGCTTGCAGATCAATTCGGTGCCTCCAAGGTGTTGACCGCAGAGAGCCTTCCCGCACCGACAGAGCTTGAGGTGGGCACCACGAATTACTTGGTGGTCAACGAGAAGATCAAGACACCTGGGGGTAGCAAGAACGGCTCCAGCATCTTCGACACCAGCGCCAACGAGGCCCACAACAGTTTTTGGCAGGCGCTTGCGCGCAAGCAGCGCAGCCCGGAAGCCGTCTTTGATTACTACACCTCCGTGAAGCTGCACCGCTTCACAGGAGGAATAGACAGCATCTGTCAGGGTTTTAACGTGTTGCCGGGAAAATCTCTGTCGGCAGCGTCGATTGAAAAGAGCTTGCAGGAGCTGGCGCTCAAGGAATGCATCTTCCGGGACAAACTGGTGAGAATCGAAGGCGCGTCCTTGCCCGCGCGGTCTATACAGTTGATGAGCTGTCGGAAGGATCGCGGTGAAAACATCTACATTCAGGTTCTTGATGTGTTTGTTGAAGGTGAATGTATCAAAATCGAGGCTTCCCGCCGCTACGACGAATCCTCGAGAGGAGAGTTCAACTACGAGTTCAAGAAGCTAGCTGCAGTCTTCGGGAAAGAGGACAAAAAACCATTCGATGCTATCTGGGATGGGGCTTTCCTGATCCATGACAAAAGCACTAGTGCCTGGCTAACGGCATACAACACGGGCCGCGTTCCCTCCATAATCGGAAACACACTTTTCGATAACCAGGTGCGCCAGGATGACGGCGTCTCCCCGTCGCGCGAGGTAGGCATACAGGCAGCTGCGCTCCCTTACTACCTGACCCCCACCAAGCAGAAACAGCGCCACAGCGTCTTCATCCAAGACAATGGCGTTGAAGGCGCATGGTTCTTTGTAGCTTCCAACAAGTCTGCTAACAATACGATCCAGAAGCAGAGTCTGGTCTACAACACCTTGCTCACACGAGATTGCGGTACCCGGCTTCCCGTGTTGGATCACCCGCTGGGTGAACTGTTCTTCTCCACCTTCACCTACGACATCGTGAAGCTTCGAGAGTCAGCCAAAACCTCAATTCTTCAGAAAATCGTCGAAATCTGCCTGCACAATTGAGAGGGCACGTAGTCCACGAGACGTTGACTGAAAGGCATTTGCCTTTCGTCATGGCCTTGGCTGCAAAGGACTGTCAGCCTAAGAGTAAGCGATAGGCATCACATTGGGTGAACGATGCATCGATGACTCCCTCTCTTTTTGCAGTAGTCGACCACCTTGGTCACGATGACGGCCAGGGTATTAATTGCCCATCACCTCTGGACATGTGAAAAGGAGGATCACCATGGCAGCTCTGTTCTTCTTACCTTGGACGTCGGTGACAGAGGAGCTGCGAGTTGCAAGCATGCGGTTGATCCCGTACGAGAGGGGACGGCTCCCCGGTGAATTGCTGGGGATCCCGCAGGAGGCTCTAGACGGTGTTCTAGGGAACTACGGCGATCGAGGGCGGGGTACTCAAGCCGCTGAGCCGATCCATCAGGCGGCACTCATCATCTGGGACAATGACGCAGCAGGTCTGGACGTCTCTGACTTCGAGATCCAACACCGTTTGGTTCAGGGATCCTACCTCGCATTTTCCGCGCTAGCACGCCGGACGTTGTGCTCAACGTCCGGCTACTACAACGCAGATACGCTTCAAATTGTGGCGCAACGATTCGATGTCGGCTCGCCCACGCACTCCTGCATCACCACCCGACGGCGTGACGGCGGGACACAAAATATGTTGGTGGGGAGGCGCGGGCTCAAATTCATTCGGCCATACCACGTCGACAACAGCCCGCGCATTTCTCTAGACGTCCTCTTGTTGGAAGCACTGCTTAGGATGCCCGATGGAGAACTGAAACAGAGTATTGATGAGGCGATCGTAGCCTTCCTCAGAGCCAACACCGATGCATCCTCGATGGATGAGCGATCAGAGCTCATTTTGATGAGAATCGCCATGGACACATTGCTTGGCGCGCCACATGACAAGGCTGCATTCCGTAGGGCTATCAATGGACACTTTGACGAACTCACAAATCCGCCCATCTGGCACAAGGGAAACCTGGACGAGTCGTGGTGGTGCAAGCACTGGGACAGCAACGTCGATCGTCCACTCGACGTCTGGGTTCATGATTTTAGTGCGGCTCGAAACGCAGCGGCTCATGGCCCAAATACGACTCAGAAGGGAAACCTATGGCCCCGGCATAACCACCTCCTTTTCGCGACCTGGCTGATGCCTCTGATCGTGAAGAAGCTGCTGGCTCAGGCGGGATTGTATGAGTTGAGCGCCGAAGACAAAGTGGCGCGAGAGGGATTTGAAGTGTTCCTGGCGCATGACTTGCTGGCATTTGCAGACGAAAAGGAAGACACGGTTTGGTGGCAAAAAGCTGAAGCCGAGCTCTTTCAGCCGCTTTTCGAGGAGCGATTGCGCAAGGCGTATGAGTGAGAAGTAGTCGTGGTGGAGCGCAAGTCTTGCGCGAACATTTCCTGCGACATGACCCCCGAGGCAGACGAGGTGATTGATCCGAACATAGCTGCAGGTCGCAGGAGGTGGCCAGGCTTATCGCTAATAAACCCGCCCCGCGGAGTTGCGAACTGCCCGCGCGGTTAGCTCCCCTGCTGACGCTCTTCCGTTTGTTGTCCATCCGAATTCAGGGAAGGCACCTCACTCTGAGCCTCTACCTGAGTAGCGCCCAGCATTGAGGGGTCTATTGCTGACCAGAATGGTGTTACGTAGCCATAGGAAATCTCCGCGTCCAGCTTCACGTGTTTGAGTGGACGCTCGGCTCGCTGTTCAGCCGCTTGCAGACTTCGCTCAATGGCTCGACGAGCCGCGGGGCTAATTTTGAATCTGTAGAACTTGAGGAAGACCTGCTCAAGGGCCAACTGGCGGAAGTTTTCCGGGCGGTAAGGGTGCCCGAGCAATGGCTCAAAGCAGTACTCAATCAATTGGAGTATCGCGCCAAGTTCGAAGGTCTACTCGCGCATTTCTGGCTTATTAACTCCAAAAAATAGCCATTGACGCTGATGATGCGCACTCCCCATGCTGAAATAAAAGGGGAGTGACCATGAAGCCTGTATTGCCTCCAATTTCATATTTAGCAGAAGTATTACCAGCAAATCATCCAAGCAATCATCAATCCTGTTGGGATTTTTTGAACAGTTGCTGGCATCCGAACCGCCCCTCGTGGGACATGCACAGGCGTCGTTACTTTCCAGATTTAGGCGTCCGGGAAGAGTTCCTTGATGAGGACATCCTTAAAGTTTGGACGGCTGTCTCTGATGAACGGTCGCAAAAAGAGCTTAATGCCCTTATTAGAGCCGGTAAATTGAAAGACAAATACTATGGCAGGTTTCGCTTTCCAGCTGCCCAAATTACAGATTGCAAAGGTAGAACACGATTGCCTAGAAAAGTCGTGAATGCTCTTCGATACACGCTTACGAGTCCTAGTCAGATCTATGGAGATAGAACGCTTAGAAAAAATGTCATTATACCGCGCGCCCTTTGGTACGCCCTGACCTATGAAGCCCTTTCCTTGTGGGCTAAAACTAGCGATGTTCCACAGCATTTGGCAGAGCTTTGTTTGCAAAACGATTTGGGGTTGTGATTTTCGCGGGGTTTCGGTTTCGCGAGAGCCTTACTCTACCACCTGGTACTTCAGCTAATTGAGTCGGCGGACGTTGCCGTGAGCACCTGAAGTCAGCGGGCCGGAACACATGGCTTGGAGTACGTTAACTCCATTGTCGATGCCAGTACTCCAGCCAGTAAATGCGCGGACTGTCTTGGTCAGGTTAAACGATTTCGTTATGAGACCATACGTAATTGACACCGTAGCCTTTTTCAAAATTTTCCGCTTCCGCCATTATTCTAAAGGTTTCTTTTAGCTCCTCGGCAGGTTCGGTTTTAGCGCACAGGATCTCTTGCGCGTACCTGACGAGGAAGCCAATAAGCACGTCAGCCGCCTGGATACCGATGTTGTCTTCCGATTTGGCAAAAGTCAGTGATGCCTGTTCAAAAAAATTATAGTTTGCAATGGGCGAGACTTCGCGAGCATTGCGTAACATTTCAGCAGCTTTTTTGGCGAGGTCTAATATTTCGTCATACTGTGCTTGCTCATCATGCACCAGATGAATATCTGCAATCTTTCCTTCGTGAGCATGATTGATACGGGCGTAAAGGTTTGTGAGAGAAGAATAATTGGGGAGGATCCAATATTCTTTCCCTTTTTTTCCCGTGTCGGGCAAAGGCAAAAATCGCTTCACCGCATTCTCAACACTCTTTTCTTCCTCAATCATGAGCTCGAAATCGTCTATAGACTCATTAACACACTTAACGAGACCCTGGTGAATAGGATCTGCTGGTTGCGACTGCCCAAAATCAAGAAGCGCTTGGAACGCGGACATCAAACTTTCTTTTGTTGGCTCTAAACAAGCTTTGAAGTATGTGTTAAACACTTCGTCTGGAGCATTTTTTGTAATCAGTTGAGCAAAAATGTTTCTCATTTTATTTGATGCGTCATGGTCGTCAATGTTGAAGTAAGGCGGCCACACCAAATAGAAACTGATGTTTGTAGCAATAAAAAACCTCTTTTCGACGAGTTCCACAAAGAACGGAATTTTGTCGTCAGCGATCAACTTTATGAGGTCGAGGATGAATTTCGGCTTATTTTTATAAATTTTTGTGGATTTTAGGTCGTTCGATTTAATGTTGTGCTTGCTTTTAAGGTTGATAACCTTTGCCTCAAACCCAGCCACGTCGGTCACGCCTATGCAACCAAGCCCAAAATAGGGCTGGTTTCCAAATTCTAGTTTATCGCCCGCCGTGATCAGGTCACCGGTATTTCCGGACTCATCGATGAAGTAGGTAATAGAGGGGGAGGGCTTCTTGCTATCGTCCATGGATCGTCCTTATCGGTGAAGGGGCGCTCAACTGCGTTCAGGTAACCCTGAGCAACTCGATTGCAATACGGGTTTGGCGCCGTCTCTCGGGATTATAAGTCGAGGCGCGATGCCGATCATTGAGCCTAACGTAGCTGACCGATTGATCACGTTTCTAGTTAATTGCCTGTCTATCAACGTGTCATACCCACTTCAAAAGTTCGGCGTCCACCCTGCTTGGATTTCGCATGTACTGTTATCTTTCGTTGCAATGAGTGCTCAGGGTACAGTGTGACCGCGTAATTAATTTCTACACTGTTTGAGTCTAAGACATCGCCCTCGAGATACAGGGGTTGTAGGCTAGGAGCGAGGAGAGTTCCCAAACCCGATTGTAGGGAACGATGTGTGCTAGCGCTGCGATAGACTTCTGTGATGGCGCGGCCGTGAGTAATTAACTCAGCGGTACGATCGTTGGTCTCGGCGCGTAATGCCCCAATTTCTTGTTTGAACGCGAGAAGTTGCTGCAACTTGTTTTCTTGAGGTAAAGCATTTCGCTCACAGATAATTTCCTGCGTCAGGTTTGCGAAAAACTCTTTCGCTTCTTCACTGGACATTCCAGCCTTGTGCGTAATTTTTAGGTCTTGACTGGAGTCAAAAAGGGTCTTAGTTCCCTTTGGGAGGCGGGCCATGACCCCTGGTTGTTCCACCCAGGTGTAAAATTCTTTGATGTGGCCATCAAACGGGATCGCCCGAAAATCGAGTGATTTTTCATGTAATTTTTTGAACAATGGACGAGTCTGATCATTTTCGATCCAGTCAGATTTCTGAAGTTGCTCCGCAATAGAAAGATACTCCGCTGCGTCTTGAGCAACCTCGCCTAGCCAGTCACCCATTTGGCGGAGCTCATTCGGAACATTGTCATCAGCGTTTACTTCTGGAATCTCTATCTCAGAAATATCACCGTCACCGAAATCAATTATCATCAACGCCATTTGTTTGTCTCCTGTGCGAAATCAGCAGTCGCTCGCTTATTATTATCGACTTCTTGATCTAAATATAGCACGCGCTCCCTCACTGTTTCCACGAACTTACTGAAGGCAATTTTTTGCGCTTCGGTCGTCGCAATCACGGGGATATTCGACTCAATCACGACCACACACCCCTTTGGCTGCTGTGTCATCGTTGCTGGCTGGGACACGGGGTACAAGGGGGCTTTTGAAAACAAAGGGATGCAGATAATGAAGCAGGCGTCGCCCCAAACCCCTCGTTCCGCCAGCTTGTTTGGCAGGATCGTTGGAGGGAAGACTCTCGAATACAACGCTTGTTTATTCCAGCAGTAATGCGCGATGTGAGACGTAACCTTGACGCCGAGGTTTGCGGCGTCTTTGTCCCCCGGTTGGTGTCCAGCTGTATAGGACGCAGCAAACGAGCCTGACTGCTCCACGGCGAGGCTAACTCTGATGCGCGCATCCGCAGGGATTGGGCTGGCCCAAGCCAGGGGGGCAGCAGTGAGCATCTCGATCTCTCTTTGAACCGCCGCTACGAAGGCTCGCAGGACTCTTGGCGATATGGCCAAGTCAAACGTGACCTTGTTTTGGGTCGTCAGCCTTGCTTTCTTAGCCTCATTTCTTAAGACAAGAACCGGCTTGTCGAAGTCGAGCATCCCTAATGTAGTGCTTAGGGCGACTTGTGACATTTGTCCTGCCGCGCGGGTATGAACCTCTTGCGAGCCGTTCACAACGCTGCCGACCAACGAAAACAACCAATGCTTATGCGTTGGAACAGGGGGCTCTCCGATACTCAGCGCAATCGTCGGGATATCCGGATTGTCCTTGCGCTCCTGATCGAATGGCCAAGCAGGAAGGTTGGAAACCAATCCACCGTCAAGAAAGGTCGTCTCAACAGGAGTCGGTGGATGGGTGTTGTGACGCTCGAACACGAGTCGCCAAGGTTTGAAGATGACAGGCAGGCAGATTGAAGCGGCCACCGCATCGGCAATGGCAACGTCCGGCGTACGCTCCACGCAAAATAACTCTAAGGTTTCACCATAGACGTTGGTAGCCACGATTTTGAGCGGCGATTTTTTTGCCCTTTGAAGGTCAGCAAACGTCACGCCTTTATCTGTGTCCTTCATTAGGGTGATCTTGTTTCGTAATGCGTTATCAATGAAATCACGGACTTTATTTACAGTTGTGATTCCTTTGAGTGCCTTCCACACGACCAACCCGAGAGTAATGATCACTCCAACTGCAATCCACATGGTCGTTTTCAACGTTTCCTGATCTTGAACCGCGACCCATTCCACCCCTTCATAGATGAGGTATCCACAAAATACCAATTTGGCAGCTACGCTCAAGAATCCGAAAAGTCGACGAAGAGCACGCTTGACAGGGCCGGGCTTTTTGCTTGGAAACAACCAGGTCAGAAGTTTGCTTTCCAACGAGAGCAACCGGCCCCCTGCAGTAATGACCAACCTGGAAAATCTTAGAGCTTGCCAGCCCCAAAACGGGAACAGGTCGGTAGGTTTTTTTACCTTTAATTTTGAGGGCAACGTCTCAAATAGATTTCCATCGCCGTCTAGATTGAGCAGGTCTTTGCCTTTGTAACCGACAGCAACGAGCGCCGCGACGATGGAACCCGCTGAAGTACCCGCCACGCCTTTGATATCAAGGTTCATGTCATCGAGTGCCGTCAGACCACCCACATGCACGATGCCCTTGGCGCCGCCACCCTGCATGGCCAAAAAAACCGGTCGCCTATCCAGTTGCTTAGCTTTGTCGCCCTTTTTTGAGCGGTGGTGCTCATTCGACCTATGCGCCGCCCCAGCTCGCAAAGCCAGCCCTAGGACTCCCATTCCCGTATTAACGGGATCTGATTCAGTAGGCAGTTCGGTAATAGTGGACTTGCGTTTTACTACCAAACCCTTACCACCAGCAGGCTTCGGATGCGCCGATTCCGTCATGTCGTCCTTCGTCATTCTGTATGGATTGCCAATGGCCGCGATCTTACCCGATGAATAATGGCTCAATGGCATTATTTGCGGTTTTTTGTCGACAATACTGGTGCGGATCAGGCGTAACGGTGGAAGCACCTCTGCAGGGCATTTGTTCTCATAGCGTCGGCACCGGTCAGTGCAAAAAAGGTAATGCCTGGATGGCCAACCTGACACAAACCCACAGTGGTCGCAGTGACAAGGTCGCCTGCAACAAAATCGCCAAGTGAACCGATCTGAGGCTGCGCGCTTGAATGGCCTTGAACAGCACCACAAGCAAGCCTATGCACGGTAGGAAAAAGTAACGGCTCTAAATCTCCTTGATCGGGCGTACTTGAAACCGGTGAAGTCTGGAAAAGTAACGCTTCCATCAGCGAGTGAAGACCGACGCTTGGACGAGGCTTTGGAGGCACGTCGCTTTATTAGCTCGAAGACGTTTGAAGACAAGCGCACCGTTGCATATGGCAAGCCCAGCGCGATTCGAGCGGCACTTGGATCGGCTGGGTGGGTGCCTTAGTGCCACAGTGCTTAGCGCTGGCGCAGTCCTATTTTTGGCGCAGGAACACCATCATGATCACACTTTTGTGATTTGAGATTTCACAGCCAGCGTCAGGTTTAGGCGCCGATTAGTGTATGTCTTGAGGCGAGCAGTCTACTGGTGGAAAGCGCTGTTGCAACTGGAGGGGCGTCCGAATTCAGAAGCGCTCTGCAGATCGTTCGTGCCTCGTGGTTTAATCCACATCCAGGTGATAGGCAGTGCATGCGCGAGGGGTTGATGGATAAGGATCATGAAATGGAAATGGTTGCGGACGACCCTGATGATTGGCATCAGGTCGATGGCCCACATTCGTCCCGGGATGACCAGGTCACGGTAATTCTAGAGCACTGGCGCAGCGCCTGGACTGACCTCAGTCGTACTGAGGCCGTGATTGCTCAAGGCCCTAGCTTCGCCCTTTGGTATTCCGACTTGAACGGCTTTGAGAATCCAGGCGCCTTTTTCTCTGCCGATGCGATTGATCAACTGATTCCACCTGAAGAAGTACGCGAAATGGTGCGTAAGCAGCTGGATGTGATCGACCATGCACGCAAGATGGTCGTTGTGCTGGTGCTTAAAGATGAAGCAGGAGCACAAGCAGCAGTAGGAGTAATACCCAAGACAGCAGAATGCAAGCCGCAGGCCTGGTTTGAAATGGCCAAGATTCGAAAGACGTCCGTTGCCCAAAAAGTCTGGGTACCGCTTCGCGCCGAGTCAGTGCTTTGCAGGGACAGGGAGTATGGCTACGAGGGCTACCTTGAAGAGTATTCCGGAGTTGGCTCGGTGATGTTTGAACTGGTTCATCGTGACCAAATACACAAGCTGGGTTGGGGCGACATCGGTGGGAACGCCTTTGTGGGCGGCTTTGAAAGCAAGTATGTCTGGCCAGACAGCCAGCGCTCGGCGGATGTGGAAAATAGTGCCGAGCTTGAGAAAGAGTCTCAGCAGTCCGAGCCCGAACAAGGGGAATTGTTGGCGTCTTTCCGTGTGCCTTTTACCAATCTGAACCTAGCCCTAAGTGTCCTGCCGACCAAGAGGGATCCTGCTACGCCAGTGCCTCCAGAGACTGCGCCGGAAGCTGTCAAACCAGCACAGCCGGAACGAATCACGACCTACTATTGGGCGGGTGATTGGGGTAGTCACCACGCTGATGCTGTCGGCACCGGGCTCGTGATCGACCAGTCATTTGATGGCGAAGCGACCAGTGAGTGGCATCTGCATCAGGATATTGTGATCTCCCTAGGGTTGCAGCGCCAAGGTGACAGCTGGCTGCGACCAGCGGAGGGCTTTCAGGAGGTCGCGAGGCTGTCGCGCGATGAGGCCGGTAAGCCTGTTCTTTTGGAGGTGCGTACTGAGCACCTGCGCGACTATTTGAAAGCACGGGAAATGTACCTGCTGATTTCTAGCTATCGAAGCCGCCAGCAGATCGTGTCGAATGCCTCCCATATCAACTGGGCTTCCGAGCTTGTGGAGGACGTGACGGACGGGGACAAGTGGGAGGGGCTCAACCAGGCAATCCACGAAGGCGGAATGCCGTATGGTTCTTCAACTGGTGTTTTCCATGCATCTCGCACGGACATCGACGCTGATGATGAAGTGCCTGTTGCCGGATTTCCAAACGATGACTCCGTTGTTTCTAAATCGTGGTCGGTTAAGCATCAGGGGAGGAAACTGTACAGCTTGAGAGGTTCGCTATGGAAAACCGAAGTGGTCGAGCCAGGCCGGGTCAGCGAACGGGTAATGGGTGAGCCGGCACTCACAAAGGTGGATTTTGCGGTTGATGGCTCCGGGGATCGCGTCAATGGTGATGAGCTGATTACCCGTGGCGGCTGGCTATGGTTTCGCCCGACCGTCTCGACTCTGCTCAGCAGTTACCGAGGCTCCTCATTGAGCTGGTATACCCGTGACACCGGCCTAATCGGCATCACACGTGGAAATAGCGTGCATTTCGGTCTGAATGACCTCGGTCTTATCAACGTATACGCCAAGGACATCGGCCAACTTCCGCTTTGGCAGCAGCGGGTCTGGGCTGGGGCAAACGTAGCACCTGACGGGGGCGTTTCTGAAGAGCTGCTGGCATCACAAGCTAAAGCTGCCCCTGCCGATACCAAAGCCCCTGAGGCGCAATTGCGACCGGCTTACGACTCACTCAACGCGGAATTTGAGAAGCTCACGGGGAAACCCCTATTCGCGGCGCACCATGCCATTAATGACATCTTTGGACGAATTCATCGGTTCCGGGCGCTAGAAAAAACGGGAGTGCTCGAACTGGCTAAGGACTTGGCCAGGGTCACTGTTGAGTCATTGGACGGAGGCGGCCTTTCAGTACTGACCGCTCCGCCTGCCAAGATGAAGGCCGGCTCGGTCAAGCACTTGGAAGCTGCGTTGCAAAAGGAGGTGAGCCAGGATGAGGCGAGGGCCTTGACGACGGTGCTGGTAGGTATCAACGAGCTCCGGCAGGCAGACGCTCATCTACCTTCGTCTGCGTTTGGTAAAGCTTATGGTCTGGTTGGTATCGTTCAACATTCCGACCCAGAGGTGGTGCAGGGCCGTTTGATGCTGGAATCGTTGGTTAAATCCTTGGTTCAAATGGCACAAGTCTTCTCTCGGTGCCCTCGCAAGAGCAAGTAAAGCATGACGCCAGAGCCGTCCCAGATGGGCCGGCTCCTTCCTACGTCAGCCCAGACTCTCACCCTGCTGGGGTTCTGGTCATCAATTCCAAGAAGGAGTTTGTATTGGTTGAAGCTGTTGTTGAGCGCGTTCTCTGCGTGGTGACCAGATGCCTGAAAAGTCATTTTCCTGAAGATCAGTAAATGCCAAGGCCGGTAGCCCAACTCACCCAATCGAGGCGCTCACGACGCGTGATAACGAGCTTGCTCAGATCCATGGCTCACGTATGCACACAAAGCGAAACCGCCACCATCCGCCCGTTAGTTTACTTATGCCTTGAACGTGAGTGTGTCTCGGAGGGGTTGCCCCACGGATCTCGCTATCTTGAGTTTAACCGGAACGTTAAGAGACCAGGGTAGGAAGGCGGCCCAGTCCATCACCTCGTTGTCCCAGCCTAGGTCGAGAAATGCAAAGTCTGGCCAAAAATTGTGTACCTCGTTGTAATCCAACTGGCGCGCAATTTTTCTCTCCGCATCACCGATCAGGCACCAAGCTGTGCACATCCGAATTTTCCAATTTGGAGACGACAGCAAATGCACAGGGGCATAGTAATCGAAACCCAATTTATCCACGCCAACACCAAAAAACCACGGAGCCTGAATCGAATCAATAAAGTCTCCCTCATCCATTAAGTCGGCGGTGTGAAAAAGTGCACCCAGAGACTGAAATTTACTCAGCTCTTGGCTTTTTAGCTCTTTGGCACTGTAAGCGCAGTTTTTCGAAGATCCTTTTTTTGAACGTTCAATGCAGGAGATACTTACTGGATCTGACATTTTTATTAGCCTTTTATTTTTGTTTTATACAGTGTTGCTGTGGAGCAACGGTTCGCGCAACTTCTTCATGTCTCAGTATGGATTTTTATAGTTGGAGGTTGAGTTGTGCGAGGAAGAAGTGCCTGTGATCCTTCGGCAACCTTCGATGTTTAAAACAGTGAGGGCGGCTTTGGGGAATATGTTTTTGCCAATTTGGCAGGAGATTACAAATCGATCATGTAACGATGCGAAGGCCTACTAACTGTATGACGAGGCCGGTTTCCGGGTCATCGAGTGTCATCTCAGATTCCACTGTCCCATTAAAATCACAAGGGCAAGGCCAACTTGGAGGATCTGGCGCTGCTTTGTGCCAACCTCTCAACGGCTCGCTCACTCTGATTAGTTGTTGCACGGCGTCGACGCACTAAAAGGATACGTTCAGTGAACGTTGAGAAAACCAGCGTTTCAGGCTTGATGCTACTCTGATTTTTTGAGCCTCACGACTGCTCATCGTGAAGCTCTGGATCGTTAGCGAATGTCGAAACGCAGAATTCTGGCGATTACCAGCATTGCACGAGCCTGGAATGTGACCCAGCGGTAGGTCAGTTGGGGCGAAATCACCAGATGATAGCGGTCTTTGAGATCGTCTATTCGACTCAGGAGCTTCTGACGCTCTACTGCAGAAAGCCCTTCACAAGAAAGTTGCGCCACGAGTTCCGCGAGCCTCCTTTCATATTCTTCTGCCCACGCCGGCCGGAAACGATTCTGTATCGTCTCCAGGCGCAGATAAAGGTAGGCAGCCATCGACAGCGTGATTGATGCACTTACTACCGTCAGGTCTCCCTGATTCCATAAGGCGGCAAGCGCCATACAAGGAGATGCGGCGACAAGCGATAGGTAAACTGAGCGTTTGGGGGGATCTATCCCGTGAAGTGACAGGGTACTGTTGAGCGCAGCAATCATGGTGTTTCCTCGGTGATGTGATACCTCAGATCCTCTCACAAGTCATGTACGCGCACACCCGAAGTCATGTGCAAAAGCTACTGCCCCTGTCCGTGCTATCGGTGTGATGTTCTATGGGGTTGGAGTTACCATTAGCTGTCGACAAAGGGCTGGTGGGTATGGAGATCTGCCCGTGAACATCTGTTTCAATCATTTGCTACTGGGTTTATCCAGCAAGCAGCGAGAGGTTGAGCGGGCGTTTAGTCGTTCGGCTTAGTGAGGTCGCCTGGCTGGGTACCTTTCATTGATAGCGCTGCGCCGATGGCTTCAAAAGACGTAATGCGTGTAGAAGGCAGGGAATAGATCCAGTCTAATAGGGGGGGCAGGTGCTGAATAGGGATGCGTGCTCCAACAGGGGAGGCCGACGACCCTAGGAAGGTAGGGGTGGCAAGTCGGCGGTTGCCTCTCCATTTGCTGACGCAGCCAATTCAATGTAGTGGAGCCCAACAAAATTTGGGGTCACAGACATCATCAACATCTACAGGTTTGAAAAGGATTCAGGCTTGAAGGAGATTCAGGTTGGAATGGGAGCCTTCAACCGCTTGGTCACAAACCCAAATCCATCTCCAATTTTGCAACCACCAGGTGCTCAGGTAGCCACTGCGCAGGACACCATTCAAGCACTGCCAGAGTGAGCGAGTTCCATATCGTTAACTGAATGCGAAGCGCATTGTATTCCTTGTGCACAAACATCCCACGGTGAGGCTTCAGGATCTGTTTCAAAAGCAGCATGACGCCGCGAGGGTAGCGCCCACGGCCTTTTGTGTCCGCTACGGGGATATACCGAAAGCAATCGTGGGGCTGAAAGTACTTCTCCTTGACCACCTTCGCCAACTTGACCCGAAGCTCCTTTTTGCTCATGCGAGACGCTAGTGTCCACCAGACGAATTCGACGTCCGTGAGCTCCCAGCCCTCAGGTGGATAATCCTCGTAGTCGTAGTATTCGGCAAAAGGCAGTGGGCGGTTTGGACGCGGCCATGGGCGTGCAGGTTGGCCAGGGGTGAGGATGGTCGGGGATGTGGTCATGTGCGGCTTTGGGGTGGGTACTAGAACCGAAACGGTCGAAGAGGGCAAGGATATGCCCCGGCCTTCAAGCGTCCCTTCAGCTGTCAAAGTGTTTGAGCGGCAGATTCACTCTACAGGCACGGCCGCAGTGAGCGCTTTCCCTATTCCATCGATAAGAAGTAAGGGGGTATGGTCACTGCACAGCGTTGAGCCCTGCGGCGCGCAGAGGTTTACGTGCGGAGACTTTGGGCAGGTATTCCTCAAGAATCCACCATGTCAAGCTTATTTAGTTCTGGAGTTGTGGTGAGCCAGGTTGCGCCGTGGCCACCGTTGCTGACGTTGATCATTGAAATCTACAGCAGGGCGGAGTGAGTCATTCACTCCTTCCGGTCATGCTTGGGCAATGGGGCGTTCAAATCTTCGCGTTTTAGGCCGTGTAGCACTGCGTTATGGATGAAGCGTCGCGCCATATCCGCCATCCCTTGGAGTTCATTCTTCAGCTGAGTGATCTGCGCCTGCTGTCTCGCAATCGTCTCCGCCGCAGCGGTGAGGCTCTTTGGTTTTGGAATGCTCGCGAGCCTGTCTCGATTTGATGTGATGGCGGCTTTTCGGATCTTGTAGGCATTGAGCACCGCCGGCTTGTCCGCAAACGCCTGGCGCGTTGGGACGAAATCCAGCACCGATTCCGAAGACTTGCAGATGGCATCCCAAGTCAGCTTTTTGTCGATCGGCCAATCTCTGATGAGGTTGGTGATCGCTTTCAATTCTTTGGGAGTGAAGGCGCGGGGCATGTCAGTTTGTTCCCATCATTTCGTTGAGGCAGAGCCGAAGATCGTCGTCATAGATGTTGTCCAGAATGTCACGGACTACACTGTCCTTGTCGAGCTGCGGTTGTTTTTTGGCCAAGATTCTTTTTGCATGCGTGAAGTCTTTGCCCACCATTTGCATAGGGCTGCCGTCTGGAATGTCCGGGTTCTCGTGCATGGTCACGATTTGGTTCAGTCTCTCCAGGTAGAAAGTATGAGTTTCTACCCAGCGTGTGGCGGGGCGGTTTCCTGCCTCGATCTCTTTAAGCGTCGCGCCGAGATTCTCTGCTACATGATCCCGTTCAACCTTTACGGCTTGAAGCGAGTTCTTGTGCCCTTTGCAGTGCAAAAGATCAGAGCAGTTGAGGCAATCGCCAGACTTCTGGCAGGCGCTCGTCGTCCAGGCGTGCATGCAAATTCCGTAGCGCGTTGCAATGATAGGGCCTTTATCACGAATGTCGTATTCAGCGGCGGTGATAGGCTCTGGAGTTACGTCTGCAACAGGGATGAGGCTGTCGCTCAACTTGCGGGCCTCCCGCTTAGGGTCTTGGTGGATATAGTCACGAGTCTGTTTGACCGAGGCTCGACCACTCCAATGCGTAATAAACTCGATGCTTTGGCCCGCTTCTTTGGCTGCTGTGTTCAGAAAGTGACGCAGTTGGTGCGACCTGATTGAGGTGTCGGGATACCCGTGCCGGCTCAAAAAAGAATCATAGATCTTGCCGTTGACAGCACTCACTTTGCTAGGGGCAACCCGCGTCGAATAGTGGTGTTGGGTGGTCGGCGCGATAAGCACTGGACTGGTGGCTCTGAGCTCGCTGAGTTGGAACTTCAGGAAGCAGAGTAATGATTCCGACATTTTTGGCGGTTTGACGGGATAAAGATCTGGGTTTACCTGATAAGGGAAAAATGGGTTTTTCCGCATGTTATAGGCGCTAATCAATTTCCAGAGCGTATTAAGCGTCCAGCCTCCAAGTTCGTAACGGCCCGTGAGGTGCTTCATCAAGGTTTCTGCGGACGCAGGAGAGGGGCGGCCGAGCGCTTCTAACACTTGCTGCGGTGTCAGAATTTGATCTGCAGGAACATCAGGTACTTCAGGGTGCGGAAAAAAATCGGTCGATCCGCTCTCAAGGTGGAGCGCTAACTTGCGAGCTTCCTTCGTGATGCTCTCTAGACGCCTAAACGCTTCCCGGCAATGATCTGCCATTACCGCAGGGATACCCTTGGTGACCATCTTCTTGTTCTTGGTGGAGTAGTAGTGTAGGTACCACTGGATGACGCCTTTTTTGTCTGTTTCTGATTTCAATGAGTCCAGACGCAGGCGCAATTTTTCTGCGATCCGCATAGGCACCGACAACAGAATTGCTGTAATGCTAGATACATACACGGATTCATCATCCAGATCACCGTGGTAGCCGCGAGAGAAAATTTCTGCAAACGCTAGCAGTGCATCGTCATCAGGCAAGGATGCTTTCTCAGGCTTTTCGCTCTTCCCTAGTCCCTTGGCTGAGAACGGATGCTCCCAATATTTTAGACTATGAGAGGTGATGTTGTGCTGCGCCACCACCCGCACAAGACTTTGAAGAGCTACGGCTGCGTTTAGGTGGCCCTTTTTCCGTTTCTTAATGATTTCTACCGCTTTTTCAAGATGGATAGGCGATAACCGAGTTATGTCCGCATAGCCGTCCACTTCAATCAGAGCCGCATCGATAATCTGTACTGCAAGATAATCCACGCGAAAAGCTTTTGTGGGGTCACCTCGTCGATTATTGAGAAGGAATGCCTTGGCAAACTCCATGTAGTCCGAGTCAAACTGTTGCGCCGGTGTGGGCGTGGCCCTAGTGTGTAATTTGATACCATATTTCATGAATCGAAGTGAACCGCGTGGGGTGCTCCAGACATTAGCGCTCCACGAAAAACCAGGCAGATTTTTCCAGACTGGGCTCACATGTTGAGCCTGATAGATGTAGTTAGCTAAATTCTGTTGATTGGTTAGCTGGGCTTTTGACTGAAATTTGACTGTATTAGTCATGCTGATCACTCACACTTAGTTTGAGAAGATTTTTTTCGTGAACCGTGCTCAGAACTTTCTGCATGCTTATTTTCCCGGGCTTGGTTAAGACCGACCCCTTGCTTATTGGTGGATTCGCTTTGGGCGTGCTCTTGTCTGGTAGACTCATGTTTGGAGAGCTCTCGTTTACGGGCATCACACAGCTTTATCACGAGCCTTACCGCCGCAATATCCTTATCCAGCTGCAAAGGCACGAGCATTCGTCTCGCCTTGCTCGGTAGATTAATGTTGTTCTCCTCCTCTTGACGCTCAATCAGCCTGATAAGAACCTCATCATGTGGAGCATCAACCCAAGGCTCAAACTTGGAGCAGCGATAGCAAGGAATAGGCACTGACGCCGAACAGAAGCCGTGCTCGCCACAGCTGCCTACACTATGTCTCCCATCCAGCTCAACTCTACTTGATGGGTCATTACCTCGTGTGGCATCTGATTCTTTATCCCGGATCGAACCAGAGAATGCTTGAGCAAGAGGACTTAAAATTGCCTGAATTTCGTCATTCAGCAAGCGAGCATCTTCAGCGGGATCATTGTAATAGTGCTCAAGCGAGTTTTCACGCTCTTGACCCAGCCAATACTGTAAAGTCAAACGTGGCACACCCATGCGTGCAAGTTGCCTCGCCCGTGTATATCGCATCCTATAAGCAAACTGCCGTACTGGCTGCCCCGTGCGCTCGGAAATAACGGGGGTGCCCTTGGGGTTGGTGAGCATATAAGTCATTCCCGATGTACCGAGATGTAAAAAAGAAGAGGAAAAATCATCCCCCGAAAAAGATTCAATATTGGGGTAGTTAGTCGAGGCTATTCTTCTATTGTCTTTGTGAAAAAATGGTAACTGATCGCGCTCGTACGGCGTAAGTTCGCGTTTGAAGATTTTTTCATGAGCCGATATGGTCTCTTTAATTTGTAATTGGCACAAATCCCAAAGATCACCACCCATAGAATGTGTTTCAAATTTTGATCCGCGAAACCATTCCTCCGCCCCTCGATCTTTTGCTCCAGGAAAGCTGACTCTCTTCCCTGAAACACCGTCAGTTTCACCTTCACATTGAAAGTCACAGACCTTAAGAGTTGTCAGTTGCCTGCCGCGCCTGCCATATTGGCCGTTAAGCAATAATGCTGTAGTGTCGCGCAAATCAACCTGTCCGCTTTCATAGTTGAGCCAGTAACTATCAATTAAATCGTCGTACTCTTGCGTGGTATACCAACCCTCGGTCGGGTCGTCAGACGTAATTCTGGCACGAGGTCGTGGAGCGGGGCGTTTCAAATAATTTACTACATCCATCGTTTCCGAGTTTAAACCTGGATAACCCAGTCGAAACCAGATATTCAGAAATGTTCGAAAGGCGTTGGCGATCCCATTGCTTTTATTTTTTATCAGATTCTGGTAACTTTCCGGTGTAAAATTTTTGATTGGAAAGTCCCGGACGGCTTTTTCGAGATGCCCGATAGTGGTTCTTATCGAGAGCGGTGAATACGAACCACTTTGAGCAATTTCTTTTACAGTAGATTTGAATCCATTTACAGTGCCGCTATCCATTTTTAGGATGCAGGAGATATCCGTTAGAAAACTGTTGGCAATTAATAGTTTGGTGTCGATGAATTCAACGGGGTATGCCCCTTTGAGCCGGGTTTCGTTACGGTCAAAACCGTCTAAAAGTTCGAGCTCATCTGGCGATAAACTTTCACGATCTACAACCTGTGTGAGTTCGTCTGCGGAATTTGTTATTGCGTTCATTATTTCAGGTTTCCGGGTGATTTTTTTGTTAAGCCTAGAGGGCGAGTCAATCGCATTGGCTGCAGTTTTTGATCAGGCGCGCGGGAGCGCCATCTATTTCATCAGATGTCCACTGAGTCGACGCTTCCATAGCTACTGCTCCCGGATTGTTTGCGATCAGATTTCTTTCTTGCAGTGTCCGACGCAATATTGCGCCCGTGCTTGTTGGCGGATTCCTGAATGTTACGTAGATCATAGTCGAGAGCAGACTGAGAGCCTTCGACCCACCCCATCCAATGCTCTCGCTCCTCTCGGGCTTTTTGGTCACTTATGCCCCGTCTGATGCATTCTTGAGAGAAGCGGTAGTTCCAATGATGGCGCAGAAGGTGAGGGTGTAAACCTTTCAGTCTTTTATCGCCTTTTATGATTACCGCGAGTGCAGATCGGAATGTTGCGATCTCGATTTCCCGGCCCTGATTCTCACCACTCTTGTGATTGACGAAAATGAATGAACTATCGTCAAAGCCGACGTTTGGTATTTCGGCACGATACGTTCCTAAATAGGTGAACATCATCTGCTCAAGTTGATCAGAGATCGGAAGGGTGCGACCAAGTGTTTTGGCTACAGGTTGGTTCATTCGGCGGTCAAATGCATCGTCGTGATTGCGCTCGATTCTGATATAGGCATGTTCTCCACCCGATGCGGGGATGAAGTCTGAATACCTAAGGCTCAGCAGTTCTCCAAGCCGGATGCCGAGGTCGTAGAGGATTCTCAGAGCTAAGGCGTTTCGAAATTGGAGTCCAAGCTTGAAATTCGATACCGATTCTTTTTTTGGGATGTCGCATTCTGGATCTGCGGGTTTCGCGTCATCAAAAGAGCTGAAGAGCTCCAGTAGTGCAGTATCAGTCGCCTCAGTCAGTCTCTTGGCTATGCGACGTCTTTTAGCACGGGACGCAGATCCTCTCTTCGGTTTTCGCTCCGCTAAATTTGTTTGTAGGCGTTCGATAAGGCTCTTGTTCGCATCTGTATTCGAGTCCTTTATCCAATGTCCAAACAGCCAGCCGAAATAGTCGATCAGGATGTCAAGGAAGTAACTAACACGCGCTCCCTTGATTCTGCTGCCATCGAGTTGTTTCGTATTGGTTGACAACGATTGAACAAGCGACTCCACCTCAGGCACCGTAAGCAATTTCTTCGTGGCAAACCGGTGATCCAGGTCGATCTTCTTTTCATTCGCCCAGTCATACAATTTCTTCAGGCAATACAAGTTCACCCGCTGAGTATTAGCTGTAAGGCTGGCAAAGCGCATGCTGATGAATGCAGTCGGGAAGTACAGAGGGAACCCATCCCCCTCGGTATCCATGAGCAAGGAGAACCGGCTACCGTCCCTTGCTTTGTAGTCTTTGATCCTCAATGCCATGTCTTTACACTTTTGGTCGGAGTTTGTGTTAGCGGTTTTCTGTGTTTACACAAAAAGCGTACAGATTGACCGCGTTTATCGCTTCTAGACCTTGATCTAATTGAGTTTTGGCAGCCAACTGATTACGGTTTGTTGTATGCAGTATGGAATATTCGCTGCTGGAGAAAGAAGGGCGAGTGTATTCGGTGGCAAAGTCCGGCTACTACGCGTTGCCGGTTTCCTTGAATACGTCGTTCAGCAGCGGCAACGACCTGCTTGAAACGGTCTATGTCAGCGCAAGGCGCCCGGGAATGCTGGTCCTGAGTATCGACGAGCCCGCGCTTTTGCAGTCGCTGGACAGTCCGCTGTTACTGCTGGAGCGGGAATTGGTGCGCCAATATCCGCGCCAGCCGCAGCTTCACTCACAGCCGTGTGGCGAGCTGGAATTACGTACTGCGCTGGCGGCACGCTATACCACTTCACCGGCACGCTGCTGGCATGCCGATGATGTTTACATCGGTGCCGACTGGCGAGGTGTGCTGGAAATACTGATCGCAGTGCTCGAACTCAAGGATGCGACCGTGCTGGTCGAATCGCCCTGCGACTGGGCCATTTTGCGCTTGTTCCAGACCGCTGGAGTGCAGGTGATCGAGTTGCCGATAGACAGCAACGGCTGCCTTGACCTTGAGTTACTCGAGCATTTGCTCCGGACCGAGGCGGTTCGCCTGGTGGTGCTGTCGTCGGGCGTGAGCATGCCGCGCGGCAGCCTGATGCCGTCGGACAACCGGCAATCCACCGCCGAGCTGTTGGAACAACACGGCAGTTGGGTACTGGAAAACGACGTGTACGGCGAACTCGCTCATGAGCCGCATGAACGTCGTTTTCGCGATGTGCTCGATCCTGATCGACTGATCGTGTTTTCCACCTTCGAAAAGCTCATGGGGCCTGAGGCGCCTTACGGTTATCTGCTTTCACGGCATTTGAGCGTGGAGTTGCAGCGGCATTTTTTGCTGCGCGCGTTTCGCCTGTCGCCGATTCGTCAGAAAGCCATCGCACGCTTGTACAGCAGCGGCCGTATCGACCAGCACTTGCTGGTACTGCGCCGGCTGTTGAAAGAGCGTAAAAGCCGAATGACCCAAATGCTGCAGGACCGTCTGAGCGACTCGCTGGAATTTGTCGAGCCGGCGGGCGGGGCGACCATCTGGGCGCGTTCGTTACGACCGGTCGATGTGCGGCGGGTCTTCCAGCGCATGCTCAAGCAACAGGTGGTGATTGCCCCCGGCGAACTGTTCAGCCTGCATGGGTTGTATTCGCAGAACGTCAGGCTCAGCCACACATTCAGCGGGCAGCATGACCTGGAGGCTGCATTGACGATGCTGGCAGATGCGTTGAGGCTTGAACTCATCGATTGACCGGGCGTCAATATACCCAGCTGATGTCTGGATAGATTTTGTCTGGATAGATATCGTCGCTCTCTGGTCAAACTGCCAGTAAACTGCATCCCCATTCCTGAACCACTCTTTTTCAGAGGTTTTGCATGACACTCAGTCCTTTTGCGGGCAAACCGGCACCCGTAGAGTTGTTGGTCGACATCCCGCGACTGGTAACGGCCTATTACACCGGCCAGCCCGATGCCTCTGTTTCAACCCAGCGCGTTGCGTTTGGTACTTCAGGCCATCGTGGCAGCTCGTTCGAGCTGAGTTTCAACGAATGGCACGTTCTGGCCATCAGCCAGGCCATCTGCCTGTATCGCGAAGCGCAGGGCATCGACGGCCCGCTGTTTGTCGGCATCGACACTCATGCGCTATCGACGCCGGCCGGCGCCAGTGCGCTGGAAGTCCTCGCCGCCAATGGCGTGACCGTGATGATTGCCGAAGGCGACGAGTACACGCCGACGCCGGCTATTTCCCACGCCATTCTTTGCTACAACCGCGGTCGTACGTCGGGGCTGGCGGACGGCATCGTTATCACGCCGTCCCACAACCCACCGCAAAGCGGTGGTTACAAGTACAACCCCACCAACGGTGGTCCGGCCGATACCCACATCACCAAGTGGATCGAGGCCAAGGCCAACGAGTTGCTGGCCAACAAGCTTGCGGGTGTCAAACGCATCAGCTACGAGCAGGCACTCAAGGCCAGCACCACCCATCGTCACGACTACCTCAATACCTACGTCGCCGATCTGGTCAACGTGATCGACTTCGACGCCATCCGTGGCGCCAACCTGCGCCTGGGCGTGGATCCGCTGGGCGGAGCAGGGGTGCGCTACTGGTCGGCGATTGCCGAGCATTACCGCCTGAACCTTGAGGTGGTGAACACCCAGGTCGACCCAACGTTCCGTTTCATGTCCGTCGATTGGGATGGCCAGATTCGCATGGACCCATCGTCCAGCTACGCCATGCAAGGCCTGATCGGTCTGAAAGAGCGTTTCGACGTGGCGTTCGCCTGCGACCCGGACCACGACCGTCATGGCATCGTCACCCCGTCCGGCGGCTTGCTGGCGCCGAACAACTACCTGGCCGTGTCCATCGACTATCTGTTCCAGAACCGCCCGCAATGGCGCGCCGATGCGGCGGTGGGTAAAACCGTGGTCAGCAGTGGCTTGATCGACCGCGTTGCCAAGCGCCTGAACCGTCGCCTGTACGAAGTGCCGGTCGGTTTCAAATGGTTTGCCGATGGCCTGTTCGACGGCTCGCTGGGTTTTGGTGGCGAAGAAAGTGCCGGTGCCTCGTTCCTGCGTAAGGATGGCGGCGTCTGGAGCACCGACAAGGACGGTCTGATTCCAGCCTTGCTGGCGGCTGAAATGACCGCTCGCACAGGGCGTGATCCAAGCCAGGCTTATCGTGCACTGACCGATGAACTGGGTGAGCCGTTCTCGGTACGTGTCGATGCCAAGGCCAACCCCGAGCAAAAAGCCTTGCTCGGCAAGCTCTCTCCGGATCAGGTCAAGTCGACACAACTGGCTGGCGAAGCGATCCAGAGCATTCTCAGCAAGGCGCCGGGTAACGATCAGGCGATCGGCGGCCTGAAAGTCATGACCGAAAATGGCTGGTTCGCAGCCCGTCCTTCGGGAACCGAGGACATCTACAAGATCTACGCCGAAAGCTTCATTGGCGACGATCACCTCAAGCAATTGGTCAGCGAAGCCCAGACACTGGTGGACAGCGCAATCAGCACGAAATAATAGAGAGCCTGTGGCGAGGGAGCTTGCTCCCGCTCGGCCGCGAAGCGGTCGTAATCCGGTAATCGTATTCCATCTGAATACTCGCGGTGGCTAATTTTAGGGTCGCTTCGCAACCCAACGGGAGCAAGCTCCCTCGCCACATTTACAGTGTCTAGTCCTGAAACAGGTGTAAACCTTATTCAGGATGGGACACTGCCGAAAAAAAGGGGTGACCTCAATGGTCACCCCTGTTTGCATCTGGCTTTCAGCGTATCAAGCCAGGTCCACCAACACGATTTCACTGTCCTCAATGGCAGTCACCCGCAGCACCTGCTCCTGCGCAACCGCTACACCGTCTCGAGCTTGTGCACGCAAGCCATTGACTTCAATGACTCCAGTGGCAGGCACCAGGTACGCCCGGCGACCGTTGTCCAGTCGATACTCGGCGGTTTCGCCAGCCTTCAGGTTCGCAGCCACCAACCTTGCATCAGCACGGATCCGCAGGCTTTGGTCGTCGCCGGCCTTGCCGCTGGCGAGGGTCACGAAACCTTCGCGCTGACCTTGGGGAAACGGTTTGGCACCCCAGGACGGCGCCAGCCCGGTTTCATTCGGGATGATCCAGATCTGGAAAATCTTCGTTGCCGTCGATTCCAGATTGTATTCGCTGTGAGCAATCCCGGTGCCGGCGCTCATGACCTGTACATCACCAGCCTCGGTGCGGCCCTTGTTACCCAGGTTGTCTTCATGGCTGATCGCACCTTCGCGAACGTAGGTGATGATTTCCATGTCCCGATGCGGGTGTTTCGGGAATCCGGTGCCCGGCGCAATCACATCGTCGTTCCAGACTCGCAGGTTGCCCCAGTTCATGCGCTTGGGGTCATGGTACTCGGCGAACGAAAAGTGATGATGGGCATCCAACCAGCCATGGTGGGCGCCGCCCAGGGAATTGAAGGGTCTGAGTTCAAGCATGATCGTCTCCTGAAAAGGTTCGTCATGGGGCGGAACGCTTGAGCCGCAAAACGAGAACCGGTGGTTGATGGCAAGCATCATCTATCAGTTAACAATCGATAAAAAGCGTAAAAAATGCCTTAATCCAATCAGATTATTAGATGTTAATTAAAGGCTATATTCTACGTTTCAGCATTCACTTCATCGCTTAAACCAATGATGGATAAGCATTTGACTAGAACTCGCCGGCAAATGAAGACACCATAGCCTGCAACAGCCTCACACCCTGGAGTCAGCGTGCCGCGTCACAATCCCGATCTTCCTTCCGAGCTTTTGCCCCTGGCCGAGATGCCGTTGCTCAAACGCCTGGCCGCGCGTTTTTTTGGCCACGGCCTCAATCGTCTGCGCGCGCAGCACCGGGCGTCCTGGCTGCATGGCCAGGCTGACGGCTTTCGCAGCGGTCATAGCGCGGGCGTCGACTACGGCTACAAGGAAGGCAAGCTGGACGGAATAGAAGAAGGCCGTCAGGTGCTGCTGATTCGCGACAGCCGATCCACCGAGCATCCGGCGCCGCGCATTGATGAAAATCTGTTCGACGACTGGCGGCTGCCCCTGAGTGCCGAGATCAAGAAACGCATGAAGGCCGATGTCGCCCGCTTGTTGCCGGAGTCGGCGCAGCCGAGCGCCGCCCAGTGGAAGATGATCTTCAGCGACACCCCCTCGACCTCGGTGATTGCCGGGGCGGGCGCCGGTAAGTCGACAACCCTGGCGCTGCGCATTTTACTGCTGACCCATTACCTGGGGTTTGAACTCGATTCGTTGACTGTGGTGACCTTCACCCGGGAATCGCGCAAGGACTTCATCAACAAACTGATCGGGCTGTTTGCCGTGTGGGGCCGAGCGCTCTCTCAGAAAGACGCCCGCGACCTGGTGCGAACCTTCCACTCACGCATTCTGCCGATGGTCCGTAGCCTGCCGGGATTCGAGCGGCTGCAGGCTTTCGAAAACCTTAATGGCCGTTCGCTGCTCGATGACGCCGAGGTCGACAGCAACCCGTTCGATCTGCGGATCAACGACACTCAGCGCCAACAGCTCAATGCCTGTTTTCACCGGCTGTTTACTCAAAGCGAGCGCTTTCGCGAACTGATTACGCCGCTGTCCCGTCACGCCTTGCAGCTCAAGGAGCTGGAACGCGATCACCCGGATGTGCAAAAGCGCATGGCGGTGACCGAGTTGGCGGCCAAGCGCGATGAAGAACTCTGTGATGTCGTCGAAGATCTATGGATCCGCGCAGGCGCCTGGCCGATCAAGGGCATTGAGCCGAGCCGCCAGGCATTCGAGATCAACGGTTCGACCTTCCACTGTCACGGTTACATCCCGACCCTCAACGCTTGGGTCGTGCTGGGCTTCGACCCTCGTGAAAACCCGCAAGTCAGCCGTCCCAACGCCAAACTGACGGTTCGCGCCGAATGGGCAGTCAAACGCACCCTGTTTCAAGCTTTCTGCCGTAAGCCTTTGATTTGGCTGGATAGCTACGAATCTTCAAAGCGCGTATTAGCCACACTGGCAGGGGATGCCAGCGCCGGGCCGGGGTTCGATTACAAGGTCAAGGGCGAACTCGGCTCCGCGCCACTGCTCGATTGTTTTGTCGCGGCGGCCAGCTTTATCGAAAACCTCGGGCTGGATGTTCCGGCTGCCGTGGGCCAGATGAGTTTCGCCAAGGACGATCCGGACCGTTTGTTCTTTGAAGCGCTCAGCCTGTACTGGCGAGCCCTGGAGGATCACCTGCTGGATCAGTCGCCGCCGGTGATGACCTACAACCGGATGTTCGCCTTGTTCAGTGAGCATTCGCCAGAAAACCTCAAGCTGCTGAGCGATGAGTTGCTGCGACCGATGTCGCATTTGATGATCGATGAATTTCAGGACGTTTCCCCGCAAATCGTCTCCTGGATTCGTGCAACCCTGATGGAAATCCGCAGCCGTGGTCCGGCCATGCACATCGGGCGCGGGGCGCAACGCTCGTCGCTGCTGTGTGTCGGCGACGACTGGCAGTCGATCTATGGCTGGCGCGGCAGTTCGCCGAAATACTTCATGGAGTTCAACAAGGAGTTTGCGTCACCCGCTACCACGCGGGTAATGCTCAGCGAAAACTACCGCAGCCATCAGCACATCATCGACGCTGCCGAGCATATCGTGCGCGCCGCACCGGCGATTCCCGGCAAAAAAGCCAAGGCCAGTGGCGAGCCGGGGGAACTGCTGCCGGTCAACGTCCATGATCGGGATGATTCGGCCATGGCCAAGCGTCTGATGGAACACTATCGAAACGGTGATTCAATCTTGATGCTGTATCGAAAAAGTAGCGATAAGTCATTGATTGAAGAGCATATTTCACCTGTAGTTAATGCTGATTCTAGCTTGCCATTCGAGGCTCGACGGCTCAAGCAGTTGACCTATCACAGTGCCAAGGGGCTTCAGGCAGACGCGGTGTTCCTGCTCGGCGATTGCCAGCACCTGACCAGTTCACCGTACAAGAATCAGGTCTATCGCATGGCCGGGCTGGGCAAGGACGGCGACGCGGAGCCTTATGACAGTGCGCAGAAAGACGAAATTCTGCGGTTGGCTTACGTCGGCATCACCCGGGCAGTGAAGCACTGCTATTGGTACGTCGATGGCCAGGACAATCAATCGGTCAATATGCCCAAGGCATCCGACAGGATCGCGCAGGGCAAGCCTTTCTTCGCCGATCAGCGCGTTGGCAAGCAGTCGGTCTGAACAGGCAGGTGCAGAAACCTGGAATACCTTCGAACATGAAAAAGCCCACGCTGCGTGGGCTTTGATCTCAAGGGTGCGGCTCAAGAAGCACTTTTCAGGGCAGGAGGAGCAAAGGCTTCAAGCTCATCCTCCACCGCTTCGATTATTCGCTCGACATCGGCGGCGTTCATCACGGTAGCGCAGGGAATTCCGGCAATGGCGATCATGGTCTCGCCACTGGCACGATCAAACAACCGGGCAATCATGCTGTCCGGGGCATCCATGCTCGCCTCGAATCCCATGGGATGAAAATACCAGCGCATCAGCTGGCAGGCGTTTGGAAACGTAACCTTGCTCAACGACACTCTATTCATGTGCTGCCCGCCTTGTTCATCGAGCGCGTCCGTTAGCCCGTGTTTAGGAGGGATGGGCCCTCATTGGCCCAACCGTTTGAATTTTAAAAATAGCACTCGTTGGTGAAAGGACCGTGAAATCTTTAAGGCCGTTTGGCGATTGAAGCGCTGTCATTGATCTGGATCATGTTTTGTAGGGCATCGGGCGGAGCGCCGCTGATGCTCGTTGCGTCAACTGGCGTCGGTTTCAGCTATGACGTCTACGGCACCAAGGTGTATCCGAGCCGGGAAATGATCGACAAGCTGTTTGTCCATCCCGCTGAACATCGACCGGGTTCGTACACGGTTGGGGAACAAGATTCGGACGGGGAGTTGAGGGGGTAAATTCCGTGCGGGGGCGAGAGCCAAAGATCAAAATATCGCAGCCTTCGGCAGCGCCTGCATCGGTGTTTACCTATAGGCGCTGCCGAAGGCTGCGATATTTAGGTTAATGCACTTTAAGCCGAACGTTTACAGTGCGTTTTGAATGCAACTAGATGGCGCAAAGCCACATAAAACTGCGACGTAGCAATCAAATACAACTGTACTGTTATTTAATATTTAAATAGATCATTGTCCGACAATCCATCAAGGGGATTGAACTACAAAGATTATTTCGACCCGCCGGTCATTGTTTTCGGGAGTTTTGTGGAGCAGTTCAATTTGACGTCAAAAAAGTAGTAGACGTTTGATTTCGAAATGTGTCAGCTTTCTTACGCCTTCATTGGGCGAGTGATAGGACGATCTCGCCAGAGATTGTCGCTGTCTGACAAAAACTGTTCCATTGCTAAACAAGGAAGTGTGTTTATGTCGAAAGTAAAAGTGAACGCTATTGACTCACTGGCTGCCACAAGTAGCGCCTGGTCGCAGATCGATAGTTTCAGCCATCAGTATGACCGTGGCGGCAATCTTACGGTCAATGGCAAACCCTCCTACTCGGTAGATCAAGCCGCAACTCAGCTGTTGCGAGATGGCTATGCTTGGCACGATCTCAACGGCAGCGGCAAGATCGAACTCACCTACACGTTTCTGACGGCTCCGACGTCGAATTTCAGCGGCCTGGGTGTTACTGGTTTCAGTCAGTTCAGTGCCTTGCAGAAATCTCAGGCCGTGCTCGCCATGCAATCCTGGGGCGACGTTGCCAATGTCACCTTCACTGAAGCCGCCAAGGGCGGTGACGGTCACATGACTTTCGGCAACTACAGTGGCGGCCAGGAAGGTGCGGCCGCGTTTGCCTTCCTGCCTGGCAGCGAGCCTGGCTATGACGGCCAGTCGTGGTACCTGACCGGCAGTGGCTACAACGTCAACAAGACCCCGGGCGTGAACAATTACGGTCGTCAGACCCTGACTCACGAAATCGGGCATACCCTCGGTCTGTCCCACCCAGGCGACTACAACGCCGGCGAAGGCACTCCGTCTTACAACGACGCCGTCTATGGTCAGGACACGCGCGGCTACAGCCTGATGAGTTACTGGAGTGAAAGCAACACTAACCAGAACTTCAGCAAAGGCGGCGTCGAGGCTTATTCGTCCGGTCCGTTGATGGACGATATTGCTGCGGTGCAGAAGCTCTACGGCGCCAACATGAGCACCCGTACCGGTGACACCACCTATGGCTTCAACTCCAACGCCGGCCGCGATTTCTACAGCGCGACCTCGTCGTCGGACAAAGTCGTGTTCTCGGTGTGGGACGCGGGCGGCAAGGACACCCTGGATTTCTCCGGCTTTACCCAAAACCAGAAGATCAACCTCAATGGGGCTTCGTTCTCCGACGTTGGCGGCATGGTAGGTAACGTTTCCATTGCCAAGGGTGTGACCATCGAGAACGCCATCGGCGGTTCGGGTAACGATCTGCTGATCGGTAACAGCGTCGCCAACGAGCTCAAGGGCGGTGCCGGCAGCGACATCATCTACGGTGCCGGTGGCGCGGACAAACTCTGGGGTGGCAGCGGTTCCGACACCTTCGTGTTTGCAGCAAGCTCCGACTCCAAGCCGGGTGCGGCCGATCAGATTCTGGATTTCACCAGCGGTCTGGACAAAATCGACCTGAGTGCCATTACCAACGGCGCAGGCCTGCACTTCGTGAATTCGTTCACCGGTGCAGCGGGCGACGCGGTATTGAGCTCGATCTCCGGTGGCAGCAGCCTTGCCATCGACTTCTCCGGGCACGGCGTAGCTGACTTCCTGGTCACCACCGTTGGCCAGGCAGCTACCACGGACATCGTGGCCTGAGTCGATGACTATGGGGGCAGCGCATCTGCGCTGCCCTTTGTCCTTGCCAGCGCCGCTGCAGTAGGCGAGCCTGCATAGGCTACAACCTGGAACGAAGCACCTTATGACCCATAACGCCTTTACCTACAGGGCAATGGCGTGGCTGATTGCCACGCTGATGATGTTTTCTGGAGATGTAGTCATGGCAAGCAGCCTGAGATTAGCGGACCCGTCAGAACTGGCCGGGCAATGGCAGGTTTACCTGACGGCACAGCCGCAGAACACCTGTTCACTGGAACTTGTGCAAAATCAAACATTGGCGGGCGATATTCAATGCCTCGCCGGTTGGCTGAGTGAAACACCTGTCGGTTGGTTCCCGGAACCCGACGGTATATCGCTGACCGGTAAAGAAGGTTCAAGAATTATTCATCTTGGCCGACAGCAGGAAGGGCGCTACGAAAGTACCAAACACTCTGATCCGCAGATTGTCCTGCAACGCGCTTCAGACTAAGAACACCAGAGTAAGTCGAGTCTTTTCCAGTCATGGAATAACGACTCCCTCACAGTTTTTTGCTGACCGGTAAATAACCTGAACTCTATATCGTCATGACATAGAGTTCGTTCGCTTGTCAGTTGCATTATTAAAAGCATGCCCCCGCCAGAGTGGGGGCAGTTTATTGGAACCGTGTCGAACTACCGCGCGGGCTATCAGCTCAGGGAAGATCAATGAGAATGGCGAAGACCACTCCCACTGCACCGCTATTGAAGGCGCTGGGCGACTATAAAAGTATTTTGATCAGCATCGGTTGTTTCACCGCTTTGATTAACGTACTGATGTTAGTGCCGTCGATTTACATGCTCCAGGTCTATGACCGGGTACTCTCCTCGCAGAATGAAACCACGCTGGTCATGCTGTCGCTGATGGTGGTGGGCTTTTTTGCGTTTATCGGTTTGCTGGAGACCGTGCGCAGCTTCATCGTGATTCGCATCGGCAGCCAACTGGAGCGACGTTTCAATCTGCGAGTCTATCAGGCCGCATTCGAGCGCAACCTGTTCAAGGGCGAGGGCAACGCCGGCCAATCGTTGGGCGATCTGACCCACATTCGCCAGTTCGTCACGGGACCTGCGCTGTTTGCGTTCTTCGATGCACCGTGGTTTCCGGTCTACCTGTTCGTGATTTATCTGTTCAACGTCTGGCTGGGGGTGTTCGCTACCGTCGGCGCGGTGCTGTTGATCGGTCTGGCGTTCCTCAATGAGGCGATCACCAAAAAGCCCTTGGGTGAAGCTGGCGGTTATTCGCAGCGGTCCACGCAACTGGCCACCAGTCACCTGCATAACGCCGAGACCATCCAGGCGATGGGCATGCTTGGGGTGTTGCGCAAACGCTGGTTCCAGGTGCATTCACGTTTTCTCGGCTTGCAGAACCAGGCCAGCGATACCGGTGCGGTCATCAGCTCCTTGAGCAAGACCCTGCGTCTGTGCCTGCAATCGTTGGTGCTGGGGTTGGGCGCCTTGCTGGTGATCAAGGGCGACATGACCGCCGGGATGATGATCGCCGGTTCCATCCTGATGGGCCGGGTGCTGAGCCCGATCGATCAGTTGATTGCTGTCTGGAAGCAATGGAGCGGGGCGAAGCTGGCCTACCGACGGCTGGACGCTTTGCTGCAAGAGTTCCCTCCAAATGAAGACGCTATGGAGTTGCCCGCGCCCAAGGGCCAGGTGACCTTCGAACAGGTCAGCGCCGGCCCACCGGGCAAGCGCGCGGCGACCTTGCACATGGTGAATTTCAACCTTGGGGCCGGCGAGGTGCTGGGTGTGCTCGGTGCGTCCGGCTCCGGCAAGTCGACCCTGGCGCGGGTGCTGGTAGGTGTCTGGCCAACCCTGGCCGGCACTGTGCGGCTGGACGGTGCGGACATCCATCGCTGGAACCGCGATGACCTCGGCCCCTACATCGGCTACCTGCCACAGGACATCGAACTGTTCAGCGGCAGTGTCGCCGAGAACATTGCGCGCTTTCGCGAAGCCGACCCGCAGAAGGTGGTCGAGGCCGCGCAGCAGGCCGGTGTGCACGAGATGATCCTGCGCCTGCCACAGGGTTACGACACCGTGCTGGGCGAGGATGGCAGCGGTTTGTCCGGCGGCCAGAAACAGCGCGTGGCCCTGGCCCGAGCGCTGTATGGCAAGCCAAGCCTGGTGGTGCTCGATGAGCCGAATTCGAACCTCGACACCGTTGGTGAGGCAGCGTTGGCCAGTGCCATCGCGCAGATGAAAGCCCAAGGCACCAGCGTGATTCTGGTGACCCACCGTTCCTCAGCGCTGGCCCAGGCCGACAAGTTGCTGGTGCTCAACGAAGGCCGCCTGCAAGCCTTCGGACCGAGCCAGGAAGTGCTCAAGGCGCTGTCTGGCGCACAGCAGTCTGGCGCACAACAGGAACAGCCACGGGAAAAAACCGTCGCAGCACCGGCCGGGCTCAGCATGAGCCGCCAGTATCAGGCCTCGACCAAGAGCAGCGGTGTATGAGCAAGGACAGCGGCATGACAATCGAACAAGGTTACGCACCGGAGCGCCCTGAACGCGGCGCCGGTTATTTTACCCGCTTGGGCTGGATACTCGCCGTGGTCGGCGCCGGCAGCTTTTTTCTCTGGGCCAGCCTGGCGCCCCTCGATCAGGGGATTCCGGTGCAGGGCACGGTGGTGGTGTCCGGCAAGCGCAAGGCTGTGCAATCGATGAGTGGCGGGGTGCTCAGCCGGATTCTGGTGCGTGAAGGCGAGGCGGTGAAGCAAGGCCAGCCGTTGTTTCGCCTCGACCAGACGCAGGTCGAAGCCGATGTGCAATCCTTGCAAGCCCAATACCGCATGGCCTGGGCCAGCCTGGCCCGGTGGCAGAGCGAGCGTGACAACCTCAAGCAGGTGAGTTTCCCCGCCGAGCTGAGCAACGACCCCGACCCGCGTCTGGCGTTGGTGCTGGAGGGCCAGCGGCAACTGTTCAGCAGCCGCCGCGAAGCGTTTGATCGTGAGCAGGCCGGGCTGCGCGCCAACATCGAAGGCGCCACAGCGCAATTGGCCGGGATGCGCCGGGCGCGCACCGACCTGACCGCGCAGGCTGAATCCCTGCGCCAGCAACTGACCAACCTGCAACCCCTGGCGGACAACGGTTACATCCCGCGCAACCGGCTGATGGAATTCCAGCGTCAGCTCTCGCAGGTGCAACAGCAGCTGGCGCAGAACAGCGGCGAAAGCGGGCGAGTGGAGCAGGGCATTCTTGAAACGCGCTTGAAGCTGCAACAGCACAGCGAGGAATACCAGAAAGAGGTACGCAGCCAGTTGGCGGACGCGCAGCTCAAGAGCCTGACCCTCGAGCAGCAACTGACCTCGGCCGGTTTTAATCTGCAACAGAGTGAAATCGTCGCGCCGGCCGACGGCATCGCCGTCAATCTCGGCGTGCACACCGAAGGCGCAGTGATTCGTCCGGGCGAAACCTTGCTGGAAATCGTGCCTCAAGGCACGCGTCTGGAGGTCGAGGGGCATTTGCCGGTGAACCTGATCGACAAGGTCGGTAGCCACTTGCCGGTGGACATCCTGTTTACCGCCTTCAACCAGAGCAAGACCCCGCGGGTACCGGGCGAAGTCAGCCTGATTTCCGCCGACCAGATGGTCGACGAGAAAACCGGCGTGCCGTACTACGTGCTGCGCAGCAGCGTCAGCGATGTCGCCATGGAGAAACTCAACGGTCTGGTGATCAAGCCGGGCATGCCAGCCGAGATGTTCGTGCGCACCGGCGAACGCTCACTCCTCAACTATCTGTTCAAACCTCTGCTCGACCGGGCAGGCTCCGCATTGACCGAGGAATAAGGATGTTCCGTCGTATGAGCAAGCATTCCATTCTCGGGACCGCTATTGCATTGCTGGTCTGCACCAACGTTTACGCCATGGGGCCATTTGAGGTGTACGAACAGGCGCTGCGCAATGATCCGATATTCCTCGGCGCCATCAAGGAACGCGACGCCGGCCTGGAAAACCGCACGATCGGTCGCGCCGGCCTGCTGCCAAAACTGTCGTACAACTACAACAAGGGCCGCAACAACTCCAAGGCCACGTCCCTGGACGAGCGCCGCCGCAACCAGACCGAAGACCGCAACTACAACAGCTATGGCTCGACGTTTACCTTGCAACAGCCGCTGTTCGACTACGAGGCGTACGCGGCGTATCGCAAGGGCGTGGCGCAATCGCTGTTCGCCGATGAAAACTTTCGCGGCAAGAGCCAGGAACTGCTGGTCCGGGTGCTGACCTATTACACCCAGGCGCTGTTTGCCCAGGATCAGATCGACATCGCGCAAGCGAAGAAAAAAGCCTTCGAGCAACAGTTCCAGCAGAACGAACAGATGTTCCGTCAGGGCGAGGGCACCCGCACCGATATTCTCGAAGCGGAATCGCGTTACGAACTGGCGACCGCCGAAGAAATCGAGGCCCGCGACGAGCAAGACGCTTCCTTGCGTGAGCTGGGCGCGCTGATCGGTACGCGGGATATCGATATCAAGGACCTCGAGCCGTTGAGCGAGTCCTTTGAGTCGTTCTCCTTGCAACCGGCCAATTTCGACAGCTGGCATGAGCTCGCACTGAGCAACAACCCGAACCTCGCTTCCCAGCGTCAGGCGGTGGAAGTGGCGCGGTTCGAAGTGGAGCGCAATCGCGCCGGGCACCTGCCCAGGGTCAGCGCCTATGCGACGGCACGCAAGAACGAGTCGGAAAGCGGCAACACCTACAACCAGCGTTACGACACCAACACCATCGGTATCGAGATCAGCGTGCCGTTGTATGCCGGCGGCGGGGTGTCGGCGTCGACGCGTCAGGCCAGTCGCTCGATGGAGCAGGCCGAATACGACCTGGACTCGAAAACCCGCGAAACCCTGATCGAGCTGCGGCGCCAGTTCAGCGCCTGCCTGTCAGGGGTCAGCAAGTTGCGCGCCTATCAAAAGGCCCTGACCTCGGCCGAAGCGCTGGTGGTCTCGACCAGGCAAAGCATCCTCGGTGGCGAGCGGGTCAACCTTGATGCACTGAACGCCGAACAGCAGCTCTACACCACACGCCGAGACCTGGCCCAGGCCCGTTATGACTATTTAATGGCCTGGACCAAGTTGCATTACTACGCCGGCAACTTGCGCGAGGAGGACCTGGCCAAGGTCGATGAAGCCTTCGGCGCGCGTAAGACCACCCGATAAACGCCACACCGCTGCACCGCCCCGGGATAGGGGACTACAAGTCTAATAACGCCAGGAAAGCGAGTATTTATGAACACGGACGTACGTCGTAATCGTGCCCAGCCGATCACCACCGGCTCATTGTTGTTGCTCGTCGCCGCGCTGCCTGCTGCAGTTCAGGCGGCTTATCTCGATCCGGGGCAAGTGGGGGATCCCGCCAGTTGGCGCACCGCTGAGTACCAGCGCGACTGGGGCCTGGATCGCCTGAAGGCGAATGAAGCCTACGCCGCAGGATTCACCGGTAAAGGGGTGAAGATCGGCGCGCTGGACTCGGGTTTTGATCCGAACCATCCCGAAGCCGCACGCTTTCATGCGGTCACGGCCACCGGCAACGACCTCAACGGCACACCGTTCAGTGTCAGCGGCATTCACAACGCCAACAACGACTCCCACGGCACCCATGTCACCGGCACCATGGGCGCTGCGCGTGACGGTGTCGGCATGCACGGCGTGGCGTTCAACGCGGATGTGTACGTCGCCAATACCAATCAGAACGACAGCTTCCTGTTTGGCCCCGGCCCCGACCCGAAGTATTTCAAGGCGGCCTATGACGCCTTGGCCGATGCTGGCGTGCGGGTAATCAACAACAGCTGGGGCAGCCAGCCCAAGGATGTCGACTACAAGACGATTGACAGTCTGCACGCCGCCTATGCCCAGCACTGGAACCGCAACACCTGGATCGATGCGGCCGCTGATGTCTCGCGTCGCGGCGTGATCAACGTGTTCAGCGCCGGCAACAGCGGGTACGCCAACGCCAGCGTGCGTGCGAGCCTGCCGTATTTCGAGCCGGACCTGGAAGGCCACTGGCTGGCGGTCTCGGGGCTGGATAAAAACAACCAGCAAAAATACAACCAGTGCGGGATCGCCAAGTACTGGTGTATCAGCACGCCGGGCGCGCAGATCTACAGCACCATCGTCGGTGGCGGTTATGCCAGTTACAACGGCACGTCGATGGCGGCGCCCCATGCAACCGGGGCCTTGGCGCTGGTGATGGAACGCTATCCGTACATGAACAACCAGCAAGCCTTGCAGGTGTTGCTGACCACAGCCACCCAGCTTGACGGTTCGATCACCGACGCGCCGACCGCTCGGGTCGGTTGGGGCGTGCCCGACCTTGCGCGGGCGATGAGAGGGCCGGGGCAATTGCTCGGTCCATTCGACGCCAGTCTTGCCGCCGGTCAACGTGATGTGTGGAGCAACGACATCTCGGACAAGGCGCTGATCCAGCGTCAGAGCGAAGATGCCGCCGAACACAGCGCCTGGCAACAGACCTTGAAAGACAAAGGCTGGGAAAACGGTGTCGCGGCCAATGCCAGTCAGCAGGACCAGACCGATTATGCGGTGGGTACGGCGCGCGATGCGGCTGCCGCGACACGACTGTATGAAGGCAGCCTGATCAAATCCGGTGCGGGTCAGTTGATACTGGCCGGGAACAACAGCTATCGAGGTTCGACCACGGTGGATGGCGGGCTGTTGACGGTCAATGGGTCGCTGAGTTCGGCGGTGACGGTCAATGACAGCGGCACCCTGGGTGGCTCCGGGCGAGTCGGTGGATTGATCGCCAACCGCGGCGCAACCGTCGCGCCGGGCAATTCGATCGGCACCTTGCAGGTCAGCGGTGATGTGACGCTGGCCCCCGGTTCGACCTATGCGGTGGAGCTGTCGCCGACCCGCAGCGACCGCATTGTTGCCAGCGGCACGGCGACCGTTACTGGTGCCACCGTCAGCCTTGCGCTGGAAAACAGCCCGACACTGTTAAGTGCCAGCCAGGTCGAAAGCCTGCTGGGTCACCAGTACAACATCCTGCAAGCGGCGGGCGGTATTCAGGGGCAATTCGCTGCGGTGGTGCCGAACTATCTGTTCATCGGCGGCATTCTCGACTACTCGGCGACGGGCGTGCAGCTGGCGATTCAACGCAACGGCACGTCGTTCGCCAGTGTTGGGCAAACCCCGAATCAACGTTCCGTGGCTGCTGCCGTCGAGCAGTTGGGCACCGGCAATCCGGTTTACGAAAGCCTCTTGCTGTCGCCATCGGCAGCGTCTGCCCAACAGGCGTTCCAGCAGTTGTCCGGAGAAATCTATCCGGCGCTCGACACCTTGCTGATCAACGACGGCCGCTACCTGCGTGATGCGGTGACCGAGCGTTTGCAGGCCGATCCGGCAACGGGCGGTAGCGGTTGGGTCAAGGCGCTGGGCGCCTGGGGCAAGACCGATACGCGCAATGACGCGGCGGGTTCGACCACCTCGATTGGCGGCTTGCTGGCTGGGGTCGACGGCTTGCTCGACGAAGACACTCGTCTGGGATTCGTCACGGGCTACAGCGACAGCTCGCTGAACCTGGACAGCGGCACCCACTCGCGGGCGCAGGTCGACAGTTACCACCTGGGCGCTTACGCCGGACGCGAACTGGGCGCGTGGCGTCTGAGTCTTGGCGGGTCTTACAGCTGGCACCGGGCAGACATCAAGCGCGACCTGCACTACGGCGAAGTCAGCGCCAAGCAGAAAGCCAAGGTCGACGCCAACACCACGCAAGTGTTCACCGAAGCCGCCTACCGGATGGACCGGCTGCCCGTGGCACTGGAGCCGTTCGCCAACCTCGCCTATGTGCACCTGGACACTGAAGGTTTCAGCGAAAAAGGCGATGCCGCAGCGCTGAAAAGTGGTCGCGATACGCGTGATGCGGTGCTCGGTACGTTGGGTGTGCGAGCGCTGAAAACCATCAACCTTTCCAGTCAGCAACAGCTCGACCTGGCCGGCACCCTCGGCTGGCAACACAACCTGAGCGCTACCCGATCGGAAGACCATCTGGCGTTTGCCAGTGGCGGCCCGACGTTCGCCGTCGAAAGCGCACCACTGGCGCGCAACGCGGCGCTGATCGGGGTTCAGGCAGGGCTGGCATTGGCCAAGGACGTCCGTTTGAACCTCGATTACAACGGCCGTCTGGCCAGCGGCGAAAACAGCCACGGAGTAGGCCTGAGCCTGAATTGGCAGTTCTAAAGAACACTACAGCTTTTGTAGCAGCTGGCGCAGCCGGCGTTCGAGTCGGTCCGCGTTCGGGCGAAGCGCTCGCCATGCGGACGGCTCGGTGAGCCTGATGCACCGCGGGGCATGGTTTTACGACTGCTTCGCAGCCGAACGCGGCCTGCGGCCGCTGCTACAGGGTTGTGTGTGCAACGTAGCTTTTGTAGCAGCTGGCGCAGCCGGCGTTCGAGTGCGAAGCGCTCGCCAATGCGGGCGGCTCGGTGAATTTGATGCACCGCGGGGTATGGATTTACGCCTGCTGCGCCCGAGCGCGGACCGAGCCGAATGCGGCCTGCGGCCGCTGCTACGGGGGAGCATGGAACACAACAAGATGCGTGCGGATAAACACGCGGGGATTCAAGCAAGTCAACTAAGGAAGGTAGCTGGATGAAAGGCAAGTCGCGCAACAACACACCTGTGCAAATCGGCATCAGCCGCAAGGCCAAAGCTCTCAATGGAGCCTTTATCGCTTATATGGCGGCGATCGGGGTCGCTCAGGCCGCGCCCTATGTGGAAAGCGCCAAGCTCGGCGATCCGAACAGCTGGCGCAGTCCCGAATTCAACGCCGAGTGGGGCCTGGGCGCGATCAACGCCCAGGATGCCTACGCAGCCGGGTACACCGGTAAAGGCGTCAAGTTGGGCATCTTCGATCAACCGGTCTACGCCAAACACCCGGAGTTTTCCGGCGTGGACAAAGTGGTGACGCTGGTCACCAGCGGTATCCGTGAATACACCGACCCCTACATTCCGGTCAAAGCCGGAGATGCCTTTCGGTATGACGGCACACCGACGATAGGTTCCGACGGCAAGCTGGGGTACCACGGTACTCACGTCGGCGGGATTGCCGCCGGCAGCCGCGATGGCAGTCCGATGCACGGTGTGGCGTTCAACGCGCAAATCATCAGCGCCGACAACGGCGACCCGGGACCTGAAGACGGGATCATTCTCGGCAACGACGGCGCGGTCTACAAAGCCGGCTGGGACGGCCTACGAGAAAGCGGCGCACGGATCATCAACAACAGCTGGGGCATCGGCATCACCGATCGCTTCAAAAAGGGCGGCAAGGACCCGGCGTTCCCGCATTTCACCGTGCAGGACGGCCAGGCACAGTTCGATCAGATCCAGCCGCTGCTCAACACCAAACAGGGCGGTGCGTACCGGGGCGCCATCGACGCGGCGCGCAGCGGTATCGTGACCATCTTCGCCGCGGGTAACGACTACAACCTCAACAACCCGGACGCGATTGCCGGCCTGGGCTACTTCGTGCCGGACATTGCCGCAAACTGGGTCACGGTCGCGGCGCTGCAAATGAACCCGGACACCACTAGCGCCAATCCCTACATCATCAGCACCTTCTCGTCGCGTTGCGGTTATACCGCAGGCTTTTGTGTGTCGGCACCGGGTACCAAGATCTACAGCGCGGTGCTCGGCGGCACCAACGCCGATGACCTGACCGTGGGCTATGCCAACAAGAACGGCACCTCGATGGCCGCGCCACACGTTGCCGGCGCCACCGCCGTGTTGATGGAACGTTTCCCGTACATGACCGGCGCGCAGGTCGCCACGGTGCTGAAAACCACCGCCACCGACATGGGCGCACCGGGCATCGATTCGTTGTACGGCTGGGGCATGATCAACCTGCGCAAGGGCATCGACGGTCCGGCCATGTTTGTCGCCGATGCCGACATCCCGCAGGAATTCCGGGTGGCCGGCTCCTACGGCTCCGGCCAGTTTGTCGCCGACCTGCCGGGCATCGGTGCGGTCATCGATGCCGGCAAGCCAACGCAGCGGATCTGTAACGACATCAGTTGCGGGTTCGACGTCTGGCGCAACGATATTTCCGGCCACGGCGGCTTGACCAAGCAGGGCATCGGCACGCTGGTGATGACGGGCAACAACACGTATGCCGGGCCAACCCTGGTGAATCAGGGGCGACTGGCCCTCAACGGTTCGTTGCTGTCGGCGGTCACGGTCAACGACAGCGGCATCCTCGGTGGCTCCGGGCAGGTCGGCGCATTGACCGCGAAAAGCGGCGGCACCGTTGCGCCGGGCAACTCGATCGGCACTTTGCACGTGGCCGGCGATGTGACCTTCGAGCCCGGCTCGACCTATGCCGTCGAGCTGTCCCCGACCAGCAGCGACAGCATTGTTGCCGGTGGCACAGCCACGATCCAGGGCGCGACCGTGAGCCTGTCGCGGGAAAACAGCCCGACGCTGTTAAGCCCCGGCGACGTGCGCAGCCTGATCGGTCATCAGTACAACATCCTGCAAGCGGCCGGCGGTATCCAGGGCCAGTTCGGCGCGGTGTTGCCGAACTACGCGTTTATCGGTGGCAGCCTCGATTACTCGGCGACCGGCGTGCAATTGGCGATCGAGCGCAATGGCAACTCCTTCGCCAGCGTCGGGCAAACCCCGAATCAACGCTCCGTGGCTGTCGCTGCCGAACATCTGGGCGCGGGCAACGCCGTGTATGAAAGCCTGCTGTTGTCGCCGAACGCGGCGAGCGCGCAGCAAGCCTTCCAGCAATTGTCCGGAGAAATTCATCCGGCGATCGGCACCTTGCTGGTCAACGACTCGCGCTATCTGCGTGATGCCGTCGGTGAGCGCCTGCGCGATGGTGGTCTGTATGACGCCGCAACGCCGAACAGCGCCGAAAACAACGCCTGGGTCAAAGTACTGGGCGCCTGGGGCAAGACCGACAGCGGCCACGACAACGCCAACTACACCAGCTCCATCGGCGGTCTGCTGGCCGGGGCCGACGGTTTGATTGCCGACCACACGCGCCTGGGTTTCGTCACCGGTTACAGCAACAGTTCGCTGAACATGGGCGATGGCACCCATTCTTCCGCCACGGTCGACAGCTACCACTTGGGCCTGTACGCCGGGCATGAAATGGATGCGCTGCGTCTGAGCGTCGGCGGTGCGTACAGCTGGCACCGCATCGATGCCAAACGCGACCTGCAGTTCGGCGATGTCAGTGCCAAGCAGAAATCCAAGCGCGATGCCCACACCACACAAGTGTTCACTGAGGCGGCTTATCGCCTGGACCTGCAGCCGTTGGCACTGGAGCCGTTCGCCAATCTGGCCTACGTGCACCTGGACAGTGACAGTTTCACCGAGAAGGGCGGTGCAGCAGCGCTCAAGAGCGGCGACGACACCCGTGACGCGGTGCTTTCCACACTGGGTCTGCGAGCGAGCAAACGCCTGGCACTCACCGAACATCAGCAACTCGACCTGTCCGGGACCCTCGGCTGGCAGCACAACCTGAGCAACATCCACGCCGAGGAAAACCTCGTGTTTGCCTCCGGCAGTACGCCGTTCGCCGTGCAGAGCGTTGCCATGGACCGCAATGCGGCGGTGGTCGGTGTTCGCGCCGGGCTGGCGTTGGCACGCGATGTCTCGCTGAACCTGGATTACAACGGACTGCTGGGCTCGCGGGACAAGACCCACGGCGTCGGGCTGACCCTCGACTGGCAGTTCTGATTTGAAAAACCGCAACACGTACCAGCAATGAAGAGGCAAGAAAATGGGTGTTTTTGATTACAGGAAGTTCGGCAGCGAGGCCAGCAAGGCCTTGTACAGCGATGCGATTGCATTGACGCTTTACGCCTACACGCCGACTGGCAAGCCATTGGCTACCGGCTGGACGCCGGTCACCGCCGGGCAATTGGGTTATCAAGGCAAGGTCGGCGCCCAGGGCACCTTCTTTGGCGAGCAGGAAGGTTTTACCAGCGCCGAAGCCGAAGTACTGGCCAAGTACGACGCGGCAGGCAAGCTGATCTCCCTCGGCATCGCGTTCCGCGGGACTGGAGGCCTGGGTTACAGCGACACCTACGGCGACATGAAGAATAATCTGCTGGCCGCTATCGGCCCGAAGGATTATGCAAAGAACTACGCCAAAAGCGCCTTCGACACCTTGCTCAAGGACGTCGCCGCGTTCGCCAGCGCCAAGGGCCTGAATGCCAAGGACGTGCTGATCACCGGCCACAGCCTCGGAGGCCTGGGGGCCAACAGCATGGCCGAATTGAGTGCCGACCACTGGGGCGGTTACTTCAAGGATGCCAACTACATGACCTTCGCCTCGCCGACGCAAAGCCCGGCGGGCACCCATGTGTTGAACATCGGTTACGAAAACGACCCGGTGTTTCGTGTGCTCGACGGCACCACCTTCACCAGTTCATCGCTGTACAAGCACGACAAGGTTCAGGACTCGGCGACCAACAACATCGTCAATGTCAACGACCACTACGTCTCCACCCAGATGACCCCGTTCAGCATTGCCAACCCGCAACACTGGGCGGCCCACAGTTCCCTCGGCTATGCCGACGGCCTGAACCGGGTGATCGGCTCGAGCTTCTACGACCTCACCAGCAAGGACTCGACGATCCTCGTCTCGACCTTGTCGGAGTCGTTGCGCGCCAGCACCTGGATCGAAGACCTGGGCCGCAGTGGTGAAACGCACACCGGCAGTACCTTCATCATCGGCACCGACAGCAACGATTTGCTGCGCGGCAGCGCCGGCAATGACTTCCTTGAAGGCCGCGACGGCAATGACACCTTCAGGGACGCAGGTGGCTACAACATCCTGCTCGGCGGCAAAGGGCAGAACGTTTTCGACCTGCAACAGCCGCTGAAGAACTTCACCTTTGCCAACGATGGCGATGGCACGCTGTATGTGCGCGACAGCTACGGCGGCATCAGCATGACCCGCGACATCGGCGCGCTGGTCAGCAAGGAATCGGGGGCCATGTGGGGTCTGCTGAACAAGGACGTTACCTACAACGTCAGCGCCAAAGGTTTGTTGGCCGGCACCGAGCTGACTCACTACAGCCACTCGCTCAATGGCGATGCCTACGGCAATTCGCTGGTTGCGACCGCTGACGGTGACTGGTTGTTCGGGTTATCCGGCAACGACGTGCTGCGCAGCGACAAGAGCCAGGTGACGTTCGTCGGCGGCGAGGGCAATGACGTCATGTATGCCTCCGGCGGCCACAACACTTTCCTGTTCAGCGGCGCGTTCGGCTTCGACGCCATCAATGGTTACCAGGGCAGCGACAAGCTGGTGTTCATGGGCGTTCAAGGCGCAGGGCAGGGCTATGACTACAGCCAGCACGTTTCGCAATCGGGTAACGACACGCTGCTCAAGGTCGGCGACTACGCGGTGACGCTGGTGGGTGTCGGCCTGAATAACCTGTCGGGTGCGGAGATCATATTTGCTTAAACCACAGAAGCACTAAATGGAACGCCCTGCGCTGCAGGGCGTTCCAGCTGCGTGAGCTTTCTCTAACAATTTCAACAAAAGAGAGGCAATACCATGGGTGTCTATGACTACAAAAACCACAACTCAGCCGAATCCAAAGCGCTGTTTTCCGATGCGCTGGCGATCACGCTGTACTCCTATCACAACCTCGACAATGGCTTTGCCACGGGCTATCAGCACAATGGTTTCGGCCTTGGGCTGCCGGCGACGCTGGTCACTGCGCTGATCGGCGGCACCGACTCGCAAGGGGTGATTCCCGGCGTTCCCTGGAATCCCGATTCGGAAAAAGCCGCGCTGGACGCCGTGCAAAAGGCCGGCTGGACCCCGATCACTGCCAGCCAGTTAGGCTATGGCGGCAAGGTCGATGTGCGGGGAACCTTCTTCGGCGAGAAAGCCGGTTACACCAGTGCTCAGGTCGAGATCCTCGGCAAGTACGACGTTCAAGGCCATCTCACCGAAATCGGTATCGCGTTTCGCGGCACCAGCGGCCCACGTGAAATACAGATCAGCGACTCCATCGGCGATGTGATCAACGACCTGATGGCGGCGCTCGGGCCCAAGGACTACGCCAAGAACTACGTCGGCGAAGCCTTTGGTTCATTGCTCAAGAATGTCGCCGCATTTGCCACCGCCAATGGCCTGAGCGGCAAGGATGTACTGGTCAGCGGCCACAGTCTCGGCGGGCTGGCGGTCAATAGCCTGGCGGACCTGAGCGGCGATCACTGGAACGGCTTCTACAAGGATTCCAACTACATCGCCTACGCGTCACCGACCCAAAGCAGTACCGACAAGGTGCTCAACATCGGTTACGAAAACGACCCGGTATTCCGTGCGCTGGACGGTTCAACGTTCAACCTGGCATCGGTCGGCGTACACGATGCGCATCAGGATTCGGCAACCAACAACATCGTCAGCTTCAACGACCATTACGCCTCGGCGGCATGGAACGTGTTGCCGTTTTCGATCCTCAACGTCCCGACCTGGATTTCCCATCTGCCCACCGGTTACGGCGATGGCATGACCCGGGTGCTGGAGTCGAAATTCTATGACCTGACCAGCAAGGACTCGACGATCATCGCCGCCAACCTGTCGGACCCGGCGCGCAGCAACACTTGGGTTCAGGACCTCAACCGCAACGCCGAGCCGCACAAGGGCAGCACCTTTATTATCGGCAGTAACGGTGACGATTTGATCCAGGGCGGCAAAGGTAATGACTATCTGGAGGGCGGCGATGGCAACGACACCTTCAGGGATGCCGGCGGCTACAACATCCTGCTGGGCGGCAAGGGCAGCAACACGCTGGACTTGCAGCAGTCGGTGAAAAACTTCGATTTTGCCAACGATGGCGCCGGTACTGTGTACATGCGCGATGCCAACGGCGGGATCAGCATCACCCGCGATATCGGCAGCATCATCAGTAAAGAACCGGGGTTTCTCTGGGGCTTGCTCAAGGATGACGTGACCCATAGCGTCACCGACAAAGGCTTGCAGGTCGGCAATAACCTGACCCAGTACGCGTCATCGGTGAAGGGCGACGCGGGAGACAATGTCCTCACGGCGCATGCAGCTGGCGACTGGCTGTTTGGCCTGGACGGCAATGATCATCTGATCGGCGGCAAGGGCAATGACGTGTTTGTCGGCGGTGCCGGTAATGACCTGATGGAGTCGGGAGGCGGCAGCAACACCTTCCTGTTCAGCGGCCACTTCGGCAACGACCGGATCCTTGGCTACCAGAGCAGCGACAAGCTGGTCTTCCTCGGGGTCGAAGGCGTGGGGCAAAACTACGACGTACGCGACCACGCCAAAGCCGTAGGCACCGATACCGTGCTGAGCTTCGGTCATGACTCGGTGACGCTGGTCGGGATCGGGATCGATCACCTGGCCAGTTCAGGCGTGGTGATCGCCTGACATTAAAAAGCCCGGCGCGAACCTCGGTTCGCGTCGCAATGCTGTTCACTTAAGCCGATGTTTCAGGCTCATCCGCAGTTGTGGCGAGGGAGCTTGCTCCCGCTGGACTGCGTAGCAGGCCCAAATCAGGGCCGCTTCGCACCCCAGCGGGAGCAAGCTCCCTCGCCACAGATACTTCTCAGGCCTCCAGACTTCCTTAAGTGAACAGCATTGCGGTTCGCGTCGGGCTTTTCAGCGTTTATTCATAGTGAATCACGATGCCCTTGAGCTTGCGTCTCTGCTCGGAATGGAGATCCCGGTCCAGCGGAAGCGCGACGCTGACGTAATCCGAAATGGGTAGGGTCATGTCGTAGATCACCACCACCGCATCGCCGCCGATTTTTGCCGCTTCTTCACGCAGTCTCTGCTCGAACTCGCTGACGGGCGGGGCCGGCTGCGTGCGTGTGTGCAGAATCACTTCACCCAACCGCGTGTACGGTCGTGTCGGCGCGGTACGCAGTATTTGCACCGAGTCCGGGGACGTCGCGGTTGTGTGCTCGGCCCCGGCGTATTCGGTGGTGTGCGCGCGGATACTGCTGCACGCACTGAGCCCGAATACGGTAAGGGCCAGTGCCAGCACTTTGAAGCCGGGCAGGGGAAGCGCGAAGTCCTTATCGCTCAATGGGCGTTGTAGGGGCTGCACGCTGGTAATTCCTTCTGATTGAAAAAGGTGACCTGTCGCTACACGACAGGCTCAAATACCGGACAAAAGCATTTCCTCGGGATCAGGAAAGCGCCCGTCGACTCTGAAAAGCATAGCCACAATGTTCCGGTGAGCCAGGCGTAAATTAGAATTTTGCGGGTGTGCCCCGGTATTTTTTTTGCCATGGCATTAAACCACCGGGCAGGCCATACGTTTCCAGAGGGCGCCACCTTCGAGCAACACAGACACCAGGCGCGGTGAACCGAAACAGGAGATTGAACACAGTGAGTAACAGCAAGAGGCAGGCAGTCGCAGCAGCGCTGATGATGTTATCGGCGAGCGCGATGGCCGAGGAGTTGCCTCATGGCTCGATTTTGAACCGATATGGCGTAACTGCCGATCAACTGCCAACACCCGCACAGGTTGAACAGACCGAGCCTGAACCCGAGAACAGCCGTTTCCAGATTCAGCCGGAACAACCCTGGGTGAAACTGAGCCTGGGTGATGGCAAGCAACCGCCCGTGACCGGCAATATCAGCATCGACAACGCGAATGCCCGGGAATACGAGCGCTGCCAAACCATCAGGGGGCAATTGCTGCGACGCGGCGGGCAGGTCATTTCCTGCGATAACAGTATCCCGGGGCAAGACCCTGCATTGCAGATGCCCTGAGGCTTTCGATCATTTTCCGGTGCGGATGGTGGCGACATCGTCCGCCTTGACCTTGATCTTGGCGTCGGAAATGTCCTTGAACTCAATGAAACCGTCTGTGCCTTTGGTTTTCGGCGTGTCCTGGGTCAAATATTGCGTGCCGTTCTGCAACGTCACCACCGTTGGCGACGCGCAACCGCCTAATGCCAGCAAGCCGACGATCGCCAAGGGCATGCTCAGAATACGGATATTCATCAATAAACCTCTCTTACAGAATTCTTTTGATCGTCTCGACGCACAGGTGCGTCATTTCGATACCGACCGTTGTTGGTGTCACTCACTCCAGGAAAGTTCGGTTTATGACGGAAAAAGTCGAAAACCGAATGATGACGATCAGTTAAGCCGTAACACGAGCCGGACATGGTGACCTTCATTACGCAAAACCGGCCGCCGATCTTTTTCCGTTTGCCAGCACCGGGCTCAGCTGATATCTGTACGCATAACCAGTATCTGCTCGCCATGGCGCTTTCTATTCGTGACAGTCAATCCGCTCGAAGATCCGTTCTATTACCTGAACAACTTCCAACAAGTGCTCGCCTGGCTTGAACAGCGCTATGCCGATGTGCTGAGCGCGGAGGAGCAGCAATTCATCGTTGATTTTGGCCAGTTGCCGCGCGCCTCTCAGGCACTGCTGGTCAGGATGGTCATGCGCAAGGGCGAGCATTTTCGCCTCGGCAAGTTGCATTACGCCGAAATAGGCGAGATCGCCAGCGCGGCAGAACCCTTGCTGACCCTTGGCTGGGTTGACGAACAGGCGCCACTGTCGATTGAGCAACTGTTCGAGGTGCTGCTTAAACCGGAAATCCTTCAGTGCTTCAGCACGGCCATCGAACAACCCAAAGCGAAAAAGTCCGAGTGGCTGGCCGCACTGAGCGAGCAGTTCACCGAGGCGCAGTCCTTCAAGAACTGGTGCCCGACGCTGGATGACCGGTTGTTGAGCCTGACCACCATGGATCTGTGCGATCGGCTGCGGCTGATGTTTTTCGGCAACCTGTATCAGGACTGGTCGGAGTTTGTCCTGGCGGATCTTGGGATCTTTACCTACGAGAAAGTCGAGTTTTGCGCCGAATCCCGAGGCTTGCGCAGTCGTGACGACGTCGAGGCGTTTCTCTATCTGCACGATTGTCAGCTGCGTTTTGAAGCCGGGGAGGCGCTGGAACAAGTCGTCGAACAGATCCAGGCACTGCAAACTGCCAACCCCTGGCTTGAGCGGCGACGCGCCAAGCTGCTGTTTCAGATCGGGCAACACTGCGAGCGCATTGCCGATTTCCCGGCAGCGCTGACGATCTACCGCGAATGTGCGTACCCCGGCGCCAGGTTGCGCTTGATCCGGGTGCTGGAACGTTGTGCCGAGTTTCAATTGGCCCTGGAGTTGGCGACCCACGCCGAACACGCGCCGGAGAGCGCCGCCGAGCAACAACAGCTGTCGCGGGTTCTGCCCCGGTTGCGGCGTAAACTCGGCGGCCCGCCGGCGCCTCGGGTCAAGACGCGCGAGGTTGAGCGCCTGGACTTGAGTCTGTCGCGAATCGACCCGGCACTGTCCGTTGAGTTCTACGTCCAGGCTCATCTCGATGAACCCACGGCGCCAGTGCATTACGTCGAAAACAGCCTGATCAACTCGTTGTTCGGGCTGCTCTGCTGGCCGGCGATTTTCGCACCGTTGCCTGGCGCATTTTTTCACCCGTTCCAGCGTGGGCCGGTGGACCTGCTCAGCGAGGATTTTCATTCCCGGCGTGCCGATCTGTTCCAGGCGTGCCTGGCAGAGCTGGACGATGGGCGTTATGCCGAGACCATCCGCCAGCGCTTTCGCGCCAAGTCGGGGGTGCAGTCACCCTTCGTGTTTTGGGGCGTGCTGACCGAGGAGCTGCTTGAGCAGGCGCTGGACTGTCTGCCGGCCGAACACCTCAAGCACTGGTTCAATCGCCTGTTGCTGGACATCAAGGCCAATCGTGCCGGGATGCCGGACCTGATCCAGTTCTGGCCGCAGCACAAGACCTACCGGATGATCGAAGTCAAAGGCCCGGGCGATCGCCTGCAAGACAACCAACTGCGCTGGCTGGAGTTCTGCCACCAGCACCAGATGCCTATCGCCGTCTGTTATGTGCAATGGGCGGAGCACGAGGCGTGAGCTATAGCGTTGCGGTGCGTGCGCTGTGTGAGTTCACCGCCAAGGTCGGTGATCTCGACCTGCGCTTCACCCCGTCGCCGACTGCCCTGGAAGGCATCGTCGGTCACCGTACCGTCGCCTCGCGGCGAAGTGAGACCTATCAAAACGAAGTGGCCCTCGAAGGCGAATATCGGCAGTTGACAGTCAGGGGCAGGGCGGACGGTTATGACCCCGACCAGAACCGCCTTGAGGAAATCAAAACCTACCGTGGCGAACTGGAGCGGATGCCGGTCAACCACCGCCAGTTGCATTGGGCCCAGGCGAAAATCTATGGCTGGCTGATGTGTCAGAAACTGCAGTTGGCCGAGATCAAGCTGGCGCTGGTGTACTTCGATATCGTCAGCGAAAAGGAAACCAGCCTGGTCGAAACCTGGAGCGCGCTTGAGCTGGAGCATTTCTTCACGCTGCAGTGCGGGCTGTTTCTGCAGTGGGCCGAGCAGGAAATGGCCCATCGCGAAGCGCGCAATCAGGCCGCGCAGGTACTGGGCTTTGCGTACCCGGACTTCCGCCCGGGGCAACGTCACCTCGCCGAATCGGTGTTCAAGGCAGTCAGCACCGGTCGCTGCCTGATGGCCCAGGCTCCGACCGGCATCGGCAAGACGGTCGGCACGCTGTTCCCGATGCTCAAGGCGTTCGCGCCGCAGCAACTGGACAAGGTGTTCTTCCTCACCGCCAAGACTCCTGGACGCAAATTGGCGCTGGATGCGGCACAGGTGATCGTCGACAACAGCGACGGTTTACCGTTGCGAGTGCTTGAGATGATTGCGCGCGACAAAGCCTGCGAGCACCTGGACAAAGCCTGTCACGGCGAATCCTGTCCGTTGGCGAAAGGTTTTTACGATCGCCTGCCGGCGGCCCGTGAGGCGGCGAGCCGGGTGACCTTGCTCGACCAGGCGGCCCTGCGCGAGATCGCCCTGGAACATCAGGTATGTCCGTATTACCTGAGCCAGGAAATGGCCCGTTGGGCTGACGTGGTGGTTGCCGACTACAACTACTATTTCGACTTCAGTGCGTTGCTGTTCGGTTTGGCCCAGGCCAACCAGTGGAAAGTCGCGGTGCTGGTGGATGAGGCCCACAACCTGGTGGAGCGCGGTCGGCAGATGTACAGCGCCAGCCTCGATCAATTCGCCTTGAATACGCTGCGCAAAAGCGCTCCCGAGGTGCTGAAGAAGAGCTTGCAGCGGGTCAACCGTGAATGGAACGCGCTGCACAAAACACAGATCAGCCCTTATCAGGCTTACGCCAAGGCCCCGGAAAAACTGTTGCAAGCGCTGTCGCTCTGCACGACGGCCATTGGCGATTACCTCAACGATCACCCGCAAGGGCTGGATGCTGCGGTGCAGAGCTTCTATTTCGATGCGCTGCAATTCAGCCGGGTCGCCGAACTGTTCGATGAGCATTTCCTGTTCGACATCAGCAAGCGCGACCTCGGCAACACGCGCAGCCTTTCGCAGCTGTGCCTGCGCAATGTGGTGCCAGCCGGTTTCATCCGCCCGCGCCTGACGGCGGCGCGCAGCACGGTGATGTTTTCCGCGACCTTGAGCCCGCAACGCTATTACGCCGACCTGCTCGGGTTGCCGGCTACCACGGTGTGGATCGACGTTGAGTCGCCGTTCAACGCCGAGCAACTCAAGGTGCAGATTGTCAGCCGGATCTCCACCCGATTCGTGCACCGGCAGGCCTCGCTTGCGCCGATTGTCGAGTTGATGGCCCGACAGTTCATTGAGCGTCCCGGCAATTACCTGGCGTTTTTCAGCAGCTTTGATTATCTGCAACAGGTGGCGCAGCTGTTTGCCGAGACTTGGCCGCAGATCAACCTGTGGTCACAGTCACGCGGCATGGACGAAGCCCGGCGTCAGGCCTTTCTGGAGCAGTTCACACCCACCAGCCAGGGCATCGGTTTTGCGGTGTTGGGCGGGGCGTTCGGCGAAGGTATCGACTTGCCGGGCTCACGCTTGATCGGTGCGTTCATCGCGACGCTGGGGCTGGCGCAACTGAACCCGGTCAACGAGCAGCTGAAGCAGCGCATGGCGGCGATCTTCGATGCAGGTTATGACTACACCTACCTGTTTCCCGGTGTGCAAAAGGTGGTGCAAGCCGCCGGACGGGTGATTCGTACCCAGCAGGATCAAGGCGTGGTGATGCTGATCGATGACCGCTTTGGCGAAAGCAAGGTTCAGCAGTTGCTGCCGCGCTGGTGGTCGGTCAGCGGGCGCGCGTGAGACGCGCCGCCGTCAATGCATGCCGACTGTCCGGTCGGCCCGGCGCGAGGTCTGAACACTGCGTGCCTGGTGCACCATGCTGACCAGCTCCGCGGCAAAACGGTGGCAGTCGCCCGGCCAACGTGCGGTCAACAGGTTGCCGTCATGCACGATAAACCCGCATTGCGGGTTTTCTGTCGAATCACGTTGCGAGAATCTTGGCCCCGGCAAGAAGTCATGGACGCTCGCCAATGCCGCGGTGACTTCGGCCTGCACCGTTTGCGAATAGGTGCGGTAGTAGCGGCCAAGCCACGGCGCGGTGATCCACCACGCTGGCAGCTCCATGGTGTTGGCCAGCAACGCGGTCACCTTGCGCCCGTGCAGCACTGAAAGAACGTTGTCGGCATCCAGCGTGCGGGCCAGCAGCAAGACACCGTGGCAGACCGCCGCAACCGGTTTCTGTGCATCAAAGAAGTGCCGGACAATCCGCCGGGCGTCTTCGGATTCGAGCAAACTGCGCATGCCCTTGGCGTGACCGCCCGGGATCACCAGCCCCTCGTACTGCTCGGGGTCTACTTCGGCGTAGGCCATGGGTGATTTGAAACCTTCGTCGGCGGTCATGGCCGCGTAACACTGAAGATCTTCCTTGCGGGTCATCAGTAGCGAGTTCAGTGGCCCGAAACCGATGTCCACCAGTCGCGCATCGGCGTAGGCCGGCAAGCCTTTTGGTGTCGCAAAGCACACCTCGATTCCGGCGTCATGCAACGCCTGCCAAGGCACGCTGCTTTCGGTGGGGTCGTAGTCAGCCTGAGGTAACAGGAAAAGCAACATGCTCAAAGCCTCGAGTCGTCAGCGCTGGGGATCGTCTATTGCTCTGAGTCTGGACGCAGGGACTGGACTTCGCCAGCCGTTACCTGCCGATTTGATGCAGTCAGCGGCTCAAGCCTCAGTGAACCGAAACTTGAACAGCGTGCACGGGTAGCCGTCGACGGGAAGCTGATGAAGAGTGAACTGACCCTGGGTCAGCTCGGGGATGATTTTTGACCAGAACGCCTGCGCCGGCTGATTGGCGTCGATATGAAAAATCTGCCACTGACCGGGAAGCTGCTGGAGCAGGGCAGACACCACAAACCTGCCGGCGCCGCGACCTCGATAGCGGCGGCTGACGAAGAGATAACCGATGTTGTACTGCACGTCGTCGAAACGAACTGCATCGTCAACCGTCACGAACCCGGCGATATCTCCGTCAACCTTGATCAGGAACGCTTGCGTCGCAGGCTTTCGCCAGTAGTCGAGCATGGGCTGAAGGGGGAAGAATCCATGGGCGCCAATCTTCAGCGGCAGCCACTCGCTGAAGTCGTACAGATAGAACTGCATCAGGTTTTCGATGCAGTCCAGTTCATCCCGTTGTGCGCGGTGCAGTTCGATCGCGGCCATTGCCCGAAGCTCCAGACGATTCGATGACGATGGCGATTAACCTAGCACCTCACGCAAACGATGCCACAACATGCCCAGTGCCAGCAGCGGTGTACGCAATGCACGGCCACCCGGAAAGGTCATGTGCGGCACTGCGCTGAAGACGTCCAGGCCGTGGCTGTGTCCGGCATGAATCGCTTCGGCCAGCAATCGCGCGGTCCAGTGTGTGACGTTGAGGCCATGACCGGAATAGCCTTGGGCATAAAACACGTTCGGGTACTGCGACAACCGCCCGACCTGGGGGAAACGATTGGCGGTGATGCCAATCCTGCCGCCCCATTGATAGTCGATGCGCACATCGGTCAGCTGCGGGAACACCTTGAGCATTTTCGGGCGCATGTAGGCGGCGATGTCCGTTGGATCGCGCCCGGAATAATGGCAGGCGCCGCCAAACAGCAAGCGCCGGTCTGCTGATAATCGGTAATAGTCGAGTCCGACTTTCTGGTCGCACAGCGCCAGGTTCTGCGGGATCAATTCGGCGGCAGCCTGCGCTGACAATGGCTCGGTCGCGATGATGTAACTGCCCGCCGGCAGCACCTTGCCGCTGAGCCGTGGTTCCAGATCCTCCAGGTGCGCGTTGCAGCCCAGCACCAGACTTCCGGCGCGCACCGTGCCGCCTGCGCAGCGAACCTGCACGGTACTGCCATGGATGATCTCCAGCACCGGGCTTTGCTCGAAAATCCGCACCCCCAGCGACTCGGCGACCCGAGCCTCGCCGAGCACCAGGTTGAGCGGGTGCAGATGACCGGAGCCCATGTCCACCAGTCCGCCTGCGTACACACCGGAGTTCACCACCTGGCGCATGTCTTCGGGCCTGACGAGGCGGGTTGCATGGGCATAACCTTGGGCGTCCAGGGTTTCTTGCTCCACTTGAAATGCCGCAAATTGCGCGGGTGTATTGGCCAGTTCGCAGAAGCCCCAGCGCAGGTCGCAGTCGATGCCATGCTCGCGGATGCGATTGCCCACCACCTCGACCGATTCGATGCCAGCGCGCTCCAGATAGCGCACGCCTTCCTGGCCGACATAACGGGCAAAACCCGAAACGTCGTGGCCAATGCCGCGGATCAACTGCCCGCCATTGCGGCCGCTGGCGCCCCAGCCGATCCGCCGCCCCTCCAGCAGAATCACCGAGAGTCCGCGTTGGGCCAGCTCAATCGCGGTGTTGACGCCGGTAAAGCCGCCGCCAATCACGCAGACGTCGGCTTGCAGATCCGACGTCAGCGTCGGGTGTTGCACCATCGCATTGGCCGAGGCGTTGTAATAGGAGCGGGCGTGTTCCGCCGACAGGTTTATAGCGATCTGATTCATTTATTGGACTTCACTTTGCTCCAGGAACGGGTCATCACGCGCATGATTTCCGCTGTCGGTGTGGTCGAGATGTACAGCTTGTCCAGCACCGCCTGGGAGGGGTAAACCTCTGGATTGTTCACCAGTTCCACGTCCATGAACTGCTTGGCCGCAGGGTTGGGGTTGGCGTAACCGACGGTGGCGCTGACCTTGGCGATCACTTCCGGCTCGAGCAGGTAGTTGATGAATTCGTGGGCTTGTTTGGCGTTACCGGCGTCGGCGGGCACGGCCAGCAAGTCGAACCACAGGTTGCCGCCTTCCTTGGGAATCGCGTAGGCGATGTTCACGCCGTTCTTCGCTTCCTTGGCGCGGTTTGCCGCCTGGAACACGTCCCCCGAGTAGCCGAAGGCGATGCAGATATCGCCGTTGGCCAGGTCCGACACGTACTTGGAGGAGTGGAAGTAGGTGATGTAGGGGCGGATGGTCAGCAGCTTGGCTTCGGCTTTCTTGTAGTCTTCGACATTCGAGCTGAGTGGGTCCATACCCATGTAGTTGAGCACCGCCGGGAATACTTCGTCGGGCGAATCCATCATCGACACGCCACACTGGCTGAGCTTTTTCAGGTTTTCCGGTTCAAACAGCACGGCCCAGGAGTCGATGTGATCGACACCCAGCACTTTTTTGACCTTGTCGACGTTGTAGCCGATGCCGTTGGTGCCCCACAGGTACGGTACCGAATGCGCGTTACCCGGGTCGTTCTTCTCCAGCAGTGCCAGCAATTTAGGGTCGAGGTTTTTCCAGTTCGGCAGCTGCGAGCGGTCCAGTTTGAGGAACGCACCGGCTTTGACCTGACGCGCCAGGAAATGGTTGGAAGGCACCACCACGTCATACCCGGTACGCCCGGCGAGCAGTTTGCCTTCCAGGGTTTCATTGGAGTCGAATACGTCGTAGATGACCTTGATACCGGTTTTCGCCTGGAAGTCGGCGAGGGTGGTCGTACCGATATAGTCGGTCCAGTTGTACACACTGACGCTCGGCTGCGCTTGCGCGCCGAGGCTGCAGAACAGCGCGAGCGCTGCAGGAACGACTGATTTCAATAGACGCATTTCGACACCCCTTTGAATGATTGTTTTCGATGTTTGATCGTTCCCACGCAGAGCCTGGGAACGATCATCAGCGCTGCGGGTTAAACACTCAGCAACAGGAACTCGCGCTCCCAGGAACTGATCACCCGTTTGAAGTTTTCGTGCTCGGCGCGCTTGACCGCGACGTAGCCGCGGACGAACTTGGCCCCCAGGTAACGCTCGATGGTCGGGCAGTCTTCCATATGCGCCAGTGCATCCTCGATGGTGATCGGCAGGCGCAGGTTGCGTCGCTCATAGGCGCGGCCCTGCACCGGCGCGCTCGGTTCGATGCGCTCGATCATGCCGAGGTATCCGCACAACAGGCTGGCAGCGATGGCCAGGTACGGGTTGGCATCGGCGCCCGGTAAACGGTTTTCCACGCGCATGGCCTCGGGACCGGAAGTCGGTACGCGCAACCCGACGGTGCGGTTTTCTTCACCCCACTCGACGTTCACCGGTGCCGAGGTGTCCGGCAGGAAGCGGCGGAACGAGTTGACGTTGGGCGCGAACATCGGCAGCAGTTTCGGAATGTACTTTTGCAGACCGCCGATGTGGTGCAGGAACAGCTCGCTCATCTGCCCGTCGCTGTCGGCGAAGATCGGCTTGCCGGTGGCGATGTCGACCACGCTCTGGTGCAGGTGCATGGCGCTGCCTGGTTCGTCGCCGATCGGCTTGGCCATGAAGGTCGCGGTGACGTTATGCTTGAGCGCCGCTTCGCGCAGGGTGCGCTTGAACACAGTGATCTGGTCGGCCAGATCCAGCGCATCGCCGTGACGGAAGTTGATTTCCATCTGCGCCGGGCCGTCTTCGTGGATCAGCGTGTCGAGGTCCAGACCTTGCAGTTCGCACCAGTCGTAGACGTCTTCGAACAGCGGATCGAATTCGTTGGCTGCATCGATGGAGAACGACTGGCGCCCGCTTTCGGCGCGGCCCGAACGGCCCAGCGGTGCCTTGAGCGGCAAGTCCGGATCTTCGCAGCGCTGGGTCAGGTAGAACTCCATTTCCGGCGCCACAATCGGCTGCCAGCCCTTGTCGGCATAGAGCTTGAGGACTTTTTTCAAGACGTTGCGCGGCGACAGTTCGATCGGATTGCCGAGCTTGTCGAAAGTGTCGTGAATCACGATGGCGGTCGGCTCGATGGCCCACGGCACCACGTAAATCGCTGAAGAATCCGGCCGACAAACCATGTCGATATCGGCAGGGTCGAGCAGGTCGTAGTAAATGTCGTCGTCGACAAAGTCCCCGGTTACCGTTTGCAACAGCACACTTTCCGGCAGGCGCATGCCTCGCTCATGCAGGAACTTGTTGGTGGGCGCTATCTTGCCGCGAGCGATACCGGTCAGGTCACTGACCACGCATTCGACTTCGGTAATCTTGTGTTCTTTCAGCCATGAAGACAGCTGATCGAAAGGGGCATTCATAAAGACCTCGTTGTTGGTTTTATCAGCGCCAGAGTCGGTCTCTGCATCTCGTACAAGTGGCGAGAGACTTTCCCTGTAGCGCGTTGACGACTATCTTGGTCGACGCGTTTCGTTCCATCTATCCACTTTAAGCAGAACCAAAACGCACCAAAAAAGTGCGCACAGGTCATTCCATGACAGAGTCAAACCCCTTGCACGTGCAGGCTTTCAACACCGCTGATGTCGCCGAACAGATCCGCGCGACGCCTGGGTGGGTGCAGCACTATCAGCAGATGTCGCCCGGGCATTTCGCAGGCCTGGTGCGTTATCTGGACCTGCAAGGCGTGGAGATTTACGAGGAGTGCATGAACACCCGTGTCGAGCAGAATTTCAGCGCGCCGCCGGGCTCGCTGGCGTTCTGTTTCGATCGCAGTGACAACGCGCTGTATGTGCTGAATGGCGAAAGTCGCAACATCTGGATCACCCCAGAGAACTATCAGGAAGTGGCCGTGGTGTTCGGCCCGGAATTCGTTCAGCGCAATGGATTGAATGTAGAGCGGCTGGAAGGCCTGTTCATGGCGCCGCTCAACTCGCAGCAGAACGCATTGTTCAGCCGCTGGCTGAGCGGCACCCTGACCCGGCTGTCGCACACCATCGATCCGCCAAGCAAGGACGCGCTGACTCAACAGCTGCTGGACGACTGCCTGTTTATTCTCGACAACGCCTGCGTGTGCCTGGACCAGGGCGCGTTGCAGCGCCGGACAGGGGAGCGAGCGATCATGAAACGGATCGGTGAATGGGCGGCGGATACGCCGGAAGAGAACCTCAATTTGCTGGAGCTTTCCCAGGTCGCCGAAGTCTCGCTGCGCCAGCTGCAACACGCATTCAAGACCTACACCGGCATGGCGCCGACGCAATGGCTGCGCCTGCGCCGGCTCAACAGCGCCCGTCGCGAATTGCTCAGCCGCACCGCGACCGACACCACGGTGGCCGAAGTGGCGATGAACTGGTCGTTCTGGCACCTTGGGCGGTTTTCCAGCAGCTACCGGGCGCTGTTCAAGGAATTACCGAGTGACACCTTGAAGCGCGCTTGCGCCACTCAGCCGAATGGGCGCCTGCGCCGTTAAAATGTCGGCGGGGTAATCACCCATATCACCACTGCATCGACGTCGCCGGGGTTGCCGTAACGGTGGGGCTCCTGGCTGGAAAAACTGAAGCTGTCGCCTTCGTTGAGCTGGAAATGACGTTCTGCGACCCACAACTCGAAAGTGCCCGACAGCAGATAACCGGCTTCTTCGCCTTCGTGGCTGTAGCTGTGCTGGCTGTAGGTGCCTGGCGGGAAGCGTGAATGGAGCATTTCCAGCTGACGGTTGGGTTGCGGGGTCAGCAGTTGGTCGACGATGCCGTCTTCGTAATGCACGCTCATGCGGCTGTTCTTGCGCACCACGTAACCGTGGTCTTCGGGCGCGGTGTTGGCTTCGCTGGCGAAGAACCACTGGATGGTCACGCCCAGGCTTCGGGCGATGTTGAACAGCGCGGGGATCGACGGGTAGGCGAGGTTGCGTTCGAGCTGGCTGATGTAGCCTGCCGTCAACTCACTCATGTGCGCCAGCTCCGCCAGAGTCATGCCCCGACGTTTGCGCAGGCCGCGAATCCGCGTGCCGAGAAAATGCGGTTCGGCGCTGCCGGTGGCGGGCTGTGTCGTGCTGTTGTTGCTCATGGTGAATTCCGAACCGGGCTGATGAGCGCAATCGCTGTGGGAGCAAGCTCGCCCCCACAGGTTATACGGACCCGGAGTATAAACAGCCTCAAAGCTCCCAGGCGACTTTCAAGCCCTCATAAATCGCTTCTTCGGCGGTGCGCGGGGCCAGACAGTCGCCGATCCGCCGAAACTCCACCAGACCTTGCAGCTCGAGACCCAAGGTGTCCACCGGCTGATGGCCCTGACACAGCACCAGCGTATCGACGTTTTCGAAGAGCATCGGTTCGCCGCTGGCGGTGTGTTGCAAGTAGACGGTGTTGTCGTCGCAACCGTAAAGCCGCGCATAAGGCGTGATCGGGATGCCCAGCTTATGCAGTTCGCCGGCCAGTTGATCGCGCACGTACAGCGGCAGGTTTTCCCCGCAATGAGTGCCGTTGACCGCCAGTTGCACCTGATGCCCGGCGCGCACCAGGCGTTCGGCAATGCCGGGGCCGATCCAGTCACAGCGCCAGTCGACCACCACCACTGAACGGCCAATCTGCACCTCATCGCGCAGCACCTGCCAGGCGTCCACCACCTGCAACTCACCGCCACGTTCGAACGCCGGCCAGTAGGGCTCGGCGCCGGTGGCGACGATCACCATGTCCGGCCGTTCGCGCGCAACCAACGCCCGGTCGACTCGGGTATTGCGCACCACGCGCACGCCGGCCAGTTCCATCTCGCGCTGGAGGTTGGTGCTGGCACCGCCGAACTCGCTGCGCCGTGGCAACAGTTGCGCCAACAGCACTTGCCCACCGAGTTGCGAACTGGCCTCGTAGAGCGTCACCTCATGCCCGCGTTGTGCAGCCACGGCAGCGGCTTTCATTCCGGCCGGACCACCGCCGGCAATCATGATGCGTTTGCGCTGGGTGGTCGCTTGCCGCTGGCCGAACAGCAACTCGCGACCGGTTTCCGGGTGCTGGATACAGGAAATCGGCAGACCTTTGTGGAAATGCCCGATACATGCCTGATTGCAGGCGATGCAGGCCCGCACATCTTCGGCGCGCCCGGCGTCGGTCTTGTTGGGCATTTGTGGGTCGCAAATCAGCGCACGGGTCATGCCGCACACATCGGCCTGGCCACGCGCCAGAATCAGTTCGGCTTCCTGTGGCTGGTTAATGCGCCCGGTGACAAACAACGGAATACTCAGGCTGGCCTTGAAGGTTCCGGCTTCCTTGGCCAGGTAGGCGGCTTCGATCGCCATCGGCGGCACGATATGCACCGCGCCACCCAACGATGCCGAGGTGCCGGCGACGATGTGCACGTAATCCAGCTGCGCTTGCAGCGATTGGACTGCTTGCAGCGACTCGTCTTCAGTGAGCCCCTCCGGGTCGCGCTCATCGGCGGAAATGCGCAAGCCGATGATGAACTGCTCGTCGGTGTTGGCGCGCACGGCGGCGATCACTTCGCGCAAAAAGCGCAGGCGCTGTTGCAGGTCACCGTTGTAGTCGTCGGTGCGGCGGTTGACCCGTGGGTTGATGAATTGCGCCGGCAGGTAACCATGGCTGGCGACCACTTCGACGCCGTCCAGCCCGGCCTGATACAGGCGCCTGGCAGCGGCACCATAACCGGCGACGATCTCGTCGATCATCGCTTGATCAAGCGCGCGCGGCATCACCCGAAAACGCTCGTTGGGTACTGCCGAAGGCGAATAGGCAACCGCCAGCAATCCATCGCTGGACTCCATGATCTCGCGTCCGGGATGGAAAATCTGCGAGAGCACCACGGTGCCGTGGGCATGGCAGCTTTGCGCGAGTTTCCGATAGCCCTCGATGCAGGCGTCGTCGGTCGCCATCAGCACATGCGAGGTGTAGCGCGCACTGTCATGCACACCGGCCACTTGCAACACGATCAACCCGACACCGCCTTCGGCGCGCGCCTTGTGATAGGCGATCAGTTGTTCATTGACCAGGTTGTCGGTGGGCATCGAGGTGTCATGCCCGCTGGACATGATGCGGTTTTTCAGGCGTTTGCCACGAATCTGCAAGGGTTCGAACAGATGCGCAAAGGCTGGGGTCGAGGTCGGCATGGTACGGGTACTCCAGGCGGGCTGAAGCCGAAAGGCCGGGTTTTCGGCGTTGTTATTATTTCACTATAGAAATTTACCGCAAGTAAAAAATCAACTTGTTTTTTTACTTGTGCTTGCAGTAGCTTGTTTTGGCGCCCACTCCTGGGGCGAACCTCACCACAATAAAAAATGGGTCACGCCGGCATTGCCTGAGTGACACCTGCACGAGGAACCACTGATGAAATCGAACACGCTCAAGCACGGTTTTTATCCCTTGTTGTTGACCTTGGCCATTGGCCTTGGCAACGCTCAGGCAGCACCAGAGATGGTGGTGGTAGGTTACGGCGGAGCCGGACAAAAAGCCCAGGATGTGGCGTTCTTCCAACCCTTCAGCACGGCGGATCGGAGCAAGCTGATCCAGAGCGAATACAACGGCGAAATGGCCCGGATCAAAGTGATGGTCGACACCGGCAACGTCGATTGGGACGTGGTGCAGATCGAAGGCCCGGACCTGATGCGCGGCTGCGACGAAGGCATGTACGAACGCCTGGACTGGAAGAGCCTGGGGCACGCCGAGCAGTTGATCCCCGAGGCCGCGCAGGAATGCGGTTCCGCCGCGCTGGTCTGGAGCGTGGCGATTGCCTACGACACCCAGAAGCTGGCGCAGGCCCCGACCTCATGGGCCGACTTCTGGGATGTGCAGAAATTCCCCGGCAAACGCGGGCTGCGCAAACGTGCGGTGTACAACCTGGAGTTCGCTTTGCTGGCGGACGGGGTGAAAGTCGAGGACGTGTACAAGGTGCTGAGCACCCCGCAAGGCGTCGACCGGGCGTTCGCCAAGCTCACTGAACTCAAGCCGCATATCCAGTGGTGGGAAGCCGGTGCACAACCGGCGCAATGGTTGACCGCCGGTGATGTGGTGATGACCTCGACCTACAGCGGGCGGGTGGCCGCTGCTGCGCAAAGCGGCAGTCACCTCGGGCTGGTCTGGCCGGGCAGCCTGTACGGCATGGACTACTGGGCGATCATCAAGGGTTCCAGACACGTCGATCAGGCCAAGCGTTTTATCGCCTTCGCCAATCAGCCGGATGCCCAGGTCAAGTATGTCGAGCAGATTCCTTATGGCCCGACCAATACCCAGGCCGCCGCCCGACTGGACAGCAAACTGGCGCAATGGGTGCCGACTGCGCCGCAAAACCTCAAGGGTGCACTGTCGATGAACGTGGCGTTCTGGGTCGATCACGGCGAGGAGCTTGAAGAGCGCTTCAACGCCTGGGCCAGCAAGTAATTGCAACGGGGTGACTAACCGAGCCGTGCGGGAAAACCCGGGATCTGACGCTGGAGACTTTTGTCGCTCTTGCTGTACAGTCGTTTAGCTCGCGGTCTTCCCGACCGTGGCCCCAACGATTGATCCAGGAGAATGTCGCGCATGAGTCAGGAAGCCCGTTTTTCCCGCATGGAGCCGGAGTTGCGCAAGGCCAATCTGATCGAGGCGACGCTGGTGTGCCTCAAGCGGCATGGTTTCCAGGGCGCATCGATCCGCAAGATTTCCGCCGAGGCCGGGGTTTCGGTCGGGCTGATCAGCCATCACTATTCGGGCAAGGACGAACTGGTGGCCGAAGCCTACATGTCGATCACCGGACGAGTCATGAGCCTGCTGCGCGAGGCCATGGAACAGGCTGCACCGAATGCCCGCGAGCGTTTGTCGGCGTTCTTCCGCGGCTCGTTTTCCGCCGAGATATTGGACCCGCAACTGCTGGACGCCTGGCTGGCGTTCTGGGGCGCGGTCAAGACCGCAGAGGCAATCAACCAGGCGCACGATCAATCCTATGGCGAGTACCGCGGCATACTGCGCAAGGTACTGATGGAGTTGGCGCAGGAGGAGGGCTGGGAACACTTCGACGCCGATCTTGCGGCCATCAGCCTCAGTGCCTTGCTCGACGGCTTGTGGCTGGAGTCGGGACTCAACCCGGGGACCTTTACCCCGGAGCAGGGCATGCAGATTTGCGAAGCCTGGGTCGACGGTTTACAGGCCGGTGGGCGCCAGCGTTTTTGCTTGCAGACGACTGACTGTTGATCGCCCGTTCAGCAATGGATACTCTCTGGCGCCAGTGCAGGAAAAAACTCTAATAAGAAACACGCCTTCGGGCATACGCAGGACTCCAAGCGATGGCTCCTCGGGTACTGATCGTCGATGACGATCCGCTGATTCGCGAACTGCTGCACGCCTACCTATCCCAGGAAGGTTATGAGGTGCATTGCGCCGCCACGGCGGAACTCGCCGAAACCTTTCTGGCGAGCCAGACGGTCGATCTGGTGATGCTCGATATTCGCTTGCCGGGCAAGGACGGCCTGACCCTGACCCGGGAACTGCGGGTCCGTTCGGAAGTCGGGATCATTCTGATCACCGGACGTAACGATGAAATCGACCGTATCGTCGGCCTTGAATGCGGCGCCGATGACTATGTGATCAAACCCCTTAATCCACGCGAACTGGTGTCCCGGGCAAAAAACCTGGTGCGCCGGGTTCGTCATGCCCAAACGCCGCAACCGGTTGTAGCGATTCCTCGGCCGGTCAAGCAGTTTGCCGCCTGGGCGCTGGACACTGACCGCCGACGGCTGATCGACCGCTCTGGCAGCGAAACCCTGCTGACCCATGGCGAGTACCAGTTGCTCAGCGTATTCCTGCGCAACAGCGGCCACACCTTGAGCCGTGACCAATTGATGGACCAGATCCGCAACCGCGAGTGGGTGCCCAACGATCGTTCCATCGATGTGCTGGTCGGGCGCTTGCGGCGCAAGTTGAACGACGATCCGGCCGAGCCGCAATTGATCATCACCATCCACGGCGCCGGTTACCTGTTCACCGCCAGCGTCGCGGCCTGAGCCATATGTTGCGGCTGTTTTGGCTGATGTTGGCGCTGTTGTCCAACAACGCGATAGCGGCGGAAAAGGTTCGCTACTGCGATTATCCGGTGTACCCGCCAATCTCCTGGAGCGACGGCAAACAGGTCCGCGGCCTGGCCCCCAGCGTGGTGAAAAACCTTTTCGGGCAACTGGGCTACGAGGTCGAGATCGTCGTGCTGGGCAACTGGAAACGCTGCCTGCTGGACGCTGCCGAGGGCCGGGTCGACGTGGTGCTGGCCTACAGCACTGTGCAACGCGAGGAGAGCATGGTTTTTTCGACGGTGCCGGTGTTGCGCGAAGAGGTCGCGCTGTTCACCAATCGTCAGCATCCGGTGAAGTTCGAACGCCTGGAGGACTTGGCCAATTACCGTGGCGGGCTGTTGTTCGGTGAAAGCTACGGCGTGGATTTCGATCGCTTGGTCGCCCAACACCAGAACATCGAATGGGTGTCCGACAGTAGCCAGAACTTCGGCAAACTGATTCGCGGGCGCATCGACTTCATCACGTCGGAACGGCGCACCGGGCAGTTGTACGTCGAAAACCTGCCAGGGGCGCAAGACATCGTGGCCTTGCCTAACGCCTTGAGCGTGGACTATCTGCGGGTTGCGGTGTCACGCCGTTCCCCGCTGGCCAGCCGCATGCCGGACATCGATGCGCAGTTGAAGCGGATGGTCGATGCCGGGGACATCGACCGTTGGCTGAACGAAAGTGAAGTCACCTACCGCGACATGATCAACCTGCCGGCAGATGCGCAATGATCCGCGCACGGCCCGGCGGACTGTTGCGGCGCCTGCTGCTGTTCATTCTGTTGTTCAGCCTGTGTTTCACCGTACTGGCGAGCACCGTGCAACTGTATTTCGAGTACCGCCGCGAGATGCGTGACATCGACTCGCGCATGGAGCTGATTCGCGCCGGTTACCTGGCCAGCCTGGAGCGCAGCCTCTGGGACCTGAACCAGGAACAGTTGAATGTGCAACTGCGCGGCCTGGTGGACTTTTCCGATGTGGCTCGGGTTCATCTGACCAGCCCGGACTTCGATCTGCTGCAAGGCAACCAGGCCCCGATCGGACCGTTGCGCGTCGAGCGCTTTGAACTGGACTATCAACCGCCAGCAGGTCCCGTGCGGCATCTGGGGCAATTGGAAGTCAGCACCGATCTGGGCGCGGTGCATCAGCGGCTGTTCGCCACCGGTTTGACCAGTCTGTTGTGGATGAGCGTATTTCTCTGCGGGTTGGCGGTGGCCCTGTCGGGGTTGTTCTATCGTCTGGTCACGCGGCACCTGCAAGTCATGGCCGGGTTTGCCCGGCGCATCGCGGCGGGTGAGTGGCATGAGCCTTTGCATCTGGACAAGAGCCGCGGCGTCAACGAAGACGAAATCGACACGGTGGCCCATGCGCTGGACGATATGCGCCGGGCGATCCTCAGTGACATTGATCGGCGCGAAACCGATCGCTTGGCGTTGCAGGATAACCGCGATGAACTGCTGAGAATGGTCGAACGCCGCACGGCCAGCCTGATGCGCGCCAAGGACGAAGCCGAAGCGGCCAACCTCGCCAAGTCGCGGTTTCTGGCGACCATGAGCCACGAACTGCGCACACCGCTCAATGGCATCCTCGGCATGGCCGAGTTGCTGCGTGGCGCCAGTCTTGACGAGCGCGACGGTAAACGTCTGGATGCGCTGTACAAGGCCGGCGAAGGGTTGCTGACGATTCTCAACGAAGTGCTGTATTTCGCCCGGCTGGAAGAGGGTGAAACCCACCCGGAACCGGTCGATTTCTCGATCCGGCACTTGCTCGACGAGGTGCTGACGCTGCTGGAACCGCGTGCGCTGAGCAACGACACGACACTGCATTGCCGGATCGATCCGCAGGTCGCCGACCGGCAGCACGGTGCCGAGCAGTTCTTGCGTCAGGTGTTGAGCAACCTGCTGGCCAACGCGATCAAGTTCACCGAAGGCGGGCGGGTCAGCGTCGAAGTCACGTTGCTGGCGCAAGATTCGGGGCAAGCCGGCCAACGGCTGCGGCTGAGCGTGACCGACAACGGCATCGGCATTGCTCCGGCGATGCAGGCAAAGATTTTCGAACGCTTCACTCAGGCCAGCGAAGATGTTGCGCAACGGTTTGGCGGTACCGGCCTGGGCCTGGCCATCAGCAAACACCTGGTGGAGCAACTCGGTGGACAGATCGGTGTTCAGAGCGAGAGGGGGCAGGGTAGCTGTTTCTGGTTCGAGCTGACGTTGCAACCGGCCACCGGCATGATCGATGTAGTGTCGAGCAGCGCAGCGGGTCACGTGCTGAACGTTCTGGTGGTCGAGGACGTGGCGCTGAACCGTGACGTGGTCAGCGGCTTGCTGCAACGCGACGGGCATCAGGTCTGGCTCGCCGAAGAGGCCGAACAGGCGCTGGCGCAATGCGCGAGCCAGACCTTCGATTTGATCCTGCTCGATGTGCACCTGCCGGGTATCAGCGGCGTCGAGTTGTGCAAACTGATTCGCAGCAGCGCCGGGCCGAACCGTCATAGCCGGATTTTTGCCCTGACGGCCAGCGTGCAACCGGCGTTGGTGCGCGGTTATCTGGATGTCGGCATGGACGGCATTCTCGCCAAACCCTTGAAGCTCGAAAACCTGCGGCAGGCGCTGGCCGGGCAGTCGCCAATTCCCGAGCCGCAACCCAATGACGAGGCGATGGATTGGCCGCTGTTACAGACTCACCGGACCTTGCTCGGTGAGCAGAAGGTTCAGGGATTGCTCGCGGTGTTGCGCAATTCGATCACTCAGCATCAAGAGGCGTTAACGGAGGCCATCGAGGCCGACGATTGCACCGAAGTCGCCCACCTGGCGCATCGCTTGGCTGGCAGTAGCGACTCATTGGGCTTTCGCGCACTGGCCAATGTGCTGCGTTTGTTGGAAGAGGCGGCGCTGGTCAACGATGAGCCGGCGTTGCGGGCGTTGGCGCCGCAGGTGCATGAGCAATTGCAGCATTCGCAACAGACGCTGGCCGAGCTGTTGAACGCCTGACATACAAGATCGTTACGACTTTTTACATCTTTGATCTTTACGTTCAACGCGAACTTACACGGGTTTCCAATAATCGACACAACCGCCGTCAGCGCGGTCTTCGAAGCTTATTGGAGATAATAATAATGAACTGCCGTAAAGCTGATCCTTCCCAGCGTCATGACGTCCTGTCATCCGCCGCGCACCTCGCCGACTACTGAGGTGCCGACATGAGCGAATCTATCGAACGTAAAGGCATACACCTGACCCGTGCCCTGAAAAGCCGGCACATATTCATGCTCTCGCTGGGCGGCGTGATCGGCACCGGGCTGTTCATGGGCTCTGGCGTGACCATTAATCAGGGCGGTCCGGTGGGAGCTATTCTGGCCTACCTGATCGCCGGCTTCCTGATGTACCTGGTGATGGTCTGCCTCGGTGAATTGTCGGTACAGATGCCGGTGTCCGGTTCGTTCCAGACCCACGCCACCAAATTCATCGGGCCGGCCACCGGGTTCATGATCGGCTGGGTGTACTGGATGAGCTGGGCGTCCACCGTCGGCCTGGAATTCACCGCGGCCGGGATGTTGATGGTGCGTTGGTTCCCGACAGTGCCGATCTGGTACTGGTCGGCACTGTTCGTGGTCGTCCTGTTCGGGCTGAATGCCTTGGCGACCCGCGCTTTCGGTGAAGCGGAATACTGGTTCTCCGGAATCAAGGTTGCGGCGATTCTCGGTTTCATCGTGGTCGGCGTCCTGGTGATCTTCGGCGCGATCCCGCTGACCAGTGGCGCACCGGCGCCGATGATGAGCAACCTGATCGGCGACTCGTTGTTCCCCAACGGCTTGCCTGCAGTATTCGCGGTGATGATGACCGTGGTCTACGCGTTCCAGGGTTGCGAAATCATGGGCGTGGCTGCCGGCGAAACCGATCAACCGGAAAAAAGCATCCCGCGTGCTGTGCGCAACGTGGTGTTCCGCGTGCTGATTTTCTACGTGCTGGCGATCGTAGTGCTGTCGGCCATCGTGCCATGGCAGCAGGCTGGGTTGATGGAGAGCCCGTTCGTGCAGGTGTTCGACATGGTCGGCATTCCTTACGCCGCCGACTTGATGAACTTTGTGATCCTCACCGCGATTCTGTCGGTCGGTAACTCCGGCCTGTACGCCTCGACCCGGATTCTGTGGGCGATGTCGAAGACCGGCATGGCACCGAAAAGTCTGTCGCCGTTGAGCAAGCGCGGCGTGCCATTGCGGGCGCTGAGTATCACCTTGTGCTTCGCGCTGGTGTCGCTGATGACCAGCTTCATCGCTGCCGACACACTGTTCATGGTGCTGATGGCGGTGAGTGGGATGTCCGGCACCGTGACCTGGATCGTCATTGCACTGGCGCAGTACAAGTTCCGCCGCGCCTATATCCGCGATGGCGGCAAGCTCAGTGACCTGAAATACCGTGCGCCGTGGTTCCCGCTGCTGCCAATCCTGTGCATCGCCTTGTGCTGCTCGCTGTTCGTATTCCTGGCCATGGATGAAACCCAGCGTCCTTCGTTGTATTGGGGCTTTGGGTTCATGGCGCTGTGCTACGGCGCGTATTTCCTGATTCAGCGCAAACGCCAGGCGGTGTTGGCACCGAGCTTGCCGACTGTGTAACGGCACGCGATCAACAAAAAACGCGACAGGCGACTGTCGCGTTTTTTTATGTCCGCAGTGCCGAAGCACGGACCTGCGCACGCTATGGGTTTGTGCACGCCACGGCTTTTGTAGCAGCTGGCGCGGCCTGCGACCGCTGCTACCGGATTGTGGGCGGCATGGGGTCTGTAGCCAGTTGTTCAAAGTTGTAACAGCTCAGCTGTCGCACGGTCATGCATCAGAAAATAACTCAATAAAAACAATAATTTAAAGGATTTCTAAGGCTGTTACAGCCAATTTTCTCGCAGATTGCCGTCTTGCTGAACACTCGTTTAGTATGACCTCAAGTCGCATCACCTCATGCCAAACACAATAATTCGAGGACTCGCATGACTATTCAATCTTCTCTGCTCAGTCAGGTCGAAGCGGGCGTTGCCTGGATCACCCTCAATCGCACCGCTCAGCGCAATGCGCTGGACATTCCAACCCTGAAAAATCTTCATGCCTTACTGGATGACTTCAATGCCGACCCGGCCGTTCGGGTCGTTGTATTGACCGGCAGCGGCCGCAGTTTCTGCGCCGGCGCCGACCTCGCCGAATGGGCTGAAGCCGAAGCGCGTGGCGCGCTGGAAAGTTACGGCTGGACCGAAACCGCCCACGCGCTGATGAGCCGGTTGTACAGCCTGGACAAGCCGACCATCGCAGCGATCAACGGCACCGCCGTCGGCGCCGGGATGGACCTGACGCTGTGCTGTGACCTGCGCATCGCCGGGCAATCGGCGCGGTTCAAGGCCGGCTACACCAGCATGGCGTATTCGCCGGACGCCGGTGCCAGCTGGCATCTGCCACGCCTGATCGGCACCGAACAGGCCAAACGCCTGCTGTTCCTCGACGAATTGTGGGGCGCCGATCGCGCCTTGGCAGCGGGGCTGGTCAGCGAAGTTTGCGCCGACGAACAACTGCTCGGCGCCGCCAGTGAATTGGCCACGCGCCTGGCCAACGGCCCGACCTTTGCGTTTGCCCAGACCAAAAAACTCATGCGCGAAGGCGCCCAGCGCAGCCTGCCGGAACAACTGCACGCCGAACTGGCGGCGGGTTTGCTCTGCGGTCGCAGCGAAGATGGTGCAGAAGCCTTGCGCGCGGCCATGGAAAAACGCCCGCCACAGTTTGTCGGCAAGTAGGCCCTCGCCGCTCATCTATTCAGTGAACGAACAACAGGTAACACCATGAATTTCCAACTGACCCAAGAACAAGAAATGTTGGTGGACGCGGTCCGCAGCTTTGTTGCCAAGGAACTGCTGCCCCACGAGGAAGCGGTCGATCGTGCCGACGAAGTCTCCCCGGAGCTGGCGGCACAGATTCGCGGCAAGGCCATCGCGGCGGGCTTCTATGCCTTCAACATGCCCGAAGAAGTCGGTGGCGGAGGTCTCGATTACCTGTCGCAAGCGCTGATCGAGCGTGAGCTGTCCAAGGTTTCCTGGGCGCTGCATGTATTTGTCGCTCGGCCGTCGAAAATCCTCATGGCCTGCACTGGCCAGCAGATCAACGATTACCTGTTGCCATGCATCCAGGGCGAGAAGATCGACTGCTTCGCGCTGACCGAACCGGGTGCCGGTTCCGATGCCAACGCGATCAAGACCCGCGCGGTGCGTGACGGCGATGACTTCGTGCTGAACGGCAGCAAGCATTTCATCAGCCACGCCGGGCACGCCGATTTCGCCATCGTTTTCGCGGTCACCGACACCTACGAACACAACGGCCGCAAGCGCAACGCCGTGACCTCGTTCCTGGTGGATCGCGATACCCCGGGCATGACCATTCGCCGTGGGCCGAAGTGCGTGAGCAACCGCGGTTACCACACCTTCGAAATGTTCTTCGACGATTGCCGCGTACCCGCCTCAAAGGTGTTGGGCGAAGTCGGCAAGGGTTGGGAAGTCGCCAACGCGTGGCTGACCGCCGGGCGAGTGATGGTCGCGGCCAACTGCGTTGGTCAGGCCCAGCGTGCACTCGACGTGTCATTGCAATGGGCGGCGGATCGCAAGCAGTTCGGCCAGCCGATCGGCACCTATCAGGGTGTGTCGTTCAAGTTGGCCGACATGGCCACGCAGATCCGCGCGGCTGAACTGCTGACCTTGCACACGGCGTGGAAGATGGATCAAGGCACGATGACCGATGGCGAGGCCGGAATGGCCAAGCTGTTCGCCAGTGAAGTGCTCGGTCGGGCGGCCGATGAGGCGGTGCAGATTTTTGGTGGCATGGGCCTGATGGATGAAGGACCGGTGGAACGCATCTGGCGTAACGCGCGGATCGAGCGGATCTGGGAGGGCACTTCGGAAATCCAGCGCCACATCATTTCCCGCGAACTGCTGCGGCCGCTGTTGCGCTGATCGCCCCGGAGAATACCCATGTCCCAGACGATTCGTGACAACCTCAAACGCCTGCTCGCGCCGCGCCATCTGGCGTTTGTCGGTGGCCGCAGCATGGCTCGGGCCCTGAAGCGTTGCGCTGAAGGTGGCTACCCTGGGCAACTGTGGCTGGTCAATCCGCAACATGAAAGCCTTGAAGGCGTGCCGTGTGTGCGCAGCATCGCCGAACTGCCGTGCGGCCCGGACGCGGTGTTCGTCGCGACCAACCGTGAATTGACCCTGACCTGCGTCGCCGAACTGGCCGCCAAAGGTGCGGGCGGGGTGATTTGCTACGCCTCCGGTTTTGCCGAGGCCGGCGCCGAAGGTCAGGCATTGCAACAACAGTTGCTCAAGGTTGCTGGCAACATGGCTTTGCTCGGGCCGAACTGCTATGGCTTGCTGGATTATCTGCACAGTTCGGCGTTGTGGCCGGTGGCCCACGGCGGCAAACCGGTGGAGCAGGGCGTTGCGGTGCTGACCCAGAGCGGCAACTTCGCTTACAACCTGTCGATGAGCGACCGTTCGTTGCCGGTGGCCTACATGGCCTCGGTCGGTAATCAGGCGCAACTGGGTATTGCCGAGTTGATGGACGTGCTGCTCGACGAACCTCGGGTCACCGCCATTGGCTTGCACCTGGAAGGTTTGAAAAACGTTCCAGGTTTCGCTCGGGCGGCGCACAAAGCGCTGGAGAAGGGCATTCCGATCATCGCCTTGAAAACCGGCGTGTCGCAGATCGGCGCCGAACTGGCCCTCAGTCACACCAGCTCGCTGTCGGGCTCCGATGCGCTGTACGACAGCCTGTTTGCACGGCTTGGGGTGATTCGCGTCAGCGGTCCGGTGAGTTTCGTCGAAACCCTCAAGGCTGCAGCGTGCGGCAAGCTGCCGGCGGGCAACAGCCTGATTGCGCTGGCCTGTTCGGGCGGCGATGCCGGGCTGATTGCCGACTACTCCGAACGCAATGAGCTGAGCCTGCCCAAGCTTGATGAGCGTCAAACCGATGAGCTGGCGCAGGTGTTGCCGAGCTACGCCAACCTGGTCAATCCACTGGATTTCACCACCGCAATCTGGGGCGATGGCGATGCCTTGAACCGCATGCTCGACAGTGCCCTGCGTACTGAAGCCGATGCGGCGATGCTGGTGCTGGACTATCCGGCGGAGTTCACCGGCGAGCGCAAAGAGTGCGACTTGCTGCTTGAGCTGTACTGCCAGGCGTTGGTCCGTCACGGCAAGACCGGTTTCGTCACCTCGGCCTTTCCCGAACTGCTACCGGCCAGTGCCCGCGAGCGCTTGCACGCTCAAGGCGTGGCGGCGTTGCAAGGCGTGGAAGATGGGCTGGCGGCGTGGGGCCGAATCGCCGGTTATCAGCGCAATCGCCAGGCGTTGCTGGCCCTTGGTGAATCGGCGCTGGTGCCGCTGTGTCCGCAGGCGCTGGACGGTGAAGGCCAGTTGCTCAATGAGTGGGACTCCAAACAGGCCCTACGTGCATTTGGTCTGCCGACTCCAAACGGCGTGTTAAGCATCCCGGACCAGGCGCTGAATGACGCCAATGCGCTGGGTTACCCGTTGGTGCTGAAGGCGCTCAGCGCGCAATTGCCGCACAAAACCGAAGCCGGCGCCGTGGCGCTCAACCTCAAGGATGGCGCGGCCCTGAGTGCCGCGCTGGAAACCATGCGCTCGAGCATTGCCGATTACGCACCGAATGTGCCGTTCGATCGGGTGCTGCTGGAGCCCATGGCCACACCGCCATTGGCCGAATTGATCGTCGGCATCAAGCGTGAAAACGACTTTGGCCTGGCCTTGGTGATCGGTGCTGGCGGAATTTTGGTGGAGTTGCTCAAGGACAGCCACAGCCTGCTGCTGCCGACCACCGATGGTGCGATTCGCAGAGCGTTGTTGAGCCTGCGCAGTGCCGCGTTGCTGCAAGGCTTTCGCGGTCGTGAAGCGGCAGATCTGGACGCATTGGTGGCGGCGATTCGTGCCGTGGCCGATTACGCCTGCGAGAACGCCGGACAGTTGCTGGAACTCGATGTGAACCCATTGTTGGTCGGTGCCCACGGCACGACGGCGGTCGATGCGTTGATTCGCCTCGGCCACAAGTGAGGATATGAACATGCAAACCACAACTTTGACCGGCGGCCAGGCCCTGGTACGCCTGCTGGCCAACTACGGCGTCGACACCGTATTCGGGATTCCCGGCGTGCACACCCTGGAGCTGTATCGCGGCCTGCCCGGCAGCGGCATCCGCCACGTGTTGACCCGCCACGAGCAAGGCGCCAGTTTCATGGCCGATGGTTATGCGCGGGTCAGCGGCAAACCCGGCGTGTGCTTCATCATCACCGGCCCCGGCGTGACCAACGCCGCGACCGGCATCGGTCAGGCTTATGCCGACTCGATTCCGATGCTGGTGATTTCCAGCGTCAACCACACCGCCAGCCTTGGTAAGGGCTGGGGTTGCCTGCACGAAACCCAGGACCAGCGCGCCATGACCGCGCCGATCACCGCATTCTCGGCGGTGGCGCTGAGCACTGAGGATCTGCCCGAGCTGATCGCCCGCGCTTACGCAGTTTTCGATAGCGAACGGCCGCGCCCGGTGCACATCTCCGTGCCGCTGGATGTGCTGTCAGCACAGGTCACTCGCGATTGGAGTCATGAAGTGGTGCGTCGCCCCGGACGCGGCGTGCCCGCAGCCACTGCGCTGGAGCAAGCCGTGGCCAAGCTGCAGACGGCCAAGCGACCGATGATCATTGCCGGTGGCGGCGCACTGAACGCGGCGCAGGAACTTCAGAGCCTCAGCACCCGGCTGGCGGTGCCGTTTTTCACCAGTGTCGCTGGCAAAGGCTTGTTGCCGCCGGATGCACCGCTCAATGCCGGCTCGACCTTGTGCGTAGAGCCGGGTTGGCAACTGATCGCCGAAGCCGACGTGGTGCTGGCAGTCGGCACCGAAATGGCCGACACCGATTTCTGGCGCGAGCGTCTGCCACTGAAGGCCGAACTGCTGCGCGTAGACATCGACCCGCGCAAGTTCAACGACTTTTATCCATGCGCGGTGGCGTTGCACGGCGATGCGCAACAAACCCTCGCAGCGTTGCTGGAGCGTCTGTCGCCCGCCACGCGCGATGCCAGTGCGCCGATAGCCGCAGTCGCTGCATTGCGCGAAGCCGTGAAGGCCGGCCACGGTCCGTTGCAGTCGATCCATCAGGCGATTCTTGAGCGTATCGCCGCCGAGCTGCCGGACAACGCGTTCATCAGCACCGACATGACCCAACTGGCTTACACCGGCAACTACGCCTTCAACAGCCTGGCGCCGCGCAGTTGGCTGCATCCGACCGGCTACGGCACCTTGGGCTATGGCTTGCCGGCGGGCATCGGTGCCAAGTTCGGTGCGCCGCAACGGCCGGGGCTGGTGCTGGTTGGCGACGGCGGCTTTCTCTACACCGCGCAGGAACTGGCGACCGCTGTCGAGGAACTGGACAGCCCGCTGGTGGTGCTGCTGTGGAACAACGACGCGTTGGGGCAGATTCGCGACGACATGCTCGGGCTGGATATCGAGCCGATTGGCGTGCTGCCGCGCAACCCGGACTTCGCCGCCCTTGGCCGGGCCTTTGGTTGCAGTGTGAGCCAGCCGCAGAGTCTGGCTGAGCTGCAAACCGATTTGCGCCACGGCTTCAAACGCAACGGCGTGACCCTGATCGAACTCAAGCATGCGTGCGCGCGCTGACTTTCAAACACTGTTGCTTTCAAACACTGTTTCGGGGCTTTTTTAAAAGGGGATGGGGCCATGCGCTTTTCCGATCTGACTCAACGTATTGCCGGTGACGGCGCCGCCGCCTGGGACATTCATTACCGCGCACTGGCGCTGCAGGAACAGGGCGAAGACATTCTGCTGCTGTCGGTGGGCGACCCGGATTTCGATACGCCGGTGCCGATCGTGCAGGCGGCTATCGACAGCCTGTTGTCCGGTAACACTCACTACGCCGAAGTGCGTGGCAAACGCGCGCTGCGTGAAAGCATCGCCAAGCGCCACCAGCAACGCAGCGGCCAACCGGTTTCGGCCGATCAGGTCACGGTGCTGGCCGGGGCGCAATGTGCGCTGTTCAGCGTCGCCCAGTGCGTGCTCAACCCAGGCGATGAAGTGATTGTCGCCGAACCGATGTACGTCACTTATGAAGCGGTGTTCGGTGCTTGCGGTGCGGTAGTGATTCCGGTGCCGGTGCGTTCCGAGAACGGTTTTCGGGTGCTGCCCGAAGACGTTGCCGCCCGCATCACCCCGCGCACTCGGGCGCTGGCGCTGAACAGCCCGCACAACCCTTCGGGCGCCAGCCTGCCGCGCACCACCTGGCAGGCGCTGGCGGAACTGTGCATCGCCCACGACCTGTGGCTGATTTCCGATGAGGTCTACAGCGAATTGCTGTTCGAGGGCGAACACGTCAGCCCGGCCAGTTTGCCGGGCATGGGCGAGCGCACCGCGACGCTCAACAGCCTGTCAAAATCCCACGCCATGACCGGCTGGCGCGTCGGCTGGGTGGTGGCGCCGCCATCCCTCGCGGCGCATCTGGAAAACCTCGCGCTGTGCATGCTCTACGGTTCGCCGGACTTCGTTCAGGACGCTGCGGTCGTGGCACTGGAAAGCAACTTGCCGGAGCTGGCCGCCATGCGCGACGCCTATCGCCAGCGTCGTGATCTGGTCTGTGAATCCCTGGCCGATTGCCCCGGTGTGCGCCCGTTGAAGCCCGATGGCGGGATGTTCGTGATGGTCGATATTCGCGAAACCGGGCTCAGCGCCCAGGCGTTCGCCGATCGTTTGCTCGACCGGCATGGCGTGTCGGTGCTGGCCGGCGAAGCGTTCGGCCCGAGTGCCGCCGGGCATATTCGTTTGGGGCTGGTGGTGGGGGCAGAACCATTGCGCGATGCCTGCCAGCGGATCGCCCGGTGCGCCAGTGAACTGATGGAGGCTCAGGTCCATGCATAACTACACAGCGCTGTTTATTGATGGCCGCTGGCAAACGCCATCGGGGCAGGGCATTGCCGAGGTGATCAACCCGGCCACCGAGGAAGTGGCAGGCTCGGTGCCGCTGGGTGATGAGCGTGATGTCGAGAACGCGGTGGCCGCAGCACGTAGGGCCTTTGGCCCATGGTCGCGAACGCCGTCCAGCGTGCGCGCCGGCTACATCCGCGCCCTCGCCGAGCAGTTGCGCGCACGGGCCGACGAGATGGCTGCGCTCATCACCGCCGAACTGGGAATGCCGGTGCAATGGTGCCGTTCGGTTCAGGTGGACGGGCCGATCACCGGGCTGGAGCAATACGTCGAGCTCGCAAGCTTGATGGATGAAGTGCGCGAAGTCGGCAATTCGCTGGTGATTCGCGAACCGGTGGGCGTCTGCGCCTTTATCAATCCATGGAACTACCCGCTGCATCAACTGATCGGCAAGCTCGCACCGGCGTTGGCGGCCGGTTGCACGGTGGTGGTCAAGCCGAGTCAGGAAACCCCGCTGCACGCGTTTTTACTGGCGCAGATGATCGAGGCCATCGGCTTGCCGGCCGGGGTGTTCAACCTGGTCAGCGGGCCGGGTTCGAAGGTTGGCGAAGCGCTGGCCAAACACCCGGACGTCGACATGGTGTCGTTCACTGGCTCCACCGGCGCTGGCGTGCGGGTGGCGCAAGCGGCGGCACCGTCGGTGAAGCGCGTTTGCCTGGAGCTGGGCGGTAAGTCGCCGCTGCTGATTGCCGAGGACGCGGATCTGGCCGCCGCGGTGCGCTACGGCGTGCAGGACGTGATGATCAACTCCGGGCAGACCTGCACCGCGTTGACCCGCATGTTGTTGCCGGCCAGTCGTTACGCCGAGGTGGTGGAACTGGCGCTGGCGGAAACCTTGAGCTTGCGCATGGGCGATCCGCTCGACCCGCAGAGCTTTCTCGGGCCGATGTGTTCGGCGGCCCAACGGCGTACCGTGCGCGACTACATTCAGGTCGGCCAGCAGGAAGGCGCGCGGCTGGTGTGTGGCGGCGATACGGCGCAAGCGTTCGAGCGCGGTTACTACGTCAGCCCGACACTGTTCGCCGATGTCGACAACCGGATGCGCATCGCTCAGGAAGAAATCTTCGGCCCGGTGCTGTGCCTGATCCCCTACACCGACGAGGCGCAGGCGATTCAGATCGCCAACGATTCGCCGTTTGGCCTGTCCAGCGGTGTCTGGGCCGGCAGTCCTGACCGCGCCTTACAACTTGCCCGGCAATTGCGAGCAGGCCAGTGTTTCCTGAATGGCGCGGCGTTCAACTATCTGGCGCCGTTCGGTGGTTACAAACAGTCGGGTAACGGCCGCGAATGGGGGGAGGAGGGGCTCAACGAATTCGTCGAAGTGAAGGCGATCCAGGTGTGATCTCGCGATGACTCCACGTACCCTTTACTGCCTTCAAACACAAAGCGTGCAAACGTCCAAGGAATTGCCATGAAAGTACTGATCGTCCACGCCCATCCGGAGCCGAAATCGTTTACCGCTGCACTGCGTGACCAGGCTGTCGCGACCCTTGAAGCCCAAGGGCATGAGGTCCAGGTCAGTGACCTGTACGCGATGAACTGGAATCCCGTGGCCAGCAGCAATGACTTTTCTTCGCGGGAAAATCCTGAGTACCTGGTCTATGCGCTGGAGCAACGTCTGGGCGTGAAGAGCCAGTCGCTGGCGGCAGATATCCAGTCTGAACTCGACAAGCTGCTGTGGGCAGACTTGCTGATCCTCAACTTCCCGATTTTCTGGTTCTCCGCCCCGGCCATGCTCAAGGGCTGGATCGACCGGGTGCTGGTGTCCGGTGTCTGCTACGGCGGCAAGCGTTTTTACGATCAGGGCGGGTTGAGCGGCAAGAAAGCCTTGGTGAGCGTGACCCTTGGCGGTCGCGAGCATATGTTCGGCGAGGATGCGATCCACGGCCCGTTGCAGGACATGCTGCGGCCGATCCTGCGCGGCACGCTGGCCTACGTCGGGTTTGAGGTGCTGGAACCGTTCGTGGCCTGGCATGTGCCATACATCAGCGATGAAGCGCGCCAGGCATTCCTGGAAGATTATCGCCTGCGTTTGGAGCACCTTGGCGATGAACAACCTCTGGAGTTTCCGCGGCTGTCGCAGTTCGATGAGCAGCTATATCCACTGTATAAGCCGGCCGCTACCGAGGCTTAATCTGATCGTTCCCATGCTCCGCGTGGGAACGATCAATTTGTGTCAGTCCATTATCGCAAGACCGCGTAGCCCTCGACTGACACAGATGAAGGCTGGCGTAACCGTCGTAGCAGCTGCCGAGCCTGCGTTGATCCTTCCTCAGTCGTTTCCCCCATCGGGGTGAAGCTTGCTTCATCGAGTGGCTGCGCCACGATTGAAGCCTTACAGCGGCTGGCAGTGTGCGCCACCGAACAGACATGGCCCGGTCGCTACTACACTCTAATGGACAGTCGCGGCTACCCATCCTGCTGATTATCGGCTTGCCGCATCGTGTGTATCGCTGGCATTGGAGTACAACCATGACAACTTCATTACGCTCACTTCTGTTTATCGCCCTCACAACCCTGTCACTGGCCTCAACAGGTTTGCTCAACACCGCAAGCGCCGCAACGGCCGCGGACCTGGAACAGGATTCGCGGCATGCCTTGCAAATGCTCTACAAAGCTAATCCGGTGGCCGAGACCATGTCGCGCACTGCCAAGGCCGTGCTCGTATTCCCTAAAGTTATCAAGGCGGGTCTGGTATTTGGTGGCAGTTATGGTGAGGGGGTCATGTTCAGCGGTTCAAAAGTAGACAATTACTACAACACAGTGACCGGTTCATGGGGCTTGCAGGCGGGCGCCCAGTCCTATGCTTATGCCGTGTTCCTGATGACTGACAAAGCGGTCAAGTATGTACGTGAGACCAAGGGCTGGGAAGTTGGCGTAGGGCCGACTGTCGTCCTGGTTGACCAAGGCGTTGCGAAAAATCTGTCGAGCTCGACATTGAAAGATGATGCTTATGCGTTTGTCTTTGACCAGCAAGGCCTGATGGCGGGCGTCAGCATTGAAGGCACCAAGATTTCGCTGATCAAACGATAACTTCGACAACGTACATCCGGGGTAGGGAGGCTGCCTAAGGCAGTCTCTCCCAGACTTCCGTATTGGCTAACTCGCTGTCGGTCGCATGTTTTGCGTGACCGTTTATAGGGTTCAGTTCATAACTGCCGGCAGCGTCATAGGCGGCCAAATAACGTACTCCACTTAACTTGTGGAGGTAGCGTATCAAGGGATGGCACTGTGCATTAATGCGCTGTACCAGGGCTGAATCGGTCATTGTGTTCATGGTGTTACCCGCTGCAGCGAAAGCTGCTCTGTTATTGTTTTTATTTTGTGCCTGATCGTCGCGGCGTTCTGTACGCCATCACACACTGGGTGATCTAAATAACGCAAAAAACGTTGCACAAGCGGAATAACAACGACCGAGCCCCTGATCAATCAAACACTGACGATATGTGTGTTGCCGTACAGACTGTACCGGGTACGTGTGTCAAGTTGGTAGCCTGCAACGCGCAGATCAAGGTCTCACTGCCTGCACAACATCCACCTACTGCAGACTCAAGGAGAAAAGCCATGAGCTTGGGAACCATACTGTTGATCCTGCTGATTTTGCTGCTGGTTGGCGCTATTCCGACTTGGCCGCACAGCCGAAGCTGGGGCTATGCGCCGAGCGGTTTATTAGGCGTGGTCGTTATTGTCCTGGTTGTGTTGCTTTTATTAGGGAGAATCTGACACCCGTTAATAAAACGCGCACACCTCGGTGCACTAGCGCACAGACCCCATCTGGCGACTACGCGCACGCTGAGTGCCAAGCAGATTACTGCTGGTTATTGACCGGAGAAAATATGAAAACCCTTATGTTGTTCAACCATTCACTGACGCTTTCAAGACTCACCCTGGCCCTATTGCTCGGTTTGTCTCCCGTGGTGTTGCATGCAGCCACCGCAGAACCGGTCGACATGTCGGCCGTGCAGTTGGAGCCGCAGGAGCAGAATGGCATCCGCTATCTGACGGGAGGCATCGGCCTGGATGAGTCAAAAGCTTTGCTCCAGACCCAGGGCTACAACCTTCACATGACCTTTTCAACGGGACCTGCCAATCAGTACGTCAGCAATGTCGACGTGGTGATCCAGAGTGAAAAAGGTAGCCCCCTGTTATCGCTGAGTCAGGTGGGGCCCATCGTTTACGCGCAATTGCCGGCAAACAAATACCTGGTCATCGCCAGTTTGAATGGTCATGAAGAGCGCCACACCATTTCAGTCGGTGGTAAATCCATCGAAACGCTGAACTTGCACTGGAGTGAATAGCGTGCAGCCGAGTATTGCGTACCACGGCACGTTTCATGAGGTGAGGCTGTTCAAGACAGATGAACGGCCTCTCGCTGCCCGCTTGCTTGCCGAGCGGTATCTGGCGATGAACCTCAAGGCCCAATATGCAATGGACGTTGCACGGGATGCGTTATGGAGCAACAACGCCGCCGCAGAAGAGCGGGCGCTGTTCGCCGAACAGTTGATCGGGATTGTCAGTCACGACCTGCGCAATCCGTTGGCGGCGATAAAAATGGCTTCGCAATTGCTCGGATGCCGTGACCTGCCTCCCAAGCAAGCACAAATACTCGGCCACATAACGCACGCTGCAGAGCGCGCGCAACGTCTGGTGGCAGACCTGCTGGACTTCACCCTGAGGCAAGTCGGGCGAAGCATTGCGGTTTCCCTCAAACCGGTTGATTTGCACGCATTGGTGGGCGAATGCCTGGATGAGCTGAGTCTGGTGTTCCCTGAGCACACGCTGACCCATCTTTGTGTCGGCCAAGGTCATTTCATCGCCGACAGTGACCGGATCCATCAGCTTATTGGCAATCTGGTGACCAACGCGATTGCCTATGGCACGGCTGAGGGTGAGGTCACGGTGTCTTCGTGCTTCGAGGACCAGGTGACCATCGTCGTGCACAACCTTGGCACGCCGATACCCTCGGAGTTGCTCGACAACGTGTTCGAACCAATGATTCGCGGCAGTCACGATAACGCAAAACTGCGTAGTGTCGGGCTCGGCCTGTTCATTGTGAGAGAGATTGTCAGGGCGCATCACGGCGATATCAGGGTGACTTCCTCGATAGAAGGCGGCACTACGTTCACGGCGACCTTTCCCTTACCACGATAACTGCGTCATAACGGAGTCGAGAGGGTGTCGCTATAGCACTCGCATGACGCCGCTTCCAATCCCTTGCGGTCAAGAATCGTGATTTCACCACGGGTGTAACGGATCAATCCACGCTGTTGCAGCGTGCCGGCGGCCAATGTCACGCCGCTGCGCCGAACCCCGAGCATGTCCGCAAGGGACATGTGGGTCAGATGAAAGTGATTGGCGTGCGCGCGATCATGGGTCATCAGCAACCAGCGCGCCAGGCGTGGCTCAATCTCGTGAAAATGGGTACAGGCGGCAGTTTGAGCGAGCTGCATCATCTGCACGTACAGGTACTGATTGAGCCTGCGCAACAATAACGGGCTCTCGCGCAGTGCGACCTGCAACTGCAAGCCTCTCATCCTCAGGCACGTGCCGGCGCCTTGCACCACGGCGCGCATGGGGGCGGTATTAACCCCCAGAGCGAGTGTCGCCCCAAGCATCCCTTCATTACCGATCAGGCTCATGTGCAGAGGAGGGTGGCGGTATAACGTCACCACTTCAGCGATGAGCGCTGTTTGAGGGAAATACACATGCAGGATCGGATGGCCCGGTTCGAACAGGACAGTGCCAAAGGCCAGTTCGACGTTATCGCACTGTGCTTGCAGCCGGACGTAGTCAGTCTTCGACAGCCCCTGGAGTAGCCGGTTTTCTATTGGTTGCCCTGACGTAATTGGCATGCGCAGATCCTGCGGCACAGTGGGCCCTGGATGGGCGGGACAGGTGCCGGGGCCGTCTCATGCTTTAAGTGTGGGTGACTCTGGCAGGCCGGTCTGTTCGCTAGAACACGCAGGCACTGGCAGTCAGCGGGTTGGCTTTAGCGGAACGTAAGGCAGCAGGCGCTCGGTTTCTTTTCTGACCACCGCGTAGCACTCGCAGCTCAGTTGCTCGAGCGCGGCCCTGTCCAGCACCTTGATGTGGCCACGGCTGTACTCGATAACGCCGAGGCGTTGCAGCTTGCCGGCGGCATCGGTCACGCCTTCGCGGCGTACGCCGAGCATGTTGGCGATCAACTCCTGGGTCATGATCAGTTGATTGTCTTGCAGGCGATCGAGAGACAGCAGCAACCAGCGGCACAATTGTTGGTCAATCGAGTGGTGGCGGTTGCACACCGCAGTCTGGGCCATCTGGATGATCAACGCCTGGGTGTAGCGCAACATCAGCTGGAGCATTTCTCCGTGGCGGTTGAACTCATCCTTGAGTCGCTGGCCAGGTAACCGGAAGGCATGCCCGGCACTCTGGACAATCGCCCGGCTCGGCGTGCTTTCTCCGCCCATGAAGACGGCGATGCCGATCAAGCCTTCATTGCCGACCACTGAAATTTCCGCCGAGGCGCCGTTCTCCATCACGTACAGCAGGGACACGATGGAGTCGGTGGGGAAGTAGACGTGTCGCAGGGCATCCCCGGACTCGTAGAGCACCTTGCCGAGCGGCAGGGTGATCGGTTCGAGGTGCGGCAGCAAACGCTCCAGCGATTGTGCCGGCAGAGCCGCCAGCAGATGGTTCTGTTGTGGCTTTGGAGCATCAGGCATGTCAGCCACCGTCCGAGTTGAGATTCCCTATCTCTACAGATTAATCCATGGCGTGCTGTGTACATGACCGCGCTTAACCGTCTGTCGGTATTACTGCACGCATTCAGATTCGCTGTCAGCGATAAAAAGCCGCGGGGCTGCTGTGCAGAGTCTAAATTTATGAGCGTTATCGCACCGAAACCATGCTCATTTACTGCCACGATACAGGCACCCCTTCAGTTTCAGGCGGAGGCTGCATGAACCTGTTTTCAATGCGGATTTTGCTGCGAACTCTGACAGTGCTAAGCCTGACACTGCTGGTGGCGTGTGGTTCGTTGCCCACTATCGTTCCCGATATGGCCTACACCAACCCGGCCTCTGTGAAGATCGACAGTACGCATGGACCGCTGTCAGCCGAACGCAGCAAGGCCGTTATTGACCGTTTGAAGGCCAATGGGGTCCAGACAAACATCTTCGACCTGCATATGGCGATCGAGGAGGCCATCGTCGGCAGCCCGTTGACGGACGGCAACAAGGTCGAACTGTTACAGAACGGTCCGACTACCTACCAATCAATGATCTCTGCGATTGGCAGCGCGCGTGATCACATCAATATCGAGAGTTACATTTTTGACGACGATGAAATCGGCGAGCGCTTTGCCGCAGCGCTGATTGCCAAACAAGCGGCTGGGGTGCAGGTCAATCTGATCCGGGACAGCGTCGGTACCCTCAGCACCCCTTCGGCTTTTTTTACCCGCCTGACCGCCGCGGGCATTAATGTGCTGGAATTCAACCCGGTCAATCCAGCGACCGCCAAGGCTGGGTGGCAAGTGAACCAGCGGGATCATCGTAAGCTACTGATCGTTGATGGCCGCATTGCCTTCCTCGGCGGTATCAACGTCAGCAGTGTCCATTCAGGCAACTCGTTCAGCCTGAACGCCAAAGTCAGGCCCGGCGGCAAGTTGCCCTGGCGCGACACTGACCTGCGGGTTGAAGGGCCGGCAGTGGCTGAATTGCAAAAGCTGTTTATCGAGACGTGGCAAAAGCAGAAAGGCAAGCCGCTTGCGGCACGTCATTACTTCCCGCAAACCGAACGCAAAGGCCACGAGGTCGTACGTGCCATCGGCAGCTCGCCAGACGAACCCTACAGCCTGATCTACGCCACGCTGATTTCGGCGCTACGCAGTGCGCAAACCGAAATCTGGCTGACTAACGCCTACTTCGTGCCCGATCCGCAGTTGTTGGCGGAGCTCAAGAATGCTGTGGCACGCGGCGTTGATGTGAAGCTGGTGCTGCCCAGCAGCACTGATTCCTGGCTGGTTTTCAATGCTGGCCGCAGGCACTACACCGAGCTGCTGGAGGCCGGCGTCAAGCTCTACGAACGCCGCGATGCCTTGCTGCATGTCAAAACCGCGGTGATCGATGGTGTCTGGTCCACGGTCGGCTCCACCAATCTTGACTGGCGCAGCTTTCTGCACAACCAGGAAGTCAACGTCGTGGTACTGGGCAGCGGATTCGGCGAGAAAATGCGCGCGGCGTTCCTTGCGGACCTGCTGAAGTCGAACGAAATTACGCTTGAGAAGTGGCAGCGGCGTTCCCTTGACGTAAGAGCCAAGGAGCAGTTTGCGCACCTCTGGGAGTACTGGTTGTGAGGCAAGCACAAATGACGCCCATGAAGCTTTTGAGCCGGGTGAATATCAGTTTCTGCAGAGGCGCCATGCTGGTTCACGTGGTCTTGCTCTATCTGTTGATCGGCATGCCGCTGGCCCACGCGCAGGATGCTCAAGCACTGACCGCACGCTACGGCGCCTTGCGTGAACAGTTGGCCAACAACCCGTTCCACCGCCCGCTGTATCTTCAATCAACTGAAACGTCAGGCAGCCTGACAGGCGACGTCTATTCCTTGATCGAGCAACCCTATGCGGTGGTCAGTCCGGCGCTGCAGGGCATTGGCCATTGGTGCGATATCCTGATCCTGCATTTGAACGTGAAGAGTTGTCACGCCTCTTCCGGCGCAGAGGAAGGGTTACTCGTCAATATAGGGCGCAAGTCAGATCAGCCGCTGGCCGATACCTACCCGTTCGATTTTGTTTATCGGGTTGTGACCGATAGCGCCGATTACCTTCAGGTTGTGTTGAGCTCCGCGCAAGGACCGTTTGGAACGAGCAACTATCGGGTCACGCTTGAAGTGGTGAAGCTCGATGCTCAACGCAGCTTCCTGCATTTGTCATATTCGTACGACTACGGTATTGCGGCCCGTGTGGCCATGCAGGGCTATCTGGCGACAGTCGGTCGCAACAAGGTCGGTTTCAGCATCGTTGGCCGCAAGGCCGATGGTCAGCCAGCCTATATCGGCGATATGCGTGGTCTCGTCGAGCGCAATGCGATGCGCTACTACGTGGCGATCGAAGCCTACCTCGGCGCGCTGACGACACCCGCGCCGCAACAGCTCGAAAAACGTCTGAGCGACTGGTATGCCGGGATTGAACGTTACCCGCTGCAGTTGCATGAGATTGAGCGCAGCGAGTACCTCTCCATGAAGCGCAGTGAAGTCCAGCCCCAGCAAGTAGAAGGTTCGGCAGCAGCGAAATAAAAAAGCCGGCTCTAGAGCCCAATGCTGTTCACTTAAGCCGATGTTTCAGGCATATCCGCCGTTGTGGCGAGGGAGCTTGCTCCCGCTGGGGCGCGAAGCGGCCCTGAATTGGGCCTGCTACGCAGTCCAGCGGGAGCAAGCTCCCTCGCCACAGATACTTCTCAGGCCTCCAAACTTCCTTAAGTGAACAGCATTGCGGCCCTAGAGCCGGCCGTGATATGCCGCTTCGAAAATCTCCATCGCGCCATTGCGGGTCAAGGGCAGCGGGTTACCGCCGGCGCAGGGGTCGACAATCGCCATGTCGGCGATCAGGTCGGCCTGCCGATCATCCACTCCTAGCTCAAACAGCGTATGCGGCACGCCGATGTCCTTGCGCAACTTGAGGACGAAGGCCAGAAAACTGTCGAAGCCTGGGGTCGGCAGACGCAGATATGCCGCCAGGCGGGTGATGCGCTCCTCGATGGCCGGGCGATTGAATTTCAACACATAGGGCATGAACGTGGCGTTGGTCATGCCGTGATGGGTGTCGTACAGGGCGCCCACCGGATGTGCGAGCGCGTGCATCCCACCCAGGCCTTTCTGGAAGGCGGTGGCACCCATCGCCGCCGCCGCGAGCATTTCCGCGCGCGCCTCAAGGTCAGAGGGTGTGCGCACTGCCCGTACCAGGGCGTTGGCCACCAGGCGCATGCCTTCTACCGCAATCCCTTCGGCCATGGGGTGAAAACCGGGGGCGCAGTACGACTCCAGGCAATGGGCAAAGGCATCCATCCCGGTGCCGGCAGTAACTTTTGCCGGCATGCCGACGGTGAGCGCCGGGTCGCTGATGACCACCCGCGGCATCATTTTCGGGTGGAAGATGATCCGTTTGGTATGTGTCCGCTCGTCGATGATCACCGCTGCACGGCCGACCTCGGAGCCCGTACCCGCGGTGGTCGGTACTGCAATGATCGGGGCGATGCTGCTTTCATCGGCGCGGGTCCAGTAGTCGCCGATGTCTTCGAAATCCCACACCGGCCGGGTCTGGCCGCTCATGAAGGCGATCAGCTTGCCCATATCCAGGCCGCTGCCGCCACCGAAGGCGACCACGCCATCGTGCTTGCCGGCACGCCAGGCGTCGAGCCCTCCCGCCAGGTTGGCCTCGACCGGATTCGGCTTGAGGTCGCAAAACAGCTCCACCCCGAGGCCGGCGGCGCGCAGGGATTCCAGCGCCGCTGTGGTGATCGGCGCGCGCGCCAGGCCACTGTCGGTGACCAGCAACGGTCGCTGGATACCTTGGCTGCGGCAGGTGTCGGCCAGCTCGGCGATACGGCCAACACCGAAGTGGATGCTCGTGGGGTAGTTCCAGTTCGCAGTCAGGCTCATGGCTTAGATCTCATGGCGCAAATGGAAGGATTTGGCTCGGGTCAGGTGTTCGTAACCGATGCGCGACAGCGTTACGCCGCGCCCGCTGTTCTTCACCCCGGTCCAGGCCAGCGCCGGGTCCAGGTAATCGCAGCGGTTCATGAATACGCTGCCGGTGGCGATCTCGTCGCCGATACGTTCGGCGGCGGCGAGGTCGGTGGTCCAGATGGAAGCGCTGAGCCCGAACTCGCTGTCGTTCATCAAAGCAATGGCTTCGTCGTCACTGGCAACCGGCATGATGCCGACCACCGGACCAAAGCTTTCCTCGCGCATCACCGACATTTGATGGCTGACATCGACTAACACCTGCGGCGCGAGGTAGGCGCTGCCGGGCACGTCCGCTGGAAAGGCCTTTGGATCGATCAGTGCTTTTGCACCTTTTGCCAGCGCTTCGGCGATCTGCCCGCGCACAAACTCTGCAGCACCCGGATTGACCAACGGGCCGAGGGTGGTGGCTTCGTCCAGCGGGTTGCCCAGCACGTAATGGCGGGTCAGGGCGGCAAAACGCTCGACAAATGCCGGGTAAATTGTTTGATCGACATAAATGCGTTCGACGGCGCAACAGCTTTGCCCGGAGTTGAAGAAGCTGCCGTCCACCAGGTTTTCCACGGCATGCTCAAGGTTGGCGTCTGCGCGGACGTAGGCCGGGTCTTTTCCGCCGAGCTCCAGCCCGATACCGAGGAAGAGCCCGGTAGCGGCGATTTCGATGGCTTTGCCGGCTTCGACCGAACCGGTGAAGTTCACTTGCTGCACCCGTCCCGAGGCAATGATCGCCGCGGTATAGGTGTGATTGAGCAGCAGGTTATGGAACAGCCCTTCGGGCAGGTTGGCGCGGCGAAAGGCCTCGGCGAAACGTTCGCCGACCAGCAGCGTTTGCGAGGCGTGTTTGAGGATGACGCTGTTGCCGGCCATCAGCGCCGGAATAATCGTATTCACCGCCGTCAGGTAGGGGTAATTCCACGGAGCGATAACCAGCACCGTACCCAGCGGCTCGCGTTTGATCTGGCGTCGAAACCCCGCGACAGGCGCAGGTTCGACCGCTGCCAAGGCTTCAGGTGCGATGGCGATCATGTGCCGGGCACGCTCTTCGAAACCGCGCAGTTCGCCAGCGCCAAAGCGTACCGGGCGGCCCATTTGCCAGGCCAGTTCCGGGACTATTTCGTCCTTCATGGCCAGCATCGCGTCCACGGCGGCGCTGCAAAATGCGGCGCGTTCGCTCAGTGGCCGGCGCTTCCATGACGCCTGGGCGGCTGCGGCAGCCGTCAGAGCTTGCTCGATCTGCGCCGCATCGGCGCAGTGGCGTTCGGCGTAGACCCGGCCATCGACCGGGGAGATGAGTTGAATCATCGACGTCATGGCTGCCTCAATAATCGATTGCTCAATAGCGCTCAAAGCCGCGCTGCAGTTCCCAGTCGGTTATCCGTCGGTCGTACTCTTTCTGCTCCCATTCGGCGGTGTGCACGTAGTGGTCGACCACTTCGTCACCGAACGCCTCGCGCAACATGCTCGAGGTCTTGAGCGCGGCGCAGGCTTCGCGCAGGGTCTTCGAGACTTCCGGCAAGTGTTCGTCGAGGTAGGCATCGCCTTCAAAGGGTGGCGCCAGGCTGAGCTGCTCGTCGATACCGGCCAGGCCTGCGGCGATCAACGCGGCGAAGGCCAGATAAGGGTTGAGGTCGGCGCCGCCGATGCGACATTCGATACGGATGGATTTGCTGCCTTCGGCGCACAAACGAAAGCCTGCGGTGCGGTTGTCCCGACTCCAGATCGCCCGGGTCGGCGCGAACGTGCCGGCCTGGAAGCGCTTGTACGAATTGATGTAAGGCGCGAGAAAACAGGTGATGTCGTTGGCGTATTTAAGCTGCCCGGCCACCCAGGCACGCATCAGCGTCGACATGCCGAACTCGGCCTTGGGGTCGAAGAACAACGGCTTTTTGCCATTCTTGTCCCACAACGAGTTGTGGATATGGCTACTGGACCCGGCGGCGTCATAGCGCCACTTGGCCATGAACGTGATCGCCTTGCCCTGCAATTGCGCAATCTCTTTGCAGGCGTGCTTGATGATCACGTGCTGGTCGGCCATGGTCAGGGCATCGGCATAACGGACGTTGATTTCTTCCTGGCCCGGGCCCCATTCACCCTTGGAGTTTTCCACGGGAATGCCGGATGCCTGCAGATGCTTGCGAATCGCCCGCAGCACCGGCTCCTCGCGGGTGGTCTGGAGGATGTTGTAATCCTCGATGTAGTGGCCGGCAGTTTTCGGCTTGTGGTAATTGCGCTCGTGGATGGCCTCGTAACTCTCGTCAAACAGATAGAACTCCAGCTCAGAGGCAAACATGCCGCTGTAGCCGCGCTCGCGCAGTCGCTCGATCTGCTTTTTCAGGATTGCCCGTGGGCTATGGGGCAAGTCCCGCCGGTGGTGGTGATCGAGCACGTCGCAGAGCACCAGCGCCGTGCATTCCAGCCACGGCACGCGGCGCAAGGTGGCCATGTCGGGTTTCAGCACGAAATCGCCATAGCCTTTGCTCCAGCTGGCGGCGGCGTAACCCGGCACGGGCTCCATGTCGATGTCATCAGCCAGCAGGTAATTGCAGCAGTGGGTTTCTTCATGGCCGCTGTCGATGAAAAACTCGACCTGGAATCGCTTGCCGACCAGTCGCCCCTGCATATCGACCATGCAGACCAGCACGGTATCGATATCGCCTGCGCTAGCGGCGAGTTTCAGTTCTTCGAAGCTGAGAAGGGGCTCGGTCATCACGTCAGTCCTGCGTGAATGGTTTGGGCCGGTCTGAAATAGCTATTGCAGACGCTCTTCAGAAAAACCAAAACCTGCAGGCGCGAGCATCGTGAGCAATGAGCTGCTGAAAGCTTAGCCTACTGCTGCCGGGCGCACGTCCTGGCGAGCGGATCCCGACGAATCACCAGCAGATCCAGCAGCTAAAATGACACTCAAGAGGGATGGCACTATGAGTGAGTTCGTCAAGGTCGCCTGCGTGGGGGATGTCGAACCGGGTAACGGCATAACCGTGAACCTTGGGGGCACGCCCGTCGCGCTGTTCAATGTCGATGGCCGGTACTTCGCCATCCACAACACCTGTCCGCACGAAGACGGTTCGCTGGGGGACGGAATACTGTGCGACACCGTGGTGATTTGCCCGGTTCACGCCTACGAGTTCGACGTGACCAGCGGCGAATGCCTCACCGAACCGGCTTACCAGGTCGAACAGTTCGAGGTCCGGGTGGACGGTAACGACATCCTGTTACGGCAATCGTCGGATGTTTGAACGCCAGGGGCTAGCTCGGGTCGTAAGGAACAGGGAAGGAGTATAGTTAAACGATCACATCATCCTGCCAACAGCAGGAGGCATCCGCGATGAGCACTGACAATGCGAGGATCCGCGAACTCAGCAACCGGGCCTACAAGTACGGCTTTGTCTCTGATTTTGAGAGCGATGCGGCCCCGCGCGGCCTCAACGAAGACCTCATCCGCCTGATCTCGACGAAGAAGAACGAGCCGCAGTGGCTGCTCGACTGGCGCCTGAAGGCCTATCGCCACTGGCTGACGATGCGCGAGCCCTCCTGGCAGAACGTCCATTACGCGCCCATCGACTACCAGGACATCATCTATTACTCGGCGCCGAAGCCGAAAACGCCAGGGCCCGGCAGTCTTGACGAGGTCGATCCCGAGCTGCGCGAGATGTTTGGCAAGCTCGGTATCTCGCTCGCTGAGCAGGAACGCCTGACCGGCGTTGCGGTGGATGCGGTAGTCGACTCGGTCTCGGTCGCGACTACCTTCAAGCACAAACTCGCCGAAGTCGGGGTGATCTTCTGCTCGTTCTCCGAAGCCGTGCAAAACCATCCGGAACTGGTGCGTAAGTACCTCGGTTCGGTGGTGCCCTACAGCGACAACTTCTTCGCCACGCTGAACTCGGCGGTGTTTTCCGACGGTTCCTTCTGCTACGTGCCCAAGGGCGTGCGCTGCCCGATGGAGCTCTCGACCTATTTCCGCATTAACGCCGCGGACACCGGCCAGTTCGAACGCACGTTGATCGTTGCAGAAGAGGGCGCCTATGTGAGCTACCTCGAGGGCTGCACCGCGCCGATGCGCGACAATAACCAGTTGCACGCGGCGGTGGTCGAGCTGGTCGCGCTGGATAATGCCCAAATCAAGTACGCCACGGTGCAGAATTGGTACCCCGGCGATGCCCAAGGACGCGGCGGCATCTTCAATTTCGTCACCAAGCGCGGCAAGTGCGCAGGCGCACACTCGAAGATCTCCTGGACGCAGGTTGAAACCGGCTCCGCGATCACCTGGAAATACCCGGGAGTGATACTCCAGGGCGATTATTCGGTCGGCGAGTTCTATTCAGTCGCCCTGACGGCCAATCACCAACAGGCGGACACCGGCACCAAGATGATCCACATCGGCCGGCATACGCGCAGCACCATTCTGTCCAAGGGAATATCCGCCGGTCATGGACAGAACACCTACCGCGGCCTGGTGAAGATCCAGAAAGCCGCGACCGGCGCCCGCAACCACACGCAGTGCGATTCGCTGCTATTGGGCAGCGAGTGTGGCGCGCATACGTTTCCTTATATCGACGTGAAGAACCCCAGCGCCCAGGTCGAGCATGAGGCCTCGACGTCGAAGATCAGCGACGAGCAGCTGTTTTACTGCCGGCAGCGCGGTATCAGCGCAGAGGACGCGGTGCCGATGATCGTCAACGGTTTCTGCCGCGAAGTGCTCAAGGAGCTGCCGATGGAATTTGCGGTAGAAGCCCAGAAACTGCTGGGTGTGAGCCTGGAGGGCTGCGTGGGCTAAGGCCCGGGGTGGGAGCATGCTCGAGATCAATGATCTGCACGCCAGCGTCGACGGCCGTGAAATCCTGCGGGGCATCACGCTGCGGGTGGAAGCGGGCGAGGTGCACGCGATCATGGGGCCGAACGGCTCCGGCAAGAGCACGCTGGCCCAGGTCCTCGCGGGCCTTGAAACTTATGAGGTCAGCGGCGAGGTGCTGTATGACGGCCAGGACCTGCTCGCCATGCCGCCAGAAGCGCGGGCGGTCGCCGGGATTTTCCTGGCGTTTCAGTACCCGGTGGAAATTCCCGGCGTCGGCAACCTCTACTTCCTGCGCACGGCCCTCAATGCCGTGCGCAAGCAGCGCGGGCTTGAAGAGCTGGATGCACTGGATTTCCTTGAGCTCGCCAAGGAGCGCATGGCGCTGGTCGAGATGGACCAGAGCTTCATGAACCGCTCGCTCAACGTCGATTTTTCGGGCGGCGAGAAGAAGCGCAACGAGATTTTCCAGATGGCGATTCTCGAACCCCGTCTGGCGATCCTCGACGAGACCGACTCAGGCCTCGACATCGACGCGCTGCGGACGGTCGCAGCCGGTGTCAACGCGCTGCGCAGCAAGGATCGCGCGCTGCTGGTGATCACCCACTATCAACGATTGCTCGACTACATCGTCCCGGATCGCGTGCACGTCATGGCCAACGGGCGGATCGTCCAGTCCGGTGGCAAGGAGCTGGCCATCGAGCTGGAGAAACACGGCTATGCGAGCTATGAGCAGGACTCTGCAGCGCCCGGAGCCAGGCCATGAACAGCGCGGCGTTGCTCTCGCAGCTCAACCCCAGCGTTGACGCCCGGCGTCCGGCCTGGCTGCAAGCGTTGCGCCGCGAAGCGTTCCAGTGGGTGACCGAGCAAGGCTTTCCGACGGTCAAGGACGAGGCCTGGAAGCACACGCGAGTCGCGCCGATCCTGGAGATTCCTTTCCAGCCGGTCGAAACGATCGCGAGTCAGGACCTGTCCGCCGTCGACATCGAACGACTCGCCGGCAACTACGGCGGCGTACGGCTGGTCTTCGTCAACGGCTATTTCGCGGATGAACTGTCGGCACTTGAAGGACTGCCCCGCGGCGTTAAGGTGTGCCCATTTGCACCGTTGCTGAACGCCGACAATGGGGGACTCGAAAATCTGTTCGCCCATGCGTTTCGCTCACAGCCACAAGCCTTTACCGCACTGAATGCGGCGTTTGCCGAGGATGGGGCGTTGGTGCAGATTCCTGCCCACACGACGCTCGACGTCCCGATCCATCTGGTGTTTCTCTCGACATCGGACGCCACGCCACGGGTGACCCATCCGCGTGTCCTGGTGCAGATGGGGGCCGGCAGCCGGGCGATTCTGGTGCAAAGCCATGTCAGCAGCGGGGAAGAGGTCTACCTGAGTAACGCAGTCAGCGAGGTGCTGCTGGACGCCGACGCTACGCTTGAACATTACACGCTGCAGAATGAGAGCACGGCGGCCTTCCATGTCGCGCTGCTCAGCGTGCGCCAGGCTCAGGGCAGTCACTTCACAGCGCATTCCCTGGCACTGGGTTCGAAACTGGCAAGGCAGGAACTGCGCGTGGTACTCGAAGGCCCAGGCGCCGAAGTCGCCCTGAACGGTCTGTACCTGCCGCGAGGCCAGCAGCACCTTGATAACCAGACAACCATCGAGCACCGGGCCCCGCGGTGCACCAGCCGCGAGCGCTATAAAGGCGTGATCGATGATCATGGGCATGGAATCTTTGACGGACGGATCATCGTGCGTCCGGGAGCGATGAAGACCGATGCCAGCCAGACCAACAAGAATCTGCTGTTGTCGACGTCGGCCCAGGTCAACTCTCAGCCTCGGCTGGAGATATTCGCCGATGACGTCAAGTGCGCTCACGGTGCCGCCGTCGGCCAACTCGATGAGCAGGCTATTTTCTACCTGCGCTCACGGGGTATTCCGCTGGCGGCGGCGCGGTCGCTGCTGACCTTTGCGTTCGTCAGCGAGATGCTCGAGCTCATTGAACTGGAGCCGTTGCGCGAGCATGTGCAGCGACTGGTCACCGCGCAGTTGCGCGGGCTGGAGGTGTCGGCATGAGCGACCTCGAAAACCGCCTTCAAGGGCTATCGAAACCGCTCCACCTTACGCCAGGCTACGACGTCGAACGTGTGCGCCAGGCGTTCCCGATCCTCGCGGAGACGATCTACGGCAAGCCGCTGATTTACCTCGACAGTGCCGCGACCAGCCAGAAGCCGCAGGCGGTCATCGATGCTATGTCGCACTTCTTTTCCAAGGAGAACGCCAACGTGCACCGCGGCGTGCATTACCTCTCGGTGCGCGCCACCGAGGAGTATGAGAAGGCTCGGGCCAAGGTCCAGGGTTTCCTCAATACCGAATCCGTCGAAGAGATCGTCTTCGTCCGCGGCACGACCGAAGCGGTCAATCTCGTGGCGCAAACCTACGGCAAGACTCAGCTCCGAACAGGCGACGAGGTGCTGATCACGGCCATGGAGCACCATTCGAATATCGTGCCGTGGCAGATGCTCTGCGAGCAGACTGGCGCGCGGCTGCGGGTGGCGCCGATCAACGACGCTGGCGAACTGCTGCTCGATGAGCTGGAACGGCTGATCGGGCCCAGGACCCGACTGGTGGCGGTGACCCATGTCTCCAATGTGCTGGGCACCATCAACCCGATCCGGCGCATTGTCGAGCTCGCCCACGCGCGGGGCGTACGCGTGCTGGTCGACGGCGCCCAGGCAGCTCCGCACCTCAAGGTCGACGTACAAGCGTTGGGCTGCGATTTCTACGCCTTGTCTGGCCATAAAATGTACGGCCCCACCGGCATCGGCGTGCTCTACGGCCGTCACGAGCTGCTCGAAAGCATGCCGCCTTATCAGGGCGGCGGCGACATGATTCTCTCGGTCAGCTTCGAGAAAACCGTCTACAACAAACCGCCGTACAAGTTTGAAGCGGGGACCCCGAACATGGCCGGCGCTATCGGCCTTGGTGCGGCGATCGACTTTCTCGCTGAACTGGGGCCTGGGGCGATTGCGGCTCATGAGCAGGCCGTGCAGGCCTACGCCACCAAGGCGTTGGCGGCGTTGCCCGGCCTGCGGTTGATCGGTACGGCAGCAGAAAAGGTCGGTGTTCTTTCGTTTGTCCTCGACGGCATCCACCCGCACGACATCGGCACTATCCTTGACCGCGAAGGGATCGCGATTCGCACCGGGCATCACTGCGCACAGCCCTTGATGAACCGTTTCGGCGTGCCCGCCACCGCTCGCGCGTCGCTCGGCTGCTACAGCACCGAGCGGGATATCGATGCACTGGTGGCCGGGCTGGCCAAAGTTCAGGAGGTGTTCCGATGAGTGGCGACGAACTGCGCGACCTCTACCAGGACGTGATCATCGACCACGGAAAGCGGCCGCGTAACTTTCACCCGCTTGCGGACGCGACCTGTACGGCGGAGGGTTTCAATCCGCTGTGCGGCGATCAACTGAAGATTTATCTCCGGCTGGCGAACGGGGTGATCGAGGACATCAGTTTTCAGGGGGTTGGCTGTGCCATCTCCCAGGCCTCGGCGTCCCTGATGACGCTGGCGGTGAAGGGGAAAAAGCCTGCGGAGGCGCAGGCACTTTTTGCCCGGGTGCATACGTTGCTCACCGAAGGGCCAAACGCCCGGGTGACACCCGCAGAGCTCGGTAAACTCGCGGTGCTTTCAGGCGTTTGGGAGTTTCCGGTGCGGGTCAAGTGCGCCACTCTGGCCTGGCACACGCTGCGCAGCGCCCTCGAAGGCGGCGCCTCGCAGGTCACGACGGAGTAATCAGCCATGGCAGCCACATTAGCAATCCCCCATATTCATCTGCGCGAACCGGCACGCAAAGTCTTGCTCGATGCCCTGGCGGACGGGCATGTGCGCGGGGTGCGGCTCAGGATCGATGAGCATTTCGCGCATGAGTTTTTCTTTGAACGCGCTGCCGAAGGCGATATCACGGTCGAGGCAGACGGCATCAAGCTGTTGCTCGATCCCGCAAGCGCCGGGCGTGCCGATGGCTTGTCCGTCGATTTCGAGTATGACCTGCATGGCGCCGGCTTCCATTTCGATAACCCGAATAAACCGGGCTACCTGCAACCGATCGAACTCACGCGCGATTGCGCAGTGACCCTGATTCCGGGCGGGGAGCGACTGCAACTGGGCCGTGGCGAGCGAGTGGTGGTAACCCAGGCGCTCGGTGGCAGCTTCACGGTGCAAATCTCCAGGGGCCGGCTGGCACGGGTCGCCGCCGCTGACGCCGATGCGTTAGGGCGGGATGCTCAGCGGCAGGAGCAGCCCCAGGCGAGCAGTGGCGGGTTCGACATCCAGCAAGTGTTTGACATGCTGCGCACCGTCTACGACCCGGAGATCCCGGTCAACGTGGTCGATCTCGGGCTCATTTACCAGTGTGAAACCCGTTTGCTTGCCGACGGCGGCCAGCGAGTCGAGATCAAGATGTCCATGACCGCGCCCGGTTGCGGAATGGGCGATGTGCTCAAAGAGGAGGCGTACACCAAGGTCCAGAGTATCCCTGGGGTCAGCGAGGTCGAGGTCGAGATCGTCTGGGACCCGCCATGGGATCAAAGCCGCATGTCCGAGGCGGCGCGTTTGCAGTTGGGGCTGTTCTGAGGAACCCGGCGTGAGGAGCCAGCCATGAGCAATCGACTCGCCAAAGAGACTTCGCCCTATCTGCGCCAGCATTCAGAGAACCCCGTCGATTGGTATCCGTGGGGCGAGGAAGCGTTCCGCCGCGCGCGCGACGAGGACAAGCCCATCCACCTGTCGCTGGGTTACGCCGCCTGTCACTGGTGTCATGTGATGGCCCACGAGTCGTTCGAGAACCCCGAGACCGCGCGCCTGATGAACGAGCGCTTCATCAATATCAAAGTCGACCGCCAGGAACGGCCTGACCTCGACGACATCTATCAACAAGTCGTGCAGATGATGGGGCAGGGTGGTGGCTGGCCGTTAACGGTGTTCCTGACTGCCGAGCGCGAGCCGTTCTTCGGCGGCACCTACTTTCCGCCAGACGACGGTTATGGTCGGCCAGGCTTCACTCAACTGCTGCTCGGTCTGAGCGACGCCTGGCAGAACAACCGCGCGGCGCTGCAACAGAACGTCAAGCAGTTCCTTCAGGGGTACCGCAAGCTGGACGCATCAATGCTGGAGGGCGATACACCGCTGGAGCCAGACCAGCCGGCCGCCGCTGCCCGATTGTTTGCCCGAAACACCGACCCGGTGAACGGCGGCCTGGGCAACGCGCCGAAATTTCCCAACCCGGCCTGCCATGATCTGGTCCTGCGCGTCTATCAGCGTCTGCACGAACCGGATCTGCTGCGTTCGGTGGAGTTGACCCTCGATCGCATGGCCGCCGGCGGGCTCTACGATCACCTCGGCGGCGGTTTTGCTCGTTACTGTGTGGATGAACGCTGGGCCGTCCCTCATTTTGAAAAGATGCTCTACGACAACGGCCAACTGGTGAAGCTCTATGCCGATGCCTATCGCGAGACCGGCAAGCCTGCCTGGCGGCGCGTGTTCGAGGAAACCATCGACTACATCCTGCGTGACATGACCCATCCTGAAGGCGGTTTCTACGCCAGTGAAGACGCTGACAGCGAGGGCGAAGAAGGCAAGTTCTACGTGTGGACACTCGCTCAAGTGCAGGCCGCGCTCGGCGAGCCGGATGCTGCGCTGGCCTGCCGGGCTTACGGTGTCACCGCCAACGGCAACTTCGAGCATGGCAGCACGGTGCTGCACCGCGCAGTCGCGCTGGACGCGGTGCAGGAACTACAGCTCAAGGGCCTGCGCGACAGGTTATTGCTAGCGCGTGCCCAACGTATTCGTCCGGGGCGCGACGAGAACATCCTCACCAGCTGGAACGCGTTAATGGTCCAGGGGCTCTGCGCCGCTTACCAGGCGACCGGAACCACAACGTATCTGGACGCCGCGAAGCGCGCCGCCGATTTCATTCTGGAACGACTCTCGACGCCCGAAGGTGGCCTGTACCGGGCCTGGCGGGAGGGCTTGGCGAAGGTCCCGGGCCTCCTCGAGGACTACGCCTTCCTCGTCAACGCCTTGATTGATCTCTATGAGTGCGACTTCGAGAAACGTTATGTCGAACGCGCCACGCAATTGGCCGAGGTGATCCTCGACAAGTTCTGGGAGGACGGACTTTACTTCACGCCCAGCGATGGCGAGCCGCTGGTGCACAGGCCTCGGGCACCGCACGACAGTGCCTGGCCGTCAGGAACTTCGGCCAGTGTGTTGGCTTTCCTGCGACTTTTTGAACTGACCGGCCGCGAGCTTTACCACGAGCGTGCCGAGCAGGTCTTGGCGATGTACCGCGCCGCAGCCGCGCAGAATCCCTTCGGCTTCGCCCATCTGCTGGCGGCACAGGACTGGATGCAACGTGGCCCGATCAGCATCGTCATTGCCGGCGAGCGTTCCGCCGCCAGCGCCTTGGTCGCGAAGTTGCAGCGCCGCTACCTGCCGGCACGCGTCCTGGCCTTTGCCGAGGATGTGCCCATCGGCGGGGGCCGGCATGCGCTCGCGGGACAAACCAGCGCCTATGTCTGCCGAAACCGCACCTGCGAGCCACCGGTCACCAGCGCCGAAGAGCTTGTAGAGCGCTGTCTGAAGTGAAGGACCAGAACTGAATCGAACCGTCACATGAGGAGACCACGATGGACAACAAGAACAGCCACAACCCGTACACGTACCAACGTCTCAAGCATCTATATCCTGATTACTTCAGTGCCTTGGAGGCCCTGGGTACAGCGGTACATCATGCTGGGCCGCTGGAAGAGAAAACCGTCCAGCTGATTCAGCTCGGTGCCGCGGCGGCAATCCGCTCGGAAGGCGCCGTGCACAGTCATACCCGACGGGCACTGGCAGCCGGGGCGACGACTGAGGAGATCCATCACGCACTGATCGCCTTGACCAGCACGATCGGCTTCCCGACGGTCATTGCGGCGATGAGCTGGGTGGATGATGTGATCGGGAAAAGAGGCAATGACGCGCCGGAGCTCTGAGTACACCGCCGCCGACCGGGTTTCCTTACATCCCGTGCAATCTTGACTATAGTTTCAAGTGTCGGCGGCCGTCGTTCAGTCACCGTGTTCGTCCAAGATTTCCCGGGCACGTTCCGGGTAACTCCACCTGATCAGGAGCGCACGATGGACCTCAACCGTCGTCAGTTCTTCAAGGTCGCCGCTATCGGCCTTGGAGGCTCCAGCCTGGCCGCGCTGGGTATGGCACCCGCGCCAGCCTTCGCCGAGCAAGTCCGCCACTTCAAGCTGGCCCATACCCATGAAACCCGCAATACCTGCCCCTACTGTTCGGTGGGTTGCGGCTTGATCATGTACAGCCAGGGCGATGCGGCCAAGAACGTCAATCAGAGCATCATCCACATCGAAGGGGATGCCGACCACCCGGTCAATCGCGGCACGCTGTGCCCTAAAGGCGCAGGCCTGCTGGACTTTGTCCATAGCCCCAGCCGGCTGCAATATCCGCAAGTACGTAAGCCGGGCAGCAAGGAGTGGACGCGGGTGTCGTGGGATGAAGCGCTGGATCGCATCGCCGACCTGATGAAGGCCGACCGTGACGCCAACTTCATCGAGAAGAATGCCAAGGGCCAAACGGTCAACCGTTGGCTGACGACGGGTTTTCTCGCTGCCTCGGCGTCCTCCAACGAAGCCGGTTACATGACCCATAAGGTCGTTCGCAGTCTGGGCATGCTGGGGTTCGATAACCAGGCACGTGTCTGACATGGCCCGACGGTGGCAAGTCTTGCCCCAACGTATGGCCGAGGTGCGATGACCAACCACTGGACCGATATCGCCAACGCGAATCTGGTCCTGGTCATGGGCGGTAACGCCGCCGAAGCCCACCCCTGTGGCTTTAAATGGGTGACCGAAGCCAAAGCGCACAACCAGGCGCGATTGATCGTGGTTGACCCGCGTTTCACCCGTACCGCCTCGGTGGCCGATTATTACGCACCGATCCGCACCGGCACCGACATCGCCTTCATGGGCGGTCTGATCAACTATTTGCTTACTGAAAACAAGATCCAGCACGAGTACGTGCACGCCTATACGGACGTGGCGTTCATCGTCAAGGACAGCTTTGGTTTCGAGGACGGGCTGTTTACCGGCTACGACGCAACCAAGCGCACCTACAGCGACAAGTCCAGCTGGGGCTATGAAATCGGCGAGGACGGTTTTGCCAAAGTCGATCCATCCCTGATGCACCCGCGTTGCGTCTACCAACTGATGAAGCAGCATTACAGCCGCTACACCCTGGAACTGACCAGCCAGATCTGCGGCATGCCGCAAGATGCCCTGCAAAAGATCTGGGAAGAGATCGCCACCTGCTCGCAACCGGGCAAGACCATGACGATTCTCTACGCACTGGGCTGGACCCAGCATTCGACGGGCTCGCAGATGATTCGCAGCGCAGCCATGGTGCAGTTGCTGTTGGGCAACGTCGGCATGCCGGGCGGGGGGGTCAATGCCCTGCGCGGGCATTCCAACATCCAGGGCCTGACCGACCTTGGGTTGCTGTCGAACCTGCTGCCCGGCTACCTGACCTTGCCGGGCGATGCCGAACAGGACTACGACGCCTACATTGCCAAGCGTGCGCTCAAGCCACTTCGGCCCGGACAGCTGTCTTATTGGCAGAACTACGGCAAGTTCCACGTCAGCCTGATGAAGGCCTGGTACGGCGCCAACGCTACCGTTGACAACCATTGGGGCTACGACTGGCTGCCGAAGCTCGATATCCCCGGTTACGACATCCTCAAAGTGTTCGACATGATGTCCAGCGGGCAGGTCAACGGCTACGTCTGCCAGGGCTTCAATCCTATCGCCGCCTTACCTGACAAGAACCGGGTGATGGCCGCGCTGGCCAAACTCAAGTGGCTGGTGGTGATGGACCCGCTCGCCACCGAGACCTCGGAATTCTGGCGCAATGTCGGGCCTTACAACGATGTCGAAACGGCCGGCATCCAGACCGAAGTCATCCGCCTGCCCACCACCTGCTTCGCCGAAGAGGACGGTTCACTGGTCAACAGCGGCCGTTGGCTGCAATGGCACTGGAAGGGCGCCAATGGCCCGGGACAAGCACGCACCGACATCAAGATCATGAGCGAGCTGTTCATCCGTTTGCGTCAGCGCTACCAGGCCAATGGCGGCGCCTTCGCCGAGCCGATTCTCAAGCTCAGTTGGCCCTACAAGGTGCCTGACGATCCGACACCGGAAGAGATTGCCAAGGAGTTCAACGGCTACGCGGTTGCCGATGTTACCGACGCTACGGGCGCGACACTCAAGGCCGGGCAGCAGCTATCCGGTTTTGGCCAGCTCAAGGACGACGGCAGCACGGCGTCGGGCTGCTGGATCTTCTGCGGCAGCTGGACCGAGCAGGGCAACCAGATGGCTCGCCGCGACAACAGCGACCCTTTCGGGATGAAGCAGAATCTGGGATGGGCCTGGGCCTGGCCGATGAACCGGCGCATTCTCTACAACCGCGCCTCGGCCGACCCGAAAGGCCAGCCGTGGGATCCGAAAAAGCGCCTGGTGTGGTGGAACGGCAAGTCCTGGGGCGGCACCGATGTGCCTGACTACAAGGCCGACGTACCGCCGGAAGCAGGCATGAACCCGTTCATCATGAACCCCGAAGGGGTGGCGCGTTTCTTCGCTCTCGACAAGATGAACGAAGGGCCTTTCCCGGAACATTACGAACCGTTCGAAACGCCTATCGGCATCAACCCGCTGCACCCCACCAACAAGAAGGCGACCAGCAACCCGGCCGGGCGCATCTTCGATTCGGTCTGGGAGTCGCTCGGGACGGCAAAGGACTTCCCCTATGCCGCCACGAGCTATCGGCTGACCGAGCACTTCCACTTCTGGACCAAGCATTGCCCGATCAATGCCATCACCCAGCCCGAGCAGTTCGTCGAGATTGGTGAAGCCCTGGCCAAGGAGAAGGGGATTGCCCCAGGCGACCGGGTAAGGGTCAGCTCCAAACGCGGGCATATCGAGGCGGTGGCGGTGGTGACCAAGCGGATTCGTCCGCTGCAGGTCAACAACCAGACCGTGCACCATATCGGCATTCCGTTGCACTGGGGGTTCACCGGGGCAACCCGGCATGGCTACCTGACAAACACCCTGGTGCCGTTCCTCGGTGACGGCAATACACAGACCCCGGAATCCAAGTCGTTCCTGGTCAATGTGGAGAAAATCTGATGGCCAACCAAGACATCATTGCCCGTTCGGCCACCACCACCTTGCCGCCCTCGGTACGTCAACAGGAGGAAGTCGCCAAACTCATCGATACCACCAAGTGCATCGGTTGCAAGGCCTGCCAGGTCGCCTGTTCGGAATGGAATGAATTGCGCGACGAGGTCGGCCACAACCATGGAACCTACGACAACCCGCAGGATCTCAGCGCCGAGACCTGGACCCTGATGCGCTTCACCGAGCACGAAACCGACGCCGGCAACCTCGAATGGCTGATCCGCAAGGACGGTTGCATGCACTGCGCTGAACCTGGCTGCCTCGCGGCCTGCCCAAGTCCCGGGGCGATCATCAAGCACGCCAACGGCATCGTCGATTTCGACCAGGACCATTGCATCGGCTGCGGTTATTGCATCACCGGATGCCCCTTCAACATTCCGCGCATTTCGCGCAAAGACCACAAGGCCTACAAGTGCACGCTGTGTTCGGACCGGGTGGCGGTCGGGCTGGAACCCGCTTGCGTCAAGACCTGCCCGACCGGGGCCATCGTGTTCGGCAGCAAGGAGGACATGAAAGAACACGCCGCCGAGCGCATCGTCGACCTCAAGTCACGGGGCTTCGACAACGCCGGCCTGTACGATCCCGCCGGCGTCGGCGGCACGCATGTGATGTACGTCCTGCACCACGCCGACCAGCCATCGCTGTACGCCGGCTTGCCGAACCAGCCGGTCATCAGCCCATTGGTCGGGCTGTGGAAAGGCGTGAGCAAACCACTGGCGTTGTTGGCCATGGGCGCTGCAGTGCTGGCGGGTTTCTTCCATTACGTGCGCATCGGCCCGCAGCGCGTCGAGGAAGACGAACACCCGCCCGGTAAGGATTCCAGCGTGCATGAAGTCGACCCAACGGTGCATGTCTATGACCCGAACACGCCAGGATCGCAGGAGGACAGGCGACCATGAAAGACAAAACGATCCTGCGCTACAACGCCAACGAACGCACCAATCACTGGCTGGTGGCGATTCTGTTTTTCATGGCAGCCCTGTCGGGTCTGGCACTGTTCCACCCGTCGCTGTTCTGGCTCAGCGAGTTGTTTGGCGGCGGGCCGTGGACGCGCATCCTGCACCCCTTCATGGGCGTGCTGATGTTCGTGTTTTTCCTGGGGCTGGTGATCAGCTTCTGGCGGGCCAATGTCTTTATTGCCAACGACCGCCTGTGGCTCAAACGGGTCAACCGGGTGATGCGCAATGAGGAGGAAGGCGTACCGCCCATCGGCAAGTACAACCCCGGGCAGAAGCTGCTGTTCTGGACCTTGCTGGCCTGCATGCTGATATTGCTGCTGAGCGGTGTGGTGATCTGGCGGGCCTATTTCAGCCAGTACTTCGGCATCACCTCGATTCGCCTGGCGATGCTGTTGCATGCGCTGGCAGCTTTCGTGCTGGTGCTGAGTATTATCGTGCACATCTACGCCGGCCTCTGGATCAAGGGCTCGGTCAGCGCAATGCTGCATGGCGGGGTCAGCCGTGCCTGGGCGAAGAAACATCATGCGCTCTGGTACCGCGAGGTGACGCACGACGAGAACCCTGACAGCCAGATAAGCAAGAAAGGATGATGCCTTGAGCACGATACTCGAGCCCGGACAAATCGAGGCGGCGGCGAGCACGCCGCCGTTCCTGCGCCTGCCGCCGCCCAACCTGTACACCTTGCGTGCGATGCGCCTGGAGCGATTGGCCAATGGGCATCCGCTGGCCGATTTCCTGCGGCTGGTCGTCGACCTGTGTTACGTCCAGCAAAGCCTGTTGGACGAGCCACCGCTGGCCCCGGCCCCGAATCCTGAGCGCCTGTTGTTATGCCAGGAACATGGCTTGCCGCCGCTGGCCGCCGACAGTCTGGTGCGCGAAGACGGTTGGCTGCCGTACCTGGAAACCCTGCTGCGGCGTTACCAGGCACCGCCGCGTTCAGCAGTGAAAAGTGCCGTGGCAACCTTGCACACCGCCAGCGTCGGGCAGCGCAAGGTCTGGGCGATTGCCTTGCTCAACGGCCAGTATGCAGGGCTGCCAGCGGCGCTGGTGCCGTTTCTCGGTGCGGCCTTGCAGGCGGCATGGAGCCACTGGCTGCTCGGCATGCCGGTTAGTGAACTGAAGCCGTGCGCCAGCCTTGGCCAATGCCCGGCCTGTGGTTCGCCGGCCATGGCCGGGGTGATTCACCAACGGGGAAAATACAACGGGTTGCGTTACCTGGTGTGTTCGCTGTGTGCCTGCGAATGGCATGTGGTGCGGGTCAAATGCGTCTACTGCGAACAAAGCAAAGGACTCAAATACGTCAGTTTCGAGGATGATCGGCATACGGCCAACCAGGCGCCACTGCGGGCTGAAATCTGCCCCGGCTGCAACAGTTACCTGAAACTGCTGTACCTGGAAAACGACGCTGACGCCGAAGCGCTCTCGGCGGACCTCGCCAGCTTGATGCTGGACATGCGCCTGGACCTGGACGGCTACCAGCGTCTGGCACCGAACCTGATGCTGGCGCCAGGGGGAGATTGATCTCAGCGGCTACACTCAGGTTTCCGGGACCGGAGCCTGTTTCATTCCACTCCCGCGACGGCCAACCGTTTCAGGGAGCCCCCTTGATGCCCGCAAAACTTGCCAGCGTCCCCGCGCGTTTACCTTCCATCGATAGCCTGTTGCGCAACGCCGCCTGCCAGCCGCTGGCTGAACGTTATGGCCGCGATGCCTTGCTCGCGACTTTGCGACAGTTGCTCGACGATGTGCGTGAACCGGTGCAACGGGGTCAGCTTGACGCCCTTGAGCTCACGGCTCAGGTATTGGCGGGGAGGGCCGGCGAACGCCTGGCAAACCAGTACCGCAGTCGGGTCCGGCGAGTGTTCAACCTTACCGGCACGGTACTGCATACCAACCTCGGTCGGGCACTGTTGCCGGAGGAAGCGATCGAGGCGGTGCAACAGGCTGCCCGTTATCCGCTGAATCTGGAATTCGACCTGGCAAGTGGCAAGCGCGGTGATCGTGATGATCTGATCGAAGGCCTGATACGCGAGCTGACCGGTGCCGAGGCGGTGACGGTGGTCAACAACAACGCAGCCGCCGTGTTGCTCGCGCTCAACAGCCTGGGAGCGCGCAAAGAGGGGATCATCTCCCGTGGCGAACTGATCGAAATCGGCGGGGCATTCCGCATTCCCGACATCATGGCGCGGGCCGGGGTCAGACTGCATGAAGTCGGCACCACCAACCGCACCCATCCCCGCGACTACGAAGCCGCCATCGGCCCACGCAGCGGCTTGTTGATGCGCGTACACGCGAGCAATTACAGCATTCAAGGCTTTACGGCCCAGGTGCCGACCGCCGAACTGGCGCAACTGGCCCACCGGCACGGGCTACCATTGCTGGAAGATCTGGGTAGCGGCAGTCTGCTGGACCTGACTCGCTGGGGCCTGCCCGCCGAACCGACAGTGCGCCAGGCGCTGGTCGACGGGGCCGATATCGTCACCTTCAGCGGTGACAAGTTGCTCGGTGGTCCTCAGGCGGGATTGATCGTCGGTCGCAAGGAACTGATCGCCCGAATCAAGAAGAACCCGCTCAAGCGGGCCTTGCGCGTAGACAAATTGACCCTGGCCGCCCTCGAAGCCGTGTTGGGGTTGTACCGTGATCCCGACCGATTGGCCGAGCGTTTGCCCAGCCTGCGCCTGCTCACCCGACCGCAAGCCGATATCCTCGCTCAGGCCGAACGCCTGTGTCCGCTGCTGGCGCGCGTACTGGGCGCCGGTTGGACGGTTAGCGCGCTGCCGGCGCTGGGCATGATCGGTAGTGGTAGCCAACCGATTGCCCGCTTGCCAAGCGCTGCCTTGTGTCTGCGTCCGCAGGTGTCGAAACGCTTGCGTGGTCGGCAACTGCATGGCCTGGAAGCGACTTTTCGAGCCTTGCCCATTCCGGTACTCGGTCGCATCGACGACGATGCGCTGTGGCTGGACCTGCGCCAACTCGACGACGAAGCGGTCTGGCTCGCTCAACTCGAGCTGCTGCAAGGAGTGGGGGAGGCAAGGTGATCGTCGGCACCGCTGGACACATTGACCACGGCAAAACGGCCTTGCTCAAAGCCCTGACAGGACAGGCCGGCGATCGCCACCGGGAAGAACGCGAACGCGGTATCACCATCGACCTGGGCTTCCTTTATGCGCCGCTGGAACCTGGGGCGGACATGACCGGTTTTATCGACGTGCCGGGGCATGAGCGCTTCATCCACAACATGCTCGCCGGCGCTCAGGGCATTGATCTGGTGTTGCTGGTAGTGGCCGCCGATGACGGGGTCATGCCCCAGACTCGCGAGCACTTGGCGATTGTCGAGCTGCTGGGGATCCCAAAGGCGCTAGTGGTGATCAGCAAAATCGACCGGGTCGAGCCGGCACAGGTGCAGTCGGTACACGCCCAGGTCGCCGCGTTGCTGGCGCCGGGGCCCTATTGCGGCGCGCCGCAGTTCGCCGTGTCGAGCCTGACCGGGGAGGGCGTTGAAGCCCTGCGCCAGGCATTGTTGACCGCCCAGCATGAGGTCCGGCAGCGTAGCGCCAGCGGAGGATTCCGTCTGGCAATCGACCGCGCTTTCAGCGTCGCCGGCGCCGGTATTGTGGTCACCGGCACAGCGCTGGCCGGGCAGGTGAGGGTGGGCGACACACTCCTGCTGGGCCAGACAGGCAAGCCTGTGCGAGTGCGGAGTTTGCATGCGCAGAATCATGTGGTCGTCGAGGCGTGGGCCGGGCAGCGGGTGGCGTTGAACCTGAGTGCCGAACGCCTGGCCCTGGAACAGATCCATCGCGGTGACTGGCTGCTGGCCGAGTGGCTGTTCGCACCCACACAGCGCCTGGACATCGAGATGCAGTTGCTGGCCAGCGAACCACGCGCCTTCGAACATTTCAGCCCGGTGCACGTGCATCTGGGCACCCAGGATGTCACCGCCCGAGTCGCCTTACTGGAGGGCACACACCTGCAACCGGGGACGCGGATGTTCGCGCAGTTGTTGCTGAACACGCCGTTGCAGGCCGTGCATGGCGACCGTCTGGTCCTGCGCGACCAGAGCGCCCGGCGCACCCTCGGCGGCGGACGGGTACTCGATCCGTTTGCCCCGGCCCGCCAGCGCCGCAGTCCGGCGAGGCTGGCACAGTTGCAAGAGCTGGCCACCGGCGAAAGCCTGGAGCAAATACTGCCAGTGCTGCTTGCCAATAGTGAGACGGGGCTTGACCCACTGCGCCTGGAACGCCAGTTCAATCGCCTGCGCAGCACCTGGCATTTGCCGGTGGATGTCCGTGTCATTGCCACACGCCAAGGTCCGTTATTGTTCAACACCGAACGCTGGGAGGCGCTGAAAGGTTCGTTGCTGGAGCATCTGGCGCACTTTCATCAACTGGAACCGGATGAGCTGGGCCCGGACCGGGATCGCTTGCGGCGGTTTTCGGCCATGTCGCTGGACCGACCGACGTTCATCTGTCTGCTCGACGAACTGCTGTCCAGCGGCGCCATTGCCGTCAGTGGACCCTGGCTGCACTTACCCGAACACCAGGTGCGACTGAGTGAAGAAGACGAGGCCATGTGGCAGCAGTTGCAGCCATTGTTCGAACAAGCTGGCTTCGATCCACCCTGGGTGCGCAACCTGGCCAGCGCCATTGGCCGTGACGAAGCTGCGGTGCGCTTGCTGCTGCGCAAAATGGCGAGATTAGGGCTGGTTCACCAGGTCGTCCGTGACTTGTTTTACCTCGACGCGTCGGTGCACCAACTGGCGGCTATGCTGTTGCAACTGGTCGACAACCATTCGTTGATTCAGGTGGCGGCGTTTCGCGACAGGGTAGGGATCGGCCGCAAGCGCAGCATCCAGATACTCGAGTTCTTCGACCGGATCGGCTTGACTCGCAGGCTTGGCGACCAGCGTTGCATCCGTGCGGAGAATGCCCTGGCACAGCGACCCGAGGGCTGATTTCAAGGAAGGCAATCGCGTCCGGTGGCGCGGCCGGGCTTCAAACCCGGTTGGGGACGGCAGCCGTTCCCGGGCAGGTTCGACTCCTGCTGCCTTCCGCCATTTTTTTACAAACAAGACGGCCCCGGCATCTGGCGATTCGGGGCTGTCTGGTGAGTGCCTTAAGCCGGCAGGTCGGTCATCACCAGTTTGGCGATGTTGAAATAGATGACCAGGCCGGTACCGTCGATAAAGGTCGCGATGAAGGGGGCAGAGACCACTGCCGGATCGATGCGCAGTTTTCTTAACAGCATCGGGATGATCGATGAGACAACGGCGCTCCAGATGGTGATGGCGACCAGCGTCAGGCAGACCACCATGGCGATCTCCGATCCCACTCCGAGCATCCATGCCCGAATCCAGGCCACGACACCGATGGCCAGCGCGATCATGAAGGAAGTGGTCACTTCCTTGCGCAGCACCGTGCCGACATTGCGCAGGCTGACTTCGCCCAGGGCCATGGCCCGTACCAGCGTGGAGGTGATCTGGGTGCCGCTGTTGCCGCCAGTGCCGATCAGCAGGGGAATGAAGAAGGCCAGGGCAATGGCGGCTTCGAGCTGCTCTTCAAATACTTGCAAGATGGTGCTGGTATAGGCTTCGGCGAGAAACAGCAGCAGTAGCCACGGTAAGCGCTTTTTCCACAAACTCCACGGGCTGGTGCTGAGGTAGGGCGTTTCCAGCGGCAGGCTGGCACCCTGGCGTTGAGCGTCGTCGGTGCCTTCGTCCTGAATCAGCGCGGCGATTTCTTTTTCATACAGCACGCCCAATAACCGGCCTTCGCTGACCACGGGAACGATGTCCACGCCTTTCTCGATCAGCTCGGGCGCAACATCGTGCCGGAGCTGATTCGGCGAAACCGAAAAGCGGATGGGCAGCATCAGATCGCGGACGCAAAGATCGGTGTTTTTCTCGGTGAGCAGTGTTTTCACCGACAGCTGGCCATGCAAAGCGCTGCGCGGGTCGGTGACAAAGATGTGGGCCGGAATATCATCGTCCGGCAGTTGCTTGAGCAGATGTTCCCTGGCCTGGATAACCGTCATGTTGCCGGTCACGGTAATGAGCAGAGGGCTCATGTAAGACACTACTGTGTCTTTCAGGCGGATGTCCTTGAAGGTGGAAGGGGTAGCGCTTGCCATTGACATTTGAGGTAGTCCCCATAGCTGTTTTGACCACAAACAGATCTCACACAGGGGCGTAAACCAGAGAAGAGAGTGCAGAAAGCGATCTCCACGTCTAGGTTTTGGCACTGTACAACGTATCCGGGCCATGTTGGCCGGAAGTCACTTGGGCTAAACCTTAATCCGATAGAGCCTGTCTTAACCTTGGGCGTCTCTCGACGTCGTCAGATCAGTGACCTGTGTTTGTACAGGAGCCTCGCCGAACGAGATACTGCAACATTAAATAAACCAGGGCGGTGCCGATCTGGAGTCGGGCAGCGCCGGTGTGAGTTTGCTGCTGTTTAATGACCTCCTGAATAACAATTGCCATTAAAGGGTATTTGATACCCCCTGAAGGATTACTTCCGAAACAAGAATAAGAGGGATTGCTTTTGCTGTAACCCACTCGATGGAAAGTGTTCAGCGTTCATTCAGAAAGTGATGCTGAAGGTCTTTCAAGACATAGCATGTTACAAATACTTGCACCAAACGTTTAAAGTGCCGCACGCTCTAGCTATATATGAGTTTGCAGCAAAATAATGAGGTTTAGAGTTTGAAGGCTCGCAACTAAGCCGTTGACGCATTAGTACCTGATCTTTAGGATCGCCGCTCCCTTGGGGAGTAGCCGCCTTCGTTTCCGGAAGGGGTCACGTCAACATACTTGGCTCGCAAGCCATGGCGTGACCGGTCATATGACTTGGCAAGACCATTGGTGAAGATACCTGTCTGTGGGTCGGACGCGGGTGTCTGAACCATTGGCTCTTGTGTCCGGCCCCTCAGGTTTCCTCATGCATTCAATGCCCATGACGTTTGCGTTGCTGTTGGGCTCCGCGGTTGTCATCTATCTGGCTTGTGAATACTTCGTTAATGGCATCGAGTGGGTCGGTCGCAAACTTGCGGTCGGGCAACAAGCCACGGGGTCCATTCTGGCAGCCTTTGGTACGGCATTACCGGAAAGCGTCATCACGTTTATTGCCGTTGTGTTTGGTGACACGCCAGAGCAGAAATCCCTCGGCGTCGGTGCTGCACTTGGCGGCCCTCTGGTCCTGGCGACGATCGCCTATGCGGTAGTCGGTGTAACACTCTTGCTGTGTCGCCAGCGCCTAGCGAATACCGAGGCTATCCGTCAGGACTTCAAGCGACTCAGCCGTGATCAAGGATGGTTCCTCGCAATCTTCGTTGCGAAGATTGCGCTCGGTCTTGTCGTGTTTGCCTACAAACCTTGGTTGGGTATTCTTTTCCTGGCGGCCTATGCGGCGTATTTCTGGAAGGAAATGCGCGGTGAGCAGGATGAAGAAGAGTATGAACTCGAGCCCCTGAAACTTGCGCCAGGCAAAGCGACTCCGTCGACCTCGGCGGCGGTGATTCAAACGCTTATTGCATTAGCGGTTATCTTTGCGGCCTCTCACTTCTTTGTCGGACAACTCGATGCCTTGGGCCCCATGCTGGGTATTCATCCTCAATTGCTGGCGCTGTTGCTCAGCCCAATTGCTACCGAACTGCCTGAAACGCTGAATGCGATCATTTGGGTACGCCAGGGTAAACACCGACTCGCCTTGGCCAACATCAGCGGCGCCATGATGATTCAAGCCACAGTGCCCACTGCATTCGGGCTGTTCTTTACGCCTTGGGCGCTGGATACGTCGCTGGTTCTGGCGGCAATCATCACCCTGATAGGTGTGGGCATCATGTTCTTCGCTTTCCGAAAGGGCATCATCTCGCGCTGGCTATTGGCATCGATGGTGTTGCTGTACATCCTCTTTGCAGTCCTTTTGAAGGTTCTTGATCTGGCTTAGCTGTCAGCTCAAGTAGTCTTCCAGGTGGCTGGATTCTTCTGCAAAGCGCTCGACCAGAAAATCCAGAAGGGCACGTACGCGAGGCGCCATGTACCGGTTGCGTTGATACACGGCATGTACCGGCGCCTCCGCAGTTCGCCACTCCGGCAACAGGATCTTCAAGCGTCCTGCTCGCAGGTCTGGGCCAATATCCCACAGCGATTTCATCGCAATGCCGTATCCGTGGACCGCCCATTCTCGGGCGACCGCGCCGTCATTCGTCTCGCGAGCGTTTGCGAGCGGGACCGTATAGTTTTCAACTTTGCCATTGCGGGTGAAGCGCCAGTCGTTCGCTGGCCCGGTGACAGAGTTGAGGACAATACAGTCGAAACGCTCCAGATCCCGTGGGTGTTCGGGGGCGCCGTGCTTTGCCAGATAGTCGGGCGACGCGCACAACACGCGCCGGTTGGGTGCCAGGGGACGGGCAACGAAGGAACTGTCCGGCGGCACACCGAATCGGATGGCGAGATCAATATCGTCTTGCAACAAATGCGACAGCGAATCCGACAGCACCAACGCGAACTTCACCTCGGGGTATTGGGTGTTGAACTGGTCAAGCCAATCCTTCAGCACATTGCGACCGAAATCCGAGGTTGCGGAAATTCGCACCTTGCCTCCCACGACGCTTTTCCCAGCCTGTAGAAAGGCATGGCCATCGTCGAGTGCCTGGAGTGCCTGCTGACAATAGGCCAAATACGCCAGCCCCTCATCCGTCAAGCGCAGGTGGCGTGTCGTGCGCTCGAACAGACGCGTATGCAACACCGACTCGAGCTTGACCAGGCGCGCACTGGCGGCAGCGGGGGATAGTCCGAGTTTGCGACCAGCGGCCGACAAACCGCCCAGATTGGCTGCTTCGACAAACAGCCGGATGTCGCCCAGGTAGTCCATGATATTTCGATATTTTTTGAAAGTGATTCAAATAGTACGTCAATTATCAAATTAGCTGGAACTGCTCAGAATGGCGACATCAATCAACGATTGGAGACTCCTGATGTCACTTTTCCCCGTTGCACGCCTGACCCACGCACGTTGCTGGTTGCTCTCTTCCCTGGTCGCCATCGCGGTAAGCCCCGTCTTCGCCGCGACCGATCCACTCGTCCAGCCCCGCACGGTGATCGTCGACCATAGTCTTGCGAAGGCACAGGCCGACGCGCAGATCCTGGCCGCACGCCGTTATGGCACGTTCTGGACCACCGGCGACGAAGCGCTCGCTCGCGCCGCCCTGGCACCCGACTTCAAGGATTCGACGCTGCCGCCAGGTCGCCCCCAAGGCATCACCGGACCGATCGCGGCATCGAAAACCATTCACGCGGCGATTCCTGATATCCAGTGCGAAGTGGAACAGATGATGGTGGTCGGCGACCGGGTCATCGCGCATTTGCGTTTCACCGGTCACTTTACTGGCCAGTTCAAGGGCGTTCAGGGCACAGGGCAGACGATCGACTTCATCGCGACGGACATCTACCGCGTCGTCGAGGGTCGTATCGCCGAGAACTGGCACCTCGAAGATAACCTGACCCTGCTGCAACAGCTCGGCATGGTGAAGTAAGGGGATCAGGAGATCGTTGCGCGTGGCCATGAAGCAGTCGGACACGCGCTCACTTGAACATCAATGCGACGGGTTGCGCCGGTACAAGGTCAGGCCCAGCGCGAGTAGAGCCAGCATTCCGGCACAGCTGCGGTTGATCCACTGCATGACTTGCGAGGAAAACCGGCGCATGGCAAGCCGTCCACCAAACGCGTACATGCTCATCATCACGCAGTCGACCAACGCACTGGTTATGGCAAGGAGCACGTACTGCTGGGCGACGGGTTCAGAGGGGCGGATGAACTGCGGTAGAAAGGCCGCAAAAAACAGCAAACCCTTGGGATTGGACAAGCCAACCAGGAGTGCTCGCAGGAAGGCCGACCTCCCGGTTGCCGCGCTCGGCGTGTACGCCTCGGAGAGTGCACGTGTCGGCGCGTGCCAGAGTACCCATGCCAGATAGAGCAGATAGGCGGTGCCTACCCATTTCACCAGGATGAACAACTGCTCAGAGGCTTGAAGCAAGGCGCCCAGACCGCAGCCCACCGCGCCAATCAATATAAGATCCGACAATGCCGCGCCTGCCATGCCAAAGGACGCCACCCGCATACCTTTAGAGGCACCATTACTCAGCGCCAGGAGCATTGAGGGTCCCGGCGTCATCATGACCACGCTTACCGTAATGATGTAGAGGAAAAGAGTAGATGCATCCATCGTGTAAGAATCCAGTGTTCGTGCGGTTGGGTTGGGGTAAGGCGAATACAGCTAACGGCATCAGCAAAGTTATGGCCCGAAGCGTTACGATAGGATACCCGGTTAACCTTTTGGGGGCCTACTTCCAGTTAGTCCCTGTCTGCACAGAGAGGAGAACACGATGAGTCGCGAACAGGTAGCACCCGAGACGAAAGGTGTGGCGGTGAAGTTACTTGCCACCGTTGACCTGGGTCCTGAGATCGAGGGCATGGCAGGGCGTCAGCTTAGAATGCGTATGGTGACCATCGAGCCTGGAGGCGTCTTCGGTCCGGTTCACAACCATAAAGACCGACCTGGCATTGTCTTCATTCTGCAAGGCACGATCACTGACCATCGAAATGGAGTCGCCACGGACTATGGACCCGGAGTGGGCTGGCCCGAGGACAGGAACACCACACACTGGCTTGAAAACAGAGGAATGATTGCGGCGGTGGAGATCTCGGTCGATATTGTCAGGCAAGAGTGAGCTCAGCTGTTGAGCGGTTATCAGGCAACCTGAATTAATGCCACTTCCTAGAGCTTTCCGGCAAGAGCGCTGGAATGTTTTCGAGGCATTGGCGAAGGAGAGGGCGAATGCTCCATGGCCAATTCCCCAAATGAATCGGCCGTGTCGATATAGCGCATGGCCGATTTCATGTCCTTCCAGCCGACGTACGTCATCAGCGCTTTGATATCCCAGCCATTAGCGGTAGCCCAGGTCGCAAACCCTCGGCGCAATGAGTGGCTGGTGTACAGCTCGCCGGGCACGCCTGCTCGGCTAAACACCCGACGCAGCAAAGGGATCAGGCTGTTGGCATTCAGGCCATCCTCCGCCAGGTGTCCCCAACGATCGAGCTTTCTGAAGACCGGACCCTTCGCAATGCCGGCGACGGTAATCCAGTTCACATAGGCCTGGACAGGGCAGAGCTTCTTCAAGGCCGGTGTGCGGAAGGTCGTTCCCAAGTGCTGACGATCACCTTTACTGTGCGGCAGGTAGAAGGTGATGCCCACACCCGTTTGCGCTTGGGTGTGCTCCACCTGTAATCGCGATAACTCATCGCCGCGAAAGCCGCGCCAGAAGCCAATCAGCATCAACGCAATATCCCGCCGACTGCGCAACATCCCCGTCAGGTCGTGCCGCGCGGCGGCCTGTTCCGCCTCTCGTTCCAGCCACTGAACAGCGTGTTCCAGGTGCTGCAGGAGCAGGGGCGCCGCTTGCTTTTCCTGGGCGGGATGCAAGGTGCGAATGCCCTTGATCATCTGCCGCACGGCGGGCGTCTTGGTCGGATCGGGAAAGCCTTGGGTGATATGCCACTGGGCGAGGGCGGCCAGACGCTGCTTGAGCGTGCTGACGGTGTGCTGGTCGGCGTACTCCGCCAGGTAGCGCACGATGCTGTCCCCGGTCGCGGGCAGGAACCCGCCCCAGGTCACTTCGAAGTGCTCCACTGCGGCGCGGTAGCTGCGCCGGGTGTTTTCCCGGGTGCCCGCCTGCAGGTAGCGATCAACCTTGCTCATATCGACCCATCCCCCCCGCGACCGTACCTTTTCCGACCTTGGAAAAGACGATTTTTGTCTATCTGATGCGATAACGCTCAATTATTTTATCAGATGACTGCGGTTTTATAGGCCTTTACTTCACACGAAAATAGAACGTAAATACATGGTATGTAAAACAGTACGAAATCGTCGGAGTACAAAATGGCCCGCGGCGGCATAAACAAGGCAATCGTGCAGAAAGCACGCGAGGCGCTGCTGGCTCGCGGAGAGAATCCGAGCATTGATGCCGTACGGGTTGAGCTTGGAAATACCGGCTCGAAAACCACAATTCATCGTTATCTGAAGGAGCTGGATGAGCTTGATCAGCGCCGAAAGGCGCCTCAACAGGGGCTGAGCGACGAATTGAACGAGTTGGTGGCACGGGTGGCGCAGCGCCTGGCAGAGGAGGGCGAGGAGCAGATTGAACAGGCACTGGCGGCTTCGCGGGTCGAGAAAAGCGAGTTACTCGAACAGCTTCAGGCCAGTCAGGATGCACTGCGGCAGCTCCAGCAGCAGTTCGATATCCAGCGCAGCGCCCTGGATACGGAGTCAGCTGAACTGCAGACCTGCCGTACGACATTACAGGCCGAACAAACCCGCAATGCCCGGCTGAGTCAGTCCAACCTGGATATTGAAGTGCGACTGAAAGACAAAGACGAACAGATTCGTTCGCTGGAGGAGAAGCACCTGCATGCACGTGATGCGCTAGAGCACTACCGTGGAGCGATCAAGGAGCAGCGCGAGCAGGAACAACGCCGCCATGAAGGGCAGTTGCAACAGGTCCAGATGGAGCTGCGTCATCTGCAGCAAACGCTGATCATCAAACAGGATGAGCTGACTCAGTTGAATCGGGATAACGAGCGTTTACTGACGGAAGCTCGCCAGCAGCAGAAGGCGTATCTGGATCAGGAATTGGTCAAGGAGCGCCAGACGGGTGAAATAAACTCGCTCAAAACCCTGGTCGCGCAAGGCGAGGGTGGCAAACAGGTGTTGCTGGATCAGGTCAGCACTTTGCAGCACAACATTAATGAGCTGGCTGATGCTCTGGAGAAGAGATCACTAGAGGCGAACGAACTGGCAGAAGAGCTGGATGCTGCTCGAGCAACTATCGCAAAAAAAGTCGATGGCTAAGGTGCATCTCGTTATCCAGACCGGCATAGCCGCTGGCCATCGAGCGCTTGTTGACGATGATGGTCTTGGCTTTGAACGCTTCGAGAATCGGCATGCCGGCAATCGGCGATTTCGGGTCGTTCTTCGCTGCCGGGTTGACCACGTCGTTGGCGCCGAGCACCAGTACCACATCGGCCTGGCCGAACTCGGAGTTGATGTCTTCCATCTCGAACACCCTGGAACGATGATCACGGTGTCGGCGTTGGTCAGCAGGAAAGTGACGTCGTCCGCCGAACCGGATTTCACCGGGCGGGCTGTAGGGGCGGTGGTCGCATTCAAAGCATTTTTGCTCGTCAGTGCATTTGGGGATCAGCAAGCGTTTTTTGCTCGGTTTGTGTTGGATCAGAAATGGGCGGATGCGTTGTTCGAAAACCGACCGCTGCGTGTCGGTGACAAACACGTTGTCGTTTCCAGAAGTCCTTTTCCTACAACTGCTACCGTAATGCCCACCGCTTATAAACAGAGGCACTGACTCAGGTTTTTCCACTTTTAACCCAAGCCCTTGCGACCCTCCAAATAGAGACATCGCGGTGTCGTTTTTTGAATGTGTGGAAAGGTCCAGTTAACTTGGGTGTGACTCTTGCAAGTAATTACAAAAAGCCCACCCAGCTTTGGTTGAATGGGCAATAAAAAGAGCCTCCGCCTGAGGCCATTCACCTGCTTTGTGTTAGGAGATACCGCGATGACGACGTTCAACTCCGGAACTAAACCCCATAACCATGCGCCTCAGTCCATCGGCTTTTTACTGTTGGACAATTTCACACTGATTTCTCTGGCTTCCGCCGTCGAACCCTTGCGTATGGCTAACCAATTGTCCGGTCGCGAGCTGTATCGCTGGACAACCCTCACCGCCGACGGAGGTCAGGTCTGGGCCAGTGACGGCTTGCAGATCACCCCTGACGCCGCCATGCACAAAGCCCCGACGCTGGACACGGTGATCGTCTGTGGTGGTATAGGCATTCAGCAGACGGTGACCCGCGCACACGTATCATGGCTACAGAGTCAGGCGCGTCAGTCCAAACGCCTGGGTGCGGTGTGCACCGGCAGTTGGGCCCTCGCCGGTGCCGGTTTGCTCGACGGCTTCGATTGCAGCGTGCACTGGGAGTGCCTGGCGGCCATGCAGGAAGCTTTCCCGCGTGTGGTCATGAGCACGCGTCTGTTCACCCTGGACCGTAACCGTTTCACCAGTTCCGGCGGTACCGCGCCACTGGACATGATGCTACACCTGATCAGCCGCGATCACGGCCGTGAGCTGTCGGCGGCGATCTCGGAAATGTTTGTCTATGAGCGCATCCGCAACGAGCAGGATCACCAGCGCGTGCCGCTCAAGCATATGCTCGGCACCAATCAGCCGAAGTTACAGGAAATAGTGGCGCTGATGGACGCCAACCTAGAAGAGCCGATCGACCTCGGCGAACTGGCGGTGTACGTCTCCGTGTCGCGGCGTCAGCTGGAGCGGCTGTTCCAGAAATACCTGCACTGCTCGCCGTCACGCTACTACCTCAAGCTACGGCTGATCCGCGCCCGACAGTTGCTCAAGCAAACGCCAATGTCGATCATCGAAGTGGCCTCGGTGTGTGGCTTCGTGTCCACGCCACACTTCTCCAAGTGCTACCGCGAGTACTACGGCATTCCACCACGCGACGAGCGTGTAAGTTCCAACACCACGCAACAAGTGACGATGATGCCGATCCCGCAAGCGATGGTGCTGTCGCAGTTGTCCCGACCGCTGTCGGCGCTCAGCCAGGCCCGTAACGAATCAACCTTTGCCAGCGTCCGGATATAGATGTCAGGCATGCACTGGCCTCGCGCAAGTCAGTACGCTTCAAGGAAGTTTTGGTGCATGAGTTTGTCGGGCCTCACCTGGAAAGCGCGGCGCATAAGTTGCTGACCCGCGTTACCGGGTGCATGAAGGCGCCTGCACTGCAATCCGCCAAGGGATGGTAGTGCCTAATACTACTGAATAGCTCACTGTTCATGAACAAAGGTGCTAACTCAGCCTTTCCGCTTGTAACTATTTGCTCTTGCGACCCCTTATAATAAAAAAGTGGTGGTGTTAATTTCTAAAATTCATTGGAGTTCAATTTTACTTTGGCATGACGCTTGCCCGCATCATCACCAGTAGCCCGCCATTTGCTGGACAGATAATAAAAAGAGCCTGCGTCTGGGGCCATCACCTGTCCTGTGTGAGGAGATACCTCGATGATGTCGCACAACTCCGGGGCCCAACCCCAGGACCGCCCCCCACAATCCATCGGTTTTCTGCTGCTGGACAATTTCACGCTGATTTCCCTGGCCTCGGCGGTCGAGCCGCTACGCATGGCCAACCAACTATCGGGGCGTGAGCTGTATCGCTGGACGACCCTCACCGCCAACGGCGGTCAGGTCTGGGCCAGTGACGGCCTGCAAATCACACCAGATGCGTCCATGCACAAAGCCCCTCCCATGGACACGGTGATTGTCTGTGGCGGCATCGGCATTCAACGCACCGTGACCCGTGAACACGTGTCGTGGCTGCAAAGCCAGGCCCGTCAGTCGCGCCGTCTCGGTGCGGTCTGCACCGGCAGTTGGGCCCTGGCCTGCGCCGGTCTGCTGGACGGTTTCGATTGCAGCGTACACTGGGAATGTCTGGCGTCGATGCAGGAAGCTTTCCCGCGGGTGGCGATGAGCACTCGCTTATTCACCCTCGACCGTAACCGGTTCACCAGTTCCGGCGGCACCGCGCCACTGGACATGATGCTGCACCTGATCAGCCGCGACCACGGCCGCGAATTGTCGGCAGCAATTTCGGAAATGTTCGTCTACGAGCGCATCCGCAATGAACAAGATCACCAGCGCGTGCCGCTCAAGCACATGCTGGGCACCAATCAGCCGAAGTTGCAGGAAATCGTCGCGCTGATGGAAGCCAACCTTGAAGAGCCGATCGACCTCGATGAATTGGCGGTGTACGTCGCGGTATCACGTCGTCAGCTGGAGCGGCTATTCCAGAAATACCTGCATTGCTCGCCGTCGCGTTATTACCTGAAACTGCGTTTGGTGCGTGCGCGGCAACTGCTCAAGCAAACACCAATGTCGATCATTGAAGTGGCGTCTATCTGTGGGTTCATATCCACGCCACACTTCTCCAAGTGCTATCGCGAATACTATGGCATTCCGCCACGCGACGAGCGCGTCGGCTCCAACACCGCGCAACAAGTGGCGTTGATTCCGTTGCCACAAGCCTTGGTGCTGTCCCCATTGTCTAGAGCAATGTCGACGCTCAGCCAGGCCCGCAACGAATCAACCTTTGCCAGCGTCCGGGTATAGATTTATATCACGCAAAACTCTGGGGTATCGATTAGTACCCCAGAGCTTCCCTTGCATGCTGCTTCAGTTGCCTTACATAAAACAGAATTGACTCACCGACTGGTGTTAGCGCGAACCCGCGCGCATTTTTTCCTGCCACGGCTACCGCAATTACAAGAAAGTACAACCAACGGTAATTTCTCGATGCCAGGCTGTCAGCTATGGTACAGGAGGGCAGGGGCAAGGTAATTTCCAGCCCTCGTGTTTATACTTCCGACCGTCATCAAGCCAAGATAGTTAAAGGATCCTAAGTTCCTTATCAGCAATCAGCCGGTGAAGGATCAACGTCTACATCTTTTGAAGAGACTGCACTGTCGCTCGACGTGACGACGATCGTTAACGGTAAAGGTGTGCTGCTCGATATCACTCTTTCAAAGAATGAGCCTGATTATCCCTACACCACGAACGACGTGCCGCCAATCAACACAACCTCGTTGACTTCCCGGTTTTTTCTCCGTTCGGCCAGACCATTGTTTGGGGGGGATTTATTCTGACGTCGATACCACAGTCATTAAAAGTGTTCCGTTTTTGGGCAAGATTCCAGGCTTAAAATGGTTATTTACCAGCAGCTCGACGGTATCAAGCAGTACAGAGCTTGTGCTTTTGAGGCTGACCCTCGTTTTCCAAGGACTGAATATGATCCTGAGGGGCATCTGTGTTTAATCGCCGGCTTGCCTGGAACAGGCATGGTCTGATCGATCTGTACAATGCCATTCCCACGGATCTGGCCAACCAGCTGAGGGAAACGTCAGAGCGATTGGCTCCAGGTTTTCCATTGGAAAAATGGATCACGGCGTGTTCGAAGCTGTTTGTTGGCACTCGATATCCATATGAAGCCGATTCGGTTCAAGCCGTTGACCTCGATGTGTTGAAGCTCGCACCGCATCTGGACCAGGTGCTGGAGGAAATGACGCGTCAACCAGTCAGCATCCGGTTGTGAGGGCTTTGATTTTCGCATCCGCGAAAACGCCGGTGAGAGACAGTGCCAGGCTTCAAATGTGACCACCCGAGCCTCCCACGTAAGAATGCGAATAGGCGCATAATGTATATTATGTTAAATCATGTGTCTGAGCGGAACTTTCCTCCTTGTCCATTTCCGCGATTCTGTGTCGGTTTTTTCACGAACCTGTGCTGACTGGTTTTTCATGAGCTTAGACATCTCTCTTCAGGTACTGCCAGCGATATCTTGCTTGGCTGGCCCACAGTTGGACTCCTGAGCAAGCCAATAAGGCGATCAGGGACAACAACGAATCTCAAAATCATTTTCAGGCCCTCTCCTATATTGTCTTGCGGTTTGGTGGTCGCCGCGGTAATCGATAGGCATTCCAACAACAATTTGACGTGGAGCGGCGACGTTTGGAATTAAGACAACTGCGATATTTCGTAAAAATCCTCGAACACGGCAGCTTGGGACGCGCAGCTCTTGAACTGGACGTCGGCGTATCAGCCCTTAGCCAACAGATCGCGAAACTTGAAAGTGAGCTGTCAACCCGCCTCCTTAATCGCACCACTACTGGCGTCACACCTACCAGCTCCGGTATGGCGTTCCTGCACCATGCCCAGCTGTGTTTGCGGCAAGCCGAAAATGCGATCATGGCCGCTCACCGTGGGCGAATGAGTGGGTACGTCACCGTCGGAATGGCGCCCACGACTGCCACTGTTCTTGCCCTGCCATTGATCAACGCGATGCGAGAGCGCTACCCGGATATCCAATTGCACCTGGTCGAGATGCTGTCCGGGCATTTGGCCACACAACTCAATGCTCGCCAGATCGACCTGGCCATTCTGTTTCAACTCGAAGGTGGTAAGCGCTGGAGCGTGACACCGCTGCTCGACGAAAAACTATTTGTCATCAGCTCACCGCACCTGCCCCACGCACCACAAGGAACCAGCGTGCATCTGGCGGATCTGGGGCAACTTCCACTGGTAATGCCGAGTGCGCAACACGGTTTGCGTTCTACGCTGATGGTTGCGTTTGAACGTTCGGGATTGGCTCCCAACATCATCATGGAAGTGGATGGTCTTGCCGTATTGATGAACGCCGTACGCGCAGGTCATGCTGCCACCATCCAGCCCGGTGCGGCAGCGGCGCTCAAAGGTGAGTCGGGACTTTCAGTGGTGGAAATTTCCGATGCTCACGTAGGTCGACGAAACCTGCTGGCGACACTGCCTGATGATGAGCTGTCTCCCGCTGCTCTGGCGGCGCGACTGGTCATCACCGATGTCGCTCGACAGTTGGTCGTTGATCAACATTGGCCGGGAGCGTCGTGGATTGAGGACGTCGCGTCATGATCCCGGCGCACCCTCTTCCCGGTTTCCAATACTGGGGTGTCCGCACCAAAGCCTTTACGAAAACTAAACACCCCCACTCATTTCGCGCCTTTCGACAATAAGCTGACAGCTCTACCTTCTCCCCACTCGCGAGGAGCACTTCGTTCATGCCTCCTTGCGATTGAGGAGTGATGATGATCGACGTATTAGTAATTGGCGGCGGCAATGCCGCCTTGTGTGCAGCGTTGATGGCGCGAGAGGCTGGCGCTAGCGTGATGCTGCTGGAGGGCGCACCGAAAATCTGGCGCGGTGGCAACTCGCAACACACCCGAAACCTGCGATGTATGCACGACGCACCGCAAGATGTGTTGGTCGATGCCTATCCCGAAGAAGAATATTGGCAGGATCTGCTGAAAGTCACCGGTGGGATTACTAACGAAAAGCTTGCACGTATTGTCATCCGCGCCTCGTCGAACTGCCGTGACTGGATGCGCTCCCATGGTGTGCATTTTCAGCCGTCGTTGTCTGGTGCCCTACATGTTGCGCGTACCAATGCGTTTTTCATGGGCGGCGGCAAAGCGTTGGTTAATTCGTACTTCCGTAGCGCCGAGCGGCTGGGCGTCAAGATCCGCTACAACGCTCAAGTCACTGACATTGAGATGAAGGGCGGAGAGTTCGTCGCGGCGTACATCGGTGAACGTGAGGTCGATGGTCAGCCTTTACCCGCCGAGCGTATTCAGGCCAAAGCCTGCGTTCTGGCGGCTGGCGGTTTCGAGTCGAACCGCGAATGGCTCCGCGAAGCTTGGGGTCAAAACGAGCGCGGAGAATGGCCCTCAGACAACTTTCTGATTCGCGGGACGCGCTTCAATACCGGCGTACTGCTTCGGCGCATGCAGAGCCTGGGCGCCGATTTTATCGGCGACCCAACCCAAGCGCACATGGTGGCCATCGACGCCCGAGCCCCCCTGTATGACGGTGGTATCTGCACCCGTATCGATTGCGTATCGCTGGGCGTGGTGGTTAATCGCGACGGCGAACGCTTCTATGACGAGGGCGAAGATTTCTGGCCCAAGCGCTATGCGATCTGGGGCCGCCTGGTGGCCGGTCAACCCGGTCAACAGGCCTACTCGATCATCGACCAACAAGCCCTCGGCCGTTTCATGCCTCCGGTGTTTCCGGGTACTAAAGCCAACTCCCTGCAAGAACTGGCCCGCCAGTTGAAGCTTCCCGTTACGCAATTCGTCAAAACCATCGAGGAATACAACGCGGCCTGCCGTATCGGCACGTTCGACCACACCGCGTTGGACGATTGCCACACCGAAGGTTTGACTCCCGCCAAAACCCATTGGGCCCGCCCATTGGTAAAGCCCCCCTTCTGCGCCTACCCACTTAAGCCAGGCGTGACCTTCACCTATCTGGGGCTGGCTACCGACGATACCGCCGCCGTTCACTTCAACGGCGAGGCTAGCCCCAACCTGTTTGTCGCAGGAGAAATGATGGCGGGCAACGTATTGGGCAAGGGCTATACCGCCGGCATCGGCATGGCCATTGGCACCGCATTCGGTCGCATCGCCGGTGTGCAAGCCGCGGCTGCGGCCGGCTTCCTGACCCCTTCCTCCACGGAGCCCCAACATGCAGCTGTTTGATCCCAAGGCACCGGGTAATTTGATTCCCGTACTCAACCTTGATGAAAGCGAAGTTCAGCGACAAATGACCGTTTGCAATGCCTGCCGTTACTGCGAGGGCTTCTGCGCTGTATTTCCGGCCATGACACGACGTCTGGAGTTTTCCCAGGCCGATATCCATTACCTGGCGAACCTTTGCCATAACTGCGGCGCATGCCTGCATGCCTGCCAGTACGCCGCACCTCATGAATTCGAAATCAATGTGCCCAAGGCCATGGCCAAAGTCCGCCTCGACACTTACGCCGAGTACGCCTGGCCACAGGTGATGGGCACACTATACCGGCGCAACGGACTGACTCTGGCACTGTCCGCCGGTGCCGGGCTGGCACTGTTCCTGTGTCTCACGTTGATGGTGATGGGCAACCTGTTCACGGCGATGCCCGGGGGAAATTTCTACGGGATCTTCCCGCACAACACCCTGGCCGTAATGTTCGGTGCAGTTTTCGGATTCGCGGTACTTGCGTTGACGATTGGAGTGCGGCGTTTCTGGCGCAACGTTTCACCGGCGGATGCGCCCCAGCAGGAAAAGACAGCCGCTGCACTGGAGGCCACGGCCAACGTCGCCCGGCTCAAATTTCTGGACGGTGGCCATGGCGAGGGCTGCAATAACGCTGATGATCGATTCACCTTGTGGCGGCGGCGCTTCCACCACTTCACCTTCTACGGCTTCATGCTGTGTTTCGCAGCCACTGGGGTCGCCACGCTCTACCATTTCCTTCTGGACTGGTCGGCGCCCTACCCCGTCCTGAGCTTGCCGGTGATGCTGGGCATCGCAGGTGGAGTCGGTCTGCTGATAGGTCCCGCAGGCCTGTTGTGGTTGAACCTGCGTCGCAACCCTGAGCACGGCGACGACAATCAGAAACCCATGGATCGCGGCTTTATCGCGCTGCTGTTCCTGGTCAGCGCCAGCGGCCTGGCACTCCTGGCGTTCCGTGAAACCGCAGCCTTGGGCCTGTTGCTGGCAATCCATCTCGGCCTGGTCATGGCTTTTTTCCTGACAATGCCCTACAGCAAATTCGCCCATGGCATCTTCCGCAGCGCCGCGCTGCTCAAGTACTCCATCGAAAAACGCCAACCCAACCCGATCAACGCAGGTAGCGACTGATCGGCGATCCATTCATTCCAAAAACAATATTGATCACCACGGTAGCCATGATGAAAACAACAACTCAAGACACCCGATCCAAGGGGTCGAAACTGGGCGCCATCCTGCGGGTCACTAGCGGCAATTTTCTCGAACAGTTCGACTTCTTTCTGTTCGGGTTTTACGCGACCTACATCTCCCAGACGTTCTTTCCTACCACCAGCGAGTTCGCCTCGTTAATGATGACCTTCGCCGTATTCGGCTCGGGATTTCTGATGCGGCCGCTCGGCGCTATCGTGCTGGGCGCATACATCGACAAGGTGGGCCGGCGAAAGGGGCTGATCGTGACGCTGTCGATTATGGCCGCGGGCACGGTCTTGATCGCCTTGGTTCCGGGCTACGCCAGCATAGGCATCGCAGCGCCGATATTGGTGTTGCTCGGGCGACTGTTGCAGGGATTCTCCGCAGGTGCGGAAATGGGTGGTGTTTCCGTGTACCTGGCTGAAATCGCCACGCCCGGACGCCGGGGTTTCTATACCAGTTGGCAGTCGGCCAGCCAACAAGTGGCGATCATTCTTGCGGCTGCGTTGGGCTATACGATTAACGCGTCTATGGAGGCCGCCGACGTTGCAGCCTGGGGCTGGCGTATCCCATTCTTCATTGGTTGCCTGATTATCCCGTTCATCTTCATCATTCGCCGCTCGCTACAGGAAACCGATGCATTCAAAGCGCGCAGCCATCACCCAAGTGCCAGTGAAGTCTTTCGCTCGATGCGGGACAACTGGCGCACGGTACTGGCTGGTGGTCTGTTAGCGTCGATGACCACGACCACGTTCTATCTCATTACCGTCTACACCCCGACTTTCGGCCGGTCTGTACTGAACCTGAGCACCAGCGACAGTCTGGTGGTCACGCTCTTCGTCGGCCTGAGCAACTTCATCTGGCTGCCCATCGGCGGTACGATCTCTGATCGCATTGGACGCCGCCCCTTGTTGCTGGCGGTCACCTTGCTGTGCATCTTCACCGCCTATCCCGCCATGCATTGGCTGGCCGCGGCGGCAAGCTTCGAACGACTGCTCGCCGTGCTGCTGTACTTCTCTTTTTTCTTTGGCATTTACAACGGCGCGATGGTTGCAGCATTGACTGAGGTAATGCCTCAGAACGTACGAGTTGTAGGATTTTCACTGGCATTCAGTTTGGCAACGGCTGTGTTTGGCGGTTTTACACCCGCCGTATCAACAATCCTGGTGCAGGCAACAGGTGACAAGGCGTCGCCCGCCTACTGGCTAATGTTTGCTGCGTTGTGTGGGTTCACAGCGACGACGATCCTGTATCGCAGGCAAAAAGCAGTGCCAGTCAACGTTTGATGAAAGAGAGGGCTCGGTGGATCTCAGGACGTTGCGCTGAATAAATATCGCGCCTTGGCCTGCATTGACTCGTCTACGTGACGCCATCAGATCACACTGTCCGATTCGACTCTGAGGAAGAATGCCAACGCACTCATGGTGGCGATTGGCAGAAGCGCCTTGCGCAGTCACGCGTGACCCAGGGTTATTGACGATGGCTAAAGAAATCGAAAATCCATGCATTTCGGTTTGCCAGTTGAGCGGCGATCTGTGTGTGAGTTGCGGGCGTAGCAAGGAAGACATCAGGAAGTGGAAACGCATGAAGCGGCCTGAAAAAATGGCCGCTGTGCAAAGGGCGAATGTGCGTTTGAAGAGTCTAAAGAAAGCACACTGATAGTCATCTGCCCTAGATAACCGCTTTGGCTCGGTAACTGCATTTCCGACAGCCAAGTGCGGAGGAACGCCCGATGAAGTAGGTGCTGTAGCTGCCCTGCTCATGGGGCCTGAAAGAACGTTTATCACCGGCAGTGACTCCTCATGGACGACGGTGTGACGGCCCAATACTGGTATGGCGACGATAAGTAGCGCGTGTGTGATCCCGTCAGAAGGGGGCGGTTCACTTCTAGTTGGCGCGCCCGCTCGCCTACTGCCCCAGATGGCATACACGGGGCTGTGGGCGGGTGTTGGTTAGCGGATGGAAGAGACAGGCGTCGGAAAAAAGGGCCTCAGTCGAGCAGGTGCATCAGGTGTCCACCCAACATGGGTTCTGCAACCTGCAGCTCAAGTAAGCAAGGCCGCTTTGTACTCAATCCAACATCACTTGGTCAGCCAGGACTCGACCGTGGCAGAGCCGTATTCAGCCTTCCACTCTTTCAGCGTCCGGTGATTGCCGCCTTTGGTCTCAACGACTTCGCCGGTGTGCGGGTTTTTGTAGACCTTCACTTCGGGTGGCTTACGGCTGCCGACTTTGGACTCAACGGCTGGAGCACGGCGACCGGCTTGTGGATCAAGCAGTTTGATCACATCTTTCAGGCTGTAGCCGTACTCACCAAGCAAATGGCGCAGTTTGCTCTCAAACTCCATTTCCTTCTTAAGGTCGGAATCACTTTTCATCGACTCAAGCTCTGCGAGCTGGGCGGCCAGTTGTTGTTTGTAGTGGTCAACTAATCCCGGACACGACGTTAAGTTTTTTCTCGGCCTGAGCTGGCGCCAGCCCACCGTTGAATTGATGGGGCAGAATCCCATCAGGTAATGGCTGATGTCTCGGTGCGCTTCTTGAGCCGTCATGTAGCCCACCCGAGTGAGCCATTGCCCTTGAAGCCGGATGGGTTCATGACGAGACGAATCGGGGCAGCAACGCGGCACGCCAAAACTTCGGCCCCTACGGGATGTAAAGCAGTCTGATATTGCTGTTACGACGCGTTCTGGAGGAGCTGGGATCTGGACTGAGCGGGAATGATGAGCTGTTGCTGGCGCGATGTAGAGTTGCCATTAATGCGATGAGGCCTGCAACCTGTTGGCGTGCTGGCGACCCAATCACGACGTGGCGAGGAGATTGGGCGCGTCCAGTGAGGCAGCTTTGAACACAACGTTGCTACCACACTTCGATGGATTACAACCCGATGTCTTCGCTGAAGAGTTCGCCACGAAGTTGTAAGTCCAGATTGCAGCCCGGGGTAGCCTCCGCGGCCCTGCAGATATCCTGATTATCGCTTCCCGACAGGTACATGTTTGCCAGCGTGAATGTAGCATCTGCCTTCAGAAGCTTTGCCAGCCGTCTCAGTTCGTAATCGTGGCCAGACTCAATACCGTACCGGAATGGAATCAATTTCTCGCGAATGGCCTTCCCGTTCAACGGGCTGCCCAGGCAGGCTTGCTCGAATTCATCGCCGAACTGGAGCGCTGCGTGTAGCGAATCGCGCGCCATCTCAGGCGAGTCCAGTCGGCTTTCGATGAGGTTGGCAATCATATTGTTCACAGCGAAGTCCATCTTTCCAATGTGCGGTCCGTGATACTACCGGACAAAGGGAGCCAACTCATCTCCGCGCAACGGCTATCTCAACCGCATCAAGACCGGTTCAGCGAACTTCGTCTGCGGAGCATCGAAGGACTCTATAGATCTCAGAAATCACCTGCATCGTTGCGTCTTCGATCGTTCCTTCATTACGGCATAAAGCCCAGCCGTGATCTGCAGTCGCTCGCTCGAACGCCTTGGTACAAGCGACATGTTCTTCCAGCTTATGGATCACCGTGCTGCTCAGCCCACGCCGTCGTGCCGCTGCCCTCGCCCATGAAATATCAGGGGCGGTGACAACCCCGACATGCAGGTCTGGCACTCGCACGTTTCGATCAATGTTCAACTGTAGAATCTCTGCAAACGGGATTATCCGGCGAAACGCGGCATCAGACGGGTACCAGCGATCAATCAAGATGATGCTGCCTGGTGGCTGTTTAGCCAATACGTGCTGGGAAATCCAGGTACGGCTATCAGCAAAGCGCTCACAAACCCTCAACTCCAAATCCCGGGTGGGATTTCTGACGAGTTTGTTAACGAGGGTCATTATTTCCCCCTATAGGGATCGCTTTTTTTCTCGCAAAGTCGGATAACCTTTTTGTTGTCTGCCCTCAGTACTTTCGTAACGGCTTCCAACAGTGTGGTTTTACCGGTTCCCTTGGGCCCATCTAGAGAAACAAACAGCGCACGATTCATTCTTCACATAACGATTGATTTACGGTTTTTCTTGCCCGGTTCGTTCGCTGTAATCGCTTGGCGCGACTATGCGAATCGAGTGCATGTAGTGGTCTAATGATTCCGGACACCCATTTGGCTTGATTGCCAAGGCGCAAGGTTGCGTTGCACACGCCCTCAAATCGAAGAAACAGTCGCTCATGTGACCGGGGCGCGCTGTCCCGTCAGATGAGCTGACAGGACATTGAGCGCGACGGGCACCCTCCCCCTGCTTACCTCCTTCTACGCTTCTGACGGTGACTACATCGGTCAACTTTCAGGAGTAAGTGTATGTCCTCGTTTCAAGGTATCCGGGTTCCACTCGTTCCACCCCTTCAGAACGGCGCCATCGATTTCGTCGGGTTGCGGCGGCGGGTCGGCCCTCTGCTGGAAAAAGGCGTCGACGGATGGTCATGGGCCTGGCCGGCAACAATCTGGCCGAGCTGCTGCAGTTCCAGAATGAAATCCTCAAACGTCCCGTAGCGGGCTTGCTGGTGCCGCCACCGTATTACATCCGCCCTTCCCTGGCCGGCCTTGAAGTGTTTTTCAAAACTGTTGCCGATGCCTCCAGCGTCCCGATCATTCTTTACGACATCCCGTACCGCACCGGCGTGGCTTTCGAACAGGCGACCCTGCTCAACATCGTCGCCCATGAGCGCGTCGTCGCGATCAAGGACTGCGGCGGCAACCAATCCAATACCCTTTTGAGGGTTTGCCGCCATAGACGGCAAACCACCAGACGAAATCCACCAAGACGTATCAGATTTCCCGGCACCGCGTGGTAATTGAAGTAACCCGTGACCACCCGGGTAGCCGCGCGCCAGGGAATGCTAGTGCTTCGGAACGCGGGCATACCAACCGTAAATTGCGATGCAGGCATAACAGGTCGCTGGCACGCTCAATGCCATCGCGAGTGTCGAGAGGTCGGCCGCATACCCTGTCAATGGCGGAATAAATGCCCCGCCAACAATGGCGCAACAAAACAGGCCCGAACCTTCTGCCGCGCGATGACCGAGCCCTGCGGTCGCAAGGGTAAAGATCGTCGGAAACATGATGGAGTTGAACAGCCCGACGGCCAGCAGCGACCATCCGGCAACAACGCCTTGTGTGGTGGCAGAGATCGTCAACAGCACAATGACTGCCGTGGCGGCAAAGGCCAGCAGTTTCCCTGGTGCGAAAGTGCGCATCAACGCCGAGCCGATAAAGCGGCCAACCAGGGCGCCACCCCAATAGAAGGCAACATGCTTGCCCGCGGCTTCGGCGGGAAGGGCCAGGGTTGTCGGCAGCATGAGGTAGTCGGTAATGAGGCTGCCAATCGTGACTTCGGCGCCAACATAGAGAAATATGGAAGCGGTGCCGAGTGCAAAGCGCGGCTGCTTTAGAAGGTTGAGCGCAGCGAGTGGATTGAGACGCTCAGGTCTTGTTGACGGTTGCAGCTCATTTCTTTTCAGCCAGACGATCAAGGCGACCATGCAGATGAAGAGCGTAATGCTTGCATAGGTGTTGCTGATCACGCTGGCTTCCTGCGACAGGAAGGACGTCAGTTCTGCTGGCGACAATGCGGAGGTATCTACCGCATTGAGGGAGCCCAGGATCAGTATGGCACCCAGGTACGGCGCGACAGTGGTTCCCAGCGAATTGAACGCATGGCCGAGGGTGAGGCGGCTAGGGGCCGTTGCGGCGGTTCCGAGCAGCGAAAGCAGCGGGTTCGCAACGACCTGAACGGTTGTCACGCCAATCGCAAGCACAAAGAGGGCGCCGAGGAAGGCTGGAAACAATGCGGACTGGGTGGCGGGAATGAAGAGCAGGCATCCACCAGCCATCAGCAGCAACCCGAGGACGGCCGCTCTCATGTAGCCGATTCGCGAAATGAGCAGGCCTGCGGGTATGGCGAAAATGAAATAGGCAAAAAAGAATGACGACTGCACAAGCATGGCCTCGGTATAGCTGAGGCTGAAGAGGTGCTTGAGTTTTGGCACCAGGACATCGTTAAGGCTGGTGATGCTGCCGAGGATGAAAAACAGCGAGAACACGTAGGTGCTCATCCGTTGGGCGTGGGGTGTTGCCGAACTGTTGGAGACAGTTGCGCTAGCACTAGCGTTCGTCATCACGGGCTTCCTCTTTCTTGTGATTGTCACTTTCAAGGAAAGCTCTATCGAGCCTCAGTCACCTTGACAGTGAGACAGCGCTATCTTTTTGCGGTGAAGTACTCGCCAAAGGAGGGTGCGCTGCCATCTAATTTTTTGTCTGTAGCCGTTACCACTCACCCAAAGTCCGGGGCCAGTCGTTAGGGGGCGCTACCTTAGTGTCTGACTTTTCGTTTGGCAAGCCGCTGGATCTTTTGGGGGGTATGCCGAGATGAGGGGTAAACTTGCTCATTTGGTCTGCAGGCAACTATTTGTCGGGATTGAAAATTCCGGGGACAACGCAATAGGCGTCCGCGGATTGGCCGAGGTGGCCAGCCATTTAGGAGGAATTGAGGTGGTTTGCACGCAAGCCTTTATAGAACAACGCTTGCGACGCGAATGTCCAGATTTTTGCCTTATCACGGCATGCTCTTTGCTCCCCTCAATTCAAAGCCAATACTGAAGTAGCACTCAACGATCAAGTTATGTCAGGTATCTATTAGCAACTTCAGCAAACCTTCCACATCCGCTAGCGCAGGAGCATGTGCTCCGGCATGGCGGCAAGATATGGATGCGCAAGCCGCTGAAAATCGCAGGCGCTCTCTCAAGTCTGCGATCCCCAGCAACTCCGCAGCCAGCCAACCAGCCATACAAGCGTCTCCTGCACCAACCGTGTCTTCCACTTTCACGGCAATAGCCGGCTGATCGAGTTGGCTGTCCGGGGTGTGGAGAATCATCCCGTGTTCCCCTCGGGTAAACAATATCTGTGCCTGAGGATTAAGAGCGCGAAGTTCATCCATTGCCTGGTGTTCGGTCAGCCCTGGATAAATGTGCCGAAGGTCTTCGTCGGAAAGCTTAATCATGTCAGCAAGGGTGGTCATCGTAGGGAAGGTCTGCTCCCGATAATGACTATCCATTAAATTGCGCCAGTTCGGATCATAGCTAATCCGTTTACCGGCTTCTTTGGCCTGCTGAGCAATTTTAACCAGCCTGTCTGCGAGTGGCTGTCGAGCTAAACTGATGCAGCTGAAATGACACAGCTCTGCTTTGTTGATCCATCCTTCGGGCATCAGATCTGGGTCAAAAAACAGATCGGCATCTCCAGCAAAAAAGTATCTTGGAGGACGGCTCGATGGAACGATGGCGACCAAAGGATCTCGATCTACTCGTTGGATAAAGCTCATATCTAACGCTGCCGCTTCCGACTGCGCAACTATCTCGTCACCCAGTGAATCTATGCTCACCGCCCCAGCAAAAGCGCTGCTAACACCCAAGCGGCTTAGCGATCGTGCAACGTTCCAGGGAGCACCACCTGGGTAGCCCTTCCACTGTCCAGGAGTGCCTTGGACAAGGTCGGTCAGGGCTTCGCCAAATACTACCGCGCGAGGCAATACCATCGTCATTTCCTCAATTTTTGTCATAGGGATAACAGCTGGCTGATCAGTTTCGACCGGTAATCACTCAATGCGCATTGGTGAAAGGCCGGGATCGATGAGTACCGTTTCGATTGAATAATCGTCATCGCTGTTCCGCGACGATATTTGATCGGTGTCTGTTCTTTTTCGATGCGAAAGTATCTGTTGAAGTTAGGGAGATTTTCATAGCCAACCTCAAAGCAGATGTCTGCAACCGACATCTCTGTTTGCAACAACAGCCTGCAGGCGCGCTGAAGGCGTGTTGGCCGGCGCGTTCAAATATTAAAACCAGGTTTCCATTTGTATACCGTATTGCCATATACCTCCGGCGTTGAAGTCCGTCTTGCCGAAGGAGTCTGAGGTACTGTATCTGTCCAGATCGGAAGACCAATTCATGTAGCTTGCGAACACTCGCAATTCGGGACGTGTGAGAAGGTCTCCAACGTCCAGTTTGAATGTCGGGGCGACCGTGAATTTCCAGAAGTTACCGTCGACCGCATTACGTTGTAGATAGCCCTTGGGGTCGAGGTTCATGGTTTGCCAGCTCATTTCGTAGGCCATCTCGAAGTTGCTGTTGATTGTGTTAGCCAATCGCACGTTCAGGGTCAGCCAGCGGTAGTCGTCACCCTTGACGTATCTATCCTTGCTCTGTTCGGCCAGCAAGCTGGGCCCGATACGCCAGTCAGGCGCAAGGGGTGTCTCGCCGTAAAGTGCCAGACGCAGAGCGCGGGCATCGTCAATCAGTTCACCATCCGAGCCGACGTTCTTGACCTCTGCTCCCAGACCTTGCCCATAGAGCAGCGCCGTTTTGAAGAAGCCTTCTCTGCCGAAAAAGTTTTTCTGGTGATTGGCCAGCATGCTGTGCAAGCCGGATTCCGCAGGCGTCAGACCTGCTTTATTGGTGCGGGTACCGAAATCGTTTTTCTTTGCGCCGATGCCATTGAACATCCACTGCCACTGACCATCCTCAAAGAACTGGTTGGAGGTCAGGATGTAGCTCGCCACATCGGCATTAATACCCCCTTGACTGAAATCCCCGTAGCTACGCCCAATCAAGGAGTAATTCGAACGCCAATTCTTGTTCATCTGCATATCGTAGATTCCACCGCCGGTACCGGCCAGGTAGACGACGTCCGAGTCCAGCCAGTGGATATCGAAGTTATCCCGATCAAATCGCTTACCTGCCCACAGGGTGGCGTTCTCGAACACTGGATTGCCCTTGAACGCAGCGACATGGTCGAGCGCTGTGAATACCTGGCGCACGTTCAGTTTGCTTTCGTCGGCCGTCCAGTCATTGGAGCTTTCCACACCGTCGGCGATGGAGACCGTGAATTTGGAACGGGTGCCATTTTGCGCATAGATTTCTTTCGACAGGTCTATACGCATGTAGGTGTCGTCTTCGTTACCGAGTCGCCCTACTGCACCACCAACCGATCCGGCCGGAGTTGTATAAGGCCCGCCACGGCCACCACCAAGCCCCTCGTCGATCAGCAATCCAGAGCGGGCATAGCCGTTGAAGCTGAACCCATCAGTGAGGTTTGAAGTGCTGGCCTGTTTTTCCATGCTTTCCTGGCGGGCTTCGAGTTTTGCCAGTCGGGTGTCCAGAACGGGATTTGTTGCCTGGGATGCAGTGGATGCAGCGGGCTGCAAAGCGGGAGTGGTGAGTTTGATCTGCTGCAATTCCCTCGCAAGTGCCTGGGTTTGCTGCTCGGCTGCGGCCGCACGCTTTTCCGCTGCGCTGGCACGGGCTTCAAACGCGGCCATGCGTTCTTCCAGAGTCGCGGCCTGAGAGGTCGCCGCCGAGGTGCTGAGCACGCCTGCGAGTAGCCATCTTGATGCTTTCTGCATGTGGATTTCCCTGTTTTGTTTTTATTGTTTTGTTCCAGCGACAGGCTGTTTTTTCGTGAGTTGTGAATTGTCCAAATCGACAAAAAAAAAGATGCCTCATCGCAAATACGCTGCTACATTGAGCGTGTTAACGTTAACTTTTCTAAAAACAAAAATAAAGAGGACTTTATGAAACAGCTAAAAACTCTCCTTCCAGCTGCGCTACTCACCCTCTTTGCCGGGCTTCCATCCGTATCGAGCGCCGCCGATTTGACGATCTCCTGCGGTGCGGTGGGTGCAGAGCTACAACTCTGCAAGGAGGCTGTCGAGGCGTGGTCGAAACAGACCGGCAACAATGTCGAGGTGGTTTCCACGCCTAACTCGGCGACCGAGAGGTTGTCGTTCTACCAACAGATCCTTAGTGCGCAGTCCACCGACATCGACATCATTCAAATCGATATGGTGTGGCCGGGGATGCTGGCCAAACATCTGATGGATCTGCGCGAGGTGCTTCCAGCCAACGCTACCCAAGGCTACTTCCAGGCCCAGGTAGATAACGCCACGGTAAACGGACGGTTGGTGACGATGCCGTGGTTCACCGATTCGGGCCTGCTGTATTACCGCAAGGACTTGCTCGAGAAGTACAACAAGCAGGTTCCCCAGACGTGGGAGGAAATGACCGCTACTGCCAGGGATGTTCAACAGGCCGAACGCAACGCCGGTAACCCCGATGTGTGGGGTTACATATTTCAGGGACGCGCCTACGAGGGGCTGACGTGTAATGCGCTGGAGTGGATCAGCAGCCAACCGGAAGGCGGACTGGTCAATCCACGAGGAGACATCGTGGTCAACAGTCAGGCCTCAAGAGCTGCTTTGACCCTGGCGAAAAGCTGGGTGGGAGACATCTCCCCGCGTGGCGTGCTCAATTACACCGAGGAAGAAGGACGTGGCGTATTCCAGTCGGGAAATGCGCTGTTCATGCGTAACTGGCCTTATGTCTGGGCCCTGGTGCAAAGCCAGAACAGTGCCGTAAAAGACAAGGTTGGGGTCGCTCCCCTACCCCGGGGCGGCGAGACCGGCAACCATGCATCCACTCTCGGCGGGTGGGGCTTGGCGGTATCGCGTTACAGCGCCCATCCAAAACTTGCCGCAGATCTGGTGAGCTACCTGACCAGTGCCCAACAGCAAAAACATCGTGCTCTGATAGGCGCCTATAACCCGGTTATCGAGTCGCTGTATCAGGATCCCGAACTGCTCGCGGCAATGCCTTACTACGGTCAGCTCCACAGCATTCTCAACGATGGGGTCATGCGCCCCGCCTCAATAACCGCCGATCGCTATCCACGGGTCTCCAATGCGTTCTTCGATCGAGTGCATGGCGTGCTGGCGGGTGAGTTGCCTGTCGATCAGGCGCTGGCCGAACTGGAAAGCGAACTCACGCGCATCAAACGCCGGAACTGGTAAGCCACAAGGAAGGAAATCACCATGTCTGTCTCTACTACCCATGCCTCCTGTGACGAGCTCCTGCTCACCAGGGAAACGCCCATACAGCGTCGCCGAGTACGCGCCGCCTGGCTGTTTCTGACGCCAATGCTGCTGTGTCTGGCCCTGGTGGCGGCCTGGCCGCTACTGCGCACATTCTGGTTCAGCCTGACCGACGCCAACCTGGCGGACACAAGTGGCGGCTCCTTCGTAGGCTTGAGCAATTATCTGTTCCACGACGGTTCCAACTGGTCGGGCATTCTGGTCGATCCACAATGGTGGAACGCTGTGCGCAACACGTTGCATTTCACCGTGGTGTCGGTGGGACTGGAAATCGTGCTAGGGCTGCTGGTGGCGTTGCTGCTAAACATCAAGTTCACCGGCCGTTCCCTGGTGCGTGCGTTGATTCTGATTCCCTGGGCGATTCCTACCATTGTCTCGGCGAAGATCTGGTCATGGATGCTTAACGACCAGTTCGGCATCATCAATCATCTGATGCTGAGCCTCGGACTGATTGATGCTCCACTGGCCTGGACGGCAGATGCGGATCTGTCGATGTGGGCGGTCATCATCGTCGACGTCTGGAAGACCGTACCTTTTGTCACGCTGCTAATGCTGGCTGCCTTGCAGATGTTGCCGAGCGATTGCTACGAAGCCGCCAGAGTCGATGGCATTCATCCGCTGAAAGTGTTCTGGCGTGTCACGCTTCCACTGTTGATGCCTGCATTGCTGGTGGCGGCGATCTTCCGCATCCTCGATTCCCTGCGGGTATTCGATGTCATCTATGTGCTGACCTCGAACTCTTCGAGCACCATGAGTATGTCGGTCTATGCCCGCCAGCACCTGGTGGAGTTCCAAGACGTTGGCTATGGCAGCGCGGCCTCGACTCTGCTGTTTCTGGTCGTTGCGGTGATCGCCATGCTTTATCTCTACCTCGGACGCCGTCAACTGGAGGTTCGCTCATGAGCCAGCGTCTACTCAAAAAAGCGCTGTTGCGCCTCGGGTTCTGGTGTCTGATCGGGATTTTGCTGCTGTATGCGGTCTTCCCTTTCTACTACGCCATCGTGACTTCGCTGAAGCCATCCAGCGCCTTGTTCGAGGTGAGCTATTGGATCGATAGTCCCGACTTCTCCAATTATGCGGCGGTACTCCACCAATCCTCATTCCTGAGAGCTATCGGTAACTCGCTGGTGGTTGCGCTTTGCGTGGTGACGCTGGCGCTGTTCCTCAGCCTGACCGCCGCCTACGCCTTGGGCAGGGTGAAGTTCCGTGGGCGTGGCACGGTATTGATGATGGTTCTTGGCGTCTCGATGTTTCCCCAGGTCGCTGTACTGTCGGGGCTGTTCGAAGTGATCCGCGCCTTGGGTCTGTACAACACGTCCTGGGCATTGATCCTGAGCTACACGATTTTCACCCTGCCCTTCACCGTCTGGGTGCTGACCACGTTCATGGGGCAACTGCCCCATGAACTGGAAGAAGCGGCAATCATGGATGGCGCTTCGCCCTGGGTCACGCTTACCCGTGTGCTGTTGCCGCTGCTCTGGCCTGCACTGGTCACCACTGGCTTATTGGCTTTTATCGCAGCGTGGAACGAGTTCCTGTTTGCCCTGACCTTCACCCTCACAGACACGCAACGCACGGTGCCGGTCGCCATCGCCTTGATTTCCGGCGGGAGTCCCCATGAGCTGCCTTGGGGGCTGTTGATGGCCGCATCGGTGCTGGTCACCGTCCCACTGGTGATTCTGGTGCTGATCTTCCAGCGCCGAATCGTTTCCGGTCTCACTGCCGGCGCGTTAAAGGGTTGATGCCCAACAAATACAAGGAACAGCATCATGATCAAATTGAAGCTAGACAACGTGAACAAACAATTGGGCGGCGTACGGATTCTTCGCGACGTCAGCCTGGAGATCGCTGCGGGTGAATTCGTGGTGTTCGTTGGCCCTTCGGGCTGCGGAAAGTCGACCCTGTTGCGACTGATCGCCGGACTGGACTCGATCTGCGCCGGCGACCTGCTGATTGACGAGCGACGGGTCAACGACCTGGAACCGCGCGAGCGTGGCGTCGGCATGGTGTTTCAGTCTTATGCGCTGTACCCGCACATGAGCGTCTACGACAACATCAGTTTTGGTCTCAAACTGGCCAAGACTGAAAAGAGCAGCTTGCGCGAGCGGGTGCTGAGAACTGCGCAAATCCTGCAATTGGACAAACTGCTGCAACGCAAGCCAAAGGAACTCTCTGGAGGGCAGCGTCAGCGTGTGGCCATGGGCAGAGCCATGGCGCGGGAACCGGACATTTTGTTGTTCGATGAGCCGCTTTCCAACCTGGATGCGTCCTTGCGGGTGCAGATGCGCAACGAAATCGCCCGTCTGCATGCTCGACTGGGCTCGACCATGATCTACGTCACCCACGATCAGGTGGAAGCGATGACCCTGGCGGACAAAATTGTCGTGCTCAATGGCGGTCGCGTAGAGCAGGTTGGCTCGCCGCGCGAACTCTATGAACGCCCCGCCAGCCGCTTTGTCGCCGGTTTTCTGGGCTCCCCCAGAATGAACTTTCTGGCGGCGCGCCTGCATGCCCCAGGCGAAACCAGCCTGGTTGACACCCCGGTTTTGGGTATGACCTCCCTGCCCTTCGACAGCTCAAACCTGGCGGCGGACACTCCGCTGAGCCTCGGGGTTCGCCCGGAGCATGTATCGCTCAAAGCGGCGGATGGAACCGTCGGCGTCATCGTGACCGGGGTCGAATACCTGGGCAGCGAAACCTATGTGCACCTCGATACCGGGCAGGACGATCCACTGATCTGTCGTTGTGAGGTCAACGCCGGATGGCAGGTCGGCGATCGGGTCGAGCTGCAGCTGGACATCGGTAATCTGCACCTGTTCGACGCCGACGGCACGGCCTTGAGGCGTCCCCCACAAGCCATTGAAACCCTGCCAGATGGAGTCTCTCTGCGCTCGGTACGAGCAGGCGCCCTTTGACCTTGTCCTTGAATTCCATGAGTGATCCAATGTCTTCTTCCCTTGACCTTGCGCAGCGTGCACTGAGTGACGGCCTGTCTCGCGTCATCCACGATTATCGACCCGGTTATCATATTGCTCCCCCGGCAGGCTGGATGAACGACCCTAACGGGGTGGTGTACTTTCGTGGCGAATATCACGTTTTCTATCAACATTACCCCTTCGAGGCGAAATGGGGCCCGATGTATTGGGGGCATGCCAAGAGTGCCGATCTGGTTCATTGGCAGCATCTCCCCATTGCGCTGGCACCCGGCGATGACTTTGACCGTGACGGTTGTTTTTCCGGTAGCGCGGTGGTGTGTGGAGATACCCTGGCACTGATCTACACCGGGCACACCTGGCTGGGGGAAGCGGGTGACGAACGCTCGATCCGTCAAGTCCAGTGCCTGGCCACCAGTATCGATGGTATCCGCTTCGTCAAGCATGGCGCAGTCATCGAGACCCCGCCGCAAGACACGATCATGCACTTTCGTGACCCCAAGGTATGGAAGGAGGATGACTGTTGGTACCTGATTGCCGGCGCACGTCTTGGCGATATACCGCTGCTCCCGTTGTACCGCTCCACGGATCTGCACGCCTGGGAGTTCCTTGGCTATGTGTCCGGCGGCAGCGAGGGCGATGGCTATATGTGGGAATGCCCGGATCTGTTTCGACTGAACGGACGCGATGTACTGCTGTACTCCCCCCAAGGCATGCAACCCCAAGGTTACGAACGGCTCAACAAGTACCAGACTGGTTATCGAGTGGGTCGACTCGATAGCGAATGGCACTTCACTGGCGGGCCTTTTATCGAGCTCGATAACGGTCACGATTTCTATGCAGCGCAAACGCTACTGGCCGCCGATGGTCGGCGACTTTTGTGGGCGTGGCTCGACATGTGGGAAAGCCCGATGCCGAGCAAGGCCCATCACTGGTGCGGCATGCTCGGTTTGCCGCGCGAACTTGAACTGCGCGCAGATCGCCTTTGTGTGTATCCGGCACGGGAGCTCACCGCTCTACGCAAGGCGCCATTGCCTGGTACACCCTGGTGGGATGAGTCGGGAACCCGGTGGGTGCCGGAGGTAAAAGGCGATATGCTCGAAATCCATGTGCATCTGGATTTGCTCGGCTGCACCGACGGCCACCTGGGAATCGCCTTGCGCTGCAGCGACGATGGCTATGAAGAAACCCTGCTCTACTACGATGCGTCGCTACAGCGTCTGGTGCTTGACCGTAGCCGCTCGGGTGCGCAAGCCACAGGTCAGCGAAGCGTGTCGATAGACCCGACACAAGAGCGACTCGAACTGCGTGTGTTCCTCGATCGCTCGTCCATCGAGGTGTTTGACGAAAACGGGCGCTTCAGCCTCAGCAGTCGCCTCTATCCGCAGCCCGGCAGTCTGGGCGTGAAGCTCCTTGCAAGCGGGAGCGGCGGGCGTGTCTCCATTCCAAGGGCGTGGCCACTTGCCTCGGGATGGCTATGAGCAGCGTCATTCGTATCGCGAGAAGCGCAGGCCATGTGTCATGATTCTGCCTCAACCTGACCGGCTTCGCCTCGCATGACTTCAGTGAAAGACGTTGCACAGCTAGCCGGCGTGTCCCTGATGACGGTTTCTCGAGCACTCAACAATCCGGAAAAATTGAGCCCCGAAACCTATCAACGGGTGCGTCGCGCCATTGACGAATTGCAATTCGTGCCGAGCCTATCAGCGCGAAGAATTCGCGGCGACAACCTCCAGACGCGAACCATCGGTGTGTTCGCGTTGGACACCGCAACTACACCGTTCGCCGTCGAGCTGCTGCTGTCCATCGAACAGACTGCGCAGCAAGCAGGCTGGAATGTATTTATCCTCAACCTGTTAAGCAACCCGCCCACCGACCAGAACATCGACCTGATGTTATCGCACCGTCCCGACGGGTTGATCTTCAGCGCCATGGGGCTGCGCCAGGTGTGCATTCCCGAGCGATTGAAGAGCACCCCCCTGGTACTCGCCAATTGCCTGGCGGATGACAGTCGCCTGGTCAGTTATGTGCCCGACGACGAAATGGGGCAGTATCGAGCCGTACATCACGCATTGAGTCGAGGCTATCGGCGCCCTCTGTTTATCAATCTTCCAAAACAGAGCCTGGCCTGGGGTCTGCGACAAAGAGGCATGCAGCGTGCCTGTCAGGCATTCGGGCTGTTGCCTGACGCACTCCTGCAATATGACCTTGCCGATCATGACGCCTATGGTGAAACCGCAGCCATCCTCGACCGGCACATCATTGATAGTCGTCCCCAATTCGACATTCTGATCTGTGGCAACGACCGTATTGCTTTTTGTGCCTATCAGGTGTTGTTGGGCCGTGGGCTGAAAATCCCCAATGATGTCGCCGTGCTCGGCTATGACAATATGATCGGTATCGCTGAACTGTTCATCCCACCGCTGACAACGGTACAACTGCCGTACTACGAGATCGGTCGCAGGGCTGCCCGGCACCTGATCGAAGCCCTCGACGTATCAGGAACCCGGCCAGTTGATTGTCCATTGGTTGCCAGGGCATCGCTATAAGGGATTGGTTGATTCGGGGAAAGCCGCGATCAATTTTCCAGCCACCGTCAGCACCAACGCCCGTCGGGGCACAACGTGGACGGCGGTTTTCTCAAAAAGAGCAGGAGCCTGCTTTTGCTCAGTCAGGTTCATGAGCATACGGCCAGTGCTGTAAATGCTGCCATTGCACGATGACAAGGCAGCAGTAATCACAACGAAGAGTCCATCGTCCGACTCAGCCGCTTCAGACTCGAGCGGGCGACACGATGATTTTGACGTTGTGCTCCTTGTTGTTGACCAGCTCCTCGAAGCCCTGCCCCACGATCTGCTCCAACTGAATGCGCCCAGTCACCAGCGGAGTGATGTCCAGCCGACCATCAGCGATAAAAGCGATCACGTCCGCAAACTCACCGTTATAGGCCAGCGCACCCAGCACCTGTTTTTCGGTAGCTACCAACTCGAAAAAGTTGAACTCGCTGGGCTCCTCAAAGATCCCCACCAGTACGCATTTTCCGGCCTTGCGGATCAGATCGATCGCGAGCTTGGCGGTGTGTTTGTTGCCGATGCATTCGAAGCTGACATCTGCCCCGAGCCCACCCGTCAGGCGCCGTACCTCAGCCAAGGCATCGCATTCATTGGGATCGAGCACATGGGTCGCACCCACTTCCAGGGCCTTGGCCTTGCGCGCTCCAGACATTTCCAGAGTGATCACCTGAGCCGCACCGGCAGCCTTGGCGCACATGATGGTGCACAAGCCAATGGTGCCTGCACCAACGACTACAACGTTCTGCCCGAGCAGGCTCCCGGCTTTTTTCACCGCGTGCATGCCCACCGCCAGGGGCTCGATCAGTGCCCCGGCTTCAGCAGGAAAGTTCGCCGGTAACTTGTACAACAGGTTGGCCGGCACGTTGACCAGTTCAGCGAAGGCACCATTATTCATCAGCCCGGTGAACGCCAGGTTCTCGCAGATGTTGTACAGCCCGTGGGTGCAGTAGTAGCAGGTGCCGCAATGTTGGCAGGCATCGGCCGCCACCGGTTCGCCGACACTGAAACCCTGAACACCGGCACCGAGCTCGACGATTTCGCCACAAAACTCATGACCGAGAATGCACTGGCCTTTGATCCCGGTCAGCGGGTGCGGTGCGTCAACCGGTATGAACACCGGCCCAGCCACGTACTCATGCAGATCGGACCCACAAATGCCGCACCACTGCACGCGGATCTGCACCCAGCCGGCAGGTGGCGCTATTGGCAGCGGAACGTCTTCGACACGGATATCGTGGCGGCCGTGCCAGACAGCGGCACGCATACTGCGTTGCGGATTGATTGAAATGCTCATAGCGAAATCTCCTTGAAATAGTTGCTCCTGGCACCCCGCGAGAGGTCGCCAGGAGGGGCGTCAGTGCTGTTGTACAAAGTCCAGAATCAATCGATTGACTTGCTCGGCCGCTTCCATCTGCACCATGTGCGCCTGACCTGGCAGGACCTCGACCTGAGCCTTCAGCCCGGCGCTATGGTTCGCCGGAATAATCGCGTCGTCACTGCCCCAGATCAGCAACACTGGCTGCTGGCCGTCCTGCACCACGCCGCGCAGATCGAGCTGTTGCGATCCGTCTTTGAACACGCCTGATACCAGCAGGCGCAGGGCCGCACCCACTCCTTCCAGGCGCTTGTACTTGAGCATGTCTTCGAGCATCTGCCGGTTGACCAGCTCGGGATTGGAGAACAGTTTCACCAACTGTGACTTGAGGGCATTGCGGTTGGCAGCCTCGACAAAACCTTCCAGGTAATCGCCGTTGATGCCCTCCCCCAGACCTGCGCTGCCGATCAAGATCAAGGACCGTACCCGCTGCGGTTCCAGACGCGCAATGTTCAGCGACACCGCTCCGCCCATGGAATGACCCACCAGATGCGCTGCGGGAATGTCCAGGTGATCAAGCAGTGCCAGCACTATGCCGCTCAGCTCATCCAGGTCTCCGCGCTCAAGCTGCTTGGTAGACTCGCCATGGCCCGGCAGGTCCAGGGCAACCACCCGGCGCCCGGCGGCCAATGCTTCATGATTGAACATCCAGTTATTCAGGTCACCGCCAAAGCCGTGCACCAGCACCAACGGCACCCCGCCTTCGCCGCGCTCGAAGTAACGGATCAACCGCCCGTCCAGCTCGACTTTTTGCGGCTTCGGCCCGCGGTCCTCCTCGGCGTCGTCCCCGGGCACGAACGTGGCCTGAAACTGCTCGACGACTGCATCGATCTCGACCTCGCTGGCCTCGCCGTCGACCACGATGCCGAGCAATGCGCCCACCGCGAGGGTTTCATCCTGGCGGGCGATCTGCCGACGAAGCACTCCAGAAAAAGGCGCCTCGACACTGCTGGAGATTTTGTCGGTTTCGACATCCAGCACTTCGTCACCCTTGGCGATGACCTGGCCTTCCTCCTTGAGCCAGGCATCGACCCGGCCCTCGGTCATGGACAGGCCCCACTTGGGCATGGTCAAGGTATGGATCTGGCTCATGAACGCTTGCTCCACTCGATCAGCTTGAGCACGGCGCTCTCGATCTTCGCCGCGTCGGGAATGTAGAGGTCTTCCAGGGCGTCGGAGAACGGTACCGGCGTATGCGGAGCAGTCACCATCTCGATCGGCGCCTTGAGCGAGGCGAATGCTTTTTGCGCCACCAACGCCGAAATATCAGTCGCCATGGAGCAACGCGGATTGGCTTCGTCGATGACTACCAGGCGTCCGGTCTTCTCCACACTTTCCAAAATACTGTCTTCGTCCAGCGGGCTGGTGGTGCGCAGGTCGATCACCTCGCAGTCGATGCCGCGCGCGGCCAAATTGCGCGCGGCGTCCATCGCGGTGTTGACCGTGCGGCCATAGGAGACCAGCGTCACGTCCTTGCCATCACGCAGGAAGTTGGCTTCGCCGAAGGGGATGGTATAGAGCTCTTCCGGTACTTCACCCTGCATGCTGTAGAGCATTTTGTGTTCACAGAAGATCACCGGGTCGTTGTCGCGGATTGCCTGGATAAGCAAACCCTTGGCGTCATAAGGTGACGACGGGCAGACCACTTTCAGCCCTGGAATGTGGGTCCACAACGAGGTCAGCATTTGCGAGTGCTGGGCAGCGGCTCGCAACCCGGCGCCGACCATCGTGCGGATCACCAGTGGCGTGGAGGCCTTGCCGCCGAACATGTAGCGAAACTTGGCTGCCTGATTGAGGATCTGGTCCAGGCAGCAACCGGCGAAGTCGACGAACATCAACTCACATACCGGGCGCACGCCACAGGTCGCGGCGCCCACTGCAGCACCGACATAGCCCAACTCCGACAATGGCGTGTCCAGCACTCGTCCAGGGAATTGGTGATAGAGGCCCTTGGTCACGCCCAGCACCCCGCCCCAGGCGTCGTTTTCACCGGGGGCACCGGCACCGCCGGCGACGTCCTCACCCATGATGAACACGCTGGGATCGCGGCGCATTTCCTGGGCCAGAGCTTCGTTGATTGCCTGCTGATAACTGATTTTTCTCGCCATGATGAAGGTCTCGATTCTTGTTATAGGGGGCGTTCAGGGATAGGAAACGTAGACGTCGGAGAGCAGATCGGCCGCGCTCGGCTTGGGGGCGGACTTGGCCTTGAGCACGGCGTTCTCGATCAGCAGCTCCACCTCGCTGTCGATCTGGTCCAACTGGCTGGCCTGCGCCCGCCCGGCACGGATGATGCGTTCGCGGAACTGCATCAAGCAGTCGTTGTGCTCGCGGAAATGCTTGACCTCGTCCGGCGCCCGATAGGTCTGGGCGTCGCCCTCAAAGTGACCGTAATAGCGAGTCAGCTTGACCTCGATCAGCGATGGCCCCTCCCCGGCCCTGGCCCGCTCCACTGCGGCACCGGCGGCTTCGTGAACGGCGAAGAAGTCGAAACCGTCCACCGTGACCCCGGGCATGCCGAAACCGGCAGCGCGGTCGGCGATGTGATCGCAGGCCACCGACCAGTTGGAAGCCGTGGCTTCGGCGTAACCGTTGTTCTCGGCAATGAACAGGCACGGCAGATTCCATACCGAGGCCATGTTCATCGCTTCGAACACCGCCCCTTCGTTGGAGCCGCCATCACCAAAGAACACCACCGCAACACTGTCGGTGCCCTTGAGTTTGGCGGCCAGGGCCGCGCCCACGACCAGCGGCGCACCGGCCCCCACAATGCCATTGGCACCGAGCATGCCCTTCTCGAAATCGGCGATGTGCATGGAGCCACCCTTGCCTTGGCAGACCCCGGTTTTCTTGCCGTAGATCTCGGCCATCATCCCGTCTACATCGACGCCTTTGGCGATGCAGTGGCCGTGACCACGGTGGTTGGAGGCAATGCAATCGTCATCCCTCAAATGAGCCATGACCCCGGCGGCCGAGGCCTCTTCGCCGGCATACAGATGGACAAAACCGGGAATCTCACCGGTGGCGAATTCCACGTGCAGGCGCTCTTCAAAGACGCGGATAGTGCGCATCACCTGATAGGCATGCAGCAATTGATCAGCGGTTAGCTGTGTCGACATTTTTATTCTCCAGGGTGTCTTGAGACGAGAGGTTCAGAGGGTGCTGCGGGTGTTCACGGCCGATGGCCAGAAGTCGCTGTTGCGCTGCATAGTCCAGGACCGCATTGACATCGATGCTGAGCGGACCGCTGGAATCGAGGGTGACCGTGGGCCGGTCATGGGTGTTGAATTCGATCTCGCGCTCGCCATCCAGAGCGAGGGTTCCGCTGGCCAGGCACAGACTATGGGCGACACCGGGTTCAAGGCTTCCCGCAGCGAGTACGCCGCAGCCTTGCAGCAGGCCGGGAGCCAGAGGCACCAGCAGCGCTTTCGGAGATTGCGCATCGAGGCGCATCCAGGCCCCACCCGGAGCCTGACGCGATACGGGAAACCACAAGCCGCAAAGGGCCGAGATGCCAATGGACTGAGGTTCGGCGAAGGTCACAAACACCTCGGCCAGATCGCCCCCGCGACTGATGGCCCGTGCGCCGACGAAGGGCAACGAGGACACCGCCACGTCCACCAGGGCCATCTCGCACAGGCCACGACTCGGCTCGCGCACCAACAAGCGTTTATTGCGGCGCAAAGCGATCTCGAGCGGGATCCGCCCACTGACAAACAGCCCGCCGGCCAACCCGGCGCTGGTGGCTTCACGTAGCTCCGGAAAGGCGTTGTTGGTGCCGGTGGACAGCGTCAGCAGCGGAATGTCGCCGACCTCGGCGGCCACCGCCTTGTGAGTACCGTCGCCACCCAACACGGCGATCAGCGCAACGCCCCGTTCGGCCATCCAGCGTGCCGCGTGACGGGTATCCTCGACGCTTTGGCGCAGGGTCAGGTCGAGGAACTCAAGGGTTGGCCAGTGACTGCTGCGAGCCTGGCGGCCGTGGCTGTTTTTCAGCACGGCGGCGGCGATGCCGGTCATGTCTGTGGGCATCAGCACCCGTTCGACACCCGTGGCGCCAAAGGCTGCCAGCAAGCGCTGGATCACCGAGACCTTGTCGGTGCTGGAAAACAACCCGGCGTTGGCGGTCAGGCGCCGCACGTCCCGGCCGGATGCCGGATTGGCAATGATACCTACGGTCAGCGGCGCACGACTCATGACGCCACCACGGGCAGAACAGGAAAAGGATTTCGGCAGGACATCGGGCACCTCTTTTTATTATTGGGTTGCCAGTCAGGCTGGTTGCCAGAGCTAGAGCAAGGCCGGTGCCAGATCCGCAAAAAAACCTGCACAACCCCGTCGTAGAGCGCTCCGATGGGACCCCGGGGGTGGCCGAAATCAAACCCGAATGAAACGCGTGATGTCAGGCTGCACGAGGTGGCGGCGAGACCGTGAGACATCGCGTCTCACCGCCAGCCCCGGTTGACCCGACGCTTGTCTGCGGTCAATGAACGGCGCTTAATAGCCGCACAACTAAAAGAAGATGGAACCGGAGGCCTGAATGCTTTCCGCACACTCAAAGGCGCATGTGGATTGCGTCAGCCGTGTTTTGAAGAATGCCGGGCACCTGCCGCAGCTGCCTGTGTCGGACTTGATTCTCGACTCCTGGCGTCGCTCCATGGAGCAACACCACCTGGATCCCGGCTCGCTACAAGGACCACGGATCCTCTCGCAGAACGTGCTGCAGGAATGCCGCGAGCGCTCCGAGTTGTTCTTGCGCATCGCCAGTGAGGAAGTCGCCCGCCTCCACGGTCGGGTCCGCGATGCCGACTACTGCGTCCTGCTCACAGACGCTCAGGGCCAGACCATCGACTACCGCGTCGAAACTTCCATTCGCAATGACTGCCGCAAGGCCGGTCTTTACTTGGGCACTTGCTGGTCGGAAGGTGAGGAAGGTACGTGTGGCGTGGCGGCGGTACTGACTGCGCGAACGCCGGTCACTGTTCACAAGCGCGATCATTTTCGCGCCGCGTTTATCGGACTCACCTGCTCAGCGGCGCCAGTCTTCGACCCCAAGGGCGAGCTGCTCGGGGTGCTTGATGTGTCGGCGGTGCGCTCACCCGACGACCGCCGCTCCCAACACCTGATCCGGCAGATGGTGGTGCAGAGCGCGCGTGAAATCGAACAGGCATTCTTCATGAGCAGCGCCCAGGGTTACTGGGTGCTGCGAGCCCACAGCAGCCCTGGCTACGTCGACAGCCAACCCGATTACTTGCTCGCCTGGGACAACGACGGCTGCTTGCAGGCGTTGAACCCGGCTGCGCGGCAATGGCTGTTGCACCGTTTTGGTCAACTGCCGGAACACATTGGCCAAGTGTTCGATCAGCAGTTGCTGCATCGGATCAGTGACGAATCGCTATGCCTGTTGCACAGCCAGGGTGGCCACACGCAATTGCATGGTCGCCTCAGCGTGCCACGGCGGGTGAATCGCAACGCTTCGCGACTGGCACTGACACCCGCCGAACTCGACCCGCGACTGGAAGAAAGCCTGCGCCTTGCAGTGCGGGTTAAAGACCGCAACCTGCCGGTGCTGATCCAGGGCGAGACCGGCTCCGGCAAGGAAGTCTTCGCCCGTCAGTTGCACCAAGCCAGCCAGCGCCGCGAGCGGCCGTTCGTTGCAGTAAACTGCGCGGCGATCCCCGAGAACCTGATCGAAAGCGAATTATTTGGCTATGTCGCTGGCGCCTTTACCGGCGCCTCGAGCAAGGGCATGCAAGGTCTGCTGGAACAGGCCGATGGCGGCACTCTGTTTCTCGATGAAATCGGCGACATGCCCCTGTCCTTGCAAACCCGGCTGCTGCGGGTTCTGGCCGAGGGTGAAGTGGCGCCTCTGGGAGCCTCACGGCGCAAAGCGATCGACCTTCAGGTCGTCTGCGCGAGCCACCGCGATCTGGAAGGACTGGTCGCCGCGGGCGAGTTTCGCGAAGACCTCTACTTTCGTTTGAATGGAGCGCGCTTCCAGTTGCCGCCGCTGCGCGAACGCAGTGACCGGCTGGCGCTGATCAACCGGATTCTCGATGAGGAATCGACGCTTTGCGCAGAACCTATGCACCTGGGAGGTGCAGCTCTGGAATGCCTGCTTGGCTACCGCTGGCCAGGTAACGTTCGCCAGTTGCGGCACGTGCTGCGATATGCCTGTGCGGTGTGCGATTCAAACCTGATTCAGGTCAGCCATTTGCCCGAGCAACTGCAAGATCACCGACTTGATGGCCCAGGCTCTGGCGACACCATTGATTGCTGCGCGAGCCCGGAGCGCCAGGCATTGCTCGATGCCTTGGTGCGTCACCGCTGGAAACCCACCGCTGCTGCAAAGTCTTTGGGCATCTCCCGGGCAACCCTGTATCGGCGGGTGCATCAGCATGGCATCGACATGCCTGGCAGAAGCCAGGTGTAAAGCCTGGTGCCCCTGGCAAGCCGCTTTAATGAGCGCGCGTATCGACCCGTTCAACAGAAATGCACTCGTCACTGCGGCATCAGGGTGCGGCTAAAACCTTGGCATGGAACACACGTCCGGCACGTCTGCCGGCGCTACCTCGGCCCATGAGATGCTCACCTGACGCCATCTGCCCGTTCAGTCCTTGAGCGATTTGGGTATCGCAATACGGCTACTGGTCTTAACCTCGCGCAAAGCCAGACTGGACTGAATGGATGCAATACCCATCTGACGCCTGAGCACGTGCTCGATAAAGTCGCTGTAACTATCAAGATCCTCTGCCAACACTTGCAACACGTAATCGGCATCTCCAGTGATCTTGTGACAAGACAACACCTCGGGCAATTGCGCAATCACCGCCTCGAAGGCGTCGGGAGCATGATCCGCATGGGTGGAAAAACGGATGTGCACGAACGCCAAAATGTCCAGCCCAAGCATGCGTCGATCAAGATTGGCCTGGTAGCCCTTGATTACGCCAGCCTCCTCCATTCTCTTACGCCTTCGCCAGCAAGGCGTCAGGCTTAACGACAGACGCTCACTGAGCTCGGCGTTGGAAATGCTCGCATCTTCCTGCAGCAACGTGAGTATCGCCAGGTCGGTCTCGTCGAGGCTGATGCGTTTGGATGATTTTTTCTGCATTACGCCATTCCTGAGTAAAAACGCCCGAATAATCTAGCAAACCACGAAAACAAAGCAAAGAAAGCGCGTCCCGGCCGGAACAGAATATTTGCACTGGCTCACATTAACGGATGCGCAGAATGTTTACAGTTTTCAGTGATTCCCATCGCTTGCACCACGGCACCGAATTGAAAGACGGTGTGCTCAAGCCGTCGTTCGAACAGCCCAGTAGGGCCGATACTGTCCATAACCGCGTCAAGCAGGTAGGCCTTGGCCAGATCGTCGAACCGCGAATATTTGACCGGTCGTGTTACGTCAATGCGCACAGCGAGCGCTACGTCAGTTTTCTGGAGAGCGCCTGGTCGGAATGGTGCGCGACTGGGCGCACCCACGATGCGCTGCCGCTGGTATGGCCAGTGCGCGACCTGTCCAACGAGCAAGTCCCGACGTTCATCGACGGCAAGCTCGGTTTCTACGCCATGGACGCCGGCTCCCCGATTACCGCCACCACTTGGCAAGCGGTAAAAACCAGTGCAGACATCGCCCTCACCGGCCTGGCGCTGATCGATGAAGGCCACGACAGTGCCTTTGCCCTGTGCCGTCCGCCCGGCCATCACGCAGCGCGTGAATACATGGGCGGCTATTGCTATCTCAACAACGCCGCCATTGCTGCACAACAGGCCATTACCCAAGGTTCCAAACGTGTTGCAGTACTGGACGTCGACTTTCATCACGGCAACGGCACCCAAAACATTTTCTACGGGCGCAGTGACGTCATGTTTGTCTCGCTACACGGTGAGCCGACGGTGTCCTATCCGTACTACTCAGGCTTCAGCCACGAAGTCGGTGCAGGCCACGGCGAAGGTTACAACCTGAACTATCCGCTGCCGAAGAACACCACCTGGGAAAGCTACCGCAATGCCCTGCTCCACGCCTGCAAGAAACTCCAGCAATTCGCCCCTGAAGTGCTGGTTATTTCACTCGGCGTCGACACGTTCAAGGACGACCCGATCAGCCACTTCCTGCTGGAAAGCGAAGACTTCATCGGCATTGGCGAACTGATAGCAGGCGTCGGCTGCCCCACCCTGTTCGTGATGGAAGGTGGCTACATGGTCGATGAAATCGGGATCAATGCGGTCAACGTGCTGCATGGCTTCGAGAGCAAACGCGCCTGAGCCATCCCCTGCCCTACAGCATTTCAATTACTGAATCGGAAAATAAAAACATGACTCTTTTTATCGATGTCGATCATGCCGCACGCCTGTTCGCCAAGGTGGGTATCCGTCGGGCAATCCGCGAGATGGCCACATACATCGAAGCTGACTATTCACGCTGGGCGCAGTTTGATAAGTCGCCTCGCACCGCCAATCATTCCGCCGACGGTGTGATCGAGTTGATGCCCACCGACGATGGCCAACAGTACTCGTTCAAATACGTGAATGGCCACCCGGGCAATGGTCAAAGGGACTTGCTGACCGTGATGGCTTTCGGTGTTCTCGCCGATGTCCACAGTGGCTATCCAACCTTGCTCAGTGAATTGACGCTGACCACTGCCGTGCGCACCGCCGCGACATCCGCGCTGGTCGCGCAGTCCCTGGCACGCCCTGGTGCAAGTGTCATGGCAATCATTGGCAACGGCGCTCAAAGCGAATTTCAAGCCATCGCCTTCCACGAAATGCTGTCGATCAGGGAAATCCGCATTTTCGATATTGATCGTGATGCGTCACTCAAGTTGAAGCACAACCTGTCGGCATTCCCGGGTATTGAAGTGATTCTGTCCAGCTCTGTACAGGAAGCGGTCAAGGGCGCGCACATTGTCACTACAGTCACCGCCGACAAGGCTTATGCAACGATTCTGACACCCGAGATGATCGAACCCGGCATGCATATCAACGCTGTCGGTGGTGACTGCCCGGGAAAAACCGAACTGCACGCCGAGATCCTGCGCAACGCCCGGATCATCGTTGAATTTGAACCGCAAACCCGGATTGAAGGCGACATTCAACAACTGGAAGCCGACTCGCCCGTCGTCGAGTTTTTCCGCATTGTGCTGGGCGAAGTTCCGGGGCGTGAGAATGATGCCCAAGTCACCGTGTTCGATTCGGTGGGTTTTGCTCTCGAAGATTTTTCGTCGCTGCGCTACCTGCACGACCTGGCGCGAGAGCACGGGATCGGCGAGCGCATCCATCTAGTGCCGACACCCGCCAACATAAAAGACCTTTACCAACTGCTTGATCAGCAACCGGCCAAACCGGCGCGTCTGCGCACAGCCACCTGATAACCGCAGGTGATGCCTCCGAGCAGCGTGCCAAGGGGCCACTCACCGTCCTGTAAACCCCAAAAACCACCACCGTCAGTAGCCGTTGCATCTCTAACAACAACGCTAGACACCGACTTTCTGCCAAAACTCAAAAACATAAAATCAAGAGGTTTTGTAATGAAATCTACTCCGTCCGAGCGGGTTGAACAGCCCGCGCTGCAGCGCACGCTCAGCAATCGTCACATTCAGTTAATGGCCATGGGAGGTGCCATCGGTACAGGTCTGTTCATGGGTTCCGGGAAGATCATTGCCCTCTCAGGCACGTCGATCATCCTCATTTATATGATCATCGGGATGTTCGTCTACTTCGTCATGCGCGCCATGGGCGAACTGTTGCTCTCCAACTTGAACTTCAAAACCTTCGCGGACTTTACCGGTGCCTACCTGGGCCCGCGAGCGGCATTCTTCCTCGGCTGGTCGTACTGGCTGAGCTGGAGCGTCGCGGTGGTGGGTGATGCCGTAGTGGTCGGTGGATTCTTTCAGTACTGGTTCCCCGATGTACCCGCCTGGATTCCAGCCGTCGGTATGTTAATGACGCTGTTCGCCTTAAACGTGCTGACCGTCAGGCTTTTTGGTGAAGTGGAGTTCTGGTTCGCAATCATCAAAATCATTGCCGTCGTCACCCTGATTGGCGTTAGCCTGGTGATGATTGCCAGCTCCTTTGTATCACCCAGTGGCGTTACTGCATCCCTGAACCACCTGCTGGATAAACAGGCAGCCTTCCCCAACGGCCTGTTTGGTTTCTTTGCCGGATTCCAGATGGCAATTTTCTCCTTTGCCGGCACCGAGCTGATCGGTACTGCTGCCGCCGAAACTCGCTCCCCCGAGAAGACTCTGCCGAAAGCCATCAACTCGATTCCGCTGAGAATCATCCTGTTTTATGTGCTGGCACTGGCCTGCATTATTGCGGTGACTTCCTGGCAACAGGTTTCGCCCAACAAGAGCCCTTTCGTCGAACTGTTTCTGGTGGCAGGGTTTCCCGCAGCAGCAGGTATCGTCAACTTTGTGGTACTGACGTCTGCCGCCTCATCGGCTAACAGTGGCGTATTTTCATCGAGTCGCATGCTGTTTGGACTGGCCAGTCACGACAATGCTCCCGGGATATTTCGGCATTTGTCGCGTAATAGCGTGCCTCTGCTGAGCTTGGCGTTCACCACATTGTTGATGCTGGTTGGGGTACTTTTGCTGTTCATCGTTCCGGAGGTCATGACAGCGTTTACCATCGTCTCTACCGTGTCGGCAATCCTGGTGATTTTCACTTGGTCGACCATCCTCGCGTCGTACATTGCCTATCGTAAAAGCCGACCCGACCTGCATGCGAAATCGGTCTACAAGATGCCTGGTGGCGTGCCGATGGCCTGGTTTTCGTTGACGTTCCTGGGATTTGTACTCTGCCTGCTGGCATTAAGACCTGACACTCGTATTGCCCTACTGGTCATGCCAGGGTGGTTCATTTGGCTGGCCATTGCTTATCAGCTGACCCATTCCAGGAAGCTAAGATCCGCTGCTGGTTCGGCCAATCAGTACAGCTGATGTTCACCTGCTGCCTTTAGGTGCCGACGCAGTAAGCTTGAGCGCAATGCGGGATTTGCTGCGCACCCTTCCTCTCTATCTCGAGGCGGAGGGGCAATAAAAGCGTCTCTGTCTGCCCAGCAGGCAGCATACGGAGCTGCTAGTGTTAATCCGCATGCCGTCAAAGTCCCAGCAGTCGGGTGGGTGTGAGCCGCAGTTTTGTTCGTGACCAAGTGCTACGCCTGCCGCTGCGGTTCGTTGGCAGTGGTGTACCCAAGATTTTCTTAATCCATCGAATGGAGCTTAATCCAGGAGAAAAATCATGGCGAAGGTACTGGTTCTCTATTACTCAATGTACGGTCACCTCGAAACGATGGCTGGCGCAGTAGCCGAAGGCGCACGATCTGTACCCGGCACCGACGTAACGCTCAAGCGTGTCGCTGAAACCATTCCGGCCGAACAGGCAGCAGCCATTGGCGTCAAACTTGACCAGAAGGCACCGGTGGCAACACCTGACGAGCTGGGCAATTACGATGCCATCATCTTTGGCACACCGACGCGCTTCGGCAATATGGCGGGACAGATGCGCACATTTCTCGATCAGACCGGCGGACTGTGGATGAGCGGCGCGCTGGTCGGAAAAATCGGCAGTGTCTTTGCATCGACCGGCACCCAGCACGGTGGCCAGGAAACCACTATTACGTCGTTTCACAGCACACTCCTGCATCAGGGGATGGTCATCGTGGGTGTGCCTTACACCTGCGCAGGGCTGACCAACATGAGCGAGATCACCGGCGGTACGCCCTATGGCGCGACCACCCTGGCAGGCACTGACGGTAAACGGCAACCGTCACAAAATGAACTGGATATTGCGCGTTTCCAGGGTAAACACGTCGCTGAGCTTGCAATAAAGATCGCGGGTTAACGAAACGGAGAAGCCAACGTGAGCACCTTGAAACTTCACCCTGCACTGGACAATGGTATCCAACCTGCTGCCGCTAATTTCACAGGTGGCACCCTGCAATGCCTGTGTGCGACCGATAAGGTCGAGATCAAGATAGACGCACAAACCCTGCATAACCACGCGTGTGGCTGCAGCAAATGCTGGAAACCGCAAAACGCGATATTCGCCGTCATTGCCGTAGTACCTCGGGATAAGGTCAGCGTCACTGCCCACGGTGAAAAACTGTCAATTGTCGACGAAACCGCCACCATCCAGCGGCACGCCTGCAAGCAGTGCCACGCCCATCTCTTCGGACGCATCGAGAACAAGGACCATGCGTTTTATGGTCTGGACTTCGTCCACACCGAACTCTCTCCCCAGAGCGGATGGGCTGCGCCGAGCTTCGCAGCGTTCGTGTCCTCCATCATCGAAACCGGCACGCCGCCAGCGCAAATGAAGGCCATCCGTGAACGCCTGCGCTCGATCGGCCTGGAGCCCTATGACTGCCTGTCCCCGGACTTGATGGACGCAATGGCGACTCATGTCGCCAAACAGAAAGGCCTGCTCCCCGCCGCCTGAGTGATCGGCCGCCGCGGTTTCTTCGTCGGGCCGCGGCCCCGGCATCCCAAAAAACGCGTCTGAGCGGATCGTACCCACAGGTTCGAGCCGTGGCCTTCGGCTCAAGCAGTGGCTGCCGGACGACATCGGTATGTGCGTCGGCGTCTACACCCACCCCGCTCCTGTCGCCCGAATCTACACCGACGCTATGCGCCAGTGTCTGGGCGAAGATCGTGTTATGCACTGTCATACCTCCTCTTAGGAAGTGATGTGTAAAAACGATAAGTGACGGAGCGTCATCTACAGCCTGAGGAATCATCGTTTGTACCAGCTATAGCCCTGAAATCTAATCCATCGCAAACAACTAACAATAACTCGCAAGGATGTGAACTGCGATGGAGCAGATCCAAACATGACCCCTACGTATTCCCTACTGACCCTGGGAGCGTCAATCCTGCTGATCGTAGTCCTGATCGGTAAATTCCGTGTCCATCCGTTCCTATCCCTTATCGCAGCAAGCCTGCTAGTGGGGATCGGGACAGGAATGGCCCCAACGGCAATCGTCTCGGCTTTTGAGAAAGGCATGGGCAGCACGCTAGGTTTCCTTGCCGGCATCATCGGTTTAGGCAGCATTCTCGGCAAGCTGCTTGAGGAGTCTGGTGGCGCCAAACGTATTGCGACCACACTCTTGAGGGTGCTGGGTGAGAAGAATGCCTCTTGGGCAATGATGCTGGTCGGCTTCATCGCAGGTATTCCCGTTTTCTTCGAGGTCGGATTTGTCCTCCTGATTCCCCTGATCTATGTCGTCGCCCGTCAGACCAGGATCAACGTGTTGTACCTGGGAGTACCGTTGGCCATCTCACTGATGGTTGTCCACTGCATTCTCCCTCCGCACCCAGCCGCCACTGCCATTACAGGCATGCTGAATGCCGACATCGGTAAGGTGATTCTGTACGGCCTTATCGTCGGCTTGCCAACGGCGGTTATTGCCGGGCCTATCTGGGTGAGGCTGACCTGCACTCGGGAGGCCCCTGAGGGGCAAGCTCAGTTTCTGGCTGCCCGTAGCGAAGCGGTCATAGACGACAGCAAGGCACCAAGCTTCGGTATTGCGATGGTGACGGTGCTTCTGCCGTTGGCACTGATGGTGGGCAAGACACTTGCTGCACCTTTGCTAACGAAAGGCTCAATGACGCTTGAGTGGGTCTCTTTCATTGGCAACCCGCTGATTGCTCTCGCGCTGTCGATTTGCTTCGCGTACTGGTCGCTAGGCCTGCGACGTGGGCTTGGCATGGGCGCCCTGCTCAATCTGACCAACCGCTGCTTCCCGCCACTGGCTGGCATTCTCTTGATTATCGGAGCCGGCGGCGCGTTCAACGACATGTTGGTAGGCAGCGGTATTGGGAAGGCGCTGGCGGACGTGCTGGGGCAGTCCCAAATCAACCCGATCATTTTGGCATGGCTGATCGCTGGGTTAATGCACTTCGCTGTTGGCTCCGCCACGGTCGCCATGATTAGCACCGCAGGCATGGTTCTACCTATCTTGGGTCAGCACCCTGAATACAGCCCTGAAATCCTTGTTATCGCCATCGGTGCAGGTGCAATCGGCTGGACCCATGTCACTGACTCAGCGTTCTGGGTCGTAAAAGAATACCTGGGTATTCCCTTGTCTGAGGCCATCAAGAAATTCACTGGCGCCACCGTACTCGCCTCCTCTGCGGCGCTGGTATTTACGCTAATACTTTCCAGATTTGTATGATGAGCCTTCCCTCTTCACCTACGACTTATCGAAAGGTAGTTCCTATGATTCAAGGTAAAACACTAGACGCCTGGTATGAAAGCCATCCCATTATCAAGGAGCTGGTTTCACTTCAGGAAATCACCTGGTTCAATCCAGCTATTGCATCGGTGTCCATCGCACTGGGCGATGTAGGCCTGAACCATAACGACGTCAAAGATGCCAGTGAACGCCTCCGCCGCTTTGCACCCTACATCGCCAAGGTGTTTCCGGAAACGGCAGCGGCGGACGGGATCATCGAGTCCGGTATCCAGCCACTGAAAAAATTCCAGCAAAGGCTTCTGAGTGAAGCCGGCCTTCCTGGCGTCGGTTCGCTGTGGCTCAAGAAAGACAGCGATTTGCCTATCTCTGGCTCGATCAAGGCGAGAGGGGGTATCCATGAAGTGCTCAAACACGCTGAAGACCTCGCCCTGCAAGCAGGGTTGATCAAGCTGGACGATAACTACGAGGCATTGGCCAGCGACTCCGCGCTTGAGTTCTTCAGCCGCTACAAGATTGCGGTCGGCTCCACGGGCAATCTTGGACTATCCATCGGCATCATGAGCGCCAAGCTGGGCTTTCAGGCAACTGTCCACATGTCGTCGGATGCCCGCCAATGGAAGAAGGATAAGCTACGGGCCAGTGGTGTGACAGTGGTCGAGTACGAGTCCGACTACAGCGTTGCGGTCGAAAACGGGCGCCTGCAAGCCGAAAAAGATCCTGCCTGCTACTTCATAGACGATGAGAACTCGCCACATCTGTTCCTGGGCTATGCGGTTGCAGCCGAGCGCCTGGCTCGACAGTTCGAATTCGCGGGTGTGCGAGTGGACGCCGATCATCCTCTCTTCGTTTATCTGCCCTGCGGTGTTGGCGGAGGCCCTGGAGGCGTTGCGTTTGGATTGAAGCTTGCCTTTGGCGACGCGGTGCACTGTGTTTTCGCAGAACCGACCCACTCCCCCTGCATGATGCTCGGGGTCTACACCGGCCTGCATGATGAGGTGAGTGTCCAGGAGTTCGGCATCGACAACGTCACCGCAGCTGACGGATTAGCTGTTGGCCGCCCCTCCGGCTTCGTAGGAAAGGCGATGCAGCGACTTATCGATGGTTACTATACCGTCACGGATGAAGAGCTTTATCGCCTGATGTTCCTGGCCCATGAGCTTGAAAATGTAAAACTGGAACCATCGGCCTTGGCAGGTGCGCCAGGAGTTGTGCGGGTACTCAATGATGAGAAGTATCTGGAGCGCATCGGTGTCTCTACGGCTAAGTTAGCCAACGCAACGCACTTGATTTGGGGAACAGGCGGAAGCATGGTGCCCGCCGCAGAGTTCGCCACCTACCTTGATAAGGGCCGTGCTCTGCAACATCCTGCGCAGTAATGACAACGCATGGTTCGTGGGGGTACAGCAATGCCAGAACTTGGTCTTACGAAAGCTCCGAAGCTTAACGGAGCCCATCTGTCCAACCTGCATACTTTTCTCGTCGCCGCGCGCCATCTCAGTTTCGCCCGCGCAGCGGAGGAGCTGTGCCTGACCGCCAGCGCAGTCAGTCACCGGATAGCTCGTCTGGAGGAGGAGCTATCGCTCAAGCTTTTCCACCGTTTACCTAGAAAGGTCGAGCTGACCGATGATGGTGAGCGGATTTTCAAGGTCATGCAGCAGACCATGGATAAGCTGTCCGAGGCTGTGCAGGAGCGTTCGCACGCTCAGATCGAAGGGCAACTGTGCTTCTATGCCAGACCTTCGGTAGCACAGTGCTGGCTGGTTCCGAGGCTATCCGATTTCACTACACGCTATCCCGGGATTCAACTGGATGTTCGGGTTGGCAATGAACCGATCGACTATCGAACCCGACGTATTGACCTGGTGCTTTGCTATTCGAATGGCGAGCACCCTGGCCTTGAAAGCGTTCGACTGATGCCAGAGCGAATTGCGCCAGTGTGCAGCCCGCAATACGCCGAGGCACATGGTCTGGTGGGACATCCGGAGCGCCTGTCACAATGCACTGCGCTGCATGATGTCGCGGCGTGGGACAACATTTCATTCGATGCGGAATGGCGTCTATGGCTTGATGCGGTTGGCGAGCCCACCGAGCTTCCCAGTCGTTTCATGACGTTTGACCGCTCGGACTTGAGCACCCTGGCCGCAATCAATCATGCAGGTGTGGCGATTGGACGGGAACAACTGGTTCGCAAGCGAATTCAGGATGGCGAACTCGTACTTCCGTTCGGTGGATTTAGAGAAGCGGTTAACTATGGCTACTACCTGGTTCATCCGGCTCACGAAACGATGCCAAGAAGGCTCCAGGTGCTGATCGATTGGCTTATCGAGCAAGTGGATATGTGACGTTTCATGGATTCTGAACACAGAAATGTAGACGTCGGGTCGCGCATCCCATGCGCGACCCGACGGGGTTGAGACGTGCTTAGATCCGGATGATCTGGGTGACATACGGCTTGCCGTTAATCGGCGCGTAAATCTCCACGACCGCTTGCCAGCTGTTTGGCGAACCAGGCTGCGTTGCTTTCGCCTGATAACGATAGTTGGTGCCATTAACGACCTGGGTCGAAACCAGCTCAGCGGTGTAGTGCACACCCACGAGCCCGGCCAGGGCTTCATCGAATACTTCCTGATCCTTTGGAGTCAGTTCGTGGTAAGGAGTCCATCCGCCAACAAGATTTTCTTGAGCCGACATACGATATATCTCCATATATAAGTTCCTACTCGTCTGGCTTTTCGGAGTTCGCCCCGTTTATTTGATGGTTTCCGGAATCCATTGTGCTGCAACGCAGGCCATCAAGTGGCAGGCATGCGCGAACGTATGGCCATGGAGGAAAAGGTAGTAGTCGCCAGCTTCAGATCCTTGTCCCTGACAGAAACGGTCATCAATGAATGACGACAGCCAGACCTCCGTGTCTTGTCTGAGCGGTTTTTGCTTATTGGGTACGCCGCTGAATGGCTTTAAGCTATCAAACTCAAGTGGAATGTATGTCCGCATTTGACTGTGCGAGATGTAAGGCATTGGCTATTCATAAATGCGTAATCGCGCTCATCAGTTATTTGCGAGCTGAGCCACTTCGCTGGACGACACAAGCGCCTTCAGTGACGCATCAAACTGCTTCAGCGCGTTCAATTGCAACGCCGTCTGCTGGTCGATTTGCGCGGCGATCTCTGGCGCCGCTTTGCCATGAACCCAGACCGAAGGCATTTGCTGTTCACGCGAGCCTTCGGCCTTGCCGATGTACTGCAGGTTCGAGTCGTAGAACTTGGCCATGAATCGCGCTTCAACCTGGTTGTTGCGCTTGGACACCAGACGGCTGTAGGTGTCCAGCATCACCACCACGTCAGGATGGGCTTGCACCACCGCGTCGAGGTTGTCGTAGACGGTCACCGAGGCGAACTCTTTCTGTAGCGAAGCCATGAGCCAGTTGATCGCGAGTTTCGGATCGGAGCTGTTGACGAACGCGTTGCTGATACGCGAATCGAGCGCAGGGTTCTTCGCGCCGTTCAGCGCTACCGAATGGTACTGCTCCAGGTATTCGAGGGTGTTGAGGGTGTTTTCGCTGTAGAGCACGCCCACCGATTGAGTGTGCTGCAGGCCGATGGTGCTGTCGGCCATGGGTAGAAAATGGCAGGACTGTTCGGCCGCGTAGGTCGGTGCTGTGGCGGCTACACTGCCGGTCAAAACGGCGACAAGTGCCAGCAAGGTAGAGATTCTCATCGCGCAGTTCCTTCAGAAGCGGCTTCGGTATAGCGCCATCCTCCTCCTTTGGCGGAAAAACAGAACTTGCATTCCGTGATGATAACTATCGACTGAACGAATGGTGGAAAACCCATGAGCTACAGTTGTGGTGAGCCCGGACAGGCTATACCTCACTTGTCGGTATCGTTTGTCATCAAATGCCAAGTCACTGACGCTCAATGAAAAGCAGTCGCTTTGCGCGTGACGATACTGGCTTGCTGATCGACGTCGATCAGTTAATTGAAATCCCATATACCCATGACGTCGGATGCCCTCCTCCCCGTTCGTGTATGTGGGGGTGCTGTCAGTTACATCTCAGTAAAAAAACAAAGAGAGAACAGCATGAAGTTCAGTCTTGTTGATAACGGCAACCCGAGTCGCCGACGCGTTCTACGCGATGCCTTCGCCCTGGCTTTGGCAGCTTCGCCATTGGCTAACCTTGCCAAGGCAGCCGACGAAACACCGGAAGAAGTGACCTTTGCTGCCGGTCCACGGCCGCTGGTGCAATACCCGCAAAAACGTCCGTTGACCCTGGTGACCACCCGCCCGCCGCACCTTGAGACGCCATTTCCCATCTTCAACGAAGGGCCCCTCACGCCGAATGACGCGTTTTTTGTGCGTTACCATTTGGCCAATATCCCTACCAGCATCGATCCGGACAGTTACCGCCTGACGATCAAGGGCTCGGTCAACACGCCGCTGTCGCTTTCCCTGGCAGAACTCAAGGCTTTGGCCGAACCGGTAGAAGTGGTGGCCGTCAATCAATGCTCGGGTAACAGCCGCGGCTTCTCGATGCCTCGCGTGTTCGGCGCTCAACTGGGCAATGGTTCAATGGGCAATGCCCGCTGGGTGGGAATACCGCTCAAGGCGGTATTGGAAAAGGCCGGGGTGAAAACCGAGGCCAGGCAAGTGACATTCCGTGGTCTCGACAAGCCAGTGCTGCCGAGCACGCCGGAGTACATCAAGGCCCTGGACATCAGCCATGCCATGGACGGCGAGCCCATGATCGCCTGGTCGATGAACGGTGCCGACCTGCCATTCCTCAACGGTTACCCGATACGTCTGGTGGTGCCAGGCTATTTCGGTACGTACTGGGTCAAGCACCTAAGTGAGATCGAAGTCGTCGACCATACCTACGACGGTTTCTTCATGGCTAAAGGTTACCGCGTTCCGGACAACGATTGTTTCTGTGTCGCCCCCGGCACCACTGCCGCGCAAACGACGCCAATTTCCAGGTTGCCGGTACGCAGCTTTATCACCAGCGTCAAACACGGCGATGTGTTGCCCTTGAAAAAAAGCGTGCTGCTCAAGGGCATTGCGTTCGACGGTGGCGTTGGGGTCAACAAGGTGGAAGTGTCGATCGACGGCGGGAAAAGTTGGCGCGAAGCCAAGCTTGGGCAGGATCTTGGCCGTTTCTCCTTCCGTGAGTGGACCCTGCCGATCACCTTTACCAGCAAGGGCGCCACACAATTGATGGTGCGGGCCAGTAACCGTGCGGGCGAGACACAGCCGTTGCGAGCCGACTGGAACCCCGGTGGCTACCGCCGCCACGTTGTAGAAACCAGCCACGTGACCGTCGCCTGAGGGGGCCCCGCATGAAACGCATGACCACCTTGCTCTGCGCAGTTCAGGTTTGTTTGGCGACCATGGCTAACGCAGCGCCACTGTCGATCACCTTGCCGCCCGAAACGGCTGTGCTCAAACCCAATGCCCTGCCCGGCTACCCATTGGCTCAACAGAAGTGCTCCACCTGCCATTCTGCCGACTACATCAACTTCCAGCCTCCCGGCATGAGCCTGGCGCAGTGGACTGGGGAAGCGAGCAAGATGCAGCATGTATATGGTGCTCCGATCAGCGATCAGGATGTGAGCATCATCGGCGCTTATCTTGCGGTGACCTACGGCAGTGCCCATGCGAGCGATGCCGATGTACAGGCAGCCTCAAATCCATCGGCAGGCCAAACCCCGGCTGCGCCTTTAGCCAAAGTCGACGCCATGGCCTTGCTACAGAGCAACTCCTGCCTGTCCTGTCATGCGACCGATCATAAGGTTGTAGGCCCGGCCTATCACGATGTGGCTGCAAAGTATGCCAATGACCCGCAGGCACTGGCCAAGGTAACGTCCAGCATTCAGCAAGGCGGTACCGGCAAATGGGGGAATATCCCGATGCCGCCTTTCACGCAGTTAAGCCCGGACGATCTGCACACCCTGGCGACTTTTGTGCTGCGTCAATGAGCACACTTGCGGCTCGGTGAGGTATCAGCGACTGATTAGCCTCACCAAACGATCGGGCCTGACAGGCTCTAATGCGAAATGATCCCGTGGTCCATCGCGTACTTGACCAAGGCCGCGGGCTTGTCGATGTTGAGTTTGCGACGGATGCTCAAACGATGGGTTTCCACCGTCCGAACGCTGATGTCCAGCTCGCGGGCCATTTCCTTGTTGTTCATTCCCAGAGCCATCTTGCACAGCACTTGACTCTCGCGCGGCGTCAGCTCGTTCTCGGTGTTCTTGTCGGCGATGAGCCTCTGTGCGATCTCTGCACTGTAAAACGTTCCACCGCTGGCAATCGCTTCAATGGCCGCAATGATTTCCCGTGAAGGTGCGTTCTTCAGCACATAGCCGCTGGCGCCAGAACGCACAGACTCACTCACGTACTCATAGTTGTCGTACATGCTGAGTACCAGGATCTTGAGCAACGGATATTGCTTGCTCAACACCCGGGTCAGCTCAAGTCCGTTCATGTCCTTCAGACTGATGTCGACGAGTAACAGGTCCGGCTGACAGAGTCTCACCATCTCAATCGCTTCGGCTCCACTCTCGGCTTCCCCCACCACTTCCAGGGGAGACATGACCGCCAGCAGCGCCTTGATCCCGTCACGGACCAGGGAATGATCGTCGACCAGGGCGACGCGGATTGGGTAGGACAGGTTCATCAGGGGCATTCACTCTTGTTGTTATTGGCTGAGTCAGTGTTTCGGACCGGGCATTTTCATTGGCAGCAGAACCTCCAGGACACTTCTTCCCGGCGTCGATGCAAGCTCGAATCGCCCGCCAAAATGCTCGACCCGCTCGCGGATGTTCCGCAGCCCTATACCGGAGTGACGGCGTTCGATTTGAGCGACGTTGAAACCGACACCGTCATCGACCACCGTCAGCCGTAGGGACTCTTCGGACCCGTGCAGTGTAATGGATACGTTTTGGGCCCGGGCATGTCGTTCGATGTTGGTCAGGCCTTCTTGCACAATGCGAAACAACGAGACCGCTGCGCCGTCGACCAGATGGCACTCGAATTCGTTGTTGTTGTAGGTCACCACGAGTCCGCTACGTTGCTCGAACTCTGCGGCGAGTTGACCAATCGCCGCCGACAGACCCAGCGTGTCGAGCAGCGACGAGCGCAGGTTGTGTGAAAGGCTGCGAACCTCGCCAATCGCTTCTCCGAGACGCTCCGTGGCCTCTCTTAAAATGCTCAAGCCCGTGTCCTGCCCACTCTCCAGCACATGGCTGGCCAGTTCGAACTGAAACTTGATGGACACCAGTACCTGGCTGATACCGTCGTGCAACTCACGGGAAACCCGTGATCGCTCTTCTTCTTGCAAACTGACGATACGCTGGGTCAACCGCTGGAGTTTTTTGTCGGCCAAGCGATGTTCGCTGACGTTCAGCGTCATGCCGCTGGCAAAGACCAACAGCACTGCCACGAGGGCTACGATGGCAATGGCGAGCATCGTTTTGCGGATGCCCTGAGCCACCTCGTCACGCGCCTGCTGTGTGGCGCGCTCAACGTCCTCGAGGTAGATGCCGGTACCGAGCATCCAGCCCCAACGATCCAGCATCACGACATAGGCGAGCTTGTCGGTCACTTGACCGGAAGAGGGTTTGTTCCAGGCGTAGCGTTGAAAGCCTTCTCCTGATTCCGCACTTTTCAGTAGCGCCTGGATCACCGGCAGACCGTGTGGGTCTTTCATGTCCCACAGGTATTTGCCCACCAGTTCCGACTGTCGCGAGTGCATCAGGCTACGACCCTGACGGTCGTAGACGAAGAAGTAGCCATTGATACCAAAGCTGAGCTTGCGCAGTTCTTCCAGGACTTGTTGCTGTGCGTGCGCGTCACCCTTGCCGTTGTCGTACAGCGGCGCGATCAGGCTTTGCGCCATTTCGACGTAGTTTTTCAGTTCTGCACGCTTGCTGGCCAGAATGCTGTCTTCGATCAGTTGCGTCTGTTGATCACCCAGTTGGCGGTTCAGGGAAATCACCAGCGCGCAGATGACAGCAATCGCCAACACCAGCGGCAGAATCCCGAGCGCGACGATTTTATGTTTGAGCTGCATCTGTGCTCCTGACCGGACCGAGGGAAAACGAAGGCTCGGCATCATATGCCAAAGATACGCGCGCCCAGTAGCGGCGCTGGACGGAATGACCTGTGGCTCAGTTGAAATACAAAATCTGTGGGAGCGGCGACGTCTACGTAGAACTACGCAGATTGTGCGTACGTAGTCGTGCGGATTTATTTGTGGACGGCATGCGTGGATATTGGGTCAGCTCCGCATAGCGGACACAATTATAAAAATTACCGCCGCAGTCCACTGGCTGTCGGCAGGAGACACGCAATGACCCGTCTGGCTAAACACCTCGCCTGGTTTGCCGTGGCTGTCCTGGGAGCTTTTGCGCTGAGTGTCGTGGCCCTGCGCCGCGGCGAAGCCATCAACGCCCTCTGGATCGTAGTCGCAGCAGTCGCTATCTATCTTGTCGCATACCGCTATTACAGCCTGTTTATCGCCAACAAGGTGATGCAGCTCGATCCCGGTCGAGCCACCCCCGCCGTCGTCAACAACGATGGTCTGGACTACGTACCCACCAACAAACACATTCTTTTCGGTCACCACTTTGCGGCCATTGCCGGCGCCGGGCCACTGGTCGGCCCGGTACTGGCGGCGCAAATGGGTTACCTGCCCGGTACGCTCTGGCTGATCGCCGGCGTGGTATTGGCCGGTGCCGTTCAGGACTTCATGGTCCTGTTCATGTCGACCCGCCGCAACGGTCGCTCCCTGGGCGACATGGTCCGGGAAGAAATGGGCCGTGTCCCCGGGACCATCGCGCTGTTTGGCTGCTTCCTGATCATGATCATCATCCTCGCGGTGCTGGCGCTGATCGTGGTCAAGGCCCTGGCTGATAGCCCGTGGGGCATGTTCACGGTGATGGCGACCATCCCGATCGCGATGTTCATGGGCGTGTACATGCGCTACATCCGCCCGGGCCGCATCGGTGAGATTTCCGTTGTCGGCGTGCTGCTGTTGCTCGGCTCGATCTGGCTGGGCGGTCAGATTGCCGCTGATCCGGTCTGGGCCAAGGCCTTCTCCTTCACTGGGATCCAGATCACCTGGATGCTGATCGGCTACGGTTTCGTCGCGGCAGTAATGCCGGTCTGGCTGATCCTGGCGCCACGTGACTACCTGTCGACCTTCCTCAAGATCGGCACCATCATGGCCCTGGCAATCGGCATTCTGATTACCATGCCCGAGCTGAAAATGCCGGCGCTGACCCAGTTCATCGATGGCACCGGACCGGTGTGGAAAGGCGGGTTGTTTCCGTTCCTATTCATTACCATCGCTTGCGGTGCAGTCTCGGGTTTCCATGCGCTGATCGCTTCCGGGACCACCCCGAAACTGTTGGCCAGTGAAGGCCATGCCCGTTACATCGGTTACGGCGGCATGCTGATGGAGTCCTTCGTGGCCATCATGGCGATGGTGGCGGCTTCGGTGATCGAACCGGGTGTGTACTTCGCGATGAACAGCCCGGCGGCAATCGTCGGCGGTGACGTGGTACAGGTGGCTCAGACTGTCAGCAGCTGGGGCTTCATGATTACCCCCGAAGCCCTGCAAGCGGTGGCCAAGGACATCGGTGAAACCACCGTGCTGGCCCGTGCCGGCGGTGCGCCAACCCTGGCGGTCGGTATCGCGCAGATCCTGCACAGCGTTCTGCCAGGCGAAAACACCATGGCGTTCTGGTACCACTTCGCGATCCTGTTCGAAGCGCTGTTCATCCTGACGGCGGTCGACGCCGGCACCCGTGCCGGGCGTTTCATGCTGCAGGACTTGCTCGGCTCCTTTGTTCCGGCGCTCAAACGCACCGAGTCCTGGACCGCCAACCTGATCGCGACCGCCGGTTGCGTGGCAATGTGGGGTTACCTGCTGTACCAAGGCGTGATCGACCCGTTGGGCGGCATCAACACCTTGTGGCCGCTGTTCGGTATCTCCAACCAGATGCTGGCCGGTATCGCGCTGATGCTTAGCACGGTGGTGCTGATCAAAATGAAACGCCAACGCTACATCTGGGTGACCTTGCTGCCAGCCGCCTGGCTGCTGATCTGCACCACCACCGCAGGCTTCATCAAGCTGTTCGACGCCAACCCGGCGATCGGCTTCCTGTCGCTGGCGAAGAAATACAGCGATGCCCTGGCCAACGGTCAGATCCTCGCCCCGGCCAAGGACATCACGCAGATGCAGCACGTGATCTACAACGCCTACACCAACGCAACGCTGACGGCGCTGTTCCTCTTCGTGGTCTTCAGCATCCTGTTCTATGCGATCAAGGTCGGTATCTCGGCCTGGGGCAGCAAAGAACGCACGGATAAAGAATCGCCATTCCAGGCGATTCCAGAAGCGTAATCGAGGGTTGAAAGCATGTTCAATGACCTGAGTCGCCTCGGTAAATACCTCGGTCAGGCCGCGCGCCTGATGGTCGGCATGCCCGACTACGACACCTACGTCGAGCATTTGCAAACCCAACACCCGGACAAGCCGGTGATGAGCTACGAGGCGTTCTTCCGGGAACGCCAGGAGGCTCGTTATGGCAGCAAGGCTGGGCCGAAGTGCTGTTGACCCGCTGACGGCGGGTTACCAAATGTGATGTGGGAGCAGGTTTTTTGTGGGAGCGAGCCTGCTCGCTCCCACACGGAGCAGCTCCCATTTTTCGTTAGTGATCCATTCCATTCTAGATTTTGAACCGCGCCACCGTCTGGTGCAGTGTTCCTGCCATCTGCGCCAATTCCAGACCGGCGGTGTGGGTATGCTGGGCACCCAGCAAGACCTGCCCGGACACGTTACGAATGCGTACCAGATTGCGATCCACCTCACGAGCAACCAATGCCTGCTCCTCCGTGGCGCTGGCGATCATCAAATTGCGCTCATTGATCTGCGAGATTGACCGGGTGATCGCTTCCAGTGCCTCGCCGGAGCGTTGCGCGACTTCCAGGGTTGCCTGCACCAAGTAACCGCTGCTTTGCATGGCGGTCACCGCGTGCCCGGTATCGAGCCGAATGTTGCCAATCATCTGCTCGATTTCCTGGGTCGACACCTGAGTGCGATGGGCCAGTGCCCGCACCTCATCGGCGACCACCGCAAAACCACGTCCGGCATCGCCGGCACGGGCTGCTTCAATCGCAGCGTTGAGGGCCAGCAAATTGGTTTGCTCGGCAATGCTGCGAATCACCTCCAGCACCGTGCTGATGTCTTGTACGCGCCCGGCCAATTGCTGGATACGCTGTGAGGTATCCGTCATGCCATCAGCCAGCGTGCCTATCGAGGCCACTGTTTCCTGAACGTGTTCGCGGCCGCGCTGCGCGGTTTGCTCGGACACCCGGGACGCCTCGCTGGTACTGACGGCATTGCGTGCGACCTCGTCGACGGCCGCGGTCATTTGATTGATCGCCGCCGCAGCCTGCTCGATCTCCAGGCCCTGCAACTGCAAACTGTCACGGGTCTGGCTGCTGACCGCACTCAGCTCTTCGGACGAACTGGCCACCTGATCGACCGACGCCGCGATGTGTTTAACCATCGCGTTCAGGCTTTGCTGCATCTGGTGCATGTTCATCATCACGCTACCGTCGGCATTGGCCTTCACTGGCACTTGAGTCGTCAGATCGCCCTGCGCAATTTGACTCAGTGCCCGCGCAGCAACATCGGGTTCTCCCCCCAAGGGCCGGGTAACACTGCGCGTCACAATGACCGCCGCGGCGATGACCGAGGCCAGGCAGAAAACCAGCAACCCCAGCATGTTCAGGCGCGCATCGCTGTACAGGGCCTGCGCCGACCTTTCACGATCGGCGAAGATCTGCCCTTGCTGTGCCATCAGCATGTCCAGGCTTTTATAAACCTGCTGTTCGGCGGGGATCACTTGCTGTTTCAACTGCGCCATCGCAGCATCAAAGGCACCTTGCCTGATCAACGCCTGCACCTGGGTGAATGCGGCGACATAAGCTTCGCGATCCCTTTTCAGGGCCATATACGCAGTCTTGCCTTCTGGCAGGTCGAACAACGGCTCAAGCGCTTCAAGTGCCTGGCTGATGCGCTTTTTGGTGGCATCGATGGCCTGTTGCGCTTGCTGATTGTCTTTGTCGATCAACAGGTCCCGGGTGTTCCTGGCGTTGTCCCGAACACCTGTGGCAATGACCATGATCGGATCGATTTTCGGCCAGTCCTGTTTGACGATCACCATCGCCTGGTCCTTCAGCGTTGCCAGATCGTGCAACGCATAGAACGCCAGGCCTGTCAGTACCAACGGCGCGATTGCAAAGCCGATGACGATACGTTGAGCCGTGCTTAACTTGGCCAAATCAAATGCTCCCTGATGAGTACCTGCCCGACGGACAGCGCACTTGAAAACTTCATGTACCAATAAGCCTTGAATCCAGCTCGCCCATGGTCGCTTTAATGTCCGCGAATGTAGTGTTCCAGTTGCCGTATCAGGTCGGCCTGCTCGGCGATCGCTTCTTTGACCAGATCACCAATCGACAACAGGCCAATCAACTGGTCGCCTTCCAGCACCGGTAAATGGCGCAAATGACTGTCGGTCATGACCTCCATGCAACGCTCGATGCTCTGCTGACTGTCTGCCGTCACCACGGGCGCGCTCATGATGTCCCTGACCGGCGTACCGACCGAAGAGCGCCCCTGCAAAACAACCTTGCGCGCATAGTCGCGTTCGCTGATGACGCCGACTACCTGCCCCTCCTCTATGACGGGCAGAGCACCGACGTTCTTTTCGGCCATGAATTTCAGCGCTTCAAGGACCATCTGGTCTGGCGCGATGCTATGTACTTGCTGGTTTTGCACGACCTTCAGCTTCAGCAATTGTGCGGCTGTTTTCATACGGACCTCCGACGTCAATCACGCTTAAAAAAGCAAAAAAAAACGCCTGAAACCTTTCGGTTCCAGGCGCCTTTGCCTGTTCTTGTGCGGTGTTAAAACCAGACGTCCATGCCTGATGCTGCGAAGTTGCCCATGACCTGTTCGGCCAATCGATCATCGTTGACCGAGGGGCTGTCCACTGGAGTCCGTTCCAGATGAACTTGATACGAGCCTTGCAGCCTTTGTGCCAGTCGGCGGCAGGAAGCTTCATCCAGTGTGCGAACCCAGGCTCCCGAGCGTTAGAGGGAGGCGAAAGCTCATTGCACTGTCTCCCGCTGGTGCAAATCGTTACGCATAGCGCTTTATAAAAGTGCATCCAGGCGGTTGACCCGGTACCGCCGAGCGGTGTGGCAAGTTCTGAGCACTGCCTTACACTGCGATACACCCAATACGACTGTTCAACGGATCGACAGGTCCCACGGCAATCCGTGGCATCACCTCATGATCCGGGTGAAACCAACATGAAGACGGTCATGGCCCTTTTCACCTGTCTGCTCGCTGCCAGCGTGTGCGCGGCGACAAGCACCTGTGTGAACGCGGCCCCTCCTTCGCCAATCTTCAAGACCAGTTTCGACTGCGCCCAGGCAAGGGCATCCATCGAAAAGCTGATCTGTCGCGATCCGCAACTGGCACAGATGGATATCGAACTGACGCGTCTTTATCGCCTGGCGCTCACGGATGAACATTCAGTACCGCCTCCAGACACCGTCATGATCGACCAGCAGTTCTGGATCAAGTCCCGTAATCAATGCGCCTCCGCGCCTGCGCCCAAGGCGTGCACGATCCGAAGTTATGCCGAACGCGCGCACCAGTTGCGCCGAGGCTCGGCAATTGTGAGAACCAAGGATCCAGACCGGCTCACCGAAGGCCCCCTGGCTATTCGTTGTACGGGGTTTAACACGCTGATTACCGCCACCTTCTTCAGCACGCAACCGGGTGTCGTGTACCTGAAATGGGCAAATACTTCGATCACCCTGAGCCAGGTGCCGAGTGACTCGGGAACCCAATACACGGGCAAGGATTTCCAGGGCAACTACAGCTTCTGGCAAAACGACAACGTGGTCCTTTTCCAAAAACCAGGCTCCGCCGAAATGAGCTGTACGGCCGAGCCGGCCGGCTGATGGCTCTGGCGCAAGGTCGTTTGGAGACCGGCAGGCGAGGATGCAGCACCCTCGCCACTCACCTGTCCCTCAAAAAACAGCGATATGCGAGTCCGTTCGCGGCTCGGTTCCGCCACATAACACGCCCGTTTCAGCATCGCGCAGGATGATTTGTCCACGCCCATAATGGGTCCGGTCGCAGGCCACTTGCACTTGATGCCCCCGGCGCGCCAACGCTGCAGCCATGTCCCGCGAAGCGTCCTGCTCGATGCCGACCTGCAGCCCGCCCAGCCACTGCCAACGCGGTGCATCCAGCGCCGCTTGCGGGTTGAGGCCAAAATCCACCAGGTTCATGACCATCTGCACATGCCCTTGGGGCTGCATGTAGCCGCCCATCACGCCAAAGGGGCCCATCGCCACACCGTCCTTGCTGAGAAACCCCGGGATAATGGTGTGGAAGGTTTTCTTGCCGGGCGCCAGGCAGTTCGAGTGCGCCGGATCAAGGCTGAACTCTTCACCGCGGTTTTGCAGGGCGATGCCGCTGTCGGGCAACACCACGCCGGAGCCAAAGCCGTGGTAGTTGCTCTGGATGAACGAAACCATGTTGCCTTCGGCATCGGCGGTGGCCAGGTACACCGTGCCGCTGGCGTGAGGATCACCCGGTTGTGGGGCCATCGCCTGCTCACCGATCTGTGCCCGACGATGGGCAACATAGTTTTCGCTGAGTAAATCCTCCACCGCGACCCGCATGTGCTGCGGGTCAGTGATGTAATGCAGGCCGTCGCTGTAAGCGAGTTTCATGGCCTCAAGCTGACGGTGCCAGGTCTGCTGACTGTCGCGGTGATCGAAGTCGAAACCCTCGAGAATCTTCAAGGCCATCAAGGCCACGAGGCCCTGGCCGCTCGGCGGAATCTCCCAGACGTCATAGCCTCGATAATTGACCTTGATCGGCTCGACCCATTGGGCGCGGTAACCTTGTAAATCACTGGCGCGCAAATACCCGCCGGTCGCCCTGGAATGGGCGTCCAACCGTTGCGCCAGCGCCCCCCGATAAAAGCTTTCGCAACCTGTGGCCGCGAGTTCCGTCAAGGTCCGCGCCTGGGCCGGGTTGTAAAACATCTCGCCGGCGCGGGGCGCTCGTCCGTCAATCAAGAAGGTTTCGAACCAGCTATCGAGCACTTCGTTGCGGCTCGGGGTGAAGTTCTCCAACGCGGTTTGCCATTGAAGAGCAACCACTGGCGAAACCGGAAAGCCGTCGCCTGCCAAACTGATGGCTGGCTGCAACACATCGGCAAAGGGCAGACGACCGAACCGTTTGGACAGCTCAGCCCAGGCCGACGGGCAGCCTGGAACTGTCACGGGTGTCCATCCATGCAATGGCATTTTTTTGTGGCCGGCGGCTCTCACCGCTTCAATGCTCAGGGCCTGCGGGGCGCCGCCATTGGCGCTCAAACCATGCAGTTTGTTCTGAGTCCAGACCAGTGCAAAGGCGTCGCCACCGATACCGCAACCGGTCGGCTCGACCACGGTCAACGCTGCTGCGGTGGCAATCGCGGCGTCAATCGCGTTGCCACCACGCCGCATGATCTCGATACCGGCTTCGGCAGCCAACGGCTGCGAGGCCGCGACCATGCCGCGTTTTGCGAAAACACTTTGGCGCTGTGAGGCGTAGGGATACTCATGGGCAGAAAATTTGAACATGGCAGGTCTCACACATTAGGGATGCTCGGGCTCACAGCACCCGACCAAGAAAGGCGTGGGTGCGGGCGCGGCTGGCCGAAGATCTGAATGATGAGCGGCCATACCGTCATGGAGACGGTATAGCCGGTTATGGTGACGGTGCGAACGAGTTTTATTGGTGCTGAACCTGCAACTGGGACGACACCTGGACCCGCGCGAGCATGTGCTCGGCCCCTCCCCCGCGACGCATGCCGCGCACCGGGCAAGCGTCAAGGTACTCGAGGCCCACCGCCAGTTTCAGATGGCGCTCGGGTCGCGCCAATCGGTTGGTGACGTCGAAGCTGTACCAACCATCGTCGAGCCAGGCTTCGGCCCAGGCATGGCTGGCCAAATGGCTTTCATCTTCTGTGCACAGATAACCGGAGACGTAGCGCGCAGGAATGCCCAGGCTGCGAGCGCAGGCCAGGAAGGCATGGGTATGGTCCTGGCAGACCCCGACGCCGGCGGCAAAGGCTTCGGCTGCGGTGGTGTCCACCGCTGTAGCGCCCGGGCTGTAGACCATGTGTTCGGCGAGGCCATGCATCAAGTCAATCAACGCCCTGCGATCACGCCGCGTGCCGCACCGCTGTATGGCAAAGGCATTGAGGGCGTCGTCAGCCTTGGTCAGATGGCTGGTGCGCAAGAACGGCAACGGCGACTGACTGTCGTGTTCCACCTCCAGCATCTGGTCGATTTCAACCTGACCATAAGCGGTCAGCACGAGGGCGCCGTGAGGCTCATCCATCGTCAATACGTGCAGGATGTTGCCGTAAGGGTCGAGCTGGCTACGTACCAGGCGCGGCAGTTCCAGGTGCCATTCCAGAATGTGCTGGCGCTCGGTGTTCTTGGGCGTCAAACGCAGGAACTGGATGCTGGTGCAGACTTCGTCGGTGTAGCTGTAGGTGGTGTCGTGGCGTATGGACAGTTTCATACGACCTCCAGATAGGATTCGTGGACGGTCTGGCCGAGATGGCGAACCTGGGAGATGAAATCAGTCAGCCAGAGGTGCAGACCGAAACCGAGAATCTCGTCGATCCCGGTGTAGCGCAGCCGCGCATTCAGTTCGGCGGCCAGCCGCTGGGCCGCCCGCCCGTTACTGCCTGGCAGGCTGGCGAGGATCTGGTCCAGTTCCTCGATGCAAGCGTGCAGCGAACGCGGAACGGCGGCGCGCAACAGCAGCATCTCGGAAACCTGCTCGGCGTTCGGCGCATTGCGATAGAGCTCGTTGAACGCCTCGAAAGACGACAAGGCACGCAGCAAGGCGCTCCATTGGTAATAGCCGCGGGCCGAGTTGTCGCTCACCTCCTCCGACTCCTCGCCGTACATTTCGTAGCGCGCATCCAGCAGGCGCAGGGTGTTGTCGGCGCGTTCGAGGAAGGTGCCCAGTCGAATGAAGCAGTAGGCATCGTTGCGCATGATGGTGCCGGAGGTTGCCCCGCGGAACAGGTGCGAACGCTCCTTGACCCACTCGCAGAAATGGCTGATGCCATAACGTCCCAGGCCATTGCGGGCGATGTTGCGCATCTCCAGCCAGGTGGCGTTGATGTTCTCCCACATGTCGGCGGTGATCCGTCCACGTACCGCGTGGGCATTGGCCCGCGCCGCCTGCAGGCAGCAATAGATACTGCCGGGGTTGGTTTCATCCAGCGCGAAAAAATGCAGCATGCGTTCGGTGTTGAGTTCGCCGTAGCGCTGGTTGTAGTCGTCCAGCGTGCCGGCGGCCAACAGCGACATCGACAGCTCGGCATGGCCATCGGTGCGCCCGGCCTGGGGCATCAGCGACAGCGAGTAACTGACTTCGAGCATGCGCGCCAGGTTTTCGGCGCGCTCCAGATAACGGGACATCCAGTAGAGGTCCGAAGCGGTTCTTGAAAGCATGTCTTAGTCCTCCACTACCCAAGTGTCTTTGGTGCCGCCGCCCTGGGACGAGTTCACCACCAGCGAGCCTTCGCGCAATGCCACGCGGGTCAGGCCGCCGGGCACCAGGCGGGTTTCACGGCCCGACAGCACAAACGGGCGCAGGTCGATGTGGCGTGGGGCGATGCCGCTTTCGACAAAGGTCGGACACGTGGACAGGCACAGCGTCGGCTGGGCGATATACGCTTCGGGGCGGGCCTTGAGACGCGCGCGGAAGTCCTCGATTTCCGCCGCTGTGGCCGCCGGGCCGACCAGCATCCCGTAGCCACCGGAACCCTGGGTCTCCTTGACCACCAGTTCGGGAAGATTGGCCAGCACGTGGGACAGCTCTTCCGGTTTGCGACACTGCCAGGTCGGTACGTTCTTGAGGATCGGTTCCTCGGCGAGGTAGAAGCGGATCATGTCACCGACATACGGGTAGATCGACTTGTCATCCGCCACGCCGGTGCCTATGGCATTGGCGAGGATCACGTTCCCTGCGCGATAAACCGTCACCAGCCCGGGCACGCCCAGCATGGAGTCCGGGTTGAAGGACAGCGGGTCGAGAAACGCATCGTCGAGGCGCCGATAAATCACATCCACCTGTTTCGGGCCGGCGGTGGTGCGCATGTAGACATGATCGTCGCGAACGAACAGATCGGCGCCTTCAACCAGTTCCACACCCATTTCACGGGCCAGGAACGCGTGTTCGAAGTAGGCGCTGTTGAAGCGGCCGGGGGTCAGTACCACGGTCGTCGGGTTGTCCAGGGGGCTGGAGCTCTTGAGGGTGTCCAGCAGCAGGTTCGGGTAGTGGTCGATGGGCGCCACACGCTGGGCGGCGAAGAGTTCGGGAAACAGGCGCATCATCATCTTGCGGTCTTCGAGCATGTAGCTGACGCCGCTGGGCGTGCGCAGATTGTCTTCGAGTACGTAGTAACTGCCGTCGCCATCGCGCACCAGATCGACCCCGGAGATGTGCGCATAGATACCGCGGTGCAGATTCAGGCCCTGCATGGCGACCTGATAACCCTCGTTGGCCAACACCTGTTCGGCCGGAATAATGCCCTCCTTGAGAATCCGTTGCCCGTGATAGATATCGGCCAGGAACATGTTCAAGGCCTGGACCCGCTGAATGCAGCCACGCTCGACCATCTGCCATTCGCTGGCCTTGATGCTGCGTGGAATGATGTCGAACGGAATCAACCGCTCGGTGCCCTGCTCGTCCCCATATAACGTGAAGGTGATGCCGGCTCGATGGAACAGCAGGTCGGCTTCGCGACGACGCTGATCCAGCAGCTCCAGGGGCGTGTCCGCCAACCAGCGCGCAAACTCCTGGTAATGTGGCCGGCAGCCACCACTCGCATCATACATTTCATTAAAAAAAGCTCGGGACATACCCCACTCCTTGCCGCGATACAGCCGGCATTTTTTTATAACTTTGTCATTCCAATAGATGAAGCCTTACGTTGTTTTAGTGAGTACTGTTTCTGTAAAGCACCTCAGTGTGCACCGTGAACTTCCTGTCCCTTTATGAAGCTGGAAGCTCACGATTCCGACAGCGTCTTGACGCATTCTGGCGTCAGAGATCTGGCCGTTTCCGGATTAGCTTACTGGCGCTCCTACTTGTAACGCCCCCAGTTTCTTTTTTTCGCAAAAACCACACTTCCGGTGGTTTGAAAGTGCTTTTGCAAGGGCTGTGCCCACGCAACGCCAGGGCCGCTAAAAATCGGAAAAAGCCCCAGCAATGATATTGAGGCGACATTTCCGTTCATTTTTACGGTGTTTTTCTCGTAACACGCTGAAACGTTTATTGCACTTATCGTTTGCACAACTCTGGCGCGAACAAAATCGGTGCATTGGGTAAATAAGTTGACTTTATTGCCCTGTAAACGGGAAATTTTTACCCACTCTTTTTTATGAGCTTTGTAATACCAAACCTTCAGACCCGTACATCAAATTTCATCCTTGCACCATTAATGCGCACACAAACGCACACTATGGCTGCGCATGGAACCGAAGTGCCTGCTGATGACGCATAAAAGCACTCATCACATTATTCGGTTGAATGAGCGCTTCAAGTCGCAGGTTACGACGGTCAACACCGACCTGACAGGAACGCAACCGCACATCGGACAACGCAACAGCGCATGGGCATAATCAGCGGACTGAAAAAGAGTGATGGCCATGCTGATCGACGAAGAACTGACCCTGAAAAAACTGGAAGTGTTCCTGGCGTTCATGCGCACCGGCAATCTGGCCCGTGCGGCGGCCGAACTGCAGACCAGCAACGTCAGCGTGCACCGGGCCATTCACTCGCTGGAAAGCGCACTGCGCTGCCCGCTGTTCAAGCATGAAGGGCGTAACCTGACGCCGCTGGAAAGCGCCTATGTACTCGAAGAGCGGGCGCAGAAGCTGATTCAGGATGTGCTCGAAAGCGTACGCCTGACCCGCGAAGCCGCGGGGTTCTCGGCCGAACGTTTCAAACTCGGCTCGCTGTATTCACTGACGGTCAAGACTGTGCCGCAGCTGATCATGGGCCTGAAGATCCGCCGCAGCGAACTCAACATCGACCTGATCCTCGGTTCGAACATCGACCTGCTGTACAAGCTCAAGAACATGGAAGTCGACGCGATCCTGGTGTCCCTGGACGACACCGTCAACGACCCGGACTGCGAGCAGATCCCGCTGTTTTCCGACGACATCTTCCTTGCCACACCGGCCGACTCACCGTTTGCCCAACGCGCCGAAGTCGACCTCGCCGAAGTGCGCAACGAGACCTTCATTACCCTGACCCAGGGCTTCGCCACGCACCAGGACGGGATTCGGGTTTTCCAACAGGCGGGGTTCGAGCCCAAGGTGGCGATGCAGGTCAACGACATCTTCACCCTGCTGAGCATGGTCAGCTCCGGGGTCGGTTATGCGCTGCTGCCAGGGCGGATTGCTGCGGTGTACGAGAACCGGGTGAAGCTGATCCCGTTGCAGGAACGCTATCGGTTGCAGCAGCACATTGGGGTGGTGTTTCTGAAAGCCAAGGAACGCGACCCGAACCTGCTGGCGTTGTTGGCGGAGTGTCGGATGTATGCCAATCGGCAGGCCTGAAACCGAGGCGAGCCCATCGCGGGCAAGCCTTGCTCCTACGGGTCATATGTCGCGCCAAAATCCTGCGGCTTACGCAAAACCAGTAGGAGCAAGGCTTGCCCGCGATGACGGCATCACAGGCGAGTCAAATCCTCAACCTAGCCGACAATCCCGCGAACGATGAAGTACAGCAACGACGGCCCCAGCAGGCAGCCCAGCCCGGTATGAAAGGTCGCCGTCAGCGCCCCATAAGGCACCAACCGCCGATCCGTCGCCGCCAGGCCCGCCGTCACACCGCTGACGGTGCCGGCCAACCCACCGAAGACCATCGCCGAGCGCGGGTTATCAAGCCCCATCCATCGCGCCGCCATCGGTGTGCCGACCATCACCAGAATCGCCTTGATCAAGCCGGTGGCAATCGATAGCGCGACCACGTCGGAACTGGCGCCAATCGCCGCGCCCGTCACCGGGCCAACGATGTAGGTCACCGCACCGGCGCCAATGGTGGTCATGCTCACCGCATCGCGATAGCCGAACATCCAGGCGATGCTCGCCCCGACAATAAACGGCAGCACGGTACCCAGCAGCAGCGCGAGCGCGCCGATCAGCCCGGCCTTGCGTGCTTCGGTGGCCTGCACCTCGAACGCCGTGGCGACGATCGCAAAGTCCCGCAGCATGGCGCCGCCCATCAGGCCGATGCCGGAAAACACCGCGACGTCCGCCAGGCCTTTCTGCCCACCGGTGAGCGTGCCGCCGACCCAGGCCAGCACCAAGCCGATGACGATGGCAATCGCCGAGCCATGAATCCGTCCGAACGTCAGGCGTTTGGAGAGCACGACGGAGATCCACATGATCACCCCGACGAATGCGAACGCGGTGACCAGATCGTTATGTTTCAGACCCGCTTCCATGAGGTTCCACATATCAGCGACCTCCTGCTGGAGCGGTGATCGAGACACTGTCGACCGGCTCGTCCGGCAACGGTTCGCCTTTGTGGGTCCGGCTGATCAAGGCGATAGTGCAACCACAGATCACCACTGAACCGATGGCCGCCAACACCGCCACCGGGCCGCCGTGCAAGGCGGCGACAACGTTCTGTTGTGCAGCCATGGCCACCACCACCGGAATGTACATGGCGCCCCAGAAGCCGACACCCAACTCGCAATCCTTGGTCATGCCGCCGCGCTTGTGCATCCACAGCTTCGCGAAAATCAGCAGGATCATCGCAATACCAACCCCGCCGACATTGGACTTGACGCCCAGCAACACGCCGAGCATGTCACCCATGATCACCCCTGCCAGCGTACAGATCGCCAGCAGCGCCACACCGTAAATAATCATTGTTGTTATCCTCAAAGTGCATCGTCGAAGTTATTGTTTTTGTCCTTCGCAGCGTGAGCGGTGTCTAGGGTTGGCGACGTCCCTCCTCACGCAGCAGTGCTTGCAACGTGTCCAGGCGAGCACCATCGAAGGCGATGACCGTGCCTTGTTCAAACACCCGTCGGGCCAATCCTGTCAGCACTGCACCGGGCGGCAGTTCGATGTGCAACCGCACGCCACGCTCGTAGGCGCTTTGTACGGTGCCGCGCCAGTCCACCACCCGGCACATGTTGAACGCCAGATCCTCGCGCAACGCCTCGACCGAACGGATCGGCCGGGCGCGGCTGCCACTCAGGTAGCCGATTGTCGGTAGCTTCAATGGCACTTTGGCAAACGCCTCGGCCAGTACCTGCGCGGGCTCATCGAGCAGCGGGCAATGCGACGGCACGCTGACCGACAGCCGTTTAGCCAACCCTGCGCCACAGCCTTTGGCCAATTCAGCGACAGCGTTCATCGCCGCATCACTGCCGGCAATCACCAGCTGGTTATCGGCATTGATGTTGGCCAGGTAAACCGGCGTCTCGCTGCTGTGAACCTGCGCCAGCAAGCCTTCCACGGTCGCAAGGTCCAGACCGATGATCGCGGTCATGCCGTAGCCCTGCGGCCAGGCCTGTTGCATCAACTCACCCCGCAGGCTGACCAGATGCAGCGCATCGCTGAAACGCAATGCCCCCGCCACCACCGCCGCCGGGTACGCGCCGATGGACAGCCCGGCCACGTAATCCGCTGTACATCCCTGCTGCAACAAGCTGCGCGCCGCCGCGGTTCCCGCGATCAGCAGACACAACTGAACCGCACGGGTCGACTTCAGCGCCTGGGTGGAATCGAGTAGCAAAACATCTTCGCCCAGCACCTCGCTCGCCTCGATCACGGTCGCCTTGGGCAAACGATGGAGCATGCCCGGCTGCTGCGCGCCCTGGCCGGGAAACACCAACAGGCTGCTCACGCCGTTTGCTCCTGTGGATACCAAGGGTCGGTCACCAACCGTGCTTCGTGGGCATTTTTGAGCAGCACCCGCTGTGCCGGACCGGCCCATTCGCGCAAGGCAACCGCGCCCAGTGGCGTTTGCAATTGCATATCCACCGGGCACGCAGCGGCGTCCAGCCACGTCAGCAGTTCCCGAGCCTTAACCCGATCCAACGGTTGCGGCGTACGCAGGATCAAGTCGAGATCGCTGCGCTCATGCAAGGCCGTCACACCACAGGCCAATTCAAACCCGGCGCTGCCGCTGACGCCCCAGACCCAACCGCAGGCATCGAGCATCGGTCGCAATTGCACCAGGGCCTGCAAGGCCGGCAGATCGCGATCACCCTCGACATGGCAAAGATCTTCCGGTCGAATCCGCTGCCGGATCGCCTCGACCGCCATCCACGTGGCATAACGTTGCTCGCGCAACGCTCCTCGTACACCCACCGCAATCTGATCGGCGGCACTCATGGCGCGTCGAACCACGACGGGGTGACCCTTGCGTGTCACCTCGACGGCCCAGCGTGGCGCGTCCGCTGGCAACTGCTCCGCGGTCAGGCCCCAGAGCAGGTCATGGGCCAGAAACGCGTTCACCATTGCTCACGCAACAGTTGGCGAACCTTGCTTGACGCCGCACGATTGGCCGCCCCCAGACGCGAGCTCAAATCAGCCCCGGTGCTTTCAACGTCGCCAATGGCCTGGCGTAAACAGTCGCTGACCCGAGCCAGATCGCTCGCGGTCGGCTGCTCGATCTGCTCCACCGTCAGGGTTTCCCAAAGCAGGCCAAGGCTGGCATAGCTGTCGATGTCATAGGCCATCGGCGGTACGCTGGCAGCCAGCACTTCGAGTTCTTCAACACTGCGCAGGGTGACCCGCGCAGCCGAGACCTTGCCCATGGCGTGAACCATTACCCCTGGGTCACGCAAGGCAATCAGCCGGTTGGCCTGATAACCGTGGGCCAGAAACGCCCCGGACATCGCCTTGCCCACCAGCAAACCAATCACCGCATGCCCGGCCAGTCGTGCACGGGCATAACTGTCCGCAGCAGCGGCCAGCGCCTGGTGGATGCCCAAGGCTTCTTCGCGACGACCGTAGGCCTGGCTCGGCACATCGACGATGGCGATCAATGCGCGTTTTTGCGGTTTGGCGCGATCGGCTTCAATGACTTCATCCACCGCTTTGGCCAGACCCCAGCCCTCCAACAAACCGACCTCGCCGTGACGGGCGCGGACAAAGCGGTTCTGCGGATCGGCCACCACCGCGATAAACCGCACGGGCTGCTCGCGCAGCACGCCATCGGCGACTTTCAACGAAGCGGGCAATCCGTCGACGACGGTGGCGCCGGCACTCAAGGCGTCAAACCAGTGCAAACCTCTCAGGGAATAACTGCTCATGAGTGCGCTCCTTGGTACAGATCGCGAACCGTCACCGGCTCGATTTGTGGCACCGCGTCCAGGCGCGCGAGGCGTTGCAGGAAAAGATCCGCCTGGCGACTGCGCTGTTCAGCGGGTAACCCCTGCTGCAACAACTCGCTGACCTGTTGCTGAATCTGCGCCACGTCATCGGCGACATACCGATCCACCAGCCCACTGGCGAACCGTTGCTCGCCGCCGGTCAGGCTCCAGATGAACGGACGGTCGCGCGAGTCGTATTCCTCGATCCCGGCTTCCTGTTCGATCACCTGCGGACCATTAAGGCCAAGGCGCGCTTCCTGAGTGACCAGTAGATAACTGCACAACCCGGCGGCAATCGACATGCCGCCAAAACAACCGACGCTGCCGGCCACCACACCGATCACCGGCTGGTACTGGCGCAAATCGACAATCGCCGCGTGAATATCGGCAATCGCTGCCAGCCCGAGGTTGGCTTCCTGCAAACGCACGCCGCCGGTTTCCAGCAACAGCACGGCGCGGGTGGCGATGCCCTTGCGGTTGTCCTCGGCTGCCAGTTCCAGCGCGCCGGCAATTTTCGCCCCGCCGACTTCACCCAGGCTGCCGCCCTGAAAGGCGCCTTCGATGGCGGCGATCACCACTGGCAAACCGCCGATGCTGCCCTTGGCGATGACCACACCGTCATCGGCTTGCGGTACCACGCCCTGACGCGACAGCCATGGCGACATGACGCGCTGGAACGGGTCGAGCAATTCACGGAAGGTCCCGGCGTCGAGCAAGGCCTTGGCGCGTTGCCGAGCGCCAAGTTCGACGAAACTGTGTTTGTTCAGGAGCGCTGCGCTGTCAGTCATGGCCGATCTCCTCGAAGCCTTGTTCCAGACGCAAACGCACCACGCCGGGCGTGGCCCCGAAATCATGAATATCGATGGTCATCGCCGGCGGTGTCTGGCCGTCGAACATCCGTGCGAACACATGCTGCCAGCGCTGTTGGCTGCCATTGACCGAGGTCTGCACCTGGATCGTCAGGGTGCCGGCCTGTCCCGGTTCGAGCAGTACTTCGAGATCGCCCGAGCCGACACAGCCGACCAGCGCCCTGCCCCGCGCCGGCTGCCCGGCGGGGAATTCAAAGGATAAGGTTTCCATCAGAAAGCTCCCTGGGTGACGCCGTCGCAGGATGAGATGCGGTCGATAAGCAGGCAGGCTGCGAGCAAATCCGCAGCGCCGCCGGGTGAGGCATTCAACGCAATTAATTGTTGGTCCAGCTCATGCAACCGGCGCCGACCGGCCAGGCTGGCACTGCCGCCCGCCTCCAGCACCGAGCGGGCGCCGAGTTGCATCGTTTGCAACCCCTGCTCGCCTGCGCGGTACAGCACGCAGGTATCGGCGAGCGTGCTCATGATCGCCAGCAAGGCATCGAGCCGGGCGTTCTGTTCGCCGCTGCCATTGGCGCGGCTACGTTGGAGTTGCGGCAAGCCGAATTGCATCACGGCCGGAAAGCCTAGTTGTGCCTCTTCCCGAGCGCCCCGCGCCCCGTAACGTTGTGCTACTTGAGCGCCGTGGCTGAACGGCCGTGGCGCATGGCGATCCTCGAGTAAAGCCAGACGCGCGGCGCGCACAGTGACCGCGCTGGCACCACTGGATTCAGGTTCCAGCGCGGCGGCCGCGACCAACAGGCCCAAGGCCCAGATCGCTCCGCGATGGGTGTTCACGCCATCGGTGGTGGCCAGCATCGTTTGTTCACCGTCGCGACCGATTTGCCCGAGGGCCTCGCGCAGCGGCAGACCGACTTCGCCAAACGTGATAGCTGCTTGCGCCATGTCCTTGAAGGCCGGCCACAGCGACAGTGCCGAAGCGTGCATCAGCCCCAGGTGCAAATCGCTGTGGGCACCGTTGCCGCGACGATCGACCAGCGCCGGTTTGGGTGACAGGTCGGCTTCGTCGATCAGCGCGTCTACAGCCAGGTCCGCCAGCCGTTCGGCCAGGGTCAGGCGCTTGGGTTGCAGATTAAGTGCGTGCATTACCAGCTCCTGAATTTGGCGGGCGGGTTGTACAAGCCACCCGACCACTCCACCAGATCGGCGACGCTTTTCGCCGCCAGCAATTCGCGGGTGGCGTCGGTGCGGCGGATGCCGAGGTCTTCGGGCAAGGCGATCAGGCCCTCGCGGCGCATCCGCGCAGTGTCTTTGGGGTTATGGCGCAGGCCGATGGCGGTGACCCCGGCCACGGCCGCGATCATTGCCTGGCGTTCTTCCAGGGAGCGCGCCTTGTACAAATAGGCGATGCCTTCTTCGGTGAGCAGGTGAGTGACGTCGTCGCCGTAGATCATGATCGGCGCCAGCGGCATGCCGCTTTTCTTCGCCACTTCAACCGCATCGAGGGTTTCAACGAAAGTCGGTTTGCCGCCCTCCTGGAAAGTCTCGACCATTTGCACCACCAGCTTCTTGCCCCGTTCGAGCAGCGCTTCGGGGGCATCGTCGTGGCGCATGTCGAGCCAGGCCGGGGTCCCGTGGCGGCGGCCACGCGGGTCGTGGCCCATGTTCGGCGCGCCGCCAAAACCGGCCAGGCGTCCACGGGTCACGGTGGAAGAATGGCCGTCGCCGTCCACCTGCAAGGTTGCGCCGATAAACAGGTCCACCGCGTACTGCCCGGCCAGTTGGCAGAACATTCGATTCGAACGCAGGGAACCGTCGCGGCCGGTGAAAAACACGTCCGGGCGCGCAGCAATGTAGTTCTCCATCCCCAGTTCGGTACCGAAGCAGTGCACGCTTTCGACCCAGCCACTTTCGATGGCCGGAATCAGCGTCGGGTGCGGGTTAAGGGTCCAGTTGCGGCAGATCTTGCCCTTGAGTCCAAGCGATTCGCCGTAGGTCGGCAAGATCAATTCGATGGCGGCAGTGTTGAAACCGATACCGTGGTTGAGCGACTGAACGTTGTGTTTTTCATAAATCCCGCGGATCGCCATCATCGCCATCAGCACATGCACGGGTTTGATGTGCCGAGGGTCGCGGGTGAACAACGGTTCGATGTAGAACGGCTTGTCGGCCACCACCACGAAATCCACCCAGGACGCGGGAATGTCCACGCGGGGCAACTCGCTGACGTCGTCCACCAACTGGTTGACCTGGACGATCACAATGCCGTCGCTGAAGGCCGCCGGCTCGATCAGCGCCGGAGTGTCCTCGGTGCTCGGCCCGGTGTAGATATTGCCGGCACGGTCGGCCATGAAACCGGCCGAGAGCACCACGTTGGGAATCAGGTCCACCACCAGTCGGGCGTAGAGTTCGATGTAGGTATGGATCGCGCCGATTTCCAGCAGACCATCTTCAAGCAACTGGCTGATGCGCAGACTTTGGGTGCCGGCGAAGGAGAAATCGAGCTTACGCGCGATGCCTCGTTCGAACAGGTCCAGGTGCTCGGAGCGGCCGACGCTGGGCATGATCATATGCAGGTCATGCAGCTTGGCCGGATCGGCCTTGGCCAGGGAACGGGAAAGAAAGTCCGCCTGCTTCTGGTTGTTGCCCTCCAGCACCACGCGGTCGCCAGGCAGAATCAATGCCTCCAGCGCCGCAACGATCTTGTCGGTGGGCAACACCACGCCATCGGCGAGACCCCGCACCTGCTCCAGGCGACGCTGTTTTTCACTGCGCCGCCGCGTCCAGCGCGAGTCGGGGGATATTGTTGTTGTCATGCTCACTCCACGGGTTCGCTTACGTGGAGCTACCTTAGGAGCTAACGGAGGGAGGCATCAATCAAGATGAGCGGCGAACCGTTACGCTCAGGTTAACGTTTTCCATGAAAGCCACGATGAGTGAGGTACGCCGCATGGACTGCTCGTCCACGTCGATTGCTGTTTTGAAAGCATTACCTGCTACTGTCTTTCACTCCCGCTGCGCCGCATGTGGAATTATCAATGACAAAACTGATGCCAATGGATAATAAAACGCCTGATCCTCAATCCGTCTGTAGTCCCATTACCAGCAGCGCGATTTTCATCGTCGCCACACTAGCGCCTGGGAATGAATCTGCCGCTAAAGTGCGGGCCTGGTGCGCAGACGTCGCGGCCCTCACGCGATCGGTCGGTAAACGTGTTCCCTCGGGCAATTTGTCGTGTGTCTGCGGCATCGGTTCCAGTGCCTGGGATACCTTGTTCGGCAGCCCGCGTCCCGCCTCTTTGCATCCATTCCGCGAGTTCGGTGTAGAGGGACGTCGAGCCGTCGCAACGCCGGGCGACATTTTGCTGCACATTCGTGCGGATCAAATGGACCTCTGTTTCGAATTGGCGACGCAATTGCTCTCAGCGCTTGGCGATGCAGTCTCGGTCGTTGATGAAGTTCAGGGTTTCCGTTATTTCGACATGCGCAGCATGGTCGGTTTTGTCGACGGCACCGAAAACCCGGTCGGTCGCCATGCTGTCGACTTCACGATCATTGGTGATGAAGACCCGTCGTATAGCGGTGGCAGCTATGTGCTGGTACAGAAATACCTGCACAAGATGAGCGCGTGGAACGAGTTATCCGTCGAGGCTCAGGAACGCATTATCGGACGCAAAAAACTCTCCGATATCGAACTCGATGACTCGGTCAAACCGAGCTGTTCGCACAGCTCCTTGACGACCATCACCAAGGACGGACAGGAAGTGAAAATCCTGCGCGACAACATGCCGTTCGGTCGGCCAGGCGCAGGCGAGTTCGGTACCTACTTCATCGGCTATGCGCGCTCCCCAGAACCGATCGAGCAGATGCTCGAGAACATGTTTGTCGGCAGACCCGCGGGCAACTATGACCGGTTGCTCGATTTCAGCACGGCGGTCACCGGAGGCTTGTTCTTCGTTCCGTCAGCAGACCTGCTCGAAGAGCTCGCTGATCGCGAGCCTTAGGCCATTGGTAAAAAAAGCCCGGCGCGAAAGATCGCGCCGGGCCTTTATCGTATGAAACCAGTCATCAATGAGTGGTCATTCCGGCCATATGCATCATCAGCCGGAACAAGCTCGCCACTGCCCCCAGCGCAATCACACTGCCGAACCAGATAGCGATCAACCAAAGAACCCGTCGATACCAAGGGGAGGATTGGTTTTGCGTGACCGACTCTTCACTCGTCAGAGCGCTTTTGCTGTCAATGGTAGCCATCGCCGATCCTCACTTTTCCGCGGAACACGTAGTAGCTCCAGCAGGTGTACATCAGGATGATTGGCAGAATGAACAACGTGCCGATCAAGATGAACAGCTGGCTTGAAGGCGGCGATGCGGCCTCCCACAGGCTGATGGAGGGCGGTACGATATTCGGCCAGATGCTGAAGGCCAGACCGATATACCCCAGGAAAACCAGCGCCAACGTGAACACAAATGGCCAGTGCGAGTGGTAGTGGCGTAACGACCTGAGCAACCCGAATAGCGCCAGCACTCCGAGGATCAACAACCCGCCAAAGACCACGGTATGCGCGTGCGTGAACCAGCGAATCGCAATCTCCGGATGCAGCATCGGTGTCCAGACACAGAGCACCGCCACGACCGCCGTGAGGGTGAACGCCAGCGGGCGAGTGTAGTGACGCATGCGTGATTCAAGCATGCCTTCGGTCTTGACCAGCAACCAGGTACTGCCGAGCAGCGCGTAGGCGACGATCAACCCGAAACCGCAGAACAGTGGAAAGGCTGACAGCCAGTCCAGGGTGCCGCCTGCAAACTGCCTATTGACCACCGGAATTCCAGCGATATAGGCGCCAATCACGATGCCTTGGCAAAACGTTGCCAGGAGCGAGCCGCCGATAAAGGCCATGTCCCAGATGTGACGTTTTTCAGGACTGGCCTTGAAGCGGAATTCAAACGCCACACCGCGAAATATCAACCCGGCCAGCATGAAAATCAGCGGCAGATACAACGCCTCCAGAATCACCGAGTAAGCCAACGGAAACGCACCGTAAAGTGCCGCCCCGCCGAGTATCAGCCAGGTTTCGTTACCGTCCCAGACCGGCGCGACGGTGTTCATCATCACATCGCGTTCCTGCCTGTCCGGGATCAGCGGGAACAGGATGCCCAACCCCAGATCGAAGCCGTCCATGATCACGTACATCATCACCCCGAAGGCAATGATGACGCCCCAGATCAACGACAGATCTATACCTTGAATACCCATGATCTATCCCCTTGCTCAGTTGACGTGATCGCCGGACGCGAACGTCTCGGAGATGGCGGACAGGGGGCGGCGTGGCGTGCGCTCCTGGTCCAGACCGCCTTGAGGCGGATGCTCGTGATGTGGCTGCGGGCCTTTGCGTACCAGCTTCATCATGTAGCCGATGCCCACCGCGAACACCGAGAAGTAGATCAACACAAACAACGCCAGCGAAACGCTGAGCTGCGTGACCGTGTGGTTGGAAGCCGCATCGGCGGTTCGCAGAAGCCCGTAGACGACCCATGGCTGACGGCCTACTTCTGTGGTGATCCAGCCCGCCAACATCGCGATAAGACCGGTCGGCCCCATGAACAACACCAGGCGCAGGAACAGGCGGTTGCGGTACAGCGCCTCGTTACGACGTAAAACAAGACCCAGCAAACCGGTGAGGATCATCAACATTCCAAGCCCGGCCATAATCCGAAAGCTGAAGAAGATGATGGTCGCGTTAGGACGGTCCTCTTTTGGGAAACTCTTGAGGGCGGGGATCTGTTTATCCAGGCTGTGAGTCAGGATGAGGCTGCCCAGGTAAGGGATTTCCAGCGCATAGCGGGTCTTCTCGGCCGCCATGTCCGGGATACCGAACAGCACTAGCGGCGTCGGCTCGTTACCGATGTTTTCCCAGTGCCCTTCCATGGCGGCAATTTTCGCCGGTTGATGTTCCAGGGTATTCAAACCATGGGCATCACCGACCACCGCCTGGATCGGCGCCACGATCAACGCCATCCACAACGCCATCGAGAGCATCTTGCGCACTTGCGGCGTGTCATTTTTGCGCAGCAAATGCCAGGCCGCGGAAGAGCCGACAAAGAACGCCGTGGCCACAAACGCAGCGATGGCCATATGCGCCAGTCGGAATGGGAACGACGGATTGAAGACGATGGCCAGCCAGTCCATCGGCATGATCCGCCCATCCACGATCGAGAACCCCTGTGGCGTCTGCATCCAGCTGTTGGAGGCCAGAATCCAGAAGGTCGAGATCAACGTACCGATGGCGACCATCACCGTGGCAAAGAAGTGCAGCCCTCGCCCTACCCGGTTCCAGCCAAACAACATCACCCCAAGGAAGCCGGCCTCGAGAAAAAACGCCGTCAACACCTCATACGTCAGCAATGGCCCGGTAATACTCCCGGCGAAGTCAGAGAACCGGCTCCAGTTGGTGCCGAACTCGTAGGCCATGACCAGCCCGGAGACCACTCCCATACCGAAGTTGACGGCAAAGATTTTCGACCAGAAGTGATACAGGTCCTTGTAAACCGAGTTGTTGCTTTTCAGCCAGAGCCCTTCGAGGACCGCCAGGAAACTGGCAAGCCCGATAGTGATGGCGGGAAATATGATGTGAAACGAGACCGTAAACGCGAATTGAATTCGCGCCAGGTCGAGCGCTCCCGGATTTAACATGACAATACCCTCATAGTGGCCCGATGCACGTGCACACAGAGCCCGGCCGCAATGAGCCTCATGGCTCGCAGCGAACAGATTTCCAATGATCTGGTGAGGCCGGGGTGGTAATCACGCCACCCCGGCCAGACTCAAGCGCCGAAGGACTGGATCAGGTTGCTGGCCTGTGCCTGTTCAAGGCGAATCGCGATGAACTTCGAGGTCGGCGTGAACGTCCGGTCGCCGTAGCTTTCCAGCGGCACCAGCGGGTTGGTTTCCGGGTAATAGGCAGCGGCCTGACCAGGCGGAATGTCGTAGGCGATCAAGGTGAAACCGCTCACTCGACGCTCACGACCATCGCCCCACAGCGAGATCATGTCGACCTTTTGCCCCGGCTCGTAACCCAGTTTGCGAATGTCCTGCTCGTTGACGAACACCACATCGCGCATGCCGTAGACGCCGCGATAACGATCATCCAGTCCGTACAAGGTGGTGTTGTACTGATCGTGGGAGCGCATGGTTTGCAGGATCAGATCCGGCTTCACGTCCAGGTTACGCACGCCTTCGCTGACCAGGTGTTCCGGCAATTCGCTGGGGGCAAACTGCGCTTTGCCAGTCGAGGTATTCCAGATGCGTTTGGCGGCATCGTTACCCAGGTGAAAGCCACCGGGGTGCAGCAGTTTATTATTGAAATCCTCGAAACCGGGAATGGTGTCGGCAATCAGGTCACGGATGCGACTGTAATCGGCGACCGCCCAGAGCCAGTCAATCGGGTGCTTACCCAGGGTTGCGTTGGCAATCCCGGCAATGATCGCCGGCTCCGAACGCATCAGCGGTGATTTGGGTTTCAGTTGGCCGTGGGAAATGTGCACCATGCTGAAGGTGTCTTCTACCGTCACGCCTTGCGGACCTTCCTCTTGAATGTCGATATCGGTGCGCCCCAGGCACGGCAAGATCAAGGCCTCACGGCCAGTGACCAGATGGCTGCGATTGAGCTTTGTCGCAATGTGCACCGTGAGGTCACACTTGCGCAGTGCGTCATGAGTGCGCGGGCTGTCGGGAGTTGCCTGAGCAAAGTTGCCGCCCAGGCCGATGAAGACCTTCGAGCGCCCGTCTTCCATCGCCGCAATCGCCATCACCGTGTTATGCCCGTGTCGGCGCGGTGCCTTGAAGGCAAAGCGTGCTTCCAGCGCATCAATAAACTCAGGCGGCGCCAGTTCGTTGATGCCCATGGTGCGGTCGCCCTGCACATTACTGTGCCCGCGCACCGGCGACAGCCCTGCCCCCGGGCGACCGATATTGCCACGCAACAACTGCACATTGATGATCTCTTGCACGGTCACCACCGAGTGAGTGTGCTGGGTCACCCCCATCGCCCAACACATGATGACCCGCTTGGCTTTGCGGTACATGCGGGCCGCCAGTTCGATGTCCGCCAGCGACAGGCCGGACTGTTCGACGATGTGCTCCCAGGTCGTGGCGTCGACTTCGGCCAGGTAGGTGTCCAGGCCCGAGGTGTGCTCGGCGATGAACGCGCGGTCGAACACTGCCTCGCTGTTGTTCGCCAGCGCTTCGCGCTCCCACTGCAACAAAAACTTGGCGATGCCGCGCATCGCTGCCATGTCACCGCCCAATGCCGGACGAAAGTACGCAGACGAGGTCGGTTCGGAGCCGTTGGTGAGCATTTCCAGTGGATGCTGCGGGTGCTGGAAGCGTTCCAGCCCACGCTCTTTCAGGGGGTTGAAACAGATCACCTGCGCGCCCCGCTTCACCGCTTCGCGCAGAGGCTCAAGCATCCGTGGGTGATTGGTACCAGGGTTCTGGCCGATGACGAAAATCGCATCGGCTTCCTCCAGGTCATCGAACGTGACCGTGCCTTTGCCCACGCCGACGCTGTCATCCATGCCCAGGCCGCTCGCCTCATGGCACATGTTCGAACAGTCAGGGAAGTTGTTGCTGCCGTAGGCGCGAACGAATAGCTGATAGAGGTAAGCCGCTTCGTTGCTGGCCCGACCGGAGGTGTAGAACTCGGCCTGATCCGGCGACGTCAGCCCTTTCAAGTGTTTGGCGATCAAGGCAAACGCATCGTCCCAGCTGGTTTCGACGTAACGATCAGCAGAGGCGTCATAGCGCATGGGGTGAGTCAGGCGCCCCTGGTATTCAAGCCAATAGTCACTTTGCGCCGCCAGCGACGACACCGTGTATTTGTTGAAAAACGCCGGGTTGACCAGGCGGCCGGTAGCTTCCCAGTTGACCGCTTTGGCGCCGTTCTCGCAGAACTTGACCATGCCATTTTCCGGCGACTCGCCCCAGGCACAGCCCGGGCAGTCGAAGCCGCCGTTCTGGTTGGTCTTGAGCATGGCTCGAATGTTCTTGAACGCGTTTTCGCTGCCCAGCCAGTTTTTGGTCACAGCAATCAGCGCGCCCCAGCCAGCGGCCGCCCCCTTATACGGTTTATAACGTTCAACTTCGCTCATGATACTTCTCCAAGACGTGCACGCAGGCGTCAACCTGATGTCAAGTCGTTGTTAATTGCTGTTGTTGTGCGCCTATAAAAATGCGGATTTATTTAGCGGTAGGTTATTCGCAGTTAATCACTTCAAGGGCCCGACCCAGGGGTACGAACCCAGACTATTCCGCGTACTACATGCCTGTCTAATCGTTAATAATGACCAGATCATCAAAATAATCTATCAACAAAATAATCAATACAAATCAATGAGTTAAATATTTAAATCAACATAAACAGGAACCACTTTTCTCTCGATAGACCCCATTGATCAATCAGTTGTTAATAGTGATTAGACGACGACTTTAAATGACCTTAGTCTTGCCTCAACAAGGCCCTATATAGCAGTGGCTTTCCAAAACCAGCGCCATGCTCGATAGACCTGGAGCGCTGATGGAGGTTGAGATGTCAGATCGAATGTTGATGGATGGTTTTTCCCGGCGGGTCGACTATCTCAGAATGTCTGTGACCGACCGGTGCGATTTCCGCTGTGTCTATTGCATGGCCGAGGACATGGAGTTTTTGCCGCGACAGCGCGTATTGACGCTGGAAGAGATCTATCAATTAGCTGAAAGCTTTGTGGCGCTGGGCACCCGTAAAATCCGCCTGACCGGTGGTGAACCGTTGATTCGCCCCGGCGTTGTAGATCTCTGTAAACGGATTGCCGCGCTGCCGGGGCTGCGTGAACTGTGCATGACCACAAACGGTTCACAGCTGGGCAAGCTCGCGGCACCGTTATTCGATGCGGGGCTCAAGCGCCTCAATATCAGCCTCGACAGCCTGGACGCCAAGCGCTTCCGCGAACTGACCCGCACGGGTGATCTGGCTACCGTCATCGGCGGAATTGACGCAGCGAATGCGGCAGGTTTTCAACATACCAAACTCAACTGCGTCGTCATGAAAGGCCGCAATGATCACGAGATAAATGATCTCGTAGGCTTTGCGATTGATCGTGGGCTGGATATTTCCTTCATTGAAGAGATGCCGCTAGGCGTTATCAGCGAGCACAGCCGTGCCGACGCGTTCTTTTCAAGCGCGCAGGTGCGCGAGCGTATTGCCGAGCGCTACACCCTTATCGAATCCGCGGAATCGACCCAAGGCCCTTCGCGCTATTGGCGCCTGGCCCAGGCACCGGATATTCGCCTGGGGTTCATCTCGCCCCACAGCCACAACTTTTGCGCTACCTGCAATCGTGTTCGGCTGACCGTCGAAGGCCGGCTCTTGCTGTGTCTGGGCAATGAGCATTCCGTCGACCTGAAGGAAGTACTTCGCCGCTTTCCAGGAGAGCCGGAGCGCCTGGAGAAGGCAATCATCGAGTCGATGAAGATCAAGCCGTACCGACACAACTTTGAACTCAATGATGAGGTGCAAGTTGTCCGTTTCATGAACATGACCGGCGGATAGCCTGCCCCGTTTTCAGATCATTACTCTCTAGAAGGCTGTCCCCCATGATCGTTAGAGCCAAACCTAATCTGATCAATGTCCTGATTTCACTCAAAGGCTCGATTGCCAAGCGTATCGCGCTGCGCAGCCTTCTGGTGACTCTCCTGGCCTCTGCTATTGTCCTGGTCGAGACACTCCATCCCGCGTACTTCTCGAAGGTCAATGCCACCCCCTTCACGCTGCTGGGGTTATCACTTTCAATCTTCATGAACTTTCGCAACAACGCCTGCTACGACCGCTGGTATGAAGCGCGCAAAGCGCTCGGTGCGATGGTGATGGATGTACGCTCGATGATCAGGGAAACCCAGGTCATCAAGGACAAACAGCAACGCAGCAAGGTATTGCTCGACCTCTGCGGGTTTGCCCATGCGCTTAACGCCAAGCTTCGCAAAGAAGACGAACTCAGTGCCGCGAGTACGTGGCTCAGCAGGTTGCCCTCAGCCAACACCCCGAACATCCCTGAACGGATCCTGCGCCACGTCGGCCAACAGTGCTCGACGCTCGCCGAATCCGGTGAGATCAACGAATGGCGTTACACGCTGATGGCCAATCACCTGACCAATCTGACCACCACGCAAACGACCTGTGAGCGAATCAAGAGCACCCCACTCCCGTTCCCTTACACACTCCTGCTGCACAGGACCATTTACATATTTTGCATCTTGCTGCCCTTCGCGATGGCCGAGCCACTGGGTTGGCTAACGCCGGTGTTCACCGCGATTGTGAGTTATACGTTTTTTGGGCTGGATGCCATTGGCGACGAATTGGAAGACCCCTTTGGTCGAGATGAAAACGACCTTCCAACCAATGCCATTGTGCGCACCATCGAGCGTGAAGTGCTTGACGCCTTGGGTGCGACAGAACTCCCTCCGCTGCTTCAGCCAGTGGACTTCGTGCTGGACTGATTCGCCCCCACTTCCCATCAGGCACCCGCTGGGGTGAAGGATAAACATGAACGAATTCAATCAATCCGATTCCGCGACGCTGACTCATCTGGATGCCGAGGGCCGGGCCAACATGGTCGATGTCAGCGAAAAAGATCCGACAAACCGTGAAGCTCAAGCGCAGGCCTGGATACGGATGCAACCCGCCACGTTGAAACTTATCCAGCAAAACGGGCACCCCAAAGGCGACGTGTTTGCGGTCGCTCGTATCGCCGGGATCATGGCGGCGAAGAAAACCCATGAACTCATCCCGCTATGCCACCCCTTGATGCTCAGCGCCATTCACATCGAACTGCAGGCCATCGAGCCCGATCGCATAAGGATTGTGAGCACCTGCCGACTTAACGGCAGAACAGGTGTCGAACTGGAAGCCCTCACGGCGGCGAGTGTGGCGGCACTGACGATCTACGACATGTGCAAAGCCGTCGACCGAGGGATGATCATCGAGAACATCCAGCTGCTCAGAAAACACGGCGGAAAATCCGGTAACTTTGAAGCGAGTGTCGCTCAATGATTCTTATCAACTACTTTGCGCGTTATCGAGAACAACTCGGCATTGGCGGAGAAAAAATCGCGCTGACCGCGTCATTGCAGAGCATTGACGATGTCAGAAAACTGCTGATCGCCAGAGGCGAGGTGTGGGAGCAAGTCCTCGGTGAAACCAGCCTCATGTGCGCGCTGAACCAGGAGTTGTGTACGCTCGACGCCGCCATCGAAGACTTCGATGAGATCGCCTTCTTCCCTCAAGTGACGGGGGGTTGAGCGATGACTGTTCAGGTCCAGACCGAGCTATTCAACCTGAATGAACTGAACAGCCGTTTGCACGCCAAAGACCCTGGCGTTGGTGCCGTGGCCACCTTCGTCGGCTATGTCCGGGATATCAATCAGGGGGAAAAGGTCAGCAGCCTGTTTCTCGAACATTATCCAGGAATGACCGAGCAATCATTGCAACGCATCGTCGACCAGGCCAATGACAGGTGGCCTCTTCAGCGAGTGAACATCGTTCACCGCGTGGGTCTTTTGAACGTCGGTGATCCCATCGTGTTTGTCGGCGTTGCCAGCGAGCATCGACAGGCGGCCTTTGATGCCTGCGCTTTTTTAATGGACTACCTGAAAACACGAGCGCCCTTCTGGAAGCGTGAAGAAACCGGCTCCGGTGACCGTTGGGTATGCGGCAGAGAGAGTGATCGGCTGGCAGCACGTCGCTGGGAAGGTGGCGATGGGTGCTAGCGGTAGGAGCCCCCTCAAATAATTGAGGGGGTGGATAGATCGATTAGAACAAGTCGCAGAACGGAATAAACCGCGCCGTGTCACCGGCCTGCAGCGTGCAACCCTCTGGAATCTCGACCAGTCCATCAGCCCAGGATGCGCCGAGCAACACGCCTGAACTCTGGTTCGGATAGAGGATGGCGCGCCCCGCCTCCAGCCTGGCTCTGAGGTATTCCCTGCGGCCTCCGGCTTTTGGCCAATCAAAACCGACGCTCATCGGGAAGCTCAATGGCGTCACTTCTTCGACGCCCTGGATACGCAACAGATAGGCGCGGGCCAACAGTCCAAATGTCACCAGCGCCGACGTCGGGTTTCCTGGCAGGCCAATGACCGGCACCGTGCCAAAGTGTCCCACTGTCAGTGGTTTCCCCGGCTTGATCGACAACTTCCAGAACAGTGGTTTACCGCATTCACGCAGCACCTGCCCGAGACAATCGGCGTCACCTGCGGACACGCCGCCAGTGGTGAGAATCACGTCCGCTGCGTGTTGCAACTGTTCGAGTTTGAGCCGCGTCTGCTGTGGCCTATCGGGGAGAATGCCGGCATCGATGACCTCACAACCCAGTGCACTTAACCAGTGGCTCAACAAGGTGCGATTGCTGTTGTAGATACAGCCAGGCTTCAAAGGCGTGCCCGGTTCGGCCAGTTCATCGCCTGTGGAGAGCAGCGCAACCCGTGGGCGCCGTACGGCATGCACATGCGTATATCCCTGGGCCGCGGCGATAGCCAACTCAAAAGGCCCCAGTCGTTTGCCCGCACGAAGCAAAACCTGCCCGACACGGTTCTCCTGGCCCTGCGGTCGAATATTCTGGCCTGCCGTCAGCGACTGTTTGAAACGTACCCGGCCGTCCTCCAAAAGCTCGACGTTTTCCTGCATCTCGACACTGTTGGCACCCTCGGGTACCGGCGCTCCGGTAAAGATTCGGGCACAGGTTCCCGGTAGCAACGCTTCGGGGGCCTGACCGGCAAGAATTCGTTGTGACACGGCAAACGGCTGTCCGCTCCAGTCGCCCACATTCAAGGCATATCCATCCATGGCACTGTTCGGCCAAGGCGGAAGATCGAGAGTTGCCACCAGGTCACTGGCCAACACCCGTTGCCGTGCGTCACTCAGCGGTACCGACTCGCTATCATGAAGACGCTGCGCTTCGGCCATCGCCAGCAATCTGTCGATGGCCTCCTCCACAGGCATCAGTTGTGACGGGCTCATCCCCGTGTCCCGCAGGCTTGCACAGGCTTGAGGTGCGGCACGAAATTGCACGGCCTGTGACGTGCATCCAGCTGCTCGGCAAGAATGCCTTCCCACGCAGTTCGACAGGCGCCGGTCGAACCTGGCAGGCAGCACACCAGCGTGCCGTTGGCCAGCCCGGCCAAGGCCCGGCTCTGAACCGTGGAGGTGCCGATATCGAGGATGGAAATCGCCCGAAACAGCTCACCAAAGCCATCAATCTGTTTATCCAGCAAGCAGGCCACCGCCTCAGGTGTGCTGTCGCGCCCGGTAAACCCGGTCCCCCCGGTAATCAGCACGACCTGAATATGTTCATCGGCAATCCAGGTGGCTACCTGCGCGCGGATTTTATACAGATCATCCTTGAGCAAGTTACGCTCACTCAGGGTGTGCCCCGCCTCCAGCAATCGACTGACCAGCAATTGCCCAGAGGTATCGTTGGCATATTCACGGGTATCACTGACGGTCAGCACAGCCATATTCAACGGTACAAATAACGCATCCGACTTAACGCTCATGTCATTCTCCGGCAGGCAATAATGAAAGCAATTGCCAGAGGCTAATTCGCTAAAACAGTCACTGTCTAATCACTCTGGCCTACCGGTTTATCGAGCGCCTCTATCGAAAGCTTTCTCACCCGCAACGATTAGTAGTTTTAACTAAATTCGCTCGTGATAGAGCTAACCAATCGGTCGGTCAATACATGTGATTGGACTGACAAGCGGGACAGTGAGATCGTTTGCTGACCCAACTATCGGTGTTTTAAATCAGGACACTTACCTGCTTTACTGACATCACATTCATCCCTCGACAGGTGCCATTGTGGACATCAAGCAACTCAAATTCCTGATCGCCCTGGAACAGACTCGACATTTCGGGCAAGCCGCTGCGCGCTGCCACATTACTCAGCCGACGCTGTCCATGCGCTTGCGCAATCTTGAGGATGAATTGGGTCTGGAACTGGTCACTCGAGGCCAGCGTTTTGAAGGTTTCACCCAGGCCGGTGAACGCGTGCTGGCCTGGGCGAGAACACTGCTCGCCGCACATGACGGGCTGTTCGCCGAAGCCGCCGCGTGTCGCGGTCAGTTAGTCGGCAATTTGCGCCTGGGCCTGGTGCCTCTCAGCGGCTTTAATCCGATCAGCTACGTTCAGGAGCTTTCCCGTACATTCCCGGAGCTCAAGTTCAGTCTGTCATCGATGAGCTCGGACCAAATAATCGAAGGGATTGGTAACAACCAACTGGATCTGGGCATCTGTTATCTCGATCACGTGAATTCCAACTATCTGGATTTTTTCGAAATTGGAGAAACCCGCGTCGGCTTGCTGTACGACACGCGCCACTTCCATTTCGAAGGAACGGAAATGAGCTGGGAAGACGCTGCCGAGCTGCCATTGGGGATGATCAGCAATGGCATGCACTATCGGAAATCCATTGACCTGAGTTTTCGTAGCCGTGGGCTGGACCCACAGCCAATACTCGAAACCGATTCGACGTATCAGTTGTTCCAGGCGATTCACGACGGTTTTTGCTGCTCGATCATGCCGCTGGGCAGTGGCCTGGAAAACCCTATCGAGAATCTGGCCTTTATCAACCTTCCAGATGCAAGTGTTCTCGCGCCCCTGGGTCTGGTGATGCGCAAAACCGAACCTCGCTCGGCCATTGCCGAGAAATGTTTTGCTGAAGCCCTGAAGCTGTTTGCTGCAAAGAGCTGATTCGAGGGTTTGGCACACGCCCACTGCATTGACCGTGCAGTGGGTTCTCAAGCGCCTTCAATCGCTAAACTCGCGTCCCAACTCGGTCGTCAGCCACTGGATGAACCACTGCGCATCCGCCGACAGTTCAGCCGACGGTGTCAGCACCCGGTAGCTTTCCAGCTTTACCTGTTCTTCAAGCACCCGCACCAGTGTGCCGGCCTTGAGCTCTTCGCGCACCAGCACTTCATTCGCCAGCGCAATGCCTTGCCCGCTTTCCGCCACCGACAGCGCGTGGTCGTTGTTGACGTACAACACGTCCGAGGTGAGGTGAACATCCAGGCCATTGGCGGCAAACCACATGTTCCACCACTCGCCGTCGAAGTGAATCAGGTTGTGTTTCAGCAGATCGGCGAGGCAGGTGATCGGTTCGATGCTGGCGAGGTAGCCCGGCGTACAGATCGGAAACACCCGCGGGCAGATCAGGGTGGCTCGGGAATGGGCGTATTCCCCATCAAGGCCATAGACAATCCCCAGGTCAGCGGTCTTGCCGTCGACATCGGTGAACGTCGAGTTAGGTTCGATGGCGAACTTCAATCCAGGGCGAAGACGCCGTGCCGCTTCCAATCTTGGGGTCAACCAGCGTTTGGCGAAACCCGGCACGACCATGATTCGCAGCCATCGCTCTGAGTCTTTGGGTTGCAGCTCCCTCCCGGCCTCGATGATCAATTGCAGCGCCGAAGCGATTTTGCGGTGGTACTTCTCGCCGGCAGTGGTCAGCGTGACGCCGCGCGAGGTGCGCTCAAACAGTTGGGTCCCCAGCCACTCCTCCAACAGCTTCACATGTCGGCCAATGGCTGGCTGAGTCACGTGCAGCGACTTCGAGGCTTCGACGTAGCTGCCCAAGCGGGCAGCAGCATCAAAGGCACGCACCGCGTTAAGCGGTGGCAAACGGTGGTCAGGCATGGCTTGGGACGCCTTTTGCTATTAAATTATTTAACAGGTGCTATGTTAAAATTGAAGTTTCGCCCCCGCAACCCCTCACTGATAATCGACCCACTAAAGAACAACAAGAATCTCCAAAGAGCCCGACGAAGCGGCTCGCTGCACACCCGAACAGATCTCGATCCTGCCCAAAAAAATAATATCCATGGCCTGACGGCACGGCTGTTTGCAGCATACCGGCACAGGCGATGGGGGAATCGGAGGTAACGCATGAATGCCCTGCATTCGCTGCAAACGCTGGCTGTGTCAATTCGCGCTGTACGCAAAGTCTACGGTGATCCTCACAGTGGTCCGGTGGCGCTGAAAAGCATCGACCTGGATATCCGCGACAACGAGTTCTTCACCCTCCTCGGCCCTTCGGGCTGCGGTAAAACCACCCTCCTGCGGATGATCGCCGGGTTCGAATTTCCGACCCAGGGCGAGATCCTGCTCTATGGCGAAAACATCGCCGACCGCCCGCCCTACCAGCGTCCGGTCAATACGGTGTTCCAGCACTACGCGCTGTTTCCGCACATGACCATTGCCGAGAACCTGGCATTCGGCCTTGAGTCCCACCCGATGGGCAAGGTCTTGAGCAAGGCGCAGATCGCCGAACGAGTGCGCGAGATGCTGGCGCTGGTGCAAATGGAACGCTTCGCCACGCGGCGCCCGACGCAACTGTCCGGCGGCCAGCAACAACGAGTCGCCCTGGCCCGGGCCCTGGCGCCCCATCCTAAAGTGCTGCTGCTTGACGAGCCGCTCTCGGCGCTTGACCTCAAACTGCGCCAGGCCATGCGTGAAGAGTTGAAGGCGATTCAGGCGAAGACCGGCATCACCTTTATCTTCGTCACTCACGATCAGGAAGAAGCCCTGACCATGTCCGACCGCATCGCCGTGTTGTCCGAAGGTGAGGTGCAGCAGGTTGGCCGTCCAGAGGATATCTACGAACGTCCGCGCAATCGCTTCGTCGCGGACTTCATCGGCGAGACCAACTTCATCGAAGGCACGGTCACCCATGTCGAAGCAGGCCTGGCCTGGTTCGCCGGGCCGGCGGGTCACCCGCTTCCCGCTCAACCCTGCAGCGACGTAAACGTGGGCGCAACGGTGGCGCTCTCGGTGCGTCCCGAGCGCCTGCATCTGTTGCCCGCCAACACGGACGGCGCCTTGCCGTGCCGGATCGATGCGCAAATCTACCTCGGCACCGACCTGCAATATCAGGTCAGCCTGAACGACGGTTCGCGTCTGACGGTGCGCACGCCCAACAGCGTCGACCAAAGCCTGCGCTTTGCTGTCGGCAGCCAGGCCGGCCTGCTGTTCGACCGCGGTAGCGCCAGTGTCCTGCTGGATTGAGCACGAGGGTTTGTCATGCACGTTCTACCGATATCCAACACCCTGGCACGACGTAAAGCCTTTGGCAGTTTTCTCGGGGTCACTCCGGCACTGCTCGCTATCGGCCTGTTTCTGATCGTGCCGATCCTGATCGTCATCGGTTATTCGCTGATGGAAGCCAACCCCTATGGCGGGGTCAACAAGGTCTTCAGTAGCGATGCCTACACTTCCCTGCTGTTCGAGCGACAACTGGATGACAGCCTGGCTTTCGCCGATTCCTATCTGATCATTGCCCTGCGCTCGATTGGCCTCGCCGGGCTGACAACCGTGATTACCTTGTTGATCGGCTTCCCGGTCGCGGTCTGGCTGGCGATGCAACCGGCACACCGGCGTGGGCTGCTGATTTTCCTGATCACCGTGCCGTTCTGGGCCAACCTGCTGATTCGCACCTACGCCTGGATTCTGCTGCTGCGCAACACCGGGGTCATCAACAACAGCCTGATGGGACTCGGCATTATCGATCAGCCGCTGCAGTTGCTCTATACCGACGGCGCAGTGCTGCTGGGGCTGGTTTACACCTACGCGCCGTTCGTGGTGCTGCCGATCTACGCGACCCTGGAAAAGATGGACATCCGCCTGCTGGAAGCGGCGCAAGACCTCTACGCCGGACGCTGGCGAACGCTGGTCAAAGTCGTGCTGCCGATCGCCAAGCCGGGAATTTTCGCTGGCGCCATCCTCACCTTCGTACCGTGCCTGGGGGCGATGATTGCCCCGGAGCTGCTCGGTGGCGGGACCAAAATGATGCTTGGCAACCTGATCTTCCGGCAGTTCAGCGATGCGCGGAACTGGCCGTTCGGAGCCGCCCTGTCGCTGGTGCTGATGGCGGCGGTGATGCTGGTGTTGACCGTGTATGCCCTGCGCGCCGAGCGCCAGCGCATCGCCAAGGGAGGTGAATAATGCAGCGTCTATTCAAGCGAACCGGCCTCAGCGTTCAGGACTTTCCGGGCTTCGGCGGTTTCAGTTTTCTGTTCTACCTGTACCTCTATGCGCCGATCGTGGTGCTGGTGGTGTTCTCGTTCAACGCCAACCAGTCGGCCACGGTCTGGACCGGCCTGAGCCTGGACTGGTACCGCGCCGCATTTGCCAATCAGGCCTTGCGCCAGGCCGCCGGCAACAGCCTGCTGATTGCGGTCTGCGCGAGCATGATCGCCACCGCGATTGCCACCCTCGCCGCGCTCGGCACCTCGCGGGGTGCGAAATTCAAGGGCATGCAACTGTCGATGGGCGCAATCATGCTGCCGCTGGTATTGCCGGAGATCGTGGTCGGTGTCGCCACCCTGGCGCTGTTTTCCACGGTCGGCCTGTCGCTGGGATACGGCAACCTGATCATCGCTCATACAGTGTTTTGCATTCCCTTCGCCTACCTGCCGATCCGCGCACGGCTCAATGACATGGACCTGTCGCTGGAGCAAGCCTCGGCCGACCTGTACGCCGGCCCCTGGCGGACCTTTCGCAAGGTCACGCTGCCGCTGCTGATGCCGGGGATCGTCTCCGGGCTAATGCTGGCCTTCATCGTCTCGCTGGATAACTTCGTGATTTCGATGATGGTCGCCCAGGCCGGTACCACGACCTTGCCAATCTTCATCTTCGGCCTGTTGCGCATGGGCGTGACACCCGACGTCAACGCCGTTTCAACGCTGATCCTCGGCGTCTCGGTGTTGTTCGTCAGCCTGTCTTATCTGCTGGGCAAAAAGAAAACCTGAACCTTCCAAACACCGTGGGGAATAAGTATGAGCAAGTTGATTGCAAGCATCGGCACCTCGTTGTTACTGACATTGCCACTGACGATGGCCGGCAGCGTTCAGGCCGCGGAAAAACTCAACGTGGTGAGCTGGAGTGGCTACTTCTCGCCAGAGATTCTTGCCAAGTTCCAGAAGCAGACCGGCATTGAAGTCACGGTGGACTCCTACGATTCCAACGAAACCCTGCTGGCCAAGCTCAAACAGGGTGGCGCCGGTTATGACGTGGCGATTCCTTCGCACCAGTTTGTGCCGATCCTGATCAAGGAACAGTTGCTGGAACGCTTCGACCCGGTCAAGGAGCCCTATTACGCGAATGTCGTCGACAACCTGAAAAAACCTACCTGGGACCCGGAAGGCGCATATTCGGTGCCCTTCATCTGGGGCACCACCAGCGTGGTGTTGAACACCGAGCGTTATAAAGGCCCGGCCGACAGCTACAAGGTGCTTTATGAACCGCCGACTGAGCTGCAAGGACGGATCAATATGTTCGACTCGGTCAGCGACGTGGTGGACATGGCCAGCCTGTACCTGAACATTCCGCTGTGCAGTGAAGATCCGAAGCAGATGCAGCAAGTGCTTACCCTGCTCAAGGCGCAAAAACCGTTCATCAAAACCTACAGTTCCAAGGCCGGTTCGATCCGCGAGAACCTGGCCTCGGGTGAAATCGACATGTCGACCTTCTGGGGCGGTTCGTCGATGCGGGCGCGGGAGATGAAACCGAGCCTGAAATACCTCTACCCGAAAGAAGGTGTGCTGGCCTGGGTCGACAACATGGTCATTCCCAACGGCAGCAAGAATCCGGCGAATGCCAAGGCCTTCATCGCCTTCCTCAGCCAGCCTGAAAACGCTGCAATGACCCAGAACTTCCTCAAGCACCAGAGTCCGATCAAGGGCGTGGAGCCGTTCCTCGACGCCGGTCTCAAGGACGCGCCGGAACTGCACATCCCGGCAGGCACCCAGGTGGTCTTCAGCAAGACCTGCGGTGAAGGCGCGATCCGCCTGGCCGACCGCCTGTGGACCAACCTGATGCGTTGATCCTTACCGCCCCGCTGGTGCAGCGGGGCGTTTCTCCCGTCGTCTACAAGGCAGTGTCGCAATGACTTCTACTCCTATCAGCGAACTGGTCCTGCTAAAGGCCCATGAACTCGCCGACTGCATTCGCCTGCGTCAGGTCTCCTGCCGGGAGGTGATGCAGGCTTACCTGAGCCACATCGAGCGCTTCAACCCGTGGGTCAATGCGCTGATCAGCCTGCAAGCACCGGAAGACCTTCTGGCCCAGGCCGACCAGCGCGATGCCGAACTGGCAAGCGGCCTGTACCGTGGCTGGATGCACGGTCTGCCTCACGCGATCAAGGATCTGTCGCTGACGCGTGGCATTCGCACCACCTTCGGTTCACCGCTGTTCGAGGATTTCCTGCCCGACCGCGACGGCATCATGTGCGAGCGGATCAAGGCGGCCGGGGCAATCATTATCGGCAAGACCAACACCCCGGAATTCGGCCTCGGTTCGCAAACCTACAACCCGCTGTTCGGTGCCACCGGCTGTGCCTACGACCCGAGCAAAACCGCCGGCGGCAGCAGTGGCGGTGCCGCCTCGGCGCTGGCCATGCACCTGGTGCCGGTGGCCGACGGTAGCGACATGATGGGTTCGTTGCGCAATCCGGCGGCGTTCAACAATGTCTTCGGTTTTCGCCCGTCCCAGGGCCGGGTGCCCTTCGACGACAGCGCCGACCTGTTCATCGACCAGCTCGGCTATGAAGGCCCCATGGGCCGCTGCGTTCGCGATGCGGCGTTGCTGTTGTCGGTCCAGGCCGGCGCCGATGCTCGCGCACCGCTGTCGATCGCCGAGTCCGGTGCCGCGTTCGCGGCTCCGCTGGAGCGTGATTTCAGCGGCACACGCCTGGGTTGGCTCGGTGATTTCAACGGTTATCTGCCGATGGAAAAAGGCATTCTCGATTTGTGTCAAAAGGCCTTCACCGACTTCGAGAGCCTGGGCTGCAGCATCGAGCCGGCCTCTGTCGACTTCGCCCCGGAACAGCTCTGGAACAGCTGGCGCACGTTGCGGCACTGGATGGTCGCCGGCTCCCTCGGCAGCGCCTACGCCAACCCGAGTCAACGCGCACGGCTGAAAGAGGAAGCATGCTGGGAAGTGGAAAACGGGCTCAGGCTCTCTGCCAGCGACGTGTTCGCCGCCTCGGTGGCACGCAGTCATTGGTATCGCGCCATCAGTAATCTGTTCAAACGCTTCGACTACCTGCTGCTACCGACCGCCCAGGTCTTCCCGTTCGACAAAAACCTCCCTTGGCCAACCTCCATCGAAGGCGTGAGCATGGACACCTATCACCGCTGGATGGAGGTGGTGATTCCCGGCACCCTCTCTGGCTGTCCGGTGGCAAACGTACAAGTAGGTTTTAACCGGAACGGCCTGCCCATGGGGCTGCAAATCATCGGCAAACACCAGGCTGACTTCGCGGTGCTGCAGCTTGCCCATGCCTACGAACAGGCGAGCCGCTGGTTCGAGCGCTGCCCTTCGCCGCTATTAAAATAAGCAAACCCTTCCTGCTATAGGACCAGCCTATAAAAACCATAAGTCATCGATCTTGGACGCTATAGCTGTGCGCGTTCATTCTTTCAGCCAACCACAACGGCAAGGTACTTCACCATGAAAGAGTTGATCGATGGCTTCCTCAAGTTTCAGCGTGAAGCGTTTCCACAGCGCTCCAGCCTGTTCAAGCACCTGGCCTCTACCCAGTCACCTAAAACACTGTTCATTGCCTGCTCCGACAGTCGAGTCGTGCCGGAGTTGCTGACTCAGCAAGAACCCGGCGAACTGTTCGTGATTCGCAATGCCGGCAACATCGTGCCGTCCTACGGGCCCGAGCCTGGCGGTGTCTCCGCCACGGTCGAGTACGCCGTTGCCGTGCTGGGCGTCACCGATGTAGTGATCTGCGGGCACTCCGATTGCGGTGCAATGACCGCCATTGCCCAGTGCAAATGCCTGGACCACTTGCCCGCCGTCGCCAATTGGTTGCGCTACTCCGAAGGCGCCAAGGTGATCAATGCCGGCCGTCCTCACAGCAGTGACGAAGCGCGCCTGACCTCACTGGTCAAAGAGAACGTCATTGCTCAACTGGCCAATCTGCAGACTCATCCCAGCGTTCGCCTGGCCCAGGAGCAAGGCGCGTTGAATCTGCACGGCTGGGTCTACGACATCGAAAGTGGCGGCATCGACGCGCTCGACGGTGTCTCTCGGCAATTTGTATCGATTGCCGATTTCCCGGACACCTGCGCCATGCCTGCCCGGGCTGTCGCCAACGTCGCTTGAACCACACACCCCATCAATCCGCAGGAGAAGCACCATGCAACAGTCCCATGCTTATCAAGACCCAACGCTGGCCCTGACCGGCAAAATCCTCGAAGCCAAGGCCCGCAAGGACCTGTCCTGGGAAAACCTGACCGAAGGCACCGGCCTGAGCCTGCTCTACGTCACGGCGGCCCTGCTCGGCCAACACCCACTGCCGGAAGCGGCCGCCAAAGTGGTGGTCCAGCACCTGGGCCTGGACAACGACGCCGTCGCCCAATTGCAGACCATCCCGCTTCGCGGCTCGCTTGCCAGCGGCGTGCCGACCGACCCGACCATCTACCGCTTCTACGAGATGATCCAGGTCTACGGTACCGCCCTGAAGTCGATTGTTCACGAGCAGTTCGGTGACGGCATTATCAGCGCCATCAACTTCAAGATGGACATCAAGAAGGTCGAAGATCCCGAAGGTGGCTCCCGCGCGGTGATCACCCTGGACGGAAAATTCCTGCCTTACAAACCGTTTTAAGCTGACGAACGTGGGCTGACATTAATCTGCCGGCCCACTCAAAACGCATTTCTGGCGCCTCCAGTCATCCACGTTATAGTTGAAAGGACCCGAACTACGTGGAGGGGCTATGCGCCAGATTGTCAGCAAGGAACCCTGGTGGGCTGAACCGCCGAAGCCTGGGCAAGATGAGTCCGAACTGGAGTGGGGTTGGCTGGTCACCTACAACGAGGGCGAGCCGCGTTTCGAGTTCGTGAAAGAGCGGCCAACGGAGAACGAAATCCGTAATCGCAAGAGCTGCCGAATCACCCTTCCGGAATAACCGGCGCGCCATCCGGGGCGGGCCTGCATCCTTTTCAGGCCCGTCTGACATCCGGATGTTGCGACATACTTCACACGTTTACGATCATCTCGAAGCCGCCGAAGATCATCCGTTGACCATCGAAAGGCATTGAGTTGTCCAGTGATTGAAGCCTGGGGTCGTCCATGAACTTCTTCATACCGGTGTCGCGCGTCTGACGGTCCGGCCAGATGATCCACGAGAACACCACGGTCTCGTCTTCCTTGAGTTTTACCGCCATCGGGAACGAGGTCAGTTTGCCTTGAGGCACATCGTCGCCCCAGCATTCGGTCACGCTCAGTGCGCCGTTTTCCTTGAAAATACCGGCCATGAACTCGGCGTGCTGCTTGAATTTATCGCGGTTGGCGGTGGGTACGGCGGCAACAAAGCCATCGACATAGGACATGATCACTCTCCTCTTTGAAATGCGTCATCGATTTACCGGTTAGTCGATCTGCAAGCGTGCAAATCGACCGGCCTGTCAGGCGAACCGACCAACGGACATTTCCGCTCTGGCTAGAGCAGGAGTTGCTTCTGACGCTCTGCCAGGTCCACGGCGAAATGACAGCCGTGGGGTTCGCGGGTGGTGAGTTCCACTCGCCAGTTCTGGTTGGTGCAGATCCGCTGAACCAGCGACAGCCCCAATCCCAGCCCTTCGCCCCGGTGTTCGTCGCCCCTGACAAAGGGCTGGAACATCGCATGGCGTTTTTCTTCCGGAATGCCGATACCGCTGTCTTCCACGCTGAAGCCATGATCTCGCAGGGTCAGGCGAATGAAGCCATGATCAGTATAGTGCCAGGCGTTGCGCAGCAGGTTGCCCATCACCGATTGCAGGAAGGTCAGGTTGTAGTAGCTGTTTGAGGTCTGCTCGTCGAGGTAGATGAACTCCAGGCCTTTTTCCCGGATCAGCCTGCCCCAAATCTCGGCCAACGCATCGGCGACCTCTTTCAAGGAGGCGTTGCCACCGTTAGCGGAGTCGTTGTCCCGGTCACGCGCCAGCATCAGGAACGTGTCAACCAGCTGTCGCATTTCATCGCTGGCCCTGGCAATACGGCTGACCTGGGCCATCGAGCGCTGATCCAGGGCACGATTGCTCAACAACAGCTCACAGGAACTGGCGAGCACCATTAACGGCGTTCGCAATTCGTGGCTGACATCGCTGGTGAAGAGTTTTTCCCGGCCCAGCGCCTCGCGCAGTCGGCCCAGGGTTTGGTCAAAGGACATCGCCAGCTCGCCGACCTCGTCGACGGCATACTCGGGCGCCAGCGGTGGCGCGAGTTCCAGTAGCTGATCACGGTGACGCACCTGACGCGCCAAACGGACCACCGGGGCCATGACGCGTCGCGCCAGCAGCCAGCCCAACAGAATCGCCAGCAGAATGCTCAACGCGAACCCGACAATCACCACCGCGTACAGCACGCGTTCGCGTTGTTCATGGCTTCGCTGATCTTTCAGCAGGACGTATTGGCGACCTTCAACCACCTTCACCATGGCGTAGTAGTCCTCACCGCCAAAGACGATTTCCTGAAACCCCGGCCGCAGCGCCTTGAGCTGTTCGTCCGGGGTCATTTCACCCAGTCCGCCCTCAAAGAAAAACAGCTCGTCTTTTTCCGGTCGATGGGTCCAGTCATCGGTGTTGTCCATCAGCAGCAGGCGTTGCAGTCCACCGCTCAGGCTGGTGGTGGTGAGCTTTCTTTCAACGATATGCACAGTCGCGACAATGCCAACCGCAAAGACCCCTGCGACAAACGCAGTCATCAGTGCGAAAACAATCACAATCCTCTTTGTCAGGCTTTGTTTGGAATCCATGTCTTTCCAGTGTTTGAATGCCGACGTCACACCTTGATGTCCTGCGCGACGAGTTTTTGGCCGCGACGCCGACGCTCAAACCAAAGGTAGACGACCGGGGTGGTGTACAACGTCAGGATCTGCGAGACCGCCAGGCCACCGACAATAGCAATGCCCAATGGCTGGCGAAGCTCCGAGCCGGCACCGTGGCCGAACGCCAATGGCACCGCGCCGAGCAGTGCCGCCAGCGAGGTCATCAGGATCGGCCGCAAGCGCAACAGGCACCCTTCACGCACGGCGTCTCTGGCAGACAAGCCACGCTGCTGGGCCGACAGCGTGAAGTCAACGATCATGATCGCGTTCTTCTTGACGATGCCGATCAGCAAAATAATGCTGATCATCCCAAGGACCGACAGGTCCTGTCCACAGAGCATCAATGCCAGCAGTGCACCGAACCCGGCAGACGGCAGGGTCGAAATGATCGTCAACGGGTGAATCGCGTTCTCGTAGAGCACGCCCAGCACGATGTAGACGGTCAGGATCGCCGCCAGAATCAGCCAGGGTTGTGATTTCAACGAGTCCTGGAACGCCTGGGCGGTGCCCTGGAAACTGCCGACGACAGAGTCCGGCATCGCCACCGCCAAAGACGCCTGGTTGATCGCACTGACCGCATCGCTCAGAGCTTGGCCTGGCGCCAGGTCAAACGACAGGGTAATGGCCGGGAATACCCCTTGGTGGTTGATGATGATCGGCACCTGTTCGGTCTTGATGCTCGCCAACAGATTCAATGGCACCAGGGTTCCGGAGCTGGCGCGTACGTATAAGTGTTCCAGCGTGGTCGTGGACGTCTGCCAGTGCGGGTCCAGTTCGAGAACCACATGGTTCTGGTCGAGTTGGGTGAACATCGTCGCGACCTGACGCTGGCCGAAGGCGTCGTACAGTACGTCGTCGATGGCCTGCACCGTCACGCCCAGACGCGCCGCCGCGGCACGGTCGATCACCAGGGTTGCCTGAGCAATGGCCTGTTGCTGGTCAGAGGTCACATGTTGCAGTTGCGGCAAGCGCTTGAGTTTTTCCAGCAGCACCCCACTCCAGTGATCCAGCTCTGCGCTGTCCGGGTCCTGAAGGGTGTACTGATACTGGGTTTTACTGGCGCGGCCACCGATCTGGATGTCCTGGTTAGCCTGCAAGTAGACCTTGACCCCGGATAGCTGATCGAGCGCTGGTTGCAAACGACTGATCACCTTTTGGGCACTGTCGGTGCGCTCGCCGAACGGCTTGAGGTTGATCATCACCTTGCCCTGGCTGACCGTCGGGTTCGGGCCGATCCAGAAATACACCTTGGCCACCGCGGGGTCATGACCAACGACTTCAGCGACACGGTTGACCTGTTCACGCATGGCCATCGGCGAAATATCGGCAGCGGCTTCGGCAACGCCCTGGATCAGGCCGTTGTCCTGCTGCGGGAAGAAGCCCTTGGGAATGCTCACGTACAATACTGCGGTCGCCAATAGCGTGGCCAATGCCACGCCGAGGGTCAGACGCTGATGGTCGAGCACCCAGTCGAGGCTGCGGCGATAGCCATTGTGCAAGCCAGTGAACGCCCGCTCGCAAGCCTGGGCGAAACGCCCCTCCTCGCTCTCGACATGCGGTTTGAGCAGCCAGGCACACAGCATCGGGGTGATCGCAAGCGAGACGATGCAAGACATGATGATCGCCACGCTGACCGTGACCGCGAACTCGCGCATCAAGCGCCCGACGATCCCCGACATCAACAGGATCGGCAAGAACACCGCGATCAACGACACCGTCATCGAGACAATGGTGAACGCCACTTCGCGCAAACCATCGACCGCCGATTGCAGGCGCGACTTGCCCATCTCCAGATGGCGCACGATGTTCTCCATCACCACGATGGCATCGTCCACCACGAAGCCGACGGCAATGGCCAGGCCCATGATCGACAGATTGTCGAGGCTGTAGCCGAGCAAATACATCACGCCGAAGGTCGACACCAGCGACAACGGAATGGTCAGGCTGGGAATCAGCGTGGCGGTAGCCTTGCGCAGGAACACGAAGATCACCACAACCACCAGGGCAATCGACAACAGCAAGGTGAATTGCATGTCGTTGACCGAGGCTTCGATGGTCTGGGTACGATCGCCGACCACCTGAACCTGCACGTCGCGAGGCAACGACGCGGTCAGTTCGGACAACTTCGCCTTGATCGTGGCGATGGTCGACAGCAGGTTGAAACCCGGTTGTTTGTGAATGTCGACGATCACTGTCGGCTCGCCGCCCAACTGCGCGGCTTGCTGGGTATCTTCGGCACCGGCAATTACCCGGCCAAGGTCACCGAGCTTGATCGGCATGCCGTTTTTATAGGCAATCACCTGATCCCGATAATGCTGTGGATCGAGCATCTGGTCGGTCGCGCCGAGCGTGACGGAACGGGTCTGCCCGTCAAGGGTGCCCTTGGGCTGATCGACGGTACTGACGCCGATCACGCTGCGCACGTCTTCCAGGCTCAGGCCGCGTGCGGCCAGCGCATCCGGATCGATCTGAATCCGCACCGCCGGTTTTTGCTCACCGTGGAAATCCACCAGGCCGACGCCGGGCATCTGCGACAAACGCTGGGCAATGTAGTTGTCCGCGTAACGGTCGAGTTCCGGCAGCGTGCGCGTCGGTGAGGTCACGGCCAGTGACAACACTGTCCCTTCCGCCGGGTTGACCTTGTTGAAGGTCGGCGTACTGGTCATGGTCTTCGGCAGGTTCGGGGTCGCGGTGTTGATCGCGGTCTGCACATCCTGCGCAGCGCCGTCGATGTTCCGTGACAGGTCGAACTGCAACACCACCTGAGTCTTGCCGGCCGCGCTCGAGGAGGTCATCGAGGTGACTTGCGGAACCGCGGCAAAGGCTCTTTCCAGTGGCGTCGCAACCGATGAAGCCATGGTCTCGGCGCTGGCCCCGGAGAGTTTGGCGGTCACTTGAATGGTCGGAAAGTCCACCGTAGGCAAAGGCGCCACTGGCAACTGGAAGTACGCGAAAGCCCCCAGCAACATCACCCCAAGCGCCAACAGGCTCAGGCCCACGCGTCGTTGAATCAGTCCGGCGAGCCCTTTCATCGTGCGCTCTCCACTGGCGTGGCGGCCGCCAGCGCAGCGGCTTCGTCAGCCTTGATCGGTGCAACTTTGACGCCCGGTGCAATGCGTGACTGGCCTTGCACGACGACCGTTTCGCCAGCGGCCAGCCCCTGGCGAATCCACTGCTTGCCATCGACCACCACAGCGGCATCGACCTGACGCGGCTGCACCCGTTGATCGGCGCCGACTACATAGACAAAGTCGCCCTGACGACCGAACTGCACGGCATTGGTCGGCACTACCGTGACGTCCTGGCGGGTGCTGACCAGCAAGCGTGCGCTGACCAATTCGCCAGGCCACAACTGGTTGGTGCTGTTGTCGAACTCGGCCTTCAACTGGATCTGACCACTCGCGGCAGCGACCTGGCTATCAATGAAGCTCAGACGGCCGCGAGCGATTTCCTGATGGCCGTCGCGGGTCATGGCGACCACTTGCAAGGCGCCCTTGGCGTTTTCTGCAAGGATCTGTGGAAGTTCGTCCTGGGAAACGGCGAACGCCACCGAGATCGGGTTCATCTGGGTAATGGTCACCAAGCCCGTGGCTTCCGCTCCGTGGGCGATGGCGCCGACATCCAGCAAGCGCTGGCCGGTACGCCCGGTCAGCGGTGCCTTGACCTGCGTGAACTCCAGTTGCAGGCGCGCGTTATCCAGTGCCGCCTGATCAGCCTGCACCGTGGCCTGTTGCGCTGCCAGTTCGGCGCGATAGGTGTCGACGTCCTGGGTCGGCCCGGCCTTGGCGGCCGCCAGTTTGCTGGCCCGGTCCAGGCTCACCCGCAGGTTCGACAGTTGCGCCTGATCCTTGGCCACCAGTGCTTGCGCCTGAGCCACCTGAGCCTGGTAAACCCGTGGATCGATCACCGCCAGCAGACTGCCGGCGTTCACCATCTGGCCTTCCTTGAACAGGACTTTCTGCAACTCGCCATCCACCCGAACCCGCACATTGACGCTATTGAGCGGCTGGACATTGCCAATCGCACTGAGCCAGATCGGCAGGTCCTGCTGGCTGACTTGCGTCAGTTGCACCGGCACGGCGGCTGCCTCGGTTTTGGCCGGTGCCGCCTGAGCCCGCTTGACCCACTGAAATCCACCTGCACCTGCGCCCAACAGGAGAATCAGTAGCGCCCAAGAGAGTGCTCGATGGCGAGGGTTCGCAACGCGTTGCTTAGCATTCATGGGTGTGACGCCTGAGAAGGAGAAAGGGAAGCAAGGGTGTCGGGGGTGAAATCACCGCCCAGTGCCCGGAACAAACCGACGGCGGCCTGCAGGTGTTGCAGGCGCACCTGCAGCAGCGTGTCTTCGGCCTGATACTGGGTGCGCTCGACGATCAACAAGGTCTGGAAATCGGTGGAACCCAGTCGATAACGCACCTGCGCGAGCCTGGCAGCCTCGCGGGCGGAATCCACTGCGGCCTGATTCAAGGCAAAGCTTTTATCCAGTTCGCGGGTAGCGCTCAGTTGGGTTTCGACGTCTTGCAGCGCCTCGATCACCGATTCACGGTAACTGGCGGTGAGTTCCTGCACGTGGGCCTGATCAACGTGCAATTGACCCGTGAGCTGGCCGCCGGTGAACACCGGTTGGGTCAATGTGCCGACGACGCTCCAGATGTTGCCGCCAGCAATGGTGTCGATACCGCCAATCAGGTCCAGCGACAGATTTGGCAAGAACGCCGCACGGGCGACCCCGACATCGAAGTTGGCCGAAACCAGTCGCGCTTCGGCTGCTTGCACATCAGGCCGTTGACGCAGCAGGCCGATGGGCAGTCCAGCGGACGGACGCGGCATCTGCAAACCGTCAAGACCGGAACTTTTCAGGTGAAAGCCTTGCGGCGTCTCGCCCACCAGTACCGCCAATTGGTAGAGCGCCAGATCGCGCTGCTGACGCAAAGGTGGCATCGCCGCCTGGAAGGTTTGCAGGGCGTTTCGTTGCTGCGCCACTTCAAGATTGGACACGGCGCCCTGGCTGGCCTGGACTTCGACCAGATCTAGCACCTGCTTGGCGTCGTCGGCAATTGACTGGGCCAGGCGCAGCCGTTCTTCCAGTGACAAGACCTGGAAGTAGCTGTCGGCGATGCTCGCCCCCAGACCCATGCGCAGGGTTTGCGCGTCGAACACACTGGCATTGGCCAACGCGTCAGCTGAGTCGGCGGCTGCGCGCTGTTTGCCCCAGAAGTCCAGCTCGTAGGTCGCTTGGGCGAACACGCTGCTTTTCTTGGTGGTGCCGTAATTATTCTGACGCTGGACATTGCCGCCCAGTGCCAGGGTCGGATATTGCCCGGCGCCGACCACCTGAGCCGAAGCCCGTGCCTCTTCGATGCGGCTGGCCGCGGCTTTAAGGGTGTAATTGGCCGAGAGGCCACGGGTGATCAGGTCATTTAGTTCAGCGCTGTGGAATTCGCTCCACCACTGCCCTCCCCGTGCGGCGGATGTTTGCCCGGTACCCTTCCAGTTTGCCGCCAGCGGCAGCTCCGGTTGATGGTAAGCGGGCACCATCGAGCAGCCACCGAGCATCAATACGCCCAGCAGCACCGATAGGGATAAAAAGTTACGCCTCGGTGAGGTTGCAACTGACATTGGCACGCGATCTCCGGCTGAAACGTTTGTGGAGCCTGTCCACGAATCAGCCGAAGATAGCCAACAGCGCCTTGCAGAGCGTTCGCCTGCAGGTAAACTTTTATTTAATCGGGCTCGCGACGGCCCTGGAAACTGTAACCCGCGCCCGGAATGGTCCTGATCAGCGAGTACTCGAAACCTTCATCGAGTTTGCGCCGCAAGCGATGGATATGTTTGTCGATGACATTGTCATTGGGGTCGAAGGCGTAATCCCAGGCGCTGTCGAGCAGCATGTCGCGGGTGACCACCTGACCGCTGTGGCGCATGAGTTTTTCCAGCAGCAACGCCTCTCGCTGTTGCAAGACAATGCTACGGCCCTGACGCACCGCCGTACGGGTCGCGCAGTCGAGTTCGAGTTCGCCGACTTGCAGCTTGCGCCCTGCTGCACTCGGTTGATCGGCGCCGCGCAATAAAGCGTCGAGACGTGCCAGCACCTCGGCGAACGCGTAGGGTTTTGCCAGGTAATCGTCACAACCGGCTTGCAAGCCTTCGACCTTTTGCGCAGTGGTCGACTGAGCACTGAGCATCAACACCGGAATACGTGAACCGCGACTGCGTATCGCCCGCACCAGGGCGATACCGTCGAGCCCCGGCAGGCGTCGGTCGACAATCAACGCGTCATGAATACCTTCCAGGGCCATGGCCAGACCATCGTTGCCGTCTTCGGCGACATCCACCACGTGCCCGCTTTCCGTCAGCCCACGCAACAGGTAGGTGGCGGTCTGGGCATCGTCTTCAACGACTAGAATGCGCAAGGAGCTTTCTCTCTTAACAGGAACCTAAACTTTTATTTATCCGGCGGCGACGTTGGCGTCTTCCTGGGTTTGACACACTATGCCATCTCTCCACTCGTTCAAGTGACCGGTTCAACTCCCATGACCCATGTTCTGGTCGTCGAAGACGACAGCTCCACCGCCCGCGAAATTGAAGCAGCCCTGCAGGACCACGGGTTTACCGTCACGTGCGTGAACAATGGCCGCGACGGTTTGCTCAAAGCCCTCAGCGAGCCCTTTGATCTGATCGTGCTCGACCGGATGCTGCCGGGCGGCATCGATGGGCTGGGCGTATTGACCGCCTTGCGAGCGGCGAGCGTTAGCACGCCGGTGTTGATCCTCAGTGCCCTGAGCGCGCTGGATGAGCGTGTTCGAGGCTTGCGCGCCGGTGGCGATGACTACCTGACCAAGCCTTTCGAATTCATCGAGCTGACCGCACGGCTGGACGCCTTAAGCCGTCGCCGTGCCGAACCCGCCACCCGCGAACCGGACAATCAACTGCGCGTCGGCAACCTGCACGTCGACCTGTTACGCCGCAGTGTGCGCCGTGGCGATCGAACCATCGACCTGGTTCCGCGTGAATACGCGTTGCTGGAACACCTGATGCGCAACGCCGAACAGGTGGTCACGCGCACCATGTTGTTTGAAGCCGTGTGGAATTACAGCTACGACGAGCGCACCAATGTCATCGAGGTGCACATCGGCCGCCTGCGTCGCAAGATCGACGCCGAAGGTGAACCGCAGATGATCCACACCATTCGGGGGGCCGGCTATGTTCTCCGTTCACCTGAGTGAGATTCCGCGCACCATCAGTTTTCGTACGGGCCTTATGTTCCTGGGGCTGTTCGGTTGCTCGTTTCTGGCGCTATTTGGCTACATTTACTGGCAGACCGCGTTTTACCTGAAGACCGAGGCCGACACTGCACTCTATCGTCAGGTAGAGAACCGCAGTCAGCAAACCCCGCAACTGCGGGAAGAGGAAATCCGCAAACACGCCATTTCGGACACGGAAGGCCGCCTGCCCCACAGTTTGTTCGATGAAAACGGCCAGTACATTGTCGGCGCCATTCATCAACTGCCGCCGTTCAGAAAATATGATCGCCCCGCCGAGTTCGACTGGCAAAAAACCAATGATCGCTCCCGTCCGGTGCGGTTCATCGTTCATAAACTGGAAGACGGCAAAACCTTGCTGGTCGCCCAGGACATGCATGATATCGGCGAGTTCGACGAACTTTTGGTTCATGCGCTGGTTTCCGGTGGGGTCCTGCTGCTGGTGGTCGGCCTGTTAGGTGCGATCGGCCTCGGCTACTCGGCGCGGCGCCGTCTCGACAAGTTGAGCGACTCGATCAAAGGTATCATCGAGGGCGACTTGAGCAGCCGCTTGCCCACCCTGGGCAACAACGATGATATCGACCGCCTCGCCAACGTCGTCAACGGCATGCTTGATGAACTGGAACGCTTGATGAGCGAGGTCAAGGGTGTCTGCGACGACATCGCCCACGACCTGCGCACGCCCCTGACCCGGCTGATTGCCGGCCTTGAGCGCGCGCAACGGCGGGGTCTGCGCGAGGACGAATACGCCGCCAGCATTGATTCGGCCCTGACCGAGGCCAAGGGCCTGCTGCTGACGTTCCGTGCCTTGCTGCGCATTTCCGAGATTGAGGACAGCGCACGACGCAGCCACTTTGCGCCGGTCGATCTGAACCTGATTGGCGCCGATGCCACCGAACTCTACGAACCGCTGGCCGAGGAACGCGGCATCAGCCTGGCGTTCCATGCCGGCGCGCAGCCAACGCTGATCGCTGGCGATGCGCAACTGCTGTTCGATGCCTGCTGCAACCTGCTGGATAACGCGATCAAGTTCTCACCCGACCATAGCAGCGTCAGTCTCAGCGTCATCAGCGACGCAACGGGCGTCGGTATTCGGGTAGTCGATAACGGTCCGGGAATTGCGGAAGACGAGCGCGAGGCGGTATTTCGCCGGCTCTACCGTTCAGAACTGAGCCGTCACACACCCGGCAACGGGTTGGGCTTGAGCATGGTGTCGGCCGTGGCGCGGTTGCACGACATGAAGCTTGCGGTCTACGACGCGGCCCCGGGTTGCCGAATCGATCTGCTGGGAAAACAGACTCACGAAACAGCTTGAAACAATCGGTCTCGGGCGGCTCTTGCCGCCTTCCCGACGACCTCGCGCGAGGTCTTGGCGCAGGCCTCTCTGGTCGATGGCAATGCAATTAAAATCAAACAATTAGCTGTCGTTAAGGGTGGGTTAAGCGTTCCAGCGAAATTTTCACATTCGTTTCACTTATCCCCCACTTGCCCGCCTCTACATTGATCATCACAAATCGACCTTCAATGCTCGCGTTTTCCGTGAACTGTCTATCCTGACTGCTTGAACGGAATCGACATTCTTCGTCTCAATACGACTTACAGGTGAAAGGCGTGGTTAATACTGTATTACCCAAGGACTCGCCTAAACGAGCGGTCAACAAGCGGTTTCTGAAGGTCACGCTAGCGGCGTCGGCAGTGATAGTGGCCGCTCTGGTCACGGGGTTCACCTTGTGGCCCCGGTCTCCAGCGATGCTGGCGGAAAGTGATCACATGGCAACGGCTGGCGTATTCCAACACTGGCAGGCAGGCGATGTGGTGGTGCTGGTTCGACATGCCGAACGCTGCGATCAGTCGAAAAACCCGTGCCTGGGCCCGGCCGATGGCATTACCCAGGTAGGCAGCGCGGCATCGACGGACGTCGGCAAGGGGTTCAACGCCCTGGGCATGGACCATGCGGATGTGTTCAGCAGCCCGGCGACCCGCACGATGCAAACCGCGCAGTACATGTTTGGCAAAGAGGCGTCGAATCAGGAATGGCTGGCCCAATGTGGCAAGACCATGCGTGACGATGTGGTCGCACACAAAACGGCACATCGCAACCTGGTCCTGGTCACGCACAGCGGCTGTATCAGCGACTTCGAGAAACAAACCGGCTTCAAGCATGCTCCCACCAGTCAGTACACCAGTTCCCTGTTCGTTTCGGTGACGGCTGACGGGCAGCTGAAAGTGCTCGGCATTGTGAATTCCGGGGACTGGCCAGCCGTGCTTGATAAGCGATTCGCCAGCAAATAATACGGTTTGCCAGGACACGCCAGCGCTGTTAACGAACTCAAAAAATATTGCCATTACGGCAGTTCGCCAGCGCTCGCGTACATTCGAAACAAATTGAATAACTTTATTTTTTTCAGCGAGTTACTGAAAATCCGGGGATTTCACGCTTGAATGCCTGTTTGGGGGAAATCCTCAATGGAAGACTCGACGCTCCACTTGTAGCATGCGGTGCCCGCTCACAGCGGCTTACCCACCTACCCCCGTCCAGTCCGCTGCCAGGAGGCCCAGGAATGTCATGCGCCGACTTTATCCTTTTGCCGAGTAATGCGGCCGGCTCGCCACAGCGATGCCTGCGCCCCTGCACGCGTCTTTGTTGAAGAAGGCCGGCGCAGCATCGAACGTCATAACCAAAACACCAAAAACCGAGCAACGTCTTCCGGTATCAAGGCCGTCCCATGAAGCGAAAAATAATATTCGTTACGCATCACTTTACTGATTGCTCTCGCAGCAATCCGAACCGCCGAATGAAGTCGCAGGGAGCACGAGTCAAATGATCAAGCGCTGGGCTCTACCCTGCCTGTTATTGGCCTTCGGCCTGTTCTACCTGTTGCCGATGGTCGGCCACGGGCTATGGATTCCTGACGAGCCCCGCTACGCACAGATCAGCCAGGAGATGTTGCTGAGCGGTGACTGGGTGTCTCCGCACTTCATGGGTTTTCGCTACTTCGAGAAGCCCATTGCCGGTTACTGGATGATTGCCATTGGTCAGGCGATCTTCGGCGAGAACCTGTTTGGCGTGCGTATTGCCTCGGCAGTCGCCACCGGGCTGAGTGTGTGGCTGGCGTATCTGATCGCCCGTCGCCTATGGAACGATCCGCGCAAAAGTTTCGCTGCTGCCCTGCTCTACATGAGCTTCGGCCTGATCGCCGGCCAGGCTGGCTACTCCAACCTTGATCCGCAGTTCACCTTCTGGGTCAACCTGAGCCTGGTTGCCCTGTGGTTTGCTCTGGATAACAAAACCCCACGCAGCAAACTCGGGGCCTGGGCCCTGCTCGGCTTCGCCTGCGGCATGGGTTTCCTGACCAAGGGCTTCCTTGCCTGGCTGTTGCCGGTGTTGATCGCACTGCCTTACATGATCTGGCAAAAGCGCTTTGGTGAGTTGCTGCGCTATGGCCCGGTAGCGCTGGTCGTCGCCATCATCGTCAGCCTGCCGTGGGTACTGGCGATCAATAGTCACGAACCGGATTTCTGGCGGTTCTTCTTCTGGCACGAGCACATTCGCCGGTTCGCCGCCGAAGATGCCCAGCACACCCGGCCGTGGTGGTTCTTCCTGCCAATCATGGTGGTTTCGAGCCTTCCGTGGGCAGCCCTGTTGCCCTCGACACTGGTTCAGGCCTGGAAAAACAAGACTCAGAACACCACCGGCTTCCTGTTGCTGTGGATGCTCCTGCCGCTGGTATTTTTCAGCCTGAGCAAAGGCAAGCTGCCGACCTACATCATGCCGTGCCTGCTGCCGCTGGCCTTGCTGATGGCCAGCACCCTGATCGATCTGGTGAGCGAGGCCCGTGGCCGGGCGATTCGTATCAACGGCCTGATCAACGTAGCGATCGCGACGATTGCCCTGATTGTCCTGATCTATCTGCAGATCACCCGGCCGATCTTTGAAAACACCGAAATGTTCACCCTGTCGCTGGGCTTCATCGTGTTGGCCGGCTGGATCATCGCCAACGCCTTGCAAGCACTCCGGCCGCTGGTCTATTGGGCCACTCCGGCACTGGGAATCTGGCTACTGGTCGCCCTGTTGCCGGCCGCCATGCCAGCTGTCATCGTCAACAGCAAAATGCCTGACCAGTTCATCGCCGAACATGTTCAGGAATTGAGCGAGACCACTTCGCTGCTGAGTAACGACCTGGGTGCGGCTTCGGCATTATCCTGGCGCCTGAAGCGCCCGCAAGTTGACCTGTACAACACTGTGGGTGAGTTGAAGTACGGTACCGATTTCCCTGAGGCAGCACACCGCAAAGTCGACATGGACAGTGTCCAGCAGTGGATGACCGAAGCCCGTAAAAAGGGTTCGGTGGGTGTGGTCATGCGGGTGAAAAATGCCCTGGAAGAGCAGGAAGTCTTGCTGCTGCCAATCGACGGCAAGCACTACAAACGGGGCGAACTGGAGATCCTGATTTTCCCGAAACTGCCCTGACGATTCCTGATGCGCCGGTTTACCGGGTGACGATCTACAGATCGTCACCCGGCAAGTAGATGATCTGCATTTTCTGACCCCGGCGCGCAGGTCGCGGCGCTCAAAGGCACGGCGCAATCCTGCAGCTGGCGGTCGAGACCGAAGGGAAATACCACATGAAGTCGCGGGAAACGGAAACACGCGCGCTGCTGATCCTGCTTGGGGTTTCAGCGCTACTCCTGTTATTGGGACTGGGCACACGGGAACTTTGGGGCCCGGAAACCCGTTGGGCGAATATCACGCTGCAGATGCTGCAAAGCGGTAACTACTTCGACCCGTACCTCATGGGCGGCTCCTATTACGACAAACCACTGCCCTCCTACTGGTTGATTACCGCCACCACCTGGTTTACAGGCGGCCTGGGCCACTGGTCCTTGCGTCTGTCTTCGGTGATTGCTGCCTGGCTGAGTGTCTGGCTGGTCTACTTGATCGGCGAGCAACTGTTTCGCAAAGGCACCGGTCTGATCGCCGGCTGGATGCTCGCAACCACCTTCTATTTCGTCTTTTGGGCCCGAGTCGCGACGGCTGACATTCTGACCGTCTGCGGTGTGCTGGCAGCAATCTGGTGGTATTGGCGCGGCCCGGACGACACGCGACTCGGGCGCTACTGCGTGTTCTTCCTGCTGCTGTCCGTGACCTCGCTGTTCAAAGGCCTGATCGGCTTTATCCTGCCCGGCCTGGTGCTGTTGCCGCATCTGCTGCAAGAAGGCCGCTGGAAACGTCACCTCAACCTGCGCCTGTGCGTCGCCCTGCTGGTTGCCGGCCTGGTCTATGCGGTGCCGTTCGTGTTGTCGAATATCTACGGCGCGCCCACCTCCGCCCAGAGCGGTCTGGGGCTGGTCTTCCGGGAAAACGTGGTGCGGTTTTTCCAGCCGTTCGACCACATCGGGCCCATTTACACCTACCTGATCTACTTGCCGGTTTATACCCTGCCATGGGCACCGTACTGGGTGCTTGGGCTGTGGGTCGCGGCCCGTAACTGGCGCACACTCGAACCCAATGCCCGTTGGTTGATCTGGGGTTTGGGCTTGTTGTTCCTGTTCTTCACCGCCAGTGGTAGCCGACGCAGTTACTACGTTTTGCCGCTGGTACCATTTGCCCAACTGTTGGCGGCCTGGTGGGTCACCCGGCACATGGAAGAACGGCGCGCTGCCGGCAAAGCCGAAGGACGCGGCCTGAAAATCGGCTTTGGCGTCACCACGGCCCTGCTATTGCTGATCCTCGGGATTATCGTGCCCTGGAGCAACACCGGTGGCGGCGTCGTGCAATTCGGCAAGGACGTCAAGGCCCAGGCCAGCCTGATTGCGCCATGGAATCAATGGCGGATGGTGATGGTCGATGTCGACAACAAAGTCCCGATGTACCTGCAAAACGACGGTGCGCCTTTCTACTACGTGCCCGAAAGCAAGGACTTCCCTCGCGAAGGCACCACCGCACAGTTCATGGCATGGCTGGAAAAGGACAGCGGCCAGCAGTGGAACCCGCAGCGCACCATCATTGTCGCGCACTACAAACGTGGCGATACGCTGCCGCTGAACTACCTCAGCGTCGACCACCAGGCCGTCGTCACGCAGCCAGACAACGGTGAACGGCTGCTGCATCCGCGCTCGGATGCCAGCGTCGCCTTCATCCCCAACGCCCCCGCCCAATGAAAAATGATCGAGAGGCCCATCGGGCCTCTCGATCCTTCCCGGCACGGCTCACGTGAAATCAGTGAGCCAGTCGACGATAGTGTTTGAATTCAAACCACTCTGTCCTTCAAACTCCCTCCTTAGCGCCTCAATCTAAATACAAACGACATTGATTAACGACTTGTTTGACGCTTTTTTCACATATCCCGCACTACATTGCCGCCACCAAAATCCATGCGAATGATTCGCATTGTTCTGGGCGAGCTGCAGGGATTGCGGGAATCGAACAACAGGCTTGCCCATCTGATTCTTTATAAAACTGCAGGAGCTGCTAACAAAATGAATCATCGTCGCCCTTCGTTTCTGAAAATCGCGCTGCTCGCCACCGCCCTTATGGGTGCTGGCCATGTTTTTGCTGCGCCAAGCAGCGACGGCATCGTGGTCTATAACGCGCAGCATGAGACCCTGACCAAGGCCTGGGTCGAAGGTTTTACCCATGAAACAGGGATCAAGGTCACGCTGCGCAACGGCGATGACAGCGAGATGGGCAATCAGCTGGTGCAAGAAGGCGCGGCCTCCCCGGCAGACGTATTCCTGACCGAGAACTCCCCGGCCATGGTGCTGGTGGATAACGCCGGGCTGTTTACCCCTGTTGCGCCGTCGACCCTGGAGCAAATCGGTTCGGCCTATCGCCCGGCCCATGGCAAATGGGTGGGCATCGCCGCTCGCTCGACCGTGTTTGTCTACAACAAAGCCAAGCTGGCCGAAGCCGATCTGCCAAAGTCTCTGATGGACCTGGCTTCCCCAAGCTGGAAAGGTCGTTGGGCCGGTTCGCCTGCCGGCGCCGATTTCCAGGCCATCGTCGCCGCCGTACTGGAACTCAAGGGCGAAGCCGCCACCCTGGAATGGTTGAAAGGCATGAAAGCCAACGCCACCGCCTACCGTGGCAACAGCGCTGTGCTCAAGGCAGTGAACGCCGGTCAGATTGAAGGCGGCGTGATCTACCACTACTACAGCTTCGTCGATCAGAGCAAAACCGGCGAAAACAGCAAGAACACCTCGCTGCACTACTTCAAGCACAAAGATCCGGGCGCGTTTGTCAGCCTCTCCGGTGGCGCTGTCCTGGCGTCCAGTAAACACCAGGAAGAAGCTCAGGCGTTCCTGAAGTGGATCACCGGCAAAGAAGGCCAGGCTATTCTGAAAAACGGTAACTCGTTTGAATACGCCGTAGGCCAGAAAGCCGAGTCGAACCCGAAACTGGTGCCGCTGGCGCAACTTGACGCGCCTGTGGTCGATGCCTCCAGACTCAACAGCAAAAAAGTTGTCGAGCTGATGACTCAGGCGGGGTTGTTGTAATCCGATGTCCAAGCCAGTCGCGCTGCCAGAAGCTAGTAAAGTCGTCGATCTGACGACTCTGGCCAACCCTCGTCAACACCCTCGCCGCGCCTCCGGAAGGCGTAGCGGTTCGTGGGTGGTGGCCATATCCATTCTGGTGTCGTTGCTGGCCCTGCTGCCGTTGGCGTTTGTCATCGGCATTTCCATCAAGACCGGCTGGGCGACAATTGCCGAGCTGGTCTTCAGGCCCCGAGTGGCCGAACTTTTGATCAACACCGTGTTGCTGGTGGTGATCACGATTCCCCTGTGTATCGCGCTCGGCGTGGCACTCGCCTGGTTGACCGAACGCACCGATTTGCCGGGCCGCCGCCTCTGGTCGGTGCTGGCAACGGCACCGATTGCGGTGCCGGCCTTTGTCCACAGTTATGCCTGGGTCAGCCTGGTGCCACCGATTCACGGGTTGTTTGCCGGGGTGCTGGTTTCGGTTATCGCCTACTTCCCGTTCCTCTATCTGCCAGTCGCCGCCACCTTGCGGCGCCTTGATCCGGCCATCGAGGATGTCTCCGAATCGCTGGGCCTGAAGCCCTGGGCGGTGTTTTTCCGGGTCGTGCTGCCGCAACTGCGCCTGGCCATCTGTGGCGGCGCCTTGCTGGTCGGCCTGCACTTGCTGGCCGAATACGGCCTGTACGCGATGATTCGCTTCGACACCTTCACCACGGCGATCTTCGACCAGTTCCAGTCGAGCTTCAACGGCCCGGCGGCGAATATGCTGGCCGGGGTGCTGGCGCTGTGCTGCCTGCTGATGTTGACCGCTGAATCCGCATCACGTGGCCACGCCCGTTACGCACGCGTCGGTTCCGGCAGTGCGCGCCTGCAACGCACTCAGCGGCTGACACGCAACACCAAAGCCGCAGCATTGTTGCTGCCCATCATCACCAGCGTGCTGGCCCTCGGTGTGCCGCTGATTACCCTGGCCCAATGGTTGATTGCCGGTGGCGCGGACGTCTGGCGCATGGCGGAAATACTTCCGGCATTGAAGCAGACCCTCGTTCTGGCCAGTGTCGGCGCGCTCATCACCACCTGCGCAGCCGTTCCGGTGGCCTGGTTGTCGATACGCTCGCCGGGGCGCCTGCATCGCATCCTGGAAAGCTGCAATTACATCACCAGTTCATTGCCGGGAATCGTCGTGGCGCTGGCCCTGGTGACCGTCACCATCAGCTTTGCCCGGCCGATTTACCAGACCACCATCACGGTACTGCTGGCGTACCTGCTGATGTTCTTGCCACGCGCGCTGGTCAGTTTGCGCGCCGGTATTGCCCAGGCACCGGTAGAACTGGAAAATATCGCCCGCAGCCTGGGCCGCTCGCCGAGCCAGGCGCTCTGGCTGATTACCATGCGCCTGGCCGCACCAGGGGCCGCCGCCGGCGCAGCGCTGGTGTTTCTGGCGATCACCAATGAACTGACCGCAACCCTGCTGCTCTCGCCAAGTGGCACCCGCACCCTGGCCACCGGTTTTTGGGCCATGACCAGCGAAATTGACTACGCCGCAGCGGCCCCTTATGCGCTGATCATGATTTTGCTGTCGCTTCCGTTGACCGCGCTTCTCTATCATCAATCCAAACGCACGGCAGGCCGATGAACGCTCTCGAACTGAACTCCATCTATAAAACCTTCGGCGCCCTGCCTGCCTTGGACAACGTCAGCCTGTCGGTGCCAGCGGGCAGTCGCACGGCCATCGTCGGCCCTTCCGGCTCGGGCAAGACCACCCTGCTGCGGATGATTGCCGGGTTCGAGTTTCCCGATTCCGGCAGCATCACGCTCAACGGCCAGACACTGGTCGATGGTTCGACCGAAGTCCCCGCGCATCAGCGCATGATTGGTTATGTGCCACAGGACGGTGCGCTGTTTCCACACATGACGGTTGCCGGCAACATTGCCTTTGGACTGTCGGGTGATGCCGCCTTGAAGCAAGCACGCGTCGCCGAGCTGATGGACATGGTGTCGCTGGATGCACGCATGAGCCAGCGCTGGCCGCACGAGCTTTCCGGTGGTCAGCAACAACGGGTAGCCCTGGCCCGCGCCTTGGCGCAACGACCTCGGCTGATGCTGCTGGACGAACCCTTCTCGGCGCTGGACACCGGCCTGCGGGCGTCCATGCGCAAGATGGTTGCCAAACTTCTGTCAGACACCGGCGTGACCACCATCCTGGTGACTCACGATCAGTCCGAAGCGTTGTCATTTGCCGATCAATTGGCCGTGATGCGCCAGGGTCGGTTGGTGCAGACCGGGCAACCGATGGACCTGTACCTGCATCCTCGCGATGAAGAAACGGCGCTGTTCCTCGGGGATGCCGTGGTCATGCCGGCGCAGATCGAAAATGGCTACGCGATCTGCGACCTGGGACGGGTTCATGTCAGCAGTACCTCGCCAAACGGTGCAGCGCAGATCATGTTGCGGCCCGAGCAGTTGCAGATTTCCAGTCAGCCCGCCGATCTGGAACAGGTGGATGGCTGCATCGGGGTGGTGACCGATCGCGACTTTGGCGGCAATACCTGCACCTTGACGGTGGAACTGAAGCAACCCTCACCTGCTACGGATGGACAGTCAGCAAGCCGCTCGTTACTGGTTCGCAGTTCCGGGGTACACGCACCGGCCGCTGGCAGCCTGGTACACATTTCAACGCTCGGCAGCGCGCACGTGTTGACTGAGCCTGCTCGCCGCCAGGCGGTTGCGACGCCATAGCTTGCAGCTTGACGCGAACTCAGAAGGACTGTAAGTGTTGAAAAATCCTGAACATTTGCTGTAAAGGTTACAGTTAAACATTCTCGACACCGGTTTTTCATGTCCCTTTCACATTTTCGAGATTACCCTCTGCGCATCCGGAGCGATGCCTTTGGGCCACTCAAACTGCCGGGCGACAAAATAAAAGTCAATTAGTGCACTTTTTCCAGAAGATTGGTTAACTGATTGATATACTTTTTGTTTTTTCGTCTACGCTGTCACCGACTTCGCCTCGAGGCACCGCTTCGAGCTGATTCGCAAGTTGTGCTCCGACTTGCCGCCTTCAAGGGCTGTTGACATATCCAAACCCGAGGTCCACATGAATCAGGCTTTTCTCCCCTTCTCTCGCCCAAGCATCGGTGATGAAGAAATTGCCGCTGTTGAGCAGGTGTTGCGCTCTGGCTGGATCACCACCGGGCCGAAGAACCAGGAGCTGGAGGAGCAATTCGCACAGTACACAGGCTGCCAGCACGCCGTCGCACTGTCTTCTGCAACCGGTGGCATGCACATCACGCTACTGGCGCTGGGTATCGGCCCTGGCGATGAAGTGATCACGCCTTCGCAGACCTGGGTCTCGACCGCCAACATGATCTGCCTGTTGGGCGCTACCCCGGTATTTGTCGACGTCGACCGTGACACCCTGATGACCGATGTCCAGGCCATCGAAGCCGCCATTACCCCGCGCACCAAAGCCATCATCCCGGTGCACTACGCCGGTGCTGCGTTTGATCTCGACCCGCTCTATGCGCTGGCAGACAAACATGGCATCGCCGTCATCGAAGACGCCGCCCATGCCGCCGGTACCCGTTACCGTGGCCGCGCCATTGGCGCTCAGGGCACCGCGATCTTCTCGTTCCACGCGATCAAGAACATGACCTGCGCCGAAGGCGCAATGTTCGTCAGCGACAATCAAGCGCTGGCCGATCGAGTGCGCATGCTCAAGTTCCATGGCCTCGGCGTAGACGCCTACGATCGCCTGACCCACGGCCGTAAACCTCAGGCCATGGTCATCGAGCCTGGCTTCAAGTACAACCTGGCCGACATCAACGCAGCCATTGCACTGGTGCAGCTACAGCGCCTCGACGAGATCAATGCCAAACGCACCGCATTGGCGCAGACCTACCTGCAACGCCTCGAAGGCCTGCCGGTACAACCGCTGAGTGTGCCGACCTACCCGCAACAACACGCCTGGCACCTGTTTATACTGCGCATCGACGCCGAGCGTTGCGGGATGGATCGCGAGGCGTTCATGAAGGCCCTGCAAGAACAGAATATCGGTACGGGTATTCACTTTGTGGCCACCCACCTGCACACTTACTACCGTCAGCGATTCCCGGGCATTCATCTGCCCAATACCGAATGGAACTCGGCACGACTGTGCTCGATCCCGCTGTTCCCCGACATGACTACCGACGATGTCGAACGCGTCGTTGGCGCCATTGAAAACATTCTGGACTGAAGCCTTTGAAGCCATATCCAATTAACTGCGTGTCGATCGTTATCCCGGTCTACAACGAAGAAGAAAGCTTGCCTGAATTGCTGCGCCGGACCGAAGCGGCCTGTCAGCTACTCAAACACGAGTACGAAATCGTCCTGGTCGATGACGGCAGCCGTGACAATTCGGCGCAAATTCTCGAAGAAGCCGCCGAGCGCGAAGGCAGCCAGGTCGTTGCGGTCATTCTCAATCGCAACTACGGCCAGCACGCGGCAATCATGGCCGGTTTCGAGCATTGCAAAGGCGATGTGGTCATTACCCTCGACGCCGACCTGCAGAACCCGCCGGAAGAAATCCCCCGTCTGGTGGAACAGGCCGAGCTGGGCTACGACGTGGTTGCCACCGTGCGCAACAATCGCCAGGACTCGGCCCTGCGCCGCTGGCCGTCGAAACTGATCAACCTGGCCGTGCAACGCTCCACCGGTGTCGCCATGAGCGATTACGGCTGCATGCTGCGCGCCTACCGCCGCACCATCGTCGACGCCATGCTGGCCTGCCGTGAACGCAGCACCTTCATCCCGATCCTGGCCAACAGCTTCGCCCGCCACACCACCGAGATTCTGGTGCAGCACGCCGAGCGCGAGCATGGCGAGTCGAAGTACAGCCCGATGCGCCTGATCAGCCTGATGTTCGATCTGCTGACCTGCATGACCACTACCCCGCTGCGACTGCTGAGCATTATCGGTTTCAGTCTGGCGGCGCTGGGCATGTTGTTTGCCTTCCTGCTGATCTTCCTGCGCCTGATCTTCGGCGCCAGCTGGGCAGGAGGTGGCACCTTCGTACTGTTCGCCGTGCTCTTTGTGTTCACTGGCGGCCAATTCATCGGCATGGGCCTTCTGGGTGAATACCTGGGCCGCATGTACAGCGATGTCCGCGCCCGTCCGCGGTTCTTTATCGAAAAAATCCTACGTAACAAACCCGCTAGTCCTGCTCCCGTTGCCACTGTCGACGGTCTGCCTTCCACCACTACTGATCAGGTTTCGCCATGAGTTCAAAAGCTGTTGTTTTCGCCTATCACGACATTGGCTGTGCAGGTATCGAAGCACTGCTCAACGCAGGTTTCGAGATTGCTGCCGTGTTCACCCACGCCGACGATCCGAAGGAAAACACCTTCTACGGCTCGGTCGCTCAACTGTGCGCCCGCAAAGGCATTCCTGTGCACGCACCGGAAGACGTCAACCACCCACTGTGGATCGAGCGCATTGCCAAGCTGAACCCGGACTACCTGTTCTCGTTCTACTACCGCAACCTGTTGGGTGAGCAACTGCTGGCTACCGCCCGCAAAGGCGCGTTCAACCTGCACGGTTCGTTGCTGCCAACCTACCGCGGCCGCGCTCCAGCAAACTGGGTACTGGTCAACGGTGAAACCGAAACCGGCGTGACCCTGCACCGCATGGTCAAGCGTGCCGACGCTGGCGCAATCATTGCCCAGCAACGCGTCGCGATCGAGCGTGCCGACACCGCACTGACCCTGCACGGCAAGCTGCGTGAAGCCGCTTCCAACCTGCTGCGTGACACCCTGCCATTGCTGGCCCAGGGCAAAATCACCGAAACCGCCCAGGACGAATCCAAGGCCTCTGTTTACGGTCGTCGTACCGCGGCAGACGGCAAGCTGGTCTGGAAGAAGCCGGCTGAAGAGCTGTTCAACCTGGTTCGCGCCGTGACCCAACCTTACCCGGGTGCTTTCTGCGCCGTGGGCGAGCACAAACTGATTGTCTGGAGCGCTGAAGTCGTCAAGGGCAACGAAGGTCTGGCTCCAGGCCGCGTGATCAGCGTTGATCCGCTGCGTATCGCTTGCGGCGAAGACTCGCTGGTTGTCACTTCCGGCCAGCGTAACGAAAACGGTCTGTACCTGAGCGGCCCGCAACTGGCCAATGAGCTGGGTCTGGTCGACGGTTCCGTACTGCGTGGCGCTGAATCGGGCCGTGCCCCGCGTCGTACCCGCGTACTGATCCTCGGCGTCAACGGCTTCATCGGTAACCACCTGTCCGAGCGCCTGCTGCGTGACGACAAGTACGACGTCTATGGTCTGGACATCGGTTCCGACGCTATCGAGCGTCTGCGCAGCCACCCGAACTTCCACTTCGTCGAAGGCGATATCAGCATTCACTCCGAGTGGATCGAATATCACATCAAGAAGTGCGACGTGGTTCTGCCGCTGGTGGCCATCGCCACTCCAATCGAATACACCCGCAACCCACTGCGCGTATTCGAACTGGACTTCGAAGAGAACCTGAAACTGGTTCGCTACTGCGTGAAGTACAACAAGCGCGTGATCTTCCCGTCGACTTCCGAAGTCTACGGCATGTGCCAGGACAAGAACTTCGACGAAGACACCTCGAACCTGATCGTTGGTCCGATCAACAAGCAACGCTGGATCTACTCGGTCTCCAAGCAACTGCTGGACCGCGTGATCTGGGCCTACGGCGCCAAAGGCCTGAACTTCACCCTGTTCCGTCCGTTCAACTGGATGGGCCCACGTCTGGACCGTCTGGACTCGGCACGTATCGGTAGCTCCCGCGCCATCACCCAGCTGATCCTGAACCTGGTGGAAGGCACCCCGATCCGTCTGTTCGACGGCGGCGAGCAGAAGCGCTGCTTCACTGACATCGCCGACGGCATCGAAGCCCTGGCCCGTATCGTTGATAACGAAAACGATTCGTGCAACGGCCAGGTCATCAACATCGGTAACCCGGACAACGAAGCCAGCATCCGTCAGTTGGGCGAAGAGCTGCTGCGTCAGTTCGAAGCTCACCCACTGCGCGCCAACTTCCCTCCGTTCGCCGGTTTCCGCGACGTAGAGAGCAAGGCCTTCTACGGCGCTGGCTACCAGGACGTGGAACACCGCAAGCCAAGCATCGAAAACGCCAAGCGCCTGCTGAACTGGGAGCCAACCGTTGAGATGAGCGAAACCATCGGTAACACGCTGGACTTCTTCCTGCGCGAAGCCATGCTCGAAATCGCGGACAAGCGCTGATGCAGGCAGGTCTTCGGATCGATGTCGACACCTACCGAGGTACCCGTGAGGGGGTACCCCGGTTGTTGGAGATGCTCGATGAAGCACAAGTCAAGGCGACGTTTTTTTTCAGCGTTGGTCCGGACAACATGGGGCGCCATTTATGGCGCCTCATCCGTCCGCAGTTTCTCTGGAAAATGCTCCGCTCCAATGCCGCAGGTCTGTACGGCTGGGACATCTTGCTGGCCGGCACCGCCTGGCCAGGCAAGCCCATCGGCCGTGACCTGGGGCACCTGATGCGCCAGACCCTCGCGGCTGGCCATGAAGTGGGTTTGCACGCCTGGGATCACCACGGCTGGCAAGCCAACGCAGGGCGCTGGAGCGACGCCGAGCTGATCGAACAGATTCGCCGGGGCGTCGACACCCTCAGCGATATTATCGGGCAGCGCGTGGACTGTTCGGCGGCCGCCGGTTGGCGTGCCGATGAGCGGGTCATCGAGGCCAAGCAGCATTTTGGCTTCCGTTACAACAGCGACTGTCGCGGACAAAGCCTGTTCCAGCCTCGGCTGGCAGACGGCAGCCTCGGCACGCCACAAATTCCGGTCGACTTGCCAACCTTCGATGAAGTGGTGGGTCCCGTCGTAGCAGCCAATGAGTTCAACTCATACATTCTTGACCGATTCAGCCCCTCGAAGCTGAACGTATATACGATACATGCGGAGGTAGAAGGGATTCTGATGGCAAACGATTTCCGTCAACTGCTGGTTGATGCGCGTCAGCGTGACATCCAGTTCCAGCCGCTGGGTAACCTCTTGCCCGCCCAACCGACAACCCTGCCTCAGGGGCGCGTAATACGTGGCGCCCTTGAAGGCCGAGAAGGATGGTTGGGAGTGCAAGGCGCATGAGCAAACGCTGGGCTTTGCCGTTACTGCTTATCGCTTTCGGTCTGGTCTATCTGTTGCCGCTGGGCACGCATGGTCTGTGGATTCCGGATGAAACCCGTTACGCCCAGGTCAGTCAGGAAATGCTCCTGAGTGGCAACTGGGTGTCGCCGCATTTCATGGGCCTGCGTTATTTCGAGAAACCGATTGCCGGTTACTGGATGATCGCCATCGGCCAGGCCGTGTTCGGCGAGAACCTGTTCGGGGTGCGTGTTGCATCGGCACTCGCGACCGGTTTGAGCATCGTGCTGACCTACCTGATCGCACGCAGGCTCTGGAACGATCCGCGTAAAAGCATCGCCAGCGCATTGCTCTACATGAGTTTCGCCGTGGTCGCCGGTCAAGGCGGCTATTCCAACCTCGACCCGCAATTCACGTTCTGGGTCAACCTGAGCCTGGTGGCCTTGTGGTTTGCGCTGGACAGCAGCAGTCGCAATGCGCGGCTGATGAGTTGGGCAACCCTGGGACTGGCCTGCGGCATGGGCTTCCTGACCAAGGGTTTCCTCGCCTGGTTGCTGCCGGTATTGATCGCCCTGCCCTACATGATCTGGCAAAAACGCTGGCGTGAACTGTTGGCGTACGGCCCGATGGCTATCGTGGTCGCGATTGTCGTCAGCCTGCCGTGGGTCCTGGCCGTGCATGCGCAGGAACCTGATTACTGGCGTTTCTTCTTCTGGCACGAGCACATTCGCCGCTTTGCCGGTGACGACGCGCAGCACGCAGCGCCGTGGTGGTTCTACCTGCCGATGCTGGTAGCGTTCAGCCTGCCGTGGGCGGCATTCCTGCCGTCGGCGCTCAAGCAAGCGTGGCAAACCAGACGTCAGGCCAGCACCGGCTTCCTGCTGCTGTGGCTGGTCCTGCCGTTGGCGTTTTTCAGCCTGAGCAAAGGCAAGTTGCCAACCTACATCCTGCCGTGCCTGTTGCCCCTGGCGCTGTTGATGGGGAACGCATTGATTGACCGACTGAACCTGGGGCAAAGCCGGCTGTTCAAGGTCAACGGCCTGCTGAACCTGGTCATCGGCCTGACCACCTTGCTGGCGATGGTTTACCTGCAACTGAAAAAACCCGTGTATGTCGATGAAATGCACAGCCTGGTGCTGGTGTTCATCGTGCTCATGGGCTGGATCCTGTCCAACCTGTTGCTGGTGGTTCGACCGTTGAGCGCATGGGCTGCGCCGGCAATCGGCAGCGGACTGCTGATCGCCATCCTGCCGGCTGCATTGCCGCACTCGGTGGTCTACAACAAGATGCCCGACCAGTTTGTCCTCCAGCACATTGACGAACTCAGCCAGACCAAAAGCCTGCTGAGCAATGACCTGGGTGCTGCCTCCGCGGCGGCCTGGCGTCTGCAACGCCCTGAAGTGGCGTTGTACAACACCATCGGCGAAGTGAAATATGGCCTCGACTACCCGGATGCCGCGGCACGTCGGGTCGATACCGACCACGTGCAACAGTGGATGAGCGAAGCCCGCAAGACCGGCCCGGTGGGTGTCGTCATGCGCGTCAAGGGTGACGATGAAGTCCACGAACTCGACCTGCTACCCAAGGATGGCAAGCGTTACGAGCAAGGCAACATGGTCATTCTGATCATTCCACAGAGCGCGCCATGACCCTGATTTTGCTGTTGTCCGCCTGTCTGCTGACCTGCATGGGCCAGATCGCCCAGAAATACGCCGTGGAAAGCTGGCGCGGCAAGGACTCCGGATGGAGCGAAAAACTGCTCTCGCCGTGGTTGTGGCTGGCGCTGGCATGCCTGGGCTTTGGCCTGCTGGTATGGCTGCTGGTGTTGCAGCGCCTGGAAGTCGGTATCGCCTACCCGATGCTCAGCCTCAACTTTGTGCTGATCACCCTGGCCGCCCACTTCGTCTTCCACGAAACCATTGATCGCCGTCACTGGATCGGTGTTGCGCTGATCATCGCCGGCGTCGTTCTGCTCGGGAGGCACGCATGAGCCTTCGTCGCGGAATCAGCTTTGCCATGGGCAGCGTCGCGCTGGTCAGTGCCGCCCAGTTGGGCATGCGCTGGAGCATGAGCCATTTGCCGCTGCCCGATCAGTGGCTGCAGGCCCTGAGCAACGGCAGCATCGACTTGCTCGCGATCGGCGTGGTCCTTGCGTCGATCTGCGCTTACGCCCTGTCCATGCTGTGCTGGCTCGCCGCTCTGCGCGATCTGCCGCTGGGCCGGGCCTACTCGCTGTTGAGTATCAGCTATGCACTGGTGTATCTATTGGCCGCCAGCCTGCCGCTGTTCAACGAAAACTTCAGTCTTTCCAAAACACTCGGGGTGGCCTTGGTCATCCTCGGTGTCATCACTATCAACTCTCGAACTGCTCGCGCCACAGAAGTCAGGAATGCCTCATGAAAATCAGTGTAATTGGTAGCGGTTATGTCGGTCTGGTGCAGGCGACTGTCCTGGCTGAAGTCGGTCATGATGTCGTCTGCATGGACGTCGATCAGAACAAGATCAAAATGCTGCAGAAAGGCCACGTCACTATCTTTGAACCAGGGCTGGAGAGCATGGTCAAGGAGAACCTGGAGAGCGGGCGCCTGCACTTCACCAGCGACGAGAAAATGGCCATCGAGCACGGTCAGGTCCTGTTCATCGCTGTCGGCACACCGTCTGACGAGGACGGCTCGGCCGACCTGAAATATGTCTTGTCCGTGGGTGATGCAGTTGCACGCCATCGCGTCGAGCCGCTGATTCTCGTGGAAAAGTCCACTGTTCCAGTCGGCACCGGCGACACTCTGCGCGCACACATTGAAGGCGTGCTGAAAAAAGCCGGGCGCACCCTGGAATTCGATATCGTCTCCAACCCGGAATTCCTCAAGGAAGGCTCGGCCGTCAGCGACTGCCGCCGCCCTGACCGCATCGTCATCGGTTGCGAACGTGAAGAAGTCCGTGAAGTGATGCGCGACCTCTACGCCCCCTTCAACCGCAACCATGACCGCATCATGTTCATGGACCTGCGCAGCGCCGAGCTGACCAAGTACGCAGCCAACTGCATGCTCGCGACCAAAATCAGCTTTATCAACCAGATCGCCGAACTGGCCGAACACCTGGGTGCGGATATCGAAGCCGTACGCATGGGCATCGGTGCAGACCAGCGCATCGGCTACCACTTCATCTACCCTGGCTGCGGCTATGGCGGTTCGTGTTTCCCGAAAGATATGCGCGCATTGATCCACAGCGCCCAGGAAGCCAATTGCTCCAGCGACCTGCTGGAAGCGGTCGAGGCCATCAACCAGCGGCAGAAACACAAGCTGTTCGAACGCATCAACGCGTTCTACAAAGGCGAGCTGAAAGGCAAGACCTTCGCGCTCTGGGGCCTGGCGTTCAAACCCAACACTGACGACATGCGCGATGCACCAAGCCGGGTGCTGATGGAATCGTTGTGGGCTGCCGGCGCACACGTACGTGCATTCGACCCTGAAGCCATGCAGGAAACCCAACGCCTGTACCCGGATCAACCGAACCTGTCGCTGATGGGCACTCCGGAGTCCGCACTGGTTGGCGCAGACGCGTTGATCGTTTGCACCGAATGGCAACAGTTCAAGGCGCCGGACTTCAAGTTGATCGAAGAGCGTCTCAAAGCTCCGGTGATCTTCGACGGTCGCAACCTGTACGACGCCGAACGCCTGGCACGTAAAGGCTTCAAGTACTTCCCGATGGGTCGTGGCGAGTCGCGCAACCTGCCAATCCCTCAGCAACAGTGGCCAGCTTCGTCCGTCTAAGCCCAGGAGGCCGCGTGCACGCATATCCATCGACAGGGATCCGTCAACAATCGTTAGGTCTGGGGCTACTGGCGCTGCTGCTGTTCTGCGCCGGGGTCTACCAGCAATCGGCGATCGGGTTCGACACGCGGTTTGTACTGTTTGCCCAGGAAATGCTGCGCCATGGGCCGGGATTCTTCCCGACCACCTATGGCCAGCCTTACGCTGATTACTGGGCCACCTCGACGTTTTTTACCTGGCTGCTTTCGCTGCCCTTTGGCCAGGTAAACGCGTTGACGGCCTGGTTACCCAGCGCCATTGCCTCAGCGACGATTGTCACGCTGATGTACCGGTTGGTAGCGCCCTACTCCAGAACCTGGGCGTTGATCAGCATTGCCTTGATGATGCTGAGCAATACCTTCATCACCGAAACCCGCGCCGTGTCCCTCGACCAGATGGTCGCGGCCGTGACCTTCGCCGTGTTCTATCTGGGCTATGCCGCTGACCACTTTCAGGCACCGCGACGACTGCCGCTGATACTCGCGTTGCTGGTGCTCGGTTTTGCCATTCGCGGGCCTATCGGCCTGGTGGTGCCTACCGGCGTCTTGTGCAGTTATTACCTGCTCAATGGCCAGTGGCGGCGGATGATCACGATCGGCTTGCTGGCAGCTTTGCTGCTGGCAGCCGGTATTGGTTTGTTGCTGTGGCTGGCCAACGCCAGTGGCGGTCCGACCTTCGTGCAAGACGTGATCCGCATGCAGTTCATGGGGCGCATGGATGGCCGCGAAGGCGCGAGCGGTCCGCTGTTTTACTTCAGCAGCTCGCTGGGCAACTATGCGCTGGCGTATCCCTTGGCGGTAGTGGTGCTGGCCGCGGTGTTGCTGTTCGGCCGCAAGGATCGCGGACCGGCGTTGCGCCTGCTGACCTTGTGCACCGCTGCCGGGCTGGTCGTGATGATTGGCCTGTCGATTCCGATGGCAAAAAAAGCCCGCTACATGCTGCCGATGCTGCCGATGGCGGCGATCATTGCGGCGTATCCGTTCCAGGCGCAGGGCCGGGTGTTCCAGTGGTTGCGCGGCCTGATGCAGGGCCTGTGGCTGCTGATTCCTGGTCTGCTGATCGTCGGGCTGCTGGTCGCCAAGCGACGCTTCCCGGAACATCTCACCTCGGTGACGGCGGTGATGACGATCCTCGGTGTGTTGCAGGTGATCGCACTGGGGCTGTTGTTCAAGCCACGCGTGCGTGCAGTGGGCCTGGCGTTCACCGCAGTGCTGGCGTTGTGGTCGACCTACATTCTGGTGTTCGAGCCCGCAGAGCGCAGGCTCTTCGACACCCGTACGTTTAGTCGTGCAGCCTTTGAGCTGATCCAGAAAGACCCGGCGCCTGTGGTCTTGCACGCCATGGGCAAAGACGCCAAGGCGATCAAGTTCATGGTCAACGTCGAGCATGATCTGTTCCCGGTCTTCACTCATTCAGTGCAAGAACTGGAAAACCTGAAAGGCCCTGCCTGGCTGGTGATGGAAAAAAGTGACTACGAGGCCCTGAAAGGCTCTCGGTTGGCAACATTGCAACCAGTGCTGAACGGGAACTTCGACAAGGACGATTACGTCCTGCTGCATCTGGTACCCGTGCAGCCCTGAACGGGTTGCACATCGTCTGGGCGCTTGCTTAAGCTTGCGCCCATGACTCCCTCCCTCCGCCGTGCCCAATTTGACGATGCCAGCGCACTGCCCGCCGTAGAGCGCTCAGCTGCCATTCTCTTCCGTAATGACCCTGAACTTGCCTGGCTTGCCGACGCCCCCGTGACCAGCGTCGAGCAGCACCTGCGCGCCATAGAGTCCGCGCAGGTCTGGGTTGCCGAGATGGCCAATGGATCAATCGTGGGTTTTCTCAGCGCCCATGCCGTCGATACCGAACTGCATATCCAGGAGGTTTCTGTCAGCAGCGCGTTTCAGGGCCAGGGCCTGGGGCGCAGGTTGTTGCAGACCGCCCTTGAGTACGCACGCCATAGCGGGTTGACCGCGCTGACGCTGACGACCTTTCGCACACTGCCGTGGAACGAGCCGTTTTATCAACGGTTCGGCTTTGAATCCCTGGCATTTTCCGATCTCGATCACCGCTTGCAGGCAGTGCTTGAAGCAGAAATTACCCATGGATTGCCGGGCGCCCGACGGTGTGCGATGCGTTATTGCATCAAACCGTAAAGGGTATGTATCGGCGGGAAATAGCCGCAGGAACCATTGTCCTGTGGCCAGCACTTTCATGTCATCAACCGGTCTTGCGTCGAACAGTCTCGAACCGATATCAGCCAATACTTCAGGTGAAACAGAGTCGCTGTTTTACTTGTCCGTCGAACATTTTTAAAACTGTTCGACACTGCCTGGCAGGCGCTATAAACGCCAAAGCCTGCGACAACTCCGCCGAGTTATCAGCTGCTATCAACCCAGTTGGCATTCACGCTTGATTTCAGACACCTGCCTTCAGATCCACCCCCAACGCCTGGGCAAACGCCTTGACCAACGGACTGCGCACCGTGTTGTGCCGCAGGATCAAATTGAACGGTGTATTGAAACTGATCAGGTCCGGCCGCAGGGCTCTGAACGTGCCTTGTGCAACCAGAGTCGCGGCATAGTGCTGTGGCAGAAAACCCAGGAAGCGCCCGGTTTTGATCAGCATGGCGACCGCTTCGACCTGTGATGCCGAGGCGGAAAAACTGTCGTACCGGGCAAACGTCAGCTTGTCTCGGTGGATGGCGTAGCGATGGTTGATGAACTCATGCTGCTTGAGCACATCTTCGCCCATCTGCTCATTCGGAACGCTGAACAACGGGTGCCCCACCGCGCAGTAGGCCTCTGATCTTTCTTCATACAACGTGAAGTAATCGAACTCTTCTCTTTTCTGATAAACCGGCACTATTCCGGCGACCAACCGCCCTTCTACAACGCCTCTTTCCACTTCATCCAATTGCGAGGCCTGAAGTTGAAAGCGCACCTTCGGCGACTCTTCATTTATTCGTTTCAATGCAGCAACTAACGGAGAGTTTTCATCGGTAATCGTATTGTCGATCACCCCTACTCCCAAGTCGCCAATCAATTCATTCTGAGCGCAACTAAGCTTGTCTCGAAAGTTGTCGACCGAGGCAAATAAGTCAATCGACGCCTGATAGACCAGGCGCCCTTCTTCGGTCAGATTAAATCCCTCTCGACCCCGAGTACACAGGCGCATGCCAATGCGAATCTCAAGGTCGGATATCTGTTTGCTGATGGCTGCCAGCCCCACATTCAACTCGTTTTGAGCTGCACTGAAACCTCCGGCCTCGACCACTGCCTTGAATACTTTGAGCAGTTTGAAGTCCAGCCCGCTCAGGGCCAAAGGCGCTCGATGGGCCGTTTTCAACGGCGGGTTTCCAGAATTGGAAAGTGGGGTTTCCATAATGCTTATTTACCTCTGGCGCCCGATTCAACAGTCTGTGTCCAACAACAAAAACAACGCTGGCTAATAATAATGAACACAGAAAACCAGGCTTGGCAACTCCCAATAATTCCCCCCGATCAGCGCCAACTCGCTGATTCGAAACTATTAAAAGCTGACACTTCGATCAGCTCTCGCCACTTGCAACTGCCCTCTTGAAAACTGCATGAGCCGAACCACGCCCGGACGATCCCGGCGAGTGTTCAAGGCTCTGCGTAACGACATCAGTTCGTGTTACCGACGAGGAAAACAACAATGACTCAAGCAACCGATCGTTTGTGGGGGGCGCGTTTCAAAAGCGGTCCATCCGAAGCCCTGGCAGCCCTGTCCCGCTGCCCTGAGCGGTACTTCCGCCTCACCCCTTACGACCTGGCCGGTTCCAAGGCCCATGCCGGGGAACTGCACCGCGCCGGTTTGCTCGATGCGCTGGAAACCCAAACCATGCTCGATGCGCTGGAGCGTATCGGTGAAGACTTCCGTGCTGGCTTTGTCAGCCCGACGCTGGATGACGAAGACGTCCACACCTTCATCGAGCGCCTGCTGACTGAACGCCTTGGGGCGCTGGGTGGCAAGCTGCGCGCCGGACGCTCGCGCAACGACCAGACTGCCAACGATCTGCGGCTGTTTCTGCGTGATCACGCTCGCACCCTGACCACCGAAGTGCTGGCCCTGCAACAGGCGCTGGTCGAGCAGGCCGAGCTGCACATCGACAGCATTTGCCCGGGTTTCACTCACCTGCAACAGGCGCAACCGATCGTGTTTGCCCATCACTTGCTGGCCCACGCCCAGTCGATGCTGCGCGATGTGCAACGTCTGGTGGATTGGGACGTGCGCACTTCCCTGTCGCCATTGGGCGCAGCGGCCATGGCCGGTTCGGCTATCGCCCGTCAGCCGCAGCAATCGGCGAAGGAAATGGGCTACAGCGGTGTCTGCGAAAACTCCATCGACGCCGTGGCCAGCCGAGACCACGTTGCCGAGTTCCTGTTCGTTGCGAGCATGCTCGGCGTCAACATCTCGCGTCTGGCCGAAGAGTTTTGCCTGTGGTCTTCGCGGCAATTTCGCTGGGTTGCGCTGGACGATGCCTACGCCACCGGCAGTTCGATCATGCCGCAGAAGAAAAACCCGGACATCGCTGAACTGGCGCGGGGCAAGGCCGGCCGTTTGATCGGCAACCTGACCGGTCTGCTGTCGACCCTCAAATCCCTGCCGCTGTCTTACAACCGCGATTTGAGCGAAGACAAGAACGGTGTGCTCGACAGCGTCGACACCCTGCTGCTGGTGCTGCCAGCCATGGCCGGGATGGTTGCGACCATGAAGGTCAATGTCGAAGAGCTGCGTCGCCAGGCACCGCTGGGCTTCACTCTCGCCACCGAGGTCGCCGACTGGCTGGCGGTGCGCGGTGTGCCGTTCAAGGAGGCCCACGAAATCACCGGAGCGCTGGTTCAGGCCTGTGAGAAACACGATATCGAACTGTGGGAAGCCTCACCGGCGCTGCTGGCCGAGATCGATATGCGCCTGACCCCCGAAGTTCGCGACAGCCTGACCCTGGAAGCCGCCATCGCTGCCCGCAGTGGCTGGGGCGGAACCGCGCCGCAGCAGGTCCGTGAACAGATCGGCCGCTTGAAAACCGCCCTCGCCGCACAGCAGCGATGGGCCGAAAACTATCAAGGCTTCCGCCTCTGAATAAAGCACAACCCCCTGTAGGAGCAAAGCTTGCTCCTACAGGGATTGTGTTGATCTGAAACACCCGTGTTCGGAGAACCGAAATGAACCAGACTCAGGCAGAGCTCCTCGCGGAGCGCAAAAAAGCCGAAAACCAGTTCGACATCACTCAGTACGAGCATGTACCTCGGCGCTACTACGGGCGGATCTTCTTCGCCACGCTGATCGTCGTCGCCATCGTCGGCCTGGTCAGGGCCTTCGCCGAGGGCAAGATCGAGTGGTCGTACATCGGCCAGTTCCTGACCTCCCAGGCGATTCTGTTCGGCTTGCTCAACACCATCGTCATGGCCGTGCTGGCGATGGCGCTGGGGATCGTCTTCGGGGTGATCACCGCCGTGATGCGCATGTCGGCGAACCCGATCCTGCGCTACGTCGCGGTGACGTACACCTGGCTGTTTCGCGGTACGCCGCTGATTCTGCAACTGCTGTTGTGGTTCAACCTGGCGTTGATATTTCCCACCATCGGCATTCCCGGGCTGTTCGAACTCGATACCGTCAGCCTGATGACGCCCTTCGTCGCCGCGCTGTTGGGCCTGAGCATCAACCAGGGCGCCTACACCGCTGAAGTGGTGCGTGCCGGTCTGCTCTCGGTGGACACCGGCCAGTACGAGGCGGCCAAGTCGATCGGCATGCCGCGCCTGCAAGCGCTGCGCCGGATCATCCTGCCGCAGGCCATGCGCATCATCATTCCTCCGGTCGGCAACGAGTTCATCGGCATGGTCAAGATGACCTCGCTCGCCAGCGTGATCCAGTACTCGGAACTGCTCTACAACGCCCAGAACATCTACTACGCCAACGCCCGGGTCATGGAATTACTGATCGTCGCGGGTATCTGGTATCTGGCCGCCGTCACCGTTCTGTCCTTTGGTCAAAGCCGTCTGGAGCGTCGTTTCGCTCGCGGCGCCGGCAAGCGTTCTTGAGGAGTCCGACATGAGAAGCATCGTCAAGGCCGTGAGCCTGAACAAATATTACGACCAGTACCACGCGCTCAAGGACATCAACATCGAAGTCGAGCAAGGCGAAGTGCTGTGCATCATCGGACCGTCCGGTTCCGGCAAAAGCACCCTGCTGCGCTGCGTCAATCAGCTGGAAAAAATCGACAAGGGCGGCCTCTGGGTCGACGGCGAACTGGTGGGCTACCGCGTCGTCGGCAACAAACTGCATGAACTCAACGAGTCGCAGATCGCCCGGCAGCGGCTGGCCACCGGCATGGTGTTCCAGCGTTTCAACCTGTTTCCGCACATGACTGTGCTGCAAAACATCGTCGAAGGCCCATGTCAGGTGCTCAAGCGCTCGCCCAAGGAAGCGCACGAAGAAGCCCTGGAACTGCTGGCCCGCGTCGGCCTGGCCGACAAGCGCAACAGCTACCCGATCGAACTCTCCGGTGGCCAGCAACAACGGGTAGCCATTGCCCGGGCGCTGGCCATGCGGCCCAAGCTGATGCTGTTCGATGAACCCACTTCGGCACTCGACCCGGAACTGGTCGGTGAGGTGCTGTCGGTGATGCGCGATCTGGCGCAGACCGGCATGACCATGATCGTCGTCACCCATGAACTGGGCTTCGCCCGCGAGGTTTCCAATCGCATGGTGTTCATGGATGGCGGACAGATCGTGGAGGCAGGAAGCCCCGAAGAAATACTAATAAGTCCACAAAACCCGCGCACCCAAAGCTTCATTTCTGCCGTTCGCACCTAACGACAACTCAAAAAGAGAACGACCATGAAAAACCTCCTTATCCCTGCAGTAGTGGCTGGCCTGATGGCCTCTTCGATGACCTGGGCAGCTGATTTGCCCGCGAGCATCAAGGCCAAGGGCGAAATCGTCGTGGCGATCATGCCCAACTATCCGCCGATGGATTTCAAGGACCCGGCCACCAACACCCTCACCGGTCTGGACTACGACCTGGGCAACGCCTTAGCCGAGCGTCTGGGCGTGAAAATCAAATGGCAGGAAACCGGCTTCGAGCAAATGATCAACGCCCTGACCACCGACCGTGTGGACGTGGTGCTGTCGGGCATGACCGACACCGCCGAGCGTCAGCAGAGCGTGACCTTCGTTGACTACTTCACCAGCGGGCCGCAGTTCTACACCCTGCAAAAGAACAAGGACACCAACGAAATTGCCGACCTGTGCGGCAAGAAAGTCGGGACCAGCCGACGTACCACTTTCCCGGCAGAAATCGCTGAGTGGAGCAAGGCCAACTGCGAAGCGAAGGGTAAACCGGCGATCAACGTGATCGGCACCGAAGGCTCCGCCGACGCCCGTGCGCAGCTGCGCCAGAGCCGCATCGATGCGGCCATGCAGGGCAGCGAAACCCTGTCGTATCTGAAGACCCAGGAAAAAGACACCTACAAGACCGTGGGGGCGCCGATCTCGGTGCAGTTCAGCGGTTTGGGCGTCAGCAAGAAAAAACCTGAGTTGAGCGAGGCAGTGAAAGTCGCGCTGCAAAGCATGATTGATGACGGCAGCTATCAGGCGATCTTGAAGAAGTGGGATCTGGAGTTGGGTGCCATCAAGACGGTGACCATCAACGCCGGGAAGTAACGCTGAAATACGTTGCCTCGTAGCAGCTGCCAAGCCTGCGAGGCTGCGTTCGAGAACGCAGTCCTCGCAAGTCTGTGTACGCGGTTTACCTGAAAGAATGCGTCATCTGATTTCGCGGCGGCTACGCCACCGAACGCAGCCTCGCAGGCTCGGCAGCTGCTACGGGGGTTACGAGTGTTACGCGGGTTACGGATGCAACGGGTGTTACACCCATAAATTACTGGAGCGCCACGATGTCCTCCTCGCCTCAACCGACTTGGCCCGATGGCCACAACGCTTGCCTGGCCCTGGCCTTCGATCTCGACGGCCCGACCGGCGATGCGATGCTCAATGGTTCGATCTGGCACAAGCCCGAGTATTTCGGTTTTGGCGGTTACGGGCCGTATCGGGCCTTGCCACGGATACTCGACCTGCTTGATGAGTTCCGCATCCCGACCACCTTCTTCGTCCCGGCCTGGGTCGTGGAGAACTGGCCGAAACAGTGCCAGTCGATCATCGAGCGCGGGCATGAAGTGGCTTACCACGGCTACAAACACGAGTCCTTTTACGCGCTGACGCTGGAGCAGCAAAAGGACGTCATGAATAAATGCAGCGAGGTGTTCTGGCAGCATTTGAACATCCGCGCAGAAGGCTTTCGCACCCCGTCCGGCGACTGGCGGGCCGAGACGCCGGCCATGCTGGTGGAAGCCGGCGTCACTTATTCCAGCAGCATGCGCGGCGATGACCGGCCGTACCTGGTGAACGTGCCGGGCTTTGATACCCCGTTGGTGGAAATCCCCGGCCGCTGGGAAATGGACGATTACGCCTCCATCGCCTACACCCGCGCGCCGGACTTTCCCTCGGGGCTGGACCGTACCGCCAGCTATGAGCTGACCCTCGACAATTGGTGCCGCGAATTCGACGGTGCGATGAATGAAGGACTGTGCCTGACCACCCTCTTCCACCCGAAGATCACCGGTAAACCGGGGCGCATTCTGCTGCTGGAGAAACTTTTCGAACACATGCGCCAGCGTGATGACGTGTGGTTCGCCACCTGCCGCGATGTCGCCCACTTGTGGCTCAAGGAGAATCAACATGGCTGATTCGACGACCTGGCCCAAAGGCTACCGGTGCGCCGTAGTGTTGACCGTCGACTACAACGACGTACACGGCATCCTGACCCAGGCCCCGGAAGTCGCCGGCCGCGACAAGACCCTGTCGGTGTGGCGCTACGGTACCCAGCGCGGGGTCGAACGCTTGCTCGCACTGTTCAAGGAGTTGGGGGTTGCCAGCAGTTGGTGCATACCGGGCATCGTTGCCGAAGAAAACCCGGACCATGTCCGTTCGATCCAGACCGCCGGTCATGAAATTGCCTGCGCCAGTTATCGTCATCAGAACTACGACACCCTGAGCCTCGCAGAGCAGACGGTTGCCCTTGAGCACGGCTGCCGGGCACTGGCCAACATTACCGGCCAGCGGCCAACGGGCTTCCGGATTCCCGCCGGCAACTGGGCACCGGGGTTTACCGAAGCGTTGCGCGAGCAAGGCATTCGCTGGTCATCCTGTTGGCGCGGCGATGATCTGCCGTTCGCCCATCCAACGGCGCCCGAGGTGATCGAACTGCCAATGCACTATGAACTGGAGGACGAACCGTACTTCGCGTTCAACCTGAGCCCGGCAGTCCCGCCCGCGCAATCGCGGATTGCTTCTTACAGCCATACCTTGGGCAACCTGCAAATGGACTTTGCCGGGTTTCATCGCTTTGGCCTGTGCTACGTGTTGCGCCTGCACCCGGAGATCATCGCAACCCCGGGACGCATCGGCGTCCTGCGCGAGTTGCTGCTGGGTATCCAGCAACACGACGACGTGTGGATCGCCACGGCTGGCGACGTCGCCCAGTGGTGGGCCGAGCGCGCTGTGCCGATGGACGAGGAGCATCCAGCCGCCGTGTATGAGCGGCATTATCGAGCGTACTTGCCATGAGTGAACGATTGCAGCGTCTGGCGCAATTTTGCGTCGAGACCCGTTTCGACGACTTGCCGCCGGCACTGGTGGCACAAGCCAAGCGGCATATTCTCGATACGGTCGGCGCGACCCTGGCCGGGGCCGCCAGTGAAATTGCCGTCGCTGTTCGGCACACCTTTGCCAATGAAAACGGCAAAACGCTGGTCTGGGGCACCGCGCAACAGGTGGGCGCCGCGCAGGCAGCGATGCTCAATGGCATCGCCGCCCATGCGCTGGAACTGGACGATACCGGTGGCTGCGATCACTCCGGCGCAGTGGTGCTGCCCGCAGTGATGGCAGCCGTCAGCCTGAGTCCTACGCCGGTAAACGGTCGTGAGCTGATTACTGCGGTGGTGATTGGCTACGAGATCGGTCGGCGGGTGCTTGAGGCTTGCGGCGGTTACTCGGCGCACAACGGCGCCGGTTGGCATTCGACCGCCACCTGCGGGGTGTTCGGCGCGGCAGCGGCCAGTGCGCGAATACTCGGTCTTGATCCGGCCCAAACCCTCGCTGCACTAGGCATTGCCGGCAGTTTCAGCGGCGGCCTCTGGGCGTTTATCCATGATGGCTCGCACAGCAAAAAGCTTCACAGCGGCCGCGCCGCCGAAGGTGGTCTGCTGGCGGCGCGGTTTGCCGAGCAAGGGATCAGCGGGCCAACCAAGTTGTTCGACGACGTCTGGGGCGGCTTCCTCAAGACCCTAGCGACTGAACACGCGCAGCCCGAGGCGCTGGACGCAGACCTTGGCGTGGTGTGGAAACTCGCCCGCTGCTCGATCAAGCCTTATGCCTCTTGCCGTGGCACGCATTCGGCCATCGATGCCTTGGGTTTGTTGTTGGAGCAATTGCAGATCGACGCCGATCAATTGGAAGACGTTCAGGTGTCACTGTGTGGTTTTCTCAACGAGATGTGCGGCGGGCGCGATATCGGCAGTTTGGCCGCCGCGCAAATGAGCCTGCCATATGCCCTCGCTGCTCGATTGGTCCATGGTCATTGCCGGCTTGAGGCCTATGACGACGAACAACGCAGTACCTCAGAAATCGCGCATTGGATGTCGCGCATTCACCTTGAAGTGGATCCACAACTGTCAGAGGATGGCGAGCCGATCGTGAGCATTCGCAGCCGCGATGGTCGCACGGCAAGCCTGTGTGTCGAGGTGCCATTGGGCGCGCCGGGAAATCCGTTGAGTGATGCAGCGCTGGAGGAGAAATTCCTCAGCCTGGCGACGCGGGTGCTGCCGGTGGAACAGGCGACCGGGTTGCTGGAGCGGTTGTGGCAACTGGAAAAACTGCAATCGGTCGGTACGTTGATCGAGATCATTGAATAAGGACATTCGTACCACCGTGGCTACTTACTCGCTCGTTATTCGCCGCCTGATGATCTGTTCGCTGACCATCGTCGTCAGCCGCGCCATCACCAGCCCGTTGCTGACGCTGTTCCTCAGCAACAAGCTGGGCCTGAATCAGCAGGACGTTGGCCTGCTGTTGGGCATCGCGGTGTTCATCGCCACCCTGCTCGCGCTGTATGGCGGTTACATCATCGACCGCCTGGAGAAACGCCGGTTGCTGATTCTGGCGATGCTTTCCAGCGCCGTTGGTTTTGTCCTGCTGACCTTCGCCCACAACCTTTACCTGACCACGCTGACGCTGGTGATTACCGAAACCGCTTCGGCGCTGTTTCTGATCGGCTCGAAAGCGATCCTCAGTGAAAATCTGCCGATGGGCCAGCGGGCCAAGGCCTTTTCATTGCGCTATACCCTGACCAACATTGGCTACGCCACCGGCCCGATGCTGGGGGTGGTGATTGCCGGGGTGCAGCCATTGGCACCGTTCCTGATTGCCGGTGGCATCGCTTTTTTCAGCACCTTCCTGATGAGAGGGATTCCCGGATCGGCCAAGGAAGCGGCTGTTGGCCAGCCACAGAGCTTTCTGAAAACCCTGGTGACCCTGAAGAACGACCGCACACTGATCATGTTCACCTGCGGCTGCCTGCTCAGCACCGTGGTGCACGGACGTTTCACCCTGTACCTGTCGCAATACCTGCTGGTGACGCAAAACGAGCACATTGCGCTGAAAACCATGGCCGCGATCCTCGCCTGCAACGCGATCAGCGTGATTCTCTTGCAGTACCAGATCGGCCGATTCCTTAAACGCGAACAGCTGCGTTACTGGATTGTTATCGGCAGCAGCCTGTTCATCTTCGGATTGATCGGCTTCAGCTTTGCGCAGAACCTGGTGCAGTGGTGCCTGGCGATGTTTGTCTTCACCCTTGGCGAAATGATCATCTACCCGGCAGAGTTCCTGTTCGTCGATACCCTGGCACCGGAAGAACTGCGCGGCAGCTACTACGGCGCGCAGAACCTGGCGGCATTGGGCGGTGCGGCGAGCCCGGTGATTTGCGGCTTTTTGCTGACCCACACGGCACCGGCGACGATGTTTTATGCCCTCAGCGCACTGACCGCCATGGGCGGATTGCTGTGTTTCCTGAGTGGTCGGCGCGTCGCCACACTTCAAAATAAATGCACTGAAAGATCATTAATATGAATTTGTCAGGGGTGAGATAGATCGGCACACTGTGCCGGTTCCTCCCCCAAATGTTGGAACGTTTAAAGGGCTTTCTGGTGATCCAGACAAGCCCTTCTTTTTGCCCGTTCTTTGCCACTGGATCGTTTTCGTTATGCTCGCTCGCTGGATACCCGCTGCCGTCAACACCCGCCCCTCTGAATGGAGCCGTGCCGCCATCGGCATGTCGCTGGGCACGCTGCTGAGCGTCTGGCTCTGTGGCCAGGTGTTCGGCATGGATGTGGCCTTGCACTTGATCGGGCCGTTGGGCGCTTCGGCGGTGTTGCTGTTCGCCGTGTCTTCCGGCGCACTGGCGCAGCCATGGTCAATTCTCGGCGGCTATTTGTGTGCAGCGGTGGTGTCGCTGCTGGTGGCCCATGTGCTTGGGCGCACGCTGGGCAGTGCCTGCCTGGCGGCTGGCATGGCGTTGATTCTGATGTGCTGGCTGCGTTGCCTGCACCCGCCGGCGGGTGCGTTGGCGTTGCTGCTGGTGGTGGCGGACCCGGCGACCATCGCGATGGAATGGCGCGAACTCGGGCCGGTGATGCTCGCCGCGACGTGCATGCTGCTCAGCGCCCTGGCCTATAACAACCTGACGCGGATCCGTTACCCCAAGGGCCACAGTGAACCGGTCGCCACGGTGCCCGCAGATCATCCGCCCGCAGACGCGCTGGCGATTACCGCCGAAGACCTCAAGCTGGCCCTGGCCGACATGCAGGAGTTCTTCGACGTCACGCCCGAGGACCTTGAGCAGTTGATCCACGCCAGCGAGCTGCATGCCAAACGCCGCAGCATCAGTGAAGTGTTTGGCACTCGGCCTTAGCCACTAAACCATTAGGCCGCCGACTGCTGTCGCGCCGGCACGGCCAGGCTGACGGCGCGCACCGAAGCACCGGCCGTCAAGCCCAGTGCCTTGGCGGTGTGGGCATCGACAATCAAGGTCCCGGCGGCGACCCGCGCTGGCGCGGCGGTGATCCGGCAATCGGCGAACTGGCGGTTGTGAATCAGATACACCGCCGCCTGCTCTCCCGGCGTGCCGATGCTCAGTTGCAATACCTGGCTGTCACGCACCGCGCGAATGTCGCCGGTGGCGCACTCGATCAACGGGCCGCCGTCGAAGATGTCGATGTAATCCTTGTGCTCGAACCCTTCAGCCTTGAGCATCCCCAGCGCCGGTTCGGTGTTGGGATGAACCCGGCCGATCGTTGCCCGCGCAGCCTCGGGCAGCAGGCAGGTCGGCAGCGGGAACTTCGGCATCAGTTCGGCAATGAAGGTCTTGTTGCCCAGCCCGGTGAGGTAGTCGGCGTCGGCAAAATCCATCTTGAAGAAGTGCCGGCCCAGCCCTTCCCAGAACGGCGAGACGCCGTCTTCGTCCGAGTAACCGCGCATTTCAGCGATCACCTTGTCGCCAAAGTACTGGCGAAATTCGGCGAGAAACAGGAACCGCGCCTTGGACAGCAAACGACCATTCAGACCGCTGCGATGACCGGCGTGCAGGAACAACGAACACAACTCCGATTGCCCGGTCATGTCATTGCCGAGAAACAGCGTCAGCAATTGCTGGTTGATCCCGAGGTTTTTCGACGCGGCGACAAACAACCCCATCCGGTAGTTGTACCAAGGCTCGCGCAGCCCGACCGCGCCAGCCAGGGCGCAGATACCGACAGCTTCGCCGTTGTCGGCCTCCAGCACAAACAGGTAATCGGCATCAGCCCGTTCGGCTTCTCCGGCGAAGGTTTTTTCAGCCCATTCCAGGCGCTGACGCAAACGCCCGGCATCGGCGGGCAAGGTGGTCAAACCGGCGCCGGCGCTGTGGGCCAGTGCCAGCAACGCCGGCAGGTCATTCATTGTTGCAGGACGGACGATCATCAATGCTGCTCCTGTGGGCTCACGCGTTTAGGCAGATAGACTTCCGCGAGCATGCAGCGCGCGCTGCCGCCGCCAATCCGCTCGATGGTGTCGATGTTTACCGGTAGAGGTTTGGCGTACGCTTCGACCATCCGGCGCTGGTCGGCATGCAGCGACCGCCAGGCCGTGCGCGACATCACCAGCAACGGCTCGCCAGCGGCGTTGTGCACTTCAAGCATGTTGCCGGCGAACGACTCCAGTTGATCGAAGCTCAGGGTCAAGACTTGCTTGCCGCTGCATTCCAGGCGTGAGCGCAGTGCATTGCGTTCGTCCAGGTCGCTGACCGACTCCAGACAGACCACCGCCAGTTGCCTGCCGACGCTCATCATCACGTTGGTGTGATAGATCGGCACGCCGTGACGGTCCACCGCGTTGAACGCGCAGAGTTCATAGCCGAGGTGTTCAACCACCTGATCCAACGCCTTCGCGTGGGTGCGGGTCGAGTAGCCGGCGTAGCAAATCCGCTGTTCGCGATCGAGGACCATGCTGCCGGTGCCCTCGAGGAATACTTCCTGCTGCTCAAGGTCGGAGAGGTCGAGCAATTGCTCGATGCGGTAGGCATCGCGCAGCCAGTCGAGTACGCCTTTGTCGCGCTCCAGGCGCCGGTTGTGGCCCTGCATCGGGTACAGCACGAGCGTGCCGTCGGGATGGCTGCTCCACCAATTGTTCGGAAAGATCGAGTCCGGGGTGTGCGGGGCTTCGCTGTCGTTGTGCACCATGACTTCAACGCCGTGCTCGCGCAGGGCGGCGACATAGCCGTCGAACTCTTGCAGGGCCTTGAGTTGTACGTCTTCGGCTGCAGCCGCCGGACGCTGGAAACGGTTGTTGGCGGCCGTGTCCTGGTTGAAGGAGAAACGTGTCGGGCGAATCATCAAAACGGTATTGGTGGTTTGCATGGGCACAGAATCAATGAGGGTTGAGAGGTGCTCATTGTCTGATTCGGCGCCGGAAAAACCCGGCTGATAAGGAGGGAGTTGGTGCTGGAAATGGCTGAAAACGCGGTGGCTTGCAGCCGATTTGGCGGGCGTGATAAATCGTCTGAAATCGCTGATTACCGTAGCAGCTGGCGCAGCCTGCGTTCGGCTGCGTAGCGGTCGTAAAACCATGCTCTGCGGTGCTTCAGACTCACCGAGTCGTCAGCATTTACGACTGCTGCGCCCGAGCGCGGACCGAGCCGAACGCAGGCTGCGCCAGCTGCTACGGAACTGCGGCGCTGGGCCCGTTCTAGGTGGAGGTTTTGACCATTGCCAGCTCGGGGTGGCTGACCAGTTTGTCGATGTGCAGGTCCGGGTCGTCGAACCAGACTTCGGTCAATACCCGGTAGTGTTCCATGTCGCGACAGCGCATCCGCAGGCTGTAGTCGAAGGCGCCGCTGATCAATTGGCACTCCAGCACTTGCGGACAGGCGCGGACTTTGGCTTCGAAGGCTTTCTGCGCGGCGCGCCCGCTCTGGTTCGAGAGTGCCACCAGCACCAGTAACGACAGACCGGGGGTCAGTTTTTTCTCGTCGAGAATCGCCCCGTAGCCACGAATGACGCCGAGCTGTTCGAGCTTGCGCACCCGCTCAAGGCATGGCCTTGGCGTCAGGTGCACGCGCTCGGAAAGCTTCTGATAGGTGATGCGCCCTTCGTGGCGCAGCACCTCAATGATTGCCTGATCGATACGATCAAGCACGATCGACATATCGCGGATGTCCGCCATGTACGCCTTGCCTCACTTCAAACGGCCCGATAAAAATTGCTGTAAACGCTCGCTTTTCGGCTGGTCGAGAATCGTTGCATCGCCCTGCTCCTCGACCCGGCCTTGATGCAGGAACAGCACCTGGCTGGACACCTGCCGGGCAAAGCCCATTTCGTGGGTCACCATCAACATGGTCCGGCCTTCTTCAGCCAACGCCTGAATCACCTTCAATACTTCACCCACCAGTTCCGGGTCGAGGGCCGAAGTCGGCTCATCGAACAACAGAATCTGTGGTTCCACCGCCAATGCCCGGGCAATCGCTACCCGTTGTTGTTGGCCGCCGGACAGGAAGGCCGGGTACTGCTCGGCCACGCGTTGCGGCAGACCAACCTTGTCCAGATACGCCCGAGCGCTGACTTCAGCGTCCTTGCGACTGACGCCCAGGACTTTGCACGGCGCCAGCATGATGTTCTCCAAAACCGTCAGATGACTCCACAGGTTGAAGTGCTGAAACACCATCGCCAGCCGCGTGCGCAAGCGCTGCAACTGTGCCGGGTTGGCAACCCGCATGCCACCGGGCGCCTGGCGGGTGACAATCCGCTCGCCGTCCAGCTCGATGGCACCTTCATCCGCCCGTTCAAGGAAGTTGATACACCGCAGCATAGTGCTTTTGCCGGAGCCACTGGCGCCAATCATGCTCACCACATCACCGGCGCGGGCATTCAACGAGACGCCCTTGAGTACTTCGTTGTCACCGAAGCGTTTATACAGATTTTCAACGGTCAGTTTGTACATGCAACACTCCTGGAGCGCTGCCGTTGGCGACAGCGTTCTGGACAGAAAGAGGGAGGAAAAAAGCCGGTTCCGGATCTCAGTGAGCCGGCCCGAGGAAATTCAGCCAGCGCTTCTCTGCGAGACGAAACGCGCCGACCAGGCCAAATGACAGCGCGAGGTACAGCAGCCCGGCGATACCGAAGGCCTGGAAGGTCATGAAGGTCGCGGCATTCGCGTCCCGGGCAACCTTGAGGATGTCCGGAATGGTCGCGGTGAACGCCACCGACGTGGCGTGCAGCATCAGGATCACTTCGTTGCTGTAGTAAGGCAGCGCCCGACGCAACGCCGAAGGCAGAATCAACTTCACATACAAACGCCAGCCACTCAGGCCATAGGCATGGGCCGCCTCGATTTCACCGTAGGGAATGCTGCGGATCGCCCCGGCGAAGATCTCGACGGTGTAGGCGCAAGTGTTGAGGGTGAACGCCAGCAAGGTGCAGTTCATCGCATCGCGAAAGAACGCTTCCAGCAGCGGCTGCGAGCGGACCACCGCGATGCCGTAGATTCCGCTGTAGCAAATCAGCAACTGGATATACAGCGGCGTGCCGCGAAACACGTAAGTGAACAGCTGCACCGGCCAGCGCAGCAGGCCCCAGCGCGAAGTGCGCATGATCGCCAGCGGCAGTGACAGGCAGAATCCGAGCACGATGCTCACCACCAGCAGCCATAAGGTCATGGCCAAACCGGTGAAGTTGTAGCCGTCACTGAACAGGAAAGGTTTCCAGTATTCGGAGATCAATTCGATCATCGCGTCATCCCTCGCACGCCCTGGTTGTAGCGCCGTTCAAGCACGCGCAAGACATAGTTCGAAGCGCTGGTGATCAGCAGGTACAGCGCTGCCGCCAGCAACAGAAAATCCAGCATGTTGAAGGTGCTTTTGCCGGCCTCCTGCGCGACCTTGACCAGGTCCGACAAGCCGATGATCGACACCAGCGCCGTAGCCTTGAGCAGCACCAGCCAGTTGTTGCCCAGACTCGGCAAGGCAAAGCGCATCATCTGCGGGAACACCACGCAGTAAAACCGCTGCCAACGGCTCAGGCCAAACGACGCGCCGGCCTCCTGTTGCCCCCGAGGAACACTGAGGATCGCGCCACGAAAGGTCTCGGTAAAATACGCACCATAGATAAAGCCCAGGGTCACGATACCGGCCACGAACGGGTCGATTTCCATGTACGGCCATTGCATGAACTCGGTCAGGCTGCTCAACCAGCCTTGCAGGCTGTAGAAGATCAGCAACATCAACACCAGGTCCGGTACACCGCGAATCAGCGTGGTGTAAAAGGTTGCCGGCAGGTTCAGCAGCCGCAGCGGCGAAAGCTTGGCCGCCGCACCGAGCAAACCCAGCAGCATGCTGACCAGCAGCGACAGCGCCGAGAGTTTCAGGGTCACCCAGGTGCCGTGCAGCAGCAGTGGGCCATAGCCTTGCAGGGCCGAGAGATCCAGGCCCAGAGCATTGAGGAAGGTATTCACGCAAGTCACCTGTCTTGAAGCACCACAGCGAGGCATTGGGTCGTGAACCACGGCCCAATGCTTCAGGTGCGCTGATCAGTTGTTGTAGAGGTCCAGATCGCCGAAGTATTTCTTCTGGATCTGCGCGTAGATGCCCTTCTCGTGCAGGGCCTTGATGGCGGTATTGAGCATGCCTTTGAGCTCGTCGTTGTCCTTGCGTACACCGATGGCGATATCCGCCGGCACCAGCGGATCACTGATGCCTTGGCTGTTCTTGAAGGGGGCGCCTTGTGGCGACTCAAGGAAGCTCATCTGCGCTTGCAGCTTGTCCTGAATCGAGGCGTCGAGGCGGCCGTAAACCAGATCGGCGTAGACCTGATCCTGGTTCTGATAGGCGCGCAGCTTCACCCCGCCCGGCGCCAGTTTGGCCCTGGCGTAGGTTTCCTGAATGGTGCCTTGCATGAAACCAATGGTCTTGCCCTTGAGCGACTCGGCGGTGGGCTCAAGCCCCGAATCCTTGCGGGTGACGATGGCGGTCGGGCCGGCATACAGACGGTCGGTAAAATCGATCTGCTTCTTGCGGGCGTCGGTGACGGTCATCGACGACTCGATGGCATCGAACTTGCCGGCCTTGAGCGCAGGAATCAGCCCGTCGAAGTCATTGCTGACCCACACACACTTGAGCTTCAGTTCGGCGCAGATCGCGTTGCCCAGGTCCACGCCAAAGCCTTGCACGCCACCGTCGGCGGTGGTCGACTCAAACGGCGGGTAGCTTGGGTTGGTGCCAAAGCGCAGTTCAGTCCACTCTTTGGCGCTAGCGCCGGCCGAGCAGAACAGCATCGCGAGTACAGGCAACGTCAGCCATTGGGTTTTCATCTTCATAAGTCCCGATTTGATTGGAATTATCGCGACCGGGCACGAATGCCTGGGCGCCTTTATGGGCAGGAACAGAGAGTCGATGCGGCGTCTGCCGCAGCAGCGTTCTTATTGTTTGTGTTCGGTGCACCGCCAAAGGCCGGCCACACCCCACCCTGAAACCCTTGGCGCAGACGGCTTCGAATGGAACGCCAGAATGCCAACAGTCGATTGTGCCGAGGTGTCGAAAGGACCGTCGCAGACAGCTCGCTTGTGCTGATGTCAGCATTTTCACAGCCGATCCTGTCGTGAATGCCCTATTAGGGGATTTTTGCGATGAAGGCGTTTGCAGGTATTACAAAAATGCAGACCGGACCTGCATCTATCACGGTTGTACATCGCAAATTTGCACTGTTACGATCCGGCATCGTTCGCGCGCGAACACTTCTATAAAGAACAATAAAAGCAGGGAGTTAGTGATGACTGCTCAGGTTTCATCCCAGGCGACCCACGGCATTGATGCCAGCGCCAACGACGTGCTGGCCGAGGTCCGCAACCACATTGGCCACCTGACCCTCAATCGCCCTGCCGGCCTCAACGCCATTACCCTGGACATGGTCCGTAGCCTGCACCGACAACTCGATGCCTGGTCGAAAGACCCGCATATCCACGCCGTGGTGTTGCGCGGGGCTGGCGAAAAGGCCTTCTGCGCCGGTGGCGATATCCGTTCGCTGTACGACAGTTTCAAAAGCGGCGGCACCCTGCATGAAGACTTTTTCGTCGAGGAATACGCCCTCGACCTGGCGATCCACCATTACCGCAAACCGGTACTGGCGTTGATGGACGGTTTCGTCCTCGGCGGCGGCATGGGCCTGGTGCAAGGCGCAGACCTGCGGGTAGTCACCGAACGCAGTCGCCTGGCAATGCCGGAAGTGGCCATCGGTTACTTCCCTGACGTTGGCGGCAGCTACTTCCTGCCACGGATTCCCGGCGAACTGGGCATCTACCTCGGCGTCAGCGGCGTGCAGATCCGCGCCGCCGATGCGCTGTATTGCGGGTTGGCCGATTGGTACCTGGAAAGCCAGAAACTCGCCGAACTGGATCAACACCTCGACAGCCTCGAGTGGCACGACACCCCGCTCAAGGACCTGCAAGGCCTACTGGCGAAACTCGCGCTACAGCAACTGCCCGATGCACCATTGCAGGCACTGCGGCCAACGATCGACCACTTCTTCGCGCTGCCGGATGTGCCAAGCATTGTCGAGCAACTGCGCACCGTTACGGTTGCCGACAGTCACGATTGGGCAATGACCACTGCCGATTTACTCGACAGTCGTTCACCGCTGGCCATGGGTGTAACGTTAGAGATGCTGCGTCGCGGCCGTCAGCTGAGCCTGGAAAACTGCTTCGCCCTCGAACTGCACCTCGATCGTCAGTGGTTCGAACGCGGTGACCTGATCGAAGGCGTCCGCGCCTTGCTGATCGACAAAGACAAGAGCCCACGCTGGAACCCTCCGACCGTGCAGGCGCTGGACGCCAAACACGTTGCGAGCTTCTTCAGCGGTTTTGACCAGAGCGGGAGCTGAGCCATGCACGATATCGAATTGACCGAAGAACAAGTGATGATCCGCGACATGGCCCGGGACTTTGCCCGCGGCGAAATCGCCCCTCACGCCCAGGCCTGGGAAAAAGCCGGCTGGATCGATGATGCGCTCGTGGCCAAGATGGGCGAGCTGGGTTTGCTCGGCATGGTGGTTCCCGAGGAATGGGGCGGCACTTACGTCGACTACGTGGCCTACGCGCTGGCGGTGGAAGAGATTTCTGCCGGCGACGGCGCCACCGGCGCCCTGATGAGCATCCACAATTCGGTGGGCTGCGGGCCGGTTCTCAACTATGGCACTGAAGAACAGAAACAGACCTGGCTGGCGGATCTGGCCAGCGGTCAGGCCATCGGCTGCTTCTGCCTGACCGAGCCGCAGGCCGGTTCCGAGGCGCATAACCTGCGCACCCGCGCCGAACTGCGCGACGGCCAGTGGGTGATCAATGGCGCCAAGCAGTTCGTCAGCAACGGTCGACGGGCAAAACTGGCGATTGTGTTTGCCGTGACCGATCCGGATCTGGGCAAGAAAGGTTTGTCGGCGTTCCTGGTGCCAACCGACACACCGGGTTTTATCGTCGACCGCAGCGAACACAAGATGGGTATCCGCGCTTCCGACACCTGCGCGGTGACGCTGAACAACTGCACGATCCCCGAAGCCAATCTGCTCGGTGAGCGCGGCAAGGGTTTGGCGATTGCCTTGTCCAACCTTGAAGGCGGTCGCATTGGCATCGCCGCGCAGGCACTGGGCATCGCCCGTGCAGCGTTCGAAGCAGCGCTGGCCTACGCCCGTGACCGGGTGCAGTTCGACAAACCGATCATCGAGCACCAAAGCGTCGCCAACATGCTCGCCGACATGCACACCCGGCTGAACGCCGCACGCCTGCTGATCCTCCACGCCGCCCGGTTGCGCAGCGCCGGCAAGCCATGCCTGTCGGAAGCCTCGCAGGCCAAGCTGTTTGCCTCGGAGATGGCTGAGAAAGTCTGTTCGTCCGCGATACAGATTCACGGCGGCTACGGCTATCTGGAAGATTATCCGGTGGAACGCTACTACCGCGATGCGCGGATCACGCAGATTTATGAAGGGTCGAGCGAGATTCAGCGGATGGTGATTGCGCGGGAGCTCAAGAACTACCTGGTGTGAGCCCCCAAAAGCATCGCGGGCAAGCCTTGCTCCTACGGATTCAGGTGATCTGTAGGAGCAAGGCTTGCCCGCGATGACGTCAGTGAGGACGCTGCATTACTTACCGACGAACTGCGCCTCACGCTTGGCAATAAACGCCGCCATGCCTTCTTTCTGGTCCTGTGTGGCAAACGCCGCATGGAACACCCGACGTTCGAAACGCACGCCTTCGGACAGGCTGACTTCAAAAGCGCGGTTGACGCTTTCCTTGACCATCATTGCAATCGGCAAGGACTTCTTGGCAATCAACGCGGCAACCTTCAGCGCTTCATCCAGCAACTCATCCACCGGCACGATGCGCGCAACGATGCCGCAGCGTTCCGCTTCCACCGCATCGATCAGGCGGCCGCTGAGGCACATTTCCATGGCTTTGGCCTTGCCCACGGCGCGAGTCAGGCGCTGGGTGCCGCCCATGCCCGGCAACACGCCGAGGTTGATTTCCGGCTGGCCGAATTTGGCGTTGTCGCCGGCCAGAATGAAGTCGCACATCAGCGCCAGCTCACAGCCACCACCCAACGCAAAACCGGCGACCGCGGCAATGACCGGTTTGCGTCGGTTGGCCACCCGGTCACTGTCGCTGAACAGGTCGTCAAGGTAGATCTGCGGATAGGTCAGCTCGGCCATTTCCTTGATGTCGGCACCGGCAACAAAGGCTTTCTTCGAGCCGGTCAGCACGATGCAGCCGATTTCCGGATTGGCTTCCAGACCATCCAGCGCGTGGTTCAGCTCGCTGACGATCTGCGCATTCAAGGCATTCAGGGCTTGCGGGCGGTTGAGGGTGATCAGACCCACGCGACCCTGGACTTCCAACAAAATCGTTTCGTAGCTCATGCAACGTTCCTTCTCAAAGATTGCGCGAAATGACCATGCGCTGAATATCGCTGGTGCCTTCATAGATCTGACAAACCCGCACGTCGCGGTAGATCCGCTCCAGCGGGAAGTCGCTCAGGTAACCGTAACCACCGAGGGTTTGCAAGGCCGTCGAGCAGACCTTTTCGGCCATTTCCGAGGCGAACAGCTTGGCCATCGAGGCTTCCACCAGCGCCGGTTTGCCGCTGTCACGCAGGGCGGCGGCGTAATGCACCATTTGCCGGGCGACAGCGATTTGCGTGGCCATGTCAGCCAAACGGAAGGCTACCGCCTGATGCTCGATGATCGGCTTGCCGAAACTCTCGCGCTCGCGGGCGTAATCGCGGGCGGCTTCGAACGCGGCGCGGGCCATGCCGACCGACTGCGAAGCAATCCCGACACGTCCGCCTTCAAGGTTGGCCAGGGCGATTTTGTAGCCTTCGCCCTCCTCGCCCAGACGATTGGCCACCGGCACCTGCACGTCCTCAAAGAGGATTTGGCAGGTGTCCGAGGCGTGCTGGCCGAGCTTGTCTTCAACCCGCGCAACCTTGTAGCCCGGTGAATCGGTCGGCACGATAAAGGCACTGATCCCGCGTTTGCCGGCGCTCGGGTCGGTGACCGCGAAGACAATCACCACCCCGGCATTTTGCCCCGAGGTAATGAACTGCTTGCAGCCGTTGAGCACGTAGTGATCGCCGTTCAGGCGGGCACGGGTTTTCAGGCTGCTGGCGTCGGAACCGGCCTGCGGCTCGGTCAGCGCGAACGCCCCGAGCATGGCGCCGCTGGCCAACGGCTTGAGGAAGCGCTCTTTCTGATCGTCGTTGCCGAACTTGAGGATCGGCACGCAACCCACCGAGTTGTGCACGCTCATGATGGTCGAGCAGGCGCCATCGCCAGCGGCGATTTCTTCCAGGGCCATGGCGTACGCCAGGTAACCGGTGTCGCAACCGCCCCACTGCTCCGGTACCAACATGCCGAAGAAGCCCAGCTCGGCCATTTCGCCGATGGCTTCCTTGGGAAAGCGGTGCTCGCGATCCCACTCGGCGGCGAACGGCTTGAGCCGTTCCTGAGCAAATTGCCGGGCCGCGTCGCTGATTTGTAGTTGTTCGTCAGTTGGTAGCATGTTGATTCCTTAGTACAGGCATTCAACGGCCATGGCCGTGGCTTCACCGCCGCCGATGCAGATCGCTGCGACGCCGCGTTTCAGGCCTTTCTGGCGCAAGGCCGAGAGCAAGGTCACAAGTATCCGCGCACCCGAAGCGCCGATCGGGTGACCCAGCGCACAGGCGCCACCGTGGACGTTGACCTTGCTGTGGGGGATTTCCAGCTTGGTCATCGTCACCAGGCTGACCACCGCGAAGGCTTCGTTGACTTCGAACAGCTCGACCTCATCCAGCGACCAGCCGGTTTTCTTCAGCAGTTTCTTGATCGCGCCCACCGGTGCCACCGGGAACAGCCCCGGCGTATCAGCGAAAGCTGCGTGACCATGGATCACTGCCAGCGGTTTCAGGCCACGTTTTTCAGCTTCTGAACGACGCATCAGCAGCAACGCCGCTGCGCCGTCGGAAATTGAACTGGAGTTGGCCGCCGTCACAGTGCCGCCGTCACGGAACGCCGGTTTCAGGCTGGCGATCTTGTCCAGTTTGGCTTTCGGTGGTTGTTCGTCATCGGTGATGAGTTTCTGCTCTTTGCCGACTATGACCTGCAGCGGAACGATTTCAGCGTTGAAGCTGCCGTCCTTGATCGCCTGTTGCGCGCGCGTGGTCGAAGCGATTGCGAACTCATCTTGCGCTTCACGCGTGAAGCCGTTGGCCTCGGCGCAGTCCTCGGCGAAGGTGCCCATCAGGCGGCCCTTGTCGTAGGCATCTTCCAGGCCGTCGAGGAACATGTGGTCAAGCACTTTGCCGTGGCCCATGCGGTAGCCGCTGCGCGCACGATCCAACAAGTAAGGTGCGTTGGACATGCTTTCCATCCCGCCAGCAACCACCACATCGGCACTGCCGGCCAGCAGCATGTCGTGCGCGAGGATGGCCGCTTCCATGCCCGAACCGCACATTTTGTTCAGGGTGGTGCAACGGGTGGACTTGTCCAACCCTGCACCCAGCGCTGCTTGACGAGCAGGAGCCTGACCGAGGCCGGCGGACAGCACGCAACCAAACAGCACTTCTTCTACCGCGTCGGCGGCCACACCGGCACGCTCGACGGCGGCGCGGATCGCAGCAGCGCCCAGTTGTGGCGCGCTGAGGCTTTTCAGTTCACCTTGAAAACCACCCATCGGGGTGCGGACGGCGCTGACGATAACGATTGGATCGTGGGACATTGTCATGACAAATACTCCTTATTTGGCGGCCATACGCAAGGCACCGTCGAGACGGATCACCTCGCCGTTGAGCATGCTGTTTTCTATGATATGCCTGACCAGCGCGGCGTACTCAACCGGTTTGCCAAGGCGTGGCGGGAACGGCACGCCAGCGGCCAGCGAGTCGCGCACTTCCTGGGTCATGCCGGCCATCATCGGCGTTTCGAAGATGCCTGGGGCGATGGTCATCACCCGGATGCCGTAGCGCGCCAGTTCACGGGCGGCAGGCAAGGTCAGGCTGGCAATCGCGCCTTTGGAGGCAGCGTAGGCGGCCTGGCCGATCTGGCCGTCGAAGGCCGCCACCGAAGCGGTGTTGATGATCACCCCGCGCTCGCCGTCTTCATTGGCTTCTGTTTCGGCAATCGCCGCAGCCGCCAGGCGCAGCATGTTGAAGCTACCGATCAGGTTGACGTTGATCACCTGGCTGAAACTGGCCAGTGCGTGCGGGCCGTTCTTGCCGAGGATTTTCTCACCACGGACCACACCGGCACAGTTGACCAGCCCGTGCAGGCCACCAAACGCTGCGACCGCTGCCTGCACCGCTGCTTCTGCCGCCGCTTCCTGACTGATGTCCGCGACGACGCAATGCGCGCCGAGCCGTTTTGCCTGAGCCGCGACGGCTTCGGCATTCAGGTCCACCAGCATGACTTTGGCACCGGCACCCACCAGCATTTCAGCCGTGGCCGCGCCCAGGCCCGACGCACCGCCGGTGACGAGAAAAACCTTGTTTTCGATCTGCATCATTGTTTCCTTGGATTCAAGCTGAAACGTTCTTCGCCGTGGCCTCTTGAGCCTTGGCGATTTCCTGGTTGCGCAAGATAAAGCGCTGCAATTTGCCGCTTGGGGTTTTCGGCAATTCGCTGACAAATTCGATTTCACGCGGGTATGAGTGCGCCGCCAATCGCTTGCGCACATGCTGGCGCAGTTCTTCGGCCAGTTCAGGTGAAGCACGGTATTGCGCGCTGAGCACGACGAAGGCTTTCACCAGTTCGGTGCGTTCCGGATCCGGTTTGCCGATCACCGCTGCTTCAACCACGGCGGGGTGTTCGATCAACGCACTCTCCACGTCGAACGGACCGACCCGGTAGCCGGAGGTGGTGATCACGTCGTCGCTGCGGCCGACGAAGCTGATGCTGCCATCCGGGTTCAGTTCGACGGTATCGCCACTCAAGTAATAGTTGCCGACGAAAGCCTTGGTCGGCGCACCTTCGTAACCGGCAAACCAGCACATCGGCGATTGCGTGCGATCGATGGCAAGAATCCCCGGCTGACCGACCGACAGTTCGTTATAGGCCTCATCCAGCACCACGATCCTGTGACCGGGCGAGGCAAACCCTGCCGCACCGACATGCACCGAATGTTCAAGGCCATGGTGGTTGCACAGCACCATACCGAGTTCGGTCTGGCCATAATGGTCGTGGATCACCACGCCGAGATTGTCGGCGAACCAGCGGATCACTTCCGGGTTCAACGGTTCGCCGGCGCTGCTGACAATCCGCAGTTTGCCTTTGATCGAACGGGCGAACTCGTCGCCGCCGGCGATCAGCAAGCGGTACGCGGTGGGTGAACCGGTGAGGTTGGTGATGCCGTATTTGTTGATCACCCGGCAGGTGCTTTCAAGGGTGAACGGGCCATCGTAAAAGGTGATCGGATGGCCCATGGACAGCGGTCCGGTCACACCAAAGTAGATGCCATACGCCCAGCCCGGATCGGCGACGTTCCAGAACGCATCTTCAGGGCGCAGGTCCACTGCGTCGCGGGTGTAGCTCTGGAACGCAACGATCGCCTTGAGCGGCACCGACAAGGCTTTCGACGGGCCGGTGGTGCCTGAGGTGAACATCAGCAGGAACGGGTCTTCGCCGTCCAGCAGCACGGGTTCACATTGAGCGGAATAATTGGGCAGTTCGGCCCAGAAACTGAAATCACCGCGGACGATGCCCTGACCTTTCGGGCCGCCGACGGTGACGATGGTCGGGCAGTCGGCAACGTCATTGAGTTTTGGACGATTGACCGCGTCGGTCACCACCACGGCGGCGCCGGAACTGTTGAGGCGGTGCTCGATGGCTTTCGGGCCGAAGGCGGTAAACAACGGCTGGTAGACCGCGCCGATGCGCCAGGTGGCGAACACCACAATCAGCAATTCGACATTGCGTGGCAACAGGCCGGCGACCTTGTCGCCCTTCTTCACGCCCTGAGCCAGCAAGAAATTGGCAAAGCGCGCGGCTTTGTCCTGCAGATCGCTGAAGGTGTACGTGGCGCTGGCACCGTCGCGGCCCTCCCAGAACAAGGCAATGCGCCCGGGTATCGCATGGCGGTCGCAGCATTCAACGCAGGCGTTGAGTGCGGTCAACGAGCCGCTGAGCGCAGCATCGACGGTGTGCTGATAGTTGAACTGTGAAGTCGCAGACAGGTAATCGCGCATTGCCAGAATCCCTCTGTATTTTTATTAGGTTGGGGGAACCGTAAAAATCCAGGAAATACTCGCTCCGCGGGCGGCGCGGGACAATGGTCAAAGCTTTCAAGTTGCGTGACTGGTTTGGCCAAGACAAGGATGCAAAATCCACGTGGCGAGGGAGCTTGCTCCCGCTGGGGTGCGTAGCAGCCCCAAAATCTGCAATCGCGTTCTATCAGAAGGTCACTATCAACGGGCTTTGCGACCGCTTCGCGATCGAACGGGAGCAAGCTCCCTCGCCACAGGAGTCAATTACTGTCCTGCTTCGTTGAGAATCAAACTGCGGTAATGCCCCGGATTGGACCCCGACCATTTGCGAAACGCCTTGTAGAACGAACTGGCATCGGCAAACCCGAGCCGCGTGGCGATTTCGGCGAAGCTGATCGAAGGTTCTGCCAGCCAGACAATCGCCAGCTCCTTGCGCACGCTGTCCTTCAAGCCTTGATAGGTTTGCCCTTCTTCCGCCAAGCGGCGACGCAGTGTCGAAGCGGACATGCACAGGCGCTGCGCCAGGCTGTCGGTTTCCGGCCACTGTTCGGCAGGCAGATGCCGCAAATCGTGTTTGATCCGGCTGGCGAGGCTTTGCGGATCGCGATACTTGACCAGGATATTGGCCGGCGCATGGGCCAAAAAGCGCTTGAGCTCGTCGCTGCTGCGCTTGATTGGCAGATCCAGGCAATCCGCCGAGAAAATCATCCGTGTACGCGGTCGGTCGAAGCGCAGGTTCTCGGAGAACATCACCTTATAGTCATCGCAGAAGTCCGGTTCCGCGCAGCGCAGTTCGATGGCCAGAATCGGTATCCGCCGCCCCGCCAGCCAGCAGGCAACACCATGGACGATCATCCAGTAGGTGAAATAAGTGAAGGCGCGACGAGGTTCCTGGTCGTCTTCGAGCAGGACGATTTCCGCCAGGCTTTGCTGATGAACCAGCTGCGCCGGCATGCGCTCCAGCATCAACGACAGAAACCCCAGCCCGGCGGTCAATCCCGCGGCCAACGTCGGCTGGGCCATGGCGCAACGACAGAGAAATTCCAGGCTGCCGGATTTCAACCGACGCGGGTCCATGCCAAAGAATTCGTCGTCCATGCGCCGCGCCAACAGTCGCCACAACCGTGCGTAGGCCGTGGCCGGAACACGCGCACCCGCCACGCTGAGCGAGCGCGGTTCAATCCCGACCTTGAGCAAGACTTCAGTGCTGACAGCACTCAACTCGCAGCTTTGCAGCAATGCTTCGCGCACCAAATGAATGGAGATGGTGTCTTTTTCCGACATTGAACGTGGTGAACCCTGTTTTTTGTTTGTCGGCCATCTTAGCGCAGGCACAGGATCCGTAGGAGCAAGGCTTGCCCGCGAAATTGGCTATGAGGTTCATCAGGTACAGCACGTTATCGTTTTTCGCGGGCAAGCCTTGCTCCTACTCTTGTTCAGCTGCCGTTCAGGCAAATGACAATCACCTCTATTTAGAAATGAGTATCATTATGTTACAAATTAGCATCCACTCCATAGCTGACGCGGTGCTGAATGCTGGTTCCCTTTCTGATCATGCTGCGCGAAGGCGTTGAAGCGGCGTTAATCGTCGGCATCATTGCCAGTTATCTCAAACAAACCGGACGCGGCCAATGGATGCCCGCGATGTGGGTCGGGGTCTTCCTCGCCGTCGCGCTGGCCCTGCTGGTGGGCGGTGGCCTGGAACTGGTCAGCGCTGAATTCCCGCAAAAACAACAGGAACTCTTCGAGGGCGTCATCGGCCTGATCGCCGTCGCGGTTTTGAGCTCGATGGTGTTCTGGATGCGCAAGGTCGCGCGCTCGATCAAGCATTCGCTGCACGTTTCCCTCGACCATGCGCTGGCCGGCTCCAGGCACCAGGTCACCGCGCTGATCGCCATGGTGTTTTTCGCGGTTGCCCGTGAAGGCCTGGAAACCGTGTTCTTCCTGCTCGCGGTATTCCAGCAAAGCGAAGGCCCCGGGGCGCCGATTGGTGCCCTGCTCGGCCTGCTGCTGTCGATGGTCATCGGTTTCCTTATCTACAGCGGCAGCATGCGCCTGAACCTGTCGGCGTTCTTCCGCTGGACCGGGCTGTTCATTCTGGTGGTGGCGGCCGGCATTCTCGCAAGTTCGGTGCGCGCACTGCATGAAGCCGGGCTGTGGAATCACCTGCAAACCGTGCTCTTCGATTTCAGCGCAACCCTGCCGATGGATGGCCCGTTGGGTTCAGTGCTGGCCGGCATGTTCGGTTATCAGGATGCCCCGACTGTCAGCACCCTGGGTGCCTACCTGATTTATCTGCTGGTCGCGCTGGTGATGTTCTTCCTCCCGACTGGCGCGCCGGCTAAACCAGCCGCCACGCCACCCTCTTCCGTCTCCAGCCATTAAGGGCATTCATGTCAAACCAGGCCCCTCTTCAGACCTCGCCTCCCCGCGCCCTGCGCCGGGCGGTGGCCGGTTCGGTGATCGTGATGATCGCCGCCGGCGGGTTGTTCTACTACGCCTCGCAAATGGCCGCGGCCAAGCGTCAGACAAATCATGACGAGATCACCGTCACGATTAATCCGCACAGCTGCGAGCCGAATGCGCTGACCGTTCCAGCGGGCCGCAGCAGTTTTCGCATCGTCAACCACTCGGATCGCGCCGTTGAATGGGAGATTCTCGACGGTGTGCTGGTGCTTGAGGAACGCGAAAACATCGCCCCCGGCCTGAGCCAGGTGATCACCGCCAATCTGCTGCCGGGTGATTATGCGATTACCTGCGGCTTGCTCAGTAATCCGCGCGGCACGTTGCACGTCACGCCCACCGCCGCATCCGATGCAGCGGCGCAGGCACGGCCGTCGATAGTGGCATTTATCGGTCCGTTGTCGGAGTTTCGGGTTTACCTGAGCAGTCAGGGCACCGCACTGATCAACGCTGTCAGCGCGTTGCAAAAGGCAATCGACGCCGGTGACCTGAGTCAGGCCCAGGCACTCTACGTGCCGGCCCGCGTGGCCTATCAACGCCTCGCCCCGGCGGCTCAACGCCTGGCGGAGCTGGACAAGGTTATCAACGCTCGAGCCGATTACTTTGAAAAGCGCGAGCAGGATCCGCAGTTTGTCGGCTTTCACCGCCTCGAGTACGCGCTGTTTCAGCAACGAAACATCGACGGTCTGGCGCCGGTCGCCCAGCGTCTGGTCGCCGACGTCACACAGCTCAAACAGCAACTGCTGGCCCAATCGCTGCCACCAGAACAACTGGTGAGCATCGTCGCCCGCAATCTCCGCAACATGGCCGATATACGCGCCAGCAGCGGTGAAGAAGAACGTTACAGCCACATCGACCTCAACGGATTCGCCGCCAACCTGGACGTCACCCGCAAAGTGGTCGATCTGCTGCGTCCGTTACTGACCAAACCTGCCGCCGCGTTACTGACTCGATTGGACACGGCGACTCACGCTCTCGATGCCGAGCTCAATGGCTTGCGAGTCAAAGGCGGCTACAGCAGTTACGACGGCGTCGGCGCCGCTCAACGCGCAAGACTCGCCGACAAGGCCAAGGCTCTGGCCGATGCACTCGATGGAATCGATCCCGCCCTTGGCCTCTCCGGCCTATAAGCAGAAGACCCTATTCAGATGAACGATTTAGATCAGATCAATGCCCAGCGTCGCCGCGTACTGTTGGGCATGGGCGCCGCCGGTGTCGCGTTGGCGGGCAGCACGTTGAGCTGTCCGGCCATGGCCGCCAGCCCGGCGCAAGTCACTGAAGCACCGAACAGCGCCAAAACCCAGGATCGCCATGACTTCCACGGTCAGCACCAGACCGGCATCGTCACCCCACGCCCGGCGTGCGGCATGCTGGTGTCGTTCGACGTATTGGCCACCGACCGCGAAGACCTTGAGCGGTTGTTTCGCACGTTGAACCAGCGCATTGCGTTCCTGATGACCGGCGGCCCAGTGGCTCAGGTCGACCCGAAGTTCCCACCCGTGGACTCGGGAATTCTTGGCCCGGTGGTGACACCCGACAACCTGACCGTCACTGTCTCGGTGGGTGAATCGCTGTTCGACGAGCGTTTCGGCCTGGCCAGCGCCAAGCCCAAGCGATTGATCCGCATGGTCGGATTCCCCAACGATGCACTGCAACCCGAGCTCTGCCACGGCGACCTGAGCCTGCAGTTCTGCGCCAACACCGCTGACACCAATATTCACGCCTTGCGCGACATCGTGAAAAACCTGCCGGACCTGCTGTTGGTGCGCTGGAAACAGGAAGGCAGCGTACCGCCGCAAGCACCGGCAAAGCCTGGAACACCTGCGCAAAGTGCGCGCAACTTCCTCGGTTTTCGTGACGGCTCGGCCAACCCCGATTCCAACGACAAGAAAACCATGGAGCAGATTGTCTGGGTGCAACCAGGCAGCGATGAGCCGGCCTGGGCGGCCAATGGCAGCTATCAGGCGGTGCGGATTATCCGCAACCTCGTCGAGCGTTGGGACCGCACGCCGCTGCAAGAACAGGAAAGCATTCTCGGTCGGGTCAAAAGTACCGGCGCGCCCATCGGCGGTAGCCATGAAAGCCAGGTGCCCGACTATGCCAAAGACCCTCACGGCAAACTGACCAAAATGGACGCGCACATCCGCCTGGCCAACCCGCGCACTGCCGCGACCCAAGCCAATCTGATCCTGCGTCGGCCGTTCAATTATTCCAACGGCGTGAGCAAAAACGGTCAGCTGGAAATGGGCTTGCTGTTCATCTGCTACCAGGCCGACCTGCACAACGGTTTCATCACTGTGCAAACCCGACTCAACGGCGAGCCGCTGGAGGAATACCTCAAGCCCATCGGCGGCGGCTACTTCTTCACCTTGCCGGGCGTAACCGGCGACAAGGATTTCTTCGGTCGTTCACTGCTCGATGCCACTCAACCGAAAACCACGGCTTAACCCCCTGAACACAACAAACCCACGGAAAAGTCCCATGAAGAAGTCGCCTCTCGCTTTGCTGATCGCCCTTGGCTTGCTCCACGCTCCACTGTCGGCTTTCGCCACCACAGCGCCGCTGGATCTGGTGGGGCCGATCTCGGATTATAAAATCTACGTCACCGAGCAGCTCGACGGGTTTGCCAGCCACACCCAGCAATTCACCGACGCGGTGAAGAAAGGTGACCTGGCCACCGCTCAAAAACTCTATGCGCCCACCCGTGTTTACTACGAGTCGATCGAGCCGATTGCCGAGCTGTTCAGTGACCTCGATGCGTCCATCGACTCGCGCGTCAACGACCACGAAAAAGGTGTCAAGGCTGAAGACTTCACCGGTTTCCACCGCATCGAATACAGCCTGTTCTCCGAGAAAAGCACCGAGGGCCTTGGTGATCTGGCCGACGGTTTGAACAAAGACGTCAAGGACCTGCAAACCCGCGTTGCCGGCCTGACCTTCCCGCCGGAAAAAGTCGTGGGCGGCGCCGCTACATTGCTTGAAGAAGTCGCAGCGACCAAGATCTCCGGCGAAGAGGATCGCTACAGCCATACCGACCTGTATGACTTCCAGGGCAACATCGACGGCGCGAAGAAAATCGTCGACCTGTTCCGTCCGCAACTCGAGAAACAGGACAAGGCCTTCGTCGCCAAAGTCGACAAGAACTTCGCCAGCGTGAACACGATTCTGGCCAAGTACAAAACCGCTGGCGGCGGTTTCGAGACCTACGACAAGGTCAAGGAAAACGACCGCAAGGCGCTGGTCGGCCCGGTCAACACCCTGGCGGAAGACTTGTCGACCCTGCGTGGAAAACTGGGCCTGAACTAACGTCAACGCGGCATAGGTATCCACACATCTTTCTGTTCCAACTCTCGTAGCAGCTGCCGAGCCCGCGAGGCTGCGTTAGGTCTGGGCCGCATCCGGACGCAGCGGTCGTCAAATCAAGCAACGCGTTTCTCCAGGCAAACCGCGTATGCAGGATTTGCGAGGACTTCGTCCTCGAACGCAGCCTCGCAGGCTCGGCAGCTGCTACGGGATCTGTCCTGCACCACACTTCAACATTGTGTAGATACCTATGATCATCGCGGGCAAGGCTTGCCCGCGATAGCGATTGTCGTCGAAAGAAACCGTTAGCCTGCTTCCTTTTATTTCAGGCCCACGCCATGATGCAGCTCTCTAACCGCCCGCCCGCGAACGAGCGCTCATGTCTGTGCAACAAACGCCTCCCGTCAGCTCCACGGCGATCACCCTGCAGATCGTCTCCATCGTTTTTTATGCCTTTGTTGCGTTCCTCTGCATCGGTCTGCCGATTGCAGTGTTGCCGGGGTATGTCCATGAGCAACTGGGTTTCAGCGCCGTCGTCGCCGGGCTGACCATCGGCTCGCAGTACCTCGCTACCTTGTTCAGCCGGCCGATGGCCGGGCGTATGTCGGACAGTATCGGCAGCAAGCAGGCGATTATGTACGGGTTACTGGGGATCATGCTCAGTGGCGTGCTGACGCTGCTGTCGACCTTGTTGCAGAATCTGCCGTTGCTGAGCCTGATGATTCTGATCGGCGGTCGATTGTTGTTGGGGATCGCCCAAGGCCTGATCGCTGTAGGCACCGTCAGTTGGTGCATGGGCCAGGTGGGAACCGAACACACTTCCCGCTCGATTTCCTGGAACGGGATTGCTTCATATGCCGCGATTGCCGTTGGTGCGCCACTGGGTGTGGTGATGGTCGGCGAGTGGGGGTTCGCCAGTCTTGGGATTGCGCTCTCGGCGCTGGCGCTGGCAGCATTGCTGCTGATTCGCAACAAGCCCTCGGTGCCGGTCATTCGCGGTGAGCGCTTACCGTTTTGGGCGGTGTTCGGGCGTATTGCGCCGTTTGGCGCGAGCTTGAGCCTGGCCTCGATCGGCTACGGCACGCTCACCACCTTTATTACCCTGTTCTATATCAGTCGCGGCTGGACCGGTGCAGCCTGGTGCCTGACGGTCTTTGGCATCTGTTTCATCCTCTCGCGCCTGCTGTTTATCTCCAGCATCAACCGCTTTGGCGGATTCAACTCGGCCATCGCCTGCATGAGCATCGAAACCCTGGGGCTGGGCCTGCTCTGGTTGGCCCCGTCGACGGCCGTGGCGTTGATGGGGGCGGGGCTGACCGGGTTCGGTCTGTCGCTGGTTTATCCGGCATTGGGTGTCGAGGCCATCAAGCAAGTGCCAAGCAGCAGCCGTGGCGCCGGCTTGAGTGCCTATGCGGTGTTTTTCGATCTGGCGCTGGCGATCGCCGGACCGTTGATGGGCGCGGTGGCGCTGAATCTGGGGTACTCGTGGATTTTCTTCTGCGCGGCGCTGTTGTCGACCACCGGACTGGGGCTGACCCTGCTGCTGAAACGTCGCTCAGCACTCAGCCCGTCGTAAGACCCTGGCGTCTACGGCAACGTCTGGTCAGCCGTCTGCATTCCCGCCCCGCTTGGCTTGCTCAGGGTTTGAGCAAAGAATCGCCCGGCTTCGGAGATCAGGTTACGGTGAATGCCCTCGCGGTCAACGCCCTCAGCATCGGTGCACAAGGCCGGCATCGCCGCGAGTTGCTCCTGGGTACACGGTGCCATGAACACGAAATGCCCGGCCCCCGCCAGCAGTTTGAAATCCGGAGCAACGGGTAGCTTACGAGCGAGCGCAGCAGCGTTTTTATCGAGGGCGACCAGTTTGTCGCCATCGCCGCTATAGAGCAGCACCGGCACATGCACACCGGCCAAGGTATGACGGCCGAACTTCAGGCTCAATGGCGCCATCAGTAACAGCGCGTGAACCCGTGGGTCAGCGACTGGTTGCAAGTCATCGCGGTCGACAATCAGTTCACCGTTGGTGCTGCAGGCGTCTCCGTCGTCGGGGCGTTCTTTACAGTACAGGCGTAAACGATTCAGGTCCGGCGTGGCGCCCGAAAGAATCAACGCCGTTTCGCCACCGGCCGAATAACCGATCACTCCGACCTCGTCGGGATTGACGAACGGCGACAGCATGGGATCGGCCAGGGTTGCGGTGATGGCTTCGGAAATCTGGATCGGCCGGCCATAAAGGTTGCTTAACGTACCGAGGCGGCTGTGGTCCTTGGAGTTGTCACCGGGATGAATCACCGCCACCACCACAAAGCCTTTGCGTGCCAGCGATGTGGCAAGGTCATGCAACGCCAGTGGGGTGCCGATGTTGCCGTGGGAGAGCATCAACATCGGAAAGCGGCCAATTGCGACCCTTGCGTCTTCGGTCGCCTGGATTTGATAACCCTCGAGCTTTCTTGAATGCTCGATGCCGGTCGACGGGTAAAAGGCGATGGCCCGCATGGGTTGTAAATCCAGCGGATCGAGAAACGTCAGCTCATGGTAGCCAACGCTCCAATGAGGGTGCGGCGCAGGCGCGGCTTGCACTGAATTCAGGCTGCTGAGCAGGCAAATCAGTAACATTGCACAAAGACGCATCATGGGATGCCCCACCTTGTTACCCGATTGGAATACCCGTTTTCCGCCAATCCCTTGGATTAAAGCCTTGCGCCGACGATTGCGGCTTTCAAGGTCTATGCAGAACGGGGCCGATAACCCGAGACTGCATAACCTGGGCCAACAACTAAAACGACAGCGCTTTTGATACAGATACAGAAAGACTCCGTACCCCGATCGTTTTACGACGATCAGAATACAGAGTCTAGTGGGTATTGCCTGAGCTTTTTAACTCTTTACGCAAGCCTTACGCGGCAGCGAACAATTGCTCGCTGATGTGCGCCTGAGCATCGCTCATGGCTTTGTTGCGAACGTCGTCACCGTAAGCCAGGCCATGGGCGCGGACGAACTCGATGTCGGTGATACCCATGAAGCCTAGCATGACTTTCAAATACTCTTCGTGACCTACGCCAGTCGCCTGACCCAGGTGCATACCGCCAGAAGTCGACACCACCACGACTTTCTTGTTGCCGCACAGGCCTTCAGGGCCGGCTTCGGTGTAGCGGAAAGTCTGGCCGGCAACGGCAATGCGGTCGATCCAGGCCTTGAGCTGGGTCGGGATGGTGAAGTTGTACATCGGTGCGGCGATCACGACGGCATCGGCAGCGAGGAATTCGGCCAGGGTCGAAGCGCTCAGTTCAGCTTCGTGCTGTTGTGCGGCGTTGCGCAGCTCGGCGGTGGTACCGGCAGCGACCAGCGTCGCGGCGGAGAAATGGCTGATGGCATCGCTGGCCAGGTCGCGGTAAGTCACCACGGCAGCAGGCTCGGCGGTTTTCCAGGCCTGGACGACACTGTGGCTCAGCTGACGGGAAGCAGAGTTGTCACCAAGGATGCTCGAATCGATGTGCAAGAGTTTCATGTGGGATCTCCAAGTGAGGATCGCCACCGGGCGATCTGATGGAGACAATCCTACAGATGAAACCAATAGCTGATTAGTCAGCAACAATGCGATAGTTTGTCCCACTGATAGGACAGTCGAGTGACACCATGCAAGACCTCAATGACCTTTACTACTTCGCCAAAGTCGTCGAAGCCGGCGGTTTCGCCGCCGCCGGGCGCGTGTTGGGCATTCCCAAGTCGCGGCTGTCGCGGCGTATCGCCGAACTCGAAGAGCGTCTGGGTGCCCGCCTCCTCCAGCGCACCACCCGCCAGCTCAAGCTGACCGCTGTCGGCGAGCGCTATTTGCGCCATTGCCAGGCAATGCTGCTGGAGGCCGAAATGGCTGACGAGGCCGTCGCCAGCATGTCCAGCGAGCCCCGAGGGCGCTTGCGGGTTTCCTGCCCCGTTGGGCTGGCTCATGAGTTTTTGCCATCGGTCATCAGCACGTTTCTGGAACGCTTCCCCCAAGTGCAATTGGAGATGCAGTTGCTCAATCGCCGGGTCGACCTGGTGACCGAAGGCATCGATGTCGCCTTGAGAGTGCGCGATCTGGGTGATGAAGACCCGCTGCTGGTCACCCGACGTTTGCGCCAGGCGCAAATGGTGATGATCGCCAGCCCGGCCTTTATACGCGAGCATCCCATCAACAGCCCGGAAGATCTGAAGCAGGTTCCGGTGCTCGGCGCCCTGGAAGCTGATCGCATGGTGCATGTGCGCATGCTCGACGCTCAGGGCACAACGTGCGACCTGACGCTGGAAGCACGACTGGGGATCGATGATTTCATCGTGCGCAAAGCCTGCACGCTGGCGGGACTTGGCTTCACCCTGCTGCCGATGATGTACTGCGAAGAAGAACTGGAAAACGGCTCGCTGGTGCAACTGCTGCCCGAGTGGTCGCTGCCTGGCGGTTGGCTGCTGGCAGTCTACCCTCATCGGCGCGGTTTGCTGCCGGCGGTGCGCGCCTGGATTGACCATTTGACCGAATCATTCAAAGCCTGCGGGGATCGACTGTTATGAAGGCCAAGCCGATGACTGAAGAAGACGTGGCACGTTTCTGCCTGGCATTGCCCGGCGCGCAAGAAGATTACAAATGGGGCGGTGTACGGGTGTTTTCAGTGGCTGGAACCAAGATGTTCGCCCTGATAAATCTGCGGGGTGAATCATTGGCGTTCAAGGTCGACAAAGAGCTGTTTCTGGGGCACGTCGATCGCCCGGGTATCGGGCCTGCGCCCTATCTGGCAAGGGCGCAGTGGATCATCATGCAAACGCCCTACCCGCTTGGCACCGATGAGCTACAAGGCTTGCTGCAACGTTCTCACCAACTGGTGGTGAGCAAGTTGCCCAAGCGTGTGCAGGTCGGTTTATTGCTTTAGAACAGCCTGAACAGGCCGGCACCGAGGAACAACTGATCGATCCAGAACACCTCATGCAACAGCACGATGATCCAGAACACCAGTTGATAAGACACTTTGCGGGTCTTGTGCCGAAACACCTGCTGGGCGAGCAAAGCGCCCAGCCAGCCACCGGCCAGTTCGATTGCATGCAGCACGTTTTCCGGTGTACGCCAGTTGTCGGCCCGGGCCTTGCGCTTGTCGCTCCAGTACAAACAGAACGCCAGCAGGCTGACAATCACATAGGCCGCGAGCGGAATCAGCGAAATCCCGCGCCACCAGAGAAGCATCGAGCCAAATGCCGGCAAAGCGCACAGCGCCAGGAACACCAGGCCTTTGAGGCGCGGGTTTTGAATCCCGCGCCCATTGCGTGGCTCAATCATGATGTAGCCGCCGCCCAGTCAACCCAACCGAACTGCCAGGTCGCCAGGATCAACAAGCCGAACACGATCCGGTACCAGGCAAACGCAGCATAGCTGTGGCTGGCGATGAACTTGAGCAAGCCCTTGACCGCGATCATCGCGAATATAAACGCAGTGACGAAGCCGATGGCGAACACCGGGAGGTCAGCCGCCTGAAACAGGTCGCGATACTTGTAGCCGGAGTACACCGCGGCGCCGACCATGGTCGGCATGGCCTGGAAGAACGAAAACTCGGTGGCGGTTTTACGCGACAGGCCAAACAACAAGCCGCCGATGATCGTCGAACCGGAGCGCGAAGTGCCGGGAATCATTGCCAGGCACTGGGCAAAACCGACCTTCAGGGCGTCTTTCCAGGTGATCTCGTCGACGGTTTCGGCGTGCACGCTGTGCTCGCGACGCTCAGCCCACAACATGATGACCCCGCCCACCACCAGCGCCGTCGCCACGGTGATCGGGTTGAACAGGTATTTGTGGATCATATTGGCAAAGATCACCCCCAGCACCACGGCCGGCATGAAAGCGATCAACAGGTTAACGGTAAACCGTTGAGCATTGCGCTGCGTTGGCAACCCGGTTACCACGTCGAGGATCTTGCGGCGAAACTCCCAGACCACGGCCAGGATCGCGCCGAGCTGGATGATGATGTTGAATGCCTTCTCGCGCTCGCCACCGAAGTTAAGCAAATCCGCGACGATAATCTGGTGCCCGGTACTGGAAATGGGCAAAAACTCTGTCAGTCCCTCTACAACGCCAAGAATCAAAGCCTGAACGGCGGTCCAAAAATCCATCAATCCCCCAATGAAATCATGCCTCCAAGGCATGCCTCGTTAATCAAATTCAAGCGTCCACTGCGATCAGCGTCACCGAATGACAATTCGCACGATCCCCACGCGAAGCCGTAAAACCCCGTAAAAAATCAGCGCAACTTCAGGTTTTTGCTGACGCGGCCGAAATCCTATCAGACATGCCTGAATTACGCTGCGCCGTAATTGGACTTGAGTAGGGTTGGCTCAACAGCAAAAGCGTGCCTGAATGCTGGCGGTCGTTTATGACAAGAACAAGAAAAAACCAGGAGTAATACGGTTATGAATAGCTTGCGCAGTGTGTCGATCAGCCGCCGTCTGTGGCTCATCCTGATTGTGGCTGTGCTGATGCTGTTGACGTTGGGTGTGCTGATGCTCAAGCAGATCCACGATGACCTTTATCAGGCCAAGGCCCAGAAAACCCAGCATGTGGTGCAGACGGCCAGCGGCATTCTGGCCTACTACCACGACCTGGAAACCACCGGCACCCTGACCCGCGAAGCGGCGCAGAAACAGGCATTGAGCGTGGTGCGCGGATTGCGCTACGACCAGAACGACTACTTCTGGATCAACGACCTGACACCCGTGATGGTCATGCACCCGACCAATCCGAAACTCGAAGGCCAGAACCTTTCCACGATCAAGGATCCGGACGGCTTCGCGCTGTTCAACGAGATGGTGGTCATCGCCAAGGCCAAGGGCGCCGGTATGGTTGACTATCGCTGGCCAAAGCCGGGTGCCAGTACACCGGTCCAGAAAACCTCCTACGTGAAACTCTTCGAACCCTGGGGCTGGGTCATTGGTTCGGGTGTGTACATCGATGACATGCAGGCCGAGTTTTACGCACAAATGTGGCAGACATCGCTTGTCGGGCTTGCCATTGCTGTCCTTATGGCACTGCTGGTGATCCTGATTGCGCGCAGTATCGTGCGCCCACTCCAGGAAACCGTGAACGCCATGGCCAATATCGCCAGCGGTGAAAGCGATCTGACCCGTAGCCTTGATACCCATGGTCAGGACGAAGTGACCGAATTGGCGCAGCATTTCAACGCCTTCACGGAAAAATTGCGCCGGGTCATCACTCAATTGCAGCTGTCCGCCAGTGCCCTGGGGCAGTCATCCAGCGACCTGGGCAACGATGCGGCCCAAGCCCAAGTGCGCAGCCAGCAACAGTCCCAACAAATGGAGCTGGTGGCGACCGCGATCAATGAAGTGACCTATGGCGTGCAGGACGTGGCCAGGAACGCCGAGCACGCCGCCAGCGAAATGCGCGATGCGCAAGCGCAGGCACAACAGGGGCAAGTAAACATCGATGGGAGCTTGCAGCAGATCGATCAACTGTCGAGCACCATCGATCAAGCCGTTGAGGTGATCCGCACCCTGGCCACCGAAAGCACACAGATCGGCAGCGTGCTCGAAGTGATCCGTTCGATCGCCGAACAGACCAATCTGCTGGCGCTCAATGCGGCCATTGAAGCGGCCCGTGCCGGTGAGCAAGGACGGGGCTTCGCCGTGGTGGCCGATGAAGTCCGGCTGCTGGCACAGCGCACGCAAAAGTCCACGGCTGAAATCCAGTCGATGATCGAGCGCTTGCAGAGCCATTCCGAGGCGGCAGTCAAAGTGATCGGCGACAGCAGCCGCGCCTCGCAACTGACCATTGAACAGGCCGGATTGGCGGGTGCCAGCCTGAACGCGATCGGCCAGGCCCTGAATAATCTCAACGGCCTGAACGCCTCGATTGCCAGCGCAACCCTGCAACAGGCGCATGTGGTCGAGGACATCAACCAAAACGTCACCCAGGCCGCGGGGTTGTCCCACAGCACCGCCTTGGCTGCTGAGCAGTCGAGCGTCGCAAGCGTGCATTTGAAAGAACTCAGTGAGCAGTTGAATGGCCTGCTCAAGCAGTTTCGGGTGTAGACGAACCTTGCGCTGAAACACTGCCCATGTGGGAGCGTCTTAACTGACCGGCTTCGGGCAAGCCCCCCTCGCCACAATCCCCACCTGCGTTACAATCGGCGCCCTTTTCATCTTCACCAAGGATCCTTCATGTCCGGGCTTGAACTGTTTGCCGCCGCACTCGGCGTGATTGCCGTCTGGTTGACGGTCAAACAGAACCCTTGGTGCTGGCCGATCGGACTGGTCATGGTGCTGCTCTACAGTTGGTTCTTTTTCGAAGTGAAGCTGTATTCGGACATGCTGCTGCAAGTGATTTACGCCGGCTTGCAGCTCTACGGCTGGTGGCAGTGGACCCGTGCCGGCGAAGCGCAACATGGCCGGCAAGTCACGCAGCTGGATGGCCGCTCGATGTGGGCAGGGTTGGCCGTCGGTGCCGTCGGCAGCTTGCTGCTGGGCGCGGCCATGGCTCATTGGACCGACGCCGCGCAGCCCTGGCTGGACGCAGCATTGACCAGTTTCAGTCTGGTGGCGCAACTGTGGATGGCGCAAAAACGTCTGCAATGCTGGCCGCTGTGGATTGCCGTCGATGTGATTTTCGTCGGGCTGTTTATCTACAAGGGCTTGTACCTGACAGCTGCGCTCTATGGCCTGTTTACGCTGATCGCCGTGCAAGGCTGGCGCGAATGGCAGGCCGATCCGGCGTTGCGCGCATGAAGGTCCTGGTACTCACCGGCCCGGAGTCCAGTGGCAAAAGCTGGTTATCGGCAGAACTTCAACGCCACTTTGGTGGGTTGCTGGTGGGCGAATACGTACGTTACTTCATTGAGCAGAACCCACGTGATACCTGCCTTGCCGATATCCCGCAGATTGCCCGTGGTCAAATGGCCTGGGAAGACAGCGTCCGAGCCCAACGCCCTGCACTGCTGATTCTCGACACGCACCTGTTAAGCAATGTGTTGTGGAGCCAAACCCTGTTTGGCGAATGCCCCGCCTGGATCGAAGACGCGCTGCTGGCAAGGCACTATGACTTGCACTTGTTGCTTTCCCCTGAGGTGGTGGACTGGACGGATGACGGCCAACGCTGCCAACCGGATCTGAACCAGCGCCTGGCGTTCTTCAACGCAACAAAAGCCTGGCTGGAACAACACCAGCAACGACTACAAGTCATCAATGGCAATTGGGCCGAGCGCCGTCGTCAGGCCTTTGCTGCCGTGGAGCAATTGCTCACGCTGTGAAAGCACCTGCATTTGAGGGAGCACATGTCCGTTCTTGAAACACTCCAGTGCCGTGTAACAGGCCTGTTAACGGTCCTTATACCCTTGTCATGCTGACTGTTAAGTCATTGGTACACTCGCCCGCAAACACTTGATTTAGAGCTTTTCGCCAGATAGGAGCGGCTCGCGATGGCCGGTACCGTCTCACGGTTGATACAGCTCATACATCTCCTCGCCCGAAATACCACGTAACCAATTGAATTAAATCAACAAAAAAAAAGCGGCACGGCTTCTGCTCTCTCCCTCACAACGCTGACCAAGGCCAGCGCACAAAAGACGAGGGAGTGCCGACGTGGAGACAATCGATAAAGGCTTTATCCGCCTCCTGCTGATCGGATGTGCGTTCAGCTCTGTCATCAGTCTGCCTGTCCCGGCCGCCGATGGAATCATCGTCATCCAGCGGGAAGTTCAAACGCGTAACGCGACTCGCCGCCCCATGGTTCCCGACCCCACCCCCCTGACCGTCAATGCCAACCCGTCCAAACAAGTCATCAGTGCAACCAATGAACTGTCGGACAGTGACATTTCCGGCATCAGCAGCGGTGCAAGCATCGCCGGCACGATCACTCAAGCCACCGGCACGCTGAGCGGCAACATCAATGGTCAGACACAGTTGCCCGGTTTGTCCGCAGGACATTCCGCGGGCTCCGGCAACGGTATTGCCAACAGGATCGACGGCACCATCCAGCAAGGCCTGGGCAGTCTGAAAATGATATCGGGAGACCGTTGAAATGAATCGCACTCTGCTGATTCTGGCCATGTTTTGCAGTGCGCCGACCTTTGCCCAACCGCCTGTCATCGATACGGCCACCATCGACAACTCCGGCAGTCAGTACCAGGGCAACTTCTCGGTCAACCAGGCTGCCGGCGATCAGCAACAACAGGCCAACGCCCGAGCCATCGCCATTGACACCGACGCCAGCGCCACCACACAGATTCGCCAACGGTTGCGTACTCAGGTCGATCCCAGGATCGATGCCCAGTCAGCCATTAAAGGCAACGCCTTCAGTAACGGCAATGGCGTACTGGGGGTCAACCAGAGTTCGGGCGCCAGCAACCAGCAAGCCAACGCCCTACGGATAAGCATCAGTGCTACGCCGCAAAGTATCGACGACAGCGTCCTCAAGCAACAGAACGTGGCGCTGCTCAACAGCTCCGATTCAACGGATCCTACTCCTGGCCATCGCCAGGTCGCTACCAGCGACCAGGCCTTCACCGGTAGCCGTGGGGTGATCCAGTTGAATCAGAGCGCCGGGGTGGGAAACCGAACGGCCAACACCCTGAGCGTACGGGTCGCGGATTGACCCAAAAGGTAAAAAAACAACACTTAACCTAAAAATAAAGTACGGAGAATCAGCATGAAACCCTCAATGGCACTCAAGCCTCTGGTTTTCGCAATCGCTGCGGTAATGGCTATTGCAGTACAAGCTGGCCAGCGTGATGACGAGCATCATCATCATCGTCATCACGTAAATCCAAAAGACACCACCAATGCCGGCGCCACTGCCAACGCCACCGATAAACAAACCAGCACTGGCAACTACATCAGCAATGAAGGGACTAAAAACACTGCCAACATGAACAACTCGGCCACGGGTGCCTCCGGTAACGTGGGCGTCAACGTTGCAGCAGGCGACGGTAACCAACAAGACAATGCTGCCGCCATTGCCAGCGGCGATGGCTCGTTTGTCTTTGGGTCTGTGGTGGCAACTGCCAAGGTTACGCAAACCCAAAACAACAACGAGGTCTACAACCAATCCACCAACAACAGCGCCAATATGAGTGGTTCGGCTAACGGTGGCAGCGGCAACATGGGTATCAACATGGCTGCTGGCGACCTTAACCAACAGAAAAACACCATGGCGATCGCTGTGTCTGGCGGTAAGCACGCTACTGCAACTGCGAGTGCCGATCAATCAGGCCCAGGCCTGAGAGTGGATAACGACGCCGATCGGACGTTCCGCGTGGATACGCTGTCGCGTACCGTCTCAGCCAGTGGTCATGAGTCTTTCAGCGAAGCATCCAAATCGCACTCTGCTTCGGACTTTACCAAGCGCTTGGATACCGCCTTTGCTACGCACGAAGCTACGAAATCTGCTTCGAGCTCTGCCAGCGCCTCTGCCAGCGCCGATGCCAGCGCCGCCGCCAGCGCCGCTGCTTCGCATGCTGCTTTGAAAGCTAGTCTGGATGTGGACGTGGACGTGGACGTTAGCTCTAGCAGGACTAATGGCTTGCACCACAGCAGCAGCAGCGCGGCTTTCGACGCCGATATCGACGCATCGCTCGCCGCATCGATCGACAAATCGCGCAGCGCATCGAGCAGCGCATCGCACAGCGCATCGACCAGCGCATCGCGCAGCGCATCGAGCAGCGCATCGCGCGACGCATCGGGCAGCGCATCACTCGCCGCTTCTGGCAGTGAATCGAAAAATAAATCGCAAAGCTTCAGCGAGTCCAGTGCCTTTGACTTGAGCAACACCGTGTCCTGGCAAGTGCTGACCCCAACTGGCTGGGCAAACCCTGTGACCAACACTGCCAACCTGAACGGTTCGGTGAACGGTGGCAGTGGCAACCTCGGCGTCAACGTGGCGGCCGGTGTTGGCAACCAGCAAAGCAACTCGCTGTCCATTGCATCCGGCTGCAGAACCTGCCTGTAAACCTGGCTCCAGAGTCTGGAGAGCCCCCTTCGGGGGGCTTTTTTTCACTCTTGCACGAGGGCTTCCGATCATGCGCATTTTCGCCCTGGCGTTCCTGGTTTTTCTGGCTGGCCTGAGCGAAGCAGGACAAATGCCGCTGTCCGTCTTGCCAGGCGGAGCGGTCATTTTCAAACCGGTCCAGAGCATGCGTGAGCGCAAATTTGCCGACCTGGTCCAACAGAAAACCGACTTCAGTTGCGGTGCAGCTTCCCTGGCGACCATATTGCGCCAGGCCTATTGGCTGGACGTAACCGAGGCACAAATCATCGAAGGCATGCTGGCTCACTCCGACCAGAATCTGGTCCGCGTCCAGGGCTTCTCCATGCTCGACATGAAGCGTTACGTCGAAAGTATCGGCATGCGGGCCCGTGGTTATCGGGTAACGCCGGAAACTCTGACCAGCGTCGCCATTCCGGTCATCGTGCTCATGGACATCCGCGGCTACAAGCACTTCGTGGTCATGCAAAAAGCGGAGAAAGACTGGGTGTATATCGGTGATCCGGTACTCGGTCACAGACGCTTCAAGTTCGACGATTTTGTCAAAGGCTGGAACGGCATCATCTTCGCCGTCATAGGCCAGGGCTACGACAAGACCAACGTCTTGCGCGATCCGCCTTTGCCACTGACCGCCAAGAACCGCATCAACACCTTCAGTCCGGTGCGGGACACAGAATTGATGGATTTCGGATTCATCCAGAGCGACTTTTTCTAATGACAAGGGAGCACGAAGCTCCGGGAGTACCCAATGAAGACTCCATACTGGCTGGCCGTCGTTTGCCTGGCCGCCAGCCTGCCAACACAAGCACTCACGTTCAAACCGATTGAACTCAAGGATCAGGAGTTGGCGACCCTTCGCGGCCGGTATGTCATGCCGGGCCGGATCATCAGTTTCGGGATTGTCATGACCAGTACCTGGCAAAATGCCAGCGGCGAAGTGATCGGGGCAACCTCCTCGATGCAGATTCAGGAATCGACCATCAAGCCACAGTTCTATGTGTCGATGATCGACAAGAAAGGTGATGGTTCACCGGTCTCCCAGGGTTCCGGCAATGTCAGCGGCGGCGCCGGCCTCAGCACCACCCAGGGCGTAACCCAGGTCGTGCGCGCCGCTGGCGACTACAACAGCGCCTACAACAATGTCGACATCAACGTCAAAGAAGCCAACCAGGCACCACAAATGGATACCCAGGGCCAGCCATTGGCCGCCGGTACGACCCTGTCTGCGTCCAACGGTGCCGGCACCTTCAGTATGTCGTCAAGTAACACTGGCGTGCAGTTGAGCATCCAGGCCAACAACAATCAGGGCAGTACCGTGCAACGCCTTGCCCAGGGCGGCCTGATGCAGAACGCGACCTTGCTCGGCGGAAGAAACCAGGTGAACAACCTGACGTCCCTCAATGTTGTCCTGCGCAATAACCTGCCGACCGTCGGGGCGCTGGACTGCAGTCTGGACCAACTAAAAGGCCTACGCACTCTAGGATACTGATCTACGCTGAGTCTCATTGAATGTAGTCAGAAGGGACGACAAACCCATGCACAGATCTTTTACGTTCAGAGCTGTCGTTTGTTTGAGTACCTTGGTCCCGGCCACTTTGCTGCAAGCCGCACCGGACCCCCAGGTAGAAGCCTTAAAACAAGAACTCATGGAGCTGAAACAGCGCTACCAAGAACAACAAAACGCGCTGATGGTACTTGAGCAGCGCGTTAAACAAGTCGAAGAAACACCAGCAACACCTGCTCCCAAGCGCCTGACCCGCTCCCCTGCCGAGAAGACCGCAGGCGCCAAGACCGTGGCCACGGGTGCCCCGGGGACCAGTTCGTATGGGCAGTCGCTCAAGGACGACTCGGGACCGGCGCAAAGCGTGTCCAACCTGTATGACGAAGCCAGCGGTTTCTTCGGTGGTGGCAAGTTCAGTTTCGAAACGGGCATGACCTATACCCACTACGATACCCGTGCATTGGTGCTCAATGGCTTTCTGGCCCTTGACTCGATTTTTCTCGGCAACATCAACATTGACCGCATCAAGGCCGACAACTGGACCCTGGACCTGACAGGCCGCTACAACGTGGCGCAACGCTGGCAGTTCGACATCAATGTCCCGGTCGTCTATCGAGAATCGACATACTCTTCTGGTGGCGCAGGAGGCGCAGCCCCGGTCTCATCCGACGCCACCGTCAAGCGCGATCCGACCATAGGCGATGTCAACTTTGGTATTGCCTACAAGTTCCTGGATGAATCGGAAAACCTGCCCGACGCGGTCGTCACTCTGCGAGTCAAGGCGCCGACCGGCAAAAATCCGTACGGAATCAAGCTGATCAAGGACCCGGGCAACGACAATTTGTCGGTACCTCAGTCACTCCCTACCGGCAACGGTGTCTGGTCGATTACCCCGGGTATCTCACTGGTCAAGACCTTCGACCCTGCCGTGCTCTTCGGCAGCCTGTCCTATACCTACAACATGCAGGACTCCTTCAGCGATATCAGCCCCACTGTAAATTCTACGGTTCCGGGAGACGTGAAACTGGGCGATTCCTGGCAGATCGGCGCCGGCATTGCGTTTGCCTTGAACGAGAAAATGAGTATGTCGTTTTCGTTTTCCGACCAATTCGCCCGCAAAAGCAAAGTCAAACCAAGCGGCCAGGACTGGCAATCAATCCCGGACAGCGACTACAACGCTGCCAACTTCAACATCGGCCTGACCATGGCGGCAACCGACAAACTGACGATAGTCCCCAACCTCGCCATCGGCTTGACCCAGGACGCACCGGCCTTCTCCTTCAGCCTGAAATTCCCGTACTACTTCTAAACGCCACACAAGGAAAAGGCCCACTGCGAGGTAAATCGCAGCGGGCCTTTTCGTTTCTCCGCGCCCTAGCGGATCTGGTGCTTGTGCAGCAATCGGTAAAAAGTCGGCCGTGAAACGCCCAGTACTCGAGCGGCCACACTGAGGTTGTCACTGTGGCGGTTCAATACGTCGCACAATGCCTGGCGTTCGGCGCGAGTCTTGTAGTCTTCGAGGGTGCCCATCGGCGTGGCAATCACCTGCTGGCCAATCAACCCCAGATCCCGTGCCTCGATCTGTCGGCCTTCAGCCAGCACCAGCCCTCGACGCACTCGGTTCGCCAGCTCACGGACATTGCCCGGCCAATCGTGCTTGCCCATGGCAATCAGTGCGTCTTCGCTGAAGCTGCGCGGCCGACGTCCGGTTTCCCGGCTGTAGAAGTGAGAAAAATGGTTGGCCAGCAAAGCCAGGTCGCCGTGACGCTCGCGTAGCGGCACAGTGACCACCTGCAGGACGTTGAGCCGGTAGTACAAGTCCTCGCGAAAACACTTGGCCTCGATCGCAGCTTCCAGGTCCACGTGAGTGGCTGCCAAGACCCGGACATCCACCGGAATAAGCTGACTGCCCCCCACCCGTTCGATGTGCTTTTCCTGCAGGAAACGCAACAGGTTCGCTTGCAGTTCAAGGGGCAGATCACCTATTTCATCCAGAAACAGGGTGCCACCATTGGCGGCTTCAATGCGTCCGACTTTACGTTGGTGTGCACCGGTAAAAGCGCCCTTTTCGTGACCAAACAGCTCGGACTGAATCAGATGCTCGGGAATCGCCCCGCAATTGATCGCGACAAACGGTTTACTGTGGCGTTGCGACTGACGGTGCAAGGTTCTGGCGACCAGCTCTTTACCGGTACCACTTTCCCCTCGAATCAACACCGGCGACTCGGTAGGCGCCAATTTGCTCAGCAATTTGCGCAGTTCGCGGATCGGCCGACTGTCGCCCAGCAGTTCATGCTCGGGCTGGTGGACGTGAATCGTGCCCTGGCCGCGCAAACGGGCCATGCCAAACGCCCGCCCAAGGGTCACTTGAACCCTGGAGACGTCAAACGGCAAGGTATGGAAATCGAAAAACCATTCGCAGACAAAATCGCCGGCATTCTGCAACCGCAGGACTTCCTGGTTGAGAACAGCGATCCATTCAGTGCCGCTACGGCTGATCAGTTCCTTGACGGCTTCAGGACGCTCAAAATGAACAGGTTTAAGGCGCAGCAGGCCGACATCACAGGAACGATGGGAAGCGTTCTCCAGGGTACAACTGTCGACATCCCAGCCGATCGTACGCAGGCCGGGTAATAAGCGATGGCAGTCGTCACACGGATCAACCACTAGCAAACGTCGCAATGCGGGCGTTTCGATCATGACTGTTCCTTGGCGCCAAAAATTAGAAAATTTATTAGAAACAGTCGTTTGGCGTCCTTGAATGTAACGTTAGCAAGATCTTGACGCGGCCTTGTATCGTTTAATAATAAGGTCAACGTTGTTTACGTTATAAAACCTGCCCATATTAGCGACCTGACACGTTTGAACCTTTCATCCAGCTTTCAACGCGCCCCTTGTCATTGCCTTTATAAAAGAAAGTTGAAAATTCTTTTGAATGTGTGTGACCCGCCCCCCCATTGCGCGCATCAGTACAAGTAACCAGCCGAACGGTAAGCCCAACCGACGGCACATCACTTGATTGGGCACAGACGAGAGAAGACCCCATGAACGCCCCGCTCCGTATCAACGAAGCTCTTTTGATTGCCGACCGCGCATTTACCCCCTTCCAATGCGTGGCCTGGGCTCCACAGGACGGCACCGGCGAACTCAGCCTGACCGTCATCGACCGCACCAGCACCCCTATCGGCCGCAAACAGATCCCCAGCAGCACCTATACCGACCCGGCCCAACTTGCATCCTTGCTGGAACAAGTTCGCGCCGAATTGAGCGAGGAAGGTTATCAGTTGCAATCCTGGACAATGCCGCAGTAAACAAAAAGTGCGGATCACTGCGCCGTGATCCGCACTTTTTTATCGATACCTCTCAAGATACCCCCTCCTCTTCGACCCTCTCGGTTAACGCTTTATTGCGATAGACGGTCGTATAAACCAGACCAACTTGTCAGCGGTTCGCAAAGACATTGTTCTGGCACAGAACGACGCTCCGTTTGTGATTTCAGACCGTTGTGCATTGCATCAATCAGGGATTGAATATTTCCTTCAAGGTCTTCCTCCGAGGTTCTGGATCTGGTCGACTCGCAAGGAGATGCGACATGCCCATCCATAACGCTTTTGCCTTCGCGGCCCCTCTCGGCACAGCGGGACAACTCGACTCAAGTTTTGCATCATCCGGCAAGGCCTGGGTGCAGTTCGCGGGCAGCCTTTCAAGTATGGCCAACGATGTGGTGGTCGATTCGATGGGCCGCTTGCTGGTCGCGGCCAAGGTCGGAACCTGGGACGGTTACGGTTATGGGCTGGCCCGACTACTTGAGGATGGCTCAGCGGATCGGAGCTTCGGCATGGAGGGCAGCATTACCGGACAGTTCGCAAGCGGCTTCGAAGCCACAGGAGGCAAGGTTCGAGAACTGCCCGATGGAAAAATCCTGTTATCCGGCCTGCATTACGAAAGCCCCCACCGCACACTCCCGGCACTGGCAATGTTTGACTCGCAGGGACACCTGGTTCTGCAATTTGGCGACCGGGGGGTACAGATCGTGCGTTTGCCCGGTGATTTGTCCAGAGGCCTGCGTGACGACTGGTTACCACCGGGAGTCTCGGGCGCCGAAGCCTGCGACTTTCGGGTACTGGCCGACGGCCGAATCCTGCTGTTGGCCAACCATCACTACAAATTCGCGGATCACGTCGGCATCCTGATACGGCTCAATCCGGACGGGACACTGGACGAGACATTCAACGGCCACGGATTTGTCATGGTCAGGCACCTGCTGCTGAATACCTGGCTGAGCAGCCTCCTGTTGCAGGCAGATGGTCGGATTGTGGTCGCCGGATCGATCAACCTGCCGCAGGAAGGTTTGCTGGCACGCTTCGACAACACCGGCCGGCTGGACGAAGACTTCGCTGAAGACGGCTTTTTAAGCTTCAAGGTCCAGGGGCGCAGTGCCCAGGTGAGTCAGGTGATCGAGCAACCGGATGGGCGCCTGCAGTGTTTCGGTAGCAGCCGCGACCCGATGCAATGCCTGTCGCTGACCGTGCGCAACAATGGTCGGCCGGACACTCATTGCAATAACGGTCACGCGCGACTCACTGAAATAGGTAACAGCGGCTGCCAATGGACAGCCGCCCAGGTGCTCGCCGATGGCCGGGTGCTCAGCGTCGGAGCAACCATTGGCGGCATTGCAGCGGATTTTCTTTTGGCGCGGCATCTCCCGGACGGACGCCTGGATCGCCATTTTGCCAATGGCCAAGGCTGGGTTCGTACTCGCCTGGGGCGCAGCCTGGACACCGCAACCTCGCTGGCCGTGCAGGCTGACGAGCGAATTGTGGTCAGCGGATACTCGCTGGACGGCCACTACCGGGCGGTAGTGGCGCGCTATCTGGGGTAGTGCTGTGTCGTTGTTGCGCTGCAGGTGCGCCGTCACCTATTGATAATGAAACTCAAGAGCTTGATCTTCCGGGACTGTTACGGCAAGTTGCGCGCTTCTTGATAGAAGGAGCAACTGATGTCCGGCTCAATGGCCCAGGCGTTTACACACAATTTCCTCGGGCATTCACCGCGCTGGTACAAGGCAAGCATTCTCGCCTTCCTGATTTTCAACCCGCTGGTGCTGTGGACGGCAGGTCCGGTAGCGGCTGGCTGGTTGCTGGTGGCTGAGTTCATTTTTACTCTGGCCATGGCACTCAAATGCTACCCGCTGATGCCGGGCGGCCTGTTGATGGTCGAAGCGCTGCTGTTGCGCATGACCACACCTGAAGCGCTGTATGACGAGCTGCTGCATAACTTTCCGGTGATCCTGCTGCTGATGTTCATGGTGGCGGGCATTTACTTCATGAAAGACCTGCTGCTGTTTCTGTTTTCGCGGCTATTGCTCGGGGTTCGCTCCAAGGCACTGCTGGGGCTGATGTTCTGTTTTCTGTCGGCGTTTCTGTCGGCGTTTCTCGACGCCTTGACGGTGACCGCCGTGATCATCAGCGCGGCCGTAGGGTTTTACTCGGTCTATCACCGTGTGGCATCGGGCAACGATCCACGGCAGGACAGCGAATTCAGCGATGATCAGAACCTGCCGGTCCTGCATCACGAAGACCTTGAACAATTCCGTTCATTCCTGCGCAGTCTGTTGATGCACGGCGCAGTGGGCACCGCGCTCGGTGGTGTCTGCACCTTGGTGGGTGAGCCACAGAACCTGCTGATCGGCCATGAAATGGGTTGGCACTTTGCAGACTTCTTCCTGAAGGTCGCCCCGGTCTCGCTGCCAGTACTGGTCGCGGGCCTGGTGACCTGTGTGTTGCTGGAGAAACTGCGCTGGTTTGGTTATGGCACCTTGCTGCCAGACAACGTTCGCGCGGTGCTGGCCAACTATGCGGCACAGGACAACGCCGAACGCACCGCCCGCCAACGCGCTGCACTGCTGGTACAAGGCGCGGCCGCGCTGATTCTGATTGCCGGATTGGCGTTTCACATTGCCGAGGTCGGGCTGATCGGCTTGATGGTGATCGTCTTGATCACGGCGTTCACCGGCATTACCGAAGAGCACCGGATCGGCAATGCCTTCAAGGATGCGATGCCGTTTACCGCCTTGCTGGTGGTGTTCTTCGCCGTTGTAGCAGTGATTCACGATCAGCAACTGTTCACGCCGTTGATCCAGTGGGTGCTGTCCCTGCCGGCAGATCAGCAACCAGGCATGTTGTTTATCGCCAATGGCGTGTTGTCGGCCATCAGCGATAACGTGTTCGTGGCGACGATCTACATCACCGAGGTGAAACAGGCATTCATCTCCGGCCATATGAGCCGCGAGCATTTCGAAACGCTGGCGATTGCCATCAATACCGGCACCAACCTGCCCAGCGTGGCAACACCCAATGGTCAGGCAGCGTTCCTGTTTCTGCTGACCTCGGCAATTGCCCCACTGATTCGGCTATCCTACGGGCGCATGGTCTGGATGGCGTTGCCGTACACCGTGGTGATGGGCGTGCTGGGCTGGTATGCGGTGAGCTACTGGTTGTGACACTTACCTTGTGGGAGCGAGCCTGCTCGCTCCCACAAGGGGTTTGTATGAAGTATTGCCTGACTCAGCCGAGGCTGTGCCAGGCACGACCGTCACGGGTCAGTAACTCATCGGCAGCCGTTGGACCATTTTCACCTGCTGCATAGGTTTGCACACTGGCATCCTCTTTCCAGGCATCGAGGAACGGCTGAACCGCACGCCAGCCATTTTCGATGTTGTCAGCGCGCTGAAACAGCGTTTGATCACCGGTCAGGCAGTCGTAGATCAAGGTTTCATACCCAGTGGACGGCTGCATCTCGAAGTAATCCTTGTAGGCAAAGCCCAGCTCGATGTTAGCCATGTTCAGCGCAGGCCCGGGACGCTTGGCCAGCAGGTCGAACCACATCCCTTCGTTCGGCTGAATCTGGATCCTGAGGTAAGTCGGTTGCAGCTCATCGACTTCGGTGTCGCGAAACTGCGCGTAGGGCGCAGGCTTGAAGCAGATGGCGATTTCGGTGTCACGTACGCTCATGCGCTTGCCAGTGCGCAAGTAGAACGGCACGCCGACCCAACGCCAGTTGTCGATCATCACCTTGAGCGCGACGAAGGTTTCCGTCGTGCTGTCTGGCGCGACATTGGGTTCTTCGCAGTAACCGGCCAACGGCTTGCCGGCGATTTCACCGGCAACATACTGACCGCGTACCGAGTTGGCTCGCGCCTCTTCGGTGGACCAGGGACGAATCGCCCCAACCACTTTGGCTTTTTCACCACGCACCGCATCGGCACCGAAGGCCGCCGGCGGCTCCATCGCAACCATCGCCAGCAACTGGAACAGGTGATTAGGCACCATGTCCCGTAGCGCCCCCGTGTGCTCATAAAAACTGCCACGGGTTTCGACGCCAACGGTTTCTGCCGCGGTGATTTGTACGTGGTCGATGTAATGGTTGTTCCAGAACGCTTCAAACAGGCTGTTGGAGAACCGGCTGACCAAAATGTTCTGCACGGTCTCCTTGCCCAGATAATGGTCGATCCGGTAAATCTGTTTCTCCGTCATGACCTTGAGCAAGCACGCGTTCAAGGCTTCGGCGGTGTGCAGATCGGAACCGAAGGGTTTTTCGACCACGACCCGGCGGAAGGCGTCGTCGCCCTCTTCCAGCAGCCCGGACGAGCCCAGACGACGCACCACTTCACTGAAAAAGCGCGGCGCGGTGGCCAGATAGAACACCGCGTTGCCGGTACCACTCTCGGCGATTTTTGCGCCGAGCGCCTGATAGGTGCTGTCGTCGAGAAAATCGCCCTGGACATAGCTGATGCCCTTGGCCAGCTTGGCCCAGAGCACCGGGTCCAGAGAGTCATGGCCGACCTTGTTGGCCGCCTCGGCGCGAATGAAGTCTTCAAGCTTTTTGGCGAAGTCCGCGTCGCTGATCGCATTGTGGTCGACACCGATGATCCGCAATCCATCGCCAAGCAAACCGTCACGACTGAGGTTGTACAGCGCCGGCATCAGCAAGCGCTTCACCAGGTCGCCGTGAGCACCAAACAGGAACAGCGTGGTAGGTGGTGCGGGGTGTGCCTTGGATTTCTTGCGGATAGAAGTCATTTTTTCGGCGTCTCGACATGGCCGCCAAAGCCGAAGCGCATGGCCGACAGCAGCTTGTCGCCATAGGTACTTTGCTGGCGCGAACGGAAACGGGCAAACAGCGAGTTGGACAATACCGGCACCGGAACCGACTGTTCCATGGCCGCTTCGATGGTCCAGCGACCTTCGCCGCTGTCAGCCACGGCACCGGAGTAGCCGTCGAGTTTCGGATCGCTGGCCAAGGCATCGGCCGTCAGGTCCAGCAACCAGGACGAGACGACGCTGCCACGACGCCAGACTTCGGCAATATCGGCCACATTCAGATCAAAGCGCTGATCTTCCGGCAGGTTTTCCGAGGCTTTGGTCTTGAGGATGTCGAAACCCTCGGCAAATGCCTGCATCATCCCGTATTCGATGCCATTGTGAATCATCTTCACAAAGTGCCCGGAACCAGCAGGGCCGGCATGAATGTAGCCGCGTTCGGCACGATCATCTTCAGCCACCCGGTCCTTGGTCCGCGGGATATCACCCAGGCCAGGCGCCAATGCGTCGAACAGCGGGTCGAGGCGATCAACCACGTCAGCGTCACCGCCGATCATCATGCAGTAACCGCGCTCCAGCCCCCAAACTCCGCCGGAGGTGCCGACATCGATGTACTTCAGGCCCTTTTCCGACAAGGTTTTCGCCCGACGGATATCGTCCTTATAGAAGGTGTTGCCGCCATCGATGATCACATCGCCGGCGTCCAGCAACTGGCTCAGGGTGTCGATGGTTTCTTCGGTTGGCGCGCCTGCTGGCAGCATGACCCAGACCGCTCGGGGTTTATCCAGTGCCGCGACCAGTGCCGGCAAGTCCGCAACGCCAGTGGCGCCCTCTTCACTCAGGGTCTCAACAAACGCGGTGTTACGGTCATAGACCACAGTGGTGTGCCCATTGAGCATCAGGCGCCGCGCAATGTTGCCGCCCATGCGGCCCAGTCCGATAATCCCCAGTTGCATGTGCTGATGCTCCTTACTACAAATAAAGGTGTGCCAAAGGTTATAGCGCAATGAGCCTGATTAAGGTTAGTCCAGAGCGCTGCAACATAGTTTCCGGACGATTTGCCCGAGCTATAGGGATAACGTCCAAAACGTTGGCGAAGACACAGGGACCGCAAAAAATAAAAAAGTTCCATAAATAACAAAAAGAAACCAGAATCGGCGCCGATAGTGGTTCGGGCCTGGCTCCAGAGCAGCCCCCCCACAGATGTGACACGCCATTTGCGAGGTGAGCAATGGGCACCGTAGTAAACGCACCACCTCCACAGACCCTTTACGTCACTATTCGTCGTGACGAATTGCGCCAGCTCAAAACCGAACGCGAACAACTGCTCGACCAGGTCGCGCAATTGCGCCTGTTGCTTGCCCAGGCACAACTGCCTGCACAGCCGGTAACGCGCTGAAACCGAGCAATAGCCACTACACAAGCTGTCAGTTAGCTGAACGATACTCACAAATTTTTCACATCTGCCTGATGATAATTCATCGGTTATAGCCGCTCACTTTGTGAGCGGTGCAATTGTTGGTGTCTGGAAATGCTCCAGTATCCGCAGTAATTAACCGGATGGAGCGCTGAATGGCGATGTTTAAACGCAGCAATACGTCTGCGAAAGGTTTCGATTGGGCAGGACTTGGCTGGCTTTTCCTGTTCTTCTGGTATTTCTCCGGCATCACCCAACTCCTCATCCTCTTGTCTGACACCGCGGGTTTCGCCGGTTTCCGCCAAGCCTTTATCATGAGCGCCATCTGGCTGGCACCGATGCTACTGTTCCCGGCGCGTACGCGCTTGCTGGCGGCGGTCATCGGTGTCGTGCTCTGGGCCTGCTCGATGGCGAGCTTGGGTTACTTCTTTATCTATCAGCAGGAATTCTCGCAAAGCGTCATCTTCATCATGTTCGAATCGAACGTGTCGGAAGCTGGCGAATACATGACTCAGTATTTCGCCTGGTGGATGGTCCTGGCCTTCCTGGCGCATACCGCCGTTGCAGTATTGCTGTGGACGCGTCTGCGCCCGGTTTACCTCTCTCGTGGCAAAGCCCTGCTGACCGCGACTGCCATTCTGGTCGCCATTATCGGTTATCCGCTGATCAAGCAGACGGCCCGTACCGGCAGCTTCGCCAGCGGCCTCGAAAAATTCGAAACCCGAGTCGAGCCAGCGGTGCCGTGGCAGATGATGGTTGCCTATCGTCGCTACCGTGAAACGCTCGGCAGCATGCAAGGCATGCTCGACAACGCCAGTCAGATCCCGCCGCTGCACAACTTCAAGGATGCAATGGCGAACCAGCCCGCGACCCTGGTGCTGGTGATTGGCGAATCGACCAACCGTCAGCGCATGAGCCTGTATGGCTACCCGCGTGAAACCACGCCGGAACTCGACAAGCTCAAGGATCAACTGGCGGTTTTCGACAACGTCGTTACCCCGCGCCCTTACACCATCGAGGCGCTGCAACAGGTTCTGACCTTCGCCGATGAAGAAAATCCAGACCTGTACCTGAAGACGCCATCCCTGGTCAGCATGATGAAACAGGCGGGTTACAAGACCTTCTGGATCACCAACCAGCAGACCATGACCAAGCGCAACACCATGCTCACGACGTTCTCCGAGCAGGCTGATGAACAGGTCTACCTGAACAACAACCGCAACCAAAACGCCCGCCAGTACGATGGCGATGTGCTGGAGCCGTTCTCCAAGGCCCTGGCCGACAGCGCTCCGCGCAAGCTCATCGTCGTGCATTTGCTCGGCACGCACATGAGTTACCAGTACCGTTATCCGCCGATGTTCGACAAATTCAACGATCGTCAGGGTGTACCGGCAGGCATCAGCGATGATCAGTTGCCGACCTACAACAGCTACGACAATGCGGTTTTGTACAACGACTTCGTGGTGTCGAGCCTGATCAAGGACTACGCCAAGACCGATCCAAACGGCTTCCTGCTGTACCTCTCCGACCATGGTGAAGACGTTTTTGACTCCGCAGGTCACACCACACTGGGTCGTAACGAAGCCAAACCGACTGCACCGATGTACACGATTCCGTTCATCGCCTGGGCTTCGCCAAAATGGCGAGAAGCCCACGACTGGAGCTTTGCCGCGGACCTGCAACGGCCTTACAGCAGTTCGCAGCTGATCCACACCTGGGCAGACCTTGCAGGCTTGAGTTTCGATGAACTGGACCGCAGCAAGAGCCTGGTCAGCGACAGCTTCAAACCGCGCCCGCAGTTGATCGGCAACCCTTATGAGCGCGAACAGAAAGCGCTGATCGACTTCAGCCTGATGAAACCCAAGGCTGCCGCTGTCAGCGCCTCAACCATCAAGCCGTAATCTCTTCGGGGGCTGGTTCCAGCCCCCGCTTTCTGCGCAGCATTGATGTGCACGCCCCCAGAGGCGCCCTTCTTGTTTAAAGCGACTTGATCCAGAACAGCATCCGGCCATGAGCGGGATCGAACATCCCCGCCGAAAACCCGAATTTGCTATAGGAACCCTGTGCGACGGCATTGCCTTCCAGCACTTCCAGAGTGATTTTGCAGCAGCCACGCTGACGGGCAATGTCCTCGACCTTTTGCAGCATTTTCTGGCTCAGGCCCAGCCCGCGAAATTTTCCGACCACCATGACGTCATGGACATTGACCAGTGGACGGCAAGCAAAGGTCGAGAAACCTTCGAAGCAATTCACCAGCCCGGCAGGCTCCCCGTGAACGAACGCCAGGACACTGAACGCATGGGGTCGCTTGGCCAGCTCGCTGGGCAACTGCTGCAAGACATCGGCCGATAACGGTGTGCCACCGCCCATCGGGTCTTCAGCGTATTGATTCAGAACCAGACTGATCGCTTCGGCGTGTATCGGATTGCTGTAGCTGGCCTGGAGTACCAGGATTTCTGCGGATTCCATTTCCATCCTCGATCAAACAATGAGTGTGCATCCCTGCGCGCATCGTCTTCCTGCGCCTGGGTCAGACGACATTAGCGTGACTGGAACGCTTCGGACAACCGCCAAATCATCACAGCCCGGTGTTTTTAGCGCAATGCGCTATAGGGCAACGTCCTTCGTCACTCGCACGCACAAAAAGCAGGACCTTTCCGATTTTTACGAAAGCTAAATACACAGAATATAAACAATACAGCCGGCGACACGTTTTAAACATCGCTACACCACTGATAAACAGGGCCTTTGCGCACACAACGCACTCAATAGCCCGCTGTAGGATTCCTACAACAAGGTTTTATCGGTCACCCAAAAGCATTGACAGTCCGTTTATATCCGGCAACTCTTGTACCCAACGCAAACAAAAAACATGAGATTGCCAACTATGAACCACTCCCCTTTCCCTCTCGTCGAGATCAGCGGCACCCCCTTCGACCGCGGCCTCCAATACGGTCAAGCGGTCAGCCAGCGCATTCACAAAAGCATCGAGATCTACTCTGTCCAGCTGCTGAAGATGGGCTACACCTGGGCCGACATCCGTGGCTTTGCCAATGAGTTCGTGCCCAGCATCGAAGCATTCGAGCCGGAGTACGCTCAGGAAATGCGCGGTATCGCCGAGGGTGCAGGCTGCGATTTCGAAGCTATCGTGCTGATCAACGCCCGCACCGAGATCATCCAGCTGGGCCGACGCAAGGCTCGCCTGCCAGATCCGGATGGCTGCACTGGCGCGGTGATTCTGCCGACGGCATCGGCCGCCAACGAAGTGATTCACGGACAAAACTGGGACTGGCGCGCGGAATGTGCCGAGAGCGCCATTGTGCTGAAAGTCCTGCGCGAAGACGGCCCGGATGTACTGACCTTCACCGAAGCCGGCGGCCTGGCCCGCAACGGCCTGAACTCGATCGGCACCGCAATCACCGCCAACTACCTGGAGTCCGAACGCGACTACACCCAGGTCGGCGTGCCACTGCCATTCATTCGACGCAAGGCGCTGGAGGCCGCGCATTTTGCGCTGTCGATCAAGGTGGTCGCCACCACCGCCAAATCCACCTCCAACAACATGATGCTCAGTCACGCTGGTGGCTATGCGATCAACTTTGAATGCGCCCCGGATGAAGTCTTCCCGATTCAGGCCGAACAGGGGTTGCTGGTACACGCCAACCATTGGCAGAGCCCGGTGGCATTGGGCAAGTTGCGTGAAGCCGGCTTGAACAGCGTTCCCGAAAGCCTCTATCGCGACGTGCGTGTGCGGCAAATCCTCAGCGAAACGCCCGGGCAATTGACCGCCGAGCACCTGAAAAAAGCTTTCTTCGATGACTTCGGCACGCCGTGGGCGGTGTGTCGCCCGCCGCTTTCCAACATGGCCGGCAACCTGTCGGCTACCGTTGCCATGGTGGTGATGCGCCCGGCCAAGGGCTTGATGGAAGTCGCACCGCTGCCGGCCGTGAACCGAGAATTCACCGCCTATTCGCTGGCCATGGAGGGCGACATCAACCGCTACCTCAAGTAACTCACGCGACACCCTGCCCTGCGGGCGGCACGACAAGAACAATGACAATAAACAACTAACGGTTTGCGACGCCTGCCGGCTCTCACCGTCGCAAACCGCCCATGGAGAATCACTCCCGTGCATACATTCACTCGTATCGCCCTGACGCTAGGGTTCAGCAGTCTCGCTCTTGGCAGTCTCAACGCCACCGCCAGCACCTTGCGTGTAGCCCTCAACGCGGATATTCGCAGCACCGATCCCGGCGTCAATCGCGACGAAAACACCGACGCGGTGATCCTGCACATTGTCGAAGGCCTGGTGGCTTACCGCGAAGACGCCTCGGTCGGCATGCTGCTGGCCAGCAAGGTCGAGGTGTCGGCCGATGGCCTCGAGTACCGCTTCACCCTGCGTGACGGGGTGAAGTTTCATGACGGCGCCGCCCTCACGTCCGCCGACGTGCTGTGGACCTGGAAACGCTATCTCGACCCGCAAACCCAATGGCGCTGTCTCGCAGACTTCGATGGCCGCGGGGTGGCAAAAGTCGCCGACATCAGCGCGCCGGATCCATTGACCGTGGTCTTCACGCTGGACAAACCCAATGGCCTGTTCCTCGCACAAATGGCCCGCTCCGATTGCGGCGGCACCGGCATCCTGCACCCGACCTCTGTCGATGCGAACGGCAAGTGGCAAGCGCCGATCGGTACCGGGCCGTTCAAGCTTGCCGAATGGAAACCGGGGCAATATGTCGATCTGCAACGCTTTGCCGACTACAGCGCCCGCCCGGAGACAGGCACCGACGGTTATACCGGCAACAAGCAGGCGTTTATCGATAACCTGCGCTTCATGGTCATCCCCGATGCGGCAGCCGCCAAAGCCGCGTTGCAATCGAAAGGGGTCGATGTGCTGCCCGATGTCACGGTGATGGATGCCCACGAACTCGGCGCCTTGCCAGGCATCAAGACCTCCAGCAGTGCCAACATGTCGCTCAACGCCCTGCTGTTCCAGACCCGCGATCCACTGCTCAAGGACGTGCGTATTCGGCGTGCCATCGCGCTGTCGCTGGACAGTGAACAAATGGTCCAGGCACTCACCGAAGGCACGTCCCACGCCAACAACTCGGTGGTGCCAGACACCAGCCCGTACCACAAGAACGTTCAGAAGCTGGGCTACAAAGCCAACATCGAAGAAGCCAAGCGTCTGCTCAAGGAAGCCGGTTACAACGGCCAGCCGCTGAAAATCATCACCAACAAACGCTACCAGAGCGTGTTCGACATGGCCGTACTGAGCCAGGCCATGGCCCAGGCGGCCGGGTTGAACATCGATATCGAAACCCTCGAATGGGGCACGCAACTGGAGCGCTACCAGAGCGGTGCGTACCAGATCATGGCGTTCTCCTATTCGGCGCGTTTTGACGCGGCGCTGAACTTCGAGTCGGTGATGGGCGACAAAAACCAGCAACCCCGCAAGGTCTGGGACAACCCCCAGGCGCAGGGCTGGATGCTTGAGTCCATGCGCGAAATCGTACCGGGCAAACGTCAGGCCCTGTTCGATCAGTTGCACCAACAGATGCTTGCCGATGTACCGATGGTGGTGATGTACAACGGCAGCACCGTCGGAGCCTTTCAGGATCGGGTCGAAGGTTACCGCTCCTGGCCCATCGCCAAACCGCGCCTGTGGGGCGTGAAACTGGCCGACTAGGAGATCGATCATGTTGCGATTTATCGCTCAACGCCTGGCACTGTCGGTGCCGACCTTGCTGCTGATTTCCGTGGTGGTGTTCGCGCTGATCCGCTTCATCCCCGGCGACCCGGCGCTGCTGATGCTCGGCGATATGGCCGACCCGCAAAGCCTGGCCAGCACCCGCGCAGCATTGGGGCTGGATCACTCGATTGGCGTGCAGTTCGCGTATTGGTTGCAGTCGGTGCTCAGTGGCGACCTCGGCGTGTCGATCACCAGCAAACAACCGGTGCTCGAACTGATCCTCGACCGCTTCTCGGTCAGCGCCAGCATCGTGCTGGTGGCGGTGCTGCTGGCGGCGTTGATTGCCGTTCCAGCAGGCCTGTTCGCGGCCTGGAAACAGGACAGCGCGCTGGACCTCGGGCTGGTCACCGGCGCAACCCTGTTGCTGTCGATTCCCAGTTTCTGGCTCGGTTTGCTGTTGCTCTACGCGTTCGGGATCAAGCTCAACTGGCTGCCCGTGGTCGGTTATGCGCCGTTCGCCCAGAACCCCGCTGAAGCCGTGACCTATCTGGTGCTGCCGATTGTCACCCTGACGCTGGTGGAATTGGGCGCCATTACCCGGATGGCCCGGGCCAGCACCATCGAGGTGCTACGGCTGGAATACATCGCCCACGCCAGAGCCAAGGGTTTATCGGAACGCGCGGTGCTGTGGCGTCACGCACTGCCGAATGCCTTTGCGCCAACCTGGACCTTGATCGGCCTGATCCTCGGCAATTTGCTGGGCGGCATCGCAGTGCTGGAAACAGTGTTCACCCTGCCCGGCATCGGTCGCTTGATGGTCGACGCTATCTACGCTCGCGACTACCCCGTACTGCAAGGCTGCCTGCTACTGATCACTTTCATCTACGTGGCGGTCAACCTGCTGGTCGACCTGCTCTATCCACTCTTCGACCCAAGGGTGAAATTATGACCGTCTCCCGGCTTTCCGTGAGCGCTACACCGGCGCGTCGCCCACTGCGCTGGCCACCGGCGAATGCCTTGATTGGCGGCACCTTGCTGGCTCTGCTGGTCAGCATGGCCCTGCTTGGTGTGTTCTGGACACCTTACGACCCGCTGAAAATCGATCTATTGTCTCGCCTCAAGGCACCCTCGGCGCTGCATTGGCTAGGCACCGACGAGTTTGGCCGTGACGTGCTCAGCCGCTTGATCATCGGTGCACGCACCAGTTTGTGGATCAGCTTGCTGACCGTGTGCCTGGCGCTGTTTTTCGGCAGTGTGATCGGCATGCTCGCCGGTTACCTGCGGGGCTGGACCGATCGAGTTCTGATGATGATCAATGATGCATTGCTGGCGTTCCCCGGCATCCTGATGGCGCTGGGCTTGATGGCGATCATCGGGGCCAGCCAGTACGGCATCGTTTTGGCCTTGAGCATCGCCTATACGCCGTCGGTGGTTCGGGTGGTGCGCGGCAGTGTGCTGTCGCTGCGTGAACGCGAGTTCATCGAAGCCTCACGGGTGATCGGCAATTCGGAGTTCTACACGCTGTACCGCCACGTCGCCCCCAACTGTGTTGCGCCGCTCTGCGTACTCGCCACCAGCATGTTCGGCTGGACGCTGCTGTCGGAAAGTGCCTTGAGCTTCCTCGGCCTGGGTGTTCCGCCACCCGCAGCGACCTGGGGCAATATGCTCGCCGCCAGCCGCCCGTACATTGCCAACGCCTCCTGGCTCGGCCTGTTCCCGGGGTTGTTCATCGCCCTGGCGCTGGTCGCCATCAACCTGTTCGGCGACGCCCTGCGCGACCGCCTCGACCCTCGAATGAGCCGTTGATCATGCCCAGTCCAAAACTGTTGCTTGAAGTCGACCATCTGCTGATCCGCGCTGGTGCCGAAGGCCCGTTGGCGGTCAACGACCTGAGTTTTACCGTCGCGCCCGGCGAGATTGTCGCGCTGGTGGGCGAATCCGGGAGCGGCAAGACCATGGCCGCACGCGCAGCGATTGGCCTGCTGCCACTGCCGATGGAAGTCTGTGGCGGTGCGATCCGCTTCGAAGGCCAGGACCTCCATCAGCTGAGTTGTGCGCAATTGCGTGATATCCGCGGTGCTCGAATCGGCATGGTGTTCCAGGAACCGATGGTTTCGCTCAACCCGGCCATCCGCATTGGCGAGCAAATGGCCGAAGGTCTGCGCCTGCACACCGACCTGAACAAGGCACAGATTCGCCAACGCTGCATCGACATGCTCACCCGCATCGGCATCACCGACCCCGAGCGCTGCCTGAGCGCCTATCCCCATGAGTTCTCCGGCGGCATGCGCCAGCGGATCATGCTCGCCTCGGTGATGCTGCTGCGCCCGGCGTTGCTGATTGCTGACGAACCCACCACCGCCCTCGATTGCCTGGCGCAACTGGACGTGATCGAGCTGATGCTGGAGCTGACCCGCGAGCAAGGCACGGCGATCCTGTTCATCAGCCACGACCTGTCGCTGGTGGCGCGTTACGCCCACAAGGTGGTGGTCATGCGCCACGGTCAGGCCGTGGAGCAAGGTTCGATCAATCACATTCTGCTGGCCCCGCAACACGCCTACACCCGCCAATTGCTCGAAGCGCTGCCCAAGCGCGGCGAACTGGCCGCGTTGCCAGCGACCGACAAACCGCTGGTGGAAATTACCGGCGTCAGCATCGAGCATCCGGGGCATGCACGGTTCTGGGGTAAATCTCAGCCCAAGCGCGCCGTACACAGTGCCAACCTGAGCATCGCCCCCGGTGAAACCCTGGCGTTGGTCGGCGGCAGTGGCTCGGGTAAAACCACACTGGGCCGCGCACTGGTGGGACTGGTCAAACCCTGTGCCGGCGAGATTCGCTTCAAGGGCGTCGATATCCTCAAGGCCGGTCAGCGTGATCATCGGCTGCAATGCCAGATGATCTTTCAAGACCCCTACTCGTCCCTCGATCCGCGGATGCGCATTGGCGAAACCCTCGCCGAACCGTTGCGCCATCTGCCGGAGCTAAGCGAGGAGCAAAAACGTCAGCGTATCGCCACCACGCTGGTGGATATCGGTTTGTCGGAAGCGTTCATGGAGCGCTTTCCCCATCAACTGTCGGGCGGTCAACGCCAGCGGGTGGCCATCGGCCGAGCGCTGGTGCGGCACCCGCAACTGGTGATCGCCGACGAACCGATTTCGGCGCTGGACATGACCATCCAGAAGCAAATCCTTGAACTGTTCGAGCGCTTGCAGGCGCAGTACGGTTTTGCCTGCCTGTTCATTTCCCATGACCTGGCGGCCGTCGAACGCATCGCCCATCGGGTGGCGGTCATGCACCAGGGCCATATCGTGGAAATCGGCAGCCGCGAAGCGGTCTTCGATAATCCCTTGCACCCCTACACCCGCCAATTACTGGCAGCCGCAAGCCCATTGGAACAATTGGCAAGCGGCGGTTACCGGCTGCGACCAAAACCCGAAAACCTGCAGCCCACACCTTAATCATCACTGACTTTGCCTCGGACGCCTTCAGACATCACTGAATGCGTCCATGGCGAAGCCATGCCCGAAAAACAACAACGAGCCCTCACAGGAGCCAACACCATGAACGCCAGACTCATGCAGCACTTGACCTTGATCGGCGGCACCAGCCTGCTGCCGATGGCCGCCGAAGCGGAGTTCCTCAAGGACAGCAAGGCCACGCTGGACTCGAAAAACTACTACTTCAACCGCGACTACCGCGAAGGTAATGGCCAGTCCAAGCGTGATGAATGGGCCCAGGGATTTCTGCTGAACCTGCAGTCGGGCTACACCGAAGGCACGGTCGGTTTTGGCCTGGATGCACTCGGCATGCTCGGGCTGAAGCTCGACTCCAGCCCGGATCGCTCCGGCAGCGGTTTGTTATCCCGAGAAAGCACAGCCGAACCGGGCAAACCGAGTTACGCCAGACGTGCCCACGACAGCTATTCCAAGGTAGGCCTGACCGCCAAGGCCCGCGTTGCCAAGAGCGAGCTGCGAGTCGGCCATTTGCTGCCCGACTTGCCGCTGCTGCAACCGAACACCAGCCGAGTCCTGCCGCAGAGCTTCGAAGGCGCCCTGCTCAGCTCCAGCGACATCAAGGGCCTGACCTTACGCGGCGGGCAGATCGATCAGGTCAAACAGCGGGAATCAACCAACTACGAAAAGATGGGACTGACCAGCCAGAACGGCGCTTACAAGAACTCGGCAAAAAGCGATGAGTTCCGTTTCGGCGGCGCTGATTACCGGTTCAACCCAACGCTTACCGGTAGCTATTACTACGCGCAGCTTGAGGACATATATCAGCAGCACTACGTCGGCCTCAAGCACAGCCTGGCGCTGGGCGGCGGTACGCTGAAGAGCGATATTCGCTATTTCAGTGCTGACGCTGCCGGTGCAGGCTTGGCCGGCACCGTCGACAACCGCGCATTGAGCACGCGCTTCATGTATGCGATTGCCGGACACTCCATCGGTGGCGGCTTCCAGCAGCAGTACGGTGAAACACCGTTTGCGTATGTCGACGGCAGCAACACTTACCTGTTCACCGAATACCAACTGAGCAACTTCTCGCAAACCAGGGAACGCGCGTGGCACGCCCGCTACGATTTTGACTTTGCTACGGTGGGCATTCCGGGGCTGCTGTTCTCCACACGCTACGCCAAGGGCGATCAGGCGCAGATCAAAAAATTTGTCGGCGAAGGCCGGGAGTGGGAACGAGACATCGACCTCGGCTACACCATCCAGAGCGGACCGCTGAAGAACGTCAGCGCCCGCTGGCGCAACGGTATGAGCAAAAGCAACTACCAACGCGACACCAACGAAAACCGCCTGGTCCTCAGTTACAGCGTCAAACTTTGGTAAGAAAACATTAAAAATCGCAGGCTGCGCCGTCTCCAACAAATGGCTGGCGTAGCCTGCGATCTTTCCATGTGCAAAAAAGTATCAGTGCAAGTGCTACCAATGATTTGTCATCGCGTGTGTTGAGGGCTGTAATCAGCCTCAGATTCTTCCTACCTCCGGAAGACACAAAAACAATAACTGTCCTTCTGCTGCCCCCAGGGCTCAGAAGAGGAGTGCGCGATGAAACCCACTGTAAAAGCTCTGCTTGCCTGCACCTGCATGACCCTCAGCAGCGTCAGCCTTGGCGCACAAACCTTGACCATTGCCACCGTCAACAACAGCGACATGATCCGCATGCAAAAGCTCTCGAAAACCTTCGAGGCCGAGCACCCGGAGATCAAGCTCAATTGGGTGGTACTGGAAGAAAACGTCCTGCGTCAGCGCCTGACCACCGACATCGCCACCCAGGGCGGCCAGTTCGATGTGTTGACCATCGGCATGTACGAAGCTGCACTGTGGGGCGCCAAGGGCTGGCTGGAACCGATGAAGGATCTCCCCGCCGGTTACGCGCTCGACGACGTATTCCCTTCCGTGCGTGAAGGCCTGTCGGTCAAGGGCACGCTCTACGCCCTGCCGTTCTATGCCGAAAGCTCCATGACCTATTACCGCACCGACCTGTTCAAGGACGCAGGCCTGGCGATGCCCGAGCATCCGACCTGGGAGCAGATCGGCGAATTCGCTGGCAAACTCAACAAACCCGACCAGGAACAGTACGGTATCTGCCTGCGCGGCAAGGCCGGCTGGGGCGAGAACATGGCGCTGATCACCACTATCGCCAATGCCTACGGCGCACGCTGGTTCGATGAGAAGTGGCAGCCGGAATTCAGCGGTCCCGAGTGGAAGAACGCGCTGAGCTTCTACGCCGACACCATGAAAAAATCCGGCCCACCGGGTGCTTCCAGTAATGGTTTCAACGAGAACCTCGCGCTGTTCAACAGTGGCAAGTGCGCGATCTGGGTCGACGCCAGCGTCGCCGGTTCGTTCGTCACCGACAAGACTCAAAGCAAAGTCAGCGAGCACGTCGGCTTCACTTACGCGCCCCATCAAGTGACCGACAAAGGCTCGGCCTGGTTGTACTCCTGGGCACTGGCGATTCCCACCAGCTCCAAAGCCAAGGATGCAGCGAAAACCTTCAGCGCCTGGGCCACCTCCAAAGAGTACGGCGCACTGGTGGCCGAGAAGGACGGCATCGCCAACGTGCCGCCTGGCACTCGCGCCTCGACCTACAGCGAGGCCTACATGAATGCCGCGCCGTTCGCCAAGGTCACGCTGGAATCGCTGAAGGTTGCCGATCCAGGCAAACCGACCCTCAAGCCGGTGCCCTACATCGGCATCCAGTTGGTGACCATTCCTGAGTTCCAGGCCGTTGGTACCCAGGTCGGCAAGCTGTTCTCCGCCGCGCTGATCGGTCAGACCACCGTCGACCAGGCCCTGGCGGCCGCCCAGCAAACCACCGAACGTGAAATGAAGCGCGCCGGTTATCCCAAATAATAACTGCCTCTGTAGGAGCAAGGCTTGCCCGCGATTGCCGCAATGCGGTCTGTCAGATGAACCTCATTATCGTTCATCGCTAGCAAGCTCAGCTCCTACAAGAGCTGTCACCAATCGGTTGTGATCGCCATGAATACCTCGACTCTCAAAGCACAAATGGACATTCCGGCGCCGCTGCGTAAAAGCCGGCTGGCCAACCCGGGCTGGTTTCTGGTCAGCCCTTCGGTGGCGCTGTTGCTGCTGTGGATGATCGTGCCGCTGGGCATGACCCTGTACTTTTCGCTGATCCGCTACAACCTGCTGTACCCCGGCGACAACGCCTTCGTCGGGCTGGAGAACTTCAGCTACTTCCTGACCGATTCGGGCTTCCTGCCCGGCGCCACCAATACCTTGTTGCTGGTTGGCAGCGTGCTGCTGATCAGCGTGGTGTTCGGGGTGTTGATCAGTGCCCTGCTGGAGGCCAGTGAGTTCCTCGGTCGCGGCATCGTGCGGGTGATGTTGATCTCGCCGTTCTTCATCATGCCCACCGTCGGCGCGCTGATCTGGAAGAACCTGATCTTCCATCCGGTCTCGGGGATTCTCGCGGCCGTGTGGAAACTCTTCGGCGCGCAACCGGTGGACTGGCTCGCGCACTACCCGCTGCTGTCGATCATCATCATTGTCTCGTGGCAATGGCTGCCCTTCGCGATCCTGATCCTGATGACCGCCATGCAGTCACTCGATCAGGAACAGAAAGAAGCCGCGCGCCTGGATGGTGCCGGCCCCATCGCGATCTTCTGGCACCTGACCCTGCCGCACCTGGCACGGCCGATTGCAGTGGTGGTGATGATCGAAACCATCTTCCTGCTCTCGGTGTTTGCCGAAATCTTCACCACCACCAACGGTGGCCCCGGCTACGCCTCGACCAACCTCGCCTACCTGATCTACAACCAGGCGCTGGTGCAGTTCGACGTCGGCATGGCCTCGGCCGGTGGCTTGATTGCGGTGGTGATTGCCAACATCGCAGCGATCATCCTGGTGCGGATGCTCGGCAAAAACCTGACAGATAAAGCCTGAGGCCTGCGCCATGACTCTTCAACAAACCCGCCGCCTGCAAAGCCTGCTGCTGGGCACCCTGGCCTGGGCCATCGCGATCCTGATCTTCTTCCCGATCTTCTGGATGGTGCTGACCAGTTTCAAAACCGAGATCGATGCGTTCGCCACGCCGCCGCAGTTCATCTTCACGCCAACTTTAGAGAACTACCTGCACGTCAACGAGCGCAGCGGCTACTTCAGCTTCGCCTGGAACTCGGTGGTGATTTCGTTCAGCGCCACCGCCCTGTGCCTGCTGATCGCGGTGCCGGCGGCGTACTCGATGGCGTTCTACGAAACCCAGCGCACCAAAGGCACGCTGTTGTGGATGCTCTCGACCAAGATGCTGCCGCCGGTGGGCGTGCTGATGCCGATCTACCTGCTGGCCAAGAGTTTCGGCCTGCTCGATACGCGGATCGCGCTGATCATCATCTACACGTTGATCAACCTGCCGATTGTGGTCTGGATGATTTACACCTACTTCAAGGACATTCCCAAGGACATCCTCGAAGCCGCGCGCCTGGATGGCGCCACGCTGTGGCAGGAAATGGTCCGGGTGCTGCTGCCGATTGCCAAGGGCGGACTGGCATCGACCGTGTTGCTGTCGTTGATCCTGTGCTGGAACGAGGCGTTCTGGTCGCTGAACCTCACCTCCTCCAAAGCCGCGCCATTGACTGCATTGATCGCCTCGTACTCCAGTCCCGAAGGGTTGTTCTGGGCCAAGTTGTCGGCGGTCTCGACGCTGGCCTGCGCACCGATCCTGATCTTCGGCTGGATCAGCCAGAAACAACTGGTCCGCGGCCTGTCCTTCGGCGCCGTGAAATAACGCCCCTTTCGAATCATTAAAAGCGGAGGCCCGTCATGGCCCATCTGAAAATCAAGAATCTGCAAAAAGGTTTCGAAGGCTTTTCCATCATCAAAGGCATCGACCTTGAAGTGAACGACCGCGAGTTCGTGGTCTTCGTCGGCCCGTCCGGTTGTGGTAAATCAACCCTGCTGCGGCTGATCGCCGGTCTGGAAGAAGTCACTGCCGGCACCATCGAACTGGACGGACGCGACATCACCGAAGTCAGCCCGGCCAAGCGCGATCTGGCAATGGTGTTCCAGACCTACGCCTTGTATCCGCACATGAGCGTGCGCAAGAACATGTCCTTCGCCCTCGACCTGGCCGGAGTGAACAAGGCCGAGGTGGAGAAAAAAGTCAACGAAGCGGCACGGATTCTCGAACTCGGGCCGATGCTCGAACGCAAGCCGAAACAGCTCTCCGGTGGTCAGCGTCAGCGCGTGGCGATTGGCCGGGCGATTGTGCGCAACCCGAAAATCTTCCTGTTCGATGAACCACTGTCCAACCTCGACGCCGCCCTGCGAGTACAGATGCGCCTGGAGCTGGCACGACTGCATAAAGAACTGCAGGCGACGATGATTTACGTGACCCACGACCAGGTCGAAGCCATGACCCTGGCTGACAAAGTCGTGGTGCTCAACGGTGGCCGGATCGAACAGGTCGGCTCGCCGCTGGAGCTCTATCACCAACCGGCCAACCTGTTTGTCGCAGGCTTTCTCGGCACCCCGAAAATGGGCTTTCTCAAGGGTAAGGTCACCCGTGTCGAACGCCAGAACTGCGAAGTGCTACTGGACGCTGGCACTCGCATCACATTGCCACTGAGCGGTGCCAACCTGAGCATTGGCGGCGCGGTGACGCTGGGTATTCGTCCGGAACACCTGAACCTCGCGTTACCCGGCGACTGCACCTTGCAAGTCACCGCGGACGTCAGCGAACGCCTGGGCAGCGACACCTTCTGCCACGTTCTGACCGCCTCCGGTGAAGCGCTGACCATGCGCATTCGCGGCGATCTGGCGAGTCGTTATGGCGAACAACTGAGCCTGCACCTGGACGCCGAACACTGCCACTTATTCGATGCCAACGGGGTGGCAGTGGCCAGACCGCTGCGTGCCGCTGCCTGATTGACGAGATCCGACATGAAACTGAACAAGCCCAACCTTACCCGTCTGGCACCTGAAGTGGCTCTGCCCGCCTACACCCTGAGTGCGACTCGCCAAGGTATCGCACACATCGGCGTCGGCGGTTTCCATCGCGCCCATCAGGCCTATTACACCGATGCCTTGATGAATACTGGAGAAGGCCTGGACTGGAGCATCTGCGGCATCGGCCTGCGTGCCGAAGATCGCCGCGCCCGGGATGACCTGGCCAGCCAGGATTACCTGTTCACGCTGTTTGAACTGGGCGACAGCGGCGACACCGAAGTACGGGTCATCGGTGCCATCAGCGACATGCTGCTGGCCGAAGACGACACCCAGGCGCTGATCGATAAACTCGCCAGCCCGGACATTCGCATCGTCTCGCTGACCATCACCGAGGGGGGTTATTGCATTGACGACAGCACGGGTGAGTTCATGGCCCAGCTGCCACAGATCCAGCATGACCTGGCGCATCCGAACGCACCGAAAACCGTGTTCGGTTTCCTCTGTGCGGCCCTGGCCAAACGCCGCGCCGCCGGCATTCCAGCGTTCACCTTGATGTCCTGCGATAACCTGCCGCACAACGGCGCGGTCACCCGTAAGGCCCTGCTGGCCTTCGCCGCCCTGCGCGACGCCGACCTGCGGGACTGGATCGGCGCAAACGTCAGTTTCCCCAACGCCATGGTCGACCGCATCACCCCGATGACCAGCTCGGCTCACCGTTTGCACCTGCACGACGAACACGGCATCGACGATCTATGGCCAGTGGTCTGCGAACCTTTCGTGCAATGGGTGCTGGAAGACAACTTCGTCAACGGTCGTCCGGCCTGGGAAAAAGTCGGTGTGCAGTTCACCGACGACGTCACGCCTTACGAAGAGATGAAAATCAAACTGCTCAACGGCAGCCACCTGGCCCTGACCTACCTGGGCTTTCTCAAGGGCTATCGCTTCGTCCACGAAACCATGAACGATCCATTGTTCGTGCGTTACATGCGCGCCTATATGGACCTCGACGTAACGCCGCAATTGGCGCCGGTGCCGGGCATTGACCTGACGCAGTACAAGAACACCCTGGTCGAACGCTTCTCCAATCAGGCGATTGCCGATCAACTGGCGCGGGTTTGCTCCGACGGCTCGTCGAAGTTTCCGAAATTCACCGTACCAACCATCAACCGCTTGATTGCCGATGGTCGCGAGACCAAGCGGGCGGCATTGGTAGTGGCCGCGTGGGCGATTTATTTGAAGGGCGTGGATGAGAATGGCGATACCTACCCGATTCCCGACCCACGGGCAGAGTTCTGTCAGGCGCTGGTGGCCGATGATGCGTTGATCACTCAGCGGATGCTGGAGGTTGAGGAAATCTTTGGCACGGCGATCCCCCACTCTGCGGAGTTTGTTGCAGCGTTTGAATGGTGCTGCAACAGCTTGCGTGAAGATGGTGTGACGCGAACGCTCGAAAAAATACTCGCACAATGATCGTTCCCACGCAGAGCGTGGGAACGATCTGCATCGGAGTTTTCATGAGTATCAGGAACCTGTTCCTCGGCATCGACTGCGGCACCCAGGGCACCAAAGCGCTGATCCTCGATTCGCGCAGCGGTAAAGTTCTCGGTCAAGGCGCCGCCGCCCACAGCCTGATCAGCAGCGCCAATGGCCGTCGTGAACAAGACCCGGCCCAATGGCTTGAAGCCTTGACCCTCGCCACTCGCCAGGCCTTACTCGCCGCCAACATCAGCGGCCGGGAGATTCTCGGCATCGGCGTCTCAGGCCAGCAACATGGCCTGGTCCTGCTCGATGAACAAGGTCAGGTCCTGCGCCCGGCCAAGCTCTGGTGCGACACTGAAACCACCGCAGAAAACCAGCGATTGCTAGCTCATCTGGGCGGCGAAAGTGGCTCGTTGGAACGCCTCGGCGTGGCCATCGCACCGGGCTATACCGTGTCCAAACTGTTGTGGACCGAAGAGCAGCATCCGCAAATTTTCGCCCGCATCGCTCACATTCTGTTGCCCCACGACTACCTCAACTATTGGCTGACCGGGCGCTGCTGCAGCGAGTTCGGCGATGCTTCGGGTACCGGCTACTTCAATGTGCGAAGCCGCCAATGGGATCTGCAGCTACTTCGTGACATCGACCCCAGTGGGCGCTTGCAAGCGGCGCTGCCCGAACTGCTGGAGGCGCATCAGGCGGTCGGCACGATTTTGCCGGACATCGCCGAACGATTGGGCATCAACCCAAAGGCGCTGGTCGCCAGCGGTGGCGGCGACAACATGATGGGCGCCCTCGGCACCGGCAATATCCAGCCCGGTGCAATCACCATGAGCCTGGGCTCTTCGGGCACCGTGTATGCCTACGCCGAGCAGCCCAACGTCAGCCCGGACGCGGCAGTCGCAACGTTCTGCTCCTCCAGTGGCGGCTGGCTGCCGTTGATTTGCACAATGAATCTGACCAACGCGACCAGCGCCGTGCGTGAGCTGTTCGATCTCGACCTCTCACAATTCAATGCCCGGGTCGAGCAGTCACCGATTGGCGCCGAAGGCGTGAGCATGCTGCCGTTCCTCAACGGCGAGCGCGTCCCCGCCCTGCCCCATGCCACCGGCAGCCTGCTGGGGCTGAACATGAGCAACCTGACCCAGGCCAACCTCTGCCGCGCGGTGGTTGAAGGCACCACTTTCGGTTTGCGTTATGGTCTGGACCTATTGCGTCACAACGGATTGCAGAGCCGCAGCATTCGCCTCACCGGTGGTGGCTCAAAAAGCCCGGCATGGCGGCAGATGGTCGCCGACATCATGAATACCCCGGTGGTGTGCACCGAACACAGCGAGGCCGCAGCCCTCGGTGCAGCGATTCAGGCGGCGTGGTGCGAGTCGGCCGCCGGTACCCAGCAAAGTCTGTTGGCGTTGTGCGAGCGCTGTGTCAGCCTCGACCCCAGCAGCGAAACCCAACCCGTTGCGGCGAATGTAGCGGCCTACCAACAGGCCTATGAGCGTTATCGCCAACAGGTCGCAACCCTTTAAAGAGTGAACAACTATGTATCTGGTGTGTGGAGAAGCACTGTTCGATTTCTTCAGCGAAAACGCGGCCAGCAGTCAGGCTTCGACCGTGAATTACAAGGCAATTGCCGGCGGATCACCATTCAACGTGGCGGTCGGCTTACGTCGATTGGGGGTGGACTCGGCGCTGTTCGCCGGGCTGTCCACCGACTACCTCGGCCGTCGCTTGCAGCAGGTGTTAGCTGATGAAGGGGTACGTGCTGATTACTTGCTGGACTTCGACGCGCCAACCACCCTGGCGATGGTCGCGGTCGGTGCCAATGGCTCGCCACATTACAGCTTTCGCGGTGAAGGTTGCGCTGATCGCCAGCTCACGCTCGCCCATCTGCCAGAGTTGAGTGATGAGGTGCGCGGTCTGCACATCGGCTCGTTCTCGCTGGTGGTGCAACCGATTGCCGACACACTGCTGGCGCTGGTACGTCGGGAAAGCGGTAAACGCCTGATCAGCCTCGATCCGAATGTACGGCTTAATCCCGAGCCGGACATCGAATTGTGGCGTTCGCGGATTGCCGAGTTGATGAAATACGCCGACCTGATCAAGGTCAGCGACGAAGACTTGAGCCTGCTGTATCCGGGGCGCGAGCCGCAGAGTGTGATCGACAGCTGGCTCGAACATCGCTGCCAATTGGTGTTCCTGACCCGCGGCGGCCAGGGTGCGACGGTGTTCAGCCGTCGTCATGGCAGTTGGTCCGCGCCGGCAAGCAAGGTGGTCATTGCCGACACCGTTGGTGCCGGTGACACTTTCCAGGCTGCATTGATCACCTGGCTGACCGAGCAACAGCTCGATTCAGTCGACGGCTTGCAGCGCTTGAGCCGCGAACAGATCGACGCGATGCTCAGGTTCGCCATCAGCGCAGCCGCCCTGACGTGCAGCAAGACCGGGCCGGATTTGCCGTACCGGCATCAGTTGGAAATGCGCTGAATGTGAGGGCCTCTTCGCGAGCAAGCTTTGCTCCTACAGGTCACGTGTTACTTGACGACATTGATCACCCGTAGGAGCAAGGCTTGCCCGCGAAAGCGGTCTACCTCACACCACCACTCTCACTGTCACAACACCGAAAAGTTGTAACTCACAATCAACCGGGTCTCATCCACATCCCGGGCGAACTTCTCGTAGTTGCTCCGATACGTCGCGTTGCGCAGCCGCAGGCTCAGATCCTTGAACGTCCCGCTCTGCACTACATACTTGAGCTCGCTGTCGCGCTCCCACTCCTTGCCTTCCTGCTCGCTGCCCGGCACCTTGATCTGATCGCCATTCACATAGCGGGTCAGGAAGCTCAAGCCATTGAGGCCGACGGCCTTGAAGTCGTAGTCGTAGCGCAACTGCCAGGAGCGTTCCTGGGCCGCAGCGAAGTCGTTGACCTGCACATAGTTGACCAGATACGGGTTACTGCCATCCAGGTACGGCATCGAGTTATCACCGATCATTCGCTGCCAGCCGGCGCTTAGCGTGTGACCGCCAAGGGTGTAGCCGAGCATGCCACTCAAGGCACGGTTCTCGATGGAGCCGGCGCGAGCGGCGCCGCTGTCGGCACTGTCGAATACGCGCAGGTCAGCCTTCAACAGGCCCGAGCCTAATGGCTGATTGGCCAGCAAACCGACAAAGTGCTGACGGTAGATATCTTCCAGTTCGGCGTAATGATACTGAGCGGTCAGGCGCTCGTTGATCTTGTAATCGATGCCATACATATCGAAGTGATCGGCCGTGACGTTGCAGGCGTAACGCTTGTTCTTGCAGTGCACGCGGATGTCCTGGGCGTCGGTGGAATCCCGAGCGGTGTATTTGTCCAGGCGAGCGGCCGTGAAGGTCAGGTCCTTGAATTCTTTCGATGTGAGCATCACACCGTTTAACATCGTCGGCAGCAGACGGCCATCGTTGTACTTGAGCAGTGGCAAGTCAGGCAACTGCGCACCGTACTTCAGAACGCTTTGCGAGACGCGGACTTTGGCCGTCAAACCCAGCTTGGCGTATTGGTCTTTCGAGCCTCGCGGGTTCTCGCCGGTGGACGGCAACAAGCCGCTGTTGCTGCTGTCGGGGCTGGAATCGAGTTTGAGCCCGAGCATGCCCAACGCATCGACGCCGAACCCTACGGTGCCTTCGGTGTAGCCCGATTGCAGATTGAGAATGAAACCCTGGGCCGACTCGTCACGCTTCGACGCACCCTGCTCGTTCGAGGTATGACCATCACGAAAATCGCGGTTGAAATACACCGTGCGCGATTCGACTTTGACGCTGCTGTCTTCGATAAAACCGCTGGCCTGGGACTGCGCGGTAAAACCTGCGCACAGCAGCAAAGCGCCGAAGCCCAGAACCGGGCACGGTGTGATGAGGGGAAACGGGGGACGCATGAAAAAAAGCTCCAACAGCGCATCTTTGCGGCAGGACAATCAGCCAACACAAATAGCGTTCATCCAGCGAAAAGGTTCGCCGTGATGAAGTGAAAAGTTACGGGGGTGATTGCCAATAGTGGCAGATGGCTGCTAGCTGATACAGACGACTTTAGTCTGAAAATGACTGCCAATTACTGCCCGCCGATGAGTTACCGATAGCGCTTAATGAACACGTACTCATCGTTTTTTCGGTGACAAGACCAGACTAGCCACGACCCTAGAGGCGCATTCTGTCCGACTGGTTACGTATGCCAGGAGCAGCGTAAACACGTAAACTCCCGCCCTTATCAGGAAACGGACTTCGGATTCAACGTCATGGAATTGCAATTCAGCATTACCCCCAAGCATACCGAGATCAGGATCGGCAAACTGCTGGAGCGCGAGATGCTCAAGCATGATCAACAGCAGGCCCGACTGCTGGGCTATGTCGCACGCTTTCAGGACCGCCTGATCGCCCCGCTGCTGTTTCTCCTGGGCCTGGTTGGCGGCATGCTGGCAATCTATTTCCCTGCGCGCGAGTTCAGCACTCAGAAGTTCATCTCCATGGCGCTGTTTGGGGTGATCTTCTTGGTGTTCTGGCGGGTCTACTCCGGTCGCCTGCTAAGCCATTTACGTGAACGTATCGCCGACAACCGTGCCAAGCCGCGCGCGCCTTTTCGCAGCGCGAACCAGCGTCTCATAGCAATGAAATTGCGCATTTCCCTCAAGGCAGCTGAAGGTGGTTATCGCCTGCAATTCGACGACCAGGGCTTCACCCTGATCAATACCAGGGGCAAAGGCGCCATAAGTAGGCTGGCCTGGGGGCAGATTGCGCGTCTCACAGTAACGCCCGACTTCTACTCCGTTGCCTGCGCCAAACTGTATCGTGAGGACAAGGCCTATCACATCCCCAGGCATAGCGATGTGATGGACGCGGATTCGTATCAGCAAGGTTTGCAGCTGTTTTTGAGCCGAGTGCCCGTCTCGGCCAAGGAGTCATGCGTCGCGCCCTGAGCCTCTTCTGACCAGCGTGACCCTTTTTGTGTCCCTCTCCCTTTAACCCGCCTCGGCGCAGATATTAAAGAACATGGTCAAATGAGAAAAATTTGGCTGTATACGATAGCTCTGTTGGTGGGCGGCCCTGCTTACGCAGAACCCATCAAGGCGATCCTCAACTGTCCATTCTCCGATGGAACGCATGCATCGCTGTTGGCCACATCGACTTTGGAAGGTCAGAAGCTGTTTTTGAAAGTCGACGGGAATATCCAGAGTGCATTTTCCGATATGCCGAACGCTGATTTTGTCGGACAGATTGTCATGGCCAAGTGTGTTGCCTCCGGCTTGATATTCGCACTCAACTACGGAACCCCGTACTCCAAGGGAGTCCTCTTACGAAAGAATCCAATAAGTCACGCTACCGAACGGATTGATTTTTCTGAAAAAGCGCTTCCTCGCTGGCTCTATGTCGGGCGTGAACAGATGCGACTCGTCATTCCAAACAGTGGACATGAAGTCGCCGCAAAGTTTCTGGTCTACGATTTCGTCAATGAAAAGGGACAGCCGGAAGAAGTCGAAGGCGTTGATACTCTTCCAGACAAGCTCGGATTTAAGGTTCTACGCTTGAAATGAGCAAACGTTTGGCATTGACACTTCCATCACTGCTCACATGCCGGGCAGTTAGCCGCATTAATACTCTTTACTCCGACTCAATACGGCTCATACGGCATATCATTCAAATGAGACAATTTTCGCTTGGCATCTCGCTTGCCCTATTCTGCGTACATACTTTTGCTGCACCACCACAGATAATATCTGTCGTCAGCTGTGAGTTGGCAGGCCCCAGGAATACGGTCGAACTGTTACGTGGCTCACCCATTGTTGACTCCTACATCTACAACATCCGCCACACTCAAAAAAACCGACTTATCTTTGGCACCCAGGATGCCTCTCGAGGTACCTCTGTTCAGTGGCAGTGCGCATCCAATCAATCGAATATAAACGTACTGGTGGTCTCTGGTGAATTCACGTCGAACTATCTCCAGGGCGCTCTTTTTTACTACGACCCGAAAACAGGGCAAATAGAGCGTGTCGATTTCGCCGAAAGAAATCGCCCGCGCTGGGTGCAAATGTCCGAACAGGGGGCTCGCGTGATTTTCGAGAACACGGGTAATGAGAGCTCCCACAAGTATTTGGTCTACGGAAAAGGCGACACGTATCTGGAGCTTGATGAGTTACCACCAGCATCTGATGAAAATGGAGGTCCCCTGATCGAACTGCATGGTCCTCAACCGTAAGTCGATCAACCCGCTACGTCCGTTAGGAACCCCACCGAGCTTAACCCCCGGTTAATCCTGCGGTCTAAAATTAACTGGACCGCGTTCGCGCAGAATCTTCTGACGCCCTGCGCGGCAGGGCCGACATCGTCAGGTGTCGCGCTGACTTCACGTCTGCACCGGAGACTTCTCATGAACATGCGTATTTTTCTGGTGGCCTCTGCCCTCGCCTGCACCGGGTTTACCGGGCTGGCGCTGGCCGACTCCGCACCCTCCCAGCCTGTGCCGTATCACTACGGAATGTCGCTGCACGTCAAGAAAGTGGTTTCGATGACCGAGCCCACAACGCAAGACTGCAAGGTGGTGACGGCGGAGATGAAGTTCATCGACGACGTGGGTAAACAGGAATACATCAGCTATCGCAAGCTGTCGGATGCCTGCAGCTATCAGAACTGAGTCATGGCGCTGCGCAACGCCAGGCATTTGGTGATGGGCGAGGCCAAAGGTTATGCTTTGGCCTCCCCTCACTGCCGCAAGGATTCGCCATGCAGTTTTCGTTTCGCACACTGTCGATGTTTACCGCTGGTCTGTGTTTTGCGCTGGCGCTGGTCTGGGGCTTTATACCCGAGGTGATGCTGTCGATCTGGAGTATCGGATACTCGGACGCGACAGGCTTGGTGGCCAGACGCAGTGCGATGTTGTTTGTGGCGCTGGGCGTGATGTTTTATCAGGCTCGCAACACGCCGCCGTCCGTTTCGCGTAGCGCGCTGAGCAGCGGTCTCGTGGTGGCGGTTTTCGGGCTGGCCACACTGGGTGTCGGCGAATGGCTCAACGGCCACGCCGGCCCGGGTATCTTGCTGGCGGTGGCGGTGGAGATTGCGCTGGGCCTGGCATTTCTCCAGACCCGGCGTGCGCCCGTCGAACTCGCAGAAATCGTGGATTAATGCGCGCGGACCTTTGACGCGAGCACATGGCTGCCGGGGGTGTGATCCTCCAGGTCGTGGCGCAATTCAGCGATCAAATCGTTGATTTCACGACAGCCGTTAAGAGCGTTCGCATCGATGCCGGTCACCAGCAGATCCAGTTGGTCCGTCCGGTGGTTGTCGTAGACCTTGACGGTCATCGACAAGTCCGGTGACAAGGTGCATTGGCACCGTTTAGGCAAAAAGCTGTGTTCAATGATATTGCGAAGTTCCAAGGCAGAAAGAAACATTACACCCCTCCCTTTTTGTAGGACCATCGATCAATCGCCGGGTTAACCGCCGTCAGTCTTGCCCATCCTTATCTCGCGGTTTTTCCTGGCGTGTTTTTCATGCACTGGAATGAAGCATAAGGTATGCCCGGGAATTCGCACGACGGGCCGTCGGTAAATCAGCTATTTGCGACGAACCGCCAAGTGACCTCGTGCAAAACGCATGATTGCCACTAATCATCTCTCACGTTGCCAACTTCGCCGTCGTGATTTGCATTGAGCGACCTGCACAGTAAGAATGCTCGCATTCACCGACTCAACCAAGAGCAAGGAGGCATCATGCGCTCATCAACTCTCACCGCTGCGGCGGTGCTGCTGTCCGGTCTGTCCACTCTGGCCAGCGCTGCGAAACTCGAAGACGTTGCCCCCTATCCCAAGGCTGAAACCGGTTTTACCCGCCAAGTGATTCACCTCGCGCCGCAGACTCGGGAAGACAGCTACCAGGTCGAAATCCTCGCCGGGAAAACCCTGACTGTCGATTGCAATCACCAGCGTCTGGGTGGCACGCTGGAGGAAAAAAACCTCGAAGGCTGGGGTTATCCGTTCTATCGACTGGAGAAAGTCATCGGCCCGATGAGCACCCTGATGGCGTGCCCGGATGGCAAGAACAAGCAGGACTTCGTGCCGGTCGTCGGTGAGGGTTTCCGGCTGCGTTACAACAGCAAGCTGCCGATTGTGGTCTACGTGCCGAAAGACATCGAAGTGCGCTACCGGATCTGGTCGGCGTCGGCCAAGGTCGAGAAAGCCCGTCAAGAATAAACGGAGCACACACTATGATTACCTGCCACGTCAAATACGTGATCGACCCTTACCAGCTCGCCGAGTTTGAAGCCTACGCCAAGGCCTGGCTTGGTGTTGTCGAACGCCTGGGCGGTACGCACCATGGGTACTTCCTACCGTCCGAAGGCGCGAGCAATATCGCTTATTGCCTGTTCAGCTTTCCTTCGCTGGCCGACTACGAAAGCTATCGGCATATTGCCCTGACCGACTCCGAAAGCACCGCGTTAGTGGCGCAGGTGATGGAGAAGAAATTCATCCTCAGTTACGAGCGGACGTTTCTGCGTCCGCTGCTCGCCTGAATCCCTTTCAGCGACTTACACCGGAGCGCCGCACAATGCGGCGCGCTCGGCCACATGCCGCAAGCTATCAAAATTGATATTGGCGCCTGAGTCGATCGCCACCAGTGTCTGCCCCCGGACACCGGTTTGTGCCACGTACTTCTTGATTCCGGCCACGGCCAGCGCGCCGGATGGCTCGGTGATCGAGCGGGTATCGTCGTAGATATTCTTGATCGCCGCGCACAGTTCGTCGTTGCTGACCGTGAGCACTTCATCAACGTGATGGCGGCAGATTTCAAAGCCATACTCACCGATCTGTGCGACGGCTACACCATCGGCGAAGGTGCCCACTTTTGGCAACACCACTCGCTCTCCCGCGAGCATTGCTGCTTGCAAGCATGCGGAGTGTTCCGACTCGACGCCGACGATACGGATCTCCGGCCGCAGGTATTTGACGTACGCGGCGATGCCGGCGATCAAACCGCCGCCGCCCACCGGGACGAAGATTGCGTCCAATGCGCCTTGATGCTGACGCAGGATTTCCATGGCCACCGTCCCCTGCCCGGCGATCACGTCCGGATCGTCGAAGGGCGAAACAAAGGTCCGGCCGGTTTGCCGGGCCAGGTTCAATGCGTACTCCAGGGCGAACGGAAAGCTCTCGCCATGCAACACCGCATTCGCGCCACGACTGCGCACACCAATCACTTTCAGCTCCGGCGTTGACGTGGGCATGACGATGCTCGCCTCGATCCCCAACTCCCGCGCCGCCAGTGCCACGCCTTGGGCGTGATTGCCAGCCGAGGCGGTAATCACCCCGCGAGCCTTTTGCTCGGCACTCAGTTGGGCCAGTTTGTTGTAGGCGCCACGAATCTTGAAGGAAAAGGTCGGTTGCAGGTCTTCACGCTTGAGCAGGATCTGGTTGCCCAGCACCTCGGATAACGCCGGTGCCACCTGCAAAGGCGTGCGCACTGCCAGTTCATAAACCGGTGCGGCGAGGATTTTTTTCACGTAACGCTCAAGCAGGGCCTGCTTGGCGGTTGCAGTGTCGGTGTTGGTGTCCATCAACGTCTCCTGGCTTTGTTCACGGCCCCGGAGACAGAAAATGAAAACCCGCCTCTAGGGCGGGTTGGGTGCAGTCGTCAGCTAGCCCGCCAAATAAGGAATGGCGGTAATAATGCTTGGCTGGCAGCGCGATACGGTGGAAGTCATGGCTCGAAATTAGCTGCGCGCGAAAGGCAAGTCAATGGCCAGTTTTCTGTCGAATGCGATAGTCTTCGAAAACCGTTCATTGTCCCAAGGAAGGAAAGCATGAAGTCTGTCGCACTCCCGTTGATCGCCCTTCTCGCCTTTGCTGGCTATACCGTTTCAGTGATGCTCCAGGCCGAGCGGTCACTCATCGATTTCGGCATCAGCCTGATGTCCCGCCCCGATACTGCCCAAGTGGTGATCGACCTTTATCTGCTAGCCACCCTCGCAGGCATCTGGATGTACAAGGATGCCCGCAGCCGTGGCCGTTCAGTGTTGTCAGTGCTGCCGTACCTGCTGATTACCGCAGTATTCGTTTCCGTCGGGCCACTGCTGTATTTGGTGGTGCGCGGGCTTCGCAGCCGAAAAACCAGTGCTGTTTTCGGGCAGCAAGCGTGAGCAGAAGAGCGCTAAATGGGCGGCAGTGAAAACGTCAGCTCGATACGCCCGGTCTGTACCTTCACCGTGTTGAGCATTGGCGGGTGATGCCAGGCACTGAGTTGGGCACGTTGCGCGGCCGTACCGATGTTCAGTTGCGTCAACACTTCACAGACTACCGCATAGAGGACGGTTTGATTTCCGTCCTCGACTTTTACCGCAATACCCCGCGCCTGCTGGTCGGTCACACCGCGTATACCGATTGCATAGCTCGCGTCGGCACCGACCTTGCCCACCAGTTGACCGTTGAAGGCCTTCATCAGTGCTGTACAGAAACGGCCCTTCCCGGCGACCAGCTCAGGGTATGTGGCCATGGCTCGGTAAATTCTCGCCAATTCAGCTTCACGTGGCGACCGGGCACTTTCACCGGTATCGGCAGCACTGGCTATTTTGGCAAAGAGCAACGCCAGGCGATCCAGCGCGAAGGCCGGTGTCGGCAGGTTGCAGCCGTCGGTAGCCCACTGAATGGCGTCACCTGAAACCTCGCAAACCTCAGCCACCGTCTGCATCACCCGCTGCTGAAGCGGATGAGCTGGAAGGTGATAACCCTCCAGCGTTGCACCCAGCGCTTGGGCGGCCGCCAACATGCCAGCGTGTTTACCTGAACAATTGCTGCACACCGGACCGGGGACAAAATCGCTTTTGATCCAGGCCCGATAGACCTCATCCGAGATAGGCGGATGACCGCCGCAGCGCATGTCTGCTTCACTGGCGCCGGCCTTGGCCAGCATGCCCAGCGCTCGCTGGATATGCCGTGTTTCGCTGCTATGGGAGCCACACATCAAGGCCAGGTCAGCATCGTCCAGACCGAATTGTTCGAGTGCACCAGTTTCCATGACCGCCAACGCTTGCGCAGGTTTGGCGGCGGACCGGGCCAATGTCATGCGCGATGGATCACCAAAACCGCTGAGCAAGCGGCCTTGGGCATCGACGACCGCGACATGCGCGATGTGAGTGTTTTCAATGCTATTACCGCGGTAGACGATCGCGGCAATCGCCTGTTCCCTGTTCATCCGGCATTCCTGCTGATTGCTTGAAAACCCTGCGCGGATGACTCCGCACTAATGCAGGGGAGCGTAGTTCAGCTTAAGGATGTTGTCGGCATGAACGACTGTTCACCAGACTTGCCCGCGACGCTTGAGTTCGAGTCTGCGGACAAACTCCTCGAGTACCAGTGAATACAGATCGTCCTGCAGGTAAGCATCTTCGATACCAGCGTCGATGTTCGGGTTGTCGTTGACCTCGATCACCACCACTTTGTCGCCGGACTGCTTGAGGTCGACGCCGTACAGACCGTCGCCGATGAGGTTGGCGGTTTTCACTGCAAGGTCCACCACGGCCTTGGGCGCCTCATGAACCGCCAGGGTACGGCACTCGCCGTTGATGTCCTGGCCCTTGGCTTTGTGGTTATAAATCTGCCAGTGGCCTTTGGACATGAAGTACTGGCAGGCGAAGATCGGTTTGCGGTTGAGCACGCCAATGCGCCAGTCATACTCGGTGTAGAAGAACTCCTGAGCCAGCAGCAACACCGAGTGCTCGAACAACTCAGCCGTGGCTTCGAGCAAGGCTTGCTGACTTTCGACCTTGATCACCCCTCGCGAGAAGCAGCCGTCAGGAATTTTCAGCACCAATGGAAAACCGAGTCGCTCGCCTACCCGCTCAAAATCTTGCGGTCGTTCCTTGTAGAGAATTTCCGTGGCCGGCATGCCCAGTTGATGGCTGTTGAGCAAGTCTGTCAGGTAGACCTTGTTGGTACAGCGCAGAATTGATGCCGGGTCGTCCATCACCACCAAGCCTTCACTTTCGGCCTTTTTCGCAAATCGGTAGGTATGGTTATCGACGCTGGTGGTCTCGCGGATCAGCAACCCGTCATATTCGGCGATACGCGCGTAGTCCTTGCGCTCGATCAACTCGACATCGATGCCCAGGCCCTTGCCCACCCGAACGAAATTCTCCAACGCCCTGGCATTGGATGGCGGCAGCGCTTCCTGCGGATCGTGGAGGATTGCCAGGTCATAACGGGCCAGCCGGCGTGAACGCGGCATGCGCCAGATCTTGCGACTGAAGTTGTCCAGAGCGTTGGCGAAGTGATCTTCCTGATCTTCTCGCAACTTATGTAACGCACCAAACTTTACACCTTCGATGTGCCAGCCGTTACGTCGGCGAAACTCTACCAGCAAGATTGGACAGGGGAACACTTCAAACAACTGACGCGCCAAATCCTGTAACGGTTCGATATTGGTCTTGCCGAAATACAGCGTCAGGGTAAATCCTTCAGTGTCGCTGTAAAGGTGATTATTGAGCGCCTTGTCCAAGGCTTTATCCAAATCGTCCAGAGACAGGCCATACAGGGACTTGCGCGTCAACTCACTGATGGTTCGCACCGAAGGAATCACCTTGTGCCCCCGGGCTTCGGCCAGCAATGAGCAGTAGTAGCCGTGTCCCAGGTACTTGTAGCTGCGGCACAGGTTGATTACCTGTACCCGCTTGCCCTGCTCGCTGCCACGGGTTTGCTCGAGATACTCCTGGGCACTGACGATGTCTTCACTGGGAAAGTAAGACGCCCAGTCTTCCTTGCGTTCGACAATAATAACCAACTGACTGGAGGTTCTGGCAGCCTCTGATAAATAAGTTGCTTTGGTTATTGCTGTCGGTAAACGTTGCTCCGATACTTCACGCCAATGACCTTGTAGCGCTGACATAGTGATTGATCCGTTGGAGAACAAGACCTTTCCTATTAAGCACGAAGTTTTTCGAAAGTCCCGTTTCGTTACACAACTTTTACGGTGGTCATATGAATCTTGTCTTCCGCCTTGCAGTACCGGCTGACCTGGCAGCACTCCTGGAACTTGAGCAGCAATGTTTCACCAGCGACCGGCTTAACCGCCGTAATTTTCAGTGGATGATCAACCGGGCTCACGGGCAGTTGATCATCGCCGAGTGTGCGGATCAATTGCTCGGATACGCCTTGGTGCTGTTTCACCGCCGCACTTCGCTGGCGCGGCTGTACTCGATTGCCAGCTCGGTTCAGGCCCGCGGTACGGGTCTGGGCAAACAGCTGTTGGAGCGAATCGAGGCTTGTGCGCTGGAGCATGACTGCACCTGTCTGCGACTGGAGGTGCGTATCGACAACCCGGTAGCGATTGCGCTGTATGAACGTAACGGCTACCGGCGTTTTGCGTTGATTCACGACTACTACGAGGACCATGCCGATGCCTTGCGGCTGGAAAAAAGCATCCAAGAACTCCGTTCTGCCCGGAAGAATGGCGCCTGCGTGACGGTCAATGCCGCTCAATAACTGCTGGTGTCCGAATCTCGGGATGGCGGCTTGGGCGCACTATACGGTTTGACTGTACCCGGCGCAGTACCGCTGCGCGGATAGCCATTGCCAATCCCGCCGTTTTCGAGGGTCGGTGGGCGGGGAACCGGCACGGTGTTCGGCCCGCGAATAACCGGTGCGCTGGGCTGGGTGCCCTGCATGCTGTTGGGATTTACCCGGCGAATCGGGCTGTTGTAGGGGTTATCGGAGTTGTCAGGGAGATTCTGGGCCAGCAGGGCCGGATGCTCCACCGTGGCAGCCAGCATGCCAATGTCTGCGCCGGCCTGGGTCAGAGTGCCAAGCAAGCCACTCAACGCCAACGCACTGGTACCGAGCACAAACCTGTTCATGGTGGAGTTCCTCCAGTACATGCAGATAGGGTCTTCGATAACACGCTACGCGCAGGATTCATCCCAGGGAAGATAATACTCCAGCGCAGATGTCACACCGATTGAGCGTATTGCAGACTCGCCCGAAATCTCAACGTCGCGCCAGCAAAGGTTGCTGGCGCAATGGTCGTGCTCAGATCAATACAATAATGGCCAGCAAACCGCCGAAAATCGCCCACTTTTCCAGGTAGTAACGCGTCCGGTTGCGCTTTTTCAGTTCTTTACCGCGCAAACGAATTTTGTAGATTTTTCCGAAAAAACGGTTTATGCCACCGGTTTTATCGCCCGCATCGTTTGGCGCGCCAGCAGCGGACATCACGTTGCGGCTGAACCAGCGATTGAACGCTGTGGCCCAACGGTATTTCAGCGGGCGCTCGATGTCGCAGAACAGGATGATGCGATTCTGCTGGGTGGTGTTCTCGGCATAGTGAATGTAAGTCTCGTCAAACATCACCGCCTCACCATCACGCCAGTGGTAGCGCTCGCCGTCGACGTCGATGTAGCAACCCTCATCGTTCGGCGTGTCCAGACCCAGGTGGTAACGGTACGAGCCGGCATACGGGTCACGGTGGCGGACCAGTTTCGAACCCGGTGGCAATTCGGCGAACATCGCCGCCTTGATCGAGCCAATGCTTTGTACCAGCTCTGTGGTACGCGGGCAGAGCTTGGTGGCCGATGGGTGGCTGTCGCCATACCACTTCAGATAGAAGCGCTTCCAGCCGGTTTTGAAGAACGAATTGAAGCCCACATCGTCGTATTGGTCCGAGCGTTTGATCTCCCCTGCCCTGAGCAGATTTTGGCCTTCGGCGCGAATTTCCTGCCAATTGGCCTGCAAGGGGCTCAGGTCCGGGAAGTCGGCCGGATTCAGATAAGGCTTGTTGGGGATTTTCGAAAACAGGTACAGGAAGCAGTTGACCGGCGCCAGAAAGGTCGAATGATCACTCAATTGGCGACTCAGTTTGTGCCGGATGCGACCACGTAGATGCACATACGCAATGGATAAAACGTAGAGGGAGACAATGATGAGTTTCACGGGAATTCGTCACAGTTCAGAAGAGTACATGCCGCGCGCCACAAACCTGATTTGAACGCAGCGTCCGAGATCCAACGATCAAGCGAATCGGTCAAGCACGGGAGTCTGAGCAGAAAGCTAGCTCATGGCCACCGGGGCGTATTTTAGTCATACTTTGTAATCAAAGGTTAACCTACATTTGTGAAAAACTGTGGAGGCGTTGTGCCAGAAACGCGCCTGCTCAGCTCAGCGAGACGCAAGACATCATTGAGAGCTGCGACGATCGTCTCAATAGACGTATGCCTGCTGGCTCAAATCATACGCAGACTGAAAATCCCTCCCTCGGTGTCCTGCCGACCGAACGAAAGCCCCTCTGTCGCCTCAAGATTTCCTACCGCTGCGTCGCGACCTCCACAAAGGGGTTCGCGATAGCAAATTCAGACCGCTCCTTCTGCAGCCCTGTCATTACTCGACTAGGCTATTAATCGCCACAGGAGCCAAAGCCATGGAAGACCGGAGCCCGATCAATTTCGCGCTCCATAATCTAAATCCAACGCAGCGTGTATGCGGCGACGGAGCTACTACCGGTCCGGTGCTGGCAAAATATATTGAAAATTGGAGGGAGCCATGAGCAATAGCGTCGCCACCGGCGAGCCACCTGAAGCCGTCCGTCTCATCATCAAGATTTATGCCTGCCTGCTGCTCGCAGGGTTTGCGTTCATTCCGGCCTACCTGATTAGCTACTTGTACTTCTTTCAGGACCCCACCCTTCTATTCGAGAACCACGCGTTCCATATCATTGCGATCACGGCAGCCACCCTGGAAGGCTTGTTTGTGACTTACGTGACGTGGCGCTGCTATCAGTCATCGGGAGAGCCGCTGCTGCGATGGATGACGCTTGGTTTTCTCGGTTTTGTACTGATCTATGCATTGCATGGTGCGTTCACCGGGCTCGCACATCACAATATCTGGCTCTTCCTGCTTTATGGACCGGCCTCTCGACTGGTCATGTCGATACTGCTGCTGGTCGGAATGCTGTCGTACCACCGCCCACCTGATGCTGCGGACCGCCGAATGCAGCCCCGCCGGTGGTTGACCTGGATAGGACTGTTCCTGCTGGTTGACCTGGTAGTGGCGTTCGTCGCGAACTCGTCAATCGCCGGCGAACTTGCGGTGCGCCTTTCGCTGGAAGGTGGCGCCCTGGTTCTATCCACATTGAACGTGGCAATGCTCCTGTTGCGCCGAATCCGTTCGCAGCTGATGGTGATTTTTGTCATCTCGGTCACGGCGTTCGCGTTGTCATCTCTTGCATTCATCCTTGGACGTCCCTGGAACCACATGTGGTGGCTCGCCCATGCGATCTTCGCCGCTGGATTCTTCCTGTTGAGCTATGGGGTAGTACAAGCGTTCCTCACCACGCGGTCCTTCTCGACAATTTACACCCAGGAGGAGCTGATGGTGCGTCTTGCCGAGGCTATGGAGTACACCGAAAACGCCCTGGTGGAGCTCCAGCGCACCAATCAGGAACTCGGACACCTTGCGGCGACCGATCCACTGACAGGCGCTGATAATCGGCGTCGGTTCATAGAGCGGGTCGAAGCCGAAATTGGCCGGACCAACCGTGGCGGTGAGCCGTTCTCCGTGTTGGCACTTGATCTGGACAATTTCAAGTCCATCAATGATCGCTTCGGGCATCAGGTTGGCGATGACATCCTGAAAGAGTTCGTGCAGAAATGCCTCGATTCGATCCGACCGTATGACGGTGTAGCCCGAGTGGGTGGGGAAGAATTCATGATACTGCTACCTCATACCTCACTAGAGGCCGCGCATGTCATCGCCGAGCGTCTGCGAACCAGCGTTGCAAATACTTCTTTTAATAGCGGCTTCCAGCGGCTGACCATGGTCACCGTGAGCATCGGCATATCGCAATCTGGCCGCGACGGCGACACCATCGAGGCCATTCTGCACGTAGCTGATCAACGCCTGTATCACGCGAAACACCAAGGCCGTAATCGTGTGGTCACTGCCATCAAGACCAGCCTCCAACCGCTGCCCTGAACACCATAAGAATCATCACGAGCCTATTCGTTCTCTCGTAAATAACAGCCAGGTGCCTATAAGGCACCTTGGCTGTTATTAATGGAGCAAGCCATTACTCACGTTGAACTTGCAACGTATCCCAGGGAGTGGATACCGGGTGCTGCGACCGCTGTATGACGTTTTGCAAGTCAATCTGTGTCTAACACTCTCCCGTTGACCGCCCTACTATCGTTCGCTCCAGGTGCAAACCTCAGCGGTGGCGAAAACCGCTCGTATTGATTTAACGGAGCTTTCGATTCGTTATCTCATCCATTAGGAGTTACGCGATGCCCGAACTGTCCAACCTGCTCGCCTACGGTCTGATCTCACTCGGCATGGTGCTGACTCCCGGCCCGAACATGATCTATCTCATCTCGCGGTCGATCTGCCAGGGACGAATGGCCGGACTGGTTTCTTTGGGCGGAGTGGCATTGGGTTTCGTCGTTTATATGTTTTGCGCCGCATTGGGTATCACGGCCCTGGTCATGGCCGTTCCCTATGCGTATGACGCCCTGCGACTCGGCGGCGCGCTCTATCTGCTCTACCTGGCCTGGCAGGCGGTCAAGCCCGGCGGCCGTTCCCCGTTCCATGTGCGAGACCTGCCCAAGGATGGCCCGCGCAAGCTGTTCATGATGGGCTTTGTCACCAACCTGCTGAATCCAAAAGTTGCAGTCATGTATTTGTCGCTGCTACCTCAGTTCATCGACCCCACCGACCACGGCAGCGTGCTGACGCAATCGATCGTGCTTGGCTTTACGCAGATCGTCATTAGCGTGAGCGTCAACGCGCTGATTGCCGTCATGGCTGGCTCCATCGCGACATTTCTCGCAGGCAGGCCCGTGTGGCAGATCGTGCAACGCTGGCTGATGGGGACGGTCCTCGCGGGTTTGGCCGTACGCATGATCGTCGAAGGGCGGCGCTAACCCCAATCGGCTAGCAGTAGCCCGTCGCTTATAGCTCGCCAATTTCGATACGATGGTGATACCAATGACCATCAGCGGACGATGCCGTGCCGGGATTATCTTTTGCCATCCGCGCTCTGTTTGCGGGCTGCCTACTCGTTGCAACAGCCAATCACCTGCATGCAGGCCTTACGCATGGGCTGCTCTGGGACTACGGATATGGTGACAGTACTCCATGGGCCAGTCGTTTGTTCTGGGGAGCGCTCACGTTTTTAGATCCTCTGGCCGCACTTTTGCTCTTCAGAAACCCCCGACCAGGCATCCTTTTCACGGCTGCAATCATCGTTGTGGACGTGATCCATAACACGTTCTATGTGGCGCTAAACCGACAATGGCTGGAGACGTTCTATATTTCGCAGACAGTGTTTTTGCTGGCAGTACTACTTCTAGCACCTGTTGCCTGGAAAAGTATCAAGCAGCACTGAAGCCACGAGCGATAGAGAATGCCTCCGGTACGAATCCCCAGTAACCTCCCGCCAATCACGGACAGTAGCCTCCTGCCCCTAGGCAACGGATTCCCCCATTCCTTTGCCTGCCGGCCCAGGGACCAGGATTTCACCCATATCGGCGCGGACAGGATCCTGGAGGTCGAGTCTGGTTTGCGTCCTGAGCGACCAGCACCTGATCACAGGTTTGAGGACTACAGCAATGCCGAAGAAACAGCAGGAAAATAAAGCAGCGGCGACCGCAGCTGAAATTGAGCGCTCTATCCAGGCGCTGAACAAGATGGCTGAACGCCTGTGGGGGGATGGCCGGGAAGCTGAGGCGAAAGCCCTTCTCGATGCCTTGAATGCGTTAAATCGGGCGCTGGATCGGATCAGGATTGGTGAGAGCCGTAAGACACTCCATTGAGCCCCTGTAAAGGCTGGATAGCGATTCCATCACCTCAAGAGGATATAGCGTTCGCCCTGCGCATATGACCTTGCCATCCTTGGACCGGTAAAGAGTCATATGGCCGGGCGAACAGCTGAAACGATACACCAACTGATCTGGGCCTTCAAAGCATCATATATGGCCAGCCAGTGAAAGGTCGGCCTACGCAAATGACTGCCAACCTAAATAATGTAAGGATCGTTGTATGTGATGTCTGCCTGGGGCATTCTTCGCGATGCAAATCTACATGGACGGTAACATTTGATGCGCTCCTCACTCATGGACGTGCTTATCCCCTGCGCCTGCACGCTCGATACCCTGCGTCGAAATCGCCTGGCAGGCGTTACTGGCCTGCCGTCCCATGCGCGAAAACCACCAAGCACTGTTCAACTCTATGGATGAATGCTGGCGTTTTTTCCGACGCGCCCACCGACCACTATTACCCCATTTGAAACCTTGAAAAGGAACTTCTCATGAGTGGCAAACCGGCTGCCCGAATGACAGCCCCCCACCCATTGACCGCTTCCCGGAAGCGCTCCGTTAAAGCAATTTGATTGCAGTTGAACTGCTGCGCAACGTGAATGCAATCGAACCGTTAATCAGTGGAGACTTAAAAGTTGCAGTGGAAAAAGTCTCGAAAAATGGGAAGCCTTACCCATGAGCCCAGGCTTGGCGAATCGGCCAGTCAAAGAAAAACCATCGGGCCAACCATATACTGAGTACGGTGAAGTAGAAAAAATATATAAAAACTTTGGCGGTACCGTTAAATGAAGCTGCAAACATTCCTCATCAGCCTTTTTTGCTGCACCAGTTTTTTTGCCAACGCAACGGACGCCCCTATAAAAGAGGGAATGTCCTTTCTAAATGCCAGAAAAGTATTAATTCAAAATGGCTGGAAGCCGAACCCAACCTATACAGGTGAGTTTGGGGTCGAAAACATCATCATGAGAAAAGGTTTCAAAGAGATCGAATCCTGCACGGAGGGCATCCGGTACTGCAGCTTCAATTACATCAAGAATGGAACCTGCCTTGGTGTGGGAACTGTCGGCGAAAAGATTAAAGAAATGAAGATTTACTCCTGGAACTTTAAATGTCCGGAGAAGGATTGAGGGCTGGCGCCATGTCACGAGATAGATGCACTAATGTCAGCCCTGCTACTTTTAGGGTCTTGCCAATTGCTTGCATTGTGCTTTGTTGCGTTAGCATTTTTGCGAACGCAACAGATGTGCCAATTAAAAAAGGAATGCCATTCTTAAGTGCACGAAAGGTATTGATTAAACATGGCTGGAAGCCAAATTTAACGAACGTGATGGAACCGGGCGGCGTTATGAAAACACTTAGAGATATGGGCATTAGTGAAGTCGAAAGATGCACCGAGGGAGTTCAATACTGCGAGTTTAATTACAGAAAAAATAAAACTTTCCTAGTTGTCAGCACTACTGGCGAAGAGGTAAAAAACATGATAGTTGATGATTGGGGCTTCAAGTGCCCCGAAGCGGAGTAAGGGCTGGCACTAAGTCCGCGCCACAAAGCTTAGACCAGCCAGGAATACACCTCCCACCCCACTGTCGCATCCGCTCACGGAGGGCGATATCAGGCCAGCTTCATCAGCGCTCCAGAGACATTATCTCTGGCTTGCCGCAACTCGCTCGCATCCTGATTCAGGCGATGGACCACGCCCAGCAGCCGCTGGCGCAGCACTTCGTCACCAAGCTGATCAATGGCCCGCATGACATCAAGTGCTGCGGCCTCATTATTGGCTGCTGCAGCGTCCAGTGTTTTACGCAGGTTTCGTGCTGATCGGTTCACTTCAGTAGCCCTCATGAATCAGGCCAGCACTCTATAACAGCAATGTTTCTTTTTAATTTCAGTCGTTTAGCTTTGGATGAGCGGCACCTGACTGGAAATGCCCCAATGGCCGGAATCATTGGGTTGTCGCCAGCGGTCCAGAACACTACATGTTCATACTACCCCGGCCATTTTGCATCGCTGAGATGTAGTAAATAGATCGCGGCCCAGGGCCCGCGCGACGTCCAGATGAACAGTCGGATCCTGCGTTTCCGATTCGAGCAGGAGCTCGGAGGTCACGACACATGCGCCGCAATAGTCAAAGATCCCATGGTCAATCTGCGTCTTCATCGCGTTGGCATAACCGTGCCGTTCATAGGTTCCCCCGTCTGCGCCACCAATACCGACAAGATGAACTCGTAGGTGGCGAAGCTTCTTCACCAGCTTCGCATCAGAACTGAAGTCGAACGCCCAACCATTGGCGAACACACGATCGATCCATCCCTTGAGTAGTGCCGGCATAGACCACCAATAAACGGGATACACCAACACAAGGGTATCGGCGCGATCAATTCTCGCCTGCTCGGCAGCAACATCGGCCGGCGGTGGCCCTTCCCTGTGATGTACAGCGAGATCAGCCGCGGAGAACCGCGGATCGAAACCTTCCTCGGAGAGATCCGCGATTTCGAAAGAGTTGCCTGCGTCAGCCAAGGATAGGCCCTCGGCGACATGCGCAGCGATGCTGTGACTGAGCGACCTTGGATCATGATGAGCAACAACGATAAGCGCGTGCATGTCGAAAACTCCTGCTACTGATTGAGGGCAAAAGGCGAAGCTTATATACTTTTAGTAAGTTACTATCTTTAAGTTACTTTTGGTATATAGTCATGTCAAGCGCCGAAAATAGAGAGCAGGTCTCCAGCACGCAGCCACGTCGTCGCCTGTCTAGAGAGGAAAGACAGCGTCAGCTTTTGGATGTCGCATGGCGATTGGTTCGAGAAGAAGGCACGGAAGCACTGACGCTTGGACGGCTTGCCGAGCAGGCCGGAGTTACAAAACCCGTCGTTTACGACCATTTCGGCACAAGGCCTGGACTGCTCGCGGCGCTCTATCAGGAGTTCGATGCACGCCAGACAACGCTTATGGACGCCGCGCTCCAAGCGAGTGAATCTACGTTAGTGAGCAGGGCTGCTGTCATCGCATCGTCTTACGTCGACTGCGTGCTTCTCCAGGGCAATGAGATACCTGGCGTGATAGCGGCGCTGGCCAGTTCACCGGAGCTCGAAAAGATCAAGCGTGATTACGAAGTGATCTTCATGAATAAGTGCCGAATCGCCCTGGCCCCTTTTGCCAGGGCAGGAGATATTGCGCCTGCAGGTCTTCGGGCAATGCTTGGCGCGGCCGAGGCTCTATCCCATGCCGCTGCGACCGGAGAAATCACGCCCGCCCAAGCGCAGGACGAACTCTTCGAAACGATCATCGCAATGGTTGATCGAAGCGCGCGCGGCAAGGCTGATCACGTCGCCGATGCGTAGCGATGTCGGCCCCACAGGAACACATCCCAGAAACAACAAAGCCCAGCACTAAACTGGGCTTTTTCACATCAGGAACGACGCCTTACTTGCTCTGGCTCCAGATCACGGCCTGGGCCACGACGATGTGCGAGCCGTTGAATGTTGCAGCTAGAGAACCATAAAGTTGATAGCCCAGCGCGAGCCCACTATCCCGGCGAAGACAACAACGCAGAGTGAACCATACAGAAAGCCGCTGAAGTCTGCGGTCTTGGTCCAGGCTCTGCCCAGCAGCTCAGCAGCACCGAAGCCACCACCAATCCAGCCAGCCAGCCACCAGGTAACCCAATCGGCGTAGCGATGTCATGTCCTTGGCGAACACGACGTAAAAGAAAGCCCCGACCAATACGGCCAGGTCAATCTGGGGGAATGCAACGCCAGCGCCAACGCCGCTAAGTACGCCAGCTAATGCCAGGGCGCCGGTACTCGGCTCGGCCATAGGTGTTACTCCAGAAATGAAAAAAACCAGCGAATACTGAGGCCCTGAATAGGTGCGAATTTGCAGCGCACGAGGTATAACACCGGCCGAATATTCATCGAAAAAAAACGAAATACGCGGATCGAAATATGAAGGGAAGTAGAGCTTTCTCAATGTTAATCGCAGCAACCTTTCTCTTCTTGCAGGGATGCGAAAATAAAGAGGAACACATATTCCAACTGACTCGATGTGGTTTAGCTGCCGGTTTGGACGTCCATTCCGATCCATCTGTGGTAACCCGATCTGCCGAAGCAGTGGGGCTGTACGGGCGAGAGCACGGAATCAAAATGAGTTTTGAAGAGATGACCGTTATCACAGACAAGATAACAAAAGAAATAATGGGTGCCCCTGAATCCCCAGTGCAAGAGTGGGATGATCGAGCAAAAAAAATCGCAGAGTCCGATTTTTGTAAAAAGTACCTAAGCAGTTTGTATTCGAAATAGCTGCGCGGTCTTCCCGCTGCCTGCCAAAGCCCTTCACTGCGCCGATCCCCGATCCAGTCTCGCACCAACCGTAAGCGTTGGAGTGCGGGGTGCGCGAACAGCCGTGCTGGCTGCAGTGTAAATTTTAGGCAATAAAAAAAACCGGCGCAGTAACCAGGTTTCTCTTAAAGGCAGGACCATCTACTCGCGTTTTCTTGCCGCGATCTGCCAAATTTTCAACGACATCAAAGCCATTAATGCGCCAACCGTACCAGCGAATATACCAATCTGAAGATATACCGAGGGGCCGAACTCGCACATGTTCGTTGGGGTAGCAAAACGAATAATGCAAGGTTCAGGAAACAACATTAGCCAAGCATGCGGTAGACAAGTTATGCAAAAAAAACCGATAACAAAAAGCCCGCACAGCCACCAACCGGAAATGTTTTTAAGCTTTCTGTGGAGGATGCTCAAAGTAATGACCAAGGCAAACGACAAAAGCCCTGGCACAAGAAACGCGTCGAAAAATAATCGATGAAGCTGTTGGGTTGGCGTATCCATGTCACCTCAGCAAAAAAACCAGCACTAGCGCTCTGAGCCTCGGCCATGAGGAGCGCTGGACCTCATACAGTGTGCCGATTCAAACCACCCGGGCACAGGGCTGTACGCCGCATATTGTAGATACCCGACATTTTCTTGCAAGTAGCGATTGGCAGGCAGTTACAAACACGCAGGAAGCGATAGCGTGTCCGCCACCAACGTAAAGGGTAAGTCGAGAATAATGAACGGCCCAACTAAAGGCATCATCTCTTTGAACTCAAGCTCCGTTCCGTTAAAGCAGGCAATGGACCCGTGAGAATTTGCAACAAGCCAAGCGCAGCCGCTCAACTGTGAAAGGCTGAATATCAAAATGAGCTTCCGTAGCACGCAATTTCCTTATTACTTTTCCGTTGTGTTTCCCATAGATGCCATCGCGAAGAGTTAGTCACCCCCTCCCCGAATCTACCCGCATGCACTCCCCTCCGCGCCCAACGGCAACACGCGCGTGCGTGGTTGAGCGGGAGGGAGATCGAGGAAGGAACGCATCTAAATTACAAGAGTGAGTTGAACCTGTACTGGATGCCGTACTTGGCGCTGACTCGCCTGAGTACGATCAGCACCGTGATGCTGCGGAAAATCATCGGAGAGATAAACTGGTCATCACCTGACGTAAAACTCAACGCAATGGTGCGGCTCAGTACGATTCTGGATGATGCCGTTCGGGAGGAGCTCATCGCGAAGAATCCCGCAGAACTTTTGGACACGCCGAAGCGCAAGAAGGGGGAGCCTGATCCATTCACCCTGGATGAGGCTAACCAGATAATCGCTCAGCTATACGACACAGCCCATTGGCCGAGCACGATCTACGCTGCATTTTTCGAATTCGCTTTCTTCACCGGCATGCGCCCGCAGGAGATCATTGCTCTACGCTGGGAATCCGTGGGACGGGTATTGCACGCCCTGGAGTTCGCCGCTCAATACGCGGAGCGCCGGAAAGCTGGGAGTAGTTCAATCAAGCAGTTCCCCTACGTTTTCCCGCCCTCAAAGATGAGTCAGTACATCCGTCAGACCTCAGACCTGCACAAACAATGGGGGCCAACACTGAAGAAGCTGGCGACGCGTTATCGGCCGCCGTACAACTGCCGTCACACTTATGCGACAATATGCACAATGTCTGGCATGAACCCCGCCTTTATAGCTCAACAGCTTGGACACAGCGTCCAGATGCTGCTCTCGACTTATGCGCGCTGGCTGAACTCTAGCGGCGACTGGGGAGAGATGGAAAAACTCCAAAATGCCCCAGGAATGGCCCAAGCGTCAGATGCGTAGCTCGCAACCCATTGATAGGTAAAGTAATTGATCTCCACAGCAAATATCACGATGCAGTATGCATCGGGGTTTTCTGGTCGGTCATAAGTAGCAAATACAGGGGTTTCTCCCCCTCAAAGACACAGTAAAACACACCAGTTGGTATCAAAATTGGTATCAGCTGGTGAACCCTTCCCGGTGTCCTGCCAACCGAATGCCCCCCTCGTGAAATCGACATACACAAGATCCTGAGTCCCAAAATTTTGGGTAAATCTCTTTCCCGAAAGCAAAGAAAAGCCCGGCATTTCTGCCGGGCTTCACATACAGCTTTACGCGCGCCGCTGGATTGCGACCTTCGACCAAAGGGTAAATGCGACTGGTGGTGTCCAACCTGAGTTCGATGTGTGCTCTTGCAGGCACAAGTACTTATTGCCTTCGTAAGTCACACCATCTTCCTTGCGATACCGGTGGTTCAATTGCCACTCAGGGTATTCTGGATCGGAGATGTCTCCAGCGGTTCTAACGCTCAGGCGCTTGCTCGGAAGCGACTCTTTTCCGGAAGAATCTGTTGCCGTGACAAAGTAGCTGTACTGCGTGTTCGGCGTCAGACCCGAGTCTTTCAGCGTTAAAGCCGGTGTATGACCTATTGCAGTCCCGTTTCGGTACAACGTGTACGTCTCGATCGGACGAGGACCGGCTGAGGCTCCCCAGCTCAAAGTCAGACTGATTTCGGTCACGTCCTTGGCGGACAGATTCGCCGGAGCTGTTGGCCGGTCACCAATACCTACCTCACCGTGAATCAACGGGGCGTAGCGATTGTAGAACTCCCAATCGTAGGGGACATTGTGCGCGCTAACGCCATCGTCCCAGTTGATCGACCAGGTCATGAGCCCTTTGATGGGATGGCCGGCAGCATCGAGACGTTTGAAAGCATTGACCACCGCCGCGGGATCAATCACGTAGCCAGTAGCTGCGGCGTCAACGTTGGCCGGTAAGCCAATGACAAATTTATCCGAGGGAATGGCGATGTAATCCCGAGTGCCAGTTACCAGACTTTCGGTCAGATAGAAGAGGAAATCCTCTTTCATCTCGTCATTGTTCTGCGCAATCCAGGCACCCTGACCGCCATTGGCCTCCTGAACCCAGATCCCATCGCCACCCTGGTTGTAGTATTGAGGCGCGATGAAGTCGTAGTACCCCTCGAGCGCCTGAATGTAACCAACATACTTACCGCCAACCCTGAGGTAGGGAAACTCAGGCGCCATGCTGATGATGAAATGTTTCCCCTCGCCCTTGTAGTGATCCCTCACCAGTTTCAAGGCTGCAGGCAACACCGTCTTGTTGTCAGCAAAATCAATGGCGCTTTGCTCGAGGTCGATATCAAGCCCATCGAAACCGTAGACCTCAACCAAGCGAATGATTTCATTCGCCAGTGGATGCTCATCCCCTTTGTGCAGCTCGATATGAGCGTCGGCACCGCCCAACGAGATCAACACAGCCCTTCCCTGGCTGTTCAGTACACCTACCTGGCGGCGGAACTCGTCGTCGGAGAGGTTATAGGGTTTGAAGGTAGGAATGCCCTGGCCTTTCATGAAAGCCACAGCAACAACGTTGTAGTCCTTGGGTACATCCACCAGATCTATATTGGCGAACTGCCCACCTTGATAGCCGTCACTGTGGCCGGCCGGCCAGTTATGCCAGAAACCCATCAGGATTTTTTTATTGGCAATGCTCGGCATCAAAGATGCGGAGTCACTTACTTTAGATTTCAGCAATGAAAAATTGATTTTAGACATTGTTCTATTCCTTCAGAACTGTGCTGGGAGCCATACTTGGCCCGGAGTTATTTAAAATTCACGTCAAATGCCTGATAAAACGCATTACCGGTATCTGCAACCACCCAAAGCAAGACAATGACATGATGACCTTGCTTACCCTGCGGCAGCTTTACTTCATGCTCAATTTTCGCTTTCAATTCGGCGGTATGCTCGTAGAACGGAACTTGAGTATAAAAATCATCATGGAAGGGTTTTGGTTCAAGCTGAGCACGACTAATACGTTTCTTCGGATCCCAGCCATCCTTGGTAATAAACCAGCTGTAACCCCGAGTCACATGAGGCATGGTGTATACCCATTTGACATGAAACGTCTGGCCTGGAACGACATCCAACAGTGGCCAAGCAAATGGGCGATTTAGCTTATCGCTCATTTCCTCGTTGGTGAAGTTAACGCAGTCGCGAGCATCGGTTCTGCCACCGCTGAGAATATAACCATCGGCCGGTGGAACCTGGCTTGCGCTATCAGTTTCATAAGGTCTAGGGAATGGACCAGCCGTTAACGATGGAAAGTTCTTTCCGCCTTCCATTTCATTAGCTTGCCAGTCAAGGATAAGCCCTTCCTCTGTGGCAATAGCAGAACGACTAGGAGGGGAAACTACACGACCATGTTTCAGCTGAGGCTTGGCTTCTGGCTTATTCATTACAATCACTCCTTTGATTAATTGATCTCCCCCTAGAGGAGAGCTCTTAGGCTAGCGCAACGTCTTAGATTGTCCACCACAAAAAACGAATACGATTACAAAAGCAAAAAAACACAAATTAACCAAGCCTTCCAAACGCCCGCCGCGTCGCCTCCTCCGCCCGAAACACTGGGAAGATGACCATGTATTCCTAGCCGAGACTAACAAACACAACCACTCCTACTAAAAACATTTTGAAACATTCACGCTCATAAATTTCAACTGGCGCTTGAGCCTGTCGAACCGCCCCACTCCAGAGAGACAGGCATGTAGTACACCCTGCCATAATCTGCCACCATCAAACCTGGCAACCATCTATAACCATTCGAAATATAAACCTAGAAGCAACATAACCTTAATTCGCAAACTAGAGGCATGGACAGCATGAAAATGTCGGCTAAGGTGAGATAACTCCCAATGAGGCATGCATTTCAACGCCATTTGGGCGAGAAGATCTCAGGACATTTGCGCAAAGAATAGGCGCACAATCTTTCTGCAAGGATGCATACGACTATGAAAACAACAAAGGGTAGTTCGGGCTTCATTACAATAACTGAAGATAGCAAGACATTTTCGACCCTACAAAAAGGGTTCAATCTCCGCTGGCCTCCAAGCGCCGAAACGGGTGCTAAGCGAATCTATGTATGCAAAACACCAGAGGAAGTGCTGGACGCTGCGAATGAAGCGCTATCGCAAGACTTTCGGATCACCGTAAGGAGCGGAGCGCACTGCTATGAAGGCTTTGTATCAAACAAGTTAAACAATGAAAACCTTGCAATTATTGACGTAGGTGAACTCAGAGGTTTTTCTCATAATGCTGACGGTGAGATTCAGCCGTTGTATGAGCATGACAGTAACAGACCTACACATTATAAATACGCCGCCTTCACAGGTAATCAGAACTGGGACGGCTATGTGGCAATGTACAAACAAAGTGGCAAGACAATACCTGGCGGCTCATGTTACTCCGTGGGGGTCGGAGGTCACATTAGCGGCGGTGGATACGGCTTACTGTCCCGTCTTCAGGGTTTGACTGTCGACTGGGTGAGTGGAGTGGATATATTAATCCCCGATCCAGCCAATACCGGAAAAATGTTGATTCCTATCCACGTTAGCCCAAACTCAAGACTTAAAATACATCGCGAGCTTTTCAAGGCTTGCTGCGGTGCGGGTGGCGGCAATTTCGGCATAATTATTCGATACTACTTCAACGATCTACCCGAGGCCCCACAAAAAGCCTACTGGACAACCCTCTCTTGGGAGTGGTCGGACTTCGATAAAGTCAGCTTTAGAAAATTCTTGCGTGGCTATTACGCCTGGTTCGCCAAAAATGACTCAGACGCAACCTCCAATATTTTGTCAAAAGCAAACGGTGGTCTCTTCACCCTGCTGAAACTGAATCACATCGACTCCAATCCGAAAGTCATTCTAGCCATCCAATACACAGGACGTGACGGCATGGTGGGTGATCATGAGCGAGATGCACCGTTTAACGACTTTCTCGCGGCTATAAACAGCGCAGCACCAGGTCACGGCAAGCTGTATGACGGTTTCGTATTACCAAACATCGCGCCAAGACCTCACAGCATGGCTGGCAGCACTATCACCAAAGCTTCGCCAGGGCTTCTCATGGACTGGTTCTACATCACTCAGATGATTAATACATCAGGCAACAACCAAAGGGGCAAATACAAATCTGCCTACCAAGTAGATAATTTCACCGATGCTGAGTGCGACGCCTTTTACGACAACCTCAGCGTCCGATCTAAAGATGGGACCTTCAGTCAATCGCTTGTTCAAATTGACTCTTATGGTGGAAAGATCAATAGCCTTGGCCAAGGGGATACTGCCGTACCGCAGCGCAAATCCCTACTGAAGTCTCAGTACCAAACGTACTGGACCGACCCTGCACAAGATGACGTTCAACTCGCATGGATCAGTAAAATTTACGAAGACGTCTACGCAAATCAACCTAACAAACGACCCGGCGTCGATGATAGATATGAAGGCTGTTACATCAACTATCCAGATGTAGACATGTTATTAGTAAACGGCGTACCCAATGACAGTTGGCTCGAGCTGTACTACGGAAATACAGGGCTGGTAGAGGAACTAATTCTCTTGAAAAACCAGGTAGACCCTAAAAATCTCTTCAGACACCAGATGTCGATTCCACTAGTACGAGACAAGAAAAGACAGTAGGGAGCACGCCCTCCAGCTGCGCGCACTGCTTCGGCAGTGCGTGGTTGCTCAAACATCATTATCCTGCCTGCCGACCAACTCCCTCACGTCCCCTCAGACCTCATGCTGCTACGCTGTAACCTCCACGGAGGAATTGCGATGCCAAACTCAGACCTGCTCCCTTCCCTGCTCTGCAGACTCAACGAAAACCAGCTCGCCCTAGAGGCCGCCATCATGGAGCTTTCAAACTGGGTGGAGGTGCGAGGCTCAGCCGACGTTGCTGGCAACGTGCGCGGTGCCTTAGAAGCAATCGACCGGAACGAGGAGTTCATCAAGATGACGCTCGCGATGATGATGGCACCCGAGTGACGGCCATCGGCCAAAAGCTACCTGTCAAGATTTTATGCCTGTAGCCGATATAGCGGGAAGAAAATTAAAAATAATCCTGCTGGTTTTTCCGTCACACAGCATTCATTCGAAAGGATAGCAATGAATAACATAGCAAAGAGTTTAGTCCTATCAGTTTTTTTGGCCGGGTTATCCGGCTACTCTCTCATCGCCTTAGCCGCGAATGATGGCGTATTTAAATCCAAACGCGCAGACATTAATACTCAGAAAAGTTATGGCCTCCTATTAGAACAGCTTAAATCTGTTGAAATATGGGAGTCTCTCGGTTCTGCTAGAGATGGAGGAGTCGCTAAATCTCTACTAGCTTACCAAAAATTAAGCGAAATCTATTCGCCACTGATTGTCGAAAACGGTGAGCCCGTCGTCCCCACATATACCGTCGACTCTCTTAATTTAAAAGATATAGATGGATTTCGTGCATTCGCATCGCGAGTGCAATATGACAAAAAATTTACTCCAAATGAAAACACATGCTCTGCGGCTATGACCTTTGTATTTCCACGCCAGATCGCAGACCTCTTGAGTGACACAAGGCCAACATACGTATATGGCATACGCCAGTCCAATGATATCCTGGAGAAACTCAGATCAAAACGGATAGAACAGGGAGTTACTGACCTTTATTATCTTAAATCATTGTGCGCCAATCAAAAAGATATAAATTACTACAATGGCTATATAAATTTTTTTACGAACTTGCAAACTGACATCAAGATCATTTTGCCGATAGTAGACCAAAACTACTTAGCTAGCGTAGCCAAACAACAATCCTTACCTCAACCAAAGACACGTCCCCCTCGTCCGTTTGATCTACCAAAAGCGATGAAATTCGCTTCGTGTTCTGCTCTCTTTACGTCATTCAATCAAGTTATTCAGTCGCACGGACAACCCGGAAACCCAGCCGTAACCGATGGAGGGATAGACATGGCTATCGCCAGCGTAGTGTATTCCAATGTTGACTATCTCCTAAACAATACGCAGCCATGGGTAGATAAATACACCACTGAAATCAGCGCTAACCTCGTAAATGTCGAGGCCATGTTTAGACCTATGGCAGAAGGCTGTGTTGCTACGTACAGAGCGAATTTGACGGAAATCAATATGTATGGTGATGAGGCGAAGGTTGAGTTCTACACAAAGGCCAAAGCCCTGACTAACCAATAAGTTGGTCATTGACGCACTATGTGATTCTCAGTCTTCGTCTGAAAAGTATGGATGATTTTGCACGGAGGGGGGGGGTGTCAAATTTGGCCTCCTCTGCCTTATTAGACCAATAAATTGTTAACTAGGACACGCTCAGTTAATACTTACTACCGTTGCAGAGTCGCCTGAAAACGGTAAAAAGCAACCGCCAGCAGATCGCATAACCAACTGGACTTCCAGCATCGCCCCCTTCGAAAGATTGTATCCAGTATTGGGATCTTCAAATCGCACCAACCGAAGCGACCGCAATGGCAAACGGGCCTGGCCATCGAGAACGGCAAATTTAGGTTTGTCCGTTTCTGGCCGTATTATGCCTTTGGCCCACGGCAGCTTTGGGTCGATTGCAGCCCTTTATATCTGACTGCAATCGGCCAATAGGTGATTTAAGGAACCGCCATGTCAAGGCGCCCCTTAGACCTGCACAAGCTGTTGATAACAAAGGAATATTGTCGTTTTTGACGAGATGCAAAACAGACAAATCACCCTATAAGAAAGAATCAATAACTTAGCGTTGTATATTCCTGCAGTAGTTGATCAATTCTGCGCGTTGATTGCCTTACTCACCGTTTCAGCAGATTTGGGCTTTCCTTCCTCATCTTTCTTGCAGGTTTCAGACTTCTCCCCGCTGTAGCCATCGCATATGGCGATAGTGGCAACGGCATTATCCTTGTGCGCAATGGCGTCTACCACCAACCATCCCCCCCAAACCACCAACGAAATCAAGCACACCAGACCCAAAAACTTCAACATCACTACCCTCCAATTGAACGGCATAGCCTACCTTGAGGCGCCGACGTCGCAAAGTCAGATCGCATTGCTCCGAATGGCAGGCCGGCGATAACCGGGGATCGAAGCCTGGGATGCCGCATAGAAATCGACAAAGGCCTTTATAATCAAGATCTTGATCTACAAATAGATCACAAAAAGCAGCACCTTTTGCGACTCTTTAGAACCCAATAAACATTGGTCCAAACGGTTGCATTTTGGGGAAGATTTTCCTGCAGTAAAATCCCACCTCCGACGTCCTGCCGAACGAACACAATCCATCTATCGCAGTAGTGAATCGCCGATTCAACGCTGGTATTCTCGTCGCCACGTTCACCTGTCATTAAGGGATGCCGGTGAAAATAGAAGCCCCGAAGTCGCGAACCTTCGGGGCTTTGCTTTCTTAACGGGATTTTTCTTCGTGAATTCCAGATAACGGAATTCGCTCCGAGACGCCATGTTGAGCATGCTTTCGTAGGGCATGTTAATTTTTCCTACCTGATACGTAGGCATCTTCACACTCCAACCCCACTATTCGGGCTCTGAGCCAAGGTAAATACCTTGTAGAGATCGTCAATATAAAACATAACGGACAACAACATGCCTAAAAAACAATTTAAAAACACTTGCATATTCTGCGGCGATAGCTCAACAACCTATGAACACGTTTTCCCCAAGTGGATTGGAACAAAACTAGACCTCCCCAACACCCATTCCGTATATAATAGGGAGGTTTTCACCACAACAAAAAATGGTCAAAAAACTAGAGACCATTATCCAAAAAGATCATCCAACCCTATTGGCACCACTCAAATAAAAAAAGTCTGTCAGCCTTGCAATGGAGAATGGCTTAGCCAGTTCGAAGAAAAGATAATCCCTATATATGAAAGCCTTATCAACAACGAAGATCAGCAATTACAACCTGAAGAACAAAAAATGCTATCCGTATGGGCAACACTGATTTCAATCAAGTGGGCACATACTGAAAACAACACACTTGGTTACTCAGAAAAACATTGGAATCCAATATTTTCAGATAGAAATACCCCAAAAAACACCCGAGTATGGATAGGCCGAAGCGACGGAGATGACATACAGGCTTTCCACAGAGTCATGTATATCGGAAGAACATCTGAAGCCCCCTTAGCTGCAAAACTAATATCAACCGCACTTAAGATAGGACCTGTAGTTTTTCATGTATTAAGCCACGAAGATGATACGTTTGATTTTGTGAAACAAGCAAATCTAAAAAACACTGCCATGACGCTAATTAGTCGGCACGATAGTCAGAAAGCTATTTGCGCGCAAAAAAACATAGATCTAGACCGTATAACGTCAATGGCTACTTATTTTGGAATGCAACATAGCAAAGAGCATGTATTTAGGATTATGCAATCCTTTTGATTTTTATTACTTATCTCCTATCGGAGACTTCATTTACATACGCCTGGCACGCCGCCAACGCGATCAATCCTTGGTCGCCGTCATCGGTGATGCCGATAATTCGTTGAGCATGCGCCGGGTCAAGTCGGGCGCGCGCTCCTCCATGAACCACGCCGCCGGCGCCGGTAGCGGCTGGCACTGCGCAACCACCGGCTGAATCCGCTGCGTCGATGAGGACTGACAGCCGTAGATCGGCAGTAGCAAGGCGATCGCGCAGACGAGCCTGGTCCTTTTGAGCATTGGTCAAAACCTCGTGGTGGGTTTGGTCGCTGGCCGCTAGGCGCTGCTCGAGCGCTAAGCGTTTGTCTTGTTCGGCGCGCTGCTGGGCTGCGGCGGCCAGGGTCAGCTCGTTCAGCGTCTCGCCGTGGAGCCTCGATTGCTCGGCCAACTGCCGGCCGTAGCGCCAGTCCTGAAGCTGCCAGGCCAACGCCGCTGCACCGCCAGCCACAATGGCCAGCGCTGCAACGATACCGGCCAGCTTCCACGCCGCGGTATTCACAGCAGAGCCCTGCGCAGCCCTTCCTCGAACACGGCATCCGGATATGGATTCCTGCCGTTTTCGTGAACGATGATCCCAAGCATCACCGAGCGCAGGGTCGCCGGGTTCTTGATGTCGATCACGTCGTTCGGCTGCACGCCCAGGCGCTTAGCGATTGCGGCGATGTAGGCCTCGGTGTTGTTCTCGTTCCCGGGCGCCCAGCGGGAGACAAACTCGCGAGGGGTGTCGATACCTTTGCCGCCGACACCGGGCATACCATCTTTGCCGCGGTAGTTGATCAGCAGCTTGCCCAGGGCGCGGATACCATTCTCGGCGGTGTCGAAGCGGGCGAACCGCTTCTCGATAGCCGGGTCTGGCTTCAGTTGGCCCTGCCATTGGTTGGCCGGGTTGTAGTCAATGTTTCCGGGGTTGCGGTTGCGCACTCCGCGCGTTTCGGTGGTGATCATGCTTTTCTCCATGCATAAAAAAACCCGCTCTAGGCGGGTATCGGTGTTCGGCTGGGTGTCAGGCTTCGATGGCAGGCGTTTCGGTGATTGCCGGCATCTCGACCGCTGGCGCATCCGGCACCAGGATGTGCAACGTGATCATGTGCTTCAGGTCATAGGGCTGGCCGTACTTGGTCACCGTCACCGTCAGCAAGCCGTCGGCGAACTCTGTTTCCACATCCGCGCGGCTGTCCATCTGGTTCACCGTGTAACCCCAGCCATCGTTGACTGGTGGAAACGGTACCAAACCCAAACTGCCGGCGATCTGGTAGATGCCTTTCGAGAGGCGGGTTGAGGAAACCTCGCTCACGCCCTGAGTCACGAAGTCATAGGTCGCGCCAGTAGCGCCCAGTACGTTGATTGCTGCTCTTGCCATGCTCAGATCGCCTTCAATGTGCCGTCAGCAGCACGAGTGGTATTGCCAGTGTGGTAGAGATAACGCCAGACAGTTGAACCGGTTGAGTTCACGGTGCCTGGCGTCATCTTCGCCAGCTTTACCCCAACCTTGGGCTCTGTTCCGTTCTCGCCACCACCGCCTATGGCGATGATTCCGATCACAGCATTGACGCCGTCGTCGTAGCGGTTGGTGAAGTGCTGATTGATCGCCCCGTCAAAGGCGACGTACTGAGTGCCAGAGGCGTAATACTGCGAGCTGAACCCGGGAACCGTGCCCGTGCTACTGATTGCCGGGGTGTTCAGCCCCAGCAGCCCCCCCGACCCCACCAGCATCAACTGCCCTGGGGCTGTCCCTGCATTCCGCGTTGCGGCGGTACCAAGGCCCAGCCCGGTTCGGGCGGATGCCTGGTCAGTTCCGGCGGTTCCCCCCTTGCTGACCGGCAGGATGTCGTAGTTGCCCGTGGTGCCCAGAGACGCCAGCTTGGCACCATACTGATTGACGATGCTGCGCAAAGCATCAGCAGAGTCTTTGACGTAACCCTGAAGCGGAGCCAGCGCATAGCCGCCGGCATTGTTCGTTGTGCCTTTGTAAGGCGGATCAATCGACATCGCCGTATCACTGGCAATGTTGGTCACTTCGTACCAGCCACCATCGGGGCCGCGAAAGCCATCACCGACCCGGCTATTGGCAATGAACGCGGTGTTAGCACCAATCACGGCGTTGGAATTTTGGACGACCGAAACCGTCCCGGCCTTGTACCAGGGCATAAGCGATATCCTTGCAGAGTGTTGAGGCTACGCGTTCATCTTTGCGAACACGGCCGGGAGAAAGAACGCAATCGGGTTTGATGCGGCAATTGTGATGGCGTACAGCGTGTTGTTGGGGAAGTCCCACCAGCAATAGAGGTTCCGAGGGATACCACTACCCGAGGTCATGTTCATGCCGAAGTTATTGAGCAGTAGATACTCGTTCTGCGGGAAGTTGAAGGGAACCGTGTAATAGATCCTTGTCAGACCTTGTGGGTCCTTGTCATCCCTGACATAGCTCCAGTTTTGAAACGCCCTGGTGAACGTGGCGCACGATGTTCCGGAGTCGAATAGTAGATTGCCCGCCCCACCCCATAAGCGCATGCCGTACTGCGCAACCGGCTGCGCCCCAAACGCCGCAACGAAATACCGGCCATTCGGCTGGGCTGTGTTGACGTTGTAGGCGCGGACATAGAACCCCGTCCAGTTACCCGCTGAGCCAATCAGCCTCATCATGCAAAGCCCGGCCACGCCATTGACCGTATCGGGGCGGACGAAGACCAGCGGAGGCTCTTGTGACGTCACTGGCCTGGCGAAATAGGTGGTTGACCCCATGCCTGACTCTTCCGTTGGCGCAAACCTCCCGGAAGAAATGACCATCAGCCTGGCATATTCCGAATCGAGTACCACGGTGTTGCTGTTGTTGGTGAACTGAAGTCCATACGCCATCAATTCCACCTCATCACAATCAACCGCATGGTTCCGCTTGCGACAGTGCTCGCCGCAAAACCACGCGTGTGGTTGTAAACCCGAGTGACGTTATCGATCAGCTCTGTTTCGAATTGCATCTGGCTATCGCTGTAGGCCCCAACCGGAACAACAATCGCCGAACCATTACCTGGGCCTACGCCCGGCACCGAAAAGTCCTGATTGGCCTTGCTGCCGCCTACAGAGAAAGTCACCAGTGTCGACAGGGCCACTCGGATGGTGAAAGAGTTCTCATCGAGTTGGAGCGCCCCGTCGGCGCCCCATATCCGCATTCCATAGCTCATTCCGTGAGGTCTCCCAGCTGCAAACGCTTCATGTTGTTGTTATCCCAGAAGCGCAGAGATCGGTGCGTCTGGATCGATCTACCCTGTCCAGGCACCGAACCATTGATCTCAAAGGTCCCATCCTTGTTGAGAATCCAGCCCTGCTGGCCGGGGATGTAGTTCGTCGAGCTGATGTAGCTGCCGATCTTCGCGTTGGTGATGGTGCCGTCCTGGATGAACGCGTCACGGATAAACGTCTGCCCGTCCGTAACCGCAAAGGGAGAAACCGGCGTTCCGTTCGCCAGATTCAGCAACATGAAGGTGTCGGCCCGAACGACGAACTGAGACGAGACGCCCGACGGGTCAACCTGAAGACCCAGGCCAAAGGAGGCTGCGTACTTCTGGCCGCCGGCCGTGGTCTCCATCTTCACGGACCAGAGCGTCGCCAGTTTGCCGTTAGTGTCTGCCAGCGCACTGGAGGTTTGCTGCACGGCTGCGGTGTTCTGCCCAACCGAAACGTTCAGCTGATCAATCTTCTTCGTCGATGCGGAGTCGTTGGTGGCCACTACCTCTGTCAGCTCGGTGATATTTGCAGCGTTCGCGCCAATTTTCGCGTCGAAAGTTACAAGCTCACGGCCTATCGCCTCTGTCTCGGAAGCCCTAACGCTGCGCTCCGAGGCGATAGCCGCCGTACCGTTCCACCCGTCAATCGCGCCGGCCAGATCCCCCTCCCCGCCGTCGTCCCGCGAGGATGCCCGCAACGCCTGGAACGCTGTGGCCTGAGCGGTGACCACTCCGTCGAGCTCGGTGATATCTGCGGTGTTGAACGCCACCTGCTGAGCCAGGCCATTAGCCGTTTCGACCGACTGCCCCACGTCCAGCCAGTAAGTGGCGTTCGGCGGCGGCGTGTTGATCGGAACCGGCCCCTTGGCCTGATAGAGCAACTGTCCGGAACGCACGATCGCGTTCTTAATATAGGTCTTGGCCGGGTCGTAGCTTTCGTCGAGCGCGTCGAGCTGGTCCTGCAGGCCGGGGATTTTTTCAATCTCGCCCAGCAGGTCCTCACCAAGCTCCGTTTTCGAGATCTTGCCAGCGAGCATGTCGAGGATCGGCCCAGCATCCGAACTCGCTTGCCCCATCACCCCCGTTCCAACTGGATACCACGGGCCGATATTGCCGGTCCGATCCACCAGCCGCGCCCAGAAGAACAGCGTGGCGCCGGCCTTGAGCTCTTGCATGGTGTAGTCGCTTTGCGGGTAGGCCAGGTCCGCCAGCTTCGTTGCCAACTCCAGACTAGTGCTCGGGCCGTACCAGATTTCCGTGCGCTGGGTGTCTTCGGCGCCAGCCGGAAAACCCCACTTGAGGCCGATGCCGAACAGCTGGCTGGTGGCGTTCAGGTACGAGACCGCCAGCGGCAACCCCTCCTTGCCCTTGAGCTGGGTCAGCATCGCGGCGCGCCAGCTCGATGAGATGTCGAAGGCACTCACCGCCCGCACTCGAGCCAGATAGGCGCCGGCGTAGATGCCTACCACGTCGACACTGGTCATGCCCGTGCGTTGCAGCTTGATCCAGTTGCCGCTGTCCTTGCGCCATTCAACGTCATACCCGACAGCACCGTTCACCGCCGGCCAGGTAATGGTCATGGTGGCGACAGCGATGCCCTGCGAAACAACAGAGCTCGACGTAACCGTGACGCTGGCCGGTGCTGGCACAACGGTGATCGGAATCACGCTGATCGGACGCTCTTCCAGGCGGGCGCCGGTGTCGATGTAAGCGAACTTGCTCGGCTCATACTGCAGCGCGCTGATCTCAAAGTCGCCCTCGGTGGTGCGCCTGGTGCGAAGCACACGATACAGCGGGATCGCCAGATCATCGGCGTCGAGCGCCCATTGCAGCTGTGCGATCGGTGGCTCGCTGTAGGCGACAGTCACCGTTACGGCGCGACCATTGACGCTCTGCACGGTACGCCCCTCAGCGCGCCCACCCGGCAAGTTGATGATCAGCCGGTCGCCAGCCCTGGCCTGGGTGTCACGGTCCAGCGTCACAACGCGACCAGCAACAGCAGAAATGCGCCCGCCAACTTCACGCCCCGCCAGCAGCGAATCCGCCACAGGAATGATGTGGCCAGGAAGCGGGATCACCCCTTCCATGCCCGCCTTGAACGACACAGTGCGGTCCTGATTGTTGCTCAGGATCGCCCACTTGCCGCGACGCTGGGCCTCAGACGCCCGAGTGCAACCGATAGCGCTCAGTTCGGTCGGCTTATCGCCCATACGGCGCTGGAGAGCCAGATCCGCGAACGGAATGACGTCGGTGTCGTAGTTGTTGGCCGGGTTGTCGTAGCTGACCAGAGCCCGGGTGTAACGGGTCTTCGCCGAAGCGCTGCCGTACGAAAACTTGCCGTCGATGACGTTGGCACGAGTGAAGACATAGTCAAAGTCCTGCGCACGCGGCATGTCGGCCTGCATCACCAGTTGGCCCTGGGCCCAATAGGTCATGCCCCGGTAGATGCCGGCGATATCGCGCAACAGCGACCAGGCATCAGCCTTGCCCTGAAGATTCATGTCACACAGAAAACGCGGCTCTGTCCCGCCGAGGCCGTTCGGCACCAACTGATCACAGTATTGAGCGATCCGGTAAAGCTCCCACTTGTCGACCATGAACGACTTGATGCGCTTGCCCAGGCCGAAACGGTCTTCTGTGCAGATGCCGTAAGTGATCCAGGCCGGGTTATTGGTCCAGGCCTGCTTCATGGTGCCGTCCCAAGTACCGGTGTAGGTCCGGGACATTGGGTCATAGTTGCTTGGCACCTGCCATTTACGGGCACGGCACCGCACAGTCACGGCCGGGATGTTGGTAAACTGCTCCGCATCGAACTCGATGTAGAGCAGCGCGGTGTTCGGGTAGCGCAGCTTTGCGTCGATCACTTCGGTGATGCCGGCGATCAACATGGTGTCGGCAATCTTGTTGCTGTTCTGGTTTGGCGTCAGACGGCGTACACGGATCAACCAGCCGCTGGTGGCGTCCGGTAGATCAACGCGGACGGACCGCTCGTAACGCGTGGTGGTCTTTCCGTCTACGGCGCCGGGATACACCTGCTGATATGCTCCGCCATCAGTGGCCAAATCGATGGCATAGTCGATTCGGTAGCCAACCACATTCCCTTCATCATCCTGGCGCTGCAAAGCAGGCCACGCGAACCGCATGCGAATAGCGGAAAGCTGGGTGTTGGTGATCGAGCGCACCCACGGGCTGTCACTGCGCAACTCCACATTCAGCGAGGTTTCATTCTCAACCGCCGGGATACCGGGAATGTACGACTGATCGACGGAACCCGATCGCCAGTCCCATTTCACATTCGGAAAATTGTAGTTACCACTCGCATCTCGGATCGGCGTGTTGTCGAGGAAAATGCTGTAGTCCGTCGGCACCTCGTCGAATTCCCCCTCACCCACGGCAATCAACATTTTCGCCAGGTTCGTCGAGCGCAGGCTGTCGCTGGCTTCAACCGGCGACTTTGGCTTGCTGCTGCCGCCCTTCTCGCCGTAGATATCGATCTTTTGTGCTGCGCCCATACTTTCCTCCAGGCATAAAAAAACCGCCCGGAGGCGGCTTGGTCATGAGCCATGAAGGCTCGCGTAAAGTTTCATCGCGTATTCAGCAACGCGAACCAGAGTAAAAACAACCACGAAGATCCGTGAAAACCATTTCTTCATCAGTAAAAACCCTCCTTTGACGAGGAAGGCCGATCCTTCCTCGCGTAGTGAGGGTTTTTGGCGTTAGGTCTTATCCTCAGCGTAGATCGAAGCCGAGATGATCATCCCGCCCCAGCGCCGGTCGCCGATGCAGATCGGCACCGGGTTACCACTGGCAGTGGTGTTCTTGGCGCTGCCGAAGGCGTAGGACGGTGCGTTCTCGGGGGATGAGCTTTGCGATAAACCGCCCTGCTGAGGACTGAGCATCTGAATCACGCCTCCGGCGATACTGGCTGTACCCGCCGCATACAGAAACGGTGATGCAGCCGCAAAGGGAGTGAACGAAAGCACGTATGCAGCGACAATCATTACCGTGCCAATGATCGTCTGCAAGCCGCCGGCGCGTTTGCTGCCGCCGATCACCGGGACGATGCGGATTTCCCTTGTACCACCGAGATCGAATCCATCCATCCCGACATTCTTGCGGTTACGAAAGATCGCGAACTTCAACCCCAGCCGCTCGAGTCGCTTTATTTCTTCCGAGAAGCCCTCGATCGTTGCATTGAGCGCGCGGAACACTTCCACGGCCGAGCCACCATCCAAGAGGTATGGCTTACTGCGGAAAAACTTTTTCGCCAACGAGCCCGAGAGCATGACTTTCGTCGTGGGGGTATAGGTTATAGCTGGGCACATGCCATTCTCCAGACAATAAAAAACCGCCCGTAGGCGGTCAATTCAAAGCGTTGTGGGGAGTATATCTATCTGCCCATCACCGCCGGTAAACACTCGATATTTTTTAACTGCACCGTCTTTTACGATTGCCTCGCGCTCAACGCGGTCGGCCCCCATCGAACAGATACCTGAGCCGGTATAAGCCGCTCCCACTGACACGGAATCAGGCGGCAGATAGAACGATGCCTTCTGACCTGGGTCGAGCTTGGCCGCCTGCTTACCGTCAATGAAAACTGCCATCGAGCAAAGGCTGCCGGTGTGGCCAGAGTCGCGAATTACTTGAAGGGTGCCGTAGGCTCCAGATGGCTTGTTTTGATAGGCCAACAGCTGACTTTGTGGTGCCTGTCGAGCCTCACTAGATGGCGTTGATGAGGTCGCACACCCCGCCAGTATCGCCATCGCCAAAGCTCCTACGAACAATTTCATATCGTTCCCTCGTTGAGATATAGCGAGACTTTAGCATTGAGGGGGGTAGAAACGAAAAAGCCCAGCACTAGACTGGGCTTTTCCACATCAGTTCTAGGCAGATTTACGGGAAACCCTGATGGCATCAATCGCGTCTTGAGTAAGCGCCATAACTGTCACTGTGCTTACTTCAATCCGACTGATGATATCTGCTCTCGGGCCTTGTCTCCACGCAGTGCTTGCGTAAAAAGCATCTTGAGATGCTACGCGATGGCTCTCGCTTTCATAGGAGCGAATTAAGTGATAGCTGTCATCGTCATGCAAAGAACGGCCATAAGAAACGACATCGATGCCAGCCTTCAAGTGAAGCGGAACACTTGCTTCTTGCATTATTCGATGGAAATCCAATCCCGACCCGGGCTTCAAGGTGTACATCAGGATTTCAACAATTCGTGTCATTCCAAGTCTTCCATGTGTGATTTCAGGTTCCCATCTTACGAACATGCCCCTCCTTCGCAAACCTCTAGAGATGGTCTGAAGTAGTCGCGTATTTCTGGTCGACTTCAGCGTCCGCCGTTTTTTGAGAGTAGCCAATCGATCCAGAACACCCAATTCATCCGGTTTCTCTATGTTCTTAGCCGTCGCCGGCACCTCGCGGCGGCCATTCCCCTGCGGCCTGTCACTGAGGCTACACGTATTCTGAATGTACATCGTGCAACCCTGTATCGAGCCTTGGTACGTCCCCTGCTTAAGAGCTTTCGTCTTCAATGGTCTTAAGGCATACACCAAAATTTGTATAAACATGGAGCGGCGACTATGGGAAATCGAGAGTATCCGTCTCAAGCTTTTTCACGGATGGCCGATGCTTCTGGCAGGAAATAGACAGGTCGGGCTTCAGCCATAGACCCAGCGGACGATAAAAGCCTCAATGCATAGATGTGCCAAGGCTGGCACTAAGGAAATGGCGATGGCAGTAAAACACGCACTCTGGGCAACCTTGCTGATAATTTCATGCCAGACGACCCTGGCCGCGGCTGACGAAGAATATGGTTCCTTCGGTGCACAAGTGAGCGATGGCAGTGAACTCAAACACTACAACGCGTTGCTCGATCAGTTAGGTCATCTTGCAAACTTCCAGAACCTCGCCGCAGTCCGGGCGGGCTCGCCGGTTGACAATCACGCGTTTCTATCCCAACTCAGCGACATCTATGTTCAGATCGTAAAAGAGAATGGCGCCTCTTATATTCCTGAATACAAAACAGACACCTTGGCGTTGAAGAATATTGATAGTTTTCGAACTTACGCGCTGGAAAGCTCGCTGAAGTCCGCGTTCGAACCCAGCAATGAAACCTGCGGCGCAGCTGTGGTCTTTCTTTACCCAACGCTGGTCGCCTCGACGCTGCAAGATCTAAAGCCCGAATATATCGAGCCCAAATCAGCCCCGGCACGAATCGCAGCCTTGCACCAGGCAGCGCAGCAGGACTTGAGAAATGACCGAAACGTACTGGAGTTGATGTGCAATGCTACCCAGTTTCAACCGGCCCTGACGGGCGTTGACAGCTTCCTGAGACTGCTGCGTTCAGACAGTGGCAGTTTCTTGATGGCGATTGCCGCAAAGGAAAAGTTCCCGATTCCTCAACCAGTGTTAGCCCCAAAACCGAAGGAACCGTATCCTGGCTATTCCCTCCTGACTCAAGATGACCGCGATCGCTGTGCTTTGTATTCCAGATGGTACTTTCACGCCGCATCCATGAGAGACCGTGGCGAATCGCCTGACCTTACTTACCGCAAATTGATCGAGTTGTCGAAACTGCCGAACTACAGCAATCCACCCGATCTGGAGATGGTCACCAAGATGGTGTTCATGGCTTATCCAGGGGAAGCCCCCGCCATGATCACTGAAAAAACCAGGAATAGCTGCATGCAAACCCTCGCCAAGCACCGAGTCGAAAACAAACCTTTTGACTGGAACGCGGGCTAACCACAGTGGTTAGTGGCTGGGTTATCGGGCACAAGGCCTGTGACAACATCCAGCATGTATTGAGCCCCCCCCAGAAACGACAAAGCCCAGCACTAGACTGGGCTTTTTCACGTCTGATCAAGTCAGCTACTTCTGAACAGGTTCTGTATGGAAGGCGGTATATGGCAGAAATAACGTATCGGCGACCATGCTGAATGGTAGATCAATCACTGCCAGCGGTACCAGGGCGCGCAAGGCTCCAGCGCTTTCGTCCGTTGCGGCCTTGATCAGCTCAATATCAGTGGAAGATCCGCAATAGGGGTGAGCGCCGCAGCGTGGGCGATCACCAAAGGTTTCGGAAAAAGTCGAACACCCCGCCAACATCGCAACCGCCAAAGCGCCTACGAACAATTTCATGTCGTTCCCTTATTGAGATTTGGCGCAACTTTATCACCATCGAGGAATCGGCACGAAAAACCCCGCGGGTGACCTCCAGAGGAAGCTTACCTCTGATCAATTTCGATCTTCTGGGTAGGATCGGCACTGTATTTTTGGCGCTTCAGCTGCGGATCACCTTTAGCCAGGCAGAAGAAATAGATCTCGGCCTCGCCACATCCGCCATGCAACGCGCACTCGCTAGCCTGCATGTGGTCGAGTAGGATTTCCCGACCTTGGGATTCACAAAATACGTTCGCCTCTTTCAGGGCTTGGCCTTTTGCAGACGCAGGACCACCGAAAGGAACACGTGTAGAAATTGTGTAGGTGTCCGGCCCTACTTTTATTGGGCCACTATCCGTACACCCAGAAAGCAGCGCCAGAGCCAACGCTCCTACGAAAAGTTTCATGCAGGTCACTCCTTTGGAAAGGATGCAAGGTATCACTGGGGGTCGCACAAACGAAAAAGCCCAGCGGATGGCTGGGCTCTATACGCTTCGCCACTACAGAGAGCGAAGCTCAGTGAACGCCCGAGCAATACAGTATGGAATCACTGCGCAGGTCAGTCCCATCGCAGCCGCAGCTGCCTCCTGAGGAGCACTTTTCGCCAATATCATCCCGCCGAAACCAACAACCGCACCGATCAATGACATGAACACGGTGACAATCCACATGAATTTGGCCAATTTCATTCCCTTAATTACGTGACTGATAGCTCGCCTGCACATGAGAGTCGAGCTGGCAGCGCGCTCGAATCTACAGTGGCTCTTAGATAGGAGTCAATTCGCCATCACGACCTTACGACATCACAACGCAAGCATTCCTTCCTGTCCATCCCGCCTGTACGAATCCCCAGTAACGCCCCGACAATCTCCGTAGTTAGCCTCCCGCTTTCACGCAACGGATACCCCAGTCCTTTGCCTGCAAGCCCATGGACTGGGATTGCGCCAATTTCGGCGCGGATAACGCAAGGAAAGTGAAATGAGCGAAGTTAAAACAGCTGAGCAGCGCTTGTGCGAGCTTGAAATCGTCGTCAGACCTTGATTCTCTTCAACCAAAACGCCATCGCCACTGTTAGCCGGTGAGTCACCCAAGGCAATCCAGCCATTGCAGATGCTCTTATCCGCGACCTGGCGGATCTGAAGGCTCGCAGCTATAGCGGCATCGACAAAGGCCTACATGACCAATATGTTGACAGTCTTATAGTTGGGGTTAGCTGATCACCCCAAATCCAGCAGCGTAAAGCCGGCCACTGCGCTCGCATTTTTTCATGATGACGCGCCAGCAGCCTGCCAGATTCTGCTTGGAAACTTCGGTCCGTCCATTCTCTTGGGCGGTACCGCTTGTACTTCCAACATCCTCAATTTGCTTCTTCATATTCTTCTCCCGCGACCCTGCCGCATTATGTGGTTGATTGTGCATCTTTGTGCCTGAGGATCAGGCGTGTTCGGTCCAGCCATGGGCCGCCGAAGACGATGATCTCGCTCGGGCGGCCGTATAGGTGGTGCAGTAGGAAAGGACCAGGTCCGAAGGTCGCGGCGTCCTCGCCAGGCAATGCCGGATCGGCGCCGAGGAATATCCCGGCGTGGTTCGGGTGCACTGTCCGCCCTACTTCCATAACGACCATGTCGCCGCGCTGCGGCTGATCGACTCGGTAGAACCCAGCCGCCTCGTAGTTCGATTCGTACAGGCTGGCGTTGGCGTTGCTCTCCCACCATCCGTCATCGCGCTTGAAGGCTTCAAACTCCAGTCCCCACTCGCGCTTGTACCAATCCGCACAGACCTGCCAGCAGTCCCAGGCACCGTGCACGAACGGACGCTTAAGCAACGGCGCTTCACCTGTAGGCATGACAGTGCGTAAGTCGCACTCCGGCCAGCTGAGGATGTGCCAGGGCAAAGCCGTGGCCTCACACATGGCCAGGTCGCGCGGTGACGGTCTGCTGGTGGCGTCCGGGTGCGAATGAACTACACCAATCACTTCACCGATGTCCTCGGCTGCCGCGTACTCCTCCGGGTCAATCCGGAACTCCTCATTGGGCTCGCTGGCGATGTTTTGGCATGGGTAATACTGCTGTTTTCGGCCAATGCCCAGCAGCAGCCCGCAGCACTCTTTCGGGTACTCGGCTGCCGCATGAGCCTGTATCGCACTCAAGATGTGTTTGCGCATGGTCAGCTCCTGGCAATGAGGGAAACCGCAGGGAAGCCCCCGAACGGGTAGGGATTCCCTTCGCCGAAGCGAGGAATACAGCCCCGACCCAGCGTTGCATCACACTCATCCAGTTCAGGGTTATCGGTTTGCACGCCATCCTTCGTGAAGTAAGGGCCGGTGTAGCCGCAGTTCGGCCCGCGGTAACCACCAGTAAGGCACCAGTGGCACAGCGTGGTCGCCTGCCTGCCTATTGATTCTCCGCCGACATCGCCGGGGCTGGCCAGCTCCCAACTGACCGTCTCCCCGTCCTCGTTCGTCTTCTGGTCGATATACCAGACTTCGATCGTCTCCTGGGTTGGGTCTGCCGTCGGGTTGCCGGCCGGGAAGTTCTGCGCGTCCAGGTACGTGCCCAACGTGTGACGCATCGTCAGCTTGAACTCGAGTAGATCGTCGAACGCCAGACACAACGCCGTGATCCGGCCATTAACGTTGCCGACCGACAAAGTGGGCCGCACCGCAGTGCCGTCGCCGTTCGCCTCGATGCCATCGATCTGCATTGGCCAGGCACCGTACTCGTTGCCCTGCCACCAGATGGCTTTGGCTGGCAACAGATCCGCATCGGCGCCGGCGGCAATGATCTCTGCAGGTGTGTGCGGTATCGAGTGTCCGTGAAAGCGCAAAACATCTGCGCCGTAGTCCGAGCCGTCCAATTCAAAGAGCAGCACTTCGCTGCCGGGCTCTAGAACCTGAATGTCACTGATCAGCGGCATAGTTGCCCCTTATGGTTGAAAAGCACGGTCAAAGGTAGCCGTGAGCTTAAAAACGCCGCCGCCCATTGGAGTGGGTGCGGGGTTCTTGCAGGTGAACAGACCAAGCTGTCCGAGAGGCGTTGTCCAGAGAAACGCCTTCGCCCCAGCGTGCCGGTCAAAGAACGCCATGATTTCCAGTACTTTGGCTTTTTGGCCGCTGTAGGTGATTGGGTAGGAGTCCTCTTTATTGTTCGGTCCATCGCCAATCTGCTGTTTGTAGCCGTCGCCAAACTGCGCGGTGCGCACCCGATACGTGATCTCGGGTGAACCACCGCGCTCGGTTGGCCATGTGAATGTCTCGATCGCCATCAACCCCTCCCATTTGTCAGGCGCCAGATCGAGCCGCCAGGTTGCAGTGCTCTGGCGATTGCTGTTTCAGCCTCGACTTTTGCGGCCTGCTGAATACCTTTGCCGAACTGATTGGATGCTTCTTGAGAGGCTGTGCCGCCCGCTTCGCCAGACGTCTGTACCGAAACAGCAACTGGGAAGTTGTAAGTATTGCCACCATTGCCGCCGCCCATTGCTGCGATGCCTGGCCTACCACCGGTAGTCAGCGGCGTGACACTACCGCCTTGGGCGCCGGTCATCAGATACGAGCGCCCTCCCTGACTGAACAGCTCCGGCCCCTTTTCGTTCACCTCATACAAAGTGTTGGGATCAACGCCGCCACCCGAGGCACGGCCGCCGCCGAAGGTCACCGAGGCGGAGCTCGCATCAAACTGACTGCCGAAGCTCTGCGCGCCAGCTTCAGCGCCACCGGCCGTTGCAGCACCTGTTGCTCCGGTACCGCTGCCGGTGAAATAACTGATGCCAGCGCCGACCAAACTGCTCAGCAGTGCGGAGCTGGCCTGCCGCGTCGCAATCCGCGCCATGTCCGCCAAAATCGACTTGGTGAAGTCGGCGAACGACAGCTTCCCGGTCATGGCGAAGTTGACGACCGCGTCTTCCATCGAGCTGAAGGCGTTGCCGAACAGACTTTTGGTCTGGCCGGCGACGTTCTGCGCCGAATCCAGGTAGTTGGCCCAGGCTGATGTTGCGCCCTTCGTCCAATCCCCCTGCGCCGCTTCGACATCGACATAGTTCTGCCGGATCTGGTCGGTCGCTGCCTTGTTCGCGTCTGCGAGGGCTTGGGATTTGCGAGTGAACTCTTCGTCGGACATGTTGCGTGACGGGTCTGAGCGCTGGTTTTCCAGCTCCAGAGACTGCTGAGCGAAACGGTCTTGCTGGCTGTTCAGTTCGCCGCTGAGTGCGTTCTGCCGATCGCCTTGACCAACGCCGATAACCGCTCGCCGCCCGGCCAGCTCCAGCGCCTTCTGTTGCTGACTCAGCGCCTGAGCGTATGAAGTGATAGCGCGCTCTTGCTTGGCCAGTCGGCCGGTTTCGTTTGTTGCGAGCACTTCAAGCTGGCTGTCGGCATCTTTCTGCGCCTTGACCATTGCGGTGCGTGCATCGGCGATCTTCTGGTCGAGCTGGATGCGTTGCGCTGCCGTGGTGCTGGACTTGCCCTTTGTTGCCTCGAGCGCAGCAATCTCGGCCTGGTAGCTCTGCTCAACCTCAACGGCTTGCTGCTTGATTAGGCTGACGCGCTGTTCGGTGTAGCTGGCTTGCGAGATCACGCCGGCGCGCTGCGACGCTTCGAGTTCCTTTTCGGCATTTTTGTAGTAGCTCAGCGTTTCAGCGAGGGCGTTCTTCGAGTTGTTGAAGCCGGTCAGGTCGACAGCGCCAGATGCAGACTTGGGGTCCTTGTACTTGTCATTGATCGCGGACTTTTGCAGATCAATGCTCGCTTGGGTAAGGCGACTGTTTGCCGGATCGGACTTTCGAAGAGCGGCAATCTCCCTTTCCAGATCCTCAAGCTCATCCTTGCGCTTATCTGCGTTGGACCTGTTGGACTTTTTCCGGGCATCAAGCTTGTCGATAGCCTTCTGACCAGCCAGTTCCGCATCGTCTCGCTCTTTCAGTTTCTTTGCGTAGTCGGTCTCGGCGGCGTCCTTTACCTCCAGCCCCTTGATGTAATCCTTGAGGCTTTGTTTCCCCTTCTCACCAATATAGACAGGGTCCTCGCCGGGTATCCTTTCACTGCCCCCACGCGTTTCAAGCCGCTCAAGCGCTTCTTTAGCTGTTTGAATGCGCTCCGCATTGGTTTGAGCGCGTCCAGCGTTTTTAAGACCATCTGCGGCCTTGGCGACGAGGTTGTAACCTTTTTCCCAGAGACTGAGGTTCTCCAGGATTTTAGGAGTCCGATCGTTGATGGCATCGGCGTACTGATTGGTCGCCAGCTTTACTGCTTCCGCATGCTTACCCTGCTCCTCCAAGGCCACGATCTGCGAGTAAACCGATGCAGTCAGGTAGTGATACTCAGCGTTCAGCGCTGCGGATGCCTTGACCGGTTCATCGGACAGCTTTACGAACTCAGCGATCGTCTCGCCAACGGCCTTGCCGGTGGCTTCCTGCATAGAGACGGCAGCCTGAGTGATCCCCAGAAAGCTCTCGCCTGCAATCTTTCCATTGCCGGCCAGCGTTGCCAGAACCTCAGCGGCCTGCCCCGTTGTCCCGACCGTATCACTCACTTGGCGAGCCATGACGCCAAGCTGGGACGAGGTGAATCCCGCCGATCCGCCAGTCAGGATTAGAGACTTATTAAACGCATCCTGCTCTTCGCTGCCCTTGTAATAGGCATACCCAAGACCACCCACCGCCGCAGTTGCCAGAGCAAGCGGAGCGAGAGTTGCCAGAAGCCCTGCTGCCGATGCGCCGGCGCCCGCACCGAGCTGAGCGACAGCGCGAACGCCGCTCCCCCAGTCACCGGACGACAACGCGTTCCCCAGCTGCACAACGTTTTCCTGAGCCTGGCGGGTGCCGAGCTTCAGTTTGTCGAATGCAGTTTCTGTGGCGGTGAGCGAAGAGCGGTCCTTGCCGATCTTCGCCAGCGCCTCGTTATAGCGATTCGCGTCGACCACGCCAGCCTTGTGTGCAGCCTCCAGCGCCTTTTCCTGCGCCTCGAGCTTGGCCAGCTTCGCAGTAACAGGATCGATGCTGTTGACCGTGCGTTTCAACGCCTCGATCTGGCGATTTTCCGCGTCGATCAGGCGCTGTTTCTGTGCCGTTTCCTTGGCCTCGGCCTTTTCGATCTTGTCATAGGCCTTGCCCAACTGATCCTGATAGCGAGCCTGCTCCTCGATGGTAACCAGGCCGCCTTTACGCGCGCGCTCCAGCAGTCCTTCAGCCTGAATCAGCTGTTCAATGCTGTCGAGGTTGCCCGTCATCGCCTTATCGAGACGGCTGATGATCGCGATTTCGCTGGTTGCGCTTTCGGTAGCCTTGCGGGTCGCGCCGGCCTGCCGCTCCCGCGCACCAGTGGTTTTGTCGATGCCCTGCACGACCTCTGTCTCGGTCTGAACGATCTTCTTGCCGGTGTTGGCCAGGCCGTCACCGGTCTTGCCGAGATCGTCGATCGCTTTCCCGGCGTCCTCAGCCGCATCGACCAGCTTGTCCAGATCATCAGCAGCTTTGACGGCTTGCGACGACTCAACTGCAATACCCAGCGATGCAAAGGTGGTGCTCATTTGTGCTCTCTCTGTTCCGCCATCACCTGCAGGGCTTCAGCTTCCATATGACGGATATCGCTGAAGATGCTTTGCCGCTCACCGAGAGGCACGCCACACATTCGAATCACGTTGGGCAGAACGCCGTAGTCCAATCCTGTTGCGCCACACGCGCCTGTACGCCACTGAGTGCTCATCGCCTCAAATACAGTGAACGCCGCCCAGTTGTCCGGCCAGATATCGACTTGCTCGACCGGGATGTCATTGCGCGACATGCCGAACGCTGCCAAATCAGCATCTGACGGACCGGCCTCATACAGGGCGCGCGAAGCGCTTAGGAGTTTCCCAGGCGAGCCTGGCTGAACGCCTCTGAGTACGCCGATAACACTGCGCTGGGCGTAGAGGCGATCGAGCTGACCAGAATGCGGATGTTTTCGTCGGTGAGTTTCACGTCGAAGTCCCAACTGACGACCACTGCCTTGATTTGCTCGACCTGGATGTCGATTTGCGCTGCGGTGAACTCTTCGAGGCCCATTTCCTCGACTTTCAGGCCGAGCGCCTTGTTACGCTCACTCCATTCGGTATACAGCGCCGCCAGGTCAGTCCGGTCTCGATACTTGAACTCGAACGGCACCTTCACTGGATCACCGCCAACGCGCGGGATCATCACGTCAGCCTTGAAGGTTGGGTTTTGAATCAGCTTGAACTTGGCCATGGGTTACACCGCCGAGTAACGAGTTGGGCGGCCGGTCAGTGCAATGCTGATGACGCGGGTCATCAAGTTGTTACGCGACATGGTCGGGGTCGAGGTGATCGACACATAGCCGTTGTAGATAATGCTGCTACCACCTGGGAGGTTCAGGCGCAGGACTCGCTCCTGTTTATCGTCGTCCGCAGCCTCGCAGACAGCGACATACGGTTTCGACGGATCATCAGCAACCGTAATGGCCAGCGTGACGGGGTTTTTGGTAGTTGGCATTTGACGATCATCATCGTCAGCCAGGAAGCCGAAGGTCAGGAACTGCTGATCACCGCCACTCGAATTCAATTCGGTAACTTGCGAGATCTCGGTGAAGGAAGCGACTTCGCGCACCGAGCCAACGCCGGAGCCGGCTGGGTATTGCTGAACATTAGTGGTCTTGACGCCTCCCAGCGCGAAGGTGCCGCTGGCAATCTCGCCAACCTGCACAGCGCGACCGTCCAGCCGCGTCCAGCCGGAGCTGACAGCGATGATGTCGCCCTCCGCCAATCCGTGAGCCGCGGCCGTGGCCACCGCTGGGTTCGCGTTGGTCAGTGCAGTAAATGGGATCGCAGCGCCATAGGCGGAAGCAATTTCGAGCGTTGCGCCGTTAGGCATTTGAATGCCGGCCATGGGTTTTTCCTTTTTTCAGAAATGAAAAAACCCGCTCAGTGGCGGGTTCATTGGTAATCGATTGAAATGGTGGGTGGATAATCCAGGCGTTTCGGCTTGGCTTCAGACTGGTTGTGCAGGCCCAGTGTCGAGTTTGCGAGCCAGTTCGACATTCATCTCGAACTGTTCGCCAACATCGATCATCGTGCGGCGGCTTTCCTCGATTGACCCTTCCTGAGTCCAGAGAAACGGGAAGAATGAAAAACACTGATCGGCTTTCAGTGCCTGCAAGTCACTACACCAGCCATCCCAGCGCAGGCCGTCGTAAAAGATTGCAAGCCGATCGCTCAAGGCCCAGCCAAGAAAGTCGGTATAGCCGATGTCCAACTGCTCCCACCGCAGTGTGTCGGGCGCCCAGTAGTACATCGCTCCTACATCATCCCCCAAACCGCCGCCGTTGATGGAAAAGAACCCTCCGGCGGCATCGTCGGCGACCAGCAAATAAGCACCAGCTCGGCCGTCGTTCCAATCAACAAGGTTTCGTGACAGCTGAGGATGCCCGGAGCCGAGCACGCGTAACCAGCCATGGTCGATAAGCAAACCACCAGTCCCGTAGGCGATCGCACCCAAAGTCGATCTGGTCGTAACCTGAAGGCCAGAAAGAACTCGGTCGTTCTCGGTGGATGGGGGTAGTAACTGATAGTTTAGGGTGGCTTCTACCAGCATTTTTTCAATGAGAGGCAGCGCGGGGTCGCGGCTATCTATCAAATCTTCCAAGCTTTTCATCTACCGATCCTTGGGAAAAGGAAGCGATTATAGCCGCATAGGCAATGGAGCGGATTAGAGCTCGGGGTGGTAACAAATCAGCTATAGACCCGTGTCCGCGCGGTACATGAACGACACGGGTACCGTAAAAGTTGTGTCGTCCGGAATGCCGGGGCCGGGGTCAACCGGCGTCATGGTCACGATGGTCAGCGCACCCTTCGTGTTCCGCTCGTACAGCGGGAACAACGCGGCGATCTCGTCTACCAGGCCTTCCGCCTCGCCCGGACCAGAACCCGAAGGGGTGACAATGCTCACCTGAAACACGCCGGTGTAAACGTGATGATCGCCGGCCAGCGTGTTGCTGCCCGTACCGGCCGGAATGGCAAAAGCTTTCAGATAGGTCTCGCCATCTGCCGGAGTAAAGGCCGCACCTTCATAGGCAATGCGCAGCGTGAGTGTGCGAGCCGCTGCCCAATCTGTCAGGCGCGCCTCAAATAGTTGTCGAATGATTGCGTGGCTCATACCTGGTTGTTCCTGATGGCTTCTTCAACAATCTGCTGGAAGCGAGTCAAGGTCACGCGGACCATCCCGCCTGGGGCTTGCTTGGAGTGGCCATATTCGAGGGCGATACCATAAGGCAGGTTGTTCACGATGTAGGCCGTCTGGCCAATGGTCAGTGCCTGCACTTGGGCCCGCAGTACCGCAATCGTCACATTGCCCGACGGATCGACCTGATCGAGAACACCCTCGGCCGGGGTATCAATCGAGAACTGCCAGTTACCGCGAAAGCGCCCACCAATGTAGCCCTTCCCCGCCACCAGACCGTTCACATTGAAGTTCTGTTCGCGCTCGGTCTTGGTCAGTGGCTTGGCGTACTTCACGCCGCGCTTCAGCTTGCCGGCCTTGGTGAAGTTGCTGTCGGTCAGGTTGATGACCGTATTGCGCACGGAGACCTTGAAGTCGTAGTCGTCGGCCGCCCGGGTGTTTGCCTGGCGATGTGCAACGTTGGCTGCCCAGATCTCGGGATTGCCCACCGGCGACATGCGAATAACGCTGCTGCCGATTTCGATGACGATCTCGCGGAACGTCGCGTCGATGCCCGACTTCGCCTGCTCGGCAAACTGCCGGATGTTCTCGGCGAAGCTGCCGTTCATGCCGGCGTATTTGCTCATGACCGCACCTGTAGTTCGTACAGGATCGGCGTGCCGGCCGGGTTGTTCTCTTTTAGTGGTGGAACAATGGTCCAGGTGCGCCCTTGGGCAACGACCTTGCTGAGCAGCGTCGGCGGCGAGGTCAGCCCGCTTGCTGCGATCTTCAGCTTTTTATCGCCGACCTTGATCAGTGAGTTGGTCTGAAACTCTTGCCCGGTAAAGTCGAGCAGGATGCCTTGGGCGGTGCGCTCGACGACGGTGTCAGGCCGCGTCTTGCTGGTACTCGGGTCGTACGCACCTTTGACGATGTCCCGGATAGTCACCGGCTGGCCGAACTCTGAAATCATCTCCAGAGCCATCACGGCCATCTCATCGTAGAAGTCGGCCATGAAAACTCCGTTTCAGTTATGCGCGGACGGCGAACAAGCCCCGCTTTTGTAGGTAATCGGCGAACTGCGTAGCGCTCGGTTGATCTGGCGCGGCCGGCAGTAGCCGGTTACTGGTGTTTGGGATTGCAGCGTACTGCCGCGTCACCGCCCCCTCGACGCGATCCAGCAGAACCGCCCCTTTGCGCTTCTCTACAGGGTCGATATCGTCCTGATGAATCTCGGCAGCCAAGGCCATCTGGCCGTACTGGATACGCGCCGGCAGGTAGTTGTGTGGCTTGTTCTCGCCATCCAAATGCACCTCCCTGCGCGGCCATGCCAGAGCCTGGTCACTGCTGGACTTTCGCCCCTTCCAGGTCATGCCATCCATCGCCAAGGCCGCCCGACGAAGCAGTGCTTCTTGTGCTGACTCGTCCGCGGGAATAGTCACGCCAAACTTCTTCGCGTACATGACCAAGTCCGCGGCGCTTGCATAGCTTTCGGCGTCTGACTTACCGGTACCGTCCTCGACAATCAGGCTCATGAGTTAGCTCGCTGGAATGAGTTTCAGAATTTCAGCTTTGGAGGCCTTGGCATCATAGTCAATGCCCTGAGCCGTCAGCCATTCACGCAGAGCACCGACACCCATTTCCGCAGGGTCGGTTTCCGACTCGCCCCGCACAGCCGGCAACTCGGAGACGATCACGTCCACTCCCAGGGCCTCGTATGCGTCAACGATCACCGGGTGATCGCCAACGACGATAACCTTTGTCACCCCGCTCTCAACGGAGCGAAATAGATCGGCATTACGGTAGCGCTTGTTCGGATCGAAGCCGTCCAGCTGATTGGTGTAGATGAGTTCCATAACGCTCTCCAGAGCGGCCATTTCTGACCGCTGCTTGATGTGTGGGTTAGCCGCCAGTAGCTGGCGGAGTGGCTGTTAGCTTGATCATCACGCCAGCGGTGACCTTGTCGCTGCCGGCATGCTTGACCCAGTTGGCTGGTGAGCCCACAGCAGACAGTGTCGGGTTCGAACCACCGGTGTCGGCCTTCCAGCTGTAACCCAGTACATCGATGTTCACCGTCCCTTCAGCACGGTAGCCAAGGCTGAGGTTCTCCTCATCGTTCACGTCGTAGGAGCGGAAGCCAGGCGCTTGGGATTCAGTGATCGCCACTGCGTTCGGCAGCAGACCAAAGATCACATCCGCCGGCGCGGTGTCAGTCACCAGCACTGGTTTGCCGAGAGTGCCCGGCAGACCGCCGTAAATCACCACGCCCGCTTCTTCGTAGATCTTGTTGGTGATCGCTTCATCAACGATGTCGAAGTAGGCGCTCGAGTGCATGACCCAGAGAGAGATGCGGCCGAACTTGTCGCCGAATTTACGCATGCCGCGGGTGAGCGTCTTTTTGCCATCGGTTTCGATATTTGCCGAAACCACCATGCCTGGGTTCGAGCCGATCGCCGCGCGCAGTGCAGCGGTGGCGTACTGGATAAAGCCTTCCAGAGTTGCATCAGCCACATCGGCACCGACGATCTGGGAGAACTCTTCTACCGGACGACCGCGGCGCTTGAAGGCCTCTTCGGTGGTCTGGTATGGGCCGTACTTCCAAGGTGCCTTAACGCCAACGACTTCACCAGCAGTGATTTTCTTCGCAACGACCTTGCCTTCCGAGTTGACGTCACGGTGCTCCAAGGAGCCGTTCAGTTTGTAGAGCGCACGCTTACGGAAGTCGCCCTCGATCAGCTCATTGTCGAGCACCATCGCACCGTTGGACGATGCGTTGAAGATGTCCAAGTTGTCCTGAACGCGTTCTAGGTATGCGGTTTGCGCCTCATCGTTATAGATGATCAGGTCGCTGTTTACGGTTGTAGCCATGGGTCAATCCCCTTACTTGGGTAATTGCAGATATGCGGTTTGGCCGTGCTTGCGCTGGTAATCGCGCTTCTGCTCGGAGGTCATTTCGGAGCGCTTGAATGCAGCCTGGCCGCCACCCCCGCCCGGGGCATTTGTTCCTGTAGCCCTCGGCCACAAGTGAGGTGCGCTTTCGCGCAGAGACTCCGCCCATTCGAGCGGTGTCAGAGGTGTTTTGCCATCTTTGCCGAGGATGGCTTGGCCTTCCTTGTCGACTGCGACAGCATCGCCCTCTTCGTTCAGCGTGAACTGCCCTCTGGCGCGAAGGATCAGATCGTCTGTCGCTTCAGGCAGCGCACCGGCCTTGATTGCAGCGGCGCGAATCGAGTCGCCGAGTACCTTGTCTCGGAACTTGTTGGCGAACGCTTCGGACTTTTCCGCCCGAGTTCTTTCGCCGGCCAGCTGCTTTTCGAACTCGCCACGCAGACGTTCAGTGCGCTTGCCGAAGACTTCGTCGATCTTGCCCTCGGTCAGCAGCTTGGTTTCTTCATCCTGACCCGCTTTGGCCAGCAGCCCTTTCACCGCATCAATGTCGATGCCTTCGAACTGAGTCTCGAACTGACTCAGCTTGCCGGTAGTGTCCTTGAGCTTGCCTAGCAGCTCGGTGTTCTTGGTTTTCAGCCCGGTAACGGAGGCTTCAACGGCAGTCGCGATAGCGGCCTTGATTGCCGGGTTTTCCAGGTCGATTTCGTTTTCTTCTGCCACTTGATGCACCCCTTGGGTATGGTTCGCCCGCTTTGCAGGCATAAAAAAACCGCCCGTAGGCGGCTGATTGAATGTGTTCGGTTAAATCCCGGCTCGCTCGAACGCCAGTGGCTCCAGTGCCTTCATCTGCACCAGGGTTAGCGGTGAGAAATTGCGATCAAGCTGCAGTTCGGCGAATCGTTCGATGCTCAATCCGCCTTCGCGGAATAACTTCCCCCGCTTCGGGCCGATAGCCGCATCCTGAAATGACGCAGGCTGCTGCTGGAGCCAGTGGTAATAGTCGAGACTTGCACTGACTTGCCCGGGACCATCCTCCCCGACCGAAGCCCGTGTAGCGCCCTTGGCGAATACCTCACTCAGCTTGGTCAGGAAGATGAATGTTGTGCGGCAGTTCGGGTGAAACGGAGGCCTCGGTCCGGAGTGGACCAGGAACCGCCGCTTATCCATCGACCTGCAGAGCTGACTGGTCTTGCTGTCCAGGGTGGCGACCATTTCGATCTCGGTCACCACGTCAATATTGGCCTTGGCCACCTCCATCCGCGCCTGCGACGACACGTGCTGAATCGCAGTGTGCACGACCGTACTGGCGTTGCGGTTGGTTGTGGCCAGAATGCCGTCTTTGTAGCCAGCAGCCTTGGTACCGCGAATGCTGCGGATGATCTGGAAGTTCGTTTGTCCTTCGAAGAAACCCTGCCGGATCGTGCCGGTGACGCGCTCCCGCTCTGCCGTGGTCCAGCCCTTGATGAAGGCCTTCAGCAGCTTGCCACCACCGGTACCGCGAACGCTGAGTGGATTCGTCAGCACTGCCGCCCTGATGGCTGCCGCCGTTGGCGCCGCAACATCGAGCGAAACGCCAACCGGCGCCGATCTTGCCAGGCTGGTCGCTTCGAACTCGGCCTCATAGTTGGCGATGTCGATCAGATCGAGATTCAGCTGCGCGCTGTAGCGGTCGAAGATACCCAGCAACAAGCTGTCGACCTCCTTCAGCAGTGCCTCCAGCCGCTTGACGTTGTACTCGGTCAGGTCCGACTGAGTGAGCCGGTCGCGGATCGAGCGATCAATCTCCTTGAGGAACGGAGCGAACTTGCCGACCTCGCCGGCCTTCAGTTGCTCGAGGAATACCGCGTGCCGGATCGTGGCATCAAGGATTGCCTGGTTGACTGCCACTGTTCACCCCCACATCGTCCAGGCCGAGGCCATCAGTCTGTTCCTGCAGCTCGCCGTCGATCTGCAGGTCTGTGCGTTCCGGAGCAATCAACCCCAGTTTGCGCAGGTAAGCGCGCAGGTCAGCTTTCGCGAAGCCGCCGTTCTGCCACAACCCAACCAAGGCGGTGATCATTTGCGGATCAGCCGTCAGCTCAACGAACTCCTGATTGACCTGGTACGCGACTTTTCCGCTGACACCCATGTAATCGCAGCACCACATGATTGCCCTGGTGTATGCCTCGCTCACGTTCGCTACACAGCCAGCCAGCACCGAGGTGGACGCTGACTGATCGCCGCGTGACTCGGTAGCCGTCTTAGCTGCCAGTGACGCAACGACCATACGAGCGCCCAACTCGATCATCATCTGGTTCTTGTCGGCCATCGCCTCTTTAACCAAGGTGTTCGGCAGTGGCTGCGCGTAGCCGAAAGCTCCGTTGACCGGAAGCAGCATTGGTGCCCGGGAACCGACATAGACACCTTTTTCCTCCAACAACTTCACCCATGATTCAGTCAAGCCGGAAATCCAGGGCTGAGCCTGGCCACACCAGAAGACACTGTCTTCATAGTCCGCGCTGTTGCGGTAGTGGCCCAGGTTGATCATGGCGATGTCGTAGAGCGGAGACTCGTCGATGGTTGGGTCGTTGTTCTGCGCACCGACGAAGGTGAATGGAATCTCTTTCAGGCGGCCTTTAGCACCAGTAGGGAAATGCTCCTCCACTACGGTAAGCGGGCCGCCATTCTCCGGTCCGGATCGGCGCCAAACTCGGCAGACGAAACCTTCTGTTTCCAATGCCAGTTCGCGGTACTGCTCAATCGTCTTGAAACCGAATCCATCTTCGACTTCTGGAGTCTCACGGAGCACGACCAGAGTCAGAACGTTGTGACCATTCACCATCCCGGTGCGCCAGTTGATGATGCTCTCCGCGCAGTACGACAAGATCACCGAATGACCGCCGACGCCTTCGTCCTGGTGGTAGTCGACGTACAGGCCGTGACGTCCAGCCTCAAGCACCTTTTCAAGCGTGCCCTGTGAGTGTTGATAGATGCTCACGCCGGAGCCGTTGGCGTTGTCCTGCAAGTACTCCAGCTTCTTCGGCACAGTGAGCGTCGGGTCTTTGTGGAAGGCCAAGCCCAGCAAGCCGTTGCGAGTGTGACCGGTTGCGTTCTTGAACACCGCACGCTCGCGGTATGCCTTGTTGCGATCGGCGTTCTCCGGCGACTTGTCGTGTGTATTGATGTACGGAAGCCGCGACACCACCCGGTGCTGGCCGGCGCAGACATCACGCACAGTCGCCCAGCGGTCCAGCACTTCGATGTAGTCCGCCCGCTTGAAGGAGACGTCGTTGCTCATCGGGCGTATCCCATTTTGATAGAAGTGGCCGGCTTCCTGGCGCTCTTCGCTACAGCGAAGTACCGGAAACCGTCGGAACCGTGAGAGGTCCAGTCATGAAGCGGCCTGTCTTTCCAGCAGCCGCGCTTGTCGTCCCATTCCTTGCGGTAGTTCTCGATGCAGTTGATGCCCTGTTCGCACTTCGACTCATCAAACACGCACAGCGGAAGTATTTCCCGGACCTGCTCAATACCGTCGTTGATGCCGATCTTCGGTACCACCTGGAACGTCATGCAGTACTTCTGCCCGTCGATCTCGTAACCCTCGCTGGCCAGCTCGCGGCGGGTCTTTGCATCGCTACCAAACTCACGGTTATCGATGTCGTGCGGCCCCCAGTGCTCGGAATAGGTGTAACCCTTGTCCTTGAGCACCTTCATGTAATGCCGCAGGCCTTCGCCTGAGTTTTCGTAGTAGTCGATAACGTGGTACTCGGTACCGATCTGGCGCACGAACCAAATGGCCGTGGAGTCGCCGACACCGATGTCCCAGAACGTCATCACCGGCTGGTGGCTGTTGTCCGGGATCGCGCCAATGCGCTGCTGCGCATAAAGCTTGGTGAGCTGCTGGGCGTAATAGGCGCCCTCTACCGACTGCTGGAAGGCCTCGACTGGTATCGACGGGTATTCCCGCTTCATGTCGTCGCCGAGTGTCTTTTCCTTGGCCGCGTACCAGGCGCGCTGACCGTCGTTCGTGACGATCCCGTGCTTGGCGTGCAGCTCGTTGAAGTAATCGGTCAGGCGCTGCGGGATGACCACGTCAGTCGGATCAAGCCAGTACGCCTTGTTCTTCCACCAGGAGAAGAAGAAAAACTTCCAGTCCAGCAGACCGAGAGGCACGCCGGCCAGTTGCTGACGCTCCGCACTCTGCGAGTAATCAAAGAAGTAACCGGCTCGGCCTTCCGCCGTTGATTCAATCGTGACGAAACAGTCGGTGGCGACAGCCTCGAAGGCGCCGGTGACGATCTCGCGGGCCTTATGTGGAAACTTGGCGCAGATCTTCCCGAACTCGGACACATGCAAGTAGCGCAGTGTACCGCCCCGGAAAGACGTGGAGACGTAGACAGAACCGCCCTTGCTGAACACCAGCTCGCCGGCGGAATCGTTGCTCGCCGGATTGGCGGCGCGGATCTCGGCAGGCAGGTTGTCATAGGCGTACTTCACCTTCTCGCGGAACAGGCGCTTAGCATCGTTCAGGGTGTGAGCTATCAGCGCGCACTTGGCCGACTCAAACAGCGCTGCGTCCAGCTGGATGATGCAGCACTCGGTGGTGAAGCCAAGCTGTCGAGCCTTTAGGATGATGTTGCGGGTGTGCATCCCGTCGAAGTATTCGATCTGCTCGTCCGTCATCCGGAAGCGGACCTTCTTGCCCTGCTTATCGGTGATGAAATAGAGATTGTTGAGTCGGAAGCGCTTATCCCTGAGCAGCTTCATGTGCTCGGGCTTCATGTCAGGCTTCCTTAGATAATTCGTCCATCAGTGCAGCCAGGTCGTCGACTGTCTTGTCACCTGTCTCTGTATCGAGGTTGTAGGCCTGTCGCTCGCCTTTGATGACCTTGAGTTGAGCGTCGACGCCGGCATTCAAGGATCGGGCGAAGTCGCCAATGTTTTCCTTGTTCACGTCCATATCGGATAGCGCGTCGCAAAGCTTGTTCGCAATGCCACGCCACTGAGCCAGATCGGCTCGATGAGCCAACACCACTGAAGCGGCCTCATCGGATGCCTCATCGATAATTTGTTCGTCTTCACGCACTTCGCGCTGCGTGACGGCAGTGCGTGAAGCTGTGCGTGAAAGCTTGCCGTTGGTAGCTGCTCGCACCTGATCAGTCAGGTCTCTCTGCCATCCGTGCTTCTTGGCTCTACTGCGAATCGTACCTTCGCTAGAGCTGTACTTGTCGGCGATGCCACGCAGTGAAAGCAATCCAGCCCGGTAGGCGCGTTCGATTGCCTCCCAGTCGGGTTGCTTAATTGTCATAGGAACTCTCAGATGCTTGAAATGGTGGAGGGTTGCCGGTATTGGTGAAGGTCAACTTACAAGGAAGACGGTTATGACCAAGAGATACAGCGTTGTGCATCGCCCGCGCGTTGAATTAATTGCACTAGAGCTCGGCAAGCCACAGCCCGGAATCCCGATCGACCAGTTTTGTTTCCAAATCGAGGACTCCCTTGCGGACGGTGACTACATAGGAGGCCCTTACGCAACTGAGGCAGAAGCTAAGGCTGCGTGCGACCAACTGAACGAGGACGAATAAATGCTTAACCTCACAGATAGCAACAGAGCATTTCTGAATGAGATATGCGCACTCTCCACCGACTTAAAAGGTAGAGAGATTTTCGTGGGGCTCACCCGCGAAGAGTCAGAGAGATATCTCCTGCTCAGCGATCCACTGAGAAGTTCGCCCCTGGAAGAAAAGGACGAGTACATCGCGCTGGACGAAAAGTACAACCTTGCTCGGATGCAGGTTATTGGTGCTGAGCACCTCCTGCACACTGAAAATCCCCCCCTGCACTGAGACGCTGTATTGGGCGGTCGACTCAAGTCTCGCCGCCCTCAAGCAGCACATCAATCAGCTTCTGCTCACCCAGCCGAAACAGAGCAAGCGACTGCATGTCATTGGCCATCGGGCCAAACCCGAACACATCGATACCGCCACGCTCAGACCGCAGACCAATCACACCGACCGAGCAGGCTTCTCGCCTACCTGACTCAAGGTCATCAGCGATCTTGCGCAGCGAGCGAACAGCGTCTCGCCAGCCCTCACGCTTGAACTCCAGAACCTTGACGGTCATGCGCCCTCCACTGGAACCACGGTGATGTCACCCCATACAGGGTGGAAGCCGATACGCTCACCAACGCGACAGCGATGCCGGCCTTGATGTCCGAGTAAGCAACCCACCTGGTGCGCACACCGTCGATGAAGACCAGGCGCGGACCTCGGCCATCACCAGCCCAGTGGACATGCTCCCCTGATTGATCGCTCATGCTCTTCTCCAGTGTCGCGACACAATTTGATAATTCGCGAAACGTGTCGCGGCCTACCCTGCCACCTCAAACACATGCCCGCGCCGAGCCCAGGCATAAGCCACCACACCCGCATGGATCATCACAGTGAACGGGCTCACGTAATGCCCCTGGATCGCCGCGGCGAAATCACCGAATGCACCAATGGCTACCAAATAGAACGAGATGCTGAGCATCGGTTGCTCGATCGGGCGTACACGGCGCAAGTAGTCAATCGAGGCAATCACTACCAGCACACACAGAAAGGCATCTACTCCTCCCAAGATAGGATTCATGATCAGGCGCTCCCGGTTGCGCCGAAACGTCCCGCCAACGCCTTGAGGCCGGGGATGATGTTCATCGCCAGCAGGCCAATCAGGAAAGCGACACCATTCTGAGTGTCACTATCTGGTGGAAGCCCGAACTGGTGAACAGCCAGGGGCGTGGTGAAAATCGCGGACAGGAAGCCGGTGGCCACCGCCCAGAATGCCTGTTTACGCGTCAGTCCCTGCAATAGGGTCAACGATACGCAAGCGCCCGCGAAACCAGCCACAGCTACGCCGTACTTCGCAACAAGCGCAGCCGCAGCTGTAGATGCTGGTTCAGCCATTTGATACTCCAGAAAATGAAAAAGCCCCGCAGATGGCGAGGCAAGGGAACAAAACAGATAGATCAGTAGAAAATTCAGATAACCCTTAGATCTTTAGCTCTGAGCATGTGAGGACAATTAGCTCAACTCCCAGAGCGACAAGGCTCCCGAGCCCCTCCCCCAGCCAAAGAGAAGACTATGCTAGAGATCACCCGGTATGTCGGCAAAGCCATACGCATTGATGACGAAATTCAAATCAAGGTGTTTGAAATTGATCGCAACAAGGTGATTCTAGGACTCGAGGCCCCAAAACACGTCAGGATCCGTCGAGCAGAGCTCGATCTGCAGACTACGGACAAGAAGAGTAATAACCCCAAGTGAGTAAGGTGGCTCTCCATACACTCGACTCCGTGACATGCATGAGAACTTGGCCTTCAGCCATGTAGAATTCTCTCGTCAATAATCCAAGGACAAGGGCATGAACAAAAAAATTGTGGCTGGACTCTTCGCATCCTTCGGCGTGATCACCAGCCCACACGCAGACTCTTTCACAAGTGCCGACATCTGCAAGGCGGCAATTTCAGTAGAAATGGGCCGACCAACCAAAACGATGAAAACCAAACATTCCGAGCCAAACCCGGAGATTTCCTATCGACGTCCAGACGGAGACTCATTCCGATATCGGTGCCAGGTGACTGAAGATCGCGTGATCTGGTCGGCCTTCATGAACGATACAAGCGAATGGGGCCGCTGGCGAAACCGTTACTCAGAGGGTGACGCGTCTACGACTTACTCTGTGTCTAATGGACTTTTAACGATAAGTAATGATCAGTCGGGCGACCAGACCTTCAAGAAAAAAGATTTCTGAGGTCCTGAGTGGGGGCGCAGTTTTCCCCATTGTCCGCCAAAGACCTTCACGACGCCGGCGCCCTTCTGTGCCAGTCTCGTCGATCCATATCGCACCACCTTGGAAGCACAAGCCAGGTCAAGATGCGCGGGGTGCCGGTTTTGATTCCGTACGTCGCACCATCCGGCTATCGACGTCCAGGCCTTCCCGAGGGCTGTCCTGGCTACAGGTAAATTCGAGGTAATAAAAACCCGCCGAGTGGCGGGTTTGCGGAGGCAAAGTAGCACCAAAGGCTACGCAGATCTGATCTTGCTGATTGCCTGGCTGAAAAGAGCTTCGTAGAGAGTTTCGAAGGTAGGCCCCTTAAAGGCCTCTGGAAACCCATCGACCTTCGCGAAGTACATATCGCCTGCCGACCACATGGTTAACTTAAAGGCCTTGCTTGGCTCTACGCACTGCGTGGCTTCACTCCCATACGCAAGCCTCAAGCCGAAGGTGACACTCCGCTCGCTCCGAGGCAGCTTATCCACGCTACAGCGATCAAATTGCCCACGATCGTTGATGACTCCCGCGGTTACGACGGTTATTTCAGACCCGTCAACGGTGACCGTCTGATCGGGCGAGACACCGAGATAATGCGCGAGATTGCAACGGATGTTATCGACCATGCCATGCAGATTGGCCCAATAGGTCTGATCGGCTGCCTTCTCACTTTGGTACTTTTCCTGTAACTGCGCGAACCTTGTCATCTGCGTCCCTCTTATGAATTGACGCCATCAGAGTGCCACATCAGACAAAAACGAAAAAGCCCGACTCAATGGCCGGGCTTCTTTATTCGTGTGCGTGTTGCGTGAATTGCGCACTATGGGAAAAGTACACGCAACTCCCCGTCATGTCAATATGTTTATGCCGCATCTTCTTCTTTTTCCGCGTGAATAACCTGCCACACCGGATGTTGTGCCTGAATATCCACTTCCCTGATGACTTCTTTCAGGGATTCCCACAAGTCCAGCCAGTCACGCGTCCAGTTCTTCGGATCAATAGTCACACCGAAGAAGGTCTTCATCTCGGCGGCGACCCGGGCCGGACCCCATTCAACAGCCCCGACCACTTCCCCCTTGTACGATTGCAGGGCCAGGGAGACCAGGTACTGCGCCTTCACGCGCTTGGCCGATGTCAGGTCTGGCAGCCTGGCCTTGGCGGTGATCAGCAGCACCGCGTTCATGACGTGGCGCATGGTCATTGCTGGGTGATAGAGATAGTGTCCGAACTGCTGCACCTGAAACGGTAGCGTGTCGATGGCGCGCAACACCTTGCCGATGGTGGCCAGGTGCGCGGCACGAGCGGTAGACCGGCCAATCGGCGTGCGGCGCGTCTCGCTGATACTGATCTTCTGCCGAACGATCCGGATGCGTTCCTCCTTGTCCTCGCCCAGTGCGGCAAACACGGCCTCGTGACGGCGCATACGGTTACCGGCCTTTACTGGTGCCGATTCCGCTTTCTCGATTGCCACAGCGCTGATTGACGCGTTCGATTCGTGCTGCGACTCAGTCCACACCTGTCTTGCATTGATCAGCTTCATGCTGCTGCCCTCTTCAATTCTTTGATCATTGCCCGGTAATCGGCCTTGATGGTTTTCAGTTCTTCAATGGTGTAACGCTGGGGCACATGAGGCCCTTCAAGCCAATTCATCTTGTCGGCGCCGATGCGCTTAACCAGCTCAATGCGGTAGTTCACGATGTCGCCGGACTTGTGGTTATTGCACGGTGCGCACTGCTTGTGGACGTTCAGCGGCTCGAAGCGCAGCTCCGGGTTCGCTCCCACGGTGCGGTAGTGTCCGGCGTGGTACTGACCTTCGTGGTGGCGGCCGCAGCTCACACACGGCAATGCGGCGTCACGCAGGCGGATCCACTCGTTGAACACGACCTGTGTTTCGCGCAGATGGTCGGCCCGGCTCTTCAGCTTCTCCTTGCGGACCTTGATGTCCTTGCGCTCGATGTCGGCCAGCGCCTTGCGTGCGCGGACCTGATTGGCCGGCGCGTGAGCGATAGCGCAAGCGATCTCCCCGCACACTGCTTGGAAGTTGCGTACCGGAGTGAACATGGCTTCGCACACTTTGCAGCGCTTCTTGCGGCGTTCGCGTGCGTTGATTCCGCCGGAGGTAAATGGCGCTGTTCGCTTCAGCTCTGTGCGCTTCATGCGTAACTCCCCAACTGATCAGCAGCAGCCAGAGCGTCAGCTTCACTCTCAAAAATCACAGACAGCACCAACCGCCAGCAGGCGTTGAAGACGTCGCGGTAAAGCGGCTCGAAAGCGGTGTCGTCCATATTCGCCCAACTGATGGACTTGGCCTCTTTGCGGATGCCTTCGGGCGTATGCACCAAGTGGTAATGGCCGGCTTCGATCGTTACCCACTCGCGAAACGCCTCACGGCTCTTGTCGACTGCCGGGAAGCGCTCGGCCCGCGCCTGCTCCAGTCCGGTGATGTACGCGGCGACCGCATTCGAAAGCTGCCCCGGCTTACCGCTCTGTGCCTCGAAGAACTTGGCCAGCCCCTGAATGCCGCGCATCTCCTGCCGAGGAATGAGGCCACCAACCGGTTCCCAATATTCCCAGGCCAGATCGAGCATGGAAAAGAACTTGCCGTGGAATTTGCCGTTGCGCATCCGGGTGAACTTGCCATGAATGACCTGGCCAGCCTTCCACTTCTGGACGGTTTCGCGATCAGCTTCGGTGGCCGGCACCAAGCCTTGGGCAGTGCGAATCAGCGCGAGCTCAGCCATGACGCGCCCCTTAAAGACTTTTCAGAAGGGATTGCAGCTGCTTGAGCTTGCCGACTGCTTCAGCATTGCCCTCCCGCTCCGCCTCAACGGATAGAGCGACCTCTTCAATGCGCTCAGCCAGTTTCTTCATACGCCGGCCGACCTCATCAGAAAGACTGATTACCTCACTGGACAACGAAGCCAATACGTCGAGGGCGCCAGCCTCTGGTTTCTTGATTGCTACTACGGCCTGCTTGGCTGCCTGGGTCATGACTTGCTCCTTCTTGGGTTTTGGGGTTGCGGCATCACGTTGAAACTTTCCACCTACGGGCTCACGGATAAGCCCGGCGTCTTTGAGTTCGCCCAAGGCCCGGCGGACTGCATACGGCGATGCGCCGGTCGCCTTGGCTGTCGATGCCGCGCCATGGATTTCGTGATTGCTCCAGCTCGTTTGAATTGGGACGTAGCCAAAGACCTTTTGGGCGATCGAAGACTGGCCGGCTAGGATTTGGGCTTGCCGGGATTCATTCATAGCCATCAGAAACTCTCCTTGTGTTGTACGGCAGCGATGGCCACGCGGACCTTCCGCTTACGCAGATACGTATCGACTCGATCGGCCTGGGCCTTCTTGAGTCGTTGGCGGTCCTGCCGAGCCTTCGCCGCATCGACGATCTGGCGAACTTCAGCCAGCTTTTCGCGCAGGTGTGGCGACGGTTGCGCGGTGGAACCGGTGAGCAGCCCGGCAATGGCCTGACCGTCGGCGGTGATTGGTGCAATGCGCAGGTCGGCCAGGTACTGGATGCCGGCCTGCTGGGTGATCAGTTGCATACGGACCGCTGATTCGATGGCCATGACCCGACGTGCCGGATCGAATCCGAGGGAAACGCTCCAGGTCGTTGGGACTGCCTCAGCACGTGCGGCGGCCACCAGTCGCTCATAGGCACTCATGAACGCCATACGGGCACCAACCTTGTCGCCAAGCCGCAGGATCGGCGAGGCGGCGGTCATGGCTTGCTGGATTTCGGTGGTCATCACCACGGTTTCGATCTCGTCGCCCGCCAATAGCGCGATCGACCACGCTTCGTCCTTGCCTGGGCGGCCATCCTTGAGCTGGACGCGTGACAGAATGTCAGCCATGGCCAGCTTGCCCTTCACTTCGCTACGACAGGCTTTCAGCGCGACACGAACGGCCGGCACTGGATAAACAGATAGATCCTCGGCCATCATCGCCGCGGTGCCAGGATTCATCTCCTGACCCATAGCCTCAGCCGTGGCACAGATGGCAGCGGCCAGACCAGCGACCTGAGCGTCGTTCATCTCAAAGGTACTCATTGCGCTCTCCTGCCTGGCGCTTGGCCAAGACCATTTGAGCCGCTTGCTCGGCGGCGGACAGGTTGGCCTCAGTGCGTTCCTGCTGGCGGGCGGTGGTCCCGTTGATGCGCTGACCAGTCACCCACTGGGTGTGATAGCTCTCGGCGTTCGCCAGCAGTTCGTTGAGGCTGTGGCATTTGCGCAGGACGGAGGCATCATTGGTTTTCAGGAAGTGAGCGGCAACGTGGTGAGCAACGTCGGCGCCGAGGCGGTCAACAAGCTGGCCGAGCTGGCCACCGACCTTTGCGTTCCACACCGGCCAGGTGCTGTAGCGTTTGCGATATGCCATCGCATAGTTGGCCCATGCCTTGAAGGTTTTGCAGGCCTGGTCTTTCGGCCCTGGCATGTCGGCTGGAATTTCAACCCGTGGAGCTTCGGTGCGATCAACCACCAGCACCAATCCGCCGGACCGGATCGGCTTGCCCGAACCGCTGTCCTGTAAATCCTGATTACTGGTTTCCTGATTGGTACCCTGATTATTGGTACCCTGATTTGTCGGAGATTTTTCCGACCCTGGCTCGGATTTTTTTCCGACCTTGCTCGGAGATTTATCCGAGGTAGATCGGATTTTTTTCCGACCATCGAGTGCATCAGAGGTCGGATATTTTTCCGACCCATCCAGTTTACGGTTCCACTCTTTGGCTTTCTCGGTCAGGCGAATCAAGGTGATGCTGGAAGTACTGGAAAGCTCAATCAGGCCCGAGTCTTTCAGTGCTTTGAGAAGGCGATATGCGGTGTCCGGCTTATCGGTCAACAGCGGCAGCTCATCGACGATCTTGCTCTTGCTCAGAGCGAAGTAGATCCCAGTGTCCGTCTTGATTGGATTGGCCCAGCTCGGGCACTCATAGACGAAGGCAAACAGCAGGGCTTGCTGTGCGTTCAAGCCCCACTCCAATGCCTTCGCCTGATTGATCGTGACGGTGTATTGCATGTCAGGCCTTCCCGACCAGTGCGGCCAATTCAAGAAAGCGATCCACGTACCAATGAGGCTGCGTTTCGCGAGGGCATTGAGGGCTGGTGAGGTTCTTGCCGTACTGGAGGCCCTTTTCAGTCACGGACCAGAAGTCGACGATTTGCTGTTTGGAGTTTTTGCGCTTTTGCTGCTTGAGGTAGCCATGCTTCGCCAAGAGACGATTGAAGGCAGCCGCGGTGCTGGCAATGCCATGATCTTTGATCAGCGCGGTGACAGCCTTGGTCGGCATGGAGCTGCTGCCCATGGCATCTGGTGCAGCATCCACGGCGTAGCCCGGGAGGAATTTCGGGTTGAGCCCATTGTTCTCGGCGATCTTGGTGAGCATGGCCATCTGGCAGGACGCGGCAGGCTTCAGCAGGCGCGTGAAGCACTCCATGATGGCGATCTCTCCGACGACTTTGGTGCCATTGGCGATTACCTGCTCGCGGGCGCCCTGCTGCTGCTCCAGCTCCCGCCACCGGCGAATCACCTTCATGCGCATCGGCGCGCTATAGCCGGTGAGCAGGCAGTCGGTGTGTTCGCGGTCGAGCATGTACTCGACCTGCTCGCGGTTTTGTCCATCCAGGTAGATGTGCTCAAAATTGAGTACATCTACCTTCAGCTCTTTCAGCATTGCCACGATGTCACGCTTCACGTTGGCGTGACGCTTTCCGGTGACGTTTGCGATCTCGCGCGAGGACATGGTGGTACGCGACACGTTTTGCGAATTATGAAAACGTGTCGCGACATGGAGCGGGGTATTGCTTGAAATGGGTTGGCTCTGCATAATTGGCCCTCTCTAGTTTTGCGAATCAGCCGACCTTCTCCGTCGGCTTTTTTGTGTCTGGGATTTGGGTACTGGATGAATCAACAGCGACTTCAGGTTTCTATCCGTGCAGACCGGTAAAGCCGATACTGGCTACATGAATCGGTGGGCAGATTTGCCAGTTACGCTGCCTGCTTTTTTGTCTGGTTCTGTGATGGAAACGGCCTAACTTCTTCGGCTTCGCATCGCCCGTCCGGATAAGGCGTGACGTAAATATCGCGCCCCACTCTTATCGCCTTGCTAAGCGCACCCTGCGTCATATTCAGCAGGTTGGCTGCCTCGCACTGCCCAAGACAGCGGGCAAAATCAGTAATGTGAATTCGGTTCATGGGAGAGCTCTCCGCGGTTCTTCATGCGAAGATATTACCTATGGCATTTTTGAAAGTAAATGCCATTGGCATTTGTGGCTATATTACCGATGGGAATACGATTCGGGGATGAGCAAAAAGCCCTTACCGCAAGACAAGAAAGATGAGTGCCTTCGACTGAAGGCCATCTTCAATTCGAAAAAAAATGAGCTCGGCTTGACCCAGGAGAAGCTGGCGCACGCTCTGGAAATGAACCAGAGCTCAGTGAGTCACTACCTCAATGGCGTGAATCCTCTCAATTCATCTGTAGCCGCCTCATTCGCGAGCATATTGAAAGTAGATGTCCGCGAGTTCAGCGAGCGGCTAGCGGATGAAATGGCAAAAATTGCCCAAGCCATAGGATCGAGCAGTGCCAAGGAAAGCAATGTGATTGCAATTGATTCACGCAGGAAAGCTCCAGACTCAAACTTCATCACCATCCCCCACTTAGATATCGTTGGCTCCATGGGAAGCGGTCGTACGCCGCCGGAACACCACATTGAGGTGATCCGAGATATGACCGTTCACCTCGACTGGCTCAAGACCCAAGGGCTTTCCTACTCCAATCCAGAGAATCTTGCGATCATTGATGGCGACGGCGACAGCATGGAAGGGACATTCCGAAACGGTGATTCCCTGCTGGTTGATCGCGGTATCACTGAGATACGCACCGATGCTGTTTACGTCTTTACCCTAGACGGCGACTTGTTCATTAAGCGACTCCAGCGCATGACAGGCGGATCGCTACGCATGATTTCGGATAACCCTGTTTACCCAGCGATCATGATCGAGGGTGCACAACTTGATCGGGTCCACATTCAGGCTCGCGTCCTGCTCGTTTGGAATGCGCGGAAGCTGTAATCAGCCCCCTTCTGGCGCGACTCACATGAATTGATTTGGAATCAGGCATGAACGACGCGATCAGAGAAATCACCGAAGCTCTAGATCAGCAAATGGAACTGAATTTTTTCATGGCCGGTAAGCTTATAGAGCTATCGCCACCCAGCGAACAAAAGCGCCTGAAGAAAGAGCTGCATACTCGGCTCAGTGTACTAAGGGAGCGAACCCTGAAAGCCACATGTGCGCTTGATGTCCTGACGAGCGATCGCGAGTCTGCCCGCACTACCCTTTTTTCAACACTCAAGAAATGGTTCGCCGGCGGTTGAAATCTGGTTCGGTGGGGATCTGTAGGGGGTAGCCATGTCACTCGATAAACCCAATCAAGAGCTGCGCCGTGAGCTCAAGGACATAGCGTCTGGTCTTGAGCAAGCTGCGAGTAAAGTGCCCAGCCTCACCAAGGGCTGCCAGGGCGAAGAGGTGACAACCGTCCTAAAGCTAATTGCAAAGCTGTATGAGGATGCGGATCGGCTTGCAGCACTCGCTGATGAGGTCAAGGCGGGAAGGATTGCGCGGGCTAAAGCTGAATAGCGTGCTAACAATTGAAAGACAGTGCAATGCCCTGCAGAAGGGTTACTGAATGCCGAGAAAAAGCCGGAATGTAAGTCAGCAGTGACTGCTGCTGAAATTGAGCGCTCTATCCAGGCCCTGAACAAAATGGCTGAACGCCTTTGGGGTGATGGCCGAGAAGCTGAGGCAAAAGCCCTCCTCGATGCTCTGGATGCATTAAACCGGGCGCTTGATCGGATCAGAATTGGAGAGAGTCGCAGGGTTACGACACTTCACTGAGAGATGTACGAGTCAGCCGACCGCCGAGTTGTAGGCTGGTGAAATTGACGGAACGAAGGCAGACATCTATGGGATTTCTTGAATTTTTATCCGACCTTCTCGGCGCCCTCGGCAATATTCAGCCTTACGAAAAGCCTCGCAGGGTTTTCACGCGGAGATTTGTCGCATTCTGCGTTATGGTGGCTGTGCTTGAGCTGATGACGCTGAGCCATTTCTACGCAGAGGTCGGGTGAGGCTTGGGGTCTGCGGATGAGGTGAAGGCGGGAAAGATTTTGCGGAGCAAGGAATAACAGGTCGCGAACCATGTCGCGTGCTCTGGTGAAGAATGTTTGCGCGCTAACGGTCACGACCTTGAATTTCACTTTGAATAACGTGACATTCAAGGTCGACAGGGACTAACTTGAGGGAAGTGGATGCCTATACCCGCATTAGACGCCAGAGGATTGCTTCCTGGTGGCGTCCACATCGGGACCTTGCGAGATATTGAGCAGCGCTTTTTGTTCAATCAATACAGGTCCGACCTTTACTATCAGGTAAAGAATTTTTTAGACGGCGAACTCAGAGATAAGGCTTTCGGTCTACAGCTCGTGCTCGGCGGGAGCTTTTTCTCCGACAAGGAGCATCCTGCCGACATTGAGGCCACCGTGTACCTACCATCACCCATGGTGATCGCGCACGGGCCATTAATGGCGCTCAACAATGGGCACGAGAACAGTCGCATTAAGAATTCCTTCAGGGCTGACTTCTATGTCAGTCTGATGGTTGCAGGATGCATGAACCTTGGTCAGTTTTTTCAGTACGTCGGCCCCAAAACAGCACATGACAAGGGGCTTCACGAAAAGGATGCGCGCGGCGTAATTGAGGTGGAAGCATGGGAACTTGGGTAGAACAGGTCCACAAAAGGGCATCAGTTTTTCAGGATCAGATCGTCGCAGCCAAGCAGACCCAGATTGCACACGGCGTCGAATTGGGGCAAATGATCGAATTCCTACAAAGCAAACTTCGTGATTTATACGAAGAAGAGATGCCTTTGGCCAAAATTTACGACACATCAGATTTGGTGTTCCATGCCGAAGGGCCATCTACTGCCTCTGCAACCCCCGGCCTCCATGCTTTTAACTGGCTGTGCGGATCGGCTGAGAAGCAACTAAAGATGCTAGCCCGCTCCATTTTTGACCTTTCAGATCGTGATGCAAAGAAGCTCTCGAACAATCTGGATCTGAGATTTACTGGCTTTGCCCCAGGCAGCATCTATGCAGGATTCACTCTCTCTGAAATCCCATCGATTCTAGATAGCGACGAGCCGGAATTGATTTTTTCGGTTCTGAAACAGGCCATCAGACAGCTGCCAGCAATACCTGAGTTTATCGGTGATGAGCGAGTAAGCGGTGCGATAAACGAGCTGATTCCCGACCCCGCAATGCGTGATGCTAGCTTGGAAACCGTGTTCAAGTTGTCTCCAACTGGGAGGGCAGGTATCCATACTGTCGACATCTCCTCTCCCGATGCAAGAGTAGCCTCGCTTACAACGCGAGAGCGCGTAGTCCTTAGAGATGCACTTCAGAAACCCGTAACGAACACCAAAAAATTTGGGCGCTTTGTCGGTGAGGTTCGCGAAATTGACCTCGACTCCGGAAGGTTCCATCTGCGAAATGTGCTCGACATCGGAACGGTCAGGTGCGTAATGCCAGCGGTCACTAGTGAACAAGGGCAGAAGCTTCTCGGCGCTCAAGTCTTGGTTGAAGGTCAGTACGAATGCGATGCGTCCGGGAGACCGCGACTAATGTTCGTAGAAACAGTAAAGCCCTCTAAAGAGATTGATTTACAAACCTCAATAACATTTTGAACCCAAGCCCGGCCCTGTGCCGGGCTTTTCGTTCCGCCCTTCCCTACCTATCTCTTCGTCAACCCCGCCACCACCAGCCGCTCCGAGAAAAAGGCTCAATCTGATGATAGGATCGGCAACCCAAGCGCTCAGCGGAAGAGTCTCCAGTGACCAAAATCATCTGCGCCAAAGAATTCGACATCTGCGTATCAATGTCTGATGTCGTTACCTGGCAAGACGGCGAAAAGACCCCCGACATCGATCTGCAGGCGGTATTCAATATCCTTGGCATACCAGCCAACATTCTCGATCTACATAACCTGTACTTTGCCCATTCGTACAACGGTACCGGCGACGTCCATGTTTACCATGCCGAAAATAATGGTGGCAGCATACTCGCCGTCAATATGTACAGAGACCTAACCGATCAGCTCGATCTCACGCTTATCTGTTTACGTGTGGAGAGCCCTGATTTTGAGCTCGCCCTCTCACACCTCAGATCGTTCTTCGACAAGACCAAATGCCAGGTGGCGTTTGAGCAATTCGGACATTCACTACGACTTCACGCGATGCTTGACGAAAGCAGGTATCCCCGTCCCGTCGAAGAAGATAATGACTTCATGCAGCAATAGTTCATCCATCGTTGAAATTTGATAGCCAGAACTGTCGAAAGCTTCAGCTTATGTCGTTTTTTTGCTTACCCCTCCCCCGTCACGCCTTCGTCACATCCACCAAGCACAATGCGGTCAGCCAAAGGGATTTGGCTCCATCTATAGAGAGCCCGCCATCTGTGGGCTTTTTGTTGTCTGCTCTCCCTAACTGCTACGCTTTCGATTCCCCGAATGGAATCGACCTCATGTCTGATCAATACACCCTCCCCGACCTCCTCGAAAGAATGTACGAGAATCAGCTCGCCCTAGAAGCAGCCATCATGGAGCTCACTCTGTGGGTTGAGCAACGCGGATCGGCAGACGTCGGCGAGAACGTTCGCGGGGCACTGTATGCGATCGATGAGAATGCCGGGCACATCAAGCAGGGGCTGGCAAGGCTGAGGGTCTCCCAACAGCAATAACCCCCCTCGCCGATCGAGAGCCCGCCACGTGCGGGCTTTTTGTTGCCTTTCAAAAATAATAATACCAATGGCATTGACGAATAACATTGCCATTGGTATTGTTTATTCCAAGCCGAGACATCACCGGCCCAGCAGCGAAAGCCGCGACCGCTCTTTAAAAATTCAGAACACGATCCTGCTGCGGAAATAACAGCGGGGCCTCCTGTCCGGCAAGGACAGGGAGGGTCGATGCAAAGGCTCTCAACAAACCCTAACGATTGGCCGCTACGCCTCTACTGGAGACCGGCGATCCGATCTGACCTACCGCCCCGGGAGTGACTGGGACGATGGAAGGAAACGCAGGGAGAACCTGCGGCGGACGAGGGATACCGAACTGGCGAATGACCCAGACATGCGTAGCGAGACAGATTCAAAAATTAGCGCTCTGAGCCTCGGCTATGAGGAGCGCCGGACCTCATGCGGTGTGCCGTAAAAATCACTCAGGCACAGGGCTGTACGCCGCATGTTGTAGATACCCGATGACCGCACCAGCAACGCTGATCGAGCTGGCGCGAACAGGGAAGCCCACCGCCGCACCTATATACCGAAACCTGTAATCAGCAAGCGGGGATTAGGCCTCAGGCAACACCACATCGCCGACGAAGTAGCCCCGGTCTGACGCCAGTAGCGTGACCGGGTGTTTTACGAACAGTTTCACCATTGCACCTGGCTTGCCGGGTGCAGCGGGAAACCAACCGGGAGTCATGACGATGGAAGCAACAATCATCAACGGCGCATGGAAGGGCCACCTCGGTCGTGGCCTTGCGCCGCGAGAGCTTCAGTTCCTTCTCTGGATTGCCCAGGGATTCACCTCGAAAGAGATCGCCAGAGAGGCTGGTATCGAAGCCGGCACCGTCAAAAAGCGCCTCACTAACGCGATGTTCAAGCTTGGCGTTACGCGGCGCACCGCCCTGGTGGCCGAGGCCATGAAGCGGCAGATCATCACGCCGATGTGTTTTGTCCTGGCGGCGCTGGTCGCCATCCATTCAATGCTTGATGACGAATCGATGCGTCGTGATCGCCGAGTGCCAGACAGGCGCACGGCTCAGATTCGGATGGTGCGTCGAGCCGAATGCCCTGCCCTGACCGTATGACCGAAACACAGCTTTCACTGGTTGGCCTTGGCAGCAGGGCCAGACGGGAAATCAACGAAATTGCACGGAGCACCAAATGAGCGAACAAACACTTCAAGCGCTACTGGCTGAGCGAGTCACTGCGTTTGCAGCAAGTGATCAGCCCGCAGCCATCATCGACGAACATGTAAAAGTCATGTTCACCAAGGTGATCGATAACTGCTTTGGCCGTTATGGCGAGATGGCCAAGCTGGTTGAGGAAGCGATCAAAGCAGCGTTGCCCGCCAACCTCAGCAGCGTCTTCGAGTTGACGCGCTACAACGCAATGATCGCCAAAGCGCTGCAGGAAAAGTGGGAAAACAGCGGTGTCGAGGCCGACATGGTCCGTCGTGCACAACAGGCTATCGACGAAGTCCTCAACAAGGACCAAATGCCGGAGGTGGTCAGCTTGCAAGAGCTGCTCGAAGCATTCGTTGATGAGCACAAGGAAAGTGCCGCGGAAGAGCGCTGGGAGCAGCCGGATGTTCGCTTCCAGGAATCCGATTACGGCGGCCTGCACATCTACTTCGACAAGAAGCCAAAGGAAGAGTCCCCCTATACCAGCCGCGAGCGCAGCGAATACAGCCTGGATAACGCGATCCATATCTCGTTCGATAAGCGCGGCAATGACCGCGATGATAAAGGTCGTCAGGTTGGCACCGTATACGCCGCCCGTATCGATAACGAGAAGATCGGCCAAACCCTGCGCTTCAGGTCGAAGTTCGAGAAGCTGCTCGCCAGTCTCTACTTTGGCGCCTCCAAGATCTTGGTGGACTGCGAAGAAGACGACTTCAGCTACGGGCTGTACGACTGACCAACCAGCGCCACGTCAGCCTGACGACAACTGCCCGAGCACCTGGTACTCCCCAGCACCAGGCTGCATCGGAGTGTGATCTGGCGTGTGACTGGCTTGCACGCCCGGCTAAACAGAACGTTGCGCTGGGTGCAACCGGCGCTTCCGACTGGAGGGTAGCCAGCCCCTCTCGCCAGATCACACCCCGATGCGGACGAAACTGCGGCCTATAACCGCCCACCTGCATCACCAATGCGAACCGTGAGCGACGAGCCGGCAAGGCGAAACGAACTACTTTGCGGCGTAGCTTTTGCACATATCCTGTCCCATGGCCGCCATGCCTGAGCTGTTGAGGGCCTGCACCATAACCCCGACTTCGCCTTTGTAAGCGGGGTCTGAGCTCACTTTTCGGACTTCGGCCTTGGTTGCTTCATCCATCTTAGGATCGCTGACCATAGCATTTTCGATAGAGCCATTTAAGCCAGGGTTTGCCTTATTGCAGATCTGCCCCATTGCAACGAGCGTTACGGCAACTTGATGCGTATCAACGGCTTGATTCGCGAAAGTGCTGCTGGCAAAGCCAAAGCTCACCAGGGACAGGCACAGTGTTGCGTTCCTTAATGAAAACACTCAACAGCTCCTAGACGTTCAAATAAATAAGTACGGCCGAGGCCTTATCGGCCGAAAGCTTCTCGGCTTTACCCCTGCCCAAAACCCAATACACCAACATTCCCCTCCGCGCCCAACGGTAAGCAGCGGAACAGATGAGTGCAGCCGAGTGGTTTTGAATCAGATCACGACCTGAAAGCGCGACTAGAGATGCTGACGTTATTTTGGTCCGGATCTTTGGCATTGGAAAAGCTGTATCCCTCGGCCTCATGCGTAGCCCCGAAATGCAGCCCCTTTGCTGCGGCGGCATCTTTGAAAGCCTGAACATCACCCACATCGAAAACGAGCTTGATGCAAGCTTGGCCGGTCTTAACGCTTTTAGCTGCTTTGTGCAGAAGTAGCTTGATACCACCTGCCGGCGAGCTCAGCTCCGTGATGCCATTGAGTTCCGGCAATGCGGAAAACCCAAAATGCCGAGTGTAGAAATCAGATGTTTTCGCGACATCCTTCGCATAAATGATCACCGCATTGATTGCTGGCTTCATATCACCCTCCCTGGTTGGTCACTCAATTCAACCGACGATATTAGACGTAAATCCTCACTACATCACTCCCCCCTCACCACTCTGGAAGCAACCATGCACCCAGCCATTCAGCTCGCAAACGATGTTCGCAAGGCACTGCGTCAACGCTCACATATAGCGATCGCCGACTTCTACGAGTTGATCGGCCAACCGGTGCCCGGCGCACCGCCGCGCTTCGTTGTGAAGCTGGCGGGTAAAGCTTTCTTCCATGTGGTGGACAGTCGCACCGGCAAGGTCCGGGGCTTTCGCCGCGATCACAATGAAGCGTGCGCTCTGGCGCGCCAGCTTGAACAAAAGGAGTAGCTGCGATGGCAACCAGTTACGCCGATAGCGCCCAAGCCCGGGAGTGGGATAAGCGCTTCGATGACTGGGGTAAGCCGCGAACCACCCTGGCTGAGATCGCGCACGACTACAACAACGAGGCAGATCTCGCTGCGAGGCGTGAGCAAGAAGTAGCCGACCGCGCCAGGCTCAAGCGTCGCATTGGCTTAGCCATGACGCAGATGGAGGCGATCTGCCCGCCAGTAGGAGGCACAAAGTGAACGTCCAGCAACGCAACCACCAAACCGCAATCACCTGGATCGAGGGCGAGATCGGCAACATGGTCCGCGACCTCGGCAAGGCCAACGCCAGTTCAGCGGCGACATCAGCGATCACCCTAGCCTTCCTGCTTCACGTCATCAGCGAAGACGAACACCGGGAGTACCGGGCTCGAATTGACCAGATCTACGCCACCTACAACGCATCGCTCAAGCAAGGAGCTGCCGCATGACTACTTCACCAGTGAAAACCCTAGTCGATGAACAGCTCGAAGATATCACCGCGCACAACCAGTGCGAAGCTTATGGCTTGGCCGAACGGCGCGGGTTCTTCGACGCACCGATTGAGCAGTACACCGAGACTGGCGATGGCGGTCACGTCCTACAGGTGCTGCGTTACCGAGTTGCTCAACTGGACCGTGAGCGATGAGCGGCCATGGCGCGCATTTGCGCGGCCAAAACCTGGCCAAGCGCTGCGCAAAGCTTCGGCGAGAAGGTCTGCCGCTGACCGAAGTCGCCCAGATCGCCGGTGTCACTCGCGAGCAAGTCGCAGCCAAGATAAAGCTGGGCGAGCGCCTTCTGTCACTGGTTGAGTCTGCATGACAAGCCGCCAGAGTATCCGTCAGATCGTCTTCTGGCGAAGTTCGCTCGTAGCTCACACCCTCTGTACCGCCGCGATGTTGCTAACCGCCTTCACAAATCGCGTAACCCAATAACTACATCTTTCAAGGCTGCGCGTGGCGCGGCGAGGAATTGTCATGTCCGCAAATACTAAACAAACTCTCGTACAGAATCGCTCGAAATGAGCGAAACCGACGATGCACAAAAATCTAACGCTATAGCCCCTGCGGTAGCCGTCACCGACATCGCCGAATATCGGCCGCACGAAGAACAGATCGTTCGTCTGGAGACGACTTACGCGAAGCTGGTCGTTGACTGCTCGACCAGCGAAGGCTTGGCTAATGCGAAAGAAGTTCGCGTCGATATCCGCGACGTGCGCTATGCCCTGGCGAATACCACCAAGACTGCACTCGTGCCCTATCAACAGAAAGTCAAAGATGCCCAGGCTCGCGTCAACCAGGTTAAGGAGTTCGGCGACGCGTTGAAGGATCGCGTGTTGGCGATTGAAGCGCCTGTCGACGAAGCAATTAAGGCCGAGGAAAAACGCGTAGCCAACGCCAAAGCCGAGCGCGAACGTGTCGAGGCTGAACGCGTCGAAGCCATCAGGGCAAAGATTACCCGCTTCAGCTCTATCGCTGCCGCATATGCAAGCCGTAGCGCTGCCGATATCGCCGACATTCTGCAAGGCGTCAAGGTGTCGGTGATCCTGCCCGAAGAATATGCCGAGTTCGAAGCTGAAGGCACCATCGCTCGCGACAACGCTATCGAGCAGCTGGAAACACTGCACAAGTCTGCCGGTGAGCGAGAAGAAGCTGCCGCCAAGCTGCTGGCCCAGCAGAAAGAACTGGACGAGCTGCGCGAGAAGCAACGCATTGCCGACGCTGAAGCTGAGGAGCTGCGCAAGCAGCGGGCCGAGGAAGACCGCCTGCGCTTGAAGAAGCAGCAGGACGAGCTGGACCAGCAGCGCCGCGATATGGAAGCACAGCAACGCCAACAGCGTGAACGCGACGCTCAGTATCAGCGCGATCAGGAAGAATTGGCCCGTCTGCGTGCCCAGGCTGCCGCACCCGCTCCAGCCGCTTCCGTAACTGCGCCCGTGGTCACGGAGAAGGTCGAAGTCGTACAAGTTAGCGCACATGCGGCCGCAGCTGAACCCGACGACGTGACTACGACCGCACCATTGGTTGACGACATTGTCGAGGTTGTAGCCCTGGGCTTCGACGTGGACCTCGACACTGCTCGCGCTTGGCTTCGCGCCATCCGCTTCTAAGCACCCTTTCCATCTGAAGACCGACCAATCCCATGTTGGCCACGGAGAGCGCAATGACCGATACAGACACCCAAGCACAAACCGGCCTTGCCACGTATCACGATCCATCGCACAACGCGGCAGCGCTCATTCTCGATCCAGGCACCATGAAGTCGATGAGCGACCTCGCGCTGATGATGTCGAAAGGCGTGACAACAGTCCCCAAGCATCTGAAGGGGAATCAAGCTGACTGCATGGCGGTAGTGCTACAAGCAATGCAGTGGCAGATGAACCCATTCGCTGTTGCGCAGAAGACGTTCATCGTTAACGGCGGAGCACTGAGCTATGAGGCGCAGCTCGTCAATGCAGTAATCACCGCCAAGGCACCAGTCAAAGGTCGCTTGAATTTCGAGTGGTTCGGCACCTGGGAAAACGTCATCGGGAAGATGCGAGAAGTCACTAGCAAGACCAAGAAGGACGAGGATACTGGCGAGCCCAAAAAGTACCGGGTTCCAGACTGGAGCTTTGACGACGAGAAAGGTCTCGGGATCAAAGTCTGGGCAACCTTCAAAGGCGAAGACGAGCCACGCATTCTGGAACTTCTGCTCACTCAGGTCCGCACGCGGAACTCTACGCTTTGGGCGGAAGATCCCAAGCAGCAGATTGCCTACTTGGTGACCAAAAAATGGGCGCGACTCTTCTGCCCTGATGTGATCCTTGGCGTCTATACGCCCGATGAATTCGAAGACTCGTACGGCGGCGAAATCGATATCACCCCAGCTAAGCAGGCTTCAAACATCGCTGCTGCTACTGGTGTGTCGTTCGGCCCGAAATCCCCGTCACCGGAAATCGATGGGGTATTCGCAGACCTTTTGGTCGTCGCAAAGCGTCAGGACATCGAAGCCTATGCGACAGCCTGGGCAGGTCTCAAGCCTAAGCAGCGCGCTGCGATCGGTCTGGAGTGCCACGAAGCGCTCAAGAACATGGCGGCGACCGTTGATGTCGACTTTACCGATATGCCCCGCACCAACGACGACCTGAATCAGGCCGAGGAAGCGGCATAGTGAGAACAGAACTTCAGGGCACTGAAAAGTGGCATGCAGACCGATCTGGTCGCGTGACAGCCAGCCGGTTTAAAGATGTGATTGCCTGGGGGAAGCCTGACAAAAATGGGAAACGTGAGCCTATGGGCGCGCGGACCTCATACATGCGGGAGCTGTGCTTCGAGCGACTGGCAAAGAAATCAAAGCACAACGTCAGCAGCGCTTCCATAAAGTGGGGTCACACCGAAGAACAGAAGGCTCAAGACGCCTACGAGATGTTGACCGGCAACATCGTCATGCCGTCAGAGTTCATCGTCCACCCGAAGTACGACTGGCTCGGCTGCTCGCCAGACGGCCTGATCAACGATGACGGGGGAACCGAATCGAAATGCCCTTTCAACGAGGCAATACACGTCAAGACATGGCTCGAAGGTATGCCTGAGGAACACATGCCGCAGGTTCAGGGCTGCATGTTCGTTACGGGACGGAAATGGTGGGACTTTCTGTCGTTCGATTCTCGCCAAGATGAAGAGTGTCAGCTCTACATCGAGACGATTCACCGCGACGAAGACTACATCGCCAACCTGCACAAAGAGCTGGTCCAGTTCAACCTGGAACTGAATCGCATGGTTGATGAAGTCGCAGACAAAGCTCGCGCGCAAGCCTATCGGCTAGGTGCCTGATCGTGAGGCGCTTCCGCACACAACAACGCAAACGACAAACCTGGCTGGCGCTACCGGCTAGTGGCATAGAAGAGGTTGACCATGGCAATGGATGGAAAGGCGCGTTCAGCCAAGGCGGCGCAGAAGCGGATCGAGTACGACGAGAAAGAGTTGCGGCACCGGCTCAGGCTTGGCACCCGACAGAAGCTTGACGAGCTGATGGCTTGGAACAGTATCGATGAGATAAGTGAGGCGGTGCAGAACCTGATCCTGAACGCTCATGCGCTCGGACCTACCCTGTCATACCAGGCGATAGAAAGTCCGCGACACGAAATCGTTTTTAGCGAAAACGTTTCGCGTACTTTTTTGAATGAAAGCCTGCGCGAATTACGCAAAGACCCGGGCGACGAGGACTTCCCTCCGAACTGATGTCATACCTCATACTGATGAGCTGTATAGCCCGCCTTTACTTAACCGGTGGGGCAGGTGAAGGTTCTGATGGCAGTTTGTATACATACCTGGGGTAGTAAAGACATTCCGCTTTGGCAGCAATCGCGGCCTCATACCTGACCTTGGGACCGTTTGGCTCTATCATAGCCACGATCATTTTTTCCTTAACGCTCGCGCTAATACTGTTCATAACTTGAGCATCAGCTGCTCCACTAAATCCCGCTTCATCAATGGTTCTCGTGGCCATGTTAGCTGCACCGCCCATCCCGCTGAAGGCCGCGATCCATGGCGCATTAGCTGCTGCATTTGCACTAATCAGAGCTGGAGCCACCACGGCGCCAGCTACGAGTCCACCAAGAGATATCCATAAGTTTTTTTTCGATCTTTTCTCGGCTAGGGTGCTTCTTGAACCTATTACCTCACTGCATACCAAGTTCGCATCGTCAATTGCAGCCTGAATGACTGGCTCTGCAATCGCATTATCCGCTCGACCTGTTTGAGTTTGCGAAAGGGCTAATAACTGTTTTTCGCTAAGTGGCGACGTACCGCATCCAGCGAAAACAAAGAAAGCAAGCGCGAGAATAATTTTTTTAATCATGCGTCGAGTCCATTCGCTGAGATTGAACAGAGTCTGTTCAAATACAGTGATAGCACAACGAAATTAAATTGCCATAACACAGCATATTTTTTGTGCTTCGTCGCAAGCCAACTGCGCACAGATAACACTCAGACTCTTTTCGCATCCGGTCACGGCGGGCGGCGCCTACGATCACGACCCTACGTGCGAAAGCTCTTCGTCAATGATTCGCTCAGCACTCTTCGCAGCTGTTGTCGCAAACTCGTAACAGATCCAGAAGTCCTGCTCCGTTACGGATGCAAATCCCTGCAAGTTCTCCAGGCAGCGCGCTAATGCATGCTTTATCAGGCCATTATTTAGAGCATTGCGGGCTGCCTCTTCACCTTCAACCGCTCGAATGGCAGCTTCGATTTCTTCGATCTGCTTAATCTTTGCCACCAGCGCGACTTTGGCGAACTCATCTCGCTCGATGATTTTGGTCCAAGAGTGATCAACTATCAGCGTTTTCATTAGTAGTTTCCCGTCTTCATGGCTTATGCCGGGTCATCAACCAATAGCCTACAAATTCACATCTCGCCATCGCATCCGGTCACGGAGGGCGGCGCCTGACTGGAGATAATCATGAACTACAACTGCGCATACGTCCGGCAGCACTATCAGGTGCCCGCTGAAGTCGGCCGCCGTGTCATCGCCTACGGAAAACCCGGCGTCATCCTCGCTGATCGCGGCCACTACATCGGCGTAGTCCTGGATGACGATCCGAAGAAGCGCATCCGGAACTACCACCCAACCCACGAAATGCAGTACGGCGAAATGGCCGAGACTCTGCCGCTCAAGGAGTGGAAAGTCATCCCTCCATGGGTCGATTGGTTCGATGTTGAGCATTACATCGGCGACGCCCGCAACTGGGTGAAGACAGTCTGGGCAGCCACGCGCAGTCAAGCCAAGTACAAGGCTTACGAAGACCTGCAAGACAATTGCTATAGCTCGAAGGCCATGTGCTACTTCAAAGCCAGGCGCGCCTGACCCACCCTCACCTATTACGCTGAATGATCTGTAAATAGGTCAATCGACTGCCTGTAGGTGGCAAGCTCAATTATCTCCCGCAAGCCAATAACGACCTCAAGCTTCTGCTTGTCGTCAGGAATTCCTATTCGCTTCAGCATCGCTCGGGCGTCTTCCTCGATCGCCGCGAGTGCATCGATATCGCTTTGCAATCTCATGTCAGTCTCCCGTCAGGCTGCATTGAACATAAACCAATAGCCCACCTCAACGAATCACGCCAGCCGGCGAGGATCCCCTATGTCTCCCTACAAATTGTCCGGGACGACGGTCGTCAGCTTTTCCGGTGGCCGAACCAGTGCCTTTATGTTGCGCCAGGTGCTGGATAACAACGAAGACCAGAGCGATCTGGTCGTCACCTTCGCCAACACCGGTAAGGAACACCCCGCCACGCTCGAGTTTGTCCGGGAGTGTGCCGAGCGCTGGGCTGTGCCGATTGTATGGCTTGAATTCCGGGACAATGAAGCCGGATTTGAGGTCGTTGACTTTGCCAGCGCCAGCCGCCAAGGCCAGCCGTTCGAGGCGCTGATTCGAAAACGGAAGTACCTGCCCAACCCGGTAACCAGGTTTTGCACCATCGATCTCAAAATCAGGATCATTCACAAATACCTGCGCAGCCGAGGTCTGTCGACCGAACAAATGCCGGTGGACATGATGACCGGCATCCGCGCCGATGAGCCCCGTCGTGTGGTGAAGATCCGGAGCCGGAAGAGCACCAGCGAAAGCAAGTGGGCCACGATGGTGATGCCCCTGGCAGACGCGAGCGTCGGCGTGCAGGACGTGACGGACTTCTGGGCAAGCCAACCATTCGACCTAATGCTGCCGACGATCAACGGCCGGACGCTAGAAGGTAACTGCGACCTGTGCTTCCTGAAAGGCGCCAAACAGGTCTATTCGATCATCGCCAGCGACCGCCCCAAAGGCTACTGGTGGGCCCGCATGGAAAGCTCGGTGGTATCCGGTGGAAAGTTCACCGGTGATGGCGCGAGGTTCCGCAGTGACCGCCCCAGCTATCAGCAAATGCTCGACTACTCAGATACTCAATTCGACATGTTCGCGGAACACGATGAGGCAATTGTCTGCTTTTGTGGCGATTGAGCGTCTTTAAAGACAACCGATCTATGGTGTTTCAAATACTTTCTCTGCTCATTGTTAAAGCTTCCCGCACTGATATTAGGGTTCAAGCTCCAAGCTGAGACTACGGTCCTAGCAGTAAAAGCAACAAGGAGGTCACCATTATCCTGGAAAGATATCCAACCCCGATCGAACAACCTGTCGACGTGTGGTGCCAGCATCAGACCGTTATTCCCGTCCAAGCGCTCGGCGCTGCTGCAGTCCTTCCAAGGTTTAATATGGCTGGCAATAAGGAAGCTCTGATCATTAACCCCCGTGAGACGGCACTGAGGTTCGAGCGCCAAAACGCGCTGCCGAAACACGCCCTGTCCACGGCGAGAGCGAATCAGCTGCTCCTTCTCTGTTTCGGGAATATTCTCTGCGGTCTGAATGTCATTTTCGGCTACATCTGTCTCGATCTGTTGCTCAAGGTCCTGAATGGCTTGAACTACATCAGGACTGCGCTGGCCGGCGATATCAAGGATCAGTCTGCCCAACTCAGAAGAAATGGCTGCCAGGTAGCAGCCTTGGTTGCCGTTACCGTTTACTTGTAGAGGAGAGCTCTTCTTCGGCAGCAGTGGCTGTATATGTTCAATATGGGCTTTAGGAGAAACCGGAAACGGTAGAGCTGCCCATTCGATCGGCACCAACCAACCGTTGTTAGCCCAGTTGGCGCCCGCCTGTCCAAACTCCTCAGGCTTCACTGTCTCTGAATAGTGTTGGGTTGCAACACCGATCGCTTTGATTTTCCCGTCGGCGTAGGACACAACAACATCGCAAGGCTGAACCAGGGTCAAGTTGTCATATGTCCTATTACGCGCTCCATTTTTATTGGCCTTTGGCGACCAAATGTAGCCGCCTTCGAACTCTGACTTGAAGGTCTGCTTGTGATTGACCCACCAGAAACGCTGCGCTGGCTTTGTCGAACCATTTGAGGTGCGCTGAAAAACGACGACTTCATTCACCCGGTCAATTGCCTCGCACTCCCATCCCGCCGCAATCCATAGGTGAGCCCACGAGTGACTGTCCTCTGTTCGTGAGTTCCCCCACCAAGCGTCATGGTTTCTTGCACTGGGTGGCAATCCATCGACTAAAATATCGATTTGCTCAAATGTCAGTTTAAGGGAGTCTTGGGGCTGGACTCTTAGAAAGTCTGCTAAGGGCGCGTATTTGCTCACTGCTCACCTCCATGTTTGAGGTTGGGAGCATATTGATACCACTACCCGACCGCAACAGCGTCAGTCCACCGCTGATGGCAGCGCTGGCCCGTGCAGCGATCCCCATGGCAGATGACTGAGCGGCAGGCGGCTGCATCTTAACTAACGCAGTTTTAAAGCCGATTTGATGGCTTTTTCAGCGATTTTTTTTGCCTGATCTTCAATGTCGCGTCGAGTCATAACCCTTTTGCACTTTGAGCACTCGGCGCCCACAAGGTCATCAATACTCCTGACCGGCTTTTTGGTTTCAAACTGTTCAGATCCACAACGGCATTTGAAAGGGACATTTGCGCTCATGAGGCCTCCGTTCTGACTTTTTGATTCCTGAAAGCAAACCATAGCTCACAGCCTCATGAACTGCTCTTCACACCGCCAAACGAATTATTCCCGCGCCCACAGAAAACCTATAGGCCTCGTTCAGCAACCTTCTTGGCCCCCAGCTCCCGGCCCGCCACCTGCGCCAGCCCGCGGTCAGCGAAAGTCTGGTCACCGGCCACAACCGGAATCACCACCTCATCAACGCGTTTCACCTCGACGTTGATCCGCCAGACCTCCTGGCCGCTCTCCAGTGTTTCGCACTCCATGTAGTTCCAGAGCCGAAATCCTTCGTGCTCGTCATAAATATCGTGCTTGGTCATGTGGTGATCTCTTTGAGGTGACCGCATCGTAGCACCTCAAAAGGATTGGGCGGGTCAGCGTCCAAGTAACCTAGTAGCAAGATCAATACCGCACTTTCGTGCGTCGTCAAATGTAATCCAGGCGCCAAGCTCTTCGCCAATCCTCGTGTAGCGTCCACATTCATTGAGCCAGACGATAATGACTCGTTGCGTCGAACTACCCGGCTCGCCCCAAATGAAGTCGATCGTTGCTTTCCTACCATTCGGATGAACGTAGTCCACGGGATGCGGCCTTTCGTTGACTAAGTCCATGTTGGTCTCCGGCCTAGTGCAGATCATCAATTAATAGCCCACTTCTAACCCTCACGCTACATCAGCGAGGAGTCCCCATGCCCACAGAAAACAAACCGGCCGAGCCGTTGAAGGTCGAGCGCTCGACAGTCACGAAGCTGGTGATCACAGGTGCGCTGCGGCTCGACCCGATCACCGTATTCCTCGAGGACTTCGGGCGTCGCGACTGCCCAACCGAGTCCAATCCGAACTACCAGACCGCCCAGGGCAAGATCACGATCAACTGCTGGGACAAGAGTTGGAACGCTTACTGGGGCGGAATGGGGCCGCGCACCGTCGCAGAGTTCGTCGCCGACTGCGGTTGGGACTACGTCCTGAACTGCTTGGATCGCAGTATCAGTTCCACTGTCTTCAGCGGTGACGCGCTGCACACCCTGGCGAAGAAGTGCATCGTCCAGCGCCGTCGGCAGCAGACCGGGCGCCACGACTGGGATCTGGGCGAGCTGAGCAAAGGTGAAGCCTGCGAGCTTTGGCATGACATCGATGCTCTGCGCAGCATCGAGACGCCCAACGAGACATGACACCACGACAAGATCCTCACCGAGCTGTTCGGCGAGGAGTGGCACTACCCGGTAGGTGACAAAGCGGTCGAGGAGAACTATCAGCTCACCTATCTGCACCGCGCTGTCGAGGCGGTGCAACAGGCACTGCGCCAGGAGCGACAGCAGGTGGCCGCATGAGGCGCATCTACCTCAGCGGGCCAATGAATGGCCTATCAGACGATACAAACCACCCCGACTTATCAGCCTGTATATCAATTGGTCTCAGATGGAAATATATGGTAAAAAAAATTATTCCCCGATGGAGTAATTAGTGTTTCAGGTCCATTGTACTCTTGACTCATCCTTGCCTCCTCATATTGATATCCGTCGTGAAGCACTGAATAATCAGGTACAGAAACATCTAACCAAGGATCATTGAGTGGAGATGGTTTGACAAAATTTCCGTCACTATCAGATTTTACCCCTCCATAATCTTGGGTATAACGAGCCAACTCCATGGCTAACTCCTGGTTTTCTAGCATCATTGATCTAAGGCGCCCCATATCAACTATGATCTTTTCATGCGCACCTTTTAAACAAGCTTGAACATGACAACACATCGAAGATAGCGTTTCACTACTCCGAGGAAATGAGACAATCTTATTAGACACCGTTATAGAGCAAGGAATGTTAAATTTTTCCTCTTCATGCCTCATAAAAAACGTTAGTATTTTTGGGAGCACCTCATGAAAATCGTCATGAGCAACAAGTTTATTTCTAACCAAAATCAGGTGATTATGCATACCCTCAGAATAGCCTTCTACTTTCTTTAGCTGCCTGCTCGGATAAGTAAATTTTGAACCATCAAAATCAGAAGTTAGAAAAGGTTTTGCATACCTAATCACCGACCAATAAAACAAAGAGGGAAGTATGACATGATCTTCTTCCCCCTCCAGCTTTAACATTCGATCAAGCCCCATCACCGACGCATTAAAGTTCTGAAAAGCTTTTATACCAAGCCGACAATCTCGCAGCACTCTTTCATACTCTTCTTTCATAGATCGCGCTCTCCATTAGAAGCTTCAGCAATTATGCTCACACCGAATATATCAGGCTGAAGCAGCACTGCAACTAGACCACAGTAACTCCCTCCCCTTTCAAAGTCAGCCGCTATAGCGGCAAAGGAACAGTCATGCCTGAAGAAAACGTACTGAAGTGCTATGCCGTCGGCGATTGCGATTTTGTCGCCGCCTACGACGAAGCCGGCTCCATTGCTGTACTGGCAAACACGAACGGTGATGAGCCGATCAACTATGCAGCTTGGGACGTTGAACTGGTCAGCGAGGAAGAGCTCGACAAGCCGTGGTGCAATGAAGATGACCGCACCAAGATCATTGGCAACCTGCGTGAGTGGCTGGCAGCAGCAACCGAACCAACCTGGCTTGCCGGGACGGAGTGACGAAATGAAAACATTGTCTATCCGCCAGCCCTGGGCTTGGATGATCATCCACGGCGGCAAGGACGTCGAGAACCGAAGCTGGCACACGAAGTACCGGGGCAGGCTCTTGGTGCACGCGGCCAAGGGTATGATCCAGCAGGAGTACGCCGACGCAGCGGTTTTTGCTGACCTTGAGTGCGGCGTAAAGATCCCTCCATTCAACGAGCTACAGCGCGGCGGCATCATCGGCTCAGTTGAGCTGGTGGACAGCGTGGGCAATTGTCTTTCCCCTTGGTATATGGGGTCGGTGGGGTTCCTTCTGCGCGACCCGAAGCCTTTACCGTTCGTGCGGCTGAAAGGTCAGCTCAACTTCTTCGAAGTTCCTGACGAACTGGTGACGCCATGATCGCCCTCGCCTATATGGCCTGGCTCATCTACACGGGGCCACGATGATGAATACCTACCGGCACACCTTCGCAGCCGTCTGCCCGTCAGATGGTGAATTGATCATCTACCGACTGGAAGTGCGCTCGCCAAAGATGATCTGGGTCGAACACATCAAGGCGGCTACAGCGATTATCAAAGAAGGCTGGCACGAACAGATCGCCGATCGTCTGGCTGAGGACATTGGCGGCGATCAAACCCTCATCGCCACGCACCAGGGCGTCGAGATCGAAACAGTGAGGCTCAGCGGATGATTCATTACCACGGCTTGCCGATCACCCCAGAGACAGCGGCAGCCGCGGCAATCGGTGGCGGCCACGCCTTTGTGAGTTTTAGCGATCCTCGGCAACTCGCACTGGCGGCGCAGGTTTGCCAGTCGTTTGCCATCGACAACGGCGCGTTTTCTGCCTGGAAACAAGGAAAACCCATCACCGACTGGCAACCCTTCTACCGCTGGGCAGCGGACGCGAAGTTGATTCCAGCATGCGACTTCGCCGTGATACCCGACGTGATTGACGGTGACGAGAAGGCCAACGACGCATTACTCGAAGACTGGCCACTGCCTCGATGGTTTGGCGCTCCGGTTTGGCACATGCATGAAAGCCTAGAACGACTAGAGCGTTTAGCCAGCGAATGGCCAAGAGTTTGCATCGGCAGCTCAGGCGATTACTCGCAACCGGGCAGCGCCGCTTGGTGGGTTCAAATGGGAAAAGCCATGCGGGTAGTTTGCGACGATGACGGCCGTCCCATGTGCAAGCTTCACGGCTTACGGATGCTTGACCCGGCAATCTTTGGCCACCTTCCGCTCTCCAGCGCCGACAGCACGAACATTGGCCGGAACATAGGCATCGATCAGGCTTGGCGCGGGACGTACTCACCGCCGACCAAGGAGGCTCGAGCTTCCGTGATGCGCAGCCGCATCGAGTCGCACAATTCGCCACCACGCTGGACCTACAACATCCCTGAAGTCGCGCTAAGCCAAGGCGCACTGCTCTAACCCCTCTTCCACCTACCAGCCTGCCGGTGAACGGCGGGCGAGGAACACTCATGCCCAAAGAACAGAAAGTCCAATGCACCCGCTGCCGAAACAAGCACCTGCACAGCGACCGCACAAGCATGCCGAATGCCACAATCAGCGGCATGCGTGACTTGGTCTGCCCGCGCTGCAACTGCCGCAACTACTACAGCCTGGATGCCGACGGCAAACGCTCGGCGTAACCCTCCCCACCTTCTGCCGCCACGCGCGGCATGGAGAACCATTACCACCCCAAAACGGGGTAGAGGAAAACATCATGGGTGCAGCAGAAAACCTTGCCCAGGAATACGAAGACAAAGTCCCCGAGGAAAAGATGGCCGAGCTACTCGGAATCACAAAGCGCGCCCTTGAAGCGAAACGCGGTCGCGGACAGATCCCTCTTGGGGTCTGGAACAAGATCAACAGCCGGATTATTTACAGCAGACGGAAGTATGACGAATGGCTCGAGAACCAATGGATTTACCCACCGGAGTGGAAATTTTCCGCAAATCACTCCGAATTCGCTTCACCTGGAACGGTGAGCGACGGAGCGAAACGCTCGCCTATCCCACGACGCAGAAAGGGATTAAAGCTGCATCCCAACTTAGAGATCAAGTAATTGGCTTGATCAAGTTAGGACTGATGGATGACGCGAAGTACGCCGAGCTTTTTCCTGGCTCAGTAGCATCCGCTGGAGGGGTAGTGTCTTTCGGGGAATACGCCCAGTTGTGGCTGGACGGGAGGGAGATCGAGGCAGGCACGCGCATCAACTACAAGGGCGCGCTTAACCTCTACTGGATGCCTTATCTGGCACTGACTAGGCTCGATATGATTACAACCATGAGCCTACGCCGGATCATCGGCGATATCGAATGGTTTTCACCGGACGTGAAGCGCAATGCGCTGGTGCGACTGCGGACGATTCTGGAGGCGGCAGTAAAAGAGGGGCTGATCGCCAAAAATCCGGCTGAGCTGCTGGACGTGCCAAAGCGTAAGAAAAAGGAGCCCGACCCCTTCACCCTTGCCGAAGCCAATCTGATCGTTGATCACCTTTACCAGGTCGAACATTGGCCAAGCAGTATTTTTGCGGCGTTTTTCGAGTTCGCATTCTTCACCGGCTTGCGGTTACAAGAGGCGATTGCTCTTCGCTGGGATGCTGTCGACATCCCGAACCGCCAGGTCCATATCTGCAGGGCCAGCGCTGAGCGGGAGATCAAAGAGCGCACAAAAACGAAGAAGGATCGTTTCGTTCTGCTCAATGAGCGAGCGTTACATGCGCTCGACTTCGCTCAAAAATATGCGGATCGCCGGCTAAAAGGTGCTGGTGCTCTTACAGAGCTGCCTTATGTCTTTCCTCCGTCCAAGATGAGCGAGTACATCAAACAAACCTCAGACCTACACCATCAGTGGCGCCCCGCCCTGGAAAAGCTGGGTATCCGCTACCGCCCGCCATATAACTGTCGTCATACGTATGCGACAATATGCATAATGTCTGGCATGAACCCCGCATTCATATCACAGCAGCTCGGCCATAGCGTGCAGATGTTGCTGTCGACCTATGCCCGCTGGATAAACTCAAGCTCCGATTGGAGCGAGCTGGAAAAACTGAAAATTGGTATCAAATCGGTATCAGCAGAACCCAGCCTCAGCTAAGTTATTGATAGGTAAGCTCTTTGATCTCCACAGCAAATATCACGATGCAGTTCGGCGCCAAGCCGTTGTTCGAGAACGTTTCGGTCAAATTTGGTGCGGGTAACCGCTATGGCCTGATCGGCGCCAACGGTTGCGGCAAGTCGACCTTCATGAAAATCCTCGGTGGCGACCTTGATCCGTCCGGCGGTCAGGTCATGCTCGAGCCGAACGTACGTCTGGGTAAGTTGCGCCAGGACCAGTTCGCCTACGAAGAATTCAGCGTTATCGACACCGTGATCATGGGTCACGAAGAGCTGTGGAAGGTCAAGGCCGAGCGCGACCGCATCTACTCGCTGCCGGAAATGACCGAAGAGGACGGCATGGCCGTCGCCGAGCTTGAAACCGAATTCGCCGAGATGGACGGTTACACCGCCGAATCGCGCGCCGGTGAACTGCTGCTGGGCCTGGGTATCGGCATCGAGCAACATTTCGGCCCGATGAGCGAAGTTTCGCCAGGCTGGAAACTCCGCGTTCTGCTGGCTCAGGCACTGTTCTCCGATCCGGAAGTGCTGCTGCTCGACGAACCGACCAACCACCTGGACATCAACACCATCCGCTGGCTGGAAAACATTCTGACCCAGCGCAGCAGCCTGATGATCATCATCTCCCACGATAGACACTTCCTGAACAGTGTCTGCACCCACATGGCCGACCTGGACTACGGCGAGCTGCGCCTGTTCCCGGGCAACTATGACGAGTACATGACCGTGGCGACCCAGTCCCGCGAGCAACTGCTCTCGGACAACGCCAAGAAGAAAGCACAAATCTCGGAACTGCAATCGTTCGTCAGCCGCTTCTCGGCCAACGCCTCGAAAGCCAAGCAGGCTACTTCCCGCGCCAAGCAGATCGACAAGATCCAGCTGGCCGAGGTCAAGCCTTCGAGCCGCGTCAGCCCGTTCATCCGTTTCGAACAGAACAAGAAGCTCCATCGCCAGGCGGTCATCGTCGAGCGCATGGCCAAGGGCTTCGATGGCAAGACCCTGTTCAAGGACTTCAGCTTCAACGTTGAAGCAGGCGAACGCGTGGCGATCATCGGCCCGAACGGTATCGGTAAAACCACTCTGCTGCGTACCCTGGTCAATGAATTGAGCCCGGATGCCGGTAGCGTGAAATGGACCGACGCCGCAGAAATCGGCTACTACGCACAGGACCACGCTTCGGATTTCGAAGATGAATCCAACCTGTTCGACTGGATGGGTCGCTGGACTCAAGGTGGCGAGCAACTGGTCCGTGGCACCCTGGGCCGGATGCTGTTCTCCAACGACGAGATCCTCAAGTCGGTCAAGGTCATCTCCGGTGGTGAGCAAGGTCGCATGCTGTTCGGCAAGCTGATCCTGCAAAAGCCGAACGTGCTGGTGATGGACGAACCGACCAACCACTTGGACATGGAATCCATCGAAGCGCTGAACCTGGCGCTGGAAAACTACCCGGGCACGCTGATCTTCGTCAGCCACGACCGCGAGTTCGTATCGTCGCTGGCCACTCGAATCATCGAGCTGAGCCCAAGCGGCGTGATCGACTTCAGCGGCACCTACGATGACTACCTGCGTAGCCAGGGCGTGGTGTTCTAAGTAGCCTTAAGCTTCAAGCTGCGAGCGTCAAACAAAGCCCCGTCCATGTGACGGGGCTTTTGTGTTTTTGGCTACAGGATGCGATAGAGCAAGCGCTCAATCCGTACCCGGCTGACCCGACGCAGAAACTTGCTCACTGCCGGCGGGTATTCAAGCAAGGTTTCCAGCTGCTGATAGCGCTCGATGCGGCGGGTGTTGTGGAAAATTTCCGCCAGCTCACTGCGACGGGGTTCCTGCAACTCACCTTTCGGGTCGTCGATCAGCAAAGCGTTTTCCAGGTCCAGGCGGAAGGCACGCGGGTTGAGGTTGTTGCCGGTCAACAAGGTGTAGCGTTCGTCGACCCACATGCCTTTGAGGTGATAGGTGTTGTCACCGTCGCGCCACAGATGCAGGTTCAACTGACCGCTGTCGATCACCCGCTGATGCCGCTTGGCGAAGCGTCGCAGGCTGATTTCATAGAGGTACGGTAACGCGGCAATGACCTTGAACGGCTCGCTCGGCGGAATGTAGAAGTCGTTGGCAGTCTTGTCGCCGACAATGATGTCGATCTTCACCCCGCGTGCCAGCGCCCGATTGATTTCACGGGTCACCGGCAACGGCAGGTTGAAATACGGTGTGCAAATAGTCAGCTGATGCTGGGCGCTTGCAATCAACTCACAGATCACCCGGCTCAACGGGTTGTTTTTACCGACCCCGAGCAGCGGACTGACTGTCAGACCACCCTTGTCCAGCGTACCCGCCGTGGTGTCATACACCGCGTGCTTGAGTCGACTGCGCAGGTCACCGATGTCGCTACGCAGACTGCGGGTGGTTGGCAGGTTTGGCACGTCAAGACGATGCACGGCTTTAGAGGCGATCAACCCGTGCTGCACCAGGTGCTGCATGGAATCGGCCAGTGCCCGGTTGCGCAGCACGTGATAACGGTCGTAACGGTATTTGTCGAATTTATGCAGATAGACGTTATTCAGGCTGGCGCCGCTGTAGATCACGCAGTCATCGATCACGAAGCCTTTAAGGTGCAACACACCGAACAGTTCCCGGGTTTGCACCGGCACGCCATACACCGGCACTTCGCTGGCGTGTTCGCGAGTCTGCTGCTGATACCACGCCGAATTGCCCGGTTGTTTGCCGGCACCGATCAAACCGCGCTGCGCCCGTAGCCAGTCAACCACCACCACCACGTCCAGTTCCGGGCGCGCAGCTTTGGCGGCGTGCAAGGCATCGAGGATTTCCTGTCCCGCTTCGTCGTGCTGCAGGTAAAGCGCGACGATGTAGATGCGCTGTGTCGCCTGGGCAATTTTCTCCAGCAGGCAACGACGGAACTCGGCAGCACCAGAAAGAATGGAGACCGCATCGGCGGTCAGCGGAAAACTGCGCAGCTTGGGCAGTAGAGAGCGTTTGAAAAGCGACGGCATAGGGCTCGCAAAAGGTCGAATCCGAAGAACGCACGAGCTTACACCATGTGTGGCGAAGGGGCTTGCCCCCGTGGACTGCATAGTCGCCGAAAGTGCCGAAAATGTGGTTTTCCATTTGCCGCTTCCAGTATTTTTCAGGCCCGCTTCGCGGTCCAACGGGGGCAAGCCCCCTCGCCACAATAAATTATTGAATAGCGAGTTGACCAAGAAGAATGATCGTTCTACTCTTTGCCGCATGAACGAAATCACTCGCAACGACACACGCGACATCATTCTGGATGTCACCGAAAAGTTGATCTATAAAAGTGGTATTGCTGCCACGGGCATGGATCTCCTGGTGAAAACCGCCGGTGTCTCCAGAAAAAGTATTTACCGCTACTTTGCCAACAAGGAGGAACTGACTGTCGCGGCCTTGCAGCGGCGCGACGTGCGCTGGATGAACTGGTTCAAAAACGAAGTGAACAAGGCCCCGACCTCGGCCGAGCGACTTCTCAACCTGTTCACCGTGCTCAAGGGCTGGTTCGCCAGCGAAGGCTTTCGCGGCTGTGCCTTTATCAACACCAGCGGCGAAACCGGCGACCCGCAAGACCCGGTGCGCGTGGTGGCGAAGGAACACAAACAGAAACTGCTCGACTACGTGTGCGAGCTCTGTACCGAACATGGCGTACACGACCCGAAAGCGCTGGCCAAACAGCTGCTGATCCTGATCGATGGCGCCATTACCGTTGCACTTGTCATGGGCGATCACAGTGCCGCCGATAATGCGCAATGCATGGCGCGAAAGTTATTGGACCTGTAACTGTTCAAGCAAGATCAACTGGCTGTTTTGACACTCACTTTCCCTGGAGACTTTAAATGTCATCTAATGCCGAAGTTCGTCCGCCACTTCCACCATTCACGCGCGAGTCAGCCATTGAAAAGATTCGCCTGGCCGAAGACGGCTGGAACTCCCGCGATCCACAACGGGTATCCCTGGCCTACACTCTGGACACCAAATGGCGTAACCGCGCCGAGTTCGCCAACAACCGCGAAGAAGCCAAGGCTTTTCTGACCCGCAAGTGGGCCAAGGAACTGGATTACCGGCTGATCAAGGAACTCTGGGCTTTCACCGGTAACCGTATCGCTGTGCGTTACGCCTATGAATGGCACGACGATTCGGGCAACTGGTATCGCTCGTATGGCAATGAAAACTGGGAGTTCGATGAGCAGGGGTTGATGTCCAACCGTTACGCCTGCATCAACGACATGCCAATCAAGGAAAGCGAGCGCAAGTTTCACTGGCCGCTGGGCCGGCGCCCGGATGATCATCCGGGCCTGTCTGACCTGGGCTTGTAACCCGGTTGTTGATCGTTCCCATGCTGCGTGGGAACGATCATGCCGGGTATTAGGGCGGTCGCAGGGGGCGGCGGTTATGGGTAAGATGGCGCCCCGCCTTGCCCTCTGCCCCGCCGAATAAGTCGACCTCATGCCTTTCGAACTCAGCGTAGACCTCACCACTCTGGCCATTTTGGCCATCGTCGCGTTCATTGCCGGTTTCATCGATGCGATTGCCGGCGGTGGCGGTCTGCTGACCACCCCGGCGTTGCTCACTGCCGGTTTGCCGCCGCACCTGGTGCTGGGTACCAACAAACTCAGCTCAACCTTCGGCTCGGCCACCGCCAGCTTCACCTTCTACCGACGCAAGCTATTCCACCCGCGGCAGTGGGTACACGCGATTATCGGAACCCTGGTCGGCGCACTGACCGGCGCAACCGTTGCGCACTACCTGCCGGCTGAATGGTTGAACAAGATGCTCCCGGTGATCGTCTTCGCCTGTGGCGTGTATCTGCTGTTTGGCGGCACGCCGAAAGCACCGTTGGACAGCAACGCGCCGATCAAGAAGAAGTGGCAGTCGAGCCAGGGTTTCAGCCTCGGCTTCTACGATGGCGTGGCCGGTCCCGGCACCGGCGCGTTCTGGACCGTGAGCAGCCTGCTGCTTTACCCCATCGATCTGGTCAAGGCCAGCGGTGTGGCGCGCAGCATGAACTTCGTCAGCAACATCGCGGCGCTGTCGGTGTTCATCTTTTCCGGGCAAGTGGACTGGATCATCGGCCTGAGCATGGGCCTGTCGGTGATGGTCGGCGCGTTCTTTGGGGCACGCACCGCCATCAGCGGTGGGGCGAAGTTCATTCGCCCGGTATTCATCACCGTGGTGCTGGGCTTGACCGTGCGTCTAGCCTGGCAACACTGGTTCAGCATGACCTAAGCGTCGCGCCACATAAATGTCGATCAGGTAGCGGGCAATCGAGCGCCCCGCCGGCAACGGCGGCAGCGCATGAATGTTGAACCACTGGGCGTCTTCGATCTCGTCGGCTTGCGGCACAATCTCGCCACTGGCGTATTCGGCATGAAACCCAAGCATCATCGAATGCGGGAACGGCCAGCACTGGCTGCCCAGGTACTGGATGTTCCTGACCTCGATCTGCACCTCTTCGCGCACTTCACGAATAAGGCAATCCTCGGCCGACTCACCCGGCTCGGCAAAACCCGCCAGGGTGCTGTAGACCCCCGGAACAAAGCGCGGCGAGCGCGCCAGCAGGATTTCGTCACCGCGGGTGATCAACACGATCATGCTCGGTGAAATCCGCGGATAAAAGCGCAAATCACAGGGTTCGCAGTACATCGCCCGCTCACGCGGAATCTGCGTCATGCGCTGGCCACAGTTGCCGCAAAACCGGTGCTCGCGCGCCCAGGTGCCGACTTGCGCGGCATAACCCAGCACTTTATAGACGGTGTGATCGCCATCGAGCATGAACGCCCGCAGGCCTTTCCAGTTACAGCCCGGCACCTCGCTGTGAGCCTTGAGCTCGAGCAAATACACCGGCTCACCGTCGAGATGACCGATGCCGTGTTCGGCGAGAATCGACAGGTCCTGTCGTTTCAGCCATTCCCGCGGAAACAGCGCGCCATTATCGTCGAACAAAAAACCTTCGGGGCTGCGGGCCACGGCCCAGCCGCCGGGCAAGTCGGTGTCGAGTACTGCAGTGGTCCAGCGTGAAGTCATGTGTGCTCAGTCCAGAAATTCGGGTTTCTGCTTGCTCATCGACGCCGCCATGGCGACCCGCAGGTCTGTGGATTGCAGCATCGCGGCGTTCCAGGTAGCGATGTATTCCAGGCCATCGTTGATGCTGTGATCGCGCATGTAGCTGATCATCTCTTTGGTCCCGGCAATCGCAATCGGCGATTTGGCAGCAATTTCACGGGCAATGCCCATCACCCCGTCCAGCAGGCTGGTCGTGTCCGGGTAGACCCGGTTGACCAAGCCGATGCTGCGCGCCTCTTCTGCGCCGAAGGTGCGACCAGTGTATGCCAGTTCGCGCAGCATGCCGTCACCGATGATCCGCGGCAAGCGTTGCAAAGTGCCGACATCGGCGGCCATGCCCATGTCGATTTCCTTGATCGAGAATTGTGCGTCTTCTGCCGCGTAACGCATGTCACAGGCAGAAATCAAATCGATGGCTCCGCCCAGGCAATAGCCCTGAATCGCCGCCAGCACCGGTTTACGGCAATTATCGACAGCGTTGAACGACGCTTGCAACGCCAGAATCTTACGCCGCAACAGGCGCGCATTGCGACCCGCGTCCTTGCCCATTTCATTGGCCACCGAAGCCAGCATCATCAGGTCGATGCCCGAAGAGAAATGCTTGCCGGCGCCGCTGATCACTACCGCACGGACTTCATCGGTGTCGTCGATCCACTGGAAGATCTCGATGATTTCAGTCCAGAACACCGCGTTCATCGCGTTGATCTTTTCTGGACGGTTGATCTGCACATGGGCGATGTTGTCGCTCAGTTCGACGCGAAAGGCTTGGTATTCGGACATGGCAGTGATCCTTGCTGGCGCTGAAAATAAGGCCAGAACTATAACAAGCCATCGCGTGTGGCTGTAGGCAGCGCATCGGCCAAAAACGGGACTGGAAGTCCGCAGACCTTGCAGGCGTCTACACCCGATTGGTTGCCTCCCCTTGGTCCGCACAAACGGACCTATGCTCAAGGTAAAAAGAGTGGTTAAGTGCCGCCCGTTACCCACCCGGAGAGTTGTCATGACGTTCGATTCGCTTCACTTCACCCCATGGTCCGCGTTGGCTGGAGGCGCGCTGATCGGTCTCGCCGCCGGTTTGTGGGTGGTCGCCAGCGGTCGTATCGCAGGCATCAGCGGGTTGCTGGGCAGCCTGCTGGGCCCCAGAGATTCGGCCTCGGGAGAAAAAGCCCTGTTCCTCCTGGGATTGCTAGCGGCACCTGTGTTGTGGATGCTGTTTTGGGGACCGCCAGGTATCGAGTTCAAGACCGGCGCCCTGGGCCTGATCGTGGCAGGGCTGCTGGTGGGCATCGGCACCCGCTATGGCGCAGGTTGCACCAGTGGTCATGGCGTATGCGGTGTTTCACGGCTTTCTCCGCGCTCGATCATCGCCACGCTGTGCTTCATGTCCACCGGCTTTATGACGGTGTTCGTCTTGCGCCATCTGCTGGGAAATTGAACATGAAAAAACTGACTGCGTTTATTGCCGGCTTGTTGTTCGGCATCGGCCTGTTACTGTCGGGCATGACCAACCCGGCCAAAGTGCTGGGGTTTCTGGACATCGCCGGACTTTGGGACCCTTCCTTGGCCCTGGTCATGATCGGCGCCATTGCCGTGGCGTGGGTGCCGTTTCACTGGGCCATGAAACAGAAAACATCCCTGCTGGGCTTACCCATGCAACTGCCGGTAAGCCGTGAACTGGATCGGCGCCTGATCGGTGGCAGTCTGCTGTTCGGCGTCGGCTGGGGCATTGCCGGTATGTGCCCGGGCCCGGCACTGGTGCTGCTGCCCACCGGACACTGGCAAGCCTGGGTATTTGTGATTGCCATGCTGGCGGGCATGCTCATTTTCAACGTCCTGCAGACCCGTCGTTGAGCCCGCGAATGTGTTGCGGCCCCGCCTGATCGCCCGGATTGGTCTTGAGCAGAAGCGTTTTCATTTAGCGGTTGAGCGCGAGCCCCATCGACAGTAGCTCTTTTCTGAGCAGTGGCGGCTCGACAACGACCAGCCCTGGCTGACAGTCGACCTGTAATAGGCGGCTAAGCTTATGTTGGCTGACCACGGGTTCGACCAGTAAGTAGCTTTTAGCCTCACCGATGCTGATGATGTTGAGTATCCAGTCATCCCCTTGTGCACTGAGCCATCGGCTCATCGCTGATCGGTGCTGTTGTACAAGAGCCTCGGCGTTCCAAACCGCCATCTGCGCAAACACCTGGGGCAAATTGCTCTGCGGCCGCATTATTTTCAGGTCCGCGACCAAAGCCACCGGCAAGTCGGCTTCAATCGCCGCCTGACATTCGAGAAAGTAACGCTCAGGCCAATCAGACGCCAACCCCGCTAGCGGCCTCAGAACCTCAAAGGCTCTGAGATCCTCATCAGTGCTGCGCAATCCGGTGAAACACAAGGTGTTATCCAGAATTGCCGTAGCCAGCAACGCCGCGCTCTGTGCGCTGATGTGAGGCAGCAAGCCCGAGCTTTCCCAGCGCTGGAAAACCTGAGTCGCTGCCGCGCCGATAGGCCGAATGTCAGCATTCGGCCCCAAGGTTTCGGCCCAATAGGCCTCGAAGCCAGGATGATGATCAATCACCTCCACCACCCGATCGAGCTTCACCATCGGGTCGAAGTAGTGATAGTCAGACACGTCCATTACCACGAACTCGTCATCGGCTCGCGGGATGTAATCATCAAAGTGTTTGTTCCACCCCAACACCGTTGCCGAGACACTGGCGTTGGGCTGTGCGCTGCTCACGGCCCTGGCATCGACGCCGGTAAGATTCAGCCATTCGGCATAAGCGATGCAGCACGCATAAGCATCGATATCCAGATAGGCCGAACCGGAGGTCACTACCCTCATGACAGGTCTACCGCCAGCCTGGGGTGTCGCTCACTTGGGCAAGGCAAGTCCAGGGCGTATGCAAATCCGTAAATCAACATCACATGTCCACATCCATATTCACATTACGTAACAGGGCGTCCACCCCGCTGCAGTTGTTACCTGATAATCAGGTCGCGCAGAATCTCACAGGGACATGACGTAAATGTGACAAAGCGATGGAATATTAAGTAAGTGCTCGAATGGGGAGAGGTCTTACCCCTCCCCCCATACGCGGCGAGACCTCAGGCCGCCAGTTCACCACTGGCAATCGCCGCCGAAGCTGCCAGCATCGCCCGCAACAACACCGCACAACCGGCCGCCAGGTCATCCGGTGTGGCGTTTTCGATTTCGTTGTGGCTGATGCCGCCCTCGCACGGCACGAAGATCATCCCGGCTGGCCCCAGCTCGGCGAGGAAGATCGCGTCATGCCCCGCCCCGCTGACGATGTCCATGTGCGACAGCCCAAGACCTTGTGCCGCACTGCGCACAGCCTCGACGCAGCCCTTGTCGAAATACAGCGGCGGGAAGTCGGCAGTTGGCGTCAGTTCATAAGTCAGGCCGTGCTCATCGCAGGTGCTGTCGATCACCTGCCGCACTTCCGCGATCATCGAATCCAGCCGGGCCGGTTCAAGATGACGGAAGTCCAGGGTCATGCGCACTTCGCCGGGGATGACGTTACGTGAACCCGGATAGGCTTGCAGACATCCGACAGTGCCACAGGCGTGAGGTTGATGACCGAGAGCGGTACGGTTCACGGCGGCGACGATTGCGGCGGCACCGACCAATGCATCCTTGCGCAAATGCATCGGCGTCGGTCCAGCGTGGGCCTCGACACCGCGCAGTTTCAGGTCGAACCACTTCTGCCCCAACGCGCCCATCACCACGCCGATAGTCTTGCGCTCGTCTTCCAGAATCGGCCCTTGCTCGATGTGCGCCTCAAAGTAGGCACCGACTGCGTGGCCACTGACCTTGCGCGAACCGGCATAGCCGATGGCGTTCAGCGCCTCACCCACGGTCACGCCGCTGGCGTCGGTCTTGGCCAGGGTTTCTTCAAGGGTGAATTTTTCGGCAAACACCCCGGAGCCCATCATGCACGGGGCGAAGCGCGAGCCCTCTTCATTGGTCCAGACCACCACTTCCAGTGGCGCCTCGGTTTCCACGCCCAGGTCGTTGAGGGTGCGCAGCACTTCGACCCCGGCCAGTACGCCAAAACAGCCGTCGAACTTGCCGCCGGTGGGTTGGGTGTCGATGTGGCTGCCGGTCATCACCGGTGGCAGTTGCGGATTGCGTCCGGCGCGGCGGGCGAAGATGTTGCCGACGGCGTCGATGCTCACCGTGCAGCCCGCCTCCTCGCACCACCTGACAAAAATGTCGCGGGCCTGGCGATCGAGGTCGGTCAGGGCCAGGCGACAGACGCCGCCCTTGACCGTGGCACCGAGTTTGGCCAGCTCCATGAGCGACTGCCAGAGCCGGTCACGGTCGATGTGCTGATGGCTGGACTGCAGAACGTCTACGGCAGCGTTCATGGTGATCTCCTTCAGGCTGATTTTTATAGTTCCCATGCTCTGCGTGGGAATTCATCTCTGGACGCTCTTGGGACGCAGAACGTCCCCGGCTGCATTCCCACGCAGAGCATGGGAACGATCACCCTTTTCCTATATCGAGGTATCGGCCACAGCCGTGTCGCTGCTACGCATCGTGCACAACCCGTAATACATCAGGCCACCAAGGGCCGAGCCGGTGAACCAGCCGTAGCTGTAGAACCAGCTGAAGGCATCGCTGCCCAGCGACAGCAAGGTCAACACCACCGGCACGCCGAAGGCGATGAAGCCGTTCCAGTTCCACGCCGGGTACACGTCATCGCGGTATAGGCCAGCAAGGTCCAGTTGTTGTTTCTTGATCAGGAAATAATCCACCACCATGATCCCGGCGATCGGCCCGAGCAGGCTCGAATAACCGAGCAACCAGTTGGAATAGACCGTTTCCAGGCTGACATTGGAGACAATCAGCCCAAGCTTCTTCAGCAGTTCGTGGCCCATCAGCGCCAGCCCTACCAGACCGGTCAACATCACCGCTTTGGTACGGTTGATGAGTTTGGGCGCAAGGTTCTGGAAGTCGTTGGTCGGCGAAACGATGTTGGCGGCGGTGTTGGTCGACAGCGTCGCGATAATGATCAGCGCCATGGCGAACGCCACCCACACCGGGCTCTGGATATGCCCGATCAGACTAACCGGATCAGACACGGTCACACCCACCAGTTTCGCCGACGCGGCAGTCATCACCCCCCCGAGCGAGGCGAACAGGAACATGGTCAGCGGCAAACCGAAAATCTGTCCGAGGATCTGGTCTTTCTGGCTTTTGGCGTAACGGCTGAAGTCCGGGATGTTCAGCGACAAGGTCGCCCAGAACCCGACCATCGCGGTCAGCCCGGCAAGGAAGTAACCGGTCACGCTGGCGCCTTCAGGACGTTTCGGCGGCTGGGCCAGCAACTCGGTCAGCGACACATTCGGCATGGCCCAGACCAGCAGACCCAGCCCCACCGCCACCAACAGCGGTGCCGAGAGCGTTTCCAGCCATTTGATCGACTCGGCACCGCGCAGCACCACCCACAGGTTCAGCGTCCAGAACATCATGAAGCCGATCACTTCGCCGGTGCCCCCGAGGGATTTCCAGCCCTCGAAAACCGAGCCGAGAAACAGGTGAATCGCCAGCCCGCCAAACATCGTCTGGATACCGAACCAGCCGCAGGCCACCAGCGCGCGAATCAGGCACGGCACGTTGGAACCGATCACCCCGAACGAGGAACGCAGCAACACCGGAAACGGAATCCCGTACTTGGTGCCCGCAAAGGCGTTAAGGGTCAGTGGAATCAGCACGATGACGTTGGCCAGCAGAATCGCCAGCAGCGCTTCGCCAACGCTCAGGCCAAAGTACGCGGTAAGCACCCCGCCAAGGGTGTAGGTCGGCACGCACACCGACATGCCGATCCACAACGCGGTGATGTGCCATTTGTTCCAGGTTCGTTCGTGCACCTTGGTCGGCGCAATGTCGTGGTTGTACCGGGGACTGTCGAGGACGTCGCTGCCGGCGTCCAGTTCGTACAACCCTTCGCGCTCGGTGACGTGCGATCTGTTCTGTTGCATGGCCGCTCCACTGTTTTTTTGATTATTTTGCTCATCGGGCTGGCCTGCGGTTAAACCACGAGCCGGACGATGGCCGGAGAACTTACGACTTTTACCGACCGGCCAAGGTGTCAGCGGCAGCAATCAATAAGCATGCCGGAGGCTTTGCTGACGACCTTTGCGCGTCGGTAAAATCCATGTAAACAACTGATGTTCATCAGTTTTATTCAAACAACAATCAAGCCCGCGAAGACTTGTCCGGGCACTCAGGCAAAATGCCGGGCAAGTTGTCCGAGCCGTCAGGGCTCAATCTGGTGCGTTACATTTATTTTGTATTTTTTCTGTCAGCCACAGGCGCACCTCAAATAGCTGATTTCACATAGGAAATCTTGACCATATTTCGATCCTGTCAAGTGCGTCAAAATGGTGAGAGACCTCACCATTTTGGTGATTTGCACTTTTAATCGTTTAATTTCAATAAGTTAATATCGATATAAGCTTATAAAAAATATTCTTGCCCAATCCTATATCTCCAGCTAGCGTTTATTCCTGACAGCGCTGACAGGAATACAACTTCCTTAGCCTGCTACATATAAAACACTTAGAACCGGCATAAGCCAGTCAAGCCTGCGAGGAACTCGGAATGTCTCTGTTGATCCGTGGCGCCACCGTTATTACCCATGATGAAAGTTATCGCGCCGATGTCTTGTGCGCCGACGGCGTGATCAAAGCCATCGGCAACAACCTCGATACTCCCGCCGGCTGCGAAGTGCTCGACGGCAGCGGCCAATACCTGATGCCCGGCGGCATCGACCCGCACACGCACATGCAATTGCCCTTCATGGGCACCGTGGCCAGCGAAGACTTCTTCAGCGGCACGGCGGCGGGTCTGGCGGGTGGCACCACGTCGATCATCGACTTCGTGATTCCCAATCCGCAGCAATCGCTGCTGGAAGCTTTCCATCAGTGGCGTGGCTGGGCTGAAAAATCAGCCTCCGACTATGGCTTTCACGTCGCCATCACCTGGTGGAGCGAACAGGTTCGCGAAGAAATGGCCGAGCTGGTCAGCCACCATGGGGTCAACAGCTTCAAGCATTTCATGGCGTATAAAAACGCGATCATGGCCGCCGACGACACGCTGGTCGCGAGTTTCGAGCGCTGCCTGGAGCTCGGTGCCGTGCCGACCGTGCACGCGGAAAACGGCGAGTTGGTCTATCACCTGCAACGCAAGTTGATGGCCCAGGGCATCACCGGGCCTGAAGCGCACCCGCTGTCGCGGCCGTCCCAGGTTGAAGGTGAAGCCGCGAGCCGGGCGATCCGTATTGCAGAAACGCTTGGCACGCCGCTGTACCTGGTCCACGTCTCGACCAAGGAAGCGCTGGATGAAATCACCTACGCCCGCAGCAAAGGCCAACCGGTCTACGGCGAAGTGCTGGCCGGGCATCTGCTGCTGGATGACAGCGTCTACCAGCACCCGGACTGGCAAACCGCCGCCGGTTACGTGATGAGCCCGCCCTTCCGTCCGCGCGGCCACCAGGAAGCACTTTGGCACGGCCTGCAATCGGGCAACCTGCACACCACCGCGACTGACCACTGCTGTTTCTGCGCCGAACAGAAAGCCGCTGGCCGTGATGACTTCAGCAAAATCCCCAACGGCACGGCCGGCATCGAAGATCGCATGGCGGTGCTGTGGGATGAAGGGGTCAACACCGGGCGCCTGTCGATGCAGGACTTCGTTGCGCTGACCTCTGCCAATACCGCAAAAATCTTCAACCTCTACCCGCGCAAAGGCTCGATCCGTGTCGGCGCCGATGCCGACCTTGTGCTGTGGGACCCGCAAGGTACGCGGACCATTTCCGCCAAGACCCATCACCAAAACGTCGACTTCAACATCTTTGAAGGCAAGACCGTGCGCGGCGTACCCAGCCACACCGTCAGCCAGGGTCGACTGGTCTGGGCCGATGGCGACCTGCGTGCCGAACGCGGTGCCGGGCGCTACATCGAACGCCCGGCGTATCCGGCGGTGTTCGATTTGCTGAGCAAGCGCGCTGAGTTGCACAAGCCGACTGCCGTGAAACGCTGACGCTACCCCTGTGGCGAGGGAGCTTGCTCCCGCTGGAGTGTAAAGCGCTCCCAAACCGGTCGATTGCGTCCTATCTGCGTGACGAGTTGTCTGGTTTACGGGCGCTACGCACCCGAGCGGGAGCAAGCTCCCTCGCCACAGGTGCGGCATTGCCAACCACCTATTTGCGTCATGTACAAAAAACAATGCCCATCAGAGGCAGTACCTCAAATAACCGTGAGGCCAACACCGTGATCAAGACTCTGAGCCACTTGCCCCATCCCGCCGAGGATGCGGCCACCCTCGCCGGCCATTTCACCGATCTGGCGCCGCCGCTCAACGACCGTCAGGCACATCTGGAAGCCTCGCGCTGCCTGTATTGCTATGACGCGCCATGCGTCAATGCGTGCCCGAGCGACATCGATATCCCGTCGTTCATTCGCAACATCCATCAAGAGAACGTCCAGGGCGCTGCGCAAACCATCCTCTCGGCGAACATCCTGGGCGGCAGTTGCGCCCGGGTCTGTCCGACAGAAATCCTTTGCCAGCACGCCTGCGTGCGCAACAACGCCGAGGAATGCGCGCCGGTGCTGATCGGTCTGTTACAGCGCTACGCCATCGACAACGCGCACTTCAGCGAACACCCATTCCAACGCGCAGCGGCCACCGGCAAACGAATTGCCGTGGTCGGTGCCGGGCCTGCCGGTTTGTCCTGTGCGCACCGCAGTGCCATGCATGGTCACGAGGTGGTGATTTTCGAGGCGCGGGAAAAGGCCGGTGGCCTCAACGAATACGGGATCGCCAAATACAAACTGGTGGATGACTTTGCCCAGCGCGAACTGGATTTCCTGCTGGAAATTGGCGGCATCGAAATCCGCCACGGGCAAAAACTCGGCGAGAACCTGAGCCTCAGCGAATTGCATCAGCAGTTTGACGCGGTTTTCCTCGGCCTTGGCCTGGCCGCCAGCAAACAGCTGGGGTTGGCTGACGAAGACGCCCCTGGGTTGCTGGCCGCTACCGATTACATTCGCGAACTGCGCCAGGCCGATGACCTGAGCCAAATGCCGCTGGCCGATCATTGCATCGTCCTCGGCGCCGGCAACACGGCAATCGACATGGCCGTGCAAATGGCCCGCCTCGGTGCGCGCGACGTGAATCTGGTGTATCGCCGGGGCCTTGAGGACATGGGCGCGACCGCTCATGAGCAGGACATTGCCAAGGCCAATCAGGTACGGCTGATGACCTGGGCGCAACCGCAGGACGTCTTGCTCAACGATAAAGGCCAGGTGCGCGGCATGCGTTTCGCCCGCACACGTATGGAAAATGGCCGACTGATCAGCACCGGGGACACCTTCGAGCTGGCCGCCGATGCGATCTTCAAAGCCATCGGTCAAAAATTCGACGACTGCGCGCTGAGCGATCCGCTGGCCCGCGAGCTGAAACGCCAGGGCGAGCGGATTCAGGTGGATGAGCAGATGCGCACCAGCATCCCCGGCGTGTATGCCGGTGGCGATTGCACCAGTCTCGATCAGGACCTCACCGTGCAGGCCGTGCAGCACGGCAAACTCGCCGCTGAAGCGATCCATGCCCAACTCATGCTCAACGTGGAGGCTGCGTAAATGGCCGATCTCTCGATTGTCTTTGCCGGTATCAAAGCCCCCAACCCCTTCTGGCTGGCCTCCGCGCCGCCTACCGACAAGGCTTACAACGTGGTCCGTGCGTTCGAGGCTGGTTGGGGTGGCGTGGTCTGGAAAACCCTGGGTGAAGACCCGGCGGCGGTCAACGTCTCGTCGCGTTACTCCGCGCATTTTGGCGCCAACCGCGAAGTCATCGGCATCAACAACATTGAGCTGATCACTGACCGCTCGCTGGAAATCAATCTGCGGGAAATCACCCAGGTCAAAAAAGACTGGCCGGATCGTGCGCTGATCGTTTCGCTGATGGTGCCTTGCGTCGAAGAGTCGTGGAAAAACATCCTGCCGCTGGTAGAAGCCACGGGCGCCGATGGTATCGAGCTGAACTTCGGCTGCCCCCACGGCATGCCGGAACGTGGCATGGGCGCGGCAGTGGGTCAGGTGCCGGAATACGTCGAGCAAGTCACTCGCTGGTGCAAGACCTATTGCTCGCTGCCGGTAATCGTCAAACTCACGCCGAACATCACCGACATCCGTGTCGCCGCCCGGGCGGCCCACCGTGGTGGCGCCGATGCGGTGTCGCTGATCAACACCATCAACTCGATCACCAGCATCGACCTGGATCGCATGGTTGCGCATCCGATGGTTGGCAGCCAAAGCACCCACGGCGGTTACTGCGGTTCGGCGGTCAAACCGATTGCATTGAACATGGTCGCCGAAATCGCCCGCGACCCGCAGACCCAAGGCCTGCCCATTTGTGGCATCGGCGGCATTGGCAGTTGGCGTGACGCGGCCGAATTCATGGCGCTGGGCAGTGGCGCGGTGCAGGTGTGCACGGCGGCGATGCTGCATGGTTTTCGGATCGTCGAGGAAATGAAGGACGGATTGTCCCGCTGGATGGACAGCCAAGGCTACTCAAGCGTGCAGGATTTTTCCGGGCGTGCGGTGGGCAATACCACGGACTGGAAGTACCTGGACATCAACTATCAGGTGATCGCCAAGATCGACCAGCAAGCCTGCATTGGTTGCGGCCGTTGCCACATCGCTTGTGAAGACACTTCGCACCAGGCCATCGCCAGCCTGAAACAGCCGGATGGTACCCACAAATATGAAGTGATCGATGACGAGTGCGTGGGCTGCAACCTGTGCCAGATCACTTGCCCAGTGCAGGACTGCATCGCGATGGTGCCGGTCGATAACGGGAAACCGTTTCTGGACTGGGACCATGATCCGAGGAATCCCTATCATGTCGCGGGTTGAGATCCGCGTCGCCTGAACTGACGCCTTCGCGGGCAAACCTTGCTCCTACGGATTTGTGTCGAGCCACAAATAGGTGATCGACACTAAACCCGTAGGAGCAAGGCTTGCCCGCGATGACAATCCTACGGTTCCAACCCGATCCCCCGCAAAATCACGCTGGTCACCGTCTGCACCGCACGCTCGAACTGCATGTCCGACAGCGGTTGATGGTCGTTGAGGATGTTGATCTGGTGATCGAAGTCAGCGTAATGCTGGGTCGAGGCCCAGATCATGTACAGCAGGCTTGAAGGCTCCACCGGCAGGATGCGTTTGTCCTCCACCCATTGGCGAATTTTCGCTTCCTTCATCTTGGCCCAGTCGTACAGGCTGGCGTCCAGCGCCTCACCCAATGTCGGCGCACCGTGGATGATTTCATTGGCCCAGACTTTCGAGCCGTAAGGCCGGCTGCGGGAATGGTTCATCTTGGCGCGGATGTAACTGCTGAGCACCACCCGCGGGTCATCGAACATCTCGAAGCACAGCGCGTCCTGCTTCCAGACTTCCAGCAAATCGAACAGCACCGCGCTGTACAGCTCAGCCTTGGTGCTGAAGTAGTAATGCAGATTGGAGCGCGGCAGTTGCACTTCCTTAGCGATGTCGGCCATCGCGGTGCTGCCAAAACCTTTCTCGGCGAAGACCTTCTCGGCGGCCAGGAGGATTTTCTCGACGTTACTGCGACGGATCTCGATCTTGTGATTGCCCATAAGGGCTCCCTGACAGCGGCATGGGTCAAGACTAGCATTCGCCACCTGCGAAACGAAACGTCGTACAGGGTCCGAGGCATAGGTAAACTGTCGCACCTTCCAATTTGCCTGATAGGTGCTGACCGATGTTGCTGAAAAAAGCCCTGACTGTGACTGCCCTCCTCGGCTCGCTGTTCACCGCCTCCTCGGTGTTAGCTCACGCCCACCTGAAAAGCTCGACGCCGGCCGCCGACAGCAGCGTTGCCGCACCTGCCGAATTACGCCTGGTGTTCTCCGAAGGGGTTGAAGCCAGTTTCACCAAAGTCGATATCAGCAAGGATGGCGTAGCCGTTGCCGTGAAAAGCATCGCCACCGAAAGCGCCGACAAAAAGACCCTGGTCGTCACACCCGCCGCCCCTCTGAGCGCCGGTAACTACAAGGTCGAATGGCATGCAGTGTCGGTCGACACCCATAAAAGCGCTGGCGACTACAGCTTCAAGGTGAGTCAGTAATCGATGTCGAGCGCGCTGGTCCTGGGCCGCTTCCTGCATTTCACCGTCGTGCTGATGCTGTTTGGGGCCTGTCTGTTCAGGCCCCTGCTGTTGCGCCATGAACCGCTGACCCAAGCGCTCGCGACACTCGATCAACGCCTCGCCGGGCTGAGTCGGCTGCTCGCCGGGTTCGCCTTGTTCAGCGGGGTTTGCTGGCTGCTGTTGATCACTGCCAGCATGGCCGGCTCGCTGTCGGCGGCGTTTGATTGGCCAACCGTGCAACTGGTGTTGAGCAACACCTTCTTCGGGCAGGTCTGGCGTTGGCATTTGCTGTTCAACGGGCTGTTGGTGGTCTGCCTGCTGAGCCCGCTGAGCAACTCGTTTGCGCTGCGTATGCTCCTGAGCAGCCTGCTGCTGATGACCCTCGCCCCTGTCGGTCATGGCGCGATGCTCGATGGCCTGAATGGCCAGTTGCTGATCCTCAATCAAGTGATTCACCTGACCTGCGTCGGTGCCTGGCTGGGCGGACTCATGCTGCTGATGATGATTCTGCGGCGACCGACGACCCACGCTGTCGAGCCGATACTGCAACGCTTCAGCGGGATCGGTTATGGGCTGGTGGCGGGTTTGCTGGTAACCGGCCTGATCAACGTCCGGGTGTTGACCGGGGCTTTCTGGCCGACACCGCTGCTGTCAGGGTTCGCGCTGATTCTGTTGATCAAGGTGCTGTTGGTCAGCGCCATGCTTGGCCTGGCGCTGTTCAATCGCTTGAGAATCAAGCATTGCGAGCAACGCCTGTCGACGCTGCGCACCAGCGTGATGCTGGAGTGGTTGCTGGGGATAGCGGCCGTGGCGGCAGTTTCCCTGTTGGGTACATTGCCGCCGATGGTGGCCGGTAACTGATCGTTCCCGCATGGGAACGATCATCGGCGCCTACGGATTGTCAGCGACGGCATTGCCTTGCCCGGACGTATCGATACTCACCACCACCGACATGCCGGGTCGCAGGCGTTCGCTTTGCGCCTGGTTCGCGTCGACGGTGATGCGCACCGGCACACGCTGGGCGATTTTGACGAAGTTGCCGGTGGCGTTGTCGGCCTGCAACAGGCTGAACTCGGAACCGGTGGCCGGTGAAATACGCTGCACCCGACCGTGAAATTTCTGGTGGTTCAGGGCGTCGACGGTGAAGGTAACCGGCTGGCCGATGTGGATGTTGTTCATCTGGGTTTCTTTCATGTTGGCGATCACCCACAACTGGCTCGGCACCAAGGCCATCAACTGCGCGCCGGAGTTGACGTAGGCGCCGAGACGCACGCCGATCTGCCCAAGCTGGCCGTCCTGCGGGGCGACCACACGGGTGTTGGACAGATCGATCCGCGCCAGCTCGACCGCCGCTTCGGCACTGGCCACCGCCGCCTCCAGCGAACCGCGATTGACGATCACCGTTTGCAGGTCCTGCCGGGCGATTTCCAGACTGGCCTGGGCCTGTGCCACCGCAGCGATGGTTTGCGCATTAGCGGCACGGGTCACGTCCAGCTCGCGCTTGGAGACCGAGCCGTCGCTGATCAACGCCTCATTACGCCGCAAGTCCGCTGCGCTTTTTTGCGCCTGGGCCTGGCTGTCGGTCAGCGCCGCCTGACGCAGCTTGATGGTCGCCTCGGCGCTGTTGCGTTGCTGCACCGCATTGGCCAGCGCAGCTTTCTGCACCGCCAGTTGCGCCAGTGACTGATCCAGACGTTGCTTGTAGATCCGGTCATCCAGCCGCACCAGCAGGTCGCCGGTCTTGACGAACTGGAAGTCCTGCACCGGCACCTCAAACACGTAGCCACTGAGCTGCGGGCCGATGATCGTTACCTGACCGCGAACCAGCGCATTTTCGGTGCTTTCGATGGCGCTGCCGAATGGCGGCAACTGCCAGGCATACAGCACGATCAGCACCCCGACGATGGCAATGCCAGCAAAGCCCAGCGACGAAATAATCCGCACCGGCAGCGAACGCGGCTCGGTGCCAGAAGTTTTAGGCGGTGCCACGCCCTCGGGAGTCGAGGCGATGGCGTTGGTGGTTGTGGTGATCGGGTCGGTCATGAAGAAGAGGCACCGCTGGAAGGAACGGAAGTCGGACTGGCTGGCGCGGAAGCGACAGCCTTGGTCGTGCTCAGCAGCCACAGGCTGCGAATGAAGATCCAGAGCATGGTCAGCATCGCGATCACCGCGATCAGCATGAACACGTCGTTGTAGGCCATGACATTCGCCTCCCGGGTCGCAGCCGCTGCCAGGCTACGAATGCCCTGGGTAGTGCGGGCCGACGGGTCGGCGATACTCGATACATAACTCGCGCTGCTGCCTTGCACACGGCTGGCCACTTGCGGGTCGACCAGGGTCAGGCGCTCGACGATATGGCTGGAATGGAATTTTTCCCGGGCGATCTGGAACGTCCCCAACAACGCAGCACCAATCAAGCCACCGAGGTTCTGGCAAATCCCGAACAGCACGGAAAAACTCACCAGATTGCGCGGATTGGTCAACACGTTGCGGGTGCCGAGCACCATGGTCGGGCCGAGGAAAAACGTCCCGCCAAAGGCCAGTAGAAACTGGCTGAGGTACATGTTCTCCGGGCGTGTCAGGTTGGTCGAGAAACTGTCCATCACGGAACCTGTGGCCATCAGCGCCAGAGAAATGATCAACGGCATCAACAGGTGCGAGGGATTGATCGTCAGCGCGCTGGTGGCAAGGCCAGCGACGCTGCCCACTAGCATCACCACGTAAAGGCTGTGCATCTGCTGGCTGCCCAGGTTCAGGGTTTGCAGCAAACCCACGGCCCCGGTGGACTGTTCGGTGAGCACCATACGGATGAGGATCACCGCCAATGCCAGGCGAATCATCACCCCGCTGCCCAACCAGCGGGTCATCAGCATCGGGTTGCTGCGGTTATGTTCGATGGCCAGGCCGGCCATGATCAACACGATCGAGCCGGCCGAGGCGACGCCGATCCACGGTGCTTCGAGCCACCAATCGATACGGCCCAACGACAACACCGCACAAAGCAGCGCCACTCCACCCGCCAGCAAGGCGAAGGTCAGGAAATCGAGTTTTTCGAAAGTTTTGAAGCGGTCACCCGGCGGCAACTTGAGCATGAACACACAGCCCAGTGAGGTCAGCGCCATGCCCAGTTCAAACAGATAGAGCCCGCGCCATTCAGCGATCTGCAACAGGTCTTCGGAGAACAACCGGGCCAGTGGCAATGCCAGTTGCGAGGTACCCAGGCCCAGCACCAGCGCCTTCATGCGCCACTTCGCCGGGAAAGCCTGCACCATGTAATACAGGCCCAGCGAACTCAGCGCCGCACCGACCATACCGTGGGCGGCGCGCACCGCAATCGCCGAACTGAGGTCGTTGACGAACAAATGGCCGAAGGTCACCAGCGCATACAACACCAGGAATACTTCAGTGAACGCCCGCAAGCCGAACTGCTGACGAAACTTCACCAGCAGCAGGTTCATCGAGACGTTGGTCATCACGTAAGCCGCTGGCAGCCAGGCCATCTCGGCGGTCGTCGCCCCCAGCGCCCCTTGCAGGTAAGGCAGGTTGGCGACCACCAACGCGTTGCCCAAACCACCGGTCAATGCCACCAGCAACCCGACCAATGCATAAGCCAAGCGCTTTGGCGTCGGGTGTAAAGGGGTCGAGGGGGAACCGGGCAAGCTTGGCCGTTCGTGGGGCTGCCAGTTGCGCGGGGCGTAGTGATCCATGGCGTGGCCTTGTCATCGGTAATGAAGGCAGTAAACCTGAGCCAGAGATTTCTTGCCAGTTCGCCGCACGGCAACCACCGATTTCAAGCCTTGAGCAGCATGTAGCCGGCCACCATCAGGCACACACTGGCAAACCCCACTTGAAGAGCCCGGGCCGGAACCCGGGCGCACAGTCGCCGCCCCACGACCATCCCGGCGATGCTCGCGGCGATAAAAGCCGCGCCCTGGGCATCGATGGTCACCCCGGCATGAAAGGCGCCGATCACTCCGGTTGCCGAGATCAAACTGATCACCATCAATGAAGTGGCGATGATGCCGCGCATCTGTACGTCGGTCAGTTGTTTGAATGCCGGCACGATCAGGAAACCGCCACCAACCCCGAGCAAGCCTGAAACCACGCCGGTCACCGCCCCCAATGCAGCCAGGGTTGCGGTGCATTTGGCGGTCCAGGAAAAGCGCCCGGTTTGTTGATCGAGCATGCAGTTCTTCTGGCCCCAGTTGGCGTGGCCGTGATCGCTCGGCCCCGCTTGCGGCTTTTCTCGCCGCAGCATCCGCCAGGCGATCATGATCATCAGCAGACTGAACAGGATCATCAGGACTTTTTCCGGCAACTGATGGGCGAAGTAGATGCCCACCGGCGAGAACACCGCCCCCAGCAACGCAATCAACAACGCCGCACGGTAACGCACCAACCCATGGCGCAAGCCGTCGATGGCACCGACCGCCGCGGCACTGCCCACCGCAAACAACGCCACCGGCGCTGCCTGGGTCATGCTCCAGCCCAGCCCGAGCACCAGGGCCGGGACTGCAAGAATGCCCCCGCCGGCCCCGGTCAGTCCCAGGATCAGGCCCATCACCACACCAAACAATGTCGCCAGCAGCATAGGGTTTTCTCAATCGACCTTGGACACACGAGTCAGCCACTCACGACCTTTGAGCATGCCGTTCCAGTAAAACCACGGCAGCAGCGTCGCCTTGAGAAACCATGCCGAACGCCGCGCCACAGTCGGCTCGAGGGGAAAAGTCGGCAGCAGCTTACCGGCATAGCCGAACTCGGCGAGTATCACCTTGCCCTTCTCCACCGTCAGCGGGCAGGAGCCATAACCGTCGTATTTCAGCGGCAAGGGTTGCTGTTTGCGCAAGGCCAGCACGTTCTCCGCCACCACGACGATTTGCTTGCGCACCGCGGCGGCAGTCTTGGCGTTGCTGGTAGAGCAGACATCGCCGAGGGCGAACACGTCCGGATAACGCACATGCTGCAAACTGTGGACGTCCACTTCGCACCAGCCAGCGGCATCGGCAAGCGAACTCTGGCGGATGAAGTCCGGCGACACCTGCGGTGGTACCACATGCAACAGATCGAATTTTTTCGCTTGCAGCGTGACCGCTCCGGCGGCGTCCTTGACCTCGAACCAGGCGGTTTGCTCCGGCCCGTCGACCTTCACCAGGTTGGAGTTGAATGCCAACCGCGCACGGTATTTCTCGATGTACTTCATCAGCGGCGCAACGAAGATCGCCACGCCGAACAACGCGGCGCCGGCCAGGTTGAACTCGACGTCGAGGTTCTTTAGCACATCATGTCGGAGCCAGTGATCACACGACAGGTACAACGCCTTTTGCGGCGCCCCGGCGCATTTGATCGGCACCGCCGGCTGGGTAAAGATTGCCTTGCCGCCGCGCAGACCTTTGACCAGTTGCCAGGTGTAGGCCGCATGCCGGTAGCTGTAGTTGGACGTGACACCGTGCTGCCCGAGGGCTTCTTGCAGACCTTCGATTTTCTCCCAGGCCAGTCGCAAGCCAGGGCAGACGATCAGGTTCTGATAAGCGACGCTGCGCCCATCATCAAGCGTCAGCAGACGGTTTTCGGGGTCGACGCTGCTGACCGCAGCCTGCACCCAGTGAGCCTGACGCGGCATCACCGCCGCCATTGGTCGTACGGTGTTCTTGAGTTCATGCGCGCCGCCGCCAACCAACGTCCAGGCCGGTTGGTAATAGTGCTGGGCGCTGGGTTCGATGACGGTGACGTTCAAGTGCGGATCGCGCTTGAGCAGGCTGGCAGCGAAGCCGATACCCGCGGTACCGCCGCCTATCACCACGATGTCGGCACTGATGGTCTGGCCCCAGTGTTGGTCCTGCATAAGTTATTGCCTCTACAAGGGGGGCTGCCCGAAAAGGCTCACGCCCAGCTTTTTAGCACCGCGCCGCAATACAGGCCCGAGAGTGTTTTCATCACCTGAATCACTTCGTGGCTGGCAAGACCGTAGAAAATGTACTTGCCTTCACGTCGGGTGCCCACCAGGCCTTCATCGCGCAGAATGCCCAATTGTTGGGACAACGTCGGCTGACGAACACCGGTCATGGTTTCCAATTCGCCGACGTTGCGCTCGCCCTGAGTCAACTGGCAGAGGATCAGCAGACGGTCCTCATTGGCTAATGCCTTGAGCAGCGCGCAGGCCTTCGAGGCCGAGGCGCGCAATTGCGCCACTTCACCTTCGCTTAGACTGGATTGCATTTGCAGATAACCTTGGTCGTCACTTAAGCTGCGGACATTATGTTTAAACATAAAGTGTTGCAAGCCTTTATGTCTTTCTGCCACCCAGCCAGGACCCGCCGCCATGCCAGCGTTGATCCAAGCCTTCCTTGACGACGCATCAAAGACCTACACCTATGTGATCTATGAACACGACGGCGGCCCGTGCGCCATTGTCGATTCAGTGCTCGATTACCACCCGGCGTCCGGTCGAACCGCCACCACTCAGGCTGACCGGGTGATTGCTTTCGTTCGCGAGCACCGGTTGCAAACCCAATGGCTGCTGGAAACCCACGCCCATGCCGATCACCTGTCCGCCGCGCCTTACCTGCGCCGCGAGTTGGGCGGCAAGATCGCCATCGGCCAGGCCATCAGTCAGGTGCAGGACGTCTTCAAGAACCTGTTCAACCTTGAGCCGGCGTTTCGCAGCGACGGTTCGCAGTTCGACCATCTGTTTGCGCCGGACGAGGAATTTTCCATCGGCAACCTCAAGGCCAAGGCGCTGCATGTTCCCGGTCACACTCCGGCAGACATGGCCTACCTGATCGACGATGAACTGATTCTGGTGGGTGACACGCTGTTCATGCCCGACGTCGGCACCGCCCGCTGCGACTTCCCTGGCGGCAACGCCAACCAGCTATTCGCCTCGATACACAGGTTGCTGGCCTTCCCCGCCGACACCCGTCTCTATGTCTGCCACGATTACCCGCCAGCCGGCCGCACTTCCCAGTGCATGACCACCGTTGGCGAGCAACGCAAAAACAATATTCATGTGCATGACGGCATCGACGAAACGGCATTCGTCGACATGCGCACCCGGCGCGATGCGGGCTTGTGCATGCCGACGCTGATACTGCCGGCGATTCAGGTGAATGTGCGGGCCGGGAATTTGCCACCGGCTGAAGACAACGGCGTGGTCTACCTGAAGATCCCCATCAACCAGTTCTGACCCCAACACGTTGGGACCCCACACTTTATCTCGTAGCAGCTGCCGAGCCCCGCGAGGCTGCGTTCGGCGGCGCAGCCGTCGCGAAACCTGCCACCGCGTTCATTCAGGCAGACCGTATCAGCCGGATTACGACGGCTGCGCCGCCGAACGCAGCCTCGCGGAGCTCGACAGCTGCTACGGGTATGTGCGGAGATCTCAGTTGGCCAGGGTCAGGCCATTGGCTGGCAATGGCAGCGCGGTTTTGTAGCGCACCTGCTTGAGCGCAAAGCTTGAGCGGATGTTGGCGACGCCCGGGACCTTGGTCAGGAAGTCCATCATGAAGCGTTCCAGCGACTGAATGGTCGGCACCAGTACGCGGATCAGATAGTCCGGGTCGCCGGCCATCAGGTAACACTCCATTACCTCCGGACGGTTGGCGATGGCGGCCTCGAATTGCGCCAACGCCTCTTCCACCTGTTTCTCCAGGCTGACGTGGATGAACACGTTGACGTGCAGCCCCAGCAGGTCGGCATCCAGCAACGTAACCTGCTCGCGAATCAGCCCTAATTCTTCCATCGCCTTGACCCGATTGAAGCACGGTGTCGGTGACAAATTCACCGAGCGTGCGAGGTCGGCGTTGGTGATGCGGGCGTTCTCCTGAAGGCTGTTGAGAATGCCGATGTCGGTACGGTCCAGTTTGCGCATGAGACAAAACAACCTGTTTTTTATGTTTATGCAGATTTTTTATCCTCAAATGGCTTCAACTGCAACGAAACAGAGATAAATATTCTTCTTGCCCCGGCCTATGATTGTTGTAGGACAAGATTTCTTCTACCCGAAGGATGACGGTCAGCTCACTACAAGAAATTCACAAGATCGAGCGTAGAAAGCCATGAATCAAGCGTACGAACCCCTGCGCCTGCACGTTCCCGAACCCTCGGGCCGCCCCGGCTGCAAAACCGACTTCTCCTACCTGCGCCTGACCGATGCCGGTACGGTGCGCAAACCCCCAATCGATGTAGAACCTGCCGACACGGCTGATCTGGCCAAGGGCCTGATTCGCGTGCTCGACGATCAGGGCAATGCCCTCGGTCCGTGGGCAGAAGGCGTGCCTGTGGAGATTCTGCGCAAAGGCATGCGCGCCATGCTCAAGACGCGGATTTTCGACAACCGCATGGTGGTCGCCCAACGTCAGAAAAAAATGTCGTTCTACATGCAGAGCCTTGGCGAAGAAGCCATCGGCAGCGCCCAGGCCCTGGCCCTGAACATCGACGACATGTGCTTCCCCACCTACCGTCAGCAAAGCATTCTGATGGCTCGCGAAGTGCCGCTGGTAGACCTGATCTGCCAACTGCTGTCCAACGAGCGCGATCCGCTCAAGGGCCGTCAGTTGCCGATCATGTACTCCGTTAAAGACGCCGGCTTCTTCACCATTTCCGGCAACCTCGCCACCCAGTTCGTACAAGGCGTGGGCTGGGGCATGGCGTCGGCGATCAAGGGCGACACCAAAATCGCCTCGGCCTGGATCGGCGACGGCGCCACCGCCGAATCCGACTTCCACACCGCCCTCACCTTCGCTCACGTTTACCGTGCGCCAGTGATCCTCAACGTGGTCAACAACCAGTGGGCGATCTCGACGTTCCAGGCGATTGCCGGTGGTGAAGCCACTACGTTCGCCGGTCGCGGCGTCGGCTGCGGCATCGCCTCCCTGCGGGTCGACGGCAACGATTTTGTCGCGGTGTATGCCGCCTCTGCCTGGGCCGCCGAACGCGCCCGCCGCAACCTCGGCCCGACCATGATCGAATGGGTCACCTACCGCGCCGGCCCGCACTCGACGTCCGATGATCCTTCCAAGTACCGCCCTGCCGACGACTGGAGTCACTTCCCGTTGGGCGACCCGATTGCGCGCCTCAAGCAGCATCTGGTGAAAATCGGTCAGTGGTCCGAAGAGGAACACGTGGCCCTCAGCGCCGAACTGGAAGCCGAAATCATCGCCGCGCAAAAAGAAGCCGAACAGTACGGCACCCTGGCCGGTGGCCAGATTCCGAGCGCTGCGACCATGTTCGAAGACGTCTATAAAGAGATGCCGGAGCACTTGAAGCGCCAGCGTCAAGAGTTGGGGATCTGACATGAACGATCACAACAATAATATCGAGCTGGAAACCGCCATGACCACAACCACCATGACCATGATCCAGGCCCTGCGCTCGGCCATGGACGTGATGCTCGAGCGTGACGACAACGTCGTGGTGTTCGGCCAGGACGTCGGCTACTTCGGCGGCGTGTTCCGTTGCACCGAAGGCCTGCAGAGCAAATACGGCACCTCGCGGGTGTTCGATGCGCCGATCTCCGAAAGCGGCATCGTCGGCGTTGCAGTTGGCATGGGCGCCTACGGATTACGGCCAGTGGCCGAGATCCAGTTTGCCGATTACGTCTACCCGGCCTCGGACCAGATCATTTCCGAAGCGGCACGCCTGCGTTATCGCTCGGCTGGCGAGTTCACCGCCCCGATGACCCTGCGCATGCCTTGCGGCGGCGGCATCTACGGCGGCCAGACCCACAGCCAGAGCATCGAAGCGATGTTCACTCAGGTCTGCGGCTTGCGCACAGTGATGCCGTCCAACCCCTACGACGCCAAAGGCCTGTTGATCGCCTCCATCGAGAACGATGACCCGGTGATCTTCCTTGAGCCAAAGCGCCTGTACAACGGCCCGTTCGACGGCCATCACGACCGCCCGGTAACCCCGTGGTCGAAACACCCGGCCGCGCAAGTGCCGGACGGCTACTACACCGTTCCGCTGGACCTCGCCGCCATCACCCGTCCAGGCAAGGACGTGACCATCCTGACCTACGGCACCACCGTGTACGTCTCGCAAGTGGCCGCTGAAGAAACCGGCATCGACGCCGAAGTCATCGACCTGCGCAGCCTGTGGCCGCTGGACCTGGAAACCATCGTCAAATCGGTGAAGAAAACCGGCCGTTGCGTGGTCGTCCACGAAGCCACCCGCACCTGCGGCTTTGGCGCCGAACTGGTCGCGCTGGTTCAGGAACATTGCTTCCACCACCTGGAAGCGCCAATCGAGCGTGTGACCGGTTGGGATACTCCCTACCCGCATGCGCAAGAGTGGGCGTATTTCCCAGGTCCGTCCCGTGTGGGCGCGGCGTTGAAACGGGTCATGGAGGTCTGAATGGGCACGCACGTTATTAAAATGCCGGACATTGGCGAAGGCATTGCAGAAGTTGAACTGTCGGTGTGGCACGTCAAGGTCGGCGACATGGTCGTCGAAGATCAGGTGCTGGCCGATGTGATGACCGACAAGGCGATGGTCGACATTCCGTCCCCGGTGCATGGCAAGGTGATCTCCCTCGGCGGTGAGCCAGGTGAAGTCATGGCCGTCGGCAGCATTCTGATCAGTATCGAAGTGGAAGGTGAAGGCAACGTCAAAGCGTCGTCTCAGCCAGCGCCGGCTGCACCAGCACCGAAGCCTGCGCCAGTCGCCGCACCGAAAGTCGAAGCCGCGATTGAAAGCAAATCCGCCGTCCCGGCTCGCCCAGTTGCGCCGCAAGGCCCGATGATCGCTCGCGAAGCCGATGAACGTCCGCTGGCCTCCCCGGCCGTACGCAAACACGCGCTGGATGCCGGCATTCAATTGCGTCTGGTCCGTGGCACCGGCCCTGCCGGGCGGATTCTTCACGAAGACCTCGAGGCTTATCTGGCACAAGGTCAGTCGAACGCATCGAGCACTGTGGCCGCATACGCCGAACGCAACGACGAACAGCAGATCCCGGTGATCGGCATGCGTCGCAAGATCGCCCAACGCATGCAGGATGCGACTCAGCGTGCGGCGCACTTCAGCTACGTCGAAGAAATCGACGTGACAGCGGTGGAAGAACTGCGTGCGCATCTGAATGAAAAGCACGGCGCAACTCGCGGCAAGCTGACGTTGCTGCCGTTCCTGGTTCGCGCCATGGTCGTCGCCCTGCGCGACTTCCCGCAGATCAACGCCCGTTACGACGACGAAGCCCAGGTCATCACCCGCCTCGGTGCGGTGCATGTCGGCGTCGCAACCCAAAGCGACATTGGCTTGATGGTGCCGGTGGTGCGTCACGCCGAGGCTCGCAGCTTGTGGGACAGCGCTGCGGAAATCTCCCGTCTGGCCACGGCTGCGCGCAATGGCAAAGCCAGCCGCGATGAACTGTCCGGCTCGACCATCACCCTGACCAGCCTTGGCGCCTTGGGCGGCATCGTCAGCACTCCGGTGCTGAACCTGCCCGAAGTGGCGATCGTCGGCGTCAACAAGATCGTCGAGCGGCCGATGGTGATCAAAGGCCAGATCGTGATTCGCAAGATGATGAACCTCTCCAGCTCCTTCGATCACCGGGTGGTCGATGGCATGGACGCGGCGCAATTCATCCAGGCCATTCGTGGCTTGCTCGAACAACCCGCAACCCTGTTTGTGGAGTAGTAAGGCATGCAACAGACTCTGAACACCACGCTGCTGATTATCGGCGGCGGCCCTGGCGGTTATGTAGCGGCGATCCGCGCAGGTCAGCTGGGCATCAGCACCATTCTGGTCGAAGGCCAGGCGCTCGGCGGCACCTGCCTGAACATCGGCTGCATTCCGTCGAAAGCGCTGATCCACGTGGCCGAGCAGTTCCATCAGACTCAGCACCACAGCCAGCATTCGGCCCTCGGGATCAACGTCTCGGCGCCGACCCTGGACATCGGCAAAAGCGTCGAGTGGAAGGACGGCATCGTTGATCGCCTGACCACCGGCGTCGCGGCGCTGCTGAAAAAGCACAAGGTCCAGGTCATTCAAGGCTGGGCCAAGGTCATCGACGGTAAAACCGTCGAGGTTGGCGACACCCGTATCCAGTGCGAGCACCTGCTGCTGGCCACCGGTTCGAAAAGCGTCAACCTGCCGATGCTGCCAATTGGCGGGCCGATCATCTCTTCCACCGAAGCCCTGGCGCCGAAAAGCGTGCCAAAACGGCTGATCGTGGTGGGTGGCGGCTACATCGGGCTTGAGTTGGGCATTGCCTACCGCAAGCTCGGCGCCGAGGTCAGCGTGGTCGAGGCGCAGGATCGGATTCTGCCAGCCTACGATGCCGAACTGACCCAGCCGGTCAACGAAGCGCTCAAGCAACTCGGCGTGAAGCTTTACTTGAAGCACAGCGTCGAAGGCTTTGATTCACAAGCCAATACCTTGCAAGTGCGCGACCCGAACGGTGAAATCCTGAACCTGGCCACCGATCAGGTGCTGGTGGCGGTTGGGCGTAAACCCAACACCCAGGGCTGGAACCTTGAAGCGCTTAACCTGGACATGAACGGCTCGGCGATCAAGATCGACAACCGCTGCGCGACCAGCATGCGCAACGTCTGGGCCATCGGTGACCTGAGTGGCGAGCCGATGCTCGCCCACCGCGCCATGGCGCAGGGTGAAATGGTCGCTGAGCTGATCTCGGGCAAACACCGCGAGTTCAATCCCACCGCCATCGCCGCCGTGTGCTTTACCGACCCGGAACTGGTGGTAGTCGGTAAAACCCCGGATGAAGCCAAAGCCGCTGGCCTGGATTGCATCGTGTCGAACTTCCCGTTCGCCGCCAACGGCCGGGCGATGACCCTGGAATCGAAAAGCGGCTTCGTGCGGGTGGTCGCGCGGCGTGACAATCATCTGATTGTCGGTTGGCAAGCGGTGGGTGTCGGGGTGTCCGAGTTGTCGACGGCATTCGGCCAGTCCCTGGAAATGGGCGCACGCCTGGAAGACATCGCCGGCACCATCCACGCCCACCCGACATTGGGTGAAGCGGTGCAGGAAGCGGCGTTGCGCGCCTTGGGGCACGCGTTACATCTGTAACCGCTCAACTGTGGCGAGGGAGCTTGCTCCCGCTGGGCTGCGAAGCGGCCCCAATCGCGTCACTGCGATCTGCCTGATACACCGCAGTGTCCGGTTTTACCAGTGCTGCGCACTGGAACGGGAGCAAGCTCCCTCGCCACAGGGTTTCGAATAATGAAGGGTCGGCGGCAAGTTTCGTGAGCGGGCTAAGAAATCTGCCAATCACCCGATAGTCCGGGCTGCGATTTAGGCCTGGAATGAAGTATTGTTGTCCCCATCCAGAAAAACGTCAGAAGCCTTGAACCATTCAGGCGATTGTTAAGTGATAGAGGGTGTCATGGGTAACGAAAGCATCAATTGGGACAAGCTGGGTTTTGACTACATCAAGACAGACAAGCGCTATTTGTCGCACTGGCGCGATGGCGCCTGGGACAAAGGCACCCTGACCTCCGATAACGTGCTGCACATCAGCGAAGGCTCCACTGCCCTTCACTATGGCCAGCAATGCTTCGAAGGCCTGAAGGCCTACCGCTGCAAGGATGGTTCGATCAACCTGTTCCGCCCGGACCAGAACGCCGCACGCATGCAGCGCAGCTGCGCTCGCCTGCTGATGCCGCAGGTCGACACCGAACAATTCGTCGAGGCCTGCAAGGCCGTGGTGCGTGCCAACGAGCGTTTCATTCCGCCGTACGGCACTGGCGGCGCGCTGTACCTGCGTCCGTTCGTGATCGGCGTGGGTGACAACATCGGCGTGCGTACCGCTCCCGAGTTTATCTTCTCGATCTTCTGCATCCCGGTCGGCGCCTATTTCAAAGGTGGCCTGACCCCGCACAACTTCCTGATCTCCAGCTACGACCGTGCCGCGCCACAAGGCACCGGCGCGGCCAAGGTCGGTGGCAACTACGCCGCCAGCCTGATGCCTGGCTCCCAGGCCAAGAAGGCGCACTTCGCCGACTGCATCTACCTGGACCCGATGACCCACACGAAGATCGAAGAAGTCGGCTCTGCGAACTTCTTTGGTATCACCCAGGACAACAAATTCGTCACGCCGAAATCCCCTTCGGTATTGCCGGGTATCACCCGTCTGTCGTTGATCGAGCTGGCAAAATCGCGCCTGGGCATGGAAGTCGTTGAAGGCGACGTGTTCATCGACAAGATCAGCGACTTCAAGGAAGCCGGCGCCTGCGGTACTGCTGCGGTGATCACGCCAATCGGCGGCATCGAGTACAACGGCAAACTGCATGTGTTCCACAGCGAAACCGAAGTCGGCCCGGTCACCCAGAAGCTCTACAAAGAGCTGACCGGTGTGCAGACCGGCGACATCGAAGCGCCAGAGGGCTGGATCGTCAAGGTCTGATCCAGCGCTTGCGGCACTGAAAAGCCCACCCATCGCTTACGCGGTGGGTGGGCTTTTTATTGGCCGGCATCTACATCGAGCCTGGCAAACAACCACTCCAGAAACACCTGGGTCTGCTCTGTCACATCCGGCGCAACACCGTAGTAGTAACGCGGCAACGGCATACGCAAATCGGGCAACGGACAAATCAGCCGGCCGCTCGACAGGTCATCGCCCAGCAACGAGGCCGGACACAACGCTATGCCCTGTCCCTCCACGGCAGCCTGAAGCACCGGCTGCATGTGATCGAACTGCAGCGTCATCTGAGTCGCTGACTGCGTTTCGCCGAACAACAGGGCCCAGTTGTGCCAATCCTCACGGCGAGTCTTGGCGGTCAGCAAGGTATGTCGGCTGAGGGCGTTCAAGTCGTCGAGCGGCAGACGCTTGATCAGCGCAGGCGCCGCGACCAGCAGCAATTCGTCTTCAAACAGTACCTGAGCATAAATGTCCGGCGCCCAGCCGTCGCGGCCCCGTCGAATAACGACGTCGAACCTGTCTCGTGCGTGATCGGGCGCCAGCGTGGACGTGACCACCTCGGGTTTGATCTCCGGGTGCAGCGCCATGAACTCCGCCAGCCTGGGTGTCAGCCAGCGCTGGGCAAAGGTCGGACGGACGTTGATCTTTACGGTACGCAGCGAGGCGTGTTGCTTGAGCGCTACGGCGGCGTTGGCAATCTGTGACAGGCCCGCGCTGACCTGTTCATAGAAGCTCTGTCCCGCCGGGGTCAGCAGCGATTGCCGGATGCGCCGTTCGAACAGCAGCACGCCCAGATGTTCCTCAAGCCGTTTGATGTGACGGCTGACGGCACTGTGGCTGACATGCAGTTCCTCGGCCGCGATGCTGAAGCTCTGATGACGAGCGGCGGCCGCAAAAGCGCGAACCGCATTCAAGGGAGGGAGTTGATTAATCATGCGTCTAATTTAGTCACATATGCCGTGCAATTAAAGCGTTTGTCACACCTCCATCGTCACGCCAATCTGCGGGCATGCAGCCGATGCCACCTGATGGAGTGAGAGATGAATAGCTACGGATTGTTTTTACTGTTCGCCGCCCTGACCATTCTGAGTCCCGGGCCCGGCGTGGTGCTCACGCTGACCAATTCCCTGCGCCATGGCTGGACCGGCGCGCTGCCGGGTATCCTGGGCATCGCCCTCGGGGCGTTTGTCGTCGCCGGGATCAGCGCGACCAGCGTGGGCCTGATACTCGCGACCTCCGCGAGTGCGTTCACCGTACTGAAGTATGCTGGTGCCGCGTACCTCTTGTACTTGGGTTACAAAAGTTGGCGCACTGATCGTTTCATTCCTGAGCGCGAAGTGAACTCGTCGGGTCCTGGGTATCGCTTCGTCGAAGCGGCATCGCTGCAGCTGTTGAACCCAAAAGCGGTGTTCTTCTTTCTCGCGGTGTTCCCGCAGTTCATCGACACCTCGACGCACTACTACCGCCAGTTTTTTACCCTGGTCAGCTCCTACAGCGTGCTGGTGATCCTGATCCACAGCAGCTATGCCCTGCTCGCCAATGCAGCCAAAGGCTGGCTGTCGAGTCAAAAAGGTTCCTGGCTGGCGGCGAAGGTGTCAGGCGTTACGTTCGCCAGCTTCGGCGTGCTGATGGCCTCGGCCAGTCGATAGCGAATACGCCGTTATGGCGAAGGACTGACAACCGCGCGACTGCCTGACTCAGTGGCACTCCGCAGGTTCACCTTCGCCAGCGCCGGCAGTTCAATCGCGAATCTGGCCGTGATCTCTTTACGCCCGGTCGCCGTCAACGCCAGCGCTCGACTGTCCAGATCCTGTGTCAGCCATTTGCGCTTGATCGCCGTTTGCAACAACGCCGCGCCCAATGAGCCGCCGAGATGCGGGCGACGCATGCTCCAGTCGAGACAAGGGCAGGCAAAACGTCGACGCAGGCTGCTCAAGGACTTCACGTCGATGCCCAGCCCTTCGAAAAACCGCTCACCGGGTTCACTCAGCGCGTGCTGCTGATCACCCTGCTCCGACATTGCCAACCAACCCGCTTCCAGCATCCGGTCATGCAGCAGCACGGCCAAGGTGCCGGCCATATGGTCGTAGCAAGTGCGAGCAAATTGCAGGCGATCCGGGGTTCGGGGAGTAAAGGTTGGCGCGGCGTTTTGGCCGATCACCATCAGCGCTTCCAGGGCCTGGGCGACCCGTTGGTCCGCCAGGCTGTAATAACGATGACGCCCCTGAACATGCAGCCGCACCAAGGCAAGTTCCTTGAGTTTCGCCAAGTGGGCACTGGCGGTAGAGGCGCTGACGTCGGCGATCACGGCCAGTTCAGTACTGGTGCGCGCGTGGCCGTCCATCAGCGAGCAAAGGATTTTCGTTCGGGCCGGCTCGGCAATGGCTGCCGCCACTTGCGAGACGCCGATGTCGTGCTGCTCTACGTTCATATTTCGCTCCCTGACGAATCGTCGCCCTGCCCGACTGCAGATAGTAGCAACACTTTCCCCCCACGAATAAGGCAGCGCTTCATGGACCCGATCATCGCCGCGACACATACCGACCCCTACCCTTATTACGCCAGCCTGCGCGCCGACGGCGGACTTTCATTTCATCAAGGACTGAGTCTGTGGGTGGCCAGCAGCGCCCAGGCCGTTGCCGCCGTGCTGGCTCATCCTGACTGCAAAGTCCGGCCGGCCCACGAACCGGTGCCTAACGCCATTGCGCACGGCGCGGCTGGCAAGGTGTTTGGTCACTTGATGCGAATGAACGATGGCGAACGCCAGCGCTGCCCGAGGTCGGCCATACAGCCGGGACTTGAAGTGATCGACACCGATGAAGTCAGCGCACTGGTGCGCGCCCGGTTGATCAGCCCATCTGCTGACGGACTACACAAGGCCATGTTCATGGGCCCGGTGTGCGTGGTCGCTGCGTTGCTCGGCTTTACGCCAGCCGAAGGTCGAACCCTCAGCAATCTGACGGCTGATTTCGTCGCGTGCCTGTCGCCGCTGAGCAACCCGGTTCAACTGGACACGGCCCATGCAGCGGCGGAACAGTTGAACGGTTACTTCATAGAACGCCTCAGCGCGCAGGATCACCAAAGCCCTCTACTTGAAGGGATTCGTCAACGCCTGGCAAACCCCGACACCCTGCTCGCCAACCTGATTGGCCTGCTTTCCCAGACCTATGAGGCCACTGCCGGATTGATCGGTAACGCCATGCTGGCATTGATCCGCAATCCGCCGCTCAAGGCTGAAGTGCAGTGCGACCCGGCGCGGGTCAACGATCTGTTGGCGGAAGTCCAGCGCCATGACCCTTCGGTGCAGAACACCCGTCGCTTCGTCAGCGCGCCTTGTGAAATCGCCGGCGTGAGTCTCAAACCCGGCGATGTCATCCTGGTACTGCTGGCCTCGGCCAACCGCGACCCACAGCTCAATGACAACCCGGACGCCTTGCTCCTCGACCGCCCAACCCGCCGCAGCTTCACCTTCGGCGCCGGCCGCCACCAGTGCCCCGGCCAGGCACTGGCCTTGAACATCGCCAGCGCCACGCTCAGCGAAATCCTGACGCACAACGATTTGCTCGATCAGCTTGCCTGGGAGTACCGCCCGTCATTGAACGGGCGCATTCCGGTGTTTACCGAGCGGTAGGAGGTTCAGTGATGATCGTGGTGATTTTCGAAGCCGGAACATCGTCAGCGTTTTCAGACCCCGTCCTACAGCCATGGCACTCCGCTTGAGATAGCGTCTCGTCGTACTTAACAGGCGAAACAAGGATGCGCATGGCTCGTAAAAAGGACATACCAAAAGTCTGGAACCCTCCGTCGGGTGACGGTCATCACCGCACCTCTAGATACATGACGCCAACCGAGCTTGCAGAGCGTGAGTCTCGACAGCAGGCATATGAAGACATGCTCTGATCAAAGCCGGAACGGTCGACAACAAAGGCAACATTCAGGGAGTTAAAAAGTGAGCCTGCTCTATCAAGATCCTTCGATGAACCATGACAAAGTGAACACTCTTCTTGCTGAAGGAAAGGAAACGGATGTCATCGCCGCCCTGATCTCCATCGGTCTTAACGAGCCAGATGGAGCGTGGGCTCAGAACACTTGCCTGCACTATCTGGACAGTGAGAGTGAAAATGTTGCATCAGCGGCCATCACAGCCCTTGGTCATGTGGCACGCCGACACGGTCAACTGGAGCTAGAGAAGGTACTCGCGGCCTTTGAGCATGCGAAGGCGCGATTCCCCTCTCTTGAACCTGTCATCTCGGACACCCTTGAAGACGTCAAGCTATTTACTGACGTATTGCCAGATAAATGCCCGTAGCAGGGTCCTCAAGCGTTGCGATATTCAACCGTCAGGTGTGACAGCTCATGAACCGGGGCCAGCCGTTCGCGGATGGTATCGGCCGTGACGGCTGCCGAGGTCACCACGCTGACAATCGCTGCCCGGGCCTGTGGGCCTACGCGCCAGACATGCAGGTCGGTGATGCTGACATCGCCTGTCGACTCCAGCAGCTCACGAACTTCGGCGGCGACGTGTTCATCGGTCGTGTCCAGCAGCACTGCGGCGCTGTCTCGCATCAAGCCATAGGCCCAATTGGCGATGACGATTGCGCCGACGATCCCCATCACCGGGTCCAGCCAGACCCAACCCAGATAGCGGCCAGCCAACAACGCAGCGATTGCGAGCACGGAAGTCATCGCATCGGCCAGCACATGAACATAAGCCGAACGCAGATTGTTGTCGTGATGATGACCGTGACCGTGACCGTGACCGTGACCGTGACCGTGACCGTGGTCATGATGCGCAGAGTTGCCGGCCAGTAAAAGCGCGCTGACGATGTTCACGGCCAGGCCCAGCACGGCGATCAGTGTCGCTTCGGTGAAGGCCACGGTAGTCGGTTGAAACAACCGCATGACGGACTCTACAGCAATGAAGATCGAGACCAGCCCCAGCACCATGGCCGAGGCGAAGCCCGCCAGATCCCCTACTTTGCCCGTACCAAAACTGTAGCGCGCATTACCGGCGTTGCGTCTGGCAAACCCGTAGGCAATTGCGGTAATGCCCAGCGCACCGACGTGGGTGGCCATATGGAAACCATCCGCCAACAGCGCCATGGAACCGGTGATGTAACCGGCAATGATCTCGCCAACCATCATGACGAACGTCAGCGCAACGACCCACAACGTGCGTCTGGCATTCTCATCGTGGGTGGCCCCCAGGAACATGTGATCGTGGGAATAACGTGAAACCTGAGGTGTACTGCGCATGGGTTGCATGACCTTCAATTTGAATAACGACGAATGGCTTGCAGCAACTCTTCAAGACCTTCGGCGCGTTCTTGATCGCTGAGCTCGGGGCTGGCCACGTGTTCACGGGCGTGGGCTTCGATGAACTGGTCCATCAGACCGTTGACCGCGCCACGGATTGCCGCGACCAGATGCAGGGTCTTGGCGCAGTCGGCTTCCGACTCCAATGCCCGCTCGACGGCTTGAACCTGGCCGGCGATACGACGAACCCGCTTCAGCAGATCGTCCTTGTGTTCGTGAATGTGCGACATACCCATACCCCCTATACCTATCTACGGAAAGAATAGTCGTCGATCACGTCAATATTGGCAACCCTGCATTCACCCAATGGTCATGGGATATGCCGCGGAACAGCGCTAGAACAAGTTGAGTTTGTTTCAGGGGCCGCGTCGACCTGTACTCTTGAACGTTCCTGCTTGCGCAGTCGCCCTATCCCGATCAAAGGAATGTCAATGAGTGCAAATTTTTCAGGCATTACGTGGGGCTTTCCCGGCATCGACCGGCGTCTGCTGAAAGTGCAATTCAGTTTTTTGCTGATGGTTCTGGGAGGACGGTGCAATCAACTGGCGGTGGCCTGGTGGACCTTGCAGGAAACAGGCTCTGCGCTCTATTTCGCCAACATGATTGCCTGTTCCATCGCGGCGGAAGTGTTAGCCAAACCCGTGCTGGGATGGCTGGGGGACAAGTACAACAAAATCCTGATAATCAAGCTGGCCTCATGCATCAGCCTGCTGACAGCGCTGTTGATGGTGGTGCTGTCCGCCACGGGGTCGTTCAACCCCTGGACGGTGGGCGCGCTGATGATGATCAGCAGTGCGATCGTCGGCGTGCGAGACCCTCTCCAGGCGTCGATCATTTCTTTGTTTGCAGACGACGATAAAGTCTCTCTGGCCTTTCGGACCAAAAGCGTGATGTCGTCCTTTTCCATTCTGCTGGGGCCGGTGTTGGCCAGCGGGCTGATTTACAGGTTCGGTATCACCTTCGCCTTTGCCGCCGACTTTTTTGCGATTCTCATCGCCGGGACGTTGATCGCGACCATCCCGAGCCACATCGGTGCCACTGGCCAAGACGAAAAAGCCCCGGGTGCCAGCGGCTTCAGCATGATCTATTCCGGCTTCAAAGTGGTTTACGGAGTGAAAGTCGAGTTTTACCTGGCCATCATTGCAATGCTGATCAACTTTGCCCTGTTTCCGTTCTTCACCATCCTGATCCCTCTGTACGTAAAGGACGTCATCCAGTACCCGGTCACTTACATCGGTCTTCTGGATTCGTGCTTCGGGCTGGGCATTCTGGCGGGCAGTTACAAGATCATCGGCTGGTTATCCGACCGGGTCCCCCGTGACATGTGTGTGTCCGCAGGTTTTGCATTACTGGGGGGCAATCTGGTGGCAGTCGGCACCGTTTCATCGTCGTTCATCGTGCCCGTGGCCTTCTTCTGCGGCGGCGTCGGCCTGATGTTGATCAACATCCCCACCTCCGCTGTGAGGTTGCTGGCGACGCCAAAGCTCCATCGCAACCGGATTTTTGCCACGGTTTCATTTCTGTCTGCGGCGGCTAGCCCCTTGGGCAGTTTCGCGATGAATACCCTGATCGCCTATCTGGGGGTTGCACTGACAATCACGCTGCTGGGCGTCATGGTGCTGCTGTTGTCTCTGCTGGTCTTTCTGGTACCCGACTTCAAAACGTTCATGCGTTCCCAGGATACGCAGCTCAATGATGCCTATCTGGACAAATACCCTGAAGCGTTTGCGCACTGACGTGCTTCGCCATGCCTCTGCCTCTGCCTCTTACAAACGGAGTTGCCTTTCACTATGCCGGACTTCAAGGGCCGATCTGAAATCCGCTCTACCCCGAACGCCGCTACCGACCGTTGCGTGCGCGGTTGCTCACCGAGTTTCTCAGCGAGCGAATCTGCCATTTACCGGGGTTCGAGGCGTAACAGCGGTCAGTCGTCGCGAGTCAGCACTTCGAGTAATTCAATCTCGAAAACCAGGTTGGAATTGGGCGGGATGGCGCCCATCGAGCGCTCGCCATATGCCAAGTGCGCTGGCACCAGCAGCTTGCGCTTGCCGCCGACCTTCATACCCATCAAGCCCTGATCCCAACCCTTGATCACTCGGCCGGTGCCGATCACGCATTGAAAGGGTTTACCGCGCTCCCAGGAAGAATCGAACGGTGTACCGTCCTCCAGAAAACCGCGGTACTGGGTGGTAATCAAGGCGCCTTTAACGGCGGCTTTGCCATCGCCCAGTTCAAGGTCGATGACCTGCAATTCTTCGTTCATTACTCTCTCTCGTTCGCGATGACACTAAACACGGCCCGCGTTTTCTCAGATTTCGCGCTGCAGGGCAATCCTGTTGAAGACACTGATGCAGGCGCAAGCTCAACGCTCAATCGGCATGACCGCCAGAATCTGCCCGTTGCCGGTGTGCACCAGCATGTACTTGTCATTGACTTGTACCCACTGGCTCTGGCTTGGCGGGGTATTCAAGCCGCGTCTTTTCCAGTCGACCAGGGCTTTTTCGCTGCGGGTGTAGACGTCCGGCGCCTGGTCGCCGACGTGCAGGTTGCGGGCATTGATTGGCGCCGACTGGACGATGGTTTGCCGGGTATCGGCGGCCAGGACCGTCGGGCAGATAACTGCAAGACTCACAAGCACCGCCATGGCAGCCAGATTTCTTTGACGCAGCATCGGTATTTCTCCAGTGAATGGGTGACACCCGCTCTAGGACCGCCATTGCGTCCGGTCATTCGAAACGCTCACACCTCACTGTAGCGATGATTCTGCGATTGATCTCACCGCAGTGATAATCCATACGCATCAATGGATGTTAAATATGCACTTATCATATCGATCGACCTGCCCCAGTATCCGGCCTTAATAATATCCATGCGCCACGTTGCGCATGTCATAAAAGCGCGGGAGACACAACATGCAGGCTACAACCCATCCGCCAGCGACATCCGCTCGCAGCAAAGTCAGTGCAATTTTCCGGGTCACCTCGGGCAACTTCCTGGAACAGTTCGACTTCTTCCTCTTCGGTTTCTACGCCACCTATATTGCGGCGGCGTTCTTCCCTGCCAGCAGCGAATTCGCCTCGCTGATGATGACCTTCGCAGTGTTTGGCGCAGGTTTTCTGATGCGTCCTTTGGGCGCGGTGATTCTTGGTGCCTACATCGATGATGTCGGCCGCCGCAAAGGGTTGATCGTCACCCTGTCGATCATGGCCAGCGGCACGATTCTGATTGTGCTGGTGCCCGGCTACGAGACCATCGGTCTGTTCGCTCCGGCGCTGGTGTTGATCGGCCGTCTGCTTCAAGGCTTCTCCGCCGGTGCGGAACTGGGCGGCGTGTCGGTGTACCTGGCGGAAATCGCCACGCCGGGCCGCAAGGGCTTTTTCACCAGTTGGCAGTCGGCCAGCCAGCAAGTGGCGATCGTCGTTGCTGCGGCGCTGGGCTATGCGCTGAACCAATGGATGCCGGCGACAGTGGTTGCCGACTGGGGCTGGCGCATTCCGTTTTTCGTCGGTTGCATGATCGTGCCGTTTATTTTCCTGCTGCGGCGCAGTCTTGAAGAAACCGCAGAGTTCACCGCCCGCCGCCACCGCCCAAGCATGCGTCAGGTGTTCGGCACCTTGCTGCAAAACTGGCAGATCGTGATCGCCGGGATGCTGATGGTGGCGCTGACCACCACCGCGTTTTACCTGATCACCGTGTACGCGCCGACCTTTGGCAAAACCGTGCTGCACCTGAGCACTTCCGATGCGCTACTGGTGACCTTGCTGGTCGGCGTGTCGAACTTCTGCTGGCTACCACTGGGTGGCGCACTGTCGGACCGCATCGGTCGGCGCCCGGTGCTGGTGGCGATGACCCTGCTGACCTTGGCCACGGCCTACCCGGCATTGACGTATCTGGTCCAGGCACCGAGCTTCATCAACATGCTGTTGGTGCTGCTGTGGTTGTCGTTCATCTACGGTTTGTACAACGGCGCCATGGTTGCAGCGCTGACCGAAATCATGCCGGTGGAAGTCCGCGTGGCCGGTTTCTCCCTGGCCTACAGCCTGGCGACCGCAGTATTCGGCGGCTTCACCCCAGCGATTTCGACCTTCCTGATTCAGTACTCCGGCGACAAAGCCGCCCCCGGTTACTGGATGAGTTTCGCTGCGCTGTGTGCGTTGTGCGCAACGCTGTACCTGTACCGGCGCTCGACCGGTCGTTTACAAGTCGCCGTGCAATAAGCCAACCCCAGACAGAGAGGTATCGATGAAAAAATTACTGAACCTTGCGGCGCTGACCCTGATCGGCGCCCTGGGCCTGAGCAGCGTTGCCCAGGCTGAAGAGCTGCACGTGATGACCTCCGGTGGCTTCACAGCCGCCTATAAAGTGCTAGGTCCGAAGTTCGCCGCCGCCACCGGCAACACGCTCGATACGGCGCTTGGCCCGTCGATGGGCAAGGCGCCTGAAGCGATCCCCAACCGGTTGGCCCGTGGCGAGCACGCCGATGTGGTGATCATGGTCGGCTACGCCCTGGATGAGTTGATCAAGCAAGGCAAGGTCTTGCCCGAATCGCGAGTTGAACTGGCCGATTCGAGGATTGGTCTGGTGGTGCGCGAGGGCGCGACGAAGCCGGACATCGGCTCGGTCGAAGGGCTGAAGACGACATTGCTCAATGCCAAATCCGTGGCCTACTCCGACAGCGCCAGCGGCGTGTACATCCAGGATCAGCTGTTCAAGCGCCTGGGGATCGAGCCGCAGCTCAAAGCCAAATCGACCATGGTGCCGAAAATTCCGGTGGCTTCGGTGGTTGCCACGGGCGACTACCAATTGGGCTTTCAACAGGTCAGTGAATTGCTCCCGGTGCCCGGCGTGACCTTCGTCGGCAAGATTCCGGAATCCGTGCAGTCAGTGACACGCTTCGCCGCCGGCATTCCGGTTGGTGCGCAACATCCGGTGCAAGCCAAAGCCTTGCTCGACTACCTCGCCTCCCCGGCCGCCCAGCCAGATGTCAAGGCAACCGGACTGGACTCGGTCAGCCGTTAAGCCTGGCGCCGGCCTCAGCCGATCCAGGCTGAGGCCGGTTTGACCTTCATTTCAATAATCAGCCGTTCCAGCTCCAGCGCCGCCGGCGTCAGCGTCCGCCCCCGACGCTTGAGCAGGCCGACGCTGCGCATCACTTGCGGGTCAGTCAGCGGTACGTGAGTCAGAATCGGGTGGTCATTGCCGGGCATGGCCATCAACGGCACCGCAGCAATCCCCAGCCCGGCTTCAACCAGACCGATCATAGTGGTGACGTGTCGGGTTTCGCAGATGCTCTGACGCGCCGGCACAATCCCGCTCAACGCCTGATCCAGCAGAAAACGATTGCCCGACGTCTTGTCGAGGGAGATGTAATCCTGCTGGTACAGCTCGCTCCAGCTCACGCTTGCGCGGTTGGCCAAGGCGTGATCGCGTCGGCAAGCGACCACATAACGTTCCTGCACCAGCGGTTCGAACTCGACGTCGGCCTCCAGCGTGCCCATGAAACTCAAGCCGAAATCCGCCTCGCCATTGACCACTGCGCTCAGCACGTCATGGGCGCTGGAGTCGAGCACCTTGACCTTGATTCGCGGAAATCGCTGATGGTATTGAGCGACCACCCGCGGCATGAAGTAATAGGCCGCCGACGGCACGCAGGCCACAGTGACGTAGCCCAAACGGGTCGACGCCACGTCGCTGATCCCCAGCAACGCCACATCCAGGTCATCCAGCAACCGGTCGACACTCGGCGCAAACGCGCGCCCTGCCTGGGTCAGGCTAACGCGGCGAGTGGTGCGCTCGAACAGTTTGACGCCCAGTGCGTCTTCGAGCTTTTCAATCCGTCGACTCAGCGCCGGCTGGGAGATGCGCACCGCGTCGGCGGCCTTGCGAAAGCTGCCCTGCTCGACCACGGCGCGAAAAGCCTGCAAGTCATTCAGGTCGAAGTTGATGGCCATGAAGCGCACTCAGCGGCAAACGAATTGATCAGCTTATCCTATGGATGTAACAAATTGATGCAAAATGTAACGCAAAAATCCGCCATAGACGGCACTCATGACTGACTGATGCCGGCCCAGCCTTTATCCTTGTCGCCTTTCCAACCCATGATTGTCTGCAATTTTTGTTGTTCGACGTTTTCCCAGGAGTCAGCCATGCCCCATGAAGGCAACCTGTTGCAAGCCGCTGTCGTCTTTCTGTTCGCGGCGGTGCTCACCGTGCCTTTGGCCAAACGCCTGCAACTGGGCGCGGTGTTGGGCTATCTGCTGGCCGGCGTCATCATCGGGCCGTCGGTGCTGGGATTGATCGGCAACCCGCAAAGCGTCAGCCATATTTCCGAGCTTGGCGTGGTGTTGCTGCTGTTCATCATCGGCCTTGAGTTGTCGCCACGACGGCTGTGGGTGATGCGCAAGGCGGTGTTCGGCGTCGGTCTGGCGCAAGTGCTGCTGACCGGTTCGGTGATCGGCGTGCTGGCGTTCTACGTGTTCGGCCAGGCGCTCAATAGCGCGATCGTGCTCGGCCTGGGGTTGGCGTTGTCGTCCACCGCGTTCGGTCTGCAAAGCCTGGCTGAGCGCAAGGAACTGACCAGCCCGCACGGGCGGCTGGCGTTTGCGATTCTGCTGTTCCAGGACATCGCCGCGATCCCGCTGATCGCCATGGTGCCGCTGCTCGCCGGCGGTGATCACACCTCGACCGCCGCTGAAGAGTTGAACCATGTCCTGCGGGTGCTCGGCAGCATCGCAGTGGTGGTGATTGGCGGGCGTTACCTGTTGCGACCGGTGTTTCGTGTGGTCGCCAAAACCGGCCTGCCGGAAGTCTCGACCGCCACCGCGCTGCTGGTGGTGATCGGCACTGCATGGCTGATGGACCTGGTCGGCGTGTCGATGGCACTCGGCGCATTCCTCGCCGGCCTGCTGCTGGCGGACTCGGAATACCGCCATGAACTGGAAGCGCAAATCGAACCATTCAAAGGCCTGCTGCTGGGGCTGTTTTTCATCAGCGTCGGCATGGGCGCCAACATCAGCCTGCTGTTCAGCGCCCCAGCGACGGTGCTGGGCCTGACCCTGCTGCTGATCATGCTCAAGCTGCCGATGCTGTTTGTCGTCGGGCGACTGGCCGGCGGTTTGAATCGGCTGAGTGCGTTGCGCCTGGGTATCGTGCTGGCGGCGGGCGGTGAATTTGCGTTCGTGGTGTTCAAGATCGGCCGCGACCAAGGCCTGTTCGACCCACGGATGTACGACCTTCAGGTGCTGACCATCACCCTGTCGATGGCCGTGACCCCGCTGTTGCTGCTGATGTGCGGCCGACTGGTGAAATCGAAAGTCCAGCCCGTTGCCGTGCCGCCGCACCTGCGTGAAATCGACACCGACGCCCCGCGCGTAGTCATCGCCGGCCTGGGCCGTATGGGACAGATCGTCGCGCGGATCCTGCGGGCACAGAAAATCCAGTTCGTCGCCCTCGATACATCGGTGGAAACCATCGAGCTGTCGCGCAGTTTTGGCGGTGTGCCGGTGTTCTATGGCGATCCGATGCGCCCGGAAATACTCCACGCGGCCAAGGTCGGGCAGGCGGAATACTTTGTGATTGCCACCGATGACCCGGACACCAACATCAAGACCGCCGAACTGGTGCGCAAGCTCTACCCGCACATGAAAATCATCGCCCGTGCGCGTAACCGTCAGCACGTGCACCGGTTGGTCGACCTCGGCGCCGAGGCGATCCGCGAAACCTATTATTCAAGCCTGGAAATGAGTCGCCGGACCCTGATCGGTCTTGGCCTGAGCCAGACCCAGGCCGACGCCCGCATCGAGCGTTTCAAGCATCACGACGAACAAGTGCTCGAAGCCCAGCACGCGATCTACGACGATGCCGCGAAAGTCATGCAAAGCGCCCAGGAAGCCCGAGCCGAACTGGCGCGGTTGTTCGAGGCGGATCGGATTGAGGAAGAGACGGTCAAACCTTGAAGCCAAAAAAGATCGCGTTCCCCGTGGGAACCGCCGCAGGCCGCGATCTTTTGCTCTGAAATGTTGAAAGGAATCCACGATGAGTAGCACCGACCAGTCTTCCCCCGCCCTGAAGGAAATCTTCAACGCCGAGCGCTTGCAACACATCGCCAGCGAAATGCACGCGGTGTACCCGGCGTTCAACGCCAGGGCGTTCCTGAAACTGGCCAATGAAGGCCTGGCCGAGTTGTCGGTGATGCAGCGCATGGCGCGGGTCGGTGAATGCCTGCACGCGGTGTTGCCGCTGAGCTATGAGCAGACACTGGAAATCCTGCGCCCGCTCGCACCACGCTTGAACAGCGGCTTCGTCAGCATGTTCCTGCCTCAGTACGTCGCCACTTATGGTGCCCACGCGTTCGAGCTGTCGATGGACGCGCTCAAGTACTTCACCACGTTCGGTTCCTCGGAGTTCGCGATCCGGCATTTCCTGCGCAGCGACTTCGAACGCTCACTGGCACTGATGCACGACTGGTCGCTGGACGACAACGAACACGTCCGCCGCCTGGCCAGCGAAGGCAGTCGCCCGCGCCTGCCGTGGTCATTTCGTTTGGAACCGGTGCAAGCCGACCCGACGCTGGCAGCAGTAATCCTCGACAACCTCAAGGCCGACAGCAGCCTTTATGTGCGCAAGTCGGTGGCCAACCACCTCAACGACATCACCAAGGACCACCCCGAGTGGGTGCTGAGCCTGATCGAAGGCTGGTCGCTGGAAGACCCGCGCACCGCGTGGATCGCCAAACACGCCCTGCGCAGCCTGATCAAACAGGGCAACCAACGGGCACTGGCGATCATCGGCGCTGGCGGTAAACCCGAGGTCGAGATCCATAACCTCAAGGTTGAACCGCCAGTGATCAGTCTCGGCGAGACCATAAAGCTCTCGTTCGACCTTCACTCAACCGCCAATGACAACCAGCGACTGGTGGTCGATTACGCCATCGACTACGTCAAAGCCTCAGGCGCTACCTCGGCGAAAGTCTTCAAACTCAAGGGCCTCACCCTGCCCGCCCACGCCCGCCAAACCCTCAGCCGCACCCAGCAGATCCGCGAGCTGACCACCCGCAAACATTACGCGGGCACGCATGCGGTACACATCATGATTAATGGTGAACGGCTGGGAAGCACCGCGTTCGAAATTACCCCGTAATCCCGGAGCAGGCACGCGCCTAGCCCTAGCCAGCGATGGGGTCGGTAAAATCACTACCGCCAGCAAGCCGCGCTCCCGCAGTTTTGATTGGTGTACATCTGCGGGAGATGGGTCGGCTGTCAGGCTGCCATCGCAGGCAAGCCAGCTCCCACACTTTTGATTGGGGTACATCCGCAAAAGATAGGTCGACTGTCAGGTCGTCATCGCGGGCAAGCCCGTCTCCCACAAAAAAGGCAAAAAGGCAAAGCAGCGCATACCGTCGCCTTCACCACTCAACAGGCCGAGCGTTAGCTCGCCTGCCGCTGTTGATCTTGATCCACCCGCCCCTTCGGGAGGCCGAGTGGAGGTGTTCATCAGGAGGTTGGCGCGTAGCGCCGTACGGCGTAGCCGGACACATCGAGAGGAGGTCGTCGCGAAGCAGACCGTAGGCGATGCCTCCTGATGAATACCGTAGCGAGGGAACGCCGAGCCTAAGCGAGGTGCCGTACGCTTGGGGCGAGCGTTTTTTTGCTTACTTTTTTTAGGCGCTTGTAAAAAAAGTGAGTCGCCGTAAGGGCGAAACCCTAAGTGGCCGTTACCGCAGAAATGGATATGTACACCTGCGAGAGATAGGCCGGCTATCAGGCCGCCTGGACCAAAAGATCGCAGCCTACACTTAAGAGCCGGGCCCAAGCAGCAGCGCCTGCTCGCGATCACACAACCCCACCACATAATCCCACAACACCCGCAACCGCACCGACTTGTGCAACTCACGCCGGGTACTGATCCAGTAACTGCGCTGAATACTTTCAGCCGGTAACAGCGGCACCAGCTCCGGATCATGGCTGGCCATGTAACACGGCAACACCGCAATCCCCAACCCCGAACGCGCCGCCTGCTGCTGGGCAATCACGCTGGTGCTGTGAAACACCACCTGAGGACTGCGGCAAAAACTGTTGAGAAACATCAATTCCTGACTGAACAACAGATCGTCGACGTAACCGATCCAGGCATGCCGCGCCAGGTCCTCGCGACTGCGCAACGGCGGCGAACGGTCGAGGTAAGCCTGACTGGCGTAAAGCGCCAAACGGTAATCAGTGAGCTTGCGAGTGACCAGCATGTCAGCCGCCGGGCGCTCCAGATGAATACTGATCTCGGCTTCGCGGTTGAGGATACTGACGAAACGCGGCACCGCCACCAACTCCACTTCCAGTCCCGGATACCGGTCAAACAAACCCTGCATGCGACTGGCGAGAAACATGATCCCCAAGCCTTCGGTCACCCCGACGCGAATCTTGCCCAGCGGCGCACTGGACTGGGTGATCTCCTCCTGCGCCAGCAAGGCGACATTCTCCATGGCTTCAGCATGTTTGAGCAGCGCTTCGCCAGCCGGGGTCAGTTGGTAACCCTGGGCTTGCTGGACAAACAGCGCGGTGCCGAGGCTCGTTTCAATCGCCTCGATGTGTCGCGCCACCGTAGCGTGGGTGGTTTTCAAGCGCCGGGCGGCGGTCAGCAAACGGCCGCTGCGTTGCAATTCGAGAAAAAACCGCAAGTCATTCCAGTCGAACATCAGCCTTCCTTGCATGCGTGGGAGTTGATCACTGTTTAAAAACGCACAGCAGCTGAGCAAAAACTAACATTCTTTTGCCGAAAACTAACAACTAGGATGGATCCCAATAAGAACAACACGCTGCGAGGTCATGGATGCAACCTGCCGTTGATGCATACGATTACATCGTGGTCGGCGCCGGACCGGCCGGCTGCCTGCTGGCCAATCGACTCTCCGCCAACCCGCAGCACCGGGTGTTGCTGCTTGAAGCCGGCGGGCGCGATAACTACCCGTGGATTCACATACCCGTCGGTTACCTGTACTGCATCGGCAACCCGCGCACCGACTGGTGCTTCAAGACCGAAGCGCAAACCGGCCTGCAAGGCCGCAGCCTGAGTTATCCACGCGGCAAGGTGCTGGGCGGCAGCTCATCGATCAACGGCATGATCTACATGCGCGGCCAGGCCGGCGATTACGACCGCTGGGCCGCCGAAGGCAACCCCGGCTGGAGCTGGAACGACGTACTGCCACTGTTCAAACAGAGCGAAAACCATTTTGCCGGTGACTCGGCATTTCACGGCGCCGCCGGGGAATGGCGCGTCGAGCGCCAGCGGCTGTCGTGGCCGATTCTCGACGCCTTCCGCAGCGCCGCCGAACAAAGCGGCATCGCCAGCGTCGATGACTTCAACCAGGGCGACAACGAAGGCTGCGGCTACTTCCAGGTGAATCAGAAAGCCGGGGTGCGCTGGAATGCTGCCAAAGCCTTTCTCAAACCGGTTCGCCATCGGCCTAACCTCACCGTCCTGACCAGTGTCGACGTCGACCGCGTGCTGCTGGAAAACGGCCGGGCATCCAGGGTCAGCGCCCGCTGGCAAGGCCAGGTAAACATCTTTGCTGCCCGCAGGGAGATCATCCTCAGCGCCGGCTCAGTCGGTTCGCCGAGCATCCTGCAACGTTCCGGCATCGGCCCGGGCGACCTGCTCAAACGCCTGGGTATCGGCGTCGCCCACGAGCTCAATGGCGTGGGTCGCAACCTGCAGGATCACTTGCAGTTGCGGCTGATCTATAAGCTGGAAAATGCCCGGACCCTGAACCAGATCGCCGGCAGCCTGTGGGGTAAAATCGGCATGGGCCTGCGCTATCTGTACGACCGCAGTGGCCCGCTGTCGATGGCCCCCAGTCAACTCGGCGCCTTCGCCCGCTCCGGACCGGAACAAACCTCGGCGAACCTCGAATACCACGTCCAACCGCTCTCGCTCGAACGCTTTGGCGAACCCTTGCATGCGTTCCCGGCGTTTACCGCGTCGGTCTGCGACCTGCGCCCGCAAAGCCGTGGCCGCGTCGAGATTCGCTCGGCCGACCCGCAACAGCCGCCGCTGATTCAACCCAATTACCTGAGCCATCCCGAAGACCTGCGCGTAGCCGCCGAGGCGATTCGCCTGACCCGGCGCATCGTTGCCGCACCGGCCTTGCAACCGTTCAACCCGGTCGAATACCTGCCGGGCGCGGCCTTGCAAAGCGAAGAACAACTGCACGAAGCCGCCGCGCGTATCGGCACGACGATTTTCCATCCGGTCGGCACCTGCCGCATGGGCAACGATGCCGATGCCGTAGTCGATGCCCAGCTGCGGGTTCACGGCATTCCCGGCCTGCGCATCGCCGATGCGTCGATCATGCCGCACATCACCTCGGGCAATACCTGCTCACCGACACTGATGATCGCCGAAAAAGCGGCGCAACTGATTCTCGCCGCATCGACCTGGAACGCTACCGCGGAAATAGAACGGGTCACCGAGCCGCACCTGTAGGAGCCGAGCTTGCTCGCGATGAACGATGACGCAGATCACCGGATACACCGCGTCACCTGCATCGCGAGCAAGCTGGGCTCCTACGAGGACCGCGCAATACCAGCAGGAGCGGCGCCAGCCCATACGGCCGGCGCTGACAGTGGAACAACAATAAATAAACACTGTGAGGGATACCGACATGTCAGAACAGGCTCAAGCCATCGCCGCAACGCTCAGCGCCGGCACCAGCAAGGAAACCCGGACAGTCATCTTCGCCTCGTCCCTCGGGACGGTGTTCGAGTGGTATGACTTCTTCCTCTACGGCGCCCTCGCGGCGGTGATCAGCAAACAGTTCTTCGCCGGGGTCAACGACACCACAGCCTTCATCTTCGCGCTGATGGCCTTTGCTGCCGGTTTCATCGTGCGGCCGTTCGGCGCACTGGTGTTCGGTCGACTGGGGGACATGATCGGGCGCAAATACACCTTCCTCGCCACGATCATCCTGATGGGCCTGGCAACCTTCTCCGTCGGCCTGCTGCCGACCTACGCCAGTATCGGCATTGCCGCACCGATCATTCTGGTGGTGCTGCGCATGCTTCAGGGCCTGGCACTCGGCGGCGAGTACGGCGGTGCCGCGACCTACGTGGCAGAACACGCGCCCGTCGGCAAACGCGGTTTCCACACCAGCTGGATTCAGTCCACCGCGACCCTCGGTTTGCTGCTCTCGCTGCTGGTGGTGCTTGGCTGCCGCTACTTCACCGGTGATCAGTTCGAGGTCTGGGGCTGGCGCATTCCGTTCCTGTTGTCGATTGTCCTGCTGGGCATTTCGACCTGGATTCGCCTGAGCCTGCACGAGTCGCCGGCCTTCTTGAAAATGAAAGAAGAAGGCAAGTCCTGCAAAGCACCGATCCGCGAATCCTTCGGTAACTGGGAAAACCTCAAAGTCGTGCTGATTGCATTGTTCAGCATCAACGCCGGGCAAGCGGTGACCTTCTATGCGGCACAGTTCTATGTGCTGTTCTTCCTCACCCAGTTCCTGAAAATGGACCCGGCCCTGGCCAACACCCTGCTGATTGTCAGTGTGGTGATCGGCGCGCCGTTCTTCATTTTCTTCGGCTGGCTGTCGGACCGGGTCGGGCGCAAACCGATCCTGATGATTGGCCTGTTGCTGGCCACCGTGCTGTACTTCCCGATCTTCAAAACCCTGGCCCATTACGCCAACCCGGCCATCGACCGCGCCAGTCAACAAGCGCCGATCAGCGTGCTGGCCGATCCGGCCACCTGCACCTTCCAGTTCGACCCGGTCGGCAAGGCGCGGTTTGACAGCCCCTGCGACAAAGTCAAAACCTTCCTGGTCAAACAAGGCCTGCCTTACAGCAGCAAAGCCGCCCCCGCTGGCAGCGCGGTGCAGGTCAGCGTTGGCGATGTCACTATCGATGGTTACGACGACGCCGCCCTGCGCGGTGCCGTGACCCTGGCCGGTTACCCGCAACAGGCGGACACCCAGCAGATCAACAAACCGATGATCGTCGTGCTGATCGTCGCGCTGATCATCATTTCGGCGATGTGCTACGGGCCGCTGGCGGCGCTGATGGTCGAACTGTTCCCGACGCGCATCCGCTACACCTCGATGTCCCTGCCGTATCACATCGGTAACGGCTGGTTTGGTGGTTTCCTGCCGACCGTATCGTTCGCGCTGGTGGTCTACACCGGGGATATTTTCTACGGACTGTGGTACCCGATACTGATCACCGGGGTGAGCCTGGTGGTGGGCATGCTCTGCTTGCGCGAAACCAAGGACGTGGACCTGGAGAAAAACTGACGGCATAAAAAAAGTCCGCCCATGTTGGCCCTGGGCGGACTTTCATTTCACTGCACGGAACCGCATCGGCGGTTCCTGTCAGCAGAGTTTAGGCGACAATATCAGTGGTTGCCGCCTGACCGACCGTTCCCACGGCAAAATCTACCGCACCGTGGCCGGTGAGATCGATATACAAACTGGTCTGGTTGGTCTGTGCGAAGTACGTCAGGATCGCGTCGCCGGCATGGCCGGTGAAGCCACTGACGAAGTTCAGCGTGGCGGCGCCAGACGCGAACTGCGCGATGCCCGACAGGTCGATCTTGTCCTCACCGCTGGTGAAATCCATGATCCAGTCCGGCGCGGTCATGGTCGAATCGGATGCCGCGCCGAACACGAAGGTGTCCGCCCCTGCCCCGCCCCACAAGCTATCGCCGCCACCGCCGCCGTAGAGGATGTCGTTGCCGGCACCGCCTTCGAGCAGGTTGGCCACCGCGTTGCCGATCAGCAGGTCATTGCCCGAACCACCGATAGCGTTTTCCAGGGATACGCCGTGGGCGATGGACACATTGCCGACCAGGCCGCCAACGTCAGAGAACGAGCCTTGGTTGAGGTTGATCTTCTGGTTCTGGCTGAAGCCCGAGAAGTCCAGGGTGTCGTTGCCGCCACCGTCCCACACCGAGAACACCACTTTCGATTCAGCCGACGTGGCGCTGTAGAAATCGCGACCGGCGTTGGAGTTGAAGCCATAGACCGTATCATCGGCACGGGTCTCGAGGTTGGCACCGTAGAGTTTTTGCACCGCGACAATGTCATCCATCAGCGGTGCCGAGGCGTACGCACCGCTGCCATCCTTGCTGAAGTCCTGACCGGTGTTGCTCTCGCTCCAGTAACTCATCAGGCTGTAGCCGCGCGTGTCCTGAGCGTAGGTCACGTCGTTATAGGTCGGGTTGCCGCTACCCGCGTTATAGACGCCCGGATGGGACAGGCCCAGGCTGTGACCGATTTCGTGGGTCAGGGTCTGACGCCCGTAGTTGTTGGTGCCCGGCGTCTCGTTGACCCGGTACTGATCGTTGATCAGGTACCAGGACTGACCGTCGTAGCTACCGCCCGACGGCAAGTAGGCGAACGCCGCGCCACCGGTGCTGACATCGTAGTTACCGAAGCTCAGGTGCCCGTCACCGCCTGCGACCCCTTCCTTGAAGGTGACATTGGCCACGTCCGACCAGGATTGCAGAGAGAGTTTCGCCTGGGCTTTCTGCAGATCGCTGAACTCGCTGAAATGACCCAGCTTGGTGTTGTAGTTAGCCGGCGCCGACGTCATGAAGCTGAAGCTCAGTTCGACTTTGCCATTGCCGTCCGTGTCGTGCCAGGACAGGTTTTTACGCAGAATCTGATCAGCCGCCTGATCCGCGGTGAACGACGGTTTGCCGTTAATCAGCTCAGCGCCACCGCGATCATACAAATGGCTGAAGGCATCGACCTGACTGTAGGCCGAACTGACCTGCCCTGAAGAAATGAGCGCTTTTGCTTTGGCCTGTGACATCACTTACGTCCTTGTTTCAAATAGTCGGTTCCGATAGACCACGGCGACCCCTTCGCGAGATCGTCCTATCACTCGCCCTGTTGAAGGCGTAACGAAACTGACACAGTTTGAAGCAGCGGGGCTATTGAATTTTTAGATAGCCACCGCTCAAGGGCGAAGCGTCATGCCTCTTTTTTTGACCGGACTGATGGTACGCCCCTTCATCGCCAGCTGATTGACGTCTGCCCCCTGCAAGCGCGAGATAACAGGTTCAGCAATGTTCGAACAAGGGGAGTTCAACATGGTCAATGTCACCGTTTTGGCAGGAGATTTTCAACAAGGCGATAGCGAGTACCGTGAAGGGGCGTTGCAGTTGAAAACCCTTTTCAACCCTAACCAGGAAATCAAAGTGCGGCCCTCGGCATTCAAAACCCTGGAAGTGGCAACCGAGGACAGCGTGACCAACAAGGATGCGATTGGCTACAGCATCGCCGGCGCCATGCTGCTCGGCCCCATCGGGGCAATCGCCGGCTACCTGATGGCGGGCAAGGAGACCGAGATTACGTTCATCGCCACGCTCAAGGATGGTCGCAAGCTGTTGGCGGCAACGGACAGCGATACTTACCGGGATATTTCCCGACACATGCATCATTAAGCGTTACAGCGTAATCCCTTGTGCTCATGACGACTGAATGTCATGAGCACTTCGCGCCTTAATATCGATCACTGTCGACTGCAATTATTCTGACCGTCCCTTCTGCACTGTCCTTATCTGTCTAATGCCTTAACAACATGGATTTAAGGTTGACGTCAGCGGCCTGCCTGAGTACATTGCCCGGGCCGGTAACTCAGGCCTTTTTTCAACTCACAAAAGAATCCAATGGACACAGTATCTAGACGCTGTCTGGCTGATGCGTTTTCGCAGAGCTGGGCACTTAACCCAGAAAATGACGGGACTCGACTCCTCGGTCGGGTGAGCTGCGCTAGGGCTTGACGCTCCATCGTAACTTGCCTCTCCGGCGTCAGTCCGGTTGCGAGGCATGTTATGAACTTCAAATCTACTGTAATGCCAGGTGTACGCGCCTTCGCCTCGACGATGCGCGTAAAGCCTTGCCGTGAGCGCCCTGTGGCGGCTCACTCGCCGTTTTCCTCCCCTTCTTCGCGCACTCAGGCTCAGCTGCGTGCCACTTGGCGCGTCTGCCCGTCGACCGGCCAACTTCAGCAACGCTGGAGCCTCGACGAAAGCCAGGAACCACCGAGTTGGTGCTTTGCGCACCTCCTGCAGCAGGCCAGCGTATGGCTCGGCCTGCACCTCGGGGCACGCACTTTCAGTTGATCTGAAAGTACTTCCAAGGGTGTATAACCAGCGTTTTCCTTAATAAGGAATTCGGCAACTTTCTATTGCCTATTTAACACACAGACTTCATGAGGTTCGTTATGGACGAGGCCAGTAGTAGGTTCGCTGCATGCCGTTTTTTATTGGGCGTGCAGCGAACGTTAAACACTAAAAAACACAATAACTTTAATCGACCGCTTACTTGCGACTCGACCTACATTCGCTCGCCTTTAATTAGCTGAGTTTGCAGTGTGTCGTGCCGCAAGACTGCGGCAGGAGCACACGCAATGACCCTTGTAAAAGATCCGAAAAAGCACGTCCGGGGCGCCACGAACGACGACACCAAGCTGTCGATGCGCGCCGCCCGTGAGGCGCAAAACGGCCTCGCAGTTACCCTCGCCAACGTCAAGACTTCCGCCGACGGCCTGACCGAGCTCGATGCCGAAGGCCGCCTGCAACGCGAAGGCTTCAACGAAGTGGCCCATGACAAGCCACCTCACGCCATCGTCCAGTTTCTCCAGGCCCTCAACAATCCGTTCATCTATGTGCTGCTGGCGCTGGCCGGCATCAGCTTCGTGACCGATTACTGGCTCCCACTCCAGGCAGGCGAAGAAATCGACCTCACCAAAGTCATCATTATCATGACCATGGTGTCGCTCAGCAGCCTGCTGCGGTTCTGGCAGGAACACCGCTCGGCCAAGTCGGCAGAAGCGCTCAAGGCCATGGTCCGCACCACCGCCACCGTGCTGCGTCGCGAGCAAATGGGCATGAAGCCCAAACTGCGCGAAGTGCCGATGCGTGAACTGGTGGCCGGCGACGTCATTCAGCTGTCGGCCGGTGACATGATCCCGGCTGACATTCGCCTGATCGAATCCCGCGACCTGTTCATCAGCCAGGCGGTGCTGACCGGCGAAGCCTTGCCGGTGGAGAAATACGACACCCTGGGCAACGTTGCACAGAAGTCCGCCTCCGCAACAGCCGCCGACCAGTCAAACCTGCTGGACCTGCCGAACATCTGCTTCATGGGCACCAACGTGGTCAGCGGCACCGCCCGAGCGGTGGTGGTTGCTACCGGCCCACGCACCTACTTTGGATCGCTGGCCAAAGCCATCGTCGGCTCACGGGTGCAGACCGCTTTCGACCGGGGAGTAAACAGTGTCAGCTGGCTGCTGATCCGCTTCATGCTGGTCATGGTGCCGATCGTCTTCCTGCTCAACGGTTTTTCCAAAGGCGATTGGGCTGATGCGCTGATGTTTGCCCTGGCCGTCGCGGTCGGCCTGACCCCGGAAATGCTGCCGATGATCGTCAGCGCCAACCTCGCCAAAGGCGCGATGGCGATGGCTAAACGCAAAGTCGTGGTCAAGCGCCTCAACGCCATCCAGAACTTCGGCTCGATGGACGTGCTCTGCACCGACAAGACCGGCACCCTGACCCAGGACAAAATCATCCTCGAGCACCACGTCGACATCAATGGCCGGCGCGACGACTCGATTCTTGAACTGGCGTGGCTCAACAGCCATCACCAGAGCGGTCTGCGCAACCTGATGGACCAGGCGGTGGTGCAATTCGCCGAGCGCAACCCGACGTTCAAGATCCCGTTCGCCTACAGCAAGATCGATGAGCTGCCGTTCGACTTCATTCGTCGGCGCCTGTCGATCATCGTCAAGGACAGCCGCGACGATCATCTGCTGGTCTGCAAAGGCGCGGTCGAGGAGATGCTGAGCATTTCCAGCCACATCCACGAGAACGGCGTGGTAGTTGCATTGGATGAGCAGCGTCGCAAAGCGCTGCTGGCGATGGCCAACGAGTACAACGAAGACGGTTTCCGGGTGCTGGTGGTGGCGACTCGCGAGATCCCGAAAGCCCAGAGCAAAAACCAGTACAAAACCAGTGACGAACGCGAGCTGGTAATTCGCGGCTTCCTGACCTTCCTCGATCCGCCGAAAGAAACCGCTGGCCCGGCGATTGCCGCGCTGCGCGACATGGGCGTGACCGTCAAGGTGCTGACCGGCGACAACGCTGTGGTCACCAGCAAGATCTGCCGCGAAGTCGGCCTGGAGCCTGGCACCCCGCTGCTCGGCCAAGACATCGAGAAGATGGACGAGTCGACCCTCAAGTTGCGGGTTGAAGAACGCACGGTGTTTGCCAAGCTCACGCCACTGCAGAAATCCCGGGTACTGAAGGCGCTGCAGTCGAACGGTCACACCGTCGGTTTCCTCGGCGACGGCATCAACGACGCCCCTGCCCTGCGCGACGCCGATGTCGGTATTTCGGTCGACAGCGGCACCGATATTGCCAAGGAATCGGCGGATATCATCCTGCTGGAAAAGAGCCTGATGGTGCTCGAAGAAGGTGTGATCAAAGGTCGCGAGACCTTCGGCAACATCATGAAGTACCTGAACATGACCGCCAGCTCGAACTTCGGCAACGTCTTTTCAGTGTTGGTGGCCAGTGCCTTCATCCCGTTCCTGCCGATGCTGGCGATCCACCTGCTGCTGCAAAACCTGATGTACGACATCTCTCAGCTGGCGCTGCCGTGGGACAAGATGGACAAGGAATACCTGCGCAAGCCGCGCAAGTGGGACGCCAAGAACATCGGGCGCTTCATGCTGTGGATCGGGCCGACCTCGTCGATCTTCGACATCACCACCTTCGCCCTGATGTGGTACGTGTTCTCGGCCAACAGTGTGGAAATGCAGACCCTGTTCCAGTCCGGCTGGTTCATCGAAGGCTTGCTGTCGCAAACGTTGGTGGTGCACATGCTGCGGACCCAGAAGATCCCGTTCTTCCAGAGCACCGCGGCCTTGCCGGTGATCCTGATGACCGGGCTGGTGATGGTGCTGGGCATCTACATCCCGTTCTCGCCACTCGGCACCCTGGTCGGTCTGCAACCGCTGCCATGGCAGTACTTCCCATGGCTGGTGGGCACTCTGCTCAGCTACTGCGTGTTCGCCCAGTTGATGAAGACCTTCTACATCCGCCGCTTCAAGCAATGGTTCTGATCGTCTGAACGCCACAATCCCTGTGGGAGCAAGCTTGCTCCCACAGGTTTTTGTGTTCGCCGCCTCTATACGCCGCGATCCGGCTTTCGTGCCATCAATCAATGAAATAGCAAAGGGAGAGTCCTCATGTCGGGAACTACTCTATTGATCAACCTCGCCGGCTCCATCGCACTGATGCTCTGGGGCACCCATATGATTTCTTCGGCGCTGTTGCGCGGCTTCGGCACGCCTCTGCGCCAATGGCTGGGCAAAAACCTCAACAACCGCTGGATGGCCGTGCTCTCGGGCGTCGGGATCACCGGCATTTTGCAAAGCAGCACCGCCGTCAGCCTGATGGCGACCTCCTTCACTGCCGCCGGAGCGCTGGGCCTTGCGCCAGCGTTGGCGGTGATGCTCGGGGCCAATATTGGCTCGACGCTGGTGGTGCAACTGCTCAGTTTCGATATTTCAATCGTCACCCCTATCGTCCTGCTGGCCGGGTTCATCGTCTTCCGCCTGCGCGATGACTCACGCTACGAGAGTGTCGGTTGCGCGCTGATTGGCCTGGGCTTGATGCTGCTGGCGCTACGTATGCTCGGGTCGACGCTGGGAGAGGTCGAAGGCACGCCGATCTTCCATGCACTCATGCACAGCCTCGATGGCGACATGATCATTGCCTTGCTGGTGGCGATGCTGCTGACCTGGATCTGCCATTCCAGCGTCGCGGTGGTGTTGCTGATCGCCTCGCTCGCCGCCACTGGTCTGCTCTCGCCGGTGACCAGCATGGCGCTGGTGCTCGGGGTGAATATCGGTGGCGCCCTGCCCTCGGTGCTCAACACCAGTTCCGCCGTGGCCCGGCGCTTGCCGGTCGGCAACCTGCTGGTGCGGGTCATCGGGGCGCTGGTGTGTTTGCCGTTCGTGCCGATGCTGGCTCAGAGCAGCCCGATTGCAGAGCTGACACCCGCGCTACGGGTGGTTTGCTTGCACACCAGCTTCAATCTGCTGCTGGCGCTGGTGTTCATCGGCCTGACGGAACCGCTGGCGAAACTGCTGACGCACCTGCTGCCGTCACCTGCGCGGGATGTTGATCCCGGCATGCCGCTCTATCTGGATGAAGCCGGCCTCGCGGTGGCGAACATCGGTTTGTCCAACGCGGCGCGTGAAGCCCTGCGGCTGGCCGACATGCTCTCGATCATGCTCAACCGCGTGCTGCAACTGTTCCAGACCTCTGACCAGCGCAACGTCGATGAGGTACGGCAGATCGACCAGTCCCTGGATCTGCTGAGCGCAGCGATTCGTGCCTATCTGGCGGACATCGGCCAGGAAGGCATCAGTGACAGCGACGCCGATCGCTCGCAGGAAATCCTGATGTTCGTGATCAACCTGGAGCACGCCGCCGACATCCTGTCCACCAGCCTTGCGCAGTTGGCAGCGCGCCGACTGCGGCGCGGTGAAAACTTTTCGGCCTTCGAACTGGGCACGCTCTATCCGCTGCACAACGAACTGCTGGAAAGCCTGAGCCTGGCGATTACCGTGTTTCTTCGCGAAGACCTTGCAACCGCCCACTATCTGGTCAACCGCAAAGAGTCGGTCAGAAGGCTCGAAGCTGCCGCCAGCCGGGCGCACTTTCGTGCCCTGCGCGAAGACAAAAGCGCCTGGGCCGAGTCCGGTGACATTTTTCAACGGCTGCTGCGCGACTACCGACGCGTGCATCACCACATCGCGGCGCTGGCCTACCCGGTACTCGAACGCGCCGGGGAACGCGATATCGAGAGCAATGACCTGACAGATAGCCATCCGCAACCGTCTGCCGACAAGGATCAACTGCCATGCGCGTCCTGATCTGTGCCGGGCGTTATTACGCTGACACCCGTACCTGCCGCCGAGTGCTGGAAGCCTTCCAGTGCCTGCACGAAGTGCGTGTGCTGATCCACGGCGGCAATCAGTTTCTGGGCGGCGAAATCGAAGACTGGGCCCGGGAACTGGGCGCGAACATCGTGCGCTACCCCGCCAACTGGCAACTGCACGGCAAGCTGGCGGAGCGCCTGCGCAACAGCTTCATGCTGCAAGACAGCCGACCCGACCTCGTCATTGCGCTACCCGGTGGGGAGGACACCGAAGAGCTGATCGCGCAAGCCAGGGCAGCCGGTATTCAAACGTTGCAGATGAACGAAGGGGTTTAACCCGCCTTAACTGTACATCCATACAGATAAAGGTTGATCCACGCCGCTGTACCCCGCATGCTGTGCACCTTCAAACCCTGATGACTGATGGTGGTTATGCAGCTGTTTCTCTGTGAAAAGCCTTCCCAGGCCAAAGACATTGCGGCCGTGCTCGGTGCCAGCCGGCGCGGCGACGGCTGCTGGCTGGGAACGGGCGTCACAGTGACCTGGTGCATCGGCCACCTGCTGGAAACCGCACCGCCGGATGCCTATGACGCCCGTTATAAACGCTGGGTCCTGGAAGACCTGCCGATCATTCCCGAGAAGTGGAAGATGCTGGTCAAACCCAAGACCGCCAGCCAGTTCAAAGCGGTCAAGCGGCTACTCGGCGAAGCGGATGAGCTGGTGATCGCCACCGACGCCGACCGTGAGGGCGAGATGATTGCCCGCGAGCTGGTGGAGCATTGCCGCTATCGCGGGCCGATCAAGCGCCTGTGGCTGTCGGCGCTGGACGATGCGTCGATTCGCAAGGCCCTGGCGGCGCTCAAACCCGGCGCAGAAACCTTCAGTCTCTATCACTCGGCACTCGGGCGCTCGCGTGCCGACTGGCTGATCGGCATGAACATGAGCCGCCTGTTCACCCTGCTCGGGCGTCAGTCCGGCTATCAAGGCGTGCTGCCGGTGGGCCGGGTGCAAACTCCGACTTTACGTCTGGTGGTCGATCGCGACCGCAGCATTGCTGACTTCGTGCCCGTGCCGTATTGGGCCATCGACGTACAACTGCTGCATGACAACATCCCGTTCACCGCCCAATGGCGCGCCGCACCGGAGGTCTGCGACGAGCATGACCGCTGCCTGAATCAGGCGCTGGCTCAGGAAGCGGCCATGGCCATGCGCAACGCTGCCAGTGCGCGGCTGGTCAAGCTGCGCACCGAGCGGGTCCGCGAAGCTGCACCGCTGCCGTTCGACCTTGGCACGCTGCAAGAAATCTGCTCGAAAAAGCTCGGCCTCGGTGCCCAGGAAACCCTGGATGTGGCCCAGGCGTTGTACGAAACCCACAAGGTCATCACTTACCCGCGCAGTGACTGTGGCTACTTGCCGCTGAGCCAGCACAGCGAAGCACCGGGCATTCTCGCCGCCCTTGGGCGTGCCGACCCCAGCCTTGGCGAGTTGCTCAAGCACCTTGAGCCACAACGCCGGTCGCGGGCCTGGAACGACGCCAAGGTCAGCGCCCACCACGGGATCATCCCCACGGCGGCGGCGAAAAACCTCGAACGCCTGACCGGCAAGCACCGTGCGGTCTACACCTTGATCCGGGCGCGGTATCTGGCGCAGTTCCTGCCCAATCACGAATACGACCGCACCCAGGCTGACTTCGACTGCGCCGGGCAAGCCTTGCGTGCGGTGGGCAAACTGATCGTCGAGCCGGGCTGGAAGCGCGCACTGCCCGAAGCATTGGCGCCGGCGAAAGGACGGGAAGCTCCGGCGCCGCAGACGCTGCCGGCACTGGCTGAAGGGTGCGACTACGCCGTCGCCAACGTGACGCTGAAGGACCTCTGGACCCAGCCACCCAAGCCATTTACCGAAGGCGACCTGATCAAGGCGATGAAGAATGTCGCCAAACTGGTGGAAGATCCGCTGCTCAAGCAAAAGCTCAAGGACACCACCGGCATCGGCACCGAAGCAACCCGCGCGGGAATCATTCAGGGGTTGCTGGACCGAGGTTATCTGATCAAGAACGGCAAGGCCCTGGCCGCCACACCGCCAGCCTTCAGCCTGATCGACGCCGTGCCCCGGGCCATCGCCGACCCCGGCACCACCGCGATCTGGGAACAAGCCCTGGACATGGTGCAAAGCGGCGAAATGAGCCTTGAAGAGTTCGTCACCAAACAAGCCGCCTGGATGAGCAAACAGGTCGGCCGCTGCACCGGCCTGCGCCTGACTATCAGCGGCCCGGCAAGCCCGGCCGGCAAAGGGGCCGCGCCCTGGAAGAACAAACGCAAGACCACCAAGCGTAAAACCGCACCTGCCACCAAACGCAAAGCAAAACCCACCTTGTAGGAGCACGGCTTGCCGGCGATGGCGATCTCACGGGCCCCATCGCTGGCAAGCCATGCTCCTACGACGGCGGGCGGTCGCTATCGGACGCAGTCCTCGCCACTCCGGCGTACGCGGTTTTCCTGAACGAACGTGTTGCTTGATTTTACGACTGCTTCGCAGCCGAACGCAGCCTCGCGGGCTCGACAGCTGCTACGGGTGTTTAAGCTTGCCTACGCAGTGCCCATCGGAGGCTACAGCGCCTTGCGTCACGGCCTACACCTACGCCAGAATCCGCCGGCTTGTGCGCTTTGGTCCTCGCCTCTATTGTTTCCGTGTCACTGCCCATCAGTGATCGGGTTTAGTAGCCCGCGTTAACTTTCCAACGGCTGCACGAGCATCATCCAGTCAGGGCTTCCCTGCACTTGATGGTAGCTGTGCGCATGGCGCCCTCGGGCGCGCCGGTTTTGGTGGGTTACCCGGTCTACTAACTTGCGCACAGCTGCCACCCTTTCGTTTAGTAGCGCAATGGTTGCAGCCCTACTTATGGATGACCCCCAATGTTCAAACCTACGCCGAACCCTCCCGAAACCGATCCGGTTTCCCCCTACGCCTCCCTCGATTCAAAAGAACTCCACGCCGCCGCACACCGTGCGCTCGATCATTACCTGGTGCTGCCCGAGACCAAGGCATTGTTAACCGACCGACGCCCCGGCTGCATTTTCGTCATCGCCCCCGACATTAACTCTGAAACCCTGCTGGCCCACGCCTGCGAAACCCTCGCCTCGGCCAATGTCATGGCCAGCGATCTGGCGTTCGACCTCGAAGGCCCTAAACGCAACACCGCGCTGGCGATTCAGCAGATGATTTCGCTGGCCGAACTCGCCGTAAATCGCGCACTCGACCACCTCGATCCACCGGAATAGCGCCCAACGCCGTGGGGATCTTGTGGGAGCGAGCCTGCTCGCGATGACGGTTTTACATTCAGCATCAATGGTTGCTGTCACACCGCTATCGCGAGCAGGCTCGCTCCCACATTCGATCCTTGCTGTTTCGAACTTTGTGTTCACTTAACTGACCGACATTGGGCCAAGCTCGAGCACTAGAACACCGACCAGCCAATGCGCTGGCTCAGCAATTCCAGCGCTGCCATGCCAGCCAGTGAGTTGCCTGCCGGGTTCAGTTCCGGTGACCAGACGCACACGGTAAAGCGCCCCGGCACCACGGCCACGATGCCACCGCCTACACCACTCTTGCCCGGTAGACCAACGCGATAGGCAAAGTTGCCGGCTTCGTCATACAGACCACTGGTGGCCATGATCGAGTTGACCTGTTTGGTCTGGCGCGCCGTGAGGATCTGTTCGCCGCTGTGTTTGCAAAACCCGTCATTGGCCAGGAAACAGAAGGCCCGGGCCAGATCGACACAGCTCATGCGCAGCGCACAATGGCTGAAGTAGCTGCGCAGCACTGCTTCTACATCGTTATGAAAGTTACCGAACGATTGCATCAGGTAGGCCATGGCCGCGTTGCGCGCACGGTGCTGGTATTCCGACTCGGCGACTTTGCTGTCGACCATCACTTGCGGGTTGCCGGACAACCGCCGCACAAAATCGCGCATCGACAGCGCTGGCGCGGCAAAGCGTGACTGGTTGATATCGCAGATCACCAACGCCCCGGCATTGATGAACGGATTGCGCGGTCGACCGCGTTCGAACTCCAGCTGCACCAGCGAATTGAACGGCTGGCCGGACGGCTCGTGACCGAGTCGCTCCCAGATCGCTTCACCGGAATGCTCGATGGCCTGCACCAGGCTGAACACCTTGGAAATACTCTGCACCGAAAACAGCGTGTGGGCATCGCCGGCGCAATACAGCTCGCCGTCATTGCCATACACCGCAATGCCCAACTGATCGGCCGGCACACTGCCCAGCGCAGGAATGTAATTAGCCACCTTGCCCTGTCCGATCAGGGGGCGAACCGTGTCAAGAATCTCGTTCAACAACGCTTGCATGCCGGCTTCCGAATTCACGCCCCGTGCGACCGCGGGGACACAGACGCTAGACGTCACAAACGCACGTCAGAGCACAGTTTTTCGCTCAACTGCCAACCCCTCGCAGTAGACCGAATAACAACTATCCTGCATCGTGTTGTGAAACCCGGCAACTGGAGCGCTGACCATGTTCGAAAGCCCCATCCGCGAACAGCTCGACTATCTTCAGAACCTGATGGCCGAGCAGCCGTTGCTGGTGCTCACAGGCGCCGGTATCAGCACGGCGTCGGGCATTCCCGATTACCGCGACACCGATGGCGTGCGGCGCGGCCGGCAGCCGATGATGTATCAGGAGTTCCTGAAAGCCCCCGAGTCACGCCAGCGTTACTGGGCACGGGCGATGCTCGGTTGGCCACGGGTTCGGCAAGCGCGGCCCAATACCGCCCACAAAGCCTTGGCCACGTTGCAAGCGCAGCGGCAGATTGCCGGGCTGATCACCCAAAATGTCGACACCTTGCACGATCAGGCTGGCAGCCCGGACGTGATCGAGTTGCATGGCAGCTTGCACCGGGTGTTGTGCCTGGATTGCGGCCAACGCAGTGACCGGGACTCGATCCAGCGCCTCATGGAAGCGCAAAACCCCTATCTGGCGGGTGTCGATGCGGTTCAGGCACCCGATGGTGACACCCTGCTCGACCCGGCCTTCGAGTCGCACTTTCAAGTCCCCCGCTGCCCAAACTGCGAAGGTGAGCGAATGAAACCGGACGTGGTGTTTTTCGGTGAAAACGTCGCACACGCCACCGCCGCCAAGGCCATGGCCGCTGCCGAACAGGCAGCGGGTTTGCTGGTGGTGGGGTCATCGCTGATGGCGTTTTCGGCGTTTCGCCTGTGCCGGGTGATCGCCGATCGCGGTAAACCGTTGATCGCCATCAACCTGGGCAAGACTCGCGCCGATGCGTTGCTGGACATGAAAATCGAGGCGTCCTGCGAACAGCTATTGCCGCTGCTCGCAGAACGCCTGAGCCGTCTCAGGCCATTTCTGCCTGTTTGACCACGGCCGCTTTCTTCACCTCAAACCGGTCCGCCAGGAACGGTGTGATGTCCAGCGGCAACGCTTCGTTGTTCACCAGTTTGTCGAGCAACACCCCGGTGATCGCCGAGGTCAGGATGCCGGTGCGGAAATGCCCGCAGGCATTGAGATAGCCCTGAACCCCTTTCATCGGCCCGAGAATCGGCAGCTCATCCGGTGAGCCCGGCCGCAACCCCGCCCAGCAACGCTTGAGATTGATGTGTTCAAGCTCCGGAATGCAGCGGATCGCGCCTTGCACCAACCCAAAGATTTCCGGGTAGGTGGTGGTCACGTCGAAACCTTTGTCTTCGGTGGTGCTACCAATCAGAATCTCGCCGTTGTCCTTCTGCGCCAGGTAGCAATCACTGGTGGTCAGGCAACCGCGCAAGATCTTCGGCATGCGCTCGGTCAGCAAAATCTGGCCCTTGACCGGATTCACCGGAATGCTGATGCCCGTGGCTTTCAGGCTGAGCTCCGCAGCCCAGGCACCGGCGGCGTTGATCAAGGTGTCGCAACGGAACTCGCCGGCCTCGGCAGTCTGCACGCCGACCACCTGCGACCCCTGGCGCAACACCTCTGTGACGTTGGTGTTGAAGTACATATCGACGCCATTCTGCCGGGCACCTTCGGTGTAGGCGTCCGCCAGGCGGAACGGACTGACCTGATGGTCGCAGAGAAACTCCAGCGCCCCGCGCGCTTCATGGCTGACGCTCGGCTCGGCCTCGCGCAATGCGGCCTGGTCAAGCCAGCGCACTTGATCGGCCAGGTGCGGAATGCAGGCGACGATGTGCTCGGCGTACAAGCGGTCCTCATCGTCATAGATCACGAACTTCAGCCCGGTTTTTTCGAACTTGAAATCCATGCCGTGGTTTTCCTGCAACTCGCGGTGCAGGTCCGGGTACATCGCATTCGATTGCAGGGCAAAGTCAAAGAACGAATCCGGCAGGATGTGTGGCGTACTGGAATCAACCGCCACCGCCGTGCCCTGGGTTTCGCGCTTGCGGTTGGCCGACATCATGCGAAAGAAGATCACCCCGCAGCCCAGCCCCACCGACTCGCCGATCGCCCACAGGCCGCCGGCCGACGCGCGCGTCGCGTTGCCGGGACGCTTGGCGTCGATCAGCGCGACTTTCAGATTCTTGCGTTTCGACAGTTGATAGGCGCAAGAAGCCCCGATCACACCGCCACCGGCAATCACCACATCGTAGAACTTACTCATGATTCAACGCATCCGTGCCGAGGTTCTGGAAAGCCGAAAAAGGAATCGGCTCGATGGGAAAACGCGGGCGCAACCAGCCCACATCCTGGCGCCCGGTGGCCTCACGCAAGCGGTCGCTGCAATAGCCGACACACATCCGCCCCTGACAATCGCCCATGCTCACCCGCGTACGCATTTTCAGGCTGGCCATGTCTTGAACGCCTTGGGACAGCGCGCGATCGATGTCCGCCCGGGTGGCGTTTTCACAGCGGCAGATCAGCGTATCGGCAGCCGGCAACGCCGTTTGCCCGGCACCGCGTTCGGTGTAGCGATCCACTGCTGCACGAAAGCGCACGATGGATTTGAGCTTCGCCAGATAGCGCTCGCGCAAGTGCAGTGCCTGCTCACTGCTCAGCACATCGCGCTGCACAAGGATCGACAGCGCAGCGATTCGGCCGCTGAGCATCGCTGCCTCACCACCGCGAATCCCGCCCATATCTCCGGCCAGGTGAACGTGCGGTTCGCTGCTTTGCTGCCAGATATTGGCTGTGGCGCGCAGATAACCGTCATCGCTGAAGCCATGTTCCAGGCCCATTTGCTGACTCAGCTGAGTACGCGGAATAAAGCCATAGCCCACCGCCAGGGTGTGCGCCGGCACCTGTTCGGCGCGACTCAGGTCTGGCTGCCAGTTGCTGGAATACGGTGCGACCGTCACGCTGCGTAACTCGCCCTCGCCTTGCGCCTCGACCACGCCCCAACCGTAGCGCATCGAGATTCGGTGCAGTTTCAGATAGGCGAGCATGCTCAGCCCGTCGAGGAACAATTGGGGTTTGTTCAGCAGTGCCAGGCTTTCCTTGGCGATCTTGCCGAACGCGCAGGCCTCGAACACTCCGGCGACCTTCACCCCGCTGGCATGCAATTGACAGGCAACCAACGGCAACAACGGACCAGTACCGGCGATCACCACCGGACTTTGCGGCTTGACCACGCCACTCTTGATTTGCAGTTGCAGGCCGCCCAGCAGTATCACCCCCGGCAATGTCCAGCCGGGGAACGGTACGCTACGCTCATGGCATCCGGCGGCGAGCAACAATTGCGGGTAGGTGATTTCCTGCACGCGTTCGTCAGCGTCCAGCATGACCAGCGCCCGAGTCCCTTCTGCACCGACAACCCGCGTGTTCAAACACACATCGATCAGCGCACAACGGTCCTGAAAGTCGCCATGCAGTTTGGCCAGGGACTCGGCGTAACGCGGTCCCAGATAGTCCAGTTGCACGCCGTCGCGCAACGGCCCGCGATACACCACGCCGCCCAGCCGCGAAGCTTCTTCGAGCAAGGTGCAGTGCACGCCGTGCCTGGCCAGTTCAATGGCCGCCGCCATACCCGCCGGACCACCGCCGACGATGACCGGATGCAGGCTCATAGTGCCTCCTGCTCGGCAATGCGGTTGACCGCCGTTTCGACCCGCATTCCCGGCTGCACCAGCGTCTGGCAGGCGCGGCGTTTGTGTCGGCCGTTGATTTTCACCAGGCAGCATTGGCACACGCCCATGCCGCAATAGGCCCCGCCGATCTGATCGTGATCGTTACGTGCGACCTGACGCACGCCGAGGGCTTGAATGACCGTCAGCACTGTTTCGCCTATCGCGGCGCTGACCCGTTGGCCATTGAGTTCGATGGTCATATCTGCCCGCATAAGCGGCTGGATATCAAAGGTACGGTCTAGGCGTTGCATGGCATGTTTCATCCGTGAAAAGTCATTAAGGGGTGTCAGCATCCTGTTGCTGTCGTGCAATGAGGCAACATCGCTGCGCCAGGACAATGTAACTGACGGTGCTACAAGGCCCTGATTCCTTTACGTTACGTGATATGCCAAAGCAAAATATTGATCCAGGCCAGTGAACCGTGCCGCGCCTCCTCCTGTCACACGCGATGAAAAGTCGTGTCTGCCTGAAGGCGATCTACCCTGCATGAAAGTTTTTTTAGAACCCTTGCCGGCATTTCTTGGCACACTGCCACCCGTGTATTTCACTTATTCTCAGGCAGGCCCCATGACCCGAATCCTGACCATTGAAGACGACGCCGTCACTGCACGGGAGATCGTTGCCGAACTGAGCAGCCATGGTCTGCAGGTGGACTGGGTCGCCAATGGTCGAGAAGGCCTGGCGCGGGCGGTCAGCGGTGACTACGACCTGATCACCCTTGACCGCATGCTGCCGGAGCTCGATGGCCTGGCGATTGTCACCACCTTGCGAACCATGGGCGTGTCGACGCCGATTCTGATGATCAGCGCCCTCTCCGACGTCGACGAGCGTGTTCGCGGCTTGCGCGCCGGCGGTGACGATTACCTGACCAAACCCTTTGCCACCGACGAAATGGCCGCCCGCGTCGAAGTCCTGCTGCGACGCCAGAACACCGTCAAGGACTACACAACGACGCTGCGCGTGGCTGACCTGGAGCTCAACCTGATCAGCCGCGAAGCCAGCCGCAGCGGACAGTTGCTGAGCCTGCTGCCGACCGAATACAAACTGCTGGAGTTTCTGTTGCGCAATACCGGGCAGATCCTCACGCGGATGATGATTTTCGAAGAGGTCTGGGGCTATCACTTCGACCCCGGCACCAATCTGATCGATGTGCACATCGGACGTCTGCGCAAAAAAATCGACCTGCCGGGCCAACTGCCGCTGATACGGACTGTGCGAGGCTCGGGTTATGTCATTGCTGAACCCGTCTAAAGGCTGGCGCTCCTCCAGCAGCCGCTTGCTGGCGCTCTACAGTTCGCTGTTCGTGGTCTGGAGCGGCCTGCTCATGGGGGTGATGTATTACGAGGTTTCCAGCTACCTGGAGAACCTTGCCAAACATTCGCTGATGCAGCGCCAGCACCTGTTTTCACGCTTCCACGGTGATCAGCTGGATGAGGCGCTGATTGCCAGCATCACCTTCGACCAGCGCGGTATCGACGCCTATGGGCTGTTCGACGAACAGCATCGGCCGCTGCACGGGCTGATTCGCAGGATCCCCGCTGGCCTGCCGCTGGACGGCAAGATCCATTCACTGGGCGACTGCGCCGATCCGGATGACGCCAGCCTGCCATCCGACAGTTGCGACGCGGTGGCGACCCACACACTGGATGGCCGCTGGCTGGTCCTGGTGCGTGACAACGGTTCGTTGTTTGCGGTCACACGGATCATCCTGCATGCGCTGTTCTGGGGAGTCTCGCTGACCATCATTCCCGGCATCGCCGGTTGGCATTTGTTGCGCCGTCGACCGTTACAACGGATTCGCGCCTTGCAGGCGAGCGCCGAAGCCATCGTCGCCGGCAACCTCAACCACCGTTTGCCGCTGTCCAGCCGCCGCGATGAGCTGGACATGCTTGCGGCCATCGTCAACGCCATGCTCGAACGCATCGAGCGCCTGGTGAACGAGGTCAAGGGGGTTTGTGACAACATCGCCCACGACCTGCGCACCCCGCTCACCCGGCTACGCGCGCAGCTTTACCGCATTCAACAGCAGGCCGTCGAAGGTTCTGCCGAGGCGTTGCAGCTGGATCAGGTGATCGCCGAGACCGACACCCTGATGGCGCGCTTTCGCGGATTGCTGCGGATCTCCGAGCTGGAGGATCAACAACGGCGTTCAGGCTTTGTGCTGTTCGATCCATTGCCGTTGCTGCAGGAACTGTACGATTTTTACCTGCCGCTGGCCGAAGAAGGTCAGCTGACATTGAGCCTGCAAACACCGCAGACCTTGCCGGCGCTGACCGGCGACCGGGCGTTGTTGTTTGAAGCCCTGTCGAACTTGCTGAGCAACTCGATCAAGTTCACCCCGGCGGGCGGTCAGGTCATCGTGCGGGCAATCGACAATGCCGGCACCACACGTATTGAAGTACTCGACTCCGGCCCCGGCATCCCGGCGGACAAACGCACAGCGGTGTTTCAACGGTTCTATCGCGTCGACGACAACGCCAAGAACGGTGGCTTCGGCCTCGGCTTATCGATTGTCGCGGCCATCGTGAACCTGCACGGATTCGCCCTGGACGTCGGCAGCAGCGAACTCGGCGGCGCCCGCCTGACACTCGACTGTCGCCAGCATTTACTGCCCGCCGACTAATAGCGCCCACTCCCCCCGCAGCTGGCGTAGCCTGCTGCGGGGGAGTGGGGACGCTGTTCAGGAGTCGGTTCAGCGTTTGAAGAGTCTGAACCTGACGCTATGCTTGCGTTTCCACTTCCAGGGAGGTAACCGGTCATGACGTCCACATCCGCTCAATCACACTGCGCCTTATTAGTCATCGATGTACAAAACGACTTCACTCCCGGCGGCCGACTGGCGGTACCCGAGGGCGACCGGATCATTCCCTTGATCAATCGCCTCGCCGGTCAGTTCACCCAGGTGATCATTGCCCAGGACTGGCATCCGGCCGGGCACGCCTCGTTCGCGTCCAGCCATCCCGGACGCCAACCCTATGATGTTATTGAACTGCCTTACGGCGCCCAGACCCTGTGGCCTGAACATTGTGTGCAAGCCACCACTGGCGCCGAACTGCATGCCGAACTGAACCTGCCCCACGCCCAGTTGATCATCCGCAAAGGCTGTAACCCGGACATCGACAGCTATTCGGCGTTTCTGGAAGCAGACCGCACCACCCCCACCGGCTTGGCCGGGTATCTGAGGGAGCGCGGGATCGATACGGTGTTCATGGTCGGACTTGCGCTGGATTTCTGCGTGATGTTCTCGGCGCTGGACGCCCGCGCAGCCGGGTTCAATGCCACGGTGGTGCTGGATGCGTGCCGGGCGATCGACCTGAACGGCTCGCTGGCCTCGGCCATGGAACGGATGGACCAGGCTGGGGTGGGGTTGATCACGGCGGCTGAAGTATCCGTTTGAACCCCGACCTTGTGGTGAGGGGGCTTGCCCCCGTCGGCCGGTCCGCGTTCGGGCGAAGCAGTCGTAAAGCTGCCGAATGCAGTGTGTCTGAATATATGCATTGGCAGGTTTTGGGGTCGCTTCGCGGCCCAACGGGAGCAAGCTCCCTCGCCACAAGGTCAGTGCAAGCTCGAGTTACCGTTGAGTGTCAGTAAAAAGCCTGAGATCAAACCGGGGTCGGCAGCCACAACCGGAACCGCGCCCCGCCCAGCGGCGAGGTTTCGGCCGTCAGTGTGCCGGCCTGGGCTTCCAGGGCTCGGCGGCTGATCGCCAGCCCCAGGCCAAACCCGCCCGTGGCGCGGTCGCGGCTGCGGTCCAGGCGGTAGAAAGGTTCGAAGATCCGCTCGCGTTCGTCTTCCGGAATGCCGATGCCGTCATCGTCGACGCAGATTTCACAGCCTTTTGCGCAGACCTGCACGCCGATCTGAATGCGTTTTTCGCAGTAGCGCATGGCGTTGCGCAGCAGGTTCTGGATCGCTCGGGCGGTCAGGCGCGGGTCAAGGCTGAAGCGTTCGAGCTGGCCGTGCAACAAGACGTCGATGACGATGTCCGGCGACTCCAGCTCTTCATCGACGCTGCCCAGAATACTGTCGATAAACTCATCCAGCGACACGTCCACCTGCTCCGGCACCCGTGCCGGATTCTGCAGGCGGCTGTAGGAAAGCAATTCCAGCACCAGCTCATCCAGTTCACGAATATGTGCAACCAGGCCCTGCAAACGCTCGCGGCTGGCGGCCGGCAAGTCGTCGGACAAGGCCAGTGCCAGGCCAAAGTCCAGTCGGGTCAACGGCGTGCGCAATTCGTGGGACACCGCGTTGAGCAAATCACGTTGCTGGTTCAGGAGGTTTTCAATATCGCCGGCCATGGTGTCGAAAACGTTGGCCAGGCTGCCAATGTTCGAACTCGGCGGGATCTGTGTGCGCTCGCTCAAGTGGCCCTTGCCAAAGCGCTCGGCGGTATTTTTCAGACGTTCCAGATCGCGCCAGTGCGGCCGCAGCCAGATCAACAGACACGCCAGCAGCGCGCCGCCGATCAGTACGTTGATGCTCCAGTACAACAAATTGACGTCCAGCGGATCCGGCGGCACCACCAGTTTCACCGACAGTTGCTGATCCAGCGGCGAGACCGCCAGCGTGCGCCAGCCCCAGTCGCCCATGCGGATAACGTTTTCACCGCGCTCCAGACGCTCACGTTCGTAGGGGGTGAAATCCGCGTCGTCGTTGCGCACCAGTGCCACGTGCAACGGGCTGAAGTCCTGGTCCAGCTGCGCGGCCAGATGGGTCCATTGCTCGGTCGGCACTCCGTGAAACTGTTGGGTGATCAGCTTCTGCAAGCCTCGGGAGTGATCAAGGTTGTAGTTCACGAATCGCTCGTGAAACACCTTGATCACCAGATCCGGGATGAAATAAATCGCCGCGCTAAAGGTGACGACGGTGATCAGGTAGAGGCGGATCAGAATGCGCAGCATGTTCAGCATTCCCACTCGGAGCGACTGAACAGATAACCCTTGCCCCACACGGTTTTGATCTTGCGCGCTTCGCCGGCATGATCGTCGAATTTGCGCCGCAGCTTGGAAATCGCCACGTCCACCGAGCGGTCGGTGCCGTTGAATTCAATGCCGCGCAGGCGTTGCAGGATCTGGTCGCGGCTGAGTACTTCACCGGCGTGGCGAGCCAGCACGACCAACAGGTTGTATTCGCCGCTGGACAGTTCGACCAGTTGCTCGCGCCAGGTCACGGTGCGCTCCGACAGATCGATACAGAGGTTGCCCATGAGGATTCGGTCGCTGGCGGTCTGCGGCTCGTTCAGGCTGCTGCGCCGCAGCAAGGTCCGCACCCGCGCCAGCAATACCCGTGGCTCGCACGGCTTGGTGACGTAATCGTCAGCGCCCATCTCCAGGCCCAGCACCTGGTCATGACTGTCGTCGCGGGCGGTCAGCATCAGAATCGGCAGAGCCGCCGAATCGGCGCGCAGCAAGCGACAGACCTGCAAACCATCGAGGCCTGGCAGCATCAGGTCGAGGATCACCAGATCCGGCGGATCGACCCGCGCCCGTTCGCGCACATGGTCGCCACGGCTGATCACACTGACCTGATAGCCATTGCGTTCAAGGTAGCTGGCAATCAATTCAGAGAGTGCGGAATCGTCTTCGACCAAGAGGATGTTGGGCATGGGTGTTTCCAGGGAATGCAATGGTGAGCAGTGGACCGCTATCGCGGGCAAGCCTTGCTCCTACGGACAGCGGGCGTTCGCAAATATTGCGTCCGGCTCGATACCTGTAGGAGCAAGGCGTGTCCGCGATCGACTGCGAAGCAGGCGCCAAGGATATACGCCCTCGCACAGGCATGAGTAAAACCATTACACAATTTCACACAGCACCTACAAAGCTTCACCGCTACGCTCGTCCCCTCCCCGTAGGATGCCGGGGTCATTATTGGGGTATTTACATGTCAAAGAACCTGTTTGCGAAGCTCGGCCTGATTGCCTTGGCAATGACGCTGAGTGCGTGCGACAAGTCCTCCACTGCCGAAGAAACAGCGCCGCTGGCCACGGTCCGGATCGAAACCATCGAAGCCCGGCCACTGTCGATCAGCAGCGAACTGAGTGGGCGGATCGCCGCGCCGCGAATCGCCGAAGTCCGGGCCCGGGTGGCCGGCGTGGTCCTGCAACGGACCTTCCGCGAAGGCAGCGACGTCAAACAGGGCGACGTGCTGTTTCGCATCGATCCGGCACCGTTCAAGGCTGATCTGGACAGCGCCCAGGCGGCGCTGCGCAAAGCCGAGGCCAATGCCTTTCAGGCGCGCTTGCAAGAGCAGCGTTACGCGCAGTTGATCGAAGGCAATGCCATCAGCGGCCAGGATTACGACAACGCCCGCGCCGCCGTCCGGCAGACCGCCGCCGATGTCGCGGCCAATCAGGCGGCTGTGCAACGGGCGAAACTGAACCTCGGTTACGCCACTGTCACCGCACCGATTTCCGGGCGGGTTGGCCGTGCCTTGGTCACCGAAGGCGCGCTGGTCGGGCAGAACGAAAGCACGCCATTGGCACTGATCCAGCAGCTGGACCCGATCCACGCCGACCTGACCCAGTCGACCCGCGAACTCAACGAGTTGCGCCGGGCGTTTCGTGCCGGGCAGATGCAGCAGGTCGGCCAGGATCAGGCCAAAGCCACGCTGATTCAGGACGACGGCAGTCTCTACCCATTGCCCGGCAAGCTGCTGTTCGCCGACATCAGTGTCGACCCGGGTACTGGCCAGATCATTCTGCGCAGCGAGTTCCCCAACCCGGACCTCGACTTGCTGCCGGGCAGCTTCATCCGGGTGCGCCTGGAGCAAGCGGTGAATCAGCACGGTATCAGCGTGCCGCAACGGGCGATCCTGCGTGATAGCGCCGGCATTGCTCAGGTGCTTTTGCTCGACGCCGACGCCCGTGTCAGCCAGCAACCGGTGCAGCTCGGCCAAGTGCAGAAGGATCGCTGGATCGTCACCGGCGGCCTCAAGCCCGGCGACCGCATTGTCATCGAAGGCCTGCAGCACGCCCGTCCCGGCGAAAAAGTAGAAATCGACGACACCCCTCTTCCCCTTGCCCAGGTCACCGGGCAGTAGGCAGGACGCAGACTTTATGCCGCAATTCTTTATCGACCGCCCGGTGTTCGCCTGGGTGGTCGCACTGTTTATCCTGTTGGCCGGTGCGCTGGCTATCCCGCAGCTGCCTGTCGCGCAGTACCCCAACGTTGCACCGCCGAAGGTCGAGATCTATGCGGTGTACCCGGGCGCCTCGGCGCAAACCATCGACGAAAGCGTGGTCAGCCTGATCGAGGGCGAGCTCAACGGCGCCGATCACCTGCTGTATTTCGAATCCCAGAGCAGCCTTGGCACCGCGACCATCACCGCCACCTTCCAGCCCGGTACCGATCCGGAAATGGCTCAGGTCGATGTGCAAAACCGCCTCAAGGTGATCGAGTCGCGCCTGCCGCAAGCGGTGACCCAACAAGGTTTGCAGGTCGAGAAAGTCTCGGCCGGCTTCCTGCTGTTGATCACCCTCACCTCCAGCGACGGCAAGCTCAATGACGTGGCGCTCAGCGACTATCTGGCGCGCAACGTGATGAACGAGATCAAGCGTCTGGACGGCGTCGGCAAGGCTCAGCTGTATGGCGCCGAACGGGCCATGCGGATCTGGATCGACCCGCAGAAACTGATCGGTTTCAACCTGACCCCGGCCGACGTCAACGCGGCGATCGTCGCGCAGAACGCCCAGGTCTCGGCCGGCAGCATCGGCGATTTGCCGACCCGTACCACCCAGGAAATCACTGCGACGGTGCTGGTGAAAGGTCAACTGTCGACCCCCGAAGAGTTCGCCGACATTGTGCTGCGGGCCAATCCCGACGGTTCCACGGTGCGCGTGGGTGACGTGGCGCGGGTCGAAATCGGCAGCCAGGAATACCAGTTCTCCACCCGCCTCAACGGCAAGCCGTCGACAGCGGTCAGCGTGCAGCTGTCGCCCGGCGCCAACGCCTTGAGCACCGCAACGCTGGTGCGCGAGAAGATGGACGAGCTGGCGCGCTACTTCCCGGCCGGTGTGGAATACAAGATTCCGTACGACACTTCGCCGTTCGTCAAAGTCTCGATCACCAAAGTGGTCTACACCCTCGGCGAGGCGATGCTGCTGGTGTTCGCGGTGATGTTCCTGTTCCTGCAGAACATCCGCTATACGCTGATCCCGACGTTGGTGGTGCCCGTGGCATTGATGGGCACTTTTGCGACCATGATGGCGCTGGGTTTCTCGATCAACGTACTGACCATGTTCGGCATGGTCCTGGCGATCGGCATTCTGGTCGACGACGCTATCGTCGTGGTCGAGAACGTCGAGCGGATCATGGTCAACGAAGGTCTGTCGCCCAAAGAAGCAACGCGCAAAGCCATGAGCCAGATCACTGGGGCGATCATCGGTATTACGCTGGTGCTGGTGGCGGTGTTTATCCCGATGGCGTTCATGCCGGGCTCGGTCGGGGTGATCTACCAGCAGTTCTCGCTGTCGATGGCCACATCGATTCTGTTCTCGGCGTTCCTCGCCCTGACACTCACCCCGGCACTCTGCGCCACGCTGCTGAAACCGATCGCCAAAGGTGAACATCATGCCAAGGGCGGTTTCTTCGGCTGGTTCAACCAGCGCTTCGAGCAGATGACCGAGGGCTATCAGCGCTGGGTCGTCTACGCCCTGAAACGCAGTGGTCGTTATCTGCTGGTCTATGGCGTGTTGTTGATTGGTTTGGTGTTTTGCTTCAGTCGCCTGCCCTCGTCCTTCCTGCCGGTCGAAGACCAGGGCTACACCATCACCGACATTCAACTGCCACCGGGTGCCAGCAAGAACCGTACGGTGCAGGTGGTCGAGCAGATCGAAGCGCACAACGCCACTGAACCCGGTGTCGGCGACAGCACAGTGATTCTCGGCTTCAGCTTCTCCGGCAGCGGTCAGAACGCAGCCCTGGCGTTTACCACGCTCAAGGATTGGTCTGAACGCGGCAGCGACGACTCGGCGGCCTCGATTGCCAATCGCGCCAACGGTGCCTTGAGTCAGATCAAGGACGCCGTGGCCTTCTCGATACTGCCACCTCCGGTTGACGGCCTCGGTACGTCGAGCGGTTTCGAGTTCCGCCTGCAAGACCGCGGTGGCCTGGGTCATGCGGCGCTGATGCAAGCGCGCAGTGCCTTGCTGGCGGCTGCCGAGAAAAGCCCGATCCTGATGAACGTGCGCGAAAGTGCCCTGGCGGAAGCACCGCAAGTGCAACTTGAGGTCGACCGCAAACAGGCCAATGCCTTGGGCATTTCCTTCGCCGATATCGGTAACGTGCTGTCCACCGCTGTCGGTTCGGCCTACATCAACGATTTCCCCAACCAGGGGCGGATGCAGCGGGTGGTGGTTCAGGCTGAAGGCGATCAACGCAGTCAGGTTGACGACTTGCTGAAGATCCACGTGCGCAACAATGCCGATAAAATGGTCCCACTGTCGGCGTTCGTCCAGGCCACATGGACCCAGGGCCCGGCGCAGCTGACGCGCTACAACGGTTACCCGGCGATCAGCATTTCCGGTGAGCCGGCGCCCGGTCACAGCACCGGCGAAGCGATGGCGGAAATCGAGCGTCTGGTCGCCCAAGGCCCGGCAGGTCTGGGTCAGGAATGGACCGGGTTGTCGTTGCAAGAGCGCCTGTCCGGCAGCCAGGCACCGATGCTGCTTGGCTTGTCATTGCTGATCGTGTTCCTGTGTCTGGCAGCGCTGTACGAGAGCTGGTCGATTCCGACTTCGGTGCTGCTGGTGGTGCCGCTGGGTGTGCTCGGCGCGGTGCTGGCGGTGACCTTGCGCGGAATGCCCAACGACGTGTTCTTCAAGGTCGGGCTGATCACCATCATCGGGCTGTCAGCGAAAAACGCGATCCTGATCATCGAGTTCGCCAAGAGCCTGTACGACGAAGGCCATGACCTGATCGACGCCACCGTGCAAGCCGCACGCTTGCGCCTGCGACCGATCATCATGACCTCGCTGGCATTCATCCTTGGCGTGGTACCGCTGGCGATTGCCACCGGCGCAAGCTCGGCGAGTCAGCAGGCGATCGGCACTGGCGTGATCGGCGGGATGATCACCGCGACCATGGCGGTGGTGTTTGTGCCGGTGTTTTTTGTAGTGGTGATGAAACTGGTCAGGAAACGCCAAGCAAAACCCTGAACCAGACACAACCTTGTGGCGAGGGAGCTTGCTCCCGCTGGACCGCGAAGCGGTCCCAATATCAGCAGCCGCTATCCGCCAGATAAAACTCATAGACTGGTTTACAACCGCTGCGCGGCCGAGCGGGAGCAAGCTCCCTCGCCACAATGGACCGCGCTGCGCTATGGTGGTTAAAACCCGTCCTATCGAGTGACCATGCCACACCTCCTGCGCACCCACCCTCGCCTGACCGCCGCCGCCCTGCTGGGGGTGACGGTCAGCCTCCTGGCTCCGGCCAGTTCGATCATCAGCAAAATCCTTATTGGCTGGAATGCCGGCGTCTGGACCTATCTGGTACTGATGCTCTGGCTCACCATCCGCGCGCGGGCCGATGATGTAAAACGTATCGCCGAAGTCGAAGATGAAAACGCCGGCATGGTACTGCTCATCGTCTGTATCGCGGCGATTGCCAGCCTCGCCACCATCACCCTGGAGTTGGTCGGCAGCAAGGATCTGGAGACCAGCCGACGGCTATTGCATTACGGCTTCACCGGGATGACGGTGATCGGTTCATGGTTGTTGGTCGGGGTGATCTTCAGCGTGCACTACGCTCGGCTGTTCTACACCTGGGACGGCAAGGAGCCGGCGCTGCGCTTTGCCGAAGGCTTGAAAAACCCCAACTATTGGGACTTCCTGTATTTCTCGTTCACCATCGGCGTGGCCGTGCAAACCGCCGATGTCGGGGTGGCCACACGCAGTTTGCGCAAGATCGTGCTGGCCCAGTCACTGATCGGCTTTCTGTTTAACACGGCCATCCTGGGGTTTTCGATCAACATTGCCGCGGGGTTGTTCAGTTGACCACGGATTGGGCGATCCGCAATCAATCGCCCCTTAAAACTTGAACTGCACGCCCAGCGTCCCGCCAATCGGCATTTCGATGTTCTTGCCGTTCATATACTCGAACTCGGCGTGTGCACTCCAGCGGTCGGTCAGCTTCACGGCAACCCCCGTCGCCACTTCCAGGCGCGACCCGGAGAGTTTATGTTTAAACCGAGTGTCGTTGACCTTGAACTCATTGCTTGCGGAAAACTCATGCGCCAGCGTTGCACGGACATAAGGCTGCAGTGCGCTGCCGTTCTTCATCTGCAAGTCACGACCCGCCGTTACCCCAACCTTGCCCAGCAATGAATAGGTCCCGTCGCCCTCGACTTCCATGCCGTTATCCAGACCATAATTCTTGCCCTGAATGTAGGCGGTCGACCACCGAGTGGAGGGCTCGATGAAATATCCGTTGCGGAGTTCGATTTTCCGACCCGCCTCCACAGACGCACTCACGGCGGTATTACCGTAATCCCCCTTGGACTTTTCCCCATCACTCATCGCAACATCAGCCTTGCTCTCCAAGCGATTGAGCTTGAGAGTGCTATCGATGTAATACCCCTGCTCACCCAACCAGGTCAGGTAGCTGCCCAGGAAGTAGCTGTCGACGGTGGCCGAACTGCCATGGTTCAGAGCGAGGTCCGATTGGCTATAACCAGCCATCACCCCCAGCATCCACCGACTGTCGCCCAACGGTGTATCGACACCCAACGCAAAACCCTTCTGCGTTTGCTGAAAGCTATTGCCGTAGTCCCCATTGACGTTGTACTTGCTGCCAAAAGCGCGGCTCCAGGCCCCCGACTTGCCGGGGTTGAAGCGCACTTCACCCATGCGCGTGCGTAGCGAGGCGTCTTCGCCGTATAACACGGTGAGCGGTGCACCAAACAAGGCACTGACGACCTGAGTGGAGGGGCTGACGGTGAGCTTGCTCGGGTCGAGGAACCAGTTTTTACCGGTTGTATCCTGAGTCAGCCCATAGGAATACGTCCCCAGATCGACCGTACCATCGGCATTGGCCAACTTGAACTGAGCATCGCCACCTTGTGTGTGCACCACAGTGATCGGCTCGCCACTGGCCGGATCGACACCGCTGCTGGTGATCAGCAGTCGATGATCGCCGGTAGCGGTGCCGGTGACGTTCAACAAATCAGTCTCACCCGTGGTGAAATGGGTGCGCATGAGGAACAGGCCGTCGCCCGACAGGTTGGTTACATCCAGTTGCTTGTAGTCATTGCCATGATCGGCACCAAACCTGACAGTGCCCTCTGTGTGCAGGTCACCGACCTGGCTGTTGCCGGTCATGGTCCATTCGGATTGACGATCGATGCCGACCGTGGCCACGTTCTCCAGGCGCCCGGTCAATAGAGAACCTTGCTGCAACTGAACATTCGCTGTACTACCCGACTCGGCGATCACGTCACCGGTCAGCGAGCCTTGCTTGAAAGTCAGGTTCGCGATGCTGTTGCCGGCCACTTGAGCATTGCCGTTCAGTGCGCTGTTGCCGACGTTCATGTTGACCAACGCCTTTCCCGTCACGTCCAGAATGATGCCGTTACCGCCGTTGAGAGTGGAACCGTTGAGAATATCGATCTGTGTCGGGGTGCTGTCCTTACTGGCGTAATCGACAAGGATCGCCGAACCCGATCCACCGACCACACTCGATTTGTTCAGAACCACTGTATTAGGTTGAGAAACAACATTGGGATCCAGCCCGAGGATCAAGCCATTCTGGCCGCCGATGATATGGCTGCCATTGCTGGCAGTAACGCTGCCATTGGTCAACCGAAGTCCGTAACTCGTGGTGCCAGTGCCTTGCAGCGTAGAGTTCGAAAGATTCAGAGCACTAAGGCCGGTGACCCACGCCCCGCCCGTCACGCCAGTGATCGTGCTGCCGCTCACCGTTGCTGTAGAGCCGATGTCGCCGCCCGCATTGCGGGCGATGCGCATACCCAATTGGTTACTGTTGATCGTACTGTCAGTAATGATCGCGACGCTGTCGACCAGTACGATTGCCGTATTGCCGTCAGCAGCGTTGACTGTCGTATTGACCAGATTGACCGTCGAGCCTTGGCGGGCTGAAATTTGTTGTGTCGTGCCTGCATTGACATTGAGCGTCGACCTGATTGCGTCTATAGCAAAAGTCGACATACCGTCGACCGTCAACTTGGCGCCGCTGTAAAGCTGCCAATCCCGGGTCACCCCCGGCGCACTGATTGTAAGGCTGGTGCCGTCCAGGCGCTGGGCGCTGGCATCGGGCGCGATCATCGACATAAGGACCAGTGATGACATATTGAGCCCGATGACAACCGGGCTCAGATTAAATAGTTGCGTTAACGACATAGTGAGGTATCCAGGTAATTATCCTTCCTTGAAGGAAAGATCCGGTAATTAGACAAGGGAGTTCTCGTCCCGGAATCCGCGGGAGACTACGTGCGTAAACGATTCGCGTATGTAGGACTTTTCATCAGTTCAATCAGACTTTTCCCTCTGATGAGTCAGAGTATAAAAAACAGAGAGAGGTGCTGGCCTCTCTCTTTTTTTCGGTCAGCTTTGATTGATGTGCTTATCTATCTTCACAATATACGCGAGAAGCCAAAAACCTTGCTTCACGCAAGAACACAAGTGACGACGTGGGTGTACCCTCAACTGGTGTTGTGTACCAGCATTTGAAAGCACCATTATCTTGTCCAGACGCGAAGCTCGGCTGAATCGGTTTCAGCTTATCCAAATAGGTTCGGACATACACTACAAACTTGTCATCGATCTCATTGCCCTGAATCGTGTACTGCTCTGAGAACTCGGTACCAACGATGACCTCATGGCCCTCCCGATCTATTGTGCCTACGGAGTGCACCGTAACAACCGTGTCTTTCGGCATCCAGAGCTTGTTGATAGGGATAGTCACTGCCAGCCGCTGATATAGGTCTTTCGCCGGCGTGCCCGGTGGCGCACTGTTTTTGACACTATTACAGTTAATGACATATTTTTGGACGCCATTGTCCATGACCGGAAAGGTTTCTGCCGACGGCTCTGAAAATTCGACTATCGCGGCATCAACGGTAACCTTAGTGATTTCCGACATCAGAATATTGGCACTACCATTGACCCGAATAGCCCAACAGGCGTCCTTGATACCCGTACCAGCGCTATCAATATCGGCTGCAGGTATATCGTATGTAAGCTCTGTCTCGTCACCGATCAATCCCTTCGAATAAATATCTATCCCATCGTACCGGAGTATAGCAATTTCATCGGTCATTATCGAAAAGAGCGGATCGCTCATCGGTGTACTGATGGTGACCGTCTTTCCACGATCCGTGCCGATGATATGATTCAATGTATCGGATTCCCCTTTAAGCCCGACATTGATCATCTTCGGATTGGTCAAGCTCGGGTAATCGGGGTGCGGCAGGCCGGCGATCGACCCATCAAAAGTGAACGGGTAATCAGCCGATGGAGTCGGAGACTCAATCCCTCGTATTAACTGGTAAGAAAGTTTCGTGGGAATCGGTTGATCACGATGGCCCGCCAGTTGTTTCAGTTCCAGATAGGAGAGCAGAAACCGCATCGGGTTCGGCTCGGCGCCTACGGTTTTCTCCGCCACTGGAATAGTGCCATTCAGAAGCAGCCGAATTTTGTCTGTAGCAAGAGCGTGGTCAGGATGTTTTACGTAAACATAAATTTTGAATTGAAGCGTTTTTAGATCAAGCACCCCATTTTTTCCGACGATGGGCATATCGAGCTCATGCAATACCGGTTTCACTTGCAACTTCACCGGAATAGAGACAGGAAATGAAACCTTACTTTCGTTGCCAGCCCTATCCGTAATTAAGATATTCACATAAATGGTGCCATCCTTCGAAACTTTATCTGCAAATTTATCAAGCGGGATATCCACCCGTCCATCAACAGCTAACACGCCGGTAAATACCAGATCCGCAAGAGGGGCGTCTGCCCCTGGCTCGGCATTGGAGATCGCTGCCGAAAACACATCACTTCCAGAATAAAATTGATACTCGGTGTCAATCTTTACTTTGAGAGGCAATTCTTTTTCAAGCCACGGTGTGTCAATGAGATCGGGCGCATCAATAATGATAACTTTAGGAGGTCGAATGAAGGTACCGTCAAGCTTGCTTCGGTAAGGCCCGTGGAGATCAATGTTGATATGGAGATCATCTGTAAACAGTTCATTGCCGCTCCTGCCATCAACGATTTCCAACGTCACGTAATAACGAGTTACCGATTCAAGCTCTTCATCGTCAAGCAGGTACTCTTTCGGCAGAGGCAAGTCTACAGGATAGTCCGTTTCAGCCTTAGGCAAATCAATAAGCCCCCCAACATAAACCGGAGCTTCAGATCCGCTTTTATATAAATACACTCTGGCCTTATCACCCTCATGGTATTCATTCAGCTTCACCACCGAAATCTTCAGGTCGTTATCCAGAAGTTTGGCAGGCAGTAATCCGTCATCCAACATCCCTTCAATCCTAGGGGCCGGATGCTTTTCATCCGCATTTGGCAAACTGAAAAAGCGGCTCTTGTCACGAGCCTTCTCGGCAATTTGTTGGTTGGTCAGTTTCGATGTCAGCTTTTCATTAGCAGTCATTTCACGTTCTCCATCACAGTTGAATTGATGCGCGCCCGAACAGGCGATGTTGGGGATCGTTCTTCAATAACAGGCGGTGACCTGTTATGCCTGCAAGAAATTAAACGCCCTATCCCCAACACCGGCTACTGTCAGATCTGACAGGTCTGAAGACCGCCTGTCGGTTAAATCCGACTTTTCCTACAACTTCCTTCGCCGATGAACTTGACGTTCACCCGCGCTTGGTGTTTTCTGAAACCGGTTTCAGCAGCAGCCACCACAACTCAAACAACAAGGCTTCACACCGTGACTACTTTTTCCGCCGCCCAGCGCGGTCGCGTCACCATGCTCGATGTTGCCGAGCACGCCAGGGTCTCCAAGGCCAGCGTGTCGCGTTTTATTGGCGAAGACCGCGCCTTGCTGTCCGAGGCCACTGCCAAGCGCATCGAGCACGCGATCAACGAACTGGGCTATCGTCCGAACCAGATGGCTCGCGGTTTGAAACGCGGGCGTACCCGTCTGATCGGCATGCTGGTGGCCGATATCCGTAACCCCTATTCGATTGCCGTGATGCATGGCGTGGAAACCGCCTGCCGTCAGCACGGCTACAGCCTGGTGGTGTGCAACACCGACCGCGACGATGAGCAGGAACGCCAGCATCTGGCGGCACTGCGCTCGTACAACATCGAAGGCTTGATCGTGAACACCCTCGGCCATCACCTTGATGAGCTGCGCGAGCTGCACCGTGAACTGCCAATGGTGCTGGTGGATCGCAAGGTCGATCTGCTGGACAGCGACCTGGTCGGGCTGAACAACCCGGCAGCGGTCGAGATGGCGCTGGATCATCTTGAAGCACGCGGCTATCGCGACATTGTGTTGCTCAGCGAACCCTTCGACGGCACCAGCTCACGGATTGAGCGGGTGAACAGCTTCAAGGCGCAGATCGAGCGACGCACGCTGCTGAGCGGTGCGGTGGTTGAGACCGGCAGCGAACTGAACGCACAGCTGAAATCCTTCCTGGCCACCCCCGGCCCCGGTCCGAAAGCGCTGTTTTGCGCCAACGGTATTGCCGCGTTGGCCGGCACCCGCGCCTTGCGCGAGTTGGGTTGCAGGCTGTTTGAAGACATCGGCTTGATCGCCCTCGATGACCTCGACTGGTACCCGCTGGTGGGCAGCGGTATTACTGCCCTCGCCCAACCAACCGCAGAGATTGGCGCGAGCGCGTTCGAGTGTTTGCTCAAGCGCTTGCGCGGCGATGCCGGGCCGGCGCGGACCCTGGATTTTGCGGCGCGGCTGATTGAGCGTGGGTCGACACGGCCGCGCTGAAACTTTGTGGCGAGGGAGCTTGCTCCCGCTGGATTGCGAAGCGGCCCTAAACGGCTGACTGCGTTGTATCAGGCATAACCCATGTGCTGGTTTACGGCTGCTCCGCAGCCGAGCGGGAGCAAGCTCCCTCGCCACAGGTTGTGAATGGCAGCAAAAAAATTTGAACAAAAATGAAACCGGTTTCAGAGGTGCAAAACAATGAATAAACCACCCGTTTCCATCAGCCTTTCCAGCTACGGCGCCGAACTGGTTCGCCAGCGTGGGCAGTTGAGCTTTGTCGAGTTGCTGGCCGCTGCCGGCGCTGATCGCATTGAACTGCGTGAAGAACTGCTCACCGATGAAGTGCCGGCGCAAGTGGCTGCGGCCATCGAACACAGCGGCTTGGGTTGCGTGTTTTCCTCACCGCTGGAACTGTGGCTCGCCGGGCAAGAGCAGCCCCATCCAGAATTGCCCGACACCTTAAGGCGAGCCCGGGCGTTTGGCGCCAAGTGGCTGAAAGTCTCGCTGGGTGAATTCACCGACACTCACTCTCTGTCGGCGCTGGCCCGCTACTTGTCCCAAAGCCCGGTGCAGTTGCTGGTGGAGAATGACCAGACCTTGCAGGGTGGACGCATCGAGCCGTTCCAACGGTTTTTCAGCGCAGTTGAAGCGCATGCGCTGCCAGTGCAGATGACCTTCGATATCGGCAACTGGCAATGGCAGGACCAATCCGCCGCCAGCGCCGCACACCTGCTGGGCCGGCACGTCGGCTATGTGCATTGCAAAGCGGTCCGTCGCCGTGCCGACGGCAAGCTGGTCGCCATACCGCCCTCGCTTGATGATTTGCACGAATGGGCACAGCACCTGCAGCACATGCCCCAAGGGGTGATGCGGGCGGTGGAATATCCGTTGCAAGGTGCCGACCTGGTGCAGTTGACCGCCGAGCATGTCGCCACCCTCGCCCGCCTGGGTCAAGTACGGCTGGAGAGTGCTCATGTCTGAGATCGATATTCTGTCGTTTGGCGAAACCATGGCGATGTTTGTCGCCGAACAGAGCGGTGATCTGGCCGACGTTACGCAGTTCCACAAGCGCATCGCCGGTGCCGACAGTAATGTCGCGATTGGCCTGTCGCGATTGGGGTTCAAGGTGTCCTGGCTGAGCCGGGTCGGTGCGGATTCGCTGGGCCGGTTTGTGGTCGACACCCTGGAACAGGAAGGTCTGGATTGTCGTTTCGTCGAGACCGATCACGCACACCCAACCGGTTTCCAGCTAAAGTCGCGTGCCGACGATGGCAGCGACCCTCACGTCGAATACTTCCGCCGGGGTTCGGCGGCCAGTCTTCTGTCCGTGCAGTCGATCGTGCCTGAACAGCTTGAAGCCCGACATCTGCACGCTACCGGCATTGTGCCGGCGCTGTCCGAGTCGGCGCGGCAGATGTCTTTCGAATTGATGACGCGCATGCGTCAGGCCGGGCGCAGCGTCTCGTTCGACCCCAACCTGCGCCCGACGCTGTGGGGCAGCGAACAGCAGATGATCGGCGAAATCAATCGCCTCGCCGCCTTGGCCCATTGGGTGCTGCCGGGCTTGAGCGAGGGACGCTTGCTCAGCGGCTTCGAGGACCCGGCCGACATTGCGGCGTTTTATCTGGATCAGGGCGCCGAGGCGGTGGTGATCAAACTCGGCCCTGACGGCGCCTATTACCGCACCCAACACGATCAGGGTTTTGTACCCGGTGTGCCCGTGACCACCGTGGTGGACACGGTGGGTGCCGGCGATGGTTTTGCGGTCGGGATGATCAGCGCCCTGCTGGAGAACCTCAGTGTCCCGGACGCCGTACAGCGCGCCAACTGGATTGGCAGCCGCGCGGTGCAGAGCCGTGGGGATATGGAAGGTTTGCCCAAGCGCAGTGAATTGCCCCATGGACTCACCCATCGTTCCCACGCAGAGCATGGGAACGAGATCAATCGTTACTGATGTTTTGAACCGTTACCTGTTGCGACAAAAACAACAAGCTCAGGAGCACTACCATGCAAACGCTGAACCTCGCCACCCGCCGCTGGTGGTACATCATGCCGATGGTGTTTATCACCTACAGCCTGGCGTATCTGGACCGCGCCAACTACGGTTTTGCCGCCGCCTCCGGGATGGCCGCCGACCTGATGATCACACCGGGGCTGTCCTCGCTGCTCGGTGCGCTGTTCTTTCTCGGGTACTTTTTCTTCCAGGTGCCGGGGGCGATCTACGCGCAAAAGCACAGCGTGAAGAAACTGATCTTCGTCAGCCTGATCCTCTGGGGTGGCCTTGCCACGTTGACCGGCATCGTCTCCAACGCCTACATGCTGGTCGCCATCCGTTTCCTGCTGGGGGTGGTCGAAGCCGCCGTGATGCCGGCGATGCTGGTTTACCTGTGCCACTGGTTCACTCGCGCCGAACGCTCGCGAGCCAATACGTTTCTGATTCTCGGCAACCCGGTGACCATGCTCTGGATGTCGGTGGTGTCGGGGTATCTGGTGGAGCATTTCAGCTGGCGCTGGATGTTTATCGTCGAAGGGTTACCGGCGGTGCTCTGGGCATTTATCTGGTGGCGCCTGGCCGACGATCGTCCTGCCGACGCCAAGTGGCTGAGCAACCAGCAGAAGCAAGACTTGCAAAGCGCCCTGGCCGCTGAACAGGTCGGGATCAAAGCGGTGAAAAACTACGCCGAAGCGTTCCGTTCCCCCAAAGTGATCATCCTGGCCTTGCAGTTTTTCTGCTGGAGCATCGGCGTCTACGGGTTTGTGCTGTGGCTGCCGTCGATCCTCAAACACGGTGCGCAGATGAACATGATCGAAGCCGGCTGGCTGTCGGCGCTGCCGTATCTGGCGGCGGTGATTGCGATGCTCGGGGTGTCCTGGGGTTCGGACCGGATTCAGCGGCGCAAACGGTTTGTCTGGCCGCCGTTGTTAATTGCCTCCATCGCGTTTTACGCCTCCTATGCCCTTGGCGCTGAACACTTCTGGTGGTCCTACGCGCTGCTGGTGATTGCCGGCGCCTGTATGTACGCCCCTTACGGACCATTCTTTGCCATCGTCCCGGAGATCCTGCCAGTCAACGTCGCCGGCGGTGCCATGGCGCTGATCAACAGCATGGGCGCCCTTGGCTCGTTCGGCGGGTCGTATCTGGTCGGCTATTTGAACAGTTCCACCGGCTCGCCCGGCGCCTCTTACCTGCTGATGAGCGCGGCCTTGATGCTCTCGGTAGTGCTGACGATTTTCCTCAAGCCCGGCGCCAGCGACCGGGCCCAACCCTCGCGTGCAACGGCCCGGCCCGTAGCGGCACATTCCTGAATTGAACAAGAGACTGATCGGATGAAAAAGCAGGTCGTGCTGTACAAAAAACTCTCTGCGCCACTCATGGCTCGCTTGCACGAACAGGCCGAGGTGACGCTGATCGACAGCCTTGACGCCGAGGGCCTGAAACGCTTGCGCGAAGCGCTGCCCTCGGCCCACGGTCTGCTGGGTGCCAGCCTGAAGCTGGACGCCGAACTGCTCGACCTGGCGCCACGCTTGGAGGCCATTGCCAGCGTCTCGGTCGGCGTCGACAACTACGACATCGACTACCTGAACCGCCGACAGATCCTGCTCAGCAATACCCCGGACGTGTTGACCGAAACCACCGCCGACACCGGTTTTGCGCTGATTCTGGCGACGGCCCGGCGTGTGGTCGAGTTGGCCAATCTGGTGCGCGCCGGACAATGGAACCGCAACATCGGCCCGGCGCATTTCGGCACCGATGTACATGGCAAGACCTTGGGCATTATCGGCATGGGCCGCATCGGCGAGGCGTTGGCCCAGCGTGGGCATTTCGGTTTCGGGATGCCGATTCTCTATCACAGCCATAGCGTGAAACCCGCGGTGGAGCAACGCTTCAACGCGCAGTACCGCAGCCTTCCAGCGCTGCTGCAGCAGGCCGATTTCATCTGCCTGACATTACCGCTGACCGCTGAAACCGAAGGATTGATCGGTGCCGAGCAGTTTGCACTGATGCGCCCGGAGAGTATTTTTATCAATATCTCCCGAGGCAAAGTGGTCGATGAAACGGCGTTGATCGAAGCGTTGCGCCAAGGGCAGATTCGTGCGGCGGGGCTGGATGTGTTCGAGCGTGAACCGCTGGCCTACGACTCGCCGTTGTTGCAGTTGAACAACGTGGTGGCGACTCCGCACATCGGTTCTGCAACCCACGAAACCCGCGAAGCCATGGCCCGCTGTGCGGTTGACAACCTGCTGGCGGCACTGGCCGGTGAGCGCCCGGCGAATCTGGTGAATGGCCAGGTCTGGGAGACACAAAACCTGTAGGAGCACGGCTTGCCGGCGATGGCGATCTTGCGGGCGCCATCGCGGGCAAGCCTTGCTCCTACGAATTAGGAGGTGGTACCGCGTCAGCTCCGGTGGGCTTTCAGCAGCTCCGTTGCACAGTGCACAATCCGGCGGCAGGCTTCGGCCAGCCGCTGTTGGTCGAGCACCAGGCCAATGCGGATATGCCCCGCCGCACTCGGCCCGAACGCTTCGCCGGCGAGCACCGACACGGCATAACCTTCCAGCAGTTTTTCGGCGAATGCCTGCGCACCGACCCCGGTCTGGCGCACATCGACCATCACGAACATCCCGCCATCCGGAATCACCGGGCTGATGCCCGGGCAGTCGCCCAGGCGCGCGCACACCAGATCACGCCGCGCACGGTATTCGTTGCGCATCAGCGCAAGCTCCGGCAAATCAGCCTCCAGTGCCACCCGCGCTGCGTTCTGCACGAAGTCGGGAATGCCAAAGAGCATGCACAGCGAAAGGTTCTCCAGGTGTTCAGTCAAGCGTTTCGGGCCGATCACCCAACCGACTCGCCAGCCAGTCATGGCGTGAGATTTCGACAGACTGTTCACGGTCGCCGTACGCTCGGCCATCCCCGGCAGGCTGGCCGGACTGATGTGCTCACCCTCATATAACAGTTCGCTGTAGACCTCATCGCTGATCAGCCACAAGTCATGCTTGACGCACAAACGCGCCAAGGCCTGCCAGATCGCCAGCGACAGGCTTGCCCCGGAAGGATTGTTCGGACTGTTGAGCAGAATGGCGCGCGTCCTGGGAGTGATCCGTGCGGCGATGTCCGTCGGGTCAACGCGAAATCCGTTTTCCGGTCGCACCGCGATGGGTACCACCTTCGCCCCGCAGGCACCGAACACGCCTTCATAGGTCACGTACATCGGTTCGGCGACCAGCACTTCGTCACCCGGGTCGAGCAGGCATTGCACCACCGAATACACCGCACACTGCGCGCCCGGCAGCACCAGCACATGATCGGCATCGACCACCTGCCCGCTGCGCCGGGTGTGACGACGGGCGATGCTGGTGCGCAGCGACCGCGTGCCGCGTACCTCCGAATAATGCGTATCACCGGCCAGCAAGCTGTCGATGGCCGCCTGGACGATCGGTTTTGGCGTATCGAAATCCGGGTCGCCGACCGACAGCAGCAGGACATCGACGCCCTGCTCGCGCAATTCCAGCGCTCGGTAGTGAATCTGCCAGGCGTCGGCTCCGTCACCGGCGATTCGTTGGGTCAAGGCTGAATAGCGCATGTACTTCTCCTGTCGCGCGAACTCCACATTCAACCCTATCTCAAATCACGAAACGCGCCACCATGGCATTCAAATCAACTGCCAGGCGCGACAGCTCATGGCTGGCGGCGCTGGTCTGGTTGGCACCGGCGGCCGATTGGGTAGCCAGGTCGCGGATGTTCACCAGGTTGCGGTCCACTTCGCGCGACACCTGCGCCTGTTCTTCCGAGGCGCTGGCGATCACCAGGTTGCGCTCGTTGATCTGGTGGATCGACTGGGTGATTTGCTCCAGCGCCACGCCGGCTGCACGGGCCAACTCCAAGGTCGTGTGCGTGCGCTGATTGCTTTGCTGCATGGAGTCGACCGCTTCGCCGGTGCCGTTTTGAATCCCGGCGACCATTTTTTCGATTTCCTGGGTCGATTGCGCGGTGCGATGCGCCAAGGCGCGGACCTCGTCTGCCACCACCGCAAAACCGCGTCCGGCTTCACCGGCACGCGCCGCTTCGATGGCCGCGTTAAGTGCCAGCAGGTTGGTCTGCTCGGCAATCGCCCGAATCACATCCAGCACCTTGCCGATATCACGGCCCTGAGTGGCCAGGCCTTCAATCATCAGCGAGGTGCTTTGTACGTCATGGGTCATGGTCTGAATGGCGTTGACGGTTTCTACCACGCGGTCGCGACCTTCACGGGCGGCCTGGGTCGATTGATTCGACGCTTCGGAGGTGGACACCGCGTTACGTGCGACCTCTTCCACGGCGGCGGTCATTTCATTGACGGCGGTCGCAGCCTGTTCGATCTCGTTGTTTTGCTGTTGCAGACCGCGCGACGCTTCTTCGGTCACGGCGCTGAGCTCTTCTGCGGCAGCCCCCAGCTGGTTCGCGGAACCGGCGATCTGTTCGATGGTTTTGCGCAAGTTGGCCTGCATGGTCGACAAGGCGCCGAGCAAACGCGCCGGTTCGTCCTTGCCATCGACTTCGATGGGTTTGGCGAGGTTACCGCCAGCAATGGACTCGGCGGCGGCAACCGCACGGTTCAGCGGTGTGACGATGCTTCGGGTCAACAACCAGGCCAGCAACACTGTCACCAATGCGGCAAACACCGAAACCGCGATGATGCCGTTGGTAGCGAAAGAATATTGGTCGCCAGCGACAGCGTCGGCCGCAGTTGCGCCAGCCTTGTTAATGTCGATCAGCTTGTTCAACTGCACACCCATCAGATCGGTACCGTCCTTGATCCGCGTATTGATCAGGTTGCGCAGGTCATCGACTTTGTTCTGCCGCGACAGCTCCATCATCTGGCTTTGGGCTTGCAGATAGCTGTCCAGGGTAGCGGCAAAGGTTTTGTAGAGCGCCGCTTCTTCCGGGCCGGCCGGCAGGGCTGCGTAGCTCTTTTGAGCTTGTCTGGCCTTGTCAGTGAGTACGTTGATGCGGGTTTCAGCGTCTTGCAGTCCGGCGGCGTCACGGTTTACCAGCACGCGAAACGAGAGGATACGCAAGCGCAAGACGCTCTCGGTCATGTTCCCAAGGAAGGCTACGCTGGGTAGCTGATTGCTTTCCATGTCGATGGAGGCCTGGCGGATGATCGACATGCGGTTCACGGCAAAGACGCCGAGCACGATCACCAGCAACGCAATGAAAGCAAAACCCAGGAACGCTCGAGGCGCGATATTCATATTACGTATGGACATAGGATGACTCTCGGGTGGTGAAGTCTTCGAGCATCCATGCAGTGAACGCTGGCAGGCAGACAGTTACGCCCGGCATGCAGGTAGGCGACTGTTATTTGAGATATGTGTGCGCCTATACCCTGTATCGGCAGGGCTTTAGATTTTATGGAGGGTTGAGCGAAATATATTTCTGGGCAGGAGAAGTGTTTCAGTGGTGAAACACTGCTCCTACCTGTGGCGAGGGAGCTTGTCGGAACGCCGCACCGTCCCGCTCAGTGGCGAAGCCGCCGTAAACCTTTGCTTTATTTTTTTCCATTTCGGGGCCGCTTCGCGTCCCAGCGGGACGGTGCGGCGTTCCGACAAGCTCCCTCGCCACAAAGGACCGTGTTCAGTGCTTATGTACCGCCAGGCGCCAGACGCGGGCGATGTCCCGGGCGCGATCGTGCAGCAGGCGCGGAGCGTCGGTGCAGGCTTGCTCCAGCGTCATCGGCCCGGACGCGAGGGCGAAGGCCGCGTCCACGCCATGTTCGTACATCTGCTGGTAGCCCTCGCCGAGCGTGCCGGCAATCACGATCACCGGCACGCCCTGCTGCCGGGCGATACGCGCCACGCCAAACGGGGTTTTGCCGCGCAAGGTCTGGGCATCGAAGCGGCCCTCGCCGGTGATCACCAAGTCCGCATCACGTACCGCCTCTTCCAGGCCGACCAGGTCGGCGACCACTTCTACACCGGCGCGAAATTGCGCGCCAAGAAACGCCTTGGCCGCAAAACCCAGACCGCCCGCAGCCCCACTGCCCGGTTCGTCACGCAGATCTTTTCCCAGCGTTTGGGCACAGATCCCGGCGAAATGCCCAAGGGCCTGATCCAGTTGTTGAACCTGCTCGACCGATGCACCTTTCTGTGGACCGAATATCGCTGAGGCACCATGAGGACCGCACAGTGGATTGTTGACGTCGGCGGCGATTTCGAAGCGCACGCTGGCCAGACGCGGGTCCATTTCACTCAGGTCGATCCGTGCCAGTTGCGCCAACGCCAGGCCACCCGGTTGCAATGTCTGGCCCTGGGCATCGAGCAGTCGTACGCCCAGTGCTTGCAACGCACCGGCACCTGCGTCGTTGGTCGCACTGCCGCCAATGGCCAGGATGATCCGCTGCGCCCCTGCGTCGAGTGCCGCGCGGATCAGTTCGCCCGTGCCGAAGGTGCTGCTGATGCACGCATCGCGTTGACCCACCGGCACCAACTGCAATCCGCTGGCTTCGGCCATTTCGATGATCGCAGTGTGATTGTGGGGCAGCCAGCCCCAGTGCGCGTCGACCTGTATACCGAGCGGCCCCTGCACGCTGGCGCTGCGCAGCTCGCCTTCGCAGGCAGCGAGAATCGACTCGACCGTCCCTTCCCCGCCGTCAGCCATCGGGCACTTGACCAGCGTCGCATCCGGCCAGACCTCGGCCAGGCCCAGCGCAATGGCAGTGGCCACGGCTTCGGCACTCAGGCTGTCCTTGAACGAATCGGGGGCGATGACGATTTTCATGTGAATTCTCCAGTTCCAATGGAGCCCATGCTGCCAGTTGATATGAACAATAACGCCGGTCCGTTGCACAAGTGCAGCATGGGTTTATTGTTCATTCTCACAAACACCTGCGCGCCCGACGTAGCAGCTGCCGAGCCCGCGAGGCTGCGTTCGGCGGCGCAGCCGTCGTGAAATCAATCGCTGCGGTGTGTAAGGGAACAGTTGCCAGCAGGAATTACGACGGCTACGCCGCCGAACGCAGCCTCGCGGGCTCGGCAGCTGCTACAGGTTCGTGAGTGGCTATTCGGTTTGTGGCAGCAGTTGCACGCCCAGGTACAGCGCGAGCATGCCGTCGAGGCGCAGCGGATCAACGCCGCTGAGTTCGGCAATGCGCTCCATGCGGTAACGCAAGCTGTTGCGGTGAATGCCCAACGCATCGGCACAGGCCTGGCTTTGGCCATCGTGTTCGCACCAGCTTCGTAACGTTGCCAACAGTTGGCCGTTGCTGTCCTTGGCGATGACTTTGCGCAGAGGCGTGAGCAACTCGTCCAGCGCATCGTCGTTGCGATGACGCCAGAGCATGACCGGCAATCGATAGCGATTAAGTATCAGCAAACGGGTTTTCGGCAGCACATCGCGCCCATAGGCCAGCAAGTCGCCGACCCGTCGATAGCAGCGGCGCAAGCCTTGCAAACCATCGGCCTGGCCACCCACGGCAATACGCAGAATGTTCCAGCCCAGGCCCTCGAGTTTTTCCAATAAGCGCTCGTTGTCCACCACTTGCGTGGTCGGCCGGCACCACAGCAACGACGACTTCGCGGAGCTCACGCACCAACTGTCGGGATAGCGTGAGATCAGCCAGGCACTCAAGGCCTCGGCGGATTGCCCCGCTCCATGTTCCAGGCCCAACTCGAACAAATAAGGTGTGCGCGACAGCTGCGGCTTGAGGCCCATTTGCTGAGCTTCGTCGATCAGCCGTGGCGAATCCCCGGCCTCGCTGAGCAGCAACGCCAACAGGTCATCGCAACGCTGGCGACGCCATTGCTGCTCGGCCTGCTGGTTGCGCTGGCCGACCAGCATCTCGGCAGTCATGCGCACCAGCTCCGCATAGGTACGCAGTTGCTCGGGCTCACCGGTAATACCCAACACGCCAATCAAACGCTGATCGAGCAGCAACGGCAAATTGATCCCCGGCTGCACGCCTTTGAGGTGTACGGCGGTCTGCGCGTCGATTTCCACCACGCGCCCATTCGCCAGCACCAGTTGCGCACCTTCGTGCCGGGTGTTGATCCGCTCCGGCTCGCCACTGCCGAGGATCAGCCCCTGGCTGTCCATGACATTGACGTTGTACGGCAGAATGGCCATCGCCCGGTCGACGATATCCTGCGCCAGGTCGTGATCGAGTTCGAACATGCGGCTAATCCTTGAAAACGTGCGGCGATTGATTGTTCACCCGCACAGGCTGTTGGCGCAAACCCTGTGCTCAGGCACAAAGACTTCCGCGTAGGGGTGACCGAGACTCTCCAGGCGACCAACGTTACCCTTGCCTCGCAAAAAATCATAATAAAGAGAGTCCCGCCATGTCACAGAGCGCCGCTGCCACCCTGGCCACCGATGACGATAAAAACGCCGTCTACAAGCGCGTTACCCTGCGCTTGATCCCCTTCATCTTTGTCTGCTACCTGTTCAACTACCTCGACCGGGTCAACGTTGGATTTGCCAAACTGCAGATGCTCGATGCGCTGAAATTCAGCGAAACCGTGTACGGCCTCGGGGCCGGGATTTTCTTCATCGGCTACGTGTTGTGTGGCGTACCGAGCAACCTGGCGCTGACCCGATTTGGCCCACGGCGCTGGATCGCGCTGATGATGGTCACCTGGGGCATGCTGTCGACCTGCCTGCTGTTCGTCACCACGCCGACCGGGTTCTACACCCTACGCCTGTTCACCGGTGCCGCCGAAGCCGGGTTTTTCCCGGGCGTGGTGCTGTACCTCTCGCAGTGGTTCCCGACCTTCCGCCGTGGCCGCATCATGGCGCTGTTCATGTCGGCGATTCCGGTCTCCGGCCTGCTCGGCAGCCCGTTCTCAGGCTGGATTCTCAACCACTTCGCCGCCGGCCAGGGTGGACTCGCCGGCTGGCAGTGGATGTTCCTGCTGCAAGGCATTCCGACCATCACCCTCGGTGCACTGGCGTTCTTCCTGCTCAGCGACAACTTCGCCAGCGCCAAATGGCTCAAGCCAGAAGAACGTGCCGTGCTCGAGGCGGATCAAGCCATCGATTGGGCCAGCAAACCGAAAACCGCCACCGATTCGCTGCTCGCCGTGTTCAAGAACCCGGCGATCTGGGCGTTCGGGCTGATCTATTTCTGCATTCAAAGCGGTGTCTACGCGATCAACTTCTGGTTGCCGTCGATCATCAAGAACCTCGGTTTCGCCGATAACCTGGTGATCGGCTGGCTCAGTGCGATTCCGTACCTGCTGGCAGCCGTGTTTATGCTGATGGTCGGTCGCTCGGCTGACTTGCATAAAGAACGCCGCTGGCATTTGGTGGTACCGATGCTGATGGGCGCGGTGGGTCTGTTGATCGCCGTGAACTTTGCGGCCAACCCGGCCATTGCAATTCTTGGCCTGACCATCGCCACCATGGGCGCCCTCACCGGCTTGCCAATGTTCTGGCCAGTGCCTACCGCCATGCTCAGCGCCGGCGCTGCTGCCGGTGGCCTGGCGTTGATCAACTCCATGGGCCAGATGGCCGGTTTCCTCAGCCCGTACCTGGTCGGTTGGGTCAAGGACAGCACCGGCTCGACCGACGCGGCGTTGTACCTGCTGGCGGGGGTGATTGTTTGCGGCAGTCTGTTGGCGCTGCGTATGACGCGCACGTTGCGCGCTTGATACCCGACAATTGATCTGAGGTGTTCGATAATTCCGTTTGCCCCGTGCGGTTGTTCTGGTATTTGATTGAGCCTTTCCTACCGGCAAAAGGATTTCGCACATGACCTACCGCACACTGGGCCACTCTGGACTGCAAGTGTCCACCCTGACCCTGGGCACCATGATGTTCGGCGAGCAGACCAGCACCGAAGACTCGCTGCGGATCATCGAGAAGGCCTGGGATCAAGGCGTCAACTTCATCGACACGGCAGACGTATACACCGGCGGCCGCTCCGAGGAGATCGTCGGCGAAGCCATTGCCAGTCACCGCCACGAATGGGTGGTGGCTTCCAAGGTCGGCTTCGGCCCGGTGGACGGTGTGCCGAATCGCAGCGGGCTGAGCCGCAAGCACCTGTTCAATGGCATCGATGCCAGCCTGTCCCGCCTGGGCACCGATTACCTGGACATCTATTACCTGCACCGCGAAGACCACAACACGCCGCTGGAGGTCACGGTGTCGGCCATCGGCGACCTGATTCGCCAAGGCAAGATCCGTTACTGGGGCCTGTCCAACTACCGTGGCTGGCGGATCAGCGAGGTGATCCGCGTCGCCGAGAAACTCGGCGTCGACAAACCGGTGATCAGCCAGCCGCTGTACAACATCGTCAATCGCCAGGCCGAAACCGAACAAATCACCGCCGCCAACGCCTACGGACTCGGCGTGGTGCCTTACAGCCCGTTGGCCCGTGGCGTGTTGAGCGGCAAGTACGCGCCAGACGCCACTCCGGACGCCAACAGCCGTGCCGGTCGCCAGGACAAGCGCATCCTGGAAACCGAATGGCGGGTCGAGTCGCTGCGCATTGCCCAGCAGATTCAGGCGTACACCCAAGAGCGCGGCGTCGGCATCGTCGAGTTCGCGATCGCCTGGGTGCTGAACAACTCTGCCGTCAGCTCGGCCATCGTCGGTCCGCGCACCGAAGCCCAATGGGATGCCTACACCAAGGCCCTGGCAGTGAAGATCACGGCTGAAGACGAAGCCTTCATTGACTCGCTGGTAACGCCGGGACACTCGTCGACGCCGGGGTTCAATGACGTGAGTCATTTCGTCTCGGGTCGTAAACCGCGCAATACCTGAATCATTCCTATGTGGCGAGGGAGCTTGCTCCCGCTGGGCCGCAGGGCGGCCCCAAACCCAGGTATCGCGTTCTCACTGATGAACCGAGTTGCTTGGGTTGCGACAGCTGCGCAGCCGAGCGGGAGCAAGCTCCCTCGCCACAGGATCAGCGTGCAGTCAGATGAACGATATTCTTTGAGCAATCCACGTTATCCTCTGCGCCCCTTGAATTACCGCCACGTCTCGCGAGGACAGTTTGTCTAAAGGTATTGCTCTATCGGTGACAGCCTCGGTGCTGTTCGCCGTCATGTATTTCTACACCTCGTTGCTGTCGCCCCTGAGCGGCGTGGAAATCTTCGGCTGGCGAATGCTGCTGACCGTGCCGTGCATGACCGTGTTCATGGTGGTTTCCGGCGAATGGCGGCGCGTGGTCGAGATCCTCCGTCGGGTGGGCAGCAAACCGGCATTGTTCGGTGGCCTGCTGGTTTCCTCGGCATTGCTCGGCGTGCAACTCTGGTTGTTCATGTGGGCGCCGCTGAACGGCCACAGCCTTGACGTTTCGCTGGGCTACTTCCTGTTGCCACTGACCATGGTGCTGACCGGGCGCATCGTCTATGGCGAACAGCTCTCGTACCTGCAGAAGATCGCCGCGTTTTTCGCCACCCTCGGCGTGCTCAACGAGTTGTATCAGGTGGGCAGTTTTTCCTGGGCGACTCTCTTGGTGGCCATCGGTTACCCGACCTACTTCGTGCTGCGCCGACGCTTGGCGTCGGACAACCTCGGTGGCTTGTGGCTGGACATGACGCTGATGCTGCCGGTGGCGTACGGGTTCGTGCACAGCGGTGAACAAGGCTTTGCCGTATTTGATCAACACCCGTGGTTGTCGCTGCTGATCCCGATGCTCGGGGTGATCAGTGCTTCGGCGCTGGTGGTGTACATCATCGCCAGCCGCTTGCTGCCGTTCAGCCTGTTCGGGCTGCTGAGCTACGTCGAACCGGTGCTGTTGCTGGGGGTTGCGTTGTTGCTGGGGGAAAGTATCAAGGCGGGAGAATGGCTGACCTACATTCCGATCTGGCTGGCGGTGCTGGTGTTGGTGTTTGAGGGCTTCAAGCATTTGATGCGGCATCGCCGCCCTTGACCTTGACCGTGTAGGAGCCGAGCTTGCTAGCGATGGCAGCGCCGCAACATCCCGGCGGACCGCGGCGCTTCCATCGCTAGCAAGCTCAGTTCCTACAGTTTTACAGCAGTGGCAAATTACTCAGTCGAGAGCACACCACGGCGAACCTGGTCACGTTCGATGGATTCGAACAGTGCCTTGAAGTTGCCTTCGCCGAAACCATCGTCGCCTTTACGCTGGATGAATTCGAAGAACACCGGCCCCATCAGGGTTTCCGAGAAGATTTGCAGCAGCAGACGCTTGTCGCCCGCCTCTGACGAACCGTCCAGCAGAATCCCCCGCGCTTGCAGTTCGTTGACCGGCTCGCCGTGGTTCGGCAAACGGCCCTCGAGCATTTCGTAGTAGGTGTCTGGCGGCGCGGTCATGAAGCGCATGCCGATCTTTTTCAGGTGATCCCAGGTCTTGATCAGGTCATCGGAGAGGAAGGCAACGTGCTGGATACCCTCGCCGTTGAACTGCATCAGGAACTCTTCGATCTGCCCGGCACCCTTGGACGATTCTTCGTTCAGCGGGATGCGGATCATGCCATCCGGGGCAGTCATGGCCTTGGAGGTCAGGCCGGTGTATTCGCCCTTGATGTCGAAGTAACGGATCTCGCGGAAGTTGAACAGCTTCTCGTAGAAGTTCGCCCAATACGCCATACGGCCGCGGTACACGTTATGGGTCAGGTGGTCGATGATCTTCAGACCAGCCCCGACCGGGTGACGGTCAACGCCTTCGATGAACACGAAATCGATGTCGTAGATCGAGCTGCCTTCACCGAAACGGTCGATCAGGTACAGCGGCGCGCCGCCGATGCCTTTGATCGCCGGCAGGTTCAGTTCCATCGGGCCGGTTTCGATATGGATCGGCTGGGCGCCGAGTTCCAGGGCTCGCTTGTAGGCCTTTTGCGAATCCTTGACCCGGAACGCCATGCCGCATACCGACGGACCGTGTTCAGCCGCGAAGTACGACGCCACGCTGTGGGGTTCGTTGTTGAGGATCAGGTTGATCTGGCCCTGACGATACAGGTGCACGTCTTTGGAGCGGTGGGTCGCGACCTTGGTGAAGCCCATGATCTCGAAGATCGGCTCAAGGGTGTTCGGGGTCGGCGATGCGAGTTCGATGAACTCAAAGCCCATCAGGCCCATTGGGTTTTCGTATAAATCTGCCATGGTTGGCGCCTCATCATGATGCTTTTGGAATTAACGGAACGTTAGTTACAAGCACTGCTGAGAGCGGCGGGTGGCGCGCAGGAGATACCCCGCACACTGCGGGCGAGAAAATCACCGTAGATCAATTGGAACCCAAATATCTTCATTGTCGACCCAAGGCTCTTGCGGGCGAGGCTTCTGCTGCCAGAAGACGTTATTCTTATATGCGTAACCTGATTCTACACAGCGTAACAATGTTTGTCCGCCTTCTCTATAAAATCCCCCTTTTTGACGCCGGTGCAAGGGGTTTATTGCACAGGTAAATGCCCAGCAAAATCGCCGCGCCTCCCAGGTACATCGCCCCACTCAACTGCTCGCCCAGCAACAGCGCGCCAAGTATCACTGCCGTCAGCGGATTCAGGGCGATAAACACCCCCGAGCGGGTGGCGCCGATTCTACGAATACCGTCGTAGTACCAAATGTAGGCCAGCGCCGAGCCGAGTACCCCCAGATACAACAGACTCAACAGCTGCGTCACCTGCAAATCGTCCAGGACCTCAAGACTCACTTCACCGCGCACGGCGCTGGTCGTGCACAACATCAGTGTGCCCAGCACAATCGAGTAGGTCACGGTATGCAGCGGGCCCAACGCCTGGTTCAGACCTTTGGAAAACAAAGAGTAAATTCCCCAACCCAACACGCAACCGAAAATCAGCAGATCACCGATCCAGCTGTTCGCGGCGCCGCCATCAAACACCGGCTGGTTGCGACTGAAAATGACCACCCCTGCCCCAGCGATGCAGATCGCGATGCCTGCAATTTTGGTTCGACTCAAGCGCTCCTTGAACAGCAGCCACGACGCCAACCCGATGACCGCCGGATTCAGCGCCACGATCAGCGATGCACGAGAGGCGTTGATGTAGTGCAAGCCGTAAAAGAAACACACGTTGTAAAAGAAGATCCCGAAAAAACCCAATACCCCCAACTGCAACCACTGCCTGAAGGTCGGGCGCGCCAAAGGGATGCGCGCCAGAACCATAAACAGTAGCAAGGCCAGGCTCGCCAGCAGAAAACGCAAGCTCGCCGCAAATAGCGGGCTGAGTGAGTCGGCGAGAAACCGGCCGGCCACGAAGGTCCCACCCCAGATCATGGTGACAGTGGCGAGTTTCAGGTAGACCGGAACATCTGAATCACGGGAGCCACTTTGGACAAGGCTTTTCATAAATCTCCACGCTGAGAAGGACGTTAGATAACGTATTCTTTGCGTAATGTCTGATCATCGTAAAATGAGTAAATGCTCATGACCCTTACCCAACTCGAGATCTTTTCGCTGGTGGCCGAGCTGCACGGTTTCACCAGCGCGGCCAACCGCCTGGGCATCACCCAATCGGCGGTGTCCCATGCCATCAAGTCGCTGGAGCAGGAACTCGGTGTCGAGTTGCTCAGACGGCATCAGGCCCACATCGAGCTCAGCGATATCGGTCAACAATTGCTGTTGCGCGCCCGCGCCATGCTCGGGCTGGCCAGCACCCTGCGCCAGGAAGCAGCGGATGCTCGCGGAATGAAACGTGGCACGCTGCGTATCGGCTCATTCGGACCGACCTCGTCGATCAAACTGCTGCCGAAGATTTTGCAGCACTACCGCGCGGCGTATCCCGGAATCGAGGTCCACGTTGACGAAGGCCCGGATCGGCAAGTGCTGCAATGGCTTGAAGAGCGGCGTATCGACATCGGTTTTGTGGTGTTGCCCGAAGAACGTTTCGATACGTTTGCGCTGGTGGAAGACCAGATGGTCGCGCTGATACCGGCTACTCATGAACTCGCCCGACGCGACAGCCTGAGCTTGAGTGATCTGTGTCACGACCCGTTCATTCTCACTGAAGCAGGCTCTTCGGAGCTGGTTTCGCACCTGTTCAGCACTGCCCGGCTGACCCCGGACATTCGCTATCGCAGCTCGCAATTGCTCAGCACACTGGAAACCGTCAGCCGTGGCGACGCCTTGACGCTGGTCGCCGAACTTTCGCTGCCGAACGCGGAACACGCGCGCTACGTGAAAAAGCCCCTTAAACCACCGGTCAAACGTCAGGTTGGCCTGGCAGTACTCGACCAGCGCCAATCATCACCGGCGACCCTCGCGTTTATCAAATTGGCCATAAGTCTGGACTACCGCTGAAAAGCGCAAAGCCTTTACCCCATCTATCATGGCCCTTGTCTGTACTCTTTTTGAGAGGCAAGCCGTCGTCCTGCCTGCATTTGAGAGCCCTACTCTTCTGAGAGCCCTACTCCGTCGCCGCAGGTTCCACACATGCCCTTGACCTTCAAAGCCCGCCGCACGCCACGGACTCGCAACCTCATCACGCTGTTGGTCGGCTTGGTGCCTGTACTACTGGGTTTCGTCATTCTGCACATGCAAGCCGGACGGGTGCTGGAGCAAAGCACCCACCAAACGGCCGAAGAAGCGGTGCGGCAATTCGATTTGATGCTCGATGACACCGCGCTGGCGGCACAAGAACTGCTGCCGCTGGCCGGACAGCCTTGCGCCGATGTCAAACTGGCCCTGCGCGAACAAGTCACGCGCCGGCCCTTCGTGCGTTCGACCAATCTTGTGTGGGACAACAACATATATTGCAGTTCACTATTTGGCGACTATCAGGCAACGGTTGATCCTGGCGAGTACACACAAGGCAAGTTGTGGTTGATGAACGGCAACCCGGTCACACCCAATACCGCGGTGCTGGTGTATCGCCTCAGCGAAGGCAAGCAAGGCGCCCTGAGCGCCCTTGACGGCTATCACCTGAGCAACGTCCTGCGGCTGATTGGTCGCCAGACTCTACTGTTACTGCACGTCGGCCCCCACTGGTTATCTACCGATGGCCAGGTCCACGAGGGCGCCCTGTCCGTATTCCCGGTAGCCCGAAGCAACCTTGCGTCTTCGCGGTATGCCTTTGAAGTAGAGGCCGGCTTTCCCGAGGGCGAAGTCTGGCGCTACATGAAAAGCGAATACCCGCCGCTGTTCAGCCTGCTGATCTTCTTTGGGGTGATTGCCGGGGCCATTGGTCATTGGCTACAGAAGCGCTCCTCATCACAGACTCACGAACTGCAACGGGCACTGGAAGCCAATGAGTTCATTCCTTACTTCCAGCCTGTGGTTCATGGTGACAGCAAAGAGTGGGCAGGCGTCGAGGTCCTGATGCGCTGGCAACACCCAAAAGAAGGCCTGGTGCGTCCGGACCTGTTCATTCCATTCGCCGAGCATTCCGGATTGATCGTGCCGATGACCCGCTCGTTGATGCGCCAGACTGCCGCGTTGCTCGCCCTGCATGCGCCTGTGTTCCATGAGCGCTTTCATATCGGCATCAACATCACCGCCAGCCACTGCCGTGACCTTGCGCTGGTAGACGATTGCCGCGAGTTTCTCGCCGCCTTCCCGCCCGGCAAGGTTGCACTGGTTCTGGAACTGACCGAGCGCGAGCTGATCGAACCCAACGCCATCACCCTTCAATTGTTCGAACAGTTACATGCGTTGGGGGTGATGATTGCGATCGATGATTTTGGCACCGGGCATTCTAGCCTGGGCTATTTGCGCCAGTTCAATGTGGACTTTCTGAAAATAGATCAGAGCTTTGTGGCGATGATCGGTGTTGATGCCTTGTCCCGCCACATACTCGACAGCATCATCGAACTCTCGGCCAAGCTGGACCTTGGTATCGTTGCCGAAGGTGTCGAAACCCTCGAACAGAGTGATTATCTTGCCCGTCACGGGGTGAACTTCCTGCAAGGCTACCTATTTGGACGACCGATGCCGGGCGCCGATTTCATTATTGCGTTGAACAGCCATTAATTAGCCACTTTGCGCGTTCCATGGACATCCTCAACAAAAGGATCCACGCCGCAAATTGCATCAAACAGCAACGTGCGTTACATCATGAAAAAGACGTGATTTACTCTGAGCGAATTAACTACTACAATTTTTCTTGCCTGCACAAGATTGACAGGTGAGCCATTAACACCGAGTCGCTACAAGGCTCTTGGCTTATAGCTTTGTTGGCGGTTGGTATCAGCCAAACACACTATTGGAGTAAAGATATTGTCCAGACTCGCTGAATTTCGTGCCGCTGAAAAGGCCCTTCAAGAACAGCTCGCGCAGCTGGAATCGCTGAAGAACGACGCCGGGCTCAAGAAAGAAATCGAATTCGAAGAAAAGCTCCAGGGGCTGATGAAAACCTACGGCAAGAGCTTGCGCGACATCATCGCCATTCTCAACCCGAACCCAAAATCCGGCCTGCTGCAGGCCGCCGCACCTAAAACTCGCCGCGCCCGCGTGGTCAAGGTTTATCAAAACCCGCACACCGGTGAACTGATTGAAACCAAGGGCGGCAATCACCGTGGCCTGAAAGCCTGGAAGGAACAATATGGTGCAAGCACCGTTGACTCCTGGCTGCGCACTTAAGCTTTCCTGCGCCCCTCCAAAAGCCCTGCCTGTGCAGGGCTTTTTTATGCTCACCTATACTTAATGCAACGATGATCGTCGATCTAGTTGGAAACGCCGGCCAAATACCATGGGCATCCGGTACAACTTTCTGCTTAATCCCTTTGGGTATTAAACAACACCCCTCGGCACGGCTAACGTGCAGACATCGCGCACTACTAAAGTCTCAAACTGTTTCGCGCACTGCGTATTTCTTCCTGACTTGCGGCATAAGCCTCGGCTTGGCCTGCGTAGGAAAAAACATAGGCCTTATCAGCATCTAGCGCTGCGACTAATGTTTGCGACAACACATGTCGTCCATTCTGGGTGACCGTACAGGTGGTTTCCAGCGCTTGCAGCCTGCTCAATGTAGCGGGATGAATTTTGTTGCAAACACTTTGATAGCCGCCCTGAAAAAAATCCTTTTGCACGGACTTGCGCATTTCCAGCAGCACACCTTGCAAATTGACTTCATGCCCAGGCTCAACCTGGCTCATGGTCAACTCCATGACCAGCACCGGATCACCGTTTGCGTCGTTTTTCACCGCACGCTGCCTTGAAACCCTGGGCGGTGTTTGAGTTGTCGCCTCCTCTTGTGGCAACACTTGCACTGCCCAGCCGCTGGGCCAGGTAATCTCGGGAAGCACAGTCTCGGCGCGGGCAACAGCCGAAAACAGGCAGGTCAAAACAAGCAGGTAGCGATACGGTCGAAACATTTCACTCAACACTGACGGGGCGAACGTTAAAGTCTGAGCCCCACCACGCCGCCAGGCAATAGCTGAAGGTTTTGCTTTGGTGCAATACACCGCCTTGCGTATTATTGGCGTACTGCAAGCAAGCCTCATCAACTGCAAGCCAAGGGACAGCTCTTGTCTTGAGCGCCGTTTGCCCCACTTTTTTCCGGAGGGCCCATGAGCCTGCACGAACTGAACACCTTCCCCGGCGTTACCGCCCAACCTGACACCGCCACGCAGCAATTCGTCTTCAACCACACCATGTTGCGGGTCAAGGACATCAGCAAATCCCTGGACTTCTACACACGTATCCTCGGCTTTACGCTGGTGGAAAAACGCGACTTCCCGGAAGCCGAGTTCAGCCTGTACTTCCTCGCGCTGGTCGATAAGAACCAGATCCCGGCCGACGCCGCTGCACGTACCCAGTGGATGAAATCGATTCCCGGCATTCTTGAGCTGACTCACAATCACGGCACCGAGAACGATGCGGATTTCGCCTACCACAATGGCAACACCGACCCTCGCGGTTTCGGCCACATCTGCATTTCGGTGCCAGACATCCGCGCGGCTTGCGAGCGCTTCGAAGCACTGGGCTGTGATTTCCAGAAACGCCTGAACGACGGCCGCATGAAGAGCCTGGCCTTCATCAAGGACCCGGATGCGTACTGGGTTGAGATCATTCAGCCGGCACCGCTGTAAGCCCCGCCTTTTGTAGGAGCAAGGCTTGCCCGCGATAGGCACAATGCGGATGGCCTGATCTACCGGGTCATCGTTCATCGCGAGCAAGCTTTGCTCCTACGCTAGCCTTTGCTACAAACACAAAACCCCATGATCACTCATGGGGTTTTGTGTTTTCAGCGTTGACGCTTATGCTGGCGCAGAGGTGCGAATCAGGTGATCGAAGGCGCTCAGCGATGCCTTGGCACCCTCGCCTACCGCAATCACGATCTGCTTGTACGGCACGGTCGTTACATCGCCGGCGGCGAACACACCCGGTATCGAGGTCTCGCCACGGTTATCGACGATGATCTCGCCGCGCGGCGACAGCTCGACGGTGCCCTTGAGCCAATCGGTGTTCGGCAGCAAACCGATCTGCACGAAGATCCCTTCCAGCTCGATGCTCAGCACTTCGCCTGACTGACGATCCTTGTAACGCAAGCCGTTGACCTTCTGCCCATCGCCGGTCACTTCAGTGGTTTGCGCACTGGTGATCACGGTCACGTTCGGCAGGCTGTGCAACTTTCGCTGCAACACCGCATCGGCACGCAACTGCACATCGAACTCCAGCAACGTGACATGAGCAACGATACCGGCCAGGTCGATGGCCGCTTCGACCCCCGAGTTACCGCCACCAATCACCGCAACGCGCTTGCCTTTGAACAGCGGGCCGTCGCAGTGCGGGCAGTACGCCACGCCTTTGTTGCGATATTGCTGCTCGCCCGGAACGTTCATTTCACGCCAGCGAGCACCGGTCGCGAGGATCACGGTCCTGGCTTTCAGTGAAGCGCCGCTGGCGAACTGGATCTGATGCAGCTCGCCGTTTTTACCCGGCAGCAGCTTGTCGGCGCGCTGCAGGTTCATGATGTCGACGTCGTATTGCTTGACGTGTTCTTCCAGCGCGACGGCGAGCTTCGGCCCTTCCGTCTCCTGTACCGAGATAAAGTTCTCGATCGCCATGGTGTCCAGCACCTGACCACCAAAACGCTCGGCTGCAACGCCGGTACGAATGCCTTTACGGGCGGCGTAGATTGCTGCCGAAGCACCGGCTGGGCCGCCGCCGACGACCAGTACGTCAAAGGCGTCTTTGGCGCTGATCTTCTCGGCCTGACGCTCGATGGCGCTGGTGTCGATCTTGGCGATGATTTCTTCCAGGCCCATGCGCCCCTGACCGAAATTCACGCCGTTCAGGTAGATGCTGGGCACGGCCATGATTTGCCGTTCAGTGACTTCGTCCTGGAACAGCGCGCCGTCAATGGCGACGTGACGGATGTTCGGGTTCAGCACCGCCATCAGGTTCAGCGCCTGGACCACGTCCGGGCAGTTCTGGCACGACAGCGAGAAGTAGGTCTCGAAGTTGAACTCGCCTTTGAGCGAGCGAATCTGTTCGATCACCTCGATACTGGCCTTCGAAGGGTGACCGCCAACTTGCAGCAAGGCCAGCACCAGCGAAGTGAATTCGTGCCCCATGGGGATACCGGCGAAACGCAGGCTGATATCGCTTCCCGGGCGGTTCAACGAGAACGATGGCTTGCGCGCATCGGTACCGTTGTCGAGCAAGGTAATTTGTTGGGAAAGACTGGCAACGTCTTTGAGTAACGCGAGCATTTCCTGGGATTTCGCGCCGTCGTCGAGGGAGGCGACGATCTCGATCGGCTGGGTGACCCGTTCCAGGTATGACTTCAACTGAGCTTTAAGATTGGCGTCCAACATACGGGCGATTTCCATTTTGTATACGGTAGAAAAAACAACGCCCGAGCGAATCTCGCCCGGGCGTTTTTTGGGCGGTGCAGCTTACTTAAGTGCGGATTAGCGCTCTTGAGTGGCTCACAGACTCAGATCTTGCCGACCAGGTCCAGGGACGGAGCCAGGGTGGCCTCGCCTTCTTTCCACTTGGCTGGGCAGACTTCGCCCGGGTGAGCGGCAACGTACTGGGCAGCCTTGATTTTGCGCAGCAGCTCGGAAGCGTCACGGCCTACACCGCCGTCGTTCAGCTCGACGATTTTGATCTGGCCTTCAGGGTTGATCACGAAGGTGCCACGGTCAGCCAGGCCGACTTCTTCGATCAGCACGTCGAAGTTACGGGAGATCACGTGGGTCGGATCGCCAATCATGGTGTACTTGATTTTTTCGATCGCTGGCGAAGTGTTGTGCCATGCAGCGTGGGCAAAGTGGGTGTCGGTCGACACGCTGTAGATTTCTACGCCAAGCTTCTGGAATGCATCGTAGTTGTCAGCCAGGTCTTCCAGCTCGGTTGGGCAAACGAAGGTGAAGTCGGCTGGGTAGAAAAACACGACGGACCATTTGCCTTTCAGATCGGCGTCCGACACTTCGACGAATGCGCCGTTTTTGAATGCGGTAGCGTTGAACGGTTTTACGTGGCTGTTGATGATAGGCATCGTTGACTCTCCGTCAGGGGTTGAGAAGTTGATGGAGTGAATCCTACCCACTCGACCGACGGATGGCTCATTGGCAAACCTGATGCTACTCATTGGTTTTCGCTATTAGCCAGCACTCTCAATAGAAGAAAACCGTATCAATTCGCCAACAGCCTGTTCAGCGATCCAGGCCATCCCGAGAAACGGGCTGGCCTGCGCGATCAACGCAGAGCCAGATACCGTTTCAGAGAGAATGGGGAGATTAGCCCGCTACCGGTGTGCGCATGGTGACGAACTCTTCGGCAGCGGTAGGATGCACGCCGATGGTTTCGTCGAAATCGCGCTTGGTGGCGCCAGCCTTCAAGGCAATCGCCAGGCCCTGAACGATCTCGCCCGCTTCCGGGCCGACCATGTGGCAACCCAAAACCTTGTCGGTCTTGGCGTCCACCACCAATTTCATCAATGTGCGCTCCTGGCACTCGGTCATGGTCAGCTTCATCGGCCGGAAACGGCTTTCGAAAATCTGCACCTCATAACCTTCTTCCCTCGCCTGCTCTTCACTCAGGCCAACGGTGCCAATGTTCGGCAAGCTGAATACCGCCGTGGGAATCATCTTGTAGTCGACCAGACGATACTGCTCAGGCTTGAACAACCGACGCGCCACCGCCATGCCTTCAGCCAGGGCTACCGGCGTCAATTGCACGCGACCAATCACATCGCCAATCGCCAGAATCGATGGCTCAGCGGTTTGATACAACTCGTCGACTTCGACAAAGCCTTTCTTGTCGAGCGTGACCTTGGTGTTCTCCAACCCCAGGTTGTCGACCATTGGACGACGCCCCGTGGCGTAGAACACGCAATCTGCCTGCAACTCGCGACCATCCTTGAGGGTCACGTTCAAACTGCCATCAGCCTGCTTTTCGATGCGCTCGATGTCGGCATTGAATTGCAGATTCATCCCGCGCTTGGTCAGTTCCTCCTGCAAATGCTTGCGCACCGAGCCGTCGAAGCCACGCAGGAACAGCTCACCGCGATACAGCAAGGTGGTTTCGGCGCCCAGCCCGTGGAAAATCCCGGCGAACTCTACGGCGATATAGCCGCCACCGACCACTAGAACGCGCTTGGGCAGCTCTTTGAGGAAAAACGCCTGGTTGGAGCTGATGGCGTGCTCGTGCCCCGGAATCTCGGGGATCTGCGGCCAGCCGCCGGTGGCAATCAGAATGTGCTTGGCGGTATGCCGCTCGCCGTTGATCTCGACCTCATGCGGGCCAACGATTTTGGCGTGACCTTCATGCAAGGTTACGCCGCTGCCGACCAGCAGATTGCGGTAGATACCGTTCAGCCGATTGATCTCGCGATCCTTGTTGGCGATCAGCGTTGCCCAATCGAAATTCGCCTCGCCCAACGACCAGCCAAAGCCCTGCGACTGCTCGAAGTCTTCGGCAAAATGCGCCCCGTAAACCAACAACTTCTTCGGCACGCAGCCAACGTTGACGCAAGTCCCGCCCAGATAGCGGCTCTCGGCCACTGCCACTTTCGCGCCGAAACCTGCTGCGAAACGTGCTGCTCGTACACCGCCGGAACCGGCGCCAATCACATAAAGGTCAAAATCGTAGGCCATTTTCAATCTCCTCGGCAGGCCACAAGCATACCCGCTGCAGCTTTCTCGGTCAGCGCTGCGAATGACATGGGGCCGGAAAACGAAAAAGCCACCCGAAGGTGGCTTTTCAGAACAAAACAGCGAAGCGCTTTTAGTAAGCCTTGCCAGTCTTGTAGAAGTGTTCGAAGCAGAAGTTGGTCGCTTCGATGTAGCCTTCAGCGCCACCGCAGTCGAAACGCGTGCCTTTGAACTTGTAGGCAATCACGCAACCGTCTTGCGCCTGTTTCATCAGGGCGTCGGTGATCTGGATCTCGCCGCCTTTGCCTGGCTCGGTTTCTTCGATCAGCTTGAAGATGTCCGGGGTCAGGATGTAACGACCGATGATCGCCAGGTTGGATGGAGCATCTTCCGGCTTTGGCTTCTCGACCATGTTGCGGACGCGGTACAGGTCGTCACCGATCAAATCGCCAGCGATCACGCCGTATTTGTTGGTTTCCTGCGGGTCGACTTCCTGGATCGCGACGATGGTGCAACGGTACTGTTTGTACAGTTTGACCATCTGGGTCAGTACGCCGTCGCCGTCCAGGTTGACGCACAAGTCGTCCGCCAGCACGACCGCGAACGGTTCGTCACCGATCAACGGACGGCCGGTCAGAATGGCGTGACCCAGGCCTTTCATTTCGGTTTGACGGGTGTAGGAGAACGAGCACTCGTCGAGCAGTTTACGGATGCCGACCAGGTACTTCTCTTTGTCAGTACCCTTGATCTGGTTTTCCAGCTCGTAGCTGATGTCGAAGTGGTCTTCCAGGGCGCGTTTGCCACGACCGGTCACGATGGAAATTTCTGTCAAACCAGCGTCCAGCGCTTCTTCAACGCCGTACTGGATCAGTGGCTTGTTCACCACCGGCAGCATTTCTTTAGGCATGGCTTTAGTCGCTGGCAGGAAGCGAGTACCGTAACCGGCTGCTGGGAACAAGCATTTCTTGATCATAAAAGTCCTTAAAAGGGCTGTGTGTACGAGTTTCGGCGCAGTCTAATCAGCCGGCGAGCACCTTACAATGCCCCACACTGGCTAACCGATGCCATCATAGAGAAATATTTCGGCGGATAGTTCCACAACGACGCAGATTAGCCTCCAGGCCAAGGCGTACGGAACAACGCAAAGACGTCACTTTAGACCAGTGAACGCGCCGGGGCACGTTTCCAGTTATCATTGTGCGATTGAACCAGCCAACGAGGCAGATAGATGTCGGCAGCAAAAAGCGTAAACGGTTACCTGATCAATCAAGCCAAAGATCGCCAGTGGTGGGTCGACAGCGTCAGCGGCGAAAACATCGCCGGGCCTTTCCCCACGGAAGCGTTGGCAATTGAAGTCGCCTCGGTGCTGCAAGACACCCCGCCTGCACCCAAGCGGCGCGGCGCCAAACCTGAGTAACACCGCCCTCGAAAGAGCCCTGCTAACGCGCAGGGCTTTTTTGTGTTTGTCTGTACCGAAATGATTGTTCGCTATAGCATCTGGCTTCAGGGCGACTCGCGCCCCTTACACACTGTTCACTCGATGACGACCCAAACATGAAAAAATATCTGGCTCTGATTGCGGTGCTGGCCTTGAGCGGTTGCGCTACTGCATCCAAAACCTATCTGAACAATGGCGAGCAAGGCCTGTCGATCGACTGCTCGGGTGAAGCCAACTCTTGGGCCAAATGTTATCAAATGGCTGACGATTCCTGCGCGGGTACCGGCTATCGGATCATTGGCACCGATGGCACGCCAGCCACCAAGGAAAGCGACAAGACCCTGGGCGTCGACGTTGGCAACTACAAGAGCCGCAGCGTCGTAGTGGTGTGCAAGTAACCGGCAGGACGCTATAGCCGTTACATGTGAATTTCGGCGAATTTGATCCCGAGCCCGCGTACTGTCTCGATCAAATCATCCAGCCGACTAAATGATTCGACCTCGTCGTTTTCATCCACCAGGAAATAGCTGCGCCCTGCACTTTTCTTGAAGAACACAATCCACTCCCCGGAGTTTGCCGGGTTTTGAATCACATGCGTCGCAGAGATGTGCCCCTCTGCATGCCGCTCTCTTACTTGCTCTCGCTTCATTGACCACTCCAGAAATGACAGTGCCGCCCAAGCCCGAAGCTGGACGGCACTCCTGCTGATTGACGATAGTTTATCGGACGATACGGTCAATCAGCCAATTTCAAATTCAGCGAGCGAGAGAGAATCACCGAAAAAACTATGAGCCAGAAATGCATGTGTTGGCCGCATCCTGCACATCTCCAGGCCGAATTGGCACATTGGACATGCTTTCGTGGAGCTTGATGCTACTTCCGCCGGATCGCTCTTCGATGTCAAACACCGCAGACGGGCTCGCAGACAGTTTTCCTGCAACAATGACCCGGACACCGTCCTTGTTGTAGGGCTCCATTTGCACAGCCCCTCGGGTACTGGCCAAATGTTTGGCCACGCAGTCGGCGTACGCTTGAGGTTTTTTCCCCGAGATCACATTCATGGTCGGCAGCGTCTGACTAATGTCCGAGACAGTCGCGCAACCACTCATCGCCAACGCCAGTACCAAAACACCCCGCTTCATACTAATCCTCCCTTAAAGACGCTCCGACAGCGCAAATACTGTTTTTCTCCGGAGACCGCTGCTTTATCACCCATAAAAACCCGAATAGCTGTTTTTAATTGTCAAAGCACCTCGCGGTAGCCCAATAATAAACCGTTCGGGCTGATAAACTGCGCCATCGCCCATGCTATCGTTTTGATTTTGTAGAAAAAGCCCTTCTGGAGGCGCCCCCATGAAATTTATCCACCAGCGCGAGCACCTCAATGAAGATGACATCGTCGTCATTCAATGCTCTCAAATGTGCAACATCCGCTTGATGAACGACGCCAATTTTCGCAGCTTCAAGAACGGCGGCCGCCACACTTACCACGGCGGCGCGTTTGACACCTTCCCTGCGAAAATCACCGCGCCAAGCACCGGCTTCTGGAACATCACCATCGACACGGTCAACCGCCGGCCGATCAGCGTGACCCGCAAACCGACCTTGACCCACTCGATCAAAATCATCCGCCGGTCCAGCTCGAAACTCAGCTGAGACCTCGGCCCGCACTGCGACAGACAGGTACGACCGTGGCCCAAACGACTAAATACGTCATCAAATACAAACTCAACGAAGAACGCCGCTTCGAGTTTGCCCAGCTTGAAACCGGCACCGAAGAAGAAGCCAGAGCGGCACTTGAAGCGATTCACGGCGACTTGTCCGGAATCAGCGATATAAAGGTCAGCAAAGCGCTGTAACCCCTGGCACAACCACTCCGGAGTTCGACCGCAAGCACCGGAGTGTCGCCCGCCTTCGTACTCCCCAGACTGGCACACCTCAACCTTGAGTTCAGGAGCCGGACATGTCGATTTCTTTGCCGCACAACACCTCGGTAGCGCGTTATATCGACGGTGTCCGTGCAATGGGCGAACAGCCTCTGGCCTCGCGCATCAATGCACTGGATTGGCCTTCCCTGGAGCAAGACCTCGACCGGGACGGCTGCGCGACAATCAAAGGACTGCTCAACCCCGAGCAATGTGCAGACCTCAGCGCGCTCTATGCTCAGCCTGCGCTTTTCCGCTCGCACGTGATAATGGCCCGGCATGGTTTCGGGCGCGGCGAGTACAAATATTTCAGATACCCGCTGCCGGATATCGTTGCTTGCCTGCGCAGCACCCTCTACTCAAGGCTTGTCCCGCTGGCCAATCGCTGGAATGAACGGATGGGCTTGCCCGGGCGCTTTCCCACGGAACACGCAGCCTTCCTGCAACGTTGTCATGACGCGGGACAGGAGCGCCCTACGCCGCTGTTGCTGCAATATGGCCCACAGGACTACAACTGTTTGCATCAGGATCTGTACGGCGAGCATGTGTTCCCGCTGCAAGTGGCGATTCTGCTGTCCACTCCCGGCGAAGATTTTACCGGCGGCGAATTCGTGCTCACCGAGCAACGCCCACGGATGCAATCACGGCCCATGGTGATGAGCCTGGAAAAAGGCGATGCGCTGATTTTTGCCGTGCATCAGCGCCCGGTCAAAGGTGTTCGCGGCGATTACCGGGTGAACCTGCGCCACGGCGTCAGTCGCCTGCACAGCGGCAAACGGCATACCCTTGGAGTGATCTTTCACGATGCGCAGTAAAGCGATGCCTCCAGCGACCTTCGAGCTGTTTGCCGATGAAGACCGGCAACCGGCCAGAACCGAGAAAATCGGCGAACAGTCTTTCGTTCTGCGAGGTTTCGCCCTGCCCTGGGTGGTGCAATTGCTACCGGCGCTGGAGAAGATTCTACTGGCCGCACCGTTTCGACAGATGGTCACCCCTGGCGGTTTCACCATGTCTGTAGGCTTGAGCAGTTGTGGCACGCTGGGCTGGACCACCGATCGCAGTGGCTATCGCTACACTCGCATCGATCCCGTCAGCGGCCAGCCCTGGCCGGCGATGCCCGAGGTCTTTCGGGAACTGGCACAGGCCGCCGCACGAGAAGCCGGTTTCCATCACTTCGAGCCCGATGCCTGCCTGATCAACCGATACCTGCCGGGCGCCAAGATGTCGTTGCATCAGGACAAGGATGAACGGTCCTACGATCCGCCGATTGTCTCGGTGTCCCTCGGTCTGCCGGCGATGTTCCTGTTCGGCGGTTTCAAGCGCAGCGACGAGAGTCTGCGAGTGCCGCTGTTTCACGGTGACATCGTGGTGTGGGGCGGCGTGGATCGCTTGCGTTATCACGGCGTGCTGCCGCTCAAGGACGGTCATCACCCGCAACTGGGCGGACAGCGAATCAACTTCACCTTCCGCACGGCGGGATGACATCCGGAATTTGACCGCAAGCGCCGGAGTGTCCTCAGCGCCCACACTCGCTAGGCTGCGTATGAATAAACCTTCTACCGGTATCCCCCATGACCACTGCCAAACCCACCACAGAACAAGATCCCCGTTGGTCCGCGGTGCTGGCGCGCGACCCGCGCGCTGACGGCCAGTTTGTCTACGCGGTGAAAACCACCGGGATCTACTGCCGCCCGAGCAGCCTGGCGCGATTGCCAAAACCGGAAAACGTCGAGTTTTTCGACACCGAGGAACAGGCTCAGGCGGCCGGTTATCGCCCGAGCAAACGCGCAGCAACAGACCAGACTCATCTCGCCGTGCAGCACGCCACACTGGTCGCTGCAGCCTGTCGGCAGATCGAGGCTGCCGAGACATTGCCCAGCTTGAACGAACTGGCAGAGACCGCACGAATGAGCGCTTTCCACTTTCACCGGGTGTTCAAGGCTGTCACCGGCTTGACGCCCAAGGGCTATGCCACTGCGCAACGTTCACGCAGGGTTCGTGAACGCCTGGAAGTCGCCGGTTCGGTGACCGACGCGCTGTATGAGGCAGGTTTCAATTCCAACAGCCGCTTCTACGAGTCCGCCGATCATCTGCTTGGCATGAAGCCCAGCGACTACCGCGCTGCGGGCCAGAACACCGACATCAGGTTTGCCGTTGGCCAATGTTCATTAGGGGCGATTCTGGTGGCACAGAGTCAACGCGGGGTGTGCGCGATCCTCTTGGGGGACGATCCCCACGCGCTGGTCTGCGACCTGCAAGACCGGTTCCGCCAGGCCAACCTGATTGGCGCCGACCATGACTTCGAACAGCTGATTGCCAAGGTGGTGGGTTTCATCGAAGCCCCGGCGCTTGGCCTGGACCTGCCGCTGGATGTGCGCGGCACGGCGTTTCAGGAGCGGGTGTGGATGGCGCTGCGGGATATTCCGGCGGGCAGCACCGCCAGCTACGCCGAAATTGCCCAGCGCATCGGCGCGCCAAAAGCCTTCCGTGCCGTGGCCCAGGCCTGCGGTGCCAACAACCTCGCGGTGGCCATTCCCTGCCATCGGGTGGTGCGCAGCGATGGCGATCTCTCGGGCTACCGCTGGGGGGTGGAGCGCAAGCGTCAGTTGCTTGCGCGTGAAACTAAATCTCAGAAAATGCCGATATACACGGCCACTGACTCAGGGCCGGTATAGGCCTCGAAGTCGGTGGCAAATCGGCGTTTGACCTGCGGATTGGCCTCAAAATACGCCCAGACCCTGCCCCACGCCTCGATCACACTGCCGGGCATTGCCCCCTTCGCCTCGAAAACCAGATACTGGCCGCCCTGCACCTCAATGGTTTCATAACCGGGGGCGGCTTCATTGACCGCCACCCCGGCTGTCACGTCGAAAGCCCCGGATACATCGGACTCATAGTGGGAGTACACCCCGTAAGCCGGTGAGTCCGGCTTTTTATTGGCAATCTTGTCAAACAGCCCTTCGGCAAAAAATCGCTGCCACATCGGACCGATTCTGGCGGTAGCTGCCTGCTGCTCGGCGCTGTTAAACGTACGTACACGCAATCCCGATACGCGGAATGGCGAAACCTCAAGTTGTTTCAAATCCATGGAACAGTTTCTCCGTCGTTAACGATTCACATCCACCACAAGCGGCCACCATGCCATTGGCGTGAGCGCTGGCACAACCGGACGCTACAACTTTGTTGCGCTCGGCATCTGCGCCTAAAGGCCACTGGCCTTGTGACGCTGACTCCTGCTACAAAAGCCGCTCTTGTCATAAGGAGGACGTTGCGATGAACCCGTGGCCTGACACCCGTATTCTTGATCTGCTCGGCATTGAATTGCCGATCATCCAGGCTCCCATGGCCGGCGCCACCGGATCGGCCATGGTCATTGCAGCCAGCAATGCCGGCGCCCTGGGCTCAATGCCCGCGGCCATGCTCAGCGTCGAACAGTTGCGCGAAGAGCTGAAGGTCATCCGGCAACACAGCCAGCGCCCGTTCAACGTGAACTTCTTCTGCCATCAACCACCCGTGGCCGACGAGCAACGCGCTCAGCAATGGAAAAACCTGCTGGAACCGTATTACCGCGAGCTGGGCGCTGACTTCGACGCACCGACCCCGGTTTCCAATCGTGCGCCGTTCGATGCCGCCGCCTGCGCGGTGGTCGAAGAGTTCCGTCCGCAGGTGGTGAGTTTTCACTTCGGCCTACCGGAAAAATCCCTGCTCGATCGGGTCAAAGCCACTGGCGCGAAAGTCCTGTCTTCGGCAACTACCGTCGATGAGGCCATCTGGCTGGAACAGCATGGCTGCGACGCGATTATCGCCATGGGCTACGAGGCCGGAGGCCATCGCGGGATGTTTCTCAGCGATGATCTGAACAGTCAGGTCGGTACCTTTGCCCTGGTACCACAGATCGTCGATGCCGTCAGCGTACCGGTGATCGCTGCGGGCGGGATCGGCGACGCACGCGGGATTGTCGCCGCCTTCGCCTTGGGGGCCTCGGCAGTGCAACTGGGCACCGCCTACCTGTTTACCCCGGAAGCCAAGGTCAGCGCCTCCCATCACCGGGCCTTGCGTAGCGCCAAGGAAAGCGAGACGGCGCTGACCAATATTTTTACCGGGCGTGCGGCGCGAGGGATTCTCAATCGGGTCATGCGCGAACTCGGCCCGATCAGCCCGCAAGCTCCGGCCTTCCCATTGGCCGGCGGCGCGCTGATGCCACTGCGTGCCAAGGATGAAGCGGACTTCAGCAACCTCTGGGCCGGACAAGCGCTACGGCTTGGGATTGAATTACCGACCGCTGAGTTGACCCGGCGGCTGGCTGACGAGGCGCTGGCCTTGATGGCGCGTCGCTAAACACCATTTGATCGTTCCCATGCTTTGCGTGGTAACGATCAAAAACCCCGTAGCAGCTCGTTCGGCCACGTAGCAGCTGTCGAGCCCGCGAGGCTGCGTTCGGCTGCGCAGCAGTCGCTGAATGAGGCCATGCGTTCTTTCAGGCAAACCGCGTTTGCAGGATTTGCGAGGACTTCGTCCGAACGCGGCCCGCCTCGAACGCAGCCTCGCGGGCTCGGCAGCTGCTACGAGGTACGGGTAACGGGGGTAACGGGGGTAACGGGGGTAACGGGGAACAGAGCGCGTGTCGGCTCATTGAGTGGTATTTGATACGTTCCGTTTGTCGGCAATTCGCTATATATTCACCTATATAGCGTTTCATTCTTTCGCACCGGTGCAGTCCACCCCCCATAAAAACTGCCCACTGCACCTGCCTACCCCGGAGCCGCTTCATGACTATTCGTGCCTCACGTTTTGCCCCCACTTGCCTGGCATCCTTGCTCGCCGTGTTCGCGTTTGGCTCAGCCCAGGCCGATGAAGTCCAGGTTGCGGTCGCAGCCAATTTCACCGCACCGATCCAGGCCATTGCCGCCGATTTCGAAAAAGACACCGGGCACAAACTGGTTGCCGCCTATGGCGCCACGGGCCAGTTCTACACCCAGATCAAAAATGGTGCGCCGTTCGAAGTGCTCCTGTCGGCTGACGACAGCACCCCGCAAAAACTCGAGAACGAAGGCGACACGGTCAAAGGTTCGCGTTTCACCTACGCCATCGGCACCCTGGCACTGTGGTCGGCCAAGGACGGTTACGTTGACGCCAAAGGCAAAGTGCTCAGCGACAACACCTATCAGCACCTGTCGATCGCCAACCCGAAAGCCGCCCCTTACGGTCTCGCGGCCACCCAGGTATTGGCTAAACTGGGCCTGACCGACAAGGTCAAGGGCAAGATCGTCGAAGGCCAGAACATCACCCAGGCCTACCAGTTCGTCTCCACCGGGAATGCGGAAATAGGCTTCGTCGCCTTGTCGCAGATCTATAAAGACGGCAAAGTCACCGGCGGTTCGGCGTGGATCGTTCCAGCCGACATGCACGACCCGATCAAACAAGACGCAGTGATCCTCAACAAAGGCAAAGACAACCCGGCCGCCAAGGCGCTGGTTGCTTACCTCAAAGGGCCTAAAGCCGCTGCCGTCATCAAGTCCTACGGTTATCAACTCTAAATGACGCTATCGAGTGCCGATATTTCCGCCATCTGGCTGACCCTCAAGCTGGCCTCCCTGACGACGGCCATCCTGCTGGTCATCGGCACTCCGATTGCGTTGTGGCTGTCGCGCACCCGCTCCTGGTTGCGCGGGCCCATCGGCGCCATTGTCGCCCTGCCCCTGGTGCTGCCGCCGACGGTGATCGGCTTCTATTTGCTGCTGACCCTCGGTCCTAACGGGGTCATCGGCCAGTTCACCCAGGCACTGGGGCTGGGCACGTTGACGTTCAGTTTTGCCGGGCTGGTGATCGGTTCGGTTATCTACTCGATGCCCTTTGTCGTCCAGCCACTGCAGAACGCCTTCTCGGCGATTGGTCCGCGTCCGCTGGAGGTGGCCGCCACCTTGCGCGCCAACCCTTGGGACACTTTTTTCACCGTGATCTTGCCGTTGGCCAGGCCAGGCTTTATCACCGCGGCCATTCTCGGCTTCGCCCATACCGTCGGTGAGTTCGGCGTGGTGCTGATGATCGGCGGCAATATCCCGGACAAAACCCGCGTGGTGTCAGTGCAGATCTACGATCATGTCGAAGCCATGGAATATGGCCAGGCCCACTGGCTGGCCGGGGCAATGCTGGCGTTCTCGTTCCTGGTATTGCTGGCGCTGTACTCCAGCCGCAAAACCAAAGCCGGCTGGAGCTGATCGATGACCTCAACGATTCACGCTCGGCTGAAACTGAGCTACCCGGATTTTTCCCTGGACGTCGACCTGCACCTGCCCGGCCGCGGCGTCACGGCGCTGTACGGTCATTCCGGCTCGGGCAAAACCACCTGCCTGCGCTGCATCGCCGGACTGGAAAAGGCCGAACAAGGCTTTATCCAGATCAATGATGAAATCTGGCAGGACAGCGACAAGAAACTCTTTGTCGCCCCGCACAAACGGGCGCTGGGTTATGTGTTTCAGGAGGCCAGTCTGTTTCCCCATCTGTCGGTGCTGGCCAACCTGGAATTTGGCCTGCGGCGTATTCCACGCCAGAAACGCCGGGTCGACATGGCCCACGCCACCGAACTGCTGGGAATCGGCCACTTGCTCGGCCGACATCCACAACACCTCTCGGGCGGCGAGCGCCAACGGGTCGGTATTGCCCGGGCGTTGCTCACCAGCCCGAAACTGCTGTTGATGGACGAGCCACTGGCCGCGCTGGACTCGCAGCGCAAAAGCGAAATCCTGCCGTACCTCGAACGACTGCACGACGAATTGGAAATCCCGGTGCTGTACGTCAGTCACTCGCAGGATGAGGTCGCACGACTGGCCGACCACATTGTCCTGCTGAGCTACGGCAAAGCCCTGGCCAGCGGGCCCATCGGCGAAACGCTGGCGCGGCTCGACCTGCCACTGGCCTTGGGCGACGACGCCGGCGTAGTGATCGAGGGTCAGGTGACGGACTACGACGCCCATTACCAACTGCTGGCCCTGCAACTGCCCCGCAGCCAATTGAATGTGCGGGTCGCGCATTCGCCTATGGCCGTGGGCAAGTTGTTGCGCATCAAAGTCCAGGCTCGCGATGTCAGCCTGAGTCTTCAGGGCGGTGAACTCAGCAGCATCCTCAATCGCTTGCCAGTGACGGTCACCAGCGAAATTTCCGCGGACAACGCCGCCCATGTGCTGGTACGCCTGGACGCTGCGGGAACACCGTTGCTCGCGCGCATCACCCGCTATTCCCGCGATCACTTGCAACTGCATCCCGGCCAGCAACTATGGGCGCAAATCAAGGCGGTGGCGGTCCTCGCGTAAACGGCTGGGGCGTGCAACAAGACCATAAGCGTTGTAAGGGGAAAGTCTTTTGAGCTAGGCTAGCCGCCTCTCCCCTATGCCGGATGACCTTTCGACGTGAACAACTAAGCCTTTCAAAAATGTATGCGCAACAAGCTGCCACCGGCACTTGTTGGTCTTTTCGACATTTTTTGGAGGTGCCATGACTCACGTCACGCGTCTGCCTGTGCTCGTAACCCTGAACCAACTGTCCTATCAGCTCGCCAATGGCGAAACACTGTTCGACTCCCTGAACCTGCACTTCGATCATCGTCCCACCGGCATTGTTGGCCGTAACGGCGTCGGCAAATCCGTGCTTGCCCGACTGATTGCCGGCGACTTGACGCCCGCTTCCGGCACACTCAGCCGCTTTGGCAGCGTCGCCTATGTGGCGCAAGAGCCGATTGCGATCAGCGGCCAGAGCGTTGCGCAAGCGGCGGGTATCGCCGAGACACTCGATGCGCTCGCCCGGCTGGCCAGCGGCAGCGCATCCACCCAAGACCTTGAACAGGCGGCTGAACGCTGGGATCTGCCCGAACAATTGCGCCTGTTGTTCGATGAAGCCGGCCTGCCAGAGCTGATGGCGCAACACCCTATGGACGCCCTCAGCGGCGGCCAACGTGCCCGCATCGCACTGATCGGCGCATTCCTCAGCCAGGCCGATTTGCTGGTGCTGGATGAACCGACCAACCATCTGGATGCTGACGGCCGCCGCTGGCTAATGGACCGGCTCGACCACTGGCGCGGAGGGGTGATCGTGGTCAGCCATGATCGAACGGTGCTCAACAGCCTTCAACGCATCGTCGAACTCAGCGCACTGGGTGTGCAGGTCTTTGGTGGTAATCATGCGGCTTACCTTGAGCAGCGCGAAGTCGAGCAAGCTGCGGCGCATGCAGCCCTTGAGCACAACCGCACCCTGCGCAGTCGCGAGCTGAAACGGCTACAGCGCGAACACGACACCATTCAGCGACGCGCTGCCGGATCACGCAAAAACGCTGAAACCGCCAACGTCTCACGCTTCGAACGCGCCAGGATGAAAGGTGCGGCCACCAAGATCATGGGCCACGTACGTCACGCTCATCAGGCCCAGAAATCAGCGATGAATGAGCAGGTACGGGAGGCCAACGCACGGATTAAACCGTCAGAGCCGGTGCTGATGACCCTGCCGGGAACCGCTGTGCCGGCCAACCGACAGGTGATCACGCTGATCGACGCGCAACTGCCCTGGCTGGCACCCGAGGCGCCAACGACATTCCTCACTATTTCACTTGCAGGCCCTGTGCGCATTGCGCTCAGTGGGCCGAACGGCTGCGGAAAATCCACCTTGCTGAAAATGCTCGCAGCGCACTGCAACCCTGTCAGCGGTGATTGCCTGACCCACGTGCCCAACGCTTACCTTGACCAACGACTGGAGTTGCTCGATCCAGAACGCTCCATCGTCGAGCAGTTGAACCTGCTCGACACACCGCTATCGGAAGGCTCGGTGCGCAGCCGGCTGGCCCAGCTGCAACTGGACGCTGTGCGGGTGAACGTGCCGACTCGCCTGCTCAGCGGTGGCGAACGTTTGAAAGCGGCTATTGCCATCGCGTTATGGCGAGAAAACCCGGCCCAGTTGCTGTTGCTTGACGAGCCGACCAATCACCTCGACCTTGTGTCTGTGCAGGCGCTGGAACAGGCATTACGCGACTTTCCCGGAGCGCTCATTGCCGCCTCCCATGACACCGAATTCCTGCGGGCCCTGGCGCCCACCCATACCTTGCACTGGCAGCCTACGGGGTGGAACCTGCAACGTGTCGAAGCGCGGTCTGAGCATTGAATCAAGCGACGAACAGCACAGACCGCTTTTGCACCTTTTCAACTTGCTTCTATAGTTGATGTGTACATGACTGGAGCGTCCGGTGACGCCATGGAAGACATATTCGTTGTGAAGCGTTGCAACAAGGCCACCGTTCAGGGTCGCCGTGCGGGTGAAGTGTCTGGTCAGCAGCCGATAACGGCGGTCTGGTACCGGATCGCCGATACACGCACGGGTGGCGGCTTTATAGGTGACGGTTATGAGCGTATGGAAGATGCCATGAAGGAGTGCCGACGGCTCAATGCCGCCAGCTCGCGGGTCTCGCGTAAAGTCTGAAACCCAGGCTGCACGCGGCTCCGCTGCCATTGGCATTGCGGGTCTATACTGATTCCAGCTGAAGGATCGGCGACTTCATCGGCAAACGCTCGCGCCCGGCGAGCGTTTTGTTGCTCGATCAAAAGCTTCTCTGATACGGAGGTGTTTCTCATGTCCGAAAAAGAGTCCATCACTACCTTGCTGACCCTGCTCGACTCACGTCAGGCGCGCTTGGCGGCTGCCTGCAAGGAAATCGCCGACTGGGTCGATATCCATGGCGGCCACCCCACCGCGATGAAAATTCGCGACCGTCTGCAAGACATCGAGAAAGATGCCCCGCTGATTCAGAACGCGCTGACATCACTCAAACCTGTCGACCGGCCACTGCCTCGATTCCGCTAAGCAAGTCCCGATTCATACGCTGAAGTCGGGACTCGCCAGGGATCGGCAGCACACCGACACGCTGTTTTTCAGAGTTGATCCCGAGCTATACCGCTGCGAATACGCAGAATATCGGCGAGCACCGCCAAGGCGATTTCCGCGGGTGTCTTGCTGCCCAGATTAAGCCCGATCGGCGCGTGAATACGGGCCAGCTCAGCTTCGCCCAAACCACCGATACGCCGTAAACGCTCAAAGCGCTTTTGCGAGGTTTGCATCGAGCCCATCACACCGATGTAAAACGCCTCGGTGCGCACCGCTTCCATCATGGCCAGGTCGTCGATGCGCGGATCGTGTGTCAGCGCCACCACGGCGGTATCGCTGTGGCAACCACCATTGGCGATGAACATCGACGGCAACTCGCGACGAATCTCCACGTTCTCAAGGACCACACCATCGAGGACTTCATCACGCGGATCGCACAGAATCACTTCGAAACCCAGCCCCACGGCAAACTCGGCACACGCCTGGGACACGCTGGAATAACCGGCGAGCAACAAGCGTTGGGCCGCACCGATACGCACACGCACCCGGTCGATTTCCCGTTCGATACGCGGCCCGTGTTCACGGTCAACCAGTAGACTGCGTGCGCCGCTGGCCAGATTCACTTCGCGAATCAAACGACGCTGCCCCAGCAACGCGGACTCCAGTTCGCGCAGATGGGCTTGGACCTCGCATTCAGGTTCAAGCTTTTCCACCAGTACGTCGAGTAACCCGCCGCAGGGCAGTTTTATCGTGGAACGTGGATCATCACCTTCGCCGTAACGCACCACCGAAACGGCGTCGAGGAACGCCCCTTCGGCCATGCGCGCCAGAAAGTCGTCCTCGACGCAGCCGCCCGACAACGAGCCAATCCATTGCCCGCTGTCGTTGACCGCCAACATCGAGCCCGGCGCACGAGGCGCCGAGCCGTAGGTGCCGAGCACGCTGCAGAGCCATACATGCTGACCAGCGCTGGACCAGGCCAACGCTCGCCGAACCACTTGCAGGTCAAGATGCTGCATATCAGTGTGCCTTGTGCTCAACGGGAGCATCTGCCTTCAATTGCTCGATCTGGCCGATCAGCAGATCAGCCGGTTGACCGCCCCAGGCCTGACGCAAATAGCTGATCAGGTCCGTCATTTGTTGATTGCTCAACTTGTCGGCGAAACCCGGCATCGGTTGCATGCGCTCGAAGCCGGCAAATTTTTGCTCGCCAATCCCGTCTTCGATCACCCGCAACAGGTTGCGCGGATCTTCCAGGCGCAACGTGGTGTTGCCTTGCATCGCCACCGCGATGTGCGGCTTGCCCTCGCCGTTGACGCCATGGCAACCGGCGCAAACGTTCAGGTAATCCTGACGGCCGCGCCGGGCGCTTTCGGTCATTTTGTCCAACGGCACTTCGCTCAACACCCGCGCTTGCGGTGGCGGGTCGCCGAGCAGGAAAGTCGCCATGGACGCCAGGTCCGGCTCATTGAGGTTCTGGGTGCTGTTATGAAACACCGGAAACATCTCGTTGAACATCGTACCTTGAGCGCTCATGCCGTGCTTGAGGAAAGAACTCAGGTCCTGATGCGTCCAGCCGCGTGCCGCCAAATCGTTGGCGAGCAAGCTCGGCGCCAGATAGCCATTGAGCAGGCCGCCGGTCAAGCGTTTGTCTTGTTGCATCGCGCCGGGCAAACCACGCGGCGTGTGGCATTCGCCACAGTGACCGAGTACGTCGACCAGGTACTGGCCGCGTTTCCAGTCTTCACTTTTGCCTTCAGCCGGCGTCAGTTTCACGTCCTTGCCGTAGAGCATGTTCCAGCCCATCAACCCCAGACGCACGTTGAACGGAAAGCTCAGGCGGGTGACCGGTGCAGCACGGTTGATCGGCGCGACCGTCTGCAGGTACGCGTGAATGGCGTCGGAGTCTTCACGCGGCATCAAGTGATACGAGGTGTACGGCATCGCCGGGTACAGGTTGGCGCCATCACGACGCTTGCCTTCGGTCAGCGCAGCGAAGAATTCATCGTCGCTGTACTGGCCGATCCCGTGGTCTTTGTCCGGGGTGATATTGGTGCCATAAATGGTGCCGAACGGTGACACGATCGGCAGGCCGCCCGCGTAAGGCGCGCCACCGGGTGCGGTGTGGCAAGCCATGCAGTCCGCCGCCCGCGCCAGGTATTCACCGCGCTTGATCTGCTGCTGATCGGCTGCCTGGGCCTGCTGGATCGCCATCAGCGAAACGGCCAGGCCAACCGCCGTGCCAAGGCTGGAAAGTAGTCGCTTCATGCTCAACCCTCCTTGACCAGGCCGAGATCGGTCAACACGTGGCGCGTGGCGCTGTAATAGCGCACGTAGCCGGTGCAGCGGCAAATGTGGTGGCCGAGGCTGTCTTCGATAACTGCTTCCAGTTGGCTTTTGCTGATCGGCTGACGCTGGAGTTTTTCAACCAGTACGGTCGCGGCGTTGACGAAGCCCGGGGCGCAATAGCTGCACTGGAAGGCGAATTCATCGACGAAGCGTTGCTGAATCGGGGTCAGCTCGGTGACCTTGCCGCTTTCATCGCGGCGCGCATGGCCTTCAATGGTGCGGACTTTCTTGCCCTCGAAGTAATGCGCGCCGGTAATGCAGGTGCGTACTTCTTCGCTGGTGCCGTCGGGGTTGTCGACAATCACCACGCAGGCGTGACAAATGCCCTGGCCACAGCCCAGGCGCGAGCCGGTGAGGTTTCGGTATTCGTGCAGGTAGTCGATCATCGGCAGATCATCAGGGACCTCGACGGGACCGACGGATTGACCATTGAGGGTCATTTGAAGCGGACAGTTAGCCATTGAGGGCCTCCTTGATGCGTGCTGGAGTGATAGGCAGGTCACGGACCCGTTTGCCGATTGCATGGGCCACGGCGTTGGCGATGGCGCCCACCACCGGAATCATCACCACTTCGGCGATGCCCTTGGACGGATCGCTCGGCGACAATGGCGGGAGGATTTCCGAAGTCTGCGTCCAGACCGCGACGTCCTTGGCACGCGGCAAACGGTAACGGTTGAAGTTCCAGTCACCCTCCCCCGGTCCACCTTCGTACAGCGGCATTTCTTCCAGCAGCGCGTGGCCGATGCCCATGGCAATCCCGCCCTCGAGCTGGCCCTTGACCAGTTCTGGCACCAGCACCCGGCCACATTCAAGCCAGGAGTGATGGTTGAGGACTTTCACCTCGCCCGAACCCTTGTTCACTTTCAGTTCAACCAGCGTCGCCACGGGGCTGTAATAGGTCACCGCCGCGTTGTTCAACTGGGTCGCCGGGTAGGCAATGTTCTGCCGATCCAGCAGGTGGAAACCGGCGCTGTTCATCTGCGCCTTGATCGCGTTCGGCGCACCGTCGCCATACTTCACGGCGAGACCGTCGAGCGGTAGACGCTCGCGCACGCCATTGATGCTGTACTCCGCCTCGGCCCAGCTCCAGCGGTTGAAACCGTGCACCGTCGCGCCAGTCACCAGACCGCGCTCATGGGCACGTTTGGCCAGCACCGCAAATGGCAGCGGTTCCATGCCGTTGGCGGTCAGTTTGCCGTCCACCCAATGCGCGTCTTCGCGGCGCAGCACATACGGGTTGGCCTGACCACCGAACGGCCCCTGACGCCAGATCTCGACGGCGGCCGGCCATAGACCGTGATTGAACAACACACGCGCCGCTTCACGGGTCGCATGGCTGAAGTAATAGGCGGAGTTGGTTGCCGACGACGCCGAGGCAATTTTGCCGACCCAACGCGGGTTGCGCAGCACGGTGTCCTGCTCGGCCTGGCTCATGAGGTAGGGGTTGCCGCTGCTGGTCAGCTGCAGCTCTTTCCATTCGGTTTCACCGGTCTTCACTTCACTGGCCGGGTTACCGAGGAAATCGGCGACCACCAAGGCCTGGGAAGTGGACATGCCGGTGCCAATCTCGATGCCGATATGGCGCAGCGTGATATGCCCGTCAGCGCTGAATTCGATACTGGCCATCGGCGCTTCGGAACCGGTGCCGAAGTCTTTCTGGCAAATGGCGAAGCCGATGCCGTACCAGTTGTCCGGGTCCTTGGCGTCCTCTTGTTTTTTCAACGCGTGACGGTTTTTCCAGAGCTCGTTGCCGGCCGCTTTTTCGAGAATTTCATGCAGGCGCAATGCACCTGCCGGCACCGCGCCCTGGGTGTTTTTCATCCCCGACAGCAGCACGTTTTTCTTGCGCAGGTCGATGGCATCAATGCCCAGCCGATCAGCGATTTCATCCACCATCATCTCGGTAGCGGCCATGCTTTGCAGGGTGCCGTAACCCCGCATGGAGCCGGCTTCAACACCACGTGAATGGTACGCGGTCACTTGCAGGTCGTTCTGCGGCATGTAGTAAATCGACTGTGCGGCTGTCGCACCAACCGCCGCCACCGAAGGGCTGTAGTTGATTCGCCCACCACCGTCGACGTTCATGTCCGCGCGGAAAATCTTGAAGCTGTGATCCTGTTTGTCGACGGCCAACTGGTAGCGAATGTCGAACGGATGACGCTTGATACCGCTCTGGAACTGCTCGTAGCGGTCGTTGGCCAGACGCACCGGCACACCGCCGCCATACAACGCCGCCAGCGCCGCGTAGTAGACAAAGATGTTGTGGTCTTTGGAGCCGTATCCAACGGTGTAGCCTGGATGCATGTTCAGCGTGCTCAAGCCGAAACGCGACGGCGCGATCATCTTCGCGGTTTCAGTCGCAGCCTCCAGCGGACACTGGGTCGCGACGACAAAATGCAGGGTCTTGGTCGCCGGGTCGTACCAACCGTTGCCGTTGTCCGGTTCCATTGCAGCCGGTTCAATCGACGGCGTCTTGTAGCGCTCGTCGAAAACCATCCAGCCTTCTGGCGGGGTTTCCAGTTGCTGCTTCATGCGATCGGCATAAAACAGACCGCGCTCGGTCAGGTTGCCATGCAGGTTCGGCTGGGTGTTCCACACCGGACGCCGTTCGCGAATCATCGGAAACAGGATCGAGTCCTTCAGGCTGGCGAATTCATCTTCATCTGCCGAGGTCGCCCCACCGACCCGCACGTAACGGAAACTGCCATAAGGATCGCGCGTGTAAAACGGCGCCTCGGCGCCGTAGCGGATCGCTTTGTCGTTGAACTTGAGCGTGTTCTTGGCCTGGCGGAAACGCTCGAAATCGTTCCAGATCAGGATCGCTACCGGGTGGCCGATGAACATCGGCACCTTGCCGATTGGCAGCAGCGGATCGGGGGCGTGGTCTTCAGGAAAAACGATGCCGTCCTTGTCCAGGTCTTCAGCGGTGACGATGCGATCAGGCTGCAATTCGGCCCCCAGCAACGACAGGTCGAATCCGTCATAAATACGGTCGGCGCGAATGGTTTTGAGCAACATCGCGTGGCCTTGTTGCTGTGGCCAGCCCGGCATGTCCTTGGCGCGGATGTCGCGGGCAAATACCTTGCTGCCGCAAACCTTGGACAATGAGTCGTTGCGCATGCGTGCCTTGCCGTTGTTGCCGAGCCATTGCTCGGACGGCACGGTCACGCTGTTTTCCATCAAGGCAGCCAGCGCCTGGGAGCTGAGCGGTGTCAGCGTCACGCTGACACCAGCAATCAACCCGCCCTGCAAGAAGGAGCGCCGGGATATTTCACGGTTGGACATGGATCATCCTCTGGACGGTTATGAATTCCGCCCATGTCGTTATGGTGTACAGGGAAAACCTCAGGAGCCCTTCCTCGCAATGCGAAGGGCTGAAAAGCCGAAAAGCTGACCTAATGGTTAACTTTATAGAATTTGTCAGGCCTCGGCAAAAGTAATCTATGGAGACTCATTGGAGAGCCTGTCGACGAATGGACAATATTGAGGACGAAAAAAAGCCCGCATGCGGGCGGGCTTGAAGGGGATATCACAAAGGAGTCAGATCAATCTAGGCCGGTCAGGGTGAAGACTTCGTGAAAGGGTTGTCATGGTTACGGAAATATCACCGCCGCCTACGCATGCCAGCGCCTTATCAACGCCCCTCACACTCTCTCACTGTGTCTTTTTCGTCTCGCCCCTTTACTCCATTTTTTACTTACCGACTTGCGAATGGGTTCAAGAAGAAAGAACAGTACATAGCCCGAGAGGACGAGCGCGAGATCGATCCATGATTCAGCAATGGGGCCTACGAAGTATTCAATGCAGTATTTAGCAACGAACAGCAACGCAATGCCGCCAAGCACCATCAATATGAGCACTGCAAAATCTGAAAGCCTTTCCTTCAACTGGGTATATCTCCTGACTCTGTGCGGCAACCTCATGTGAGACGCCTGGAAATCTCCATTGCTCCGGGAAATCTGCAATGCTGCCGCAGAGCCATACTGGCAGTCCTGAGCAAGCTGTATTGGCGACCCGCGCTTATTCAAGGTGAATTCGATGAGACTTCACTTCACTTGCGTAGAGGGCCAGCCGTTCTTCGGCGGTCTCCAACACCTGACACGTCTTCAGCAATGACTGGGCATCGACCTCATTACCGGTCTGTCTCAGCCGCTCGGCAATGGCTTTGAGCTCCACCGCCGACCATCGCAAATCAGACGCAAGGTTCTGGAAGTCGCTGCGCAGTTCGTGCTCGGGTTTGTTGAGTAACATGGCAATTCCCTCCGCGTCACGGCATCTCTCGATGCGACGCTCTGAAAATCGTTTCCACTGCAAAAGACTTGATAACCCTCTTGTGCACTGGATGCAACTCCCAGATTTGGCACCTCGCTTGCGCGGCGAATCAAGCCTGCCGCCAGATCATTCGGTACAAGTCCAATCGTCGGACTGCGGCTTGACCTGATCGTTGTCTCAGCCTGCGAACGCTCTACGCCCGGCTTTCAACTCAGTACGCAGCTCACCGATAAAATTGGCGATCTCACGGACGCTGGACAGCGTCGATGTCGACACGCCAGTGATCAGCAGTGCAACACGTCCGGATTCGGGATCGACAATCGTGACCCTCAACGATCCGTCGGGATTCACCGTGCAGGTGCACGAGAGTGGATAGAAACCGGACTCCACAATCTGGCAAAGCTGAAGAAGAGGAAACATGGCATTCCGTCCATGGGGAGATAGTGTGCGGGAGTGTTACCTAACCTTTACAGGTTAGCCGACCCCGGCAAAAGCGAACGGATTAAGCTCAAAGTGTTAGGTATTTCGCACTTTGTAATCGTGCGCCCCCCCTGAAACGAGCCCCGGCAAACCATCTAGACTCCAACGCAGAAGTGCTGAAGGTTCCCGCAAGTATTAGCCCTTGATAGCGAGCCACTCCCATCCAAATACCGAGTACACAAATCATGTGTGAATCTTGTGATTCAAGCTCCGCGCCGGAGGCAGACGGACGGCGTCGTTTTCTCCGGCTTGCAGGACTAGGCGCCAGCGCCCTGCTGCTTGCCGGTGTGCTGCCCGACAGCATCGCCCAGGCCGCCGAGAAAAAGACCCCGCCTCCAAAACCACAAAATGCGATCAGCCCCGACAAGGCCCTTCAACGACTGATAAACGGTAACAAGCGATATATCAACGGCACCTCAAAGACGCACGACTTCAAGGCCGAGCGTGAAGCCTTGGTCACCGGCCAGAACCCGTTCGTAGCAGTATTGAGTTGTGCTGATTCGCGCATTGCCCCCGAGTACGCGTTCGACACGGCCCGTGGCGACGTTTTCGCGGTGCGTGTCGCGGGCAACTTCGTCACGGAGGAAGGCCTGGCAAGCCTGGAATACTCGGTCCTGGTGCTCGGCGCACCACTGATTCTGGTGCTGGGGCATGAAGACTGCGGCGCACTCAATGCCGGCATCAAGGCAACAAAGGACAATGCGGTTTTCCCCGGTCAAATCCAGAAACTGACTGACGCACTGAGGCCCTCTATCGAGAAGGTACTCAAGGATCCGGGAAATCTGCTCGAGAATGCGACCGTGCAAAACGTCAAAGACACGGTAAACAACCTCAAGAAAGCCTCACCTGTGCTGACTGAAGCGCTGAGCAAGGGCACATTGAAAGTTGTCGGGGGCATCTATCGCCTGGCCAGCGGCAAAGTGGATCTGATTGCCTGATGGCGCACGATGCATCTCACCCGACGGTGAGATGCATCGCTTGTATTCGCTGGCGAGCGCCACTTAGAGGGGCCTGGCTTTATCGTGCAGTGTTTCCAGCTCGCTCTCGACCGCGCTTTGAACATCCTTCCACTTTTTCGGATTATCTGGCAGGAGCTCGTCGCGGTCCTGCCGAGCTTCACCTGAGCGGCTTGGCTCAGCTGGTTTTTTAATACGTGGTGCTTGCGGATCGGTCCTCATGGCTCACCTCTCGTACGCCCTGCAGTCGATACGTATTAGAAGTTTAGAAACGCCCCATGTTCAAAACCAGTACCAACCAGCGGCAAATTTCAGGCAAAAAAAAGCCCAAGCAGCTGATGGACGCTTGGGGCTTAAAAATGCGTAAACCGTGGTAGGTGAACACGGACGCGATAATAGCTCACCACTCGAGATGTAACAAGATATTTACATCCTCTTTCCACACAAAAAATCACCTAAGTCCTTAAATAACCACACTTTTTTAAAGGTCGAAGCTCGTACGTCGCTACTTCAGCGAGAGCTTGGCGCTATTGAAATGCCCTCGCTCGCATCACCGTAAATTCGAAAATGCCTGACCTCTCCGGCATCCATGGTCGTTACGACCTCGCGCAAGGAAATACCTATCGAGCACAGGCCGTTACCCTTCAGGTCTTCTCCTGCGCCAACAAAGACTTCCCCGGGCTTGGTGAAAAACCTTGCTCCTTCACCAGGTCCCACTCGCGCAACAAAATCACCGTTCACATAAACACCGATGTAGCAGGCCGAACCCAGCAAACCGCCATCACGCGTCACAAAAATCGTTCCGCTGTTTCCCTCGATAGGTTGCTGAAACGCAAAAACCCGATCACTTGGAACCCGAGCGGCTTTTTCTGCTGGAACTGGAGAAGTCATGCACCCTGAAATGAATAAGAAGACTGCAACCCCTATCAAAATCCGCATGTTGAGCCCTCGTAAATCCAGGCCAAGGCTTTATCACCAGCGAGTGAACAGGATAGGTCCCGGGATCGGGATCCCATGGCTGAATGCATGACAAAGAGTATAGATGTCAGGGATGAGGACCTGATCGACGGCCGTGGCTGGCCAGGGTAATTTCTACGCCGTTTATCGCCCGCTCGGGCTGCTCAGCATCCATTGCATGAACGCACCGGAAGACAATGGGACAGAGAAGAAATATCCCTGCCCGACCTCATAACCCTGCGTTCTGAGAATGTCACGCTGGGCAGCGTGCTCAATGCCTTCAGCGACAACATGCAAGGAAAGCCCCTTGCCAATACCGATGACAGACTCGCTTAATGCGCGGCAGGAAGCATCGTGCTCCAGGTCATCCACAAAACTCTTGTCCAGTTTCAGCTCACTGATCGGCAACCGCCGCAAGTACCCCAGGCTGGAATAACCCGTGCCAAAGTCATCGATCGCCAGACGCACACCCAAGGCATGCAGGTCCTGGATGGTTTGCTCTGAACCAGGGCTGTTGCAAAGCAATACGCCTTCCGTCACCTCCACGCACAAATCGGCAGGCTGCAATTCATATCGCTGCAACTGCTCGGCGATCAGCCCTACCAGATTCAGATTGTGAAAGTTGATCGGTGACAGATTGATCGACATGGACGGGACCATGAGTCCTTGCTGGCGCCACTGCGCCAATTGCCCGCAGGCCTCTTGCAACACCCATTGGCTCAACTCATTGATTAACCCGCACTCCTCGGCCAAGGGGATGAATCGCATTGGCGAGATACTGCCCAGTGTTGGGTGTTCCCAGCGTGCCAGCGCCTCTACGCCAACAAGACGCCCGTTCCTCAGATCGACTTGTGGCTGATAAACCAGGTGAAGAGCATTGTCAGCCAGGGTCACACGCAGCGCCGTCTCAAGTATCAAACGTTCCTGAGCGATCTTGTTCATCTCTTCGAGAAAAAAACTGAAGCTGCCACGGCCGGTACGTTTGGCCTGGTACATCGCAATATCGGCGCAATGCAGCAGGCTTTCCATATCCTGCCCGTCAACTGGAAACATGCTTATACCGATACTGGCCGACAGGACCACGGAGGTGCCGGCTATATTGGCCGCAATACTCAGGGTCATCTTCAACCGCTCGAGAAAGGTCGTGACCTGCGTGGCATTCATCCTTGGAAGCACCAGAACGAACTCATCGCCGGATAACCGTCCGACGATGTCCGCTTCCCGGAGCACACTGCGTAGCCGTTGCGCGATAACTTGCAGCAACTCGTCGCCCGAAGCATGCCCCAGTGCATCATTGACCTGCTTGAAGCGGTCCAGGTCGATAAACAGTACCGCCAGCCCGGTTTGCTCTTGAGCAACTTCGGCAATGGCCCGATCCGCCTGTGCCAGCAAAAAACTGCGATTGGGCAAGCCGGTCAATGCATCATAAAACGCCATTCTTCGAATCGATTCACGCGCCTCTTCCCGCTCGAGCGCCAACATGCACAGGTGCGTTCCCGCCGTCACCAGGTGTGCATGCAAGGTATCGGGACCGCGACATTCCCTGAAATAGAGTGCAAAGGTGGCAGCAATCCGGCCTGCGCCGTTGCGCACGGGAATAGACCAGCACGCTCGCAAACCAGCCTTCTCGGCCAGAGACTTGTAATCCGCCCAGAGCGGATCGTGATTGATATCCGTCACCAGTACCGGCTCGCCCCTGTAGGCCGCCGTCCCGCAAGACCCGGCAACAGGACCTATCGGTAACCCCTCGATCGCTCTCGAGTAATCGGTCGGCAAACCAGGACTGGCCAGCGGGTGCAGAAATCCTTCCGGGTCCACGCTCAGGATCGAAACGATGACTTCTGGCGCGATGCGTTCGATCTCCTGACACATCAGGGTCAATACGCTTTCCAAAGACTGCTCTTTCAAAAGAGCCCCTATCACCTTGTCCTGTAACACCTCGTGCAGCTTTGACCGGGTGATGTCAGTCAGCACTATGACAATGTTGTCGACCTTCCCTTGAGCATCGAACACGGGGGTCGACGAAATATGCACCCACAACCGTTGACCATTACGCTTGCTGATCAGTGCACTCGCTTCACTGGGCTCACCACGCAGGACTCTTTCCAGCACTGCTTGCGCACGCGTTTCGGCCTGAATATCGGAGACAAAGAACATCAAAGGCGACCGCCCGATGACCTCTTCACGGGAATACCCGAGCAGTCGAATGAGCCCATCATTGACATAGATGAGACGCGCATCGGCGTCGACAATACAGGTGGCAGAACTGGTGATATTGACCGACATCGACAGCAATCGGTGTTCGATATCTTTCATGCGCGTCTGCGTCACATCCTTGAGGAAGGCCGCATAAAGGATTCGGCCCTGCAAGGTGATTTTCGAGATCGACATCGCGCCCCAACGCGCCTCACCATCCTTGCGCGTGATATGGATATCCCGGCTAGCGCCCACGATCTTGTTGACCCCGGTCTCCCGGTTTGCGCCGACATAACCGTCATGGTGGGGGCGTATGGCGTGAGGAACCAATCTATTGACATTGCTTCCCAGTATTTCTACACGGGAACACCCCCAAAACTGTTCGGCAGCCGCATTGAAAAACACCACGTTGTTCTGGTCATCAATGACCACCACGGCATCGACAGCCTGCTCCAGTGTTTGCACGAAAAAGTCTTCTGCCTCTTCACCGCTCGCCAGTCTGACTCTCGTGTCCATAATCGCCACTTTGCCAATGCCACCACGGCCCGCCATCCCTGGCTGCGTGTGAGGCGTCATAAGAACCTTCAGACCAGGAAGGGGCCTACCATCGGAGCAACGCGCACTACTGTTTCTAAATCGAAGGGCGGGATTTATTCACTCTAGTCGCACCCATACGTCACTGCGCCCGTGGCTTGAAATCACAGGATAGCCTCGAAGTGACTGACCGACCGATCCAGTCCACCCGTACGACGCCCGAAAACGAGAAAGCCCAGCATCAGGCTGGGCTTTCTTGATTTCAGATCGACTCAATGAAGCTGACGCTGCCTCTGTAGCTCGGTCTTCAGCCAGAGACTTGCAGGTTGTACGCCTGCAGGGCATCGCACTTCATAGAGGCTGCCACTCATGCTGCTTTTAGTGGCCGCCAGATCGATGAAGTCTTCTGTACTGCTGATCATGTTCTTGCCTTCGAGATAGTTCAGCTTTTTCTCCAGATGCGCCCGAGCCTGGGAGCCCGGATATTCGCTTCCGTTACGCACAAACCGACACTCACTGTGTTCGACAAAATCCAGCAAGCTCTTTATCTCTTGAGCGGCTTGTGGCGTGGTTTGAGCCTGGGCATTGGTCATCATTACGATCAGACCAATACCCGCCGCCATCAGCCACTGGCTGACGGGGCGAACCGTCCTTGCTGTCAGAGTCTGCATGACCTTTCCTCGTCCCGACCAGACCTCAAGCATCAGTCGTCTCTGTCGTCATGATCACGTTTGTGGTAACGACCTTCGCCCTGATCGTTGTCACGACGCTCGTATCCACGGTCATCATGGCGATCATAACGACGGTGATACTCTCGACCACGGTCGTGATCTCGACCGTACCCGTCTCCATCTTCCCAGTAAGGCCAGCAGCCTCCCAGCAGGAGAGAGCTTGAAATGGCCAGGATCATTATCGCTGTGCGCTTCATATGAACATCCTAAAAGCAAGGGTCAGTGCTACGGAGAAGGAATGTCGCTATCCGCCAGTTTAGTCTGGAGAGCGTTCAACCATAGTTACGACCATGAAGCGGATCAATGATTCACTAGTGAGAGACGACACATTAAGAAAGCAGATCCGGTGATCATCAAGTCTTATTGATTTCAGGGGCGTTACCGGTGCGTCTCGCGATTTCGATCCCCCAGTCCAGCGCGTCTTCCATGTCCAGCAGATGCGGTTTTGGGTCGCGATCCTCAAAGAGGACCGTGCCGTCAGGCTGGTAAACACCGATGAACATCTGCAACGAGCCGTCCCTCAAAATCTTGGCCTTGACCTCGATCTTGCGTCCGTTCGAAAGCGTTTCCGAGTGGATCATATGGCGCTCAGTCATTGCTGCATCCCTCTGGTGGTTGATAGTCGAGTACCCCGCACTAAAAAACCGCTCTGTGCGGGTTTTTTATTGCTCCTGTGTAAACCCTCGACGACGTGCCATTATCGCAGGTCGAACTTTGGCTTTGCCGCGTCCTCTACAGTTGTAGTGCTCCATCTTGAATGAAGTGACGAGAGCAGCTTGGCGATAGGAAACAAGTACGCACGTTTCAAAATGCTCAATAGTCAAAATAGCAGTCTGAACACAAAAACTATTTATTGAGGTGCACAGCATGCGAATCACACTGCTTACCCTTGCTCTAGGTGCCCTGATCACACAAGGAGCAATGGCCGCTGGAGATGGCACCACAGCCGTTGGCGGAGGCCTTGGCGGCGCACTGGGCAACATAGTTGGTCAGCAAATGGGCGGAAGCACCGGTGCAGCGATCGGCGCGGGTGTAGGAGGAGCTGCAGGCAGCGCTGTCGCTGCGCCGAGGGGCAACAAAACCAACGCAGCGATCGGCGGTGGGCTCGGGTCGGCGGGTGGTTCGGTGATTGGTCATCAGTTGGGTGGCTCAACCGGTTCCACCATTGGCGCAGGTCTTGGCGGTGCCGCGGGCGGCGCACTCGGCAATAACCTGTCCGACGATAATCGCAATCGTGGCTCAGAGGGCAGAGGTTACAACGGTAAACACCATCATAAATACAAGAATAAGTACAAACACGATTAAACGGTTGAGTTGACGTGCACGTTCAAGCCCGATCTCGTGTCGGGCTTTTCCCTTCACCGGATTCGCTCCAACCACCGCTATTGGCTATAAGACGCCCTCCTCCCGGCAGTCGATTGAACTGCCGGGCTCGAGACGAATCTATCCTGGCTCTGCTACTTCGAACTCATGCACGGCGATACTCTTGTGCCTGATGATAGTCACCGTAGTAACGCCCACGATCATGTCCGCGACGGTCATGGTCATGCCAATACGGCCAGCAACCACCCAGTAACAACGCCGCTGACACCACAAAAATCAAAGCAGTTGTGCGTTTCATTTGATCTTCTCCGGGCAGGCCCGTGCCTGACGTTATAGTCGTTTGATGTCCTCACATTGAGGAGGTTCAAAACGCCCGATTGCCGAAGACCCCGCGCCACTGAAATCGAAACCTGTCACTCATCCGCCTTGAAGTCCCCGAACTCGTGGGGCAGCTCCATCCAGGCATCAAGAGATGCGATCTGCCGCGCTACAGCCGCATCCCATTCCGCGCCTATAGCCCTGTTCTCACGCATCATCTTATGAACAGCGACCGTAGCTTCTTCATATTCATGATGAACCTCTAACGCTTTCGCCAAAAACTCTTCTTGCCGGTTCATAGGGGGGGGCTCCAAGGACAGGTAAGAAGTATTGACCTGCAACCACTGGTGCGCCAATCGGCAAGGAGTCGTACATCGGATGTGTCTGTCGGCCCCGCCGAGCCGGCGAAAAGTTTTTTTGGGTGAGAGGGTCAAGCAGCCGAAAAGAAGAGGGATCAATGAGCCCAATGCACTGGTGCGCGAGCAGTTGGCCAAAGTCGCAGCTACTTTTCCCTGTATCGGCAATCAGACTCATTGATCATTGCCCAGCTCAATGTTGGGCGATTTCCATTTAGCCAAATGGAGATGCATGAGCACGCCGACAGCGTGCTATGCACTATTTTTTTAACAAAGCAGCTTCGGCACGTCTAATAACCTTTTGCCCCGCCCTTATAGGCTCAGGAAATATCCCCACGCCCGCCGGTTGTCACCGAATTTAAAGCTGACTTTTACGTAGGTCCATCCGGACCGGACTCGACACTGCCAGCCATCGGCTACCGGTACATGGGTTATAAGAACGCAGATGGAAGTCTCAACGCTCATGCGCAGAAGACCATCGACACCCAGGAAGCCCTGGTTTTGACAAATTCGATACTGGATACGCTGCGACAAAAGCTTTTCAGGTTCGAGCACCTAAACACGTTACTGCAGCCGATCCGTCTCCAGCGTGGAGTGATGGCCGTCTGCGCTTGAAGTTCGACACGTTGCAGCTCTACAAGGACGGAACGCCGAACGTTACTGTTCCGCACGAGTTAGGTGGCACCGGCCCGAATTTGAAGCCTTTCACCAAGGCCTACCCCGAGTACGGTACCGGTGGTTCAAGGCAACTTATTCCAAAAACCGGGCGATCCCACTTACATTAAAGTGGATGAAGTCACTATGTTGCCGGAGAAATAAAAGTGCTGACCAACCAGCAGGCCCGCTTATCGCTCAAGGAATTGATTCATAAATACCTGAAAGGCAAAGATCCTGAGCACGATCGCCTGATCGAGATAGTTGAGAATCCTTCGCGCCAAGTGCCCATCAGAGGAGTACTTGAGCACATTAGAAAATTCAACAATGTGCAATTTACGCAACCAGAACTGGACCTGATCGACGAGCTTTTATACGCGTATGGGTAAGTCGATCTGTCATTAATAATCCTCCTGCGCGCACAATTCACATGGCCTCTTTGAGTGTGTGCCGAACTTTTTACCTTGGGCCACACTTTCATTGATTCGACCTTGAACAAGAGAGAAATAAGCCGCCGATCATATCAGGAGCAAAACTCAACTGTAATCGATGAGCACAGCACCGTTCAGCGGTAGAGCGTGACGGAGCCGTGTAACGTTACCCCTCAACTGAACGGATCGGCAGGCTTCGCGATCGAATGCACGAACCACCTGAAGCCCTGTTGCAAGTTGGTCTTGGCCAGAGCCAACAGCCGCGGATCAACACCTTCAATCAGGCCGATCTGCTTGAACAACTCGCCGGCGTCAGCTTCAAGCGCCTTGATGGCGTTCATCCCGTCGATTTCAGATTGAGTCAGGTTAAGGGAGGCGAAGGCCAGAAGACATTCGCGGAACGATTGGCGATACTGTTACGCCATCATCCATGAAAAGGAATTCGCTTATGAAGCGTATTTTTGCACTTTCGCTTCTCACACTCTCCCTCACCGCTTGCGATAAACCGGCAGAAAATACCAGCCAGACAAATCAGGTGTCCGCGCAGTGCTCCAAGGATACCGATTGCAAAGGCGACCGCATCTGTGAGAGTGGCCAGTGCACTAGCCCGAACACACAAATAAGTCTCACAGCTAATCCAAAACCTCCTGTGAATTTAACCCCACCAGCACCCAGCATCGCTTATCAGCCAATACTGATCTCGGGTGAAAAAATTGGCCCATTTACCATCAGCGGCCATGAAATCAACTACCAGTCTCGCGCTGGCGTCATGGATATCATGGAGCAAGTGATCGACGAGCCCGAGTACGCTACCTATGTTGGGATCGAAAAAGCCTACGCATTTGGCCCCAATAAATTCGTATTAGTCATCTCTACAGGCGAAGGCGGCAACAGCTGTCCTGCCACGACCTACGCCGTGAGCTTCGATACCCAAACAGAATCTGTCGACGGCAAGACATCAATTGACGGCTGCTCGGAAACAGTTGACTCACTGGCTGATGGGAACAAGCTCATCATTAAGAAAGAGGGTGCATCCACCGAGGTGTACAACGGTTTAGTCAAATAAAGACGAAACCCAAATGAAAAACCCGGCACAGTGGCCGGGACACTCAGCAGGACGCCGAATCGGGCCTGCTGGTTGTGCACGGCACGCAAGATCCTGGAAACGCCAGAGCGATACATTGCCGACGGCATGAAAGTCCGCCAGGCTTTGCTTTTCTTCGGCAGATCGAAGGCTGACGATGCCGGAATATCGGCATCGGTCACTTTAAGATGGGCAGCTCACTCCCCTCTGAATCGAGACTCCTCCCACAGATGGACCAACCCACCCTCACCTATTGCTTGATCTCTCAACGATCAGCTGATGAATTGATGCCTCGGGCTGGGAAATAGACGGCACTTGGCCGGACCTGGATTGAATCACCAGGTACTGCTGTGTGCGGGCCGTATGAAAAACCCGATTCGCCTTCTCCATTTCTTCAAGTAGCTGTCGGTTCACAGAATAACGTCCGCAAGCAGGGCATTTGAACTCATAAAAGTTGCCTACTGGAAAAGCTTTATCGGAGCTCCCACTACATACAACACAGACAGCAATGCTCATAACCACCTCCTTGCGAATGACCATTCAACTGTAGCTGATCCCTGATTGTGAAAAGGCACTGCTCAGCGCAATTTGGAACTACGCCAGGGACAAGGGTTACACATCCCTGGCCAACCCCTGCGCTGGCATCAAGGGCAATAAAGAGACGGGGCGGGACACATACGTCGAGGATGAGCTCTTCAAGCGTGTGCACAACAAGGCTGATGCCGGCCTGCAAGACGCCATGGACTTGGCTTATCTGACCGGTCAGCGGGTGACCGACACGCGACTGATGAACGAACGGGATGTCCGCGACGGCCAAATTTGGTGCTTCAGGGAAAAACAAAGACCAAGCGACGAATTGAGGTGACCGGTGTGCTGAAGGTTTTGATTGATCGAATCATGTCCCGAAAAACAGAACACAAGGTCCGCTCGACGCAGCTGATCGTTACAGAGGATGGCACACCCATGCAGGCGAGAGGTCAACTTGGGCATACGACCGTGGTTATGACAGAGCAATACATCCGAAATCGCCTAGGCAAGAAAGTCACTCCTACCAAGTAAATTGCGGACCAACTCCAAAATAGCGGACCAGAAACAAACAAGGGTTTGCATCAGCTTTCGCCCGCAAACCCTTGATATATATGGTGCCCGAAGCCGGAATCGAACCGGCACGCCCTTACGAGCGGGGGATTTTAAGTCCGCGTATTTTTTCTTTAAAATCAATAAGATGAGTGGCTTTCCGCACCGCAAATAGAGAAAAACACTCAGCTTGCAGGCCTTTAAATCCAATACCTCAAAAGTAATTGCGGTGCAGAATTTGCGCCATCTACAGCCCCTTCCTCCGGCGTTCTGCCGACCGAACACAATCACACACTCCTGCACCACCACGACTGTGCATACAGACATCCGTCGACCTCTTCCAGACCGCTCATCGTAAAAGCGTTCGTGGCCATGCCGGACATGAACGCATCGATCAGCGCGGGCATCCTACCAAGCGGTCCGGCGTCAACCTGGCAAAGAAATGGGTGACCCTGTTCCACGACACCCGCAAGCGCTTCCGTGAAGAGACGGCCGAGATCCCGATCGCCAACAGGGCGATGTGGTAGAGCTCATGCTCGATCAGCGCGCAGAAGTCGGCGTCGGAACACTGGGCGCAGTAATCGGCAGCCAGGGTGGTGATGAAGGCCGGCACGTCGCCGAACCAATCGCGCATCTGTTGCTCCATCCGGGCTTTCTGCCAATCACCAGCGCGGAACGCTACCTGCTCAGCCTGGCCCAGAACTGTCCGGCCCTGCTTCTCAAAGCTGGAGGACGCCCACATGATCCGGATGCCTGCATCCAGTAGGTGGGCATGATCTTCGTTGTGAATGCTGCCGGTGCCGGAGAGGATCTCGGCTTGGAGCCACTCCCACACCTCAGGGGCGGGTGTTAGGCGAATGCCGAAATCGCTCAGTTCGGACAGCTCAAGCAATGATGACGGCGGCACTGGTCTGTTCACGCGCTCTCCCCGGAGACTCTTTACCGCTGATACTCAAAACGATGACGCCGGTCTCTTGAGGCGTCTTATAGCGTCGGGCACACTTCCACTGACTCATTTAAAAAAGGAATTTACGGATGCCATTCTCACCGGAAGAAAGAACCGCTTTGCTCGCCCTCAAGGGCGTAGGACCAACCGTCATTACTCGGCTTGAGCAGATGGGTATCGAATCGTTCGCCGAGCTCCGAAAATCGGATATTGGTGACATCCTGGTTCAAGCATCCGCGGCATTAGGTTCGACTTGCTGGAAGAACAGTCCTCAAGCCAGAGCAGCAATCACCGCGGCCGTCGAGCTTGCAAGGGACTCAGCAGAGCATAGCCCCACCCGATAGGCGCGTTCGATTGCCTCCCAGTCGGGTTGCTTGGTTGTCATAGGTGTTCTCGGTAATGCTAAAGCAGGACTTGAAATGGTGGCGTGTTGCCAGTATTGGTAAGGATCAACTCAATCGCAAGGAAGGCATCATGTTTGAAAACTTTAAAAACCTTCGAGGCAACACATCTTTTGGGGCTGGCAGCCCGGCCGATGCTCGGGAGCTTGCGGTGTCAGCAGCCTTGACACTGATTCAGGCCAAGGTCTCAAACGCTCCTGCGGCAGGAGGTCAGCTTCAGTGGGAGATGGGAAACCTATCTATATATGCTGATCAGATTCAAGCCGCACTAGAAGTAAAGTGAGGCCAGGTGCCGCACTCATCTGCGGCACATTCCTTGTCTCCACTCACTCACTCGGAACAGGGCATGCGGCGAGCAACACCACTGCGTTCCGATAAATACTATCGCCAGTTTTTTGCCCATCCAGTTTTGCAGCCGACGTTGCTATGGCTTTAGCCACAAGCTCCCTATTTGTCGAATAAGAAGCTGTTCCGAGCGGCCCTTTCTCAGCTGTCCCAAGTGTCGTACTAGCAACGCCCGCAACTCCAGCGCTTATTCCTGGCCACAATCCCCCGGTTCCCGCCGCGGCAAGCATGCCCCCTACAACACCGAAAACACCGCCAACCACGCCTACTCCAAGTTTCGCGGCTTCAGCCGTCTTCGCTCGGCTTTCATAGAAATTGTGTACTGTCCGGCAATGTGCAGCAGCGGTTTGATAGTCGAGAAGCGCAGCAACGCTCTGGTGCTGAGCATCTAAATTCTTCGAGACCGCTTCCGGATAATTTGAAAGATTGGGTACATTCTGAGGAAGCGGAGCTAATACAGCGTCAGGCTTGGCCTCAACAATACCTGCACAAGCATTCAAAAGCAGCGCGATTGAAATGATCCTTATCACCATGCCCACTTCCTTCCATGTGGAAATTTTAGAGAGCATAGACCAAGTGATGGCACTTTCACTCTACTTCTCTTCCTTGATGGTCAGCATTCGAACCTGGCCGCCAGTCCCGGACTCACGCCTCTTGACCATCCCGACAGTCTCGCCAGCAGATAAGCCCATATCCATAGCGGTCAGCGCATAAGCCACCACTCCAGCATGGATCATCACGGTGAACGGGCTCACGTAGTGCCCATGAATCGCTGCGGCAAAATCGCCAAACGCACCGATGGCGACCAGGTAGAACGAGATACTGAGCATCGGTTGCTCAATCGGGCGCACACGACGTAAGTAGTCGACTACCGCAACAACCACCAGCACACACAGGAATGCGTCAATACCTCCCAAGATAGGACTCATGATCAGGCACTCCCGGCTACGCCGAACTTTCCAGCCAGCGCTTTCATGCCGGGGATGATGTTCATCGCCAGCAGGCCAATCAGAAAGGCAACGCCGTACTGGATCGCCACGTCGGCCGGCAGCGCGAAGTAATGCAAGGCAAGCGGCGTGGTGAAAACAGAAGACGCAAAACCAGTGAAGAACGCGCTTGCGGCCTGCTTCCTGGTCAGTCCCTGCAAGAAGGTCAGCGACAGAAGGGCTCCAGCGAAGCCCGCGATAAACGCGCCATACTTCACAAGCAGCATGCCACCGACTGTGGTGCTCGCTGGTTCAGCCATTTGATACTCCAGATACGAAAAAGCCTCGGCGAGTGCCGAGGCCTAGAGTGAGTGCGCATTTGAAGCGCGCGAGGTATAACACCGGCCGAAAATTAGCTGAACAACCGGAACACAAGGATTGAAAATGAAGAGAGGCAGAATTTGCTCAGCACTAATCGCAACGACCTTTCTCTTCTTGCAGGGATGCGAGAGCAAGGAAGATCACGTTTTCCAGATCGTAAGATGCGGTGCGGCAGGCGCCATTGATGGCTACTCCGATCCGTCATTGGCAACGAGAACGGGCCAAGCGATAGCGCAATACAAACAAGAGCATGGATTGAAAATGAGTTTTGCGGAGTTAACCGTTCTTACAGACAAAGCACAAAAAGAAATAATGGGCGTCCCAGGATCCCCATTGCAGGACTGGGTTGATCGAGCAAAAAAAATCACAGAGTCGGAGTTTTGCAAAAAGAACTTCGGCTAACGTCGCTCTATCCGGCTATCGACGTCCAGGCCTTCCCAAAGGCTGTCCTGGCTACAGGTAAAATCGAGGTACAAAAAATCCTGTGCTCAGTGGAACTTGAACTAAATTGGACTTTCTCATCGCCGATCAGGCGCCAAACAAGGAGCGTGTAATGCCAAGAACATTCGAAATCAGCTACACCAAAGACGGAAAGAGAAAGACCTTCATTGAGCAGGTCGACCATTTCTATGAGAACGATGAGTGGCGATTGGTCGCACAGCGATTTCATATCCCTATCAGGGATCAGCACAGAGAAGATAAAGCGCCGCAAACTCACAAGACGATGTGCATTGCGGCGGGTTACACCGACGTGGCGTTCATCGAGCAGCCATAACGCAAAAAACCGGCTCTATGGCCGGGTTCTTTATTTGTGTGCGTTTCGCGTTACTTGTGCACTATGGGAAAAGCACGCACAAAACCCCACCATGTCAATATTTTTATGCTGCCTCATCATCATTTTCCGAGTGAATCACCTGCCAAACAGGCTTTAGCGCCTGAATATCCACTTCAGCAATGACCTCCTTCAGTGATTCCCATAGCTCGAGCCAGTCTCTGTTCCAGTGCTTCGGTTCAATCGACACGCCGAAGAAGGTCTTCATCTCAGCAGCCAAGCACGCCGATCAGCCGCTCAAAGATGCCCTGGACCTATTTTATCTGACAGGGCAACGAATCGCCGATACGTTGAGAATGGACGAACGAGATATCCGCGACGATAGACTGGCGGTGCAGCAAGGGAAAAACCCGAGCAAAAAGGCGGATTGAGATTGTTGGAGAGTTGAAGGTTGTGATTGACCGAATTCTTGCCAGAAAGGCCAGTCATAAGATCCGCACCAGCAAACTAATTGTTATGGATAACGGCCAACCTATGACCACCAGCATGTTGCGAGGGAGGTTTGATGCGGCGCGAGAAGCGGCGGGAGTTGAAAAGGCCGACTTCCAGATGCGTGACTTGCGAGCAAAAGCTGGCACTGATAAGGCAGAGTCGAGCGGAGATATCCGGCAAGCACGGGATCAGCTTGGTCATACGACTGTTGTTATGACTGAAAACTACATCCGTAAACGCATAGGCAAAAAGGTCACGCCAACCAAGTGAATTGCGGAGCGGGTTATTATTTTGCGGAGCGGAATTGATAAGGGCCTGCATGAGGTATCTCACGCAAGCCCTTGATATTCATGGTGCCCGAAGCCGGAATCGAACCGGCACGTCCTTACGAACGGGGGATTTTAAGTCCCATGCGTCTACCAGTTTCGCCATTCGGGCGGTAGCGCGGTGAAGCCTTCAAGAACAATCGAATGAACGATTACTCTTTTGGTGCGGTGCAGCAGGGGAAGAAATATATACACCCCTTCCCCTCTAAGCAAGTTCGCTGACGTCAAATTCAAGACAAAATCTTGCCGTCTACTGCAAATAAAAAAGCTCCGTAAATCAGTGATCTACGGAGCTATTTATAGTGGAGGCCGAGGTCGGAATCGAACCGGCGTAGGCGGATTTGCAATCCACCCACAAAGCTAAGTAGATCAATAGGTTAGCATGACATGCGTTCCGCAAGCTACTGATTTTTAAAGGCCTGCAACCCAAGCGGGCTATAGGGGTGTCTCTTGGTTGCGGAACTGTTTTTCTCCCACATACTACAGTTCGTCGCCTCACACTGGCCCGACCTTTACGCCTCGATTACTGTATGTATGAACAGTACATACAAGGCATCACCGTGGACTCCTTCGACATCGAAGACACCAGCGACTGGCTCGGATGCCCAACCGAGCTTGAAACCTGCCGCCACTACTTGCACCTGCTGGAAAACGAAGTCCAGGAACTGAACCTGCAGCTTCGAACAGCTCGTGAAAATATTTTCGGCCTGGTGCAGATGTACACCGACGCCTCTGCGCAGCGTGATGAAGCAATGAAAAACCTTCGGGAAAGGTCCGGACAGCTGGCTACAGTTCGAAAGCAACTGTACGACCTCGACATCTCAGCAAGAGCCCACAAGCGCGAGGCCGACCAGCTTCGCGGAATACTGGGCGGCCTCATAGATCGCCCGAAAACGATCGTTTAAGCTCAGGATTCAGATTGAGGCCCCAGCTAACCTCCGGTGGTCTGGGTTACCTTTGATCGTGTCACGTATTCCCATGAACGAGAGTATGTTTAACCTAACCCATAAATCGTATCTTCAATAATGCTGAGACTTATCGTTGGTACTTGTGGGCTACTGCCCTTCTTTGACGCCACAAACAAACACTTAAGAAAGTTCAGTTTCTCGCTTGCCGGTAAGATAGCGAATATTCTTTCCACCTCCGCACCCCACATCTTAATTCTATTCGACTTAAAATACACAACATATGGTGAGAAAGTATACCAATGCAAATTCGTATTAAATACCGCCCCAGCAGTTTTATCCATGGCACCGAAGACTATGTACTGGATCGCACAGAAGGTGCAACAAAACTTATCAATATATACATTCATGAAGGTACGCTTTCCTGCATCAAGCTGACTCTCAAGATGCCGAATCTCAGCATGTACAAGTGAATCTCTTCCTGAATAATTACTTTTTTTCAGTTTGAACTTCTCAGCTAAGGCTCCTGAGCCATCGAGAAAATTAACTGCAAAGCTTCCATCTTCAGTCTTAGCTAAACAGTTAGTAAATAGTAATGTTCGGTCACCACTACTCGTTGAATATGCAGTCTCTGAGGAGATTTTCTTGACTTCAAGATCACCGGAGCGGAACTTTGCGTTGGAAACAGCAGGAGCTATTGCGTTAGTGATGAATTGATACGCATGCAATGACAGCTGATTTACCACATCATCTCTCGAAAGAGTCGAGTCGATTTTTCTATGCCCTCCTTGGAAAGGATCGTAGCCGAATCCATCGCGAAACCCCTTGCATGTCATGGCAAGTGTAGCTTGTGTTTTCAGCGGCAAGGCTGGACCTCGCAGCAACATTATCTCAAGAACGGGATGAATATTTGGATTGTTGCCAATCAGATCTAAGACCACCTGAGGCTCAAAGATTCCATCTTTATGTAGCTTGTAAAGACCAGTCGCATATTGTACCAGCTCGGATCCTGGTTCAAAATCGCCAATTATGTCACCGTCAGCGCGCTCGGGGTACGTCCAGTAGGTTTGCATGACCCACTGATCAAAGAAGCTAAAACTTTCAAATGGTTTATTTGAGTGCATGTTGAAAATTGATTGGATGACTGCATCCTGAAGGGCTCTAAAGTTATCAGGATCTTCAAAAACCTCAGGCGCGGGACACGCATGGAATATACAAATGACCCATTTCCTTTTGGCTTCAGTAAGCATAGCAAGCATCCTCCCTTGGTTCTTGCCCAGTACAGCCTGTCGGTTAGCGTAGTACATAGCAGCTAACGCGACCTGACACACCGGCGTTGTACAAGCACCAACAGGACAGGCCACCACCTCTGCCCACGATCCTCACCAAGAGCCCCCGCCCCCCTTTCTGATAAACTTTCGACCTTTCCTTGGCCTCACCGCTCAGATATCCAATGTTCCAATCACCGTCCAACACGTCTCCCGGAGCTTCAGTGTGGCCCCAATGATGGATTGGGCGTAGCCCTCCCCCTGCGCCCCAGCCAGACGGGCCAATCCACTGCAACCTCTTCACTTTGTAGCAATTTCTAAGCAAGCTGCAATTACTGCCTGACACGGCACTGCCGGTACTATGCTTGTATTTTTTCTCGAAAGGAGTCGACGTCATGCTTGGTGATTATTCACTGTCGGATGTACTGGAAAGGCTGTACGAAAACCAGGAGGCTCTGCAGGCGGCCATTATGGAGTTGACCCTCCTGGTTGAGGAACAAGGGGCGCAGGAAGTGGGCGGAAATGTCCGTGGAGCATTGTGGACCATGGGTGAAAACGCCGGCCATATCAAACAAGGCTTGGCTCGTTTGAAGAAATTGGACATCGGTTAATCGATTTCACACCAAAGGCCAGTCGACAGTCATGTCGAGGTGGAATTCGGGGAACCAACCCAGCGCATATCGGCCTCGAAAGTGGTCATCCAGCATGACCTAGAGGCCAGACTGCTATGATTTTGACATCTCAAATGGAGTCGATGACTTGCATAACCCGAATTCCCTTCTAAATTTTCTCGTCGGGGAAAGAAATCTTCCTTGACACCACGCTCATAACTAACATTATGGGGCCAACTATATCGTAAGAGATAATTGATAATGGAACCTGTAACCACTACTAAAGGAATAGGAAGCGCTGTTAAAATCTGCGTAAATTTAGCCAAAGCTGTCGGCCCGTTTTTTATATCACAGTTCGACTATGCTAAGTTTAAATATTTAGACTTTAAAACCAAACAAGCACAAACAGCTGGATATGCCGAGTACTTCTTAGCAGAAGCTCGGTCCCTTGTTGACCTGAAAACTGAACAAATACGTGACTCACTCAACAAAACCGGCTTGGAGAGACTAAAAGCCGAAGAAAATGTTGCGCTAATAACAAAAGAAATAAATAGGCTACTCGTTTATTCGAAAGTACCTGCGCATGTACGCTATCTTGAAGGAGAAAAAGAACAAGACTCCAGTACCTCTACTGAAGAAAACATTAGCATCAATGAAACATGGCTTGACCGATTCAACGATCTCGCTAGCAAGCTTAACGAAGATTGGCGCCAAGATCTGTTAGCCAAATCTTTTGCTGTGGAGGCGGACAAACCTGGAACAATCGATTTAGATACGCTATTCACGATTGCCAGACTAGACCAAAGATCATTCTATTTTTTTGACGCAGTTCTTTCAAACTCATTAAAACTTTATGAAGTTTACTTCCTGCCAATAGAGGAAAACACCTTCGCATTAAAAATCGACGTGCACGGCGCAGAGCACGACATAGGCAACATCCTTTACCAATTGCAGCACACGGGATTGTTGATACATGACGATGCTTTAGGAGTCAATTTAAAAGCAGGCTCCCTAGCACAATTTAGATACCACGACGATGTACTTGCAGCAATTCCCCCAACAAACTGTAGCTTTCCCGGAGTAATTACGACAAGGGCTGGCTCCGCGCTCGCCGCCCTATGCAGTACCGCTCCTACTGAAATTGGGATAACAATATTTAATTCGTTTGAAGCCAAGCTAAAGGAGCGGAATTCTCTTCACAAGCGATACTCTCTTAAAGAGTGAATATTAATACTTTAAAGCGCCAAACTTGCGCACATGGTGGGTTAGGCGCGTTTTTTTGTTTCGAAGGGTGAAATAGTTTCGTCACAACAAACTTCGAATCTAATTCGTGGCGCAATGTGGTGTGCTCCAGTTTCCCAAGCTGATAACGAGGGTTCGATTCCCTTCACCCGCTCCACTATTTTCAAGACCTCCAGCCTTACCCGCTTCAACTAGGTGTCTGTTCAGGTGTCTGTTTCTGTTTTTCTAAGACTCCGAACGAATCGAAACAGACACCAGAGCTTCGACGAGACTCTCCCTTCTCCGCAATAAACCTGAACATCGGCCAGCTGCATCAGAACAGCCCTCCCAAAGCTGATGGCGCCCAGTTCATGATCACCCACCCCTGCCCGCCCTGCGATGACGATTGCAATCAGCCAAAAGCCAACTTTCGTAACGACGGCAGCGGGTGAGCAAAATGCCATCGCTCAAACCCTCATGCTAATGCGGTTACCATCCGTTCTCTGCGACAACATGGATCAGGGAACATTCAGCACTGCAATTAGGAATTGCCCTACAGCCAGTGCTTAAGCTTCCCCGTAACGTCGATGCTGCCCAGCTACAGGCTGGAATTCCCCAAGGACGAAAGGAAGCTGCATGTCCGGTTATGTGCCCAAACCAGCTTTGCCCAACTCGACTAGTAACAACAGCGGCATAGAGCCTGTTGATATCAATGCCCAGCGTTGGGCGGAATACAAAGATCTTGCACCGAAGCCAGAAGACAAGCCCGACACCATGGGCTGTGTGTTCGCCAAGAGCTGTAACCTCCCTGACGGCGTAATCAATCACAAGAACCCAGCCGGGTTTGTGCCAGTTGAGAAACTGGCCGACTACGGGTTGTGGGCTGTGCTTGGCACCGGGGCAGCGATTACCGCCGAAGGCACTCCACTGCAACTGGTGGGCGGGTCTGCTACTGGCAGTGCAATTGCTGAACGTCTCGGCGGATCGCTGTCACTGCGTCTACTGAAAGGATCAAGCGTTGTTGCTTCTGGCTTTGCGATGGGCACAGTTGGGATGCTGATACCGAACACCAGCATTTCACCCGACAGCGCCTTCTACACCAATGATCAATACGCAACTCTTGACGCTGGCCGCACACGTGTCCGCGTCAACGTGAAGACGCTGCCGGATGGTTCCGTTAACGCTTACGGCTTCTACACGGGCGGTAAAGCGGAATGGGAAAATGTCCCCGTCATCAAGGGCGATAAAGTCGGTGAGACATATGTTGCTGACATCGGCAACGGGATTGGCCTCACCTGGACGCCAGCGGCAGATATTGACGGTGTGCTGGGTATTCCTGCCCTGGAAGGCGCCCCACCGTTGCCACCTGTTTGGGTGTATCCGCCGACTGCACAATCTGACATGGTGTTGGCGAATCCTGCGCATCCGCCCGAGTTCCAAGATGCAATTATCTGGTTCCCGGACTCGGGCATTGAGCCGATTTACATCGTGCTCAGTATTCAATTGGAGCAGAACAAGAAGAAAGGCAAAGCGTTTGAAGACAAATCCTTCGACGAATACAGTAAAACCAAGCCAGAAGCAGCCCGCGAGGTCACGGTTAAAACCGACAGCGGGGTTAAGACCCGAATTGATATGATGGGGCGAGACGCTGACGGTGAGCTTTCATGTGTTGAATGCAAGTCATCCGATACAGCACCACTGACCAAGAATCAGAAAGCGGCCTTCCCTGAGATTGAGAAAACTGGTGCTACCGTAGTAGGCAAAGGTAAGCCGGGCTTCCCCGGAGGCACCAAGATCCCCCCTACCAGAGTCGAAATCCTTCGACCTGATCCTACCCTCTGAGGGAGCAGACATGTCCATCGTAGAAACGAAAGTCGTCGATATTATTGCCGTACCAGAGTGGGAGCCCAAAAACGTAATCCTGGTTATTACCGACCACCTCAAATGGGGCCACAAAGCCCAACAGGGCGAGCACCTGCTGTTGCTGCAAGAGAAAATCAATACCTACATTGCCTTCATCGAAAGCGGCGAGATTCTGGAAAGCTATCCGCCATCCGAAGGCAAGCTGCCCATCATCCGCATTAACGGCCTGTACGAACTACCAGAGCAAGCCGAGTTCTTCATTGACCGAGTCGCAAAGACATTGAAGGAAGTGGGAATCGGGTTTGAGTTCGTGCTTAAAGCAAACGAAGACATTCGCAACATGTGACCGGCAACATTGCCGGTACCGGCCCCGTTTTTCTGGAATTGCAGAGGATGGGGCCGGTCTATGTCGTCGCGCAGGGGCCGCAATCATCTCTCCATCCTCTATTACACGATCAGTTCCAGAAAGGACGCCACCAGAGGCCGCCGAAATCGGGAAACACCTCCCCCTGTTAAGCCTCTAGCGGTATGCAGAGCTCTCTTTTTTGCCCTGATTTTCCAAGCTTTGCACTGCCCCCCCCCGGCGCTCCTCCATCCTGCCTAAATGATGGAACTGGAGTTATCGAGGGTAAAAAAAACCGCCTTAGGGAGGCGGTTTTCGTCGCAAACGGGTTGAAAACCACGCTTGCATCACTCACAGGGAGCGCTCGACGACCCGATACTATTACCGCGCGGCTCAGGTGGCAAACAAAAATAATCGTTAATAACGGTACATCACCCCAAGCTCCGCTTTGTAGCGAAAGCTCAGCACAGAAGACCATTTAACCAGGTCACATTTTCATGACAACCACAAGAGTTTTTCGTCACCTTTAAAAATAAACTTCAAAAAAACGAAAAAGTGCTTTTTCCTGTCACAGCTTTTGAAGTATTACCTTAATGGCACGCAGAGAATTGGCCTGAGTCAGGTCCTTGGTGCAGCGTTTGAATCCCCTCTGACACGGAGTAGGATCCCGTGCCGGACCAGCTCAGAGGGCCATTAACTTGCCGCCTCACAGGGAGCGCTCGACTGTTCCCGAAAATGCACATGTTCCGGTACGTGCATTGGAGGTAAGGCTCAACTAGGAGTAGTCCGATGCATCGATTTTTTCGACGCACATGGTCTCTTATAGTGAACCTAAGCCGTGTTTATCACGCTTATGAGTTTCTGCGAGACCGTTTCGACAACCTTCCATAGTTGGCGCTCAGGTGAATCCGCCTCGGCTTAGGCCAGAGGCGGACTTCTCCATAAAAAATACTGGCTCAGAAAAATATGAAAGTAGCATTAGAGTACTTGAAGGACCGCTACAGTGAAGAACAATCCCGCTTCGATCATTTCGAAAATAAGTGCTCCAAATTCCTGACGGCCGTATCTATTGTTATTGCTACACTTACCGCTGTCGCAGGAATGAAAAACGGTGCACTTTTTATTATAAGCACGCCTTTAAGCCACCTCATAATCACTGCATACATATCCAGTGCCTTTTGCATTACCTGCTCTTGGGGGCATGCATTGTTAGCCTTACGGATCGGAGATTGCCCAACAATACCGCAAGGACGGCAAACTACCGAATACCTCATCGAGGTTGATTCCGAAGCACAAACCAAACATATCTATAACTGTTACATTGACACCTTAGAAAAGCTAACAAAAGCAATCAATAAAAAGTCTCGCGACCTTGAACTAGCCTATAATGAACTTGTATATAGCGCATGGTGTATAGGTTTGGTAGCAATAATGGCAACCTATCAGGAGCTCTCAAAATGACTGACGAAAAAAAACCTCAGAACAACAATAATACGCCCCCCCCTCCTCCACCCCCAACCACTGAATATTTCCGAAAATCTGAAGAAACTGCCCTTAATAAAAAGAAAGACAGGTAAGGCGTTAGCGGTGGGATGGGTTCCTGAACCGCCAAAAACAAAGGCTCGCAGCAATGCAGGCCTTTGTTTCTTTGACTCCTGTTTACTCCCATAGGCGCAACCACCTCTAGATGTCACGTCTGGCAGCTAATCAAGCAAGCTACTTTTTCTTCGGCTTATTTGGTGGAGGTATTGTCTCCACGGTTGTTGTTTTCGGCCGGCGTTTTGCTTCTTCGACCGGTATGAACTGCCCATTCCCTGAATCTCTCCCACGTTTGTTCGCTGGCATTTGACGCTCCTATTAACAGTGGCTGTGGTTTTCTTCAACCACAGTCACTGAGCGTAGACCACGTACACCATCACTGAAGACTTAGAACAATCCACCTAGGTCTGCTGGCTTCCAGTTCATGATCACCAGTTCACCACTAATCTCAGCCCTCCCTTGCCGCTGATTCGTAGTGGTGTATCGGATATCCAAGGTCTCGAAGTGGAAGCCTTCGAACACGCGCCGGATATCCGGGTGGTCGTTGATGCTGACCATCACCTTACCTTTGCAACGCCGCATGAAGTCGGCCATCCGCTCGTAATTCTCAAACGGAAAGTCCACACCATAGCCGGCGGTTTGCCAGTAAGGCGGGTCCATGTAGTGGAAGGTGTGGGCACGGTCGTAGCGTTCCGCACATTCAAGCCAGGGCAGGTTTTCAACGTAGGTGCCAGACAGGCGCTGCCAGGCGGCCGAGAGGTTTTCCTCGATCCGCAGCAGGTTGATGGCCGGGGCCGTGGTTCGTGTGCCGAAGGACTGCTCTGTGACCTTGCCAGCAAAAGCATGGTGCTGCAGGTAGAAAAATCGTGCGGCGCGCTGGATGTCGGTGAGGGTTTCGGGGCGGGTCATCTTCTGCCACTCGAACACCTGCCGCGAGCTCAGCGCCCATTTGAATTGGCGCACGAACTCTTCCAGGTGGTTCTGCACGACGCGGTACAGCGTCACCAGGTCGCCGTTGATGTCGTTGAGGACTTCCACGGGCGCGGCCTGGGGTCGCATGAAGTACAGCGCAGCACCGCCGGCAAAGACTTCGACGTAGCATTCGTGAGGCGGAAAAAGTGGGATGAGGCGGTCGGCCAGGCGGCGTTTGCCGCCCATCCAAGGGATGATGGGTGTAGACATAAAAAGCAAGACCTTTACTGTATGGATGAACAGGTGCTAGGCTCGCCGCGCTTTGTGCACGAAGCGAGAGCCTTGGCTGGACTTGCAGGGACAATCTGCAGGGACGGCGGCCGGGTTGGATGTTGACGCATCCACCCCGGCCGCTCTTTTTTACTTCGGTGTTGAGACTTCTTTGGCGTATGCCTGACACGCCGCCAGCGCGATCAATCCTTGGTCGCCGTCACCGGTGATAGCGACAATTCGCTGAGCATGCGCTGGGTCAAGTTCGGCTCGCGCGCCTCCATGAACCACGCTGCCGGCGCTGGCAGCGGCTGGCAACCCGTTACCGCTCGAGCATCCGGGACCGGTGGCGAGTAGGACTGACAACCGGACATCAGCAGTGGCAAGGCGATCAGACAGGCGTTGCTGGCCTTTTTTTGCATCGGACAGTTCCTTGTAATGGGTGTCATCATTGGTTTTTAGCTTCGCCTCAAGGGCCAGGCGCTTGCCCTGCTCAACCTCCAAGGCCGCCAGCGCGGCATTAGCGCGAGCCTCGGCACTCTCGGCAGAGAGCATCGCCTGATTCGCCTGTAGCTTCCCGTAACGCCATTTCTGAACCTGCCAAGCACCAGCAGCAGAGACACCGGCAACCAACAGCAGCACCAGGGCTACCGCCCACGGGCGCACCGGCGCGGGGATCAGATCGAGGACGGACATAGCACCCCCTTGGCCGCCGCCCAAAACTCACGGCGCTCGACCTGGCCGTTGGTGCCGCCATTGATCACCCGCGTAATGCGGTCGAACAGGCCGGCGTCGGCCAACTCGTTAAGCCCTCGATCCCACCAGTACCAAGCTGCCGACAGTGCGGCGAACTCCGGCTGTTCCAGCAGCTCGGGCTGTTCCAGCAGCGGCAACCCCAGGGCCTTGCCGCACAGCCGGTAGGTGTCCCGGCCGGTGATGCCGATTCCGCCCCGGGCGCGGTAGCGATAGCCATCGCCCGAGGCCTCAGGACCGTTACCGTTACGACCGCCATACACGCGGTTGCCCAGCTTTTCTGAGTTGCGCAAGTAGCCCTTGGCGTCCTCGATCTCGGCCGGATCTACAAGGCCGTTGTGATTCAGGTCAAAGCCATACTTGAACATCCGAGCGACCCGCTCGGCGTCTTTGTAGTAGAGGCTTTCCGACAACGCCCTGAGCTGACCCGACTCATGCCCCACCTGGGCGAGAAAGGCCGCCTGGCGCACCGGCGACGAGATGTCGAAACGCGCCATGGCTCGATTGAGCGCCAGCACAAAAACGCCCGCGACTGGGCGGGCGTTGGGGAGGATTTGCAGCAACTGCTGCTGAGTGATGGGCATACAAACTCCAGACATAAAAAAACCGCACTCAGGCGGCGATGGGATGCGTTACAGCTTCTCGACGCTCACAACCTTGAGCGGCTTCGTTTCTTTCTTTTTCTTGCCTTTGGATTTGCCTTGCTTGCCGGCATTGCACTCGACGGTGGTCGACCAGCCGGCTTGGGTGAACACCTGCTCGACCGAATCCGCCAAGTACTCGCCATCGAGGCCGACCTTGAACCCCTGGGCATTAATGGGCCGCTCGGCAAAGATGTCCGTCCGGCCGGGCATCTCAAGACGAACGTCAGCGGTCGAGCGATTGAACGCCGCCAAACGCGCCTTGGCGGCCGACTCGGCGGCGGTCTTGTTCGGGTAGATATGCCGGTCGGTATGCACCGCCGGCAAGCCAGCCGGGGCGTCGTCGTTGTTCACTGTGACGACCGCCAGCTTGCCGTCCTTCTTGTTCTGGTGCTTGGTCGCCACGGCCTTGTGCGAGTTGCGGTCGCCCAAACTGAACTGCCAGCGACTGAGGTCGCTACGCGTCAGGGTGATCGCGCCGAACGCTTTGCCGCTGGCGGTCTGGCCGCCTTGACGCGGCATCACCAACAGCTTGCCGTCAGCGACCTTGGCCGTGCAGTCGTACTGCTTGGCCAGGCGCGTGATGAAATTAAAATCGGACTCGCTGAGCTGATCCACCCGGGCGACCTTTGTCGTCACTGGGCACACCGGCTGCCAGCCATTACGCGCGGCGACGTCGGCCACGATCTTCGACAGCGGCACGTCCTCCCAGCTTCCGCTGCGGATGGTCTTGCCACTGCCGCGCATGTCGCTGGCCTTGCCCTTGATCACGATGGTGTCCGGCGGACCCGACACCTCGACCGTGTCCACGGTGTAACGCCCCAGACGCGCCAGAGACGTTTCGGCATAGCCCAGGTAAACCTCGATAGAGCTGCCACGCCGAGGCAACTGCACCTGGCCGTCACGGTCATCAATGCGCAACTCAAACTCGTCGGAGTCCATGCCCGGTTTGTCAGAGGTGCGCAGCAACAACAGCCGATCATTGATCAGCGCCGTGACATCGGCGCCATCGGCAACGATTCGAAAAGTGGGAGTCATGGATTTTGTCCAAAAAAAAGCCCGCACAAGGCGGGTCAGAAAACAAAGTGTCGTTACGCGTAACGCAACGGGCCGCCGGCGGCGGTGCCGTCCGTGGTCAATCCCACAAGCTAATCCCCTCCTTGGTCGGGCTGGGCAGATCCGGCAACACGATCACCACCCCAGTGCGGTAGGGTTGGGGCTCGTCCGCCAGCCCCTGATTGGCATCCAGCACCGCCTCGGTGGTGCCGTTCAGATGGCCATAAACGTTGTGGCAGATGACATCGAGCATGTCCCCGTCAGACGTTCTGCATGTCGTCGCCATAGCGCGCAAACTCCAGTGTGAACCCTTGTTTACGGGGAATCCCGCCGTGCAACAGCGCGCCCTGCTCCTCGTTGATATTCTTCAGGCACCAAGTCCCCATCACCTCGCCATAGCCCGTGGTCAGGGTCAGCGGCTGAAGCCTGGCGCCAATGCTGCGCAGCGTGTCGAGCTGCTTTAGACCACCCTTGAAGTCCGGGTAAATCGTGCCTTTGAGCGTTAGCTTCTCCTCCCCCATCCCTATGGCTTGCTGCGCCGGGCGGCGCGTCAGCCGCTCCTGCGAGGCCCAGCGGAACTCGGTCGAGCGGCTCAGCTCGTCGAAAGCCGCCGTGTCCAGATTGAAAAAGTAGGGCTGCAACTTGGGGTCACGAGGCTGGATGATCATCAGATGCGGAAACGGCTTCACCGCCTCCGGCGCTGGCGTAGCATCCACGGCAAAGGAGCTGGTGGGCACGATGTTGGCCAGCGACGGGCTGACCTTGCCGGCGATGTTGTTGATCGCCGTCGCCGCCTTGCCCGCCTGCTCCTTCAGCGTGCCCAACCGTTCCTGTACTTCAGTGGCCGCCCGGGTCGCACGGCCGTACACCGCCACCACTTGGCCGACCTTGGCCTGGGCGGCGTCTACGCCGCGCATCACCCGCTGAAGCTTGGCGCCGATAGCCGGCCCCACAAACGGGATGTTTTCCAGCTCGGACGCAGCACCAGTGATTTCGCTGATCGCACCGTTGACCGGCCCCAGCATGCCGTCCGCACTGCGCCGGCCAGCTTCCCCTGCTTCCACCAGGTACTTGAGGCCCGATTGCAACTGCTCCATATAAGCCATGCGGCCTCCTTAAACGTGGGGTTCGTCGTACAGCTTGGCGGCGTTCTGTTTCGCGGCATCCGCCATCATCCGTTGCATGTGCGGCATCAGGTCCTGGGCCAAGCGTTGCGGGTCTTTGACATCCCCTTGCACCGTGACCGGCATACTCAGCGAGTATTGAAACTGCTGATCCACTTTGGCCGGCACAGGTTTCTCTGGCTCTTTGGGCTGGATCACCACGGCCGCCGGCTTGGCCGGCGCCTGAACCGCCAATGAGCGAGCGACATCGCCCAACACTGGCCCTTGCGGGGCCGTTGCTTGAGCCATCAGCAACGCGCCGGAACCGTTCGCCCCATTCAGCGGCTGGGTCAAGGCGGCCAAGCTGGGGACCGCCGGACCAGGGCGCGGCGCCATCAATAACGGCGTGATCGGTGCTGCCGGCTTTTCTTCGGGCTTGTCATCTTTACCACCAAACAGCGACTTACCCAGGGAGCCGCCTAACGCCTCGCCGCCCTGACTGCCGAGATAGGCGCCAACCAATCCGCCGATGGCGGTGCCGATAATCGGCACTACCGAGCCAATGGCCGCCCCTGCCGCCGCGCCGGCCATGGTGCCGGCCAGGTTACCGGCGGCCGCGCCATAACCCTCGGCCTTTTCGTCCTGGGTCTTGGCCGTCTGGTAAGTTTCGAATGCCATGGCGCCGGCATCCATCAGCGAACCACCGGGGATCATCTTGGCGGCTTTGCCGATTTTGCCAACCGCTTGCACCACCCCGCCGAGCCTGGCCATCGCACCGCTTGGAACCGGCACCGGTGGAATCGGCGGTCGTGGTACGGGCACCGGCGGCCGCGGTACAGGCGGGCGTGACCGACGACGCGAAGGATTACGTCTTGCACCGCGACCACGGCGGCACGTTTCACCAGGGCCTTCAGCGGCGCTCCCCATGGCCCCCGCATTGACGACGAACACCTTCTTGACGCCGTCGTCACCCGATCCTGCCTCACCGTCCTCCCCCCCCCCTGAAGTCGCCTCCTTCGCCAGCGAAACCACCTTGAGGCCGGTCGAAACCAGATCGAATTTTCCGGCCTTCTTGTCGTCCTCGCCCTCCGCTTCGGCGTCGCCATCGGCAGGCTTCCCCTTGAGGGCCGCTACCGCCTTGAGCCCGGTCTCCACCAGCGACAACGCTTTGCCGGCCTTGCCCTTGGGCTCTGCATCCTTGCCATCGCCGTCTTTGGCGTTGGTCACAAAGACCTTTTGCACTTCGCCGGCTTTGCCACCACCCAACGAACCGCGCGCCAGGTTGAACAGCCCTTTACCCATCTTGAACGAACTGAACAGGCCCTTCAGCGTGATCAATCCCCCACCGACCGCCACGATCCCCGTCACCACCCCGGGCGAGCTGTCAGACAGCGCGGTAATGCTCTTGGTGACTTTGGTCAGCGTCTCGGCCACGGTATCCGTGACCGGGCGCAGCGCATCCCCCACGCTGCGCATGGCGTCATCCATCGACTGAGCCATTTCGGCCCACTTCTGCGATGACGACTCGCGCCGCTCGCTGAGGTTTTTATCGAGGATGCCGGTTGCAGCGCGTGAATCGTTTTTAAGCTGGCTGTACAGCGCCTTGTTCTGCATGTAGGCCGACAGCGCGGCCTTGACCTGCATGTCGGCGAACAGGTCGCCGGTCTTCAGGGACTCTTCCAGCGAGGCCATCATGGCCTTGGCCTTTTCCGGATCGGCTTCCTTGCTGATCTTGGACGTCGCCTCGGCCATGGCCGCCGCGCGCTTCGGATCGGTGGCTTGAATGTACTTCTGAGCCAACGCCATGCTGGTTTCCAGCGTGGACATACCGTTCTGCAAGCCGGTCTGCATCGAACCCTTGTAGTCGATGCCGGCCTTTTTGTAGGCCTGGACCGTATCGGTTGCACCGATCTTGCCCATCCAGTTTTTAAGGTTGTTAGCCGCCTCGTCCGAGCTGCCGGCCGTCTTCATTTGCACTTGCAGCATGGCGCCCAACTGCGTCACCGCATCCATGCCGGTGATACCAATGCTGCCCATGTTCGCCAACAGCTCAGGAAACCACTTGGCCATGTCGGCCGCTTCAAAGCTACCCGCCTGCCCTTGATAGGCAATCGCCTCGAGCGCCTGCTGCATCTGCTTGGCGTCGGTGATCTTGGCGTTTTGCCCCAGGGCATTGATCATCTTCGCCGTATCGACACCGCTCGACCCTTGCCCCACGACAAACTTCGCCGCGACGGGCGCGTATTCCAGGGCCTTGCTTAACTCCATACCGGCGCCAACCAGCTGGTTGACCACATCGGCTACGTCGTTGCGCGCCATGCCAGTGTCGCGCGAGGTATCAATGATCTTGCGCGACATCTCCTGTTCTTGTGGCTTGTTGGCAACGCCGGCCTTGATCGCGATGTCACGAACAATGGCCCCGAAGTCCGCGCTGACCTTCGTCGGAACCACCAGAGCCCCAACGCCGACGACAGCAGCGCCGACCGCGCTTTTCATGCCGGCCTTTCCGGCATCAAGCTGTTGATGCCCCTTGGCCTTGAACTCGGCCTTGTTGGCCGCCTGCCCCATGGACCGATAGGCCTTTTCCAGCCGGCCAACTTCGACGCCCTGCCTCTTCAAACTGTCGAGGTTGGAGTTCAACCGCCCCAGCAGCTTGGACGCCCCAGCGGAACCGCTGTCATGGGCCTTCTTCCACTCATCGCGCAAGCGGATGGTGTCGCCGATTGCCCGCTGTAACACGCGCGCTTTTTTGCCTTCATCCTCAAGGCGCTTGATGCGCCCGGTGACGTCCTTGAACGCGGCGCCGACCGTCGAACTGACGGCGCCGCCAATCACCAGCCCGAGAGCGAGTTTGTTCGCCATGTCATGGCCCCCATTTGCACAGCCTTACCGAAGGCGGCTCAATCCGTGAGCCACCAAACCATCTCAGCAAACGGCATCGACAGAATCTCAGCGGCGGAAAATCCGGTTTCCGCTGCTAGACGTTTCGCGGCCATTTTGATGACGCTGGGATCAAACCCCGTTGTCTTGGTCCATACGAAAATAGCCGGCCTGCAAGCGGTTGAAGTCCACCAGTTTTAGGCCCTCCAGATCCGCGACAGGCGCACCGGACAGTTCGGCAAACAACACCAGCTCGCGCTGCTCGTCATCGCCGCCCGCCTCACGATTCGCCGAACGAACGTCGCGAACGGTCGGGGAACGCATGGACAACTTATCGACCGTTACGCCGTTGATTTCGCTCGGGCACGACAGCGTGACCATAACGTTATCGGTGGTGATCGACAGCCACGCCGGCATCGACGGCGAGTAATCGGTATCAGGCGCCAGGCGCGAATAGGCCGCCTGTACACGGCGATAGTCCACCAGCTTCAGGCCTTCCAGATCCTTGATGCCTACCTCGGCCAAGCCCGCGAACAACGTCAGCTCACGCTGCTCTTCATCACCATTCGAGGCCCGGTCGGCCGCCCGCACTTCGCGCACGGCCGGGGCGCGCAAGGTCAACGTATCGACCTTGATCCCATTGGCGGCACTTGGGCGCGAGAGCGTCACGACGGCGCGCTCAGGGGTGATCGAAAGCCATTCCGGCAGTTTCTTATCAGTTGCTTGAGTCATCTGAATCTATTCCCTTAGAGGCCGAGTGCGCTGCGCACTTCGGCGAGCTGGTCTTTTCCGTCGATCACCTGAACGCCGGCGACCATGTCGACTTCGTACATCAGGCGGCCGTCGATTTCGAGTTTGTAGTAGGCGACCGCAATCGCGTGCTTGATCTCGGCCGGATCGCCGGCCTTCCAGTCGCCCAGGTCGACCTCTTTGAGCCGGCCGCGCAAGGTGGCGACAACGGCAGTAATCGCCCCCTTCTGCCCCTTGAAAGCAGCCCGAAAAGTGGCATTGAAGGCCGAGCCATCGGCCAGGCCGGCGTGCTTCAGCGACTCACGGCGCACGCCCTTGGTGACAAAGGACGCCTCCATCTTTTCCAGGCCCTGATCCATCTCGATGGCACCGGCCATGCCGCCGGCACGATACTCGTCAGTCTTGGTGGTCAGCTTGGGCAGCGTCAGGCTTGGCACGTCGCCGGCAAAGCTCACCCCGTCGACAAACAGGTTGGTGTTAAACAAAGTTTGAGGAATCATTGACTAGGCCCCTTAGGCTGCTTCAAGAACTTCGGTCATCCACTGTTCGGTGACTTCGAAAAGGAAAGTTGGGTTTTCGGCTGGCGGCACGTCGGTGAAGCGAATGCGCCAATAGACTTTGCCCTCGGCGATTTGGCTGGGCATGTTCAGCTCGGTGTCCGGGAACACTTCGAAGTTGATAATCGCGCCCTGGGCTTTCAGGTCGCGCATGAACGCATCCAGACCGTTAGTCACATCACTGACGTAAGTCTTGGTGATCGAGCGGTCAACGGCCCACTTGTGACTGGCTTGCACGGCATCCATGAGGATGAACAGCGTGCGAACGCGGGTGACGAACGCCCATTTCGGATCGCTCGACAGCGTGCGGTTACCCCACAGGCGGTAGCCATCGTCGCGAATGAACGTCGCGATATTCGCGTTGTTCAGCAGGTTGGCCCGGCACGTCTCGTCGCCGTCCAGGTACTCGACGGCGCGGGTCGTGCCAGTGATGCCGGTTAACTCTTTGTTCGACGGCGACGCCCAAAAGCCGTATTCCGCATCAGTCCAGGCGAACAAGCCCGCCGCCCAGGCCGAACCCGGCGCATCGACCGTCTTGCTGAGGCCGGTGTCCCAGTACTGGACGCCCGGGTCGACCATGAACAGGTTGCGACTGCCGAAGTTCTCGGCGTAGGCCATGGCGGCCTCATCGGTGGTGCCTGGCCCGTCGATGATGCCGATGGCCCGCAGCTTCTGCGCCAGGCTGTCGAGCGCCGTAGCCACCGCTTGCGTGGCCGTATGGCCCGGCGCGATCAACAACCGCGGCTGGGCGTTGAACAAGCTTTTGCCGTCCAGCAAGGCCTGTAGGCCGGTACGCTGACCTGAGGCCAACACCCCGCCAATGATCGCCGAGGTTTGCAGCGCGGCGTCTTCCAACTTGGGCACGCCGATGGCGACGATCACCGCCTTGGCTTTGGTATAGATTGCCTTACATGCCTTGGTGATCGCCGAATCGGCACCGAAAGCGGCAATGGCTTCGCGCTCGGTGGTGATCAACTTCAGTTCGCCAGCCTTGGCGGTGCCACCCCCGAGAACGCCCGGGGTGAAGGTGTCGCAGAGGCCAATGATCGAAGACGACGGCAACGAAATGGTGCGCGCACCGGTCTTGACATCGGTGGTCGTAACGCCGTGAAAGAAACTCATAAAGCTCAATCTCCAGAAACGAAAAAGCCCCGCATAAGCGAGGCTGTGAGGGGTGTTTGTGTTACGCGTAACGGGAAAGAAAACGCCCCGTCAGTGCGGGGCGTTTATTGGAGCTGACCAGCCAGCCAGAGAAGCGTCGGCGGGCGGTGTTCAATCAACGGAAACTCTCCCGCTTCCGGCCAGTTGCGCAGCGCTCGGCGGTACGCCTGAAGCTCGGTGTACTGCGCGGCCGTCAATGTAGGCTCTACGCCCTCTTCCAACTCATCACGGTGGCGCGTCACCACACCATCGGTTTCAGATAGGCGCTGATCCCGCCAAACCCGCTCGGCAGCAGCCAACTCTTCTTCACTGGGCGGCGGTGGATCTATGGCAATCGGATAGCCATCGGCGTCAGGAACGATCAACCTCCCATTATTTTGGGCGGACACTAACTCGGCGTGCTGCTCGTCCGTAATTTCCTTTGCGCCTTCTGGAATTGTGCAGTCAGGACTTCCGATTTCTCCGTGGCGGACAGAATCAAAAAAACCACCCCGTGTATCGTTGATACGACAGTAGTACTTAGCCATTTATTAAAACCCTATCGCAATATAATCAAGAAGATAGTTAGTGTTAGATCCTCTCTGAAGTGTTGCACCGGACTTATCCCGACCGATATGCGTATAAGCGGCAGCCGTTCCACTCCACCCCGTTAAAATCAGGGCGATACAAGCCACCGGAAATGACACGGGAAACGTTAATGGTAAAGATGCGGCAGTCGATACGTTGTTGATGTTTCCTACCTTAATCGACAAGCCAGGGAGTTGCTGACTTGCGGCAGAAACCCCAAGAACTGACGCGAAGTCTGCGTTACTCCCCAGATCAGCTGTTGAATTGACGATTTGCCAGGTTCCTACCCCAGCAGCAATGAGAATTAGGCTCTGCCCGAGCTTCACTGCAAAGGTTGAAAGGGCGCTGCCGAGCGGGCTGTTAATGCTTGCCCCAGCCCCAGCCGCCAGCGTCACCCCAACACTGGTGGTAAAGATGAGAACCGCCACACCATTAGGCACGCCAAGGCTGGCCGGGGTAGGTAGTGTCAACGTCAGTGAGGCAGCGGAAGGCCAGATCGCCTTGCCGATATCGGCTACTGTGAGGCTTCTGGATGCCGGAAATGGGGAAAACCCGGAAAGGCTTCCCAGCGCCCGCTGTACGAACTCGGTGGTCGCCAACAATTGCGAGCTATTGAACTGCGGCGGCGTGTTCGCCGTGGGGTTGATCAGCGCCGGCGAATTGATCGGCGCAAAACCCTGGGTCACGTTCTGGAACGTCAACGGCGTAGTGCCCAGGACAATCACCCCATCCGTGACCAACTGCCAACGCGTGTCGGCCAGCGTGGTGCCCTGCTCGACCGAAACTAGCAGCGCCGAGGTCACTTCGGCATTGCTGTCGGCATCCGCCGCACGAGCCCACACGCCAGCCGCCGCGATGTACAGGCCGTTGTCCTTGGCGACGGCTTGGTTTTTCACCAACACCCGATCACCGGCCGCTAACACAACGCCATCAATGGTCAGCAGGCCCGCCAGCGCGATGTTGGCCGTGGTGGCCACCCGCACCGACTGTTTGATGTCGAGCTTGTACAGCTCTTCCATGATTCGCATTTCGACGAACTCGCGGGTAGCCAACACCACGGACGGGTCAATCTTGAGCGTGATGTTGCCGGTGCTGGACACAATGAAATTCATCCGCACCACTTGGGTACGGCCGGAGCCTTGCGACAGGACCGGCTTGAAACTCGGCGCACAGTTGGCCACCGCCACCAGATCCCCGTCCGCGTCGTACAGACCGATTTCGCGAATCCAGTGCCCGCCCTCGTCGGCCGGGATAATTTGCTCGGCGATGATCACCGCCGGGTTGATCGGGTCAACCCGGACCTGATTCAGTGGACGGCGGCGCCATTCGTTGATCAGTTTGGTTTGCGCGGCGCTGGGGATAGGGTCGGTGTTGTTGGCATCACCCACGCCCATTTCGGTGAACTTCCAGGGAATGCCGAGCGCGTCGGCGTTCGCCTGCTTGGCCATCCCCACGTTCGTAAGGATCGCGAAAAACTGCGAGTTCTGATCAATCATGAATAAATGTCCAGGGTGTCTATGGAGTGTTCGCGCCCGACCACGCCGATAGTCCCGGTGACCTCGATGTCACGCATGACCGGCGGGTAAACGTCGATTTCATCGCCCTCGTACAGGGCGACACTGATATTCAAAGCGCCTTGAGTTTCGAGGCTGATCGCCAGCCCCGTCAGGTGCCGCGTGACGGGCTTGGCGTCGTCAATCAGGCGCTCAAGCTCCTGATACATTTCTTCGGTGATACCGGTGTCGAGAACGCCGACCTTTAGCGCGAAGGTGCCGGGGATGCCTTCCGGCACCGTCTTGAACCACTCGATAATCTCAATCAGGTAGCCCAGGGGCTCGACCACACGGCGCAGCGCGCCGATGGTCCCCTTGTGGGCATGGATGTAGTAAGAGGCCTTGATGGCGGCGCGCTTGGTCGCCTCGGTCCATCGGTAGTCCCAGCGATCCACCGACCACGCCCACGCCAGATGCGGCAGCAAATGCACCGGGCAGGTATCGGCGTTGTAGAGGTCGCGCAGCGGGATAATCGTCTTCTCGAAAAACGCGGCCTCCATGGCCCGTTCCAGTTGCGTGCTGTTGATCGGCAGTAGGCTTTTCATGTCAGCCCGCCAGCGTCACGGTGTAGCCCGTACAGAACGCCGCCTGGGACTTGGTCGGGGCCAGGTCCTGCCAGCCGACCAGCTCAACCCGGGAGACGCCGGCAACGTGCAACTGAGCGTCTACGCCGGACCGTGCCACCTCAACGCCCAGCCTTCTGCGCGGATTGATCCAGGCCGCCAATCGGCTTTTCGCCTCGACCAAACTGGCATCTGCTTCGGGGCCGGCGCTGGCCATGTGCAAAATCGCGTTGATTTGGTAGCGGATCACTTGCGCGCTCTGCACCGTCACCCGATCCCCCACCGGCCGTACGTCGTCGTCATTCAGCGCAGCCGCCACCGTGGCCAACAGCTCCGGCGGTGCCACACCTTCCCCATCCAAACCCAGCACCGTTACCGTAACGTAACAAGGCGCCGGGCTTTCGGCCGTGGCATCCGCCACTAACCCCGAGGCGTTACGCGCGTGCAGGATGTAGCTGTTACGCGGGCCGGCCGTGGTCAGCCCCTCATAGGCCAACTGGATACGCTCCCGAAACGGGTCGTCATCCTCCTTGACCTCCGGCACCGGTGGCACCGCCAACAGATCCGCGGCTTGAATGACCAGGCGCTTGAGATTGACGTTGGCCCCCAAGTGATCGAGGTCGCCGCGTATGGCATGCGCCAGAAGCTGCGCCTTGGCCGCATCGTTGACCCGGGCGCGGTTGCCAACCTTGTTGTAAGCAGCGACCTCCAGCACCTTAACCACCGGATCACTTTCAAGTGCAGCGGTCCAGTTGCCCCCCATGTACCCGCGAAAAACCCCCAGCCCTTCCTGATACACCTCTTCGAAGTCCAGAGGCTCCAACACGGTCGGCGCCGGTAACGACGACAGATCCACGATACTCATACGGCTACCTCCAGCGTGACGCCGTCGCCCCGGTACTGCCCGACGATCTTCAGGTTGATTTGCCCGCCGATAACGGAAAGGACGCGCACTTGATCCAGTTTCAAACGCGGCTCCCAACGCCCCAGGGCGCGAGCGACTTCAGCCTGTACGGCGCTTTTCCAGCCCTCGTTAACGGGCAAGTCAACAAACCGCCGGAGCTTGCTGCCGTACTCCGGCCGATGCCGGCGGCTGCCCAACGGCGTGCCCAAAATGTCTGTAACGGATTGGCGCAAGTGCGCGATGCCGGAAATGGGTAGGCCGGTGTGGCGATCCATTCCGATCATCTACATCACTCCTTGAGCGCTTCGAATTCTTCGTTGGCTTTCAGGAACTTGACGGCATCAAGGTCGGACACCGGAACCTCTACAACCGCCTTGCTCACCGGCAAGGTGCGGTCGGTACCGGGAACGATCAGCAGCCGCGACGTATAGACCTTGTCGCGGAACCTCAGCAGCTCCGGGGCACCCTCAGGGGTCACCTGCTCATCGGTGGCAGGTGTTGCGGCGGTCTTGGCCATGTCTCTTTTCTCCAGGCATGAAAAAGCCCGCACTAGGCGGGCTGTCGTGGGTTGAAATTAATGCGTGTGGTGGTTGCTGTTGCCACCGGCGTCGATGATCGCGCCGGCACTGGTGATGCCTTTCGTGACGTGTAACGCACCGTCGATCAGCACCGCTGCTTTCAGGTTGATATTCCCGGTCGTTACGGTAACGGCGCTATCGCTTACGACCGCTTCCGTGCTGGCGACTTTGATGGTCACCGTGCCGCTCGGCAGGGTGATGCTGTAGCTCTTGGCCTGCCAGTCGTAAATGAGCGACCCGCCATCATCAAACCGCCAAACCTCCACATGGTCGCGGTTATCCGGCGGCGAGCCAGCATTACCGTACAGGCCCGGGATAAACGTGCCTTGTGATACGTCACCACTGACACTGACCAACGTCCCCTGCTCGCCCATGGACGGCGCCCGCCAGTGCCTGGCCTTGCCGGCGGCGATGCTGTGCCAGCGCACCCAGGCGCTGGTCCACTCACCATCCGAGACGCGACACGCTGGCGGGGAGGCGGACAGGTCTAAGCCGACCACATAACAATCCTTGACCACTCCCGCGAGCATGCGGTCATGCTGGGCGCTTACATAACTCACTGCAGATCCTCCGGGTTAAATGAGCCGTCGCCCGGGGCGATGTCAATTACCAGCGAGCCAGGCGGCTCCTCCGGCCATGGCCATTGCTCGGCACCGAGGTAAATCTGCTGCGTCCACTCCACCAGCCAGACGGTGTAGCCATCTAGTGCCGGCTGGGTCCAGTCCTGCTGCGCTTGTACGAACTCGGCGGGATCGACCGGCAACCCCCACGTCTGTGCGCGCAGCAACACGGCGAGCTGGGTCGCCAATTGCACTGCCTGCCGTTGATGGTGCAGCTTGATCGGGTCGACGATGATGCGCGCCTCGAACTTGCACACCAACGTGGTTTCGCCGGTACCAATGTCGGGACCTGGCTCGATCTCGGCCAGCTCCAGAAACACCGCCGGCAACGCAACGCGGTCCGAAATGTTCGGCCATACCGTCACGGCCTGCACGCCTGGCAGATGGGTCGTCAGATGTTGTTCAACAGCCTGATAAAGCTGGTCCAGGCTCAAAGGCTCGTCAGACATTGCCTATCCTCTTGAGGTACTTCTGCAACTCAAAGTTGAGTTCCTGTTTCAGGATCTCCAGCAGACGTTCATCGGCCTTTTGAACCCAGCTTTCAAAATGCGGTCGGGCCTGTTCCAGGGAAACCTTGGCCTTGGCCAGTGGGAACCGACTGTCATGTTCGGCAATCCAGCCCGAACTCGCCCCACCTCGCGCACTCACCGTGCTGTCGGGGTAGTCGTCGGTATTGAAATGCTTGCTTGCCGTACGAATCCAGATGTCCGCACTGTTGCCATAGACCTTCTTGTAGAAGGCCCCCTGATAACGTCGACCCGCCACAGATACGCCGGAGTTGCTCTGCCGTGCCCGACCGATCCGACTCGCCTCAATGGCATTGAGACCGAACCACAGCTTGCCGCTCATAGCGCCGCCGATGACCGGGTAAGCACGCAACCGCTTACGTACGGCCGCCACGGCGATCCGTTCCTGCCGACCGACAGCGCGGGCAATGTGCGTACGCAGCCAACCCAGAGTTTTGTTGATCGCTCGACGCTGGGCAACGGCAGCCGCCTTCGGCACTAACTTGGCAAAGTCCTGGAACGCTTGCAGATCCGCTGCAGAAGTTTGCAGCGAGATCATTCCGCCGCTGGCCGAAGACTTGAAATGACTGCCGACGCTCATGCCTTCGCCCTCAATAGCAACGCCACCCAGCCGGTGCCGTCCGGTTCTAGTTTCACCAGGTCATAGGCGCCGCCACCGTCCTGCACCGGCAGGTCGATGACCACCAACTGACCCGGATCAATCCCTGCGGCATCGCTGACGCGGACCTCGAACTGCGGCTCCCGCAGCGCCGTGTTGATGCGCCCCATGCGCGGCTGCAGCCAGGGTGCCGAAAAAAAGCCGGCAATCTCGCGACCGCCGACTCGCCCAACGTCGCCCAGGCCATCCAACACCAGGGCGTCCATGTCGTCGCTCAACTCCCGAAAGCGCACGATTACGCACCGTCGTCAGAGCTGTCGTCGGTATCACCGGCACGGCCCCGAGTTTCACGCAGCAGCTGCTGCGCCAGTGGTTCCTTGATCGGAACGATGCGACCCTCAGCGATCAATGCGTCCGCCACCTCCTTGTTTGGTGGGGTGTACGGTTCGCCCTTCACCACCACGGTGCGGCCATCCTGCACGCAACCGTCGATCACCAGGAACTCGGCTTTTTTGGCCATGTCACACCACCTTGGCGTAGATGAAAGCGTCGGGCTCCAGCAGGCCGGCCAACACTGCGCTCTGCAGCTTCAGCCAACGGGCGCTCGGCTCTTGCGTCACCCAGCTTTTCGGGAAACGCGCCGCCTCGACCAAGCCGCTTTCTACCGCTTCCAGATCCTGAATGGCGCCGTACAACATAGCGTTGCGCGTCGAGGTGGAACCGAGGATCAGCCCACCAGCCGGAATCATCGGCTGCTCGTCGTCATCATCGTCCAGGTACCACTCGTCATAGCCGTAGAGGTCGACGCCCGGATCGTTGAGGTAACCCAGGTAGGTCACGCCGTCCGGCAGTTCCTCGGGCTTGATCAGGCCCATGTCGACGCGGCGGGTATTGAGCTGCTTTATCACCGTCGCATTCGACTGAAACGCATCCAGGGCTTCACCGCTCATAGCCACGGTGCTGGCCGTGCGCCCGGAATCTTTGGCGATCTTGCGCTTCCAACCACGCAGATTGGCAATCGGGTCGCCATCGGCAGTGCCCCATTGACCGCTGCCCAGGCTGATTTTGTGGTCGCTGGCCATCAGGAAGTCGATGGAGTCGTCCACGCCCTCACCGATCACCCGCACTTTCCCGGTGGTCAGCGCTTGGGCGCACATCCACTCTTCACGACGGACGATCTCGTCATCAAGGTCGCGCAGATCCTTGCCCAGCAGTTGTCCGGCTCGCTCCAGCGGAGTGCGCGAGGAAAACGGGTTGTCGCCGGCTGCACGCTTGAGCACCAGTTCGGCGGTGGTTTCACGCTTGGGTTGGATATAAGGCGGCGTGTAGTTGCTGGTGGTGTAGCCATCGCGCAACGACACGCTGCCCGGCAGACGTGGGTGAACGAACGGCGCCATCTTGCGCTTGCCCTTGATGATGTCGATGTCCACCGTCTTGGTCGGAAACGTCACCGGACTGCCGCCATTGAAGAAGGTGTTCATCAGAAAGCGTCGTGCAGTCGGCATCTGCTCGACCGCCTCCAGCATGGTACGGGTATCAAAAATATCCATCGGAAGCTCCAGTTAGCGAACGAACAGGCACAGGGAACGCAGCGCGGCTTTCGCCTGCGCCAGGGTGAGGCCCTCGCCGAGAATGAGTTGGTGGGCCAGCACTTCACCAGTCAGACGAATCGGTGCCGCCTGGGCGCCCTTGCTGGTGTCGGTGGCCTGGTCGAGGATCGCCTTCGGTACCTCGGAGCCGTCGGTGGCCGCTGCCGTGCACAGCACGTATTCGCTGCTGGCTTTGACCTGACCGAGGACAGCGCCACGGCTAAGTTTCTGCCCTGTCGCAATCACGGCGCTGTCGATCATCACCGGGAAGGCACCGGCCGACAGCTGATCGGGGATGTAGGTTTGGCGTTCAGGGTTGCTCATGAGGTTCTCCAATCAGCGGCGCGAGGCGCCCTCGACGATGGCGTTGACTACGGCTTTGCGTTCGCCTTGATCATTGTTGCCGGACGGGGTGGAAGTCGACGCGCCAGTGGCGTCGGACTTGATCGCGCTCAGGGAAATGCCGCGATCCTGCGCCGCCTTAAACAGTTGCAGTGCAGTGGCCTCGACCGACGTTCCGGCATCGATGGCAGCGGCGATCTCGGTCTCAAAGCCCTTGCTGGCCATCGCATTGATGCCGGTGATCCGCTGCCGTTCGGCGGTTGCGCCTTCTTCGCGGCTCTGGGTGCGGATGCTTTCCAGATCTGGCTGGCTGGCCTGAGCAATCTGGATGCTTTGCGGATCCGCGCCGGCGGCCAGCGCCTCACGCAACTCCGCCGTGCTGCTGACGGTGGTCATGTTGAATTTCCTCGGTTGGGTTGCGGCCGGTTTGGCCAGTTCGGTAATCAGTGTTTCAAGGGAGCCCAGGCGGTGAGCCAGGCCGGATTCGACGGCGGCGGCGCCAACGCGTAGACCACCAAAGTCGCCCATCTCGGGTACACGTTCCGGATCCACGCCCAGGTTGCGAGCGACCTTGGCCACGAACACGTCGCCCATGGCGTCGACTGTTTCGCCGACCTTGGCCCGGCCCTCCTCGGTGGCCAGATCCACGCGCTTGTTGGGCGCGTTGCGGCTGACGATCTGGTAGCGCTTGCGACCGCTGGATGCCTCACCCTCTACGACAGCCTCGACCACGACGCCGATGCTCCCGGCGAGCGCGGTTTCGTCGATGACGATCTCGCTGGCCGCTGAAGCGATCCAGTAGGCTGCGCTGGCTCCGGTGCCTCCGATGTAGGCGACGATGCGTTTGCGGTCACGGGCTGCATGGATGTGATCGGCCAGCTCGTTGATGCCGGCAGCCACACCACCTGGACTGTCGATGTTCAGAATGATCGCGTTGACCTTGGGGTCGTCCAGTGCCGCCTGCAGGTCGGTGGCCAGCACTTGGGTACTGGTCGCGCCGCTGATTTCGGTGAAGAGATTGGCGTAGCGAAACACAGGACCGACTACCGGGATGATCGCCACCCCGTTGCGGACGCTGACGCTCCGGCTGTTGTCCAGCCGCATGCCGGTGCGGGTTTCCAGCGCCGCCGGGTCGCCCATCCGGTCTGCAATGGTCAGCAGGTTGTCCAGGGCGCCAGGCAGCATCAGCCAGGGCTGCGAGGCCGCCAGCTCAAATGCGCGGGGCATGGTTATTCCTCGTTGGGGTTGTTGGGCGGCGGCGTTTCCTGTTCGCGCCCTTTGGGCAGGACGTGCAAACCGTCCGTGCGGCGTTGCTCGACTTCGCGCACGCGCTGTCGGTACACCTGTTGCCACGGCTCGCCGGTCATCGCGGCGGTTTCCAGCGTCTCGTTGCTGACGCCGATCTCGATGCGCTTGCCGGCGGCGTTGGCTTCCTTCAACTCATCAATGGCGCCGCGTGCCGGACCGATCCAGATCGCCTGGCAGTACGCCTTGCGCTTGGCTGGTTCTGCATAGCCCGGCAGCTTGATCAGTCCCCGCGCCACGGCCTCATCGATCAGTAGTTCACGGCTGGGCTGGCAAAAGTCGCAGATCAGCCACCAGCGGCGCAGGCTGTAGAAGCGCCACGCCTGCAGCATCGCCGCACGGGCCGCGCTGTAGCTGCTGCTGTAATGCAGCAACAGTTCTTCCATCGGCTGCTCCAAGGCCGCGCCGATTTCCTTGACCACGGAGGTAAAGAACGGATCGAACTGCGCATTGGGGCGTGCTGGGTTGGCAATCACCGGTTCCTCGCCCTGCCCTAGATCGACAATGGCGCCCTCGCCCAGAGCCAGTTCGCCATCGGCTGTGGTGTCACCACCAGCCCCATCACCTTCGTTGGCGAGCGCCGTTAGCGGAAGGTTGGAAACCTGAAAATCGTTGGTTTTCTTGATGAACACGGTGAACATCGCCGAGATCACCGCCGCCATCAGTTCGGCACTGCTGTAGCGCTCCAGTTTCTGCAGAGGCTCCAGCACCGGAGCCAGATAAGGTGCACCACGCTTCTGGCCGGGCCGCTCCTTGTCGGCCATGACGTGCATGACCCGCCGACGACCGGTGGCCTCACCGAATGCCGGCAACCGCTCCCAGCGAAGGGACTGTCCTGCGGTGAACTCATTGGGATATCCGGTGCAGACGTGATAAGCCAACGGCGCGCCGAGCCGGTCGAACTCGACACCGTCCACCAGGTTGGTGCCGTCCAATTGCCCAGCCGGATTGCACACTCGATCCGATTCGATCAACTGCAGGCGCGTACTGAACACGCAGCCCGGACGCTCATCGTCGGGACTGGCAATCAGCACGTCACCGCAGACCATCGACGAGATCATCACCAGCGCCTGCAGCTGGTAATGATTCAAGGTCGCTTCGGCATCGCATTCACGCGGATCATCGGCGTACAACGACCACAGCCGGTCGAGCTGTGTGTTCAGTTCGTCCGCCTGCTGCTCGCTGAGGCCCAGCGCGTCGTGATCGATCTGCGAGCGGCAGACCAGCCCGGTGCCGACGACGTTGGTGCGCAGGCGCGTGATGGCCGCCCGAGCAATCAGATGATTGCGCATGGCGTCCCGCGAACGGGCTACCAGCATGCGCCGTTCGTTCTGGTCGAGATCCCGGCGCGGGCTACCCAGACCGGGAATCCAACTGGCCATGCTGCGCAGCACGCGGGAAGCGCCGCGCCAGCGGGTCTCGACACCGCCCCCGCCACCTTGGGCGACGATGGGCCGGGCGCCGGATGCCGATTTGGCGAGCCGGATGGCCTCGCGCATCAGCAGCTCGGCTGGGTCCTTTCGAAAGAAGCCCATAGTCAGATCGCCATGTAAGAGATGCGGTTACGGCCACGGCCCTGTTGCTGGGCTTGCTCTAGCGCGACCTCCTTGGCGTACTGCTGTTCCAGCAAGCGCAGACTGTTCAGCTCGGCGCGATACAGTTCGCGATCCGCACGACGCAGGCGCTGGCCTTTTTTCAGGACGTCAGAGATCGCCGCCCGAACTTCTGCGAGGCGCTGTTGTGCGTCTGTCATGATGGTTTCCTTAGTAGCCCGCTCGACTGCGGGTGCCCCGCCCGCGAGCCACTGCTCGGCGCGGTACCGGTGCGACCGGTTGTTCGGTGTTAAAAAGGGTTGGCTGCAGCAGTTGCTGCTCCAACTGGTCCCATTCGTGATCGCGCAGTAGGTGGGTTTTGAGGCTGCGAGCCGCGTGCAAGGCATACACCTCGCAGTCGAGCGCTTCGTTGCGCCGACCGGCCTTCTTCTGCCAGACCATCTTGCTGGGGTTGCGCGGGTGTGGGGCCAGCACTTCGTTGGTGAGCTGCTCGTAATAGTCCGAGCGGATCTCGCTGTACCAGTGCATGCGTCCCGGCCCGACGCCCTTGAGCCGAAGCCGGCCATCGATCAACGTCTTGGCCTTATGCGTGCCGACTATGTGTACCCGCAAGCCGTACTTCGCCGCCTTGGTGTTGTCTTGCGAGGTGTCCACCGACTGTGGCGGCTTGGTGAAAATCTCCTTGTCGCGACTGTCGACGGATGCACCCTTGATCGCCATGACGTTGTAGCGCTGGCGATCCCGCACGTAAGCGTAAACCGCATCGCTGGTGTTGCCGTCCGAGCTGTCGATGCTGACCGCCGATACCGCCAAGTGCGCGCCGCCGTCGGAGGGAATCGGCTGGGAGATGACCCGGTCCAGCTCCTGCCAGACACTGTCATGCGGGTCGATGGGGTTGCCGTGAAGCTCGCCCCAATACAGCCGCCAAGATTCTTCGCCACGGCCCCAGCCGGTGATGACCAGTGCCAGGCGGTCGCCTTGCACGTCGACACCGACAGTGATCATCAGCACGCCTTTAGGCGCCGTCAGTTCGGTGTAAGGCTCGGCGCGTTTCTCCAGTTCATCGGTCTTCGGCGCGTCGCTCTGATACTCGTAACTTTCGCCCTTCGAGCTGTTGACGAAGGCGATCATCGGGCCGATGTTTCCCTGCGCCGCTGCGTGTTCGGCCTGGAGTTTTTTCTCCATCAACACCTGAAAGCGCGATCCCCAAAACGTGGCGTAAAGCTCGTTGAGGATGTAGCCGGCGATGCCGCGAAACTCAGCCGTGGCCGACCAGCGACCGTGCTTGAGGTTGGCGTTTTTCTGGTTGTCGTCCCAGATCGCGCCACAGTGCGGACAGGAGTAGAAGCTCTTCTCCGGCCGTTTCTTGCCGTACACCTCGTGCAGATAGGCCGGATCCTCATCGCAATGCAGGTTGTCGAAGCTCAGCGCGTGTTCCTGGCCGCATTCGTGGCACGGCACCAGGCCGACGCGCTTGTCCGACAGCTCCAGCTCCGCATCGATGGCCGACAGGCCTTTGATGGTCGGAGTGCCGCCGATGATGATCTTGGAGCGGCGAAAGGTTTTCAGACGCTCCTTGGCCAGCTTGATACTGTCGCCCTGCCCGCGCAGGTTGAGGTTGCAGTCGTCAGGTTCTTCGATGGCCACACGCGGCACCGGCGTGGACTTCACGCTGGCCGGGCTGTTAGAGCCAACCATTTTCAGGAAGCCACCGGGAAAGCGCTTAAAGTCCTGACGCTGCTGCAGCTTGCGGCTGCGCAGGTCGACTTTCTTGCGCAGCCGTGGCGTGGCTTCGATCATCGGTTCGAGTTTTTCACCGACGTATTGCTTGGCGGCCTCGGCCTTGGGAAACAGCACCAGGATGGGGGACGGATCGATGTCGATCCACTTGCCCAACGCGTTACCCAGGACGCCCGACGTCCAGGCCACCTGCGCCGACTTGCGGCCGACAATTTCACTGACCGCCGGATCGTCCAACGCTTCCAGCGGGCCACCAGGCCAGATGAGGTGTGGCGTCACGTCGAATCGGTATTTGCCGGGGCGAGCCGCCTCTTCTGGTGCGAGCCAGCGGTACTTGTCCGCCCACTCGATGATGCTCATGCGTGGCGGTGGTGCCCACTTGCGGCAAGCGCCGCGTAGCGCGCTACTCGCCGTCTTCCTCAAAGCCCTCCGGATTGTCCGGTTCGTCAGGATCTCCAGCTGACTGGGCATCATCCTTGTCATAGTCAGACAGCCTCCGCAGGATGGATTCGATGGGGTCTCTGATCAGTTGTTCATCCACTTCCACGCCATAACGCGCCGACAACTCCGTGGCCAGCGCGTCAGGTAACGTATTGAGCAACTCGACTTTGGCCGAGGTGATCATGGCCTCGAAGCGCTCGACCAGGTCGGCGGCGATGACCACCTCGCCCAGATCCTTGGCCAGCGCCAGCTCTTCGCGGTTGGCCCTAACCCGGTCCAGTCGGTCGCGAGAGGATTCTTTCTTGCCGTTGAGCGAGGCCTGATGCATCAGCCACTGGATCACGGCTTCGGTGTCGTACTGGTTTTCGTTGCCCCGCCCCAGGCCAAACTCGATCACCGGCATGCCGTCGTTCTGCCAGCGGGACAGGGTGCGTTCGTCACGGCCAACGATCTCACTCAAGTCGGCCTTGCTGACTGTCCTGCCCATATCTAACCCTTTGAAAAGACGGACATCCCTGCAAGATTCTCAGCTGCAGAGAATCCGCGAGTTCGATGACCCGTGTAGGGGGCGCCCCTCTGGGAGGACCCGGAAAAATCGGCTCCCGGCCGGGGCACCGCCTAGGTGTGGTCGGTCGATGCCGACTCAGAAACGCCCAGCCGCTTGGCGGCCCAGCGTTCGTAAAGGCCGATGGCAACATCGGCGCCGGCCATCGCCGTCAGGCAACCCAAGGCGCCCGCCGTCCAGATCGTCATGCCGGCAGCGATCATCAACATCATCGCCGACACCCCGCAGACAATGCAGGCACCGGATCGAAGCGCGAGCCTTCGCAACAATGCCCAGCCCCGCGCCCCATCCTTGTCGGCCCGCCACATCTCACCCGATACACCACCGACCAAGGCCAGGACGATTACTAACCAGATCGGCATCTCTGCCAGCGCTTGTTGCTCGTTTGTCATCGCCTACCCCATAAACGCAAAAACCCGGCGCAATGGCCGGGTTTGGTGGTGTGGTGCCTGCCGCTCTCTGCGGTCGCACCTATCGAAGATGACTACTTTTTACAGGTCGAATTTCCTGGCAGCAACCCCACTTTAATGCCACCCGGTGAATAAGTGGGTAACACCGGGTGAACGCCTAGCGAATGTCGGCGAATATCCCACCCCGGCATTCTGTTGTTCCGGCGTTGTCCCATATGTCCCATGCTTCAAAATTGCTATGGGACGCCTGAGAGCGCCTAAAATCGGGGCTTTGCCCCATTGTCCCATCTGTTTTCTCTTTTCTCGTGTAAAGAAGAAAATCGAAAAACACGCGTGCGCGCAATAGCGCGTACAGGTCTGCGCTTCGCTCACACGGGCGGTAGGCATTTTTTGCTGGGACAATGGGACACGCCAACAAACACAAGGCCCACGCTTGTCCCACCACGTCGAAACGCAATGGGACAAGGTGGGCCAATGGGACAGCGATAGCCGGAGCCAAATCTAGGGTCACGCAGCCTTCCCCATCAGCATGCCGGCGATGTACTCGTGAGCCTCGTGCAAGCGCTCGTAGTAGGTTTTGCGGCTGCAGCCGCAATAGATGATCTTCTGCGACAGGAAGCTGTCGTGATTGCAGTAGTGCTCGCGCACAATCACCGACAGCTGCGGCGGCAGATGCTTGTTGACGATCAGCTCGATATCCGCCGATTCGTCCAACAGCACCCGACTTCCCCGCGTGCCGCGAATCAGCTCGCCCTTGCACTCCATCAGCATGGCAATCATGTTGCCGCCGCCCAGCTCCGATCCACCTTCGTGCGGGCTGTGCAGATCCTCTGCCCACAGCTTGAGCATTTCGTCGATTCGCTTAATCAAAGCAAGGCTCCTCGAACGCTTCCCGCTGCAACGCCGACGCACCACCCCACCCTGCCGGCTTCTTGTAAGCCCAGGGCCGCTGACCGCTTTTTGCCAATGCCGGCAGACGCACACGACGCCAACCCAGCCGGTGCATGATCGCACCAACCCGTATCTGCTCCGGCTTGCTCCAGTGCCCGTAGTCCAGCTTCAGCGCGCTGGCTAACACTTCGCTGCCGGTGGTGGTTTCGCCGATCTGCGACTCTTCCAGCCAAGTCAGAATTGGTCCTTCCCACTCATCCACCACAAAACGCTCGTCCTGCTCCTCACCGAACATCGCCGCCTCGTCCAGCGTCACCCACCAGAGATCCCCCGCGTCGTAACAGAACATCGCCTCGGCCCACAGCTGGTCGCGGATCGAGCGCAGCAGCTCCAGGTCGACCTTGGTACAGGCCACCGGCCAATAGCGACGGTTACCGGTCGCATCCTTCAGGTATTCGTCCTGGTTGGTCGTCCCCACGAACACACACTGGCGTGGCACATCCATGGTTCTGCGGCCGTAGCTCTCCCGGTAGGTATCGGTCGACGCCGAAAAGAACTGCTTGGCCTTGGTACTTTCGGCCTTGTTGAAACTGTCCAGCTCACCCAGCTCGACAATCCACTTGCCCCGGATCGCCTGAAACCCGTCCTTGTCGCCCAAGGCGAAAGGCGTGTCCATAAACCATTCGCCGCCGAGGATGCTCATTGCCGTCGACTTACCGGCGCCCTGCGCGCCTTCGAGGATCATCACCGAGTCGGCCTTACAGCCAGGCTTCATCACCCGCGCCACCGCCGAGAGCATCCAACGCTTGCCGACTTTCGACGTGTATTCGCTTTCCTTCACCCCCATGACATCCGTGAGCCAGGTTTCAAGACGCGGTACACGATCCCAGTCCAGTTTTTGCAAGTACTGTCGCACCGGGTGAAAGGCATGGTCATGGGCAACCACACTCACCGCCTCAATTACATGGGACGCCTTAACCCGCAGGTTGTACTGCTGCGCGAGCCACTTCATCACCCGCATGTCGTCGATGTCGGCCCAGTCGCCGGTGCCGCCGCCGTAAGGCGCCGCACGCAGCTTGACGATCTTCGAGCTGAAGGCGCTGTAGCTGATAACCCCGGCCCAGCGTTCGTCGTTGGCGAGGATCAACTCGACGTTCTGCATGTGCGCGATCAAGGCACCGCTTTCGCTGCGGGCGAGCTGATCTTTCCAGCCACCGGCAGCCGGTGGACGGACCACGGCCAGCACCTGACGGCGCACCGCCTCTAACCCTTCGGCGACGTGCAGGTCGTTGAAGTCGGTCCACTTGTCTTGTCGCTCAACGGAGAAGATCGGCGCGACCACCTGGGCGCCGACGATCAAGGCGGCGTTGCTGGCCTTCTCTTCACCTGGGTTCCAGGCATCGCCGTTTGGCTTTTTGGTCTTCCAGTCATCGTCACGGCAGATGATCAGCGGACATCCGGCGAAGCGCTCGCGCATAGCCTTGCACACCGCCAACAGGTTGCCCGCATCGAAGGCTACGGCCACGGCGAGCGAGGTCGCCATGTGCAGGCTGGCGCCGGTGGCGTACCCCTCACACACCAGTACGGGTTCGCCCGGCTCCGGGTGTGGACCGAGCAAGTGGAACGCGCCCTCCTTCGCCATCCCGTACGGCCAGTAGGATTTGTCGCGACCGGTGTCTTCCTGCTTGTACGGGAAGATCACCTGCAGGCCCATGATCTGATCACGCGCATTTTTCATCGGCACCAGAACGGCACCGGTGCGCGGCGCATAACGGACCTTGATGCCAACGATCTGTTTGCGGTCCAGGTAGTCACTGCGACCGGTGGTAGGCATGCGCTCGAACAAACCCTCTGCCCTTTTCGCGGCCCGCCGCGCAGCGTTACTCGCGATTTCGGCGGCGCGACGCTTGGCATCTTCCTGCCGAGCGCGCATGACCTCACGCTCTTCAGGTGACATCCGCCCGGCCTTGACCTTGATCTTCTGCGTCTCACCCGAACGCCAATCGCCGAAGCTGCCGAAGATCAGCGTTTCGTTCTTTTCAGTCAGATGCTCGTGGACGACGTACCAACCGTTTTTTTCCTTGCCCTTATCCTGAGTGGTTTTGCAGCGGGTTAGCTTGCCGAAAACCAGTGGTTGAGCAGGCTCAAGGCCGTAGTCCGCAAATTGCCCCAATACCTCATCGAGCATCGCGAGCCTCCCGCGCTTCATCGATGGACTGGCAAATCACACATTGGGTGCAACCCGGTTGAGCCAACCGGCGGCCCTCAGGAATAGGCCCGTCGCAGCCTTCGCAGTACAGAAATGAATGCGCCGCTAAAACTGGCTTGGCGGCACTACGAGCGGCCTGTGCCTGGTCGAGATGTTCCTGCACCAGGTCATTAGCAAAGTCGGCAATGTCAGCCACGGTCGACACCCCGCGTCGTCTGGTTGACGTAGGTGGCGCGGTTGAACAACCCCAGCAGCCCTTGAATGCCACGGAATACCTGCAGACGAATCGCGGCCAGTTCCTGATCGGTCACGACACCATCGCCAATGCTCTTGGCCCAGGTCTCGGCAAGATCTGCCACCTGCCGGAAATACTCGGCGATGCCAGTAGTCAGCGTCTCAGGCATGTCATTGGTGTACGTCTCAGCCAACTCTTGCCAGATCGTGTCACCGACCAAGGCATGCACGGCATCAAGGATGCGACGATCCTTGGTCAGCTCCAGGATCTCGCCGAACTCCTGAATGTTGACCGTGTGGCTCGGGTGCGTAGGTGAGAGTTTGTGTTGCAGCGTGGTGGGATTGCGGCCGGTGGTGGCGGCGATTGCAGCGGCGCCGCCGGGATAGTCCCGAGCAGCGTGGTAAAGCGCCAAGTCGAGCGGCAGGATTTCCCGCTGTGCTCGATCAACGCAACTCAGAGCGATTCGGCTCATGGCATTAATCCTTGTAAGTTGCCAGTGCCGCGCGACATGCAGTGGTGATACATTTGCCGCGTGGCTTGAAAGGGCCCAAACGCCGGCTAGATCTTCAGGATCGACACCGGCACCGTGCCGAGGCAAACGATCCGTCGTTCACCTCTGGCGCAACAGCTGCCCAATCTGTGGTGGAGAAGGCAGCAACACCAAGGCATCCGTGCCTTGGAAAGCGCGGTAAAGATCGACGGTTCGCATGTGGTGTGCCCGCCTATCTTTACCGCGACCCGACAGCGCTGTGGTGGTGCGTGCCGGGAGGAACTGGGCGGCCCTTGGGTCGCCTTTTTTCTAACTACGCTGCTTTGCTCGTTGGAGTTGTTTCGGTAATTCCGAAATGCTCCAGAACCTCAGCTAACGAGACGCAACCTTCACTTTCACGGGTCAATGACTTGATCAAAGAGACGCTTGGATCTTTGCTCGCGTATTTGACGTGAAGACGCAGGTAGCTCACAGCAATCCGACAACGCACGGCGTAGGCCGTAAGTGCCTCTGAATCCAAACGGTTGATGTAGTCGCGCAGCTTCATGTGGTGTACCTCCGACGCACAATTTAACCATTAAGGTTAATAATTACAACACCAATATGGATATTCACCTTAAAGGTTAATCCGGCCAAAATCGGCACATGAAAATCTCAGACACCCGGCTACAGAATTTCAGAAGAGTCATGGCTGAGAAGAAGCTCCGCCTGACTGACATCGCCGACCTTCTGGGCAAAGCACCTGCCCAAGTGAGCGCGTTCGGGGGTAAGAACCCTACGAAAGGCATCGGCGATCAGATTGCTCGAGAGATTGAGAAAGCGTTGGGGCTTCACAGTGGCTATCTCGACATGCCCTACGGGCTAGGTGAGTTCAATAACGCCACGGTGCTAAGCCATACAGGACGTAAATTGCCAGTTATAGGATCAATCGCTGCTGGAGCTTGGTGTGAAGCTCACGGCAGTTTCGACCCAAGAGATGCTGAAGAATGGATCGATGCACCAGGGCCAGTTGGCCCACGGGCTTTTATACTTCGCGTCGAAGGAATAAGTATGGAGCCCAAGTTCTCAGAAGGGGATAAAATTGTAATCGACCCATCCTTAGATGCATTACCCGGTCATTTTGTTGCGGCCAAAAGAACTCGAGACCAAGCTGCTACTCTTAAACAGTTGAAACAAGAAGGAAACGAACAATATTTGTTCGCCTTGAATCCGGACTGGCCGGATCGCATAATAAAAATGACCGAAGAATGGAGTATTTGCGGTCGCGCTCGCTGGAAAATTTCTGACCTTTAGGATTCGCCACCATACTTCAAGGAAAATCATGACGGAACATACCGGGCACATCAAAAATCCTTTAACAGTTATTTCCAGATTTGCAGCCATTGCCGAAATTAGTGGTACTGTTGTCCTACCTTTCATCTCACCAGAAAACCAAGCTACATACATTTGGTTCTTGATGCTATTTCCTGCATTATTAGTTGGAACTTTTTTCCTTACTCTCAACTTCAATCATAAAACCTTATATGCCCCCTCTGACTATCAAAACCAAAATCATTTCTTGAACCTATTTGGCATAGTCACACCAAGTGAACGTGAGGAAAAATTAGAAGAGGAAATCATAGAGGCGACACTACCAGCACAGAGCACCGTACCGGGCACCACAGGGGTAGACGAGCTAGTTAATGCGATTAATAACACATCACCCACTGTAGAGATTTCATCTCAAACCTTGGAAAAAACTCGAACTTCATCCTCTACGGAAAATAACGGAACACAAACAGAAATCAGTAAACCAAGCTCAAACTCTGAAAATACGACGCCTGATGCCGAAGATGAATTTCAAACAAAATTCGACCTTCAAGAGTTTTCGAAAAAGACAAAGCTAGAGTCAAAACTTCGACTTAAAGAAATAGAACATCTTTCCATACGCAAACTCAAACACGCAACAAACATAGAATTCTCACCTAACGTAAAATTTGACATACCCGGGCTAATTAGCCCATTGATTTTTGACGCGGTGGGAGAGAAGAACGATACGATTCACATCGCGGAAATAAAGTATTTTGACAAGTCCCAATTTTCGGTAGAAAGATTCAACAAAACATTAATGGATGCAAATATTGCAGCTCAAAATATTTACAGCCTTTCCGATCGCAAAGTAACCCTTCATTTAATTGTTGTATCAAACATTGCACTATCGCCTACCGCTATAAATAATATTGAAGCAGCACTCAAAAACTCCGCCAGAAGATTCAAATACTCAGTCGAAGTGTATTTCATCAGCGAAAATAAATTACGCGATCAAGGTATTCCCTCAGACTGGACGTGGAAAGCACCAGCCCACTAAACAACCATAAAGGTTATTTTTTCTTGATTAATTAACCTTTAGGGTTATCATTGCCTCACTCTTCCACCACAGAGCGAGGCAATACCATGCACACCACAGCCACCCTGCACGTCCATCCGGCCGCTGCTGACCCGTTCCGCATCTTTGAGATTCGCCGCCTGGCCCGCGAATGCGGCTGCGCGTTCATCCCCACCAAACCAAAGCTGAAAACCCGCGCCACCCCCGCGCCGTTCGATCCGAATGGCGGAGGGTATGCAGCATGAGCAAATTCAAGCTCGACAATCGCACCCTGCAATTGCTCAACGCTCAGGTCAATCTGAGCGAGACCTTTAATCACACGCTACGGTCGACACCACAACGCGAAGCGTTGGCTTTCCGCCTGAAAGTTGAACGCAGCAAATCAGACACCCTCTTTACCGTCGAGCTGGGCAGCGAGCGCCACACGCTGACCTTGCAGAACGAAAAGAAGATGCACCTCAAACTGGCCGACTTCATTGAAGAAATTGCCAACGGCCCCTTCGATGCCAGCAACACTGCCGATCTGCTGAACATCCCACACGCCAACCGCCAATACGCCCGGTTTGATACCGAGCACAAGCAGCGGGTGTTCGAGCTGGTGCGTACCGGCGGTGTCGTGAGCCTCGACATGGGCTTCGAACTCCCCATCCATGTCGCTATGCATCGCACCAAAACGCGTAGTGGCGTCACCACCATTATGAGCATCGGCGTGAAAAGCCCGCGCACCAAGTGCTTCACCGTGTGCGGTAGCGACATTGAGATCTACGAGAAAGTGGCCGAGTCCATCAACCACCTGGCTGCGGCAGCAACACCCGCCGCGCACGCAGCTTGAGGGAGATGCCATGGAACGCACACTCGCCCAAGCAGCCGCCCAGCTCGGACTCACACGTCCCAAGCTGATCAAGCTCATGCGGGAAAAAGGATTGCTCAAGGGTAACTTGCCGGCCTATCCCACACGCGACAAAGAGTATCTGCGGGTCAAGGACGGCCACTGGTATGACGAGAAGTACGGCCTGCAATACAGCCAGTCGACCCGAGTAAAACAACCCGGCATCCGCTGGCTGGCCGACCAGTTGGGCATCGATCTACCTGACATTCCGGTAGACCGCCGTGACGTGGCCTAGGGAGTACGCCCGTCAGATCGTCGCCATGCGCACACGCGAGGAGCGCAACGCTGCGCTTCTCGAAGTGCCGGAACATCTGCGGGAGCTGACCAAACGCCACTGCCTGAACGCCTGGAATCACCCGGCAAGAACACAACGCAAGGAGGCTCAATAAGCCAATGAGTAACGCAAGCCAAACCCCACTCCGGCTACAACCCGCACCGGAGTCAGCCACCGTTGAGCTGCTCTACCGCACCTTCGGCGACGTACTGATCCCACTGGAAAAAGTGCGCGAGCAGTACTTCCGCAACCTCAACGAGCAGTCGTTTGTGGCCGAGATCAACAGCGGACGGATTCAGCTACCCATCACCACGCTGGACACCAGCCGCAAGGCGCCGAAGTACGCGCATATCCGGCATGTTGCCTCATTGATCGATATCCGTGCCTACAAGGCGGACGAAGAGATGCTGCGACCACAGGACGAACCAACCGAGTAAGACCACCACCTCGAGCGGCTGCCACCACCAGCCATTCGAAACCACCAGGAGCACACCACATGACAGCAATTCAAATCTGCGCACTGATCGGCCTCATCACCGCGGCCGCCCTTCTCTATTGGGCCGGCTACCGAGGCGGCTTGATCGACGGCCGATTCGAAGGTGAAGAAGAAGAAGGCAAGCGCAACGAACGCGCCAGCAACGCCAAGACTATCAACGAGCTAGAGGCTTCACTGCGGTTCATTCGTGCCGATCACCTGCAACTGGCCCAACTGTGCAAGAAACTCAAAGCCAGCCAGGCACTGAGCCCGGACAACCATCAAAACCTTCTGGCCATCGCAGAAAAACTCAAGCTCGCCGCAGACACCTTCCGTGCCGTTAATTCCCATTGCCAGGCAACGCAAGCGCTTGACCTGCGTAATAAAGCCCTGAACATGGCCGCCCTGCTGAAGCCCGTCGCGCAGGAGGATGCCGCATGAGCCATGCCACTCCAATGATGCGCCTATCCCCCAAGGCGGCAGGCGCTCTGCAACAGCAGCACACCAAAGCCACCACCGAACTGCGAGCGCTCACTCGCTACAACAAAGAACTCGACCGCCAGTTGAAAGCACTGATCGGCTACGACGCCATGCGCCAATTGCACAAAGACACCAAGAACGCACTACTGCTGGCCGACCTGGTCCAGGAGGCCGCATGACTCAGATCCTCGGCACCACCGCAATACGGCTCACGCTTCACCAGCGCCTGATGGACCAACACGCTATCGAACATCGGAGGAAAGCGGCATGAAGATGGAACTGAACACCACCAAGACATCGACCGTTTTGCTCCGCAACGCCAATGGCGTCGACTCACCTGAAACAAACAGTCTCTGCTGCGCAGCAGCAGGCATTATCGCCCCTCTCAGCGCCACCGCCGAAGTGCTTATACCCCACGAAAAGCTGCGCGAGGCAGCCACACCTGATGCATCGCTAATCGCTCAGAATCGCCCGCCCGCGCAGCTTGTTGAGGGGTATAAATGAACATGCATAGCGCCACTTACCCAGCTTCACCTCAGACCGAGACACTCTCCGATGAGGAGCTCACTGTAATCACCGGCTACAAGACTCCCTCCCACCAACGGCAATGGCTGCAGAGAAACGCTTGGGTGTTTGTGCTTACCGGCGCACAACGACCGGTGGTCGGGCGCGTCTACGCCCGACTGAAGCTAGCGGGCGTGAAGCCCTCAGCCTCTAATGCGGTCGCTGAAACCTGGACACTCGACCTGGCGAGCGTAAGTTAATCAATGCGCCAAAAAAATGTTGAAAACCGGGATCTGCCACCACGCATGATCCGCCGATCCCGGACGCGAAAGAGCGGCGAAATCTGGACGTCGTATTACTACAACGGCAGAGACTCCGACGGCAAACGCAAAGAAATCCCACTGGGCAACGACCTCGATCAAGCCAAAGTCGAATGGGCCAGGCTTGAGCGCAAGGCGCCGCTCAAGCCTAACCACCTGCTGGGCTACCTGTTCGACAGGTATGAAAAGGAAATCATCCCCGGCAAGAAGCCCCGCACCCAATCGGACAATCGCAAGGAACTGAAGCAGCTCAGAAAATCATTTGAGAAAGCGCCCATTGACTCGATAACACCCCAAGTGGTGGCCCAGTATCGAGATGCCAGGACCGCAAAAGTCAGGGCCAATAGGGAAATCGCCCTGCTCTCCCATATGTTCACCGTCGCCCGCGAATGGGGTCTGACGACCAACGCCAACCCCTGCTTTGGTGTTCGACGTAATAAAGAAACGCCCCGTGACTTTTATGCAGGGGAAACGGTGTGGGATGCGGTCTACGCCCAGGCCGTGCAGGAACTCAAGGACGCGATGGATCTTGCCTACCTGACCGGGCAGCGCCCAGCAGATGTACTGAAGATTGCGGCCACTGATTTGAACAGCGGCTTCCTGATGATCGGGCAAGGCAAAACCGAGAAGCGCCTGCGTATTCGCCTGGAAGACGCCGGCGCCCAATCTGGACTCAGCACATTTATTGATGACTTGCAGGAGCGCAGAGCGCTAAACGGTATCAAAACCTCAACCCTAATCACCAACACGTCCGGGCTCAGGATGAGCCAGCAGATGTTGCGCAACCGTTGGGATGAAGCCCGCGAAAAAGCGGCAGTCAAGGCAGGGGCTGACGGTGACACCGCGCTGGCCATCAGCATTCGCCAGTTTCAGTTCAAGGACATTCGCCCGAAAGCCGCAAGTGAAATCGAACTGACACACGCCAGCCGACTACTGGGGCACTCCACAGAAGAGATGACCAAGAAGGTTTATCGACGAGTGGGCGAGATCGTAAAACCCACGAAATAACCCCCCTTCAACTAGCGTCAACCTGGTGCAAGGTTGGCGCTCCCCCACGAAAAATGCGAAATTGCACCCCAGTTGACCACCTGATTACATGGGTACCGACCACTCGCTTGCATCAGATTAGACCAGCACGCTTAGTAACCATGCTCAGGAGAGGGCTGCCCACTGCTGCCGGTGGTGACAGGCAGCAATCGACCCATTGCTGCCTGTCAAGGAGGGCAGAAAACCCATAGCGGACATACAAGCAGAAACGCTCCCGATCACGTGCTAAAAACAAAAAGCGACTGCCTAGCTCCTGAGCTTGCAACAATGGAACCCCGATGACTTTCCAGCATCTGGAAAGTGAAGTTACTCGACTTTCCCTCAGGTTATATGAGGCTCAAATTCCTCATCTGCCATTTGGTGATATGAGCAGGCGTCACAAAGCCGGCCATGTTCAGATTCATAAATGGTGAGTGGCTCAAAGCATCCTCTACAAAGCGGCATGTGCGGTGTTAATCCGCAGTCACTACATTCTACTCCGTCATACTTCATTGAGTGGCAGGCTGGGCAGTGGACGTCCTCCTCAGGCACGTCTCGAAGACTTTCTGACTCATACATCTTATCTTCGATCAAACCGATCAAAGTGCTTGAGTGACTGCACTTTACACACTGAAAACGAAAATCCCTTTTTCCAAATTTACCGTTTTGGATGTCAATCGGGTGAGGCTGGAGTAGCTTTGATCCGCAGCTTGGGCAATGACATGTAGATAGGACACTGAAAGCACGAGGTTTAATACCCGCTTCTTTCCAGCTGTTTACAGCGACGTGCATCGCTTGCGCATAAAAGTCGTGTGTTTGGAGAAGCATTTGCCAAGCATCGCCAAGTAATTCGGCTGGATTTCGGCGAAGTTCATCCTCAATGAAAGACCGGAGTATAGGAAAAAGTTCAGATATGAAACGCTGAATCTCTCCAATCCCGTGATTGGGGTGAAGGTGTTCAAGCGCGTTACGACAGTGCTGTAATGTCGTGATTTTTTTCCAATCTGTTTTAACTCCTAGGCTGTCGAGGCGCTCGCCAATCATTCGAAAGTCAATTGTCTTGTTGCTTTCAAGTATGGGGATCCATTCGATACCTGCTGCACCAATCTTGGGGACGATTGATTTTGGCTTATAGATTAGCTCGACAGCTTCAGCCGGTGTAGCGGCAAACGATGCTATACGATATTTAAAGATTAATAGCATTCCAGCAAATAGGTTTCGAGCTGACGAAAGCGCTCGGATTTCCGTGCCACTGCACAGTTGATAGTCATGAACTCCGAGCTGTATTGAGTGTATTGCATTTTCAAGTAGTTTTTCCTTGTCAAACTCTTGTTTAGACATTATCTAATTCCCGGCTTAATGATGGTCGCATTATGTAAATAAGGGGATTCTTTCACAATAGGTGTCCATAGGCGTACCCGGAATTACTTTTGCAACCTAGCCTGGTCAGACGAGGTAGAACATGGCAGCTCACATCCGTCATTAAGGTCCGCTTTTGGCCGATTGCTTCCTCTCATGGAAGGTTTCAGTCGCCCCTTTGCAGCAGGTCGAGAGATGGGCAGAAATCGCCGCCGGAATCTGGTCTCGCGAGGCAGTAATCTGTATCAGCAGCCAGTCTAAAGCGAATAAACTATTACTCGATCAAACGCTCTTCAATGCCCAGGGTTGGGTTGAAAGAGATAGAGAAACCACCTAGCTTCCCGAAGTCGGTAAACATATCAAAACCAAGAAGCAGGATTTTTTCGCTAGTAACATCCGAAATGTACATAGTGCGAGAAACGAACCTGGTTGCCATGCAAATCTGAGCGTGCCCGCCAATTGTTGCTAATGAAGAATTTTTTATTATTTGCTGCAATGCAATGATCGGGGTTCTGTTTTTCCAATATTGCTCTTCGGCGCATGTTATGTTTTTACGTTCAATCTCCTTTCGGACATCCTCCTTCCGGTCTCCCAAAATCACGTACTCTCCATCAGAAATATTTCTCTCTTCAAAGCTAATTTTCGCCGGCTGTTCTGGAGAGTTATTTAGGACATAAAGTTTTGTATCGTTATGTTTTTTGCAGAAGCCGAAAATTACTATTTCACAGCGAGCCCTATTGGGATCATAAGCCCCCACCGCCATCAGATACTTTTGCGCTATTTTTTGCGTTAATTTAGCAATCTCCTCAATGCTTGGGATTCGTTCTTCGATTGACATAGATATATCACCGTTCTCGTCGTAATAATTTGTCTCAGTCAGATTGTCCAAGCACAACGCCAAGATGTCTTTTACGCTAGTCCCGATGAGAGTGCTACCCGCAAACCCGTAACAAACACTCAGGATTTTATGAGAATGCTCTCGAGTTACCGTGGCTTCACCCTGATATATATTAACGGGTAAAACAAACAATTTTTGCAAGCTGTCCGTCATTGTCCCTGTGCCACTTGAGACCCTAGAGTCTGCAACAGCCCAAAGACCTGGATACCAATCTTCGCTTTTGTTGTTCCAGCATATGATTGAAGTCATTAATTCTCGCGTCCCTTCTTCGATTTGAAACCCCATCGACGCCGATGAGCGTCGAAGAGGGAGCCTATCTCGGCACGCTCGCCACTGACAATCATCATCGTTGAGTTGAGTTGATCACGCGGCCTCACAGGATCAATCGAGTGAATCGCTCCCTGTTTCGTAACAAACCCTCCGAATGTCCGTACTTGGCCGTTCTCTGCCGGTCATGGTTACGAAGCCTGCTGGTCAAGTCCGATGCAAATGACTGGTCAGATCGAATGCAAACGGGCGGTCAAGTCAGTGCAATTACCCACGAAAAAAGCCAGCAGGTTGCGGAACACCTCCAAAAAGTTGCGGAACACTTACCAAATCGCAGGCAATAAAAAACCCCGTAGATCTTTGATCTACGGGGTTTTAATAGTGGAGGCCGAGGTCGGAATCGAACCGGCGTAGGCGGATTTGCAATCCGCTGCATAACCATTTTGCTACTCGGCCCCAAACGTCCGATGCCTTAAAAACAACATCAAACGCATAAAAACTGGAGAGGGAAACTGGATTGCTATCTGTTTCCAACCCTTTGATATCTAAAGGGTTTTTCTCGTTCCTGAATCAGGAATGGACGCAATTCTGGACGTGTTCGCCGGGCATGTCAAGGACAGGAAGAAAAAAATTCTATAGCTCCCTACCGGATACACTCCACAGGCGGGCAGACGATATCACGGGGCAATGCGCCCACGAGCATCACTACTGGATATTTCGCCATTCGTACCTACGCTGATTCGCGAGGGATCCAGGTTTCTGGCGGGCTGTGGCTGAGTGAGGTACGACATCGACACGGATAATGCCGGCCTTACCACTAAGGCGACCTGAATAAAACGTTTCAACCCATGGAGTAAAAATATGGACCTATCCAGAAACTTGCTTATCGGCGTTGCCTTGACCGGCCTGCTGCTTGGCGGTTGCACCTCAAAAGTGATACAGAAGGAACAATACTCGGGGTTTCTTCCCAACTACAGCAACCTGCAAGAAGTCACCACCCCCAGCGGCGAGAAAGCCATGCGTTGGGTGACGCCTTCCTGGAACCCGAACGCTTACAACACGGTGGCCTTCAAGCAACTGGAACTGTACCCGGCCCCCAAGCCCAATGAGCGAGTCAACCGCCAGACGCTGGATCAGCTGCAAACCTACATGACGGACAGTGCCAAGAGCACACTGAGCCAGAAGTACCGTGTGGTGCCAAACGTTCAGTCGGCCCCTGCCGGTTCGCGAGTCCTGATCGTACGCGCCGCGATTACCGGGGTCACAGCCTCTAACGAAGGCATGAAATGGTATGAAGTGGTTCCGGTCGCAGCTGCGATAGGTGCGACTCAGGCGGCCACCGGTCACCGCGACCAAGACACCGAGTTGTACATCGAAGCTGAGATGGTTGACGCGAGCAACGGCCAAACCGTGGCTAAAGTCGCTCGCAAGGTCTTCGGTGAACAGTTGGAGAATACAAGCCAGCAGGTGACAGCCAACGACTTCAAGGCAGCACTGAAGAAGCTGACCAGCGACATGCAGGCATTCCTTCGCTAACAACAGGGTAAAACGCCGACTCAGTTCACAGGGCTGAGTCGGCGGTCGTTACAGATACCAGCGATACTCGCGCGCACTGATCTCCTGCATAAAAGCCAGGTGGTCCTGGCGCTTGTTCTCGCAGTACACATCAACAAACTCCGCCCCCAAACCCTCACGCAGTTGTGGCTGATGCTGCATGGCGCGCACGGCTTCGAGCATTTCCAGCGGAAAATCGATCCCGCTGTTGCGATCTTCATTGAGCGCTGCGATCGGCTCGCGACCGGCTTCCAGCCCCTGCTCCAACCCCACCAGAATCGCTGCCAGCACGAGATACGGGTTGGCATCCGCGCCCGCCAGGCGATGCTCGATACGCAAATTTTTCGAATCCGAATCGGGAATCCGCACGCACGCATCGCGATCCTCGAAACCCCAACTGGCACGTGTCGCCGCGTTCACCGTACCGCCCAAACGCCGGAAGGCGTTCTGGTTCGGCGCGAAGATCGGCATGCAATGCGGCAACAGTTCCAGGCAGCCGGCCACCGCATGCCGCAGTGCTTGCTGCTGGTTGGCGGCCAGCAGGTTTTTACCCTCGGCATCATAGAGGCTGACATGCACATGCATGCCGCTGCCCGGATGCTGCAAGTAAGGCTTGGCCATGAAGCTGGCGCGGTAACCGTGTTTGAGCGCGACGCCACGGGTGCTACGGCAAAACAGCGCCGCCCAGTCGGCAGCACGCAAGCCGTCATCAAGATGACCGAAGTTGATCTCGAACTGGCCCGGCCCAAGTTCGGCAGTGATCACCGTGGTATCGATGCCTTGCGCCCTCGCCGCTTCGACCATTTCATCGAGCACTGGCGAAAAGCGCGACAGCCGCTCGATGTGCATGTTCGGTTGATCATCGGCATCGTCCGACAGCTGATCGCGGGGGAACTGCGGCTGCCCGTCGCGCAGCTGTTTATCGAACAGATAGAACTCCAGCTCGAACGCCACCACCGGATGAATACCTTTGCCACGCAACCGCTCCAACACCTGCGCGAGGACCTCGCGGGGCTCGAAGACGATTGGCTTCTCGGTGCCGTCCGAGGTGATCAGCATCTGACCCAGTGGCTTGGATTCCCAGCTCACCGGCTTGAGCGTGCCGGGCACCAGGCGCCGCAGAGCATCCGGGTCGCCGTCGTTAAAACAGTAGTCGCCGATTTTGAACAGCCCACCCTGCACGCCCAGTAACACGCAGTTCTGCGGCAGCTTGAGGGCGCTGCCGGCAGCCACCTTTTCGAGCATCTCTATCGGATAGCGCTTGCCGTAGAAATGCCCGGGAATGTCCAGGGAGATCAGGTCGACATAGCGCACCTCGGGGTAGCGTTGGCGAAAAGCACGAACCTCAGCCAGCAGATCAGAGCAGGCAGCATCCATCGTTGTTGTTCCTTTTATTGTTATCAGGTGTAAACCCAAAGCACTCGCGTGAGCTGGTCAGTGAGGTTGCCGTAGCGACAGCGTGTGTGACTGTCGAGCTGAAAACTATCACCGGCCTGCAAGGTGACCGGCTCGTCGTCATCGCCCAACCACAGCGTCAACGCACCTTCCAGCACATAGCCGCCCTGCTCGGAGCTGTCGCTCAAGTGCCGCTCGCCACTGCTGGCGCCGGCCTCCAATTGGCTTTCGAGCATCGAGAACGAGGCCCTGATCTTCGGCGAGACCAGAATGTCGGTAATTCCGTTGGCGTAGTACAACGTGCGGCGCTCATCCGGCCGGGTCACCCAAGGCAACACCTTGGGTTTTGGCAGGCTGTAAAAATAGGTGGTTGGCACGCCGAGGGTTTCGCTGATCGCGGTCAGGTCTGCCACGGTCGGCCGTGACAAGCCACGTTCGACTTGCGAAAGAAAGCCCACGGAACGGTCGATTTTGTCGGCCAATTCCTTGAGGGTGTATTTCTTGTGCTTGCGCAGATCGTGGATCAGGATCGCCAGCGCGGCGATTTCTTCTTGCTTGTTCATGCCAGTAATTCCGGAAGATGACTCATCAAATGCTGTCGCGCAGTCGGTACCAGGCCTTGCCGATCGCTTCCAATGGCGCTGCCAGGTATTTACCGCCGGGAAAGCTGTCATTACGCAAACACTGGTACAAGGCCAACTCGTCCGGCTGACCGAGAATCGCATCGGACACGGCGCGAGCCCCCGCCAATGTTGGAAGCACTCCATGCCCGGAATAACCCTGTAGCCAGTAGAGGTCGCCGCGCCGGCCAATGTCGGGGGTGCGCTTGAGGGTCAGGTCGATATGCCCGCCCCAGGCAAACTCCAGCTCGACACCCTTGAGCTGCGGGAAGACCCGCTCCAGATAGGGTCGTGTCGCGGCGGCGATGTCTTTGGGCATCCCGCCCAGATAGGTGCAGCCGCCACCGAACAACAAGCGGTTATCCGGCGTGCGACGGAAATAATCGAGGACAAACTGGTTGTCGGTGACGCAGACATTACTCGGCAACAGCGCGCTGGCTTGCTCGGCGGTCAGCGGCGCGGTGGCCACCTGATAAGTGCCCACCGGCAGCACACAACTGGCCAATTCAGGATCGAGTTGATCGAGATAGGCGTTGCACGCCAGCACCAGGACATTTGCCCGAATGCTCCCGCGCTCGGTAGTCACCCGGTACTGATCGCCTTCTTCGCGATAGCTCAGCGCTTTGCTCTGCTCAAAGATGCAGCCGCCAGCACGCTCGATGGCTGCGGCCAGGCCAAGCGCCAGCTTCAATGGATTCAGATGGCCGCCTTCGGGGTCATAGAGCCCCGCCTGATAACGCTCGCTGGCGACCCACTGCGGTAACTGCTCACGCGTTATGAATTGCAGGCCATCGTGGCCCCACTTATGGCTGGCCTCGCGTTGCCACTCGGTCAGGAGACTGACCCGACGCGGCATGACCGACGTCCACAAGTGGCCGGGGCGATAATCGCAGTCGAAACCATGGCGCGCCGGCAACCCGCGCAACTCCTGCGCCGCCCAGCGCATGCCGTCCCACAAGCGCCGCGCGCGTTCATAACCCAGCGCAGTCTCCAGGGGCGGCATGTCACACGACCAGCCGAGAATCGCCTGCCCACCATTGCGCCCCGAGGCTGCCCAGGCGACGCGGCTGGCTTCCAGCAATGTCACGCGCTTGCCCGCCAAGGCCAGGCGCAATGCGGTATGCAGACCGCTGAAACCGGCACCAATGATCAGCACCTCGGCAGTGTGTTCACCTTCCAGAACGGCTCGGCTCAACAGGCGATCAGCGCAACTGTGGGCGTAATAGCTGGCGACATGCTGCGAGGACTGCTGAAACATTCGGGCACCCATGAAATTATGTTTTTATAATTTCATGAAAAACTACAGAATAAATTTCACGAGCGCAACATCCTGCTCATCCCTCGCAGACCGGATGACCAGTAGCAGCTGTCGAGCCTGCGTTCGAGTGCGCAGCACTCGTAAATTCATGCAGCACGGTCGACCAGATCAACCGTATAGGCGGGTTTTACGACTGCTATGCAGCCGAACGCAGCCTCGCAGGCTCGACAGCTGCTACGGAGTGCGTGCTGGTCTTACTGTTTTATTCTCGCGCCAGTCGCTCAAACAGCGCCGAATGCTCTGGAAACAGCTCGCTGAGCCCGCGCCGACAGCCCAATTGCATATCCGCAAAATCAAACCCTGGCGAAACGGCTTCACTGATCAGGCCGTAAGCGGCCGGTCCAGCCACGAGCTGCGAAGCCTTCCAGACACCGCCCGGCACATGCAATTGCAGGCACTGCCCGGCAGTGACGTCATTGCCCATCTCCACGGTTTTCAACGTGCCGTCCGGGTAAATGAGGAAGTATCGAATCGCATCGCCCAGATGGTAGTAGTGAACGATGTCGGATCGGTTCAAATGAAAGTGGCCGACGGGAGACGCAGCCGTCAGCAGGTAATAGATCGAGGTCATCGCATAACGCCGACCACCTGCAGTCTCGATCATGGGCTGCTGATCCGACTGAAAGGTCCGGCGGTAATAACCGCCTTCCACATGGGGTTCCAGGTCGAGTGCAGCGACGATGTCCTGAGCGCTGGGAGTGTGTCTGTCGGGTTTGCTATCCGTCATGTTAAAGACCATCAGTCAGGTGGTGTCGCGACAGTTTGCATAGCGTGTAACGCAGCGCAAGCGCTCCTTGGAGCGTAGATGGAGGGTGCCGATGGGCAATCGATTTCACTGCTTTACTGTAAGGGTCGAGCCTGCCAGACGGGGCCGCAGTTTCACTGACACTCCCCCGCCACTGCCGGCGCCAACGGAAAATCCCGCCCCAGAGAGTGGTCATGTCCCTGCACAACGTCGCCCGTTTTACCGACCTTCGTGAAGACCGCGGTACTCGCGTTGAAATCGGCTCACTGAAGATCGTGCTGTTGCGGGCCGGCGAACGGGTCTACGCCTATCAAGGCGAATGTCCGCACGCGCAGGCTCCGTTGGACGAAGGCATTGTCTGCAATGGTCGGCTGATTTGCCCATGGCACAAGGCGATGTTCACGGTCGAGGATGGCCGGTTGTGCGAACCGCCAGCCCTGAATGGGTTGACCCGTTATCCGGTCAAGATCGTCGATGGCGATGTACATGTGGACGACCAGCCCCTTGCCCCCATCGAAGTGAATCGTGCCCCTGATTCACGCTGCTTCGTGATCGTCGGTGCAGGCGCTGCGGGCACAGCGGCAACAGCCGCCCTGCGTGAACACGGCTTTGCCGGTCGCCTGGTGTTGATCGATCGCGAAACGGACCCCGGCTATGACCGCACGGTGCTGAGCAAATATGTCCTTGCCGGGGAAATGTCCGTCGAAGAAACGCCACCGCTGCTCGATGAACGCTTTTACAACGAACAGCACATCGAGCGGGTTCAAGGTGAGGTCATCCGTCTCGATGTGGCCGCCAAAAGGGTTTCCCTGGGTGACGGGCGTACTTTCGACTACGACGCCGCGCTCCTGGCCAGTGGCGGGGAACCCAGGCCGCTGTCGGTAGATGGTGCGCATCTGCATAACATCCTAGCGCTACGTTCTCGAGCAGACGCCGAGCGTATTCTGCACATCGCAAAACCCGGCTCTCGCGTGGTCATCATCGGTGCCAGCTTCATCGGCCTGGAGTCGGCATCGGCCTTGCGCCGCCATGGCCTGGAAGTCAGCGTCGTCGCGCACCATGAAACGCCGTTCAGTACACTGTTCGGTGAGCGCATCGGCCTGGCGATTTTGTCCCTGCACGAAGACAACGGCGTGGTCTTTCATGCCAATACCCAGCCGAAGGCGTTCGAAGGCCAGGACAACGTCGAGGCCGTTCTGCTCGAGAATGGCCATCGACTTCCCGCCGACCTGGTGCTGATCGGCATCGGCGTCAACCCGGTCACCGACCTGCTCGAAGGTGTTGAGCTGGACGATGACGGCGGGCTACCGGTAGACGAAGGCATGCGAGCTGCGCCTGGCCTGTGGGCCGCCGGCGACATCGCCTCCTTTACATTGCAAGGTTTCCCCACACGCATCGAGCACTGGCGCCTGGCCCAGCAGCAGGCACGGATCGCCGCGCAAAACATGCTGGGCGCTGATACACACTATGTGGATGTGCCGTTCTTCTGGACCTATCACTTCGACAAGACCTTCGAGATGCTCGGTCATGCCGACCAATGGGACCGGATCGTCTTCGAAGGCAACCCCGAGCAATACGCCTTCATCGCGCTGCTGTGCAAGGGCGAACAGGTCGAGGCGGTGGTCGCCTGCGAATACTCGCGGAAAATGGCCTTGTTAGCCGAGCGGATGAAGCAGCCGTTGCTGCGCGAAGAAGCCTTGCAGATCATTCGACGAATTGCCGCTCAGGAAGGCTGAAGATTCACAATAAAACGATGCCTTTATTGGAGCTATCGTACTTAATTACCCGTAAATTAAACAACCGCACATATTCATTATCAATGGCGATAAGAACTTGCCCTGCTTATGAGAAAAGAACCCAGCACACTTTCCCTCATCGCCGATCCTGATAACAAACGGCCAACGTCCTAACGCGTCGCTATTAATAAAATAATATTAACAATTTATCAGCCGTACTAGCCCATTGCCCATTGCATATTTATCAACCCCTGCTTAACTGCAAAAACTGCTGATGACAGCAGTGTCCACATACACCACGGAAGGGATCGATATGAGCACCTCAACTCGTCACCCAGTCCCCCCTTACGGGGTCGCAATCCAAAGTGCGATCTCGGAAGGCAAGCTGCCGCAAATGAAAGCTTTATTGAAACAACGCGATACATCCAAGCCAGAACCCAAAGAACTCAGTAGCGCGTACGAGCAGTTGGCTAAGGAAGTCGCACGCCTGGAACAGCACTAAGCACTGTTTCCGCTCCCCTATTGCAATGGAGGCAATAATTATGTCTGGTTCTTCTCAACAATCTGTCGGTTTATTCCCACTCTGCTATCAAATTGGTACTCAGCAACCAGGCGCACAAAGTCTGGCGCTCAATCTGCTGGTGTTTACACCTGAGCAAACGGTGAGCGGTACTGCCGCCATCACTCAGGCAACCAACCCGCCGCTGGATGTGCATTCCGATGTCTGGGGTGAATATACCTACATGACGGTGATGAAACCCGGCGTCAGCAAAATCCTCATCACCGTTCAAGGCAACCAAGGTGGCCCGAGCTCTAACTCCATCGTGAATTTCAAGTTGCATCTGGTGGTCGGTAGCGACTGGAAAGCAGGCGTCGCCAACTACGAGTACTTCAATGGTCAGCGCTGGGTCAAGGTCAATGCGCCCGCCCATCTCGTCGAGTCAGTGCCCTCCAGGGCCTATTTACCGCCATTGGAACCGGGCCCGGTCATCCTGCCGTATCCGCCGATCATGCCGCTGTACGCCGCGCCGATTCAGAGTGCCATCGCCAGCGGTGACCTGGCGCAGATGAAAAATCTGGCGAGCCTTGCCAAACAACAACTGGACCAGCAACCACAGCTGCAAAGTGCGCTTGAGGCCGCCAAGGGTGAAATCGGCCGACTGGAACGCCGCTGACCGGCAACTGAATGTGCCTGGCTTGTCCTGAATACAATTAAGGGAGTTGCACCATGTCAATTGGACTTTTTCACACGCGCCTCAACGTTTCCAGCTCGCTACTCGGCGCACCGGTTTTAACCCTGGATCTGCTGGTGGATACCGTCAACAAGAAAGTCAGCGGTGTTGCGAGCATTTTTCAAAGCACGTATCCACCCCTCAACTTTCGTGCCCGGGTATGGGGTGAGTATTCCGAGGCCAAACTGACCGCCGATACGGAAAACCACATCATCCTCACTTTGGATGGCAGCCCGAGTGGCCCTTACAGCCAGATCGCCCAGACCTTCGACCTACGCGGCATTCTAGGCGCCGATTGGGCCAGCGGTTTTGCCGACTACAAGTACTACGATCAGGACCACTGGACGACAGTCAGACATGCGGCTGTCAGCCAGGCCCCGGCTCAGCACCCGGAGCATCCGTCACATGTTGTGCGCCCGCTCTACGCCGTCGCCGTGCAGCAAGCGCAAGCCAGCGGTGACCTGGCGCAGCTGAAATCCGTGGTGAGCCAGGGCGAGCAGCAACTGGCCAACAGCGGCGCCTTGCGCAGTGCGCTTGAGCAGTTGCAAGCAGAAATCGCCCGACTGGAAGCACGCTAACCGGCAATGCCCGGGCGGGGTCAGATCACCACTGACCGAGCCCGGGACTTTTCAACCCCAGAGGTAAATCCGCTCGCGCCATCGACGCTAAGGAAGGCGCGAACACTTCGATGGATTCGTGCCGCGTACGTGTCTGTGCGCAAGGATTTCCCATGTCAGACAATCGCCCCGCCCGCTACCTCAGTGAAACCGACCTCAAACGTTACGTGCCGGTCCATGTGGTCTGGGAAATCACCCTGGCCTGCGATCTCAAATGCCTGCATTGCGGCTCCCGCGCAGGCCATCGACGCCCGGATGAACTGAACACCCGGGAATGCCTGGATGTCATCGATTCCCTGGCGGCACTCGGCACCCGCGAGATCACCTTGATCGGCGGTGAAGCCTATTTGCGCAAGGACTGGACTCAGCTGATCCAGGCGATCCACGATCACGGCATGTATTGCGCGATACAAACTGGTGGCCGCAACCTGACGCCGGCAAAAATGCAGGCGGCAGTGGATGCCGGGCTCAATGGCGTCGGTGTTTCGCTGGATGGACTGGCTCCGCTGCATGACGCCGTACGCAATGTTCCGGGCTCGTTCGACAAGGCTATCGATACCCTGCGACGCGCCAAACAGTCGGGGCTTGCGGTGAGCGTCAACACCCAGATCGGCGCGGCCACCCTGCCCGATCTGCCCGAACTGATGGACTTGATCATCGAACTCGGCGCCACCCACTGGCAGATCCAGCTGACGGTCGCCATGGGCAATGCCGTCGACCACCCCGAGTTGCTGTTGCAGCCCTATCAACTGCTTGAAGTGATGCCGTTGCTGGCACGCCTTTACCGCGAGGGGGTTGATCGCGGCCTGCTGATGAACGTGGGCAACAATATTGGTTACTACGGCCCTTACGAGCATATGTGGCGTGGTTTTGGCGACGAGCGCGTGCACTGGAGCGGGTGCGCGGCCGGGCAAACCGTGCTGGCACTCGAAGCCGACGGCACCGTCAAAGGCTGCCCTTCATTGGCAACGGTGGGCTTTTCCGGCGGCAACGTGCGCAACATGAGCTTGCACGATATCTGGCACTACAGCGAAGGCATGCACTTTGGCCGCCTGCGCGGTGTCGAGGATCTGTGGGGCTACTGCCGAAGCTGCTACTACAACGATGTCTGCCGTGGCGGCTGTACCTGGACCTCGCACTCCTTACTCGGCAAACCCGGCAACAATCCCTACTGTCACTACCGTGCGCTGGATCTGCAGAAAAAGGGACTGCGCGAACGAATTGTCAAACTCGAGGACGCTGCGAAAACCTCCTTCGCCGTCGGACGTTTTGACCTGATTACCGAACGCATCGACACCGGCGAGAAGGTCAACAGCGTCAGCGACAGTGGCCAGGTGATCAAACTGGCCTGGGCGAACCAGGGCCAGAAATCGCCTGACGAAGGACGTATTCCGCCACAACTGGCGCTGTGTCGTGGCTGCTTGCAGTACATCCATGCACACGAAGTGACCTGCCCTCACTGCGCTGCCGATGTCGCTGCCGCAGAAGCCGAGCACCAGGTCAACCGCGCCCGGCAACAAACCATCCTCAATACGCTGACCGGACTGCTGGGATTGCCGCAAAGCAACTTGATGTAGCGAGGCCTGAATACCAGGGGGCAACTCGCCCCCTGCAATCTTTTTTCCACCGGTAATAACCCTCGCTCGCAGCAAACAAAATCATCTAAAAAAACCACACCTGTCAGCCATAATTAGCCCCCTGCTACTCGATAGCTGAACGTCTTTCCCATGGTTTACCCACGCGGGCACGCTGGAAAAAATAGTGCCCTTTCCCTCTGCGTTCCTGGAGCTGACGATGAAAATCAATCCCTACCTGATCTTCAACGGTGATTGCAAAGCAGCCTTCACGTTCTATGCGCAATGCCTGCAAGGCACCCTTGAAATGATGATGACCTTCGGCGAGTCGCCGGCTCGCGATCAAATTCCGGCGAGTAGCCATGACCTGATCATGCATACCCGGCTGGTGGTCGACGACCAGGTCCTCATGGGCTCCGACACCACACCTGAGCGGCCCTACCACGGCATCAACGGTTGCTTTGTTTCGCTGAATGTCACCAGCATCGCTGAAGCCGAGCGAATTTTTACCGCGCTGGCGGACCGGGGCACCATTCAAATGCCGCTGGAGGCGACGTTCTGGGCCGCACGCTTCGGCATGCTGGTTGACCGTTTCGGGGTGCCATGGATGGTCAATTGCGAAGCCGACAAGTAAAACGCTATTCGATGAGTGCAGTGCTGTTCACTTAAGCCGGTGTTTCAGGCAAAACCGCAGTTGTGACGAGGGAGCTTGCTCCCGCTGGGGCGCGAAGTGGCCCTGAATTGGGCCTGCTACGCAGTCCAGCGGGAGCAAGCTCCCTCGCCACAGATACTTCTCAGGCATCGAGGCGCTTGCCCTGGAACCTCGCCCGGTAACGCCCCGGACTCTCACCGGTCCATTTCTTGAACGCCCGATGGAACGCGCTGGGCTCCTGAAAACCGATCTGCTCGGCAATCGCGGTGATGCTCGATTGGCTCTGGCGCAGCTGTTCAAAGGCAACACCGCGGCGTACTTCGTCCTTGATCTCCTGGAATGAACAGCCTTCACGCTCCAGCTTTCGGCGAACGGTGCTGGGGCTCAAATGCTGTTCGATCGCGAACGCCTCCAGGGTCGGCCATTGGCTGTAATGGCTGTTGCGCAAACGCTGATGAACCTGCGATGCCAGGCCATGCTGGTTACGGAAACGAATCACCAGCCACTGCGGTGCACTGCGCAAAAATGCCTTGAGTGAAGCAAGGTCCTGAACCACCGGCAATTGCAGATAACGGCTGTCGAACTCGATCTCGGTGCGCTCGGCGCCGAAGGTCAGGTTGGCGCCCCAGAGCAATGAATCATCATTGAGCGACAACCGCTCATGACGAAAGTCCGCACGATCAATGGGAATGCGCCGCCCGCCGAGCCAGCACAGCAGGCTGATCATCAACACCAGAAACGTCTCTTCACCGAAGTGTGCGACGTCGCTGTTTTGCGCCTGAGTCTGCAAGCTGATGACTGCACGCTTGCCACGCACCGTTAACGTGCCGCGAAAGTCCCGCAGGAACAGGCCGAAATTGGCCAGGCACTGACGCATGGCTTTTTCCAGCGTCGGCTCCTGAATCAATGCCCGACAGATCAAGGCGAAACTGCCTGGCGGCATGCCGTGGGAGTCCAGCTGAAAGAACTCGTCGTTCAGCTCACGAATCTGCACCAGCCATAACGCCGCAAAAGCAGTGGCCGGCACCCGCGCCGTAGGCTGATCCATCAGTGCCGGATCGATTCCCACCTGCTCGAGTACCGACCGCAGACGCTGCGGATTTTCACGCAGGGCATGGATCATTGGATACATGAAATAGACCGCCACCGAATCCGTATCCCGCATGTGCTCGTCTCTCTCCTCAGCATCTGAAAGTGGCAAAAAACGCCATCACCGTTGAACAGTTCCGGCATAGGCCAGCGGCGTTGCTGATTCTAGACTCGTACCCAACAAAAAAGACCTCTTTCAGGAAAACCACATGAACCCTTCCGATATTTTTGTTGTGAGCGCGGTCCGTTCTGCCATCGGCAGTTTTGGCGGTTCACTCAAGGATGTGCCGCCTATCCAGTTGGCAACCGACGTGTGCCGCGCAGCCATTGAACGTTCAGGCCTGGCGCCCGAGCACATCGGTCATGCGGTGATGGGGCATGTGATCCCGACGGAGGCGCGCGACGCCTACATTTCACGGGCCGTGGCGATGAATGCCGGCCTGCCGAAAGAGACCCCGGCCTTCAACGTCAACCGCCTCTGCGGTTCGGGTTTGCAGGCGATTGTCAGTGCCGCACAAAGTCTGATGCTGGGGGATACCGGGGCCGCGCTGGCCGGTGGCGTCGAGTCGATGAGCCGTGGTGCCTACTTGTTGCCACAGGCGCGCTGGGGTGCACGAATGGGCGACATTCAGGGCATCGACTACATGCTCGGCGTGCTGCAAGACCCGTTTGCAGGCTTCCACATGGGCATCACCGCAGAAAACATCGCCGAGCACTACGGCATCTCCCGTCAGACCCAGGATCAACTGGCGCTGCTCAGCCAGCAGCGTGCTGCCCGGGCGATTGCCGAAGGACGTTTTACCGGGCAGATCGTGCCGATCGAAGTGGCGAGCCGCAAAGGCACGGTTTCGTTTGCGACGGATGAGCATGTACGGGCAGAGGTCAGCTTCGAGCAATTGAGCGGCATGAAACCCGCATTCAAAAAAGACGGCAGCGTCACCGCCGGCAACGCCTCCGGCCTCAATGATGGCGCTGGCGCGCTGATCATGGCCACCGGGCAAGTTGTCCAGGAACAAGGCCTCAAGCCGATGGCCCGACTGGTGGGGTATGCCCACGCCGGTGTTGAGCCGTCGATGATGGGACTTGGACCGATTCCCGCCACTCGCCTGGTGCTCAAGCGCGCGGGCCTGACCGTGGCCGACCTTGATGTCATCGAGTCCAACGAAGCCTTCGCGGCCCAGGCCTGTGCCGTGGCGCAAGAGCTGGGCTTCGATCCCGAGAAGGTCAACCCCAACGGTTCGGGCATCTCCCTGGGCCATCCAGTGGGCGCTACTGGCGCAATCATCGCGACCAAGGCCATTCACGAACTGCATCGGATTCAGGGACGTTATGCCCTGGCGACCATGTGCATTGGCGGCGGCCAAGGCATTGCCGTGTTGTTCGAACGGGTTTGACGGAAAGGACATGACGATGAATCTGCAGAACATTGGCGTCATCGGCGCCGGCACCATGGGCAACGGCATTGCGCAAATCTGCGCACTGGCCGGTTTCAACGTGACCTTGCTGGACATCTCCGACAGCGCCCTGCAAAAAGCGCTGGCGACCGTGGGCAAGAACCTCGACCGGCAGGTCGCCAAGGCATCGCTGACCGAGGCGCAAAAGCTTGCGGCATTGGACAAGATCAGCACCAGCACCGACTACAGCACCCTGCACAATGTGCAGTTAGTGATCGAGGCCGCGACCGAAAACCTCGAACTGAAACTGCGGGTGTTGCAACAGATCGCCGCTCAGGTCAGCGCCGACTGCGTGATTGCTTCCAACACCTCATCGTTGTCGATCACCGAGCTCGCCGCGAGCGTCAGTTCGCCGGCGCGTTTCATCGGCCTGCACTTCTTCAACCCCGTGCCGGTGATGGGGTTGATCGAAGTGATCCGCGGCCTGCAAACCAGCGACGCCACGCACACCCTGGCCCTGGAACTGGCGCAACGCCTGGGCAAGACCGCGATCACCGCTGGTAACCGTCCGGGCTTTGTGGTGAACCGGATTCTGGTGCCGATGATCAACGAAGCGATCCTGGTGTTTCAGGAAGGCCTGGCCAGCGCCGAAGACATCGATGCAGGCATGCGTCTGGGTTGCAATCAGCCGATAGGCCCGTTGGCGCTGGCCGACCTGATTGGCCTGGATACCTTGCTGGCGATCATGCAGGCCTTCTACGACGGCTTCAACGACAGCAAGTACCGCCCCGCGCCGCTGCTCAAGGAAATGGTCGCGGCTGGTTACCTGGGGCGCAAGACCGGCCGCGGTTTCCATACCTATGGCTGAGCGTTGCTCACGCTTCGCCGAGAGCCGGGACAAGGCCCTGGAGCTGTTCGCCAGCAAGGGTTTTGGCCAGGTCGGCATGCGTGAGCTGGCAGCGTTCCTGGGGCTTGCCCCAGGCTCGCTGTATCACCATTACCCGAGCAAGCAGCACTTGTTGCTCGACTTGATCGAAGAGTTTTACGAGGAGCTGCTGGCGACCCTCGGACGCCTCGAGCGACAGCCGCGAGACCTGCGTGACAGCCTGCACGACGTCATCCATGCGCACCTGAGCCTGCATCGGGAAATGCCCTGGCATTTTCGCCTGGTGGAGCGCGACTGCGGTTGCCTGAACGAGGATCAGCAAGTGCATGTTCGGCAGTTGCAGGAGCATTACGAACGGCAATTGCTGATGATCCTCTGTCCCTCGCGCCGATTCAGTGAACAAGGATTACTGGCTGCCGGACACACCATTGCCAGCATGCTCAACAGCGCACCCAGCTGGCTGGCGCTGCACCCGCTAGAGGATCGGGAACGCAACGAACTGCTGGAGAATCTGCTGACCGGGGCCATTGCAGGTTTGCTGGCCCATACCTCCTGCGATCTGCCAGTCCTTCAGACATTAGATCCGCTCGCGGCGCCTCCGCCCTGGGCGCGACTCGGCTAAGCTGAAAGCTCCACCGGAGGATTTTCCAATGTGTGGAAGACTTTCGCAGTACCGAGGTATCCACGACTTCGTCGCGGCGCTGAGCATGCCCAATGCCCTGGTCAATACTGTGGGCGACCAGCCTCTGGGTCTGTACAACGTCGCGCCATCGACCCAGGTCGCGCTCTTCCACCTCGAAGGCGAAACCCTGCACGCTGACAGGGTACGCTGGGGATGGCGACCAGCCTGGTCGAAAGACAACTCTGTGCCGATCAATACCCGAGTCGAGAAAGTCGCACACGGCTCATTCTTCCGGGCGATCTGGCCGCACCGCGCCATCGTGCCCATCGATAACTGGTTCGAATGGGTTTATGAAGGCGGCCCGAATAAACAGCCTTACCTTATCCGGCGCCGGGATCGCGCTCCCATACTCTGCGCGGCCATTGGTCAGTATCCTGCGGGCGGCCGGGAACCGAAGAAGGACGATGGTTTTGTGATTTTCACCGCAGACAGTGGCGGTGGCCTGGTCGATCTACATGATCGGCGACCGGTGGTGCTGTCACCGGAGTTGGCCCGCGAGTGGCTCAACCTGGCGATGCCCAAGGAGAGCGCCGAGCAGATGGTGCTGCACCAGGGCGAGCCTGCCGAAACCTTCGAGTGGTTCAAGGTGGATATGGCAATCGGCAACGTGAAAAACCAGAGACCGGATCTCATCACGCCGATCGGTAAGATCATCACTGGCGATCACAAAAGCAATGGCTGATCGGGTGGCGACACCGCGGTTTCTCGACTAGGATTTTCGCGGTATGGAAACGTGTCGCGCTGTTAGCGAGCACTTGGTCTGGGAGACGAAAATGAACCCGATTCGAATGGCCGAGCGGACCTATCGCACTTGGTCCAGCCCGATCCTGCTTGAGCTCAAAGAGAGGGAACATCAGCTGCAACCTTCAGACCGCCAGGCACTTGAAAATGTGATGGTGGAGAGAAGACTTCTGAACACCGGTAATCCTGCCGGCAAGGATCGACGCAAACCTGAGTCGACTGATAACGCCTGACGAATGAGCCCGCTATAAGCGGGCTCTTTTTCGTTTGCGCGGCTGGAAGGCAGACCGACACACTCATCCGGATGATCGCCTCACTGTGTATTGGGAACGGCTTTCGTTCTGGATGAACGGGCGGGTAATGACGCGGCGTAGGCCAGCGCTTCTTCTCGACTGCCAAAGGACCCGAGCCGGTCGCTACGGGTACAGACCTTCCAGAGACCGCTGTTGACGCTGACCACTTGATAACCGTTCATCTGCATTTTGCTAAGCATCGGAGCACTCATAGTCACCTCCATTCGAGTACAGACAGTCCGAACCTAACTTACACCCGGTTTAGCGTTCTGTGGGCTCAATAGGTTGAACGGTCGAATGATCCGAGGCGTGCATATGAAACATCTTTCACAGTGATTTCGACGCTTGGCGGATATATTCCTCGCCGCTCATTCAAGAAACTTTCGGCCCGCCTTCTCCCGCGGGCTTTTTTTTTGCCCGGCGAAAATCCAAGCCTAAACCGCCGCAAAAATATCCTTCATCGCCGCGTACTGCAGCAGCATGATGGTTTTCGCGTCGACGATCTGCCCACTGTAAAACGCCTCGAGTGCCTCATCGAACTTCAGCTCCAGCACCTCAAGGTCCTCCGTTTCAACCTCCAGCCCACCACCCGATCCGACGCGTGAAGCAGCATCATATTCAGCCACAAAAAAATGCAGTTTCTCGGTCACCGACCCGGGGCTCATGTAAGCCTCAAAGACCTTCTGTACGTCATGAACGCGATAGCCGGTTTCCTCCTCCGCTTCAGCGCGAATGCGTTCTTGCGGTGAGGCGCCTTCCAGCAACCCCGCCGCCACTTCAACCAGCAAGCCGTCATGACCGTTGACGAAGACCGGCAACCTGAACTGGCGGGTCAGTACGATGGTTTTTTGCGCGCGATTGAACAGCAGAATGGCGGCACCATTGCCACGGTCGTAGACCTCACGGGTTTGTCGCTGCCAAACGCCATTGTTGCGCAGGTAATCGAAGGTGATTTTCTTGAGCAGGTACCAGTCGTGGGACAGCACCTGGGACTCGATGATGTTGACGCGCTCAGCCGTGTTCGACATGACAATCCATCCTTTTTGTTGTCAGAGGGCGCCATGGTATTCCATCGTAGCGGTGGCCGCAGCGACGGCAGATACAAAAAAAGCCCGGCATCGCCGCCGGGCTTTCGGTTCCAATCCTTTGGAACCTGTTGGGTATCACTCTACGAGCGAAGCCTTACTTGAAGTCCACATCGAAGGCTTGATAGAAGGCGTTGCCGGTGTTGGCGACAATCCACAGCAGCACAATGACGTGATGGCCTTTTTTGCCTGCTGGCAACTTCACTTCATGTTCGACTTTGGCTTTGAGTTCGCTGCTGTGCGCGTAATAAGGCACCTGGGTGTAGAAGTCCTCCGCAAACGGTTTGGCCTCGAGTTGCGCACGGCTGATGCGCTGTTTCGGGTCCCAGCCATCCTTGGTGATGAACCAGCTGTAGCCGCGGGTGGTATGAGGCGCGGTGTACTGCCAGGTGACATGAAAGGTCTGGCCCGGGTTCACGTTCAGCAGTGGCCAGGTAAATGGGCGGTTGAGCTTTTTGCTCATTTCCTCATTGGTGAAGTTGATGCAGTCACGAGCATCAGCCTTGCCACCGCTGAGAATAAAACCATCAGCCGGTGGTGCAACGCTGTCGCTGTCCGTCTGATACGGTGCGGGGAAAGGCCCGGCGGTCAGTGACGGGAAGTTCTTGCCGCCTTCCATTTCGTTGACCTGCCACCCTTCCAGGAGACCGACCTCCATGGCGACAGAGCCGCGGCTGGCAGGGGTAGTGACACGACCATGTTTGAGTTGCGCTTGGGTTTGTGGCTTGTTCATTTTTTCACTCCGTTGATTAAGAACGTTCCTTCCTGAGGAACGCTTTCAACCTAACCGAATGACAGATGAAGTCCATGGCCGCTTTTTTCGCGTTCCAATCGCGCTTTTGAGCCGAACCCAATAAATACTGGCTATCCATACAGTTAAATGTATGAATTCGTACGTTGAGACTGGCAAAAGTACTACAACACAATCCCGCAATCGGAACGATTCCCATCAGGAAGGCTGCGTGTCACTGGTATTCACTTCGTTAACAACACGCGGTAGTCTCGGTATCGGTTGCCCAAAAACCGTTACAAGGACGTCACGAATGAAACTACGCATCGAGATATCGCAAAACCCGCTACCCGAAGAACGCCAGGCGATTATCAACCCCCTGCGCGCCTACAACATCGCCCATGCCGGCGAAGGTCACTACCAGGAAATCGCCCTGCTGGTTCGAGATGAACAGAGCGACGAAATTCTCGGCGGGCTCTACGCAAAACTGTTTTATCAGTGGATGTTCATCGACTTGTTGTCAGTGCCCGAACAGGCACGCGGACAGGGCACCGGCTCACGGCTGATGCACATGGCCGAAGAGCTGGCACGGGAGAAGAACTGCATTGGGATCTACCTCGACACCTTCGAATTCCAGGCACCGGAGTTTTACAAGAAGCTGGGGTTTACCGAGATTGGGCAGATTGCCGATTACCCACCGGGCAGCAAGCGCTTCTTTTTCCAGAAACGCCTGACGGCCGCCGAGCCAAACACCTGACGGTCACTGACTCACAGACAGGTTGCCAGTGCTGCCAATCGGCGCTTGGCAACCCAGTTGTCCTGAGTGGCGTAGTACTTCAATGCGCCGCTTTGCACGTCGATGAAGGCCTCGGCCGAACGGGTGTAAACCGTAAAACCGCCGGTTTCGCCGGGTTGCAGGTAACCGCTGGCGTCGACACCGAACACCGCCTCGTCCTGCCAGGCAAACTGCACGCACTGGGCGACGACCAGATCAGGCTTGCTCGAGGCGAGCGTCTTGTAGGGGCTCTGGGAGCGCGCTTCTTTCATCGTCGATCCCGCGCAACCTGCCAGCAACACGCCAGCCAGCGCCACCATCAAAATACGCATTGTGTTTCCTTATTCGCAAAACGCTGACTGTATCACCGCAAGCGGCTACTCCGAAGCGCCTGGCAAGGTTCTTCCTCATGGCGCTGCTCTGCTTTACTTGATGCGTTACTTGATATAGTTCGCGACAGCCCGCGCCGATTCGCGCACCCTGTCGCGCCATAATTGGCGCGTCGCGCCGAGCAACTTCCTCCGGAAAGCCCATGACCCCCAATGCCGAGTTTTACAAACCTTCCACCGACTACGCCGACAAGCTGATCAGCCAGATCGGTCAGACTCCGTCGTGGATCGCCAAACGCATTGGCGTGACCGACAAGCGCATTCGCTACATCCTCGATGGCGAAAGAACCGTCAAAGGTGAAACCACGCCGATCCAGATGACCTACACCGAGCAGTTTGCACTTGAGTGCCTGGCCGCCGAGGCCAAAGCCAACAAGAAAAAGACCTCCTGACCCGCGTCAAGGCAAATGCCCTCAAGACGCGCATACTTTCCTTTTGACAAGGACGGTCCATGGCCTCCATCGACTCGCCGCACGAACTGGCGCTGCAACGATTTCTCAACGCACGACCGGCGTTACACGAAGAACTCGATCACCTGAACCCTCTGGCCGCCCAGGCCAAAGGCGAAACCATGGCGCAGTATCGCAACGAACGACTGCATGAAGCCTACGAGGCGGAGGCCGAGCGTCTGGGCCTGTTTGCCTGGGAACTGACGTTGCAATTGACCGCGGCCACTGTTGAGGACTATGAAGCCCAACGGCTGGAGGTGCACAAGGAAGTGGCGCAAATGGCCGGCATGGACTGGAAGGAATATCGCAAATTGCATGGTATCGAGAGTTGACGAATGCTGCCGTCTTCACCTAATCGCGCCCACACACCGGGCCTGTTGCACGTGCAGAAATGGCGCGGCCGGATCGGTATGTTGCTGGTAGCGAGCCTGTCAGTGCTGGCTGGCATGACCGACGCTATCGGCTTTATGGCCACTGGCGACTTCGTCTCCTTCATGAGCGGCAACACCACTCGCCTGGCGGTAGCGATCAGCGGCGCAGATCTGGGCATGACCTTGCGGTTGCTGGTGCTGGTCGCCATGTTTGTCGTCGGCAACGCCTTGGGCATTGTAGTCAGCCGATTCAGCGGCCGACGCGCCCTGCCCTTGATGCTGTGCGTGGCTGCGCTGTTGTGCGGCGCCGCTGCATGGCCATTCGAGGCTAAATTACCGGCGTTGCTGGCAGCGATCATCGCCATGGGGATGCTCAACGCCGCCGTCGAACAGGTCAACGGCTTTCCGGTCGGGTTGACCTATGTCACCGGTGCCCTGTCACGCTTTGGGCGCGGTCTGGGACGCTGGTTGCTCGGCGAACGCCGCAATGGCTGGCGGGTGCAACTGATTCCGTGGACCGGCATGTTTGCCGGCGCCGTCCTGGGCGCAGCGCTCGAACACCATCTCGGCCTGCAAGCCCTGTATGCCAGCGGTCTGCTGGCCGGCGTCCTCGGTGCTGTTTCACTGAAGATTCCACGGCGCTGGCAGATGGGCTATATGCCGCGCTGAATCGCCCTTCGCCGCACCGGCGATAAAGCTTTATCATGGCCGCAGATTTGTTGTCAGAGTTCATCATGAAGTTCGCCATTGCGCTGTTTTCCGCCGCACATGCGCCCTCCTCGCGCCGCGCCCTGCTGTTTGCTCAGGCAGCGCTGGCCGGTGGGCACAAGATCGTGCGACTGTTTTTTTACCAGGACGGCGTTTACAACGCGTCGAGCAACGTTGTTACGCCACAGGATGAGCAGGACCTGGCACTGCAATGGCGCAACTTCGTCAGCGAGCACCAACTCGACGGCGTAGTGTGTATTGCTGCAGCCTTGCGTCGCGGTGTGCTGGATGAAGCAGAAGCCAGGCGTTATCAGCGCTCGGCAATCAATGTCAGCGCACCGTGGGAATTGTCCGGGCTCGGGCAGTTGCACGATGCGGTGCAAGACGCCGATCGCCTGATCTGTTTTGGAGGGCCATGAAACATGCCTAAATCGTTGCTGATTATCAGCCGGCAGGCACCCTGGTCTGGCCCAAGCGCCCGTGAAGTGCTGGATATCGTACTCGCCGGCGGCGCCTTCGATTTGCCGATCGGCCTGCTGTTTCTCGATGACGGCGTGTTCCAGCTCGCCACCGGGCAGGACGCCAAAGCCGTGCAACAAAAAGACCTCAGCGCCAACCTGCAGGCGCTTGGGTTGTTTGGTATAGAAGACCTGTACGTGTGTGGCGACAGCGCAACCGCACGCGGCCTGGTGCCGACGGCCTTGAGCCTCGACCCGCTGCAGGTGCTGGCTGCTGAGCAAATCTCGGCTGTTATTGACCGTTATGACCAAGTGATCACCCTCTGATGTCGACTTTGCATGTGTTGTCTCACTCGCCGTTTACCGATAACCGGCTGACCAGTTGCCTGCGCGTGCTGGGTGCGAGCGATGCCCTGCTGCTCAGTGGCGATGCGGTCTACGCCTTGCAGCCCGGCACCGCGCCACTCAGCGCACTGCAAGCACACAGCGAAACCTTGCGCCTGTTCGTCCTCGACGAAGATGTTCAGGCTCGCGGCCTGCAAGTGCCCGACTGGGTCAAAAGCGTCGACTATCCGGCCTTCGTCGAACTGTCGATTCACTACGACAAGGTCAACAGCTGGTTATGAATTCGCTTACCGTAGGCGCTCGTCGCATCGATCTGGACAAGGACGGTTACCTGGTTGATCTGGGTGACTGGTCCGCCGAAGTCGCCACAGCGCTGGCTGCCGCCGAAGAACTTGAGCTGAGCCCCGAACACTGGGAAATCCTTGAGCTGCTGCGCGGCTTCTACCAGGAGTTCCAGCTGTCGCCGGCCACTCGCCCGCTGATCAAATACACCGCGCTGAAGCTGGGCCCGGACAAGGGCAACAGCCTGCACCTGAACCGATTGTTCAAAGGCACTCCCGCCAAACTTGCCGCCAAGCTGGCGGGCCTGCCCAAACCGACGAATTGTCTATGACCGATTTCGCCCCACTGATCACTGAAACACCTGCCGAACACCCTTTCGCGCAGTTCGTGCGGATTCTCGGCAAAGGCAAACGCGGCGCCCGCAGCCTGACCCGCGAAGAGGCCCGCGAGGCCATGGGCATGCTGCTCGACGACAAGGTCGAGGACACTCAACTCGGTGCCTTCCTGATGCTGTTGCGGCACAAGGAAGAAAGCCCGGAAGAGCTGGCAGGTTTCACCGAAGCCTTGCGCGAGCGGTTGAACGCGCCAGCGCTGGGTGTCGATCTGGACTGGCCGACCTACGCCGGCAAGAAACGCCACCTGCCGTGGTACCTGCTGGCGGCCAAGTGCCTGGCGCAAAACGGCGTGCGGATCCTGATGCATGGCGGTGGCGCACATACCGCCGGGCGTCTGTACAGCGAGCAACTGCTCGAGCCATTGCAGATCCCGCTGTGCCGTAACTGGCAACAAGTGGGTGAGGCGCTGGAGCAAGGCAACCTGGCGTTTATCCCGCTGGGTGACTGGGCGCCGCAACTGCAACGGATGATCGACCTGCGCAACACCCTCGGCCTGCGTTCGCCAATCCACTCGCTGGCACGGATTCTCAATCCGCTAGGTGCGCGTTGCGGCCTGCAAAGCATCTTCCACCCCGGCTATCAGGGCGTGCACCGCGACGCCAGCGGCTTGCTGGGCGATAACGCGATCGTGATCAAGGGCGATGGAGGTGAGATCGAGATCAACCCGGATGCCGATAGTCACTTGTACGGCACCACTGGCGGTCAGAGCTGGGACGAGGAATGGCCGCAGCTGTCGGCGCAACGCCACGTCAAACCGGCGAGCCTGGACCCGGAACACTTGAAAGCCGTATGGCGCGGCGACGTGGTCGACAGCTACCCGCAAATGGCGCTGATTTCGACCATGGCCCTGGCCTTGCGCGGTCTCGGTACGCCGCGTGATGAAGCCTTCGTCAAGGCTCAGCAGTTCTGGGATGCTCGCGACAAATCTATTTAATCGATCATTAACGCCCAACCTTTGCGCTTTTTGTTCGAAGGGATCGGAATAGACTCAACTCCAACGTTTAACGACTTTGGAGTTCAAGATGGGTTTGCTGATCGAAGGGCAATGGCGTGATCAGTGGTACGAAAGCAGCAAGGACGGCGCGTTCCAGCGCGAACAAGCGCAGCGCCGTAACTGGCTGACCACCGACGGCAAACCCGGCCCCAGCGGTGAAGGCGGTTTCCCTGCGCAAGCGGGTCGTTATCACCTCTATGTCTCGCTTGCCTGTCCCTGGGCGCACCGCACGCTGATTCTGCGCAAGCTCAAAGGCCTGGAAAGCCTGGTCGATGTGTCGGTGGTCAGCTGGCTGATGCTGGAAAACGGCTGGACCTTCGACAAAGCCTTCGGCTCCACTGGCGACAAGCTCGACCACCTCACGTTCATGCACCAGCGCTACACCGCCGATACCGCCGACTACACCGGTCGCGTAACAGTGCCCGTGCTGTGGGATAACCTGCAAAAACGCATCGTCAGCAACGAATCAGCGGAAATCATCCGCATGTTCAACAGTGCATTCGACGGTCTGACCGGCAACGACCTGGACTTCTACCCGCAACCTTTACGCGCTGAAATCGATGAGCTGAATGCGCGGATTTATCCGGCGGTGAACAACGGCGTGTATCGCGCCGGGTTTGCCACCTCGCAAACGGCTTATGAAGAAGCCTTTGATGAGTTGTTCAGTGAGCTCGACTGGCTGGAAAACCGACTGGGCCAGAAGCGCTATCTGGCGGGTGAATACTTGACCGAGGCAGACATTCGCCTGTTCACCACGCTGATTCGCTTCGACGCGGTGTATTACAGCCACTTCAAGTGCAACCTGCGACGGATCGCCGATTACCCGAACCTGTCGAACTGGTTACGCGAGCTGTATCAGTGGCCAGGGATTGCCGACACCGTAGACTTTGCCCACATCAAGGGGCATTACTACGCGAGCCATCGCACGATCAATCCGACCGGCATTGTGCCGAAGGGACCGGCGCAGGATTTCACCGTCGCCCATGATCGGGAGCGGTTGAGCGGGAAAGGGGTTTGGCGCAAGGCCTAGGTGCTGAACTGAAACCCGGCCGTGACAACGATCAATTGTGGCGAGGGGGCTTGCCCCCTCGCCACAGTGTTCAGAGTTGCGACTGGGCGCCTTCAAACCACGCGAGTTTCTCGCGAAGTTGCACCACTTCTCCCACGATCACCAAGGTCGGCGCATGCACTTCATGCTCCGCCACCAGCTGTGGAAGGTTGGCCAGCGTGCCGGTGAAAACTCGTTGATTAGGCGTCGTGCCCTGCTGGATCAACGCTGCCGGCGTGTCCGCCGAACGACCATGCCTGATCAATTCTTCGCAGATGATCGGCAGCCCCACCAGCCCCATGTAAAACACCAGGGTTTGCGCTGGCGCGACCAGATCGCCCCACGGCAGATCCGAGGTGCCGTCCTTCAGGTGACCGGTGATAAAACGCACCGACTGCGCGTAATCGCGGTGAGTCAGCGGAATCCCGGCGTAGGCTGCGCAACCGCTGGCGGCGGTAATACCCGGCACGACCTGGAACGGAATGCCGTGGGCCGCCAGTTCTTCGATCTCTTCGCCACCACGGCCAAAGATGAACGGATCACCGCCCTTCAGCCGCACCACACGCTTGCCCTGCTTGGCCAGGTTCACCAATTGCTGGTTGATCTGATCCTGAGGCACCGCATGATCGGCACGTCGCTTGCCGACATAGATCCGCTCGGCATCACGACGGCACAACTCAAGAATCGCCGGTGCTACCAGACGGTCATACAGCACCACATCGGCTTGCTGCATCAGCCGCAAGGCACGGAATGTCAGTAGATCCGGATCACCCGGCCCTGCGCCGACCAGATACACCTCACCTGGAGCGTTGGGGGATTGGCCGTTGATTTTCGCCAGCAACAAACGCTCGGCTTCAGCGCCCTGCCCGGCCAATTGACGATCAGCGATCGGCCCCTGGAACACCTCTTCCCAGAATGCCCGACGTTGCTGCACATCCGGGAACAGGCCTTTGACCTGATTGCGAAAACGCGCTGCCAACCCGGCCAGTTGGCCATAGGTCGAAGGAATCCAGGTTTCCAGCTTGGCGCGGATCAACCGCGCCAACACCGGCGCATCGCCGCCGCTGGACACGGCAATCACCAACGGCGAACGGTCGACGATCGCCGGGAAGATCACGCTGCACAGGGCCGGCGCGTCCACCACGTTGACCGGCACGCAGCGCCGATGAGCATCTTTGGAGACTTGCGCATTCAGTGGTTCGTCGTCGGTAGCGGCAATGATCAGCCCGCAGCCGTCGAGGTCCGACTCACGATAGCCGCGCAACACCAACTCGCCGCCACTGTTCTGCACCAGCTCACGCAGCTGGGCTTCGATCTCAGGTGCAACGACCCGCAGCAGCGCGCCGGCGTCGGCCAGCAGACGGGATTTGCGCAAGGCAATCTCCCCTCCACCGACGACCAACACACGACTGCCGCGCAGGTTGTGAAACAGCGGCAGAAATTCCATTTAGCCGATGACCTCAAGGCCGCCCATGTACGGCTTGAGCACGGCTGGCACGCGGATCGAACCGTCGGCCTGCTGATAGTTCTCCAGCACCGCCACCAGGGTACGACCGACCGCCAGGCCGGAACCGTTCAGGGTGTGGACCAGCTCGGGCTTGCCGGTTTCCGGGTTACGGAAACGTGCTTGCATGCGCCGGGCCTGGAAATCGCCGCAGTTGGAGCACGACGAAATTTCACGGTATTTGCCCTGGCTCGGGACCCACACTTCCAGGTCGTAGGTCTTGACCGCGCTGAAGCCCATGTCGCCGGTGCACAGCGCCAGGGTACGGTATGGCAGTTCGAGCAATTGCAGGACTTTCTCGGCGTTGGCGGTCAGGCTTTCCAGCGCTTCCATCGAAGTCGATGGCTCAACGATCTGGACCATTTCGACCTTGTCGAACTGGTGCTGACGAATCATCCCACGGGTGTCACGGCCCGACGCACCGGCTTCGCTACGGAAGCACGGGGTGTGAGCGACGAATTTGATCGGCAGCTGTTTGGCGTCGATGATTTCGCCAGCCACGATGTTGGTCAGCGACACTTCAGCAGTCGGGATCAGGTACAGATCGGCTTCGCCTTCGCGGCTGATCTTGAACAGGTCTTCCTCGAACTTCGGCAGTTGACCGGTGCCCTGCAAGGCCGGCGCCTGAACCAGATAAGGCGTGTAGGCTTCTTCGTAGCCATGCTCGGTGGTGTGCAGGTTGATCATGAACTGCGCCAGTGCGCGGTGCAGACGGGCAATCGGCCCACGCAGCAAGGAGAAACGGGCACCGGACAGCTTGGCCGCGGTTTCAAAGTCCAGCCAGCCGAACTTCTCGCCCAGCGCGACGTGATCCTTGATCTCGAAATCGAAGGTGGTCGGCGTGCCCCAGCGGCGCACTTCGACGTTGCCGTCTTCGTCGGAACCAATCGGCACCGACTCGTGCGGCAGGTTCGGAATATTCAGCAGGATCGAGTCCAGTTCGGTCTGGATCTCGTCCAGCTCGACTTTGCCGATACCAAGCTCGTTCGCCATGCGCTCGACGTCGGCCATCAACGGCGCGATGTCTTCGCCGCGCTGCTTGGCCTGACCGATGGATTTGGAGCGCGCGTTACGTTCAGCCTGCAGTGCTTCGGTGCGGGTCTGGACGGTCTTGCGCTGTTCTTCCAGCGCTTCGATGCGCGCAACATCCAGGCTGAAGCCGCGGGATGCCAGGCGGTCCGCTACGTCCTGAAGGTTGCTACGTAACAGTTTGGAATCGAGCATGTCGGTCTCTCGTTTATCAAAGTTTGGTCAGGGACAGGCCAGCCCAGGTCGCGAGCAGCCCGCCGAATACGCTGATTGCCGCGTAGCCCAGGGCCAGCGGTACTTGCCCGCTTTCGAGCAAGCGCACCGTATCCAGTGAAAAGGATGAAAAAGTCGTCAGGCCGCCAAGGAAGCCCACCATCAACCCGGCACGCACCTCAATCGGCACTTCCGGGCGCAGCATAAACAGACCATACAAAAAGCCGATCAACAGGCAGCCAATGATATTAACGGCCAGCGTCGCGGTATAGAAGTGCCGCGGCCAATTTGCGTTGATCCAGTTGCCGGTCGCAAAACGCAGTAATGTGCCGGCAATACCGCCGACGGAGACCGCAACGATCAAGGGAATCAAGGTTTTCTCCGCTGTTTGGGGCTCAGACGGTCCAGCTGCGCAAGGTGGTTGAGCTTCTCGCCGATCTTCAATTCGAGGCCACGGGGTACCGGACGATAGAACGACTGCGGCTCCAGTTCCTCCGGGAAATAATCTTCGCCGGCCGCGTAAGCGTCCGGTTCGTCGTGGGCATAACGGTATTCGTCGCCGTAACCGAGTTGTTTCATCAACTTGGTCGGGGCATTGCGCAAATGCAGCGGGACTTCCAGCGAGCCATGCTCGGCAGCGCTACGCATGGCAGCTTTGAAGCCCATATAAACCGCGTTGCTTTTCGGCGCACAGGCCAGATAGGTAATCGCCTGCGCGACCGCCAACTCGCCTTCGGGGCTGCCCAGCCGCTCCTGCACATCCCACGCCGCCAGGCACAGGCTCAAGGCACGCGGGTCAGCATTGCCGATGTCTTCGCTGGCCATGCGCACCACGCGCCGGGCCAGGTACAACGGATCGCAGCCACCATCGAGCATCCGTGCGAACCAGTACAGCGCGCCGTCCGGGTTGGAGCCGCGCACCGATTTGTGCAGCGCAGAGATCTGGTCGTAAAACGCTTCGCCGCCTTTGTCGAAACGTCGCCGGGTGTCGCCAAGCAGGCTTTGCAGCAGCTCGACGCCGATTTCCGTGCCGTCTTCGGCCAGGTCGGAGGCGTTCTCCAGCAAGTTCAGCAGACGCCGGCCGTCACCGTCAGCGGCGCTGAGCAGCATCTTGAAACCGTCGTCGCCGAGGCTCAGCTGACGCTTGCCCAGACCACGCTCTTCGGTCAACGCCCGCTGCACCAGTTTGTGCAGCGCGGTTTCGTCGAGGCTCTTGAGCACGTAGACGCGCGCACGGGACAGCAGTGCGTTATTCAGTTCAAACGACGGGTTTTCGGTGGTCGCGCCAATGAAAATCAGCGTGCCGTCTTCGACGTACGGCAGAAAGGCATCTTGTTGCGACTTGTTGAAGCGATGGACTTCGTCGACGAACAGAATGGTTCGGCGGCCATATTGCCCGGCCTGCTGCTTGGCAACTTCCACCGCCTGGCGGATCTCCTTGACCCCGGCCAGCACCGCCGAGACCGTTTCGAAGTGCGCATCCGAAACTTCCGCGAGCAGTCGCGCCAGGGTGGTTTTACCCACGCCCGGCGGCCCCCAGAAAATCATCGAGTGCAAGGCACCCTGCTCCAGCGCCTCGCGCAACGGCTTGCCGCGGGCCAACAGGTGTTCCTGACCGACATACTCGTCCAGGTTGGCCGCACGTAAACGGGCGGCCAACGGCTGAGCTATCGGGGCACTGCGAAACAGGTCCATCACGTAGGGTTAAAACCTCGAATTATTACGTAATTCTCAAGTCTGGCGAATACCCTGTGGTGAGGGAGCTTGCTCCCGCTGGACTGCGTAGCAGTCCCCATTTTCAGGGCCGCTTCGCGCCCCAGCGGGAGCAAGCTCCCTCGCCACAGGTTCAGTATTCGGCTTAAGTGATCGGCATTAGGGCAAGCCCCCTCACCACAAATTATGTGTGTGTGCTGCAGCTTTCCTTGACTGTCCAGCACCGGGTTACTGCTGCTCTTTATTCCTGGATCACGTCCGCGCCCTTGGGGATGTCGAACTTGAACTTGGAGGCCGGAATCGGCTCGTTGGCCTTGACCCCGGTGAACAGGATATTGGTGCGCTGACCGACGCTGTCGATCATCTGCATGTCATTGACCATACCGTTGCGGAACGACAGGCGCAGGCTGTCGAACAGCGTGTCCTTGGTCTTGGGCTTGAGCGTGAAGTCGATCACGCCGCCGGCTTCCTTGGACGTAATGGCGAAGCTCTGGCTGATTTTCGACACATCACCGGACAGCAACAATGCTGGAGTCTGGGTCAGGCGCTGATCAAGGTTCTTGATGGTGACCTGTTGCAGGTCCGGGTCCCACAAGGAAACCTTCTTGCCATCCGACACCATCAGCTGTTCTTGCGGTGCATCGGTGTGCCAGTAGAACAGGCCCGGACGCTGCAAGGACATTTCGCCAGCGGTTTCCTGCAACTGAGTACCGCTGCCGTCGAGGGTCAGCTGAGAGAAACGTGCGGTCAGGGTCTGCGACTTTTCGAGCAACTGAGTCAGACGCGCCACGTCCTTGTCATCGGCGTGGGCCGAAAGCGTGGTTAAAGCCAGTACCGGCAGCAGCAACATGCGGATAAGACGCATGGGAGTCCTCTTTGATATTCGTTTGAATGGCGTGCCGCGTGATTTCACGCGGCACCGGTCAGTCGCGCATAGGGCCTGGTGCAAGCACTTCGCGCGAGCCGTTGGTATTCATGGAGGTCACGACCCCGGCCATTTCCATGGCTTCGATCATGCGCGCAGCGCGGTTGTAGCCGATCTTCAGCTTGCGCTGAACCGCAGAGATCGAGGCGCGGCGGCTTTCCAGCACGAACTGCACCGCTTCGTCATAGAGCGCGTCGGTTTCCGCATCATCGTCGCCGCCACCGCTGCTGCCTTCAAAGCCACTGCCCGCCTCTTCGACACCGTTAAGGATGTCGTCGTTGTACTCCGGTGCACCGCGCAGTTTCCAGGCTTCAACTACCCGGTGAACTTCATCGTCGGAAACGAACGCGCCGTGAACCCGAATCGGCAGACTGGTGCCCGGTGGCATGTAAAGCATGTCACCGTGACCCAGCAACTGCTCGGCACCACCCTGGTCGATGATGGTTCGCGAGTCGATCTTGCTCGATACCTGGAACGCCATACGGGTCGGAATGTTGGCCTTGATCAGACCGGTGATCACATCCACCGATGGACGCTGGGTCGCAAGGATCAAGTGAATACCGGCCGCACGGGCTTTCTGGGCGATCCGGGCGATCAGCTCTTCAACCTTCTTGCCGACGATCATCATCATGTCGGCGAATTCGTCGACCACCACCACGATGGTTGGCAGCTTGGTCAGCAGCGGAGCTTCGTCGTGAATGCTTTCGCGGTTGTACAACGGATCTGTCAGCGGTGTACCCGCCTCCTGCGCTTCTCTGACCTTCTGGTTGAAGCCCGACAGGTTACGCACGCCCATCTTCGCCATCAGCTTGTAGCGACGTTCCATCTCGGCCACGCTCCAGCGCAACGCGTTGGCGGCGTCCTTCATGTCGGTGACCACCGGGCACAGCAGGTGCGGAATGCCTTCGTAGATCGACAATTCAAGCATTTTCGGGTCGATCATGATCAGCTTGGCGTCTTCCGGGCCCGACTTGAACAGGATCGACAGAATCATTGCGTTCACGCCCACCGACTTACCGGAACCGGTGGTACCGGCTACCAGCAGGTGAGGCATTTTTGCCAGGTCGGTGATGACCGGCTTGCCGCCGATGTCATGGCCCAGGGCCAGGGTGACCGGGGACTTGGCGTCATCGTATTCCGGTGTCGACAACACTTCGGAGAAGCGCACGATCTGCCGGTCTTCGTTGGGAATCTCGATGCCGACCGTGGTCTTGCCGGGAATCACTTCCACTACCCGCACACTGGTCACTGCCAGCGAACGCGCAAGGTCTTTGGCCAGGTTGGAGATACGGCTGACTTTTACCCCGGCCGCCGGTTGAATCTCGTAGCGGGTAATCACCGGGCCCGGGTGAATCGAATCCACCGAGACTTCGACGCCGAATTCCTTGAGCTTGATTTCCAGCAGATGGCCAACCGCAGCCAGCGACTCAGGCGAATAGTTGAGTTGTTTCTTTTCAGCCGGGTCGAGAATCGAGATCGGCGGCAAGGTGCCTTCCACTGCACTGTCTACGAACAGCGGCGCCTGTTTCTCTTTTTCGACGCGTTTGCTTGGAGGCGGCGCTTTCGGCGGTGCTGGAGCAATCACCGGCGGAACCTGCTTCTCGCGCTCGGACATGTGCTTGCTCAGGGCCTGTTCACGCTCGATCAGGCGTTCCTTGACCTTGGCTTGCTCGCGCTTGTCGGTCACGGTCGGAGCCACGACTTCGTGCACCCGATCGTCGACTTCACGCAATTGTGCAACCAGTTGCTTGCGTTCAGTGCGCGCAGCCCACCAGCGATTGGCAGCTCCCTGGAACAGTTCGAACAGGTCGAGAGTGATCTTGCCGGTGACGTCCATCACCTTGAACCATGAAAGGTCGGTGAACACGGTCAGGCCGAACAGAAACAGCGCGATGAACATCAGGGTGCTGCCCTGGATATTCAGCGCGTTCTTCGCCAGATCGCCCAGGCTTTCACCCAATGCACCGCCAGCGCCGGCCGGCAAACCGGTCGGGGCGTGGAAATGGATATGCGCCAGGGCTGCGCCCGACAGCACCAGAAACACCAGGCCGATCAGGCGCCAGGAAAACAGCCAGCCGCTCCACTGCCACGGTTCGTGGCGCTGGCGAAAGATCTGGTAAGTCTTGATCGCCAGCAACAGCGGGAAGATATAGGCGAAGTAACCCAGCACCATGAACAGGATATCGGCGCTGTAGGAGCCGGCCGGCCCGCCGAAGTTCTGTACATCGTCGATTTTGCTGTTATGACTCCAGCCCGGATCGTCCTTGCCATAGGTCAGCAAGGCCATCATCAGGAACAGGCACAAGGCACCGATGGCGATCAGTGCACCTTCCTTGAGCCGGTAGTGCAGATGCTGACGCCAGAGTGGAACTACTGTTTTAGGTGCTGCGGTGGATTTCTTCAAAACGCGTCTTTTCCTGCGCCTGTAGCGCGTCCAACTGTTGATTGACTACAAAAAACTGCCCACTCCGGGCAGGTAACAAAGTTAACGGGCGCAACAGAGACTACTTTTAACACTCTGACATCGAAATCTGAAACCGTCGGAGATGCCGAAGACAGCGATCTTTTATAACGAAGATTTCGGAACATCCTGATACAGACCGGCATTGTACGGGTTTGCCCGCACGATGCCACGCCAGAGCAGCTAAGGTGTAGCATAGCCAAAAGTACGTTGCGTGCGCTTCAATTTGAGCATGCATTCTCTTTTGTGACAAAGGCTTATGAGGTGTTTTTATGAGCGAAGCTAAGCATTCACGCCTGATCATTCTGGGTTCCGGCCCTGCCGGTTACAGCGCCGCCGTTTATGCCGCTCGTGCCAACCTCAAGCCGACTGTTATTACCGGCCTGCAAGCCGGCGGTCAATTGACCACCACCATTGAAGTCGACAACTGGCCAGGCGATGTTGAAGGCCTGACCGGCCCGGTGCTGATGGAACGCATGCAAAAACATGCCGAGCGTTTCGACACCGAGATCGTCTACGACCACATTCACACCGCAGAGTTGCAGCAGCGGCCGTTTCGCCTCACTGGCGACAGTGGCACCTACACCTGCGATGCATTGATTATCGCGACCGGTGCTTCGGCACAATACCTGGGGCTGCCTTCTGAAGAAACCTTCGCCGGCAAAGGCGTTTCTGCCTGTGCCACCTGCGATGGTTTTTTCTACCGCAATCAGGTGGTCGCAGTGATTGGCGGTGGCAACACGGCCGTTGAAGAAGCGCTGTACCTGGCCAACATCGCCAAGGAAGTGCATCTGATTCATCGTCGCGACAAACTGCGCTCAGAGAAGATTCTTCAGGACAAACTGTTCGAGCGTGCCAAAAATGGCAACATTCGCCTGCACTGGAACCAGAACCTTGAAGAGGTATTGGGCGATGCCAGCGGCGTAACCGGTGCACGCCTGCGCGACAGCCTGACCGGCGCGATGAAAGACCTGGAGCTGACCGGCGTATTCATCGCCATCGGCCATAAACCCAATACCGACCTGTTCCAGGGTCAGCTGGAAATGCATAACGGCTACCTGCGAGTTCGCGGCGGCAGCGAAGGCAATGCCACCGCCACCGAGATCGAAGGGGTGTTTGCCGCCGGCGATGTGGCCGACCATGTCTACCGTCAGGCGGTGACTTCCGCCGGTGCCGGCTGCATGGCGGCACTGGACGCGGAGAAGTACCTGGACGACAACTGATAAGACATTCATTGCGGCAGGCCAATGCCTGCCGCTGCCCTCCCCTTCTGCAAGCCTGGATACCATGCTGACCTGGTTACAACGCGACTCCCTGAAATTCCCGCCGCTGGAAAAAGCCATGCGCGACCCCAACGGCCTGCTTGCCGCTGGCGGCGACCTGAGCGCCGATCGGCTGATCCAGGCTTACCGCCACGGTTGCTTCCCGTGGTTTTCGGAGGGCCAACCGATCCTGTGGTGGTCTCCTGACCCACGCACCGTATTGTTTCCCGACGAATTGCATATTTCTCGCAGCCTCGGCAAGCTGTTGCGCCAAAAGCGTTACGACGTGACGTTCGATCAGGACTTCCCGGCCGTCATACGCGCCTGCGCAGCTCCGCGGGAGTACGCCGATGGCACCTGGATCACCGAAGCGATGCAAACCGCCTACATGGAGCTGCACGCTCGCGGATACGCCCACTCGGTCGAAGTCTGGGACCAAGGGGTATTGGTGGGTGGGCTCTATGGCCTGGCCATGGGTCAGCTGTTTTTTGGTGAATCGATGTTCAGCCGGGCCGACAACGCCTCCAAGGTCGGCTTCGCCACGCTGGTCAACCACCTCAAGGACGCCGGTTTCGTGCTGATCGACTGCCAGATGCCGACCGGTCATCTGCACAGTCTGGGTGCCCGGGCGATCCCGCGCCGAGAGTTTGCTGGCTATCTGCAGCAACACCTTGATCAAGCCAGCGGCGCCCCATGGGTTTGCTGAGCGACTTTTGCGCTCGTGGCTTACACTTAATTGAACAGCTATTCCCGAGGGTTGATTCATGACCGAGTTGGCGCGCCTCAAGTTCTATGCCACTCAGCCCCACTCTTGCAGCTATCTGCCCGACGAACAGGCCACCACGCTGTTCCTCGACCCTAGCCAGCCCATGGATGTGCATGTCTATGCAGACCTGTCGGAAATGGGTTTTCGTCGCAGTGGCGATCACCTGTACCGGCCGCATTGCCAAAATTGCAATGCGTGTGTGCCAGCGCGCATTCCGGTTGCACAGTTTTCGCCAAACCGTCAGCAAAAACGCATTTTCAAACGCAACGCCGACCTGCAGGTTCGCCCGGCCAAACCGGGTTTCAGCGAAGAATATTTCGAGCTTTACCAACGCTATATCGAACAGCGCCACGCCGATGGCGACATGTACCCGCCCAGCCGCGATCAGTTTTCGACCTTTCTGGTCCGCGACCTGCCGTTTTCGCGTTTCTATGAGTTCCGCCTCGAAGGCCGTCTGCTGGCGGTCGCCGTGACGGATCTGCTGCCCAACGGCTTGTCGGCGGTCTACACCTTCTATGAGCCCGAAGAAGATCGCCGCAGCCTGGGGCGTTACGCGATTCTCTGGCAAATCAACGAAGCCCGGCGCCTGGGACTGGACGCGGTTTACCTTGGATACTGGATCAAAAACTGCAAGAAAATGAACTACAAGACCCAATATCGCCCCATAGAGCTGCTGATTAATCAGCGCTGGGTGGTACTGAACTAGGTTCAGCCCTAAAGCCCTTGGCTTAAACCCCACTTTTCGGGCACAATGCACGCCGCTTTTGCCTGGCGCAGTTGCACCGGGCCATTCATTGGATACCGAGGGCTTTACTGCATGTCGAAAGAAGACAGCTTCGAAATGGAAGGCACTGTCGTCGACACCCTGCCCAACACCATGTTTCGTGTGGAGTTGGAAAATGGGCACGTCGTAACCGCGCATATTTCCGGCAAGATGCGCAAGAATTACATTCGTATTCTTACCGGTGACAAAGTGCGCGTCGAGCTGACGCCCTATGATTTGAGCAAAGGGCGGATCACTTACCGCGCTCGTTAATCAAGTCAATACAAAACGCCCGGCTCTGCCGGGCGTTTTTGTTTGTCTGGGATCTTTCGGCTGGGGTGTATATCCGTTGCTGCGGTAACGGCTGCTTATGGTTTCGCTCTTACAGCGACTCACTTTTCCAGACGCCGGGGTGCCGGCCCAGCGAAAAGTAAGCAAAAGGCTTCGCCCCGGCGTACGGCACCTCGCCAAGGCTCGGTGTTCCCTCCCTACGGTGCCCATCAGGGGGCATCGCCTACGGTCTGCTTCGCGACGACCTCCTCTCGATGTGTTCGACTTCGTCGAACGGCGCTGCGCGCCTACCCCCTGATGGACACCTACGCTCGGCCTGCCGATGGGGCGAAAGATCAAAAACAGATCAAGATCAAAAGCCAAAGCCAAAGCCAAAGCCAAAGCCAAAGCGTTTTGTAGCCCCACTGTAATTCGAGTACATCCACCAGAAACCGATCAACAGTCAGACCGCCTTCACAGGCAAGCCAGCCCCCACAGTTTTGATAGGTGCAGATCCGCCAGTCAAGTCGCCATCGCGAGCAGCCTCGCCCCCACAATGGGATTGGCGTGCATATGCAGGAGATTGGTCGGCTGTCAGGCCGCCATCGCAGGCAAGCCAGCTCCCACACTTTTGAATGGCGTACATCTGCAAGAGATTGGTCGGCTGTCAGGTCGTCATCGCGGGCAAGCCAGCTCCCACACTTTTGAATGGCGTACATCTGTGAGAGATTGGTCGGCTGTCAGGTCGTCATCGCGGGCAAGCCCGGCTCCCACAAAAAAGGAAAAAAAGGAAAAAAAGGCAAAGCAGCGCATCTCCCCACCACTCAACAGGCCGAGCGTTAGCTCGCCTGCCGCTGTTGATCTTGATCCGCCCGCCCCTTCGGGAGGCCGAGTGGAGGTGTTCATCAGGAGGTTGGCGCGTAGCGCCGTACGGCGTAGCCGGACACATCGAGAGGAGGTCGTCGCGAAGCAGACCGTAGGCGATGCCTCCTGATGAATACCGTAGCGAGGGAACGCCGAGCCTAAGCGAGGTGCCGTACGCTTGGGGCGAGCGTTTTTTTGCTTACTTTTTTTAGGCGCTTGTAAAAAAAGTGAGTCGCCGTAAGGGCGAAACCGCCAGCCGCCGTTACCGCAGCAACGGATATACACCCCAACCCCAACCCCAACCCCAACCCACAGACAGCAAAAAGGCGCCACCAGGCGCCTTCTGCTTTAAAGCAACAGCAACAACCGTCAGGCCATTTCAGCAGTAGTCTCAAAGTCGAAGGTCAACTCGCCATCCTTGATGTCGATGTGTACCACACCGCCATGCTCGGCCAGTTCGCCAAAGAGAATCTCCTCCGCCAGCGGACGCTTGATCTTGTCCTGAATCAAGCGCGCCATTGGTCGCGCACCCATCGTCGCATCATAACCACCGGCCGCCAGCCAACTGCGTGCAGCGTCGGTGACCTCGAGCAGTACACGCTTGTCTTCCAGCTGCGCCTGCAGTTCGGTAAGGAACTTGTCCACCACGCTTTTGATGACCTCATGACTGAGGCGACCAAACTGGATAATGGTGTCCAGACGGTTACGGAATTCCGGCGTGAAGCTCTTCTTGATCACTTCCATCGCGTCAGACGAGTGATCCTGATGCGTGAAGCCAATAGAAGCCCGAGCTGCGGTTTCGGCACCGGCGTTGGTCGTCATGATGACGATCACGTTACGGAAATCCGCCTTGCGCCCGTTGTTATCGGTAAGCGTACCGTGGTCCATGACCTGCAACAGCAGGTTGAAGACTTCCGGATGCGCCTTCTCGATTTCATCGAGCAACAGCACGCAATGAGGCTGCTTGGTGATCGCTTCAGTCAGCAGGCCGCCCTGATCGAACCCGACGTACCCCGGAGGTGCACCGATCAAACGCGAAACGGTGTGGCGTTCCATGTATTCGGACATGTCGAAGCGAACCAGTTCGATCCCGAGCGCCTTGGCCAGTTGCCGGGCCGCTTCGGTTTTACCGACCCCGGTAGGGCCGGCAAACAGGAACGAACCGACAGGCTTGTCAGGCGACTTCAGACCCGCACGGGACAGCTTGATCGCGGTCGACAAGGAATCAATCGCCGCATCCTGGCCGAACACCGTCAACTTCAGATCGCGCTCAAGGTTACGCAGCAACTCTTTGTCGGAGCTGGTGACGTGTTTTGGCGGAATCCGCGCGATCTTCGCCACGATGTCCTCGACCTGAGGCACTTCGATGCGTTTCACACGCTTCTCGATCGGCTGCAGACGCTGATAGGCGCCCGCCTCGTCGATGACGTCGATGGCCTTGTCCGGCATGTGCCGGTCATTGATGTAGCGCGATGCCAGTTCGGCAGCGGCGCGCAGGGCTTCATCACTGTATTCGATATTGTGATGGAGCTCGAAACGCCCCTTGAGACCGCGCAGGATACCAATGGTGTCTTCGACCGAAGGCTCCGACACATCGACCTTCTGGAAGCGCCGAGCCAGGGCACGGTCTTTTTCGAAGATCCCACGGAATTCCTGGAACGTGGTCGAGCCGATGCAACGGATATCACCCGACGACAGCAGCGGCTTGAGCAGGTTCGAAGCATCCATGACACCGCCAGAGGCGGCACCTGCACCAATAATGGTGTGGATCTCGTCGATGAACAGGATCGCCTGCGGACGTTTTTTCAGCTCATTGAGCAACGCCTTGAAGCGTTTCTCGAAATCGCCACGGTATTTGGTCCCAGCGAGTAATGCGCCCAGATCGAGCGAATAAACCACGCTATTGGCCAACAGATCAGGCACCTGATTGTCGACAATGCGCTTGGCCAGACCTTCGGCAATTGCGGTTTTACCCACGCCTGCCTCGCCGACCAGCAACGGATTGTTTTTACGCCGACGCGCCAGAATCTGCGCGACACGCTCAACTTCCATTTCACGCCCGACCAATGGGTCGATACGCCCCTGGCGCGCCAGTTCGTTGAGGTTGCTGGCATATGCATCCAGAGGATTGCCTGAAGAAGAAGACTCACCGCCCTCGTCGTCCTGCATATCTTGCTCACCTTCAGAGTGTTCGCCATGCCCAGGCACTTTCGAGATGCCATGAGCGATGTAATTGACGACATCAATGCGTGCAACGCTCTGCTGTTTCAGCAGGAACACCGCCTGACTCTCTTGCTCACTGAAGATTGCAACCAGCACGTTGGCGCCAGTTACTTCGCGTTTGCCCGAGCTCTGTACATGAAAGACAGCACGTTGCAGTACACGCTGGAAGCCCAGGGTTGGCTGGGTTTCGCGATCCTCGTCATGAAGGGGGATCAAAGGCGTGGTGGAGTCGATGAACTCCTGCAGGTCATGCTTGAGTTTGTCGAGGTTTGCGCCGCACGCACGCAAAACGGTGGCGGCTGCCTCATTATCCAATAGAGCCAACAGGAGGTGTTCGACGGTCATGAACTCATGACGTTTCGAACGCGCCTCCTTGAAGGCGAGATTGAGGGTGACTTCGAGCTCGCGGTTTAACATAGCTTCACCTCATACCCAAGTGGTCGGCGTTAACCGTCCTTCTCGATTTCACAGAGTAGCGGATGCTGGCTTTCCCTGGCGTACTGGTTGACCTGCATGGCCTTGGTCTCGGCGATGTCGCGGGTAAACACTCCACATACTGCCCGTCCTTCTGTATGGACGGCCAGCATGACCTTGGTCGCCAGCTCGCGATTCAGGTTAAAAAACACCTCGAGCACTTCGACGACGAAATCCATCGGTGTGTAGTCATCATTGAACAAAACCACCTTGTACATCGGCGGCGCCTGTAACGCAGGCTTAGCCTCCTGTACAGCAATGCCTGCTGAATCGTCGTCGTGTAAATCAGGGCGATCCTGATTGAATGTTAGTCGAATCTGGCTGATAGCATGCATGGAAAGAAAGGTTCGTTAGTTGAGCTGAATACAGTGGTGGGGGCGGCCCCAGAGCTTTTCAACCCCGACTGCTTGGTCACCTTGACTATCGGCAAATCAGTGTTACAACCAATAGAGCCCACGGTGGGTAAAAAAGGTCCGCACAGCCAACCCCATTTCAGGGTTGATGCGGATTAACTGGATGATACTCCAGTGATGGAGTCTGTTGCAGAGGGATATGAGCATGGCTAGCGGTAAGGTCAAGTGGTTCAACAATGCCAAGGGATATGGCTTCATCAACGAGGACGGCAAGGAGGAAGATCTCTTTGCCCACTACTCGGCCATTAAAATGGACGGCTACAAGACCTTGAAAGCAGGCCAATCCGTGAGTTTCGAGATCATCCAGGGCCCCAAAGGCCTGCACGCGATCAACATCGACTCAGCTACAGTAAAGGCCAATGCGCCCGCGCCTGCAACGACCGTCCAGCACGAGCGTGCGTTGAGCTGATACCAGCAAACTTAGAGACATAAAAAAACCGGCCGACTCATCATTTGAGTCGGCCGGTTTTTTATTTAACGCAAATCAGCTTACATGTGCGAGATCAGCGCATCGCCGAACGCGGAAGAAGACAGCAGTTTGGCGCCTTCCATCAGACGTTCGAAGTCATAGGTCACGGTCTTGGCCGAGATTGCGCCGTTGGTGCCCTTGATGATCAGGTCGGCCGCTTCGGTCCAGCCCATGTGACGCAGCATCATTTCAGCAGACAAAATCAGCGAACCCGGGTTGACCTGGTCCTTGCCGGCGTACTTCGGTGCAGTGCCGTGGGTGGCTTCGAACATCGCCACGGTGTCGGACAGGTTGGCACCTGGCGCGATACCGATACCACCCACCTCTGCCGCCAGGGCGTCGGACAGGTAGTCGCCGTTCAGGTTCAGGGTCGCGATCACATCGTATTCAGCCGGGCGCAGCAGGATCTGCTGGAGCATGGCGTCGGCGATGGCATCCTTGACGATGACGTTCTTGCCGGTTTTCGGGTTCTTGAACTGCATCCACGGGCCGCCGTCGAGCAGGGTTGCGCCGAATTCTTCAGCGGCCACTTCGTAGGCCCACTCCTTGAAGGCACCTTCGGTGAACTTCATGATGTTGCCTTTGTGGACGATGGTCAGCGAATCGCGATCATTGTCGACAACATATTGCAGAGCCTTGCGTGCCAGACGCTTGGTGCCTTCCAGGGAAACCGGCTTGATGCCGATACCGCAATTTTGGTCGAAACGGATCTTGGTAACGCCCATTTCTTCTTTGAGGAACTTGATGACCTTGGTCGCCTCCGGCGAACCGGCCTTCCATTCAATACCCGCGTAGATGTCTTCCGAGTTCTCGCGGAAGATCGTCATGTCGACATCGCCAGGCTTCTTGACCGGGCTAGGCACGCCTTCGAACCAGCGCACAGGACGCAGGCACACATAAAGGTCGAGCTGCTGACGCAGGGCAACGTTGAGGGAACGGATACCGCCACCGACCGGCGTGGTCAGCGGGCCCTTGATGGAAACCACGTAATCCTTGACTGCATCCAGAGTTTCCTGAGGCAGCCAGGTGTCCTGATCGTAAACCTGAGTCGCTTTTTCCCCGGCGTAGACTTCCATCCAGGAAATTTTGCGCTCGCCGCCGTAAGCCTTCTTAACAGCAGCATCGACAACCTTGATCATGACCGGGCTGATATCAACGCCGATACCATCACCTTCAATGAAAGGGATGATCGGGTTGTTAGGAACATTGAGAGAATGGTCTGCATTGACGGTGATTTTGTCGCCGACTGCTGGAACCTGAATCTTCTTGTATCCCATGCTGAACTCCATTGTTTGGATTGAACATCTGGCTTCGTCCGAGCGTACCCCAGTTGAATCGGCACGCAAACCCTATGTTCCATCGATCTGCCGCAAAGCCGCACAGTTCACGACGTACAAGCCTGAAAGCAAAGGGAAAAGCGCCAAACTCAAGCACGGTAGACGACTCTACGCCGCACGCACGCCTGCGACCTTTAGACCAATGGACGATATTCGTTGCATATGAACCATCGGCAGATTGCCAGCTACCTATGTATAATGCCGCCGCTGACCGCAGGGTCACATAGGCGAACCTCTCTATTACGAGACTTTCCGCCCGATTAAAGCCGGGCTGTTACCGCAGTCCACCCGCTTGACGCTCGACTGATGCACCCAACATCACCGCGAAGAAACCTCGACATTCGGCTCATGGATGACTTTGAACGAACGCGCTTACCCGGCGCCCCTCGAGTTTCTGCGCACGCTTTAGCAAAGAAGAGAGTTAATCCGAATATGCCCAACCGCTCGAAGATCATCTACACCTTCACCGACGAAGCCCCAGCCCTCGCCACCTATTCACTGTTGCCTATCGTAGAGGCTTTCACCGCCTCCGCTGATATCGCCGTGGAAACCCGCGATATCTCTCTTGCAGGGCGCATCCTGGCCAGCTTCCCCGAGCAATTGGGTAATAAAGCCGTAGCCGACCACCTCGCCGAACTGGGCGCGCTGGCCGTCACGCCTGAAGCCAACATCATCAAACTGCCGAACATCAGTGCTTCGGTTCCGCAACTGCAGGCCGCGATCAAAGAACTGCAAGCCCAGGGCTATGCACTGCCGGACTACCCGGAAACCGTCACCAGCGACGCTGACAAGGACGCCAAGTCCCGTTACGACAAGATCAAGGGCAGCGCGGTAAACCCGGTTCTGCGTGAAGGCAACTCCGATCGCCGCGCGCCACTGTCGGTCAAGAACTACGCTCGCAAGCACCCGCACAAAATGGGCGCCTGGGCAAAAGACTCCAAGTCTCACGTCGCTCACATGAGCACCGGCGATTTCTACGGCAGCGAAAAAGCTGCCCTGATCGACGCCGCTGACGCCGTGAAAATCGAACTGATCGCTCAAGACGGCACCACCACCGTCCTGAAAGAAAAAACCACCGTGCAAGCCGGTGAGATCCTCGATTGCGCCGTGATGAGCAAAAACGCCCTGCGCAGCTTCATCGCCGCAGAAATCGAAGACGCCAAGCAAAAAGGCGTTCTGCTGTCGGTTCACCTGAAAGCCACCATGATGAAGGTCTCCGACCCGATCATGTTCGGCCAGATCGTTGCCGAGTTCTATAAAGACGCCCTGGCCAAGCACGCTGACGTGCTGGCACAGATCGGCTTCAACCTGAACAACGGCATCGGCGACCTGTACGCCCGCATCAAGGCGTTGCCTGCCGAGCAGCAAGCGGCGATCGAAGCGGACATCCAGGCGGTCTACGCCGCTCGCCCTTCGCTGGCGATGGTCAACTCCGACAAAGGCATCACCAACCTGCACGTGCCGAGCGACGTTATCGTCGACGCCTCGATGCCAGCCATGATCCGTGACTCCGGCAAGATGTGGGGCACCGACGGCCAGCTGCACGACACCAAGGCCGTGATCCCGGATCGCTGCTACGCCACCATCTACCAGGCGGTGATCGAAGACTGCAAGCAACACGGCGCCTTCGACCCAACCACCATGGGCAGCGTGCCAAACGTTGGCCTGATGGCGAAAAAAGCCGAAGAGTACGGCTCCCACGACAAGACTTTCCAGATCAAGGCAAACGGCGTGGTTCGGGTTTCCGACAGCGCTGGTCGCACTCTGCTGGAGCAGTCGGTTGAAGCCGGCGACATCTTCCGCATGTGCCAGACCAAAGACGCGCCGATCCAGGACTGGGTCAAACTGGCCGTCAACCGTGCTCGCGCAAGCGCAACGCCGGCAATCTTCTGGCTGGACCCAATGCGCGCCCACGACGGCGTAGTGATCGAGAAAGTTCAGGCTTACCTGAAGGACCACGACACTTCCGGCCTGGACATCCGCATCATGTCGCCAGTCGACGCGATGGCCTTCACCCTGGCCCGTACTCGCGAAGGCAAGGACACCATCTCGGTGACCGGTAACGTACTGCGTGACTACCTGACCGACCTGTTCCCGATCATGGAGCTGGGCACCAGCGCCAAGATGCTGTCGATCGTTCCACTGATGAATGGCGGCGGTCTGTTCGAAACCGGCGCTGGCGGTTCGGCACCGAAGCACGTTCAGCAACTGCTGGAAGAAAACTTCCTGCGCTGGGATTCCCTGGGCGAGTTCCTGGCCCTGGCCGCCTCCCTTGAGCACCTGGGTGTTACTTACAACAACCCTAAGGCGCTGGTGCTGGCCAAGACCCTGGACCAGGCCACCGGCCAGTTCCTGGACAACAACAAGTCGCCATCGCGCAAAGTCGGCAACATCGACAACCGCGGCAGCCACTTCTACCTGGCGCTGTACTGGGCCCAGGCCCTGGCCGCCCAGACTGAAGACGCAGCGCTGCAAGCGCAGTTCAGCCAACTGGCAAAAACCCTGACCGAGAACGAGGCGACCATCGTTGCCGAGCTCAACGCCGTTCAGGGCAAGCCAGTCGACATCGGCGGTTACTACCACGCCGACGCCGAGCTGATCAGCAAGGCCATGCGCCCAAGCAACACCTTCAACGCGGCGATTGCTGCGCTGGTTTAAGGTTGTAAGGATGCAAAGAAGCCCCGGCCCCGTGCCGGGGTTTCTGTTTCCAACACCCCACAAACCTGTAGGAGCAAAGCTTGCTCGCGATCCAGGCACCGCGGCCTTACAGACACACCGCAGTGATACCATCGCGAGCAAGCTTTGCTCCTACAATGATCCGAGGCACATTCATGGATTGGCTACCCCACATCACCGTCGCCACCATCGTCGAAGACAACGGCCGCTTCCTGATGGTCGAAGAGCTCAAGGCCGGACGCGTGGTACTCAATCAACCGGCCGGGCATCTGGACCCGAACGAAACCCTGACCGAAGCCGCCATTCGTGAAACCCTCGAAGAAACCGGCTGGGACGTTGAAGCTACCGGCGTAGTAGGCATCTACCTCTATACCGCCCCAAGCAACGGCGTGACTTACCAACGTGTGTGTTTTGCCGCCAAAGCCTTGAAACACCACCCCGATTATCAACTCGACGACGGCATCGTCGGCGCAAAATGGCTGACCCGCGACGAACTCCTTGCGCAACACGAGCGCTGGCGCAGCGAGCTGATTATTCGCTGTATCGACGATTACCTGAGCGGTAAACTCTTCAGTCTCGAACTGATCCGCCCTTCTCTTTAGCCTTGCAGGCTCGGGCCTGATAGAATCGCGTCCTTTTTCAAGACACTCATTAAATCCCTATGCGTGATCCAGCCCCTTCTGACACACAAAAGAAGCGCGTCATTGTCGGCATGTCCGGCGGCGTGGACTCTTCCGTTTCCGCCCTACTGCTGATCGAGCAGGGTTATCAGGTGGAAGGCCTGTTCATGAAGAACTGGGAAGAGGACGACGGAACAGACTACTGCACCGCCATGGACGACCTGGCGGACGCTCAGGCCGTGTGCGACAAGATTGGCATCAAGCTGCACACCGCCAACTTCGCCGCCGAGTACTGGGATAACGTGTTCGAGCACTTCCTGGCCGAATACAAGGCCGGCCGCACGCCGAACCCGGACATCCTGTGCAACCGTGAAATCAAGTTCAAGGCGTTCCTCGACTACGCCATGATGCTCGGCGCCGACCTGATCGCCACCGGCCATTACGTGCGCCGTCGCGACATCGATGGCCGTACCGAATTGCTCAAAGGCCTGGACCCGAACAAGGACCAGAGCTACTTCCTGCACGCCGTAGGCGGCGAACAGATCGCCAAGACCCTGTTCCCGGTCGGCGAACTGGAAAAACCCGAAGTTCGCGCGATTGCCGAGAAACACGCCCTGGCCACCGCGAAGAAGAAAGATTCCACCGGTATCTGCTTTATCGGTGAACGACGTTTCAGCGACTTCCTCAAGCAATACCTGCCGGCACAGCCGGGCGACATCAAGACCACCGAAGGCGAAGTGATCGGCCGCCACCACGGCCTGATGTACCACACCATCGGTCAGCGTCAGGGCCTGGGCATCGGCGGCTTGAAAGACGCCAGCGACGAGCCGTGGTACGTGCTGATCAAGGACCTGGAACACAACGAGCTGATCGTTGGCCAGGGCAATGACCATCCTTGGCTGTTCTCCCGCGCCCTGCTCGCCTCGGACATCTACTGGGTCAACCCGGTCGACCTGAGCTCGCCGCGCAAACTCACGGCAAAAGTCCGCTATCGCCAGAGCGACCAGCCTTGCACCCTGGAAAAAACCGCCAACGGCTACCGCGCCACCTTCGATGACCCGCAGCGCGCGGTCACCCCTGGTCAATCGGTGGTGTTTTACGACGGTGAAGTTTGCCTCGGTGGCGGTGTCATCGAAGTCGCCGAACCCTGGAGCAGCAAGGATTCGTGCGCATGAGCCCGACTCAGGAGCAACTGACAGCGCTTGGCGGCGTGTTTCTCGCCGCCGTGCTGGTCGACAAGATAGCCAAGACCGGGCAGGTCAGCGAAGCCGGCCTGACCTGCATGCTTGGCAGCTTGTTGATCATCGACCCCAAGGACACGCTGGAGGTCTACGGCGGCGACGATATCAATCTGCGCGAAGGTTATCGCGCGTTGATCGGCGCCCTTGAACGCGACCCGAGCACCTTGCAGCGCGAACCCTTGCGCTACGCCCTGTCGATGCTCGGTCTTGAGCGCCAACTGGCCAAGCGCGGCGACATGCTTGAAGTGATCGGCAAGCGCTTGCCGCAGATTCAGTCCCAGGTCGAACATTTCGGCCCGGCCCACGAAAACGTGATCGCCGCCTGTGGCGCGCTGTATCAGGACACCTTGAGCACCCTGCGCCAACGCATTCAAGTGCACGGTGACATGCGCAACCTGCAGCAGCCAAGCAACGCCTCGAAGATCCGCGCCCTGTTACTGGCCGGCATCCGCTCGGCGCGCTTGTGGCGGCAGTTGGGCGGTCATCGCTGGCAGTTGGTGATCAGTCGCCGCAAACTGCTCAAAGAGCTTTATCCGCTGATGCGCAGCAGCTGAACCACACCCGCACAGCCAGCAACACCCTTTTGTAGCCTGTAACGCGTAAGACGCTGGTCAGTTGGCAACGGACCGGCGGATTTTTTTCATGTATGATACGCGCCCCATTTCGTTGCCCGACTGTCCGAGAACACCCCATGCAGCTCTCTTCGCTCACTGCGGTTTCCCCTGTTGACGGCCGCTACGCCGGCAAAACCCAGGCCCTGCGCCCAATTTTCAGCGAATACGGTCTGATCCGTGCTCGCGTCCTGGTTGAAGTGCGCTGGCTCCAGCGCCTGGCCGCTCATCCTGCCATCAGCGAAGTGCCGGCGTTCTCCGCCGAAGCTAACGCCGTGCTGAACACCCTGGCGGAAAACTTCTCTCTGGAACACGCCGAGCGCGTCAAAGAGATCGAGCGCACCACCAACCACGACGTTAAAGCCATTGAGTACCTGCTCAAGGAACAGGCGGCCAAGCTGCCTGAACTGGCCAACGTCAGTGAATTCATCCACTTTGCCTGCACCAGCGAGGACATCAACAACCTGTCCCACGCCCTGATGCTGCGCGAAGGCCGTGATGACGTGATGCTGCCGCTGATGCGCCAAACCGCCGAAGCCATCCGCGAGTTGGCCATCCGCTTCGCCGACGTACCCATGCTGTCGCGCACCCACGGCCAGCCGGCTTCGCCGACCACCCTGGGCAAAGAACTGGCGAACGTGGTTTACCGTCTGGAGCGCCAGATCGCTCAAATTGCTGCCGTACCGCTGCTGGGCAAGATCAACGGCGCCGTCGGCAACTACAACGCTCACCTGTCGGCTTACCCTGAGATCGACTGGGAAGCCAACGCCCGCGCCTTCATCGAAGACGAGCTGGGCCTGGGCTTCAACCCGTACACCACACAGATCGAACCGCACGACTACATCGCCGAGCTGTTCGACGCGATCGCGCGCTTCAACACCATCCTGATCGACTTCGATCGCGATATCTGGGGCTACATCTCCCTGGGCTACTTCAAGCAGCGCACCATTGCCGGCGAAATCGGTTCCTCGACCATGCCGCACAAGGTCAACCCGATCGACTTCGAAAACTCCGAAGGCAACCTGGGCATCGCCAACGCGCTGTTCCAGCACCTGGCGAGCAAACTGCCGATCTCCCGCTGGCAGCGCGACCTGACCGACTCCACCGTACTGCGCAACCTCGGCGTCGGCTTCGCCCACAGCGTGATTGCGTACGAAGCAAGTCTCAAGGGAATCAGCAAGTTAGAGCTCAATGCTCAGAAAATTTCTGCGGACCTGGACGCGTGCTGGGAAGTTCTGGCCGAGCCAATCCAGACCGTGATGCGTCGCTACAACATTGAAAACCCGTACGAAAAGCTGAAAGAACTGACGCGCGGCAAGGGCATCAGCCCTGAAGCGTTGCAGACTTTCATCGATGCACTGGACATGCCTGCCGAAGCAAAGGCCGAGCTGAAAAAGCTCACCCCGGCCAACTACATCGGCAACGCCGTGGCACAAGCCAAACGCATCTGATCGACCGCTTGACCCTTTGAGACGCCCGGCAGCGCCGGGCGTTTTTATTCCCGTCTGAAAAGTGCTTTTTTTCAATAGGTTACACATGAATCCTGATACTCCTCTTCAACTTCTGGGCGGCATCACGGCACGGGAATTCCTGCGCGACTACTGGCAGAAAAAACCGCTGTTGATCCGCCAGGCGATCCCTGACTTCGAAAGCCCGATCGACGCCGACGAACTGGCCGGTCTGGCACTGGAAGAAGAAGTCGAATCGCGCCTGGTCATCGAGCACGGCGAGCGCCCTTGGGAACTGCGTCGCGGCCCGTTCGCCGAAGACGAATTCAGCAAGCTGCCAGAGCGCGAGTGGACCCTGCTGGTGCAGGCCGTCGACCAGTTCGTGCCGGAAGTCGCCGAGCTGCTGGAAAACTTCCGCTTCCTGCCGAGCTGGCGCATCGACGACGTGATGATCAGCTTTGCCGCCCCGGGCGGCAGTGTCGGTCCGCACTTCGACAACTACGACGTGTTCCTGCTGCAAGGCCACGGCAAGCGCAACTGGAAAATCGGCCAGATGTGCGATTCCGACAGTCCGCTGCTGCAACATGCCGACCTGCGTATCCTCGCCGACTTCGAAGCCACCGACGAGTGGACCCTGGAACCGGGCGACATGCTGTACCTGCCGCCGCGCCTGGCCCACTGCGGCGTGGCCGTCGATGACTGCATGACCTACTCGGTCGGTTTCCGCGCCCCAAGCGCCGCTGAAGTGCTGACCCACTTCACCGACTTCCTCAGCCAGTTCCTGCCTGACGAAGAACGCTACACCGATGCCGACGCGCAGCCAGCGATCGACCCGCACCAGATCCAGCACGATGCGCTCGACCGCTTGAAAAGCCTGCTGGCCGAGCACATGAGCGACGAGCGCCTGTTGCTGACCTGGTTCGGCCAGTTCATGACCGAGCCACGCTACCCGGAATTGGTGGTTGGCCCGGAACTGGAAGAAGACGACCTGCTGAGCAGCCTTGAACAAGGCGCCGTGCTGATTCGCAATCCAAGCGCGCGCCTGGCCTGGTCCGAAGTCGACGACGACCTGCTGCTGTTCGCCAGCGGCCAGAGCCGTTATCTGCCAGGCAAACTGCGCGAACTGCTGAAAATGATTTGCGCCGCCGATGCGCTGCACGTCGACAACCTTGGCCAATGGCTGAGCGATGAAGACGGCCGCAACCTGCTGTGCGAGCTGGTCAAGCAAGGTAGCCTGGGATTCGCTGATGAATAAAATTCGCGTACGTGTCGCAGACTGGCAAAAGGATAACGCCGAGATCCGGCGCATTCGTGAAACGGTGTTCATCGCCGAGCAATCCGTTCCACCCGAACTGGAATGGGATGCCGACGACGCGAGCGCCGTGCATTTCCTCGCCTTCGAAGGCGACTTTCCGATTGGTACCGCCCGCCTGCTGCCCGATGGCCACATCGGCCGGGTATCGGTACTCAAGGACTGGCGCGGCCTGAAGGTCGGCGACAAGCTGATGCAGGCAGTGATCGGCGAAGCCGAGAAGCGCGGGCTCAAGCAGCAGATGCTCAGCGCGCAGGTTCAGGCGACAGCGTTCTACGAGCGCCTGGGCTTTACCGTGGTCAGTGAAGAGTTCCTGGAAGCAGGGATTCCTCACGTGGACATGGTTCGCAAGGGCTGATTACCTGTGGCGAGGGAGCTTGCTCCCGCTGGGTCGCGAAGCGGCCCCAAAATTATTAGGGCTGCTGCGCAGCCCAGCGGGAGCAAGCTCCCTCGCCACAAGTGCACACCAGCAACACCACAAAAACGCCCCGCTATCCTCCAGATAGCGGGGCGTTTTGGTATCGTGCAAACGGTGTTGCCAGCAAGATCAAAAGATCGCAGCCTGCGGCAGCTCCTACAGGCTTTTTTTATTCGCGGAGATAACGGACATGTCCCTACGCACCCTGCTCACCACGCTGCTGCTGACCTGCAGCTTTTCGGTCGTCGCTGCTACCGAGGTGGTGCAGCTCAACAATCGCACCAGCGCCGACCTGCTGCCGGTGGCGCAGAATTTTATCGGCAGGGACGGCAAGGTCAGCGCCTACGGCAACCAGCTGATCGTCAACGCCGAACTCGACAAGATCAACGAACTCAAAGCCCTGATCGCACAGCTCGACACCGTACCCAAGCGTCTGCTGATCACTGTCGACACCAACGAAAACAACCAGCAGAACAACGCCGATCGGCAAACGCAGATCATCACCTACAGCACCGATAGCCGTGAAGGCGGCATCCAGCAGGTCCAGACCAGCGAAGGTACGCCCGCCCTGATCCAGATCGGCCAGAGCGTGCCGCTGACCACCACCCAGACCGACACCTACACCAGCCTGCCAAATCAGGTAAACACCTCCCGCCAGCCGCAAAACCCGCTCAACAACTACGCTCACCAGCAAAACCAGACCCAATACCGCAACGTCACCCAGGGTTTCTACGTCACCGCCAGCGTTACCGGCGACATCGTTCACCTGGCAATCAGCACCAACCGTGACCGCATGAGCCAGGAACGCCCCGATGTAGTGAACGTGCAAAGCACCGACACAACCGTCAGCGGCCGCCTGGGCGAGTGGATCACTCTGGCTGGCGTCAACCGCCAGACGCAAGCCGACAAACAGGCTATGAGCCGCAGCTACTCTACTCAGGGACGGGATGACATGACGTTGCGAGTCAAAGTCGACACCTTGGACTAACACACCAAAAACTGACTGATTAGTCGTATTAGACTAAAGATGTAGTGCTTGAAAAATAGCACTACAAAACGTTTGACGAGCCAAAAAAGCGAAGGCATGATGGCCTCGCTCCCGCTAATCAGGGGCCCTGGCAAGGGCCTTCGGATCGCGCTCTAACCTTACCGACCTGAGCCGATTCGTGTCTGTACCGCCCATAAGGTGTGTTTGACGAGGTTGCGACTGGAACGAAGTTGTCCCGAGGGACGGAAGCGTAATAGGTAGCCCGGCAACACACTGATGATCGTATAAAGGCCCACGACGCCCGAATGCGCCCGCCAGTTCGCCCTTACCTGCTCAGCTTTCATCCTCGAGCCCATCGTTCATCCCGTCGCCTTCCCCGCCAGACCCGACTTGACCGCCTAAGCTTCTGGTCAGCGAGCAGCCATCTACGCCCCATTTGAATGTGCGTATCTGGCAACAGGAATTTTCCACCAGACCTATGCGACGAGGTTTATCTCCATGGCACTGACACGCGAACAGCAAATTGCAGCCCTTGAAAAAGACTGGGCTGAAAACCCGCGCTGGAAAGGCGTGACACGCACTTACTCCGCTGCTGACGTCGTCCGTCTGCGTGGCTCGGTTCAACCTGAGCACACCTTTGCAAAAATGGGCGCCGAGAAGCTCTGGAACCTGGTTACCCAGGGTGCCAAGCCAGCCTTCCGCCCCGAGAAAGATTTCGTCAACTGCATGGGCGCCCTGACCGGCGGCCAGGCGGTACAGCAAGTTAAAGCCGGCATCCAGGCGATCTACCTGTCGGGCTGGCAGGTTGCTGCAGACAACAACTCTGCAGAATCGATGTACCCGGACCAGTCGCTGTACCCGGTCGACTCCGTACCGACCGTGGTCAAGCGCATCAACAATTCGTTCCGTCGCGCCGACCAGATCCAGTGGAAAGCCGGCAAGAACCCGGGCGACGAAGGTTACATCGACTACTTCGCACCGATCGTTGCCGATGCTGAAGCCGGTTTCGGTGGCGTTCTGAACGCCTACGAGCTGATGAAGAGCATGATCGAAGCAGGCGCTGCCGGCGTTCACTTCGAAGACCAACTGGCTTCCGTGAAAAAATGCGGCCACATGGGCGGCAAGGTACTGGTTCCAACCCAGGAAGCCATACAGAAGCTGATCGCAGCTCGTCTGGCAGCCGACGTTGCCGGTACGCCGACCATCATCCTGGCCCGTACCGACGCTAACGCTGCTGATTTGCTGACGTCCGACTGCGATCCGTACGACCAGCCATTCGTGACTGGCGAGCGCACCCAGGAAGGCTTCTACAAAGTTCGCGCCGGCCTCGACCAGGCTATCGCTCGCGGCCTGGCCTACGCGCCGTACGCCGACCTGATCTGGTGCGAAACCGCCAAGCCGGACCTGGACGAAGCCCGTCGCTTCGCTGAAGCGATCAAAAAGGAATACCCGGACCAACTGCTGTCGTACAACTGCTCGCCTTCCTTCAACTGGAAGAAAAACCTGGACGACGCGACCATCGCCAAGTTCCAGCGCGAACTGTCTGCCATGGGCTACAAGCACCAGTTCATTACCCTGGCCGGCATTCACAACATGTGGCACAGCATGTTCAACCTGGCGCACGACTACGCCCGCAACGACATGACTGCCTACGTGAAGCTGCAAGAGCAGGAATTCGCTGACGCCGCCAAGGGTTACACCTTCGTAGCGCACCAGCAGGAAGTGGGCACCGGCTACTTCGACGACATGACCACCGTGATTCAGGGCGGCTCGTCTTCGGTTACCGCACTGACCGGCTCCACCGAAGAAGAACAGTTCCACTGATCTGATTCGAACGAACAAACGGCCCTTCCAGACCGAGTAAAAAACTAACCGGAATGCCGCACATCTGACGCCCCGACTGGTTCGGGGCGTTTTTTTGCCCGCAATTTCACGAACACCAAATCTCCCGTAGCAGCTGCCGAAGGCTGCGTTCGAGTGCGCAGCGCTCGCCAATACGGTAAATCTGAAAATCCGCAGTGAATGGCTTTACCGAGTCATCGTTCATCGCGGGCAAGCCTTGCTCCTACAGGAAGGGGGAGCAAGGACGAGCAAAAACATTGATCCAGAGCGGTATTTCAATCGGCAAAACAGGGTAAAACGGCCCCGCGCACTACTTGCAGTAGCCGGCATGTAAGCGCAACTTTCCAGCCACCACCCCGAATAACAGTTCAAAAACCGCCGCAAACAATATTGATTATCATTTGGCACGATTCATGTTCGTTACAACTCGCACAAAACATTATTGACGAAACCCCTGCTAATGCCCGCAACGCATGGGCTGCAGGCTTTTTGAGGTGCGCTATGTCCTTATTCTTATAAATAATTTCGCTACAGGAATTTTACTTGCTCGGTGTTTAGCCATAAAATCACCGCGATTGATTGCTGCGACATATCGTCACTGCTTTATTTCTTTTCAAGCTCAGAGACCTTTGCTCTCTGTTAAGGATTACCAGCATGCCCGAAGCGACAGGACTCATGGCCCACAACTGGGGCTTTGCCATTTTCCTTCTGGGTGTCGGCGGCCTGTGCGCCTTCATGCTCGGCGTCTCCAGCCTCCTCGGGTCAAAAGCCTGGGGCCGCAGCAAAAACGAACCGTTCGAGTCCGGCATGCTACCTACCGGTGGCGCCCGCTTGCGGCTCTCAGCCAAATTCTATCTGGTCGCGATGCTGTTCGTGATCTTCGATATCGAAGCCCTATTTCTCTTTGCCTGGTCTGTGTCCGTCCGCGAAAGCGGCTGGACCGGATTCGTCGAAGCTCTCGTTTTCATAGCAATTCTGTTGGCAGGTCTTGTCTACCTATTTCGAGTGGGCGCCCTTGATTGGGCTCCGGAAGCTCGTCGTAAGCGGCAGGCGAAGCTGAAACAATGAGGCTTTGGCGATGCAATACAATCTCACCAGGATCGACCCCGATGCTCCTAACGAGCAGTACCCGATTGGCGCACGGGAAACCGTCTCCGATCCGTTAGAAGATCAAGTCCACAAAAACATTTTCATGGGCAAGCTCGAAGACGTGCTTAACGGCACGATCAACTGGGGGCGTAAGAACTCCCTGTGGCCGTATAACTTCGGCCTTTCGTGCTGCTACGTGGAAATGACCACCGCCTTCACGGCGCCCCACGACATCGCGCGCTTTGGCGCCGAGGTTATCCGGGCATCGCCGCGTCAAGCGGATTTCATGGTTATTGCCGGAACCTGCTTCATCAAGATGGCGCCGATCATTCAGCGTCTCTACGAGCAGATGCTCGAGCCGAAGTGGGTTATCTCCATGGGTTCGTGCGCCAACTCCGGTGGCATGTACGACATCTACTCCGTCGTTCAAGGGGTGGACAAGTTCCTGCCCGTGGACGTCTACGTGCCTGGCTGCCCGCCCCGCCCTGAAGCTTTTCTGCAAGGCTTGATGCTGTTGCAGGAGTCGATTGGCCAGGAGCGTCGCCCACTTTCCTGGGTCGTTGGCGATCAAGGCGTTTACCGCGCCGAGATGCCTTCGCAAAAGGAACAGCGCCGCGAACAGCGTATTCAGGTAACCAACCTGCGCAGCCCCGACGAAGTCTGATCCAGCTCTGTTCTTACAAAGAAACGAGAAACTGGCTTCATTCTTTACGTTGACCGAAAGCGATAAAAAAACCATGACTACAGGCAGTGCTCTGTACATCCCGCCTTACAAGGCAGACGACCAGGATGTGGTCGTCGAATTGAACAATCGTTTTGGCCCTGAGGCGTTCAGCGCCCAGGCCACCCGCACCGGCATGCCGGTGCTTTGGGTTGCCCGTGCCAAACTCGTCGAAGTCCTGACCTTCCTGCGCAACCTGCCCAAGCCGTACGTCATGCTCTATGACCTGCACGGCGTGGACGAGCGTCTGCGCACCAAGCGCCAGGGTTTGCCGAACGGTGCCGACTTCACAGTGTTCTATCACTTGATGTCGATCGAACGTAATAGTGACGTAATGATCAAGGTCGCCTTGTCCGAGAGCGACCTCAGCGTGCCGACCGTGACCGGTATCTGGCCGAACGCCAACTGGTACGAGCGTGAAGTGTGGGACATGTACGGCATCAACTTTGCCGGCCACCCGCACCTGACCCGCATCATGATGCCGCCGACCTGGGAAGGTCACCCGCTGCGCAAGGACTTCCCGGCCCGTGCCACCGAGTTCGACCCGTTCAGCCTGACGCAGGCCAAGCATCAGCTTGAAGAAGAGGCTGCACGCTTCAAGCCTGAAGACTGGGGCATGAAACGTTCCGGCGCCAACGAGGACTACATGTTCCTCAACCTGGGCCCGAACCACCCTTCCGCTCACGGTGCATTCCGCATCATCCTGCAACTGGACGGCGAAGAAATCGTCGACTGCGTGCCGGACGTCGGCTACCACCACCGTGGTGCCGAGAAGATGGCCGAGCGTCAGTCCTGGCACAGCTTCATCCCGTACACCGACCGTATCGACTACCTCGGCGGCGTGATGAACAACCTGCCGTACGTGCTCTCGGTCGAGAAGCTGGCCGGCATCAAGGTCCCAGAGAAGGTCGACGTCATCCGCATCATGATGGCCGAGTTCTTCCGGATCACCAGCCACCTGCTGTTCCTGGGTACGTACATCCAGGACGTCGGCGCCATGACCCCGGTGTTCTTCACCTTCACCGACCGCCAGAAGGCGTACACGGTGATTGAAGCCATCACCGGTTTCCGTCTGCACCCGGCCTGGTACCGCATCGGTGGCGTTGCCCACGACCTGCCGCGCGGCTGGCAAAAACTGGTCAAGGACTTCGTCGAGTGGATGCCAAAGCGCCTGGACGAATACCAGAAAGCCGCACTGGACAACAGCATCCTGCGTGGCCGGACCATCGGCGTCGCCGCCTACAACACCAAAGAAGCCCTGGAATGGGGCGTCACCGGTGCAGGCTTGCGTTCGACCGGTTGCAATTTCGACCTGCGCAAGGCTCGTCCGTACTCCGGCTACGAGAACTTCGAATTCGAAGTGCCGCTGGCGGCCAATGGCGATGCCTATGATCGTTGCATCGTGCGCGTGGAAGAAATGCGCCAGAGCATCAAGATCATCGACCAGTGCCTGCGCAACATGCCGGAAGGCCCGTACAAGGCGGATCACCCGCTGACCACGCCGCCGCCCAAAGAGCGCACGCTGCAGCACATCGAGACCTTGATCACGCACTTCCTGCAAGTTTCGTGGGGCCCGGTCATGCCGGCCAACGAATCCTTCCAGATGATCGAAGCGACCAAGGGCATCAACAGTTATTACCTGACGAGCGATGGCGGCACCATGAGCTACCGCACCCGGATTCGCACCCCAAGCTTCCCGCATCTGCAGCAGATCCCTTCGGTGATCAAAGGCAGCATGGTCGCGGACTTGATCGCGTACCTGGGTAGTATCGACTTCGTTATGGCCGACGTGGACCGCTAAGCATGAACAGCACGCTTATCCAGACAGACCGTTTCGCCCTGAGCGAAACCGAGCGCTCGGCCATCGAGCACGAGCTGCATCACTACGAAGACCCGCGCGCGGCGTCGATCGAAGCCCTGAAGATCGTCCAGAAGGAACGTGGCTGGGTGCCTGACGGCGCGCTCTACGCCATCGGCGAAATCCTTGGCATCCCGGCCAGCGACGTTGAAGGCGTGGCGACGTTCTATAGCCAGATCTTCCGTCAGCCAGTCGGTCGTCACATCATTCGCGTCTGCGACAGCATGGTCTGCTACATCGGTGGCCACGAGTCGGTGGTCAGCGAAATCCAGAGCAAGCTGGGCATCGGCCTGGGTCAAACCACCGCCGACGGTCGTTTCACCCTGCTGCCGGTCTGCTGCCTCGGTAACTGCGACAAGGCGCCGGCGTTGATGATCGACGACGACACATTCGGTGATGTGCAGCCTGCTGGCGTTGCCAAATTGCTCGAGGGCTACGTATGACCCTGACTTCCTTCGGCCCTGCCAACCGCATCAAGCGCAGTGCAGAGACTCACCCGCTGACCTGGCGCCTGCGTGACGACGGCGAGGCTGTCTGGCTCGACGAGTACCAGGCCAAGAACGGCTACGCCGCAGCGCGTAAAGCCTTCGCCGACATGTCCCAGGACGATATCGTCCAGACCGTCAAGGACTCCGGCCTCAAGGGTCGCGGTGGCGCAGGCTTCCCCACTGGCGTGAAGTGGGGCCTGATGCCCAAAGACGAATCCATGAACATCCGCTACCTGCTGTGCAACGCGGATGAAATGGAACCCAACACCTGGAAAGACCGCATGCTGATGGAGCAACTGCCCCATCTGCTGATCGAAGGCATGCTGATCAGTGCTCGCGCACTGAAAACCTACCGTGGCTATATCTTCCTGCGTGGCGAATACACCACCGCCGCCAAGCACCTGAATCGTGCCGTGGAAGAAGCCAAGGCTGCAGGCCTGTTGGGCAAGAACATCCTGGGCAGCGGTTTCGATTTCGAACTGTTCGTCCACACCGGCGCCGGGCGTTACATCTGCGGTGAAGAAACCGCACTGATCAACTCCCTCGAAGGCCGCCGCGCCAATCCGCGCTCCAAGCCGCCCTTCCCTGCCGCCGTTGGCGTGTGGGGCAAGCCGACCTGCGTGAACAACGTCGAAACGCTGTGCAACGTGCCGGCGATCATCGGCGACGGCGTGGACTGGTACAAATCCCTCGCTCGCGAAGGCAGTGAAGACCATGGCACCAAGCTGATGGGCTTCTCCGGCAAAGTGAAGAACCCTGGCCTGTGGGAACTGCCGTTCGGCGTCCCTGCGCGCGAGCTGTTCGAAGACTACGCCGGCGGTATGCGCGACGGTTACAAGCTCAAGTGCTGGCAGCCAGGCGGCGCCGGTACCGGCTTCCTGTTGCCGGAACACCTGGACGCACAAATGTACGCCGGCGGCATCGCCAAAGTGGGCACCCGTATGGGTACCGGCCTGGCCATGGCGGTAGACGACAGCGTCAACATGGTGTCCCTGCTGCGCAACATGGAAGAGTTCTTCGCCCGTGAGTCGTGCGGTTTCTGCACCCCGTGCCGTGACGGTTTGCCGTGGAGCGTCAAGCTCCTGCGCGCCATCGAGAACGGTGAAGGGCAAGCCGGCGACATCGAGACCCTGCTGGGTCTGGTCGGCTTCCTCGGCCCAGGCAAGACCTTCTGTGCTCACGCACCGGGTGCCGTGGAGCCATTGGGCAGCGCCATCAAGTATTTCCGTCCAGAGTTCGAAGCCGGCATCGCGCCCACCCGCGCCGCCGTCCCGCCTCTGGCAAGGCCGATCGTAGTCGGCGCTTAACGCTTTAAAAAAGGCGAACGGTCCGTGCCGTTCGCCTTTCGTCCGATGACGCCTTTTCAGGCTGTTTGGATTTGGACGGATAACAAGATTCCATTAGCCACGCCCGCTGACACCGGGCCAACGAAGAACTTTGAACCATGGCCACTATCCACGTAGACGGCAAAGAGCTCGAAGTCGATGGGGCAGACAACCTGTTACAGGCATGTCTGTCGCTAGGCCTCGATATCCCTTATTTCTGCTGGCACCCCGCCCTCGGCAGCGTTGGCGCTTGCCGCCAGTGCGCCGTCAAGCAGTACACCGACGAGAACGACAAGCGTGGTCGTATCGTCATGTCCTGCATGACGCCTGCGACCGACGGCAGCTGGATCTCCATCGATGACGAAGAAGCCAAAGTGTTTCGCGCAAGCGTCGTCGAATGGTTGATGACCAACCACCCGCACGACTGCCCCGTGTGCGAGGAAGGCGGTCACTGCCACCTGCAAGACATGACGGTAATGACCGGCCACAACGAGCGCCGTTACCGCTTCACCAAGCGTACCCACCAGAACCAGCAACTGGGCCCGTTCATTTCCCACGAAATGAACCGCTGCATCGCCTGCTATCGCTGCGTACGTTTCTATAAAGACTACGCCGGCGGTACTGACCTCGGTGTATTCGGTGCCCACGACAACGTGTACTTCGGTCGCGTTGAAGACGGCACCCTCGAAAGCGAGTTCTCCGGCAACCTCACCGAGGTCTGCCCGACCGGTGTGTTCACCGACAAGACTCACTCCGAGCGCTACAACCGTAAATGGGACATGCAGTTCTCGCCAAGCATCTGCCATGGCTGCTCCAGCGGTTGCAACATCAGCCCGGGTGAGCGTTACGGCGAACTGCGTCGCATCGAAAACCGCTTCAACGGTTCGGTGAACCAGTACTTCCTGTGCGACCGTGGCCGTTTCGGCTATGGCTACGTCAACCGCGAAGATCGCCCACGTCAGCCGCTGCTGGCCAACGGCGCGAAGCTGAGCCTCGACGAAGCGCTGGATAAAGCCGCTGACCTGCTGCGCGGTCGCAACATCGTCGGTATCGGTTCGCCGCGTGCCAGCCTTGAAAGCAACTATGCCCTGCGCGAACTGGTCGGTGCCGAGCACTTCTACTCGGGTATCGAAGCTTCCGAGCTTGAGCGTATTCGCCTGGTCATGCAGGTGCTGAAAGACAGCCCGCTGCCGATCCCGAACATGCGCGACGTCGAAGACCACGACGCAATTTTCATCCTCGGTGAAGACCTGACCCAAACCGCTGCGCGCATGGCCCTGGCCCTGCGTCAATCGGTCAAGGGCAAAGCCGAAGACATGGCCGACGCGATGCGTGTTCAGCCTTGGCTCGACGCTGCGGTGAAAAACATCGGCCAGCACGCGCTGAACCCGCTGTTTATCGCAAGCCTGGCTGAAACCAAGCTCGACGACGTGGCTGAAGAATGTGTTCACGCCGCTCCAGACGACCTGGCACGTATCGGTTTCGCCGTGGCTCACGCCCTCGACGCCAGCGCTCCAGCCGTTGAAGGCCTGGACAGCGAAGCTCTCGAACTGGCTCAACGCATCGCCAACGCCCTGCTCGCGGCCAAGCGCCCACTGATCATCGCCGGTACTTCGCTGGGCTCCAAAGCCCTGATCGAAGCGGCGGCGAACATCGCCAAAGCCCTGAAGCTGCGCGAGAAGAACGGTTCCATCAGCCTGATCGTGCCAGAGGCCAACAGCCTCGGCCTGGCCATGCTCGGCGGCGAATCGGTCGATGCAGCCCTGCAAGCGGTGATCGAGGGTAAAGCCGACGCCATCGTGGTGCTGGAAAACGATCTGTACACCCGCACCGACAAAGCCAAGGTCGATGCGGCCCTGACCGCCGCCAAAGTGGTGATCGTTGCCGACCATCAGAAAACCGCTACCAGCGATCGCGCGCACCTGGTTCTGCCAGCCGCCAGCTTCGCTGAAGGCGACGGTACGCTGGTCAGCCAGGAAGGCCGCGCCCAGCGCTTCTTCCAGGTCTTCGACCCGACTTACCTCGATGCGAGCATCCTGGTTCACGAAGGCTGGCGCTGGCTGCATGCCCTGCGCGCAACCCTGCTGAACCAGCCGATCGACTGGACCCAACTGGACCACGTCACCGCGGCCTGCGCTTCTAGCACTCCACAACTGGCCGGCATCGTCAACGCCGCACCGTCCGCTTCGTTCCGGATCAAAGGCCTGAAACTGGCCCGCGAACCGCTGCGTTACAGTGGCCGGACCGCCATGCGCGCCGACATCAGCGTGCACGAGCCGCGTACATCCCAAGACAACGACACCGCGTTCTCGTTCTCCATGGAAGGTTACTCGGGCTCGGTCGAACCGCGTCAGCAAGTGCCATTCGCCTGGTCGCCGGGCTGGAACTCGCCGCAAGCCTGGAACAAGTTCCAGGACGAAGTCGGTGGTCACCTGCGTGCCGGTGATCCGGGTGCTCGCCTGATCGAAAGCCAGGGTGATTCGCTGAACTGGTTCGCCAGTGTTCCGCGTGCATTCAACCCGGCCCAGGGCACCTGGCAGGTTGTGCCGTTCTATCACCTGTTCGGCAGCGAAGAGAACTCTTCGAAAGCCGCTCCGGTCCAGGAACGCATTCCGGCTGCTTATGTGTCGCTGGCCAAGTCCGAAGCCGATCGTCTGGGCGTCAATGACGGTGCCATGCTGAGCTTGAACGTTGCCGGCCAGACCCTGCGTCTGCCACTGCGCATCAACGAAGAACTGGGCGCTGGCCTGGTGGCGCTGCCTGCGGGTATCGCCGGCATTCCACCGGCAATCTTTGGCAAATCCGTTGACGGTCTGCAGGAGGCAGCGCAATGACCTTGTTCACTCCTGAAGTGATCGACATCATCATCGCGGTGCTCAAGGCCATCGTGATCCTGCTCGCCGTTGTGGTCTGCGGCGCGCTGTTGAGCTGGGTCGAGCGTCGTTTGCTCGCCCTCTGGCAGGACCGTTACGGTCCGAACCGCGTCGGCCCGTTCGGCGCGTTCCAGATCGCCGCCGACATGATCAAGATGTTCTTCAAGGAAGACTGGACGCCGCCGTTCGCCGACAAGGTGATTTTCACCCTGGCGCCGGTCGTGGCCATGAGCGCCTTGCTGATTGCCTTCGCGATCATCCCGATCACCCCGACCTGGGGTGTCGCGGACCTGAACATCGGCATCCTGTTCTTCTTCGCCATGGCCGGTCTGTCGGTCTACGCGGTGTTGTTCGCCGGCTGGTCGAGTAACAACAAGTTCGCCCTGCTGGGCAGCTTGCGGGCCTCGGCACAAACCGTGTCGTACGAAGTGTTCATGGGCCTGTCGCTGATGGGCATCGTGATCCAGGTCGGCTCGTTCAACATGCGCGACATCGTTGATTACCAGGCCCAGCACCTGTGGTTCGTCATTCCGCAGATCTTCGGTTTCCTGACCTTCTTCATTGCCGGCGTCGCCGTGACTCACCGTCACCCGTTCGACCAGCCGGAAGCGGAGCAGGAACTGGCCGACGGTTACCACATTGAATACGCCGGCATGAAATGGGGCATGTTCTTCGTCGGCGAGTACATCGGCATCGTGTTGATTTCGGCGCTGCTGGTAACCTTGTTCTTCGGTGGCTGGCACGGTCCGTTCGGCATTCTGCCGCAGATCCCGTTCATCTGGTTCGCACTGAAAACCGCGTTCTTCATCATGTTCTTCATCCTGCTGCGCGCCTCGATTCCGCGCCCACGGTATGACCAAGTGATGGACTTCAGCTGGAAGTTCTGCCTGCCGCTGACCCTCGTCAACATGCTGGTGACCGCTGCGATCGTGTTGCTCAACACGCCCGCCATCGCGGCTCAGTGAGGATAGAGAATCATGAAGTATATTTTTGACATCGTGCATGGCTTCTTCACCCAGCTTCGCAGCCTGGTGATGATCTTCGGCCATGCCTTCCGCAAGCGCGACACGCTGCAATATCCGGAAGAGGCGGTGTACCTGCCGCCGCGCTTTCGTGGACGTATCGTCCTGACCCGCGACCCCGATGGTGAAGAGCGTTGCGTTGCCTGCAACCTCTGCGCCGTGGCATGCCCGGTCGGTTGCATCTCGCTGCAGAAAGCCGAAACCGAAGACGGTCGCTGGTACCCGGAGTTTTTCCGTATCAACTTCTCGCGCTGCATTTTCTGTGGCCTCTGCGAGGAAGCCTGCCCGACCACCGCGATCCAGCTGACACCGGATTTCGAAATGGCCGAGTTCAAGCGTCAGGACCTGGTTTACGAGAAAGAAGATCTTTTGATCGCAGGACCCGGCAAAAACCCTGACTACAACTTCTATCGTGTTGCAGGTATGGCCATTGCTGGCAAGCCGAAAGGCTCCGCGCAGAATGAAGCCGAACCGATCAACGTGAAGAGCTTGCTGCCTTAAGGAAGAAAGATGGAATTCGCTTTCTATTTCGCGTCAGGAGTTGCCGTTGTGTCCACGCTTCGCGTGATCACCAACACCAATCCTGTACACGCCCTGCTCTACCTGATTATTTCGCTGCTCGCCGTGGCGATGACCTTTTTCAGCCTCGGTGCGCCATTTGCCGGTGTACTGGAAGTGATCGCCTACGCCGGCGCCATCATGGTGCTGTTCGTGTTCGTGGTGATGATGCTGAACCTCGGCCCCGCCTCGGTTCAGCAAGAGCGCGTCTGGCTCAAGCCCGGCATCTGGGCGGGTCCCGTTATACTGGCTGCGCTGCTGCTGGCTGAACTGCTGTATGTGCTGTTCAGCCATTCCAGCGGCAGCGGCGTCGGCCACACCACCGTAGACGCCAAGGCCGTGGGCATCAGCCTGTTCGGTCCTTATCTGCTGGTGGTCGAACTCGCCTCGATGCTGCTGCTCGCTGCAGCCGTCACGGCGTTCCATTTGGGCCGCAACGAGGCGAAGGAGTAACTTTATGCCTGCTATCCCTCTCGAACATGGTCTGGCGGTTGCCGGCATCCTGTTCTGCCTCGGTCTGGTTGGCCTGATGGTCCGCCGCAACATTCTTTTCGTGCTGATGAGCCTGGAGGTCATGATGAATGCCTCCGCACTGGCGTTCATCGTTGCCGGTAGCCGTTGGGGCCAGCCGGATGGACAGATCATGTTCATCCTGGTGATCAGCCTGGCAGCTGCCGAGGCCAGTATTGGCCTGGCGATTCTGTTGCAGCTGCATCGCCGCTTCCACACTCTCGATATCGACGCTGCCAGCGAGATGCGCGGATGAACCTTCTCTATCTGACTTTCGTATTCCCCCTGATCGGTTTCCTGCTGCTGTCGTTCTCACGCGGCCGCCTCTCGGAAAACCTCTCGGCGCTAATCGGCGTCGGCTCCGTCGGCCTCTCGGCGATCGTTGCTGCCTATGTGATCTGGCAGTTCAACGTCGCGCCGCCTGAAGGCGGTCACGTCACCCAGGTGTTGTGGCAGTGGATGTCGGTAGGCGACTTCAAGCCGAACTTCGCCCTGTACCTGGATGGCCTGTCCGTGACCATGCTCGGTGTGGTCGTCGGCGTGGGCTTCCTGATCCACCTGTTCGCGTCCTGGTACATGCGCGGTGAAGACGGTTACTCGCGCTTCTTCGCGTACACCAACCTGTTTATCGCCAGCATGCTGTTCCTGGTGCTGGGCGATAACCTGTTGTTCCTGTACTTCGGTTGGGAAGGCGTGGGCCTGTGCAGCTACCTGTTGATCGGTTTCTACTACAGCAACCGCAACAACGGTAACGCCGCACTCAAAGCCTTCATCGTCACCCGTATCGGCGACGTGTTCATGGCCATCGGCCTGTTCATCCTGTTCCAACAGTTGGGCACGCTGAACATTCAAGAGCTGCTGGTCAAAGCACCTGAGCACTTCAAGACCGGTGACTTCTGGATCGTTCTGGCGACCCTGATGCTGCTGGGCGGCGCTGTCGGTAAATCCGCACAACTGCCGCTGCAAACCTGGCTGGCGGATGCGATGGCCGGTCCTACCCCGGTTTCGGCACTGATCCACGCCGCGACCATGGTGACCGCCGGTGTCTACCTGATCGCCCGTACCCACGGTCTGTTTGCGTTGGCGCCGGACATCCTGCACCTGGTCGGCATCGTCGGCGGTGTGACGCTGGTGCTTGCCGGTTTCGCAGCTCTGGTACAAACCGACATCAAACGTATCCTCGCCTACTCGACCATGAGCCAGATCGGCTACATGTTCCTGGCGCTGGGCGTCGGTGCCTGGGAAGGCGCGATCTTCCACCTGATGACCCACGCGTTCTTCAAGGCGCTGCTGTTCCTTGCTTCCGGCGCGGTGATCGTTGCCTGCCACCACGAGCAGAACATCTTCAAGATGGGCGGTCTGTGGAAGAAACTGCCACTGGCCTACGCCAGCTTCATCGTCGGCGGCGCGGCCCTTGCAGCCCTGCCACTGGTGACCGCAGGTTTCTACTCGAAAGACGAAATCCTCTGGGAAGCCTTTGCCAGCGGCAACCACGGTCTGCTCTATGCAGGTCTGGTGGGTGCCTTCATGACGTCGCTGTACACCTTCCGCCTGATCTTCATCGCGTTCCACGGTGAAGTGAAGACCGAAGCCCACGCCGGTCACGGCATCGCTCACTGGCTGCCACTGTCGGTGCTGATCGTACTGTCGACCGCCATTGGCGCGATGATCGTTCCGCCACTGCACGGCGTACTGCCAGAAAGCGTTGGGCATGCCGGCGGCGAAGCCAAGCACAGCCTGGAACTGGCCTCGGGTGCTATCGCCCTGTCCGGTATCCTGCTGGCCGCGCTGCTGTTCCTCGGCAAGCGTCGCTTCGTCACCGCCATCGCCAACAGCGGCATCGGCCGTCTGCTCACGGCCTGGTGGTTCGCGGCCTGGGGCTTCGACTGGATCTACGACAAACTGTTCGTCAAGCCGTACCTTGCGATCAGCCACATGCTGCGCAAAGACCCGTTCGACCAAACCATCGGTTTGATCCCGCGGATGGCCAAAGGGGGCCACAACTCCCTGAGCCGTACCGAAACTGGTCAACTGCGTTGGTACGCTGCCTCGATGGCTGCTGGTGCCGTGCTGGTTATCGGCGCTGTCGTGCTGGTAGCGGTCTGATATGAACCTTGCGAACTTGCGAAAGGAAACGAGCCCGTCATGATTTTGCCATGGCTAATCCTGATCCCCTTCATCGGCGGCCTGCTGTGCTGGATGGGTGAGCGCTTCGGCGCTACCCTCCCCCGCTGGATTGCGCTGATCACCATGTCCCTGCTGCTCTCCCTCGGCCTCTGGCTGTGGGCCCACGGTGACTATTCATTTGCTCCGGCGCCTGGCGCCGATCAGACCTGGGCGCTTGAGTTCAAGCATGTCTGGATCGAGCGCTTCGGCATCAACGTGCACCTGGCCCTCGACGGCCTGTCGCTGTTGATGATCATGCTGACCGGTCTGCTGGGTGTCCTCTCGGTACTCTGCTCGTGGAAAGAGATCCAGCGTCACGTTGGCTTCTTCCACCTGAACCTGATGTGGATCCTGGGCGGTGTCGTCGGCGTGTTCCTGGCGCTCGACCTGTTCATGTTCTTCTTCTTCTGGGAAATGATGCTGGTGCCGATGTATTTCCTCATCGCGCTCTGGGGTCACAGCTCTTCGGACGGCAAGAAAACCCGGATCTACGCGGCGACCAAGTTCTTCATCTTCACTCAGGCCAGCGGCCTGATCATGCTGGTGGCGATCCTGGGTCTGGTACTGGTCAACTTCAACAGCACGGGCGTGATTACTTTCAACTACGCCGACCTGTTGAAAACCAAGATGTCGCTGACCACCGAGTACGTTCTGATGCTTGGCTTCTTCATCGCCTTCGCGGTGAAGCTGCCGGTAGTGCCGTTCCACTCCTGGCTGCCGGATGCTCACGCACAGGCACCGACTGCGGGTTCCGTTGACCTGGCCGGTATTCTGCTGAAGACCGCTGCGTACGGTCTGCTGCGTTTCGCCCTGCCGTTGTTCCCGAATGCGTCGGCCGAGTTCGCGCCGTTCGCCATGGCCCTGGGTCTGGTCGGGATCTTCTACGGTGCGTTCCTAGCTTTCGCCCAGACCGACATCAAGCGCCTGGTTGCGTACTCCAGCGTTTCGCACATGGGCTTCGTGTTGATCGGCATCTACTCCGGCAGCCAGTTGGCCCTGCAAGGCGCAGTGATCCAGATGCTCGCGCACGGCCTGTCGGCAGCGGCACTCTTTATCCTCTGCGGCCAGCTCTACGAGCGCACCCACACTCGCGACATGCGTGAGATGGGCGGCCTGTGGTCGAAGATCGCCTACCTGCCTGCCATCAGCCTGTTCTTCGCTGCAGCTTCGCTGGGCTTGCCGGTGACCGGTAACTTCGTCGGTGAGTTCCTGATCCTGATCGGCACCTTTGCCAGCGCGCCGTGGGTCACCGTGATCGCGACTGCCGGCCTGGTGTTCGGTTCGGTCTACTCGCTGATCATGATTCACCGTGCCTACTTCGGTCCGTCCAAATCGGACGCCGTGCTGCATGGCATGGATACTCGCGAAATGATCATGGTGGTTGGACTGGCAGCACTGCTGATTTACATCGGCGTCTACCCGCAACCGTTCCTCGATACCTCTGCCGCGACGATGCATGGCGTGCAGCAATGGTTCGGTACCGCCTTCACTCAACTCGCTTCGGCCCGGTAAGAGCGCTATGGACTTTACGATTCAACACTTTATCGCGCTTGCGCCATTGTTGATCACCAGCGCCACGATCATCGTGGTGATGCTGGCGATCGCCTGGCGCCGCAACCACTCGCAGACCTTCCTGCTGTCGGTCGCGGGTCTGAACCTGGCCTTGCTGTCGATCCTACCAGCCTTGAAAGTCGCGCCCCTGGCCGTGACGCCCTTGCTGCAGATCGACAGCTTTGCCTGCCTGTACATGGCGCTGATCCTGGTCGCCACCCTCGCTTGCGTCACTCTCGCCCATGCCTACCTCGGCGAAGGCGGTACGGGTTACCCGGGCAACCGTGAAGAACTGTACCTGCTGATCCTGATGGCCGCCGCCGGTGGCCTGGTTCTGGTCAGCGCGCAGCACCTGGCCGGGTTGTTCGTCGGTCTGGAACTGCTCTCGGTACCGGTCTACGGTCTGGTGGCCTATGCCTTCTTCAACAAGCGCTCACTGGAAGCCGGCATCAAGTACATGGTGCTGTCGGCAGCCGGTTCTGCGTTCCTGTTGTTCGGTATGGCCCTGCTCTACGCCGAAGCTGGCACCCTGAGCTTCAGCGGCATCGGCCACGCCCTTGCGGCCACCGGCCTGCCAAGCCCGCTGGCGCAGATGGGCCTGGGCATGATGCTGATCGGCCTGGCATTCAAGCTGTCGCTGGTACCGTTCCACCTCTGGACGCCGGACGTCTACGAAGGTGCCCCGGCACCGGTTGCAGCATTCCTGGCCACCGCCTCGAAAGTTGCCGTGTTCGCGGTCATGGTGCGTTTGTTCCAGATCTCGCCAGTGGCCAGCAGCGGTGTGTTGAGCACCGTGCTGACCGTGATCGCGATTGCCTCGATCCTGTTCGGTAACCTGTTGGCACTGACCCAGAGCAACCTCAAGCGTCTGCTGGGTTACTCGTCCATCGCGCACTTCGGTTACCTGCTGATCGCCCTGGTGGCGAGCAAGGGTCTGGCGATGGAAGCCATCGGCGTGTACCTGGTCACCTACGTGATCACCAGCCTCGGTGCTTTCGGCGTGATCACCCTGATGTCCTCGCCTTACAAAGGCCGCGACGCAGACGCACTGTACGAGTACCGCGGCCTGTTCTGGCGTCGTCCGTACCTGACCGCCGTTCTGACCGTGATGATGTTGTCGCTGGCCGGCATCCCGCTGACCGCAGGCTTCATCGGCAAGTTCTACATCATCGCCACCGGTGTCGAATCTCACCAATGGTGGCTGGTCGGCTCCCTGGTACTGGGCAGCGCCATCGGCGTCTTCTACTACCTGCGCGTGATGGTCACCCTGTACCTGATCGAGCCAAACCTGCGTCGCGTCGACGCCCAGTTGCACTGGGAACAAAAGGCAGGCGGCGTGATGCTGCTGGCCATCGCAGTGCTGGCGTTCTTCCTCGGCCTGTACCCACAGCCGTTGCTGGCACTGGTTCAGCAGACTGGCCTGGCGGGTTGATCGCTTAAGCGATACGCAGCAGAAAACACAAACGGCACCTTCGGGTGCCGTTTTTGCGTTTGGGGGACTGCTCTCCCCTTTCTCGGAATATGCCTGCAAAGAGACCGGTGGCAGCTGACATCCGGCTGATGCAACCAAGCGCTAAGGTGAGTGACGGGCTATCAGGAGCATTCAATGAAACAGGATATTTTTTCAGACGTGGTCGAAGGTTTTAAATGCCTGGCGACTGAGCAACAACGCAACATTCTGGTAAGGGGTACTCCCGAATCGCCAGCACCCTCAAAAACCTCTCGACCTTTCACCGCTAACTCGACACATGACAACGCGACCTATTGTCCGCTCACCTTTGCCTACCCCAAAAATTCTGGCTATATTTGTCCAGAATATTGGAGGGGCATCATGATCATCGTTCCGTTAGGTGAAGCAAAAAACAATTTGTCCAAACTGGTCGATGACGCTGCTTCCGGACAGATCATCACGATCGCTAAACATGGCCGAGCCCTTGCCCGCCTTGTTCCCGTGGGAAAACCCTCCGGACGGCGCATCGGAGCGATGAAAGGCAAACTGACCCTGCCTGAAGACTTTGATGCGCCGCTACCGGATGAGATGCTGGACGCATTTGAAGGGACTCCTGGATGAGGGTCTTACTCGATACACATATTCTGCTTTGGACTCTCAGTGATGATCCAAAACTATCCGGCAGAGCCAGAAAACTCATTGAGAGCGCCGCTGAGATTTACATCAGCGCAGCTACTTTCTGGAAGATGGCGATCAAGGTTGGGCTGGGAAAGCTAAGCGTTGATTTGGAAGAGGTTCGAGAATACTGCCTCGAAAGCGGTTTCATAGAGTTGCCTGTCACTTCAGAACACGCCATTGCAGTGAAAGACCTCGAACATCACCATCGCGATCCGTTCGATCGCCTTATTGTTGCAACTGCAATCACAGAACCAATGAAGCTACTCACCGCCGACCCTTTAGTCGCCAAATACACATCACTCGCTATTTTGGTTTAACTGGTTCTATCTCAACAAAGATTACGTCCATCAAACAAAAACCCGCACTAGGCGGGTTTTGTTTTTAGCTCAAGCAGGCTTCAGTCAGCCAGGCGCCAGGTCGTGCCGCCCTTGCCGTCTTCCAGCACCACGCCCATGGCGGTGAGCTGGTCGCGGATGCGGTCCGACTCGGCCCAGTCCTTGTTGGCACGGGCGGTCAGGCGCGCCTGAATCAGCGCCTCGACTTCTGCTGCATCGACCCGGCCTTCAGCGCCGGCTTGCAGGAAGTCATCGGCTTCAAGCTGCAACACGCCAAGCACACTGGCCAGTTCTTTCAGGCGTGCCGCCAGACCTGCCGCCGCGTTTAGATCGCTCTCACGCAGACGGTTGATCTCGCGCACCATCTCGAACAGCACCGCGCAGGCTTCCGGCGTGCCGAAGTCGTCGTTCATCACCTGGGTGAAACGTTCGACAAAGGCTTCGCCACCGGCGGCCGGAACCGTCGGCAAGCCTTTCAGCGCGTGGTAGAAACGCTCCAGAGCGCCTTTGGCGTCCTTGAGGTTGTCTTCCGAGTAGTTGATCGCGCTGCGGTAGTGACTCGATACCAGCAGGTAACGCACGACTTCCGGGTGGTACTTGTCGAGCACGTCGCGAATGGTGAAGAAGTTATTCAAGGACTTGGACATCTTCTCGCCATTGATGCGAATCATCCCGCAATGCATCCACGCGTTGGCGTAGGTCTTGCCGGTGGCCGCTTCGCTCTGGGCGATTTCGTTTTCGTGGTGCGGGAACTCAAGGTCGCTGCCGCCGCCATGAATATCGAAGGTCTCGCCAAGGCAGCAGGTCGACATCACCGAGCACTCGATGTGCCAGCCCGGACGCCCGGCGCCCCATGGCGATTCCCAGCTCGGCTCACCCGGTTTGGCGGCTTTCCACAAGACGAAGTCCAGCGGGTCCTGTTTCGACTCGTCGACTTCGATGCGGGCGCCGATGCGCAGGTCTTCGATTTTCTTGCGCGACAGCTTGCCGTAGCCCATGAACTTGGCGACGCGGTAGTACACGTCGCCGTTACCCGGCGCGTAGGCGTAGCCCTTGTCGATCAGGGTCTGGATCATAGCGTGCATGCCGGCGATGTGGCCGGTGGCACGCGGTTCCATGTCCGGCTTGAGGATGTTCAAGCGCGACTCGTCTTCGTGCATTGCCGCGATCATGCGCTCGGTCAACGCTTCGAACGACTCGCCGTTTTCACGGGCGCGGTTGATGATCTTGTCGTCGATGTCAGTGATGTTGCGCACGTAGGTCAGGTCGTAACCGCTGAACCGCAACCAGCGGGTCACCAGGTCGAACGCGACCATGCTGCGGCCGTGGCCCAGGTGGCAGTAGTCGTACACGGTCATCCCGCAGACGTACATGCGCACCTTGTTGCCATCCAGCGGCTTGAAGACTTCTTTGCTCTTGGTGAGTGTGTTGTAGATCGTAAGCACGATTGTTCCTTAAGACTTGATCACTGGCCCCACGAATCACGCAGGGTCACGGTACGGTTGAATACCGGAGCGCCCGGTTTCGAGTCCTTGATATCCGCGACGAAGTAACCTTCGCGCTCGAACTGGAAACGGTCTTCCGGCTGTGCATTGCCCAACGAGGGTTCAGCACGACAACCGGTGAGGACTTGCAGTGAGTCAGGGTTGATGTTGTCCAGGAAACTGGCGCTGTCTTCGGCCTTCTCCGGGTTCGGAGAACGGAACAGGCGATCGTACAGACGCACTTCGCACTCGACGCTGGCCGCGGCCGGCACCCAGTGAATCACGCCTTTGACCTTGCGGCCTTCAGGGTTCTTGCCCAGGGTTTCAGGGTCATACGAGCAACGCAGTTCGACGATGTTGCCATCGGCATCCTTGATCGCTTCGTCGGCACGGATCACGTAGCTACCGCGCAGGCGCACTTCACCGGCAGGCTCCAGGCGCTTGTAGCCCTTCGGCGGCTCTTCCATGAAGTCTTCACGGTCGATGTAGATCTCACGGGCGAATGGCAGAACACGCACGCCCATGTCTTCTTTCGGGTGGCACGCCAGTTCGAGGTTTTCGACCTGACCTTCCGGGTAGTTGGTGATCACGACTTTCAGCGGACGCAGTACGCACATGGCGCGCGGGGCGCTGTGGTCAAGGTCGTCACGGATGCTGAATTCGAGCATGCCGAAGTCAACCACGCCGTCGGAACGGTTGGTGCCGATCATTTCGCAGAAGTTGCGGATCGATTTCGGCGTGTAGCCACGGCGGCGGAAGCCCGACAGCGTGGACATGCGCGGATCGTCCCAGCCATTGACGTGCTTTTCATCGACCAGCTGCTTGAGCTTGCGCTTGCTGGTGATGGTGTAGTTCAGGTTCAGACGGCTGAACTCGTACTGACGCGGGTGCGCCGGGACTGGCAGGTTATCGAGGAACCAGTCGTACAGCGGACGATGGCTTTCGAACTCCAGGGTGCAGATCGAATGGGTGATGCCTTCGATGGCGTCCGACTGACCGTGGGTGAAGTCGTAGTTCGGGTAAATGCACCACTTGTCACCGGTCTGGTGGTGATGGGCATGACGGATGCGGTACATGATCGGGTCGCGCAGGTTCATGTTCGGCGAGGCCATGTCGATCTTGGCCCGCAGCACGCGTGCGCCGTCCTTGAACTCGCCGGCCTTCATGCGGGCGAACAGGTCGAGGTTTTCCTCAACCGAACGGTCGCGGAACGGGCTGTTCTTGCCCGGCTCGGTCAGGCTGCCGCGGTATTCCTTGGCTTGTTCAGGGGTCAGGTCGTCGACGTAGGCCTTGCCCGCCTTGATCAGCTCGACCGCCCACGCGTGCAACTGGTCAAAATATTGCGAGGCATAGCGCACTTCACCGGACCACTCAAAGCCCAGCCACTTGACGTCGCTTTCGATGGCGTCGATGTATTCCTGGTCTTCCTTGGCCGGGTTGGTATCGTCGAAACGCAGGTGCGTCACGCCACCGAATTCCTGGGCCAGGCCAAAGTTCACACAGATCGACTTGGCGTGACCGATGTGCAGGTAGCCGTTGGGCTCAGGCGGGAAACGGGTGACGATCTGCGTGTGCTTACCCGAGTCCAGATCCGCCTGGATGATCGGGCGCAGGAAATTGACCGGCACGGCAGGGCCAGTCTTGGAATTCGAGGTGGGGTCGACAGTCGGCTTGCTCATAGGATCCTTGAACGTACAAGTGCGTGGCCAGAATAAAGGGCCTGACAAAACAAAGCCGCTATCATAGCCGATGCGGTCAAGCGCCTGACAGAGCAGGCCCTAAAACTGCTGCTTTTAATCCACCGGATATGAAAAACAGCCTCGAAATTCGCGGCCATCACGCTAAACTGCGCACCTTGGCGATTTTTTGCCAAACAGGCAGGGGCTCGCACGCGTCTCGCAGCGCCCCGAAAGCCACGAATTCCTTGAAAACGTTTCTCCTTAAAAGAGTATCGATCATGACTCAAGTCAAACTGACCACCAACCACGGCGACATCGTCCTGGAACTGAACGCCGAGAAAGCCCCGATCACCGTGGCCAACTTCATTGAATACGTTAAAGCCGGCCACTACGAAAACACTGTATTCCACCGTGTCATCGGCAATTTCATGATCCAGGGCGGCGGTTTCGAGCCTGGCATGAAGGAAAAGAAAGACAAGCGTCCAAGCATCCAGAACGAAGCTGACAACGGTCTTTCCAACGACAAGTACACCGTCGCCATGGCCCGCACCATGGAGCCGCATTCGGCTTCCGCACAGTTCTTCATCAACGTCGCTGACAACAGCTTCCTCAACCACAGCGGCAAAACCGCACAGGGCTGGGGCTACGCGGTATTCGGTAAAGTGGTTGCAGGCACTGACGTTGTCGACAAGATCAAAGGTGTTTCGACCACCATGAAGTCCGGTCACCAGGACGTACCAGCAGACGACGTGATCATCGAGAAAGCCGAGATCATTGAGTGATATTGCTGATTTCAGATTTACATCTGGAAGAGGAGCGCCCGGACATTACCCGGGCGTTTCTGGATTTGCTCGCCACCCGCGCCCGTTCGGCGCAAGCGCTGTACATTCTTGGCGACTTTTTCGAGGTGTGGATTGGCGACGACGCCATGAGCCCCTTCCAACGCTCCATCTGCCAGGCCCTGCGCGAACTTAGCGACAGCGGCACGGCAATCTTTCTGATGCACGGCAATCGTGATTTTCTGCTCGGCAAGGCCTTCTGCAAAGCAGCCGGCTGCACCCTGCTCAAGGATCCGAGTGTCGTGCAACTTGCAGGTGAGCCGGTGCTGTTGATGCACGGCGACAGTCTGTGTACCCGCGACGAAAGCTACATGAAACTGCGCCGTTACCTGCGCAACCCCATCAGCTTGTTCATCCTGCGCCATCTGCCGCTGCGCACCCGCCGCAAACTGGCGCGCAAGCTACGCAGCGAAAGCCGCGCGCAAACCCGGATGAAAGCCAACGACATCGTCGATGTGACCCCCGAGGAAATCCCGCGGATCATGCAGCAATACGGCGTGAAAACCCTGGTCCACGGCCACACCCACCGCCCCGCCATCCACAAATTGCAGATTGGCGAGCAAGCCGCCAAGCGCATTGTGCTGGGGGATTGGGATCGCCAGGGGTGGGCGTTGCAGGTGGATGAGCAAGGGTTTCAGCTGGCGGCGTTTGATTTTGTGAACCCGCAGCTGGCATTGCCAGGTAGCTGACCGGCCCGTAAACACCACAACTCAGCCCGTAGCAGCTGTCGAGCCCGCGAGGCTGCGTTCGGCTGCGCAGCAGTCGCAGTCCGGTACTCGCGGTTGTTCTGTTGAACCGCGATCACAAGTTTTACGACCGCTGCGTCCGGATGCGGCCCAGAGTGTGTAAAAACGCCTTAGCGAACCCTTGCTATGATTTCTGAGGATTTCATCGCAAGGATCGCCCATGACGCGCTTTATTCAAGGTGAACATCGAGGTCAAAGCACCTTGCTTCCCGAAAGCCTCGACGACTACGTCAGCGATACCAATCCGGTGCGCGTAGTCGACGTCTTCGTCGATGAACTTGACCTGGCTAAGCTGGGTTTTGAAGGCGTCATACCGGCCGATACTGGCCGGCCTGCTTATCACCCCGCGATCCTGCTGAAGATCTACATCTATGGCTATCTCAACCGGATTCAGTCGAGTCGACGGCTGGAGCGAGAGGCCCAGCGTAACGTCGAGCTGATGTGGCTAACCGGCCGCTTGAGGCCCGATTTCAAGACCATTGCCAACTTCCGAAAAGACAACAGCAAAGCCATCCGCGGTGTCTGCCGGCAGTTCGTCGTGCTGTGTCAGCAGTTGGGATTATTCGAAGAAAACCTAGTTGCCATCGACGGCAGCAAGTTCAAGGCGGTCAACAACCGCGACCGCAATTTCACCAGCGCCAAGTTGCAACGGAGAATGGTAGAAATTGAATCGAGCATAAACCGGTATCTGACTGCACTCGACGAAGCCGATCAACAAGAGCCCTCGACTGCGCAGCCCAAGGCTGCGCGGCTGGAAGAAAAAATCGTCAAGCTGAAGGCTCAAATGAAAGAGCTTCAGGCGATCGAAGTGCGGCTCAACGACTCGCCGGACAAACAGGTCTCACTGACCGATCCAGACGCCCGTTCCATGATGACGCGTGGCACTGGAATCGTCGGCTACAACGTGCAGACAGCAGTCGATACCCAACACCATTTGATCGTTGCGCACGAGGTCACCAATACCGGCTCCGACCGCGATCAACTCAGCTCGATGGGCAAGCAGGCCCGCGAGGCCATGGGCTTGGAAACGCTGTCAGTAGTGGCTGATCGAGGCTACTTCAAAAGCGAAGAAATCCTGGCCTGTCACAATGCAGACATCACCGCCTATGTGCCGAAGCCAATGACCTCCGGAGCCAAGGCGGACGGGCGTTTCAATAATGATGTCTTCATCTATGACGCGACGAAAAATGAATACATTTGCCCAGCTGGACAGGCGTTGATCTGGCGTTTTTCCAGCGTTGATAACGGCCTGAAGTTACACCGTTACTGGAGTTCCAACTGCCAACAGTGCCCACTGAAATTGAAGTGCACACCGGGCAGGGAACGGCGAGTCCGACGCTGGGAGCATGAAGCCGTACTGGAAAAAATGCAGAGTCGGCTGAGCAACGCGCCAGAAATGATGCGGATCCGCAAACGAACGGTTGAGCATCCCTTCGGGACGCTCAAGCACTGGATGGGAGCGGCCCACTTCCTGACCCGAAAGCTACCCGGGGTGAGCGCCGAAATGAGCTTGAATGTGCTCGCCTACAACCTGAAACGAGTGATGAAAATCATGGGGGTCGGGAGCTTGATTAAGGCTCTGGCGACCTAAGATTTGGTCAATTTCGGACATGATTCAGAGGACGTTAGAGCCCGTTCAGGCCTTTCTAGTCATCGGCAACGCCAAGTTGGTGGGCCAAGAGCATCTTGGCCGTGCGTGGGGGCCGAAGCGTAAGAAAGACCCTAGATTTGAAGATGAAAGCCTCAGACAGTGTTTTTACACACTCTGGGCCCAGACCGAACGCAGCCTCGCGGGCTCGGCAGCTGCTACGCCCCCTCATGCCGCCCTGATCAGTGCCCCGCCGCCTCTGGCCCCGCCTTCGCCGCAAACGGCGGCTTGGCCAGCCACACCAGCAGAATCAAGCCCATAAAGCCCCAGCCCAGCAGCGTGAAGTAATCCACGGTGGAGAGCATGTACGCCTGGCTGGTCAGCAGGTGGTCAAGCTGCGCATACGCCGGATTGCCCGCCCCGCCCAGCGTATTCAGCGTCTCCCGGGTTGCCGGATCAAACGTGCTGAGGCTTTCGCTCAGGTAAGCGTGATGCTGATCGGCGCGACGGATCCAGATCCAGGTGGTCAGCGATGCCGCAAAACTGCCGCCCAGGGTCCGCAGGAATGTTGCCAGCCCCGCGCCGTCGGCGATCTGATGCGGTGGCAGGTCCGACATCAGAATGCTCAGGGTCGGCATGAAGAACAGCGCTACGCCAATCCCCATGAACAACTGCACCAGTGCCACGTGTTGGAAGTCCACCTCATTGGTGAAGCCGGCGCGCATGAAGCAGCTCAGGCCAATTGCCAGGAACGCCAGCCCGGCCAGCAGCCGCAGGTCGAACCGGTGCGCGTACTTGCCGACAAAGGGCGACATCAGCACCGGCAGAATACCGATCGGCGCCACTGCCAATCCGGCCCAGGTCGCGGTGTAGCCCATCTGGGTTTGCAGCCACTGCGGCAGAATCAGGTTGATGCCAAAAAACCCGGCGTAACCGAAGACCAACACGATGGTGCCGATGCGGAAGTTGCGATAGGCAAACAGCCGCAGATTCACCACCGGGTGCTTGTCGGTCATCTCCCAGATCACGAACACCGCCAGCGCGATCACTGAAATAGCCGCACCGATAATAATGAAGTTCGACTCGAACCAGTCCAGGTCATTACCTTTATCGAGGATGATCTGCAGCGCGCCGACACCAATGATCAGGGTCAGCAGACCGATGTAATCCATCGGCTGACGACTGATGACCACCGGGCGTTCCTTGAGCTGCTGCTTGACCACCATCACCGCGAACACGCCAATCGGCACGTTGATGAAGAAAATCCACGGCCAACTATAACTGTCGGTAATCCAGCCACCGAGTATGGGACCGGCAATCGGTGCGACCACCGTGACCATCGCCAATAACGCCAGGGCCATCCCCCGTTTCGCCGGCGGATAAACCGCAATCAGCAGCGTCTGGGTCATCGGATACAACGGCCCCGCCACCAACCCTTGCACCACGCGGAAGCCGACCAGTTCGGGCATCGAGGTCGAGATACCGCAGAGGAACGACGCCAGCACGAAGAGAATGGTCGCCCACAGAAACAGCTTCACTTCGCCAAAACGCCGACTCAACCAACCGGTCAGCGGCAGCGCGATGGCGTTGCTCACGGCGAACGAGGTGATGACCCAGGTGCCCTGCTCCGAACTCACGCCCAGGTTGCCGGAAATAGTCGGCAAGGCCACGTTGGCGATGGTGGTGTCGAGCACCTGCATGAAGGTCGCCAGCGACAGGCCAATGGTGCTGAGCACCAGGCTGGGCGGTTTGAAAGACGCGTTAGTACTCATCGCGAATCCTTTGAAACGAGGCAGTCGCTGCGACCGTTACGGCCGCAGCTGAGGGATTGGCGAATCAGCGTTGAGCGGTTTTGGCCGCCAGTGAGCTGTTGTCGTGGATCAAGCGGCTAATCATTGCGTCGGCCTCGGCCAACTGACGGTCGTAGACGTTGGTGCTGAACGAAGCTTTTTGTGGCGATTGCTGCGCCAGCACCGGACCGCTCTGGTCGCGCAGGTTAACGTTGACCATTGTCGACAGACCGACCCGCAACGGGTGCTGGGCCAGTTGCTCGGCGTTGATGTGAATCCGCACCGGCACCCGCTGAACGATCTTGATCCAGTTACCGGTCGCGTTTTGCGCCGGCAGCAAGGCAAACGCACTGCCGGTCCCGGCGCCCAGGCTGTCGATGGTGCCGTTGTATTTCACTTCGCTGCCATAGAGGTCGGCTTCGATGTCTACCGGCTGACCGATGCGCATGTCACGCAGCTGGGTTTCCTTGAAGTTGGCGTCGATCCACAGTTGATCCAGCGGGATCACCGCCATCAGCGCAGTCCCCGGCTGGACCCGTTGGCCCAGCTGGACGGTGCGCTTGGCCACATAACCGGTGACCGGCGCGATCAGCGTGCTGCGGGCGTTGGTCAGGTAAGCCTGGCGCACTTGCGCAGCGGCGGCCTGGACGTCCGGGTGGGACGAAACCACGGTGTCGTCGACCAGCGCGCTGGTGGTGGCAAGTTGCTGCTGGGCATTGGCCAGGGCGTTTTGCGCCGAGGTCAGGTCATCCCGTGCGTGGGACAGTTCTTCCTGGGAAATCGCCCCGCCCGCCGCCAGATTCTTCCGGCGATTGAAGTTGTCCTGAGCCTTCTGCACTTCGGCTTTCTGGGCGTTGACCTGGGCTTTCATACCATCAACATTGCTGTACAGGCCGCGTACCTGGCGCACGGTGCGGGCCAGATTGGCTTGTGCGCTTTGCAGGCCGACTTGCGCGTCGTTCGGGTCGAAGTTGACCAGCACCTGACCTTCGTGGACCAGATCGCCATCGTCTGCACCGATGCTGACAACCGTGCCGGTGACCAGCGGCGTGATTTCCACCACGTTGCCATTGACGTAGGCATCGTCGGTGCTTTCGCTCCAGCGTCCGTAGAGTTCGTGCCAGCCCCAGACACCCAGGCAGCCAACAATCACCAGGATCGTCAGCACCAGCAGCATGAATTTGCGTTTGCCTGGATTGCCCGCGTCTTGGGCGCTTTCAGGCGTTGGGTTGTTTTCGATAGTGGCCATGACAAGTACCTTGAATTATTGATTCAGCGTGGCAGGCGCTGCGGAGGAGGTGGCCGTGGCCAGGGTGTCGGCTTGAAACCCGCCGCCCAGTGCCTGCATCAGTTGAATCGACAGATCGATCTGCTCGGCATTCAGGTTCGCCAACTGACGTTGGGCCTGGAGCAATTGCTGCTCGATGCTGAGCACGTCCAAGTAGTTACCGATGCCGGATCCGTAACGCTGGACCACCGTGTTGTAAGAATCCTGGGCAATGTCGGTGGCGTGTTGCTGCGCACCAATCTGCCGACCGATGTCACGCAACTGGGAAATCGTGTCGCTGACATCCCCCAAGGCTTTCACCAGTGTCTTGTTGTACTGCGCGACAGCGAGGTCGTAGTCGGCGTCGCGGGCGTCGAGGTTGGCGCGCAAGCGGCCGCCATCGAAGATCGGCAACGACACGGTGGGCATAATGTTGAAGAAGCGACTCGCCGAGCCGAACAGGGCGTCACCCAACAACGATTCGGTACCGGCGGCTGCGCTCAGGTTGAGGTTCGGGTAGAACTTGGTTTTACCGGCGTCGATGCTTTTGCTCGCCGCCTCGACCCGCCAGCGTGCGGCGATCAGGTCAGGGCGACGACCGAGTAATTCAGCCGGCAACGTCGATGGCAATGCCACGGCGCTGGCCTGAAGGACTTTCGGCCGGGCAATCTCGTTACCGCGATCCGGGCCTTTGCCGAGCAGCACGGCCAGGGCGATTTTCGCGCTCTGCAGAGTCTTTTCAGCGTCGATCAACGTCGCTTCGGAGCTGGCTTCCAGGCTTTCGGTTTGCTGATACTGGTATTGGCTATCGATGCCGGAGCTCAGTCGGCGCTTGCTCAGATCGAGCATTTGCCGGGTGCGCTTGAGGTCGTCGTTAGCCAGGTCATAAACGATATGGGCCTGCCCCAGGTTGCTGTAGGCGCGGGCGACATCGGCCGACAAGGTCAGCTGTGCGGCTTGCTGATCGACTTCAGCCGCGCGGGCCTGGCCCAGCGCCGCTTCCCAGTTGGCACGCTGACCGCCCCAGAGGTCGAAGGTGTAATTGAAGCTGGCACCGATGCTGCGCACCGTGGCGTAGTTGCCGCCCGCTCCGGTCGGGTCCTTGTCACGCGCCAGGCGCGAGCGGCTGACACTGGCGCTGGCGTCGAGGGTCGGCATCCGCGCGGCATCGGCGGCATAAGCGGCGGCGCTGGCCTGGTGGGCACGGGCGTCGGCGATCTGCATGTCCGGGCTGTCGTGCAGGGCTTCGCGGATCAGGCCGTCGAGCTGCGGGTCGCCAAGGCTTTTCCACCAGTCGCTTTTTGGCCAGGCCGCCGGCGACAGGCTGACACCGTTGAGGGACTGCCCGGCCTTGAGGGTTTTCGCATCGAGGCTCACGCCTTGGGTGTTCAGGCCGCTGTAGCTGGCACACCCGGCCAGGCTCATGGCCAACAGCACCAGGCTGACGCGAGTACGCAAGGTTTTACTGCTCATTTGTCACCTACCCGCAGCACGGTGATCGGATCACCGGCCGCCAGCAAAATTTTCTTCAGGATCTGCTCCAGGGTTTTCAACTCTTCTGGAGTGATGGCGCCTGCCAGTTCGTTCATCGCCTCGGCACCGATATGCGGCAGACGGTCGGCCAGCTTCTGGCCTTCCCCGGTCAGTACCAGCCGTACCTGACGGCGGTCGCCTTCGCAGCGTTGGCGGGAGAGAAAACCCTTCTGTTCCAGACGATCGAGCATGCGGGTCATCGAACCGCTGTCCAGTGACAGGTGCCGGCACAGCTCAGCCGGGGTATCGACGCCAAACTGGGCCATGATGATCAGCACCTTGAACTGCGCGGCGGTGATGCCATGGGGTTCCATGTGCGTATCGATGATTCGGTCCTTGAGCAGCGCGGCGCGCCCGAGCAAGAGACCGAGGTGGCAATTCTGGAATTCGTCTGGCGTGAAATGTTTCATCTGACCACCCATTAGCTGCCTAGGCAGGGAAAGTATGTCCAGATATTACTGCTTAGGCAGCGAATGTCAACGCAATAGTTAGGAGGCTTTGTAATTAGCTGATAAATGGCGGGAATAAGATCGCAATCATTGTGGCGAGGGGGCTTGTCGAAACGCCGCACCGCCCCGTTCGGGTGCGCAGCAGCCGTCGATATCAAAATCGACGTGTGCCTGAACGAATGTGATTGCAGATTTGGGGCAAGCCCCCTCGCCACAGGGAGCGGCCCCAATCGGGGACGGGCTTAGAAATCCCGTTTGTAGAAGATATCCAGCGAACTGGCGATGCCGCTGGCGGCTTCCAGGTAGACCATTTTGCTCAGTTTGTAGCGCAAGGCGATGGTGTTGGCCGGTTCGAATACGCCGACGCCGTAACGCAAACTGAGTTTCTCGGAGAGGTTGCCGCTGGCCACCACGCTGGTGGTGGTGCCGCTGCCCTGGGTGTCGAGCTGGAAGTCCTGAATGCCCAGATCCTTGGCCAGACTGCCGGTCAGATCGGAACTGCCCATCAAGCCCAGTCCCAACGCAGCTTGAGCCAGCATGTTGTTGTCTTCGCCGTTGCTGGTCAGCGGACGCCCGAGCACCAGATAGGACAATGCCTGTTCCTGGCTCATCGCCGGTTCCGAGAAGATCTGCGTGGTCGGCTGCTCGGCGCTGCCGCTCAGGCGAATACCGGCGATCACGTCGTCGGTCTGGCGCACCGCTTCGATGTCCAGATACGGCTGATCGATGGGCCCGGCGAACAGCAGCCGCGCTCGCCGTACCGTCAGGCGCTGGCCGTACGCACGATAACGGCCATCGTTGAGCCAGAGCTCGCCGCGGGTGTCCATGTTGTCACCGATGTGCACATGACCTTGCAGGTTCGCCGTCAGGCCGAACCCGGTAAAGCTGAGCTTGTCCTCACCAACCGCCACATCGATGTCCATCGCCATGGCCATCGGCGGTTTGCCCGCTTCGGTCTGGTGACCGACGATCACCGTGTCATCGGAGACCTTGACCGTTGATGGCGGCAACTCACGCACGGTGATTTCGCCCTTGGGCACCTGCACCTTGCCGACAATCGCCAGTTTGTCGTTGTTGATCGAGATTTTCAGGTCCGGCGCCACTTCCAGCACGGCGTACGGCTCGACCGTGACCGGCAGTTGTGTGCCTTTGAGGCTCAGATCCACCACCAACGCCTGACCCCAGGCAACATGCCCGTTCAAGCTGCCCTGCCCGGCCTTGCCGCTTTTCCAGCCGCCGTTGAGTTGCACGCTCTCACCGGCAATCTGCGCCTGAAGCTGCAACGCTTCGAATCGCGTCGGCAGCTGTGGGCCAGAGATTTCACCGTCACTGAGGGTCAGGTTGCCATTGACCTGCGGCGCCAGCAGCCCGCCCGACAAACTGCCGCTGCCATTCAAGCGCCCGGTCAGTTTCTCGACCATCGGCACAAACGGTCGCGCCACCGACAGGTCCAGACCGCTTAAACGGAATGAGCCGCTCAGCGGTTTGCTCTTGGGTAATGGATTGATCTGCGCCTGCACCATCAGCTCGCCCAACTTGCCACCGACAAAGTCGAGCTGCGTGTCGATGCGTTTCGGGGTCAGGGTGCTGGTCAGTTTCAGCGTCTGGTAAGGGAAATCCAGCCACTGATCCTTTTCCTTCATGCGCAGCGTACCGCCGCTGGCATCGACCATGATCTGGCCTTTCGGGCCGCTGGCCGGCAGGTCGAGTTGCACATCGGCATTGAGCTTGCCGTGCCAGGCAAAATCTTTCGGCAGCCATTGCGCGAGGCTGTCGATCGGAAACTGCTTGAGGTGGTAACGCAGCTTCGGTTCGGGCATCAGCCGCTGGTCTTCGCCGCACAGGCTGGCCTGCCCGGACATCCAGCAATGCGCGCCGAAGGTCAGCTTGCCGTCGGCCAGGCGTTCGATTTTTGCCGGATTTTGCAGCTTCCAGTCCTGGCCGCCAGCCTGTATGTCGCCACTGGCCAAACGGCCGCGCCAATTGCCTTTATCCAGATTGCCGTCGAGGCCCAGCGCCAGTTTCAGTTGCGGGCCCAGCAGGTCCAGTTGCAGCTTCTGGCTTTTGATATCGCCCTGGCCGCTGGCGGTCAGCGTGCCCAGTTGAGTGTCGCCGGCCTGAATACCGCTGCCCTTGAGGTCGATCTTCGCCCGTTGCGCGCTGTCGAGACTGGCGTCGAGGTTCAGGCTTTGCAGGCGATTGTCGTCGAATGCCAGTTGCACACCTTGCAGGCTGAGTTTGCCTTGCGGTGCCTGGAGGCTGCCGGCAACGTCGACCCGACCGTTGAGCTGACCGCGCAACTGTGGCCAGAGCTGGCCAAGGCGCGGTGCCTTGATGTCGATCTGGCCGGCGAGTTTCTGTTGCAGGCTGCCGCTGCCATCGATGCGGTTGTCGCCCAGACGAATGTGCAGCGCGCTGAGGTTCCAGCGCTCGCCCGCGCCATCGGCCTTGGCTTGCAAGACGGCCGGCTGACCGCGCAGCTTGCCCTTGAGGTCGAGGTCGGCGTTGAGGCTCAGGTGTTGATCTTTCATTTCACCCTTGCTGCGCAACGGACCGGCGAGGGTCCCCGGCAGCTCCGCCAGCCAGTACGCCGGATTGATCGCCGACAGGTCCAGCGCCGTGTCCCAGGCAATGCCATCGGCGAATTGCAGATTCAAATGCCCTTCGGCCTTGCCCTGCCCGGCCGCCAGTTTGAATTCCGGCAGGAAGATTTTCGTCAGGTCGCCGCTGAACGGACTGCTCAGGCTGAATGCGCCGGCCGGGCCATCCAGTGCTGCCTTGAAGTTGCCCAGGTAGTTGCCGTCGCGGTAGGACACTTCACCGTTGAAGCTGCGCAGCGCCACTTGAGGCTCGGCGATCAGCGGGTACAGCCGATGCCACGGGAAGTCCAGCCAATCGATTTTCGCCTCGGCACTGAAGCCCTCGGACCAATCGAGTTGCCCGCTCAGCTTGAGGTTTTGCGTGTCGCTGGCGCTCAAATCAAGCCCGGCGATCTGCGCCCCTTTGGCGTCGACCTTGCCTTGCAGCAGCAACCCGACCGGGCCCTGCTCGGCCGGCAATGTCGCTTTGCCGAGCAACTGATAACCGCTTTTCAGGTCACCGTTGCCGGTCAGTTCCAGCTGGTTGAGCTGCAAGGTGTCCGGCAAATCCGCGCTGGCCTTGAAGCCATCGGCGGTAATCCGCACCTTGGCCGGCAGGTTTTCCACCAGCGGTTGCAACTCACCCGTCAGTTGACCTTGCAGGTAACCGCTGCTGTCGGCGCGCAGGTTCAGGGTTTTCAACAAATCGCCGTCGACTTTCAGCGCCAGCGCCCACGGTGCTTTACCCGGTGCCGGCAAGGTCAGCTTGCCTTCGGCGCTGAGCGGCCAGTTGCCGGTTGGTTGCAGCAGCCCGGACAAATCCAGGCTGAGGTCGTCGCGTTGCAGATGTACGGAGTCGATCTGCAAGCCCTTGGCCGTCCAGTGCGCGGCCAGTTGCAGGTCTTTGAGCTGCTCGCTGCCGTTGAGCAACAGGCTGCCGATCTGCACCTCGCCCAACTGGATCGCCACCGGCAATTTCAACTCCGGCAGGCTGATCGGCCCGCTGCTGGCTTCGCTGCTCGAGGCAAATTGCAGAATGACTTGCTCAGCCTTCAATTGCTCGATGCACAGGGTCATGCGCAGCAGGCACAGTGGCGACCAGGCGAACAATGGCTTGTTCAGCTCGACCCGACTGCCCGTTTGCTGCCAGAGCAAGTGATCGGCACTCCATTGGCCGCCCAGGCGACCCTGGAAATTCTCCACGCTCAAACCCGGCACCTGGCCCAGCGTCCAACGGCTGCCCGCTTGTGTACCGAGCAAGGCGCCGATGCTCAGCAACAGCAACGCCACCAGCGAGAGCATCGCCAGCAGCGCTATTTTCAAACCACGCTTCACAGCTCAGGCCCCATGGAAAAGTGCAAACGAATACCACCGGGATCATCCAGCGCATGGGCCAGGTCGAGGCGGATCGGCCCGACCGGCGAAACCCAGCGCACGCCGACGCCGACCCCGGTCTTGAGGCTCGGCAGGTCCAGCGTGTTAAACGAGTTGCCCTGATCGACAAAGGTTGCGATACGCCATTTTTCGGCGATGGAATATTGATACTCGACGCTGCCAGCCACCATGTAACGCCCACCCACGCGCTCGCCAGCGGAGTTTTCCGGCGACAGGCTCTGATAGTCGTAACCGCGCACGCTCTGATCGCCACCGGCGAAGAAGCGCAATGACGGCGGAATGGTTCGATAACCATTGGTGGCACTGCCACCTAACTGTGCACGAGCGAGGAACCGATGGTTGTCCCACACCGTGGTGATGCCTTTGACCAATGCAGTGCCATACACCACGTTATTGTCCGAACCCACCCCTTGCTTGGCCACCTTGCTCTCGAACTGCAAGCGGTAACCGTTGTGCGGGTCGATGCGGTTGTCACTGCGCAGATAGGAATAACTGATGCCGGGCATCAGCAAGGTACTCAGGCCCGAATCGTCGCCCAGGCGATATTCCTCACGCTGCCATTTCAACGAGATCACCCGCTGCCAGCCGCTGGGCAACTTGCTGTGCCATTCAGGGCCCACGGTCAGCAACTTGCTCAGGCTGTCGGTGTTGGCCAGTTCTTCATTTTGATAACCACCGGCAAAGCGCAGTTTGTCGGTGAGTGGCGGATCCAGCGGCACGTCATACCAGAGGCCGACGTTCTGCCGTGGCGCCGAGACTTCCGCTTCCCAGCCATAACTGTGGCCTTCGGCATTGACCCAGTGCCGGGTCCAGTTGGCCTTGGCCCGTGGCCCGACGTCCGTCGAAAAGCCCAGACCCAGGCCCATGGTGCGCGGTTTGCGCGTGTCGAGTTTGACCGCCACCGGTATCACATCATTGGCCGCAGCGGTCGGCGCCGCATCCACCCGCACCGCGTCGAAATAGCCGCTCGATTGCAGCGCCTGATTGAGTTCGGCGATCAGCTCGGAGTCATACGGCGCGCCGCTCTTGAACGGCACCATGCGTTGCAGCAAGTCTTCGTCGAACGGCGTATCGCCGGTAAAACTGACCTTGCCCAAGGCATAACGCGGGCCGCTGTCGTAAATCAGCTCGATGTCGGCGACACCGGCCCGAGGATCGACCAACAGTTTCTGGCTGGTAAAGCGCCCACTGAAAAAGCCGAAGCGCGAAGCCTGATTCTGGATCAGCCGCTTGGCGTCTTCGTAATGGCCGTGATTAAGCACAGCACCGGATTTGAGCAGGTCGCTCTTGGGCACACGAAAGGATTTGAGGCTAGCGGCCGGGCCGTCGACACGAATGGTCACGTTGCGCAAATGCACCGGTTCGCCGGGGTCGATGTTCAACACCAACGTTGGCGACTTGCCGTTTTTGACTTCGCTTTCTATATGGGGCTGGTAGTAACCCAAGGCCTGGGCGGCCTTGCGGGCCTGCTCTTCGGCGCCACGACGAAAGCGCAACAAGGCTTCCTCATCGCGATCGCCGAGGCCGCCGATATAGCCCTCTATATTGGCCTTCAGTTCATCGTTGGACGGTTTGATCCTGACGTCCAATTCACTTTGCGCCAGGGCCGCTACACTGCTGAACAGCACGAGCAAACCGCTGGTAAATCTTCCTGGAAACTTCATAGGCGCGGATGCTATCACGAGCGTGGGGGCGTGATAGAGCGAACAATCTGAACAATAATTCGATCTCAACCCGTTGCGCTGTGCAACACCTGCGGATTGGCGTGGAAAAACACGTGTTCGAGAACAGGCCCTACAGCGACCTCGCCAATCTCTTCATAACCCTGCCGCTTATAGAACTCCAGATAACGCGGATTCCCAGTGTCGAGTACTACACCTTGGGAATGCTCGTCGACGGCGCACCAGTTATGCACGGCTGTGAGCAACTGCTCGCCGAAGTGCCGACCTTGAAACTCCGGATGAATCCCCAGCAACGGCAAGACATGCACTGAGTCCGATGGCAGGCAGGCCGCCACCGCCGCGTGATACTCCAGATAACGCCGGGTGCAACGCAACCCGGCGCTCAGCACCATCCGCAGGCGCCAGGCCCAACTTTCGGTGATGCCCAGACGACGTTGCGGCGGCGCGATCAGCGCAATGCCGATCAACCGGTCATTGATCAGCAGACCGATCGCCGGCAATTCCTGCACAAAATGCTGTTCGACCAGTTCCCGTATCGTGGCTCGCACTCGGTGTTCATAGCCAGGGCGTTCAGCCTCGAACAGGTACTTGAAGACTGGCTCGTGTCGATAGGCGTGGTACAGCAAGGAGCGAGCTTCGTGCGAATAGCCACTGTCGAGCCGGTGGACATCAGCAATGGCAGTTGAGGTTTCAGGCATGACGGTCTATCTCCCCTGAGCGGGGCTAAAATGGCCCCGTTCTTATAAGTACGAACCCGCTACAAAGCTGATCGTTCCCACACTAAAGGACATTAGCAGTGCATCTGCCCTACTGCCATGCTGGCTGACTTCGTACATGTCAGCTAGCATCGCACTTTTGCCAGGACTGCCGACCATGAAGATCGTCTCGTTCAACATCAATGGCCTGCGCGCCCGCCCCCATCAACTGGCGGCACTGATCGAGAAGCACCAGCCGGACGTCATCGGCTTGCAGGAAACCAAGGTCGATGACGTCCAGTTCCCGCTCGCCGAGCTTGAGGCGCTGGGCTATCACGTGGGCTTCCACGGCCAGAAAGGTCATTACGGCGTCGCCCTTATGTCACGCCAGGCACCGCTCGCGTTGCACAAAGGCTTTGCCAGCGATGAAGAAGACGCCCAGCGCCGCTTCATCTGGGGCACGTTCGCCGATGCCAACGGCGTACCGGTGACGATCATGAACGGCTATTTCCCACAGGGTGAAAGCCGCGACCACCCGACCAAGTTCCCGGCCAAGGAGCGCTTCTACAACGACTTGCAGACGCTGCTCGAAACCCAGTTCAGCAATGACCAGCCGCTGGTGGTGATGGGCGATGTGAACATTTCCCCGGAAGACTGCGACATCGGCATCGGCCCGGACAACATGAAGCGCTGGCTGAAAACCGGCAAATGCAGCTTCTTGCCGGAAGAGCGCGAGTGGATGGCCCGTTTGAAGAACTGGGGCCTGGTGGACAGCTTCCGCCACCTGAACCCGGACGTAACGGATCGCTTCAGCTGGTTCGACTACCGCAGCCGTGGCTTTGAAGACGAGCCCAAGCGCGGACTGCGCATCGACTTGATCCTCGCCTCCCAAGGGCTGCTGCCACGGGTCAAGGCCGCCGGTGTCGACTACGAACTGCGCGGCATGGAAAAACCTTCGGACCATGCGCCGATCTGGCTTGAGCTGAGCTGATCGCTGCGATCGTTCCCACGCAGTGGGAACGATCATTGCGTCGTCATATTTCAGCAACCTTTCTGTCTTATTCTCCCGACACTTCCTGTGACCTTGAAAGGTGTCGGCTCGATGCTGCGCGTCCTGTTACCGCTGCTGCTCTGCGGTTTGCTTCCGCTCTCTGCCACCGCCGCTGAGCTGCCGATACCCGAGCGTGGCCCTGCCCTGCGCATTCAAGGCTCCAACACCATCGGGGCAGCCCTGGGTCCGGCGCTGGTCAAAGGGTTGTTGCTGGGACAAGGGTTGCTGAAGGTCCATAGCGAAGTCTCGGACAGAGACAACGAACAGCAAATTGTCGGCCAGACGGCCCAGGGTCGGCGGGTGGTCGTGGACATCGCCGCCCACGGCTCCAGCACCGGGTTCGCCGCACTGAAAAACGCCAGCGCCGACCTGGCGGCGTCTTCGCGCCCGATCAAGGACAGCGAACTGCTCGACCTCGAAACCCTCGGCGACCTGAAAAGCCCGAACGCCGAGCAAGTCATCGCCATCGACGGCCTGGCGATCATCCTGCACCCGCAAAACCCGCTGACGCAGCTGAACACCGAACAACTGGCGCGGATTTTCAGTGGTGAAGTGAAAACCTGGGAAGAACTCGGCGGTACCGGTGGCCCGCTGAACCTTTACGCCCGGGATGACCATTCGGGCACCTATGACACCTTCAAGGAACTGCTCCTGAGCCATCGCGGGAAAACGCTGGCGGGTTCGGCAAAACGCTTCGAATCCAGCGAGCAACTGTCCGATGCGGTCAGCCAGGACCCGCAAGGCATCGGCTTCATCGGCTTGCCTTACGTGCGTCAGGCCAAGGCTGTGGCGATTGTCGATGGCAACTCACAGCCGATGTTGCCGCTCAACAGCCTGATCGCCACCGAGGACTATCCGCTGTCGCGTCGGTTGTATTTCTATTTGCCGCCTGATGGCCAGAACCCCTGGGCCGACGCGCTGGTGAAATTCGCCCAGAGCAGCAAGGGTCAGGCGATTGTTGCCGCCAATGGTTTTATCGCGCAGACCGTGCAAGCCATGAACGTCGCGCCGAACCCGCAGATGCCTGACGACTACCGGGCAATCATTGATCATGCACAACGACTCACGGTGAATTTTCGCTTCGAAGAAGGCAGCGCCAACCTGGACAACAAGGCCCGACAGGACCTGTCGCGGGTGCTCGACTATTTAAAGCGGCACGACAAGCTGAACAAACAGGTAACACTGGTTGGCTTCGGCGATGCCAAGACCGATTCGCAGCGGGCGGCCCTGCTATCGAGGCTGCGTGCCATGGCCGTGCGCCGCGAGCTGGTGAAAAGTGGTGTGGTGTTTCGCGAGATTCGTGGCTTTGGAGACGAAATGCCGGTGGCGGCCAACAGCGCCGATGAAGGACGGATCAAGAATCGCCGGGTGGAAGTCTGGGTTTACTGACAGCCGCGCTCACTCTGGCGATTCAGGCTTGCGCAATAAATAGGTGTCCATGATCCAGCCGTTGGCCAACCGCGCGGCTTTCCTGACCCGCGTTATCTCTTGCGCAACGTCTTTGAGCTTGCCGGAAATAAGAATTTCATCCGGCGTGCCAAGGTAGGCGCCCCAGTAAATCTGTTGCTCCTGATCGGCCACCTGCAGGTAGGAATCTTCTGCATCGAGCATCACCACCAGGCTGTCGGCGTCGCTGACCTGGCCCGCAGCCAGGCGGCGGCCGGTGGTAATTTCAATGGAGCGCCCAATGCGATTCAGCGGCACCTTGTGCTGCGCCGCCAAGGCCTGGACGCTGCTGATGCCGGGAATCACCTCGAAGGTGAAGGTACAACGACCGGACTCGAGGATCGCCTGCAAGATCCGCAGGGTGCTGTCGTACAACGCCGGATCGCCCCACACCAGAAACGCCGCACACTCATCGTCCGTCATCTCTTCGTTGATCAAGCGCTCGAAGATCTGTTGCTTATCGCGGTTCAGATCGACAACGCTGGCGCTGTAGTCCACATCGCCACGCACCCGCTCGGGGCTGTCGGCCTCGACGAAGCGATAAGCCGGATCGGTGATATAGCGCTCGCAGATTTCCCGCCGCAGGTCGATCAGCTTGTCCTTGCTCTGCCCCTTGTCCATCAGAAAGAACACATCGACCCGGTTCAGCGCGTTGACCGCCTGCATGGTGATGTATTCGGGATTGCCGGCACCGATGCCAATGACCAGTAGCTGCTTCATGGATGCTTCACCTCGCTGTGCGTCATGGTGTCTAACGGCTCATCCGTAGATCAACGCACCAATTTCCTACACGAACTAAAGCACTAGCGTACAGCATCAGGCGAAACCCACGCAGGCCTTGTCGGACAAGACTTTCGCCCCACTTTAGTGCTTTTCAGGCACATGAAAAAATTCACTAGACATGTAGCATAAATTACATAAATACTGATTTAACGGATTATGAAATAAAAGCGACACCCCCCTCTAGCAGGAGCTCGGATGCCCTCACTCAGAGACCGGATCACCGATCCCGGCCTGGACCTCACGCCGTCGGAACGCAAAGTCATACGTGCATTGCTGGATCAGTACCCGCGCAACGGGCTGGGCCCGATGTCACGCCTGTCCGAGCATGCCGGCGTCAGCGATCCGACCATCGTGCGCCTGGTGAAAAAACTCGGCTTCGGTGGCTATGCCGATTTTCAGGACGCACTCCTCAGCGACATGGATCACCGGCTGCGCTCGCCCAGTGCACTGTTGCAACCACGTTCGCACCTCAAGCAAGACGATGTCTGGACCCATTACCTGGCGGACAGTCACCGCGCCCTGCTCGAAACCCAGGCCCTGACCCAGCCCGAAGATGTGCGCATCCTGGCCGAATGGCTGCTGGATACACGGCATCAAGTGCATTGCTTCGGCGGACGCTTCAGCAGTTTCCTCGCCCACTACCTGCTCAATCATTTGCGCCTGTTGCGTGCAGGCTGCTTTGCCCTGGAAGACAACGCGCAACTGCCCGATCGGCTGTTCGATGTGCAACGCCAGGACGTAGTGCTGGTGTTCGACTATCGACGCTATCAATCCCAGGCACTGCGCGTTGCCAGCGCGGCCAGGAACCGGCATGCGCGCGTCGTGCTGTTCACCGATATCTACGCCTCGCCGCTGCGCGAGATGGCGGATCTGGTGATCACTGCGCCCGTAGAGTCGGCGTCGGCCTTCGACACCCTGGTGCCGGCGCTGGCCCAGGTCGAGGCCTTGATTGCCTGCCTGACGCCGCGTTGCCCGGATCTCGCCGAGCGACTCGAAGGCATCGATGCACTACGAAGCGATTTCACCACTCACCTGCTGGAGGAAAAATAAGGATGTTTATGCTCCCCCATCACTCGCCCCGTGACTTGCCGTTTGCTACCGACCACACCGCGCTGCTGCTGGTGGACATGCAACGCGCCTGGCTTGAGCCGCAGTTCGACCCGCACCTGCAAGGGCCCGACGCCAAGTACTTCCTCGAGCGCACCCGCCAACAGGTGATTCCCAACCAGCTCAGGCTGTTGGCCGCCGTGCGCACGGCTCGGCAGAACGTTCTGCATACACTCATCGAAAGCCTCACCGCCGACGGTCGCGACCGCTCGCTGGACCACAAACTGTCGGACATGCACCTGCCAAAAGGCAGCCCGCACGCCGCCATCATTGAAGAACTGACACCGGTCGAAAACGAAATCGTCTTGCCCAAGACCTCCTCCGGGGTCTTCAACTCGACCAACATCGACTATGTGCTGCGCAACCTGCAAACCCGCCATCTGATCATCGCCGGCATCGTCACCGACCAGTGTGTCGACATGGCCGTGCGCGATGCGGCTGACCGCGGCTATCTGGTGACGTTGGTCGAAGACGCCTGCGCGACCTACACCGAGCAACGCCATCTGGCGTGCCTGAACGCAATCAAGGGTTATTGCTGGATCACCGACACGCAGACCGTGCTCGACCGTTTGCAGGCGTTGCAGGCATGAGCCGCGCCAACAGCAGTGAGCCCCTGACGCCCGTGGCCATGACCACCATCGTCACCACGGACCTGATCGGCGTGACCCGCGGCCGCTCGTTTCCCAGCGATGAACTCGAACACTACAAAGCCGCCGGTTGCGGTTGGGTCCCGGCCAACAGCGCGCTGACCCCGCAAGACATCATCGCCTCCAGCAATCCGTGGGGCGCCTACGGTGACTTGCGGCTGATCCCCGACCTGGCCAGCCGGGTGACGGTCAGCAACGGTCCCGATGCCAGTGCGTCGGCCCTGGATTTCATCCATGGCGACATTTGCGAAACCGATGGCCGTCCATGGGCGGCCTGCCCGCGGACACTGCTGCGAAACGAAGTACAGCGTTACCACGATGAACTGGGGCTGCAGATCACGTCGGCCTTCGAGCACGAATTCAACCTCACCACCGACAGCGCCCAGGTCGAGCATCCGGCGTTTTCGCTGGAGGCCCAGCGTCAGGGCGCGGCGTTCGGCGGCTGGTTGCTCAGCGCCTTGCGCGCAGGGGGGGTCGAGCCGGAAATGTTCCTGCCCGAATATGGCAAACACCAATACGAAATCACCTGCCGGCCGACCCAGGGCGTCGCGGCGGCCGACCGCGCGGTCAACGTGCGCGAGATCACCCGTGAGATCGCCCGGCAAATGGGCCTGAACCTGAGCTTTGCACCCAAAACGTCCGAGCACGCGGTATGCAACGGCGTGCACCTGCACCTGAGCCTGCACGACCTGTCCGGCGATCCGGTGTTGTATGACGCTGGGACCGCGAATGGCCTGTCGACCCTCGGCCAGCACTGGTCCGCGGGCGTGTTGCACTACTTGCCGGCCCTCTGCGCGTTGACCGCACCGACCCCGATTTCCTATGAGCGCCTGCAACCGCATCACTGGAGCGCGTCGTACGCGTGCCTGGGCCAACGCAACCGCGAAGCCTCGTTGCGGATCTGCCCGACCGTGAGCCTGGGCGGCAAATCCGAAGCCGCGCAATACAACCTCGAGTTCCGCGCCATGGACGCCACAGCCTCCCCGCATCTGGCGATGGCCGCCGTGCTGATTGCCGGCCGACTGGGCATCGAGCAACGCCTGGCGTTAAACGCAATCACCGACGAAGTCCCGGACTCGCTGAATGAAGAACAACGCCAGCGCCGCGGCATCGTCGCCCTGCCCGCGTCACTCGCGCAGGCCCTGAGCCACTTGCGGGGCAGCGAGGCCTTGCTTGAAGCCTTGCCAAGCGCCTTGCTCGACACCTACTTCGCCGTCAAAACCGAGGAACTTGCCTTGACCCAACACCTGTCACCCGCCCAACTCTGTGAGCACTATGCACGCCTCTACTGAGTCCGCCGAGTTCGGGCTCTACACCGAGCCGGCGTACAGCCTGAGCCGGGAAGCGTCCGAGCACCCGCTGATTCTGGTGTGTGAACATGCCAGCCGCTACATCCCGACGGCCTTGAACGATCTGGGCTTGAGCAGCGAAGCCGCGCACGAGCACATTGCCTGGGACATCGGCGCGCTGGCGCTCGCCGAAAGCCTGTCCAAAGCCCTCGGCGCGACCCTGCTGGCGGCCAACTACTCGCGTCTGCTGATCGACCTCAACCGTCCGTTGCAGGCGCCGGACAGCATCCCGGCCAAGAGCGAAATTTACCCGGTGCCGGGCAATCAGAACCTCAACAAAGCCACCCGCGACTACCGCCGCGAGTGCCTGTTCACACCGTTTCACACACGCCTTCACCATCTGATCGATGCCCGCCTGGCCGAAGGCCGCACGGTGCGGGTGGTGGGCATTCACAGCTTCACGCCGATCTACTTCGGCCAACCTCGAGCGCTGGAAGCCGGCGTGCTGTATGGGCAGGCCGAGGAGTATGCGAACCGGCTGATCGACGGGTTGGCCAGGTATCCATTGCGGGTTGCCGGCAATCAGCCCTACAAAATCAATCCGGCGAGCGACATGACAGTGCCGGTTCACGGCGACACCCGTGGCATCGACTCGGTGCTGATCGAGGTGCGTAACGACCTGTTGCGCAATCGGCTGGCGGTCCAGACCTGGAGCGATTATCTGGCGCCGTTGCTGTAGAACCGAAACCTCAAACGAACCGTTTCAAGCTGAAAATACACAGATGGTTGTACTGGTAAAACAACGATAACAAACGCTGTAGCGTGTTTTTACCGGCCTGGTTCAAACACATTGCCGTAGTGGCCTACAAGGAGAACCGCTTCATGGAAATAGAAGAATTCGGCTACAAGCAAGAGTTGAAACGCAGCCTGTCGCTGACCGATCTGGTGGTTTACGGGATGATTTTCATGATCCCCATCGCCCCGTTCGGCGTATACGGCTACGTCAACCAGGAGGCGCCCGGCATGGTGCCGCTGGCCTACATCATCGGCATGGTGGCGATGCTGTTCACCGCCTTGAGTTACGGCAGCATGGCACGGGCCTTCCCGATCGCCGGCTCGGTCTACTCCTATGCTCAACGCGGGCTGCACCCGCATGTTGGCTTTATCGCCGGCTGGCTGATGCTGCTCGACTACCTGCTGATCCCGCCGTTGCTCTATGTGTATGCGGCAATGGCGCTGAATCACCTGTACCCGGACATTCCCAAGGTCGGTTTCATCCTCGCCTTCCTGGTCAGTGCGACCTTCGTCAACCTGCGGGGAATCACCTTTACCGCACGGATGAACATCATCTTTCTGCTGGCGCAACTGGTGGTGCTGGGGATCTTCCTGTTCTACGCCTGGACCGCCTTGCACGGTGGCGCCGGTAACGGCCAGCTGACCCTGGCGCCGCTGTACAACCCTGAACACTTCAACTTCGCGCTGCTGATGCAAGCGGTGTCGATTGCGGTGTTGTCGTTCTTAGGCTTCGATGCGATTTCGACCCTGGCCGAAGAGATCAAGGGCGATCCGGGCCGCAGCGTCGGCAAAGCCGCGTTGATCACGCTGGTGGTCATGGGGGTGATTTTCGTCGTGCAGACCTGGATCGCCACGGACCTGGCCGCCGGCATGGGCTTCAAGTCCGCTGATACCGCGTTCTATGAAATCGCCGAAATTGCTGCCGGCAGCTGGCTGGCGACCGTTACCGGTGTAGCCACGGCACTGGCCTGGGGCGTAGCGGTAGCGATCACCTCGCAAGCCGCAGTATCGCGCCTGCTGTTCGGCATGGCACGCGACGGCAAACTGCCCAAAGTGCTGGCCAAGGTCCACCCCAAACACAACACTCCGTACATCAGCATTTACCTGGTGGCGGTGCTGTCGCTGCTGATCTGCTACCTGTTCATCAACTCGGTGGACACCCTGACTTCATTGGTCAACTTCGGGGCCCTGAGCGGCTTCATACTGCTGCACCTGACCGTGATCAACTACTACTGGCGTCGGCAGAAGTCCGGCCAGTTGATCCGTCATCTGGTCTGCCCGGTGATCGGCTTCATCATCGTCAGCGCCATCTTGTACAACATGGGTGTCGATGCGCAAAAGCTCGGCGGTATCTGGATTGCAGCGGGCCTGGTCTACCTGTTTTTCCTCAACAGAATCGGCGCCAGCGCTGTGTTGCCGGCCCCTTCCAACAGTTAGAACAGGTCAGCATTTAAAACGTCGAGCGGTCGCTGACAGGGATTAGCCGACCGCCGTTGCAGTGCGTGGAAACCGACAGTGATAGTCAAGCCTGATGCCCGGTATCAGGCCCTTTGATACAGGAGTACATCCATGCTGGCCTTACGCCCAGTTCAGTTATCCGACCTGCCTCAGTTGCAACAACTTGCGCGCGACAGCCTGGTGGGTGTCACCTCGTTGCCGGACGACACCGAGCGCCTGCGCCAGAAGATTCTCGCATCCTGCGCATCGTTTGCCAGTGACGTGAAGAGCCAGGGGCCGGAGAACTATTTCTTCGTGCTGGAAGATCTGGCCAGTCAACGGCTGCTGGGCTGTTCGGAAGTGCTCGCGACCGCCGGTTTCAACGAGCCCTTCTACAGCCTGCGCAACCGCCCGTTCACCAGTGAGTCGCGCGAGCTGAACATTCATCACGGGGTGCCGGCGCTGTCGTTATGCCAGGACCTCAGCGCCCATACCTTGCTGCGCGGTTTTCACATCAACACCGAGCTTGAACGCACGCCCTCCTCGGAAATGCTTTCACGGGCCCGACTGATGTTCATCGCCGCCCATCCGCAACGCTTTTCCGACGCCGTGATTACCGAAATCGTCGGCTACAGCAGCGACACGGGTGAATCGCCATTCTGGGATGCACTGGGCAAGCACTTTTTCGACCTGCCCTACGTCGAGGCCGAACGTCTCTGCGGCTTGCAGAACCGAAGCTTTCTCGCCGAGTTGATGCCGCACTACCCGATCTACGTGCCGATGCTGCCGCAAAGCGCTCAGGCGTGTATTGGCCGGATTCATCCGGATGGCCAGGAAGCCTTCGACATCCTTGAGCGTGAAGGCTTCGAGACCAACAGCTACATCGACCTCTTCGACGGTGGGCCAACACTGTTTGCGCGCACCCCGAGCATTCGTTCGATCGCCCAGACCCGCACGGCCGTTGCCCATTTGAGTTCACACAGCGGCGGCAAGACGCCGTACCTGCTGAGCAATGACTCTTTGGAAAACTACCGGGCAATTGTCGCCGAACTGGACTGGAGCGCAGACGAACCCGTCATGCTCGACGCCACTCAACTCGATGCGTTGCAACTGGACAACGGCGGCCCGGTTCGGCTGATTGCGCTATGAAGCAGGTCTTCCGCACTCAAGGAGCTCCATCATGATCGTGCGCCCGGTTCAAATGACCGACCTGCCTGCGTTACTGGCGCTGGCACGCAGCGCCGGCCCGGGCTTCACTTCGCTGCCGGCCAACGAAGAACGTCTGACCCTGCGCGTCCGCTGGGCGCAGCGGACCTTTGCCGGTCAGGTTGAACGGGCCGACGCCGACTACCTGTTCGTGCTCGAAGACGACGATCAGCAGGTGATCGGCGTCAGCGCCCTGGCAGGTGCTGTCGGGCTGCGCGAACCCTGGTACAACTACCGCGTCGGATTGACGGTCAACACCTCGGCGGAGCTGGGAATCCGTCGACAAATCCCGACCTTGTTCCTCAACAACGAAATGACCGGCCAATCGGAAATCTGCTCGTTGTTCCTGCGCCCGGATCAGCGCCAGGGCCATAACGGCCGCCTGCTGTCAGTCGCGCGACTGCTGTTTGTCGCCGAGTTCCCGCACTTGTTCGGCGACAAACTGATCGCCGAGCTGCGCGGCAGCGCCGACGAGCACGGATGCTCGCCGTTCTGGGACAGCCTGGGTCGACATTTTTTCAAAATGGATTTCAGCCACGCCGATCACCTGTCCGGGCTCGGCAACAAGTCGTTCATCGCCGAGCTGATGCCACGTCAGCCGCTGTACACCTGCATGCTCACCGAGCAAGCCCAGGCGGTAATCGGCAAGGCCCATCAAAACGCCGAACCGGCGCGCAGAATCCTCTGCAACGAAGGCTTTGCCCATAAGGGTTACATCGACATTTTCGACGGCGGCCCGGTCATCGAAGCCCAGGTCTCGAAAATCCGTGCCGTGCGCAACAGCCAGTCTCTGGACCTGATGGTCGGCACACCTGACGACAACGCGCCGCTCTGGCTGATCCATAACCAGCGCCTGGAAAACTGCCGGATCACCGCCGCCCGCGCCCGACTGGTCGGCAACAGCTTGCTGGTCGATCGCCTGACCGCCAAGCGCCTGCAATTGCAAGCTGGCAGCTCGGTACGCGCCGTGCCGTTGCTCAAGCAACAACAGCAGGCGGTTGCCGCATAACGTGCCAGACAAACAGCAAAAAACCCGCACATGGCGGGCTTTCTGCTTGATGGGGTCAAATCCTTTTGTCAGTTCAATCTGCGCTTCAGGATGTGAGTAATTCGTGAAAAGCCTGTCGCAGGATCGAGAAAAAGACAGACTGCACTGAACACTCTATTTAACTGATGCCGAAACCGGTTCTGGCAACCGCCGCCCAAGCACATCCAGCAGATCACAACCGTCACGCAACGGAATGGCGCACAGCAAGGCGAAATCGTTGAGGATCACCGAATCGCTGGCAATCTCCCCGCGCATCGCCAGATTCTCCAGCACTTGAGTCACCGCACGAATGCGATAACGGGCAGCGTCGAGCAGGATATCGAGCGGCGCGTGGGTGTCGACGAACAGGGTCGGCATGTCAGAGCAGTTGCTGGTGAGGGCCATGTAGCGGTTGGAAGGATGGGAGGTTGGCGGGACGTAGGGTGGATTGGGGGTGTAGGTGTTCATTGTTCTGATTCCTAACGTATGGGTTGAAGCCGCCAGACATCACTTCCACGCAATAGGTGGCGGCTGTACGCAGGTGTGGAAGACCGGGACGTTAGGCACCCGGCGCGCTCGAAAGCGCCCCGCGCACAGCCACCATAAAACTCAGACGATAAAAAACGCCGAACTGGTGGCGCTTTGTGCGCCTAACGATAGAAGGGCTTCCACACCCTGTCACTGAATTTGCAGTGACAGCCCAAAGACTATCGATGAAGCCCATCACGCACCAGTTCATGCACACCGCCACAGCATGCGGGAAATATCCGACAAGTTCGCCCGGAAACTTCATCGATTGAGTGGCCGCCATCGCAGCATCGGAATCTACACAACATTGAAATGCCACGCAGGACTACGCCCGTAGCAGCTGTCGAGCCTGCGAGGCTGCGTTCGGCCGCGCAGCGGTCGTAAAATCAGGCACCACGTTCTTCCAGGAAAACCGTGTTCCCAGGATTTGCGAGGACTTCGTCCTCGAACGAGGCCTCGCAGGCTCGACAGCTGCTACGGACATCACCCACCCAAAATAAAGTAGCGCCCCCCAACCACTCAACAGGCCGAGCGTTAGCTCGCCTGCCGCTGTTGATCTTGATCCACCCGCCCCTTCGGGAGGCCGAGTGGAGGTGTTCATCAGGGGGTGGGCGCGCAGCGCCGTACGGCGTAGCCGGACACATCGAGAGGAGGTCGTCGCGAAGCAGACCGTAGGCGATGCCCCCTGATGGACACCGGAGTGAGGGTACGCCGAGCCTAGGCGAGGTGCCGGACGCTTGGGGCGAAGACCTTTGGTTACTTTGGGGCGTTTGCCAAAGTGACCCGCTGTAAGAGCGGAACCGTAAGCCGCCGTTACCGCAGAAATGGATATGTACACCAGCGGGAGATGGGTCGGCTGTCAGGCCGCCAAGGTCAACAGATCGCAGCCTGCGGCAGCTACAGGCGAACTTCGTCCTTGAGGATGTCAAACAACGCCTGCGCCGCCGCCGACAACTCATGCCCCGGTTTGGTCAACACCCCAATGGCCCGCTCAATCACCGGATCACTCAAGGTAATGCAACACGCCCCAAGCTCACGCATCTGCTCGACACACAACGCCGGCACCGCACTCACCCCCAGCCCACTGGCAACCATCCGCCCGACGGTCGCCAACTGATGACTCTCAAACTCCACCGGCAACTTCATCTGCCGCGCCTGCAAGTGCTCCTCAAGCATCACCCGCACCGTCGACGGCCGCTGCAACGTGATAAACGGCTGCTCCAGCAACGTTTTCCAGTCAATCTCGGCACGCTCGGCCAGCGGCGAATCACTCGGCACCACCGCAACAAAGCGATCCATGTACAACGGAGTGAATTCCAGCGACGAACTCTGCGTCGGCTCAAAAGCCACGCCAAGCTCCACATGACGGTCACGGACCATTTCCAGCACTTGTTCGTTGATCACGTCGTTCACCGTGACGTTGACCTTCGGGTAGCGCGCGCGAAAGGTCTTGAGAATCGGCGGCAGCAAATTGCCGGCAAACGAGGGCATCGCCGCCAGCGTCACCCGCCCTCGCTGCAGGGTGAAACGCTGGCGCATTTCATCCTCGGCGTTGTCCCAGTCAGCGATCAACCGCCGGGCCAGTGGTAGCAGGGACTCGCCCTCCGGGGTCAGCGCAACGTTGCGGGTGGTGCGGCTGAACAGCCGCCCACCGAGCCCGTCTTCCAGCGCCTTGATGGTCAAACTCAACGCCGACTGCGACAGGTGCAGCCGCTCACAGGCCACCGCAAAGCTCAAACTCTGCGCCACTGCCAAAAACGCCCTGATCTGCTTGACTGTCATCACCGTCCCTCACCATGCTGACCATTACCGATTACTGAGTTTTATCTATCAATCAACCTTAAAAATCAACTTATAAAATCAATCTGATAGAGCAACACTCCACCCCATACGGCTAGCCAGCCGCCCACAAAGAATAAAAGAGGTGCATATGGCAGGTTTCGACAAGCGCGTGAGTTCCTATGAGGAGGCTCTGGCAGGCCTCGAAGATGGTATGACCGTGATCTCTGGCGGCTTCGGGTTGTGCGGTATTCCGGAAAACCTGATCGCCGAGATCAAGCGCAAAGGGACCCGCGACCTGACCGTGGTTTCCAACAACTGCGGCGTCGACGGTTTTGGCCTCGGCGTACTGCTGGAAGACCGCCAGATCCGCAAAGTGGTCGCCTCCTATGTCGGCGAAAACGCCCTGTTCGAAAAGCAACTGCTGAGCGGCGAGATTGAAGTCGTGCTGACCCCGCAAGGCACCCTGGCGGAAAAAATGCGCGCTGGCGGCGCTGGCATTCCGGCGTTCTTCACCGCCACCGGCGTCGGCACTCCAGTGGCCGAAGGCAAGGAAATCCGTGAATTCAAGGGCCGTCCGTACCTGATGGAAGAGTCCATCACCGGCGACTTCGCCATCGTCAAAGGCTGGAAAGCCGACCACTTCGGCAACGTGATCTACCGCCACACCGCGCAGAACTTCAACCCGCTGGCCGCCACCGCCGGCAAGATCACCGTGGTCGAAGTCGAAGAGATCGTCGAACCCGGCGAGCTGGACCCCACACAGATCCACACCCCAGGCATCTACGTCGACCGGGTCATCTGCGGCACGTTCGAAAAACGTATCGAACAACGCACCGTGCGCAAGTGATCCTCGCCCCCAGCCCGAACAGTGGAGAATAAAAAATGGCTCTTACCCGCGAACAAATGGCTCAGCGCGTCGCCCGCGAAATGAAAGACGGCTACTACGTGAACCTCGGCATCGGCATTCCGACACTGGTTGCCAACTACATCCCCGAAGGCATGGAAGTCATGCTGCAATCGGAAAACGGCCTGCTCGGCATGGGCGCCTTTCCGACCGACGATAAAGTCGACGCGGACATGATCAATGCCGGCAAGCAGACCGTCACCGCGCGCATTGGCGCCTCGATTTTCTCGTCCGCCGAATCCTTTGCGATGATCCGCGGCGGCCACATCGACCTCACCGTGCTCGGTGCATTTGAAGTCGACGTACACGGCAACATCGCCTCGTGGATGATCCCCGGCAAACTGGTCAAGGGCATGGGCGGCGCGATGGACCTGGTGGCCGGTGCCGACAACATCATCGTGACCATGACCCACGCCTCCAAGGACGGTGAGTCGAAACTGCTGCCGTATTGCAGCCTGCCGCTGACCGGTGCCAATTGCATCAAGCGCGTGCTGACCGATCTGGCCTACCTGGAAATCGAAAACGGCGCATTCATCCTCAAGGAGCGCGCACCCGGTGTGAGCGTCGAGGAAATCGTCAGCAAGACCGCTGGTAAACTGATCGTTCCCGAGCATGTTCCGGAAATGCAGTTCGCCTGAACCGTCCCCTGAGGAGAAATTCGATGCAAGACGTTGTGATTGTTGCCGCCACTCGTACCGCCATTGGCAGTTTTCAGGGTTCGCTGGCCAGCATCCCGGCACCGGAACTCGGTGCCGCGGTGATTCGTCAATTGCTCGCAAAAACCGGTCTGGCAGCGGATCAGGTCGATGAAGTGATCCTCGGTCAGGTGCTGACCGCGGGCTCCGGCCAGAACCCGGCGCGCCAGGCCTCGATCCTCGCCGGTCTGCCGCACGCCGTTCCGGCACTGACCCTGAACAAGGTCTGCGGCTCGGGCCTCAAGGCCTTGCACCTGGGTGCGCAAGCGATTCGTTGCGGTGACGCCGAGGTGATCATCGCTGGCGGCATGGAAAACATGAGCCTGGCGCCATACGTGTTGCCGGCTGCTCGCACCGGCCTGCGCATGGGCCACGCGAAAATGGTCGACAGCATGATCAGCGACGGCCTGTGGGATGCGTTCAACGACTACCACATGGGCATCACCGCCGAGAACCTGGTGGACAAGTACCACCTGACCCGTGAGGAGCAGGATGCGTTCGCCGCCGCTTCGCAGCAAAAAGCCACGGCGGCTATCGCAGCCGGGCGCTTTGCCGACGAGATCACGCCGATCCTGATCCCGCAGCGCAAAGGTGAGCCGTTGTCCTTCACGGTCGACGAACAACCGCGCGCCGAGACCACTGCCGAGTCTTTGGCCAAGCTCAAACCGGCCTTCAAGAAGGATGGCAGCGTCACCGCTGGCAACGCCTCTTCGCTCAATGACGGCGCCGCTGCGGTGTTGCTGATGAGCGCCGACAAGGCCAAGCAATTGGGCTTGCCGGTGCTGGCAAAAATCGCCGCCTACGCCAATGCCGGCGTCGACCCGGCGATCATGGGCATTGCTCCCGTTTCCGCGACCCGCCGCTGCCTCGACAAGGCCGGCTGGAACCTCGATCAACTGGACCTGATCGAAGCCAACGAGGCCTTCGCCGCGCAGTCACTGGCGGTCGGCAAAGAGCTGGAATGGGATGCCAGCAAGGTCAACGTCAACGGCGGTGCCATTGCATTGGGTCACCCTATTGGTGCGTCCGGTTGCCGAGTGCTGGTGTCGTTGCTGCACGAAATGATCAAGCGTGACGCGAAGAAAGGCCTCGCCACCTTGTGCATCGGTGGTGGTCAGGGCGTGGCCCTGGCAATCGAGCGGGCCTAAACCCGCAGGCGTTCAACAGTCAGCGTGCGGACCCACGATATCCGCTCGCTGACTGGCAACACACCCGGTGCGACTTCGGTGGCGCCGGGTCTTTTTTTGCCTTGCAAAAACTGTTTTTCCAGAAACCCGTCCATTAAGAGAAAAGCGCGTCGAACACAAAACCTGTGGCGAGGGAGCTTGCTCCCGCTCGACTGCGAAGCGGTGGTAATCCGGCAATCGCGTTCCATCTGAATGCTCGCGGTGGCTGGCTTCAGGGTCGCTTCGCGACCCAGCGGGAGCAAGCTCCCTCGCCACAATTGATCAATCATCCAAAGATTTGATCAATCATCCAAAGGTTGCGGTGGTGCTGCCGGTTTTGCTCCTTTGCCCTTTTTTCCGCCCTTGACCGGCGCAGCCTCTACGGGTGGCGGCGCAGGTGGCGCTGCCTCTTTCTCGGCGGTTGGAAGCTGGTCAACGGTGGCGAACAGATCCTTGGCCTCGATCGGGCCGAGGTGGTCGAGTTTTTTCTCGCCGTCCTTGCCCACCAGAATGACCTTGGTCTCGCCACTGACGCCCAGTTTCAACTCGCGAATCAGCGCCATGGTAGTTTGTGCATCGAGGTCCTTGCCGTCACGTTGGCCCATGAGGTTGACCACGGTGTACAGCACCATATTGCGTTCTTTGAAGGCCTGGCTGTTGGCCGGTTCCGCCAGGGACTTTTTCAGGCTGACCAGTGTCGGGTCGATGCTGCTGGGAGCGATGACGATCAGCGGCCGGTTCCTGCCGCGTTCCTGGGCCAGGGGCGTGTCGTTGTCGGCGGCGAATAGAGGGCCGGCGACAGCGAGCAGAGTTGCAAGGGTCAGTGACCGAATGAGCATGCGCATCTCCTTTTGATTTCCACACTTTATGATTGCGCATCAAGGCGAAAGATCCAGTTCCGTCGCCTGAAATTTCTATCGCCATGCTGCGAAGCTTAGGCGAGCGGGCTTAATCCGCAACCGTATTTCGCGACACGGGTTTAGGCCATTTAGTTTGTTCAGGCTCACACCGCCAAGGCCAAAACACACGGCGCAGGGTTTTATCGCGTACTACACTTTTATTTGTCCCCCATAGGGGGGACGTTGCCAAATCCGGGTCCGTAAGCAGCGAGTTTGTCGAAGAAACCCGCCCATGACGCTGGAGACAATGGCTACTTGTAATCGTCCTGTGGGGCTCAGCCCCACAGTGACGTCATGCAGGACGACGTTTTCGCGTCCCACTCGCCCGGCCATGTCGCGTGTCCGGGCATTCGCGTAGCAGACGGTTTGGCTTCACAACGCGCCTGCAGTGTCGCCCTGACCATCCATCCGACTGCCGCCTGAAAGGTTGCTGCCTCTGCACACGCCCTCCTTCACCGGTGGTCTTTTTTCAGGAGGAGCAGTTATGGACGAAGCCAAACTCAATGACTTCATGGGCAAGGTGGTTTCCGACATGGGCGGCGCAGCGATGCTCGCGAACATGATCCTGGGCGATGAACTCGGTTTGTACCGGGCGATGGCCGACAGCCAGCCTGTCACCCCTGAAGAACTGGCCAGCAAGACTGGCTGCAATGCACGACTGTTGCGCGAATGGCTCAGTGCTCACGCAGCCTCTGGCTACATGGAGCACGTCGACGGAAAATTCCGCCTGCCAGAAGAACAAGCCCTGGCGCTGGCGATCGAGGACTCACCGGTTTATGTCCCGGGCGGCGCCGCAGTGATTGCCTCGTTTTACCATGACAAAGACAAACTGATCGCCGCCATGCGTGGCAATGGTGCCCTCGCCTGGGGCGATCACCACAGCTGCATGTTCAAAGGCACCGAACGCTTCTTCAGACCCGGCTACCGCGCACACCTGGTCGGCGAGTGGTTACCTGCGCTTGAAGGCGTGGTGGACAAACTGAAAGCCGGGGCCAAGGTCGCGGATGTCGGTTGCGGCCACGGCGCTTCAACGGTGGTCATGGCCAAAGCGTTCCCGGCCTCCAATTTTGTCGGCTTCGACTATCACGCGCCATCCATCACCACTGCTACCCAACGCGCTGAAGAAGGTGGCGTGGCCGATAGTGCTCGCTTCGTTCAGAGTACCGCCAAGAACTTTCCGGGCAATGACTACGATTTGATCTGTTACTTCGATTGCCTCCACGACATGGGCGACCCGGTGGGCGCTGCCAAACACGCCTATCAGGCGCTCAAGCCCGACGGGACGGTGCTGTTGGTGGAGCCGTATGCCAATGACCATCTCGACGAAAACGCGACTCCGGTAGGACGGCTGTTCTACGCCGCGTCTACGTTCATCTGCACGCCTAACTCGTTGTCTCAGGAAGTCGGCCTGGGGCTCGGGGCTCAAGCGGGGGAAGCACGGCTGCGGGATGTATTCACCCAGGCCGGATTCACGCATTTCCGCCGGGCAGCAGAGACACCGTTCAACCTGATTCTGGAGGCGCGTAAATAATCGCGGGAGTATGCCTCGGGCATGGCGCTGAGAGGGACAGCGCCATGCCGGGGATCAAAACACTAATTTGTAGCCGATGAACACCAGCATGACCGCCAGGCAAGGACGCAGCACACCGTCGGAAATTTTTCCGGTCAGGTGACTGCCGATATAGATCCCCGGCAACGACCCCATCAGCAGAAAGCCCAGCAGGTGCCAATCCATATTGCCCATGCTCGCATGCCCCAGTCCCGCAACCAGGGTCAGCGGTACGGCGTGGGCGATTTCTGTGCCGACCAGGCGTTTGGTTGCCAGGAACGGGTACAGGATGAACAGCGCCACAGTTCCCAGGGCGCCGGCACCGATGGAGGTCAAAGCGACCATCGCACCGAGTATCGCGCCCGTGACGATGGTCAGCAGGTTCAGGTTCCGGTTACTGAGGTGGTAATGATCGCCCGCATGTTTTTGGGCAAACGCCAAGAGCTGGCGCTTGAAAAAAATAGCCAGCGCCGTCAGCAGCAATACAAAGCCCAACGCCTGCTTGATAACGGTATTGGTCGCGTGCGGATCCGTGTTGAGGTATTTCAGGAACAACAAGGTCATGACAACGGCAGGCACACTGCCCAACGTCAGCCAGCCGGTAATTTTCCAGTCGATGTTGCGGTGCTTTTGATGAACCAGCACACCACCGGACTTGGTGATCGCGGCATACAACAAATCAGTCCCGACGGCCGTGGCCGGGTTGATGCCGAACCATAGAAGGATCGGCGTCATCAACGAGCCTCCCCCCACACCGGTCATTCCGACAACGAACCCGACAACCAAGCCTGCGACTACAAAACCCAAATTACCGAAGTCCATTGCCATACCTTACAAAACCAGCGCGACGACTTAAAAATCTGGCAGTCAGCATAGCGATTTTTCTTATAACCACTTATACCAATATGATCTGACTTTATAACTTCCCGCCATCAATCGTAGCCGCCAATCCCCCTTGTGCCGTCAGGGCACTGTCTCCTTGTTGCGCCATGACCGTCTGGCTGAAACGGCAGCCTGTTTGATATTTTTATTTTCACGCATTTGATTTATGAAATAAAACGTGTCATTTATACATTCCATGGACACGCAACCCGCTGCACCCCCTCGCCAGACCGGAAGGCATTCACCCCCAAACACCCTATCCACGGAGTCAACAATATGAACAAGACCGGACTTCTGGCTGCTCTGGCATTTTGCGCCGTCAGCACCCTGGCCCACGCCGACGAAGACAGCTTGCGTATCGGTATCGAAGCCGCCTACCCGCCGTTCTCCTTCAAGACCCCGGAAGGCAATATCAGCGGGTTCGACTACGACATCGGCAACGCCCTGTGCGAAGAAATGAAGATCAAATGCCAGTGGGTCATCCAGGAATTCGACGGGATGATCCCCTCGTTGAAAGTGCGCAAGATCGACGCGGTGCTGTCGTCGATGTCGATTACCGACGACCGCCTGAAGTCAGTCGACTTCAGCGAAAAGTACTACCACACCCCCGGCAAGTTCGCGGCGAAGGCCGGCCAGGCGATCAATGACCCGAAGGTCGATCTCAAAGGCAAGAAACTCGGTGTGCAACGCTCCTCCACCTACGACCGTTACGCGACCGAGCAACTAGCGCCCGCCGGCGTCGAGGTGGTGCGTTACTCATCGCAAAATGAAGCCTTCCTGGACCTGGCCTCGGGCCGACTGGACGCCACCCTCGCCGACATCGTCAACACCAACGAGAGCTTCATCAAGACCCCGGCCGGTAACGGTTTTGCCTTGGTAGGACCGGACATCAATGACCCGAAATATTTTGGTCGGGGCGCCGGGATTGCGCTGCGCAAAGGCGATACCGCGAACGCGGCACGCCTGAACACGGCGATTGACGCGATCCGTGCCAACGGCAAGTACCAGCAGGTCATGGCCAAGTACTTCGCGTTCGATATCTACGGCGAATAAGCCTTCCTGTAACGCTGGCGTCGGTCTTGCGCCGACGCCGCTTTTCTTGCTGGTCCCGCGCGCCTGCCGGCGCTTCGGGTGAGGAACTTCATCATGCTTCACGGCTACGGATCGAGCATTCTCGATGGCGCCTGGCTGTCGATCAATCTGGCTCTGAGCTCCATGGCACTGGCCATTACCCTGGGCCTGATCGGCGCGACGTTTCGCCTCTCGCCGCTCAAATGGTTGTCGACGCTGGGCGAAGGCTACACCACGGTGATTCGCGGTATCCCCGACCTGGTACTGATTCTGCTGATTTTCTACGGCGGCCAGGACCTGGTGAATCGCATCGCCCTCGGGCTCGGTTACACCCACTACATCGACATCAACCCGTTTGTGGCGGGTGTCTGCACCATGGGCTTCATCTTTGGCGCCTACCTCTCGGAAACCTTTCGCGGCGCCTTCATGGCGATCCCGCAAGGTCAGGCTGAAGCCGGAGCGGCCTATGGCATGAGCAGCGCCCAGGTGTTCTGGCGGATTCTGGTGCCGCAGATGATTCGCTTCGCGATCCCCGGCTTCACCAACAACTGGCTGGTGCTGACCAAATCCACGGCGTTGATATCGGTGATCGGCCTGCAGGACATGATGTTCAAGGCCAAGAACGCTGCCGACGCGACCCACGAACCCTTTACGTTTTTCCTCGCGGTGGCGGCGCTGTACCTGGTGCTGACCAGCGTCTCGTTGCTGGTGCTGCGCGCATTGGAAAAACACTACTCGGTCGGCATCAAAGCCGCCGTTTTGTGAGTGGGAGCGAACCGACCATGCTCGACTACAACCTGATCTGGGAAAACCTGCCGCTGTATTTCAGTGGCGCGTTATTGACCCTCAAAGTACTGCTGATTTCCCTGGCTTTTGGCCTGATGTTGGCCATTCCACTGGCATTGATGCGCGTCTCCCGCTCGCCGCTGATTAACTTCCCGGCCTGGCTCTACACCTACGCCATTCGTGGCACGCCGATGCTGGTGCAGCTGTTTTTGATCTATTACGGCCTGGCACAGTTTGAAGCGGTACGCCAAAGCGTGCTCTGGCCATACCTGTCCAGCGCGACCTTTTGCGCCTGCCTGGCCTTTGCGATCAACACCAGTGCCTATAGCGCAGAGCTGCTGGCCGGCAGTCTGAAGTCCACCCCCAACGGCGAGATCGAAGCCGCCAAGGCGATGGGCATGTCACGCCTGACCCTGTACCGCCGCATTCTGCTGCCGTCGGCCCTGCGCCGGGCGTTGCCGCAGTACAGCAATGAAGTGCTGATGATGCTGCAGACCACCAGCCTGGCGTCGATCGTCACCCTGGTCGACATCACTGGTGCGGCGCGCACGGTCAGCTCGCGGTTCTACCTGCCGTTCGAAGCGTTCATCACTGCCGGCCTGATCTACCTGGCCCTGACCTTCATTCTCGTGCGTCTGTTCAAGCTCGCCGAACGTCACTGGCTGGCGTACCTGGCCCCACGCAAGCACTAAGGAAATCCCATGGAGCACATTCACTACGTTCTACCCTGGAGCGCCTGCGGCACTGAACGCACGCTGTCGCTGTTTCGATTTGGCAGCGGCTCGCGCAAGGCCTACATCCAGGCATCGCTGCATGCCGACGAACTGCCTGGCATGCGCGTCGCCGTCGAACTCAAGCGCCGTCTGCGCGAGCTGGAATTACAAGGCCGCCTGACCGGCGTGATCGAACTGGTGCCGATGGCCAATCCGATCGGCATCGGGCAAATGTTCCAGGCCACCCATCAAGGGCGCTTCGAGTTCAACAGCGGCAAGAACTTCAACCGTGACTTCCCGGAGCTGGCCGAAGCCGTGGCCGTGCACCTGAAGGGCCAGCTGGGCGAGGATGCCGAGGCCAACGTGGCGCTGATCCGGCGTGCCATGATTGAAGTCATTGCCGACATGCCGCTGGCCGAATCGGAACTCGACGGCCTGCGCCGCCTGCTGTTGCAGCACGCCTGCGACGCCGATGTGGTGCTGGACCTGCACTGCGATTTCGAGTCGATCATGTTGCTGTACGCCCTGCCGCAAAACTGGCCGCGCCTGCGTTCACTGGCCGCACGCCTGAACGCTGAAGCCGTTCTGCTGGCCGAGGACGCCGGCGGCAATGCCTTCGACGAAGGCTGCGCGATTCCCTGGTTGCGTCTGTCCGAACTGTTCCCGCTGGCGAACATTCCGCTGGCCTGCGTGGCGACCACCATCGAACTGCGCGGCATGGCCGACACCGAACGCGAGCCGTGCATGGCCAGTGCCGAGCAAATCCTCGGCTACCTGGCCGAACAGGGCCTGATCAGCGGCGACTGGCCAGACGCGCCAGCCACCTGCTGCGACGCTACGCCCTTCGCCGGTGCGCAATACGCCTATGCGCCACACCCCGGTGTGGTGAGTTTTCTGCAACCGTTGGGTGCCCGGGTCTCGGTCGGCGACCCGCTGTTCGAAGTGATCGACCCGCTGACCGATCGCCACAGCGTGGTGAAGGCCAGCACCGACGGCATCCTTTATGCCCGCGAACGCCTGCGCTTTGCCCAACCGGGTTTGTGGCTGGCCAAGGTCGCAGGCTCTACCCCCATTCGCCAGGGTCGCTTGCTCAGCGACTGACTCAAGAGAACCGACACCATGAACACACTTGAAATTCAGGACCTGCACAAACGCTACGGCACTCACGAAGTGCTCAAGGGCGTATCCCTGGAAGCCAAAGCCGGCGACGTGATCAGCATCATCGGCTCCAGTGGCTCGGGTAAAAGCACCTTCCTGCGCTGCATCAACCTGCTGGAGCAACCCAACTCGGGCAACATCCTGCTCAATGGCGAGCAGTTGAAACTGGTCGCCAACAAGACCGGCGGGCTCAAGGCCGCCGAGCCAAAACAGCTGCAACGCATGCGCTCGCGGCTGGCAATGGTGTTTCAGCATTTCAACCTCTGGTCGCACATGAGCGCCCTTGAAAACGTCATGGAAGCGCCGGTGCATGTGCTGGGCCTGGACAAGAAACTCGCCCGGGAAAAAGCCGAACACTACCTGAACAAGGTCGGCGTGGCCCATCGCATGGGCGCTTATCCAGCGCACATGTCGGGTGGCGAGCAGCAGCGCGTGGCGATTGCTCGCGCACTGGCGATGGAGCCGGAAGTGATGTTGTTCGATGAACCGACTTCAGCCCTCGACCCGGAGCTGGTTGGCGAAGTGCTTAAAGTCATGCAGGACCTGGCCCTGGAAGGCCGGACCATGGTGGTGGTGACCCACGAAATGGGTTTTGCCAGGGAGGTGTCGAACCAACTGGTGTTCCTGCACAAAGGTCAGGTCGAAGAACGTGGCAACCCGCGTGAAGTGCTGGTCAACCCACAGTCCGAACGCCTCCAGCAGTTCTTGGCCGGCAGCCTGAAGTAAGCCGCTCGCCGACCGTTCCGGGTGCTGCACGCCAACGGTCGGCTTCGGATACACTGGCGCGCACTCATGTCAGGGACCAGACCTGATCCCTTCCAACCTCCTGCGGATGTTGAGCCGGTTATGCCTACTCCTTCGAAAAACACCACGGTCTACGCCGCGCCGGTCATGCGCAAACTGGCAGAAATTCTTGCCGACTTGCAGCCGTCACTGCGCAAGGTGGCAGACTTCATCCTGCGTCATCCGCTGAAAGCCGCGACACTGACCATCGAAGAGATGGCCCATGAAACCTCCACCTCACCAGCGGCGGTCAACCGTCTGGCCAAGGCGTTGGACCTGGGCGGTTACAGCGGCATGAAAGCCGAACTGGTCGCAACCTTGCAGCAGATGGTCTCCCCGGTGGACAAACTGCGTAACGAGCTGGCGCACCGCCCCGGTGGTGCGTTCGGGCTGCATGAGCAGATCCAGAGCGCCACCAGCAACCTTGGCACCGCCGGCACCAACAATCACCCCGACACCTTCGAAGCCGTGGTCACCTGCCTGATCGAGGCGCGCAAGATCTACATCCTCGGGTTTGGCAACAGTGTCTACATGGCCGGTCTCGCGGCCTCGACACTGATGCCGTTCTGCGCCGACGCCACGGCGATCAGCATGGAAGGCGGCAACGAAAACGCCGCCTATCGACTGGCTGCGATTACCGATCAGGACGTGCTGCTGGCGATCTCGCTGCCGCGCTATTCCCTCGACACCCTGCAACTGTCGCGTTTTGCCCATGAGCGTGGCGCGACGGTGCTGGCGATCACCGACTCGCCCGCCTCCCCCCTGACTCACATTGCTCAGCACGTGTTGTTTGCGCCAGCCGACCACCCGGTGCTGACCAGTTCCAATATCGCGGTACTGGCGCTGATCGAAGGTTTGGTCGCCGGCGTGATGGCGCGTAACAAAGAAGCGGTGAAGCTGGCGACCGAACTCACTGAAAGCGTGATGAATTACCTGCACATTCCCGGCAGCAGCAAAACCTCGAAAAAGTGAGACGGCGGGTCACAGCCACCAGCGCAGCAGGAAAAAGAAGCCCATGCTCAGCAGCATGCTGATCAGGGTACTGCGGGTGTAGAGCACCAGGCCGATGGCGACCAGTGAACTGATCAGGTACGGATTGTCGTACTGCAGATTCAGTTGATGGTCGGGCATGAACACGATCGGCCCGCAGATCGCCGTGAGCATGCCCGGCACCGCAAACCCGAGAAATTGCCGCGCATTGCTGCTCAGGCGCACGGGCAACCGTGGTTCAAGGAACACATACCGGTTAAGAAAAACCAGCATGCCCATTCCGAAAATAACCGCCCAGACCATCATGTGCGCGCTCCATAAAACTTGTTGCAGACAAACCCGGCACTCATCCCCAGCAAGCCGGCCAGCACCAACGCCGAGCCCAAGTGCCAGTAGTTGAAGAGCACCGAGCAGAACAGCGAAACCGCCACGCAGACGACCGTCGGAACGTTGCGCACCACGGGGGTGATCAACGCGATAAACGTGGCCGCGATGGAAAAATCCAGGCCCAGGCGTTCAAGGCCCGGAATGCTGCTGCCCAGCACAATCCCGGCGAGGGTGAAGAGGTTCCATGCCACATAAAAGGTCAGGCCCACCCCGAGGGCGTACCAGCGATTGAACTGCCGTTGGTCAAATTGACTGGTCAGCGCGAACAGCTCGTCGGTGAGCAAAAAGCCCAGCCCTACCCGCCAGCGACCCGGCAACGGCGAAACCACTGGACGCATGCTCATGCCGTACAGCAGGTGTTGCGAGGTCAGCAGCAAGGTGGTCAGCAGAATAGAGAAAATCCCGGCGCCGCCCTTGAGCATCCCGATCGCGACCAACTGCGCAGCACCCGCAAAGACGATGCTCGACAAGCCCTGGCCTTGCAGTGGAGTGAGGTTGGCCTCAATGGCCATCGAACCCGCCAACAGCCCCCATGGCGCAGTCGCCAGGGACAAGGGCATGATGGCAGCGGCACCGCGCAAGAAAGCACTGCGCGGCAATAGATTGTCAGACATAGCGCTCTACAACGAAGGAAAGGTCGCTAACTGTGTCAGCCGATCAGCCCCCTGTCTTGAACAATCTTGCGTAATTGCACATCCAGGCGCAGGCAGGTGATTGAGCACTGACCGGTAAAAAGTACTGCTCGATAAACATGGCAGCGACAGGAGATGGTCTATTTTTAATGGGTGTCGACTTCGGGTCGTTTGAGCGCAGGTGAACCTTATCGCCGGATGGCCGGTCGATAGGTGCAACCCAGGGTCTGTACGAAAACTCGCCGAGCGGCGATCAGGCAAGGCAAAAACAGGCGAGGAACGGCTGGGGTCGCACCCGACTTTAGGGACCTAAATGAGCATTCCGAGCCTGTTTTTAACGCAGTCTGGTCGACGCGCAGGCAGTTTTCGTACAGAGCCTAGCCAGGTTGCCGGTGACCCCGTCGGTGGTAGTAACTGGCCCGTTTTATTCGCTGGAGAACGCTCCCTTGATAACGACCCGACGCATGGCCACGCTTAAAGCCTGGGGCGCCCACGGTTTTACCGCAACCGGCGTGGTGACCGCCTTCCTGGCGACCCTCGCCTTGTTCGATAACCAGCCCAGAGCCTGTCTGCTGTGGCTGGGTGTGGCGCTGATCGTCGACGGTGTGGACGGCGCGCTGGCGCGCAAGGTCAATGTCCAAACGGTACTGCCGCATCTCGACGGCTCCATACTGGATCTGGTCATCGACTACCTGACCTACGTGTTCATCCCGGCCCTGTTCATCTACCGTTACATCGACTTGCCAGCCTATACCCCGCTGCTGACCACCTCGGTGATCCTGGTCTCGTCGCTCTATTGCTTCTGCAACGTCAACATGAAGAGCAAGGACAACTACTTCCAGGGTTTCCCCGCTGCGTGGAACGTCGTCACCCTGTGCCTCTACATCATTGCGCCAACACCCTGGCTGACGCTGCTCACCATCATTGGCCTGGCGCTGTTGACGGTGACCCGGATGAAGTTCCTGCACCCGTTTCGCGTGCGGCGGTTCATGCCGATCAACATTGCCGTGACGTCCATCTGGTTGCTCTGCAGCCTGTCACTGGTCCTCAACCATCCGACCGCCAACCCTTGGGTCATGGGGCTGTGGCTGGCGATGTCAGCTTACTTCCTGGGGATCTGCATCTGCCGCTCGGCCGCTGACTGGCTTGAGCGCAGTCATCATTAATGGAGGCATGAATGCCTATCCATATCGTGCAATTAGGCACGCCCCGTACACCCCATGAAGGGCTGCGCCTGGGCACTGTCCGCCGCCCACCGCGCGGCGTTCCGAAAGCCGAATTCGCCAGCCGCGACTTCTACGACACCTGGCTCCCCGCCCTGTCGCCCAGCGCGGAGCTGGTAACAGAAGCCAAAGCCGCGGAAGACGAAAAAGACTGGGAAGCCTTTCGACGTAAATTCAAGGCCGAAATGAACCACCCTGCCCCCAGCCAACTGCTGGATCTGTTGGCCGCCCTGTCTCATCAAACGTCACTGGCCATCGGCTGCTACTGCAAGGAAGAACGCCACTGCCATCGCTCGGTGTTGCGGGAGTTGTTGATTGCTCGCGGGGCGGTGGTTGTGGCGGCTCAAGAGGTGTAACGGGTGTTGGATATCAGAAGCTGACAACACAGAAAAACTGTACTGTTAGCGATAATAAATCTGAGCATCAACCATGAATAAATATCTATCCATTTCTATTTTAGTCGGAACCATGATGGCTGCTCATCCAGCCATGGCTGCAGATATTGCGCCTGCCGCAAAAGAGACAGAAACATTGCAGAGGATTGCCGTAAATGGAACTAACCGTGAGTTGGGTATGGGGATCTCGGAGTTTCCGCCCAATGCAGAAAAACCGCGTCACCGGGCTATCGGACCGGAGATTGTGTATGTCATCCAAGGAGAAATAATCGTTCTTATTGATGGGCGGCCGGCGAAAACCGTTCGCGCAGGCGAAAGCTATCAACTTGCAGCGAAAGACGTTCATACAACCAAAGCTGGCCCATCCGGGGCAAAAACAATTGCTTCCTGGGTGACCATCCCAGGCAAACAGTTCAACATCTACACCAAAGAATAGGACATTGTTTATTTATCGAAATCGAACCTTTTTTAATCATGGCTGGTTGCGAATAACCCATTAGGTTTTTCTGACCGCACAATGAGAGCCAGGACATCCCCACGCTATGGACCGGTAGTTTGGGGGGAACAGCGCGCCGGCTTGCGAGAACCAGGACGACGGCAAGCGATACGCTACACTTCCCTAGCTCTGCCGCGGCACCTGAGGTACCAAACCTGTCTCCTGATCTGGAGGTATCCAATGAGCGCTAGCACCGAACTCACTTCCTTCACCGGCTGGGCCGCAACGGCGGCCGGCGCTCCACTGGAGCGCTACAGCTACGATCCCGGTCCATTGGGGGAAGAGGAGGTAGAAGTCGCCGTGGAGTATTGCGGCGTCTGCCACTCCGACCAGTCGCTGATCGATAACGAATGGGGCATCAGCCAGTATCCCTTCATCCCCGGCCACGAGGTGGTCGGCAGTATCGTGCGAGTCGGCACACAGGTACGCGGTCTCGAGGTGGGGCAACGGGTGGGCATTGGTTGGTACAAGGGCAGTTGCATGCATTGCTCCTCGTGTATCGGAGGCTCCCATCATCTGTGCGGCACCGTCCAACCCACCATAGTAGGCAGCAACGGCGGCTTCGCCGACCGTCTGCGTTCGCACTGGGCCTGGGCTCTTCCAATACCGAGCGGACTCGACCCGGCCATGGCGGGCCCGCTATTCTGCGCCGGCTCGACGGTGTTCAACCCGCTGGTGGAATTCGACGTCAAGCCCACTGACCGGGTCGGCGTGGTGGGCATCGGCGGCCTCGGTCATCTGGCACTGCGCTTCCTCAACGCCTGGGGCTGCGAAGTCACGGCCTTTACCTCGTCGTTGAGCAAGCAGGACGAAGCCAGGCGCCTGGGCGCGCACAACGTAGTCGCCTCGACCGACAGTAACGCGCTGAAGTCCATCGCCGGTACTTTGGATTTCCTGCTGGTCACCGCCAACGCCGACCTCGACTGGCCAGCCATGCTCGGAACCCTGCGCGGCAAGGGCCGCCTGCATTTTGTTGGCGCCGTGCCTGGCGCGATTCCAGTGCACGTGTTCAATCTGCTTCCCCAACAAAAGAGCCTGTCCGCCTCGCCGGTCGGCTCGCCCAGCACCACAGCGACCATGCTGGAATTCTGCGTACGCCATCAGATCCTGCCGCAGGTCGAGCACTTCCCCATGAGCCGGGTCAACGAAGCCATCGATCACCTGCGCAGTGGCAAGGCACGCTACCGCATCGTACTGGATGCCAGTAAATGACTGAATGGCGCGTCGGGTGACGCCCGTACGAGCCTTTAAACTGCGCTCCCCCCTTCACTGGCTTAAACGGAGAAGGCACCGACTTCTCCGTTTGCCTCGCACGATTCGTCAATGGATGGTTTGGGATCATCGAGAAACTTCGGGGGGAGCAAAAAACTAAAGGGGGGGAAGCTATGGGTTAAGACGCCTTTTGTCTCGCGAGAGACATCCGCTTTGGGCCGGTTACATCCCCTCGCGACAGGCAGCAATCGGCCATTAGTTGCCCCCCTAAAGCGCAGATATCGGCCAGGAGCAGACATTCGAACCGCTGACCAATACACTGCCGCGACAATCGTACTCAAAAAATTTTGTGCAAATGTTCACACAAGAAGAAGGGTTTCAAATGAGTCTTGATCTGTGCCTGGAAGCGGATAGTACACTCACAGCCCCGATACTGGGGAAAGCCTTAAACAATGCTGGTGCCTGGGAAATCATCGTTGCTGGCGACAGATTGGAAGCTACCTTTATCTCGGGACTAACGTTGAGTACCGATGGCGTAACCACGGACTCTAGGATTTATGCTGAGAATACGAAGGGCATCGACTTCCGTGTTGCTATGCGTTGTAGCATCAGAATCAAAGGCCCCGAGCCGGAGGGGCAGTCTGCTATGGAAGATCTGGACAAAATAGCCCAATCCATCGCTCAGATGTGCTCGTCCCTCTTCCTGATAAGCTTCCAGCTCGAAGAAACATTGTACTGGCGGGACGCAGCGGGGCTGCATCGTCCTGGATGCCAGAGCCTCCAAAAACAATGACGAATCTACCTGGACGCACTCTGTCTACTACTGGGCATTTGCTGCACATCTCAACGAAATGGCTATTAGCTGCTTTTCGCGATGGGCCGTTTTAGATCGGTTCCGGCCTGTCTCGACCGCAATAAAACGGTAAAAAAGCAGATGCTTGAATATGAAGCAGTTAAATCCAGAATATTTACTAAAAGAAAATGTACATGAAGAAGCTAAGTAATGATTTCAGTGGAGCACTCCGATCGTTTGCGTACTTCATGGCAAGTGGAAGCCACTACATGCTTGAAAACGTGGAGTACCTCGACATTTATGGCTCTGAGCCGAGTGCAATTGAGATGGTCTTCGCGATATTCGCGAACGTAATAGAGATGGACAGTGAAGGCAAGGTGCTAAATTTCACCTACGCCCAAAGAAGAGCGACTGACTACTTAAGGTCATACTGCGACCCATCGTTCAAAGTAACGCCGCCTCTTGAAGACTGGGAAACTGAGCTCTATGGACCGCCCTCACTCGAACGCTAAGAAATGGCTTTAGCTCGCAGACACGAGGGACCCGAAGCAGATGCCTGTGACTCTTTCTCCACCGAAACACAGGCACTTGAGCGATAACTCCTTGTATATGACAGCTAGTGGTCTAGCGCTTGGCTGAGCGGCCGTCGCTTCTTACTGTTCGCTTGTCAGATCACCTTGCAGTTCCCTGAGACCTGTCGGACTTGAATAGAGGTTTTCCAGAGCCAATGTCTCAGCCAGTTGCTGCGGCGAAAGCGCTTTCTCTTCCTTCTCAAGCTGCTTGCGCATGGGGTCTGCAATATCGCTCGGCAGCGTCTGTTTGAGCGCCACACGCAATAATCCGCAAGCCTTGAGCTTGTTACTTTTGATGCCCTGCCCATTATCGAGATGAATGGCGAGGGTAACTAGCGCCACAGCGTTTCCTTGAGTGGCCGCCTGCAACAACCAACGATTCGCCAGTGGATAGTTCACTGGCACATCACCGCCACTACTGTAGAGGTAGCCGAGGACGAACTGTGCGTTGACCCGGCCCTGGTCGGCAGCGCGGGTATACCAATGCAATGCGGCGGGTAGGTCTTTTGGGGTGCCAGTGCCATGTAAAGTGGCTGCTCCCAACATTTCGAATGCAAGGCTATCGCCGGCATTGGCCGCTTGGGTGAGCAATTTCACGGCGTGTTGAGGGTCTGCTGGAATCCCTTTACCAAAGAAATAGAGAGTACCTAGTAGCGTCAGAGCCTCGGCATCGCCTTGAGCGCCTGCCTTGCTAGCCCAGTTGAAAGCCTGCTGGTCGTTTGCCTCAATTCCGTTACCTTTGTAATAAAGGGTAGCTAGTTGTCGTTGAGCTTTGGCATGACCTTGCTCTGCAGCCTTGCTGAACCATGTCGCAGCTTTGGCAACGTCCGTCGGCATATCTAGGCCCGCAATACTTGCAACACCCATATAATACTGGGCGTCTGCGTTCCCGTGATAGGCCGACTCAGTTATCCACTGAAGACCCTTTGGTCGATCAACGTCGATACCTCGACCGTAATATTGAATGATGCCGAGCTTGTACTGCGCGACACGGTCCCCTTTTTCTGCTGCACGTAAGTACCAGTCTGCGGCTTTGCCAGGGTTGCGGCCAACTACCAGGCCCTCCTCATAGGCTGAGGCGATCAAGACAGTGAGGCTGTAAGGGCTTCGCCACAGGGTGACAACGAAAGAAACAAGAAGAAATGCCACGAGGCTGAGAAATAGAGCAACTAAGGACCGGCGCAATTTCGAATCCGTTCATGAATGGTGAGCGGGAAGTGTATCGATGCTTCTACGTACTGCCTATGAGTGCCCGCATCTGGCCGATTTCTGCCTGCCACAACCGGTTGAAACCGACCCAAAGCTGACGGTGGCGACAGGTAGAAATCGGCCCTGAGCAGACATTCAAGAGGGGACGTCATTGGGATAGCTACGAAGCACCTCATAGGTCAACCCAGCCTCAAAATATGAGGCTCTCCATTCGAGAAATCCTGCATGTGGCTCGCACAGCAAGCGAACGATACATCCAGCCTCCCCCATTGAAATCTCTTCCACCTCGGCGATATCTCCAGGAGCCGCCTCCCGGGAGCTCAACCAATCAGAGAGCACTACCGTTGCTCGGTCAACATCGATCAGCTTTATGATATTACCTTTGGAAAGTGTCATGCCGTCTCGCCTAAACTTGTGCCGGTATCTGGTTTGTAAACCTGTTTGGAGATTTAAGGAAGGGCTGCTTTTGGCCGGATTCAGCCCTTCACGACAGGCAGAAATCGGCCAAAAGGAGTCAGTCAGATGCGTCTAGGAAATTAGGGGCGTTTCACCTAGCCACCGGAGACCAAATGCCAGTTGGCTAGGGATGAAGGATCATATATGGCGCTATGTTGGCTCAATATCGTCAATTAGCCCTACAGGTAAGCCATTTTCTCCAGTAGAGCTGTAATGAGCCACGATGTACGTTTTATATCTGTTAACAAAAGTATCAGGCACATCGTTATCAACCAGTATAATTTGGCACGGTACTTCTTTCGCTTCAGCTCGATTGGCGACTGACAAAAGGTATTCGTACATATTCTGATACTTTAGCGGATCAGAAATTCCTTCGCGTGCATCATCAGCAGCATCTGTTTGATCTTGGTACTTCTGCTTAGTTGTTTTTCCTAAATACTTGCCAACGGTATCTATCATTAGAAGTCGAGGGTGGTTTACTTCCGAATCTATCGCAGATTCAAGAATGCTAATTAGTAAGCCTACAGAAGCAATGGTCCTAAGACCTCCAGAAGTAATGTTGAGATATTCTCTATCCCTGATTACCGGTGCAAAGCTTCTGGCACTCACGCTGATGCCTTCCTGTCTTTTTATATTAACTTTTTTCAGGTAGCTTTTGAGGTAATCAGACAGCTCCGAAAGTATCTCTGCAACGCTCGGCGCGCTCTGCTTCAGCTCTGCCAGTCTCTCATCTAGCTGCCTAATGACGAGCAATACGTTTTCATATGCGTCGTGAATTTTTCGCTGCTGGTTGCGAACCTTAATACTATTTACTAGATGATTCCGAGACTCTTGCCGGGATGCCAGCTCTCTAACCAAAGAATCTCGCTGAGTGAGATACGGTGTGACCATCGCCTCATTTTCAGTGTCGAGCATCTCTCTTGCTTTAATAATATCTGAACTAATCGCAGTATAGTCTTTGGATAGTTCTCGAGACTTGAAGGAAAGCTCATCTATAAGGATCTGTATGCTCTTCTTCTTTTTCTGGATTGAACTTAGCTCGGCAGACAAAGAGCTTGCCTCAGAGGTTTGGAACGCCTCATCATTGGAAGCAACATTAATAGGTGTGTCGCAAATAGGACACGGATTGGCCGAATGGTTCACTTCGCCTATTCTTGACTGGGCATGCAAGATTCCATTAATCTTAGCAATATCATTTTCGTAGTCGTTTTTTAGGCGAGAATAGCTTTCTATTTGCGCTCTTGTTTTGCTTATCGATAAGGCAGTGGATTTTTCATTTAACGACAGCTCGTTGAATATTGCCTTTAGTTCTGAATGATTTGATGAGTTGGCTACCATCGTGCGGTTAAGTCGCTCCAGCTCGACCTGGAGACCTGCTATAACCTTGTCAATCTCATCGATAGCGTCGTCAATTGAGGTTCTGCTGTCGTAATCGGTTTCGCGAAGAAACTCCGAGACCGAATTGTATTTACTTAGAATAGCCTTGCTTTCTTTGGTACGCGAAGCGATCTCAACTTCAAGTTCAGCTATGCTCGAGTCCAATACGTTGAACATGTACTTTAGGACTTCGCGATTGCGCGTAGCAAATACAGGATTATTTAATTCCAGAAAGCTTTTGCTGCCCACGTCGTCCTGATTCACATATACATATTTAAAAATATTCCTAAAGCTTAATCGCTTTACATCAGAGTCAGCCTTTGAGGGGGAAACTTTTATTTTTACTTTTGGGAAGCCCAAGCTATCCAGTAAGAAATCTGAGAAGAACCCATCTGGCGCGTGGGGATCAGTGAATACAGGGGAATATTTCTTTGGAAAGAACTGCGAACATTTATCGACTTCGCACGGATAGACTTCGACATACTCTCTAGGTCTGTATATGTCGCGCTTAATGGTCATCTTTACGCCATTGATTTCAAGCTCAAGCGCTGCATATTCAACCGAAGATTTAACCTCATCAGCTAGCTCGATATTACTAGCGCCGAGCAAATAGTTTATAAACTCAAGGACACTTGATTTGCCTGTGTCTGAATCTCCATAAATTATATTGATGCCCGGATAAAATGGAATTGTGTAATTCTTACGGTAACCAATAAGGTTAAGACTAGCAATGCTTATATTAGGCTTCAATTTCAAATCCCTTTGAAAATACTATTTAAGTAAGAGTTCAGCTTGTTGACAGACTGAGTCTGTAAAGAGGTTAGGCCTTCAGCAACGTCCAGAGTTGCCTTAAAGTAGCTTTTGTCATATTCGTTATCTTTGGATCTGCTAGGGGACTCCCCTGTACCGCCTGAGTTAAAATCGATCAGCTCCTCAGCAAACCTGATGCCGACTGGGCTGAGATAGTACTTAAGTGATTTGGGATCTGTGACGTTATCGCATTCAAGCATGCCACGAGCAGCCATATGCTTAAGCAGAAACTTCAGCTTTGACCGGTCAAACAAAACATCCACATTGCTAGAAAGGCTTTCTATCGTGAATACATACTGAGATTTTATTGGCAATAATTTCTTTCCAGCCAACGCTAGCATTGGATTTATTTTGGATGGATTTTTTACCAAGTACAAAAAAATCTGTAACTTGTCGAACTCAAGCACTGCATTGCCTTTAACTGAAAAGCTCAGCTTATAAAGAATCAGTGCAACAATTGAAAGATTAAGGGGGAAGTCATCATCAATTAATAGGTACGGAAGATTATGACTCATGACTCACCGTCCCCTTTTTTCGCCAGGTCTGAAAGTTTCGTGTTGCAAGACCATACTACTGAAGTATCCGCAGAGTTAGCTAATTGATGTATCATGCCTTTTTTGTGAATCCCATCCAGTTCGGCGAGAATGGTTTTAAGATACCCGTTGTCTTCTGACATGATTCGAGCGTGCACGCGCTGCACAAATTGATCAGGCGTAGTTTTATTTGCAATGTGATGCTCGAACTCTTGCTTGTATACCTCTTTTACCTTGCCATAAAGCTCACTTAGCAGCTTTTTGTGACGGTCACTTGTGAAGACCTTTCGGGCCTCTTCGGCGTTAAAAAAGTAACCCTTAGCGTTTCCAGTTATGGCTTCATGAACATCTGCGATCACCAATTTAAGTACGAAAAGATGATCATCGTACTGTCGATTGTCCTGGAATTCTTTAATTACCAAAGGTGGTTTGCATATGGACTCAAATTCCAGAATATATTTCACCACAGCTTTGTACACGGTTTCGTCGCAACTCTTGGGCTTACAAATTCCGATATGATCTTCGTCGACTGCGGTAGAGTCTTTCTTTAAAGCCTCAATTGCCAATGCGCTCTTTTTGTCGACAAAAATATCGTGCGCTCCATATATGTATTTTGTTGGCGGAGGTGGTGTTGCGGAATTTACCCAGGCGCTGCTTAGGTCATATACAGCATCACTCAACACGCTCAAGTCAGCGAGTTGTACGTTAGATGATAAAAATGACCCGATATTCGCGATTTTTGCACCTGTATGCGGTACTGCCAAGGAGACAAACCCTTTTACAGGTGTAGTCTGGTTTTCTTCGAGGTGACCTAGGATGCATGCCTTGGCGACTAGCCCTCCCATGCTATGTGCGACAATCATTACTTGTTCATAACTATCTAGGTTTACTTCAAACTCAGTGCGTAATAATTCTGCAATTTCAGAGATGGGTAAGTTTTTTCTCACACTCTTTCGAGATTTAAATAATCTTTGAAAAATGCTCTTGTTTGCACCGTAAGTTGTCGTGAAGGTAGTAAAATAGTTGAAGCAACCAATGTCAAAATTATCTGAAATGTTCGGATCGGCAGCCAGCAAGCTCGGAAATGAAGTTTTTTCGTCGTAGGACCAGGTTTCTTGACCGCCTTTCAATCCGTGTACAAAAATCACGGCGTTAGCGTTATTGTCTCTTTTGGTCCAAGTGATCATGCTCATCGAATGTCCCTTTCTCGCGGTATTCTTACCGCCTGTACTCTCAAATTCGGATTGGCCACGGGTGTGGTTCACTGTCCCTAAGGCATTTAGTTCCGCAGATGACGGCGTTCACACATCACCTAGACGTGTCAAGCATAAGCCTAATGTACGTCAAAACGCCATCAGTGCAGCTGCACTGATCCGGAATCTTTCTCAGGGGGCGTAGGATCAGATCCGTGCGGATAACTTACGTAGTGGCCAACTGGTTCCGGGCACTGATCCGATATCGCCAAAGCCCCCTTGGTCGAAAGCCTCCTAATGGCCGACTGCTGCCGCAACTTCCCGCCAGCAAAAAAGCAGCGGCCGATTGTCACCTCTCCCCTCAGGCACGGTATTTTTCAAGGCGTCGCTGGAGAATACCTTCTCCAGTGTCCGGATCTCAGTGGCGACCAAGTCTCTCATTCTGTCAGTAGAACAGGACCTAGTTTAAGAGTTCTGCCTTGCAGATTCGCAGTTAAATTGCTCTATGCGGAAAAGTGCACTACAAAGGAAGGAGAAGTATTCCGAGGATGATCATGCGACCGCGGCGGCTCTGAAACTGATTATTCTCGAATGTAAAACAATATAAGAGTCATAGGAATGGATTACAGCTACGATGGGCTGCATGCAGCAATTCTCGATCATGGCTATGTTTCTTTAAACGCTAGACCTTCCATATCAGTTTCACAGGCTATGCAGGAACTCGCCTTGTATATGGGAGGTGCGGTTGTAGCCGGGCGAGGTAGAAAGGTTTTAGAAACTTTGAAGACACTGAGAGCGGATGAGGCTCCTTTAAGCTCGTTAAGTCGTTTTTCTGGAGCAGGTACTCAGCCTTGGCATGTTGACGGATCACATCTGCCGATACCACCACGGTATTTGATTTTAGGCTGTCACTCGATTAACGGAGGCGGAGCGCCCCCAACGCAGCTATTGAGAGTCAAAGATGCAGGGCTTCCACTCCTTGCAAGTCGGCGCGAAACTTTCACAGTAAAGAATGGACGTTCAAGCTTTTATTCCACGATAGCCAGTACGGATCGAACATGGATCCGATTCGATCCGGCTTGTATGACCGCACAGACAGAACATGGGCGTACTATATTGGAGACATTAGAGTCACCTCAAGTTCAACCGTGTTTAACTCTAGAGTGGACAGCCGGTGTAATTCTAGTAGTTGACAACTGGGCAGTACTTCACCGCAGGGGTAATGCCTCTGGCATCGGTCATCGCACCCTTTTACGCATCTCACTGAAGGATTGGATATGAATACAACTAGACGTGGAGCGACACGAACGATTCCGCCCGCACTTTCAGATGATGCGCTGTATGGCAAAGCAGCGCTCTACGCCCGGCGTGCGCTTGAGGCTAAGGAAGTTGACGCGGAGGATGCCTACCAACTCTGGGCAACTTTGGCACTTGAATTGCTTGGTAAGTTCGCACTGGCGAGGGTTCATCCAAGTCTTGTCGTAGACCCGAAAAATTCTAATAGCATGCTGGAAGCGTGCGGTATATCTACCGCTACGGCTGTTCGAACCATTGATGCCAATGAGGTGTTCCTGCGCCTTAAACATGTCGTTCCGGGATTCAACTCTTTAGCTTATAACTCATGCAAAGATTTGGCCGATCGCCGCAATGCCGAGCTTCATTCAGGGCACGCTGCATATATCGGGATCAGTTTGGAAGTGTGGGAGGGGAAGCTGTGGCACGCAGTGCGGTTAATTTTGCAGGCAGCTAACAAAGATCTTGAAGACTTTATTGGCGGTGCGGCTGCAGAGAAGGAAGAACTCATTAACCATCTTTCTCATCTCAAGTGTCAGTCTGCATTGCAAAAAATTGAGCATGCGCGAGACAACTTTAGCAAAGACGCCGATGGCAAAAAACGGACTCCAAAAACATTGGAAGATCAAAGATCTCAATCCGGGGAGCGCTCTTGGTGGCATCTTTATCGCCTAACAAGTGGAAGGTACGCTCGGTATTGGACTCGCCAATGTCCCGCTTGCCAATGCACTGCAGTGTTGGGCGGGGACAAAGACTATGAAGAGCTGACGGATGATCAGGAGGAAGTGAGTCCTGGTTATGAAGAGGTTGAGACAACATATTCTCCAGTTGAATTCATTTGTGATCAATGCAATTTGCACCTTGTGGGCACTGATGAGCTTTCAGCTGCCGGTTTGAGTGAGGAAATTGTTGAAGTGGACGAGCGTGAGATTAGTTACGAACCGGACTATGGAAACGACTGACGCTTGCCTCCCTAGCCTAGTGATTGCGGGTTGGAGCGGTCATCCATGAACGGCTGCTTTTGGCCCAGAGTGTGTAAAAACGCTTCGCCAAAATTGAAGTGTGCGCGTCTACGTTAAATCTGAAATTTATCGGCACGTCAGCAGATGTGGATTTCGCGTAGAAGCGCGATTTCCAGTCCGATATTGAGTACCTGTCTCGCACAAAAACGTTTTTACACAGCCTCGGCCGTTAGCTGCCTTTCGCAAAGGGCAGCTTTGGGTCAGTTGTTGCCGTTGGTAATGGATCACCATCGAAAGGGGTTCAGGTGTCAATGTGCAGGGCGTCTGCGATCAGGTCGATCCAGTGAGGGCATGTATCAATTAATTTTCAAGGTCTCTATTTTGATTGGCTCAAGCCCCCCACACAATCGTCGCCAAACGACTTGCAGAGTCAACCCATCCCCTGCAATCCAGTTTTGATCAGCGGTAACGCGCGTTTTCGGTCCAGACTTTCGCCAAAGCCACGGATCATCTGCAACAACGATTTCACCCGCAGCGGCAGATTCCCGGCCGGGTACACCGCGTGCATCTGCGGGCTTTCGCCGCTGCTGGAGGTGAGCATGTATTCGGGACAGACCCGGAGCAGGCGCCCCGCTTCTACTTCGGGCTCTGCGATCCAGTCCGCCAGACGGGCGATCCCGACGCCCGCCAGGGCCGCATGGAACACCGCCGAACCGGAGTTGAAGCGAAATTTGGGATCAGCCCGAAAGCTGATGGCCTGCGTCTCACTGCGAAAATTCCAGTCTTTTAGAATCCGCGGCGCCGTGTGCAGGATCAGCGAGTGCGCCTCCAGCGCTTCGATGGAGTCGGGCGTCCCGCGCCGCTCCAGGTACCCGGGGCTGGCGTACAGGTAACGTGAATAACTCCAGAGCGCAAAGCCGATCAGGTCACTGGATTGCGGATACCCGCCACGAATCGAAAAGTCCAGTTTGCTCTTGGCCGGGTCGATGGTTTCATCGGTGAAAATCCCATCGACGTTCACGTCTGGATAACGCTCACCGTACTGCGCGATCAGCCGGGGCAATACCCCGTGGCCGAGAAACTCGGGGGCGGAAAAGCGGACCCAGCCGTAGGCCTGGCCGCTGATTCCGGCCAGGTCTTCATCCGCCTCACGTTGCAGATCCAGCATTTTGTAGGCATGGGGCAACAAGCGCTCACCCGCCTCGGTCAAGCTCACGGCATTGGACGAGCGATTGAACAACTTGACCCCGACACTTTCCTCCAAGGCTTGAACGGCGCGGGTCAGCGAACTGGGGGAGCGCCCCAGAGAACGTGCCGCCGCGACAAAACTGCGCTTGCGAGCCACCGTCGCAAAGGCTTCGAGTTCCCCCAACATATCCAGTGCCATTCACCACCTCGTTGCACTTTTCACAACGTGGCATTGCAACACAAAAAAAGCCGTTCCGTTAACCTTCCCGCTCAATCCACACCGCTGGACCTTCACCACTCCTTCATCGTCAGGGCCTGATTTCATGATCGATATTGTCATCCTTTGCGTGTTCGCTTTTGCTGCCGGCCTGATCGATGCGGCGGTGGGTGGTGGCGGACTGATCCAGATACCTGCGCTGTTCAACGTGCTGCCCACGGCGCAACCCGCGGCACTGCTGGGTACCAACAAGGTCGCGGCAGCCTGTGGCACCGCATTCGCGGCCCGGTCTTTCGTGCGCAAGGTGGTGATCGACTGGGGGCTGGTGATTCCCGCTGCCTGTGCGGCCTTTGTCATGTCCTTCTTCGGCGCGGCCACCGTGTCGTCCGTCCCGCAGTCGGTGATCCGGCCAGCGGTGCTGGTGTTGATCGTGCTGATGGCGATCTACACCTTCTGGAAAAAGGACTTCGGCGCCCTGCACAAACCCATGCACATCGGTACCCGGGAGAAACTGCTGGCGATCGTCATCGGCGGTGCCATCGGCTTCTACGACGGGCTGTTCGGTCCCGGCACCGGCAGCTTCCTGATCTTCCTGTTTATCCGCTGCTTCGCCTTCGACTTCCTGCATGCCTCGGCGTCGGCCAAACTGGTGAACATCGCGACCAACGTCGCGGCGCTGATTTTCTTCATTCCTACGGGTAACGTGCTCTACCTGATCGCCCTCCCCATGGCCGCATTCAACATCCTCGGCGCGCTGACCGGCACCTGGCTGGCGGTGCGTAAAGGCGTGCCCTTTGTCCGGGGTCTGTTCCTGGTGTTGTTGGTGATCCTGATCAGCAAACTGTCTTACGACCTGTTCGTGTGAACCTGAGCCGTGGTTCTGAGTGTCCCCGTAGCATTCTATTCATGCGAAATCCGACAACAGTGTTTGTCCAATAGGCCGCTGTCTGGGAAAGGGATAAACATCTAGCATCGTTTTTACCCGGTGAGCACATTGAATAAACATCAACTAACTCACGAGGTAAAAACGATGCAGGTCAACCCCTTGAGCGATACGGTGAATATGATGAACATGATGAATATGTCAAAAGTTGCGATCTTCCTTGCGCTTGGCAGTTTAGGTGCACAAGCATTTGCAGACGAGAGCCATTCAACAGTGGCCACCCGTCAGACACCGGTAGAAAGTTACACTTACGCAACCAAGCTCGACATTAAAAAAGTCATTGCAATGACAGACGTTGCGGACCAGTGCGGACCGGTTCCTGTTCAAATGACCTATGAAGACTCTCACGGTCAACAGCACGTCCTTCAGTATCAAGTCATGGGAACAGGCTGTTCAAACGGTTGAGCACTGTGCGGACGATGGAGGGTCGACACTCCATACCTGCCGCGCTAGCGAGCTCGAAAGCTGTTGTCTTTTCTGGCTGAGCGAACGATTTCTTCATCGGATGCCAGCAAGCCCGGAATGTAATCCTTAAGAAACTCCACCCATGTCTTTATTTTTGCATCCACGAACTTTCGTGATGGATAAATGGCAAACAAGTTGAACTCTTCAAAATGATACTCCGGCAGTACCCGCACTAACGTGCCGGCCCTGAGTCCGTCGACTGCAGAGGCAATCGGCTGAATACCAATCCCCATCCCATTCATTATGGCAACAGTCATGGCGTCAGCCGTGTTGACGTGAAACGGCGACAATGGAACGTTAACGGTCTCCACGCCTTCGGGCCCCTCAAATACCCAGTTTTCAACCGGCATTACCGTATTCACAATTCTCAAACAATCATGTTCGCCAAGTGATTTCGTGGAATCGGGAATCCCGCGTTTCTTCAGGTACGCGGGCGAGGCACAGAGAATGCTGTAAGTGATGCCGAGCCGCTGAGCGACAAACCCTGAATCGGGTAGATCCCGCGCTAAAACAATCGAGATGTCATAGCCCTCCTCCAGCAAGTCAGGTAGCCGATTGGTCAGTGTCAAATCAAACATTACCAAGGGATAAATCTCTCTATACCTGGCAATGGCTTTGATCACGTAATGATTACCGACGGCTCCCATCGCATGAATCTTGAGCCTGCCAACGGGCATGACCTGCGCGGTACCCGCTTCCGCTTCAGCCTCACGTACCTCCTCAAGAATTTTCTCGCAGCGCTGCAAATAGCGCACACCTGCCTCAGTCAACGCCAGGCGTCGGGTCGTGCGGTTAATCAGCCGTGTTTGAAGCCTGGCCTCCAGACTGGAGACCGCTTTGGAAACGTTGGTTGTGGTGGTGTCCAACAGCTCAGCCGCCGCCGTAAAGCTGCCGCTCTGAGCGACAGCCACGAAAAAACGCATGGTCTGGAAAACGTCCATCGTCACCACCTCCACAGATAAGTAAAAAAATCAGCATGCTCTCCAAGCATGTCTCGCATGAAGAACTATTCAAAAGAGGCGGCCTCGCAGAAGACCGCCCCTTGTCGCACGTTACTTCTTGCCCGGAATAAATCCGGGCACACCGGTTTCCACCACCGAGTTGAATCGTACCCGGGTCGTAATATCGTCCTTGATTTCAAGCATGGCCCTGTGAGGCAGGGTAGAAATCGCAAAGTTTTCCTGGATATGGCTCAACGTTGCAGACGTGGTCAGGAACGCCACGCCACGTTGTACAGACCAGGCCAATGCAACTTGAGCCGGGGTCTGTTGCAAGCGCCGGGCGACGCCTGTGATCACCGCATCTTCCAGTACATTCGGCTGCATGCCATGCCCCAGTGGTGCAAACGCAAGGACGATAATTCCATGCTGCCGACAAAACTCGAGCAGTTCCCATTCAGGCAGATAAGGATGCGATTCAACCTGCACGACGGCAGGTTTTATCCGGGCCACGGCCACAATCTCTTGTAATGCCTGCAGTGTGATGTCGGATAACCCGATGGACTTGCACCGCCCCTCATCCACCAGACGCTCAAGTGCTCGCCAAGTCTCGATTAATGTCACGCCGGAGTCGTAAATGATTCTCCCCTGCTCGTCTCTTGGTTCCTGGTCTTCGCCCGGTTGAAAGGCAAAGGGCGTGTGGATGAGGTAGCAATCGATGTAATCCACTTGAAGTCGTCGGCAGCTGGCTTCAAAAGCCGGCAGAACCCGCTCGGGGCGATGGTTGGTGTTCCAGAGCTTTGTGGTAATAAACAAGTCTTCGCGCCGGACCTTACCAGTCTCCAGGAATTCCTTTATGGCCACTCCGACCTTGTCTTCGTTTCGATAGCGCTCTGCACAATCGAAATGGCGAAAGCCTGTTTCCAGCGCGTGCTTGATGGCTTGTGTTGTCACGCTCAGATCCCGGAACAGCGTGCCAAATCCAACGGCTGGCATCGCACCCGAGCCGTGGACAAGAGGGAATTTTGTATCGCGAAGTTCATCGTGAAACGCTTCGTATGACATGTCTTTACTCCGATGTCTGGGGCCACAGCCGCAATGGCGATAGTGGTCTCTGGTAAAACGCAGCCGCTATTGATAAACAGTTTTCGGCTCTTCGCGGCTGGCAACGCGTTGCTCGGACACACCCACCGAATTACCGCCGAGCGCCACATACAACCGCACCGTGTCGAGATACTGCGCCGTCTTCACTCTGATTCGACCGAGTAACGCCTGCTCATAGGCACGCTCCGCCTCCAGCACCTGGAGAATGCTGTTCTCGCCTTGCGCGTAGGCTTGCTGGTTCAACCGAAAACTCGTTTCGGCCGCGCGTAATGCGTCCTCCTGCGCCAGGTTTTCTTCCGAGTCATGGTTGATTGCCTGCAGCGTGTCTGCGACCTGGCCAAAGGATTGAATAACCGTTTGCTGGTAGCCGGCGAGTGTCGCCTTGTAGCCGTCGACAGCTGCCTGACGTTCAGCCTTGAGCGTGCCTCCATCGAAGATCGGCCCCGCCAGCCCCGCAGCAAGACTCCAGAGTGCAGCGCCGCCATTGCCTGCAGCCGCCTGGGCAAGAGACGCGGACAGCGTTACATGGGGATAGAGATTGGCTGTCGCGACCTCGACGGCGGCGCTGGCCATGTGCAATTCAGCTTCTGCTTGCAGTACATCCGGCCGGTCGTGGGCCATTTCCGAGGGCAAGCTGACTGGCACGCTTGACGGCAAGGCAAACTCGGAGAGATTGAAGTCCGGGGCGACCCAGTCTCCCGGGCCTTTTCCCGTCAGGACCGACAAAGCATGTCGGGCCGAATCACGCTGTTGAGCGAGGGGCGGCAACAGCGTGCGGTCCTGAGCGAGCCGCGTCTCGGCCAGCGAAACGTCGATCTGCGTGGTGGTGCCATTGGTGTGCGCCATGCGCACGAGCTCGAGGTTCTTCGCGTCATTGGCGAGCAGTTTCTCAACGGCTTCCATCTGTGCGTTTGCCGAAGCAACCAACAACGCCTGGCTCGCAACATCGCCGGTCAGGGTCAGGTACGCCGCTTCGTAGCGATGTTTCTGCAGACTCGTAAACGCTTCCTTCTGCTCGACCAGCCGCTTGGTACCGCCAAAAGCGTCAAGGTCGAAGCCAACCCGTGGCCCAATCGAGTAGAAATTAGAGACGGTTGGCTCGGGCCCGTTGTGGGTCCGTTGGCGGCCAGCCTGGGCGCCAAAATCGACCTGCGGATACAGTGCACCCTCAGCCGCGGCAACAGAGGATGCCGCTTGGCGGATCGTTGCATCTGCCGCCACGAGCTCAAGATTGCCGTCGATTACCCGACGTACAACCTTGTCGAGCTTGGGCGAATGGAAGGCAGACCACCAGTCACCGCTGACCTTCTTGCCAAGCTCAATGTGCTGTTCAGCAACCTTGTTGCCGCCCTCGCCGAGACGCTGCTCGGCCTGTTGATCATAGTGCTGCGACAGGGTCTGCGCGGGCTCTTTATAGTCAGGGCCGACGGTACAGGCGGACAGGAACATCAACGCCGACACCGCACCGACCGTTGTTTGGAACTGCTGTCTGTTGAGTACGAACGTATTGGATTTCATTGGGCAGACTCCACGAAAACTAGTTGGTCGGAACGGGTTTGCGAAGAAAGACAACCAGTGGGCTCACCACCAGCATCGCCAGCATCAAAATCTTGAACTGGCCGATAACCGCGATAAAAGCCGCCTGGCCGGTGATCATTTCGTTAAGCCCCCCGAGTGCTTGCAAGGACGCCGACGCCGTCATCGAATGTGCAGCGGCGCGATAAGGCGTCAGATGGCTTGCCAGCGCCACGTGCATCGTTTGCGTGTTGTTGAAGAAGAACACTTGCACGATGGCAACGCCGAGGGTGCTGCCGTAGACACGGGCCAGATTGAAAAAACCGGTACCTTCCGGACGGAACCTGGGATCGAGCGTGCTGAAAGCCACCTTACTGATCGCCGGCATCAAGATGCCGAGGCCGATACCCTGGAGTGCACCGGCCACCGCCACGGGCCACCAGTCCATCAACGGCGAATAGCCGAGCATCAGCCAGTTGGCATACGCCACCAGCGCCACACCCGCGGCAACAAAGAGTCGCGAGTCGATACGTGCAGGAACCCGGCCCATCAGCAGAAATGCACCGACAAGCCCTACCCCTCGCGGTATCGTCAGGTAGCCGGTCGTGTCAGGTGGGTATCCGAGAATTTCATCCAGCATCGGCGATGTCAGGGCCATCGTTGGCAACAGCACAAAACCCAGTGCGAAAAAGATGATCGTCGACAGCACGAAATTGCGGTCTTTGAACAAATTCTTGTTGAGGAAATGCACCTTTGCGGTCAGCACATGAACAACGAACAGGTAGAGCCCCAGTGCACCTGCCAGCGCCTCCAGCCAGATCTCGGGCGAAGCAAACCAGTCCAGACGCTCTCCGCGGTCGAGCAGCATTTGCAACCCGATCATTCCCAGCGTGAAGGTGCCGACGCCGAAGAAGTCGAAAGGCAGACTTTTCTCGGCCTTTTTCTCGGCCAGCAACAACGTCACCACCACGAAGATAAACGCCGTTAGCGGAAGGCTGATGGAGAACATCGAGCGCCAGTCGTAATGCTCGCAGACCCAACCACCGATACTCGGGCCGCTGACGATGCCCAAGAGCACAATGGCCGTGAACATCGAGCCGAATTTCGCGCGCCGCGCAGGTGGCAGTGTCTCCATTGCAATGGCCATCGAAAGCGGTGCCAGCAAGCCACTCGCGGCGCCTTGAATGATGCGCGCACCGACGAACTCCAGCGGAGTCGTTGCCTGCATGGCGAGCAACAAGCCAAGGACGAACAAGGCTATCGCGGCTTGATACACAACTTTCAGGCCGTAGCGTCCGGCGAGCCACTGCGCAATCGGCAGCGTTATGGCGCTCGCCGCGAGGTATGAAGTGAATACCCAGCCAGCCTCGTCATCGGTCATCGATATGGCGCCCTGAATAAACCTCAGTGCCGCATTCGGCAGAGGCAGGTTCGCCGACTGCATATAGGTCGCGAGCAATGCCGCGAACCTGAGCGTGCGCGAGCCCTCTCCCGCCGGGTTTCCAGCAAGACTGGCGTTCATCGGTCGGTACCTGCGGTTAACAGAGCCTTGAGTGGGTGCCACCAAGGCGTGCGATACCCGGTGTCGACTTTGACCGTGGCGCTGGTACCCGAGAAAAGCGGCAGAGCAGGATCCACTTCATCGAGTTCGAGTCGAACCGGTACCCGCTGGACAACCTTGACCCAGTTGCCGGTCGCATTTTCCGGTGGCAGCAGTGCGAAGTCCGACCCGGCACCCGGACTCATACTGGTCACGTGGGCTTTGAATACATGATCAGGGTACGTATCGACACTGATGGTTGCTTCCTGGCCCCGACGCATATGGGTCACTTCCGTTTCGCGAAAGTTGGCCTCAACCCAGATCTGGCGATCGGACAGCAAAGCAAAGGCCGGCGCACCGCTGTTGACGTAGTTGCCCACCTGCAAATCGTCGACCTTGGCCACGATGCCATCCTGCGGCGCATACACCGTCGCGTACGAGAGATAAAGCTGCGCTTCGTCGAGCTGAGCCTTGGCCTCGCGCACCATCGGGTGTTTATCGGCTTCGATGTCCGGATTGCCGTTCAAGGCAACGACCGTGCTGGCGATCTGCTGTTCGATCGACGCTATTCGTTGCCGGGCAACTTTAAGGTCGGTGTCTGCACGCTCGTAAATGGCGCGCGAGACGAACTCGGTGGCGACCAGGGCTTTCTTGCGGGCAAATTCCCGCTGGTCGAAATCCGCCGACTCTTTGGCCGATTGCAGTTCCGCCTGCTGCTGGCGGTAGCTTGCCTTGAGTCCATCGATGCGAAGCCGCGCGACGCTCAGCTGCGCTTCTGCACGGTTAATCGCGATCTGGAACGGCTCCGGGTTGATCCGAAACAGCACCTGGCCCTTGCGAACAGGCTGATTGTCCTCGACCGCGATTTCGACAACTTGTCCGGAAACGCGAGCGTTGATCGACGCCTTCGCTACTCGGGCATAGGCGTTATCGGTCGAAACGTAGGGCTCGCCCGTCACATAGTGTGAGTACCCAACCGCTGCGACGAGAGCAGGAACACCCACCATAAGGAGTGGTCGCAACTTCTCTTTAAACGGTTTCTTGATGGGCCTGTCGGCCTGGTTCGGCCCTGGGTGCTCGAAGGTTTGCGAAGCTGGAATGTCGAACTGTCTGGTCATGATCGAATACACCTTTAACCGGGAAATCGGGCTAACACGGGCAACGATCGCCTGCGACCCTGATGTCAATAATTGCTGTGAGGAATCAATCTCGTGTGCGTCAGGAGGATCGCTCTGCCGCACCTGTTTCATCGCCGCAATACCCAGTTCGAGCTCCGCTGCAACAAACCTGAAATTCAGGAACTTCTGGTTCCTTAATTTTGTGCGATGGTGTAAGAATATGCCGTGACTCACCTTCATTCAAGGAATTTGTACAACATGGCACAAAATAAAACTGCAGAGGGCAAAGGCCGTGGCCGCCCTCGCGCGTATGACCCGCAGACAGCGCTGCAGCAGGCGCTTGGGGTGTTCTGGAGCACCGGATATTCCGGCGCCTCTCTGGATAGCATTGCGACGGCGGCCGGCATGAATCGCCCAAGCCTCTATGCGGCATTCGGCGACAAGCACGCGCTCTACATCAAAGCGCTTGAGCAGTATTGGGAATTTGCCGCGGCGGCCATGCATGAGGCGCTGACAGACAACACGCTGACGCTGGAGCAGGCGTTGATGCGTTTCTATGAGGGGCAGTTGTCGATCTACTTCTCGGGCGAAGGCCAACCGCGTGGCTGCTTTGCGATTGGTACGGCGACTACCGAGGCCGTCGAGGATGCTGAAATACGCGACGTGCTTTCGGATCGACTGAGCAGGCTCGATACCGAACTCGAAACGCGTCTACGGGCAGCGATCGATTCCGGCGAGTTGAAAAGCGATGCCGACCCTGCAGCCCTTGCCGTACTCGCGTCATCCCTGCTGCACAGCATTTCGATACGTGCTCGGGCGGGCAAATCCCGCGAAGAATTAACGGAACTTGCACGCAATGCGGTCAGCGTGATCTGCGGCTAATTGACCTCGGCAGCTGTCGGGTTTGTGAGGTTTTATCGTGGGTGAAAGACTCGAAGATATTCTTGCCGAGCAGCTTGCAGTGATTTTCTGTGGCATCAATCCGGGCATGACGGCCGCCGCCCAGGGGCATCATTTTGCGGGTCGCGGCAATCGTTTCTGGCGCACACTCCATCTCGCCGGTTTTACGCCGGAGGAAGTACGCCCGGAACACGATCGAACGATCTTGCAATACCAGTGTGGATTAACCGCCGTGGTCGAACGGCCAACGGCTCGGGCGGATCAGCTGTCTGCACATGAGTTCATCGCTGCCGCTGCCGATTTTGAACAAAAGATCGCACGCTATGCACCACGTTTTGTGGCGTTTCTCGGCAAAGCCGCGTACGGCGCATTATCCGGTCAACGAGAAATTGCATGGGGGCTTCAGTCAAAAACCTTTGGTAATGCCTCGGTCTGGGTCCTGCCCAACCCCAGTGGACGAAATCGCGCGTTCACGCAGGATCAACTGGTCGGTGCTTACCGCCAACTCTGCCTGGCAGCAGGTTCGGATCGGTTTTCCGGTTGATCCGAGGTCACTTTACTTTTCCGTCATACAGGGGATAGATAGCGTGTTACGCCGCCTACTTGATACCTGATGTAATCAATCGAGAGATACGATGCCCCGGCATTTTGACGATGTGCAACTCGGCAGCATTGAGCTGTTCTGTTTAGCCGTTGAGTTTGAGAGTTTCACTGCCGCCGCACAGGCCGCCGGTGTGACGCCTGCCGCCGTGAGCCGCTCGGTGTCACGCCTGGAGGAGCGTCTGGCGGTGCGCTTGTTTGTACGCACCACCCGGCAGATACGCCTGACCGAGGCAGGTCGGGTCTATTACGAGCAATGCCGGCAAGCGTTGACTCAACTGGTTGACGCGGAACGTAAAGTGACGGGCCAGCAGCAGGCGCCCTCAGGGGAATTGCGAATCAGCGCACCGACACCCTATGCGCATTTTCGACTCTTACCACGCCTTGCCGAGTTTCGTCGACGCTATCCACTGGTCAAGGTAGTCGTGCACGTCAGTAACCGGAACATCGATTTCGCTGAAGAGGGTTACGATCTGGCTATCCGCGGTCGAGCGCCTGATGACTCGGCGCTGATTGCGCGCACACTCGAGAATGCGGAGCTGGTGGTCGTAGCCTCTCCTGAATACCTTCGGCAGCATGGCGTTCCGCAGGCACTGTCGGACCTGGAGTCACACGATTGCATTCAATTCGAACTGCCCAGCAGCGGAAGGAATGTGCCGTGGACCTTCATCGTCGATCAGCGGTCGGTGAGCGTGAACACCTCTGGAAATACCACCTGCCTTGAAGATTATCTGGCAACGATCACGATGGCCAGACACGGCGCCGGGATCGTGCAGGCGTACCGGTTTACCGTTCAGGCGCAAATCGAAAGCGGTGAACTAGTCGAGGTACTCGGGGAGTTTGGTGGCGCTACCCGCCCCTTCATGTTGCTGTATCCCCATGCCCGCTATCTACCGATGAAAGTCAGAGCGCTGATTGATTTCTTGACGGCCCCAGAGTCAGTTCATTGATTGCCAGGTCAGGTGCTCTTTCTCTGGGGGCTGAACACAAACCGATTTGGAAGGCTGCCGCTTCCCCCTTCTAGTTCGGGTCCAACAATCCTCCACTCCAGTTACACGACACCCGGGTTCCGGTGAATTTCGCCACCACCATGCCCTGTTGCACAAGGCGATCCCGATAACGTGTCACCATCCGGCCCGCTTGCTCGGCAAACAGCAACACTGCGGAAGATGGATCACCCGGACGCCCCAGAATCCGCGCAAACCGCTGCCCTTCTTCGACAAAATCGCCCAGCTCCTTTTCAAAGATCAGCACCCCGGGCTGCGGCGCGAGAATGGTCTCCATGTGACTCATCTCTATCGCCTCGACAGGCCAATCGCCTGGCGACAGCGGCTCATCGATCACCCCGCACGCGCAAAGCCAGGCGTATAGCCCCGCAGCATCCTGCTCGGCAAACCGGTCGCTGACATCGCCCTGCCCACGCAACTCCAGGGTCGCCGCCAGATGCTGATCGGTGACGCCATCGCGCAGCCAGGGCGCGATGATGGTTTCCTCGAAAGAGCCATCGCCACCGTCATCCCAGATGATCGCCACCTCCATCTTCATCGCCGCCGCAAGTTCACGGCCACGTGGCCAGAAACTGCGATGAACGTAGAGGTACGGTAGCGCCTCGTCATCGGTGTGCAGATCAAGCATTACATCCGCCGTAGCCGCCAGTTGTACCAGGCTTTTTTGCCAGGCCTGGACAGGAGTCGAAGGCCGAGCCATCGCTGTCGACTGGTCGAATGAACGGTTGAAGTTATGGCCCGTGGCGTCGTGAAACCGACCGAGTATTCGCCCATGGCGAAACTGTCCGATGCCCAGGGGATTGGCCTGGGGCACCACGGTCACACTACCCTTGAGCCGGCCCTCGGCCTCGGCGATATGGAGTCGCTGCATCAACAGATGCAGGACCAGCATCCCAGCGATTTCATCGGCGTGCACCCCCGCCTGCAAGTGCACCTTCGGTCCGCCGCCATTGCCCTCGAATCGCCACACACCGACCCGCACCGCGTCGCCATTATTGTTCCGAACCGCGAACGAAATGTCCTGCGCCATATGCTTGTCCTCTCGTCATGACTGTTGACCCCGATGCTCGACGGACTCTGGATCGAGGGATGCCTGAGCCCCGAAACCTTCAGCTCCGCCAACGAGCTCGCTGTCGGTTGTTGCGGGATAAAGGGGTTGCGTCACGGAGCATTCGGCGCCGACGACGTCTTGTGCCGGGTGACGGCCAACGATCATCGCCAAGGTGCCGCTGACCGCGATCAGCCCGGCGCCGATCATCAGCGACTCATCCATCAGCGTGCCCCAGACCAGGTTCGATAGCAGGAACGCCCAGACCAACCCGGTGTACTCGAACGGCGCCAGCAAAATCGCCGTGGCCCGCTGGAAACTGGCGAACAGCAAGAACTGCCCGATACCGCCCACCAACCCGGCACCCAGCATCCCCAGCCAGGCCGAAGTCGGCGACGGAGTGTGGGTCCAAGGCAACGCCAGCATCATGCAAATGACAAACACCCCATTGGTGATCAGCATCTGTTCCAGCACTGACGTCTGGTCATCCACCTGCCGCAACTGGATGTAGGTGAAAGCCCAGCACATCGCTGCCAACAGCGTCAGCACGATCGGCAAGGGCTCGGTCATATTGCTGGGGCGACAGGCAATCATCACGCCGACAAAGCCGATGACCAGGGTGAACCACTGCCAGCCGCTGGCACGTTCCTTGAGGATGACGACCGCCAGCACCGTGACCATGATCGGTGCCGAAAAATACAGCGTGGTCATCTCCGCCAGAGTCAGGTCCCGGGCTGCCGTGTAATACAGCAGCCAGGCAACGAGCGACAGCAACCCGCGCACCACCAGCAAGCGCCGGCTCGGTGAACGCCAGGCCCGTTGAACCAGCCGCAGGCGTCCGGCCAATAGGCAGACGACCACCACCACGAGGCTGCGCCAGAACAGGATGCTGACCACCGAGTAGTCGGCCACCAACCATTTGATGCTCGCATCCTGCAACGCCAGGAATGCGTAACCCAAGGTGCACAGGCCGATGCCCTGCAACGACCGGTCAACCCGTGGCGCGCTCATTACACCGCCCTGCGCAGCGGCGTCCCGCGCCGTTCGGCAAAGGCGAACAGCGCCTCGATCAGGAACGTCAGGCAGACATACACCCCGGCCACCAGCAGCAACGGTTGATAGACTTGCAGGGTCTGGGCACGGACCACGTTGGCGGCGCCCAGCAGATCAATCACCGCGATGGTCGAGGCCAGCGCCGTGGACTTCAGCAACATCACGGTCTCCCCGGCCAATGTCGGCAACAGCAACCGCATGGCCCGTGGCAAGCGCACCCGCAGCAAGGACTGGCGCGGGGTCATGCCAAACGCCGAGGCGGCTTCCATTTCACCTTTTGGCACCGCCAGCAGGCCGCCGCGAATCACTTCGCCCACATAGGCCCCCACCGACAGCACCAGAGCGAACACGATGTACCAGTAGCCGTCACGCAGATAAGGCCAGAGAAAACTGCCACGAATCAGCGGAAACTGCGCAAACAGACTGCCAAGCCCGTAATAGAAGATGTAGATCTGGATCAGTAACGGTGTCCCGCGAAACACGCTGGTGTAGAACAGGCTGGCCTTGGCGATGACGTTATTCTTCGAGATCCGGGCCAGCGCCACCAGCACCGCCAGCACAAAACCGAACGCACTGGCAAACAACAGCAGGGTGATGCTCGTTTGCAGCCCTCGGCCCAACAGCGCCGCGTACTCAACTATCCACGCTGGAATCATTTCATTCACTCAGCCAAAGGCATCCAGCGACGAGTACGTCGCTCAAGCCGTCCCGACAGGTAGTTGGACACCAACGTCACCACGTAATACATCGCCGCGGCCGTGAGGTAGAACAACAGGTAGTGACGCGTCGAACCCGCCCCTTGCTTGGCGGTGTACAACAGCTCGTTGGTGCCGACCACGCTGATCAATGCACTGTCCTTGATCAGGTTGATCCACAGGTTAGCCATCCCGGCCATCGCATAGGGCGCCATGATCGGCAGGGTTACGCGCCGGAACAGTCCAAACCCGCTCTGGCCGAACGCCCTCGCCGCCTCGATCTGACCAAAGGGAATCGCCTGGATCGCTGCCCGAAAAATCTCCGAGGCATAGGCGCCTTGCACCAGGCCCAGCACCAGGATTGCCGCCAGAGGACCGCTGACATCCATCGCGCCGTAACCCATCCGGGCCATCAGCGAATTGAGGAGCATGGAACCGACGTAGTACAGCAACAGGATCAGCAACAACTCCGGAACTGCCCGGAACAATGTGGTGTAGCCACGCATCAGTGCCGCAATCGGTTTGGGCGCATTCAACTTGAGACAGGCCACCACCAGGCCAATGAACAGCCCGACCACAAAGGCCCCGGCCGATATTTGCAGGGTCATCCAGAGCCCCTTCAACAGCGCACTGCCCCATCCTTGTTCGCTGAAATCGATCAACTCGAACATTGCTGGCATTTCAACTCTCCGGTCGGTGGCCGTGAAAACACCACCTCATCCTTAGTGGGAGCGTGGCTTGCCCGCGAAGCTTTTGGCGGCCTCAAGGGCCTCATCGCGGGCAAGCCCGGCTCCCACAGGGATCTGCGTTTCACATAGGATTTGCGCTTAGAACGCGGGCTTCACGCTGGTCCCGAAGTAGCTTTGGGAGAGGTCGTCATAGTCCTTGCTCGCCAGCAGGGTCTTGATCGCCTTGTCGAGATTGGCCTTGAGCTCGGTGTCATCCTTGCGCAGACCGGCGCCCACGCCTTGGCCGAAGATCGGGTCATAAGGCACCGTGCCCAGGTAGGCCAGGTCCTTGGCATCCGGCGTCTTGACGAATGCCGCCATGGCCGTGCCGTCCGCCATCATCAGGTCGACGCGACCGGCAATCAGGTCGGCGTTGGCCGAGTCCTGAGTGTCGTAATACTTCACGTCGGCAATTTTCTCGTAGTAAGCCTTCAGGTAGCTGGCGCTCACTGTCGAGTTCTGCACCGCGATGATCTTGCCCTTGAGGTCATCCGGGTACTTGTTCACCGCCGCGCCCTTGGGCCCGACAAGCGCAATCGCCGAATCGTAGTAGGCCTTGCTGAACGCGATCTGTTTTTCGCGCTCTTCGGTCACCGACATGGAAGAGAAAATTACGTCGATCTTCTTCGCCAGCAGCGACGGGATGATCCCGTCCCACGCCACTTCCTTGATCTCGCACTCGGCTTTCATTTCGCTGCACAGCTTGTGGATCAGGTCGACTTCAAAGCCTTTCCATTCACCATTGGCCTGCTTCTCGGTGTACGGCGGATACGGTTCGGCGGCGACCGCGAACCTGATCGGCTGGGCCTGTGCCGCGCTCATGCCGGCCAGCATTACGCAGGCCACGCCGGTCAACCAGTTTGCCAAACGTCGATTTCCCATGATTGTTCCCCGTTTTTTTTATGTTATTAGCGAGTCTGATGAGCGTTGACGAACTGCCGGCAACGCTCGCTGCGTGGGTGTACGAACACTTCGTCCGGCGAACCGGCTTCCTCGATCAACCCTTGATGCAAGTAGGCGACTTTGGAAGAAACATCGCGTGCGAAGGCCATCTCATGGGTTACCAGGATCATGGTCCGGCCTTCTTCGGCGAGAGAGCGGATCACCCGCAGCACTTCGCCGACCAGTTCCGGGTCGAGTGCCGAGGTGGGTTCATCGAACAGCATGACCTTGGGCCGCATGGCCAGGGCCCGGGCGATGGCCACCCGTTGTTGCTGTCCCCCGGAGAGAAACGCCGGGTACTCGTTGCGCTTGGCCGCAAGCCCGACGCGTTCAAGCAAGGCTTCGGCCCGTTCAGTGGCCTCCGCACGGCTTTCACGCAGGACCTGAGTCGGCGCTTCGATGAGGTTTTCCAGCACCGTGCGATGGGGCCAGAGGTTGAAGTTCTGGAACACCATGCCCAGGCTCGAACGGATCCGTACCAGCTGTTTGGCGTCGGACACCAGTGGCGCGCCGGGACGGTCGAAGTTCAGCTGAATGCTTTCGCCGTCCACCAGAATGCGACCCTGGTCCGGCACTTCGAGCATGTTGATGCAGCGCAACAAGGTACTTTTACCCGAGCCGCTGGCGCCGATCAGCGAGATCACATCGCCTTCGCGGGCCGTCAGGGAGACGCCTTTGAGGACTTCGATATTGCCGAAGCGTTTGTGCAGGCCATCAACCTCGATCATGGTCTTGGCCGCGACCGGCTCAATGGTCGCTTGGCTGGTCACACGAGTGATCGCCGGTCGCGGCGCTTCGCCTTTCAACACCTGGATAAAATCGCGAATACGCTGGCAGGCCTGGGCCAGTCGTTCTTCACCGAGCGTGAACGAGAGCCGCACAAAGCCTTGTGCCGGTTCGCCGAAAGCCGCCGCATCGAGAACCGATACCCGCGCCTCGCGCAACAAACGCCAGGCGAACTCCAGAGAACTCAGGCCAGTGCCCCGCACGTCCACCAGAACGAACATGCCGGCATCGGGCGTGAGCACTGAAATACCCGGGCAATCGGACAAGCCTTTCACCACCAGATCACGACGACGGCGATAGATTTCGCGCATGCCGTGGGTCACCTCCTCATGGGCCTGCACAGCCTTGAGCGCGGCCTCCATGACAAACCCCGGCAAGCCGTAGAGCATGCTCAGCATCAGGGTTTCGGCATGCGCCACCAGGGTTTCATCGGCGACGATCCAGCCGATCCGCCAGCCGGTCATGGCATGGGATTTCGACAGGCTGCCGATGACCACGCAACGCTCGGCCATGCCCGGCAAAGCCGCTAGACTGAGATGTTCGCGTTCGAACGCCAGGCTCTCATAGACCTCATCCACCACGACCCACAGGTCATGGGTGATGGCGAGGTCGGCGATGGCTTGCAGCTCTTCGCGATTGAGCACCACGCCGGTGGGGTTGTTCGGATTGGAGAGGAAAATCGCCCGAGTGCGCGGGGTGATGGCCTTGGCCAGCACCGCGGCATCGAGCCGGAAACCCGAATCCGCCGCGCAAGGCACCCGCACCAGCGTCGCGCCGGAGGCCTTGAGCGTCGCCTCGTAAGTCACGTACATCGGGTCCAGGGCAAGCACTTCGTCGCCGGCAGTCAGCAGGCACAGCGAGGTGATGAACAGTGCGTTCTGCGCTCCCGCCACGTTGATGACGTTTGACGCTTGCAGCTCACGGCCAAACAGTTGGCTGTACCGCGCGGCGATGGCTTCGCGCAAGGCCAGGCGACCGGCAATTTCGGTGTAGTGAGTGTCGCCTTCACGCAGCGCATCAACCGCGGCATCGGTGATGAAGTCTGGCGTGGGGAAATCCGGGTCCCCGACGCTGAGGATGATGACATCCTCACCACGACGCTGGGCGTCAAACGCCGCATTGTGAATATCCCAGGCAGCAACGCCCTGGCCTGAGATCCGCTCAACAAAGGGTGAAAACCGCATGCCAGTGCCTCGTTCGGGAAGAAGAAACGCAAGCCCGCAACCAGCCGGGGAAGAAGGTGGAACGAACATAGTCCAAGCTGAACAGTCGTTCAACAGAAAAGTCACGAGGGTTCGCGTTCAGCGTCAACAGGTCGTTTTTACGACAGTCGAGGCACTTTCCAGTACTCGAATGACAGGCAAAAGTGAGGTTGCGGTGACGCTAATGACGGCAGGCAACCCGAGTGGATTGCGCGAAATGGACGTTGCAGGTTCCGCTGCCGCGCCAGCGGTCATTGCGATGTGACGATGAAACCAGGGTTTCGAAAACAGTGATCAGACCAGCAGATCGACGGTCTGCAACATGCGCCGATAAGGCGAGTCCGGATGCCCCATCTCGAAGTGAATGGTTTCGATCAGACACTCCAGAAACCGCTCGGCCGCCGGCCGCAGGGGCTGTCCGCTTCGGCTGATGGCTCCCACCGAGGCGCTGCTGACCGGTTCGCGCAACGGCAAGGCGCACAAACCTTCTCGCTGAGCGCAAATCTCCACCAGTGGCCAAGGAAAGATGCTCAACATGTCGGTTTCACGCAGCAGACTCAAGATGATCGATAGCGAATGGGCGTAATGCACATGCCCTTGCGTCGTAATCGTCCCGTCTTGCTGCGACGCCAGAATCCAGTCGGCCAACGCCAGTTCCTCTAAGGCTCGACAGTTCGACAAGGGATGTTGCTGACGGGCCACCACCGCGCAGTCAGCGGTGAACAGCGGGAGATAGGTCAGGTCGGCGCTGGAACACCGGGTATCAAGCCGTCCGATAAAAAGATCGACGCTCGCATCCCGCACCCGAGGACAGGCGACGGACGAAAGGCCTTCATGCAGTTCAAGTTGCACGTTTGGAAACAGTTGGCGAAAACGCACGACTGCCTTGGGCATGAGCGTCATCGCTAACCACGGTGTGACGGCTACCGACAAACGTCCAACCAGTTCCCCGTTGCAATCAGCCAACACTTGACGGGCATTGACCATCTGCGCCACCAGCAAGCGTGACTGAATCAACAGCTTCTTGCCGAGTTCGGTAAACACAATCCCGGTGGTATTGCGGATCAGCAATTGCGTAGCGGTGTCTGTCTCCAGCTTCTGTATTGCCTTGGTGACTGCGGCCGGCGAGGTGTCGAGCCTTTTTGCAGCACCGCGAATGCTGCCTGCATCGGCCACTGCCACCAGTGCGTTGAGTTGATAGAACTTCATAGTGTCCACCGGTGTTAACCCAGGGTTGCCTTGTTCACTTTCGATTGCCTACTGGCCTTGGCTTTGGCCCTCTAAGCTCAGACCAACGCCACCTGGGCTTCTGGCATCACCAGAGGACCGTATCAGAAAAAGCCCAGGCATTTTGATGAAACGCATGATGTCGTGAGCCATAGCGTTGGATGTGGCCCTGGCGACAGATTTGTTTCTCCTCCTGGTCACAAAGGAAAGACGCTGCCAATGACTCAGTTCATGCCGCTATTAAAAGAGATCGAGCACGAAATGCGCGAACTCCGCCACCATCTCCATGCCAACCCTGAACTCGGTTATCAGGAGGTCGAGACCAGTGAGCTGGTCGCCGAGCGATTGACCCGATGGGGATATGCAGTGACGCGTGGCTACGCCGAAACCGCGGTTATCGCCACGCTGAAAAAAGGTACCAGCCCTCGTGTGCTTGGCATCAGGGCTGACATGGACGCACTGCCTATTCTAGAGAAAACCGGCCTCCCCTATGCGAGCCGGATACCCGGCAAAATGCATGCGTGTGGCCATGACGGGCATACCGTGATGCTCCTCGCCGCTGCATACGCCCTTGCCCATGGTCATCCGTTCGATGGCACCGTACACCTGATTTTCCAGCCAGCCGAAGAAGGCCTGGCCGGCGCCCGAAGAATGATTCAGGAAGGCGTGCTACAAAAATTCCCCTGCGATGCGGTATTCGCTGCACACAACATGCCTGGCTATCCCGTCGGAAAACTCGGGTTCCGAGCCGGGCCCTTCATGGCCTCCGCCGACCAGGTCAATGTCACGATTCACGGAAAAGGCGGTCACGGCGCAATGCCGCATTTGAGCGTCGACCCTGTGGTGGTCTGCGCAAGCATCATCATGGCCTTGCAGACAATCGTCTCGCGCAACGTTTCACCTCAGGACATGAGCGTTATCACCGTCGGGGCGATTAACGCCGGCAAGGCGTCCAATGTGATCCCGGACAGCGCGCACATGCTGATGTCGGTCCGCTCGCTGAACAATGCGGTCCGAGACCGTCTGGAGAGCCAGATAAAACGCCTCATCCACGCCCAGGCGGAAGCGTTCGGCGCGACAGCCGAGATTCACTACAGTGCCGACTACCCGTTGCTGGTGAATGACGAAGAAATGACCCGCTTCGCCAGCCAGGTGGCCATCGACTGGCTCGGTGAGGACGAAGTAATGAGAGACATCGTGCCCTTCAATGGCAGCGAGGATTTCGCCTATTTCCTGCAGCAATGCCCAGGCTGTTACCTGATCATCGGCAATGGCGACGGTGAAAAGAGCTGCATGGCTCACGACCCACGCTACGACTTCAATGACGACATCCTGATCCGTGGCGCTGGCTATTGGGTCAAGTTGACCGAGGCTTTTTTACCGCTTAACGCTTGAGCAAAGACCTGCAAACCGTGAAAACCAATAAAAAACGAGGTCATCATGCAGCTACGCACACTTCAATACACCGTCATGCTGTTCGGGCTGATCATCACCCCGCTATCGCAGGCGCAACAAGTGATCAAGTTCGGCGTTGACCCCAGCTATCCTCCGTTCGAGCAAAAGCAGCCGGACGGTTCATTAAGTGGTTTTGATATCGATCTGGGCAACGCCCTGTGTGCCGAATTAAGCGTCAAATGCATCTGGGTCGAGCAGAACTTCGATGGCATGGTCCCGGCGTTGAAAGCGAAGAAATTCGACGCGATCCTGTCGGCATTCAGCGCCACCGAGGCGCGTCGCCAGCAGGTCGATTTCAGCCATAAGATCTACACCGCGCCGTCTTCTCTCGTCGCCAGGAAAAACGCCGGATTGCTGCCGACGGCAGCGTCATTGAAAGGGAAATCCGTAGGCGTTGTTCAAGGCTCACTGCAAGAAAGCTTTGCCAAGTCGGAATGGGGCAGCCAAGGCGTCGAGATCCTTTCCTACCAAACCCAGGACCAGGTGTTTTCAGACCTCATCAACGGGCGCCTGGAGGCTGCGTTCCAGGCCTCGGTGCAGGCAGATATCGGGTTATTGCAAAAGCCTCAAGGTCAAGGATTTGCCTTCGCGGGTGACCCCATCACCGACAAACGCATCATTGGCGATGGCGTCGCAATCGGTGTCAGAAAAAACGAGCCTGATCTGCGAGAGCAGCTGAATACCGCCATTGCCGGCATTCGCCAATCAGGCCAATACGACCGAATTGCAAAGCAGTATTTCAACTTTGATATTTATGGCGAGTGAGGTAATCCCCATGAACGAAATGACTCAATGCGCTGAGCCTCGTCTTGCCGTCCCCGTCAGTGACGAGATTGTGCGCGCCTTCCAGACTCAGGGCGCGGTGTGCATCCGCAATGCGTTTTCTGCGCAGCAAATCAGCGAACTGACCCAAGGCATCGAATTGAACCTTGCCCATCCCAGCCCTCGCGCAAAAGTGGCGAGCAGCGCCAGCGACCCGGGATGGTTCTTCGAGGATTTTTGTAACTGGCAAGAGAATGAGCACTATCGCAAGTTCATTTTCAACTCCGCCATCGCGCCTATTGCTGCCGCCCTGTTGAACAGCCAACGCGTGCGCCTGCACCATGACCACTTGCTGGTCAAGGAGCCCAATACGCGCCAGCGCACGCCTTGGCATCAGGACCAGCCTTACTACAACATCAGTGGCTCGGACACCGTGAGCTTCTGGATTCCCGTCGATCCAGTGCCCAGGGAATCGACCCTCGAGTTTATAGCGGGTTCACACAAGGGCCCCTGGTTGATGCCTCGGTCTTTCATGGACAGCCAGGCCAAATGGTTTGCCGAGGGAACCCTGGACGAGCTACCGGACATCGAAAACCATCGCGAGGACTTTCCTATCCTGGGATGGGCATTATCGCCGGGCGACATGGTGTGTTTTAACATGTTGACCTTGCATGCCTCTGCCGGGGTCGGAGGACAAAACCGCCGCCGCGCGTTTTCAGTAAGGGTCATAGGCGATGACGTCCGGCATGCTCCCAGACCCTGGACCACCTCACCCGATTTCCCTGGACTGCGAGAGACCCTGGCACCCGATGCTCCTCTGGAGCACGCGCTGTTCCCGACACTTTGGCATCGCGGGATTTGAATCTCCGAGCGATGCATAACGACTGAGCGCCAGCGCCGACAGCTATAGACGGAAGCGCAGCACCAGGGCTTGCTGGTTGTTGGCTACTTGCTGCAGGTGCTCGCCGCTGCTGCGGGTATGTGCCGCATTGCGCCGGTTATCACGGGTCATGTCGTGCAAGCGGTGCATATGCTGATTCACCTCCTGTGTGGTTCCGGCCTGTTCGTTCGCAGCGACAGCGATCTGCACCGCGAGGGCGTGCACGCCTTGCAGGGAGTTATCCAACTGGCTGAGCGAGGTCAGCACGACCTGGGTTTCACGCTCCAGAGAATGCGCTTGTTCGGCCGAGGCCTGCATCGCCTGCAAGGCTTCGGTGGAAGAACTTTGCAAGGTGCTGGTGATGGCAACAATTTCTTCGGTGGCGCTGCTGGTGCGTTGGGCAAGGTTACGCACTTCATCGGCGACCACCGCAAAGCCACGGCCTTGTTCCCCGGCGCGCGCGGCTTCGATAGCGGCGTTGAGCGCTAGCAGATTGGTTTGTTCGGCAATGCCCCGGATCACCGCGAGCACGCTACCGATTTGCAGGGCGTCGCTGGTCAGGGTGTCGACCACTCTGCCCGCCCGACCGATGTCATTCAGCAGGCGTCCCTGCTGGCCGATCATCTGTTGCAAGGTGCCCTGCATCTCGCCAAAGGCACCCCGTGCGGCAGTACTGCCTTGTGCGCTGTCGGCAGCGTTGCGGGCGATGTCCTGCACGGTGCAGGACATTTGTTCGACGGCGCTGACAACCATTTCCAGCGACTCTTGCTGCAGATCGAGGCGTTCACTGGTTTGCCCGGCGGCACTTAGAATCTCGCTGCTGGCCTGACCAACGTCCTGGCTGGATTGGCGCAGACGCTCAATCACATCGCGCCAGGCCTGGGCCATTTCATGCAGGGCCAGCATCAAGCCCGCCTGTTGTTGGTGCTCGGTCGGCAGGTTCAGTTCGCCTGCGGCCAAGCGACGGGCCAGCACGGTCATATTGCTCGGTTCGCCGCCCAGCGGGCGCATCACACTGCGGCTGACCAGCCAGGTGGCGATGGCAACGGCGGCGACGGTCAGCAGGCCGAGCAGCAAGACCTGCCACATCAACTGACGTACCGGGGCAAATGCCTGGGTCTGATCCATTTCGGCAATCAGTGCCCAATGGTTGTCATCAAAGATGATGGGGACAAACACTTTCAGCGCAGTGTTACCGTCCAGCCCCGGTTCGGCGAGACGCCCCTGCTGGCCTGCCAGGGCATTGCTGACGGCACTGCCCGTGAGACCGGTTTGTGCATTGAGGCTGCGGTTGACCTGGCGTTCAGGGAAACGTGCCGAGTCCGAGCGCAAGCCGGCATCGCTACCGACCAGGTAGGTTTCGCCTTTTTCCCCCAGGCCCTGGCGGGTTTGCATCACGTTATTGAGCGGGGCGATGGGTAACTCCAGAACCAGGATCATTTGTTGCTCACCGTTCGACATGACGGGGGTGGCCAGATACTGGGTCGGCTCTTTACTCGATGGGTTGTACTGCAGGTCGCTGATCAACGGTTTTCCGCTATCGCGACTTTGCTTCACCAGACGCGCCAGCGAGGTGTCGCGCAGGCTGTCTTCACCGAGGTTGTGCTTTTCGTCACTGTCGCTCTGCACACTGAGCATGATGGTGCCATCGGGCATGATCAGTTTCAGCTCGCGATAGCCAAAGGTGCTGATGAAGTGTTGAAACATCGGGCGGTCGTAATGGGCGGTGCTGATCAGCGCGGTGTCGTCGAGTCCCTGGTAACTGTTGCTCAGGTTACTGGCCAGGGTGCTGATCTGGTTGCGCCGCTCCTGCCAGTTATCCAGCAATTGCTGCTGTTTGATATGGGCAACCGCCTCGAGGGCGTTCAGCGTCTGCTCGCGCAAGGCCGTACTGGCTTGTTGATAGACCGTAAAGGCCATGCCCAGAACCGGGATCAAACCGATCAGCAGGTAGCTTAGGGCTAATTTCAAGCGTAACGGCATGTTCAACGACTCCACGGGTAGAAGGGTTACAGATCAAGGCATCTGTAAAATATTCTGCAAGAACCGTGCAAATTACCGAACACACTGTTTTGTATCAGGCCACAACGTCTACCCTGATCTTCACTGACCTCGCGTAAATGCAGGCATTCGTGGCGCGTCAGATCCGAAAGATGACAAGCTCACCGGTGAGTTCGAGATAGCGGAGTGAGGTGTAAAGACAGCGTCGAAAACGACGACCAGGCATGCAGAAGGAGGAACAGCCAAGGGAGAAAGTGCAGTTGTCGGCATCGACGGGGAATATCTGGGTGCCGCTTCAGCCGATCATGTCGAATCAGCTGTCTGCCTTTGAGCAACGCTTTGAATAACGTCGCCCGGCAAAGACGCTCATCCCGAACTCGCGCAAAACCTGGCGGTTGAGGGAATACCTGGATGAACTTGGGAAAATGGCAGGGGCGGCTGGATTTGAACCAACGCATGGCAGGATCAAAACCTGCTGCCTTACCGCTTGGCGACGCCCCTGTAGCTGTTGCTGAAAGCCCCGTGAGGGCCTCTGCAAGAACGCGCGGAAATTTATCAACTTTTGTTTCGTCTGGGAAGCCCCCAAAGCACATAAATTGGTTTTAAAACAGCCACTTGCTTTTGATCGAATTAAACAACCCTCCCCTGCCCGAGCCTGAGGCAATCGTTGCAAGGGAGGGACGCCGAGTGAATTACTTCGGTTGCGCCACGGTGCGCAAATAGGGTTTCAACGTCTTGAAGCCCTGCGGGTATTTCTTCTTGGCTTCTTCGTCGGACACCGACGTGGGAATGATCACGTCCTCACCCGGACGCCAGTTCACCGGGGTGGCGACCGTGTGCTTGGCGTTTAATTGCAGCGAGTCGAGCAGGCGCAACACTTCATCGAAATTGCGTCCGGCACTCATTGGGTAGATCAGCATCGCCTTGACTTTCTTGTCCGGGCCGACGATGAACACGGAGCGCACCGTCGCGTTGTCCGCGGCAGTGCGTGAGCCGCCGCTGGCATTCGGGTGAATCATGTCGTAGAGCTTCGCCACGACCAGGTTTTCGTCGCCGATCATCGGATAATTGACCGCATGCCCCTGGGTCTCTTCGATGTCACCGAGCCAGGCCCGGTGGTCACTGACCGGGTCGACGCTGAGCCCGACTATCTTGGTGTTGCGCTTGTCGAACTCAGGCTTGAGTCCGGCCATATAACCGAGTTCAGTAGTACAGACAGGCGTGAAGTCCTTCGGATGCGAGAACAGGATCGCCCACTTGTCGCCAATCCACTCGTGGAAGTGGATCGGGCCTTCAGTACTTTCGGCAGTGAAGTCCGGTGCTTCATCGCCAATGCGAATTGCCATGTTCAATCTCCTTACAGTGACTGATAGGGAAGCTGTCAAAACCCTGACGGCGGGCCCGACGGCGTTGGGTGCCAGCGTTGGCCTGGCAACGCGAATCAGTATAGGAGACGTATCAAGACAGCCGTGACAATCGCTTGTCCCGGCCTCGCGGTGGCGTCGTTTTTCATTTGACCAGTCGCGTTTCCTTGGAGGGTCTGTATCCAAAGTACGAGCTATAGCATTTGCTGAAATGACTGGGTGAAACAAAACCGCAGGCCACCAGCACATCAACCTGAGACAGCTCGGTGTGTTGCAGCAGTCGCCGCGCCTCGGTGATCCGCAGCTCCATGTAATACCGTTGCGGCGTCGTGCCCAGTTGCTCCTTGAACAAGCGTTCGAGCTGTCGACGGGAACGACCGGCATAAACCGCCAGTTGTTCCAGCTCCAGCGGCTCTTCGAGGTTGGCATCCATCAGCTTGACCACCTCACGCAATGGCGCGCTCACACAGACATTTTCAGCTGGTTTGATACGCCGATAACGGGACTCCTCGAAAGCCAGAATGTCCTCGATACCCTCGACCAGCGCTTTATCGTGTAGCCCCTTGATCCAGTCCAGCGCCATATGGAATGCCCCCGCGGGACTGGAAGCGGTGAGCCGGTCTCGATCAATGACAAAAGCTTCGCTGGTGACATGCGTCGCCTTGGAAATTTCCGCGAGTGCGGGGCGATGTTCCGGGTGAATGGCGCATCGATATCCATCCAGCAAGCCAGCGCTGCCGAGGAACCAGGCGCCATTCCACAACCCCGCCAGACTCACGCCACGGTCTGCCGCTGCTCGCAACAGGCTGATCAGCTCATCAGTCGCCTTCAGTTCTGTCCTGTAGCCGCCACAAATGACCAACAGGTCCAGGTCTTGAATGGCTGAAGAATCGAAACGCGCATCCGGACGAATGACCAGGCCGAGATCACTGATGACCTCCCCGTCATTCAAGCCGAACGTTCGGGAAGCGAACAACCCGGGGCGTAGCAGATTCGCGGTAACAATCGTATCCAGCGCCTGGGTGAACGCGGGCAGCGAGAAATGCTCGAGCAGCAGAAATCCTGCCCGGGTCATTTGAGCCGTCTCGCTGGGATTCTCATTCAGATAGCGAAGGTTTTTCCCCTTCATGCCTCCGCTAAATTGGCGTCGTTCGATCAATGTTCGACCTACTCGGTTGCGTTAACCCACCGGTCATTTGGTGCGTCGGTAAAGCGCAATGCTAACCGTATAAGTTTCAACACCACCAGCACCATTATGCAACTGCTCAGGCAAGCTGAAAGCCGTGCAAAACGGGTGACATGATTCACTTTCAGCGCCACGACCGCCCGTAACCCCGGACGGGCGTCAGCTCATGCTTCGCTATGCTTAACCACACACCGCTGGAGCGGTCGAATACGAGCTTCGTTGCGTGAGCGCGAGGAGCAAAGGCAGGGAGATGAGGCAGCTATCTGAAAAGAGAATCGAATAATGAAAATGCTAATGATGGTCGAGTGCCCGAATGAACCCTTCAACGCGCTCGTCAGGGCCGGGAAGGTCGGCGAAGTCATCGGGCGAATCCTGGAAAGCATCAAACCGGAGGCTGCCTACTTTACCGAGCAGGATGGACTGCGCGGCGGGATTTTCCTGATCGACGTACAAGACTCCTCGCAGATCCCCAGCTTTGCAGAACCGTTCTTTCTCAACTTCGATGCCACCTGCAAGTTCCGTCTGGTCATGAGCCCACAAGACCTGCAAAGGGCCGGCCTGGAGGCACTCGGAAACACATGGGGCTGAGGGCGATCAGTGCGGGGTGGTTTTGTCCGCCCCACACCCTTATCGGGTCGCGACGAACCCGCTGGGCAATAGCGGTTGCCGATAGCTATGATTGGAGACCATGACAGCCTCTCTCCAGATTCGACAACCCTGCCCGCCCGGTGCCTGCGATTGCAGGCGCGAACAGTTGCTGGACATACCCAGCGCGGACTTGCGCATCCTGCACCTGACCCGCCAGGAGGAAAAGCGCCTGCTCGACCGGCTGGAGAATCTGCAGAGCCTGGCCGACCTCGAGCACATGCAGCGGCGGATGTACGAGCAGTTAGGCATTCGCGTGCACATCACCCCAAGCGTGCACGAAGTGCGAAGCATGCGCGGCATCGGTATTCAGCTTCTGGACCTGCCGGGGCTGTGCCGCAAAACCCGCCAGTCGATTCCGGCCGCCATTCGTCGCGGTCTGGAAAAACACCCCGAGATTGCCTACGAGCTGCTTAACGCTCACGACCTTTTGCGCGATGCCTGAAGTACCGCCCGGCGTGCGCCTCTTGCAAAGACGCAGCGGGCTCAAGCGTTTATGGAGAACGTCTCAATGGCGCAGCAATTTGCGCAGCGGCACGCCGTCCTTGAGCACGGGCGACTTGATGACGATGTAGCTGAAGTACTTGGAAATGCCGATGTTCTTGTCCAGCAGGCTTTCGATCACTTCCTGATAGTGCTGGATGCTGCGGGTCATGAAGCGCACCAGATAATCGTAGCCACCGCTGATCAGATGGCATTCGAGCACTTCATCCACCAGGCGGATATTGGACTCGAATTTGGCAAAGTCTTCGCGCTTGTGATCGCTCAGGGTGATCTCGGTGAACACCGTGACCGAGTCAGTGATCTTGGCCAGGTTCAAATGCGCCTTGTAACTCGAGATGTACCCGGCCGACTCCAGTCGCTTGACCCGTTGCAGGCACGGGCTGGCTGACAGCCCCACAGCATCGGCCAGGCTGACGTTGGTCATGCGCCCGTCTTTTTGCAACTCAACCAAGATGCTGATGTCGATCCGGTCCAGTTTCACTAAACCTTCCATTGCGTACCTCTTGATTGCCGTTTGTAGGACAATCTTCTAGCAAAATCAGCGCCGTAAAGACAGCTGATGCTGAGCCACCAGGTCAGCCATGCTGTTGATGCAGTAATCCGCCGCACACGACGTTGCAGGTTTTGCCCGCCCGCGACAAATCAGGCACACATCGCTGGCCGTCTGCCGACCGGCAGACGGTCGGGTCACTTGCAGGATCTCCCGGGCCTCAAGCCCATTGGCCTGTAACCAGTCCCGATCCAGCAAGGGATCACTGGCCAGTGAAATGAAGTCGTCGGGCATGACTCCCAAACGCTCACAGAGCAGCCCTCGATCTTCGGCATCCCGATCGCCCTGCACCAGCAAGCGATAGAACTTGCGCAGGTACAACATCGCGCCGGGCGCGTCTTCGAACAGCGACCAATTGGCCACCGAACGGGCAAAACTCATGCCCTCCTCCCAACTGGCTCGCAGCCCCCAGCGCTCGGCCAACTGACGATGGGCGAAACACAGCAAGCCACTAAAGCCCAGCTCACCGAAACGCGGGTAGAGCGCACGCACCACCTCGCCGTACTCGGCCAATACCTGTTCCTTGTCCGGACGACCGCCAAGGCTGTCGAGCAGCGGTTGCAGCGCCGTCCAGACTCCCGAATCGCGATCGACCAGGACTTCATCGCAATCGATGAGCAACGCTCGATAATCAGTCAGCCCCATGGTACGCCAAGCCTCCAATAATGCACTCCGTCACTCCATGCGCCATAAATGTTCACGGGCGGTACCTCGCGGTACCGCCCGACGCAGGCATGAACTCAGTTCAAGACGCGTGCCAATGCTGCTTCAAGAATCTGCAGCGCTTCGTCGATCTGATCTTCTGTTGTCACCAGCGGCGCAAGGAAGCGCAGCACGTTGCGGTAAACGCCGCATTTGATCACCAGCAGACCGCCCGCTCGGGCTTCGTCGATCAGCCGCTGATTCAGGTCCGCATCCGGGGTACGTGCGTCGTCATCCTTGATCAGTTCGATCGCCAGCATGAACCCGCTGCCGCGCACGTCGCCGATTTGCCGGTGACGGGCCTGCAAGCGCAGCAACCCCTGACGCAAACGCTCGCCCAAGGCGTCGCCACGCGCCAGCAGCTGTTCTTGCTCATAGGCGTCGATCACCGCCAGCGCTGCGGCGCATGACAACGCGTTACCGCCGTAAGTACCGCCCAGGCCACCAGGCAATGGCGCGTCCATGATCCCGGCCTTGCCGACCACACCTGACAACGGTAGACCACCGGCAAGACTTTTGGCGACAGTCACCAGGTCCGGCTGGATGCCGGCGTGCTGGAAGCCGAACCACTTGCCGGTACGGCCAAAACCGGTCTGGATTTCATCAAGAATCAGCACAATCCCGTGTTTTTCAGTGAGGGCACGCAGCGCCTGAAGGAACTCCGCCGGTGCCGAGAGGAAACCACCGTCGCCCTGGACCGGCTCAATGATGATTGCCGCAACCCGCTCAGGGGCAACCTGGGTGGCCAGCAACTCGTCCAGTGCCTTGAGCGCCATCTCGCTGCTGACGCCGCGATAGGCATTCGGGTACGGCGTGTGAAACACCTCCGGCGCGAACGGCCCGAAGTTCTGCTTGTACGGCTGGCTCATGCCGGTCAGCGTGGTGCCGAGCAAGGTGCGACCGTGAAACCCGCCACGAAACGCGATTACCGCCGAACGGTTGGTATGAGCGCGGGCGATCTTCACCGCGTTTTCCACGGCCTCGGCGCCAGAGGTAAAGAACGCCGCTTTGTACGCTTCGTTGCCGCCGATCATTTCGCACAGGCGCTGGGCCAGATCGAGATAAGGCTTATAGGCCACCACCTGAAAACATGCGTGGGAGACCTTTTGCAACTGGGCCTGCACCGCGGCGACCACCTTGGGGTGGTTATGGCCGATGTTCAGCACACCAATGCCGCCGACAAAATCCAGGTAGCGCTTGCCGTCCACGTCCCACAATTCGGCACCTTGGGCGCGATCGATCACCAACGGGTGAGCGGTAACCAGGCCACGTGGCACGAACTGATCGCGCTGACGGAGCAAATGAGGGGTTTCGTCGACTTTGCTGTTCATGGCATTTCCCATCGTGAGTCCGGCAACCGGGAGGTGGTTGCGATGGTGTTCAGGTTAAGGCTTGTGCGAAACGAACTACGCCGAACTTGCGCCCTGAGAAATTCGGATCGACTGTTTTCACCCCGTCAAACGGCAGATTCCTTCAGCCCGCCGAATCTGCCGGGGCATGCCTGATAGAAACAGGCGCGACGCGTTTAACCCGGCCCTTTCGACAGATCCTGCGTTGGCGTTGCGCGATGATGGACAGCCTCTTCACCCTTCAGGAAATGCCCATGGCCCTGCTTTATAAAGCTGACCCGGTACGCGGCGAACAGTGGAAGGCGCTGTTCGCCGAGCATGCCCCGGATATCGAATGGCGCGCCTGGCCGGACATCGGCGACCCCAAGGACATTCAGTACCTAGCCGCCTGGCAGGCACCGGATGATCTCGAGGTTCTACTGCCCAACCTGCGCGTGTTGTTTGCGTTGTCCGCCGGGGTCGATCAACTGGATCTGAATCGCCTGCCGACAAGCTTGCCGGTGGTGCGCCTGCTGGACCCTGGCATCACTCGCGGCATGTGCGAATACGCCAGTTTCGCGGTGCTCAGCCTGCACCGCGACATGTTGCGCTATCGCCAGCAACAAATGGCCCGGTGCTGGCAGGCTCACTTGCTGCAACCGGCAGCCAAGCGCCGGGTTGGCGTCATGGGCCTCGGGATCCAGGCCCGGCAGATTCTGGCGACCTTGCAGCCCCTGGGTTTTGCCTTGTCCGGCTGGGCGCGCAGTGCCCATCAAGTCCCGGGCGTCGCTTGTTATGCCGGTACCGAGCAGCTGCCAGCGTTCCTGGGTCAGTGCGACATTCTGTTGTGCGTACTGCCGCTGACCGATCAGACCCAAGGCATCCTCGACCACACGCTGTTCCAGCAACTGCCCCGTGGCGCGGCGCTGATCAACATGGGCCGTGGCGGGCATCTGGTGGAAAGTGATTTGCTCGAGGCGCTGGACAGCGGGCAGCTGAGCGGCGCGGTACTCGATGTGCTACAGGAGGAACCGGCACCGGTGGATCATCCGTTTTGGGACCATCCGCAGATTCTGCTGACCCCGCACATTGCGGCGATGACACAGCCGGAAAGTGCGTTTGGGGTGTTGTTGGAGAATATTCGGCGGTATGAGCGGGGGGAGAAAATGGTGGGTGAAGTTGATCGCATCCAAGGTTACTGACTAAAACACCACTGATCATTCCCACGCTCTGCGTGGGAACGATCAACATCAACAAACTCAAAGTCTGTCAGCAATCGCCTTTCCAACATCCTGAGTCGAGCCCTTCCCGCCCAGATCCGGCGTGATTGGCCCCTCGGCAATCACCCGCTCGATTGCCTGCAAAATCCCGTCATGCGCCGCGCGATAACGCTCATCACCGTTACCGAGGAAATCGAGCATCAATGCCCCGGACCAGATCATCGCAATCGGGTTGGCAATGTTTTGCCCATAGATATCCGGGGCCGAACCATGCACCGGCTCGAACAGCGACGGAAAACGCCGCTCGGGATCCAGGTTGGCCGACGGCGCAATGCCGATGGTGCCAGCACACGCCGGCCCGAGGTCGGAGAGAATGTCGCCGAACAGGTTCGACGCCACCACCACATCAAAGCGGTCTGGTTGCAGCACGAAACGCGCACACAGAATGTCGATGTGCTGTTTGTCCCAGGTGATCTCCGGGTACTGCGCGGCCATCAATGCGGTGCGCTCGTCCCAATACGGCATGCTGATGGAAATGCCGTTGGACTTGGTCGCCGCCGTCAGGCGTTTGCGCGGCCGGGTCTGGGCCAGGTCGAAGGCGAACTTGAGAATCCGGTCGACGCCGCGTCGGGTGAACACCGACTCTTGCAGCACGAATTCATGCTCGGTGCCTTCGAACATCTTGCCGCCGACCGAGGAATATTCACCCTCGGTGTTTTCACGAATCACCACGAAATCGATGTCCCCGGGCTTACGTCCGGCCAATGGACACGGCACGCCGGGGAATAACCGCACCGGGCGGATATTCACGTACTGGTCGAAATCCCGACGGAACTTCAGCAACGAACCCCACAGCGAAATGTGGTCCGGCACCTTGTCCGGCCAGCCCACGGCGCCGAAATAAATCGCGTCAAAACCCTTGAGCTGTTCGAACCAGTCGTCGGGCATCATCTGCCCGTGCTCCAGGTAATAATCGCAGTGCGCCCAGTCGAGCACCTCGATGCTCAACTCCAGCTGCCATTTCTTCGCGGCCTGCTCCAGGACTCGCAGCCCTTCGGGCAGGACTTCCTTGCCGATGCCATCGCCGGCAATCGCGGCGATTCTGAATGTCTTGCTCATCAATCGTGGCTCCCCGTGTCTGTGAGTTACAGCCCACCAATGTGGAAGGCTTTGACTTCAAGGTATTCATCCAGGCCGTACTTGCTGCCTTCACGGCCCAGGCCCGACTGCTTGATGCCGCCGAACGGGGCGACTTCCATGGAAATGATCCCGGTGTTGAGACCGACCATGCCGAACTCCAGCGCTTCGCCGAAACGCCACGAGCGGCGCAAGTCCTGAGTGAAATAGTAGGCGCCCAGGCCATAAGGCGTGGCATTGGCCAGCGCGAGTGCTTCGGCCTCCTCGGTAAAGCGCATTAACGGCGCCACCGGGCCGAAGGTTTCTTCGTTGGCCAGCAGCATGCCGGCGTGGGCATCGCCGAGTACCGTTGGCTGGACAAATTGACTGTCGCCCTCGGGAATACCGCCGCAGAGCAAGCGCGCGCCCTGGCTCAGGGCATCGTCGATATGCCGGGCGACTTTGCTCACTGCCGCCGGATTGATCAGCGGGCCGATGGTGACGTCGGCGTCGAGGCCGTTACCGACCTTGAGCTTGCCCACCTCCTCCACCAGCCGCTGGGCGAAGCGCTCGTAGATGCCGTCCTGCACCAGGATGCGGTTGGCACAGACGCAGGTCTGCCCGGCGTTGCGAAACTTGCTGAGCATGATGCCCGCCACCGCCTGCTCCAGGTCAGCATCGTCGAACACAATAAATGGCGCATTGCCGCCCAGCTCCAGGCTCAAGCGCTTGATGTGTTCGGCGCTCTGGCGCATCAGCAAGCGGCCCACCGCCGTTGAACCGGTGAAGGAAATCTTCCGTACGCTCGGGTTGCCAGTCAGCTCTTCACCGATGCCGGCGGGCATTCCGGTCAGCACGTTGAACACCCCGGCCGGGATGCCGACGCGCTCGGCCAGTACTGCCAGGGCCAGTGCCGACAATGGCGTCAGGTCCGAGGGTTTGACGATGATCGGACAACCCGCCGCCAAGGCCGGCGCGCACTTGCGGGTGATCATCGCGTTGGGGAAGTTCCACGGGGTGATGGCGGCGCAGACCCCCACCGGTTGCTTGAGGGTCAGCAGTCGGCGGTCGCCGCTGGGGGCCGGTATGGTTTCGCCGTAAACCCGGCGGGCCTCTTCGGCAAACCATTTGACGAAACCGGCGCCGTAGCGAATTTCGCCTTTGGCTTCGTTGAGCGGTTTGCCCTGCTCGCAAGTCATGATCAACGCGAGGTCATCGAGGTTGTCGATCATCGCCTGATACCAGCGCTCCAGCAGCGCCGCACGTTCGGCCGCCGGGCGGGCGCGCCAGGCTGGCCAGGCTTTTTCGGCGGCGTCGATGGCGCGACGGGTTTCCGTTCCTTGCATCGCCGGTACGCGGGCAAGCAACTGGCCGTTGGCCGGGTCGATAACGTCCAGCGTCGCGGCGTTGTCGGCGCCGATCCACTGCCCGTCGATGTAGGCGAGTTCTGCCAAAAGGCTTGGGTCTTTCAAACGATTCTTGAGCATGGTCGAGGTCCTGATCCGAGACACTTGCCAGTCTAGGGAGGTGCCTCGGAAGAGGATGCTGAAAGCGCCTTGAGGGCAGCGTCGGATGCTGAAAATCGCGGCGGGACGGCAGGCTCTACCGAAGGAGTTCGAGGAGCAGACAACCAACCCGCAACCCTGTGTGGATGCGGTGTGCCTGTCGAAATGGGATTGCAGGTTTCAGGGCCGCTTCGCGACCCAGCGGGGGCAAGCCCCCTCGCCACAGGGAATCGTATCGCCTGGGAATGATCATCACTGCTTCAGGGAACCGAGCAACCCCTCCAGAAACCGCTCCCCGGCCTCCATCTGGCTGATCTCGATGAACTCGTCCGGCTTGTGCGCCTGTTCGATCGAACCCGGTCCGCAGACCACCACCGGCACATCCAGGCGCTGCTTGAACAAACCGCCTTCGGTGCCGAACGAGACTTTGGCGGTGCCGGTATCCGGTGCGGCGAAGTTCTTCAGAAAGCGCACCGCTTCGACACTCGGATGGGTATCGAGCCCCGGATAGACGTTGAGGGTTTCGATCTCGATGTCCGCCACGCTGGAGAGCTTTTTGGCCTCGCGCACGATTACTTCCGCACGCGCTTGCATCTGCGTCAGGAACTGATCCAGATCGTCTGCCGGCAGGTTGCGTACTTCGAAATCCAGGGTGCAGAGGTTCGGCACGATGTTCAGCGCCTTGCCGCCGACAATCTGCCCGACATGCACCGTGCTGTAAGGCACGTCATAGTCCGTATCCTGAGCGCCCTGCTCTTGCAATTGCTGTTGGCTTTGACGCAACGCCGCGATGAAATCGCAGGCCACATGAATCGCATTGACCGAGCGCGGTGCCAGCGATGAGTGCGCCTCCAGGCCCCGGCAATACGTGCGATAAGAACCCTTGCCCTTGTGCCCCAGTACAAACTGCATGTTGGTCGGTTCGCCGATCAGGCACAAAAATGGCCGTACCGGCGCCAGGTGCAACACGTCGAGCAAACGCCGCACGCCGACGCAGCCGGTCTCTTCGTCATGGGACAGCGCCAGTTGCAGCGGTCGGCTCAACGAATGGTCGGCGGCGTCGAGCATGGCGTCGATGGCCAACGCGATAAAGCCCTTCATGTCGCAGCTGCCGCGACCGTAAATCCGCCCCTCCTGCACCGTCGCCTGAAACGCCGGAACGGTCCAGGCCTGGCCCGCTGCCGGGACCACGTCGGTGTGCCCGGACAGCAGAATCCCCGGCAACTCCTTAGGGCCGGTGCTGGCGAACAGATTGGCCTTCTTGCCTGTTTCATCCTTGACGATCAGCGACTCGATGCCCTTGCTCAGCAGCAGGTCGCGCACGTACTCGATCAAGGCCATATTCGACTCCGAAGACACGGTATCGAAGGCCATCAGCCGTTTGAGAATATCCAGTACACGGGGTTTCATGAGGCCTTGCTCCGTTGCTCGGCTGAAAGGGCGAACCGGCGAATGGAGAACGGCTCAATCGAAGTGTTGGTGCTGCCGGTGCTGATCAGTTCGGCCATCACGTCGCCGACGCCCGGGCCAAGCTGAAAGCCGTGACCGCAGAAGCCGAACGCGTAGAACAACCCGTCGACCGTACCGCTGCGGCCCATCACCGGCAGGGAATCGGGCATGTAACCTTCGATGCCGCTCCAGACGCGGATGATGTTCAGGTTGCCGACACCCGGCAGCAGGCGCCGCATCTGCTGGATCTGGTTGAGGATGCTGCGCGGCTCGACCTGGGCCCGACGGTTCAGCATGTCCGGCTTGCTGCGGTAGCCACCGCCGATGACGATGTTGCCGCGCGGGATCTGCCGGAAGTAAATCACTTCCTCGGGAATTTTCGTGTACACGCCGATCACCGTTGGCAAGGCGTACGGCACCGGCTCGGTCACGGCCATTTGCGGGCCGTGAGTGTCCAGCGGCACCGGTTCGCCGAACTGCGCCGACAGCTTCTGGCCCCAGGCACCGGCGGTAATCAGCAACTGTTCGGCGCTGAACTGGCGACCATCGGTGGTGGTGACGGTGAACTCACCGCCAACCTTTTGCACTTCGGCGACTTCGGTCTGCTCTTCGATCCGCGCACCGAGACGCCGTGCGGCGCGGGCAAACGCCGGGGCCGCCAGACGCGGGTTGGCATGGCCGTCGTGGGGCGCGTAGGAACCGCCCTTCACATCCGGTCCAAGAAACGGAAAACGCTGGTGCAGTTCGGCGCCGCGATAGATTTTCAGGTCCAGTTGCGCCGCCTCGGGAGCGGCGGCGTAGGCCTCCAGTTCGGCGATTTCGTCTTCGCGGTAGCACACGCGCATGTGCCCACTGGCGATGAATTCGAGGTCGTCGTCGATCAACTCCGGCAAGCGTTTCCACAACGCCCAGGAACGGTTGGCCAATTCCAGTTGCCCGAGGAATCGCCCCTGGCGCCGGACGTTGCCGAAGTTCACGCCGCTGGCGTACTGACCGATCTGGTCGCGCTCCAGCAAGATCACCGACTGCCCGCGCTGGCGCAGGAAAAACGCCGCCGCCGAGCCCATCAGGCCGCCCCCGACAATCACCACATCGGCCTTCTGTAGCGTCATGGCGACACCTCCTCGGTGAGCATCGAAAGCGGTTTGACCGGCGCCTGACCACGCTGGCGACCGACCAGTTGCACATTGACGCCGGCCGCAGCGGCAATCACCTCGGCCCCCGCCTGGGAGCAATAACGGCCCTGGCAGCGGCCCATGCCGACCCGGCTGAACGCCTTGGCCCGATTGACTTCACAGGCGCCCTTTTCGCTGACGGTGCGACGCAATTCGCCGGCGCTGATCATTTCGCAGCGGCAGACAATGGCCGAGTCGGGCAAGGCCTTGGCTTGTTCGGCAGGCCAGGGAAACGCCTGGGCCAGGCCGAGACGAAACTGGTCCATCAGCGCCAGGGCGCGGCGTTGTTCGTCGCGTAATCCGGCGTCCACCGGCTGGTGCAGATCCTCCAGCAGCGCCATGGCCACCAGGCGCCCGGCGTGCTCGGCGGCATCCGCACCACGAATTTTCGAGCCATCGCCGGCGGCATACACACCATTCACCGAGGTCCGGCCTTCTTCATCGGTGGCCAGCCACCATTGACTGGACGCCTCATCGAAGCGCAAACGGCAACCGGCCAGATCCGCCAGTTGGGTTTCCGGGCGCAGGTGATAACCCAGCGCCACGGCATCGCACTCAACGGTCAATGTCTTGCCTTCGGCGGTCCGCACCCGCACACCACTGACACCGCGCTGGGCATCGCCCAGCACTTGCAACGGAGAAATCCCCAGGTGCACCGGGATCTTCGCCCGGTACAGCTGCGCCAACAGTTTCATCCCGGTGAACAGCACTCCGGGGCGCGCCAGCAGTTTCGGCAAGGCGCCGATGCGCTTGCTCAGCGGCGAAGTGTCGAGCACCGCCGCCACGTTGGCACCAGCCTTGAGGTATTGGCTGGCGACCAGGTACAACAACGGCCCGCTGCCCATGAACACCACGCGATGACCAATCGACACCGCCTGGGATTTGAGCGCGATCTGCGCGCCACCGAGGCTGTAGGTGCCCGCCAGTTGCCAGCCTTCGATCGGCATCAAGCGGTCGGTGGCGCCGGTGCAGAGGATCAGCGCGTCGTAATCAACCGTCGAGTGTTTGCCCTGGCTGACGCAGCACAGTTGCCCCGGTGTAAGGTTCCACACCAGCGTGTCCGGGCGGTAGTCGATCAACCCGCGCAAGCGGTCGAAGCTTTGGTGCAAGTCTTTGGCCTTGGCCGCTTCGGTACCGTACAGCGTCGCGTAATCGCGGGTAAATCCTTCTGGTTGGCGACGGTAGATCTGCCCGCCATCGCGACGATTTTCATCGATCAGGATCGGTTTGCAGCCCGCCGCCAGCAAGGTTTCGGCGCAGCGAATGCCGGCCGGCCCGGCGCCGACGATCACCACTCGATGAGTGCTCAGCCGTGCAGTGGCCATATCGCCTCCGGTTGTGTGGTGATGATATCCAGCCCTTCACGGACTTCGTTGGAACAGGCACGCAGCCGTTCGCCGCTGCGGGTCCAGACCCAGCAATCCTGACAGGCGCCCATCAGGCAAAAACCGGCCCGCCGGCCCGAGTCGAACTCCGACTGACGCAGCGCCGAACCCTGGGTCAGCAACGCGACCATCAGCGTGTCGCCCTGCAACGCCTCGATGGGTGTGCCGTCCACCGTCAATTTGACGGTCGGCCGGCCCTGCTCGGCCAGCCTCACAAAACGCCCCTTCATGCATAGGCTCCCTGAATCATGCTGTTCAAATCCTGCTGGGTTTTCAGCAGCTCGGCACTGTCGTGGTGACAAAGGATTTCACTGCCGCCGACAAGCGTCCGGCGGTTTGGCGCGGTGCGATTGCACAAACCGTCGACCCGTACCGGGCAGCGATTGAGGAACGTGCACAGCTCCGGCACGTTGGCTTTGGCACCGATCGGCGGCAGCGTGCCGCAGGTGGTGCCGCAGTTCTCCAGCCAGCCCTGACGCAGCTCCGGCACCGAATGAATCAACAGGTCGGTGTACGGATGGAAAGGCGCCTGGGCAAACGACTGTCGACTACCCTCCTGCACCTTGTAGCCGCTGTACATCACCACGATGTCGTCGCACAGCGCGCGCACGGTGGAGATGTCGTGGCTGATGAACAGATACGACACCCCCAGCTCCTGACGCAGGTCGCGCAGCAGTTCAAGAATCGCCGCGCCGACCACCGTATCCAGCGCCGAAGTCACTTCATCGCAGAGGATCAGGTCCGGCTTGGCCGCCAGTGCGCGAGCCAGGTTGACCCGTTGCTTTTGCCCGCCGGAGAGTTCATTCGGCCGACGCTCGGCCAGGCTCCGCGGCAAGCGCACCAGGTCCAGCAGTTCGCCGATACGCTCGCGCAAGGCGGCGCCCTTGAGGCCGAAATACATTTTCAGCGGCCGGCTCAGAATGGTGCTGATGCTGTGCATCGGATTGAGCGCGGTGTCAGCGTTCTGGAAGACCATTTGAATGCGCCGGAATTGTTCATCGGTACGCTCGGACAGGCTGCCGCCCAGTGGCTGACCATCAAAGGTCAGGCCACCCAACGCCGGCGTCAGCAACCCGGCCACCACCCGCGCCAGGGTCGACTTGCCGGAACCCGATTCACCGATCACGCCGATGGCCTGGCCCCTGCGCACCGTCAGGTCGATGTCTTCCAGCACGCGGATCGACGGCATGCCTTGGGTGTTTTTGTTGCCATAGCCGGCGGTCAAACCTTTGATGGTCAGCAGTGGCTGATCTTCGGCCACACCGCAGGGCGGGCGGATCGTTGTATCCGGGCGCGCCGCCGCCAGCAGGCTACGGGTGTATTCATGGGCCGGGCCTTTGAGCAAGGGCGCGGTGGCGCTCTGTTCGAAGATCTGGCCGCCATTGAGCACCACAATCTGATCGGCCATCTGCGCTACCACGGCCAGGTCGTGGGACACATAGACTGCCGTCGCCCCACGCTCACGTACCACCCGCTTGAAAGCGCGCAGCACGTCGATTTGAGTGGTCACATCGAGCGCGGTGGTCGGCTCGTCGAGCACCACCAGCAACGGATCGCTGATCAGCGCCATCGCCGCCATCACCCGCTGCAGCTGTCCGCCGGACACTTGGTGCGGATAGCGTTGGCCGATGTGTTCAGGGTCCGGCAGGGCCAGGTCGCGGAACAGCTCGATGGCTTTGGCTTCGAGCACGGTCCGGTTGCCCAGGCCATGAATCAACGCGCCCTCCACCACTTGGTCGATGAGTTTTTTCGCCGGGTTGAACGCCGCCGCAGCGCTTTGCGCGATATACGACACACGGTTCCCGCGCAGGCCTTGCAGTTCGCGTTCGCTCAACGCCAGCATGTCGTGTTCGCCGACCTGCACCACGCCGCCGGCCAACCGGCAACCGCGCCGGGCGTAACCGAGCAGCGCCAGGGCGATGGTGGTCTTGCCGGAGCCCGACTCACCGATCAGCGCCAGCACTTCGCCTTTTTCCAGGGAGAAGCTCACGCCCTTGACGATTTCTACTTCGCCGCGTTCGCCACAGGCGACCACGCGCAGGTCCTGGACCCGAATCAATTCACTCATTTCAATGCCCCCCCGTACGTCGACTACGTCGGGACGACAGTCTGTCGATAAACAGATTCACGCCAATGGTCAGGGTGCCGATGGCCAGCGCCGGAATCACGATGGCCGGCGCGCCCTGATTGAGGCCGCCAATGTTTTCGCGCACCAGCGACCCGAGGTCGGCATCCGGCGGTTGCACGCCCAGGCCGAGGAAGCTCATGCCGCTGAGCAACAACACAATGAAACCGAAACGCAGCCCCAGGTCAGTCAGCACCGGGTTGAGCATGTTGGGCAGGATTTCCACACAGGCGATATACAGCCGGCGTTCGCCACGGGTTCGGGCCACTTGCACGTACTCCAGCGCTTCGATGTTCACCGCCATGCTGCGGGCAATGCGGAACGCGCCGGGGGTGAAACTCAGCACCGCAGTGCAGATCAGCAACGTCACCGAAGAACCGAAGGCCGAGACCATGATCAGCGCCAGCATCTTGCTCGGGATCGAAATGAACGCGTCCATCAAGCGGCTGATGATTTCATCCAGCCATTTCGGCGAAACCACCGACAACAGTGCGCAGCTGGTGCCCAGACCGCTGGCCAGCACGGCGGCAACCAGCGCCAGGCCGACCGTGAAACGGGCGCCGACGAGGATTCGGCTGAGCATGTCGCGGCCCAGGTAATCGGTGCCAAAGGGGTACGCTGCACTCAGGCTATCGAAGACATTGTCGGAGACCACTTCACCGACCGGGTGCGGCGCCAGCCACGGGCCGAAGACCGCCACCAGCAACCAGATAAAACACATCGCTGCCCCGACCAGACCCAGCCAGGATGGCCCGTTTGACACCTTGCCAACCGACAGGTCGGGGGTCACAGGCATCGATTTCACAATGAGCTTGTTCATTGGTTTCTCAGCCTTGGATTGGAAAGAATCGCGCACAGGTCGGCAATCAGCACCAACCCCAGGTACGCCGTGCAAAACAGCATGGTGCAGGCCTGGACCAGCGCCATGTCACGGTTGGTCACCGCATCGACCATCAGGCTGGCGATGCCGGGATAGTTGAAGATCGTCTCGACGATCACCACCCCGCCCAGCAGGTAGGACAGACTCAAGGCGATGGCATTGGCAATCGGCCCGATGGCATTGGGCAAGGCATGACGCAGGACGATCCGCACCGGGCTCACGCCTTTGAGCCGGGCCATTTCCACATACGGGCTATCGAGTTGATCGATCACCGCCGCCCGGGTCATGCGCGCCATTTGCGCAACGATCACGCAGCAGAGCGTCATCACCGGCAAGGCGTACGTGCGTAGAAATTGCAGCGGTGAAGTGATGTCGCTGGCATAGGACAGCGCCGACAACCAGCCCAGGTTCACCGCAAAAATCAGCACCGCCAGCGTTGCCACCAAAAACTCCGGTACGGCGACCATCGCCAGGGTGACAAAGCTGAGAAAGCTGTCGATGCGCCCGCCCCGGCCCATGGCCGAACCGATGCCCAGAATCAGCGCCACCGGCACTGACACCAGCGCCGTGGCGGCCGCCAGCATCAGCGTGTTGGGCACCCGACCGGCCATCAAGTCGCTGACCGGCATAGCGTTGGAGACCGACAGGCCCATGTCGCCGCTGAGCAGGCTCATCAACCAGTGCAGGTAACGCAACACACCGGGCTGATCGAGCCCCAGTTTCAGCCGCAGTGCCGCCACCTGTTCCGGCGTGGCGAACTGCCCGAGGGCCTGTTGTGCCGCGTCCCCCGGCAGTACCGCCGTGATGGCGAAAACCACCATGGAGACGATCAACAAGGTCACGATCGCGGCGCCCATACGCCGGCCGATCAACCACAGTGTGTTGCTATTCATCGCCCTGTTCTCCTGCAATGTTGCTACGGCACAAACCTCGTCGGCGCATCAAGCATCCAGCCAGACCTGCTCGGCGAACATGTAGCCCATGAAGCCGCCCAACGGGTTGCTGCCATAGCCTTTGACGCGCTGGTCGACGCCGTCGATGTTGCTGATGAACACCGGGATGCCGATACCGCAGTGGTCATGCGCCAGGGTCTGCATGTCCGCGTACATCTTGCTGCGCTTGGCGTCGTCGGTTTCCGCCCGGGCGAGCATCAGCAACTGGTCGAACTGGTCGTTCTTCCAGCCCGATTCGTTCCACGGCGCGCTCGACTGGAAGAACTGCGAAAACATCACGTCGGCGTTCGGCCGCGGGTTGATGTTGCCGAAGCTCAACGGGTGCTTCATCCAGTGGTTGGACCAGTAGCCGTCGCTGGGCAGGCGGTTGACGTCGAGCTTGAGCCCGGCCTGTTTCGCCGATTGCTGCAGCAGCACGGCGATGTCCACCGAACCGGTCGCCGCAGGTGATGCCACCAGCGGCATGTTGATGCTGTCCATGCCGGCCTTCTTCAGCAGGAACTTGGCTTTCTCCGGGTCGTAGACGGTCTGCGGCAGGTCAGCGTTGTAGTAGCGCGAACCGGGGGCAATCGGATGGTCGTTACCGACCACTGCAAAACCACGGAACACCGCGGATTTGATCTGCTCGCGGTCCATCAGGTACTTCATGGCCTGGGTGAATTCCGCGCTTTTGCCGGGCATCTGATCCTGACGGATGATCAAGTCGGTGTAGTTGCCCGAGGGCGCATCGACGACGCGGTGACCGGCGCTGGCCTTGATTCGCGTGGTGGAGCGCGGGTTGACCTCGTTGATCATGTGCACGTCGCCCGACAGCAGCGCGTTGACCCGCGATGGCTCGTCGGCAATGGCGATGAACTCGATCTCGTCCAGGTAAGGCAGGCCCGGTTTCCAGTAGCCGGTATTGCGCGCAGCAATCGAACGCACGCCCGGTTTGAATTCCTTGACCTTGAACGGCCCGGTACCGATGCCCTGATTGAAGTCGGTGGTGCCTTCGGGAACGATCAGCAGGTGCGACACGGCCAGGATCGACGGCAGTTCGGCGTTCGGCGCGCTCAGGCGGATCTGTACTTCATTGGGGCCAGTGGCCTTGATCTCGGCGAACTGCTCCATCAGCGGCATGACCTTGGAACCGGTCAGCGGGTCCTTGTGCCGCGACAGCGAGAACACCACGTCGGCCGCGCTCAGGGTTTTGCCGTTGTGGAAGGTCACGTCCTTGCGCAGGGTGATGGTCCACAGCGTGGCATCAGTGTTGTCGATGCGCTCGGCCAGCTCCAGTTGCGGCACCAGATGGCTGTCGAAACGGGTCAAGCCGTTGTAGAACATATAGTGGCGCACGTAGTCGGTGGACAGCGCACCCTTGGCCGGGTCCAGGGTATCGGCGGTGGAGCTGGACATGCCGGCGACGCGAATCCGTCCGCCCGGCTTGCCTTTGCCGGGGCTTGCGGCTTCGTCGGCGAACAGTTTGCCGGCGGCGCCGAACAGGCTGCCGGCGCCCGCTGCAGCCACCCCGGCGACACCGAGCAATTGCAACGCGTTGCGGCGCGACATGCCGCGATTGAGGCCTTCGAAGACTCTCAGGCTTTCCTGGCCGGAGATCAGTTTGGAGTCGATCTTGTTATCAGTCATATCTGTTGTACCTGTCGATAAAGAGAAGGCTCGAGTGTTCCGGTTGACCGGAACGTCCTGGAAACGCAAACGACGGTAAAGCCACAACATCAACTCAATGCAAATAGTCCTGGAACCGGTAATAAGCGCCCACCAGCGGCAGGAACCACGGCTTGCCGAAATGCCCGGGAATCGCCGGCCAGTCGAGTTCGCGCCAGGGATTGGCCTCGACTTTGCCGGCCATCACCTCGGCCATCACCTGGCCCATGTGCACCGACATCTGCACCCCATGGCCGCTGTAGCCCATGGAGTGATAAACCCCGCCGTGCTGGCCGGCACGGGGCAACCGGTCGGAGGTCATGTCCACCAGCCCGCCCCAGCAGTAATCGATCTTGACGTTGGCCAACGCCGGGAACATCTGCACCATCGCCGCCCGCAGCACCTTGCCGCTCTTGGCGTCGGAGACGCTGTCGGACATGGCAAACCGCGCACGGCCGCCAAACAGCAGGCGGTTGTCCGGGGTCAGGCGAAAGTAGTTACCGATCATCCGGCTGGTGACATAGGCTCGCCGACCGGGCAGCAATTGGTCGATCAGGCTCTGGGGAAGGACCTCGGTGGCGATCACGAAACTGCCCACCGGCACGATCCGCCGCCGATACCAGCCCAACCCGCCGTGCTGACAGGCGCCGGTCGCCAGCAGCACTTGCCCGGCGTGCAGCGAACCCTTGGCGGTGTTGACCTGATAGCCGCCCGCCTGGGCTTTCCAGTCCGTCACGGGCGTGTCTTGATAGATCAACGCACCGTGCCGTGCCGCCGCTTCGGCCAGACCGACGCCGAAGCGCCCGACATGCATCTGCACGCCGTTGCGCTGCAGCAATCCTCCGTGGAACTGGGCCGAGTCGACTTCAGCGCGGATCTGTTCGGCGGTCAGCAACTCGACATCGGCATCGACCTCCCGGCGAATCAACTCGCAAGTCCGTGCCAGGCCCTCGTAGTGCATCGGCTTGGCGGCCAGCTTGAGCTTGCCGTTACGCTTGAGGTCGCAGGCGATCTGCTCCTGCTCCACCAGCGAAACCACGCTGTGCACGGCACTCTCGTAAGCCTTGTAATAGGCCCGCGCCTTGTCCGCGCCGAGGCTGGCGCTCAGGCCGGCGTAATCCTGGGCCACGCCGGTATTGCACTGACCGCCGTTGCGACCCGAGGCTTCGCCGATCACCCTGCCGGCCTCCAGCACCACCACACTGGCGCCCTTCAAGGCCAGCGCCCGAGCCGCCGCCAGGCCGGTGAAACCACCCCCGACGATGGCCACGTCGACCTGCCCGGGCAACGCGCCGGTCTGAGCACCGGTGAACGCCGGTGCAGTGTCGAGCCAGTAGGATTCACTGCCCATGTCTAATCCGCCTCTACCAAAAAGACTGCCGTGAGAATGCCGTTGCCGTGACGACTCAGAGACCGACCAGCGCCGCCAGCCCGCCGATGTCGGTGATCTGCCGGTACTCGTAGAAAGCGTTGGCCGGGACTTCGTGACCACGGGCGACGAAGGCCTTGTTCTTGATCTTCATGTCGTGGGCCGGCATCAGGTCGTAACGGAAGCTCGACGACACATGCAAGATGTCTTCCGGGCCGCAATTGAGGTTGTCGAGCATGTACTCGAACGCGGCCAGGCGCGGTTTGTAGGCTTGTGCCTGCTCGGCGGTAAAAACCTTGTGAAACGGTGCGCCGAGCTTGTCGACGTTGGACATGATCTGGCTGTTGCTGGCGTTGGAGAAAATCACCAGCGGGATTTTGTCGGCGATTTTCGACAGGCCGGCCGGTACGTCCGGGTGCGGCCCCCAAGTCGGCACGGCGTCGTAATACAGTTGGCCTTCGTCACGGTATTCAATGCCCCAACGCTTGCAGGTCCGCGCCAGCGCGGTCTTGAGGATTTCGTCATACGGCCTCCAGTCACCCATGACCTGGTCCAGGCGATAGGCCGAGAAGTCCTTGACGAACTGCTCCATCTGCTCGGGCACCACGCGATCGGCGAACAGCTCGCGAGTCATCGTACCCATGTGGAAATTGGTCAGCGTACCGTAGCAGTCGAACGTAATGAATTTGGGGCGAAGAAAGCTCATTGAGTGCGGTCCTGAAGTTCGTTGAGGTCATGGCGTGACAAGCATTCGCTCCGTTCCGGGAGCCGTGATGCATCGCTGCAGCACACCGTCATTACACCACCGTGAAATCAGCAGATGGCGTTAAAAGCGACCTCTGCTCGATACAAACCACCGTTTTAGCGCCCCCCCTCAGCAGACTTTGCGGGCCGCTCCAGCCTTGGGCAAACCCCGTATTCATGCGCTCTTATGGGCCTTTATAACGCCGCAAGGCTCAAGCGCACACCCATTCACCGCAGAACCTGCGCCGGGCAGAACGAAAACGGGCGCTTCCCTGAGGAAGCGCCCGTTTGGGTGCGGTTTAAAGCTTACTTCTACCCCCTCGTACACCTCGTAGCAGCTGCCGAGCCTGCGAGGCTGCGTTCGGCTGCGGAGCAGTCGTAAAATCAGAACTCGCGGTACATCAGACAGATCTTGCACACCGGGTTTACGACTGCTCCGCAGCCGAACGCAGCCTCGCAGGCTCGGCAGCTGCTACGGTGTTACAGGTTGCGTCGGGCTTTATGATCGGCGTGTTATTGGACGATATCGATCAACACACTCTTGAAGCGCAAATTGGCTTCGAACGCTTCACGCCCCAGGTCCTTGCCAATGCCGGAGCGTTTGTAGCCACCGGTCGGCAGGATGTAGTCGTTACTGCGTCCGTAACGATTGACCCACACCGTCCCCGCTTCCAGGCGCCGAACCAGACGCAAGGCACGGTTGATGTCGGCCGTGTGCACACCCGCCGCCAAGCCATAAGTCGCATGCGCCGCCAGGCTCAGCGCCTGCTCTTCATCATCGAACGCCTGCACCGTCAGCACCGGGCCGAAGATTTCTTCGCAGATCGCCGGGTTCTGGTGGTCCAGGCCGGTCAGCAAGGTCGGCCGGTAATAAGCGCCGCCGAGCCCCTCGAACAGCCCGCCACCGGTCAGCACTTCGGCGCCGGCCTGACGCGAGCGCTGGACGATGCCATCGATGCGGCTGGCCTGCAGCCGGGAAATGATCGGCGACAGCGTGCTCTCGGACGACCAGGTCGGGCCGGGGCGCAGCTCCTCGAAATACGCCTCCAAGTGCGCGATAAACGGTTCCATGATCGAACGCTGGATCAACAGCCGAGACCCGGACACGCACACCTGCCCGGCATTGCCGGTAATGGCCATGGCCACCGTGCGAGCGGTTTTGGCGATATCCGGCACATCGGCGAAGACCAGTTGCGGGCTCTTGCCGCCAAGCTCCAGGGTGACCGGCTTCGGACCGATCAGCGCGCAGGTGGACATGATGCTCGAGCCGGTCGCGGTGGAACCGGTAAAGGTCACCTTGCCCACCCGCGGATGACGGCACAAGGCATCGCCCGTAACGCGACCATCGCCCTGAATCACGTTGAAAATCCCCGCCGGCATGCCCGCCTGCAACGCCAGCTCGGCAAAGCGCAGGCTGGAAAATGGCGTCAGCTCTGAAGGCTTGAGCACCACGGCATTACCTGCGGCCAGCGCCGGCGCGACTTTCCAGGAGGCCATGCTCAACGGGAAATTCCACGGTGCGATGGCGGCAATCACGCCGTAGGGTTCGGCGATCTGCATGCCCAGTCGATCGGTCTGGGTGGCAGCCACATGACCGCCATGCTTATCGGCCAGCTCGGCAAAGAAACGAATGCCTTCGGCGACGTAGGGAATATCCCAGGCGATCACATCTTTATGGGGACGGGTCGAACCCACCGCTTCCAAAGGCGCCAGGACGGCGGCGTCCGCTTCGATCAGATCGGCCCAACGGCGCATGACCCGCGCCCGTTCCCGAGGCGGGCGACTGGCCCAATCGCTGCGATTGAACGCCTGCCAGGCATCGTTGACCGCTTCATCCACCAGGTCGGCATCGGCGATAGGCAACTGGGCATAGACCTGGCCATCCGACGGCCGCACCACCTCAAGCCCCGGTTGAGCATCGCGGTATTTACCAGCAATGAAATGAGCGCTGCGCACAGCGATAAGGCGAGGATCGAAGCTATCCATGGAGCACTCCAGATAAGGGACGGCGAGTCGTGAACTCAGGCCTCCATCGTAGAAAAAAAGCCCAAGCATTTGCTGCCGACCTTGCCGGGCAAATAAGTAGTAAGTGTGGTCTTGTGGCTTCGGGCGTGCGGAATCTGCCGAATGTTCCAGCCCCTCTTGTCAGGCCTTCACGCAGATGGGATACAAGCACCATCGCGCCGCACAACCGGTTGATTGCGCACACTGTCCAACGGAGACTCGCCATGTCCGCCCCGCACCCTTCTGCTTATGTTTATCGCCCGATGACGACCGCCGACCTGCCCTCGGCCCATGCCTTGTCCGTGCAATTGAAGTGGCCCCATCGCCTGGACGATTGGGCCATGGTGTTGCGCATCAGCGATGGCTTTGTGGCACTCGATGGCGAGCGTCTGATCGGCACCGCGTTTGCCTGCCCCCAAGGCGATTTCGCCACCATCGGCCTGGTGATCGTCAGCGACGACTATCAAGGCAAGGGCATCGGCCGCAAGCTGATGGAACAGGCACTTGATGCGTGCCAGTCACGCACCCCGGTACTCAACGCGACCCTTGCCGGCGCGCCGCTTTACGCGAGTCAGGGCTTTGTCGAGTTCGGGCGGATTCAGCAACACCAGGGCCCGGCGCAAGCCGTTGCACCCGGGCAACTGGCCGACGGTGAAACCTGTCGCCCGCTGCGTGAGGCCGATAAGGCCCGCGTGCTGGAGCTGGCCAATGCCGGCACCGGGCTGGACCGGCAGACGGTGCTCAACGAGCTGTTCGATGTGGTCGAGCATTCAGCTGTCATCGAGCGCGATGGCCAGGTGCGCGCCTTCGCCCTGCTGCGTCCTTATGGCCGTGGTCGCGGCCTTGGCCCGGTGGTCGCCGAAAACATCGAACAGGCCAAACACCTGATCGCCGTGTTACTGGCCCAGGTACCGGATGCGTTCGTGCGCATCGACATTCCGGCGGACAGTGGCTTGAGCGATTGGCTCGCAACGGTCGGCCTCAAGCAAGTCGACACCGTGGCGCAAATGGCACGGGGCACACCGCCGCAAGCGGTCAACGGCGTCCGACAGTTCGCACTCGTCACCCAGGCTATTGGCTGACCCAACACCCTCCACACCCCATTTGCATGGAGCGTCACCCGCATGTCTCAACCTACCGTCCTGCTGTTGGCTCGCGCCGACGGCAGCCGTGTCGCCACGTCTTTCAAGGCAACGTCCTTGAGCGCTACCGACCCCTTCAGGGAACACCGGCAAGTCGCCTACACCGGGCCCGATGGCATCTGCGCCGGGCTCGTGAACACAGGCGAATCACTCGATATCAATGATTTCCCGCACACCGAAGTGATCGTGGTCCACGCCGGCCACGTCGTGTTGAAATCCAAAGGCCAGACGCTGGAACTGGGGATCGGTGCCAGCGCGGTGATCGGTCGTGGGACCACGCTACGAATCGAGGCGCAAGCCGAGACGTGCTGGGCATTCTGTGCCGTCATCAGCCCCAATACTGAACCGACACCTGGGCTGACAGCGCTGGACCGGTTAGCGATGCTCTCCCCTTCAGCCGCGCCGGAACCACAAATACTGATCGGGCCCACCCCGCAGTGCCGCTCACGCAATGCCTTCGAAGACAGCACCACCGACCTGCGCGTCGGCGTCTGGGATTCGACCCCCTACGAACGCCATGGCCGGCCGCACAAACTCAACGAGCTGATGCACCTGATCGAAGGCAGCGTCACCCTGCGAGCAGCCGATGGTACGAGCCTGACAGTCAACACCGGCGACACCGTGTTCGTACCGCAAGGCGCACCGTGCGCCTGGCAAAGCACCCGGTATGTCCGCAAGTTTTACGCCGTGAAATAAGCACCCCGGCGCAACGCCGGCAACCGAGCCAGCATTAACCCACCGACCGGTCGCGAACCAACGCAGACCGGCCGACGGAGCAAGCCGCCTTGCTACAACGCGGTACTACGGCGCCTCTGGCTGATCGTAATTATCCAGCGCCCGATTCACCAACAACTCCCCCAGCGAAATCATCTGCTGAATCGCCAACGCCACATGCCGGCGCGTGCCTTCCAGCTCGAATGCCAGATCGCTGGTCAGCACATTCAGCGATGCCAGGGTTTCCGAGGCGTGAGCCAGCAGGGTTTCGTTATCCAGATCAGGGATGACCGCGAAGATGTTGGAGGGACGTTTATCGGGCAGGTTGCCCTTGTCGAACGGCGGCTTGAGGTAATGATCCAGCGCCCGCTCGGCGGCGTCGTGGAGTTTTTTGGAGTCGGTTGTGGCGTAAGGGGAAGTGCTTGGGGTTTCTGCGAGATCAGGAGTGATCTTGTGCATGGTGAAGCTCCTTTTTACGGATTGAAGCCCTTTCGCTCATCGGGTTTCCAGGCCCGGTCGCTGAATTGGCAGCGACAGCCGGAGGTTATCCATTCACCTTCCCACCCGGCAACCTTGAAAAGCTGTCGGAGAATTCTCTTGAGCACCTGATGTTTGTAGGTATTTCCTAGGACTGAATCGATTGCTCTTGGATCGGACATCCACGCAAGCGGGTCATAGGTTCAACCGATAAGTAGACTGCACCAACCCCGAAGGAAAGCAGCGGCTTGATACCAGTTTCAAATCAATATCCTGCTCAAGGGCCCCGAATAATGGCCTTCCCGACCCGATCAGCACAGGAACAGTGGTAATCACCATATCGGCGACTAACCCTTCGCGCAGGAATGATTGCACCAACTGCCCACCATCGACATAGACCCGACGCACGCCTTGCCTGGCCATTTCCGCCATCACGTCCCTGGGCTTGAGGTTGGAGAAACGCAATTTGCCCGTCAGTGCCTCGGGCACCGCCGAATCGGCCAGCTGTTCAGACAGCACCACGACGGGCCGGTCGTAGAACCACGTGTCGAAGGTCAGCGCCTTCTCATAGCTTCCCCGCCCCATCACGATCACATCCTTATCGGCGATGAAGGCTGAGTAGCCATGATCCTCAGTCGGATCATCGCGCTGCAACAGCCAGTCGATATCGCCATCAGGTCGGGCGATGAAGCCATCCAGACTGGTGGCAATGAAAACATGTGCAGTGGCCATCAAGATCTCCTTTGGCCGACTTTTGAAAAATCAGCAATTTAAACAATACTTGGGGTTTGCCTGTTCATTAGCCAACGTTCAGCGCGGCTGACTACGCGGCTGGAGTGAACGTATCAGACCTGATTCTGGAGAAGCAAAATGGTCAGCAAAAACACGATTTGCCTCTGGTACGACGGCACTGCGCAAGATGCTGCAGAGTTCTACGCCCGGACATTCCCGGACAGCGCGGTCGTCGCCGTCCATCACGCGCCTGGCGACTATCCGGCGGGCAAGCAAGGCGATGTGATAACGGTCGAGTTCACGGTGATGGGCATCCCTTGCCTCGGGTTGAACGGGGGGCCGGGGATCAAGCACAACGAGGCTTTTTCATTCCAGGTGGCGACCGACGACCAGGCCGAAACTGACCGCTTGTGGAACGCGATTGTCGCAAACGGCGGCCAGGAAAGCGTATGTGGCTGGTGCAAGGACAAATGGGGCCTGTCGTGGCAGATCACGCCCCGTGTCCTGAGCGCCGCGATATCCAACCCCGATCGAGCGGCGGCCAAGCGCGCTTTCGACGCCATGATGACAATGACCAAGATAGACATCGCGGCAATCGAAGCGGCACTCGCGGGTTAGCCGGTCGACACTCCGGCCGCTTGATTTCAGACGAGACGCTGCAAGGAACGATTCATCGGCGGTTGCCTGTGCGGCAACGTACGATTTATGGCGCGGGTCTGCCCGACAGCTCTCACTTAAACGTCGTGTGAGCCCTGGGTCACGACGTCTTCCCTGGAACCTGACGATGCAATCAATGTGCTCGAGGTGGCATGAACGCGAAACAATCACACCACCTCAATACCGCGAGATCAGTTAGTCATTCGCCGCTCCCCGCCAGCCGGCCCGATGCAAGGCTTTGAGCAGCGTCTCGGAATCCAGGCCCGGCACGGCATGGCCGTTGCCTTCAGCGGTGTCGGCGGCCAGCAAGGCATTGATGATGGCTTCTTCCACCGCTTCGGTGGCGGCCAGGAACAACTCGCTGATGTGGTCGTTGTTGACCATGCTCAGGTTGTCGGTAGTCGGCGCACGCTTACTCTCGTAAGCGGCCGGCGGCACATGCTGATTACCGGTGGCGAAGGCGATGAAGATGTCACCGCTGTGGTCTTCATTGCCGCCGCCGGTGCGGGCGAGGCCGAGGCTGGCACGTTGCGCCAGACGCGTGCATTGGTGCGGCAGCAACGGCGCGTCGGTGGCCAGGCAAACGACTATCGAGCCCATGCCCGGGTGCGGCAGCGACGCTTTGAGGAACGGCGAGTCGACCTGCTCCATGTAGCGTCCGACCGGGTAGCCGTCGACGCGCAGTTCGTTACGGATGCCATGATTGGCCTGGACGATGGCCCCAACGGTCCAGCCGCCCTGAGCACTGCTCAGACGCCGTGATGCGGTGCCGATGCCGCCCTTGAATTCATGACAAATCATGCCGCTACCGCCCCCGACGGAGCCTTCCGTTACCGGCCCGCTCTTGGCCGAACGCAGGGCCTCGGCCACATGTTCAATCTTCACATGGAAGCCGTTGATGTCGTTGAGCAGGCCGTCGAAGGTCTCCAGCACCACCGGCATGTTCCAGTAGAGGCGCCCGTCATCAGGCTGCTGTTCACGGTCCAGCACAACCAGCGCATCGCGCACCACGCCCAGGCTGTGGGTGTTGGTGAAGGCGATGGGACTGGTCAAAAGACCTGCCTCGCGAATCCATTCCAGACCGGTGGCGTCGCCGTTGCCGTTCAACACATGGACGCCGGCAAAGCACGGTTGCTGGCTGGTGGAACCGGCACGAGGTTCGATCAGGGTGACACCGGTCAGGATGTCGCGGCCATTGGCGGTGCGTCCTCGCACATTACTGTGGCCGACCCGTACGCCGGGCACATCGGTGATGGCATTGAGGGGGCCGGGTTGCAGTTGGCCGAACTGAATGTTCAGGTCGCGGGCACGTGGCTTCATCGTCTCTTTCATGGTCTCTCTCTTGTTTCATTTGTTGCATGAAGGGGCTTGGCTAGTCATCAGCAGAGCCGAGTCTGCCAATCAAGCGCCGGTCTTGACCGTGTTCCACGCGCGGGTGCGCACGCGCTCTATCTTCAGCGGGAGTGGTTCTAGCGGAAATAGCGTGTCAAGGACTTGCTTGGACGGATACACCCCGGGGTTGTCGCGGACTTTCTTCTCGACAAGCGCGGTGGCATCTTTGTTGGCGTTTGGATAGCTCAGGTAGTTGGATGACTCAGCGATGACTTCGGGACGCAGCATGTAGTTGATGAAGGCTAACCCTTGCTCCGGGTTCGGCGCATCGTTGAGCTGCACCAGGCTCTCCACCCACACCGGGGCACCTTCGCGTGGAATGCTGTAGACGAGGTTGCGATGGTTGCCGGCCAGCTCGGAGGCCTTTTGCGCATCGGCGACACCACCAGCCCAGCCCAGCACGACGCAGATGTTGCCATTAGCTAGATCAGAGATGAACTTGGAAGAATCGAAGTAGACGATATGGGGACGCAGTTTCAGCAGCAGATCCTGGGCTTTTTTGTAATCCTCCGGGTTCTGGCTGTTGTAGGGCAGTCCAAGGTAGTGCAACGCGATGGGAATGATCTCGCTAGGGGCGTCCAGCATGGCCACACCGCATTGACTCAGTTTGGCCAGATTTTCTTCCTTGAAAATCAGGTCCCAAGAATTAACTGGCGCATCTGGGCCGAGTATCGATTTAACCTTGTCCGCGTCATAGCCGATGCCAGTCGTACCCCACAGATAAGGGGCCGCATAGCTATTTCCGGGATCGTTGCTCTGCACCTTGGCGAGGATGTCCGGGTCGAGGTGAGACCAGTTCGGCAACTTGCTGCGATCCAGTTTCTTGAGCACACCTGCTTTGATCAGGTTCGGTAGTAGGTCACCCGTGGCGACCACCACGTCATAGCCACTTCGGCCGGCCATCAGCTTGCTTTGCATGACGTCGCTGTTGTCGAACACATCGTACACAGCGCTGACGCCTGCTTCTTTCTGGAAGTTTTTCACCGTGTCCGGGGCGATGTAGTCATACCAGTTGTAGATGTGCACGGTGGGGGTGGCGGGCTGGTCGGCCCTGGCGCCGACCAGGCCGACACTGAGAAGCGAGGCCAACGCGAATTGCATATAACGAGTCGATTTCATCGGGGTGCTCCAGAGCGTTGACGGCGGGTCCGTGGACGCGCGCGCCGCTCCTGCTAGTGTGTGAATTATTGTTATGGCAGGGCTGAAATCAGCATCAAGGTTGAAGAACTGTTTTCGTGCGAGACGCCCCCTCGCGCAGGGCACAGGGGATCAGTAGTTCACGGCGACCATCAGCGTGTTCAATCTGTTCGCCAGTCAGGAACAGGCGGCGGTCATTGAGGTAGTCATAGTCTCGGCGGGCGGAGCGCAGCAGATCGAGGTCCAGCTCGACAACCTGACGGCACTCTGCGCGCCCCGCTTCGAAAAGCGTGCGCCCGAAGGGATCGATCGCTGCACTTCCACCGGCAAAAACGAGGCCTTCATCGCCGTCGCCGACTCGATTCACCATCACCGTGAATGCCTGGTTTTCCTGAGCGCGAGCCATGATCGCGGTGCGGTGGACAGGGCCGTAGGGATCCATGTTGCCGTTAGTGACCAGAATCAGCTCGGCGCCGAGTTGGCCGAGGGCTCGAGCGCTTTCCGGCAACTCAATGTCGTAGCAAATCAGGATGCCGACACGGACTCCCTTCCAGATCGCAGTGGCATAGCGGTCTCCCGGCTGGAACAGGCCGCGTTCCGACGGCCAAAGGTGAGTCTTGCGATAGCTCAAGGCGATCCCTTGTGGAGTTACCAGCAGGGAGGTGTTGTAGAAGGTGCCGGAGTCGTTCTCAGCCATGCCAACCACCACCGAGACGTTCCGTTCGCGTGCAGCGCGCTGCACGGCCTGCACACTTGGCCCGTTCAGGGGCTCGGCAACTTCGGCGAGCTGTTGCGCGCTGGCGAATCCCATCAACTGGGTCTCTGGAAATATCAGCAGATCGGTATCCGCTGCGCAGGTAGCGATAGCCTGCAAGGTACGCTCTAGGTTATAAGCGGTATCGCCATCGCGACCGGTAAGTTGTACGAGTTCAATCTTCATCGGTGATCCTTTCACGTGTATGTGGGCTCGCAATCGCCAAACTGAACAGCACTCGCCAAGGCTGGATGGAGTATGGAGAGCCATAACACGGAAAGTAATCACATCGATGGGGTAACCCCGTATGGGTAGAAACGTGAGCATTACATTGCAGGATATGGCCTGGCACCAGGCGATTGGCAGGCTGATTGAGGCACTCGACCGTCCTGATTTCTGGCTGGCCTTGGTGCGTCTGCTGGATAGATACATACCGGTGGACAGTTGGGTCGTGCTGATTTTCAGCAATGGCCGGCCGCGGGTGCTCGCAGAAAGCCCTGGCAAGGATGGCGGGCCGGACCCGCTCTTTCAGGATTACCTCAAAGGCCTGTATCTACTCGACCCCTTTTACCTGGCCAACCGAGAGACACCGCAGAACGGCTTGTTGTGGCTAGCCGATGTGGCGCCGGAGTGCTTCGAACAAACCGACTACTACCAACGCTACTTCCGCCTCAATGTCGTTGCCGACGAAGTCCATATCAACGTCCAACTCGACGCGGAACGCACCCTCAGTCTGTCGCTGGGGAGTGAGGGCCTCTTCAGTCCAGAGCAGATAGCCCTGCTCACACTTATCCAGTCCTGGGTTGCCGCCCTGATGCGTCAGCGCATGGCATTCGAGCGGGAGGTGCTGGAGCAGAACGCGTCGGCGACGCCAAACTGGCAGAGCTGGCTGGACTCCACTGACCAGCAGTTGGATACCCCGCTCTCCGCCCGCGAACTGGAAGTCGGCCGGCTAATGCTCAGCGGCTGCTCAAACAAGGAGATCGCGCGCAAGCTGGGGATTTCCGCCGAGACTGTGAAGGTCCACCGCAAGCACATGTACAGCAAACTCGGCATTAAATCTCAGTCCGAGCTGTTCTCACTGTTTCTGAACGCTCAGAGCTGAAGTCGAAGATAGGCAGAAATCGGCTGTGGATTCAACCGGTCGATGCAACACAACACCCGTTCCCGCGGTACGGTCGCCCCCTCCCATCAGCCTTTAACTGGACGTTCAAAACCTGCACAATCGCCGGCTTTTTCGCGACAGGAAGTCCCCATGCAACGGATTGTCATTCTGGGCAATGCCGGTAGCGGCAAATCTACCCTAGCCCGCGCCCTCGGCAAGCGCCTGAACCTGCCCGTGGTCCATCTGGACACGCTGTTCTGGGAGCCTGGCTGGGTCGAACCCGACGCCGAACAGTTCCGCGCACGGGTTCGCGAAGCGATCGCAGCGGATGCCTGGATTTGTGAAGGCAACTACGCGCGGCGAACCTTTGACCTTCGCCTGCCCCGTACCGACCTGATCATCTGGCTCGATACTTCGCGGCTTACCTGTTTCGCCCGAGTGATCCTGCGCAGCGTCATGAACCGCCCTCGCCCTGACCTCCCAACAGGCTGTAAAGAGAAGCTCGACCGAGCGTTCCTGACCTTCCTGAATTTCGTGTGGAATTTCGATCGCGGTTACCGCGCAGGTATCGAGAAGGTGCGCCTGTCCATAGGTCCGGACATTCCTACAGTGCACTTGTGCGGTAACCGGCAGATTGCCGCATTTCTCGATAGCTTGCCCGCAACGCCTGAAATCTGCCTTGAGTAGAGGCGAACTTTCACCATCCCGACAGTCGATCCGCGCATTTAGCGTTAGCCCAGTGCCTGGGGTTCAAGAGTGTGTCCCGTCCTGAATAAGGTCTACACCTGTTTCAGGACTACACAGGTTTTACTCAAGGCTGCTTCCGGTACATCCCCGTCAGCATGTCCTGAGAATCCGGCTCAGCGTTGTAGTTGATGACCGCGAAGTTTTTCACCAGCTGTATGTGATACGGGCCATTTATCTTGGACGCTTGCGGCTCACGCACAATGATCAGGTTTTCGGTTTCCATGGGCACGATGTGATGCTCGGTCACGATGTCTTTCAAGGTCACAGCGTCCTTCAATGTCACGGTGAACTCCGCCACTTCTCTCCCCTCGGCATCGCGGTCAGGCAGGATCTTCAAGTCCAGATCTCCGTCGCGCCCCAGAAAGTCCCGGCGCATCTGGTAATGGCCGCCGCGCTGGTCACGGTCGACTTCGTTGAGTTTGTCGTAGTCCGGTTCACGGTATTCATCGTGTAGCAGGATCGCCAGTTCGCGGTCGTCACCCTTGGCGCCGCTGACCCATGTGCCGGTGTAGTTGTGGGGTTCGATGGTTTGCCGCGTTATCCGCCAGATACCCGTCCGACGACCATCGTCAGCATATTCGTGAAGGTAGACAAAACTATCGTCGCCGTAGGCTTCCCGAGAACCCACCAGTTTGATCGGCTCACCGCTGCCACCCTTGGTGTACCGCACCTCACCAATGAGGACCGCCCCCTGATCCTGGTACCAGATCTCTACCGGGATTTTGCCGTTGAGGGTTCCGACGAGACTCTGAGAATCTTCGATGACCGGTCCTTCCAGGCTGGGTTGTTCGTGCCACTGACCATCTTTCCAGTCGCCGGTGGTGCGCAGCATATAGCCGCGGGGCATGCTGGAATTTTCGCCAAACTCGGTCGGAGGGACTTCTTCCTGGGTGTACGAGCGAAGCCGGACCAACTCGCCGTCGCGCATTTTCCATTGGCTAGTGCGCATCCAGCAGCAGCCGCGATCAGTTTGCGAATACAGAATGCCGTCAGTTGGGCTGACCGAGAACATCCCGTTGCTCTCCTTCGCCAGGTCCGTCAATGCAGCGTTGAGGACCCATCGGGTTTGCAGCGGGTCTTGCAAATAGACATCGAAATGCGCCCGGCCATCCACCTTGGGATCTGTGCCGTTGCGAATTGCCAGATCCTGACGACCATCGAAGTTGAAATCAGCGAAGTACAACAAGCCGTAGGGCCCGAGCAACCACGCGTCGGCTTTGTCATTGTGGTTTGCAGGCACGTTACCGGCCTGGGTCTGCAATTGCTGCAGGGTTTCGAGCGTGTTTTTGTCGCGCAAAGTGATGAGCGCTCGCGCCAGTTGATGCGGGTCTTCCGGAGGCTCCGGGAACAGCACTTCCACCAGGTACTTGCCACTGGGGTCATTTACCGCAAATGACAGTGGTGCGGCCACGACCGGGGCTACCAAGGCCATGGAGAGGAGCACACCGTTGACGAGCGAACGCATCCAAAGCTTCCTTGCTTAAATTTCGGGGGCCGCAGTGTAACGGCATACTCCACCTTAGGGTAATTGCGTCACGCCATTAACCCGAAATGCTCGCGATGTAGGCCCTCAGGTCTGTCAACGTCAGTTCCGGCTTTGTAGAATCCTGCCAGCGCTCACCACCAATTGAGGCCCGCATTGAAAAGTAGAATAAGACCGGAAATTGAGAGAGCGGCCTATGATGAGTTCTTAGCGCTTTGGGACAGCGGTGCATTCGAGAACCAGAGATTGGGACAGGCTTTCTACAACCACTTCCGTCTGCATCGTCTCAGCGAGCAGAGGTTGCTACATGGTCTTTATGAATCTGACGGCAGGAAAGCCTTGAATGCAATTGCTGGAATCTTTCAGATCAAGTAACCACCACTCTTCATTGGTCAATGAATGTAATAGGCGGCTTTGGGTTGTGAATTCAACCGGTTGAATCCACAGCCAAATGAAGACATTCGCCGAGCCACATACAAGCATCAAACAAGAGCGCCCCTCCCCCTGCTGCCCCCAAAACAACAAAGCCCAACACTGGACCGGGATTCAAGATGAGCGTGGATCGCTTATCAAGTATTCATTGAAAGGATAAGCACGATGAACCGAACCAGTCATATCTGCCTGATGGCGACCTATAACGAATGGATGAACGCAAAGATTTATGAGGTCGCCAGAAGCCTGTCAGATGAAGAACTCTCAGTGGACAGGAAAGCATTCTTTGGTTCAATTCTCGGGACGTTGAACCACCTGGTGGCCGGCGACACTGTCTGGCTAAAGCGATTCGCCAAGCACCCAGCTAACTACCTGGCGCTGGAACCGATTCAGCAGCTTCCTGCCCTCAAAAGCCTCGACCAGTTGCTGTTCTCGAATATCCGAGAACTTTCGGCACATCGAGTGTGGCTCGACCAGAACATTGTCGAGTGGTCTCGCTCCATTGCAGAGCCGGATCTGGATCACACCCTCCATTACACAAGCATGAAGGGAATACCCGCTGACAGGAACTTTTATGGTTTGGTCATGCATTTCTTCAACCATCAGACGCATCACCGCGGACAAGTGACTACCTTGCTTTCACAAGCGGGTGTCGACATAGGTGATACGGATCTGGTCGCCCTCATTCCATCCGAGCACTGCACACAGTAGAAAAGCCTGGCGCTAAACCAGGTATTGGCGAAACAGCTCAGCCATCGCTCCAGAGTCATTTGAACAATGTCCCGCAGGCTCTTTAGCGCCTATCAAGATAGCGGAACAGTTCCTCCTCCTGGTCGAAGTGCAGCTGCACGAGGGTATCCAGGCGAATTAACTGATGCTGAATCTCTTCGACAGGAACAGAGGTCGGGTCGGCACTGAAGTCGCTGCTCATGCGCGCCAGCAAATGGATACAGCGAAAAATCTCGCGGTGTCCGTGGCTCAGTGCCGACAAGGGGTCCTCGCCCGGCATGCTTCGGGTCAGCAGCGGGTACAGTGTGTTTTCATCGTCCCGTTCATGGCTGGCTAGCGAGACTTGCAGCTTTTCGACCAGATCCAACAGATCGGTCCGCGCTTGCTCAAGCGGACGCCGGGCGAAATCGCCGGCCAGTTGATGCAGATCACTCAGCACGCTGGTGAGTTGGCGGTGTTCGTCTTGCAGGCGATCGATCTGTTCGCCGGCCAGTCGTCGTTGGCCCAGTCCTGGCGACAACCCCAATGCACGCAGAGCATTAATGATGATGACCACGTCGATGACTTCCTGAACCACGGCGCCGGCGAGCGGCGGCAGGTAACCGAGGGCGGCCACGGTCATGGCCAGCAGTGAAAGCCCCATGCCGGCCAGCACGCCTTGCCGGGCGATATGGCGGGTACGGCGGGCAATCTCCAGCGCCTCGACCAGACGATCCAGGCGATCCACCAGCAGCACAACACCCGCCGCTTGTGCAGAGGCAGTGGCACCACTGGCCCCCATGGCAACGCCGACGGTGGCCGCCGCGAGTGCAGGAGCATCGTTGATGCCGTCGCCGACCATCAGCGTGCTGGCGCGCGTGCAGCCCTCCTGCACCGCGCGCACCTTGTCCTCCGGGGTCAACCCGGCACGCAGCTCGTCGATGCCGGCGGACAGAGCAATCATTTCGGCTGTTTCCGGGCGATCACCCGTAAGCATGACAATCCGCTCGATACCGCTGTTGCGCAGCCGGCGAAGGGTTTGCGGGGTTTCCCGACGCAGGCTGTCCGAGAAGATCAGCAGACCCGCGAGAACCCCATCCACTTCAATGAAGCTTCCACCGCAGGCCAAGTAGTCCATGTGGCGCAGCATTGCTTCGGTCCAAGCGCTGACAGACGCCTCTGCATGAGCAAAAGACAGTGTACCGAGGCGCACCCGCTGACCATCGATCAGCCCACAAAGACCGGAGCCCGGACTTTCTTCAACCTCTTGCGGGGCACTGAGCGGCAATCGGCGTTGGCGCGCCGCTTCGACGATGGCCTGGGAGATGGGGTGCACCGAGGCCTGCGCCAGCGAAGCGGCCAAGCCAAGCAGATGTTGTGGATCGACCTGGCCATTGACCTCAACCGACTGCAAACGGGCGTGACCACAGGTCAAGGTGCCGGTCTTGTCGAGAAACAGCTGTTTGCTCCCTGCCAGCGCTTCCAGGGTGGCGCCGTCCTTGATAAGGATGCCGCGCCGCGCCGCCTTCGAGATACCTGACATGATGGCGATCGGCACCGCCAGGATCAAAGGACAGGGCGTGGCCACTACCAGAACCGCCAGTGCCCGCAAAGGATCTCCACTCAATTGCCAGGCCAGCCCGGCAATCAGCAAAGTCAGCGGAATGAAGAACAAGGCATAACGGTCGGCCAGACGCACGAAAGGCGCGCGCGAGCGTCGTGCTGTCTCAGCAAGCCGCACTATTCCGGCGTACGTACTCTGCGCCGCCGTCTGCGTCGCCATTAGCAGGATCGGCGCACCAGCATTGGCAACGCCACTGAGCATTTGCTCGCCTTCCCGGCGGGTTACCGGCAAAGACTCACCGCTGAGCGCCGACTCGTCCAGAGTGGCCGTGGGGCTGAGTAGACGGCCGTCGACGGGGACCACCTCACCCAGGCGTACAAGCAGTGTCTGACCCGGCTGGATCTGCTCAACCGGTATCTGACGCAAGTCGTTCAGCTCCTGCAGCCAGGCAAAGCGTGGTGCCCGTTCGACGAGCGCACGCAGCTCACGTTCGGCGCGCTGAGCAGTGAAAAACTCCAGGGTGCGCCCGGTGGCCAGCATCAAGGCAATGACTGCCGCCACCAACATCTGCTCCAACATCAGCGCCGCGCCGATCGACAGCAGCGCGATCAAGTCCACCCCTGCCTCGTGCCGTGCCAGACGCCTGACAATCTCGACCAACAACACCAAAGCCATCACCAGGCTGCCGAAGGCCCAGCACACTGCCGCCCAATCAGGCTGCTGGGCAAAATGCGCAACGCCACCCGCCAGCAGTGACAGCGTGGTCAGCAGCAATAGGGCGGGATCCAGCCACTTGTTGAGCATCGTTGCGGGTTCCTCAAAAGGGATACGCCTTCACACTCTGCAAAAATGCCTGCTGCTCATCAGTATGAACAGGGGACAGACTGCCGGTAGCGGCAAATCCACCCTCACCCGCGCCCTCGGCAAGCGCCTGAATCAATCATTGTCGACCTGGAGCTCCTGCAGAAGAAACCCAAGTGAGTCCGGGGTTGAGCAATGACTTTTTCCCGAGCGTTGTTCATCCCATGGCATAGCGTCATCGGTGCAGAAATCTCCAATACACTCCATGCTCAGTTCGCCATCGAGAAGACCAAGCGGAATCCAGAAGTAAGGCGTCTCGCGAAGAGCATTAGGCACGGTCGAGCCACATCGTGAGCAAAAGTCATTTCTGTACCCGCTGGATTTGCGCCAACTGGTGAGCGCACCTAGCCCTTCTTCCCATCGAAAGTCGCGAGCTTTGACCACTGTGGCGAGATTATGGCCGACCCCGGTTTGCTTGCGGCACAGGCTGCAATGGCATCGATAAAAAAATCGTGGTTCAACCCCGAGGGAAAAACGTACAGCCCCGCAAAGACACTGCCCTGTTGTCATGGATATCTCCTTGAAGAACGATTCATCGGTATTCTGCCGGTTCAAGCGTTGGTACCGGAAAAGGGGTGGCCGTTATGTTACTGGCCTTAAACTGGAACATACACAACGAGGAGGCTCGCCCACTTCGAGCCTCCTCAGAAGCAATGGGTCAGCTGCCGACCGTAGCGACTTGCTTCGCACGAGCGTTCTGTTTGCCAATCAGAAACACCAATAGCGAACCGATAGCGGTCACTATGCAGAGCGGCATCAGTGCAATTGGAAAGCTCCCGGTCTGATCACGCAGTACACCGATTACCGAACTCATGGCGCCCGTACCCAAGTGAGCAAAAGTATTGATCGCTGCAATCCCGGTGGCCAAAGTCGCCGGCGGCAGGGATTCGGAGCAAAGTGCCCAGAACGGCCCCTTGATCGCATAGTTACCCATCAATACGAGCGTCAGCAGTACCAGCGTAATGGTCAGGGAGTCCGTGAACAGCGTGGCAGCGAAGCTCACCGCAGTAATAGCCAGCGGAATAGCAGTGCTCTTGATCCGCTCCCCGCTCTTGTCTGCACGTAGTCCCCAGTAAATCATGAACGCTGCGGCCATGCCGAACGGAATCATGTTCATCAGACCTGTTTGCATGTTGGTCAGATGGAAGGATTTCAGGATCTGCGGCATCCACAACGACAGCGTGTTGCTGGTTGCCGAACTGCCCATGTAGATAATCGAAAGCACCCATACATATTTGTTGGTAAACACGGCCTTGAGGGTGCCGCTGATGCTGTGAGCGTGCTGAGGAATACCACTTTCGCGTGCGGCCTTATCGTTAGTCAGTTGCTCGCCTAGCCAATCCTGTTCCTGCTGAGTCAACCATTTCGCTTCGCTTGGGCGATTGGGCAATACTTTCAGCGCGAGCAATCCCAGGGTGATGGCGGGAATGGCTTCAAGCATCAGTAACCACTGCCATCCCTTGAATCCGGCCAGACCGTCCAATTGCAACAGCAGTGCCGACACCGGTGAACCGAGAAAGTTGGAGAGTGGTATCGCCACCATGAATAGCGCAACGATACGAGCCATGTACGCTTTGGGGATGCATTGCGTGAGGTAAAGAATGACGCCGGGAAAGAAGCCGGCTTCGGCTGCCCCCAAGAGGAATCGGGAAATCGAATAGGATATCGGCCCGACCGCAAATGCCGAACAGAAACCGACGATGCCCCAGGTGATCATGATGCGTGCGATCCACCGGCGGGCACCGAAACGCTCCATGGCCATGTTGCTGGGCATTTCGCAGAGTACATAAGCGACGAAAAACAGCGTGGCACCGAATCCGAAGGCACTGGCTGTCAGGCCGATGTCCTGGTTCATGGTCAGTGCAGCGAAGCCGATATTGACTCGGTCAACGTAGGCGATGAAATAACAGAGTACGAGAAAGGGGATCAGGCGAATCCCCAACTTGCGCATGGTCGATTTTTCAATGTCAGTACTGGATGGCTTGTTCATGGAAACCGCTCTCTTGTAGTTGTAATAGGCTGCTCTTGCGCAGAACCTCTCGATGCGGCACGAGAGGTTTGACTGCAACGTCGCGTTTCAGGCTTTCAGCACGTTTTCGTTACACGTGGGTGGGATGAAGGGTTATCTGCAAATGCGTGGGTGATTTGCAAAACCGAATAACCTTTGAGGTGCTTGCACGAGCAACGAATGGCTAAGCTGCATCGAACACTCCAGGGCTTGTCGCTGATCGATTACTGTGTCGAAACCGATGCTTTTCTCATGCTGCGTGTGTGGCCAGTCACTGCCCCATACCAGTTGGTGGAGGCCGAAACTTTGCTCCAACAGCGGTAATGCCGATCGGGCGAAATTGAGGTTTTGTTGCGGCGTACCTCCCAAACGATAAATTCCCGATACCTTCATCCAGATCGACCCTCTCGATCCCAATTCGAGCAACTCGGAAAACCCTGGCTGATCAATTCCCAAATGGGCATCCGGCCGTCCGAAGTGATCAATCACCAGCTTCAAACCGATCGGCGTCAATTGATGGATCAGTGCCGGCAGATCCTTTACCTCCCGATGCAATTCGACATGCCAGTCAAGATCAGCGATGTGGCTGAAAAATTCTCTCCAGGCGCGATCGCAAAAATCAGGTAACGCCTTGTCCATCAGGTTCAAGCGAACGCCGACCACGCCGATGTGAGCCATGTCATTCAACAGGGCACGACTAACGCCCGGCTCCAGCACGACCACTCCTCGCAACCGCTCCGGCACTTGCCTCAGCGCCGCCAGCAGGTAGCTATTGTCGGTGCCCAGAAAGCTCGGCTGCACCAATACGCCGTGACTCAAGCCATGGGCACTCAGGTGATTCAGATACTCCGCAAGCGTGGCATCGTAGTCAGGGGCATAGCGCCGTGTAGCGGCCAGCTTCAGCCCCCGGCTAAAGACATGAGCATGGGAATCGATGCCAGTGATCGATGTTGAACAGGTATCAGGCATGGGTTTCATCTATCGCAAGTAATGATCATCACGCTCGGGCGCTTTCGCGGCCGTTCACCGAGACGGACGGGATTGCAGCGTCGAGACTGCGACCACGGGTTTCCGGCAGGCAAAGGGCCGCGATAACGGCCACGCCGTAAGCGATCCCGGCGTCGATGCCAATGGCCGAGCCCAGTGACATGGAGTCACTCATGTGGCCGACCAGAAACGGGAATACCGCCGAGAGCACTCGGCCGAAGTTGTAGCAAAAACCCACGCCAGCGCCGCGCACGTCCGCCGGGTACAGCTCGTTGAACAGTGCACCGAGGCTGGCCGGAATGCCCGCTGCGAAGAAGCCGAGCGGAAAACCGAGGAATAGCATTTGGGTATTGGTCAGCGGCAGGAACACGTAGCACTGCACGGTCACGACGCAGCACAGGGCGAACAGCACAATATTTTTGCGACGGCCAATACGGTCAATCAAAAATCCGCTGACGACGCAGCCACACCAGAAGGCAAGGATGATCACGGCAAGGTAGCCGCCAGAGTTCAGCACCGACAGGTTGCGTTCAGTCTTGAGGAATGTCGGCAGCCACGTCATTACCGCGTGGTACCCGCCGTGTGCACCCAGGCCCAGCAGCCCGCCGAACAGTGTCACGCGGATCAGTTCAGGACGGAAAATACCGGCCAGGGATTTGAAGAAACTTTGTGGGATAACCTGTTCTTTTTGCAGACGCTGGAAGCTGTCGGGCTCCTCGACATTGCGCCGTACCCAGATGATCAGGAGCGCCGGCAACAAGCCAACGATGAACATCACACGCCAGGCCATGTCTTGCGGTACGAACGAATAAATCAACGCAAAAACCCCGACCGCCACACCCCAACCTACGGCCCAGGCGCTTTGTACGGTGCCCATCACTTTGCCGCGGTATGTCGGGTTGATGGTTTCGGCCATCAGTACCGCGCCGGCCGCCCACTCACCGCCAATGCCGAAGCCTTGCAGCGCCTTGACCATCAGCAACTGCTGGAACCCGGTGACGAAGGCGGACAGAAAGGTGAAGAAGGAGAACCACAAAATCATCCACTGCAACGTACGCACCCGGCCGTAGCGGTCGGACAACGTCCCCCCTACCCAACCGCCGATAGCCGAAGTGACTAGTGTGACACCGCTGATCAGCCCGGCATCGCCCTTGGTCAGCGCGAAGGCGGCAATTAACGCCGGAATGGCCAGGCCGAACATTTGTACTTCCAGTGCGTCCAGCGACCATCCACCGAAGCAGGCCCAAAACGTTTTGCGCTCCCGAGGAGTGACTTGGCGATACCAGCTGAACATGATTTCTTATCCTTATAGGTGGAACATGAGGCAGCCGAGAGCGAACCGCGCCGCTACGAGGCCAGTCATGGCAAACAAAACGATGAATCCGCCAGCGATCGATTCGCCGGTGAGCGATCCGCTATCCGGGCAATGCGCTAGCGAATATCCACGCTGTAACGGAAATGCTCGGCATGCCCACGGGAGCGCCGCCACTCCAGAGGCGTACCGGCGTAGTCACGCGCCAGACGCTCGATCACCACCACGGGACTGTTGACCGGTATTTTCAATAACCGCGCATGCACGTCATTTACCGACTCGGCGGTGAGTGCTTCTTCGGCAGAGGCGACGACCTGACCGCAGAGCTCTTCGTAAATCGGGTAAAGCAATGGCCCTTTTCGATTCAGGTCGATCTCCAGTAGCGGCTGAAACCGGCTGCGAGGTAGCCAGATTTCTTCGGCAAGTACCGGCTGAACATCCAGAAGACGAACGCGGACAATGCGAATGACCGGCGCATCGATTGGCAGCCCTAACGCCTGGGCCACTGCCGAGGGTGCGGCCACCGGTTCGATAGACAGGATGCGACTCTCCGGGACCTGGCGTTCACCCGCAGCAGTCTGGAAGCGGAAGAAGCGGAAAAGCGAAGATTGAAACTGAGGCCGACGAACGAAGGTACCTCGACCTTGCTGACGCTCCAGGATGCCCTCACTGACCAGCGCGTCGACCGCCTTGCGCACGGTGCCAGTGGACAGTTTGTACTCCGCTGAAAGCGCAGCTTCAGTGGGAATGGCCTCCCCCGGACGCCAACGATTGTTGGCAATCTGTTCGGCCAACTGATCACGCAGGCGTTGATAAAGCGGTAGGCGGACATCACTGGACAGGGAATTCATCGACTTTATTCACCTTGTTATCTAGTCATATATATGAATATTGGCCGAGTATTCTCCTGATGGATTTTTCTGTCAATACGGGTTACCGAACCTGGCGGACGAACGGTGGGTGGATGGGACCTGCCGGAGTAGATCTCCGGACTGGACTCGCCCATCCCGCAGCCCTGCCATACTGTTGAGCATGACCCGTGCAACCTTCCGCTTCTACGAGGAGCTCAACGATTTCCTGCCGGCCGAACGGCGGCGGCAGTCCTTTACCTGCGAGTGCGCGCGCGGGGCGACGGTCAAGCACATGATCGAGGCGCTCGGCATACCGCACACCGAGGTCGAGCTGGTGCTGCTCAATGGCGAGTCAGTGGGCTTGGAGCGGGTAATCTTCGACGGTGACCGGCTGGCGGTGTATCCCAAGTTCGAAACGCTGGACATCAGCCCGCTGCTAAAGGTCCGTGCGCAACCTTTACGGGTGCTGCGCTTCGTCGCTGATGCGCACCTTGGCGGGCTGGCCAACCTGCTGCGCATGAGCGGCTTCGACACGCTCTACGACAATCGCTTCGAAGATAGCGAGATCGCCGAGATCGCGGCGCAGCAAGGGCGCATCGTGCTAACCCGCGACCGCGAACTGCTCAAGCGGCGGATCATCAGCCACGGCTGTTACGTGCATGCCCTGAAACCGTCGCTGCAACTGCGCGAAGTGTACGAGCGCCTCGACCTGGCGCGTAGCGCGCGGCCCTTCAGCCTGTGCCTGCATTGCAACCTGCCGCTGCACGAAATCAGCCCGGAACTGGCCCGGCCACTGGTGCCGCCACGCGTTGGTGCCCTCTATTCGCACTTCCTGCGCTGCGACGCCTGCCAACGAATTTACTGGGAGGGTTCGCACTGGCGCGGCATGTGTGCCCTGCTGGCACCTCTGCTGGACCGATAGCCGAGCGCATCGGGCAGATAACGGACAAAAGCGCTCAAGTGTGCACCACAAGGCTCTGAGCCGATATTTAAGCTGATATCATTCGAAAACGTACAAGCCGAGTAGAAAAGATGAATCGTCGTAAAAAAATAAATCAGTTATTAAAGGCTAACGCCAAAAAGGCCAGCGCCAAATTGGCACCGAAAAGCAAGTCTAAATACATTTGCAAAGCCGACCGATTGAAGCTGGCGGCTGAATCCACTCTCGACTCAATCACTTCTTCCGAGAGCTGATCTGTGTCGCTTAAGCACCACCTGGATTTACAAATCAGCAGGCAGTGCTTTCGGCGGACTTATCCCGTGGCTACGTATTAGCGACGATAGTAGCGGTGATCGTCATCGTAGCGGTGCTCATGATGGCGCTCCCAATCACGACGACGTTCGGCTTCCCGGCGCTCCTGTTCTCTACGCCACTCGTTTCTACGCCATTCGTCTCGGCGCCAGTCTTCTCTACGATCGTGCCAACGGCCGTCACGCCAGTATCGGTCGTCATGGGCAAGCAACGGCCCTGGCTGCTTGCCGGCCATACTGGCCAAGCTCGGCCAAGGGTTTCCGGCAGCCTGGACCGGAGCCTGAACGGCTGCGACTTCAGTTGCGAAAACAGGGTTTGAGGTCTTCATCTGTGATGCTGATGCCGAGCCCACTGCCGCAAACGCGAACAGGCTGAGAAGCACCATCCGTGGGACATAAGATTTCATGGGCGAAGACAACCTCTGATTGACAATTGGACATGTCGCCATTTGGCTGCGGGAAACCTTCGGGTCGCGCTTACCGAGCTTTATGTGCGTATCCACATAGACCGATAAATAGGGAAAAGTTCTAGCATGCCACTGCATAAATAGCTGACGGCCCCCTCAAACAATAGAGGGATGCGATGCACTTCCTGATCCGAAGGCTTACTGGAGTAGACGCAGAAATGAGCTTCAACGTGCCAGCGTTTTTACACGCTCAGATCCAGAAGCAGCCCCTCTACAAACGTTAACCTCGCCCTCCTTCCGTACCGATTCCGGAGCAGGGATAATGCGCCCTCCCAGTTAATCGGGCGACTTGATCGCCCTGCACAAGCAGCCGTCTGTATTCAGCTAGCACACTCCAGGGAGGAGCTTTTACATGTCATACCGACTTGTCATTTTCGACTTTGATGGCACGCTCGCTGATTCATTTCCGTTCTTTATTACGGTGTTCAACCAGGTCGCTGACAAGCACGCATTCCGTCGGATTCACCCGCAAGAGTTGGACTCACTGCGCAAGCGAGGGGCTCGGGAGATCATGGCTCATATCGGAATGCCCCGCTGGAAGTTGCCTCTGGTAGCGCGAACCTTTATGGGCTTGATGAAGAAACATCGAAGCTCGATCCTGCTCTTTGAAAACATCGCCAATGCCCTGACCCATCTTGACGAAAAGGGACTGATTCTGGCCGTGGTGTCTTCTAATTCCCGAGAAAATGTCACGCAAATTCTGGGCTCCAGCTGTCGACATATCCAGGCCTTCGAGTGCGGTGCCTCGATTTTCGGCAAGGCGTCTCGCTTGCGTCGTGTCATGCGCAAATTCGGCGTGGCGCGAGAGGACGTGATCTACATCGGCGACCAACCTACGGATGGTGAAGCCGCAGCGACTGCCGGTATCGCCTTTGGCGCGGTTGCCTGGGGATATGGGACACATGACGCATTCCACACCCTTCAATCCCATGAGTGGTTCGCCGATGTCAGCGATTTACGGCGACTGGCACTCAGAAACTCAACCGCGCACCAGGTAAGCCCCTAACGGAACCCGATGTCGCAGCTTCTTGCAGCTGCCGGGTGCGGGTTGATGCCCTGGCGGGCGATCAGGAAACCAGATTCGGCATTTACCTGGAGGCGGCCAATGGCCGCGGGGAATCTCGACCTCGTCGTACTCGTACTCTGGCTCTGGCTCGACGGAAGTCATTTGCATTTGTCCTTCAGGCCGAGGTCTGCCAGCCGTCGGTGAATCCGATACCCCATCTGCCGTTGCGTAAGCGAAGTTGCCAGCGTCGCGCCCAGCATCCCGAGTGGATTGTTCAGCAACGGCCATTTCTGCTTCGCGGCGCCGTTGGGTCTCCTCTTCCAGTCCCTTCTGTACGGCGACCTGGTCCGCTTTGGCGTTGGGTGGGGTATTCGAAGCCTGGGCCTGCTGCGCCGCCTGGATCAATTGGAAGTTGCGGTTGCGTAACGCGACGTTGCTACCAACCCGCATGTTCGAGCGCACCGCCAACGTTTCAGCCTGTTGGTACTGACCCTGCTGAAGACGCAATACACCGAGGTAATGCAGAGTCGCGGGATTGTTCGGCTGGATATGCAGGGCACGCTCCAGCGTGGCGGCGGCCTGGTCCAACTGGCCATCGCCGTACTGCCGCGAGGCCGTTTCGATCAGGGTGGTTGATGCGCTGTTACTTTGCGAGGGCGCTCTCCGCTCGGCAGCCACCGAACCAAGCGACGCGACGGCGCAGAACACCAGGATAAGACCCGGCAGAAAATTCTTGGTTGGCATCAGGGGGCGGACTCGACTGATCTCGGACGGCACTGCCGTAAAACAGCTCCCAACTGACCTGGCGAGTACCCTGAAGTTCCCGCTGCATAGGCTCCAGCTTGCGGATAATCTTCAGTGAGTCCCTTCCCGCACCGACCGTCTGACTTCAGCCTGTATGGCATAAGCCGGCGCCTCCACAGCATTGAAGTCTTGTGTATAGCGCTGGGCAAATCCTTCTACCCCCCATTCCTGATATTGCTGCACATGCTTGAGCTCGTGAGCCCAGAGCGCGACGTCCTGTTCTGCGGTTTGAGCGTCCCGGAAGAGGATGATGTCGATCAGCGTCACGGCACCAACATCGGGGTTTTGCAGCATGGCAGTGGCGGTGCTGAGCTGACCGTTGTCGCTAACGGTGTAGCGCGCGGCATCGAGGACGCTGGGGTCGTACCAGCGCAGCAGCTGCTCCCGGATGTGCGGCGGAATGGGTTGGATGTTGGCGTTGGTCGCTTCAGCACGGGCTTGGGTCAGCCACAGCGCCAGGGCAGGTGCCGCGATCTGGTCGATGCCATCAGGCATCTGCACCAGATCCGGCAGACAGATGCAGCCGTCCAGGCACACTTGCTTCTCGCCAGCTGGGCAGGTGTTGGCCTGGGCTGGCACTGCAAGAGTCAGGCAAAAAACAAACAGCGCCACCAGGCACGTCGTGATAGGCGGCATTGGGTCCTCCAGGGACAGACGCAGCGCGCACAGTCGATCACCATTGATCGACGACCTGCATAACTTTAGCGTATCCCTATCGGTCTCTTTTCGATGACTGCTGTGGGCCAGGCTGTGTGAAAACGCAGGCGTCCTATCAGAATTTTGCTGCTTATAAAAAACACGCAGCGGAAATGTGAAGTCGGCGTTGACTATAAACTCCGTGACATAAGGTATTGCTCTTTCCCCCAAGCCTCAAAGCGCTCCAACACTTCCCAGCCAAGCGTGGTGTAATAATTGCTCTGGTTGTGGGTGTGCAAGTACAAGGTCGTGAATCCAGTGTCTCTTGCATGGTCACAGATGCCTTCGATTAACTGCGCTGCGAGCCCTCTCCTTCGAGCGTCAGGTGTGATGAACACACACGCAAGCCACGGGCCCAGATCCGGCCGGTCAGAAAGGTCGTTACTGGCAAGTGTAGCGCCGCCCAGCAACTGGTCTCGTTCCGTTGCGATCAGGCACTTCCAACGGCCATCACGCTGTCCATCGGAGAACTCTTGTTGCCAACTTGAAAGAGATTGCTGCGCAAATTCATAACTGAATTCCCGATAAAGCCATTCGGCCATAACATCGCACTTGTCCATTTGTGTATCGAGCCAATCCACTCGCAGCATCTGAATAACGTCCATTCACAGTCTCTCCAGTTTTTCAATTCACACTGCGCGCTGCATCCCAGATGTCTCGTGCACCCAGGCCGGCATGCCACTGCCGTTGCATATCCCGCAGCGTACAGTTGTTGCGCGTCGTCCAATTGCGCCACGCTGTCTGTGCAGATATTCGCAAGTGGGCAAGTTACTTCCGGAACGAGCATGGGGGCAACGACTCGGAGCGGTTTCACGAAAGCCAGCACGGCGGCTGGTAACGTCAATACGGTGATGGCCGATATCAGGATGATGCGTTTGAGCTTCATCACTGTTCAGCGCGTGACATGAGTTGATAGTTGAACAGATAGAAATGCTGCCCATCACGGATATCTATTTCCATCGTGCCGCTGAGTCCCTCCAATTCGCCGGTACCCGAGTCGGGCACGACCTGAATGGTCAGTGTTCGCTGGCCTCTGTCCATCGTTCCAAAATGCATCAACACAAAGCTGCCTGCCCTTCCCGCCAGATTACCCTCAACCCGCTCCATCGCCACATAGCCGGCAGATCCCGGGACCGTCGAGAGGGAGGCAAGCATCTCTCCCAGACTATTGGCCACCAAGTCTCCCTGAAACGTCTTGTGTATGGCCTTTCTGCTCAGTTGGGCGGCCTCGGTACCGGGCGCAACAGGATGGACGGGGAGTTGGACGTCGAATGTTCCCTTGGCTTGCATGCTGTCATCTCCATTAAAAATCCAGGTAATGCCGTAAGGTCTATACCTGACGCAGTTGTTGTCGACGCTAATCCCTCGACTGTTTACAGTCCGCCTATGCCGAGATCAGCGGCTTATTTGACCGGTCCACACAGTCGGACCTGTCCCTGATTTTCATTGGAGCAAATGGCGACCGAAGATGATTGGAAAAACACGACCAGCCTCTACTGTTATCCTGCAGCCCGCACGAGGCGTCCTTAATCAGCGATTGACGGGCCCGCAGTTCACTCACATTCGCGAGGCACCCTCAGTCCAGTTGGCACCCTGGGTTGAGCATTATTGGTATGTCAGCTGGAATCTCAGCGATCAGCCTGCACAGCAACAGGAAACCCTGCCTCACCCCAATGTGCATCTCGTTGTGGAAAGGGGTCAGGTCCATGTGTGGGGACCCCGTCGCTCCCGCTTCAGCAAGACGCTGTCTGGCAACAGCTGGGCGTTTGGAATCAAGTTCCGTCCCGCTGCATTCCAGCCATTTCTCGGCGGACCTGTCAGCCGGTTGGCCAACCGATCGCTCCCGGCCTCTGAAGTTTTTGGGGCGGCGGTCGACAGGTTGGCCGAGCAAATCGAATGTCCGGGGATGGCGAGCCTGTGCGAGCAATCAGAAGCGTTGTTGTGTCCCTGCTTGCCGCAACCCGATGAGCGTGTAGAACTGCTCAATGACCTCATCGCCCAAATCGCGTCAGACAACAGACTGACAACAGTGGCACAACTCAGTGAGTTGTCCAGAGTTAGCGAGCGGCAGTTACAACGCCTCTTTGCCCATTACGTTGGCGTAAGTCCGAAGTGGGTGATTGCCCGATACCGGCTACATGAAGCACTGACCCTGCTGCAGAGCGGCGAAGCCAGGCCGGGGACGGATCTCGCGCTCAAGCTGGGTTATTTTGATCAGGCACACTTCATCAGGGACTTCACCCGGATGGTCGGTCTGGCACCCGCAAAATATGTCCAGACATATACGGCTTTGTTGCGGAATGCTGACGCGGGGTGAGTCTCCCCTCCCCCCAGGCGGACTTATCTCACTCGCACCGTCATCGGTACTCCAAGTGCTGAACTGATCACGATGAACCGATTGCTTCGTCCAGTGCCGCCCCACACAAAGGGGCCCGCCAAAGCATAGACGGTTGAATCCACACCCAAAAGTTGACTTTCAGGTCCGCGCATCAAAATCGAAGTTCTACCGAAAACCATGCTTTGAATGAGCCGCCCCTCTACCCCGCTTCCGCTTCATTGACCGGCAACGAAGCAAACATTTCAGCGCGGCACACCTCAAGGATCTCATCCGCCAGCGCGGAATCATCCGGGCAGGCACGCGACAAAATAATCGCACCGACAGCACGAGACAGCAGGTCGATCATTTTCTTTCTGTCCTCACCCGGAGCGGCATCCGGCCTGGTCGGATATTTGTCCCCCAGTGTTTGCAGGATGTGCTCGATCCCTTCGGCAAACGTCGCTTTCACATCGTCCGATTGACGCGCCGCATCGCCACACAACGCGGCCATGGTGCAACCGCTGCCACGTCCGTCCCGATGCTCCCTCGTCACATAGACGTCGATGAAGCCCGGAACATCGAGCGCTTCCGCGCCTACCAGCGATTTGGAAAGACTGCAGGCAGAGGCTTCGGCCATCAGGTCTGCCTTCGAACCGAAATGCTTGTAGAAACCTCCGTGGGTGAAACCGGCAGCCGCCATGAGATCCGATACACCGACGCCGTCGAAGCCGCGCTCACGGAACAGCTCAGAGGCCGTTTCAACGATGTGCTCCCGATTGGCCTGCGCCTGGGCCTTGGTCACTCTCACGTGCAATACCTCATGTCCACTGGGAAATCATGCGCCCAATGATACATAGATGTTGGTCATAATCAAAATCGTTGACAGTTTAGATTTCGATCATCATCCTAATTGCACGCACAACGATCTTCATCAACGGGCACGGAAGAAATACCAAATGACCGACCAGAATCTGTTTACCCCTTACACGCTTGGCGCCCTCACGCTGTCGAACCGTGTCGTCCTCGCGCCACTGACACGCAACCGCGCAGGCGAAGGCTTTGTGCCAAGCGAGTTCGCGGCCACCTATTACAGCCAACGCGCAAGCGCAGGCTTGCTGATCAGCGAAGCCACGCAGATTTCCCAACAGGCTCAGGGCTATCAGGACACCCCCGGGATCTACACGCAGGCGCAGATAGATGGCTGGCGCAAAGTGACCGATGCCGTCCACGCCAAGGGCGGAAAAATCTTCCTGCAACTGTGGCATGTCGGCCGTGTGTCGCACGTTGATCTGCAAGAAAACGGCGCCGCACCCGTGGCCCCTTCTGCGCTGCGAGCCACCACTAAAGTATTCGTCAACAACCGCTTTGAAGACGTCTCCGAGCCGCGCGCACTGGACATCAGCGAACTACCGGGGATCGTCTCCGATTTCCGCCGGGCCGCGGCAAACGCTGTCGCCGCCGGGTTCGATGGCGTGGAGATTCACGGCGCGAACGGCTATTTGCTGGATCAATTCCTCAAGGACAGCGCCAACGTGCGCACCGATGTTTACGGCGGCTCGATTGAAAATCGTGCGCGTCTGTTGCTCGAAGTGACGGCAGCCGTCGTCAATGAAATCGGCGTGGATCGCACCGGTGTGCGCTTGTCGCCGGTGTCGCCGGCCAATGGCGTTTCCAGCAGCGATCCGCAGGCGCAATTCGATTACGTCGTTGATCAACTCGACGCCCTCGGCGTCGTTTATCTGCACATGGTCGAAGGCGCGACGGGTGGCCCGCGTGACGTGGCGCCATTCGATTTCGGCGCCCTGCGCCAGCGCTTCAAAAACACCTACATCGCCAACAACGGCTATGACCTGGACCTGGCGACTTCGCGGCTCGCCGAAGACCAGGCCGATCTGATCGCGTTCGGTCGTCCGTTCATTGGCAACCCGGATCTGGTGGAGCGCCTCAAGCGTGGCGCGCCGTTGTCCGCTTTCAATCCCGCCACCCTCTATGGCGGCGGCTCGGCAGGCTACATCGACTACCCGACGTTGGCTGAATCGAGCGCCACCGCAAGCTGAGCAATCAATGACCGCGTTTTCTGTTTTCACACACCCTGAAAGAGAGATGATCCCATGAGCACTCGCCCTACTGTTCTCATCACTGGCGCCTCCACCGGCATTGGCGCCGTCTACGCCGAACGCTTCGCTCAACGCGGTCACGACCTGGTAATAGTCGCCCGAGACCAGGCACGCCTGGACGCACTTGCAGCCCGATTGCGCAGCGAACACGGCGTCGCCGTCGATGTGATTCCGGCGGATCTGACCCAACTCAGCGATCTGACAACCGTTGAGTCCCGCCTGCGCGACGACGCCCGTATCGGCATCCTCGTCAATAACGCCGGCGCCGCGCTGTCCGGTAACTTCATCGACCAAAGCACCGACAGCGTTGCGCAACTGGTCGCCCTCAACACCACAGCGCTGGTGCGGCTCGCCAGCGCCATCGCCCCACGCCTGGCCAAAGCAGGCGACGGTGCGATCATCAACATCGGTTCGGTGGTGGGTCTTGCGCCGGAGTTCGGCATGTCGGTCTACGGTGCGACCAAGGCGTTTGTGCTGTTCCTTTCCCAAGGCCTGAGTTTGGAACTTTCACCTCAGGGCGTGTACGTGCAGGCCGTGCTGCCGGCGGCCACCCGCACGGAAATCTGGGATCGCTCCGGCGTCGACATCAACACCTTGAACGAAATCATGGAAGTGGACGATCTGGTGGATGCAGCACTGGTCGGTTTCGATCGTCGCGAACCGGTGACGATCCCGCCGCTGCAAGAAGCTGAACGCTGGGATGACCTGCAAATCGCACGTCAGGGTCTGCTGGGGCAAATCCGCCAGTCTGCGGTTGCCCAGCGCTACCACACTCAACAGTGATCTTTTGGTAGCGAGCATTCGCGCCGGATTCGATGCAGGCGTGCCAGACGCTGCATCGAATCCGGCCCGCTGTTCGGAGTAGAAATGAATCCAACGAAGACAAATACCCCTTCGGGTTCGCAGACGTCGTTCATCAACGCGGCGAACCAGTCGATCACGGTCAACGGCATTCCCTTTGCCTATCGCGACACCGGCCCCACAACCGGTGTGCCACTCGTACTGTTTAACCATTGGGGCGCGGTGCTGGACAACTTCGACCCCGCGATAATCGATGGCCTGGCACAAACACGGCGCGTCATTGCCACCGACTATCGCGGCATTGGCGGCTCTGGTGGAACCGCGCCACTGACGGTCGGCGAAATGGCTGACGATGCCGTCCAGCTGATACGTGCGCTGGGTTTCGAGACCGTCGACGTGCTCGGTTTCTCACTCGGCGGCTTCATCGCTCAGGACATCGCCCTGAAGGCACCCGAATTGGTACGCCGATTGATTCTCAGCGGAACCGGGCCGGCCGGCGGCACCGGTATCGACAAGGTCGGTTCGGTGACGTGGCCATTGATGATCAAGGGCTTGCTGACCTTGCGAGATCCCAAGGTCTACCTGTTCTTTACTTCGACGCCCAATGGCAATCGAGCCGCATCGCAGTATTTGCAGCGTTTGAAAGAGCGCAAAAAAAATCGTGACAAAGGCCCGACGCCCAGCGCTTTCCTACGGCAGTTGAAAGCCATCACCGCGTGGGGCAAACAGGCGCCCCAAAACCTCGGGCGCTTGTGGATGCCGACGCTGATCGTCAACGGCGACAACGACATCATGGTGCCCAGCGTTAACTCGATTGCGCTTGCCAACTGCATTCCCAACGCACAGCTGGTCATTTATGAAGATGCCGGGCACGGCGGCATTTTCCAGCACTACGTTGACTTTGTGACCAAGGTACTGGCGTTCCTTGATGCCTGATAACACGGCGCAGCAACGCCGCAAACGCTCCGTCCACCCTCATTCCAACCGACAAGAGCCGCACAACGATGAAGGCATTTTTAATTGATCGCTATGGCAAGAACACCGGGCGCATTGGCGAAGTGCCCGCCCCCGCGGTGGGCGCCCGCGACGTCTTGATTGAGGTACACGCCAGCAGCGTCAACCAGTTGGATTCGAAGATCCGCAAAGGCGAATTCAAACTGATCTTGCCCTATTCATTTCCGCTGGTACTGGGCAATGACCTGGCGGGCATCGTGGTTGAGGTTGGCTCGCACGTGAAACGCTTCAAACCGGGAGATGAAGTCTACGCTCGCCCGCCCGAAGCGCGGATCGGGACGTTCGCCCAATTGATCGCCGTAAACGAAAACGCGATCGCCCTGAAACCTGCCAATACCAACATGGCACAAGCCGCGTCCATCCCCTTGGTCGCGCTGACCGCCTGGCAAGTACTGGTCGAATCCGCCCAACTGAAAAAGGGCCAGAAAGTGCTGATCCACGCTGGCTCCGGTGGTGTCGGTACCCTCGCCATCCAACTTGCCAAACACCTCGGCGCCTTTGTCGCGACCACCACCAGCACCGCGAATGTCGAATGGGTGAAGGCGCTGGGGGCCGACCTGGTGATCGACTACGACGTGGTGTTGAACAGCCTCGGCGCAGACGTACTGGAGAAGTCACTCAAGGTCCTCAAGCCCGATGGCCAGCTCATTTCCATCTCAGGGCCACCCACTGCGAAGTTCGCGCAGGAGCAAGGGTTGTCCTGGCCATTGCAGCAAGTCATGCGCCTGCTGAGCCTCGGTATTCGGCGCAAGGCACGCAAGCAGGACGTCAGCTACGCGTTCGTGTTCATGCGCGCAAATGGCACCCAGCTGCAACAAATCACCGCGCTCATTGAGGCCGGAATCATCAAACCTGTAGTTGACCGCTCCTTCCCCTTTGAATCTACGGCAGAGGCATTGAAGTACGTCGAGCAGGGACGAGCCAAGGGCAAGGTCGTTGTTACGATCAAATGACTACGCCATCTATCGATGAGTCGACCGCAGAGGCAAAGACGCTCAAGCCCTGCGCGTAGAGCAATACGCCACAATGAGCTGAGTGACCGCTGCCGCAATCGCCTGATCCGCTTCAGGAGAGGTGAACAACCGAAATTGCACATCCGGTAAATCCGGTAACCCTTGTTCGGCCCCAAGAGCCACCAGTCCTTGCCCCAACTGGCTGAGAGGCATGGGCGCGACCGCGAAGCCTGCAAGCGCCGCCGCCCGCAACCCGGCAGCGCTGCTGCATAACATCGCCGTGCGTTGGGCGATCCCCGCCTGGGCCAGCCGTGTCAGCGCTGTCTCTCGATAAGGGCACGGCTCGGGGAACAGGGCCAACGGCAATGGCGTCGGTAACCGGGTGACGGGTTGCGCCGACCAGGCCCACACCAGCGGTTCTTGCCACAGCAGTAACCCCGCTTCGCTGGTTTCGCATAGAGAACCGATGACCAGTTCCAGATGGCCTTGCTTCATCAGGTTCAGCAACGTGCCAGGAATGCCCACCTGCACGTCGATTTCCAGGCCCGGGTACTGCGCCGCGAAATCCTGAAAAGTGCGCAATAACCGCGATTCGACAAAATCCTCGGACACCCCGATCCGCAGCCGTCCGTGAAACGGCGTGCGCGTCAGTTCTGCCCAGGCATCACGGTTCAGCACAAGGATCGTGCGCGCATAAGAGACCAGGCGTTCGCCATCGGGAGTCAATTGCTGGGAGCGGGTGGTGCGCGTCAACAGCGGTTTACCAATCTGCTCTTCCAATCGCCGCATGTGGCCACTGACCGCAGACTGAGTGAGGTGCAGCTTCTGGGCGGCACGGCTGAAGCCTTGTTCATCGACGACAGTGACAAATGTCTTGAGCAGCAGTGCATCGAACATAGTTTTATTCGTGATCAATGGTGTTGGTATTTACGATTTATATTTCAAATCCAACTATGTTGCAATGCGCCCACTGCCCTACCCCCCACCACTCGAGGCGCACCATGACGACTCTTCTGCACATTGAATGTTCTCCGCGCAAGCAGCGCTCGGCCTCCCTTGAAGTCGCCCGTAGCTTCATTGCGCGTTACCAAGAACACGCCCCAGACACCGAAATCATCACGCTCGACCTTTGGAACATGGCGTTACCGGAATTCGATGATCTGGCCATGGAGGCCAAATACGCCGGGCTCAATGGCACGCCTTTGACCCCGGCGCAACAAGACGCCTGGAATACCCTGAAAGAGCTGGCAAGTCACCTGCACCGCTCGGATGTGCTGGTGATGTCTGTACCGCTGTGGAACTTCAGCATTCCGTACAAGCTCAAGCACTTCATCGACCTGGTGTCGCAGAAAGACATCCTGTTCAGCGTTGACGCGGAGCGCGGTCTGGAAGGCATGTTGCTCAACAAAACCGCCGTGGTGATGTACGCCCGAGGCCTGGATTTTTCGGCGCGGTCGAGCACGCCGGCAACGCGCTTCGATTTTCAGAAGCCCTATATTGAAGCCTGGCTGAAATTTGTCGGCGTGACGGATGTGCATTCGGTGATCGTGGAGAAAACCATCCTGGGCGAAGACGTTGATCGCAGCGCGCGTGAGGCCGCGACTCAGCAGGCCAGGAGATTGGCAGACAGTATCTGTTGCTGACGTTTCAGGGGCTCGGTTGGTGTGGGCTGTCTCACGCGACAGCTCGCGCTTTCGCGTATCGCACCAGGCCGATCTTGATGCCGATCAGTATGGGCGCGGCGACGACAAACAGCAGGGCCACGGCGTAGAACGCGGTGTCGAAGGCAATCACCGTGGCCTGACCTGACACGACCTTGCCCAAGAGGCTCGTCGCTGCCCTGCCAGCGGCCACTTGATCCATCCCCTTTCCCGCCAACATCGCCGTGGTGGCCGTCAGTCGTTCGATGAGCGCGTTTCCCCCCGGGGTGACGTTGGCGCCGAGAGCCGCGACATTGATGACGATGTGATGGTCAATCAGGGTCTGGATCCCGGCGACGCCCATTAAGCCACCCAATTGACGCCCGGTATTGAACAGCCCGATGCCGAAAGCGAGGTTGCGGCTGTTGAGGTCGCTGAAGGCGATCAGCGTAATTGACAGAAACAGGAAGCCAAGGCCCAGGCCCCGCAACAGGATAGCCGCCATCATGTCACCGGCGCCGCTGTCGCTGGTGGAGCCGGACAGCATCCACATCGCCCCCATGATCAGCAGGATGCCGAAGGGCACTGTCGCAACCGGTGGAACGCGGCGCACTTTGATAAAAAAGGCAGTGATGAGCAGCGAGCCGACAAACAAACCGCCACTGGGCAGCAGGAGCAAGCCGGCGTCGGTCGGGGTGAACGCCAGCACCGACAGGGCGAATGCCGGAATCAGAAATGCGCTGCCGAACAAGGCGGCGCCAGCGACAAAGCTGACGATAAAGGCAAAGGTAAAATCACTCGATTTGAACACCGTGAAATCGAATACCCCCAGGCCTTTGGCCAACGCTTGTTGGCCGAAAAATACCAGCAGCGCGGCGGTGCCGATCATTGTCAGCATCAGGATCCGAGGTTCCTCGAACCAGTCCCATCGACTGCCTTGGCTGAGCACGTAGGTGAAACAGAACAAGGTGGCCGAGATCAGGGAGAAGCCGAGCCAGTCGAAGGGGCGCTGCCGGACTTGGGCAGGCGATGGGCCGTCTGCAATGAGCAAAAGACCCGTCGCCGCCAGGGCCAGCGGTACCACGCTGAAGAAAATCCGGGTCCAGGACTGACTGTCGATCAACCACCCTTGAAGGGCCGGGGCAATAGTCGCTGGCGCAACCACCGAGCCCATGGCAAACAGGGCTTGAAGTATCGGCTGAAAGGCTCGCGGCCAGGCACGAAAAATCATCGCCTGGCCCGCCACCAGCAGGGTGCCACCGGCGAAGCCTTGAATGATCCGAAGCGCGATCAGCAGGTCCAGTCGAGCGATGATGGCGGCCATGCAGCACGCCAGGCCCATGGCCAGGGTTGAGCCGATGATCAGGTTACGCGCAGAAAAACGCTGCATCAGCCATGCGGCCATGATGAACCCGATCAGCTTGAGCGTGGTGTAGCCGACATCCAGCCAGGCGATTTCATCAGGTGTTGCATAGGTGTCGCCGATGATATCGCCGCGCCCGATTGATAGAACGGTGCCGGCGATCGCTTCCGTCAGTGTGGCCAGCACGACGCCCACGATGAGCAGGACGCCAGTCGTAGCCTTGGCGCCGCTCGGCGTTGCGCTGGCAAAGGTGTTCATGAGCCGCCCCCTTGCGTCACCTCCACCCGCGCGGACAGACCTGGCACGATGCGCCCCGGCAGCGGATTGTCGGCCAGCCGGATCTTGACCGGAACCCGCTGCACGACACGGACAAAGTTTCCGGTTGCGTTGTCAGGCGGCAGCAAGCTGAACGCCGCCCCACTCCCCGGCGCAAAGCTGTCGACCACGCCTTCAAGTGCCGTGTTGGGGTAACCATCGACCGTGATGCGCACGCGCTGTCCGGGACGGATATGTTCGAGCTGGGTTTCCTTGAAATTGGCCACGACCCACACATCATTGACCGGCACGATATCGAGCAGGGAAACGCCCGGCGTCACGAGCCGGCCGACACGAACCTGGCGGTTACCGACGACGCCATCCACTGGCGCGCGTACCACGGTGTAGTCAAGATCGATCTGGGCGAGATCGCGCGCAGCCTGTGCTTGCGACACGGCCGCCACGGCAGCCTCTCGCTCGGCCACATAGACGGCGATGTGTTGCTGTTGCGCCTCCACCGTTGCCGAAGCGGCCGATACCGACGCCTCGGCTCTGGAACGCGCCGTGCCGGTTTCATCGAACAAGGCCTGGCTCACCGCGTTGCTGGCGATCAGTTTGCGACTGCGATCGTGGGTCTTGGTTGCCAGATCCATGTCGGCGCTGGCTGAACGTCTTTGAGCTTCGGCCTGCCGAATCAACGCGCGCTGAAGCTGGGTCTGCGCATCGACATGGGTCAGGCGAGCCTTTGCCGCGCTGACATTAGCCTCTGCTTGCGCAAGCTTTGCGCGAAAGTCCCGGTCATCGATACGAAACAGGACGTCACCCGCCCGGACGGTCTGGTTGTCCACGACCTCTACCGCAGTGACATAGCCGGCCACCTTTGCAGCGAGTGAGGTCACGTCACCGCGAACATAGGCGTTATCGGTCGAGGTTGTGCCGCTCGAAACAGCCATGGTCCCCCAGGCAGCCACGACCACCACCGCGCCGACGCACAGCAGTATGCCGATTGTCTTGCGCGTGCTTCGCCGCGCCACTACGACGGGGGGCCCGGCGATTGCCCCGGTGGCAATGGCGGCCGTGTCCTGGAGCGAGTTCATTTTTTCATTTCCTGTTCAATGCCATGCACTACAGCAGCCCAGGGCGACAGTGGCCTGCCGCCCGGCTGTCGAGCATTTATGAGCGCGTTGATCCGCTCACTTTTTGATAGGTATAACGAGTGTCTTTTCGTCGCTGTCGAGGACGAACACGGCCAACAGGCGTGCAGGTTCGGTGTTGCTGGCGTTGGCGCTGACTTCGTGCACGGAACCCGGTTCCTCTACGAAGTTTTCGCCGACGTGGTAGATCTTTTCCGGCTGGCCTTTGACTTTGATACGAAACGCGCCCTCCAGGACCGTTGCATAGATGAAGGCCGTTTTCGGATGGGTGTGGGACGGCGACGCGGCGCCCGGCCCATACTCGACGACCACACCCTTCATGCTCTTGCCAGGGATGTTGGGAATGGGACGGTCAAACACGACTGTCACCTTGGCATCAGGCGGCTCAGCGGCCGACGCTGCGCTGATCGACAGTGCTGCGAAAGCAGCGGCTAAGAGAAATCGGGCAACCATGGCAATACTCCTTCGTGTGCAGGGGTTATGACGGCGCGCCCCACTACCGGGGCGGCGCCTTCGTGAGTTGTCCCTGGAGACCTCAGCGGCCCGCTTCGGCCGTTGACTGGCTGAGCCAGTCTTCGAAACGGATCGCGCCCAGGAGCGGGTTCTTGCCGGGGGTCAGCGATCGATCGTCAAGCACGGCGCCGTAGTAGCGTGCGTGTACGTCCGGTACGACCTGGCGAGTATCCTGAGTGGCCCGCAGAAAACGCCTGATCAACTCGTCGAGCGGCATAGCCTCGGGCCCCGCGACTTCGACCGTGCCATTGACCGGCGATGCAAGCACGACGTCGGTAAGTGCCGCCACCACGTCGTCGGACGCCATCGGCTGGATCAGCGCCGGCGAAACGCAAAGTTCTTCGCCGACGGTAAACGAATGGGCAATGCCGCCGACAAATTCGAAGAATTGCGTGGCACGCAAAATAGAGTAAGGAATGCCGGATGCCTTGATGAGGTTTTCCTGCGCGACCTTGGCCCGGAAATAGCCGTTCTCGGGAAGCCGTTCGCTCCCGACAATCGACAGCGCAACGTGATGGCGAACCCCGGCAGCCGCTTCGGCGGCCAGCAGGTTACGGCTCGACGTTTCGAAAAACTCGAGGACGGCCTGGTCCTCCCACGACGGCGCGTTCGCCACGTCGACGACGATGTCGGCACCATCCATCGCTTGGGCCAGGCCCTCGCGAGTGATGCTGTTTACGCCCGTGCTGGGGCTGGCAGCGAGCACGTCATGGCCGCGCTCGCGGAGGTTCTTCACAAGTTTCGATCCGATGAGGCCGGTGCCTCCGATGACGACGATCTTCATGGGCTTTCTCCACGTATCGACTGCAACCATTGCGTCGGTGTAAGGGGAGATTGCCTGCGCGCGTGAACTTAGTCCTTGTGCCTGCTATGGGTTTCCCTCCACGAATGCTTGGTTTTACGTCCAAAGACGCCGCTGTCCGCCGCCGTCTCTGCCACGGACGGTGCGGCGGTTTTAGCGCTGCCGTATCATCAAATCAAATACTAATCGCCAGTCGCCCGGGACACGGAGTTGAGGGCGCTTCGCCAGGGGAACCGCACTTTGCCATTCGTATTTGAAGACTACGTGCTCGATGAGGAGCGCCGGGAACTCACCTTGCGCGGGCAAACCGTGGCCGTCGGACCGCAGGTTTTCGATCTATTGCTGCTGTTCGTCAACAACCCTGATCGTGTCGTCAGCAAAGACGACCTGCTCAAGGCGGTGTGGAGTGGCCGGATCGTCTCGGAATCGACGATCACCAGTCACATCAATGCGGTGCGCAAGGCCATTGGCGATACGGGGGAGGAGCAGCGCCTGGTGCGCACCGTCGCCCGCAAGGGCTACCGCTTTGTCGGCCAGATCAAGGTCGGCGGAATCGGCGAAGCGCAACAGCCTGACCAGCCTGTCATCGACGAACGCGCGCATACAGACCCGAAGGAAACGCCCTCCTCCTCGCTCGTCCTCCCGGACAAACCTTCGATTACCGTCTTGCCCTTCCAGAACTTGAGCGGCGATCCGGAGCAGGAATATTTCGCTGACGGCATCGTCGAAGACATCATCGCTGCCCTGTCGCGTATCCGCTGGCTGTTCGTCATCGCGCGCAATTCGAGCTTCACCTACAAGGGCCGGACGGTGGACGCCAAGGGCGTCAGCCAGGAGCTGGGCGTTCGCTACGTGCTGGAAGGCAGCGTGCGCAAGTGCGGGAACAAGGTACGCATCACCGGGCAGCTCATCGACGCGACGAGCGGGACACATATCTGGGCGGAGCGCTTCGAAGGCACGCTCAACGACATCTTCGAGCTGCAGGATCAAATCGCCGAAAGCGTCGTCGGAGCCATCGCACCGCAGCTCGAACGGGCAGAAATCGAACGTGCCAAACGCAAACCGACGGAAAGCCTGGACGCCTACGACTACTACCTGCGCGGAATGGCAAAACTGCACAACGGCACCCGGGAAGCCCTCGACCAGGCGCTGCCGTTGTTCTACAAGGCCATCGAGCTCGATCCGGAATTTGCATCGGCCTATGGCATGGCAGCCTGGTGTCACTTCTGGCGCAAGCTGAATGGCTGGATGACCGATCGTACGCAAGAGATCGCTGAGGGCGTACGGCTTGCGCGGTTGGCGGTGACGCTTGGCCGGGATGATGCAGTCGCGTTGACGCGAGGCGGACATGCATTAAGCCATCTCACCGGCGATGTTGACGGCGGCATTGCATTGCTCGACAGGGCACGTCTGCTCAACCCCAACCTCGCCCCCGCCTGGTACCTGGGCGGTATCCTGCGCACGCTGCGCGGTGAAACAGACGCCGCCATCGAGCAACTTACCCATGCCATTCGCTTGAGTCCGCTGGATCCGGAAATGTTCAGGATGCAGGTCGGAATGGCGCTCGCGCATTTCTTTGCCGGGCGCTTCGATCTCACGACGGACTGGGCGGAAAAGGCGCTGGGCAACCTGCCCAGTTTCCTCGCCCCGGTGGCCTTGGTGGCGGCCAGTCATGCCCTCAGCGGACGAATGGATAAAGCGCGGCTGGCGATGCAGCGTCTTCGCGATCTGGATCCCTCTTTGCGTATCTCCAACCTGAAAGACTGGCTACCCATCCAACGGCACGAGGATTCCACGCGCTTCGCCGATGGACTACGGTTGGCCGGGTTACCCGAGTGATCGTGGAACGGCTCCAATATCCCGGATAGATTATTTGCCGGTACCAACCTTCGTAACGTTTCGCCCGGGAGGTTGCCTGTAAAACCCCAAGGGCTGACCTTTCCATCCGCCCAGCCACAAGCGATGCACATGGGCCGAAGGCGCCAAAAATCTCTGGCTGGCGATAGCATTTTTCCATCCTGCCGCCCTCCTCCTTGAACGCAATCGGTCTAAAAAATCCCGGCCTGCTTTTTGGAGTTTTTGCTATTCTGAAACTGTAGGTGAAGACGCAGACTGATGCGCAAGAGGATAGCAAGGAAACGTGGGGCGACGTTCCGAAGGGTACACGGTTAGAAAGATCTCCGCGCTGAGATCCAGCCCTTATGCCGTGTGAAGCAGAAGAGCATATTTTTGTTCCCGTGCAATTCTGTGAGAGGCCTGATAAACCTTGTAAGCCGGGGACCAGCGCCGGCCACCTACTCGATTTTCAAAGCCCGCCTTGTGCGGGCTTTTTCGTATCTGCTGGTGCAAGAAAGGCCCCCCCTTCAACCGCGCTCGTGTCCAATGCCCGCTCATTGCCGGGTTGCGCACACACCTCCCGAAGGCACCCGCGCAACCAGCGATGCGCCAGGTCGGCATCCAGCCGTGGATGCCAGAGCATTGAGACGGTGAACGTCGGCAGGCTGAGTGGAAGCGCAAAACTGTGCATACCGGCGCGCAGGTTTTCGGTGTGCCGCTGCGGAACGCTGGCGATCATGTCGCTGGCCCGGGCGAGCGACACTGCGGTCGAAAAGCCGTCGACGATAGTCACCACTTCCCGCGCAAGCTCCAGCGACTTGAGGGCTTCATCGATCGGGCCCTTGTCGAGCCCCCGCCGGGAAACGTAAATGTGCTTGCCCGCCGCGTAACGAGCCGGCGTGATCTCGCCTTGGCTCAGCGGATGCCCCTTGCGCACAACACCAATGAAACGGTCCCTGAACAGTGCCTGCGTACGCACCTCGGGGCCTTCACTTTTCCCCACCACACCCGTTTCCAGATCGACGCTCCCATCGCGAAGTGACGTGCTGTCTTTATCGGGCTTCTGCACGAACCGCAGCCGTACGCCGGGGGCTTGCTCGCTGACGCGTGCAATCAACTGCGCGCCGAAACTCTCCACAAAACCTTCACTGGTGCGCAGCGTGAATGTGCGGACCAGCCGTTGGAGGTTGAGTGCTTCAGCCGGGCGCAGAACCGTCTCGGCATCCTGCACCAACTGACTGACCTGCTCGCGCAGTTCGAGCGCTCTCGGGGTGGGCACAAGTCCGCGGCCGGCCCTGACCAGCAGCGGATCGCCGGTGGTTTCACGCAGTCGCGCCAGTGCCCGACTCATCGCCGACGGGCTCAGCCGCAAGCGCTTCGCAGCCCGTGCGACGCTGCCTTCTGCGAGCAGCACATCAAGGGTGACCAGCAAGTTGAGATCGGGTGTCGACATGGATCGCCCCTTGGTACGGCGTGAGGGTGATAAGGCGTTAGACGCACGAATTAAGTGCAAATGCTGCGCCTTCCGCCATGTTATGCGCCAGCGTAGATTTCTGACAACTCCGTTTCGGACGTCGCCAAACAAAGGGAACATGATGAAGCCAATCAGTGCAGCACGAGATGAGGCCGTCGCCGGCAGCGCACCACGAGTACCCTCGGTTCGCTGGGCCCTCGCCAGCCTTTCGTTATCCATGTTGCTGTCCTCGCTCGGCACCAGCATCGCCAACGTCGGCTTGCCGACGTTGGCGCAGGCGTTCAACGCCTCCTTCCAGGAGGTCCAGTGGATCGTCCTCGCTTACCTCCTCGCTATCACCACCCTGATCGTCAGCGTCGGACGCCTCGGCGATATCACTGGTCGTCGGCGGTTGCTACTGGCCGGCATTTTCTTGTTCACGCTGGCCTCGGCCTTGTGCAGCGTCGCGCCCACGCTCTGGCTGCTGATTGCCGCCCGGGCGCTGCAAGGCCTCGGCGCGGCCATCATGATGGCCCTGACCATAGCCTTTGTCGGCGAGACGGTTTCGAAGGCAAAGACCGGTAGCGCCATGGGCTTGCTCGGGACGATGTCTGCGATTGGCACCGCGCTGGGGCCGTCGCTCGGCGGCGTGCTGATCGCCGACCTCGGCTGGCAGGCGATCTTTCTGATTAGCGTACCGTTGGGCATCCTGACGTTTCTGCTTGCGCATCGTTACCTGCCCGCCGATCGCCAAGCGCCGAAGCCCGAGCGCGCCGGCTTCGATCCGTTGGGTACGTTGCTGCTGGCACTGACGCTTGCGGCGTATGCGCTGGCCATGACGATTGGGCACGGCAGTTTCGGTCCACTCAATGTGGCCCTGCTGGTGGCGGCAACCTTCGGTGTCGGCCTCTTCGTGCTCGCCGAAGCGCGAGTTGCCTCACCGTTGATTCGATTGGCGATGTTCCGCGATCCGGTGCTGAGCGGGAGTCTCGCCATGAGTGCGCTTGTCTCGACGGTAATGATGGCGACGCTGGTGGTCGGGCCTTTTTATCTCTCGCATGGCCTCGGGCTTGACGCCGCTATTGTCGGGCTGGCCTTGTCGGTCGGGCCGATTTTCGCGGCGCTGACCGGGGTGCCCGCGGGTCGCCTTACCGACCGTTTTGGCGCACAACGCATGACCGTCTTCGGACTCATCGCAGTGGCGACCGGTTGCTTCATGCTCTCGCTGATACCAGAGACGCTCGGGATCCTCGGCTACATCGCCCCGATGGTTGTCATCACCATTGGCTACGCGCTGTTCCAGACGGCCAACAACACCGCGGTCATGAGCGATATTCGCCCGGACCAGCGCGGCGTTGTCTCCGGCATGCTCAACCTGTCGCGGAATCTGGGGCTGATCACCGGTGCGTCCGCGTTGGGTGCGGTGTTCGTGCTTGCATCGGCAACAGCCGACATCACCACGGCGCGTCCCGAAGCCGTTGCCAGCGGTATGCGAATCACATTTGCCGTCGCCCTGGCGCTGATCGCCGCTGCGCTCGTCATCGCGCAGGGAAGCCGCGCGCTGACACCCCGCCCTTCTCTCCCCGCCGACGTCTCGTGACGTAATAAAAATCTGCAATCTTTACGCTCCCCCTCGGCAGCTGCTACGGAGGTAGTCGATGGTCATGAGGTAGTCCGTGGTCATGACGCGGAAAACAAAATCGGCTGCAGCCTAAAAAGGCATTGCGCTGGGTGGGGCTAATTCGCGCATCATGAGCGCAGTCAGCTCAAGGAGAGTTCCATGCGCGTCCTGTCATCCGTTATGCGTCTTGCCACGTTGTCGCTGGGGCTGGTGTTCGCCGCCACTGCCGTGGCCACCGAAGAGTCGCAGCTGGTCGAGTCGATCAACACCTACCGCAGCCAGGTGCAGCGTTGCGCCAGCCTGGTGTCTCAAGAGCTGCCACCGCTCGCGGCCGATCCGCGCCTGATCCTGCCCGGCAACAATATCGGCGACCTGCAGCAGGCGCTGGCGCGTACGGCTTATCCGATGGTCAGCGTACAGGCGATCACCTTGTCCGGCCCGCGAGATGCGCCATCGGCCATGAAGGCTGTACGGGAGAGCTTCTGCCAGGTCGTGCTGGACCCGCAGTTCGTCGATATCGGCGTGAGCCATGAAGGAACTCTATGGCGCATTGTGCTCGCGCGCCCACTGTTGGCCGGCCGCCTGGGCGACTGGCAGGCCGAGGGACAGAAGCTGCTCGAGATGATCAACAGCGCCCGCAAGCAAACGCGTCAGTGCGGCGCTCAGTCCTTTACCGCCACCCAACCGCTGGCCTGGAACGCCACGCTGGCGACAGCCGCCCAGGCGCACACCCAGTCCATGGCCAATCACAACTTCTTCGACCACAAGGACCGCGATGGCCGCACACCGGGTGATCGGGCCGAACTGGCAGGCTACGCCGGCCAGCAGATTGGCGAGAACATTGCCGCCGGGCAAGACACCGTGCGCAAGGTGGTCGATGGCTGGCTGTCCAGCCCCGGTCACTGCGCCAACCTGATGAACCCGCAGTTCCGCGAGCTGGGCGCGGCGTATGCGGTTGATCCGAAGAGCGATGCGGGAATTTACTGGACGGCGATGTTCGGTACGCCGTAAGTACTTTGGCGATCCGGCGATCGACCTATACTGTGTGGATTACCACACTCGATGCGACGCGCATTCGTGTTCGATGGGCTGCGTGACGTGTCGAGCGGTCCGTTCACGCAGGCGCAGGCCTGCCTTCGTATGAAGGAGAACATCATGTCGCGTAAATACATCGATTGCCGTGAATTTCCAAGCGGAATCAAGTGCTCTGTCGCACTGTCCGCTGACTCCGAAAAAGAATTGCTGGATGCCGCCGCGCAGCATGCGGTCAGTGTTCACAAGCACGTCGATTCGCCAGAACTGCGCGCGCAACTGAAGACCATGTTTCACGATGGCACGCCGCCGCTAGAAGCCCGACGCGCTTGATGCACAAGGTTTGGCGGGGGATTCAGAGTCGCCTGCGGGGCTCATATTGATGAGCCCCGCAGTTTTAACGCGTCTATCGAAGCCTGTCGCCCGCCTCGCTCAACCCACTCAACTACAGGTTCTGTCGTGGCGACCAGTGATCCCCTTCGAGCCGTCATTCCAGCGACTATGATGAGGGGGCAACACCACCGAGGAGTTGAACGATGTCGCTGACTCTTTACTACCATCCGCTGTCGTCGTACTGCCACAAAGTGCTGATCGCGCTTTACGAAAACGCTACCGAATTCGAAAAGCGGATCATCGACCTGACAGACGATGCAGACCGCGCGGAGCTTCAAGCCCTCTGGCCACTGGTCAAGTTCCCGGTCATCAGTGATCACCTGCGCCAGCGCGCCCTGCCAGAGGCCACGATCATCATCGAGTACCTGGATCACCACTATCCGGGTGAGCAACGGTTGATTCCGAACGATTGGGAAACCGCGCTGGAGGTGCGTCTGTGGGACCGCTTTTTCGACAACTATGTGCAGGGGCCGCTGCAACAGATTGTCAGTGATCGACTGAACAGCACCAACGCTGATTTGAGCAAACAACGGTCCATGCTGGAGACAGCCTACGCCATGCTCGACCATCGAATGGCGTCGCGAATCTGGATGGCCGGCCAGGACTTCAGCCTGGCCGATTGCGCCGCAACCCCGGCGCTTTTCTATGCCAGCACGCTGGTGCCGTTCCCGAGCGAATTCAAGCACTTGAGTGCCTATTTCGACCGGTTGACACGCAGACCCTCCGTGCAGCGAGTCATCGACGAAGCCCGACCTTACTTTTCGCTCTACCCGTTTGCGGACGCCATCCCCCAACGGTTTCTCCAGGCACCGGGCATCACTTGAGGAGCGGATACAAGCCCCCGCGACACTCGACTAACGGTACTTGAGCCCACGCACCCACCTTCCTAGGATAGTTTTGCGCAACTGTTAAATGCTCCAACAGTTGCGTAGGTGGTGAGTGATCTGAACCCCTACCAAGCTCACCACTTGCTTCACGTGCATCTTGAGCCTCTGGGCTCTACTTCCTCCCCATCAAAGAGCTTTGAGGCTCTTTTTTTGTCTGAAAAACCCCAGAAACCATTACGCAACTTGTAGCAGCTGGCGAAGTCGAGCGGCCGAGCGGTTACTCAGCGTCAATCGCGGTGCCGGGTCAATCCTTTTGGGGGCGTGCCGGGTTGTCCTGACGATAGGTATGCTGGGGATTGATGACCAATTGCCTGACCTGACTGTCCAACTCTTTGCTGTGATAGAGGTCCAGGCATTTGAGCAGTTCAAAGCGAACGCCTTGACGCTCTGACTCGACCAGTGGGTTGTGATAATCACGAGCCAGAAACTGGTCAATCAGAGGTCTACCGGCTTGAGGTGCTTGCTCCAGATCGAAATAGGTCCAGTCCATAAGCGCACTGGCACTGCTTCCGGCATCCTGGGCGGCTTTAGGTTCGCTCTTGTAGGCGGTAGCGATGCAATCTGCCAGTACCATATCCTTGTAGTTTTGCGCGTAGGTACGTTCGCCTGCCTGTGGAGAGTGTTTCGGGGCATCCTTGGACCAACTATTGGAAGGTGCGGCTGCCCAAGCCAGTACCAAGACCGCAGTTAAATATTTCATCAGGACAATCTCCAGAAGCTTGCGCGGTCGGTTTGATAGTTCACACCTGGCCCATTGAAATAGCAGTGGTCATAACACATTCTGCCGTCAAACAATCAGGACCTCATACTTCGGCCCTTGGCGTTACGACCACCGGGGGAAACTGAACGGTGTACATCTGAGTAGGTAGCCATAGCCCGAAACCATGTCCTGGCTTTGCAGGGCTGGGTAGATGACTTGGCCGGATGCATACGAACAAACGCCAGAAACGATAAAGCCCGGCACGAGTCCGGGCTTTATCGTTTCTGATCGGTCCAGCAACAAGCCCCGCCAAACAGTGTGTGGCGGGGCTTGGTCTTACAGGGCCATATCAGTCGCTGGATTGCTTTCTTTCTGTGGTTGCGCTGGAGCTGGAGCGGCTGGTTGCGCGGCCGCTGCCTTGCCAATCACAGGCGGTGTGGCAAGTTGCAGAATTTGGCTGGTGTACGTCCATTCCTGGTAAACACGCTCAGGACTGTCGTTCAGCTTGGTGCCGTAGCTCGGGATGATCTGGTGCAGCTTTTCTTGCCAGGCCGGGGTCGCGACCTTGTCCTTGAAGATCTTCTCAAGCACGCCCAGCATGATCGGAGCCGCGGTGGACGCACCTGGCGATGCACCCAGCAGACCGGCAATGCTGCCGTCCTGGGAGCTGACAAGCTCGGTGCCCAGTTTCAGGATGCCGCCCTTCTCTTCATCACGCTTGATGATCTGAACGCGCTGACCGGCTTGCCACAGGCGCCAGTCTTCCTTCTTGGCATTCGGGAAGTATTCCTTCAGGGCATTCATGCGGTCGTCGTCCGACAGCATCAGCTGGCCGGCCAGGTATTCAACCAGTGGGTACTGCTCGATGCCCACCTTGGTCATCGGCCAGAAGTTGTGCGTGGTGGTGCTGGTCAGCAGGTCGAAGTAAGAGCCTTCTTTCAGGAACTTCGTGGAGAAGGTCGCGAATGGGCCAAACAGAATCACGCGCTTGCCATCCAGCACGCGGGTATCCAGGTGCGGAACCGACATCGGCGGTGCGCCAACCGACGCCTTGCCGTAGGCCTTCGCCATGTGCTGTTCAGCGATTGCCGGGTTATCGGTCACCAGGAACGAGCCGCCGACCGGGAAGCCTGCATACTCTTGAGCCTCAGGGATGCCCGACTTCTGCAGCAGATGCAGTGCACCGCCGCCCGCGCCGATGAACACGAATTTGGCGTCGGTCTGGGTTTCGGAACCGTCTTTCAGGTTCTTGTAGGAAACGCGCCAGCTGCCATCTTCATTGCGCTTGATGTCTTCCACTTCGCTCGAAAGCTTTAGCGCGAAGTTCGGCTTGGTTTGCAGATAGCCGACGAACTGGCGGGTAATCTCGCCGAAGTTCACGTCGGTACCAATCGGAGTCCAGGTTGCTGCGACCTTTTGATTCGGGTCACGGCCTTCCATCATCAGCGGAACCCATTTCTTGATCTGCTCCGGGTCTTCCGAGTACTGCATGCCGGCAAACAGCGGGCTCGCCTGCAGGGCTTCGTAGCGTTTCTTCAAGAACTTGATGTTGTCATCGCCCCACACAAAGCTCATGTGCGGAGTGGAGTTGATGAACGAATGGGGATTCTTCAACACGCCATTCTTGACCTGCCAGGCCCAGAATTGACGCGTGATCTGGAAGCCTTCGTTGATTTCAACGGCCTTGGGGATCTCGACCTTGCCATTCTTGTCTTCTGGCGTGTAGTTCAGCTCAGCCAGAGCAGAGTGACCGGTGCCGGCGTTGTTCCAGCCGTTCGAGCTTTCCTCGGCGACGCCATCGAGACGTTCAACCATCTCCATGGACATGCCAGGCTCAAGCTCATTGAGATAAACGCCCAAGGTCGAACTCATGATGCCGCCGCCGATGAGGAGCACATCGACTTTCTTTGTTTCAGCTGCGTGCAAAGGCATGAGGACCATCGACATGGCCAGGCCGAGTAGCCCTGTGTTGACTTTTTTTAACATTCAGTAATACCTAGGATAGAACGCCATCCACCTACCACTCTTGATCATGAGCTGCCCGGGCTCACCGCATGCAATGCCGCATGCCGTCGAACCCTGTACTCAGAAAGACTGATGGGTAGACATATAAGACCGACAGACACCATCGGTCTCACGTTTAGGCCCCTCCCGCGCTGACTTTTTATTAGTCATTGGCTTCAGCTACTCGGGTGACACTAATTCTGTTTTTAAAATATCGGACGCAGAAATGAACAGACGTGCGTCCAGAGCGCGGCATTCTACCTCAGTGTGCCGAATCGACGAAGACGCAAAAATTTCTCATTCTTCGACGAGTGCTGCACAAAGGGCCTCGCGCAGCACCTGTTCCAAAATGGCAAAAAAACACTTGATGTGGGCCTGTTTCAACGCTTGAGGCCGGGTCACCAGATAGACCTCCATATCCGGCAGCTGGATATCCGGAAACACGGCTATCAGGTCCTTTGCCAAAATACGCGGCAGCACCGCGACGCCCATCCCTCGCCTTACCGCTTCGATCTGTGCGGCGAACGAATTCACTCTGATCTGCGCACGTTCCAGCCCCGCGGCCCGTGCCGCACGCATTTGCGGCAACATGTCCAGCGGCGGGAGCAAGGCAATATTCACCGCGGTGACTGGAGTCACGGCTGGAAAACGCTGCAGATAGGCCGCATCAGCGAAGACGCCATAAGCGAGCTTGCCCATGGGTCGATAAACCAGTGATGGCTCGCCCAGGTGCGCTGTGCGGATAGCGATATCCGCTACGCCGCGGACGATCTTGTGAAAGTCGGCGGTGACCAGCAATTCCACCGAGCAACGCGGATGCAAAGACGTAAAGCGATGCGCGGCCTCCAGCACACAAGACGAAAATCCTTCGCCGACACTGACCAGGACACTGCCGCAAAGCTCCGTTGGTAATACGGACGCGCCGGCAGCGGCCTGACGCCTCAAGCCCTCCTCCGCGGCCAGGGCAACTTCAACCAGGGATTGGCCCCGCGAGGTCAGCCAGCAGCCTTCAACGCCACGCTCGACAAGTGGCTCGCCGAGTGAACCCTCAAGCTGAGTGATCCGTCGGGACACTGTAGACGCCGCGATGCCCAACAATTGGCCGGCCTGAAGAAAGCTGCCACGTCGCGAGACCGCCAATAACAGACGCAGATCGTCCCAATTCGCTTCTGAACTCATGTACATGCCCGCCGCTTTGCAAATGTGCAAAACCATTATGCAGCAGTCGCTGTTTTTCGGGAGTGACAGCAACGGTATATCTACCTGCTTTAGTCAATGTAGGGATGAAACATGCGCAGTACATTCGTCACCGGCGCAACCGGTTTGCTGGGCAACAACCTTGTGCGTGAACTGGTCGCCGGTGGCTACGAGGTCAAAGCCCTGGTTCGTTCAAGAGCCAAAGGTGAACAACAGTTCAAAGATCTTCCGGGCGTGAGACTGGTCGTGGGTGACATGGCCGATGTCGATGCCTTCGCCGCGTCGATGCAAGGCTGCGATTCGGTGTTTCACACGGCGGCGTTCTTTCGCGACAACTACAAGGGCGGCAGCCACTGGGAGGAACTTGAAAGGATCAACGTGACAGGCACGCAGCGCCTGCTTGAGCACGCCTACAATGCCGGTGTTCGCCGTTTCATCCACACCTCTTCCATTGCCGTGCTCGACGGCGCTCCCGGCACATCGATCGATGAGACGTGCCTGCGCAACGAAGCCGATGCTGATGGCTACTATCGCAGCAAGATCCTCGCTGATCGTGTCGTGTTGTCGTTCCTGGAAGACCATCCCGACCTGCATGCCTGCATGGTTCTGCCTGGCTGGATGTGGGGCCCTGCCGATATTGGCCCGACTTCCTCGGGGCAATTACTCAACGACGTCGTGCGCAATAAACTGCCCGGCCTGGTTCCCGGCAGTTTCTCTGTCGTCGATGCCCGCGATGTGGCATTGGCGCAAATCGCCGCTGCGCAGCACGGCCGAAGTGGCGAACGTTACCTGGCAGCGGGACGCCACATGACGATGGCTGAGTTGGTGCCCTTGCTGGGCAAGATAGCGGGTGTCAAGACGCCGCTACGACAATTGCCGCTGTCGCTGCTGTACGCCTTGGCGTTTACGCAAGAGCTCTATGCGCGCCTGACCGGCAAGCCGATTCTGCTGAGCATGGCGACCGTGCGCCTGATGGTGCGCGAAGCCGGGCGCACGCATTTCAACCCTGACAAGAGCAAACAAGAGCTTGGCCTGCGGTTTCGCCCCGTCGAACAGACGCTTACCGATACGCTGGCCTGGTACCGCGATCATGGCTGGTTTGAAAAGCGCTAGCACTGCACCAGTGTCATCGCGGTTTACGCAGATTCGCCTTGCACGCCAACAGCGGCGACACTCAGGCGATTTCTGCCTTGCGACTTTGCCAAATACAGCGCACGGTCGGCCAGGTCAATCAGCGACGTTTCATCATGCTCGCTATCGTAGGCGGTAAAAGTCGCCAGCCCGAGGCTGGCGGTCACGCTACCGAAAGGGCTCGACAGGTGTTCAAGTCGCGCCTGTGCAATGCCGAGGAGAATGGCCTCGGCAACCGAGCGGGCACCCGACTCGTCTGTGTTGGGCATCACCACAGCGATTTCTTCACCGCCGTAGCGGGCGGTCATGTCAGCTGGACGACGCACGCACTGCTTGATCGACTGGCTGATGATGCGCAGGCATTCATCTCCGGCGAGATGCCCATAGTGATCGTTGTAACGCTTGAAAAAATCCACATCGATCAGGATCAGCGACAAAGGACTTCGCTGGCGCTTGGCGCGCTTGAATTCGATATCCAGAAACTGATCGAAATGCCGGCGATTGGCAAGACCGGTCAGCTTGTCTTCGCTGGCGAGAACTTCCAGCGTCTGGTTAAGCTCGATCAGCGTAGTCTGGGTGGTTCGCAGGTCTGCCTCTGCCCGAATACGATGACTGATATCGGCAATCAATCTGCGCCCAAGCGTAATCAGGAGTCCCAGCAACACCATCACCACCGCAACCGATTGCCTGGTCTGGCTCCACCACGCTTGCATGGCCTCGTCCTGGCCCACCGCGACCGTCGTCACGAGGGGATACTGATCGCTTCTGGTGAACGCGTAGATTCGATGGATGCCATCGACGTTTGAAACAAAGTCCACGGTACCCGACGACATCTTGCGCAGGTACTCGGAAAATATCGGTGCACGAGACAGATCACGCCCGATGTCCTGCTCCTGGAAGGGATACCGCACCAGAAGACGCCCTTCGGATGAGGTCAGGCTGATCGCGCCATACTGCCCAACGGACATGGTTCGATAGAGCTTGAGGAAGTGCTCGAGACTCAAGGTGGCGGCGATCACCCCGGCAAAACTTCCATCCGGATGATCGATTCGTCGACTGACCGAAATCACCCAGACGCCAGTGGCACGACTGAGAATCGCCGGACCGATGAAGATGCCGCGGTCCGAATTGTCGCGGTGATGCTTGAAGAATGCTCGATCAGCGTGGCTGCTGTTGGGTGAGACATGCTTGTTGGTCGAGAATATCCAATCCCCCTGAGCGTCATACAGCGCCACGCTGTTCAATTGCTTCAGTGCACCCATCTCCTGAGCGACCAGCACTTTCAGGCGTTCGAGCTGCTGCGGGCCGGTCCCGTCTTTCTCGATCCTGTCCGTCAGCCCCAGCAGTACCACTTCACTTTGCTTGAACGTGCCCTCGGTGTACGTGTTGAGTGCCTTGGTCAAATTCAACGTGTCGGTTTCGATGTCACTCAGGGTGTTCTCACGGGCTGTCCAGATCTGCCAGACAGTCAGCACCACCACGGATACACACACCAGGGAGGTCAGCAAAGTGGCAAGTCGAAGGTCGCGTTTCAAGTGAGTACCCGGGCGGTTGAGCGCGCATTGATCAAAAGCCTGCGCAGTATAAACGCCTTCGAACGGTACAAATGACTGAAATGAAAGCTATTGGCCATCTTTCTTCCACGCCAGAGCCTGCTAGCGTTGCTTCGAAGCAGTGAGAGAGTCGCCATTCAGCGGAGCCCTGATACAGGGCTCCGCCGCTCACTCAATAGCCCAGCGACAGCACCGGGTCGAAAGCAACGTGCGCCGCAACCGCTATTGCAACGGAATATAAATATCGGTCTGCCACTGATCGTGCGGTGTCTCGGGATAGACACTCAGGTAATCGAAGTACAGCGGATGGTCACGAAGCTCCTCACCGCTGGCAGGAAGCCAGTCGCGGTAGATCGGATAGATCGTTTCGCCGATATGATCCGTCGAGCCCACGTGTCGCACCACCACGCAGCGGCCGCCAGGAATGACGAGTTCGCGCACGCCAAACTCATTCGGCGCCACGGCCTCGTGAATCTCGCCGCACATGGCGAAGCGGAATTCTTCCGGCGGTGTCGTATCGGGATTGCCGTAGGGAATGCCAAAGGTGCGACTCGATGCCACCGGCGACTGTCCGCTCTGCGTACGCCACTCGATGAACTTGCGCACGCTCTCATCGATGAGCCCGGTTGGCCCGCAGTGCTCAAGCGCTGCGACCCTGACTTCGGAAAACTCCACGATTCGTACCTGCATGATGATGCTCCTGGAAAAATGAGGAATTGCAAACACCGCACCCCAGACCTGCCAGTTCGGTTGCTTCCTGAATGCACTCGGCGTCATACCGAACGCCCGCCTGAACGCCCTGGAGAATGCCTCGGGGCTTTCAAAGCCGGCACCGAGTGCGGCGTCCAGCACCGAATGATCCGCAAGGGAGGCCAGGCAATGCGCCGCGCGTCGTAGCCGCATCAGTTGCACATAACGTGAGACCGGTACGCCCACGAACGCGGTGAATTGCCGATGGAAGTGAAATTCCGAAAAGTTCGCCACACGGCTCAATGTCTTCACCGAAAGGACACCTTCGAGGTTGGCGTCAATGTAGGCGAGTACGGCGTTGAAGCGTTTCGCATAGGCGGCGTTGGTCGGCATGTCAGACACTGGATAAAGGCTCCGGGAAGTACGGTAGGCACAGGATCGACCATGCCGGCATGAACGCGCCTAGCCGCGTTTGCTCAAAGCGCTTGGGTAGCCAGTAAAGACGCATCCCTTTACGATCAGGCGACCACACGGAAAACGTTGCCCTCGGTGACAGAAAAAGGAGCAACCTTATGAAGCCCATCAGAATTCGTACCCTTCAAAGTACCGATACTGAGGCATTACTGACATTTGAACTGGACAATCGCGAATGGTTTGAGCGCCACATTGACGCGCGCGATTCTGCTTTTTACTCGATACAAGGTGTCACCGACCACATTGCCGCTTATTTATCCGATTTTGCCGCCAGAACCTGGCACCCGTTTGTCATCGAAGATCCTGACGGAAAAATAGTGGGTCGAGCGAACCTGAAAGGCATCGACATAGCCGAGCGCTCGGCAGAAGTCGGCTATCGGATTGCTCAAAGCGCTTGCGGCCAGGGACTGGCAACGCAAGCGGTGAGGCGTCTGATCCAGGAGGCGCAGCTGCATTGGAACCTTAAACAACTGGTTGCCAACGTATACGCTGGCAATATCGGCTCGGCAAAAGTACTGGAACGGTGTGGCTTCTCGATCGAACATGCCTTTCGGCAAGAAGGGACAGAGCACGAATATCGATTTGGCCTTTCGATTTAGACCAGTGAATGATTGGCCAACACCTGTAGAACGGGCGCCTTCAAGGCTGATGCAAGTCAGTCAAGAGACCGCGCAGGCAACACATGAGCCGTAGCAGCCGGTGCAAATTCGGGAAACTCAACCAGCAGAGCCTTGTTACCCCTGGCGATGTGCTCCGTCACCGCCATGGCGATGTTTTGACGCACCACTCCGGCCGAGACGTAATACATGGCCCAGGCTTGTTCGGGCGTGCAATGGGCGATCTGTTCCTCAATTTCCTTGTAGGCTTTGTATTCGTCCGACTCCACGTAGCATTGGCAATCACCTTGACGCATGACTTTTCTCCTTCCCTTGAACTGCTGTGACAACCCTTTAGTCAGTCGACTGATAAAGGCAGCCCCTGCTCCCTACGTGATGACCCGCATTTTAAATAAACGCTGACTATCGCCGGAAGCAGAAGCAACTCTTCAGTAAAGACAACACCCCAGCCAGATCAAATGCCAGTCTTAACTTTGCTCCAAACTCGGGTGCGGACACGCTCCAACTTCAATGGCAGCGGTTCAAGTGGAATAAGTGTAGCAATCGTCTTTTGATCCGGGTAAACCCAAGGATTGTCTGCCAGCTTCCGCTCGACAAACTTAGTGGCATCTTTATTAGCGTTAGGGTACAGCGTGTGGTTTGAGGTCTTGGCAATAACTTCTGGTCGCAACATATAATTAATAAACGCCAACCCTTCCTTCGGGTGAGGTGCGTTTTTTAGCAGAACCAGATTTTCCGACCACACCAGCGCGCCCTCGCGAGGAAGGCTGTAGGCAATCTTGCGTCCAGTGTTGGACTTCTCGTTTATGGCCCGCGCAGCAAGGGCGCCATTAGCCCATCCCACAACCGCACAAATATTGCCATCCGCCAGGTCAGCGTCGATTCTGGATGAGTCGAAATAGAGGACGTAGGGGCGGATTTTTAACAGCAGGGCTTGTGCTTTCTGGTAATCATCCGGGTTCCTGCTGTTGCTGGGGAGCCCAAGGTAATGCAAAGCAATCGAAACGATCTCACTGGGAGAGTCGAGCATTGCCACACCACACGACTGGAGTTTGCTGATGTTTTCTTCTTTGAAGATCAGGTCCCAGCTATTCACCGGAGCATCATCGCCCAATGCTGCTTTGACTTTATCAACGTCATAGCCAATGCCGGTAGTGCCCCATAAATAGGGCACAGCGTAGCGATTACCAGGATCATTGACCGCGAGCTGGGACAAGATCTCAGGATCGATATGTGACAAATTACTCAGTTGATGACGATCCAGGGGCTGAAGGACTCCCGCCTGGATCAGGCTTGGCAACACATCGGAGGTAGCCACCACCACGTCATACCCCGTGCGCCCAGCCATTACCTTACTCTGCATGATTTCGGCACTGTCGAACGCATCCATCTGCATTCTGGTACCGGTTTCCTGCTCAAACTCCTTTGGGGTCTCCGGTGCGATAAGCCCAAACCAGTTATACAGATACATCCCAGGCTCTACAGCCGCCACTGATGTGCTGATCCCTACACAGAGAAGCGAGGCTGAAAAAATGCTTCGCAAAGGTGATTTTCTCATGCAACTATCCTTGTCAAGACGATGTGCCCTCATGGCCATTCCAAGCCCTGAATAGTGAATATACCGGGCACTAGCGAATAGTAAATACCTACGAATACTTACCCCTGACCGACGATTCCCTAACCCTAAAGGGGTAGAAAATGCCGTTCGACCTTCATAGCCTGGCCTGGCACCGATCGATTGGAAAGCTGATCATGCAGTTGAACCGTCCAGAGTTCTGGAGATCGCTTATTCGCACATTAAATGAATACGTGCAAATCGATAACTATGCATTTCCGCTGGCAGCAACATCCACTTCAATCAAGAACAAATAACAACACGCGAAAATGACGCACTCAAATTGCTACTGGGTGGTTTCTCTAACAAAGAGATAGCCGGAAAACTTTCCCTGTCGACAGAGACGATAAAAGTTCACCGCCGCAATATTTACGCCAAATTAAACATCAAATCACAATCCGAACTATTTTCGCGTTTCTTTATGCCAAAACAGGATACCTCCCCTATAAATTGAAGTGAGCGACTCGAAGCTGGACATCGGGCAGAAGGAAACCTTCGCCCGGTGCTTACTCGGCAGGTTTTCGACAACGAAGCCGAAGACAGCACATCCGGGTTGCCGTATTCATGCACACGTATGGCTTTCATGGTGAATTCTCGGAGTATTTCGAAAGATGAACCTGAGAGGCGCCGCACGCGTTCATCCACTGCGGCGCCATTGGCTCAGCGACGACGGGCGTCGAGGCTGAAACGACCAGCGCCGAATGCGACGACCTGCAACAGGCCACCCGCCATGGCGATGTTCTTGAAGAAGTGGATGAACTGGTTCTGGTCGCCCAGGCTGTTATGGAATGCCAGCGCGGTGATCACACTGAACAGCGCAAGCACCAGCGCCACGGCACGGGTGCGGTAGCCAGCGATCAGCGCAATACCGCCACCGATCTCGATGATGATGGCCAACGCCAGAGCGAGTTGCGGGAATGGCAAACCCACCGAACCGATGTAGCCGATCATCATCGCCGGGGCGCTCAGCTTGGAGATGCCCGAGAGGATGAAGATGGCGCTGAGGAACACACGGCCGACCAGCGCCGCCGTGGCGGTGGTAGCGACAGCACTGGACAGTTCATGGGTATCTTTGGAGGTAGTCGCTGCAGATTGGGACATGGTCGTTCTTCCATCAAGTTGGGCGCATCCACCATTGGAGCACCGCGTTGAAGAAAGTCTGCCACCCACTCTACAATCGCAATAGCCGACTAATTTCGACGATTACGTTCGAGTAAATAGAAATGATCTCAGACCCAGGCACTCCCACTCTCGATCAACTGCGTGTGTTCCTGACAGTTGTCGAGGTCGGCAGTTTTGCAGCCGCCGCACGAAAACTGCACCGAGCCACTTCAGTCATCAGCTACTCGATCGCCAATCTTGAGATGCAACTCGGCGTGTCGCTATTTGACCGCCATACGACGCGCAAACCCCAACTCACCGACGCCGGCCGCACCGTGCTGGCCGAAGCCAGAACCATCGCCAATGGCATTCATGGGTTACGCGCCAAAGTAAAAGGCCTGCTTCAGGGGCTCGAAGCTGAAGTTCATGTGGTACTGGATGTGATGCTTCCCGCTGAGCGCGTGGTGGACGCACTCAAATCATTTCGAGAGGAATTTCCTACGGTTGCACTCCACCTGCATATGGAGGCGCTCGGTGCAGTCACTCAACTGGTGATCAACGGCGGCGCGTCCGTCGGCGTCAGTGGCCCGATGAATGAGGGGATTGATGGTATCGAAAGAATTGCAGTCGGCAGTGTCGAGCTGATTCCGGTGGCAGCCCCCAATCATCCACTGGCCTCAAGCGCGTTGAATATTCCAGGTGCTGGACGTGAGTTCATCCAGCTTGTGCTGTCCGACCGTTCGCTCCTGACAAAAGACAAGGATTTCGCAGTCCTCAGTACCCGCACCTGGAGGCTGGCCGACCTGGGAGCCAAACACATGTTGCTGCGTGAAGGCATTGGCTGGGGGAACATGCCGATCACGATAGTCCGGGAAGATCTGGATGCTGGCCGACTCGTCCACCTGAAAATGCCAGAATACAAAAGCGGGATGTACACCTTCGACGCCATCTATCGCACGGACCTGCCGCCAGGACCCGCCGCAAGGTGGTTGATTGATCGGTTCATTCAACAAAGCTCAGCGGGCGATCCGCCCGCTCTTCGATAGCACCGGGATAATCTGCATCACTGGGGTTTCAGGCCATCGCGCCAGGCGATTGCTTCGAGTTCGACCCGGACCGCGTCCTCGACGGCAACCACCGGTCGCGCCTGGAATTCAAACGCAGGAAACGTCGAGCAAACCTTGTGAACCGCCAGCGGATCGTCGCACTCCACCAGCATGTGTCCGCCCCACTCGCCCACGCGCACGACAAACACCTCGATCTTGAAATTGTCCGGGGCTTTCCATTGACCGAACACCTCCAGGATCCGTTTCTGCGCACTCTCGTACTCCGCAGGCGAACCTTGTGGCCGTTCAAACCAGCTGATCATGTACTTCATCGCCATCCTCCTCTGGAGAGGTAAGGATAGTTCTCGATGCAACTTCTCGCTTCAATCGCCTCCAGTCACCCGCCCTTGTATTACAACTTTGTAATGGCCCTGTTCGTCGGCTGTTGGAGTTGCCTTGTTACCGTGAACTCACTGCCAAACAACAGGCAGACCACTTCAGACAAGGAGATACTGCCATGAAACTGTTAACGCTCGGACTCGCCACCCTCCTCGCCACCGGCTCAGCCTTCGCCGGTACCAGCGACACTTCGGCGGTGATCCACGACAGGACCGGTTTCTTCGTCCACCTGGACGTTGCGAAAGTCCTGTCCATGACTGAAATTCCGGACCAATGTGACGTCACTCCAGCCCGTCTCGATTACCTGGATCATCAGGGTCAGGAACATGTGCTGGACTATTCGGTTCAAGGACGTTGCACCAACGGAAACTGATGGAATGCGGTATACACATGACTGTCCGGGAGCAGGCAATACGCAACAAAACCTGATGATTGGGCTAAAATTGCGCGACCTGCTCTCGGCGTTCAGGCCCGTTCTTTTGGGTTGAAGGCCGACACCGAACCAAGGTCATTCTCATGAACATCCTTGTCGTGGAAGACGAGCCCAAGGCGGGCAATTACTTACTCAATGGTCTGCAGGAGCAGGGATACTCCGTCAGCCTGGCCCGCGATGGCGCCGAGGGTTTATACCTGGCCCTGGAAACGCCTTTCGACGTCATCGTGCTGGATGTGATGATGCCGAAAATGGACGGCTGGGAAGTACTGCGCCGCCTGCGCAAGGAAGCCGACACGCCGGTACTGTTCCTGACCGCGCGCGATGACATCGCCGACCGAATCAAAGGCCTGGAGCTGGGGGCCGACGACTACCTGATCAAACCCTTTTCTTTCGCCGAACTGGTCGCACGCCTGCGCACCCTGACCCGTCGGGGTCCGACCCGGGAAGAAGAGCAACTGCAGATCGCCGACCTGCAGATTGACGTCATCAAACGCCGCGTCACCCGCGCCGGCGTGCGCGTGACGCTGACAAACAAAGAGTTTGCGTTGTTGCACCTGTTCGCCACGCATCAGGATCAGGTGCTGTCGCGTTCACTGATCGCCTCCCGGGTCTGGGACATGAACTTTGACAGCGACACCAACGTGGTCGACGTGGCGGTGCGACGCCTGCGCCTGAAAATCGACGACCCTTTCCAGCTGAAGCTGATCCACAGTGTGCGGGGCGTTGGCTACCGCTTCGATACGCAACCATGAACCGTCGTCATTACTCCCTCACCCTGCGCCTGGCCGTGGTGTTCGCCTTGCTGGCCTTCGCCCTGATGGCCACCACCGGCGTCGCACTGTATCGCGATCTTGAACGCGAACTGATCCGACGTGACGAGTCCACTCTGGTCTACCGCATTGATCAGTTGCGTACTTTTCTTAATGGCAGCAATACGCTGGAACTGATCAAGACCAAACCTATGCTGTTTCAGAACATGCTGGGCAATCGCGAATACATACTCACGATTGGCGTTCCAGGGGAAGCCCCGTTACTGCAGGTCAATCCTCGTCATATCGATATTCCCGACCTCACTCCCGTGACCATGGACCATTCCCTGTCACTGACCGATGTACAGCATCTACCCGCCGTGAACGGAACACCTTTTGCGGCCATCTCCGCAAGTATCGACTCGGGCAAGCTGAAACTGACCGTTGGCTGCCTGATGACCGAACGAACCGCCGTACTCGCCAGCTATCGTCTCAGCGTTTACATCCTCGCCAGCCTCGCGGCGATCGTCCTGGCGCTGGCGGGATATGCCCTGGTTCACCGCGGCTTGTTGCCCGTCAGGCGCCTGGCGCAACAAGCCCACGGTATCGGCATCGGCAACCTGACAGAGCGACTCGACAGCCAAGGTGCTCCGAAGGAGTTGCTGCCAATGATCGACTCCTTCAACACCATGCTTGAGCGACTCGCCAAGGGTTTTGCGCAACTGAGCCAGGTCTCGACCGACATGGCCCACGAACTGCGCACACCCATCAACAACTTGCTGGGCGAAATCCAGGTCGCCATGCATAAGAACCGCAGCGTGGAACATTACCAGCAGTTGCTCGCCTCCAACGTCGAAGAACTCGAACGCCTGGCACGCATGCTCGACAACATTCTGTTCCTTGCTCGTACTGATCCCGGTAGCGCTCGTGATCAGCGCCAGGAACTGGGTGCCGCCGACGAGCTGGAACGCGTAGCCGATTACTTTGAAGGCCTGGCCGCGGACGTCGACATGACCATCCGCGCGGAGGGCGACGGCCTTATCTGGGCCGAGCCCATGCTGCTACGCCGCGCCTTGGCCAACCTGTGCGCCAATGCGATCAAATATGGCGCACCTCATTCCGAACTGTTGATCCAGGCCACACCGTCCGAGGACGGCATCAATCTGCGCGTGCGCAACTACGGAACCACCATTCCGGCGGAACACCTTCCAAGATTATTCGAGCGTTTCTACCGCGTTGACCCATCACGCGAGCGCTCGGCCCAGTCCAATGGCCTGGGGCTTTCGATCGTCGCCACGATCATGCAACTGCACAGTGGCCGCTACAGCGTCACCAGCGAAAATGGCGTGACCTGTTTCGATCTGTTTTTCCCGATACGGGAACAGTAAGGGCGTCAGTTCGGTTTTCTGCTCCTGACACACTAGACTGCGACCGAACTCACCCACTGGGCACAACCGAGCATGAACCAACTTTTAGCCATTCGCGTGTTTGCCCGGGTCGTCGAAGCAGGTTCATTTACCAAGGCAGCCGACTCTTTGGAAATGCCAAAAACTTCGGTGAGCAAGCTGATACAGGAGCTGGAAAGTTTTCTGCGCGTGCGCTTGCTACAACGCACCACTCGCAGCGTGACCGTCACCGCAGACGGGGCCAAATATTATGAGCAAACCGCACGAATCATCCGGGACCTGGAGGAGATTGATGCCGGTTTTCAAAGCACGCTGTTCAATCCTCGCGGGAAAATCCATGTCGATGTCGGTAGCTCCGTGGCGACCGCACTGATCATTCCCGCCCTGCCTGAATTCTTTGCGCGTTTTCCCGACATTGAGATCGACTTGGGCGTGAGCGATCGGCATGTCGATTTGATCAGCGACAACGTCGACTGTGTCATACGCGGCGGCCCCCTCATGGAGCAGTCCCTGGCGGCCAGATTCCTGGGCCAGGCATCCTGGATCACCTGCGCCACACCCGCCTATCTGCAACGTTTTGGTGTTCCCGCTCATCCACGGGAACTGGAAAACGATCATCGCGTCATCTGTTATCAATCGGCTCGAACCAATCGAGTGATCCCGGCAGTATTTCAGCGAGGTGACGAGAAATTCGAAGTGATCGGCAGCGGTGTACTGAGTGTCAATGAAAGCAACGCGCACATTGCTGCGGGACTAGCGGGGCTGGGGGTAATCCATACGTTCAACTATGCAGTGCAACCCTACATCGAGACCGAAGTACTGGTACCCATCCTGCAAGACTGGCGCCCAGCCCCGTATCCCTTTCATGTCGCCTACCCGCCCAACCGCAACCTCAGCAATCGGGTTCGCGTGTTCATCGACTGGCTGGTGGAGCATTTTTCCACGTTGAAATGAACAGGCTCACTCGGGTCAAAGGCGTGGTACCGACATGCCGCGCTGATGAAAGAGCAATCGTCGAAACACCGCGCAGGTGCTTCGACTCAAGCCATGGCAATCAGATTTGCGCGGCACCGCCGTCGACGAACAATTCGATGCCGTTGATGAAGCTGCTGTCATCGGACGCCAGGAACAACACCGCTTTAGCGACCTCTTTCGGATCACCCAGACGCCCCATCGGAACGAGGCTGGCCAGATGCGTATGCAGGCCGTCGAGATGTTCTGCTGGCACCAGGCCTGCCAGACCCGGCGTGGCGACCGGGCCAGGACTGATGGCGTTCACGCGAATGTTGCGAGGCTTCAGGTCAAGCAGCCAGGACCGGGCAAAGTTTCGTACAGCGGCTTTGCTCGCACTGTAAACGCTGAAGTTTTCGGTGCCTTGGGTGGCCGTGGTAGACGCCGTCAGGATCACCGAACCTCCGTCTTTGAGCAGTGGCAGCGCCTTCTGTACGGTAAAAAGCAGGCCTTTGACGTTGACACTGAAAATACGATCAAAATGCTCTTCAGTGATCGAGCCCAGCGGCAGCATGTCGCCGCCACCCGCATTGGCAAATACGATGTCGAGATGCCCGGCTTGTGCGGCGATGTGTGAAAAAACCCGGTCCAGATCGGCCAGGCTCGCCACGTCGCCCCTGATCCCGACCGCTTTTTCGCCAATCAGCGTGACGGCCGCATCCAGCTCGGCCTGACGACGGCCGGTGATGAAGACCGTTGCGCCCTGTGCTGCAAGCTCCTGCGCGGATGCCAGGCCAATGCCGGTGGTGCCGCCAGTGACCAATGCAACTTTACCCGCCAGTTTATTACTCATTTTTGAATCTCCGATTGACTGCGTAGTGGGGTTTTCAGCTCGGTGTTTAAAACCGGTGAAGCCACTCTATGCCTGCGGATTTCACAGAAAAATGAGGTAAATCCGTTATGTCTGTCCATGTGCATGGACAATGGAAATACACGGGCGCATCAGTAGTAACCGCTACGTTGAAGCACTTGCATGGAAAGGGGGATAGACTTATTTATCTGCCATCAGACTCGACAGCAATGAAAAATAATTCTGTCCCCTTTTGCGCCGGCTGGATCTGCGGCGCGGTCGGAAAATGCCCTGCACGCTGGGTTAAGTGAACTCGCCGGTCCTTTCCCGTCTGCTATGCGTGCGAGGCTTGCGGGCATTCGCCGACGGTTACGTCAGCTTACTGCTGCCACTGTATCTGCTGGCATTGGGCATGCAGCCGCTTCAAGTCGGGATGATCGCCACCGGCACGTTGTTAGGCTCAGGTGTATTGACGCTCCTGGTAGGCCTCTATGCTCATCGTTTTACCTACCGTCTGTTGCTGCTGATGGCCTCGCTACTCATGACGGGAACCGGCTTTGGTTTTGCGACTGTCACCGATTTCTGGCCTTTGCTGGTGATTGCTATCGTCGGGACATTGAATCCGTCCAGCGGCGACGTCAGCGTATTCTTGCCGCTAGAGCACGCCGTGCTTTCCGGCATAGTGGACGAACGTCAGCGGACGGCGGTGTTTGCCCGCTATAGTCTGATCGCTGCATTGGCTGCTGCATTGGGGGCGCTGGTCGCAGGTGCGCCTGATTGGATAGTCGCGACATCCGGGCTCGACAGGAAGAAAGCGCTACAAGCGATGTTTCTCCTTTACGGCTTATTAGGACTGGCATCGGCGCTGATTTACTCCACGCTACCTCAGGCGATCGGCACGGACGAGCACAAGGCACCGGCTGCGCCGTTACAAAAATCGAAACGGGTCGTTTATACCCTCGCAGCCTTGTTTAGCCTGGATGCGTTCGGGGGTGGCTTCGTAGTGCAATCGATGATCGCCTTGTGGCTTTTCCAGAAATTTCAGCTTTCCACCACGGTCGCAGGGCAGATTTTTTTCTGGACCGGAGTATTGACGGCGTTTTCATATCTGGCAGCGAATCGCATAGCCGATCGGTTTGGACTCGTGAATACGATGGTGTTTACCCACTTACCCTCCAGCCTGTTCCTGATCCTCATTCCTCTGATGCCGACATTGAACCTGGCAATCATCCTGCTGCTTGCACGCAGCGCGTTGTCGCAAATGGATGTTCCGACCCGTAGCTCCTACATCATGGCAATCGTGCCACGTGGGGAGCGCGCAGCTGCGGCCAGTATCACGACGGTCCCACGAAGCCTGGCGTCGGCGTTGAGCCCACTGCTCGCTGGTTATTTGCTGGGCTTATCGACGTTTGGTTGGCCGTTGGTGATCGCGGGCGGCTTGAAGATCACCTACGACTTACTGCTGCTGAGCCTGTTTCGGGATATACGGCCACCAGAAGAAAGCGGCCAGAAGCGCTAGACAGGGGCATGCCGAGACAAGGGGGAACTCGTTCATTCGGATGTAAAATGATGTCTCGGTACAGAGGGCCCGAGACATGAAAGCGATTATCTACTTGATCATTGGAGTGCTTGCGTGCCTGTCCACTCCCGTGACCTTTGCTCAGGACCAGTTTGCCTACACCGTTTCCAACAGCGTCCTCAGAACCGGCCCGGACCTCGCCTATCCGCCCATCATGACCGTACCTCGGGGCTCGAGGCTGACGATCTATGGCTGCCTCAGTGACTGGCGGTGGTGCGATGTCAGCTGGCATGGCGAACGCGGTTGGATAGCCGGCAACTTACTTGAGTACGATTACGCCGGGCGGCGCGTATACATCCCCGACTATGGCGCCCAGATAGGTATGCCGACTCTGATCTTCGGCTTCGACAGCTACTGGAACCGCCACTACCGCGATCGGGACTGGTTCCGCCATCGCGCTCACTGGCGTCACATACACATGCTTTCACGGCCACAGCAGCCGCAACAGCGACTGCCTCAACAGCAGCGCGAGACGGGACAGCTACCGCATCAGCCGCTGCAACAACCGCAGCCGCTGCCACAACAGAGGCTGCCTCAACAACAGCGCGAGGCGGGACAACTGCCGCATCAGCCGCTGCAACAACCGCAGCCGCTGCCTCAACAGAGGCTGCCTCAACAGCAGCGCGAGACGGGACAACTGCCGCATCAGCCGCTGCAACAACCGCAGCCGCTGCCACAACAGAGGCTGCCTCAACAGCAGCACGAGGCGGGACAGTTACCGCATCAGCCGCAGCAACAACCGCAGCCGCTGCCGCAACAGAAACCGCAACGCCAGCAGCATCCGTCTCAGCAGCAAGGGCCGCAGCAATGAAAAATATATCGATGCCCTTTCCATGTCCTTGGCGACAGGCAGAAATCGGCCGACCGTGTTGAAAAAGTCGGCTTCGGTTTCCACTAGTGTTTACACATCAGGCCATGCAGAACGCCGAACCTTAAGCCTGGCTCGGACGGAGTCATATGCGGGATACCAAATACCTTGAACGCCGCCAGCATGAGCACCAGGCCGCCGGGCAAGGCGCTCAGGCGATGGGTTGGCAAACCCGCTAATTTGAGTCGTTTCACATGCCCCGCTTCCAGCAGACGCAATGACAGACGCAACAGACCGCCGTAGGTGATACCGCTTTGGCCGTAGTCGTTCAATCCATTGGCCTTGAGCACTTTGGCCAGCATCCTTGCGGTACCTGAAGAACCGATAGTCTGCTGCCAACCGAGTGCGCGATAACGACGTGCAACTTTCTCAAACTGTAGAGTGGCCACCCGCTCAGCCTCGAGGAGCGCTTGAGCCGTGATATCACCGCCCTGAAAGTAACGTGCACCAAAGGTGCCGCTGCCGATGGCAATACTCTCGGTCAACAGGGGGTGAGCACCCTGCCCCAGAATCAATTCAGTTGAACCACCGCCGATGTCCACGACCAGTCGCATACTCTCGGTACCCGGTATCGTGTGGGCAACCCCGGCGTACACCAGTTGGGCCTCTTCATGCCCGGAGAGGACATCAATACGAAAACCTAAATGCCGCTCTGCACTGCCCAGAAACAATTGAGCATTATCTGCTTCGCGGACGGCACTGGTCGCCACCGCACGTACACGACCGGCCTCAAAGCCGCGTAACTTTTTGCCAAATCGCGCCAGTGCCTGCCATCCCCGATCCAGCGCCAGTTCGTTCAGCGACCCGCCCTGAAATCCCTCCGCCAAGCGGACAGGCTCACGCAGGGTTTTCACCTCCTGGATAACGAATTGCTGGTTCCGTTTGACCGACTGGCCAATCATCATGCGGAACGCATTGGAACCCAGGTCAATGGCCGCAAACAGGGAGGCGTCTCCTTTCATACGGGTATTCCTCGCAAATTCATCAGCCATCAGGCGGAGCACTGCTGAGCGCTCAAGACGGTTTGCGAGGATCTTGCCATCGGTTCGATGACGCCAAGATGACACCCACTCTCCAATTTCAATGCAACAGGCACCGGACCAACCTGTCTGGCAGAAGCCGAAGCGTTCGTAAAAAGACTGGAAGATCGTGCAGTCGCAGAAGGCAACCCGCCATGTGCTAACGTTCGCGCGTCATCACTTTGAAGTCATACACCGATGTCTATTGCAGATAATCTCCTCGCCTTTACCTTCGCAGCCACTCTGCTAACACTGACGCCCGGCCTCGATACCGCTCTGGTTTTGAGAACCGCAACGGTGGAAGGTAAGCAACAGGCGTTTCGCGCTGCGCTGGGTATCAATGCTGGCTGCTTACTGTGGGGCGCCGCTGTCGCCTTTGGCCTGGGTGCTCTGATTGCGGTATCGGAGCTGGCGTACAGTCTGTTGAAATACTGCGGCGCCGCTTATCTGGCATGGCTCGGATTGAACATGTTGCTGCGCCCGCGTAGCTCACTGTCGCCCGTCGAAGATGACGGCAAGCCAAATGCAAACTGGTTCCTGAAGGGCATGATGGGGAACGTCCTCAATCCCAAAATCGGCATTTTCTACGTCTCTTTTCTCCCTCAATTTATCCCCCACGGGCACAGCCTGGTTGCCTGGACATTTGGTTTGGTCAGCATTCACGTGGTGCTGGGTTTGATGTGGTCTTCGACGTTGATTGGCGCTACTCAATCCCTTGCCGGCGTTCTGCGGCGTAAGAAAGTGATCAAGTGGATGGATCACACCACAGGCATGGTCTTTGTTCTGTTCGCAGCCGGGCTGGCCTTTAGCAAGCGCTGATGGCGACTTAACCTCCAGGCTGATTGCGGCCTTTTTCGATAGGCAGCAATCGGCCAGAAACCGTCCTTCGGATTACAGTCACCGCTGAAAATGAACGGCTTTACTCGAACGAAAGACCAAGCAGCTCGCTACCACTAGCACCCATGCAGCAACCCCGCCATAGAGCATCACCCAGCCAAACCCATGCGCCAACGCTGCGTTGGCGACATCGACCGGAATCGTGGTGCCCTGGCCAGTCTGCGCCAATACGGCAGAGTTACCGGCTGAAATATTTTCCGCCAGCAACCTCAGTTGAACATCATCGGACAAGCCAGATAACTGGTTGCGTAGAGAAGACAGAATACCTTCCACCAGAATGAATCCCATCAGCGCGATATTGATTGCCAGACTGATCATACGAGCGCTGATATCGATGCCCGATGCCATGCCGGCGCGCTCATCAGGCACCGATCCGGTGGTGGTATTGGTAACAGGCGTATTGGTCAGCCCCAGCCCGATCCCGGCGATCAGGCAGCCCGGAAGCATCGTCAGCCAGCTGGCATGCGCGACACTGCTGCCCCACTTCATCAGCAAGAATCCCAAACCTATGGTGAACAAGCCTGCGGGAATCACCACGTCAGGTCGATAGCGCAGCGCCAGCCGCTCGCTCAACGGGGGGACAACCAGTGTCGGCAGCGTATAGGCCAGCAGCGCCAGACCAGTGCCCACACTGGCGTAGCCCAGGCTGTTTTGAAAGTACAGAGGCAGGTAGATCATGAATGGCCAGAAGCTGAAGTTCATGGCCGCCGCCCCCAGCAATGCACCCGAGAAACGGCGGATGCGGAACACTGAGAAGTCGAACATCGGATCGACATTGCGTCGCTGTGCGACGACAAAGACGATGAAGCTGACCATTGCCACAACCAGACTGGCGATCGCCGAACCACTGGAGAACCCCACCCCCGCTCCCTGAGTGATGAACCAGGAAAGGCCCAGCACCGCCAGCGACAGTGAAATAATACCCAACACATCAAGCCGGCGACGCTGCGGATCGCGTGATTCATCGACACCGGCGATCACCAGCACCAGCGCGAGCACGGCAATTGGCGCATGCACCAGGAACACCCATTCCCAACTCGACAACGCTACGATAGCTGCGCCAATAATCGGACCGAACCCCAAACCGATGCCAAACACGATCCCCCACGCACTGAAAGCTTTGCCGCGCGCAGCTCCCGACTGGAATCGGTGAGACAGCACTGCCACCTGACAGATCAGCATGGCACCACCGGACATACCTTGCAGGCATCGACTGGCGATCAACACACCGGGGCTGGGCGCCCATCCACAACCCAGAGAGGTAATGCCGAAAAGCACCAGGCTAATGACAAACACTCGCTTGCGCCCATACCGATCCGCCAGTATGCCGGTGGCCATTAGTACCGTGGTGCAGGCGATGGTGTAGGCATTCATGATCCACTGTATATCTTTGAAATCGCTGCCCAGAACCGATTCAAGAGTGGGCAGGATTGCCGGCACGCTCGAGATTTCCAGGCCGAACATCAATGAGGCCAAGCAAACGGCGGCTAGTGTGAAAACATCTTTTTGCGAAGAAGTGAACGGCATCATGATCTTCCAGATCAAGTTGATGGGTGCTGGCAAGACCACCCTGAACGCCATCAGGGAAGAGACGCGATAGCCTTGCCAGGGTCACCTGGCACACGTCTAGGTGACCGGGCGCATTCTGGAAGCAATTAAAAAATGACAGAAATGATTTAATTTCGTAAGTTTTATTAATATCCATCATGAGTCGACTTAATGGACTTCGACCCCACTCTGTTGCGTGCTTTTGTTGCAATCAAGGAGGCCGGTAGTTTCACTCGTGCCGCAGAGCGGCTGCACTTGAGCCAGTCTGCGATCAGTCATCAGATCCGGCGTTTGGAAGAACAAGCCGGTACCACGCTACTGATTCGCACCACCCGACGTTTGACGCTTACAGAAGATGGCGAAGATTTTCTGCGCCATGCCGAAAACGTCCTCAGCGCGCAGGACGCTCTTTCCCAGCGTTTCAAAAAATCGTCGGTATCCGGGGCTGTGCGCTTCGGTGTGCCAGAAAATTTTATCGGCGATGGTCTGCCGCCGTTGCTGACTCGGTTCGCCAGACAATTTCCCGCTGTACGTCTGGATGTAACTGTCGGCACCTACCTCGATCTGCGTGCGCTGGTCGATGTCGATGGGCTCGATCTGGCCGTGATCCTGGCATTGCCGGGAAGTCAGGCCGACGGTGCCGTGCTGCGCGAAACCCGGTTTGTGTGGGCGGCTTCGCAGAATTTCGACTTCAGCGGCGACGCCCCTTTGCCGCTGGCGTTTGCACCAGCGCCCTGCTTGCACCGCCAGGTGGCCGTAGAGGCATTGGAGCGTTCCACTGTGAATTGGCGAGTCGCCTTTACCTCCCCAAGTCAACAAGGACTGCGAGCGGCGGTATTGGCAGGGCTTGCCGTTACCGCTCTACCGCTGGGTGATCTGGAGCCTGGTATGGTGGTGATTGACGGTCAGCATGGCCTGCCGCCGCTGCTGGCTGCAGATTTCAGACTGATTTGGAGTGTCACAGGAAAGACACCTGCGGCCGACGCATTTGGGCACCTGCTGGTGGAGATGTCTGAGTCGTCATCGATCTAGAACCAGCTGACTCGATTGGCATTGCAGTGATAAGCATCTGATAAGGAGACAGACTTATTTATCTGCCATCAGCCTCGACGCTTGATGCGCGCCGCAACACTGACACTGCCCTGCTCGGCGGCGATGAAATACTCCAACTGGCGGAAGGTGAAGCCGATCATCGCAATGCCCCCTCTCGGATACTTGAACCAACAGCTGCGCCGCTACCCCGCCAGAGCCGGGTTCAACGCCGCTGGCGTACGCCAGGATATATCGGCCCAGGCACCGCCGCCGGGCGCCAGCAACTGGTGCAGATGCTGCTCGTGGAACGCTTCGCCCAGCGAGTCGACGCGAAACGCCGCAACCCACTGCTCGCGCCCCAACTTATAGGCTTTGCCGAAATCTTCCCAACCGTCGAAACAGTCCTGCGCCCGCTGCGCATTGAGCAGCAGCACACGCCAGGCGAGATCGGGCTCGAGCCAACGCATCAGCAACGCACAACGGACCAGAAACGCCACCCGCGCGCAGGCAAAGGCCATGGCCGCACGCGGCTCATCGCCGGCCGTCAGCGCCTGCAGGTCGAGGCTGTACCATTGCTGTTCGAGGGTCGCACTGAAGTGCGCCCGCACCGCCTCGTCATTGCAATTGCTGCGTACCCCCGCCTGGTGCAGCAACGCTGCGCGCATGATCGTCTGCGCTTGCTCGGTGAAGTGATCGCACGCCGGCGAGTAGAAGCCCTCGACTTCCATCGCATCGGCCATGGGCCTGGCCAGCAGCAGCGACCAGTGCTTGCGCTGGCTGAACAACGGCGTGGCGCCGCGTGGTCTGAATGCTCGCCACAGCAACCAGGCTGAAACAACAACTGCGATAAACAAAGACATGCCGTTCTCCTTACCTTGCCCGGGCCTGCCAGGCCTGGATTTCCTCGGCCTGGGGCGAGGTCATGTCAGGCCACGGCACACCTTCGGTCAGGTACAGCGGGTCATTAGGCTGACGCTCAATGCGTTTACTGAAAATATGCCGGGTGGCGTACTTGACCGACACCGCTTGCGGGGCAACCTGCAAGAACTGCTGCGGCTGACGCCCGGCCACCAGCCATTCGACCATGGCCGAAGGCGCATCGAGGCGCTCGTACAGTTGCGGATAACGGGCCACCAGGCGAGTCTGGGCGGTCGGGTCGCTGACCTCTTCGATGCGCAGCCAGCCGGCTTCGGTGCGCACGATGCCGATGGCGATGCAGTCGGCGGGCGTCTGCTGGTCGGTGCCCAGGGCATTCAGGCACTGCAGCAGGTCCTGGTAATAGCGCTCGACCGGCGGCCGGTTCTGCTTGCCCTTGACCTGCTCGACGGTCAAGGTGCCGTCGGCCTGGATGATCAGGCTGATGGTGATGTGTGGCTGGCCCTGGCCATCGCGAAAACTGAACACGCGCATGCGCCGCTGCTCCACCGCTTCGGCATAGCGCTCGCCGTAGCCGCCGGTCAAGGCGCGGCGATCGGCGAACTGGCCCAGGCAGTGGCGCATCACGTAGCTTTCAAAGGCCATTTCCGCGCGCAGCAAAGAACTCTCGGGGCGCAGCTCCTGCAATACGTGCTCAGCGGTGGTCACCCGCGTGAGCAAGGCCTCGGGCTGGCTCTGGCGCCAGCCCTGCTCGACCCGCGCAGTCATCTGCACGTGTTCCTTTTGCCACAGCGCCAGCGCCTGCGGGCAGTTGATACGGTCGAGCTTGCCGGCCAGCGCCGTGCCCTGACGCGAGGTCAGGAACTCCACCAGCAAGGCCTCCTGGGCCAGCAGTGGCGCCTGCTGCGGATCGACCCAGACCAGCGGCGCAAGCACCTGCTGCGAATCTTTGCCAGCGTCGCTTAAATGCCTGGCCACCCATGACGGCGGCTCGGTTCCCAGTGCCTCGACAGCCTGCTCCAGGGTCAGGATCCGCCGCGCAGGCTCGAAGTTGCCGACCAGATGACGGTAGAAATGGTTGAGCAACCATTTGCCCACCTCTGGCGCATCACCGCGGGCCTTGCTGCGCTCGGCAATGCCGCGCTTGAGTTGATCGGCATTGAGTGCGTTGCGCGGGGCGTAACCGGATTGTCGCAGCTCTGGTGTCACTTCCATATCTGCCACCAGGCCTTGCCGGCCGGTTTTTCCGAAGCCTGCAGCTCGGCGATGCTCTGGCGGAAGATTTCATTGTTGCTCTGGTCAACGTCGTTGTTCGGGTCACTGCGCAGGATGGAACGCTGGTAATAGGCCAGGGCCTCTTCCTTGCGCCCGAGGCCCTTGAGCACATCGCCGGCGCAGCCCAGCAGGGAGGATTCGTCGCGTTCGTTGATGTGCGGCGCGTAACGCAGCCACAGGCTGGTGGCCGCCTCCGGCAGGCTGTACGACAGGTACATGGCAACTTTTATCCGTGCGAACAGCGGCGAGTATTTCAGCTCCTTGTCGCTGATTCCGCGCTCTTCCTGCCATTTGAGAATACGCTCCAGCCAGATCAGAATCTCACGTTCGCGGTCCAGTCGGTACAGGGCGCGGGCGACGTCCTGCAGGTATTCTTCCGGGTCGTGGCGGCTGTAGCCATAGTCGGCTGCGTAGTGCCAGAGCTGTTCGGCGGCTTCGGCGATGCCCGGGTTATCCTCCAACAGAATGCGGTTTTGGAGGATGCCCTGATAATGTTCTGCGAACGAGCTGGCGGCGATACCGCGGGTATGCAACTCAAGGGCCTGTTCATACATGCGCTGGTCGTTGTAGCAGCGGTAGTTGATCGCCAGGTTGTTGCACAGCATCGAGTACAGGTGCGCGCAGGCATCGAAGCGGTGCCCGCGGCCGCTGGCGAAGCATTGCTCCATACGGTCCTGGCCGTGTTCGTAGGCAACCTTTTGTACTTCGCGCAGCAGCGACCAGGCCCGATCTGTCTCCTCGCTCGAGAGCTTCTCGACTTGCGCTTCGACCAGGTCTTCGATGGCGTTCGCAAACTGGTAGTAGTACATGCCACTGGCCATTGGCGGCAAAGGTTGGCGCAGGGCATCGATAATGCCGAACACACTGGCATGGGCGCTGACCAGGCTGTAGGCGCTGCGGTTGTCCTGCATATCGCCGGCCGGGACGGCCTCGCGCAGCATCGTCAGTTCGGTGTTGACGTCGATGCGCCCGGCCTGGCGTTCACGCACCGCCATCAGGCGGGTGATCCACGGGTGGTTCGGCGCGCGGCGCCGAGCTTCTGCAAGGGCCTGGGCGAAGACGTTGTCGATTTGCTCAAGGTCATCGCGCGCAGCATGCAGTGCATCGAGCAGCGGGCCCTGGGACGGCGTCGACTCGTCACGCCACGGCAGGCCGGAAATGAACCGCTCCAGCACCGCTTGATCGTCACAGGCACGCATCACGCACAACGGCCACCACGCGGACTGGTCCTCGGCATCGAGCAGGCGATCGTGTACCCAGTAGGCCGTGCCCGGCCACATTTCGTCGCGCACTTCATAGATTTCCATGAACGCACGTTGCCCGGCCTCGTCGATCTGGCCGTTCTCAAGCAGCCAGGGCAAATGGAAATCAACGAAGTTGTCACCGCCGCCGGACTCCAGGCTCAGGGTCGCCACTTCACAGATTTTCAATGCGCCGGCCAGGTCGCCCTGGGCCTTCAGTGAACGGGCGGCCAGACGCGCCAGGCGTACTTCCCATTCCCGGCGCCGGGGCAGCGACAATTCGGCGATCAACCGCACCACAGGTTGCTCGAACATCGCCAGGCGCAACGGCACGATTTCGATCAGCGCATCGCCCAGCCACAGCCAGTCGTTACCGTCGACATCCTGATCTTCGCCGGCGTTGCGCAACGCGGCAATTGCCGCCAGCGCGGCTTCGCGAGCCTCTTCGTCACGTTCATGGGCGGCCAGCACCCGGGCCCGGCGCCGGTGTTGATCGGCATCGTCCCAGGCCCGCAGGGCGTGACGGCCGGGGTTGATCAGGGCCAGGGTGCGACGCACCTCGATAACCTTGAGGGCGACGTCGAGGGTGGTGTGCTGCAGATCGTCGAAAATGCGGTAGCGCCGGTACTGCTCGATGTCGAACGTCAGCGGCTCGTTGGTCAATTGCTGCAGGGTGTCGAGCACCTGCAGCAGGCCCTGCTCGTCTTTGAGGTAGTTGCCCAGCCGCAGTTGGCAGATCAGCAGATTGACCTTGAGTTCATTGCGCGCGTCGTCAGGCGTAGTCTCGATCAGTGCCTGGCCGTCGTCGGCCAGTACCGCCTTGGCCGCGTCAGCGTCACCGGCGTTGACCCACAGCACGTGCAGACGGTCGATCGACTCCAGCGAGGCCGCCTTGAGCGGCTGGGCGCGCAGCTGGCCCAGCAGGTAGTCGGCACCGTGTTCCTGATGCTCGACCTCAAGACGGTCCATGAATTGATCCAGCTGGATGCCGGACAGCACGGTGCTGTTTTGCGTCATTGTGAACTCCATTTGCGAATGACTGTGCATCGCCCGATGCGTCCTGCGCAGCACCCTTGTGTGGGGCAGCGGGTAGCCGCGTGCGTCTGCCTTGGACTGGCAACGATGACGAAAGGGATCGGGCAATACAGCGAGGTGCTGCACGCTACCAGTTGGCATTTGAAAATCCAAGAGCGTGCGGGGAGCGGAGTCAGTGATTAACGTGCAAACAGCGGATCGACACTGTGAATCACCCCTGGATTGGCAGGCACCTTCGAAGGGCTGCTTCTGGCTGTGGATTCAACCGGTGGTGGCAGGCAGAAATCGGCCAGGAGCGGGCATTCGATTTCGCTATTCATCAATCTCCCGAGCGTGCGAAATTACCAGCCCTTCAATTTCTCTCAAAGGCATATTCATGACCTCCCCCCTGACAGTCTCGAATCTTTTAGGTCCATGGAGTGGAGATGACAACACAGGGCTAATGCAGCGTTGCAAGGAGGCATGGGATACACCTCTAGAGAGTTTGAATGACCTTATGGTCGCCACTTTTTTGAATCAGAACATCGCGACCGAACATCTGCTTGTCGAGGCAAGGCGTCGCATGAAAGAGCAGGAGCGAGATGAAACCGAGTACTTCGACGGCCAGCTTCTCGAAGCGATAGAGCGCGTGCAATCTGGGGGGTAATTCATCCCGACGGGTTATTACGTTCGGCACGGCATGTCAGCTATGGATCGATTGCAGCCCTCCGCGACAGGTAGGAGTCGGCCAGAAGCAGTCATCTACCCCATCGACTTACTTCACGCAATCACTCTCGCATACACCGATCGGTCCACATTCCCACCGGACAGAATCACCCCCACCCTCCTTCCAACCATTGCTTCACGCTCTTGAATCAGCGCAGCAAGGGCCGCCGCACCCGCCCCTTCAGCAAGATTGTGGGTATCGGTGTAATACACGCACATGGCCTCGGCAATCTGCGCCTCACTGACCGATACGATTCGCTGCGCACCTTGCGCGTAGATGGCAAAGGCTTCTGGAATTGGCTTACGCACGGCAAGGCCGTCAGCAAAGGTATTCGCCGAGGCGGTTTCGCATAGTGCTCCTGCGTCAAACGACAACTTTGCGGCCTCGGCATTAGTGGAAACCACGCCCACCACCCGGGTATTCAGGCCAAGTGCGTCGCGGGCGGCGATCACCCCACAAATCCCCGAGCCACAGCCAATCGGTACATAGACCGTATCCAGATCCGGCGCAGCCTTGAACAACTCCAGCGCGTAAGTGGCCACGCCTTTGACCAACTCGGCATGGAACGGCGGAACCAGATAGAGGCCATGCGCTTGCGCCAGGCGCGCGGCCTCTTCACGGGCTTCATCGAAATCGCGACCACACTCGACCACTTCACCGCCAAAGGCGCGCATGGCATTGTTCTTTTCTACCGAGTTACCCTCCGGCACTACAATCAGCGCCTTCAAACCCAGCGCGCCGGCTGCCAGCGCCAGGCTCTGGCCATGGTTGCCGCGAGTGGCGGAGACAATGCCCTTGATGCCCGGGTGCTCGCGCTTTAGCCAGTGCATAAAGGTAATGCCGCCACGCACCTTGAAAGCACCTGTCGGTGTGTGGTTTTCGTGCTTGACCCAAACGGTGCAACCCAAGCGCTCGGCCAACAAGGGCCAAGGGTATTGAGCGGTAGCGGGCATGACCTGGTACACGTGCTGAGCAGCGTGTTCGATATCGTCGCGAGTCAGTCTGTTCATGAGTCGTCTCCCTGAGGTTTTGCCCAGTCTAGATACGGGCGCATCACGCAGGCTTTCAAAAAACTGACCTGACTTTTGTGCCCCCGCTTCACTACTATGGTGTTCATGAACCATCGAAGCCGCCTTCAGCCAACGCCCCGCCCCGAACCGGTCCGCCGAGTCGAGGCAGGGCCATGGACGATTGAATTGCTACCCGGCGCCGCCTACGCGACCCGGTATGTGGCGCCCCAGGCAGCGATCGGCTTTGCCTTCGACAGCCAGCGAGGCCTTCACGCCATTGGCAGCGACCGAGTGCTGCCCTTCGATGCCATGCCCAATGGTCTGGCGTTCGTCCCCGCCGGCTGTGACGTGCTGTCCGAGTCCCCCATGGGCGGTGAATACCTGCGGGTAATGCGCACTGACGGTAATGCGTTGGTCGGGGAAAGTGCATTCAACAATCGCATTGATCAGCAGGCCATTACCCTCGCCCTGCGAATGCGCGGCGCGTTGTTGCAAGCCTCAGTGGAGGACGATTGGGAGGCCTGGGCACTCGCATTGGCTGAACGGGCGACGGGCGATCAAACATTTTCGGCTCCACCCCAAGGCTCTATCACCGGCAGCCGGATGCGTCTGCTCGATGAGTTCATTGACGCTGGCCTCGACGGGCCGCTGGGCATACCGGCAATGGCGGGCTTACTTGGATTGTCCGAAGGCTATTTCATGCGGGCGTTCAAGAACGCGACGGGCAAGAGCCCGCACAGTTACCTGATCGACCGACGTCTTGCCAAGGCCCGCGCACTGATACGCGATTCGACAGCAAGCCTGGCAGAGATCGCCCACACCTGCGGTTTTAACTCCCAGGCGCACATGGCAACCACGTTCAGGCAACGCCTTGGATTAAGTCCGGTACAGCTGCGTGGATATGTGAGGTCGTGTTAGTGCAGGTGTTGGGCAAATATCAGCCAAAAGCAGCCATTGGAATATCCTCCCAGCCATGAGACAACGACCGGGAGCCCTGCGAACCACCTACCCAATCAAGGAGAGTTGAACATCATGGACGAAGCCATTACTTACCGAACCGCAACGGTAGAAGACGCACTTAGCATGTGTGAGTTGGGACAATTGCTTAACGCGGTGCACCACGCTGCCCGTCCCGATATTTACGCAGCTGCCACCCAAGACTTTTCGCGCGACCTTCCTCACTGGTCAGGCCTTTTCGAGAAACCGGGTCAGGTTGTATTCATCGCGAATGTCGGTCACCAGACCGCCGCCTTCATTACTGCCAGCCTGTCGGCAAGTTCTGGGCCGCTGATGCAACCGCTGAATGTTGTTCGCATCGGATCGGTATGTGTTGCCGAGCAATTTTGGGGGAAAGGTATTGGACGTGGGCTTATTCAACTCGTTAAAAACTGGGCAATCGAACATGACGCTCAGGACTTGAGGTTGTCTGTCTGGCCGTTCAATGCACGTGCTGCTCGCATGTACACAGAGTTCGGGTTTGAGACTCGTGCTTTCGAGATGGGAATGCGTCTGTAAAGGCGATCACCCTAAAGGTGAAAAGAGGTTCAAGGGACCTCTGCGGGGGCATTCGTGACTGACAGCCAATAGCGGTCATTCATTCTTGAACACCAAAAAATCGATAGGACTGAATATGAGCGAGCTACCGAAGTCCGGCACGGGCCATGATGATGTAACACGGAAGAAAATCCATGCTGCCGTAGCGGCGAGAAACTTGGCAAGCGCATCGAACAATACCAAGTGGGATGAGCTGATCAACCATTTCCGCCAGCTTCAGGGTTGGCGTCCGTCATACCGATTCAAGTCCGTCACTGGATACATCTCAGGGTGGGATGTCGAGTGGTTTTACCATCTGCCGTTTCCATTTGCGTCCGTCGAATGGTTCGACATTGGCTTGTTGGAAGCAGCCCCCTCAAAAGGAAGGCTGCTTGCACGTACAACCATTGACCATACAGACGAAATATCGAAGGTCGTCGCACACATTGGATTCGAGTTTGACGTGCGCGCTGACGTTCTGAGAATTTGGGGGTACATCCCAAAATCGTATGAAGACTTTCCGCCTGTGTGACAGGCTGCAATGAAAACAGGACAGACTTATTTCTCTGTCACCAGCCTCAACAGCAATGAAGAATAAATCTGCCCCCCTTTTTCCACATCGTAATGTCACCCTGTGGTTTCCCGGTCCATCAAATGCTTGGGCTCTGGTGTACTCGCTTCAGGATGCCAGTGCCCCGTACCTTGACTTCATGTACACCAGCAAAGAGCCGCCTCAGGAAGCCCTGTCCGCATTGCTATGGAAGTATCCACAGTGCACCGTTATCGATTGGTCGCTCGGACGTTTGGCCTGCATCAAGGCCCAGGGTGTGGATGTTGAGACGCTAGCGGAAATTATCCGGGAAGTCGCTGAAACTACTTGGGGTGAGCGCATCACAGTCGTCGATGCTTTGTACGAGGAAATGGGTAGAGCGTGCCCCTAGAGCGGACACTTGATCAAGATTTTCGGGCTCCATAAAGCCAAACAAAAACGAGTAGTGGATATGAAACATGAACTTTGGCTGGAACCGGATGGCTGCCAGACTTTCTGCCTAGCCGATGCTCACGGAGATGGGGCGCGCAGGCTTCTTCACGAAAAAGCCAAACTTATCTGGGAGGTTGAAGCTGAAAGTCACTTCGTAGCGATGACCAAATACTATTCGTATATGGACTGGGGCGAATACCAGACAGACTTTCCCGAACAAGATCAAATCCCCTACACGGAACCAGGATGGAGTGTTTAGCCGTAGCACCGTCCTCCTTTATCAGCTCTTGACGTCTATGGTCTCATTCGGATCGATAGCTGCCGGTCTACGTCGACAAAAATCGGCAAAATGAAAACGCTGGCTGCTCGGTTTAGCGTAAGCGGCTAGCCAAATCACCTAGTGCCGACCACTGATTCAGCATCGACCTAGCTGAATGCTCACCCAAAAGGTTGATGAGCACTCTATGATTCAATGAATCCGAGTCTGATAATACCCTGGATATCAGGGTCCTAGGCAGGGTAAATAATGGATAATTATGCAGCACGCTATGTGATATTTGCTTTGTCCCTCTTCGTGTTGTGCGAGCCAGTACAAGCATCAGTATGGCAAATTTGCAGTCTGGAACTACGTATCACTAATGTATTGAAACGTCCGTATCCGCAGCTACAGGCCCAGATCCTGAAGGTAATCCCGGCATCGCCCACTGTGGAATGTCCAAAAGAAGGGTCCACCCTCACTTTTACCCCAGAAACTACAAACTACCAAAGTGAGCTCCCACGTCGACAGTGGCCCAACAAAGGACAGTCCGTGCACGTTAATTACCGGTATTTGGATGGCATATGTAAGGGAGATGGCAATAATTATGGGTGCCGTATTAAGCACTACCCAATAGTCGGCCCTTGAGTGGCAAGAGCCTCCCAATTCAATCTACATTAGTTGGGTCGGCCCCCACTGATGCGGCAGCAACTGGTCGATCTCACTCGCCCGGTGCGTCGGCAGGCGCGTGAGAACATCTTTCAGATATGCATACGGATCATGACCATTGAGCCGCGCAGACTGGATCAAACTCATGATCGCCGCCGCCCGTTTTCCACTGCGTAACGAGCCTGCGAAGAGCCAGCTTTTTCTCGGACGCCGCTGGTACTGCTTGCAAGGCCTGAAGCTCTGCTTCAATCGCTGCGATATCGGTATCGATCAGGTCATCGAGCAAACTGGCCTGCTCAGGATTCATCTGCTCGCTGCGCTTGGCAAACTTCAAACGCTTGAGCTGGGCGATTTCGTGGGCCAGCTTCTCGATCACCGCCTGATTGCGGTTGATCTTCTTGCCCATCGTCTCAATGGTTTTACCCATCGTTTCGACCGTCTTGCCCAGCGTGTCAACCTGACGGTAGAGCATCTCAACACGCTGCATCAACTGCGCGTTGCCATGGCAGTCCCAGCACCAATGCCTGAAGTTGCTCGGTATCCAGTTCCATCTCAGAACCATGGCGAATGCCAGGCCAGTGGAACTTGCCTTGGTTCAACCGGCGCGCCGCCAGCCATATTCCGAATCCGTCATGCACCAGCACTTTCATGCGATTGGTGCGGCGGTTGGCGAACAGATAAGCACTGTGCGGCTGCGCCGCACCGAACACCGCAATCACCTTGGCTAAAGCCGTATCGGTGCCTGCGCGCATGTCCATCGGGCCTCGATTTACGCCCTTCGATCAGCTGGCATTGACATCCCCACTGAACGGTCAGTCTGGAGCGAGGAGATAGATCCAGAGGATTGGTATTGCGAAAGCGAACCGGAATATTGGATCAATATCGCATTTGAAGCGCCTGTGGCCCTGCTTCAAGCATTTCTTTGGTGTGCATTGGCTAGAGATTTGGCTGCAATTGAGCCTAAACCCAAGTGTGCTTTGTACCTCTTCAATTTGAAGAAGCGGGTCATGGTTTTCCCATATGACGACAGGGGTATGGATGTAGTTGGCCCTAACAAAGATCTGCTTTCACAGCTGTATCGTCAGCATCATACATACCTGCTGGATTACGACCGACACGCGATGGACAGCACATTCGCAGGGCCTGCGCGCTAGCCTTGCTTACATTGGAGCTGAAACTGTGCCCACTGGGCCGCCACCTCCTTCAGGTCGATTCCACTCAGTTGCCACCTGCAAAAATCGTACGTCCGTCCAATACACCTTGCGCAACGTAACTGACTTGCACCGGGCTAGAATCCTAACCGCAGCCGCGTCGGGGATGCTGGAAGCGATGTGTTAGGTGCAAATGGAAGTGCGCGTAGTGAGCAGTGGAGCCGAAGTCGGAGCGCCGATGGAAGGACAAGGGCCCCTTGATATCACCCGCGATTTTGCCCGTTGCTCTACAGGCCCCCGGGGGGGACTGAATATTCCTTGCTCGTCGTGATCGCTGTAATCGCCAAACGGTTTTTGCGGGGCGGAAAACGTGGGGACGAAATGAAGTCCAAGCTTTATGCGGCAGCGCCACCTGATTTATCGGTAAGCTACGCTTTTAGCTCGCTGTAAATCCACTCCTAACCATACCCTGATGACCAATATGCTTGACTGGGACAGCCTCCGTTTTTTCTTTGCCTTTGTTCATGAGGGCTCCTTAGCCGCTGCGGCTCGCTCTCTGCGGGTGGAGCACGCGACTGTGGCTCGCCGAATAGCTGCCCTTGAAGCCTCTTTGGACATGAAGCTGGTAGATCGTAGGGGCCGTGTCTACCAACTGACCGAGGACGGTGTGAGGGTAGGTGAATATGCAGCGCAGATGGAGTCTGCGTCACTTGCGCTCAGGCGATTCGCTGACGGGGGAGAAAGCCGTATTGAGGGTGCGGTGATCTTGTCTGCACCTCCTGCATACCTCGGAACGTTGGTAGCTCGGCGACTTGGGGTATTGCGCGAGCGTTATCCCCGGTTGCAGCTGACGCTCGTCGGAGCCAAGTCCACTGCGTCGCTGGCAAGGAAAGAAACCGATATTGCCATTACCTTCAGCAGGCCGGATGAACAGAGTGTCGTCGCCAAAAGTCTCGGCTCCTTGCGTTTTTACCCGCATGCTAGCGAGGGCTACATTAGTCAACGTGAACCTGAAGAGTTCGAGTTCATAGGCTACGACCGTAGCATGGACGATTCGGTACAGCAGCAATGGCTCCTGGATCGGCTGGAAGGAAGACCGCTTTCCGTCACCAGCAACGACCTGCGCATCCAGGCATTAGCTGCCGTAGGCAATGCTGGCATAGTTTTCCTTCCGGATTTTTTAGGCAAAGAATATGGGCTGGCAAGGGTTGATATGGATCACACACCGCTGGAACTACCCATCTGGCTCGCGTTTCATGAAGATTTACGCAGCTCTCTAAAAATCCGGGCAGTTCTTGATTTCCTCATGGAGGGATTAGTGCAGGCACAGGAGCTGTGAATTTTTTCACATCCGGTTTGTGACTTTGATGAATGGGTCATCACGAAACATTTCTCTACTCTGGGCTCCGAATTGAATTCCTGCCCACTGAGAGGCCCTTCACCAATGAGCAGTTCCCATCCCATAAAAAGCTCAATGGCTGTATACCGTACAGCGTGGATCGTGACCGCGATTTTTATACTTTCAAATGCCGCTACGCCACTCTACAGCTTTTGGCAGCAGTCCCTCGGTTTCGCGTCGGGGGTGCTAACCGTAATTTTTGCCTGCTACATCATCGGTCTTCTTCTAACGCTCACCATCGCTGGGCAGCTGTCCGACCACTACGGGCGCAAAGCCTTGCTTCTACCCTGTGTGGGGCTGGCTATCATTGCAGCGATTCTGTTCGACCAAGCGCACAGCATCGGCGTCTTGATGCTCGCACGCTTCCTCACCGGCGTTTCGGTGGGCCTCGTTGTATCTGGGGGTATGGCGAATGTCGTCGAGCATGCTCAGCCTCATCGCAAGCATTTTGCTTCGCTAATGGCATCTGTCGCGATGGTGGCTGGAGCGGGCACCGGGCCGCTATTGGCAGGGGTCGTTGCGCAATATCTTCCGAACCCGATCCACACAGTCTTCCGAGTGGAAATCGCGATTTTGTGCGTGGCGCTCCTAGCGTTACTCAATCAAAAGAACCAGAAGCTTGGGGTCGGTACGTTTAAACCGCGCTTGCCCACCGTCGCTAAGGAAAACCTCGGCATCGTGCTATTGGGGATAGCGTTCTTCGGCCCTGGAATAACTTCGACATCATTCATCCTGTCGCTCGGCCCCAAGCTGATAGCGACTTTTCTAGGCGTGAATAGTCCCCTTGTCACAGGTTGTATGGCCTTTTCAATGTTCCTCGTCGCCGTGAGCGTGCAGTTTGCGGCGAAGCGATACAGCAGCCGTACTGTGTTTTCGCTTAGCGGGATCGGTACTGTCTTCTCAATGATTTTCGTGTGGATCGCGCTGAAAACCGGTTCCGCTCCATGGCTGATCGTTTCCGCTCTGTTGGCAGGCGCCGGTCAAGGCTTGGGCCAGTTGGGTGGACTGACCCTTATTGCTGATCGCGTGCCTGCGCAGCGCAGAGCCGAAGCCAACGCAGTGTTCAACATGGGGGGGTATGTGCCCGCCGGAGTGATCCCGGTGGTAACAGGTTACTTGATCGACTTTTGGGGGCTGAGCATTGGAATAAGCTCACTTGCGCTCATTATCGCGAGTCTTGCTTCTTTGGCGCTCATGCAGCTTTGGAGGCACGTCCCTAAGCAAAGTCAAACTCGTACACACAGCGAGGCTTAACGAACTCACTTATGTGGCAGCAGACCGATAATCTGACTGGCGCGCTGGGTAGGAAAGCGCATGAGGACGTCTTTCAGATAGGCGTATGGATCGTGCCCGTTCACGCGCGCATGACTGGATCAGGCTCATGATTGCCGCCTCTCGTTGCATCGACCAAAGGCTGGAGATGCACACCGGTTTACCACTTCACGGTCCGGGTAGAGCTCGGACAACAGGTCAAAGGCTTTCGTATCTGCTGCCTTGTCACCGAACTCGGGGGCAATGACCGCTCCATTGATCACGAAGTAGTTGATATAGCCTGGCGCGAAGTCTGGATTGTTTTTGCTGAACCGACTCTTTCGTGGATTGAGCGGAGGCGACACGGTGTGCACAAGCAGCGGGCGGCTATCGGCATCGGTGGCATTCCTGAGAATCTCCAGATGGACAAGTGTCACTGCGTGGTCATGGGACTCAGGGTCGTTGTCGAGGTTAGAGATCAAGAACTCCCAGCTTGACGAAGCGGACGTAGAAGTCGACATGGGCGTCGGTGATGTCCTTGCCTTTGATTCCCGGCAGAAAGAATGAAAGATAAATCTGTGGCGCCCCTTTCTTCACGCTGCCGCATAACTCGATGCCCGTTTAACCACGCGAAGTCGATAGAGCAGAATCGATTGGCTAGGGAAGATGCTGCCTAAACCAGCGACTTTTGAATTTGATGATCAAATGTATCCAGAAAATCGCGCATGCCGATGTCTCCGAGATCTACAGCTTTAGCGCCGCCGGCCGTAATAAAGGTGACATCGGTGATACCCAGGACGTTCAGGATCAGTTTCAAATATTGGGTCGCAATGTCACGGTCTCTAATCGGGGAGTCGTTGGTGTATACACCTCCCGAGGCGAGCAGCACCGTTGCCTTTTTACCGGTCACCAGCCCTTTACCATCAAAGCCCAAGGTCAGGCCTTTACGTACCACGTGATCCACCCACGCCTTGAGCGCCGCAGGGACGTTGTAGTTGTAGACCGGCGTTGAAATAACCAGGTGATCGGTTTCCAGCAACTCGGCTACAAGCTCATCGGATAGCTGCAACACGGCTTTCATTTCAGGCGAATGTTGGGTTTGCGGGGTGAAGTAAGCCTGCAACCAAGGGGCCGTCACGAACGTCAGCGAAGTCTCCGTTAGATCCCGTATTTTGATGGCGCCGCTAGGGTGTGCAGCTTCCCACGCGGCCACAAATCGGCGAGTGAGCTGCCGGGAGATTGAAGCATCCCCACGTGGGCTGGTTTCAATGGTGAGAAGCCTGGACATGTAAGTAACTCCTGCGCGGTGACGCGGCGGTATGTTTTGCGTTGTCGCTCTAGGCGATGTGCGACACACTCTACCCAATACGATCTATACGCAGGAGTGATGTAAATATGATTGAATCCATCTGTTTAAGTGATGGGTCATGATCGGAAGTCTCAGCCTGGATCAATTGCGAATCCTTGTAACCATTGCTGATACAGGCAGTTTCTCGGCAACGGGACGTCACCTGCGGCGTGCTCAATCTGCCATTAGCCAGTCGATTGCCACACTTGAGTCAGTTCAAGGTGTGAGGCTGTTTGATCGGAGCGGCCATCGTCCAACGCTCACTGAGGTCGGTAGAGTGCTGGTGGTTCAAGCGCGCGCCGTGCTGGCAAGCGCTGCCCAGTTTGAAGCAATGGCCTCAAGTACGGCAGCCGGGGTTGAGCCGGAGTTGGCGCTCGCCATAGACCCTTTGGTCCCTAGCGCACCGCTCATCGAAAGCCTGCGCGCTATCCGTGAGACTTTTCCGCATCTGGCAGTGAGTTTTTCTACAGAAGGCTTAGGCGGCGCAGAGCGCCGATTGCGCAACGGCGATGCGGCACTGGCGCTTTGCACATTGATTCCGACAGTGCCCGACGATGTCACCGCACTGCCGCTGCTCAGCGTCAACTTGAGACCAGTAGTAGCCAGCGGGCATCCCCTGGCTACGTTAGGCCGTCGGGCAACAAGTGCAGACCTCAAGCCTTATGTGCAACTGGTACTTTCCGATCCGGTTTCCCCCGATGGCCCTAGTTATGGGGTGACGGGCAGTCACCAGTGGCGGTTTGTAGATTTGGCACGGCGGTTGGATTTTTTGCTCGCCGGGTTCGGTTGGTGCCGAATGCCAGAGCATCTGATTGCCGATCATCTGGCTTCAGGACGCCTCCTACCACTTGAGTTAGCCGCCGAACTTCAGCGCACACCAGACACACTGACGATCTACGCAGCGCACATGCAAAATCGCTCTTTAGGGAAAGCAGGCCGATGGCTTCTGAATGATCTGACCCATCGTCTGTGCAGGTGATGATACGAAGACGACTAACGTCAGCGGTTTGGTTATCCCGTAGGCCAAAGAGCTGATGCGGTTAATCGAACCGGTTGTGCAGTGCAAAGGGGACAAACTTAGTTCTCTGTCATACCTGCCTCGACAGCATGTCTAGTCCTGAAATAGGTTTACACCTGTTTCACCCCAACGCCCGGTGCATCGCATCGGGCGTTTTGTATTTCAAAGACAGGTGCGGCCGCCCGCTTCCGGGAAGACGCAGTGCTGCGCAGTAGCCATAGCGACTTTTTTTGCCGAGATCTTTTGAGACCGATCGAGCCCATATAACTGAAAGGCTCTTCTGTCAGTGACACCCTGAGTCATCGACGCATGCAACGTCCACAGCAAAGTAGAAAACGCCCTCAAGCGCGATATCTAGCGCCGCGACATGACCGCGTTATGCACGGGTAAAGCGGCTTGTTCGGGGTGTTGCTGCAAAAAATGCCTGATGGCTTGATCCTGGCGATCCACCACGCATACGTTCACGCTGGGGCGAGGGACGGTGCATTCGCCAAGCGCGAGGAACCCGCAACTCATGACGCCGTATACCGCAACCGGTTGCGCGACGGCCGAGCAATCGTAGACCATCTCGCCAAGGTAATTGAGCTGCCCTTGGGTGACGGTGAAATGCAGCGGTTTGGAGTAAGCCCCCATTACCCCGCGGCGGTGACCCAGGCGGCTCACCTCATAGTCACCGGCGGGCAGCCATGCCGAATAATCATCCTTGGGTCCCCAGCCGTAAGTCTTGTCACTCTTGATGTCACGAAATTCAAGGTAAGTTCCGTAGGGGCCGCCTTCCAGCAGCGTGCCGACCACCAGACCAGCGTTTTGCGCGTTGTAAACGGGGGAATTCAACGCCATTTCAGCGGGCATTGACGAGCAACCGGCCAGCAACCCGATCAGGCCAATTGCAAAGATGTGGTGCGAGTAAAGCATTCCGTTACCTCGGTGGGAGACGAACAAAATCCAAAATAAATTCAAGGCCGACAGCGCGCTGGACGGCGGCGACTACCTTTATTAGCATGATGGCCTTTCGCCTACTTGTACATCAAGGACGATACATCAACATGTTCAGTTTTTCCCGATGGCGCCTGCGTGGCGCTGTAAGCATTGCCGCACTGTTACTTGGCGGGTGCAGTTTCAACGGTTCCTATCCGGACGCCAGTGGACCCGATGCGGCGAAGCTGCGCTTTATCAGCAGCAATGAAAACTCGACGCTCGACTTGTTCGATGCCGAACACTGCGACGGCCAGACGACGGGGCTGCTCAATAACCTGTTCTCCGCCAATACCCGGCGACGGGCGGCGATGAGCGCCGCTGTACCCGAGAATGCCAAGGCCTATCTGGAAGTGCGGCTGCAACCGGGCCATGAACTGTTCGCGCGAGCCAATACCTTAAGCACCGGTAGCGTGTGCACCGTGGCGTTCAACTTTACCCCGCAGAGCGGTGGCGAGTACGAAGCGAACTTCCGCTACGTAGGTCGCAGTTGCCAAATTACCCTTAGCCGTCTGCGCCAGATTGATGGCAAGGTTATGCGCTCGCCGATCGCGCTGACCAACAAAGGCCTGCCCGCCTGCGTCGGCCGCAACCCGATTTTCCCCAAGCCCGCCGAAGCACCGCCACAGTCAGCGGAGCGTACAGCACTGATCGCGCAGATCGTCGACGCCAGTGTCATCGCGAAAATGAAGCCCGAAGCCGACGATTCCTCGTCGGTGCGGGAAGCGTTGCTCGACAAGTCGATGGAGGAACGCAAACAGCGCCTCGGCTTCAGCCTGCCGGATGCCTATTGGACTGAATATCACCAGAACCTGGAGCAGTTCGCCAACGAGATGACAGGCACCAAAGCGCGTTCATTGCTGTTGTACAAGGACTACTACACCAACCGTCTGAGCCTGCTCGACACCCCCGAGATCCATGAACTGCTGCCCGACAGCGAAACGGCCGACCGTAGCAAGGCGATGTCCACCAATAATGCAATGCTGGAATACTACTACCGAACCCAGCGAGAACTGCTGAAGGAAACACTGAGCGCGCATCAGGCACGCATGGCCGATCTGGATCAGCGCTTTGAGGTGTGCAAGCGTTTCGCGGCCTGCTGGCAAAATTAATAGGGGTCGGCCTGAGGGTGCCGGCCGTAACAGGTACACTGCTTATCGCCGAGCGACAGCTATCGGCCCAGAGTGTGTAAAAACGCTTCGCCAAAATTGAAGTGTGCGCGTCTACGTTAAATCTGAAATTTATCGGCACGTCAGCAGATGTGGATTTCGCGTAGAAGCGCGATTTCCAGTCCGATATTGAGTACCTGTCTCGCACAAAAACGTTTTTACACAGCCTCGGCTAATAGCGGACACACACCCGTATTGCGTCAGAAAACAACTAGAGACTATTAGAATGCCGATTCAGTGCCAAAGGTGCGGTCAAGGCTCAGTCCTAGCGATGCGTATCCGCTCTACGCATATTTTGCTGTGGGTCTGCGAGGAGTGTGAAGCAACATGGAAACGCCAAGAGGAAGTCAACATCGGTAAGTTCGAAGACTATGGAACGCTAATGATGAGTATCGGACGCAGCCCTTTGTGGTCGGAACTGAAGCCTCAGTAAAAAGTGCGCAGCCATTCACTTTGCACTTCCTGCGTACCGTCCGTTTCAGGTCTATTCCACTCAGTCACCACCGGCAAAAATCAATCAAAAACCGCCACTCGATCGATACGGATACACGACACAAAAAGCTGTCTTGCTTACCCGCCAACACTCTTGATTAGGGAAGTGGTGTGCGGATAGACCTCAAATAACGAATCAGGCGCCTAGGGCGCCTTATCCGCTTCTAGAGCTAGCATTTGTCGAGGGCAACGGTTGACCCAACCTAAACCCAAGGCTGGTGACTGGTCACACAGTGGATCCCACCACCACCGGCGGCGATGGCGTCGATATTGAGCTGCACCACCTCTCGGTCCGGGTAGAGCTCGGACAACAGGTCAAAGGCTTGGGTATCTGCCGCCTTGTCGCCGAACTCGGGGGCAATGACCGCTCCATTGATCACGAAGTAGTTGATATAGCCTGGCGCGAAGTCTGGATTGTTTTTGCTGAACCGACTTTTTCGTGGATTGAGCGGAGGCGACACGGTGTGCACGTGCAGCGCGCGGCCATCGGCATCAGTGGCCTTCCTGAGAATGTCCAGATGGGCGAGCGTCACTGCGTGGTCATAGGACTCGGGGTCGTTGTCGAGGTTGGCGATCACCACTCCCGGCTTGACGAAGCGGGCGTAGAAGTCGACATGGGCGTCGGTGATGTCCTGGCCTTTGATGCCCGGCAGCCAGATGATTTTGCGCAAGCCAAGTCTCTTCTTCAGTTCTTCCTCTACGTCGACCTTGCTCCAGCCGGGATTGCGGTTGGTATTGATCCAGCTACTTTCGGTCATGATCCCCGTGCCGTGGCCATCCACTTCGATAGCGCCGCCCTCGCCCACCAGCCGGCTGCGGATGTAACTGGCGCCAGCAGTCCGGGCGACCGAAGCGGCAATCTGCGCATCATTGGCATTCTGCTGTTTGTTGCCCCAGCCGTTGAAGTTGAAATCCACGGCACCGAGCCCGCCTTCGCCATCGATGACGAAATTGGCTCCGATATCGCGCATCCAGATATCGTCCAGCTCCGTGACAACAAAGGTGATGTTGCCCGTACCACACTTTTCTTCAGCCAGATCCCGCTCGCTCTCGCGGCAGAACACGGTGACCGGCTCATGGTTGGCGATGGTGCGGGCGATCCGGCCCAAGGTATCTTGCACGTCAGGCGTGAAGTCCTCATGGATGGCCTCCTGTGCACCAAAGGCGATAAAGGCTCGCCGATGTTTGTCGCCCTCATCCGGCATATGCCAACCGCCCTTGATGGCTGCTTGTATCCGTGGAGCATTCAGGCCGAGTCCCATGGACGCGGCTGCGCCCAGACTGGCAACCACCGATACCTGCTTGATGAACTCACGACGTGTTGACATGCGTACCTCTCCGTTCATTTCGCGGAAGCTGTCTTGAATTTGGTCCACGCCCGCATGCGCGCACGCATGTCCACCTGGGGAATGTCCTTGCCCGGAATCAGTCGTTGGTAAGTGGCGTCATCGAGGTAGATATCCGGGTTGTTACGCATCACTGCATCGACGCTCGGACGCGCCTTGGCGTTGGAGGTGGGGTAACCGGTGAAGTTGCTGATGGCGGCCATGTTCTCCGGGCGCATGACGAAGTTGATGAACGCGTAGGCGTACTCTGGATGCCTGGCGTCGACGGGGATCGCCATGGTGTCCATCCACACCGTGGTGCCCTCGCGCGGGATGTGATACTGGAACGTGGCTTTCTTGCCGGCGGCATCTGCCGCCCGTTGCGCCTGGGTCATATCGCCGCTGTAACCGAGCGACAGGCACAAGTTGCCGTTCACCAGATCGGTCACCGGTTGCGACTGGAACTTGCGGATGTACGGCCGCAGTTTCAGCAACAACTCACTGGCCGCTGCCAAGTCCTCCGGCTTGGCGCTGCGCGGTTCACGGCCGAGGTAATTGAGCGCAACCGCCAACACTTCGTCCGGCGAATCGATCAGCGAGATACCGCAGTCCGCAAACCTGGCGGCCAGCTCCGGTTTGAACAACATGTCCAGGCTATTCACCGGCGCATCCGGCATGCGCTTTTTGATCTGCTCGGCGTTGTAGGTCAGACCGATGGTGCCCCACGTATAGGGGACGGTGGCCTTGCTCGAGTAGAGATAATGCGTACGCAGTTTCTGCAGCCCCGGCTCGATGTCATCCAGGGCGGTGAGCTTTGACTTGTCCAGTGGCTGCAAACTGCCGGCGTGCATCAGACGCTCGCCAACAGTGTCGCCCGGAAAGATCAGGTCATAACCACTGCCGCCGGCCATCAGCTTGGCTTCCAGCGTCTCACTGCCATCCATGACGTCATAGATCACCTTGATCCCGGTTTCGGCGGTGAATTTGGACAGGGTGTCCTCAGCGAAGTAATCGGCCCAGTTGTACAACCTCAGGGTCTTCTCCTCCGCCTGCACTGACGACAAGGCACCGCTCAGCGCCAATCCCAAGGAGCAGAGCAAAAGCTTTTTGGTCACGTTCATGTCAGACCCCTTGAGTGTTCCAGCGAGCATTGATGTGACGACCATCCAGGCTTAACAGCGCCCCGTACATGTCGGGACGGCGGTCGCGGTAGATGCCCCAGGTCAGGCGCTCTTCGCGCATGGCCGACAAGTCCAGGCTGTGTACCAGCACGCCAGTGCTGTCGCGGTCGGCTTCGGCGAGGAGCTTGCCCTTGTGGTTGCAAATAAAGGACGAGCCGTAGAAGTTCACCTGCAGCGTTGGATCGGTGGTTGCCACCTCTCGGCCGATGCGGTTGGCGGCCACCACCGGCAGGAGGTTGGCGGCGGCATGGCCGCGCATGGTCATCTGCCAGTGGTCACGTGAATCCAGCGCGACGCAGCCGGGCTCAGAGCCGATGGCGGTGGGAAACAGCAAGACTTCGGCGCCCATCAACGCCAGGCAGCGGGCGGTCTCGGGGAACCACTGATCCCAACAAATGCCCACACCGATACGCCCGAACGCAGTGTCCCAGACACGAAAGCCGGTATCGCCGGGGCTGAAGTATTCCTTCTCCTGATAACCGATGGCGTTGGGTATGTGCGTCTTGCGATACACACCCAGCAATTGCCCATCGGCATCGGCCACGCTCAACGAATTGAAGTAGGCATTGCCGGCCTTCTCGAACCAGCTCAGCGGCAGCACCACCCCCAACTCCCTGGCCAGCGCGGCAAAGCGTTTGAGCACGGCGCTGTGCTGATATTCCTCAGCCAGCGCCAGGTGTTTGTGATGTTGCTCGATGCAGAAATATGGCGAGGCAAACAGCTCCTGCAACAGGATGACCTGGGCGCCCTTCGCCGCCGCTTCACGTACCAACTGCTCAGCCTGATCGAGGTTGTGTTTCAGATCCCAGGTGCAGGGCATTTGAGTTGTAGCAATAGTCAAAATGGTCATGGCATTAATCCTTCAGTGGCCAGGCTGGCTGTTGCTGGGTGATGCAATGCACCCCGCCACCGCCATGCGCCAGATGATTGATCCGCACCGGCACCACCTCGCGCCCGGGGAACGCCTGAGCCAACACTTCAGCAGCCACGTTGTCGGCATCGATGCCATAGGCCGGCATGATGATGGCGTTATTGGCGATGTAGAAGTTGGTGTAGGAGGCACAAAACACTTCAGCCTCGGTGTCCACGGCATCGGTGGCTTCATACAGGTCGATCAGCTCAAACGGTCGACCGTGGGCATCGGTTGCCAGCGCCAACGCGCGACGGTTTTCTCGTACCACCTCGGCATAGATCGAACTCTTGTCGTGAGTAGCGTCCACCAGCAGCACGCCAGGGCGGGCGAAAGCGCACACGCCATCGACATGGCCGTCGGTCATGTCACCGGTCACGTAGTCGGGATCGCCCGGCAGCCAGACAGTCTTCTTCACGCCGAGCAGACGCGTGAAGATCTCCTCCATCTCCGCCTTGCTCATGCCCGGGTTGCGATTGGGATTGAGCAATACCGACTCAGTGGTGATCAGCGTGCCCTCGCCGTCCACATGAATCGCGCCGCCTTCGTTACTCAACGGGGTCCCGAAGCACGCCACGCCCAAGTGATTGAGTGCGCGGCGAGCCAGGCTTTCGTCCAGGTCATGGGCCGACTTTCCGCCCCACGCGTTGAAGCGCCAGCTCACACCGGCCAGCCCCTGTTGCGGGTGGCAGACGAAGCTCGGGCCGGAGTCCCGGCACCAGCTGTCGTTCACCGCCAGCTCGATCAGTTCGATGTTTGGCCCGCACAACGCTTTGGCACTCGCGACAGCAGACGGATCAACGACCATCTTCACCGGTTCAAAACGGCCAATGGCGTTGGCTACACGAGCGAAATCCTCTTGCACCCGCGCCAACGTGACACCCCAACCCGACTCCCAGAGCGCCTGGTTGTGCGGCCAAACCATCCAGGTTGCGGCGTGCCTGACCCACTCCGCCGGCATCCACCAACCATTGTTTTGAATTTCATTCTCCTGCATGACAAGCACCTTTAAGTTAAGTCATTGTGTTCAATGAAAACTGCCTATGCGGTCTTGGCATGCATGCTACGGCTGCAAAAACGGGCAAACAAACGATGGATTTTGTAGATAAATGATTAGAGGAACTTATCAGCATGCTCAAACACTGGCCGCCGCTCGGCACCCTTCGCGGCTTTGAAGCCGCCGCCCGACTGGGCAGTTTCCACAAGGCCGCCGAAGAACTGCACCTCACCCAATCGGCGATCAGCCAGCAGATTCGCAGCCTCGAGGCATACCTGGAACAGCCCTTGTTCTTTCGCAGTGGCCGCAGCGTCAGCCTGACCGATGCCGGTCACGACCTGCTCAGCACCACCCAGGCACTGCTGCAGCAACTGGCCGTCGGCATTCGTCGCCTTGGGCAGTACCAAAAACCCAACCAACTGGTCCTCAACACCACCCCGGCGTTCGCCCGTCACTGGCTACTGCCCCGCCTGGAAGACTTCCGCCTCCAGCACCCGGAAGTTGATCTGTGGATCTTCAGTACCGACGAAGTCCCGGACATGACGACCCAGACGATCGACCTCGCCGTGCGAGACGACATCAGCTCCCAGGCCGAATGCAGCTTCAAGGTGCTGCACGCCGACCGCCTTTACCCGGCGTGCCACCCCAGCCTGTTGGCGGTGCCCAGCGCCCAGCGCACCACCCTGCATGGCGAGCGGGAAATGGACTGGAGCCACTGGGCCGTGGAAGCTGGCATCGATGTAGGCCAGAAGGATCAGGGCCTGAACTTCTCCGACCCCGGCCTGCTGCTGGACGCCGCGTGTGCGGGGCTCGGCATCGCCCTGGTCAGCCAGTTACTGAGTCAGCCAGCGCGCGCCAATGGGCTGTTGCAGCCCTTGGTTGAGGAGACGATTCGCGGCCCCAACTGGGCGTTGTTGACTCATCGTGATAGTGAGAATAATCCGATGGCGCGGAGTTTTAGTGGGTGGTTGCTGAGCGAGCTGGCAGTGGGGAGACAGGGGATGTAGAGGTTTTGGGGTGTGGGTTTCGGTCAATTGGGACAGACAAGAATCGGCCAGGAGCTACCGTGCCCAGAACCACTTGCCTATGGCAAAGCAGCTTCGGATAAACTAACGCTAGCTCAGCAGAGACGCTCTCTAGCATTCACGGACGAGACAAAACCCACATGTTAATGAAACCATTATTCGTCGCTTCGCTAGTAACTTTATCGCTAATTCAAACATCACTATCCTTCGCGGATAATGCTAATGGGAAAAATCTCTATTTACAGAGATGCGTCATGTGTCACGGAGTAGATATCAAAGCAACAGGACCATTGGCTAATAAAAGCAATCCTCCTACACCTGACCTTACAACATCCGCTTTCAAAAAAAGACTAAATGATTATCCGGGCGTTATTGTGTCATCGATAATACTTCGCCCCAATGGAGACTTGATTCCAAAAACGTTGCAAGAGAACGGTGTAAAGATTCCGCCACACGCTTGGAGCATTAAGGATCTGCGCGATTTGAATCAATACATGAGTGGCGTGATTTCAAAAAATCGATGATTTTGAGAAAAAGGGGGCAGCGCGCTCTACCGGTCAACGTAACGTCATGGTGTATCTGTTGTTACTATTTCCACCTCGTTAATAAAAGATATCCGGAGGTTCACGGCGCATGAAAACCACCCTTGACCACCTCGCCATCGTCGCCCCCGACCTCGACACCGGCTGTGCCTTCGTCACCAACGCACTCGGCGTGGAGCTTCAACCGGGCGGGGTGCATCCGCGCATGGGCACTCATAATCGGTTGCTGCGCCTTGGCCCGGAGACTTATCTGGAAGTGATTGCCGTGGACCCGTCCGCCAATCGCCCCGACCGGCCACGCTGGTTCGGCATGGACCAATTGGCCGCTGATACGCCGCAATGCCTGGCGACCTGGGTCGCACGCACCGACGACATCCACGCAATGGACGAAGCCTGCCGCGCCATTATCGGGGAACCCGAACCCATGACCCGAGGTACGTTGTCCTGGCAGATCACTATTCCTGCCGATGGCCACCTGCCGCTGAATGGATCAGCGCCGACATTGATTCAATGGGAACAAGCGCAACATCCCGCCAGCGCGATGCTGGATCAGGGGTGTTCGCTGGTGGCGCTGGATGTGTTTGATCCTGATCCTGAGAAAGTCCAGGCGTTGCTCAGCGCAATCAACTTTTCCGGACCGGTTCGTCTTCATGGGTTGGGAGCACATTCAAAGCCCTATTTGGTGGCGCACATTCAAACCCCCACTGGTTTGAAAACATTGCCGATTGTTCATGGTTAGGACCATAAGATCGCAAGCTTCGCCAGCCCCTGCGTTGAAACGCATCGCCCACAAAGTGACCAAGCCAGGATCAGTTTTTGTCTAGTCCTGAAACAGGTGTAAACCTTATTCAGGACGGGACATTTAAAGGAAAAATGGGTATCACTTTTTCGAAGTAACACCGGCGCCAGCGTTAGGGCTCTGCTGGTCGCAGATAGGGCTCGATAAAGCCGCAGCCAAGGATCTCGTTCAGGCGTTGCGCATCGTTCATTCGGCGAAACAGTCCAATCGTCTTCCACGGCGCGTGACCATCGACATTGGGCGCTCCCAATCCCGCCAACAGGTCGGCGATCAGTATTGATCGGGTCTCGAAAGAGATGCGTGTCAGCCCGGTGCTATTGCCAACGCCGGCATGGGCATGAGCCCCGGAAAAGACGATCAGGCTCCCCGGAGCGATATCGACGGCAATCCCCTCCTGCGGGTCGATCGCTTCCAGCAGATGCGGAATGGCTTCGTCGGCATCCACGGCATTGCGGCCGTCTCGATGGGATCGCTGCAAAATGGCGCGCATATCGAAATCTGCGCTCGAATTACCCAGCGGTCGCTGCCAGAGACCTGGATACAAGGCGACGGTACGCCCTGCCGCGATGGGATAGATGGGCGCCCACCAATTGGTTTGTGCATAGATATTCGACCCCCAGGTATCGCGGTGAAACGCGATGGTGGCCGTCGTGCGGGCACGCGGCGTCGACTGTTCTGGCTCGCAATGCGGCTGAAAACGCAAATGCAGGCGATCGCACGCCAGGGTATCGGGGGCGATGCCAAGGCTTTGCACGACGTCCTGCCAGCGCTGCTGGACCTCAGCCGAGCCTGCGAAGTCGTTCTGAATTTTCGCAAAGCGCTCAATCTGCTCAGGGTGGCTCAAATGGCGATGGATCAGTTGCGGCGACCAGGGATGCAGCGCGTCTTCGAGGAGCGCACGCGTATATTCCACCAGCGTCGTCATGGGCTGCAGATCAGTGAAGCGAATGATCTCGCCAGCATAAATCCGGTCATGCAATTGGCGAGCGGTGCTCGGTATGGCAAGCGAGCTGTACATGACTGTAAGTCCCCTGAAGGTGCGCCCCTGACTTTAGATCCACGCTGATTGTGGCGAAAGTGGCAGGTGAGGCGAAAAAGCGCGGATCAGGCCCTGAGGACGCAAGCAACAGGCGACCTTCAAGCCATGAATGGGGCGCTTATGGCAGTTCTCAGCGGGCAGTTAACGGCCAGGAGCCAACGCACGACTCCAACAATAAATTCCCCCCTTTGCTCGTGAAACTTGTGTTGAGGCCCACAGTCTTAGCCCAGCCTTGGAATCCATCTGCAAGCCAATACAGCAAAACGCTCTGCGGTCATTCCTCTGCCCACTATCGCCATTACCGTCGTCATCCCATCAGAGCTGCCCGCCTCATGCGCCAGACCGTTCGCTCCTCCTGCATTTTCTCGCTCTGCCTTATTCCTTTGCTCCCCCTGTTCGCCAGTCCCGCCCATGCCGGCGAGGAAAGGCAACTGGTGGAGGACATCAACGACTACCGCGCCCAACCGCAGCGCTGCGCGGGGCGCACGGTCCGAGCCTTGACGCCGCTGGCGCTGAAGTCGAACCTGGCCTTGCCGATCGGCTATGGCGGCGTTACGCGGGAGACGTTGAAGGATTCCGGCTATCAGGCGGTGTCTGTACGGACTATCCGTCTGGTCGACGCTGAAGATGCCGAGGAGGCCTTTGACATGCTCGAGAGCCGCTACTGTGGGGCCCTGCTCGATACCCAGTTCACCGATATTGGCGTGTATCGCGACGAGAGTGAATGGCAGGTGGTGCTGGCGCGGCCCTTGCTCGATAGGCATCTGGACGACCCGCGAGCGGCGGGCAAGACGTTGCTGGCAGAAGTCAACGCGGCACGGGCGAAACCGCGCCTGTGTGGTCGTCAGCGCTTCGCCGCTGCACCGCCGCTGACCTGGAATGCCGCCCTGGGGACAGCGGCGCAGGGGCACAGCCGGGCGATGGCCAACGACAATTACTTCGCGCACCAGGACCCCAACGGTGATATGCCGTGGGACCGAGCGAAGGCCGCCGGCTACGGTGGCCGGCAGATCGGAGAGAACATCGCCGCCGGGCAGCGTTCACCGGACAAGGCTATGGAAGGCTGGCTGGCCAGCCCCGGGCATTGCGCCATCCTGATGAACCCGATGTTTACGCAGGTTGGCGCGGCCTATTCCGCGAACTCGCGTAGCGACAACGGCATCTATTGGACGATGCTATTTGGCGCGAAATGAGCAAATCAATGAAAAGGGGACAGATTGCGTCGAGGCTGATGACAGATAAACAAGTCTGCCCCATTTTCATTTTTTAGATCCGACACCGCTCAAGCAAGCGCCATCAGCCTGTTTACCCGCCTCACCAACCGCCAGTGGACGATCCACAGCGGCAACGCCAAAGCTCCCCCCAGCGAACCAAGTTCGTTGGGCAGCAACGAAACAATCTGCGCGGTACACCACCCCAACCCTGAGAACAGGCCAAAGCTTTTGAACGAGCCCAGCGCTTTGTTATGCCTGGCTTCACGCCGTAGCGATCGGGCCACGTGAACGACAATGAAAAAGTCTTCAATGAAGTTGTAAGGCAGCAGAAACATCAGCCATACACTTCGAGGCGATGCCACCCTGGATGGAGGGTTGACCAATGTCAGCGAACGCTTAAGGTCGCGGCAATAAATGAATACGGCGCGCAGGCCACGGGGATGGTCAGCAGAATCTTGAAGACGACGAGCAACATCGGCGAACCCCGAAATCAATAACAGTCGTCATTATGCCGTAGCGGATTTTGCCTTGAATGCGGTCACGGGTCGCAGGCGAGCCCCTACAACGCCCTCCCCTATCAGCCAACGCTTTGCACCTGCTGAGGGAAGGTAGTTGCCAAGCTAATCCCCAAGCTGAAATTGCTGAAAATCCACACGCCTGACATAAATCCAGAAGTCATGCCTTGGCTCATACTGCTCCATGCAAACGCTATGGTCCTGGCACAGTTCATCTTCGTCGATCAGGGTGCGATCCCAATCGAAGTCAGGGTTCTTGGAAATGGCGTAGCTAGGATAAGGTTGGTCGAGATCGAAGTGGATCGAGTACACGAACAACGGGGACTCCCACGGCATGTGGGTTTCGCATAGCCGCATCAGTTCGGGCATCTGTGCTTTACAGTGCTGTTCGGCAAACTTCAGTGCCTGGGGCACGTCATCCCACGCTGCCTTGACCACGCGTTGCACCGCGGCAAGCCTGGCGCGAGGTGGCTCGTCATCGTAGTGTTCGACGTAAATCAAACGGCTGCCGAACTGGAACTCGCATTGCCAGAAACCCGAGGGAGTACGCCAGTGGCCAAGCATGGTTTCGGTCAGTAGATTGATGTCCATATCGGTACTACACAGATGTGAAGGTGCTCAGGCTACCCTTACAAGCACCATCCTGGAAATGCCGTAGGCGCTTGGGCTATTTGTCCAACATCCACGGGATCTGACAGGCAGCATTGGGTCGTTTTCTGCCTCTCGCGACGGGCAGAAAACGGCCAAAAGTGGACGGTAGACACGGTGATGGCAAATGAGTAGTGTCACGGATGCTGTTTTCGAATCTAGAGGGCAGCAGGGCTTGCCCTCATCCATGTCACCTAATAGCAGTTATACGCTTGCAAGGAATCGCAATGATCACCGTCTATGGAATTGACTACAATTTAAATGCCAAAAAAGCACAGATGTCCGATGTGCTACATAATTGCATGACTACTGTTCTTGGGTTACCCGAAGACAAGCGTGCTCACCGTTTCGTCCCGCTAGATAAAACTAATTTTTATTACCCCGGCGGTAGATCTGAAAAATACACAGTAATCGAAATAAGCATGATTTCTGGGCGAACGGAAGAAACTAAAAAGAAGCTCATAAAGCAAATATTTACAGCCTTTGAGCGAGACTTGGCTATAAATCCGGTTGACGTTGAAATCACAATATTTGAGCAGCCAAGTCATTGCTGGGGATTCCGAGGGATCACAGGCGATGAGGCAACCTTGAGTTACAGGGTTAACGTATAACAAAAGGTTCAAGCCGTTCGCTTCGCTCTCTGGGACCGCGTACCGCGGCCCCTTAACCTAAACGTTAGGCAGTCATGAATATTGTAAGCGTCCAGCAACACGCCTTCTTGAGGCCATCGCTTAATGATCAATTGCACTGACTTGACCACCCGTTCGCATTTAACTAACCCAGCGTTTGCATCGGACTTCAACGCTCAGTAAACAGCACCGGCAGAGGACGACCCTTTGCCGTCGGTCATGCTTCCCGGAAGCTGTCGTTCAACGCCGAGCTAACAGGCCGCAACCTATGCCGCGCAGCGGCAGTCTTCGGTTGCGGTCCGGGTTGAGGGAAGGGTTAGACCTCAGTTGGCCGCGCATGATGATTTGGACTTTGGCTTACGCCTCCGTCGCCGACGGCCAGCCGATCCGTGCCGCACTACGAAGATTGGACTGAACGACTAAGCGATGAAACGGGGCAATGAGAAAAATATAGAGACGACCTAAGCGATTGTGGCAATGAACAACGGTCGACAGAGTCAAGTGACGTTTAGCTCCCGGCGACGACTGACCGGAACATAGAACAGAGAGCCTGAAGTCCAGGTGCTTGTCGTCTTCTCCAAGAACGACTTCAGTTGGACTTGTGCTGTAGACCTTAAAGATGCCGAGTCGGCCCGCTCCGCTCTCCGCATCCAGTGATGCGAGATGCTTAGCTGTCTTGAGGCCGAAGCCGGCTACGAGCGCGTCTCGAACCGTCAAGAGGCTGCCGACCCAAGGCGCTTGGTGAGCGAAGATGAACCTCGCCAACAATTCGGGATTGGTTGACGCTCCGGTGGGAAGCTCGATCGAGTAAGCGTCGGCGAGATTCATCGATGCGTAGGCTTTAGCAATCGCCGACTCCGGAGGAAGCGACACAGATGTTGCGTGATGGTGTTCGGTTGACATGTATGCGGCCTATGGTTCGTTTCTGAGGTCTAAAATTTCAACCACATGATCTGGCATCTCCTGCGGGAGCATTTGCCTAGCACTGTAGTTGGCATTTTCTTGGCTATCCGCCCGTATCGGCCTTGTGCCTTCGGACCAGGACTCGCTATCGAGCGACGACTTGAGGCGATATCCGTACTTCACGAAAAAGAACCTCAGTGCTGTCATTTTTTGGCTCTGGATGAGGTTCGAGTACGAATCACAGGAAGCGTAGCATTGAATAGCCCCTGGCTTAGTAGACGCAACCGAACGCCCCACTGATCTCCGACGCTTGTTGGTACTCGCCGGCTGCTTCAGGCCGTTTACGGTACTTCGCGGCAGGCAGAAATCGGCCAGAAGCAGTCACTGGAAACCCATCAGCGAATTCGTAATGAGCTTCCCATTGCCCGCTCTACCTTGTTAGAGCAGGCGGGTACGGGATGAGTGATTGCAAAACTCTACTCTGCCAGCCGTAACTGCAATCGGCTTCGATGGGATAAGCCTGCTTGCAAGGCAAATGCAACTATCACGGTAGATGGCGCGGAAAAGCTGCTCAGTCCGCCGCCGGAAAACATCAACGCAAGACCTAACGCGGTGGCGCCAAACCAGGCCGTCAAGCCCACAGGGTTAAACGCGACTACCCGTTCGAGCGCTGCGACGTCACTACGTCCGTAGACAATCTGCGCCAACGCCACACCCACCCAGGCCACCACGAAAATTCCCTGATAGGCCAACGCCTTGAGGATGTAGGCAAACACGTCCGCGAGCATCAAGCCGTAGACGACCACCCCCACCGCCACTGCCCACATCAGGTACGAACCGCGAAGGCCAAATCGACCAAAGAACGCCTGCATGTTCAGGGTCGCCAAGTAATAGTTGGCGGTGTTGATCCGGGTTTGCGTGGCCCAGACAAACAGCAATCCCCACAGGCCCATCAACTGCAAAATCGCCATCACCACCGAGACTTCGTTCAGCGCGCCTTCGTGGGGAATGCTGCTGACCAGGTAAATACCCGCCGCGCCGTTGAGCAGAAACGTCACCGCGTAGAACGGCATGCCGAAGTTCCAGCGACCGTGGTACTCGGCGTCTTCAGGCTTGCCGAAACGCGCATAGTCGAAGGTGAACAGCATCAACACCCAGACCCCCATGTAGGCGACAAAACAATCCCACCAGCCGAATGCACTAGGCGTTGCCGGGCCGAAATCCAGCCATTGCGGCTGGTAGCCATAACGGCTGATCGATAGCCCCACCGCCACCAGCAAACCACCGAGGTACACCGGCAGCAACACGCCGTTGAGCTTGTCCAGCCAGTGCTGCACGCTGCCCAGGATCATCGGCACGCTGTAGAGCACCACCGCCAATGCCGCCAGCGGATAGACCAGTTCCGGGTACAGGTGATTGAGCGCGACGGCGATCACCGAACCTTCGAACACCGCGTAATAGATCGCGGTCGAGAAGAAAATCAACGTCGCCAGGCACGCCCCGGTGCTGCCGAACAACAGCCGTGAAAACAACGCCACCGACAAACCGCTGCGAATCGCAAAGCGGCTGAGCACGCTGTTGACCAGTCCATAACTGATCACCGACAGGACCATGCCGATCAGCGCATTGCGCGCACCGAACGACAACGCCAATGAAGCACCCACCACGATGTAAAACATCGCACTGCACACCGCCCACCATGCCATGGTCAGGGACAATCGGCCCATGCGTGCTTCGGGTGGAACAGGATGATGCGCCGGGTCTTGCCCGGTTTGACTCGATTGCGATAAAGCAGCCATATGCGTGAACTCCAAAACCAGTCAAAGGTTGAAGCGCGGGCAGCCGTCACCGCACCGAAGTGCGGCGTTGGCGTACCGTTTGGCATGGCCCGCGCTAGACGGCGGGCAGAATCAGGAAGGGAACAGCTTGCTCAGGCAGCTGAGTTTTTTCTTATAGGAACGTCGCGCTTCCAGCGCCTCTTCGAGGGTTACCGCGACAAAGCGGGCCTTCTGGTTGGGTTGCATCTGGCCGATCAAATCGAGGTCGGCGCTGATCACCGTGCCAATCATCGCGTAGCCGCCACCGGACACCGCATCACGGTGCAGCACGATGGGTTCGAGCCCGGCGGGCACCTGGATCGAGCCGATCGGGTAGCAACTGTCGACGATGTTCGACGGATCGGAACCGGCGCCGAACGGCTGCTCCCGGGGCTGAAAGCTCAGCGCGCTGCCGCCCTTGAAGCGATAGCCGATGCGGTCGGCTTCCGAACCGACCGTCCACGGCTCGGCGAAAAATCTCTTCGCAGCCGATTCGGTCAAGCGGTGGTAGTACAAACCGGGCACCACCCGCAGGGTGATTTCGCCACCCAATGATTGCCGTAACGCCATGGGCAAACTGGCCCCGGCGCGGCTCTTGCCACTGGCGATGCCCACCGGCAATTCGTCGCCTGCAATCAGGCGTCGCCCCTGAAAACCGCCGAGCGCGCCCAGCGCATAGGTGGAGCGACTGCCGAGCACCACCGGCACATCAATGCCGCCGGCCACCGCCACATAAGCGCGGGCACCAGCCTTGGGAAAGTCAAAGCGCAGCACTTGCCCGGCCTTCACGGTGAACGCGGTGTCGTGGTGCATTTCCACGCCATCGACCCGTGGCGTCATGTGCGCGCCGCTGACCGCTACCAATGCATCCTGCTGAAACTCCAACTCAGGCCCGAGCAGCGTGCATTCCAGCGCCGCCAAACCTGCTGGGTTGCCGACCAATTGATTGGCCGCGCTCAAAGCGTATTGATCAAGCGCGCCGGACGGCGGAATGCCCAAGTGGTAATACCCTTCGCGGCCCAGGTCTTGTACCGAAGTGGCGAGGCCGGGTTTGAGGACCTTGATCATGCCAATACCTCCTGCAACGACTTGGGATAGCCAACGGGATCGGCAAGGAATGCGTCCAGCGAAAACTCCACCGGCCGAATCCGCAGATCAAAGCAACCGGCTTCCACTTCGGCCACCGCGCGGTCATAGGCTTCACGGTCCATCGGTTTGAACTGCACGATGTCGCCTGGACGGAAAAACACCATGTGTTCTTTCAGGTACGCAAGGTTCTGTTGCGGGTCGTAGATCGGCGCAGGCGTGACGCCAAACATCTGATAGCCGCCGGCGCCGCGCACTGAGTAAATGCAACCAAAGCAACCGCCGTGACCGAGGGTCAATTTCGGTGTGTCGGTGCGCGGACGCAGGTATTTTGGCACCTGCAACTGACGCTCGCGCTCGACCATCTGGAACATGAATGGCAACCCGGCAACGAAGCCGACCATCGAGACAAACCACGGCGCGCCACTGTGAGCCGCGATGAATGCATCGACGTCGGCCAGACCGTTGATTCGTGCGGCGTATTCCAGGTCCGTGGCGCTCGGATCTTGATGGCGGTCGCGAAAACGCATCAGGGTTTCGTGAGTCCAGGGGTCGTTGTAGAGCACGGGAATCTCGATGATCCGCGTGTGCAACGTGCGCTCGGCGACGGCCCCGGCTTCGGCGATTTTTACCGCTTCGAGCAAGGTATGAGGGGCGATGCGATCCGGGTCGAAACGAATCTGGAATGACGCGTTGGCCAGGCAGATATCGAGCACGCCATCCAGCGCCAGCCGTTCCACGGCGCGGGTGACGGCCAGGCCTTTGAAGAACGCGTCCAGGGACATGCTGTCGCTGACTTCGGCAAACAAATGCTCATCGGCGCCAAAGCTGTAGCGGATGGGAGTACTCATGCTTCACCTCCGCTGCGGCGTTCGGCCAGCCAGGTTTCCAGGGTGCCGGTGTGAAAGTCGGCGCTGTGCAGCCACGGTTGTTCCAGCAATTCACCGTGCAACGCCAAGGTGTTGGCCATGCCGGTGAGCGTGGTGTGCGCCACCGCCATTCGCGCTAGGGCCAGGGCTTCGGCGCGATCCGCACCGTGAACAATCAGTTTGGCTAGCAGCGAGTCATAGTACGGCGGCACGCGGTAGCCTTGATACAGATGCGTATCAACGCGAATGCCCTCGCCGTTCGGCCAGATCAGTTCCTCGACCAGGCCTGGACTCGGGAAGAAATCCCGCGCCGGGTCTTCAGCGTTCAGGCGCATTTGCAGGGCGGCGCCGTTGAGTCGGATGTCGCTTTGCTTGAAGCCCAGCGGCTCGCCGCCAGCGATGCGCAACATGGCTTGGACTAGGTCGATGCCCGTGATCAGTTCGCTGACTGGGTGCTCTACCTGAATCCGCGTATTCATCTCGATAAAGAAGAACTCACCGGTAGCATCGTCATACAGGTATTCCAGGGTGCCGGCGCCCTTGTAGCCCAGGGATTCGGTCAGGCGCACGGCGCTGGCGCACAGCGTTTCCCGTTGCTGCTGGCTAAGGACTGGCGACGGCGCTTCTTCGAAGATTTTCTGCCGGCGCCGTTGCAGCGAACACTCGCGTTCAAACAAATGCACGGCGTGCTGACCGTCGCCCAGCACCTGCACTTCAATATGCCGGGCCCGGCTGATAAACCGCTCCAGGTACACCGCGCCATTGCCAAATGCTGCTTGGGCTTCGCGCTGGGAACGGGGGAATTCTTCGCTCAGTTGCTCGGCGTTTTCCGCCAGCCGAATACCGCGCCCGCCGCCCCCGGCCGAAGCTTTGATCAACAACGGGAAGCCAACGGATTCAGCAGCCTTGAGCGCCGACTCGACGTCGAACAGTTCACCCGGCGAACCCGGCACCACCGGCACGCCAGCGGCTTGTGCGGTACGCCGTGCCTCGGCCTTGTCGCCCATGCGCCGGATCGTCTCCGGGCTCGGGCCGACAAAAATAGCGCCAGCAGCAAGGACAGCTTCAGCAAAGTCGGCGTTCTCCGAGAGAAAGCCATAACCGGGGTGAACCGCGTTGGCGCCGGTGGCTTTCAGGGCACCCAACAGCGCCTCGACGTTCAGGTAACTTTTGTCGGCACGGGCCGGGCCAAGAATGTGCACCTCATCGGCCATGCGCGCGGCCTGGGAATCGACGTCCGCCTCGCTGCACGCAGCAACGGTGGGAATGCCCAGTTCTTTGGCGGCGCGGATAATCCGCACGGCGATCTCGCCACGGTTGGCGACCAGCAGTTTATGAATGGCTTGGGTCATGATCGCGCCCTCACTCGTCGTCGAGTGTTGCGACGACTTGACCCGGCTCCACCGGATCACCGTCTTCTACCAAAAAGGCACTGAGGCGACCGGCCGTCCCGGCGGTCAGTTCGGAGAATTGCTTCATGACCTCGATCAGGCCAATTACCGTGTCGGCGCTGACCCCCGCGCCGACCTCTACGAAGTTCGCCGATTCCGGGGTGGCTTTGCGGTAGAAGGTCCCCGGCAACGGGGTGATTACAGTGTGTTCGGCCATGTCTGTTCCTCTTGGAATAGTTGTAGAAAGGCAGGCAAAAAGTGAATCGGTGGGCAAACCCTGGCGTCTCTGTGCCAGGTGCTTTCGTTTCTCAGCGCGGTGGTCGGACCTCTATGCCCGCGCCATCAAGTGCATAACGCGTGGCTTCGACCAACGCCAGGGCACCCGGCGTGTCGCTGTGCAAACAGATGGAATCGAATTCAATCGCCAGGTCTTCGCCCTCGACGGTGCGCACCACGCCTTGTTGGCAAGCACGCAGCACTCGCTCGGCGACGTGGACCGGGTCGTAAGCCCGCACGTTGCGGGTAAAGACGATGGAGCCGGTGAGGTCGTACTCTCGGTCGGCGTAGAACTCGCGGATCACCGGTTGGCCAAGTTCCGTGGCAACCCGCCAGATCACCGAATCGGGCATGCAATACAGAAGCAACTCCGGTTCCAGACGTTGGAGGTTCTCCACCAGCAAACGGGCGGCCTCTTCGTCTCGGGCCAGGTGCATGTAGAGCGCGCCGTGGGGTTTGATGTGTTGCAGGGCCACGCCTTGAACCCGGGCGAGTTCACGCAAGGCGCCCAACTGATAGAGCATGTCGTCGACCAGTTCCTGGGCCGGCGCATTAATGTGCCGACGGCCAAAACCAACCAAGTCGCGAAACCCCGGATGCGCGCCGATGGCCACGCCCAGGCACTTGGCCTGTTCGACGGTGCGACGCATGGTGCTGGGGTCGCCGGCATGAAAACCGGTGGCGATGTTGGCCGAACTGATAAAGCCCATCAGCTCATTGTCGACGCCATCGCCGATGGTCCAGGGACCAAAGCCTTCGCCCATGTCCGAGTTGAAATCTACTGCCTGCATGACGCTTGCTCCCGACGCTTGTGACTTCATGCAGGCCAAGTTAGATTCCTGTTAACCCCTTGGGAAGATCTATTATCAGATGGGGTATCTTCTGTAAAACAGATACCTCGTCACCCGGAGTGCTCATGTCCCTGACCCTGCGCCAAGTCCGTTATTTCGTCGCCACCGCCGAGATCGGGCAAATCTCTCAAGCCGCGATTCATTTGAATATTTCCCAGTCGGCGGTGACCACGGCGATCAAGGAACTGGAAAGCATCCTCGGCACGCTGTTGTTCCAGCGTTCGGCCCAGGGTATGAGCCTGACCGACGCCGGGCGGCACTTTTTGAATAGGGCCTACGTGATTTTGCGCAGCGTCGATGACGCGTTGAACAGCCCGTTGCCGGACATCCGCGCCAGTGGTGTATTGCGTTTAGCGGCGAGTTACACGGTGATCGGTTACTTCCTGCCGCATCACCTGCAACGGCTTGAACACTGGCATCCGGACGTGGCCATCGAAGTCCACGAACAAGAACGGACGGCCATCGAGCAGGGTCTGCTGGAAGGTCGATTCGACATGGCAGTGGTGCTCACCGCGAACCTCACCCACCCGGATATCGTCTCGGAGATTCTCTTCAACTCCGAGCGCCGATTATGGCTGCCCAGCCGCCATCCCCTGTGCGAGCGTTCGGCAGTCAGCCTCGCCGACGTTGCGAAGGAACCTTACATTCTGCTGACCGTCGACGAAGCCGAACAAAGTGCCATGCGCTACTGGGAACACGCGCGACAGCAGCCAAACGTGCGGGTTCGCACCAGTTCAGTCGAAGCGGTGCGCAGCATGGTCGCCAATGGCAGCGGCGTGGCAATCCTCTCGGACTTGGTGCACCGCCCCTGGTCACTGGAAGGAAAACGCATCGAAACCCTGACAGTCACCGACAAGGTGACGCCGATGAGTGTCGGACTGGCGTGGCATCGCGAGCGCGAATTCAGCCCGGCGATGCAGGCGTTTCGTAACTATTTCCACGATGCATTTTTGGCGCCGCAACAGCTGTCTGCGCGACGCTGAAAACAGTGAAAACCATGCCCTCCTCTTGTGGATTTACGATGAGCGCTTTAGGCCATTTCCGGTCTGTTGTGACGGGAAGATTTTGGCCGTTTTCTGCCGTCACGAATGACCGTTTTGGGTCGGATGCAGCCCTTCACGACAGGCAGCTATCGGCCCAAAGCGGTCACTCGAAGGCATGCATTTCATTCTTACGCCTTATTCTGCGTCGGACGTCACTGAATCTGAGTTGCAGGAATGACTCAAGTATCCGAAGAGCGATTACTTCAAGAGCATGATTTGATCCATGAGAGATGACCCCTACACACTGTCCATGCGCTTTCAGACACCCGCCCCTGGCATTGCCCCACGCGAACAGGCGCCGATGCTCGCCCAGGAGCAAGCCTGGGCGCGGGAGCACGCGTCCAGGCACCGCTTCAGCTGGATCGAGGTGTTAGTGCCGCCGTTGTGCTTTGGCCCTGTTCTGCCGGGTATCGCGTTTTTACTAGGCCTGTTGCTCTATCGCTCGTTATTCGCCCCCGGCCTGGATATTGACCGGATCGTCGGAGCCTCCTTTGGCTGGCTTGCCCTCGCGACGCTGGTCTTCATGGTTGCCTGGGGGTTACGCAACTTCTTGCGCGATGCCCACGACCCGACCAAACGCTACTGGCAGTCCATGCCGGACCAAGGGTTGGCCGAGCTTGAGCACCATAGCCTGGTATCTGGCACCAGCCTGTGGTCCTCCGATTATGATCCGGACTGCAACACCCTCATGCAATGGACAAACGGCAAGCTTGAATGCGTGCAAGACAGCGGTGTGTCGCAATGGGTCCTGGCCAAGACTACTGCGGGCCACTGGCTGGTGCTCAAGGAAGAATATCCGGGCAGTTTCAACTATGGACGGGTTGGCAAAATGCCCACGCCGGACAAGCAAATGCAACCCTGCCAGGAACTGGCGATCGCCTTTGCCCCCGGCACCAACCTCCCTCTCGGCCGGCGTTTCGGCGGCGCGCCGATGCCATTGGTCGACACGCCGTATTGGGTGTCTGCCGATGAACTCAAGCGCCTTGTCGAGGTCGCCCATCACTGGACCTTTTTCCCCCCGGACCGCTACGCCGTGGTCAATAACCAGGATGCCGAGTGGGTGCAACGGCTGGTGGACAGGGCGCAAGCCAGCGTCGGCCCCCGGCCGGACGAGACAGCCAGCAATCGGCCAGAAGCAGTCAGTCGCTCAAAACACTCAAAAACCACTGATTGCTAAAGTAATCAGGAGCCGAAAATAGCTCACTCGGTCGAAGGGACGGATGCTTTGCTGCCCAAGCGGATTAGTTCATTGGAGAAACACAGGCCGATGATGATCAGTGCCGCTCCCGCGTACAGGCTTTCGCGCGGGACTTCATTGAGCGCCACAAAAGCCAGCAGCGCGGCGAACAGTGGCTCGGTCAGCTCCAGCGCTTGCACTTGGGATGGTTTGAGATACTCGATGGCCTTGGTGGTGCAGAAGAAGCCCAGGATTGTCGGCAGTGTGGCCAGCGCCAGCAGCGCGGCGATCGCCAGCGGCGACAGCTCGCCCATCGCGAAACCATCGGCCGCAGCCGGCATCAGCAGGTACAGGCTGCCAAAGAACAACAATTGTCGTGTGAAGTGCAGCCCCCCCGACACCCCCATACGCTTCATGGCAACCGAAAAGGCCCCATAGCCGGAGCCGGCCATGCAGGCGAGCGCAGCACCTTGCAGGGTAAAGCCCTGTTGCAGGTCGCCGCCGAAGATCACCGAGATCCCGGCAATAGCCAGTGCGGCGCCAACGGTAGCGTTCGCGGTGATGGCATCCTTGAGGAAAATGCGCCCCAGAATAATCGAGGAAATTGAGGCACTGGCCATCAGCACCACCACCACACCTGCCGCAGCGTAGTGTCGATAGGCGGACGTTTCGAAATGGAACAGCACAAAGATGCCAAGGAATGCGCAAATAGCCGCCTGAGTCCATTTAGTCGACGCCGCCGGGCGCTTGAGGAAAAGCAGTAAGATCGAGAGAAGCATGCAACCCAGTACGGTCTTGATGACAGCGACACTGCTAGCGGTGAAACCATGATTCATGAGTACTTTGCTGAGTACACCGATCGTTGCGTTCAGTGCCGCAGCGGAGAGTGCAAATATGACGCCTTTGCTGAAAGTAGATTGCATTGATGACGATCCCTGTCGCTGAATTGTCGTTCGATAGAATGCCGCCCTACATCGACGGCGCAAAGTGGGAGGATACGAGATCCCACCAACCCCAGTATTTATTGTGGTATAGCTGGATCGCCCAATAGGATGCTATTCGCCTTCTTGTCACCGCCAAGGGAGAAGTCAGAGGGCCTAGCCCTTGGCTATGCAATATGAGTTGACGAACGTTGCCGTGTGCTGCAAAGACTGACGTATATCCGGCTTGGCTATTCCATGCCTGTTGGCAAATTGCTCGACCGCTGCGGTATCAAAACGAGTGGTCTGGATAAAGTCCAAGGCTTCGGGTTTTGTATTCAAAAACCACGCGACGGGAGGAATACTCAGTAGCAACTTCAGCAATCGGAGTGAAATGTAATGCTTGGGAGACTTTAAGCCCAAAGGTTGTGCCACCTGTACCAGGAGTTCTCGCAAGTTGGGAGTTTGGTCATCAAGCGCCAGCAGTTCCTGGCCCACCATGGCAGGATCAAAAGCACAAGCCGCCACTATCTCAACCAGGTAATCCACGGTGACCAATGGCAGCCAGTGCTCGGCGGTACCGGGCACTGCAGTCAGCTTTCCCTGCACAAGGTTGCGTATCAGCTCCACCAGCGGCTGACCATCAAGGATATGCCCCGTGCGGCTGTGGCCACAGACCGTCGCAGGGTGGACAACGGTAATCTCCCCGCCCTTGGCGGACATGACCTCCAGGGTCGCAAAATGCGCCTCCAGCTTGCTCCCCTCGTAACCACCGACATGTCGGTAGACGGCCGGCCAATTCGTCGACTCCGGATAACGAGGATCAATTCCGATGCGTTGCAGATGTTCATGATTTTTCAGCATGTAGCCGCCGATCATCACTAAACGGCTTTTTTGCTCAGCCGCCAACAGCGCCACACGCTTTGCCCCTTCCACATTCACCGCACGAGAATGCTCCACTGAAAGCCCCCATGCGAAGTGGGCGCCCAAGTGGAATATGACTCTGGCGTGCCTTAGCACTTCTCGGTCAGCAAGACTCAGCCCGAGGTTGTCCCGTTCCAGATCGCCAGCTACGGCAAATACCCGGGTTGCGCACCCTCCCAAATTATCGACTTGCTCGCGCAGTGCAGCTAGTCGCTCTGGGCGACGCATCAACACGCGAATGGTGTGACCTTTTGCACTCAGGTACGCCACCAAATGTTGACCGACGAAGCCGGTCCCCCCCGTGACAAAGCACTCCACGCTCATTTCCCTGTTCCTTGTTCAAGGTGAGAAATCAAGCGTAAACTATCGACCCAACTCTATAGTCAAGCGGTGTTTTCATGAAAATCGGCGAACTCGAGGCCCGCAGCGGCGCCAGCCGCCATACGCTGCGTTACTACGAGCAAATCGGCCTGATCTCATCGCTGCGGCAAACTAACAACTATCGTGTTTACGCAGCGCAAACTCTGCAGGATCTGGACTTTATCCAGCGTGCGCAAAGCATGGGGTTTTCCCTGGGGGAAATAGGCGAGATTCTGGATGCGCAGCGCAACAAGCTGATCGATTGTGCTGACGGCGCTAAGTTAATTGAAAAGAAGATGGCAGAAATCAAACAGAAAATCGCCAACTTCCAAAGCATTTATCGGTATCTGGATCAAGAGCGTGCAAACCTCGAAGCCAGTGCTGCCAGGCAACTTGAACTTCAGCAGCGGAACAACGCTTCCAACTGAACTGTCAGCATCCGGGAAACGGAAGCCGCAGCCTGCTTCCAGTTTCAAGTCCAGCGCTTACGCATTTTCTCAAACTTTGTGGCCAGGCCCTAGACAGTAAGCGTCCGCCCAAAAGACCTTGCGTGGTTAAACGGGCGCCATCTATTAGGCATCAGGTGCTTTAAGGTCGAACAACAGCTCATCGGTTGCGCGATCAAAATGGTCGGTAAGGAAATCCAGCAATACACGCACGCGGGGAATCCGATAACGATTGCCGTGTAATACCGCGTAGACGCCAGCCTCTCGGACACAAAAGTCAGGTAACAGGACTTTCAGTCGTCCAGCACGGACATCGGCTGCCGCATCCCAAATGGTCTTGCGTGCGATGCCATGTCCAGCCAACGCCCATGCGCGCGCGAGGGCGCCGTCGTTGGTTTCCCATGCCTGGCTCATGGGAACGGTGTGGCTCCATTCCTGACCATCCACCACAAAGTGAAAGGTGTTCAATGGACCTGCAGACGTCACCAGCACGATGAACTTGTGGCCAGGCAAGTCAGCAGGGGTTTGGGGTTCACCGTATCGCGCCAGATAATCAGGCGAAGCACACAGTACTCGCCAGTTGGGAGCCAACTGCCTGGCGATCATCGAGCTGTCATGCGGCTGTCCAAACCGGATTGCCAGATCGACATCGTCCTGCACCAGATTTGACACCGAGTCCGACAACATCAGCGCGACGCACAGTTCCGGGTGCAATGTACTGAATGTCTCAAGCCAGTCATTTAAAAGATTGCGGCCAAAATCGGCAGATGCGGATATCCGTACCTTGCCACGCACCTCTGTTTGACTGGCTTGAAGCCCCGCTTCCGCCTCATCGATAGCCCGCAATGCGACCCAGCATTGCTGCAAATAAAACCGACCTTCTTCCGTGAGGCGCAACTGACGCGTTGTGCGATCAAACAACTTGGTGCGCAGCGCCGCCTCAAGCTTGATAAGTCGCGCGCTGGCCGCGGCCGGCGACAGCGCCAGTTTGCGCCCTGCGGCAGACAAGCTGCCGAGTGCCGCCGCTTCGACAAACAAACGCATGTCGCCCAATCGGTCAGTAGCCATATTCAATTCAAATTTGATGGTTCATCAAATGGTAGGCCAATTATCAAATACGAAGCAATTCATCACACTCACGTCTCCCATTCCTCTGAGCACAGGTCATGACTTCGCAATTTGAAAATGGCTCTTTAACGACATCGGGCGATACCGAATACCTCACTACCGGGCGTCTCCCATTGGCGGCCCTGTTGGCGCTGACAATGGGGAGCTTTATCGCCACCGCCAACGAAACGGTGCCAGCAGGACTTTTGCCGCAAATCGCCGAGGCATTTGGTGTGTCGCAAGCGTGGGCTGGTCAGATGGTGACCCTATGTGCACTGGGCTCAGGGTTAGCGGCTATTCCATTGACTCTCGCGTTGCAGGGCTGGCGTCGGCGCTTGGTGCTATTACTGGCTGTCGGGGTGTTTTGCGCCTGTAATGCGGTGACCGCCCTGTCGCCCTGGTTTTCATTGACGCTGGCTGCCCGCTTCATGGTGGGTATCGCAACCGGTCTGGCCTGGAGCCTGCTGGCCGGCTACGCCAGACGATTAGTCGCCCCACAGCAGCACGGTCGCGCTATGGCGCTGGCCATGCTCGGCATCCCTTTGGCACTTGCCCTAGGCGTACCGCTAAGTGCCTGGCTCGGTAAGCTGCTGGGATGGCGTTGTGTGTTCGGGACTCTCTCAGGACTCAGCCTTTTGCTGATGGCCTGGATATATCTGAAAGTGCCTGATTATCCCGGACAACGCTCCGATCGCCGCTTGCCGCTACGCAGGGTCCTGCAAACCCCAGGCGTGCGGCCCGTGCTGGCGGTGGTCATGCTCTGGATCCTGGCCCACTACACCCTCTATACCTATATTGCTGCGTTCCTGGCTTCTGTTGGATTGGCCGATCAGATAGATCGGGGCCTCCTTTCATTCGGTATTGCGGCCTTGTTCGGTCTATGGATGATCGGCACGCTGATTGATGGCAGGCTTCGGAGTCTGGTACTGCTCAGCCTGACAGCATTCATCCTGGTTTCGTTTGCCCTGGGCCTGGGTGACCTGCCCGTCAGTGCGATCTATATCGGCATCGTCCTGTGGGGGATGAGCTTCGGTGGTGCGCCAACCTTATTGCAAACCTCCTTGGCTGATGTTGCCAGTGACGGCGCTGATATTGCGCAATCAATGTTGGTGACCGTCTTCAATCTGGCGTTTGCAGGCAGTGGTGTGATCGGCGGCATTCTCTTGGAAACATGGGGGGCAGGTGCTATTCCCTGGGTAGCGCTGGCATTGTTGCTACCAGCGCTGTTGATTGTTTCGATAGCCAAGGGACATGCTTTCGGGCGTTAACTACTGCCGAGGCGTTCCGATTGAAAAGTGGACACCCATTTTCGTCCTGGGCTATTTGTCCAACATCCACGGGATCTGACAGGCAGCATTGGGTCGTTTGCGGCCAATCGCAACAGGCAGCCATCGGCCATTCAGGGTCGTAACCTAAGTACTAAACCTAGCGTTCTCATTGCCCTCCAGACATCGGGCGATGTCAGGTACATATCAGCTCTGAATCAAGCCAAACGTCTTCAAAATTATTGCCGTCAATGTAAAAACGATAGCCTGGCGGCAAATCGAGGTATCCGACAACTTCCGGTAGATAGTCCGTGATGTGTCCTACATGCAGGGGTGAAAAAAAATCATCAGCCTCGGACCACTCCATACCGCACCACAGGTACCAACCGTTTGTACCGTTTTCCGGCTTAACCCTTAGCCCGTTTATGGGCTGAAGCCCCAGAGTCCCCAGCGCTATCCCGACTTTTGATCCGGATTGTGGTCGATCTGGAGTAACTCCCTGCCATTCACAAACGCTTTGCTCCTTCCTTACTCGCATGGCGATACTCTCCGCAGATTTGGGTGCCATACAGTTCGCACTCTCATGGTTGGGGTGTAGGGCCTGGGCCGATTGCTGCCTGTCACGACTGGCCAGAATCGGACAGAAGCGGCCCCTGCAACGTCGTTTGTAGCGGATTGAGCCCTGGATTGCGCAAATATGCAGTCAGCAATTGACTTCACCTTGCAAGACCGCCATACCTGTTTTTTCCAACGTGGCGAAGGTTAATCTGACAATGGTGCAAGTGGATACAAATCTGATTACTGACTGGCAAACATTCCACAGTGTTTTCGCAGAAAAGTTCGGATTTCCTAGCTTCTACGGCCGCAATATGGACGCCTGGGTTGATTGTCTTTCATACCTCGATGATCCCAGCGCAGAAATGTCGTCTATCCACGTTCAAAGCGGACAAACGCTTTCATTGGTCATCGACAATGCCCAGAGCTTCAAGCACCGCTGTCCTGAACAATTTGAAGCGCTTGTGGAATGTGCAGCTTTTGTGAACTGGCGAATCGTCGTTGCTGGCGGCACCCCGCTCCTGGCACTTGCTTTCAATGTTTAAGTGCTGGTGTGAAAAGGGGACAGATTTATTTTTCACACGCTGCCTTGACCACGCGTTGCGCGGCGGCAAGCCTGGCGCGAGGTGGCTCGTCATCGTAGTGTTCGACGTAAATCAAACGGCTGCCGAACTGGAACTCGCATTGCCAGACACCCGAGGGAGTACGCCAGTGGCCAAGCATGGTTTCGGTCAGTAGATTGATGTCCATATCGGTACTACACAGATGGGAAGGTGCTCAGGTTACCCTTACAAGCACCATCCTGGAAATGCCGTAGGCGCTTGGGCTATTTGTCCAACATCCACGGGATCTGACCGGCAGCATTGGTTCGATGGTAGCCCTTCGCGACAGACAGCAATCGGCCAAAAGTAGACCTTCAAAGCTAGCCCTCAAGGTCGCGCATTATTTCTAGGACCATCGGCTTCGTGTACTTCTCACTTGGGTCGGTACCCGGTGTGTCGTTACTGCGAATCCATTCGCCTTGATCGAACGCGTGATAGAGCGAGAAGGCTGGCTCTGGGAGATCGCCAACCATGCCCAAGTCAACTATGGCGCTTATGATCCCGTTCATGACACCGTCGCAAAACTCATAGGTCAGAGATCCAATAGAAAGCCCTCGGCAACCTCAATGGATAGCTCGTTCAGCACTTCTTCTGGGGCAACTCCAAACTTCTGGCAAGTCGCATCAAGACTACTCAGCGTTAAATTACTTTCTTGAGCTTCAACTGATAGTGCCTGAAGTTCATTTTTCGGTAACACCCTAGTCATGAGGACCTCTTTCAGCTAAGGGCGAAGACGGTGCTGGTTTTCACTCATAAAACTTGCCGGCCAGCAGAATTGCCGCACAGCGCTGCCATACGTTCAATACAGCAACGTCTATCAGGGAACGTCTAGTACTGGCGGTTGCCCATGAAGCCGCGGCATCAAGAAACGAGTCAACCGACCCGTTCTCCCACCCCAAGGCACCTGGCCCATAGGGAGATGATGGAGAAGTCTCTTCCTGCAAACGCTCGCTGGCAAAATCAGAGCCAAGAGCCTCGATAAATCTGATGAAGGACTCCTCATCACTCACGCGTTCCAACAACTCATGAAGATCTATAGGCATAGGCATCCTGGCAGCGGCGTAATGACAAAATAGTGCTGAACGACATGCTGCTATGCAGCAACATAGGCGGTCAACCTCGGGTGAAAAGGAGACAGACTTACTTATCTGCCATCAGCCTCGACGCAATGAAAAATAAATCTGTCCCCATTTTCCCCGATGGCCGTTAAGCCGTGCCGACTGGTTCAAACTCATAATCGCAGCCGCACGTGTACCGCTGCGTAAGGAGCCCGCGAATAGCCAGTTTGAACGCCCGAAAGCCCATGGCCGGATTTGATTTACACATCAGTGAATTGCTCCGGATTTGCTAGACACATGATGTTTGCTTTGGGTCGAAAGCAGCTTTTCGTGACTTGCAGCTATTGGCCGATAGCAGTCGCTTAAAAGCGACCGCTTACGGCCGAGGCTGTGTAAAAACTTTTTTGATCGTAATAGGTCGCTGAATTCGACACAAAAATTGCGCTCCTACGCAAATTTCAGGTCTGCTGAGTTGCCGAGTGCCAGCATTCCTAGAGCTCCACTTTGTTGTTCGCGGACTGCGTCAAAAACTCGGTGATCAGTGACGTAACCTGCTGTTGGATTACCTCGCGTGGGCGAGCATTGTCGCCATCCCCGCAAATGATGCCATCGCCAGGAATGTCCTCTTCGAGCAATGCCACTGCACCTGGTTTGCAAATCGACAAGAAGCTGAAATGGCTGGCGTCACTTATCTCGACATAGCGGCTGGACGCTTGGGGCAGGCGTGTGGCCAGGTTGGCGGACTCCAACTGAGCAGGCAGTTCCACCGATGGTGCGCCGGCAGCGATAACTAGCACCGGCACCGGCAGTGCCGCAAGGCTCTCATCGGTCATCCCGCGCGAGAGTCCCAGGTCCAAAGAAACCACAGCGGTGACGCGTTGATCGCGCAAATCGCCGGCCAGACCAGCCTTTAATGCCGGAGTACTCTCAGGGTTGATCTTTTGATAATTGGTGCAACTGGATAACTGCGGATGGAGTTTGCAGTCACGGGCAAACAGGGCCGGGTCGAAACGAGCACCGGCGATCTCCATTGCAGTCCAGCCGCCGAGTGAATGGCCCACTACAGCAATTTGACGCTTTGCGACCACGCCAAATTTTTCAGGTTGAGTGGTGACCGCCTCAATGGCCCGATGCAGGTCAATGGGCCGCTGCCATAACTGCGCCGCCGCTTGCGGGCTGCGATCATGGGTCGTGGTGCCGGGGTGGTTGACCGCTGCGACAATGTAACCCTTATGGGCCAATGCACTCGCCAACCAGTTCTGATTGTTCCAATTGCCTCTGAATCCATGGGAGAGCACCACCAATGGGTGCTCGCCAGCAGAAGGTGGCGCGTTGCGAACCGCAGAAGCACCGACAAACACCACATCGTCGCCGATCAACTGTGGGGTGACGGTCGTTGTACTGGGATACCAGACGACCATCTCCAGCGGACGCTCATTGTGTGGATCCGGCAGGGTGGAGGATTGGAAGCCGACAGAGTTGACGTCAGCGAGAGCGTTGGTCGTCAGACAGGTTAAAAGCAGGGCACCGAGAGCTGTTTTCAATGGGGTTGTCTTCCTTGATTTAGAGAGGGGTTCAGAACCTGAAACCCAACGATAGCGTGCATCACATCTCGCAAATTATAGAAATCCAGCGCCGTGAGCAGGTGAATCTACACCGACATTAAAGCCGATACTCCGACTGACATTCATAGTTTTCGTTATCTGCATTGACCGGTTGAATCCACAGCCGATTTCTGTCTTTCACGACCCGGCTGAAACCGACCCATGGCGGACAATATTCCGATTACTGGCCGAGAACTGGGTCGCGTATAGCTGCAATCGAATATCGTGACTATTCTTTTCGGTCATAGAGCCAAAAGGAGTCGGTCAATGCCTCCCCTCACAAAACGTAGAGTTTTACTCACAGCAATGGCGTTGCTTGTAATGGTTCCGCCGACAATGGCTGCTGCGTTTTTCGGTGTTATGGGGCTGATGGTTTCAATCCCGAGTTTGTTACAAGGCGATTTCTCGGCTCCGCTGACACTCCCAATGGTAGTGTTCGGTTGGCTTGGGGTTTATTCGGGGTGGCGCATCTACTTTGGACTATTGAGGTCGCGTCCCAGATTCGGAAGCAAGGTCAGGCTGATGGTTGGCTTGTTGTGCGGAATGCTTGCAGCTGCGGTCATGATTTTCGGTGTTCATCCTCTTAGTGTCAGCATCGCGTTATTTGCGCCCAGCATCATCGTTGCAGCTATTTTGGCCGTGCTGATGTGGAGCATCCCTGCCGAAAATCACCGATCATAAACGCCAACCTTACGCGCCATACACTGAGGATTGAGCCGCCCTTAATTTCGCAGACCGAATCTCCGCTACTGGCGATTCGTGACAGGTAGCTTCTGGCCGATTCCTATCTGTCACGACTGACCGAAATCGACTGTGGATTCAATCATCTAACGAAAAGGGGACAGAATTATTTTTCATTGCGTCGAGGCAGATGGCAGATAAATAAGTCTGCCCCATGCTCATTCTTTAGATCCGCCACCGCTCAAGCGAGCGCCATCAGCCTGTTTACCCGCCTCACCAACCGCCAGTGGACGATCCACAGCGGCAACGCCAAAGCTCCCCCCAGCGAACCAAGTTCGTTGGGCAGCAACGAAACAATCTGCGCGGTACACCACCCCAACCCTGAGAACAGGCCAAAGCTTTTGAACGAACCCAGCGCTTTGTTATGCCTGGCTTCACGCCGTAGCGATCGGGCCACGTGAGCGACAATGAAAAAGTCTTCAATGAAGTTGTAAGGCAGCAGAAACATCAGCCATACACTTCGAGGCGACGCCACCCTGGATGGAGGTTTGACCAATGTCAGCGAACGCTGAAGGTCGCGGCAATAAAAGAATACGGCGATCAGGAACACCAGCGTCAATATCCACGCCCCGATGCTGCCCAATGCCTCCAGTTCGCTGAAGATTCCCCCGGCCACCGAAGGATGCACCAAGGGCCACGCCAACGCCCAGGCCACGGGGAGGGTCAGCAGAACCTTGAAGACGACGAGCAACATCGGCGAACCCTGCAATAAATGACAGTCGCCATTATGCCGCAGCGGATTTTGCCTTGAATGCGGTCACAGGTCGCAGGCGAGTCCCTACAACGGGGGACGGATTGATTTTTCCGGAAATAAATCTGTCCCCTATTTTTATATGATCCTCGCTACACATTGCGCCGATCTCAAAGGTGGAAGCTGTAGGAGAGAGGTTTTTTGGTGATGCGGGCGGCTTGTTCTGCTCTGGAGCTGGGGCTTGCTCGCGATAGCGGTCCAACTCCCAACCGGTCAATCACTGCCAAAACTGATAAGGACGCAGCTATGCTCGACTCCCTGGAAAAAATGCTCGCCAAGGGTGCCTGCTTAACTGACCGGCATTCACCGCTCCCCGCTCCAGCCAGATGAAATGATTTGAATCCAATACGCTCGTTGTAGAGAATCGCCACCTTTACCTCAAAAGGAAATGAGCGATGAAGTTCGAAGGGACTTTCCAATACATGGGCAATCACGGGATTGTCTTCAACATCTCGCAGATCACCCTCACCGACAGCGAACGTGGGCGCCTGCGCGAGCTGCATTTTGGCGAGGCAAAAAACGCCCACTATGAGGTCAACAGCAAGGTCGTCGAGGTGTACGACAAGATGCTGGCCAAAAACCTGCCGTGTGTGATGATGATCGGCATCTCCAAGCCGTTGACCCGGCAACAGGGCGATGCCCTCAACGCCCAGCGCACCACGATCGCCAACCTTGCAGCCACGGCCTTCACTGCCGCCGCCAAGGCCGTGGCCCCCTCTTACGTGGCGATATCTGTAGGGGCCGGTGTGCGCACGTATGCCAATGAAATCCTACCCACCTACCATGCTGGCGACGTACTGGTCAGCATCGAGGCGCAGGTCAACGGCGGTATCGGCCCGCAACGCACCCTCTCGACATTGATCATCAAGACCTGACTGGAGACGTACATGTCCGTAATTACTCAATTGGTCATTGCCTTGGTGTTGTCCTTTCTGCTCGATCAATTCCTCAAACCGTATCTGCTACGCAAGTGGCTAGGAGTGTTGTTGGTGGCGGCGGGTGCGGTTGGCTGCGTTGTGGCAGGTCAGATCCGCTTGTTGGGGTTTGATCTGGGGTTGCTGTCGGTTTTTGCCGTGGCGATGGGGATGGGATTGTTCATGAAGCGGCGGCGGTTTGAGTAGGTTGGCTGAGCGAGAAAGGCGGGCGGATTTAATATCAGAAAATAAAGCCGTGGCGCGCTCAACCGGTCAACGCAACGTACACTTTCCGCTCGTTGATTGGGGCATGGTAAGAAATGGCACGCAGTGGTACACATGGGTTTTCTGCTGAACAAAAATCAGAGCTTTGGCGGTTGTGGCGCAAGGGCGAAACCCTCAGCAAAATAGCGCTGGCCATTCAAAAACCAGCAGGCACTGTCCATACATTACTGGCTCGCAATGGGGGAATTTCCCCGCGAATCAGGCACCGCTCTCGGCTTGCTTTAACGCTGGGCGAGCGCGAAGAAATCTTCAGGGGAATGGCGATCGGTCATTCCATTCGCCACATCGCAGGCCAATTAAACCGCTCGCCCTCAACGGTCAGTCGTGAAGTATCGAGAAACCAAGGACGAGGTCTTTACCGCGCAACGGACGCAGATGCGCAAGCCTGGACACGCGGACTTCGCCCCAAACCGTATCGATTGAATCAGTCCCCTGAACTGTGCGAAGTGGTATCGAGTAAGCTGAAGCTCTACTGGTCACCCGAGCAGATCTCGGGTTGGCTCAAACGCGAATATCCCGACGCTCCCGCCATGCAGATTTCCCATGAAACGCTCTATCGAAGCCTGTTTATTCAAGCACGAGGTGTCTTGAAGAAGGAATTGGTTGCCGTACTTCGCTCCAGACGCATGATGCGCCGCGCAAAAACTGCTACGAGCAAGGGGCAACCCAGAGGTCATATCATTGATGCCGTTTCGATATCCGAACGCCCTGCTGAGGTGGCTGACAGGGCCATACCAGGGCACTGGGAAGGAGACCTGATAACTGGCTCTAAAAACAGCCACATTGCCACGCTGGTAGAGCGCACCACTCGATTTTTGGTTCTTGTCCGGGTAGAGGGCAAAGATACCAAGAGTGTTGTGGATGGCCTGATACGCGAGGTCCAACAACTTCCAGAACAGCTCTGGCGCTCCTTAACTTGGGATCGCGGCACAGAGCTTGCCCAGCACAAACGATTTACGCTGGACACAAACATCAACGTGTTTTTTTGCGATCCGCGCAGTCCTTGGCAGCGTGGTACGAATGAAAACACCAACGGTTTATTGCGCCAGTACTTTCGCAACGGCACCGATTTGAGTGGGTATTCTCAATCCGATCTCAATGTCGTTGCATTACAGATGAATCAACGACCACGCAAAACCTTGGATTTCGAAACACCGGCTGATAGGTTGCAACGTCTTGTTGCGCCGACCGGTTGAGCGCACCGTCCCCTTAAGTAGGCTCTACGGATTTCTGGGGAATCGAGGGATGTAATGAGCAACCTGATTTCAATCGCAAGCCATAAATCGAAGTACAGCATCGGCTTCTATCCGACTTTTGCCGTTGACGGAGTACCTCTGGAGGTTTGGCTGCCTAGGCATAACCCGGATGCTGAGCTTCATCTCGTAGCGGCCCATTCAGGCTTGTACAGCGATGAAGATACTTGGTTGATATGGGATCGGATCTATTCCACTGCACCGGGATGGAAGACCCTGGTTCCCTTGCTTGTCTGCTCTGATGACCTAGACCTGACCTGCACCGTTATTGTCGCTGAGCAGTGCGCTGATGAGCATCAACTCCAGTGGAGCCGATTTGGCTTGCTAAAGGATTTGATTACGCTGGAACTTCCATCTGTTGACTGGTACGACGCGATACCCTACCTGACCTTTGAAAGGTCCCATTATCAGAGCGTGCTGGACGAGTTCCGAAAACAAGAAAATATCAAAATGGACTGGGAATAGCTGCGTAAGCTATCTACCTGTGATTAATCTCGCCGTTCGTTACACCTGCCTCGGGCTGAAAGAAAAGACGTGTGAACGACTGCTATCGGCCGATTCTGTTGAAAAAGTCGACCATGGCTTCCGCAGCAGAAAAGTATGTGCCCGTGATTGAAATCTTTACTTTCGGCAGAAGCTTCCGGACTCAGATTTCACGTAGCAGTGTGCAAAAAAGGCGTTTTAACCAGTCAATGACCAGGCCGTTTGGGCGAACCGACTTTTTCAACAGAATCGGCCAGGAGCAGACGGTCCCCGAAAAAGATCTTCGTTGCATTTTGCTACTATCGGACGCTCTTACCTTTGGCACGACGCAAACATTAGGTTCTTCCATGTTCGATAGAAGCGACTTTGATCAACTCTCCAGTGAGCAACTGACTTTTTGGGCAGCGCACAATCATTGCCCCGGTATCTACTACACCGCTTATCCACAAAGCGCCTTTCGCACCCGCTCATCGGAGGAGCGCATCAGGGTAACCCGAGTCCGCAAGCGGCAAGGCGAGAACGGATTAAATTTCTGGCTTTTCGCGGAATGGATCGATTGGCGGCCTGGAGGAGAAAATTATTTCGCGGGATACGTTTCCGACGCTAAGTTTGAGGAGGTCTCGGAAGCTGTTTTCAACCAGATGGTTGCGGAGCAGGCGATCGATTTGATCGCTCCGCTCAAACAACCGCTGCATGAGTCCACAGGTTTCGTAGGAGCACTATTGATGTACTCAATGAAAACGGAGTTCATCGTTTCGCTGTTCGCGGAGTATGAAGATGAGTACATCCACTTCTATTGGGACACGACAGCATGAGCGGCAGAAATGGGTCGAAAGCTGGCATTTCGAATGTCGCTTGATTTGGCGGGATTTCACTGTAAAAAGGCTGCGGACTTTCAACGAACCACCCGCTTCAAAAAGGTCACAGGGAATGAGATCGATAGAAAATAATCCTCCACAGTTCACTCGTATTCCGCTGGCAGCCATCGGCGTCGGGCTGGGCCTTGCCGTTGCCGTCTACACAACCGGAAAAGGCCCCTTCTTCCTAGATAACTTTGCATACTCCTGGTTACCGCAAGCGGCAGTGCTTTGCATAGCGCTGCTGTGCAAAGCGTCACGAGAATCGCTGGGGGGAATGGCTACTGCCATGGGGCTGTACTTGTTCCTTTTCGACCTCTGGGTCACAGACTCCATGGGGTGGCTTTTCTACTTATTCAGCTTTCCAGGCATCCTCATCGGGGCATTGCTTGGCGTTGTTTTCAGCCCCTCGCGGAAGGTATTCAAGGCGCTGGTAGCGTTTGCGTGGGTGGTTCTCGGTATAGTGGGAAATTTGGCGGTTCTCGCTATTACGGTCACATAGACTCCTCGCGGTGATGGGCAATATGATATGTACTAACAGGCGGCTTGCAGCCATGGGCAACTGATAGCAAACCGAATCCTGGAAGTGAGTCAGTATTTTATGAACGAAGGTTGGCAAAACGACGATTACCTCATCGTCCTCACGCAGGATGAAAGCTTCGCTGCGATGAAAGCCTACCGATTTGACCATTACCTGCCGGGTTACACGCTACTGGGCCTAAGAAGTTGGGACGACTTTATCGTCATCAACTCTTGCGGAGTAATGTTTACGGTGCCAACACTGCCGCTCGATGCGTCCTGTGTTGCGCCGTTTGCGCTGCCCCAGCAGATTTCGCTAGAGCCTGACGAGCAGTTCACAGGGAAGATCAAGTGGCATGTGAAGCCGTTAGTCTGTGGGGGCGATCCAACAGACAAAACGAATGTGGCGTGGATCACTCATGAACAACATGCTGAACTTGTCGTCTGGTGGAACGAACAGTACAAGCGCGCCGGAGCGCAGCATTTGAGCGACTAATCTTTAAGCCAAAATAGTTTGATTTTGAACGTCAGCTAAGGGTCGCTTATTGCCGTTGGTAATGGGCGCGCCTTTTTGTACAAGGACGTAGTAAACCGCAGACTTTCGGTGCATGCAGAATAGCCAAGATCGCAGCCCACGGCAGGCTCCCACTCCGGACAGTCGAGTCCGTACGTAAATTCAGAGCTACCGCAGGCCGCAATCTTTCAAACGCTTAACGAGCAGGCATCACACCTTCAAAGCACCCGCCTTCACTCACTTCCCCGCCTCCTCCCGCAAGCGTCTACCGATCACATCCATCAAATCGCACCCATCGCGCAACGGAATGGCCAGCAGTTTGGCGAAGTCGGCCAGCACCACCGTGTCGCTCTCGATATCAGCACGAAAGGCGATATTTTCCAGAACCTGAGTAACCGTGCGGATGCGGTAGTCAGCCGTGGCTTGCAGTACGTCGAGTGGGGCTTGGGTGTCGATGAGCAGGGAGGCCGGGATCAGGTCGATTCCGGTGAGGGGCATGTATCTATTCATTTTGAAGATCTCTTATTGATGGGATCCTCTGTTGATCAGGTCGCCAAACCTAGTCGCCTGTGGGCGACGAGGAGAACTATAAGTCCCACCCGATCACGGGGGCAAGGTGACGGATTCCTGGGTTTATGTAAGACCCGTATCGATGCAATCCCGAACCTTTAAACGCCTCGTCGTACCCGACCAGCATCTTTATCAAATCTTTATTCCCCGCCCCTCCTTTCTATCAACAACTTGTTAAGCGTCCATTTAGGCTTTCCTCATTCCCGGAGGAAACGCCATGGACTTCTTCTATCTGCTACTCGGTGCACTGTTTCTCATCATTCTGGTCGGTCTGACCTACGGCTGCGCGGCGCTCAACAGGAGGCGGTCATGACCGGTTTCTATCTTTTCGGCGGCCTCATTGCGGCCGGCTTGCTGGTTTACCTCGTCGCCGCGCTGCTGTTTCCGGAGGACTTCCTGTGACTATTCAAGCCTGGGTTTTACTCGCAGCCTTTCTCCTGGCGCTGGGGCTTCTGGCCTGGCCACTGGGGCGTTGGCTGACCACGGTGATGGAGGGCCGATTTGCCTTCGGCTCGCGCATCGAGTCGCCGCTGTATCGTCTGGCCGGCGTCAACCCTGAAACGCAGATGGGTTGGCTCCAGTACGCGCTGGCATTGATTCTGTTCAACGCGTTGGGGGTGCTGGCGGTTTATGCCTTGCAACGGTTGCAAGGCGTGCTGCCGTTCAACCCGCAGGGGTTTGCGGCCGTTACTCCCGACTCCTCGTTCAACACCGCTTTCAGCTTCGTGACCAACACCAACTGGCAAGCCTACAGCGGCGAGTCGACGATGAGTTACCTGACGCAGATGCTCGCGCTGACGGTGCAGAACTTCCTGTCCGCCGCCACCGGCATTGTGGTGGCGGTGGCGCTGATCCGCGGGTTCGCACGCCACAGCGTGGACAGCATCGGCAACGCCTGGACTGACCTCACCCGCGTCACCTTGTGGGTGCTGCTGCCACTGTCGCTGATACTCGCGTTGTTCTTTGTCAGTCAGGGTGTGATTCAAAACCTTGACCCGTATAAAGACGTCTCGACGCTGGAGGTCATGCAGTACCAGAATCCGGTGCTGAATGACGCCGGCCAGCCGACCCTCGATGCCCAGGGCAACCCGGTGACCAAGGCCGCCAGCACCGACAAGCAGACGATTGCCATGGGGCCGGTCGCCTCGCAAGAAGCAATCAAGATGCTCGGCACCAATGGCGGCGGTTTCTTCAACGCCAACTCGGCGCACCCTTACGAGAACCCGACCGCCATCACCAACTTCTTCCAGTTGCTCGCGATTTTCCTGATCCCGACCGCGCTGTGTTTCGTCTTCGGTCATGTCGTCGGTGACATACGCCAGGGCTGGGCGCTGCTGGCGACGATGACGATCATCTTCGTGATCGCGGTGGTGGCTGTCACCCATTACGAACAACTCGGCAATCCGCAGTTTTCAGCGCTGGGCATTGATACGGCGGCGGGCAACATGGAGGGCAAGGAAGTGCGCTTCGGCATCAGCGCCTCCAGCCTGTTTGCGGCGGTGACCACGGCGGCTTCATGCGGTGCGGTCAACGCAATGCACGACTCGTTCACCCCACTGGGTGGCGCGGTGCCGCTGGTGCTGATGCAACTCGGTGAAGTGGTGTTCGGCGGCACCGGTTCCGGTCTGTACGGCATGCTGATATTCGCCATTCTCGCGGTGTTTATCGCCGGTTTGATGATCGGCCGTACACCTGAATACCTGGGCAAGAAGATCGAAGCCTTCGAGATGAAAATGGTCGCCATTGCGATTCTGGTGACGCCGCTGCTGGTGCTGTTCGGGACCGCCATTGCGGTGATGGCCGAGGCCGGCAAGCTGGGGATCGCCAACCCTGGCGCCCATGGCTTCTCGGAGATCCTCTACGCCTTCACCTCGGCGGCTAACAACAATGGTAGCGCCTTCGCCGGTCTGTCGGCCAACACCCCGTTCTACAACATCATGCTGGCCATCGCCTTTTGGCTAGGCCGCTTCGGCGTGATCGTACCGGTGCTCGCCGTCGCTGGCAGCCTCGCCGCGAAAAAACGCCTGGCGGTCACCGGCGGCACGATGCCGACCCACGGGATGCTGTTCGTTGTACTGCTGATTGGCACGGTGTTGCTGGTCGGCTTGCTGAACTACGTACCGGCGCTCGCGCTGGGCCCCGTCGTCGAACACCTCATGATGATCAAGTGAGACCACGAACATGACACGTAAAGCGTTCTCCTTGTTCGACCCGAAACTGATAAGGCCTGCGATGGTCGAGTCGGTGCGCAAACTCAGCCCACGAATCCAGTGGCGCAACCCGGTGATGTTTGTCGTCTACATCGGCGCGATCATCACCACCGCCCTTTGGGGGCAGGCCCTCAGCAGCAAGGGTGAAGCCAGCAGCGGGTTCATCCTCGCGATTGCCTTGTGGCTGTGGTTTACCCTGCTGTTCGCCAACTTTGCCGAAGCGCTGGCTGAAGGTCGCAGCAAGGCCCAGGCGGCCTCCCTGCGCGACCTGAAAAAGCAAACCTGGGCCAAGAAGCTGCGCGAACCGCACTACGGCGCCGAGTGGCAGTTGGCTCAGTCGAGCGACTTGTGCAAAGGCGACGTGGTGGTGGTTGAAGCCGGTGACCTCGCGAACTCGGTGATCCCCGCCGACGGCGAGGTGATCGAAGGCGCGGCCTCGGTGGATGAGTCGGCGATTACCGGCGAATCGGCCCCGGTGATTCGCGAGTCTGGCGGCGACTTCTCGTCGGTGACCGGCGGTACGCGGGTGCTGTCGGACTGGATCGTCGTCCGCGTGACCGCCAACCCCGGCGAGACCTTCGTCGACCGCATGATTGCCATGGTCGAAAATGCCAAGCGGCAAAAGACCCCGAACGAAATCGCCCTGTCGATCCTGCTGGTCGCATTGACCATCGTGTTCCTCGGCGTGACGGTGACACTCCTGCCCTACTCCCTGTTTGGGGTCGCAGCCGCCAAATCCGGCTCGCCGGTGTCGATCACCGTGCTCATCTCGTTGTTGGTGTGCCTGATCCCGACGACCATCGCCGGGCTGCTGTCGGCGGTCGGTGTGGCGGGCATGAGCCGCATGATGGAAGCCAACGTGATCGCCACCTCCGGGCGGGCCGTGGAGGCTGCCGGTGATGTTGACGTGTTGCTGCTCGACAAGACCGGGACCATCACCCTGGGCAACCGCCACGCCTCGGCGTTCTTGCCGGCGCCGGGCATCAAGGAAGCGGAGCTGGCGGATATCGCACAGCTGGCGTCACTGGCCGACGAAACGCCTGAAGGACGCAGCATCGTGGTCCTGGCCAAACAACGGTTCAACCTGCGCGAACGCGACATCACCGCGCTGCATGCGCACTTCGTGCACTTTTCGGCGCAGACCCGCATGAGCGGCGTCAACATGGATGAGCGGCAACTGCGCAAGGGCGCCGGCGAGGCGATTCTCAAGCATGTCCAAAGCCTGGGCGGACACTTTCCGGAAGCGGTGCAAACCATCGTCGAACAAGTGGCTCAGCGCGGCAGTACGCCGCTGGTGGTCGCCGATGGGGCCAGGGTGCTGGGCGTCATCGAACTCAAGGACATCGTCAAGGGCGGCATCAAGGAGCGCTTCTCCGAGCTGCGGCGCATGGGGATCAAGACTGTGATGGTGACCGGGGACAACCGGATCACCGCTGCCGCCATCGCCGCTGAGGCCGGTGTCGATGACTTCCTGGCCGAAGCCACACCCGAACAAAAACTCGAACTGATCCGCAGCTATCAAGCCGAAGGCCGGCTGGTGGCCATGACCGGCGACGGCACCAACGATGCCCCGGCACTGGCGCAGGCGGATGTCGCGGTGGCGATGAACTCCGGGACTCAGGCGGCCAAGGAAGCCGGCAACATGGTCGACCTCGACAGCAACCCGACCAAGTTGATCGAGGTGGTGGAAACCGGCAAACAGATGCTGATGACCCGGGGTTCGCTAACCACCTTCTCGATTGCCAACGACATCGCCAAGTACTTCGCGATCGTGCCGGCGGCCTTTGTCAGCACTTACCCGCAGCTCGCCGCACTGAACATCATGGGCCTGACGAGCCCGAATTCGGCGGTGCTGTCGGCGGTGATTTTCAATGCGCTGATTATCATTTTCCTGATTCCCCTGGCGCTTCGAGGCGTGAAGTACCGCCCGGTCGGTGCCGCGCTGCTGTTGCGGCGCAACCTGTTGATCTACGGGTTGGGTGGGGTGATCGTTCCATTCATTGGCATCAAAGTGATCGACATGGCGCTGTCCGCTGTCGGTCTGACTTGAGGGAGTATGGCTATGTTATCTCTGCTGCGTCCGGCGTTGACCCTGCTGATTGCACTGTCACTGCTCACCGGCCTGGCCTATCCACTGGTCACGACCGGCATTGCCAGGCTGGTCTTTCCGCATCAGGCGGCGGGTAGCCTGATCGAGAAAGACGGTAAAACCGTGGGCTCGCTGTTGATCGGTCAGGGCTTCAGTGATCCGAAGTATTTCTGGAGCCGCCCTTCCGCCACCAGCCCCATGCCCTACAACCCGCGGGCCTCGGGCGGCTCGAACCTCGGTCCGCTGAACCCGGCGCTGGCGGATGCGCTGAAGGGCCGCATCGACGCGTTGCACGCTGCCGATCCCGGCAACACCGCCACGGTGCCCGCCGACCTGGTCTACAGTTCCGCCAGTGGGCTTGATCCGCATATCAGCATTGCCGCGGCGCTGTACCAGGCGGGCCGGGTTTCGCGGGTGCGCAACCTGCCCGTCGACAAGGTTCGCGAGCTGATCAACCAACACGCCGAAGGCACGCTGTTCGGTTTTCTCGGCGAGCCTCGGGTCAACGTCCTGGAACTGAACCTGGCACTCGACGCCGCACATTGAGCGTTAACACACGGTGAGCTTGATGGCCGAAGAACGTCCTGATCCGGACCAGCTACTGGCCCGGATTCGCGAAGAAGAAGCGCAGGCCAAACGCGGTCGGCTGAAGATTTTTTTCGGCGCCAGTGCCGGTGTCGGCAAGACCTACGCGATGCTCGCGGCGGCCCAAACTGCAAAACAGCAAAACATCAATGTGCTGGTCGGCGTGATCGAGACCCACGGCCGCGCCGAGACTCAGGCCCTGACAGAGGGCCTTGAACTATTGCCTCGCAAGCAGGTGGTCGACAAGAACCGTACGTTGACCGAGTTCGATCTGGACGCCGCGCTCGCGCGCAAACCGGGCCTGATTCTGATCGACGAACTGGCTCACTCCAATATCGCAGGCTCCCGACATCCAAAGCGCTGGCAGGACGTAGAAGAACTGCTCAGCGCCGGTATTGATGTCTGGTCGACGATGAACGTTCAGCACCTCGAAAGCCTGAACGACATTGTCGGCGGCATCACCGGGATTCGCGTCTGGGAGACCGTGCCCGACCATGTGTTCGACACCGCCGATGAAGTGGTCATCGTCGACCTGCCGCCCGACGATCTGTTGCAGCGCTTGAAGGAAGGCAAGGTCTATATGGCGCAACAGGCCGAGCGCGCGGTGCAGAACTTCTTCCGCAAGGGCAACCTGATCGCCCTGCGCGAACTGGCGCTGCGCCGAACCGCCGACCGGGTCGACAGCGAGATGTTGCAGTATCGCCAAAGCGGCGCGGTGAAACCGGTGTGGGGCACCCGCGAGTCGTTGCTTGCCTGCGTTGGCCCCAATGATCAGGCCGAAAAAACCGTACGCTCGACGGCGCGCCTGGCCGCTCAGCTCAATGTGCCGTGGCACGCCGTGTATGTCGAAACCCCGGCCTTGCAGCGCCTGCCCGAGGTCAAGCGGCGTCGGGTGCTGGCAACCTTGAAACTGGCTCAGGACATGGGCGCGCAAATCTCGACCCTGGCGGGCCAGGACATTGCCGAAACGCTGGTCAAGTACGCCCGGCAGCACAACCTTTCAAAAGTCGTGCTGGGCCGTGATGAACGTCCGCGAAAACGACTCTGGCGGCGGGTGCTTGCGGATCGGATTGGGGTGCTGGGCGCCGATCTTGACGTGATCCAAATCTCGCTGCCGGAGAGTCGCCGCCCACCAGCCGAGACGACCTCCACCGCCAGCGACAGCCCGATCACCTGGCGCCCCTATCTCTGGAGCGTCGCGATCTGTGCGGTGACGACCCTGCTGGCCATGCCACTGTTCCAGGTGCTGGAACAGGCCAACATCGTCATGCTGTTCCTGCTGGCGGTCGTCGCCGTGGCGGTGCGCTTTGGTCGTGGCCCGGCGATCATGGCGGCCTTCGTCTCGGTCGGCGCCTTCGACTTTTTCTTTGTGGCGCCGCGTTTTTCATTTGCCATCGCCGATATCCAGTATCTGGTGACCTTCAGCGTCATGCTCGTGGTCGCCCTGGTGATCGGGCAAATGACCGCCAGCCTGACTTACCAGGCGCGGGTGGCGCAACGGCGCGAAGACCGCATGCGCGGGCTGTACGAGATGTCGCGCCTGTTGTCCGCCGCACTGTTGACCGAACAGGTTGCGGAAATCGGCGCGCAGTTCCTGGCGGCCGAGTTTGGCGCCCGGTCGGCGTTGCTGGTGGCCGATGACCACAACAAACTGCAGGCGCCGATGGTCACGGGAGACGCACCGCAAGTCGACGTTGCGATTGCCCAGTGGTCGTACGACAAAACCGAACCAGCCGGATACGGCACCGACACCCTGCCCTCCAGTTCCACGCTCTACCTGCCCTTGTCGGCGCCGATGCGGGTGCGTGGAGTATTAGCCGTGCAACCGCGCGACACGACCCGGCTGGCGGTGCCGGAACAGCGCCGCCTGCTCGACACCTGTGCATCATTGCTGGCCATCTCACTCGAACGGATTCACTACATCAACGTCGCCCAGGACACCACCGTTCAGATGGAATCCGAGCGGTTGCGCAACTCGTTGCTCTCGGCGATCTCCCACGATTTGCGCACCCCGCTGTCGGTCATGGTCGGGCTCGCCGAAGCGCTCAAGCTGACCAAACCGCCCCTGACCGGCGAAGCCGCCGAGATCGCCACGGCGGTGGGCGAGTCCGCGCTGCGCATGAATACGCTGGTCAATAACCTGCTGGACATGGCTCGTCTCGAGTCCGGCAGCGTGGTGTTGAATCGCCAATGGCAGCCCATCGAAGACGTGGTCGGTAGCGCCCTGAGAGCTATTCATCCGATTCTGGCAGGACGTTCGGTGCAGGTCGCACTCGAGGAGGACTTGCCACTGGTTCGCATCGATGCGGTGCTGATCGAGCGCATCCTCATCAACCTGATCGAAAACGCCATCAAGTACACCCCAGCCGGCACGCCGATCAGCCTGGGCGCCAGCGCCACGCCCGAGAACATTGAGTTGTGGGTCGCCGATGAGGGACCGGGCTTGCCCCGTGGACACGAAGAGGCGATCTTCAACAAATTCATGCGCGGCAAAAAGGAAAGTTCGATTCCCGGCGTCGGCCTCGGCCTGGCCATCTGCCGAGCAATTGCCCAGGCGCATGGCGGAACCATGCTCGGCGTTACCCGCCCGGAAGGCGGTGCGCGCTTCACCTTGCGTCTGCCCCGAGAAGAGCCGCCGAACATCGAAGCGCTTTCGCAGCAAACTGACGAGGACCCATCATGAGCGAACCGGTGCTGCGAGTCCTGCTGATTGAAGACGAAAAGGACATTCGCCGATTTGTGCGGATGGCCCTGCAAGCCGATGGCCTGGAAGTGCATGAAGCCGAGACCTTTCAGCGCGGCCTGATCGACGCGGGAACGCGTCGGCCGGACCTGATCGTGCTGGATCTCGGCCTGCCTGACGGTGATGGCGTTGACCTCATCCGGGATCTGCGCACCTGGTCAGAGGTGCCAATCATTGTCTTGTCGGCCCGTGGCGCCGAATCCGACAAGATCCTCGCCCTCGACACCGGAGCCGACGACTACCTGGTCAAACCCTTTGGCACTGGAGAACTGCTCGCCCGCGTCCGCGCCCTGTTACGCAGGCGCGTGAAAGATACCGAGAACCGCTCGGTCCTGGCCTTCTCCGACATTCAAATTGATCTGGATCGACGCGTCGTGGAGCGCGCCGGTGTGCCTTTGCACCTGACGCCGCTGGAATACCGTTTGCTGGTTCATCTGTGCTCGCACCCGGACCGGGTCCTGACGCACCTGCAACTGCTCAAAGCGGTATGGGGCCCTTCGCACACCAACGATACGCCGTACCTTCGGGTGTTCATGGGCGGCCTGCGCAAGAAGATCGAAGCAGACCCGTCGCAGCCGCGCCATCTCGTGACCGAAACCGGTGTCGGTTACCGCTTCATTCCTTGAATCCTGAGCGGCACGCGTTGAATTCAAACCCGGGCTTCATGCCCTGAGCGCCCGTGGCTACCGTTCGTCCAGGCTGAAGCGGCAGCGCCCTTTCCTCGTCTACACCTTTAGACAGGAGACCTTTTACGGTCGATTGGACACCGGGTATCTCATTCGATGGCATACGAAGCGCCATACGGAACAGCAGTAGTTCAAGCTTCGGGTTTCATTTCTCAAGGGATAGAAAAATGAGTACTAGCAGCAAAGACTGGCATGCATGGCTGAACGCGATGCCGCCGAAACCGGATGACTTCCACGTGGTGGGCGATGTTGAAGTTGCCAATCCGGGGATCGAGGCCTATCTGACCATGCGAGCCCCGCAAGGCTTTAATCCGTCGATCCTCATGCTGGATCTGCACTTGATCCAACGGCCTGGAAACTGGGCACAAATGCTGTCCACTGCACAGGCCAGATACGACCGGGTCATGCCCCCCAGCGCACCCCATTACACCGCCGTTGACATTTACCAAAATGGCGAGCGATTGGCGTACATCGACTACATCCCCACCGTTACCTGACCGGCCCGTAATCGGGCACTAGAGGTCGCAACAAAGGCTGTGCCGGCAACGTTCGAAAAGCGCCACGTATGCAAGGTCGGGAGGGGCCGGAAAAGCGCGGCGCTATCGTCTTTTGGTTACATCGGAGAGATGGTCGCAAGCGCACCGATCACGATGGTCAATGCCAGAAATCCACCCAGGAAAATCGCCATCTTCAGCATTTGGCCTCCAAAATTATACGTCTGTGGTTGCAGCGTCATTGTGAGGCTCGGGCTGGATTCATTACAGAAGCAGATAACGCAGGAAAATACGGATCAGTTCAACAGGACGGCCTCCCTGTACTCAACGGCAATGGCGACGCGACACGTCATCGGCACACCGCCGGGTGCGAGCGTCCGCCCGCCCGCACCGACGTGTTGTGCGCCACGGCGGCGCGACCGGGCGCCTTAATATTTTTTCATCGTGTCAGTGCCCATTTCGTCCTTTTTCTCCATGCCCTCGCTCTTCATCGCGCCACCTTTTTCCATGCTGTCTTTTTTCATGGCATCACTTTTACCCATGGCGGCACTCTTGGTCTTCTCGCCCTTGGTCTTGTAATGGTGCTTGGTGGTCTTCGTGGCATCGCTTTTCATTTCGTCCTTTTTCATCATGCCCTTGTCCATCTGATCCTTGGACATGTCGTTCGTATTCGCTTCAGCCGCAAACAACGGGGCCGCCACCACCAGGACTACGGCAGCAATCGCCGCAGCAATCAGCTTCTTCATGTCACTACTCCTGTGCAGTTCGCGTTAAGGACAGCGGCAATGCGCCGCGTTTCAGAACAGCCGATTGCTCAGCTGCCACTGAACCAGTTGTAACCCTGATCTTCCCAATATCCACCGGGGTAATCGTTGGTCACGAAAATCTCCACCACATGTTTCGGGTTCTTGAAGCCCAGCTTTGTCGGCATACGCAGCCGCAGCGGGTAACCGTATTCCGGCGGCAATACCTGATCGTCATAGCTCAGGGTCAGTAGCGTTTGCGCATGCAGGGCCGTCGGCATGTCGATGCTGGTGTAATAGTCATCCGCGCATTTGAGCCCGACATATTTGGCACGGGTGTCGGCGCCCACACGTTGCAGAAAAGTCGAAAAGGTCACGCCACCCCATTTGCCGATGGCGCTCCAGCCCTCCACGCAAATCAGCCGTGTGACCTGAGTGGTGCGCGGCAACTGGTTCAACTCGGCGAGGGTCCAGCTGTGTTTGTCCTGGACCAGACCACCCACCGTGAGTGAGAACTCATCTTCCTCGATGTCCGGAATGCCGTTGCGGTCGTAATAGGCATTGAACGGGAACGGACGCGTCATCATCGACTCGGGGTAGGTCGGTGCCAATCGGGCCGGATCGAACAGCGCTGCCTGAACCTTGTCATTGAAGCGCGAGACCCTTTTCAGCATGGACTCCACTGAGTTGCTGTCGTCCAGGCGACAGCCTGTCAGCAAGGCAATCCCACCCAGCGTCCAGGCATGCCGAAGAAATTGCCTGCGTGCGGGCAATTCAAGTTCCTGCGCCACCGACTTGATGATGGCGGGGTTATCCATCCGGTCTTTACCAGTCGTTCTGTTCATGAGTTAGCGCCCCCGCAGCATGGCAATCAGGGTGCGTGGCACAAGCGCCACCATCACCAGATGCACCACGGTAAAAGCGACCAGCAACGCCATGCAGACAAAATGCACGATGCGCGCCGAGTCGTAGCCGCCCATCAGCTCCCTCAGTAATGGAAACTGCACTGACTTCCAGATCACCAGGCCCGACAGCACCAGCACAATAAGATCGAGCACGGCAAACAGGTAGGCGAGCTTTTGCAGGGTGTTGTAGTGCCGCAAGTCCGCATGGGCGAGCTTGCCTTTGAGCGCGGCGAGGAAATCATGCAGGACTTCGCGGGGGGGTATGGGGAAGAACTTGTGGACGATGCGCCCGGAAAAGATATTCAGCAGCAGGTAGACAATACCGTTGATGAACAGTACCCACATCGCCGCAAAGTGCCACAGCAGTGCACCGGCCAACCAACCGCCCAAGGTGATCCCGGCGGGAATCTGAAAGGAAAAAATCGGCGAGGCGTTATAGATGCGCCAGCCGCTCATCACCAGGATGACCACGGCGATGACGTTGATCCAGTGGGTCAGCCGTAGCCAGATCGGGTGAATAGTTTGCGAACTACTCATGATGCCTGCCCTGCCGGCAACGCGCCGGTAAAATCCCCCCGACCTCCACGACGTGTGTTGGCTCAATCCCCCATGGTTAACCGGCAACTCAAATGGAGTCGCAAACAGCGCCGATCTGGCGACATATCTACCAAGACTAGCAGCGACTTTTAGAAACCGTTTTACATTATTCGCCCTGGCACTTTGTGCAGATGAGCACAGCCTGATCCCGGAGGACCGCTCATCCAGCCGATTTGGCGCGAGCGCCCGCCCGCACCGATGTGTTCAGCGCCACGGCAGCGCGGATGAGCGCCGTCAACGCTTTTTCATCAAGCCTGTCGCCTTCGTGGATATCAATGGCACGCCGGGTGTTGCCTTCGAGGCTGGAGTTGAAGAGGCCTGAAGGGTCCTCCAGCGAAGCGCCCTTGGCGAAGGTCATCTTCACGACCTGCTTGTACGTCTCACCAGTGCAGATGATTCCACCGCACGACCATACCGGAACCCCTCTCCACTTCCATTCCTCGACCACGTCAGGAACAGTCTGCTTGATCAGCGCCCGGACCCGGGCGAGCGTTTCGCCGCGCCAATCCCCCAGTTCCTTGATCCTCGCCTCTATCAGCTGAGAGGCAGAGCCCTCCTGCTCTCCTTCAATTGCGCCGAGCGTTTCCTTCTTCATGATGGTTGTCGTCCTCTTCGTGGTGATTGCCGCTCACGTGCCACTGAGTATTGCGCAAAGTCTTAAGACGGCGAGCCGGCTCCTCACACCGACCCTCGCCAAAATCCCCCGCTCTACGCCAAGTCCAGACACGCGCAGGAAAAAACCCAATTGCCCGCCCGCCAGGAATCCTGTTTCATGGCTGTCCGGTTCATCATCAAACGGACCATCCGGCGCGCATCGGCCATGATGTTTGCATTCATGCCCAGTCGCCGGAGAAGATGAAAGCAGCACGATTGCTCTGGCACTGACTATCCTGATGCTACTGAGCCTGTCGGGCTCGATAACATCGTTCTCAGGGAATATCGAATGACCGCAAGACAAGTTATCAATGCTTCGGTGAGCCCAAAAGGCAGCCTGGAGACGCTGTCCCAACGCGAAGTTCAGCAACTGAGCGCCGCAGGATCTGGCAGCATCTACTCTCTCTTCCGCCAGTGCGCCCTGGCCATCCTCAATACCGGCGCCCATGTCGACAATGCCAAGACCATTCTGGAAGCCTATCGGGACTTCGAGATTCGCATTCATCAGCAAGATCGCGGTGTCCGCCTGGAACTGCTCAACGCACCCGCAGACGCCTTCGTCGATGGCGAAATGATCGCCAGCACCCGCGAGATGCTGTTCAGCGCCCTGCGCGACATCGTCTATACCGAGAACGAGCTGGACAGCCAGCGCATCGACCTGAGCTCGTCCCAAGGCATCAGCGACTACGTCTTCCACCTGCTGCGCAACGCCCGCACCCTGCGTGCCGGCGTGGAGCCGAAGATCGTTGTGTGCTGGGGCGGTCACTCGATCAGCAGCGAGGAATATCAATACACCAAGAAAGTCGGCCACGAACTGGGCCTGCGCAGTCTGGATGTGTGCACCGGCTGCGGGCCTGGGGTGATGAAAGGCCCGATGAAGGGCGCGACCATTTCCCACGCCAAGCAACGGATCACTCACGGCCGCTACCTGGGGCTGACGGAGCCCGGGATTATTGCGGCTGAAGCGCCGAACCCGATCGTCAATGAACTGGTAATCCTGCCGGACATCGAGAAGCGCCTGGAAGCTTTCGTCCGCGTCGGCCATGGCATCATCATTTTCCCGGGCGGCGCCGGTACTGCCGAAGAGTTCCTTTATCTGCTCGGGATCCTGATGCACCCGGACAACCGCGACCTGCCCTTCCCGGTGATCCTGACCGGGCCGAAGAGCGCGGAGCCGTACTTGCAGCAACTGCACGCGTTCGTCGGCGCGACACTGGGCAAAGACGCGCAAAGTCACTACGAGATCATCATCGACGACCCGGCCCAGGTGGCCCGGCAAATGACTAAAGGGCTCAAGGACGTCAAGCAGTTCCGTCGCGAGCGCAACGATGCGTTCCATTTCAACTGGCTGCTGAAGATCGACGAAGGCTTCCAGCGCCCGTTCGATCCAACCCACGAAAACATGGCCAGCCTGCAACTGCGCCACGACCTGCCACCGCACGAACTGGCGGCGAATCTGCGCCGGGCGTTTTCCGGCATCGTTGCCGGTAACGTCAAGGACAAGGGCATCCGTCTGATTGAGAAATACGGCCCTTACAAGATCCACGGCGACGCAGCGGTCATGCAACCGCTGGACAAACTGCTGAAAGCCTTTGTCGCGCAACACCGGATGAAACTGCCCGGTGGCGCAGAGTATGTGCCCTGCTATCAGGTCATCAGCTAAAAACCCCTCGCGTCGACAGGCTCGGAACCGTGCGGTTCCGGGTCTTTCTTCCCTTTTCGCGGTACGCGTCCCTCCAACACAGCCTGAGTGATTTCCAGTGCAGAGCACCCGTTTGACCCTGATCTGTCACGCCCGGACAGCGGCCCAGAAACTGGCGCGCTTTGCCGAGGATGAATCAGTGGACATGGACTGGCAGAACGCAAAAGGCTCATTGGCCAAGCGTTTCAAACGAGCGCCACGCCTGCTCAGCGCACCGGAAGCCCGGACCCGAGAGACCGCCGCGCTGTTTGGCGCGGACATGGAAATTGTACCGGCGCTGCGCGATTGTGATTTGGGTCGCTGGAAGGGGCTGCGGATCAATGACCTGCAACGAGACGAACCCGAACTGCTGCATGCCTGGTTGAGCGACAGCACCAGTGCTGCACATGGCGGTGAATCAGTGGCCCAACTCTGCGAGCGGACCGCTGCCTGGCTGGAGACCCTGGTCAACCAACCCGGGCACCTCCTTGCGGTCACTCACCCGTTCGTGATTCGTGCCGCACTGATGCACGTGATGCAATGCCCGCCCGCGCTATTCAATGCGATTGACGTCGAACCGCTGGCCGCCGTCGAACTACGCTACAACGGCCGTTGGCGACTGCGCCTGACGCCAGCCTGAACCCGTGACGTCAAAGGTTCTGCCAGCCGGCAACCTTCTGCGCACTGATACTGATCCCACCACACACGATGATTACCACATCATGGGCTTCGGCAATCGCCGGGTGATCCAGATACGCGACAGCCAGCGAGACACCGCACGCTGGCTCCACCAGTTGACGCAGGTCATCGGCATAACGGACGACGCCCATGATCGCCTCGGCATCCGTCAGCACGACACAGGTGTGCGGGAAGTGCTGGATGTGCTCAACCGGCCATTGCGCAACTTGCAGCGCCCCGAGTGAGCTGGCAATGCTGCTGATTTCAGAGAGTTTGACCGGATGCCCGGCCTTGACCGCGGCGTCGAATGACGCTGCGCCTTCGGTTTCACAGGCAATGATCCGGCAATCCAGCCGGGCGTGGCGTTCCAGTCCGGTGAGGATCCCGGCCAGCAAACCACCGCCGCCCACCGACGCCACTATCGTGTCGACCTGAGGGCAGTCCTGCAGAATTTCATCGATCATCGTGCTGTGCCCTTCCCACAGCGTCGGGTGGTCGAACGCCGGCACGTATTCGGTATCGGGCGCATTGGCGAGTTCCAGCGCCAACTGGTTGGCCTCGTCCCACACCTGACCGTGCACGATCACTTGCGCTCCGGTTTTGGCGATTCGCGCCCGGGTGCTTTCCGGGGTGGTGTGCGGCACGATGATGCTCGCTTCCAGCCCCAACGCCGCGGCGGCCACTGCCGTCGCATAGCCTGCATTGCCGCCGGACGGGCAGACCACTTTCTTCATGCCCTGCTCGGCCGCGCGGGTACAGAGCAAGCCCATGCCGCGCAGCTTGAATGAACCGCTGGGTTGCAGGTTTTCCAGCTTGAGCCAGATGCGCCGGCTGGGCGTCGAGAGCCCCGGATGGAGTATCAACGGTGTTCTGATATGCAGCATCGTGGGCATCCTGATCAAAAAAACGGATAAATAGAAAGCGGGTACCGGTGCTGGCAAAGGCACATTCGACGAATGCCTCCAGGACCGGTCTATACCGCTGAGTTTAGACGTCGGCACCTTCCTGGCTCGGCCAACACTATCAAATCTGGTGGCCAGACGGCTCGGCCCTTTTGCCCACGATTCCAAATTCAACCGGTGCCTTGATGTAAAACAAGGCAATGTCTTCGGCCTCGAGCCGCTCGAACAGGCGAGTGCACTCCTCCTCGGTAATCGCCAGGCGGATCTCGGCGGGCTGATCGCCCATCTCGAAAAAATGTGCGGAATGCAGTTTCCCGGAATGCCCGAAGCCTTCGATACCGGTTGCCAGAGTGGCCCCGTGCAGGCCCATTTCTTTCGCCAGATCAATGAGCCAGTCACCGAGCATTTTTCCGTGATGACGGCGGTTCTGCTGAGTAAAGAAAATCACCAGAAAACCTTGCATGACGGATCTCCTCTTCAATGGCCTCAATGACTCAACATAAACCTGCCTTGCCGAATATTGAAGTGCCCGGGATTTGTTGCAGAGGCGGTAAAGAAGATCAGCGGTCATACGCCACATTCAGCAGGCTGCTATGCCTTCTCATGGGAGCTGTCGATCAAGTCAGCCGAGGGAGGCGCTGAAAACACATGCGTGGCCAGGGTCGCGGCACCTACCTTGTGCGCGCAGAGAAAAACCGGTGCCAGCCCCTGACAGGAGGTGGCAGATGCTCTACATCGTCAGTTGGTCAATCACTCCGGAACGTCGTAATAGCGCGATCGAACGTTTTCTCAAAACAGGCGGAGCCCCACCCGCAGGCGTCACCATGCTGGGACGCTGGCATGCCGTAGGACGCATGACCGGTTTTGGTGTGGCAGAAGCCAGTGATGTCACACTGATACAGAAATGGGTGCTCGAATGGAGCGACCTGCTGGCCATGGAGATTCATCCTGCGTTGACAGATGAACAGGCCGCGCCGTTGCTGGCAGCGGCGCTTGGCAAGTAACCGTCGGCGCCTGCAAAGACGCACATCATTGATCGTTCCCACGCATGGGAACGATCAATAAGCTGTTGGTCTGCCCCGGAACAAACCGACAACTTGTGGCGAGGGGGCTTGCCCCCGCTCGGCGGCGAAGCCGTCGTAAAACCGGCAGATGCGTTCTCATTGACACAGTACGATCATCGATTTCAGGGCCGCTTCGCGACCCAACGGGGGCAAGCCCCCTCGCCACAGGTATTGCGTTCGGCGCACCTTTTTCTTAAATGGCCGGCGTTAGTCCAGGCGACTGTTCTATTCAACGTATCGAGCGGGGTTTACTTCGCGCCGTAGATGTCGAAGTCGAAGTACTTTTTGTTGATCTTCGCGTACGTGCCGTTGGCGAGGATGGTCGCCAGGGCCTTGTTCAGGTCTTCGCGCAGTTCAACGTCACTCTTGCGCACGCCGATGCCGTCACCGACGCCGAAGAACTCCGGGTTGTCCAGAGTGCCGCCGGCAAATTCGTAATCCTTGCCCACCGGTTTATTCAGAAACCCGTAACTGGCCTGAATCGAGCCCTGCAACGACGCATCGAGGCGCCCGACCACGAGGTCAGCGTAGACCTGGTCCTGATTCTGATAGGAAAGGATCTCTACCCCCTGCTTGCCCCAAACGGCTTTCGCAAAAGCCTCCTGGGTCGAGCCCTGCTCCACGCCGATGCGTTTGCCTTTGAGCGACTCGACGGTCGGCTGCAGGTCCGATCCGCGCTTGATCACCAAGCGTGCCGGCGCATTCGATACCTTGTCGCTAAACGCAATCTGCTCCTGACGCTTGGGAGTGACGGTCATCGATGACGCGATAGCGTCGAACTTGCGCGCCAGCAGCCCCGGAATCATCCCGTCCCAGCTGCTTTCAACCCAGACGCATTTGGCGTGCAACTCTGCACACAGCGCGTCGGCGATGTCGACGCCAAAACCGGTCAGCGTGCCATCCTGGTTTTTGTATTCCAGCGGTGGGTACGTCGGGTCAATACCCAGCCTCAACACTTTGCCGGACCAATCGGCCGCACCAGCCAGACCGGATGCCGTCAAGAAAACCAGTGAAACCGCCGCGATCATCTTATTCATTGTTATTGTCCTCCAGGGGGTTCGCCGAGTCGGATTACCGACCGTTTTTTGTATAACCGTGATGTTAAAAAACCGTGCGCCTCAACGCAGAAAACCCTCGGCCAACTTTACCCAATAGCTCGCGCCGATTGGCAGGCAGGCATCATTGAAGTCGTAACCGGGATTGTGCAGCAAACAGCTGCCCTCGCCCTGGCCATTGCCGATCACCAGATAGCTGCCGGGGCATTGTTCCAGGATGAACGCGAAATCCTCGCTGGCGGTGAAGGGCCGCAGGTCTTCGATCAGTTGCCCTTCGCCCAGCCACTCCCGTGCGACCTGACGGGCGAACGCGGTTTGCTCCGGATCGTTGATCAACACCGGGTGGCAACGGTAATAATCGATCTCGGCCTGCGCGCCGAAACTCGCCGCCTGGCCGTTGACCAGATCGGTAATCCTGCGTTCGAGCAACTGGCGGACCTCAGGTGTCAAGGCGCGTACGCTCAGGATCATTTCGGCGGACGCAGGAATCACATTTGAAACGTTCCCGGCATGAATCGAACCGACCGTGATGATCGCCGTTTCCTGCGGATTGACGTTGCGCGAGACGATGCTTTGCAGGGCGATCACAATCGATGCGCAGACCACCACCGGGTCGACGGACTTATGCGGCACCGCGCCATGGCCACCGGTGCCGATGACTTTGATCGTGACGGTATCGGCAGAGGCCATGAACGGCCCGCTGTAAAACCCCAACTGCCCGGCGGGATAGCCCGGTATGTTGTGCATGGCAAAAATCGCATCACACGGGAAGCGTTCGAACAGCCCATCCTCGAGCATTTTCTTCGCACCGCCCAGCCCTTCTTCGGCCGGCTGGAACACCAGATTCAGCGTGCCGTTGAATTCCCGCGTTTGCGCCAGGTATTTGGCCGCCGCGAGCAAGGTTGCCGTATGACCGTCGTGGCCGCAGGCATGCATCACGCCGTCGATCCGGCTGGCATAAGGCAACCCGGTGGCTTCCTGAATCGGCAGCGCATCCATGTCTGCGCGCAGCCCGAGGGAGCGGCCCTCGCCATTTTTCAATGTCCCGACCACACCGGTCTTACCCACGCCGGTGCTGACGTCATATCCCCACTGCGTCAAACACTGCGCCACCAGCTCACTGGTGCTGAACTCTTCAAAGCCAAGCTCGGGGTGGGCGTGAATACGCTGACGCAGGGTGATCATTTCATCCTGCAGCGCAGCGATTCCTGGCAGGACGTGGCCAGCATTCATGGGTGTGCTCCTCGATAAGAATATTCAGCTGCCGGCGATTCAACCTGGGCGCTGTCGGGTCGATCTTAGGGAATGGGCCGTAGGCTGGGGAGGCGCAGTTTGGTTATGATGACAACCAACAGTTGTCACCACGGTGAGCAGATGAAACTGCATCAATTACAAGCCCTGATTGCCAGCGCCGAGACCGGCAGCATCCGCGCCGCCGCGCGTTCGCTGGACATCTCCCAGGCCGCGGTGACCAAAGCCCTGCGCGAGCTGGAAACCGAACAACAGTTGCCGCTGTTCGTCAGAACCCCCAGCGGCCTGAATTTCACCGAGTTCGGCAAGGTGCTGCTGATGCACGCCCGGCTGGTGCTCAAGCAACTGGAGCATGCGCAGACCGAACTCGATCACCTGCGCGGCAAGGCCCAGGGGCGGCTCTGCGTCGGGGTCACGCCCTGGGTCGCGTTAACCTTCCTGCCCGAAGTGGTCCTGGCTTTTCGGGCACGCATGCCGGAGATTCATCTGGAATTGTTCGAAAGCCTGATGGCGGTGGCCCAGCCGCTGCTGCGTGACGGCAGCATGGATTTCGCCATCGGCCAGCTTAATCCGGCGCAAGCGACCGCGGAATTTGCCTGCGAAACTCTGCTCGAATACCAGACCTCGGTGCTGGTTCGCCAGGGTCATCCGCGACAGAACGCCCGGTCGATTCACGAGCTGCTGGACCAGGACTGGACCCTGAACTACGCGCCAGACGGTCACGATGCGCTGATGCAGGAGCTGTTCTGGAGGCACAACGCGCAGATCGATGAGCAACGCATCGTGCGCGCCCATTCACTGGCAATCCTGCAAATGATGCTGGAACGGGCCGACATGTGTACCTGGGGCCCGACCGTCCTCAGCACCGCCTCGCCTTTCCTCGGCCGGTTGGTGTCCGTGAACCTGATCGAGCAGTTCGAACCTAGACAGCTGAGCATCGTCACTCGCCGCAACGGCTCGCTGAGCAATCCGGCGCTGTGTTTTACCGATTGCCTGCTACAGGTGATTCGACGCCATGCGCGTTCGGCGAAGAAGGAAGACCGGCAGCTGTTTGAAACGCTGCAGTTGTTGGTATGAGGTAACGCAACGCCGCGTCATTCAACCGCCATACGTTCCAGGCTGTTGCTCAAATGCAGCAGCATGGCCGCTCTGGCCGCATCAGGGTCCTGTCGGCGAATCGCATTGAAGATCGCTTCGTGCTCCAGATTGGCGGATTGACCCAGCTTCATCAGGTCGGTGTCACCCCGCTCCTGCGCGTTGATCCGCGTGCGCGGTATGACCGAGTTACCGAGGTGATAGATGATGTCGGTGAAGTACGTATTCCCGGTAGCTTCGGCAATCAACCGGTGAAAACGCATGTCGGGCTCAACGCTGCTGTCGTTATTGGCCAACGAGTTCTGATAGTCGTCCAGCGCCTGGCGCATCCGGACAAGCTGATCGTCGGTTCGGCGCTTCGCGGCCAGAGCCGCGGCTTGCGTCTCCAGCCCCATGCGCAGTTCGAGAATCCCCCGCACGCTGATGGCGGTGTCGCTGCTCAGGCGAAAACCCTGATGCGCGTCACGCTCCAGGGCAAACGTTCCCACGCCATGCCGGGTTTCAACCAGACCGGACGCCTGCAACTTGGAAATGGCCTCGCGAACCACGGTGCGACTGACGCCGTGCTCCCGAACAATCGTCGATTCGGAAGGCAGTTTTTCACCCGGCGCGATCTGCCCAAGCAGGATGCGTTGAGTCAGCTCGGCAACAATGTCGTGCGCCAGGCCAGGCGCACGCTTGCGGCCTGAACCGCTGGATTGGTTTTGCATGTGGTCCGACCCGTTCAAAGGAGGCTTCAGAATACTACCGTCATTACACAATCCGTAGCAGCTGGCGAAGCCTGCGTTAGGCTCGGTCCGCGTTCGGGCGCAGCGGTCGTAAATCCTGCCTCCACGGTTAACCTGAAAAAACGTGGTGTCTGATTTTACGACTGCTGCGCAGCCGAACGCAGGCTTCGCCAGCTGCTACAGGGGATGTGCTGATTTTGTGCTTCAACATGTCAGACAACATAGCTGTTTCAGTGGTTTTATTCGACTATCTCGTTTGCATGACGAGCGAAATGCTCATCTTGAAAACTGAAACCCCGAGTCAAAATTGAGCTTTAACCGCCAAAAACACCTCAAAAACACACATTTAAGTCTTATAAATCTATTTTTTATAGCCATTTGGTCGTAAGTCTCGTATTGCGACTCAAAAATCTCACTTGTATGATGACTGGCAACTTAAGTCGCAAAACAACGCTGCAGCACCACACCCGCATAACAATAATCAGTGGGAGTCATGAACCGTGAGCAACTCAAGCGCTGCACCTGCCGTCTCGCCGGACAATCCTGTCCTGGCGCGCGCCATTTCGAAAGTGAAGAGCCATGTGCTCCCGCTCTTCGTCATCATGTTCATCGTCAATTACATCGACCGCGTCAACATCGGTTTCGTCCGCACCCACATGGAACATGACCTTGGCATCGGTGCCGCGGCTTACGGGCTCGGTGCCGGTTTGTTCTTCATTGGTTATGCGCTGTTCGAAGTGCCCTCCAACATACTGCTGCAAAAAGTCGGGGCGCGTTTCTGGCTGACCCGGATCATGTTCACCTGGGGCATTACCGCAACGTTGATGGCCTTCATCCAGAACGAAACCCACTTCTACATCTTGCGATTTCTGCTGGGTGTGGCCGAAGCCGGTTTCTTCCCGGGCGTCATCTACTACTTCACTCGCTGGTTGCCCGGCGTCGAGCGCGGTAAAGCCATCGCGATCTTCCTCAGCGGCTCGGCATTCGCCTCGCTGATCTCCGGTCCGCTGTCCGGCATGCTGCTGCAAATCAACGGTCTGGGCATGCATGGCTGGCAGTGGATGTACATCATCGAAGGCATGGCGTCGGTGTTCCTGTGCTTCTTTGTCTGGTTCTGGCTGGACTCCAAACCGCATGACGCCAAGTGGCTGAGCCGTGAAGAGCAAGATGCTCTGGTGGGCGAAATCGATCGCGAACAACGTGAGCGCGACGCCGCCCACACGGTCAAGCCGACCTTGGGCAAGTTGCTCAAGGACCGTCAGATCATGCTGTTTTGCGCGCTGTACTTCTGCATTCAGCTGACGATCTACGCCGCGACCTTCTGGCTGCCCAGCATCATCAAGAAGATGGGCGACCTCAGCGACATTCAGGTGGGTTTCTACAACTCGATTCCCTGGCTGATTTCGATTGTCGCCATGTATGCCTTCGCCGCACTGTCGGGCAAGTTCAAGTTCCAGCAGGCCTGGGTTGCGGCTGCGCTATTGATCGCCGCCGCGGGCATGTTCCTGTCGACCACAGGCGGGCCGATCTTCGCGTTTATCGCCATCTGCTTTGCGGCGATCGGTTTCAAGTCAGCCTCTTCGCTGTTCTGGCCGATTCCCCAGGGCTACCTCGATGCCCGGATCGCTGCCGCAGTCATCGCCTTGATCAACTCCATCGGCAACCTCGGCGGCTTCGTCGCCCCCACCACCTTCGGCTTTCTGGAGCAAACCACCGGCTCCATTCAGGGCGGGCTGTATGGCCTGGCGGGCACCTCGATCATTGCTGCGCTGCTGGTGTTTTTCGCCAAGACCAAACCCACGGTAACGGACACAGCCAACACGGACATTCACCAGCCCGTGCTCGGTAAATAGCACTGATCGGCGCTTGGCTCGAACTGACAAGACAGGAATTGAACATGAACACTGAACACCTGCACCACACCGGCAAAGCCCCGCTGATCACCAGCCTCCAGGTCATCCCGGTTGCCGGCCATGACAGCATGCTGATGAACCTCAGCGGCGCCCACGGCCCGTTCTTCACCCGCAACATCGTCATTCTCAAGGACAGCGCCGGCAACGTCGGCGTCGGTGAAGTCCCCGGTGGCGAGCGCATTCGTGAAACGCTGGAAGACGCCCGCAGCCTGGTGGTCGGGCAACCGATCGGCAACTACCAAAGCATCCTCAACGCCATGCGCAGTGCGTTCGCTGCCCGCGATTCGGCCGGCCGTGGCCAGCAAACTTTTGACTTGCGCATCACCATCCATGCGGTGACTGCCATGGAGGCGGCCTTGCTGGATTTGCTCGGTCAGTTCCTCGAAGTTCCGGTGGCGGCCTTGCTCGGTGAAGGCCAGCAACGCGATGCGGTGAAGATGCTCGGCTATCTGTTCTACATTGGCGACCGTCACCAGACCGATCTGGCGTACCGCAGCGAACCCGACGCAGATGACTGGTTCCGCTTGCGCCACGAACAGGCGATGACGCCTGAAGCCGTCGTGCGCCTGGCCGAGGCCGCCAAGGCCAAATACGGTTTCAACGACTTCAAGCTCAAAGGCGGTGTGCTGCGCGGCGAGGAAGAAATTGAAGCCGTTACTGCTTTGGCCGAGCGCTTTCCTGATGCACGTATCACTCTTGACCCGAATGGCGCCTGGTCGCTTAAAGAAGCCATCCGTTTGTGCCGTGATCAGCATCACGTTCTCGCTTACGCCGAAGACCCATGCGGCGCAGAAAACGGTTACTCGGGCCGTGAAGTCATGGCTGAGTTCCGCCGCGCCACGGGTTTGAAAACCGCGACCAACATGATCGCCACCGACTGGCGCGAAATGGGCCATGCCATCCAGTTGCAATCGGTAGACATTCCATTGGCCGATCCGCACTTCTGGACCATGCAAGGCTCGGTACGCGTGGCGCAGATGTGCCATGAATGGGGGCTGACCTGGGGTTCTCACTCCAACAACCACTTCGACATTTCACTGGCGATGTTCACCCAGGTCGCGGCGGCTGCACCCGGCGATATCACCGCAATCGACACCCACTGGATCTGGCAGGACGGGCAACGCCTGACCCAGGAGCCACTGCAAATCGTCGACGGTTACATCAAGGTTCCAGCCCGGCCCGGCCTGGGCGTCGACATCGACATGGACGCGGTGGCCAAGGCTCACGAACTCTACAAAGGCATGGGCCTCGGTGCGCGCGACGACAGCGTGGCGATGCAGTTCATGATTCCGGGATGGAAGTTCGATAACAAAAAGCCCTGCCTGGTGCGCTGAGCTTCGGCGGCTACGCAACGTGATGCCTTGAAACAAGCGAGGACAGGTTCATTGCCCTGTCCTCGCCTTCTCGCGAATAGATCTATCCCCTCCGCTCCCCCGCCTCCGCGTTTATCGGATCAGAAACAACCCTGTCAAAAAATTTATCCCGCCGAGAACAGGCCGAAAGATTGACCTCTCTAGGATGAGCGCACGCCTGAAGTTCAGGCAGCATTCGAGGCTAAATAACCTATGACGCGCCCACTTTCGACCAAGGCCAACTACAGCATTGTGTTGGTCAACTACAAATCGCTTGAACTGACCAGAACCTGCCTGGAACTGCTGCGCGAGCATGTGCAAGCAGCTGGCGTGCCGGTGTTTGTGGTGGACAACTATTCGAACGATGCGAGCAGCGAATACCTGCGCACGCTCGACTGGATCAACCTGATCGAACGCAAAAGCAATGGCCCTGAAGCCGGGAGTTTTGCTCATGGCCGGGCCCTGGACCTTGCCCTGGAGCAGGTTGAAACCGAGTACCTGTTCTTGTTGCACACCGACACGTTCATTTACGACCCGGCCGTGTTCAGCCTGATGCTCAGCCAGTGCGCTGGCCCGCAGGAAGTGGCGGCGGTCGGCTGCCTGGAACAGCTGAACCGAGGTGTAGCCCGAACAGCCTGGCGCCTGACATCGCGATTTTTCAAGCACTACACCCGGCGCAGCTTGCTGGCCCTGGGATTGAATGCTCGGGCACCGAAACCGTTCAGGGAAGTTCACTTGAAAAGCTTCTGCACCCTGTGGAACGTGCGCCTGGTTAAACAACACGGCCTGCACTTTCAAATGGATGGGCGCAATCCCGGTTACGAACTGCAAGATCGAATGGCGGCGCTGAACTACAAGATCAGCTTCATTTCGCCACGCACGATATTCCGTTATCTGGACCATATTCAAAGCGGGACAGTTTCAGCGATGGGCGGTTATGCGCGCAGCCACCGCAGGGTCAAGGTGTACAACCAACTGACCGGACAGCGAGCCTTCAAGGCTGATGCATTGCAGACAAACGGCTACGTAGGATCGCTCAAGCAAGCGCGCTCTCCCGCTATTGTTTGATGCCTGCTTCCAAAAGATCGTCCGAACGCGGCCCGAACCTTCGGCAGCTCCTACGGATATCACCCACCACAACGAAATGATACGCCCGCCCCCACCACTCAACAGGCCGAGCGTTAGCTCGCCTGCCGCCGTTGATCTTGATCCACCCGCCCCTTCGGGAGGCCGAGTGGAGGTGTTCATCATGGGGTGGGCGCGCAGCGCCGTTCGACGAAGTCGAACACATCGAGAGGAGGTCGTCGCGAAGCAGACCGTAGGCGATGCCCCCTGATGAATACCGGAGTGAGGGAACGCCGAGCCTAGGCGAGGTGCCGTACGCTTGGGGCGAGCGTTTTTTTGCTTACTTTTTTTAGGCGCTTGTAAAAAAAGTGAGTCGCCGTCAGGCGAAACCCTAAGTGGCCGTTACCGCAGGAATGGATATGTACACCAGCGGGAGATTGGTCGGCTGTCAGGCCGCCTTCGCGAGCAAGCTCGTCTCCTACAGGTTTGATTGGTGTACATCTGAAAGAGATTGGCCGGCTATCGGGCCGCCAAGGTCAAAAGATCGCAGCCTACGACACCAGAGGCCATTCAGCCAGCGCCCGATAACGGCCTTTATGCGACTCGAACAACGCAAAATGCCCAGCACTCAAATGAAAGTCCGGGGGCGTTTCAGACTCCGGAACAGGCTCCCGAAAGTCACGCATCAAGGTCAAATGAGGACGATATTCCCGAGGCGCGTCGGCAAACCCAAGCGCCAGCATCGCCTGCTGCAAGGCATACACCAACTGACGCAACGGCAACGACGTCTGCGTTGGCGCGAGTAACAAAACACCGGCACGACGCCAGGCATCCAACTGGTCGAGAGAGACCGTCAAGCGCTCGCCCGGCGTTCTGACTTGCGCGGCAGCCGCGCAGATATCCGGAATCTGCGTCACCGCCACAGCCCCCAGAAACATCAGCGTCAGATGAAAATTTTCCGCTGGCACCGGACGTCCGCTAGTAAGCCGCAGAGCGCTTCGCCATTGGGCGATCGCTCGACGTTGTGCCGTGGCGCAGGGCAGCGCGAAAAACAATCGCTTGAACGGTTCGCCCTGCTCACGCGGTCCATTGTTCATGCCTTGTACCTCCCGACTGGAGTGCGAGTAACGCTCAGGACTTGCCGCCGAGCGCGGCCGACAATGCGGCATCCCGCCCATAAATATCCGGGGCATACAGCAACTGGCCTTGCCGGTCGGCTTGCACGGTCCAGTAACTGAGCAGGATCGGCACCGGCGTAGCCAGCCTGAATTCGTGGGTCAGCCCCGTTGCCAGCAACTCATTGGTCCGCTGACGCTCAGCCGGACTCAACAACAGATCGCGCAACTGCATTGCCTGCTCGACCCGCACACAGCCTGAACTGAACGCCCGCGGCGCCTTTTGGAAAAGCGCCTGGCTGGGGGTGTCGTGCAGGTACACGGCGAACGGATTGGGGAAGCGGATCGCCATTTGCCCCAGCGGATTCTTCGGCCCCGCGTCCTGGCGCAGGAGGATGTTGCCGGGGTTATCCCAGTCGATCTCGTCCACCGCCAACGGATGGCCGTCACTGTCCAGTACCTGCAGGTTCTGTTTACCGAGGAACGCCTGATCCCGGCGAATTTCCGGCAGCTTGTCTTCACGCATGATGGTCGGTGGCACGGTCCAGGTCGGGTTCAGGGTCAGGCGCGTAACCGACGACTTCAGCAGCGGGGTCTGCCGCTCGGCACGCCCCACCTGAGTGCGCGTCTGCCAGACCGGCGTACCGCCCTGATAGACGGTCAACGTCGCTGCGGCCACATTGACCAGCAGACCATTGGGTTCCAGATCCTGCGCCAGCCAGCGAAAACGTTCGAGGTTGACCCGCAACTGCTCGCGCCGCAGCGCCGGACTGACGTTCAGTTCGGTCAAGGTGCCCTCCCCCAGCACGCCATCCGCTTGCAGCGAATGGCTCAGCTGGAAGCTTTTCAGCGCGCTCACCAGCTCCTTGTTGTAGACCGTGCCGACACCCGCGGAAACGTTGGCCAGATAGCCTTCGTTGAAGAGTCGCTTCGCCAGCTCGGGAACTCGCGCATCCTGTGCGCCGGGTTGTAACAGGGGGCCACTGGCAAGCGCTTGCCAATGGGGCAACGGCCGCTGGCGCTGTCGGGCATAAACACGGCGCAAGCTCTGGTATTGCTCAAGGCTTGGACGCGCCAGTTGAAAAGCCGTTGCCATGTCTTGCAGACCCGGCCCGGCGATGGCCAGCACCTCGGCGGGTCGGTCGTACGGCAATGCCTGTGCATGCCACAACGGCTCGAAACGCGATTGCCGCAAGCGGCCGTAACGCAGGTCCTGCAGGGCTTGAAGATAACGCTGACTGATGCCGATATCGGCACACACTGCATCCACTTCGGCAGCGCTCGTGGGCAAGCTGTAGCGCTTCGGGTCCAGTCCATCATCGGCCAACTGCTGCACCTGTGCCTGCAAGGCCGACAAGCGTCCGTTGGCCGTCCAGATCAGGACGTAGTCCTGCTGCTGATAAAAGGCCTGCAACAGCGTTTGCGCCGACGCACTCAGGTGCGCGGCCAGACGCGGGCAATCGACCGGCAATTGAGTGAGCGCCAATTTCAATGGGCTGTCGTGATCAGCCAGCTCGTTCTGGGCAGTCGCGACCAATGGCGCAGCGAGCAGGAAAAGGCTCAAGTAACATGCGTGCTTTTTGATCAACTGCTTCACTCCACTCCATGACCGTCAAGTAGACGGTCAACCTCTGCAGCAGGTGCGGCAAGCACCAAGGCCAGCGTATGCACAGGCCTGCCGAGGGAACGACAGGAGGTCGGGAGCCAACAATAACAACAGGACTCTCTGCGCATGCTGACCTTTTTACGCCGACACTGTCTGGCAGCTATGACACTGGGCGCAATGTGCAGTTCGGCATTCGCCGCCGACACCCACAATCAAACGTTATATAACAGCCTCGCGCACGCCGCTCCGGAACTCAATCCCCAAGCACTGCAAAGTGCCCTGAACGCCATGCAATGCGCCGTCAACAGTGGCGCTAAGCAAGCCGAGCGTCTGGCCGTGATCGACTATTCGCAACCGTCCACGGCTCGTCGTCTTTGGATCTTCGATTTGCGCAAAAAGTCCCTGGTGCTGCGCGACCTGGTCGCTCATGGGCAAAAATCCGGGGAAAATTTCGCCACGCAATTCTCCAATCGCGTTGGCAGCTATCAGTCCAGTCTGGGCCTGTTTCGCACCCAGGAAAGCTATCAGGGCAGCCACGGCTACTCGCTGCGCATGGACGGTCTGGAACCGGGCTTCAATGATCGCGCACGTGATCGCGACCTCGTGATTCACGCGGCCGACTACGTGAATCCCTTATGGAGTGAACGCCAGGGACGTATCGGTCGCAGCCAGGGTTGCCCGGCAGTGCGCCCGCAAGTGGCGCGCCAGGTGATCGATAAACTCAAGGACGGCCAGTTCATGTTTTCCTGGTATCCCGACCAGCACTGGCTGAAAGCCTCGGCCTACCTCAACTGTCGGCCACACCTGGTGACCGATATCCTCACTGCGCACAATGACTGACCCGCGGACTCAGCCCTTGGCCGCCATCGCGGTGACTTCCACACGCATGCCTTCGACCGCCAGGGCGGCTACGCCAACGGCGGCGCGCACCGGCCAGGGCTTGGCGAAAAAGCGTTGATAGACCTCGTTGAAGGCGGCGCGGTCGGCCATGTCGGTGAGGTAGATGGTCAAATGCATGACCCGGTCCATGGAACTGCCAGCCCGTTCCAACGCGACCTTGAGTGCCTGCAGCGTGCACTCGCTCTGCTCGGTGATGCCACCCAACTCCAGGCTACCGTCAGCGCGGGTGGGGATCTGGGTCGAGACCAGCAGGCCGCCGAAACCGGCAACATCGGAGGAGATGGATTCCGGGTCCGGGTCGGGGATAAAGGTCAGGTCTTGGTTTGCCATGAGAGGATCTCTTGCTTGAAGTGCTAAAGGGGTGATCGTGTAAGCCGCGGCCAGTTTACAACCCCATCGTCTGGGAGCAATCAATGCACGCAACCCTGTCTTCTCGGCGACGACTTCGACGCCCAGGCGGGCTCTCGGGCACTGTTGCCTAAAGCTTGTAGGTCACATACCGACCTCGCCCGTTTTTTTTGGCTTGATACATGACGCGGTCTGCGGCCAGCAGAAGCATATCCGCAGAGCTTTCCCCGTTCCCCAGTGCAATGCCAATCGAAACACCCACGATGCAGACCGTACCGGAAATAAAAAACGGCGCTCCCAGTGCTTCAATACATTTAGTCGCGACGGTGCTCACGATCTCTTCGGCATCGTCCCCAAGGTCACTCAGCAGAACAACAAACTCATCACCCCCGATGCGCGCCAAGGTATCGGTCTCCCGGACAACCCGGCGAAAGCGCCTCGCCACTTGCCGCAACACCTCGTCACCCGCCTCGTGGCCAAGGGTGTCATTGATATGCTTGAAGCCATCGAGGTCCATGAACAACAGGCCCACACTCGTCTCTTTGCGTTGTGCCAGAGCCAACACGTGACGAAGCTGGCCCGAGAGATGATGCCTATTGGGCAAACCCGTCAACATATCGTGATGAGCAATTTTTTTAAGCTGGGCCTGTTTGTCATCCAGCTTGATCAACAAACGATTGAAGGCCGAGATCAAGTGACCGACTTCATCATTGCGAGTGACTGGCAAGGGAGCCAGTGGTCGTTCATCACGCGTCATGCGGTCAGCCTGCGCGGCGGCACGAAACAGATGACGAAAGACAAAGTACAGACCAATGGACGAGAACACGGCGAAAATCAAAATGGATATAAACGCCCCCCTGATCAAGAAATGCTGTGTGCGATCGACGGTCGCAAAAGCCTCACTGCTGGGCAAACGGGCAACGACGAACCAGCCGGTACTTGGGACCGAGACCATTGCAGAGACTTCCTCGACCCCATCGATGTTGAGCGCTACCTCCGCACCGCGAAACCCGGCCATGGCCCGATCATGCAGAGCATTGGCGCCGGGAGGCGGCGTTGGCTTGAGCGTCATGTCCTGCGCCGAGGACTCGACAAACAATCGACTTTCCGGGAAAACCAGCTGGAAGCCGCCGGCTGTCTCCCCCATGCGGCTCTGGAGCAGGGAGTCCAGAAACCCTGGCGCTGCGAGTGCCGTGACGCCCACGAGAACGGCTTGAACCCTATCGTGTTCATCCCTGATGGGCGCGGACATCGGCAGCAGCGGTTTTTGGGTTGTTTGATCCACCGCAGGACGCCCGACAAATGAACGTCCTGCCCATCCGGCTTGAATGTCATCACGCTCTGCGTAAGGGGTATTGAGTGGCGGTGTCAGGTCGGGATAGCTTGCGAGTAAATCCCCATTGGCGTTCACGATGTACACATCTGTCGAGAACAACGTCTGGTAGGCGTAATGCTCTTTCAGCCAGGCGCGCAGTCGCTTGGGTTGCTTGAGGAAATCAACAGGAATGGAGCTGGCAAGGAGCTCAAGCAAACGCTGACGCTGAATGATTTTGTCGTCGATGTCGCGAGCGACATACGTCGCCAACGCTAATTGCTGGCCTTCCACGACCGCGCTCAAATCCTCACGCAGAAAGTCGGTTAGCACGTAATAACGCACGACCACCCCAAACACGACAATGCACAGCGCCAATCCCAACAGCCGAGTGACGACACTGTTGAAGATTCGGGTGAAATTCAAGGGCATATGAGAGTTATTTGGCATGGCCGGAGTGTAGCCGAGGGCGTAGTGCTTTTGGGTGTTTTCCCTTCACGGCGCGGCCAATCCATCGTCAGGTATCCGGGTTCGAGCACAGGCTACTGCTCGGGCGCGACCACCCGAAACTTGATGTTGATCTCGTTGGAGACAACCCCGTAATCGGCCCATTCGCCTTCACCGATCTTGAAGTCGCCACGTTTGAGAATGAACTCGCCATCGAAAACGCCGATGGCGCTCTCAGGCTTCAAGGTGATTTGTGCACCGACCTCGCGGGTAATGCCCTTGAGCGTGAGCTGGCCAGAGACCTCGTAGCGATTGTTGCCGAGCGCCTTCACGCTGCTCGATACAAACTTCGCCTCTGGATAAGCCGCCGTGTTGAACCAGGCGGGCTTTTTCAATTCGCTGTTGGCATCGCTGTTCCCGGCATCGATGCTGTCGAGCTGGATGGTCAGTGTGGCGTGGGCCGCCGAGGGGTTCGCCGAGTTGAAATCGAGGGTGGCCTCGAATTTGCCGAACGTGCCATACACCCTCGCCCCCATCTGGTTATAGGTGAAGCTGATCTGGCTCGCGCGTGCATTTACTTTCTTGTATTCGACCGCCTGGGCGCCCGCCGTGGTACCGAATACAAGGGCTGCAGCCAGGATGACAGAACGTGGAAATCGGTGGGTCATGGGATTATCCGGTCAGTGGCCTGCTTCATGGCTTGAGATGCCGAGGGTCAGGCTGGCGCTTTGACGGCAGTATGCGCGTCAGCACGTTGTCGCGATCAATGAAGTGGTGCTTGAGCGCCGCGCATGTATGAACGATCACCAGCACCAGCAATGTGTAGTTGAGGACTTTGTGCACCTCGATGAGACGATCGCCGAGCGCGTCGTCCTTGGGCAGCAGATCCGGCAGCGGCAAGACACCAAACCATGACGTCTGGAAGCCTTTTGCCGAACTCATCAGCCAGCCGCTGAGCGGAATCGCCAGCATCAGTGCGTACATCACCCCATGCGAAATGTGGGACGCGAACCGCATCACGGGCGACACGGTCGTCGGCAAGGGCGGAACAGGATGGCCCAGGCGCCAGCCGAGCCGTAGCAGCACCAGAAAAAACAAAGTCACCCCGGCCCACTTGTGCCATGAATACAGCTTCAGTTTGGTCGGCGAGAACGCAAGTTCAGGCATGTAGTAGCCGAGCGCGAAGGTGCCGATCAGCCCGAGGGCTATCAGCCAGTGCAGGCAAATCGCCGTGCGGGTGTAACGATCGTTCATGAGCGCTCCGTGTCGACTGACGACGTGACCGGGTGAAAACCTCACTGCCTGACGGCCGGTACATTGTTGATCCGGACCGGTACTTGCGCAAATGCTTTGACGGCAAGCTTGCCTGCGCAATCGCCTTTTGCCTCGCAGAACCCCTGGCGCCACAATTGTGGTTAAAATGCCGCCCCTTTCATATTGCCGGCCCTGCCCGATGAACCCTGACGCCCTCGCCATCCTCCGCCAGCATTTACTGACGGCTCTGACCGCTGTCCCCGAAGAAACCCGCCGCGTGTTCCATGGCCGGGGCCGATGCTGGCCGGGGCTGGAACAACTGACCATCGACTGGATGCAGGGCGTGGTGCTGGTCTCGCTGTTCAAGGAGCCTGACCCGGCGCAGCTCGAGGCATTGAAGCAGTTGCTGATGGAGATCGCGCAGTCGCCTGAGTGGGAGAAATCCGGCGCGCATACGTTGCTGATGCAACACCGCTACCTGCCGCAAAGCACCACCGAATGGTTGCTGGGGGAAATGGTCGAGGAATGGACGATCACCGAGGGCGGTCTGCGTTATCGTATCGACCTGGGTAAAAAACAGAACAGCGGCCTGTTTCTCGACATGCGCTACGGCCGCAATTGGGTGCGCGCCAATGCCCAGGGCAAACGCGTCTTGAACCTGTTCGCCTACACCTGCGGGTTTTCGGTGGCCGCCATCGAGGGCGGCGCGGAGCATGTGGTCAACCTGGACATGTCCCGCGGCGCCCTGAGCCGCGGACGCGACAATCATCGGCTGAATGGACACGACTTGAGCAAGGTGAGCTTTCTCGGCCATGACCTGTTCAAGTCCTGGGGCAAGGTCATCAACAGTGGCCCTTACGACCTGGTGATCATCGACCCGCCGTCGTTCCAGAAAGGCAGCTTCCTGCTGACCAAGGACTACCAGCGCGTACTACGCCGCCTGCCGGAACTGCTCACCAGCGATGGCGTGGTACTGGCCTGCATGAATGACCCGGCCTTCGGCCCGGACTTTCTCATCGACGGCGTGACCCGCGAAGCCCCGAGCCTGCACTTCGAACAACGCCTGGAAAACCCACCGGAGTTTCCAGATATCGATGCGCAAAGCGGTTTGAAGGCGCTGGTGTTCAGGGCAGGCTGATTAGCCATATTAGAATGGTTTGCTCAGCAGTCAGCCTCCTGAACAACCAGATTCAGGTAGGAAGCAAACACCGGAGCGCAACACCTTCAGTAACTTCCTGCATTGGGCTCGGACGGTTCTCAAACACAAAGTGGACCAGGCTGATATTCATCGTGTGCTTAAACGATTGAAATACCGAGCGAAAACTCCTGTCGGTGTTCAGACCGCGCCATAGGCTTTGAAACCACTCATCAAGGCGACGTTGACCGAAAGGACCCCGCTCAACCACAATGCCGAAGGTAGCGCCAATGTAGCTACAAATAAACGATGAGGTCATTACCATGGGTGCATTGCTGAAAACTACCGACGTGCGTTGCCGCATTGATGAGGATCTGAAGGTCCGTGCCACTGAAGTCTTAAACGCTTGCGGGCTGAGCATCAGTGACGCCATGCGTCTTTTTCTCCGTCAGGTCGTTGCAACTCAGGGGCTTCCGTTTGAGGTGCGCGTCCCTTCGGAAAAAACTGCCCGCGCCATGATGGAAGCGCGAGGAATTCGCCAACAGTTCGACTCGATAGACGACATGCTGAGGGACACTGATGGCGAAACCGGAGAAAAAGCCAAAGCGCGCTGAACTGCCAAAGCAGTGTGCTCAAACATCGGAATTCAAGAAGTCGTGGGAGCGTTACAAGCGAGCCGGACGCCGCGATATGAATGAAGTTCGTCAGGTGATGGTCATGTTATTTCTGGGAGAGCAACTGCCGGCCGAGTACCTGGATCATGCTTTGACGGGTGATTGGAGCGGTTTTCGGGAGTGTCATATTGGGGGGGACTTCTTGATGATCTACGAGCACTCACGTTTCGACTTGATTACTTTTGTTGATCTCGGAAGTCATTCTGAACTGTTCAAGTAGGGTTCTGAACGCTAAATTCCAGCGTCCGAGCCTCTTACATCCGACTGTATACGACAGTACCCGTAAGAACTCGAAGTAGCGTGAACTGCCACCTACCCAAGCCGCTCCTGCACAAAAGCCTTCGCTTTGGCCGTCATCTGGTCGAGATGCCGGTCGCGCTGTTTTTCGGCATCGAGCATCGCCCGCTTCCCGTGTCGTTGCAGCAGATACGTATGGATCTGCCGCACTTCTGTCGAGCGGTAGATCGGCGCTGTATCCAGCACGCCCATCAAGCCGCCCGTGCTGTGATCACGGGTATTCATCAGCACCTGCGGCCCGCGCGTGCCCAGCACCTGAAAGCCCATCGCTTCGAAACAGGCAACCTTGCCGACCGCACACGCCAGCTCGGCATGCGGGTAGCGGCTGAGCATTTCCTGGACCATCGCCCGTGCGACGCCCTGGTGCCGATGACTGGCTTGCACCGCCATATAGGCCACGCCGCACGCCTCGGGATCATCCTTGACCGGCAGATACAGCAAAAAGCCGATGACCTTCGAAGGATCTTCATCATCCACCGCGACGATCAATTCGACGGCGATCCCCTTAGATCCGTCGAGCGCTTGCAGATAGAGATGAACCTCGTAGCCGATCGCATATTGATACACGTTGAACAGGAGGTTGCTCGGCGCAATCGCCACCGTGCTGATATCGGTCAGATAGTCGACGACCATCTGCAGAATCTGGTCATTGATGGTCTCGGAGCACGGGGCTTCAAAGTGGGTGATCGTGAACATCGAACTCATGCCTCCTTCGCCTTTACGGCCGCCAGCCACTCAGGGTTCAACTGATTCTGCTCAGTGTCGATCCCCAGCGCTTCCATGCTCGCCTTGTGCTGGTCGATCTCGCGAGTCATCTGGCTGAGGCTGCTGGTGTTGCCGTCCAGTTGGTGCATTTGCGTCAGCCCCAGGTGATAAAAGCGCAGCAGCTTGATTGCGCTCGGGTTACCGGCCTGCACCGCATCGGTGACCTTATGCATGACATTGGTGACGCTCATCAGGCTACGCTTGAGTTGCCAGCCGTACACCGCCGCCGCCATCCACGGCTGCGACCAGCCTTTGGTTTTCATCAGCACGGCACTAACGATGACGGCGGCAATGACGCCCCCCAAGTTGAAGCGAAAGTTATCGCCACCGGGTTCGCCGAACAGCATGACCGCCAGGCCGGACAGCGTCATCGCCAGCAGAATGAAGGTCACGGCGATGATCACGGTACTGCGGCGCGTCTGCTGTCGATAGGATTCTGGGTTCCACGGCTTGATCTCGAACATCACGGCAGGACTCTTTTGCTAAGTTGAAGACAGGATGCGCGGCATTATCGCCCGTAGAGCCCGATACAGACACGCTTAATCAACAGAAACACAAACTAAGCCGTAACACGGTCCGTAGCAGCTGGCGCAGCCGGCGTTCGGCTGCGCAGCAGTCGTAGAATCAGACGGCGCGGTGTTTCAGGAAGATCGTGTTCGCAGGTTTTACGACTGCTGCGCAGCCGAACGCCGGCTGCGCCAGCTGCTACGAAAAGCATGCGTCGCGGCAGAACTCTGTTAACGGGATAAAGGCGACAGATCTATTCAGGAAAGTACATGGGTTCGAAAAAACAACTCTCTATAAAACAATGAGTGAGCCGCAACGTAGACGGGTTTAAAGGCTCTGCATCAGATATTTGTATTCAAATGCCAGCTTAATAATATTTTACCGATACCGGGGTGATCCCTAGTCTTGAGCCCAAGAAATGGCAGGTCGCAACCGACCCTAATCCAACTTCGAAGGGCATAGAGATGACCATTGAAATAATAAAAACAGACACGCTGATTGTCGGCGCGGGTCAGGCGGGTGTGGCCATGAGTGAGCACCTGAGCAAACTCGGCGTGCCGCACCTGGTGCTGGAGCGCAATCGTATCGCCGAGCGCTGGCGCACCGGGCGCTGGGATTCGCTGGTGGCCAATGGTCCGGTCTGGCACGACCGTTTTCCCGGACTTGAATTCGACGATCTCAGCCCGGATGGCTTTGCCCCGAAAGAGCGGGTAGCCGATTACTTCGAAGCCTATGCCAGGAAATTCAACGCGCCCATCCGCACCGGTGTCGAGGTGAAGAAGGTTGAACGCAATGTCGGTCGACCGGGCTTCACCATTGAAACCTCCGAGGGCGTGATCGAGGCCAACCGTGTGGTGGCCGCCACCGGGCCGTTCCAGCGTCCAGTCATCCCACCGATCGCGCCGCAAGATCAGCCGTTCCTGCAGATCCACTCGGCCGACTACCGCAATCCAGCGCAACTGCCCGAGGGCGCTGTGCTGGTCGTCGGTGCCGGGTCGTCGGGGGTGCAGATCGCCGATGAATTACAGCGCGCCGGCAAGCAGGTGTACCTCTCGGTCGGCGCGCACGACCGCCCTCCTCGCGCCTATCGCAACCGGGATTTCTGCTGGTGGCTGGGCGTGCTCGGCGAATGGGATCAAGCGGCCATGAAGCCCGGTCGCGAACACGTCACCATCGCCGTAAGCGGTGCACATGGCGGTCGTACGGTGGACTTCCGCGGACTGGCCCATCGCGGCATGACGCTCGTTGGCCTGACCCAATCGTTCAATGGCACCGTGGCGACCTTCCAGCCCAATCTTGCCGACAACCTGGCACGCGGCGATGAGAACTATCTGGCGCTGCTCAATGCCGCTGACGCCTACATCGAGCGCAATGGCCTGGACCTGCCGGAAGAACCTGAAGCGCGCCATACCTTTGCGGATCCTGCGTGCGTGACCCATCCGATTCTCGAGCTCGACCTGGCCAAGGCCGGCGTGACCTCGATCATCTGGGCCACCGGGTTTGCCACGGACTACAGCTGGCTCAAAGTCGACGCCTTCGACGACAACGGCAAACCGCAGCATCAGCGCGGTGTATCGAGCGAGCCGGGTGTGTATTTCCTCGGTCTGCCGTGGCAGTCGCGGCGCGGCTCGTCGTTTATCTGGGGTGTTTGGCACGACGCCAAATACGTGGCGGATCACATCGCCATTCAGCGTTCGTACCTCGACTACCGCGATGCCGGGCAGCGTCAGGCTGAAGCCGCCCCGGCCGTCCATAAAACACCTGTCAGTGCTTGATACCCGCGCCGGCGTTTGAACAGCGCCGGGCCGAATTTTTCTTGAGGAGCTTCCGATGTCCACGCCAACCCATACCCGCATTCGCATGTTCAACACCAAAGAAACCTACCCGAACCAGAGCCTGGACAATGACCTGTGCCAGGCGGTCCGGGCCGGCAACACCGTATATGTTCGCGGCCAGGTCGGTACCGATTTTGAAGGCAGCCTCGTCGGCCTTGGTGACCCGCGTGCGCAAGCCGAACAAGCCATGCGCAACGTCAAGCAATTGCTGGAAGAAGCCGGCAGCGACCTCAGCCACATCGTCAAAACCACCACCTACCTGATCGATCCGCGTTACCGCGAGCCGGTCTATCAGGAAGTCGGCAAGTGGCTCAAAGGGGTGTTTCCGATTTCGACCGGGTTGGTGGTTTCGGCACTGGGGCAGCCGCAGTGGCTGATGGAAATTGATGTGATTGCGGTGATTCCTGAGTAAGCAGGTTTACCGAGGCGCGGCCTTCGCGAGCAAGCTTTGCTCCTACAGTGGATCTTCAGTTGCCACACATTTGTGCACGACGACCATCCCCTGCAGGAGCAAAGCTTGCTCGCGATGAGGCCCGCACAGACGACACTTTCGCCAAGGCTAACCAAGGAGCAAACCATGACCTTTTCCATCGCCGCACGTTGCCCCGAAACCGGTCAATTGGGCATCGCGATCAGTTCCTCGAGCATCGCTGTCGGCGCACGCTGCCCTTGGCTGCTGCCAGGTGTGGGCGCGGTCTCCACGCAAAACATCACCTTGCCGTCACTCGGCCCGGAAGTCCTCGCCCTCATGGAACAAGGCCTTGCGCCCTCGGCTGCATTCGACAAGGTGTTGACCCGCAACGGCTACAGCCAGTATCGGCAAATTACCGCGATTGACCACCTCGGCCAGACCGCACACTTCAGCGGCGCACAAACGCTGGGCACCCACAACGCGGTGTCGGGCGAACAATGCGTGGCTGCCGGCAACATGCTGGCGGACCGTGGGGTGATCGAGGTAATGGTCAAGGCCTTCGAGCACGGCGAAGGTCAACTGGCCGACCGCTTGCTGGCAGCTCTGAAAGCCGCTGTGGCGGCGGGTGGCGAAGCCGGGCCCGTGCATTCGGCGGCGGTCGTCGTGGTCGGCGAGCTGACCTGGCCGATTATCAACCTGCGGGTTGATTGGGCCGACCACGATCCGATCGGTCAACTGGAAAAGTTGTGGGACGCCTATCAGCCACAGGTTCAGGATTACATCGACCGCGCCCTGGCCCCCGACAAGTCGCCTGGCTACGGCGTGGCGGGAGGCGACCGATGAGCAACAGTGTCGATTTGCTCAAGCAACTGGTGGCCTTCGACACCACAAGCCGCGAATCAAACCTGCACCTCATCGACTTTGTCCGGGACTACCTCGAACGCTTCGACGTGCCTTGCGAACGGGTCTACAACGAGCAGCGCAGCAAGGCCAATCTGTTCGCAACCATCGGCCCGGCAGATCGGCCGGGCATCGTGCTGTCGGGGCACACCGATGTGGTGCCCGTCGACGGCCAGCCATGGACCGTTGCGCCGTTCCAGCTCAGCGAGCGCGACGGCAAGCTGTACGGTCGCGGCACCGCCGACATGAAAGGCTACATCGCCTGTGTTCTCGCCCTGGTCCCGTCCTTGGTGAACGCCCCGCTACGGCGGCCGGTGCATATCGCTCTTTCGTACGATGAAGAAGTCGGCTGCCTTGGGGTCCGCTCGCTGCTCAAAGCCCTCGAACAGCGCCCGGTCAAACCGATGCTGTGCATCATTGGCGAGCCGACCGAACTCAAACCGGTGCTGGGTCACAAGGGCAAACTGGCGATGCGTTGCGACATTCATGGTGAGGCCTGCCATTCGGCGTACGCCCCGCTCGGAGTCAACGCGATTGAATACGCCGCCGAACTGATCGGTGAACTGGGGCGGATCGGCCACCGGCTCAAAGTGCCAGAGCATCACGATGCCCGTTTCGACCCGCCGTTCAGCACGGTACAAACCGGCATGATTTCCGGCGGCAAAGCCTTGAACATCGTCCCGGCGGATTGCCGCTTCGACTTTGAAATCCGCGCCCTGCCCTCACAAGACCCCAGCGTGGTGGCGAAGGAACTGAAGACCTACGCTGAACAACAAGTATTGCCGCGCATGCGCGCGGTGAGCGATCAGAGCGACATTCGCTTCAGTGAGTTGTCGGCGTATCCCGGTTTGGCCACCGATGCGCACAGCGAAGCGGCTGAGTTGATCGCTGCATTCTCCGGCTCTCGGGAGTTCGGGACGGTAGCGTTCGGCACCGAGGGCGGGCTGTTTGACGCGGCGGGGATTCCAACGGTGGTCTGTGGTCCTGGCAGCATGGACCAGGGCCACAAACCGGACGAGTTTGTCAGCCTCGATCAATTGAAAGGTTGCGACGCCATGCTGCAACGGATGCTGTCATCGATCTGCTGAGTCGGGAGGATGGGCCCGACACTCAGCTATAAAGTCGGGCCAGTTCTTCCTGGCAATAATCCACGAACAGCTGCACCGGTTTGGTCAGTTGCGTGCGACGCAACCACGCTGCCGATAAACCCGAGCCGGTGACCGTTTCAGTCAGCGGCACACACACGACTTTTTGCCCGTCATAGGTGTAGTCCGAAAACGGCTTGGTCACCAGAATCGAAAAGCCAAAACCGCGCCCCACCATCCCGCGCACCATCTCGATCGACGGCGAGCTGAAGACAATGTGCGGCCTCAACCCGAGCTCTTCAAAAACGCTCACGAAGTAGGTCCGGCTCGGCACCACGTCGAGCAAGATCATCGGCTCCAGCACCAGCTCATGCAGCGAGACTTTCGCCTGTTGCGCAAACCGGTGATCCGCCGGCAGCAAGGCATAGGGCTGCTGCGGCGGCATCAGCGGCACGGTCTCAATCGTGCTGTCCAGATCGTGTTCGAAGAGCATCGCCAGATCAACGCTGCCGGCGGTCAGTGCCTGCACCAACTCCTGCTGCTCGCCATCCCGGATGCGGATCTCCACACCCGGCCAGCGCTCTTTGAAGCCGGCGATCAAGCGTGGCAGGTACAGCGGCGCCACCGTTTCAAAACAGCCAATATCGATCTGCCCCGCCACCATGTCATTGTCCGCCAGCGCGTTCTGTTCGAACTCGTGAGCCACCCGCAGCAGCTCAAGCGCTTTGCGGTAAAAACGCGAGCCGCTCGGCGTCAGCGAAACACCCTGCGCGTGATGCCGGATAAACAGCTGAACACCAAAGCTGTCTTCCAGGTGCTTGATGGCGGTCGACACCGACGGTTGGGCGATATAGAGCTTGCGAGAGGCTTCAGCCACGCTGCCGCAATCGGCGGTGGTGACGAAATACCTGAGCTGGCGCAGGTTGTAAGCAGCCATGCGGACCTCCAGAAAATAGCAATGCGTAACGCTTTTGTGGCGAGGGAGCTTGCTCCCGCTGGGCTGCGTAGCGGCCCCAAAACTTCGGCAATAACGGCTGATTTGCGAGTGCTGCGCCCTGGTGCGCCAGCCCGGTCGGGCGGGAGCAAGCTCCCTCGCCACAGCAGCGTTCGATCTGGTGATTCTTTGGGTGCACGATCACGCTTGAACATACCGGAGGCGGAAAAACCGCGGGCACTATTTTTTAAGGTTTGAAGCAACAAACTTAATCATTTATCTATCCCGATGCATTGCACATGATCACTCCAACAAGAAAAGCGTCGCTTGCGCGGCGCTCACTGAAGTACGTCCACGTACTCACTTTGCCTTGGAGTCCGTCATGGTCACCGGCACCCTGGGTGTGCAACTGTTTCACCTGAACCTCCCAGCACCGGACTCGCCGTTCCCTGCCCGGTGTGCACTTCAACTTCGTTTGACCAGGTCGAGTTCGTCGACGAAGACGTAGTCGTCGAGGCTTTCGCGAAGCAGTTACATCACGCTGGGCATCGGCCAGAACGCTTGAGCACCGCACTGAGGATGCGCTGTCCGTATAAGCCGACGCCAAGACCCGACACGATGAGAACGACTGCAACGATTTTGTTGACTGACAGGCTCTCATTGAAAATTGTGACTGAACCGAGCAGTCCGAATACCGGCACCAATAACGACAATGGCGCGACTGTAGACACGGGATATCGTTTCAGAAGTGAATTCCACACCCAGTAGCCGAATAGTGTATTGGGGTAGACCTGGAACAGGATCGACAGGACGGCGCGGTAGTCGAGTTGATTCACCAATGCGCTGTAACCCGTTGAGCCGTTGACAGCGTAATCCAGCGCGAAAAGAGGGATGGGCGAAAACGCGCTGGACCACACCAGGAAAGCGAAGACCTGGGTGGTCTTCGCTTTTTTGTTGATCACGTTGGCGACACTCCAGGCGACTGCTCCCAGCAGCACCAACAGCAGCCCGGCCGTCGTGACTGTCCCATCAACAATCGAGATGATGCTCAACAAGCCACAGCAGGCGATACCTATGCCCGCCAGTTGGTAGCGGGAAATCGCTTCCTTGAATATCCATGAGCCCAGCAGGAGGGTGAAAAACGCGCTGAACTGAAGCACCAGCGAAGCGATGCCTGCTGAAAGACCAGACTGGATGCCAAGGTTAACGACGCCCCAAAGTCCGATACCGAAGACCAGACCGTAACCCATGATGTAGCGCCACTGCACATCAGGTTTCGGAATGAAAAAGATCGCTGGAAGTGCGCAAAGCGTGAAGCGAATGCCAGCAAGGATCAGCGGGTCAACGGTGGTGAGGCCCAGTTTGATAACCGAGAAGTTCACGCCCCATATGGCAGTAATCGAAATGGCGAGTAGCAGGTGCCTGGCTTTCATGCTGATCGTCCTTGATGGGTCGTTGAAGAATTAAACGTGAGAATCCACAGCAGCAAGGCAGCAGCGCTGATCAAGGCGCCCAGCAGGCTTACTGCCCTCCAGCCCCAGAGCGCATAAACCTGGGTCGCGGCTGCGGCTCCCAGCGCGCTACCGACCGAGTAGAAGCACATGTATGCGCCGACCATGCGACTGTGGGCATCGGGTCGTGCAGCAAAAATGAGGCTCTGGTTGGTGACGTGTACCGCTTGCACCGCGAAGTCGAGCAGGACTACGCCGCAGACCAGCGCGATCAGGGACGTCTCGGCAAACGTGATGGGTAACCAGGACAACGTCAGCAGCCCCAGCGAAATGCCGGTCACTCGTTGCCCCAGGCCTTGATCGGCCCAGCGACCGGCTCTACTGGCAGCAAGGGCACCGGCGACTCCGGCCAAGCCAAACAGGCCGATAGTAGTGTGTGAAAGCGACAGCGGCGGAGCGCTCAACGGCAGCACCATGGATGTCCACAGCACGGAAAAAGCGGCAAAGATCAGTAAGGCCAGAAGGCCCCTGGCGCGTAAAGTGCGTTCGGTCATGAACAGTTTGAAGAGTGAACTTATGAGCGCCAGGTAGGAGTCTTGGTGCCTTGGCGGCGCCGTGACAGGAACCACTTTCCACAGCACCGCCGCGATGGTCAGCATCAATCCTGAGGACACGAAGTAAACGGCGCGCCAGCCGGCGATGTCCGCAATCAGGCCAGAGGTAAACCGTGCCAGAAGAATGCCCAGGACAATTCCACTGGTTACCGTCCCCACTGCCTGCCCGCGTTGTGATGGCGTTGCCAACACGGCGGCGTATGCCACCAGTACTTGAACAACCACTGCCAGTAAGCCCATCACGATCATGGCGCCCAACAGGGCCAGCCATTGCTGTGCTGCGCCGACCGCCGCGAGTGCAACCGCAGACAGCAGGACCTGAGTCAGAATCAACCGCTTTCGGTTGACCCTATCGCCCAGTGGGACGATGAACAGCAACCCCAACGCGTAACCCACCTGAGTGGCCGTCACCACGACCCCGATCAATCCTGAGGTGACGCCCAGGCTCTCAGCCATTGAGGCGAGCAAAGGTTGGGCGAAGTAAACGTTGGCGACTGCAAGTGCGCAGGTGGCGGAAAACAATAACGTGAGCGACGGGGAAAGCCCTGGAGACCGGTCGGTCCTGCTGCGTTCTCCGGTATCCGAATGCAGTAATCCCGAAGGCTGTCTGGAGAACCGTTTGGTGGCTGAGTCGGCATCTGCTGTCATGTACACCTCCATGGCGTTAAACTGGTTTCAATTCAGAACTAGATTCCATTGTTGCCGTATCAGGTTTTAAATTGCAACCACATTGCGCCAGACTGGTGGACAGGCTTGGCAACTCCACATTCCGCAAGGTCAAAAAAATGCTCGAAGATGCCTCACCACACAGCAGCGAATGCCCGGTCGCAAGAACACTGGAGGCCATCGGGGATCGTTGGTCGCTCATGATCATCCGCGACGCGTTTGACGACATTCGCCGATTCAGCGAATTTCAAAAGAGCTTGGGCGTGGCCAAGAATATTCTCGCATCGCGACTGAAGACGCTGGTTGAGGTCGGGGTTTTCGACGTTCGACCGGCGTCAGATGGCAGCGCCTACAAGGAGTACGTCCTTACGGAAAAAGGACGGGAGATCTTCCCAGTTGTGGTCAGCATGAGGCAGTGGGGCGAACGTTTCCTGTTCAAGCCGCAGGAAACGCGTTCTGTGCTGATCGACAACGAGTCCGGCGAGCCTCTGATGCCGATTGAAGTTCGCTCATCACGCGGTCAAAAACTTGGACCGTCTGACTGCCACAGAGTGAGATTTGTTGGCGGCGAGTCGTGAATCGACAGCAGACTTGCCTCGCCCCGGAATCTCCTGACTGACTGGCCTTACACGGTGTTGCGGTTTTTTTTCTGCTCTTTTTTGCCGGGCGTTTAATAGAATGCTCAGATTGAACGCCAAGACACTGTCGCGTACTACAGTGCCACGAGAAACCCAATGAACACCCATTTTGAGAGAGCAGCATGATCGAGGTCACCGAGGTTCCCATTGCCCAACTGCGGGCGGCGCTCGAATCGGGCCAGACCACGGCGGTTGAACTGGTGCAGGCCTATCTCGCCCGAATCGATGCCTACGACGGCCCCGACACGCCCACCGCCCTTAACGCGGTGGTGGTGCGCAACCCCGAGGCGCTGAACGAGGCGCGGGCATCCGATGCCCGCCGCGCCAAAGGCCAGACGCTGGGCCCACTCGATGGCATTCCCTACACGGCCAAGGACAGTTATCTGGTCAAGGGGCTGACCGCCGCGTCCGGAAGCCCGGCCTTCGCCAACCTGATTGCCTATCGCGATGCGTTCACCATCGAACGGCTGCGCGCGGCCGGCGCCATTTGCCTGGGCAAGACCAACATGCCGCCCATGGCCAACGGCGGCATGCAGCGCGGGGTCTACGGCCGGGCAGAAAGCCCGTACAACGCTGACTACCTCACCGCCCCTTTCGCCTCTGGCTCATCGAACGGCGCCGGTACCGCCACTGCCGCCAGTTTCGCAGCCTTCGGCCTCGCGGAAGAAACCTGGTCGAGCGGACGCGGCCCTGCCTCGAACAATGGCCTGTGCGCCTACACGCCATCACGCGGGGTGATCTCGGTGCGCGGCAACTGGCCGTTGACGCCGACCATGGACGTGGTCGTGCCGTTTGCCAGAACCATGGCCGACCTGCTCGAAGTGCTCGACGTGGTCGTGGCAGAAGACCCCGACACACGCGGCGATCTGTGGCGGATGCAACCTTGGGTGCCGATCCCGAGCGTCACCTCGGTGCGCCCCGCCTCCTACGTGGCGCTTGCCGCCAATCCCGATGCCCTCGCCGGAAAACGCTTCGGCATTCCGCGGATGTACATCAACGCCGATCCCGAAGCCGGCACCTCTGAAGCACCGGGCATCGGTGGCCCGACCGGGCAACGAATCAACACCCGCGCCTCGGTGATCGGGCTTTGGGAACAGGCTCGCCAGGCACTTGAAGCGGCTGGCGCCGAAGTGATCGACGTCGACTTCCCGCTGGTCTCCAACTGCGAAGGCGATCGCCCCGGCGCGCCGACCGTGTTCAATCGCGGCATCGTCTCCAAAGAGTTCCTCCACGATGAGCTGTGGGACCTGACCGCGTGGGCGTTCGATGACTTCCTGCAAGCCAACGGCGATCCAAAATTGAATCGCCTGGTCGACGTCAACGGACCGCTGATCTTCCCCCACGACCCCGGCACCCTGCCCAACCGCGAAGGCGACCTTGCCGCCGGCATGGACGAATACGTGCGGATGGCCGAGCGCGGCATCACGCCGTGGGACCAGATCTCCACCGTGCCCGACGGCCTGCGTGGACTTGAACAGACCCGTAAAATCGACCTCGAAGACTGGATGGACAAACTCGGCCTCGATGCCGTGCTATTCCCGACCGTCGCCGACGTCGGCCCGGCGAATGCCGATGTCGACCCGATTTCTGCGGACATCGCCTGGAGCAACGGCATCTGGGTCGCCAACGGCAACCTCGCCATCCGCCATTTGGGCGTGCCCACAGTCACCGTACCGATGGGTGTGATGGCAGATATCGGCATGCCGGTCGGGCTGACCTTTGCCGGTCGTGCGTATGACGATTCGACGTTGCTGCGGTTGGCTTCGGCGTTCGAGGCGACGGGGACGAAGCGGCTGATTCCGCCACGGACTCCGGTGTTGCGCAAGTAAATGGCTCTGTAGTGGAATGACAGGCGGATGCGAGGGTGCGTCCGCCTTCTGCTGGATTTGCCACCCCAATGTCACAACAAGGAATGTTTGCACATGAAATTCGGCTACATGATCATCTACGTCCCGGACGTTGCAGCCTCACTCCAGTTCTTCTCATCCGCCTTCGGGATTGCCACTCGCTTCCTCCACGAATCCGCCACCTATGGCGAACTCGAAACCGGCGAAACCACCCTGGCATTCGCCGCCGACGAACTCGCGGCGATGAACTTCAGCACCGGCCACATCTCGGCTCACGCCTCCCCCAAACCACTGGGCATCGAAGTGGGCCTGGTGACCGACGACGTAACCGCCGCCCATGCCAAAGCACTACACGCCGGCGCCACTGAAATAGCCGCTCCCCTCATCAAACCCTGGGGGCAAACCGTCTCCTACGTTCGCTGCCCGGACGGGACATTGGTGGAGCTTTGCACGCCTGTGCAGGCGTGAGCGATAGCTGGGGTCTAAATGCCGAGTTGGCAGGCTACGAACGCAGCCTGCCAATCGCCCGCCGATACTTTTCAATTCGCTCCAGATCTTCCCAGGACGGCTGTGCGATTCGGGACACATCACTGTTCTCTTCAAGGTCAGCCAGCTTGACCACACGGCCTATCGGGTTCTGCGCCGCTCGTTCGACGAACAGTTCGTAGGACTCTCCCGGCAGCTTGGTGACAGACTCAATGGCCGCCAGCACCGTTTCACTGAAGCCTTCTTGACGCAAATCATCGAGGCTGATGCCAGAGTCCTCGACCACGTCATGCAGAACCGCCACGATCCGCTCTTCCAGGGTGCTGACCCTCAGCATCACTTTCAGCGGGTGCAGGATGTACGGCGAACCGCCCTTGTCGACCTGCCCTTCGTGAGCGGCAGCAGCAATGGCGATGGCACGTTCCAGTGTTTGAGTCATCTCGATTTTCCTTGGCTGCAAAGCCGTAGCGGTTGCTCACGTAGATGCCGAGCTTGAGCCAACCCACGACGGACTTCCACTCCCCCACGCTCGGAGCTGCCGAAGGCTCGGGCCGCGTTCGGACAATCTTTTGATTTTCAGCTCCGAAACTCTCGTAGGAATCCACCCACCGTGGCGAGGGAGCTTGCTCCCGCTGGGCTGCGAAGCAGCCCCAAATCCTGCAACCAATCTCCTCAGACACTCCGCAGAGCCCGGTTTACGGCAAATTCACCGCCGAACATGGACAAACCACATCGCCACAATGGCCGCGCAGCGTCCTACACCCCGGTTGCGGCGCCAAAAGCCGACACCTATATTCGAGACGTCGCTGACCGCAGTTAGCGATAGGGTTTCGCAGCCCTACAGAAGATGACCTACACCGTCGAATGAGAACTCTGGCAAACTTTGCCCGCGTTACATTTCATGGCGGTTGTGCGTGGGAGACTTTCGGGTCTGCCGGGTGTAGGTCACTTCTCGGTCTGCGAACCCGCGTACAGCTGCCACCCATTTGTTTCGCAGCGAAAAGGTGGTGCTTCTATTTGCTTTGATAGAGACCTACTTATGACCACGAACAACCCGCCCCACCGCTTCACCCCCATGTCCCAATTCGCCACCGACAGCCCAGTCCTGCACATCGACAGCGACGCCCCGCTACGCGAACTCCACAACTGCGTCAGCGAACGCCTCAACGCGGTCCTCAAATACCTGAACCTCATGGCCTGCACCAGCCTCCCCGACTACGCCGAGAACGACATCAACACCGTCACCAACATCGCCCGGATCATGGTCCAGGATGTGGCTGATGTGTTTGGGGTGATTGAGCAGCGTGGGTTTGATACGCCCAAAGGGCAGTGACCTGCATTTAGTCGCAAAAAAACCGCATTGCTGCGGTTTTTTGTTGCCTGCTTACATTCCGTTTTTATTTTGCGAGCAGCGGTTAGTCGATTACGACTGACTGCTTCCGGCCAAAAGCCGCCGCTCACTGAGGACTGCTTGCGACCCTCTGCGGACGTTTAGCTGGTAACCGATTGGTTAGCTACTTTCTTGGAAAACGTCTTACCAAAAGCAATCCACCTTTTTTCATAATAGAAGGTCGAGATATGCGCAGTGAGAAAAACTGCGGCGAACAACAAAGGGCGCTTCAAATATTTTATGACGGTCTCTCCGCTACCCAGCCAAGTCTGTTCCAGCAGCGGATGAACAACATAGAGAGCGTACGAGATGGTAGCTATATAAAATAGAACGCGACTATTCAGGATTTGGGTCACTCGTGCCCGGCTATTGAGTAACGTGCTCCCCACCAAGGCTGCGGCAAGATAGGGGCGGAAGTAGTTCATGAAGCCCGCATCGGGATGACAGGACAAGGCAAACAGGAGGAGTAAAAGTATTTGTGCGCCCCCCGGTTGGGTCGGAAGTTTCGCAAGGGTGTTGCCCAGTCTATTGCTGTGTATCAGTGCAAGTATGCATCCAGCGAGTATTTCATCAATGCGGTAATACGTGTTGATTGCGACATGGACATCATTCATGACGCGGTACATCGTGACGGCAATGCAGAATAAAGGGATCAGCACTACCCACTTGTTTCTCAATAGAACGACCAGCATAGCGATGGCGACATAAAATTGAACCTCTACGCACAAACTCCATAGGTGGCCGTTTGCATTGCCAAGCCACATTGGCGGCCAGTTGGCAATGAACAGAAAGTTTGCGATGTAGAAATCAGAAGTACTGTTCATGACAAATAAAGCAATCGCCATGTACAACCAGGCGAGCGGCACAATCCGAAAGATTCTGCGGATTAAAAAATCAACGACGCTGCTGTTGCTGAGCAGAAAACTTGTTATCAGGAAACCCGATAGCGTAAAAAAAATAGCCATTCCCATAACGCCTGCGGCGGAATTCAATTGCCAATGCTTTGGACCAAGTGGTAGCAGGTGGCTCGCCAAGACAAGCAAGATGCTGATGCCGCGCCATCCATCAAGCATGCTTAATCGAGAGTCTGCTACGGAGTGACCATTCATATTTGCATTCGCTCGTTGGAATGTGTGTCTCAATCAGCAGTAAGCTGAAAGTTTCGCTCCCTCGCATTTTTTCCAGAAATCACAATTCTCTATCAATACCAAGTCCGCTCTTGGGTCGATAGAGGATATTCGATAAAGGCAGTGCTGCGTCTGAAGACTGTCTTTAATTCATATAAAAACCCAGTGGTCGCGGCGGTGAAAATTTCATGAAATCAGACCCTTTAAAATTTTCAGTCTAGGACAGCTTTTGCACTTTACGCTTCACACCATGAAAAAATTCTAGTCGCGAGGGATTCGCTAAATGACTGGGCTTTTGACGTTGCTTGGCAGCATGGCTCCAAGTGAATCGCCCACTTTTTGGTAGATTCCCGTGACCGGCGGCTTTTGGCCGATTCTGTTGAAAAAGTCGGTTCGCCCAAACGGCCTGGTCATTGACTGGTTAAAACGCCTTTTTTGCACACTGCTACGTGAAATCTGAGTCCGGAAGCTTCTGCCGAAAGTAAAGATTTCAATCACGGGCACATACTTTTCTGCTGCGGAAGCCATGGTCGACTTTTTCAACAGAATCGGCCGATTTCTGCCTTTGGCCCACGGCAGCTTTGGGGGCATCGGCGACGTCGCCACACCGGGTCAGGATGACGACCAGCAATCACAGCCAAACAATCTAAGCTCATCCGAACGGGACCTTATCGTGCTTCAGAAGACTCGCCATTCTGACCGTATTGGCTTGCTACTGAATGGCACATGTCGATTCTGTGCATCACGTTATGCGGTCAACTCTTCCGCCCAAGCGACACGCACATTGACTCAGGGCCCCCTCCACGCCTACGTCTGGAGACACCACCATGATTCGCGTCCTGTTGACGGCTTTTATGCTGCTTGCTCTAAGCATCCCAGCACATGCTCAGGTGACGCCATTTCCTGCCTCCTTTCGTATTCAGGACATTCCAGTAGAAGGCGTCACACTGCATGTGCGCGTCGGCGGCAAGGGGCCGGCCGTGGTGCTGTTGCATGGCTTTGGCGATACCGGCGATATGTGGGCGCCACTGGCTGCCGATCTGGCCCGGGATCACACGGTCGTGGTGCCGGACCTTCGCGGCATGGGCTTGTCGTCGATCCCGGACAGCGGCTACGACAAGAAGACCCAGGCGGGCGACATCCGTGCGGTGTTGGCCGCGCTGGGTATCGAACACTCGGTGGTCATCGGCCACGACATCGGCACCATGGTCGCCTACGCCTACGCCGCGCGTTATCCGCAGCGTACCGATCGCCTGGTGGTGATGGATGCGCCCGTGCCGGGCATTCCGCCCTGGAACGAGATTGTCCGCTCACCGATGCTTTGGCACTTCGACTTCGGCGGGCCGGATGCTGAACGCCTGGTGGCCGGCCGTGAGCGCATCTACCTGGACCGGTTCTGGAACGAGTTCGCGGGCAATCCCACCAAGGTGGATGAAGCAACCCGTCAGCATTACGCCAAGCTCTACGCCCGCCCCGGCGCCATGCACGCAGCCTTCGCCCAGTTCCGCAGCATTCGTCAGGATGAGGTGGACAACAAAGCGTCGATGGCGGCGCGACTGACCATGCCGGTGCTGGCCATTGGTGGTGAAAAGTCTTTTGGAAGTAATGAAGCGATCGTGATGCGCAACGCGGCGGACAAGGTCACGGAAGTGGTGGTGCCGGGGGCAGGACATTGGCTGATGGAAGAGGCGCCAACGCAGACTATTCGGGCGGTTCGCGACTTTATTGCGCAGTGATGGATCGAGGTATCGGAGGTTTTTTGGAGGCCCCTGCACTCAGGGCCTGCCCTGAAGTTATATAAGGGGCTAGACACTGCACGACAACAAACTGATAACGATGCTTGCCCTCCCCCGTAAGCAGATATTGCCGACACTGGACTCCGCCCCTATGTTCCTGATTTCAGCTACGGACGCCCTTGAGCAGAAGCTCCAGTGCCCCGAGCGCTTGCGACAGCCTGTTCGAACCAGGCTCTGCTTCTGCGATCCAGAAGGCTGCTTCGCACAAGCTTCCATAGATCAGCATCGCCAGTGCTTCGGGATCGGACTGCACACCCCCCTCCTGGAGCATCAGTTGCTCAAGCATTTTCTGTAGAGAGGCAACACAATGACGGTGCGCCTCCGGCGGAGAGCTACCCAGAACAGCCCGGGCATCACGCAACACGATGCGTTGGATTTCAGGTTCCTGCGCCATTTCCAGATAAGCACGGCAGCGGTTTCTGAAGGCCTCCCACACGTTTTCGGTGCTGTCCGAAATCGCTTGTAACCGCGCATCCATCTCAGCATCAATCTGTGCGACCACAGCGGTGAGCAAGCCTTTCTTGTCTCCAAAATGATGATAAAGCGCGCCCCTGGTCAGGTTAGCCAGTGCTGTCAAATCATCCATGGACGTCTCTGCATAGCCGCGTTCGCTGAAAATCTGGCGTGCGGTCTTGAGCAGTGTGGCGCGGGTTTCTTCCATGTCAGCGCGAGTACGTCGAGCCATGATCTCTCCTGGGTTGATAAGCCGTTTACATTCACCTCGTATGATTATAGGATTTTAATCATACGCGATGAATGTATTTTTTCAGTTCAGCGACGCCCAAGCAAGCTGCGCTAATTCGATAAGGAGAATCGAGCATGGCCAATCCGTACCGAGTACTGTTCCAAGCCCCCGGCACCAAGGGTTTTTCCGTGGCCGGCCTCCTCGCCCGTTTACCGCTACCTATGACGGGTATCGGCATCATTACAATGCTGTCACAGCTGCGGGGCAGCTACGCGCTGGCCGGCGCGGTCTCAGCTACCTTTGTCCTGACGTACGCATTGATGTCGCCGCAAGTTTCGCGCTTGGTGGATCGATACGGTCAGCGCCGGGTACTGCCGGTGTCTACCGGCATCAGCGCTCTGGGCATTCTTCTGCTACTAGCTTGCACCTACTGGCATACACCCGACTGGACTCTGTTCGTGGCAGCCGCGCTGGCGGGTTTCATGCCGAGCATGTCAGCGATGGTCCGCGCCCGCTGGACGGCTATCTACAGGGGCAAGCCGCACCTGCAAACGGCTTATTCACTGGAAACAGTGCTAGACGAAGTTACCTTCATCGCAGGCCCTCCCATTTCCGTTGGCTTGAGCGTGGCCGTCTTCCCACAGGCTGGGCCGTTAGCGGCGGTAGCACTGCTGGTGATCGGCGCACTTGCTTTGGCTGCGCAAGTCGCTACCGCCCCCCCCGTGGAATCCGCTGAAGAAATAAGCACACGCACAGCCTCGGTCTTTCGCCTGTCGGATGTCCGGTTGTTAACATTGTTGATGGTCGCGATGGGCGTCATCGTCGGGACGGTCGATATCGTGAGCGTCGCGTTCGCCGAACAAATGGGCAGTCCTGCGGCGGCCAGTATCGTGCTGTCGTGTTACGCCATCGGTTCGTGCGCAGCCGGCCTGCTGTTTGGTGCGCTCAAACTGAAAACGCCGTTACACAAACTCTTGCTGATGGGTGGTCTGGCCACCGCAGCGACGACACTACCCTTGTTAATGGCTGGCAACATTGCCGGGCTCGCCGGCGCGGTCCTGGTAGCAGGCCTGTTCTTTGCGCCAACAATGATTGTGGCGATGTCACTGGTAGAGAGAATCGTGCCGGAAAGACAATTGACTGAAGGGATGACCTGGTTGCTGGCCGGCTTGAATGTTGGAGTAGCTCTGGGGGCTGCAGCGTCCGGCCAGTTGGTGGATATGGAAGGTGCACGCTATGGATTCAACGTAGCGTTAGCGGCAGGGGCAGCTGTGCTCCTCGTAGCCATTTGGGGATACCGACGTATGCGAGAACACGCGCTGGCGGCAGCGTACTCAGTGTAAGAGGAAGAGCTGGTGCTAAAGCTTTGCTAGACGGCTAAAAGCTGAAGGTCAATAGCGCCAGCTGCTACCGACCAAAAGAGACCACTCAAACGCGTCTGCCATCCCTACCGCGACCTGACGGGAGACTGTCACGTACGGTTCTGTGAGCAGCCGAGGGGTGAAACTCCCTTCGGCTGACTCGACTTGCTGGAGAGCTGCGCAGTGGCAAACGGGCCGCAGCGATCATGAGCTTGATCCAGTCGGCGCGTATGAATGGGCATGATCCGTATGCTTACCTCAAGGACGTCTTGACTCGTCTGCCGACACAGCAGGCAAGTGAGATTGATCAACTGCTGCCGCATAAGTGGATGCCGGCCTAGTCATGCAAGACGGATTGACTGGACGCTGCGGTCTAGGGAATGGCCTGAGTCGATGAACGAGCGACGGCGCCCCACTTTATCGGCATCATCCTGGGCAGCTCAACTGTTCAGGGTGAAGCTCAATGGAAAAGAGTGTGCTGTTCCTGGCCAGGTAGCAATGCTCCTGGTGAAACTTGAACCTGCGCATCATCGCCAGCAACTGCGGTTCCTTGCAGGCCAGTTGCTCCAGATCACGGCGCATTCTCGCCTCCATGCTGACCTTGTGTTCCTCGGAGAGGCTGCTCGCTGCTAAGTCGACTCTGTAGCGGTAGAAGATCGTGTCACCGTACGTCAAACCGACGTACTCAAGGGTGGTAATTGCATCCAGTTGCTTTGGCAGGGTCGCGTCCAACTGGGCGAGGCGCTCGACCAGCAGCGCCTGTTGGGCCACCTTCTCCTGCTCGGCCTTGAGCGCGAAATAGCGTCCAATCCCGACAATCAGTAACACCGCAGCGATACCTAGATAGAAATTACGCGGGTTGCGCCGCTTCTTCGGCGCCAGCTTCATCAACATCTTGAATGACTCGTCCTGAGCATGAAAAAGCCCCTAGCGAAACTAGGAGCTACGGGTGAAAACGGCATAGCCTGACACAATCCCCCCGGGGGAGCACTCGGCGAATCCGGGGTTGTTATCAGGGCGAGCACTGCGTGAGCTGACTGCCCAGGCCTGAACTGACTTCGACGCGCCGCGGCTCCAAATCGAGAAGCCGGGAAAAATCTCTAGCCAACCTTCAGTTGCCCAGTATGTTGCAGTTCAGCGCTCAGGGTGGTCACTGGCCCACTATCGCTCTTAATGCTGGAGTTCGAAAGGTGAATTGGCCGGACGCTTAGTGCGCCAGCTTTAACGGGCGCTCTAACCGTCCGGGCAACTCACCCTTTGATGCCGTCGTCTAAGGTATGCATCTACAATAAAAGGTGACAGATCTATTTATTAAAATATATCTGCCACCCTTTATCTTATGAGGAGAACATTGCTGCGAAGTCGCGAGGACCAGGCTTAGAGTTGTGTGGGGGTTTTAATGCAAGGATCAAAAGTAGTTCTAGCGTCAGCCTATCAGTTTCACTGCTGATCTGAATGAAGCGGACAGTCTCCCAGCGATCCCACCATGTGGTTTTTTTGTGAGGCGAAGTCTGATCGTGCTGTCGCATCTTAATTGTGCGACCTGTCACTCCAACGTACAGCGCTTGCCCTTCTTTATCAAAATAAGCGTAGACCGCACCTGTTCCGTTATCACCTAGCTTTCCCTTTGCGAAATAGGTTTCGCGATTGTTCGGGGCCGTGGCTGATAAGAAGAGATCTTTAGCATCAGTTGATGCCCTCTCAATCGACTGGCGTAAACTAGCGAACATTGGCATGAAATCGACCTGACTGGTGTTGGAAGCGGAAAATCAGTACGTATATTATTAGAAGACGGATAAGAGATGACGGATCTATTTTTCAAATAAATCCACCACCTTTTAATTACCGGTACAACGGCCTCCCCCATCAGCCAGAAGTAGACACCACCAACCGGCCCTCTCTCAGCTCCAACCGTCTATCACGCGTCAACTGCTCGATTCTTTCCTTCAATGGCGCTGTCACCTTGGCCGTGGCGCGGCCAAAACCGAGCAGTCTCAAGGCGCCAGAGATCGCGTCGTCATGACTCATGGAAAACCCCGAAATGATGATTTCTATCAGGGCCTGGTCGAGTTCTTCCGGCGCGACCCACTCCAGTTTGCGCTCGGCAGACTCCCAATGCGCTCGGCTGCGAATGACAACGGGACGATTCTCGACGTGGTGAAGAAATTCGCCACGGCGCAAGAAGTGCCGCTGCTTAATGCCCATGCCAATGGCGTTCTCCACGGCGGCAGTGATTCTTGAGCCTTGCCGTGTCACCCCGAAAGCCTCCATTAGCCGCCGAGTGACCTCTACTGAATGCACCGGTGATTCGACATCGACCACTGAACGGATCAGGCGCAGCAGGTGTTCCGGCTGGTGTTGATGTAGTTCCACTTGGGTGCTGACTGCAGAGAGCCGCGCCTTTTCATAAGGTTGGCTGGCGATCGGTTCGACTTCGGCAATGGTTTCGTCACGGATAATTTCATGCTGGGGCTCGATCAGAGTTTCTGTGACCGAGACGCTACGACGGTTGGCTATATGTTCGCGGGCAGCCTCGATTGCCGCTACTGTGCGTGTGATTTCTTGCTTAGGATTGCGGAACCAATCGGTACTCCAGATACGATGGAAGTTCCAGCCCAAGCCCTCAAGCACACCTTGGCGCAAGCGATCGCGATCACGTGCAGAGCGCGAGCTGTGATAGGCCGCGCCATCGCATTCAACAGCCAGCACGTATCGGCCTGGAAACTCGGGGTCTCTCACGGCGAGGTCAATGAAGTAACCGGCAGTACCGACTTGCGGCTCTACCTGGTAGTCAAGATCACGCAAGGCCCGGATAACCTCATCCTCAAAGGGCGAATCTGTAGCCTTGCCGGTTTCCTTGGCGACTTCCAGTTCCCCCGTTTCCGCGTACTTGAGGAAGTTTTTCAAAGCCCGTACGCCATGCTTGGCAGTGGCATCGATCTCCAGTTCATCGCCACGGAAGTTACAGAACACGCGCATAGCCAATTTGGCCCGTGTGATCAAAACGTTGAGTCGGCGATGCCCGCCATCTTTATTGAGAGGGCCAAATTCACGGGCGATTCGACCGGACTCATTGCGGCCATATCCAATGCTGATGAAGATCACGTCGCGCTCATCACCCTGAATGTTTTCAAGGTTTTTGACGAAGAACCGCTCGCTGCCCTGTGCGGTGAAAAACGCTTCGGCCTGAGGTGTCTTGCGCCGTAGCAGCTCAACCTCAATGTTGATCAGATCACGCTGCGGAACGCTGAATGCGGCAACCGCCAAGGACAGTTCCGGCGTCTCCAGCGCGTGTTTCATCACCGCTTGGGCGACTGCTTTGGCCTCATCCTTGTTGGTCCGTGTGCGGCCACGGTCATACAGTGCCTGCGGTAGGTAATCGAAGCTCACGCCCTTCGCGTGCGGATGCTGGCCTGCGGAAGGGAATACCACCAGCTTGCTGTCATAGAACTCCACGTTGGAGACGGCGATGAGTGATTCGTGTCGGCTGCGGTAGTGCCAGCGCAGGTAGCGTTCCTGGCTGCCCGCCGCCTTGAATAGACTGAGGATGCTTTCGATGTCGGCGGTGGCTTCGTTGTCGTCATCAGCTGCAATGTCGCGGCTGAACAAATCGCTAGGCGGCATCTGCCGGGTGTCACCAACCACCACCACTTGCTTGCCACGTAAAATCGCGCCAAACGCATCAACGGCCTTGACCTGAGAAGCTTCGTCGAACACCACCACGTCGAACGCTAACTTGCCTGGGGGCAGGAAGTTGGCGATGGACATGGGGCTCATCATGAACACCGGCTTGATTTGCTGAATCGCCCGCCCGGCCTTGTCGATCAGTTGACGGATCGGAATGTGCCGGCGCTTCTTGTTCAGTTCTGCGCGCAAAATTGCCATTTCACCCGGCTGGTTCACATTAGGCATATGTTCCCAAACCTGCCGCGCTAGAAACGTTTGCGCATGGTTCAACGATGCGGCATCGAGGGTTTTGAACTTGGCGATCTGATGCTCGTGTTTGATGCGGTCAAATTGCTGTAGTGCTGGTTTTTCAGCGTACGCCTTCTGCACCAGCCCTGAATACCAGGAAAAATCGAGGATGGCCGGTAGCTGATCAGGCGCGTCGCTGCGCAGGGCAATGTTCAACAACTCGTCCAGTTGGGCCTGATGAACTTCGCCCGACAGTACGTTGAAGCGGGCCATTTGGTAGAGCGCGCCCAGGCTGGCCTGCCACAGTTGCAAGCGCGCGCCCAAAGCCGGTAGATCTAGACTACGCAGCGTTTGTGCGGTGTCATCCTGCATGCCGATGACTTCCAGACCAGCTAGCAATGCCTGATCGAGGCCCGCAAGATGCTCCTCGATGTCACTGACCGTCTCCCCAAGCCCGCTGGCGTCCGTGTGCCCGGCGAGGAACGCAATGATCCCCTGCGGCACATTGCCGTTGCCGAGGTCTTCGTAGAGTTGCACAACCCAGGCGCTTACGCGCTCAAGCACCGCCCAATCAGACTTCTGACGTTGCCATTGAGCACCGAAGAGAGCGCTGCCCAGCCCCTCATGTTGGTGGTAAACCTTCAGACTTTGTTGATAGGCAAGGACCGAATCGACCAGAGTGAGTTGCTCGGTGTTGCTGCCAGGCAGAGTGCCCTGCACAAGCCCTTGCAAGCGAGCCTTGGCCGCACGATAGCGCCCCGAAAATACTTTCCACCACTTGTCTCCGTAAGCCAGCAGATTCTGCCGAACTTCCAACAGGTCCTGCTCCCATGCGGCCTCGATCAGCTGGGTCCCGTGGTTGGCCTTACATGTGCTCATGCGCTGACCGGCATCGAGCAACTCATGAATTGCATCGCGGCGCAGCTGCCAGTCCCCTGTACTTAGCTCTACACCTTGCAAACGAGGCGCTTCGGCCGCCCGCCTTGCAGCGCGGCATATGACAGCAACGTCCGCGAGTGTGGCGGGCTGGGTCAGCATTAGTCGAATCGATAGCGCCTTGGCTGCAGCGTCCAGAGCGGCTAAATGCGCACTTGCTTGTTGCAACGCATCGTTCGCATTGTTCTGTTCAATGGGAGAGAAATAAGTTCGCTTGCTTCCCCAGAACGGGTTTTGGTCTGGACGGCCCATTTCCTTAATATGAAGTGTCAATTCTTCAATCAACTGGCGGCGTTTTAGCTGGTCGGTCTGGGTCCATGACACCATTGGCGCGAAAGCAATTGTCGGCAACACGCCGTAACTGCGCTTGAGCTTGAGGTAACGGCCCAACACCTCGACAAAATCCATTCCGCTGGCACCTACAGGCGCACTCACCGCTTCGCAGTAACGGTTTAAGTTGCCTTGCAATTCCGCCAGGTTGGCCAAATCATCTTCACCCACCTTGGTCAGTGGGCGACCCTGTTCAAGCGTGCGACCCAGCTCTTTGATCACCGATTGTTTGGTCGACTTGTGGCTGTGCAGCTCCAGCACCGCATCACCCAAGTGACACTCGTCGAGCCGACGTTTAACCACTTCGAGAGCAGCCATTTTTTCGGCCACGAATAACACGGTTTTTTTCTGGGCAATCAATTCCGCGATGATGTTAGTGATGGTCTGCGACTTACCAGTGCCCGGAGGCCCCTGGATAACCAGGTTGGCGCCCTCGCGCACTTCGAGGATAGCTTCGGTCTGGCTGCTGTCCGCATCTTTGACGAATCGGACTTCCCCAGGCTTGAGCACCGAGTCGATGTTCACATCCTCGGCATAACACGGCCGCTGGTCACCGAAGCCAGCCCCCAGAAGCCGGTTGATTACCGGGTGGGCATCGGGTTGATGGTCTTGCGGCCAACTTTTCGGGTCCAGATCCTTGAACATCAGGAACTTGCCAAAAGAGAAGAACCCGAGCGCAGCCTCGTTTGTTGAAACCTTCCAGCGGGGTTGTTTGCTTACCAGGTCCGTCACTTCAGCATAAAAGCTGTCGAGGCTACCCTCTGCAGCATCGAAGCGATCCTCACTGAACTCACAAGCCGCGAGGTCGAGACCAAAATCGGTCTTGAGCTTGGCGATCAACGACAAGTTAGGCATCAACTCGTCGCCGGAATACTTCAGTTTGAAGGCGTCCTTTGCGCCGCTGCGTTCAAGGGTTACCGGCAACAACATCAAAGGAGCCTTGCGAAGGGTCTCTGAGCTGTCCGCTTCGTACCAATGAAGGAAGCCCAGCGCCAGAAACAGCGTGTTTACCCCTTGCTCCTCGACAAAGGCTCGCGCCTCACTGTGAATCCTCAACAGCTGCAGGAAAAGGCGCTCCTCATCCAGTGCCGTCTGCAAGCGCGTATCCGTATGCCGCCGCGCTCGACCCGACTCATCCACCTCATCGTCGACAGCACTCAATTCGCCCAAGCCGTCGAGTTCAAGCAACAGCAACTCATCAGTCGCTATGTCCTGAGCGTCCTCTCCTTCGGGCAGCGCGATCTTCGCCAACGCAGCCGACTTCTGGCGGGCCATCGGAGAAAAACTCATGGTTTTCTCCTGCCGATAAAGCAGGTGGAACACCGACTCAGACAGTTCATCCACCACCGCCAACGTCTTCGCTGACGCGCGGAAGTTCAGCATGGTGTTGCGAAGGCCGATATCGAGTAGTTCCTTGCGGCTACCCTGCAGCTTTTGACTAATCCCTGAACTCATGAAGACTCTCTTGAAACGTGGCCGAGGCTGGAAACGATGGGAAACAGATTACCGTCGGTTAACGGCAGATGCATGATCATGGACGACGATCATCGCTATCACAACGAACTAACGTCGCCTGTAGAATTATTTTTCGTTAGGTCCGCAGGTACTGAAAAGTAAGCCTTGACGCAATCAACCCATGCCAACTTCACAAAACCCCCGTCACCATAGGAACACAAGCCAACTGAAGCCCAGAGGGCGAATGGTAAATAGCAGGTTCATCCCCCAAACCGCATCGCCGGTAAAATTAGGCAGCGTTCAACGTAGCGTCCAGATTGACTTCTTTCAGCCCCAGATCCCGTGCCAAGCATTCCAGGTGGCTCAGGACTCTCAAGCCGATGCCTTGTTGCATAAAACCCAGGAGCACAGAGATCGCGCCGATTTCGCTGTTCTCCAAATCAAGCATTCCCGTCGCCACCGGTTCTCCTTAAATACACCCCAGATAAAAGTGTTTTTCCATCAGGTTGCTGTACCGTCCGTGGCTGATCCTGCCGTCCAGGCCAACACTTACTCCGTGGTGTAGGCGCCGATGCATTGATGCCGTATCGCTTGAAGGCGAATATAGAATGCTGCTTGGGAATCGCTTGGCTTGGCGCGTCTGATTTCGAACATTTCATTCTCCTTTAGCCATAGATGGACGGAGAACTAAAAAGCCCCGTCCGAGTTCGCGGGCAATCCCACCAAGGTGGATGAAGCAACCCGTCAGCATTACGCCAAACTCTACGCCCGCCCCGGCGCCATGCACGCAGCCTTCGCCCAGTTCCGCAGCATTCGTCAGGATGAGGTGGACAACAAAGCGTCGATGGCGACGCGACTGACGATGCCGGTGCTGGCCATTGGTGGTGAAAAATCTTTTGGAAGTAATGAGGCGATCGTGATGCGCAACGCAGCGGACAAGGTCACGGAAGTGGTGGTGCCGGGGGCAGGACATTGGCTGATGGAAGAGACGTCAACACAGACTATTCGGGCGGTTCGCGACTTTATTGCGCAGTGATGGGAAGAACTCTCGAAGGGAATTTCTGGCAGGCCCTGTCTCCAGGGCCTGCCAGACAATAGCGGTTAGTAAACCTGTACCCGCCACAGCTCCCGCGAGGAGGAAGCCGGCGACATCGGCAGTCGGCCGTGCAGCGTCCGATAGTTGTCGATCAGCACCAGATCACCTTCGCTCCATTGATGGGCGATCAGGCAATCCGGGTCATAAACCAGCGCGTTGACCTGTTCAAGCAGCGCCTGCTGGGCCTGCTCATCATGGTCCTGCACAGACTGGCTCAGGGTCTGCAATGTCGAGTCGGTGCCCTCTTGGTAACGCAGGATGAGTTCGCCGCTACGGGGGTGATGATCCACCAGGCTGTACATGCGCGGCGAACCGCCGAAGTAAGTCATCTTGGTGTAGTAGGTGATGTTCACCTTCTGCCATTGTCGGGCGACGTGCTGCCCGACTTTTCGCAGCACGTTTCGGCTGTCGACGATGGTGGTCTGGCCCTCGCCCGGTTGCGGCGCGGTCTTGCAATACAGCATGAATTTGCTGGCGCAGAATTTCGGATTGCGCTGAACCTGTGGGTCGCTGTCGGGCAGCATGTTCAGGTCCCAGTGCAACGGCGTTTTCTCCAGCGAGTGCACCACGCCCTGGGGTTTGTCCGCGGGTTTGACCACATGCACGGCACCGAAAGCCCACTCGTACAGCGTGCCAAAGCGTTCGCAGCTGCGAGCAAAACTGTCCTGGTCGTCGAAGCGACAGCCCTTGAGGCAGACGAAACCAAAGGTTTCCACCAGTGCCTCCAGCAGGCTGGTGGACAGTCGCTCGAACCCCAGCCCCAGCGGGTCTCGCACCACCAGGCCAAATAGCGGAAGCTTTTGCAGTTCGTATTCGAAGCCTTGGGCCTGCGGGTTTTCTGTTTGGTGGTAGAGCCATGGCCGCCCCTGCCAGGTGACCAGCACATGGTGGTCGAGGTCGACCTGGGCCCGTGCGCGAAGACGCTGGCTACCATCGATGTTGCACACCGGCACGGCATGCCAGGGGCTGTCGACACGGGTCAGCCCTTCAGCCAACCCAACGGTGAATTTGGGTCCGGCATTGCTGTACTGATGGACCGACAATCGAATGTCGTCGCCGAAGAAACGATCCACTGCCGCATTCAATGCCTGCCCGCGAAACATCATCTGGTAGGCTTTGAAGTTGATTTGCTGCAGGTACTCGTCCTCGCTCTGCCCGTCCTCACGGCACAGGCGCAGGTCGTTGTACAAATGACTGCAGAGGTTGTCATGGGCCTGGCTGAGGGATTCATCGTGCCGGCTCTGCTCGATCAGTTCTCCAAGGTTTTTCCAGGGTAGACGGGCCTGCTTGACCAGGCTGGCGCGGACCGCCTCGGCACTTTGGGCCTGCGGGAACAGGTCTTCCATGCTGACCCACTGAATCGTATGGGTGGTGCACAGTTCACGCAAAGCCCGGTTGTAGGCTGCGCGAACGTCGTCGGCCACCCCAACGATGTCATTGAACGTCGTCCCGTCGCTGAGGATCGACACCACACAGCCCGGTGTGTGCAATGCGGCGATGGCTTGGCCGAGCTGGTCGAGGCGCTCGATAGCCATCACCTCACCATAATCCGGCAGTACGCCGAAGGTCTGGTCACTGGCATTGGGCGACTTGCAGGGAAAACCTGGCAGTACCAGACGTACTGGCAGGTTTTGATCAAAGTACTGCCCCAGGCTGCGCGCCAGATGCGCCCGGCCTTGTGTTTCGAAACAATCATCCGTGCCTTTGAGCAGATAACCAGCCAGCAAATCGCTGACGGCAGCGATCCAGGCGTCTCTATGTTCCATAGAACAACTTCCTTGAGGGTTTGTGTGTATCAATAGGATTTGACGGTATCGCCATGCTCGGTGAGCGCATGCGCTGTCCCGCAGACTTGCTGCAGAATGCGCAACAACCCGGCCGGTTGCTCACAGCAGAAGTCCGGAGCTAGGGCCTGCAACGTCTGAGTCAGGCCGTACCCCCAGGTGACCGCTGCCGAGTACATACCTGCGGCACGGGCAGTTTTCAGGTCGATCTCTGTGTCACCGACGAACAAACAGCGTTGCGGATCAACCGACAACCGCCGGGCGGCTTCCCACGCCACATCCGGCTGAGGTTTGAGTGACCGGCCCGTGCGATGCCCCAGAATCGGCCCGAAAACATTCTGCGGCAGCAATGTTCTGGAAACCTGCAAGGCCATTTCCTCGGCCTTGTTGGTCACGATAGCCAGCGGCAGCTGTAACTGGCGGCAGCCTTCGAGCAATTCCAGTACACCGCTGAATGGCCGGGAAAATTGAACCAGGTTGTGCTGATACAGCGTCACATAGCGCTGGTGCAGGGCGATCGCATCAGCGATACCAAACTGCGCGGCAACCCGCTCAATCATCGCCGTGGTCCCGCCACCGATATAGCCCCGCACTGTTTGCGCAGTCAGCACCGGGCAACCGTGTTCGAGTAACACCTGGTTCAGGCACCAGGTGATGTCCGGCAAGGTGTCGACCAAGGTTCCATCCAAATCGAAGAGTACGGCTTCGACCCGCAACCGAGACGCCATCATTGAGCACTGGCGTAGTGACAAGGACGCCCCTTGCGGAACACCAGACGGTGATAGCGCTCATCGACATTACTGCGTTTTTCGAGGGTGACCACACCCCGTCGCTTGATGGCTACCGAATGCCAGGGAGTGCGCCACAGGTCACTGGTGGGCACCAGCCGGATACCGATCTTCGTCGACACCGCCAATTGCGGGTGAATCGACAGGCGCAGGCAATGCGGGTAGCGCGCCAGTAACAGGGCGCTCCAGGCTTCACTGCGCTGAATCACCCGCTGGGAGGCCGGCTTGGCGACCTTCTTCACCGCATTCAGGCTCATGCCGGCGAATACCTTGAGCCCCGAATAATCCTCGGACAGAAAGCGATGGATACCGCAGTACATCAACATCATATGCGGTTCATCCTTGAAGCGCTGTTGCAACAGGATCAATGACTGACCGTGCTCGATCATCATCTCCTCACGCATGGCGTCCAGACAATCAAGCTGAGGATAGGCATCCCTGAGGTCGAAATGGGCGAACGTACCGGGATAAAGCTGATCGGCGTAGTCCTGGATAGCGTCGGTGTAAGCCTTGACGTCAGAATCGGGAACATGCACCAGGTCAGAGAACACATAACCATCGGAGCAGATATGAATCAGCGCGCCCGGTGCATAGATCTCCCGGATCTCCTCACACAGGCGGTGTAACTCGTCGATTGCATGGTGTTCAGCAAGATCAGGGAGATGGCTTAGGGTTTTCTTGCGGCTGGGCGATTTGCCGGGAAAGGCTGGCAAGACCATTTCGACTTTGCGACCGCTCTCGACCGCCTGCATCACCTTCGCCAGATGGGGTTCCAGCACCTGCAACGAAAGCTCATGATCCTGTTCCGGGGCAAGACTCCGACGCCGAAACAGACATTCGAGAATTTGCTGGGCAATGTTCATGTGGGGGGTGTTCTGATGCGCATGCACCAGCTGACCGTCCGCCGGTTGGGCAACGGTATTTGAACCTTGCATAGACAATCCTTTGTGTGGTGAATAACGGCTATTTTTTGGCCGTCAGCAGATATGCCTTACCTGCGGGCGGCTAAATTCCTACAAGTCGTAAGAGTTTGTCAATCGTGGCCATCTGGAATATTACGTCTTGCACGAGCCCCCGCCCCTCGGGGGTCTGCCGCCAGTTAAGCAACTAACCCCTGCCTGACCTGCAAAGCCCCTTCACCATAGGAACACAAGCCAACTGAAGCCCGGAGGGCGAATAGTCAATAGTGGATAAGGAGCGCATGATCGGCTTGCAAACTAGCTATATCTGCCCTGAAGCCATCCCTCAAACTTACTCTGAGCAGCGCCTTCCAAACTGGGCGCGTAATAAACCAAGTGCAAGTGCCTGTCGGCGTCAATTATCAGGGTTGCATGCTCAAACGAGATATTTCCGAATGACGGAATTTCAAAATTTCTGAGGCCTTGGCAAGGGCCGTGAATATCCTGCCTGTTCCACCAATACTTGAACTTTGCACTGACTTTCTCGAGGCTGCGCACCAGCTCAGCAACATCGCTTTGCGCCGAAGCATGAACAAAATCCCTGCGAAAGCTAGAGAGCATTTGTATCGCCTGCTCCTCCCAGGGGCACAACAGCGAACGCATTTTCTCATCAGTAAACAGCATCCACAGGAGGTTGCGCTGCTCTGGAGGCTTGTCTGCAAAGTTGAATACTTTATCGCCGGCCGGATTCCATGCGAGAACGTCCCAACGCAAATTCAGGACATAGGCGGGGCGCAGCGGCATGTCTGCCATCAAACGATGGATGATCGTTGGAACGACGCACCAAGTCTGTGCCTGTTCTGCTGGAGCACGTTGGTAGGTCAGCAAGTAAAGGTGCCTGCGTTCCATGGCGTCAAGTTTCAATACTCGACATAGACTGTCGAGGAAAGCCGGTGAAACCCCAATATCGCGGCCTTGCTCAAGCCATGTATACCAAGTCAAGCCGACGCCTGCCAACGCGGCGACCTCCTCACGACGCAGCCCCGGCGTCCTTCTTCGCCCAGTCGTTGGTAATCCTGCTTGCTCGGGTGAAATGCGCTCTCGGCGACTGCGCAAAAATGCCGCCAACTCGTCTCGGGTGCGTTCGAGTGTTCTTCCCATTACACAGTTGCTCCCTGTAACAGCATAAAGTGTAGATATTGTAACAATGATTAGCTTGCTAAAGAATTTGCCGCGCCGGGGATGACGCGTAATTGTTGCGCCGCCCTAATTTCGCAAAGGGAGATTCTTATGTTCAGGACAACACCCTCTTCGGTCTATTGGATTGCTGTCGGCGCCTTCGCGCTGGGCATGGCGTCCTATGTAATGGCAGGCCTCGTGCCTATGATTGAACAGGCCTTTAATGTGCAGGTGGCGGTGGCTGCTCAATTGGTGGCTGTGTTCTCTTTGGCTTATGGCATCGGATCGCCTATTTTCGTGGCCCTCTTACCCCCACAACGACAGAGGCTCGGGTTGTTGTCCGCCTTGGCGATCTTCGTCTTGGCCAATATGGCCAGCGCTGTCGTTGATGATTTCGCTGCGCTGTTAGTGTGTCGTGCAATTGCCGGGCTCGGGGCCGGAGTTTATCTGGCAACCGGAATCACTGCTTGTGTTGCAGTATCTGAACCTAACGGGCGCGGTCGAGCGATCGCCATCATCATGGCTGGAATGGCCAGTGGAACCGTGCTGGGTGTCCCTTTCAGTCTGCTGCTTGCCGAGCTGTCAGGGTGGCAGGCCGCTCTGTGGCTGATTGCTCTGCTTGGTGCTGCCTCATGGCTGGGGTTGGTAGTCAACCTTCCAGCGCTCCCTGCCGGACCGCAGATGACAATCCGTAGCAAACTCTTATTGCTAGAGAACCGGAATGTAGTAAGCACCCTGCTGGTCTCGCTGCTAGCCGCAGTGTCCAGCTTGGGGATGTACACTTTCATCGCCCCGCTCATGACGGATCCCGCCTACGGAGGAATCGATAGCGTGACGCCATATCTCTGGGTTTGGGGCCTTGGTGGGGTAGCAGGAAGTTTCTTGATTACCCCGCTGGTTGAACGTATTGAAGGACCCGTGCTGATATTTATCATAATGCTGGTGTTGACTGCGTCACTATTGGCGCTGCCGCTGGCCGCGGCCATATCGCCTTGGTTAGCCATGATTCCTATCGCTATATGGGGATGCGTGGGGTGGGCCTTACAGGTTCCGCAAAATAACGAGTTGATCTCAGAGCGGGAGCGAAATGGCGATGGTAATTTAGCAGTCGCCTTGAACGAGTCAGCACTTTACCTGGGGAGCGCATTAGGTGCTGGCGCAGGAGGTTTCCTATTGCTGTTGGAAATGCCAAGTTGGACGCTAGCGATCGGTGCCGGTGCAGTGGCGTTTTTTGGCGCCGCATTGCAGCTTCTGAAGCTGCGCACACATCGATCTCGCCCATTCGGTAAAGTATTTCGAGCATCGGTCGCTGACCGCTTTAAATAAACAGCCGACCTCTGTTTCACCGCTCGAACTCGTTGTCGAACACGTTAAGTTTTCTTCAAGTTTCGCCTTTCACGTTCATCGACTTTAGAACGTGAAGGCGTGACCCCGGAAAGCAATTACCCACATTAACTTCATCGACTTTCAGGACGTCTCCAAGATGCCGACCACCGCTCGTTCGATTGAGAAATACATCCTTGCCAAGGACGGAAACCGACCAGACCTCCTGCGGCAATGCTTCACTCCCGACGCAACCCTTGAGATGGTTGTGCGTACAGGCGTCATTTCATTTCCCCCCCATGTCAACGGCCGGGCAGGCATCGCGGACATATTAGTGCGCCGCTTTGGCCAGTGTTATGAGAACGTTTATACTTTCTGCCTCGGCAAGCCACCAAAGACAGAGGCCACCGCACATACCTGCAAATGGTTGGTGGGGATGTCGGTTAAAGAAACTGGCGAACTGCGCGTAGGCTGCGGAGAATATCACTGGCGGTTCCTGCAAACATCAGGGCTTGCATCGCATCTACGCATCACGATCGAACACATGCAAGCCTGCACAGCACAGGACTTGGAGTCAGTAATGAATTGGCTGCAGAGCCTCAATTATCCGTGGTGTCTCTCCAGCGATATGATTGATACAGCGCCGCATATCAGCAACATTGATCAAATCGTTGAATACCTTAATACCTGAATATTGAGACATCCAGCCAGCACAACTAACGTGATTAGATGGAGGCCCGCCGATGCGGCAGCAGCTCAGTGCCTCTGGATGAACACCTCGGTTTTCCAGCGCAGCTTTCAGGCGGCCCGCACGATCCCTCGCCGCATCGTGCGTAGTTGCCTTATCGGCATACCCGACCTCACATCAGGTCGAACGTAACGACTCCGGCCTGTGACGACCGGCAACAGTCAACCCGATATGGCGGTCCACAATGCCTCACCATTTGGGCCGCTGAGAGGCCGCTCTTAATGTGGGTGTACAGTTAAAGACACCAGTTTGAGCACAATGGGGCGAACGACCAGTATGCACAGGAATGCAACGGGCATAGCCAATTTATAGGCGTGCAGCGTATTACTTAGATAATCAGTCTCAATGCCGGAGTTTGCTGCAGTGATCACGAGTGACATCAAGAGCGCCATGATGGTGGCCATATACAGTGCAAAAATATAGTGAGTCGTGCGAGCCGAGAGCTTGCGCCGGTTGAAAAATAGAGCTTTAGAGGATGCTTGGGGATTCATATCAGACCTTTTTGATCTTCCATTGATAGGTAACGAGTACCATAACAAGATCAAAAATCAGCAACTAGACGATTAACGGTAATTACTTTATAAAGAAAATCTTATGAATGATTTTTCCCATTGGGCTAAAGATGAACCTGTTAGGTGCGATTGATAGCTTTATCAAGGTGGTTGAAGCGGGCTCCATTGTGGGCGCTGCCAAAACCCTGGGCGTCAGTGCCGCAGCCGTTAGCCAGACCATAAATCGCTTGGAAACCCATCTAGGCACGCGCCTTCTCCAGCGCACCACACGTAGCATGGTGTTAACCGAGAATGGCACGGTGTACTACGAAAAAGTGAAGCGCATAGCGCGTGATCTCGAATCGGCGCAAAGTGCGATCACCAGCGAGCAGACTCAACTCCAAGGGCGACTGTGCATCGCTTCTACCTCGGCTTTCGGGCGGCATGTGTTGGCATCACTGATCGCCGGTTTCGCTACCCGTTACCCACGCCTGACAGTTGAACTCTCAACCACAGATCGCAAAATTAATCATATTCAAGAAGGCATTGATCTGAGCCTGCGGATCAAACCACAACTAGAAGAGGGGATCGTCGCTCGCAAGATCGTTTCGGTCCCTTTTATCATCTGCGCGGCACCCACCTATTTGGAACGAGTCGGCTGGCCACGCACCCCTGAAGAACTCCAACAGCACGCCTGCCTAGCCTTTCGCTACCCGCTGGATGGACGCTTTCTACGTTGGGGTTTTATCCGGGATGGGCAACGTTACGACGCTACCCTTAATGCGACCGCAATCAGTGACGATATTGACGCTCTAGCCCAAATGGCTATCCACGGCGCGGGAATTACCCGCTTGGCAGAGTTCGTGGCGGCACCCTATATCCAGAGTGGCCAACTCGTTCCTCTGTTTGAACATCGCCACGCTTCAACTTATGCCTACGCTGAACCGCTCGATATTTATGCATGCGTCCAAGAACGTGCTGCCATCACACCCAAGGTCAAAGCTTTTATGAATTATTTGACTGAATATCTAGAAATGCGCTGGCCGATGAACAATACCTTAGCTGCGTCCTGACACCGTGTTCACCGCCTTCATAAATCTAATGGCCGAGCGGCGCTATTCCCACTGACACAGACCGGCCTGCTGACCATTGCGCAATTCCGCTGAAGATCGACATCTATGGCTATCTCAATCGCCTCCAATCAACTAGGCGGTTGGGGACAACCGGTGACAGATCCATTTTTAAAGTGCCCCACCTCAAACTGAAACGGACAGAGACAATCATGAAACCGCTTTACCTGGGCTCGCTTCTGCTGCTGATGGCGGGTTGCTCACAGACCCCACAATACGTGCCTCCAGCAAACGCCCCTCAAGCGCAGATTCGCAGCGAGATGGACGCCATGATCAACCGCCACAACGGCCTGAGTCTTACCGAAGCGCCGACCATGGCCTGTAAGTTCGGCAGGTCGGTGGCGGTGACGCCTGGTCGGGAACTGTTCTCGGTCAGTGGAGAGACATCGAAACCCGAAGGCTTCCGCGCCATTGAGGCGGCCAAACCGATCCACTTAGTGCTGCAGGGCTGGGCCAGCGGCAACCGCACCTGCAAAATCGATTTCGTCAGTGAGTTCATCCCAGGTGCCCACTATGTGATCAAGGGCGGCATCGCCGACGGCCCTAATGATTTCGGCACCTGCCAAGTCAGCATCTTTGATTTGGATTCTGGGGCCCGACTCCTTCAGGCCAGGCAGTCTTCGCCAAAAGCCAACGGCTGTGCTCTGGACCGGTTGCAGCTGCCGACTCATTGATTGCGCTGATCCCGCCAAGGGGAGCAGCAAAAAAACAAAAGGGGGACATCCATTAACCGGCCTCGAGTCACGACTAATGGGCGCCCCCTTTTGTTCTCTACAAAAGCCCCTTCACCATAGGAACACAAGCTAACTGAAGCCCAGAGGGCGAATGGTAAATAGCAGGTTCGTCACCCACAAAACCGCAGCGCCGGTAAAAGGCAGCAGCGTTCAACGTAGCGTCCAGATTGACTGCTTTCAGCCCAAGATCCCGTGCCAAGCATTCCAGGTGGTTCAGGACTTTCATGCCGATGCCTTGCTGCATAAAACCCGGGAGCACAAAGATCGCGCCGATTTCGCCGTTCTCCAGATCAAGCATTCCCGTCGCCACCGGCTCTCCTTGAACACAGCCCAGATAAAAGTGTTTTTCCATGAGGTCGCTGTACCCGTCCTCGGCTGATCCTGCCGTCCAGGCCAGCATTTGCTCCGCGGTATAAGCGCCGATGCATTGGTGCCGTATCGCTTGAAGCCGAATGTCGAAGGCTGTTTGGGAATCGCTTGGCGTAGCGCGTCTGATCTCGAACATTTCATTCTCCGTTAGCCGTCGGTGGACGGAGAACTAAAAAGCCCCGTCCATTTCTGGCGGGGCCTTGGGTAATTACGTCAAATCCTACGAACGCATGACCTCACGGCCCGCCAAAGGCGGTCATGGAGGAGCACATCATGTTCATGCGGCGTGTGTAAGTCATGGGTTGATAGTGTTTGGGGTGATCCGGCTTGTCAATCTCGGAGCGGAGTTACGAAACTTCCGCGTCCGGCTCAGGTGGTTTGAAAACGTTCGGGTAAGAAAGCAGCCACTGTCACCTGTCCCTTTAACTTGCTGAAGAACACATGACTAAACAAGTACACCCCCTATGTGCATGTAGGCATCTTCATCTCCAGATTTCTCGTTTTGCTGTACGAAAATTCTGAATCTTCTCAGCCCACCTAGCCACAACAACAAGAACCAAAACTTCCCCGATAGAGCAACTGTTACGCTCGGAACAGAGTGTTCAGCTGACTAAAAGGAGTGACACCTATGGCCAATCACGGTTACATGAGCATTACCGGCAAACGCCAAGGTTTGATTTCCGCCGGGTGTTCCGGTCTAAGCTCCATCGGTAATAAATGTCAAACTGATCATGAAGACGAAATCATGATTTTGGCTTACTCGCACAACATGATTACGGGTAATGACGGTGGAGGTTCAGGCGGTCGCGGCAAGCACCTGCCTATCATGATTACCAAGAACATTGATAAATCATCGCCACTGTTGGCCAGTGCGCTTCATGAGCGAGAAGAGGTGGAGTGCACTATCCATTTTTATCGAACATCACCCGCGGGCGGCCAGGATAAATATTACTCAATACGACTCACGGGGGCGAAAATTGCCCACATCACCCTTCAAGTACCTCACTCCACATATAGGAGCGATGCCCAACCGCAAGAATTAGTATCCATTCGTTATCGCGATATCAGTTGGACGCACATTCAGGCGGGCACGTGTGCTTATAGTACTTGGGGAAACGAGGATGAGTGATGACATCTGTGACATTCACGACGTGACCAAAGCTGCGTCCGATCTTGTTGCGTTCGGGTGTTCTATCGGTGCTACGCAGCTGTACGATAGTTTTTTTCAGCTTCAATTTAGCTCGATTGTTTCTTCTTATGCTGATGAAATTATCCAAGCGGTTGATGAAGGTATCATCAGCGCACGGGAGGGATTACAAGAAATCAGAGAGGAGTATGCCGAGTTATCGTCCAAGGTGCTTTTTTATGCTCAAAACGGCGCGGGGATGGTGGCGGGAGCCATGCAGATGGAGGCTGGCGCCAGCATTTTAGGGAGCACAAGAGGTTTGGCCGTAGTACCCGGAATACCTTTAATCGCGCATGGATTCAATAACATCTATGAAGGCGCAGGCAATATCTACAATGGCCCTGGCGCACCCGGGGTGGTAGGGCCTGTTCGAGAGTTTTATCAGGACCGGCTTGGAAGCATTTACGAGGGTAATATGGCCTACTACTCCATGGACGTGTACTTATCTATAAACGGCTTATCAAAGCTTGTTCGAAAGCCCGGCTCGATGCAGTTATTCAACCACGACCCTATCAACTATGAAATAGCCTACAAACAAATGGGGAGGCTCGCTTTGGCTTTCGAAGCGTTAGTCGACGCCATGACAATCAAAACAATGATAAACGAGAGCAACGTAACAACTGAAAATAAGCAACCATGAGTGCGAAAAACTCAATCATCGCCTACGCCGCGACCGCCCAGCATAAAAACTCAAGAAGACCAAGATCAACATAAAAACAAGGAACACAACTGCTGCAACCAGCAAATAAGGCGAACCCTCTAAAAACTCAATTTTTTTCACCTGCGGCATAAAAATCATGGTCCCAGTTATGGCTCCAATGACCATGCCAATCCAAGAACCACGCAAACTAATATACTTCTCATCCATCATCCCGCCAAGCCACACATTACGCAGTCTAGGAATATAAAAACGCAAGCCAAAAAAGCTAATAACTACATATATAGCAATGTAGGCTCCGCGCAAATAGACACCCTCCAAAGGCACTACTTGCTTTACCCCACCAACAATTATTAGCGTATACAGCCCTGCCGAGCCGAAGATAAGCGAGCCTATCCAAATATAATAGCGAGCATTGCTAAAATTCATAAATACATGATCCATCACGGCTACAATATTTGAAAACATTATAGCCATGCATCAGATCATTGAAAGCGCTGAATCATCTGCTTAATTAAAAATTCGCCGGCGTATTCGCACTAATGATCTCCGCCTCATCCGCCCCAATATTCCGAAACCGGTGCGGTAGTGTGGTCGGAAAGTAATACCCATCCCCGGCATTCAACACACTAATCTGCCCATCCACGGTCAGCTCAACCGTGCCACGGGTAACGAGCCCACACTCCTCCCCTTCCACATGCACAATCGGCTCTTCGCCAGAACTGGCACCCGGTGCGTATTGCTCGCGCAACAGACGCATCTGCCGACTCGGCACCGACGCGCCGATCAGCAAAAGACGCAGGCCATCACGGCCCAGGTCGGGCTGCTCGTTGGCGCGGAAGACGTATTTGTGCTCTTGGGGCGGTTGATCGAAGGTGAAGAAGTCCGCCAAAGACATGGGGATGCTTTCGAGGAGCTTTTTCAGGGAGCTGACAGAAGGACTGACTCGATTCTGTTCGATCAGGGAGATGGTGGCATTGGTGACGCCGCTACGCCGGGCCAGCTCGCGCTGGGACAGTTTGTAGCTTTCGCGTACTAATTTGAGTCGAGAACCCGTATCCATGACAGCCTTATGTGAGAACGACTTAAGGGTAATGGGGGTGGGTGACGGGTGGGCGCGGTGGCCGCGTATCACGCCGTTCCCCTGTCCCGGAACCGTGAAAGGCGGCTATTAAATCACGTTTGCTGGTGTTGCTCAGCAGGTTCGATAAACGGCTGATAAAAAAGCCGGCGGCCCCATTTTGCGGTGGCCGCCGGCGAGGTGCAACCTAGATACCGAAACGGTCACGCAGTGCGTAGTACGCGGCGCCCATGGCGGTGAGCGGGGCCTGGAAGGTGCGGCCGCCGAACATGGGCATGTGCGGCAGGGAGGCGAACGCGTCGAAGCGTTCGGCGTCGCCGCGGATCATTTCCGAGATCAGTTTGCCAGCCAGGTGCGAGCAGGTGACGCCGTGGCCGCTGTAGCCCTGCATGTAGTAGGCGTTTTTCTCGATGCGACCGAATTGCGGCATGCGTGACATGGTCAGCAGGAAGTTGCCGGTCCAGCGGTAGTCGATCTTCACGTCCTTCAATTGCGGAAAAGTCTTGAGGATTTTCGGGCGGATCAGTTGCTCGATGTCGTCCGGTTCGCGGGCGCCGTAGACCACGCCGCCACCGTACAGCAGACGGTTGTCGGCGGTCAGGCGGTAGTAATCAAGCAGGTAGTTGCAGTCTTCGACGCAGTAGTTGTTGCTGATCAGGCTCTTGGCGACTTTGGCCGACAAGGGCTCGGTGACGACGATTTGCGAACCGCAGGGCATGCTCTTGCGGGTGACGCGGTTGTCGAGGTCCTGAGGCAAGTAGGCGTTACCGGCGATCAGCAGGTATTTGGCCCGCACCACGCCTTTGGCAGTGCGCACTGTGATCGGCTCGCCGTAGGTGATTTCCACCGCTGCTGATTGCTCGTAGATCTTGCCGCCCAGGCCGATGATGGCCGCGGCTTCACCGAGGGCCAGGTTCAGCGGGTGGATGTGGCCGCCCTGCATGTCCAGCAGGCCGCCGACGTAGTTGTCGCAACCGACTTCGCGCTTGATCTCGGCCGCGTCGAGCATCCTCAGGTTCTTGTTGCCGTAGCGCTCCCAGCTGCTTTTCTGCTCGGCCAGGCCTTTGAGCTGCTTCTTGTTCAGCGCTGCGAAAATGCCGCCGGGCTTGTAGTCGCACTTGATGTCGTACTGCTTGATGCGCGAACGGATGATGTCCGCGCCCTCAAAGATCATGCTGCCCAGCACTTCGGCAGTCTTGTCGCCGTAACGCTCTTCGATGACATCGACGTCGCGGCTGTAGGAGTTGACCAGTTGACCGCCGTTGCGACCGCTGGCGCCGTAGCCGACCTTGGCGGCTTCGAGCACGGTGACGCTGTAGCCCGCTTCACTGAGGAACAGGGCCGACGACAAACCAGTGTAGCCCGCGCCGATGACGCAGACATCGCACTCGACCAGCTCTTCGAGCACCGGAAAATCGATGGTCTCGTTGCGGGTTGCGGCGTAGTAGCTGTTTACATGTTTTTGCATGATTGAGTTCCCGAACGGCCGCAGGCACTTGCCTGCGACCGCCGCTGTAGAAGTGTTAGAGCTTGATCCAGGTCGCTTTGAGTTCGGTGTATTTATCGAACGCATGCAGCGATTTGTCCCGACCGTTACCCGACTGCTTGAACCCGCCGAACGGCGCGGTCATGTCGCCGCCGTCGTACTGGTTGACCCAGACGCTGCCGGCGCGCAAGCCGCGAGCGAAGGTGTGCGCCTTGCTCAGGTTGCTGGTCCAGACGCCGGCGGCCAGACCGAAGATGCTGTCGTTGGCAATCGCCAGCGCTTCCTCGGCGGTGTCGAAGGTGATCAGCGACAGCACCGGGCCGAAGATCTCTTCCCGGGCGATGGTCATGGCGTTGGTCACGCCGTCGAAAATCGCCGGTTCCACGTACAGGCCGCCGGTGTCTTCAAGGGCGCGATTACCGCCCGCAATCAGTTGGGCGCCCTGCTCTTTGCCGATGCTGATGTAGCGCAGCACGTTGTCCAGTTGGCGTTGATCGACGACCGCACCGACGGTGGTTTCCGGATCGAGGGCATGCCCCGGTTTCCAGGCTTGCAGTGCTTCCACCAGCAGCGGGATGAACTGCTCGCGAATCGAACGTTCCACCAGCAAACGCGAACCGGCGGTGCAGACTTCACCCTGGTTGAAGGCAATCGCACTGGCCGCAGCTGTAGCTGCCGCGCGCAGATCCGGGGCGTCGGCAAACACCACGTTCGGGCTTTTGCCGCCGGCTTCCAGCCAGACGCGTTTCATGTTGCTTTGCCCGGCGTATATCAGCAGTTGCTTGGCAATCGCCGTCGAGCCGGTGAAGGCCAGCACGTCGACGTCCATGTGCAGCGCCAGCGCCTTGCCGACGGTGTGACCGAAGCCCGGCAGCACGTTGAACACACCTTTCGGGATGCCCGCGTCGAGCGCCAGTTGAGCGATGCGGATTGCCGTCAGTGGCGACTTTTCCGAAGGCTTGAGGATGAACGAGTTACCCGCCGCGAGGGCCGGTGCGAACTTCCAGCTGGCCATGATCAACGGGAAGTTCCACGGCACGATGGCCGCGACTACGCCCGACGGTTCACGAGTGACCAAGCCCAACTGATCGTGCGGCGTCGCTGCAACTTCGTCGTAGATCTTGTCGATCGCCTCGGCGCTCCAGCGGATCGCGTTGGCGGTCGCTGGAATGTCGATGGCCATGGAGTCGCTGATCGGCTTGCCCATGTCGAGGGTTTCCAGCAGCGCCAGTTCTTCCTGGTTCGCCAGAATCAGATCGGCGAAACGAATCAGGATGCGCTTGCGTTCTGCCGGGGCCAGCTTGGCCCAGACACCGGAGTCGAACGCCCGGCGCGCAACCTGCACCGCCGCATTCGCGTCGGCTTCGTCGGTACTGGCGACGTTCGCCAGGAAGCGGCCGTCCACCGGGCTCACGCATTCAAAGGTGTCGCGACTGAGTGCCGAGCAGTAGTGGCCGTCAATGAATGCCCGACCTTCGATTGTTAAGGACTGGAAGTGTTGCTCCCAGCCGCTGCGAGTAATTGCCATTGAAGTGACTCAACGCGGAGGAATAGGTGATCGTCGGACCGATTGCCTTGTAGGAGCAAAGCTTGCTCGCGATGAGGCCATCACATTCAATATTGATGGCGACTGATCCACCGCTATCGCGAGCAAGCTCAGCTCCTACAGGGGATTCGCGGTGCACACATGTTTTGTGTACACCCCCTCATCCTTAGCCGACGGGTGTTTGGCCGTCAGACCGTATGCAGATACCAGTTGTACTCAAGGTCCGAGATGGAGTTCTCGAACTCGGCCAGCTCGCTTTCCTTGCACGCCACAAACACGTCGATGTACAGCGGGTCGATGTACCTGGCCATGACTTCGCTGTCGTCCAGTTCGCGAAGTGCATCGCGCAGGTTATTCGGCAGGCTCTGTTCGTTCTGCTCGTAGCTGTTGCCTTCGACCGGTGGGCCCGGCTCGATTTCGTTGGTCAGGCCATGGTGAATACCGGCAAGCACCGAGGCCATCAGCAGGTACGGGTTGGCGTCAGCGCCGGCCACCCGGTGCTCGATCCGCACGGCGTCTGCAGAACCGGTGGGTACACGGACCGCAACGGTGCGGTTGTCGATGCCCCAGCTTGGCGAGTTCGGCACGTAGAACTGGGCGCCGAAACGACGGTACGAGTTGACGTTCGGGCAGAGAAAGGCCATCTGCGCCGGCAGGGTCTCGAGCACACCGCCGATTGCGTGACGTAGTGCGGCGTTCTGCTCGGGATCCTCGCTGGCAAAGATGTTGTTGCCTTCTTTGTCGAGAATCGAAATGTGCACGTGCAGACCGTTGCCCGCCTGGCCTGGATACGGCTTGGCCATGAAGGTGGTGTCCATTTCATGGTCGTAGGCGATGTTCTTCACCAGACGCTTGAGCAACACCGCGTAATCGCAAGCCTTGATCGGGTCGGAGACGTGGTGCAGGTTCACTTCGAACTGCGCCGGGGCGCTTTCCTTGACGATGGCGTCAGCCGGGATGCCCTGCTCTTTCGCGCCTTCAAGGATGTCTTGCAGGCAGTCGACGTATTCGTCGAGGTCGTCGATCAGGTACACCTGGGTCGACATCGGACGCTTGCCGGAAACCGGTGAGCGTGGCGACTGCGGACGTCCGTTCACGTTGTCCTGGTCGATCAGGTAGAACTCGAGTTCGAACGCGGCGCAGATGGTCAGGCCCATCTCGTCGAACTTGCGCACCACATTGGCCAGCACTTCACGCGGGTCGGCAAAGAACGGCTCGCCTTCGAGTTCGTGCATGGTCATCAACAGTTGCGCGGTGGGGCGCTTCTGCCAAGGCTCGATGCTCAGGGTGCCGGGAATCGGGTAGCAGATTCGGTCGGAGTCGCCGATGTCCAGGCCCAGGCCGGTGCTTTCCACCGTGGAACCATTGATGTCCAGAGCGAACAGTGACGCCGGCAGATTGATGCCTTTTTCGTAAACCTTATGAAGACTGGTGCGCTCGATGCGCTTGCCGCGCACCACACCGTTCATATCCGCAATCAGAAGGTCGACGTACAAAACCTCAGGATATTTCTTAAGGAATGCGTTTGCTTCGTTGAGTTGAACGGCACGCAGAGGGACCGACATGATGCACCTATTAGCTGTTAATTATTATGTTCACCGCACTTTCACGAGCCCAGTCAATCCGAAAGGCAAAGTGAAGTCAATAGCGAACGAAGCGCCTTTAACGTTGAATTTATTGGCCGACTCAGCCACTCATCGGCCTCTTTAGCGCCTAAAACCCGCGCCAGCCCGGATTCCCGACCGTTTTTGCGTTTAGAATTTTTTACATGAGAGTTGTTAATTAAAATCAACGAGGCTAAGCTCCGGAAAAGCTCGTTCAAGTGTGAAACTTCGAGGTGATAAAAATGGCACTCAAGCCATTGATCGGCGTTACTGCGTGCGTCAAACAGATTGGCCTGCACCCCTACCACGTTAGCGGCGACAAGTACTTGCGTGCTGTCAGCGTCGCGGCTCTGGGGCTGCCGGTGGTCATTCCTTCCTTAGGCGAACTAACCGAGATTGATGAGCTGCTCGCGCATCTCGACGGCTTGTTGCTGACCGGTTCGCCGTCGAATGTGGAGCCCTTCCACTATCAAGGCCCCGCCAGCGCACCCGGCACGGATCACGATCCTGCCCGGGACAGCACCACCCTTCCCTTATTGCGTGCAGCGATTGCCGCCGGTGTTCCGGTACTCGGTATTTGTCGCGGCTTTCAGGAAATGAACGTGGCGTTCGGTGGCAGCTTGCATCAGAAGGTCCACGAATTGCCCGGCATGCTTGATCACCGGGAAGCAGATCATCCGGACCTGGCGGTGCAGTACGCACCGGCTCATGCGGTCAGCGTGCAACCGGGCGGTGTGTTCCAAGCGCTGGAATTGCCGCCGGTGTTCCAGGTCAATTCGATTCACAGCCAAGGCATCGACCGACTGGCCCCCGGCCTGCGCGCCGAAGCCATCGCTCCCGATGGCCTGATCGAAGCGATTTCCGTAGAGCACAGCAAGGCCTTCGCCCTCGGCGTGCAATGGCACCCGGAATGGCAGGTCCTGGCCAACCCTCCCTACTTGAGTATTTTCCAGGCGTTTGGCGACGCATGTCGGCAACGGGCGGCGCTGCGTAATACGCGCTGACTGAACACTCGATTAATCCATTTACTGCCCACGTGAGTCGGGCGGGCGCGCCCTTGCGCATCCGTGACTCACGAAAACGACACACCGCAATAACAACAAGTACGACCAGGCAGCCAGGACGGCGGCGCCGAATTAGCCCGACCGACACGGGTAACCCTTGTAGGAGCCGAGCTTGCTCGCGATGAGGCCCTGACAGTCGACATCAACGCTGACTGGCAGGCCGCCATCGCGAGCAAGCTCGGCTCCTACAAGGGCCGTACCCGGTGCGGGTTCGCAATCAACTATTAAGTCAGGCCGTATTGGCCCGACGACTGACACCTGTTGGGAGTTTCACATGGCAAACGCCTCCAGCATTTACAGGAAGGCTCTAGAAGGTAATCAGCAACCGAAAAAGGTTCTGGTGAGAGTCGACCGCGTAACCAAGAAATTTGACGAAACCATTGCCGTAGACGATGTGTCCCTGGACATCCACCAAGGCGAAATCTTCGCCATGCTGGGCGGTTCGGGTTCCGGCAAATCGACACTCCTGCGCATGCTGGCAGGCTTTGAGCGACCGACCGAAGGGCGGATCTACCTCGATGGCGTGGACATCACCGATATGCCGCCGTACGAGCGGCCAATCAACATGATGTTCCAGTCCTACGCGCTGTTCCCGCACATGACCGTGGCGCAGAACATTGCCTTCGGTCTGAAGCAGGACCGTCTGCCCGCCAGTGAAATCGAAGCCCGCGTCGAAGAAATGCTCAAGCTGGTGCACATGACCCAGTACGCCAAGCGCAAGCCGCATCAACTCTCCGGTGGTCAGCGTCAGCGTGTGGCACTGGCTCGTTCGCTGGCCAAGCGCCCGAAACTGCTACTGCTCGACGAGCCGATGGGCGCGCTGGACAAAAAGCTGCGTTCGCAGATGCAACTCGAATTGGTGGAAATCATCGAACGCGTCGGCGTGACCTGCGTGATGGTGACTCACGACCAAGAAGAGGCCATGACCATGGCCCAACGCATCGCGATCATGCACCTGGGCTGGATCGCGCAGATCGGTAGTCCGGTCGACATTTATGAAGCGCCGGTCAGCCGCATGGTCTGCGAATTCATCGGCAACGTGAACGCCTTCGACGGCACCGTAGTGGAAGACCTGGAAGGTCACGCGATCATTCACAGCCCGGACCTCGAACAGAAGATCTACGTCGGTCACGGCGTGAGTACGTCGGTGCAGGACAAGTCGATCACCTACGCCATCCGCCCGGAAAAAATGCTGGTCAGCACCCTCAAACCCGATACCCGTTACAACTGGTCCCAGGGCAAGGTTCACGACATCGCTTACCTCGGCGGACACTCGGTGTTTTACGTCGAGCTGCCTGGCGGCAAGATCGTGCAGTCGTTCATGGCCAACGCCGAACGCCGCGGCACACGCCCGACATGGGACGATCAGGTCTACGTCTGGTGGGAAGACGACAGCGGCGTGGTACTGCGCGCATGAACACTCTCACTCAGCAGTTTCAGCGGTTTTTGCCGAGCGGCCGTAAAGTCGTGATCGGTATTCCATTCCTGTGGCTGTGCCTGTTCTTCATGCTGCCGTTTTTCCTGGTGATGAAGATCAGTTTTTCTGAAGCAGCCCTGGCCATTCCACCCTACTCCGAGATCTACAGCTTCGCTGAGCAGAAATTCCAGCTGCTGTTGAACCTCGGCAACTACGCCATGCTCGGCGACGATGAGCTGTACATCTCGGCTTATCTGGGCTCCTTGAAAATGGCCGCCCTCAGCACGGCGATGTGCCTGGTGATCGGTTTCCCGATGGCCTACGCCATTTCCAAGGCCAGCAAGGAAGCGCAGAACGTCTTGCTGCTGCTGATCATGATGCCGACCTGGACGGCGATCCTGATCCGCGTGTATGCGTGGATGGGCATCCTCAGCAACAACGGTTTGCTCAATGCCTTCTTGCTCTGGACCGGGCTGATTTCAGAGCCGATCGAAATCCTCAACACCAACACCGCGGTCTATATCGGCGTGGTGTATGCGTACCTGCCGTTCATGGTGCTGCCGCTGTACGCCAACCTCGTCAAGCATGACGGCAGTCTGCTGGAAGCCGCATCGGACCTGGGTTCAAGCAACTTCAACAACTTCTGGAAAATCACCGTCCCGCTGGCCAGGAACGGCATCATCGCAGGCTGCATGCTGGTGTTCATTCCGGTGGTCGGTGAGTTCGTGATTCCGGAGCTGCTCGGCGGCCCGGAAACCCTGATGATTGGTCGCGTGCTGTGGCAGGAGTTCTTCAACAACCGTGACTGGCCGGTGGCGTCCGCGTTGGCGGTGGTGATGCTGGCGATCCTGATTGTGCCGATCATCCTGTTCAACCGTAGCCAAGCCAAAGAGATGGAGGGACGGGCATGAACCGTTTCGGATTTTCAAGAATGATGCTGGTGCTCGGCCTGCTGTTCATCTACATGCCGATGCTGATCCTGGTGATCTACTCGTTCAACGCCTCGAAGCTGGTGACGGTCTGGGGCGGCTGGTCGGTGAAGTGGTATGTCGGCCTGCTGGACAACACTCAACTGATGGGCTCGGTAGTGCGCTCGCTGGAAATTGCCTGCTACACCTCGATTGCGGCGGTTGCGCTGGGGACGCTGGCGGCTTTCGTGCTGACCCGCGTCACCCGCTTCAAGGGCCGCACGCTGTTCGGCGGCCTGGTCACTGCGCCATTGGTGATGCCAGAAGTGATCACCGGCCTGTCGTTGTTGCTGCTGTTCGTGGCCATGGCGCAGATGATCGGCTGGCCGCAGGAACGTGGCATCGTCACCATCTGGATCGCCCACACCACGTTCTGCGCCGCGTATGTGGCGGTGGTCGTATCGGCGCGCTTGCGTGAGCTGGACCTGTCCATCGAAGAGGCCGCGATGGACCTCGGTGCCCGGCCATTGAAGGTGTTCTTCCTGATCACCATTCCAATGATCGCGCCGTCGCTGGCAGCAGGCGGCATGATGTCGTTCGCCCTGTCGCTGGACGATCTGGTGCTGGCGAGCTTCGTCTCCGGGCCGGGTTCGACCACCCTGCCGATGGAAGTGTTCTCGGCTGTGCGTCTGGGCGTGAAACCCGAGATCAACGCCGTGGCCAGCCTGATTCTGCTGGCGGTATCGATCGTGACCTTCATGGTCTGGTACTTCAGCCGCAAGGCCGAAGCCACTCGCAAGCGTGCGATCCAGGAAGCCATGGATCAGACCGCCAGCGAATCCTGGAAGCAACCGGCTTCACAACGACCTGCTACCCAACAGATCGATGCGACGGCTTAACGCCGTCGCGTTTCACCGCGACAGCACTGAATAGATAACGGTGCGCCCTCGGGCGTGTCACGCAATTCCGTTCACGCAGCGCCTTACCACCGCCGCAGTTACACGAACGGCCTCACCTGGCTCCTCGGTTAAGGTGATTTTGGGCGCCCTCGGGCGCCCTTTTTGCTTCCAGGCCGCCCTCGTGATCTCAGTAGTAACGTCGCGGGTCGGAATCGATCAGGCTGGTCAGCTTGGTCAGGGCGAAGCGCAATTCGTCCTGGCTGGTGGGCGACATCAGCACCACCCGCACGCAGCGGGTAATCCCGGAACGTTCGGCCTGAAATTGCGTGCCACTGAGCACCAGCACTCCGTGAGTCCGAGCCAGCATGGCGAACTCGTCGCTGGTCCACGGCTCGGGCAGCGTCAACCAGACGTGGTAGGAATACGGCTGGGTCTTGAGCTCGAAATTGGCAAATATTTCCTGGGCAATCGCTTGCCGCCCGGCGGCTTCGTTGCGCTGGATGCGGATCAGGTTTTTGTCGAGGCCTTCGGTAATCACATTGCTGGCCAATTGCGCGGTCAGCGGCGACGGCATCCAGACGCTGCTGCGCACCATCGAGGTCAGGCGCGACAGCAATTTGGGCGGGCTATAGAGATAGCCGATGCGTAGCGCCGGCATCACCGATTTCGACAGGCTGGTCAGGTACACCGAACGATCCGGCGCAAACGCCGACAACGGCTTGATCGACGGATCGGTGGCGAGGAAGCCGTAGATGTCATCGTCCAGGATGATGAAGTCGAACTCTTCGGCCAGTGCCGCAATTTGTGCTCGGCGTTTTTGCGACATGATCGCCGCCGTCGGGTTCTGGCAGGTCGCGACGCAAACCAGCATCGCTGGCCTCTCGCGCAGGCACAGTTCGCGCAGCGCTTCGGGAATGATCCCTTCATCGTCCATCGGCACGCCACGCAGGCGGCGCTCAAGACCATGAGCCAGGGAAATGATGCCGGGGTAGCAAAGTTCTTCGCAGAGAACCAGGTCACCGGCGTTGGTCAGGGCGCTCATCGCGACCATCAAGCCATGCTGGGCACCGGCGGTGATCACCACTTGCTGCCATTGCGCATCGGGCAACGAATGGCGCAACCACTGCGCACCCGCTTCGCGATGAGCCGGGTGACCGCCGTCCGGCGCGTAATCCAGGGTACGGGCGAAGTCGGTGCTCTTGGCCATGCCCACCAACGCACCGCGCAACCAGTATTCCAGGGTTTCGCTGCTGGGCTTGATGATCGACAGATCGAGTAATTCGGATTGCCCCAGGTTCAGCGACGCGGCGCTGTTGCCGGCTGGCAGTTCCAGTTGCTTTTGATTGAGCACATACGTGCCCCGCCCCACTTCCCCCTGCACCAGACGACGTCGATGGGCTTCGCTGTAGGCCCGACTGATGGTGCCCGGCGTGACATTCAAGGTGGTGGCCAGCTCCCGCAGGGTCGGCAGACGATCACCTTCGCTCAGCACGCCGCTGCTGATATCGCGCGCCAACGCATCGGCAATCGACAAATACATCGGCTGGCTGAACTCGCTTAGCTGGGGAACCCACATGAATGTTCACTGCCCATCGTAGAAATGATGAATATCCGAGCATATCACATGGAGGTTAGGCAACTAATCAATCGACTCAATCAGCAAATTGAGTCGATTTACTCAACAATTGAATCGGTATGCATCGCAACCTGAAGATATTTTTTAGAGTATTAATATCCTTACAAATCAATCAATTAAACAACATTCGACCAAAAAACAGGCACTGATAGCAAGAAAACATCTCATAACAGTCTCACCACCCATTGAATCAACTCAATTTAATCAAATACACTCATCTAGAATCGAATCAATCGACTCAATCCTCCCCACCTGATCACTGCGCGACTCTGCCGCGCCAAATCGAGACATCATGGACACACTCAAAAAGGATCTATCCCTGTCAGCGGTCATTGCGGGCTTCATCGCGGTGATCATTTCCTATGCCGGCCCTTTGATCATCGTGTTTCAGGCAGCCAAGGAAGCCCATCTGCCCAACGACGTGGTGTCTTCGTGGATCTGGGCCATTTCCATCGGCAGCGGCATTACCGGCCTGTTCCTGAGCTGGCGCCTGCGGATTCCGGTAATCACCGCGTGGTCGACGCCGGGTGCGGCATTGCTGGTATCGATGTTGCCCACCGTTACCCTGCCCCAGGCCATCGGTGCCTATGTCGTGGCGTCGGTAATCATCGCCGTGGTCGGTTTGTCCGGTGCGTTCGACAAACTGATGAGTCGCCTGCCCAAAGCCATCGCTGCCGCCATGCTCGCGGGTATTCTGTTTCGCTTCGGCGCAGAGCTGTTCACCTCGATCAAGCTGCAACCGGCGTTGGTGCTGTCGATGATCGCGACCTATCTGATCTTCAAACGCTTTTCGCCACGCTACGCGATTCTCTCGGTGCTGATTATCGGTTGCGCCGTGGCCGCCTCGTTCGGTGAACTCAACAGCAGCTCGATCACCATCGCCGTGGCCCACCCGGTCTTCATCGCCCCCGAGTGGAGCTGGCACGCAATCATCAACATCGGTCTGCCACTGGCTCTAGTGACCCTGACCGGCCAGCATGTCCCCGGCATGGCGGTGTTGCGCACTTCGGGCTACAACACCCCGGCGCGCTCGATCATTTCGGTCACCGCGATTGGCTCGATTCTGATGGCCCCGTTCGGCTCCCATGGTTTTAACCTGGCAGCGATTACGGCGGCGATCTGCACCGGCCGCGAAGCCCACGAAGACCGTGACAAACGCTACGTCGCCGGGATTGCCTGCGGGGTGTTCTACATTCTGATGGGCACCTTTGGCGCGACCCTGGCCTCGGTGTTTTCCGCCCTGCCTAAAGAGTTGATTGCCTCCCTCGCCGGCCTGGCCTTGTTCGGTGCAATCAGCGCCGGGTTGACCGGCGCCATGGCGGACGAGAAGCAACGTGAAGCGGCGCTGATCACCTTCCTGGTCACCGCCTCGGGCATGAGTTTCCTCGGTTTGGCCGCCGCTTTCTGGGGTTTGATCTTCGGTCTCGCGGCGCACTTCGTACTGACTTACACCCGGGAAAGCAAAGCCGCCGTCATCGCCGAGGGCAGCCGACCATAACCGCTCGCTACGACTTCATTGTGGTCGGTGGTGGCATCGCCAGCGTGATCCTGATCACCGGCAGCGGCCTGAAAGACACCTCCATTTTTCTATCTGACTCGACCAAAGGCCAATCACGGATGCAGCCGCATCACGCGCTGGCACCGCTGGCCGAAGCGCTTACCTAAGGAATCACACCATGAGCCTGCAGAATTTCGACCCCACCATTGCCCGCTTGATCGACCGCGAACGCAACCGCCAGGAAACCCACCTGGAGCTGATCGCCTCAGAAAACTATGTCAGCGAAGAAGTGCTCCAGGCACAGGGTTCGGTGCTCACCAACAAATATGCCGAAGGCTATCCGGGTAAGCGCTACTACGGCGGCTGCAAGGTCGTCGACGAGATTGAAAACCTGGCCATCGAGCGCGCCCGCAAACTGTTCAATTGTGAATACGTCAACGTCCAACCGCATTCCGGGTCCCAAGCCAACCAAGCAGTGTTTCTGGCAGTGCTCGAACCCGGCGACACGATTTTGGGGATGTCCCTGGCTCATGGCGGGCACTTGACCCATGGCGCGTCAGTGAATTTTTCCGGCAAGTTCTACAAGGCATTTTCCTATGGACTGGAGAAGGAAACGGAGACCCTCGACTACGCCGCAATGGAAGCGCTGGCCCGGGAGCACCGGCCGAAGATGATCATTGCCGGGGCCTCGGCGTATTCCCGAACCATTGATTTCCAGCGCTTTCGCAATATCTGCGATGAAATCGGCGCTTACCTGATGGTCGACATGGCGCACTACGCGGGGCTGATTGCGGCGGACGTATACCCGTCACCGGTCGGCATCGCCGACTTCATCACATCCACCACGCACAAAACCTTGCGTGGTCCGCGCGGCGGTCTGATCCTGGCCAAAGCGCAATACGCTGCGCTGCTGGACAAGACGATTTTCCCGGTTTACCAAGGTGGGCCGCTGATGCACGTCATCGCGGCCAAGGCAGTGGCGTTCAACGAAGCCCTTGGCGATGGGTTCAAGCATTACCAGCAACGGGTGATCAACAACGCCCGGACCATGGCCGACATCCTGACCCGTCGTGGTTTGCGCGTGGTGTCCGGTGGCACCGACTGCCACATGTTCCTGCTCGATCTGCGCTCGATGAACATCACCGGCAAAGATGCCGAAGCGCTGCTGGAAAGCGCCCACATCACGCTAAACAAAAACGCGATTCCCGACGACCCGCAGAAACCGGCAATCACCAGCGGCATCCGCATTGGCACGCCAGCACTGACGACCCGGGGCTTTGGCGAGGCTGAGTGCGCTGAAGTGGCGAACCTGATCGCCGACCTGCTGGAACAACCGAACAACGCGGCGCTGCTGGATAACATCCGGCGCAGGGTGATGCACTTGTGTGAGTGTTTTCCGGTGTATCTGCTGAGTTGATTGCTGGAAGAGTAGACCGAATAGGGAGACTTTAAAAACCGAATGGCGCATTTGGCGCTCCAATGAGGGCAATGACGTCCGCTTAGAAATAAGTGGACGTCATTGCCTTTATCGCTATTGGCGTTTGGTGCAGGTAGATGACTTGGCCGGATGCTTACAATAGTTTCACGAGTATCTGAGTACAGAGAACAAATGTGGGGGCTTTTGAGAGTTCTGTGGGGGAGCGTGACGCTGAACTCGAAGCTGCCGCCCCCGCGTCAGAGCTTGGCGATCGAGACCTCGGTGGATTTGACGAACGCGATGACCTCGCTGCCCACCACCAACTCGAGATCGCGAATCGAACGCGTGGTAATCACCGAAGTGACAATCCCGGAAGCGGTTTGTACATCGACTTCAGAGACCACCGGCCCTTCCAGGATTTCCTTGACGATGCCTTTGAACTGATTGCGGACGTTGATTGCTTTGATGGTCATGGCTAGGCTTCCTGTCGAAATGGCTACATGAGCACGGCTGTGCATGGCCTTAAAATGCACTTGATTGAACAAAGAACAAAGGAATAAATAACTAGATATTTATTCCTTTTAAATATATGCAATGGAAGGCGTCGAGTGTGCGATAGAACCTCTTGGCTTCGCTGCGGCCCAATTTCTATTCATCAAGTCTCGTCTGGAGGTTGTGATGCGTACACTTGAACTGGCTGGGGTGCCCGTCCCTGTCATTGGTCAGGGCACTTGGCGCATGGGTGAAGATCCGCAACAACGAACCCGTGAAATCGCTGCATTGCGCACCGGCATCGAGCTGGGAATGACCTTGATCGACACCGCAGAAATGTATGCCGAGGGCGGCGCAGAGGAAGTGGTTGGCAAAGCCATTACCGGTGTTCGCGATCAGGTGTTTCTGGTCAGCAAGGTCTACCCGCACAACGCCAGCCAACGCGGTATTCCTCTGGCCTGCGAACGCAGCTTGCGCCGTTTGGGAACCGACTACATCGATCTGTATTTGCTGCACTGGCGCGGCCAGTTCCCGCTCGCAGAGACCGTCGATGCGTTCGAACGCCTGCGCGACGACGGCAAGATTGGCCGTTGGGGCGTGTCCAATTTCGATCTGGCGGACCTGCATGAACTGGGCCCTGGAACCTGCGCGACCAATCAGGTGCTCTACAACCTTGAGGAGCGCGGCATCGAATTCGACCTGCTGCCCTGGTGCCAGCAACAGCGCATGCCGTTAATGGCATATTGTCCGATTGCCCAGGCCGGGGGCCTCCTGGTCGAGCCGGCACTGAAGCAGATCGCCGCACGCCATAACGTCACTGCGGCCCAGGTGTCACTGGCCTGGATTCTGCGTCAGGACGGCGTGATTGCCATCCCAAAAGCGGTACACCCAGAACACGTGCGGTTGAACGCTGCCGCCGGCGAACTGAAGCTCGATGATGAAGATCTTCAGGCATTGGATCGAGCGTTTGGCGCGCCCACTCGCAAACATCCGCTGGCGATGGTCTGAGGCTTAGAACAAGCCCAATTGCCCGCCAATCAGCGTGCTGAAATCATCATCGACAAACGGCAGTATCGCGTCGGCCACCGGCTGCAGCTGGCGGCTGACGTAATGGTCGTAGTCAATCGGCGCGCTGCGGGTTTCCAGCGGTTCGGGTCCCGCCACCGTGATCATGTAACTGATCCAGCCGCCGCGCTGATACTGCAGTGGCCGGCCCAGTCGATCGTTGTATTCGTCGGCCAGGCGTGCGGCCCGCACATGGGGCGGTACGTTGCGTTGATAGTCGTCCAATGGCCGGCGCAGACGCTTGCGGTAGATCAGCAAGTCATCATGCTCACCGGCCAGCGTCGCCCGGACAAACTCGCGAACGTAATCCTGATAAGGCCGACGGTGAAAGATCCGCAGGTAGAGCTCCTGCTGAAATTGCCGGGCCAGCGGCGACCAGTCGGTGCGCACGGTTTCCAGGCCTTTGTAGACCATTTCGTCAGTGCCGTCGGCGCGCGTCACCAGCCCGGCATAGCGCTTCTTGCTGCCCTCTTCTGCGCCGCGAATGGTCGGCATCAGAAACCGTCGAAAGTGCGTTTCGAATTGCAGTTCGAGCACGCTGTGCAAACCGAACTCCTGCAGCAAATGCTCGCGCCACCATTGGTTGACGTATTCGACCAGAGACCGGCCGATCTGCGCCGCCTCTTCCTGACCATGAGCACGCCGCAGCCAGACGAAAGTCGAGTCGGTGTCGCCATAAATCACCACGTGCCCTTGCGCCTCGATCAGCTGACGAGTCCTGAGCATGATCTCGTGCCCGCGCAAGGTGATCGATGACGCCAGGCGCGTATCGAAAAACCGGCAGCCACTGGAGCCGAGCACGCCATAGAAGGCGTTCATGATGATTTTCAGCGCCTGGGAAAGCGGTGCATTGTGCTCGCGCTTGGCAACTTCCCGGCCTTGCGATACACGGGCGACAATCGCTGGCAGGCAGTGCCGCGTCCGCGAGAAACGTGCACCACGGAAACCCGGCACCGACTCGCTGTCGTCGGGGTGGCGCAAGCCCTCCACCAGCCCCACCGGGTCGATCAAAAAGGTCCGGATGATCGACGGGTACAGGCTCTTGTAGTCGAGCACCAACACCGATTCGTACAACCCCGGTTGCGAGTCCATGACAAACCCGCCGGGACTGGCCTGCGGAGGACGCTCGCCGAGGTTCGGCGCGACAAAGCCCTGACGGTGCATCAACGGCATGTAGAGGTGAGTGAACGCGGCAACCGAACCGCCGCTGCGATCGGCCGGTAAACCGGTGACGCTGGCGCGCTCGAGCAAGAAGGTCAGCAGTTCGGTCTTGTGGAATATCCGCGTGACCAGCTCGCAATCCTTGAGGTTGTAGCGCGCCAGCGCGGGCTTGTCCTCGGCGAACATGCGGTTGATTTCGTCCATGCGCTGGTACGGATTGTCGATCGACTTACCTTCGCCGAGCAGCGTCTGCGCGACGTTCTCCAGACTGAACGAGGGGAAACTCCAGGTCGCCGAGCGCAGTGACTCGATGCCATCGATGATCAGTCGGCCTGCCGCTGCGGCAAAGAAGTGATTGTTGCCCGAACCGTGTTCGCGCCACTGCATCTCCTCGCCACCGCGCCCCAGGCGCAACGGTACGGCCAGCCGCCGGGCATGCTCGTGCAGCACGCGCAGGTCGAATTGCACCAGGTTCCAGCCGATGATTGCATCGGGGTCGTGGAGCGCAAACCACTCGTTGAGTTTTTTCAGCAACAGGGTTCGTGAGTCGCAGTACTCAAGCGCAAAGTCCACCAACGAGTCATCGCCATTTGGCGCCCCGAGCATGTAGACCTGACGCTGACCACAGCCTTCCAGTGCAATCGAATACAGCTCGCCCTGCTCGGTGGTTTCGATATCCAGCGAAACCAGCTTCAGCCGTGGGCGATAGCCAGGCGCAGGCTTGAGATGAGCGTCGAGCAGTGTGCCTGAGTCGTCCGCCGTTCCCGTGAACGATACCGGCGCGGTGATGAAGCGCTCCATCAGGTAGCGTTCCGGCGGACGAATATCCGCCTCAAACACATCGACACCGGCCCTGCGCAACAGCGTATCGAGGTGCATCAACTGGCGGTGCTGCTGGCAATACAGCCCGAACACCGGCCGATGCTGAAAATCCTGCAACCCCAGCGGGCGAAGCTCGACACCCTGCTCGCCGCGCAACAGCAACTCGGCCCGCTCGCGCTGCTGCTCGGGAATGAACGCCACCGACGGCTGAACCGGCAGCCGGACAAGCCTTGGGCCTTGATCGGTCGCCAACCAGAACTCGACTTGCGTGCCGGCCGGGGTATCGCGCCAATGCCGGGTCAAGACGAAGCCCTGCTGTAAATCCACCACTGCAACCTCGAAGACTATTTCACAGGGTGATTCTACGCGTCATCGGTGCTCACGGCTGCCTTTGCGTTTGCCGGGCAAGTGATTGTAGGACAAGGCTCTAGGCCGACCCTGCGGGCGCCATAGCGTTTTATGTAGTGATTTAAAATATTCACTACAAAACCGTTGACGAGTTGTTTTTCCCCTTGCATGATGCGGACGTCTCCCCGATCGGGAGCATTGGCAAAAGTGTTGTGAAAAAGCTCGACTGACCGCCGAGCTGCTCCCGGATGTGTACTGCCCACAAGGCAGATTGATGAAGCTGACCCAGCATGAGCGTCCAGTACAAGGACGAGAAACGCTGGCGATCAATCCTCAAGATGCTTGTGGCCGAGCTGAATAATGTCGGTAACAACGTCCAGGTAATCGCTGTTTCTCCCCGCTGTGCCGTACGTGCGTAGCAGTTTCTCGGCAAGACTACATGCATCCTGCTCAAGGCCCTGCCGATATTCGGCAGACACCCACTGTCGCCCTGGTTTCGGTACCAGATATCAACTTACCGATGCAGAGAAGTGAATTAGCGAACCAACTAGACAGATCAAACACTGGTCAAGGGGCTTACAAATGAATCTGAACAATCAACCGACTATTGATGAACTGGCTCGGATGTTCGCAGCACACAAAGACAGCCATGACAGCCATATCCTGTGGATTGCCGAGTCTGGCCAGGTGCATATCGACTGCCTGTCGCCCCACGCCCATGAAGATGAGTTCGAAAAGAACAAGCATGACTTGCGTGCCCGATTGAAGATGTACCGTCGCGGCCAGGGTTATGTTGGCAAGAAAGCTGCCGCCGACAAAGACTTTGTCGCGCGTGTTCTTGAGACGCTGAATCAGGCGTGGAAGAGTGCACAGGGTCAGTCCGGTGTGTGCGTGATCGATCGCTACTGCTAAGCGAGCGCGCCACGACGCTGATAGCCCGTCCGGGCTATCAGCGACTGCCAAGAGCGAAACCGCACTGCTGATAGCGCAAACTCCCTTCGATGACGCTTTTAGAACCCCTGAATGCCGCTTTGCCCTCTTGCTCTGTTGGCCTGCGTCTATGATTCTGTATAAGCGTCAACGCGCTTGGCGACGCCTGATAAATACAACACCGGAGAGGCCCTCATGAAGACCGTCGCGCAACTGCTCAAGTTAAAGGCCGAACAGAACCAGCAGGTTCATACCATCAACTCGCATCAGATGGTGCTCGAAGCCCTGATGGTCATGGCCGCAAAAAACGTCGGCGCATTGCCGGTACTCAAAGACGGTCGAATAGTTGGCGTGATCAGTGAGCGCGACTATGCGCGCAAACTGGTGCTCAAAGGTCGCTCTTCGGTCGGCACGCCCGTCAGCGACATTATGAACTCGCCAGTGATCACGGTGGACTCCCATCAATCCGTGCAAACCTGCATGAATATCATGACCGACAAGCACCTGCGTCATTTGCCGGTGGTGGAAAACGGTCAACTGCTGGGTTTGCTGTCCATCGGCGACCTCGTCAAGGAAGCCATTGCCGAGCAGGCCGAGCTGATCCAGCAACTGGAGCAGTACATCCGCGGCGAATAACTTCTCTCGCCCATCAACCCAAACCACTGACTGCGCGCTCTCGGTCCTCAAGAACTCGCAGTTGTTGGTTGTGACAGCCACAAGCTACCAGCGCTTGCCACCCCGTCTTGCCTCAGTCTCGTACATTGGATTTGCTCTATCGCGAGGGGCTTCTATATTCATTTAACGGCCTGTAGCTTCCGACTTCCCCTGAGCGCGAACCATGACCAGGACTGATCATTTGATCATCTGTGAACATTGCGATTGCGTGTATGAAAAAGTGGCGCTCGCCAAACATCAAACTGCCCTGTGCACGCGTTGTGGCGGGGTACTTCAGCGCTACAACGGATTGTCAGTGGAGCAACGCCTGGCCTTGAGCCTGACGGCCGCCGTTCTGTGGGTTTTCGCCAACTTCTATCCGGTGATGAGCATCAGCCTCAAAGGCCTGAAAAATAGCGCCACTTTATGGGACTCGGTGCTGGCGCTCAGCCAGGGGCCGATCACCTTCATGGCCATGGTCGCGGCCATCGCCATGATCATCGCCCCCATCATTCAACTGCTGTTGTTGGTCTGGGTGTTGAGTTTTGCCCTGGCGGCCAGGCGCTCACCGGCATTCAGGCTGTGCATGCGCTGGCTGGAAACGCTAAGGCCCTGGAGCATGCTTGAGGTTTGCCTACTGGGGGCGCTGGTCTCGGTGTTCAAACTTGCAGGTCTGCTTGATGTGCTACCGGGCATCGGCCTGTTTGCCCTCTCGGTGCTGAGCTTGCTGCTGATCCGGATTGCCGGCCGCGATGTTCGCGACCTGTGGGACACCCTATGAACACAGCACCTGAAGCCCGCGATCTCAACCTTTGCCTGTGCCACAGCTGCGGCAATGCCTGTGACATGACCGACCACCCACACGAGTGCGAGCGCTGTGGCGCCCCCTTGCATGCCCGCAAAGCCAACTCATTGACCCGAACCTGGGCCTACCTGCTGGCCTCAATGGTGTTTTACATCCCGGCCAATCTGTTGCCGGTGATGAACACCAGCATGTTGGGCAGCGACTCTGAAAGCACCATCATCGGCGGCGTGCTGGAGTTCTGGGAGCATGGTGCCTGGGACATTGCGCTGATCATTTTCATCGCCAGTATTGCGGTGCCGGGCATCAAGTTCGTGGCCCTCTCGCTGCTGCTGATCACGGTACAACGCGGCAGCCTCTGGGCTCGCAAAGAGCGTTCAAAACTCTACCGTTTTGTCGAGCTGATCGGCTACTGGTCGATGCTCGATGTGATTGTCGTCGCACTGGTAGCGGCGCTGGTGAAGTTCCAGGCGCTGGGCGATATCGAACCCCGCCAGGGGATACTGTTCTTTGGTCTGGTGGTGGTGTTCACCATGCTCTCGGCAATGAGTTTTGACCCGCGCCTGATTTGGGAAAACCGAAAATCCAAGGAGGTCATGGATGGAGTCGCAAGCCGCTGAGGGACAGCCAGTCCCCGGCCATGCCAACATCAAGACCCGTCGCTGGAGTATTTCGCTGGTATGGATCGTGCCGATCGTCGCAGTGCTGGTCGGGGTGTCCCTGGTGGTGCACAACATACTGCAACAAGGTCCAACCATCATTCTCAACTTCAAGACTGGCGAAGGTCTCATCGCCAACAAGACCGAGGTCAAATACCGCAACGTGGTGATCGGCCATGTCTCCGAGGTCGAATTGAGCGATGACCAGAAGAGCGTCAACGCCACGGTGAAACTCGTCAAACAGGCGGAATCCTTCACCCGCGAAGACTCGAAGTTCTGGGTCGTGCGGCCACGCATTGGTGCCGGCGGCGTGTCTGGATTTGACACGTTGCTCTCGGGCGCCTTTGTCGGTGCCGACGCCGGTCGCGCCGATGCCCGCGCCAAAACCTTCATAGGTCTTGAAGCCCCGCTCCCCCTCACCTTTGGTGAACCGGGCAAGCATTTCATGTTGCACACCCAGGATCTCGGTTCACTGGAAATTGGCTCTCCTGTTTACTTCCGCAAGATCCCGGTGGGGCAAGTGGTCGCCTATACCCTGGATTCGGAGGGCAAGGGGGTGGATATCCAGGTCTTCGTCAAGGCGCCGAACGATGTCTACGTCACTGAAAACACTCGTTTCTGGAACGTCAGCGGTATCGCCATCGATGTGGGCGCCAATGGCTTTGCGTTCAAAACCGAGTCACTGTCAGCCTTGCTGGTGGGCGGAATTACCTTTCGTGCTCCAGACTACAGTCCCAACGACCAACCGGCGGCCGAAAACAGGAGCTTCGAGCTGTTCGACAATCAACAGACCGCCCTTGCCCCACCCAACGGCAAGGCGCAATTCCTGTCGCTGCGTTTCAATCAGGCGTTGCGCGGCTTGAAGGTGGATGCCCCCGTGGAATTCCAGGGACTGGATATCGGCAAGGTGGTCGCGATCAATCTGGACTACGATGAGAAGGCCCACAGTTTCCCCATCAACGTGGGCATCGTGATCTATCCGCAACGTCTGGGCCAGGCCCATATCAAGATGCTGAAGGCCCTGAACTACAACCCCGACGACGAACAGGCGGTTAATCGACTCATGGGCAGCTTTGTCGAAAACGGCCTGCGCGCCCAGGCCCGCAGTGGCAATTTGTTGACCGGACAGCTGTACATTGCACTGGATTTCTTCCCTAAAGCCGAAAAAGTTGCCTTCGACCCCAACGCCCGGCCAATGCGGATACCCACTGTTCCTGCGAGCCTCGAGCAGTTGCAAGAGCAGTTTCAGGCAGTGATCGAAAAGATCAACAAACTGCCGATCGAGCGCATCGCCAACAACCTTGATGACAACCTGACAGAACTGCGTAAAAGCCTCAAACAAGTCAACAGCACGACACTGCCAAGTGTACAGAACACCTTGCAGGACTTGAGTAAAACCCTGCAATCGGCCAGCTCGACCCTCGCCGAAGGCTCGCCACAACGTGAGCAATTGAGTGGAACCCTGGACGAACTCGGGCGCGCATCACGCTCGCTGCGTGAATTGTCAGACTACCTGACTCGTCATCCAGAATCCCTGTTGCGCGGGCGCCCCAAAGGTGCCCCTACACAAGACCTGCAGCCGTCTTCGAGCAACTGACCCAGGAGCAAGCCCATGGCTATTTCGCTGAAAGTTTCGTTGCTCAGCCTGGTGGTGTTGCTCGTCGCATGCCGCAGTGATCCGATTCATTACCATACCCTGATCCCGGCCCAGTTGGCCGCAGGCGCGCGTGGCAGCGCAGATATCCAGATTGAGCGGGTCACCGTGCCGCCTCAGGTCGACCGCCCGCAAATCGTCATTCGTCAGGGCAACAGCGGCCTGGCAATTCTGGAAACCGAATGGTGGGGGGCCAGCCTGTCCGACGAGTTGAAAAGCGCCTTGCTCAATCAACTGTCTGGCACGACATCTCAGCGCGATGTCTCGCTGCGGGTCGATGTGCAGCGTTTTGATTCTGTCCCCGGTCAGTACGCACTCGTCGATGTGAAATGGCGCCTGAGGACTTCGGGAGCCGATGCAAACAGCGCACCGCTGACCTGCCGCACAACGTTGCAAACACCGACGGGATCGACCGTTGATGATCTGGTGGTGGCTCATCAAAACAACGTAAAACGACTGGCCGGCCTGATCAGCAAAATGGCCAGCGCGCCCCTCAATGGATGTCCACCTGTTGAGTAGCAGAGGTAGGCTATTCTCCTACTGAAGAGCCTGACCGCCTTGCAGAGGAGACTCCAGCGGTGCAGGTTCGGGCACGAGCGGCAGGTTTTTGGCGAGACTGCCTTCTATCTGCCCCGAAATGTAGTAGACCCCCGCCATTACCCCATTGGCCTCGTTTTCTATCAACCCAAGCCACGCTTTGTCGAACGCGTCGCCCAGGCTTTTGCGTAGCTGCGCTTCCGTCTCCGGCCGATCATGCTCGTTCGAGACAGCACCAACACTCGCCGACACCACAGAAATTACTGCCCCCGCTACTCGGCCAACTGCCGCGGCAACAGCACCGGCGGCACTGCGCGTGGCAATCTCGGCTTCGAGTTTTTCGCCGGCTCGCTTGGCCACCGACGATATACCGGCGTCCGATAACCCGGCTCCCGCGCCGCTGTTAGCGCTGCGAACCCGTTCGATCAAGGCCTGATAGGCTGGCAGTTTGGTAACCGGTTCAGCATGAGCAATTTGATAGAGCGAAGCGTTGCGTGCGGGCGGAGGTGCCAGCGCAATTGCCGGAATGTCGTTGAGTCGACGGTCGAATTGATCTTGAGGTGCGCTGTAGTGCTGCTGGATCTCCACGAGATGCGCGTCGAGGGTCTGTAAATACAGAGCAATTGCGTCAACCATGATCGCGTTGGGATCGGTGACCTTGGCGACGGGGTCCAGCACGCGTTCATGGTATTGCTCCTGTAGATAGACCGTTAGCCGGTTTACCACTGGATCGACCTCTCCTCCGCTGCTCATCTTGTACCAGCCCACCTTCGCAGACAGCCATTGCTGGGTCCAATAGTTGGTAAACCACGGGATGAAGTCTGTTTCAGTACGCTGGTAGACCAGCTCTCTCCAGCGCTCCATGGCGCTGCGTGTGTAACGCTTGACTACGCCTTTGGAGGCCAACGATGCGGTGTCTATGTCTTGATCAATCTGCTGCCAGGTCGCTTCCGAGATTACAACCGGCGCAGTCGGCTCGGAGGCACGATGTACTGTGGCACATCCTGCCAACACCACTAACAAGACAACGTGCAGGAAACGCAGATTCAAGATCGCAGTCCCCTAGAAATGACACGGCAGCGCTAACCTTTACGCTGTCCGAACGGAACGAGCAGCATTTCCGACCATGGTATTTTGAGTATAGGTGGCGAGAGACAGGACAAAAAATCACCGCGTGAACGTGTGGTTTTGCTGAAGGCGAGCAGCCTTACTTCAACAAAACCGCATATTCGGCGGCTATGGAAAACAATCGAGGACGGAGTCGTCATGCTTTACCGAATAGCCGCCGACGGGCTGGTACTGTTTCATCTAATGTTCATTCTGTTCGTGCTTTTCGGCGGACTGTTAACGCTCAAATGGCGGCACTTGATCTGGTGGCACCTGCCGGCAGCCGTGTGGGGCGTGGTCGTCGAAGTCTTTCAGTTGACCTGCCCACTGACCCGTTGGGAAAACCTCTGGCGCCAATCTGCCGGACAGGACGGTTACAGTGACAGTTTCATCGAGCACTATGTGTGGCCGTTGATATACCCGGCGGGACTGACACCGGCGATACAGCTAGGGCTGGGCTGCCTGGTGCTTCTCATCAACGTGATTGTCTATGTGCATCTGGCCAGGCAGTGGAAGCTGGCGCGGGCAACCTAGTCAGGTTGTCCGGGCACTTTCTCGCAGGCAAAACAAAACCCCAACTGCTTTCGCAATTGGGGTTTCGGAATTTAATCTTGACGATGACCTACTCTCACATGGGGGAAACCCCACACTACCATCGGGCGATGCATCGTTTCACTGCTGAGTTCGGGATGGGATCAGGTGGTTCCAATGCTCTATGGTCGTCAAGAAATTCGGGTACTGAGTCGTGACCAGTTGGTCTCGCTTCAGCAAATTGGGTATGTGATAGATCTCGGTGTTTGTGAGCAGCTCGAACTTTCGGTTCGTTTCGTCTTCACACACCGCAATCTGGCCTCTTTCGAGTTCTCAAATTGCTTGGGTGTTATATGGTCAAGCCTCACGGGCAATTAGTATTGGTTAGCTCAACGCCTCACAGCGCTTACACACCCAACCTATCAACGTCGTAGTCTTCGACGGCCCTTCAGGGGACTCAAGGTCCCAGTGAGATCTCATCTTGAGGCTAGTTTCCCGCTTAGATGCTTTCAGCGGTTATCTATTCCGAACATAGCTACCCGGCAATGCCACTGGCGTGACAACCGGAACACCAGAGGTTCGTCCACTCCGGTCCTCTCGTACTAGGAGCAGCCCCTCTCAAATCTCAAACGTCCACGGCAGATAGGGACCGAACTGTCTCACGACGTTCTAAACCCAGCTCGCGTACCACTTTAAATGGCGAACAGCCATACCCTTGGGACCGGCTTCAGCCCCAGGATGTGATGAGCCGACATCGAGGTGCCAAACACCGCCGTCGATATGAACTCTTGGGCGGTATCAGCCTGTTATCCCCGGAGTACCTTTTATCCGTTGAGCGATGGCCCTTCCATACAGAACCACCGGATCACTAAGACCTACTTTCGTACCTGCTCGACGTGTCTGTCTCGCAGTCAAGCGCGCTTTTGCCTTTATACTCTACGACCGATTTCCGACCGGTCTGAGCGCACCTTCGTACTCCTCCGTTACTCTTTAGGAGGAGACCGCCCCAGTCAAACTACCCACCATACACTGTCCTCGATCCGGATAACGGACCTGAGTTAGAACCTCAAAGTTGCCAGGGTGGTATTTCAAGGTTGGCTCCACGCGAACTGGCGTCCACGCTTCAAAGCCTCCCACCTATCCTACACAAGCAAATTCAAAGTCCAGTGCAAAGCTATAGTAAAGGTTCACGGGGTCTTTCCGTCTAGCCGCGGATACACTGCATCTTCACAGCGATTTCAATTTCACTGAGTCTCGGGTGGAGACAGCGCCGCCATCGTTACGCCATTCGTGCAGGTCGGAACTTACC